>NZ_VZPJ01000061.1 GCF_008801605.1 Pseudomonas brassicacearum subsp. brassicacearum | reverse complement strand
CACCGCTATCGTGAGCAAGCTTTGCTCCCACAGGGGATTTTTGTTGGCCGGGAAATCGCAGGCTGGCACCGATCCAAATTGTGGGAGCAAAGCTTGCTCGCGATGACGGAGGCATGTTCAACATCAAGGCAGACTGACCCACCGCTATCGCGAGCAAGCTTTGCTCCCACAGGGGATTTTTGTTGGCCGGGAAATCGCAGGCTGGC
>NZ_VZPJ01000060.1 GCF_008801605.1 Pseudomonas brassicacearum subsp. brassicacearum | reverse complement strand
AGAGCGTCAGGCCAGTGGTGTCCTGAGTGTCTGTGACGGTGGTGTCGGCAGGCTTGCCGTCGATGTCCAGTTTTTCGTAGTTGCCGCCCTTGGCGTCGTCGATCTTCACGCTCAGGTTATCGCCGCCCGCGAGGGCGTCGTTTGGTGTCACGAAGTTCACGGTGCCGCTGCTGGCGCCAACCGGAATGGTGATGGTCTGGCCGTTCGACAGGGTGATAACCAACGGAG
>NZ_VZPJ01000059.1 GCF_008801605.1 Pseudomonas brassicacearum subsp. brassicacearum | reverse complement strand
TGTAAACCACGGTGCCACCTTCCGCGACGGTGGACGTTGCGGTCAGGCTGACAGTCGAGGTGTCGATGGTATCGGTAACGTCAGTCACCGCAGGCGTGGTGCTAGGAACCAGGTTCTCGAAGTTACCACCAGTGGCTTTATCGATGCTGACTTCGACTTTGCCGGCGTCTTTGTAGACGTCGTCTTTTGGCGCATCGACAGTGACGGTGCCAGTGGTGGCGCCCGCAGCGA
>NZ_VZPJ01000058.1 GCF_008801605.1 Pseudomonas brassicacearum subsp. brassicacearum | reverse complement strand
TCCCGGCCAACAAAAATCCCCTGTGGGAGCAAAGCTTGCTCACGATAGCAGAGGGACAGCTTGCCTCGATGTTGAATCTGCCGCCGTCATCGCAAGCAAGCTTTGCTCCCACAGTTTGGATCGGTGCTAGCCTGCGATTTCCCGGCCAACAAAAATCCCCTGTGGGAGCAAAGCTTGCTCGCGATAGCAGAGGGACAGCTTGCCTCGATGTTGAATCTGCCGCCGTCATCGCAAGCAAGCTTTGCTCCCACAGTTTGGATCGGTGC
>NZ_VZPJ01000057.1 GCF_008801605.1 Pseudomonas brassicacearum subsp. brassicacearum | reverse complement strand
AAATCGCAGGCTGGCACCGATCCAAACTGTGGGAGCAAAGCTTGCTTGCGATGACGGCGGCAGATTCAACATCGAGGCAAGCTGTCCCTCTGCTATCGCGAGCAAGCTTTGCTCCCACAGGGGATTTGTGTTGGCCGGGAAATCGCAGGCTGGCACCGATCAAAATTGTGGGAGCAAAGCTTGCTCGCGATGACGGCGGCATGTTCAACATCAAGGCAGACTGACCCACCGCTATCGCGAGCAAGCTTTGCTCCCACAGGGGATTTGTGTTGGCCGGGAAATCGCAGGCTGGCACCGATCCAAACTGTGGGAGCAAAGCTTGCTTGCGATGACGGCGGCAGATTCAACATCGAGGCAAGCTGTCCCTCTGCTATCGCGAGCAAGCTTTGCTCCCACAGGGGATTT
>NZ_VZPJ01000056.1 GCF_008801605.1 Pseudomonas brassicacearum subsp. brassicacearum | reverse complement strand
ATCAACTTAATTAGTAGAAAGAGTAGAGAATCCAGAAACAGAAGCAAATATATGTGTGAATTCATTTTATTTAAGTTTCAATTTCAATTCAGTGAGGAAAATGAATGTTAATTTAATACACAGAGTTAATAAAACTGGCTATCTACAATAAAATAATGTTGGACATCACCACCTCACAGCATATTTAAAAAAGAAGCCAGATGAATTATAAACTCAAATATTAAATGAATTAAATAAATACATAAAATATTTGTAGGCAATTAGGATAAAATAAGCTAAGGATAAGCAGATCAGTTTTAGTTAAGAAAATTAAGAATCATAAAGAAAGATATTTATGAAATTATGCGATGTGCTACAGTATGTCATAAACAAATCAAATGCCTCTGAGAGATTGGGAAAAATAACAATGTGAATAAGGAAAATTATCTA
>NZ_VZPJ01000055.1 GCF_008801605.1 Pseudomonas brassicacearum subsp. brassicacearum | reverse complement strand
CCTGAAGCAGACATCATACAAATTGATCATTTGTATGCTTGCTTACAAGATCAGTCACGCTACACCACTTACGATTTAAATGATGCCATGCTGCAAGGCAATTTGGCTCAATCAATTAAAATTTTTCAATATTTGATTGCCTCTGGTGAGCCAATGTCACTCATTTTATGGAGTATCAGCAAGGAAATGCGCTTGCTGATGCAACTGTTTGAGCAACCACAAAATGCTTTACAGCTGGGTATTTGGAAAACGAAAATTGGATTATATCAACAAGCGCTACGCCGCTTGAATGCCAATGAATTTCTGACTTGGCCTGCTCTATTACTTCGTTTAGACGCGTCAATTAAAGGTTTAGGTCATGAAAATCCTGAGCACTTAGTACAACAAGCCATTGCCAGCTTGTGTGGGCGCAGACTCTTCTAGTCTAATGAAA
>NZ_VZPJ01000054.1 GCF_008801605.1 Pseudomonas brassicacearum subsp. brassicacearum | reverse complement strand
AAAACTTATGAGCGAAGCGAATTCCGAGTTGCTTTTGCTTTTTCTAAAATTCACAAAGAGATTGGCCAAAAAATTGCCCCTCGAATCGAGCGAAAGCGAGATTCAATAGAGTTTGAGCGAAGCGAAAACATAGGGCAATTTTTCATTTGAAAGGCTTTTAATTATTTTTAAGTTTTTAAATGCTTTTAAGTAAGCTGAACCTCTTTGTTTATAAGCTTTTCAACCACTATAAAGCTAGGTTTATCGACCCTTAAAGCTAGGTTTATCGACCCTTAAAGCTAGGTTTATCGACCCTTAAAGCTAGGTTTATCGACCTTAAAGCTAGGTTTATCGACCCTTAAATGAGCTTAATTTACAAACCAATTAAAATAGTCTATTGTATGACCTAGTTTAATTATAAATTTATTATTAGAAATGAGTGAATTAATCGTAAAG
>NZ_VZPJ01000053.1 GCF_008801605.1 Pseudomonas brassicacearum subsp. brassicacearum | reverse complement strand
CATCTTTGTTCATACGTTCAAGCAAACCTGTAGACACAGCTACAAGCGCATCGTTTTTATTCCAGCCTGTTGCAAAGGCATTTGACTGATACGAAGGGAAAATACCTACTTCTGGCATTTTAATACCAGAACGTTGAGCAAGTTGCGCAACTTCGTTTAATAACCATGCTTCTGCTTGGTTACGTGGTGCATTAGGGTCAATCAGCTCTGTACCAGTGGTTTTTTTCGCCATCCATTTCGACATGAATAGTGAGATCATTGAACCCACCATACCGAACACAAAACAGATTACTAGCAAGTTGCCTAAGTTTAGGCCACCAGCACCATGGTAACTACCGACACCGAAGAGTGACAAGATTATGCCAGCTACAACCAGTACCGCGAGGTTGGTTAGCAAGAACAAACCAATCCGCATCATTGGGGAAATCCTCTTATTATAAAA
>NZ_VZPJ01000052.1 GCF_008801605.1 Pseudomonas brassicacearum subsp. brassicacearum | reverse complement strand
ATTATGCCGGCAAAGGTTAATCCAGTGATTCCTGAAGTAGTGAATCAAATTGCATTTCGAGTCATGGGGAATGATTTGACCATCACTTTAGCTGCTGAAGCAGGGCAGCTGCAATTGAACGTAATGGAACCTGTGATTGCAGTTTCAATGAATGAGTCAATTGAATTACTGATTAATGCAATTACCACCTTAGAAACGAAATGTATTCAAGGTATTCAAGCAAATGAACAAGCTTGTTTTGATGCAGTTATGCGCAGTGTGGGGATTGTTACCTTGCTTGATCCATATTTAGGGCATGCAAAATGTGATGAAATTGGAAAGCAATGTATCGCAGAGAATAAAACTATCCGCCAAGTGGTGCTTGAACAGCAATTATTAACTGTACAGCAATTGGATGAAATTTTCTCCATAGAAAATCTAGTTTCAGAAGTTACACCTTGGC
>NZ_VZPJ01000051.1 GCF_008801605.1 Pseudomonas brassicacearum subsp. brassicacearum | reverse complement strand
ACTTTAGCACCAAAAAATAAAAAAGCAGGGTCACTTGCGGGATTTTTTATGCTTGGTGCTATTATTTTAGTGTCTTTTTATAGTGTTGTTATAGGTTGGATAGCAAAATATGCTTATTTTGGGTTTTTTGAACTACCTAAAGATACAAATGAAGCAGGTGCTATTTTTGGAAATTTACTTTCTAATGATGTTTTATCTCAATTTGTATGCTTTACTTTTGTGTTTATAGTGATTTTTTATGTAGTATCAAAAGGTATTAAAAGCGGTATAGAAAAGCTTAATGTTTGGATGATGCCAAGCTTATTTATATTACTTATTTTAATGCTTGGATATTCTTTTAGTATGGATGGTTTTTCCAAGGCAAGTGAGTTTTTGTTTGTACCTGATTTTTCAAAATTAAGTGTTAATTCTATATTAGATGCACTAGGGCTTGCATTTTTTAGTATGTCTTTGGGTG
>NZ_VZPJ01000050.1 GCF_008801605.1 Pseudomonas brassicacearum subsp. brassicacearum | reverse complement strand
ACATCGCACCATTTTGGCAGTTGCCTTTATGGTCACAACGCGTTGCGTCAACTGTTTCATTTACAGCTTCAATAATTTCCAAAACAGTGATGTCTTCAGCACTACGAGCAAGGTGATAACCACCATTTGCTCCACGGATACTGGACACTAAGCCGTGACGCTTCAATTTAGCAAATAACTGCTCTAAATAAGCTACTGAAATGGTTTGACGAGCTGCAATTTCGGCAAGAGTAATCGTCTGTTCAGTAGGCTGCAAAGCGAGATCAAGTAGGGCAGTCACTGCGTAGCGACCGCGAGTTGTTAAGCGCATGATTCGATACACATGTTAAGTCTAGATGTGCAGATTTTATGAATCCTGACTAAAATAGTCAAGTTTTTTTGATGTTGTTTAAATGTTTTATTTTATGTGAAAAATTATGTATTTAATTGAACCACACATTATACACTAATAACGTTA
>NZ_VZPJ01000049.1 GCF_008801605.1 Pseudomonas brassicacearum subsp. brassicacearum | reverse complement strand
AACTGACTCGATGACGTCATCAAGTAATGTCCAAGAAATTGCCTTACCTTTAAGACCTGTTTCTAGGGCATGTAACCAACGCCAAGATTCTTTAATCGCAAGTTCTGGTTTGTAGTAGCTTGGGTCATACACTTGGTAGAAACGTTGTGCACGGCCTTCTTGCGATACCACAGTACCATCACCTTCAGCGAAACTTGCAGCAGAAAGAACGATATCTGCTTTTTTCACAGTTTCAGTTTCAGAGTGATCTAATACAATCACATCTTTACCCGAAAGCGCTGCATTCACTTGCGCTGCTGGTAAACGACGATAAAGATCGTTTTCAACCACAATCACTGCATCAAAATCTTGTGCAAATGCTTGCTCAAGGCTTTGACCACCCAAGATTGCCAAGCCCATTGAGTTCACTTCAGGAACAGTCAATGTCAAACCTGCATTTGAACCAAGGTTTTGTGCAAC
>NZ_VZPJ01000048.1 GCF_008801605.1 Pseudomonas brassicacearum subsp. brassicacearum | reverse complement strand
ACCGGGGAATGGTGCAAAGTCTAAACCTTCCATTTCAGCCTGATATTTACGGCAAAAAACTTGTCGAGACATATCAATACTCCATTTAACTTGAACAGTTATGCGTAAAGTTTTTCTAAACGAGCGTGTGCACGTTCAATCGCAGCTTCAACTTGAGCCGGTGCCGTACCACCAATGTGGTTACGGGCATTGACTGATGCTTCCAAAGTTAATGCTTTTTCAAATACATCCGCTTGAATCAAGTCAGAGAATTGCTGAAGTTGCTCAAGTGTTAATTCAGATAAGTCTTTACCTTCTTGAACACCTAGTGCAACGGCTTTACCTACAATTTCATGTGCATCACGGAATGCAACGCCATTTTTAGCTAAGTAGTCAGCAAGATCAGTTGCTGTAGAGAAACCACGAAGTGCTGCTTCGCGCATGATTTCAATGTTTGGTACTAATGCTGGGATCATATCCGCAAAGG
>NZ_VZPJ01000047.1 GCF_008801605.1 Pseudomonas brassicacearum subsp. brassicacearum | reverse complement strand
TAAATACTTTACCATTTTAAATCAGTTACTCTATTTAATTATGTCGCATCCTAATTCAGTTTTATCAGAAGAAAGCCAAGTTGATTTTTTAGACTATCTCTTACAATTCGAAGAGTGTGAATGGATAGAATTCAAATTTAATGCCTTACGCCCAGATGAATTAGGTCAATATATTTCAGCTTTATCTAATGCTGCTGCTTTAGATTATAAAAAATCTGCTTATATGATCTTTGGTATCAGAGATAAAACTAAAGAGCTAATTGGTACTAATTTCAAACCATTCAAAGATAAACATAATGGTGAGGATAATGGTCAAGAGTTATCTTACTGGCTATTACAAAAACTAAAGCCCCATATAGATTTTACTTTTTATGAATTAGAGCGTGATGGTTTTCGAGTAGTTGTTGTTGAAATAAAGGCTTGCGAATACATTCCAATAGCCTTTGATAAAGTTGAATACTTAAGAGTTGGATCAAATAAACGTCC
>NZ_VZPJ01000046.1 GCF_008801605.1 Pseudomonas brassicacearum subsp. brassicacearum | reverse complement strand
CATTCATTCATTCCGTATACAGACCGTGTTGACTACTTAGGTGGTTGTGCGCAAAACATGCCTTACGTACTTGGCGTAGAGCAAATGGCAGGCATCACTGTTCCAGACCGCGCGCAATGTATCCGTGTCATGATGTCTGAATTGTTCCGTATCAATAACCACTTATTGTTCATTGGTACAGCAATTCAGGATGCTGGTGGTATGACACCTGTATTCTATATGTTCGCCGATCGTCAAAAAATCTATGACGCAATCGAAGCGATCACAGGCTACCGTATGCACCCAGCATGGTTCCGTATCGGTGGTACTGCTCACGACTTGCCAAACAACTGGCAGCACCTCATTCGCGAAATCCTGGACTGGATGCCGAAGCGTATGAACGAGTACTACACAGCAGCATTGAAAAACTCAGTGTTCATTGGTCGTACCCGTAACGTTGCTCAGTACGATGCAAAATCTGCATTGGCTTGGGGCGTAACAGGTACTGGT
>NZ_VZPJ01000045.1 GCF_008801605.1 Pseudomonas brassicacearum subsp. brassicacearum | reverse complement strand
CACACGGTCTGGGCCTTGAGACGGCCCTGTTCATCGTAGTCGTAGTCACTGAGCAGCCGGCCTTGCTGGCGTTGCCGTTCGCGCCCGCCGTCAAAGCGGTGTTCGGTCAGGCGCGAGCCGTTGAGGTTGATGGCGGTCAGTGCGCCACCCGGGGCATGGTGGTAGTCGAGCTGGCTGTCGTCCGGCAGGCGCAGGTGGTTGAGGCGCCCGCAAGCGTCGTAGCGATAACGCAGGGTGCCCCAGCCCTGGTGCTCGCAGACCAAGCGGTCCTGGAAGTCGTATTCGAAGGCCAACGGATGATCGCTGCCGTCGTTGACGTGGACCAATCGGCCCAGCTCGTCGTAGCGGTATTCGATGGCCTGGCCGTCGGGCAAGGTCTTGAGCCGCAGCCGCCCGGTCGCGTCGCGCTGGTACTGGGTGAGCCGTTGTGAACCGTCCTCGCCGTGCTCGGTTTTTTCCAGCAGGTGGCCGTTGAGGCCGTAGGCGTAGGCAGTGCGTTGGCCGTCGAAGCCGACTTGCTGTCGG
>NZ_VZPJ01000044.1 GCF_008801605.1 Pseudomonas brassicacearum subsp. brassicacearum | reverse complement strand
GGTAACTTCGAGAACCTGGTTCCTAGCACCACGCCTGCGGTGACTGACGTTACCGATACCATCGACACCTCGACTGTCAGCCTGACCGCAACGTCCACCGTCGCGGAAGGTGGCACCGTGGTTTACACCGCCTCGGTCAACGCACCGGTCACTGATGCTCCGCTCGTCGTGACGTTGAGCAACGGCCAGACCATCACCATCCCAGTCGGTGCCAGCTCCGCTTCGGTGAACTTCGTTACGCCAAACGACGCCCTCGCGGGCGGCGACAGCCTGAGCGTCAAAATCGACGACGCCAAGGGCGGCAACTACGAAAAACTGGACATCGACGGCAAGCCTGCCGACACCACCGTCACAGACACTCAGGACACCACTGGCCTGACCTTGAGTGCAACCGATAGCGTCGCCGAAGGCGGCTCCATCGTTTACACCGCCACCCTGACCAACGCCGCTGGCTCGCCAGTGACCGTCACCTTGAGCAACGGCGCTGTGATCAACATCGCTGCGGGCGCCACCACTGGCACCGTCACTGTCGATGCGCCAAAAGACGACGTCTACAAAGACGCCGGCAAAGTCGAAGTCAGCATCGATAAAGCCACTGGTGGTAACTTCGAGAACCTGGTTCC
>NZ_VZPJ01000043.1 GCF_008801605.1 Pseudomonas brassicacearum subsp. brassicacearum | reverse complement strand
CAGGCTACCACGTCTTTCATCGCCTCTGACTGCCAAGGCATCCACCGTATGCGCTTCTTCACTTGACCATATAACCCCAAGCAATCTGGTTATACTGTGAAGACGACATTCGCCGAAAATTCGATCTGGCTCTAAGAGCCACTCACAAATTTTACCTTAGCCTGATCCGTTACCAGTGAAAGTAACGTTCAGTCTATCTTTCTATCACATACCCAAATTTTTAAAGAACGAACTAGTCAAAGACTAGAAATCAACATTCACCATCGAATCGATGGAATGCTCATTTCTAAGCTTTATACAATCGAAGCAGTAGTGGTGGAGCCAAGCGGGATCGAACCGCTGACCTCCTGCGTGCAAGGCAGGCGCTCTCCCAGCTGAGCTATGGCCCCGTATTTCTACAGGCGTTTCCCACACAAAATTGGTGGGTCTGGGCAGATTCGAACTGCCGACCTCACCCTTATCAGGGGTGCGCTCTAACCAACTGAGCTACAGACCCAATTTCGGGCTGCTTCTTTCGTCTTCTTCAATGAATCAAGCAATTCGTGTGGGAGCTCATGAAGCAGCTGCGGTCGTCGATTAAGGAGGTGATCCAGCCGCAGGTTCCCCTACGGCTACCTTGTTACGACTTCACCCCAGTCATG
>NZ_VZPJ01000042.1 GCF_008801605.1 Pseudomonas brassicacearum subsp. brassicacearum | reverse complement strand
CAGGCTACCACGTCTTTCATCGCCTCTGACTGCCAAGGCATCCACCGTATGCGCTTCTTCACTTGACCATATAACCCCAAGCAATCTGGTTATACTGTGAAGACGACATTCGCCGAAAATTCGATCTTGCTCATGAGAGCAACTCACAAATTTTACCTTAGCCTGATCCGTTACCAGTGAAAGTAACGTTCAGTCTATCTTTCTATCACATACCCAAATTTTTAAAGAACGATCTAATCAAAAGACTAGAAATCAACATTCACCATCACTTTGATGGAATGCTCATTTCTAAGCTTTCAGAAGCAGTTTATGGTGGAGCCAAGCGGGATCGAACCGCTGACCTCCTGCGTGCAAGGCAGGCGCTCTCCCAGCTGAGCTATGGCCCCATTACAAAATTGGTGGGTCTGGGCAGATTCGAACTGCCGACCTCACCCTTATCAGGGGTGCGCTCTAACCAACTGAGCTACAGACCCAATTTCGAGCTTGTAACTGTTAGCTATGAGCTATCAGCTTGGAGCTTAAAGCTGCTTCTATCGTCTTCTTCAATGAATCAAGCAATTCGTGTGGGAGCTCATGAAGCAGCTGCGGTCGTCGATTAAGGAGGTGATCCAGCCGCAGGTTCCCCTACGGCTACCTTGTTACGACTTCACCCCAGTCATG
>NZ_VZPJ01000041.1 GCF_008801605.1 Pseudomonas brassicacearum subsp. brassicacearum | reverse complement strand
TTGAAAATTTAGGAATGAGCATATATGTAGATTGGGCAGATGAAACAATGCCGGAACAGACAAATGGAATTACAGCAACAAAGATCAAAAATCAGATTGTTTGTTTAAATGATAAATTTATTTTGTTAGCAACAAATGAAGCATTGGCATCAAGATGGTGTAATTGGGAAATAGGTATAGCCGACCCATTCAAATTACATAAAGATAAAATTGCCTTATTACCATTAATTGATAGCCCATCTTCTTGGAATGGAAATGAATATCTCCAAATCTATCCTTACATCAAAGAAAGTGTAAATACCGCCGGTGAGTATTATCTATGGTATCCAAACGGTGATTGTAAAAATTTAAAAACATGGTTAAAAGGTTAATTAATAATGAGCTTTACCAAATCTCAAGAAAAATTTATCAATGAATATGTTAAAGCTATTCAAGATGGAAATGCTGCAATTTTTGCTGGAGCTGGTCTATCTGCATCTTTAGGATTTGTTAATTGGAAAGAACTATTAAGAGATTTAGCTGATGATTTAGATCTTGATATTGATAAAGAAACAGATCTACTCTCGATAGCACAATATCATTATAATAAATTCAACAGAACTCGTATTAACGATAAAATTATCAATGAATTTACAAGCTTAGACAAAGGCAGTGAAAATCACCAAAT
>NZ_VZPJ01000040.1 GCF_008801605.1 Pseudomonas brassicacearum subsp. brassicacearum | reverse complement strand
TCGAGCTTGCCGTTGGGGGTCAGGGGCAGTTGTTCGAGGAACAGCAGGTGCGCCGGGATCATGTAGTCCGGCAGGTGTTCGCGCAGGGCCGCCTTGAGTTCATCGCGCAGGGCGCGTTGGGCTTCGGTGGCATTCAGGTTCAGCGTCGGGACGACCACGTAGGCCACCAGTTGCTGACCGCCCGGGGCGTCCTGGGCCAGGACCGCCACGTCACGCACCTCGGGCTGTTGCAGCAGCCGCGCTTCGATTTCCCCTAGCTCGATACGGAAGCCGCGGATCTTCACTTGATGGTCGATACGGCCCTGGTATTCGAGCACGCCATCGGCGCGGTAACGGCTCAGGTCCCCAGTGCGGTACAGGCGTTCGCCGGTTGTGGAGAACGGGTTGGGCACGTATTTTTCGGCGGTCATCGCCGCGCGGCCGAGGTAACCACGGGTGATGCCCGCGCCGCTCAGGTACAGCTCCGCCGAGACGCCTTGGGGCACTGGTTGCAGGTCGGCGTCGAGCAGGTAGCTGGCGGTGTGTTTGAGAGGCCGGCCGATGTTCGCCGTGCCGCCGGCGGTGCGGCGGGTCCAGGTGGAATAGGTGGTGTCTTCGGATGGACCGTAGAGGTCGTAGACATGCGCTATCCCTTGTGGGAGCGAGCCTGTGGAAGCAAAACCTGCAAGAGTAGAACCTGCAGGAGCACTACCTGTGGAGCAAGGCCTGTGGGAGCAAAGCTTGCTCGCGATGGCGGTAGGTCAGTCACACATGGGCCAGCCGATAGGATGCTATCGCGAGCAAGCTTTGCTCCCACA
>NZ_VZPJ01000039.1 GCF_008801605.1 Pseudomonas brassicacearum subsp. brassicacearum | reverse complement strand
TCAACCGCAACTTCACCAACCCGAACAATGCCCAAGGCAAAGCCGAGGAATGGACCCAGAGTTTCATCCTCGACGCCAAGTCCGGCTTCACCCAGGGCGTGGTCGGTTTCGGCGTGGACGTGCTGGGCCTGTACTCGGTCAAGCTCGACGGCGGTCGTGGCACGGCCGGTACGCAACTGCTGCCGGTGCATGATGACGGGCGCCCCGCCGATGACTTCGGTCGCCTGGGTGTCGCCCTCAAGGCCAAGGTGTCGAAGACCGAACTGAAAGTCGGTGAGTGGATGCCGGTACTGCCGATCCTGCGTTCCGACGATGGCCGTTCCCTGCCGCAAACCTTCCGTGGCGGCCAAGTGACCTCCACCGAAATCAACGGCCTGACTCTCTACGGCGGCCAGTTCCGCGCCAACAGCCCGCGCAACGACGCGAGCATGGAAGACATGTCGATGAACGGCCGCGGTGCGTTCACCTCCGACCGTTTCAACTTCGGCGGCGGTGAATACGCCTTCAACGAAAAACGCACCCAGGTCGGCGTCTGGTACTCGGAACTGTCCGACATCTACCAGCAACAATATTTCAACCTGACCCACAGCCAGCCCATCGGCGACTGGACCCTGGGCGCCAACCTCGGCTACTTCATCGGCAAGGAAGACGGCAGCGCCCTGGCCGGCGACCTGGACAACAAAACCGCGTTCGCCATGCTTTCGGCCAAATACGGCGGCAACACTTTCTACGTCGGCCTGCAGAAAGTCGGCGGCGATGATGCCTGGATGCGCGTCAACGGCACCAGCGGCGGCACCCTGGCCAACGACAGCTACAACTCCAGCTACGACAACGCCAAGGAAAAATCCTGGCAAGTGCGCCACGACTTCAACTTCGCCGCTGTCGGCGTGCCGGGCCTGACCCTGATGAACCGCTACATCAGCGGTGA
>NZ_VZPJ01000038.1 GCF_008801605.1 Pseudomonas brassicacearum subsp. brassicacearum | reverse complement strand
TGTGGGAGCTGAGCTTGCTCGCGATGGCGGTGGGACAGCTTGCAGCGATGTTGAATGTGCCACCCCATCGCGGGCAAGCCTTGCTCCCACATTGAATCTCGAAGGAGGGGCACAGATCCTGCCTTTACCACAAATCCCCTGTGGGAGCTGAGCTTGCTCGCGATGGCGGTGGGACAGCTTGCAGCGATGTTGAATGTGCCCCCCCCATCGCGGGCAAGCCTTGCTCCCACATTGAATCTCGAAGGAGGGGCACAGATCCTGCCTTCACCACAAATCCTCTGTGGGAGCTGAGCTTGCTCGCGATAACGGTGGGTCAGCTTGCAGCGATGTTGAATGTGCCGCTGCCATCGCGGGCAAGCCTTGCTCCCACATTGAATCTCGAAGGAGGGGCACAGATCCTGCCTTCACCACAAATCCCCTGTGGGAGCTGAGCTTGCTCGCGATGGCGGTGGGACAGCTTGCAGCGATGTTGAATGTGCCACCCCCCATCGCGGGCAAGCCTTGCTCCCACATTGAATCTCGAAGGAGGGGCACAGATCCTGCCTTCAGCACAAATCCTCTGTGGGAGCTGAGCTTGCTCGCGATAACGGTGGGTCAGCTTGCAGCGATGTTGAATGTGCCGCTGCCATCGCGGGCAAGCCTTGCTCCCACATTGAATCTCGAAGGAGGGGCACAGATCCTGCCTTCACCACAAATCCCCTGTGGGAGCTGAGCTTGCTCGCGATGGCGGTGGGACAGCTTGCAGCGATGTTGAATGTGCCACCCCCATCGCGGGCAAGCCTTGCTCCCACATTGAATCTCGAAGGAGGGGCACAGATCCTGCCTTCAGCACAAATCCTCTGTGGGAGCTGAGCTTGCTCGCGATGGCGGTGGGACAGCTTGCAGCGATGTTGAATGTGCCACCCCATCGCGGGCAAGCCTTGCTCCCACATTGAATC
>NZ_VZPJ01000037.1 GCF_008801605.1 Pseudomonas brassicacearum subsp. brassicacearum | reverse complement strand
TGATCGAGCCGGAAGCCTGCTCTTCGACGCTGTAGTTCACATCGACCTGGTCATCGACGCCCGGTACGGCCGGGGTCTCGACGTTGACTTCCTTGAAGAAGCCCAGGCGCTCCAGGCGGGTCTTGGACTGGTCGATCAGGTAGGTCGAGGCCCAGCCACCTTCCATCTGGCGCATTTCACGGCGCAGCACTTCGTCTTCGGACTTGGTGTTGCCACGGAAGTTGATGCGGTTGACGTAGGCACGCTTGCCCGGGTCCACGGCGAAGGTGATGTCGACGGTGTGGTCTTCATCGTGCGGCTGTGGCACGCCGTTGACGTTGGCGAAGGTGTAGCCCTCGTTACCCAGGCGACGGGTGATCAGCTCGGACGTGGTGGTCATCAGCTTGCGCGAGAACACCTGGCCCTTCTGCACCAGCAGCAGCGACTTGACCTGGTCTTCAGGCACTTTCAGGTCGCCGCTGAGCTTGACGTCACGAACGGTGTACTTCTCGCCTTCGTTGACGTTGACGGTGATGTAGACGTGCTTCTTGTCCGGGGTGATGGACACCTGGGTCGAGGCGATGTCCATGTTGATGTAGCCGCGGTCCAGGTAGTAGGAACGCAGGCGCTCCAGGTCACCGGAGAGTTTTTCACGGGCGTACTTGTCATCGTTCTTGAAGAACGACAGCCAGTTGGTGGTCTTGAGCTCGAACAGGTCGATCAGGTCTTCATCAGGGAAAACCGTGTTGCCCACCACGTTGATGTGCTGGATGGCTGCCACGGTGCCTTCGTTGATGTTGACCTTCAGGCCGACGCGGTTGCGCGGCTGCGGCACCACTTCGGTGTCGACGGTGGCCGAGTAGCGGCCCTGGGCAACGTACTGGCGTTGCAGCTCGTTACGTACACCTTCGAGGGTGGCGCGCTGGAAGATCTCGCCTTCGGCCAGGCCGGATTGCTTGAGGCCTTTCATCAGGTCTTCAGTGGA
>NZ_VZPJ01000036.1 GCF_008801605.1 Pseudomonas brassicacearum subsp. brassicacearum | reverse complement strand
AGCAAGCTCGCTTGTATGTTTAGACTTGAAGGGGTGGGCGGGACTAAAAGCTCGATTCCGACTCTAGCCAGTACGGACCGTGGGAGACTTCTCGTCCCGCCCTTTCTACCCAAAGCGCCAATAAGGAATTCATCGGTAAACCGACGATAGAGACAAGCCAGCGCAAAGGTAGACCCCCGACAAGCACCTAAACCCTAGCTCCGAGGATTCGTCATGACAATCCTTACCTCGCAGACGGTTGTTGGTATCGATATAGCCAAGGCCGAAATTGTTGTTTATCGCTCTGATCTGCAAGCCATCGACACTATCAAGAATGATCGAACAGCGCTCAAGCGCTGGCTAAAAACGTTGCCCACCCAAAGCGCTCTTGCCGTTGAAGCCACCAATATCTATCACCTGGATACCGTCGAGCTGGCTCACGCGATGGGTCATCAGGTCTATGTCGTGGATGCTTACCGGGTGAGCAACTATCGTCGCGGCATCGGCCAAAGAGCTAAGAACGATCCTTGTGATGCCCGTCTTCTGGCGCGGTATTTGACCAATGAACAGCACGAGCTGCGGCTCTGGAACCCGCCACCGAAGGCTTACACGACATTAAAAAGCCTGCTTCATCGGCGCGCGACGCTGGTCAAGAATCACGCCGGTCTTATGTTGAGCTGGGCCGACGAACCCTTGTTAAAAAAAGCGCTGATTGCTCAGCAAAAAGCGTTCAAAGAGGCGATTCAGGCCATCCAGAAGTTGCTACAAAAAGTTAGCAAAGAGTCGGGAATTGAGGCGAATATCGACCGCTGCAAAGCCATCGAAGGCGTTGGTGAACTGGTCGCAACTGGGTTGGCGACGAGTTTTATGCGAGGTGATTTTGCGGACAGCGATGCATTTATCGCGTTTTTAGGGATGGACCTGCGGGTCGATGATTCTGGAAAAAAGAATGGTCCCCGATACCTGAGCAAAAAGGGGGATCCAGAAATACGCCGATTAGCTCATATCGCTGCAATGACGGCATGTCGCTCGCCTAGATGGAAACCGTTTTATGAGTCGTACCTGGTCAGAGGCTTCTCAAAAACCCAGGCATTGGTGGTGCTTGCTCGCAAGCTCTGCCGGGTGGCATTTGCCTTGATGAAAAATCAGAGCGAATACCAGCCGAAGCCTATGTTGCAGGGTTGCCCTGCAACATAGAATCTCCCACA
>NZ_VZPJ01000035.1 GCF_008801605.1 Pseudomonas brassicacearum subsp. brassicacearum | reverse complement strand
TGTAAACCACGGTGCCACCTTCCGCGACGGTGGACGTTGCGGTCAGGCTGACAGTCGAGGTGTCGATGGTATCGGTAACGTCAGTCACCGCAGGCGTGGTGCTAGGAACCAGGTTCTCGAAGTTACCGCCAGTGGCCTTGTCGATGCTGACTTCAACTTTGCCAGCGTCTTTGTAGACATCGTCTTTTGGCGCATCGACGGTCACGGTGCCAGTGGTGGCGCCTGCAGCGATGTTGATGACGGCGCCGTTGCTCAAGGTGACGGTCACTGGCGAGCCAGCGGCGTTGGTCAATGTTGCGGTGTAAACGATGGAACCGCCTTCGGTGACAGTGTCAGTTGCCGAGAGCGTCAGGCCAGTGGTGTCCTGGGTGTCTGTGACGATGGTATCGGCAGGCTTGCCGTCGATGTCCAGTTTTTCGTAGTTGCCGCCCTTGGCGTCATCAATCTTCACGCTCAGGTTATCGCCGCCTGCGAGGGCGTCGTTTGGTGTCACGAAGTTCACCGAAGCGGAGCTGGCGCCGACCGGGATGGTGATGGTCTGGCCGTTGCTCAACGTCACGACGAGCGGGGCATCAGTGACCGGTGCATTGACCGAGGCGGTGTACACCACGGTGCCGCCTTCCGCGACGGTGGACGTTGCGGTCAGGCTCACGGTCGAGGTGTCGATGGTATCGGTAACGTCGGTCACCGCTGGGGTGGTGCTCGGAACCAGGTTCTCGAAGTTACCGCCAGTGGCTTTATCGATGCTGACTTCGACTTTACCAGCGTCTTTGTAGACGTCGTCTTTTGGCGCATCGACGGTCACGGTGCCAGTGGTGGCGCCTGCGGCGATGTTGATGACGGCGCCGTTGCTCAAGGTCACAGTGACAGGCGAGCCAGCGGCGTTGGTCAGGGTGGCGGTGTAAACGATGGAGCCGCCTTCAGCAACAGTGTCAGTTGCCGAGAGCGTCAGGCCAGTGGTGTCCTGAGTGTCTGTGACGGTGGTGTCGGCAGGCTTGCCGTCGATGTCCAGTTTTTCGTAGTTGCCGCCCTTGGCGTCGTCGATCTTCACGCTCAGGTTATCGCCGCCTGCGAGGGCGTCGTTTGGTGTCACGAAGTTCACCGAAGCGGAGCTGGCGCCGACCGGGATGGTGATGGTCTGGCCGTTGCTCAACGTCACGACGAGCGGGGCATCAGTGACCGGTGCATTGACCGAGGCGGTGTACACCACGGTGCCGCCTTCCGCGACGGTGGACGTTGCGGTCAGGCTCACGGTCGAGGTGTCGATGGTATCGGTAACGTCGGTCACCGCTGGGGTGGTGCTCGGAACCAGGTTCTCGAAGTTACCGCCAGTGGCTTTATCGATGCTGACTTCGACTTTACCAGCGTCTTTGTAGACGTCGTCTTTTGGCGCATCGACGGTCACGGTGCCAGTGGTGGCGCCTGCGGCGATGTTGATGACGGCGCCGTTGCTCAAGGTCACAGTGACAGGCGAGCCAGCGGCGTTGGTCAGGGTGGCGGTGTAAACGATGGAGCCGCCTTCAGCAACAGTGTCAGTTGCCGAGAGCGTCAGGCCAGTGGTGTCCTGAGTGTCTGTGACGGTGGTGTCGGCAGGCTTGCCGTCGATGTCCAGTTTTTCGTAGTTGCCGCCCTTGGCGTCGTCGATCTTCACGCTCAGGTTATCGCCGCC
>NZ_VZPJ01000034.1 GCF_008801605.1 Pseudomonas brassicacearum subsp. brassicacearum | reverse complement strand
CACGACGACGCCCCGGCCCAGTCGAAAAACCCCAACGGCGACAGCGCCGACACTGCGGCCCAGACCCAGACCAGCGGCTGCCCGGTGTCGATGGTCACCGGCGAAGAACTGCTGACCCTCGACGACGGCACCCTCGATGGTCGCTTGCCGTTCGTCTTCACCCGTTTGTACCGCACCAGCGCCGCCGACCTGGACGTCGGCCTCGGGCGCGGTTGGAGCCATGCCCTGGCCCATCGCTTGGAACTCGACGGTGAGCAGGTCACCTGGGTCGACCAGGAAAACCGCCGCACGACCTTTCCGCTGCCCAGCGCCCAGCGTCCGGCGATCCACAACAGCCTGGCCCGCGCAGCGATCTACCTGGGCACCGAGGCGGACGAACTGATCGTCGCCCAACCCGGCGAAAACGCTCCATTCCTGCACTTTCGCGACGGCCACCTGAGCGCCCTCAGCGACCGCTACGACAACCGCCTGACCATCCTGCGCAACATCCATGGCGACATCAGCCGCCTGGACAACGGCGCCGGGCGCGCCTTGCGCCTGCGTTACGAACAGCGCCACCTGATTGCCGTCGATTACCAGAGCTTCCATCCCGCCATCACCCTCGACGAAGCCTGGCAGACCGAGCAGACGCTGGTGTCCTACCGCTACGACGGACGTTTCCGACTGATCGAAGCGACCAATGCTGCCGGTGAAAGCGAGCGCTACGACTACGACGACCGGCACGTCATCCTCCAGCGACAACTGGCCGGTGGCGCGAGTTTTTATTGGGAATGGCAAGGCCTCGGGCCGGCGTCCCGCTGCGTACGGCATTGGGCCTCGTTTGCGCAGATGGACAGCCGCTACACCTGGGCCGAGGACGGCAGCGTCACGGTCCGGCACCTGGATGGCAGCCAGGAGGTGTATGTCCACGACGACCGGGCGCGGCTGGTGCGCAAGGTCGAGCCCGACGGCGGCGAGCACCTCAAGGCCTACGACGAACAGGGCCGGCTGATTGCTGAGCAGGACCCGTTGGGGGCGGTCAGCGAATACCGCTACGACGAGGTCGGACGGCTGGTGGCGCTGCTTCCCCCGGATGAGGCGCCGACGTCCTACGAATACCGCAACGGTTTCCTGCACGCCCGTTCACGCGGCAAGGCCGTGTGGACCTACCGGCGCAATGCCCGCGGCGACGTGATCGTCCTCATCGACCCGGATGGCCGGCGCACGGAATATGCCTACGACGCCCATGGGCAACTGCTGGCGACGTATGCCCCGGACGGTGGTGAACATCGCTTCACCTGGAGTCGCCTGGGCCAACTGACCGAAGAGATCCTGCCCGACGGCGGTCGCCGGTGTTTTTCCTACGACGCCCTGGGGCGTTTGCTCAGCCGCCAGGACGAACACGGCGCGCTCACGCACTACCAATGGGACGCCGTCGGCCGACTGCTGCAGGTGACCTTGCCCAACGGTGCCACCCGAACCTGGCGCTACAACGCCTACGGCAAGGTCACCGCCGAGTGCGATGAACAAGGGCGGGTCACCCGCTACGAATACGCCGACGACCTGCACCTGGTCAGCCGCCGCCTGAACCCCGACGGCAGCGAGCTGAAGTACCGCTACGACTCGGCGCGGCTGTTGCTGACCGAAATCGAAAACGAATCCGGCGAAAAATATCAGCTGGACTACACGCCCAACGGCTTGATCCGACAGCAAGTCGGCTTCGACGGCCAACGCACTGCCTACGCCTACGGCCTCAACGGCCACCTGCTGGAAAAAACCGAGCACGGCGAGGACGGTTCACAACGGCTCACCCAGTACCAGCGCGACGCG
>NZ_VZPJ01000032.1 GCF_008801605.1 Pseudomonas brassicacearum subsp. brassicacearum | reverse complement strand
ATCGCCAACAACGTGATGCAACTCGATGCGCGCCGGGCTACTCCCGCCGTGCTCAACAACGATGGCCTGGACTACGTCCCGACCAACAAACACATTCTTTTCGGCCACCACTTCGCGGCCATTGCCGGTGCGGGGCCGCTGGTCGGGCCGGTGCTGGCGGCGCAGATGGGCTACCTGCCCGGTACGCTCTGGCTGATCGCCGGCGTGGTGTTGGCCGGTGCGGTGCAGGACTTCATGGTCCTGTTCCTGTCCACCCGCCGCAACGGGCGTTCCCTGGGTGACATGGTCCGTGAAGAAATGGGCCGCATCCCCGGCACCATCGCGCTGTTCGGCTGCTTCCTGATCATGATCATCATCCTCGCGGTGCTGGCGCTGATCGTGGTCAAGGCCCTGGCCGAGAGCCCGTGGGGCATCTTCACGGTGATGGCGACCATCCCGATCGCGATGTTCATGGGCATCTACATGCGCTACATCCGCCCGGGCCGCATCGGTGAAATCTCGCTCATCGGCGTGCTGTTGCTGCTGGGCTCGATCTGGCTGGGCGGGCAGATCGCTGCCGATCCGGTCTGGGCCAAGGCCTTTTCCTTCACCGGGATCCAGATTACCTGGATGCTGATCGGCTACGGTTTTGTCGCGGCGGTGCTGCCGGTGTGGCTGATCCTGGCGCCGCGGGACTACCTGTCGACCTTCCTCAAGATCGGCACCATCGTTGCCCTGGCGATCGGCATCCTGGTCACCATGCCCGAGCTGAAAATGCCGGCGCTGACCCAGTTCACCGACGGCACCGGGCCGGTATGGAAGGGCGGCCTGTTCCCGTTCCTGTTCATCACCATCGCCTGCGGCGCGGTCTCGGGCTTCCACGCGCTGATCTCCTCGGGCACCACGCCCAAGCTCTTGGATAACGAAACCAACGCCCGCTACATCGGTTACGGCGGCATGCTGATGGAGTCCTTCGTGGCGATCATGGCCATGGTCGCGGCTTCGGTCATCGAGCCGGGCGTGTACTTCGCCATGAACAGCCCGGCGGCGATCGTCGGCGGTGACGTGGTGGCCGTGGCCCAGACCGTCAGCAGCTGGGGTTTTGCAATCACCCCCGAGGCGCTGCAAGCGGTGGCCAAGGACATCGGCGAGACCACTGTGCTGGCCCGTGCCGGCGGTGCGCCGACCCTGGCGGTCGGGATCGCGCAGATCCTGCACTCGGTGCTGCCGGGTGAGAACACCATGGCGTTCTGGTACCACTTCGCGATCCTGTTCGAAGCGCTGTTCATCCTCACCGCGGTGGACGCCGGCACCCGTGCCGGGCGGTTCATGCTGCAGGACTTGCTGGGTTCGTTCGTGCCTTCGCTCAAGCGCACCGAATCCTGGCCGGCCAACCTGATCGCCACCGCCGGTTGCGTAGCGATGTGGGGTTACCTGCTGTACCAGGGCGTGATCGATCCGCTGGGCGGCATCAACACCTTGTGGCCGCTGTTCGGCATCTCCAATCAGATGCTGGCCGGTATCGCCCTGATGCTCGCCACCGTGGTCCTGATCAAGATGAAGCGCCAGCGCTACGTCTGGGTGACCATGCTGCCGGCGGTCTGGCTGCTGATCTGCACCACCACCGCGGGCCTGATCAAGCTGTTCGACGCCAACCCGGCGATCGGCTTTTTGGCCCTGGCGCGCAAATACAACGATGCCCTGGCCGCCGGCCAGGTCCTGGCCCCGGCCAAGAGCATCGAGCAGATGCAGCACGTGGTGTTCAACGCCTACACCAACGCGACGCTGACGGCCTTGTTCCTGTTCGTGGTCTTCAGCATCCTGTTCTACGCGCTCAAGGTCGGTATCGCCGCCTGGGGCACCAAGGAACGCACGGACAAGGAAGCGCCATTCCAGGCCTTGCCGGACGCTTGATAGGGGATTGCAACGATGTTCAATGACTTGAGTCGCCTGGGTAAATACCTCGGTCAGGCCGCCCGCCTGATGGTCGGAATGCCCGACTACGACAACTACGTCGAGCACATGCAAACCAAGCACCCGGACAAACCGTTGATGGACTACGAGGCGTTCTTTCGCGAACGCCAGGAGGCCCGTTACGGTGGCAAGGGTGGGCCCAAGTGCTGTTGAGTTGAGGTAGCCTCGAACCCCATGTGGGAGCGGGCTTGCTCGCGAAGGCGGTGGATCAGCAGCATTGATGTTGACTGAC
>NZ_VZPJ01000031.1 GCF_008801605.1 Pseudomonas brassicacearum subsp. brassicacearum | reverse complement strand
TTCGGAATTTAATCTTGACGATGACCTACTCTCACATGGGGAAACCCCACACTACCATCGGCGATGCATCGTTTCACTGCTGAGTTCGGGATGGGATCAGGTGGTTCCAATGCTCTATGGTCGTCAAGAAATTCGGGTACTGAGTCGCGGCCAGTCGGCCTCGCTTCAGCAAATTGGGTATGTGATAGCTTCGGTGTTTTGTGAGATTCGAACTTTCGGTTCGTTTCGTCTTCACACACCGCAATCTGGTCTCGTTTGCTTTTCAGCTCGGAGGATACAAATTGCTTGGGTGTTATATGGTCAAGCCTCACGGGCAATTAGTACAGGTTAGCTCAACGCCTCACAGCGCTTACACACCCTGCCTATCAACGTCGTAGTCTTCGACGGCCCTTCAGGGGACTCAAGGTCCCAGTGAGATCTCATCTTGAGGCAAGTTTCCCGCTTAGATGCTTTCAGCGGTTATCTTTCCCGAACATAGCTACCCGGCAATGCCACTGGCGTGACAACCGGAACACCAGAGGTTCGTCCACTCCGGTCCTCTCGTACTAGGAGCAGCCCCTCTCAAATCTCAAACGTCCACGGCAGATAGGGACCGAACTGTCTCACGACGTTCTAAACCCAGCTCGCGTACCACTTTAAATGGCGAACAGCCATACCCTTGGGACCGGCTTCAGCCCCAGGATGTGATGAGCCGACATCGAGGTGCCAAACACCGCCGTCGATATGAACTCTTGGGCGGTATCAGCCTGTTATCCCCGGAGTACCTTTTATCCGTTGAGCGATGGCCCTTCCATACAGAACCACCGGATCACTAAGACCTACTTTCGTACCTGCTCGACGTGTCTGTCTCGCAGTCAAGCGCGCTTTTGCCTTTATACTCTACGACCGATTTCCGACCGGTCTGAGCGCACCTTCGTACTCCTCCGTTACTCTTTAGGAGGAGACCGCCCCAGTCAAACTACCCACCATACACTGTCCTCGATCCGGATAACGGACCTGAGTTAGAACCTCAAAGTTGCCAGGGTGGTATTTCAAGGATGGCTCCACGCGAACTGGCGTCCACGCTTCAAAGCCTCCCACCTATCCTACACAAGCAAATTCAAAGTCCAGTGCAAAGCTATAGTAAAGGTTCACGGGGTCTTTCCGTCTAGCCGCGGATACACTGCATCTTCACAGCGATTTCAATTTCACTGAGTCTCGGGTGGAGACAGCGCCGCCATCGTTACGCCATTCGTGCAGGTCGGAACTTACCCGACAAGGAATTTCGCTACCTTAGGACCGTTATAGTTACGGCCGCCGTTTACCGGGGCTTCGATCAAGAGCTTCGCGTTAGCTAACCCCATCAATTAACCTTCCGGCACCGGGCAGGCGTCACACCCTATACGTCCACTTTCGTGTTTGCAGAGTGCTGTGTTTTTAATAAACAGTCGCAGCGGCCTGGTATCTTCGACCGGCGTGGGCTTACGCAGCAAGTGCTTCACCCTCACCGGCGCACCTTCTCCCGAAGTTACGGTGCCATTTTGCCTAGTTCCTTCACCCGAGTTCTCTCAAGCGCCTTGGTATTCTCTACCCAACCACCTGTGTCGGTTTGGGGTACGGTTCCTGGTTACCTGAAGCTTAGAAGCTTTTCTTGGAAGCATGGCATCAACCACTTCGTCACCCAAAGGGTAACTCGTCATCAGCTCTCGGCCTTAGAATCCCGGATTTACCTAAGATTCCAGCCTACCACCTTAAACTTGGACAACCAACGCCAAGCTGGCCTAGCCTTCTCCGTCCCTCCATCGCAATAACCAGAAGTACAGGAATATTAACCTGTTTTCCATCGACTACGCTTTTCAGCCTCGCCTTAGGGACCGACTAACCCTGCGTCGATTAACGTTGCGCAGGAAACCTTGGTCTTTCGGCGTGGGTGTTTTTCACACCCATTGTCGTTACTCATGTCAGCATTCGCACTTCTGATACCTCCAGCAAGCTTCTCAACTCACCTTCACAGGCTTACAGAACGCTCCTCTACCGCATCACTTACGTGATACCCGTAGCTTCGGTGTATGGTTTGAGCCCCGTTACATCTTCCGCGCAGGCCGACTCGACTAGTGAGCTATTACGCTTTCTTTAAAGGGTGGCTGCTTCTAAGCCAACCTCCTAGCTGTCTAAGCCTTCCCACATCGTTTCCCACTTAACCATAACTTTGGGACCTTAGCTGACGGTCTGGGTTGTTTCCCTTTTCACGACGGACGTTAGCACCCGCCGTGTGTCTCCCATGCTCGGCACTTGTAGGTATTCGGAGTTTGCATCGGTTTGGTAAGTCGGGATGACCCCCTAGCCGAAACAGTGCTCTACCCCCTACAGTGATACATGAGGCGCTACCTAAATAGCTTTCGAGGAGAACCAGCTATCTCCGAGCTTGATTAGCCTTTCACTCCGATCCACAGGTCATCCGCTAACTTTTCAACGGTAGTCGGTTCGGTCCTCCAGTTAGTGTTACCCAACCTTCAACCTGCCCATGGATAGATCGCCCGGTTTCGGGTCTATTCCCAGCGACTAGACGCCCTATTAAGACTCGCTTTCGCTACGCCTCCCCTATTCGGTTAAGCTCGCCACTGAAAATAAGTCGCTGACCCATTATACAAAAGGTACGCAGTCACCCAACAAAGTGGGCTCCCACTGCTTGTACGCATACGGTTTCAGGATCTATTTCACTCCCCTCTCCGGGGTTCTTTTCGCCTTTCCCTCACGGTACTAGTTCACTATCGGTCAGTCAGTAGTATTTAGCCTTGGAGGATGGTCCCCCCATATTCAGACAAAGTTTCTCGTGCTCCGTCCTACTCGATTTCACTTCTAAGATCCTTTCGCGTACAGGGCTATCACCCACTATGGCCGCACTTTCCAGAGCGTTCCGCTAAAATCAAAGAAGCTTAAGGGCTAGTCCCCGTTCGCTCGCCACTACTAAGGGAATCTCGGTTGATTTCTTTTCCTCAGGGTACTTAGATGTTTCAGTTCCCCTGGTTCGCCTCTTGCACCTATGTATTCAGTACAAGATAACCATCTTATGATGGCTGGGTTCCCCCATTCAGACATCTCCGGATCAAAGTCTGTTTGCCGACTCCCCGAAGCTTTTCGCAGGCTACCACGTCTTTCATCGCCTCTGACTGCCAAGGCATCCACCGTATGCGCTTCTTCACTTGACCATATAACCCCAAGCAATCTGGTTATACTGTGAAGACGACATTCGCCGAAAATTCGATCT
>NZ_VZPJ01000030.1 GCF_008801605.1 Pseudomonas brassicacearum subsp. brassicacearum | reverse complement strand
GATCGCGCACTTCCATCTCAACCAGTTCCAGCAGCTCAGCGTCGTCAACCATGTCAGCCTTGTTCAGGAAGACAACGATGTACGGAACGCCTACCTGACGGGACAGCAGGATGTGCTCACGGGTTTGCGGCATCGGACCATCAGCGGCCGAGCAAACCAGGATCGCGCCGTCCATCTGAGCAGCACCAGTGATCATGTTTTTTACGTAGTCGGCGTGACCTGGGCAGTCAACGTGTGCGTAGTGACGCACGGCCGAATCGTACTCAACGTGAGCGGTGTTGATGGTGATACCGCGAGCTTTCTCTTCCGGGGCGCTGTCGATCTTGTCGAAGTCAACCTTGGCCGAACCGAAAACTTCGGAGCAGACACGGGTCAGAGCAGCGGTCAGCGTGGTTTTACCGTGGTCAACGTGACCAATGGTACCAACGTTGACGTGCGGCTTATTACGTTCGAACTTTTCCTTAGCCATCGAAATCACCCCTAGGAGAAGAATTTAGCGAGTCACACAAGCCATTAAAACAAAGGCAGATATTTTCATATCTGCCTTGTTATATGGAGCTCTTGAGCGGATTTGAACCGCTGACCTCACCCTTACCAAGGGTGTGCTCTACCAACTGAGCTACAAGAGCGAAACACTTTGCACAACCTGCAAACTTGGAGCGGGTAGCGGGAATCGAACCCGCATCATCAGCTTGGAAGGCTGAGGTTCTACCACTAAACTATACCCGCGGAGCTTGCAGCTCACGCTAAAAATGGTGGAGGGGGAAGGATTCGAACCTTCGAAGTCGTAGACGTCAGATTTACAGTCTGATCCCTTTGGCCGCTCGGGAACCCCTCCTAAGCGAGCCGGCATTCTATATCATGCCAGCCTTCTGTCAAGCATTTTCTCATTAAAAACCTGAGGTTAGCTGCGTTGACGTCGCTTCGTATCGCTAACCTTTAAAGGTCTTCGCTGCGAAGCGGGCGCCATTCTATGCAAACTACCCAGCGGGTGCAACCCCTTCGCATGGCATTATTTTATGTTTTAACTCATTGAATTCTTTAGAAAGGTTTTGAAGCAACGTTTCATTCACCTTTCCCGCGCTTTCCTGGGAAACCTGAACCCAGAATCCCCCACCCTCAGGGAGATTTGGCGAGTTCGGCGCAGCAGAACGACCTACAACGCCCGAGGCAGCCAATCGCTGCTCCAGCTGCCTGGCCAGCTCCGGACGAACAAAACCACCCAAGTAAACACAGGTCTTTGGCGCTTCACCGGGTTTACCCAGGTCGCGCCTGATAAGTGCATCCGCCGTTTCGCTCAACAGGTGAATATCCTGCTGCGAACCGCGGTACAAACTGAGCGGAGTCACATCCTTGGCGCGAAGTGGGGCCTCCTGCTGATGCCAGATGTAGTAGAAGACATTCAAAACCAGCAACAACAGAAACAACCACCGCATAGAAACCTCAAGACAAAGGACAGGCCATCGCCAAACCGACAAATACCAGGTCGGGCACCACCCTGGCATCAGGAACAACCCCGGAAACCAGATTGGCGTCCCCACCCGTGAGAAACACCACGAAATCCTTTCCCCAATATTGCTGCGCCAATTCAAGCTGAGTCAGGACAAACCCTCTGAGCATCAGCATGCAACCGCGCTCGACCGCTTCGACAGTTGTCCGACCTGGAGCGAGACTCTCATGGGCTCGCTCAGCCGCCATATCGTCATATCGAATTCTTCGCGTGTGAGTACGCAATTGGTTACGCATCAAAGGCATGCCCGGACAAATGAATCCGCCGAGATGCTCACCGTCCGCCGCCACAAAATCAGCCGTAATGGCAGTACCAAAATCAAGGACCAGGCACGCGCCTGAAGCAAGATGGAACCCACCAAGCAGGGCCAGCCATCGATCAAGCCCCAACCGCTCGTAATCCTGATAGCCGTTTTTCACCCCCGCCATTTCTCGGGCAGGCATAGCACGGGTCACCGACACCCCATACGCATCAACCAGAGAGGCGACCAATGAATCTGTCTCCTCCGGAGTCCTCACACTAACAAGACGACATTTCTTGAGTTGGAACTTCTCGGCATTACTGAGGCTCACCAGCAAATCGCTGTCAGAGCTGACCACACCGCCGTCAACCGTCGTCACCCCGTCGGCACGAAGAACACGCCATTTGATAAAGCTATTGCCGCAGTCAAGCTCAAGAATCATCACGCAACCTCAGGCTGAGCTCACCACCGCTAAAGTTTTTTTCCACACCCTCTACCTTCAAACGCAGCGCACCCTGGTGATCAATGCCCAGCACAATACCGTCAATTTTATTAACACCAGCAATCAGGGAGACAGCCCTGCCCTGCCAAAGATGGTGTTGCTCCCACTCCGACTGTATTGCGGCAAACCCCGATGCACGATGAAGCTCCAGATAGTGCTGAAGCTTCGCCCCCAATCGTGCCACCAGCTCATTTCGATCAAAATTCCTTCCTGCCTCAAGGCACATGGATGTCCATTGCTGGTCGACCTCATCAGTCGATTGCATATTCACATTAATCCCCACGCCCAGGACAACATGGCAAACGTCCGCAGGATCTCCCACCAACTCAAGCAAAATGCCGGCGATCTTTTTCTCTCCCACCAAGACATCATTAGGCCATTTCAGACCCGCCTCGGCGATCCCCATATCACGCAGGGCATGCATGACAGCAAGCCCGACGACCAGGCTCAGCCCTTCGATCTGTCGCATGCCGCCGTCAATGCGTAGCACCAGGCTGTGGTAGAGATTTTCGGCAAACGGACTGACCCACTTACGGCCACGACGACCACGACCAGCGACCTGTCGCTCGGCCAAAACCATGAATGGCGCCGCCACCCCACGCTCGATCAAACGCAGCGCCTCGGCGTTGGTGGAGTCAATAGTGTCAAAGATATGGACAGGCCACTCATGAAGGCCTTTTGCGCAAATCTCTGCCGCATCCAAAAGCACCAGAGGTTTAGCCAACTGATACCCCCTACCTCGAACCTTATGAACAGACAGCCCTATTTCTGCTTCCAAGTGCTGTAATTGCTTCCATACAGCACTACGACTGATACCCAGCGCAGCACCCAGCGCCTGCCCTGAATGAAAGCGACCATCCTTCAGAAGTTTTAGCAACGTGAGCATGCGGACTGCGCCCTGATAATGAGGCCCGCATGATAGCCATGCGCAAGACAGTTGCATAGAAACACAAAATGACTTTCCCGCGGGCAAAACAAAACCCCTACCTGCGTCAGCAGATAGGGGTTTCGGAATTTAATCTTGACGATGACCTACTCTCACATGGGGAAACCCCACACTACCATCGGCGATGCATCGTTTCACTGCTGAGTTCGGGATGGGATCAGGTGGTTCCAATGCTCTATGGTCGTCAA
>NZ_VZPJ01000029.1 GCF_008801605.1 Pseudomonas brassicacearum subsp. brassicacearum | reverse complement strand
CGGTGTAAACGACAGTCCCACCTTCGGCCACAGTCGAAGTCGCAGTGAGCGAAACGGTGCTGGTGTCGATGGTGTCAGTGACATCGGTCACTGCTGGCGTGGTACTCGGAACCAGGTTCTCGAAGTTGCCGCCAGTGGCTTTATCGATGCTGACTTCAACTTTACCAGCGTCTTTGTAGACGTCGTCTTTTGGCGCATCGACGGTCACGGTGCCGGTAGTGGCGCCCGCAGCGATGTTGATCACCGCGCCGTTGCTCAAGGTGACGGTCACTGGCGAGCCAGCGGCGTTGGTCAATGTTGCGGTGTAAACGATGGAACCGCCTTCGGTGACAGTGTCAGTTGCCGAGAGCGTCAGGCCAGTGGTGTCCTGGGTGTCTGTGACGATGGTGTCGGCAGGCTTGCCGTCGATGTCCAGTTTTTCGTAGTTGCCGCCCTTGGCGTCATCAATCTTCACGCTCAGGTTATCGCCGCCCGCGAGGGCGTCGTTTGGTGTCACGAAGTTCACGGTGCCGCTGCTGGCGCCAACCGGAATGGTGATGGTCTGGCCGTTCGACAGGGTGATAACCAACGGAGCGTCGGTCACGGGTGCGTTAACCGAGGCGGTGTAAACGACAGTCCCACCTTCGGCCACAGTCGAAGTCGCAGTGAGCGAAACGGTGCTGGTGTCGATGGTGTCAGTGACATCGGTCACTGCTGGCGTGGTACTCGGAACCAGGTTCTCGAAGTTACCGCCAGTAGCCTTGTCGATGCTGACTTCAACTTTACCAGCGTCTTTGTAGACGTCGTCTTTTGGTGCGTCGACGGTCACGGTGCCAGTGGTGGCGCCCGCAGCGATGTTGATCACAGCGCCGTTGCTCAGGGTCACAGTCACTGGCGAGCCAGCGGCGTTGGTCAATGTTGCGGTGTAAACGATGGAGCCGCCTTCGGCGACGCTATCGGTTGCACTCAAGGTCAGGCCAGTGGTGTCCTGAGTGTCTGTGACGGTGGTGTCGGCAGGCTTGCCGTCGATGTCCAGTTTTTCGTAGTTGCCGCCCTTGGCGTCGTCGATTTTGACGCTCAGGTTATCGCCGCCCGCGAGGGCGTCGTTTGGCGTGACGAAGTTCACGGTGCCGCTGCTGGCGCCAACCGGAATGGTGATGGTCTGGCCGTTCGACAGGGTGATAACCAACGGAGCGTCGGTCACGGGTGCGTTGACCGAGGCGGTGTAAACCACGGTCCCACCTTCGGCCACCGTCGAAGTCGCTGTGAGCGAAACGGTGCTGGTGTCGATGGTGTCGGTAACGTCGGTCACCGCTGGGGTGGTGCTCGGAACCAGGTTCTCGAAGTTGCCGCCAGTGGCTTTATCGATGCTGACTTCGACTTTGCCGGCGTCTTTGTAGACGTCGTCTTTTGGTGCGTCGACGGTCACGGTGCCGGTAGTGGCGCCCGCAGCGATGTTGATCACCGCGCCGTTGCTCAGGGTCACAGTGACAGGCGAGCCGGCGGCGTTGGTCAATGTTGCGGTGTAAACGATCGAGCCGCCTTCAGCAACGCTATCGGTTGCACTCAAGGTCAGGCCGGTAGTGTCCTGCACATCGGTAACGGTGGTGTCCGCCGGGGTGGCGTCGATGTCCAGTTTTTCGTAATTGCCACCCTTGGCGTCATCAATCTTCACGCTCAGGTTATCGCCGCCCGCGAGGGCGTCGTTTGGTGTCACGAAGTTCACGGTGCCGCTGCTGGCGCCAACCGGAATGGTGATGGTCTGGCCGTTCGACAGGGTGATAACCAACGGAGCGTCGGTCACGGGTGCGTTAACCGAGGCGGTGTAAACGACAGTCCCACCTTCGGCCACCGTCGAAGTCGCTGTGAGCGAAACGGTGCTGGTGTCGATGGTATCGGTGACATCGGTCACTGCTGGCGTGGTACTCGGAACCAGGTTCTCGAAGTTACCGCCAGTAGCCTTGTCGATGCTGACTTCAACTTTGCCAGCGTCTTTGTAGACGTCGTCTTTTGGCGCATCGACAGTGACGGTGCCGGTGGTGGCGCCTGCTGCGATGTTGATGACGGCGCCGTTGCTCAAGGTGACGGTCACTGGTGAGCCGGCGGCGTTGGTCAGGGTGGCGGTGTAGACGATCGAGCCGCCTTCGGCTACTTCGGTAGACGCGGACAGACTCAGGCCAGTGGTGTCCTGAGTGTCTGTGACGGTGGTTTCGGCAGGCTTGCCGTCGATGTCCAGTTTTTCGTAGTTGCCACCCTTGGCGTCGTCGATTTTGACGCTCAGGTTATCGCCGCCTGCGAGGGCGTCGTTCGGCGTAACGAAGTTCACCGAAGCGGAGCTGGCGCCAACCGGAATGGTGATGGTCTGGCCGTTCGACAGGGTAATAACCAACGGAGCGTCGGTCACGGGTGCGTTAACCGAGGCGGTGTAAACCACGGTGCCGCCTTCGGCGACGGTGGACGTTGCGGTCAGGCTGACAGTCGAGGTGTCGATGGTATCGGTAACGTCAGTCACCGCAGGCGTGGTGCTAGGAACCAGGTTCTCGAAGTTGCCGCCAGTGGCTTTATCGATGCTGACTTCGACTTTACCAGCGTCTTTGTAGACGTCGTCTTTTGGCGCATCGACGGTCACGGTGCCAGTGGTGGCGCCTGCTGCGATGTTGATGACGGCGCCGTTGCTCAAAGTCACAGTGACAGGCGAGCCAGCGGCGTTGGTCAGGGTGGCGGTGTAAACGATGGAGCCGCCTTCAGCAACGCTATCGGTTGCACTCAAGGTCAGGCCGGTAGTGTCCTGTACATCGGTAACGGTGGTATTCGCCGGAGTGGCGTCGATGTTCAGTTTTTCGTAGTTGCCGCCCTTGGCGTCGTCGATCTTCACGCTCAGGTTATCGCCGCCTGCGAGGGCGTCGTTTGGCGTAACGAAGTTCACGGTGCCGCTGCTGGCGCCAACCGGGATGGTGATGGTCTGGCCGTTCGACAGGGTAATAACCAACGGAGCGTCGGTCACGGGTGCATTGACCGAGGCGGTGTACACCACGGTGCCGCCTTCCGCGACGGTGGACGTTGCGGTCAGGCTGACAGTCGAGGTGTCGATGGTATCGGTAACGTCAGTCACCGCAGGCGTGGTACTCGGAACCAGGTTCTCGAAGTTACCACCAGTGGCTTTATCGATGCTGACTTCAACTTTGCCAGCGTCTTTGTAGACGTCGTCTTTTGGTGCGTCGACGGTCACGGTGCCAGTGGTGGCGCCTGCGGCGATGTTGATGACGGCGCCGTTGCTCAGGGTCACAGTGACAGGCGAGCCAGCGGGGTTGGTCAATGTTGCGGTGTAGACGATTGAGCCGCCTTCAGCTACTTCGGTAGACGCGGACAGGCTCAGGTCAGTGGTGTCCACCGAATCGGTAATCGTGGTGACTGCAGGCGCCGTGCTCGGCACCAGGTTTTCGAAGTTGCCACCGGTCGCACCGGTAATGGTGGTGCTGACCGTGCTGCCGTTGTTATAGACGTCATTGGCTGGCGT
>NZ_VZPJ01000028.1 GCF_008801605.1 Pseudomonas brassicacearum subsp. brassicacearum | reverse complement strand
CGCGGCTGTAGACGGATTTGGACCAGTCGATCAGCGCCAGCACATTGCGATGGGCAATCGCCACGCCCTTGGGCTTGCCGGTGGAGCCGGAGGTGTAGATGACGTAGGCGAGGTTGTCTGGCGTGACGCTGCTGTGCGGTGCGCTCAATGGATAGCGTGAAAGATCGAGCTGGTCGAGCATCAGCACGGCGGTTTCAGCCGGCACACTCAGCGTCGCCGCCACCGCCTGTTCAGTCAGCAACACCCGCGCACGGCTGTCGTCGAGCATGTAGGCCACGCGCTCGGCCGGGTAGTCCGGGTCCAACGGCACGTAGGCGCCACCGGCCTTGAGCACTGCCAGCAAGGCGATCAGCAGGTGTTCAGAACGCGGCATCGCCACGCCCACCCGCACTTCCGGGCCTACACCCAGTTCGATGAGTTTATGGGCCAGGCGATTGGCGCGACCGTCGAGCTCGCTGTAGCTCAGTTGGGTGTTGGCGAAGGTCACCGCCAGGGCATCTGGCATGGCTTCAACTTGACGAGCAATCATCTGGTGGATGCACAGCCCTTGGTCGAACGGCGCGTCCACCGGGTTCCAGTCATGGGTCAGGCGTTGATGTTCATCGAACGCCAGCATCGACAGTTCACCCAGGCAACGCTCGCCGCCATCGGTCATCTGTCCCAGCAACTGAGCCAGATGGGCCGCCAGCCGTTGCACCGTGTCCGCCGAGAAACTCGCCTGCTGGTAGCTCATGTGCACCGACAGTTGCCGTTCCAATCCCACCAACAGCGTCAACGGGTAGCTGGTCTGCTCCTGGGTGAGCGGCGGACCAAAGCGCAAACCGTCCGGCGCGCCCTGCTCCAGGGCCTGGGCAATCGGATAGTTTTCGAACACCAACAGGCTGTCGAACAGCGCTTCCCCGCCCTGCCCGGCCCAGCGCTGGATGTCCAGCAACGCGGTGTGCTCGAATTCGCGCAGCGCCAGGTTTTGCGCCTGCACCGCTTGCAGCCAACTGTCCAGGGACTGCCCGGCCTGTGGGCTGGCGATCACCGGCAAGGTGTTGATGAACAGGCCGATCTGCTGCTCGATGCCCGGCAGATCCGCCGGACGACCGGCCACCGTCGCGCCAAAAGCCACGGTGTCTTTGCCGGTGTAACGCTGCAACAGCAGCAGCCACGCGGCCTGCACCAGCGTGTTGACGGTGACTTTCGAGGCACGGGCGAAGGCTTCCAGACGCCGGGTCAGCGTCTCGTCCAGGACCTGCACATGGTCGCCATAACCGGTGCCGGCCTGGGCCGGTGGTGCAATGACATCGGCCAGCCGCGTCGGGGCCTCCAAGCGTTGCAGCACAGGCGTCCAGAACGCTTCGCTGGCCACCGCATCCTGGCGTTGCAGCCAGGCGATGTAGTCCCGGTAGCGGCTGCCCGATGCGACGACAGGTTGGCCGCTGTAGCGTTGCAGCACTTCGCCGAGTAATTGCGAGTTGCTCCAGCCGTCCATCAGGATGTGATGGCAGGTGTAGATCAAGTGGTAGCGGTCCTCTGCCACGCGTGTCACCACCAGGCGCAGCAAGGGCGCCGCCTCCAGTTCGAAACCCTGCTGGCGCTGCGCCAGGGCAAGGGAGTGGAGGTCCTGGGACAGTTGCGCACTGGCGCGCCAGTCATGGAACAGGAAGGCAACGTCCAGCTGTTTGTGCACGACCTGCAGGGCACGCTTGAACTCACCTTCCCAGACGAAACTGCTGCGCAGCACTTCATGGGCGTCCATGGCCGCCTGCCAGGCCTGGCGGAAGCGCTCGACGTCCAACCCTTCGACATCCACCCGCAGCTGATTGATGTAGCTGCCGGCCTGTTGCTCATACAACGTATGGAACAGCATGCCTTGCTGCATGGGCGACAACGGATAAATGTCTTCGACTTGCCGGGGCGCCAGTGGCAACGCGTCCAGCTCAGCCTGGGTCAACCCGGCCAGCGGGAAGTCCGACGGCGTGAAGCCTTGGTGCGGTGCCTGACAGCAGTGCTCGATCAGGGCCTGCAACTCTCGGCCATAGTCCAGGGCCAGCGTCTGGATCGTCGATTCGTCGAACATCTGCGTGCTGAACGTCCAGTCGATACTCAGTTCGCCGGAGTAGACACTGCCATTGAGGGTCAACCAGTTGTCCAGCGGCGCCAGCGGGCTCTGTGGTGCGCCCGCCGATTCGCTGGCCGGGATAAACAAGCCATCGGCATCATCGGCGAATGCGCTGTCGAACTGGCCCAGGTAGTTGAAGGTAATGCGTGGCACAGGCAACGCCTGGAGGGTACGACGGGTCTGCTCATCCCCCAGGTAGCGCAGCGCACCGAATCCGAGCCCTTTGTCGGGTATCGCCCGCAATTGCTCCTTGATCGCCTTGAGCGAATCCCCTGCGGTGACGGCCGGGGTCAAGCGTACCGGGAACAGGCTGGTGAACCAGCCGACGCTACGACTCAGATCCAGATCATCGAACAACGCCTCACGGCCGTGCCCCTCCAGCTGAATCAAGGTCGAGGCGTCGCCGGACCAGCGGCCAATCACCCGGGCCAGAGCCGTCAACAACAGATCGTTGACCTGGGTTCGGTAGGCCGCCGGCGCTTGCTGCAAGAGTTGTCGGGTCTGGTTTTTATCCAGCCGCGTCTGAACCTGCGCCCCATGGCACCTGCGCAGTTCGCCCTCGGGCCGGTCGCAAGGCAAATCGGCGCGAGCGTCCTGCAGTTGCCCTTGCCAATAGGCTATTTGAGCCTGTAACGCCGCACTGCCGGCATGCCCCTGCAACCGTTGCGCCCAAGCCTGGGTGGCACTGGTCTTGGCGGGCAGTTTCAGGGCCTGGCCGGCCTGCAGTTGTTGATAAGCCTGTTGCAGGTCTTCCAGCAGAATGCGCCACGACACTCCGTCTACCACCAAGTGATGGATCACCAGCAACAGCCGCTGGCTGCCATCGGCCAGGCTCGCCAAGACCCCGCGCAACAGTGCGCCGTTCTGCAGTTCGAGACTGCGCTGGGCTTGTTCGGCCAACCGTTCAAGCGCCGCAGCATCTGCCACCTCGGCGGTCCACAACAGCGGTGAGCGTTGCCAAAGCCCCTGTTGCTCGGCGAGGCTTTGATGGCGAGCGGTCCAGGCGTCGTTCTCACGGGTGAAGGCCAGGCGCAAGGCATCGTGGTGGGCAACCAATGCCTGCAACGCCTGCTCCAGATGAGCGGCGTCCACTGGCCGCAGCCCTTTGAGCAGCACCGATTGGTTCCAGTGATGCGGCTCGGCCATGTCCTGTTCGAAAAACAGTTGCTGGAACGGCAGCAACACCGCGTCGCCCGTCACCGGGCCCTGGTCGATGCCCGGGCCGCTGTCCCCCTGGTTCGCCACGCTGGCGAGGCCCTGGATGGTCTGGTGGACGAACAGATCCTTGGGACTGAAATGAATCCCGGCCTGCCGCGCCCGGCTGACCATCTGGATCGAGATAATCGAATCGCCCCCCAGCTCGAAGAAGTTGTCACCCACCCCCACTTGCTCGCGTCCGAGCACGCTTTGCCAGATCGCGGCCAGGGTCTGTTCGAGGGCGGTGATCGGTGCGATGTAAGCCTTGGGGCTGGCGCTGATATCGGCTTTGGGCAGTGCCTTGCGTTCCAGTTTGCCGTTGGGGCTGACGGGCATTTTTTCCAGCCACACCCAGTGCTGCGGCACCATGTAGTCGGGCAAGGACTGGCTCAAATGGTCCTTGAGGCGACCTTGCATCGCCTGGCGGACGGTGTCTTCGGCGCTCAGCAGTTCAGCGCGGGCTGGCACCAGGTAGGCCACCAGCAAGGTGCCGTCCTGGGCGATGACGACGGTTTCGCGCACCTCGGCGTGCTCGGCCAGGCGCACTTCGATTTCCCCCAGCTCAATGCGCAGGCCACGGATTTTCACCTGATGGTCCATGCGCCCGGCGTATTCAATCACGCCATCGGTGCGATAGCGCGCCAGGTCACCGGTGCGATACAGCCGCTGCCCCGTGCCGAAGGGGCCGGTCACGAAGCGTTCGGCGGTCAGCGCCGCGCGTCGATGGTAACCCCGGGCCAGGCCCTCGCCCGCCAGGTACAGCTCGCCCGTCACACCGACCGGCACCGGCGACAATTCATCGTCCAGGATGTAAGTACCCAGGTTGGCAATCGGCTGGCCGATCGGCACGCTGTCGCGACCGTCCTGGACACAGATCCAATGGGTGACGTCGATGGCTGCCTCGGTCGGACCGTAGAGGTTGTACAGGCTGGCGTTCGGCAGTTTGGCGAACACCTGCTGCTGCGCATCCACCGGCAGGGCTTCGCCGCTGCACACGATCCGCTTCAGGCTGGTGCATTGGGCCACGTGTGGGTCTTGCACAAACGCCTGCAACATCGACGGCACGAAGTGCAACGTGGTGATGCGCTGCGCGGTGATCAGCTCGATCAGTTGCGTCGGGTCGCGATGAGCGCCCGGCGCGGCCACCACCAGCGTCGCGCCGGTCAGCAGCGGCCAGAAGAACTCCCACACCGATACGTCGAAACTGAAAGGCGTTTTTTGCAGCACGCTGTCCGTGGCATCGAGCCCATAGGCCTGCTGCATCCAGCACAGCCGATTGACCAGGGCCGAATGACGATTGCCCGCGCCCTTGGGCTTGCCGGTGGAACCGGAGGTGTAGATCACGTAGGCCAGGTTTTCAGCGTCAACGTCGACGCACGGATTGGCATCGCGACCTGCTTGCAGCCCGTCCTCGGGCTGATCCAGCACCAGACAGCGAATGGCCTCCGGAACGGGCAACGCGTCCAGTAGATGGCGCTGGGTCAGCAGCAGGCCGATGCCACTGTCGTCGAACATATAGGCCAGGCGATCCCGTGGATATTCAGGGTCCAACGGTACGTAGGCACCGCCGGCCTTGAGAATCGCCAACAGCCCCAGGACCATTTCCACGGAACGCTCGACGGCGATACCCACCAGCACATCCGGGCCGACACCCTGATCGATCAACCTATGCGCCAACCGGTTGGCCCGGGCGTTGAGCTCGGTGTAGGTCAGGCGTTGCTCGCCGAAAACCAGCGCCGGGGCGTCCGGGGTCCGCGACACCTGCTCTTCGATCAAGCTGTGCACACTGCGATCGAGCGGGTATTGGACTGCCGTGGTGTTCCACTCCACCAGCATGCGCCGACGTTCGTCAGCGTCCAGTAGCGCCCACTGCGCAACAGGGCGATGCAGGTCCTGCACCAAGCCTTGCAACAGGTTGAGCCAATGCTGGCCCATGCGCTCGATGGTGGCCGGCTCGAACAGATCCGTGGCGTAGGTCAGGGCCGCGTGCAGGCCTTGGGCGCTGTCGCTGGTGTCCAGGCTCAGGTCGAACTGCGCGGTGCGCTGCGCCCAACCCATAGGCTCGATGGCCAGGTCCGGCAAGGCAGTTGTCAACGCCGTGTCGGTTTCGTTGCGATGGTTGAACATGGCCTGGAACAGCGGGCTGTGACTCAGGTTGCGTTGCGGTTGCAGGGCATCGACCAATTGCTCGAACGGCAGATCCTGGTGCATCTGCGCCGCCATGGCCGTCTGCTTGAGCTGTTGCAGCAAAGCGGCGCCGGTCAAGTCGCTGTGGAATTCGGCTCGCAGCACCTGGGTATTGACGAAAAACCCGATCAATCGCTCGGTTTCAAGGCGCTGGCGGTTGGCAATCGGCACCCCGACGCGAATGTCGGCCTGGCCGCTGTAACGGTGCAACAACGCTTGGAAGGAACCGAGCAACAGCACGAACAACGTGATGTTTTCCCGGCGGGCCAAGGCTTTGAGGGCGTCGTTCAACGCGCGATCGAGCACGACCGGCAACCGTGCGCCGCGCATGCTTTGCTGAGCCGGACGCGGATGGTCGGTGGGCAGTTCCAGCAGCGGCTGTTCATCGCCCAGTTGTTCGGTCCAGTAGGCCAGTTGCCGGTCCCGTTCACCGGCAGCCATCCGTTGCCGCTGCCAGACGGCGTAGTCGGCGTATTGCACCGCCAGGGCTGGCAACTGCGCGGACTGGCCCTGGATGAACGCCGAGTACAGGCTCATCAGGTCATCGACCATCACCTGCAACGACCAGGCGTCGGCAACGATGTGATGCAGAGTCAGCACCAGGATGTGCTCTTGCTCGCTCAGCGCCAGCAGGCCGACGCGCAACAGCGCATCGTTCAGCAGATCGAACGGGCGTTGCGTCTGCTGCTCGATAAATGCCTGGATACCGGCCTCGTCATCCACCGCCAGACGCTGCTCGACGAAGTCGACCTGCCCCTGGGCACGCATCACCTGACAGGTCCGGCCATCGTCTTCGACGAAGGCGGTGCGCAAACTTTCGTGACGCTCCAGCAGCGCTGCAAAGCTTTGACGCAGGGCGCCTGTATCCAGCGCACCGCGCAGCCGCAGCGCCGTCGGAATATTGTAGGCGGCGCTGTCGGGGTCCATTTTCCACAGGAACCATTGGCGTTCCTGGGCAAAGGACAATGGCAACGGCTCGTCACGAGGTACCGGCACCAGCGCCAACGGTTGTTCACCGTGGCCGGCGTCGAGGGCCTGCACAAAATCCTGCAACGTGCTGTGTTCGAACAGACTGCGCAACGGCACCTCGATATCCAGCGCCCGACGGACCCTCGACACCACTTGGGTCACCAGCAACGAATGTCCGCCCAACTCGAAGAAGTTGTCCACAAGCCCGACACGCTCGAGCTTGAGTACCTCCTGCCAGATCGCCGCCACCTGTTGCTCACGCGCACTGCCGGGCGCCACATAGGCACGTTGCAACTCGCTGGCATCCGGGGCCGGCAACGCCTTGCGATCGACCTTGCCGTTGGGCGTCAACGGCAGTTGCGCGAGGAACAGCAGATGCGCCGGCACCATGTATTCCGGCAATTGCGCCTTGAGCGCGGTTTTGAGCGCGGTGCGCAATGAGGCCTCGGCATCCGCTTGTGGCACTGCGTCAATGGGCACTACATAGCCCACCAGCTGCGCGCCGGTCGGGCCTTCATGAGCCACCACCACGGTTTCCCGCACACTGGCCTGGGCCAGCAGCGCCGCTTCGATTTCCCCCAGTTCGATGCGCAAGCCGCGGATCTTGACCTGATGGTCGATACGGCCGATGTACTCCACTACGCCTTCAGCCCGATAGCGGGTCAGGTCACCGGTGCGGTACAGGCGCTCGCCCGTTGTGGAGAACGGGTCCGGCACAAAGCGTTCGGCCGTCAGGGCCGGACGCTGGAAGTAACCGCGGGCCAGTCCGTCGCCACCGATCAGCAATTCACCCGGCGCGCCAGGCGGGTTGAGCGTCAGGTCGCTGCCGACGATGTACAGCGCCGTGTTGTCCAGGGGTTGGCCAAGGAACGGACGGCTGTTTTCAGGGCTCAGCGGATGCACCGCCGACCAGATCGTGGTTTCGGTCGGGCCATAGAGGTTCCAGACCTTCGGTGAAAGCGCCAGCAGCCGTTGCGCCAACTCAAGGGGCAACGCCTCGCCGCCGCACAGGAAGGTGCGACCTGCCAGCAGCGCAGATTGTTCATGATCCAGCAACATGCGCCAGCTCGAAGGGGTGGCTTGCAGCACCGTCACGTCGTGCCGTTCGATCAGCGCCAGCACCGCCTGCGGATCCTGGTGTACGTTTTGGCCGGTCAGCACCACGCTGGCCCCGGTCGACAGCGGCCCGTAGATCTCCAAGCCAAAAATATCGAAGGAAAAGGTGGTCAGCGACAGCATGCGATCGCTGGCCGTGAGGCCTGGCTGGGCGATCATGCTGGAGACGAAATTGCTCAGCGCGCCATGGCGCACCATCACCCCCTTGGGTTTGCCGGTGGAGCCGGAGGTGTAGATCACGTAAGCCAAGTGTTCGGCGCTCAGCGCCACCGCCGGGCAGCTGCGCGGGGCCTCCTGCAGGGCAGCATCCGGCTGATCCAGCAACAGGGTTTCGAGCGTTGCCGGGATCGGTAATCGAGCCTGCAAACGGGCCTGGGTCAGCAGCAGTTCGATACCGCTGTCCTGGATCATGTAGGCCAGGCGATCCTCAGGGTACGCCGGGTCCAGTGGCACGTAGGCGCCGCCGGCCTTGAGGATCGCCAGCAGGCCGATAATCATCTCGGCGCTGCGCTCCACCGCAATCCCCACCGGCTGGTCAGGCGTCACGCCCAGGACAATCAAGCGGTGGGCGAGCTGGTTGGCGCGTGCATCCAACTGCCCGTAGGTCAGGGCCTGCCCATCGATCGTCAGCGCCAGCGCATCGGGGCTGACGCGGGCCTGTTCGGCGATGCGCTGGTGTACACACGCCGTGGAGCCATGATCAACCATACGGTGCCAATCTTGCTGCGTCAGACGCTGCTGGGTGGCATCGAGCAACGGCAACTCGCCGATACGTTGCTGCGGTGCATCGACGATGCCTTGCAGCAGGTTCTGCCAGTGACGGGCCAGGCGTTCGATGGTCTGTGGTTCGAAGAGATCGGTGGCGTAGGTCAGCTCCGCGACCACACCCTGCCCGGTTTCATACGTGCCCAAGGTCAAATCGAACTGGGCGGTGTGCCCTTCCCACACCAGGTCCTCGATGCTCAGCTGCGGCAATTGCATCTGCCGGTCCTGGGTGTCGCTGGCGGTCTGGTGGTTGAACATGACCTGGAAGATCGGGCTGTGACTGAGGCTGCGCTCCGGCTGCAGGGCCTCGATCAACTGTTCGAACGGCAGGTCCTGATGAGCCTGGGCGGCCATGGCCGACTGCTTGACCTGGGCGAGCAGGCGGTCGAACGGCAATTGCCCATCGACATCGGCGCTGAGCACCTGGGTGTTGACGAAAAAGCCGATCAGGCCCTCGGTTTCGACCCGGTTGCGGTTGGCCACCGGCACGCCGACACGGATCTGCGGCTGGCCGCTGTAGCGGTGCAGCAAGGCCTGGAACGAGGCCAGCAACACCATGAACAGGCTGGCCCCTTCGCGCTGGGCCAGTTGCTTGAGCGCGGCGCCCAGTTCCGGCGCCAGGTTCAAGTCCAGGCGTGCACCACGAAAGCTCTGCACGGGTGGGCGCGGATGATCCAGCGGCAACTCCAGCACCGGCTGTTCGCGGCCCAGGGTCTGGACCCAATAAGCCAATTGTCGCTCGCGCTCACCGGCTTCGAGCCAGTGGCGCTGCCAGATCGCATAGTCGGCGTACTGCACGGTCAGTTCCGGCAAGACCAGGGACTGGCCGGCGGTGTCGGCGGCGTAATGGCGCACCAGTTCGTCCACCAGCACCTGCATCGACCAGCCATCGGAAATGATGTGGTGCTGGATCAGCACCAGCACGTGGTCGTCCTCGGCGATGTTCAACAGCGAAACCCGCAGCAACGGCCCTTGGCGCAGGTCGAATGGGCGCGCGCTCTCGCGCTCGACGAACGCCTTGATGCTGTCGTCCTGGCTGAGCGGCGAACCGACGGGCAACGCCTCGACCGTGATGCGCAGGGGCATTTGCCGGTGAGTGACCTGCACGGTCTGCTCGCCGTTCTCGATGAAGGTGGTGCGCAAGCTCTCGTGGCGCTCGACCAGGGCGTTGAAGCTGCGCTCCAGGGCCGCTACGTCCAGCCGTCCTTTGAGGCGCAAGGCACTGGGGATGTGGTAGGCCGAGCTGTGGGGGTCCATCTGCCACAGGAACCACTGGCGCTCCTGGGCATAGGACAGCGCGATCTGTTCGAACCCGGAGCGGACCTCGGGGATCGGCAGATTGGCCGGCGAGACGCCCTCTTCGAGCATCTTTTCCAGGTAGAGCTTACGTTTGTCCAGCGGCAGAGTGATAAAGCGCTTGGCAATCCTCAAAGCAACACTCTTGTCCATCAGACTTCCTCCATTTCATCAAGCAGGGCTTCCAGCTTGTTCAGTTTCTGTTCATCGATCGGCCCGTCCCCGGTGTCGAGTTGCGCGACAAATTCCCCCAGGACGGGGTGCTGGAAAATCAGTTGCGGGGTCAGCGTCAACCCCAGTTCGAGCGCCATGCGCGAGACGGCATTGACCGCCAGCAGTGAATGGCCGCCCAGCTCGAAGAAGTGATCGTTCAAACCCACGCGTTCCACCGTGAGCACCTGGGCCCAGATCGCCGCGACCTGCTGTTCAAGTGCACTGGCCGGGGCGACATAACCGGCCTGCAACAGACCGGTCTCCACCGCCGGCAAGGCCTTGCGCTCGAGCTTGCCGTTGGGGGTCAGGGGCAGTTGTTCGAGGAACAGCAGGTGCGCCGGGATCATGTAGTCCGGCAGGTGTTCGCGCAGGGCCGCCTTGAGTTCATCGCGCAGGGCGCGTTGGGCTTCGG
>NZ_VZPJ01000027.1 GCF_008801605.1 Pseudomonas brassicacearum subsp. brassicacearum | reverse complement strand
TTGACGACCATAGAGCATTGGAACCACCTGATCCCATCCCGAACTCAGCAGTGAAACGATGCATCGCCGATGGTAGTGTGGGGTTTCCCCATGTGAGAGTAGGTCATCGTCAAGATTAAATTCCGAAACCCCTATCTGCTGACGCAGGTAGGGGTTTTGTTTTTGCCTGAAATAAAAATCGTTGGCCAAAAAAAGGATGACCTGTAGAGGTCATCCTTTTTTGCATCCGGCCCTTAAGCCTCGGGTACCGGGCAGCTCAGATCCCCTTCCTTGCACTTGAGATAGTTCTTGAATGCCTCGACCCGGGCCTTAGTCTGGGTGGTGATGCAGTTGCTGTAGATCAGCGGGTAGACGCTACCGCCCTCGACCCCGGAGGCGGAGAAATTGCATTCGGCGTCACGGAAGCTTATCCAGGCACGCTGCGCCTTGACCAGCATCTGCTTGGCCTCCGGATTGTCCTTCAGGCGTGCCGTGATCTGCTTGTACAAGCTGTTCAGCTCGTTGTCGGCGGCCTTGTTTTCTTTGGCTGCGCATTGGTTCATTTCGCCTTGAGTGGTGGCGTCGGCACAGTCGTCGGCCTGAGCAGCGGTGACGAAAAGCAGCGGCATCAGGGCCAGAAGCAAGCGCGGGGACATGTTTGGTCTCTCCTTGAGGGGGGTGAAAACGCCGGGTGAGTTTACATCGCTCCATAGAGTTTTAGAGAAGGTGATCCTGATACAACTTTCTGGTTGGCCTTGTGGTCTTACAAGCCTACTGTTGAAACACAGGAGGTGACTCATGCATTCATCCGACCGCATTGAAAGAAAGATCCTGCTCAAGGCTCCGCGCTCTCATGTCTGGCGAGCCCTGGCCAATGCCGAAGCTTTCGGCCAATGGTTCGGTGTCGCCCTTGAGGGGAAACGGTTTGTGGCAGGGGAGCGTACCCAGGGGCAAATCACTTATCCAGGTTACGAGCATCTCATCTGGGACGTAGCCGTGGAGCGGGTGGAGCCTGAGCGGGTGTTCTCGTTTCGCTGGCATCCTTACGCTGTCGAGCCGCAGGTGGATTACTCTCAAGAGTCCGAAACCCGGGTGCTATTCGAACTCGAAGACATGGATGGCGGTACCTTGCTCAAAGTCGTGGAGTCGGGTTTCAACAACATTCCCGAGGCTCGCCGGCTCAAGGCTTTTCGCATGGACAGCCGTGGCTGGGACGAGCAAATGGCCAATATTGAAGCCTTCCTGAGCAAGTCTTGATCGGGGGCTGCTGAGGGGCTAAGGGTTTTCGGAGGGGAGCGGTATAGCGAATGTCTTACACGAGATGGTAGCTATGTCGTCTATTTCGTTTTGGATCCGAGGCGTAATCTGGACTCATCCACTGAAGCACAGGAAGTGCTCAGGATCAGGGACGATCGACCTTGCAAGGAAAGCTATCGACAGGGAGTCGTAATGGTCTTGGAAAAACCCGCTTCGGCGGGTTTTTTTTCGCCCGCAAAAAATCCGGGAAGGTCCTATAGCGAAACGCTTACACGCCGTTGCTGCTTTCTCGTCTTTTTCCAAGATACCGATGGGCCTAATCTATGTTCATCCACTGGGTACAGGGAGTGCTCGGGGTCATGGATGATTGGACCAGGCATGGAATGCCGGACAGGGAGTCAAATTGGTCCTCAAAAAACCCGCCTAGGCGGGTTTTTTTTCGTCTGTGAAAAAGTAGCCTGATCATGCCAACTGCCGGGTCATGGTGCGGTCGGAACCATCGGCAGCGAGAGCCTGGCCCCCAGGCGTCCGGTCCGCGCCATCGGCAGCGAGGGTCTGGCCCCCAGGCGTCCGATCCGCACCATCAGCGGCCACAGGCTGCTGGTAATCGCTAGCCTGGGTAAAGAAACGGTCCTGCTGCTGGCTCGGCAAGGCAAACGCACTGGCGCTCAGGGCGAAGGTGGTAACGGCGATCAAGGTGTTGAGCGTTTTCATGGTAAAGACTCCGGTCATATCAAGGGTTGAGTGCCGGGTCGTTCAGATGTCGTGATCTGCTGAACCCGTTGCAGCGGCGATGGTTGTCTTGCTGCATGGGTTCAGATTAGGGGCGAGGCGGGGGCGGGCGTTAGACGGATACTGCCCTGGTTTTGCCTGATCCTGTTTGTGTGCAGGATCAGGCGCTACTGGCTTGCAGCGCCTGGGCGCGCAAACGAGCGATATCCTTGCTCGGGGAGGCGCCAAATAGACGGCTGTATTCACGGCTGAACTGCGAAGGGCTTTCATACCCCATCTTGTAGCCAATTGACGAAACGTCGCTGTTCTCCGCCAACAGCAACCGTCGGGCTTCCTGTAAGCGCAGTTGTTTCTGATATTGCAGCGGGCTCATGGCAGTCACGGCTTTGAAGCGGTGATGCAGCGCCGAAGGGCTGAGATTGATCATTTGTGCCAGGCTGTCGATGCTAAACGGTTCGGCGTAATGGGTATTGAGCCACTCGATGGCACGGCTGATGCGATGGGTCTGGGTGTCAGGAATGGCGATTTCGTGCAAGCGCTGGCCTTGGGCGCCACGCAGCAGTCGGTAGAAAATCTCCTGTTGGGCCAAAGGCGCGAGGGTGGCGATATCGTCCGGACTGTCCAACAGTCGCAGCAAGCGCAACACCGCGTCGAGCAATGGCGCATCGATACGGTCCAGGAACAACCCGCGTCCGGTTCTTTCGGCCGGCACGCCGATAGGGCAGGCGTCGGCCATCAGGCGGCAGATCTGTGCCGGGTCGATGTCGAGGCGGATACACAAGTAGGGGCGTTCAGGACTGGCTTCAATCACCTGGCCGGCCAGCGGCAGGGTCACCGAGACGACCAGGTAATTGAGCGGGTCATACACGTAGCATTCGTCCGCCAGGCGCACTTCCTTGCGCCCCTCGATAATCACGCATAAACCAGGCTTGTGCACGGTGTGCAGGGCTTCGGTCGGCTGGTCGCTACGGATCAGGTGCAAGGCCTCGATGGCCGTAGGGTGGACGCCATATTCCGGCGCAAAGCGCTTCATCAGGCTCGCTAATTCGGTGCGGCGCTGGCTGACGCCGTCGTCTGGCGCGATGTGGATGGACGTGGATACCGACATGCCGATCAATCTCCCAGGCCAAATTGAGTGGACCGCGCTAGTAAAGCCGATTGCACGGCTGTCGGCCAGAGTCGGTTTTATCGCCACAGGATCGTGCAAGTGCGCAGGAGGATCCGGCTAACCCCGGCCTCGGTCGGTTCCCTAATCTGGACCTGTCAAAACGCTCCCACCGGGGCCAACACATCCAGACGAGGAAACCATCATGTCCGATATTAAAAACAAAGTAGTGGTCATCACCGGCGCCAGCAGCGGGATTGGTGAAGCGGCGGCGCGGTTGCTCGCGGCTCGCGGTGCCCGTGTCGTGCTTGGCGCCCGGCGCATCGATCGTTTGCAAACGCTGGTGCAGGAACTCGAAACCGCCGGCCAGCAAGCTGTCTGCAAAGCGGTGGACGTGACCCGCCGCGACGATGTCCAGCACCTGATCGATTTTGCTGTCGAGCGGTTCGGTCGGGTCGACGTGATCATCAACAATGCCGGGGTCATGCCGCTCTCCAAGCTCGAGGCGCTGAAAGTCGAGGAGTGGGACCGCATGATCGACGTCAACATCCGTGGCGTGCTCCACGGCATCGCCGCCGGCTTGCCGCTGATGCAGCGCCAGCGCAGCGGCCAGTTCATCAACATCGCGTCCATCGGCGCCTACGCCGTCAGCCCGACTGCCGCCGTGTATTGCGCCACCAAGTTTGCCGTGCGGGCGATTTCCGAGGGCTTGCGCCAGGAAGTCGGGGGAGATGTGCGCGTGACGGTGATTTCCCCTGGCGTGACCGAATCGGAACTGGCCGAGAGCATTTCCGATGAAGGTGGACGTGCCGAAATGCGCGAGTTCCGCAGGATCTCCATTCCGGCCGAAGCCATCGCCCGGGCGATCGCCTACGCCATCGAACAACCGGCGGATGTGGACGTCAGCGAACTGATCGTGCGCCCCACCGCCAGCCCGTTTTGAACCGCGTTTTACCTGACAGGAGATGTCCCATGAGAAAGGCCTTTGGAGACCAGGACAAATTTGTCGGCCTGTGGGTGACGGCTGATGGCGTGATTCGCCATCGGCTGCTGCCGGGCGGACGCTATGACGAAGCGCGGGGTTTGCGTGAGAGTGCGTACCAGGGCGACTACTGGTTGCAGGACGACCATATCGAATACCACGACGACACCGGTTTCACCGCCGATGGGGATTTTCGTGAGGGGGTGCTGTATCACGCGGGGATGGTGTTGTATTGCCAGGAAGGGTGATGAATCCACGGTTGGCTGGGTGGGAGCAAGGCTTGCCCGCGATAGAGGCGATGCGGTCTTTTAGAAATCGAGGCGCCTGTTTCGCGAGCAAGCTTTGCTCCCACAGCACAGCACAGCACAGCACAGTCATGCCTGGTTGGGACTTAGCGTTACACCAGTTCCAACCGCGCCGCAGCACGTTGGGCAATCTGCGAGCGGACCCGGAACGATTCTGCGGTACGCCGGTGGGCTTCTTCCAGGACGCGCGTTGGTGCAGTGTCCGGGCTGCCGGCGTTGAACGGTGGGGCAGGGGCGTATTCGAGCTGCAGCTGGACCAGTTCGGCGGTGTCCTGGTCGAACAGTTCGGCGGCCAGGGTCAGGGCAAAATCGATCCCGGCCGTGATGCCGCCACCGGTGAGCAGGTTGCCATCGCGGACTACGCGATCCTTGACCGGTGTCGCGCCCAGGGTTTGCAGCAGGCTGTGATAGGCCCAATGGGTGGTGGCGCGCTTGCCTTGCAACAGGCCCGCCGCACCCAGCACCAGCGAACCGGTGCACACGGACGTGATGTATTTCGCCTCGGCGGCCTGCCGCTTGATGAAGGCCAGCGTCTGCTCGTCTTCCATCAGAGGCCCGACGCCGGTCCCGCCGGGGACGCAGATCACGTCGAGCTTCGGGCAGTCCTCGAACGTGGTGGTGGGCAACAACACCAGCCCGGTGCTGGCAGTGACCGGCGCCAGGTCCTTCCAGATCAGGTGGACCTTCACGTCTGGCAACGAGGCCAGTACGTCATAAGGGCCGGTCAGGTCCAACTGCTGGACTTGGGGGAATAACAGCAAACCGATCTGCAGCGTCATGTCGCGTGCTCCTTTGGATGATGCCCGAGGGGTGGACGGTTTTACTTTAGATCCGTAGGCTCTGGCGTATACGCCAATAAACCCACGAATCACGCCAATATGCCCAACCCACCGAAAACCGTTCATGTGCTGGCCTTCGCCAACGTGCAAGTGCTGGATGTCACCGGGCCTTTGCAAGTGTTTGCCTCGGCCAACGACCTGGCTCGCCAGCAAGGCCTGCCGTTGCCCTACACGCCCACGGTCATCGCTGTGGGGGGCGGGGCGGTAATGTCCTCGGCAGGGTTGGCGCTGTTAGCCGAGCCGCTGCCGAGCGAAGGCAGCGACACGCTGTTGATCGCCGGTGGCTGGGGCGTGTACGAAGCGGCGAAGGATCCGGCGCTGGTGGCCTGGGTCAAAGAGCACGGCCTGCGTTCGCGAAGGGTGGCGTCGGTGTGCACCGGGGCGTTCCTGCTGGCCGCCAGCGGTTGGCTGGACGGGCGGCGCGTGGTGACGCACTGGACCCGCTGCGAACAACTGGCCGAGCAGCATCCGCAATTGCGGGTCGAACCCAACCCGATTTTCATCAACGATGGCCCGGTCTGGACCTCGGCCGGGGTCACGGCCGGCATCGACCTGGCCTTGGCGCTGGTGGAGGAGGACCTGGGCCGCGCGGTGGCGCTGGAGGTCGCCCGGCACCTGGTGGTGTTCCTCAAGCGTCCCGGCGGGCAATCGCAGTTCAGCGTGACGTTGTCGCTGCAAAAGCAAGGCAGTCGGTTTGATGACCTGCATGCCTGGATCGCCGAAAACCTCACCCGTGACCTGGGCCTGTCGAGCCTGGCCGCCGAGGTCGGCATGAGCGAACGCAGCTTTGTGCGGCACTACCGCGCCGACACCGGCCAGACTCCGGCGCGGGCGGTGGAGTTGATTCGCCTGGAAACCGCTCGCCGCTTGTTGTCCGACACCGCTGTGTCGATCAAGCGGGTGGCGGTGCAGTGTGGCTTCGGCAGTGAGGAAACCTTGCGCCGCAGCTTTTTGCGGGCCATGGGGGTGACGCCACAGGCCTATCGCGAGCGGTTCGCCGTCAGCCCTCAAGTAGATCCAGCAATGCCTTGAGCGTGGCCTCGGGGGCTTCCTGTGGGATGTTGTGGCCGACACCGGCCAGCACGCGGCGCTCATAAAAACCTGTGAAGTGTTCGGCGTCTTCATCGTGTTCCGGCGCTGGCCCCACGCCGTCGTCGGCACCGCACAGGGAAAAGCTCGGCACGCTGATGGCCGGTTGTGCCGCCAGCCGTTCCTCCATCCACTCCAGCGTCGGGTCGCCCGGTGCGTACATGAAGCGATGACGGTAGGAGTGGATCACCACGTCGACGAAGTCCGGGTTGTCGAACGACGCAGCACTGAGGGGATACAGTTCGGCGCCACGTTTCCAGGTCGGTGACCACAGGCGCCAGAGCAATTCACACAGTTCACGTCGGTTCCGGGTCAGGCCCTCGACACCCCGCGCCGTGTGGAAATAGTACTGGTACCACAGGCGATGTTCGGTTTCCGGGTCCAGCGGCTGCTTGGAACGTGGGATGTTCTGCAGGTTGTAGCCGTCGCCAGTCACCAGGCAGCGAACGCGCTCGGGCCACAGCGCCGCGACGATACACGCCGCCCGGCCGCCCCAGTCGTAGCCGCACAGCGCCGCCTGGGGGATGGAGAGTACGTGCATCAGGTCCAGCAGGTCCTGGGCCAGTGCCGCTTGCTGGCCAGAGCGCAAGATGGCCGGGTTGTTGAACCGGGTCGGGCCGTAGCCGCGCAGGTAGGGCACGATGACCCAGTATCCACGCTCGGCCAGGGCGGGCGCGACTTCATCGAAAGCCCTGGGATCGTAAGGAAAACCGTGCAGCAGGATGATGGGTTCGCCGCTGGCGGGACCGTGTTCTTCGTAGGCGATGCGTAACAGCGGCGTCACGGCGAAGTTGACCTTGGGATCGAGGTTCATGTTGGCCTCCGGCATTGCCCGATTGCGATCAGGCGGGTTCCTGGTTCACGTATTTGGCCCGATCCGGCGTAAACGTCACGATCATGTTCGTGCTGGAACAGGTGAGGGTGCGCTCCTGGGTCAGGTCGATGTCCAGGTCTTCACCGCGCAGGCCCTGCCATTGGGCGAGGTACTTGAGGCAGCCGAATTTTTCGTTTTTCTTCAGGCTGCGGCTGACGCCACCTTTCCAGCCCAGCACAGGCAATTCACCGGCCAGGCAGCGTTGCGCCAGTTCGGGAAACTTCACCCCGCGGTCGCGGCCGATTTCCCAGCATTTGATCAGGCCCCGGTCCTGGCCCTCCCAGAGGTCTTCGCGGGTCAGGCCTGTTCGGGGTGGGGTGGTGATGGGGCGTTTGATATGGGTCATGTCAGATCCTTGAGTCGGGTTTTTATCGGGCAGCTCCGCTGCACCCGTGAGAGCATCGATCTTAGGAGGGGTTTGGGGGGCTGGCAACTTCTTAACGGGGCGTGGTGATAAATGGGGCCGTAGGAGTTGTGTAGGAGCTGTCGAGTGCAACGAGGCTGCGATCTTTCCCCAGCCCCTTGAGTCTCAAGTGAAAGATCAAAAGATCGCAGCCTTCGGCAGCTCCTACAGGGGGCAGCCCAGCGGGATAAATTCCCTCATCACACTGGTGCGGCATGTTGCGCTGGGGATTCAGCAGTTGATCGAGCTGGCCAAGTTGTTGGCCAATCGTGCGCTGGATGACCTCGAACTGGCTGAGTCGACACAATAGCCAGTACACCATGATCGTTCCCACGCTCTGCGTGGGAATGCATCCCGTGACGCTCTGCGTCACCCTCCAGAGCGGAACGCGGAGCGTCCCTGGCGGCGTTTCCACGCGGGAGCGTGGGAACGATCACAAACCCAGCGGGAGCAAGCTCCCTCGCCACAGGGACTGTGCTCAGTCTGAAGGGCAGCCCGGTTCACGGCTGCCAATGAGTTTTCTCCCCGCTCAACTTGCGATCCAGGAAGCTCGCCGCGCTGATCAGCGCCAGGTGGGTCAGGGCTTGGGGAGTGTTGCCCAGGTGGTAGCCGTGGCTGTCGAATTCTTCGGCGTAGAGTCCCAGCGGGTTGGCGTAGCGCAGCAGTTGTTCGAACTCCAGCTGGGCTTTTTCCACGCGGCCGGCGCGGGCCAGGCATTCGACGTACCAGAATGAGCAGGCCGCGAATGAGCCTTCGATGCCGCTGAGGCCGTCGATGGGGCTGTCGTCGTTGCGGTAGCGATAGACCATGCCGTCGCGCACCAGGTCTTTTTCGATGGCGTCGAGCGTCGAGAGCCAGCGCGGGTCGCGGGCGCTGACGAAGCGCACCAGCGGCATCAACAGCATCGAGCCGTCCAGGGCGGTGCTGCCCAGGCGCTGGATAAAGTGCTGGTGTTCGTCGTTCCAGAAATTTGTCCAGATGTCTTGGTAGATGGCCTGGCGCGTTTCGTCCCAGCGGGCGAACGGGGCGGGCAGGGAGCGTTTTTCGGCCAGGCGGATGGCGCGATCCACGGCGACCCAGCACATCAGCCGCGAATGCAGGAAATGCTGTTTGTCGCCGCGCATTTCCCAGATACCCACATCCTTGTCCTGCCAGACCTTGCACACTTGGTCGACTACGTCGACGGTGTGTTTCCAGCCTTGATGGGAGATGGCTTCGCCGTATTTGTTGACCAGGTACACCGCGTCCATCAGCTCGCCGAAAATGTCCAACTGTACCTGTTTGTAGGCCAGGTTGCCGATGCGTACCGGTCGGGCGTTGCCGAAGCCGCTCAGGTGCGGCAACTCGGTTTCCGGTAGTTCCAGTCTGCCGTCCAGGCCGTAGAGGATGTTGAGTTTGATCGGTTGATCACAGCAGTCACTGACCCGCCCACGGAGCCAGCGCATGTAGGCGTTGGCTTCTTCGACGAAGCCCAGGCGCATGAACGCGTAGACGGTGAAGGAGGCGTCGCGGATCCAGGTATAGCGATAATCCCAGTTGCGTTCGCCGCCGCGGGTTTCCGGCAGGCCGAAAGTGGCGGCGGCGAGGATGGCGCCGTGTTTGCGCGAGGTCAGCAGCTTCAGCGCCAGGGCCGAACGGTTGACCGTTTCCCGCCAGCGTCCCCGGTAGGTGGACTGAGCGATCCAGCCGCGCCAGAACGCCAGGGTGCGTTCCAGGCAGATCGCGCTGACATCGTCCTGAAGGCGCGGATCGTCAATGCCACCCAGCAGGAATTCGGCGCTCTGGCCCTGCGTCAGGGTGAACTCGGTCATCGCCGCATTGCCGTCCAGCGTCATGGGCTGGTCGGAGCATAAGCGCAGGCTCGGTTGTCCCGGCGCCTCGAAACAGATGTGGGCAGCGTCCTGGCGCGCCGTGGTGGCGGCCCGGGCGTAGTCATGCCGCACGGCGCAGCGCATGCGAAACGTCGCGCTGCCGACGGTCATGCGCACCTTGCGCATCAGCACCGGTAAATCATCCTCGCTGTCACCGATGGGCAGCAGGTCGGTGACTTCCACCACGGCGCCGTCGCTCAGCCAGCGGGTTTGCAGCACGTTGGTGTCGGGCAGGTAGATCTGCTGGCGGCGGGCATTCGGCAGGTCTGGCGCGAGTTGGAAAATCCCCGCCTCCGGCGTATCCAGCAGCGAACAAAAGATTGATGGGCTGTCGAATTCCGGCCAGCAGAAAAAGTCGACACTGCCTCGGTCATTGACCAGCGCGGCGCTGCGCATGTCGCCGATGATGCCGTGGTTCTCGATGGGGCTTTGCGGTTCGTCATGATCAGCCATTGCCGCGAAACCCCGGATAAAGGCTCATCCCGCCATCGATGAACAGCGTGGTGCCCACCACATAATCGGACAAGTCCGAGGCCAGCCAGACCACCGCGTTGGCGACGTCCTCCACATCGCCGACGCGACCGTAAGGAATCAGCTCCAGCAGTTTCTGTCCCTGCTCGCCCTCGGTGGCATCCTGGTTGATGGCCGTGCGGATGGCGCCGGGGGCGATGCTGTTGATGCGGATGCGCTGGTGGCTGGTTTCCTGGGCCAGACTCTGCATCAGCAGATCGACCCCGCCCTTGGACGCAGCGTAATTGGCGTGGCCCGCCCAGGGAATGCGCTGGTGCACCGAACTCATGTGAATGAGCTTGCCAGCGGCCCGGGACACGCCCCGGCGAATGCCCTGACGGGTGAAAATTCGCAGCGCGGCGCGAGCACAGAGGAACTGGCCGGTGAGGTTGGTGCCGATCACGGTGTTCCAGTCTTCCAGGGTCATGTCGACGGTGGCGGCGTCTTTTTGCAGGCCGGAGTTGGCGACCAGGATGTCCAGCGCGCCAAACGCTTCGAGGGTCTGGGCGAACAGCCGTTCGACGTCCGGCTCCTTCGAGACATCGGCCCCGACGGCGATGGCGCGGCCGCCGGTGGCGTTGATTTCACGGGCCAGCGCTTCGGCCGGGCCGGCGCTGGAGTGGTAGTTGAGTACCACCGCGGCACCCGCATCTGCCAACGCCCTGGCCGCGCCTGCGCCAATGCCGGAGCTGGCGCCGGTGACCAGGGCAACCTGTCGGGCGAGGGATATCTGCATGGTCTAGCACCTTGAATTGAGGGCCTTACCTGCTGACTGGCGTGAGGCGTGCAGAGTTCATTTGGGTGAAGCGGTCTTCATATTCCAGATTCAAACACAAACCTGTGGCAAGGGGACTGTGGGAGCATAGCTTGCTCGCGAAACAGGCGACTCGATTTCTGAAAGACCGCATTGCCTTCGTCGCGGGCAAGCCTTGCTCCCACAATTACCCCGCCACAAAGAATGTTGCTTCAGACCGGCTGTTACCAACCTCGCCCCGAATTCACCCAGAAATTCACCGACAACGACGTAGACACCGACTCCACCTGATGGAACCAACCTTCCGGCAAAAACAGCAAATCCCCAGCCTCCAATGTCACGCGCATGAAGATCACGTCGCGGGCGTGGGGGAAGCGTTGGTAGTCCGGCGCGTCCGGGTTGAAATCACAGCCGTCCAACCCGCCTTGGGGCGCAGTGGACCAGGTGCCCAGGGCTTCGCGGTGGTGAGGCGCGGCGAGGGTGAAGGTTTTCTGGCCCCAGACCTGGGCGAACAGGTTGTCGGTGTCGTCGCGATGCAGCGGCGTCAGGGTGCCCTTGGGGCCGATCCAGATGCGCGGTGGGATGAACAGTGAGGCGTCGAAGTAGGGCGGGTACTTGATCTGCTCCATCAGTTGCGCCGGCAGGATGTTGTTGCCCATGTAGGCCGGTGGTTCGCCGTCGGCGCCCTTGGTCGCCGGGCTGTCGAGGGAGGCGATGAAGTCGGCCATGGACGTGGAGCGGAAATCCCGCTCGGTGGAGAAGGTCTTCTTCACGTAGTCGCCGTGGCGGGTGATGCCTTGCAGCTCGGCAAAATGCACCAGGGATTCTTCGCGACTGAGCTTGAACAATGGCCAGTCCTGCAAGGCATCGCTGATGACCAGCGGAATGCCGTGGGGCAGATAGCGCGCTTGAAACTCCTGTACCGACAGCTCGCTGCGGGGACGACGCTCCACCCTGCGTTGGGGCGGCAGGCTGGCGGTGAGTTTTTCGCTGAAGCGCGACGGGGTGGGGTAGCGCTTGTTCATATCGACCTTTTCCACCACGCCACCGCCATGTCGGGCATGGTCGATGATCTGCGGCAGCAGCGTCGCCAGGCCCATGTTGCCGCCAATCTTCAGGCGCCCGCTGGCGAACAGTTCCTCGACATTGGCCAGGCCCGCCATGATCCCGAGGAAGTCCTTTTCCGCCACCTCGATGGTGACGTCGGGGCTGCTGTGGCGGCCGGCCTGGGTGCGACTGCTGGCCTTGACCTCGGACCAGTAGGCCTGGTGCGGGCCGAACACGAATTGGAAGACGCCTTCGATACCTACGGCGCCGGCATTGGCGAACAGCTTGCCCAGGATGGTTTGCAGGTCCACGGCGGTCACTCTTGCGGGTTTTTGGTCTTAGCAGGTAACGAGGGCCTGGAGCAGAAATTTAGCCCCCATCGCCGCGTCATCGACCGTCGCCCTAGCGCGTCGCGACCATGAACACCCGGGGAAACGGCAGCAGCACCGTTCCATCCTCCAGGGTGGGATAAGCCTGTTCGATCGCCTTGAGGTACTGCGCCAGATACTGCTTGCGTTGCGTCTCATCCAGAGGTTCGAGAAACGGCCGCAAGCCGCTGCCCTTGAACCATTCCACCACGCCTGCGGCGCCACCGGCCAGGGGGTGATGGTAGGTGGTGCGCCACACATCGACGCGGCTGCAGTGGGGTTTGAGGATCGCGTAATAGGTGCTGGCGTCCTCCACCTCGGTCCGAGAATCAGCCGCCCCGGCCAGTTGGCTGGCCCAAGGCCCGCTTGCTGCGATTTCCCGCATCAGGCGGTGGGAGGGCTGGTGCAGGGTATCGGGCATCTGGATCGCCAGGCTGCCACCGGGGGCGAGTTTGCCCACCAGCGAGGGCAGCAGGGTGGCATGGTCGGGCAGCCATTGCAGCACGGCGTTGGCGAAGATCACGTCGAACGGCCCGGGTTCATCCCATTGGCCGATGTCGGCGGTGTCGAACGCCACGGCGGGCAGGCGTTTGCGTGCGGCGTCGACCATGTCGCTGGAACTGTCCAGGCCGCGCACCGTGGCGCTGTTGAAATGTTCCACCAGCAGCTCGGTGGAATTGCCCGGGCCGCAACCCAGGTCGATCACCGAGCCGGCCTGGGTGGGAGGAATGGCGGCGAGCAGGTCTCGGGACGGACGGGTGCGTTCCTGTTCGAAGGCGACGTATTGCTTGGCGGACCAGCCCATGGCGTTCTCCTGTGTGGTGCAGTGTTCGAGGTATCGCCAGTATAAGGTCGGGTGGGAAGATGAACCGCGTTATCGTTCATCGCGGGCAAGCCTTGCTCCCACAAGGTGCTGTCATCTCGTAGCGAACGTCACGGTTTTGACTAAATCGGTGGGTTACGATTTCGTTATCTTCTTTACACGACCGATCGGAGAAAACCGCAGTGACCCAACTGACCCTGCTGTGCCTGCCTTATTCCGGCGCCAGCGCGATGGTGTACAGCCGCTGGCGGCGCAAGTTGCCGCAATGGCTGCACGTGCAGCCGGTGGAACTGCCGGGGCGCGGGGCGCGCTTCGACGAGCCGCTGCACACCGACATGGGGCTGTTGGCGATGCAACTGGCGCGGGAACTGTCCGCGACGCTCCAGGCCCCTTACGCCTTGTTCGGCCACAGCCTGGGCGCGCTGCTGGCCTGCGAGATCGGCCATGCCCTGCGTGAGCTCGGCTGCCCGGAACCGGTGGCGCTGTTTGCGTCCGGCACCGCAGCGCCGACGATGCGCGCCGACTATGACCGCGGTTTCGCCGAGCCGAAAACCGACGCTGAACTGATCGAGCAACTGCGCACCCTCAACGGCACCAGCGAAGAGATATTGGCCAATGAAGAGCTGATGGCCCTGACCTTGCCGGTCCTGCGGGCCGACTTCCTGCTGTGCGGACGTTTCCAGCCGCGGCTGCGACCACCGCTCAACTGCCCGGTGCATGTGCTCGGCGGCACCACCGACAAGGCCACCACGGAGCAACTGATTGGCTGGCGCCAGGAAACCACGGGCAGCTTTTCGGTGGACATGCTGGCCGGTGGGCACTTCTTCATTCATGAGCACGAGGCCAAGGTGCTGCGGCTGATCAAGGATCAGTTGAGCGTGCATCATCGGCGGCATGGGTTGGCCATCAGCGCCTGATCCACTGGGCCCGTGACGATCGTTCCCACGCTCCTGCGTGGGAATGCCGCCCCGGACGCTCTGCGTCCTCTGTGTGACGCAGAGCGTCACCGGATGCGTTCCCACTCAGAGCGTGGGAACGATCAGAACCTCTCTTCCTGACACAAATTCTCAAACGCTAATTTTTCCGGTCTGCATTCGTTTTATAGGGACGACTTGCCTTTGTGCCTTGTGCCCACTGATTCCGGATACCCCAGAAATGAATGCTGAAGACGCCTTGAAACTTGCTCGCCGGTTTATCGGGTTGCCCCTGGAAAAGCGCCGGATGTTCCTGGCCGCGCTGGACAAGGAGGGCGTGGAGTTCAGCGGTTTTCCCATCCCCCAGGGCGTCGAGGCCGAGGATCGCCAGGCCTTGTCCTATGCCCAGCAGCGCATGTGGTTTCTCTGGCAACTGGAGCCGGGCAGTGGCGCCTACAACCTGCCGGGAGCGGTGCGGCTCAAGGGCGCGTTGAGCCTGCCGGCGCTGGAGCAAGCTTTCGCCAGCCTGGTGGCCCGGCATGAAACCCTGCGCACGGTGTTCCAGCGCCAGGCCGACGACAGCCTCCTGCAAGTGCCCTCCAGCACGGCACTGGCGATCGGGCGCAAGGACTTCAGTGCCTTGCCGGCTGCCGAACGCGAGCAGGCGGTGCGCCGGGCCGCCGAAGCACAATCGATGCGGCCCTTCGACTTGTCCAGCGGCCCTTTGCTGCGGGTCGAATTGCTCACGCTCGATGAACAGGAACATGTGCTGCTGCTGACCTTGCACCACATCGTCTCCGATGGCTGGTCGATGAATGTGCTGATCGACGAGTTCATCCGCTGCTACGACGCCCATGAAGCGGGCGTGGCGCCGCAACTGGCCGACTTGCCGATCCAGTACAGCGACTATGCCCTGTGGCAGCGGCGCTGGCTGGAGGCCGGTGAGCAGGCGCGTCAACTGGCGTATTGGCAGGCGCAACTGGGCGATGAACACCCCGTGCTGGAACTGCCCATCGATCACCCGCGCCCGGCGATGCCCAGCTATCGCGGCACGCGTTTCGAGTTTGCCGTGGAGCCGGCGCTAGCTGAGCAACTGCGCACCACCGCCCAGCAGCACAACATCACCCTGTTCATGCTCCTGCTCGGCGCGTTCAACGTACTGTTGCATCGCTACACCGGCCACACCGATATCCGCGTCGGCGTGCCCATCGCCAACCGCAACCGCGCGGAAACCGAAGGGCTGATCGGTTTCTTCGTCAACACCCAGGTATTGCGCACCGAGCTCGGCGGCCAGACCCGTGTCGATGAGTTGTTGCACATGGTCAAGGAAGCGGCCCTCGGCGCCCAGGCCCATCAGGACCTGCCGTTCGAACGGTTGGTGGAAGCCCTGAAACTGGAGCGCAGCCTCAGCCACACACCGCTGTTCCAGGTGATGTACAACCACCAGCCGCAAGTGGCCGACATCGCCAGTATTCGCACGGCCTCGGGGCTGGAGTTGTCGATGCTGGAATGGCAGAGCCGCACCACGCAGTTCGACCTGACCCTCGACACCTGGGAAAAGGCCGGCAAGCTGCACGCGGCGCTGACCTATGCCAACGATCTGTTCGACGCCGCCACGGTCGAGCGCATGGCCCGGCACTGGACGCGACTGCTGCAAGGCATGGTTGCCGACAGCCGCGCGCTCGTCGCTGAGTTGCCGTTGCTTGAAGCTGATGAGTACCAACGCCTGATCCATGACTGGAACCCTGTGGACGCGCCGTTCGACCAAGGGCTGTGCATCCACCAGATGATTGCTCGTCAAGTTGAAGCCATGCCAGATGCCTTGGCGGTGACCTTCGCCAACACCCAACTGAGCTACAGCGAGCTCGACGGTCGCGCCAATCGCCTGGCCCATAAACTCATCGAACTGGGTGTAGGCCCGGAAGTGCGCGTCGGCGTGGCGATGTCGCGTTCCGAACACCTGCTGATCGCCTTGCTGGCAGTGCTCAAGGCCGGTGGCGCCTACGTGCCGTTGGACCCGGATTACCCGGTTGAGCGCGTGGCCTACATGCTCGACGACAGTTGTGCGCGGGTGTTGCTGACCGAACAGGCGGTGGCGGCGACGCTGAGCGTGCCGGCTGAAACCGCCGTGCTGATGCTCGACCAGCTCGATCTTTCACGCTATCCATTGAGCGCACCGCACAGCAGCGTCACGCCAGACAACCTCGCCTACGTCATCTACACCTCCGGCTCCACCGGCAAGCCCAAGGGCGTGGCGATTGCCCATCGCAATGTGCTGGCGCTGATCGACTGGTCCAAATCCGTCTACAGCCGCGATGACATCCAGGGTGTACTCGCCTCCACGTCGGTGTGTTTCGATCTGTCGGTGTGGGAGTTGTTCGTGACCCTGGCCAACGGCGGTTCGCTGATCATCGCGCGCAATGCCCTGGAACTGCCGCACCTGCCGGCCCGGGATCAGGTGCGCCTGATCAACACCGTGCCCTCGGCGATTGCCGCGTTGTTGCGCAGCGATGAGATTCCGGCCAGTGTGCGCATCATCAACCTGGCCGGTGAGCCCCTGAAGCAAAGCCTGGTTGACGCGCTTTATCAGCACCCCCCCTGTGGGATTGGGCCGGTGCAAGCTAAGCCTCTAGAGTCAGAATCTGTGGGAGCAAAGCCTGTGGGAGCAAAGCTTGCTCGCGATAGCATCCTATCGGCTGGCCCATGTGTGACTGACCTACCGCCATCGCGAGCAAGCTTTGCTCCCACAGGCCTTGCTTCCACAGGTAGTGCTCCTGCAGGTTCTACTCTTGCAGGCTTTGCTCCCACAGGCTCACTCCCACAAGGGATCGAGCATGTGTACGATCTTTATGGCCCCTCGGAAGACACCACCTATTCCACCTGGACCCGCCGCACCGCCGGCGGCACGGCGAACATTGGCCGGCCCCTGAAGCACACCGCCAGCTACCTGCTCGACGCTGATCTGCAACCAGTCCCCCAAGGCGTCTCCGCAGAGCTGTACCTGAGCGGCGCGGGCATCACCCGTGGTTACCTCGGTCGGGCGGCGATGACCGCCGAAAAATACGTGCCCAACCCGTTCTCCACAACCGGCGAACGCCTGTACCGCACCGGTGACCTGACCCGTTATCAGGCCAACGGCAATTTGCAGTACGTCGGCCGCATCGACCATCAGGTAAAGATCCGCGGCTTCCGTATCGAACTGGGGGAAATCGAAGCGCGGCTGCTGCAACAACCCCAGGTGCGCGAGCTGGCGGTGCTGGCCCAGGACGGCGAACACGGCCAGCAACTGGTGGCCTTCATCGTCCCGAGCGACGCCACGGTGCTGACCCAGGTCGAGGCCCAGGTGCAAGTGCGCGAAACCCTCAAGGCCGCGCTGCGCGAACACCTGCCGGATTACATGGTGCCGGCCTACCTGGTGTTCCTCGAGCAACTGCCGCTGACTCCCAACGGCAAACTCGACCGCAAGGCATTGCCGGCCATTGATGGCAGCGAGCAGCAACGCGAATTTGTCGCGCCCAGCAGTCCGCTGGAAAAAGCCCTCGCGGCGATCTGGCAGGACGTGCTGAACCTCGACAGCATCGGCCTGGAAGACAACTTCTTCGAGCTGGGCGGCGACTCCATCGTCTCCATGCAAGTGGTCAGCCGTGCGCGGCAGGCCGGGATCGTGCTCAATCCCAAATCGCTGTTTCAACACCAGACCCTGCGCAGCCTGGCACTGGTAGCGCGCCAGGGTGACAGTCATGGGATCGATCAGGGCCTGGCGCGCGGCGAGGTGCCGTTGACGCCGGTGCAGCATTGGTTCTTCGAGCGCGACATTCCCGAGCGGCAACACTGGAACCAGTCGCTGTTGCTGGTGCCTGGCGAGCGCCTCGACGTCGTGGCATTGGGATCGGCCCTGGCCCGTTTGACTGAGCACCACGACAGCCTGCGCCTGCGCTTTATCCAAGTGAACGGAGAGTGGCAGCAAGCCTATGCCGAGCCGTCGGCGGTCAGCCTGTTGTGGCAGCGCCAGGCGACGTCGGTGGAACAGCTCAACGCCTTGTGCGACGACGCCCAGCGCAGCCTCGACCTGGAAGACGGGCCGCTGCTGCGGGCCTTGCTGGTGGACATGGCCGATGGCAGCCAGCGCGTGCTGCTGGCGATTCATCACTTGGTGGTGGACGGTGTTTCGTGGCGTGTTTTGCTGGACGATCTGCAACAGTTCTACAGCCAATTGCAGGCCGGTCAGGCGATCCAGGTACCGGCCAAAACCAGCGCTTATGGGCAATGGGCCGCGCACCTGCACGGGCATCTCGATGGCTTCATGGACAGCCTCGATTACTGGCGCGCCCAGGGCAATGCGCCAGCGGGCAACGGCTTGCCGTGTGATTACCCCGAGCGGCTGCTGGAGGCCCGTGACGAGCGCAAGGTCCAGGTGCGCCTGGACGCCGAACAGACCCGTCAACTGCTGCAGCAGGCGCCGAAGGCCTATCGCACCCAGGTCAACGACCTGCTGCTGACCGCGCTGGCCCGTACGATCTGCCGCTGGACCGGCCAGGGCAGCACGCTGATCCAACTCGAAGGCCATGGCCGCGAAGACCTGTTCGATGGCGTTGACTTGACCCGTACCGTCGGTTGGTTCACCAGCCTGTTCCCGGTCAGCCTCAGCCCGGCGCCGGCGTTGAGTGCCTCGGTCAAGGCCATCAAGGAACAACTGCGCGCCGTCCCGGACAAGGGCCTGGGCTACGGCGTGCTGCGCTACCTGGGCAAACCTGAAGTGCGTGCCGAACTGGCGGCCTTGCCGGCACCGCGTATCACCTTCAACTACCTGGGCCAGTTCGACCGGCAGTTCGACGACGGCGCGCTGTTCGTGCCGTCCAGCGAAGGTAGTGGCGCGGCGCAACATGCCCGGGCGCCGCTGGCGAACTGGTTGACGGTGGAAGGCCAGGTCTACGGCGGTGAGCTGTCCTTGAACTGGGGTTTCAGCGAGCGGCTGTTCAAGCACCAGACCATCGAGACACTGGCCGCTGACTACCTCGCCGAACTGGGTGCGTTGATCGAACACTGCTGCGCGCTGGAAACGCCGCAGGCCACGCCATCGGACTTTCCCCTGGCACGCATCAGCCAGGCACAACTCGACAGCCTGCCGGTGCCCGCCGGGCAGTTGGACGACCTTTATCCACTGTCACCGATGCAGCAGGGCTTGCTGTTCCACACTTTGTACGAGCAGGCGGCGGGGGAGTACATCAACCAGTTGCGGGTGGACGTCCAGGGCATCGATGCCCAGCGCTTCGCTGACGCCTGGCAGGCCACCCTCGACGCCCACGAAATCTTGCGCAGCGGCTTTGTCTGGCAGGGCGACCTTGAGCAGCCGTTGCAGATCGTCCGTCGACAAGTCGAGTTGCCGTTCACGGCCCTCGATTGGCGCGGGCGCGATCACCTCGCCGAGGCCTTGAATGAGCGCGCCGAGGCCGAGCGCCGCCAGGGCTTCGATCTGACCCAGGCGCCATTGCTGCGCCTGGTGCTGGTGCAGACCGAGGCCGAGCGCTGGCACCTGATCTACACCCATCACCACATCCTGATGGACGGCTGGAGCAACGCCCAACTGCTCGGCGAAGTCCTGCAGCGCTACAGCGGTCGCTTGCCCAAGGCCAATGTCGGGCGTTATCGCGACTACATCGCCTGGCTGCAACGCCAGGACGCTCAACTGAGCGAGACGTTCTGGACCGACCAGTTGGCAACCCTGCAAGAGCCAACCCGGTTGGCGCGCGTCATATCCGTCGGCGAAATCCACAGCGGCCACGGCGACCATTTCCAGACCCTCGACGCTTCTCGCACCCAGGCCCTGGAACAATTCGCCCGCCAACAGAAAGTCACCCTCAACACCTTGGTGCAAGCGGCGTGGCTGTTGCTGCTGCAACGCTACACCGGCCATGACAGCGTCGCCTTCGGTGCCACCGTGGCTGGGCGTCCGGCGGATCTGCCGGGCATCGAGCAACAGGTTGGCCTGTTCATCAACACCTTGCCGGTGATCGCCGCGCCGCGTCCGGACCAGTCGGTCGGTGCCTGGCTGCAAGCCGTGCAGGCGCAGAACCTCAGCTTGCGGGAATTCGAGCACACGCCATTGGCGGACATCCAGCGCTGGGCCGGGCAGGGCGGCGAGGCGCTGTTCGACAACATCCTGGTGTTCGAGAACTACCCGATTGCCCAGGCCCTGGCAGAAGGTGCCGGGCAGGGCGCGGTGTTTGGCGAAGTCACTCACCTGGAGCAAACCCATTACCCGTTGAGCGTGGCCGTGACCCTCGGCCAGACCCTGGCGCTGCACTACAGTTTTGACCGGGCACATTTCAGCCCTGCGGCCATCGAAGGCATCAGCGCGCATCTGTTGCAGCTGTTGGAACGCTTCGCCGAGTCGGCGGTGCGCAACCTGGGGCAAATCGCCCTGGTCAGCGCCGAGGAACAGGCCCGGCAACAGGCCGCCAACCTTGCGCAGCCGTACCCGACCGACATCGCCGTGCATCAGCGCATCGCCCATCTGGCGGCGCAAAAGCCCCAGGCTACGGCGGTGATCTTCGACGGCCAGCGTTTCAGCTATGGCGACATCGACCGGCGCGCCAACCAGTTGGCCCACGCCTTGATTGCCCGTGGCGTGGGGCCGGAAACCCGCGTTGGTGTGGCCCTGCCGCGCAGCGAAGGGGTGATCGTCGCGCTGCTGGCAGTGCTCAAGGCTGGCGCGGCCTATGTGCCGCTGGACACCAGTTACCCACGCGAACGCCTGGCGTACCTGATGGAAGATTCCGGGCTGGCGCTGTTGCTCACCGACTCCCGAGTGTCGGCGCAGTTGCCCCTGGCAGGCGCCGCCCAGTTGCTGGAACTCGATCGCCTGGACCTGAGCCTGCAACCGAGCAACGCCCCAGCCGTGCGTATCGATCCGCAGAACCTGGCCTACGTCATCTACACCTCCGGTTCCACCGGCAACCCCAAAGGTGTCAGCGTGGCCCATGGTCCGCTGGCGATGCACTGCCAGGCCATCGGCGAGCGCTACGAGATGCGCGACAGTGATTGCGAATTCCATTTCATGTCGTTCGCCTTCGACGGTGCCCATGAGCGCTGGCTCACCAGCCTGACCCACGGTGCTTCGCTGCTGATTCGCGACGACAGCCTGTGGACCCCGGAACAGACCTACAACGCGATGCGCGAGCACGGCGTGACGGTAGTGGCGTTCCCGCCGGTGTACCTGCAACAACTGGCCGAGCACGCCGAGCGCGAGGGCAACCCGCCGAAGGTGCGCATCTACTGCTTCGGCGGCGATGCGGTGCCCAACGCCAGCTTCGAACGGGTCAAGCGCGCCCTCGATCCGGACTTCATCATCAACGGCTATGGCCCGACCGAAACCGTGGTCACCCCATTGATCTGGAAAGCCGGTCGTGACGTGACCTGTGGCGCCGCCTATGCACCCATCGGCAGCCGCATCGGCGACCGCAGCGCCTACGTGCTCGACGCCGACTTGAACCTGCTGCCCCAGGGCATGGCCGGCGAACTGTACCTGGGTGGCACCGGGCTGGCGCGGGGTTACCTGAAGCGTCCGGGCCTGACCGCCGAGCGCTTTGTCGCCGACCCGTTCAGCTGCAGCGGCGGCTTGCTCTACCGCACCGGCGACCTGGTGCGCCAACGCGCCGATGGCACTTTCGATTACCTGGACCGTATCGACAACCAGGTGAAGATCCGCGGCTTCCGCATCGAACTGGGTGAAGTCGAAGCCAGCCTGCAAGCCCTGGACAGCGTGCGTGAATCGGTGGTGGTGGCCCAGGAAGGCGCCGCTGGCAGCGGCAAGCGCCTGGTCGCCTATGTGGTGGCCGATGAACCGGTGCGGGAGGGTTTCGCCGAGCACCTGCGTGGACAACTCAAGGCGACGTTGCCGGCGCACATGGTCCCGGCCTACTTGCTAGTGCTCGAACGCCTGCCGCTGACCCCCAACGGCAAGCTCGACCGCAAGAACCTGCCCAAGCCTGACGTCAGTCAATTGCAGCAAACCTACATGGCGCCGCGCAGCACGCTGGAACAGCAACTGGTGTCGATCTGGCAGGATGTGCTCAAGCTCGCGCAAGTGGGCCTGCGGGACAATTTCTTCGAACTGGGCGGTGACTCCATCGTCTCGATCCAGGTGGTCAGCCGTGCACGTCAGGCCGGCATCCATTTCACCCCCAAGGACTTGTTCCAGCACCAGACCATCGAGGCGCTGGCGGCGGTGGCACGTCTGGGCGAAACCACCCAAGCCGTCGATCAAGGGCCGGTCACCGGTGAGTTAGCGCTGTTGCCGATACAACGGCTGTTCTTCGAACAGGCGATCGCGCAGCGTCAGCACTGGAACCAGGCGGTGATGCTCAAGCCGACACAAGGACTCGATGCGCGGGTGCTGGAGCACGCCTTGAACGCGCTGGTGGTGCATCACGATGGCCTGCGTTTGAGCTTTACCGACGCGGGCGAGGGTTGGCAGGCACGTTACCGTTCGCCAGCCAGCCACGGCGAAGACCTGCTCTGGTTGGCGGACGTGCCAGATGCCCAGGCCCTGGCAAACCTTGCCAACGCAGCGCAACGCAGCCTGGACCTGCAAGACGGGCCGCTGCTGCGCGCGGTATTGGCGACGCTGGCCGATGGCAGCCAGCGGCTGTTGCTGGTGATTCACCACCTGGTGGTGGACGGCGTGTCGTGGCGGATTCTGTTCGAGGATCTGCAAAGCGCCTACCGTCAGTTGTCCAGCGACCAGGCCTTGCAGTTGCCGCCCAAAACCACTTCGGCACGGGCCTGGGCCGAGCACCTGCAAGGCTATGCCGGCAGCGCGCCGTTGCAGGAAGAGCTGGCGTACTGGCAGGCGCAGCTCGATGGCGTCGATGGGCAGTTGCCGATGGACAATCCACAGGGAGGCCAGCAGAACCGTCTCGCGCTGACCGTGCGCAGCCGACTCGATGCGTCACTGACTCGCCAGTTGCTGCAAGATGCGCCCAAGGCCTATCGCACCCAGGTCAATGACCTGCTGCTCACCGCATTGGCCCGGGTCATGGTGCGCTGGACCGGCGCCGACAGCGCGCTGATCCAGCTCGAAGGCCATGGCCGTGAAGCCTTGTTCGAAGGCGTGGACCTGACCCGCACCGTCGGTTGGTTCACCAGCCTGTACCCGGCCAGGCTCACGCCGGTGGCGGACCTGGGGCATTCCCTCAAGCAGATCAAGGAACAACTGCGGGCGATTCCCAACAAGGGCCTGGGCTTTGGGGTCCTGGCCCATCTGGGCGATGACGCGGTGCGGGGGACTTTGGCGCGCCTGCCGACACCGTGCCTGACGTTCAACTACCTGGGCCAGTTCGACGCCAGTTTCAATGAGGCCGACGGCGCCTTGTTCGTGCCGGCCAGCGAGTCGGCCGGCGATGAGCTGAACGCCGAGGCGCCGCTGTCCAATGTCCTGGCCCTGAACGGGCAGGTGTTCGGCGGCGAGCTGAACCTGGGTTGGACCTTCAGCCGCGAGGTGTTCAACGAAGCCACCGTCCAGGCCCTGGCCGACGATTACGCCCGTGAGCTGCAAGGGCTGATCGAGCATTGCTGTGACGACGGGCATTGCGCTGTGACGCCGTCGGACTTCCCCCTGGCGAGCCTGGACCAGCAGCAACTGGATGGGCTGCCGGTGGCGACGGCGCAGATCGCCGACCTGTATCCGCTGTCGCCGATGCAGCAGGGGATGTTGTTCCATGCGGTCTACGGTGACGTCAGCGGCGATTACATCAACCAACTGCGCCTGGACGTCGAGGGGCTGGATCCGGAACGCTTCCGCCAGGCTTGGCAGGCAACGGTGGACGCCCATGACATCCTGCGCACGCGGTTCGTCTGGCAGGGGGATTTGCCGGGGCCGGTGCAGGTGGTCAGTAAACACCTGGCGCTGCCTTACAGCTTGCATGACCTGCGGGCCGATCCACAGCGCGATCAGAGCTTGCAGGCCCTGGCCGATGGCGAACGCCAGCAACTGCACCTGGGTGCGCCGGCCCTGTTGCGACTGGTGATCGTGCGCCTCGACGAGCAGCGCTACCACCTGATCTACACCCACCATCACATCCTGATGGACGGCTGGAGCAACTCGCAGTTGCTCGGCGAAGTGCTGCAACGCTACAGCGGTCAGCCCGTGACCGTTCATGGCAGTCGTTATCAGGATTACATCGCCTGGCTGCAACGCCAGGATGTCGCCGCCAGCGAGGCGTTCTGGACGCCTGCGCTGCGACGCTTGGAGACGCCGACACGGCTGGCGGACGTCATGGCGAAACCGCAGGCGGCCAGCGCCGGTTATGGCGACCATGTGCAGGTCCTGGACGAGACGCTGACCCGACGCCTGGAAGCCTTCGCCCGTGCCTCGAAAGTCACCGTCAACACGCTGGTGCAGGCCGCGTGGCTGCTGCTGTTGCAGCGTTACACCGGCAAAGACACCGTGGCTTTTGGCGCGACGGTGGCCGGTCGTCCGGCGGACCTGCCGGGCATCGAACAGCAGATTGGCCTGTTCATCAACACCTTGCCGGTGATCGCCAACCCACAGGCCGGGCAGTCCCTGGACAGTTGGCTGCAAGCGGTGCAGGCGCAAAACCTGGCGCTGCGCGAATTCGAGCACACCGCGTTGCTGGACATCCAGCGCTGGGCCGGGCAGGGCGGGGAAGCGCTGTTCGACAGCCTGTTGGTGTTCGAAAACTATCCGATTGCCCAGGCCCTGGAGCAGGGCGCGCCGGACGGTTTGCGCTTTGGTCCGCCGCTCACCCAGGAACAGACCAACTACCCGTTGACGCTGCTGGTGGGCCTGGACCGTCAATTGTCGGTGCACATGAGCTACCAGCGGGCGAGCTTCGAACCCGCCACCGTGGTGCGATTGGCAACGCATCTGGCCCAGTTGCTGGGCCAGATGACCGATGGCGGCGAGCGCTGCCTGGGTGAACTGTCGATGCTGGCGTTCGATGAGCATCAGCGCCTGGTCCATGACTGGAACCCTGTGGACGCGCCGTTCGACCAAGGGCTGTGCATCCACCAGATGATTGCTCGTCAAGTTGAAGCCATGCCAGATGCCCTGGCCGTCACTTTCTCCAACACCCAACTGAGCTACAGCGAGCTCGACGGTCGCGCCAATCGCCTGGCCCATAAACTCATCGAATTGGGTGTAGGCCCGGAAGTGCGCGTCGGCGTGGCGATGCCGCGTTCCGAACACCTGCTGATCGCCTTGCTGGCAGTGCTCAAGGCCGGTGGCGCCTACGTGCCGTTGGACCCGGACTACCCGGCCGAGCGCGTGGCCTACATGCTCGACGACAGTTGTGCGCGGGTGTTGCTGACTGAACAGGCGGCGGCGACGCTGAGTGTGCCGGCTGAAACCGCCGTGCTGATGCTGGATCGGATCGAGTTGGGGCAGTACCCACTCAGTGCACCGATAACCCAAGTCACGCCAGACAACCTCGCCTACGTCATCTACACCTCCGGCTCCACCGGCAAGCCCAAGGGCGTGGCGATTGCCCATCGCAATGTGCTGGCGCTGATCGACTGGTCCAAATCCGTCTACAGCCGCG
>NZ_VZPJ01000026.1 GCF_008801605.1 Pseudomonas brassicacearum subsp. brassicacearum | reverse complement strand
TATCAACGCTACCTCACGGACCTGCGTGAGCTTAAGGATGCATTTGGCGTAAAGGTCTACGCCTATTGCCTGATGACCAATCATGTTCATCTGTTGTTGGCTCCGGGGGAATCGGTCGCTGGATTGGGGCAGTTGATGAAGGCTCTGGCGGCGCGTGCGACGCGCTACCGCAATCGGCTGGAGGGGCGTTCAGGTACTTTATGGGAAAGCCGTTACAAATCCAGTGTGGTGCAGTCGGGTTCTTACTTGCTTGCCTGTTGCCGTTACATCGAATTGAATCCAGTGCGAGCTCGTATGGTGGCAGATGCTGCGGATTACCCATGGTCGAGCTATCGAGCCCGGGTAGGTGATGTGCCAGACGGCCATTGGCTGGATGCTGATCCATGCTTTGTTGCTCTGGATAATACAACTGCGGAGCGTTGTCGTCAGTATGGGACGTTCGTACGCCAAGCCGTTCCAGCGGATGAGATCAAATTGATTCGAGATGTTTTGCAGCGAGGTCAGTTGACGGGGACGAGCCGTTTTGTGGACGAGGTAGAGCGAATTGTTCGAGGGAACTTTACTCTTCGTAATTTTGCATCTTTGACCGGGCAAGCTGGCCCTGCATGGACTATAGATATTCCCAAGGCTGTGACAGATACAACGTATAATCCAGAAATAAAATTTCTGACTGGAGGTAAATAATGACTGTGGATTTGATTGAGAAAATAGTGCGTGATTCCTTTGGTTTGGGGTTGTCTGCTATTTTTAGCTCTATCGAGTCGTGGAGTCCTGGGTTGTCTTTCGATCAGCGAAGAGATAAATTTTTTTTCGTGATTGAGAGTTTGTTGAATGAGGGGAGAATAAAATTTATTGCTCCAGGTGCAGATTGTTATGTTTCGCCGGATAATGAGAAACCCAAGTTTTCTGTTGCTGATAGTGCTGCTCAGTGGGATTTGGAGGCTGGGCAAATAATTTCTTATTTGAAAGGTAAATGGCCTAAAAATGTTGCAAGTGATAATGATGAGGATCTGACTTTTTATTTTTATGAGGTTCCTGGTGTGATTTGGATAGATGAAAGAGGGGGCTATTTTTCGTCATGACGAAAGAAATGGCGAACAGAAAAGTGGGCTAGATTTGAATGGCACTTACTTATAGAAAAAAGGGATAGATTCTGAGGGGTCCCCACAAATCTACTCCAATGCCTGCGCCTCTTGATGTACCTCTGCTCGCAACGCGTGCTCAAGCCTCTCCAAGGTGCTTCGAGAATTTGAGCCGTGGAAAAATAAATCTGTCCCCTTTTTCCTAGTTTAAAAGTGCGACAGGTCAAAGAACAGACGCCTTTGGTAATCCGGTAACAAGAAAAAGTCCGGATAATCACACGTCAATTGACTTTGATTTGTGAGGATAAATATGAATTATTATGAAATCCCCTCGCTTTCAAATATCTATCTCGAAGATAGCTATGTTTTATCTGTTTGTGAGGGGGAGGGCTCTCTAGTCTTTGAGTTAGAAGCAGTTCTTACTGAAAATCATCCAAAATATAAAAAACCACAAGAAGGAGAGAAACATTGCTATAGAAAGATTTTTTTGCGCTTTCTAAATGTAGATTCTTTCGAGTGGCTTGATAGGAGGTTTATGGCATATGCAGATGCTTCGGGCGAGTTCGATTATGGGAATATAGACAGTTTTGTTGGTTGTGATGGTGGCTATGAACTGACCGGAGACTGGGGTCGAGTAGCTATCAAGGGGCAAGCTGTAGATATAATTGTCGAAGATTAGTTGGTGCAAAAGGGAAAAGGGGACAGATTTATTTTTTGATTCTTTGCTATGCTGAAAGCTTCCATGGAGGAGGAATCAAGTATGCCCAGGATGGGACGTATTGTTATACCGAATTACCCACACCATATCGTACAACGCGGTCATAACCGTCAGGTGGTGTTTGCCGTCGCCGAGGATTATCAACGCTACCTCACGGACCTGCGTGAGCTTAAGGATGCATTTGGCGTAAAGGTCTACGCCTATTGCCTGATGACCAATCATGTTCATCTGTTGTTGGCTCCGGGGGAATCGGTCGCTGGATTGGGGCAGTTGATGAAGGCTCTGGCGGCGCGTGCGACGCGCTACCGCAATCGGCTGGAGGGGCGTTCAGGTACTTTATGGGAAAGCCGTTACAAATCCAGTGTGGTGCATTCGGATTCTTACTTGCTTGCCTGTTGCCGTTACATCGAATTGAATCCAGTGCGAGCTCGTATGGTGGCTGATGCTGCGGATTACCCATGGTCGAGCTATCGAGCCCGGGTAGGTGATGTGCCAGACGGCCATTGGCTGGATGCTGATCCATGCTTTGTTGCTCTGGGTAATACAACTGCGGAGCGTTGTCGTCAGTATGGGACGTTCATACGCCAAGCCGTTCCAGCGGATGAGATCAAATTGATTCGAGATGCTTTGCAGCGAGGTCAGTTGACGGGGACGAGCCGTTTTGTGGACGAGGTAGAGCGGATTGTTGGTGTACGAATAGAGCAGCGAGGGCAGGGCCGGCCAAGGATTGATTTGGAAAAATAAATCTGTCCCCTTTTTCTCCTCGATTTTTTGGGGTGGCAAAATTTTACGGTGGGTTAGAGCCAGCTGTAGATGTCGAGACTCGATATTTCACTAATGATTTGTTGGGGCCTTTATTTTGTGCTCCATTGAGGTAACGTAGGAAAGCAGAGCCGGGGACAGACCACGTTATTTGTGCGTTTCTCAGATAGAAAACGTGGTCTGTCCCCGTTATTTTGCCCGTTATTTTTCCTCCAGGAACTCAGCAGTTTGAGAATTTCATTAAAAATAGAGTGCTGCGATGAGTCTTACTATTTTAGAGTTTTCACGATCGTTTGTAGCGGGAAGACTGACAGCCGAAATTTTCTCTGTGGCTTATATAGAACTTTGGAAAATTGAGCGAGATAGGAACGTCCTTCAATTCGATGAGTCCTCGTTAAATGAGTGTCTGTCAAGTATTTTTTGTGCTGCGGATATGTACGAGCCAAGCGAGTCAAGGGAAGAGTATGAGCTTGACGACGAAATGCTTAGAACTGAGGTTGCGAGTTTGGTGCAAAAGATAGTGTCTGATTAGCTGTTTCAATGGGGGGGGGCGGGGGCAGATCACGTTATCTGTGCGGTTTCTTAGATAGAAAACGTGGTCGGTCCCTTTTTCTGCTCGTGCGACTACTTCCATCGCTTTGTCGATATAGCTTGTATCGCCGGTTTCCCGGGCATCTCTCATGAACTCCGCAATGGCCTCTGGTGTGCTGAGATATTCTGCGGGTCAAATTCTGTAAAGGTCTCGATCATTTTGCTCTCCGCGTATGTGAAAAACGGGCGACCCAAAGGTCGCCCGTTTTCGTTATTCAGCAGCTTGCGCTCGCAGCCGCCTCCCAATCACATCCAACACATCACATCCATCGCGAAGCGATATCGTCAGCAGCTTGCAAAAATCAGAAAGCACCACCGTATCGGAGCTGATATCCGAGCGGAACGCGATGTTTTCCAGCACCTGGGTCACGGTGCGGATGCGGTAGTCGGCGGTTTCGAAAAGGACGTCCAGCGGGGCTTCGGTATCGATGAGCAACGTTGCGGGGACACAGTCGATGCCTGTGATGGGCATATATCGATTCATTTTGAAGATCTCTGTTTGATTGGCTGAAAGCCATCACTCAGTCGTCGCCAAACGATTGGGTGGTGGCTGTGCGCAGGTTGGCGAACCGGTTACAGAGAAAACCGGCAGATCCGAAGATCTCCCGCGCACAGCCGCCGTGGAATATAGCGGCTTTGCGGGTGCGTCGGTACCTGCAATCAGCTGGTAGCTTTCGCATTCTCTGTAATCGAGTCGCCAAACCCGAATCGCCTTTTTGGGCGACGAGGGACTATAGGCTGGCCCGCTCCGGTGCCACAAGACACCGCTTTCCGAGCTTCATGTAGGACGTTTGGCCTGGCATTGTCGGCTTAAAGCAAGCGACTGCTGCGCAGTCGAGCGGGAGCAAGCTCCCTCGCCACGGGGCGGTGCTCGATTTGAGGATTGTGCTTATCTGCATTAGTCGCCGCAGGGCTTGGCCTCTGAGTGTTCGTTGTGATGTGAATAAGTCCTGGTTTCTTCTACTACGAACTGGTTTCGTCATCTGTCCGTTTAGTAGGAAGTTTCAACCTCCGAGCGGGATCCTTCGTACTTCTATACGGGATGCGTCTGATTTCAGAAGGAGGGTTTCGACAGTAGTCTTTGGTCAGAGGTGCGCCGCGTCGAACCATCGGCCTGATCAGTGCGTGGTTGGTTACACCGAACGGCGAGGCGATGAGATCTGTATGTCTGCGCCCGAATAGCCACTAAGCAGGAGGCATACGTTATGTCGGAAACATCGAAAACCGATTGGGAGCGTTTGGCCAAGTTGGACGACTCGGACATCGATACCAGCGATATACCCCCGCTAGGTGAGGATTTCTTCCGCCGCGCCGTGCTGATGAACATGCACAATCCTCCCCATCCCGGGGAGTTCATTACCGAGATTTATCTGGAGCCGAACGGCATCAGCGGTCGTGGGCTGGCGGAAAAGCTCGGTGTAGCCCCCTCGACACTGAGCCGTGTCTTGAAGGGCACTAGCCGCGTTTCGCCTGAAATGGCGTTGCGGTTGTCTGTAGCACTTGGCCGCTCGCCGGAGAGTTGGCTAGCCATGCAGGATGCTTACGATCTGTGGGTGGCTCGTCAGCATGTTGATTTGTTGCAGGTAAGAAAGCTCGCTTTCGCCTGAATCATCCCTCGAATGTCGCCGGGCATGGAGATTGAGACAGGCCAATCGAGATTGGCTGTCTTTTTAATTGTGGCCTGGTCCAGTTCTTGTTTGGAGTTAGTCGAACAACTCCTTTTGTGGCGAGGGGATTTATCCCCGCTGGGCTGCGTAGCAGCCCTAAAGCAGCGAACTCAATCTTCCTGGCACACCGAGTTGCTTGGCTTGGGGCTGCTGCGCAGCCCAGCGGGGATAAATCCCCTCGCCACCGGGTTCGCGCTCGACTGGGCGGGTTGGCGCGGTTGGCGCATCAACTGTGGCAGCAGCCGTGGGGCTTGGCCTCTTCGTATTTATCGTGATGCCGCACCCAGTCCATGATTTCGTCTTCGTTGCGGCCCTTGGGCGTCAGGTCGAGGTAGTTGTAGGTGCCGACCAGGATGTCGAGGCCGCGGGCGTAGGTGGAGTAGGTGTGGAAGATGTCGCCGGCTTCGTTGCGATAGAAGACGCTCAGGCCGGGGAGTTCGCCTTCGGTGGTGTCGGTTGTTTCGTAGTTGTAGGTGGCTTTTCCGGTGACGGTGTCTTCGGTTTTGAAGCTGACGCCGAAGTCGTAGTTGAAGTCGCAGTCTTGCGATGAGACCCAGTCAAACTTCCAGCCCATGCGGCGTTTGAAGGGGTGGAATTCGGCGAAAGGGGCGCGGGAGACGGCGACCAAGGCGACGTCGTGGTGGGCCAGGTGTTGGTTGGCGCCGTCGATGTGGTCGGACAGGAACGAGCAGCCCTGGCAACCTTCTGTCCAGCCAGGGCCGAACATGAAATGGTAGATGATCAGTTGGCTGCGGCCGCCGAACAGGTCGGCCAGGCTCAGTTCGCCGTGGGGGCCTTGGAAGCGGTAGGGTTTGTCGATTTTTACCCAGGGCAGCGCGCGGCGTTCGGCGCTGAGTTTGTCCCGTTCGTGGGTGAAGGTTTTTTCGTGGGCCAGGTGTTGGCGACGGGCGGCGAGCCATTCTTCCCGCGAGACGACTGGATGGTTCTCTACGTTCATGGTGATTTCTCCTGTGGTCAGGGCCGCTAGATCGGCCTTCAACAGTTGGTCGTTTGGCCTCGGAGCAATTCGACAGGCCGTTGGTCGGTTCAAGGTTGGGACCGACTGGAAACCCGGCTGAACGGCGGCGCGGCGCCTCGGTCACAACCTAGGTAGGCATCTCACTCTTTGGAGGATGGACCAGGATGACGACTTATAACTGGGACTTGATCGAACGGTTGTTGCACGAAGTGCAGAACGGCGCCGGTCACAACTTTGCTCCTCGGGTTTATGCGGAGGAGTACGCGGCGGCGAAAGCGGCAGAAGGCGAGCCGATCGAGAACCTCGATCATCTGAAGGCTGTCGCTGGGGAGTATGAAAAGTTGCTGCTTGAACGTGGCTACATTGAGCCGCGGCCGGAGGAACAGGGCGGTAACGGCGAGAATTTTGTGCTGACGCCGCGGGGCTCGCGGTTGTTGAGCCTGATTGATAGCAGCATTCCGGGCAATGATCATCCGCGCCAGGTGTTGGATGAGCAGGAAGATGCCCTGGATGAGTTTACGTTTGATGATTTGGCTTCGAAGGCGCAGATTGCCTGACAGGCCTGTACTGAATCCCGTGGGAGCAGGGCTTGTGTGGGAGCAAGGCTTGCCCGCGATGCAGGCAACATGGTCTATCAGATGGACCGAGGTAATGCTATCGCGGGCAAGCCTTGCTCCCACACAAGCTCGCTCTCACATGGGATCTCAGTGGTTTTAGGAGCGTGCTGCTTTCAGGCACTTCAAATCAGTGAAATCCTTCTTCACCCCGTCGATTTTCTTCAGCAGCCGTTCGCGCTGGGGCGGGGTGCTTTCGGCCATCAGGTCCACCAGCAGGCTGCGGGCCTGGGCTTCGGTTTTGCTGAAGGCCTCGCGGTAGGCGGGGGTCCAGAGGCTTTCGCGGTTGACCAGCAATTGTTCGATGCGCTTGGGGAAGTCGGGGCTGTGGCGTTGGGCCACGGCTTCGCTGAACTGGTTTTGCCAGTGGGCGCGGTTGGCGATCCATTGCTGGTTCTGGTCCCCCAGGGCGGTGGACCAGGCCGTCACCCGTTGGCGCTGGGCGTCGGTGAGCGGGCCGAGCCAGTCGTCCAGGCGTTTGACCATGCGGTCGCTGCGTTCCTGGATCTGTTCCTGCAACGTCGGCTTGAGGTACTGCTGCTGGCGTTTGCGCTGGTCCTTGACGAAGGCGGCGTCCATGTCATCGACTTGGTCGTCGTTCAGGCCTTGCAGCAGTTCGATGGCCGAGGGGGTGATTTCCCGGGCGGTTTCGGCGATGGCGGCCTCGGCTTCCCGGGTGCGTTGTTGCAAGGCTTCGTCGGTTACCTGGTCGGTTTGTACCATGGTCTTGAGGCGATCCAGCCAGTCGAGGTAACCGGGCAATTGGGTGGTGCAATGCCAGGTCAGATGGTCCTTGAGGCGTTCGTTGAACCAGTCTTTTTGCGCGCCTCTGATGTCCAGGTAATCGTTGAGGGTCCAGGGAATGATCAGGTCGAGGTTGCGGTAGGCCAGGCCTATGCGGCTGCAGGCGGTGAGCGTCAGCAACAGGGTGATGAACATGGCAGAGCGGGTCAACCAGCGCGGCATGAGCGAGTCCTTGCGAAGGCGGAGGTGCTTTGTTTGAGCATCGCAGACGCGCGGCAGTTCAGCCGATTAAATGCGTAACGCTTAGTAAAAAGGGTGGGCCATCTTGAGGGTCAGCAGGCTGTCGCATTCGCTGTTGTGGCCGGAGTATGCCGAGCAACTGCTGCCGCTGAGGCTTGAGTCGCTGTAGATCAGGTCCAGGTCGAGGCCCTTCCACGGGCGGGAAATTTTCAATGACCAGTCGCTGAAACTGCCGACATAACCGTTCTCGACCGAGACCGGTGTGTTGAGCTGGTGGGTGGTGTATTTGGCGCTGATGCCAATTCCGAACGGTATGTTGCCGCCCAGGTCGGCAAACAGCGTGCTGTTCTGTTTATCCGGGTCGTTGCTCAGGGCCGCGCCGAAACGGCTGCCAAGCACGGTCAGGCCGCCGTAGAACTCCTGGCTGTCGAGGGTATCGACGGTGGGGTAGCTGTAGTGGATCAGGCCGACTTCGTAGCCCAGGGTCTGGTCGAAGGGTTGTTTAAAGCCCATGTAGGAATCGACTTCAAGGTCGGCGGACGGTGTCAGGCCGGCGCTGGGTGACCACTGGCCGACGTACCAGCCGCTGTCGTGGCTCAGGTCCAGGCCACCATGGAACGAGCCGGTGCTCGACGGCGTGACCAGGCCCTGGGCCATGCTGCGGCTGGGCGTGGTGCCAAGCTTGAGGTCGAAGTCGCCGAGCTCGCGCTGGAATACCTGCCCCTGGGCGAGGGAACATGGCAACAGGCTGATCATCAGCAGAACAATAGGGCCACGCATGCTTCACTCCATGAAAAGCGGGAAGCAGGATCGGTTATTAAGCTGAAACGCTTGAGCTAGAGAGGTGAAAGCATACCGGCGAATGCTCGGCTGCGAAGGCCGTTCGTCGATTCATGGGAAATGGGTGGGGCGGGGGAGGGTTCCAGTCCAAGCGCTTCGAAGCTCAAAGCGCTTTGGGACCAGGTGACGCGCAGGTTACTTCTTGCCCAGGCTGATCTGCTTGGACGGGCCGAATGTCTGGCCGCTGACGCCTTTGGCAATTTGCTGGATCTCGCCGCCGGACTTGAGGAACGCAGCGATCTGGTCGTTGATCGACTCGCTGGTTTCAACGGCTGGAGCTGGCTTTGCTTTGCTGTTGGATGCTTTTACGCGCATGACGGCCATTAACCTGTAGATAATTAATTGGGCCAGGCATCGTACAGGAAATACTTGACAATTGCTTGGCAAATATTCTTCTGAATTATCACTATCGTGACGGGAATAATGAGCGATTATCCGGCAATTATTGCCCTAAGCCTCTGTTTTAAATAACAACCGTGGACGAAATACGGCGTTGATGGCGAGCTGTACGCACCGTCGTTCGCCTGACGAATGGCCGTGTCTGGGGCGAAAGCCCAGGAAAATCAACGGTTGTGCAGGGCCTTGCCGGCAAACCTTGTCTGCGACCACGAATCGCGCCGCAAAAACGGGTAGAATGCCGCCCACGCAATGAGGGTATTGGAAATGGCTTTAGTCGGGCGCTACAACAGTTTGCAAGTGGTTAAACACACTAACTTCGGTTTATATCTGGACGGCGGTGCGGACGGCGAAATCCTGCTGCCCAACCGTTATATCCCCAAGGATATTCCCAGCGAAGATGAAGACTGGCTCAATGTTTTTATTTATCTGGACAGCGACGACAAACTGATCGCCACCACGGAAAAACCCAAAGTTCAGGTCGGTGAATTTGCCAGCCTGAAAGTGGCTGAAGTCAACAGCATCGGCGTGTTCCTGGACTGGGGCCTGCCCAAGGATCTGCTGCTGCCGTACTCCGAAGAAAAGCGCCAGATGACCGCTGGCGAGTACTGCGTGGTACACGTCTACCTCGACAAGCACACTCGCCGCATCACCGCCACGGCGCGCCTGGATCGTTACCTGGACAAGACGCCGGCCAACTACACGCCGGGCCAGGAAGTGGATCTGCTGGTCGCCGAAGCCACCGACATGGGGTTCAAGGCGATCATCAATAACAAGCACTGGGGCCTGATCCACAAGAACGAAATCTTCAAGTTCATGCGCGCCGGTAAGCAGGAAAAAGGCTTCATCAAGGAAATCCGCCCGGACGGCAAGATCAGCCTGAGCCTGCAGCCCGTGGGCCAGGAAGCCGCCACCAGCCTGAACGCCAAGATCCTCGCCAAGTTGCGTGAAAACAACGGCACCCTGCCGGTCAGTGACAAGAGCGACCCGGTGCTGATCAGCAGCCTGTTTGGCGTGAGCAAGGGCAACTTCAAGAAGGCCATTGGTGCGCTGTACAAGAATGGGCAGATTGTCATTCATGCCGATCGCATCGAGCTGAGCTGATCTTCAGTCGAGCCACTCATCTGTGGCAAGTAAGGGTTTTATGTGGCCAGCGAGGCCAGTTGTGGGAGCAAGGCTTGCCCGCGATGAAGGCGATGCGGTCTTTCTGAAACCGAGGCGCCTGTTTCGCGAGCAAGCTTTGCTCCCACATAGCGGTTCGCTGCGACTTTCCTCTGTATACAAAACCCTGCACCTTTAGCATGCGCCCGCGCCCTGTTCGTGGGCACATGCCTGCTCTTGCTCGGCTTTAACCGCCGCTGCACACCCCGGTTTGTCTCACATTTCGCCGCTATGGCACGCATTCTGCGTAGCAACGCGTATACAAACCATGCCGGCTCCCGTGCGCAGTATGGTGAGCAGGTCGATGCGGGGGCACGGCGGTACTCAAAGGAGCCCCGCAATGTCCGAGCAATTGCCCAACGGCTACAGCCCCCGCCTCTATAACGAGGACCTGGGCCCGCTGCCGCAGAAATGGAATTGGTACAACATCTTCGCCTTCTGGATGAGCGATGTGCACAGTGTGGGCGGCTATGTGTTTGCCGCCAGTCTGTTTGCGTTGGGGTTGGCGAGCTGGCAGGTGTTGATTGCCTTGCTCGGCGGGATCTGCATCGTGCAGTTGATCGCCAACTTGGTCGCCAGGCCGAGCCAGCAGGCGGCGGTGCCGTATCCGGTGATCTGTCGGCTGGCGTTCGGGGTGTTCGGGGCGAATATTCCGGCGGTCATTCGCGGCTTGATCGCCGTGGCCTGGTACGGCATTCAGACGTACCTGGCTTCCAGTGCTCTGATCATTGTGGTGCTACGGTTTTTTCCTTCGATGGAAGCCTACGCGACGCCGCATTTTGCCGGTTTGTCCTACCTGGGCTGGTTCGGTTTCCTCAGCTTGTGGTTTGTCCAGGCGCTGGTGTTCTGGACCGGTATGGAATCGATCCGTCGTTTCATCGACTGGGCCGGACCGGTGGTCTATGCCGTGATGTTCCTGTTGGCCGGTTGGATCGTGTGGAAGGCCGGTTGGAGCAATATCAGCTTCACCCTGGCGGAAAAGTCCCTGTCTGGTTGGCAGGCGTTTGGCCAGGTGATCGTGGCGACGGCGTTGGTGGTGTCGTACTTTTCCGGTCCGACCCTGAACTTCGGCGATTTCAGCCGTTACTGCCGGAGCATGTCTGACGTACGCCGGGGCAATTTCTGGGGGCTGCCGGTGAATTTCCTGGCGTTCTCCCTGGTCACCGTGGTGATTGTTTCCGGGACCTTGCCGGTGTTCGGTGAAATGCTTCATGACCCGATCGCCACTGTGGCGCGCATCGACAACAGTGTGGCCGTCTTGCTGGGCGCCTTTGCCTTTGTGACCGCCACCATCGGCATCAACATTGTCGCCAACTTCGTCTCCCCGGCGTTCGACTTCGCCAACGTCGCGCCCAGCAAGATCAGTTGGCGCGCTGGCGGCATGATCGCGGCGGTGGCCTCGATTTTCATCACGCCGTGGAACCTGTTCAATAACCCTGAAGTGATCCACTACACCCTTGACGTGCTGGCGGCGTTCATCGGTCCGCTGTTCGGGATCTTGCTGGTGGATTACTACCTGATCAAAAAGCAGCAGATCGACGTGGATGCGTTGTTCAATGACGGGCCGAACGGGCGTTATTACTACAGTGGCGGCATCAACTGGACCGCGGTGAAGGCGTTGATTCCGGCCACGTTGATGGGCGTGGCGATCACCTTCACGCCGCTGCTGCAACCGATGGCCAACTTTGCCTGGTTTACCGGTTGCTTCCTTGGTGGGGTGTTGTATTTCGCTCTGGCGCGCCGCGAGCCGGCCGCGCAGCTGAACAAATCGCTCAGCCCGGCCGGCCAGGCCTGATCAACGCAGGGCAGTCTGGGCGCAAGGCCTCGCCGCGCCCTGGCTGGCGGGCCGCAGCAACAGGCCGCCGGCCAGCAGCAGACCGCTGCCGGCGATGATCAGCGCCGGTTGCAGGCCGCCGCTGAAATGGCTGCTCAGCGCCGCCAGCAGCGGCCCGCTGAGTTGGCCCACGGCAAAACAGGCGGTCAACAGGCCAGCGTTGCGCTGGGTGGCATGGGGCGCCAGTTCCCGGGAGCGCAGCATCACCAGTTGCATGCAGGCCAGGAACGGCGTGCCACACAAGATCACGCCCAACGCCAGGCCCGGGCCGCTGCCCAGCAGGCAGGCAAATACCCCAGCGGCTTGCAGCCAGAGCGTACCGATCAGCCAGCGACCGGTGGTGTTCGGGGTGGGGCGACGCAGGCTGACCAGCAACACACCGGTGGCGGCGGCCAGGCCGAAGCAGGGCCAGAACAGGTCCGCCAGCCATTGCCCGTGGAACTGCGCCGAGGCCATTTGCGACAGGAACGTGGCCGGAATGATGTAGCCCACGCCATACAGGGCGTACACCACGCCCAGTCGAGCGATGCCACGGTTCGGCGAGGCGGGAACCGGCGCGGCAACGGTCGCGGTCGCGGCGGGTTGCGGCAGGATCGGCAAAATCACCAATAGCATCGCCAGCGCCACGCCGGCGTACACCAGCCACAGAGTCGCGGAGGTCTGGCCCAGCAGGTTTGAGCCCAGAGCCAATAAGCCTGTCAGAAAAATCCCCAATCCAGGTCCGGCAAATACCAGGGCGCCGAGCCGTGGCCGTCCCGCCGCCGCTGCCAAGGGCTGGCTCAGGGCGGTGATCATCACCAGCACCCAGGCACTCGCCACGCCGGTGCCAAAGCGCAATGCCAGGTGTGGCCAGAAACCCCAGGCCCAGAACGAGGCCAAGGTCAGCAATACACACAGCCACAGGCCGCCGAGCAACCGTCGCCGCACCTGTTCCGGACGGCGGGCGAACATGGCGTCCAGGGCACCGAGGAAATAACCCAGGTAGTTGGCGGCGGCAATCAGACCGGCGGCGGTCAAGTCGAGCTGACCTTCGCCGATCAAATGAGGTAACTGGGGCGTAAGGGCGAAGCGGCCAATGCCCATGGCCATCATCAGCGCGATGAAACTGCCGAGCAGGCGAATAAGAGGTGACATGGTCGTTCTCCAGCGTCGAGGCGAATGACCGTCAGGCTAGGATCGATTGACTTTCATTAAAAATGAATAATAGTGAGTAACTTGTTCTTTTTTGGAGAAGGTTGTGGAGTTCAGCCAATTACGGATTTTCCAGGCCGTGGCCGAGGAAGGTTCCATCACCCGGGCCGCCGAGCGTCTGCACCGGGTGCCGTCGAATCTTTCGACCCGGCTCAAGCAGCTTGAAGAGCAACTGGGCGTGGACCTTTTCCTGCGTGAGCGTCAGCGTTTGCAGTTGTCACCGGCAGGAAAAGTCCTCTTGGACTATGCGGCCAAGCTGTTCGCCTTGCACGACGAAGCCCATGCGGCGGTGCAGGGCGGGCAACCGGCCGGGGACTTCCTGCTGGGCACGATGTACAGCACGGCGGCGACGCATCTGCCGGACTTGCTGGCGACTTATCACCGGGCGTATCCGGCGGTGAACCTGCAAGTGCAGTCCGGGCCGAGTGGCGAATTGCTCGAGGGCTTGCTCACCAATCGGCTCGACGCGGCGTTGGTGGACGGCCCGCTGGAGCTGGCGGGGCTCGATGGCGTGCCGTTGTGCGACGAGCGGTTGGTGCTGATTACCGAGGCCGATCATGCGCCGGTACGCAGCGCGCTGGATGTGCAGGGCCGCGCTGTGTTCACGTTCCGGCGTGGTTGCTCCTACCGGATGCGCTTGGAGGCCTGGTTTGCCCATGACCACGCGACCATGGGCCGGGCGATGGAAATCGAGTCTTACCAAGGGATGCTGGCGTGTGTGATCGCCGGGTCCGGGGTGGCGTTGATGTCGGAATCGATGCTCGCCAGCCTGCCGGGCCGCGAGCGGGTGGCGGTGCACCCGTTGGTCGAGCCGTTTGCCAGCGCCACGACCTGGCTGATGTGGCGCAAAGGCATGGTCGGGGCCAACCTCAACGCTTGGATTGAATTGCAACAACAGGCCTGGCCGCGAGCGTCCATGACGACGGCGCAATCGGCTTGAACTCCGGGAGGTGGATTTGGATCAATTCAGTAACAGATCATTGCAAACTGAGACGAGCATTGCGTAGAACATCGGACTATTATCAGTGCGAAGGGGCCACAGTAATTTGCCGCTCGTACCACCCTGAGGGGGCACCACGATGAAAGAGAAAATCCAGAATTGGCTTCACGACCTGGGTGTCGCGCTTGGCCTGATTGAGCCACCGATGCAACCGGTACCGATCCGCACCGATGACGAGCAACGCCGCCGCCAACCGCGCCGCCGGTAAACCCACCAGGATTTGGAGAGATCGCAGTTGCGGACCATTTCAGTCGAGATGGCCCGCAACTGCGATCTTTTTTATGCCTGAAGACAACCAATGTGGGAGCGAGCTTGCTCGCGATAGCGGTGGACCGGCATGCATTCATGTTGAATGTACCGCCGTCATCGCGAGCAAGCTCGCTCCCACAGGGATCTCATTGCCCAGGGTTGTCGGTCAAACCACCTTGGCCACCACGCTCGGCCGTGGCGACAACAAGCTCACCAGCACAAAACTCACCAGCGCCACGCTCAGGCTGTAGTAGATCGGCGTGTTGGCGTCCAGGCCGTCCTTGAGCATGAAGAACAGCGCGGTCAGGAAGCCCAGCGACATGCTGCTGATCGCGCCGGCGGTGGTGGCGCGTTTCCAGTAGATGGCACCGATCAGCGGGATCAGCATGCCGCCCACCAACAGGTTGTAGGCCAGGGTCAGGGCGCTGATGACGTCACTGACCACCAGGGCGATCACCAAGACCACCACCCCCATCAGCAGGGTCGCGATGCGGTTTTCGTGGACGTCGCCGCTGCCGCTTTCACGGCCCTGGCGCAGACGGGGCAGCAAGTCCTGGACGACGGTGGTGGACGCGGCGAGCAGGCCTGCCGCAGCGGTGGACATCAAGGCTGCCAGGGCCGCGGCGATCACCAATCCACGAATGCCGTTGGGCAGGCTGGTCTGGACGATGCTGGCGAAGGCGTTGTTGACGTTTTCCAGGTCCGGCAGCAACACCTTGGCCGCCATGCCGATCAACGCACCGGCCAGGCCGTACAGCACGCAGTACAGGCCGGCGGCGGTGCCAGCCACTTTGGCCACGCCTTCGCTGCGAGCGGTGAACACCCGCTGCCAGATGTCCTGGCCGATGAAGATGCCGAAGAAGTAGATCAGGAAGTAGGTGAGGATGGTGTCCCAGCCAATCGCGGTGAAGTCGAAGTAGCTGGCTGGCAATGCCGCCACCATCGCATCCCAGCCGCCGGCATCGACGATGGACATCGGCATCAGCAGGAACACCAGGCCAACGGTCATGATCAGAAATTGCACGATGTCGGTGAGGGTCAGCGACCACATGCCGCCGATAGTGGAATACAGCACCACCACGCCACCGCCCACCAGGATCGACACCCAGAACGGCAAGCCGAACAGCACCTGCATCACGGTGCCGATGGCGATGGTCGAGGTGGCGCCGATCATCAGCGCATAAACCAGCATGATCAACGCACTGGCCTGGCGCGCGGCCGGGTTGTAGCGGCGCTCCAGCACCTGGGTCACGGTGTAGATCTTGAGCTTGAGCAACGGCTTGGCGAGGAACAGGCTCAGGCCGACGATGCCCAGGCCGATGGCGCCGCACAGCCAGAATCCGGAAATGCCGTAGACGTAGCCCAGGCGCACGGTGCCAATGGTGGACGCACCGCCCAGCACGGTGGCGGCCATGGTGCCCAGGTAAAAGCCCGGGCCGAGATTGCGCCCGGCGACCAGGTAGTCGTCACGGGTTTTGGCGCGGCGCATGCCGTACCAGCCGAGGGCGATCATGCCAGTGGCGTAGAGAAGAACGACGATTAAGTCCAAAGCCATGGTGGCGTGTCTCCGATTGTCTTTTTTGTAGTGAAGTCGGGGCGAAACAGTGCACTGATCGTTCCCACGCTCTGCGTGGAAATGCCGCCCGGGATGCTCCGCGTCCCTGCATGACGCAGAGCGTCACTGGCTGCATTCCTACGCAGTGCGTGGGAACGAGCAACACAGGGATTTCGTTTGCTCGGATCAGGCGGTTTGCCTGAGGGCGGGTTTATCGATAGGCACCGAAGCGTCCTTGCTCCGCGGATCCCCTGGCCCATACACCGCCGCCGGCTCTGGAAACAGGCTCAGCAGTACCAGGTACACCACCGAGGCCAGGCCCAGGGTCACCGGCAGGCTGATGTCGATCCCGCCAGCCAGTTCCCCCAGCGGCCCGACGAACTGCCCCGGCAGGTTGACGAAGCACAACCCAACCAGCGCGCTGGGGATCCATGCCCCCAGGCCGCGCCAGTTCCAGCCGTGGCTGAACCAGTAGCGCCCGCCGGTTTCGCCGCGAGTGAACACTTGCAGGTCATCCGGGCAGTAGAAGCCGCGGCGTACCAGCAGGCCGATGATCATGATCACCATCCACGGCGTGGTGCAGGTGATGATCAGCACGGCGAAAGTCGAGACGCTCTGCACCAGGTTCGCTGCGAAGCGGCCGATGAAGATGAACGCAATCGACAGCACGCCGATCAGCAGCGTCGCCTTGACCCGCGACAGTACCCGTGGAAACACGCTGGACATGTCCAGGCCGGTGCCATACAGCGACGTGGTGCCGGTGGACATGCCGCCGATCACCGCGATCAGGCACACCGGCAGGAAGAACCAGCTCGGCGAAACCGCCAGCAATCCGCCCACGTAGTTGTTGGCCGCGATGTAGTCCGGTGCCTTGATCGCCACGATGGTGGCGGTGGCGAGGCCGAACAGGAACGGGATCAACGTCGCCAGCTGCGCAGCGATCACGGCCAGCATGATGCGGCGCTTGGGCGTGTCGCGGGGGATGTAGCGCGACCAGTCACCCAGGAACGCACCGAAGGAAATCGGGTTGCTCATGGCTACCAGCGCCGCGCCGATGAACGCCGCCCAGAAGCCCGGCTGGCCGAGGCTGACGGTGCCGGCGAACTGGCTGTCGAAGGTCGGTGCGAAAGCCAGGACGCCCAGCAAAAACAGCAGGCTGGCGGCCCATACGGCGATGCGATTGACCCACAGCATGAAGCGGAAGCCGTAGATGCACACCGTCAAGACCAGCAGGGCGAACAGGCCGTAGGCCAGGCCCAGGCTCAGGTCGGTCTCTGGCACGCCGATCAGCCGCTTGGCGCCGCCGATCAACGCGTCCCCCGAACTCCACACCGACAGCGAGAAGAACGCGATCGCGGTCAGCAACGAGAGGAACGAGCCGACGATTCGCCCGTGCACGCCGAAGTGCGCACCGGAAGACACCGCGTTGTTGGTACCGTTGAGCGGGCCGAACAGGCCCATGGGCGCAAGGATGATCGAACCCACCAGGACGCCCAGCACAATGGCCCAGACCCCGGCCTGGAACGACAGGCCGAACAGCACTGGGAAACTGCCGAGCACGGCGGTGGCGAAGGTGTTGGCGCCGCCGAAGATCAGGCGAAACAGGTCGCTTGGGCCGGCGGTTCGTTCGTGGTCCGGGATCTGTTCGACCCCGAAGGTTTCAATTTGCGTAAGGCTGTTGTCGTTATTGTTATGCATGATCTGCTCCGATCATAAAGGCGCGCCCGTCGTGTGCGGGCGTCACCTGTTGCTAAGGGATTGGCAGCCCTTCCGGCATTGCGGACAAATGTTCGTGGCAGGCCAGCCATAGGCCTTGTTGTTCTTGGCGAAACACAATGGTTTCGCGCTCCTGGCTAAAGTGAAGCTCCCCTTGCATGCGCAACTCGGTGGCCACGTCATGGATGAAAATCGCCACGTCCCCTTGCAGGCTGACAAAGGCGTTGCTCGAGGTGCAATTGAGCACCTCGAAGCCATCCTCGGACCGCCAGCGATCCCACAACGCCTGGTAGGCATCGCGGGACAACAGGGGTTGTTCGAGGGTGTAGAACACGAAACTCGCATCGGCGGTGAACGCGCCGAAGTAGGCGTCGCGGTCATTGCGGGCGAAGGCCGACACCAAATTTGCGGCGGCCTGGAGCACCTGGTCCTGTTCGTTCATGGGCGCACCTCAGCGATGAACCACGCCAGGCAGTACGCAGAGCATCTCGTACAGCAGGTTGGCGCCCAGCAGCGAGGTGTTGCCGGTGGTGTCGTACGGCGGCGAGACTTCTACCAGATCGCAACCGACCAGGTCGAGGCCCTGGCAGCCACGGACGATTTCGATCGCCTGGATGGTGGTCAGGCCGCCGATTTCCGGGGTGCCGGTGCCAGGGGCCCAGGCCGGGTCGATGCCGTCGATATCAAAGCTCAGGTACACCGGGCCGCCGCCGACTTTTTCACGCACTTCGGCCATCAGCGGGGCGAGGGATTTGTGCCAGCACTCTTCGGCCTGGACCACGCGGAAACCCTGGTTGCGGCTCCAGTTGAAATCATCGGCGGTGTAACCCTGGGCCCGCAGGCCGATCTGCACCACGCGGTCGCAATCGAGCAGGCCTTCTTCCACGGCGCGGCGGAAGGTGGTGCCGTGGGCGATCTTCTCGCCGAACATGTGGTCGTTCACATCGGCGTGGGCGTCGATGTGCACCAGGCCGACCTTGCCGTGTTTCTTGTGGATGGCCCGCAGGATCGGCAGGGTGATGGTGTGGTCGCCACCCAGGGTCAGGGGGATGACGTTGTGTTCGAGGATCTTGTGGTACGACTCCTCGATGATCCGCACCGCGTCCAGCAGGTTGAAGGTGTTGATCGGCACGTCGCCGATGTCGGCCACCGACAGCGAGTCGAACGGCGCGGCGCCAGTGGCCATGTTGTAGGGGCGGATCATCACGGATTCGGCGCGGATCTCCCGCGGCCCGAAACGGGTGCCGGCGCGCAGGGAGGTGCCGATGTCCAGCGGCACGCCAACGAACGCAGCGTCCAGGCCGGCAGCGGTTTGCAAATGGGGGAGTCGCATCATGGTGGCGATGCCGCCGAAGCGCGGCATTTCGTTGCCGCCCAGTGGTTGGTGAAGAATCTTGTCCACGGGTAGGGCCTCATCGTTGTTTTATTTATCAGGGGCCGATTCTGCGAAAAGCCTGGGATGGGAAGAATCGCTGGGGGCAAATACTTAGTTCAGATTTTTCTAAACTAATGCGGGGTGGGGCGATAGACTCGCGATTGATCTGTTGAAGCAACACTGTGGGAGCAAGGCTTGCCCGCGATGAAGTTCATGCGGTTTCCTCTAGAACCGAGGCGCCTGTATCGCGAGCAAGCTTTGCTCCCACAGATAAATCCCCTCGCCACAAAGTTTGCAGTGACCCGTCTGTATGGAGACACCCCCAATGGCCAACGCTCTACCCGACCTGAAACTGCTGCGCATTTTCGTCAGCGTGGTCCGGCACCAGGGTTTCGCCAACGCTCAACACGAGCTCAACCTGTCCACGTCGGCCATCAGCACCTACATGAGCCAGCTTGAGTCGGCCCTGGGCCTGGTGTTGTGTCATCGCGGCCGGGGCGGGTTCAGCCTGACCAGCAAGGGCGAGTTGTTCCATCAGGAAACCTTGCGCCTGTTGGGCGAGCTCGAAGGGTTCGAGCAGTACGCCGCCGCGCTCAAGGGGGAGCTGCGCGGCACCTTGAACCTGGGGGTGATCGACTCCACCGTCAGCGATAAGGCCTTGCCATTCGCCGAAGCCATCGGTGCCTACAGCCAGGAGCATCCGGCGGTGCATTTGCACCTGTCGGTCATGAGCCCTTACGAGTTGCAACTCGGTGTACAGGACAACCGCCTGGACCTGGCCATCGGTGCGTTTTCCACGCGCATGAGCGGGCTGGTCTACATGCCGCTGTACCGTGAGCAGCACTGGTTGTATTGCAGCAACCGTCACCCGTTGTTCAACGAGCGGCGCATCCCCGAGCAGGTCATCACCCAGCAGCGCATGGTCGGGCGCGGTTACTGGAGCCAGGCCGAACTGGCTCGCCATGGCTTCAAGCACAGCGCGGCGACGGTGGAGAGCATGGAGGCGCAGTTGATCCTGGTGTTGTCCGGGGCCTACGTCGGTTACCTGCCTGAACACTACGCCCAGGCTTGGGTCGACAAGGGCGACTTGCGCGTGCTGCTGCCGGCGACCTTCGGCTATCAGGCGCCGTTTTCGATGATCGTGCGCCGTGGCCGCAGCCGCGAGCCGCTGATCCAGACCTTCCGCGATTTGCTCAAAGCTCAACTGAATCAGGCCTGATCATGTCCAGAACTCAATGCCCGCGCTGTCAACGACCGCAAAGCCACTGTCTGTGCCCGTTGATCCCCAGCCTCGACAGCCGCACCCGCGTCTTGCTGTTGCAGCATCCCAGCGAAGTGAACCATGCCTTGAACACCGCCCGCTTGGCGGCGTTGGGGCTTAACAACGCTGAACTGATCGTGGGCGAGGTGTTCGAGGATTTGCCCAGGTTGCTCAATCAGCCGGGTTATCAGGCGCAGTTGTTGTTTCCGGCTGACGATGCGCGACCGCTGCAAGCCTATGCGCCCTGCGATGAGCCGTTGCTGCTGGTCGTGCCCGACGGCACCTGGCGCAAGGCGCGCAAGCTGCTGCACCTCAACCCGCTGCTGGCGGCGTTGCCGAGGGTGACGTTGGCCGAGGGCGGGGTGTCTCGTTATCGTTTGCGCAAGGCACCGGGGCCGGGAGCGTTGTCGACGGTGGAAGCGATTGTCCAGGCGTTGCAGGTGCTTGAGGCGCCGGCGAGCTTCGAGGGGTTGCTGAGGCCGTTCGAGGCGTTGATCGAGGGGCAGATTGCGGCGATGGGGGAGGAGGTTTTTCGGCGTAACCATGCTGGGAAATAATGGTTGTCCTCGCTGACGCCATCGCGAGCAAGCTCGCTCCCACAGTTGATCTTCAGTGCACACAAGATTTGTGGTCGCCACAGATCCAATGTGGGAGCGAGCTTGCTCGCGATGGCTGCCTCATGACCAGAGAAGAGCCCAGCTGGAACCTACCGCTCGCGCATCGCCTCGGTCCGCGCCTTCAACACCGGTTTTAGCAAGTAATCCAGGACACTTTTCTCCCCGGTAATGATGTCCACCGTCGCCACCATCCCCGGAATGATCAGCAACGGTTTGGTATCCCCGCCCAAGTGGTTTTTGTCGGTGCGCACCTGGATCAGGTAGAAGCTGTTGCCCTTGTCGTCGGTAATGGTGTCGGCGCCGATCAGTTCGAGTTTGGCGCTCAGCCCGCCATAGATCGTGTAGTCGTAGGCGCTGAATTTGACCATGGCTTTCTGGCCCGGGTGCAGGAACGCCACGTCCTGAGGGCGGACCTTGGCTTCGATCAGCAGGTTGTCTTCCAGGGGCACGATTTCCACCATGTCGTTACCTGGCTGCACCACACCGCCGATGGTGTTGACCTTCAGTTGCTTGATCACCCCATGCACCGGCGAGACTACGGTGGTGCGGGTCACGCGGTCGTCGATGGCGATGCTCGAGGCGGTGATTTTCGACAGTTCGGTGCGCTTCTCGTTGAGGTCCTTGGCTGCCTCGGAGCGAAAGGTCTGCTCCGATTCGTCGATCTTGCTTTTGATCTCGTTGATCGCCGATTCCGCCCGGGGAATGGCCAGGGTGGTGGCGTTGAGCGAACCGCGGATTTCCACCGCGCTGCGTTTGAGCCGCAGGATCTCCACCGGTGATACCGCCCCGGTGCGCACCAGCGGGGCAGACATGTTCATTTCTTCTTGCAGCAAGGCCAGGGCGGAGCTGAACTGGCCTTGCTTGGAGCGAAACTCTGCCAGTTCCTGAGTCTTCTGCCGCAGCTGTTCGGTCAGGGTGCGTTGTTCGCTGGCCAGGCGCCGTTGCCGTTGTTCGTACAGTGAACGCTCGTCCTCGGCCACTTGCGGGGCCTTGGCGATCACCTCGGTTGAAAGCTTGAACGGCCGGCCCTCGGCCTCGGCCGACAGGCGCTCGACCTGGGCGGTCAAGGCATAGCGGTCGGCCTCGCTCTCGCCCTTGTTCGACAGGAAACGCGTGTCGTCCAGGCGCAGCAGGGTGTCGCCCTTGTTCACCATCTGGCCTTCACGGACGAAAATCTCAGTGACGATGCCGCCCTCCAGGTTCTGGATCACCTGGATCTTGCTCGACGGAATCGCCTTGCCTTCGCCGGTGGTGACTTCCTGCAACACCGCGAACTTCGCCCACACCAGCCCAGTGATGATCAACCCGGCGGCCAGCCACACGGTAACGCGCGAGCGGCGGGGCGAATCCTGCAGCGTGGCGCCAGCGGTTTCCGGCATGAACTCGCTTTCGGCGCTTTTGCTGAAACTGCCGAAGTAGCTTCGGGCGGCTGAATCCGGTGTTTGAGCAGACATGGGGCGGTACCCGTCAGTGAGAGAAAATAAAGCCAAACACATACCTGTGGCTTGAGAGGGTTATCTGTGGGAGCAAGGCTTTTGTGGGAGCAAGGCTTGCCCGCGATACAGGCGCCTCGGTTCCAGTGAGACCGCATCGGCTTCATCGCGGGCAAGCCTTGCTCCCACACAAACCTGTTCCCACACAAACCTGTTCCCACACAAACCTTGCTCCCACAGGTTGCGGTGTTGTTTCTATACCGCCGCGGAGCCCACCCGGCCCTTGCGCAGCGCATCGATCACCGCCTCTTTCGGGCCATCGGCCACGATCCGGCCGTTATCCAGCACCACCAGGCGGTCCACCAGGCTCAGCATCGAGGTGCGGTGGGTGACCAGCAGCACGGTCTTGCCCTGTACATGGGTATGCAGCTTTTGCCGCAAGACGTCTTCGCTGCTGTTGTCCATGGCGCTGGTGGGTTCGTCCAGCAGCAGGATCGGCGGGTCGAGCAGCAAGGCCCGGGCCAGTAGCACGGCCTGGCGTTGGCCGCCGGAGAGCAGTTGCCCGCGCTCGCCCACCGGGCGGTCGAAACCTTGGGGATGTTGGCGCGCCAGTTCGGTGACACCGGTCAGTTCCGCCACTTCCAGCATGCGCGCGTCGCTGATGTAGCGGGCGCCCAAGGTGAGATTGTCCCGCAGGCTACCGGCCAGCAGCGGCAGGTCATGGGCGACGTAGCCGATCTGTTGGCGCAGGTCGGCGACGTCCAGTTGCCGCAGGTCCAGGCCGTCGAGCAGCAACTGGCCTTCCTCCGGCGCGTAGAAACCCATCACCAGGCGCGCCAGGGTGCTCTTGCCCGAGCCACTGCGGCCGATGATCCCGACCCGTTCGCCGGGCTTGAGGCTGAAGCTGATATTGGCCAGCGCCGGAGTGCTCTGGCCGTTGTAGTGGAAGGTCACGCCACTGACGTCCAGCGCGCCCTGCAACTGGGTGCGATCCAACGGCCGTTGTTTGGCATCGCGTTCCTGGGGCAGCGCCATCAAGGCATCGGTGCTGCGCATGGTGAGCTGGGCTTGCTGGTAACGGGTGATCAGCCCGGCGATCTGCCCCAGCGGCGCCAGTACTCGGCTGCCGAGCATGTAGGTCGCCACCAGCGCGCCGACGCTGAGGTTGCCGGCGATGATGCTGTAGACCCCGGCGACGATGGTCGCCATGCCCGCCAGTTGTTGCAGGAACAACGTGCCGTTGGTCGCCAGTGCCGACAGATTGCGCGCATGGCTGTCCAGGCGGGTGAGGGCGCCGTGGGTGCTTTCCCACTGATGCTGGCGCTCGCTCTCGGCGCTGCAGGCCTTGAGGGTTTCCAGGCCGCCGAGGGTTTCGATCAGCAGTGCCTGGCGCTGGGCGCCCAGGGCCAGGCTTTTTTCCACGGTGTCGCGCAGGCGCGCCTGGATGATCATTGCGAAGACAATGGTGATTGGAAACGCCACCACCGGAATCACCACCAGCCAGCCACCCAGCAGGCCGATCACCACCAGCATCAGCAGGGCGAAGGGCAGGTCGATCAGGCTGGTGAGGGTCACTGCCGTGAGGAATTCGCGCAGGCCCTGGAAGTCGTGGATGCTCTGGGCGAAGCCGCCGATGGTCACTGGCTTGGCCTTCATCGCCATGCCGGTGATGCGCTCGAACAGGGTGGCGGAGAGAATCACGTCGGTTTTCTTGCCGGCGGTGTCCAGCAGATGGGCGCGCACTACCCGTAACACCAGTTCGAAGCCGGTGCCGATCAACAACCCCACGGCCAGCACCCACAAGGTCGACGTGGCCTGGTTCGGCACCACGCGGTCGTAGGTCTGCATGACGAACAGCGGCACCATCAGGCCCAGCAGGTTAATCAGGAAACTCGCCAGGATCGCGTCGCTGTACAGCCAGCGCGACAGTTTCAAGGTGTCGCGAAACCACGCCTCGACCCGCGGCACCAGGGGCGCGCGCAGGTCTTCGAGTTCATGGCGCGGCCGGGCGAACAAGGCCTGGCCACTGTAGTCGAGGTTCAGTTCCTTGCGGCTGACCCACTGCTCGCCGCCGTCGGCTTCGCTGGGCAGGATCAGCGCCTTGCCATCCTCGCCCCAGCGCCTGAGTACCGCACAGCGGCCCCCCGCCAGGATCAGCATCACTGGCAGGTTCAGGGGCGAGATATCCGCCAGCTCACGACGCAACAGTCGCGCCTGCAAGCTTGCCCGGGCCGCTGCGCGTGGCAGCAGGTCCAGGCTCAAGCGTTGGTGCGCCATAGGAAGCCCGGCGCTGAGGCTGGCGCGGCTGACCGTCGCACCATGGAGTTTGCAGAGGATCAACAGACCGTCCAGCAAGGGATCATCGAAATTCAGGCGCGGATCGGCGCCAAGGGTTGCGGGTTCCATGCTGGTCACATTGTTCGCTCCCATTTTTTTTGGAGGGGGCTACTTCAGTTCCGGCAGCCGAGCCTGGTTCTTGACTTCGGTCTGCGCGACCGCATCGGCCGGTAGCACGATCCGTTGTTTGTGCAGCAGCAGGCCCATGTTCGCCAGTACCCGGTACATCGAGTACTCCTCGGTGTAGCGCACCTCGGTGTAGCGACGGTTGGCGTTGTACAGCTCGTTTTCGCTGTCGAGCACGTCGAGCAAGGTCCGCTGGCCGAGACCGAACTGATCCTGGTAGGCGGCGCGCACGCGGGAAGTGGTTTCGGCGTATTCGCGGGCGGTGGGGGTCTGTTTACGGGCGTTGAGCATCGCGTTCCAAGCCAGGCGCGTGTCTTCGTTGAGCTGGCGCAGGGCATTGTTGCGGATATCCATGGCCTGGTTGATCTGGTGAGCATTGGACGCCAGCCGCGCCTTGTCGCTGCCACCGCGGAACAGGTTGTAGTTCATCACCACGCCGACCCGCCAGTTGTTGTCGTGGCCTTCTTCACCACCGATGTTGTTATTGGCGCCCACCGCCGCCTCGGCGTCGAAGCGCGGGTAGAACGGCGACTTCGCCACTTCGTACTGGCTCTCGGCGGACTGTATGTCGGCCTGGGCCGATTTCAGGTACGGGTTGTTATCCACCATGCTTTGCTGGGCTTCGCGCAGGTCGGCAGGCAGTTCGCCTTTGGTCGAGGGCGGCGTTTCCAGTTCATCGGGCATGCGCCCGACCACGCTGTAGAAGTTCGTCTCGGCGTCGGCCAGGTCGACCTGGGCGGTGTCGTAGTTGTTTTCCGCCAGGGCCCGACGGGCGTTGGACTGGTCGGAGTCGGCCGTACTGCCCACCCCGCGCTGGGTGCGCAGGCCGATCTGGTCGTTGACCCGCAGGTGCGCTTGCAGGTTGTTCTTGGCCAGGGTCACCAGTTCGCGACGCTTGAGCACTTCCAGGTAGACCTCGATGGTGCGCAGCGCCAGATCCTGGGCGGTGCCCTGGGCGTAATAGGCCCGGGAGTTGACCACGCCCTGGGTGCGTTCCACTTCATTGGCGGTGTTGAACCCGTCGAAGATCATCTGTCGCAGGCGCAGCTCCGATTGGGTGTAGGTCAGGATATTGGTGTGGTGATTGCCCAAGGCCCGGGTGTTGGTGTTGTCGCTATAGCCACGACCGTAACCGGCATTCAAATCCACCGACGGGAAAAAGCCCCCTCGGGCGACCTTGACGTCTTCATTGGCCGACAGACGGCTGTCCACCCGTTGTGCCAGCTCAGGGTGAGTGGCAATGGTGCTCTGGATCGCTTCGGTCAAGGACATGGCCTGCGCCTGAGAGGAGCAGGCCATGGCCAGCAAAACCGCGCTGCAGAGGGGGGTTAGAACGCGCATGGGGTGCATCTCCTGAGGTCCGTAGTGCTTCGCTTGTCGCCAAAATATTGACGTGTTTAAGATCAAAACCGTTTCAACCTTGTAACAACACAGCTAAGAACATCCTGAGCAAAACCTAAGAAGAATTTCTCATAAGACTTATGCCGAAAAAAACTTATGTACTTGAAAAAAACCGGCACATTGTTCAAAGCGAAAGCCTTTGAATCTGCGGGTTCTGACGGCTTTTAGGCGTCAATAAAAGTTCCATGCAGATTTTTAAGCAATGTGAAGAAATGTCGAAAGGGCGATCTGTGAGGTGGTTTTTGGTGACGGTTTTTTGTCGTTTTGGCGAATTGCTAGCACCTTCTTCTTTCACGAAAGCTGGCAGATTTTCCAGCTTTTTGGATCGCCAAACCTGAGGACGGATTCTTCACTCAGACAGGTGCCGATTGCGGTCGGCAACGGAGGAAATGCACATGGCAGCGCTCATCGGTATCGTCAGCAAAGTGGTCGGGCAAGTTTTCGCAGAAGCGGCCGGTGGCCTGCGGCGGCCTCTGGTCGAAGGCGATCGGCTTTATGCCGGCGAACACCTGGTCACCGGTGCCGAAGGGGCCGTGGCGGTTCATCTGCAGAACGGCCAGTCATTGACCCTGGGTCGCGGAAGCAACCTGACCCTGACCCCGCAGTTGCTCGCCAACCATGCGCCTCATGTCGACACGCCTGACGCGGCGACACCGAGTAATGCGCAACTGACCGATGTGCAAAAGCTGCAGCAAGCCATCGCTGCCGGTGCCGACCCGACCCAGACCGGTGAAGCCACGGCCGCCGGCCCCGAAGGTGGCAACCCGGGGGGCGTGGGCGGCGGGCACAGTTTTGTGCTGCTGGAAGAAGTCGGTGGGGAGGTCGATCCGCAGATCGGTTTTCCGACGGCCGGGTTCAATGGGATTCCCGAGTTTCCGCAGCTGCGCCTGGCCGGTGATCCGGATAACACGGGCGACAATGCAGCCGTGCCGCCGGTGACACCGGATAACCCGGTGACCCTCGACGGGGTCGATGTCGAGGGCGGCGAACTGACCACCAACGAAGCCAATCTGGCCGATGGTTCGGCCAGCAATCCGGGGGCGCTGGTGCAAAATGGCACCTTCACGGTTTCCGCGCCTGACGGGCTGACCAGCCTGAGCATCGGCGGCATCAACGTGATCACCGGCGGTGTGCCCGCAGGCTTCCCCCAAACCGTCACTTCGGCGCTGGGTAACACGTTGACCATCACCGGCTATGACCCGGCCACGGGGGTGGTCAGCTACAGCTACACCCTGACGGACAATGAAACCCATCCTGCCGGTGGTGGTGCCAACAGCATCACCGAGCAGTTCCCGGTGGTGGCCGTCGACACCGACGGCGACACGGCCACCGGCACCCTGGACGTCAACATTACCGATGACGTGCCCCAGGCGATCGACGACAGCCACGCCAACACGGCGTCGGAAACCCTGGTAACCCTCACCGGCAACGTATTGCCCAACGACCATCAGGGCGCCGACCGGATTCCCACCGGTCCCGACAGCGGGCCGATCATTGGCGGCACGTTCACCGGCACCTACGGCACCCTGGTGCTCAACCCCAACGGCACGTACACCTACACCCTGAACACCAGCGACCCGCAATTCGTCGCGTTGCATGGCGGGGGCAGTGGCACCGAGACGTTCACCTACACGCTGACCGATGCCGACGGCGATACCAGCACCGCGAATTTGGTGCTGCAGGTGCACAACAACGACGATCCAGTGGTGTTGGTGGGCCTGAATGCTGAGGGTGGCGAGCTGTCATTGCAGGAGAAAAACCTCAGCGACGGCAGCAGTCCGGATGCACCGGCGCTGACCCAGAGCGGCACGTTCACCGTGACTGCGTTGGACGGTGTGCAAACCTTGAGTGTTGGCGGCATCAATGTGGTGACGGGTGGTGTGGCAGCCGGCTTCCCACAGTCGATTACCACCGCGCTGGGCAACACCCTGACTATCACCGGTTTCAACGCTGCGACTGGGGTGGTCAGCTACAGCTACACCTTGCTGGATAACGAAGCCCATCCAAACGCCAACGGCGCCAACAGCGTTAGCGAACAGTTCGCAGTGGTCGCCACCGACGATAACGGCACCACCGCCAACGGCAACCTGGACGTGAACATCGTCGACGACTTGCCTAAAGCCGTGGATGACAGCAACGCCAGTACAGCCTCGGAAACCAATCTGACCCTGACCGGCAGCGTGCTGACCAACGATACTCAAGGTGCGGACCATGTGGCCTCCGGCCCAATCACCCCCGGCACTTTCACCGGTACTTACGGCACCCTGGTGCTCAATGCCGACGGTTCCT
>NZ_VZPJ01000025.1 GCF_008801605.1 Pseudomonas brassicacearum subsp. brassicacearum | reverse complement strand
CCCAGCACGTCCACGCCGAAACCGACCACGCCCTGGGTGAAGCCGGACTTGGCGTCGAGGATGAAACTCTGGGTCCATTCCTCGGCTTTGCCTTGGGCATTGTTCGGGTTGGTGAAGTTGCGGTTGATGTAGAAGTTGCGCAGATTGAGGTTGACCTTGGCATCCTCGACAAACCCCGACTCCGCGGCCAGGACGGGCAGGGCGGCGCTGGTCAGGGCGACGGCGATGAGGCTGGGGAAAAGGTGCTGTGTGGGCTTCATGGGCGTTGTCTCTATTTTTTATGGACGAAGCGAGTTGTTGCCGCACGTTTGAGGTGCAGGCGCTAAGGGTGGAGCCAGGGGCATCAGGGCGATCGGGGATCAGCCGGGTGAGGCGGGGCGTAGGGGCATGGCGTCGAACCTGTTGTTATTGGTTTTGTGCGAGCGATGGTGAAGGGCCGCCCGGGATTGGTTCAATTGCCGTTTGCGGGTTTTGGGCGATTATCGAACGGCAAAACAACTGATTGGATGGACGCATTCCACTGTGGGAGCGAGCTTGCTCGCGATGGCGGCCTAACAGACGACCGGGTTCTGGCAGCTGTACTTCGACCCAACTGTGGGAGCGACCTGCTCGCGAAAGCGGCCTGACAACCGACCTAGCTCTGGCGGCTGTACTTCAATCCAAGTGTGGGAGCGAGCTTGCTCGCGAAGGCGGTATCACAGTCGGTGGAGATGTTGAATTTGCCGGCCTCTTCGCGAGCAAGCCCGCTCCCACAGGAGGAACGCGGTCCCACCAAGAACCAGGTCGGCTACCAGGCCGCCTCGTGGTGGACGTTGATCTCGGGCGCCCCGTTAACCACGATGGCCCTTCGCGGCGGCCCACGGAGCAATGCTTTCGTTCAGGCATGCCGAGCCTAGGCGAGGCACCGAGTGGTGGGGCAGGAGCGTTTTGTTTACTTTTGACTGGGCCGGCTTCCGGGCTTCTCAAAAGTGAGCCGCCGTCAGGGCGGAACCCTAAGCCGCCGTGACCGCAGCAATGGATATGTACCCGATCAACAGAATCTTGGCCAGCCGTAAGGCCGCCATCGCGGGCAAGCCTTGCTCCCACAGGATTTGTGGCCGGTCTGACAGACGCGGCGACTTTTCCGACGAGGTTTTAAGGTTGCTGCTCGGAAGCGGTATCTCTAGCTTGTTCGTGTCGCTGCCCATTCAGCGACCGGGACTGCAAGCCCGCCGAATTCGTTAGGCGCCAGCGCCCGGACCTAATGTCTCGGGCTCCAATTGATGCAGGAGCGCCGTTATGAAAAAACATCATCCTTCTTCGCCATCAGAGAGCACCTTCCCCTACAACGACCCCGATTCAGAAAAGCTCCAAGAGGCCGCAGACCGAGCACTCGATTACCATCTGGGCACCCACCCTGATCCCAAGCCAAAAACCTCAACTCAAGTTTTCACCGTCATCGATACCCTCGACACCGAATGTCTACTGGCGAACCTCAGCGAAACCCTGGCCTCGGCCAGTGCCATGGTCAACGACCTGGCGTTCGACCTGAAAGGCTCTCGGCGGCATGTCGCGCTAGGCGTGGCGCAGATGATTGACTTGAGTGAGTTGTTGGCCAATCGAGCGCTGGATCTCATCGACCCGCGTTAACCAAGTGTGGCGAGGGGATTTAGCGAAGCGTCGCATCGCCCCGCTGGGCTGTGGGAGCAAAGCTTGCTCGCGAAACAGGCGCCTCGGCTCCTGAAAGCCCGCATCGCCTTCATCGCGGGCAAGCCTTGCTCCCACATAGGCCAGCGTTAAAGCGCACACAAACAAAAAGCCCACCTTTCGGTGGGCTTCGTGTTTCAGTCTTCAGGCATCAAATCAGAACAACTTCATCTTCGGCGCTTCTTCTTTCACCGGTTCGTTCTTGCCCGTCTCGGCATTCCAACCACCGCCCAATGCCTTGTACAGATTGACCTCACTGGTCAGTTGCGCAAGACGGTCAGTGATCAGCGACTGTTGCGCGCTGAACAACTGGCGTTGGGCGTCGAGGAAGGTCAGGTTGCTGTCGACGCCGATGCGATAGCGACGCTCGGCCAGGCGGTAGTAATCCTGGTTGGCGGCGACGAAGTCGGTCTGGGCCTGCAACTGTTCGTTATAGGTCTGGCGCGCGGCCAGGCCGTCGGAGACTTCCTGGAACGCCGTCTGAATCGACTTCTCGTACTGCGCGACGTTGATGTCTTTCTGGATCTTGGCGTAGTCCAGGCTCGCACGCAGACTGCCGGCGTTGAAGATCGGCAGGTTGATTTGCGGCGCGAAGGTCCAGGTGCCCGAACCACCCTTGAACAGGCCGGACAGGTCCGGGCTCAGGGTGCCGGCGTTGGCCGTCAGGCTGATGCTCGGGAAGAACGCGGCCCGCGCGGCGCCGATGTTGGCGTTGGCGGCCAGCAGGTTGCGTTCGGCCTGGAGGATGTCCGGACGACGTTGCAGCAGGTCCGACGGCAGCCCGGCCGGCACTTCGCTGAGCAGGTCATCGTTCAACGGTTGCGAGCTCAGGTTCGCCGGCAGGCCGGTGCCCAGCAGCAGGGTCAGGCTGTTTTCGTCCTGTGCGACCTGGCGGGTGTAGCGGGCCAGTTGCACACGGGCGTTTTCCACGGCGGTGCGCGCCTGGCTCAGGTCCAGGGCCGAGGACACGCCGACTTCGGCGCTGCGCGAGGTCAGCTTGAAGCTTTGCTCGTAGGCTCCGAGGGTTTCCTGGGTCAGCTTGAGCAGTTCCTTGTCCGCTTGCCAGGTCAGGTAGGCATTGGCGACGTTGGCCACCAGGCTGATCTGGGTGCTGCGACGGGCTTCTTCGGTGGCGAAGTAGCTTTGCAGCGCTTGCTCGCTCAGGCTGCGAACCCGACCGAACAGGTCCAGTTCATAGGCGCTGATGCCCAGGGTGGCCGAGTAGGAGCTGCTGATGGCCGCTTCACCGCTTTGCGAAGCCCGTGCCGGTACCCGCTGGCGGCTGCCGGAGCCGGTGGCCGAGACCGCCGGGAAGAGGTCCGCGCGCTGGATGCGGTATTGCGCGGCATAGGCATCGATGTTCAGTGCCGCGACGCGCAGGTCGCGGTTGTTTTCCAGCGCGACCTGGATCAGCTGTTGCAGGGTCGGATCATGGAAAAACTGCTTCCAGCCTTGCTCGGCGGCGGCCTGGCCGGGCGCATTGGCCGCCTCGTAGGCCGGCCCTTGCGGGTATTGCGCCGCGACCGGTGTTTCGGGCCGCTGATAGTCGGGGATCAGCGAGCAACCGCTGAGCACGACGGCGGCGATGGTCAGGGAGAGTAGCGACTTGCTCATTGGCCAGCCTCTTTAGAAGTTTCAGGAGTGTCGTCCTGGTCGATAGGTTTGCGACGACCCATTGACGACACCGTCACGAAGAACAATGGCACCCAGAAGATTGCCAGGATGGTAGCGGTGAGCATACCGCCAATCACGCCGGTACCGATGGCGTGCTGGCTGCCCGAACCGGCACCGGTGGAGATGGCCAACGGGACTACCCCGAGGATGAATGCCAGGGACGTCATGATGATCGGCCGCAGACGCATCCTGCAGGCTTCGATCGCGGCTTCCATCAGCGTGCGGCCCTGCTCATGAAGTTCCTTGGCAAACTCGACGATCAGAATGGCGTTTTTCGCCGCCAAACCGATGGTTGTCAACAAGCCCACCTGGAAGTACACGTCGTTGGACAGGCCGCGCAGGCTGGTCGCCATCAGGGCACCGATGATCCCCAGCGGCACCACGAGCATGACCGCGATCGGAATCGACCAGCTTTCATACAGCGCCGCCAGGCACAGGAACACCATCAGCAGCGACAGGGCGTACAACGCAGGTGCCTGGGAGCCCGACAGGCGCTCCTCGTAGGACAGGCCCGTCCAGGAAATACCAACCCCGGCCGGCAGCTTCTTGGCGATGGCTTCGACTTCGGCCATGGCTTCGCCAGTGGAGTAACCCGGGGCGGGGGCGCCAAGTATTTCCATCGCTTCCACGCCGTTGTATCGGGCCAGTTTCGGCGAGCCATAGACCCACTCGCCCTTGGCGAATGCTGTGAACGGCACCATGGTCCCGGCGCTGTTGCGCACGTACCATTTCTTCAGGTCTTCCGGGCTCATGCGAGCGCCGGGTTGACCCTGTACATACACCTTCTTCACCCGACCACGGTCGATGAAGTCGTTCACGTAGCTACTGCCCAGGGCAATCGACAGGGTGTTGTTGATGTCCGACAAGGTGATGCCCAGCGCGCTGGCCTTCTCGTCATCGATTTCCAGTTGGTATTGCGGCTCGTCGTTCAGGCCGTTTGGACGCACCTGGGACAGGATCTTGCTTTGGGATGCCATTCCCAGGAACTGGTTACGGGCTTGCATCAACTTATCGTGGCCAATGCCGGCACGGTCCTGCAGGAACACGTCGAAACCAGTGGCGTTACCCAGCTCCAGTACCGCTGGCGGAGCAAAGGCGAACACCATCGCATCACGGAACGTGAAGAAGTGCTGCTGGGCGCGGGCCGCGAGTTTGAACACGCTGTTGTCGGCGTTACGCTCTTCCCATGGCTTGAGCATGATGAACGCCATGCCGGAGCTCTGGCCACGACCGGCGAAGTTGAAGCCGGTCACGGTAAATACCGAGGCCACCGCATCGCCTTCACCGCCGTCCTTGCTGGGGCGCAACAGGAACTCGCGCATCTTGTCCACCACCACCTGGGTACGCTCGGCACTGGAGCCCGCCGGCGTTTGTACCTGGGCAAACAGTACGCCCTGGTCTTCTTCGGGCAGGAACGCAGTCGGGATGCGGGTGAACAGCCAGATCATGCCAACCACGATGAGCACGTAGGCCAGCAGGTACGGGGCCTTGTGCTTGAGCATATTGCCCACACCACGCTCGTAGCTGCGCACGCCACGGTCGAAGTTGCGGTTGAACCAGCCGAAGAAGCCGCGTTTCGGCGTGCCGTGCTCACCCTTGGGGATCGCCTTGAGCATGGTGGCGCACAGGGCCGGGGTGAAGATCAAGGCCACCATGACCGACAAGGCCATGGCCGAGACGATGGTGATGGAGAACTGCTTGTAGATCACCCCCGTGGAGCCACTGAAGAACGCCATCGGCAGCAGTACCGCCGAAAGCACCAGGGCGATACCTACCAGGGCGCCCTGGATCTGGCCCATGGATTTCTTGGTGGCTTCCTTGGGTGACAGGCCTTCTTCGCTCATCACCCGTTCGACGTTTTCCACCACGACGATGGCGTCGTCCACCAGCAAGCCGATGGCCAGCACCATGCCGAACATGGTCAGGGTGTTGATGCTGAAGCCGAACGCCGCGAGGATCCCGAAGGTACCCAGCAACACCACCGGCACCGTCATCGTGGTGATGATGGTCGCGCGGAAGTTCTGCAGGAACAGGAACATCACCAGGAACACCAGCACGACCGCTTCGACCAGGGTTTCAACCACACCCTTGATCGATTCGCTCACCACCGGCGTGGTGTCGTACGGGAACACCACTTCCACGCCTTGCGGGAAGAACGGCTTGAGGTCGTCGATGGTCTTGCGCAGGGCCTTGGCCGTGTCGAGGGCGTTGGCACCGTTGGCCAGTTTTACCGCCAGGCCCGACGCCGGGGCGCCGTTGAACTGGGCGCTGACGCTGTAGTTCTCACCACCCAGACCCACTTCGGCAACATCGCCGACGCGCACTTGCGAGCCGTCCGGGTTGACCTTGAGCAGAATCGCCTTGAACTGCTCGGCGGTCTGCAAACGAGTCTTGCCGATGATGGTGGCGTTCAGTTGCTGGCCGGGCAGGGCAGGCAAGCCGCCGAGTTGGCCGGACGAGATCTGGACGTTTTGCGCGGCAATGGCGTTTTTGACGTCCACCGGAGTCAGGTTGAAATTGTTCAGCTTGGCCGGGTCGAGCCAGATGCGCATGGCGTACTGGGCACCGAAGACCTGGAAGTCACCGACACCGGCGGTACGCGAGATAGGGTCTTGCAGGTTGGACACGATGTAGTTGGCCAAGTCGTCCTTGGTCATGCTGCCGTCGCGCGACACCACGCCGATGACCATCAGGAAGTTCTTCACGGCCTTGGTCACGCGGATACCCTGCTGCTGCACTTCTTGCGGCAGCAGCGGGGTGGCCAGGTTCAGCTTGTTCTGGACCTGGACCTGCGCCGTATCGGAGCTGGTGCCCTGTTCGAAGGTCGCGGTGATGGTCATGCTGCCGTCGGAGTTACTTTCCGAGGACACATAACGCAGGTTGTCGATGCCGTTGAGTTGCTGCTCGATGACCTGCACCACGGTGTCTTGCACGGTTTGCGCGGACGCACCCGGGTAGGTCACCTGGATCGCAATGGCCGGTGGCGCGATACTCGGGTACTGGTTGATCGGCAATTTGAGGATCGATAGAGCCCCGACCAGCATGATCACCAAGGCAATTACCCAGGCGAAAATCGGACGGTCGATAAAAAATTTCGACATGGTTTACTCCCCTTTGCCGCCGGCTGCTTTATCAGCTGCCTGAGCGGGGGCCGGGTTCTTGGCATCGACATTGGTGGCTTCGGTGGCTTTGACTTCCACTCCGGGCCGTACGTATTGCAACCCTTCGGTGATCAGGCGGTCGCCGGCCTTGAGCCCATCTTCGATCAGCCACTGGCTGCCGACGGTGCGACTGGCCTTGAGCTGACGCAGCTCGACCTTGTTGTCCGGGCCCACCACCAGGGCAGTCGGCATGCCTTTGAGGTCGCGGGTCACGCCTTGTTGCGGGGCGAGGATCGCCGCGCTGTTCACGCCGGCCTGCAGTTGTGCATGGACGAACATGCCCGGCAGCAGGGTGTGGTCAGGGTTGGGGAATACGGCGCGCAAGGTCACCGAACCGGTGGTCTGGTCGACCGACACTTCGGAAAATTCCAGCTTGCCTTCGTGTGGGTATTGGCTGCCGTCTTCCAGGGTCAGCTTGACCATGGCTGCATTGTCACCGGCCTTCTGCAAACGACCACTCTGCAGCTCGCGGCGCAGTTGCAGCAGCTCGACCGAGCTCTGCGTCACGTCGACGTAGATCGGGTCCAGTTGCTGGATGGTCGCCAGGGCGTCGGTCTGACCATTGCTTACCAATGCGCCTTCGGTCACCGAGGAACGCCCGATACGGCCGGAGATCGGCGCGTAGACCTTGGTGTAGCGCACATTGATCTGGGCGGTCTGCAGGTTGGCTTCCGACTCCAGGCGGTTGGCCACGGCGGTGTCGTATTCCTGACGGCTCACCGCCTGTTCGTCCACCAGTTGCTTGTAGCGGTCGGCAATCGACTTGGTGGAACGCAGGTTGGCCTCGGCGCTCTTGAGGGTCGCTTCATAGACGGCCGGGTCGATCTGGTACAACTGCTGGCCGGCCTTGACGTCGGCGCCTTCCTTGAACAGGCGCTTGAGAATGATGCCGTTGACCTGCGGCCGTACTTCCGCGACGCGGAACGCGCTGGTGCGCCCCGGAAGCTCCGACGTCAGGGTGAAAGGCTGGGTCTTGAGGGTTACGACGCCGACCTGAGGAGGCGGAGGAGCAGGTGCAGCCTCTTCCTTTTTGCATCCGCTGAGCAGCGATGCCAGGGCGATGGCAGTAACCAGGGCAGTAACAGCTGGCTTGAATTGCATGGAAATCCTCGGGTCCAGGCGCGCAACTGGCGCACTCGAAAGGTGGAAAGGTAAAAGGCGCACTATTTCAATTAGTAGGATGCTAAGAAATATACTTACGTACACGGTTGTTTGTAAACAGCCAAATTGCGTAATATCCGGATTTACAAAAGCCTGACAAAGGCCAGCGTAGATCGGGGACGCGTTCCAAGAGACGTCGCCTCATATTTTGTCCAACTGATTCTTACGCATTGCTGACGCGTTGCTGACGCATCCTGATTGAGGTGTTTACTGCCATGGTCCGTCGTACCAAAGAGGAAGCCCAGGAGACTCGCAGCCAGATACTCGAAGCCGCCGAAAGGGCGTTTTTCGAGCGAGGCGTGGCGCGTACGACCCTGGCCGACATCGCGACACTGGCCGGAGTGACGCGCGGCGCCATCTATTGGCACTTCAGCAACAAGGCGGACCTGCTCCAGGCCATGCTCGATACCCTGCACGAGCCGCTCGATGAGTTGGCCCGTGCCAGTGAGAATGAAGAGGAGCTTGATCCGCTGGGCTGTATTCGCAAGCTGCTGGTACGGTTGTTCCAGCAGGTGGCCCTGGACCCGAAAACCCGGCGCATTAATGAGATTCTGTTCCATAAGTGTGAATTCACCGATGAAATGTGCGATTTGCGCCAGCAGCGACGCGAGGTCAGCCTCGACTGCAATGTGCGCATCGCCCTGTCGTTGCGCAATGCGATGAAACGCGGCCAGTTGCCGGATGATCTGGATCCCGAAAGGGCGGCAGTTGCCATTCATGCCTACATCGACGGCATCTTGTACCAATGGCTACTGGCCCCCGACAGCTTCGCCCTGGCGGCTGAGGCCGAGCGCTGGGTGGAGATCGGGCTGGACATGCTGCACTTGAGCCCTAGCCTGCGCAAATGAAACAAAATGCGTAATTGCGTCGGTTTGTGTCAATACGTCCACGTAAGGATGCTTTTATAAACCGACACTGGCGCGGTTGATAGGCAATCAGCGGCGAATTTTGTAGGAAATTTGTTTCGCGCCTGTCAAAACGGATGAAAATTCCGCTCAGGCAAGGGCGTCTGAAGCGGTAGGTAGATGCCCCGTCAGACCGATCTGACGGGGTCGCCTGCTCAGCTCAGTGTGATCTCCACGGTAAAACCATACGGTTCCTCATTGGACGAATGAATGATCCGGGTCACGCATTTGATGGGGGTTGTGCCGATAGAGGCCACCTTGTTTGTTCGGACGGGTGTCAGCGTTGGTGAAATAACACCGAAAGAAGTATTGACGCGTAAACCGAAGTCGAAGCGAAAGCCGAGAGCCTGGTCGCCAAATATAATAAAGCGCTTGAATATATCCTTGCTGCGACTGCCCAGTGGTCTGGAATAAAAGAAGTCGAACTTCAGGGCTTGGATATCCCAGGGGAGAATATTCATGAACGCTTGCTCGTCGGCATTCAAGCTGAGATCGTTTTCGCCGACTTCAAGGGGCTGGTCGGTATGATTGATTAACTTCACCAGGAAACGGCTGCGGTTTGGGCGCACGCTTTCCTGTCTCCAGGCTTGAAGCTGCCTGTTGACATCGTCGTTCTGCCTGGCCTTTTCCATCAAGGCCTTGAGCATCTGGGTATAGTCTTGCGTGTCGAGCGACTTGATGTATTCATACAGGATCGTCAGTGGCGCGTAGTTGAATTGGGAGAGTAGGTTTTCGTAAATACTGCTGTTGACCGGTTGAGCGTTTTCAGTGAGGTTGTTCACTTTGAATTCCTTTTCAATATTGGTTGTTAGTGGCTGTGCTACGACAGCTCGGTTTGTTTTGTTGTTGGCGATAATATGATGAGTTGAACGGTTTTTAGAAAGTTTGGAAGTTTGACCGGATATTTAAAGGTAAATAAAAAGCCCTGGCTCTTTCGAGGCAGGGCTTTTTTTACCGGCTATTAATTAGAGCACAGGGTAATCGATGTACCCCACCGGCCCTTTGCCATAGAAGGTTTCCGGATGTGCTTCGTTCAGTGGTGCATCGGCTTTCAAGCGTGCTGGCAGGTCCGGGTTGGCAATGAACGGCACTCCGAAGGCCACGGCATCGGCCTTGCCCTCGGCCAGCCAGGCATTGGCGCTGTCCTTGGTGAAGCGTTCATTGGCGATGTACGGGCCGCCGAAAGCCTGCTTGAGTTGCGGGCCGATGCTGTCATCGCCTTCCTTTTCACGGGAGCAGATGAAGGCGATGCCACGTTTGCCCAGCTCGCGAGCCACGTAGCTGAAGGTTTCCAGGCGGTTCTCGTCACCCATGTCATGGGAGTCGGCGCGCGGTGCCAGGTGCACGCCAACCCGGCCGGCGCCCCAGACTTCAATGGCCGCGTCGGTCACTTCCAACAGCAGGCGGGCACGATTTTCCAGGGAGCCGCCGTAGCTGTCGGTGCGCTGGTTGGTGCTGCTTTGCAGGAACTGGTCGAGCAGGTAGCCGTTGGCGCCGTGGATTTCCACGCCATCGAAACCGGCAGCCTTGGCATTCTCGGCACCGACGCGGTACGCCTCGACGATGTCGGCGATTTCAGCGGTTTCCAGTGCGCGTGGGGTCGGGTAGTCGGCCAGCGGACGCACCAGGCTCACGTGGCCCTTGGGTTGGATCGCGCTGGGCGCCACCGGGGTTTCGCCGTTCAGGTACGACGGGTGGGAGATCCGGCCCACGTGCCACAGTTGCAGGAAGATCTTGCCGCCAGCGCCGTGGATCGCCTTGGTGACGTTGGACCAGCCGCGCACCTGGTCGTTGGACCAGATGCCCGGGGTGTCCGGGTAGCCCACGCCCATCGGCGTGACCGAAGTTGCTTCGCTGAGGATCAGGCCGGCGGAGGCGCGTTGCACGTAATATTCGGCCATCAGAGCGTTGGGCACGCGACCTGCGTCGGCGCGGCAGCGGGTGAGCGGGGCCATGATGATGCGGTTCTTCAACTCGATGTCGCCGAGTTTGATGGGGTCGAAAATAGTCGCCATGAAATACAACCTCGAAAGTGGAAGGGTTAAAAATCAGTGAGTTGCCGGCACCAGGTCGGCATTACCGCCCTGGCGGAAAGTGATCAGGGTGACCAGCAGCGCCAGCACGGCCAGCGCGCCGGCGGCCAGGGGCACGGAGGTCAGGCCCAGGCCATGGTCGATGACACTGCCGCCGACCCAGGCGCCCAGGGCGTTGCCGATGTTGAAGGCGCCGATGTTCAGGGTGGACACCAGGTTGGGCGCATCTTTGCCGAAGGTCACCACGTTGACTTGCAGGGCCGGCACGGCGGCGAAGCAGGCGGTGGCCCAGAGGAACAGGGTGATTTCGCTGGGGATCAGCGCCACGCTGGTCCAGCTCAATACGGTGGACACCACGGCCATGGTGAGGAAGACGCCCATCAGCGTGTTCGCCAGGCTCTTGTCCGCCAGCTTGCCGCCGATGATGTTGCCCAGGGTCAGGCCCAGGCCGATCAGCACCAGGGTCCAGGTCACGCCGCGGGGCGATACGCCGGTCACTTCACCCAACAGCGGGGCGACATAGGTAAACAGGGTGAACACCGAGGCGGAGAACAGCGCGGTCATGCTCAGGGACAGCCACAGGCCGGCCCCCTTGAGCGCTACCAGTTCCGAGCGCATATCGAGTGTTTCTTCATCGCGCTTGGCCGGCAGGAAGCGGATCAGGCCGATCAGCGCAATTACGCCAATCACAGTCACCGCCCAGAAGGTCGAGCGCCAGCCGGCTTCCTGGCCCAGTGCGGTGCCCAGCGGTACGCCGAGCACGTTGGCCAGGGTCAGGCCGGTGAACATCAAGGCCACGGCCGAGGCGCGCTTGTTGGGTGCCACCAGGCCGGCGGCCACCACCGAACCGATACCGAAGAACGCGCCGTGGCACAGGGCCGTGACGACCCGGGCGAACATCAGCACGTTGTAGTCGCTGGCGATGGCGCAGAGCAGGTTGCCGACGATGAAAATCCCCATCAACACCACCAGGGCGGCCTTGCGCGGCAGCCGGGCGGTGGCCAGGGCCATGAACGGCGCACCGATGGCCACGCCCAGGGCGTAGCCGGTCACCAGCCAGCCGGCGCCAGGAATCGACACGCCCAGGTCGGCCGCCACGTCGGGCAACAGGCCCATTATGACGAACTCGGTGGTGCCGATGGCGAAGGCGCTCAGGGCCAGGATCAGGAGTGAGAGGGGCATGATGAGGTCCTTGTCAGGTCAGAGCTCTTGGCTCATTTGCTTGAGGAACTGCTGGATCACTTCCTCGTTGCGTTTGAAGAAGTGCCATTGACCGACCTTCTGGCTGGTGATCAGCCCCGCCCGTTGCAACACCGCCAAGTGCGCAGACACCGTGGATTGCGACAGGCCGCAACGCTGGTCGATCTGCCCGGCGCAAATGCCGAATTCGTGGTTGTGCAACTGTTCCGGGAACTGGACCTTGGGGTCTTTGAGCCAGTTGAGGATGTCTCGCCGTACTGGGTGCGCCAGGGCTTTTATTATTTCGTCGAGGTCGAGGGTCATGGTTGGCAAGCTCGGGGTTGATAAAACGCTATATCGCGATGGAGCGAACCTTAAATCGTTATTTAGCGATATACAAATATGGATTTGATCTGAATGCCGAACAAATCGCTATATCGGGTTATAACGATATTGGCAGGGTGGTGCTAAGCTGCGGCCATGAACTATCTCGCGCACCTGCACCTCGGCGGCCCTGGCCGGGAACAACTGCTCGGCAGCCTCTACGGTGATTTCGTCAAGGGACCGCTGCAAGGGCTCTACGACCCACGGATCGAAGCGGCGATTGCCCTGCATCGGCGCATTGACATGTACACCGACCGCCATCCCGTGGTGGACATCGCGCTGTCGCGCTTTTCCACCGTGCGACGGCGCTATGCCGGGATCGTGCTCGACGTGTTTTTCGACCACTGCCTGGCCCGGGACTGGACGTTGTACAGCGAAGGGCCGCTGCTGGAGTTCACTTCCCGGGTGTACCAGGTACTCGGCACCGAACCGCAGCTGCCGGGGCGCCTGGCGCACATCGCGCCGCATATGGCGGCGGATGACTGGCTGGGGTCTTATCAAGAGTTCGAGGTGCTTGGGCAGGTGTTGCGCGGCATTTCCCGCCGTTTGTCCCGGCCCGAGGAACTGGCCGGGGCGATGCCGGAGTTGATCAGGCTCTATGAGCCGTTGAGCGAAGATTTTCGGTTGTTCTACCCGCAACTGCAGGATTTTGCTCAAAACCAAGTCACGCTGCAGGACTAATTGTGGGAGCGAGCTTGCTCGCGATAGCGGTGTATCAGCCAGCACATCTGCTGAATGTTAAGCCGCTATCGCGAGCAAGCTCGCTCCCACAAGGGGCTGCGTAGCGATCCGAATCAGGCCGCAATCGCAGCAGGTCGCATCGGCGCTTGCTGTTTTTCTGGAAGCGCCCCGAACAACGCCTTGTGCACCGCCTGCTGCGCCTGGAATGCCAGTGCCGCGCGTTCCTGGCCGTGGCAGGCAATCGGTTCCAGCAGATGGATTTCCACCTCACCCCGATCATTGGCAAACAAGCGCATCAGGTGCGACAGCAAATCATCATCGCCAATGAACGGCGCCAGCGAATCCGGCTCGCCGTTGCGCAGGTAACGGATCGCCACCGGCTGCAACGCGACATCGGCATCGATGGCCGCCGACAACAAGCGGCCGTGGAAGGTGCGCAGGGTGCGGCCATCGGTGGTGGTGCCTTCCGGGAACATCAACAGCGGATGGGCTTGTTCCAGGTGGCGGCTCATTTGCTTGCGAATCAATTGGCTGTCACCCGAACCGCGCCGGATAAACAGGCTGCCGGCCTTGGCTGCCAGCCATCCGGCGACCGGCCAGGTGCGCACTTCGGCCTTGGACAGGAACGACAGCGGCGTGAGCATCCCCAGCAACGGGATGTCGGTCCAGGAAACATGGTTGCTGACCCACAGCATCGGCCGTTGCGGCAGTTGACCGTGGACGGTGACTGAAAAGGGCAGGGCACGGCTCAGCCGTGCCATGAAGAACCGTGACCAGCGCTGGCGACGGACCATCGAGTTGGCGATTCCTGCACGTTCGAACAGGCCGAACACGCTGGCCATGCTCAGGCCCAGCGCCACCACCAGCAATACTCGCGCGATTCGCGCGTACACCCGCAGCCGGCTCATCAGACCGCCGCCTTGAAGTGGCGGGCGTAGCGCGGGCAGAGCTCGTCGCGCTTGAGCAGGATGAACACGTCGGCCACCTGGAAATCCTCGTCCCAGCACGGTTCGCCGCAAATCTTCGCGCCCAGGCGCATGTAGGCCTTGAGCAGCGGTGGCATCTCGGCGATGACGTTGGACGGCACGTCCAGGGTCGGCAAGGGTTTTTTCGGCACGGCTTGCAGGTGTTCGGTGCACAGGTAGCGTTCGCGCAGACGCTGCATGATCGCCTGGGCCTGGATACCGCCGTCCTGCATCGGAATGCTCGCGCAGCCCATCAGGTAGCTGTAGCCGCCTTCGTTCAGGACTTCGGCCAGTTCGCCCCAGAGCACCGCGATGGTGCCGCCGTTGCGGTAGGCCGGGTCGACGCAGGTACGACCGATTTCCAGGATTGGGCCCTTGAGGTGGACCAGGCCGTGGAGGCTGAATTCTTCTTCGCTGTAGAACCGGCCCAGGCTGCTGGCGGCCTGGTGGTCGAGCAGGCGAGTGGTCGCCACGAGGCGGCCGGTGTTCAGGTCGCGTACGCCGATGTGGGCGCAGTGAACATCATAGTCATCCATGTCCAGACCCATTTCCGCGCCCTTGAGCTTGGCGTTGAATTCGCCGCTGAAGACGTTGAAACGCAGGGCCTGTGCTTCTTGCAAGGCTTGGGCGCCGATCAGGCGTTCGGCTTGCAGGCGGCGTTCATTGCCGGTGTCGCTGATGCGGGCGATCTGGGTCATAGCGAATCTCCGTGCGGGCTGTTCAGTTGCAGCCTGTCGACTTTCTTTATGCAGCCATGTTGTGCAAAGTCAGGCTATGTAGCCCCGGTGTCATCGCCATGAAGCTTTGGTGATGCTTATATGACAGCCCTCGAGGAGCCCCCATGCCCTGGCACACCCTGATCGAACGCGGCGAACGCCTGCCCGCCCATCCGGACCTGGCCGAAGGTTATGCTGCGTTGTTGCAACGCTTGGGGCCGGTGGCGCCGTTCGAACTGGCCGTAACCGGGGCGCGGTTGATGGCGACACCGGGGCTGGCGTTTCTGGTGGGGTATCAGGCGGCGCTGCGGGTGCTTTGGCCCAGCGCGCCCCAGAGCCTCGGCGCCTTGTGTGCCACCGAACAGCGCAGCCTGCGCCCGGCGGACATGCAAACCCGCCTCGACGACTTGCGCCTGAGCGGACGCAAGGATTTCGTCACCGCCGGCGATGCCGCCGAGTGGCTGCTGATTGCCGCTCGCTGCGAAGCACCCGGTGAAACGCCACGGCTGAACCTGGCAGTGGCCTATGCGGGTGAGCCCGGCGTAACCCTGGAAAAACTGCCCGCCATTGCCCTGATGCCGGACATCAGCCATGGCCGGGTCCTGCTCGACGGCGCGTTGTGCGAGTTGCTGGCGGGCGACGGTTGGGACGCCTACGTCAAACCGTTCCGCACCCTGGAAGACCTTTATGTGCTCAGCGCTATGACTGCCTGGTTGTATGGCGTCGGGCAGGAATCTGCCTGGCCCCAGGCACTGCAATTGCGCCTGCTGGCGTTGCTCGCCGGTTGCGCGGAGGTGAGTCGGCATAACCCGTCCAGTGCGGTCGGGCATGTGCTGCTGGGCGGGTTGTTCGCCCAGTTCCAGGGGCTCGACGGCGAACTCAACGCTGCCCTGGCCGCCGGGCCTGCGACGTGGCGCGAGATGTGGACGCGGGATAAAGGCGTGATGGAGATTGGGGCGGGGGCGCGGGCCAAGCGCTTGGCCAAGGCGTTGGGTTAGTCCTTCAAGCGACTGACCCCTGTGGGAGCGAGCTTGCTCGCGATAGCGGAGTGTCAGCTAAGCATATGGCGACTGACAAACAGCTATCGCGAGCAAGCTCGCTCCCACAGGGGGTCACACAAGCCTCGAAACTGTCATCAAGTCTGAATAGGCTCTGAAGGTTCAATCCTGCGAGCCCCAAGCATGTCCAAAGGCTGGTTCCTGATCCCGCTGCTGTTGCTCAACCTGAGCGCCCACGCCGAAGACTGGCCCGGCGAGCAATGGCCAAGTGGCCCGACCCCGAGCGGGCCGGCCATCGAAGCCTTGGAGCGATACGCCTTCCCACCCCGGGACGATGCGAGCCGCGAGGGCATTCGCACCGACGCGCTGCTGGTGATCCAGGACGGTCGGCTGGTCTACGAACGCTACGCCGGGCCGACCAGCGCCCAGACCCCGCACCTGACCTGGTCCATCAGCAAAAGCCTGCTGGCGACGGTGTTTGGCGTGGCCTACGGTGAAAAACTGTTTGGCCTGCAAGACCCAGCCGCCAAGTACTACCCGCCACTGAGCCGGCACCCGGGCCTGACCTTGGCCGATCTTTTCCACTGGGCCTCAGGCCTGGACTGGCAGGAAGACTACGAATACGCGCCGCTCAACTCTTCAGTGGTGGCGATGCTTTATACCCGTGGGCGTCATGACATGGCGGCGTTCACTGCGCAGCATGAAAGCGCCAGTCCGCCGGGGCAGGCGTTCCGTTATTCCAGCGGTGACAGCAACTTGCTGGCGGTGGCCTTGAAAACCATCGTCGGCCCGGCGCGCTACCCCGACTACCCCTGGACGGCCTTGTTCGAACCCCTCGGCATCCGCCACGCCACTTGGGAAACCGACGCCAGCGGCACGTTCGTGGGATCGTCCTATGCCTACCTCACCGCACGGGACCTGGCGCGTGTCGGGTTGTTGATGCAGCGGGACGGCCGCTGGGGCGAACGGCAACTGGTACCCATGGCGTGGGTCGCGTTCAATCGCCAGCCTTTTGCCCACTTCCAGGCCGGCCAGGACGAAGCCGTGCCCGGCGGGCATTGGTGGCTCAACCGCGCCGCCGATCCGGCAATCCACCCCTGGCCCGATGCGCCGCCGGATACCTTTGCCGCGCTGGGCCATTGGGGCCAGGCGCTGTATGTCATCCCCAGCGCCAAACTGGTGATCGTGCGTTACGGCGACGACCGCGACGGCAGCTATCGCCATAACGAACTGCTCAAGCGCGCCATGGCGGCGTTCGCCGGGACGGTGCAGCCATGAAGCGCAAAGTGTTGCTCACCCTGTTGTCGGTGCTGCTCATCGCCCTGTTCAGTTGGGTCTGGCTGGAGCGGGTGGCATTGCGGGCCTTCCCCGACATCATCAGTGCCTACACCGCCAAGGAATACTGCTCGTGCCGCTACGTGATGGAGCAATCGGCGGACTACTGCCGTGGCTATGTGAAGCAGTCGGTGCCCATCAGCGACTTTCTCGAGACCGCTGAAGCGAAACGCATCACCGTCAGCGGGTTGGGGCGTAGCAACAGCGCGCGGTGGATGGGGGAGCGGCAGGGGTGTCGGTTGGAGCCCTGAACCAACCTTTGGCAAGCCCTGCTCCCATAGATAAACCCCTTCACCCCAGGTTCTCTGTATTCCTGGGCAGTTGTTGAAACAGACAGTTTGCAAGCGCCCTCGGCCCGGTTAAGGTTCGCCACAGGTTTATGTGCCCTGCGAGTGTGTATGTTCAAGCGGTTTTTCCCTCACGCTGCCGCCAGCTTGCTGCTGGCCTGCGCCGCGTTGCCAGCCCAGGCCGACTGGTACCTGGACGGCGAGTCGTCGCGGCTGTCGTTTATCAGCAGCAAAAACGGCAATGTTTCCGAGGTCCAGCGTTTCCTGGTGCTGCACGGTCAAGTCCAGCCCGAGGGCTTGGCGCGCCTGGAAGTGGAGCTGGAATCCATCAACAGCGGCATTCCTCTGCGCGATGAGCGCATGCGGGCCGAGCTGTTCGAGATCAAACAATTTGCCGAAGCCACCGTCACCGCCAAGATCGACCTGGCGCCGATCCAGGACCTGGCCAGCGGCGCGCAGTTGGAATTGCGCCTGCCGCTGACGGTGAACCTGCACGGCAAGCAGCACGAATACAACGTCGAACTGCTGGCGACGCGCCTGGACGAACGCCGCTTCCAAGTGGTGACCCTGGAACCGGTGGTGCTCAACGCGGCGGATTTCGATCTGGCGCCGGGGCTGGAAAAGCTGCGAAACCTGGCCGGGTTGTCGGCCATCAGCCTCTCGGTGCCGGTGAATGCGGTGCTGATTTTCACGGCGCGCTGACATGAGCGGCGCGGTTTTTCCCTGGCGAGAAGGCAATCGCTTCGAGCTGTTGATCGATGGCCCGCAGTTCTTCCCGCGCATGCTGGTGGAAATCGCCCGTGCCCAGGAACAGGTCGAGCTGGAACTCTATCTGGTGGAGGCGGGTACTTGCGCCGAGGCGATGGTCCAGGCGCTGGTGCAGGCCGCCGAGCGTGGCGTTCGCGTGCGGTGCCTGTTCGATGACTACGGCAGCCTGGCGTTTACCCTGGCCCTGCGCAAGCGTCTGACCGAGGCTGGGGTGGAGTTGCGTTTCTACAATCGCCTGAGCTGGCGCCGCTGGGTGCGCAACCTTTACCGGGATCACCGCAAGCTGTTGTTGGTAGACCAACGCTTGGCGGTGGTTGGCGGCACCGGGGTGACCGATGAATTCTGGAACCCCCTCGACGACCGCAGTGAGTGGCACGAGGTGATGGTGGAAATAGTCGGCCCGCTGGTGCTCGACTGGCAGTTGCTGTTCGACCGCCAGTGGCTCGCCAACCGCCATCGGCGAGCCTGGAAACCGGCGTCCAACTTCGGCTTGCCGCGTCTGCCGCGCGTACCACCGGTGGGTGAGGGCATGGGCCGGGTGGCGTATGCCGACGCCCGCCAGCATCGCGACATCCTGCAATCGCTGTCGCGGGCATTGAACAGCGGCCAGAAACGCATCTGGATGGCGACGCCGTATTTTTTGCCGACCTGGAACGTGCGCCGTTCCTTGCGCAAGGCCGCCGCCCGCGGCATCGACGTGCGCCTGCTGCTGACCGGCCCGCGCACCGATCACCCGTCCGTGCGCTACGCCGGGCACCGTTACTACCCGCGATTGCTCAAGGCTGGCGTGAAAATCTTCGAATACCAGCCGTGTTTCCTGCACCTGAAGATGGTGCTGGTGGACGACTGGGTCAGCATCGGCTCCTGCAATTTCGATCACTGGAACCTGCGCTTCAACCTGGAAGCCAACCTCGAAGCCCTGGATTCCAGGCTCAGCAGTGCAGTGGCGGCCAGTTTCGAGCGGGACTTCACCCAGAGCCTGCAAGTCAGCCTCGACGCCTGGCAGCGCCGGCCATTGTGGAAGCGCTTCAAGCAGCGGGTGTGGGGGTTGGTGGATCGGGTGGTGGTGAACTTGCTGGATCGACGCGGTTAGCCCGAACACCCAGATACAACTGTGGGAGCGAGCTTGCTCGCGATGGCGGTCTGATATTCAACATCTGAGTTGAATGTTAAGCCGCTATCGCGAGCAAGCTCGCTCCCACATGGTTCTTGTGTTGCCTGGGGATCAGAGCAACTCAAAACTCTGCTGCTTCACGTCCTGGGAATCCAGGCCGATCTGTACGTTGAACTTGCCCGGTTCCGCCGCGTACTTGAGTTGGGCATTGAAGAACTTCAGGTCGTCCTCGGTGATGGTGAAGTGGATGACTTTCTTCTCGCCGGCCTTGAGCATCACCTTGCGGAAGTTCTTCAGTTCCTTCACCGGGCGAATGATCGAGCCGGTCACATCCTGGATGTACAGCTGCACCACGGTTTCGCCGTCACGCTTGCCGGTGTTTTCCAATGTCACGCTGGCATCGAGCTTGCCGGTCTTGTTCAGCGTGGTCGACGACAGGGCCATGTCCGACAGGCTGAACTCGGTGTAGCTCAAGCCGTAACCGAACGGATAGAGCGGGCCGGTGGTGTCATCGAAATACTGCGAGGTGTAGTTGCCCGGCTTGCCCGGCGTGAATGGCCGGCCGATGCTCAGGTGGTTGTAGTAGGTCGGAATCTGCCCCACCGAGCGTGGGAAGGTGATCGGCAGTTTGCCCGATGGGTTGTAGTCGCCGAACAGCACGTCGGCGATGGCGTTGCCGCCTTCGGTGCCGCTGAACCAGGTTTCCAGGATCGCATCGGCCTGCTGCTTCTCGTCCAGCAACGCCAGCGGACGGCCATTCATCAGCACCAGCACCAGAGGCTTGCCGGTAGCCTTCAAGGCCTTGATCAGCTCGCGTTGGCTGGCCGGGATGTTCAGGTCGGTACGGCTCGACGATTCATGAGACATGCCACGGGACTCGCCTACGGCGGCCACCACCACATCGGCATCCTTGGCGGCTTTTACCGCTTCGTCGATCAGCACCTGGGCCGGACGCGGGTCGTCTACCACTTCCGGGGCATCGAAGTTGAGGAAGTTCAGGTAGTCGAGCACCTTCTTGTCGCCGGTGATGTTGGCGCCACGGGCGTAGATCAGCTTCGAGTCAGCGCCCAGGGCGCGGGTCATGCCGTCGAACAGGGTGACCGACTGCGCCGGCCGCCCGGCCGCAGCCCAACTGCCCATCATGTCGATCGGTGCCTTGGCCAACGGGCCGACCAGGGCGATTTTCGCCGTCTTCTTCAGGGGCAGGGTCTGGTTGCGGTTTTCCAGCAGGACCAGGCTGCGGCGCGCCACGTCACGGGCATCGGAGCGGTGCAGGCGGCTTTCGGCGTAGGTGTCGGCCGGGTCGTCCTCGGCCTTGCCGATGCGCAGGTACGGGTCCTTGAACAGGCCCATGTCGTATTTGGCCGCGAGCACTTCGCGCACGGCGTTGTCGATGTCGCTCTGCTCGATTTCACCGGCCTTGAGCAAGCCTGGCAGTTCCTTGCCATAGAGCGAGTCGTTCATGCTCATGTCGATGCCGGCCTTGATCGCCAGTTTCGCCGCTTCGCGACCGTCCTTGGCGACGCCGTGCTTGATCAGTTCGAAGATGGCGCCGTGGTCACTGACCGCCAGGCCCTTGAAGCCCCATTCCTTGCGCAGCAGGTCGTTCATCAGCCAGGTGTTGGCCGTGGCCGGCACGCCGTTGATGGAGTTCAGCGCGACCATCACCCCACCGGCACCCGCGTCGATGGCGGCGCGGTAGGGGGGCAGGTAGTCCTGGTACATTTTCAGCGGACTCATGTCCACGGTGTTGTAGTCCCGGCCGCCTTCCACCGCGCCGTACAGGGCGAAGTGCTTGACGCTGGCCATGATGCTGTCGGCCGCGTTGGCGCCGTTGCCCTGGAACGCCTTGACCATCACCCCGGCGATGCGCGACACCAGGTAGGTGTCCTCGCCGAAACCTTCGGAGGTGCGGCCCCAGCGCGGGTCGCGGGAAATATCGACCATCGGCGCGAAGGTGATGTCCAGGCTGTCGGCGGCCGCTTCCTTGGCCGCGATGCGGCCGGAGTGGTAGATCGCGTCCATGTCCCAGCTCGAGGCCAGGGCCAGGGGAATCGGGAAAATCGTGCGGTGGCCGTGGATCACGTCATAGGCGAAGAACATCGGGATCTTCAACCGGCTGCGCATGGCCGCGTCCTGCATCGGACGGTTTTCATCGCGGGTGATGGAGTTGAACGTGCCACCGATGTTGCCGGCGGCGATTTCCTTGCGAATCATCTCCCGGGGCATTTCCGGGCCGATGCTGATCAGGCGCAATTGGCCGATCTTCTCTTCGAGGGTCATCTGCTTCATCAGGTTGCTGATGAAGGCGTCCTTGTTCTCTATGGGGGCTGGCAGGTTGTCGGCAAATACGGGGTGACTGGCCAGACTGACAAACAGGCCCAGCAAACACAGCTTCTTCATGAATAATTTTCTCGCAAGCCTAAAGGGCGGTGATCAGGACACGCCGGTCAGCCAAAATGTGAGGAGCGGCTATTGTTGTTCAGTTAAATGCAGCACACTTTCGAACCCATTGGGCTGAACTTAGTTTCGCACTGCGCATCTTTTAGCCCATCGACCCGTTTCAATCCAGTGCGGCGGCAGATTATGCCCCAGGCGCCGGTGAGATAGGTGGCCGTGTTTTTCCAATGTCATGCAACGGAGAGCTCCACCCGATGAATCCACGACTGAACCACCTTCGCAGCTTGCCGATGCTGGCCCTGATGCTGCTCACTACGTTGCTGGCCGGTTGCGGCATCAATAACATCCCGACCCTGGACGAACAGGCCAAGGCCGCCTGGGGCCAGGTGCAGAACCAGTACCAGCGCCGCGCCGACCTGATTCCCAACCTGGTGGAAACCGTCAAGGGCTACGCCCAGCACGAGCAGGAAACCCTGACCGCAGTGATTGAAGCGCGGGCCAAGGCGACGTCGATCCAGGTCGACGCCAGCACCCTGGACAACCCGGAAAAACTCAAGCAGTTCCAGCAGGCCCAGGACCAGCTGACCGGCGCGTTGAGCCGGCTGATGGTGGTGTCCGAGCGTTACCCGGACCTCAAGGCCAACCAGAACTTCCTGGCGTTGCAATCGCAGCTTGAAGGCACCGAGAACCGCATCGCCGTGGCCCGCCGCGACTTCATCCTGGCTGTGCAGAAGTACAACACCGAGATCCGCACGTTCCCGGGGCGCCTGTGGCACAGCGTGATGTACAGCGACCTGCCGATCCGCGAAACCTTCGAGGCCACCAGCCCCAATGCCGAAAAAGCCCCTGAAGTGAAGTTCTGAAAAAACTGTGGGAGCGAGCCTGTGGGAACAAAGCTTGCTCGCGATGAACGATAACGCGGTCATTGGAAAGACCGAGGTGCCTTCATCGCGAGCAAGCTCAGCTCCCACACCAGCTCGCTCCCACACAGGAGTTCCAATGCGCGTGTTGAAATTTGGCCTGGTGCTGTTGCTCTGGGTGTTTGCCATCACGGCCCAGGCCGAGCTGAAGTTTCCGGCATTGACCGGACGGGTGGTGGACGCCGCCCAGATGCTCGAACCGTCGGTGCGCGCACAACTGGAAGCGCAGCTAAAGGCCCATGAACAGGCCACCGGCGAACAGGTGGTGGTGGTCACGCTGGCGGACCTGCAAGGCAGCAGCATCGAAGACTTCGGCTATCAATTGGGGCGCCATTGGGGCATCGGGCAGAAGGATAAAAACAACGGCGCGCTGCTGATCATCGCCCGGGATGACCGTAAACTGCGCATCGAGGTGGGCTACGGCCTGGAGGATCGCCTGACCGACGCGCAGAGTTCGGTGATCATCAACCAGGTGATCACCCCGGCCTTCAAGACCGGCAACTTCAACAAAGGCATCAGCGATGGTGTCGCGGCGATGCTGGTGGTGCTGGGCGGCAGCCCGTTGGACGAGCCGGCGCCGGCATACAGTACGGACGGGCAGCAAGAGCCGAGTGATTTCGTCGAGCGCCATCCCGGGCTGTTCGTCTTCCTGGTGATACTGTTTATTTTGACGATATTGGTCTGCCAGATGCTCGGTATCTTGCCGACCGGAGGCGGTGGCTCCAGCCGTTCGGGCGGTTCCGGTGGAGGCTTCGGCGGCGGAGGCGGCGGGGGCTTCAGCGGTGGCGGTGGCAGTTTCGGGGGCGGCGGTTCGTCGGGCGGCTGGTGACAATAATAATGAGCAGGCACTTTTAACATGGCATTACTGACTGAACACGAACAACGCAAGGTCGCCGAGGCCATCGCCCGGGTCGAGCGGCATACCGACGCCGAGCTGGTCACGGTGCTGGCCGCCCGCGCCGACGACTACGCCTATATCCCGCTGCTGTGGGCCAGCCTGCTGGCCCTGGTGGTGCCCGGCGTGGTCCATTACCTCTCCGGCTGGCTGACGATGCACAGCCTGTTGCTGGTGCAGTGGGTCAGTTTCATTGTGCTGTGCCTGGTGTTTCGCATCCCCAGGATCACCACGCACCTGATCCCCCGTTCCGTGCGTCACTGGCGGGCCTCCAACCTGGCGCGCCGGCAATTCCTCGAACAGAACCTGCACCACACGGTGGGCAGCACGGGGATGCTGATCTTTGTCTGCGAGGCTGAGCGGTACGTGGAAATCCTGGTGGACGAAGGCATTTCCAAGCGCCTGGACAACAAATGCTGGGATGCCATCGTCGCAGCGTTCACCCAGCAGGTTCGCCAGGGACAGACCCTGCAGGGTTTCGTGACCTGCATCGAAGCTTGCGGCGAATTGCTCAAGGAGCACGTGCCGGTGACCCAGGAACGCAATGAACTGCCGAATCGGCTGGTGGTGCTGGGCTGAAAATTTCCTGCCAGCACAAGCCTGTGGGAGCAAAGCTTGCTCGCGATGAACGATGGCTCGGTTTAGCCTGCTGGATCGCGGTGTATTTATCGCGGGCAAGCCTTGCTCCCACCGAGGCTACTGCTCGCCACACGAACTTTTCCGTGCCCTCGCTGCCCATCCCCCCTAAAATACCGCCATTCCCGATTCGCCCCGCCCCGAGGCCGCTTGTCCATGTCTGCCACCGCAACGCCCGTCCGTCCCGCGCCGGATCACCACGCCCAGTTCATCGAGCTGTTGCGCACCAGCCTTGAACAAAACGCTTTCATCAAACTGGTGCTGGCCAAGTACGTGGGTGAAGAAGCGGACCTCCAGCGGCTGATCATCAAGCAGCTGACGGTCAAGGACCAGCCGTGCCTGTCCTTCGTCTACCGCTACAAGACCCGCGACATCACCAAGAATTTCCCGCTGGCCGAAGGGGTGCAAACCATTGCTGCGCTGTTGCCGGCATCGTTCAAGAACGCGCATTTGCTGGCGGTCACCGACGAGGCCCAGCTGGAGTACAGCAAGAAGGGCAAGAGTTCGCTGTTCAAGAGCAAGCCCCAGCAACTGCGGGAAGTGCCATCTGCCGAGCACAACCGTGAGAAAAATCGCTTCCTCGACCTGAACCGGCCATTTCTGGCCGACCTGGGCGTGACCAACCACAAGCACGAGCTGATTCCGGCGATGTCGCGCAAGTGGAAGCAGATCAACAAGTTCATCGAGGTCTTCAGCCATGCGCTGACGTCTTCGCCGCTGGCCCTGGACAAACCGGTGCGGGTTTCGGATTTCGGTTCGGGCAAAGGCTACCTGACGTTCGCCATCCACGATTACCTGCGTAACACCTTGCAGGCTGAAGGCGTGGTGACCGGAGTCGAGCTGCGCGAAGACATGGTCAAGCTGTGCAACGAAGCCGCTGCGCGCCTGGAACACCCGGGCCTGAGCTTCCAGCACGGTGACGTGCGCAGCGTGGCGCCGAGCGCGGTGGATGTGATGATCGCCTTGCACGCCTGCGACATCGCCACCGACTACGCGATCCACATGGGCATTCGCTCGGGCGCCTCGATCATCATGTGCTCGCCGTGCTGCCACAAGCAGATCCGCTTGCAGATCCAGAGCCCGGCCTTGCTCAAGCCGATGCTGCAATACGGCCTGCACCTGGGCCAGCAGGCGGAAATGGTCACCGACAGCTTGCGAGCGCTGTTCCTGGAAGCTTGCGGCTACGAGACCAAGGTCTTCGAGTTCATCTCCCTGGACCACACCAACAAAAACAAGATGATCCTGGCCGTCAAACGCGCCGAACCTGCGGACCCCACCGAGCTGCTGGCCAAGATCCAGGAACTCAAGACCTTCTACCACGTTACCGAGCATTGCCTCGAAACGCTGCTGCGGGCGGATGGTTACCTCGCCTGAAGCAGCTATACCGAACCCTGTGGGAGCAAAGCTTGCTCGCGATGAGGACGACATGGTTTAACTGCTAGAACCGCGCCATCGTTCATCGCGAGCAAGCTTTGCTCCCACAGGACTCGCTCCCACAAGGGCTGAGGTGCAGCCCGTCAGGTAATGAGCGGTTATCGCTCGCCTGCCAACACTCCGGACTACCTTTAATGCGTTAACCACCCACGCATTCCCAAAGGAGCCCTTCCCATGCCCGCCAAGAAAATCCTCATGCTGGTCGGCGATTACGTCGAAGATTATGAAGTCATGGTGCCGTTCCAGGCCCTGCAGATGGTCGGCCATACCGTGCACGCCGTGTGCCCGGACAAAACCGCCGGACAGACGGTGCGCACGGCGATCCACGATTTCGAAGGCGACCAGACCTACAGTGAAAAACCGGGGCACTTGTTTGCCCTCAACCATGACTTCGCCAACGTCCAGGCCGCCGACTACGACGCGCTGCTGGTGCCGGGTGGGCGAGCGCCGGAGTACCTGCGCTTGAATGAAACCGTCCTGCAACTGGTGCGCGATTTCGATCTGGCGGGCAAGCCGATTGCCGCGGTGTGCCACGGTGCGCAATTGCTGGCGGCGGCAGGCATCCTCGAAGGGCGCGAATGCAGCGCCTACCCGGCGTGTGCCCCGGAAGTCCGACTGGCTGGCGGGACCTATATCGACATTCCCGTGACCCAGGGCCATGTCCAGGGCAACCTCGCAACCGCACCGGCCTGGCCTGCGCACCCGAGCTGGCTGGCGGGTTTCCTGACGCTGCTGGGCACGGCCATTACCTTGTAATGACGCTGCACAGCGGACTGGCGGGGCAAGCGCGGCGGGTCTTTACTCTCGGGGCATGTCTTCATTGCCAGGAGAAAAATCATGTCCGGATGGTACGAAATCAGCAAAAGCAGCAGTGGCCAGTTTCGGTTTGTGCTCAAGGCGGCCAACGCCGAGACAATCTTGACCAGTGAGCTGTACACCACCCGCAGCGGTGTCGACGGTGGCATTGCTTCGGTGCAGAAAAACAGTCCGTTGACCGAGCGCTATGAACTCAAGAACACCAAGGATGGCCATCCGTACTTCAACCTCAAGGCTGCCAACCATGAAGTGATTGGCAGCAGTGAAGCTTATTCATCGGACGCCGCCCGGGACAAGGGCATCGCCAGCGTAAAGGCCAACGGACCGACGACTGTCATCAAGGACAAGACCGTGGCTGCGCTCTGACGGGACGGCAACAAGGGCGCCTAGCCTGTGGCGGGGGAATTATGTGTGGGGGCAAAGCTTGCTCGCGATGCAGGCGCTGCGGTTGTGCAGGCTAACCGAGTCATCGTTCATCGCGAGCAAGCTTTGCTCCCACACATGGATCCCCTCTCCACACGTGTTTTAAACCTCCACCGGCACCGACAGTTTCGGATCGCCCAGCGGATGGCTCTTGGCATCGAAGAAGCGCAATTGCACTTCCAGTCCCTGGAACACCTTGGCGTAATGCCGCTTCTGATGCTGGATGAACGCCTGGCTACGGGGATAGATTGAAATCGCCACGGTTTTCGGTGCGGCCAGGCGCAAGGCTTGCACAATGTGGTTGTCCTGCTCGCCCAGGGCATGGCCGAACAGGCACAGGTTGTCGCCGTGCTGCAGCAACTGGTCGTAGCAGAACGACAGGTAATCGCTGCTGCGGATGGTCTTGAGCTTGTCCTGGCTTGGGCCTTCATTGACGAACAACGGTACGTCGTCGAGGGTCTTGATCGTGTTGTTGATGGCGAAACTGCCCAGCAGGGTGCCTTCGGTGGACGTGAGCTTGCGCGCCGTGCCGTCCTGGTTGCGCACCATGTGCAGGCCGCCGTGCAGGTACAGCAGGCGCGGTTTGTCCGTGGTCGCCCGGCTCAGGTCGAAACTGTGGTCTTCGCCGAAGAACAGGTCGCTGATGCTCTCGGGTGCCTGCTGGATCGCCCAGTAGTTGAGCAGGTCGTAGTTGCTGGTGAACACCGTGCGGTAGCGGCTCAGCTCCTGGTTGAGCGTCGCCAGGGTCGACGGTTGCACCAGGCGCCATGGGATGTGCACCGCATGCACGGTGTTGATCAGCGCTTCCTTGATCGCGTAATAGCGGTTACGCGGGGCAGCGGAGCTGACGGCCAGGGCCTTGTTGACCCGACTGGTGGTTTTCAGCGCAGCGAGCACCTGTTCGAAGCTGCGCGTCTGCATCGCATCGAACACGCTCAGTTCCGACGGGCTCAGGGGTTTCTCCTCGACGGTGCGGGCATTTTCGAACAGCGAGTCATAGCCGAAATCATCCCACACTGCGCGGCTGGCCCCATTGCCCACCAACAGGCCGCTGAAGGCGGTGTCGGCGCGCAAGGCCTCCCAGTCTTCGAGCCGGGTGTCGTATTCCTGGAAATCGGTCATCGCAAGGATCATCTCAAAACGTGGCAAAGGCAGGGCGCGACTTTATCACGACCCAGTCTTGAGCCAGATCAAGATGCGTCATGACTACTCGGTCATTCTGTAGGCCCTGCCGATCCGGCCTCAACCAGGAGCGTGACCCCATGAGCAGCACTTTTTTCATTCCCGCCGTGAACATCATGGGGCTCGGCTGCCTCGATGAAGCGATGACCGCTATTCGCAACTACGGCTTTCGCAAAGCTTTGATCGTCACCGACGCGGGGCTGGCCAAGGCCGGTGTCGCCACCAAGGTGGCCGAGTTGTTGGCGATACAGGACATCGACTCGGTGATTTTCGACGGCGCCAAGCCCAACCCAAGCATCGCCAATGTCGAGCTCGGGCTGGGGCTGCTGAAGGAGAGCCAGTGTGATTTCGTCGTATCGCTGGGTGGCGGTTCGCCTCACGATTGCGCCAAGGGCATCGCCCTGTGCGCCACCAACGGAGGGCAGATCCGTGATTATGAAGGCGTCGATCGTTCGAGCAAGCCGCAGTTGCCGCTGATCGCCATCAACACCACGGCGGGCACCGCCAGCGAAATGACCCGTTTTTGCATCATCACCGACGAGACACGCCACGTGAAAATGGCGATTGTTGATCGCAACGTCACCCCATTGATGTCGGTGAACGACCCGGCGCTGATGGTGGCGATGCCCAAGGGCCTGACAGCCGCCACCGGCATGGATGCACTGACCCACGCGATCGAGGCTTATGTCTCCACTGCGGCCAACCCCATCACCGATGCCTGCGCCCTGAAGGCCATCACCCTGATCAGCAACAACCTGCGCCTGGCCGTGCGTGACGGCAATGACCTGGTCGCGCGGGAGAACATGGCCTACGCGCAGTTTCTCGCGGGGATGGCGTTCAACAATGCATCGTTGGGTTTCGTGCACGCGATGGCGCATCAGCTGGGTGGCTTCTACGACCTGCCTCATGGTGTCTGCAACGCAGTGCTGTTGCCTCATGTGCAAAGCTTCAACGCTTCGGTGTGCGCCGTTCGCCTGACCGACGTGGCCCATGCCATGGGCGCCGATACGCGCGGCTTCAGCCCGGAAGAGGGCGCCCGCGACGCCATTGCGGCGATCCGTAAACTGGCCCTTGACGTGGATATTCCGGCCGGTTTGCGTGATTTGGGCGTACGCCTCAATGACGTACCGGTGCTGGCCGCCAACGCCTTGAAAGACGCCTGCGGCCTGACCAACCCACGGGCGGCGGACCAGCGGCAGATCGAAGAGATTTTCCGCAGCGCGTTCTAAGCGACCCGGGGCGGCACGAACTTCACACAGAGCATCGCCGCCGCCCCCAACAGTGCGCACAACGCCGCCAGCGGCCAGGCCTGTTGGCTCAACAACAGGCTGGCCATGGCACCGATCACCGAGGCCATCAGTTGGTGCAGGAATCCGCTCAACGCCATGGCATACGCGCCGGCCACCGGTGAGCCTTCGTTGGCCAGGGACAGGCTGATGGGGTAGATCAACGACTGGCCAAACACCGCGAAGCAATACGGCAGCCAGAAGAGCAGCGCGATGCTGCTCAGGGTGAGGCTGCCTGCCAGCATGGTCATGCTCCCGCCCAGCACCAGGGCGATGCCCCAACCCATCATTCGCCGTTGACCGGTACGCAGTACAAAAGCGTTCACCACCAGCGCCCCAAGCAAGTACGCGGCACTGACCGGCCAGCCCAGCAGGCCGTATTCAATGGGCGACCAGTGGAAGCTCTCCTGCAGGATCAATGGCGCGGCGGTATTGAAGGCGACGATCACGCCGTAACCCAGCCCACCCGCCAAGGCCGGCAGCAGGAACGCGCGTCGACGCAGGATCTGCCCGTAGATGCTCCACGCCGATTGCCCGTTGCCGGCTTGCACCAGCACCGGGAACCTGGCCCGGGACACCGCCGCTGCCATCGCCAGGCTGACGGCGCCCAAGCCCTGGAAAATCGCCTCCCAGCCGAAAGCGGCCTGGATCAGCGAGCCCAGATACTGGCCGATACCGAGGGCAATCACAAAGGCGATCGATATCCAGGACAGCGCCTTGGCCAACAGATCGCCGCTGAAACTGTCCCGAATCAAGACCCGCGCCATCACCGAGATACCGCTGGCGCCGATGCCCTGGATCAACCTGAGCGTCAGGAACGCCTCCACGGTTGTGCCCAGCGGCAGGGCCAGGTTGCCCAAACCGTACAACCCCAAGGCCGCCAGCAAGACCGGCTTGCGCCCCAGCCGCTGGCCCAGGCTGCCCCACAGCAACATCGGCAGCGCCATGCCGATCAGGTACACCGACAAGCCCCAGGAAACCCGGGACGCATCGGCGCCCAGGTCCCGGGCGATATCGGGCAGGGCCGGCAAGTAGATGCTCATGCCCAGTTGGGCCAGGAAAACGGTGGTGCAGGTGACGATCAGGGTTGTACGGTTCTTCATCGAGCGTCCTGTCTCAAGGGCGGATGTCACGCCCGTGGGTCAGCAGCAGTTCGGTGATCTTTTCGCAAAACGAGCGAATCACGTTCGGCTCCATATCGGCGCGCAGGGTAATGCGAATGGCGGCCTTGCCTTGCGGCACCACGGGGAAAAAGACCGCTGAAGTGAAGTACCCCAGTTCGGCCAGTTCGACGGCCAGGCTGTTGGCCAGGGCCGCTTCACCGCAGGGCACCATGCGGATTGCCATGGGATTGCCGCGCTGTTCAGTGCGCACGAGGCTGTCGAAGAAGCGGATATTAGCTTGCAAACGCTCCTGCAGGGCGCTGAATTCTCGACTGCGGTGCAGGCGGATCGACGCCATGCCGGCGCCGATGGCCGCTGCGTTCAGGCTCTGGGACCAATTGCTCGGGCCACCGTAACGCTGCACCAGCGCCTTGTGCCGTTCACTGCCAAACATGACCAGCCCGCCACTGGCGCCGAATGACTTGGCCAATGAAGCAACGATCAGGGTGCGTTCATCCACGGCAGGGACGCGCGAACGGACCAGGCCTGCGCCGGACTCCCCGACCGCAGACAGCGCGTGGGAGTCGTCCAGATAGAGAAACAGGCCATAGCGCTGCTTGAGATACATCAGGCTGTCCAGGTCCGCCAATCCGCCCATGCTATAGGCGCTGTCGGCCACGTACGCCACGCAGCGCTGGCGTTTGCACAGGTCTTCGATGAAATCCATGTCGTTGTGCGGGCAGGTGACGACCTGGGTTTCATCGGCGCAGGCGGCCTTGCTGTGGTTCATCGAGTAATGGGCGTGTTTGTCGAACACCATGACCGGCGAACACTGGTTGGTGAACGCGCCGCTGGCCAGCAGCGGCAGGATACCGGCGCTTGCCGCACTGCACGACAGAGCACTGAGGCAACTGGCGCCAAACAGCTCCGACAATTGGGTTTCGTACTGGTCCAGGATCGCCAGCTTGCAGCGATTCCTTGAGTTGGCGACCCGCAGGGTTCCGGTTTCCCACAGGGCAGTCATGGCGCCGTCCAGCAACGCGGGGTGATAGTCCAGGCCCAGGTAGGACGTGGTACAGAAGTGATGGAAGGTGCGACCGTATTGGTCGACCAGCACATTGGGTGTCTTGACCTCGACATTCAACCCTGAGATTTTTCCGGCTTCGGTGCCCTGCCAGTTCTGGTCTGCGAGGGAAATCACCTTGCGGTAGTGAGTGAAGTGATGGGGCGCTTGAGCAGTCTGGTTCATGGTGCGATTACATTCCTTGATGAGTGGTGCTGTCCGTGGGGTGTTTCGATAGCGGTGTGTTTCCAGACTTTACAGATTGTTGTGCAGGGCTTTGAATCGGCTGTTTCCGGCGTGCTTGAGTGTCACTGGAGAGTTCTGCGTAGGACTTTGCCTAGGGCCTTGGACGGGGAATCCGTCGGCGATGTCGGAGCTTGGAAGTACCCTGGGTTCGCCCCAAGCCCGCTGGGTTATCACTCTTTTCTGAAGGTTGCTTGCTGATGCTCTCAGGCCTCAATCATCTGACCCTTGCCGTCACCGACCTGGATCGCAGTGTGGTTTTTTATGGCGAGCTATTGCAGCTGCGTCTCGAAGCCAAGTGGGACCATGGGGCCTATTTGTCGCTGCCGGGTTTGTGGTTGTGCCTGGCTTTCGACCCGTTGCGCAGGCCTGAGCCGGTGGCGGACTACACCCATTACGCTTTCAGCATCGATGCCGAGAGTTTCCCAGTGCTGGTGGCGCGGCTGAACGCGGCCCAGGTGTCATCGTGGCGCGACAATCGCAGCGAGGGTGATTCGTTCTACTTTCTCGACCCGGACGGGCACAAGCTCGAAGTCCATGTGGGCGACCTGGCGTCCCGGTTGAAGGCCTGCCGGCAGGCACCGTATGCCGGTATGGCGTTTTTTACGGAGTGAAGGGGCTGCGTTGAAGCGAGTGGCTGCATCTCCCGGGCGTTTCGCTCCCTACAGTCGATCCCCTGCGCTATCCTCATCGGTATTGGTGGGGCGCGTCGGTCTCGCTCGTTGTATCGGCGTCACGAACTGACGATCACCCGCTTCGCTCACCGTTGCATTATCCGGATGACCTCCAGCCCCATGGACACTCGAAGTTCCGCGCCGCTGGCCAGCTACATCGACCTTCTGCTGGACGCCGTGTGTGCCGTCGACGGCCAAGGGCGTTTCGTGTTTGTCAGTGCTGCCTGCGAACAGATTTTTGGCTACACCCCGCAGGAGCTGATCGGCCAGCCGATGATCGACCTGGTGCACCCCGCCGACCGTCAGCGGACCCTTGAGGCGGCGCGGGAGATCATGGACGGCGAGCCCAAGCTCAATTTCGAGAACCGTTACCTGCGCAAGGACGGTCGGGTGGTGCACATCCTGTGGTCGGCGCGCTGGTCGCCGGTGGACCAACTGCGCATTGCCGTGGCCCGGGACATCACCGAACGCAAGCAGGCCGAGTCCCGGCAGGCGGCGTTGTATGCGATTTCCGAGGCGGCCCATGCCGCGGCAGACCTGCTGGCGCTGTTCAAGCGCATACACCTGATTATTGGCGAGTGGCTGCCGGCGCTGAATTTTTCGGTGGCGCTGTATGACGAACAATGTTCGCAACTTAACTTCCCCTATCACGTCGACGACCGGGAAGGGCAGCCGGAATTGCCGGGCACGGTCACCGGGCGTTTGTGCGCCGAAGTGATTCGCAGCGGCCAGCCAATCCTGCTGACGCCTGGTTGCAACGACTTGCCGCCGGGGTTCGACGACCTTGTAGCGCGGCCAGATGCGCCGTGTTGGCTGGGCGTGCCGCTGAACTCGCAGAGCGGCACGATTGGCGCGCTGATCGTCAAGAGTGCGCCGCACAACGAGCGCTACACCGAGCAGGACAAGGAACTGCTGCAATACGTCTGCGCACAGATCACCGTCGCCATCGAGCGCAAGCAATTGCACGCCCGGTTGCAGCACATGGCTCAGTACGATCAATTGACCCAGGTGCCCAACCGCGAATTGCTCCGGGAGCGGTTCAAGTGCGCACTGGCAAGCGCGCGCGCGGCGTCCGGGCGCATGGCCTTGCTGTACATCGACCTGGACCGTTTCAAGCAGATCAACGACACCTATGGCCACGGGGTTGGCGACATGCTGTTACAAGCGGTGGCCAATCGTCTCAAGGGCTGTATCCGCGACACCGACACCGTGGCACGTATTGGCGGGGACGAGTTCGTGGTGCTGCTGCACAGCATCCAGGCCTTGGAGGATGCCCAACGCGTGCAGGAAAAAATCCGCCATGCACTGGCCCAGCCGCTGCGTCTGGACGGGCACTGCCTGAGCATCGAACCGAGCATCGGCGTGGCCTGTTTCCCCGACCATGGCACTGAAGATGTTGCCCTGTTCCGCCACGCCGACGAGGCGATGTATGCGGCCAAACGCCAGAATCACAGGGTGTTCGGTATCTGATAGCGTGCCACCGTTCGTCGTGGCACAAGCACCTTTCTCAAACCTTCAGCCCATATCCAATTCGAATACAAGAAGGGCTCTGCGTGCCCTGCATTCGAGAATAGGGAGGGTTGGATCATTCCCGGCCCAAGCGGTATTTATCTGGCAAACATTGCTCATGATCGAACGAAGGTGTCCGAAGCGGGTCGCAGAAGTGGGAGAACCACCATCACGACCGTCGAAAGCCGAGTCGGACATCTCGCTGAGTATTCATGGCTGGTTCTGATTCAACGGTGGATAACCCACCAGAACTTTCATCAGAGGAGGGCGCGACCATGAGCCGTATGGCCAGCTTTTTTCGCACCACCAGTGTTGTCGTGTTGATGGGCCTGGGCGCCAACAGTGCCTGGGCCCAATCGCCTGCCGAATTCATCAACGATGCTTCAGCCAAAGGCATGGCCGACATAGAGACAAGTCGCATGGCCCACGGGAAAGCCGAATCCAGGGAGGTCAAGGACTACACCATCATGGTGATCAACGACCGCACCACGGCCAATCAACACCTGGCGAAGATCGCCAAGAAGCTCGACTTGCCTGTCGCCCCCCGGGAAGAGGTGGCGGACAAGGCCAAGGCCCTGATGCCGCAGGTCAAGGAAGGCGAGTCGTTCGAGGCTGCGTATGCCGCCACCCAGGTCAAGGCCACCGAGGAGGCCATCGCGCAGATCCAGCAAGAGGCCCAGACCACCGAAGTGCCGGAGATCAAGGCCTTCGCCGATGAAACCCTGCCTAAACTGCAGACCCATCTCGAAATGGCCAGGGCCCTGCAAGCCAGCCGCTGATCCGCTGCGTTTTTTGTATTCAGGGCCGGGACGTTCGCGTCCCGGCTGATTTTTGCCCGCCAAAAGGAGAACCTTCCAGCGCGTCTGCGTCAGCACTGGTTCAGGTCTACTTTGTTCTTTTCTTCCAGCCCTTCAAGACTCTTGGCTTCGCCGTGACCCATGGCCTGGTAATGCTTTCTCAGCGCCTCCAGTTGCTTGAGGTCCAGCGACTCAAGGCCGAGCATTGCATTCTGTGCCTCCTTGGTCGCTCGCAATAACTCATCGACCTTGAGGTGCAATATGTCGGTATCGCGGTTCTGCGTGTTTTGAATCAGGAACACCATCAGGAAGGTAATGATCGTCGTTGATGTATTGATGATCAGTTGCCATGTGTCATTGAAGTCGAAAAGCGGTCCGCTGAGGGCCCAGAGCGCCAACAACACGATGGCCCCCAGAAACGTCTTGGGGCTCCCCGCCCAAAGGGCCAGTTTTTGCGCGATTTTTGCGAAGGTCATTGCTGTGTTCCTTATGGATGCACCTGTCTGGTGTGACAGCAACGAAACGGTGAAAATTCTGCTTACATTTTCAGGCGCCGCTGTTCGGCAGGGTTTTTCGTGCAGCCTGAAAATCATCGCAACCAATTGCCGTGTTGGCGGGTCACTCCTTAAGGCCCTCAGCTTCGGAGTCCACCATGAACCTCGCACGCACTGTTTGCCTTGCCTGCTGTTTGTTTGCCCTGCAAGGCTGCTTCGACAACTCGGGTAACGAGACCAAGGACAACACCGATGGCACCAAGTCCTCGGTGCAGATGCAAGAGTCTGGAGCGGAAAAGAAATAGGCAGCCCGCAACCCCTCGAATGGGCTGTCGCAAAACCCTGTGGGAGCGAGCCTGCTCGCGATGGCGTCGGGTCAGCAACATCAAGGGTGTTGACGTACCGCTATCGCGAGCAGGCTCGCTCCCACAGGCTCTTTTCTCCAGCATTGATTGCTCACCGCCCTTGCTGCAACACCTTGAGCGCTGCCGAAGCCAGGAAGCCGGAACGGCTCTTCTCTTCAGGATGGTGCAACACGTATTCATCAATACGATTGAGCAGATAGCCGGGCAACGTGATGTTGAGTTTCTGCGCCTTGCCCAGGTACTTGGTCACATCGATGTCCACCAGCGCCCAGGTGCAGCCGGCATATGCCGGATTGGCGGCGTGCAAGGTGACGGTGTTGGCCGAAGGAATCGGCGAGCCGTCCTCAGCCAGAACCTCGAAATGCCCCTCGATGGCCTCACGCGCCATCGCCATGGCCTCGTCCAGGTCATCGCCTGCGGAAAAGCATCCGGGAATATCCGGTACTTCAACACCCCAGGCGTGCTTGTCATCGCCCATGGAAATCGCAATCGGGTAAAGCATATTCATCGTCCTCCGGGAACGTCGCGCAACGGGTCGGCTGAAGCAGCGCCTGTTGCAAAATACTGATGGCCGTTTTCTTGAGCAGGTCCTTCTTCGGATGAGGAACCGTGACCAATCCCGGCTTGGTCGGGTGCTTGAAGTGATGGTGGCTGCCCCGAACCCGCACCAGATACCAACCGTCTGCAATGATTTGGCTTATCAAGAATCGGCTATTCACAACACCTCCGTGTGGTGTGCTTGGTGGGTACTATACCTACTGAAAATGAATGATCAACACTATAACCATCGAAGGTGGCCTCGGCAGGTAAGCGCAGTCATCGCAACGAAGTCTAGAAGCGGCGTCGCACAAGGGCGGCAGAGGGGCAGGGTGGGTTTATTTCGGGATGTGAGACAGGGGGCAAATGCTTGGGTGGCGAGGGAGCTTGCTCCCGCTGGGGTGCGAAGCAGCCCTGGATTTACAGATCAAATAGCAGGAGCCACTTCGCGAAACTACGGTCGCTATGACTGCTGCACAAACGTCAGCCGTACCGCAAAACCAATCAGAAGACTGCCAAACAGCCACTGCTGTACGCGCTGGGCCGAAGGCGAACGCTGAAGCCAGCGACCGAGTGCGACACCCACCAACGCATAGGCGCTATCGAACAGCAGGCCGACGCCGACCAGTACCACGCCCAGGGTCGCGAATTGCCCTAGCACTGGTCCGCCTTGTGGATCGATGAACTGCGGCAACAGCACCGAGCAAAACAGCAAGGCCTTTGGATTGAGCAGATTGGTCAGCAGCCCACGCCGAATCGCCTGGTGCCAACGCCGCTTTCCGGCCTCGACAGCGGCGTTTTCAAAATTCGGCAACAAGGTGGTCCGCAGGCATTGAAAACCGATCCATAACAAGTAGGCCGCCCCGGCCAGACGCACGACATCGAACGTCCACGGCGCGGTCTTGAACAAGGCCGAAAGCCCCAACGCCGCCAATGCAACATGACACCCACGAGCAACCCCCAGGCCCACCGCCGTCGCCAGCGCCGCGCCCCTGCCCTGACGGGCACCGGTTTGCAGCAGCAGAATCATGTCCGGCCCGGGCAACAGATACGCCACCGTCAACGCCATCAAAAACAACCCGAGCTCTGCCATGCCACACCCCTTCATCAACGATTCGCAAGTGCCCAGTCTATGGCTGAGAGGCAGGGCAGGTGGTTGCGAAGTCAGCTTCTAAAGCTTCGCGAATTGGCATAACCTGCCACGTATCTGCATCATCCAATCGGAAAATGCCAACTTATGAAACTGGACGCCTTCGACCGTAAAATCCTCGTCGCGCTGCAACGAGACGGCCGCCTGAGCAACGTGCAACTGGCCGAAGAAATCGGCCTGTCCCCGTCGCCCTGCTTGCGCCGCGTGCGGATGCTTGAAGAAGCCGGTGTCATTCGCGGTTATCAAGCCGTCCTGGACCGCGACGAAGTGGGCCTCGGGCTGACGATCTTCGTCGGCGTCAAGGTCGAACGGCACAACGACGAGCGAGCCGAAGCATTTCGCCAGGCAGTGACGGCATTGCCCGAAGTGATCTCGGCGTTCCTGGTATCGGGCGAGTCGGATTTTCTACTGCAAGTCGTGGTGCCGGACCTGCGGGCTTATGACCGTTTTGTCACGGGGCATTTGTTGAAATTGCCCGGCATCAGCGATATCCGGAGTAACTTTGCGATCAATACGGTGAAGACGCCGGGGGCGTTGCCGTTGGGGCATTTGCCTGGGGCTGAATAGTTTTTACGATGGGGATTTATCCACGTCCTAATAACATTCGCTGTTTGAATGCGTCGGGATTGAATGGGCGAGGGGGGCCGCTGGACTCACCGTCTTCAAGGGCCGAGCGGATATCCTTCAGTTCGGCATTACGTTCCTGAGCGCGCTGATTGGAAACGGTTATAGTTTTTCGAACGCTTCCCATGCTTGAGCCTCTAGGGACGTCGGTATTGCTAAGCCCCGCTGCGAAAGAAGCAGGGCTTAGCGCTGCCTATCGGATGGGGTTCCCTATGTCCCCATGCTCAGGACTTACTGTCGATCTACTGCGCCTCGGATTGTTTCTTGGACTCAGCCGCCGGCCTAGGCGTAATGACCTTCACAACGTCATCAATCACCGCCTTGCTCATCTCCAACAAAAAGTGCGCAGCCCAGGCGTATCGGTCGGTGCTCTTTTCAAACGCCGCGTCTTCGGCAAGCCGGTGAGCGAGATGCAAAAGATCTGACGCTCGTTCCAATGCCTCTTGGATGGGGACACCGCCGTTGACACGGAACAGTGCTCGATCAGCGGAATAGTTGAAGGGGGTGTAGCCGATGGTTTTTAGCTCAGTGTTTTCGTTCATGGCCTGCCCCCGTCGATCGAGAAACAGTAGGTTCGAGGCCTGAGCTTTGGCTGGTTTGAATGTGATTTGATTTGCTGCGAGGTACGCATTGTCTAGCTCCCGTGAAGCGCGGTTGCTTGACTCACGGGTTTCCAAGCCCGATCGCCTGATTTGCAGCGACGTCTGGGAGAGTAGCCATCGAAGGACAAGGGCAACAAGGCGAAAACTCGCCGAAAAGCCAATTAAGCGCACCCCCTACGCAGTTTTCGGATTTTGCCTACAAATCTCCCGGGGACATGCGATACGTGGCGAGGGAGCTTGCTCCCGCTGGGTTGCGCAGCAGCCCCTCTTGTGAGCGCTTCGCACTCAAGCGGGAGCAAGCTCCCTCGCCACGGGACTCATTTATTCTCAGTACTATTGTCTATCTTTCCTTCAACGGTCCCGTTGTTGAGGTTGTGCAATGTCTCGTTGGCCGTAGTCAGCTTTCCAAAGCTTGCCGACGAGCCCGTAGGCGCCAGAGCGTGAAAAGCAGGTTAACGACAGAATGAAAAAGCCCGGCGTTAGGCCGGGCAGTTTTGGAATCCAGTAACGTGATCAGGCTTGTTTTGCACGTGCAGCCAACATCACTTCATTCTGTTTTTTGGTAGCTTCGGTCAGCACTTCACTGTAGACGCGTTTTTTTTCTTCCGATTTCGCATTACGAATGAAGTCTGCGAATGGGCTCGTGGACTCCTTTGTGGATCCGAGTTTCATGGTAAACATGGAGTTGCTCCGTCATTTATCCCAAGCATGGCCATCAGCTCGTGTCGCGTATGCTTCTCGGGGATATGGTAGTCGATCTTGTCAACGCCAGCCTTGTAAAGGCGCCCAGAATTATCAATGTGCTTCACAAGCAGATCGACATGTAGATTCTTGCCAAACTCTAGCTTAAGTGTGTTTACCACGTCACGTGCTGCAAAGTATTGGTCGATGAAATGCTCAGGTCGAATCCTCCGTCCTTCGGCTTCCTCACGGGCCGTTACAAAGGCCCAAGCAAGCCTAGGATCTTGATAGACGTAGAGTATTTGTACAAATCTCCCCTTGTCGAGGCACCGCTGCACATTTTTCCTCGCAATCTCTATATTTGAAAGAGTCCCATCCAGCAGAAAAGACTGCTTTCGATCTAGGGCGAGGTCAATCAGCTTCTCAACAAGAATTGAAACGGCACCTTGGAAAAGCCAGGCATTGCCACCCTGATACGCTTCAAATTCGTTTCTGAGCTCGTCTGGATCAATTCGTAGGATGGGCGTATCACAGAAAAGGTTCAGCAGCGCTAAAGATGCTTCTGTTTTACCCGCGCCCGGCGACCCCGCCATGAAAACCGAAACAGGTTCTTTTTCGGGGGGATACTTGGTCTGATCCGTGAGCCGCTTGCCAATAGCCTTCTTGTTTGATCGGGAAAACCTGATCGCGTCATCCCAGATGGCCTGCTCTTCTCCCGTCATTCCAAGCCTTTTGTCTTCTTGCACTGAATGCGGACCCTCTTCGTGTGACTGGTGATTTGCCGTTTGTGCTCCGGGCTTTACCGTACCGCATGCGACAGCTGGGAGGGGGAATTACGACGTAATCCGCCGTGCTTACCTTGTCCAAGTGTTTCTAACCTAGAGGTGGCAAGGCCCCATTGGCCGGTGCGCTCCGCATAGCTAGTAGGTGATGAATCGAGATGTGCGTCACATGACATGACGCAGAGATCCGCCTCAGTCAATGGCTTCACTTTGAGCGTCTCTTGGTGACAACAGATCTGTATTGCGATGAAGAATTTAAAAAGCGCCTGCTACGCAACGCCTCGCAATAGCCTTCAGCATGCGTCGACGGATAAGCCCGCTGACCGGACGAATCAAATACCAATACGACGTAAAACTTCGCAAGGCATCATCGTCGAGGCAATGCACCCGCGTTTGCGTGGTGACCCTCGTCAGGCCCGGTCGCAGCAACTGGCAGCTGAAACTGATGACCAGTTTCACATTCCCCGGTTCATTGAATAGCTCGAACGCTTCGGCATCCGCGACAACGACTTGGCCGTAGTCGGCTTTCCACAGCTTGCCGGCGAGCCCGTAGGCGACTTCTATGTCGCCGTTGCGCTGAAGCAACGTGAAATTATCCATGCCGAATGAAACGCGTTGATCAGCGCCCGCATGCCGAGATCGACCCAGCAGGCGCATGGGGAGTTCGCGAAGCTTGATTGCATACCGAAAAAAACGGTCGTCTTCGGGGCGGTGGGCGAGGATTGCCGCCATGGCATGGGAAGGGGCTACGGGGATGTCCACGGTATGCAATTCACTGAACTGATACGTAGGCAGATATGAGTCAATCAGGTGCATCCTTGCTCTCCTTCATAGGTACTCGGGCGCCAATCCCACCAGATTCCAGACCAAAAAAAACCGGCCACCAAGAGCCGGTTTTTTAATCCCCCGCCAAAAACGTACGACGCAGGACCAGAATTCGATTGGAGCGGGTGAAGGGAATCGAACCCTCGTTATCAGCTTGGGAAGCTGGAGTAATGCCATTATACGACACCCGCTCAGAGCGGCTGACTTTGTACCAGATGTGGGCACGGATTTGAAGTTTTTCTTCACACAGCGTGCGGTCAGTCGTCTATGCGAGCCTCAAACCAGAGCGGTCGTTGGCGGGCAAGCCCCGTTGCTGAAGGCGCAGGACGGGGTTTGCTCGCCAGGACTCGGTTTCAGATAGCCAGTGCATGGTAGCCCTGCACGTAGCTATAGCGCGGTCGGCTCTCGTGGTGTTCCGGTGTGAGGAAACCCAGCAAGGCGTTACGGCTGTCGCGACAGGCGGCTTTGTGTTCCATGTCCAGGAAGTGCCCGGTGGCTTGCAGTGTGCTGAAGCTGCTGTGCTGCACGTGATCGGCAAAGAGCCTGGCGTCGTCGGCCGCGGTGTATTCGTCCCATTCGCCGTTCAGGAACAACACCGGTACGTTGATTTTTTTCGCTGCGTTGACGTAGCACAAGCGGTCGCTGTGGAGCACATCGCTGATGTGGAAGTGCATCTGCCCGTACTCATGTTCGGCCAGGCTGCTGACATGACGATAGTTGAAGCGCTTGAACAGCGGCGGCAAATGCTTGCCGATGGTGCTGTTGACCAAGTGCCCGACACGGTCGCCGTCCAGGCTGCCGAGGTAATCCACACCGCGTTCCAGGTAGTCGCGCATCGGCGCATTGAGCACCGGCGAGAACGAACTGATCACGGCTTTTTCGATGCGCCGTGGCCGCTGCGCCAAGGCGGTCAGCGTGGCGGCGCCGCCCCAGGAAAACGACAGCACGTGTTCGGCGGCGAAGTGGTCGATCAGTTCCAGGAGAATCTGGCCCTCGATCTCTTTCGTCAGCATTTGCTCATGTCGGTTGTGAGCTTTTGACTTGCCCGCGTAGGGTTGGTCGTACAGCACAACATTGAATTGCGGGTAGAGGTTTTTGGCGGTCTGTGCAAACGACGCGGTAGTGGCCATTGAGCCGTTGACCAGAATGATGGTCTTTTGTGCGGCGTCTGCGCGATAGAACTCCGTGTAAACCCGATACTGACCCTGTATATCCAGCACAGCGATTTCTGGCCTCATGTCATAAGACTCCTGGCAAGCGGGTATGCGCGCAATGAGATTGCACGGGCAATGTGACAGGTAGGCATTCGCCTGGAAGATAAGGCCCATGTCGATCCAAAAAAAACGGTCGACGGGTGTTGTTATAGGCGGGCAGTTCGCCGGCGGGACAAGGCGGAACCTGAGGGTTCCAGCCGGCAAAAGGTTTCTTGGAAGTATGTTGTGACTCATCGGTCACATTTCGGCCGACGGTTTGATTCAAGCAGGGGGGCGACCGTTGCGCAAGTACCTATCGGAAAATTGTTCGACACTTCTGCCCAGCGGTAGCGGGTTCAGATGAGATGGACTTCTTCAGGGCTCAAGGCGCGGTACTGGCCCGGCTCGAGATGGGCGTCCAACGTCAACGGGCCCATGCGCTCGCGGTGCAGGCGCAGCACCTTGTTGTTGAAGTGGCCGAACATGCGCTTGACCTGGTGATAGCGCCCTTCAACGATGCTCAAGCGCGCCGATCTGGGCCCCAGCAGCGTCAGCTCTGCAGGTTGGGTGGTGAGGTCTTCGAAGGCAAAGTACAGGCCCCGGGCGAAGGTATCGGCGTATTCGGCCGTGATGATTTGCTCGGTTTCGACGTAGTAGACCTTGGGCAGTTTGGTCTGCGGTTGGGTCAGGCGCCGCGACCAGCTGCCGTCATTGGTGATCAGCATCAGCCCTGTGGTGTTGAAGTCCAGGCGCCCGGCGATGTGCAGGTCGTTCTTGTCCGGTTCGTCCAGCCAGTCGAGCACCGTGGGGTGTTGCGGATCGCGGGTCGCGCTGACACAGCCGGGTGGCTTGTGCAGCATGAAGTAGCGCGCCGGCCGGCCTGCTTGCAGCACGTCGTCGTCGACTTCTACACGGCTGAATTCACGGACTTGTGCATGGGGGTCGCTGACGGTCTGGCCATCGATCCGCACCCTGCGTTCCACCAGTAGCAGGCGCACTTGTTGGCGATTGAATCGCGGCAGATTACTGAGGAAACGGTCGACGCGCATGGACAGTTCAGGCAAGGCAACGGAGGGCGGGCATCTTACGCGATCGGCTGGGGCTTGGCGCGCAACTGGGCTTCGACCTGGGCGCAGCGTGGGCACAGGCAGGACTGATCACGCAGCTCGGTTGGCAATGCCTCGAGCACGGCCGGGTCGATGCTCACGCCGTAACACCAGCAGGCGCGATCGGCGGTTCGTGGGTCGGCCAGGGTGCAGTCGTTGGCACCGCCGCAGGCCGGGCAAAGGTCGGGTTTATTCATAACTGGAGTGAGGCATTTCCACGCAGGTTCGGTTGCACCCGGTCTGTCGGGCGCGTTGCAGCGCATGATCGGTCCGCGACAGCAGGCTGTGCAAGGTGTCTTCGTCCTGCAAGGTGGTGAGGCCGAGGCTGACGGTGACCAGCAATTGTTTTCCACTGCAGAAATAGCGCTGCTTTTCGATGTGCTGACGAATTTTCTCTGCGATTTTCAGACTGGTCTGTCCATCGGTGTCCTTGAGCAGGACGGCAAAGGCTTCAGTGCTCCAGCGACACACGATGTCCGAATGCCGCAGGCTTTGCGTCAGGTCGCGCGCGAACCCGGTCAGCAGTTGTTCGGTGGCGATATGACCATGGGTGCTGTCCAGCCGCTTGAACTCGTCCAGTTCCACCAGCAGCGCAGTCAAGGGTTTGGGCTCGCGCTGGGCTTCATGCAGGGCTTGCACCGCCAGCAGGTCGAAGCCACGGCGATTCGGCAATTCGGTCAGGCTGTCGAGGGTGGCCTGGGCGTCGATGCGTTGTTGGTAGCTGTTGATCAACCGATAAAGGATTGCCAGGACCGCCAGCGTCACGAGTATGCCGATCAGCAAGTTCAGATACAGCGTCTTGAGGATGTTATCGCGTACCGAGGCATGGGCTGCGTAATAGCCCAGCAACGCAATGATCAGGAAACCAGTACCCAGCAGCGCCACCACGGCCAGGAGCGGCTTGCGCTGGGAATACAACGGCGAACGGAACGACATGGCGATTCCCTTGGCACAGACCCAATGAAGTCAGTTTAGTGGCCTTGTGGGAAAAGACATTCGGATTTGCAGGTTTGTAGGACCATGGTGAGGGAACAGGCTCCCTCACCACAGATTCGGCTTTATTCCAGGCTACGCAAATAAGCCCGCCATCCCCCCAGATGACTGATGTCCCGTGCGCCTTCCAGGCCATACGACTCGCAGATGAATCCGCTTTCCCAGCGACCATCGGCCAGTTGCACCTTGCCCAGCCCCAACGGTGCGGGGATGCCGGTCAGGAATGAACCCAGTTCGCTGCTCGGCAGCTCCCAGAGCTCCACCTCGATTGCCACGCCGCCCTCGCTGACCCGAAGCATGCCGGGGCGCAGGGGAGGGCCGCCGGCCAAGGCGTAGAGGCGATAATCCGCTGAGCTTTGGGTGGCCTCGATCAGACGCGCACCGCGTTGCTTGAGCTGCCCGTTCAGCGCCAACCCGTCCAGATGTGCGCCACACACCACCAGCCGTGCCAGGTCGTGGCGCGCCGGGTTGGCGGGCGCTGGCAAAGTCGTGTCCTGTTGACGCTGCAGGGCATCGGCCACGCTCAAGAGGTATTGATCGGTGAAGGCTCGACCGAACAGCGTCACGCCCCAGGGCAAGCCGTTGGCCATGAACGCACTGGGAACGGCGACGGCGGCGTAGTCCAGCAGGTTCATGAAATTGGTGTAATACCCCAGCTCCGAGTTGCGCAGCACTGGTTCGGAGGCCAGTTCGGCGAGGGTCACCGGTCGGCCGATGGTCGGGGTGATTACGCAATCGAGCGCGTCCATGGCCCGGTCGCATTGGGCTTTGAGCGCTTGCAAACGGTAGCGGGCGCGGAAGGTTTGTACGCCATCTACCGTAGGCGCTTTCGCCAGGACGGCGCGGATGACCGGCAGTACAGCCTCCGGCTCACGCTCCATCAAGGGGCCGGCAACGCTGTAGCGTTCGGCCACCCAAGGGCCTTCATAAAGCAGCCGCGCTGCTTCCAGGAACGGCGACAAATCCAGTTCCACGGCTTCGCCGCCCAGGCGTTCGAGTCGCTCGATGGCTTCCAGAAACAGTTGCGGACCTTCCTGGCAGCCGAAAAATGCCAGGTCCTGCTGGCGCGGCACACCGAAGCGAAAGCGCCGGGGCACGCCGAACGCGGCGCCGTCGTTCCACTGCGGGTTGTGGCGGCTGTAGTCGTCACGAGGGTCTGGACGGGCCGTCAGCGCCAAGAGCTGGCTGGCTTCCTTTGCTGTCGCCGTGAAGGTCGTGACGCAGTCCAGCGTGCGACAGGCCGGGACCACACCCGCCGTGGAGATCAACCCCAGGGTGGCTTTCAATCCCACCAGGTTGTTCAAGGCTGCGGGCACTCGACCGGAGCCGGCGGTGTCGGTGCCCAAGGCAAAACTCGCCACGCCCAGGGCCACGGCCAGCGACGAGCCGGCGCTCGAACCGCCTGCGGGATAGTCGGGCAGCACGCTGTTGCGGCAGGCGCCGTAGGGCGAGCGAGTGCCATTGAGCCCGGTGGCGAATTGGTCGAGGTTGGTCTTGCCCAGGGGGATCGCGCCCAGTGCCAGCAACTGCTCGACAATGGTCGCCGAGCGTGGCGGTACGTAGGCAAATGCCGGGCAGGCGGCGGTGGTCGGAATGCCGGCCAGGTCGATGTTGTCCTTGATGGCAAACGGCACGCCGTACAGCGGCAGGCTCTCCAGGTCGCGGCTTTCCAATGCGGTCAGGTAGGGTTCCAGTTCTTCGGCCGTCAGCAGGTGAATGAACAGGTGATAGTCCGGGTTCAGCGCCGCGGCTTTTTCCCGCAGGCCCAACAGCAATTGGCGTGGCGTCAGTGTGCCGCTGCGGTAGGTGTTGCGCAGGTCGTCCAAGCGAAGAGAGAGGTTCATGGTGTTAATCCTTTGATTGAGTTCAGTCACGGTCCAGCACCACGACGCGCTGTCCGGCGCGCACTGCCGAACCTGGCTGGACGCGCACCTCGCGCACCACGCCGGCCGAGGGTGCAAGCAGCGGGATTTCCATTTTCATCGACTCGAGAATAACCAGCACATCACCGGCGGCGACCCGTGCGCCAACGTCTACCTGCACCTGCCAGAGGTTGCCGGCGATGTGGCTGTCGACACTCAGTTGACCGTCAGTCAGCGGCGAATCTTCGCTCGGTGCGATGGCCGGTTCTTCACTGTCGAAGTGCGCCTGGCCACTGGCGATCCAACGCTCGCGCTCGGCGTCGAAGGCGCCTTGTTGCCGTTGGCGGAACGCGGCGATGCCGTCGGCTTCCTGCACCAGGAAACGCTGGTAGTCAGCGAGGTTGAGCTGGCTGTGCTCGATCTCCAGATCGAAGCGGCCCAGGGGGAAGTCCCGACGGATGCGCAGCAGTTCATCGGCGCTGACCGGATAGAAGCGGATCTGGTCGAAGAACCGCAGCAGCCAGGGCTTGCCGTCGAAGGCGGCGACGTCCCGATAACGGTTCCACATCTGCAACGTGCGCCCGACGAACTGATAGCCGCCAGGACCTTCCATGCCGTACACGCACATATAGGCGCCGCCGATGCCCACCGAGTTTTCCGCGGTCCAGGTGCGGGCCGGGTTGTATTTGGTGGTCACCAGTCGATGGCGCGGGTCGAGCGGCGTGGCGACCGGCGCGCCGAGGTAGACGTCCCCCAGGCCCATCACCAGGTAACTGGCGTCGAACACCGTGCGTTGCACTTCATCGAGGTTGGGCAGGTCGTTGATGCGCCGGATGAACTCCAGGTTGCTCGGGCACCAGGGCGCGTCCTTGCGCACCGTGGTCATGTATTTTTCGATGGCCAACTGACAGGCCGGATCATCCCAGGATAATGGTAGGTGGACGATGCGCGACGGCACTTGCAGGTCCTGCGCGGCGCACACGGCATCCCACTCACCGGCGACGATATTCAGCAGATCGGCCAGGGGCATTTGCTCGGGTTGGTAGTGCACTTGCAGCGAGCGAATGCCCGGCGTCAGGTCGATCACGCCGGGCAGGTATTTGTGTTCCAACGCCTGCATCAAGGCATGGGCGCGAAAGCGCAGCACCAGGTCCAATTCGGGGGCGCCGATTTCCAGCAGCAGGTGGGTGTCGCCGGCCAGGCGCGCGACCAGGCGGGTATCGTCCTGACCGATATCCAACACCACGGGCGACACCATCCCCTGTGGGAGCGAGCTTGCTCGCGATGGGGCCAGATCAGACACCGCATCGACTTCATCGCGAGCAGACTCGCTCCCACAGTGATCCCATTTCAAGGCCAGAGATCGGGCGGTGGAGATATCCACCGGCACAAACCGCACCTTGTCCCCCGCCTTGAGCTGCCCCAACTGCCAGAGGTCCGCTTCGATCACCGTCACCGGGCAGACGAAACCGCCCAGGCTCGGGCCGTCGGGGCCGAGGATGACGGGCATGTCGCCGGTGAAGTCCACGGCGCCGATGGCGTAGGGGTTGTCATGGATATTGGAAGGGTGCAGCCCAGCCTCGCCGCCGTCGGCGCGGACCCATTCGGGTTTCGGCCCGATCAGGCGGACGCCGGTGCGGCTGGAGTTGAAGTGCACTTCCCAGGCCGTGTCGAAGAACGTCTGGATGTAGCGCTCGGTGAAGTATTCGGGCGCGCCGTGCGGGCCGTAGATCACGCGGATCTGCCGCACGCTTGGCAGTTCCAGGATCGGCGCGCTCGTTGGCGGCAGCATCGCGTGCTCATCCAGCGGTGCCAGGTGCAACACGTCACCGGTACACAACGCCCGTCCGCCATGGCCGCCGAACTGGCCGAGGGTGAAAGTGCTTTTACTGCCCAGGTAATCCGGCACTTGCACGCCGCCTTGCAGGCACAGGTAGCTGCGCGCCCCGGCCCCAGAGATGTTGCCGATGGCGAGGGTGGCGCCGGCAGCAATCGACAACGGCGTGTTCATCGGCACCGGTTCACCGTCGAGCGTGAGGGCAATCACCGCACCGGTCACCGCCACCCGCGCGGCGCAGTTGAAGCGCAGCAGCGGCCCGTTCATGGTGATTTCCAAGGCCGCCGCGCCTTCTGCGTTGCCCAAGAGGCGATTGCCCAGGCGCAACGAACGGCTGTCCATCGGTCCCGACGGCGGCACCCCCACCGCCCAATAACCGAGGCGGCCGGGATAGTCCTGGACGCTGGTCTGGGTGCCGGGGCTGAGCACTTCAACGGTGTTGGCGCGATAGACCAACGCTTCCAGGCAGCGGGTCCAGGGCTGGCCGCTGGCAAACGGTGTGTCGAGGAGAATCTGTTGCAGGTAGTGGCGGTTGTTCTCGACGCCGTACAGCAGGCTTTCGTCCAGCGCTTGATGCAAGCCCAGGCGTGCCTGCTCGCGGGTTGGCGCCCAGCGGATGACCTTGGCGATCATCGGGTCGAAGTAGGGCGGGATCTGGCAACCGGCCTCGACCCAGGTGTCGATGCGCAGTGCCTTGCCGTCGGCCTGGGGAAATCTCACCGCAGTCAGCAGCCCCGGGCTTGGCTGGAAATCCCGGCCTGGGTCCTCGGCATACAAGCGCGCCTGGATCGCGTGGCCCTCGGCTTTCAAACCTTGGCCCAGTTCGCTCAGTGGCGGCAAATCACCGGCCGCCAGTTGCACCATCCAGCGCACCAGGTCCACGCCCCACACCTGCTCGGTGACGCCGTGCTCCACTTGCAGGCGGGTGTTCACTTCCAGGAAATAGAAGCGCCCCGCGTCGCTGTCGAACACGAACTCCACGGTGCCGGCGCTGCGGTAGTTCACGGCCTGGGCCAGTTGGATCGCCGCTGCGCAGAGTTCATCGGCCATGCCCTCGGGCAGGTTCGGCGCCGGGGTCTCTTCGAGGACTTTCTGGTTGCGCCGTTGCACCGAGCAGTCGCGCACGCCCAAGGCGATCACCTGGCCCAGGCCATCGCCGAATACCTGCACTTCCAGATGCCGCGCACGTTCGATGTACTTCTCGATGAACACTCCGGCGTCGCTGAAGTTGTTCTGGCCCAGGCGCTTCACGGTTTCGAAGGATTCGCTCAGGTCGGCGGCGCTGCGGCACACACGCATGCCGATGCCGCCACCGCCCGCGGTACTTTTGAGCATCACCGGATAGCCGAGCTGAGTGCCCGCCAATAGCGCGGCATCGAGGCTGTCGAGCAGTTCGGTGCCTTCGAGCAGTGGCACACCATGTCGGCGCGCCAGGTCGCGGGCGGTGTGCTTGAGGCCGAACACGCGCAGTTGTTCTGGCGTCGGACCGATGAAGGCGATGCCAGCGGCCTCGCACGCTTGCGCGAAGGCGGCGTTTTCCGAGAGAAAGCCGTAGCCGGGATGGATCGCGGTCGCGCCGCTGCTTTTAGCAATCGCCAAAAGCTTGTCCACCGCCAGGTAAGTACCGGCCGCCGCGCCTTCGCCCAGGCAGTGGGCTTCATCGGCCTGCAAGATATGCAAGCTGGCGGCGTCGGCCTGGGAATACACCGCGACGCCTTCGACCTTCAGCTCACGCAAGGTCCGCAAGATGCGGCAGGCGATGGCGCCACGGTTGGCGATCAGGATTTTTTCGAACATGGCATTGCCCCCTCAGGCATGCGTACTGCCTGAACTGGGATGCGGGCCGTCCCGCAGTTTTCGATGGCCGCCGGGGTCGTCCCTGGCGACAAACCTCCAAACACCACTACCCCCCTGTGGGAGCGAGCAGGCTCGCTCCCACAGGGGATGGGTGGTGTTCATAAAATCTGTGTTTATTTGATGCACTGCCCCGACCGGCTCTGGCACAACACAAACAACCAGCGGCGCAGGCGGGTGAGTTTCAGTTCCATATCAAGAGCTCCGCTGGCGTAGGGTTGTAGGCGTTGCACGGGTTGTTCAGTTGCGGGCAGTTGGAGATCAACACGATCACGTCCATCTCGGCCCGCAGGTCGACGTATTTGCCTGGCGCCGAGATCCCATCTTCGAAGGTCAGGCCGCCATCGGCGGTGACCGGCACGTTCATGAAGAAGTTGATGTTCGGTCCGATGTCGCCCTTGCCCAGCCGACCGTCGTGGGCGCAGGCTCGCAGGTAGTTGTCGCGGCAGCTGTGCATGTAGCGTTTTTCCAGGGCGTAGCGCACGGTGTTGCTTTCCTGGGCGCAGGCCCCGCCGAGGGTGTCGTGGCGTCCGCAAGTGTCTTCGACGATGGTCAGCATCGGGTGGCCGAGGTTGGAATACAGCACGCTGCCGGTGCTCAGGTAGACGCTGTTCTGCCGGCGCAGGGTGCGCTGCACGTCGTAGCGTTCCTTGGGGTTGGCCAGGCTGTAGAACAACGTGTCGACCGCCTGGTTGCCTTCCAGGTCGAGGATGCGCAGGGTCTGGCCGGCCTTGACCTCTGTCAGCCACGGTTCCCCGGCGGGAATCGTGGCGCGGTAGACGGCGGTATCGGGTTGCTTGTGTGCGGTGGCGATGGTGAGTGACATGGCTACGATCCTCAGGCGAACAGGCGGTCGGTGTTGATGAAGCCGCGCTGGTTTTCCGGGCGCGAATGGCGACAGTGCTCGGCGACGCTGGCGTCGGCATTCATCCAACTGAGCTTGAGCGGTTGCGGGGCGTATTGCGGGTTCGGGTCCATCGGATGTTGCAGCGCGGTCAGCACCACCAGGGTGTCCATCGGCGCGTACAGCTCGATGTAGTCGCCGGCCTGGGAGTTGCCTTCAACGAAGTGAAAGCCGCCAGCCTCATCGACATCGACCCGGCTGAACAGGTTGAGGGTCATCAGCAGGTCGGACAGGCCCAGACCCCATTTACCCAGCTCCACCAGCAGGTTGTCGGTGCCGTTGCGAAAGAAGCCGTTGCGCAGTTCCTGGTAGCGGCCCTGACCGTATTTTTCAGCGACTTCCTCAGCGCAGAGCACGCCGCCGAGGCTGTCGCTCCAGCCGCAGGTATCGGCGGTGATGGCCGCCAGCACCCGGCCCATGTCGGAGTAGAGGCAATGGCCGGCGGTAAGCTTGGCGGTGTGTTGGCATTTGAGGCTGTCGGGCAGGTTCAGGCGTTCGGTTTTTTCGTTGGCGTTGAGCAGCGTCAGACTCACGTTGGCCCCGCCGCGCAGGTCGGTCAGGCGCAGCAGTTGGCCGCGCTTGAGTACGAAGGAACGGTGGCCGCCGCCGGGCAGCAGTTCTTCGGCGAAGGGTGTAAACAATTGGGTCGAGTCGGTCATGGGGAGAGCTCCTTTCAAGCGATACGCAACGTGCCGGCCAGTTCGGCGGGCAGGGCGTCGACGGCGGCACGGGCGGTGCGGCGGTCGCTGTTCAATGGAATGTCGTAGGTAATGCGTGCGCCATAGGCGCCGGGGGCGTGCGGGTCGCTGCGGACCTTGTCGAACACCAGCAGGCGCGTGCCGAGGCTGAAACCTTCGGACAGGTCATGGGTGACCATGAACACCGTCAGCCGGGTTTCGCGCCACAGCTCAAGCAACAGGACGTGCATGTCTTTGCGAATGCCTGGGTCGAGGGCGCCGAAGGGCTCGTCCAGCAGCAGGACACGCGGCTTCATGATCAGTGCCTGGGCAATCGCCAGCCGCTGTTGCATGCCCCCGGACAGTTGCGCCGGGTATTTATCCAGCGCATGGCCGAGGCCGACCTTGTCCAGCAGTTGCGCGGCTTCTTCGCGGGCCTGGCGCTTGGCGCTGCCGAACAGCCGTCCCAGCAGCGGCGAGCGCGGCAACTCCAGGCCCAGGGCCACGTTGTCCAGCACGCTCAGGTGCGGGAACACCGAATAGCGCTGGAACACCACGCCCCGGCTGGCATCCGGCTCGCCGGCCAAGGGTTCGCCATCCAGGAGAATCTGTCCGCGGCTGGCGCGTTCCTGGCCCAGCAACAGGCGCAGGAAGGTCGACTTGCCACAACCCGAGGCGCCCACCAACGTGCAGAACTCACCCTCAGAGACGCTCAGGTTCAAACGCTCCAGTACCACCTGGTCGGCATATTGTTGCCAGACGTTGTTCACCGTAATGAAGCTCATGCCTTCGCCCCCTCGTACCAGGGGAACGCTTGCCGGGTCAGGCGTTTGAGGCCCCAGTCCATCAGCCAGGCGAGCAGGGTGATCCACACCACGTACGGCAAGATCACGTCCATCGCCAGGTAACGACGCACCAGGAAAATCCGATAGCCCAGTCCATCGGTGGAGGCGATGGCTTCGGCGGCGATCAGAAACAACCAGGCCGAACCGAGCATCAGCCGCAGGGAAATCAACAGGCGCGGCAGCAGTTGCGGCAGCACCACCCGCAGCAGCAGGGTCCAGGTCGACGCACCGAGGGTCTGGGCCTTGATCAGCAGTTCGGGCGGAATTTCCCGGGCGCGCTGTTCCAGGTCGCGAGCCAGGCACGGTGTGATGCCAATCACGATCAGCATCACTTTCGACAGTTCGCCCAGGCCGAAGACGATGAACAGGATCGGCAGGATGGCCAGCGGCGGCACCATCGATACCACGGTGAGCAACGGTGACAGCGGTGCGCCAAACAGTGGCAGCGTACCGGCGGCTATGCCCAGGCATAACCCGGCCAGGGCGCTGATGCCCAGGCCGATGGCCAACCGACTCAGGCTCGACGCGGTGTCTTGCCAGAGCAGGTATTCGCCGCTGCGGGCGTCGGCGGTGAAGGCCAGGCGTTTCACCGCATCGGCCATCTGCACGGCGCTGGGCAGGAGCTTGTCGTTGGGGTTGTCCGTCAACCGTTCGGCCGAGCCCATGAAGTAGGCGAACAACACCAGCGCGAATGGCAGGATCACCAGCAACAAGCGGCTGGGACGATCCGGGTAGCGGTTGATCAGGCGCATGCCAGGTCCTCCGGTTTACAACTTGGCGTCGGCGGCCAGCTGTACGTAGGTCGGGTCAAAGCGCAGCTTGAGGTTGGCCTTGTCGCCGCGGGTCACGCCATTGGCGAACGTCATGCCGACCGCGTCGGTGCTCTTGGCGCCTTCGCCCAACAAGCCGTGCTGGAACGAAAACTCGGCCACCTTGCCCATGGTGGCGGGCAGTTGCTCGCTGGTGGCGAAACTCAGGGCTTCCTTGGGGGTGGCGAACAGCTTGGTGGTGTCCAGTTGCGCCTGGAAGCCGGCCAGGTCGGTGCCCGAGGCTTTCGCCATGTGTTCCAGCGCCGTCTTGCTCGCGGCGTTTTTTGCGTTCATCAGCGCCACTACTTCAAACCAGGCGCCGGTCAACGCTTTGCCCAGGGCTGGGTTGTCCTGGAGGGTCTGGGTGTTGACCACCATCATGTCCATGATTTCGCCGGGAACCTGGCTGGAATTGAATACTTCGCTCACGCCTGGCTGGGCCTTGATGTCCGAGAGCATCGGGTTCCAGGTGGTGACGGCCTTGACCTGGTCGGTGTTGAAGGCGGCAGAGATATCAGCGTCGGAGGTGTTGACGACTTTCAGGTCTTTCTCGGCGAGGCCTACCGAATCCAGGGCACGGGCCAGCAGGTAATGGGACACCGACAGTTCCACCAGATTGACGTCCATGCCCTTGAGGTCGGCGACTTTCTTGCCTTCGCCCTTGAGGACGATGCCGTCGTTGCCGTTGGAGAAGTCGCTGACGATCAGCGCGGTGCTGTCCACGCCACCGGCGGCGGGAATGGTCAGGGCGTCCATGTTGGTCATGGTGCAGCCGTCGAACTGACCGGCGGTGTACTGGTTGATGGATTCGACGTAATCGTTGAGCTGCACGACATCGATCTTGATGCCGTATTTTTTTGCCCATTTATCGACGATGCCTTGGCTACCGGCGTATTCCCAGGGCATCCAGCCGGCGTAAATGGTCCAGCAGACGCTGAAGTGGTCTTTTTGGGCGGCGGCGGATGAGAAGCTCGCGAGGGCCGAGAGGGCGGCGAGGAGCAGGGCGGACAGACGAAGCTTGAGCATGGTAGTTCTCCAGTTGATCAAGGGCGGACAGGAGCAACGCGGCACCGCGAACGGTGGCTTGTCTCCCGGGCTTTTGTCCCGCCGTGTAACCTCAACTGGAGGTCGCCAACTCTCGGACCAGCCACTCGCCAGAAGCGAGCCGGAACCCTAGTCAGCCATTGCAAATTGTGGTGCCGCGAACCTGTGATGACTCCTGCACGGAATTTGTTAAAGCGAGAGCCGTGCCAATTCGGGCAAAAGCCCGAGCCAGAGAGGGCAGCTGTTGAGGAGGGATGATTGAGGGCGGGTTTGTGCTTGCTTGTGGTGCCGTCGCGCACCGGAAGAGGGCGACGAACGACATGTTTCTAGTTGTTGCCAGGTCGCACCAGATTCCGATTTTGCTGTCTGAATATGCGTCAGTCACACAAAGTTGGCTGCCGCCCATCAGCGTCGCTGATGTGGCCCATTCGCGGTCCAGGAGGCCGCCATGTATCGACGACTGCTGCTCATTGCGTTTCTCGGTTTGACTCTTTCGGCATGCGTGCCTTATTACGACGGAGACTCGAGCTACTACCGTTCCGATGTCTACACCTCACCGGCGCCGGTCTATTACGGTGGCGGGAGTTATTATTCGGCTCCGCGTGGCTATTACGCACCGCGGTATTACCAACCGGCGCCGCGCTATTACTCGGCACCGCGTTACTATCAACAAGGCCCACGCTACTACTCGCCACCGCGAGCGGCGTACCGGTCTTATCCGAATCGGGGTGGCTGGGACGGCCATAACCGGGGCGGCTGGAATGACGACCGAGGCGGTCGAGGCGGACGTGATCATTGGGGACGCGGCGACCGCGATCGTGGACGTGGCGATCGCGATGGACGCAACAGCCACCGCTGACCTTTGGGCAACAAAAAGCGGCGCATTGAGCGCCGCTTTTTTTGTGCCTGCAATAAACCCGATGGGATAACGCTTGTGGGAGCGAGCTTGCTCGCGATGACAGGGGATCGGACAGCTTCCCGGTGACAGGCATACCGCTATCGCGAGCAAGCTTTGCTCCCACAGATGTCACTTTCACAGAATGTCACTCTCACAGAATGTCACTCCCACAGGTGTCACCCAGGGCTTTACTCGTTGGACAAATCCGCCAACGGATGCCGCCCCTCCCACGCCTTGTGAAAGTGCGCCTCGACCGCCGCTTCGGGCACATGGTTGATGTCCGGCCAGTGCCAACGGGGCTTGTGGTCCTTGTCGATCAGCCGCGCGCGCACGCCTTCGCTGAATTCCGGATGGCGACAGCAGTTGAGGCTCAAGGTGTATTCCATCCGGAACACGCCGGCCAAGGACAAATGCCGGGCACGGGCGATCTGTTCCCAGACCAGATAAGCGGTCAAGGGCGAACCTTCGGTCATGGTCTTGGCGGCGCGGGCGATCAGCGGGTCCGAGTGGTCCACCAGCAGGCTGAGGGCTTTCCAGGCACAGCGCACATCGCTGACATCCAGCCATTCATCGATTTTCTGCCGACGTGGCAGCCATTGGGCTTCGGGCATTTGGCCGACCGCTTCCTGTTGCAGGGCCTTGAGCAGGCTGTTGAGCTGCATCTCGGTCTGTTCCTGCCAATTGAGTTGCAGCAGGCCTTCGATCAGGTCGTCCTGTTGTTCATCCAGCAAAAAGCGGTCGGCCAGGTCCAGGTCGATGGCGTCCCGGGCATTCATGTGGGCGCCGGTCAGGCCGAGAAACAGGCCGAGCTTGCCGGGCAGGCGCGACAGGAACCAACTGGCGCCGACATCCGGGTACAGGCCGATGCTGATCTCCGGCATGGCCAGGCGACTGCTTGGCGTGACGATGCGGATACTCGCCCCTTGCAACAGCCCCATGCCGCCACCCAGTACATAGCCATGCCCCCAGCACAGCAAGGGTTTGGGGTAGGTGTGCAGGTTGAAGTCCAAGCGGTATTCCGCCGCGAAGAATTGCGCAGCCAGCGGCGGCACTTCGCCGGGATGGGCACGGCAGGCCTCCACCAGGCTGCGCACTTCACCGCCGGCGCAAAATGCCTTGGCGCCATTGCCGCGCAATAACACACAAACGACCTGCGACTCCCGGGCCCAGGCATCGAGACGATCACGCAAGGCGTTGATCATCGGCAGGGACAAGGCGTTCAGGGATTTTTCGGCGTCCAGGGTGGCGATGCCGATACGGGCACCGTCGATGCCGGTGAGCTCTTCGAAGTGCAGATTCATCGTGACCTCGATCAGAAATTTGAATAATCAGTATGACCGCTACGCAGGAAAGTGCTGGTTCTGCGTCAGATCAATTGACAAGCCATGTAGGCTTTCCTAGGGTGCGCCCATTGTTTTTACCGGATGCAACCATGACTGCCGACGACCGTATCAAACTCGAACCGAGCTGGAAGCAGGCACTGCGTGCCGAGTTCGACCAGCCCTACATGGCAGAGTTGCGCGAATTCCTGCGTCGGGAATACGCCGCCGGCAAGGAGATTTATCCACCGGCCCCGCTGATTTTCAATGCCCTCAATTCCACGCCGCTGGACAAGGTCAAGGTGGTGATTCTCGGCCAGGACCCGTACCACGGCCCGGGCCAGGCCCATGGCTTGTGCTTCTCGGTACAGCCGGGTGTGCCAGCGCCGCCGTCGCTGGTAAACATCTTCAAGGAATTGAAGCGCGACCTGAACATCGACATCCCGAATCACGGTTACCTGCAAAGCTGGGCCGAACAGGGCGTGTTGCTGCTCAACACCACCATGACCGTAGAGCGCGCCACCGCCAACGCCCACGCAGGCAAGGGCTGGCAGCACTTCACCGACCGAGTCATCGAAGTGGTCAGCGAACACCAGCAGAACCTGGTCTTCCTGCTATGGGGCGCCCATGCCCAGGGCAAGCAGAAGCTGATCGACGCCACCAAGCACCTGGTGCTGACTTCGGTCCACCCGTCGCCGTTGTCGGCTTATCGTGGTTTTCTGGGGTGCGGGCATTTCAGTCGGGCCAACAAGTTCCTCGAACAACATGGCGAGGCGCCTATCGATTGGCGATTGCCGCCGGTTTGATGCGCTAATTGGACAGCCCCTTCGCGAGCAGGCTCGCTCCCACAGGGTTTCAGGACAACCCAAGTCCAATGTGGGAGATTCTATGTTGCAGGGCAACCCTGCAACATAGGCTTCGGCTGGTATTCGCTCTGATTTTTCATCAAGGCAAATGCCACCCGGCAGAGCTTGCGAGCAAGCACCACCAATGCCTGGGTTT
>NZ_VZPJ01000024.1 GCF_008801605.1 Pseudomonas brassicacearum subsp. brassicacearum | reverse complement strand
TTGACGACCATAGAGCATTGGAACCACCTGATCCCATCCCGAACTCAGCAGTGAAACGATGCATCGCCGATGGTAGTGTGGGGTTTCCCCATGTGAGAGTAGGTCATCGTCAAGATTAAATTCCGAAGCCCCTATCTGCTGATGCAGGTAGGGGTTTTGTTTTTAGTAGAAGTCATCGATTTTACCGACACGTTGTTGTTGAACGGGTTGGTCACAGAATTTCTTGACGACCATAGAGCATTGGAACCACCTGATCCCATCCCGAACTCAGCAGTGAAACGATGCATCGCCGATGGTAGTGTGGGGTTTCCCCATGTGAGAGTAGGTCATCGTCAAGATTGAATTCCCAGAACCCCTGTCTGCATCAGCAGCCAGGGGTTTTGTCGTTTTGGGCCGGTAATCGGATCAAGCCCCTGATGCCCCGGCAAACCCCCAATGCCGTTGCTATGCTGTGATAGTCGGGCTTTGGCGACCAAGGGCCCGCGACGTCACTGGTCATGGGGATTCCAATAATGAAAAACCCTTATGCTCCCGGCTTCTGGTGCGCCATTGCGGCTTTGATACTGCTTTCGGCCACTTATTTCTATGGCGTCATGCTCACTCACCAGATCGACAAAGCGCTGTTATTCCTCGATAGCGCCGCGGCGTTGATCGGCGTGATATCCATTGCAATCGTGGCCTGGGCATCGCTTCAGGGTCAGCGCATCAAGAAAAAACACCTCGAACAAGGCAAGACACTGGTGTTGATTTGGGACACCAAGGTTGCGCTGCGACGTGTCGAAACGGTGTTTGACCGTTATTTCTGGGGCAGTTATTGGCAGCCTGGCCGCACGTTCCAGGAAGTCATGGGGGAACTCACTGGTACCCCGCTGGAAAAGAGCCTGGAAGCCCTGAAAACCCAATGCGCTGCCTTGGATAAGCAAGTCACCCAGGACGGCTGGCATTGGCTCAACAACGCCCGAGAGTTGTGTGACGTGGCTAATGCCATGGCCCGTGAACGCTATCAACTGGACTTCTGCGATTCACGCGCAGACTCATCATCGGGCGCGGCAGTGATCAATCGCGATTTCGAAGTGCTGGTGTACACCTGGACGGCCCGCCTCAAGACTTTCGACCATCAGCTCGACGAGATCGAAGTCCAATATTCGTAGACTACCTCGCAAGAAAACGTTTTTACCCCTTTAAACATTGGGCCCGCAGGGGTGCCTGATGGTAATCTCCCCTCCTCTTTTACGGCGTCGAGCCACACCCTTTGCGGGTCAGGGAAGACGACGGCTTTGTTCAACCATGGATATCGATCGGGTCACTCATGAATAAATCAGCAAGCATACTTCTGGGAATCGTTGTGGCTGTCGGTGCTGTCAGCGCGGGCGGCGCCTGGTACACCGGGACCAAACTCGAAGGCGTGTTGACGAACGCTATCGCCGATAGCAACAAGCAGATGCAGACAGCCTTGGCCGGGTCTAACAGCACGGCCACCCTGGAGCTGGTTTCCATGGACCGTGGAACGTTCAGCAGCACCGCCCACTACCGCCTCAAGGGCGAGGGCGAGATCTTCGGCGGCGAGCCGGTTGAGCTGCTCTTCGTCGACCAGATCGAACACGGCCCACTGCCATTTTCGCGCCTGATAACGCTCAAATGGCTGCCAGTCATGGCCACCAGTCACACTGCCCTTGAGCGCAATCCGCTGACTGACAAGTGGTTCGCCGCCACCAAGGACCAATCGCCGCTCAAAGGTGTGGTCAACCTGGGTTACGACCAATCCATCAATGGCACCTACGAGCTGCTGCCCGTGGATACCAAGCTGGATGAGCAATCCCAGCTCACCTTCTCCGGTCTTAAGATCGACCTGGCTGCCAGCGCCCAGGGACAGAAGGTCAAGGCCGACGGCTACATGGACAGCTTCAAGCTGACCTCCGTTGCCGAAGACCAGACTCCGGTGCAGGTTGAGCTGAACGGCCTGACATTGGCCAGTAACCTGAGCAAAAGCTCCTACGGTTACTACATGGGTGACAACACCCTGCTGATGAGCAGCACCAAGGCCACTTTTGGTGAGCCGAAGTCGGTGCTGGGCTTGAAAAATTTCGAGATGAAGAACAGCAGCACCGAGAGCGGCACCAGCGCTTCGGGGCGCGCCGATTACAAGATCGGTGAGTTGTCGTTCAACGACAAGACCATTGGTTCGGCGCAGATGGCTGTCAGCCTGAAGAATCTGGACATCCCGGCCACCATGTCGCTGATGCAGATTTACCAGACCAAGCTGCAACCTTACGAAAAAGCTGCCGCCGAGGCCGCTGCAGCCGGTGAGCCGGCGCCAGAGCTGAGCCTGACCGAAGCTGAAGAAGCACAGGTTAAGGCCGACTTGGAGAAACTCCTGGCCGGCGCCCCGCAAGTGGCGTTGGAAAACCTGTCCTTCAACACTGCCAACGGTGAAAGCCGTGCCAGCCTGATCGTTGATCTGGCCAAGCCGCAGTCCATGGACCTGCCACCGGATGAGTTGGGCCGTCAGTTGCTCGCCCTGCTGGATTTCAACATCAAGGTTTCCAAGCCGATGCTGGTTGACCTGATGACCGTGCAGGCACAGATGGAAGGCCAGACCGATGCCAAGTTGATCGCCGATCAGGCCACTGCCACCAGCGATATGTTCAGCGCCATGGCGGTCGGTTCGGAACTGGCAACGCTTGAAGGCAACGATGTTGTCACCAAGCTGCACTACGCCAACAATCAGGTCGATTTCAACGGCCAGAAGATGACCGTTGAGCAATTCACGGCATTCGTGATGAGCAAGCTGGGTGGTGGCGTCGCCGTCCAGTAACGCGTTCGGCAACACCCCAAACCCGGCCCGTGCATGACGCATGGGCCGGGTTTTTTTACGCCTATCGATCAGCCCTGCGCCGAAATCTGTAGCGATTCTGAAGAATTGTGGCGTTCCTGAAGATGACCCGACTGAGAGTGCAAGACTAGGCCCATTAGAGCTTGGCTGGATTCCTTTGATCCGGCTTCCTGTTTGATGGGCAAGGGGGCACTGCGACCCGGCTGGCCATGTAAGGATGCTGACGAATGCCGCGTACTGTGGGTCCTTTTATTCAACGTGGTTTGCGCCCGTTGTTTCGCGTAGCGCTGTGCAGCCAACTGTGCTGGCCGATGCTGGCGTTTGCCGATACCGCCTATGACCAGATGGTGCTCGATGCCCGTGCAGGCCATTACACGCCTGCGCTGGCTGCGTTGCGCCAGGTGCCGGCTGGCCAGGCCAGCACTGCGCAGATCAGCGACCACCTGCAGATCGCCAGTTGGGCCGGCCTCGACGCCGAGGTGGTGACGGTCTATGAGACCCAGGGCCGCCATCGAGTGTTGCCTGTCCAGGCGCTGACCGCTGCGGCTCGAGCCTATCGAAACCTCAAGCGTTGGGATTCGGCGGCCGAGCTGTACCGCCAGGCCTTGGTGATCGATCCCCAGAACCCCGACCTGCAACTCGGCTTGGCCTTGACCCAGGCCGATAGCGGTCAGCCCGACGAAGCCGTCACCCGTGCCAAGGCCATGGTCGCCGCCAAACCGACAGATCCGATGCGTCGACTGGCACTGGGTTATGCCCTGACCCGCGCCAACAACCCCCACGAAGCGCTGTTCGAATACGACCAGGCCTTCACCCGCGCGGGCAACAGCCCAGAGATTGCACGCGAATACATCTACGCCCTGCAACGCGCTCGGCTGCCCGAGCCGGCGCTGCGTCTGGCGCGTCTGCAGCCGGGGTTGATCGACCGTGGCGTGCAGCGCCGCCTGGAGGGTGACGTGGCCGCCGAGCGGGTGCGCCTGGCGGACATGACCAGCCGCAGCGAACAGGAGCGCTTCGTCATTGCCGACCGCGCCCTGGCCGACTACGACAAGTTGCTCGCCACCTGGACCCCGGTGGCCGAGGCCCATGACGACGTACTCCGTTGGCGCATCGATCGCATGGGCGCCCTCAATGCCCGCGCCCGTCGGGCTGAAGTGATTGCCGAATACCAGAAGCTGATCGCCGAGGGTGTGAGCATTCCCACGTATGCCCTGCGTTGGGTGGCTTCTTCCTATCTGGAGCAGCGTGAGCCGGAAATCGCCGTCGAGCTGTACCGCCAGGTACTCGCGGCGCCGGATGCCGATCCTGCGGAGCGCTTTGAGGACAGCACCGCGCTCTACTATGCGTTGCTGGAAAGTGAAAAATCCGAAGAAGCCCGCGCACTGGCCGAAGACATGGCGAAAGCCCAGCGCCCGCGCATCGAACTCAAGGGCCTGCCGATCGGCAACCCCAACGATGAATGGATGGATGCCCAGCAACTCGCCGCCCAGGCTGGCACTTATGGCGCCGACCTGCCTTCTGCCGAAGCGCGCCTGGACACCCTGGTCAACCAAGGCCCCGGCAACACCGGCATGCGTCTGGCCCAGGCCGATCTGTACCAGGCCCGTGACTGGCCGCGTCGTTCGGAAAACCTGCTCAAGGAAGTCGAGGCCACGATCCCGCGCAACCGTGACCTGGAAATCGCCCAGGCCCGCGCAGCCATGGATTTGCAGGAATGGCGGCAGATGGATGCACTCACCGACGACGTGGTCGCCCGCTATCCGGAAAACGCCCATGTCAAACGCCTGCAACGCCAGCGCGACGTACACGACATGGCCGAACTGCGCATCGAGGCCTACACCGGCAAGAGCTATGGCGGTGGCAACGGTGACGCCGGTGCCGTCACTGGCAGCCGGGATTTTGGTATCGAGACGCTGCTCTACAGTCCGCCCATCGATGAAGACTGGCGACTGTTCGGCGGTGCCGGCTACGCCACCGGTGATTTCGAGGAAGGCACCGGCCACCACCGCTGGCAGCGCCTGGGCGTGGAACGTCGCACCCGGGACATGACCTTGGAGGCCGAGGTCTCCAATCATTCCTATGGCTCCGGCGACAAGCAGGGCGCGCGCCTGGCCGTGGCCCGGGACATCGACGATCACTGGCAGTACGGCGGGAGCCTGGATTATCTCTCGGCCAATACCCCGTTGCGGGCGCTCAACAGCGGCATTCGCTCTAACGGCGGTAGCGGTTTCCTACGCTGGCGGGCCAATGAAAGCCGCGAGTGGCGACTGGCTGTCACCCCGTCCCATTTCAGCGATGGCAACAACCGCCTCGAAACCCAGCTGACCGGTCGCGAAGGCATCTACAGCACGCCGCGCGTGCAAGTGGAGCTGGGGCTGGAAGTGGGGGCCAGCCGCAACAGCGGTTCCAACGAAGTGCCTTATTTCAATCCGAAATCGGACTTCAGCGTCATGCCGACCGTGAGCGTCAATCACGTGTTGCACCGCCGCTACGAGACCACGTGGAGCCAGCAGTTCCAGGTCGGTGCCGGTACCTACAGCCAGCGCGATTACAGCACTGCCGCCGTGGGATTGCTCAGCTACGGCCAGCGTTTCATCTGGAACGACGTGCTGGAGGCCGGCGCCGCGCTGAGCTGGCTCAACCGCCCCTACGACGGCGATCGCGAAAGCGATCTGCGCCTGCTTGTCGACCTCACTTATCGCTTCTAGAAGAGTTTGAAGATGCCTGTCATTTCGCGATTCATCCTTCTGCTGGGGGTCTTGCTGATCAGCGCTTGTGCCCAGCAAGCCCCGGCGTTCACGCCGCCCTCGCAGCGCCCGCTGGCGGCCAATGACGCCCCGTGGCCGAAGAACCATGTGCTCGGCATCGCCTACCACGATGTCGATGACCGTGACCCGGACCAGGCGCTGGTGGCCGTGCGCACCGAACGCCTGATCGAACAATTGGCGTGGCTGCGGGAAAACAACTATCAGCCGGTCACGGTGGACCAGATCATCACCGCCCGCAACGGCGGGCCGGAGCTGCCGCCGCGCGCAGTGCTGCTGAGTTTCGACGACGGCTACGCAAGCTTCTACACCCGCGTCATGCCCATCCTGCGTGCCTATAACTGGCCGGCGATCCTCGCCCCGGTCGGCAGTTGGGTGGATACGCCGCTGAATCAAACGGTGGATTTCGCCGGGGTGCCGCGCAAGCGTTCCGAGTTCCTGACCTGGGAGCAGATTCGCGAGGTTTCCAAATCGGGCCTGGTGGAAATCGCTGCCCACACCGACGCCAACCACAAAGGCGTGCTCGCCAACCGGCAAGGCAACCAGCAACCTGCCGCGACCACCCGGCGCTACGACCCCGTCACCGGTCGTTATGAGACCGAGGCCGATTTCCAGGCTCGCCTGCGCAAGGACGTGGCGGCCATTTCCGAGAAAATTCGCAAGGTCACCGGCTACAGCCCGCGCGTCTGGGTCTGGCCTTACGGTGAAGCTGACGGCACGGCGTTGCAGGTGATTGGCAGCGAGGGCTATCAACTGGCCCTGACCCTGGAAGACGGTCTCGACAGCCTGGACAACCTGATGAGCGGCCCACGCTTCCTGGTGGCGTCCGATCCGGATGGCGCCCATTTCGCCGAAAGCATCGTGTCCGTGCAGACGATTGACCCGATGCGCGTAGTGCATGTCGACCTGGATTACGTCTACGACCCGGACCCGGTGCAGCAGGAAGCCAATGTCGGCCAACTGGTCCAGCGCATTTCCGACCTGGGCGCCAATACGGTATTCCTGCAAGCCTTCGCCGACCCGAAAGGCGACGGCCTCGTGCATTCGTTGTACTTCCCCAACCGTCACCTGCCGGTACGCGCCGACCTGTTCGACCGGGTTGCATGGCAGTTGCGCACCCGGGCCAACGCCAAGGTCTATGCCTGGATGCCGGTGCTCAGTTTTGCCCTGGACGCGAAGCTTTCGCGGGTACAGCGCTGGGATCCGGAAACCGGCAAGACTGGCGTTGCCCCGGACCAGTACGTGCGTTTGTCGCCGTTCGACCCGAACGTGCGCAAGGTCATCGGCGAGATCTACCAAGACCTGGCGCGGATGAGCTCGGTGGACGGCGTTTTGTACCATGACGACGCGGTGTTCTCCGACTTCGAGGATGCCAGCCCCGCAGCCCTGAAGGTCTATGCCGCCCACGGCCTGCCGACGTCCATCGCCGCCCTGCGGGCCGATCCTGCAGCGATGCAACGCTGGACCCGCTTCAAGAGCCGCTACCTGATCGACTTCACCCATGAGCTGACCGCCAAGGTCCGGGCGATTCGTGGCCCGCAGGTGCGCACCGCGCGCAATATCTTTGCCGAACCGATGCTCAATCCGGAAAGCGAAGCCTGGTTCGCCCAGAACCTCGACGACTTCCTCGGCGCCTATGACTGGACGGCGCCGATGGCCATGCCGCTGATGGAAAAGCAGACCCTCCAGCAATCCGGCCCCTGGCTCGAGCGCCTGGTGGACACCGTCAAGGCTCGCCCCGGCGCGCTCAAGCGCACGGTGTTCGAATTGCAGGCCCGGGACTGGCACAGCAAGCCGGTCAGCGACATCGACGGCGAACAACTGGCCGACTGGATGGGGCGCCTCAAGCGCAAAGGCGTGACCAGTTTCGGCTACTACCCGGACAACTTCATCGAAGACCAGCCCGCTGTGAAAACCGTGCGGCCGGCGCTCTCCAACAAGTGGAATCCTTGACATGCTCGACAGACTGCTCGCTCTGCTGGTGCTGGCGATCGTCCTTGGGGTGCCCCTGGGCCTGATCTTCCTGGTCACCGGGCAATTCCTGATGGACTTCGTGTTTTTTTACCCGCTGTTCATGTCCGGGCTGTGGATCGCCGGCGGCCTGTATTTCTGGCTGCACTGGGAGCGCCACTGGCTGTGGAAGGACGACACCTTGCCACCGCCCTTGGCCGGCGAGCCGCTGATCAGCATCCTGATTCCATGCTTCAACGAAGGCGACAACGTCGCCGACACCATTCACGCGGCGCTGGGCCAGCATTACCCGAACATCGAAGTCATCGCCATCAACGACGGCTCGAAGGACAACACAGCCCAGATGCTCGATCAGTTGGCGGCTGAAGACCCGCGCCTGCGCGTGTTGCACCTGGCAGAGAACCAGGGCAAGGCCGTGGCCCTGCGCATGGGCGCCATCGCGGCGCGCAGCGAATACCTGGTGTGCATCGACGGTGACGCGCTGCTGGCGCCGAACACCTGTGCCTACCTGGTGGCGCCTATGCTGGACAACGCCCGCCTCGGCGCGGTGACCGGCAACCCGCGAATCCGTACCCGCTCGACTCTGATAGGCCGGGTCCAGGTTGGCGAGTTCTCCTCGATCATCGGCCTGATCAAGCGCACCCAACGGGTGTTCGGGCGGATCTTCACCGTGTCCGGCGTGATCGTCGCGTTCCGGCGCACCGCCCTGCACCGGGTTGGCTACTGGAGCCCGGACATGATCACCGAAGACATCGACATCAGTTGGAAGCTGCAACTGGATCACTGGAGCATCTTCTACGAGCCGCGCGCGTTGTGCTGGATCCTCATGCCCGAAACCCTGCGCGGCCTGTGGCGGCAACGGCTGCGCTGGGCCCAGGGTGGCGCCGAGGTGTTGTTCAAGAACATCCGTGGCATCTGGCAATACCGCCACCGCTACCTGTGGCCGCTGTTGTTCGAATATTGCCTGTCCACCGGCTGGGCGTTCACGTTCCTGCTGTCGGTGATTTTCTGGGGTGTCGGCAAATTCGTCGAAATGCCGGCGGCCATCGCGGTCGATCACCTCATGCCGCCAGCCTTCACCGGGTTGTTGCTGGCGGTGGTGTGCCTGCTTCAATTCGCGGTGAGCATCCTGATTGATCGGCGGTACGAAAAAGGCCTGTGGCACATCATGTTCTGGGTGGTCTGGTATCCGTTGGTGTTCTGGCTGATCAGCCTCTTCACCACCCTGGTGAGTTTTCCAAAAGTGCTGTTCGGGCAGCATCAGAAGCGTGCGCGCTGGATCAGTCCGGATCGCGGTATCAAACCGTTCGATGATCAGGAAGAGGAAGTGATCCGATGAAAATTATCAGGACCCGGCAACGGCCTTTTCTGGTGGTCATCGATGCGTTTTTCACCGTGCTGGCGTGGGTGGGGCTGTTGTACCTGCTGGTCAATGGGCTGTGGCCGCTGTTCGCGAGCCAGGCCGGTCCGCGCCCGGGTGGGTCTCTATTCGATACCCTGGGGACCTTGCAGGTCTATGGCTGGATCGCCTTGGTCAACGCGGTGCTGTTGATTACCTGGGCACGTTACCAACAGCGTAAAAGTCGCGGCTTCGCTCAGCGCCGGTCGCCGGCCCCGGTCGTGAATGACCAGGGCTTGAGCGCCAGTTTCAAGTTGACCGACGAACGCCTGGACACGCTGCGCCAGCCAGGCTCGAAGACTATTCACAACAACCAGGACGGCGACATCAGCCACGTCGTACCGCACTTCCACTTGCTCAGCCCCGACTTGCAGCCACCGCCCCTGGCGCCAATGGAGCGGCCACGGGTTATCCATTTGCCGGCGGATCAGTCCGTGCATTGATGCAAGCCGCGCCGGCGCTATCGCGAGCAAGCTCGCTCCCACAGGGGATTTGGGGCTAGGACGAAAAATCCCGGATCAGCCGCCATGCCTCGTCCACCGGCAATGGTTGTTTCATGCGCTGGGCCAACGCCGCCATGGCCCGGCCTTCATCACAGGCCACTGCGGCGGCAACGAGGCCGTCCTTGCCCAGCAGGGCAATAAAGGGCGGATGCTCGGGCGTGCCCTTGAATTCCACTTCGTCCCAGTGCTCGGCGTGGCCAAGATAGTCGTAGCGTTTGCCGAAGTGATAGGTCCAGAAAAACGGCACGTCCAGATAGTGCTCGTCGCCGCCGAGCATGTTCGCAGCGGCAATGCGCGCCTGTTGCTGGGCCAGGCGCCAATGCTCGATGCGCTGGGGCTGGCCGTTCAGAGGGAAGGTCGCGATATCGCCGACGGCCCATAAGCCATCAGTCACTCGCATGCCCGCGTCAACGGACAGTGACTGGTCCTGTTCCCTTGGCAATGCGGCGAAGGGCTCGGTGGCCGGGCGCACGCCGACGCCGATGATCACCAGGTCCGCGGCAACGCGCTGGCCGTTGTCCAGTACCACGGCTTCGACCTTGCCCGCGCCCTCGATCTGCGCCGCTTCGCTGTCGGTGCGGTACACCACACCATTGGCCCGGTGTCGGGCCAGGATGGCCTGGCCGACGCTCTCGCTCAATTGTGCGGCGAACGGCACCGGATGCCGGGCCAGGACCGTAACGTTCAGCTCGCGCTTGCGCAGGGACGAGGCGACCTCCATGGCGATGAAACTGTCGCCGATGATCACCGCCTGTTGCCTTGGCCGGACGGTGTCGAGAATCTGCCGGGCGTGGGCGATCGAACGCAGCACGAAGACTTGCGGCAAATCGATGCCGGGCAACGCTGGCATCTTGGGTACGCCGCCAGTGGCGATGAGCGCGGCGTCGTAGTCCAGGCTTCGGCCATCGGCGAGTTGGATGTGCCGAGCGTCGGGGTCCAAATGGGTGACCTCGCCGTGAAGCCTTTCGATGCGTTGCTGGGTGAAATAAGTTTCATCGCGCAGCGGCGACGTCTCGTTGACCGCCATGTCGCCGGCCAACACATACTTGCTCAGCACCGTACGGTCGTAGCCGGCTTCGGCTTCGCGGTCGATCATCAGGATTCGCCCGCCAAAACCTTTCTCGCGCAACGCCGCCGCGCAAGCCGTGCCGGCAGCACCGGCGCCGATGATGACAAACGTGCGCGGGTCATCGGCCGGCGGGACTTTATCGGTTGGCAGTGGTTGATCGTCGACCCAGACGTCACCCTCCCGCACCTCGACGTGATAGCGCGCCAGGCTGTCGAGGGCCGGCGGTTCGCACAGGGCGCCGTCCTCAGCCCGGAACGCGGCCTTGTGCCACGGGCAAATCAGCCTTCCGTGGCACACCGCGCCCTTGGCCAGTGGTGCGCCGGCATGCGGGCATTTGCCCTGGAAGGCGCGCACCTGATCGCCGGAGCGCAACAGCAGGATGGATGTGTCGTCGATTTTGACTTCGAGGCCGCGGTCTTCACGAACGTCGGCGAAACGGGCGACTTGATGCAGAGACATGGTCATTCTCCGGCAGGCGTTTCCCTTTGGAGTCGCAGGGCCGGAACGAGTTTCAGCATAATTGTCACTGCAACCTTGGCGAAGCTGCGGCTATAGTTCGCAGGCCGTCCATGGCCAGACACGCACAAGGTGCCCCGGTATGACCCGATTGAACTCTCTCTCCCCTTGGCTGGCGGCCGTCGCCCTGGTGCTGTGCGCACAAGGGGCTGTCCAGGCCGAGGAGCGTTTTACCCTCAGCATCCCCGGCGTGTCGGACGACCGCCTCTTCACGGCGGCAGCAGCCAGTGATGCCAACACCTGTGGTGGCAAGAACATTTCTCCAGCCTTGAGCTGGAACGCCGGCCCGCCCGGCACCCTCAGCTACGCCATCGTCATGTTGGACCCGGACGGCCAAAGGGGCCAAGGTGTCGACCACTGGATCCACTACGGCATCAAGGCCTCCACGCGGCAGATTCCGGCGGGTGCCGGCACCAAGTCCTCGTTGGAGGGCATGAGCGGTATCAACAGCAAGAACACTCACGGCTACATCGGTCCTTGCCCGCCTGTCGGCGACAGCGCTCACCACTACCTGATCCAGCTTTTCGCCCTGGACCTGCCGCCGGAAGCCCTGCCCGCCGACCTCACACGCGCCCAACTGATGGAAAAAATCAAAGGTCACGTCCTGCGCAACAGCAGCGTAGTGCGCCGCTACCACCGCTGACCCGAACAGCACAAACCCCTGTGGCGAGGGAGCTTGCTCCCACTGGGCTGCGACGCAGCCCCCCACAATGGCGCTGACGCTCCGACACAACATTGGCATCACGCGCCAAAAGCGAGCACTATCGAGTCCCTGTTCACTCATGCCGGAGGATGGCGATGACGCAGAAACCCGACGGCATCGCCCGCCTCCTGAACTGCCCCACCAAGGGCGACGAGATGCGCCGGGCCATCGCCCAGAGCCGCAAGGATTTCCTGCCTGCCGACGAGGCCGAAGACGCCGAGCCAGGCCAGCCACCGGTTGAACCGGTGATTAATGATCGCGACGACTGAGCCGTCGCCCTCTCTCAAACTTATCGTTCAAATCTGCCTATGACTGCCACCCCTGTTCTACCCGGTGACCGATTCAGCCGATCCGATTACAAGACCCTGGGCCTGGCCGCCTTGGGAGGCGCGCTGGAGATCTACGATTTCATCATCTTCGTCTTCTTCGCCCTGACCCTCAGCCAGTTGTTCTTTCCGCCGGAAATGCCCGATTGGCTGCGCTTGCTGCAAAGCTTCGGGATTTTCGCCACCGGCTACCTGGCCCGGCCCCTGGGCGGCATTCTCATGGCGCACTTCGCTGATCGCCTGGGGCGCAAGCGCGTGTTCAGCCTGAGCATCCTGATGATGGCCTTGCCGTGCCTGCTCATCGGCGTGATGCCGACCTACGCGCAAATCGGTTATTTCGCACCGTTGCTGTTGCTGGCGCTGCGTATCCTCCAGGGTGCGGCGGTGGGCGGCGAGGTGCCCAGCGCCTGGGTGTTCGTGGCTGAACATGCGCCGCTGCATCATCGCGGCTATGCCCTGGGTTTCCTCCAGGCCGGCCTGACCTTCGGCTACTTGCTGGGCGCCTTGACCGCAACAGCGCTGGCGCGGATCTACACACCGGCAGAGATTCTCGATTACGCCTGGCGCCTGCCGTTCCTGCTAGGGGGCGTTTTTGGCGTGATCGGCGTCTGGCTGCGTCGTTGGCTGAGCGAAACGCCGATCTTCATGGCCCTGCAAGCCAATCGCGAAGGTGCTGCGGAACTGCCGCTGCGCACGGTCCTGCGCGACCACCGCCAGGCGTTGCTGCCCGCCGCCATCCTGACCTGCGTGCTGACTTCTGCCGTGGTGGTGTTCGTGGTCATCACCCCGACCGTGATGCAGAAAAGCTTCGGCATGACCGCCAGCCACACCTTCGCCCTGAGCAGCCTGGGCATCGTGTTCCTGAACATCGGCTGCGTCCTGGCCGGCCTCATCGTCGACCGCATCGGCGCCTGGCGCACCGTCATGCTCTACAGCCTGCTGCTGCCTGTGGGCATTGCCGTGCTCTACGCCAGCCTGATCAGCGGCAGCGCCTGGCTGGGCCTGGCCTACGCCGTGGCCGGACTGGGTTGCGGCGTGGTCGGTGCGGTGCCTTCGGTGATGGTCAGCCTGTTCCCACCGAAGATCCGCGTGTCCGGTATCTCGCTCACCTACAACATCGCCTATGCCCTGTGGGCCAGCATGACACCGCTGATGCTGATAGCACTGGTGCCGTGGAGCCCATGGGTGTGCGTGGCCTATTGCGGGGTGATGGGCGCGGTGGGCGTGGCTGCGGCGGCGTATTTTCCAGGGCGCCATGGGAAAGCTGCGCAACCGTCATTGGCCTGTGGATCCTGATCCGGCTGTTCAAAGACGCTCGCGCAAAAAATCCACAAAGGCCCGGGTGCGTGCCGAGCGGCGTCGATCGTGACTGAACACGGCGCTGACGGGAAGCGCCAGCGGCTGGTAATCGGCAAGCACGGTGCAGACGGTTCCCTGGCGAATATCGGCAGCGAACAACCACTGCGGTGACAGCGAAACGCCCAGCCCCGACAGCACCATTTCCCGGATTGCCTCGCTGCTGTTGCAGGTAACGTTGCCCTTGATCGTGACGCTGTGCTGTCGGCCATCCTGGTCGAACCGCCAGACGTCGTAGTGCTCCAGCAGCGTGAACGCCAAACAGTTATGGCCGACCAGGTCAGCCGGTGCGAGGGGCTTGCCATGCTGTTGCAGATAGGCGGGGGAGGCGTACACCCGGCGCGGGCTGTCGCCGAGGGAAATCGCTACCAGCCCTTCGCTTTTTACCACGCCGATGCGAATGGCCAGGTCGATGTTCTCCTTCAACACATCCTCGTTCTGATCGCTTAGCCTCAAGTCGATCCGAAGCTGTGGGTGACGCGCGAGAAACTCGCCCACCAACGGCGCAATGCACAAGCGGCCGAAACTGACGGGCGCTGCCACGCGCAGAAGGCCGGCGATCTGTTCCTGCCCACTGGCGAAACTGAGCCGTGCCGCGTCCAGGCTGGCGAGTATGTCCTTGCTTTCGGCGTAGAAGCGCTGCCCCTGATCGGTCAGCGCGAGATGGCGGGTGCTGCGGGCAAACAGCGCCCCGCCCAGGTGTTGCTCCAACGCGCGGATCTGTTTGCTCACCGCCGGTTGGCCCAGGTTCAGTTCCCTGGCGACGGCCGAGAACGAGCCGCGCTCCACCACCCGCACGAACACCTGCATTGCGTCGAACAGATCCATCAGGATTTAGCCTCTGTCTGGAATAAATCCTATCCATTGTTGCTCACTTATCGGAATGCGTCTTCCCTCGCACTATGAACCTGCCCACTCATTGGAGGTTTACCGTCATGAACAACACCATGTCCGCCGCCGTTGCCGAAACCGCTCAGGCTGCGCTGATTGTCCGTTCCATCTCCCGGCCCATTCCCGGCAAAGGCCAGGTATTGATCAAGGTGCATGCCGCCGGAATCAACCCGCTGGACACCAAGATCGCGGCGGGAGGCGGTGCCCACGCACGCCAGCCGCTGCCCGCCGTATTGGGGATTGACCTGGCCGGGACGGTGGTTGAACGGGGAGAGGGCGTGAATGACTTTGCGCCTGGCGACGAGGTGTTCGGTATGGCCGGCGGGATCGGCGGGGCCCAAGGCGCGCTGGCCGAATACATCGCGGTCGATGCCCGCCTGATTGCGCCCAAGCCCCGCTCACTGAGCATGCGCGAAGCGGCCGCCTTGCCGCTGGCCTTCATCACGGCCTGGGAAGGCTTGGTCGATCGCGCCAACGTCCGGGCCGGGCAACAGGTGTTGATACATGGTGGGGCGGGCGGTGTCGGTCAAATGGCCGTGCAAATCGCCAAGGCCCGGGGCGCCGAGGTCTACGCCACGGGCTCGGCCAACAGCCTGGATTTCATCCGCGAACTGGGCGCGTCAGCCATCGACTACCGGACCCAGGACACCGACAGCTACGTGGGCCTGTACACCGATGGCGAAGGCTTCGACATCGTCTACGACACCGTGGGCGGCCCGACCCTGGATGCGTCCTTCAACGCGGTAAAGACCTACACCGGCCATGTGCTCAGTTGCCTCGGCTGGAGCCAACACAGCCTCGCGCCGTTGTCATTCCGCGGGGCGAGCTATTCCGGAGTTTTTACGTTGATGCCGCTGCTGACGGGCAAGGGGCGCGAGCATCATGGTCAGATCTTGCGGGAGGCCGCCGCTCTGGTTGAGTCAGGGCAGCTGCGGATCAAGCTGGATCAGCGCCGGTTTGGCCTGGAGCAAGTCAATGAGGCCTTTGCCCAGGTGGCCGAGGGGCGTGGAAAACGGTAGTGGACATTGGGATCGAGTGAGACGGGACCGCACTTCCTCAGGGCCAAACAACTTGAGCGCGTGTTCAAACGCCGTAGAATGCAGCCGCCATTATGCCGCTACCTCTCAAGGACGAATTCAAACATGCGAGTTTTTACCCTGTTGCTGGCCCTCTGCCTTATGGCAGGTTGTGCTTCCAAGCCTGATTACTACATTTCCCCTGCGCCAGTGGCGATCCCCGAGACCGCCACCTATTGGATCGACACGTTCAACGTTGAAGTCGTCGGCAAAAACGAACGCTTCCTGCCCGACGAAAAAGTCCGTGACCAGTTACACACCGACCTGATCGTCCGCCTGCTCGACGGCAATCGTTATGCCTCCAGCAAGGAAACCGCTGACTATCTGCTGGACATCAACGCCGTCTATGCGCGCCGTATTCAAGACACCCAAGGTGGTTTCATGAACAAGATCGTCGCCGACGGTACGTACCTGGCCAGTGTCGATTTCAATTATCAGGTCAAGGTGAAGAAGGCCGGTGTCGAAGTGCTGCACTTTGCCCAGGCCCGCCAGGGGCTGATGCCGGGTGGGGCGATCGGGCAACTTGAGGTTCTGAAAGGCATGACGGGGGCGCTGACGAACAGAGGCAACTCCGATGTCGAAGACTATTACACCAGTCATTTGAGCGGATTCATCGCCGATGATCTGCGGGGCATTCCGTCCCGCTAACAATGCCTGCTGCAACGTGCTGGCGATTGCTCCAATCGCGGTAACGGCCTGGCCACTCTGGGGTGGCCGGCGCAGTCTTTTCAGCACATCAAAAAAATCTTTTGGTCGTTAACCCGAACCCCATGCGCCCTGCGTCTGACTCTGTGAACGGATCATTCATTCACGAGGTTCAGCCCATGTCCCGTCCACTTCCCTTTATGCGTCCTGCTGCCCAAGGCTTCGCCGTGACTTTGCTGGTGGCGTTGGCCGGTTGTGGGTTGTCTTCCCGGGAGGCTGCCAAGCCGTCCGAACCGGTAGCCGTGGTGCCCAGTGTTGTGCCGCAAGGCGAGATTGTCGAAATGCACCCGTCGGCGGTCAAACGCATGGCGATGAAGCCGACATTGATGCCCGCCCCGAGCGTGGCGAACGATGCCCTCGCCGGGGGGTACCGCACTGAGCCGCGCGAGCAGTACGAAAAACTGCCGGACAACCCCATCCATAGCGTCGCCGAAACGCCGGTCTCGACCTTCAGCGTGGATGTCGACACCGGCAGCTATGCCAATGTGCGACGTTTGCTCAATCAAGGCAGCCTGCCGCCCGAAGGTGCCGTGCGACTGGAGGAAATGGTCAATTATTTTCCGTATAGCTATGCCCTGCCCACCGACGGTTCACCCTTTGGTTTGACCACCGAGGTGGCACCATCGCCGTGGAACCCTCACACCCGCTTGTTGCGCATCGGCATCAAGGCCAGCGACCGTGCTGTGGCGGATCTGGCGCCGGCCAACCTGGTCTTCCTGGTGGATGTTTCCGGTTCCATGGACCGTCGCGAAGGCCTGCCGCTGGTCAAGAGCACGCTGAAATTGCTGGTGGACCAATTGCGCGATCAGGACCGGGTATCCCTGGTGGTCTATGCCGGCGAATCCCGGGTGGTGCTCAAGCCCACTTCGGGGCGCGACAAGGTGACAATCCGCAACGCCATCGACCAACTCGACGCCGGTGGTTCCACCGCAGGCGCCTCGGGTATCGAACTGGCCTACCAGATGGCTCGGGAGAGCTTTATCGACAAAGGCATCAACCGCATCCTGCTGGCCACCGATGGCGACTTCAACGTCGGCGTCAGTGATTTCGACAGCCTCAAGCAGATGGCGGTGGACCAGCGTAAAAGCGGCGTTTCCCTGACGACGCTGGGCTTCGGTGTGGATAACTACAATGAACACCTGATGGAGCAATTGGCCGATGCTGGTGACGGCAACTACGCCTACATCGACAACCTGCTCGAAGCGCGCAAAGTCCTGGTCGACCAACTCAGCTCCACCCTGGCGGTGGTGGCGCGGGACGTGAAATTGCAGGTGGAGTTCAACCCTGCCCAGGTCAGCGAATATCGCCTGCTCGGTTATGAGAACCGCGCGTTGAAGCGTGAGGATTTCAACAACGACAAGGTCGATGCGGGCGAGATCGGCGCCGGGCATACGGTGACGGCCTTGTATGAAATTGTCCCGAAAGGCCAACCGGGCTGGTTGGAGCCGCTGCGCTATGCCAGCACGCCCCAATCGGAGGGTAAATCAGGCGAATTGGCGATGTTGCGCGTACGCTACAAACCCGCTGAGGGCGGTAGCAGTCGATTGATCGAGCATCCGATTGCGGGCGTGCAGGACGAACACAAGGCCAGCGATGACCTGCGTTTCTCGGCTGCCGTGGCGGCCTTCGCCCAGCAGCTCAAGGGTGATGGGCGTTACACTGGGACGATGAGCTTGAAGGACACTGCGCAATTGGCGCGCTCGGCCCGTGGTGATGACCCGTTCGGGCTGCGTGCCGAGTTCGTGCAGTTGGTGGAACTGGCCCAGAGCCTCGAGCCCGCGGCCAAGCGCTGATCCCGAGCACAACGAGGACCAAAATGTGGGAGCTGGCTTGCCTGCGAAGGCGGCGTTTCAGGCACAGCAGTTTCGCCTGACACGCCGCCTTCGCGGGCAAGCCCTGCTCCCACAGAGTCCTCTGCAATCTGCAAGACCGTGTTCTACATCGAAAGGAGTTCGTCCCCCACATGCCCGCTGCGCTTGATTCTCCCAGCGACGAATCGCTGCTGGCCCGCTACCGCAATGGCGATGGGGCTTCTTTCGAAGTCCTCTACGCCCGCCATCGGCAAGGGCTCTACCGTTTCCTGGTGTCCTTGAGCAACAAGGCCGAACTGGCCGAAGAAGTGTTCCAAGACACTTGGCTCAGCCTGATTCGCAGCACCACCCAGCCACAAGGCCGGGCGAGTTTTCGCACCTGGCTGTTCCAGATTGCCCGCAACCGCTTGATCGACCACTGGCGCAAGCATGGTGTCCGCAACCCGTTGCACGACAGCTACGACGAGCAGCTTCACGTCCAACCCGACGACACCAGCAGCCCTGAGCGACAGTTGACCCTGAGTCGAGACCAGGCGCGTCTCGACGCTGCATTGCAGGCTTTGCCCGAAGATCAGCGGGAAGTCTTCCTGCTGCGCCTGCACGGCGACCTGGAGCTGCCACAGATTGCCGCCTTGACCGGCGCCCCGCTGGAAACGGTCAAGAGCCGCTTGCGTTACGCCCAGCAGAAATTGCATCGCCTGCTGGCCGAGGAGGTACCCGCATGATCGACCCCAAAAACACCTCGGCCCCCGACGATGAAGTGCTGATCGAGCATTTCCGCCAACACGCCAGCGCCGAGCCGCCGGCCTCCCTGGACGCCTTCATCCTGGCCGCTGCCCGCCGTGAAGCCCCGACGCCCGCGCCAAGCCTGTGGCAGCGCTGGCTACAGGCCTGCCAACGGCCGCGCTGGCAAATGGCATTCGCCACGGTTGCCGGCGTGGCGCTGATGATCGGCCTGGTACTGCGTTCGCCCGTGACCCACGACGAACTGTCCGCACCCGCCTCGATGGAGTTTTCCGCCGATCGGCAAGCGCCCGCCGTTGCCGCTGCACCGCCGCCGGCGATGCCCGCCCCTGCACCGATCATCCGCATGGCGCCCCAGGGCGAACTGGCCCGAGCCCCGGCAAGCCCTGACCAGACCCTTGCGGAAAAGTCGGCGGCGAAAATGAGCAAACCCGCGCCCGCTGCACTGCCATCGTTGGAGCAAGGCTTGCTGGAGATACTGCGCTTGCGCGAGGCGGGAGAGAGCAAGGCTGCTGATGAAAAGCTGCTGGCGCTGCATCAGCGCTTTCCCGAGGAGGACTTGCCGGCGCGGTTGGAGGCGTTGCGCAAGCGTTGAGTAAGATCAGCGCCCACAAAAAAGCCCCAGGCCTTGCGACCTGGGGCTTTTGATTCTGAAGATGGTGCACCAGGCGGGATTCGAACCCACGACCCCTGCCTTCGGAGGGCAGTACTCTATCCAGCTGAGCTACTGGTGCGACGCGGGCGCCATGATACTCATATGCATCGCGGGCGTCCATGCTGCTGATTTGCCGGTGTTTTCATGAGGCTGGGCGGGCATCGGCTACGCTGATCAGAAAAAACGGGCAAATTCGTTTTTTTCGTTCTTTTTTTCGAACAGCCTATTGTCCTTCACCCCTATCGGCCCTAGGATTCGTTTGAGATTTCAAACGCTCTTGTCTGGGTGCTGAACCGCACGTCTGTGCTTTTGTGCGTTATTTCTGTGCTTCAGCCCGGTGAATGATTTCCCTGACGGCAGCCCCCCGAGGCGCCTTTCTACAAATCTAATTCGCTCCGCGCGTGCGCGGTGCTGTTAAGGAAAGCCGACATGCAGCTTAAAGACACCCAGTTGTTCCGCCAACAAGCCTTTATCGATGGCGCTTGGGTCGATGCGGACAATGGTCAGACGATCAAGGTCACCAACCCGGCAACGGGCGAAGTGCTGGGCACTGTGCCGAAAATGGGCGCCGCCGAAACCCGCCGGGCGATTGAAGCCGCCGACAAGGCACTGCCGGCCTGGCGTGCACTGACCGCCAAGGAGCGCGCCAACAAGCTGCGCCGCTGGTACGAATTGCTGATCGAAAACCAGGACGACCTCGGTCGCCTGATGACCCTGGAACAAGGCAAGCCACTGGCCGAAGCCAAGGGCGAAATCGTCTACGCCGCCTCGTTCATCGAATGGTTCGCCGAAGAAGCCAAGCGCATCTACGGTGACGTGATTCCCGGCCACCAACCCGACAAACGCCTGATCGTGATCAAGCAGCCGATCGGCGTGACCGCAGCCATTACCCCGTGGAACTTCCCGGCCGCGATGATCACCCGCAAGGCCGGCCCGGCCCTGGCTGCCGGTTGCACCATGGTCATCAAGCCAGCTTCGCAAACCCCGTTCTCGGCCCTGGCCCTCGTGGAACTGGCGCACCGTGCCGGGATCCCGCAAGGCGTGCTGAGCGTGGTCACCGGTAGCGCCGGCGACATCGGTGGCGAGCTGACCAGCAACCCGATCGTGCGCAAGCTGTCGTTCACCGGTTCGACCGAGATCGGTCGCCAGTTGATGGCCGAATGTGCCAAGGACATCAAGAAAGTCTCCCTGGAACTGGGCGGCAACGCGCCGTTCATCGTGTTCGACGACGCGGACCTGGATAAGGCCGTCGAAGGCGCGATCATTTCCAAATACCGCAACAACGGCCAGACCTGCGTCTGCGCCAACCGCCTGTACATCCAGGATTCGGTGTACGACGCGTTTGCCGAAAAACTGAAAGTGGCGGTGGCCAAGCTCAAGATCGGCAACGGCCTGGACGATGGCACCACCACCGGTCCCTTGATCGACGGCAAAGCGGTCGCCAAGGTGCAGGAACACATCGCTGATGCCGTCAGCAAAGGCGCGACCGTGCTGTCGGGCGGCAAGGCAATGGAAGGCAACTTCTTCGAGCCGACCATCCTGACCAACGTGCCGAAGAACGCTGCAGTGGCGAAAGAAGAAACCTTCGGCCCGCTGGCACCGCTGTTCCGTTTCAAAGACGAAGCCGAAGTGATCGCGATGTCCAACGACACCGAGTTCGGCCTGGCCTCGTACTTCTATGCTCGCGACCTGGGCCGTGTGTTCCGTGTGGCCGAAGCCCTGGAATACGGCATGGTCGGCGTCAACACCGGGTTGATTTCCAACGAAGTCGCGCCATTCGGCGGCATCAAGGCTTCGGGCCTGGGCCGTGAAGGCTCCAAGTACGGCATCGAGGATTACCTGGAAATCAAATACCTCTGCCTGGGTATCTGATCTGCTTCAAGCGCAAAGGGCACGAGAGCGCTGTCCCTTTGCGCGTTTCACCCGTTCTGTTTCTTGTGGCCGGAACGCTGCGGCAGTCGATCATCGCATGCTGTCGCAGTTGCCTCCCCGCCATGTATTCCTTGAGCCACGCCGACCGATGAGCGGCGAATGAGGACTGTAATGAGCAAGACTAACGCTGACTTGATGGCCCGCCGTACCGCCGCTGTTCCACGCGGTGTTGGCCAGATTCACCCGATCTTTGCCGAATCGGCGAAGAACGCCACGGTAACCGACGTTGAAGGTCGTGAATTCATCGACTTCGCCGGCGGCATCGCCGTGCTGAACACCGGCCACGTACACCCGAAAATCATCGCCGCCGTGACCGAGCAGCTGAACAAGCTGACCCACACCTGCTTCCAGGTCCTGGCCTACGAGCCCTACGTGGAACTGTGCGAAAAAATCAACGCCAAGGTGCCGGGTGATTTCGCCAAGAAAACCCTGCTGGTGACCACCGGTTCGGAAGCGGTGGAAAACGCCGTGAAAATCGCCCGCGCCGCCACGGGCCGTGCCGGTGTGATCGCCTTCACCGGCGCTTACCACGGTCGCACCATGATGACCTTGGGCCTGACCGGTAAAGTCGTGCCGTACTCGGCCGGCATGGGTCTGATGCCCGGCGGCATCTTCCGCGCGCTTTACCCGAACGAACTGCACGGCGTGAGCATCGACGACTCCATCGCCAGCATCGAGCGTATCTTCAAGAACGACGCCGAGCCGCGTGACATCGCGGCAATCATCATCGAGCCGGTACAGGGCGAAGGTGGTTTCTACGTAGCACCCAAGGAATTCATGAAGCGCCTGCGCGCTTTGTGCGACCAGCACGGCATCCTGCTGATCGCTGACGAAGTGCAGACCGGTGCCGGCCGTACCGGCACCTTCTTCGCCATGGAGCAGATGGGCGTTGCCGCCGACCTGACCACCTTCGCCAAATCCATCGCTGGCGGCTTCCCGTTGGCCGGTGTGTGCGGCAAGGCCGAGTACATGGATGCAATCGCGCCGGGTGGCCTGGGTGGCACCTACGCCGGTAGCCCGATCGCCTGTGCGGCGGCGTTGGCGGTAATGGACGTGTTCGAAGAAGAACACCTGCTGGACCGCTGCAAGGCGGTGGGCGAGCGTCTGGTGACCGGCCTCAAGGCGATCCAGAAGAAGTACCCGGTCATCGGTGACGTGCGTGCCCTGGGCGCGATGATCGCCGTGGAGCTGTTCGAAAACGGCGACTCCCACAAGCCGAACGCGGCAGCGGTAGCCCAAATCGTGGCCAAGGCGCGCGACAAGGGCCTGATCCTGCTGTCCTGCGGCACCTACGGCAACGTACTGCGGGTGCTGGTGCCGCTGACCGCGCCGGACGAGCAACTGGACAAAGGCCTGGCGATCCTCGAAGAGTGCTTCTCCGAACTCTGAGTGACGGTTGTGCGCTGATCCACAAAAACCCGCCTTCTGGCGGGTTTTTTCATGTCCGCGAACCTGCCCGGTGGATTTTGAGCTGTCTGGAACGGCCACCAAGGTCTAAGGTGCAAGTATGGCAAGGGAGCATGCTGCATGACTGCTGTGGATTTACCCGCTGTACCGCGTGTGTTGATCGCCGAGGCCGATCCGGCGTCCCGTGAGCTGCTTGAGCAGGTGTTGTCGGGTGTGCGCTGCGATGCTCGGGTGGACACTTGTGGCGACGGCAAAGAGGCTTTGGATTTGCTGGCGAAACATCCCTACGACCTGGTGATCGCCGATTGGGAGCTGCCGGGGGTTGATGGCCTGGCGATTCTGCGTGGCCTTCGCCAGCAGCATCGCACCCCGCCGTTGCCGTTCATCCTGATGAGCCGACGCAACGACAGCGCCAGCGTGCGCGAGGTCTTGCCGCTGGCGCCGACCGCGTATCTGACCAAGCCCTTGAACCGGGAGAACCTGACCCAGCGTTTGCAGGGGTTGTTGGTGGGCGGTGAAGAAACCTCCAACGATGCGCCGGTTCCGGGGCCGGGGTTGACCCTGATAGCTTTTCTGGAGCGTCGGCGTGATCTGTCCGAAGGCGCGCCGCTGATGACCGATGTGCAGGTGGCAGTCAAGCGCTGCCTCAACCCCGCTGGCCTGGATCTGAAGCTGCTGGAAGAAGAGATTCGTACCGACCCGCAAATCACTGGGGTGCTGATTGCGGCGGCCAACAGCGCTGCCCAGCATCAGGGCGGCGGCCCGGTGCAGACCGTGGCCCAGGCGCTGCACCAGCTCGGCACCGGGCAAAGCATGAACCTGATTCTCGGCCTGACCCTCAAGCGCTGCGCCCGGCTCACCGTTCCCTGTCTGGCGGACTATGCCAAGCGCTACTGGGAATTGTCGCTGCACACCGCGGAGTACGCCCGGATCCTGGCGCGGCTACTGGATCTGGAACCGGAGCGTTGTTACTGCGCGGGGCTGTTACACCGCCTGGGCGACCTGGCGCTGTTGCGTTGCCTGGAGGAGTGGACCCAGGCGGGTGGCGAGTTGGATGAGTTGGAGGAAGTAGGGAGTTGCCTAGATCAATACGGCGCCGGTTTCGGCTCGGCGCTGCGCACTCGCTGGCGCCTGCCGCTGGAGCTGCGTGAGTTGATCGCGGCAGCCTATAGCCTGGGTGGTGGGGTTTATTCCCGCGAGGCACTGGTGATGAACATGGCGGCGCAGATGGCCCACCTGACCGAGCATGAAGGACTTGAAGAGCTGGCCCGGGGGCGCACGGCACGGTTGCTGAAGATCGGCTTGCCGGAGTTGATGCGGTTGCGCCGCAAGTAGCACCACCACCTAACCCCCCTGTGGGAGCGAGCTTTGTGGGAGCAAAGCTTGCTCGCGATGCAGGCAACTCGGGTTCAAGTGGACACCGAGGCGCTGCTATCGCGGGCAAGCCTTGCTCCCACAGGGGTTCAGTGGCGGGACAACTCACTCAAGCCGCGATGATGCGGTTCTTGCCCTGGCGCTTGGCTTCGTACATGGCCGCGTCGGCGCGGGCGAACAGGCTGTCGAGGCTCTGGTCGTCGGCCGTGATGCCGGTCAGGCCCTGGCTGACGGTAATACCGAAGCCCCGTTCCCCGCTGCGGAAGGCCAGGCGCTGGATCTCCCGTTGCAACCGCTCGGCCACTTGCAGCGCCATGTCCGGGGCGCAGCCGGGGAACACCGCGGCGAACTCTTCGCCGCCGATCCGCCCGAACAGGTCACCGCGCCGGAGCACGGACCGCCCGCTTTCGGCGATTCTCTGCAACACGGTATCGCCTTCCTGGTGGCCGTAGGTGTCGTTGATCACCTTGAAGTCATCGATGTCGAGCAACAGGAACGCCATGGGCATGCCTTGTAGCCGTGCCTGCTCGAATTCACGGTGGGCGCATTCGAAGAAATGCCGGCGATTGCTGCTTTGGGTCAGCACGTCGGTGGTCGCCAGGCGCTGGAGTTCGCTTTCCAGCAGCTTCTTTTCGGTGATGTCTTCGGCAATGCCCACCACAATCACCGGTTGCCCTGGCTCGGCCTTGCGGTTGATGAAGCATTTGTCGCTCAGCCAGCGGATCTGGCCGTTGCCGGCGATGATGCGGTATTCACGGTCTTCGACGGCGCCTTTGACCAATACTTCGGCCAGGCTGCGTTCGGCGTATTCCAGGTCGTCGGGGTAGATTGCGTCGCGCCATTCGTTGAAGTCAGCCAGGACCAGGCCGGCGGGGCGGCCGAAGATCCGCTCGTAGGCGGGGCTGACATACAGCACTTGGCGGGTTTCCCAGTTGAACGCCCACAGCACGGCATTGACGCTGACCAGCAACGAGCTGAACAGCTGCTCACGCTCGCTCAGGCGCGCCACTTCACCCTGGGCATGCATCAGCGCCATGAGCGTCTGGGCTGCCTCGGGCCAATGAGGTAGGGAGTAATCCTGTAGGTTCTTGTCGACCATCGGTACAAATCTCAAAGAGCATGCACTGCTGTTGGTTCGCACGCGCTTTCTCCAAAACCCGCCTGGATGGCGAAGTGCTCTTTGAGATAGGGGATTTGGGGCGAAGTTCCTTTTCAGGCGACGAAGGGCGGGGGATTTAGCCGGTCAGTTTATGGGGGCTGAACTTGTGGCCAGAGATTGCCCCCGCTGGGCCTGTAGGAGCTGTCGAGCGGAGCGAGGCTGCGATCTTTCCCCTGACGCTTGAATCTCAAGCGAAAGATCGAAAGATCGCAGCCTTCGGCAGCTCCTACAGGGCCGTGGCAGGCCGTAGCGAGTAGGTCTTGAGCTGGTCGGCGAAGTCCCGCAGGGACTGGATGCCGCTGGCCTCGGCCTCGTGGACCCATTCCTTGATGGCGGCGAGCATGTCGTGGCCGTTGCTGCTGGTCTTGACCCAGATCTGCTGCAAGGCCAGGCGTTTCTCGTAGATCACCTTCAGCGCCTGGCTGTGTTCGAGCATGTTCTGGATGCGCACGTGGTGACGGTCGTCCAGCAGGCTGGTTTCCCGCGACAGCAGGCGTTTGGCCCGGTGGAACTGATGACGCACCGAGTGATCGACCTTTTCCAGTTCCTGCTTGACCAGCGGCGCGATGACCAGCCGGCGGTACTGCGCCATGATCTGGAAACGGTTGTTGAGAATCGCCATGGCCGTGTCCATGTCCAAGTGGCCCTTGCCTTCGACCCGGTGGGCGATCGGCGCAACCCGCTGGACCTTGGCCAGGCGCAGGACACTGAACACCCGGATCCAGGCCCAGCCCAGGTCGAACTCCCATTTGCGTACCGACAGCTTGGCCGAGTTGGGGTAGGTGTGGTGGTTGTTGTGCAGTTCTTCGCCGCCGATCAGGATGCCCCAGGGCACCAGGTTGGTCGCCGCATCGCGGCATTCGAAGTTGCGGTAGCCCACGGCATGGCCCAGGCCGTTGACCACGCCGGCGGCCCACACGGGAATCCACATCATCTGGATGGCCCAGATGGTGATGCCGATGGTGCCGAACAGCAGCAGGTCGATGACGCCCATGATCGCCACGCCCAGCAGCGGGAAGCGGCTGTAGAGGTTGCGCTCGATCCAGTCGTCGGGGCAGTTCTTGCCGTAGATGCGCAGGGTTTCCGGATTTTCCGCCTCGGCGCGATACAGCTCGGCGCCTTTGCGCAGCACGGTGGACAAGCCTTTTATGACCGGGCTGTGGGGGTCGTCGACGGTTTCGCATTTGGCGTGGTGCTTGCGGTGGATGGCGGTCCACTCGCGGGTGTTCTGTGCCGTGGTCAGCCACAGCCAGAAACGGAAGAAATGTTTGAGACCCGCATTGAGCTCCAGGGAGCGGTGCGCCGAATAACGGTGCAGGTAGACCGTGACGGCAATGATCGTGACGTGGGTCATCAGCAGGGTGACTGCCACCAGTGACCAGGCCGACAAGCCAAGAAAACCTTCGTACCACATAGGCTGTAGGGCCCTCATAAAGATAGAAACAGCCGTTGCATTATCACCGGCCCTACAGATAAAACCAGTCGGCCTTTCAGATAAGAGTGGCTGGATGTTTCTTCCTCTATAATCCACCTCTTTGTAGGGACATGGATGGCCGAATGACTGTCTATCAACGCAGTGCCATGCGCGTAGCGCTGCTTTATCTTGTGCTGTCAGTCATCTGGCTGCAACTGACTGGTTATTTATCGACCAGTTTCTTCGATCAATTCGCCGACAGACAACGCTGGCTACTGATCAACGGCTATGCCTGGGCTCTGTTCAGCGCCGGGTTGGTCTTCCTGGCGCGGGCGCGGATCTCGCGATTTTTCGCCAAGGGCGAGCACGGCGCCGATCGAGAGCGCCTGCGCCAGGCTGCCGCCGTCTTCGATTGCACCCGCGAAGGGGTGTTGGTGACCGACCGCAACGGCCTGATCGTGCACGTGAACCGGGCCTTCATCGCGATCACCGGTTATGTGCGGGACGAAGTGCTGGGCCAGCGCCCCAGCCTGTTCAAGTCCGGTCGCCACGGGCCGGAGTTCTATCGCGACATGTTTGCTTCCCTGAACAGCCAGGGCGAATGGAGCGGCGAGATCTGGAATCGGCGTAAAAGCGGTGAGATCTACCCGCAATGGCAGACGATCCGCGTCATTCGCGACGACAGCGGCGAGGTCAGCCATTATGTCGCGGTGTTTTCCGACATCAGCGCCATCAAGGACTCCGAGCACGAACTGGCTTACCTGGCCCATCATGACCCGTTGACCGGCTTGCCCAACCGCCTGCTGTTTTCCGATCGCACCGAGCAGGCCCTGGCGTCAGCGCAATTGCACAAGCGTGGCTGCGCCCTGTTGCTGCTGGACCTGGATCACTTCAAGAACATCAATGACAGCCTGGGTCACAACGTGGGCGATGAATTGCTCAAAGGCGTGGCCGAGCGGTTTCGCGGGCTTTTTGCGCCAGGGGTGACCCTGGCCCGGCTCGGGGGCGACGAATTTGCGGTGCTGGTGGAAAACTGCTCGCAGCCAGGCCAGGCAGCGGCGTTGGCCCGGCGCATCCTCGATGCCTTGAAAGAGCCCCTGCGGTTCGATGACCACGCATTGTTCATCAATGCCAGCATCGGCATCAGCCTGTTTCCCGGCGATGCCCTGAGCGCCGGGCAACTGCTGCGCAATGCCGATTCGGCGTTGTTCAAGGCCAAGAACGCCGGACGCGACGGCTATGCCTTGTACACCGAAGAACTCACGGCCCACGCCCAGCAGCGGGTCGAGATTGCCTTCGAATTGCGGCGCGCGCTGCAGCAACAGGAGTTGCGCGTTCACTACCAGCCGGTCCACGAGCTGGCGACCAGTCGTCTGATCGGTGTCGAGGCGCTGGTGCGATGGGAGCATCCCACGCGGGGGCTGGTGTCGCCGGCCGAGTTCATTCCCATCGCTGAACGTACCGGCCTGATTGCCCAGGTCGATGCCTGGGTCATGGACCAGGCCTGCCGGCAGATGTGTCAGTGGCAGCAGGCCGGCGTGGCGCTGTCGTTTGTCGCCGTCAACGTATCGAGTCGGTTGTTTGCCCGTCGCGAGTTGTATGACCAAGTCGCCCAGGTGTTGCACGACACGGGCCTGGATCCGGGTTGCCTGGAACTGGAAGTGACGGAAAGCGCGGTGATGGAAGACCCAGAGGTGGCACTGGAGCAGATGCATCGCCTGCGGGAGCTGGGCGTGCGCCTGGCCATCGACGATTTTGGCACGGGGTATTCGTCGCTGCTGCGGCTCAAGCGTTTGCCGGTGCAGAAGCTGAAGATCGATCAGGGTTTTGTCGCGGGGTTGCCGTGGGATGAGGATGATGCGGCGATCGTCCGGGTGATCATTGCCCTGGCCCACAGCATGGGTATGCAGGTGCACGCCGAGGGCATCGAGCAGCGTGAGCAGGCGGCTTTTTTGCTTGGCCAGGCTTGTGAGCTGGGGCAGGGTTACTGGTTTGGCCGGCCCGTGGCGGCGGCGCTGTTGGATTGGGATCGGGTGCCGGTTATTGCTTGATCCTCAGGGGTATTGATGTTGGTCGAGTGCATATCTGTTGCTGCGGTAACGGCGGCTTAGGGTTCCGCCCTGACGGCGGCTCACTTTTGAAGAGCCCGGAAGCCGGCCCAGTCAAAAGTAAGCAAAACGCTTTTGCCCCACCACTCGGCACCTCGCTTGGGCTCGGTGTGCCCTCACTCCGGCATTGCTCCGTGGGCCCACTCCACAATGCCTGCGTTCGGCCATCGTGGTTAACGGGGCGCCCGAGATCAACGTCCACCGCGAGGCGGCCTAGTAGCCGACCTGGCTCTGGGTGAGACCGCGTTTCCCCTGTGGGAGCGAGCTTGCTCGCGAAGGCGTCGGTTCAGCTTGCATCATTGTTGCCTGACACTCCGCTATCGCGAGCAAGCTCGCTCCCACAGTTGTTTTGGGTTGACTGTGGTATCCGCGACAACCCAATTCCCCTGTGGGAGCGAGCTTGCTCGCGATGGCGTCGGCTCAGCTTGCATCAATGCAAGCGCTACCCCTTGGCCCCAGGCGCCGCCATCTCCTTGGTTTCCAGATGATCCAACGCCCGCTCGACCAACAACTGCACCCCATCGGCCATGCGGCTGATCGCCAGGGCGACGCAGCGGCGTGAGTCATCCACGTCGTCAGCCAGGTCGGCGGCGATGGTGCTGATGGAGAGCAGGTCTTCGGAGGCGTTGGCGAGCAGGGTTTCGGTGTCGATGTGAGGGGCGACGATGAACAGCTTGGTGCTGTCGGGTTCAGGCGGTGAGGCGGGCTTGGGGTTGAGGTAGTAGTCGAGGGCGCGGGTGGCGGCGTCATCGAGCTTTTTTTCTTCCTGCGCTTGGACGCGGGATTTGTGGCCGTTTTGCGGCGGATTAGGTGATGGCTTGAACATAGTTGTACTCCGAAGTTTTCAGGAGCCAACACCGCTTCGCTTGCACAGTCGAGAGAGGTGGCAGCTATGCATAGGTGTGCAAGACCGGTCGGAGTACCCGGCAGACCCGAAGATCTCCCATACACAGCTGCCATAACGACTCGCGAGCATAAAAAAATGCCCGATGAATAGCCATCGACAATTGTGTCCTCCGCCGGACTTGCACGTCCGTGTCACCGTTTTTTGCGATGACGAACAGAGGTTATCCGCGCCATAGAGCGCTGCCTAGTTCATGAACAGCCCGGCGTTTTGAAGGAAATATCCGAGGGTTTGGCAGGGAAAAGCCCCCAATCACCCCTGCCGTAGGGCGTCGGCTACTTTATGTAATTTTGGTTATATAAAAATTCTTAAATAGTCTTTTTAAGAATATCCGCACTTATCTAGTATTGCTCCCACGCCGCAAGCAGTGCCGCCCACTGCCAGGCATTCATTCAAAGGAGCAGCAGCATGAGCGCATCTCTACGTAGCGTTGACGGCCAGGACGAAGCAACCATCTTGCGCGAGATCCAGAGCGCATTGCGCGATCTGCGTTTTGGGGCGGTGGAAATCACCGTGCACAACGCGCAGGTGGTTCAGATCGAACGCAAGGAAAAATTCCGGCTGCAGCAGCCGAGTCATAAGCCGTCTTGAAGAAAGACAAAAGATCGCAGCCTTCGGCGGTGCCTACGGGGGGCTGAGTGTAGGAGCTGCCGAAGGCTGCGATCTTTTTCTACAAGCCAAACGAATTTCCAGAAGCCATAAGAAAACCAGAATTCCAGGAGCTTTCACCATGTCGTCCATTCGTCGTTATGCCCTGGCCGCGCTGGCCAGTGCTGTTTTTGCAGGTTCCGCCGTCGCCAAGGATTACGAGCTGCTCAACGTGTCCTACGACCCGACGCGTGAGCTTTACCAGGATTACAACGCCGAATTCGCCAGTTTCTGGAAGAAAGCGCACCCGGACGACAGCGTGAAGATCCAGCAGTCCCACGGTGGTTCGGGCAAGCAAGGCCGGGCGGTGATCGATGGTCTGCGGGCCGACGTGGTGACTCTGGCCCTGGCTGGTGACATCGATGAAATCGCCAAGCTGGGCAAATCCCTGCCAGCGGACTGGCAAACACGCCTGCCGGAAGCCAGCACGCCCTACACGTCCACCATCGTGTTCCTGGTGCGCAAGGGCAACCCCAAGGGCATCAAGGATTGGGGCGACCTGATCAAGAACGACGTGTCGGTCATCACCCCGAACCCGAAGACCTCCGGCGGTGCGCGCTGGAACTTCCTCGCCGCCTGGGCCTATGGCCTGAAGGCCAACGGGGGTGACGAAGCCAAGGCCAAGGAATACGTGCAGGCACTGTTCAAGCACGTGCCGATCCTCGACACCGGTGCCCGTGGCTCGACCATTACCTTCGTCAACAACGGTCAGGGCGACGTATTGCTGGCCTGGGAAAACGAAGCCTTCCTGGCGTTGAAAGAGGACGGTGGTGCGGACAAGTTCGACATCGTCGTGCCGTCGCTGTCGATCCTCGCCGAACCGCCTGTGGCGGTGGTGGACAAGAACGCCGAGAAAAAGGGCAACCTGGAGATCGCCGAAGCCTACCTCAAGCACTTGTACAGCCCGGCCGGCCAGGAAATCGCCGCGAAAAATTTCTATCGTCCACGGGACAAGGATGTGGCCGCCAAGTACGCCCGGCAGTTCCCGAAACTGGACCTGGTGACCATCGACAAGGACTTCGGCGGCTGGAAAAGCGCCCAACCGAAATTCTTCAACGATGGTGGCGTGTTCGACCAGATCTATCAGGCGCAGTAAGCTGAAACAAAGCTAAATCCGGACACCGAATTTGTGGCGAGGGGATTTTGTGGGAGCAAGGCTTGCCCGCGATGGATGCGATGCGGTCCTTCAGAAACCGAGTCGCCTCTATCGCGGGCAAGCCTTGCTCCCACCCAGTCTTGCTTCCATGTTTAGTGTTTTTAACCAAGGACCTTTATGTCGCGTCGCATATCCCCCGTCATACCCGGCTTCGGGCTGACGCTGGGCTACACCCTGGTGTACCTCAGTCTGATTGTGCTCATACCCCTGGCGGCGATGTTCGTGCATGCCGCCCAGCTCACCTGGGAACAGTTCTGGGCGATCATTTCGGCGCCGCGTGTGCTGGCGGCCCTGAAACTCAGTTTCGGCACCGCGCTGTACGCCGCCATCATCAACGGCGTGATCGGTACGTTGCTGGCCTGGGTACTGGTGCGCTACACCTTCCCCGGTCGCAAGATCATCGACGCGATGATCGACCTGCCGTTCGCCCTGCCCACCGCCGTGGCCGGTATTGCCCTGACGGCGTTGTATGCGCCGACCGGCCTGGTCGGCCAGTTCGCCACTGACCTGGGCTTCAAGATCGCCTATACGCCGCTGGGCATCACCCTGGCGCTGACCTTCGTGACGTTGCCGTTCGTGGTGCGCACGGTGCAGCCGGTGCTGGCCGATATTCCCCGTGAAGTCGAAGAAGCCGCTGCCTGCCTCAGCGCCAAGCCATGGCAGGTGTTCCGCCACATCCTCGTGCCGGCGTTGTTGCCGGCCTGGTTGACCGGCTTCGCCCTGGCCTTTGCCCGTGGCGTGGGCGAGTACGGTTCGGTGATTTTCATCGCCGGCAACATGCCGATGAAAACCGAGATCCTGCCGCTGCTGATCATGGTCAAGCTCGACCAATACGACTACACCGGCGCCACCTCCATCGGCGTGCTGATGCTGGTGGTTTCCTTCGTCCTGTTGCTGCTGATCAACCTGCTGCAGCGGCGCATCGAAACCCCATAAGGAGGTGCGAACATGTCCCAATCGTCTATTTCCGCGGCCTCCACCAATGCCGCTCGCCGCGGCAGTGCAACGTCGCGGCGCGTGTTGATCGGCCTCGGCTGGCTGATTTTTGCGCTGTTTCTGCTGTTACCGCTGTTCATCGTGGTGTCCCAGGGCCTGAAGCTCGGGCTGGGGGCGTTCTTCACCGCGATCTTTGAACCCGACGCACTGTCGGCGTTGAAGCTCACGGTGGTTGCGGTGCTGATCTCGGTGCCGCTGAACCTGGTGTTCGGCGTCAGTGCCGCGTGGTGCGTGAGCAAATATTCATTCCGCGGCAAGAGCATGCTGGTGACGCTGATCGACCTGCCGTTCTCGGTGTCGCCAGTGATCGCGGGCCTGGTCTACGTGCTGATGTTTGGCGCCCAGGGCTTGTTCGGGCCGTGGCTGTCGGATCACGACATCCAGATCGTGTTTGCGCTGCCGGGCATCGTCCTGGCGACCATCTTCGTCACCGTGCCGTTCGTGGCTCGTGAACTGATCCCGCTGATGCAGGAGCAGGGCACCCAGGAAGAGGAGGCTGCGCGCCTGCTCGGCGCCAATGGCTGGCAGATGTTCTGGCATGTCACCGTGCCGAACATCAAGTGGGGCCTGATCTATGGCGTAGTGTTGTGCACCGCCCGGGCCATGGGTGAGTTCGGCGCGGTGTCGGTGGTGTCCGGGCACATTCGCGGGGTGACCAACACCCTGCCGCTGCACGTCGAGATCCTCTACAACGAATACAACCACGTGGCCGCGTTCGCTGTGGCGAGCCTGTTGCTGATCCTGGCGCTCTTCATCCTGCTGCTCAAGCAGTGGAGCGAAAACCGAATCAACCGCCTGCGCGCCAGCGCCGCGGAGGAATAAGTCATGTCGATCGAAGTCCGTAACGTCAGCAAGAATTTCAACGCGTTCAGGGCCCTGGACGAGATCAGCCTGGATATCCAGAGCGGCGAGCTGGTGGCGCTGCTGGGCCCGTCGGGTTGCGGCAAGACCACTCTGCTGCGGATCATCGCCGGCCTCGAAACCCCGGACCAAGGCAGCATCGTGTTCCACGGCGAGGACGTGTCCGGCCACGACGTGCGTGATCGCAACGTCGGTTTCGTGTTCCAGCACTACGCCTTGTTCCGCCACATGACGGTGTTCGACAACGTTGCCTTCGGCCTGCGCATGAAGCCCAAGAACCAGCGCCCGAACGAAAGCCAGATCGCGACCAAGGTCCACGAGCTGTTGAACATGGTGCAGCTGGACTGGCTCGCCGACCGTTACCCGGAGCAGCTGTCCGGCGGCCAGCGCCAGCGTATCGCCCTGGCCCGCGCCCTGGCGGTGGAGCCCAAGGTGTTGCTGCTGGATGAACCGTTCGGCGCCCTCGACGCCAAGGTCCGCAAGGAACTGCGCCGCTGGCTGGCGCGGCTGCACGAGGACATCAACCTGACCTCGGTGTTCGTGACACACGACCAGGAAGAGGCCATGGAAGTCGCCGATCGGATCGTGGTGATGAACAAAGGCGTGATCGAGCAGATCGGCTCGCCCGGCGACGTCTACGAAAACCCGGCCAGCGATTTTGTGTATCACTTCCTCGGCGACTCGAACCGCCTGCACTTGGGTGAGGACCGGCATGTGCTGTTCCGCCCTCACGAAGTTTCGCTGTCGCGCTCGGAGCTGGAAGACCACCACGCCGCCGAAGTGCGCGACATCCGTCCGCTCGGCGCCACCACTCGGGTGACCCTGAAGGTGGAAGGCCAGAGCGAGCTGATCGAGGCGGAAGTGGTGAAGGATCACGACAGCCTGGTGGGCCTGGCGAAGGGCGAGACGCTGTTCTTCAAGCCGAAGGTCTGGCAGAAAGTCGCCAACCTCTAAAAGCAAAAGCATCGTCGGAACGCCGCCCGGAGCAAGCTCGCTCCCACAGGGGATTTGTGTGTGGCGCAGATCCATTGTGGGAGCGAGCCTGCTCGCGATGGCGTCCTCGACATTACCTCGATCTGAATCTGAATAACGACGTTTCTGTTTGCTTCAATCGGTTCTACTTCTGCACCTGTCCTTGAATCAAACCCTACCTAGACTCTGACTTGCCAGGAGGCAGTGAGAGTCCAATGACGGACCGGTGTTATCTCCTGGCGCCTGATGCCAAGGAGATGAGTATGAGAGTGGAAGTCAGTCGGCATGGCCCGCTTGGCTGTGCATTGTTAGGCGTCTTGCTGGCCCCGGCCGCCAGCGCCGCCCCCTCGTTGTCCCCCCAGATACCCTTCGATGTCACGGTGACCAAGCCCGTTTCACTGGTCAGCCTGCAAGCCAATTTCGATGAGCTGTCGTGGCAGACCTTCATCGCCCTGAGCTGGCCGGCGCTGGATAACGGCGACCCCAATACCGGCACCTCCATCGGCAAGCAGGATGGCGCCACCGTGTGGGAAAGCTGGAAAGAGAGCTACCAGATTTTCCGCGCCAAGGGCCAGGCCCCGCTGCCCTGGAATGCCCCGGCGACCCTGCCCGAAGCGTGCAAGTCGCTCAAGCCCGGTCGCCTGTTGCAGCAAATGGGCAAGGTGCCCGATGTGCTGGATGAATTTATCCAGCCCTTCGAGAGCGGCCCGCTGGTGGACCAGAACGGTACGTACACGCGCAACGAAATCGTGGTCAACCAATCGATGTTCAACGGCATCGTCGACAACGGCCTGTACAGCATTGAAGGACAGCAGGCGTTTTTCGCCGCGAAGCCGACCAATGCCGTGGCGTTCAGTTGTGGTTCCACCGAGACCAAGCAGGTCGGCGCGGTGATGGTGAAGGCGTCGTGGAAAGTACTGGGCCCCAACGACAACCGGCAGGACTTTCACACCGTCGATGCGCTGGTCTACACCCCGGGCAACAACGACCCGAGCCATGGACCGATTGTCGCGGAGTCGTGCGTGTCCGAGCCGGTCGGTTTGGTGGGGTTGCACATGGTCCATAAGACCGCCAGTGCGGCGCAATGGGTCTGGTCAACCTTTGAGCATGTGAAAAACGTGCCGGAAAAAACCACGCCCGTTGCCCAGCGGACGGGGCCTTATCTGTTCTACAACGCAGCCAGCACAAGCGACATCAACCAGCCGCCACCACGGCCATGGAACCCGGCGGTCAAGGCGACGCCCTCGCAGATCGTGCGCGACGTGCCGCTCACCGAGGCCACCAAAAAACTGAACGCTACGTATCAAGGTCTGTTGCGTACGGTGAACCCGAAGAGCGTCTGGGCGAACTATCAACTGATCAGTACCCAGTGGCCGTCAGACCCGCCCAAGAACTGCCAGATATCGGCCGCCAACCCGCTGGGCAGCCCTGCGCCCTCGTTCCTGGCCAACGCCACGCTGGAGACCTACATCCAGGGCACCGTGCCCCAGGCGTCTTCCAGTTGCATGGCTTGCCATGGCAATGCGGCCACCCATGTCACCGAGTCGCCGCGTACCAGCTTCGCGGATTTCACCTATTTGCTCGAACGCGCACAGTCCACCAGTGGACAAGGAGCCAAGCAATGAGCAGCAATCTGGATAATTTCGTAGGCCTGTCATCAGCCCTTATTGGCATCTCGACGGATCGTTTGGCACCTCAGATCGACCCGGTCGGTTTGCCGCCGATCTTTCTCGATTATGTCACTGCGCGAGTTCCTTCCGACGTGCTCAACGCGCTCTTGACTCAATACGCCACCCTGGTGGCTGAGCACTTCCCGCCCGACCAGATCGCCCAGCAGATACTGAAGTTCAACATGCAACCGACGATTCCACGCACGGTACTCGCCGCGCGCTCGATCATGAAGCTGTGGTTGTTGGGCGTCTGGTATCAACCGTTCGATATGGCGCCTTTCAAGAAAGATGATTCAGCGGTGGTGTCCGATCAGGCCTACATCCACAGCTGGGCCTGGAAAATCGCTCAGGCTCACCCGATGGGCTACAGCGAATCGTTTTTTGGGTATTGGAACAGCGCGCCCTCCAGCCTTGAAGATTTGACCGGCGTATCCGCTAACGGACAGCAAGGAGCGTTGTCATGAGTACCGAACAAGCCGAAGTGGTGATCGTTGGCGCAGGCCTGGCCGGTAGCATCATTGCCTATCAGTTGAGCATGGCCGGGATTGATGTACTGGTACTCGAATCGGGGCCGGAGATACCGGTCAATCGTGCCCAGTATCTGGAGCGTTTCTATACCGCGACGCTGAAAACCCCTGAGTCCCCTTACCCACCAAGCACGACACTGGACCCACATCTCAAGGGGCCGGCCGAACTGAACGCTCCACGGGCGACCATTGCCGATCTGCTCAATGGCAACTGGAACAACCCGGCGGTCAGCTACTTGGTCCAGAAAGGCCCGATGCCCTTTACGAGCACTTACGAACGGGTGGGTGGCGGCACGACATGGCATTGGGTCGGAACCTGCCTGCGCATGGTGCCGAACGATTTTCGCCTGCGGTCCAAGTATGGCGTCGGGGTGGATTGGCCGATAGGTTATGACGATCTGCAAAGCGCCTATTGCCGGGCGGAAGCGGAAATCGGTGTGTCGGCCAACGTCGCCGACCAAGGTTATCTGGGCATGACCTTTCCCGAGGGTTATGCATTCCCGATGCGCAGCATTCCGTTGTCGCTGGTCGATGGCAGCTTTGTCACGGCTGTCACGGGACAGACGTTCGATAGCCTGCCGCTGGTAGTCAGCCCGACGCCGGCTGGGCGCAACTCCCAACCTTATGCCGGTCGCCGGGTATGCGCCGGCAATACCAACTGCACGCCGATCTGCCCGATCCAGGCCAAGTACGACGCCACTGTGACCATGAACAAAGCGTTGAATACTGGCAAGGTCCGCGTGCTTTATCGAACCGTGGCCAGCAAAGTAACCGTTGGCACTGACAGCAATATCAATGGCATCGAGTTCAAGCAATATCAGTTGGAAGATGGCCCCGTCACTGGAACCGGCGTGGCAATAGGACAACGTTATGTGATCGCCGCCCATGCGATCGAAACACCGAAACTGCTACTGCACTCCGGCGTGGCCAACAGCAGCGGGCAAGTGGGGCGCGGCCTGGCTGACCATCCCATTTATCTGGCGTGGGGGTTGATGCCCGAGGGCAAGGCGATTTTCCCCTACCGGGGACCGCTATCGACGGCCGGCATCGAAAGCCTGCGCGACGGTGCCTTTCGCAGCGATCGTGCGGCGTGGCGTATCGAGATTGGCAACGAAGGTTGGAACTGGCCGGCCGGTGATCCCTACACCACGGTCGCTGACTTTATCGATGGGAAGAACAATGGCGGCGCCAACCCGAGCAATAAATTGCTATCCGGAACGGCGTTGGTACAAAAGCTCAACGACGTCTTCACCCGCCAGTTCCGGATCGGTTTCCTGGTCGAGCAGGTCGAGGACGATCCCGACCACGCGCAATGCTACATCGTGCCCTCGACCCAATACACGGACCGGCTCGGCATCCCTCGGCCGGAAATCCACTACAACCTGTCCGAGTACACCATGAAGGGTTTCCAGCAGGCGAAAGTACTGGCGACACGCATCATCGAGGAGCTGCTCGGTGCCCAGGAGTTGACGGGCATCATCGGACCTGGATGTTTTACGTACGACAAGGTGCCCTACAGCTTCCAGGGCGCCGGCCACCTGATGGGGACTTATCGCATGGGCGATGACCCCACCAAGTCTGTGGTGGACAAGTACCAGCGCAGTTGGGACCACAAGAACCTGTTCCTGGTGGGCGATGGCGTGTTCCCCAGCACCGGCACCTCGAACCCGAGCCTGACGATTGCGGCGCTGTCGTTCCAGGCTGGGGATACGCTGGCCAATGACCTGCGGGCGGTGACGATGCAGGTCCAATCCAACGTCGCCTGGCAGGGCACTGGCGTGCAGGTCAACGGGTTGGTACCGCGACTGGTGCGCTATGTCAGTGGGCGATGGTGTGCCAGTCCGCAGGGTGGCAATGTCGATGGAAATGGCGGTTCGAGGCACATCGACTACAGCAGCTATGCCTTGCCCGGTGCCGCCGAAGGCGCCTTGATCGGTCGCGTGGGCAATGATGGCAAGCCGTTCCTGGTGGGTGACCTGGGGCAGGTTCCGGGCGACCAGCAAGGGGAACTGCAACTGTGCATCAACGATGACCTGACCGGGCAGCACGGGTCTGGCTTGAAAGATAACACCGGCGCGCTGACGATTCGGGTCGAGTTTGGTGCGCTGTAAGGCTTGAGCGGTAACGGTCCAACTCCTGTGGGAGCGAGCTTGTGGGAGCAAGGCTTGCCCGCGATGGCATCGCCTCGGTCTATCAGTTACACCGAGGTGTTTGCATCGCGGGCAAGCCTTGCTCCCACAGGTTCGTTCCCACAAGGGGGGAGGCGGGGTATTGCGGTGTTTTCAGGCGGCCGAGCGCTGGTTGCGCAACGCCACCGGCCCGACGCGCTCTTCGATGGCCTGCTTCAGTTCGCCGCGAAGCCCCAGCAGAAAACCCGCTTCCACTACCACAAACAGCGGCCCGACAATCAGCCCGGTGAGGTCGTCGACGAACGCCGGCTTGCGGCCTTCGTAATAGTGACCGACGAACTGGATCACCCAACCCACCACGAACATCCCCAGGCCACTGCCCAGCCACACCAGGGTGCTTTGCGCGGCGAGCACCTGGCCCAGCCATAGCGCCAGGCCCAGCAGCACCGTCATCAACACCCCCAGGCGCAACTCCAGGCGCAGGTAGAACCAGGCACTGGCCACGGCCACCAGCAGCGCCGGCGACACGAGGACTGCGCCCACTGGCCAGCCGGGCCGTGACAGCAGCACGGCGACGGCGACGAAGATCAGCGGGATACCGATGAAATGGCTGGCGATGTTGCGCGGGTCGCGATGATAGGCGGCGTATTGACTGAGATGATCGACGAGGCTTTTCATTGTTGTTCCTCCTGAGGTGATGCCTGCATGATGCCCAGGTACCACAAGGCGTTCTGTCAGTTAGCCGACACTTGTCCCGGAGTTTCCATGAATTCGCATCCCTGGCACTCACACCTGATGGCCGGCCACTGGTACAGCCATCTGCCTGTTGAGTTACACAATAGTCTGCTGGGCATGGCACGGGTGCGCCGCCTGCCGCCGGGGCATCGGTTGTTCCAGCGTGGCGACCCACCGTGCGGGCTGTATGCCGTGCTGGAGGGCGCGGTGCGCGTCGGTGCGGTGAACGAACAGGGCAAGGAGGCGTTGCTGAGCGTGGTAGAGGCGCCCCACTGGTTCGGTGAAATCTGCCTGTTCGATGGCCAGCCGCGCACTCATGATGCGGTGGTTGTCGGTCAATGTACGCTTCTGCACGTGCCCCAGGCGCCGTTGCTGGCATTCCTGCAAGAGCAGCCGATCCACTGGCGGCATCTTGCATTATTGATGAGCCACAAACTGCGCCTGACCTTCATCAACCTCGAACACCTGAGCCTGATGCCCGCCCCGGCCCGCGTGGCCCACCGCCTGCTGCTGATCGCCGAAGGCTACGGTGAAATCGAACCGGCCCGCCGGGTCCTGCAACTGCCCCAGGAACAACTGGCGCTGATGCTCGCGCTGTCACGCCAGACCACCAACCAGATCCTCAAGGACCTGCAGGCCCAGGGCATCCTGCACCTGGGTTACGGCGAGATCGAAATCCTCGACATCGAGCGGTTGCGGGCCCTGACCACGCCCTGAACCCGATCTGAACCTTTTGGGAGCGAGCTTGCTCGCGATTGGGGGCAATCCAGGCACTGCAAATCCCTAGCGCAACCCTTCCCGAAACTGCCCTGGCGTCATCCCGGTCCAGCGCTTGAATGCGCGGCTGAAGCTGCTGGCATCGGCAAAACCCAACAGGTAGCTGACTTCGCTCAGCGAGCAATTCGGATCCCGCAGGTGCAGCAGCGCCAGATTCTCCCGGCACTCGTTGAGCAGGGCGTCGAAACGGCAGCCTTCGTCGGCCAGGTGCCGTTGCAGGCTGCGCAGGCTCAGGTGCATGGCTTGGGCGATGCGTTCGGCGCTGGGCTCGCCTTCGGGCAATTGGGCCTCGATGGCCGAACGTACCTTGCGCTCCCAGGTCAGCGGCTTGAGCTGGGCGAGGGTGCGTTCGAGCACGGTTTCGTTGTGTTCGGCCAGTTCCGGGTTGGCGTCGTCCAGATGGCTGTCGAAATCAGCGAGGTTGAACTCCAGGCAATCCTGCGCGGCGCCGAAATGCACCGGCGAGCGGAACACTTTGTGCCAGGGGCTGGGGTCCGCCGGTTCCGGGCGCCGCAGGTACACCGCCAGCGGTGCGTAATCACGGCCGAGGCGGTTGCGACAGGTGCGCACGTAAATCGCCGTGAACGCGTCGATGGCTTCAAAGGCTGGCACCGGTCGGCCCGGCGGCACCTCGAGGCTAAAGCGATAGCGGTCCTCTGCGCGGATCAGTTGGAGGGTCAGTGCATCGCTGACCACCGGGTGATAGCGCACGATCCGTTCGAACACTTCCCGCAGGCTGCCGCTCGCCACCAAGGCATAACCCAGTGCGTGAAACGTGGTGGGGCTGACGAAGCGCGACACCCGCAGGCCGATGGCCGGGTCGCCGCTGGCCTGCACGGCCAATGCCCACAGGCGGGTAGTGGCCGAGAGCGGGTAACGGGCGTTCGGGTCGTCCATCCATTGCGGGTCGAGGCCGGCCTCGACGCACAAGGCGTGGCTGTCCAGGCCCAACGCATCGAGCTGTTTGCGCAGGGCGCGGGTCCAGCTGGCAAGGGAGGTGGGTTCAGTCATGACGATTGGCGCTTGCGGTCAACAGGTTGGCGTTTACGGCTACCACCCCGTGGGACTACGCCCGGCAGGATGAGCACATCTCTAACAGAGGATGTAAGCCATGCACGGCACTTGCGCAAGCCCCGAGCGATTGAATGCACAACAACGATCGGCCCATATTCGCCAGGTGGTCCTGGCCCGGGGCGAAGAATTGCGCCAGCGCTATCCGATCCTGCGCCACCAGGATGCGTTGGGCGCGGGCATCCTGGCGTTCGCCCTGGCCGGGATGATCGGTTCGGCGCTGCTCTACATCAACGGTCACCTGGCCGGGTGGGCGTGCCTGTTGCTCAACGCGTTTTTCGCGTCCCTGACCCACGAGCTGGAACACGACCTGATCCACAGCATGTATTTTCGCAAGCAGCGCCTGCCCCACAACTTGATGATGGGCCTGGTGTGGCTGGCGCGGCCGAGCACGATCAATCCGTGGATCCGTCGCCACCTGCACCTCAACCATCACAAGGTGTCCGGCAGCGAGGCCGACATGGAAGAGCGGGCCATCACCAACGGCGAGCCCTGGGGACTGGCGCGGTTGCTGATGGTCGGGGACAACGTGATGTCGGCCTTCATCCGCCTGCTGCGGGCCAAGAGCTGGGCGCACAAGCGCAGCATTCTCAAGCGTACGCTGAAGGTGTATTTCCCGCTGGCGTTGCTGCACTGGGGCGCCTGGTATGTGTTTCTCGGTTTTCATGGGGCCAACGGCATCGCCAGTCTGCTGGGGACTTCAATTGATTGGTCGTCCACAACGCTGGCGGTTATGCACGTGATCGACATCGCCGCGGTGGTGATCATCGGCCCGAACGTGTTGCGCACCTTTTGCCTGCATTTCGTCAGCTCGAACATGCACTACTACGGCGACATCGAGCCGGGCAATGTCATCCAGCAGACCCAGGTGCTCAACCCCTGGTGGCTGTGGCCGTTGCAGGCGTTCTGCTTCAACTTCGGCAGCAGTCACGGCATTCATCATTTCGTGGTGAAGGAGCCGTTCTACATTCGTCAACTGACGGTGCCGGTGGCGCATGAGGTGATGCGCGAGATGGGTGTGCGGTTCAATGATTTTGGCACGTTTGAACGGGCGAACCGGTTTGTGCGGGAAGAGGGTGTGGTGCGGGAGGAAGGGGATACGGTTCGGGTCTGATCGTTCCCATGCTCTGCGTGGGAACGCATCCCGTGACGCTCCGCGTCACACTCCAGAAGCGGAACGCGGAGCGTCCCTGGCGACGTTCCCACGCGGGAGCGTGGGAACGATCGATCTGAGGAACAGGTTAGAACTGATAACTCACCGTCGCCGCCACATTGCGTTCTTCACCCATGTAGCAATAGCTCAGGCTGGCGCACGAAGCGACGTAGGTTTCGTTGGTCAGGTTGTTCGCGTTCAGGCGCACGTCCACGCCCTTCAAGCCGACCTTGCCCAGGTCATACCCCACCGAGGCATCGAACAACGTGTAGGACGGCACCTTCATGGTGTTCTCCGCATCGGCCCAGCTGTAGCCGACATAGCGCACGCCGCCACCCAGGCGCAGGCCGTCGAGGGCGCCGCTGTCGAACTTGTAGTCAGCCCAGACCGAAGCCATGTGGCGCGGGGCCTGGGTCGGTGAGTTGCCCTTGTTTTCGATGATGTCGGTGGTGGTGCTCAAGGTGCTGATCATCGATTTCGAGTATTCGATGTCGGTGAAGGTGTAGCTGCCCAGCACTTTGAATTGTTCGGTCAACTGCAGGTGCGCTTCCAGTTCCAGGCCCTGGGAGCGCACGGCCCCGACGGCGCGGTAGAAGTTTTCCTGGGGCAGTTTGGTCGCCAGGTTTTCCTGGTCGATGCGAAACAGCGAGGCGGTGTACAGGTCATCGGTGCCCGGCGGCTGATACTTCAGGCCCAGTTCCCATTGCTTGCCATCGGTCGGCGGCAGTGGGTTGCCGGCGCTGTCTGCGTAGGAGTTCGGATTGAACGACTCGGAGTAGCTGATGTACGGCGCCAGGCCGTTGTCGAACAGGTACAGCGCCCCGGCGCGGCCCGTGAGCTTGGTGCGTTTGTCGTTGATCTCGGTGCCTTCCGGGCGGCCAAATTCGGCGATGCGGTTTTCATCCGAGGTTCGGACCCAGTCCTGGCGCAGGCCGAGGGAGAAGCGCCATTTGTCCATTTCCACCAGGTCTTGCAGATACACGCCGGTCTGCTCCAGGCGCCGCAGGTAACTGGTGGGGCTGAAGTAGGTGATGGTCGAGTTGCCGTAGGTCGGGTCTAAGGCATTGATCGGCGCGAGGCTGCCGCTGGTCCAGTCGACCACGGTTTTGCGCCGCTGGTAGTCGACCCCCATCAGCACGGTGTGCTTGGTCGCGCCGGTAAAAAATTCGGCTTGCAGCATGTTGTCGACGATGAAGGAGTGGAGCTTTTCTTCGGCGCCGGTGTAGTAGCGGTTCAGCTCGTTGCTGGTGGGCGTGGTCCAGCCATAGGCGTAGACCTGATCGTTGGTGACTTGGGAGTCCAGGTAGCGGAAGTTCTGCCGGGCGGTGAAGACATCGTTGAAACGGTGCTCGAACTGGTAGCCGAACGACTGCTGGTCGCGTTCGTAACCGTCGACGCCAGGCTCGCCTTCGAAGAAGCTTTCGGAGATCCGCCGGCCGTTGCGCTGATGCAAGGTGCCGTCGGCCGGCATGCCACCGTGGTAGCCGCCGTCGGGGTCATGCTGCAGGTAGGCTTGCAGGGTCAGCGAGGTGTCCTCGCTGAAGTCGATGTTCACCGTGGGCGCGAGGGCGAAGCGTTTTTCCTTGTTGTGGTCGAACTGGGTGTCGGAGGTGTCCGCCAGGCCGATCAGGCGATAGGTGATGCGTTTGTCGTCATCCACGGGGCCAGTGAAGTCGAAGCCCATGCCGCGTTGGCCCTGGGTACCGACCGTGGCCTGGATCTGGTGATAAGCCTCGTACTGTGGCTTCTTGCTGGTGAGCGCTACCAGGCCGCCGGGCGAGCTGCGGCCGTAGAGCACCGAGGACGGACCCTTGAGAATGTCGACCCGCTCCAGGAAGTACGGATCGACCTGCATCGAGCTGTAGGTGCCGCTGTCGCCCATGGACTTGAGGCCGTCGAGGTAGATGTTATCCACCGAGCCGTCGTTGAAACCGCGCATCGCCACGTAGTCGTAGCGATGGGTCGCACCGTAGGGGTTGGTCAGCACGCCGGGGGTGTAGCGCATGGCCTGGGACACGGTTTGCGCGCCCTGGTCGTCCATTTGTTCGCGGGTGACCACGGACACGCTCTGGGAGGTTTCGCGCAGGGCGGTACTGGTCTTGGTGGCGACCTGGCTGTGGGTGGCGTTGTAGCCTTCCATGCTGCCCAGGGCGTTACCCAGGGCGAAGCCCTTGATGTCGGTGGTCGGCAGTTCCAGCGTGCTGCCAGCGGTCTGGGTTTGCAGCACGTAGCTGCTGCCATCCTGGCTGACGGCAACCAGCCCCGAGCCGCTGAGCAGTTGGCTCAGGGCCTGGTCGGGCGAGTACTCGCCCTTGAGTCCCGGGGACTGGACGCCGCCGGTTTGCGCCGGCGTGCTTGCCAGGGTGATCCCGGCCTGGCGGGCGAACTGGTTCAGTACGTCGCTCAGTGGGCCGGGGGCGATGTTGTAGCCCTGACGGCTGGCGGTCACACCGCTTTGTGCGGCGAGCGCGAGCATCGGCACGACGCTGACCCCAAGCGCAGTGGAGAACAGCGCTGCATGGATCGCCTGGCGCAACAGGCCCGGTTGCGCAGAGAAGCCGAAGGGGTTCTTGAGAAGCAAGCGCTCAGTCATTGTAGGTTCCGTTGGAGTCGCTGAAGGCAGATAAGGGGTGCTTACTGTCCTAGCCGGACGCCGGCCTGAAACCCGCCAAAAAAAATCAAGCCAGGCGCTGCACCGTGATCCACCAACGGGTTCGATAACGGACTTGCACGGGGAGCGTGCGTAGCAGGACGGCGAGCAATTTGTCGGTGTCCTCCAAACGAAAAACCCCCGACAAGCGCAGGTCGGCAATCGACGCCGCGCAGTTCAAATAGCCTGGGCGGTAGCGTCCTACTTCGTTGAGAAAGTCTGCCAGGCGCATGTTGCGCGTGACGATCAAGCCGTCGGCCCAGGCGCCTGCGTCCATGTCCAGCGGCGGCGCCAGGGTCGCCGTCGATGTGGTGACCAGGTAGCTTTGCCCGGCCTCGACCTGAATGGGTGTGCCATCGCTGTTTGGGTGCGAACGGATAACCACCCGGCCGCTGGTGACGCTCAAGCGTGTGCAGTCGCTGTCCTGGCGCACGACGAAGCGCCCTTCCAGGCCTTCGAACAGGCCATGGCGGCTTTGTACCCGCAGCGGGCGCCCCGGGTCGCGGCCACAGGTGACCATGATTTCGCCGCGGGCCAGGGTAATCAGGCGCTGCCGGGCGCTGAAATCCAGGTTGGCGGCGCTGTGGGTATTGAGCTCTAGCCGCGTGCCGTCCGGCAGCTGGAAGCCTCGGCGCTCACCGGTGGCGGTGGCGAAATCGGCATTCCACGGCTGCCAGCCCAGGTCCTTGCCCAGCCATGCCGCGCAACCCACAAGTGCGACGCCCGACAACAACTTCAGGGCCTGGCGACGACTGAGGCGCTGGGCGCTGTTTTCCAGGGTATCCAGGGCGACATGAGCACCGGGCACGGCCCGCAGGTTGGAGGTCAATTCACTGTGCAGCGATTGCACCCGTTGCCAGGCCAGTTCGTGTTCCGGGTGGGCGGCGCGCCAGGTGTCGCACTGTTGGCGCAGGGTCGGGTGGGTGGTGTGATTGCGCAGGCGCAGCAGCCAGTTGATCGCCTGCCTGACCACCTGTTGCGACGGGCCGTTGCGTCGGCTCTGCAAGTGCTCCGCCGGCTCAGCTTTCATAGCGCAACACATAGCAGTGGTACAGCGCATCGGCGACGTAGCGTTCCACCGAGCGCAACGAAATGCCCATCTGTTCGGCAATCTGCTTGTACGTCAGGCCTTCGCACTGGGCCAACAGAAAGGCCCTGCGCACTTTTGGCTTGAGGCCTTCGAGCATCCTGGCGATGGCTTCGAGCAGTTCCAGAATCAGGGCCTGTGCTTCAGCACCAGGGGTTTCGGCTTCCGGCAGGTGAGCTATGGTTTCCAGGTAGGCGCGTTCGATTTCCGCTCGACGCCAATGGTCGATCACCAGGCCTTGGGCGATGGTGCGCAAAAAGGCGCGTGGGGCGCGAAGCTCCAGGCGTTCGCTACGCTGCAACAGGCGCATGAAGGTGTCTTGGGCCAGGTCCGCGGCATCGGCGGCGTTGCCCAGGCGGGTGCGCAGCCACGTATTGAGCCAGCCGTGATGACGGCTGTAGAGCGCCTGTACTGCAAACTCGGGAGATGACATGGACGCAACGGCCTGGATGTTACAAATGATAATAGGTCGCATTGTCATCAGCCGTCGGCGAATTTGCAACCACCGTTCGCTCGCCGTGTCCTCCCGTCGGCTATTTCTTCGCATCCCTAATTATTTGTACAGGTTTGCCGACAGACTTGTACGTGTGCACCAAAGTGGAGCGGATTGATAACCGCTCGCACTGTTACATGGAACGTTGCAAATCTGGAATGCACCCCCACTCCTTGCATAAGAAGCCTCATCAATGAATCTAAAGTTCAGCCACAAAATCCTTCTTGCCGCCTCTGGTGTGGTGGTCCTGGCTTTTGCCCTGTTCACGCTCTACAACGATTATTTGCAGCGCAACACCATCGGCAGCAGCCTTGAGTCGTCCATCGAGCAATCCGGCGACCTGACGGCCAGCAGCATCCAGAACTGGATGAGTGGCCGGATACTGGTACTGGAAAACCTGGCGCAAAACATCGCGCACCAGGGCGCTACTGCCGATCTGCCGGGGCTGGTCGATCAGCCGGCGCTGACCTCGAACTTCCAGTTCACTTATGTGGGCCAGGCCAACGGCGTCTTCACCCAGCGCCCGGACGCCAAAATGCCTGACGGCTACGACCCGCGTCAGCGCCCCTGGTACAAACAGGCGGTGACCGCCGATAAAACCATGCTGACCCCGCCTTACCTGGCGGCGGTGGGTGGCCTGGTGGTGACTGTTGCCCTGCCGGTGAAGCACAACGGCGAACTGCTCGGCGTGGTGGGCGGCGACCTGAGCCTGGAAACCCTGGTGAAAATCATCAACTCCGTGGACTTCGGTGGTATCGGCCATGCGTTCCTGGTCAGCGGCGACGGTCAGGTAATCGTCAGCCCGGATAAAGACCAGGTGATGAAGAACCTCAAGGACATCTACCCCGGTACCCCGGTGCGCATTGGCAAGGGTATCCAGGAGGTTGAGCTGAACGGGCAGGACCGTATCCTTTCGTTCACCCCGGTTACCGGCCTGCCGAACGCCGAGTGGTACATCGGCCTGTCGATCGACAAGGCCAAGGCCTACGCGCCGTTGAGCCAGTTCCGTACGTCTGCGCTGATTGCGATGTTTGTCGCGGTGGCGGCCATTGCGTTGCTGCTGAGCCTGTTGATCCAGGTGCTGATGCGTCCGTTGACCACCATGGGCCGTGCCATGCAGGACATCGCCCAGGGCGAAGGCGACCTGACCCGGCGCCTGGTGGTGCAGGGCAAGGATGAGTTCGCGGTGCTGGGTGGCTCGTTCAACCAGTTCGTGGAGCGGATTCACGCGTCGATCTCGGAAGTGTCTTCCGCCACTCGCCAGGTGCATGACCTGTCGCAGCGGGTGATGACCTCGTCCAACGCTTCGCTCGTCGGCTCGGATGAGCAGAGCGCTCGCACCAACAGCGTGGCTGCGGCCATCAACGAGTTGGGCGCCGCGACCCAGGAAATCGCCCGCAATGCCGCCGATGCCTCGCAACATGCCAGCGGTGCCAGCGAGCAGGCCGATGACGGTCGCCAGGTGGTGGAAAAAACCATCCAGGCCATGACCGAGCTATCGCAGAAAATCAGCCTTTCGTGCACCCAGATCGAAACCCTGAACGCCAGCACCGACAACATCGGCCACATCCTGGACGTGATCAAGGGCATCTCCCAGCAAACCAACCTGCTGGCCCTGAACGCGGCCATCGAAGCGGCCCGTGCCGGTGAAGCCGGGCGTGGTTTTGCGGTGGTGGCCGATGAAGTGCGCAACCTGGCGCATCGCACCCAGGAGTCGGCGGAAGAAATCCACAAGATGATTACCTCGCTTCAAATCGGCTCCCGTGAAGCGGTGACTACGATGAACGCCAGCCAGACGTCCAGCGAAGAAAGCGTGGAAGTGGCCAACCAGGCCGGCCTGCGACTGGTCAGCGTGACGCAGCGTATCGGTGAGATCGACGGCATGAACCAGTCGGTGGCTGCTGCGACCGAAGAGCAGACCGCTGTGGTTGAAACCCTCAACATGGACGTCAGCCACATCAACCTGCTGAACCAGCAAAGCGTGGCCAACCTCAATGAAACCCTGAAGGATTGCGATGCCTTGTCGCAACAGGCCAATCGACTGAAGCAACTGGTGGACAGCTTCAAGATCTGACCCAGTCGCAAGCCGACCCACCGCCATCGCGAGCAAGCTCGCTCCCACAGGGGACTGGCGGTGGGTCGGTATTTTGCATTCAACCCCGGAACCAAAACTGTGGGAGCGAGCCTGCTCGCGATGGCGGCCATCCAGTCAACATCGCCGACACAGACCCACCGCTTTCGCGAGCAAGCCCACACACATAGGTTTGGTGGTGGCCCTGAGTCTCAAGGCCACCCTGGAGCAGGTTATGCCTCGGGGAACATCCCCTGCACATTCCCCATCGCCTCATCGGCGAAGCCCTGGAGGAAATCCCGGAAGCCCGCCGGCGTGTGGGCGTCGGTGTGGTCGGCGATGATGGTCCAGGTGGCACGGCAGCGGTTGTCCGCCAGGGGTTCGACGCGCATGGCTGCCCACAGGTTGTCGATGCCCAGGGTGTTGTAGATCAGCGTCCAGGTCATGTGCATGGCCTGGTCGTCGCGGCTGTTGAGCTGTTCCACCACCAGGTTCTGCCCATCGCGGAAGAATTTCTTGCGCAGGGACCTCACACCCTCGCCGGTCATTTCGATGTGCTCCAGTGCCGGAATGAAATGGTTGAATCCGCCAAAATCACCCACCACGTCCCAGACGCGCGCCGCGTCGGCCGCGACCTCCACCGAGGTTTCGACCTGGCAGGCTTGGGGGTTTTTGATCAGGGTGTCGGGTTGAAATGCACTCATGGTCTTGCTCCTTGCTTTGGGTTGAGGGTGTTTCAGATGAAGTCGATGGCCTTGAGGTAATCGGCGCCGCGACGCAGCAGGGCCGGGGACTTTTCCGGGTAGCTGGCGCCCATCTGCCGCACGCCGGCGCGGGCGTTGTCGTGGCTGATCAGCGAGATATCGCCGATGTCTTCCTCGAAGCCGTTGAGGTAGAAACCCAATACGCCAAACAACGCGTTGTCGGCATCGACCCGAGCCAATTGCCGTTGCCACTCGGCAACGCTGACCAACGAAAATTCCCGGCCGCTGTCGCGAAACGAGGCGACGTAAGCGTCCCAGCTCAAAGGCTGCGGGTTGTGCAGGTTGAACACCGCTTGCGTCGGCTGGTAGCGGCTGGCGTGGAAGGCGATGAAGCGGGCCAGGAAATCCACCGGCATCAGGTCGAAATTGAGGGACAGCTCCGGCACCTGGCCGAGCTGGATCGAGCCTTTGAGCATCAGCATCAACCGATTTTTATGGGGCTGGCAGACCCCGGTCAGGCTGTTGAAACTGATGTTGCCGGGGCGGAACAGATTGACCGACACCCCGCGATCCCGGGCCCGTTGCAGGATCCGTTCGCCGACCCATTTGGACAGGTTGTAGCCGTTCTTGATGTAGATCGGCGGCGTCTTGGCGGCTGGCTGTTCCAGCACCTGGCCGTCGGCGTCCAGGGCACTGGAGGCGGAAAGCGTGGAGACGAAGTTGAAGATCTTCTTGCTGCGCCCTTCACACAGGCGCAGGCATTCGAAGATCGGCTCCACGTTGTCCCGCGCCAGGGACTCGTAGTCGAGCACATGGTTGACGTGGGCGGCGTTGTGCACCAGCGCGCCGAAGGTACGGTCGATGCGGGCGTAGACGTCGTCCGGCAAACCCAGTTGCGGTTGAGTAATGTCGGCGGCGTACACACTGACGCGGTCCAGGTCCAGGTGGGTCAGGTGATTGTCCTGAAGGGCTTGGGAGAAGCGCTCGGCCGCGCTTTGTTCCGCGCTCGCGCGCACCAGGCACGCGACTTCGGTGGCGCCCCAGGCCAGCAGTGCCTCGACGATGTGCACGCCGAGAAAACTGTTGGCGCCGGTCACCACCACCTTGTGCACATCGCCGCATTGGCTGATGGGCAATGGATCGAGGTTGAGCTCGGCCTCGGCATCGATGAAGGCCTGGGGGCTGAGGATCGATGCACTGTTTTGATCAGGATCGTCCAGCAACTTGGCCAAGGTCATCAGCGTCGGTGCTTCGATGAAGCGATTGATCGACAGGCTGCGGCCGAACGTCTGGCGGATGCTCAACAGCAGTCGCGACAGCAGGATCGAATGCCCACCGAGGTTGAAGAAACTTTCGTCGGTGGCGATGTCCTCGACCGGCAGTTCAAGCAGTTCGGCCCACAGTTGCTGCAGTTGTGTCTCGAGGGCGTTCTGCGGCTGCCGGCGTTGGCCGTCGACCTGCACCTGCACCGCCATGGCGAGCAAGGCCCGGCGATCGACCTTGCCGTTGCTGGTGTACGGCAGGCTCGGCAATTCGACGTAGGCGGCCGGGTGCATGTAGCTGGGCAAGCTGTTCTGCACATGCTCGCGTAACGCCTGGAGGGCGTCACCGGAGTGCTCGGGATGAACCAGGAACGCCAGGATCCGCCGCCGTTCATCGACCCCCACCGCCACTTGGCGAAACAACTGGCTATCGCGCAGGCAGTGCTCGATTTCCTCGGGCTCGACCCGAAAACCGCGGATCTTCACCTGGTTATCGCGCCGACCACACAGTTCGATGCCGTTGTCGGTCCACTGGCCGATATCACCCGTGCGATAGACCCGCAGCGTTTGCCCGGTGGGCAGCGTCAGGTCGAGGTAACGTGTCGCGGTCAGCGTCGGGTCGTTCAGATAACCCAGCCCGACGCCCGGGCCGGCGATGTACAGCTCGCCGGGAACACCCTGGGGAACCGGCTGCAACTGTTCGTCCAGGATCAGCACCCGGCCATTGGCGATGGGCACGCCGAGGTTGCGGTTGTTGTCGCCGACGCCGAACTGTCGTGTGGTCGCCAGCACCGTGGTTTCGGTCGGGCCGTAGATGTTGTGGAACTGGCATTGTGGCGCGAGCTGTTCGATCACGAACGGTTCGCAGACATCGCCACCGGTGATCAGGTGCGCCAGGCCCAACGGTGTATCAAGGGGCATGACGCTCAGCAGCGCAGGCGGCAGGAAGGCATGGCTGATGTGCTGCTGGTGAATCAACGCGACCAATTGCTGCGGATCGCGGCGCTGGTCTTCGCTGGGCACCACCAGCAGGGCGCCGTGGATGAAGGTCGGGAGGATATCCAGCAGCGACGCGTCGAAGTTGATGGTGGAAAACTGCAACGCCCGGCTGTCTCGTTGCAACCCGACGTAGTCGCCGTACCAGGCACAGAAGTGACTGAGGTTGCGGTGGCTGAGCAACACGCCCTTGGGCTGGCCGGTGGTGCCGGAGGTGTAGATCGCCACGGCTGGTTCGTCGCTGTCCACTGTGCGGCGGATCAACGAGGTCGGGATGCCGGGCTTGGGCGATGGCAGTTGCTGGACATTGAGCGTTGGCAACGACAGGTCGCCCAGATCGCTGTCGCCGTCGTGCAGCAGCAGGTCGGCCTGGGCATTTTCCAGGATGAAGCGCCGACGTTGCGCCGGGTGCTGCGGGTCCAGTGGCAGGTACACTGCCCCACAGCCCAGCACTGCCAGGATCGCCGCATACAGGTGCGCGGACTTGGGCAGGCAGACACCGATCACCTTGTGGGAGGAAGGCCTGTGGGAGGAAGGCTTGCCCCCGATGAACGATGACGCGGTTGGGTTGAGAACCTCGGTGTCCTCATCGCGGGCAAGCCTTGCTCCCACAGGTTCTCCAGCAGATCCTTTCTCATGTTCTGCTCGGTGCAGTATTTCCAGCATCGGTTGCTGCAACCTCAGCGCCAGGCGGCGCAAGGATTTGTAGTCGATGAGTTGTCCATCGACCCACAGGGCCGGTTGCGTCGCGTCGTCGAGCATGCGCTGTTCGATGCTGTGCATCACCGGCACATCGGCGGCGGCCAGCAGCCAGTGCACTGGCGGCCGATTGAGGCCGTGCTCGAACGCCAGCGGCTCCAGTGCATCGAGCCCGAGCAGAGGTTGGTCGACAGCGTCAGCGTGCACCGTCGGCCAGTGATCGAAGCAGGTGTCATCCCGGGATAACTGGCTGACCAGCCGTGCGCCGGTCTCGACCACGGTCGCCAGGGTACGCAACCGCAGGGACTGACCGCTGCCATCGCTTTGCGGCGCAATCACTTCCTGGCATAACAGCCGCTGCGCGCCGTCGCGCAATATCACCACCGGTTGCGGCAATACCTCGCCGGGTAGCGTGCGCAGCGCCACGCGGACCTGGAGGCATGAGAGGGCTTCAATGGCCCGCGGTGTCGTACCGTCGTCGATCAACAGGTCGACCGCGCCGTGGTTGGCCGGCGATTGCCGATCCACGATGCCATGGCCGTGCAGCTCCAGTTCCCGGGCCAGTTCGGCCATGGCCTGGCTGGTGCCAGACACTGCAATTTCGAGGCGTTTCATCGAAAGGTCCTCATGGAGTCAGATAATCAGCGAGGGCGTCGCGTACGCAGGGGGACGCGAGCATCGAGCTGCTGCGGAAAAAGCGCGTGATGTTGCCCACCAACGGGTGAAAACGATTGATGGGGTAGGCCAGCGCACTGGCCTCTTCACGCAGCGACTGGCGTACCGATTCGTCGACGGGCAGGTGGGCGATCAGCTCGAAGTCGAACGCTTGCTGCAGGTCGCTCGCCAGGTACTGGACGATGAAACCGGGCATCAAGCGCGCAATCGCCGCGCGGTCCTCTTCGGGCGCGGTGCGCCAGTAAATCTGCACCAGTCGCGTCCAGAAACCGGAGTGCCGGCCCTCGTCGAGCAAGTGATCGGCCATCAGCCCCTTGATCGAGGCCTTGACCGAGTCGTCCCGGGCGAAGGCCGCCACTTCGTTGGTGACGGTGTTCTCTGCGATGGCGATGCAGATCAGTTCCACGGCGCTGAGCAGATGTTCCGGCGCCTGGGCCAGGGTCGCCGGTATCGCGCGGCTGAGTTCGATCTGCCCCGGCAACGGGATCGGTTCGATGCCGGTCATATCGATGGTCTGCTGCATGAAGTCCATCGCCACCAGCGCGTGATAATCCTCATCCACCACCACGGTCATCGCGTCGTAGCGGCAGGCGAACGGGAATTCGATGCCGAAGCGGTTCTTGGCGATGCGGCGGGCGGTGTGGTCCACCAGTTCGGTCTCGAAAATCACCACGTCGTTGATGAACTTGTAGAGGCTCTGCACCAGCACAAAGTCGCGCAATTGCGGACAGTGGCTGAGGAAGGTCTGGCTGTGCACCAGCGGCTGGCGGCTCATGGGGAAGATCAGTTTGTCGTCGTCTTCGACCCGGCGCCGTGGCCGGGTACGGATCGTCGCGCGGCTTTCCCAGGCGTCGGCGAAAGATTGGTATTCGACAGCGTTCATGGCGTCACCTGTGCAACCGGCTGGGCCATGCTCTGGCGCAAGCCATCCCACAAGGCCGCGCGGCTGTGGACAGCGGCGAGCGCGGCGACCAGTACTTCGGTTTCGCGCTGCGGGTCGCCATCGATCAGCCGGGCCAACAACTTTTCTGCCGCCGGGCCATGGTCTTCGGAATCGACTTCGATGTGCCGCTGCAGGTAATAACGAAAGGTCGGCGCCTGATCCAGGCCAATGCCCCAAGCGTCGAGCATGCGCTGGAACATCTGCGGGATGACACTCTCGCGACCATGCACGAAGGCCGCTGCCACGCTGTGGGCCGGGGCGTGCAGGGCGGTGTGCAAGGTCTGGCGGACAAACCGTGCCGCCGCCGGTTCGACCTCGACGCTGTCCAGCGCAGTTTCGGGGCTGACGCCTTCCTGTTGCAGGGTGATGAATTGCTCGATCGCGCGGGTATCGGCACCGATTTCCCGCATGGCGTCCAGGTACAGTTCGAAGTGGCTGCAATAGCCTGCGCCGGGGCGGTCATCCGACTCTTCTCCCAGCACGATTTCATTGATCAGGCGTGCCGCGTGCGGGTCGGCCGGCGGCAGCCAGGGCAGGTGGACGCAGGTGAGCTCGCGTTGCAGCCGCTTGGTCAGCGACATGAAGTCCCAGACGGCAAAGACATGGCTTTCCATAAAGCGGCGTAACAGATCGATTGATGTAATCTCGGAAAAAACCGGGTGTTGGCCAAGTTCGTGTTTTTTTAGAGATAGTTGTTCTTTGGTTGGCTGCATCGGAACGTCCTCATCAATGATATTTTGTCCGGAAGGTTGCTCGTTATTTAATTAAGGCGAGCGGGTGCCTGAACCGGAATCCATGAATTGCCCAAGGGGCTTAAGTATTCTCTTTTAATCGTAATTTCGGCTTTGGATGCCAGTATTTGCTTGGCTTGTCGCAAGTCGAAAGGGTCGCCAGTAACGCGACGAATAAAAAACTAATACATGAAACAAGTAAGCGGCAAGTACTTTTTTAATTATTTAAAGTTAGTGTTTTATTGGGCGCGAAGAGGGCTGTTAAAACTTTTTATATAAGTTTTATTTGGGCGAAGAAGCTCCTTCCGATTTAGGGGTATCAGAATCGAATAGTTCGAGTGAATGCCTCACTCGGAGCACTTCAGGGATCGGGGAGTTAAGACGTTTTATGTTATGGGCAGGACGTCGGTCGGACATCCGATCATCCCGCCGGTTGGACGACGCTCCTTGCGTATTGGCTTCGATTCGTCTGGCCTCAGCCAGGCGTTGACTTCTTCAGGTCTGTTTTGAATCGACAAGCGCAAGAGTGAGCCCAAATCGATGGCAGTGCCATTGAACTGATGGGACGACGAGTCGCGGCCACGGCCAAGCCGCGCCGCGCAGGCGACAAGTGAGTCGGAAGGATATGTAAGAAGTTTTTACGCCGGCTGGACCGTCGAGGTGGGATCAAAGATTCGACGACTGTTCCAGGTACCGGCGCATGGTGACCGAGGCTTTTTCCAGGTGTCGCTCCAGCAATACGACGGCGTTATCGATGTCCTTGGCACGCGCGGCGTCGAGCAGCGCGCGATGATCGTCCTGGCTCAACTTGCCCAGCCCCATGGATGACAGATGAAAACGCAGGAAGCGCTCTTCTTCATTGAGCTCGCGCTCGATCAGGTCCAGCAGCTTGCTGTTGGGTGCCTTGTGATAAAGCGACATGTGGAACAGCCGGTTGAGCTTGCCGATCTGGGCGTGATCGGTTTCCGTTTCCAGCTGTTCGATGTACTGGGCGGCCAGTGCCAGGTCGTTGTCATCTAGCAGTGGAATGGACAGGCGCAAGGCGAACGATTCCAGGACCGAGCGCAGGGCGTAGGTTTCTACCGCATTGTTGGTGATCAACGGCGCCACCACGGCGCCCTTGTGCTGAACCACATTGAGCAGTGACTGCGCTTCGAGCTGGCGCAATGCCTCGCGCACCGGCATGCGGCTCACGCCGAACAGGTCGGCCAGTTCCTGCTGGCGCAGGGCGGTGCCGCAAGGCAGGCGTCCATCGAGGATGGCCTCGCGCAGAGACTCTTCGATGATCGAGCGAGCCTGGTCAGCCGGGATGGGGCCGTTGACCTGGATAGTGCTGAGTGGTTTGGGCTTTTGTGTCACGACAACACCTGACTGATAGTAACGACAATTGGATCCAAGCCAACGTTAGTTACAGATTGCCAAGCCGTCAAAATCTCGCGGCCCCAGTTCCTGAACTAAAGTTTAGTCTGCTTGCGGTGATTGCAACCTGCCATTGTTTTTTACCCGGCCAGGCTTCACCATCCAACGAATTTCCAACGGCCCTTTTCGGACGTATTCCCTTGGCTGCACCTTTCCCTGTTCTCAGGTCCTTGCGCTGGCTGTGTTCGGCATTGTTGCTGGCCGGCCTGATGCTGGGTGGCTTGCAGGCTGACTGGGACTTTGCGCAGATCAGCCGACGGGCGCAAGCGTTATATGGTCCCTTGGGCGAAGGTCAGCAACGGATCGACGCATGGCAGCAACTGTTGGCGACCCAGAAACAGATCCCGGAACTGGAACAGCTCAAGGTGGTGAACCTGTTTTTCAACAAACAGGTGCGCTACGTGGAAGACATCGACCTGTGGCGCGAGGTCGACTACTGGGAGACCCCGATCCAGGCCCTGTGGAAGGGCGCCGGCGATTGTGAAGACTACGCCATCGCCAAGTATTTCAGCCTGCGCCATCTCGGGGTGTCCAGTGACAAGCTGCGCATCACCTACGTCAAGGCCTTGCGGCAGAACCGTGCGCACATGGTGCTCACCTATTACGCCACGCCCGAGGCGATGCCGCTGGTACTCGACAGCCTGATCGACGGCATCCTGCCGGCCAGCCAGCGAACCGACTTGCTCCCGGTCTACTCTTTCAATGCCGAAGGGCTGTGGCTGCCGGGCGCCAAGGGCAACAAGAAAGTGGGTGACACCAAGCGCCTGTCCCGGTGGCAGGATGTGTTGAAGAAAATGCAGGCCGAAGGTTTTCCGGTCGAGACGACTAACTAGGAGCGCGCGCTCAGATGTCCTTGTTCAAACAGCTGTTGATCGCTATCTGTCTGTTCCTGGTGGTTGCCTTCAGCGGCAGCTTCATGGTCAGCCTGGAGAGTTCGCGGGCCCAGTACGTCAATCAGTTGCGCTCCCACGCCCAGGACGCGGCCACGGCGCTGGCGTTGTCGCTGACGCCGAACATCGACGACCCGGCGATGGTGGAGCTGATGGTCAGCTCGATCTTCGACAGCGGCTACTACGCCAGCATCCGCGTGGTCGACGTGGCCACCGACAAGACCCTCGTCGAGCGCACCGGCACGCCGGACGCCGGCAGCGTGCCGCAATGGTTCGTCAAGCTGATCGGCCTGGAACCGGCCGGAGGCGATGCCATCGTCAGCCGCGGCTGGGAACAGGCGGCCCGGGTTGAAGTGGTCAGCCACCCGATGTTCGCCCTCGCCAAGCTGTGGCAGAGCGCGTTGGGCAGCCTGGGTTGGCTTTTGCTGTGCGGTGCCGTGAGCGCGGTGCTGGGGGCCTTGCTGCTGCGTCGTCAGCTCAAGCCGCTGGACTACATGGTGCACCAGTCCCATGCCATCGCCCGTCGCGAGTTCCTGAGCCTGCCAGAGCTGCCGCGCACGCCTGAACTGCGCCGCGTGGTGCAGGCGATGAACCAGATGGTCGAGAAGCTCAAGGCGCTGTTCCAGGAGCAGGCCGAGCGCAGCGAGAAACTGCGGGTCGAATCCTACCAGGACAACCTCACGGGCCTGGCCAACCGGCGCTACTTCGAAATGCAGCTCAATGCCCGGGTGAGCAACCCGGAGCAGGCCAGCTCCGGTTATCTGCTGTTGCTGCGGGTCAAGGACTTGGCCGGTTTGAACCAGCGGCTGGGCGGGCAGCGCACCGACCAGTTGCTCCAGGCCGTGGGTGAGCAATTGCTGCGTGAGTGCGCGCGGTATCCGGAAACCCACAATCTGGTCACACGTATTCGCGGTGGGGAGTTTGCGGTGCTGGCACCTGGGCTGGTGCGCGAGGAAGCGCTGCAACTGGCGCAGAACCTTGAGGCTGCGTTGGCGAGCCTACATGCGACCGGCGCGACGGATGTGGCGTCGGTGGCCTCCATCGGGCTGGCGCCGTTCGTCCATGGCGACTCGCCGCAAGCGGTGCTCCAGCTCGGCGACCAGGCCCTGGCCCAGGCCGAAAGCCAGGGCGAACCGGGTTGGGCCTGCCTGGATCACAGCGCGGTGGCCAGTGTCGGTGACGATCACCATGCCTGGCACACGTTGCTCGACCAGGCGTTGAATCATCAGCGTTTCGAACTGTACTTCCAGCCGGTGGTGGCCGCCCAGGACACCCAGGTGGTGCTGCATTACAAAGTGCTGTCGCGGCTGCTCGACGAGCATGGCCAGACCATCCCCGCCGGGCGGTTCCTGCCCTGGTTGGAGCGCTTCGGCTGGACTGCGCGCCTGGACCGTTTGATGCTTGAACAGGTGCTCAGGCAAATGGCCGGGCATGAACAGTCTCTGGCGTTGAACCTGTCTTCGGCGACCTTGGCCGATCCGCAGGCGCTGAACAAGATCTTTGAGATCCTGCGGGCGCATTCCAACCTTGGGTCGCGCCTGACCCTGGAGATTGGTGAAGAGCAATTGCCGGAGCAAGCGGTGCTGGAGCAGTTGACCCGGCGTCTGCGTGAGTTGGGCTTCTCCTTGAGCCTGCAGCGTTTTGGTGGGCGGTTCAGCATGATCGGTAACTTGTCGCGTTTGGGGTTGGCTTACTTGAAGATCGATGGCAGTTATATCCGCGCGATTGATCAGGAAAGTGACAAGCGACTGTTCATCGAGGCGATCCAGCGGGCTGCTCACAGTATTGACCTGCCGTTGATTGCTGAGCGGGTTGAGACGGAGGGGGAGTTGGCGGTGATTCGTGAGATGGGGTTGTTTGGGGTTCAGGGGCAATTGGTGGGTGAGCCTAAGCGTTGGGGGTGAGGCGGTCTTTTATCCTTCTGACTGAGTACATATCCGTTTCTGCGGTAACGGCTGCTTAGGGTTCCGCCCTTACGGCGGCTCACTTTTTTTCAAACGCCAAAAAAAGTAAGCAAAAAAGGCTTGCCCCACCACTCGGTGCCTCGCTTAGGCTCGGCATGCCCGAACGCAGGCATTGCTCCGTGGGCCCGCCGCGAGGCGGCCTGGTAGCCGACCTGGCTCTCCCGGTCGTACACCCGTCAGATCTGTTTGAGCAGGACCTGTGGGAGCAAAGCTTGCTCGCGAGGCGGCCTGACAGCCGACCTGGCTCTCCCGGTCGTACACCCGTCAGATCTGTTTGAGCAGGACTTGTGGGAGCAAAGCTTGCTCGCGAAGCGACGGCACATTCAGCATTGATGCAAGCAGACCCACCGCCATCGCGAGCAAGCTTTGCTCCCACAGGGACCGGCGGTGGACACTGATCTTATAAACGACCAAAAACCTATGTGCGAGCTTGCTCGCGATAGCGGTGGTTCAGTCACATGGATGCTGGGTTTGCCGGCCTCTTCGCGAGCAAGCCCGCTCCCACAGGGGAAACGCAGTCCCTCCAAGAACCAGGTCGGCTACCAGGCCGCCTCGTGGTGGACGTTGATCTCGGGCGCCCCATTAACCACGCTGGCCGAACGCAGGCATTGCGCAGTGGGCACCTCGGCATGGATGCCGAGGTAGCCGCGCTGGGCCATGGATGGCCCTTCGCGGCGGCCCACGGAGCAATGCCGGAGTGAGGGCACACCGAGCCTAAGCGAGGTGCCAAGTGGTGGGGCAGAAGCGTTTTGCTTACTTTTGACTGGGCCGGCTTCCGGGCTTCTCAAAAGTGAGCCGCCGTCAGGGCGGAACCCTAAGCAGCCGTTACCGCAGAAACGGATATACACCCCCCTCTAAAAGTAAGGTCCTAGGAGATTTCCTTCGAGTTGTAGCGAACGTGGTGAACTTGTCCGGCGTCTGCCTCGTGGCTAGTCTGGGTTTGTCACTGAAAAAACGGTGACACGGACGTGCAAGTCCGAAATATCTGTTTAGGGCGAAACGGCCCATGCCATTCAGCGATCTCATTTGGACTCGCTGTGTAGCAAAGGCTCCTTACTAGTCGTTTAGGAGTTCTCCAATGACAACAGCGGAAACGAAAAACACCTCACGCAGCTCCACCACACTCGACGAAGCCGCCGAACGCGTCCTCGACTACTACCTCAATCCCAAACCCACCGATGAAGCCTCGGGAAAAAACCAAACTGCCCAGCTCTTCATGGTCTCCCCGGACATCGACACCGAAACCCTCCTGGCCAATGCCTCCGAAGACCTGCTGTCCATCAGCGCCATCGCCGCCGACCTGGCTGACGACGTCGACGGCTCGCGCCGCAGCGTGATCCTGGCGATCAGTCGAATGGCCGATGGGGTGCATCTGTTGGTGGAGGGGGCGATGGATCGGCTTGAAGTGCAAGCGTCGAATTGACAGACCTGCGGTGAATTGACGATTGTCATCGCGAGCAAGCTCGCTCCCACAAGGGATCTGTTGGCGAATGGAAAATAGCGCCCTGACACAGATCCACTGTGGGAGCGAGCTTGCTCGCGATGAGGGCAGCCCGACACCGATGAAACCAGGGCTAGATCAACCCCTTCTCATCATCATCGATCAACCGGCTCAACCCGCCCAAGGCTTCCCGGGCCTGGGTGCGGTCCATCAGCTTGGCCTGGGCCGCCGGTGGCAGGTCGGTGACGCGGATCACGCCTTTGCTGGTCAGCACCTGGATCAAGTCATCGAGTACCCGGATCATCTCCAGGTCGCTTTGCTTGAGCTGCTTGAGGCTGTTTTCCACCGCCTGGTTGGCGAACCAGTCCTGGATCTCGTGGTTGTCGGCCGGCAAGGTTTCGGTGGCCTCGGCGTAAGCGGTGGCTTCTACGCGCACCAGCAGGCCTTGTGCATCGCGTTGCACATAAAACATCGGGCATCCCTCATGTATGAAGCGGCATCATGCTGGGCAGCATAGGCCAACTGTGGGGGAGTATGGAGGGTGGAGACGAAATCGTCATCCTGGGAGCAGCCATGCACGACCGCCCTGTGAAGGGCGGTCGTGAGGGCCCGGTCAGCTGTTGTTGTGATCGACCTTGATGGTCGGGTCGCTGCCGGCGATCAACGAGTTCAGGTTCACGTTCGACCAGTTGTTGCCTTCGAGCTTGATCGTCACGTCCGGGGTCGCGGCGCCGCCGTTGGCCCCATTGAACTGACCGGAGGTGCTGACCTGCAGCGACGATACGCCATCGACCGTGCTGATTTTCAGGAAGTGGTCGATGGTGCTGCCGCTTTCGCCCTGCAACAGATCCCGCAGGTCGATCCGGTCGCCTTCGCTGGCCTTGAAATCCTTGATCACGTCGGTGCCAGTGTCGCCGGCCTTCCAGACAAAGGTATCGCCGCCCAGGCCGCCGATCAGGGTGTCATTGCCCTGGCCGCCGATCAGTGTGTCGTTACCCGTGCCACCGAGCAGGATGTCATTGCCCTTGCCACCGTCGAGCGTGTCGTTGCCGCCCTGGCCGAAAATGATGTCGTTGCCGGCGCCGCCCAGCAGGGTGTCATTGCCATCGTGGGCACCGGACACATCGAACGCGGTGTAGTGTTCGGTGATGTACTGGTGCACGTTGCTGGTGGTGACCTTGCTGACGTCCACGCCGTTCTGCTGGGCGACGAAAGCCTGGATGGCCTGGTAGCCCTCGCCGGCAACGCCGTTGAAGCTCACCAGGTCGCCGAACAGGATGTCGTTGCCGTTGCCGCCGTTGACCGTATCGGAGCCCGGCAAGGTCGCTTCGGTGTGGCCGATGATCGAGTTGGCCAGGTTGTTCGGGTCGATGTTGGTCTGCGGCGTCGAGTCCGAGTCGTAGGGCTTGAGGTCGTTCAGAGTCACGTCGTTGTTCAGGCCGATGGCCTCGACGGTGCTCAGGCCCTTGAGCAGCGTGAAGCTGTCGGTCGAGCCCGCTGCCGAATCGACATAGTTCCAGTAATCGCCATAACCGGTGCCGCCCTGGTTCGACAATTCAAAGGTGCCATTGCCCTCGGCATGCACGGTGCCGACATAACTGTCGTTCCAATTCTTTCCGCTTTTGGTCGACAGGTACATCTGGCCGTTTTCGTAGATGGTGTACTTGTGCGTGCTGTCGATCGTCTGGGTGTAGTACTTGCCGACGGTGTAGTTGGCTGCGCTCAGCACATCATCGAGCTTGACGTTGCCGTACAAGGTCGGGTTGGTCTGTTCGCCGGTCTGGTAGAAGGTCGGTTTGCCGTCGGTAATGAAATACGTCAGGTTTTTCGCGCCGGTATTGTTCAAGGCCTGGGTGCTGTTGAAGAAGTTCGCCGTGGTCTTGAACACGTCTTCGTAGTTGGTGCCGCCACCGGACACCATCGAGTCGAGCACGCCTTTGAGCAGGGTCAAGGCGTTCGGGTCGTTGAGGTTGACCGCGACGGTCTTGTTCACCTGGTTATCAAAGTCCGCCAGGAAGATATTCACCGTCCCGGCGTTACTGCCCATGCTTTGCTTGAGGGTGTTGAACACCGAGGTCAGCGAGGCCTTGGCCGCTGCGATGGACGAGTCGCTCATGCTGCCAGAGCTGTCGACCATGAAGGCGATGTTGTAGTTGACGCCCGGCACTACGGTCAGCCCGCCAATGTCGGCGACGACGATGTCGTTGCCGTCGGTGCCGGTGACGTTGTCACTGCCCGACGTGGCGGTGATGGCGTTGTAGGTCGCCGGGTACACGGTGACTGGGATTTGCGCCGTGGTGGTCGCCGATCCTCCGAGGGCTTCGGTGGAGGTGGAGGTCACGGTCAGATTGAGCTGGCCGTTGTAATAGGTCGGTGGGGTCAGGGTCAGGCTGCCCAGGTTCCAGCCACTGACCGATGCTTCGCCGTTGCTGCCCACGGTCGCGAAGTGGCCCGCGCCGTCGCTCAGCACACTCCCTTCCGGCATGCCGCCAATCTTCACGCTCAGGCTTTCGGAGCCGTCGGTGTCGGTCAGGGCGGTGGTGATTTTCGACAGGTGCACGCTGGTGCCTTCGGCGCCTTCGTTGAGCTTGAAGCCGTCGTAGTAGCCTTCGCCGTTGGTGCCGTGCAGGTCGGAGACGGTCACGCCAGAATTCGCCAGGTCGGTCACGCCGGTATAGAGCGGCACGCCGGCACTGCTCAGGTCGACCGGTGTGCTGCCGTTGACCGACAGGTTCACGTCATAGCTGCCCGGGCCGGTCTGGTTGTGGTGGTAGATGTCCAGGGTGTAGTAGCCGCTGGTGGTCGGCGTGAACGAACCGTTCAACTGGCCGCCCGCCCCCCAAGTGGTGGCCGCGGCGGTTTTGCCGCCGATGGTCACCAGCAGGCTGTCGTCGCCGGTACCGCTGAAGGTGTAGGTCTTGCCGGCTTCGAGGAAGATCAGGCCCGAGGTTTTCGACGCGGTGCCCGGGTTGACGTTGCTGTCGGACTGCACGTTGGTCACGGTGCTGCTGCTGTTCGGCGTGCCGGCGGCATCGATCACCGACTTGAGCGTGCCGGACGGCGCGCCGCTGCCATCGGTGCCCAGGCCCGACAGGCCGGTCCAGACTTCCTTGATCAAACCGGTGGAGGTCACGTTGTTGCCGGCCACGTTGAGAGTCGGTGCGTCGGCGACTGGGGTGATGTCGATCTTCACGGTGCTGGTATTGCCCAGCGCCTGGCCGTCGGTTGGCTGGAACTTGACCTGTGCGTAGTCGGCCTGGTTGTTGCCCGTGCTGCTGCCAACATAACCATTGGCGCCGGATTCGTTGGCGTCCGGAGTGAAGCGCAGCTTGCCGGCGTCGATGTCAGCCTTGGTGAAGGTCTGGTTGTTGGCCACGTCTTTCCAGGTTGCACCGTCCAGATACTGCAACTTGCCATCGGCCGGCAGCTCGGTGATTTTCACACCCAGGCTGGCGGCGGAACTGTCCACGTCGCTGATGCCGAACGTCGACCAGCCGAGGACCAGTGAAGTGTCTTCGGTACCGGTCACCGCGCCGCCAGTGGCCACTGGCGCGTCGTTGACCCCGACCACGTTCACGGTGGTGGTGGCAGTGTTGGAGTAGCTCGTGCCGTCAGTCACTGTCACGGTGATGATGCGCGGTACGGTGCTCGGATCTTCGCTGTTGTTGATGAAGCTGATGTTCTTGATCTGCTGCATGTAGTCGGCCAGCGTCGCATTGCCCGTCAGCGTCAGGACGACCTTGCCGTCGGTGCTGTTGGCGTTGATGCTGATGCCGTTGACGCTGTTGCCCAGGTTCAGCGCATCGCCAGGCTGACGGTTGGTCAGCACGATGGTCGCGCCGGTCAGCATGGTGCTGTCCGGGTCAGTGATGCTCAGGTCGGTGTCGGCGATGGACACGCCCGGACCGGTGGTGCCTTCGGTGAAGGTCACCTGGTAATCGGCGCCGGTCTTGCCGCTGGAGTTGTTGGCGTCCAGGTCGAGTGCCGGTGGCGCATCGTTGTCGATGATCGAGGTACTGACGCTGCCATTGGTGCCGCTGACCGCCAGGTGCTCGAAGTTGCCACCGGTGGCCGAGTCGATCTTGACCACGAAGTTCTCGGTGCCTTCGGTGATCTTGTCGTCCAGCGTCGCCACGTTGAAGGTGGCGCTGGTAGCGTTGGCCGGGATCTTCACGGTGTAGACACCGGTGAAGTCCGTGCCATCGGCGGCGGTGCCGCTGTAGACGATCTTGAGCGTCACCTCTGTTTGCGCCGGGTTCGTCAGGCTGACGGTATAGGTGGCCGCCTGGCCTTCGGTGACCGACGTGCTGCCGGTGATGCTGACGGTGGTGTTGTCGATGGTGTCGGTGACATCGGTCACTGCTGGCGTGGTGCTCGGAACCAGGTTCTCGAAGTTACCACCAGTGGCTTTATCGATGCTGACTTCGACTTTGCCGGCGTCTTTGTAGACGTCGTCTTTTGGCGCATCGACAGTGACGGTGCCAGTGGTGGCGCCCGCAGCGA
>NZ_VZPJ01000023.1 GCF_008801605.1 Pseudomonas brassicacearum subsp. brassicacearum | reverse complement strand
CGTCGTCGAGGGTCAGCAGTTCTTCGCCGGTGACCATCGACACCGGGCAGCCGCTGGTCTGGGTCTGGGCCGCAGTGTCGGCGCTGTCGCCGTTGGGGTTTTTCGACTGGGCCGGGGCGTCGTCGTGATGTTCGTGTTTTTTCAGCGTGGTGTTGCGCTGCGCATCCCAGCGCAGTTGCATCCGGCCCTTTTTCACCCCGGCCGCGATACCGCGCGCCGCCACGGATTTGTAGCGGTCCACGTAGGTCATGAAGCCATTGACCACCGCGAAGATCGCCCCGATGAAACGCTGCATGGCACCCAGCAGGCGCACGCCCACATTCCCCAGGCGCATCGACAGATAAGCGATACCGGCACCCGCACCGGTGAAGGTCAGGACGACACCAATCAACAGGTCGATCAACAACTGCCCTGTCACCCTCGACAGGGCTTCGGCCGTTTCCCCGGCAACCTCACTGGGCGGCAACATCTCCAACCAGAGACTGGCGGTGCGCACCAACAGGCACAGCGCCGCTTCGTCGCTGGCCAGCAGTTGCAGCTTGGCCATCACCAGCGGTGTTTTTTCCGCCAGGTCCTCCAGTTGCTTGGCGCTTTCGCCCAACCGATCAACAAACTGACCAGGGTCCTTAAGAATGTCCGAGAGTAAGCTGATGCTGTCCCAAACACTTTCAATCGCCGCCCAACTACCGGCGAGCAGCCCGTTCCCCACCGCCGCCGCCGAAGTCGACAGCGATTGTTGTGCCCATCGCGGCTTGAAACCCTGCCACTCACCGCGCAACCAGTCCGTCAGATCGGTGGTCAGGCCATCGTAGGAAGAAAACAGATTCGCGATTTGCTTGGCGGACACCTCGCCCTGGACATGAACCCGATAGGACTTGCCTGCCTCACCCAGGAAGGTCCCCAGGCCCTGGGCATCCAGGGTGACCGGCGTGACCTCGCCGCTGGCCACGTCCACCACATCCACCGCGATGTCGCCCAGCGGGATGTCGTACACCGACTCGAACTTGCTCTCGATCGTCATCGGCCCGCCCTTGGGGCACTGGACGACCGTGGAGAGGAAGTCATCGTCACCGATGCCGACAGCGGTGGTGCTGTCGCCAAAGCGGATCAGCCGCTCCATGCCCATCAGCGACGGCAGGTCAGCGACATGACTGGCCCGGTCCGCTGCTCGGCTGTACCAGCGCTCGAGCTGCTCGCGGTAGGCCGAAAGGGTGCCTTTGAAGCTGTCGAGTTCCTGCTCGATTCGGCTCACCTGATCCATCAGGACAGGGCTCGCTCAAGGGCCGGCAGGAAAAAACGGTCGAACATGGGCAGACGTCTCGCAGTACTCAGGGAGCGCGAGACTTTGCCGGGGATGACAGGGGAATTAAGTCAGGGGAAGGAGACAGAGTACGTAGGGCGATTCGCTAAATTCGTCTGACCTGCACAACGAATCGCCTGTGGATAACCCTAGATATCGCGAGCTTCAAGTGATTTGAGCTTGATTTCGGCCAGCGGATGCCCGGCTTTCGCCGCCAAGGTCCACCAACGCGCCGCTTCAACCGGGTCCGGCGCCTTGCTGGCTGTGCCGGCCAGGCTGATCACGCCAACTTGGTAGGCGGCCTTGCCATCACCGGCCAATGCCGCCAGCCGCAGCAGGCGAATTCCTTCTTCACGGGCACCCAGCCCTTGGCCGCGAAACGTGAGGATGTGCCCATAGAAGCTCTGCGCACCGACGTCGCCCAAGTTCGCCATGCGGGAGAACTGCCCCTCGAGCCAGGCCCAGCCACGCGGCTGGCGGACGAACCAGGACCAATGAAACAACCGACGCGCCAGCCAGTAACCGGCCCGCGCCTTGAGTCGCCAGAGCACTCAGGCCTCCGCCGACTCGGGGTACTCGTATTCAAATACCCGAACCACTTCTGAAGCGTGCCAGGAAGCAGCGGCCACGCCATCGGATGGCCCGGAAAAGCGGCCCAGGCGCTCTACGCACTCGAAGAAACCCGTGCGCGGCAACCGACTGGCGCCCTGGCTGATCACCAATGAACTGCGCAGCGGCTGCTCCGCCCGGGCGTCCAGCGCCGCCAGGTGCTCAAGGGCCGCAGTCAAGGTCTGCATGGCCGGGCTGGGCAGTTGCAGACGCTCCAACAAGGCGCGGTAAGTCAATAAATGGCGCTGGCGGCGCGCCTGGTCCAACTCACCCAACAACCCATCCCAATGCTGCCGACTGATGCGTACGCTCACGATTCTTCCCTCCAACCCGGAACCGTCAACTCCCAGGCCAGACTGCGCCGAATCGCGGCATCGGGCTGACGCTCGCCGCTCTCGATCAAGGCCAGATAAGACGGGCTGATACCTACCGTGCGGGCCAGCGCCTCGATGGCGATGCCCTTCCCTTCGCGTAAACTGCGTAATTGATCCAGTCCAGGGAGAACCTGGCCCGGTGCCGCCGCGTGACGGACTGTCGCTTCGCGCGGCGGAGCTTGATCGATGCCTGCTGCCTTCAACAACGACTGGTACTGATCCCACGGCAAAACCGCGTATTCGGGCTCTCCGTCACGTGTGATTATTTGAATATCCATGTCTACCCCGTAGGACAACAACACTTAGCGAGTCAGCCTTTTTTCTTGGAAGTGTAATCCTAAATGCTGGCTAAGGTCGCGGGGTGATGAATTCTCAGGGGATCAGGGCTTTTTCTGGCCTTGGAGTTGAAGTTGTTCCGGGGTATCGGGAAGCCTTTCGACCCGGGCAAGCTTCTCGGGCGATTGCCGATAACGCCAGGCACGGAAAGCCTCGAGTTCAACGTCGAGGGTTTTCATGACCCAGGCCAGCACGGCGATATCGTCGATCATGCCAAACATTGGCAAGATATCTGGAATCGCATCCAGGGGGCTGAGGAAATACATGAGCCCTGCCACCACCGACAGCATCGACTTGGCGCTGACAGCGCGGTATTCGCCCCGCCAGTAGGCCAGGCACAAGGCCTGCAACAACCGCAGGTCCTCCTTGAGCTTGCCCAGCCGTCCGCCCTCCCGGGCACCTTTGCTGGCGACGGCGAACAGCAACGTCGGCAATCGACCGCGGGCCAGCAGGCGGCCTGCCAAGGGCAGAAATCGCGCAAAATTCCACGGGGCCTTCATTTTTTTCTCCCACTGAAATGTTATCCACACAAATTGTGGATAACCTTGTGAACAGAGCTGCATTTCACCGCTGAAGCCCCCGTTTCATAAGGGCCCGGCTTAGATCGGGCGTTTTTTACTCACATAAAAAAACCCAATATTTCATTGACTTGACCGGCTGACTGCGTCTAGCACAGCGCCTGTATTGCCTATGACTATACCCTGCATCGCGCGTTCGGTTTTTTTGCCATTTTGCCGCGGCCCAGATGCGACAACGCCCCGCATAAGCGAGGCGTTGTCGTTATAGCGGACGCGATTACTTGGCTGCGTCTTCTTTTGCCGGATCCTTGATCGCCAGCAGTTCCAGGTCGAACACCAGGACCGAGTTGGCCGGGATTGCCGGGCTCGGGCTCTGGGCGCCATAGGCCAGGTCGCTCGGGATGTACAGCTTGTACTTCTCGCCGACGTGCATCAGTTGCAGGCCTTCGACCCAACCCGGGATCACGCCGCTGACCGGCAGGTCGATCGGGCTGCCACGTTCAACGGAGCTGTCGAACACGGTGCCGTTGGTCAGCTTGCCGGTGTAGTGAACAGTCACTACGTCGGTCGGCTTAGGCTGTGGACCGTCGGCTTTCTTGACCACTTCGTACTGCAGGCCGGAAGCGGTGGTGGTGACGCCGGCTTTCTTGCCGTTTTCTTCGAGGAACTTCTTGCCGGCGGCTGCCGACTCTTCGCTCATCTTGGCCATGCGCTCTTCTGCACGCTTTTGCAGCGCGGCAAAGGCTTCGACCAGTTCTTCGTCTTTCAGCTTCTGTTCTTTCTTGCCGACGGCATCTTCGATGCCCTGGGCGACCGCTTTGGAGTCCAGGTCATCCATGCCCTCCTGAGCCAGGCTCTTGCCCATGTTCAGGCCAATACCGTAGGAAGCTTTCTGCGCCGGGGTCTTCAGCTCTACGCTGGTCTGCGAGTCGCAACCCGCGAGTACCAGGCCTACCAGGGCCACCGCCGCTGCCAACCGATGCTGTTTCATGCTATTTCCTTGTTCATGCGCCTAAAGGGCAATCGAATAAAGCCGCGAGCTTATCAGGCGGCCACGACCAATGGCTACCGGCATGTGAGCCACAAAGTAATGATAAGTTCAGGTCCGCAAACGCTTTTTAAGCCTGTACGAATGAAGCATCTGTCATCTGTTACGTACAGGGACAAATTGCCGCTCCCCTACAGGCCAGGGGTAATGGCCACTTGCCCGCCGCGCAGCACTGAGGCATAAGGGCTTATCAAAAAAACAAGGACGTTACCGTGCGCCTTCTCTCTCGCATCTTCTTGCTGCTCCTCGCGCTGCTGATTATTGTCGTGGCCGTGGTGGTTTATTACGTCGCCAATCCTCGCCTGCCGTTCTACACGCCCGTCGAACAGGTGAATTACCTCGACCAATGGACTGCCGCCGAGCGCCAGACGTATTACTTCACGCCCCAGGGCACCCAGGTCAAAGGCCTGCGCTACGACTGGTTCACTGCCCTCGAATTACCGTTTTCGCAACAACGCTTCGCTTCGCCTGAGTACCTGGCGCGCTTTGGGTTCCTGGTCGATCCGGCGCAGAAAGCCTCGTCGGCCAATCCCGGCAACTTGCCGGTGGGCTTCGCCCGGCACCAGAACCCGGGCAGCACCGAACAGTTCCTGGATATCACCTGCGCTGCCTGCCATACCGGCGAATTGCGCTTCAAGGGCCAGGCGATACGGATCGACGGCGGCTCGGCTCAACACGTGCTGCCTTCCAGTGTTCCTACATTACGCGGTGGCAGTTTCGGACAAGCATTGGTCGCCAGTCTGGCGTCTACCTACTACAACCCTTGGAAGTTCGAGCGCTTCGCCCGCCAAGTGCTGGGCAAGGACTACGACGCCCGCCACGAGGAATTGCGCAAGGCCTTCAAAATCTCCCTGGACACGTTCCTGCGGGTGGCCTGGAACGACACCCATCGCGGCCTCTACCCCACCGAAGAAGGGCCTGGCCGTACCGACGCCTTCGGTCGCATCGCCAATGCCAGCTTCGGCGACGCCATTTCGCCGCAAAACTACCGGGTGGCCAACGCCCCCGTGGACTACCCGCAGTTGTGGGATATATGGACGTTCGACTGGGTGCAGTGGAACGGATCGGCCCAGCAACCGATGGCCCGCAACGTCGGTGAAGCACTGGGGGTCGGCGCCACGCTGAATTTCTTCGACACCCAAGGCAAACCGCTGCAGGGCGATGCGCGTTACCCCTCCAGCGTGCGTGTGCGCGACTTGAACAAGATCGAAGAGACCCTGCAACTGCTCAAGCCGCCTGTGTGGCCCGAAGCGCTGCTCGGTTCAATCGACAAACCGCTGGCGGCCAAGGGCCGGGCCCTGTTCACTGAAAACTGCGCCGGCTGCCATGTACCCAAGGTAGTCCAAGGGCCCGACAGGCCGGTCCAGCAATTGCACATGCTGCCCGTGCAAGTGATCGGCACCGACCCGGGCACCGCCAACAACATCGCCGATCACCGCTACGACCTGACCAGCCTGCAGTGGGATCCGGCCGAGTTGGCGAAGCTGGAAGTGCAACTGCACCCGACCCCGACGGAACCGCTGGACCTGAGCCAACTCTCGGTCGCCAAAGGCCTGGCCTACGTCACGGCGTTCGTCGAAAACCGCGCTTACCGCGACGCCGGTGTCACCCCCGCCGAGCGCCCTGCCCTGGACGGTTTTGGCCTACCCATCGGCGTACGTGAACTGCGCGCCTACAAAGCCCGGCCGCTGGCGGGCGTCTGGGCCACGCCACCGTTCCTGCACAACGGCTCGGTGCCGACGATCTATCAATTGCTGTCCCCCCAGGACGAGCGCGCGACCACGTTCTATAAAGGCAACTTCGAATACGACCCGCGCCACCTGGGCTATCGCACCGAAGCCTTTACCAACGGTTTTCTCTTCGATACCCGCATTACCGGCAACCACAACAGCGGCCATGAATTCCGCGCGGGCGAGCGAGGTAATGGCGTCATTGGCCGCTTGCTGCAACCGCAGGAACGCTGGGCCTTGCTGGAGTATTTAAAGGTGCTGGGCGGGCCACTGGAGTCGCAACTGTAATGATGAACCCCACAGGTAAAAGGAAGTTTGAATGTTGATCACGCTCTGGCTGCGCCTCGGTGCCTTTTTGGGCAAGACGCTCCTGTGGCTGCTGGGCATCGGGTTGCTCGGCTGGGCACTGTCCACAGCCTGGTTTGCCTGGCAACACAAGGGACCGGTCCCGGACAAGGAACAGGTGGCGCCCGGCGAAGCGGCCATGACCCAGGACATCATCCAGACCGCTATTCGCATCGTCGATCAGCACCGCGAAAGTACGCGTTACCTGCGCGATGCCCATGCCAAGGCCCACGGCTGTGTCATGGCCGAAGTCCAGGTGCCGAGCGACCTGCCGGCACCGTTGCGCCAAGGTGTATTCGCCGAGCCGGGGAAGGTCTGGCAGGCGACGATTCGCCTGTCCAACGGCAACGCCTATCCGCAGTTCGACAGCCTGCGCGATGCCCGCGGGATGGCGATCAAGCTGATGAACGTACCGGGCAAGCAACTGCTCGCTGACCGGCAATCACAGGGTGAGCAGGATTTCGTGATGTTCAACCATCCGAACTTCTTCGTCAGCGATGTCGCTGAATATCGTCAGAATGTGGCCGCCCAGGCTGACGGGAAGAAGGCGATGGCTTTCTTTCCAAGCCTGGACCCGCGCAGCTGGCAGATCCGGCATTTATTCATCGCCCTGGCGACCCTCTCACCGCCCCCGGCCAGCCCGACCCAGACCACGTATTTCTCGGTATCGCCTTACAAATTCGGCGAAGCCAACGCCAAGTTTCGCGTCGCACCGGACCCGGACAGTTGCCCGAGCTATACCCTGCCTCCCCAGAATCAGGACCTGCCGAACTTCTTGCGTAGCGCATTGAATCAGCAGTTATCCACGGACCGGGTGCCGGCGTGTTTTGTCTTGCAGATCCAGCGTCAGGATCCGAGCAAGTACATGCCCATTGAAGACACCAGTATTGAGTGGCAGGAAAGTGATGCGCCGTTCGAGACCGTGGCGCGGATCAAGGTTCCGGCTCAGGATTTTGATACGCCCAAGTTGAATCTGGCTTGTGATAATCAGTCGTTCAATCCTTGGTTCGGCATTGAGGCGCATCGGCCTATTGGTGGGATCAATCGCTTGCGTAAGGCGGTGTATGAGGCGGTCAGCGATTATCGTCATCGGCGGAATGCTGAGCTGTAGACGATGGGTTGGTGTGTATATCCGGTATTTCGGTAACGGCTGCTGACGGTTCCGCTCTGACTGGGCCGGCTCCCGGGCTCTTCAAAAGTGACCCGCCGTAAGGGCGGAACCATAAGTAGCCGTAACCGCAGCGACGGATATACACACAAAAAAGAGAGCCAAAAAAAAACGACGCTTTCCCCTCGTAAAGGAAAAGCGTCGTTCTAGTAGCCACCTGGCGTTCAGCATTCCAGATAACCAAATATGGCGCAGCGGACGGGACTCGAACCCGCGACCCCCGGCGTGACAGGCCGGTATTCTAACCGACTGAACTACCGCTGCGCGTAACACTGAAAGTTTGGTGGGTGATGACGGGATCGAACCGCCGACATTCTGCTTGTAAGGCAGACGCTCTCCCAGCTGAGCTAATCACCCTTCACTTTCGATGCGGGGCGCATTCTCTCACAGTTTTTTATAACGTGCTGATTTAATTAGCAAATTCAGCAAAAAAAAACATGAGCAACGCACACCACAGGAACTGCAAACAGCAAAAAGCCCGCGTTAGCGGGCTTTCCGTGGTGACCTGGCGTTCAGTGTTCCAGGTAACCGAATATGGCGCAGCGGACGGGACTCGAACCCGCGACCCCCGGCGTGACAGGCCGGTATTCTAACCGACTGAACTACCGCTGCGCGTAACACGTTGAACGAATGGTGGGTGATGACGGGATCGAACCGCCGACATTCTGCTTGTAAGGCAGACGCTCTCCCAGCTGAGCTAATCACCCTTCGCTTTCGGTGTGGCGCGCATTCTACGGAGCACTCTTTAAGCTGGCAAGCACTTTTTAAATTAATTTTTTCAGGCCTTCCAAAGGCTTAGCGAAGGGTTGGCCTATGGCGCTGCGAAGAGAATAATGCCCCCCTTTGTATAAAGGAGAGACTCACCCCATGTGGTTCAAAAACCTGCTTATCTATCGCCTGACCCAAGATCTGCCTTTTGATGCCGAGGCGTTGGAAACTGCACTGGCCAGCAAACTGGCGCGTCCATGTGCAAGCCAGGAGTTGACCACTTACGGTTTCGTCGCACCGTTTGGCAAAGGCGAAGACGCACCGCTGGTGCACGTCAGCCAGGACTTCCTGCTGATCGCCGCGCGCAAGGAAGAACGCATCTTGCCGGGTAGCGTCGTACGCGATGCCCTGAAGGAAAAGGTCGAAGAGATCGAAGCCGAGCAAATGCGCAAGGTCTATAAAAAGGAACGGGACCAGCTCAAGGATGAAATCATCCAGGCGTTCCTGCCGCGTGCGTTCATCCGTCGTTCGTCCACTTTTGCCGCCATCGCGCCGAAACAGGGCCTGATCCTGGTGAACTCGGCCAGCCCGAAACGCGCTGAAGACCTGCTGTCTACCCTGCGCGAAGTCATCGGCTCGCTGCCGGTACGTCCACTGACGGTAAAAATGGCCCCGACCGCTACCATGACCGACTGGGTCAAGACCCAGAAAGCCGCGGACGATTTCTTCGTGCTCGATGAATGCGAACTGCGCGACACCCACGAAGACGGCGGCATCGTGCGCTGCAAGCGCCAGGACCTGACCAGCGACGAAATCCAGCTGCACCTGAACACCGGCAAGGTCGTCACGCAACTGTCCCTGGCCTGGCAGGACAAGCTGTCCTTCATGCTCGACGACAAGATGGTGGTCAAGCGCCTGAAGTTCGAAGACCTGCTGCAGGACCAGGCAGAGCAGGACGGTGGCGACGAAGCCCTCGGCCAACTGGACGCCAGCTTCACGCTGATGATGTTGACGTTCGGCGAGTTCCTGCCGGCGCTGGTTGAAGCGTTGGGTGGGGAAGAGATTCCGCAGGGGATCTAAACCCCGCCCCCCCTGTGGGAGCGAGCTTGCTCGCGATAGCGGCATGACGGCCACCGAGATGCTGACTGACACTCCGCTTTCGCGAGCAAGCCCGCTCCCACATTGGGTTTTGTGGTGTTCTTAATAATAAGGATCAGGTCATGCGCGCATTGGCTGCATTGAGTCGCTTTGTCGGCAATACCTTCGCTTACTGGGTACTGATTTTCGCGGTGGTGGCGTTTCTGCAGCCAGCTTGGTTCATCGGTCTAAAAATCGCCATCGTGCCGCTGCTGGGCCTGGTGATGTTCGGCATGGGCCTGGCACTCAAGCTGGAAGACTTCGCCGAAGTGGCCCGTCATCCAGGGCGCGTCGCCTTGGGGGTGGTTGCCCAATTCGTGATCATGCCCGGTACGGCGTGGCTGCTTTGCCAAGTGTTCAGTCTGCCGCCGGAGATCGCCGTCGGCGTGATCCTGGTGGGCTGCTGCCCGAGCGGCACATCGTCCAATGTCATGACCTGGCTGGCTCGCGGTGACCTGGCCCTGGCCGTGGCGATTTCCGCCCTCACGACCCTGCTTGCCCCTCTGCTGACCCCGGCGCTGATCTGGCTGCTGGCCTCGGCCTGGTTGCCGGTGTCGTTCTCGGCGCTGTTCTGGTCGATCCTGCAAATCGTCCTGTTGCCGATCGCACTGGGCATCATTGCCCAACGCCTGCTGGGTGCCCGGGTTCGTCATGCGGTAGAAGTGCTGCCACTGATATCGGTAGTGAGCATCGTGATCATCGTCGCGGCGGTGGTTGCAGCCAGTCAGGCGAAAATCGCCGAATCCGGCCTGCTGATCATGGCCATCGTGATGCTGCACAACAGCTTCGGTTATCTGCTGGGGTACTTCACCGGGCGTTTGTTCGGCTTGCCGTTGGCCCAGCGCAAAACCCTGTCATTGGAAGTCGGCATGCAGAACTCCGGCCTGGGTGCAGCGCTGGCGAGTGCACACTTTTCGCCACTGGCGGCGGTACCCAGCGCGCTGTTCAGCGTCTGGCACAACATTTCCGGCGCCCTGCTCTCGACGTACTTCCGGCGCATGAGCGAAAAACAGGACCGTGAACTGCAGGCCCGTCAAGCGACGGACTGAAGGCGAATCTTGACCGAATCGTCAGCATTGGGCATTCTTGCGCCCAATGCGGGGACGACCCCGCAACGCCATAGCAACCGTTATCCGGGGACGACCCCATCCATCGATGAGGTGTGTGATGTCCTGGATCATTCTGTTTTTTGCCGGCCTGTTCGAAGTCGGCTGGGCTGTCGGCCTGAAATACACCGACGGCTTCAGCCGCCCTCTCCCCACTGCACTGACAATCGCCGCCATGGCGATCAGCCTTGGCCTGCTCGGCCTTGCAATGAAGGAACTGCCGCTGGGTACAGCCTATGCGATCTGGACCGGGGTCGGTGCCGTGGGCACGGTGATCGCCGGGATCATTTTGTTTGGTGAGTCGATGGCGCTGGTTCGTCTGGCCAGCGTGGCGTTGATCGTTGCAGGGTTGATCGGGCTCAAGGTCAGCGCTTAAGCCCTCCTGCAGGAGCAAGACCTTCTAGGAGCTGTGGAACTTGTAGGAGTAAAACCTGTGGGGAGCAGGGTCTGTGGGAGCAAGGCTTGCCCGCGATAGCGATCGCAAGGACGCCATCGCGAGCAAGCTTTGCTCCCACAGGTTTTAATCCCACAGGTCTTCTCCTTCAGTTTTTCGTTCTAGCGGACGGTCCCACGCAACTCCCCCACCAACGCCTGCAACTTCGCCGGCTCAGCCACTTCCACCGCGACCGCCGACCCCGCCACCAGCGTCACCCGCGACCAGAATCGACGAAACAGCCCTTTGGCCGGGTCGCGACTGAAAAAACTGCCCCACAACCCCTGCAACGCCAGGGGAATCACCGGCACCGGGGTCTCCTGGAGGATGCGTGTCAGTCCGCTCTTGAACTCATTGATCTCACCGTCACCGGTCAGCTTTCCTTCAGGGAAGATGCAGACCAACTCACCGTCCTTCAGGTATTGGGCGATTCGCTTGAAGGCTTTTTCGTAGATGTGAATGTCTTCCTGGCGCCCGGCAATCGGGATCGTCCCAGCGGTACGGAAGATGAAATTCAACACCGGCAGGTTGTAGATCTTGTAGTACATCACGAAGCGAATCGGCCGACGCACCGCGCCGCCAATCAGCAAGGCATCGACGAAGGAGACGTGGTTGCAGACCAACAGCGCAGCCCCTTCATCCGGGATCGCCTCCAAATTGCGGTGCTCCACGCGGTACATGGAATGGCTCAGCAGCCAGATCATGAAACGCATGCTGAACTCGGGAACGATCTTGAAGATGTAGGCGTTGACGCCAATGTTGAGCAACGACACCACCAGGAACAGTTGCGGGATCGACAGTTTGGCCAGGCTCAGCAGCACGATGGAGACGATGGCCGAGACCACCATGAACAACGCGTTGAGAATGTTGTTGGCAGCAATCACCCGCGCCCGCTCGTTCTCCACCGTGCGCGACTGGATCAACGCGTACAGCGGCACGATATAGAAACCGCCAAAGACACCCAGGCCCAGGATGTCGATCAGCACCAGCCAGGCGTGACCGAAACCGAGCACTTCAAGCCAACCGTGCCCCTCGACGCTGTCGGGGATTCCACCGGAATGCCACCACAACAGCAGGCCGAACACCGTCAGCCCGAACGAGCCGAACGGCACCAGGCCGATCTCGACTTTGCGCCCGGAAAGCTTTTCGCAGAGCATCGAACCCAAGGCGATCCCCACCGAGAACACCGTCAGGATCAAGGTCACCACGGTTTCGTCACCGTGCATCCACTCCTTGGCATAGGCCGGGATCTGCGTCAGGTAGATCGCCCCGACGAACCAGAACCAGGAGTTGCCGACAATCGAACGGGACACCGCCGGGGTTTGCCCCAACCCCAGTTTCAGGGTGGCCCAGGATTGGCTGAAGATGTTCCAGTTCAGGCGCATCTGCGGCGAGGCCGCCGCTGCGCGCGGAATGCTGCGGCTGGCCAGGTAACCGAGCACGGCAACACCGATGATCGCAGTGGACACCACGGGTGCGTAATGCGCCGAGGACATCATGATCCCGGCGCCGATGGTGCCGGCCAGGATCGCCAGGAAGGTGCCCATCTCCACCAGGCCGTTGCCGCCGACCAACTCTTCCTCACGCAAGGCCTGGGGCAGGATCGAGTACTTCACCGGGCCGAACAACGCCGAATGCGTGCCCATGGCGAACAGCGCCACCAGCATCAGCGATAAGTGATCGAACAGAAACCCTACTGCGCCGACCGCCATGATGGCGATTTCGCCGAGCTTGATCAGACGAATCAGCGCGTCCTTGGCGAATTTTTCGCCGAACTGCCCTGCCAGAGCCGAGAACAGAAAAAACGGCAGGATAAACAGCAGCGCGCAGAGGTTGACCCAGATCGAGCGGTCGCCCTCGATGGTCAATTTGTAGAGGATGGCGAGGATCAGCGACTGCTTGAAAATGTTGTCGTTGAACGCGCCCAAGGACTGCGTGATGAAGAACGGCAGGAAACGCCGCGTGCGAAGCAAGGTGAACTGCGAAGGGTGACTCATCTTCCATGTTCCTGAGTGACGTGGACGCTTATTGGAATGACGCTTTTTGATCCAGGCCACACATTACCTGTCTTTAGCGATTATTTCGCCAGCCCTGCAATACAGGGCGACACAAACAACTCACCGTGCCAGGCACCGAGGACCGTACGCCGCCCGACGATCAGCCACATCACCACCAGCATCGCCACCAGCACAGCCCCGAACACGCTGAAAAAAACCAGGCCCAGCAGGTCCGCAAGCTTCAGCGTGGTCAACGCGTACACGCCCAGGGGAAAGGTAAAGCCCCACCAGCCGAGGTTGAAGGGAATGCCTGCGCGCAGGTAGCGCGCGGTGATCAGAAGCGCCATCAACATCCACCACAACCCCAGCCCCCACAGCGTGATACCAGCCACCAGACCCAACCCGGCGGCGATTTCACCCACGCCGGACAGGCCATTGGCGGCAAAAATCAGCGGGGCATCGTTGCCCAATAGCAACATGCCCAGGGCGCCGGTGCCGATCGGGCCGAGGGCCAGCCAGCTCGAGGCGGCCATGTTCTCGTGAGGCAGTTTGTGCAGCGCCATGCGCAACAGCAAAATCGTCAGGATGCTGAACGCCACCGGCAGGGAAAAGGCCCAGAGCACGTAGCTGGTCACCAGCATGACCAGTTGCCCAAGAGCGTCGGCCAGATGCGGCGCCAACAGCCCGCCACTGGCCGCCGCGACTTCGGCGGCCACCACCGGCAAGAGCCACACGGCGGTCATCTGGTCGATGCGATGTTCCTGGCGGGTGAACATCAAGAATGGGATCAGCACACCACAGGCCAACGACATGGCCACGTCGATCCACCATAACGCCTCAGCCACCGCCACCACACCGCTCCCCCAGCGCGGCAGCCCAAATGCCAAAAAGCCGTTGATGATGGTCGCCAGCCCCATGGGAATGGTGCCGAAAAACATCGAAACCGTTGAATGACCGAAAATCCGTCGTGCTTCGTCGAAGAACAGTACCCAACGGGCCGTGTACATGAGGGCGAATACCACGAACAACAGCGTGTTGAACAACCACAAGCCTTCACCCAAAAGGCGCAGGCCCGGCACATTCCCAGGCCATTGCGCCAAGGCCAGCGCCAACACTCCGGTGCCCATGACCACGGCAAACCAGTTAGGCGTGAATTGGCGAATGGCCTCCAGCGGCCTGGGCAAATGGCTCAATGGACGCAAGCGGTTTTTTGCAGCGCAGCATGTCATGGCGAACTCCTGTCCTCGGATAAGGTGGAGCCATGCTAGAGCCGAATCGAATATCTATATAACGGGTAATCTCTCTATATGTTATCGGTTTAGCAGATAACCATCAGACGCTGCCTTCGGTCTCGATCACCAGGATTCTCGCTTCGCCCAAGGGCCTGGCCACATGTTCGGTGCCCACCGAGGCGTAGAAAATGTCCCCGGCCTCCAGCAAGGTTTCCTTTTCGACACCCTCTTCCCGATAGCACATCCGCACTTGCCCATCGAGCACCACGAAGACTTCCTCGCCGTCATTGACGTGCCATTTGTACGGCTGATCGGTCCAGTGCAGGCGCGTGGTGACACCATTCATGTTGGCGATATCCAGCGCCGCCCAGGCGCGGTCCCCGGTGAAGGACTTGCTGCGAATGATTTTCAAGGGATCGTCCGGAAAAAAGACTGAGGCGCCAAGACTAACCTACTGCCAGCGACGCCCGCACCCTTGGTTTCAAGGCCGCGCGCCATCGCTGACCGGTCTCATGGATTGACGTAACCCCAACAACGCAACGACACACAGCACAATCAACACCGCGCCATAGCCATCGGTGGTCGGGATCAATCCGAACACCCGCGTCAGGTTCCCCGCCAGCAGCGACGGCAGGCTGAAGGCCAGGTAACTGAGGACATAGAACGCCGACATCAAACCGGCCCGTTCGTGGGGCAACGCCAGCGGCATGATGCTGCGCAGCGCCCCCAGGAATCCCGCGCCAAAACCGCTGCCGGTGACCAGCGTGCCAATGAAGAACAATGGCAAGCTGGCGCCATGCACCGCCGCCAGCACCAATGCAAGACCGACCACCAGCAAGCTCGCGGAGAGGCGCAACATCTTGTCGGCCTCCTGGTTGCGCAGCAGGTAGATGGATAACGCGCCGCTGAGGGTCAACACCGCCACCAGCGCGCCACCGATCAGGTTGGAGGTCGATCCGGTTGACGCTCGCACCAGGGACGGTGCCAGTGACAAGTAGAAACCGCCCACGGCCCAGGCCGCCAGGTCCAGTGGCAGGACCCGCCACAAGGCTTGCCGCGCCTGGGGCGGCACATGCAGGGTTGGCCGCAGGGACTGCCAGGCACCGGGTTGCGGGCTGACGCTTTCCGCCAGGCGCCAGAGGTAAACGGCCTGGGCCAGGAACAAGCCCAACAGAAGCCAGTACGTCAGTTGCAAGGGCAACGGCGCGAATTCAGCCAGCAGGCCACAGCCCAGCGCCCCGCATGCCATGCCCAACAGCGGCGCGACACTGGTGATCAGCGGGCCCTGGCGACGGTCGAAATCCAGCAAGGCAGCCCCCAGCACACTGGTGGCCATGCCGGTGGCAAATCCCTGGATCAAGCGGGCACTGATCAACCAGGCAACGCTGTCGGCGCTGATAAACAGCAGCATCGCCAGCATGTTGAGCAACAGCGCCACGAAGATCACCGGCTTGCGGCCCAGGTAATCCGACAGCGAACCCACGGTCAGCAAGGCCGCCAGCAGACTGAAGGCGTACACACCGAAAATCAGCGTCAAGACGGCCGGGGAAAATTGCAATTGTTCCTGGTAGAGATGATACAACGGCGTCGGCGCGCTGGACGCGGCGAGAAAACCGAGCAAGGTGAGCGCCAGGAATATCAGGCTGGCGCGGGTCGAAGCTGGACGGGACATGGGCACGCTCCACAGGAGTATTCGCAAAAGCTAATTTTTTGCTTTTGTGGAGTGTGCTACCAGCATGCGCTTAAAGCAAATTCTTTGTGTTAAGGTCTGACGCATGGCGATTAAAGAAGGTTTACGCCCCGGCGGTCGAAGCGCCCGGGTCCAAGAGTCGATTCATTCGGCGGTCCGCGACCTGCTGCAAGAGCAGGACCGCGCGACCCTGACCGTGCCGCAAATCGCTGCGCGCGCCGGGGTGACGCCGTCCACCATCTACCGGCGCTGGGGTGATCTGCCGGCGCTGCTGGCCGATGTCGCCATCGCCCGCTTGCGCCCCGACAGCGACCCCGCCAACACCGGTAGCCTGCGCGGCGACCTGCTCGCCTGGGCCGAACAGTACCTGGACGAAATGAGTTCCGAGCCCGGTCGCAACATGATGCGCGACATCCAGGCCTGCGCCACGCCGGGGTATTGCGTGGGGATCCTCAGCCGTCAGTTGCAGATCATCCTGGACCGCTACCCCGATGAGCCCAATCCAGGCGTCGAACGGCTGATCAATGTGGTGGTGGCGCCGACGGTGTTTCGTATCCTCTTTGCCACCGCGCCGTTAGCGGTTGAGGAGTTGTATCGGCTGGTGGATATTGCGTTGGCTCAGTAAGGCCGCCATCGCGAGCAAGCTCGCTCCCACATTTGATCTGCTGTGAATACAAAATTTATGCTCGCCCAAGACTCGGTGTGGGAGCGAGCTTGCTCGCGATGAGGCCAGCAAAAACCTTGCATAACCCAAGAATTCCCCCTCCTGCGACACCCCACCGCGCCTCGACCTTGGTCGACACTGACGAACCCGAGCGGGCATGCGAGACTGTCCTGCCGGGCTCAAGTCCCGGTGTCTTTGTCCGGGAGTTTCCATGTCGCTGTCCAGCGGGCTGATTGCCGTTGTCGCCCTGGCCTATATGGCCATCATGTTCGCCATCGCCTTCTACGGCGACCGGCGCAGCACGCCGCTGCCGCCGCGGGTGCGGGCTTGGGTCTACAGTCTGTCGCTGGCGGTGTACTGCACCAGTTGGACGTTCTTTGGCGCCGTAGGCCAGGCCGCCGAACAGCTCTGGGCATTCCTGCCGATCTATCTCGGGCCGATCCTGCTGCTGGTGCTGGCGCCGTGGGTCCTGCAGAAAATGGTGATGATCAGCAAACAGGAGAACATCACCTCCATCGCCGACTTCATCGCCGCCCGCTATGGCAAGTCCCAATCCCTGGCGGTAGTGGTCGCGCTGATCTGCCTGGTCGGCGTGCTGCCGTACATCGCCTTGCAGCTCAAGGGCATCGTGCTCGGGGTGAACCTGTTGATCGGTGCCGGCGCCGATGCCATGGGCACCCGCGCCCAGGACACCGCGCTGATCGTCTCGCTGATCCTGGCGCTGTTCACCATCGTGTTCGGTACCCGCAACCTGGACGCCACCGAACACCACCGTGGCATGGTGCTGGCGATTGCCTTCGAATCCCTGGTCAAGCTGTTCGCCTTCCTGGCGGTCGGAGCGTTCGTGACGTACGGCCTGTACGACGGCTTCGACGACCTGTTCAACCAGGCCATGCTCGCCCCACGGCTGGAGCAGTACTGGAAAGAAACAATCAACTGGCCATCCATGGTGGTGCAGACCGGGGTGGCGATGATGGCGATCATCTGCTTGCCACGACAGTTCCACGTGACCGTGGTGGAGAACATCGAACCCCAGGACCTGCGCCTGGCCAAGTGGGTATTCCCCGCCTACCTGGCCCTGGCCGCACTGTTCGTGGTGCCCATCGCCCTCGCCGGGCAAATGATGCTGCCCAGCTCCGTATTGCCGGACTCCTTCGTCATCAGCCTGCCGCTGGCCCAGGCCCATCCGGCCCTGGCATTGCTGGCGTTCATTGGTGGCGCCTCGGCGGCTACCGGCATGGTGATCGTGGCCAGCGTGGCGCTGTCCACCATGGTCTCCAACGACATGCTGTTGCCGTGGCTGCTGCGCCGCAACAACGCCGAGCGGCCCTTCGAAGTGTTCCGCCAGTGGATGCTGTCGGTGCGTCGGGTGAGCATCGTCGTGATCCTGTTGCTGGCCTACGTCAGCTACCGCCTGCTGGGTTCGACGGCGAGCCTGGCGACCATCGGCCAGATCGCCTTCGCCGCCGTGACCCAACTGGCCCCGGCCATGCTCGGCGCGCTGTACTGGAAACAGGCCAACCGCCGCGGTGTGTTCGCTGGCCTCGCCATGGGGATTTTTCTGTGGTTCTACACCCTGGTGTTGCCGATCGCCGCTCACAGCCTGGGCTGGTCGCTCAGTAGCTTCCCGGGCCTGGCCTGGCTGCACGGCAATCCATTGAACCTGCCGATTACTCCCCTGACCCAAGGGGTGGTCCTGTCCCTGGCCGGTAACTTCACGTTGTTCGCCTGGGTGTCCGTGCTGTCGCGCACACGCGTCTCGGAACACTGGCAGGCCGGACGCTTCATCGGCCAGGAAATCAGCGCCCGCCCCAACCCCCGCTCAATGCTGGCGGTGCACATCGAAGACTTGTTGCAACTGGCCGCCCGTTTCGTCGGCGAGGAGCGGGCGCGGCAGAGTTTCATTCGCTTTGCCTACCGCCAGGGCAAAGGCTTCAACCCGACCCAGAACGCCGACAGCGAATGGATCGCCCACACCGAACGCCTGCTGGCCGGTGTACTCGGGGCCTCTTCGACCAGGGCTGTGGTAAAGGCCGCCATTGAAGGTCGGGAGATGCAGCTCGAAGACGTCGTGCGGATCGCAGACGAAGCCTCGGAAGTTTTGCAGTTCAACCGCGCGCTGTTGCAAGGCGCCATCGAGAACATCAGCCAGGGCATCAGCGTGGTCGACCAGTCCCTCAGGCTGGTAGCCTGGAATCGTCGCTATCTGGAGCTGTTCAAGTATCCGGACGGCTTGATCAGTGTTGGCCGGCCCATTGCCGATATCATCCGCTACAACGCCGAGCGTGGTCTCTGCGGCCCAGGCGAAGCCGAAGTTCACGTCGCCCGACGCCTGCACTGGATGCGCCAGGGCCGCGCCCATACCTCTGAACGATTGTTCCCCAACGGCCGGGTGATCGAGCTGATCGGCAACCCGATGCCCGGTGGCGGTTTCGTCATGAGTTTCACTGACATCACCGCGTTCCGTGAGGCCGCGCAAGCGCTGACCGAAGCCAACGAGGGGCTGGAGCAACGAGTGGCCGAACGCACCCGGGAATTATCGCAACTGAACCTGGCCCTGACCGAAGCCAAGAGCACCGCCGAAGCGGCCTATCAATCCAAGACCCGATTCCTGGCTGCGGTCAGCCACGACCTGATGCAACCGCTCAACGCCGCGCGGCTATTCTCTGCCGCGCTGTCCCACCAGCACGAGGGTTTGCCGAGCGAGGCCCGGCAATTGGTGCAGCATCTGGACAGTTCGCTGCGTTCCGCTGAAGACCTGATCACCGACCTGCTGGACATCTCCCGCCTGGAAAACGGCAAGATCAATCCCGACCGCAAGCCGTTCGTCCTCAACGAATTGTTCGACACCTTGGGCGCCGAGTTCACGGCGCTGGCCCAGGAACAAGGCCTGAAATTCCGAATGCGAGGCTCGCGACTGCGGGTCGACAGCGACATCAAGTTGTTGCGGCGGGTTCTGCAGAACTTCCTCACCAACGCCTTCCGCTATGCCAAGGGCCCTGTGTTGCTGGGGGTACGCCGGCGCAACGGCGAGTTGTGCCTGGAAGTCTGGGATCGCGGGCCGGGAATTGCCGAGGATAAGCTGCAGGTCATTTTCGAAGAATTCAAACGCCTGGACAGCCACCAGACCCGCGCCGAAAAAGGCCTGGGCCTGGGCCTGGCCATCGCCGACGGGCTATGCCGCGTGCTGGGCCATACCTTGCGCGTGCGCTCCTGGCCGGGGCGTGGCAGCGTGTTCAGCGTCAGCGTGCCCTTGGCCCATACACAGGTCGTCGCACCAAGTCCCGCGGCTGAACCCAACGGTCATTTGCCAAGCGGCGCCCAGGTGCTGTGCGTCGATAACGAAGACAGCATCCTGATCGGCATGAACAGCCTGCTGACACGCTGGGGTTGCCAGGTGTGGACGGCGCGCAACCGGGAAGAATGCGAGCGTTGGCTGGCCCAGGGCGGCCGACCGCAACTGGCGCTGGTGGATTTTCATCTGGACGACGGCGAGACCGGTACCGAGCTGATGGCCTGGTTGCGCACGCGCATGGGCGAACCGATTCCCGGTGTGGTGATCAGCGCCGACGGCCGACCTGAGATGATAGCCCAGGTGCATGCCGCAGGCCTGGATTACCTGGCCAAGCCGGTGAAGCCGGCGGCGTTGCGGGCGTTGTTGAGTCGGCATTTGCCGTTGTAATGGGCTGAGGGACACGCTGTTCCGCTGTGGCGATGGAAAATCTTGTGGGGAGCAAGGCTTGCCCGCGAAGTCGGTCTCAAGGATGCCATCGCGAGCAAGCTTTGCTCCCACAAGATGACCTTGCCACAAGCTTCTGCTTCAGCCTTGGGTTTGTGTTTCAGCCCTGGGTTTTCTCGCTGGCTTCTTCCGGCAACTCAGGCAGCCCATCCGCATCGGTCATCGCCCGTTCGAGCAATTCGCTGGGCAAGCTCTTGCTGGCCCGGGCGCCGAGCAGCTTGAGCTGTTCGCTGCGGCTGATCAGGTTGCCGCGCCCTTCCGTCAATTTGTTGCGCGCGGCACTGTAGGCTTTGTCCAACTGCTGCAAGCGACTGCCGATCTCATCCAGGTCCTGGATGAACAAGACGAACTTGTCATACAGCCACCCGGCCCGCTCGGCGATTTCCCGGGCGTTCTGGCTCTGGCGTTCCTGCTTCCACAAGCTATCGATCACCCGAAGGGTCGCCAGCAACGTGGTCGGGCTGACGATCACGATGTTGCGGTCGAAGGCTTCCTGGAACAGGTTCGGCTCGGCTTGCAAGGCGGCGGAAAACGCCGCTTCGATCGGCACGAACAACAACACGAAATCCAGGCTGTGCAAACCGTCCAGGCGTTTGTAGTCCTTGCCGGCCAAGCCTTTGACGTGGGCTCGCAACGACACCACATGTTGCTTGAGGGCCAGTTGGCCAATGGCGTCATCTTCGGCGGCCACGTACTGCTGATAGGCCGTGAGGCTGACCTTGGAGTCGACCACTACTTGCTTGTCGCCAGGCAGATAAATCAACACGTCCGGCTGGAAACGCTCGCCGTCCGGGCCCTTGAGGCTGACCTGGGTCTGATACTCGCGGCCCTTCTCCAGGCCAGCATGTTCGAGCACCCGCTCCAGAATCAACTCGCCCCAGTTGCCCTGGGTCTTCTGGCCCTTGAGTGCCCGAGTGAGGTTGGTGGCCTCGTCGCTCAAGCGCAGGTTCAGCTGTTGCAAGCGCTCCAGCTCCTTGCCCAGGGAGAAACGTTCCCGGGCCTCGGCCTGATAACTTTCTTCGACGCGTTTTTCGAAGGACTGGATGCGCTCCTTCAGCGGATCGAGCAACTGGCCCAGGCGCTGTTGGCTGGTTTCGGCGAAACGCTGCTCACGCTCATCGAAGATTTTTCCGGCGAGCTCGGCGAATTGTGCCCGCAACTCGTCGCGCGAACCTTGCAGATCATCCAGGCGTTGCTGATGGCTTTCCTGCTGCTCGCGCAGTTCGGCATGCAACGACGCCGCCTGGGCATCGAGCCGCCGCAATTCTGCTTCCTTGTTGGCGCGCTCGAGGTTCCAGGCGTGGGCCGCATCCCGGGCGTTGTCCCGCTCGATTTGCAACAACTCGACTTCACGACAGGCTGCGGCAAGCTCGGCTTGCTTGGCGGCGTTGGCCTGGCTCAGGTCGCTGATCTCATCGCGGCAGGCATCGAGCTGGGCATTGAGGCCGTCGTGGGCCATGTGCGCGGTGGCCAGGCGTTCTTCCAGCAGGGCCTGTTCGGTCTGCGCAGCGCCGGCCTGGCGTTGCAGGTGCCAGGCCAGTGCCAGCAATGGCACCGCAGCGCCCGCCAGGCCAAACAACAGGCTGGTCAAATCCATAGCCATGACAATTCCTGCCGATCAAATAAAGCCCGAAGGTTAACCAAGCGGCCGGGGGTTGCCCAGCTCGGTCTTCGTTTTCAGCCTTCGATTTCACCGAGGGCCCGGCGGGCTCGATCATCGCCGGCCCGCGCGGCCTGGCGCAGCAGGTCCTGGCCGATGCGGCGATCCCGGGCGTTGCCGCATTCACGGCACATCAATTGTCCGAGGCGACTTTGCGCGGCCACCACGCCTTCACGGGCCGGTTGCTTGAGTAAACGGCCGGCCAAGTGCTTGACGCTGGGGCTATCTCCCAGTCTCGGGCTGTCGAGTAGCCACTCGGCCACCCGCATCGAAATACGCTTGGGTGGGGTAACACCATGGGATGTGGAGGTAACAGGATTTGATACGGAGCGAAACTTCATAAAACACTGTGGGCTAGATCGGAAGGCGCGCCACTCTACTCCTTTTTTCGTACGGGTAAAGCCGAAAAAAACCAGCACGCCCGTGCTAGAGCAAGCGCTTGGGACAATCCACAGAAGCTGTGGATAACTCAGTGGACAACCCACCCTGAACTCGCGCAAAGCCCTGTGGAACGGGGCCTGCGCTCAAACTGACGATTTTTTCACCAGTAAAAAAAAGCGATGTTTTTCATTGACTTAAATTTTGGATACAGGCACCCACCCCGGATTGTTTCGACATGACAGTACAGTGACAAGTGGTGCAGCGAGTGTGCACAAGTAACAGCCGAATGGGTTATAACGCTGCGCTTTTTTGGCGCATCTGGCGGTAAAACCTGGGGATAAACCTCGGGCCTTGCGCGCGGCGTGGGTGGCATGGACACACCCGAGTACAGTTGGGTCCTGTGCTACGCGTCCGATCCCGACATCGACGCATGGCCCTGCTTGAATATTTTTTAACCAACGCCCTTCCCTTCACGAGTTCGATCCGTTAGTATCCGCAGCGTTAGTACCAAGCTGAAAGTCAATTCCGGGTCGAACACATCTCCACGGTCAGCCATCCTTCAAAGGACACCTCACCGAAAAAAGGAGACCGGCCCCCTCGATGGTTTCCAGGTAAACCTTGCGTCAACACAGCCTTTGATCGAATGCAAAGGGTGTTGCCAGGCTCATTACTCTGACCGAACCAACCTGCAAAATTGATCAGGATCTTCACCCCGGGCCCAGAACCTTTGCCCTTGATGTGTTGCCTGCCCTCCTAAGTACCTACCTGCCAGCCCAAGCGCGCACTTTATATAGCGCTCAAACTGGCTGCTTTGTTCCAGTCGGGTTCTTCGTTCGACCAATGGTGGTCGACGTTACTGGAACGTTTTAACGTTGCACGGTTCTTAACCGTGTCATTTGTAGGAACACCCATAACATGTCTACTCAAATCCACGCACAGGATGCTATCCGCACCCTCACCAACGCTTTTGCCCCGATGAACTGCCTGATCATGGCCGCTCGCAAAGGCTGCTTCAGCTTCACCCTGGTCAACGAACACGGCATCGCCCGTCACAGCGAACGCCTGTACCCCGATCAGTACTCCAGCGCCGAACCGCTGCAGGCCGTGATCGAGCGTACCCGCCAGGCACTGGTTGCCTGAGACGCCAGAAAGGCTGAAACCCCAAAGGCCCCGCCCAAAAAGCGGGGTTTTTTATTGCCTGGAATTTCTCGATCAAGCGAAACGGCGTAAGTACCAAGGGATATAACAGTTATAACCGTTCGTTGAAGATGTTTTAAAAACAGTCCTTTACAACGTAAATATGACACTACACTTCAAGTCAAGCGGCATGATCCGCTTCCGGCGGGGCCTGGACCGATCCACCGCTGCCAAGCCCACACTCTTCAGGCTCCGCCCATTTCACACTTCGAGGGTTTTATGGGTATCGCTGCCAGCGAACTGTGTCGATATGTGATCCGCCCGACGCTCCTCTACCTTGAGCGTCACAGCGCAACTGCGGAATCCTTGTTGCTGGGTATTGCCGCCAGCCAGTCCGCCCTGGGTTCAGCCCTGCATGATCGCCGCGGGCATGGCCTGTATCGCATTACCGAGCCCCGACACCAGGCACTCTGGGACCATTACCTGGCGCTGGACCCGGAACGAGCCAGCCTGGTACGCGGCCTGGCCAGCCAGCACGCCTTTCTCAGCGGCCCGCACCTGGAATTGACCGTCAACCTGCGCTATGCCACCGCCATTGCCTGGCTGCTGGTGGAGGAACAGAACACTCCGCTTCCTGAAGCCGATGACCTGCTTGGCATGGCCCGCATCTGGCGACAAACCTTTCACCCCCAAGGGCGCCTGCGAGATTTCACCTGCGCATGGCGAAGCTGTGTTTCACCCATGAATCAGGTCGCTTGCTGATGTGGAAATTTGGAAACTTCCTGCAACGGTCGCGAATCTGGTCGGATTGTCCTACAAAACCCCTCTAAATCAAGCGATACGGGCTATAGCGCTTGCACGAAAATGTTGGTAATTTTCGCCCCGGTGATCATCAGGAGTTCTAACAATGAAAAAAATCATGCTCAAAACCACCCTTGGCCTTGCCGTGACCTTGGCATCCACCCAACTTTTCGCCAGTGGCTTTGCCTTGAACGAACAAAGCATCAGTGGCATGGGCACTGGTTTCGCAGGTCGTTCTTCCGCTGCCGATGACGCCAGCACCGTGTTTGGCAACCCTGCCGGCATGTCGCGCCTCAAGCGCCAGCAAGTCACCGGTGGCTTCGCCGCCATTGATGCCTCCACCGATATCGACGATGCCAGCGGCACCAAGTCCGGCACTAACAAGGGCGACATGGTCCCGCTGACCGGCGTTCCGATGGGTTATTACGTCAAGCCTATCGATGATCAATGGGCATTCGGCCTGGGTGTCTACGCACCGTTTGGCTTGATCACCGATTATGAAAACGGCTTCCAGGGCGGCAACTTCGGTAGCAAGAGCGAAGTGAAGGTCGTCACGTTCCAGCCAACCGTCAGCTATGCCTTCAACGACAAGGTATCGATCGGTTTCGGCCCGACCATCAACCGTATTTCCGGCTCTCTGGAGTCGACGCTGAACACTCCGTTTTCAGCTAATGACGGCGACGTGAAGATCAAGGGCGACGACATTGGCTACGGCTACAACATTGGCGTGCTGGTCCAGGCGACCGACACCACTCGTGTCGGCCTGACCTACCACTCCAAGGTCAAGTACAAGCTTGAAGGCCACACTGAAGTGAGCCCTGGCGCCGGTACTCCTGCGGTACTTTTGAATAACGGGCGCTACGATGCCTCGCTGGACATCACCACACCTGAATCGGTGGACTTTTCGGTCACCCAAAAGCTCAATGATGCCTGGACCGTTTATGCGGGCAGCACCTGGACACGCTGGAGTCGCCTGAAAGAAATCACCGTGAATAACGAAGGGGTGACAACATCGGGTGGTGTGTTCGCTCCTGCCTTCCTCGGTACCATCACCGAAGAGCAAAACTGGCACGACACCTGGGCCTACGCCATCGGTACTTCCTACCAGTTGAACAAACAGTGGGTACTGCGTACCGGCCTGTCCTTCGACCAGGCACCGACCAACAACGCCGACCGCTCGCCACGCATCCCTACTGGCGACCGGACCATCTTCAGCCTCGGTGCCGGCTGGAGCCCGACCGACGACCTGACCATCGACGTGGCTTATTCCTACCTCAAGGAAGAAAAAGTCAACGTCAGCGGCAGCAACGCCCTCGGCCAGTCCTACAACGCCAAATATGAAAACAGCGCCAACGGTTTCGGTGTCGGTGCAACCTACCGCTTCTGATGTTTCACGGCGAACCTGAACCCCTCGCCACCTGAAGCGAAAAAAAGCCCCGCACTCTGCAAAGAGGCGGGGCTTTTTCGTGGCTGGCGATCAGGGTCTGGAAGCAATGGCCGCTTCCACCGCCTTGATGAAATCGGGATCGTCAGGCTTGATCCGGCTGGAAAAACTGCCTACGACATTGCCCTGGCGGTCCACCACATACTTGTAGAAATTCCATTTCGGCGCGCTGGATTGTTCAGCCAGGTGCCTGAACAACGGTATCGCATCCGCACCGCGCACCGGTTGAGGTTCGGTCATGGTGAAGGTCACGCCGTAATTGACGTAGCAGACCTTGGCGGTTTCAGCACCGTCCTTGGACTCCTGCTTGAAGTCATTGGACGGCACACCCAGCACTTGCAACCCTTGCTCCTTGTAGCGCTGGTTGAGCGCTTCGAGGCCTTTGAATTGCGGGGCGAACCCACAGAAGCTGGCAGTGTTGACCACCACCAGCGGCTTGCCGGCGAAGCGCTGGCACAAATCAATGGTTTCCTTGGCCCGCAGCTTGGGCAACGAACCTTCCAGCAACGGTGGGCAACCGGCGGCCCAGACTTGCCCGGTCACAGCCAGCAACAGGGCGGGAACAGCAAACCAACGCATCAACATGTCTATCTTCCTTAAAAGCACGTCAGACCACGACGTTACTCGCAGCGTCCGATGCCGTCCATTGTTCAGCAGTTGCCCATGCCCAGCTGCATCAAGGCCAACCCGCCCTGATGCCAACCCCACCAGGCGAACGCCAGCAGCAGGCCGGCACCGGCAGCGATCAACCACGGGCCGACACGACTCATGCTGCGCCGGCCTGGACTTGCAGGCGCGCCACCGGACGTTCACGTACTGGCCAGTTCAACGCCGCCGCCAACAGGCTGAGCAGGATCGACACCTGCCAGATCAAGTCATAGCTGCCGGTACGGTCGTACACCACCCCGCCCAACCAACCACCGAGGAACGAGCCCAACTGGTGGAACAGGAACACGATCCCACCCAACATAGAGAGATTTCGTACACCAAACAGGGTCGCCACCGTGCCGTTGGTCAACGGCACCGTCGACAGCCACAGAAAGCCCATCGCCATGCCGAACAGATACGCAGTGGTGGTGGTCACGGGCAGCCACAGGAACAAACCGATCACCACCGCCCGCACCAAGTACAACCCAGTCAGCAGGCGTGGCTTGGACATGCGCCCCCCCAGCCAGCCGGCGGTATAGGTGCCGAAGATATTGAACAACCCGACCAGGGCCAGCACGGTGGTGCCGACGCTGGCTGGCAGGTGTTGGTCCACCAGGTACGCCGGCAAATGCACGCCAATGAACACCACCTGGAACCCGCAAACGAAAAAGCCAATCGCCAGCAGCCAGAACCCGGAATGACTGCATGCCTCACGCAAGGCTTCGACCAGAGTTTGCTCATGGCCAGCGACCGGCAACGGCGCGTCCTTGAGCATGCTCACCAGCGGCACGATCAACGCCACCAGCAGCCCCAGCGCCAACAACGCCGCCGACCAACCGAGCCAACCGATCAGCCCCAGCGTACCGGGCAGCATGGCGAACTGGCCGAAGGAACCGGCGGCACTGGCGATACCCATGCCCATGCTGCGTTTTTCCGGCGGCACGGCCCGTCCGACCACACCCAGAATCACCGAAAACGACGTGCCCGACAGACCGATACCAATCAAAAGGCCCGCGCTCAACGACAAGGACCATGGCGAATCGGCCATGCCCATGAACACCAGGCCCACTGCGTACAGCACACCGCCGATCAGCACCACTTTCGCCGCACCGAAGCGGTCGGCCAGCGCGCCGGTGAACGGCTGCGCCAGGCCCCAGATCAGGTTCTGCAAGGCAATGGCGAAGGCGAATACCTCACGGCCCCAGCCGAACTCGGCACTCATGGGCGCCAGGAACAGGCCGAAGCCATGCCGTACGCCCAGGGACAACGCCAGGATCAGCGCGCTGCCCACCAGGACCCAACCACAGGTACGCCACATCGATGTCATTCTTGTTCTCCGGTCGCGGGTATATACCCACTTATTATCGAACGAACCGGCTTCACGCCAGTTCATCCAGCAAGGCCAGCAAGGTCGCACGCTTTTCGGCGCCCAGCTTATCGATCAGTTTCTGCTGCGCCGCTTCCCAGGCAGGCAACGCCGCCGCCAGCCGGGCCTGCCCCGTTTCAGTGAGCACGACGATGCGGTTACGCAGGTCGTCACCCTCGGCCAGCGCCACCAGCCCTTCGCCTTCCAGCACCCGCAGGTTACGACCCAGGGTGCTGCGGTCCAGGCCCATGGCCTCGGCCAGGGAAGAAATACTCGGCTGGTCCAGGCGCGCCAGGTTGCTCAGCAAAGAATACTGGGCAACGTTGATCCCGAAGCCGTCGAGGGCGCCGTCGTAATACCTGCTGACGCCACGGGCGGCACGACGCAGGTTGATGCACAGACATTGGGAAGGAAGCATGATGCGTGTATATACCCGCGACTGAATGAATGCAAATTTAAATGAACGCTGTCCTGCCAGCAAGATCCGGATTCAACTCAACGCCAACGCTACCAGAACGGCCATCTCCAGCAGTTCCAGCAAGGCGCCCGCCGTATCCCCGGTGCATCCTTGCAGCCTGCGCAGCATCATCCGTTGCAGCCCGATGAACACCAGCGCGGCAACCACCAGCGTCCACAGCCCGGTCCAGCCCAACAGCAGCAGGCTCCCCAACGCACAGGCCGCCAACACCTGCCAGCCCGAGCGTCGCGGCAGGTGATCGGCGAGCGCCTGGCCTAACCCACCGGCACGCACGTAAGGGGTGGTCAGGAACAGGCCGAGCAACGCGGCACGCCCCAGCACCGGCACGATGACCAAGGCCAACGTTTGTCCCTGCTCGATCAACGCCAGCAGCGCGGTGAATTTGAGCAGCAACACCAGCACCAGGGTGATCACTGCGATCGGCCCACTGCGCGGGTCTTTCATGATCAGCAGCGTGCGCTCGCGATCGCCAAAACCACCGAGCCAGGCATCGGCGCTGTCGGCCAGGCCATCGAGGTGCAGGCCGCCGCTGAGCAACACCCACGCGCTCAGCAACAGCGCAGCGTGCAGCAGCAACGGTGTACCCATCAGCAGTGCATTGAGCAGCCACAGCAAGGCGCCGAACAACAGCCCCACTACCGGATAGAACAACAACGAACGGCCCAGCTGTTCGGGCTCGGGCATGCCGGGCAGGCGCACCGGCAGGCTGCTGAGAAATTGCAAGGCGATCCAGAAGGGCAGCATCGTCAATCCGCCTCTTTGAGCACGGGCCCTGCCGACACAGCCAGGGAAAACAGCGCGCCATGGCCGACTTCGACATTGAGCAATTGCTCCCGAGGCAGACCCCGGGCCTGGGCCAGCAGCAGGCGCATCACGCCACCATGGCTGACCAGCAAGACCCGCTGACCGGCATAGGCCGAGTGCAGGTGTTCGACCGCCGCCAGCACGCGGCTGGAAAACGCCAGCATCGGCTCGCCTTCGGGGGGTGTGAAGGCATAGGGATCGGCCCAGAACTGGCCCAGTGCCTCGGCGTCGGTGTCCATCAGCGCTGCTGCGCTACGGCCTTCCCAGGCGCCGAAATGCAGCTCTTGCAGATCTTTGTCCAGCTGCACCGGCACGCCGAGTCGGGCACCAAGTTGCTCGGCGAAACGGGCGCAACGTTGCAACGGTGAACTCACCAGGCAATCCCAGGGCCCGCCTTGCTCGACTGCCGTGTGCATCTGCTCCCAGCCCCTGGCCGTCAAGGCATCGTCGAGGCTGCCGCGCAAGCCACCGCCCAGCTCGGTTTCGCCGTGACGCAGCAGGTCCAGGCGCAAGGTCATGCCGGGCGATCCGCCACGGCCGCTTCGGCGAACGTCGCCATTTGTCCATGAAGGTCACAGGCCAGGCGCAACAGTGGCACCGCCAACGCCGCACCACTGCCCTCGCCCAGGCGCAGGCCGAGGTCCAGCAGCGGTTCGGCGCCGAGGGTTTCCAGCACGTGGCGATGGCCCGGCTCGGCGCCGCGATGGCCGAACAGCAACCAGGGCCGGCACGCGGGATTGAGGCGCACCGCCACCAGGGCCGCGACGCTGCAGATGAAACCATCCACCAGCACGGCGACGCCCTGCTGGGCACAGGCCAGGTACGCACCGACCAACGCGGCGATTTCAAAACCGCCGAGGTTGAACAGGGTCTGCAACGGGTCGCTGCCCTGAACAGTGTGCAGCGCCAGGGCCCGTTCGATCACCTGGGCCTTGCGGCTGACACCCGCCGCGTCCAACCCCGTGCCCGGCCCGACCAGATGCGCCACCGGGCATTCGAGCAAGGCGCAGGCCAGGGCGCTGGCGGCCGTGGTGTTGCCGATGCCCATCTCGCCGCCAATGAACAAGTGCGTCCCGGCCGCGACCGCACGCGCCACGCTGTCGCGTCCGGCATGCAAGGCCTGCTCGCCCTGGCTCACCGTCATCGCCGGGCCCTGGGCAAAATTCGCCGTGCCCGGCCCGACGTTCAGGTGCCGTACGCCGGGCAGGTCCAGCGAAGGCGTGACGGTGCCCAGGTCCACCACTTCCAGCGACGCGCCCAGTTGCCGCGCCAGGACGCTGATGGCCGCGCCGCCGCTGACGAAGTTGAGCAGCATCTGCCCGGTGACCTCCTGGGGATAGGCCGATACGCCCTCGGCGACCACGCCATGGTCACCGGCGAAAATCGCGATCCATAGCCGCTCCAGGCTCGGTTTGACCTGCCCTTGCAGGCCCGCCAGTTGCACCGCCACCGACTCCAGCCGCCCCAGGGAGCCCGCTGGTTTGGTCAGTTGTTGCTGACGGGCCGTAGCCTGTTCCAGGGCCTGGGTATCGACGGGCTTGCACGGGTCCAGCCACCAGCAGTGATTCATAACGCAGTACCTTTGAGAGTCAGGGGCAGGCCGGCGACGGTCAGCACGACGCGCTGACAACGTTCGGCCAAGGCTTGATGCAGCCAACCGGCTTCATCGACGTAACGGCGAGTCAGCTCGCCCAGTGGCACGACACCCATGCCGGTCTCGTTGCTGACAAAAATGATCTCCCCGGGCAGCGCGGCCAGGCAGTCCAGCAGTGCTTCGCGTTCGGCGCTCAGTTGCTCGGGGTCGTCGAGCATCAGCAGGTTGGTCAGCCACAGGGTCAGGCAATCCACCAGCAGGCATTGCCCGTGGGCGGCGTTTTCCCGCAGCACCCGCGCCAGGGCCAGGGGTTCTTCCACCAGCGCCCATTGGGTCGGGCGCCGCGCGCGGTGTTGCACGACTCGCGCGTTCATCTCGCCATCCAGGGGTTGGCTGGTGGCGATGTAGGTCACTGGCAATTGGGTGTCTGTGGCGAGTTTTTCCGCCAGGCGACTCTTGCCGGAGCGGGCGCCGCCGAGGATCAGTTGCAGCATGGGTCATTACCTTTTATTTGGCGCTGTGGCGACTGGCCTCTTCGCGAGCAAGCTCGCTCCCACAAGGGGAGTTATGGTGTGCACGAATTCTGTGGTCATCAGACATCCAATGTGGGAGCGAGCTTGCTCGCGAAGGGGCCGGCACAGCCACCTCAAATCCCACAGAGTTCACGCAGCAACCGAGTATCCAAATGCCGCTCCACCAGATCCGCCAGCCGCTCGATGTCCCGCTCGCGCAACCCGTGGTAATCCACCGCCTGCACATCCTGCAACCCGGCCCAGCGCAACAACGCGCTACTGGCCGCCGGCGACTCAAAGAGCCCATGCAGGTAGGTGCCGAACACCTGCCCGTCGAGACTCTGGGCACCGTCGCAACGACCGTCCTCCAGATGCACCGCGGGGTTTTCCAGGGCCGGGCCGGTGGTCACGCCCGCGTGGATCTCATAGCCGCTGACCTCAGCCTCTTCCAAGGCCAGTCGCCCGCGCACATTGCGCAATTGCTTCTCGTGTTCCAGCGTCGTGTCGAAATCCAGCAGGCCCAGCCCGGCACTGGAACCGGCCGCGCCTTCGAGCCCCGACGGGTCGTGGACCTGCTGGCCGAGCATCTGCAAACCGCCGCAGATACCCAGCAGCTTGCCACCGTAGCGCAGGTGACGGTTGATCGCCGTTGCCCAACCGTTGGCGCGTAGATAGGCCAGGTCGCTGCGCACGCTTTTCGAACCGGGCAGGATGATCAGGTCAGCCGGCGGGATGGGCTGGCCGGGGCCGATGAATTGCAAGTCGACCTGCGGATGCAGGCGCAGTGGATCGAAATCGGTGTGGTTGCTGATGCGCGGCAACACCGGCACCACCACCTTGAGCACCTGCTCAGCCTTGGCGGTTTGGCGCTGGTCGAGGCCGTCCTCGGCTTCCAGGTGCAGGTCCATCACGTAGGGCAGCACGCCGATCACCGGTTTGCCAGTACGCGCTTCCAGCCAGTCCAGGCCCGGTTGCAGCAAGGCGATGTCGCCGCGAAAACGGTTGATGATGAAGCCCTTGACCCGCGCCTGTTCACTGGGCGAAAGCAGCTCCAGGGTGCCGACCAGATGGGCGAACACCCCGCCACGATTGATATCGGCGATCAGCAGCACCGGGCAATCCACCGCCTCGGCAAAGCCCATGTTGGCAATGTCACCAGCGCGCAGGTTGATCTCGGCCGGCGAGCCGGCGCCTTCCACCATCACCACCGGATAGGCCGCGCTCAAGCGCGCGTGGGAGGCCAGCACGGCTTGCATCGCGATGGCTTTGTAATCGTGATAGGCCACCGCATTCATGGTGGTCACGGCACGACCATGGATGATCACTTGGGCGCCGGTGTCGCTGTTGGGCTTGAGCAGCACCGGGTTCATGTCGGTGTGCGGTTCCAACCCCGCCGCCTGGGCCTGCACGGCCTGGGCGCGGCCGATTTCGCCGCCGTCGGCCGTCACGGCACTGTTGAGGGCCATGTTCTGCGGCTTGAACGGCACCACGCTCACATCTTGGCGCCGGACCCAGCGGCACAAAGCCGTGACCAAGGTACTTTTGCCGGCATCGGACGTGGTGCCCTGCACCATCACTGTGGTCATTGGGTGTCCTTGGCGTAGGCCTCTAAGGCCTGTTCGAGGCGCAGGAATTCGCTGTCGTCGGCCGGCAGTCCGAAGCGCAGGCTGCTGGTGTTGGTAAACAAGCGCAGGAGAATGCCGCGATGGGCCATGAAATCGTGAAGTCCCAGGGCGCGCTCGGTGACCAGCCATTGGAACAATCCGCAGCCACCTTGCGGCTTGAAGCCGTGGCGTTCGAGCATCAGCGCCAGGCGTTGACTGGTGGCTTCGCAGCGTTGGCGCTGGCGGGCGTGGGCGTCGGTGTCCAGCAGGCACGCCTGGCCCAGCACTCGGGTCGGCCCACTGACGACCCACGGCCCGACCTGTTCGGCGAGCAACTTGAGCAAGCGACGTTCGGCCAATACAAACCCCAGGCGAACCCCGGCCAGGCCAAAGAACTTGCCGAACGAGCGCAGCACGATCAACCCGACCAGATGGGTGTGCGCCGCCAGGCTCAACGCCGGCGTGACGTCCATGAAGGCTTCATCCACCACCAGCCAGCCACCGCGCTGGGCCAGGCGCGCATGCCAGTCCAGCAAGCGCTCGGGCGCAAGGCTCAGGCCCGTGGGATTGTTCGGATTGACCACCACCAGCACGTCGAGGCTGTCGAGAAAGAAATCCACCTCCGACTCCAGCACTTCGCGCACGATGTAGCCGCTGCGGCGCCAGGCTTCGGCGTGCTCGGCGTAACAGGGCGACAAGACACCGACCTTGCCGGCCCGGCGCAGGCGCGGCAACAGCTGGATGGCCATCTGCGAACCGGCCACCGGCAGCACATTCAGCGCGCCGTAATAATCGCAGGCCGCCTGCTCCAAGCCGTCATCGGTTTCCGGCAGGCGCGACCAGGCGCGCAGGGGAATCGCCGGGACGTCGAACGGCCAAGGCGCGAGTCCGCTGGACAAGTCGAGCCAATCAGCCTCGGCAATGCCGTATTGCCGGATTGCGTTGCGCAAACGGCCACCGTGCTCAAGCATAAAACTCAGCTCCCAGGCAGAGAATCAGCAGCCATAACCATACGCCGCGCTGGACCAATTGCCAGCCGCGATCAATGGCGTCGGCACTCGCCGGCACGCCTTCGCCCAGCGCTGGACGCTGGTGCAGTTCGCCGTGATAAACCGCCGCCCCGCCCAGCTCGACACCCAGCGCTCCGGCACCGGCGGCCATCACTGGTCCGGCGTTGGGGCTGTCCCAGGTCGGACCCTGGGTGCGCCAGCACTTGAGCGCCAGGCGGGTTTTACCGAGCAGCGCGTAGGTCAATGCCACCAGGCGCGCCGGAATGTAGTTGAGCCCATCATCGATTTTTGCCGCCGCCCAGCCGAAGCGCTCGAAGCGTTCGTTGCGATAGCCCCACATAGCGTCGAGGGTATTGCTCAGGCGGTACAACACCACCCCAGGAGCGCCGGCCACGGCGAACCAGAACAACGCGGCGAACACCGCGTCGCTGCCATTTTCCAGCACCGACTCGGTGGCGGCGCGGGCCACGGCGGCTTCATCCAGTTCCGCCGTTTCGCGGCTGACCAGGTAGCCGACACGCTTGCGCGCCTCCGCCAGGTCGCCGCTGCGCAAGGCCCGCGCCACCGGCTCGACATGTTCACCGAGGCTGCGCAGGCCGAGGGCACAGTACAAGGCGAGGATCTCCACCAGCCAGCCGACCATCGGCGCCCAGGACAGGGCCGTGGCGAGCAAGGTCAACGGCACCACGGCGATGATCCACGCCGTCACCCCATGGCTGCGCCAACCGCGTCCACCGGAATTGAAACGTTGTTCGATGCGATTGGCAAAGCCGCCGAATGCCATCAGCGGATGCCAGCGCCGGGGCTCGCCCAGCAGCGCATCCAGCGCCACGGCGGCGGCACTGAGCAACGCCACACTCATGGGCTCACTCCCCAATGGTTTTCATATAGCAGTTCATTGAGCGGGCGCGGTTGCGCCCAACCTTCCAGAGCGAGCATCGGCGCCGGATAAAAACCCTCGACCGGGCCCAGGCAGAGGATCGCCAGCGGCTTGGCCCCGGCGGGCAGGCCCAGCAGGTCGGCCAGGGCCTGGGGTTCGAACAGCGACACCCAGCCCATCCCCAGCCCTTCTGCGCGGGAAGCCAGCCACAGGTTCTGGATCGCGCAGGACAGCGAGGCCAGGTCCATTTCCGGCAAGGTCCGACGACCGAAGATGTGCCGCTCACGATCTTCCATCAACGCCGCCACCAGCACTTCGGCACAGTCGTCGATACCTTCGACCTTGAGCGTCATGAATTCATCGCTGCGCTCCCCCAGGGCCTCGGCGGTGCGAATGCGTTCCTGCTCCACCAGTTCGCGGATCTGCCCACGCAAGGCGCGGTCGCTGATGCGGATGAATCGCCACGGTTGCATCAGCCCGACGCTGGGGGCCTGGTGTGCGGCTTCCAGTAGACGGCGCAGCAAGGCCGGCTCAACCGTCCCGCCGCTGAAATGGCGCATGTCGCGACGCTCGGCGATGGCGCGGTAGATGGCGTCGCGTTCGGCCTGGGAGAAAGCGGTGTCTGTCATGGCCTCTTCGCGAGCAAGCTCGCTCCGACATTGGCTAGCGTTGCACTTGAGATCACTGGGTCCCCTGTGGGAGCGAGCTTGCTCGCGATAGCGGGCTCAGGATCCGGCGCAAACAACGCAGCAATCGCCTTGGGATTGGACGGAAAATAAAAATGCACATAGGAAGCCGTCATCCGCCCCTTACGGAAAACCGCTTCCGCCCCGCGCCCGCCGTTGGGGCTATGGCCACGGGCAATCGGTTCAAGTTCGGTGCTGGTCAGCGAATGATGATAGGTATGCCCACGCAAGGTGCCTTCCGGCAAGTCCACCGATTGCAACGCCAGGGCCGCCAGGCGTTTTTGCATCTGCGCATCACCCGCCAGCAAACCCAGCAGTTCGGCGCGCACGCCTTCAACGTCGGCCAATGAGTCCAGCAGATACAACATGCCGCCGCATTCGGCGAGCAACGGTTTATCGGCTGCGTGATGGGCACGGATCGCCGCGAGCATCGGCGCGTTCCCGGCAAGCGCAACATGGTGCAGTTCCGGATAACCGCCAGGCAGATAAAGGCTGTCCGCCTCGGGCAGTTCGCTGTCATGAATCGGCGAAAAGAAGCTCAACTGCGCGCCCATGGCCCGCAGCAGATCAAGGCTGGCGCCATAGGTGAAGGCAAACGCTTCGTCACGGGCCACGGCGATGCATACCCCAGCGAGCCACGGCTCAACGGCAATCACCTCGGGCGCGGCGAACTCCACCGCTGGCGGCAGCGCCACTTCACAACTGCCGGCCAGGGCCTGCGCGGCCGCGTCGAGGCGCACGTCCAAGTCGTTCAACTCGCTGGCCTGGACCAAACCGAGGTGACGACTGGGTAATTCGATGCCGGTTTCCCGGGACAGCGCGCCGTACCAGCGCAAGCCTTCGGTCAGGCTGCCTTCAAGCAACTGCGCGTGGCGCAAGGTGCCGACCCGGTTGGCCAAGACCCCGGCGAACGGCAGGTCGGGTTGATAACGCGCCAGGCCCAGGGCCAGGGCGCCGAAAGTCTGGGCCATGGCCGTGCCGTCGATCACCGCCAGCACCGGCACGCCAAAATGCCGCGCCAGATCGGCGCTCGACGGGGTGCCGTCGAACAGCCCCATCACCCCTTCGATCAGGATCAGGTCCGCTTCGGCAGAGGCTTCCCACAACAGTCGGCGACTTTCCTGCTCGCCGACCATCCACATGTCCAATTGATAGACCGGCGCGCCACTGGCCCGCTCCAGGATCATCGGGTCGAGGAAGTCCGGGCCACATTTGAATACGCGCACCTTGCGTCCCTGGTTGCGATGCAACCTGGCCAGCGCCGCGGTGACGGTGGTCTTGCCCTGGCCCGAGGCCGGCGCTGCGATCAGCACCGCCGGACAGTGGCGGCTGGTCATGGCGGGATCGCTCACAGTTCGACGCCTTTCTGCGCCTTGATACCCGCCTGGAACGCGTGCTTGATCATGCCCATTTCAGTCACGGTGTCGGCCAACTCGATCATCTCGGGCTTGGCGCCGCGACCGGTCACCACCACGTGCTGCATCGGTGGGCGGGCCTGCAGATCGCTCAGCACCTGATCGAGGTCGAGGTAACCGTGCTTGAGGGCAATGTTCAACTCGTCGAGCACCACCAGGCCGATGGACGGATCGCTGAGCAACTGACGCGATACGGCCCAGGCGGCTTCGGCGGCGGCGATGTCGCGCTGGCGATCCTGGGTTTCCCAGGTGAAGCCTTCGCCCATGACGTGAAAGCGCACCTGCTCCGGGAAGCGGCGGAAGAACAGTTCTTCACCGGTGCTGTTGCGCCCCTTGATGAACTGCACCACGCCGCATTGCATGCCGTGGCCCATGGACCGCGCAAGCATGCCGAACGCCGAGCTGCTCTTGCCCTTGCCGTTGCCCGTCAGCACCAGCAACAGGCCGCATTCATTCGGCGAGTTGGCGATGCGCTCGTCGATCACGGCTTTCTTGCGCAGCATGCGCGCCAGGTGGCGTTCGTTGCGATCAGACGTGTCGGTGAAGAGGGAGTCGGTCATGGGAAGCCTCCGTTTGGGATTGGATAACGGCGGGCGGGCACAAAAAAAGACGGCAACAAGCCTGGCATCGCCCACCGTGATGCCGTTGGATGAATCAGGCCGGTCTCCGGGCTCATGAGCGGCGTGGTGCCGGTCTGTGCGCCTTCCCATGTCTGCGACACAGTGGCTTGAGCACAGCGTTGACTCATTTACCGTTGCGGGGGCAGCGCCGGGTTCGTATGCACTCACCGGCTTCCCTGTTTCACTCTGTCGACCGCAGCCACAGAGCACCTGAAACAAGCGGCGAAGGTTAGAGGGTTGGGGGTGGAGCGTCAATTAAAGCCGCCTGTCGGGACGATCATTGGCGCCGATCAATAAAATGACGCCAATCTTGTGGGATTCTGCGGCAAGTGATATCAAAGCGACATTACGACCCGATATCACAAGAACAAGAGGGCAAAAGCATGCAAGGGATGATCATCAGCAATCCAAAACTGGAGTTTCTGCGTCCAGTGCTGGAACGTTGGTTTGACTGTATCGACCGCTATAACGCGGTGCGTGGCGATAACGACACGCCCTACTGGTTCGATGAAAAAGCCAACCTCGGCTTGCTGTCGGCCGCAGCCTGGATGGCTGAGATGGTCACACTGCAGAACGCCCCGACCCGCAAGCAGAATGAAGAAGGCGAACGCAACGTCAGCGCCGACCTGTTCATCGCCAGCACCGAGGAGCGCGCCTTCATCCAGGCCACCCAGCGCTGGCCCAAGGTCAACAACCTGAACCTGACCCAGCCGCTACTGGAAGCCACCAGCGATGCCAAGCGCATCAGCTATGCCAGCGACCTGAAGCTGGGCTGCCTGTTCGTCTCGCCGCAAAAAGCCCAGCAAAGCGCCACGCCCGAAGAATTGCAGGACATGATCGATGACCTGCAGAAGGAAAACACCTGCGCCGCGGCCTGGTACTTCCCTTACGCCTACCGCAAGTTGCGCAATGAAGCCGGTCATTACCATCCTGGCATTGCGGTGCTATTCAAACAGGCCCATGCTTGATTCATTCAACAAGGAACTGTGCAAGCAAGCTCCCAAAGGGAGCTTGCTTGCCTGGCTGACGGGGCCCACCCGCCGTTGAACCATCACGCGTCTACGCTCCTCTATGAATAACTACATGCATTCATAGGGAAGCCAGCATGCTCAAGCCACCCCACCTCCTGATCGTCGTCCTTGCCGCCGGACTTGTCGCTTGCGGCGAGTCGTCCACCTTGCAAGTGTCCGACGGCACCGGCCCAGCGCCGAAACTGCCCGAACCGAACAAGACCCTGATGCCCACCGTCAACATCGCCGAAGCCGTCGGCTGGCCGCAAGGCGCCAAGCCGACCCCGGCCCAGGGCCTGCAAGTGGGTGCATTCGCTGAAGGACTGGACCATCCGCGCTGGCTCTATGTGCTGCCCAATGGTGATGTGCTGGTGGCCGAAACCAACGCCCCACCCAAGCCGGACGACGCCAAAGGCATCCGGGGCTGGGTGATGAAAAAAGTCATGGGCCGCGCCGGCGCCGGCGTGCCCAGCCCCAATCGCATCACCCTGTTGCGCGACGCCAATCACGACGGCATCGCCGAAACCCGCACGGTGTTCCTGGAAAACCTCAACTCACCGTTCGGCATGACCCTGGTCGGCAATGACCTCTACGTGGCCGATACCGACCGATTGATCCGTTTCCCCTACAAGGACGGTGACACGCAAATCAAGGCGCAGCCGACCAAGGTCGTCGATCTGCCCGGGGGCACACTCAACCATCACTGGACCAAGAACGTGATTGCCAGCCGTGACGGCAGCAAGTTGTATGTCACCACCGGCTCGAACAGTAACGTCGCGGAAAACGGCATGGAGGCCGAAGAAGGTCGCGCCGCCATCTGGGAAGTGGACCGTGCCAGCGGAAATCACCGTATCTTCGCCTCGGGCTTGCGCAACCCTAACGGCCTGGCCTGGGAACCCCGCAGCGGCGCGCTCTGGACAGCGGTGAACGAGCGGGATGAGATCGGCAGCGACCTGGTGCCGGACTACATCACGTCGGTCAAGGACGGGGCCTTCTATGGCTGGCCCTACAGCTACTATGGGCAGAATGTCGATGTCCGGGTCGAACCACAGAACCCGGCCCTGGTGGCCAAGGCCATCGCCCCGGACTACGCCGTCGGCCCTCACACCGCCTCATTGGGGCTGACCTTCGCCGAGGGCAGCACCTTGCCTGCACCGTTTACCGAAGGGGCTTTCGTTGGCCAGCACGGCTCCTGGAACCGCAAGCCCCACAGTGGTTATAAAGTGATTTTCGTACCGTTCAACGGCGGCAAGCCGATGGGACAACCGGTGGATGTGCTGACCGGTTTCCTGAACGCCGACGAAAAAGCCCAGGGCCGACCAGTGGGCGTGGTGATCGACAAGCAGGGTGGCTTGTTGGTGGCCGATGATGTGGGGAACAAGATCTGGCGCGTGTCAGGTAAATAAGGCCGACACACCCCTTGTGACGAGGGGATTTACTCCTGACCTGTGGGAGCAAGACTTGCCCGCGATGAAGGCGATGCGGTCTTTCAGAGATCGAGGTGCCTGTTTCGCGAGCAAGCTTTGCTCCCACAGATCAGGGCAACAACAACTCAGGGGTTACGCGCCAGATGCTCCGGCTGCAGCACACGCTTGGCGCCCAGGTAAGCCCTCTGCCAATAGGCCTTGGACAGGCTATCGAGCTTGACCGTGCCTCCCGTGGCCGGCGCATGGACGAAACGGCCCTCACCGACATAGATCCCGGCATGGCTGACCTGGGAGCCACCATTGGTGGCGAAGAAGATCAAATCGCCGCTCTGCAAGGCTTCCTTGCCGACATCCGGGGCACGCATGCCAATCATCTCGCGGGTGGAACGTGGCAGGGAAATGCCGGCGGCATCGCGGTAGACATAGCCAATCAGGCCACTGCAATCGAAACCCGAATCCGGTGTGTTACCGCCCCAGCGATAAGGTGTGCCCACCAGGCCAAGCGCCCGGAAGAGCACATCTTCGGCGGCCGGGGAAAAGGGTTGCGCGGGAGCAAAGACCACCGGAGCTCGCACTGGAGCAGGCGGCGGCGGAGTGCGGCTGGCGCACGCGCTGAGCAGCGCGGCAAAAAACATGAGGGCGAGGCGGGCCGACGTCGACATATGCAGAACAATCCTGATCTGGATGCGGCTTTTCTGCCGTGGGCATGAAAACAAATCCGCCTGCGGAGTACGCAGGCGGATTGCCATCAATCAATGATCTAGGATTCTAGCGGCTATACGGCAAACTTCAAGTAAGACTTTAAGTTTGCCTTACAAACTGTGTGCTTACTTGCGAGCAGTGACCACCGTCGGTGCCATGGCGAGGGCGCGCTTGGCTTCGATGAAGGTCTTGCTCCAGTAGCTGTCGCCCAGGCTGTCGATCCGCACACCACCGCTGCGGCGGCTGCTGGAATGGATGAACTGGTTGTCGCCCAGGTAGATACCGGCGTGGCTGACACGACCGCGACGACCGTTGGTGCTGAAGAACAGCAGGTCACCGGGTTCCAGTTGGTTGCGAGCCACCAGAGGGGCATTCACGTTGATCATTTCGCGAGTGGAACGCGGCAGGTTCATGCCGGCCTCTTCGCGGAACAGATAACCGATGAAACCGCTGCAATCGAAGCCGGCTTCAGAGGTACCGCCAAAACGGTAGCGGGTACCGATCAACGACATACCGCGTTCCAGGATGCTGTCGGCCAGTACTGGAAGCTGGTAGGGCTTGCTGCCGGCGAAGGCTGCGAGCTCTTTGTCGGAGGCCATTTCTTCCTGGAACGCAACGGAGGAAGACTGGGCGGTAACGGAGTTCTTGACCTGTGGTTGTTGCTCTTGCTGGGACACTGGGGAGTGGGCAGCGCAACCAAACAACAGGGTAACGAGTGCGAGAGGCACGAGGGGTGCGAAGCGATTTAGCATGGGCACGACCGTGGCTGAAGTAGTAAAGATGGCGAGACTATGCCTTCTATCAACCTCATTTGCAAATTCAATCGATGCAAATGTGACTTCTCGGTTTTACGTTTACATCTAAGCGCTTAAGCCCATTTTGAACGTCACGTGGCCTGCAGCCCAGCAGGACCGCGGGTTTCGCCGTGTCCAGAGCAGGCCAAGAGCCACTACCTGCAACGGTTCTACCAGCCCAGGGTTTCTTTCAAAAAAGGAATAGTCAGCTTGCGCTGGGCCTGGAGTGAGGCCTGATCGAGGCGTTCGAGCAGTTCGAACAACGCGCTCATGCTGCGGGTACCGCGGGTGAGGATGAAATGCCCGACTTCGTCGGTCAGGTGCAGGCCACGCCGGGACGCGCGCAGCTGCAAGGCACGAAGTTTGTCTTCGTCGGAAAGCGGGCGCATCTGGAAAATCAGCGCCAGGGTGAGACGGGACTTGAGGTCCGCCAGCTTCACCGGCAGCTCCCGTGGCGACGTCGAGGCGGCGATCAGCAAGCGCCGACCGCTGTCACGCAACCGATTGAACAGGTGAAACAGCGCTTCTTCCCAGTCAGCCTTGCCGGCCACGGCCTGGAGATCGTCCAGGCAGACCAGTTCGTACTGCTCGAGGTTGTCGAGGATCTCAACGCCGCGATCGAGCAACTCGGCCAACGGCAGGTACACCGCAGGTTCGCCCAATTGCTCGAACCGCAGGCACGCGGCCTGCAACAGATGCGTGCGCCCTACCCCGTCCTTGCCCCACAGATAGATCAGGCTTTCGGTCCAGCCGGCGTCGGCTTCGCAAAGCCGCTCGACATAGCCGAGTGCAGCGGCATTGGCGCCTGGGTAGTAATTGATAAAGGTGGCGTCATCACGCAGACGCACACCTAGGGGCAGCTGAATCGGTTTCATGCTGACTGAACAGTTCCCAAGGAACCGTTAGTGGCCTCTGTGTAAAGTGCGCAAAGTTTATACCCGTGGCGCGGACCGCACAATGCGCCGGACCACGAGCAAAATCAAAGGTTTGCAGCGGCAAGACAGCGGAGCGACGGTTTCCCTGACGCTGCGCCCGACATTCGCCCTAAAGATCAGGGTCTTCGGCGCCGCTATAGATGTCCGAATCCTTGTACAAATCGTGCATATGACGCACCAGCACCATGATCACCGCCGCCACCGGCAGCGCCAGCAGGATCCCGGTGAAGCCGAACAACTCGCCCCCCGCCAGGATCGCGAAGATCACCGCCACCGGATGCAGGCCAATACGATCGCCCACCAGCAGCGGCGTCAGCACCATGCCCTCCAGGGCCTGACCGACCATGAACACCGCAACGATGCCCACCATCGGGTACAGGTCGCCGCCGAACTGGAACAATCCGGCGATCAATGCCGCGCCAATACCAATCACAAAGCCCATGTACGGCACGATGGCCGCCAGGCCGGCGATCAAGCCGATCAACAGCCCAAGCTCCAGTCCCACCAACATCAGCCCGGCCGCATAGATGAAGCCCAGGGCCACCATCACCAGCAGTTGCCCGCGCACGAACGCCCCCAACACTTCGTGGCATTCGCCGGTCAGGGTCATGATGCGTTCTTCACGGTGACGCGGCAGCAGACTGCGAATCTTCGCCATCATCAGGTCCCAATCCCGCAGCAGATAGAAGGCCACGACTGGAATCAGCACCAGGTTCGCCAGCCAGCCGATCAACGCCAGGCCCGAGGCCGTGGCCTGGCTCAACACCACGCCAACGATGTCGGTGGTCTGGCCCATATGCTCGCTGATGGCCGCCTTGACCTTGTCGAACTTCCAGAAACCGTCCGCCAACCCCAGCTTCGACTGCACCCACGGCACCGCGCTGTGCTGCAACCAATCGAGCATCTGCGGCGCCAATTCGTACAGGCGCAGCAGTTGCTTGGCGAGCATCGGGATCAGCACCAGCAACAGTGCGCCCACAATCAAGGTGAACAGCGCAAATACCGCCACCACGCCCCAGGTCCGCGACAGGCCGAGTTTTTCCAGGCGATCCACTACCGGGTCGAACAGATAGGCCAACAGCAGCGCAACCAGGAACGGCGTCAGGATCGGATGCAGCAAATAGATAAGCGCAATCAGCAGGGCAACCCCGCCCAACCAGAACCAACGCCGCGTATCGCCCATGAACCACTCCTAGCTATATAAAGAAAGAAAACCTACCAGCGGAACCGCAGATTGGCTGCCGGCGCCGGCACAGGTGCTGCAACCGGGGCCGAACCATCGGCGGCGGGCGGCGCCACAGGCACTGGCGCGACGGCCTCGCCGGGCGGGATTTCCTGCAATTTCGCCAGGGCCAGTTGCGCCTTCAACTGCTCGGCGCTGCCGTTGACCCGATAGACGATCCGATCACCCTCAACCTGCTGCAACTGCCCACCAAATGGCTCGAGCAAACGCCCAAGCGCCGCGTACCGCTCAAGGTTCATGCCCTGCACTTCCAGCAACTGTTCAGTGGCCACGCCCGGCTTGGCGACGAAGCGCGGCGCCAGGCGCTGGTTCACCGCCAACATCACCGCGTCAGCCAGTGCGGCCGGATCGGCACCCTGGGCTGTGCCCTGCTCACGCTGATCGCCCAGCCACAGGCGCCAGGCCCCATGCCACTGCCCGCCCTCTTCCTTGGCGTGGACCGCCAGCAAGGCGTCTGTCGCGTAGCGCTCAGAGGCAGCGCGCAGAGGCGCCGGGTCGCTGCCTTCCAGGTTCGGTGCGGTGGCAACGATCTGCTCGCTCAAATCCGCCAGCGGCAAGTGCAATGCCAGCCCCCGATGCTGGGCGGCACGCCGCAATGGCGTGGCGCTGGCCTGGCCATCGCCCACCAGGCTGGAGCCCTCGACCGAGTCGTTCAGCCACCAGCCCAGGATCGATGGCCGGTTCGCGCTCCACAGCGACAAGCCTGCCGAACGCAATGCCCGGTCGGTGCTCGCCGGGTCGAAGTCCACCTTGAGGCTTTCCGGCGGGCCGGCGTCGTAGCCATATTGAAGAATGATCTGTTGCGGGTCCTTGCGCAGCGCCGCCAACCCGGGATTCTGGGCAGCCTTGGCGTCGCCGGTCAGGCGCAGGACCAGCGTATCCAGGGCGCGCAGCGTCGCCTGATTGCGCTCCTCCGGTGTCTGGCTGACGACCGGTTCGAGCACCTGATAGAGGCCATTGACGGTTTCGGCATGGCTCGCCAGGCTGATCAGCGACAAGCAGCCCACGGACAAGAATTTGAACAAACGCATGGAAGATTCCCGGACATAACGGCTGGAACAGGCCGTGTGAAGAAGATTGAGCATGGCTGTGACCACAGCACCCGGCAAAACATTCACACACCCGATGGAAGTTTCGCACGGTCATCACCATAACCGGTTACCGCTACACCTTATACAGACGCGCTACGCAGTACCAATATAAGAAATATCGGTTTTTTTCCGTGGATATGTCCCTGCCCGTCGGCGCGAGGATGGCCGCTGCCCCTCAAGCCTGATAAAATCGCGCGCCTTCGCAGACCGGCAATGGCTGGGCTCCCGGAATAATTCGTACAACGGTTATTCAATGGCCCCGGCGTCGGTCGTTACCCAGAAATCCCCCCTAAAGGCCTGGATCATGAGCAAGCAACCCTCCCTGAGCTACAAGGACGCCGGTGTAGACATCGACGCCGGTGAAGCATTGGTCGAACGCATCAAGAGCGTCGCCAAGCGCACTGCGCGTCCGGAAGTCATGGGCGGCCTGGGCGGTTTCGGCGCCCTCTGCGAGATCCCGGCCGGCTACAAGCAACCGGTCCTGGTCTCGGGCACCGACGGCGTCGGCACCAAGCTGCGCCTGGCCCTGAACCTGAACAAGCACGACAGCATCGGCATCGACCTGGTGGCCATGTGCGTGAACGACCTGGTGGTCTGCGGTGCCGAGCCGCTGTTCTTCCTCGACTACTACGCCACCGGCAAGCTCAACGTCGATACCGCCGCCCAGGTCGTGACCGGCATCGGCGCCGGCTGTGAGCTGTCCGGCTGCTCCCTGGTCGGCGGCGAAACCGCGGAAATGCCTGGCATGTACGAAGGCGAAGACTACGACCTCGCCGGCTTCTGCGTCGGTGTCGTGGAAAAGGCCGAGATCATCGACGGCTCGAAAGTCGCCGCTGGCGATGCCCTGCTCGCCCTGCCGTCCTCCGGCCCGCACTCCAATGGCTACTCGCTGATCCGCAAGATCATCGAAGTCTCGGGTGCCGACATCGAAAACACCCAGCTCGACGGCAAGCCACTGGCCGACCTGCTGATGGCCCCGACCCGCATCTACGTCAAGCCGCTGCTCAAGCTGATCAAGGACACCGGCGCCGTCAAGGCCATGGCCCACATCACCGGTGGTGGCCTGCTGGACAACATCCCGCGCGTGCTGCCAAAAGGTGCCCAGGCCGTGGTCGACGTGGCGAGCTGGACCCGCCCGGCGGTGTTCGACTGGCTGCAAGAGAAAGGCAATGTCGATGAAACCGAAATGCATCGCGTGCTGAACTGCGGCGTGGGCATGGTCATCTGCGTGGCCCAGGAACACGTCGAGACCGCCCTGAACGTATTGCGTGAAGCCGGCGAGCAGCCTTGGGTCATCGGCCAGATCGCTACCGCGGCCGAAGGCGCTGCACAGGTCGAGCTGAAAAACCTTAAGGCGCACTGATGTCCGCAACCTGTGACGTGGTGGTGCTGCTGTCCGGCACCGGCAGTAACTTGCAGGCCTTGATCGACAGCACGCGGACCGGCGACAGCCCGGTCCGTATCCGCGCGGTGATTTCCAACCGCGCCGATGCCTACGGCCTGCAACGCGCCAAGGACGCGGGTATCGACACCCGCGTCCTGGATCACAAGGCGTTCGAGGGCCGCGAAGCCTTCGACGCCGCGCTGATCGAACAGATCGACACCTTCAATCCGCAACTGGTGGTCCTCGCTGGCTTCATGCGCATCCTCAGCGCCGGCTTCGTGCGTCACTACCAGGGCCGCCTGTTCAATATCCACCCCTCGCTACTGCCCAAATACAAAGGGTTACACACTCACCAGCGCGCGCTGGAGGCCGGAGACACGGAGCACGGCTGCTCTGTGCACTTTGTCACCGAGGAACTCGATGGCGGACCACTGGTCGTACAGGCAGTAATACCGGTAGAGTTGCACGACACGCCGCAAAGCCTGGCGCAACGGGTTCACGCCCGCGAGCACCAGATCTACCCGATGGCCGTGCGTTGGTTTGCCGAAGGAAGGCTGACCCTCGACGATCGCGGAGCCTCACTGGACGGCCAGTTGCTCGCCGCCAGCGGCCATTTGATTCGATACTAGGAGATTTTATGCGTCGCGCCCTGCTCTTCGCTTGCGCTCTGCTTGCCTTGCCCCTGGCACAGGCTTCGGAACTACAACCGTTCTCCGCCAGCTACACCGCCGACTGGAAACAGTTGCCCATGAGCGGCACCGCCGAGCGCAGCCTGACCAAGGAAGCCAACGGCACCTGGAAGCTGAGCTTCAAGGCTTCGATGATGATCGCCAGCCTGACCGAAGAAAGCACCCTGACCCTGGACAAGGACACGCTGCTGCCACAGTCCTACCACTTCGAACGTGGTGGCCTGGGCAAGGCCAAGAAGGCCGACCTGGACTTCGACTGGAACACCAAGATGGTCACCGGCACCGATCGCGGCGACGCGGTCAAGCTGCCGCTCAACCGTGGCATGGTCGATAAATCCACCTATCAACTGGCCCTGCAGCACGACGTGGCGGCCGGCAAGAAAAGCATGAGCTATCAGGTCGTCGATGATGGCGAGGTCGATACCTATGACTTCCGCGTGCTGGGTTCGGAAAAAGTCGACACCAAGGCCGGCCAGATCGACGCCATCAAGGTCGAGCGCGTGCGCGACCCGACGCAAAGCAAGCGCATCACCGTGCTCTGGTTCGCCAAGGACTGGGATTACCTGCTTGTACGCCTGCAACAGGTCGAGACCGACGGCAAGGAGTACAACATCATGCTCCTGGACGGCACGGTCAACGGCAAGGCTGTGAAAGGCAGCTGATCGACGACGACAACAAGAAGCCCCGCCGATGCGGGGCTTTTTATTGCCCGGATTTCATGACCACCCACAGGGGTTGCGCTTTCACTCAGGTTTGCCGCTGCAACATGAAAATTTCTTCATGAAAAACCACCTGCGACCGAATGCCGCGCACTGCCTGGCCTGCAGGACGGATGCACTTTCCATGAAAATTTCTTAACGCGCCGAAGCATTTACTTAGCACGCTACCAAAATCTATAACAAAGTCCTGCACACGCCTTGCTGCAGATAACAGAGATTGGAGCTTGCAAGATGACTGTGAAAGTAACTGAACGCGACGACGCCCACATGTCCCACGAAGGGATTGCCGCCGGTATCCGGATCTGGGATGTGCATCAACAGGATCTGCTGGTGGGAATGTTCCACTCCGAAACGGACGCTCACAGCTACAAGGCCGAACTGGAGCGTGAGGAATGGCAGCGCTCGCGTGAGACCGCAGAATCCTGAACGACACAAACCCCTATGGGACTTGTGCCTGTGGGAGCAAAGCTTGCTCGCCATAGCAGAGTATCAGGCAACATTTTTACCGGCTGACACTCCGCTATCGCGAGCAAGCTTTGCTCCCACAGATCTCATAGATCCCTACAGATATTCCCTCAGGCCTTCCACAGGCTTTGTGTTTAGCTTGCTGTCCGGCTTACCACATCAAATCATCAGGAATCTGATACGCCGCGTACGGATCATCGGCATCCACTTCTTCGGTCTGGGTGTTGAGCTGGACGATGCGCTGGGGGTCGCGCTCCTGGATCTTCAGGGCCGCCTCGCGCGGGATCACTTCGTAACCGCCGGCATGGTGGACAATCGCCAGCGAGCCACTGCTCAGCTTGTTGCGCATCAGAGTGTTGACCGAGATGCGCTTGACCTTCTTGTCGTCGACGAAGTTGTAATAGTCCTCAGTAGTCAGCTTCGGCAGGCGCGAGACTTCGATCAATTGCTTGATCTGCGCGGCCCGAGCCTTCTGCTCGACCTTTTCCTGCTGCTGACGGTTGAGTTCCTGGTCGCGCTTGACCTTCTCGGCCATGGCCTCCTGGGCGGCGCGCTGCTGGGAGTCATCCAGTTCGATCTGGCCTTTATGGGCCAGGCGTTGCTGCTTCTGTTTCTCTTTGCCGACCTGCTTGGCCTGCTTTTGGTTGACCAGCCCTGCTTTGAGCAACTGGTCGCGAAGGGAAAGGCTCATGGTGCTTACTCACTTAGGCAACGGCCTCAGCCACAGCTGGGCAAATTCTTTTCCTGACGTTTGGCTTCGCCCCACAAGGCGTCCAACTCTTCGAGGGTGCAATCTTCCATGGGACGGTGGGTGTCGCGCAATGCCTGTTCGATAAATCGGAACCGCCGCTCGAACTTTCCGTTGGCGCCACGCAGGGCGGTTTCCGGGTCCACTTTCAAGTGACGAGCCAGGTTAACCACACTGAACAGCAGATCGCCGATCTCATCGCTGATGGCCACCGGATCGTTGTCGGCCATGGCTTCGAGCACTTCGTCCAGTTCCTCCCGCACCTTGTCGAGCACCGGCAACGGGCCTGGCCAGTCGAAACCGACCTGAGCCGCACGCTTTTGCAGCTTCGCTGAACGGGACAACGCCGGCAGCGCTCCCGGCACGTCGTCGAGCAATGACAACTGCTCGGGTGCCGTGGCTTTCTCGGCCCGTTCCTCTGCCTTGATTTCTTCCCAGCGCTGCTTGACCTGTTCTTCGCTCAGGCGCGGGATATCCACGGGCGCATACAGGTCACCGGTAGGAAACACATGGGGATGGCGACGGATCAGCTTGCGGGTGATGCTGTCGACCACACCGGCAAATTCGAAGCGGTTTTCTTCCCGGGCCAGTTGGCTGTAATACACCACCTGGAACAACAGGTCGCCCAACTCGCCCTGCAAGTGATCGAAATCGCCGCGCTCGATGGCATCGGCCACTTCGTAGGCTTCTTCCAGGGTATGAGGGACGACGGTCGCGTAGGTTTGCTGGATGTCCCACGGGCAGCCGTACTGCGGGTCCCGCAGGCGGTTCATCAGGTGGAGCAGGTCTTCAAGGCTGTACATCAATCCATCCCATCACAAATCACCCTATGGGAAATAATCCAATGGAAGCAAGTCAATAGGAGTGAACCTGTGGGAGCAAAGCTTGCTCCCACAGACTTTGCTCCCACAGGCTCCCACATTTGCGGACTGCGCTTAACCTGGCGTCCGGTTGCGCCGGGTCTCGATGATGTTCGGCAACTGGGAAATCCGCCCCAGCAACCGCCCCAGCGCATCCAGCCCCGGAATCTCGATGGTCAGGGACATCAGTGCGGTGTTGTCTTCCTTGTTCGAACGGGTGTTGACCGCCAACACGTTGATCCGCTCGTTCAGCAACACCTGAGACACGTCACGCAACAGACCTGATCGGTCGTAGGCGCGGATGACGATGTCCACCGGATAGGTGAGCACCGGCACCGGGCCCCAACTGACCTGGATGATCCGCTCCGGCTCGCGACCGGCCAGTTGCAGCACCGAGGCACAGTCCTGGCGGTGAATGCTCACGCCACGGCCCTGGGTGATGTAGCCGACGATCGCATCCCCCGGCAGTGGCTGGCAGCAGCCCGCCATCTGGGTCATCAGGTTGCCCACGCCCTGGATCTGGATATCGCCGCGCTTGCCCGGCTTGTAGCCGGTAGCCTTGCGCGGAATCAGCTCCAGTTGCTCGTTGCCCCGCTCCGGCTCCACCAGTTGCTGGGCCAGGTTGACCAACTGCGCCAGGCGCAGATCGCCGGCACCGAGGGCGGCGAACATGTCCTCGGCGGTTTTCATATTGGCTTTTTCGGCCAGCTTGTCGAAATCCACCTGCGGCAGGCCCAGGCGACCGAGTTCACGCTCGAGCAGGGTCTTGCCGGCGGCGACGTTCTGGTCGCGAGCCTGCAACTTGAACCAGTGGACGATTTTCGCCCGCGCCCGCGAGGTGGTGATGTAGCCCAGGTTCGGGTTCAGCCAGTCGCGGCTCGGCGTACCGTGCTTGCTGGTGATGATCTCGACCTGCTCACCGGTCTGCAGGCTGTAGTTGAGCGGCACGATCCGCCCGTTGATCTTGGCGCCACGGCAGTTGTGGCCGATCTCGGTGTGAACCCGGTAGGCGAAGTCCAGTGGCGTCGCGCCCTTGGGCAGGTCGATGGCGTGGCCGTCGGGGGTGAAGATATAGACCCGGTCCGGCTCGATATCGACCCGCAGCTGTTCGGCCAGGCCACCAATGTCACCCAGCTCCTCATGCCACTCGAGCACCTGACGCAGCCAGGAGATTTTCTCTTCATAGTGATTGGACCCGGACTTGACGTCGGTGCCCTTGTATTTCCAGTGGGCGCAGACGCCCAGCTCGGCCTCCTCGTGCATGGCGTGGGTGCGGATCTGCACTTCCAGCACCTTGCCCTCGGGGCCGATCACTGCAGTGTGTAGCGAGCGATAGCCGTTTTCCTTGGGATTGGCGATGTAGTCGTCGAACTCCTTCGGAATGTGCCGCCACAAGGTATGGACGATCCCCAGCGCGGTGTAGCAGTCGCGCATTTCCGGGACCAGGACGCGAACGGCGCGAACGTCGTAGATCTGGCTGAATTCCAGGCCTTTGCGCTGCATTTTTCGCCAGATCGAGTAGATGTGCTTGGCCCGGCCACTGATGTCGGCTACCACGCCGGTGGCCTGCAGTTCTTCTCGCAACTGGGTCATCACATCGGTGATGAAGCGCTCGCGATCCAGGCGCCGCTCATGCAGCAGCTTGGCGATCTGCTTGTACTGATCGGGCTCCAGGTAGCGGAAGGACAGGTCCTCCAGCTCCCACTTGATGTGACCGATGCCGAGACGGTGGGCCAGGGGTGCATAGATGTCGAACACCTCCCGGGCGACGCGATTGCGTTTTTCGTCATCGGCGGACTTCACGGCGCGGATCGCACAGGTGCGTTCGGCCAGCTTGATCAGCGCGACACGCACGTCGTCGACCATCGCCACCAACATCTTGCGCAGGTTTTCCACCTGGCCCTGGGTGCCCAGCACCATGGACTGGCGCGGGCTGAGGCTGGCACTGATGGCCGCCATGCGCAGCACGCCGTCGATCAGCTTGGCCACCACCGTGCCGAAGCGCTGGCTGACCACCGGTAGCTGGATCTGCCCTTCGCGCACGCCGCGGTACAGCACCGCCGCCACCAGCGAATCCTGGTCGAGCTTGAGGTCAGCGAGAATTTCGGCGATCTCCAGGCCCGTCTGGAAACTCGAGGTGCCTTCGGACCACAGGTTCTTCGCCGCGTTATGTTGCTGCTCCGCCTCACGAGCGAACTCGCAGGCGGCCTTCAAGGCTTCGCGATCCAGAGCCATGTCGACGCTGACCGCATGATCGAGCCAAGCCTCGAGATTGATACTGCCGTCGGTGTTGATCGGCTGGTGTGCTCTCACCTGTACCATCTTTACTTACCTTCCCTACGACGCAGATTCAATGCGTCAACTTCGCTGACCTTCATGCCCGTGTTTGCGCCCAGGGCTGTGGCGAGTTGGCACGAACGGGTCAGTCGGACAAGCCATCCTGGCTCGCTTCAAATAACGCCATGGCCTCGACATGCGCCGTTTGAGGAAACATATCGAGAATCCCGGCACGTTTTAACCGGTAGCCCTGCTTGATCAGTTCGACCGTATCCCGGGCCAAAGTTGCCGGGTTGCACGAAACATAAACCAACCGTTTGGCACCCAGGGACGACAGCTTGCGCACCACCTCGAAAGCACCGTCACGGGGTGGGTCCAAGAGTACCGCAGAAAAGCCCTCGCCGATCCATTCGGCATCAGCCAGAGGCTGGGATAAATCGGCCTGAAAAAAAGCAGTGTTATTCAAATTGTTGCTGACGGCATTGGCCGCCGCACGCTCCACCATGGTCTGCACGCCTTCGACGGCCACTACCTGGCGCACGCTTTTGGCCAGCGGCAAGGCAAAGTTGCCCAGGCCGCAGAACAGATCCAGCACCCGCTCCTCGGCTTGCGGCGCCAGCCATTGCAGGGCCTGGGCGATCATCGCCTCGTTGACCCCGGCGTTCACCTGGATGAAATCCCCCGGCCGGTAAGCCAGCTCGAGGTCCCAGGCATCCAGGCGAAACCCAAGGGCCTGCCCAGGCTCCACCGGTTGCGGCTCACCTTCACCGTGCAGCCACAACTGGGCTTCATGGAACGCACAGAAGTCCTTGAGGATCGTCAGGTCGGCCTCCGACAGCGGCGCCATGTGGCGCAGCAATACCGCGAGGGACGAACCGGCGAACAACTCCACATGCCCCAGCGCCTGGGGTTTGCTCAAGCGACGCAGCATTTCCGGCAGACGGCTCATGATCGGCTGCAAGGGCTGTACCAGCACCGGGCAATCACCGATGGCAACGATGTCCTGGCTGCCGACGGCGCGGAAACCGACTTCGAGTTTTTTCGCTTTCTGGTCCCAGCGCACCGCCACCCGGGCGCGACGCCGGTAACCGAACTCCGGTCCGCTCAGGGGCGCGGCCCATTCCTCTGGCACCACCCCAGCCACCCGAGACAACTGCTCGGCGAGCATGCGCTGTTTCAGGGCGAGTTGTTCGTCATGGGGCAAATGTTGGACGCTGCATCCGCCACAACGACCGGCATGGATGCACGGCGCCGCACGACGCAGTTCACTGGGCAGGAACACCCGCTCGGTGCGTGCCTCGATCACTTTGCCATGGGCACCGAGCACCCGCGCCTCGACTTCTTCGCCGGCCAGGGCGCCGATGACAAACCAGGTGCGCCCCTCGACAAAGGCGATGCCCCGGCCATCGTTGGCCAGGCGTTCGATGGTCAAACGCTGCTTTTTACCGGTGGGCACTTGCGGGGCCCGGCTTCCGCCGCTGGGTTGGAAGCGCAAGCCTCTTTCTTGCTTGGCCATCAGTTGGGCGCGTCGAAAATGCCGGTCGACAGGTAACGGTCGCCACGGTCGCAGATGATCGCGACGATCACCGCATTTTCAACTTCCTTGGACAGACGCAGCATCCCCGCCACGGCACCGCCCGAAGACACGCCACAGAAAATGCCTTCTTCGCGAGCCAGACGACGGGTCACGTCCTCGGCTTCGCTCTGGGCCATGTCGATGATGCGGTCCACGCGCTCGGCCTGGTAGATCTTCGGCAGATATTCCTCCGGCCAGCGACGAATGCCTGGAATGGCCGAACCTTCCATCGGTTGCAGGCCGATGATCTGCACGTTCGGGTTCTGTTCTTTCAGATAGCGCGAGGTGCCCATGATGGTGCCGGTGGTGCCCATCGAGCTGACGAAATGGGTGATGGTGCCGTCGGTCTGGCGCCAGATCTCAGGGCCGGTGGTGGTGTAGTGGGCCTCGGGATTGTCGCCGTTGGCGAACTGGTCCAGCACCTTGCCACGACCCTCGGCCTGCATGCGCTCGGCCAGGTCCCGGGCACCCTCCATGCCCTCCTCCTGAGTCACCAGGATCAACTCGGCACCGTAGGCCGTCATCGCCGCCTTGCGCTCGGCGCTGGAGTTGTCGGGCATGATCAGGATCATCTTGTAGCCCTTGATCGCCGCTGCCATCGCCAGGGCAATACCGGTGTTGCCGGAGGTCGCCTCGATCAGCGTGTCGCCGGGCTGGATCTGCCCGCGCAATTCGCCACGGGTGATCATCGACAGCGCCGGCCGGTCCTTGACCGAACCCGCCGGGTTATTCCCTTCGAGCTTGAGCAAAAGCGTATTGGTGGTCACGCCGGGCAAGCGTTGCAAACGGACCAGCGGAGTGTTGCCGACGCAATCGGCGATGGTTGGGTACTGCAGAGTCATGGCGTATTCGCAATCCGGACTGCGGGGGCGCCTATCATACCGGCAAACCTGGCCAGGCCATATCACGCAAAGTAAGGGGGTTATGGCTTATGGGAATAAGCGAGGCGAAAGCCGAGCACGCGCTTAGCTTTCCCTCGATGGCTATCCCATGGACCGCGCCCCCATCGCCTTGTGAATTTTACGAAGATCGCCCGCCCGCAAATCGCTACACTGCGCAGGTAATGCGTGCCGGATGCGCGCACCGCTCAATCAGACGCTGGATGCAGGAGACAAGTGTGCTCAAGAAACTGGGAATCAAAGGCCGCGTGCTGTTGCTGACCCTGTTGCCAACCAGCCTGATGGCGCTGGTCCTGGGCGGCTATTTCACCTGGATGCAGCAATCGGACCTGCACGCCCAGTTGTTGCAACGTGGCGAGATGATCGCCGAACAACTTGCGCCACTGGTCGCCCCAGCCATGAGCCGCCAGGACACCGATCTGCTGGAGCGCATCGCCACCCAGTCCCTCGAACAGGCGGACGTGCGTGCCGTAACCTTTCTCGCCCCCGACCGCATACCACTGGCCCACGCTGGCCCGACCATGCTCAACCGGGCACCGGAGGGCAACAGCACGCAGCTACTGCAACGCACTGGCAACGACGCCACGCGCTACCTGCTGCCGGTATTCGGCAAGCACCGCAACCTGGCGGGCGAACTGATTCCCGAAGAAGCAGACCGCCTGTTGGGCTGGGTCGAGTTGGAGTTGTCCCACAGCGGCATGTTGCTGCGTGGCTATCGCAGCCTGTTCGCCAGCCTGCTGCTGATCGCCGCCGGCCTGTGCCTGACCGGGTTGCTGGCCCTGCGCATGGGCCGCACGATCAACCGTCCACTGAGCCAGATCAAGCAGGCCGTGGCGCAACTCAAGGACGGTCACCTGGAAACCCGCCTGCCGCCGCTGGGCAGCCAGGAGCTGGACGAACTGGCCTCGGGCATCAACCGCATGGCCAGTACCTTGCAGAACGCCCAGGAAGAATTGCAGCACAGCATCGACCAGGCCACCGAAGACGTGCGCCAGAACCTGGAAACCATCGAGATCCAGAACATCGAGCTGGACCTGGCCCGCAAGGAAGCCCTGGAAGCGAGCCGGATCAAATCCGAGTTCCTGGCGAACATGAGCCATGAAATCCGCACACCGCTCAACGGCATCCTCGGTTTTACCCACCTGTTGCAGAAAAGCGAACTGACCCCGCGCCAGCTCGACTACCTGGGCACCATCGAGAAATCCGCCGACAGCCTGCTGGGGATCATCAACGAGATCCTCGACTTTTCGAAGATCGAGGCCGGCAAGTTGGTGCTCGACAGCATTCCGTTCAACCTGCGCGACCTGCTGCAGGACACCCTGACCATCCTCGCCCCCGCCGCCCATGCCAAGCAGTTGGAACTGGTGAGCCTGGTCTACCGGGACACGCCGCTGTCGCTGGTGGGCGATCCGCTGCGCCTCAAGCAGATCCTGACCAACCTGGTGAGCAACGCCATCAAGTTCACCCGCGAGGGCACCATCGTCGCCCGGGCCATGCTCGAAGACGAACACGAAGACAGCGTGCAGTTGCGCATCAGCATCCAGGACACGGGTATCGGCCTGTCCAACCAGGATGTGCGAGCGCTGTTCCAGGCGTTCAGCCAGGCTGACAACTCACTGTCGCGGCAACCGGGGGGCACCGGGTTGGGCCTGGTGATTTCCAAGCGCCTGGTGGAACAGATGGGCGGGGAGATCGGCGTCGACAGCACACCGGGCGAAGGCTCGGAGTTCTGGATCAGCCTGCGCCTGCCCAAGACCCGCGACGATGCCGAGGACCTGCCCGGCCCGCCGTTGCTGGGCCGGCGCGTGGCGGTGCTGGAGAATCACGAACTGGCCCGTCAGGCCTTGCAGCACCAGCTCGAAGACTGCGGCCTGCAAGTGACGCCGTTCAACACCCTGGAAAGCCTGACCAACGGCATCACCGTCGCCCACCAGACCGATCAGGCGATCGACCTGGCCGTGCTGGGCATCACCAGCAACGACATGCCACCGGAGCGCCTCAACCAACACATCTGGGACCTTGAGCACCTGGGCTGCAAAGTACTCGTGCTGTGCCCCACCACCGAACAGACCCTGTACCACCTCTCGGTGCCCAACCCTCACAGCCAGCTCCAGGCCAAGCCGGCCTGCACCCGCAAGTTGCGCCGCGCGCTTTCCGACCTGGTCAACCCGCGCCCGACCCGCAGCGAACCCCACGAGCCGGTTTCCAGCCGCGCCCCGAAAGTTCTGTGCGTGGACGACAACCCGGCCAACCTGCTGCTGGTGCAGACCCTGCTCGAAGACATGGGCGCCAAGGTGCTGGCCGTGGAAAGCGGCTATGCGGCGGTCAAGGCCGTGCAGAAGGAAACCTTCGACCTGGTCTTGATGGACGTGCAGATGCCCGGCATGGACGGTCGCCAGAGCACCGAGGCGATCCGCCAGTGGGAAAGCGAGCGGCACTGCACGCCGCTGCCGATCGTCGCCCTCACCGCCCACGCCATGGCCAACGAAAAGCGTGCCCTGCTGCAAAGCGGCATGGACGACTACCTGACCAAACCCATCAGCGAGCGGCAACTGGCCCAGGTGGTGCTCAAATGGACTGGCCTGGCCCTGCGCAACCAGTCACCGGAGCGCAGCGGCGATGCCCAGGGCGGCAGCGAACTGCTGGTGCTCGATCACGAAGAAGGCCTGCGCCTGGCCGCCGGCAAGGCCGACCTGGCGGCGGACATGCTGGCGATGCTGCTGGCGTCCCTGGAAGCCGACCGCGAAGCGATCCGCCAGGCCAGCGAGGCCAACGATCACAACGCACTGATCGAACGCGTCCACCGCCTGCACGGCGCCACCCGCTACTGCGGCGTACCGCAATTGCGGGCGGCCTGCCAGCGCAGCGAAACCCTGCTCAAGCAACAGGATCCCAAGGCCACCGCCGCCCTGGAAGAATTGGAGCGGGCCATCAACCGCCTGGCCAGCGAGGCCCGTATCAGCGCCTGATCCAGGGCAAGATCCAGGGAACCGGAATCGCTGAAAATCCACGTTCCGACAGCTCCTACGGGCTTTTTTTTCTGCCAGGAGGCCGCCATGCGCGTGATTTTTTTCAGCAGCCAGACCTACGACCGCGACAGTTTCACCAAGGCTCCGTCGCCCGCGGGTCTTCAATTGCAATTCCAGCCCGCCCGTCTGAACCTCGACACCGTGGCCCTGGCCGAACGGCATGAAGTGGTGTGCGCCTTCATCAACGATGACCTCAGCGCCCCGGTGCTGGAGCGGCTGGCCGAAGGCGGCACGCGGCTGATCGCCCTGCGCTCGGCCGGCTACAACCACGTCGACCTGCTCGCCGCCCAGCGCCTGGGCTTGAGCATCGTCCGGGTGCCGGCCTACTCGCCCCATGCCGTGGCCGAACATGCCGTGGCGTTGATCATGGCCCTCAATCGCTGCCTACACCGCGCCTACAACCGCACCCGAGACGGCAATTTCAGCCTCCATGGGCTGACCGGGTTCGACCTGGTGGGCAAGACCGTCGGGGTGATCGGCACCGGGCAGATCGGCGCGACGTTCGCACGGATCATGGCCGGCTTCGGCTGCCAGTTGCTGGCCTATGACCCCTACCCCAACCCGCAGGTCGAAGCCTTGGGCGCCCGCTACCTGCCCTTGGCCGAGCTGCTCGCGCAGGCGCAGATCATCAGCCTGCATTGCCCGCTCAATAAACAAAGCCGACACCTGATCAACGCCCGATCGCTTGCTGCGATGCAACGCGGCGCCATGCTGATCAATACCGGGCGCGGCGGCCTGGTGGACACACCGGCCTTGATCGAGGCGTTGAAAAGCGGCCAGTTGGGCTACCTGGGCCTGGATGTGTACGAGGAAGAAGCCCAGCTGTTTTTCAAGGACCGCTCCGACCTGCCCTTGCAGGACGACGTGCTGGCCCGGCTGTTGACCTTCCCCAACGTGATCGTCACCGCCCACCAGGCGTTCCTGACCCATGAGGCCTTGGCGGCGATTGCCATGACCACCCTGGACAACATCGCCGCCTGGGCCGCCGGCACGCCGCAAAACCTGGTAGACAGCTAACCCTCCCAGTCCCCCCTGTGGGAGCGGGCTTGCTCGCGAAGGCGGTGTTTCAGTTAGCCTATGTGTTGCTGACAGACCGCCTTCGCGAGCAAGCCCGCTCCCACATTAGGGATGGAGTTTCGTCGGCAAGATTCGTGGTTGACCATCCCAACCCATGCCCCGTGCTAGCATGTCGCGCCTATTTGGAGGACCCATGGCCGAACACGATTTCCGCTACACCCTGATGAACCCTCAGCACACCTTGACCGAAGTCCGCGCGCTGGCGCCGGGCCGCTACCAGGTCACGGGCAATGGCGGTTCGATCCAGGCCAACGATGTGTTGCTCGTCACGCTCAAGGGCAGCAAGGACTTGTCCATGCGCCTGACCGTGGACACCGTGCGGCACCTGCTCAAGCCCATGGGCCAATGGACGGCCATGACCACCGGCCCGGTGTTCGGCGAACTGGCGATCCACACCTGGCAGGTCAACTGCGACAGCTGCGCCAAGGAACTGAGCTTCGAATTCGCCGTGGATGCCAAGCTCGGCGTCAAGGCCGAAAAACCGGCCGCCACCGCGCGAATCGCCGAACTGGGCTGGACCACCGTGGGTGAAAAACACCTGTGCCCGAAATGCCAGGAAGCCGCCTGATGAAACGTTTGGCCCTGTCCGCGTTGATCGGCATGAGCCTGATGGGCTGTGCCGCTGAACCTGTGCAGCTGCAACATAACCGCAGCTACATCCTGGAGTGGATCGGTGAGCGGCCATTGATGGACTACAGCCACCTGACCATCACCCTTGGGGATGACGGTCGCGCCTATGGCAACGGCGGCTGCAACCACTGGTTCGCGCCCTACACCCTGGAAGGCCACCGCTTGAGCTTCGGCAAGATCGGCAGCACACGCAAACTCTGCGCCCCGGCGGTGATGGAGCAAGAAACGCGCTTCTTGCAGGCCCTGGAAAAGGTCGAGCGCTGGGACATCTCGCCCATCGAGCAAATACGCTTCTGGCCAGCCCAGGGCAAGCCGCTGCGTTGGTGGCTGGAAGAGGGCTGAGCTCCGGCCCCACTTGATCGTTCCCATGCTCCGCGTGGGAACGCCTCTGGGGACGCTCCGCGTTCCGCTTTTGGGACGCAGAGCGTCCCGGGCTGCATTCCCACGCGGAGCGTGGGAACGATCATCACTTGAGCGCCTGCAACGCCTCAAGCTTGGCCATCACCCCCGCCGCCGTCTGCTCCCCCAGCAACTGCTCGCGCACCTTGCCCTTGTTATCGATGATGTACGTCACCGGTAGCCCTTCGCTGCGAGGAAGGTCGAAGATCTCGGCCGGATCCCGGGCCAGCACCGTGAAGCGAATCCCCATCTTGTCGCTGGCACTCTTGAGTTCTTCGCCCTGCACCTGGTCGAAGTTGACCCCGAACACACCGACATTGCGGCCCTTGAGCTGTTCGGCCAAGGCATTGAATTCCGGGATTTCGGTACGGCACGGCGCGCACCATTCGGCCCAGTAGTTGAGCACCACCCATTGTTTGTCCAGCCGCTGCGAGGCAATGGCCTGGCCGTTCTGGTCCACGCCGTAGTCGTTCCCGCAGCCGGCGAGCAACAAAATGCCGATGAATGTCAGTGCCGCCGTCAATCGCCTTGCCATGTGCCAATCCTTGTCTGAATGTGAACGCTGCTGCGACCCGTCGCCTCTCTCAGGTGCTAGGGGCTTCGCGGCACAGTAGAATAGCCGCCACCTTACGCAAGATGCGACCCACTCATGACCGATCTGACGCTTTATCACAACCCGCGCTGCTCGAAATCCCGCGGTGCGCTGGAACTGTTGGAGGCCCGTGGCCTGACGCCCACCGTGGTCCGCTACCTGGAAACCCCGCTCGACGCCGCGCAACTGGAACGCCTGCTGGGCAAGCTCGGCATCACCGCCCGGCAATTGCTGCGCACCAGCGAGGACGAGTACAAGGATCTGAACCTGGCCGACGAAAGCCTGAGCCAGGCCCAGTTGATCGCGGCCATCGCCGCCCACCCGAAACTCATGGAACGGCCGATTCTGGAAGCCGGGGAAAAGGCCGTGATCGGCCGTCCGCCGGAGAAGATCCTGGAGATCCTGCCGTGACCACGCCGTACATCCTGGTGTTGTATTACAGCCGCAGCGGCTCCACCAACGAAATGGCCCGGCAGATCGCCCGTGGTGTCGAGCAGGCCGGGCTGGAAGCCAGGTTGCGTACGGTGCCGGCAATTTCTGCCGAGTGCGAAGCGGTTTCGCCGGACATCCCTGAACAAGGCCCGCTCTACGCCAGCCTCGATGACCTGAAGAACTGCGCTGGCCTGGCCTTGGGCAGCCCGACCCGTTTCGGCAACATGGCCGCGCCGCTCAAATACTTTCTCGACGGCACCAGCAACCTGTGGCTGACCGGCGCCCTGGTGGGCAAACCGGCCGGGGTGTTCACCTCCACCGCGAGCCTGCACGGCGGCCAGGAAACCACCCTGCTGTCGATGATGCTGCCGCTGCTGCACCACGGCATGCTGATCACCGGCCTGCCCTACAGCGAATCGGCCCTGATCGACACCCAGGGCGGTGGCACGCCCTACGGCCCGAGCCATCACGCCGGGGCCGACGGCAAAAGCGGCTTGAACGAACATGAGGTCGCCCTGTGCCGCGCCTTGGGTTTGCGCCTGGCGAAAACCGCCCTGTTACTGGAGAACGGCCGTGGCTAAGAAGCCGAAGATCCTGCCTTCGATCCAATGGCTGGAACCGCGCGTACGCATCGCCCGCATCCTCAGCCTGCTGTGCTTTTTCGGCCTGGTGGGGTTGCTCAGCGCCTACTACCTGCTGATCGCCGACCTGCACGGCGCACGCCCCTGGGTCATTCTGCTGATCGAACTGGTGCCGCTGCTGATACTCGCCCCCGGCATGCTCACCGGCAGCGCCCGCGGACACTCGTGGATGTGCTTCGTGGTGAACCTGTATTTCATCAAGGGTGCGCTGGCGGCCTACGACCCCAACCGACAGTTGTTCGGCGTGCTGGAAATGGTGGCGAGCGTGGCGGTGTTCTGCTCGGCGTTGTTGTATGTGCGGTGGCGGTTTCAGTTGAATCGACGGTTGGCGGGAGAGGGAGAGGTCTCCGTCGCCTGATAGGCCGCCATCGCGAGCAAGCTCGCTCCCACAGGGTTTTGTGAACGCCAAAGATCCAGTGTGGGAGCGAGCTCGCTCGCGATGGGCGCGACGCGGTCTCAATGATTGACGGTATACGCCAGCATCATCGAAATCTGCGACATCGGCCGTCCGCCACTCTGTTCATGCCACTGGTTGAAGGCATTCTGCACCGTCGCCAGGTCCCGCTGGCTGGTGGGGACTTTGTCGATGATCTCCTGGGCATTGAGCGCCGCCACTACGTCATAACTGGGCGTGAAGGTGTCCTTGCCCATCATGCGCAGGAAGCGCGGTGCCGACAGGCCGCCCAACTGATGGCCGTGTTTTTTCAGATAGGTCCACAGGCCGACGATGTCGGTCACTGGCCAGTCGGCGACCAGCGCGCCGAAGCTGCCCTTTTCATGGGCCACGTCCAGGATCAGTTGCGCGTTGCGCGGCACGCTCTTGAGCTTGCCCAGGTGGCGGATGATCCGCGTATCCTGCATCAATCGCTCCAGATGCTCAGCCCCCATCAACACGACTTTTTCCGGGTCGAACTTGAAGAACACTTCCTCGAACGCCGGCCACTTGGCGTCCACCAGGCTGTGCTTGAGCCCGGCGCGGAAGACCCGCAGCGCCATGGTCGAGAGGTAGCGATCGTCGCTGATCTTGCGCAGTTGCGCCGGGGTCTTGGGCACCGGCAGACGGGCTTCCAGTTCAGCCGCCGAACCGAAGCGGTTCAGACAGTACTCGTGCAGCCACTTGTAATCGCGCATGCCCTCTCCTGGGGGTTAGAAATGAAAACGGCGCTTGAAAGCGCCGTAATAACTATCGGTAGAGTCAGAGATTCACCACATTGACGAACCGCGGCGTGGCGTTTTCATCGATGCGCAGGTTGGTGAAGTCAAACAGGTTGCGGTCCGCCAGTTGCGACGGAATGACGTTCTGCAAGCCGCGGAAAATGCTCTCGGTACGGCCCGGCGTCTTGCGTTCCCACTCCTGGAGCATCTCCTTGACCACCTGGCGTTGCAGGTTTTCCTGGGAGCCGCACAGGTTGCAGGGGATGATCGGGAATTGCTTGAAATCCGAATAGGCCTGGATGTCTTTCTCGCTGCAATAGGCCAGCGGGCGGATCACCACGTTGCGCCCGTCATCGGCGCGCAGCTTGGGCGGCATGGCCTTGAGCGAGCCGTTGTAGAACATGTTCAGGAAGAAGGTCTCGACGATGTCGTCGCGATGGTGCCCCAGGGCCATCTTGGTCGCACCGATCTCGTCGGCGAAGGTGTAGAGCGTTCCGCGCCGCAGGCGTGAGCACAGCGAACAGGTGGTCTTGCCTTCGGGAATCAGTTCCTTGACCACCGAATAGGTGTCTTTCTCGACGATGTGATATTCCACACCCAGCGACTCAAGGTAGGCCGGCAGCACATGCTCGGGGAACCCGGGCTGCTTCTGGTCCATGTTCACCGCGACGATGTCGAACTTGATCGGCGCAACCTTCTGCAGATGCATCAGCACATCGAGCAAGGTGTAGCTGTCCTTGCCGCCGGACAGGCAGACCATGACCTTGTCGCCGTCCTCGATCATGTTGAAATCGGCGACCGCCTCACCGGCCTGGCGGCGCAGGCGCTTTTGCAGTTTGTTCTGGTTGACCGTAAGAGTGCCCATGACGCGAAATCCGTGAGGTGTGACGAAAGGCCGGCATTTTACGCAAAAAATCCGCCGTCGGCGAAGGCTGATGACAGGCACTTTTGTGGCGAGACCATTGTGGGAGCAAAGCTTGCTCGCGAAAACAGACGGCTCGGTTTCTGAAAGACCGCATCTCTTCCATCGCGGGCAAGCCTTGCTCCCACAAGGTGAATTTCTTTGCCAGGGTTGTGTACAGACCCATCGGCGATTAGCACCACGACCTAGAGCGCGATTTGCTCTAAGCCCCCCATCCCCCTCGGGGTGACTCCTTTCTATACTGCGACATAAGGTCGCACACACTTACAGACCTTTACTTACCCGGCCATTTGGCCCGTAGGCGCTCCGTTGGGGGGCGATGGCAATAACAAAGGAGTGACTGACTATGATCTCTCATGTCGTGGGGCTCTTTACCCACCCTGATCAAGAATGGAAAGAAATCCGTGGCGACCAGGAGGAAAGCATCAGCCACATGTACCTCACCCACACGCTGATCCTGGCGGCCATTCCCGCGGTTTCGGCGTTCATCGGCACCACACAGGTGGGATGGGTCATCGGCAATCGTGCACCGGTCATGCTTACCCAGGAAAGTGCGCTGTGGATGACCGTCATGTCGTACCTGGCCATGTTGGGCGGTGTGGCAGTGATGGGCGCCTTCATCCACTGGATGGCCCGCACTTATGACGCCAATCCGAGCCTGGCCCGTTGCGTCGCGTTCGCCACCTACACCGCGACACCTTTGTTCATCGGCGGCCTGGCGGCGCTCTACCCGCACATGTGGCTGGGAATGATCGTCGGCACAGCGGCGATCTGCTACACGGTCTACCTGCTGTATGTGGGCTTGCCGACGTTCATGAATATTCCCCAGGACGAAGGTTTTCTGTTTTCCAGTTCGGTGCTCGCCGTCGGCCTGGTGGTACTGGTGGCCATCATGGCGTTCACGGTGATTGTCTGGGGGCTCGGCGTCGGCCCGATCTATACCAATTGAAGGAATGAAAAGGTCCCGATAGTACCCTCCAATAAAAACAGGATCTGCCGACACAGGCCGCCGCAAGGCGGCCTTCCTGTGTTTGAGCCGCTCGAAACGACCACTGGGCGCCTGGACGATTCGCAACGGCCGACGCTTGCGGCATACTCGGGCTTCTGGAGACCCGTAAAGCATGCTCGAGCAACTCAATACCCGCGTCGAAGAGTGTTACCAACAAGCCGAATCCTTTTTCAAACGTCCCTTCAAACGCCCGGTGGTCAGCTTCAAATTGCGTGGCCAGAAGGCCGGTGTCGCGCACCTGCATGAGAATCTGCTGCGCTTCAATCCACAGTTGTACCGGGAAAACGCCGAAGACTTCCTCAAGCAGACCGTTGCCCATGAAGTCGCGCACCTGATCGCCCATCAACTGTTTGGCGAACGCATCCAGCCCCATGGCGAGGAATGGCAACTGATCATGCGCGGGGTGTACGAACTGCCGCCCAACCGCTGCCACACCTACGAAATCAAACGCCGCAGCGTGACCCGCTACATCTACAAATGCCCCTGCGACGGCAGCGACTTCCCGTTCTCGGCCCAGCGCCACAGCCTGGTGCGCCAGGGGCGACGGTATTTGTGCCGTAGCTGCCGCAATACCTTGGTGTTCAGTGGAGAAACCCGGGTCGAGTAGTCAGGCTTTGTGGTGTCTGGGCTGACCCCTTCGCGAGCAAGCTCGCTCCCACAGGGGTTTTGTGAGCGCCGCAAATCCAGTGTGGGAACGAGCTTGCTCGCGATGGCGGCCTGACAGACGCTACAAAACCACCCCGCGCTTACGCAACGCTTCGATCCGCTGCGCACTGAACCCCAACTCCCCCAGCACCTGATCCGTATGCGCCCCCAACTCCGCGCCAATATGCCGAGGCTCGGGCAACCCTTCGGAAAATCTCAATGGACAAGCCATCTGCGCCTGGCTCGAACCATCGCCCCGGGGCACCTGAGTCACCAGCTCCCGAGCCTGTAACTGCGGATGCCGGACAGCTTCCTCCAGGCTCAGCACCGGCTCGACGCAGGCATCGATCCCGGCAAACAGGCTGCACAGCTCGGCGAAATCGTGTTTTTCAAACTCGGCCTGCAGCGCCTGCTTAAGAGCGTGTTGTTGTTCAGGCTTGGGCGACAACCCCTGGGCCGCCAGTTCCGGCCGTCCCAAGGCCTCGCACAACGCCTGCATGAACACCGGTTCCAGGCTGCCCACCGACATCCAGCGACCATCGCGGGTGCGGTAATAGTCATAGAAGCTGCCGCCGTTGAGCATCTGCTTTTCCCACCCCGGCTCGACACCGCAGGCCAGGTAACCGGCACCAGCCATGGCGTTGAGGCTGAACACACAGTCAGTCATGCTCACGTCCAGGTGCTGGCCCTGCCCGGTTTGCTGGCGGGCGATGACCGCCGCCAACAGCCCGATCACCCCGTGCAACGAACCACCGGCGATGTCTGCCGCCTGGATCCCCAGCGGCAACGGACCGCTGTCGGCACGGCCGATGTGGCTGGCCAGCCCCGCCAGGGCCAGGTAATTGATGTCGTGACCGGCGCGGTCCTTGTAGGGTCCGGTCTGGCCGTAGCCGGTGATCGACACGTAGATCAGCCGCGGATTGATCGCCTTCAAGGCCTCGTACCCCAGGCCCAGTCGCTCCATCACGCCGGGGCGAAACTGTTCCAGCAGGATGTCGTAGTCCTTCAGCAATTGCGTGACCACCGCCAACGCTTCCGGTTGCTTGAGGTCCAGGGCCAGGCTGCGTTTGTTGCGGTTGAGGTAGGCGTGGCTGGCCGATACCCCCTGGTCATGGGGCGGCAGTACCCGCAGCAGGTCCTGGCGGGTCGGCGACTCGATGCGCAACACCTCGGCCCCCATGTCCGCCAGCAACAGCGAGGCGAACGGCCCGGGCAGCAGGGTCGAGAAGTCCAGAACCTTGAGCGATGCCAGTGGGCCTTGCATGGGCGATCTCCGAGGGGGATGGCTAAAGACTAGGCAGGGGTTGGCGGTGGGGCAATTACCGCAGGTGTCGTTTTGGATGACGATTGCGCTCAGTGTGAACCCATCGTGGCGAGGGAGCTTCAAAATTGAGAACCAATAAAAAACCCGCCGAAGCGGGTTTTTCATTGCAACCTGAAAATTACTTCACAGCGCCTGGAGCAGAGGTTTCAGCCGCTACAATCTGCGCCGCTGCGATCTGCTCGTCATCTTCACGGACGTCGGAGATACCACGACCACCGGAAGCCAGCTCGGTCTGCAACTGGTCTTCGTCCAGCTCCTTGACCCACTTGGCAACCACGATCGTGGCGACAGCGTTACCCACCAGGTTGGTCAGGGCACGGGCTTCGGACATGAAGCGGTCGATACCCAGGATCAGTGCCAGGCCGGCCACCGGCAAGGTGCCCACGGCCGACAGGGTGGCCGCCAGCACGATGAAGCCGCTACCGGTCACGCCGGCCGCACCTTTGGACGACAGCAGCAGCACCAGCAGCAGGGTGATCTGGTGAGTCAGGTCCATCTGGGTGTCAGTGGCCTGGGCGATGAACACTGCGGCCATGGTCAGGTAGATCGAAGTACCGTCGAGGTTGAACGAGTAGCCAGTCGGGATCACCAGGCCTACGACCGACTTCTTGGCACCCAGGCGCTCCATTTTGATCAGCATGCGTGGCAGGGCCGATTCCGACGAGGAAGTGCCCAGCACGATCAGCAGTTCTTCACGGATGTAGCGGATAAGCTTGACGACGCTGAAGCCGTGGGCGCGGCAGATGGCGCCCAGCACTACCAGCACGAACACCACGCAGGTGATGTAGAAGCAGATCATCAGCTGGCCCAGTTGCACCAGCGAACCGACGCCATAGGCACCGATGGTGAACGCCATGGCACCGAAGGCACCGAGGGGGGCCAGCTTCATGATCATGTTGATGATGATGAACATCACGTGGGCGAAGCGATCGATGAAGTCCAGCACCGGCTTGCCGTAGGCACCCAGGCGATGCAGGGCAAAACCGAAGATCACCGAGAACATCAGCACTTGCAGGATGTCGCCGTTGGCGAACGCGCCGACGATGGTGTTCGGGATCACGTTGAGGATGAAGGCAATGATGCTCTGGTCTTTACCAGCCGAGATGAAACCGGCGATCTTGCTGGTGTCCAGGGTCGACACATCGATGTGCATGCCGACGCCCGGTTGCACGACGTTGACCACGACCAGGCCGATCAGCAGGGCGATGGTGGAAACGATTTCGAAGTACAGCAGCGCGTAGCCACCGGTCTTGCCCACCGACTTCATGTTCTGCATGCCCGCGATGCCGCTGACGACGGTACAGAAGATGATGGGAGCGATGACCATTTTGATCAGTTTGATGAACCCGTCACCGAATGGTTTGAGGGCAACACCGGTCTGCGGGTAGAAGTGGCCGAGCAAAATACCGATGGCAATGGCTACGATCACCTGGAAATACAGGGATTTGTACAGTGGCTGACGAGTCGTCATGGCAAACCTTCCTCAAGAGTCCCGTTTGACGACATCCACCTGTCGTCCACGGCACCTCAATTGCGAACCCTCCTGCACTGGAGGGATTTGTTTTTTGTCGGCTGCACGCGGCAGACCTGAGTGCTCTATCGCAAGGCTCGTGCCATTTTTCAGAAAAACCCTACAAGCGCTGTTGCAGAAGGCTCCTGGAATTATTCACGGGTTAAACGCGGGCGCGGAATGTGGCGGATTTCCGCCCACAGGGCGTTTATCACTCCGGGATTTGGCGGATATCCGCCTTGTCGAGCCGCAGTGCCCTGCTACCATCGCCCGCTCAACGGACGGACTTCAGCCATGCGCCAACGCACGATCGCCAGCCACTTCGCCCGCGCAGCCTTGGGCGGCGCGCGTCGGCAAGGCTTCGACTATTTTCCTCTGCTGCACCAGCTGGGCATCAGCCCAGAGCTGTTGGATGAGCCGCGCGCGCGGATTGCGCCCGAGCAGTTCGCGCGTCTGTTGCAGGCGCTGTGGCTGGCATTGGGGGACGAATACCTGGGATTCGGCAGGGCTGCGAGTAAACCCGGGACGTTTGCCATGATGTGTCACGCGTTGATCCACTGTCGGACACTGGGCAAGGCCCTTCAGCGCGGCTTGCTGTTCTACAGCCTGTTCCCCGACGCGCCGAGCCTGACGCTGGAAGCCGAAGGCGAGCGAGTGCGGCTGGTGCTGGACGATTCGACGCTGTGGGACCCGGATCACTTCCTGACTGAAAGCTTGCTGGTAGTCTGGCATCGACTTGCCAGTTGGCTGATCGGCCAGCGGATCGGCCTGGAACAGGCGACCTTCGGCTACCCCAAGCCCACCCACGGTGCCGAATACGACTTACTGTTTCCTTGCCCGCTGGTGTTCGAAGCGCGCAGCAGCAGCCTGTTGTTCCACAGCCGTTACCTGGACATGCCGCTGCTGCAGGACGAACGCACCCTCAAGCATTTCCTCGAACGCTCCCCCGCCGACCTGCTGTCGCGCCCGGACGATGGCCACAGCCTGAGCAGCCAACTGCGCCGCCTGCTCTGCCGCGACGCCGCCCGCTGGCCCGACCTGGACACCGTCGCCGGCCATCTGCACATCAGCCCACAGACCTTGCGCCGGCATTTGCGTGAGGAAGGCACCAGCTTCCAGGAACTCAAGGATCAGCTGCGGCGGGATATCGCCATCTACCACTTGGGGCGTGCGGATTTGTCGTTGCAGCAGATCGCCGAGCAGTTGGGGTTCTCAGAGCCGTCGGCGTTTCACCGGGCGTTCAAGAAGTGGACGGGGGTCACGCCGGGGGCCTATCGGGAGTTGGAGAACTGAATGGATGTGCTGTGTTGACTGGCCTCATCGCGAGCAAGCTCGCTTGTATGTTTAGACTTGAAGGGGTGGGCGGGACTAAAAGCTCGATTCCGACTCTAGCCAGTACGGACCGTGGGAGACTTCTCGTCCCGCCCTTTCTACCCAAAGCGCCAATAAGGA
>NZ_VZPJ01000022.1 GCF_008801605.1 Pseudomonas brassicacearum subsp. brassicacearum | reverse complement strand
CCGGGCTTCGATGAACTGAAGCCCAGCACCTTCGAAACCTACTTAACTCATTGAATATCAAGGAGTTTTCCGTTTCGACTGCGCCGGAAGTGGGGCGAATTATAGACTTCCAGAATCTGCCGTCAACACCTATTTTCAGCTTTATTCGGATTTCAGCGTAATACGCGCGAAAGCCTTCTTGCCGGCCTGGCATACATGAGTAGAGCCCAGCTCATATATATAGGTGCGATCCACAACCTCACCATCTATACGCACACCACCCGAACCCAGGAGGTCTCGCGCCACCGCAGCATTCTTGACCAGGCCTGCTTTATTAAGGACTGCCGCAATCGGCATATCCTCGGCAGCAGTCAGCTCGATCTCCGGCAGATCGTCCGGCAGTTCGCCATCCTTCATACGATTACCCGCCGCACGATGAGCACTGGCCGCAGCCTCCTCACCATGGAAACGAGCAACAATTTCTTCGGCCAGCTTGATCTTGATGTCGCGCGGATTGGCCCCTGCCTCGACATCGGCACGGAACGCATTGATTTCATCCATGGACCGGAAGCTCAACAGCTCGAAGTAGCGCCACATCAGCACATCAGGAATGGAGACCAGCTTGCTGTACATGACGCCTGGCGCTTCCTGGATACCGACGTAGTTGCCCAGCGATTTGGACATCTTCTTCACGCCATCCAGACCTTCGAGCAATGGCATGGTCAGAATGCACTGCGCCTCCTGGCCATAACCACGCTGCAACTCACGCCCCATCAACAGGTTGAACTTCTGGTCAGTACCGCCGAGTTCAACGTCCGCGCGCAACGCGACCGAGTCATAGCCCTGTACAAGCGGGTAGAGGAACTCATGAATGGCAATTGGCTGATTGGACTTATAGCGCTTGTCGAAATCATCGCGCTCGAGCATACGAGCCACGGTGTATTGAGACGTCAGGCGAATGAAATCCGCCGGCCCCATCTGGTCCATCCAAGTGGAGTTGAAAGCCACTTCGGTCTTGGCCGGATCAAGAATCTTGAAAACCTGAGTCTTGTAGGTCTCGGCGTTATCGAGAACCTGCTCACGAGTCAGCGGTGGGCGCGTAGCACTCTTGCCGCTTGGATCACCAATCATCCCGGTGAAGTCACCTATAAGGAAGATGACCTGGTGCCCCAGATCCTGGAACTGGCGCAGCTTATTAATAAGCACGGTATGACCCAGGTGCAGATCGGGCGCCGTCGGATCGAAACCAGCCTTGATACGCAGCGGTTGCCCGCGCTTGAGCTTTTCGATCAGCTCGGACTCGACCAACAGTTCTTCCGCACCACGTTTGATCAGCGCTAGCTGCTCTTCGACCGACTTCATAACAGACCCGTAAGGCTCAGATTTAAAGGGCCCCAACCATACAAGATCGCGCACCAAATACAAGGTTTGCCCGGCGCACGGACACCAATCCACAGAACAGAGCGTCCGCGGGCTTGCTTCGCAGGGGTTTTGGTTATATTTTATACAGTTATTTCATCTTCATCATGTCATTCATCTTTTCCAATTCATCTTTTCAAAAGTCAAAATTACCTATGACCACAGAACCGTCTAAAGCGCCACCGCTTTACCCAAAGACCCACCTGCTTGCCGCAAGTGGCATCGCAGCCCTCCTTAGCCTGGCGCTCCTGGTGTTTCCCTCCAGCGATGTTGAAGCCAAAAAGACGACTCTGAGTCTTGAACTGGAAAGTCCTGCTGAACAACTGACACAAGAACAAGACGCCGCCGAAGCCGTTCAAGCCACAAACGAACCGGCCGCCTCTCCTTTTGCGCAGATTGAAAACAGCCCGCAAGACACCACAGAGACCGCAGCTCAGGCAGAAGCGCCTGTTGCAGAAGAAAAGAAAGGACCAGACCATCGCGAAGTGATTGTGGCCAAGGGCGACACACTTTCCACTCTCTTCGAAAAGGTTGGCCTGCCCTCGACTTCGGTCCATGAAATCCTGGCCAGCGACAAGCAAGCCAAGCAGTTCACTCAACTGCAGCGCGGCCAGAAACTCGAATTCGAACTCAATCCAGACGGACAGCTGACCAACCTGCACACCAAGCTGAGCGACCTGGAAAGCATCACCCTGACCAAAAACGACAAGGGTTATGTATTTAACCGCGTCACCGCCAAGCCTACCGTTCGCTCGGCTTACGTTCATGGCGTCATCAACAGCTCATTGTCCCAGTCGGCTGCTCGTGCCGGCCTTTCCCATAGCCTGACCATGGACATGGCCAGTGTATTTGGCTACGACATCGACTTCGCTCAGGACATTCGCCAGGGCGACGAATTCGACATCATCTATGAGCAGAAAGTGGTCAATGGTAAGAGCGTCGGCAACGGTCCGATTCTTTCCGCGCGCTTCACCAACCGCGGCAAGACGTACACCGCAGTGCGCTACACCAACAAGCAAGGCAACAGCAGCTACTACACCGCCGATGGCAACAGCATGCGCAAGGCCTTCATCCGTACACCGGTTGATTTCGCCCGTATCAGCTCGAAGTTCTCCGCCGGTCGCAAGCATCCAATCCTGAACAAGATCCGCGCCCATAAAGGTGTCGACTACGCCGCCCCCCGTGGTACGCCAATCAAGGCCGCCGGCGACGGCAAGGTATTGCTGGCCGGACGTCGTGGCGGTTATGGCAACACCGTGATCATCCAGCACGGCAATACCTATCGCACGCTGTACGGCCACATGCAGGGCTTCGCCAAAGGCGTGAAGACGGGTGGTACCGTCAAGCAAGGCCAGGTTATTGGATACATCGGCACTACGGGCCTGTCCACTGGCCCGCACTTGCATTATGAATTCCAGGTCAATGGCGTCCACGTCGACCCGCTAGGCCAGAAACTGCCGATGGCCGATCCGATCGCCAAGGCCGAGCGCGCGCGCTTCCTGGCTCAAAGCCAACCCTTGATGGCTCGCATGGATCAAGAGAAAGCCACCATGCTGGCCTCGAGCAAGCGCTAAGCATGGCGCTCTATATCGGTGTGATGTCCGGGACCAGCCTGGATGGCTTGGATATCGCACTGATCGAACTGACCCCGGCGATCAAACTGATCGCCACGCACTACATTCCTATGCCCGCCGCCCTGCGCACCGAATTGCTCGGATTGTGCAGCAGTGGGCCCGATGAGATCGCCCGCTCCGCCATTGCCCAGCAAAGCTGGGTGAAGCTGGCTGCACAGGGTATCCATACCCTGCTCAACGAACAGAAACTCAAGCCTGAAGACATCACGGCGGTCGGCAGCCACGGCCAGACCATCCGCCATGAACCAGCCCGCGGGTTTACCGTACAGATTGGCAACCCGGCCTTGTTGAGCGAGTTGACCGGTATCGCCGTCGTCAGCGATTTCCGCAGCCGCGACGTCGCCGCCGGTGGACAAGGTGCCCCGCTGGTTCCGGCGTTTCACGAAGCATTGTTCGAAGAGCGAGTCGGCAATCGTGCCGTGCTGAATGTCGGCGGTTTCAGCAATCTCAGCCTGATAGAGCCCGCAAAACCAGTAGCCGGTTTCGACTGTGGCCCGGGCAACGTATTGCTCGATGCCTGGATACACCAACAACGAGGCGACCATTTCGATCGCGACGGTCAATGGGCTGCCAGCGGGAAAGTCGAACCTGTCTTGCTCAAGGCACTGCTCAGCGATCCCTTCTTTGTCACCAAGGGTCCAAAAAGTACCGGGCGCGAAGTATTCAACCTGCCTTGGCTGACACAGCATTTGTCGCAGTTGCCAGCCTTCGCCTCGGAAGACGTGCAGGCAACGTTGCTCGAACTGACAGCCCTGACCATCGTCGAATCCCTCCAACATGCCCAGTCCAATACTCAAGAGTTGCTGGTCTGTGGCGGCGGCGCGCACAACCAGGCGCTCATGCAGCGCCTGGCTGACTTGCTGCCGAATGCCAAAGTCAGCAGTACGGCGGTGTACGGCGTAGACCCGGATTGGGTTGAAGCCATGGCTTTCGCCTGGCTTGCCCATTGTTGTCTTGAAGGTATTCCAGGCAACCGCCCAAGTGTCACCGGCGCACGCGGGCTGCGCATACTCGGCGCCATCTACCCGGCCTGAATCCAATAATTACGGACAAAAAAAGCCGCAGGGCCCTAAGGCACTGCGGCTTTTTTATTGAAGCACTCAGATCGAGAACGAAGAACCGCACCCACAGGTCGTGGTCGCGTTTGGGTTCTTGATCACGAACCGCGAGCCTTCCAGGCCTTCCTGGTAATCCACCTCGGCACCTGCCAGGTACTGGAAGCTCATCGGATCGACCACCAGGCTGACCCCTTCGCGCTCGACGATGGTGTCATCGTCAGCCACTTCTTCATCAAAAGTGAAACCGTACTGGAAACCGGAACAACCGCCGCCCGTTACAAACACGCGCAGCTTCAAACGATCATTGCCCTCTTCATCGACCAGGCTCTTCACCTTGTGCGCGGCACCGTGGGTGAATTGCAAAGCCGTGGGGGTGAAGGTTTCGACGCTCATGCTGAATATCTCCCGGCGCTTACGCCGCCATAATGCGTGATGGCGGGCATTATCCGCTTCTCCTAGAAAATCGGTCAACTATTTAGAAGAGCAGCGGCGACTACAAGCCTCAAGCTTGTAGCTGCCAACTTGAAACGAGTGACTGCCGTTACGGTAACATCCCTGCATGGGACAGCCCCAGGCGCTCATCCAGCCCGAACAGGATGTTCAGGTTCTGCACTGCCTGGCCGGACGCGCCCTTGACCAGGTTATCGATGACCGACAACACCACCACCAGATCACCGTCCTGTGGACGATGCACGGCGATCCGGCAAACGTTCGCACCGCGCACGCTGCGGGTTTCCGGATGGCTGCCGGCCGGCATTACGTCGACGAACGGTTCGTTGGCGTAGCGCTTTTCAAACAAAGCCTGCAGGTCCACCGAACGATCGACGACGGTTGCATACAGAGTGGAGTGGATGCCACGAATCATCGGCGTCAGGTGCGGCACGAAGGTCAGGCCGACCTCCTTGCCCGCGGCCCGGCGCAATCCCTGGCGAATTTCCGGCAGATGACGATGCCCCTTGACCGCGTACGCCTTCATGCTTTCCGACGTCTCGGAGTAAAGCGAACCGACACTGGCGCCACGCCCGGCACCACTGACACCGGACTTGCAGTCGGCAATCAGACGCGAAGCGTCGGCAAGACCGGCCTCGAGCAGCGGCAGGAACCCCAGCTGAGTTGCCGTCGGATAGCAACCCGGTACCGCGATCAGTCGCGCCTGCTTGATTTTCTCGCGATTGACTTCCGGCAAGCCGTAGACCGCCTCGTCGAGCAGATCCGGCGCGCCGTGGGGCTGACCGTACCACTTGGCCCATTCATCGGCGTCCTGCAGACGGAAGTCCGCCGACAGGTCGATGACCTTGGTCCCGGCGGCCAGCAGTTCACCCGCCAGGGCGTGGGCAACACCGTGGGGCGTGGCGAAGAACACCACATCGCAGGCGCCGAGGGTCTTGATGTCCGGAACGCTGAACGCCAGGCCGTCGTAATGGCCGCGCAGGTTCGGGTACATGTCGGCGACGGCCAGGCCGGCCTCGGATCGGGAAGTGATGACCACCACCTCAGCTTGCGGATGCTGTGCCAATAGACGCAGCAGTTCGACACCGGTGTACCCCGTGCCGCCGACGATACCGACCTTGACCATAAACCTGCCCTCAACGAACCCACTGGAAAGCCGTCGATGATAGGGGCCGCAGGGCCCGGCGACAACCGCCAAGGTGACGTGCGGACGCTCTAACCTCTACTATCGGGCTACCGTGAATCCTGGGAATAACTAAAAATGCTCTATCTGTGGCTCAAAGCACTTCACATCGTCAGCATGGTCTGCTGGTTCGCCGGCCTGTTCTACCTGCCTCGCCTGTTTGTCTATCACGCCCAAAGCGAGGACAGCGTCAGCAAAGAACGTTTCAGCGTCATGGAGCGCAAGTTGTACCGCGGCATCATGGGCCCGGCGATGATTGCCACCCTGGTGTTCGGCATCTGGCTGCTCAGCCTCAACGCCGGCGCCTATTTCACTCAAGGTGGCTGGATGCACGCCAAGCTGACCCTGGTCGTGCTGCTGATCGGCTACCACCATATGTGCGGCGCCCAAGTGAAGCGCTTCGCCCGTGGCGAAAACACCCGCAGCCATGTCTTTTATCGCTGGTTCAATGAAGTGCCGGTTCTGATATTGCTGGCTATCGTAATTCTGGTCGTCGTCCGACCGTTCTAATTTCCAATGCAGCATCCATTATCCGGGGTACTTGCGATGTCGTTGCCCGCTCTGCTTGAACAACGCTTGCGCCTGCCCGTCGTGGCAGCGCCAATGTTCCTGATTTCCAGTCCGCAACTGGTGCTGGCCTGCTGCCGCAACGGCATCGTTGGCAGTTTTCCGGCGTTGAACCAGCGCGAGAGCAGTGGCTTCAAGGCCTGGCTCGAGGAAATCGAAGCAGGCCTGGCGACCCTGGAGAATCCGGCACCCTACGCTGTGAACCTGATCGTCCATCACAGCAACCCGCGGCTTCAGGCCGACTTGGCCATCTGCATCGAACACAAGGTGCCGATCGTCATCACCAGCCTGGGCGCGGTGAAGGAGTTGGTGGATGCCGTCCATGCTTATGGCGGACTGGTGTTCCATGACGTGACGACCCGGCGTCATGCCGAGAAAGCCGCCGAAGCCGGTGTCGATGGCTTGATCGCCGTTGCCGCCGGAGCAGGCGGGCACGCCGGAACGTGGAGCCCGTTTTCACTAGTCGCCGAGATCCGGCAGTTTTTCGACAAAACCGTGCTGCTTGCAGGATGCCTGAACCACGGTCATCAGATTCTGGCCGCACAATTGCTCGGCGCCGATCTGGCCTACTTCGGTACGCGCTTTATCGCTACGAGCGAAAGCCACGCCCCTGACGCTTATAAAGAGATGTTGCTCACATCCAGAGCCGCAGACATCGTGCATACTCCCGCTGTATCCGGAGTGCCGGCCAGCTTCATGCGTCAGAGCCTGGAGAATGCCGGTTTCGATCTGACCGCCCTGCAGAACAAGGGCGAGGTGGATTTTGGCTCGAAACTCAAACCGCTGAACGATGAAGCCAAGGCCTGGAAAACCGTATGGTCCGCTGGCCAGGGCGTGGGTGAAATCGATGATTTGCCCAGCGTCGATCAGTTGGTGGCACGCCTGGATGAAGAATACCGTCAGGCACATGCCCGGGCGGCGCAGCTTGGCGGGCAATGGCCCCGTTGAAGCGACCCTAAAAAAACAGTTACTTAACTTTCAGAGACAAGGATGCCGGGCATGAGCGAAACCCGTTTCAACATCGTATTCGACGGAGGCCTGATGCCGGGCGTCGATACCACCACCGCCAAACTCAACCTCGCCGAACTGTTCAAAAGCGACATCAGCGCCATTGAACGACTGTTCACCGGTCGCAAGGTTGCCCTTAAGAGCAACCTGTCCCAGAGCGAAGCCCAGCAGTACCTGGAAGCGCTCAACAAGAGCGGCATCGACGCCCGGATCGAAGCAGAACCCGCCGCCCTCCAACTGAGCCTTGGCGAAGTACAGGAGTCGCCGCAACAGCCGGGTGGACGCCATCCAGAGCCGATCGTCGACCCCGTCTCGCCGTACGCGCCTCCCCGCGCCGAAGTGGGTGAAGCGCTCGCCGAGTACAGCACGCTAAAACCCTTCAGCTTCGACGGACGTATCGGGCGTTTGCGCTACCTGGCCTGGACCATGGTGTTGACCCTGGCCATGCTGCCCTTGGTCGGCCTGGGCTTCTGGTTGGCCACGGCCTGGCTGCTGGCTTCCGACTCGATAGCTGCGCTGGTCGTCGGCGGCCTGCTCGGCGCAGCCGTTGTACTTGCCTTTGCCTTCGTGAGCATCCAGTTCAACGTCCAGCGCCTGCATGACCTCGGCTGGTCGGGGTGGTTGTGGCTGGTCAACCTCGTTCCATTCGTGGGCAGCATTTTCCCGTTCATCCTGATCATCGCCCCAGGCAATACCGGTGCAAACCAGTATGGTCCGCCGCCACCGCGCAATACCACCGCGGTCAAATTGCTGGCGTCGCTTTGGCTTGTGATGATCGTCCTGATTTTCCTGGCTACCTTTGCCGGCATCTTCGGAGCCCTCCAGGAGGACTACGACAGCAGCAGCCTGAGCAGCTATGAAAGCAGCGAGTCCAGCAACGAAACCACCGAAGAACCAGCTGTCGAGGCAGCCGAGCCCGCCTCGCCTTCTGTAGACTATGAAGAAGAAGAGGAACAATAAGCGCGCTTCATGCCGGTGACAGCCCAGTCAACTGGCGGCGGGCTGTTGCGATGGAGAACTGCATGACCCGTTACGCACTGATCACTGGCGCTTCCAGCGGCATTGGCCTGGCCATGGCCGAAGCGCTGGCCCGGCGCGGCCGCAACCTGATACTGGTGGCTCGACAGCGTGATCGGCTGGAAAGTATTGCAATCGAACTGACTCAGCGGTTTGGCGTAGAGGTGTTGTTCCGGGCCTGCGACCTGGGAGAACCGCTGAGGCTTTCAGGCTTTCTCCTGGAACTGGAGGAAGGTGAGCGGCAGATCGACCTGTTGGTCAATTGCGCAGGCATCGGCACCAGCGGGCCGTTCCTGGGCCAGGACTGGATGACCGAGCAGGACCTGATCGAAGTCAACATCCTCGCCCTGACACGGCTTTGTCATGCCATCGGCAACAGCATGGCACTGCTTGGCGGCGGCCAGATCCTCAACGTCGCCTCGATTGCCGCGTTCCAGCCCGGCCCCTGGATGAGTACCTATTACGCCAGCAAGGCCTATGTGCTGCACTTCTCCGAAGCCCTGCGGGTTGAGCTGAAGAAATGCGCGATCAAGGTCTCGGTGCTTTGCCCTGGCCCAACCCGGACCGGCTTCTTTTCCAGAGCGCAGATGGACGAACAGAAGCTCATCGACAGCAAGTTGCTGATGAGCCCGGAAGAGGTGGCCCTGTACGCCGTGCGCGCGCTGGACCGCAACCGCGCCATCATCATTCCCGGACGCCGCAACCGCTGGCTGGCCGCGCTGCCGCGACTGGGGTCGCGATGGCTGGTCCGAACCATCGCCGGCATGATCAACAAGGCTTATTGCCCGCGCTGATCCCTTCAAGTTGAACAACCAGGCACCTCAACCGGAGCCTTCAAGACACCCGACCTCGACGAACCCAACGGAGAAAACAGCTGTGGATACTCTGTTCACCAAGATCATCAACCGGGAAATCCCGGCGAAGATCATTTACGAGGATGACCAGGTATTGGCCTTCCACGACATCGCCCCACAGGCGCCTGTACATTTTTTGGTCATACCGAAAAAACCGATCCGCACCCTCAATGACCTGGCCGAAGAAGACAAAGGCCTGGCTGGACACATTTTGTTCACTGCTCAGCGCCTGGCGCTTGAATTGGGCTGTGAAGAAGGTTTTCGCGTGGTGATGAATTGCAATGAACTGGGTGGGCAAACGGTCTATCACATTCATATGCATGTGCTGGGGCAGCGCCAGATGAACTGGCCGCCGGGCTGATACCCCTGACCCAACGCAAATCTTCGGCGGTCGATTGGGTTAAACTGGCCGCTGTGATTTTTCCCGGAGGTAAGCATGACTACCCAACGTCACTACTCGCCGATTGACCGTCTGTTGCTGCAAGCTGATACCGCGATGCGCACGCTGCTGCCCTTCAGTGGCCAGCCGTACCGCCCATCACCGGCTATCGTGCAACCAGACGCGCAACTGAGTGACGAGCAAACCCGCCACGTCGCCGGACTGATGCGTATCAACCACACCGGCGAAGTCTGTGCCCAGGCGCTGTATCAGGGCCAGGCGCTGACAGCGAAGCTACCGCAAGTGCGTGAAGCAATGGAGCATGCCGCCGAGGAAGAAATCGACCATCTGGTCTGGTGTGAACAACGGATTCGCCAGCTGGGCAGCCATACCAGCGTCCTGAACCCGCTGTTCTATGGGATGTCATTCGGAATAGGCGCCGTTGCCGGGCTGATCAGCGACAAAGTCAGCCTCGGTTTCGTTGCGGCGACCGAACATCAAGTGTGCAAGCATTTGAATGAACATCTCGACCAGCTGCCAGCCGAAGATGAAAAATCCCGGGCAATCCTTGAGCAGATGCGCGTGGATGAGGAACACCATGCCGAGAGTGCGCTTGAGGCCGGTGGCTTCCGTTTTCCGGCCCCGGTCAAGTTCGGCATGAGCCTGCTGGCCAAGGTCATGACCAAGAGCACTTATCGGATTTGACGGCAATTGGGGACTTACTAGCTCATTCCCACGGAAATTAAAAAGGCGACTCCCCCAAGGGAAGTCGCCTTTTTTCTGTCCGAAAACTTCAATACGGCCAGCCAGCTATCGACTCAACCCAACTCGATGATTTCATAATCGTGGGTGATTTCGACCCCGGCGGCGCCAAGCATGATCGAAGCCGAGCAGTATTTCTCGGCGGACAGCTCAATGGCGCGCTTGACCTGAGCTTCCTTCAGGGCTCGCCCCTTCACCACGAAGTGCATGTGGATCTTGGTAAACACTTTGGGATCTTCAGTGGCGCGTTCTGCCTCCAGGAAAGCTTCGCAGCTTTCGACGGCCTGGCGGGACTTTTTAAGAATGCTGACCACGTCAAAGTTGCTGCAACCGCCCACGCCCAGCAGGAGCATTTCCATCGGCCGAACACCGAGGTTCCGCCCACCGGCCTCTGGCGGGCCGTCCATGACGACCACATGACCACTGCCTGACTCACCGAGGAACATGGCTTCGCCAGCCCATTGGATGCGTGCCTTCATCGCCAAGACTCCACTGTTAAAAAAGGGTCGCCAGCTTAGCACAGCGCTCCGGCATGACTGCTCTGCGTCTTAGGAGACCTGACCTGCCAGCATGTAGGTAAATTCTCAAATCAATTGAGGACGCCTCTGTTAAGCTGGCCATACGCCAACTCGCTGGCGCATGGCCAGCTTTTAGCGATAGCCATTCGCGTCTATAAAAAAATCAAACCATCACACTGCGCAGTCTTTCGGGATACAACCATGGTTGCCATTACTCCCACGTTCAAGATCAAGAATCTCGACAAACTCTTGATGCATTGCCAGCGCCGCCGCTATCCAGCCAAACACAACATCATTTGTGCGGGAGATCGTTCCGAGACGCTGTTTTTCATCATCAAGGGCTCGGTCACTATCCTGATAGAGGATGACGACGGCCGGGAAATGATCATCGCCTACCTCAATTCCGGAGATTTTTTTGGTGAGCTGGGGTTGTTCGAGCAGGCGGGCAAGGAGCAGGAGCGCAGTGCCTGGGTACGGACCAAGATTGAATGTGAAGTTGCGGAAATCAGCTACGCCAAATTCCGAGAACTGTCCTTGCAAGACCCGGACATTCTTTACGTCCTGAGCGGACAAATCGCACAACGCCTGCGCAATACCACCCGCAAGGTCGGCGATCTCGCATTTTTCGACGTCACCGGACGTGTCGCACGTTGCCTGCTGGAACTGTGCAAGCAGCCCGATGCCATGACCCACCCGGACGGCATGCAGATCAAGGTGACCCGCCAAGAGATTGGGCGGATTGTCGGTTGTTCGCGTGAAATGGTCGGTCGCGTTCTCAAGGATCTGGAAGAGCGCAACCTGGTCAACGTCAAAGGCAAGACCATGGTGGTGTTCGGAACGCGTTAAGGGCCCAGCAGATTGGTCAGCAGCTTCCGGTACAAAACGTCGAGCCGCTCCAGCGCGTGAGGCGTCGGGAATTTTTCATGCAGGGCAATATGGCTCTCGGCCCGCACTCGCTGCTCCAGGCCACAGGCCTCATTGAAGCGATTGACTGCCGCGACCATGGACTCGCGCTCGTTCTCCAGCAAAAGCGCGCCATGAACCAGCCCCACCGGACGTTGACCACCCTTGCTCTGGCGCCAGCGCTGAGCGGTGCCCACCATTTTCCGGCCGTCGAGATTGACGTTGAAGCGCCCGTCACAAAAAGCCCCTTCCACCTCTCCCAGCGAAGCCACCCCGCCCAACTCGTCCAACAGCTGACAAATGGGATCGCACAACCGGCGATACCCGGTTTCGATACGTCCGTGGTCACCTTCGCTGCGTGGTGGTGCGTAGACCAGGGCGATATTGACGGTAGCGGCCGACTGCGGCACCGGTTCGCCACCCGTTTCACGCAACAAGACAGGCCAGCCATGAGCAGCCGATACTTCACAGGCGTGTTCAAACCCCTGCAGGCGACTCAAGCGACGCGGCATCACCAGCGCACGATCGTTGGGCTGCCAGAACAGCAGGCCGAACTCGGCGTCGCCCGCGCAGATGCTGGCCAACAGATCCTGTTCGGCTTGCAGGCCAGCTTCGACGGTGAGGGAAATCACAGGCGACATGGATCAGTCCAGCGTCGAGCCGCTCACCGGCAGGCCTCGTTCAGGAAAGAACAGTCGCTGCAATTCCGTACCCGGGTTCTCGGCGCGCATGAACGCTTCGCCCACCAGGAATGAGTACACATCGCTGACTTCCATCAGCTCGACATCGGCCCGGTTGAGGATGCCGCTTTCGGTGATGACCAGGCGATCGCGCGGAATGCGCGGCAACAGGTCCAGGGTGGTTTCCAGGCTCACTTCGAAAGTGTGCAGGTTGCGATTGTTCACGCCGACCAGTTTGGTATCGAGGGTTTTCAGGGCTCGCTCCAACTCGTCACCGTCGTGGACTTCCACCAGGACATCCAGCCCGACGCTTTTGGCAACGGCCGCCAGTTCGGCCATTTTCACGTCGTCCAAGGCGGAAACGATCAACAGTACGCAGTCGGCGCCCAGCGCACGCGCTTCGATGATCTGGTACGGGTCGATCATGAAATCCTTGCGGATCACCGGCAACTTGCATGCCGCCCGCGCCTGCTTCAGGTAGTCGTCGGCCCCTTGAAAAAAGTCGACGTCGGTCAGCACCGAGAGGCAGGTCGCACCACCCTTCTCGTAGCTTCGCGCGATCTCGGCCGGGACGAAGTGCTCACGAATCACGCCCTTGCTGGGGGACGCCTTCTTTATTTCGGCAATCACCGCCGGCTGTTTTTTCTTGGCCTGATCGATCAGAGCCTGGGCAAAGCCGCGCGGCGCATCCGCTGAACGCGCCAGGTTTTCCAGCTCGGCCAGACTGACCCGAGCGCTGCGCTCAGCCACTTCCTGGGCCTTGCGAGCCAGAATTTTTTCCAGAACCGTTGGCACGCTCATCCTTCGTTCTCCACTTTGAATACGGCGGTAAATGCACCCAACTCTTCGAGCTTTTCCCTGGCCAGGCCAGTGTGCAGCGCATCATGGGCCAGTTCCACGCCTTGCTTTAGGCTGCTGGCGTGGTCGGCGGCGTACAACGCGGCACCGGCATTGAGCACGATCATCTCAGCAGCTTTCTGGCCATTCTCGGTCTTGCGACGCCCCAGGGCATCACGAATCAGCTCCAGCGATTGGGCCGGGCTGTCGACTGCCAGCCCGTGCAGGCTCTGGCTTTTCATGCCGAGGTCTTCAGGTTCGACCCAATACTCGCTGATCTGATCATTTTTTAGTTCGGCCACGAATGTAGGCGCCGCCAGGCTGAACTCATCCAGCCCATCCTTCGAATGGACCACCAGTACGTGCTTGCTGCCCAGGCGTTGCAAGACTTCAGCCAATGGCCGGCACAACGCCTGGCTGAACACACCGACTACCTGATGCTTCACGCCGGCCGGATTCGTAAGCGGGCCGAGCATGTTGAACAGCGTACGCAGCCCCAGCTCGCGGCGCGGCGCGGCAGCGTGTTTCATGGCGCTATGGTGGGTCTGGGCAAACATGAAACCGATGCCGACGTTATCGATGCAGCGTGCCACCTGGATCGGCGTCAGGTTCAGGTAAATGCCGGCCGCCTCCAGCAGATCGGCACTGCCGCTCTTGCCGGAAACTGCCCGATTGCCGTGTTTGGCAACGGTGCAACCGGCCGCCGCGACGACAAACGACGAGGCCGTGGAAACGTTAAAGATATTGGCGCCGTCACCGCCGGTACCGACCACATCCACCACACCGTCCAGCGTCTTGAGTTCGACCTTGTCCGCCAGCTCACGCATCGCCGAAACCGCACCCACGATTTCATCGATGCTCTCACTCTTCATGCGCATGGCCATCATGAACGCGCCGATCTGCGCATCCGAGCATTGGCCGGTCATGATTTCGCGCATCACGTCGCGCATCTCGTCGGTGCTCAGGTCGAGATGGCCGACGATACGGCTCAGGGCTGTCTTGATATCCATGAAAAGTCCTTAGCGCGTGCCGCCGGTTTGTTTGAGAAAGTTGGCGAACAGTTCGTGGCCCTGTTCGGTGAGAATAGACTCGGGATGAAATTGCACACCCTCGATATTCAGCGTCTTGTGGCGCAGCCCCATGATTTCATCGACCGAGCCATCCTCAAGCTGGGTCCAGGCCGTCAACTCCAGGCAGTCGGGCAGAGTTTCGCGCTTGACCACCAGGGAATGGTAGCGGGTTACGGTGAGCGGATGATTCAGCCCCTCGAACACGCCCTTGTCCTCGTGGAATACCGGGCTAGTCTTACCGTGCATGACCTGTCGGGCGCGCACCACGTCACCGCCGAACGCTTGGCCAATCGACTGATGCCCCAGGCAGACACCGAGGATCGGCAGCTTGCCGGCGAAATATTTGATGGCTTCGATGGAGATGCCTGCTTCGGTCGGCGTGCAAGGGCCGGGCGAAACCACGATGCGCTCAGGCTTGAGGGCTTCGATTTCGGCGATGGTCAATTCGTCGTTGCGCACGACCTTGACTTCGGAGCCCAGCTCGCCGAGGTACTGCACAACGTTGTAGGTAAAAGAGTCGTAGTTATCGATCATCAGCAACATGGCGTAAGCAACCTATTGAATTCACTGACTTTAAATACAGCCTTCAGAGAGTGACCCGCACGCTGCTGCGCTTGGCGAGGCAAGTGATGCCCCTGCGAAGCGGCTCTACAAGCGGGTAAAGAAGGCAAATCGGTACAGGTCCGGCAAGGCCGGCGGAGAATGTTCAGGCGCGCCAACGCCAGCGGGCGTGAGCCTTGATCATTTGATCCAGAAGTTTGCTGACAATCGACACAGGGAAAGTCTCGTTCATACGTCCCGGCACAGTAGCTTAGCTGGGCGGAGCACGCAATATGACCGATCCCGAAGGGCTTTGAAACAATCGCGACGTTCCGGATAGATGGCAAAACGCCGGAAGTTTTTGGTACTGTCGTTTCGTTTTCTAACAACAATAAGATAAAAACGGACTTTCCCATGACAAAGAAGACGTTGTTCGTACCGATTGCTGGTTGCCTGCTTGCGCTCGCCTGCGCCCAAGCGAACGCCGGCCCCAACCCTTATTCCAAGTTCATCGTGTTCGGTGACAGCCTCAACGACGCTGGCCAGTTCGCCGACCCGAATGGTCCGCCCGGCTCGACCGAGCGCTATACCAACCGAACCGGTCCGAGCTACACCGACGGCAGCGGCGAAGCCTACTCCGCCAACTCAACCCAACTGCTCGGTAGGCGCCTGGGTTATTCCGCTGACGAGACCGCCGCTTCCACTTCGGCGGTCCGCGCCAGCGAGGGGCTGGCAGACGGCAACAACTGGGCGGTGGGCGGTTATCGTACCGACCAGATCCTCGAATCGATTACCGGCGTGTCCGACACCGGCGAGCGCAGCCGTCCCGGCTATCTGCAGTCCAATGGCCTGCGCGCCGATCCAAATGCGCTGTATTACCTTTCCGGTGGTGGTAACGACTTCCTACAAGGTCGGGTGCTGACCCCCGAGCAAGCGAACGCCGCCGCAGACCGCCTGGCCGACAGCGTCCAGGTGCTGCAAACGGCCGGTGCCCGCTATGTGATGGTCTGGTTGTTGCCCGACCTGGGCCTGACCCCGGCCCTCAACGGCGGTCCTTTGCAAGACGCCTTTTCGCAACTGGGCAACCAGTTCAACCAACAGCTGATCACTCGACTGCAAGGCATCGACGCTGAAATCATTCCATTGAACATTCCGCTTTTGCTGAAGGAAAGCTTCGCCGACCCGGCAAGATTCGGCCTCGCCACCGGGGAGAACCTCACCGCGACCTGCTTCAGCGGCAACGGCTGCACGGAAAACGCCACCTACGGCATCAACAGCGCCACGCCTGATCCCACCAAGCTGATCTACAACGACGCGGTCCATCCGACCGAAACCGGACAAAAACTGATCGCCGACTACGCCTATTCCCTGCTCGCGGCACCATGGGAGCTGACGTTGCTACCGGAAATGGCCCACTCGACCCTACGCGCCCACCAGGACGAGTTGCGCAGCCAGTGGCAATCGGACTGGGAGAACTGGCAGGCCGTCGGCCAATGGCGAGCCATCGTCGCAGGCGGCGGCCAGCATCTGGACCTGGACAGCCAGGACAGCGGCGCCAGCGCCGACGGCAGCGGCTACAGCCTGAACATTGGCGGCAGCTATCGCCTCAACGACGCGTGGCGCGTGGGTGTCGCCGCCGGTTTCTACCGCCAGGACATGGAAGCAGGCCATAACGATTCGGACTACAAGCTCAACAGCTACCTGGCGACCGCTTTCGCCCAGTTCCAGCAAAATCGCTGGTGGGCCGATGCGGCACTGACCGGCGGCAAGCTCGACTACGACAACCTGGAGCGCAAGTTCGACCTGGGCGTCAACGAAGCGCAGGAGAAAGGCGACACGGACGGTCATCTATGGGCATTCAGCACGCGGGTGGGCTACGACATCGCCCAGCCGGGCAGCGAGTGGCACCTCTCGCCGTTTATCAGCGCTGACTATGCGAAGGTGGAAGTCGATGGTTATTCGGAAAAGAGCAGCCGTTCCACAGCACTGACCTTCGATGACCAGACCCGTGATTCGAAACGCCTGGGCATTGGCTTGCAAGGCAAATACAACATCACCCGCCAGACCCAGGTGTTTGGCGAATATGCCCACGAACGCGAGTACGAAGACGACACGCAAAAGGTCAACATCGCCCTCAACAGCCTGCCGGCCAACGACTTCACACTGGAAGGCTACACGCCACAGAGCCACCTCAATCGCCTGAGCCTTGGGGTCAGCCACAAGTTGACCAACGACTTGGCGCTACGGGGTGGTTATACACTGCGCAAGGATGATGACATGACCCAGCAAGGGGTAAGCCTGGGCGTTAGCCTGGATTTCTGATCGAGAAAAAACTGTGGGAGCGAGCTTGCTCGCGATTACGGACTGTCAGTCAACCTATTGGTTGAATATGACGGCCTCATCGCGAGCAAGCTCGCTCCCACCCTGATCGAGTTACTTCAGTTGCTGGAGGTCTGCTCGGCCAGCGCCACCGCGCGGAACATGGCCCGGCGCTTGTTCAGGGTCTCTTCCCATTCCAGTGCCGGCACCGAGTCGGCGACGATACCGCCGCCGGCCTGCACGTGCAGTTCACCGTTCTTGATGACGGCGGTGCGAATGGCAATGGCGGTGTCCATGTTGCCGTTCCAGGCGAAGTAACCCACGGCCCCGCCGTACACGCCCCGCTTGACCGGCTCCAGTTCGTCGATGATTTCCATCGCGCGGATTTTCGGCGCGCCAGACAAGGTGCCCGCCGGCAGGATCGCCCGCAAGGCGTCCATCGCCGTCAGCCCGGCCTTCAATTGGCCGGTGACGTTGGAGACGATGTGCATCACGTTGGAATAGCGCTCGATGACCATCTTCTCGGTGAGCTTCACCGAGCCGATCTCCGAGACCCGCCCAGTGTCGTTGCGCCCCAGGTCAATCAGCATCAGGTGCTCGGCGATTTCCTTGTCGTCCGACAGCAGGTCCTCTTCCAAGGCCCGGTCAGCTTCTTCCGTGGCGCCACGGGGGCGAGTGCCGGCGATCGGCCGCACGGTGATCAGGTTGTCTTCGACCCGCACCAGCACTTCCGGCGAGCTGCCCACGACATGGAAGTCGCCGAAGTTGAAGAAGTACATGTACGGCGTCGGGTTGAAACAGCGCAGCGCCCGATAGAGATCGATGGGCGCTGCCTTGAAGTCGATGGACATCCGTTGCGACGGAACGACTTGCATGCAGTCACCGGCGAGGATGTATTCCTTGATGGTATCGACGGCCCTTTCGTAATCGTCCTGGGTAAAACTGGAGCGGAATACCGGGTCGGTCGCCGACTGCTTGCTGAAGTCCAGGCCGGGACGCGGAGCGATCGGCTGACGTAACTTTTCCAGCAATGCTTGCAGGCTTTGTTGACCTTGCTCGTAGGCATCTTCCTGGGATGGATCGGCCAGGACGATGGCGTGCATCTTGCCGGCGAGGTTGTCAAAGACAACGACCGCGTCGGACACCATCAGCAAAATATCCGGCACACCCAGCGGATCAGGGTTCGGGCAGGTGCCCAGGCGTTTTTCCACGTAGCGCACGCAGTCGTAGCCGAAATAACCCACCAGGCCACCGTTGAAGCGCGGCAGGCCAGGAATGGTCGGCACGTTATAGCGGGCCTTGAAGGTTTCGACGAACGCCAGCGGGTCTTCGACTTCGAGGCTTTCGATTTCGACACCGTCGTGGGTCACGCTGATGCGATGGTCATGGACCCGCAGCACCGTGCGGCACGGCAGGCCGATGATGGAATAACGGCCCCATTTCTCGCCACCCTGCACCGATTCGAGCAAGTAGGAGTTGGGCTGGTCGGCCAACTTGAGGTAGATCGACAGCGGCGTGTCGAAGTCAGCCAGGGTTTCACAGGCAAGGGGGATGCGGTTGTAGCCGGCAGCGGCTAGACGCAGGAATTCTTCGCGGATCATGGGGTGCCTCGTGGCAAGAGGAGCTGACAGTCAGGTATGCAAACGCGCCGGATAACCGGCCAGGATCACGTCAGGTGCGCCAACGCCAGCGGGCCAGGGCCTTCATGACTTTCATCCAGAGTTTGCGAGTGACCACCACGATGGCGTTTCCAGAAGAGGATTGAACAGCGTCGGGCAACGTTATCTCAGCGGCCGGGTCCAGGCAACCGGGAATTAACAGGCGCAAATCGTCGATCACCAGCGTCGGAAACTCTTCGGCGATTGGCCGGCCGTGGTTGTAGCCGTAACTCAGCGCCACGCATTTGACCCCTGCCGCTTTCGCCGCCAGCACATCGCTGCGCGAGTCGCCGACGAACAGGGATTGGGAGGCCGGGATGTTAGCCATTTTCATCACGAAAAACAGCGCGGCCGGGTCAGGCTTTTTCTGCGGTAAGGTATCGCCACCGATGATCCAGCGGAAATAGCGACCGATCTTCATCTGGTCCAGCAACGGCGCAACGAAGCGCTCCGGCTTGTTGGTAATCAGCGCCATTTCCACGCCCTGCTTCTGCAGCCACTTGAGGGTGGAGCGCACGCCGGGGTAGACCACCGTCAGTTGGTGATTGTCTTCGTAGGCTTCATTGAACAACTCCAGCGCCCGCTCGACCTCGGCATCATCGACACCTCGGGCATCGATGTCATTGGCCAGGGCCCGGCGCACCAGCATCGGCGCGCCATTGCCGACCCAGTGGCGTACCGAATCGAGGCCGGCGGGCGGGCGTCCAAGCTTGAGCAGCATCGTGTCCACCGCCGCCGCGAGGTCCGGGACCGAATCGACCAATGTGCCATCGAGGTCGAACATCACCAGACGCGGCAAGCTGCCGGGGAACAGCTGCTCGAAGCCGCTCATGGGCGCGCCAGGGCCAGTTCGGCGCGCATTTGTGCAATCACCTCTTCGTAGTTCGGTGCATTGAAGATCGCCGAACCCGCGACGAACGTGTCGGCGCCGGCGGCGGCGATTTCACGAATATTCTTCACGTTCACGCCACCGTCGATTTCCAGGCGGATATCACGGCCCGAGGCATCGATCAACGCACGGGCTTCGCGCAGCTTGTCGAGCGTACCCGGGATGAACTTCTGCCCACCGAAGCCAGGGTTGACGCTCATCAACAGGATCATGTCGACCTTGTCCATCACGTACTTGAGCACGTCCAGCGGCGTGGCCGGGTTGAACACCAGGCCGGCCTTGCAACCGCCTTCGCGGATCAACTGCAGGGAGCGGTCGATGTGCTGCGTGGCTTCAGGGTGGAAAGTGATGTAGGTAGCACCGGCTTCGATGAAGTCACCGACAATACGGTCCACCGGGCTGACCATCAGGTGCGCGTCGATCGGCGCGGTGATGCCGTACTTGCGCAGCGCCGCGCAGACCATCGGGCCGATGGTCAGGTTGGGCACGTAGTGGTTGTCCATGACATCGAAGTGCACGATGTCGGCGCCGGCGGCCAGAACGTTGTCCACTTCTTCGCCCAGGCGGGCGAAGTCGGCGGAGAGAATCGACGGAGCAATAGCGAAGGGCTGCATGACGCACCTGTTTTGAGCGAAATCACGATGGCGCGCATTGTATACCTCAAGATTTGGCGCGCCCACCGTGGCAATCGATCAATACGCCGCGCGGTAGATCTTCTCGATATCGGCGGCGCTCAGTTTGCGCGGATTATTGCGCATCAGCCGTTCTATTCCCGCCGCTTCCACCGCCATGGATGGAATCACCTCCTCGGTCACGCCCAGGCTGCTGAGGCCGTTGGGTATTTCCACGGCGGCGCACAACGCAACCATGGCCTCCACGGCTTCGTCGGCCGCTTCAAGATCACTCAGGTGCGCGGTCTTGAGGCCCATGGCTTCGGCGATGTCACGCATGCGCTCGACACAGGCCATCTTGTTCCAGGCCATGACGTACGGCAGCAACAAAGCGTTGGCGACGCCATGGGACACGTGAAAGCGCCCGCCCAACGGATAGGCCAGCGCATGCACCGCCCCGACCCCGGCATTGCCGAACGCCATGCCGGCCATCAGGCTGGCCGTGGCCATGTCTTCGCGGGCTTGCAGGTGAGCCGGGTTGGCATAGGCCTTGGGCAGCGCGCGGGTGATCAGCTTGATTGCGCCGATGGCCAGGGCATCGGTGATTGGCGAAGCATTGAGCGACAGGTAGGCCTCGATGGCGTGTACCAGCGCATCAACGCCACTGGCAGCCGTGACGCTGCGCGGGCATGTGAGGGTCATCTGCGGACTGACCAACGCCACGTCCGGCAACAGATAATCGCTGACGATGCCTTTTTTCAGCTGCGCAGCCTTGTCGGAGAGGATCGCCACGTTGGTGACTTCCGAACCGGTACCGGCCGTAGTGGGGATGGCAATCATGGGCGGGCCTTTGCGCGGCACCTGATCGACACCGAACATATCCTGCAGCTCGCCGTGGTAACCGGCATAGACCCCCACGCACTTGGCGATGTCGATGGCACTGCCACCCCCGAGACCGATCAGGCCGTCATGACCACCGTCGCGATAGGCTTGCATGCAGTCTTCGACAATGGCGATTTCCGGGTCCGGCATGACCCGGTCGAAAATCTCGTAGTCCCGTCCGCCCAGATGTTGCAGGGCCAGTTCCACGGTGCCGGATTTAACCAACGCCGCATCGGTCACGATCAGCGGGTTGTCGACGTCCAGGCGCGTCAACTCCGCGGCCAGTTGCTCGATGGCAGCGGCACCGGTGATCAGTTTATGGGCGATCTTGAATGAGGAAAGACTCATGTGCGCGGCCTCTTATTCGAGTATGGGCTGGCACAAGGATAGCTCGGTATTGAGGGTTGTCTGCCATTCAGCGTATGAATGCGATAAGGAACCTGTGGATGAGGCCCCTGTGGGAGCGAGCTTGCTCGCGATAGCGGATCAACATTCAACTTCTGTTTTGAATGTATCACCGCTATCGCGAGCAAGCTCGCTCCCACACTGTTTTTGCTTGGGCGTCAGGCTTGGGTAGTACGCAGCTTCTCGCTACGCCCACGCAACCACTCCAGGGTCAGCAACAGGATCACCGAGAAGGCAATCAGCAGCGTTGCCGCAGCGGCGATGGTAGGGCTGAGGTTTTCGCGGATGCCGCTGAACATCTGCCGTGGCAGGGTTGCCTGCTCGGGGCCGGCCAGGAACAGGGTCACCACTACTTCATCGAACGACGTCGCGAAGGCGAACAGTGCGCCGGAGATCACGCCCGGGGCGATCAACGGCAGGGTCACCCGACGAAACGCCGTCAGTGGCGAAGCCCCAAGGCTGGCGGCGGCCCGAACCAGGTTGTGGTTGAACCCCTGCAGGGTCGCCGACACCGTGATGATCACGAACGGTACACCCAGCACGGCATGGACCACGATCAGCGAGAAGAAGCTGTTGCCCAGCCCCAGCGGTGCGAAAAACAGGTAGCTGGCTACGCCAATGATCACCACCGGCACCACCATTGGCGAAATCACCAGGGCCATCACCAACGCCTTGCCTGGGAAGTCACCACGGGTCAGGCCGATGGCCGCGAGCGTGCCGAAGACCATCGCCAGCAACGTCGCCGCCGGGGCCACGATGATGCTGTTTTTCAGCGCCCGCATCCATTCGGCCGAGGCGAAGAAATCGTGGTACCACTGCAGCGAAAAGCCCTGCAGCGGGTACACCAGGAAACTGCCGGAGTTGAACGACAGTGGAATGATCACCAGCACCGGCAGGATCAGGAACAACAGAATCAGCCCGCAGAGTGTGCGCAAGCAGTAGAACCACACCCGCTCGACGGGGGACATGTAAGGACTCACCATTTTCGATCTCCCCTTAGCTCAGGCGCAGGCGGCTGGCGCCCACCAGCCAGCTGTAAATCAGATAAAGCACGATGGTCGCCAGCAACAGCAGCCCGCCGAGCGCCGTGGCCATGCCCCAGTTGATGCTGGTGTTGGTGTAGAACGCGACGAAGTAGCTGACCATCTGATCGTTCGGGCTGCCCAGCAGCGCCGGCGTGATGTAGTAGCCGATGGCAAGGATGAACACCAACAGGCAACCGGCACCGACCCCGGCATAGGTCTGCGGGAAGTACACCCGCCAGAAACTGGCGAACGGGTGGCAGCCCAGGGAAATCGCCGCACGCATATAGGTTGGCGAGATGCCCTTCATCACGCTGTAGATCGGCAGGATCATGAACGGCAGCAGGATGTGGACCATGGAGATGTACACACCGGTGCGGTTGAACACCAGTTCCAGGGGCTTATCGATGACGCCCATGGCCATCAGCGCACTGTTGATCAGGCCACCGGACTGCAGCAACACGATCCATGCGGCGACACGTACCAGGATCGAGGTCCAGAACGGCAGCAGCACCAGGATCATCAGCAGGTTGCTCTGGCGCGAAGGCAGGTTCGCCAGCAGGTAGGCCAACGGATAGGCCAGCACCAGGCAGATAGCGGTGATCACCAGGCCCATCCAGAAGGTCCGGGTAAAGATGTCGAGGTAGATCGCCTGGTCCGGGGTGGCCGTGGCCAGTTCGCCGAGGTCATCGATGCGGTGATCGACGGCCGCCAGCAGGTAATACGGGGTGACGTTGCTGGTGTTGCGGCGGATCACCTGCCAGTACGCCGGGTCGCCCCAACGCTCATCGAGGTTTTCCAAGGCTTCTTTATAGGAAGCCGGCTCGGTGGCAAACGGCAACGCCCGAGCAGTCTTGGTCAGCAGGCTGCGATAGCCGGCCAATTCCATGTTCAGGCGCTTGGACAAGTCGCCCAGGGTCTGATTCTTGCGGGCTTCGGCCAGGTCTTCACTGGCAGCCTTGTACACCGGCTCGCCCGGCAAACCACGTCCGTCCCAGGCAGCGACGGCGGTGACCGTACGCGGCATGGCGCCCACCACTTCCGGGTTGCTGACGCTTTTGAACAGCAGCGCCACGATCGGCACCAGGAACACCAGCAACAGAAACAGCACCAGCGGCGCAATCAAGGCCTGGGCCTTCCAGCGGTTGATCCGCTCGGCGTGCTTGAGCCGTTGCTTGAGGGTGGGGCTGGTGCCCGCGTTCAGTGGAACGGCGATGGCCATGGCGAACTCCGCAAATCTTTTTGATCGTTACAGGGGCGGCGGGCCGCCTCTGTTCTTTTGAAACACCCGGGTCGATGGAAGAACCTGTGGGAGCGAGCTTGCTCGCGATGGCTGCGGCACATTCAAGTATTGATGTGCCTGACAGACCGCTATCGCGAGCAAGCTCGCTCCCACATGGATCTCATCCGGTTTCAGACCGTCGGGTTACTTCGCAGCCCAGGAGTTGAAGCGCTGCTCCAGTTGCTCACCGTTGTCAGCCCAGAAGCTGACGTCGATCTGCACCTGGTTGGCGATGTTTTCCGGGGTGGTTGGCATGTCTTTCAGGACATCCTTGGCCAGCAACGGTACAGCCTGGGTATTGGCCGGACCGTAGGCGATGTTTTCCGAGTAGGTCTTCTGCTGCTGCGGCGCCACCGAGAAGGCGATGAATTTCTTCGCCGCTTCGGCGCGGGTCTTGTCCAGGCCGCGTGGGATGGCCCAAGCGTCGAAGTCATAGATGCCGCCGTTCCACACCACTTTCAGGTTGCTTTCTTTCTGTACCGCGGCGATCCGGCCGTTGTAGGCCGAGCTCATGACCACGTCACCGGAAGCCAGGTACTGCGGTGGCTGGGCGCCAGCTTCCCACCACTGGATGTTCGGCTTGAGCTCATCGAGCTTCTTGAACGCACGGTCCTGGCCGTCTTTGCCAGCCAGCACTTTGTAGACGTCTTTCGGCGCTACGCCATCGGCCATCAGGGCGAATTCCAGGGTGTACTTGGCGCCTTTGCGCAGGCCGCGCTTGCCTGGGAATTGCTTGGTGTCCCAGAAGTCAGCCCAACTGGTCGGCGCGGTCTTGAGTTTGTCGGCGTTGTAGGCCAGCACGGTCGACCACACGAAGAAGCCCACGCCGCAAGGCTGGATAGCACCCTTGACGTAGTCTTCGGCCTTGCCGAACAGGGCCGGATCGAGTTGTTCGAACATGTCTTCGTCACAACCACGGGACAATTCCGGGGACTCGACTTCTACCAAATCCCAGGAAACGCTCTTGGTATCGACCATGGCCTTGACCTTGGCCATTTCACCGTTGTACTCGCCAGCCACGATCTTGCCATTGCCGGCCGCTTCCCACGGTGCGTAGAAGGCTTTGACCTGAGCCGCCTTGTTCGCCCCGCCGAAAGACACCACGGTCAGGTCCGGGCCCGCCGCCATCGCGCTTGCCGCACCCATCATGCCCAGTGTCAGGGCTGTGAACTTCAGGGATCTCAACATTTATTGTTCTCTCCACGTGCAGGGTTGGTGTTGGTACAGCAGGGGGCGATCAATTCGCCTCTAGAAGGGGATCGAGCGCACGCACATGCTCGACTTGCCAGCCAAGCGGAACCACGTCCCCGACGGCGAGCCCGGGATCGAGCTCGGCAATCGGTTGTTTCACAAAGAAGTCGTTCTTGCCGCAGACTTCCAGGCGAACCCGGACGTGGTCGCCCAGATAGATGAATTCCGCCACCCTCCCTGAGAAGCGGTTGACACATTGTTCGCTTGCGCCGTTGAGGCTCACCCGTTCCGGGCGGATCGACAGAGTCACCGGCTCGCCTGGCTTGCCGACATTCACCGCCAGTGCCTCGACCTTCTCACCACGCCCCAGCTCCACCAGGCAGCGCTCGCCGGTTTGGCTGTGCAGGCGGCCGTTAAGGCGGTTGTTCTCACCGATGAAGTTGGCGACAAAGGTGTTTTTCGGCTCTTCATAAAGGGTGCGCGGCGGGGCGATCTGCTGGATCTCGCCCTGGTGGAACACCGCCACACGGTCGGACATGGTCAGGGCTTCGCCCTGGTCGTGGGTCACATAGACCACGGTCACGCCCAGGCGCTGGTGCAGGTGTTTGATTTCCATCTGCATGTGCTCGCGCAATTGCTTGTCCAGCGCACCCAGGGGTTCGTCCATCAGCACCAGCTGCGGCTCGAATACCAGCGCCCGGGCCAGGGCCACCCGTTGTTGCTGGCCGCCGGACAATTGCGCCGGGTAGCGTTGGGCGAAGCTGTCCAGCTGGACCATGCTCAAGACGCGCTTGACCCGATCACTCACGTCGCTCTTGTTCAGGCCCCGCACCGTCAGCGGGAACGCCAGGTTCTCGGCGACGGTCATGTGAGGAAACAAGGCGTAGTTCTGGAACACCATGCCGATGTCGCGCTTGTGCGGTGGCACATTGTTGATCGAGCGCCCGGCCAGCAGGATCTCGCCGGCGGTTGGGGTTTCAAACCCGGCCAGCATCATCAGGCTGGTGGTCTTGCCGGAGCCGGAAGGCCCGAGCAGGGTCAGGAATTCGCCTTTGCGAATATCCAGGTTGAGGTCTTTGACGATCAGGTTCTCGCCGTCGTAGCTCTTTTGCACACCACGAAAGCTGACCAGCACATCACTGGCCCCCGCGCTTGAATCGACCTGGCTCATACCCGCACCTTTTGTATTGATGACTGCTTGTGAGTCAAGCCTAGTGGAGCCTGGGGCCCGCGCAAATCGGGACGCAGGAGAGAATCACCTCAGCGGGATGGAAGAGTCGGGGTAGGGATTGCCCTACAGGGATGGCGGGATTGGATAAGGACGGTGGGCAGTTGGCAGCGGCACGCCGCAAGTAGGGGCAAAAGCGCTATTGGGGCGTGTCGCAAATGGATATGCCGACACATTTCCCCTGTGGGAGCAAGCTCGCTCCCACAGGGGAAAATTGCGAGTCTTAGAGCAGCTTGTGCTCCATCGCATATTTCACCAGCTCTGCCAATGAGGTGATGTTGAGCTTCTGCATCAGCCGTGCCTTGTGGGTGCTGATGGTCTTGCTGCTCAGGGCCAGTTGCTGGGCTATGTCGTTGACGTTGGCGCCCTGGGCCAGGCGTTCGAAGACTGAGAATTCACGCTCGGACAGCAGCGAGTGCAGCGGTCGCGTGTCGGTCAGGCCGACCTCAAAGACCATGCGGTCGGCCAGGTCCGGGTCGATATAGCGTCCGCCGGCCGCGACCTTGCGAATCGCCATGAGCAGCAGGGCCGGGTCGCTGTCCTTGGTCGCGTAGCCGGCGGCGCCGACCTTCAGGGCGCGGGCGGCCATTTGCGCTTCGTCATGCATCGACAGCACCAGGATGGCCGGCGGATTGTTCAGCGCCCGGATCCGTGGGATCGCCTCCAGGCCGTTGACGCCTGGCATGGAAATGTCCAGCAGCACCACTTCGCAGGGCACGTGGCGCAAGGTCTCGAGCAACTGTTCGCCATTGCTCGCCTCCCCCACCACCACCAGATCCTTGGCCAGGCCGATCAACTGCTTGATGCCTTCACGGACGATGGTGTGGTCTTCGGCTACCAGTACACGGATCACGTTGTTCTCCAGATTCAGGATCTCATCGCGAGCAAGCTCGCTCCCACAGGGTGTATGTGTACATCTCAATCAATGTGGGAGCGAGCTTGCTCGCGATTGGGCCCACCCAGGCAACCCACCCATCAGGCCCCATGCAACGGCACCCGCACCGACAGGGTCGTCCCCTCCCCCGGCTCACTCTCCAGGGACAATTGCCCGCCCATGATCAACACCCGTTCACGCATGCCGACCAGGCCAAAGGAGGTTGGCCGACCCGTATCGGCAATAAATCCTACACCGTCGTCGCTGACGGTCAGGCACAATTCGTCGCCCTCCTGAACCAGCGTCAGCTCTACAGTATGCGCTTGGGCATGGCGCATCACGTTGGTCAGCGCTTCCTGGAGAATCCGGAACAGGCCAATGGCCTTGGCGTCACTCAGGGCCGGCAGATTGTCCGGCACCTGCACCAGGCATGGAATCTGCGTTCGCGCCTCGAAACGCCGAGCCTGCCATTCGATGGCCGAGGCAATGCCAGCATCCAGAATCGGCGGGCGCAACGCCGTCGCCACGTCCCGCACCAGTTGGAACAACTGGGCAATCAGGCGCTTCATGCTGTTAAGTCGCTCATGCAGGCCTGGGTCGAGTTGTGCGTAGGCCAATTCACACATGGATGTTTCTAGCTTCAACACCGTCAACATTTGGCCCAGCTCGTCGTGGACTTCCCGGGCAATACGCGCCTTTTCCTCTTCCCGCACGCTTTCCAAGTGCGCCGACAATTCGCGCAACTGTTCCCGGGAGCTGGCCAGCTCCAGCTCGATGCGCTTGCTTTCAGTGATGTCCCAGACAATTCCGTCCCAGACATAAGCGCCATCTTCGAGACGGCGGGTGATCGCCTTGATCTCGGCCCAGCGCTCCTGGCCTTCGCGGGTCAGGATGCGGCCCTGCCATGACCAGTCACTGTCGGTGTCCAGCGCCTGGTCCTGAGTGCGGTGGTAATCGGCCTTGTCCTGCGGGTGCACCAGGCTGCGCAGCCCGGTATCGCTGCGGGCCAGGGTTGCAGGGGAATAACCCACCAGGCTTTCGCTGCCTTCGCTGATGTAGGCAAAGTCGATCTGGCCGGTCACCGGCGCCCGCTCCAGGCGAAAGACCAGGCCCGGCACGTTGGCGGCGATGCCTTGCAAGCGCGCTTCACTTTCGCGTAACGCCGCCAGGGCACGTCGGCGCTCGGTCACGTCGTTGAGGTAGACCACCAGGTATTCGGCGTCGCGAAAACGCAGGAAGCTCAGGGAAACGTCAGCCGGCAAGATGCTGCCATCGGCTCGCACGCATTCGGTTTCGAAACTCTGCGGCCCCTCTTCACTGGCCCGGGCGCGCTTCCACAGATTCAGCCAGCGATCCATGTGCAAGCCCGGCTCGAAGTCGATCAAAGGGCGGTCGATGATGGCGCCCGAGGCGTAGCCAAGCATGGTTTCAGCCGCTCGGTTGGCATAACGCACGTGGCTGTCCCAATTGACCCAGAGGATGCCGACCGTACTTTGATCGATGGAAAACTGCGTCAGGCGCAAGGCTTCCTCGCTGGCAGTACGCTGGGCGATGTCCTCCCTCGCGGCACGCAAACGGCGCTCCAGTGCGCGTTGCTGGCGGCGCTGCCAGAAGACGATGGCGACGCTGCTGAGCAGCAGGGCCAGAATCAATAGGGTCAAGTTCTGCCAGAAGCCCGGGGTCTCGGTCAGGCGTGGATATTTTGGCTTGAGCCAACGGCTGTGCAGTTGCTCCAGCTCCTTGGCCGGGATCGCCTGCAATCCGCTGTCGATGATCTCGGCCAGTTCCGGCCAGTCCCGGCGCGTGGCAACCCGCAGCAACTGCGGCAGGCCGATGTCGCCCACCACCGCCAACTCGGCGAATTCGGGCTCGACCATCAGCCGCCCGAGCTGTGCCTCGTCGACCACCGCGTATCGAGCCTGCTGGGTCAGCAATAATTGCAGGGCCTCGCGCTCCATCGGTACACCTTGCAGATTCAGCGCCGGGTAGTTGCTGCGCAGGTAATCGGCCGTCGCGCTGGGCATGCGCACCGCGACCCGGGCCTGGGTGTCGATTTTTTCCAACTCCACCCCTTCGGCGCCCTTCTGCGCGCCGACGATCAATTGCGGCACGCGCATGTAGGGGTCGGAAAACTGCCAGAGCTTGAGTCCGCCCGGGGATTGGGTCAGGCCCGGAGCAACGTCCACCTCGCCGGCACGCACCGCTGCTTCCAGTTGTGCCAGGTCCTGGAAGTTGCGCCAGGTGAGTTCGACGTTCAACGCCTTGCCCAACCATTGCATCAACTCGACGTTAGTGCCAGACAAACGCTGCAGGCGCCGGTCGTATTGGGCATAGGGCGCCTGTAATACCAGGCCGACCCGCCATTGCGGATGTTGCACCAACCACTGGCGCTGCCCTGCATTCAATTGCACCCCGTGCGCCGACGGCGCGGGCGCGGCCCACGCCATCAAGGGAAGCCATAAACAGCCGATAACCCACAGGCAGCAAAAACGCATCATCGAAGTCTCATGCACTGACAAATACTGACCAACCCATTAGGCTGCCGGAAATACTTCTGGTCATGGAATATCCGATGCCCTCTGTTTATCGCCTGGCGTTGCCAGCATTGTGCCTGTCGCTGATCCTGCCAAGTGCATTTTCTGTACAGGCCAGCGAAACGGCGCCCGCCGCGCAGCAACCTGCCGAGGAAAAACCCGTCGAGCGCCAACCCTTGCTCGAACGTAGCCTGGAAGAAGCGACCGCACTTGAGCGAAAAGTCCCGGCCCAGGAACAACAACAGTTACAGACCGGCAGCGATGCCTTCCTGGCACTGTGGAAACCGGCCAATACCAGCGACCCCAGGGGCGCAGTCATCATAATCCCCGGTGCTGGCGAAACAGCTGACTGGCCTCAAGCTATCGGCCCGTTACGTAAAAAATTGCCCGATGTTGAGTGGAGCAGCCTGAGTATCACCCTGCCGGACTTGCAAAGCGACGTCATTGCACCACGCGTGGTGGAAGCACCGCCCGAGACCAAGCCGACCGATACCGCTGCCGCAGCACCGGACGCCACCACGGCGGCGCCGATCGAACAGGTCGCAGGCGGCGAAGCCGATGCGGCAGATCCTGTCGTCGCCCAAACCGATGAAGAACATGCCAAGGCCGACGCCGAGCGCATCTTCGCCCGTATCGATGCAGCACTGGCCTACGCCGAACAGCAAAGCGCACGCCGCATCGTGCTGCTGGGCCATGGCACTGGCGCCTATTGGGCGGCGCGTTACTTGAGTGAAAAGCAGCCCTCGCAGGTCGAACGCTTCGTGATGGTGGCCGCCCAGACCCCAACCACCGCCAAGCCGGCCCTGGCCGAACTGACCTCGACCTTGAAACTGGCGACCGCCGACATTTTCTACATGGACAAGCCGCTGGATCGCAACGCGGCGCTGGAGCGCTTGCAGGCGAGCAAACGCTTGAAAGGCTCGACCTTCAGCCAGGTGTCCCTCAAGGCCCTGCCGAACCCGGCGGCGGAGCAGGAGCAGCTGTTTCGTCGGGTTCGGGGTTGGTTGAATCCGCAGAAAGCGGGGGAGTAAGGCTGACTCATACCCAAGTGAAGCACTGTTGTGGCTAGGGATTTATCCCCCCGCCACAATTGCTCCCCGTGTGGCTAGCGAAAATCCCGTCGTTCCCGAATCAGTCGATAGGCGTTATGCAGTTCCCGGGTTTTGTCGGTGGCTTCACGCACCTGCAAGGGCGTTGCCCCGCTGCCGGCAATCTTGTCCGGATGATGACGACTGAGCAGGCGTCGGTAAGCGCGCTTGATCTGTGACGGTTCGCTGGTGGCCGAAACCCCCAGCAAGCGCAAGGCTTCCTGATAGGTCACCCCGCTGTTGGGCCGCGACAGTTTCTGCGGCTCGTAATCAGCCGCCAGCGCCTGAACCTGTTGCGGCGTCCAGCCCAACCAGCGCCCCCACTGGGCCACCAGTTCTCGCTCGCTGACTCCGGCACGGCCATCGGCCCAGACCATCCGCCAACACGCGCGCAATACCCCTTCAGCCGCATGCGGCTGGACAGCCAGGCGGCGCATGTAACCGCGCAAGCGATCATTCCCGGATTTACCCCGGTTGAATGCTGCGATCGCCCGGCGTTGCGCCGACTCGCTCAAGTCCAGTGCACGCATTTCCTGGCGAGCCTGCTGGATGTGGCCATCGACCACGCGGCCATCGCTTTTCGCCAGCCGCCCCAGCAATACAAACAACAACTCATCGTTGCGCAACGCCGGGCGTCCACCCAGGCGCTCACGTACCTGCGCCCAGCCCTGCAGATTCAGGCGTCGATCCAGCGCCTGTCCCAACAATGCCCCAAGCATGGCCCCCGGAATGCTGGCTATGGCAAAGCCCGCCCCGGCTCCAATCAGAGTCCCTGGCCACCACATATCAACCGCTCGCTTCTATCAAGGTTTCGACCTGCGCCAAACGCTCATGGGTGCCGACATCGACCCAATGCCCTTTGAGGTGCTCGCCACTGACGCACCCCTCGGCCATGGCCGCGCGCAACAGCGGTGCGAGCTTGAACGCACCGTCCGAGCAACCATCGAACAACCGCGGATGCAGGACGGCGATGCCGCTATAGGTCAGGTTGTCGGCAGGCGCGTGCCTATCGTGAACCTTTCCGTCGACCAGGACGAAATCGCCGTCCGGGTGATGCTCGGGATTATCGACGAGCACCAGGTGCGCGACCCCTTCGAGCGGCCGGCGCAAAGCGCTGAAGTCGTAGTCGGTCCAGACATCGCCGTTCACCACCACAAACGCTTCGTCGCCCAGCAGCGGCAAGGCCCGGAAGATTCCACCGCCGGTTTCCAGCGGCTCGCCCTCAGGGGAAAACCGAATACTCACGCCAAACCGTGAACCATCCCCCAGGTGATCTTCGATCTGCTGACCGAGCCAGGCGTGATTGATCACGATCTCGGTGAACCCGGCCCTGGCCAGCGCCCGCAGGTGGTATTCGATCAAGGGAACACCACCGACGCGAATCAACGGCTTTGGCGTGGTAAGGGTCAAGGGCCGCATGCGCTCGCCCTTGCCCGCCGCCAGAATCATCGCCTTCATGCCGTTGCTCCGGCCGATTGCCGCAGGCTGCCCAGCAGTTCATCGAGCGGTGCCAGTTCCGGACGACGGGCAATGACCGCTTCTATATAAGCAAAGAAGCGCGGCACATCACCGAGGTAGCGTGGCTTGCCATCACGATGACAAATGCGCGCGAATATCCCGATGACCTTGAGATGGCGCTGCACGCCCATCAAGTCGCTGGCCCGCAGGAAGTCCTCGAAGTCCGGCTGGACGGGAATGCCGAGGGCGCCGGCCTGCTGCCAGTAACTCTCCAGCCAGCCGCGCACACGTGCCTCGGGCCAACTGAGGAAGGCGTCCTTGAACAAGCAGGTCACGTCGTAGGTGACGGGGCCATAGACCGCATCCTGAAAATCCAGCACGCCGGGGTTCGGCACGCTGAGCATCAGGTTGCGCGGCATGTAGTCGCGGTGCACCAGCACTTTGGGCTGGGCCAGGGCGCTGTCGATCAGCAGCTCGCTGGCCTGCTGCCAGAGTTGCTGCTGAGCCGAATCCAATTCGATACCCAGCTCGCGCTTGACGTACCACTCGGGGAACAATTCCAGCTCCCGACGCAGCAACGCGACATCGTAGCTCGGCAACGGCGCAACCATCGGCAATTGCTGGAAAGCCAGCAAGGCTTGCAGGGCATCGCGGAACAAATCGTCGGCATTTTCGCCGTTGATCACGTCCAGATAGGTCTGGTTGCCCAAGTCATTGAGCAAAAGAAAGCCGCGTTCGAGGTCTTCGGCATAAATTTTTGGCACGTTAATGCCGGATTTCGCCAGCAGAAAAGCAATATCCACGAAGGGTTTGCAGTTTTCCTGGGGCGGTGGCGCATCCATTACGATCAAACTGCGACCCTCGCCTTCCCAGCGGAAATAACGCCGGAAACTCGCGTCGCTGCTGGCGGCGGTCAACGTGGCCGGGGGGACGGCGCCCCAGTCCTGTTGAGTGAAAAGGATCGGCAGTTGTTCATCGAGCCAAACTTTCAGGTGTTGCAAGCGTACATCTTGGTCGGGCATTGCAAGGGTCTCCGACGGCGCTAGCCGTCAAGCGGGTCATGCTTTATTATCCAGCATCTTTTTCAGACCATCGAGAGGCGTGCGGCCCACACCGCGGGCAGATGGCACGCAGGAAGCCCGGACTAATAAGATGGCATTGAAATCCCCCGCGTTTCGTAAAAAATTTCCGTTGCTGGTTACCGGCAGTCTGCTGGCCCTGCAACCCCTGGCCTCTTCATTCGTCGTCGCGGCGCAGCAGTATGACTGCTCCGTCTCCGCTTCGGGTGCCTGGGACTGTGCGCCCAAGACACCGGCCGCCGCGTTGCCGCCGCGTCCCGTGCATGACGGCAGTGCGGTTTCCGACAGCGGCGCGGCTCCGGCCGACAGCAGCTCGGGCGAGGAAGCCGGCGAAAAGCCGATGCTCGTTACCGAAGCCAAGGGCCGTGGCCTGAAGTCGCGCAGTGCAGACTACAGTCACCTGGATTGGGTTCCACGAGAGAACCTCACCCCTGCGCAATTGGCTGAAACCGGGCCTTACTGCTCGGGTGCCTATATCGAGCCGACCCGTCCTGGCATGAACGACAAGACGGCCAAGAGCGACGCCCCCACCTTCCTCGGCGCCAAGGCTTCACGCTATCAGCAGGAAGAACAGGTGGCGACCCTGGCCGGTGACGTGGTCATGCGCCAGGGCAGCATGCAGGTCGAGGCCGACGAGGCCAGCCTGTACCAGGCCGAAAATCGTGGCGAGCTGAGCGGCAACGTGCGGGTTCGCGACAACGGAGCACTGATCGTCGGCGACCACGCCGATGTACAGCTGGACACCGGCGAAGCCAAGGTCGACAACGCCGAATACGTGATGCACAAGTCGCGCATCCGCGGTAACGCGCTGTACGCCAAGCGCGCCGAGAACGCGATCATCCGTCTCAAGGACGGTACGTACACCACGTGCGAACCGAACAGCAACGCCTGGACGCTCAAGGGCAACAACATCACCCTGAACCCGGCCACCGGCTTCGGTACCGCGACCAACGTGACGCTGCGGGTCAAGGACATTCCAGTCCTGTACACGCCTTATATTTATTTCCCGATCGACGACCGTCGCCAGTCCGGCTTCCTGCCGCCGACCATCGGCAGCGGCAGCGACACCGGTTTCCTGCTGGTCACCCCGTACTACTTCAACCTGGCGCCAAACTACGATGCCACGTTGTACCCGCGCTACATGAGCAAGCGTGGCATGCTGATGGAAGGCGAGTTCCGCTACCTGACCAAGTCCAGCGAAGGTCAGTTCGGCGCGGCGTACCTCAACGACGAAGAAGACGAACGCGCCAAGCAGTCCGATTACAGCAAGACCCGCTACATGTACAACTGGCAACACAAAGGCGGTCTCGACTCGCGCGTGCTGACGGAAGTCGACTACACCAAGATCAGCGATCCTTACTACTTCCAGGATTTGCAGACCGACCAGATCGGTGTCGAATCCAGGGATTATGTGAACCAGCAAGGGGCCATCAGCTATCGGGGGGACAACTACGTTGCCCGCTTGAATGCCCAGGCTTACCAGATGGCGACGATTTCCAAGATCACGCCCTATGATCGTTTGCCGCAGATCACTTTCAACGGTGCGTTGCCACAGCATCCATATGGCCTGGATTTCGCTTACCAAACAGAACTGGTCCGATTTGATCGCAACTTGAGAAATGGCCTGTACAGCAACGACGAAGGCGTTACATCGCCGTGGCTGGACAACAACATCCGCGGCCTTGCGCGAGCGAACGGCAACCGCCTGAATTTGGCTCCGGTCATGAGCTTGCCGATGGAGGCGAGCTACGGCTACATCAAGCCATCCTTGAAATACCAGTACACCCAATATGACCTGGATCTGGATGGCAGAGGCAAATCGCAAATTGCGGCACAGAGCGCCGAGGCCGATCGCCTGCAGGGCACTTATAGCAGCAACCAGAGTCGCGGCATTCCGATCGCCAGCATCGACAGCGGCTTGTATTTTGATCGGAATACCCAATGGTTCGGCACCAACTATCGCCAGACCCTGGAACCACGCCTGTTCTACCTCTACGTACCGGAAAAGGATCAGAGCGATATCCCGGTTTTCGATACCAGCGAATCGACCTTCAGCTACTCCTCGCTGTTTCGGGACAACCGCTTTACCGGCTCTGACCGCGTCGGCGACGAGAACAAGCTGTCCCTGGGCGTAACCAGCCGCTGGATCGAAGAAAACGGTTTCGAGCGCCAGCGCATCAGCGTCGGCCAGGCCCTGTACTTCAAGGATCGCGAAGTCCAGCTGCCAAGCATCGACTTCAAGACACGTGAAGACGCCAAGTCGAACGTTTCCCCGTACGCACTGGAATACGAGTACCGCTGGAACCGCGATTGGCGCACCACCGCCAACTACAACTGGGATCCGGATACCCATAGCCCCCGTTCGGGCAGCGCGATGTTTCACTACCAGCCCGAAGACAACCCGAACAAGGTCATCAACGCTGGCTATCGCTATCGCAACGACCTGGTCCGCTACGATGAAACCACTGGCCAATGGCAAGTGGGCGGTGGCGACTACGGCACGCCAGGCACACCTGGCTACGTGAAGGATTACTACAAGATCAAGCAGCACGACTTCTCGGTCATCTGGCCGATCGTGCCGCAGTGGAACGTAATCAGCCGCTGGCAGTATGACTACAACCGCAACCGCACCCTGGAAGCCTTCGGTGGTTTCGAATATGACAACTGCTGCTGGAAACTGCGCCTGATCAACCGTTACTGGGTCGACTATGAAGAGTTCAGTCAGGCCGCCCCGGAAAACGAAAAAGGCGACCACGGCGTCTTCCTCCAAATTGTTCTGAAGGGACTCGGCGGCCTCACCGGCGCCAAGGTAGAGAGCTTCCTCGACAAAGGCATCCAAGGTTATCGTGAACGTGAAGACCAAGCTTTCTGATTGTCTGCGCCCGCTGATGCTGGGCGCGCTGTTCCTGGGTACCGCGGCCAACGCCGCGGTACAGTCCATCGATAAAGTGGTGGCCATCGTCGACAACGACGTGGTCATGCAGAGCCAGTTGGACCAGCGCGTCCATGAAGTGCAGCAAACCATTGCCAAGCGCGGCGGTGGCCAGCCGCCACCAGGCGTACTGGACCAGCAAGTGCTCGAACGCCTGATCGTCGAAAACCTGCAGTTGCAGATCGGCGAACGTTCCGGCATTCGCATCACCGATGAAGAACTGAACCAGGCCGTCGGCACCATTGCCCAGCGCAATAACATGAGTATCGACCAATTCCGCGCCGCCCTGGCCCGCGACGGCCTCTCCTACGAGGACGCCCGCGATCAGATCCGCCGTGAAATGGTCATCAGCCGTGTGCGCCAGCGCCGTGTGGCCGAACGCATCCAGGTGTCGGAACAGGAAGTGAAGAACTTCCTCGCCTCGGACCTGGGCAAGATGCAGCTTTCCGAAGAACTGCACCTGGCGAACATCCTGATTCCGACCCCGGAAAGCGCCAACTCCGAAGCGATCCAGAGCGCTTATCGCCAGGCGATGGATGTCTACCAGCAGCTCAAGCAAGGCGCTGATTTCGGTCAGATGGCCATTGCCAAGTCGGGCAGCGACAACGCCCTGGAAGGCGGTGACATGGGCTGGCGCAAGCCCGCTCAACTGCCGCCTCCGTTCGACCGCGAACTGAGCGCCATGGCCGTGGGCGATATCACCCAGCCAGCTCGTACGCCAGGCGGCTTCATCATCCTGAAAGTGCTGGAGAAGCGCGGTGGTGGAACCCAGGTCCGTGACGAAGTGCATGTTCGCCACATCCTGATCAAGCCAAGCGAGATTCGCAGCGAAGCCGAGACCAAGCGCCTGGCGGAGAAACTCTACGACCGCATCGAAGCGGGCGAAGACTTCGCTGAACTGGCGAAGAGCTTCTCGGAAGACCCGGGCTCGGCTCTCAACGGTGGCGACCTGAACTGGGTTGACCCGAATGCACTGGTTCCCGAGTTCCGCCAGGTCATGGCCGACACGCCGCAAGGCCAACTGTCCAAACCGTTCAAGAGCCCTTATGGCTGGCACGTGCTGGAAGTCCTTGGCCGTCGCGCCACTGACAGCACCACCCAGGCTCGCGAACAGCAAGCAATGACTGTCTTGCGCAACCGCAAATACGACGAAGAGCTGCAAACCTGGCTGCGTCAGATTCGCGACGAAGCCTACGTTGAAATCAAACTTCCTGGTGCAGACCAGGCAGCGCAGTGAAACCCAAGCGTTTCGCGCTGACCCCCGGCGAACCAGCCGGCATCGGTCCCGACCTGTGCCTGCTGCTCGCCTCGCAAGCCCAGCCACATCCCCTGATTGCCATCACCAGTCGCGACCTGCTCCTTGAGCGGGCCGCGCAACTGGGGCTGGTCGTCAACCTGTTGCCCGTGACACCGCAGGCCTGGCCGGACGTCCCGGCGCCCGCCAACAGCCTGTATGTCTGGGATACGCCCCTGGGCGCTCCGGTCGTCACCGGGCAGTTGGACAAGGCCAACGCCGCGTTCGTCCTCGAGACCCTGACCCGCGCCGGCCAAGGCTGCCTGGACGGGGCGTTCGCCGGCATGATCACCGCCCCCGTGCACAAAGGCGTGATCAACGAATCCGGGATTGCCTTTTCCGGGCACACCGAATTCCTGGCTGAACTGACCCACACCGCGCAAGTGGTGATGATGCTCGCCACCCGCGGCTTGCGAGTGGCCCTGGTGACCACTCACCTGCCCTTGCGGGACATCGCCGACGCTATCACCGCGCAACGCCTGGAGCGGGTCACGCGCATCCTGCACGCCGACCTGCAGGAAAAATTCGGCATCGCCCAGCCACGCATCCTCGTCTGTGGGCTCAATCCCCATGCCGGTGAAGGCGGACACCTGGGCCGTGAAGAAATCGACATCATCGAACCCACCTTGGAGCGCTTGCGCAGCGAGGGCATGGACCTGCGTGGCCCGTTGCCTGCCGACACTCTGTTTACCCCAAAATATCTGGAGCACTGCGACGCGGTGCTGGCGATGTACCACGACCAAGGCCTGCCCGTACTGAAGTACAAAGGCTTTGGCGCGGCGGTCAACGTGACATTGGGCCTGCCGATCATCCGCACCTCCGTGGACCATGGCACCGCCCTGGACCTGGCCGGCAGCGGCAAGATCGATACCGGCAGCCTGCAAGTCGCGCTGGAAACCGCCTACCAGATGGCCGAGACCCATTTATGACCGAGCAATACCAACACCGCGCGCGCAAGCGTTTCGGCCAGAACTTCCTGCATGACGCCGGCGTGATCGATCGCATCCTGCGCTCGATCCGGGCCAAGCCCGACGACCGCCTGCTGGAAATCGGCCCGGGCCAGGGCGCCCTGACCGAGGGCCTGCTCGACAGCGGCGCGCAACTGGACGTGGTGGAACTGGACAAGGACCTGGTGCCGATCCTCAACCAGCAGTTCGCCGGCCGGAGCAATTTCAGCCTGCATCAGGGCGACGCGCTGAAGTTCGACTTCAATAGCCTGAACGCCGCGCCGAACAGCCTGCGGGTGGTAGGAAACCTGCCGTACAACATCTCCACGCCGCTGATCTTCCACCTGCTGAGCAACGCCGGCCTGATCCGCGACATGCACTTCATGCTGCAAAAAGAAGTGGTCGAGCGCCTCGCCGCCGGCCCTGGCGGTGGTGACTGGGGTCGCCTGTCGATCATGGTCCAGTACCATTGCCGGGTCGAACACCTGTTCAACGTAGGCCCGGGTGCATTCAACCCGCCGCCGAAAGTCGACTCGGCCATTGTCCGCCTGGTGCCCCACGCCGTCCTGCCGCACCCGGCCAAGGATCATCGCCTGCTGGAGCGGGTGGTGCGCGAAGCATTCAACCAGCGCCGCAAAACCTTGCGCAACACCTTGAAACTGCTGCTCAGCAGCGCCGAAATCGAAGCCGCTGGCGTCGATGGCAGCCTGCGCCCCGAGCAGTTGGACCTGGCAGCGTTCGTGCGCCTGGCCGACAAACTCAGTGAACAAGCCGCCCCGCAAGTCGACGCCAACTGAACCGGTGACGAGCGCTATCGGGCAGTACGCTAGTCTGGTCTACTACCCGATACTTGGCCTAGACTGAACTCTTGAGTCGCGCCCGCGTCCCGCTTCGCTTTTAAGGCCTTTTTGCATGTCCGATCCTCGTTACCAGGTCGACGTCAGCGTCACCACCCGTTTTCTGGCAGAACAGTCGCAACCCGAGCATGACCGCTTCGCCTTCGCCTACAGCATTACCGTGCGCAACAACGGCTCCTTGCCGGCCAGGCTGCTGTCACGGCATTGGATCATCACCGACGGCGATGGCCATGTCGAAGAAGTGCGTGGCGAAGGTGTGGTCGGCCAGCAGCCGTTGATCGACGCTGGCAAAAGCCACAGCTACAGCAGCGGCACGGTGATGACGACCAAGGTCGGCACCATGCAGGGCACCTACCAGATGCTGGCCGAGGACGGCAAACGCTTCGACGCCGTCATCAAACCCTTCCGTCTGGCCGTGCCCGGAGCCCTGCACTGATGGCCACGTATGCGGTCGGCGACCTGCAAGGCTGCCTCGATCCGCTCAAGTGCCTGCTGGAGCGCGTTGCTTTCGATCCTCAAAAAGACACGCTGTGGCTGGTGGGCGACCTGGTCAACCGTGGCCCGCAGTCCCTCGAGACGTTGCGCTTTCTCTACAGTATTCGTCAGTCGCTGGTGTGCGTGCTGGGCAACCACGACCTGCATCTGCTGGCTGCCTGGCAGAACATCGAGCGCCTGAAAAAGTCCGACACCTTGAGCGAAATTCTCGACGCCCCCGATTGCGTTGAACTGCTGGAGTGGTTGCGCCAGCAGAAGCTCATGCACTACGACGAGGCGCGCAACCTCGCACTGGTTCATGCCGGCATTCCGCCCCAGTGGTCCCTGCGCAAGGCGCTCAAGTGTGCTGGCGAAGTCGAACAGGCATTGCGCGACGACAATCTGTTCGCCCCCTACCTGGATGGCATGTACGGCAACGAGCCGGTCAAGTGGGACAACGACCTCACTGGCAGCGCTCGTCTGCGCGTCATCACCAATTATTTCACGCGCATGCGCTTCTGCACCCGCGACGGCAAGCTCGATCTCAAGGGCAAGGAAGGCATCGAGACGGCGCCGCCCGGCTATGCCCCCTGGTTCAAGCACAGTGAGCGCAAGACCCGTAACCTGAAGATTATTTTCGGACACTGGGCGGCACTGGGCGGCCAATCCGACGAGCCCGGCGTCTTCGCCCTCGATACCGGTTGCGTGTGGGGCAGCGCCATGACCCTGATGAACGTCGACACTGGCGAGCAACTGCATTGCGATTGCGATGAACAGGGCCACGCCAAAACCCATCACCCGACCACTGCACCATTGCCGGCCGGCACTGCCGTTTGACCGGCGTTGCGCTTCAGCTACAGGAGCCCCTCATGAGCGAATTCAAACGCATCCCCCCGGAACAGGCCCAGGCCCTGCGCGAGCAAGGCGCGGTCGTCGTCGACGTCCGCGACCCAGCCACTTTTGCGGCTTCGCATATCAGTGGCTCCCGGCATCTGGATAACCATTCCATCGCCGACTTCATCCGTGCCGCCGACCTCGATGCACCTACGGTCGTGGTCTGCTATCACGGCAACTCCAGCCAGAGCGCAGCCGCCTATCTGGTCAGCCAGGGCTTCAGCGACGTCTACAGCCTGGACGGCGGTTTCGAGTTGTGGCGTGCGACTTATCCTTCAGAAACAGCGCAAGACAATCACGAATAATTTTTTATGCCGTCCAAGCCCGCGTGAACCGTGGGCTTGAGCGATGGCAGACGAACGGTCTGCCATAACTAATTACGTATTCCACCTTTACCTCCGCGATTCCGAACTATCCTTAGCCTCAGGCCATCCAAAACAGGGGAGAGCCGGTACACCGGCGCGCGGGTCATCGGGAGTCAGCTTTCAAGAACCTGTATTCTTGAAAGCATTCTGGGGGGTAAAACGGCAACTGGGTTCCCAGCGGCTGTCCAGCATCGACTGATTGATCCGACACCGGCTCCACGTATCGAGCGAGGTGACGTCATGAGCATTTTTAGCCACTTCCAGCAACGTTTCGAGTCCACGCGGCAGGAGGAATACTCGCTGCAGGAATACCTCGAACTCTGCAAGCAGGACCGCAGTGCCTATGCATCGGCTGCGGAGCGTCTGTTGCTGGCAATCGGAGAACCGGAGCTGCTGGATACCTCGACCAATTCGAGGCTCTCGCGAATCTTTTCCAACAAGGTGATTCGCCGCTATCCGGCCTTTGCGGACTTCCACGGGATGGAAGAATGCATCGAACAAATCGTGTCCTATTTCCGCCATGCCGCCCAAGGCCTGGAAGAGAAGAAACAAATCCTTTATCTGCTCGGCCCCGTGGGTGGTGGTAAATCGTCCCTGGCCGAGAAGCTCAAGCAACTGATCGAAAAAGTGCCCTTCTACGCCATCAAGGGCTCGCCGGTGTTCGAATCGCCTCTGGGTCTGTTCAACGCCACTGAAGATGGCGCGATCCTCGAGGAAGACTTCGGCATTCCACGCCGCTATCTCAATACCATCATGTCGCCATGGGCAACCAAGCGCCTGGCCGAGTTCGGCGGTGACATCAGCCAGTTCAAGGTGGTCAAGCTCTACCCATCGATCCTCAACCAGATCGCGGTGGCCAAGACCGAACCGGGTGACGAAAACAACCAGGATATTTCCGCCCTGGTGGGCAAGGTCGATATCCGCAAACTGGAAGAATTCCCACAGAACGACGCCGACGCCTACAGCTATTCGGGCGCGCTGTGCCGGGCCAACCAGGGCCTGATGGAATTCGTCGAAATGTTCAAGGCGCCCATCAAGGTGCTGCACCCACTGCTGACCGCCACCCAGGAAGGCAACTACAACAGCACCGAGGGCCTGGGGGCCATTCCGTTCACCGGCATCCTGCTGGCCCACTCCAACGAATCGGAATGGCATACCTTCCGCAACAACAAGAACAACGAGGCCTTCATCGACCGGATCTACATCGTCAAGGTGCCGTACTGCCTGCGAGTGAGCGACGAGGTGAAGATCTACGACAAGCTGCTGTTCAACAGCTCGCTGTCCAAGGCTCATTGCGCACCCGACACCCTGAAGATGCTTGCCCAGTTCACGGTGCTGTCGCGCCTCAAGGAACCGGAAAACTCCAACATCTATTCGAAGATGCGCGTGTACGACGGTGAAAACCTCAAGGACACCGATCCGAAGGCCAAGTCGATCCAGGAATACCGCGACAACGCGGGGGTCGATGAAGGGATGAACGGACTGTCCACACGTTTCGCGTTCAAGATCCTGTCCAAGGTCTTCAACTTCGACCCTCACGAGATCGCAGCCAACCCGGTTCACCTGCTGTATGTGCTGGAACAGCAGATCGAGCAAGAGCAATTCCAGGCCGAAACCCGCGAGCGTTACCTGCGTTTCCTCAAGGAATACCTGGCCCCACGCTACATCGAGTTCATTGGCAAGGAAATCCAGACGGCGTATCTGGAGTCCTACAGCGAGTACGGCCAGAACATCTTCGACCGCTACGTGCTGTACGCAGACTTCTGGATCCAGGACCAGGAATACCGCGACCCGGAAACCGGCGAAATACTCAATCGCGTGGCCCTCAACGAGGAACTGGAAAAAATCGAGAAACCGGCGGGCATCAGCAATCCGAAGGACTTCCGCAACGAGATCGTCAACTTCGTACTGCGCGCCCGGGCCAACAACAACGGCAAGAACCCAACCTGGCTCAGCTATGAAAAGCTGCGGGTGGTCATCGAGAAGAAAATGTTCTCCAACACCGAAGACCTGCTGCCAGTCATCAGTTTCAACGCCAAGGCCAGCAAGGAGGACCAGCAAAAACACAACGATTTCGTCACACGCATGGTCGAACGTGGCTACACCGACAAACAGGTACGACTGCTCTCCGAGTGGTATCTGCGGGTCCGGAAATCGCAGTAAGCAGCGGCAAGCTTCTAGCTACAGCCTGTAAGGGAACGGCGTTGAGCCCATGGCTCGACGCCACGCCCCTTGCAGCTTGAGGCTTACGACTTGAAGCTCCCCCGGAGGGGCCTATGAGCTATGTGATCGACCGACGCCTTAATGGCAAGAACAAGAGCACGGTGAACCGTCAGCGGTTTCTGCGGCGTTACCGTGACCACATCAAGAAGGCCGTCGAAGAGGCGGTCAGCCGGCGTTCCATTACCGACATGGAACACGGCGAACAGATCAGCATCCCCGGTCGCGACATCGACGAGCCGGTGCTTCACCATGGTCGCGGTGGCAAACAGACCGTCGTGCACCCCGGCAACAAGGAATTCACCAGCGGCGAGCATATCCCCCGTCCCCAGGGCGGAGGCGGCGGCAAGGGGCCCGGCAAGGCCGGCAACTCCGGCGAAGGCATGGATGAGTTCGTGTTCCAGATCACCCAGGAGGAATTCCTGGAGTTCATGTTCGAGGACCTGGAACTGCCGAACCTGGTCAAGCGCAACCTGACCGGCACCGACACTTTCAAGACCGTGCGTGCCGGGATCAGCAATGAAGGCAATCCGTCGCGCATCAACATTATCCGCACCCTTCGCTCAGCCCACGCCCGGCGCATCGCACTGTCGGGCAGCAGCCGGGCCAAACTGCGCGAGGCCAAGGAAGAACTGGCCCGCCTGAAACGCGAAGAACCCGATAATTTTGGCGACATTCAGGACCTTGAAGCGGAAATCGAGAAACTCAGCGCCCGCATCCATCGCGTACCGTTCCTCGACACGTTCGACCTCAAGTACAACCTGCTGGTGAAACAACCAAACCCCAGCTCCAAGGCGGTGATGTTCTGCCTGATGGACGTCTCCGGTTCCATGACCCAAGCCACCAAGGACATCGCCAAGCGTTTCTTTATCCTGTTGTACCTGTTCCTGAAACGGAACTACGACAAGATCGATGTAGTGTTCATCCGCCATCACACCAGTGCCCGGGAAGTGGACGAAGAGGAATTTTTCTATTCCAGGGAAACCGGCGGCACCATCGTTTCCAGCGCCCTGAAGCTGATGCAGGAGATCATGGCCGAGCGCTACCCCGCCAACGAATGGAACATCTATGCAGCCCAGGCGTCGGACGGTGACAACTGGAACGACGATTCACCAATCTGCCGCGACATCCTGATCAACCAGATCATGCCGTTCGTCCAGTACTACACCTACGTGGAAATTACTCCACGCGAACATCAGGCCTTGTGGTACGAATACGAACGGATTGCCGAAGCTTTTTCCGACACATTTGCCCAACAGCAATTGGTCTCGGCCGGGGATATATACCCGGTCTTCCGTGAACTCTTCCAGCGCAGGTTAGTGACATGACCGCCAAAAAAGAGCAGAAGCGCCAGCCCATTTCCACCGGCTCCGAATGGACATTCGAGCTGATCAAGGCCTACGACCGCGAAATCAGCCGTATCGCGGACCGTTATGCCCTCGACACCTACCCGAACCAGATCGAGGTGATCACCGCCGAGCAGATGATGGACGCCTATGCGTCGGTCGGCATGCCGCTGGGCTATCACCACTGGTCCTACGGCAAGCACTTCCTCAGTACCGAGAAATCCTACAGCCGGGGCCAGATGGGGCTGGCCTATGAGATCGTCATCAACTCCGATCCGTGCATCGCCTACCTGATGGAAGAAAACACCATCTGCATGCAGGCCCTGGTGGTGGCGCATGCCTGCTATGGGCACAACAGCTTCTTCAAGGGCAACTACCTGTTCCGCACCTGGACCGATGCCAGCTCGATCATCGATTACCTGGTGTTCGCCAAGCAGTACATCATGCAATGCGAGGAACGCCATGGTATCGACGCGGTGGAGGACCTGCTGGACTCCTGCCACGCCCTGATGAACTACGGCGTGGACCGCTACAAGCGGCCATATCCGATTTCCGCCGAAGAAGAACGCCGGCGCCAGAAGGATCGCGAAGAGCACCTGCAAAAACAGATCAACGATCTGTGGCGCACCATTCCCAAAGGTGCAGACAAGTACAACGAAAAAGACAATGCCCGATTCCCTGCCGAACCCCAGGAGAACATTCTCTATTTCATTGAAAAACATGCGCCGCTGCTTGAGCCGTGGCAGCGGGAAATCGTGCGCATCGTGCGCAAGATCGCCCAGTACTTCTATCCACAGCGCCAAACCCAGGTCATGAACGAGGGCTGGGCCACGTTCTGGCACTACACGCTGATGAACGACCTGTACGACGAGGGACTGGTCACCGACGGCTTCATGATCGAGTTCCTGACTTCCCACACCAGCGTGGTGTTCCAGCCCGGCTTCGACAGCCCGTACTACAGCGGTATCAATCCTTACGCACTGGGCTTCGCCATGTACCGCGACATTCGGCGCATGTGCGAAAACCCCACCGAGGAAGATCGTCGCTGGTTCCCGGACATCGCTGGCTCGGACTGGTTGTCCACCATTAAATTCGCCATGAGCAGCTTCAAGGACGAAAGCTTCATCCTGCAGTACCTCTCGCCCAAGGTGATTCGCGACCTGAAACTGTTCAGCATCCTCGATGACGATCAGAAAGATGACCTGCTGGTACCTGCCATTCACGATGAGGGCGGCTACCGCATCATTCGCGAAACCCTGGCGGCGCAGTACAACCTGGGCAATCGCGAGCCCAATGTGCAGATCTACAGCATTGACCGCCGCGGAGATCGCTCGCTGACCCTGCGGCACCAGGCGCACAACCGCAAACCGCTGGGCGACTCCACCGACGAAGTGCTCAAGCATCTGCATCGCCTCTGGGGTTTCGACATCCACTTGGAAACCCTGCAAGGCGACCAAGTGATGAAAACCCATCACGTGCCACCCAGAGGCGAACAAGCCGAAGGAGACTACGGTCGCCTGGATCTGGCCGTCATTCATCTTTGATCCCGTTTTCGCCTCCGGACGTCCGACGCAAAGGTTATCCTGTCGGACCAACGGAGGTTTTTTATGCAGATCTATAAAGTCGGCGGCGCCGTTCGCGACCGCCTGCTGGGCATTCCCGTCACCGACATCGATCGGGTCGTGGTGGGTGCCACCGCCGAGGAAATGCTCGCCAGGGGGTTTCGCCCAGTGGGGGCCGATTTTCCGGTATTCCTCGACCCGAAGAGCGGCGAGGAGTACGCCCTCGCCCGCACCGAACGCAAGAGCGGCCGAGGTTATGGCGGCTTCGTGTTCCATGCCAGCCCTGAAGTGACCCTGGAGGAGGACCTGGTTCGCCGGGACCTGACGATCAACGCCATGGCCGAAGATGACCACGGCAACCTGACCGATCCGTACCATGGTCAACGCGATCTGGAAGCCCGCGTGCTACGCCACGTTTCCCCCGCTTTCGCCGAAGATCCCCTTCGAGTCCTGCGGGTTGCCCGCTTCGCCGCGCGTTATGCTCCGCTGGGTTTCAAGGTGGCGGACGAAACCCTTGAACTGATGCGCCAACTCAGCGATTCCGGCGAACTGGAAGCACTGACGGCCGAGCGCAGCTGGAAAGAAATTTCCCGCGCCCTCATGGAAAAACAGCCACAGGTATTTATCCAGGTCTTGCGCGACTGCACGGCCCTCAAGGTCCTGATGCCAGAGGTCGATGCGCTGTTTGGCGTGCCCCAGCCTGAAGCCCATCACCCGGAAATCGACACCGGCGTCCATACCCTGAGCGTGCTGGAACAAGCCGCCCTGCACCAACAACCGCTGACGGTCCGCTGGGCCTGCCTGCTCCATGACCTGGGCAAAGGCCTGACACCCCGACACGAATGGCCACGACACATCGCCCATGAGCACACGGGGCTGAAGCTGATCAAAGCGGTCAACGAACGCTTCAAGGCTCCCCGCGACTGTCAGGAATTGGCGTTACTGGTTGGCCAATACCACACCCATGGTCATCGCGCGCTGGAGCTCAAGGCGTCAACTTTGCTTGAGCTGCTGCAGAGTTTCGATGTGTACCGTCGACCTCAGCGCTTCGAGGAGTTCATCGCAGCCTGCGAGATGGATGCACGGGGGCGCAAAGGGCTTGAAGACAGAAGTTATCCACAGGCTGATTATTTGCGGGGCGCAGCGGCAGCAGCCCGCGCGGTGGCGGTGCAGCCTTTGCTGGAGAAGGGCTTCAAGGGACCGGAGCTGGGTGAGGCGATCAAGCGCGAGCGCCTCAAGGCGTTGAAAGGCTACAAGGAAGCGGCGAGCTGACGGGCGTTCGTGTCAGTTTGCATTTTGGCTGGATGTTCCGCCGTCATCGCGAGCAAGCTCGCTCCCACAGGGATCTCGGTATACCTGTGTGGGAGCGAGCTTGCTCGCGATAGCGGCAGGCGCCTCAGCGCAGATTCGATGGCGTAAGCTGCTGGCCTCGCCATTCGAAAGCCACTGGCGCCAGCACTTGGTCGATCTGCGATTCCTCCCACAAAGTAGCGAAGCTTTTGCCCACGCCTGGGTGAATCCGATCCGGCGCGATCAACGACAAAGGCCATAGGACGAAGGCGTTCTTGAGGATTTCCGCGCGCGGCAGGATCAGCCCATCGAAGTTGCCGACCTGTTCGCCATACAACAACACGTCGATATCCAGCGGCAGCCCCTTGCGGTCCGGCGCATAGCGACCGTTGTCCGCCTCGATGAACTTGAGACGACGATCCAGCTCCATCAGGGGCAGATCCGTGAAGGCCGAGACGACGAAATTGAAGAATGGCCCGCTCTTGATACCCACCGGCTGGCTCTCGAACACGGCCGAACAGCGGATGTCCACCAGGAAACCGGCCAAGGCTTCAAGACCGGCGCACAGATGGGTTTGGCGCTCGATATTGCTGCCGAGCCCGAGAAAAACCTGAGTCAGCGACATCCGCGCTCGATCTCCACACCAACGCCGCTGGCCGCTGGTACGGCGCCAGGCTTGGTTAATTTCAGACGCAGCCAGGTGATCTTGAACTCGTCCATGAGCTCCTGGGCCAATCGCTCGGCAAAGGTCTCGACCAATTGGAACTGCGCCTGTTCGGCAAATGCCTGGATGCGCGACGATACGCTGGCGTAGTCGAGCGCCAGGGTCAGGTCGTCACCCGCAGCGGCCGGGCGGTTGTCCCAGGCGAAGCTCAGGTCAAGCCGCAGGCACTGTCGAATGCCTCGCTCCCAGTCGTAGGCCCCGATTACCGTGTCGACTTCCAGGCCCTCGATAAACACTCTGTCCAAGCACTCTTCTCCGCAGCACGACAAGGGCGCAATGCGCCGTTAGAATCAGGGCGTCCTCGCCCGGAATAGTTAGCATGTTTTGGTTACTGGCGATTCTCGCCTACCTGCTCGGCTCGCTGTCCTTCGCCATTTTGCTCAGCCGCCTGACCGGTCGCCCGGATCCGCGAATGAGTGGCTCAGGCAATGCCGGCGCCACCAACATGCTGCGCCTGGCCGGACGCAAACTCGCCATCCTGACCCTGCTGGGCGACCTCTGCAAAGGCCTTGTCCCGGTATTGATCGCCAGCCTCGCAGGGCTCTCGTTGCAGCAACAGGCCTGGATCGGCGTCTGCGCCGTCATCGGCCATCTATTCCCGCTGTACTTTCGCTTTCGTGGCGGCAAGGGTGTCGCCACCGCCGCCGGCATGCTGCTGGGCCTGTACCCGCCCGCCGCCCTGCTGGCTGTCTGTGCCTGGCTGCTGACGTTCTACCTGACCCGCACCAGCTCCCTGGCCGCGCTGATCGCCACACCGCTGACCCTGCCGTTGCTGGCCTGGCAGGAACCGGCGGCCTTGCTGCCAATGACCGCACTGGTAGCGCTGATCGTCTGGCGTCACCGGGGCAATCTACGCGACCTGTTCGCCGGGCGCGAACGGCATTTTTAAATGATGTTTCACAGCGGCGCCAACTGCTCCATCGGCCAGCGCGCCTGTACGCTGATCGCCAGGCTTTCGTGCTGGCCGGCCTGCAAGCGCTGACAACCGGCAAAGGCAATCATCGCGCCGTTATCTGTACAGAACTCCGGCCGGGCGTAGTAAACGTCGCCCTTCATGTCGCCGAGCATTTTCTCCAGCGATGTCCGCAAGGCCTTGTTCGCGCTCACGCCGCCTGCGATCACCAGGCGCTTGAGCCCGGCCTGCTTGAGGGCACGCTTGCACTTGATGGTCAAAGTCTCCACCACGGCCTGCTGGAACGCCAGTGAGATGTCGCAACGGGCTTGCTCACTGTCGTCCCCGACGCTGACGCACTGCTGCCAGGTGTTCAGGGCAAAGGTCTTCAACCCGCTGAAACTGAAATCGAGGCCGGGACGGTCGCACATTGGCCGCGGGAACACGAAGCGCCCATCGACCCCTTGCGTCGCAAGCCGAGAGATTTCCGGCCCACCGGGATAATTGAGGCCCATCATTTTTGCAGTTTTGTCGAACGCTTCGCCGGCAGCATCATCGAGCGTCTCGCCGAGCAACTCGTATTGGCCGATGCCATCGACCCGAATGAGCTGCGTATGGCCGCCCGATACCAACAAAGCGACGAACGGAAATTGCGGCGGTTGCGACTCCAGCATCGGCGCCAGCAGGTGGCCTTCCATGTGATGCACGCCCAGGGCCGGAATCCCCCAGGCAAAGGCCAGCGCCTGGGCACAGGAGGCGCCCACCAGCAACGCGCCCACCAGGCCCGGGCCGGCGGTGTAGGCGATGCCGTCGATCTCGGTCGGCACGCAGCCGGCTTCGGCCAGGACCTGGCGGATCAAGGGCAGCATGCGCTTGACGTGATCGCGGGAGGCAAGCTCGGGCACCACCCCGCCATAGGCGCGGTGCAGGTCGATCTGGCTGAACAGCGCATCGGCCAGCAGGCCGCGTTCACTGTCGTAAAGTGCGACACCAGTTTCGTCGCAGGAGGTTTCTAATCCCAGTACTAGCATGGGTTTGCGCCTTGTAGAGGCTGAATTCGAAGGCGCGCATAATAGTCGCCGCGTTGTGCCCCGACCAGCGGTTTTCGATCAGAGGCTTTGCATTCCGAGCGTTGAGGGGTTAACATCCGCAACCCTTAAAAACCGACGTCTTCAAGTGCTCTTTTGCCGCGAGGATGTTGACCCCGGTAATGAATGAAGGTAGCTCTGGATGCCAGCCGTCAAAGTAAAAGAGAACGAACCCTTCGACGTAGCTCTGCGTCGTTTCAAGCGCTCCTGCGAAAAAGCCGGTGTTCTGGCTGAAGTTCGTAGCCGCGAATTCTACGAGAAGCCGACTTCTGAGCGTAAGCGCAAGGCAGCAGCCGCTGTTAAGCGTCACGCCAAGAAAGTTCAGCGCGAGCAGCGCCGCGCCGTACGTCTGTACTAATACACAGACGTCCGTAGCAAGCTTCTGCCAAGCCCGGCCTTCAAGCCGGGCTTATGGCATTTGCGGAATAACGCTTGATGCTTCACTGTCAAAGCCGCAGACGCGACCAAGACAACCTGCTTCACCGCGTCAGACCTGGCTCTTTTGCCAGCGGTGCACGTCTTTCCTGACGAGCCTTCCAAGGCTACCGACGAGCACACCCTGATTCCTCTAACGACGATCAGCCCAAGGCACCTGCCTGCGTGTCCGCTTCATGAGCTATCCGAGGCCTGAACGGCCGTTACCGGATTCAGCGCAACACATTCAAACAGTCGAATACTGATAGTTATTAACGTCAGTGGATTATCGGCAGATACACTTCCCGACAGCGATGATGCAGACGACCCGGTCGAGCCACCGATTTAGCGTGCCTCAAACCCAGACCCGGTTACGCCTGCCGATTTCGGGTCCATATTTCGCGCAGTGATGATGAGAACGCCATGGCCGGGCTGATTCCCCAGAGCTTTATTGACGACCTCCTGAACCGCACCGACATCGTCGACGTGGTCAGCTCTCGCCTGCAAATGAAGAAAGCGGGCAAGAACTACACAGCTTGCTGCCCGTTCCATAAAGAAAAAACGCCTTCTTTCAGCGTCAGCCCCGACAAGCAGTTCTACTATTGCTTCGGCTGCGGCGCTGGCGGCAATGCCCTCGGTTTCATCATGGACCACGACAACCTGGACTTCCCCCAGGCCGTCGAAGAACTGGCCAAAGCCGCCGGCATGGAAATACCCCGCGAGGAAAGCGGTCGACAGCACAAGCCACGTCAACCGACCGATTCTCCGCTTTACCCCCTATTGACGGCGGCGGCGGATTTTTATCGCCAGGCCCTCAAAAGCCATCCGGCACGCAAGGCTGCGGTGGATTATCTCAAGGGCCGCGGCCTGACCGGCGAAATCGCCCGGGACTTCGGCCTCGGCTTCGCCCCGCCCGGCTGGGACAACCTGTACAAGCACCTAAGCAGCGATACGCTGCAACAGCGCGCCATGATCGACGCCGGCCTGCTGATTGAAAATGCCGAAACCGGCAAGCGCTACGACCGCTTCCGCGACAGGGTCATGTTTCCGATCCGCGACACACGCGGGCGGATCATCGCCTTTGGTGGCCGGGTGCTGGGGGACGACAAGCCGAAATACCTGAACTCCCCGGAAACCCCGGTGTTCCATAAGGGCCAGGAACTCTATGGCCTGTACGAAGCACGCAAGAACAACCGCAATCTTGATGAAATCATTGTCGTCGAAGGCTACATGGACGTTATTGCCCTGGCCCAGCAAGGCCTGCGCAACGCCGTGGCGACCCTGGGCACGGCCACCAGCGAAGAGCACATGAAGCGCCTGTTTCGCGTGGTGCCCAACGTGCTGTTCTGCTTCGACGGCGACCAGGCCGGCCGTAACGCCGCCTGGCGCGCACTGGAGGCCACCTTGCCGTGCCTGCAGGACGGACGCCGGGCACGCTTCCTGTTCCTGCCCGAGGGCGAGGACCCGGACACCCTGGTGCGCTCCGAAGGTACCGACGCGTTCCGTGCGCGGATCAACCAGCACGCACAACCGTTGGCCGACTATTTTTTCCAGCAATTGACCGAAGAAGCCGATCCACGCTCCCTCGAAGGCAAGGCCCACATGGCCACCCTCGCGGCACCGCTGATCGACAAGGTGCCCGGTGCCAACCTGCGCACACTCATGCGCCAGCGCCTGACCGAGATCACCGGCCTGAACAGCGAAGCGGTCAATCAATTGGTGCACAGCGCCCCCCAGGAGGCGCCACCGGCTTATGACCCGGGCGTCGATTACGACGCGATGCCGGATTTCGCCGACTATCATCAACCCCAACAGGATTACGCCCCCCAGCAGGAATGGACACCGAAAAAACCCGGCAGTGGCGGCAAGAAATGGGACAAGAAACCCTGGGACAAGAACGGCAAGCGCGGCGATCGCGACCAGCCACGTGCCCCGCGCGTGCCGGCCGCCGTCGAACCACCAACACTGGCCGCCTTGCGCACCTTGCTGCATCACCCGCAACTGGCAGAAAAAGTAGAGGACGCCGGGCACTTCGCCGCCGAGGACCACAGCAATACGCAATTGCTGGTTGCACTCCTTGAAGCCGTGCAGAAGAACCCCAAGCTAAACTCTTTCCAATTGATTGCACGGTGGCACGGCACCGAGCAGGGGCGTCTGTTGAAGGCCCTGGCCGAGAAGGAATGGCTGATTGAAGGAGACAACCTTGAACAACAGTTTTTCGACACCATTACTAGCTTATCCGCCCGCCAACGCGAGCGAAACCTGGAACAACTTCTGCGAAAAGCTCGTCAGAGCGAGTTGACCAGCGAAGAGAAAAACCAATTGCGCGACTTACTCAGCCGCAATGTTTGCGCATCAAACCCGACCTCAACTGGCGCGTGAGGTCACAGCTCAGGTATAATCCTCGGCTTGTTTTTTGCCCGCCAAGACCTTCAGTGGATAGGGTGTTATGTCCGGAAAAGCGCAACAGCAGTCTCGTATCAAAGAGTTGATCCTATTGGGTCGTGAGCAGGGCTACCTGACTTACGCGGAGGTCAACGACCACCTGCCGGAGGATATTTCAGATCCGGAACAGGTGGAAGACATCATCCGCATGATCAACGACATGGGGATCAACGTATTCGAGGTTGCTCCAGATAAGGATGCCCTTATGCTGGCCGACGCCGATACCGACGAGGCGGCCGCTGAAGAAGCGGCCGCAGCGTTGGCAGCGGTCGAGACCGACATTGGTCGCACCACCGACCCCGTGCGCATGTACATGCGTGAAATGGGTACGGTAGAGCTCCTCACGCGTGAAGGCGAAATCGAAATCGCCAAGCGTATTGAAGAAGGCATCCGTGAAGTGATGGGCGCAATCGCGCACTTCCCTGGCACGGTTGACCATATTCTCTCCGAGTACACCCGCGTCACCACCGAAGGTGGCCGCCTGTCCGACGTCTTGAGCGGCTATATCGATCCGGACGACGGCATTGCGCCGCCTGCCGCCGAAGTGCCGCCACCGATCGACGCGAAAGCCGTCAAGGCCGACGACGACACCGATGACGACGAGGCCGAAGCGAGCGACGACGAGGAAGAAGCCGAAAGCGGTCCGGATCCGGTCATCGCAGCACAGCGTTTCGGCGCTGTGGCCGACCAGATGGAAATCACCCGCAAGGCGCTGAAAAAGCACGGCCGCAACAACAAGCAGGCGATTGCCGAGCTGTTGGCACTGGCCGAGCTGTTCATGCCGATCAAGCTGGTACCGAAGCAATTCGAAGGCTTGGTCGAGCGTGTTCGCAGTGCCCTGGATCGCTTGCGCCAGCAAGAGCGCGCGATCATGCAGCTTTGCGTGCGTGACGCCCGCATGCCGCGTGCCGATTTCCTGCGCCAGTTCCCTGGCAACGAAGTCGACGAAAGCTGGACCGATGCACTGGCCAAGGGCAAGAGCAAATACGCCGAAGCCATTGCCCGCCTGCAACCGGACATCGTTCGTTGCCAGCAGAAGCTCAGTGCGCTGGAGGCCGAGACTGGCCTGAGCATCGCCGAGATCAAGGACATCAACCGTCGCATGTCGATCGGCGAGGCCAAGGCCCGTCGCGCGAAAAAAGAGATGGTCGAAGCGAACTTGCGTCTGGTGATCTCCATCGCCAAGAAGTACACCAACCGCGGCCTGCAATTCCTCGACCTGATCCAGGAAGGCAACATTGGCCTGATGAAGGCGGTGGACAAGTTCGAATACCGTCGCGGCTACAAGTTCTCGACCTATGCCACCTGGTGGATCCGTCAGGCGATCACTCGCTCGATCGCCGACCAGGCCCGCACCATCCGCATCCCGGTGCACATGATCGAGACGATCAACAAGCTCAACCGTATTTCCCGGCAGATGCTGCAGGAAATGGGTCGCGAACCGACGCCGGAAGAGCTGGGCGAACGCATGGAAATGCCTGAGGACAAGATTCGCAAGGTATTGAAGATCGCTAAAGAGCCGATCTCCATGGAAACCCCGATCGGTGATGACGAAGACTCCCATCTGGGTGACTTCATCGAAGACTCCACCATGCAGTCTCCGATCGATGTTGCCACTGTCGAGAGTCTCAAGGAAGCGACTCGCGAAGTACTCTCCGGCCTCACTGCCCGTGAAGCCAAGGTACTGCGCATGCGCTTCGGCATCGACATGAATACCGACCACACCCTTGAGGAAGTCGGTAAGCAGTTCGATGTAACCCGTGAGCGGATTCGTCAGATCGAAGCCAAGGCGTTGCGCAAACTGCGCCACCCGACGCGAAGCGAGCATCTGCGCTCCTTCCTCGACGAGTGACCTTCAAAACCCCCGGCCCTGCCGGGGGTTTTGTTATGCACAGATAAAATCCCCTTCGTTACGCTCCTCAGCACCCTGTTGCCCGTCTACACTCGAATCATCCTCCCCAAGCCATGTCGAGACAGTGATGCCCAGACTGACGGCCGCGCTTTTGCTGTCATTGATGACCTGGACCGCAACAGCTGGCGCGTTGACGCTCACCGACGAGGAGCTCCGCTGGCTCAAGGACCACCCAGACCTGCGCCTGGGTGTCGATGCCTCATGGCCGCCGTTTGAGTTTCGTGACGACCAGGGCCGCTATCAGGGCCTGGCTGCCGACTACGTCGAGATCATTCGTGAACGGCTGGCCATCAAGCTCACCCCCATCGAGCCAGCCAGCTGGACCGCCGTGCTGGAGCAGGTCGTACAGGGAAAGATAGACCTTTTGCCGGGCATCATGTCCACGCCGGAACGCCAGAATTACCTGGCGTTTACCCGGCCTTACCTGGATTTCCCCATTGTCATCCTGGCCCATCGCGGTGGCGCCCAGCCGCACAACCTCAAGGAGCTGTACGGGCTGAAAATCGCCGTGGTGGAGAACTATGCCCCCCATGAATTGCTGCGCAACCACCATCCCGACCTGAACCTCGTGGCGCTGCCCAACGTCAGTTCAGCCCTGCAAGCCCTGGCAACCGACGAGGTGGACGCGGTAGTGGGAGATCTGGCCTCCAGTGTCTGGAGCCTGCGTCAACTCAAGCTCGAAGGCCTTTATGTCAGCGGGGAAACACCGTATCGCTATCAGTTGGCAATGGCCGTCCCTCGAGACAACAAGATATTGGTGGGCATCCTGGACAAGGTCATGGCGGACATGAGCCCGGCCGAAGTTGCCGAGATCCAGCAGAAATGGGTTGGCAATGTACATGACTACCGCCAGCTCTGGTCAGACTTGCTGCTTTACGGCCTGCCTGCGTTGCTGCTCCTGGTCGGCATACTGGCGGTGGTGATTCGCATCAACCGCCGACTGAGCTCGGAAATCGCCCGGCGGGTCGAGCTGGAACAGGAACTGCGCAGCAGCGAATACCATTACCGTGGGCTGGTAGAGAGCTTGTCAGCCATCGCCTGGGAGGCAAGGGTCAGCGACTTCACTTACAGCTACGTGTCACCCCACGCCGAAGACTTGCTGGGCTATCCCCTTTCCCATTGGCTGATACCGGGCTTCTGGCGCAACATCATTCATCCCGCCGACCTTATCCGTGCCCAGACCTACTGCGATCATGAAGTGCTGGCGGGTCGCGACCACTGCATCGATTATCGCGTGATCACCGCCGACGGCCGCTGCCTGTGGGTGCGCGATATTGTCAGCCTGATCGAACACGGGCACGAACCGGTTATGCGTGGGTTGATGATCGACATCAGCGAAGCCAAGCGCACCGAGGAAGCACTGCGCCTTTCGGAGCAGAAATTTGCCTCGGTGTTCCGTCAGTGCCCGGACATCCTGGTGATTGCACGGCTGTTGGACGGTTGTCTGCTGGAGGTCAACAAGGCCTTCGAAGAACAGGTCGGCCTGAGTGCCGCCGAGGTGGTGGGACGCAACGCAACCGAACTGAATATCTGGGGCATCCAAGGCGTGGGGCCGGCCCTGTTGCAGCGCTTGCAGGCCGGCAGCATTCGCAACCTGGAAATGCCCTTTCGCCGTAGCAACGGCCAGGTGTTCACCGGACTGATCTCTGCCGAGCCCTTCGATCTCGACACGACGCCAGCCCTGGTCGTGGTGGTGCGGGACATCAGCCAGCTCAAGGAAACCCAGCAGCAATTGCAGACATCCGAAGAGAAGTTTGCCAAGGCGTTCCACGCCTCGCCCGATGGCCTGTTGTTGTCCCGGCAAAGCGACGGCCTGCTGATCGAAGTCAACGAAGGCTTCAGCCGCATTACCGGTTTCAACAGTGCCCTGTCGGTGGACCGCTCTACCCTGGACCTGGGCATCTGGGTCAACCTCAACGAGCGAAAGCAGATGCTGGACCTGCTGAAGCGGGACGGCTTCGTCAGGGACTTCAGTTGCCATATCCGTCGCAACGACGGGCAGATCCGGCTCTGCGAAGTCTCCAGTCGCCCGCTACCCATCGGCAACGAAGACTGCATGCTGACCATCGCCCGGGACATCACCGAACGCCATCTCATGCAGGAGAAACTGCAACAGGCCGCCACCGTATTCGAAAGCACGGCCGAAGGCGTGCTGATCACCGATACGCAACAGCACATCAGCGCGGTGAACCGAGCCTTCACCGAAATCACCGGCTACAGCGAAACCGAAGCCTTGGGCCATACACCTCGGTTGTTGGCTTCCGGCCTGCACGACAGCGCGTTTTACGCCGCGATGTGGCACCAGTTGACGGCCGAAGGGCACTGGCAAGGAGAGATCTCCAACCGGCGCAAGAACGGCGAGCTGTACCCCAGTTGGCTGACCATCAGCGCGGTGCGCAATCGGGACCGACAGATCACCCATTTCGTCGCGGTCTTCGCCGATATCTCCAGCCTCAAACACGCCCAGGCCCGGCTCGACTACCAGGCCCACCACGACCCGCTGACGGGCCTGCCAAATCGCACGCTGTTCGAAAGCCGCTTGCTGGCGGCTCTCAATGGCCAGCAGGAAAACGGTGGCCAGGGCGCCGTGCTGTTCCTGGACCTGGACCGCTTCAAGCACATCAATGACAGTCTCGGGCACCCGGTCGGCGACCTGTTGCTCAAGGGCATTGCCGTACGCTTGCGCGAGCAGTTGCGCGACATCGACACCGTGGCGCGCCTGGGCGGCGACGAGTTCATTATCCTGCTGCCGGGCCTGCAACAGCCCAGCGACGCCGAGCACATCGCCCAAAAACTGTTGAACTGCTTTGGCGCGCCGTTCCAGGCCGGCGAGCACGAGTTCTTCATCAGTGCCAGCATCGGCACCAGTCTCTACCCGCAGGACGGCTGTGACGTCGCCACGCTGGTGAAGAATGCCGACGCGGCGATGTACCGCTCCAAGGCCAAGGGACGCAACCGGGTGGAAAGCTACACCCGTGACCTCACCGCCCAGGCCAGCGAGCGAGTGGCCTTGGAGCATGAACTACGGCGGGCGATCGAACGCAACGAGTTGTCATTGTCCTTCCAACCCAAAATCAGCCTCATCGACAACCAACTGGTGGGTGCCGAAGCATTGATCCGCTGGACGCACCCCACGTTCGGCGACGTGCCGCCGGAACACTTCATCCCTCTGGCGGAAGAAAACGGCATGATCCTGCAAATCGGCGACTGGGTGTTGGAGCGCGCCTGCCGGCAGTTGTGCGAATGGAATGACGCCTACGACAGCCTCGGCCCCCTTTCGGTCAATCTGGCCGGGGCCCAACTGCGCCAACCCAATCTACTGGGGCGCATCGAACAACTGCTGCGCGAGAACCAGCTCGAACCCGGCTTATTGCAACTGGAAATTACCGAAAACTTCATCATGAGCCAGGCCGAAGAGGCCCTGACGGTGCTGCACCAACTGAAAAAACTCGGCGTGCAATTGGCCATCGACGACTTCGGCACGGGCTATTCCTCTCTGAGTTACCTCAAGCGCCTGCCACTGGACATCCTCAAGATCGACCAATCCTTCGTCCGCGGCCTGCCCGACGACCCCCACGACGCGGCCATCGTGCGGGCAATCATCGCCCTGGGCCGCAGCATGCAATTCACCGTCATCGCCGAGGGCGTCGAAACCCTGGCCCAGCAGCAATTCCTGACCGAAGAAGGTTGCGAACAGATCCAGGGCTACATCGTCAGCCTGCCTCTGTGCGCCGATGAGTTTGCCGCAACGTTTCTTCGCATGACCGTTTCGGATTTTTCGGATAGCACAGCCGAGAAACCGTCGTTATAATCCGCGGCCTACTGAGGGCCTATAGCTCAGTTGGTTAGAGCAGAGGACTCATAATCCTTTGGTCCACGGTTCGAGTCCGTGTGGGCCCACCAATTCGAAAGCCGCGCATTGCGCGGCTTTGTCGTTTTTGAGACTGTGGACTTTGCGCACCAGGCGAAAGTTTTCATAAACGGCTCTGCAAACAGGTAGTCCCCGACGAGCCTCCCACTGTCGCCTTCAGGCGTTGCAACCCGCAGCACAAACACTGCGCATCCCAAGTCCCTTGAAGGCAGCGACCCGATTGAACATCGACACACGCATCAAATTCCGTCATCTGGTGTGTTTTCTCGAAGTGGCGCGCCAGGGAAGCCTGGCCCGTGCGGCAGACAAACTGGCAATCAGCCAACCGGCACTTTCCAAGACATTGAAGGAGTTGGAAACGTTGCTGGCCGCCGTGCTGTTCGAACGAAGCAAGAAGGGGACGACGCTGACGGAAGCCGGCGCAGCTTTTCTGCGATATGCGGGGCCGAGCGTGCAAGCGCTGCGCGAGGGGGTCAACAGCCTGCGCGCTGGTGTCCACGAGCCCGTTGCCATCAGCGTTGGCGTGCTGTCCACGGTTGAAAGCCTGTTGGTCCCTGAGGTTGTCTGTCGACTGCATGCTCGACATCCGGCCCTGGTTATCAGCGTGGTGACCGGCCCCAGTGCGCATTTGCTATCGCAACTGCGCGTCGGTGAACTGGACCTGGTGGTTGGCAGAATGACCGATAGCCCATTGATTCATGGGCTGGCGTTCGAACACCTCTACAGCGAGTCCATGACCCTGGTGGTGTGTAACAACCATCCTGTGCTCGCGAATCCACAGGGGCACAGGAATCTCGAAGACTATCCCTGGGTGCTTCCATTGGCGGGGACGACCATCCGTAAATTCGCCGACGCCCTGTTTGTTCAGCACGGCATTACCCCATCACGCCAACGCCTTGAAACCCTATCGGTCGCGTTGAGTCGACGCTACGTACAATGCAGCCAGGCCATCTGGGTTGCGCCTTTCGACGCGGTCCGGCAGGACTTGAAACAAGGCGCTTTGGTGGAGCTGGAATTAGGGGCACGGGAACCAGGCGGTTCCGTGGGGCTGTGCACCAATCCCGCGTTGCCGGTGACACCCCAGGCACAGTGGTGCATGGAGGTTCTTCGCGAAGTCGGGCAGGAATACCTCGAAGGAAAATATCCATAACCATTTGGATATGGATCAAGTCGGTTTTTTCAATTTTTGGTTGGGCCGCGCAAGAGGAAACTGGGCTACCAGTCGCTGCCAACGCAGCGCTTGCCTTTGCCAAACCATAACAATAGGAAAAATCGACATGTCTGATGCGCATGACAGCCGCTTCGTCATTCGTGACCGTAATTGGCACCCCAAAGCCCTGACACCTGACTACAAGACTTCGATCCTGCGATCACCGCGCCAGGCCCTGGTGAGTATTCCCCAGTCGCTGTCGGAAACCAGCGGGCCGGATTTTTCCCATCTGAAAATGGGCCAGCACGATAACGATCTGCTGCTCAATTTCAATCACGGCGGCTTGCCCATCGGCGAACGCATCATCGTCGCGGGCCGGGTCTGTGACCAATTCGGCAAACCGGTTCCCCATACCTTGGTGGAAATGTGGCAAGCCAATGCGGGTGGGCGTTACCGGCATAAGAAAGACAGTTATCTGGCGCCGCTTGATCCCAATTTCGGTGGGGTCGGCCGCGCGCTGACTGACCGTGACGGCAACTACAGTTTCCGCACGGTCAAACCGGGTCCCTACCCATGGCGCAACGGCCCCAATGACTGGCGGCCGGCACACATCCATGTCTCCATCAGTGGTCCGTCCATTTCCACGCGCTTGATAACTCAACTGTATTTCGAAGGCGATCCGCTCATTCCCATGTGTCCGATCGTCAAGACGATCGCGAATCAGGAGGCGGTGCAGAGCTTGATCGCCAAGCTTGATATGAGCATGGCCAATCCTATGGATTGCCTGGCTTACCGCTTTGATATTGTTCTGCGCGGACAGCGCAAGACCCACTTCGAAAACCGCTGAGGAGGCATGCGCATGTCCATTCAACTTCTACCTGAAACCCCTTCGCAAACTGCCGGCCCTTATGTGCATATCGGCTTGGCGCTGGAGGCGGCTGGTAATCCGCCGCGAGAACAGGAAATCTGGAATGAAATGGCCAAGCCTGGCGCGCCAGGTGAGCACATCGTACTGATGGGCCACGTTCATGACGGCAACGGCCATTTGATTCGTGACGCGTTTCTGGAGTTCTGGCAGGCGAATCCGCAAGGCGTCTACGACAGCGCATACGATCTGGAAAAGCCCTTCAACTGTTTTGGCCGTACTGCCACCGCCGAAGACGGAACGTGGATCATCAAGACCGTAAAACCCGGCACAGTGAAGAACGCCGCAGGTTTTCCCATGGCCCCGCATATCAACGTTTCCCTGTTTGCTCGCGGGATCAACATTCACTTGCAGACCCGCCTGTATTTCGACGATGAATCCGAGGCGAACGCCGTGGACCCCATCCTGGGTCTGATCGAGCAGTCGCCGCGTCGCGAATCCCTGATTGCCAAGCGCTCCACGCTGGATGGCAAGTTGGTTTACCGGTTCGACATTCATGTGCAGGGTGAATCAGAAACGGTGTTCTTCGATTTTTAATCGCCACTCGTACAGTGCCGAGGCGTGAGCACTCGAGTTGTCTAGATGCCGCCCGCCCCTAAAACCAGACCCATCAAGGTCTGGTTTTTTGTCGAATTCAGCTTTGAAGACTGACGTTTTTTTGATCGCCATAGCAACTCTGGCAACCAACCGCTCCCCGCCCTTGCCCCTGTACTCACCTGTAGTAATACTCTGTGAGGTTCACCCTCCCCACGCCTAAGCCCTTGCAGCTTCCTCACTGAGACGCCCATCATCGCCAGCCCCAGCCTCTCTCGACTGTTTCTTGAACTGTTCTGGCAACTCGGCATCCTGCTGGCGCCAGCCTTTTTCGTCACCTTGCTGCCGCCCCCATTGGCTTTGCTGGCGGTGGTATGCCTCGGGCTGCTGATGGGGCTTGCCGCCCGCCTGAGCTTTTTGGCGATGGGCCGAGGCATCGCCCGGCTGACGGTCGGCGCTGTGTTTGGCCTGGGTTTCAGCCTGGGCCGGGCGTTGCCTGAGTGGTGGGGCATCTTGGTAGCGATCGTCGGCATCATGGTCGGGCTCGCCTGCGTCAGTAGCTGGGAGAGGCGCCTTGGGTTGACACCCATTTCCAGCAAAGGGCCGAGTGCCTGGGGCGGAAACGAACCGCTGCTGACCCCTGAAGGCGAGCCGATCCGAGCGTTCAACCACGGCGAAATCGCCATGGGCGGCCCGACTTATTGCGACTATCTGTTCCCCGACGGCGTGCTCCTGCAAGGCCTGGGCTCTTCGGCCGTGTTCTCCAGCGACGGACGTTATTTCGCGGCACCGGTACCGTCCCGGCAGGCATGGGGATTGGTGGTGCTCGACCGTCAGCAACGCCAGTTGTACCGCTGCGCCGACAGCGAACTCTGGGAGTTGGACGCTTTTGACCTCGACCTGTTAAGCGGACGCCATAGCCCACTGGTGGATAACAGCGTTCGCGAAACCCGGCTCGATGAGCTGTTGCAAACGGCCAGCGTCACCCCCCTGGTGCCTGTCGGCGATCTGTGGCTGGAGTCCGATTGTCACCCTGAGCAAACCTTCGAACGACGCTCCGTTGATGGCCGGCAATGCCTACAGGGCAATATTTTTTTGCCCTCGACCTTTGGTGACCTGGCCCAGCCACTGGATCCCCTGCTTTCGCCACGCTATACCGTCAGCGTCAACGGACAAACCTCCAACCTGCTGATGGCGGCAGACGCACCGTTGGTGTGGAGCACCGATCAACGCGCCCTGGTGTGCCTGGCCCAGGCGCGTAATCCTCAAGCAGATGGCGACCAGTATTGGTTGTGGCAGCTCGACAAAGGCTGGCGCGCCTTGCCGTTGCCGTGGGTGAAAAGTGCGACTGAACCGTCCTTCTACTGGCATGAGTTGCTGAGCCTCGACGCGCACCATGTGCATATCGGCGCGTACCTCGACTATCCGCGACCGGGTTCCGGCCGGTATGGCTACCGTCTGGACAGCATTCATAGCGACACCGAAACCCAGGCCGGTCACGACGCCCAGGGTCGGGTAAACGTCGCTGAATTCACACTGACCCGCACGGCCATTGTGATGCCGTTGGACAGCCGAGGCCTGCGCGGTGACTCGTACATCGAGACGCAACCGATGCTGGGTGGCGCATGCGCTCAGCTCATCTGGCTTTGCGACAATCGCGAGGGGCTTGGCGGTTATCGCAGCCAGATTGGTGATTGGCACTTGCCAGGCAGTTGGCTGCTGGATCATCGCATCTCTGACTGCGGGCGTTACCTGGCGCTGCTGCCCTTTGCAGACTCAACGACAGTGGCCACCCATGCGGTCATTGCAGATGTGAGGGATCGACGCCTGCTGGAAGGGCCCGCCATGTGGGTGGAACGAATACTCGATTTTCGTGACGGTCGGTTGAGTCTGGCAGTGGTGGCCGGTCGTCTTGATCACGACCTGGACAGCAGCGCGCTGCAACGCTTCAACATCCCTGCGCCGCCGATCGGCAGCGACCCTTCGTTCTTTCATCCCAACGAGCAATCCCGGCTGTTCTACAACACTGTGGACCTGCAGGTGACCGACTCACAACTGCACCGCGTTGCTCCCTGGCGCCTGGTGGATTGTCCACAAGTGGCCAACGCCGACGGTGACTTCATCCAGCCCGCCCCCGACCATCAGGACGCCGCCTGGCTGTTCGGCAGCGAAACGGAATATGCCGACAGTTGGGTGCGTGCGCAGACGCCCCGGCTCGGAGGCCATTTGCTGACAGCCTCAGGCTGCGCGTTGGTCGACCTGGCACCGTCGATGATCTGGTCGACGGATAGCCGTTACCTGGCCCTGACCTGTATGGCAACCGATGTGACAGAACAGTGTGGAAGTTATCGAGGCTGGCAATTACTGCTCCTGGATGTCCAGGAACACACGTTGCGGGTGCATCCGCAGTGGCTGGGCAACCGGCCGCTGTTTGAAAGCTTCGACGCCGGGCAGCTGCATGTACGGTGTTTCGAGCGCGATTGGGAAGCGCAAGATGATGACGACCCAGGCTCAGTGCAGTCGTTCTCACTGCATCTCCTGTTGCAGTTGCCCACCGAACAGCTGGTTTGCCAGGACGGTTTCTGGTTCAGGACTTCACAGATACACCTGGCCTCCGCCTGGCGCGCACTGGCTTTGCCTGCCATTGGCTATTTCGCACGTGAGAGCCTGTAACATGCTCGCCATCGAATGCCTGCGCCGGAGCCCACTTTGACTGACACCCGCCCTCCCGTCCTCGACGAAATCGACCGGCAGCTGATCGCGGCGCTGCAAATCAACGCCCGGGAAAGCGTCGCCATGCTCGCCCGGCAACTGGGTATCGCCCGCACGACCGTGACCTCGCGGCTGGCACGCCTGGAAAAGACCAAGGTGATTACCGGGTATGGCGTGCGCCTGGGGCAACGAGTGATTGACGGCGGCTTGCAGGCTTACGTCGGCATCAAGGTCCAGCCGCGTTCCGGCAAGGACGTGTTGCGGCGCTTGAGCGCCATGGCCCAGGTACAGCAGCTGTGCGCGGTCAGCGGTGAGTTCGACTATGTCGCCTGGTTGCGCACGGACTCGCCGGAACAGCTGGACCAGTTGCTGGACCAGATCGGCAGCGTGGAAGGCGTGGAGAAGACCACCACCTCGATCATCCTCAGCAGCAAGATCGATCGAGGCCAGCCAGTCTAAGCCCTGCGTCACTTAACCTGTGGGACCGGTTTCGTCATTATGATTTACGAATAGGTCAAAATGACTGACTCATGCTCAAAACGACGACATATTGTGTCTTATTAACGTGTTCCACCCTCCCTAGAATGGCTGGCATCTTTCCTATACTCAGACGCGAACACCGCGTCGAGTCGCCCATCAAGGTCAGCCATGAACAAGAACAATCGCCACCCAGCAGACGGTAAGAAGCCCATCACCATTTTCGGGCCGGACTTTCCTTTCGCCTTTGACGACTGGATCGAGCATCCGGCTGGCCTGGGCAGCATTCCCGCCCACAACCACGGTACCGAAGTGGCGATCGTCGGGGCCGGGATCGCCGGTCTGGTGGCGGCGTACGAGCTGATGAAGCTGGGTCTCAAGCCCGTGGTCTACGAGGCGTCGAAGATGGGTGGGCGCCTGCGCTCACAAGCATTCAATGGCGCCGAGGGGGTGATCGCCGAGCTGGGCGGCATGCGTTTTCCGGTGTCCTCCACCGCGTTCTACCATTACGTCGACAAGCTGGGTCTGGAGACCAAACCGTTCCCCAACCCGCTGACCCCGGCGTCCGGCAGCACTGTCATCGACCTGGAAGGCCAGACCTACTACGCGCAGAAACTGGCGGACCTTCCCGCACTGTTCCAGGAAGTTGCCGACGCCTGGGCCGATGCGCTGGAGGATGGCTCGCGCTTCGGCGACATCCAGCAGGCGATCCGCGACCGCGACGTGCCACGCCTCAAGGAGCTGTGGAACACCTTGGTGCCACTGTGGGACGACCGCACCTTCTACGACTTCGTCGCCACCTCCAAGGCCTTTGCCAAGCTCTCTTTCCAGCACCGCGAAGTGTTCGGCCAGGTCGGTTTCGGCACCGGCGGCTGGGATTCGGACTTCCCCAATTCGATGCTGGAAATCTTCCGTGTCGTGATGACCAACTGCGACGACCACCAGCATTTGGTGGTCGGCGGCGTCGAGCAGGTGCCCCACGGCATCTGGAACCACGTGCCGGAACGCTGCGTGCACTGGCCGCAAGGGACCAGCCTGAATTCGTTGCACCTGGGCGCCCCACGCAGCGGCGTGAAGCGCATCGCCCGTGCGGCTGATGGCCGATTCAGCGTGACCGACGTCTGGGACAACACCCGCGAGTACGCCGCGGTGCTGGTCACCTGCCAGAGCTGGCTGCTGACCACCCAGATCGAATGTGAAGAAGCGCTGTTCTCGCAAAAAATGTGGATGGCCCTGGACCGCACCCGCTACATGCAATCGTCGAAGACCTTCGTGATGGTCGACCGGCCATTCTGGAAGGACAAGGACCCGGAGACCGGCCGCGACCTGATGAGCATGACCCTGACCGACCGTCTTACCCGTGGCACCTATCTGTTCGACAACGGGGACGACAAGCCAGGGGTGATTTGCCTCTCGTATTCCTGGATGAGCGACGCGCTGAAAATGCTGCCGCACCCGGTGGAAAAACGCGTGAAGCTGGCCCTCGATGCCCTGAAGAAAATCTATCCCAAGGTGGACATCGCCGCCCGGATCATCGGCGATCCGATCACCGTGTCCTGGGAAGCCGACCCGCATTTCCTCGGCGCATTCAAGGGCGCCCTGCCCGGCCACTATCGTTACAACCAGCGCATGTATGCGCATTTCATGCAGGACGACATGCCGGCCGAACAACGCGGGATCTTTATCGCTGGTGATGACGTCTCATGGACACCGGCCTGGGTCGAAGGCGCGGTACAGACCTCACTCAATGCCGTGTGGGGGATCATGAAACACTTCGGCGGTGAAACTCACGCCGAGAACCCGGGTCCAGGTGATGTGTTCCACGAGATCGGTCCGATCGCCCTGCCCGAATAAAAGGAGTTTTCGATGCGTGTAGCCCTCTACCAATGCCCACCGCTGCCACTGGATCCGGCCGGCAACCTGCAACGCCTGCACCAGGTGGCGCTGGAAGCCAGGGGCGCCGATGTGCTGGTGCTGCCGGAGATGTTCATGACCGGCTACAACATCGGCGTCGACGCGGTGAATGTATTGGCCGAGGTCTACAACGGCGAATGGGCGCAACAGATCGCCCGCATTGCCAAGGCCGCCGGCCTGGCGATTGTCTACGGCTACCCTGAACGCGGCGAAGACGGGCAGATCTACAACGCCGTGCAGCTGATCGACGCCCAGGGCGAGCGCCTGGCCAACTACCGCAAGAGCCACCTGTTCGGTGACCTCGATCACGCCATGTTCAGCGCCGGCGACGCCGCATTGCCCATCGTGGAGCTCAACGGCTGGAAGCTCGGCCTCCTGATCTGCTACGACCTGGAATTTCCGGAAAATGCCCGCCGCTTGGCCCTGGCCGGTACCGAGCTGATCCTGGTGCCGACCGCCAACATGCAACCCTACGAGTTCATCGCCGACGTCACCGTGCGAGCCCGGGCCATCGAGAACCAGTGTTTCGTGGCGTACGCCAACTACTGCGGCCACGAAGGTGAATTGCAGTACTGCGGCCAAAGCAGCATCGCCGCACCGAATGGCAGCCGCCCGGCCCTTGCGGGGCTGGATGAGGCCTTGATCGTCGGAGAACTGGATAGACAACTGATGGAAGACTCCCGCGCGGCCTACAACTACCTGCACGATCGCCGCCCAGAGCTTTACGACGATCTGCACAAACACTGATTGAGGATTGAGAACGCGGCCTAATCCGCTAGCATGAGCGCATCTTTGTTCTGGAAGCGCTCATGCCGGCCCCCGACTCCCTCCGCCCCCACACTGAAACCCTGGCCAACGGCTTGCAGGTGACATTGCGTCACGTCCCAGGCCTCAAGCGCAGCGCTGCAGTACTGCGAGTCGCGGCTGGCAGCCATGACGCGCCCCTGGCCTGGCCGGGATTGGCGCACTTGCTCGAACATCTGTTCTTTCTCGGCACCGAGCGTTTTCCCGCTGGGGAGAACCTGATGGCCTACGTGCAGCGGCACGGCGGCCAGGTCAACGCGCGTACCAGCGAACGCACCACGGATTTTTTCTTCGAATTGCCACCCGCAACCTTCGCCGACGGACTGGAACGACTGGGGGACATGCTCGCTCACCCACGCCTGGATGAGGCCGATCAGTTGCGCGAACGGGAAGTGCTGCACGCCGAGTTCATCGCCTGGTCCCAGGATGCTGCAGCCCAGCGACAGCTTGCCTTGCATGACGGCCTGTCGGCGCCCCATCCGCTGCGGGGTTTTCACGCCGGCAATCGCGATAGCCTGGCGGTGACGCGAGCCGAATTCCAAAGCGCATTGCACGACTTCTATCGCCGCTTTTACCAGAGCGGCCAGATGATCCTGAGCCTGGCCGGCCCGCAAAGCATCGACGCCTTGAAAACGCTGGCTGATCAGTTCGACAACCACATACCTGCCGGCGAAGCGCTTGCCAGGCCGGCACCGCCAAAACTGATGGCATCGTCCCAGACGAGTTATCAACAGGCCCGCGAGGGTTGCCTTGATCTGCTGTTCGCCTTCGAAGACTTGCCTGCCGCCTCGCCTCAAGCCCTGGATTTTCTGTGTACGTGGCTGAACTCCAGCAAACCGGGCGGCTTGCTCGCCACGTTGCGTCAGCGCGGCCTGGCTGACAGCCTCAAGGCCACCGCGCTGTATGAGTTTGCCGGGCAGGCGCTGCTGCACATCGGATTCAAGCACGCCAACGCTCAGACAGCGGCGCAGATCCAGCCGTTGCTGCACGACTGGCTGGGGTTCTTTGCCGCCCAGGACGACTGGGCGCCGTTGCGCCAGGAGTTCACCGCACTGTTGCTGCGCCGGAAGGAGACAGGATCGGCCTTGCAGTTGGCCCGCTGGGATTGTGAAGGACGTGACAGGCCGCTGTTGGCAAACGATCTCCTGAGGCTCAGGGAAATCCTCACGCAACTGCACCCTGCCGATAACGTAGCGGGGCAATGGCAACTGCCCGCGCCCAATCCGTTCCTGCAAACATCAAGCGAAGCGCCCCGCGCCGGGCTGATACGCGGCCAGACCAGCGCCCATCGCGGCTTGCGAACCTTCGCCCAGGATCGCTCCCGGGGTCGCCGGGAACGCTCGCCCATGCAGTTCAGCCAGGCGCTGCCAGACAACGGTCGTGAAGGCGCGGTGTACCTGCGTTGGCAACTGACAACCCAGGCACCGCTCGACTTTCAATCCAGGCTCGACCGACACCTGCAGGATGTGCGAGAGGATGCTCGCCTGGCCGGCGTGGACGTCAGCTTCGAGCCCTCCGGTCATCAATGGCTACTGAAACTGGTTGGCTTACAGGCGCCGATACCGTTGGTGCTCGAACACGTTCTGACGAAGCTTGCGCAACCGCTGCCAATGGCCCTGGCCAGCCACGAAACCCCGCCGATGCCGATTCGGCATCTGTTGAAGGAGCTGCCAGATCACTGCCGTCACAACCGGCAAGCGTCGGCGTTACCAGTGCCCGACAGCGACCAAAGTGTGTGGATCACGGCACGATGGGACGGGTTGTCCATCGGCCTGTCGGCGGCCACCCAAGGGGCGTTGGGCCCAGCGTTGGCCCGGGTGCCGGGCACCGCCAGCGATGAAGCCGACCTGGCGCCGGCGCCTCGCGGGCAACGCCTCTGGCATGAGCTCCAGACTCACGGCGAAGAACCGGCCGTGCTGTTGTTTTGCCCGACAGCCACCCCGACGCTGGCCGACGAAGCCACCTGGCGGCTGCTAGCACAGCTGTGTCAGACGCCGTTCTACCAGCGCCTGCGCGTGGAGTTGCAGTTGGGTTATGCGGTGTTCAGTGGGTTGAAGCAGATCGACGGGCAAACCGGGGTGTTGTTCGGCGTCCAATCACCCAGCCTGTCTGCGACGCAACTGAGCGTCCACATCGAACAGTTCCTGCTCGGGTTACCAGCATTGCTCCAGCAGCTCGATGATGTCTCCCTGACCGGCCAGCAGCAGGCGCTTGCCGCCCAACTCCAGAGCACCGCCCTGCCCTGCGCCCAGGCCGCCGAACTGCTCTGGCAGGGCAAGCTGGCCGGCCGCCCGTCGGATTATCTTGAGCAACTGTCCGCTGCCATCGTGTGCCTGGATCGCACCCAGCTACAAATGGCCGCCCAACGCCTGATCGAGGCTGAAGGGGGATGGTATTGCCTGAGCAACGGAGCCTGCCCGGGAGAGCGCTGGCAAGCGGCGCAATGATCATTGCAGGGGCCGTAATGAGCTTTCTTCGAGAATCGCGGCGAACGAAGATGTCAGATTTAGTAACATAGGCGCCTAAGCATCTGAACATCTCCGAACGGAGGTGGACTATATGTATAGGTCTCAACCGTTCTATCTAACGAAAGCATCCCAACCAAAGGAGTATTCCCATGTCTTGGTCCAAACCCGCATATATCGACCTGCGTATCGGTTTCGAAGTCACCATGTACTTCGCCAGCCGTTGAATGCTGCAGGCGGTTAAGCACGCAGCACTACGCCTCGGCCAGCCGAGGCGTTTTTATTTCGGTTTGCAGATGGAGCAGCCATGTTCGTCCAGATTCTAGGTTCTGCCGCCGGTGGCGGTTTCCCCCAGTGGAACTGCAACTGCGCCAATTGCGCAGGTTTTCGCGACGGCAGCCTGCGGGCCCAGGCACGCACCCAATCGTCCATCGCCCTGTCCGATGACGGTGTGAACTGGGTGCTGTGCAACGCCTCCCCGGACATTCGCGCCCAGCTCCAGGCGTTCGCCCCGATGCAACCGGGCCGGGCCCTGCGCGACACGGGCATTGGCGCGATCATCCTGATGGACAGCCAGATCGACCACACCACCGGCCTGCTCAGCCTGCGTGAAGGTTGCCCACATCAAGTCTGGTGCACCGACATGGTCCATGAAGACCTGAGCACGGGCTTTCCGCTGTTCAACATGCTGACCCACTGGAACGGCGGGTTGAGCTGGAATCGCATCGAACTCGACCAGAGCTTCACCATCGCCGCCTGCCCGAACCTGCGCTTCACCCCGCTGCCCCTGCGCAGCGCCGCACCGCCCTATTCACCGCATCGCTTCGACCCGCATCCGGGCGACAACATTGGGTTGATCGTCGAAGACCTGCGCACAGGTGGCAAGCTGTTCTATGCCCCGGGCCTGGGCAAGGTCGACGAGTCGTTGTTGGAGATCATGGCCGGCAGCGATTGCCTGCTGGTGGACGGTACGATGTGGGACGACGATGAAATGCAGCGCCGTGGCGTCGGCACCCGCACTGGCAGGGAAATGGGCCACCTGGCCCAGAATGGCCCCGGCGGTATGCTGGAAGTACTGGAACAAGTACCTGGGCCGCGCAAGGTCCTTATCCATATCAACAACACCAACCCGATCCTGGACGAAGACTCGCCCGAGCGGGCTGAACTTGTACGTCGAAAGATTGAAGTGTCTTACGACGGAATGAGTATTGAGTTGTAAGAAGGGCGGAACGATTGTGGGAGCGAGCTTGCTCCGGGCGGCGATCCGACGATGGGGCCAGCCCTGACGCCACAGAACCCACGGGCATTTCCCGGAGAACCAAAATGACTGACATCCCCCTGTCCCCCGCCGAGTTCGAAGCCGCCCTGCGTGCCAAGGGCGCGTATTATCACATCCATCACCCGTATCACGTGGCGATGTATGAAGGCCGCGCGACTCGCGAGCAGATCCAGGGCTGGGTCGCGAACCGTTTTTACTACCAGGTGAATATCCCGCTCAAGGATGCCGCGATCCTGGCCAACTGCCCGGACCGGGAAATCCGCCGCGAGTGGATCCAGCGCCTGCTCGACCACGACGGCGCTCCCGGCGAAGACGGCGGCATCGAAGCCTGGTTGCGGCTGGGCCAGGCGGTGGGCCTGGACCCCGATCAACTGCGCTCCCAGGAGCTGGTGCTGCCCGGGGTGCGTTTTGCGGTGGATGCCTACGTCAACTTCGCCCGCCGGGCCTGCTGGCAAGAAGCCGCCAGCAGCTCGTTGACCGAACTGTTCGCCCCGCAGATCCACCAGTCGCGCCTGGACAGTTGGCCCCAGCATTACCCATGGATAGACCCGACCGGCTATGAATACTTCCGCACCCGCCTGGGCCAGGCCCGGCGTGATGTGGAACATGGCCTGGCGATCACCTTGCAGCACTACACCACTCGCGCAGGTCAGGAGCGCATGTTGGAGATTCTCCAGTTCAAACTGGACATCCTCTGGAGCATGCTCGACGCCATGAGCATGGCCTACGAATTGAACCGCCCGCCCTACCACAGCGTTACCGGGCAACGGGTGTGGCACAAAGGGATCACCTTATGAGTTTCGATCGCAGCAAAACCCCGCGCTGGCGCCCCGGCTATCGCTTCCAGTACGAACCGGCCCAGAAAGGCCACGTGCTGCTCTATCCTGAAGGCATGATCAAGCTGAACGACAGCGCTTCGCTGATCGGTGGCCTGATCGACGGTGAACGGGATGTCGCGGCCATCATCGGCGCGTTGGCGAAGCAGTTTCCCGACGTGCCGGAACTCGGTGACGACATCGAGCAATTCATGGAGGTCGCCCTTGCACAGCATTGGATCGAACTTGCCTGACACCACCGGTCTGCCGCCCAAGCCTGAAGTCGGCCTGCCGCTGTGGTTGCTGGCGGAGCTGACCTATCGCTGCCCGCTGCAATGCCCCTATTGCTCCAACCCGCTGGACTTCGCCGAGCAAGGCCAGGAGCTGAGCACCGAGCAGTGGTTCAAGGTCTTTCGCGAAGCCCGCGAGATGGGCGCCGCGCAGCTGGGTTTTTCCGGCGGCGAGCCGTTGGTGCGCCAAGACCTGGCCGAGTTGATCGGCGAGGCACGCCGGCTGGGTTTCTATACCAACCTGATCACCTCCGGCATCGGCTTGACCGAGCAGAAAATCAGCGACTTCAAGAAGGCCGGCCTGGACCATATCCAGATCAGTTTCCAAGCCAGCGACGAGCAGGTGAACAACCTCCTGGCAGGCTCGAAGAAAGCCTTCGCGCAAAAACTGGAAATGGCCCGGGCGGTAAAGGCCCACGGTTATCCGATGGTGCTGAACTTCGTGACCCATCGGCACAACATCGACAAGATCGATCGCATCATCGAGCTGTGCATCGCCCTGGAAGCCGACTTCGTCGAGCTCGCCACATGCCAGTTCTACGGCTGGGCGCAGCTCAACCGCGTTGGCCTGCTGCCCACCCGGGAACAACTGGTACGCGCCGAGCGTGTCACCAACGAATACCGCGCCAAGCTGGAAGCGCAAGGCAACCCGTGCAAGCTGATCTTCGTCACGCCGGACTACTACGAAGAACGCCCCAAGGGCTGCATGAATGGCTGGGGCAGCATTTTCCTCACCGTCACGCCGGACGGCACGGCATTGCCCTGTCACGGTGCCCGCCAGCTGCCGGTGCAATTTCCCAACGTGCGCGACCACAGCATGCAGCACATCTGGTACGACTCGTTCGGCTTCAACCGCTTCCGCGGTTATGACTGGATGCGCGAACCGTGCCGCTCCTGCGATGAAAAAGAAAAGGACTTCGGCGGCTGCCGCTGCCAGGCGTTCATGCTCACAGGCGACGCCAGCAACGCCGACCCGGTGTGCAGCAAGTCCGAACATCACGGTGTGATTCTCAAGGCGCGGGAAGACGCCGAGCACGCTACGCAAACCATTGAACAATTGGCCTTTCGCAATGAACGAAACTCGCGCCTCATCGCCAAAGGCTGAGCCTTTCAGCGCCGCCCAGGCCGTCGCCGCCGGCACCGACTTCGCCGAACTGCAGCTCGGGCCGTTGGGCCTGTTCTGGAATGAATACCGCCCCGCAGACGGCGCCTGCCGGATCTGGCATTGGCAAGACGCCATGCCCCGCTGCCTGACACCGGACGGGTTCAGCGCGCGCAGCCGGGTCTATGAATACGGCGGTGGATCATTCTGCCTGAGCCACGACGGTGTGCTGTTCGTCAATGAGGCCGACCAGCAGCTGTACCACCAATCCCTGAACGACGAACACCCCGTGGCGCTGACCTCGGGTGACTGCCGTTATGGAGATCTAGGCTTCGCCGACGGCCAGGTATTGGTGGTGGAAGAACAGGCCAACCAGCATCGGCTGGTGTCGATCGGCTTGGCGGATCATCAGCGGCATCTGCTGGCCGAAGGTGCAGATTTCTATGCTTCGCCGACCCTGAGCCCGGACGGTCAGCGGCTCGCCTGGATCGAGTGGAGCCGTCCGCATCAACCCTGGACCGCAACGCGGTTGATGCTGGCCGAGCGCAACGCTACGGGTTGGGGGGCGCCGCGCTGTGTCGCGGGCAACGGTGAAGAAGAGTCCATCCAGCAACCGCGCTTCGATGCGACCAGTCGTCTTTATTGCCTGACTGATCGCGGGGGTTATTGGCAGCCTTGGGTGGAGTCGGCCCAGGGCCTGGAACAGCTGCCTGCCGCCCAAGCCGATCACGCCCCAGCGCCGTGGCAACTGGCTGGCTGCACCTGGCTGCCGCTGGGCGAACACACGTACCTGGCCAGTTGGACCGAAGCAGGTTTCGGGCGCCTGGGTCTATGCCACGGTGACGATGTCGATGAAGACTTCACCGGCCCCTACACCCGCTTTCGCAGCCTGGCGCTGGATGAACGGTTCATCTACGCCGTTGCAGCCTCGCCGACCCGGCCATCGGCGGTCATTGCCATTGAGCGGCATAGCCACGAAGTGGCCGTGCTGGCCGGCGGCGTCACGCCCTTGCCTATCGAGCAGATCAGCCGTCCTCGAACCCTGCGCTATCCATCCGCGTCAGGCGAGGCCCACGGGTTCTTCTACCCGGCCATGAACGCACCCGCAAAGCCACCATTGGTGGTGTTCATTCACGGCGGCCCCACCTCGGCCTGTTATCCCCTGTTCGACCCGCGTATCCAGTATTGGACCCAGCGTGGCTTTGCCGTCGCCGATCTCAACTACCGCGGCAGCAGCGGCTATGGCCGGGCCTATCGGCAGGCGTTGCATTTGAATTGGGGCGTGGTGGATGTCGAGGACGCCTGCGCGGTGGTCGCGTATCTGGACGAACAAGGCCTGGTCGATGGCCGACGTGCGTTCATTCGAGGCGGCAGTGCCGGTGGCTACACGACGCTCTGCGCCCTGGCATTCCATGATGTATTCCGCGCCGGCGCCAGCCTCTATGGCGTGAGCGATCCTGTCGCCCTGGCCCGTGCTACGCACAAGTTCGAAGGTGATTACCTGGACTGGCTGATCGGCGATCCGCAACAAGACGTCGAACGTTACCGCGCCCGTACCCCGCTGCTGCACGCCGGGAACATTCGCGTGCCGGTGATCTTTTTCCAGGGTGAACTGGACGCCGTGGTCGTGCCGCAGCAAACCCGCGACATGGTCAACGCTTTACAGGCCAACGGCGTGGCGGTCGAGGCGCACTACTATCCCGATGAACGCCACGGTTTTCGCAAGGCCGCGAACCAGGCCCATGCGCTGGAGCATGAGTGGTTGTTCTATCGCAAGGTGATGGATAGCGACCTGTAGGACGCAAAAAACTGTGGGAGCGAGCTTGCTCTCGATAGCGGTGTGTCAGTCGATGAAAATGTTGACTGGGCCATGGCTATCGCTAGCAAGCTCGCTTGTATGTTTAGACTTGAAGGGGTGGGCGGGACTAAAAGCTCGATTCCGACTCTAGCCAGTACGGACCGTGGGAGACTTCTCGTCCCGCCCTTTCTACCCAAAGCGCCAATAAGGA
>NZ_VZPJ01000021.1 GCF_008801605.1 Pseudomonas brassicacearum subsp. brassicacearum | reverse complement strand
TGAAGGCAGGATCTGTGCCCCTCCTTCGAGATTCAATGTGGGAGCAAGGCTTGCCCGCGATGGGGTGGCACATTCAACATCGCTGCAAGCTGTCCCACCGCCATCGCGAGCAAGCTCAGCTCCCACAGAGGATTTGTGCTGAAGGCAGGATCTGTGAACATCCTGCTTCTACATCAGGTTTTGTATCCTGGCATCAGGTTTGGTGTTGGAAGGCATAGTCGCGTTCGACCTTGCACACCCTCGTATGGCAATGGGTATACCAGGTGGAGCGGCCGCGCTCACGGATCGCGCTGTGTTCGGGATGCTGCTTCCAGGCCAGGATCGCCGCTTCATCGCTCCAATAGGACACGGTAATCCCCAGACCATCTTCGCCACGCGCCGATTCGACACCGAGAAACCCCGGCTGCTCTTGAACCAAGGCCAGCATACGCTCGGCGGCTTCGGCGTAGCCTTGGTCCCCCTCGGTGCGCAGGGAGGTGAAAATCACCGCGTAGTAGTGGGCGCTCATGGCGTTGTCCTGGCGCAGGCTTCGACAAACGCGCTGACCAGCGGCGGCACGCACCCTTCCAATGCGGCACGTTCTGGCTGGAACAGCGTGGCGACATAGAACGGATGATCCCGCAGCTCCACCGCTCGCAGGCCTCCGGCCGAGTCCCGGGCCACGGGGTGCAGGCGCTGCTTGAGCAAATCCTCTTCAAAGTCCGGGTTGACCCCGAAGCGACAATGGTAGCCCTCGAATACCATCAGGCGGCCATAGGCCTTGGCAATCAACGAGTCCGCCTCGAGTTGCAGGCTGTCGATGGTTTCGACCAGCGCGCAGCTCAACGGCGTCAACAGCGCCCGTTCAGCCTCGGGATCGGTTTCGCCATGGGCGGCGTCGGCCCAACCCATCACGTTACGGGCGAATTCCAGCACAGCATGTTGAAAACCACCGCAGGTGCCCAGGAAAGGGCGACGCTGTTCGCGGGCAAAACGAATCGCCTGCAAGGCGCCGGCTTCGTTTTGGTAGGGGCTGCCCGGCACGCACCAGATACCGTCGAAATCCTCCAGCACTGCGTTGTCGGTGATGAGCGGCGTTGCCAGCCATTGGATGCGGATGTCATGGCCGGTTTTCCCGCCGGTCAGCTCAAGTGCGATGGGGATCGCCCGGTGAGCGGTGATATGTGGGTCGTGGTCGCCGACCAGGGCGATGTGTAAAGGACGCTGTTTTTCCATGAGAGACTCGCCGCTTGTTGATTCCTGGTCGCCACTATAAATTGGCGTTCACGCAATCAATATTGGCGTTTATCCAAGTGATCAATGCAGCAGCGCACTATCGTCTGGACTATCCCGACCTGTCCCTGATCCTCGCACTGGTCCGTGGCGGCACACTGGCCCGGGCCGCGCGGCTGCTGCAGGTGGACGTGTCCACGGTGTTTCGTTCGGTACGTCGGCTGGAGGCGGCCCTGGGCCAGCCCTTGTTCGAAAAAAGCCGTGCCGGGTACTTGCCCACGGGCCTGGCCCAGGCACTGGCCGAACAAGCCGAGCGCGCCGAACAGGCCTTGGAGGCGGCGCGGGTGGGGGTGGAGCTGGGCGGCGAGGTCATCAGCGGGACGGTACGCCTGACGTGCAGCGACTCGGTCCTGCAAGCGTTGCTGCTACCTGCGCTGGCGCGCTTCATGCCCGCTTATCCGGCGTTGACCCTTGAGCTGAGCACCTCGAACGACTTCGCCAACCTGAGCCGCCGCGATGCCGATATTGCGTTACGCCTGACCCGTACGCCGCCGGAACACCTGGTCGGTCGAAATCTGGGCAATGTGGCTTACCGGGTATGCGCCAGCGCCACCTACCTGCGCTCGGCGAATACGGATGACCTGGCTTCCATGACTTGGATCGCGCCGGACGATTTTCTCCCGGATCACCCCACCGTGGCCTGGCGCCGTCAGCATCTACCCGGCGTGGTGCCCGCCTATCGCTGCAACAGCATGCTCTCGGTCACCGAACTGGTGCGAACCGGCTTGGGTGTGGCGGCGCTGCCGGACTTTCTGATCGATGAACACCAGGGCCTGATACCCCTTGGCGAACCGCTGGAGGGGTATGACACAGCTCTGTGGCTCCTGACCCGCCCCGACTGCCGGGCCTTGCGCTCGGTGGTGACCTTGTTCGATGAGCTGGGGCGCAATCTGCGCTGGCGCTGACTTTTAACGGGCAAGGTGTGCATGGCTCAATGGATGACGTTCCCCCAACGGTTATAGTGCCTTGAGCACCAGCCCTTGGCAGAGAACATCACGATGACGAAGTCTTCCCAACCCACTCCCGCCGCACCCGTTGACCACTTGCGCTTTCATCGCCCTCACGCGCATCTGGCGCCGACCTTTGGCAATGACCGCTTTGCGCTGAGAGCGGAGGCGTTCGCGCGTTTTTTCGGGACGCCGATGTTCCTCGGAGCGCAAACCCTGATCGTGCTGATATGGGTCAGCCTGAACCTGGTGGGGGTCTTTCATTTTGATGCCTACCCGTTCATTTTGCTGAACCTGGCGTTCAGCCTGCAGTCGGCCTATGCCGCGCCGCTGATTTTGCTGGCGCAAACCCGCCAGGCCGCTCGGGACAAAGCCCAGGCGGAAGCCGACGCTCAGCATCGTGAAGCCTTGGCCATCGCCAACAGCGAGCGCCAGGCCCAGGCCGCGCAGAATACGGCGCAGTTGCTTGAGTTGTTGGAGCAGAACACCCGCCTGACGGAAATGACCAAGGCATTGACCGAGCGTATCGACAACTTGACCACTGAAATGCACCAGAAGGTCGTGCACAACCCATCGGTGCAGTAACCCTACATTCCAGGACTTCCTGATCAAGCCTGGTAACGGCTCAGGAACATGTCGAGGGCCGATTCGATCACCTGGGCCTGCTCATCCTGGGTCAGGCTGGGTTGCCCCATCGAAACCTGCGGCCAGAAGGCGAACGTCTTGAGCAGCCCATGCATTTGCTGGGCGGCAAATGCCGGCTCCGCGGGTTTCAGCCGACCATCGGCCTGGGCTTGGCGAATCCAGGCCGTCAGGCCTTCTTCACGCTGGCCCATGCGCGAAACCATGTCCTGGGCACGCTCCGGGGAATGAATGGTTGCGGCGATGGCGATGCGTGCCAGGTCGAGGAAGTTCTCGTCCGCCAGCATATGCAGTTTGGCTTGCAGCAACGTTTGAAGCTGTTCCCGTAGCGGCTTTTGCGGGCTGTAGGGCATGTCCTGTTCTGCGGTAATGCTGTTCCATAACCGATTCAGAATTTCGGCAAACAATTCTTCCTTGCTCGGAAAATGGTTATACACCGTGCGCTTCGATACGCCGGCAGTCGCCGCGATCTTGTCCATGCTGGTGATCTCGAAACCGCTGCTACGGAATTCAGCAATCGCGGCCTGGAGGATGGCTTCGCGTTTTCGCTCGGTAAGGCGCTGCGGTACGGTCATGGGCAATTCGTCGGTTGAGATGAGAGAACTTACACTCGGCAGTTTACTTGCTCCCGGGATTCATGCAATCTAGAAACTACACCGAGTGGTGTAGTTTCTAGAGTCAAGCGGCTGAGCGTGCATGCAACGGCCATCCAGCGTCCCACAACGGCGAAGCGCAATTGCGCCGACGCCCTTGGAGTTATCGCACCATGACCATTCCCTCTCTTTCGACCGACAATCCGTCCGCCCATGACGCATCCCGGCATGAACAGGGCAAGTATCGCAATCATGCCTTCACGCCTCGGGAAGGTTTTGGCACCACCCTGCGCATCATCTGGAACCTGATCTTCCACAAGCCGCGCACCACTCGGCCTTCGGGCGCCATCGAGGTTCAAGCGCTGACGCGCGCTGCGCTGCTGGCGGCGCCGAACAACAGCGTCTTCCGCCTGGGCCATTCCACCCTATTGCTCAAGCTGCGGGATAAATTCTGGCTGACAGACCCGGTGTTCTCCGAGCGTGCCTCACCTGTGCAATGGGCCGGCCCTAAGCGTTTTCATCAGCCGCCCATCAGCCTGGAAGAATTGCCGCCGATCGAAGCGGTGATTCTTTCCCACGACCATTACGACCACCTCGATCATCAGGCCATCCTCCAGCTGGCGGCCAAGACACGCCACTTCCTGGCGCCCCTTGGCGTGGGCGACACCCTGATCAAATGGGGGGTCGACGCCAGCAAGGTGCGTCAGCTGGACTGGTGGCAAGGTACCGAGGTGGACGGTATCGAATTCGTTGCCACGCCCTCCCAGCACTTTTCCGGGCGCGGCCTGTTCGATAGCAACAGCACCTTGTGGGCCTCGTGGGTGATGATCGACGACGCCACGCGAATCTTCTTCAGCGGCGACACCGGCTACTTCGAGGGTTTCAAACGCATCGGCGAGCGATATGGTCCCTTTGACCTGACGCTGATGGAAACCGGCGCCTATAACGTCGATTGGCCCCACGTCCACATGCAGCCGGAGCAGACCCTGCAGGCTCATATCGATCTCAAGGGCCGTTGGCTGCTGCCGATCCACAACGGTACGTTCGACCTGGCGATGCATGCCTGGTATGAACCCTTCGATCGCATCCTGGCCCTGGCCTGGGAGCGCAATGTTTACATTGCCACGCCGCAAATGGGCGAAGCATTCACCCTGACGCAGCCGCAACGTGGCCGCGCCTGGTGGCTGGACGTGGAGCCCTCGGCGTACCAGGACCAGGCCGGTATCGCATAGCACTCACAGGATTGGTGTTATTCAATCATTGCGTAATCGGAGCGCCCCATCGGGTCCGGCGTCGCACCCTTGATGTTCATGCCGCGCCCCGGTGCGAAGCCGGGGAAGAACACCAGGCCCTCGGCTTCCAGGCGAAAGGCCAGGGCCAGGCGAGTGACATCGAGCAACTCGCCGCCAGCCTCGAAGCGGCGGATGGCCTGGACCGAGACGCCGGATTGGCGGGACAGCTCCTCGACACTCCAACCCAGCATGGCTCGCGCCTGTGCACTGTGGGCGGGGGTGAATTGATAGACAGCGATGCGTTCCAGGGTGGTTTTGATTGCGAGAGAGGCCATGGGGGGCTCCAAAGCTATGGGATTAAAAAATACTGTGTTTTTGTACAGTTGTTTTGAATCCCGATCAATCTCATTTTTTTGATCAATGACCGGCGGTCTTCTCCAGCCAGGCGCTCGGGGCGTGACCCAGTACGCGACGAAACATCGTGGAGAATGCCGCAGGGCTGTCGTAGCCCAGGTCCAGGGCGATTCGGGTCACTGAATTGCCTACGGCCAATCGGGACAATGCCGACATCACGCAGGCTTGTTGTCGCCATTGGCTGAAACTTAACCCGGTTTGCTGGCTGAACAGGCGGTTGAACGAGCGCAGGCTGATATGCAATTGCGCCGCCCATTGCGCGGGCGAGACGTGGGCGTCCGGGCGTTTCAGAAATGCCTGGCACAGGCCGAGCAGGCCCGGGTCTTGAGGCAGTGGAAGGTGCAGTGGCAGATGGGCGCTGCGCAGCAGTTCGTGCAGCAGCAGATCGATCAGTGCACCATCGCGTCCAGCCTCATCGTAATCCGGCGCAAGCTCCACGGCTTCCATCAGCAACTGGCGCATCAGGGGCGACACGCTGATGACCTGGCAACGGGCGTCCATGGTCGTTACCGCGGCCGGTTCGATATACAAACTTCGAGTGCTGACGCCCAGCATCAGTACCTCATGGGCAACCCCGGGCGGAATCCACACCGCCCGTTGCGGCGGCACCACCCAGTTGCCGTCTGCCGTGCTGACCTGCATGACTCCGGTGGCGCCGTAGAGCAACTGCGCACGGCGGTGGGTATGGCGCGGCAACCGATGACCGTCGGGGTAATCCGTGCCGATAGCCACTACTGGCCGTGGCGTGTCCTCCAGCAGGTCAATCGAAACATTGCGCATCGAGCGGTATCCAACGATTGGCGTAAACGCAAACATTATTGGCTTGCTTGCTGAAGCAGGCCAAGCCCCATCGCTCTATCGTCGGCCTCTCTCAATTAACGGAAGCTGCGCGATGTCCTACCTCTTGTTGGCACTCTTCGGCTGCATGACTGGCGTCACCGCTGTGTTGTTCGGCTTCGGCGGCGGATTCGTCGTGGTGCCCTTGCTATACCGCATGCTCACCGCCAGCCACGGCGCTGACGACCCTATCGGCCAATCGGCGATGCACATCGCCGTGGCCACCTCGACCTGCGTGATGATCGTCAACGCGCTGATCGCCACCGCCAAGCATCACCGCGCCGGTAACCTCATTCGCCACTACGTGTGGCCGTTGGGCGGCTTCATTGGCCTGGGCGCTATTGTTGGCGCCGTTGCCGCGATGTGGGCGAGTAGCGAAGTCATTCGCTATGCCTTCATCGCTTATCTGGGTGTAACCATTCTGGACTGCTTGTTCAGACGCGGTTTTCTGACACGGGCTGACGCTGTAATCCCACGGCGATTGGGCAGGACGGAGGTATCGGCAGGCGGAATCAGCATCGGCGCCATCGCCACTTTTCTGGGTGTGGGTGGCAGTGTCATGACGGTGCCGTTATTGCGTCGTTGCGGGTTGAACATGTCGCGCGCGACGTCCATGGCTAACCCGTTGAGTTTGCCGGTTGCGGTGGCCGGGACGCTGACTTACATGGCCATGGCCGGGTTTACCGAGTTTGATTTGGGGCAGTGGTTTGTCGGGTATGTGGATCTGCAGGCGTTTGCGGTTTTGACACTAGGCTCGTTAGTGGGGATTCGATTAGCTACGCCATGGATCGGGCGGATACCGGATGGGGTTCATGCCTGGGTTTATATTGGATTGTTGGTCATTGTGATGCTGGGCATATCGATACAATAAATCGCAGCATGGTGTTGCTCGATATCTTGTTAAGGAGGGTGGCATGTCGATATCTGACGCTGACTGGAAGCATTACGAGGAACTCCGCGATCTGGCGCTGGAGCGCTTCTGCCAAGGCGTACTTTCGGATGCCCAGACGGTGGCCCAGAACGGAGCTTTATCTGCTCACGCTCGATATCGCACGCTCTACGGCCTCATGCGAGATCGGGACAAGAGCTTGGCGATGGCGTTCAACTAGGTCGACGTCGAGACATCTCTTTATCTTTGAGATTGCTGATTGCGTACGATCTGCTGAGCGATCAGGAGTTGACGATTCTGAGTGAGGAATTACGTGAAAGGGTCTCTGATGCTGTTCGCCAACCCTTCGAGATTGAATGGGCCGACGACGCCTAGCGTTTCTAATATTTTCCGAGAGTTTGAATGCTGATCTTCAACTGCACCGAAGCGGCCTGCAACTTTTTCAGCCGTGTGAGCAAAGGTAAGAAAGTCACCCCGGTAGAGAAACCACCATCACCTGTTATCGAGGGCGATGAGCTAGGTGAGCTCGACGAACAGTGGCTGGTGCACGTGATCACCGTGCAGCGCAAACATGTGTTGTTCGTCATCCACGTGCAAACCCGTTACTGCATGATTTTCGCTGGTGCTAAAAAAGCGGACGTCGAAGGTTTTGTTCAGCGATTTTCCGAGCGATGGATCAATGGCCTGATGCGCCACGCAGGGCAGCATGATCTTCTTCGCTGGGTCGATGACGAACCGATGATGGAGCGCTTCCAGGAAAATTGTCGTGAGTACATCTTTTATAAACGTGGCCACCGTGGTGCGCAAAAGCACCTCAACGAGATTTCCTGGATTTTTGAGGACTGTGCCGCCGAATGGGGCACGTTACCCTCAGATGAGTTCTCTGCAGGGCGCTTCGACGGCAGTATGAATGACACCCCGAGAAGCAGTAAGGGACATAAGGACTATTACTACCCGGACGAAGAAATGATCGTCCACTGGTTGCGGCGTTATGGCGGTTTGGATGAGTCCGCCGCCCAGGCCGCACGTGAGCGGCGCATGGAAGTGAAACGGGAGATGCGGGCGTTCGAACGTCAACTTGCTCAAGACGCGCAATGAAGAAGGCCTAGCGCCACGGCTAGCCTAGGCGAAGTCACTTATCGGCCAGCCCCGGCGCCTCCCGAACAATGAAGTGATCCAGATTCTCGATATTGGCACTGAACACCCCGAACGTTTCTTCGGGGTTCTTCTTGCTCGGCACCTGTTTCAACTCTGGCGTCACGCCATAAAAGAAGCAATACAACGGCGCGTCACTGTCGACGGCATGCTTGATCTCTTGCAGGAACGCTTTGCGCTTGCGGTAGTTATCGATCAGCTTCTTGCTCAGGTAAACGTTGACCGAGTAGGGCTTCTTCTTCGCCTCGTCCGGCTGCTTGAACCAGACCTTGGGTTCGAAGTCGATGCGAAAGCTTTGCGTGTAATCCTTGATCTCCTTGATCTTGCCCCAGTAAATCAAGCCCTTGTTGTCCTGCAAATACTCGATCTTCTTGAAGAACGATCCATAGGGCGCGGTGTGTTCGCCAATCTTCAACAGCTTGCGCTTGAGCAGGTCCTTATCTGCGAAGTTCGACACAAAACACTCCACCGGGTGGGCGAAGACGCTGGTCTTGTCGGGTGTCGAATCATGGGCGGAATGGGCGTCATCACCGTGGGACGATAGGGTGGGTGACGTAGGCCGAGTCGCTGCTTCAACGTCCTTCGACTGATCGGACGGCTTGCGCACGTACTGACGCCGAGTCAGCAACAGCTCCGACGGAAAATGCTCCTCGCGGTCGTCATCCGTTTCCGCCTCAATACTCTCCGCACCCAACCCCGGTGTTTTCGGACTGACGTAAGGACAGCCCTCGATATGCTGGGTCGTTGGCTGATTCTTGAAATGTGGCGTGCGGATGTAATTGACGTTCTTGGCGTTGAACGTCGTCAGCCGATTGTCCTCATCAAACGCCGCCCGACAGGCATCGTTGGGGCACTGAAAGCGCTCCTTGGCCGAATCGAAGGCCATGGTCTCGTCGAAATTCAGATCCCGAACGTCATAGATCGAAAGCTTGGTATCGAGGCTGAGGCAGTAGGCGGTATCGAATTTCATCGGGGCTCGCGTCCATGAGAGGAAGTGTATTAATACCGAAGGACGCGGCGGGCTGCACCCAAAGTTTCAACACACCACAAACCAGCTGTGGGAGCGAGCTTGCTCGCGATTCCCAAAACCAACCCCGCCATCAAGCCTGCCACCCACCTGCGCCCTGATATCAACCTGTGGCGAGGGGGCTTGCTCCCGCTGGGTTGCGATATAGGTAGTCCGTTCCGCAGTTTCGTACTCAAGGAAATCGATATCATAATGCTGGTTTTTAGCTCGATAACGTGGCCTCTAGATATTTCGAATAGAAATAGGTGGAGATCGATTTTCCATTTTTGGGTATGTCATCAACATGGATTGGGATGATCTGAAGGTTTTTATCTTCGTCGCTAAATCGAACAACGTGACCGAGGCCGGAATCTCGCTCAAGGTTTCGACCTCGACGGTGTCGCGCAAGATCGCGGCGCTTGAGGAATCGCTCGGTACGGTATTGTTTTCGAAGAAGACTAGCGGCTACTTCCTGACTGAAGCGGGAAGGGCGTTGCTGCCATTGGCACTGGAAACGGAGGAGCGTTTCAAACTGATCGAGCGGCAGATGTCGCAACCGGGTGATCGGATGGCGGGACAGGTGCGCATTGATTGTCCGGAGCTAATGGGCACGCACTTGATCATTCCGCAACTCGCGGTATTTCATGATCAGCACCCCGAGATCAGCTTCGACTTCATCAACTCGGCGGTGTCGTCGAAACTCACACAGAGCCACAGCGACATCATTATCCGCTTGCGCAGACCGGAGAACGGTAACTTCACCATGCGCCGGGTCGGGACACTGAAGCAGGGGCTTTTCTGCTCCCAGGCTTATGCCGATGCCAACGGTCTGCCGGCCGAACCCGCCGACCTCAAGCACCACAGCCTGATCGGCTGGACCGAAGAAATGTCGTATATGCCGCTCGCCCAATGGTTGAACGAAATGGCCGGAGACCAGAGGCTGTGGATGCGCGTTTCAAACCTGAATGCGCAGCTCAAGGCAGTCGAGGCCAATCTGGGGATTGCCGCGCTACCCATCTATGTCGGACATCAGTCCGGTCTGTGCCAGGTGTTGGCCAATCGCCGTGCGCGCAGCTCGGAAATCTGGCTGCTGCGCAATCAGGCTACCCAGGGTGTGAGCCGAGTTGATCGAGTGGTGGAGTATCTGACGGAGCTGTTTCACGGCAAAGCGGTCGGCATGCACTGACGGCCGTCTTACCGCGAGGGGAAAGCGACAATTCCGTGGTGCTGGGTCATGGGAGCCTCCTTAAAGCGGGCCGATGCGCAGGAAAATCCATACAGCAACCGCTATCAACATCAGGCCGAACGCAGCGTTCTGAAACATCAGCAATTTTGGACGGGATTGGATCAGTTTCTGCACGGTCGAGCCCATCGAGACCCAGATGACGTGCGAGAAGAAGTTCAGCGAAATCAGCGCCGCACTGAGGATCAACACGACAGTGCTGCTGGTCTCGCCAGAAGGCATGAACGTGGAAAACATCACCAGCAACATCACGATCCCTTGCACGTTGCCCAGCTGTACAACAATGCCGTCCCGAAATTGCAGGTGCATGGCCTTGTCGGTGGGCGTCTTCAGTGGACGACGCAGCATGCGCACACCCAGCCACAAGATGTAGAAACTACCCGCCACTTGCAGCGCCCATACCAGCGTCGGATTGTTCGTCAGCGTGTGATAAAGGCCTAAGCCGACCAGTACGGCGATCAGGAAGTAAGTAATGTCGAGCCCAACGATAAACCGCACCGAGCGACGCACACCGCTTTGCGCACCCGACGTTGCCACCATCAAGTTGCCAGGGCCTGCACTCAGGGTCAGCGGCACCATGGTCGATAGCCAAAGCAACCAGTTGATGCTGAAAATTTCTTGCATGTTGTCTTCCTTAATCACAACGCGGACTGAACTCCGGCAAGTCTAATTCGCAGTTGCTTCTAAGGTTATAGCGAAGAGCGCAAGGCGGTTTCCCATAAATGGGGGGAAGCGGGGTACGGAGGAGGGCGGTCCCCGTTACCTTTAGGTGAACCGACGTTTCGGAGAGGCCAGGGTGAGGGCCAATCGAGGCGACACAGCGTCAATGCTAAGTTTTTCGTAGGGTAAAGGTAGCGCGCCTATCCTGGAGTTAAACGCGGTTTGGTTCTGTAGAAGACAAAAAACCCCGTTTTCACGGGGTTTTTAGTTACGCGTGGAGCCTAGGATTTTTCTTTCGAATCAATCCCAGCTCAAAGCCCCACCGGTCTGATACTCAATCACCCGAGTCTCAAAGAAATTCTTCTCTTTCTTCAAGTCCATGATTTCGCTCATCCAAGGGAACGGGTTAGTCGTCCCTGGGTACTCTTCTTTAAGGCCAATCTGCGACAGGCGACGGTTAGCGATGAACTTGAGGTAGTCCTCCATCATCGCCGCGTTCATGCCCAGCACACCGCGAGGCATGGTATCGCGGGCGTATTCGATCTCCAGTTGGGTCCCTTGCAGGATCATCTGGGTCGCTTCTTCCTTCATCTCGGCATCCCACAAGTGTGGGTTTTCGATTTTGATCTGGTTGATCACGTCGATGCCGAAGTTCAGGTGCATGGATTCGTCGCGCAGGATGTACTGGAACTGCTCGGCGACGCCGGTCATTTTGTTGCGGCGACCCATGGAGAGGATCTGGGTGAAGCCGCAATAGAAGAAGATGCCTTCCAGGACGCAGTAGTAGGCGATCAGGTTGCGCAGCAGTTCTTTGTCGGTGTCCGGGGTGCCGGTTTCGAACTTCGGATCGGAGATCGAACGGGTGTATTTCAGGCCCCAGGCGGCTTTTTTCGCGACCGATGGGATCTCGTGGTACATGTTGAAGATCTCGCCTTCATCCATGGCCAGCGATTCGATGCAGTACTGGTAAGCGTGGGTGTGGATCGCCTCTTCGAACGCCTGGCGCAGGATGTACTGGCGGCATTCCGGGTTGGTGATCAGGCGGTACACGGCCAGGACCAGGTTGTTGGCAACCAGGGAGTCGGCGGTGGAGAAGAAGCCCAGGTTGCGCATCACGATGCGGCGCTCGTCGTCGGTCAGGCCTTCCGGGTTTTTCCAGAGGGCGATGTCGGCGGTCATGTTGACTTCTTGCGGCATCCAGTGGTTTGCGCAGCCGTCCAGGTACTTCTGCCAGGCCCAGTCGTATTTGAATGGCACGAGCTGGTTGAGGTCGGCGCGGCAGTTGATCATGCGCTTTTCATCGACGGCGACACGGGCGGAGGCGCCTTCGAGTTCGGCGAGGCCTTCGGCGACGTCGAGTTTGTCGAGGGCGGCCTTGGCGCGAATGATCGCGGCCGAGTCGCTGGCTGTCACGGCCCGGGCTTCCAGGGCAGCGGCACCGCCGGCGCTGTCGAGGCGGTCCATGTTGGCTTCAGAAGCGTGGCCGGCGTTTGCGCCTTTTACAGCAACTTCGCCGTCTTCTTTGTCGAATTCGTCCCAGCTCAGCATGACGTGTCGTCTCCTGCGTGAGGGCCAGATGCCCGATGAAGGCCTACTGGCCGCGGTGGATCTTGAAAAATCGTTTGTTGCAGCAGCTGACGCAGGCAATAAACAGAAAAATGTACGGGTCATTCCGGAGCGGCTGTGAACGCGAGGAGGCGATTGGCCTCTGCGTGGGCTCCAGGTAGGCGTGATCCCCTGTAAGGGAATATTGCAGGCCCGTTTAACGCGGCATTATAAGGACTTTTTTGCCTACGTGCTGCGACGAAATAGCTCACAGAAGGGGTAGTGGGCGGCATATCCGCATGGGAGCGAGGGTTTACAAGGCTTTGGCCGCTGAAGATTTTTTTTGCATGGATCGTATTGCAGTTTTTTTTGATCAAAAAACGAGCGTTTTTTGCGTGTTTGCACTACATGTTGTGTTTGCGGAGGGGTTTAAGCGGTTCTAGACACAACCAGGCCCGATCGAAACCGGGCCGTGGAAAATGTCAGTAATGATCAATCGATATGGGCCGAACCGGTGTGATCGCTGCCGTCGCTAGCCACCGCGGTGGGGTCAGTGTTGGCGTGATCGTCACTGGCGATCGTGGCGGAATCCGTCTGGTCGTAACCCTTGATCGCGGCTGCGGAACCGGTGCGATCAAAACCGTCGGCGGCGAAAGTATTGGTGGCCAGCACGGACAGGGCAAGGGCGAAGATCAATCTGCTTTTCATTTGGTAGTTGTTCCTGGTTCGATGACGTTGATCAGCCGTTGGAGCAGCCATTGCCCATGACGCTGTAGCGCAGGATGTGGCGTTGGCCCTTGGAATCGTCGTATTCCATCTTCGCCGGGACCACTTCGCAGACGTTCGGGATTTCGCTCATGGAGATGACTTTGGCGATGTCCAGGTGGGTGGAGTAGGTGTACTCCTCGATGGCCGGTTTTTGCTGTGCAGCATCGGTCGGGAGCTCGTCTGCCATCGCGGTGGCGCAAAGGCTGCCGAGGACCAGAACCCATAAAGCTTTCATCTAATTCACCTTTCTTGAAGTCGAGTGGGGTCACGCAACCTTTTTAGGGTTGCGTGTGGAGCTGATATTGGAAGTTTGATTAACGGCCTTCGTGGGGGCTGTGTTGCGCTAATCGTGTTTGCCGGTTGGCGAGGTGGATTTTAGAAGGTGAGGGTGGGGGTAAACAGACTCGGTTTTGATAAACACTGTTGGTTGATCTGGTAATAATCGACTGGGAGTCGGTGGCTGTCTGGTGAATTGATATTGGATGGGCAGGCGCTATCGCGAGCAAGCTCGCTCCCACAGGGGATTTGGTGGATTGCACGTTAGTACCGACATTTTGTAGGGACTTGTTACTACCATCGTCGAATGGTTCTATAGGCCCGCCCCGGGCTACAACGGGATCATACAAAAACAACTATTCACCGAGGTAAGAAAGATGAGTGCGGCTTCTGTGTATCCCGTTCGTCCCGAGGTTGCGGCCAATACGCTGACTGACGAGGCGACCTACAAGGCCATGTACCAGCAGTCGGTCGTCAACCCGGACGGCTTCTGGCGCGAGCAGGCCAAGCGCCTCGATTGGATCAAGCCTTTCACCACGGTGAAGCAGACGTCCTTCGACGATCACCATGTCGACATCAAGTGGTTCGCCGACGGCACCCTGAACGTTTCCTACAACTGCCTCGACCGTCACCTGGCCGAGCGCGGCGATCAGATTGCGATTATCTGGGAGGGCGATGACCCTGCCGAGAGTCGCAACATCACCTATCGCGAGCTGCATGAAGAAGTCTGCAAGTTTGCCAACGCCCTGCGCGGCCAGGACGTGCACCGCGGCGACGTGGTGACCATCTACATGCCGATGATCCCTGAAGCCGTGGTCGCGATGCTGGCCTGTGCCCGGATCGGTGCGATTCACTCGGTGGTGTTCGGCGGTTTCTCGCCTGAAGCGCTGGCAGGCCGGATCATCGACTGCAAATCCAAAGTGGTGATCACCGCCGACGAAGGCGTTCGCGCTGGCAAGAAGATCCCGCTCAAGGCCAACGTCGATGACGCGTTGACCAACCCGGAAACCAGCAGCATCCAGAAGGTCATCGTGTGCAAGCGCACCGGTGGCGGCATCAAGTGGAACCAGCACCGCGACATCTGGTACGAAGACCTGATGAAAGTGGCCGGTACCGTTTGCGCGCCGAAGGAAATGGGTGCCGAGGAAGCGCTGTTCATCCTCTACACCTCCGGTTCCACCGGCAAGCCCAAGGGCGTGCAGCACACCACGGCCGGCTACTTGCTGTACGCGGCGCTGACCCATGAGCGGGTGTTCGACTACAAGCCAGGCGAGGTCTACTGGTGCACCGCCGACGTGGGTTGGGTCACCGGCCACAGCTATATCGTCTACGGCCCGCTGGCCAATGGTGCGACCACGCTGCTGTTCGAAGGCGTGCCGAACTACCCGGACATCACCCGGGTGGCCAAGGTCATCGACAAGCACAAGGTCAGCATTCTCTACACCGCGCCGACCGCCATCCGCGCGATGATGGCCTCGGGCACCGCCGCCGTCGAAGGTGCTGACGGCAGCAGCCTGCGCCTGTTGGGTTCGGTGGGTGAGCCGATCAACCCGGAAGCCTGGGACTGGTACTACAAGAATGTCGGCAAGGAGCGTTGCCCTATCGTAGATACCTGGTGGCAGACCGAAACCGGTGGCGTGCTGATCAGCCCATTGCCAGGCGCCACGGCGTTGAAGCCAGGTTCGGCCACGCGTCCGTTCTTCGGCGTGGTGCCGGCGTTGGTGGACAACCTCGGCAACCTGATCGAAGGCGCGGCCGAAGGCAACCTGGTGATCCTCGATTCGTGGCCAGGCCAGGCGCGTACGCTGTACGGCGACCATGACCGCTTTGTCGACACCTACTTCAAAACCTTCAGCGGCATGTACTTCACCGGTGACGGTGCGCGTCGCGACGAGGATGGCTACTACTGGATCACCGGTCGGGTGGATGACGTGCTCAACGTGTCCGGCCACCGCATGGGTACTGCCGAGATCGAGAGCGCCATGGTCGCCCACCCGAAAGTCGCCGAAGCGGCGGTGGTCGGTGTGCCGCACGACATCAAGGGGCAGGGCATCTACGTCTATGTCACCCTCAATGCCGGCGAAGAAACCAGCGAGGCCCTGCGCCTGGAACTGAAGAACTGGGTGCGCAAGGAGATCGGTCCGATTGCTTCGCCGGATGTGATCCAGTGGGCACCGGGGCTGCCGAAAACCCGCTCCGGCAAGATCATGCGCCGCATCCTGCGCAAGATCGCCACGGCGGAGTACGACGGGTTGGGTGATATCTCCACCCTGGCTGATCCGGGTGTGGTGGCACATCTGATCGAGACGCACAAGACCATGAACGTTGCCTGACGGTAACCCGTAAAACCGAAAAGCCCCGCCCGGCAGTGCCGAGCGGGGCTTTTTTATTAGGCTTTTGTGGGAGCAAGGCTTGCCCGCGATGAAGGCGATGCGGTCTTGCAGAAATCGAGGCGTCTGTTTCGCGAGCAAGCTTTGCTCCCACAAAGCCTTGGTTCTAAACCTCTGCCGGGATGAGCCCTCTGCCAAAGTGTTTTGTGTTCGGCTGGTATGGTCTGCGAATAAATATCGACCTTCAAAGTAGGAGGTGTCTGAGCGTTACCGGTGTTTCGAAATGTGTAACCAAAGGCGCCACAGCGGGGCGATGTGAAACGCCAAGCCCCATTACAGGGCGGTTCCAGGCGTCTCCCAAAATAAGCCGACACGCTGTGCTTGCCGGATTAGAAGGGTTTGCGAATAATGGGCCCGCTATTTGCAGCATAGATCGGTTTCCCTTCTTTTGCTCTTGCATGAATTTGCGGAGCTGTCAATGCGCTCGAACAGCTTTCTCGGTGCTTCTGTAATTTGTTGTCGCATTGAAGAAATATCGGCTTCGGGCCTGTCGTTAGAATGCCGATCACTCGCTCGTCGTGGCTCGTGTTGAATAAAACGTGAGCTTCCTAGGACGCAGCACCAAAGTTCGTTTCACCCATTCGCATATTGGGCTGTTGCTCACTCTGCCGTTTTTGCCCTTTACCGATGGAGTCCCAAGATGAAGAAACTTGTGCTGCTTGGCGCCCTGGCACTGTCCGTGCTGTCCCTGCCGACCTTCGCTGATGAGAAGCCCCTGAAGATTGGTATCGAAGCGGCTTACCCTCCGTTCGCCTCGAAAGCTCCGGATGGCAGCATCGTCGGTTTCGACTACGACATCGGCAATGCGCTGTGCGAAGAGATGAAGGTCAAGTGCGTGTGGGTCGAGCAAGAGTTCGACGGCCTGATCCCGGCGCTCAAGGTCCGCAAGATCGACGCGATCCTGTCGTCCATGTCGATCACCGAAGATCGCAAGAAGTCGGTTGATTTCACCAACAAGTACTACAACACCCCGGCCCGTCTGGTGATGAAGGCCGGTACCCAGGTCAGCGACGGTCTGGCCGAGCTCAAGGGCAAGAACATCGGCGTGCAGCGTGGTTCGATCCATGAGCGTTTCGCCCGTGAAGTCCTGGCTCCGCTGGGTGCCGAGATCAAACCATACGGTTCGCAGAACGAGATCTACCTGGACGTGTCCGCTGGTCGTCTCGACGGCACCGTGGCAGACGCTACGCTGTTGGATGACGGCTTCCTCAAGACCGATGCTGGCAAGGGCTTCGCGTTCGTCGGCCCGGCCTTTACCGACGTCAAGTACTTCGGCGACGGCGTCGGCATCGCGGTGCGCAAGGGCGACGCGTTGAAGGACAAGATCAACGGCGCGATCGCGGCCATTCGCGAGAACGGCAAGTACAAGCAAATCCAGGACAAATACTTCGCTTTCGACATCTACGGCAAGTAACGACGTCCCGCCACTCGTGCGAAATGGCGCAAGCAACAGGATCTCTGCGGTTTGCGCCATTTTTTCATCCCACTTTCGAGGACCTGAATCATGTTGAAAGGCTACGGGGCTGTCATCCTCGATGGCGCATGGTTGACGCTTGAGCTCGCCTTGTCGTCCATGGCCCTGGCCATCGTCCTGGGGTTGATCGGCGTTGCGTTGCGCCTCTCTCCGGTGCGCTGGCTGGCGTGGCTGGGCGACCTGTATGCCACGGTCATTCGCGGCATTCCCGACCTGGTGCTGATCCTGCTGATTTTCTACGGCGGCCAGGACCTGCTCAACCGCGTGGCGCCGATGCTCGGTTACGACGACTACATCGACCTGAACCCGCTGGCGGCCGGTATCGGTACCCTGGGCTTCATCTTCGGTGCCTACCTGTCGGAAACCTTCCGCGGTGCCTTCATGGCGATCCCCAAGGGGCAGGCCGAGGCGGGCATGGCGTACGGCATGAACGGCTTCCAGGTGTTTTTCCGGGTGCTGGTGCCGCAGATGATTCGCCTGGCGATCCCGGGCTTCACCAACAACTGGCTGGTGCTGACCAAGGCGACCGCGCTGATTTCGGTGGTGGGCCTGCAAGACATGATGTTCAAGGCCAAGCAGGCGGCAGATGCCACGCGCGAGCCTTTCACCTTCTTCCTCGCAGTGGCGGCGATGTACCTGGTGATCACCAGCGTCTCGTTGCTGGCATTGCGTCACCTTGAGAAGCGCTACTCGGTAGGCGTAAGGGCGGCTGATCTATGATCTTCGACTACAACGTCATCTATGAAGCCTTGCCGCTGTATTTCAGTGGCTTGTTGACCACCCTGAAGCTGTTGGCCCTGTCGCTGTTCTTCGGTCTGTTGGCGGCGTTGCCCCTGGGGCTGATGCGGGTGTCCAAGCAGCCGGTCGTCAACATGACGGCGTGGCTCTACACCTACGTGATCCGCGGCACGCCGATGCTGGTCCAGCTGTTCCTGATCTACTACGGGTTGGCGCAATTCGCGATCGTGCGTGAAAGCTTCCTCTGGCCGTGGCTGTCCAGCGCGACCTTCTGCGCCTGCCTGGCGTTCGCCATCAACACTAGCGCCTACACCGCCGAAATCATCGCCGGCAGCCTGCGGGCCACGCCCAACGGTGAGATCGAAGCGGCCAAGGCCATGGGCATGTCGCGCTACAAGCTGTATCGCCGGATCCTGCTGCCATCGGCCTTGCGTCGGGCGCTGCCGCAATACAGCAACGAAGTGATCATGATGTTGCAGACCACCAGCCTGGCATCCATCGTGACCCTGATCGACATCACCGGTGCCGCGCGCACGGTGAACGCGCAGTACTACTTGCCGTTCGAGGCCTACATCACGGCCGGCGTTTTCTACCTGTGCCTGACCTTCATCCTGGTGCGCCTGTTCAAACTGGCCGAGCGCCGCTGGCTGGGTTACCTGGCCCCGCGCAAGCACTGATAACGCATCGATCCGATCGACTGCTCAACGACTGACGTTTTGTGAGAACCGACCGCATGTACAAGCTTGAAGTCCAAGACCTGCATAAACGCTATGGCAGTCACGAAGTGCTCAAGGGCGTGTCCCTGAAAGCCGCCGCTGGCGATGTGATCAGCATCATCGGCTCCAGTGGCTCCGGCAAGAGTACTTTCCTGCGTTGCATCAACCTGCTTGAGCAGCCCCACGCCGGCAAGATCCTGCTCAACAACGAAGAGTTGAAGCTGGTGGCCGGCAAGGACGGCGCGTTGAAGGCCGCGGACCCCAAGCAACTGCAGCGCATGCGTTCGCGGCTGTCGATGGTGTTCCAGCATTTCAATCTGTGGTCCCACATGACTGCGCTGGAAAACATCATGGAAGCGCCGGTGCATGTGCTGGGCGTGTCCAAGGCTGAAGCGCGGGAGAAGGCCGAGCACTACCTGAACAAGGTTGGCGTGGCTCATCGCAAGGATGCCTACCCGGGCCATATGTCTGGCGGCGAGCAGCAGCGTGTGGCGATTGCCCGTGCGCTGGCGATGGAGCCGGAGGTGATGTTGTTCGACGAGCCGACCTCGGCTCTGGACCCGGAACTGGTAGGTGACGTGCTCAAGGTGATGCAGGCCCTGGCCCTGGAAGGCCGGACCATGGTGGTGGTGACCCACGAAATGGGCTTTGCCCGTGAAGTGTCGAACCAACTGGTGTTCTTGCACAAAGGCATCGTCGAAGAAAGCGGCAACCCGCGCGAAGTGCTGGTCAATCCGCAATCCGAGCGCTTGCAACAATTTCTGTCGGGCAGCCTCAAGTAATCGCTCCCGTTACGCACCTGATTTGGGTCATGCTGCGCACCGTGCGCCAGATGGTCTAATTTGGTTGCAGCCGCTTTTGGCTTTAACACTGTTTTCGCTTCGGATCGCCCGCCATGACTGCCCATCGAATAGGTTTCCTGATTTGGCCCAGCACTAAAGCCTTGACGCTGGCGCTGGCCGAGGAGGCCTTGCGTGTTGCTCAGCGGGTGCATCCGGATGTGGTCTACGAACTGTCGTTCTTGCAGGCCGAACCACCGGCCGATGGCGCCTGGCAACTGCCGGGCGAGCCTTGGGCCGGCAAGCTCGAAGGTTTCCAGAAGCTGTTCCTGCTGGCCGATGAGCCGCCGGCTGCGCTGGCCTCACCCTTGAGCAGCGCCCTCAAGCAACTGGTGCGTGCCGGTTGTGTGATCGGCGGTTTGTCTGCCGGTGTCTATCCCCTGGCCCAACTGGGGTTGCTCGACGGTTACCGTGCCGCCGTGCATTGGCGCTGGCAGGACGATTTCTCCGAGCGCTTCCCCAAGGTCATCGCCACCAGCCATCTGTTTGACTGGGATCGCGATCGCCTGAGCGCTTGCGGCGGGATGTCGGTACTCGACCTGTTGCTGGCGGTGCTGGCCCGCGATCACGGCGCGGAACTGGCCGGTGCGGTGTCGGAAGAATTGGTGGTCGAGCGCATTCGCGAGGGTGGCGAGCGTCAACGCATCCCGTTGCAGAACCGCCTTGGCTCCAGTCATCCAAAGCTCACCCAGGCGGTGCTGCTGATGGAAGCCAACATCGAAGAGCCGCTGACCACCGACGAGATCGCCCAGCATGTCTGCGTATCCCGTCGGCAACTGGAGCGGATCTTCAAGCAATACCTCAATCGCGTGCCCAGCCAGTATTACCTGGAGCTGCGTCTGAACAAGGCCCGGCAGATGCTGATGCAGACCAGCAAATCCATCATCCAGATCGGCCTGTCTTGCGGCTTCTCCTCAGGGCCACACTTCTCCAGCGCCTACCGCAACTTCTTCGGCGCCACACCGCGGGAAGACCGCAACCAGCGACGCAGCAGCAGCCCGTTCGAGTTGTCCTCGGTGCCGTCCGAGCGCGGGTAGGGCAGGCACAACCTCTCTGTGGCGAGGGGATTTATTGTGGGAGCAAGATCTGTGGGAGCAGGACTTGTGGGGGGGGGGGCTGGACTTGTGGGAGCAAGGCTTGCCCGCGATACAGGCGACGCGGTCCTTGGTGAACCGAGGTGCCTGCATCGCGAGCAAGCTTTGCTCCCACAGATATATTCCTCGCCGCACGTAGATGCCGACACCTCAAATCCCGCGACAACGTTTAAACTGCGCCTTTGCGACGCTATTTGTCGCATTGCCGTAAACCCGCGAAAAACGTGGGTTGGCGCTATAAGAAGTTGTCGCTTGGCGGCAAGGCCGGGCTGAAAACTGTCCTTACAATCCTTACCAAGCCCGCCAGTTCCAGGCGGGTGTTCCTCATCAGGAGACTCCGATGTCCGTTGAGCAAGCCGCGGTACAACGCGCCGATTTCGACCAGGTTATGGTTCCCAACTATGCACCTGCTGCCTTCATACCTGTGCGTGGCGCCGGTTCCCGCGTATGGGACCAATCCGGTCGTGAGTTGATCGACTTTGCTGGCGGTATCGCAGTCAACGTACTGGGCCATGCCCACCCGGCGCTGGTCGGTGCACTGACCGAACAGGCCAACAAGCTGTGGCACGTGTCCAACGTATTCACCAACGAGCCGGCCCTGCGCCTGGCCCATAAGTTGGTCAACGCGACCTTTGCCGAGCGCGCGTTTTTCTGCAACTCCGGCGCCGAAGCCAACGAGGCCGCCTTCAAGCTGGCCCGTCGCGTCGCGTTCGATCGTTTCGGCAGCGAAAAATACGAAATCATCGCCGCGCTCAATAGCTTCCACGGTCGTACCCTGTTCACCGTCAACGTTGGCGGGCAGTCGAAGTACTCCGACGGCTTCGGTCCTAAAATTACTGGCATCACCCACGTTCCTTACAACGACCTGGCTGCTTTGAAAGCCGCTATTTCGGACAAGACCTGCGCCGTGGTGCTGGAGCCGATCCAGGGCGAGGGCGGTGTACTGCCGGCCGAGCAGGCCTACCTGCAAGGCGCCCGCGACCTGTGCGATGCCCACGACGCATTGCTGGTGTTCGACGAAGTGCAGACCGGCATGGGCCGCAGCGGCCACCTGTTCGCCTACATGCATTACGGCGTGGTCCCGGACATCCTCACCAGCGCCAAGAGCCTGGGCGGTGGTTTCCCGATCGCGGCGATGCTCACCACCGAAGCGCTGGCCAAGCACCTGGTCGTCGGCACCCACGGCACCACCTATGGCGGTAACCCGCTGGCCTGCGCGGTGGCCGAAGCCGTGATCGATGTGGTCAATACCCCTGAAGTGCTCGCGGGTGTCAAAGCCAAGCATCACAAGTTCAAGGCTCGCCTGGAGCAGATCGGCGAGAAGTACGGCCTGTTCACCCAAGTGCGTGGCCTGGGCCTGCTGATCGGCTGCGTGCTGAACGACGCCTGGAAAGGCAAGGCCAAGGACATCTTCAACGCCGCCGAACAGGAAGGCCTGATGATCCTGCAAGCCGGCCCGGACGTGATTCGCTTTGCTCCGAGCCTGGTGGTGGAAGACGCCGATATCGACGAAGGCCTGGACCGCTTCGAGCGGGCCGTGGCGAAGTTGACCCAAGCCTGATTTCAGACTTGACCGGCTCCATTGTGGGAGCCGGACTTATGTGGGTGCAGGTTTGTGGGAGCAAAGCTTGCTCGCGATGCGGGTGCCTCAGTTCACCAAGGACCGCGTCGCCTGCATCGCGGGCAAGCCTTGCTCCCACAAGCTTTACTCCCACAAACCTGCTCCCAAATTTAAGTCGGTGGGGGAGTTGGGCCCGGTATTTTTTCTCTGTGTATCGACCTGACGGTCGAACCCTTTATTTCAAGTTAAGGAGTGACACCATGCTGGTGATGCGCCCCGCGCAAATGGCTGATCTGGGCGAGGTACAGCGTCTGGCTGCGGACAGTCCGATCGGTGTCACTTCCTTGCCGGATGACGTGGAACGCCTGAGCGACAAGATCGCCGCAAGCGAAGCCTCGTTCGCCGCCGAAGTCAGCTTCAATGGTGAAGAGAGCTACTTCTTCGTCCTTGAAGACACCGCGACCGGCAAGCTGGTGGGCTGTTCGGCCATCGTCGCTTCGGCCGGCTATTCCGAACCGTTCTACAGCTTTCGCAACGAGACCTTCGTTCACGCCTCTCGTGAGCTGAAGATCCACAACAAGATCCACGTGCTCTCCCAGTGTCACGACCTGACTGGCAACAGCCTGCTGACCAGTTTCTACGTGGTGCCGGAGCTGGTGGGTTCGCCATGGTCGGAACTCAATTCCCGCGGGCGCCTGCTGTTCGTCGCCAGCCACCCGGAACGGTTCGCCGATTCGGTGGTGACCGAGATCGTCGGCTACAGCGATGAGAATGGCGACTCGCCGTTCTGGGATGCCATCGGTCGCAACTTCTTCGACCTCAACTACGCCGCCGCCGAGCGCTTGTGCGGGCTGAAAAGCCGTACTTTCCTCGCCGAGTTGATGCCCCATTACCCGATCTACGTGCCGCTGTTGCCGGACGCCGCCCAGGAAGCCATGGGCCAGGTCCATCCGCGGGCGCAGATCACCTTCGACATCCTGATGCGTGAGGGTTTCGAGACCGATCACTACATCGACATCTTCGACGGTGGTCCGACCCTGCATGCTCGTGTCTCGGGCATCCGCTCGATTGCCCAGAGCCGCGTGGTGCCGGTCAAGATCGGCGAACCGGTCAAGGGGGCCGGCCGCCAATACCTGGTGGCCAATGCCCAATTGCAGGATTACCGCGCCGTGCTGCTCGAGCTCGATTACGCGCCGGGCAAACCCGTGACGCTGGACATGGAAGCGGCCGAAGCCTTGGGCGTCGGCGAAGGCGCCAGCGTGCGTCTGGTAGCCGTATAACGCTTTACAGCTGAGTTTCGCGGGTGGCGTGAGCGACCCGTTTGAGGAGATAGCATGATCGTTCGTCCCGTACGCAGCAGCGATTTACCCGCTCTGATCGCCCTGGCCCGCAGCACGGGCACCGGCCTGACCACCCTGCCGGCCAACGAAGAGCGCCTGGCCCATCGGGTCGGCTGGGCCGAGAAGACCTTTCGCGGTGAAGCCGGGCGCGGTGACGCGGACTACCTGTTCGTGCTCGAAGACGACGACGGTCGCGTGGTGGGCATTTCCGCTATCGCCGGTGCCGTTGGGCTGCGTGAGCCCTGGTACAACTTCCGGGTTGGCCTGACGGTCAGCGCGTCCCAGGAATTGAACATCTATCGGGAAATCCCGACCCTGTTCCTGGCCAACGACCTGACCGGCAATTCCGAGCTGTGCTCGCTGTTCCTCCATGCCGATTTCCGCAGTGGTCTCAATGGCCGCATGCTGGCCAAGGCGCGGCTGTTGTTCATTGCCGAATTCCCACAGTTGTTCGGCAACAAGATCATCGCCGAGATGCGCGGCATGTCCGACGACAAGGGGCGTTCACCGTTCTGGGAAAGCCTGGGCCGGCACTTCTTCAAGATGGAATTCAGCCAGGCCGATTACCTCACCGGGGTGGGCAACAAGGCGTTCATCGCCGAGCTGATGCCCAAGTTTCCGCTGTACACCTGTTTCTTGTCCGAAGATGCCCGGGCCGTGATCGGCCAGGTTCATCCGGATACCGAACCTGCATTGTCGATGCTCAAGAGCGAAGGTTTCAGCTACCAGGGTTACGTCGACATCTTCGACGCCGGCCCAGCGGTGGAATGCGAAACCGGCAAGATCCGCGCGATTCGCGACAGCCAGGCGCTGGTGCTGGCCATCGGTACGCCGGGCGATGACGCCACGCCGTTCCTCATCCATAACCGCAAGCGCGAAGACTGCCGCATCACCGCTGCACCGGCGCGCTTTGCCGCCGGCACGCTGGTGGTCGATCCGCTGACCGCCAAACGTCTTCAACTCAACGCCGGCGATCAGGTACGTGCCGTCGCGCTGTCTGCTGCCCGGGAGTCGAAATAATGAACTCGCTGTACATCGCAGGAAGCTGGCTGGAAGGCCAGGGTGATCTCTTTGAGTCGTTGAACCCGGTGACCCAGCAGGTATTGTGGTCGGGTAACGGCGCCACGGCGGCACAAGTGGAGTCGGCGGTGCAGGCCGCGCGCCAGGCGTTCCCGGACTGGGCTCGGCGCTCGCTGGATGAACGCATCCAGGTGCTGGAAGCCTTTGCCGCTGCCCTGAAAAGCCACGCGGACGAACTGGCCCATTGCATCGGTGAAGAAACCGGCAAGCCGTTGTGGGAAGCGGCGACCGAAGTGGCCAGCATGGTCAACAAAGTCGCCATTTCGGTGCAGAGCTACCGCGAGCGGACTGGCGAGAAGAGCGGCCCCCTGGGCGACGCCACCGCTGTGCTGCGCCACAAGCCCCACGGTGTGGTGGCGGTGTTCGGCCCCTACAACTTCCCTGGTCATTTGCCCAACGGCCACATCGTGCCAGCCCTGCTGGCCGGCAACAGCGTATTGTTCAAGCCGAGCGAACTGACGCCGAAAGTTGCCGAGCTGACGGTCAAGTGCTGGGTCGAGGCCGGTCTGCCGGCGGGCGTACTGAACCTGCTGCAAGGCGCGCGGGAGACGGGTATCGCCCTGGCGGCGAACCCAGGCATCGACGGGCTGTTCTTCACCGGCTCCAGCCGCACCGGCAATCTGTTGCATCAACAATTTTCCGGGCGTCCGGACAAGATCCTCGCGCTGGAAATGGGCGGTAACAACCCGCTGGTGGTGGATGAGGTGGCCGACGTCGATGCGGCGGTCTACACCATTATCCAGTCCGCTTTCATTTCCGCCGGGCAGCGCTGCACCTGTGCGCGCCGCCTGCTGGTGCCGGAAGGCGCCTGGGGCGATGCCTTGCTGGCGCGCCTGGTGGCGGTCAGCTCGACCCTTGAAGTCGGTGCCTTCGACCAGCAACCGGCGCCGTTCATGGGCTCGGTGATTTCCCTGGCCGCGGCGAAGGCGCTGATGGATGCGCAAAACCATTTGCTGGGCAAAGGCGCCGTGCCGCTGTTGAGCATGACCCAACCGCAGGCCCAGGCCGCATTGCTGACGCCGGGTATCCTGGACGTGACGGCCGTGGCCGAGCGTCCCGATGAAGAGCTGTTCGGGCCGTTGCTGCAAGTGATCCGCTACAAAGATTTCGCAGCGGCAATCGCCGAGGCCAACAATACGCAATATGGCCTGGCCGCCGGGTTGCTGTCCGATTCCCAGGAGCGTTACCAGCAGTTCTGGCTGCAAAGCCGCGCCGGTATCGTCAACTGGAACAAACAGCTGACCGGTGCCGCCAGCAGCGCGCCGTTCGGCGGTGTCGGCGCCTCGGGCAACCATCGCGCCAGCGCTTATTACGCGGCCGATTATTGCGCGTACCCGGTGGCTTCCCTGGAGACACCAAGCCTTGTGATGCCGGCTGCCCTCACTCCCGGCGTGCGCATGTCTTGAGACCGCCATCGCGGGCAAGCCTTGCTCCCACAGGCGTTATGCCAAATCTGTGAGAGCAAGCCTTGCTCCCACAGGAACTATGCAGAACCTGTGGGAGCAAGGCTTGCCCGCGATAGCCGCGACTCGGTTGTTATTGATGCCTATAAAAAAACAGATCCTCGTGGAGCCTCGCTGATGAAATCCTATGAAGTCAACTTTGACGGTCTAGTGGGGCCGACCCATAACTACGGCGGGCTCTCGTACGGCAACGTCGCGTCCCAGAGCAACAGCCAGCAGTCCTCCAACCCCAAGGAAGCGGCGTTGCAGGGCCTGGCGAAAATGAAAGCGTTGATGGACATGGGTTTCCAGCAAGGTGTGCTGGCGCCACAGGAACGCCCGGACGTGGCGGCCCTGCGTCGGTTGGGCTTTGCCGGTAGCGATGCCCAGGTCATCCAGCAGGCCGCGAAAGAAGCGATGCCGTTGCTGGTTGCCAGTTGCTCGGCCTCCAGCATGTGGGTGGCCAATGCCGCCACAGTCAGCCCGAGCGCCGACACGGCCGATGGCCGCGTGCATTTCACCGCCGCCAACCTGAACTGCAAATACCACCGCAGCATCGAACATCCGACCACCAGTCGGGTGCTGGGGGCGATGTTCGCCAACCAGCAACACTTCGCCCACCACGCCGCCTTGCCGGCGGTGGCGCAGTTCGGTGACGAAGGCGCGGCCAACCACACCCGTTTCTGCCGCGCCTACGGCGAGGCTGGTGTTGAATTCTTCGTGTTCGGTCGCAGTGCTTTTGACACCCGCTATCCCGCGCCGCAGAAATACCCGGCGCGCCAGACCCTCGAAGCTTCCCAGGCCGTTGCCCGTCTGCACGGGCTGAGGGAGGAGGGCGTGGTGTACGCCCAACAGAACCCATCGGTGATCGACCAGGGTGTGTTCCACAACGACGTGATCGCGGTGGGCAATGGCGAAGTGCTGTTCTATCACGAGGACGCGTTTCTCGAGACCGACAAGATGCTGGCCGAATTGAGCGGCAAACTCGCCAAGGTCGGTGGGAAATTTCAATCGGTGTGCGTGCCGCGTTCGGCGGTCACCGTCGATGATGCGGTACGTTCCTACCTGTTCAATAGCCAGTTACTGTCGCGTCCCGACGGTTCGATGCTCTTGATCGTGCCGGAAGAATGCCGTAGCAACGAACGTGTCTGGCAATACCTGCAGGGCCTGACGGGCACTGGCGGGGTGATTCGCGAAGTGAAGGTCTTCGACCTCAAGCAAAGCATGCAGAACGGTGGTGGCCCGGCTTGCTTGAGGTTGCGCGTGGCGCTCAATGAAACCGAGCTGGCGGCCGTCAACCCAGGGGTTATCATGACCGCGCCGCTGTACGATTCGCTGACCCAATGGGTCGAGCGGCACTACCGCGACCGCATGACCGAAAACGATCTGGCAGACCCGCAGTTGCTGCTCGAATGCCGTGCGGCACTGGATGAACTGACACAAATCCTTAAACTTGGCGCGGTTTATCCTTTCCAGATCAATTGAAAGCGCGCGCGACCTGACTACAGTCAAAGCAGGGCGCGTTGCCTTATCCCCAGACGAGAATGTAAAGACATGAGCGATACCCTGCAGCTGATCCTTGAAGACACCGACGGCACTCAACTGGAAACTTCCTGCACCCGCGTCGCGGTGATGTGGCAAGGCAAGGAATTGTGGATCCAGCAGGATGGCCGCGGTCAGTTGCTGATCGGCGTCGATGTCGAGGAAGGGGACGAGGAATACGCCAACCTGTTGTTGCGTCCATTGGCGACCAACCTGGTCAGCCTGCAACTGGAAATGGAACCAGCGGACGTCGGCGACGATGACCATGTCCATGGCCCGGATTGCGGCCACGACCATTAAGGAAACCGCGCTATGCTCGCCCTCGGCAAACTGCTTGAACTGACCCTCGCCGGCCGTGAACCGGCGGAGAAGACTCAACTGACTGTCGAAGGCGTACGGATGCGCTGGTTGAGCGAGGGCGCGCTGGAGGTCAAGCCGCCCGAAGCCCGGGACAACGGCCTGGACCTGCTGCTGTCGGCCGGTATCCACGGCAATGAAACCGCGCCGATCGAGCTGCTCGACCGCTTGCTGCATGACATCGCCCGTGGCCATTTGAAGCCGCGGGCACGCATTCTGTTCCTGTTCGGCAACCCCGAGGCCATCCGGCGCGGTGAGCGTTTCGTCGAACAGGACGTCAACCGCCTGTTCAATGGCCGCCACGAGCTGAGCGGCGGCCCCGAGGCGCTGCGGGCCTGCGAGCTGGAGCGATTGGCCGCCAGTTTCTTCAGCCGGCCAGAACGCAGTCGCTTGCATTACGACCTGCACACCGCCATCCGCGGCTCGAAGATCGAGCAGTTCGCCCTCTACCCGTGGAAAGAAGGTCGCCAGCATTCACGCCGTGAGCTGGCACGCCTGCGTGCCGGGGGCATGGAGGCGGTGCTGCTGCAGAACAAGCCGTCCATTGTGTTCAGCGCCTACACCTACGACCAGCTCGGTGCCGAGTCCTTCACCCTGGAACTGGGCAAGGCCCGGCCATTCGGGCAGAACGACGGCGTCAACGTCAGCCTGCTGGAAACCCGCCTGCAACAGATCATCGAGGGCAACGAGCCGGAGCTGGATGAGGGGCTCGATGGCCTGCAGCTGTTCAGCGTGGCCCGGGAAATCATCAAGCACAGCGACAGTTTCCGCCTGAACCTGCCAGCGGACATCGAGAACTTCTCGGAATTGGGGAAAGGCTACGTGCTGGCCGAAGACATCGCCCAGACCCGCTGGGTGATCGAAGAAGAGGGTGCCCGGATCATCTTTCCGAACCCCAAGGTCAAGAATGGCTTGCGGGCTGGCATCCTGATCGTGCCGGCGACCGACGAAAACCTGATCTAAAACCCACACCGAACTATTGTGGGAGCGAGCTTGCTCGCGATAGCGATGTATCAGTCAACATTAATGCAGGCTGAACCACCGCCATCGCGAGCAAGCTCGCTCCCACAGGTTTTTAGCGGCTTTTAGACCGCTACCGCCCGCTGCTCACTACGGCGCAACGCCCGGGTCTTGTGCAACGTATCGGCACAGGTCTTCGCTGCTTCCTGGCCCTTGTGCACGAAATGCTCGAAGAAGAACTTCTGATGTTCTTCCCCGGCATGGAAGTGATGCGGCGTGAGCACCACCGAGAATACCGGCACTTCGGTTTCCAGCTGGACCTGCATCAGGCCGCTGATCACCGATTGGGCGACGAACTCGTGGCGGTAGATGCCCCCGTCTACCACCAGGCCGGCGGCGACGATGCCGGCGTAGCGGCCTGACTTGGCCAGCAGCTTGGCGTGCAGCGGAATCTCGAAGGCGCCACCGACTTCGAAGAAGTCGATATCACTTTCCTGGTAACCCTGGGTGATCATTTCGGCGACGAAGCCTTTACGGCTCTGGTCGACGATTTCCTTGTGCCAGCAGGCCTGGATGAACGCGACGCGCTCGCCCGGATGACTTTTGCTTTTGCTGTCGATTGCAGTGGGTTGCATGTTCTGGTTCCTGTTTGTGTGAAAAACAGGGCGTCATGAATCGAAGGGGATTCGAGGGTACGCCGCGCACGGACAGTCGCAGTCGGCCCTTGGGTATCAATCCCGTTCTCTCTTCATCCGGACTATGACCGTCGGCCCCGGAATCACACCGGGTCTGCTGACCTTGTCGCTACACCCTAAAAAAGTGGTGTACCACCAAGCGCTCGCGGGCTATGCACGTTGCGTGCAATTACCGCCGGTGGGGAATTACACCCCGCCCTGAGAACGTTTTGCCGCCACGCTTTGTGACGGCGGACAATTTTTAACACATAACCCCTTGTGGGAGCGAGCTTGCTCGCGATGGCGGTGGATCAGCTTGCATCGCTGCTGAATGTGCCGCCGTCATCGCGAGCAAGCTCGCTCCCACAGGGGTTTTGAATAATCTGTTGGTTCGTGTCGTCCTGGGCTTGATTATTCCTCGCCATGACCGCAGTAATTGCCCTTCGAAAGGGATTTCCCTCCACTTGAGCCCGAGGCCAGATTCATGAGTGTTATCGATCTTCGCAGCGACACGGTCACCCAACCTACCGCCGGCATGCTGGATGCCATGGCCAGCGCGCCTACCGGCGACGATGTGTATGGGGAAGACCCGACCGTCAATCGCCTCGAGGCCGAACTGGCCGCGCGCCTGGGGTTTGCCGCAGCGCTGTTCGTGCCCACGGGGACCATGAGCAACCTGTTGGGTTTGATGGCCCACTGCGAGCGCGGCGGCGAATACATCGTCGGCCAGCAGGCCCACACCTACAAATACGAAGGCGGCGGTGCGGCCGTGCTCGGTTCGATCCAGCCCCAGCCCCTTGAAGTGCAGGCGGACGGTACCCTGGACCTGGCGCATGTCGCTGCGGCGATCAAACCCGATGATTTCCACTTTGCCCGCACCCGCCTGCTGGCCCTGGAAAACACCATGCAGGGCAAGGTGCTGCCACTGGAATACCTGGCCCGGGCCCGGCGTTTCACCCAGGAACATGGCCTGGCCCTGCACTTGGACGGGGCGCGGTTGTACAACGCTGCGGTCAAGCTGAATGTCGATGCCCGTGAGATCACGCAGTACTTCGATTCGGTGTCGGTGTGCTTGTCCAAGGGCCTCGGCGCGCCGGTGGGCTCGGTCCTGTGTGGCAGCGCCGAACTGATCGGCAAGGCCCGCCGGCTGCGCAAGATGGTCGGTGGCGGCATGCGCCAGGCGGGGATTCTCGCGGCGGCGGGGCTATACGCCCTGGAACATCAGGTCCAGCGCCTGGCCGATGACCACGCCAATGCCCAGCGGCTCGCCGAGGGCTTGCGTGCGGCGGGTTATGAAGTCGAGCCAGTGCAGACCAACATGGTCTACGTGCAAATGGGCGAGCGGGCCGAGGCGATCAAGGCATTTGCCGATGAACGGGGCGTCAAGCTCAGCGCGGCGCCACGCCTGCGAATGGTGACGCACATGGACGTGAGCGCGGCGCAAATCGACCAGGTGATCGCCACTTTCGTCGAATTTTCCCGCCACTGACCCGTCAACCGGGCCAATTGACAGTTTCTATCGCATAAACACGCTGTACCCCACGCGAAGGGCCGATATAATGCGGCCCTTTGCCGTTGCTTCGTCTGTTGACGTTTTGCACAGGCCTTTGGCCGCAGCCTCCGTGGAAGAACCTAATGAAAAGCGCAGAAATCCGTGAAGCCTTCCTTCGCTTCTTCGAAGAGCAAGGCCACACCCGAGTAGCCTCCAGCTCTTTGATTCCGGGCAACGACCCGACCCTGCTGTTCACCAACGCGGGGATGAACCAGTTCAAGGACTGCTTCCTGGGCCAGGAAAAACGTGCCTACACCCGTGCGGTGAGCAGCCAGAAGTGCGTGCGTGCCGGCGGCAAGCACAACGACCTGGAGAACGTCGGTTATACCGCTCGTCACCACACCTTCTTCGAAATGCTGGGTAACTTCAGCTTCGGTGACTATTTCAAGCGCGACGCCATCACCTTCGCCTGGACCTTCCTGACCTCCGACAAGTGGCTGAACCTGCCCAAGGAGAAGCTCTGGGTAACGGTCTACGCCACTGACGACGAAGCCTATGACATCTGGACCAAAGAGGTCGGTGTCCCGGCTGAGCGCATGGTGCGCATCGGCGACAACAAAGGCGCGCCTTACGCCTCCGATAACTTCTGGACCATGGGTGACACCGGCCCGTGCGGCCCGTGCACCGAGATTTTCTACGATCACGGCGCCGACATCTGGGGCGGCCCACCCGGCTCGCCGGAAGAAGATGGCGACCGCTACATCGAGATCTGGAACAACGTGTTCATGCAGTTCAACCGCACCGCCGATGGCGTGTTGCATCCGCTGCCAGCGCCGTCGGTCGACACCGGCATGGGCCTGGAGCGGATCAGTGCGGTGCTGCAGCACGTTCACTCCAACTACGAAATCGACCTGTTCCAGAGCCTGCTGAGCGCGTCGGCCCAGGCCATCGGTTGCACCAACGACAACCAGGCGTCGCTCAAAGTGGTGGCCGACCACATCCGTTCCTGCGGTTTCCTGATTGCCGACGGTGTGCTGCCTTCCAACGAAGGTCGCGGTTATGTGCTGCGCCGGATCATCCGTCGCGCCTGCCGTCACGGCAACAAGCTGGGCGCCAAGGGCAGCTTCTTCTATCAGATCGTCGCGGCATTGGCGGCCGAGATGGGCGAAGCCTTCCCGGAGCTCAAATCCCAGCAGGCGCACATCGAGCGCGTGCTCAAGGCTGAAGAAGAACAATTCGCCAAGACCCTGGAGCAAGGCCTGAAGATCCTCGAGCAGGACCTGGCCGAGCTCAAGGGCAACGTGGTCCCGGGCGATGTGGTGTTCAAGCTGTACGACACCTACGGTTTCCCGATGGACCTGACTGGCGACATCGCCCGCGAGCGCAACCTGACCCTCGACGAGGAAGGTTTCGAGCGCGAGATGGACGCCCAGCGGGTGCGTGCGCGTTCCGCCAGTTCCTTCGGCATGGACTACAACAGCCTGGTCAAGGTTGACGTGGCCACCGAGTTCACCGGTTATGCAGGCACCACCGGTTCGGCCAAGATCGTTGCCATTTATAAGGACGGGCAATCGGTCGACATCCTGAGCGAAGGCCAGGAAGGCGTGATCGTGCTGGACAAGACCCCGTTCTACGCCGAATCCGGCGGCCAGATCGGCGACAGCGGTTACCTGCAGGCCGGCAGTTCGCGTTTCGACGTGCGTGATACCACCAAGACCGGCGGCGCCTTCCTGCACCACGGCGTGCTGGCTTCGGGCAGCCTGATGATCGCCGCCCCGGTGGCCGCCCATGTCGACGCCGATGTTCGACATGCCACGTCGCTGAACCACTCCGCCACGCACTTGCTGCACGCCGCGTTGCGCCAGGTGCTGGGCGAGCATGTCCAGCAGAAAGGTTCGTTGGTGGACAGTCAGCGCCTGCGCTTCGACTTCAGTCATTTCGAAGCCATCAAGCCTGAGCAGCTCAAGGCGCTGGAAGAAATCGTCAACGCCGAGATTCGCAAGAACTCCCCGGTGGAAACCGAAGAAACCGACATCGAGACCGCCAAGCGCAAGGGCGCGATGGCGTTGTTCGGCGAGAAATACGGCGACAGCGTGCGCGTGCTGAGCATGGGCGACTTCTCCGTTGAACTGTGCGGTGGCATCCACGCCAACCGCACCGGTGACATCGGCCTGATGAAAATCATCAGCGAAGGTGGCGTGGCATCCGGCGTGCGCCGGATCGAAGCGGTCACCGGCGCGGCGGCCCTGGCGTACCTCAACGCGGCCGAAGAACAACTCAAGGAAGCGGCAACCCTGATCAAGGGCAGCCGTGACAACCTGATCGACAAGCTGTCGGCTGTGCTGGAGCGCAATCGCCTGCTGGAAAAGCAACTCGAGCAGTTGCAGGCCAAGGCCGCCAGCGCCGCGGGCGACGATCTCTCGGCCCAGGCCGTGGACGTCAAGGGCGTGAAAGTGCTGGCCGTGCGTCTGGACGGCCAGGATGGCAAGGCGCTGCTGGCGCTGGTCGATCAACTGAAAAACAAACTCGGCCGCGCAGTGATCCTGCTCGGCAGTGTCCATGAGGAAAAGGTCGTTCTCGTCGCAGGCGTGACCAAAGACCTGACTGGCCAACTCAAAGCCGGTGATTTGATGAAGCAAGCCGCTGCGGCAGTGGGCGGCAAGGGCGGTGGTCGTCCGGACATGGCGCAAGGCGGTGGTACCGACGTCGGCGCACTGGACGCAGCACTGGCCCAGACCGTTGCATTTGTAGAGCAGGGTATTTAAGGCAGCGTCGCGGGCTCGTGGTCTAGTCACGGGCCCGACCGCTGTTGAGTGATTATTGGGCGCCCTTCATGGGCAGAGGCGGCTTTGAAATGGCTTTGATCGTACAGAAATTTGGAGGCACCTCGGTCGGCACTGTCGAGAGAATCGAACAAGTCGCCGACAAGGTTAAGAAATTCCGCGAGGCGGGCGATGACCTGGTGGTTGTGCTGTCGGCAATGAGCGGCGAGACCAACCGTCTGATCGATCTGGCCAAGCAAATCAGCGGCGATCAGCAACCGGTTCCGCGGGAACTGGACGTGATCGTTTCCACTGGCGAGCAGGTGACCATCGCCTTGCTGGCCATGGCGCTGATCAAGCGTGGCGTGCCAGCGGTGTCCTACACCGGCAACCAGGTGCGTATCCTGACGGACAGCGCGCACAACAAAGCGCGTATTCTGCAGATCGACGACCAGAAGATTCGCGGCGACCTGAAGGCTGGCCGTGTCGTGGTGGTCGCCGGTTTCCAGGGTGTGGACGAGCAGGGCAACATCACCACCCTCGGCCGTGGTGGTTCCGACACCACGGGCGTAGCGCTGGCAGCGGCCCTCAAGGCTGACGAATGCCAGATCTACACCGATGTGGACGGTGTCTACACCACTGACCCACGCGTGGTGCCTGTGGCCCAGCGCCTGGACAAGATCACGTTCGAAGAGATGCTGGAAATGGCCAGCCTCGGTTCGAAGGTGTTGCAGATCCGGGCGGTCGAATTCGCCGGCAAGTACAACGTTCCGCTGCGCGTTCTGCACAGCTTCAAAGAGGGTCCGGGCACCCTCATTACTATTGATGAAGAGGAATCCATGGAACAGCCGATCATTTCCGGCATCGCTTTCAACCGCGATGAAGCCAAGCTGACCATCCGTGGCGTGCCAGACACCCCCGGCGTGGCGTTCAAGATTCTCGGCCCGATCAGTGCCGCGAACATCGAAGTCGACATGATCGTGCAGAACGTCTCGCACGATAACACCACTGACTTCACCTTCACCGTGCACCGCAACGACTACCAGTCTGCCGAAGCGATACTGAAAAAAACCGCTGGCGAGATCGGTGCCCGTGAAGTGGTGGGCGATACCAAGATTGCCAAGGTCTCGATCGTTGGTGTCGGCATGCGCTCCCACGCAGGCGTGGCCAGCCGCATGTTCGAATCCCTGGCCAAGGAAAGCATCAACATCCAGATGATCTCTACCTCGGAAATCAAGGTTTCCGTGGTGATCGAAGAGAAATACCTGGAACTGGCCGTGCGCGCCCTGCACACGGCTTTCGAACTCGACGCTCCTGCCCAACCGGGCGAATAAAGCGTTGTCTGAAGGGCGCGGCTGGACCGCGCCCTCTGTTTTTCTGAATGGCGCGTCCCAAAACTGTTCTTTTGCCCGCGCTGGTCAATACTAGGCCTGTAGGCTTCGACCGTTTCGGTTGTAGGTCCAATGCCTTTTTTTTGCAGACTGTTGTCCCTTAAGTGAATTGCGTGAGGAGAAAGGTATGCTGATTCTGACCCGTCGGTGTGCAGAAAGCCTGATTATTGGCGATGGCGAAATCACCGTGACCGTGCTCGGCGTCAAAGGAAACCAAGTGCGTATCGGCGTCAATGCCCCGAAAGAGGTTGCTGTACACCGCGAGGAAATTTACCTGCGTATCAAGAAAGAGAAGGACGACGAACCAAGCCATTAATTTTTATCGATTTTTATGTTTGCAAACGGGGATGAAGGTGGTTAATATACGCCCCGTGTTGCGGAGAGCTGGCCGAGTGGCCGAAGGCGCTCCCCTGCTAAGGGAGTACACCTCAAAAGGGTGTCGGGGGTTCGAATCCCCCGTTCTCCGCCATTATTCGTTTAGTGCGTCAAAACCTGGCTTGTTCAGTAAGTGATTGAAATTACTGAAAAAAGCGCTTTACAAAAGGAATTGACGACCTATAATGCGCGGCAACAAATGCACTCGTAGCTCAGCTGGATAGAGTACTCGGCTACGAACCGAGCGGTCACAGGTTCGAATCCTGTCGAGTGCACCATTTAAGAGTTGTTTGCAGCAATGCAAATAACTTGGCTTCAACCAGTTGTGATCTGGTATAAAACCACAATCTGCACTCGTAGCTCAGCTGGATAGAGTACTCGGCTACGAACCGAGCGGTCACAGGTTCGAATCCTGTCGAGTGCACCAAACACCAAAAAGCCCGCGTTTAACGCGGGCTTTTTGCTGTCTACGATTTGCCTTTCACGCATCCCCTCTCATCGAACACGACCTCTGCGCTGCGACCTTTCCTCGCCTTGTAGGTATACCGCGTGCTCGAATTCCGAACGTTGATCGAGTCTGGCTTGCCCAGGGCGCTCTCTACGTCCTGTTGGCTCATGCCGGCGATGATGCGTCGGTCCAGGATGGCGTCGCGGCGTTGCCTGGCGTCGATTAGGTTCCCGCAGCGGTCCTGGAACTGGCCAACCACGGTCGGTTCCTTGCGCGTGGTTTTGTTGCCGGATGTTTGCCCGCGCTCCGCGTCAGGCAGCATTGCCTCGGTCGTCGGTTTGATTGTCGGTTCGGTCGAACCTGGGCGGTACGGATGGATCTGTTGTAGCGACAGGGCTTCTCCCGGGCCGCAGCTCAGGGTGGTGAATGTCACGTGCCCTGCGATGTTTTCGCAGCGATGCACGGTCTGCCCGGCAGCCCACAAAGGCAGGCAGGGCAAGCAGGCGAGCAGGAACAGGCAGTGGCTTGGATGCATCCGATCGTCCTCCTTGACGGTGCAGAAGAGAAGGGTAGTCGCTGCATTTGCGCCGCGGCGTGTGTTTTCTTTTCTGGATAAGTCGTCGTAAAGGAACAGGTTCAGCCTGTGTTCAGGTTTGTCTCGCAAGCGCTTGTTCTTGCCATGATTTTTTAGCGTTTTAAAGCGTCAAGCGGTGTATGATTGCGCCCGTCAGCCCCGCCGGGGCTTTGGAATATCTCCATGGACTTACCCAGTAGTTACTCAATATTTAGTTTTGCCAATCATGAATTGACTGATTGATCCTTCCGGCGTGCTCCACTGCTGGGAGTGGAGTTCGCCTATGACCCAAGTAGATGTAAAAAAAACGCAGGAAAGCCTTCAGGATCGCCTCGCTCAAGTTGTTGAGCTGCTGCAGCGCCAGCGGGTCGTCGAAGACCTGACGCATCGCCAGGAAGGTCCGCATCATGACCGGGTCGAGAACCTGGTCCACCGGCAGAATCTCGTTGAGCTGCAACGCAAGCTCGATGATCTGCACTCCGCCGACGTCGCCTACATTCTTGAAGCCTTGCCACTGGAAGAGCGTCTGACGGTCTGGCAGTTGGTCAAGGCTGATCGCGACGGTGACATCCTGCTCGAAGTGTCGGACTCGGTTCGGGAAACCCTGATCGCCGACATGGATGATCACGAGTTGCTGGCGGCGGCCAAGGAAATGGACGCCGACGAACTCGCAGACCTTGCGCCTGAACTGCCGCGGGACGTTGTCCACGAACTGATGGAAGCCCTCGACGGCCAGCAGCGTGAGCGTGTGCGCTCGGCGTTGTCCTACGACGAGGAGCAGGTCGGTGCGCTGATGGACTTCGAGATGGTGACGATCCGAGAGGACGTCAGTCTTGAAGTGGTACTGCGCTACCTGCGTCGCCTCAAGGAACTGCCGGGGCATACTGACAAGCTGTTTGTGGTCGACTACGACGGCGTGCTCAAGGGTGTTCTGCCCATCAAGCGTTTGCTCGTCAACGATCCGGAAAAACAGGTGGCCGAGGTGATGGCCAGCGATCCGGTGAGCTTTCACCCGGACGAAGACGCCTATGATGCGGCCCAGGCGTTCGAACGTTATGACTTGATTTCGGCGCCGGTGGTCGACAAGAACGGCAAGCTGATCGGTCGTCTGACCATCGATGAAATGGTCGACTTGATTCGTGAGGAAAGCGAAAGCGAAGTCCTCAACATGGCCGGTCTGCGCGAAGAAGAAGACATCTTCGCCTCGGTCTGGAAATCCCTGCGTAACCGCTGGGCCTGGTTGGCGATCAATCTGATCACGGCGTTTGTTGCTTCCCGGGTCATCGGGCTGTTCGAAGGCTCCATCGAGAAGCTGGTGGCACTCGCGGCGCTGATGCCCATCGTCGCCGGTATCGGTGGCAACTCTGGCAACCAGACCATCACCATGATCGTCCGTGCAATGGCGCTGGACCAGGTCAGTACCGGTAATACATCGCGATTGATGCGCAAGGAGCTGGCTGTGTCCTTGATCAACGGTGTGATTTGGGGTGGTGTGATTGGCGTGGTGGCTTATCTGCTCTATGGCAGCTGGTCGCTGGGGGTGGTCATGACGGCCGCGATGACGCTCAATCTGTTGTTGGCGGCATTGATGGGGGTCCTGATCCCCATGACCCTGGCCCGCATGGGGCGTGACCCTGCCATGGGCGCCAGTGTCATGATCACTGCCGTGACTGACAGTGGTGGGTTCTTCATCTTCCTGGGGTTGGCGACGATTTTCCTGCTCTGAAGTCGCTCATCAAGAAACTCGCCTGTCTGGCGTAATACTGTCGACTTAGAAAAAACGGCGCTTCCAGAAATGGGAAACGCCTTTTTTTTGCGCTTTTTTTGGTTGAAGGGGCGTCGAGATCAAGTACCCAAGGCAAGAGCAGCAGGCACATCCAACATCATCACAAACTGACCCTCCGCTATCGCGAGCAAGCTCGCTCCCACAGGAGAAACGCGATCACCAAAGAGCCAGGTCGGCTACAAGGCCGCCTCGCGGTGGACGTTGATTTCGGCGCCCCGTTACCGCAGCAATGGATATACACACCAACCCTGCTCTTCACAAAATCCCCCACGCATCACTGCATCAACGCCAGTCGTACAGCCAGTAACACAAAGGCTGCCGAGAACAGGCGGCGCAACCACTGCAACACGGATGGACGCTCCAGAACATGGCGGCGCATCGATGCGCAGAGCACGCCATAGATGACGAAGACGGCAAAGGTGATCGCCATGAAGATGAAGCTCAGTTGCAGCATGCGCCACATGGCATCCGTTTCTCCTGGCGCGAGAAATTGCGGTAGAAAGGCCAGGAAAAAAATCGACAGCTTTGGATTCAGCAGGTTGAGCAAAATGCCCGAAAAAATCACCGCGCCATTCGAGCGCGGAGTCTTGTGCGGATCAATATGCAATGCCCCGTGGGTCTGGAGTGTGCTCCATGCCATCCACAGCAGGTAAGCGACGCCCAGGTACTTGGTGATCTCGAAAGCCAGTGGGCTGGTGTGCAGCAGTGCCGCGAGGCCCGTGATGGCTGCCAGCATGTGCGGCACGATCCCCAGGGTACAACTCAATGCCGCTACCACACTCGCGCGCCAGCCCCGGGCCAGGCCGGCTGCAACCGTATAGACCACGCCAGTACCAGGCGAAGCCGCCACGATCAGGGAAGTGACAAAAAATTCGAGGTTCATGCGACGCCGACCTTGGCAGTTATGGAGTCTCCAGCCTGCCTGTGATGAGGAGGAGCATCTTGAACGAAATTGCGGGTCGCTACGGGTGCCCTTGCCGGGCGTACATGCCGGGTGAGAATCCAAAGCTGCGCACGAAGCATCGGGTCATATGGCTCTGATCGGCGAAACCGCTGGCCAGGGACGCATCGGCCAGCGGCATGCCAGCAGCGATCAGTTGTCGTGCCCGGTGGATACGTCGTTGCAGCAGATAGGCGTGGGGTGTCAAACCGGTCAGGCGGGTGAAGGCGCGTACCAGTTGAAAACGGCTTAAATCGGCCTCCCTGGCGAGCAGGGCAAGCGACATGGACGACTGCGGATCGTCGTCGATCAGGGCTTTTGCACGGTTTGCCGCGACCTCCGGCAAAGACGATACCGGTATGGAGCAATCCAGCAAATGTTCGAGCAAAAGCGCGAGCGTTTCTTCGATCTTGAGGTGATCGCCAAACTCCTCGGCTTGAGCGACGGCTTGGTACAAAGTGCGGAACAATTCTGCCGCGCGCGGGCGCGGCAGTACCGGATAAGCGAATTCCTGGGCGCAGATGCCCCCATCGTTCGCCATATCCTTGAATGCCTGCGCAATCAGGGGCGGGTCGAAATACAGCATCTGCCAACGACGTGTCCCGTTTCCGATGGGTGCGCCATCATGCACTTCGGCCGGATTGACCGATATAAGGTCGCCGGCCGTCGCTTCTACCTGGCCTCGGCCGCTGGCTGAACGTTGCGCCCCGCGCACAAGCAAGCCAATGCCAAAATGTTCGTGCATATGCCGGACGAACGTTCGATCTGAATCGGCCTCGACGATTTCCACGCCCAGTCCTGGGATTCTTTGGATCTTGAATGCGTGACCTGTCATGCAGGCCTCCATGCCCATACTTTTTAGCGGATCAATTTAGCATTACTGCCATGGGTCAGCAGTGGTGTTGGTTCGCTGATGAGTGCTTGAAAAGCAGGCTTGGGCCAAATGCCAGGCAAAAAAAAGCCAGCACGAGGCTGGCTTGAGTATTTTGGGGGCTATCAGGTCGCGTCTGCGGCCATTTCTGCGTCATGGGCAATCAGCGAAACGAGGGCGTTCTGCTGGCGATGGGAGAGTTGTCGGAAGCGTTGAAGCAGTTCGCGCTCATGCAATGACAGCTCTGGGCTGTCCAGGCGCATGCTCAACTCTTCACCCAACGCGCCTTCCTGAATAAGGCTTTGCTCAAGACGCGCGATGATTTCAGAGTTCATGCTGCGGTGATGATTGCGAGCCACTTCGGCAATGCGTTCCCGCATTCCGTCTGGCAGACGTACGACGAACTTGTCAGCCGTACGGCTGGAATAAATTGCCTGTTTCAATGGGCGCATATATTTAACCGGTTAGTTCAGGGGAGCGGTTCTCGGGATTGGCCGCAGGATGTCGATAGGACAAGCTCCATTGCCAAATGTTCAACCTGAATTGTTAAGAGGCCCGCATCATGCCTCAAAATTGCCAGATCATTGGCGCCAATTCTGTGACAAATTCTGATCCGGGTAAAGGCGTTCTGCCAGTACCCTTCATCAAAAAATGCGGACTGGTTGGTAAAAAACAACAGGTTCGCATCTGTGACCGTCGGATTGTGTCTATGTGCCATACCGTCTGGCGGATAACGGAAATGGACAAAAACGTGTGCCGTCCCTGTCTTGTACAGGATAGTGGCAAATTGCCGATTTACTAGGATAAGCGAACCAGGGCGGATGAATGGCGGCCAAAACTCGGCATCCGGGATCTGCCAGCCTTACAGGGAGTACTATTTGCCTACACTTAAAAAGCCATGGGCGACATGACAAACGCAGGGCAGGTCGTTAACATGCACGCCGTCCCGCGCACCGCGTCTCTCGTGGTCGACTCGTGTCTCAGTAGCTCAATTGGATAGAGCATCCCCCTCCTAAGGGGAAGGTTGGCAGTTCGAACCTGCCCTGGGACACCATTATAAACAATGGGTTAGCGAAATTGCCGCTGACTTTTCCTGCTTCCATCCCCATCCCCGAACGATCAACTCCGGTCTGAGCGCGCCGTTCAGGCCTTGCACGGCCATTTCACCCCTCAATGCTGTGACCGATTCCCCATTTCTAGCCATTTGTATCGAGGATATTTCGGTAATGCGAAACTTTCTTTCCCCTCGGCTATCTGACCGTCTCGGTACGTTGTAGGACTTTTCCTTCGTTTTCGATGGAATTCGTACCTCTTTTATCTATGTCAGCGCCAATGCCGCGTCCGGCGGGCGTGACCCACCGTGTCTTTGATTCAGGCCACAAGGATGTGACATGCACCCAGCCGCACCCTGCCGAACGCGTAAACCGAGCAATACTCGCCGTTGTGTTGACGGAACCCGTTCATCTGCACAAAACGCCAAGTCTCTCGCGCTGCTGTTGATGACAGCGTGGATGACGGGTGCGTGGAGCGCTGCGCAGGCGGCTGGGCCTGAAGAAGAACTGCTGCGCCAGCAAGAGCGCGAACGGGTGTTGAGGGAGCAGTTGGAATCCCGGCCGGATGTGCGCCTGCAGGCGGCCCCTGTGGCTGAGGGTGTCGATCGCTTGCCCGCCAAGGAAAGTCCCTGCTTTGCCATCAATGACATCCGTCTGATTGGCGAGGCGTCGGAGAAATTCCAGTGGGCGTTGCGCGCTGCCAACTCCAAGGATGACCCTGCCATCGGTCGTTGCCTCGGCGGTGGCGGGATCAATCTGACGATGAAGCGCATGCAGAACGCGATCATCGAGGCCGGCTACGTCACCACTCGCGTGCTCGCCGAAGCCCAGGACTTGAACAGCGGGGTTCTGGTCTTGACCCTGGTGCCGGGGCGCATTCGCGAGATTCGTTTCGAAGAGGGCACCAGCTCCCGCGCCAATGCCTGGAACGCGATGCCGGCCAATCCTGGCGATCTGCTCAACTTGCGCGACATCGAGCAGGCGCTGGAAAACTTCAAGCGTGTGCCGACCGCCGAAGCCGATATCAAGATCGCGCCGGCCCGTGCCGTCGACGCCAAACCCGGTGAGAGCGACGTGGTGATCGCCTGGAGCCAGCGGTTCCCCGCCCGTGTGAGCCTGTCGGTGGACAATTCGGGCAGCAAGACCACCGGTAAATACCAGGGCAACGTGTCGCTGTCATTGGACAACCTGCTCTCGCTCAACGATTTGCTCTACGCCAGCGTCAACCATGACTTGGGCGGGGGCGAGTCCGGGCACCGTGGCTCCGATGGCCGCACGCTGCATTATTCGCTGCCGTTCGGCTACTGGCAGGTGGGGTTCACCAGCAGTGAATACAACTACGAACAGTCCGTCGCCGGCACCAACCAGACCTATCAGTACCGGGGCGAGAGTCGTAACAACGAGTTGCGTCTGTCCCGCCTGCTGTACCGCGACGCTGTTCGCAAGACCACCGCCTGGGGCAGCCTCTGGACGCGTTCGTCGGAGAACTTCATCGACGACACCGAAGTCGGCAACCAGAAACGCCGCATGGCCGGCTGGCAGTTGGGGTTGGATCATCGAGAGTTCATTGGCGCTTCGATTCTTGACCTGGGTGTCGCCTATCGTCGCGGCACCGGTGCCCACGACTCGCTCAGGGCACCCGAGGAAGATTTTGATGCCGGCACGTCGCGCTCGCAAATCATCACCGCCGACGCCCAACTGCAGGTGCCATTTCAGCTTGGCGATCAGCGACTGCGCTACATCGGTGGCTGGCGTGCGCAATGGAACCGGACGCCGTTGGTGCCCCAGGATCGTTTCTCGATTGGCGGGCGCTACAGCGTGCGGGGCTTCGATGGTGAAAACATTCTTTCCGCCGACCGTGGCTGGACCCTGCGCAACGAGGTCGGCCTGTCCTTGGGGCAGACCGGCCAGGAGCTCTACACCGGTATTGACTATGGCGAAGTCAGCGGTCAATCCAGTGAGTTCCTGATCGGCCAGCGCCTGGCAGGGGCCGTGGTGGGCATTCGCGGTGGTTACAAGGGCCTGTCCTATGACTGGTCGGTGGGCACGCCGTTGAAGAAACCCGATGGTTTCGAGACGGCCAACGTGACCAGCGCCTTCACCGTCATCTGGTCATTCTGAGGTGATCCCATGCAGTTCGAGACGCTAGACATTATCGCCCCCGGCCTGATCGATGAACCCTGGAGCGAAGCCGCGGTGTTTGGCTCTGCCACTTGGTTGTGGATGCATTCCAAGGCCCATCGCGATGCGCCGTTGCACACCTTGCCGACGCTGCTGCTGCCGGCCCTCAAGCATCGCCAGTTCGTGCTCGGCTCCGAGCACGGCAAGCCGGTGTTCTACCTGTCCTGGCTCAACCTCGACGAGGCGGCAGAGCAACGCTACCTGCGCCAGTCGCCGCTGGCGCTGACCCAAGACGACTGGAACAGCGGCGAGCGCCTCTGGCTCAACGACTGGGTCGCTCCCTTTGGCCACACGGCGGCATTGAGCCGCTTGTTGCAACGTCACCTTTTCATCGATCGCTGCGCCCGTGCGCTCTATCACCGAGGCGATGAGCGCGGCCTGCGGGTCAAGACATTCCAAGGGATCGGGGTCATTCCCGAACAGGCCCAGGCCTGGTTCGCCGCCCACCCACTGGCAATCGAAGCGTAACTCCAACCACTGGTCGTGCGGGCTGGCTCCGCAAATGGAATTGCTATGAACAAGCATCTGTACCGAATCGTTTTCAACAAGGCCCGCGGACTGCTGATGGTCGTGGCCGAGAACGTCACCAGCCAAGTCAAGGCGCCGGGGACCCGCTCCGGGCCGACGACGAGCGCAGCGGCTTGCACGGCGACACTCGGGGCGTTGCGCTTTGCCTTGATGACCGCGATTGGCCTGGTGTCCTTGAGCGTGGCGCCGGCCTGGGCTGGAACCATCGTCGCCGATCCTGGCGCTCCGGCCGGCCAGCAACCCATGGTGATACAAAGCGCCAACGGCACGCCGCAGGTCAATATCCAGGCCCCCAGCGCCGGCGGTGTCTCGCGCAACACTTACAACCAGTTCGACGTCGATAGCCGGGGGGTGATCCTCAACAACGGCACGGGCAATAGCCAGACGAAACTGGGCGGTTGGATCGAAGGCAACCCGATGTTGGGCAATGGCAGCGCGCGGGTCATCCTCAACGAAGTCAACGCCAGCAATCCCAGTCAACTGCGCGGTTACGTCGAAGTCGCCGGCCAGCGCGCCGAAGTGGTGATCGCCAACCCGGCCGGCATCACCTGCAACGGTTGCGGCTTCATCAACGCCGACCGGGCCACCCTCAGCACCGGCCGGGCGCAGTTGGAGAACGGTCGCATCACCGGCTACACCGTGCAGGGCGGCACCATCAATATCGAAGGCAAAGGCCTGGATGCCCGCGAGACCGACTACACGGACCTGATTGCCCGCTCGGTGCAGGTCAACGCCGGGGTGTGGGCCAACGACTTGAAGGTCACCGCCGGACGTAATCAGGTCAATGCCGACAACACCCAGGCCACGCCGCTGCCAGGCACCGAGGGAGACAAACCCACCGTTGCCATCGACGTTGCCAAGCTCGGCGGCATGTATGCCGGGAAGATCATGCTGGTGGGCACCGAATCCGGCGTGGGTGTGCGCAACGCCGGGCAGATCGGCGCCATGGCTGGCGAGGTCGTGATCAGCGCCGACGGCAAATTGCAAAACCAGGGTGCGATCAGCAGCGCTACAGCGACCCGAATCAATGCCGCCAGTGTTGAAAACAGCGGCACACTCTACGCCAAGGGCGACCTGGGCCTCGACAGTACCGGTGACATCGACAACAGCGGCACCGTTGCCAGCCAGAACCACACGACACTGACCGCCAAGAACATTCGCAGCACCACGGCCTCGAGCCTGGCGGCGGGCGTCGGGGCGGACGGCAAGTTGGGCAGCAGCGGCAACCTCGCGTTTCGGGCCACCACGGTCAAGGCGCAAGGCCAGAACCTTGCCGGCGGCGATGTCAGCGTCGAGGCCGCTGACCTGGACCTGAGCAGCAGCCAGACCCTGGGTCAAAACGTCACCCTGACGGCCAGCGGCGGCGATGCCAACCTCAGTGGCAGTCAAGTCGATGCGACCCAGGTGCTGACTGCCAAAGCGACCAATACCCTGCGCACCAATGGGGCCAAGGTCACCGCTGGCAACCTGCAATTGGGCGCGCGGGATGTTGCCAATGTCGGCGGTGAGCTGGTGCAGACCGGCACCGCCGACGCGTCGATCAAAGCCACTGCCACGCTCGACAACAGCGGTGGCCGTATTGCCTCCAACGGCAACAACCTGAAGCTTGGCGCCGATCGCCTCGACAACAGCAAGGGCAAGGTCGAGCACGCCGGCAAAGGTACCTTGGACATCCAGGCCACCCAGTTGGCTGGCAGCAAAGGTACCCTGGCGAGCAATGGCACATTGAGCGTCAAGGCCCGCGAGGTGGTGGTCGATGATGGCCTGACCCAAGGCCAACAGATCACGCTCGACACCACGACCCTGTCCAACCAGCGCGGACGCATTCTCCAGACCGGCGCGCAGCCCTTGCAGGTCACCGCCCGTGAACGCTTCGACAATCAGGCCGGACAAGTCAGCAGTCCAGGGGCGGTGGTCCTGAAGGTCGGGACGTTTAACAACCAGGACGGCAAAGTCCTCGCCACCGATAACGGTGCGTTGACCGTCACGGCCGACAAAGAGGTCAATAACGACGGCGGGACGCTGGCCGCCAGCGGGACGACAAAGGTCAGCGGCGAGGCGCTGGATAACACCCAAGGCACCGTGAGTGCTGGCGGTGAGCTGTACGCGACGTTCGACCGCTTGAACAATATCGGCGGCACGCTCGCCGCCACCCAGCGCATGGAAATCATCGCCGGGCAGTTGAACAACACCAACGGCGTGCTGGGCTCGGTGAAGTCCGGCTTGCTGGTCAGCGTCTCGGCCGATGCATTGAACAACAGCGGCGGGCGTCTTGAAGCGCTGGGCGATATCGATCTGTCGGCCCAGGGCCTGAATAACCAGGGCGGGGTGATCAGTGGCCAGGCCCTGGACCTGGACAGCCACGGCCTGCTGATGGACAACAGCCAGGGCACGTTGAATGCCGGTGCGACCCTCGATCTGCGCAGCGGTGAACTGCGCAACGCGGCGGGCCTGATCCAGGCCAAGGGCAAGCTGTTCATCGACACCGACAGCCAGGCGCTGAACAACCTTCAGTCCGGCACCACCCAAGGCATCAGCGGCCAGGGTGCGGTGGAAATCCACAGCGCCCATTTCAACAACAGTGGCGGCTTCCTCGGCGCCAAAGGCGCGCTGGTGCTCAAGGCCACCGACCTTACCAACGGCAGTGGTGGCCAGATCATTGGCGAAAAAACCGTACAGGTCGAAGGTGCCCGGGTGGATAACCGCGGCGGTCAATTGCAAGGCCTCGGCGATGTCCAGTTGGTGCTGGGGGATACGCTCAACAACCAGGGCGGACTGGTGCGCAGCGCGGGAATGCTGGGCGTGATTGCCGGCGTGCTCGACAACAGCGCCACCCAAGGTGCCAACCAGGGCCTTGAAGGGCGTGCCATGAGCCTGGCGCTCGACACCTTCGGCAACCAGGCCGGTGCCGTGCGCGCCGACCAAGGATTGTCCATCGGCGTCAGCCAAACGCTGGATAACCTGGGCGGCCTGATTTCCGCGGGAGCCGGCCTGACCATCACTGATCGCGATCCGGCGCAGCGTCGCCAGGCAGTGCACAACCTCGACGGGACCTTGCTCGCTGGCAGCCTGTTGTCCCTTAACGCGGCCTATTACGCAGGCACCGGTCGAGCCCTGAGCCTGGGCGACCTGACGTTCAGCCTGCAAAGTGGCCTGGACCTGAGTGGACAGATCCAGGCCAATAACAAGATCGACCTGAGCACCGAGGGCGCTTTCAACAACAGCGGAAAACTGTTGGCAGGCAATCTCCTGCTGGTGCGCTCGCAGACGCTGGACAACGCCGCCAGCGGCGAGATCAGCGCCGGCCAGGTTCGCCTGAGCATAAACGACAGCCTGACCAACCGTGGCCTGATCGACGGCCAGCAAGTGCGTGTGCAAGCGCTGTCGCTCAACAACCTGGGCACCGGACGTCTGTACGGTGATCGACTGGCGATCGCCACTTCGGCGCTGAGCAACCGTGATGAGAACGGCAGCGCCGCGACCATCGCCGCCCGTGAGTCGCTGGACATTGGTACCGGCACCCTGGATAACCGCGAGCAGGCGCTGATCTTCAGTGCCGGGGACCTCGCCATCGGTGGTGCGCTGAGTGCGACTGACAAGGCCCAGGACCGTGCTCAACTGCTGACCAACGCCAGTGCGACCATCGAAGCCCTCGGCAACCTGTCGCTCGATGTGCAAAACGTGCGCAACACCAACGAACATTTCAGCACTCAGCAAGTGGAAGTCAGCCGCACCGCCTTGCAGGACTTCCAGCTCAGCGGTTCGCCGAACCGCTACCAGGGCGACCAGATCTCCGTGAACAACGACGAGGTCCTTCACCTGACCACCCCAGAGGGGCGCAAAGACAACTGGAACCGCTACGACTACACCCGCGTGGTGCAGGAGACCCAGATCGCCACCTCGGCACCGGCGCAGATCCTGTCTGGTGGGACGATGCAGATCAACGCAGGGGATGTGCTCAACGACAAGAGCCGCATCATTGCCGGTGGGTTGTTGCAGGCCAACATTACCAGCCTGACCAACACCGAACTGACCGGCCAGCGCACCACTACCGACAGCGGCACCGTCAGCAATTTCTATCGCATCCAGCGCAAGGGCCGGGACCGTCAGGGAACGGCCGTCACGGCCTACACGCCAGCCCCCTTGATCCAGGACATCACCCTGCAGCCGACCGTGTTCGCCCAGAACGCCGCCGGCAACGGTACCGGCACCCAGATCAGCGCCCGCGCCACACAGGGCGTCGGCGAGCAGATAGCCGCCACGGGCACGGTCAGCGCCCCGGTCGGCAGAACCTATCAAGTGGCGCCTATCGTTCAGGTCGCGGCCCAGACCACCCTCAACAACAAGGGCGTGGCCGAGCAGATTCGCAGTGGCGGGCCATCCCTGGCCTTGCCGAACAACAGCCTGTTCACCACCAATCCGCAGAACACCAGCAGCTACCTGATCGAAACCGACCCGCGTTTTGCCAGCTATCGCACCTGGCTGTCGTCGGACTACATGTTGCAGCGCTTGCAAGTCGACCCAGCCCTGACGCAACAACGTTTGGGCGACGGCTTCTACGAACAGAAATTGATTCGTGAACAGATCGCGCAACTCACCGGCCGACGTTTCCTTGACGGCTACGCCAATGACGAAGCGCAATATCGTGCCCTGATCGACAACGCCGTGACCGTCGCCAGCCAATGGCAACTGGTGCCCGGCGTGGCCCTGACCTCCGAGCAGATGGCTCAGTTGACCAGTGACATCGTCTGGCTGGTGCAGAAGCAAGTCACCCTCGCCAATGGTGACACCCGCAACGTGCTGGTGCCGCAGGTGTACGTACGGGTCCAGGAAGGCGACCTCAACGGCTCCGGTGCCCTGATTGCCGGGCAGCAGTTGAACCTGAACATCGCCGGCGACCTGGTCAACAGTGGCAGCCTGGCCGGGCGCAGTGTCATGGCGATCACCGCGCAGAACATCGAGAACCTCGGTGGGCGCATCCAGGCCGACAAGGTATCGCTCGCCGCGCGGGAAAACCTCAACAACCTCGGCGGCCTGATCGGTGCCGTGGACAGCCTGTCGGTCAAGGCCGGGCAGGACATCAACGTCATCTCTAGCAGCCGGGACAGCAGCAGTGCCCAAGGCACCCGCACCAACCTGTCGCGGGTGGCCGGGCTGTTCGTCAGCGGTGCCCAGGGCACGATGGGGATGAGCGCCGGCAACGACCTCAACCTCACCGGAGCCCAGGTGGTCAATGCTGGCAAGGGCGGCAGTACGTTGCTGGAGGCGGGCAAGAACATCAACCTGGCCACCGTCGGCGAAGCCCACGAGCAAGCGCTGACCTGGAACAGCAGCAACTGGCGCAAGGACGCCAGCCAGACCGAAGTCGGCTCACAGGTCCAAGGGCAGGGCGACGTGCGCTTGAGCGCGGGCCAGGACCTCAACGCCCGCGCCGCCCATGTCACCAGCGAGCAAGGCGCGGTGTTTGCCGAGGCCAAGCGCGACGTCAACCTGACCGCCGGCCAGAACTACCAGTTCGCTGATGAAGCCCACAAGGTCAAGGGCAGCAACGGGATGTTCTCCAGCAAGACCACCACCACCCGCGACACCATCAGCCAGACCTCGGTCGAAGGCTCCACCCTGAGCGGCGAGCAGACCTATGTGCAGGCCGGTCGCGACATCAACCTCAAGGGCAGCAACGTGGTGTCCACGACCCAGACGGTGCTGGTGGCGGACAACAACGTCAACATCGAAGCCGACACCGCCAGCAGCAGCGAACGCCACGACAAGTCCGTGAAGAAAAGCGGCCTGTTCAGCGGCGGTGGCATCGCCGTCACCCTGGGCAGCCAGCAACAAAGCGTCAAGGACCTCACCACCGAGCACACGGCCGTGGCCAGCACCGTCGGCTCGACCGCTGGCGATGTGTTGATCGAAGCGGGCAAGGGCTACCGTCAGGTGGGCAGCCAGGTGTCGGCGCCACAAGGCAACATCGACGTCACGGCGCAGACCATCGACGTCGTCGAGGCGCGCAACACCCGCGAGCGCGAGCGTGAAACCCTGTTCAAGCAGACCGGGTTCACCCTCACCGTGACCAACCCGGTGATCAGTGCGATCCAGACGTCCCAGCAAATGAAACGGGCGTCGGAGAAAACCGACGACGGGCGCATGAAGGCCCTGGCTGCCGCCACTGCCGTGATGGCCGCCAACAATGCCGCCACTGCCGTGGCGATGGACCCGGGCGCGGTGGGCGGGATCAACATCAGCCTGTCGCTGGGCACCAAGAAGAACGAAAGCACCACCACCTACACCAGCGACAGCGCGGCTGGCTCGACCATGACCGCTGGCAACGACGTTCGCCTGCGCGCCACGGGAGCTGGCGCCGCGAGCGACATCACCGTGCAAGGCAGCGATATCAAGGCTGGCCGCAACGCCAGCCTGCTGGCGGACGGCGATATCAACCTGCTCGCCGCGCGCAATATCGACAAGCAGGAAACCGACAGCAAAGGCAGCAGCGCGAGCATCGGCATCGGCTTTTCCCTCGGTGCACGCAACGGCTTCACCCTGGACCTGGGTGCCTCCGGCAGCCGCGGCCAGGCGGATGGCGATGGGCTCACCCACACCAATACCCATGTCCAGGCGGGCAACCAGTTGTTGCTGTCCTCGGGCGGTGACACCAACCTCAAAGGCGCGGTGGCGAGCGGCAAACAGGTGTTGGCCGATATCGGCGGCGACCTGAACATCGAAAGCCTGCAAGACACCAACACCTACGTGGTCGATGAGAAGAGCCTGGGCGTTGGCATCAGCCTCTGCATTCCGCCGTTCTGCTTAGGCATGAGTTCGGTCAGCGGTGCCAGCGGCAGCTTCGGTGCCACCGATATCGACTCCAATTACGCCAGCGTCACCGAGCAATCGGGCATCAAGGCCGGGGACGACGGGTTCGACATTCGGGTGGGTGGCAACACCGACCTGGTCGGCGCTGTCATCGCCAGCAGCGACAAGGCCGTGCAGGACGGCAAGAATCGCCTGGTCACCGCCAGCCTCACCAGTCGCGACATCAAGAACAAGGCCGAGTACGACGCCAGCACCGTCAGCGTCGGCGGCGGCTATCGCGAAGTCGGCAAGGACCAGCAGGGCAACGCCACCAGCGGCGGCACGCAAACCCCTGGCACCGACCTGCCGAAGAACGACAACGACCTCAGCGCCACGATGCCGATCGCCATCAGTGCCAGCGACGACGCCAGCAGCGTCACCCGCAGCGGCATCAGTGGCGGCACCATCGTCATCAGCAACGACGCCGAGCAACAGAAGCGCACCGGCAAGAACGGCGAGCAAACTATCGCCAGCCTCAACCGCGATGTCTCCAGCGACCGCGACACCACCAACACGCTCAAGCCGATCTTCGACGAAGACGAAATCCGTGCCGGTTTCGAGATCGTCGGGGCGTTCGCCAACGAAGCCAGCACCTTGCTCGCCAACAAGGCCAAGGAAGTCGACCTCAAGCGCAAACAGGCCGAGGCGGCCCAGAACGCGGCCCTGGACCCCAACGCCAAACTCACCGACAGCGAACGCCTGGCCCTGCTCGGCAGCGCTCAGCGCCTGAACGCCGAAGCCAGCGGCATCGCCGACAAGTGGGGCGCGGGCGGTACCTACCGGCAGATCACCACCGCCCTGGTGGGCGCGGCCAGCGGCAATATCAGCGGCGGCAACAGTGCCTTCGTTCAAGGGCTGGTGGTCAATTACGTGCAGCAGCAAGGTGCCGGCTACATCGGCGACCTGGTGGCGGACGGCAAACTCACCGAAGGCTCGCCGCTGCACGCCGCCCTGCACGGCATCGTCGCCTGCGCCGGTGCCGCAGCCAGCAGCCAGAGCTGTGGCAGCGGTGCCGCAGGCGCGGCGGCGTCGAGCCTGCTCACCGGCCTGTTCTCCGAAGCCAGCCCCGATGAAAGCGAATCCCAGCGTGAGGCCAAGCGCAACCTGATCGTCAGCATTGTCACCGGGTTGGCGGCCACCAGTTCCTCGCTCGACCCGGCCACCGCCACCAGCGCGGCCGGGGCAGCGGTGGACAACAACTGGCTGGCGACCCAGCAACTTGTTCAGGCGGAGAAGGAATACAGCGCGGCTGACCTGACGGGCAAAGCTCAGGTTGTAGCCAAGTGGGCGTTCATTTACCAAAAACAAGAAGTACTGACCCGATTCGGCATTGGCAAAGGCTTGGCGCAGGCGGGTTGGAGCGATGTCGAAGGCTTGACGCAGTTTCTCCTTAATCCGGTTGAAGGGATCAAAGGTATCAAAGCCTTGATCGACGATCCCGAGGCCCGCCAGAGATTAGGCGATGAAATGGTCGGTGACGCCAAAGCCAAAATCGCACGTATCGAAGACGCCCTGGAACACGGCGGCGACGAACGTGCCGTGCAACTGGGCGAGGATATTGGCGAACTGGTCTGGCAAGTCGGCACCATCGCCACGGGCGTGGGCACGGCGGCCAAGGGCGGCGTGGCGCTGGCGAAAGCCGGGATCAAGGTGGGTGCCAAAGAGCTTGAAAAAATGGCCGATATGGCCAACATTGCCAAAGCTGAAGTGTCGGCCGGTAAGCCGATGAACTGGAGCAGCGTGGAGGGGGCGTATAGCAAGAAGCTTGAGGGGGGGTATGGCCCTGGCACGACGACGGTTAATGGGAAGGTTGTTGAAAACACCGTGGACTATAGTTCGGGTGTTAAGGGGACTCAACCAACCAAGGTGATTGATCGTCTTGATGAGCTGAAGCTAGACGGTTTTAATCCCTACGATAATCCTCGCTACAAAGAAATGTCCCCCGATCAGCAGAAAACATTTTTGAAGGAGTACAACAAGCAGTTGCAAGCTCAGCAGGATGCGATTAATAGCATGACAGCTGATGAGTTTAAAATTGCACGGGATGCCTACATTCAACAAGGCCGCAATCCCGCAGCTGATTCAATGCAGCGAAGTCTAGGTCGTGAGTTCGAGAGAGAAGTGTCTGAGAGTATTCGACAAAGTTTAATAAATAAAGGTGTCGATCGTTCTACGGCAACGCAGATGGCAAAAGATCGCGCCAAGGAAATTAAATCTAGTCTTGCAGCCTTGCACGAGCCTGACATGGTTGCAGGCGGTTGGACGACGCCAGCGCCGGTAAGGATGGGGGACACCAATGTGAACTCATCCATAGGTGCTAGCTGGTCAAGTCGTTTATCATCTGTCGATCAAGCCGTAGATACGGCCATTTCCACCGGTGCTGGCAGCGCTAAATTGAATGTCCGGCTAGAGCTACTCAGAGGAGCACAGGCAAGATGAGGGACGAAGATTTCCAGTATTTCATCAGCGTGATGGGGGAAGCCACATCTCATCGACATGTGCCTGACTCCCAAATTGCTAAATATCGTGGGGTGCTGCCTGAGGCGTTGCTTGACTATTGGCAGGATGAGGGGTGGTGCGGATATGCCAATGGCCTTTTCTGGACGGTAAATCCGGATGATTATAAACATCTGCTCGATATGTGGCTCGCGGGCACTGAATTTCCACAAATAGATAACTACCACGTTATTGCGAGGAGCGCGTTTGGGACTCTCTATGCTTGGGGTGAAAAATACAATCAGAAGATTGTTGTTTCGTGTCCGACGGGGTCTATCGTCGCGTTAATGAGTAAACTGAAAACGCCTAACAAAAATCCGGATCTAGCCCTTCAGACATTTTTCGCTATGTCTGATAAGGAGCGTTATGATTTGGAGGATGATCAAGGTGAGTTTCTATTTGAGCGAGCGCTAGAGAAGTTTGGGGCGCTTGATGAGAGTGAGCTTTACGGCTTTGAGCCGGCACTGTTTGTTGGGGGGACTGCTTCGCTAGATCATTTGGTTAAATGTAACTTGGAAGTTCATTTAATGATCCTGCGACAGATGCGTTCTTGAACGAGTAAGAGGGAAAGGAGGAAAGGGGATAAATTTGTTTGTTGGAAGGGCGGATTATTTAATTCCTAGTTTCCAAATAAGTCTGTCCCCTTTTTACAGAGTTAGCCGGTTGCTAGCTCAAAAGTGTTTGCCGATGCGCGCGTCACAAACTTTAAATTTGTAATTGCCCCATCAACAAAGTGAGGCGTGAGATGAGTGGTGGTCGGGAAACGTTAGAAAAAATTTTGGGTGGGAAAATTGAGCAACCGAACGCTCGAAATGTACCTGGTGTTACGGTTGTGGATGGGCAGCAAGTTATTTATTTTTCGGATGACGGGAAAAACAAACTACGGAAACAATTTAATAACATTAGTTGCTTTTCTGAGCCTCCGAATGCTGTTCGTGGAGGGGTAAATGATCGGGGGTGCAGAGTCATACCGCCCGAGGGACCTATTTTTCATGCGATCTCCTATCATGGTGATCTTGACGGTTGGAGAAAAGATATTGAGGCAGGGGCAATTGGCCTTGGTCTATTACTCGCCCAAATCAAAGGTGATCAATTGAATATTTCCGATGGCCGCTCAATCCCTTTGTCAGATTGCAAAATAGAGTTTGCTTGATCATGGCTTATCCACAATACCGGCCTTGCGCCGGTGTTGTTTTATCGGTGTTAACCTTTCTTCTTGGCTGCGTATTGTATGTGGTAATCCCCCCATTTACTCAGGCGGGTCTAAAATTGAGATAGAGGGTGCGAGTGGGGGGAAGGGGACGAGAGAAGGGGACGGATTTATTTAATTGCAGACACTAGCCTCAGACCAGATAGGTTCAATGTTAGAAACTCGATCGATGGAGTACGTCCTGTGATTGTTGATTTTAAGAATGCGCCTAAAGGTGGTAGCTAATGAGTGAACAGGAACTGTATCAAAAAATTGGCCAGCTTTTGTTAGACGCTGGTCCGTCGGAGGCTCAGAAAATAGTAGTTAGAGCCAGGCTTTTTGCTGAGGCCGATGGAGGAAGTTATGAATTCGATTATTTTGATAAGGCAAACCGCTCAAGCTGGTTCGATCCAGATAGCAAGGCTGTGGGCGATTTGACAGAATTGTTGGTTGAGCTTCGGAGTTATTATATTGGAAATGGTTTGTGCCAAGCTGGAATAGCCTGGTCTTCGTGCACGGTTACCTTGGATGCGGAGAAAATGAAAATTAGCATTGATTACAATTATGATGATTGAGTGGTTTTTGAGCTGAAATGAAGTATTACTTATTGCGGGAAGACGTGCAGTTTCCTGAGCGCTGGTATCTGGGCGATATCAAACATTGCAACAACTGGCTCTTCATCGACCCCTCTTCTGAGTACATGGAGCCGTGTACCTACGCCCTTGAGGTTCGTGAAGAAGGTGTGAGCCTGGATTTTTCCTTGGCTGGATATGCCTCTGTGCCGGTCCTGAGCGAAAAAGCCAGGGAGGCATTGGTGGGCATTCCCGACGTTGATGAACCGTATATGAATGTCGTGCTTGAGCCTGTGACGGTTGCGGGGGAGCAAGCTCACGATCGTCACTATGTAATGATTGTCGAGACCCAACTGGATTGCGTAGACGAATCACGGTCCGCTTTCAAAAAATATGAGGTCAATGACCCCGTACGACCTGATCGAGCTGGCGAATACAGCGTCTTCCTGAGTCTCGTTATTGATCCCGCCAAGGTTCAGGGAAAACATATTTTTCGTGTCAAGAAACACTTGGGAGCATTGATCGTTAGCGAGGAGGTGAAGCTTCAGCTGGAGCGAGCGGGGCTCACAGGAATGCTATTCGAGGGTGTGAATGGTGAGGGTAAAGTTATTTGCTGATTAGCGAGAGCCAGTACGCGGCCGGCGAGGCAAGAGGCTGAATCGCCTGCTACGGTGGTTGTAAAGAATAGGACTGAGCCGAGGGGGGAGGGCCTTACATCATCCGCTGTGGCGAGGGGATTTATCCCCGCTGGGCTGCGGAGCAGCCCCCTGAGTTTGTGTTCGCGTTGTATCAGTATGATCGGGTGTCGGCTTACTGGGGCCGCTTCGCGACCCAGCGGGGATAAATCCCCTCGCCACAGATTCGTTGTTTGCCACGGTTCTGTGCTTGGCAGGTCCTCGGTACTCGGTTTCTCCCACACCTTCCCCTTAACGGAACGCCATCTCCTGCCGATAACCCGATGAGCCCGTTTCTCTCCAACGTTTCGGCTCGCAATGTGCGTCACGACTCAGCCAGGCCAAGCGGGTGCTGAAATCCCTTGAACGTTGCCGGCTGGTGGCTATCATCTGCGCGCCTCGGGGTTGTGACACGGCGTTTCGTTGTTATGCCATTAGGTTATTTTCTTACTTGCCTGGACATCCTCGATGCTGGCGTACCACCAAAAAAGTTTTCTGATCGTCGATGATTTCTCGGATTTCCGCAGTTCGATCCGTTCCATGCTGCGTGAGCTGGGCGTCAAGGACGTGGACACCGCCGACACCGGTGAAGTGGCGCTGCGCATGTGCTCGCAGAAACGCTATGACTTCATCTTGCAGGACTATCACCTGGGCGATGGGCGCAAGAATGGCCAGCAGGTGCTTGAAGACCTGATGGTCGAAAAATTGATCAGCCATGAAAGTGTTTTCCTCATGGTGACCGCCGAGACCAGCCAGGCGATGGTGCTCAGTGCCCTGGAGCATGAGCCGGATGCGTACCTGACCAAACCGTTCAACCGCTCCGGCCTGGCCCAGCGGCTGGAGCGGCTCGAGCAGCGCAAGACCCTGCTCAAGCCGATCCTGCAAGCCCTCGATCGTGGCAAGCCGATGGAAGTGCTCAATGCCTGCATCGCCTTGTGCAAGCAGGACCCGCGCTACGGGCCGTTGTGCCTGCGTTATCGGGCCGATGCGTTGCGCGACCTGAATCAGAACGAGGCTCTTGAACGACTGTACAACTCCATCATCGCGGATCGCCCGTTGCCGTGGGCCTATGCGGGGCTGGGCAAGTTGATGTTCAAGCGCGGCCAGGTGGGGCAGGCCAAGGCTGTCTATGAAAAGGCCCTGAAAGTCTTTCCGATGATGCCGGCCTTGTACGACGGCATGGCCGACGTGCTGGTGGCCGAAGGTGACACCAAACAGGCGCAGCACGTGCTGGAAGAGGCGGTGCGCCTGTCGCCGCTGGCGGTGCGCCGCCAATCGTTGTTGGGCAAGCTGGCGATGACCAACGAAGACTACGACACGGCTTCCCGGGCCTATCGCCAGGCGGTCGGGCAGGGCGCGCAGTCGCGCTTCAAGGACCCGGAAAGCAACCTCGGCCTGGCCCATGCGCTGATCAGCAAGGGCAGCGAAAAAGGCCTCGACACCCGCACCCGGCTGGAGATCAACACGACTCTCAGCGCCGTGGCGAAGGAGAACCTCAACGACCCGGGGCTGCAGGTCCGGGCGCGGCTGATGAAGGCCACCAGCCTGTTGCTAAACGATGCCGAAACCGCCGAAAAGCTCACAGAACAGGCCTTGCAGCGCCTCGATGGCATGGAGCAATTCATGAGCGCCGAGGCCGCGTTGCTGGTGGCCAAGCAGCTGCAAATGCTTGGCCAGACCAGCGCCGGCGAGTCGATGCTCAAGAACTGCGCGGAAATCTACGGGGATGACCCGACGGTGATGCAAGGCATCGCCAAGCTGACCGACGACCCGAACATTCTCAACCAGGGCAATGCCGCCGCCGAGTTGAACCGCGAAGGCGTGCGGGTCTACAAGACCGGTGCATTGCCGCAGGCGCGGGAGCTGTTCCGCCGCGCCCTGAAGATGCAACCGAAGAACATCAGTATTGCCCTGAACATGGCGCAATCGCTGCTGCATGGCACCGACACCAGCGTGGAATCGGAACTGCTGCAGGAGTGCCGCGCCTGCCTGAAACTGGTGGGCATGATGCCCGACACCGATGCGCGTTTTGCGCGTTATCAAAAACTGCGAAGCAAGGCATTTGGCGATGAATGACAGCGAACAGGCCCTCGATTTTTCCACGGTGATCGCGTCTACCGTGCACGACATGAAGAACTCCCTGACCTTGCTCATGCAGACGCATACGCAATGGCTCGAGCGCTTGCCCGACGCCGAGCGCCAGACCTCGGAGCAAGGCGTCATCGAGTTCGAATTCGCCCATCTCAATGGTTTGCTGGTGCAACTGCTGGGGCTGTACAAGCTCGGTGTCAACCAGTTGCCGCTGCACCCGGCCTACCATGAACTGGATGACTTCATCGAGGCGCAACTGGCCGGCCATCAGGACGTGTTCCGCAGTCGCGGGATCATGGTCACCTATGAAGTCGATCCGCTCAGCCCCTTGGGCTTTTTCGACCGTGAACTGATTGCTTCGGTGCTCGACAACTGCATCAACAACGCCATTCGCCATGCGCGCCAGGCATTGCTGATCAGTGTGAGCGACGAGGCCGGGCAACTGGTGCTGACCATCAATGACGACGGCGAAGGTTACCCGCCAGAGATGATCGAGCGTCAGGCCGAGTACGTGCAGGGCATCAACCACAGCAGCGGCAGCACCGGGCTGGGCCTGTACTTCGCCGCGCGGATCGCCGGGCTGCACCAGCGCGGCGGCGTGAGCGGGCGTACCGAAATCGCCAATGGCGGTGTATTGGGTGGTGGGGTGTTCCGGCTTTACCTGCCCTGAGCGTGCGCTTTATAAAAAGCAGCACAAATCCCCTGTGGGAGCGAGCTTGCTCGCGATAGCGATGTATCAGTCAGCTCAATATTGACTGAGCCGACGCCATCGCGAGCAAGCTCGCTCCCACACTCGTATTGCACAAGATTTTAATTGTCTGCGGGTGCTTGATATTCCGAACAGCCGAAGCCTATTTTGTACGGGTTGCCGTTCGCGGCTCGCACATAACAAGGATTGCGTCATGACGACCGATGGCCAGCGTTCACTCGCGCAGCGACTGACGGGCATTGATGAGATTGAATGTGTCACGCCGGATTTGAATGGCGTGCCGCGGGGCAAGGTAATGACCGCTGAGGGGTTCCTCGAAGGCCGGCGGCTGCAGTTGGCGCGGGGCGTGCTGCTGCAATGCATCATGGGCGGTTATCCGCCGTCGCGTTTCTACGGCAGCGACGACGGCGACCTGGCGCTGGTGGCCGATCCGAAACAGATCCACCGTCTGCCCTGGAGCCAGCAGCCCCGCGCCCTGGCGATCTGCGATGCCGACGAGTTGACCGGTGAAAGCTCCCGGCTCTCGACGCGCGGCCAGCTCAAGGCCGTTGTCGCTCGCTATGCAGCCTTGGGCCTGGCGCCGGTGGTGGCGACCGAACTGGAATTCTTCGTGTTCGCCCCCAATCCGGACCCGACCCAGCCGTTCCAGCCGCCGATGGGCATGGATGGACGTCGCGAAGACGGCCATTCGGCGTTCAGCGTCAGCTCCAACAATGGCCTGCGCCCGTTCTTCAGTGAAGTCTATGCATGCATGGCGGCGCTGGGCCTGCCTCGCGACACCTTCATGCATGAAATGGGCGTGAGCCAGTTCGAGATCAATCTGCTGCACGGCGACCCGCTGTTGCTGGCCGACCAGACCTTCCTGTTCAAGCACCTGCTCAAGGAAGTGGCGCTCAAGCACGGTCTGACCGTGGTCTGCATGGCCAAGCCCCTGGCCCACACGCCGGGCAGTTCGATGCACATCCATCAGAGCGTCGTCGAGGCAGACAGCGGTCGTAACGTTTTCAGCGATGAAGCGGGCGAAGCGACGGCGACTTTCCGGCATTTCATCGGTGGGCAACAGGCGTGCCTGGCGGACTTCACCGCGTTGTTCGCGCCGAACGTGAATTCCTACCAGCGCCTGTGCCACCCGTTCGCCTCGCCGAACAATGCCTGTTGGTCCCATGACAACCGTTCGGCCGGGTTGCGGATTCCTGCCAGTTCGCCGGTGGCCCGGCGGGTCGAGAACCGCTTGCCGGGGGCCGATGCCAACCCCTACCTGGCGATTGCCGCCAGCCTGGCCGCCGGGCTGTATGGGATTGAGCATCGGCTGGAGCCGAGCGCGGCGATCCAGGGCGAATTCGAAGTGCCGGATAATCTGTCGTTGCCATGTACCTTGCATGCCGCCTTGGAGCGTCTGAAGCGTAGTCATCTGGCGAAGGAACTGTTCGGTGCGGAGTTCATCGAAGGCTACATCGCCTCCAAGACCCTGGAGCTGACCAGCTTCTTCGATGAAATCACGCCCTGGGAGCGGCGTGTCCTAGCGGCCCAGGCCTAACGAACCGTCGCATTCGGGCTATCTTCAACAGGTAGCCCTTACTCACCTCAAGGAGCCGCTCGGAACGCCGATGCGCCAAATCTGGAAACCTTTTCGAGCGCTTTATTTCGCCTCGCTGATGATGTTGATCGGCTCGGGCCTCTTGAGTACTTACCTGGCCTTGCGCCTGGCCGCCGACCATGTGGACAGCCTCTGGGTCGGTGCGCTGATGGCCGCCAACTATTTCGGCCTGGTGCTGGGTGGCAAGATCGGCCACCGGCTGATCGCCCGCGTCGGCCACATCCGCGCCTATTCGGCCTGCGCCGGGATCGTCGGGGCGGCAGTGCTGGGCCATGGCCTGGTGAACTGGCTGCCGGCCTGGATCGTGCTGCGGATGATTGTCGGCCTCGGGATGATGTGCCAGTACATGGTCATCGAGAGCTGGCTCAACGAGCAAGCCGATGCCAAGCAGCGTGGCGTGGTGTTCAGCGGCTACATGATTGCCTCGTACCTGGGGTTGGTGCTGGGTCAGTTGATCCTGGTCATGCATCCGGCCCTGGGGCCTGAGCTGTTGATGCTGGTGGCGCTGTGCTTCGCCTTGTGCCTGGTGCCGGTGACGCTGACCCGGCGAATTCACCCGGCGGCGCTGCATCCGGCGCCCATGGAGCCGCGCTTCTTCATCAAGCGTGTGCCGCAGTCATTGAGTACGGTGCTGGGCTCCGGGTTGATCGTCGGCTCGTTCTATGGCCTGGCGCCCCTATATGCCTCTCAGCAGGGCCTGTCGACCGAGCAGGTCGGTCTGTTCATGGGTAGCTGCATCTTCGCCGGACTGCTGGTGCAGTGGCCCCTGGGCTGGCTGTCCGATCGTTATGACCGGGCGCTGCTGATCCGCTGCTTTGCGCTGGTGCTGACGATCTGTGCGTTGCCGTTGGCGATTCTTCCGACGGTGCCGCTGGAGGTGCTGTTCGTCGCGGGGTTCTTCTGTTCGCTGGTGCAGTTCTGCCTGTATCCGCTGGCGGTAGCGTTTTCCAACGACCACGTCGAAGCTGATCGAAGGGTGTCCCTGACCGCGATGCTGCTGGTGACCTACGGCGTGGGGGCCAGTATCGGGCCGCTGGTGGCCGGCGTGCTGATGAAGATGTTTGGCAGCCAGATGCTCTACGGCTTTTTCGCTTTCTTCGCCTTGGTGCTGGTGTGGCGGATCCGGCCGAAAGCGGTGACCAACCTGCATCAGGTCGATGACGCACCGCTGCATCACGTGGCGATGCCGGACAGCATGTCGAGTTCGCCTTTGGTGGCGTGTCTTGATCCGCGGGTGGATGAGCAGGTGGTGCAGGAGCAGATGCAGGCTCCGGCCAATCCGGACGTGGAGCCTGAGCCGGCCACTGAGACCGCGACCGAGGCCGAGACTGGGCCTGAGGAGCCTGAGACACCGAGTTTTACCCAGGCCAGGCCTTGAAGCAGGCATGAAAAAACGGGCAGTCGCCGCAAGGGACTGCCCGTTTTTTTTGCCTCGAAAATCAGAGGTCGTCTTTATCGAAGCGCCGGGCTTCTCGTTGGAGCTGGTAGACGAACCGCTCGACCTGCCGTTGCACCAGGCCACTGATGTTGTGGAAGCGTACGCCGGCGAACGTGGTGTTGATCCTTTCTTCGAAATGCAGGTAACGCAGCTCGACTGGCGCGGTCATGTTGCCAAAAGGCAGGGCCGCGATGAAGCGCTCGTACACCTGGCCCAATTGCAGTCGCTCCGTGATGTCGCCGTCAAACCGCAACTTGCAACCGGTGGCAGAGATGTCCAGCAGCTTGCCGTCCACCGGGGACTTGAGCTTGTCACCGCCCAGTTCAACGCTCACCAGTTGTGCCAGTTTCAGGGCGGCGCGGAAGGCGTTGCGACGTTGGTGGTAGACCACTTCGTCGGGCAGGGCGCCGCGATAGCAGCGACCGTCGCTGGATTCATCGATGGTCAGTGGGCCCTTGCCATCCCATGCGATACGCACGCCGTCATGGAAACCCTCGACACGAAAAGGCTCGCCCGCCAGCAGGAAACGCTCGCCGTCCCGGGGAATCATTTCATCCAGGGCAATGGAGTTGGTCTCACGATCGACGTTGACCAGGTAGCTCTGGAAGCGCTGGCTACGTTCGTGGAAGGTGATGATCAGTGGGTCGTGGCTCTCTTGCAGCATCCGCAGGTTGCCGGAGATTTCCAGGGGCGTGGTGAGGACCTTGGGTGGCTGCGGAGCATCATCCGCGTTTGAGGCATTGAACACGGTGAGTCAATCTCCAGGCAAAATACGACTACGAATGGCCGGCATTTTGCCAGCATGTATCGCGCGTTGATAGAGCGAAGGCATTGTTCGTTTCATGCCTGGCTGAGCGGGCGATGCTTGACCATTCTGGCCGTTGAACCGCTAGCGTCATACAGCGTCGGGATCTCGCCACCGTTGAGGATGCGCAACTGGTTGGCGGTGGCGGCCTGCTGCATCAGGATCGACTGGCCGTTGCGAGCGTTGGTTGCCTGGCATTGGGCGAGCAGGTCGTTGAGTACTTTGCTCTGGGACAGTAGCTGATCGCCAATCGTCGACTGGCTGGCCAGTTGCTCGAGGCCTTCATGGCTGGCGGGCAGGTTGAGGCTGACGAGGATCTCGCTGCGTTTGCGGCCATGCTGGTCAAGCAGGATGATCAAGGCCTGTTTCTGCGCCAGGATATTCTCCAGCAGAGGCATGTCACGACCGTGCAATGCCACGGATTCGGCCTGCAACAATTCCAGTAGCTGTTGCGCTGGAACAAAGTCGTCGATGATCAATTGCAACAAATGAGTGTCGTGCATGGCTGGCCTTGGGTCTTAGCGTCCAAAAGCCTGGCGCAGGCGGCGGCCTAGCGCTGGGCTTCGAAGTTGAGCAGTTTGCTGGCTACGCGGTTGCTGTCGACTTTGTAGCTGCCATCAGCGATTGCTGCTTTCAACTCGGCCACGCGGGCGTTGTCGACGACAGGTTGATCGCGCAGCTTGTCAGTGACCTTCTGCAACTGCTGAGCCTCATTGCTGAGGTGTACCGACTCCCCGTTGCTGACCTGTTCGGCTGGTGTAGGCAGCGGTGCGGATTTGCCGGCTTCGGCGGTTTCCTTGGTGGCGCTGGTACGCGTGGTGCCTGGCAGCGGTGAAGAGCTGTTTAAACGATTGAAATCGATGACCATGGTAAAAAACCTCTGGGTATTTGGACGCTTGCCATGTTTTCGGCCATCCCCAAAATAACTTTAGGCTCATTTATGAAATGAACTTGCGCACGTCTGCGCTTGCCTTTGCGTAAGGCACAGTCTAGGGAACACCGGGATCAAGCGCCAGCTTTCTACCTCCTCTACCAGATCACTACATCGCCACTTCCACTTGGCCCGGGGCCATCACCTGCGCCTTGATCACGCGCTGGGAATTGAGGTTTTTTACCCGTATCTGTTCACGCATACCGCCGTTGGACAGGGCCTCGCCGGGCATCCGCACGGCCAGGGAACCGGTGCGGGCGGTGATCACAACCTGGTCGCCCTTGCGGACTACCTCGGCCTGCTCCAGATGCACCAGCGTCACGACCTGATCGGCGACCATTGGTCGGACAAGTTTCTGCCCGATGGCCTGGTCGACGGAGGTCAGGAAGCCCTGGGTGATCTGGCTGATGTCCCGTTCACGCAACATCACGTCCTGGGGCTCGACGATTCCGGCCCGCTTGAGCGGACGAGTGGTGGTGACAATTTCCCGAAACAGGCGCACTTGAGCGGGCACGAACACCGTCCAGGGCGCGGCGCTGTCGCAACGAACCTTCACCGTGACGCGTCCCAGGGGCCGGGCAGGGCTCTCCAGCGAAGCAGTCAATTCCTTGTCGCACATCGGCATGCGCAGGCGCGGGTCGAGTTGGTTGACTTCGATTTCATAGCGACCTTCCGTTTGACTGGTAGCCAGATAGTCTTCTACGGTGAATTCAAGAAAGCCCTGAGTGACGCCGATAAGGAGATCAGGCAAGGTAACCGGAACAGCAGCAAGGGCAGGACCGCCCGAAGTGAACAGGCAGACAGCCAGCAGTGCACCGAGCCAGTGGCGGCAGTGAGTGGTCAGGCGTCGAGAAAATGTCGTTTGTGCGTTCATGCCGGTTCAATAGCAAGCCCCGTGCCGTTTAGTGAATGAATGCGCGTCGGACACATTAGCGTTAGGTAGGAGTCAGGGCATGGCGGGAGTAATGGATTCGGTAAACCAGCGCACTCAGCTGGTCGGTCAGAATCGCCTGGAGCTGTTGTTGTTCCGTCTCGACGGCCAACAAATGTATGGGATCAACGTATTCAAGGTCCGCGAGGTGCTGCAATGCCCCAAGCTGACCCTGATGCCCAAATCCAGCCCCGTCGTGTGCGGTGTGGCCAATATCCGGGGTGCGACCATCCCGATTCTCGACCTGGCGATGGCGACCGGTTCCGGCCGGCTGCTGGACCAGAGCAATCCGTTTGTGATCATCACCGAGTACAACACCAAGACCCAGGGATTCCTGGTTCGCTCGGTGGAGCGCATCGTCAACATGAACTGGGAAGAGATCCATCCACCGCCCAAGGGCACCGGCCGCGATCACTACCTCACGGCAGTGACCCGGGTCGATAACCAGTTGGTGGAAATCATCGACGTGGAGAAGATCCTCGCCGAAGTAGCGCCCACGCCGGAAGCGATCTCCGTGGGAGTGGTGGATGCCGAAACCCAGCACAAGGCGATTTCGCTGCGGGTGTTGACCGTCGACGACTCTTCAGTGGCCCGCAAGCAGGTGACCCGTTGCCTGCAAACGGTCGGTGTCGAGGTGGTGGCGTTGAACGACGGGCGACAGGCGCTCGATTACCTGCGCAAGCTGGTCGACGAGGGCAAGAAGCCTGAGGAAGAGTTCCTGATGATGATCTCCGACATTGAAATGCCGGAGATGGATGGGTACACCCTGACGTCGGAAATCCGCAGCGATCCGCGCATGCAAAAGCTGCACATCATCTTGCATACTTCGTTGTCCGGGGTTTTCAACCAGGCGATGGTCAAGAAGGTCGGCGCCGACGATTTCCTGGCGAAATTCCGTCCAGATGACCTGGCTTCCCGGGTCGTCGAGCGGATCAAGGCAGCAGAATAAAAGGTCGGGCGCGTTGTGCGCCCGGCAAGTCAACACGATGAAAGAGGCGGTATCTTGTCTACGGGTAATTTGGATTTCGAACAGTTCCGGGTCTTCCTGGAAAAAGCCTGTGGCATCTTGCTTGGTGAAAACAAGCAATACCTGGTGTCGAGCCGTCTCAATAAATTGATGGAACAGCAGGGCCTCAAGTCATTGGGCGAACTGGTGCAGCGTATCCAGACCCAACCGCGCAGTGGCTTGCGCGAAATGGTGGTGGACGCGATGACCACCAACGAAACCTTGTGGTTTCGTGACACCTATCCGTTTGAGGTGTTGAAGAACAAAGTGCTGCCGGCGGCCATCAAGGCCAGCCCGGGCCAGCGTCTGCGGATCTGGTCGGCGGCCTGTTCGTCGGGGCAGGAACCCTATTCGCTGTCGATGTCCATCGATGAGTTCGAGCGGTCCAACCTCGGCCAGTTGAAAGGCGGCGTGCAGATTGTCGCCACCGACCTGTCCGGGACCATGCTCAATAACTGCAAGACCGGCGAGTACGACAGCCTGGCTATCGGCCGGGGCCTGTCGCCGGATCGCCTGCAACGTTACTTCGATCCGAAAGGGCCGGGTAAATGGGTGGTCAAGGCGCCGATCAAGAGCCGGGTGGAGTTCCGCTCGTTCAACCTGCTGGATAGCTATGCCAGCCTGGGCAAGTTCGACATCGTGTTCTGCCGCAACGTACTGATCTACTTCTCCGCCGAAGTGAAGAAAGACATCCTGCTGCGCATCCACAGCACGCTCAAGCCGGGCGGCTACCTGTTCCTCGGTGCCTCCGAGGCGTTGAACGGTTTGCCGGATCATTACCAGATGGTCCAGTGCAGTCCGGGGATCATCTACCAGGCAAAGTGATTGGCTTGAACTGTCAAAAAACGGGAGTCCCCACGGGCTCCCGTTTTTTTATGCCTGCCGGTCACCACTAATCCCGCTCCCACAGTTCGAATGTCATTTGCCCTTGAGAAGCGGCAGAAAAGCGGCAGCCAGCGGAAGCCAGTTGCCGCTTTTCTGGCATTGCCGCTTTGCCGATGCCCGCAAAGCCCCGGTTTATGGGGTTTTCCAAAGTGGCACGCTGCTTGCTAAGTTCATCGCACGTACATTCTGGTCACCCAAAGGTTTCCGACATGAGCATCAGCTTCGATAAAGCGCTCGGTATCCACGAACAGGCCCTGAGCTTCCGCGCCCAGCGTGCCGAAGTCCTGGCCAACAACATCGCCAACGCCGACACCCCGAACTACAAGGCGCGTGACCTGGACTTTTCCAAAGTGCTCGCCGAGCAGAACGAGAAGACCAAGAACGGCCACTTCGCCTTGAACATGACCAACAGCCGTCATATCGAAGCCGAAGGCCTGGGCAATGGCGACGAATCGCTGATGTATCGCACGCCGATGCAGCCTTCGATCGACCAGAACACCGTAGACGCTCAACTGGAACAGTCCAACTACGCGGAAAACTCCGTGAACTTCCAGGCCAGCTTCACCCTGCTCAACAGCAAGTTCAAAGGGCTGGTATCGGCCCTGCGCGGAGAGTAAGCCATGTCGATTGCTAGCGTATTCAACATTGCCGGCAGTGCCATGAGTGCCCAGACCACTCGCCTGAACACCGTCGCCAGTAACATCGCCAACGCCGAGACCGTTTCGTCGAGCATCGACCAGACCTACCGCGCCCGCCACCCGGTATTCGCCACCATGTTCCAGGGTGGCCAGTCCGGCGGTAGCGACTCGCTGTTCCAGGAGCAGGACGCGGCCGGGCAGGGCGTGCAGGTGCTTGGCGTGGTCGAAGACCAGAGCAACCTCGAAGCCCGTTATGAGCCAAACCATCCGGCCGCTGATGCCAAGGGGTATGTCTACTACCCGAACGTCAACGTCGTCGAAGAAATGGCCGACATGATTTCCGCCAGTCGTTCGTTCCAGACCAACGCCGAAATGATGAACACCGCCAAAACCATGATGCAGAAGGTCCTGACCCTCGGTCAGTGATAAGGGGCGAGTCACATGAGCGTTACCAGTACAACAAGTGGTTTGAGCCTCAACGAGATTCTGGCCAACTCCTCGGTCAAGACCAGCACCACCACCGATGCCCTGGGCGCGGCGACCGGTGCGGCCACCGGCAAGAAGGAATTGGGCAAGGATGCGTTCCTGCAGTTGCTGGTCACCCAGCTGAAAAACCAGAACCCGCTGGAGCCACAGGATAACGGCGAGTTCGTTGCCCAACTGGCGCAGTTCAGCAGCCTGGAAGGCATCACCACCCTCAACGAGACCGTGAGCGGCATCGCCGGCAACTACAACTCGTCCCAGGCCCTGCAAGCCTCGTCGCTGGTCGGTCGCTCGGTCATTGCCCCGGGCGACAAGGCTGTGGTCGATACCTCCAAGAGCCTCAATGGCACGGTGGTGGTACCAACATCGGTGTCCTCCGTCGCGGTCAAGATCGTGGACAAGGACGGCAAGACCGTTCGCACCATCGACTTGGGCAGCCAGAACGCCGGCAACTCCGCGTTCATCTGGGACGGCAAGAACGATGCGGGCGCGGTCGTTGAATCGGGCACTTACACCTTCGCGGCCTCGACCACCATCGACGGCAAGGCCACGTCGCTGATCACCAACCTGCCGGCCACGGTCAGCAGCGTGACGATCAGCCAGACGGGCGGTGAGCTGATGCTCAACCTGGCCGGGCTGGGCAGCATTGCCCTGTCCAAAGTACAAACTATTGGTATGTAGAGCCGACTAACCGGCAAAAGGAGTCAACATGTCTTTCAACATCGGCCTTAGCGGTCTCTATGCAGCCAACAAACAGCTGGACGTGACCGGCAACAACATCGCCAACGTGGCGACCACCGGTTTCAAATCGTCCCGCGCGGAATTCGAAGACGTCTACTCGGCCACCAAGCTGGGTTCGGGCAGCAAGACCGTCGGTAACGGCGTGCGCCTGGCCAACGTTTCCCAGCAGTTCGGCCAGGGTGATGTGAACAACACCGGCAACGTACTGGACATGGGCATCCAGGGCCAGGGCTTCTTTGTCCTGAGCAATGACGGCTCCCTGAGCTACACCCGTGCCGGTACCTTCAAGACCGACAAGGAAGGCTATATCACCAACAGCGACGGCACTTCGCGCCTGCAGGGCTATGGCGTGGATGCCAACGGCAAGATCCAGAACGGCATCTTGACCGACCTGCGCATCGACACCTCGAACCTGCCGCCGAGCGCCACCAGCCTGGTTTCCTCGACGATCAACCTGAATTCGACGGCAACGGCGATCACCGCGGCGTTCAATCCAAGCGACACCGCCACGTTCACCAAACAATTCACCACCCCGGTCTACGATACTCAGGGTAACCAGCACTCCATGGACCAATACATGGTCAAGACTGCCGGCAACACCTGGAACGTCTATACCTTGATCGATGGTCGTAACCTGAACGGCACCTTGCCGACCACGACGGGCGCTACTGCGCCGGTCCCTTCGACCATGAACTTCGATTCGAGCGGCAAGTTGACCACGGTCACCACGCCGCCAGCGACGGTCAATAGCGATCTGGTACTGACCGGTTGGGTTCCCGGCACTGTGACCAACGGCGTATGGGCCGCCAACGGCGCCGCGAGTGCGCCAACCATCACGATTTCCATGGGCAACACCACCCAATTCAACGCCGACACCGCCCGCTCGATCCCAACCCAGAACGGCTACGCCACTGGCCAGATCACCAACCTGACCATCGACGGCAGTGGTGTGTTGCTGGCCAACTTCAGCAACAACCAGACCAAGCCGATCGGCCAGCTCGCGCTCGCCAGCTTCACCAACGAGCAAGGCTTGCAGCCGGTAGGCGGCACCAGCTGGAAAGAAACCTTCGCGTCGGGCATCCCGGGCTACGATGCCCCGCAAACCGGTACCCTGGGTTCGATCGTTTCCAACTCCCTGGAAGAATCCAACGTCAACCTGACCAACGAACTGGTCGAGCTGATCAAGGCGCAAAGCAACTACCAGGCGAACGCCAAGACCATCTCCACCCAAAGCACTATCATGCAGACCATCATTCAGATGGCTTGATATCGATAGTGGCTTGAAGGCTGCACAAGAAGCCCCTCGCAAGAGGGGCTTTTTTCATGGGCGGTGATTTGTGTTGTTTGTTCTGGCCTCATCGTCGGATCGCCGCCCGGAGCAAGCTCGCTCCCACAGTCGTACGCATTCCAATGTGGGAGCTGAGCTTGCTCGCGGTAGCGGTGGGTCAGTTCGCATCCTTATGAGGTGTGTCACCGTCATCGCGGGCAAGCCTTGCTCCCACATTTGCCTTGGGGTGTTCCTCCAGGCAAAAGAAAACCCCCGATAAACCAGCGGTCTATCGGGGGTTTCTTTCAGTAGGCGCCTTTACGCGCCCACTCGCTCAGCTTATTGGCAAGCTTCGCAATCCGGCTCGTCGATCGCGCAGGCTTTTGGCACTGGCGCAGGACCGGCTGGAGCAGCCAGGACCGAATCGTCACCGTGGTTGCCGCCGCTGGAAACCGCGTTCAGCTTGCCGGTGTTGATGGTCGACTTCTCGGTGCTGGTCGCGGCCAGGGCACGGAGGTAGTAAGTGGTTTTCAGGCCACGGTACCAAGCCATGCGGTAGGTCACGTCCAGCTTCTTGCCCGAAGCGCCGGCGATGTACAGGTTCAGCGATTGAGCCTGGTCGATCCACTTCTGGCGACGGCTGGCGGCGTCGACGATCCACTTGGTGTCCACTTCGAAGGCCGTTGCGTAGAGCTCTTTGAGTTCTTGCGGGATGCGTTCGATCTGCTGTACCGAACCGTCGTAGTACTTCAGGTCGTTGATCATGACCGAGTCCCACAGGCCACGGGCCTTGAGGTCGCGAACCAGGTACGGGTTGATCACGGTGAACTCGCCCGACAGGTTCGATTTCACATACAGGTTCTGGTAGGTCGGTTCGATCGACTGCGACACGCCGGTGATGTTGGCGATGGTGGCGGTCGGTGCGATGGCCATGATGTTGGAGTTACGGATGCCTTTCTGCACACGGGCGCGAACCGGTGCCCAGTCCAGGGATTCGTTCAGGTCAACGTCGATGTACTTCTGGCCACGCTGGGCGATCAGGATCTGTTGCGAGTCCAGCGGCAGGATGCCCTGGGACCACAGCGAACCCTGGAACGTCTCGTAGGCGCCACGCTCGTCGGCCAGGTCGCAGGAAGCCTGGATCGCGTAGTAGCTGACCGCTTCCATGGACTTGTCGGCGAACTCGACCGCGGCATCGGAACCGTACGGGATGTGCTGCAGGTACAAGGCGTCCTGGAAGCCCATGATGCCCAGGCCGACCGGACGGTGCTTGAAGTTGGAGTTCTTCGCCTGTGGCACCGAGTAGTAGTTGATGTCGATCACGTTGTCGAGCATGCGCACGGCGGTGTTCACGGTGCGCTGCAGCTTGGCGGTGTCCAGCTTGCCGTCGACGATGTGGTTCGGCAGGTTGATCGAGCCCAGGTTGCAGACCGCGATCTCATCCTTGTTGGTGTTCAGGGTGATCTCGGTGCACAGGTTCGAGCTGTGGACCACGCCCACGTGCTGCTGCGGGCTGCGCAGGTTGCACGGGTCCTTGAAGGTCAGCCATGGGTGACCGGTTTCGAACAGCATCGAGAGCATCTTGCGCCACAGGTCTTTGGCCTGGACGACTTTGAACAGCTTGATCTTGTTGTACTCGGTCAGGGCTTCGTAGTACTCGTAGCGCTCTTCGAAAGCCTTGCCGGTCAGGTCGTGCAGGTCCGGTACTTCGGATGGCGAGAACAGGGTCCACTTGCCGTCATCGAAGACGCGCTTCATGAACAGGTCAGGGATCCAGTTGGCGGTGTTCATGTCGTGGGTACGACGACGGTCATCACCGGTGTTCTTGCGCAGCTCGATGAACTCTTCGATGTCCATGTGCCAGGTTTCCAGGTAGGCACAGACCGCGCCCTTGCGCTTGCCGCCCTGGTTGACCGCGACCGCGGTGTCGTTGACCACTTTGAGGAACGGCACGACGCCCTGGGATTTGCCGTTGGTGCCCTTGATGTACGAGCCCAATGCGCGAACCGGGGTCCAGTCGTTGCCCAGGCCGCCGGCGAATTTCGACAGCATGGCGTTGTCGTGGATGGCGCCGTAGATGCCCGACAGGTCGTCCGGCACGGTGGTCAGGTAGCAGCTCGACAGCTGTGGACGCAGGGTACCGGCGTTGAACAGGGTCGGGGTCGAGGCCATGTAGTCGAAGGACGACAACAGGTTGTAGAACTCGATCGCACGGTCTTCACGCTGCTTCTCTTCGATCGCCAGGCCCATGGCCACGCGCATGAAGAAGATCTGCGGCAGTTCGAAACGCACGCCATCCTTGTGGATGAAGTAACGGTCGTACAGGGTTTGCAGGCCCAGGTAGGTGAACTGCTGGTCGCGCTCGTGGTTGATCGCCTTGCCGAGTTTTTCCAGGTCGAATTCAGCCAGGACCGGGTTCAGCAATTCGAACTCGATACCCTTGGCAACATAAGCTGGCAATGCCTTGGCGTACAGGTCGACCATTTCGTGGTGGGTCGCGCTCTCGGCGACTTCCAGGAAGCTCAGGCCTTCGGCACGCAGGGTGTCCATCAGCAGGCGGGCGGTCACGAAGGAGTAGTTCGGCTCGCGTTCCACCAGGGTCCGTGCGGTCATCACCAGCGCGGTGTTGACGTCCTTGAGAGCAACGCCGTCATAGAGGTTCTTCAGGGTTTCGCGCTGGATCAGGTCGCCATCGACTTCTTCCAGGCCTTCGCAGGCCTCGGTGACGATGGTGTTCAGGCGACCCATGTCCAGCGGCGCCAGGCTGCCGTCGGCGCGGGCGATGCGGATCGAAGGGTGGGCCTGGACCGGTGCGTCGGCCGGGGAACGGGTAGCACGCTCCTTGGCGCGGGAGTCACGGTAGATCACGTAGTCGCGGGCCACTTTCTGCTCGCCAGCACGCATCAGGGCCAGTTCGACCTGGTCCTGGATTTCTTCGATGTGGATGGTGCCGCCCGAGGGCATGCGACGCTTGAAGGTCGCGGTGACCTGTTCGGTCAGGCGGGCCACGGTGTCATGGATTCGCGACGAAGCGGCAGCGGTGCCACCTTCAACTGCGAGAAACGCTTTGGTGATGGCGACGGTAATCTTGTCATCGGTGTAAGGAACGACAGTGCCGTTACGCTTGATCACGCGCAGTTGGCCCGGCGCGGTGGCGGACAGATCCGGGTTCGAATCGGCGGCCAGCGGCGCGGTGCCCTGCGGGTTCTCGCGAGTTGTGTCGGTGTGCATGGGTGTCTCCACGTTCTCTATGTTTGTTTGGGCACCATCACGGTGCCCACCGTTCCGTCCTGAAGCACTACAACCGACTGGCGCCGGGCATAACAACTTCGGGACAGTAGGAAGCAGGCGTTTAATGCCGCTTCCATCCGAAGTTCTCAGGTTGCGAGCGGGGCTCGAAACCGGGTTGCCGGGGTGGCAGCAATTGACTGCAACACCCGTACCGTTTCGGTCGTTTTCGACCTGGAAACAGTTGCCATCCGCAGGGGCGGTCTGGGCTTGGGGAAATGCGGTGTTTCAGTTGGACAGAAGCAAGAAAAGCGCTTGAATTCTCTGTCCGACTTGTGTTTGGTTTTTAGCCTGAAACCCTACATGTAGGGTTTTTTACGCGGCGGGCTACAAGATAATGCGTTTTCGGGGGGTATGCAACGTACTACCTGTGGATAAGCCTGTGCGTAATTTGTGTGCGAATCGTGGAACGGCTCTGTAGGCCGCGACCTAGCTGGAGTGGACCTTTTTTCATCGGTTTCGACGATCCGAAAACAGCCCGGTGATTTTTGCGGGCGCGGACATTACCACATAAAACCCAGCCGATCGAAACGCATTTGTCCGCTTGTTTTCTGCGCAGGTGACGTTTATACAATCGGCCCATGCATGGGTGTGTTTATCCTCCTTTAACATGACAAAAAGACGGGAGTGGCGCAGGACCCAACCTGTGGGAGCGAGCTTGCTCGCGATAGCGTCGGTTCAGCCGTACCAAGGGTGCCTGACACACCGCCATCGCGAGCAAGCTCGCTCCCACAGGGTTCGCCTTGTCAGTGATATTGGCGACACGCCTTTCCTTATTTAGCTAATCAGCCAAAAGGTCCCTCAGTGGAACAAGAAGCCTGGCAGGTATTGATCGTCGAGGATGACCAGCGTCTGGCCGAGCTGACCCGGGAGTACCTCGAAAGCAACGGACTGCGTGTCGCCATCGAAGGCGACGGCGCGGTGGCGGCGGCGCGGATCATTGCCGAGCAGCCGGACCTGGTGGTCCTCGACCTGATGCTGCCCGGCGAAGACGGCCTGAGCATCTGTCGCAAGGTGCGCGGGCACTATGACGGGCCGATCCTGATGCTCACCGCCCGCACCGACGACACCGATCAGATCCAGGGCCTGGACCTGGGCGCCGATGATTACGTCTGCAAGCCGGTTCGCCCGCGTTTGCTCTTGGCGCGGATCCAGGCCTTGCTGCGGCGCAGCGAACCGGAGCCGAGCGTCGCGCAGAAGCAGCGACGCCTGCAATTCGGCCCGCTGGTGGTCGACGACGCCCTGCGCGAAGCCTGGTTGCAGGGCAACGGTATCGAGCTGACCAGCGCCGAATTCGACCTGCTGTGGCTGCTGGTGTCCAATGCCGGGCGCATCCTGTCCCGGGAAGAAATCTTCACCGCCTTGCGCGGCATCGGTTATGACGGCCAGGACCGCTCCATCGACGTGCGCATTTCACGCATCCGCCCCAAGATCGGCGACGACCCGGACCATCCACGGCTGATCAAGACCATTCGCAGCAAAGGCTACCTGTTCGTTCCTGAAGCCTGCGTAGACCTGGCACCGTGAATTCGATCTTCCTGCGTATTTATGGCGGCATGTGTGCGGCACTGGTGCTGGTGGCGGTCCTCGGCGTGCTGGCCCTGCACCTGCTCAACCAGACCCGCAGCGAGCAATACCGCGAGCGCCTGGCCCACGGCACGTTTTCATTGATGGCCGACAACCTGCGGCCGATGAACGACACCGAACGGCGCCGGGCGTTGCTGGTGTGGGAGCGCCTGCTGGGCATTCCCCTGGCGTTGCAGACTTTCCCCCAGACCGACCTCGACCTCGGCCAGCGCACCCGGGTAATGCGCGGCCAGGCATTGGTGGAGCAGACCGGGCCGCACGCGGCAAAAGTCTATCGACTGATCAATGATGCCGAGCAACTGATGTTGGTGGGGGAAGTCCAGCAGATCAGCGAACAACTGGCTCGCGCGACCATTTACCTGTTGGCCGACGAGCTGGTGCGTTATCCGGTGGCCGAACAGCCCAAACGGCTGGCGCAACTGGCGCAGGAAAAAGGTTTTGGTTTCGATCTGCGACTCATGACCACCGAGCAGGCGGACATGGACGACGACCAGCGCCGCCGTGTGTCCGAGGGCGATACGGTGATGGCGTTGGGCAAGGGCGGCGACTCCATCCGGGTCTTCGCCGGCATGGTCGGCACGCCGTGGGTGCTGGAGATCGGCCCGCTGTACCAGATGAACCCTTATCCGCCGCAATGGCTGGTGCTGATCGCGGCACTGGGCTTGAGCCTGATCGGCTTGATCGTCTACCTGCTGGTGCGCCAATTGGAGCGGCGCTTGCGTGGCCTGGAGTCGGCCGCCACCCAGATCGCCCAGGGCAGCCTGGAAACCCGGGTGCCGGCCCGAGGCGCCGACTCGGTCGGGCGATTGGCCGCTGCGTTCAATGGCATGGCCGAGCACCTGCAGCAACTTTTGGCGATCCAGCGTGAGCTGGTGCGGGCGGTGTCCCACGAATTGCGTACCCCGGTGGCGCGCCTGCGCTTCGGCCTGGAAATGCTCGGCAGCGCCACCACGCCCCAGGCTCGGGACAAATACCTGGCGGGCATGGACCACGACATTGAAGACCTGGATCGGTTGGTGGACGAAATGCTCACCTATGCGCGGCTGGAACAGGGGTCACCGGCCCTGAATTTCCAGCGAGTTGACCTGGATGCGCTGGTCAATCAAGTGATCGATGAACTGGGGCCGTTGCGGGCGGGGATCACGGTCGAGCGCGGTCTATGCCTGTCGGCCGCCGATTGCGACGGCGCCTGGGTCGAGGCCGAGCCACGCTTTCTGCATCGCGCCCTGCAGAACCTGGTGGGTAACGCCATGCGCCACGCCAGCTCCCGGGTCACCGTCAGCTACCAGGTGGGCCAGTTGCGCTGCCGGGTGGATGTGGAAGACGACGGGCCTGGTGTGCCGGAAGCGGCATGGGAGCGGATTTTCAAACCTTTCCTGCGCCTGGACGACAGCCGCGCCCGGGCGTCAGGCGGCCATGGGCTGGGGCTGTCGATCGTGCGGCGGATCATCCACTGGCATGACGGCCGGGCGCTGATCGGCAAGAGCAAGAGCCTGGGCGGGGCTTGTTTCAGCTTGAGTTGGCCGAGGCATCAGGACAGGTCTTGATGGGGGTGGTGCCTGATCGACCGCCATCGCGGGCAAGCCTTGCTCCCACAGGTCAGTGCTCTCTCATTTAAGTGTTGTTTGCTGTGGGAGCAAGGCTTGCCCGCGATGAGGCCCTCCCAAACACCCAAGATCTCAGGCCCTGATCCCCACCAGGCTCAACAACTGCCCATCCTTCACCCCAAACTGAGCCTGCAGCTCACTGCCATGGCGCCACTCGGTCGACAGGTCCGTCAGCAGGCGCAGGCGCACCTGCCCATCGTGTGTCCAATCCAGCACCTCGGCATGCTCGAAATAAAAGCGCTGCCTGACGATGGGGTACAGCGCCTTGAACAGGCTTTCCTTCACGGAAAAGGTCAGGGTCACCAGCAAGGCCCGGTCATCGCGCGCGAGCTTGGTCATGCGTTGCAGCTCTGGCGAGGTGAGGATTTCACCGGCCAGGCGTTCGGCGCGCTCGGGGTCGAGCAGGTTTTCCACGTCCATGCCCAGCCCTTGCCAATGATCTTTTTTCGCGACAATGGCCGCCGCCCGACCCGTGCTGTGGGTGATCGAACCGCTGACATGGGCCGGCCACACCGGGGCGCGGTCCTCACCGATGGCCGGCACGCAGGCCAGGCCGTCGAGCCGCTGCAACGCCGCCCGGGCGCAGATCCGCCCGGCCAGGAATTCTGCCTGGCGCTTGGCTACCGAGCGCTGGATGCTCGCCGGGGGCTCGATGGCACTGTTGGGGAAGTCGGCGCCCACCAGCAACAACGGGTCGAAGCGCGTGCTCAGCAGCACCGTATCGGACAGGGCATCGGGCAAGAGCCAATGTTCATCCAAAGGCGAGCAGCAGGCGGGCAGGGAGGGGAGTGTCTTCATGCCGGGCATTTTGCCGGGTTGGCTGGAGGCTGGGTAGTGGGGGCGAGCTGTATGAATGGAGGTCGTGAACGAGGCAGGTGGTCAATGATCGCTCCCACGCTCTGCGTGGGAGCGATCATGCAGGGGGTATGTATCAGAAGATTTTCTTGAAGAACTTCTGCATATCCGCCCACGATTTCTCATCGGCTTCCTTGTTGTAGCCAATGTCCGGCCCGCCATGTTCACCGTGGCTCAAGCGGTCGGCATCGGGGTTGCTGAAGCCGTGCTTGGCGCCTTTGAGGCTGACGAATTTATAGTCGGCGCCGGCCTTGTCCATCTCGCTCTTGAACGCGGTGACGTTGTCCTGGGTGACCATGCTGTCCAGGGCGCCATGCTCGACCAGCACCTTGGCCTTGACGCTGCCAGGCGTTGCCGGGGTGTTGGTCACCAGCGCACCGTGGAAGCTCACCACGCCGGCTAGCGGCACACCCTGGCGCGCTGCATCGAGCACCACTTTGCCGCCGAAGCAGTAGCCGATGGCGGCGAGTTTGTCCGGATCGGTCTGGGGTTGTTTCCTCAGCAGGTCGAGACCGGCCTGGAAGCGGGCACTGGCCGCCGCGCCGTCCTTGAGCGCCGCCTGCATGAAGGCCATGGCGTCGTTGGGGTGCTCGGTGTTCTTGCCGTCGCCGTACATGTCGATGGCCAGGGCGCTATAGCCCAGGCCGGCGAGGTCACGGGCACGGCGCTTGGCGTAGTCGTTCAGCCCCCACCATTCATGCACCACCACCACGCCCGGGCGCGGGCCCTTGACCGCGTCGTCATACGCGTAATAGCCGATCAGCTTGGTGCCGTCGGCACTGGTGTAGGGGAGCTCCTGGGTCTGGATGGCGGCGTGGCTCACGCCGCTAATGGCCAGAAGTACAACAGCAAGCAGCCTTCGCATGACGGATCTCCTTATAAAAGTGGTCCGCACAGATTAGCCGATTCATTCAGCGCAGGTTCAGAGAACGTTCAAGGGGTGTTCAGGGACCGCTGGTTAAGGTGACCACGACTTCACAAAACATCCACGCTGCAAAGGAACTTGACCATGACTGCTATGAAAAAACTGCTGTTGGCTTTCACCGTGCTGGGCGCCAGCGCCCTGGCCCACGCCGATGACAATTTCGCCAGCCTGACCCTCGGCCAGACCAGCGACAAGGTGAAGAAATCCAACGCCCTGGACAGCGCCCTGAACAACCCGAACGCCGACGGCGTCATCGGCAAGGACGCCACCTATGGCATCCGACTGGGCAAACAAAACGACCAGGGCCGCTACTACGCCACCTACGACAACGTCTCGGGCACCCACAACGGCATCAAGCTGCGCCAGGAAAACCTGCTGGGCAGCTACGATGTGTTCTATCCGGTCACCAGCAGCACCAAACTGTTCGGTGGCGGCACGGCGGGCCTGACCAAGCTGACCCAGGACTCTCCCGGCTTCAGTCGCGACAGCGACATCGGCTACGCCGTGGGCTTGCAAGGGGGCGTGCTGCAACAAATTTCGCAAAACACCTCGGTTGAACTGGGTTACCGTTACCTGCGCAGCAATGCCAGCACCGAGATGAGCCCGCACGGTGGCGACAAGGTTGGCTCGCTGGACCTGACCAGCAGCGCCCAGACGTACCTGTCCGCCAACTACACGTTCTAAGCGGTCGATGGTGAGCGTATCCAGCCGGATCGGTCGAAGACGATCCGGCGCCTTGCGTTGAAGTGCGCACTGGATTGTTTGATTTGCCTGGGGAGAGGCTCCATGAAATTACTGGTCGTCGAAGACGAAGCGCTGTTGCGCCACCACCTGCAAACCCGTCTCACCGACAGCGGCCATGTGGTGAAGGCCGTGGCCAATGCCGAAGAGGCCTTGTACCTGGTCCGGGAATTCAACCATGACCTGGCGGTGATCGACCTGGGCCTGCCGGGCATCAGCGGGCTGGAACTGATCCGCCGGCTGCGCTCGCAGGACAAGACGTTTCCGATCCTGATCCTCACCGCCCGCGGCAACTGGCAGGACAAGGTCGAAGGCCTGGCCGCCGGTGCCGACGACTACGTGGTCAAGCCGTTTCAGTTCGAAGAGCTGGAGGCCCGGCTGAACGCGCTGTTGCGCCGCTCCAGTGGTTTTACCCAATCGACCATTGTTGCCGGTCCGTTGCTGCTCGACCTCAACCGCAAGCAGGCGTCCCTCGGCGAGGAGCCGCTGGCGTTGACCGCCTACGAGTACCGCATCCTCGAATACCTCATGCGTCATCACCAGCAGGTGGTGGCCAAGGACCGCTTGATGGAGCAGCTTTACCCCGATGACGACGAGCGTGATCCCAATGTCATCGAAGTGCTGGTCGGGCGCCTGCGCCGTAAGCTGGAAGCCCCGGCCGGCTTCAAGCCGATCGATACCGTGCGTGGCCTGGGCTACCTGTTCAACGAGCGCTGCCAGTGATTCGTTCGCTTCGCCTGCGGTTGATGTTGGCCGCCATGACCCTGGCGGTGCTGTTCATGCTGGCCTTGTTGCCGGCCATGCAAGGCGCGTTCAGCCTGGCGTTGCAGGAATCCATCGAGCAACGCCTGGCCTCGGACGTGACCACGCTGATTTCCGCCGCCCGAGTGGAAAACAACCGCTTGAAGATGCCGGCGCAGTTGCCCGACGAGCGCTTCAACCTCGCCGATGCCCGCCTGCTGGGCTACATCTATGATCGCGAGGGGCGGTTGGTCTGGCGGTCGAAGGCCACCCAGGAAGAAAACATCAATTACACGCCACGCTACGACGGCCAGGGCAACCAGTTCGCGCGCATTCGCGAGAACGACGGCCAGGAGTTTTTTGTCTATGACGTCGAGATCAAGCTGCTCGGCGGCCAGAGCGCGGCGTTCAGCATCGTCACCCTGCAACCGGTGCGCGACTACGAAGTCACCCTGCAAGGGCTGCGGGACAATCTGTACCTGGGCTTTGGCGCGGCCCTGTTGGTGCTGCTGGCGCTGTTGTGGATCGGCCTGACCTGGGGCCTTCGGGCGCTGCGGCGCCTGAGCCAGGAACTGGACGAAATCGAAAGCGGGGCCCGGGAAAGCCTCAGTACCGAACATCCCCGGGAACTGTTGCGCCTGACCGGCTCCCTCAACCGCCTGCTGTACAGCGAGCGGGAGCAACGCAGCCGTTATCGCGACTCCCTCGATGACCTGGCCCACAGCTTGAAGACCCCGTTGGCGGTGTTGCAGGGCGTCAGCGAGGACATGGCCCGGCGCCCCGAGGACCGTGGACAGGCTTGGGTGCTGCAATCCCAGATCGAGCGCATGAGCCAGCAGATCGGCTACCAGTTGCAGCGCGCCAGCCTGCGCAAAAGCGGGCTGGTGCGCCATCAGGTGCGCTTGCGCCCGGTGTTGCAAAGCCTGTGTGACACCCTGGACAAGGTCTATCGCGACAAACGGGTCAGTGTCAGTTTCGATCTGCCGGAGCACTGCCAGGTGCCGATCGAACAGGGCGCCTTGCTGGAGATGCTCGGCAACCTGCTGGAAAACGCCTATCGGCTGTGTTTGGGCGAGGTGCGCGTCAGCGTGCACCAGACCCTCGGCGGCACGGAGTTGAGTGTCGAGGACGATGGGCCGGGTGTGCCACCGGATCAACGTGCGCGGATTCTCCAGCGGGGCGAGCGACTGGATCGCCAGCATCCGGGGCAGGGGATCGGGCTGGCCGTGGTGAAAGACATCATCGAGAGCTATGGCGCCAAGTTGACCCTGGGGGATTCAGAGCTGGGCGGGGCGGCGTTCAGGATTCATTTTTCGGTGGTTTGACTGAGGGGCCTTGGTGTCGCCACTGGCCTCATCGCGAGCAAGCTCGCTCCCACAACGGTTTGGTGAACGCCGAAAATCCAGTGTGGGAGATTCTATGTTGCAGGGCAACCCTGCAACATAGGCTTCGGCTGGTATTCGCTCTGATTTTTCATCAAGGCAAATGCCACCCGGCAGAGCTTGCGAGCAAGCACCACCAATGCCTGGGTTT
>NZ_VZPJ01000020.1 GCF_008801605.1 Pseudomonas brassicacearum subsp. brassicacearum | reverse complement strand
CGCCAGGAGGCCCGTTACGGTGGCAAGGGTGGGCCCAAGTGCTGTTGAGTTGAGGTAGCCTCGAACCCCATGTGGGAGCGGGCTTGCTCGCGAAGGCGGTGGATCAGCAGCATTGATGTTGACTGACACTCCGCTATCGCGAGCAAGCTCGCTCCCACAAAACCGCTTCCCTTTCAGGCATCAAGGAGATTCAGTTTGTCCTCTCCCATCCCGGTCACCATCCTCAGCGGCTTCCTCGGCGCCGGCAAGACCACGCTGTTGCGCCATCTGCTCAAGGCCGAGCACGGCCTGAAAATCGCCGTTATCGAGAACGAATTCAGCGATGCCGGCATCGATACCCAACTGCTGGGCGACGAGCCGGTGCAAGTCATGACCCTGGCCAACGGTTGCGTGTGCTGCACCATCCACACCGACCTGACCAAGGCCCTGTACCTGTTGCTCGAGCGGCTGGACAGCGGCGAGATCGCCTTCGATCGCCTGGTCATCGAATGCACCGGCCTGGCCGACCCGGCCCCGGTGGCGCAAACGTTCTTCATCGACGAGGACCTGCGCGAGCGCTATATCCTCGACGGCATTCTTACGCTGGTGGACGCCGCTCATGCCGATGTCCACCTGACCCAGGCCATCGCCCAGGCCCAGGTCGGGTTTGCCGACCGCCTGCTCTTGAGCAAGACCGATCTGGTGGACGCGGCCCAGGTCCAGGCCCTTGGCGAGCGCCTGACGCGCATCAACCGACGGGCACCCATCAGGGTGGTCGAGCACGGCAAGATCGACCTGGCCGAGCTGCTCGACATCCGCGGCTTCAATCTCAATGCGGACCTGGGCGCGGGGTTCAGCCTGCGACCGGTCGGCAAGGCCACCCCGGGCGATCGCATCAGCAGCCTGGTGCTGCGTACCGACAAGGCGCTGGATATCGACAAGCTCAGCGAGTTCATGAACCAGTTGCTGGAAGAACACGGCAAGCAATTGCTGCGCTACAAGGGCGTGCTGAACATCGCGGGCGAACCCCGTCGGTTGGTGTTCCAGGGCGTGCTCAAGTTGTACGGTTTCGATTGGGACACCGAATGGGCCCCCGGCGAAGCCCGGGAAAGCGTGATCGTGTTCATCGCCGACGAACTGCCGGAAGAGAAGATCCGCGCCGGTTTCGAAGCCGCGCTACTTTGACGAACCCGTACCTGCGACCAGCAGCAGTTTTTGCTCCAGATGGTCCAGGTGCTCGTCCATCAGCCGCACCGCTTCGTTGACGTTGCGGCCTTCCACTGCGTCGACGATTGCCAGGTGTTCCTGCCAGGCGCAGTGCCGGCGGGACTTGATCTCGTGTCGCGCCAGGGCCAACGAGGTCAACGGCACCAGGCTGCCGAGAAATTGCATCAACGGCGCGTTGCCGGCCATGGCGGCCAGTTGCAGATGAAACTCGCCGGACAGGCGGATCGCCGGGCCACGTTCACCACGATCCAGGTACTGGCGCTCGCGTTCCACCAGATCGCGCAGCTGTTGCAAGTCCTTGGGCTGCGGCGCCCTGCAGGCCAGGCGCACCAGGGTCTGCTCAGCCAGGCGGCGAGCGTGGAGGATCTGCCGGGTCTGCTCCAGGTCTGGCGCAGCGACTTGTGGCCGGTGGTTGGGCCGCAGGATCACCACTTGCTGATGAGACAGGCGCGCCAGAACGCGGCGAATGACACTGCGGCTGACACCAAACACATCCCCCAGGCTTTCCTCGGTGAAGCGGCTGGCCGGGGCAATGCGTTGTTCGAGGATGGCGTCGAAGATCCGCGGGTAGATATCGTCCACCGACGGTTTGCCGACCCGGCCGGGCGGGGGCAGGGCGGCCAGCACGTTGTGGTTGTGCTGGGGTTGATGGGGCATGAGGTTGTTCATGGCGGTCTCCACAGGCAATGGCTCAGGTGCCGAGGTTGTCGTCCGGAATGTTCAATTCGATGCCCATGCGCTGGCCTTCCCGGAGAATGTGCCGGCGCATTTCGGCGCTGGCCTGGGCGCTGTTCTTGCCCCGGATGGCACGGACCACGGCTTCGTTTTCTTCCAGGCGTTCAGCCAGGTGCTCGGGCGAATTGCGCAACACATCGGCGCTCTGCTTGAGGGCGTTACTGGTCTGCTGGACCACGTTCTGGAAGATCGGGTTGGATGTCAGGGCAAACAGTTCTTCATGGAAGGCGATGTAGGCGTTGGCGCAGGCGTCGCTGTCGTTGGCTTCCAGGGCTTCGCGCATGTCCATGAGGGTCAGGCGCAACTGGCCGACCTCCTTGCTGCTGATGGACTGGGCCACAAGGCCGACGATGAACGGCTCCAGGGTGTAGCGCAGCTGCAGCAGGTCTTCCAGGCTCGCGCCGGCCATGGCGCTGCCTTCACCGGCAGCATCGTTGAGATTGGCCTCCAGCACCACGACGCCTTTGCCGGGCATCGAGCGCACCAGGCCCAGGGTTTCCAGCACAATCACCGCTTCACGCAGGCTTGGCCGGCTGATGCCCAGTTGCTCGGCCAGCTCGCGCTGGCCGGGCAGCATGTCGCCCGAGCGCCATTGGCCTCGGGCGAGGGCGGCGCGGAGTTTCTCCACCACGGAATTGACGACGGTCGATGAACTGATCACATGTGACTCCTTGGAAATCGATCAGGCGATGCCGGTTCGCGGGCCGGCATCGCCGTCTTTCAGAATTGCTGGTGATGGGCACTGCCCACCGGTTTCCTGGGTTGGAAGGTATAGCCTTGTTGGCCGGACAGCACCTTGCGCGCCCGAGGGATGTCGATGTCTTTTTCCCAGCGGGCAATCGCCACGGTGGCCACGCAGTTGCCAATCAGGTTGGTCAGGGCGCGACCGATGCCCATGAACCAGTCCACGGCCAACACCAGCACCAGGCCGACCACCGGGATCGCCGGGATCGCGGTCAGCGTCGCTGCCAGGATCACCAGCGCCGAGCCGGGAATCCCATGGGCGCCCTTGGAGGTGATCAGCGAGACCAGCAGGATGGTCAACAGATCGCTCATGGCCAGGGGCGTGCCGGTCGCGTTGGCGATGAAGACAATGGCCAGGGTCAGGTAGATCGAGAAACCATCCAGGTTGAACGAGTAGCCGGTTGGAATGACCAGGCCCACGGTGGAGCTGCCGATCCCCAGGTGTTCGAGCTTGCGCATGATCTGTGGCAGCACGGCATCGGACGACGCGGTGCCGAGCACGATCAGCAGCTCTTCGCGCAGGTATTTGAGGAATGGCAGCATCGGCAGGCCCGACACGCGCATTACCGCACCCAGGATCACCGCGACAAAGGCGATGCAGGTCAGGTAGAACAGGCCAACGAGGCTGCCCAGGTGTTGTAGCGAATCCAGACCATATTTGCTGGTGGTGAAGGCAATGGCCCCGAAGACGCCGATCGGGGCCAGCCGTACGATCATGCCCATGATGCGGAAGATCACGTGGCTGAGTTCGTTGATCAGGCGTGAAATGCCGGAAGCGGCGTCACCAACAAGGTTCAACGCGCTGCCAAACAGCACGGCAAACAGCAGCACCTGCAGGATGTTGTTTTCCGCGAACGCGCCAATCACCGAGGTCGGGATCAGGTTCATCAGGAACTGGGTGGTGGTGACCATGTGCTGGCCGCGCTGGGCGATATCGTTCACGTCCGCGCTGGAGAGCTGCTCCAGGTGGATGTTCGCGCCGCTGCCAATGCCTGTGCTGAAAGCAAGGACCAGGCCGATGACCAGGGCGATGGAGGTGAGTATTTCGAAGTAGATGACCGACTTGAGGCCAATGCGCCCGACCTTCTTGAGATCGCCGGCGCCGGAGATACCGCTGACCACCACGCAGAACACGATCAGGCCGATGAGCATCTTGATCAGCTTGATGAAGCCGTCGCCGAGGGGTTTGAGTTGTGCAGAGTATTCAGGAAGGGTAAGTCCACAGACGATGCCGAGCACCAGTCCGAGGACAACTTGAAGGAAGATCGACCGCGAGCACCATTTGAGCATGGGAGGGATTCCTGGTTCGGTGTCCTTGTTCGCCAGGGGAGGGCTGGCGTTGGGACTTCATTATTGTGGTCTTACCGGTTTGTCCAGTGCAGGCGCAGTCTAAGCGCTGTTTTTGCGGGGATGCAAGCTCGATTGTGCTGGTTTGGCATGACCGGTCTTACCAGTTGAGGTGAAAGCCCTGTGCTTGAGCGTTTTCTCAAAAGAAAAAATGACGGGTGGTCAATAACCGCCCCGCCACAAGGGTCGTGCTTCGTCCCTTCGACTGACTTTACATGCCAACAGGGGCGACCTTCAGAGCACGCTCAGAATGAACGTCGCTTTTGATTGTTCGTCTGTCTCGGCAAGATAAAGATAAGGCGAGCCGCGTACCCTTAATCCCCCGACATGTTTCTTATTGCCTGTCATGAGCGAGATGGGGACATGGCGGGATTTGATGTGCTTGCGTGTGATGATGTTTTGCTGATGATCGACCAGGCTGAAAAGAGTCGGGTTGCGAGTGTTTGGATCACTTGCCCCAAACACTTCGAGCCAGCTTTTACTGATCAGTTTGTTGTAGTGTTCACCGGTGTTTTTCAGGGTCAGGAGGTAGCCGCCAGCGGTATACCGCAAGTGCAGCCGCAAGGGCTCGCCGCGCACAGCCTGGTCTTCGACGCGCATGCCGAGCAGGCTTGAGTGATCCTGGGTTTGGGGTCTACCGGTGAAGAATCCACCGCTGAATGCACTGATGGTCGCCATCGCGGGTTTGCCATGCAGCCTTTCCAGTAGATTTACGCGGGTGTTGAACATGCTGAGTGTTGCATTAAAGGATTGTTCACTGTCCATGTGAATAAGCGTCCTGTTTTGAGTGATTAAGTTCAGGGGGCAGGAGAGATCGTATGGGTTTATTAATTGCGTGTAAGGTTTTCTGTATTGCAGAAAATTAAGTGTTGGATGGTGTTAGTTGTTTGGCCCTGTTTTCCAGGGCAATAAAAAAAGGCCCGCATCTTTCGATGCGGGCCTTATTCAACTCGTTCTAGCGGGCTGATTAAGCGCCGTAGACTGGCAGCTTCTTGCAGATAGCCTTGACCTTCTCACGTACGGCGTCGATGACCGCTTCGTTGTTCAGGTCCGCCAGGATGTCGCAGATCCAGCCAGCCAGTTCCTTGCACTCGGCTTCCTTGAAACCACGAGTGGTCACGGCAGGGGTGCCGAAACGCAGGCCCGAGGTGACGAACGGAGAGCGTGGGTCGTTTGGCACCGAGTTCTTGTTGACGGTGATGAACGCCTTGCCCAGCGCCGCGTCGGCGTCTTTGCCGGAGATCTCTTGCTTGATCAGCGACAGCAGGAACAGGTGGTTTTCAGTACCGCCGGACACCACGTCGAAGCCGCGCTCGATGAACACGCCGGCCATGGCCTTGGCATTCTTCACTACTTGTTGCTGGTAAGTCTTGAACTCAGGTTGCAGGGCTTCCTTGAAGCAGATCGCCTTGGCTGCGATCACGTGCTCCAGCGGGCCACCCTGGGCGCCCGGGAAGACGGCGGAGTTCAGCTTCTTCTCGATGTCGGCATTGGCGCGCGCCAGGATCAGGCCGCCACGTGGACCACGCAGGGTCTTGTGGGTGGTGGTGGTGACCACGTCGGCGAATGGCACCGGGTTCGGGTAGACGCCAGCGGCGACCAGGCCGGCAACGTGGGCCATGTCGACGAACAGGTAGGCACCGACCTTGTCGGCGATCTCGCGGAAACGCGGGAAGTCGAGGACCTGGGAGTAGGCGGAGAAACCGGCCACGATCATTTTCGGCTTGTGCTCGAGGGCCAGGCGCTCGACTTCGTCGTAGTCGATCAGGCCGTTGCCGTCGATGCCGTACTGGATGGCGTTGTACAGCTTGCCGGAGGAGGAAACGCTGGCGCCGTGGGTCAGGTGACCGCCGTGGGCCAGGCTCATGCCCAGGATGGTGTCGCCGGCCGACAGCAGCGCCAGGTACACGGCGGAGTTGGCTTGGGAGCCAGCGTGCGGCTGGACGTTGGCATAGTCGGCACCGAACAGTTGCTTGGCGCGATCGATGGCCAGTTGCTCGACCACGTCGACGTACTCGCAACCACCGTAGTAACGCTTGCCCGGGTAGCCTTCGGCGTACTTGTTGGTCAGTACCGAGCCTTGAGCTTCCATCACCGCGGGGCTGGTGTAGTTTTCCGAAGCGATCAGCTCAATGTGCTCTTCCTGGCGCTGAGCTTCTTGCTCCATGGCGGCAAAGAGATCGGCGTCGTACTTGGCAATAGTCAAATCACGGCTGAACATGGCGGTCCTCAAGGATCGGGGGCAGAAAAGGGGGGCATTCTACCTCAACCGGTTTTGGAAGGCATATGAAAGGGCGTCATGTCGCGGACGAATGGGTTTCACGCAAGAGGGGTGTTGCCTGTACTGGCTCATCGCGGGCAAGCCTTGCTCCCACAGAAGCCCTCGTTCCCCTGTGGGAGCAAGGCTTGCCCGCGAGAGGCCGGCCCAGATAGTACAAGGCCTCAGTCGAGCATGAACAACGCATCATTGCTGAACTGCGCTTCAAACCGGGTGGCTGGCATCGGCCGGCCGAACAGGTAGCCCTGGACTTCGTCGCAGCCGTGCTCGCGCAAGAAGTCCAGTTGCTCGTGGGTCTCGACGCCCTCGGCGATCACCGCCAGGTTGAGGCTGTGGGCCATGGCGATGATCGCCCGGGCGATCTGCGCATCCTGCTCGCCGGACGGCAGGCCGTCGACGAAGGTGCGGTCGATCTTCAGCACATCGATGGGGAATTGCTTGAGGTAGTTGAGCGACGAATAACCGGTGCCGAAGTCATCGACGGCGATGCTCAGGCCCAGGTTTTTCAGCCCGGCCAGGATCTGCATCGCCTCGCTGACTTCGCGCATCAGGATACTTTCCGTCAGTTCCAGCTCCAAGCAGGCCGGCGGCAGGCCGGTGCTGCGCAGGATATTGGCGATGCGCGTGCCCAACTGGCCGTCGGAGAACTGCCGGGCGGAAATGTTGACCGAGACCTTCGGCACCCGGACCTTGGCCTGGTGCCACGTCCTGAGCTGCCGACAGGCTTCGGCGATGACCCAGTCGCCGACGTCCACCACCAAGCCGAGCTCTTCGAGTACCGGGATGAAGTCCCCCGGCGGCACCAACCCGCGTCGCGGATGGCGCCAGCGCAGCAGTGCTTCGGCGCCAGTCAAACGTTTGCCATCGCCGCTGAACTGCGGCTGGTAATACAGCACGAACTCGTTCTGTTCCAGGGCGTGGCGCAGGTCGCTTTCCAGCTCCAGGCGCTCCAGGGCGCTGGCGTTCATGTCGGCCTGATAGAACTGGAAGTTGTTCTTGCCACGCTCCTTGGCGTGATACATGGCCGTGTCGGCGTTCTTCATCAATTGGCTCAGTTCGTTGCCGTCCTGGGGGCTCAGGGCGATACCGATACTGGCGGTGACGAAGAACTCCCGGCCTTCGAGCACGAATGGCCGGACCAGGCTGGCGAGGATCTGCTCGGCTACGTTGATGGCCCGGTTCAGCGCCATTTCGCGGCTGGCGCGCGGTTGCAGCAGCAGGGTGAATTCATCGCCGCCCATGCGCGCCACGGTGTCGTCGTCGGCGACGCAGCCGAGCAGGCGCGTGGCCATTTCCTTGAGCATCCGGTCGCCGGCGGCATGCCCCAGGGAGTCGTTTATCGGCTTGAAGCGGTCCAGGTCGAGGAACATCAGCACGACCCAGGTCTTCTGCCGGTCGGCCGATTGCAGCGCGGTGTGCAGGCGATCCTGGAACAGCGTGCGGTTGGGCAGGTGAGTCAGGGCGTCGTAATAGGCCAGGCGATGAATGCGCTGCTCGCTGGCCTTGCGCTCGCTGATGTCGCTGAAGAAGCATACATAGCTGGCCAGGTCGCCCTCGTCATCCAGCACGGCCGTGATGCCGACCCAAGCCGGGTAATGTTCGCCATTGCGGCGCTTGAGCCAGACTTCGCCTTCCCAGGTGCTGTGCTGTTGCAACTGCTTGAGCACGTAGCGCAAGTGGGCTTCCTGCTGTTCGTCCACGGTCAGCATGTTGGGCAACTGGTCCAGCACTTGCGACACGGCATAACCGCTGACGCGACTGAAGGCTTCGTTGGCCTGGACAATGTAGCCGGCCGGGTCGGTGATCAGGATCGCCGAGGTCGAGTGCTCGAAGACCGTGGCGGCCATGCGCAGGTCTTTTTCAGCGCGACGCTGCTGGCTGATGTCGCGACCAACGCCGAGCACGCCTTCGAACGCGCCGTGTTCATCCCACACCAGTACCAGCCGCAGCTCGATGGGAATCTTGCGCCCGTCGGCACGCAGGCAGTCGAACAGGAACAACTGGGTCTGCATCTGGTTGCGCAGCTCGGCCAGTTGTTCGGGCTTGTCGAGGGCCTTGCTGACCCGGTCCATCAGGCTGTAGATGCCGGTCAGCTGTTGCGGATTGGCGATGATCGATTGCCAGCCGTTCTGGAAGATCCAGTCGGCGGTGTAGCCCAGCACCGCCTGCACCGACGGGCTGACGTAGTTGAGCGAAAGCTTGTTGTCGGTGGAGAAAATCACGTCGCTGATGCTTTCGGCGAGCATCCGGTAGCGTTGCTCGCTGTCACGCAGCGATTCGCTGGCCTCGATCTGCTCGGTGACGTCCTTGGCCACACCGATGATTCGTGTCACCTGATTGTCCCGGTCCCGGGCCAGTGCCTGCTCGCGGATGTCGAAGCAGCGCCATTTGCCATTGCGATGGCGAAAGCGCAGTTGGCATTGCAACAATTGCGTGTACCCGCCCCGCCGTTGTGCCTGGCGCAGGCCGTGGTAGTGATCGGCATCGTCGCTGTGCAGCAGGATTTCCCAGAAGTACTCGCCCATCTGGTGCAGCTCGGTGCGGTCGTAGCCCAGGGTCTGGCCCAGGTGGTGGTTGCTGAAGATCATCCGCTGGCTGATGACGTCCTGCACATAGAGATGATCCGGCACGGTGCGCACCACGTCGGACCAGAAACCCTCGCGTTCGAGCAACGAGAGCTCGATCAGCTTGCGGCTGGTGATGTCGCTGATGCTCAGGATGACCGCGTTATGGTCTTGCTGTTTTTCCGGCAGGCGCAGCACCAGCCACAGGTGCTGGTCGCGGCCATGGGCGTCCTGGAGTTTGATTTCCAGTTCCAGTTGCTTGTGTCGATCGAGCAGCGCTTCGAGCAGCTTCGAGCCAACGGGGTTGTTGTCCTGCGCACCCTTGCCGACCAGCAGTTGCCAGGCCTGGTCGCAGGAATCGACGTTGAGCAGTTTCAACGCCATCTGGTTGACTTCGGTGACGTGGACTTCCTGGCGCAATTGCTCGAGTTGATGGGAAGTTTTCGTCCAGGCGCGCAATTGATCGCCCGTGTGCAGGCCGGTCCGCTCAAAAAAGGCCTTGAGCCCCGACAGATCCAGCACGCACAGGGCCACGCCGGTGCCTTCGAAAATATCCTGGTAGCGCCGCCGACCTTCATGCAACTGCCGCTGACGCCGGCGTATGTTCAAGAGCGCAATCACCGGCAACAACGAAAACGCCAGGCCCAGCAGGCATTTGCCGATGAAGGCCGGCAGCAGTTGTTCGATCACCTGGCGCCTGTCGAACAACCCCCGCAGTTGCCAGTCGCTGCTGCTCAAGGGCACGGTCAGTACGGTGTTCTCCAGGTCATCCGGGGACAAATGGGTAGGGCTGCTCGAGGGCAGGCTTTCGTCGCGGCTGATGATCTGCTGGTTGAGACGGTTTTCCACCAGCCACAGCGGGCGCAGCCCCATATCGGTCTGCTTGGTCAGGGTGGAGAAAAACTTCGGGTTCAGGCGCAGCGCCCAGTAGCCACGGCTGCTACCGCTGGCCTGGTGCAACAATAGATGCACCACGGAGCCGTCTTCGGCATTGCTGAAGTAATGGGCCTGGGCCCGGCTGCGCCGCACCAGTTCACCCAGGTAATCGGCGTCGTGGCTGTCGGCGTCGCTGTCACTGAGCACTCGGCCGGAGGGGCTCAGCAGGGCCAGGCTGCGCAATTCGGGGAGCGATTGCTGGAGTTTGCGCACCAGGGCCCGCTGTTCGTCGCCTGTTTGGGGTTGTTCGACAATCGGTAGCAGGTTGAGGGCGATTTGCGCGTTCAGGGCCATGTTCAGGCTGACCTGCGCGGCGAGATCGGCGGTGTAGTCGATGGTGTATTGGCGTTGTTGCTGCTGGGTTTCGCGCAGTTGGTCGAGCAGTTGCCAGAACAGCAAGCCGAGTAACAGCAGCACCAGCGTGGCCAGTCCGCCCTTCAATGTCCCGCGCAGGGGCGAGCCGGGCACGACAGCGGGTGCGCGAGGGGACAGGGGCGGAGTGACGTTGGACAAGCTGTAATCCTGCGGTTTGCTGGACTGGCGCGACGTGCACTATAAGCCGGACGCCCGAAGGGCGGCTAGCATGCCTTGACTTGTGGCAAAGTGCCAGCCCTTGGCGGCTGGACCTTGACCGACGGTTGAGGTAGCTTTGCCGGTCAAACAAGAGCGTTCCAGCTCCAGATTCCCAGGCTCTATCCGCCCGCAGGCATTGATGACCGTCAAGTGCCGGTGCCGCGCATGGCCTGGCTCGTTCTTTTCACCTGTCACTGACGCTAGGTTCACCATGGCTCAATACGTCTTCACCATGCATCGGCTGAGCAAAGTAGTTCCGCCGAAGCGGGAAATCCTGAAAAATATTTCACTGTCCTTCTTCCCCGGCGCCAAGATCGGCGTACTGGGTCTCAACGGTTCGGGTAAGTCCACGCTGCTGAAAATCATGGCCGGCGTCGATAACGAATTCGACGGCGAAGCCCGCCCGATGCCGGACCTGAACATCGGCTACCTGCCCCAGGAACCGCAGCTGGACCCGAGCAAGACCGTCCGTGAAGTGGTCGAGGAAGCGGTCAGCGTGATCAAGGACGCCCAGGCGCGCCTCGACGAGGTCTATGCCGCCTACGCCGATCCGGATGCCGACTTCGACAAGCTGGCCGCCGAACAGGCCAAGCTCGAAGCGATTCTGCAGGCCAGCGACGGCCACAACCTGGATCGCCAGCTGGAAGTCGCCGCCGATGCGTTGCGCCTGCCGGCCTGGGACGCGAAGGTCGAACACCTGTCCGGTGGTGAGAAGCGCCGTGTGGCTCTGTGCCGCCTGCTGCTGTCGGCCCCGGACATGCTGCTGCTCGACGAACCTACCAACCACCTGGACGCCGATTCCGTCGCCTGGCTCGAACACTTCCTGCACGACTTCCCAGGCACCGTGGTTGCGATCACGCACGACCGTTACTTCCTGGACAACGTCGCCGGCTGGATCCTGGAACTCGACCGCGGCGCAGGCATTCCGTACGAGGGCAACTATTCGGGCTGGCTGGAGGCCAAGTCCGATCGTCTGGCCCAGGAATCCAAGCAGCAGTCGGCTCATGAAAAAGCCATGAAGGAAGAACTGGAGTGGGTGCGCAAAGGCGCCAAGGCCCGTCAGTCCAAATCCAAGGCACGTCTGCAACGCTTCGAGGAAATGCAATCCCAGGAATTCCAGAAGCGCAGCGAAACCAACGAGATCTACATTCCGGCCGGTCAGCGCCTGGGTGACAAGGTCATCGAGTTCAAGAACGTCTCCAAGGGTTATGGCGACCGCGTGCTGATCGACAACCTGTCGTTCTCCATGCCAAAAGGTGCCATCGTGGGTGTGATCGGCGGTAACGGCGCGGGTAAATCCACGCTGTTCCGCATGCTGATGGGCAAGGAAACGCCGGATTCAGGCAGCATCGAAATCGGTGAGACCGTGCAACTGGCCTGCGTCGACCAGAGCCGCGAAGACCTGGACGGCAGCAAAACCGTGTTCCAGCAGATCTCCGACGGTTCCGACCAGATCCGCATCGGCAACTATGAAATCCCGTCGCGCACTTATGTGGGCCGTTTCAACTTCAAGGGCGGCGACCAGCAGAAGTTCGTCAAGGACTTGTCCGGTGGTGAGCGCGGTCGCTTGCACCTGGCGTTGACCTTGAAGGAGGGCGGCAACGTCCTGCTGCTCGACGAACCGTCCAACGACCTCGACGTCGAAACCCTGCGTTCCCTGGAAGAAGCCTTGCTGGACTTCCCGGGCGCCGCCATTGTTATCTCCCACGATCGGTGGTTCCTCGATCGCGTGGCGACCCACATCCTGGCGTACGAAGACGACTCGCAAGCGGTGTTCTTCGAAGGCAACTACACCGAGTACGAAGCCGATCGCAAGAAACGCCTCGGCGAAGCTGCTGCCCAGCCGCATCGCGTACGGCACAAGAAATTGGCCTGATTCGGTCGGTTGCATGAAAAACGGAGCCTTCGAAGGCTCCGTTTTTTTATGGATGCAAATCCATTGTGGGAGGCTTAATTGATGGGGCTACCCGAGCACCGGGTAATCTCGGGTCTTGTTAGAGGCTTCAGGCATGTTTAAACAGACTGGCAGTATCACTGGAGATCGATCGCAACGACCTCTATAGCGAGATTCCCCAATGGTCGTTCCCATGTCACCTCATCGCCAACCTTTGCCCCCAGCAACGCCCTTCCCAGCGGCGAGCCCCAGTTGATCAGCCCACTGGCCGCATCGGCCTGGTCTTCCCCGACCAATTGCACTCGCTGCTCGTGGTCCTGTTCATCGACAAAGGTCACCCAGTGGCCGATCCGCACTTGATCGGATGAAGTCGGCGCAACGACCTGGGCGCTTTGCAGGCGCTGCGTGAAATAGCGCAGATCCCGCTCAAGGTCGGCGATCCGCTGCTTGTCCGCCAGCTCCCCACGGCTCGCCTGCTGGGCGTGTAGCGCCTGCAACTCGGCGACCCGGGCCTGTAGCTGGGCAAGTCCTGTGGGCGTGACGTAGTTGGGTTGCGCGCTGACCTGGCGCTCGACCGGCTGGTCGGCCTGGGCAGCGGCGTTATCTTCGTTGACGAAGGCGCGGCTCATGGCATTTGCTCCTCTGCATTGGAGTTTGGGCCATGGTTGCAGGGTTTTGGTTTCGACGGATGTCTGTACGCGACTTATTGCGAGCGATAAGCCCGGGCGGCGTCCTGGTCTTTCTGTAGCTGCCAGGCCCGTTCACGTTCGTCCCAATGGCGCTCGCGATAGGCATTGCGCTCTTCGTTCTCGCGCATGGCCTGGCACTGGCGGAAGCCATCGCTCCAGCCCTCGGCATAACGCGGATCCTTGAGGTAACGCGGCACATCTTTTCTGAATTGGCCGGTGATCACCCCGGCGGCTTGCCGGCCGCTGCTGCAACCGTCGTCGTAGCCGTCGGCGAACGCTGGTGGATAACCCCGGGCGATCAGGTCTTCGTGGGTGGTTTCACAGCCACCGAGCAACATCAACACACTCAGGACCACTGTCGCACGCTTCATTTCTGCTTTCCTGCCGAATCCCGCTCATACAATAAGTCTAGGAGTGGATTCGTCAGTAAGGCGTGAAAGCGTGGTGATTAATCCGTTCGTTGCCTAGGCCATGGTCAGTAGTGGTACCACTTCACCTCGAGCATCACTTCGTTCTCCGGCGAGGCCAATTGGCTGAATTCCCGCTGGGCACTCAGGCGCAGGCCGAGGTTGCGGGACAATTCCCATTGTTGATTCAAGCTCAGGCTGCGGCGCACTTCGCCGTTGACGAAATAATCACCCTTGGCTTCCAGGCTCAGGTTGCCCAGCGGGTTTTTCCACAGCACACCGCTGTTGAAACCGGCGGCCGGGGCGATGAATTGGGCGAAATCGTTGTTGTGCTCGACCCGTACCGTGCCCAGGGCAAAGCCCAGCACCTCTTCGCCCAGCGCCCAGGTGCCACCGGCGCCGCCGTTGACGTGGCTGACCAGGGTTTCATCGTCGTGTTTGCCTGGCACCCGCTCCAGGCCGCCGGTGACCTGCCAGGACAGCGGTTGCAGCAGCTCGTTGCGTGGGGTCAGGGAGCGAATGGTCGCCAGGTCCAGTTGTTGCACCTGCCAGTCATTGCCTTCGTACTGGCGCAGTTTCAATTGCAGGATTTCGATCTGTGCGCCCAAGGGGAAGCTCTCGGCGTTGTCGTTCAGATCGTGATAGGCCATGCGCAAGCCATACTCGCCGAACGCCCGGTCGCCCCGGGTGCCGAGGCCGGCCTGCCAGGTGCGTGATTGGTGGCCGTCCTCGGGCAGGCCCGGTTGCGGGATATCGAGTTCCGGCGCGGGGTTCTGGTTGATTGCCCGCAACAGTTCGAAACTGCGCTGGGAGCGCTGCGGATCACGCTCCTGGCCGTTGGCGCGATAGCGCTCCAGGCGATAGGCCGCATCGATGATCAGCGCCTGGCGTTCGCGCGGCAGCGCCTTGAAGCCGGGGGCTTGCAGTTGCTGCTGGTCGGCGCTGACTTTCAGTACCCATTGCTGTTCATCATCGCTGAGCGGTTCGGCGCGGCTGAGCAGTTCCCGTTCACGGGACGGTCGATACTGGATGCTTTCCACCAGGCCGGATTCTTTCACTGCCTTGACGGTGTCGGTGGGAATCGCGGTCAGCGGGAATTGTTCGGTCAGGCGCAGGCTGGGGCGAGCCACTTGCAGCAATTCGAGCAGGCGATAGGAGCAGTTTTCGTCGAAGAAAAAATAGTCGAACTGAATCTGCTTGAGTTCCCAGACGTGCTCGACCATGCGCTCGGTTTCCGCCTGGCTCAGGTTCAGGCGATATTCCCACAGGTCGCGGTTCTCCAGGCTACGGTACTCGGAGAGTTTTTCCTGGTACGGCACCAGGGCGAACAGGCCGGGATAACCGCCCATCAGGCCCTTCCAGGCATAGAGGATGCTGTTGTCCGAGCCTTCGATGTAGGCGCCGAAATTGATCGCATAGCTGAGCAGGGCGGTCTTGTCGCTTTGCACATCGGCCTGGTCGATGCGCAGCAGGGTGTGGCCGAACATCGAGGAGGGACTGTTCAGGTACGCGGCGGGGAAGATCATCACCGCGCTGTGGGGCGAGACGTCCTTGAACCATTGGTTGAAGTCGCCGCAGTCGACGGCCGGCAGATCCGTCAGGTTGAGCTGGGCCTTGAGCCAGCGCGTGCGCGCCGGGTACACGCACTGGGCATGCTGCTGGCCGGCGCTGGCCGGGCCGTACAGGGCTTTTAGCGTGGCGCTCAGTTCACGCTCGGGATGTTCGTTGCCATCGGGCGCGAGGAAGAATTTCTTGTCGCTGATATAGCTGCGCCAACCGCCGAGCTTGGCGGTTTCGTAGTGGCCCAGGGAAATCCAGAAGCGGTCATTGGCCAGTTGCTGCAAACGTTGAGGGTCGACATGAGGCGCGGCGGACAGCGGGGCGCACACACAGAGCGCCAGCCAGGCAAGGCGTTTGAGCATAGTCGGCTACTTGGAAAGGCGAAAAATAAAGACCGAAGGGGCCCCAAAAAGAAAACCCGCTCCCCGAGAGGAGCGAGTGGTGTCGAGCTTAAGCTTGAGTGGCGTACTTGGCCAGGCGAGGATCGCTTTTCAGCACGGCCAGGGTGTTGGTATGCACGTCTTCGGCGGTTACGTCAGCCTTGCTGAAGATCTGCTGGAAGTGCTCGTGGGTGACGGCAGAGAAATGTGCGCGGTCTTCCGGCGCTACGCCCAGTACCACGGCATAGGTGGTCAGCGCTTCGCCCTGACCCTTGGCCATGTCTTCGGACAGCTCGTTCATCATGCCATTCATGGCCAGCCAGGACTTGCCACCGTAGGTCAGTGCAGCATTGGTCGAGCACCCGTTGGTGCCGGAGGTCATGCCGAAGGTCGCGTTACCGGAAGTGCCGTTGGTGGTGGATGCCAGGAAGTGTGCCGGAGTGCCACGCTGACCTTCGAACAGCATGTTGCCCCAGCCGCAATCCGGGCCGCCCGGCGCCTGAGCCATGGCGTTGATGGATACAGCGGTGAAGAGAGTACCGAGAAGAATCCGTTTCATAGCTATGTTCTCTTTATGTGCATACCAATGGACAGGGTCTGGCCCCTACAGCTGCCAGTGGGCCGGTTATTGTTCCAGCCGCGCAATTTGGAGTTTAGGCACGATCCGAGGGTTCCGTGACATTTTGCAAAAACATTACTGGGGATCGCCTGTTTACGGGGCCCCGCCTGGGGTTTTCCCATTGACTATGCTTTGGTCTGAGGCGCTCCTTGCCAGTCAGGTACAGGCAGCGCCAGAATGCCGCTATCTGCCCCGCCTGATGTAAGGAAGCCCGATGCCTGATCCTGTTGCTGCCAGCTTGCGTCTAGCGCCCGAAGCGCTGACCCGTCCGTTTTCCGCTGAACAGTTCAGCTTCTCTACCACCAATGATCTGGAGCCCTTCCGCGGTGTGCTTGGCCAGGAACGTGCGGTCGAAGCCTTGCAGTTCGGCGTGGCCATGCCGCGCCCCGGTTACAACGTATTCGTCATGGGCGAGCCCGGCACTGGCCGGTTTTCGTTCGTCAAACGCTACCTCAAGGCCGAAGGCAAGCGCCTGCAGACCCCGGCGGACTGGGTCTATGTCAACAATTTCGATGAGCCCCGCGAACCCCGTGCCCTGGAACTGCCGTCAGGCACGGCCGGTGCTTTCATCGCCGACATCAACGGCCTGATCGACAACCTGCTGGCGACTTTTCCGGCGGTGTTCGAGCACCCGTCCTACCAGCAGAAGAAAAGCGCGATCGACCGCGCCTTCAACCAGCGCTATGACCGCGCCTTGGACGTGATCGAGCGCCTGGCGCTGGAGAAGGATGTCGCGCTGTACCGTGACAGCAGCAACATTGCCTTCACGCCGATGAGCGAAGGCAAGGCCCTGGATGAAGCGGAATTCGCCCAGTTGCCGGAAGCCGAGCGCGAGCGTTTCCACGAGGACATCTCGGGCCTGGAAGAGCGCTTGAACGAAGAGCTCGCCAGCCTGCCGCAATGGAAGCGCGAGTCCAGCAACCAGTTGCGCCACCTCAACGAAGAAACCATCACCCTGGCTCTGCAACCATTGCTGGCACCGCTGTCGGAGAAATACGCAGAGAACGCTGCGGTCTGCGGCTACCTGCAGGCCATGCAGGTCTATCTGCTCAAGACCGTGGTCGAGCAATTGGTGGACGACAGCAAGACCGACGCCATCGCCCGTAAACTGCTGGAGGAACAGTACGCCCCGAGCCTGGTGGTCGGGCATCCATTCAGTGGCGGCGCGCCGGTGGTGTTCGAGCCGCACCCGACCTACGACAACCTGTTTGGTCGCATCGAATACAGCACCGACCAGGGCGCGCTCTACACCACGTACCGGCAGTTGCGTCCGGGTGCCTTGCACCGGGCCAATGGCGGTTTCCTGATTCTCGAAGCGGAAAAAATGCTCGGTGAGCCGTTCGTGTGGGATGCGCTCAAGCGTGCCCTGCAATCGCGCAAGCTGAAAATGGAATCGCCGTTGGGTGAGCTGGGCCGGCTGGCCACGGTGACCCTGACGCCGCAGCACATTCCGCTGCAGGTCAAGGTCGTGATCATCGGCGCCCGCCAGCTTTACTACGCCTTGCAGGACCTGGATCCGGACTTCCAGGAAATGTTTCGCGTGCTGGTGGATTTCGACGAAGACATCCCGATGGGCGACGAAAGCCTGGAGCAGTTCGCCCAGTTGCTCAAGACCCGTACTTCGGAAGAGGGCATGGCGCCGCTGACCGCCGACGCGGTGGCGCGCCTGGCGACCTACAGTGCGCGTCTGGCCGAACACCAGGGGCGCTTGTCGGCGCGTATCGGTGATCTGTTCCAACTGGTCAGCGAGGCGGATTTCATTCGCCAACTGGCCGGTGACGAGATGACCGACGCCGGTCATATCGAACGCGCCCTCAAGGCCAAGGCCACCCGCACCGGGCGTGTCTCGGCGCGAATCCTCGACGACATGCTGGCGGGGATCATCCTGATCGACACTGCTGGCGCGGCCGTGGGCAAATGCAACGGGCTGACGGTACTCGAGGTCGGCGACTCTGCGTTTGGTGTGCCAGCGCGGATTTCTGCCACGGTGTACCCGGGCGGCAGCGGTATCGTCGACATCGAGCGGGAGGTCAACCTCGGCCAGCCAATCCACTCCAAGGGCGTGATGATCCTCACCGGTTACCTGGGCAGTCGTTATGCCCAGGAATTCCCGCTGGCGATCTCGGCCAGCATCGCCCTGGAGCAGTCCTACGGTTACGTGGACGGCGACAGCGCGTCCCTGGGCGAGGCGTGTACGCTGATCTCGGCCCTGTCGAAGACGCCGCTCAAGCAGTGCTTCGCCATCACCGGCTCGATCAACCAGTTCGGCGAAGTGCAGGCGGTGGGCGGGGTCAACGAGAAGATCGAAGGCTTCTTCCGCCTCTGCGAAGCCCGCGGGCTGACCGGTGAGCAAGGGGCGATCATTCCCCAGGCCAACGTCGCGACCCTGATGCTCGACGAGAAAGTGCTGGCCGCCGTGCGCGCCGGGCAGTTCCACGTCTACGCGGTGCGCCAGGCCGACGAAGCCCTGAGCCTGTTGGTGGGCGAGCCTGCTGGCGAGCCGGATGAAAACGGCGAGTTCCCGGAGGGCAGCGTCAACGCCCGCGTGGTGGAACGGCTGCGGGTGATTGCGGAGATGATCAGCGAAGACGATATCAAGGAAGCGGAAAAGGAACTGGCGCAGCAGGCATTGGCGGAGGCCAAGCCGGCTTGATGTTTTCCTGACCGCAGCTAGCCCCCCCTGTGGGAGCTAGCTTGTGGGAGAACAGCCTGTGGGAGCAAAGCTTGCTCGCGATAGCGTTTGTCCAGTCAACAGAAATGTTGCATGCGACAATCTCATCGCGAGCAAGCTTTGCTCCCACAGGCTTGCTGTCACCATCAATGTTTTGGGGATTATTGCTAAAAAGTGCCACCACTTTGGCGTCAATATTCACACTGTGACCGCTCGGCGTATTCTGGTCTCGAAAGTCCTTGCGACCGGAACTTTTCTTCTATCCTCAGCTCAAGGATAACGAGAGTCATCATCGGATCGAAACAGCCTCCTCCCGGGGCTGAATACCGGATCTACCGAGGGGCGCCGCCATGTCGCGCAACCTTTGCCTCACTCGTCAATGCCTGGGCCTTGTCACCCGTATCGAATGCGCCATCCGCCCCCTGGCGGGAGATACCGGTATGTGGACCTTGCTCTTCGCCGCCGGAATGGCCGGTGAACAACCTTCTGCCATCAAGGCCCAAGGGCCATTCCCCGGCCCGACTGCCGCCGAATCCATCCTCGATACCATTGTGCAAAGCCTGACACTGCACGGCTATGAGCTGGCCGACGACCCGCAGATCTGGTCCCTGCACATGCAAGCTCAACTGCGTGAAATCAATGGAGGCCGTTGTCGCAATGTCGGCGGCTTCGAGTTTCGTCCGCTGCATTGAAGGCCATCACCGCACGGGCACCGGCAGTAAAATTTTGACACAAGAGCAGGGACCAGGGAGGGGCCCGGCATTTGTGGGGCCGGTCGTGGCTGATATACTCGCCGCGATTTTTTCAGCCCTGGTGTGAGATTCAATGGAACGCTTTATCGAAAACGCAATGTACGCCTCCCGTTGGCTGCTGGCGCCGATCTACTTCGGGTTGTCCCTGGGCCTGTTGGCCTTGGCGCTGAAGTTCTTCCAGGAAGTCTTTCACGTCATTCCCAACGTGTTTTCCATGGCCGAGTCCGACCTGATCCTGGTGCTGCTGTCGTTGATCGACATGGCGCTGGTGGGCGGCCTGCTGGTGATGGTGATGATTTCCGGCTACGAGAACTTCGTCTCGCAACTGGATATCGGCGACGACAAGGAAAAGCTCAACTGGCTGGGCACCATGGACTCTTCGTCGCTGAAGATGAAAGTCGCCGCCTCGATCGTGGCCATTTCCTCCATCCACCTGCTGCGCATTTTCATGGACGCCAAGAACGTCGATCCCGAGCACCTGATGTGGTACGTGATCATCCACATGACTTTCGTGGTCTCGGCATTTGCCATGGGCTACCTGGACAAACTGACCAAGCACTGAGGTCCGCTCACCGCGCTGGCGCAACGCCCGCCTGTAGAATTGCAGGCGGGCGTTGTCGTTTCTGGCGGCCTGCTTTGACGCAGGGGGCTCGTCACCCGCGGTGGCATCTGTGCTAGTCTGCTCGCCCTTTTGGTTCCGGGCGCTCCGGGAGGCGCTGTGTCACGCACGGCAACTCTCGAGCCGTCCGCACAGCGGAGCAGCATCATGTCCGAAGTTAACCTGTCCACCGACGAAACCCGCGTCAGCTACGGCATTGGCCGTCAGTTGGGCGACCAACTGCGCGACAACCCGCCACCGGGTGTGAGCCTGGATGCGATCCTGGCCGGCCTGACCGACGCGTTCGCCGGCAAGCCAAGCCGCGTGGGCCAGGACGAGATGTCCGCCAGCTTCAAGGTCATCCGTGAAATCATGCAAGCCGAAGCCGCTGCCAAGGCTGAAGCCGCCGCTGGCGAAGGCCGTGCGTTCCTGGCCGAAAACGCCAAGCGTGAAGGCATCACCACCCTGGCTTCCGGCCTGCAATTCGAAGTGCTGACCCAGGGTGAAGGCGCCAAGCCGACCCGTGAAGACCAGGTGCGTACCCATTACCACGGCACCCTGATCGACGGCACTGTGTTCGACAGCTCCTACGATCGTGGCCAGCCAGCCGAATTCCCGGTAGGCGGCGTGATCCCAGGCTGGACCGAAGCCCTGCAACTGATGAACGCCGGCAGCAAATGGCGTCTGTACGTGCCGAGCGAACTGGCTTACGGCGCTCAAGGCGTTGGCAGCATTCCACCGCACAGCGTGCTGGTGTTTGACGTCGAGCTGTTGGACGTACTGTAAGACCCTGCCCGGTTTTACTGCCGGACAAAAAACTGTGGGAGCGAGCTTGCTCGCGATGGCGGTCAGTCAATCGATATCGATGTTGAATGACACACCGCTTCGCGAGCAAGCTCGCTCCCACAGGGTCAGGTGCTTCATCCGTGGAACCTGCCGCTGAAATCACCCGTCGGGCGCAATGCCCGGGCGTAGCAGAACAGGAACAGATTGCGCACCAGTTCCTTGAGCACCAACGGTTCACTGGAGTTGAGGCTGTTGAGGTCCAGATCCCCTTGGTCCTGCAGCTCGTTCAAGGCTTCTTCTTCAAGCACCGCACAGACTTCCCCGGTTTCCCGATGCAGGATCCTGAGGTAGGGATGTGGGCGGTCCAGCCAGGCATCGATCAAATAAGTCATGGTTCTCATCTCCTTGATGGGGTTCGATGAGAATAATTCTTATTCGCTAAATAGCAAGGCTCTATTGGCGTTGCGATTGTTTTTCTGACGATGGGTTATGGCCGCTCAGGACGGCTGGCACTTGGCTAACGTCCGAGAAATGGGGCTGAAGCGCAGAGGGCGAAGCTCCATCCCACACGCGGGGTGTGGAATGGAATACAGCAGGATCAGACTTTTCTGACGAACTCGGATTTGAGTTTCATCGGGCCGATGCCGTCGATCTTGCAATCGATGTCGTGGTCGCCATCGCACAGACGGATGTTCTTGACCTTGGTGCCGACCTTGACCACCAGCGACGTGCCCTTGACCTTGAGGTCCTTGATCACGGTGATGGTGTCGCCGTCCTGCAGGACGTTGCCGACCGAATCTTTCTTCACGGTATCGTCGGACACTGTTTCAGCTTCGCCGCTGGCGGACCATTCGTGGGCACACTCCGGGCAGACCAGTTGAGTACCGTCTTCGTAGGTGTATTCGGAATTGCATTTCGGGCAGGGAGGCAACGTGCTCACTAAGGTTCCTTGGGTATCAGGAGGACAAAAGGGCGCACATTATATAGGGTTTTGTTGCGAAAGAGGGACGGTGCTGCGTTTGGATATCCTGTGGCGAGAGGATTTGTGGGAGCAAGGCTTGCCCGCGATGGCGACTATGCGATCCTTCAGAAACCGAGTCGCCGGTATCGCGGGCAAGCCTTGCTCCCACAAAAGCCCTGTGTGTCAGTGCGTGCGAGCCACCGCAAACTCGCTCAGTTCCACCAGCGCATCGCGGTATTCGCTGGCCGGCAGGGCGTCGAGGCATTTGATCGCGCGGGCGACGTAGTCACGGGCCAGGTTCGCGGTGTAGTCCAGCGAGCCGGACGCTTCGACCGCGACACGGATGCTTTCCAGGTCTTCGATCCCGCCTTTCTGGATCGCCTGGCGAACCAGTGCTGCCTGTTCAGGCGTGCCCTCGCGCATGGTGTAGATCAGCGGCAGGGTCGGCTTGCCTTCGGCCAGGTCGTCACCGACGTTCTTGCCCAGGGTCTCGGCGTCGCCCTTGTAGTCCAGCAGGTCGTCCACCAGCTGGAAAGCCACGCCCAGGTGGTCGCCGAAGGTGCGCAGCGCTTCGCTCTGTTCGGCGCTGGCACCGGCCAGGGCGGCGGCGCTGTGGGTCGAGGCTTCGAAGAGCATCGCGGTCTTGCCGCGGATGACTTCCATGTAGGTTTCTTCGGTGGTGCTGGCATCGCGTACCTTGGACAACTGCAGTACTTCGCCTTCGGCGATGATGCGCGTGGCCTGGGACAGGATTTTCATCACCGGCATCGAGCCCAGCTCGACCATCATTTCGAACGAACGCGAATACAGGAAGTCGCCCACCAGCACGCTCGGGGCATTGCCCCACATGGCGTTGGCGGTCGAACGGCCACGCCGCATGCCGGACATGTCGACCACGTCGTCGTGCAGCAGGGTCGCGGTGTGCAGGAATTCGATGGTGGCGGCCAGCAGGCGCATGTCGTCGCCTTCGCGACCCAGGGCCTTGCCGCACAACAGCACCAATAAAGGACGCAGGCGTTTACCGCCGGCCGATGTGATGTAGTCGCCGATTTTCGATACCAGCGGCACTCGGGAAGTCAGCTGCTTCTTGATGATGCCGTCGACGGCGCTAAAATCGTCCGCCACCGCGCGGTAGAAAGCTTGGGGTTGCATCAGCGACAGGTGCTCCAGAAGGGTTGCGCGGCATGCTAGGACCCCCACCCAGGCCTGTCAAGGCGCGATGGACGGCTACTTGCAAGGCTCTCTTGGCTTGCGTACAATCGCGCACCCTGAACTTCCTGGGCAGCACCTGCCTTACGCAATTGCATTAGGGCCTTCCAGCCCATGCAGCCATGCCAGCCAATACCTCTTCTTATAAAGCGCTGGGTGAGCAGGATTATCGGAGAAATACCATGTCGTACGCAGTAATTGTTACTGGTGGCAAGCAATACAAGGTCGCCCCAGGTGAATACCTGAAGATCGAAAAACTGGAAATCGCTACCGGCGAATCCGTGACTTTTGATCGCGTTCTGTTGGTCGCCAATGGCGATGACGTGAATATCGGCGCTCCAGTCGTTGCTGGCGCTACCGTTGTGGCTGAAGTGATCTCCCAAGGTCGTCACGATAAAGTCCGCATCATCAAGTTCCGTCGCCGTAAGCACCACATGAAGCGTATGGGCCACCGCCAGTGGTACACCGAGATCAAAATCACCGGTATTCAGGCTTAATTTCAGCCTAATTCCTCACTAGGAGAATTGAACTCATGGCACACAAAAAAGCTGGTGGTAGTACCCGTAACGGTCGCGACTCAGAAGCCAAACGCCTTGGCGTGAAGATGTATGGCGGCCAGGCTATCAAAGCAGGCAACATCATCGTGCGTCAGCGCGGCACCCAATTCCACGCTGGCTACGGCGTGGGCATGGGTAAAGATCACACCCTCTTCGCTAAAGTCGAAGGCGTGATCAAGTTCGAAGTAAAAGGCGCCTTCGGTCGTCGTTACGTAAGCGTTATCGCAGCTTAATTGCGAGACCGCTGGAAAAGCCCTGTCTTGCGACGGGGCTTTTTCGTTTGTGGGGTGAGTCTCTTGCAAAACTGTTTGTATGGGCTGTCGGCGCTGCGGTTGGGGCGTGTCATCAGGTCGCTGCGCTCATTTTTGCAAGAGTCTTATGTCTTGTTTTTTTGGCTCGTCCGTATGGCGAGAGGCGTGTGTCATGAAGTTTGTTGATGAAGTATCGATTCGAGTAAAGGCCGGCGACGGCGGCAATGGTTGCATGAGTTTCCGTCGGGAAAAGTTCATTGAAAACGGTGGCCCGAACGGCGGTGACGGGGGCGACGGCGGCTCGATCTACATGCTCGCCGACGAAAACCTCAACACCCTGGTGGACTACCGTTACACCCGGCACTTCGATGCCGAGCGTGGCTCCAACGGCGGCAGCACCGACTGCACCGGCAAGAAGGGCGAAGACCTGATCCTGCGTGTGCCGGTCGGTACCACGGTGATCGATTCGGCCACCCAGGAAGTGATTGGCGACCTGACCAAGGCTGGCCAGCGTCTGCTGGTCGCCCATGGCGGCTGGCACGGCCTGGGCAACACCCGTTTCAAGTCCAGTACCAACCGTGCGCCACGCCAGACCACGCCAGGCAAGCCAGGCGAGCAGCGTGACCTGAAGCTGGAAATGAAAGTGTTGGCCGACGTGGGCCTGCTGGGCTTGCCGAACGCCGGTAAAAGTACCTTTATTCGCTCGGTGTCGGCGGCCAAGCCGAAAGTGGCCGATTACCCGTTCACCACCCTGGTACCGAACCTGGGCGTGGTCAGCGTCGACCGCTGGAAGAGTTTCGTAATCGCCGACATTCCAGGCTTGATCGAAGGGGCTTCCGAGGGTGCAGGCCTGGGGATTCGTTTCCTCAAGCACTTGTCCCGTACCCGTCTGTTGCTGCACCTCGTGGACATGGCGCCGCTGGATGAAACCAGTGCCGCCGATGCCGCCGAAGTCATCGTCAACGAACTGACCAAGTTCAGCCCGGCCCTGGCCGAGCGCGACCGTTGGCTGGTGCTGAACAAGTGCGACCAGATCCTTGAAGAAGAGCATGAGGAGCGGGTCAAGGAAATTGTCGATCGCCTGGAGTGGGAAGGTCCGGTCTACGTGATCTCGGCCATCGCCAAAGAAGGCACCGAGCGCCTGTGTCACGACATCATGCGTTACCTGGAAGATCGCGCCGACCGCCTGGCCAACGATCCGGCCTACAAGGAAGAGCTGGCCGAGCTCGATCAGCGCATCGAAGACGAGGCCCGTGCCCAGTTGCAGGCGCTGGACGACCAGCGTGCCCTGCGTCGCAGTGGCGTCAAGTCGGTCCATGACATTGGTGACGACGATTGGGACGAAGAAGATGTGGATGACGAGGACGGTCCGGAAATCATCTACGTTCGCGACTGATCTTGTGCTGATGCCGCTCAGTTGAAGCTAAGGCCTATGTGAGCGAATCTGTGGGAGCAAAGCTTGCTCGCGATAGCGATTTTACAGCCAGCAAAGGTGTTGGATGTGACGATGTCATCGCGAGCAAGCTTTGCTCCCACAAGCTCGCCCCCACAGGGATTCTCGGGTGGCTGGCATGGGGCAGGTTTAACTGGTCCAGTGCGGTGTTATCATCGCAACCAGCCGGTTTCCAAGGCGCCGCTCATTCGAGCGGCGTTTTGGTATCTGTAAAACGCAAATACGAATAATCCCATGGGCGGCGCTGGGTCGCGTCGTTCGCTGGCAAAGGTTGAAGATAATGCGGAGCAAGGTGACGGGTGCGCAGCGCTGGGTCGTGAAGATCGGCAGCGCACTGCTGACGGCGGATGGCAAGGGCCTGGACCGCCAGGCAATGGCGGTGTGGGTCGAGCAGATGGTGGCCTTGCATGAGGCTGGCGTCGAGCTGGTATTGGTCTCTTCGGGGGCCGTGGCAGCCGGTATGAGCCGTTTGGGCTGGACGTCGCGACCCAGCGCGATGCATGAGCTGCAGGCCGCCGCCGCCATCGGCCAGATGGGCCTGGTGCAGGCTTGGGAATCAAGCTTCGCCGAGCACGGTCGCCATACGGCGCAGATCCTGCTGACCCACGACGACCTGTCCGACCGCAAGCGCTACCTCAATGCCCGCAGTACCTTGCGCGCGCTGGTGGAGCTCAAAGTCATCCCGGTGATCAACGAGAACGACACGGTGGTCACCGACGAGATTCGTTTCGGCGATAACGACACCCTGGCGGCGCTGGTGGCGAACCTGGTGGAGGCGGATCTACTGGTGATCCTCACGGATCGCGACGGCATGTTCGATGCCGATCCGCGCAACAATCCCGATGCCAAGCTGATTTACGAAGCTCGTGCCGACGATCCTGCGCTGGACGCGGTGGCGGGCGGCACGGGTGGTGCGCTGGGCCGTGGCGGCATGCAGACCAAACTGCGCGCTGCGCGTCTGGCGGCGCGTTCCGGGGCTCATACCATCATCGTGGGTGGGCGCTTGGAGCGGGTGCTGGACCGCCTGAAAGCCGGCGAGCGGATCGGTACCTTGCTCTCCCCGGAGCGCGGCATGCTGGCAGCGCGCAAGCAGTGGCTGGCTGGGCATCTGCAGACCCGTGGCACGTTGGTGCTGGATGCTGGCGCGGTGGCGGCCCTGTCCCAAGGCAACAAAAGCCTGCTGCCAGTGGGTGTGAAGCTGGTCCAGGGCAGTTTCCGTCGGGGCGAAATGGTGGTGTGCGTGGCGCCGGACGGTCGTGAGATCGCCCGTGGCCTGGCCAACTACAGCGCGCTGGAAGCGCAGAAAATCATCGGTCAGTCGTCTGATGCGATTGTCGGTCTGTTGGGTTACATGGCGGAGCCCGAACTGGTTCACCGTGACAACCTGATCCTCGTCTAAGGAAAAATCATGGGTTTGGCAAAAGGATTGATCGGCTTGCTGTTGGCGGTGCCGCTGCTGGCTTCGGCTGAAGAAATTGGCCAAGTGTCGACGGTGTTCAAGTTTGTCGGGCCGAACGATCGGATCGTGGTCGAGGCGTTCGACGATCCCAAGGTGGATGGCGTGACCTGTTATCTGTCGCGGGCCAAGACTGGCGGCGTGAAAGGCGGCCTGGGCCTGGCCGAGGATCGCGCCGAGGCGTCCATCGCCTGCCGCCAGGTCGGGCCCATCAGCTTCAAGGGTGAGCTCAAGGACGGCGAAGAGGTGTTCCGTGAGCGCACTTCGCTGGTGTTCAAGACCATGCAAGTGGTGCGATTCCTCGACAAGAAGCGCAATACGCTGGTGTACCTGGTCTACAGCGATCGCGTGATCGAGGGCAGCCCGCAGAACGCGGTGACGGCTATTCCGATCTTGCCTTGGCGTTAAGTCGCGAATGGCGGGCGAGCCGATCGGCTCGCTTTTTTTATCTACATGGATTTGTTGTGCTTTAGGCGCGAAGGGATTCGTATGCGTGCGTTTTTGCTGCTGTTTGTATTGGGTTGTTCGGTGTCGGTCGGGGCTTTGGCTGAGCCGTTTTATAGCGAAAAACCCTTGGCCCATCCGCTGATAAAAACTTCCCAGGAGAGTGGGGCGACGCTGGCATTTATCCGCGAAGCCGAGGGTGTCGTAGGCTACTCATGCCTGTGTGATTCGCCGGATGGCGTCCCGCAAATGCTCGACAGGTATGGCGATGCGAGTGTCGAGTCGGTGTTCTACGCCAGCCTCGACAGTGCTCTCCAGACACTGGTCGTGCTGTCACGGGCAAAGGGGCAGTACGCTCTTCATGGCTATCGGTTCGTGCCGTCCACTGGCGGGTATCGCCGGCTCGAGACGTTGCAGCCGGTATTGGATCGTATAGCCGCTGATCGCAAGGTCCTCACTGCCGCGCTGGTCCAGAAAGAGCTGGGCAAGTTGCCGCCCTACGATTACAGCGCTGTGTTGCCCAGGACCGGTGTCGCCGAGTTCGACACGCTGGAGCCCGCGAGTGGCACGCTGGTGGGCTACTTTGGCGTCGACGGTGTCCCGGCGTCAGTGGGGCAACCGCCGGAGGATCCTCATCGCGACACCTACAAAAAGACTTTCCAGCAGCGCGAAGGGCGCTGGCTCACGCTGACTTACGAGCGCGTGCCGCCTCAGGACGAGGATGTGGGTTCTGCCTATCGTGTCAGCAGGATGGCTTGGGAAACCGATCCGAAGGTGTACCAGGGTTCCGAGGATGGGGCCTGGGCGGCCTTGGGTAATGGGCGGCTCTGGGCGCTGGGTGTCTATGTTCAGGGCAAGAGGTCGGGCAAGTGGGCGGAATTCGACGAGTCGGGCTACGCGTCCACCGGCACCTATGTGGATGGACTGCGCCAGGGGCCGTGGGTCGTCAGTGATGGGGGCACGGTTTCCAAGGGTATGATCGTCGACGATTTCTATGAGGGGCGCTGGACGATCGAGGCGCGTGACGATGAAAAGCAGATGTCTGGCTTCGATACTTACAAGCATGGTGATTTCGACGGGCCCTCCGAGCGCGTGCGTCATGGGGAGGTTGTCCAGCGCGGCGATTTTGTGGCGGGGCAGCAGCACGGGGACTGGATAATGCCTTGGGGTGAGGGGCGTTATGTGCAGGGCGTCCGGGAAGGTCGTTGGACCTTGAGAATGGACGGCGGTGGTGTCCAGACTGTGGATTTTGTCGCCGACAAGAAGCAAGGCGAATTGCGCGAAGTGGATGCCGCGGGTGTGTTGCGGCTCGTCGAGCATTACCGCGCGGGTGTGCTGGATGGCTTGAAAGAAGCCTGCGCGGCCAATGGCAAGCTCACCTATTCGGCCAACTATGCCAACGGCCAGATCGAGGGGCGGGCGCTGACCTACACCGATGACGGTGCCGTGCTGCTTTCGGATATCTCGTGGCGCCATGGTTCGCGAGAGGGTGCCTTTCGTCTCTATCACCCCAATGGTCAACCCGATACGGTGGCAATGTACGAGGGGGATGAGCCCATCGGTAACGTGCAATCATTTGATGCGACTGGGCTGTTGATCGCGGACAGGAACTATTGCCACGTGCCTGATGGGAAATACACCCGTATCAAGCTTTGCGGCAAGCAGCGCGGGGCTTTCAACAACGGGCATTTCGACTCGGAGAGTGATTACCTGTTCGGTAATGAGCAAAGCGCCCGCCATACCCAGGACGGGCGCAAGGTCCGGGAGGTGTTGTTGGGGCCTGATGATCGCGTGACTCACAACGAGTACTACCCCAGCGGCCAGTTGAAGTTCTCCGAGGCCAAGCAGGGCTTTCGCCTGATAACGGTCGAGGGGCGCGAATACAGGGACTACTCGTACGCCAAGCGCGAAGGGGAGACGGTCTACTACTACCCGACAGGTGTGGTTGAGCGCCGCATGAACTTCAAGGGCGACAAGATAGTGGGTTGTTACACCGGCTACGACGAGGCGGGCGTGCAGAATTTCCCGCCACCTGGTGGTTGTCCTCCGCCCAAGCCGGTGGTTTTCAATTTTGGGGAATAGTGCAGGGCTTTAGTGGAGATATCTGTTTTCACTGACACCATCGCGAGCAGGCTCGCTCCCACAAGGGATCTGTGGTGAGCAGTGGATATGCAGCGCCCGAGAGCCAATGTGGGAGCCGAGCTTGCTCGCGATAGCGGTGGCACATCCAGCATGGATGCAAGCTGACTCTCCGCCATCGCGAGCAAGCTCGGCTCCCACAGGGATTTGTGGTGGGTGCGATTTGTGTGAGCTCTTCGGAATCAATGTGGGAGCGAGCTTGCTCGCGATGTGGTGGCGCATTCAGTATTAAGGCAAGCTGATCCACTGCTCCCGCAAGGGGGGGTAAATCGCAGGCAATAAAAAACCGACCCTGAGGTCGGTTTTTTAACGAGCGCGTCGCTTAGGCAGCAGCGGCAACGTTCAGGGCCTTTACGTGGCCATTCAAACGGCTCTTATGGCGAGCAGCCTTGTTCTTGTGGATGATGCCTTTATCGGCCATGCGGTCGATAACTGGCACAGCCAGAACGTAAGCAGCTTGAGCTTTTTCAGCGTCTTTTGCGTCGATGGCCTTAACTACGTTCTTGATGTAGGTACGGACCATGGAACGCAGGCTGGCGTTGTGGCTGCGACGCTTCTCAGCCTGTTTTGCACGTTTTTTGGCGGAAGGTGTGTTGGCCACCGTCGAGCTCCTCGAAAGACTTTTTGGGAAATAGCAAACAAAATAGGCCGCGAATCATGCCGATGAGTTGAAGTCTTGTCAAGGGCGGGTGACGCGTTCCGCTGAATGGCAGGTGCTGCGCACCGAAGGATTTCTTTCCGGCGTGCGACCTGTAAACTCGCGGGCTTTGGCTCTGCACTGTTTAGCGGCGCGGAGTATCGCACAAGTGGGCGCGTTGTTCGCCTGCTGTTTATCGACAGGCAAAAACTCTTTTCATGAATCTGCTCAAATCGTTGGCCGCCGTCAGCTCTATCACGATGCTTTCCCGCGTCCTGGGGTTCGTTCGCGATACGTTGATCGCACGGATATTCGGCGCCGGGATGGCCACCGACGCCTTCTTCATCGCCTTCAAGTTGCCCAACCTGCTGCGGCGGATCTTCGCCGAAGGGGCGTTCTCCCAGGCCTTCGTGCCGATCCTGGCGGAATATAAGAGCCAGAAGGGCGACGAAGCGACCCGCACGTTCATTGCCTACGTCACTGGCCTGCTGACGTTGGTGCTGGCGCTGGTCACGGCGGCCGGCATGCTCGCCGCGCCATGGGTGATCTGGGCCACGGCCCCGGGTTTCACCGATACGCCAGAAAAATTCCAGCTCACCTCGGACCTGCTGCGGGTGACCTTTCCTTATATATTGCTGATTTCCCTGTCGTCCCTGGCCGGGGCGATCCTCAATACCTGGAACCGCTTTTCCGTACCGGCTTTTGTACCGACCCTGCTCAACGTCAGCATGATCGTGTTCGCGGTGTTCCTGACGCCGTATTTCAATCCGCCGGTGATGGCCCTGGGTTGGGCGGTGCTGGTGGGGGGGCTGGCGCAATTGCTCTATCAACTGCCGCACCTGAAAAAGATCGGCATGTTGGTCCTGCCACGGCTGAACCTGCGCGACAGCGGCGTGTGGCGGGTGATGAAGCAGATGTTGCCGGCGATCCTCGGGGTGTCGGTGAGCCAGATTTCCCTGATCATCAACACCATCTTTGCCTCGTTCCTGGTGGCTGGCTCGGTGTCGTGGATGTATTACGCCGACCGCTTGATGGAGCTGCCGTCCGGCGTGCTGGGTGTGGCCCTGGGCACGATCCTGCTGCCAACCCTGGCCAAGACCTACGCCAGTCAGGACCGCCAGGAGTATTCGCGCATCCTCGACTGGGGCCTGCGCCTGTGTTTCGTGCTGGTCTTGCCCTGTTCCCTGGCCCTGGGAATCCTGGCTGAGCCGCTGACGGTTTCGCTGTTCCAATACGGCCAGTTCAATGCCTTCGACGCCTTGATGACCCAGCGTGCGCTGATCGCTTACTCGGTGGGCCTGCTCGGGATCATCGTGATCAAGGTGCTGGCGCCGGGGTTCTATGCCCAGCAGAACATTCGCACGCCGGTGAAAATCGCCATTTTCACCCTGGTAATGACGCAGTTGTTCAACCTGTTGCTCATCGGCCCGCTGGCCCACGCCGGCCTGGCCCTGGCGATCAGTGCCGGCGCGTGCCTCAACGCCGGGCTGCTGTTTTATCAGTTGCGCAAGCAGAAGATGTATCAACCGCAGCCGGGTTGGGGCAAGTTCGGTCTCAAGCTGCTGGTGGCCGTGGCGGTGATGTCGGCGGTTTTGCTGGGGGCGATGCATTTCATGCCGGCCTGGGGCGAAGGGCAGATGCTCGAGCGTTTCCTGCGCCTGGGTGCGCTGGTGGTTGCCGGCGTGGTGGCGTATTTCGGCATGTTGCTGCTGATGGGGTTCCGTCTGCGTGACTTCAATCGCAAGGCCTTGAGCTGAGGGCAAGCCCTCGATAATCCCGGAGTGGGCAGTGGTTTTGTCGGTTCGATCACTTTGGGGTGCGGTGTTGCCTGTCGTCGGCCGCCGGGTGTGGTTATAATCGGCCACTTTATGAGCAAGAAGCGCGTTATGCAGCTGGTTCGAGGCCTCCACAACCTGCGCCCCCAACATCGGGGCTGTGTCGCCACTATTGGCAACTTTGACGGTGTTCACCGTGGCCACCAGGCTATCCTGGCGCGGCTGCGCGAGCGCGCGCTGGAATTGGGCGTGCCGAGCTGCGTAGTGATTTTCGAGCCGCAGCCGCGGGAATGTTTCGACCCGGCCACTGCCCCGGCCCGTCTGGCCCGGTTGCGCGACAAGCTGCAATTGCTGGCCGCCGAAGGCATCGACCGGGTCCTGTGCCTGGCCTTCAATCGGCGCCTGAGCAAGCTCAGCGCTGCTGCCTTCGTCGAGACCATCCTGGTGGACGGTCTGGGCGTGAAGCATCTGGAAGTGGGCGACGATTTTCGCTTCGGTTGCGACCGGGTAGGCGATTTCAACTACCTGCAACAGGCCGGTATCGCCCAGGGTTTCACCGTCGAAGCGGCGCAGACTGTCGAGATCGATGGCTTGCGCGTCAGCAGCACCCAGGTCCGCAATGCCCTGGCGGCTGCCGACTTTGAATTGGCTGAGCGCTTGCTTGGCCGGCCGTACCGGATTGCCGGGCGGATCCTGCATGGGCAGAAACTGGCGCGCCAATTGGGCACGCCGACGGCCAACGTGCAACTCAAGCGTCGGCGTGTACCGCTCACCGGGGTATTCCTGGTGAGTGTCGAGATCGACGGCAAGACCTGGCCCGGCGTTGCCAACATCGGTGTGCGACCCACGGTCCAGGGCGATGGCAAGGCTCACCTTGAAGTACATGTTCTGGATTTTGCCGGCGATCTGTATGACCGGCGTTTGACGGTGGTTTTCCACCATAAGCTGCGTGAAGAGCAGCGTTTTGCCTCTCTGGAGGCGCTCAAGACGGCGATCCATGCAGATATCGCCGCCGCCCGTGCCCTTGTCGCAACCAGCGCCAATCGCTAATGAAGAGCCTTAAATGACCGACTATAAAGCCACGCTAAACCTTCCGGACACCGCCTTCCCAATGAAGGCCGGCCTGCCTCAGCGCGAACCACAGATTCTGCAGCGTTGGGACAGCATTGGCCTGTACGGAAAGTTGCGCGAAATTGGCAAGGATCGTCCGAAGTTCGTCCTGCACGACGGCCCTCCGTACGCCAACGGCACTATCCACATCGGTCACGCGCTGAACAAGATTCTCAAGGACATGATCATCCGCTCCAAGACCCTGTCGGGTTTTGATGCGCCGTATGTCCCGGGCTGGGACTGCCACGGCCTGCCGATCGAACACAAGGTCGAAGTGACCCACGGCAAGAACCTGGGCGCGGACAAGACTCGCGAACTGTGCCGTGCCTACGCCACCGAGCAGATCGAAGGGCAGAAGTCTGAATTCATCCGCCTGGGCGTGCTGGGCGACTTCGCCAACCCGTACAAGACCATGGACTTCAAGAACGAAGCCGGCGAAATCCGTGCCCTGGCGAAAATCGTCGAGGGCGGCTTCGTGTTCAAGGGCCTCAAGCCAGTGAACTGGTGTTTCGATTGCGGTTCGGCCCTGGCCGAGGCGGAAGTCGAGTACGAGAACAAGAAGTCCTCGACCATCGACGTCGCGTTCCCGATCGCCGATGAAGACAAGCTCGCCGCGGCTTTCGGCCTGGGCAAGCTGGCCAAGCCGGCCTCGATCGTGATCTGGACCACCACCCCGTGGACCATCCCGGCCAACCAGGCGCTGAACGTCCACCCGGAATTCAACTACGCCCTGGTCGACGTCGGCGACAAGCTGCTGGTGCTGGCCGAAGAACTGGTCGAATCCTGCCTGGCCCGCTACAACCTCGAAGGTTCGGTGGTCGCCACCGCGCCAGGTTCGGCGCTGGAGCTGATCAATTTCCGTCATCCGTTCTATGACCGCCTGTCGCCGGTATACCTGGCCGACTACGTGGAACTGGGCGCAGGCACTGGCGTGGTTCACTCCGCGCCGGCCTATGGCGTCGACGACTTCGTGACCTGCAAGAAATACGGCATGGTCAACGACGACATCCTCAACCCGGTGCAGAGCAATGGCGTGTACGCACCGTCGCTGGAGTTCTTTGGCGGCCAGTTCATCTGGAAAGCCAACCCGGCCATCGTTGAAAAACTGACTGAAGTCGGCGCGCTGCTGCACACCACCGTCATCGAACACAGCTACATGCACTGCTGGCGCCACAAGACCCCGCTGATCTACCGCGCCACTGCGCAGTGGTTCATCGGCATGGACAAGCAGCCCACCAGCGGTGACACCCTGCGCCAGCGTTCGCTCAAGGCCATCGAAGAAACCCAGTTCGTGCCGGCCTGGGGCCAGGCGCGCCTGCACTCGATGATCGCCAACCGTCCGGACTGGTGCATCTCCCGCCAGCGCAACTGGGGCGTGCCGATCCCGTTCTTCCTGAACAAGGAAAGCGGCGAGTTGCACCCGCGCACCGTCGAACTGATGGAAGAAGTTGCCAAGCGCGTCGAGTCCGAAGGCATCGAAGCCTGGTTCAAGATGGATGCCGCCGAGCTGCTGGGCGACGAAGCGCCACTGTACGACAAGATCAGCGACACTCTGGACGTCTGGTTCGACTCCGGCACCACCCATTGGCACGTGCTGCGCGGTTCGCACCCGATGGGCCACGAGACCGGCCCGCGTGCCGACCTGTACCTGGAAGGCTCGGACCAGCACCGTGGCTGGTTCCACTCGTCGCTGCTGACCGGTTGCGCCATCGACAATCACGCGCCGTACCGCGAGTTGCTGACCCACGGCTTCACGGTCGACGAGTCCGGTCGCAAGATGTCCAAGTCGTTGGGCAACGTGATCGCGCCGCAGAAGGTCAACGACACCTTGGGCGCCGACATCATGCGCCTGTGGGTTGCGTCCACCGACTATTCCGGCGAGATGGCCGTTTCCGAGCAGATCCTGCAGCGCAGCGCGGACGCCTACCGGCGGATCCGTAACACCGCGCGCTTCCTGCTTTCCAACCTGACCGGTTTCAACCCGGCCACCGACCTGCTGCCGGCCGAAGAAATGCTCGCGCTGGACCGTTGGGCCGTAGACCGTACCCTGTTGCTGCAACGCGAATTGCAGGAGCACTACGGCGAATACCGCTTCTGGAACGTCTACTCCAAGATCCACAACTTCTGCGTGCAGGAGCTTGGTGGTTTCTACCTCGACATCATCAAGGACCGCCAGTACACCACCGGCGCCAACAGCAAGGCCCGTCGTTCGTGCCAGACCGCGCTGTTCCACATCAGTGAGGCGCTGGTGCGCTGGATCGCACCGATCCTGGCGTTCACCGCTGACGAGCTGTGGCAGTACCTGCCGGGCGAGCGTAACGAATCGGTGATGCTCAACACCTGGTACGAAGGCCTGACCGAACTGCCGCAAGGCTTCGAGCTGGACCGTGCGTATTGGGATCGCGTGATGGCGGTCAAGGCGGCGGTCAACAAGGAAATGGAGATCCAGCGCGCGGCCAAGGCCGTCGGTGGCAACCTGCAGGCCGAAGTGACCCTCTATGCCGAAGACACACTGGACGCCGACCTGGCCAAGCTGGGCAACGAACTGCGCTTCGTGCTGATCACCTCCACCGCCAGCGTCGCGCCTTTCGTGCAGGCGCCGGCCGATGCGGTGACCACTGAAGTCAGCGGCCTGAAGCTGAAGATCGTCAAGTCGAACCACACCAAGTGCGCCCGTTGCTGGCACTGCCGCGAAGACGTCGGCGTGAACCCGGAGCATCCGGAAATCTGCGGTCGTTGCGTCGACAACATCAGCGGCACCGGTGAGGTTCGTCATTATGCCTAACGCGGCGGGCCGCTTCGGGCGGCTGGGCTGGCTCTGGTTGAGTGTGCTGGTACTGGTCATCGACCAGGCCAGCAAGTACTACTTCGAGAACTCGCTGACCATGTACCAGCAGATCGTGATCATTCCCGACTACTTCAGCTGGACCTTGGCCTACAACACTGGGGCGGCATTCAGCTTCCTGGCCGACAGTTCGGGCTGGCAGCGCTGGCTGTTCGCCCTGATCGCCGTCGTGGTCAGCGCCGTGCTGGTGGTCTGGCTCAAGCGCCTGGGGCGCAATGAGACCTGGCTGGCCGTGGCGTTGGCCTTGGTGCTCGGTGGTGCCTTGGGTAACCTCTATGACCGCATCGCGTTGGGCCATGTCATCGATTTCATCCTGGTGCATTGGCAGAACCGCTGGTATTTCCCGGCGTTCAACTTTGCCGACAGCGCCATCAGCGTGGGCGCCGTGATGCTCGCCCTGGATATGTTCAAGAGCAAGAAAACCGGAGAAGCCGTCCATGACTGAGCAGCGTATCGCTCAAAACACTGAAGTGAAGCTTCACTTCGCCCTGTACCTGGAAAACGGTGACACCGTCGACAGCACCTTCGACAAGGCTCCGGCGGTGTTCAAGGTCGGTGACGGCAACCTGCTGCCAGGCTTCGAAGCGGCGATCTTCGGCTTCAAGGCCGGCGACAAGCGCACCGTGGTCGTACCGCCAGAAAACGCCTTTGGTCAGCCCAACCCGCAAAACGTGCAGACCATGCCACGCTCCCAGTTCCAGGACATGGAGCTGTCCGAGGGCCTGCTGGTGATCTTCAACGACGCGGCCAATACCGAGCTGCCGGGTGTGGTGAAGGCTTTCGACGACGCCCAGGTGACCGTGGATTTCAACCATCCGCTGGCGGGCAAGACCTTGAACTTCGAAGTGGAAATCCTCGAAGTGAAGGCGGTTTAAGGTTTTACAGGCAGTTCCTGCTGCCACTCGATTTACTGTGGGAGCGAGCTCGCTCGCGATTGCGCAGACCCTTTTAGTCCAGGGGTGACTGCCCCATCGCCATCGCCATCGCCATCGCGAGCAAGCTCGCTCCCACATGGGATCTCCATTGTTTTCGGGCCTTTCGCTCGATTAACAGGCAAGCATTCAATTCTTGCGCGCAAGACACGAGGCACAGCATGCAAATCAAACTCGCCAACCCCCGTGGCTTCTGCGCCGGTGTGGACCGGGCGATCGAAATCGTCAACCGCGCCCTGGAAGTCTTCGGGCCGCCGATCTACGTGCGCCACGAAGTGGTCCACAACAAATTCGTCGTCGAAGACCTGCGTAGCCGCGGGGCGATTTTCGTCGAGGAGCTGGACCAGGTACCGGACGACGTCATCGTGATCTTCAGCGCCCACGGGGTTTCCCAGGCAGTACGCACCGAAGCCGCCGGTCGTGGCCTGAAGGTCTTCGACGCGACGTGCCCATTGGTGACCAAGGTGCACATCGAAGTGGCGCGCTACAGTCGTGACGGTCGCGAATGCATCCTGATCGGTCATGAAGGCCATCCGGAAGTCGAAGGCACCATGGGCCAATACGATGCCAGCAACGGCGGAGCGATCTATCTGGTCGAAGACGAGGAGGACGTGGCGGCCTTGCAGGTTCGCAACCCTGAGAGCCTGGCTTTTGTTACCCAGACGACCCTGTCCATGGACGACACCAGCCGTGTGATCGACGCCCTGCGCTCGCGTTTTCCGGCCATCGGTGGCCCGCGCAAGGATGACATCTGCTACGCCACCCAGAACCGTCAGGATGCGGTCAAGCAACTGGCCGACGAATGCGATGTGGTCCTGGTCGTCGGCAGTCCCAACAGCTCCAACTCCAACCGCTTGCGTGAGCTGGCCGAGCGCATGTCCACCCCGGCCTATCTGATCGACGGTGCCGAGGACATGCAACGCAGCTGGTTCGACGGCGTCGAGCGCATCGGCATCACCGCCGGTGCTTCCGCGCCGGAAGTGCTGGTGCGCGGCGTGATCCAGCAATTGCAGGCCTGGGGTGCAACGGGCTCCGATGAACTGGCCGGTCGCGAGGAGAACATCACGTTCTCGATGCCGAAAGAGCTGCGCGTGCGCTCCTTGCTTTAAGTCCTTTCTCGCACAGCGCCTGCTCGGCCTCGACGCTTTCCAGGCGGACGCGGCCGGAGGGCGCCAGTATCACTTGATGGTGGCTGACCGGCCCGCGTTTGGCGCAGACATGCAGCCTGCCGGCCTGGAATGCGCCGCTGGGGTACAGTGCTTCCCCCTGGTTGCCGAACCTCACCCTGCGTCTCATCGGCTGGTTGCCGACCACACGGGCGCTAGCGGGGCGTTCCATCAGCAAGGTTTTTTCCTTGTTGTCCAGCATGATCCGCCAACCCCGGCCCCAATCGTTGTCTATTCCTTGTATCAATACGCTGCGATTACGCGTGATGGCTTCGCTGCGGGCAATGCGCAAGCCGTTGATCAGCAACTGCGCGGTGTCCTCGCGTTCGATGGATTCGATCAGCTCTTTGTAGCTCGCGCCGGCCCACGGCAGAACAATTGCGGCGATTGCCAGTCCCATGAGCAGTTCGATCAGGCTGAAACCCTGTTGATACATGACGTCTCCTCCCTGGAGTACGAAAACGACGAACGCCGTAAACCGAAACAACCGCACATACGGCGGTGGTTTGTTCTAGCGTGTAGAGGCAGGTATAGCCGACGGCAACGGAGGGCACCGATGGATCTTCGTACAAAAGGTTTCACGCTGATCGAGGTGCTGGTGGCCCTTGGCGTGCTGCTGATCCTGATCACCATGGCGGTACCGTCATTCACTGGCTCGCTGCAGAGCACCAAGGCCGATACCGATATCGGCGACTTGCGCCGGGCGCTGAACTTTGCCCGGATGGAGGCGATCGACCGTGGTATCACCACGCGAATTCGCCCCACGGCCCAGGGCAGTGTCTGGAGCGGCGAACTGACGGTCTATGACAGTACTGGCACGCCGGCCAATGTATTGCGGGTTGTTCCAGCAATGAGCAGCGGCGCGACTCTGACGCTAACCTCAGACGTGACTAACATTGATTTCAACAACCTCGGCGGGTTGTCGGCACCAGCCACGCCGGTGAGTTTCAATTATGTACGCGGGGCGCAGAGCAGGACGCTGAGTGTTTGCCTCAATGGAAGAATCGTATTGGGTGGAAGTTGCGGATGAAGGGTTGCAGTAAAAGGGCGCAGGCCGGCATGACGTTGATCGAAGTGCTGGTGGCGGTGCTGATTCTCGGCGTCGGTTTGCTGGGGGCGGCGATGATCCAGCTCAATGCGCTCAAGTACACCGACAGTTCGCGCATGACCAGCCAGGCCAGCTTCATTGCCTACGACCTGCTCGACCGCATTCGCGCCAACTCCGGAGCCGACTACACCATCACACCGCCCAGCTCGCCGAACCTCAACGTGGCCCGGGACCAGGACCTCTACGATTTCAAGACCAACATCATTGCCTTCGGCGGCACCACGGCCACTGGCACCATTGCGCTGAACCAGCGCGTCTACACCATCACCATTTCCTGGGACGACACCCGGGCCGCCAATACCACCAACGCCGCCGAGGCGCGGCGCAGCTTCGTGCTGACCAGCCGCGTCGCCGTCGACCCGGTGGGGACAACGCCATGAACCGGCACAGTCGCGGTTTTGGCCTGATCGAGTTGATGATCGCGCTGGTGCTCAGCCTGATCGTCGTGTTGGGTGTCGTGCAGATTTTCATTGCCGCCAAAAATACCTACGTCAGCCAGAATGCCGCCGCGGTGATTCAGGAGGACGCGCGGTTTGCCTTGAGCAAAATGGTCCAGGAAATTCGCATGGTGGGCATGTTCGGCTGCCTGGCGACCGTCATCGATGCTTCAACGGATAACAGTTTCGCGGCCAGCCAGACCACTCCAATCCGTTGGGATAACGCCAACCGGAGGTTGACCCTGGTCACTGCGGACATTGGGAGTGGCGGTAGCGTGCCGACCTGGACCGTCGTCTCCGATTGCCGTACCTCGGCGACGGCCTACTCGAACGCACGGGTGCCAGCGGCGGGGCAGTTGGCCTTCCCGATCCGTCGACTGGTCTACAGCTTCAACAACAACCAATTGCTGTTGGGCAGCGGCACCGCCAATCCGCCGACCCTGTCGGTGCTGGTGGACAACGTGCGGGCGTTCGACGTGACGTTTGGCGTGGCCGCCAGCGCCACGGACGTCGCAGCGTCGAGCTACACCGGCAACCCGGCAGACCCGGCACTGATCCGCAGCGTGCGCCTGAGCCTGACGCTCTTTGATCCAAGGAACACGGTGCGCGAGCAGACCTTCAACGTGGTTGCCGCCTTGCGCAACCGGCTTCTATGAGGGGGCGCTCGATGATCTCGATGGATCTCAAGCATCGCCAGCGTGGCATGGCACTGCTGGTCAGCCTGGTTTTCCTGTTGCTGCTGACGCTGATCGGCCTGTCGTCGATGCAGAGCGCCACCCTCCAGGAAAAAATGACCAGCAGCGTCATGCAACGCAACCAGTCCTTCCAGATTGCCGAGGCTGCGTTGAGGATGGGTGAGAGTGCGGTGCAGGTCGAGACCTATTCCTTGCCAGCCTGTACCACCACGATCCAATGCGCGCCGCCGGCCGAGTCGGCGACCATCACGGCGGCGGGGCGCAATTCGTCGTCGGGGGTGCTCTGGGTTACCGCTGCCGGCGGGTTTTATGGCGTGCAGAACATCGGCACTACGCTTGCGGCGGTCAACGTGCCGGTCAATACCTCGGCGACGCTGTACCGGATCACGGCGGTGGCGGTGGTGGGCAATAACCAGCGCAGCGTGGTGGAGAGCATCTATGCGAAATACTGAGGCTCGCCGTGGCTGGATAGCGATGTTGTGGGGGTTGTTGCTCAGCCTTTACCTGGCGGCACCGGCCTATGCGTTCACGCCTTCTGATTCACCGCTGTTGAGTGCAGCTGCCGTTACACCGAACGTGATGTTGCTGATCGATGATTCGGGGAGCATGAACAACATTATCTGGGCGGCGGGGTTTGATCCGACGGTGTCGCGTCCAGCCGTTTACAACTGCAGTTCCAGCAGCAGTTGTTCCAACGGTGTACAACTGGACCCAGACGATGGAAACGTTTTGCTGGTCGGCCTGTTGCGCGGTGGCTGTTCAAGCGGCTGGTACGGCTTTTATCTAGGCAACCTTGGCCGAGTCTGCCTGCGCTTGCCGGACCCGGTGGGCGGTGGCAATACCCGCTACACCACAAAATACCTGGCCTATCTGCTGACCCTGGCCAACGGCTCGAACCGGGACTTCACCACCGGCACGATACCCAATGACTATCGAATCAACGTGGCACGGGATGTGTCCAATGACCTGGTCACCAGCAACCGCGCCTTGCGTATTGGCCTCGCCACGTTCAATCCACCCAACAGCAACAATTCCGGTCCTGGGGGTTATATTGCCCGTTCAGTCAGCGACCTGTCGCCGGTCAGCGGCAGCGTGACCCAGACCCAGGCCAACAGCAACTACAGCGCCCTGATCAACGCCATCAACGGCTTGGGCGCCGTTGCGAATACGCCGCTGGCCGAGAGCTATTACGAAGTCACCCGCTATTTCAGGGGCATGGCGCCGTACTACAACAGCACGCCGACCACCTATACCAGCCCGATTCAGTACCGCTGCCAGAAAAACTTCGGCGTGGTCATCACCGACGGTTTACCCACCTATGACCGGACGTTTCCCACCAACGACCCACTAGGCTTGGCCCGTTTGCCGAACTGGGATGGCGTCAACAACGATGGTGCCGATCTCAGTGGTGACGGCGAGGGCGACACGCTATATCTGGATGATATCGCCAAGTTCGCCTTCGACATCGACATGCGTTCCACCGGCACCGACGCCACCGGCCAGAGCTGGAACGCCACGGATTTCACTCGGCAATACCTGAACACCTACACCGTGGGTTTTACCGCCAGCAACCCGATGTTGTCCGACGCCGCCCGCTACGGCGCAGGCAAGTATTACCAAGCGAGCGACAGCGAAGGCCTGAACTCAGCGTTGGCCTCCGCCTTGAGCGACATCACCTCCAAGGCCGGGTCCGGGGGCGCCGGCACGACCAACGCCGCCACGTTGTCCAGCACCTCCAGTTACTACCAGACCACCTACGACCCCAAGGACTGGCGCGGCACCATCCGGGCGTTCGGCTTCACCTCGGCAGGCACGGTCAACAGGGCTGCGGTGCAGTGGACCACCGACACCGCCATCGTGCCCGGCGCCACGGCACCGATTTACCAATCCTGGAACACCGTGACGAATGTACCTGTCACCCTGGCCTTCGCTAACTTCTCACCGGCCCAGCAAACCAGCCTCAGCCAGAACCTGCCCACGGGAATCACCGGCAATGACTTGGTGGAGTGGAGCAAGGGCGTCAATAAGACCGGTTTGAAGGTGCGCAGTGTATTGCTGGGCGACATCATCAATTCGCCGCTGGTACTGGCATCGCCCAATGAGCAGACCGCTGCGGATTTGCTCAACGACACGAGCTACAGCACTTATCTGACGACCAAAGCGGCGAACATGAATACCAGCCTGGTGGTGAACGCCAACGACGGTTTTTTTAGCGTCATCAACAGTGCAAACGGTACGCGGCGTTATGCCTATATGCCGTCGAGCGTACTGCCATCGCTGCAGAACATTGCCGACACCAACTACGTCAATGGCGTGAGCCACAAGTTCCTGGTGGATGGGCAGGTCGGCGTATTCGATACGCAATCGGGGAGTGTCTGGAAGACAGTGGCCCTGGGCGGTACTGGTGCCGGGGGCAAGACGTTCTATGCGGTTCAGCTGTTCGATGCGACAGCGGGCAATGTGTTGCGGGCATTGTGGGAAATCAGCGCGCCAGTCGTTGCCAGCACGACCAATGCCTTCAATGACCTGGGCTACGCCTACGCCCGCCCCGAAGTCGCCCGCCTGGCGGATGGGCGCTGGGCGGCGTTCATCTCCAACGGCTACGGCAGCAACAGCGGTGTCGCGGCGCTGTACGTGGTGGATATCCGCGACGGCTCGTTGATCAGGAAAATCGTCATCAACAGCAGCGAGACCGGTAATGGCTTGTCGTCGGTCAAGCTGCGGGTCAACTCCCAGAATGTGGTGCAGGCGGCATACGGTGGCGACCTGAAAGGGCGGATGTGGAAATTCGACCTCAGTGGCACTTCCCCGACTGCTTGGGGCGTAGCGTTTGCCGGTCAGCCATTGTTCACCACCTCCGGTGGCGCGACCCAGCCGATCACCGTTCAACCGCTGCTGGCGGACAACCCGCAGGGCGGTACCCAGGTGTTTTTCGGCACCGGCAAGTTCAACGAAACCGCGGATAAACTCAACAAGGACCTGCAAGGGTTCTACTCGATATGGGACGCCACCGGCGGTGCCGGGCAAATCACCGTGTCGAGCCTGCAGGCCCAGTCGATCACGGGAGTGTTCTCAGGCAGCACGGGGCAGTTCGTGACTACCAGCCAGACCGACGTGGCTTATCCGACGAAAAAGGGTTGGTACCTGCCGTTGGTGTACAACAATGCGCTGACTGGTGAGCGGGTGATCAACCCGGCCAATCTGGTGAGCGGGCGCGTGGTCTTTACCACGGCTGCCGTGGACACTACCGACCCTTGTGCCAGCTTCGGTACCGGCAAACTGATCGAATTGGATGCGTTCAACGGTAAGATGCTCAATTATGCGGTGCTCGATACCAACGGTGACGGCACGATCAACAGCTCCGACACGATTTCCAGCGGGGTGGTCTTCACGGGGGGGATCCCGACCTTGAGCGCCGTCGTCAGCGCCAGCGGGGCCACCAACATGATCGTCAACGACTCCAGCGGCAACATCACCGAGCTGCTGGAAAAATCCGTGGGCGGCAGCCGCCGCATCATGTGGCGACAAATACAATGAAGAGGCAAGGCATGCGCAGATCCAACCGAGGTTTCACCTTGATCGAAATCATGATCGTGATCGCGATCATCGGTATCGTGATCACCGTCGGCTATCCGAGCCTGACCGAATACATGAAGAAGGGCCGGCGGACCGAAATCGCCGGGCTGTTATCGGAGCAGGCGCAGATTCTCGAGCGCTATTACTCGAAGAACAACGTCTACACCAATGCGACCGGCCTGAGCGGCGGCAACGATTTCTATACCATTACCCCGACGCTGGCGGACCAGAGCTTCACCCTGACCGCTGTGCGCAAGAGTGGCTCGTCCATGGCGACGGATAAGTGCGGTGATTTCAGGATCAACAACACGGGCACGCGAGACATGGTCAACCAGGCTGCCGGGCTGACGGCCAAGGATTGCTGGGGCCGCTGAGTTTCTTTTTTCGGGTGCAGCCTTGCGCCCTCTGTCTTATGAGTCGAATCAGAACATGACCAGGCAACAGCAAGTGGTGATTGTCGGCGGCGGAGTCATTGGCCTGCTGACGGCGTTCAATCTGGCGTCCGAAGGGCAGCGTGTGGTGCTGCTGGACCGTTCCAGTGTCGGTCAGGAATCGTCCTGGGCCGGCGGCGGTATCGTGTCGCCGTTGTACCCCTGGCGCTACAGCCCGGCGATCACGGCGCTGGCCCATTGGTCGCAGGATTTTTATCCACAGCTGGGCGAGCGTTTGTTCGCCGCGACCGGAATTGATCCGCAGGTGCATGTCACCGGTCTGTATTGGCTGGACCTGGACGATCAGGACGAAGCGCTGGCCTGGGCCGAGCGGGAAGGCCGCCCGATGCGGGCTGTGGATATCTCGGCGGTCCACGATGCCGTGCCGGTGCTGGGCGCGGGTTTTTCCCGGGCGATCTACATGGCCGACGTGGCCAACGTGCGCAATCCCCGATTGGTGAAGTCCCTCAAGGCTGCCTTGCTGGCGATGCCGAACGTCACGCTTCATGAACATTGCGAAGTCAGTGGGTTCATTCGCGACGGTGGGCGTGTGGTGGGCGTGCACAGTTCTGCCGGAGAAATTCGTGGCGATGAGGTGGTACTGGCCGCCGGTGCCTGGAGTGGCGAGTTGCTCAAGACCTTGGGCTTGAAGTTGCCGGTCGAGCCGGTCAAGGGTCAGATGATTCTGTACAAGTGTGCGTCGGATTTTCTGTCGAGCATGGTCCTGGCCAAGGGGCGTTATGCGATTCCGCGCCGTGATGGGCATATTCTGGTTGGCAGTACGCTGGAGCGTGAGGGCTTCGACAAGACCCCGACGGATACTGCGTTGGAGAGCCTGAAGGCTTCGGCGCAGCAGCTGATTCCGGCGCTGGCGGGCGCTGAGGTGGTCGGGCATTGGGCTGGGTTGCGGCCTGGCTCGCCTGAAGGCATCCCCTATATCGGCGAGGTGCCGGGGGTAGCGGGGCTGTGGTTGAACTGTGGGCATTATCGCAATGGGTTGGTGTTGGCGCCGGCGTCGTGTCAGTTGTTTACGGATTTGATGTTGGGGCGTGAGCCGGTGATCGATCCTGTGCCGTATGCGCCGGCTGGGCGCTTGTAAGGTCCGGTTTTTCCTGTGGAGCGGGCTTGCTCGCGATGGCGGTGTGTTGATCGAGTACATATCCATTGCTGCGGTAACGGCTGCTTAGGGTTCCGCTCTTACAGCGGGTCACTTTTGGAAGAGCGCCAAAAGTAAGCAAAAGCGCTTTGCCCCACCACTCGGCACCTCGCCTAGGCTCGGTGTGCCCTCACTCCGGCATTGCTCCGTGGGCCCGCCGCGAAGGGCCATCCATGGCCCAGCGCGGCTATCCCGGCATCCATGCCGGGATGCCCACGGATCAATGCCTGCGTTCGGCCATCGTGGTTAACGGGGCGCCCGAGATCAACGTCCGCCCCGAGGCGGCCTAGTAGCCGACCTGGTTCTCCTGGTCGTACACCCGTCAAATCTGTTTGAGCAGGACCTGTGGGAGCAAAGCTTGCTCGCGAGGCGGCCTGACAGCCGGCCTGGTTCTCCCGGTCGTACTCCGATCCCATTGTGGGAGCGAGCCTGCTCGCGAAGACGGCGGTACATCCAAGGCTGATGCAAGCTGATCCACCGCCATCGCGAGCAAGCTCGCTCCCACAGGGATTTGCAGTGGCCAAAAATCTGTAGATCGTCGCCGACCCAGTGTGGGAGCGAGCTCGCTCGCGATGACGACAGCCAATCCAATTCCTATCTAACTGAATCACCGCCATCGCGAGCAAGCTCGCTCCCACAGGAATTTGCAGTGGCCGAAAATCTGTAGATCGTCACCGACTCAGTGTGGGAGCGAGCTCGCTCGCGATGACGACAGCCAATCCAATTCCTATCTAACTGAACCACCGCCTTCGCGAGCAAGCCCGCTCCCACAGGAGAAACGCGATCACCCTAAATCAGGTCGGCTGTTAGGCCGCCTCGCGGTGGACGTTGATCTCGGGCGCCCCGTTAACCACGCTGGCCGAACGCAGGCGTTGTGGAGTGGGCATCCCGGCATGGATGCCGGGATAGCCGCGCTGGGCCATGGATGGCCCTTCGCGGCGGCCCACGGAGCAATGCCGGAGTGAGGGCACACCGAGCCTAGGCGAGGTGCCAAGTGGTGGGGCAAAAGCGCTTTGGTTACTTTCGCGCTTTTCGAAAGTGACCCGCCGTCAGGGCGGAACCCTAAGTAGCCGTTACCGCAGAAACGGATATACACACCGCCCTCACAGCCGACCAAGCTTTGTGGGAATGGTCGGACAAGATTCTGATTCGAGCCGAATTTTCCGACGAGTTCTGGCGGTTGCCGGGTGGGAAGAACTCTGGCTAACCTTTTCCCGTCGCTGCCAATTCAGCGTCCGGGCGTCGCGGCCCGCAAAACTTGGTAATCCATTCCCTCTTTGGAGTACCGCAATGTGTAACAAACCTCCATCATCTTCAGAAACCAATAAAGCCTCTCCTGACGCCAGCCTTGACCCAAAAAAGCTCGATGAAGCCGCCAAACGCGCCCTCGACTATTACCTTGGCCCAAAGCCCGAAGCCAAAAAGAAACCCGCCTCAAACCAGCTATTCACCGTCGTGGACGGTATCGACACCGAATGTCTCCTCACCAACCTCAGCGAAACCCTGGCCTGCGCCAACGCAACAATCAGCGACCTGGCCTTCGAACTTGAAGGCTCGCGGCGGCATATCGCCTTGGGGGTACAGCAATTGATTGAGTTGAGTGAATTATTGGCCAATCGTGTTCTGGACGAGCGGGTACCTGTGCCGGAGGGCTAGAGAGCGGCGTTACAGAGGGTGAACGCCGAACCTGTGGCGAGGGAGCAAGCTCCCTCGCCACAGGGGAATACGTGGGCTTCGAAACCGTGGCTCAATCCAGCCCAAGCTTCTTCAACCGATACCGCATCGACCGAAACGACAACTTCAACCGCTGCGCCGCCGCCGTGCGGTTCCAGCGGGTTTCCTCCAACGCCTGGAGGATGAGCTTGCGCTCAACGTCTTCCAGGTAATCCTCCAGGTTGTCGACCTGCATCAAATCGGGATTGCCTGCCTCAGTAGTACTATTGCCCTCGGCCAGGCGCAGGTCATCCGCTTCGATCTGCTGCTGTTCACAAAGGGTGTAGGCACGTTCGAGCATGTTCTCCAGCTCTCGCACATTGCCCGGGAAGCGGTAATTCTTGAGAGCGTCCAACGCTTGGGGATGCAATCTGACCGGTGGACTGCCGGTGTTGGCCGCCAGGCGCTGGAGCATGTGGTTAGCCAGCAGCTCGATGTCTTCACGACGTTCACGCAACGGCGGCACGCGCAGTTCGATGACGTTCAGCCGGTAATACAAATCCTGGCGAAAGCGCCCGGCAGCCACTTCGCCGTCCAGATCCTTGTGGGTGGCGCAGAGGATGCGCACATCCACCACTTCTTCCTGTTGGCCGCCAACGGCGCGCACGGCTTTTTCCTGGATGGCTCGCAACAGCTTGACCTGCATCGCCAAGGGCAAGTCGGCCACTTCATCGAGGAACAGGGTCCCGCCATGGGCGGCCTGGAACAGCCCGGGCTTGTCCTCGATGGCGCCGCTGAAGCTGCCTTTTCGATGGCCGAAAAACTCGCTTTCCATCAGCTCCGTGGGAATCGCCCCACAGTTGACCGGTACGAAGCGCTGGTTGGCACGAGGGCCCTGTTCGTGGATCAGCCGGGCGACCAGTTCCTTGCCGCAGCCCGATTCCCCGCTGATGTACACCGGTGCCTGGCTGCGGGCGAGTTTCCCGATCTGCTTGCGCACGCTGAGCATCGGTGGCGAGTTACCCAGCAGGCTGCGCTCGAGGGTCGTGCCCGGCGTGGCGACCGGCGGCAGGCGCAGGGCACTGGTGACCAGCTCTCGCAGCCGACCCAGGTCGACCGGTTTGGTCAGGAAGTCGAAGGCGCCGGCCTTGAGGGCGTCGATGGCGGTTTCCAGGCTGCCATAGGCGGTGATCATCGCCACGGGCAGTTGAGGGTAGCGTTGCTGGATGTGCTGCACCAGTTCCAGGCCGGTGCCATCGGGCAGGCGCATGTCGGTCAGGCACAGGTCGAAGGCTTCCCCCGCCAGCAGGGCTTGGGCCTCGGCAAGGTTCTTGGCGCTGCGGGTGTCGAGTTTCATCCGGCCCAGGGTGATGTCCAGGAGTTCGCGGATGTCCGGTTCGTCATCGACGATCAGGATTCGTTGCCGTGAGCGATTATTCAAATCTGTTTCCGTCCGTGAGCAAAGGTGATGCGAAAGCAACCGCCGCCTTGGCGTGGTTTGAAGTCTAGGCGGGCCTGGTTGCTTTCGCACAGCTCACGGGACAGATAGAGCCCAAGGCCGGTGCCCTGGCTGCTGGTGGTAAAGAAGGGTTCGAACAAATGTGCCTGCTGCTCGGGTGTTACACCGGGGCCGTTGTCGATGATGTCCAGTGTGGACAGCTGGCTGTGGGGATCGATGAACAGTTTCAGCCAGGCCTCGGCCTGTTCGTGGGTCATGGCGCTGTGGCGCCAGGCGTTGCGCAGCAGGTTGTCGAGTACCTGGGTCAACTGGTCGGGGTCCATCAGCGTGGTGTAGTCACCCGGGTCGATGCTCAGGTGCAAGTGCTGGTGCTCGGCCATGCTTTCGCGGGCCTGCCGGACGAACTGATCGAGCCAGGTCCGCAGGTCGAGGCGTTGGGGGGTGGTTTGCTGGCGGCGAGACAGCTGCAGGACGTTTTCAATGACGCGATTCATTCGTTGGGAGTGATCTTGAATAATCTGCGTCAGACGCCGATCCGCGTTGTTCAGTTCCTCGGATTCGCGCAGTAATTGCGCTGCGTGGCTGATGGCGCCCAAGGGGTTGCGGATTTCATGGGCGATGCCAGCAGTGAGGCGCCCGAGGGACGCGAGTTTCAGTTGCTGGGCCTGCTGGGCAACTTGGGCCAGGTCCTCAAGGAATACCAGCAACTGCTGCTGATCGTGATGCCCCAAGGCGATGAAGCTCGGTTGCAGGGTCAGGCCTGTGCCGGTCACGGTCAGGCTGGGGGGGCGCAGGCTGGGGTTGTTCAGCCACAATTGCAGGCGTTCGACCAGAGCGGTGCAATAGTCATCGATTCGCTGGCCGACCAGGTCGTGCATGCCCAGCAGGTTCAAGGCGCTTTCGTTGGCCAATTGCACGCGCCGTTCGCGGTCGAGCACCAGGATGCCGGTGCGCATGCGTTGCAGGATCAGTGCGTTGAGCGCTTCGAGGCCGATTACCTCGCTGGCCCGTTGCTCGGCCAGGGTTTCACTGGCTTCCAGTCGCCGGGTCAGGCCCTGTACCAGCAGGGCGGCGGCAAAACACAGTGCCCCCAGGGTGCCGGCTTGCAGATAACTGCTGGGACGGTTTGAGTCGCTGAGGCCGAGGAAAAAAGTCGACCCGACGATACCGATCGTGGCGACAGCGGCAATCAACAGGCCGACCCGGCTTCGCAACAGCGTATTGCCGATGGCCACCGAGACAATGAGCAGGTTGCCGATGGCACTGGGCACACCGCCCGCGGCGAAGAACAGCCACGAGAGCAGCAGCACGTCAGTCAGGGCCAGGCCGAACAGCCGGGCAGGGCGGCGGGTGTTCTCAAGGAACACCACCAGCAGGATATTCAGCACCAGGTACAACCAACTGCCACTGCGCAGCAGGTCGTCATTGGCGAACTCCAGCAGGCGGTTGTCCAGTTTGCTGGAGATCAGCAGCACCAGGGTGATGCCGATGCTCAGGCGATACAGGTGATAGAGACGCAGCAGGCGCTGCGCCTGTTTTTCGCGTGGGCTTGAGGCCTCAGCGCTCACGAGTGCCCGGGCCTTGCTCAAGGTGAGCCTGGCTGCAATACCATTGTTGTTCGAGGGCCAGCGCCCGGTCACGGGGCAGGTGTACGCCGCAATGGGCGCAACGGACCATGGGCGGTGCGTCCTGCTCGCGGGGAGCGTTCGGCGCGGAGGAGCCCCCCTTGAACTTGCGCCAGAACCATACCGCGGCGGCAATCAGGGCGATCCAGAACAGTAAACGAAGCATGATGGGCGGCTTTTTGGCTAGAGATCAGGCAGTTTAGCCAAGGACAGGAACGGCGCACAGCGCAATAAAACCCAGGCAAAAAAAAGGGAGACCGTCGGGTCTCCCTTTTTTGGGATGCCTTGATCTCAGTCGAACAGACCAAAGGTCAGGTGGCTGAACCAGGAGCGGTCGCTGGACTCGCTTTCAGGCTCTTCTTCCTCGATCACGTCGCCATTTTCATCCTTGGGCTTGAGTTCGTTCGGGATGGCTTCCTTGGCATCCTGGAACTGGCGCTGTACGTCCTGGTTGGCGCGTGTCTCGCCTGGCGGCAGCGGTGGACGGGACTCGATCAGGCCCAGGGTCGCCTTGCTCAGCCACGAACGGTTGTCCGCTTCGTCGACCCGTGGGGTGAACTGGCCATCGACCAGGGATGGGTGATCCGGGTAGTTCAGCTTGAGGGTTTCCAGGCTGGTGGCCGCCAGTTCGTCCAAGTGCAGGCGCTGGTAGGCTTCGGTCATCACGGCCAGGCCATCACCCACCGAAGGGGTTTCCTGGAAGTTTTCCACTACGTAGCGGCCACGGTTGGCGGCGGCGACGTAGGCCTGACGGGTCAGGTAGTAGTCGGCCACGTGGATCTCGTAGGAGGCCAGCAGGTTGCGCAGGTAGATCATGCGCTGCTTGGCGTCCGGCGAGTAGCGGCTGTTGGGGAAGCGGCTGGTCAGTTGGGCGAACTCATTGTAGGAGTCGCGCGCCGCGCCCGGGTCACGCTTGGTCATGTCCAGCGGCAGGAAACGCGCCAGCAGGCCGACGTCCTGGTCGAAGGAGGTCAGGCCCTTGAGGTAATAGGCGTAATCGACATTCGGGTGCTGCGGGTGCAGGCGAATGAAACGCTCGGCGGCGGACTTGGCGGCTTCCGGCTCGGCGTTCTTGTAGTTGGCGTAGATCAGCTCCAACTGGGCCTGATCGGCGTAGCGACCGAACGGATACCGCGACTCCAGCGCCTTCAGCTTGGCGGTGGCGCTGGTATAGCTGTTGTTATCCAGGTCGTTCTGCGCCTGTTGGTACAGTTCGACTTCGCTCAGGTTTTCGTCTACGACTTCCTTCGACGAGCAAGCAGCAGTCAATGCGAGGATGGCGATCAGCAGCAGGTGTTTCACTTGCATGGCGGCTTGCGTCCCTATGACGGCCGCTGTCTTGGGCGGGGCCGTCCTGTTATGATGAGCGCCCCGTTGAAAGCCTCGGGGCAAAAGACGCCGTATTTAACCACAAGCGCGCAGCCGAAACCAAAGGCTGTGCCGACGCCCAGTCCGAGCATGTCCGATAAAATAGAACTTCGCGCAGAGGTGCCGTCCGAATTGGGCGGCCAACGCCTCGATCAAGTCGCCGCACAACTCTTTGCCGAGCACTCTCGCTCGCGCCTTTCCGCCTGGATCAAGGACGGCCGCCTGACTGTGGATGGGGCGGTGATCCGTCCGCGCGACATCGTCCACGGCGGTGCCATTCTCGAGCTGACTGCCGAACAGGAGGCCCAGGGAGAATGGGTCGCCCAGGACATCGCCCTGGACATCGTCTACGAAGACGATGACATCCTGGTGATCAACAAGCCTGCGGGCCTGGTGGTGCACCCGGCTGCCGGCCATGCTGATGGCACCTTGCTCAATGCCTTGCTGCACCACGTACCGGACATTATCAATGTGCCGCGTGCCGGCATCGTCCATCGCCTGGACAAGGACACCACCGGTCTGATGGTGGTGGCCAAGACCATCCAGGCGCAGACACAGCTGGTCACACAGCTGCAAAGCCGCAGCGTCAGCCGCATCTATGAATGTATCGTGATCGGGGTCGTCACCGCCGGTGGCAAGATCAACGCCCCCATCGGTCGTCACGGCCAGCAGCGCCAGCGCATGGCGGTGATGGAGGGCGGCAAGCAGGCGGTCAGCCATTATCGCGTGCTCGAGCGTTTCCGCTCCCACACCCATGTGCGGGTCAAGCTGGAAACCGGTCGGACCCACCAGATCCGTGTACACATGGCCCACATCAACTTCCCGTTGGTGGGCGACCCGGCCTACGGCGGTCGTTTCCGCATTCCGCCGGCTGCCAGCCAGACCATGGTCGAATCGCTGAAGAACTTCCCGCGCCAGGCGCTGCATGCACGTTTCCTGGAGCTGGATCATCCGACGACCGGCAAGCGCATGAGCTGGGAGTCGCCGTTGCCGGATGATTTCGTCTGGCTGCTGACGTTGCTCAAGCAGGACCGCGAGGCGTTCATCGGATGAGTGACTGGCTGATACCCGACTGGCCCGCGCCGGCTCGGGTCAAGGCCTGTGTCACGACCCGTGCGGGCGGCGTCAGCCTGGCGCCGTTCGACAGCCTCAACCTGGGCGACCATGTGGGCGACGATCCTGTGGCCGTCGCCGAAAACCGTCGGCGTCTCACCGATCAATTCGCCATCACCCCGACCTGGCTGCAGCAGGTCCACGGCATTGCCGTGGTCGAGGCTGATCCGGCCCAGGTGGCGGCTGCCGATGCCAGTTGGACCGACACGCCCGGTATCGCCTGCACCGCGATGACCGCGGACTGCCTGCCCGTGCTGTTCTGCAACCGTATCGGCACCCGCGTTGCGGCGGCCCATGCCGGCTGGCGCGGGCTGGCGAGCGGCGTGCTGGAAGCTACCCTCGACAGCCTTGCCGTGCCCGCGGATGAAATCCTCGCCTGGCTCGGCCCGGCCATCGGTCCGCAAGCGTTTGAAGTCGGGCCGGAAGTGCGTGAAGCCTTCATCGCGCAACTGCCCCAGGCGGCACAAGCCTTTACTGCGAGCCCCAACGCCGACAAGTTCCTGGCCGATATCTACGCGTTGGCACGGCTGCGCCTGGCCGCACGCGGTGTCACGGCCGTCTACGGTGGCGGTCTCTGCACCGTGACCGACCCTCGGTTCTTTTCCTACCGCCGCAACCCGCGCACTGGTCGCTTCGCCTCGTTGATCTGGATCGAACGCTAGACTTCTCTGATCTGTATCAAGGGCGCCCGGCTTGAATCTTCCAGAATCGACCACATCTATAACGGTATCTGGCAGGTTTCTTCATTCAGGATGTTTCCAAGGTCCGGCCTGCTCATTAGGAAGGTGACCCATGCGTATTGATCGTTTAACCAGCAAATTACAGTTGGCCCTGTCCGATGCCCAGTCCCTGGCCGTCGGCCTGGACCATCCCGGTATCGAACCGGCGCACTTGATGCAGGCCATGCTCGAACAGCAGGGCGGTTCCATCAAGCCCCTGCTGATGCAGGTCGGCTTTGACGTCAACAGCCTGCGCAAAGAACTGGCCAAGGAACTCGACCAGTTACCCAAGATCCAGAACCCCACCGGTGACGTGAACATGTCCCAGGACCTGGCGCGGCTGCTCAACCAGGCCGATCGCCTGGCCCAGCAGAAGGGCGACCAGTTCATTTCCAGCGAGCTGGTGCTACTCGCCGCCATGGACGAGAACAGCAAGCTCGGCAAATTGTTGCTCGGCCAGGGCGTGAGCAAGAAAGCCCTGGAAAATGCCATCAACAACCTGCGTGGCGGCGAAGCGGTCAACGACGCCAACCACGAGGAGTCGCGCCAGGCACTGGACAAATATACGGTCGACCTGACCAAGCGTGCCGAGGAAGGCAAGCTCGACCCGGTGATCGGTCGCGACGATGAAATCCGCCGCACGATCCAGGTGCTGCAACGCCGTACCAAGAACAACCCGGTGCTGATCGGTGAGCCAGGCGTGGGTAAAACCGCCATCGCCGAGGGCCTGGCCCAGCGCATCATCAACGGCGAAGTGCCGGACGGCCTCAGGGGTAAACGCCTGTTGTCCCTGGACATGGGGGCCTTGATCGCCGGTGCCAAGTACCGTGGTGAATTCGAAGAACGGCTCAAGGCCCTGCTCAATGAGCTGTCCAAGCAGGAAGGGCAGATCATCCTGTTCATCGACGAACTGCACACCATGGTCGGTGCGGGCAAGGGCGAAGGCTCGATGGACGCCGGCAACATGCTCAAGCCCGCGCTGGCCCGTGGCGAGTTGCACTGCGTCGGCGCGACCACGCTCAACGAGTACCGCCAATATATAGAGAAGGACGCAGCCCTCGAGCGGCGCTTCCAGAAAGTGCTGGTGGAGGAGCCGAGCGAGGAAGACACCATCGCCATCCTGCGCGGCCTCAAAGAACGCTACGAAGTTCACCACAAGGTGGCGATCACCGATGGCGCGATCATCGCGGCGGCCAAGCTCAGCCACCGCTACATCACCGACCGCCAGTTGCCGGACAAGGCCATCGACCTGATCGACGAAGCCGCGAGCCGTATCCGCATGGAAATCGACTCCAAGCCCGAAGTGCTCGATCGGTTGGAGCGGCGCCTGATTCAACTCAAGGTCGAGTCCCAGGCCCTGAAGAAAGAAAGCGACGAAGCGGCGAAGAAGCGTCTGGAAAGGTTGCAGGAAGAAATCGTTCGTCACGAGCGTGAGTATTCCGACCTCGAGGAAATCTGGAACTCGGAGAAAGCCGAAGTCCAGGGCTCGGCGCAGATCCAGCAGAAGATCGAACAATCCCGCCAGGAGCTGGAAGCGGCCCGTCGTAAAGGCGACCTCAACCGCATGGCCGAGCTGCAGTACGGGGTGATCCCGGATCTGGAGCGCAGCCTGCAGATGGTCGACCAGCACGGCAAGAGCGAAAACCAGTTGCTGCGCAGCAAGGTCACCGAGGAAGAAATCGCCGAAGTGGTCTCCAAGTGGACCGGCATTCCGGTTTCGAAAATGCTCGAAGGCGAGCGTGACAAGCTGCTGAAGATGGAAAGCCTGCTGCACCAGCGTGTGATCGGCCAGGAAGAGGCGGTGGTGGCGGTGTCCAACGCCGTGCGTCGTTCCCGTGCCGGGCTATCGGACCCGAACCGGCCGAGCGGCTCGTTCATGTTCCTCGGCCCGACCGGTGTCGGTAAAACCGAGCTGTGCAAGGCGCTGGCCGAGTTCCTCTTCGACACTGAAGAGGCCATGGTGCGCATCGACATGTCCGAGTTCATGGAGAAACATTCCGTGGCACGGCTGATCGGTGCGCCACCGGGTTATGTCGGTTATGAAGAGGGCGGTTACCTGACCGAGGCAGTGCGTCGCAAGCCGTACTCGGTGATCCTGCTCGATGAGGTCGAGAAGGCGCACCCGGATGTGTTCAATATCCTGCTGCAGGTGCTGGAGGATGGTCGCCTGACCGACAGCCACGGGCGCACGGTGGACTTCCGCAACACGGTGATCGTGATGACCTCCAACCTGGGCTCGACGCAGATCCAGGAACTGGTGGGCGACCGCGAGGCGCAGCGTGCGGCGGTGATGGACGCGATCTCTACGCACTTCCGGCCGGAGTTCATCAACCGGGTCGACGAAGTGGTGATCTTCGAGCCATTGGCTCGTGATCAGATTGCCGGCATTACCGAGATCCAGTTGGGTCGCCTGCGCAGTCGCCTCACCGAACGTGAGCTGAAACTGCAGTTGAGCGACGAGGCGTTGGACAAGCTGATTGCGGTGGGTTACGACCCGGTCTATGGCGCACGGCCGCTGAAGCGGGCGATCCAGCGCTGGATCGAAAACCCGCTGGCGCAGTTGATCCTGTCCGGTCGGTTCATGCCTGGTGAGACTGTGACCGGTACAGTGGAGAACGACGAAATCGTCTTCAACTGAAAGGCTGGCACTGCCTGCAATTGAGATGGCCTCGCTTTGCGAGGCCATTTTTTTCATCAGGCCGTTGAACTCAAAGGAAAAGGCTTGTAAAGTGCGCCCCGCAGTCAGTCACCCCAAGGGTTACTTCTCGCTGAGAAGGAATCCAAAATAAGTTGCAAATCATTGTCTTGAAAGCAATTTAAGGGGTTGACAGAGGTTTTGAAGATTGTAGAATAGCGCGCCTCAGACACACGAACGCAGCGATGCGTAAGGGTAGAAGAGGTTGAAGCTAGCTTCAACGTTGTAACTTGAAATATCAGTTCCGTGATAGCTCAGTCGGTAGAGCAAATGACTGTTAATCATTGGGTCCCAGGTTCGAGTCCTGGTCACGGAGCCATTTCAATCGGGGTATAGCGCAGTCCGGTAGCGCGCCTGCTTTGGGAGCAGGATGTCAGGAGTTCGAATCCCCTTACCCCGACCATTTTTGGGTCGTTAGCTCAGTTGGTAGAGCAGTTGGCTTTTAACCAATTGGTCGTAGGTTCGAATCCCACACGACCCACCATTTTTGAAACCAGCTCGCTGGAATCGAATCTTAAGATCAGAGGCCAAAAGCGCTGATCGAGAAGGCGACTTGCGAAGGTCGCCTTTTTTTTACCGGGGTATAGCGCAGTCCGGTAGCGCGCCTGCTTTGGGAGCAGGATGTCAGGAGTTCGAATCCCCTTACCCCGACCATATTAAAAATCCTCGTATCGAAAGATACGGGGATTTTTTTTGCCTGCGATAAAGTGAATTGGACTTAAGACATCGTACAACCTGCCGATAACCCGCCGACAGGGGCCTGGCCCCACCTCAGGCCAACAATAAAAAAGGCATTCCCTATGGTTCTTCGTCAGTTGAATATCGCCCCTCGTGCCGCGTTGGGTTTTGCCTTGATCGCCGTGCTGGTGGCGTTGCTCGGGGTGTTCGCACTGGGACAGATGTCGAGTATTCGTGACAGTGAAGTCGCGGTGGAAACCCAGTGGCTGCCGAGCATTCGCGGCGGTGACGAGATCCGCGAGTGGATGCTGCGGATCCGCACCATTTCCCTGCGCATGGCCCTGGATCAGGACCCGAAGAACATTGCGGTGTATCGCGGGCAGATGGATACGCGCGACAAGGAGCTGAGCGAAAAAATCACTGCCTACGAAAAGCTCGTTGTGACGCCTGAAGGCAAAGCCCTCTACGACCAGTTCAAGCAGACCTTCGCCGCTTACCGTGCAGGTATTGCGCAATCTTTCACCCTGGCAGAACAAGGGCGTCGGGATGAGCTGATCAAGCTGCTGCTGGTGGACATGAAGACCGTGGTGGACGGTTCCGGCAAGCAGCTCAACGACCTGGCGGAGCTGTTCTCCAAGCAGGTCTCCATCGAGAGCCAGAAGTCCCAGGAGCACTACGCCAATTCCCGCATGATCGTCAGCCTGTTCGTTGTGCTTGCCGCCCTGGCCACGGTAGCCCTGGCCATGCTGCTTACGCGCAGTATCGTCAAGCCCTTGGGTGAGGCGCTCAACGCTGCAGAGAGCGTCGCCCGGGGTGACCTGACCCGGCCAATCGAGACCCATGGCAACGACGAAGTGAGTCGCTTGCTCAAGGCGTTGGCGGCCATGCAGCAGAATCTGCGTGAGACGTTGCAGGGCATCAGCGGTTCGGCCGCGCAACTGGCCACCGCCGCCGATGAGCTGAACGCTGTCACGCTCGACAGCACCCACAGCCTGCAACAACAGAACAACGAAATTGAACAGGCGGCCACGGCCGTCACCGAAATGACCACTGCCGTGGAGGAGGTTGCGCGCAATGCGGTTTCCACCTCCGATGCCACGCGTCAGTCCAGTGAATCGGCGTCCCTTGGGCAGCAGCGGGTCAGCGACACGGTCGATGCCATCGGCGCCCTCGCCAGCGATGTGCAGGTGACCGGTGGCCTGGTGCAATCCCTGGCCAACCAATCGCAGGATATTGGCAAGGTGCTGGACGTGATCCGCGCCATCGCCGAGCAGACCAACCTGCTGGCCCTCAACGCGGCCATCGAAGCGGCCCGGGCGGGTGAGAGCGGGCGTGGGTTTGCGGTGGTGGCCGATGAGGTGCGGGCGCTGGCTTATCGCACGCAGCAATCGACCCAGGAAATCGAGCAAATGGTCCAGGGCATGCGCAGCGGTGCCACCCAGGCACTCGACTCCATGCAGGCCAGCTCCAGTCGCGCCGCCAGTACCCTGGCCATGGCGGAGCGGGCGGGAGACGCGTTGCAGACCATCACGGCGTCGGTCAATGAAATCCACGAACGCAACCTGGTGATCGCCAGCGCCGCCGAAGAACAGGCGCAAGTGGCCCGCGAGGTGGATCGCAACCTGGTGAACATTCGTGATTTGTCGGTGCGCTCGGCTTCCGGCGCGGGCCAGACCAGCGCGTCCAGCCATGAGTTGTCGCAGCTGGCGAATTCGCTGCGCATGATGGTGCAGCGGTTTCAGGTTTGATCGAGGATTCAGTACTGGCTGTACCGACCTCATCGCGAGCAAGCTCGCTCCCACAGGATGACCGCGATCAACTGTGGGAGCGAGCTTGCTCGCGATGACGGTGGATCATTCAATGTCAGTGCTGCTGACTCAGTGCAGCTTCAGCCGAGGCTCGGTCCCACGCCCGATCTTGCTACCCAGCATCAACATGGCCGTGCGGAACATGCCGTACAGCGCCATCTGGTGCATGCGGTACAGCGACACATAGAACATCCGCGCCAGCCAGCCTTCGAGCATCACGCTGCCGGTCAGGTTGCCCATCAGGTTGCCCACTGCCGAGAACCGCGACAGCGAGATCAGCGAGCCGTAGTCGGTGTATTTGTATTCCGGCAGGGCCTTGCCCTCGATCCGCAGCTTCAAGGATTTGGCCAGCAGTGAGGCTTGCTGGTGTGCGGCCTGGGCGCGAGGTGGGACGTTGCGCTCGCTGCCGGGTTGCGGGCAGGCGGCGCAGTCGCCGAAGGCGAAGATGTTCTCGTCGCGGGTGGTCTGCAAAGTGGGCAGCACGTGCAACTGGTTGATCCGGTTGGTCTCCAGCCCGTCGATGTCCTTGAGGAAGTCCGGGGCGCGAATCCCGGCGGCCCAGACTTTCAGGCTCGCGTCGATCACTTTGCCGTCCGCGGTAATCAGGCTGTCGGCGGTCACCTGGCTGACGGCGGCGTTGGTCATGACGTTGACCCCGAGTTTTTCCAGGGTCTTGTGCACCGGCCCGCCGATACGCTCCGGCAGGGCCGGCAAGACGCGTGGGCCCGCCTCGATCAGGGTGATGTGCATGTTCTCCGGTTTGATCCGGTCCAGGCCGTAGGCGTGCAGTTCGTGGGCGGCATTATGCAGCTCGGCGGCCAGTTCGACCCCGGTCGCACCGGCGCCGACAATGGCGACGCTGATGCGCTCGACGATATCGGTCTGCCCGGCGTGGGCGCGCAGATAGTGGTGCAGCAATTGCTGATGGAAGCGCTCGGCCTGTTTGCGGGTGTCGAGGAACAGGCAGTGCTGCGCCGCGCCTTCGGTGCCGAAGTCATTGGTGGTGCTGCCGACGGCAATCACCAGGGTGTCGTAGCCCAGTTCCCGGGCCGGCAACAGCTCGACGCCGGTCTCGTCATAGGTGGCGGCCAGTTGGATTCTCTTGCGCTCGCGATCCAGGCCGCTCATGCGCCCGAGCTGGAACTCGAAGTGGTTCCATTTTGCCTGGGCGACATAGTTGAGTTCGTCTTCGGAGGAGTTCAAGGAGCCGGCGGCCACTTCGTGCAGCAGCGGTTTCCAGATGTGGGTCAGGTTCGCGTCGACCAGCATCACACTGGCCGTGCCACGCTTGCCCAGAGTCTTACCCAGACGGGTAGCCAACTCCAGACCGCCGGCGCCGCCGCCAACGATGACAATACGATGAGTCATGGGGATATCTCGCAAGGCTAAAGGAAATCGGTGCCGTTACCTGCGCGAGTGCCATGCAACTCATAGCGTCAGGTAACTGATCAGTCGGCTCAACAGGCCCAGGCCGATGGTCACGGCCAGTACCACCACCAGGAGCATCCACGGCCGGAAAGGCCGGCGCTCGACTCGGTGCTGGGACAGTTGCAGGTACTCTTCGACATGCTTCTGGTCTTCTGGGTTCAGGCGGCTGGTCATAAAGGCCTCGTCAGGTAGACGTTGCGGAATGTGAAGACGTTACAGCGTCCGGCTAGCCGGCATTGAAAGCAGCGTAGCCGCTCGCCGGAACGGGTTCGACGCTCAGGCTGTCGTCCAGGCGAATGATTCCACTTTTTAACACCCGGGCGGTGATTCCGCCATGGCCGCGTACCGCCTGGAACGTACCTTCGCCGAGGTTTCGCTCCAGTCGGGCACAAGGCTGGCACCAACCGGTGGTTTCAAAAATGGCTTGGCCAATGCGAAAGCGCCGGCCCTTGAGGCTGAACAGATTGATGCCGCTGACCACAATATTGCGTCGCAGCTCCTGTGGCAGCACGGGCCGGTCTTCGGGACGGCCCATCAGCGCGCCGATCACGGCCAGGTGCTCCCATTGGATCAGCGTCACTTGCCGCGCATTGCGCACGCCGGGGCGGGCATGATCGCCGGTCAGCCCAGCCTCCAGGCGGGCTTCCACGGCGTCCAGTTCGATCATGGGCGCATGGCCCTGGGGTCGTACGCCAATCCAGCGTACGCGGCCTTGCTGGGGCACAGCGGCAATCAGTTCCTGCAGTGGGCTCACAGGCTGATCCCGACATCGAACACGATGCTGCGACCCAGGTTGCTGCGCAGGAAGTCCGGCGCGTCGGGGTGGGCGAACAGCACCCGGGCAAACGTCGGCCCCACCAGTGACAGCGAGCGCCAGCCCTGGCGCAGGTATTCGGTCGGTGGTGGGAAGTGACTGTTGAGGTCCAGCACTTCGCGCTTGAGACTGGCGAAGGCGATGATGTCCAGGTCGCCCAGGTCCATGCCGCGCTCGGTGTAGTTGTGAGCTTTCTTGCGCAGGGTCGGGGCCAGCCGCATCAGGAACTCATTGGCCGGGATCCGCCGCGGCTTGGCCTCACGACGCACCAGCTGGCTCAGGGAGAAAGCGCTGCGGCGGCGTTGCAGTTCATCGCGCCATTCGTCATTGAGGCGGCGGCCCTCGTCGAGCACGAAAAACACCTCGAAATTGGCATCGCGAAACAACACGTCCGGCGGCTCGCCGGCCGGCGCGAACTCGTCGGCGCGATAAGGCACGTTCAGCCCTTGCAGCAGACGCTGGCAGACCCAACGCTCACGCTCCCATTTGCGGGCATTGGAGAGAAAGGCGTTGGCTTGCTCGGCCGCGATGGTCAGCAGGCGTAAGTAATCTGAGTCATCCATGAGCCCAAGCTTAGCGTTCAAATGTGATCAAAAAAAATAAAGCTTGCTGTGAAGGGGCAAATTTCCGCTCAGGCCAGGTAATGCTGTTCACTTAGAGCCTAAAGCAAGGGGGCGAGCCTCTATGCATCTGCACCACCGCTATCGCGAGCAGGCTCGCTCCCACAGGGGGCTGCGGTGAACGTTGGTTTTTGTGCATGCCTCAAAAACAGTGTGGGAGCGGGCTTGCTCGCGAAGATGGCGGCGCATTCAACATTGATGTTGCCTGACAGACCGCTATCGCGAGCAAGCTTTGCTCCCACAGATCTAACGGATGTACGACCGGGAGAGCCAGGCATGCCGAGCCTAGGCGAGGCACCGAGTGGTGGGGCAGGAGCGCTTTGGTTACTTTCGACTGGGTCGGCTTCCGGGCTTTTCGAAAGTGACTCGCCGTAAGGGCGAAACCCTAAGTAGGCGTTACCGCAGAAACGGATATACACGCCAGGCTGAAACAGATCTCGGAATGGAAGATAAAATTCCGATAAACGCTCAAGTGAGTAGCATTACCCTCAGGCAGGCCCCAGCATGCCATCCTGTTCAGCCTGACACGCCAACCAAGCGCAAAACAAATCCAGCTTCTTGCTCTGCTGCGCGCTGCGCTTGGCGATATAGACGTAGCGGCTCGGGCGAAACCCGAACGGCGCCACCAGGCGACCCAGGCGAATGTCGTCAGCCACCAAGTGCCATGGGGCGACACAAATCCCCAGGCCGGCAATCGCCGCCTCCAACGTAAAGTAATAGTGCTCGTATTCCAGCCCGGCCGGCGCGGTGGCCTGGTGTCCAATCGCATCCCCCCAGTTCGCCCAGGCATCCGGACGGGTTTTGGTATGCAGGAGGGGATGGCTGAAAATCGAGCCCACGTCGGCTAATTGAATACGTGCGGATAAGGTGGGCGACAACACGACGCCCAATCGTTCAGGAAACAGCCGGACGGTGTTTTTCTGCTCGCCCACGATGCCCTGTTCAGCCGTGATCATCACGTCATAGCGATCCCGGCCCGGATCGCTCCCGTGAACCGGTGAGCTCAGGCGAATCTTGATCCCTGGATAAGTCGTATTGAAGTCGAAAAGACGCGGTATCAGCCACTTGACCGTAAATGTGCTGAAGCAGGACACGTCCAAGGTGCCTGTCGCCGTGTCTCGGACCCTGCTCACCGCGGCCTCGATCTGATCCAGTGCGGCCGTCAGTTCCGGCAGCAGTTCTCTACCGGCAACGGTGAGCTGAGGTTTGTTTTTTGGGCCTTCGAACAGGTCCACACCAAGACTCAGCTCCAGCTGGCGTACCTGGCGACTCACCGCGCCAGGCGTGACGGACAGCTCCTCGGCGGCCGCGATCATTTTGCCCAGTCGGGCAGCGGCCTCGAAGGTATGCAGCGCATTCAATGGGGGGAGGCGACGTTTCATAAAGTGACTTTAACTCAATTACATCGAGCGTATAAATCGATATCAGGTATCGGGCGTATTTTGCAGAATCCCCCGGCCCCCCGCAGTGTCTGCCGACTGTTCCGAGTCGCCAGGATTGAGGGGCATTCCCTATCAAATTGAGAGCACCTCACATGCCATTCGTTCGTACCGCCGTCATCAAGGGCACCAGCCAGCAGCAACGTCAGCGCATCGTCGATGGCATACATCAAGCGCTGGTCGAGAGCATTGGTATGCCCGAGGATGAATTGTTCAACCTGGTCACGGACTATGACCCTGAACAGTTTTTCTACAGCCGCACGTTTAACGGTGTGGCTCGTTCAGACCATTTGATCGTGATTGAGATTACGATGCGCAGAGGGCGCAGTGATGCGATGAAGCGCGAGCTCTACAAAAAAATCGCGGACAATCTCGGGGTTCAAGCCCAGGTTCGTCCGCAAGACGTTTTCATCTTCATGCACGAGAATGACTATTCGGATTGGTCGGTAGGCTTTGGTAAGTTTGCAATGGCCTTGGTACAACAGCCAGGAAGTGTCGCTACTTAAGTAGCGCACGGACGGCGTTCTAGTTCTCGCAGGAGTAGCCCATGATCGGTGCCGAACTGCTTTCACCGCAGACCCTGGCGGCCGGTTGGCTGGTGTATGTGCCGGTGTTGGCCTGGGCCGTGGTGCGGGCGCCGTGGGTCGAACTGTTCACCGACAGCCGTCGCCAGCACCTGCTGTTCGGCACGGTGCTGGCGTTGTTCATGCTGTGGCTGGTGCGCCGGGATTTCGATACGGGCGTTTCGTATCACTTCATTGGCATGACTGCCGTGACGCTGCTGCTGGACTGGCCGTTGGCGATCCTCGGTGGCCTGTGCGCGCAGCTCGCGCTGGTGCTACTGGGCCGTCAGGACATGGCCGCGGTAGGGGTCAACGGTGCGCTGCTGATCCTGTTGCCGGTGCTGGTCACCGAGTGTTGCGCGATCCTGGTGGAGCGCGCCCAGCCGCGCAATCTGTTCGTGTATATCTTCTGTTCGGGGTTTCTCGCGGCCGCGCTTTCGGCGTTGGCGTGCCTGCTGCTGGGGCTTGGCCTGCTGTGGTACGACGGTATATTCGCCATGCCTTACTGGCTGGAAGATTTTGTCGGCTACCTCTGGTTGATCATCTTCCCCGAGGCCTTCATCAACGGCATGGTGATCAGTGCGTTGGTGGTGTTCAGTCCCGAATGGCTGGAGACCTTCAACCGTACGCGCTACCTGTCGGCTCCGTGGAACGATGATGACAAGCCTTGATTCACGTCAAGGCTGCACCACCACACGCCCTTCATGCTTTGGAAAACTTCCAGGAGCACAACCATGAGTGTTTATGAGTGGGCGAGACAAGAGATCAGGCGTAGCCACGATGCCGCAATGGAGATTGGTTTTGACCCGGGCTTGAGCCTGCGCGCCTTGCTCAGTGCGATCGTGCAACAGAGCAAGACAGTGCGCAGCCCTGAAGACCTGGCCGATGAGTTGAGTTTCCTGGCGGAAAACCTCGACGATGAACAGGACTACGGTTTCATGCGGCCTTAATGATGTGAGCGAGGCTCGAAGTCTTCGCTGAACAGCTCGTCCTCGGCGTCGGGGCTGACCGGGATCTTGTGTTCTTCCGACGCCCAGGCGCCGAGGTCGATCAGTTTGCAGCGGTCAGAGCAGAACGGCCGGAACTTGCTCTCCGGGCTCCATTCCACAGGGGCGCCACAGGTTGGGCAATCAACGGTTGGGGTTTGGCTCATGATTGGCCTCCACGCAAAGTAAGGTAAAAGTGATGCAGGCGCTCGACCTCGCTGTGCAGCCAGGCGAGGTCGCGATCGTTGACCACCACGTCGTTGGCATGGCTCAGGCGATCCTGGCGGCTGGACTGGGCCTTGAGAATCGCCTGGACCTGCTGTTCGCTGGTCTGGTCGCGCTGCAACGTACGTTCGATCTGCAATTGTTCCGGCGCATCGATCACCAGGATCCGCTGGGTCATGGTGTACTGCCCTGACTCGATCAGCAGCGGCGATACCAGGATCGCATAGGGCGATTGTGCCTGGGCCAGATGATGGGCAATTTCCTCGGCGATCAGCGGATGCAGCAGCGCCTCGAGCCAGCGGCGTTCATCGGCATTCTCGAAGATCAACTTGCGCAGCGCCGCTCGGTCCAGGGCGCCGTCGGCCTGCAATACGCCGGGGCCGAAGTGCTCGGCGATTTTCGCCAGCGCCGGACGCCCGGGCTCGACCACCCAGCGCGCCGCATGATCGGCGTCGATGACGTGCACGCCCAGGTCGATGAAATGCTGGGCCGCCGCGCTCTTGCCGCTGCCGATGCCACCGGTCAGGCCGAGAATCCAGGGTTTTTTCACTGAGGTATTCATTAAAAACCGACAGACTGCCAATAGAAGTCGGTTATTTGACCACCCCAGAGCAAGGCAATCCAGCCGGCAATGGCCAGATAAGGTCCAAAGGGGATCTGCGTCGACCCCGGGGCATCACGCAAGCGCAGCACAATCGCCCCAATAACGGCGCCCACCAACGACGACAGCAGCAGCGTCAGCGGCAGGATCTGCCAGCCACCCCAGGCGCCGAGCATCGCCAGCAGCTTGAAATCCCCATAGCCCATGCCTTCCTTGCCGGTGATCAGCTTGAACACCCAGAACACCGACCACAGCGCCAGGTAGCCGGCCACCGCGCCCCACATCGCCTGGTTCAAGGACACGAAGAGCCCGAAGCTGTTGATGATCAAGCCCAGCCACAACAGCGGCAGCACCAGGGTATCGGGCAGCAATTGATGCTCGGCGTCGATCAGGCTCATGGCCAGCAGGCCCCAGGTCAACACCATCACCATCGCGGCGTGCCAGCCAAAACCGAAATGCCAGGCGACGAACGCCGATAACGCGCCGCAGGCCAATTCGGTCAGGGGGTAACGCCTGCCGATGGGCGCGGCGCAGCTCGAACAGCGGCCGCGCAGTATCAGGTAGCTGAGCAGCGGAATGTTTTCCCAGGGGCGGATGCGATGGCCGCAGTGCGGGCACTGGGAGTGGGGCAGCATCAGGTTGTAGACCGGGCCCGGGGTTTCGGCCGGCAGGCCCAGCAGGTCGTGGGCCTGCAGGCGCCATTCGCGGTTGAGCATCTTCGGCAGGCGCCACACCAGCACGTTGAGGAAGCTGCCGATGATCAGGCCGAGCAATGCTGCAACGAGCACGAAAGCCAGGGGATACAGCACGAAGAATTCGCTCAGGGGCATGTCAGATCGCAGAGCCGAGTTGAAAGATGGGCAGGTACATGGCAACTACCAGGCCACCGACGACCACCCCCAGGACCACCATGATGAAGGGTTCCATCAGGCTGGTGAGGTTGTCCACCAGATTGTCCACCTCGGCCTCATAAAAGCTCGCCACCTTGTCGAGCATGTCGTCCAGCGCACCGGATTCCTCGCCGATGGCGGTCATCTGGACCGCCAGGTTCGGAAAAATCCCTGAGGCACGCATGGAGAAATTCAACTGCATGCCGGTCGAGACCTCCTGCTTGATGCGCTGCACGGCACGTTTGAATACCACGTTGCCGGTGGCGCCAGACACCGAATCCAGGGCCTCCACCAGCGGCACGCCGGCGGCGAAGGTAGTGGACAGCGTGCGGGCGTAGCGGGCCACGGCGGATTTGTACAGCAAGGTGCCGATCAGCGGCAGCTTGAGCAGCCATTTGTCGCGCCAGTCGCGAAAGCGCTCCGAACGCCTGAGCGCATACTTCACGCCAAAAAAAGCCCCCACCGCCCCGCCAAGCATCACCCACCACCATTGCTGCATGATTTCCGACAGGCCTATGACCATCACTGTGAAGGCTGGCAGTTTCGCGCCAAACCCGGAGAATACCGATTCGAATTGCGGCACGACCTTGACCAGCAGGATCCCCGTGACCACTGCGGCGACGAGGACCACTGCCGCTGGATAGGTCATGGCTTTCTTGATCTTGGCCTTGAGCGCTTCGCTCTTTTCCTTGTAGGTCGCGACCCGGTCCAGCAGCGTGTCCAGGGCACCGGCCTGCTCGCCGGCGTCTACCAGGTTGCAGTACAGCTCGTCGAAATATTGCGGGCACTTGCGCAGCGCCGCGGCGAAGCTGTTGCCAGCGGCGACTTCCTGCTTCACCTCGTCCACCAGCTTGCGCATGTTGGGGTTGTCGAAGCCTTCGCCAATGATGTCGAACGCCTGCAACAGCGGCACACCAGCCTTGAGCATGGTGGCCATCTGGCGGGTGAAGAGGGCGATATCCAGCGGCTTGATGCGCTTGCCCTTGCTGAATATCGAGGTGGATTTCTTGCGCACCTTCTGCGGGTTGATGCCTTGTTTGCGCAGCTGTGCCTTGACCAGCGCCGGGCTTTGACCCGTCAGCTCGCCACTCATTTTCGTGCCTTTGCGGTCCTTGCCTTCCCAAGTGTAAACATCGGTTTTGACTGCCTTGACCGCCATGTTCAATCCTTGGTGACCCGGTTGATTTCTTCGAGGCTGGTGACGCCCTGCATCACTTTGAGCAGCCCCGAGGTGCGCAGGTCATTGAAACCGTCCTTGCGCATTTGCAGATCGATTTCCAGCGAGTTGCCCTCGGCCATGATCAGCCGTTGCAGCTCGGGCGTGTTCTTGACCACTTCGTAAACCCCCACGCGCCCTTTGTAACCGTTGTTGCACTGTTCGCAACCGACCGGCTCATAGATCGTGAATGTGCCGATGCGTTCCCGAGGGAAACCTTCCTTGAGCAAGGTTTCCTCGGGAATCTCGATGGCCTTCTTGCAGTGACTGCACAGCTTGCGCGCCAGCCGCTGGGCAATGATCAGGTGCACGGCGGTGGCGATGTTGAACCCCGGAATGCCCATGTTCTGCAGGCGGATCAGGGTTTCGGCGGCGCTGTTGGTGTGCAGGGTGGAGAGCACCAGGTGCCCGGTCTGGGCGGCCTTGATGGCGATCTCGGCGGTTTCCAGGTCGCGGATCTCACCGACCATGATCACGTCCGGGTCCTGGCGCAGGAACGAGCGCAGGGCCTGGGCGAAATCCAGCCCCTGGCGCGGGTTCACGTTGACCTGGTTGATGCCTTCCATGTTGATTTCCACCGGGTCTTCGGCGGTGGAAATGTTGATGTCCACGGTGTTGAGGATATTCAGTCCGGTGTAGAGCGACACGGTCTTGCCCGAGCCGGTTGGGCCAGTCACCAGGATCAGCCCTTGCGGTTGCTTGAGGGCGGCCATGTACAGGTCTTTCTGGTCCGGTTCGTAGCCCAGGGCATCGATGCCCATTTGTGCGCTGGACGGGTCGAGGATCCGGATCACCACTTTTTCGCCCCAGAGCGTGGGCAGGGTGTTGACCCGGAAATCGATGGACTTGGTTTTCGACAGGCGCATTTTCAGGCGCCCGTCCTGGGGTTTGCGCCGCTCGGAAATATCCAGGCTGGCCATGACTTTCAGGCGTGCGGCGATACGGTTGGCCAACTGGATCGGCGGCCTGGCCACTTCCCGCAGTATGCCGTCGGTGCGCACCCGCACCCGGTAGATTTTTTCGTAGGGCTCGAAGTGCAGGTCGGAAGAGCCGCCCTTGATCGCGTCCAGCAGCATCTTGTTGACGAAACGCACTACGGGCGCATCGTCGGTGTCCTGGCCGGCAATGGAGTCTTGCCTGGTGTCGTCGATCGATTCGATGTCCAGGCCGTCGAGGTCGACATCGCCCATGCCTTCCAGGCCGGTGCTGCTGGACTCGAAAAACTTTTCGATGGCGTCGCTGAGCTTGTCGTCCTCCACCAGGATGGCTTCGGTGGTCAGGCCGGTGCTGAACTGGATGTCATTGATGGCCTGGTGATTGGTCGGGTCGGAGATGCCTACGTACAATTTGTTGCCACGCCGCCACAGCGGCAGGGCGTGATGCTGGCGTACCAGCTTTTCGCTGACCAGGCCGGTGGGTTGGGTTTCTTTGTCCAGGCTGTTGAGGTCCAGCAGGGCGACGCCGAAATGCTCCGAGGCGATCTCCGCGACCTGGCGGCTCTGGACCAGTTTGTTCTGCACCAGATAGCTGACCAGGGGGATGCGATTGCGTTGCGCCTGTTGATACGCCTGTTGCGCACTTTGCTCGGTGAGCAGTTCGGCCAGCACCAATTGCTTGGTCAGGCCGCTGAGGGCGATGTCATTCATGGGAATCCCGGCGGCGAACAGTTCATGACTTATAGCCTAGTCAAGCCTCGACGCCAAACCAGCGGGGCAGGGTGACAAAAAACGTCAGATAGTGCGGTTGTTGAGGTAGGACGTCGCCGTTGTGCGGGTTCAATCTCCTTTATTGATGGGGCTTTTGGGTTGGCATGTGCCCTGCAATGGCCGTTTCAGGTCATGAGATTTCGACTCATGCATGGGAGATGTCTATGAATAAGCAGAGTGGCTTTACCTTGATCGAGCTGCTGATCGTCGTGGCGATCATCGGCATTCTGGCGACGTTTGCGTTGCCGCAATATTCCAGGTATCAGGCGCGGGCGAAGGCTACCGCCGGGCTTGGGGAAATCTCGGCGCTGAAGGTAGCGTACGAGGATCAAATGAATCAGGGAGTTACTCCAACGTTGGCCCTCATGAACGCCCCGACCACAACCAGCAACTGCACAATTTCGGTAACAGGTACGGCTACGACGGCAGGCACCATCGTTTGTACCCTCCTGAACGCCCCTGCCTCCGTAGCAGGTAAGACGATCACCCTCAGCCGTGATGTCAACGGCGCCTGGACATGCGGATCCACCGCAGCCAAGGAATACCTGCCGACCGCTTGCCCTGGCACCTAATACTCGCGCGGTGAAGGGGGGCGCTCCCTCGTGCAAACCCTTCTTGATTTATCAGCTTAGCGGCAAGGCAGGATCGGCATGTTGCATGTTGAAAATGGGAGGCTCATGCAATTTGCATGATTCTGAATTTCGCCGCTTCGCTTAACTTATTGATTTATAAGGAATTAATTGATTTCTTAAAACTGGCACAACCTTCGCACTACTCCTGCTAACCCTGCCGGGATGTACCTCTGGCAGTTTTTGAGAAAAACAGGAGTTACTCGTATGAAGAAGTTCGCTATCACTGCCGCCGCTGCTACCGCACTGACCCTGACCATGGCTAGCGCATTCGCCGAGACCACTCAAGCAACTCAGGCGCCAATGATGCTGGCTGCGGGCGAAGTGACAGAGGCCAAGGAAGACGTTTCCGATACCTGGATCACCACCAAGGTCAAAGCCGACCTGGTCACTGAAAAAGGCATTCCAGGTACTGATATCAAAGTCGAAACCAATAAAGGTGTTGTGTCCCTGTCTTCGATGACCAAAGTCACTGATGCACAAAAAGACACCGCTGTGGCGATCGCCAAGAAAATCAAAGGCGTCAAGGCCGTATCGGCTGACGGCCTGAAAGCCGAGTAAGGCCAAGACTTCTCGCCTGGACTGGGAGAAGGCGCGGCAAGCGGGCCAGGATATACGTTTGCCGTCGCTTTGGAGTTCATGCGAAAGGCCACACGGACGTGGCCATTACAGGCCCCCGGCATTCGTGCCGGGGGCCTGTTCTATTCTGGGGAATCAATCTGCGGGTCAGCGTTTGCACACGAGTCAGAACCGAGTTGCCGCCATCGCGAGCAAGCTCGCTCCCACCGGGGGCGGCGGTGAACACGGATTTTGAGATCACCCTAAACAATGTGGGAGCGAGCTTGCTCGCGATGGCGGCGGCACATTCAACACATCTGTGCGGACAAGCTCACCGCCCCCGCTTGCTGGTGATCTGCACCAGCCGATTCCCCTCGAAACGCAGGTACTGATACATGCCGCTGTTGGGGCCGTAGGTCCATTCTTCCACCGGGTATTCCTCCCGGCGATTGACACTGCGCTTGTAGCCCAGGTCATCCCGCGCCGCTGGCTCCCCGCACTTTTGCAGCACTTCGCTGGAGCGGTCACCGACGCTGATCAACTGGCTGCCGCAACGCAGCGTGTCGGCAGCCGCGGCCTGGCCGGCGGCCAGCAATAGACCCAGGCAGAGCCCGAACCAGGGTTTCATCTTATTCGGCATCCAGATGCATCGGGGTAATCACCCGGCCATCGCTCTCGGCCTGGCCGAGGCTGGCGTCGATGAAATACACGCGGTCATCGGCCAACTGGCCTTTGTCCACCAGGAAGTCCTTGATGCTGCTGGCCCGTTCCTGTCCCAGTTGACGCAAGAGCACGTCGCTGCCGCTCCAGAACTTGATCACGCCTTCACGCAGTTTCTCGATGCGCGCCTTTTTGTCCAATTGCGTCCATTCGGCGGGCGGTTGGGTCTTGAGGCGGGTGCGGTAGATGCCTTCGAGCAGCGGCGCCTTTTCGTCTTCCGGCACCTGTATCAGCGAGGCCTGGGCCGGAACTTTGTCGCCCCGACGCTGCAGCATCTTGTAGTAGTTGTACTGGTATTCGCGTTCCAGGCGCTGGGCGGCGAGCAGCGGGCCGTCGCTGCTTTCGGCGGCGGTGCCTTCGATCTCCAGACGCAGCTCCGGACGTTTGCCAAGGGCCTCGGACAGTTTGAGCAGCGTGCCTTCGTTGTCCTTGCTCAGGTCGCTGGAGCCCGGCGCAAACGCCACGCTGCCCAGGTCTTCCGAGCCGCCGCCGGCCACCAGCCCACCGATAAGCTTGAACGGCGCCTGGGCCGCTCGTACCACCAGGTTGCGCAGGGTCTGCCAGATGATCGGCATGACACTGAATTGCGGGTCGTTGAGATCGCCGGACACCGGTAGCTCGATGGAAATCTTGCCGTCGGAATCCTTCAGCAATGCGACGGCCAATTTGAGTGGCAGGCTCACGGCGTCCGGGCTGTCGACTTTCTCACCCAGTTGCAGTTGCTCGACCACCACTTTGTTCTCCGCCTGGAGCTTGCCTTGGGTGATCCGGTAATGCAGGTCGAGATTGAGCCGGCCCTTGCGGATGCGATAGCCGGCGAACTTGCCGGAGTAGGGCGTCAGGGTGGTCAGTTCGACCCGTTTGAAACTGGTGGCGATGTCGAGGCTGGCCATCGGATCGAAGGGGTTGACCGCCCCTTTGATGGTGACCGGTGCATAGCGATCGACCTTGCCCTTGATGTCGACACTGGCCGGTTTGGCCTGGCGACTGTCGATGGTGCCGATCTGGCCATTGAGCTGCTGGATGGCCGTGGCGAAATTGGGCGTCAGGCTGAAGTCGGCGAAGTTGGCCGAACCGTCATTGATGGCGATACCACCGATGTGGATACCCAGCGGTTTTTCCTGGGACGCCGGTTTTGCCGCAGTGTTCTTCGTGCCGCTGTCGGCCGGTTGCGGGATCAGCAGGTCATCGACGTTGGTGGTGCGGTCGTCGTTGATCATGAAGCGCGCATACGGCTGGAACAGGTTGACCTTGTCGATGGACAGGCTGTCACCGTGCTGATAATTCAAGCCTTCGAGGACCAGGCTCTGCCACTTGAGGAAGTCACGGGTCTTGAGCGTGTCGAGGGTGTGCAACTGATCGACCTGGGCGCGCCCGGTGACGGCAAATGCCAGCGGTTCGGTGCTTTTGAGGTCGACCGCCAGGTCACTGCCGAGCATCCCGGAGCGCAGCTCCAGGCGAATGAACGGGTTGATGTACGACTGGGCGACGCGCAGGTCGACGTCCTGGGTCTTGACCTTGAGCTTGGCGGTGATCGGGTTCAGGTTGACCTCGCCGTCGGCGAGGATCTTGCCCTGCTTGCCTATCCCGGTGTCCAGCTTGAGGGTAAAGGGCGAGCCGTTGAGGGTGTCGTAGTTCTGCAGGTCGAGGTTCAGCGGGCCGACCTCCAGTGCCACGGCGGGCTGGGCCTGACGGTCAGCCAAGTGCACCTTATAGTCGCGCAGCTGCACGTCCTTCAACATCACCTGCCAGGGTTTGCTGGGCGGTGCCGGTTCAGCTTTTGGCGAGTCAGCCGCTGCCGGGGCGGATGTCGGTTCAGCCTTGACCTGCGGTTTGGCCGGCTGGCTGGCGAAGAGTTTTTGCCAGTCCAGCTGCCCGTCTGCCTCGCGAGCGGCCCAGGTTTCCAGCTTCTGGCTGCGGATCTTGCCCACGATAACTTGCTGCTTGGCCAGGTCTACCGTGGTTTCGCTTACGTCCAGGCGTTCGAGCTTCACCAGTGGACGGCCATCGGGTGCCTTGATGGCGAAGGGCGCGACACTGACCGCGACGTTGTTGAGCAGCAGTTCGGTGCCCTTGGCCAGGTTGAGCTTGTAGTCGGTGCTGAGGTTCAGGACACCGTTTTCCAGAACCAGCGGCACGGCGTCGCGCACATAGGGCCACCAGGCTTTCATTTGGCCGCCAGTGACTTTGAGCGTGCCTTGGGAGGCAATCGGCGTGAGGCTGAAATTACCGGTCCAGTCGATCTGTCCGCCTTCGGGGCCAGCAGCCACCAGGGTCATGTCGGCGTTGTCGTCGGGCAGGGTGCTGAGATTCTTCAGCTCGAAATCGAGGGTGTCGTAGAGAAACTCAATGGGTTCGCTGGGGCGCAGGTCCTGGAAATGCACATAGCCGCCGGCCAACTTGATTCGGTCGACCCGCAGGGGGAACGGCTTGGCCTCGGGGTCGGCAGGCGTCGGCTCGCTGGCCGGCAGCTTGAACAGGCCCAGCAGGTTCAACTGACCGTCCTTGGCGAACATCACTTCGGTCTTGGGCTTGTCCAGCTCGATGTCGACCAGGTGCAGGGCGCCGGACCACAAGCTGTCGAGTTGCAAATTGGCGTACAGCCGTTCGAAGCCGACCTGTTCCTTGCCTGGTTCGCCGATATTCAGGCCCCAGAGGGTGACTTCCAGGCTGAAGGGATTGAGTTCGATGCGCTGGATCTGAGCCGGCACCGTCGCAAGGGTGGCCAATTGCTGGTTGGCGATGCGCAAGGCGATGCCCGGCAAAATCAGAAAGCCCAACAGGCTATAGAGGGCCAGTGCGGTCAACAGAGCGCCGATGGCGCGAATCAATCCTTTGGGCATGTGCGGCTTCATCTTGGTGTGAATTCGGAATGCCTTGGAGTATGGCATGCGTTTACGGTTCCGAAGCCACTGTGATTTATGAGATTTGTCCGTTTTTCGAGTAAGAATTCTGAGTATGGCTTAGAGCTGGAGCACCAAAGTCTTGAGCGGTGGCTGCTGGTCCCGGGAGGGGAAATCGCTGCCGGGCGTCAGCACGCTCCACTCGCGTACCGGGCGTCCGGCCTTTTCCGCGCAACGCAACACCTGCTCGCGCCAGTCGTCCATGGGCACTTTTGCCAGGTTGTTGCAGCAGATCAGCACGCCATTGTCGGCGGTGGTGAGCAGCGCCGGTTTCAGCAGGCTTTGGTAGTCGCGCAACAGGTCGACGGTGCCGAACGCACTTTTGGCCCAGGCCGGTGGGTCGAGCAGCACCAGGTCGTACTGGCGTTGTTCCAGGCGCACGTAGCTGGGCAGTTTCTGTCCGCGCCGCTGGCTGATGGGCAGGCCGGCCAGTTGGCGGATCGCCGGAAAGTAGTCCGACTGCACGAACTCCATCGGCGGCAAATCGGGGTTGAGCAGGCCGTTCTCGCGGCCCACCGCCAGGTTGCCTTCGGCGAAGTCCAGGTTGCACACCTCCCGCGCACCACCGGCCGCAGCGCTCAGGCCGACGCCGCAGGTGTAGGCGAACAGGTTCAGCACGCTTTTGTTGCGGCTGTGTGCCTTGACCCATCCCCGGGCGTTGCGCAGGTCGAGAAACAGCAGTGGATCCTGCCCGGCATGGCGACCGCGTACGCGATAATTCAAGCCCCATTCATGCCCGACCAGGTCTTGCAGGGCGGCCTCGTCCGCCTGATAGACGGTGTCCTGGCGGTCGACGCGCGAATTGCCCCGGGCGCGGTCGTTGTAGACCAACAAAGTCTCCAATCCCAGCTCTTCGTTGACGATGCCGTGCAGTTGCAGCAGGTCGTCGCGCTCCAGCGACTGATGGAAGCTCTGTACCAGCAGTTGCGGGCCGTAGCGGTCGATGGTCAGTCCGGGGGCGCCTTCCTGGCTGCCATGGAACAGGCGATAGCAGTCGGTGCCTTGCTGGTGCAGTTGGCCGAGCAGCTCCTGGCGCTGGTCGAGGGCGGCGCGCAGCGCCTGATTCAAGGAAGACATGCCGGGCGCGCCTTAGAGAAATGAGGCGCGGGAGTTTAGCAGTTATGGCTGGCGTGGTCCCTGTGGGAGCGAGCTTGCTCGCGATGGCGGTCTGGACTGACAGGGCCCCATCGCGAGCAAGCTCGCTCCCACAGGAATCCTCAGCGATTGAGGCGTTTGTCGATCAGCCCCTCCACCACACTTGGATCGGCCAGAGTCGAGGTATCACCGAGGCTGTCGAGTTCGTTGCAGGCGATCTTGCGCAGGATGCGCCGCATGATCTTGCCCGAACGGGTCTTGGGCAACGCCGGCGCCCACTGGATCAGTTCCGGTTTGGCGAAGCTGCCGATTTCCTTGCTGACGTGGGCCAGCAATTCCTTCTTCAGCTCGTCATTGGCCTCCACACCGTTCATCGGCGTGACAAAGGCATAGATGCCCTGGCCCTTGAGGTCGTGGGGGTAACCGACGACCGCCGCTTCGGCAATGTTGTCGTGCAGCACCAGGGCGCTTTCGATTTCGGCGGTGCCGATGCGATGCCCGGAGACGTTGATCACATCGTCGATGCGCCCGGTGATCCAGTAGTCGCCATCTTCGTCGCGGCGCGCGCCGTCGCCGGTGAAGTAATAGCCGGGGTAGGGTTTGAAGTAGGTGTCGACCATGCGTTGATGATCGCCGTAGACGCTGCGAATCTGCCCGGGCCAACTGGATTTGATCGCCAGTACGCCGCTGCCGGCGCCGCTGATTTCCTTGCCCACTTCATCCAGCAAGACCGGTTGCACGCCGAACATCGGCCGGGTGGCGCAGCCTGGCTTGAGCCGTGGGGCACTCACCAACGGGCTGAGCATGATGCCGCCGGTTTCGGTCTGCCACCAGGTATCGACAATCGGGCAGCGTTGTTCGCCTACCGTGTTGAAATACCATTCCCACGCCTCCGGGTTGATCGGCTCACCAACGGTGCCGAGCAGTCGCAGGCTTTTGCGGGACGTTTCCTGCAACGGTCCGGCACCTTCGCGCATCAGCGCGCGCAGGGCGGTCGGTGCGGTGTAGAAGATGTTGACCTGATGCTTGTCGATCACCTGCCAGAAGCGCGAACTGCTCGGGTAGCTCGGCACGCCCTCGAAGATCAGCGTGGTGGCGCCATTGGCCAGCGGGCCATAGACGATGTAGCTGTGGCCGGTGACCCAGCCGACATCGGCGGTGCACCAGAACACTTCGTTGTCGCGGTAATCGAGCACGTACTTGAACGTCATCGCCGCTTGCAGCAGATAACCGCCCGTGGTGTGCAACACGCCCTTGGGTTTGCCGGTACTGCCGGAGGTGTAGAGGATGAACAACGGATCTTCGGCGTCCATCGGTTCGGGTGGGCAGTCGTCGCTCATCTCGTGCATGGCCTGGTGGTACCACAGGTCACGGCCCTCAACCCAGCCCACCTCACCCTGGGTGCGCTCGACCACCAGCACGGTGCTGACGTTCGGGCAACTTTCCAAGGCCTTGTCGACGTTACGCTTGAGCGGTACGAAGCGCCCGCCGCGCACACCTTCGTCCGCCGTGATCACGGTGCGGCAATCGGCGTCGAGAATTCGGTCGCGCAGCGAGTCCGGTGAGAAACCGCCGAACACCACCGAATGCACGGCGCCGATACGGGTACAGGCGAGCATGGCGTAGGCGGCCTCGGGGATCATCGGCATGTAGATGCAGACCCGGTCGCCTTTCTTCACGCCACGGCTTTTCAGCACGTTGGCCAGGCGGCACACATGGTTGTGAAGTTTTTTGTAGGTGATTTCTGCCGATTCGGCGGGGTCGTCGCCTTCCCAGATGATTGCCGTCTGGTCGCCGCGCGTTTGCAGGTGACGGTCGATGCAATTGGCGCTGACGTTCAGCTTGCCACCGGCGAACCAGGTCGCATCGCCGTTCTTGAGGTCATAGCGCTGGACGGTTTGCCAGGGCGTCATCCAGTCGAGAAAGCGCGTGGCCTGCTCGGCCCAGAAGGCGCTGGGGTGTTCGATGGATTCTTTATAGAGCCGCGTGTACTCGTCCTGACTCAGTTGCGCAGCCCGGCGGACGGCATCGGCTTGGGGGTACTGGCTGATATCGAACATGACGGTTCCTTATTCTTGTTTTGCGACAAGTCATAAAGATGCGCCCAGTCGCCTGGGGGTTCAAGTCATGCACAAAGCAACTGTGGGAGCGAGCCTCGTGGGAGCAAAGCTTGCTCGCGATGACGCCGTCTCATTCAACACATAGGTTGATATCAGACCGCTATCGCGAGCAAGCTTTGCTCCCACAAGACCCGCTCCCACAGGGGGAATGCAAACCCAGGGATCAGCCGCGGTGGCGTCCGCGGAAGTAGTTGATCAAGCCCTGGGTCGAAGCATCTTCGGCCAGGCTTTCTTCGCTGCCCACCAGGCGGTTGTAGACGCCCTTGCCCAGTTCCTTGCCCAACTCCACGCCCCATTGGTCGAAGGCGTTGATGCCCCAGACCACGCTCTGCACGAACACCTTGTGTTCATACAGCGCCACCAGTGCGCCGAGGCGACGTGGGCTGATGCGTTCGACTACCAGGGTGTTGCTCGGACGGTTGCCCGGGATCACCTTGTGGGAGGCCAGTTTCTGCACCTCTTCTTCGCTGGCGCCCTTGTCCCGCAGCTCGGCTTCGGCTTCGGCGCGGGTCTTGCCGAGCATCAGCGCCTGGCTCTGGGACAGGCAGTTGGCGTACAGCCACTGGTGATGATCGGAAACCGGGTTGAAGCTGACGATCGGCACGATGAAGTCGGCCGGGATCAACTGGGTGCCCTGGTGCAACAACTGGTGGTAAGCGTGCTGACCGTTGCAGCCGACGCCGCCCCAGATGACCGGGCCCGTGTCGGTCGACACCGGGGTACCGTCCTGGCGCACGCTCTTGCCGTTGGATTCCATGTCCAATTGCTGCAAATGCTTGGTGATGTTACGCAGGTAGTGGTCGTACGGCAGGATCGCATGGCTCTGCGCACCCCAGAAGTTGCCGTACCACACGCCCAGCAGTGCCAGCAGCACCGGCATGTTCTGCTCGAACGGGGCGCTCTGGAAATGCTGGTCCATGGAATAGGCCCCGGAGAGCAATTCCTTGAAGTTCGACATGCCGATGGCCAGGGCGATCGGCAGGCCGATGGCCGACCACAGCGAGTAACGCCCGCCGACCCAGTCCCACATCGGGAAGATGTTTTCTTCGCGGATGCCGAAGGCCACGGCGGCGGCGTTGTTGCTCGACACGGCGATGAAGTGGCGATACAGCTCCGCTTCGGAGCCACCCTGGGCCAGGTACCAGGCGCGGGCGGCCTGGGCGTTCTTCAGGGTTTCGAGGGTGTTGAAGGATTTCGACGAGACGATGAACAGCGTGGTCTCGGCGCGCAGCTTCATGGTCAGTTCATGGAACTCACTGCCGTCGATGTTCGCCAGGTAGTGGCAGCGAACGCCTTTTTGCGCGTAGGACAACAGCGCTTCGGACACCAGCTCTGGGCCGAGGAAAGAACCACCGATGCCGATGTTCACCACGTCGGTGATCGGCTTTTCGGTGTAGCCGCGCCACAGGCCGTCGTGAATGCGGCCCACCAGGTCGGTGATCTGGTTCAGCACTTTGTGCACGTCCGGCATCACGTTGACGCCGTTGACCAGCAGCTTGTCGCCCACCGGCCGACGCAGGGCGGTGTGCAGGGCAGGGCGGTTTTCCGAGGCGTTGACGATTTCGCCTTCGAACAGCGACTTGATCGCGCCCTTGAGGTCGACTTCGTTGGCCAGGCCCACCAGCAGGTCGCGGGTCTGGGCGTTGATCAGGTTTTTCGAGTAGTCGAGAAACAGGCCGCAGCTCGACAGGGTGAATTGAGTAAAACGCTGCGGATCGGCATTGAACGCTTCGCGCATGCTGAAATCCTGCATGGCTTTGCGGTGGTCATTCAGCGCTTGCCAGGCTGGCAGAGCGGTCACGTCATGAGGGGTTCGGTAATACGCCATCGCTGCGGGTTTCCTTTTTACTTGAACGACCTTTTGTACACTAAAAATTCCGGCGCGGCTCGAGGTGGGCGTCCGGACACTGCATCGACACGATCGCCGGACGCAGCGCGGATACAGTAAACCTCGCGTTGCGATCTGTCTTGACTTTGTCTGACCGGTTCCCGGTACTTTTTTATACAACAGGGGGCGGAAATGGTTCGCTGTGGGGGCAAAGCTTGCTCGCGATTGCAATGGACCCGTTGCATGGATGTCGCCTGACACACTGCTATCGCGAGCAAGCTTTGCTCCCACAGGTTTGTACACAGATATCGTTCGGGTTCGATCAGGCGAGCTGTACCGGAATCGCATTGCTGGTGTGGCTCAGTTCATTGCCTGGTGCCATGTACAGCATGCGCGGCTTGAAGTTGACCAGCTCGGCTTCACTGTAGTGGGCATAGGCGCAGATGATGACACGATCACCGACCTTGGCCTTGTGCGCTGCGGCGCCGTTCACCGAGATCATCCGCGAACCTTCCTCGCCACGGATGGCGTAGGTGGTGAAGCGCTCGCCGTTGTCGACGTTGTAGATCTGGATCTGTTCGTATTCACGGATCCCCGACAGGTCCAGCCACTCACCATCGATGGCGCAGGAGCCTTCGTAATCGAGCACTGCGTGAGTGACTTCGGCGCGATGCAGCTTGGCCTTGAGCATGATGGCGTGCATGTATTTTTCCTCTGGTCGAGTCCGAACGGCGGGCAGTCTGCCTGAAGGCTTGTGGGGCGGCAATACGCGAGGGATTTGCAAGTGCAGTCTGTATGTGGGAGCAAAGCTTGCTCGCGATGACGTGGTCAAATTCGACACGTATGTCGAATATCAGACCGCTATCGCGAGCAAGCTTTGCTCCCACAAGGCCCATCCCCAGATTGGGGCGGGTGTGGGTTCAGGCGGGGTTGTCGAGGTCCAGGTGCAGGTTGTCGATCAGGCGCGTGGTACCGAGGAAGGCCGCCACCAGAATCACCAGGTCACGGTCCTCGTTCAATGCCGGGCGCAAGGTCTTGGCGTGACGGATCTCCAGGTAATCGGGACGCAGGCCGGCAGCTTCAAGTTGCTTGAGCTGCTCACCGATCAGCGCCGGGAAATCTCGTCGACCCTGTTTGATGGCCTCGGCGATCTGGCTCAGGACGCGATAGACCACGGGCGCGACGGCGCGTTGATCCGGGCTGAGGAAGCCGTTGCGCGAGGACAGCGCCAGGCCATCCTCGGCGCGAACGGTCGGCTCGCCGATGATCTGGATCGGCATGTTCAGGTCATGGACCAGTGCGCGGATCACTGCCAGTTGCTGGTAGTCTTTCTGGCCAAACACCGCCAGGTCAGGCTGGACCATGTTGAACAGCTTGCTGACCACTGTCGCCACACCTTCGAAATGCCCTGGACGGCTGGCGCCGCACAAGCCTTCGGACAATTGCGGGACGCTGACCCGGGTCTGCCCGGCCATGCCGTCGGGGTACATCTCTTCGACGCTGGGCGCGAACAGCAGATGGCAGCCAGCCTGGAGCAGTTTCTCCTGGTCGGCCGCCAGGGTGCGGGGGTATTTGTCCAGGTCTTCGCCGGCACCGAATTGCAGGGGGTTGACGAAAATGCTCGCCACCACGAAGTCGGCCCGTTGCGCGGCCTTGGTGACCAGCGCCACGTGGCCGCTGTGCAGGTTGCCCATGGTCGGCACGAAGGCGATGCGTTTGCCTTCGCCGCGGGCACGGGCCACGGCGGCCCGCAGTTCGCGTACGGTTTTGACGGTGTTCATGCAGAAAACCCGTGTTCGACGCCAGGGAAGGTCGCGGCCTTGACCTCAGCGACATAGGCACTCAGGGCGCCCTGGATGGACGTTTGCCCTGCCATGAAGTCCTTCACGAACTTGGGCACGCGACCGGTGATCGACAGCCCGAGCATGTCGTGCAGCACCAGCACCTGGCCGTCGGTGGCGTGGCCGGCGCCGATCCCGATCACCGGGATCTTCACCGCCTGGGTGATTTCTTCCGCCAACTCGCTGGGCACGCATTCGAGCAGCAACATCGCCGCGCCAGCCTGCTCCAGCGCAATCGCATCGGCGCGCATCTGCCGCGCCTGGTTCTCATTGCGGCCCTGGACCTTGTAGCCACCGAGGATATTGACCGATTGTGGGGTCAGTCCCATGTGCGCGCACACTGGGATACCCCGCTCGGCCAGCAACCGAATCGAATCGGCCAGCCACAACGCGCCCTCGACCTTGACCATGTGGGCACCGGCCTGCATCAGCATGGCGCTGTTGGTCATGGTTTGTTCAAGGGTGGCGTAGGCCATGAATGGCAGGTCGGCGAGAATCAGTGCATCGGTGTTACCGCGTTTGACGGCGGCCACATGGTAGGCCATCTCGGCGGTGGTCACCGGCAGCGTGCTGTCGTGACCTTGCAGCACCATGCCGAGGGAATCGCCCACCAGCAACACTTCGACACCGGCCTCATTGCAGGCGTGGGCGAAAGTTGCGTCATAGCAGGTCAGCATGGTGATTTTCTCACCTTTTTGCTTGAGACCTTGCAGCGTGGTCAGGGTAATAGCTGGCATGAAAAAGTCCTCATTAGGCGCTCTTGAGCTACTGCGAGTAACGCGCATGAATCGTCATCTATACAGGCGCACCCTCTATGTGTGGTGCTTGTAAGGCCTGGATTGCGCCCTTTAAACGCCGCGTTGGCGGCATCGGGACGCCTATAGTCGTGAGGAGCTCTCGGGAAGTCAATTGGATGTGTTACCGCCGGGTGTTACCGGGGTTACTGATGCGTTTCAGCGTAGAGGCGTGTTTCGGATCTGACTGCCGGGTCTGAATCCTGTGGGAGCGAGCTTGCTCGCGATGGCGGTATGTCAGTCATCCTGGATGCTGGATGTGCCGACGCTATCGCGAGCAAGCTCGCTCCCACAGGGATTTGCATCAGTTTGGAGGCAGGCGTTCCAGACCGGCGAATGGGCACGCCGCGAGCAGATCCTTGAGTGAGCGTCCATCGGCCAGGTGCAGGTCGGCGGGTGCCAACTCGGCCAGTGGGTACAGCACGAAGGCCCGGGCCTGCATGTGGTAGTGGGGGACCTTGAGGCGAGGCTCGTCGATCAGGCGATCGCCGAACAGCAGGATATCCAGGTCCAGGGTGCGCGGACCCCAGCGTTCCAGGCGTTCTCGACCCTGCCCGGTTTCGATGGCTTGCAGCGCATCGAGCAGGTCCAGCGGTGCCAGGCGGCTGTCCAGCGCCGCCACCGCGTTGGTGTAGCGCGGCTGGCCGGGCAGCAGGGAATCGCTTTGATAAAACGCCGAGACCCCCACCAGTTGGGTATCGGGCAATTGCGCCAGCGCCTGGATGGCACTGCGCAATTGTTCGGCGGGTTCCGCCAGGTTGCTGCCCATGCCGATGTAGATGCGTTCCATCGATTACTCGCCCGATGCGCTCGGTACACCGGCACGCTTGCGCTTGGCACCGCTGCTGCGACGGCGCTTGCGCGGGCCGCTGGCGCCTTCATCCTTGCCGCTGAGTTCGCGAATCATGTCGCGGCGCTCGCTGTCGTTGGCGTCCTGGTAATCGGTCCACCATTCGCCCAGGCCATCGGTCTGCTCGCCCGCGCTTTCACGCAGCAGCAGGAAGTCGTAGCCAGCGCGGAAACGCGGGTTGTCCAGCAGCAGGTCGGCACGTTTGCCGCTGCGCCGTGGCAGGCGTTCCTGCATGTCCCAGATCTCGCGGATCGGCATCGTGAAGCGTTTTGGAATGGCGATGCGCTGGCACTGTTCGGCGATCAGCTCGTGGGCAGCTTCCTGCATCGCCGGGATCGGCGGCATGCCACGCTCTTGCAGGCGCAACACCCGGGCCGGCAGGGCAGGCCAGAGCAGCGCGGCGAACAGGAACGCAGGCGTCACCGGCTTGTTCTGCTTGATGCGCAGGTCGGTGTTGATCAGTGCTTCGCTGATCAAGGTGTGGGTGTAGGTCGGGTTGTGCTCCAGGGCCTCGGCACTGGCGGGGAACAGCGGATCGAACAACTGCAGGTCCACCAGCATCTCGAAGGTGTCTGCGGCGTTGCCCGACAGGAACAGCTTGAGCACTTCCTCGAACAGGCGCGCCGAAGGGATTTCCCGCAGCATCGGTGCCAGTTCGCGAATCGGCACGGCGCTGTGTTTTTCGATGCCGAAATCCAGCTTGGCGGCGAAACGCACGGCCCGCAGCATTCGCACCGGGTCTTCCTGGTAGCGCTGCTTGGGGTCGCCAATCAGGCGGATCAGGCGATTGCGAATGTCGTGTACGCCGTTGGCGTAATCGAGGATGCGCTCGCTGACCGGATCGTAATACAGGGCGTTGATGGTGAAGTCGCGGCGTTGCGCGTCTTCCTCCAGCGTGCCGTAGACGTTATCGCGCAGGATGCGCCCGCTCTCGTTGCGGGAAGACTGGTTGCTGTCTTCCTCTTCATCGTTTTGCGGATGATTGGCGCGGAAGGTCGCCACTTCGATGATTTCGCGGCCGAAGTGAATGTGGACCAGCTTGAAGCGCCGGCCAATGATCCGCGCATTGCGAAATTCGGCCCGTATCTGTTCCGGCGTGGCGCTGGTGGCGACGTCGAAATCCTTGGGGGTGATGTTGAGCAGCATGTCGCGCACGCAGCCACCGACCAGGTAAGCCTGGTAACCGGCGTTCTGCAAACGTTCGACGATGTTCACCGCATAACGGCTGAACTGGGCCTTTTGCAGTGAATGCTGGCCGCTGTTGAGCACTTCAGGCGTGCTGCGAATGTGTTGCGTACGACGCAAGGGAGAACGGAATGACTGGAACAGCTTCTTCAGCATGGGATGCACTGTTTGAAGGAATATTCGGCCAAAAACGAAGAATGACCGCATGATGGGCCGAGATTCTAGCATTTAGTCGAGGGATGGTGTAGGACGGAGCAGTTTAGAGCTGCAAGCTTCAGCGACAAGCCTTGTAGGCTGCGGGGAGGCGGAACGACAGAAACCACAAGGGGAGCCGAAGCTCCCCCAGAATTAGTTACGTGCTCTATTTTTATTATTGGTTTCGGGCTTCTTGTTTTTGTTGAGTGCCCACGCCACAAGGTTTTTTCCTTTGTGACCCTCCCAATCGGGAGCCAAGAGCAAACGGATTGCTTTGGTCGCTGTGTTGCAGTGATCAATCGATCCAACCAGTTCAGGCACCTGTCTTGAGACAGTTTTTATTGTTCTCGGCCTGGTTGTGGGGCAAGCCCCAAATACAACGCCTCTCCAAAAGAATCAGTTAGCTGCGCCTCTCGCCGTCTTGTTTTTATTGTGCGTGAGTCGATTCGTCTTATTTTTATTGTCTTTTGCATTGCTTGTTATTGTTCTTGTACCAAAGCTATAGCAGGGTGCGTGCCAACTTTTGCGAGGCCCAGCGAAACCGGGCGTTCTAGGGTTATAACCATTTTTTCGGGGCGAAAAAAAGCCGGGGTTTCGTTACCGTAAACCCCGGCTTCTGTTACGTGAAAAAGCTGAGGTAACAGTTTTTTCACATTCAGCGGTGTTACCCCCACACCTCAGCTTTCGCTGGTCGCTCCGGTCTTGCGCCGTGGAATTCCCAGGCGCTGGCGACGTTCCCACAGGCACTTGCGGCTTACGCCCAGCTTGCGTGCCAGTTCGGTCTCGGTCATGTGGTCCTGGTGTTCCAGGACGAAATGCTGGAAGTAATCCTCCAGGGACAGGTCTTCGGTGGGTTCGTGGCTGTTGTTGGCAGCGCCGCCCTGTTGCGGGGCCAGGCCGATGAACTCTTCGTCGTCCAGGTCACTCAGTTCGATGTCGATGCCCAGCAGGTCGGCCGAGATTTCCGGGCTCTCGCACAGGATCACCGCCCGCTCGACCGCGTTTTCCAGCTCGCGAACGTTACCCGGCCAGGCGTAATGACGAATGGCCTGCTCGGCGTCCGGGGCGAACTTGAGGTCGGTGCGGTTGACCCGCGCGCTCTGGCGAGCCAGGAATGCCTGGGCGATTTCATTGACGTCCGCGCCACGCTCGCGCAGGGCGGGCAGCTTCAAGGCGATCACGTGCAAGCGGTAATACAAGTCTTCGCGGAACTGGCCGATCTTCGCCAGGCTCTTGAGGTCACGGTGGGTAGCCGCGATCAGGCGGACGTCGACTTTTTGCGACTGCACCGAGCCGACCCGGCGGATTTCGCCTTCCTGAAGCACCCGCAGCAACCGCGCCTGGGCTTCCAGCGGCAACTCGCCGATTTCATCGAGGAACAGCGTGCCGCCGTCCGCCGCTTCCACCAAGCCTGCGCGCCCGGCGCTGGCGCCGGTGAACGCACCTTTCTCATGACCGAACAGTTCGGACTCGATCAGGCTTTCCGGGATCGCCGCGCAGTTCACCGAGATCATCGGCGCCTTGGCCCGGCGTGACAGATTGTGCAGGGCACGGGCTACCAGCTCCTTGCCGGTACCGGACTCGCCCTGGACCAGGACATTGGAGTCGGTCGGTGCCACCTTGCGGATCTTGCTGTACAGGTCCTGCATGGGCGGGCAGGAACCGATGATGCCAATTTCGCCATTATTGTTGCTGGCGCCGGCTTTCGCCGAGGCACTGGCCTTGCCGGCGGGTTCCGCCGGGTTACTGGTCGCCGCCTGTCGGTCACGCAGGATGCGGGCCACGGCCTGGAGCATCTCATCGTGGTCGAACGGTTTGGCGATGTAGTCCACCGCACCCATTTTCATGGAGTCGACCGCCGAGCGCAGGCTGGCGTAACTGGTCATGATCAGCACGGGTGTGCCCTGGCCGAGCTTGATCAGCTCGGTACCCGGGGCGCCAGGCAGGCGCAGGTCGCTGACGATCAGGTCAAACGTGGGAATGCTGAAACGTTCTTGTGCTTCCTGCACTGAACCGGCTTCGCTGACCTGGTACTGGTTGCGTTCCAGCAGGCGGCGCAAGGCGGAGCGGATAATTGTTTCGTCTTCGACGATCAAAATGTGCGGCATTGATTCGATTCTCTCGACGGTCTCAGTTCACAGCGGACGTCGCTTCGACATGACGCGGCAAGGTCACCCGGATACGGGTGCCGCGTTGGCTTTGTACATCGGCCGGGCTGTCGATGGTGATTTGTCCATAATGCTCTTCAACGATGGAATAGACCAGTGCGAGGCCCAGACCGGTGCCTTCGCCAGGATCCTTGGTGGTGAAGAAAGGTTCGAACAATCGGTCCATGATGTTCTGTGGGATACCGCTGCCTTCGTCTTCGACGATCAGGTCGACCGTGTGTTCGAAGGCTTCACTCTTGACCCGCACCGCGCTGCCGGCCGGTGAGGCGTCCCGCGCGTTGGATAGCAGGTTGATCAACACCTGGGCGAGCCGCTGGGGGTCGCCATCGACCCAATGGTCCGGATCGCACAGGTTGAAGAATTGCACCTCGAAATTGCGCCGGTTGAGCGCCAGCAGACCAATGGCATCCTGGGCCACTTCGGCCAGACAGACGGGCTCGTCATTGTGCTGGTGACCGCCGGCATGGGCGAAGCTCATCAGCGATTGGACGATGCGCGACACGCGCTTGGTCTGTTCGAGGATCTGGCCGCTGATTTCCGTCAGCTCGCCGTCGTCCTCGCGCTCTTCGCGCAGGTTCTGCGCCAGGCAGGCGATGCCGGTGATCGGGTTGCCGATTTCGTGGGCCACCCCGGCGGCCAGCCGGCCGATGCTTGCCAGTCGTTCGGAGTGGACCAGCTTGTCTTCGAGCATCTGGGTATCGGTCAGGTCTTCGACCAGCAGCACCAGGCCGCTGTTACCCGGCGCCAACGGCTCGTCGATCGCCGCCTTGTGCAGGTTCAGCCAACGGGTCTGGCCGTCGAGGGCCAGGTGCTGTTTGTGCAGGTGCTCGTCCGGCAGGTTGATGAAGCCTTGCAGCAAGCCTTTCCACGGCTCGCCCAGGGTGCTCAGGCGTGAACCGACCACGCGCTGGGCCGCGATCCCGGTCAGTTCTTCCATGGCCTTGTTCCACATCAGGATTTCCTGGTCCTTGGCCAGGGAGCACACGCCCATCGGCAGTTCCTGCAGGGTCTGGCGATGGTAACGGCGCAAGGCGTCCAATTCGGCGGCAAGGCCGGTGAGGCGCGAATGGTAATCCTCGAGGCGGCTTTCGATGAAGTGGATGTCTTCGGTGACGTAGTTCTCGCCGCCGGCCTTGTAGGGCAGGAATGTCTCGACCATGTCCTGGGCCACGCTGGGGCCCATCAGGCCGGACAGGTTGGCCTCGATCCGGTCCCGCAGGCGACGCAGAGCATACGGGCGACGTTCATCGAAGGGCAGGTAGAGGTCGCGCAGGGCCTGTTCGACTTCCTTTTGCGCGGCCTTGGCGCCCAAGGGCTTGGCCAGTTGCGTGGCGAATTCCTGGGGCGAGGCGGCGTGCAGCTCGCGGCGCTGCGGGCGGCGGACGTTGTCCACCGCGCAGGCTTCGGCGGCGCTGGCCTCTTCGCTGCTGGCGTTGGTGAACAGCGAGATCAGGGTGAACATCAGCACGTTCGCCGCCAAAGAGGCGATGGCCGCCATATGCCAACTGGTGTCGTCGAGCACGTAGATCATGTTCAGCAGCGGAATATAGAAGCCCTGCAGGTTGCCCATCAGCGGCAACAGCATCGCGACCAGCCACACCAGGATCCCTGCCAACAGGCCGGCGATGAAGCCACGGCGGTTGGCGGTCGGCCAATACAGCACCGACAGCACGCCGGGCAGGAACTGCAAGGTGGCAACGAAGGCGACGATGCCCAGGTTGGCCAGGTCCTGTCCCTCACCCAGCATCAGGTAAAAACCGTAGCCGGCCATGATGATCGCGACGATCAGCGCCCGCCGTGTCCATTTCAGCCAGCGGTAGATATTGCCTTCGGCCGGTGGTTGGTAGAGCGGCAGCACCAGGTGGTTGAGGGCCATGCCCGACAATGCCAGCGTGGTGACGATGATCAAGCCGCTGGCCGCCGACAGGCCGCCGACATAGGCCAGCAACGCCAGGGCCTTGCTGTTGGCGGCGATGCCGATACCCAGGGTGAAGTATTCCGGATTGGTACTGGCGCCCAGCTTCAAGCCGGCCCAGAGGATCAGCGGTACCGCCAGGCTCATCAGCAGCAGGAACAGCGGCAGGCCCCAACTGGCGCTTACCAGCGAGCGCGGGTTGAGGTTTTCGGTAAAGGTCATGTGGTACATGTGCGGCATCACGATGGCCGATGCGAAGAACACCAGCAACAGCGTGCGCCATGGGCCTTCCTGCAAGGGCGTATGCAGGGCGGCGAGGGCTGTCTGGTTCTGCAGCAGCCACACTTCCAGCTGTTGTGGGCCGTCGAACACGCCGTACAGGGCATAGAGACCGACACCACCGATGGCAATCAGCTTGATCACCGATTCGAAAGCGATGGCGAACACCAGGCCTTCGTGTTTTTCCCGTGTGGCGATGTGTCGGGAACCAAAGAAAATCGTGAACAGGATGATCAGTACGCAGAAGCTCAGCGCCACCCGGTGCTGCACCGGCTCGCGGGTCAGGATGCTGATGGAGTCGGCCACGGCCTGGATCTGCAGGGCCAGCAGCGGCAGTACCCCGACCAGCATGAAGATCGTGGTCAGCGCGCCGGCCCAGGTGCTGCGAAAGCGAAAGGCGAACAGGTCGGCCAGCGACGACAGTTGGTAGGTGCGGGTGATTTTCAGGATCGGATAGAGCAACACCGGCGCCAGCAGGAACGCGCCCGATACGCCGAGGTAACTGGAGAGGAAACCATAGCCGTACTGATAGGCCAGCCCGACCGTGCCATAGAACGCCCATGCGCTGGCATAGACACCCAGCGACAGGGTGTAGGTCAGCGGGTGGCGGATGATCGCCCGGGGGATCATGCCTCGTTCGCTGATCCAGGCTACGCCGAACAGCACTGCCAGGTAGGCGGCGCTGATCAGGACCATCTGGGTCAGGCTAAAGCTCATCGGCATCTTTTTGGCTCTGCAGGATGAAGGTCACGACAATCAGGATCAGCCAGAGCAGATACGGCCGATACCAGGCACCCGTGGCATCGATCCACCAATCCATGATGGCCGGGGAGAACAGATAAATCCCCACTACCAGGAGCAGGACCAAGCGATAGATATACATCCCGGCCTCTCTAATTTATGCGCGTGCCCAAAAAACGTGCGGCGATGGTAACGGATGGGCGCCAAGCTGCAAGGGCCGTCAACGTATTTGCGCTTCGGGCAGGCTCAGTGTGCGCGGGATCTTGCCTGCATCCCAGTGGCGAATGCCCCAAGCCAGCAGTTCCCGTGGGCTGGCATCGACCAGTTCGAGGCCCGGTTGCTGGCCCAGCGCGCGCAACGCCCGTAACAGCAGTGGCGTGGCCTGATCGGCAGCCAGGGGCGGTGAGCGGTAGGATTTGCCGAGCTTGTGCCCATCAGGCTGGGTGATCAGCGGCACGTGCAGGTAACGCGGTTGCGGCAACCCGAGCAGTTCTTGCAGGTAGAGCTGGCGCGGCGTGGAGTCCAGCAGGTCGGCGCCGCGCACGATATCGGTCACCCCTTGCCAGGCGTCGTCCAGGACCACGGCCAATTGATAGGCGTAGAGCCCGTCACGGCGGCGGATCACGAAGTCACCGACCTCACGGCCCAGGTGCTGGCGGAACTCGCCCTGGACCCGGTCGGTGAAGTGGTACTCAAGCTCGGGGACGCGCAGGCGGATGGCGGCGTCCTCGGTGCTGTGCCCGGCGTTGCGGCACAGCCCCGGATAAATGCCCTGGTACGCCTCCAGTTGCTTGCGCGAACAGGTGCAGGCGTAGGCCAGGCCCTGGCTGAACAGCCGGTTGATGACCTGATCGTAGGCGTCATGGCGCTCGCTCTGGCGAACCATCTCGCCGTCCCATTCGAACCCGTAGCTTTCCAGTGCCTTGAGAATCGCCGCTTGCGCGCCCGGTTCTTCCCGGGGCGGGTCGAGGTCCTCCATGCGCAGCAACCAACGCCCGCCCACGGCGCGGGCATCCAGGTACGACGCCAGTGCGGCGACCAGTGAACCGAAGTGCAAGTGGCCGCTGGGGGTGGGGGCGAAGCGGCCGATGTAGGGGGCGGTGGCAGTCATAGGGCGAATGTTACTGAGTCTGAGCGGTAGGCATACAATTTCGACAATGAAGCGTATCCCCTGTGGGAGCGAGCCTGCTCGCGATAGCGGTGTATCTGTCACATCAAGGCTGGCTGACCCACCGCTTTCGCGAGCAGGCTCGCTCCCACAAGGAGGCGCCAGACTTGGAGACGGTATCGGAAACAAAAAACGGAGCGTATGAACGCTCCGTTTCGGTGACAGCCCCGGCAGTTACTTGCCGACCTGTTTTTCCTTGATTTCCGCCAGGGTCTTGCAGTCGATGCACAGATCGGCTGTCGGGCGGGCTTCCAGGCGGCGAATGCCGATCTCGATGCCGCAGGACTCGCACCAACCGTATTCTTCGTCTTCGATCAACTGCAGGGTCTTGTCGATTTTCTTGATGAGCTTGCGCTCGCGATCACGGGCGCGCAGTTCGAGGCTGAACTCTTCTTCCTGACTGGCACGGTCGGCCGGGTCGGGGAAGTTGGCCGCTTCGTCTTTCATGTGATCCACGGTGCGGTCGACTTCCTGCATCAAGTCCTGTTTCCACTTGTTCAGGATCTTGGTGAAGTGCGCGCGCATGGGGGCGCCCATGTACTCTTCGCCAGCTTGCGGGACGTAAGGCTCAAACCCGCTGAGCGACTGATTTTGATTTTGCTTTGCTTGGGTGGGCATGAATGGACCGCCTCTACTCTTGTAATCCACTACGCAGGATTGCTCCATCACCGACACCTGCCGGCCCTGCGGCTGCAAGCGGGCGAACTTACCAGATCAAATCGGGCCGCGCTACTCCCGGTTGTCGAGCCTGCGGCGACCGAGGCCTGTAAAACGTGGCGGGGTTCGCTTCGGTGGGGATTTAAACCTGCTCAATGCTTGATTCTAGTCAAGCCTGGGCCAATCGCGGGAGTCATTTCCTGCAATTCACGGGCTCAGACCACTTGCGGTTCGCGCGCGTTCCCGCAGTTGTTTCTGACTTGGCTGGAGAGTTGGGTAGAATCGGTTCTTTTTCCCCCTGAAGGAAGGCCAATGGCTCAGCCCTACAGTGCGCGCAGCCGCGCCATCGAACCTTTCCATGTGATGGCGTTGCTGGCCCGTGCCAACGAACTGCAGGCCGCCGGGCATGACGTCATCCACCTGGAGATCGGCGAACCGGACTTCACCACCGCCGAGCCAATCATCCAGGCCGGCCAGGCCGCGCTGGCGGCGGGCAAGACCCGTTACACCGCGGCCCGTGGCATCCCCGAGCTGCGCGAGGCCATCGCCGGTTTCTACGGCCAGCGCTACGGGGTGGAGATTGACCCCAGGCGCATCCTCGTGACTCCGGGCGGGTCCGGCGCGTTGCTGCTGGCCAGCGCCTTGCTGGTGGACCCAGGCAAGCATTGGCTGCTGGCCGACCCCGGTTATCCGTGCAACCGTCATTTCCTGCGCCTGGTCGAAGGGGCGGCGCAATTGGTGCCGGTGGGGTCGGATGTGCGTTACCAATTGACGCCAGACCTGGTGAACCGCTATTGGGATCAGGACAGCGTCGGTGCGTTGGTGGCCTCACCGGCCAACCCGACCGGGACGATTCTCACCCGGGACGAGCTGGCGGGGCTGTCCAAGGCCATCAAGGGCCACAACGGCCATCTGGTGGTGGACGAGATCTATCACGGCCTGACCTACGGCACCGACGCCGCCAGCGTGCTGGAAGTCGATGACGATGCCTTTGTCCTTAACAGTTTCTCCAAGTATTTCGGCATGACCGGCTGGCGACTTGGCTGGCTGGTGGCCCCTTCGGCGGCTGTCGGCGAGCTGGAAAAGCTCGCGCAGAACCTCTACATCAGTGCGCCGAGCATGGCCCAGTACGCCGCCCTGGCCTGTTTCGAGCCGGCGACCATCGAGATCTTCGAGCAGCGACGGGCCGAGTTTGCGCGGCGCCGTGACTTTCTACTGCCGGCCTTGCGTGAATTGGGCTTCGGTATTGCGGTGGAGCCGGAAGGGGCGTTTTACCTCTATGCCGACATCAGTGCGTTCGGCGGCGATGCCTTTGCGTTCTGCCAGCACTTCCTGGAGACCGAACACGTGGCCTTTACACCGGGCCTGGATTTCGGCCGTCATCAGGCCGGCCACCACGTGCGCTTCGCCTACACCCAGAGCCTGCCGCGGCTACAGGAAGCGGTGGCACGAATCGAACGCGGACTACGGAGCTGGCAAGGCTGATGCATTTTTTTCCTGCGTTGGAAGAAGGTCGCTTGATTCGACGTTACAAGCGTTTTCTCGCCGATATCGAGACCGTTCATGGCGAACTGCTCACTATTCATTGCCCCAACACCGGCTCGATGCTCAATTGCATGGCTGAAGGTGCGCGTGTCTGGTTCAGTCGCTCCAGCGACCCCAAGCGCAAGTTGCCCGGCACCTGGGAAATCGGCGAAACCCCTCAAGGGCGGCTCGCCTGCATCAATACCGCGCGGGCCAACGCCTTGGTCGAAGAAGCCTTGCGCGCCGGGGTCATCAGCGAACTGAAAGGGTTTACCGGGCTCAAGCGTGAAGTGGCTTATGGGGTGGAAAACAGCCGCATCGATTTTCGCCTGGACTACGATCAAGGCTCGGCCTGGGTCGAAGTCAAAAGTGTCACGCTGGGTTTCGATGGCACGAATGTGGCGGCGTTTCCCGATGCGGTGACCCTGCGCGGGGCCAAGCACCTGAGGGAGCTCGCCTGCCTGGCCCGGGAAGGTGTGCGGGCGGTGCAGCTGTATTGTGTGAACCTGAGCGGCATCGAAGCGGTGCGCCCGGCACAGGAAATCGACCCGGTGTACGCCGCGGCCTTGCGTGATGCGGTGGCGGCGGGTGTGGAGGTGCTGGCCTATGGGGTCACGCTGACGTCCGAGCAGATGTGGGTGGACCGTGCGTTGCCGGTATTGCTAGAGCTCGACCCAGATGCCTTGCTCGTCCTCCCGGCTGTCTAGCGCAGCGAGGAACTGACCGGCGCAGGGGCCGGCTACGCATTCGCCGCTTTCGATCAGAAACAGTGCGCCGTGAGTGGCGCACTGGATCAGACTGGCGCTGGGGTCGAGGAACTGGTCGGGTTGCCATTCCAGCGGTACGCCCCGGTGCGGGCAGCGGTTGAGATAGGCATAGACCTGGCCGGCGCGCCGCACGGCCAGCACCTTGCGCCCATCGAGGTCGAAACCGCGACTGCCGTTGTCGGGCAATTGGGCGGCGGTACAAAGAAACTTCATGTGTGTCTCAATATTTGTCGGAGTGAATCCACTGTGGGAGCGAGCTTGCTCGCGATGACGGCGGCACATTCAACATCTCGGTGACTGACTCGCCGCTATCGCGAGCAAGCTCGCTCCCACAAGGTTTCGTGTGGCAAAAGATCCACGCTTGACGGTCAAATGAAAACAATTATCAAATGGCGTCTTCTTCGCAGGAGGCTGAGGATACTTGGCCATGCCCGGTCCTGTGAAAAACTTCTTTGAGGAAGCTGCCCGATGCGCCTGAATATCCGCGTTGTTGCGCTCTGTGTCGCACTGTTGGTCAACCAGGGGGCCAGCGCGGCCCAATTGCCGCAACGCTGGGTCAGTGCCGGCGGCGCCGTGTCGGAGTGGGTCAGTGCACTGGGGGGCGAATCGAAGCTGGTGGGCGTGGACTCCACCAGCCAGCATCCTGAATCCTTGCAGGCCTTGCCCAGTGTTGGCTATCAGCGACAGCTGTCGGCGGAGGGCGTGCTGAGCCTGCGTCCGCAGATCCTGGTGGGCACTGAGGAAATGGGGCCACCGCCCGTGCTGGCGCAAATTCGCAGCGCCGGTGTGCAGGTCGAACTGTTCTCGGCCACACCAGACCTGCCGGCCCTGCAGGGCAATTTGCGGCACCTGGGAAAACTGCTGGGGGCCGAGGCCGAGGCGGCGCGGTTGTTCGACCTTTATCAAAAACAACTCACCCAGCAACAGGCCCGGGTGACCGAAGCCCAGCGCAAGCAAAAGGCTCCCGGCGTATTGCTGTTGGTGGGCAGTTCCGGCGGCAAACCACTGGTTGCGGGCAAGGGCACTTCCGCTGATTGGTTGTTACAGCAGGCCGGCGGTCACAACCTGGCGACCCACAGCGGCTACAAGTCTTTTTCTGTGGAAACCCTGGCCAGCCTGAATCCGCAAGTTCTGGTCTTTGCTGACCGTGCCTTGAGCGGTGAAGAAGCGCGTGCGGCGTTGTTCAGGGAAAACCCGATTCTTTCTTCGATCCGGGCCGCCAGGGACGGGCGCGTCATGGAGCTTGATCCGACGCTGCTGGTAGGCGGCTTGGGCCCGCGGTTGCCACAAAGCCTGATGACACTGACGGCAGGCTTTTATCCGGCTGCGTCGGCCACGGCGCCATGACCTCGTTGGTCAAGCCAGGTACCTTGTTCATTGGCCTGGGCCTGCTGTGTCTGCTGGCAACCTGGCTGTCCCTGGCCCTGGGGCCGGTAAGTTTGCCGTTGCTCGACACCTTGCGCGCTGCCTTGCGTCTGTTGGGCTTGCCGGTGGCCGCCGATGGCCTGGAGCAGGCCGAACTGATCCTTGGCCAGATCCGCTTGCCGCGTACCTTGCTGGGGTTGGCGGTGGGCGGGGTGTTGGCGTTGTCCGGTGTGGCGATGCAGGGGTTGTTTCGCAACCCACTGGCGGACCCGGGGCTGGTGGGTGTGTCCAGCGGTGCGGCACTGGGCGCCGCGTTCGCCATTGTCGGTGGCTCGGCGCTGGGTGGGTTGCCCGAAGCCTTTGGCCCCTACGTGCTTTCGTTGTGTGCATTTCTTGGCGGGCTCGGCGTTACGGCACTGGTCTATCGTCTCGGGCGACGCAACGGCCAGACCCATGTCGCGACCATGCTCCTGGCCGGTATTGCCCTGACCGCGCTGTCCGGTTCGGCCGTCGGCCTGTTCACCTACCTGGCGGACGACGCGACCCTGCGCACCCTGACGTTCTGGAACCTGGGCAGTCTCAACGGCGCCAGCTATGCGCGGTTGTGGCCGCTGTTGCTGGTCAGCGTCGGCGTGGCGCTCTGGCTACCACGGCGGGCCCGGGCGCTTAATGCACTGTTGCTAGGGGAGTCCGAGGCTGCCCACCTGGGCGTTAACGTCGAAAGCCTCAAGCGTGAACTGGTGTTTTGTACGGCCATGGGGGTTGGCGCGGCGGTGGCGGCTGCGGGCATGATCGGCTTTGTCGGGCTGGTAGTGCCGCATCTGGTGCGCCTGGTGGCAGGCCCCGACCACCGTGTGTTGCTGCCCGCTTCGGTGTTGGCGGGTGCCAGCCTGCTGTTGTTCGCCGATCTGGTGGCGCGCCTGGCCCTGGCTCCTGCGGAATTGCCGATCGGCATTGTCACGGCCTTCATCGGCGCGCCGTTCTTCCTTTATCTATTGGTGCGAGGGCGCGCCTGATGCTGCGAGCGCAGAACCTGCACATTCAACGTGGCCGCAAGACGGTGCTGGCGGACGTCGATCTCGAACTCAACCCTGGCGAAGTACTCGGAGTGCTTGGGCCCAACGGCGCAGGTAAAAGTACTTTGTTGGCGGGCCTGTGCGGCGAATTGCGCCCGGCCCAGGGGCAGGTCTGGCTCGATGACCGGCCATTGGCCCAGTGGCAGGGTGCCGAGCGCGCCCGGTGCCTGGCGGTCTTGCCGCAGTCCTCGACCCTGGATTTCGCCTTTCGTGTCGAGGAGGTCGTGGGCATGGGGCGCCTGCCGCACCAGAGTGGTCGAGTGCGCGATGAGCAAGTCGTCGCCGCGGCGCTGCAAGCGGCAGACGCCGCGCATCTGCACGGTCGCAGTTATCTGGCGTTGTCCGGCGGTGAACGTCAGCGGGTGCACTTGGCGCGGGTGTTGGCGCAGTTGTGGCCAGGTGAAGCGGGGCAAACCCTGTTGCTGGACGAGCCGACCTCGATGCTCGATCCGCTGCACCAGCACACCATCCTCCTGGCGGTGCGTGAATTCGCCAGTCGCGGCGCTGCCGTGCTGGTGATCCTGCATGACCTGAACCTGGCGGCGCGTTACTGTGATCGCCTGTTGCTGCTCGCGTCCGGTCGGCCGGTGGCCCTGGACACGCCCCGGCATGTGCTGCGCCCGGAACCGCTCAAGGCGGTGTTTGGCCTGGACGTGCTGGTGCAAGACCATCCGGAGCGCGGGCATCCATTGATCATTGCCCGCTGAGGGCACCCTGGAGGATATGGACGTGCGCCTGCTTCTGATTCTGGCATTGAGTGTACTGACGGCGTGTCAGAGCATCGCACCGCCCCCACTCGGCGGACGAATCCGCGATTTGCACAATGGCCAGGCCGTGACGCCCCAGGCATTGGTTGAACGCTTGGCCAAGGCGCCTCGGGTGGTGGTGGGGGAGCGGCACGACAATCGCGATCACCACGCGCTGCAGGTCTGGCTGCTCCAGGCCCTGGCCGGGCAGCGTGCCCAGGGCAGTCTGTTGCTGGAAATGCTCACCCCCGCCCAGCAGCCACGCGTTGATTCGGTCCGCCAGTTACCCGCCTTGCCGAAGGACCTGCCCGGCGCACTGGACTGGTCGCCCGGCTGGGATTGGCGCCTGTATGGCCCCGTCGTCGAGTTTGCCCTGGCGCAACGCTATCCGTTGCTGGCCGCCAATCTGGACGCCGCCGAAATCCAGCGTTTCTATCGACAAGCACCGGGCTTGATGGGCACTCGCTCCAATGCAGCCACTGTGAAGGACGAGTTGTTGGGGCAAATCCGTGAATCCCACTGCGGTTTGCTGCCCGAGTCGCAAATGCCGGCGATGCTGGCCGTGCAGCAACAGCGTGACCGACGCATGGCCGAACGCCTGCTGCAAGCGCCGACACCGGCATTGTTGTTCGCCGGTGCCTGGCATGCGCGAAAGGATGTTGGTGTGCCGCTGCATGCGCTGGATCTTGGCGCCAGCGAGGCACCGATCGTCCTGATGCTGGCCGAGGAGGGCAGTGAGGTGACGTCGGCCATGGCGGATTACGTGTGGTACACGCCGGCCATGCCGCCACAGGATTACTGTGCGCAGATGCGTGAACACGTCGGAAAGTGATTTTCTACAGGCAAAAAAAGACCCGGCAACAGCCGGGTCAAATAACCGTGATTAGCCTGATGAGGAGATATCTGAGAGTCCGAACCAAGGGCTGTTCAAATATCGACCAGTCTCGCGACCGGATGTGGTAATCATAGCGATTCTCATTACCATGTCAAACATTGTTTTGCGATTCGCCGAAATAACCTCGCGGCCAGGGTCCGTGCAGGAAACGAAAGGGCGTCAGGCCTTGTGGCGCGTCGAAATGGCGTCCAGCTGTTTATTCAGGGCTTCTTTGCGCTCGGCGGGAATGTCATTCCAATGCACATCCATCAACGCGCCCTCGATGGCGTACAGCAACACCTTGGAAGCCCGGAAGCCGCGCGTGCGTACGGCGCGATAGGCGTCCACCGCGCCGAGCCGGCGTAGATCGGATGCGCTGTGGATGCCCACAGCGTGCAGCCACTGGGCTGATGTCTTGCCCAGATTCTTCAGGTGTTGCAGTTCATCATTCATCGAGCCTCCTTGCGACGGCCGACTGGTGCAGTGGGCAAGCTTCTGAGCAGTGTAGCGGTCAGTAGGAAAAGCGTGATTGTTTGGTCGGATTCGACGCAAAAGCTTCTAATGCATTACGCACGATGGGGGGGAAAAGGCTGCAAACTATATGCTCCAGCGCAAGCGGGGGCGCTGGAGATCCGTTCAGTCTGTGGCAGGTCCGCTCGTTGGCCGACCCGCTTCAAACAGGTTCAGCGAGTGCGGTAGCGCAACCGGGTGCCGAAGTTCATCGACATCAGGATCTCGTCCGCAGACAGTTCCGGCGGGAAGTAGGCACCGGAGATTTGCGCATGGGCCAGGCTCGCGCCTTCCAGTGACGACTTGCGAAAATCGATGCCACGCAGATCGGCGGAGCGGAAGTAGGCGTCGCTGAAGTCAACGTCGTCCGCATTCAGTTCCCGCAGATCAAGGCCTCGAAAGTCGCCGCCACGCATGTCGACCGGGCCTTGTGGGCGTTCGTTGTTGAACCCGGCGATATCGTCTTTGCGCAGCAAGGCATAAAGCGGGGTGTTGAGAAGCTTGGGAAGGCTCATTTCATATCACCTGTTGGTTTTATGACGCCAGTATAGTGCCACTATTTGACGGCCGTGAAGCCGGGCATCGCTTCACGGCCGAAAAAATATCTACAGGCCTGGCAGGCGCTGACGGATCTGCGCGACCACGATGTCGAGTGTGCCGCTTTCATTGGTTTGGACCCGTTTGCTGCAGAGAATTTCCGCCGGGGTCAGGGCTTCGCGGCTGGATTGTTGTGCGGCAATGACCGCCAGGTTCGCATCGGAGGGGTCTTTCTGGTCGGCCTGACGCTGTGCCAGGCGGCTTTCGATGACCGCTTGCGGCGCGTCGCAGTCGAGAATCAGGAACGGAGCACCGGTGGCCTCGGCGATTTTCGCCGCTGCGTCGCGTTGATCGCGCTTGAGGTAAGTGGCATCGATCACTACCGGGAAGCCGGCGCGCAGGATCACCGCGGCGATTTCATGCAGGCGGGCGTAGGTAGCGCTGCTGGCGTCACTGCTATAGATGCCGGCCTCTGGATCGTTGGGTACTTGTTGCTGGCCGAACAGACGCTTGCGCTCCACGTCCGAACGCAGGCGAATGGCGCCCAGCGCCTCTACCAGGCGCATCGCGACATGGCTTTTGCCAACGGCCGAGACGCCGTGGGTGATGGCCAGGAAGCGCGAAGGAATGGTGCTGTAGCTTTCCGCCAGGTTGGCGTAGTTGCGGTACTGGCGCAGGGTGGTGGCGCGCTGCACCGGATCGGCTTCGGCCGGCATGCTGAACAACGCGACTTTTGCCCGGACCAGGGCACGATAGGCTTTATAGAAGTTCAGCAGCTCCAGGCCCTGGTAGTCACCGGTCAGTTCCAGGTACTGGCTGACGAAGCGCCGTGCCAGCGATTTCAGGCCGCGGTCCTCCAGGTCCATCGCCAGGAATGCGGTGTCGGCGTAGACGTCGGTGAAACGGAACGGTTCGTTGAACTCGATGCAGTCGAAAATCACCACCTTGCCGTCGATCACGGTGGCGTTGCCCAGGTGGATATCACCGTGGCATTCGCGGATGAAACCTTCGGCCTTGCGTTGGGTGAACAGCGGCTTGAGGCGTTCGAAGCTGCTCTCGGCCCAGGCTTGCAGGGCTTCGAGTTGCAACAGGTCGGCCTTGTCGTTGAGGAACGGGCGGATCTGTTCAAAGTTCTGCAGCACCGGTGCCATCACGCTTTGCGGGGTGCCGGCGTCGTTTTCGGCGGACACCTTGGGCGTGGAGAGATGGAACTGGGCGATCTGCGCGGCCATCTCGTCGATGTGCGCGGTGGTCAGTTCGCCGTTGGCTTGCAGCGTGCTGAGCAGTTCGCTCTGCGGGAACTGACGCATCTTCAGGGCGTACTCGATGGCCGGGCCGTCGCTACCCAGCTGTGGCGCTTCGGCGCTGCCGGTAATCGGCAGGACGTCCAGGTACAGGTCCTGGGTCAGGCGCTGGTTGAGGCGTAACTCCTCACCACAGAAGTGCTTGCGCGCCTCGAGGCTGGTGAAGTCGAGGAAGCCGAAGTTGACCGGCTTTTTGAATTTGTAGGCGTATGGCCCAGTGAGCAATACCCAGGAAATGTGGGTCTCGATGACCTGGAACCCTTCGACGGGATGCGGGTAGAGGGCCGGGTTTTGCAGGGCAGCGATCAGGGATTGGCTCACGGGCGGTCCTTCATAGACTGGAAAAATTCAAGGCCGTCATTATGGCCGCAAGCCGCGCTAACGCAAACCGCGTGGAGGGCTCATGTTGAACCGAGGCAAAGTGCGTATAATCCGCCGCCATGACTCGTACCCGATCCCCCCGTACCCCCAAGAAACCACCCGCCAGCCGCCTGCGGCCCTGGCTGGGCTGGGCCCTTAAACTCAGCCTGGTGGGCCTCGTCGTGCTCGCCGGTTTTGCGGTCTATCTCGATGCCGTGGTCCAGGAGAAGTTCTCTGGCAAGCGCTGGACCATTCCGGCCAAGGTCTATGCCCGGCCGTTGGAGCTGTTCGTCGGACAGAAGCTGAGCAAGGATGATTTCCTGACCGAGCTCGATGCCTTGGGTTATCGCCGTGAAAGCGTGGCCAATGGTCCGGGTGCGGCCTCGGTCAATGGCAATACCATCGACCTCAACACCCGTGGCTTTCAGTTCTATGAAGGCATGGAGCAGGCACAACCGGTGCGGGTGCGTTTTTCCGGCGATTATGTCGCTGCGCTGACCGGCGCCAACAACGCAAGCCTGTCGGTGGTGCGCCTTGAGCCGTTGCTCATTGGTGGCCTGTACCCCAAGAACCTCGAAGACCGGATCCTGATCAAGATCGACCAGGTGCCGCCGTTCCTGCTCGATACGCTGATCGCCGTCGAAGACCGCGACTTCTACCATCACTTCGGCGTCTCGCCCAAGTCGATTGCCCGGGCCATCTGGGTCAATACCTCCTCGGGCCACATGCGCCAGGGCGGCAGTACCCTGACCCAACAGTTGGTCAAGAACTTCTACCTGACCAACGAACGCAGCCTGACCCGCAAGCTCACCGAAGCCATGATGGCGTTGTTGCTGGAGCTGCACTACGACAAGCAGGAGATCCTGGAGGCGTACCTCAACGAGGTATTTATCGGTCAGGACGGTCAACGGGCGGTGCACGGTTTCGGCCTCGCCAGCCAGTTCTTCTTCAGCCAACCGCTGTCCGAACTCAAGTTGCATCAGGTGGCGTTGCTGGTGGGCATGGTCAAGGGACCGTCTTCCTACAACCCGCGTCGTAATCCGGAACGCGCCCTCGAACGGCGCAACCTGGTGCTCGACCTGCTGCAACAACAGGGTGTGGCGACGGCCGAGCAAGTCGAGGCGGCGAAAAAGATGCCGTTGGGCGTGACCAAGCGCGGCAGCCTGGCGGACAGCTCCTTCCCCGGCTTCATGGACCTGGTCAAGCGTCAGTTGCGGGAAGACTACCGCGACGAAGACTTGACCGAAGAAGGCCTGCGCATCTTCACCAGTTTCGATCCGATCCTGCAGATGAAGGCTGAAGCCTCGGTCGAGGACACTTTCAAGCGGCTGGGTGGGCGCAAGGGCGCCGACGAAGTTGAAGCGGCCATGGTGGTGACCAACCCGGAAACCGGTGAAGTCCAGGCCATGATCGGCAGCCGGCAGGCCAGTTTCGCCGGTTTCAACCGAGCGCTGGATGCGGTGCGTCCGATTGGCTCGCTGATCAAGCCGGCGGTGTACCTCACCGCCCTGGAAAAGCCGAGCCAATACACGCTGACCAGTTGGCTGTCGGACGAGACGTTCTCGGTCAAGGGCGCCGATGGCCAGGTCTGGAAACCGCAGAACTATGATCGTCGTTCCCACGGTACGGTGTTCCTGTACCAGGGGCTGGCGCACTCCTACAACCTGTCGACCGCTCGCCTCGGGCTGGAAGTCGGCGTACCGAACGTACTCAAGACCCTGGCGCGCCTGGGGGTTAGTCGCGAATTCCCGGCGTTCCCATCGATGTTGCTGGGGGCCGGAGGCCTTACGCCGATCGAAGTGGCGGCCATGTACCAGACGCTGGCCAACGGCGGTTTCAATACGCCGATGCGCGGGATCCGCAGCGTGCTGACCGCCGATGGCGAACCGCTCAAGCGTTATCCGTTCCAGATCCAGCAGCGTTTCGATCCGGCCTCCATTTACCTGATCCAGAGCGCGATGCAGCGGGTCATGCGTGAAGGCACCGGCAGCTCGGTCTATAACGTGCTGCCCCGGACCCTGACCCTGGCGGGCAAGACCGGTACCAGTAACGACTCGCGCGACAGCTGGTTCGCCGGCTTCAGCCAGGACCTGCTGGCGGTGGTCTGGCTCGGACGTGATGACAATGGCAAGACCCCGTTCACCGGTGCCACCGGTGCGCTGCAGGTCTGGACCAGCTTCATGCGCAAGGCCGACCCGTTGCCGCTGGACATGCCGCAACCGGACAACATCGTCCAGGCGTGGGTCGATTCGCGCACGGGACAAGGCTCCGATGCCAATTGCCCGGGCGCCGTGCAGATGCCGTATATTCGCGGCAGCGAACCGCCACCCGGTGCAGCCTGTGGCGGCACGAATCCCGCCGAATCGGTGATGGATTGGGTCAAGGACTGGATGAATTAAGCAAAGAGGGTTTCAAGTGAACAAGTGGTTGATTCCAGCGGTAACAGCCGTGGCTTTGCTCAGTGGTTGCTCTACCGTACAACGCGGTTCGATTCCGGTCGTTGATTCCGGCACCGCTGTTTCCAACAGCGAGCGGGTCTCGGCCAATGGCGGTTTCCGTCAAACGACAGTGAAGCGGCCGGCGCAGGGCCAGGTCCAGGCAATCCCGCAGGGCGACACCGGTGTCGTCGTGATGGTGCCTGGTGGCGGCGCGACGACCTCTGCGCCGATCAGCAGCACGCCGATCACGCCGGGCCCGATTACCCCCGGGCCAATCGAAACCTCGCCGATCGACCAGGGCAGCTACAGCATGCCTTCGACGCCGAGCAGCATTCCGTCGGCAGGAGCCGGTGGTCTGTCCGCCGATGAACAGCTCGACGGCCCGGTTCTGGCCCTGTTGACCACGGCGCAACAGCAACAGGCCGGTGGTGACCTCAACGGTGCGTCTTCCAGCCTGGAGCGTGCCCAGCGTGTCGCGCCGCGCGAACCCCAGGTGCTTTATCGCCTGGCCCAGGTGCGCATGGCCCAGGGCGATGCGCCGCAAGCCGAACAGCTGGCCCGTCGTGGCCTGACATTCTCCAGTGGTCGCCCGGCACTTCAGGCCAGCCTGTGGGAGTTGATCGCCCAGGCCCGTGAGAAACAGGGCGATTCCGCTGGCGCGGCATTGGCCCGTCAGAAGGCCAAGGTTTCGCTTTGATGGATACGCGTTTTCCTCAAATCGCCGATCAGTTGCTGTTGATCGAGCGGGAGTTGCGAGTCCAGGGCTGGTGGAGCGATGTTTCGCCTTCGGCGCAGGCACTGGCCAGTGTCGAGCCATTCGCGGTCGACACCCTGGACTTCGAGCAATGGCTGCAATGGATCTTCCTGCCCAGGATGAAAGCCATCCTGGAAAACGACCTGCCGCTGCCCAACGCCTCGGGCATCCTTGCCATGGCCGAGATGGTCTATGCACAGCGGCCAGGGCAGGGCATCGAGTTGCAGCGGCTGCTGGCGCAGTTCGATCAGTTGATCAGCAACGCCGGCTGACCGGCGTTACTGACAATTCTCCTCGATTTGCTTGCGGGTCTCGTCGATCCGCTGGCGCCGCTCTTCTTCGGTGAGGCGGCGCATTTCCCCCTCTACGTCTTCACGTACCCTGGGGTTGTTCTGCAATTGCGCCAGATTGGTCCGGGCCTGTTCGCAGAACGCCTTGAGTTGGGCTTCCTGCTCGGCAATCTGTTTCTTGACCTGTTGGTCGATGGCCTTTTGGTCGCCAATGACTCCGCCAGACGGCGGTGCCGCCGGTTTGGCGGGCGGCGGGGCGGACTTGATCACGGTCGTGGCCTCCGTGCCTTCGGGCGGCTGGGCGCCGAAGTGGGTAACGCCCTGGGCGTCCACCCATTTGTAGACCTGACCGGCCATGCACATCGGGCTCAGGCCAACCAGCAGGCTGGCCGTCAAGAAGATCATTCGCATGCTGTTTCCTTGTCATGGGTTGCGCAATTGAAGCTAACACAGTTGCCGTTTAAAGGTTTTTTCTTGCGTTCTCATGCGCTTACTTCGAATAAAACACATAGACGACTTGACTTGAAGGAGGCGAAACAGAAGAATCCAAAGTCCGCTGTAGAGGGACTGCCAGAAGCAGACCCACTCAGCAGATCATGAGGCGCACATCCGCGCCGACCTGTTACACCCGCAACGCGTTACCTCGCGCTGGGTGGGAAAGGCCCGCAACACTTGGGACGATCCCAATACTTGCTCAGTCAGTGCTGACGTAGTCGGCGACCACCGTCGCTCATGCTCTGCCGAGAAGTAAACCTATTAAGACCCGTCCCTTTCTTGTGGGTCGGTATTCTGGCGTTTTAGAGGTGAACAACGTGGAGCTTTTATCTGGCGGTGAGATGCTCGTCCGCTTTTTGCGTGACGAAGGCGTCAAATATATCTACGGGTACCCCGGTGGTGCTCTTCTTCATGTCTATGATGCCCTGTTCAAAGAACCGGAAGTGACCCATATCCTGGTTCGTCACGAGCAGGCCGCCACCCATATGGCTGACGGCTATGCCCGTGCCACCGGCAAGGCCGGCGTGGTACTGGTGACTTCCGGTCCAGGCGCCACGAACGCCATCACTGGTATCGCCACCGCGTACATGGACTCCATCCCGATGGTGATCATTTCCGGCCAGGTGCCCAGCACCATGGTGGGTACCGACGCATTCCAGGAAACCGACATGATCGGTATCTCCCGGCCGATCGTGAAGCACAGCTTCATGATCAAGCACGCGTCGGAAATCCCGGAAGTCATGAAGAAGGCCTTCTACCTGGCAGAATCCGGTCGTCCGGGCCCGGTCGTGGTCGATGTTCCGAAAGACATGACCAACCCGGCCGAGAAGTTCGAATACATCTTCCCGAAAAAAGCCAAGCTGCGTTCCTACAGCCCGGCCGTACGCGGCCACTCGGGGCAAATCCGCAAGGCAGCCGAAATGCTCCTGGCGGCCAAGCGCCCTGTGCTGTACTCCGGTGGTGGCGTGATCCTCGGTGGTGGCTCCGCGCCGCTGACCGAACTGGCGAAAATGCTCAACCTGCCGGTCACCAATACGCTGATGGGCCTGGGCGCGTTCCCGGGCACCGACCGTCAGTTCATCGGTATGCTCGGCATGCACGGCAGCTACACCGCCAACCTGGCGATGCACCACGCCGATGTGATCCTGGCGGTCGGCGCACGTTTCGACGACCGCGTCATCAATGGTCCGGCGAAATTCTGCCCGAACGCCAAGATCATCCACATCGATATCGACCCGGCGTCCATCTCCAAGACCATCAAGGCAGACGTGCCGATTGTCGGTCCTGTAGAGAGCGTGTTGACCGAAATGGTCGCCATCCTCAAGGAAATCGGCGAGGTTCCAAACAAGGAATCCGTGGCCAGTTGGTGGAAGCAGGTTGATGAATGGCGCGGCGATCGTGGCTTGTTCCCTTATGACAAGGGTGACGGCAGTGTGATCAAGCCGCAGACCGTGATCGAAACCCTGTGCGAAGTGACCAAGGGCGATGCCTTTGTGACCTCCGACGTGGGCCAGCACCAGATGTTCGCTGCGCAGTACTACAAGTTCGACAAACCCAATCGCTGGATCAACTCCGGCGGCCTGGGCACCATGGGCTTCGGTTTCCCGGCGGCCATGGGCATCAAGTTGAGCTTCCCAGAGGCTGATGTCGCCTGCGTCACGGGCGAAGGCAGCATCCAGATGAACATCCAGGAGCTGTCCACCTGCCTGCAATACGGTTTGCCGGTGAAGATCGTGATCCTGAACAACGGCGTGTTGGGGATGGTTCGCCAGTGGCAGGACATGAGCTACGGCAGCCGTCACTCGCACTCGTACATGGAATCGTTGCCTGATTTCGTCAAGCTGGCAGAGGCCTACGGTCACGTTGGCGTGCGCATCACCGAATCGAAGGATTTGAAGTCGAAGATGGAGGAAGCGTTCGCCATGAAGGATCGCCTGGTGGTGATCGATATTGCGGTCGACACCAGCGAGCACGTCTACCCGATGCAGATCAAAGACGGCTCCATGCGCGATATGTGGCTGAGCAAGACGGAGCGTACCTAATCATGCGACATATTATTTCCCTGCTTCTGGAAAACGAACCAGGTGCGCTGTCTCGTGTTGTGGGCCTGTTCTCGCAGCGCAACTACAACATCGAAAGCCTGACCGTGGCGCCAACCGAAGACCCGACCCTGTCGCGTCTGACGCTGACCACCGTAGGGCACGATGAAATCATCGAGCAGATCACCAAGAACCTGAACAAGCTGATCGAGGTGGTCAAGCTGGTGGACCTGTCGGAAAGCGCTCACATCGAGCGTGAACTGATGCTGGTCAAGGTCAAGGCCACCGGCGCCCAGCGCGCCGAGATCAAACGCACTACCGATATTTATCGTGGGCAGATCGTCGATGTCAGCGCCAGCGTCTATACCGTTCAGTTGACCGGTACCAGCGACAAGCTCGACAGCTTCATTCAATCGATCGGCACTGCCTCGATTCTGGAAACCGTACGCAGTGGCGTCACCGGGATTGCCCGTGGCGACAAAGTACTGAGCATCTAACCAAATTAGCGAATGGCCTGAACGGCCGGATATAGGGGAAATTCATGAAAGTTTTCTACGATAAAGACTGCGACCTGTCGATCATCCAGGGCAAGAAAGTCGCCATCATCGGCTACGGCTCCCAAGGTCACGCCCAAGCGTGCAACCTGAAAGATTCCGGCGTTGACGTGACTGTCGGCCTGCGTAAAGGCTCGGCCACCGTTGCCAAGGCCGAGGCCCATGGCCTGAAAGTGACCGACGTGGCTTCTGCCGTTGCTGCGGCCGACCTGGTCATGATCCTGACCCCGGACGAGTTCCAATCGGCGCTGTACAAGAACGAAATCGAACCGAACATCAAGAAAGGCGCCACCCTGGCCTTCTCCCACGGTTTCGCGATCCACTACAACCAGGTTGTGCCACGTGCCGACCTCGACGTGATCATGATCGCGCCGAAGGCCCCGGGTCACACCGTGCGTTCCGAGTTCGTGAAAGGCGGCGGTATCCCTGACCTGATCGCGATCTACCAGGATGCGTCCGGCAACGCCAAGAACGTGGCCCTGTCCTACGCTGCTGGCGTGGGTGGCGGCCGTACCGGCATCATCGAAACCACCTTCAAGGACGAAACCGAAACCGACCTGTTCGGCGAGCAAGCCGTTCTGTGCGGCGGTACCGTCGAGCTGGTCAAGGCCGGTTTCGAAACCCTGGTTGAAGCTGGCTACGCGCCGGAAATGGCCTACTTCGAGTGCCTGCACGAACTGAAGCTGATCGTTGACCTCATGTATGAAGGCGGTATCGCCAACATGAACTACTCGATCTCCAACAACGCCGAATACGGCGAGTACGTGACCGGTCCGGAAGTCATCAACGCCGAATCCCGTCAGGCCATGCGCAACGCCCTGAAACGTATTCAGGACGGCGAATACGCCAAGATGTTCATCAGCGAAGGCGCTACCGGCTATCCTTCGATGACCGCCAAGCGTCGTAACAATGCCGCTCACGGTATCGAAATCATCGGCGAGCAACTGCGCTCGATGATGCCGTGGATCGGTGCCAACAAGATCGTCGACAAAGCCAAGAACTAAGTCGCGAACTTGATCGAAAAACGCGGCCTCGGCCGCGTTTTTTCGTTTGGGCGGTGGCTTCTGGTATAAAGCTGCATCGTTTGCGGCCGAACCGTCGTCCCAGACATCTGTCGAATTTTTTCACACCGTTGCAAGGTATTGTCCATGAGCGAACGTCCCGACGAGCCAAACCAGGCTCCTGACGCCGAAAGCCTGTTGCCCATCGATGAGCACGTCGAAGAAGGCCATGACGCTGAAGGCCGTAAGGTCCGGCATCGTGGCATCTATCTGTTGCCGAACCTGTTCACCACCGCGAACCTGTTCGCCGGTTTCTATTCCATCATCAGCTCCATGAGTGCCCAGGCTGCCTTGAGCGCTGGCGATAGCGCAGGGGCGAGTCGTTACTTCGCGTTCGCCGCCATTGCGATCTTCGTCGCCATGGTGCTCGATGGCCTGGACGGGCGCGTGGCCCGCATGACCAATACCCAGAGTGCGTTTGGCGCCGAATATGATTCGCTGTCCGACATGGTCGCCTTTGGCGTGGCTCCCGCCTTGCTGGCGTTCGGCTGGGCGCTGGGGGACATGGGCAAGGTCGGCTGGATGGTTGCCTTTATCTATGTGGCGGGGGCGGCATTGCGCCTGGCTCGTTTCAACACCCAGGTTGGCAAGGCTGACAAACGCTACTTCATCGGCCTGGCCAGTCCGGCCGCGGCGGGTGTCGTGGCAGGTGTTGTCTGGGCATTCAGCGACTACGGCATCCAGGGGTCGAAAATGTCGTTCCTGGTGGCGTTGCTGGTTGCGGCGGCCGGGATGTTGATGGTCAGTAATATCAAGTACAACAGCTTCAAGGAGCTGGATCTGAAGGGCCGTGTGCCGTTCGTGGCGATTCTGGCGGTGGTGCTGGTGTTCGCAGTGGTGTTCAGTGATCCGCCGCGTATCCTGTTGTTGGTGTTCCTGGGCTATGCCGCCTCCGGACCGGTGCAATACTTGTTGCGTCTTCGTCAACGCTAAACGTTGCCTTAATGTAATTTCCCCCATACTCCGCAGTCTATTGGTGCATCTGCCCTCCAATACTGCGGAGTTGTCATGCTGATCAAGATCCCTAAGTCGTCCGACTGCCGTGAATCGGACGTCACGCCCGAATCCCTCTATCTATCCCGTCGGCAAATGCTCGGTGCAACCCTGTCTGGCCTCGCCGTCAGCAGCTTGCCTCAATGGGCCAGTGCTGCCGATGCGGCGCGGTATGCCGATGTCGAGCCCGGAAAGGCGCCGTCCTGGTTTGCCGAGAAACTGCCTTCAGTCCAATGGGGCGCGGTCACGGTCAAGAATGAGCCCATCACGCCGTTCAAGGACGCGACCCATTACAACAACTTCTATGAGTTCGGAACCGACAAGGGAGACCCGGCAGCCAATGCCGGGTCGTTGAAGACCGAGCCCTGGAGCGTGGTCGTGGACGGGGAGGTGGGCAAGCCGGGACGCTACGGGTTGGAAGACTTCATGAAGCCTTATCAACTGGAAGAGCGTATCTATCGATTGCGCTGTGTCGAGGCCTGGTCGATGGTTATTCCGTGGATTGGCTTCCCCATCTCTGCATTGCTCAAGCAGGTCGAGCCGACCTCCAAGGCCAAGTACATCCGCTTCGAAACCCTGCAGGATCCCAAGGTCATGCCGGGGCAGCGTTCCGGTTTCGCCTTGATCAACTGGCCATATGTCGAAGGCTTGCGATTGGATGAGGCCATGAATCCGTTGGCTATCCTGGCGGTGGGAATGTACGGACGGGAGTTGCCGAACCAGAATGGCGCGCCGCTGCGGCTAGTGGTCCCATGGAAATACGGTTTCAAAAGTGTGAAGTCCATCGTGCGTATCAGTCTGGTGAGTGAGCAGCCGAAGACGACTTGGCAGAGCATCGCGTCTGACGAATACGGTTTCTATGCCAACGTCAATCCGACGGTCGATCATCCGCGGTGGACCCAGGCGCATGAGCGTCGTTTACCGAGCGGGCTGTTCAGTCCCAATGTTCGCGATACGTTGATGTTCAACGGCTATCAGGATGAAGTCGCTTCTTTATATGCAGGGATGGACCTGAGGAAGGACTACTGATGCGTTTTCCAGTCTGGCGAATCGGCGTCTTCATCGCGGCGGCGATCTGGCCCTTGTTCTGGCTTTACGAGGCCTTGATGAACTCGCTGGGTCCTGACCCGGGCAAGGTGCTGGTGGATCGGCTCGGGTTGGGCACGTTGATCCTGTTGTTGATCACCTTGAGCATGACGCCGCTGCAAAAGCTGACGGGATGGGCAGGGTGGATTGCGGTCAGGCGGCAGTTGGGGTTGTGGTGCTTTACTTATGTGGTGCTGCATTTGAGCGGGTATGCGGCGTTCATATTGGGGTTCGACTGGTCGCAGCTGGGCGTCGAGTTGAGCAAGCGGCCTTACATTATTGTCGGGGCGCTTGGCTTTCTCGGCCTGCTGGCGCTGGCGGTCACATCCAATCGCTACAGTCAGCGGCGGCTTGGCGTGCGCTGGAAGAAATTGCATCGCCTGGTTTATCTGATCCTGGGGCTTGGGTTGTTGCATATGCTGTGGATCGTGCGGGCAGATCTGAAGGAGTGGGCGATATACGCCTTTATAGGGGCTGTACTGTTGATGCTGAGAGTCCCGCCGGTTATGCGTCGGATCCCGCGTTTGCTGGGTAGGAAAGTTCCTTCTGCAACAAAAGCGTAATTAGGGGTTGACGGCAGATTCTGGAAGTCTATAATTCGCCCCACTTCCGGCGCAGTCGAAACGGAAAACTCCTTGAGATTCAATGAGTTAAGTAAGTTTCGAAGGTGTTGGGCTTCAGTTCATCGAAGCCCGGAAGGAGCAGATAGAGCGGTGTTGTTTGGCTCTATCAGCGGTTCGATCTTCTCGGTCGAAAGCGGTGAAAAAGAGGTGTTGACAGCAGCGAGTAACGCTGTAGAATTCGCCTCCCGCTAACGAGAGATCGGAAGCGCAAGTGGTTGAAGTTGCAAAGGAAACTT
>NZ_VZPJ01000019.1 GCF_008801605.1 Pseudomonas brassicacearum subsp. brassicacearum | reverse complement strand
CGTCGTCGAGGGTCAGCAGTTCTTCGCCGGTGACCATCGACACCGGGCAGCCGCTGGTCTGGGTCTGGGCCGCAGTGTCGGCGCTGTCGCCGTTGGGGTTTTTCGACTGGGCCGGGGCGTCGTCGTGGGGTTCGTGCTCGCTCAGGCGTGTAGAGGGCTGGGATTTTTCCCGCGCCACGGCGGCTGGATTGCTGACGGACAGGGGGGCAGAGTGTTCGGGGGTGATGTGCAAAGGTCCGACAGGCGTCGGTTTTAAAGGTCCGCGCTGGCTGACCACCAACGGTTTGAGCACATCGGCATGCTGATTGAGCCGGTCAGGGGCGAGTTGGCCCAATCTCAGGCTCGACGCCAGCAACCACTCCCGGGCCCGCTCGGAGCGGACCCGGCCCAGCACGTTTCCGCTCATGCGCAGCCCCAGGCCCAGCCCCCCGGTCAAACGCATCAGCAGGAAATTGATCAGTACCGAGGCGCGCAGCTCTCCGACAACTTCGGCCACGTACTGAGGCGGCAACATTCGCACCCAACTGGTGAACGCGGCCACGTGGACGAAGAGCAACGGCTCGTCGCTCAACACCATCAGCCCTTTGGCGATCGCCTCGGAGGACGCCCTCAGTAGCTGTTCAAGCTCGACTTGAGTCAGGTACTCCAACAACTTTTCGCTGTTGGCCTGCAAGTCGGCCAGCAGCCCGAAAACCTGTTTAACGTCGTCCCACAGCTGATGCAGGGCATTTTTGAAGCCGCGCCAATCGGCTTGCTGCAACGCGCTGTAACGCTCGAGAAACCCGGCCTCGGAAAACTCCGTCCACAGCGGTTGAAACTGCTCCCACTCCGCTTTCAGCCAGCCCTCGAGTTCGTCGATCACGCCTTGGTAAGACGCGTACAACGCCTTGACGTGATCAGCCGTGACATGGGGGAAAAAGGTGATGCGATAACGCTGGCCTCGCCAACACTCAGGGACTTCCAGAATGCCGCTGGGGCCGATTACGTGATGGATCGGCTCACCGAAAGTTTCCTGCCCTGGCTCGCCCCCAATGACCGGTTCCAGCATCACCGGCGTGTCGCCAATCGGCACGAAGCGCGCCGCCTGGAACATGTGCACCAGCGTCAGCGGCCCCTCCGCCGGACAAGCCACCACCGTGGCGCTGATGGGTTTATCCAGGTTTTTCGGCGCGGCCAGGGAAACCTCATTGCCGACCTTGAACACTTGCTCAAGATCCAGCGCCCAACCGGCCCAGAAGCTTTCAGCCCAAGAGTCGTAGTCGTTCAGGCAGGTTCGAAAATCCCGGAAAACTGCTTCGACATCCGGCTGCTCGGGGTCCATGACTGCCATCACCAGCGAACCAATGACGTTGCCTTGGGCAAGGGTTTTGTCGTAGTTGGGCATGCAGGCAGCTCGCGGCGCAGGAGTGGGCGCGAGACTCTGCCTGCGATGGCGAGAGAAATAAGTCAGGAAAAGAGGGAATGGATGTAGGGCGATTCGCTAAATTTAGACGCTTGGCGTGGAAAACCCGCCGATGACTATAAACACCGAGCCATCAGCCACTGCCCTTTCCCCCAAGCCTCAAAGCGCTCCAGCACGTCCCAACCCAGCTTGGCGTAATAATCACGTTGGCTGTGGGTGTGCAGGAACAAGGTGATGATTCCAGCCTCTCGCGCATGGTTGCATATGCCTTCGATCAACTGCGCTGCAAGCCCTCTGCGTCGAGCCTCTGGGGTGATGAACACACACGCCAGCCATGGGCCCAGCTCTGGCCGGTCAGGCAGGTCGTGGCCGGCCAGTGAAGCGCCGCCGAGCAACTGGTCGTGTTCCATGGCGATCAGGCACTTCCAGCGGCCATCGTGCTGCCCCGCAGCGAATTCCTGCTGCCAACTGGCGAGCGATTGCTGGGCAAATTCATAACTGAATTCCCGATGGAGCCACTCGGCCATCTGGTCGCTTTTATCCATGTGGTTAGTGAGCCAATCCATTTGCAGCATTTGAAACACTCCTTGTATTTAGTCAGCCGGCCACTGACCCGCTTTGCTCGAAAGAAGACACCCGCGTGCAGAATCCCTTAACCCGTTTATGATCCGAGAGTTTCACAGTGTCCGAATCAACGCTTCGGCGTGCAGACGAAACACGACATAAGCTTCATCAAAGCTCGGGCGGACATTGCCAAAAATCAGCGGCATGAGCTTCGCGTCGTACTGGCTACGAATCAGCGCATCCGAACTCGCCTGATGGAGAGCGCTCCGCATGACATCTCCCGGATCGTCAGCAAATGGAGGAAACTGCCGACCAAATTCGAGCGCATCAAACTCCACCAGACGTTTGAAACCGAGAGCGGCTCGTTCGCCAACAGCGGGATCGCCACGGCTTATGCAGTAAACATCATAGATATGCCGCACCAATGTATCGTCCCATGGCTGAAGCATGGCTCCGGCTTGGTGTTGGGCATAGCGGCGAAGAAACGAAATGACTTTCTCCGCAAGCGTTTCCTCGACCGCTACGCAGGCAATATCGTCCAATCGCCCAGACCTTGCGGCGAGTCGATTGACCAGGTATTCCAGCGGCTGCTGAGTCACTTCAAACTGTGGGATTCGCGCAGTCAGCTCAAGACTTAGATAAGGGCGCAAACTGGTGTCGTGAGGGTATTGCGGGGCATATTGCCAACGACTGGCGAAGTATCGGTTTTCATTCCGGGCAACACGCGCTTCCACGATTTCCTCAAAACCGAGACCGGCGAGGACATGACAGACCTGAGCTTTCAGGTTGCTGAGATGCCGCTTCTGAGCCGAGGCACTTAACGCATCAGGCTCGTCCAAAACGATCTTTAAGTCGACGTCCTCAGACATACGCTCGATCAGTTGGTAAGCCTTCGATAGGCTTGTACCACCGCAAAACACCAGGCGAACACCTGGAAACCGCATCCCCATCAGAGCTTGCAAAGCATCCGTCACGTGGACGTCTTTTTCAAGGATGCTAGCCGTAAGTAGTCCGACATCAACCTCAGCCAACACCGCATCGATTAACTCGACCTGTTCAGGCGTGATGATTTTCATAAACGACGTACCGACCACCGAAGCCGAGCTTGCGATTAATACGCCGTGACCCCGTGTCAAAAACGATGCCGGCGGGTAGCTGCAAGCTATCGCTGGCGTTGTATTCACGCACTGCGCGTCCCGCCGTGATCTTCACGCCAAGCTTTTGCAGAACCAAAGGTGCCAGGACTTCAAGGGGGCGAACCGGTATCGGCTTGCCCGTAAGGACACTGGCCTTGGCCTTTGCGAACACACCCACGCCGAGCTTGACCAGTACGCCGTTGGCCACCAGATGACGCAGCGCTCGGGATACCTGCGCGGGGCTGCCAAAGTCGGAAAACTCGGAGCGTAGAAACACATCGTCCTTTCGCAAGGCGATTGACCTTTTAAGCCGCTCTTCGATAACCATGACTTACCTCCCGGCAGCACCTAACAAAAATTAACTCTCAACAAATTGTTTTATAAGGAGATTTAAATACAAATAGTGCTCACAATTCGCTCAGTATAAATCAGAGTCAAAACATCGGCCAATGCAGCCTTGAAACAGGATCGCATGCACAGCGCACAATTCATTTCAGGCACAAAACCTGTGGGAGCGAGCTTGCTCGCTCCCACATTGGCTATTTCTTGCACAGGTCATTGGTTTTAGATGCCTACCCGCGCGCATTCTCGAGAAATACCCGCCTGCAACCCTTCAACCTATCGTAATCTCGCACCTGTATAAGCCCAGCCCCGCAACCGGCCGAGATCTCACCCCGATGCCCTCCATCTACCAACTCAAGCCCGCCTTTCAAAATCTGCTGCGCCCCATGGTTCAACGCCTCTACAACAACGGTGTCACCGCCAACCAGGTCACGGTGCTCGCCGGCATCGTTTCGGTATTGGTCGGCGCGGTCATCGCCTGGTTTGCCAACCATCCGTGGATCTTCGTCCTGGTGCCGATCTGGATGATCCTGCGCATGGCGTTGAATGCCGTGGACGGCATGTTGGCGCGGGAGTTTGGTCAGCAATCGCATCTGGGCGCCTACCTCAATGAGCTATGCGATATCATCGCCGACGCTGCCCTGATCCTGCCTTTTGCCCTGTTTGCCGATACCAGTCTGTTGCTCGTGTTGTTGGTCACGCTGTTGGCGCTGTTCAGCGAATACGCCGGCGTGCTCGGGGCGATGGTGGGGGCTTTGCGGCGGTATGACGGGCCGATGGGCAAGAGTGATCGCGCCTTTGTGTTGGGCGTGCTGGCGACCGGCATTGCCCTGGGTTGGCTCGGGGCGCTCTGGGTAGATGGTGTGATGGCGGTGGTTGCCGCCCTGCTGGTTTATACCTTGGTCAATCGGGTCCGTCATGGCCTGAGCCAAGTGAAGGAAAACGCTCCCTCAGCATAAAGGAACTTGCAATGCGCGAAGCCCAGGAACTGACGTTCACCACCCACGATGGCGTGGAGTTGTTCTACCGGCACTGGCCGGCTGTCGACGCGGCGGCGGGTGAGCCCCGCCAGGCTGTGTTGTTGTTTCATCGCGGTCATGAACACTCCGGGCGCATTGCGCACCTGGTGGATGAACTGGACCTGCCCGGGTTCGACTTCTTTGCCTGGGACGCACGCGGCCATGGCCAGTCGCCTGGCGAACGAGGCGACAGCCCGAGCTTTGCCGCCAGTGCGCGGGATGTGCAGACCTTCTGCGATCACATCGGCGTGGCGCATCAGATCGACGAAGCAAACATCGCCGTGGTCGCACAAAGTGTCGGCGCGGTGATCGCGTCCACCTGGGTCCACGACTACGCGCCGCGCATTCGCTCGCTGGTGCTGGCGTCGCCGGCGTTCAAGGTCAAGCTCTACGTGCCATTCGCCCGTCCGGGCCTGGCGCTGATGCGCAAGTTGCGTGGCAACTTCTTCGTCAACAGCTACGTCAAGGCGAAATTCCTCAGCCATGACCCGGAGCGCGTGGCGTCCTACGACAGCGACCCGTTGATCACCAAGGCCATTTCGGTGAACGTGCTGCTGGGCCTGTACGAAGCCGCCGACCGCGTGGTGGCCGATGCCCAGGCGATCCAGGTGCCAACGCAGTTGTTGATCTCCGGCTCGGACTTTGTCGTGCACCGCAAACCCCAGGAGCAGTTCTTCGAGCGCCTGGGCAGCCTGCACAAAGAGAAGCACATCCTGCCGGGTTTCTTCCACGACACCCTCGGCGAGAAGAACCGCGCGCCGGCCGTTGCCAGTGCCCGCCGCTTTATCCTGCAGAACTTTGCCCGACCGCTGGACCGCCCTTCCCTGCTCGACGCCGATCGCCTGGGCGCGACCTGCGCCGAAGCCGAAACCCTGGCAACGCCGCTGCCGCACAACTCGTTGCGCGACCTCTACTGGCGCATGACCCGCGCCAGCATGCGCTTTGGCAGCAAGTTGTCGGCCGGGGTGAAGCTGGGCTTCGACACCGGGTTCGACTCCGGCAGTACCCTGGATTACGTCTACCGCAACCGCCCCACCGGCACCTCGGCGCTGGGCAAGATGATTGACCAGAACTACCTGAACTCCATCGGCTGGCGCGGCATTCGCCAACGCAAGCTGAACGTCGAGGAATTGCTGCGCCTGGCGATGGCCGAATTGCGCGCCCAAGACCGCGAGGTGCGCATCGTCGACATCGCCGCCGGCCATGGCCGCTACATTCTCGAAGCGCTGCAAGGCGTCAGCCCGTTGCCCGAGTCGATCCTGCTGCGCGACTACAGCGACATCAACGTGCGCGACGGCAGTGCGCTGATCGTGGAAAAAGGCTTGGGCGATATCGCCCGATTCGTCAAAGGCGATGCCTTCGACCGCCAGGATCTGGCAGCGTTGGAACCGAAACCAACCCTCGCCGTGGTGTCGGGCCTGTACGAGTTGTTTGCCGACAACCAACTGGTCGGTGGCTCCCTCGCCGGCCTGGCCGAAGCCGTGGAGCCTGGCGGTTTCCTGGTCTACACCGGCCAGCCGTGGCACCCGCAACTGGAGCTGATCGCCCGTGCCCTCACCAGCCACCGCGCAGGTCAGGCCTGGGTGATGCGTCGACGCACCCAGGCAGAGATGGATCAATTGGTTGAGGCGGCGGGCTTCCGCAAGATCACCCTGCGGGTCGATGAATGGGGCATTTTCAGCGTTTCGCTGGCCCAGCGAGTGCAGTAATGAGCGCCGTCATCGCCTCGGCCCGCGAGCCCGCACTGCTGAAACCGGCGGTGCTGTGGCTGCTGTTGCTGGCGCCGCTGTTCTTCACCACCTATGGCTTCGCCACCTGGGTCACGTCCCAGCGTGACGACGTCGGCACGCTGGTGTTCGCCTGGGAAAGCCACATGCCGTTCATGGCCTGGACCATCGTGCCTTACTGGTCGATTGATCTGCTGTACGGCCTGTCCTTGCTGTTGCCCACCAGCCGCGAAGAACTCAAGCGCCACGCCTTGCGCCTGCTCACGGCCCAGGCGATTGCGGTCAGTTGCTTCCTGCTCTGGCCGTTGCGCTTCACCTTCCCCCGTCCGGAAATGGACGGGGTGTTCGGTTGGTTGTTCGAAGTGCTGGCGGGTTTCGACAAGCCGTTCAACCAGGCGCCGTCGCTGCACATCGCGTTGCTGGTGGTGCTGTGGGTCTGTTATCAGCGGCATCTGCAGGGCTTCTGGCGCTGGGTGATGCACGGTTGGTTCGCGTTGATCGGCGTGTCGGTGCTGACCACTTATCAACATCACTTCATTGACCTGCCCACGGGCGCGCTGGCCGGTTGGCTGTGTGTCTGGCTGTGGCCGCTGGACCGTCCGAGTCCGCTGCTGAGTGCGCGGCTGGCGGTAGATCCTGCCCGCCGACGCTTGGCCTTGCGTTATGGCTTGGGCGCGGCGGCGCTGTTCATCCCGGCGTTTGCCTTCGGCGGCGCGTGGCTCTGGCTGATCTGGCCGGCGGTCGCGGTGCTCATGGTGGCGCTGAATTACCTGTTGTTCGGTGCCGACGGTTTCCAGAAGCGTGCCGACGGCCGCTTGAGTCCGGCGGCGCGTTGGTTGCTGGCGCCTTATCTGGCGGCGGCGTGGATCAATTCGCGCAGTTGGACGCGCAGGCATCCGCAGCCGGACCAGGTGGCGGATAACGTCTGGCTGGGGCGCATCCCCACGCCGATGGAGCTGAAGGACAGTGCGTTTACCGGGGTGCTCGACCTCTGCGCAGAACTGTCCATGGACAGCACGGGCGTCGCCTATCGCTCATTGCCGGTGCTCGACCTGACCGCTCCGACCGCCGAGCAATGCCTGAAAGCGGCAGAAGCCATCGAAAGCCTGCGCCAGCACGGACCGGTGCTGGTCTGCTGCGCCCTGGGTTATTCGCGCAGCGCCACGGCGGTAGTTGCCTGGTTGTTGCACAGTGGGCGGGCAGCGAACGTTGACGCGGCGATCGTGCAAATCCAGCGCGCTCGACCGCGTATCGTCTTGCACGCGGCGCACCGTCGCGCGCTGGAACAGTTATCCACAGCACAGGGGGAATATCCATGATCACTGATATGGAGCTCCACACCGTGGCGAGTCTGTTGCGCCGGGGCCATTCGCTGGATCAGCTGTCCACCGGGCTGACGCTGCTGGCAGCGCTGGTAGGACTGGGCCAATGGCTGGTGGGCGTTATCGATCCGTGGTTGCTGCTGTTGAGTGCCGTACTGATCGTCCTCGGCGTGCTGGAGAAATACTGGGCGCTGCGCGTGGCATTCGATGCCGATCTGTTCCAGCGCATGGCTGACAGCACCCAATCCCTGGCCGAACGCACCTATACCTTGGACCAGGCCCTCACCTCGCTGGGCCTGCAACCGGCCGCACGTGCAGGCCGTCTGTGGACCGAACGCCGGCACGGCGCGTTGTTGCTGCTGCGCCGGCAATCGCGGTTGCTGGCTGCACAAGTTGTCTTGACGCTGGGCTTCATCCTGGCCAGTCCCTGGCTAGCTTTCTCAGGATAAGGAATCCTCATGTTCGAACCCGTGGTCGCCAACCTCATCACCTCCGCCGCCCGCATGGTCACGGGCGCTCGCAGCCTGTGGCTCGGCTGCGCGCCGACGCCGGTGCAGCGGATCTACTTCGCCAACCACAGCAGCCACGGTGACTTCGTGTTGCTCTGGGCCTCGCTGCCGCCGGCGCTACGCAAGCTCACCCGCCCGGTGGCGGGAGCCGACTATTGGCAAACCAGCCCGGTGCGGCGCTACATCATCAACCGGGTGTTCAACGGCGTGCTGGTGGACCGCGAGCGCAAGGATCCTTCCTACAGCCCATTGCAGCCGATGCTCGATGCGCTGGAAAACGGCGACTCGCTGATCATCTTTCCGGAAGGCACGCGCAATCCGGAGGAAGGCCTGTTGCCCTTCAAGAGCGGGATCTATCACTTGATGAAGAATCACCCCGAGGTCGAGGTGATCCCGGTGTGGATCGCCAACCTCAACCGCGTCATGCCCAAAGGTCGGGTACTGCCTCTGCCGCTGTTATGCACCACCAGTTTCGGCGCGCCGCTGTGCATCGAAGAAGGTGAAAGCAAAGAGCAATTTCTTGAACGCAGCCGCGCCGCGCTGCTGGCACTGGCCCCGGAGCACGTCTGACATGGATCGATATACCCTGATGTTGTTTGGCGGGATCGGCGCCATTCTGGTGCTGGCTTCGTTGATCGGTTTCATTCTCAGGCTGCGGACCAAAGGCGCGCCGAATTCCGTCATCGACAACCTCAATGCGCGGATCAATGCCTGGTGGATCATGGTGCTGGTGATCGGCATCGCGTTCTGGCTCGGCAACGCGGCGGTGATCCTGTTGTTCTACGCGGTGTCGTTCTACGCCCTGCGAGAATTCCTGACCCTGACACCGACCCGGCGCAGTGATTATCCGGCCCTGGTGGCCGCGTTCTACCTGGCGCTGCCGCTGCAATACCTGTTGATCTACTACGACTGGTACGGGCTGTTTTCGATCTTCATCCCGGTGTATGTGTTCCTGCTGCTGCCGATCCTGGCGTCTCTGGGCGGCGACAGCACGCACTTCCTGGAGCGCGCTTCCAAGGTTCAGTGGGGCTTGATGATCGCGGTGTTCTGCATCTCCTTCGTCCCGGCCCTGCTGACGTTGGACATCGCCGGTTTCGAAGGGCGCAACCTGTTGCTGATCGCGTATCTGGTGATCGTGGTGCAGCTCTCGGATGTGTTGCAGTACGTCTGCGGCAAGCTGTTCGGCAAACACAAGATCGCGCCGAACCTGTCGCCCTCGAAAACCGTGGAAGGGTTTGTCGGCGGCATTTTCCTGGCCTCGCTGATCGGTGGCGCGCTGTGGTGGATCACGCCGTTCAATCCCTGGCAGTCGTTCCTCATCGCCTTGCTGATCAACTTGCTGGGGTTCGCTGGCGGCATCGTCATGTCAGCGATCAAGCGCGACCGCGGCGTCAAGGACTGGGGCCATATGATCGAAGGCCACGGCGGCATGCTCGACCGGTTGGACTCGGTCTGCTTCGCGGCGCCGATCTTCTTCCACCTGGTGCGGTACTGGTGGACCTGAAAAAGCCTGTGACGAACACCTAAACCTGTGGGAGCGAGCTTGCTCGCGATAGGGCCAGGTCAGTCAACATCGATGTTGACTGGTCCACCGCCATCGCGAGCAAGCTCGCTCCCACAGGGGTTTGGGTGTGGAGGGAGAATCAGTCGAGGATCAGGTGCGGCAAGAACCGGCTTGAATCCTTGGTGATCAGGCTGTTGTCTTCCCGCACGCCAATGCCGGCGGCCTGGTCGCCGATGACCCAGGAGCCGATCAGGGTGTAGCTGTCGCCAAAGCGTGGCAGTGGCGCGAATTCCTGGAGGATGAATGGGGCGTCGGTGTAGGGGCCGTCTTCTTTTACGATCAGGCCATCAGCGGTCTGCAGCTCGATGTTGGCACCTTCCCGGGAAAAGAACGGCTTGCGCACCCAGCCCTTGGGCACCGCTTTGCTCGTGTCGGTATCCAGGTGGGCCGCGAGCAGGTTCGGATGGCCTTTATTGAATTCCCACAGCAGCGGCAGGATGCCTTTGTTCGAGATGATCGACTTCCAGGCCGGCTCGAAAAACTGCGTATCGCACTGGGCAATCGCTTCACCAAACGGCTCGTGGAAGATGAACTCCCAGGCATGCAGCTTGAACAGGTGCGGAATCCAGCGTTCTTCCAGGTCAACAAAACGCCCGTCACTGTTGAGGCCGATGTCTTCGATATCGATGTGCCGCGATTCAATGCCGACTTTTTCCGCGATCAGGCGCAAGTAGTCCGTGGTGCCCTTGTCTTCCACCGAGCCTTTCATCGAGGCGAAATAAAACGGCTCTTTGAGCTGTAACTGGGCAAAGGCCTGGTGCAGCTTGGTGTCGATGCTGTTGAACTGGTCGGCATGCTTGGGCAGCAAACCGCGCTCGATGCATTGCTCCAGCCAACCCCACTGGAACGCCGCGGCCTCATAGAGGCTGGTCGGCGTGTCGTAGTTGAGTTCCAGCAGCTTGGCCGGGCCCGTGCCGTTGTAGGAGAAATCCATGCGCCCATACAGGTGCGGGTGACCTTCGAGCCATGAAGTGCGCACCAGGTCGAAGAACGGCGCGGGAATGCTCAGGCGCTCCAGCAATTCTTCGCTCTGGACCACGCGGGCCACGAGGTCCATGCACATCTCATGGATCTCGCTGGTCGGGTCTTCCAGGTCGTCCTCGATCTGCTTGAGGGTGAACTGGTAGTACGCGCTTTCGTCCCAATAGGGCTCGTCGTCGATGGTGTGGAACAGAAAGCCGAGCTGCTCGGCGGTCTGTTTCCAGTCATGACGTTCTGCGCAATGGATCTTCTTCATGGCGCTGGTTCCTCAACCGCCGGAGCTGCTCGAACCGCCCCAACCGCTGCGGGCACTGGACTGGCTGCCGAAGCCACCGCGAGACGTGGACGAAGCGACGGACATCGCCTTGCTGCTCTTGACGGAGTCGGTGTAGCTGCCATACCGCGCCTGGTTGGACTTGGTAAAGGTCGAGCCACTGGACACCCGCTGGCTGAGCGTCGAGGACCCGAAGTTGCCGCGATCATCACGGTAACGGTAGACCGGCTCGGAGTAATAACTGCTGCGGTGGCCGCTCAACATGTTGCCGATCAGCATGCCGGTCAGCAGGTTGCCGAAGCCTGAACCACCCACGTTCGCTTCCGAAGCCGGCAATTGAGCCCGGGCGGCGTCGACCTCGGTTTGCGTGACCTCGCCATCGGCGCTCAACTCGAAACCGCCCAGCTTGGGGATGAACTTGCCGGCCGAGTCCTGCTGGCACCAATCGGGAACAAAGTCGGCATCGCAATCGGCCTGGCTGTCGTATACCGGGGCAATGCGACGATGCTCAGACAAGGCGCTCATGTAGGCGTTGGAACAAATGTCCACCGGCAGCTTTTCATCGACACATTGCTGGACGGACTGGAAGTTGTACTTCTTCTGCAACTTGTAGGTTTTTTCCGTTGGCCCGCAGCCGGATATCGCCAGGGCGACCGACGCGGCCAGCGAAAGCTGGACGTACTTGCTTCGTTTCATCGGGTTCTCCGTGGCGCAATCAGTTCGTGGAAGGCGTCATGCACGCGGCGTTCAACATGCCGACGCTGATGGCCACGGCAGCGATGTAGATACCGGCGGCGATTTCACCGTTCTTGATGCGCGCGGAAGCGCCCTTGAGCACCAGGCTGGTCACCAGGAACGCCAACAACTGAACGACAGCGGCGATCACTGCCCAGACGACGAAATCCAGCAGGCTGATCGAGTAGGCAATCACGTTGCTGGCCGGGATGGCGAAACCAATGAGGGCACCGCTCAGGGCGATGGCCGCAGCCACGTTGCCCGAACGGATCAGTTCGAACTCTTTGTGTGGCGTGACATGGATGTAGATGAACTGAAACAGCGCGAACAGCACCGCGGCGCCGAGGATGTACAGGACGAAGCCGAACACGGCGGCCTTGTTCAGGGAAATGGAGAGCGCTTCAAGCATGGACTTCTTCCTTATTCAAAGAGTGTTCAGGTCAGTGGTGTACAGCGAAATACCCAGCGAAGTGCTCAGGCTGACGGTGCCTTCGGCGTCCTCTTCGACAGAGAACAGCAGGAACTCCCGGCGATCCGTCAGGCCAGTGTCGCGGGCGTACAGCATCGAACGGTGCTCGACGCTGTAGGACTCATCCGGGTTGCTCACGCGCTCGCTCAACGTCACCAGTTCTGTCTGGCCAGCCTCGGTGCCCCACTCGCGGGTGTACTCGACGCCGTCGTGGGTGTAGGTCGGCAGGCCGATCAGGCTTTCGGGGCCGGCCAGGCGACGCAACTCCGCTTCACTGTTGATCGTGACGTAGCTGAGGTAGTTGAACAGGATCACCGACTCGACCTGCCCGGCGATATCGCCACTGGTGTGCACTTGCAGCCAGTAGTCCTCGTCGTTCATGTAGCAGCGCGACAGCCAGTTCGACTGCCCGAGGTCGACGATGCCCAGGCTCCAGATCTGTTGGGAGGCCGGGATGACCACGGTGCTGTTGCCGTCGAGCAACAACTTGAGCGTGGAGTCGAACATGACCTGCTTGCCGGAGGCCAGGCCCAGCGGCCCGGTGACAGGCGCGCTATTACCGGCTGCCGTGTTCGCGTTCGGGGCCTCAAGCCCCATCAACTGTTTAAACCACCCCATGGGAAATTTCCTTGAGACGCGTGGAGGCGATGTAGAAGAGTTCTCCGCCCACGACGCGGGTGGCGCCGGGCGGGTTGATCGACGGGTGTCGGGCGCCCTTGGCGCGGTAACCAATCAGCGTAGCGTTGTGCTGTTCTTTCATCCGGGCATAAAGGTCGCCGAACGTCGCTTCAAACGCCTCGGGTAGCTTCATCAGGTACTGGGTGGCGCCTTGGCCGACACAGAGCAATTCATTGATGACCACGGACGAGCCCGGGTCCTGGGAGGCACGCACCAGCATTTCGATGGCCATGCTGGAGGTGCATTCCAGGCTCGGCGCATAAGCGCTGGCGAGGGCGGCGATTTCGCTGTCATTGAAGTGCGCGACCACATGCCCGGCGGGCTCCAATTGATTGACCGCCAGCACGGTGGCCAGGGTCAGGTCGTCGGAATGAGTTCGCACCAGCACGCGTTCGGCACCCGGCACGCCGGCACGCTGCAACAGCGCGACGGAGGACAGGCTGTCGCCCTTGATGAACGAGGTCTTGCCGGGCATGGGGTTTTCTTCAAGATCGCAATCGCAGATGACGATCAGGTTGTCATTGGACGTTTCGTCCTGCAGCAGCAACTCAATGACCCGCTCGCTGGAGGCGCCCTCCCAGCCGATGAGAACCGTGTGGCCGACCTTGCCGGTGAAATCGCCTTTGCCCTTCATGCCTTTTCTCCATACATCAATGACGCTGCTGGTGGTTTTGCCGATGACCGTCGTCAACAGGGCAATGCCCCCGAGCATGATCCAGGTCGCCACAAAAATTCGCCCGGCGGATGTCTGTGGCAACAGATCGCCATAGCCGACGGTGAGCGTGGTGGTGAGATAGAAGTAGATAAACGTGGCGGCGGCGATGAGGTGTTGCTCGCCCAGCAGCACCAGGCCGATCCAGGCCGTGGACAGGTGCACGCCCAACGCTATGGCCAGGCCCGCCCAGCCGAACCGATGGAAGAAGGACGCAGCGTACGTGCGCAACAAAAGGAAAATCGACATTCGTCCCTGACTCCGTGGGGCTTCGTTCCTGGCGGGATCATCGCTCTGGCGTCTGAGGGCTCGAGCGTAGTGGCCGGACAGCATTAAACCTGCTGTGCGGCTTGGATAAAAGTGCTTTGGTGACAATAAATCGGACGATTTTCTGGAAAGCAGGACTCAGACACAAAAAAACCGATGCCGAGCACAAATCCCTCGCCACAAGGTCTGTGCCTGGCCTGGCTTGCCTTGGCGGGTCTTCACCAAGGCAAGCCCTATCCGATTACTCAGCCGATTTTTTCTTCAAGCGCTCCAGGATCGCATTGGCACTGCCTTCGTTCGGCGTGATGCCGGCGTCGCGCAGCTTGCGCTCCAGGTCGGAGCCGGTCGAAGCCTCGGCCAGTTCATCCTGGGCTTGCAGCTCGGCGGCGCGTTGCTGTTGCTTGGCCTGTAGGCGGTTGAGCGTACCGACGGCGGTTTCCAGCTTGCCATTGGCGCCGCCGCTGGCGATCGAAGCACTGACCTGGGCCTTCTGCACGCTTTCGCGGGCCTTGGCCATGTCCACTTGCTGACGCAGGCTTTTGATCCGGCTTTCGGCCTTGGTGATGTCTTTGCGCATGTTGTCCGCGTAACCGCCGAATTCGGTCGCGTGCTTCTGCTCGGCGTCCAGTTCGTTGGTAAGGGTCGAAATGGCTTCGGCCACTTCCAGCGCCAGGTCTTCGCGGTTGGCCTGGATCGCGGCCAGGGCCTTGGCTTCCAGGTCCTTGATCTTGGCGTTGTATTCGCCGACGCGATCAGTCGCCAGCTTGTGCTTGGCCATGATGGTGACCAGCTCACGCTTGGCGTTGGCCAGCGCGCTGTCGGCATCGCGAATTTCCTGGTCGAGGATGCGCAGGGCCTGTTGGTCGACGATCGATTCACCGACTTCGCTGGCACCGCCACGCAGTGCGGTGAACAATTTGCTCCAGATGGACTGAGTCATTGGATAGTTCCTGTTCGGTGAATTAAATGAAGAAGCGTTCGAAGGCTTCGCTGGCGCGCTGGACGTTGTCGACGAGGGTTTTGACCTCGGTCACGACGTTGGTCAGGCTGGAGTCGGAGCTCAACGCACCGAACATGTTGTAGACGACCTGTCCGTTGGGCATGGTCTCGATGCCGATGGACGACAGCGGGAACATTTCCCGGCTGCGCAGCACGGCATCGTTGAAGGCCGCGACGTCGCTGATCGATTCGACGTCCACCAGGACGGTATCGACGATGATCTGGTCGCCCACCACCGCGATGTAGATCGGCAGGCCACCAAAATCATTCATTTCCAGCTTGATGCTGGACTCGGAACCTTGAACGAGAGAAAGAGTGATGTCGTTCGCGACCACTTCGTCCAGGGCCTGAAGGGCGCTGTAGAGGCGATCGATGTTCCAGTTATTACCTGCGCTCATGTAATCCTCCGACATGAATGAGCCAGCCAGAATCGGTTGGCGTAGCTGTTTCTCCATCTGCTTGAGCAGGCTTCGGTTTTCGGGAAGCACCCAAGTCTCGTGTTTCACATACCCGGCGGCACTCAGGCCCGCGCGCATCTGCTTCATGTAGAAGCTCGACGGTTTTTTCGCGGAGGGTTTGGCGCGCTCTCCCGTGCGGCTCGCTGAATCGGTCACAGACCCGTCTGACGGATCTGATGGAGAGCTGGTTGACATGGTACTGACCCCACTGTGAAAAACTCACGCGTGAGAAACACTACAGGTACTTTCCAAACCTCACAATAGCTCACGCGTGAGATTTTTTTAGCGACTCATCCTCCCTGTGGGAGCGAGCTTGCTCGCGATAGCGACCTACCAGACACCTCGATGCCGAATGTGCCGCCGTCATCGCGAGCAAGCTCGGCTCCCACAGGTTTTTTGAGCGTTCACAGATCAGGCGTCCACCATCGATCCTCTGTGGGAGCTGAGCTTGCTCGCGATGGCGGTGGGTCAGCTTGCATTGATGCTGGATGCAAGACCGTCATCGCGAGCAAGCTCGGCTCCCACAGGTTTTTTGAGCGTTCACAGATCAGGCGTCCACCATCGATCCTCTGTGGGAGCTGAGCTTGCTCGCGATGGCGGTGGGTCAGCTTGCATTGATGCTGGATGTAAGACCGTCTTCGCGAGCAAGCTCGCTCCCACAGGGGGATCTCCCCAGGCGGCGACATCAGTTGTGACTGCTGATGGCGCCTTACGGATAGCTGAAGCTTTTGACCAACGTCAGCTCGCCCACCGCCCGCATCGGCACGACGAACGTTTCCATCTTCTCGTTCGGCGTGCCCTCTTCGGTGATCACGGTAACTTGTGCGGTGGTCAGGGCTTGTTGCGCTTGCTCTCCACCGCCCTCGCCCTCTTCGTCGACCTCCTCACTGCGATAACCGCCGCCGTAGTAGTTCACATACACCAGGTACTGGCCTTTGATCGGCGCGGGCATGGCGAAGATTTCCGGGCCGTAGCCGGTGGTGACGTCGACGTCGAGAGCGGCGCCGTTGGCGGCGGCGCGGTCGCCGTACCAGATGTGGGCGCCGTCCGGGGTGACCAGGTGCAGGTCCAGGTCGGTGCCGTCGCTGTCCCAGGTCAACAGGACCCGCAGCTTGGCCGGTGTGGCGCCGCCGCTGGTGTTGAGAAATTGCGTGCGGTGGCGCTGCTGGCCATCGGCGCTGCGTACTTCAACGCTGTTGCTGCCGTTGGGGAACGAGAACGGCCGGTCGAAGCGACCTTCCTCGTCCAGCTTCAGCGGCAGGCTGACGCCGTTGACGATGAGTTGGCCCGGTACGTTACTGTCCTTGGGTGCGCTTTTGATCTGCCCGGTAATGCGTGCGGTGTTGGCTTGGCCCGGGGGCGTGTTGACCGACGAAGCCGGGTAGTTGACGGTCTGGCTGAAACTTTCGCCTTCACCGCCCGGCGCACCGCTGCGCCAGCCGCCAATCGGAGTGTCGAGCTTGATAGTGTCGGCGGCCATGGCCGAGGGCAACGCGGTCAGGGCGCAGAGCAACAGCAAGACCTGTGGATAACGGAGTGTCATGGTCTATTCCAGCAAGAGGTGACGGGCAAGCCCTTCGATATAGGTTTCGTCCTGGCCGTTGGGATGAGCTTCGAAGGCCAGGTGCAGATATTCATGCGTCAGGTCGAGACGATCCTGCAGCGACAGCACGCCGCGCACGTAGATGCGCTGGCGCTCGCGGTCGACATAAGGCCGGCCAAAGGCGACGCGGCAGACGGCGAAAGCGCTGATTTCGTTGTAGCCCACTTCACTTTCCAGCCGCTCGCGCCAGCCCCGACGCTGTTTCAGCAACCAGTCCTGCGCGGCGGGCAGCGCCTCGCAGGATGCCACCGGGTTGTCCCAGCGGCTGAGGCTGGCGCGCGGGTAGGCGTGCAGCAGGATGGCGTCGTAGCGCTGGCCGGCGTTGGCTTGTTCCACCGCTTGTGCCCAGGACAGTTTGTCCGGCCCAGGCTGGTCGGAGTGGTAGGTAACATCGGTGCCGGCCAGGACCAGGTCGCTGGTCCAGGCGGCAATGGCGCGGGTTTCGGGCGCCGCCGGGCGTGGCGCGACGCGCTGGCGATGGCTGCTGTCGTCGATGCTCAGGCAATCGCCGTTACGCTGGGCGTTCTGCAGCAGGTAGGTGCGGATCGCCACGGCCAGGGCCTTGGCCGCCTCGGCAGGCTCGGCCTTGGCTTCGCGCTGCAAGACCCGGGCGACGTATTCCTCCCGGTCCAGACGCGCCACCAGCTTGCCGGGCATCAGGAACAGCTCGCCATCGCTGTGGATGTCCAATTGATTGCCATTGGTAAATTCGACGCGGTAGTCGCCGCGCAGTTGACCCGGCGAGGCCGGACGGTCACCGGACATCACCCGCTGCAACGGATAGCGGGCAAACAGGCCGACTTCCACGCAACGTCCGGTTTCCGCCGGCCAGCGCGCTGGCAATGCCGCCGCCAGACCTTCACCGTAGACCTTCAGGACCTGCTGGCTGGTGCCGCGGCCACCGGCCCACACCGGGGTGCCATCGGCCAGCCAACCGGCGAAACCGCCCTGTCGCGATGAAGGCCCCTGGTCACCCAGCCAGCTCCAGGTCTTGACCCGCAGGCGACTGCCCAATTCGCCGACCAGCCGCCCGTCGGCCGCGCTGAGCGCCACATCCAGCAGCACCCGTCGCGCCTGCTCCTGGGCCGGCAGCGTAGCCAGGGCCTTGAGTAACTGCACGACGGGCACTTGCGTCTGGGGTTGCAAGGTCGGCAGATCCAACAACCATGCCGGCGCCTGACGGGCCTGCCAGTAATCGCGCCAGTTCGAGGCCGACAGCCCGAGCCGCTGTGGCTCGAAATACAAGCCACAGGATTTCACCAGGGCCTGGTCACGACCGATGCTCTGCCCGGCGTTGCAGCAATAGACTTCTTCCTTCGACTCGCCGCGGCACTCATAGACCGGTTCGCGAGCGTCGGTGTCCACCAGCCAGGCGTAGACAAACAGCTTCCACAGGCTGCCCAGTGGCGCCTGCAAAGTGTCGGGCAATGGTTGGCGATCCAGCACCTGGGTCTGGCTCACGCGCAGCAATTGACCGTCGAAGGCCAGGCGCAACGGCTCGTCCTGCGCTGTTGCCAGCGCAGGGATCAAGCACAACAACCACCCAACCCACAGCCTGCGCATGTCAGTTGACCGTGATCTGACCGAGCGCCGGTTTCTGTTCCCGCGCCTGATGTTGCGGCGCGTAGACCTGGGTGAAGCGCACCGGTGGCAAGGTGAACTGGCCTTTCTGGGAGAAGCGCACCAAGTGCCGCAGGCGCAGCTCGCCACTGAGGGCATCCACCGGCACCGCATACGCCATCTGGCCGGGCTCGAAGCGGGCTTTTTCCAGGGACGTCGGCTCGCTGTCGGCCTTGCCCATCAACTGGATGCCCCAGGTAGTGCGCTCCACATCGGCGCCCGGCGGCAGCGGCACTTCGAGCATGCCGTAGCGCAGAGGCGTCGGCGCCTTGCTGTTGATGATCACTTCATCCAGGTAGAGGCTGTCGCTGGACAACGGTTTGTTGCCCACGGCTTCAAGCTTGAAGGTGAAGGCCTCGTCGCCCGGCACCAGACGCGACAGGCGACGGGTGATGGACACGGCCATCGGTGCTACCGGCGGTTGCTGGCTCTGGAAGCTCAGTGCCGCTTGCAATGGACGCTCCTGGGCGCCGGTCAGGGTCAGCATCGTTGGAAGCTGCGCGCCCTGCCACTGCCAGTAGGTTTCACCGGTCGCGCCCTGCTTGGCTACCCAGCCTTCGCCCGGTGCCAGGGCCACGGCCGGTGCTGCCTGTTCGATGCTGCGCTGCAACCAGGTCAGGGCCAGGGCCCGTTCCAGGGTGGACTGCTGCGGCAACACACGCTCCAGCAATGCCGTGGCGCGGGCCTGATCGAAGCTCTGCAACGACAGCACCAGGGCCTCGACGAACGGCTGCGAGCTGAGCTCCAGTTGCTGTTGCGCGGCATCGGCTTGACGACTGAAGGCCGCCGGCAACGGCACCTTGGCTTGTTTCGCCAGGGACGCGGTCAGGACACGGGCACTGGCCAAGCCAAGGGCCGAATCCGGGGCGTTCATGACCAGGCTGTCTTCGCCGCTGTCCAGCACGCTCTCGGTACTGTCTTCACTGGCCTTGGCCAGGTCGTCCATCAAGCCGCTGAGCAGGGTGTTCACCGGCAGTTGCATCTGCTTGGCGAACGACAGGATCAGCGCACGCTGCAGCAGCGGCGTATCGCCGGCCTGCTTGGCGTAGACCTCCAGCACCCGTTGCCAGTGTTCCGGCGGCAGGCTCAGGTCCAGGGCCTTGCTGGCGTGCCAGTCGGCGTAATAGGCATAGGCGGTGAGGAATGCATCCGGCTCACCGTCCTGGCCCCACCAGGTAAAGCTCGCCGAGGGGCCGGCCATCTGCACCAGGCGCAAGCGGCTGTTCTGCATGATCAACCGCAAGCGGTCGCGGATCTGCGGGTTCGACGCCAGGGTCGGATAGGCGATGCTCAATGGCAACAGACGGCTGGCGGTCTGCTCGACGCCACCGTACGGATAGCTCAGCAGGTCATCCAGGGCCGAACGGAACAACGCTTGCGGGCTGTCATCCAGGCGCAGGCGAATATCGCTGGCGTCGGCCGGCAGGGTCAACGGGGTGTCACCGCTCGCCACATCAAGGCGCTGGTTCTGGGTGACTTGCCAGCCATTGCCGCTGGCGTTCAAGCGCATGGCCAGGGCGTCCTGGGTTTCGCCGTTCAATTGCAACTGCACGCTCAAGTCGCCACTGCTCAGTTCCAGGGCCGGCAGCGCCACATAGTTGATGCCGTTTTTCAGGTCCACCGCCATGCGCTGTTCAGTGCCGGCGTAGCGGATCAGCAGCTCGGCCTTCAGTGGTTTTTCAGACTGGCTGAACGCGAACAGGCCCAGTTGCGGCTTGTCGCCCGTGCGGAAACGGGTCGGGCCGCTCCATTTCAGGTACAGCGGTTTTTCCGAGGCGATGAACTGCTTCTTCTGGCCCACTTGGCCGTCGTCGGCAATGGCCTTGGCCGTGATGCGCCAGCGAGTCAGCGAGTCCGGCATCTTGAAGGTGAAACGGGCCTTGCCGTTGGCGTCAGTGACCAGCTCCGGCTGCCATGCAGCGGTGTCGACGTCTTCACGACGTGGCCGCTCCAGTACCTTGACCCCGCGTTCGCTGCGGTTGGCCTTGCCCGGCGCGCCAGGGCTGCCTGGCAGTGCCACGTCGTAGCTGATGAACGACAGGCTGGCACTGGTGCGCACGTTGTTGCGACGCGGGTGATAGAAGAACTGATCGATGGTCGGGGCCACTTCCGGTTGCAGGGCGTAGACCATTTCGTCCACCACGCTGACCGTCAGGTGCGCCGGGATCGCCTTGCCAGCGAACTGGGTACTCAGGTCCACGGTCACCGTGTCGCCTGGGCGGTAGGTGGCTTTGTCAGTGACGACGGCAACGTCGATCTGCGGCGTGACCACCTTGATACCGGCGTTCTGGAAGCTGTACTGACCGCCTTTGGTGTACAGCACCGAGAAGGTCAGGTTCGGCGCGAAGTTATCCTTCACGGCAATGCGCGCGCGGTATTGGGTGTCGCTGAGCTTTTCCATCTTCAGCCAGTCGCCGCCCTTGGACAGCAGCGCCGTGGCCTCGACCTTGTCCCGCTCAAGCGACAGCAGCGCGTCGCTGACCGGCTCCGGGAAGGTGATCAGCGCCAGCGCTTCGTCACCGGTCTTGTATTCAGGCTTGTCGAAGACGATCTCGACAGTGCCCGGCACGGCCTTGATGCCTTCACCGGTCACTGCATGGGCGGCGGCGCCAATGACCCGGCCGTGGTCGTCCTTGAGCGTCAGGTTGTAGGTGCCAGGGCGATCGAAGGTCAGGCTGAAGCCCTTGTCCTTGGCCGCCAGTTTGCCTTCGCCGGTGCTCTGGTCTTCCAGGCGCACCCAGGCGTAGCTGCCTGGCGTCACGGCTTTGGCTTGTTCGTTGCCGCCTTCGTTGGCGTAGCTGAACGACACCTTCTGGCCGGTGGCGCTGAACCGCTGGGGAGCGCTCAGGCGGAAATTCGCCGCGCCACGGTCGATGAGGATTTCCTTGGTGGTCTTGACCCGATACGCCGCGCCATCGCTGGCAAACACGGTGAGCGTGTAGCGGCTCGGCTTGTCGGCGGCCGGCAAGTCGAGGGTCGCGTTGCCCTTGGCATCGGTGGTCACTTCGCTGCTGGTCAGCTCGACCGGGAATTGCCCCAGGTATTGCAGCTCGTTATCGACCATCGACAATTGCTGGGCGCGCAGGCTCAGGCTCACCGTGGCATTCACCACAGGTTTGCCGTCCGGGTACAGCAGCACAAGGTTGCCCTTGACCGGCTCGCCGGTGCGGTAGTCCTGCTTGGCCAGGTTCAGGGCGATCTCGAAGTGCGGCTTGATGTATTCGGCGACACGAAAGGCGCTGCTGTAGAGCTGGTCCTTGTAGCTGAAACGCAGCTCATAACCGCCGGCCACGGCGTTTTCCGGCAGTTGGAAACGGCCTTGGGTGCCGGCCTTGGAGTCGAGCTTCAGGGCCAGGGTTTGCAGCTCGGTACCGGTGGCGTCCAGCACGCTGACATTGACGTCGGCGGCGCTCGGTTGCACCGAATCACGGGCGTTCTTGAACTCACGACCGACGATTTTCAGCGATACCCAATCCCCTGGCCGGTATAGCGGCCGGTCGGTGAAGGCATAGAGCTTGGTGTCGTAGATTTCGCTGTCGTAGTAGAAGTTTTCCGAGACGAATACCCCGCCCTCCTCATCTTCACCGATGACGAAGGAACGCTCCGGGCTGACGTGCTTGAGGCGCAGCAGGCCGTCTTCATCGGTGGCACCGCTGCTCATCACGCCCAGGCCGTCGGTCCACAGCACGTTGACCTTGGGCACCGAACGCCCTTCATGCTTGCGTGCGGCCCAGACCAGCAATTCATCACCGGCAATCTTGCTTACCGCCACGGTGTTGGAGACGAAGACCATGGTGGTCGCGCGGTATTTGCCGATCAGCGCTTCCACCAGGTACAGGCCTGGCTTCAACTGGCCCAGCGGTACATAGACGTTGCCCGGCGCGACGCTGACGAAGTCACTGGACGAGCCGGCCAGGTTGACGCCCGCGGGCGGCTGGATCGGCTTGGCTTCCCAGAGCGGATAACGGAACTGGCTGACCACCGGCAAGCCCGGGATCAAGGCGAATTGTGGCGGTGCGTCGTACGGGGTCGGCGCGACCAGGGCATCACCGACACTCAGTTCCGGCACTTCTTCAATGACTTGCAGGCGCGACTCATAGGAAAACGCCCGTTGCATCACCCGACGAGACTTGCGGTACCAGTTGTCCCACAGGTACGCGAGGGTGTTCGACAGGCCTTCGCCCTTGAACTGGCCGTCGCTGACCACGCGGTGCAGGTTCTTCTGGCGCTTGAGGAAATCCAGCGGCTTGTCGATGCGATAGACGCGGATATCGGCGCCGCCGTAGGGCTCCATGCGGAATCGACGGTAGTCGCGGCCCGGCGCTTCGAGGCGAACCATGGCCTGCTCGTCGCTGGCAAAGCTGCTGTCGGCCAGCAGGAAGAAACTTTCACCGGACACCGGCGTGTAGCCGCTGGGCTCCACCGTATCTTCGGCGTTCACGACAGGTGCCAGCAACAAGACAAACAGCAGGGGCAATTTTGAACACAAGCGCAGCATGCGGGCACCGGTCATTGGGAGAGAAAGTTGAGTCGATAGACGCCGATGAAGTTGGGGTTGGCTGCGTCGGGTATCCATCGGGTGTCCTTCCAGTTCATGAGTTGTTGCAGGCTTGCGGAGCGCATGCCGTTGTCGGTAGGGGTTGTGGTGCCGGTGTGATAGGCGATGTAGCGGCCCATCCAGATCATCAGGTGCTGGTCGTCGCCCTGATCGAAGAACATCAGGTCGCCGGGACGGGCCTGGGCGACATCGCGGCCCACCAGGTGACTGTTGAACTGGATCAGCTTGATGGCGTTGACGTAGGGTCCGACCTTGCCGCCGCCCTGCTGCCATTGCTGGGCGAGGCGCCGTTGCGCATCGCTCAGTGGCAGTTCCGGCGGCAGGTAGCGATTGGACAGGCCATTGCTGCGCAGCCATTTTTCATCGTGGACCTTCAGCGCTTCGTTGGCGGCAAAGCGCACCAGCCCGGCGCAGTCCTGCTGATACCAGCGCGGGCTCGGGCCTTTGGTCAGCTGTTCCTGGGCGATGCGCACGAACCAGGCACGAAAGACCTGGGATTGCTGCACGTCCAACGCCGGCGCCTCGACGGCAAGCGCAGGCCCGCCGAGCAGCAACGCCAGCAGCAGCGTCAACGCGGGGTTGCGGATCAGTGCTGTCACAGCGCTTTCCATTCCAGCGGCAGCCACTGCCAGTGGCCATCCGGCTCGCTGCCTTCAGGCAACGTCAGGGCGTATTTGCCGTAGCCGCCGAGGGTGCGCAGTTTCGGGATCAGGTAGGTTTGCGCGGCGTTGTAGAACACCGGCTCCATGTCCTGGGGCAAGCTGTCGAGGGTTTCGCGCTGCATCAGTTGCGCCATGGAGTCCGGGCCGAAGTAGACCGGCATCAGCAGGTCCTTGGGCACCACGTCGGCCATGGGCGGGAAGCGTTTGTCGAGGGTGCCGAGGGCCTTGTCCACCAGTTTGTCATCGAGGGAGAACAGCAAGGTCGAACCGTGGCGCGCCAGGCTGACCCGCAGGAAGGCCTTGCCGGTAATCGCGTCAGGCTGTTCCGCTTCCTTGGCCAGGTAGGGACCGAAATTGGAGCTGACCTGACGCAGCCACTGGTGCGTCGGGCCTTGCTGCTTCTCGACCACCGGGAATGCATGCTCGGCAACGTTGTTTTCATAGGCACCGACCATCGAACCGAACAGGTTGCCCAGGTCGGCGTCGAGCTTGCCGTCGTCTTCATTCAGGCTCGCCACCAGCAGCGGCGTGTACAGGCGCGAATCGGCGTACCAGCACAGGCCTGCTGCGCCGGCCACATGGTCGACCATGGCCTGGGCGGCTTTTTCGTCGGCACCGAGTTTTACCAGCAACGGTTTCTGTTGCTCGGCGGCCAGGGGCAAGGCCACGCAGGCACTGGCGCCCATGGGCATGGCTTGCCAGATCGGCTTGAAGTCGAAGTCCGGCTGGTTTTCCAGCTCGTCCATCGCCAGGAAGCTGTGCCAACCCTTGTCGTCCATGTCGAAACGCAAGCCGGCGAAGTTCGGGATGAACCGCTGGTAGCCCATGGCGAGCACGCTGGCGTTGACCGAGATGCGTTGCTTGACCTCCGGCGCCTTGGGCGGCAGGCCGAAGGCTTCGGGGAACAGTTTGTCGCCATTGAGCAAGGCAGCCAGGGCGGTCGTCGAAACGCTGCCCGGCTCAACCGCGGAGCCGCTGGCTGGGTCATACAGCTTGGTCGGGTTGGACAGCACCACCAGCTTGTCGCCATGGGAGGCGAAGACCAGGGATTTGCTGGCATTGTAGCTGAGCTGGTAGAGCGCGACGTCGTCACCGCCTACCTTCAGGTCGCTGAGCTTGCTCAACTGAGTGTCGTCCAGGGCGACTTTCGCCAACGGCTCCAGGACCTTGGCCAGGCCACCACGATCCATCACCAACAGGAAATCCTTGAGGCGACCGTCCGCACCGCGCCACAGCGCGACATCGGCCGGCTGGTCGAAAAGTTCTTCGATCAGGCTGTCCTGCAGCTTGAGGTCATGCTCGTAGATGATCCGGCGCAGGCTGCCGATCAGCCCGAGACGGTCGGCATGGGCCTCGTAATAGAAGACGAAGTCCTCGGTGAGCGTGGCCTTGAGGAACGGCACCGCCAACAGGTCCTTGGGCAACTGGCTCAGGGAATGGGCCTCGAGCAAGCCGTCGGGACGGCTCAAGCCGAGTTTCTCCAGCGCCAACTCCATGGGCGGCGCCTTGGGCTTGTTCATGAACCAGCCCAGCCCGGCGGCCACACCGCCTACCAGGCACAGCCCGATCAGTATCGCCGGCCAGCGGCGCACAGGTTTGGCGACAGGTGTCGGCGTGGTCGGGGAAGCAGTGTTGTCGCTCATATTCACAAGGGCCTGTTCATCCGTGGAGCGGATACTTAGTAGTTGAAAGTCTTGACCAGCAACAGATCGCCAATGGCGCGCAGGGGCACGACAAAGGTCTCGCGTTTTTCATTGACGGTGTTTTCGTTGAGCACCAGGTTGATCTGCGAGGTGATCACCTCGTTCTCGTTACTGGTCTCATCGAAGTTGTAGCCACCGCTGCCGTAGTTGCCCCAATAGTTCACGTAGACCAGGTAGGTGCCGTGCATCGGCGCGGTCATGGTGAACATTTCAGGGCCGGGGCCATCGACGCCATCCGGGTCGAGACCACCGCCGTTGCTCAGCGCCGGTTGGCCGAAGAACGCATGTTGGCCGTCGGGTGTGACGATATGCAGATCGAGTTCGGCCTTCGGATCGTCCCAGCCCAGCACCACGCGGATCTGCGCCGGGGTGCGCAGGTTGTTGGCTTCATAGAATTGCACGCGCTTGAGGGACTGGCCTTCTGAGCTGCGCACCTCGACGCTGTTGGAGCCGGCGCCGAACGCATACGGCCGGGCGAAACGGCCGTCGTCGTCGGTATAGAGATTCAGTGGATTGCCGTTGACCGCCAGGCTGTGGGGCTGGCGAGCCGTGCCCATGGCCTTGAGCCGGCCCTCGATCATTGTGCGATTGCGCTGCACGCCCCGGTCGATGGGCGGTGTGGGATAGGCGACTTGCGGGTTTTCGGTGCGATCAAGCAAGCCGCTGTAGCGCCAACCGCCCACCGGCTCCGACATCTCGGCAGAAGGCTGCGCCCACGCCAGCGGCGCGCCCATCAGCACGATCAATAAAGAAAGAAAACGCACGTATGCCTCCTGCCATGCACGACGCAACCCGGCGCCAATCCTCAGCGCGCTTGTCATTATTCAGGTTTCGTCTGAAGGCCCCGTCGCAAGGGGGCCGTAGATGGCGCGAAGGTTAGCGATTCGGCGGATTATTAACAATCGGGGAACGCACGATTCTGTGTGGGAAATCACGTACTGAGGGGGGCGTGAGCCGAATAGAGGGTCTATTCGGCTCACAAAATGAGCCGAATAGCGCTATTATTCGGCTCATTCATCTTTGGACAGGCGCATGACACCCCATTGGATCTGGCAACAGCCCGACTGGCCCGACTTCCGCTGGCAAGCTGAAGCATTGGCCCCCCTGCTACGCGAATGCGTGCAGACACAAGGTCAATTGCTCGGAATGACGGGCGCGGTCACGGCTTCGCTCAGTGCCCAGAACGAACTGGATGCCTTGCTGCAAAACATCGTGACCTCTTCGGCTATCGAAGGAGAACAATTGAATGTCGGCTCGGTGCGCTCGTCCCTCGCTCGCCGCCTGGGCCTCGAGCACGTCGACGACACGCCGGTCAACCAACGCAGCGAAGGCTTGGCGAACCTGTTGCTGGACGCGACCCGGCACTTCAACCAGCCCCTGACGGTCGAACGCTTGCTGGAATGGCACGAGTGGTTGTTCCCTGATCAAACAAGCGACCTTGCCTATCGACAGATCCGCGTAGGCGCGCTGCGCGGTGACGAACCGATGCAAGTGGTTTCGGGCAGGCTGGACCGACCTATCGTTCACTTCGAGGCGCCGCCTCGCCAGGGCCTTGAACAGCAATTGCAAACGTTCGTCGACTGGTTCGAAGCCAGTCGCCATCAGGTCAGCCTCGATCCGCTACTGCGTGCCGGCATTGCTCATTTCTGGTTTGTTACTCTGCATCCATTCGACGATGGCAATGGTCGCCTGACCCGCACCCTGACCGATTTGGCATTGGCCCAGGGTGAGGCTCAGGCGATCCGTTTCTACGCCATGTCCGTGAGCATCCTGGACGACCGCGCCGGTTATTACCGAATCCTGGAAAACAGCCAGAAAGCCACGCTGGATATCACCGGCTGGCTGACTTGGTTCCTGCAGACACTGTTGCGCAGCCTGCATAAAGCGATGACACAGATCGAAAGCGTGCTGGGCAAGACCCGGTTCTGGCAGGCCCATCGCGCTTCGGCACTCACGCCTGAACAGTCCAAAGTGCTGAACCGGTTGCTCGATGGCGGCGAAAAAGGCTTCGGGCAGGGGATCAGCGCCACTCAATATCAAGCCGTGGCCAAGGTCTCCAAGGCGACAGCAACGCGACACCTGGCGGAACTGCTGGAGAAAGGTTGCCTGGAGCGGATGCCCGGCGGCGGGCGCAGCACCCGTTACCGAATAAACTATCCCGCTGATTGAGATCATTTGTGGCGAGGGGATTTATCCCCTCGCCACAGGTTCCGACATCCTTGCTGATCGGGGTGACGCCCGGCGGTCCTGATTTGCCCCAATACCCCATGTCTGCTAGTGTCGCGCCGGTTTAACAGTCAACCGGAATAGCCGCCATGGCCCGCAAAAAAGCTGCACTGGATTTCGAACAATCTCTGGCCGACCTGCAAACGCTGGTCGAACGCCTGGAGAACGGCGAATTGTCGCTGGAAGACTCGCTGACCGCCTTCGAGCAAGGTATCGGCTTGACTCGTGACTGCCAGGCAGCGCTGGCCCAGGCCGAGCAGAAGGTGCAATTGCTGCTCGAACGTGACGGTGAGCTGACCGAAGAGCCTTTCGACGCGGAACAGCCTGAATGATCGGCGCCTATCAGGCCAGCAGCCAGGCCCGGGTCAATGCTGCACTGGAGACGTTGTTCAGCGCCCCGAGCCCGGAGCTGGCGCGCCTGTACGAAGCCATGCGCTACAGCGTGATGAACGGCGGCAAGCGTGTGCGGCCGCTGTTGGCCTACGCCGCGTGCGAAGCCTTGGGCGGCCAGGCCGAGCAGGCCAACGGCGCCGCCTGTGCGGTGGAGTTGATCCACGCGTACTCGCTGGTGCACGACGATTTGCCGGCCATGGACGACGATGACCTGCGGCGCGGCCAGCCCACTACTCACAAGCAATTCGACGAAGCCTGCGCGATCCTGGCCGGCGACGGCTTGCAGAGCCTGGCCTTCACCGCCCTGTTGGATCCAGCCCTGAGCGATTGCCCGGCGCAGGTTCGCCTGGACATGGTCAGCGCCCTGGCGCTGGCGGCAGGCCCTGCCGGAATGGTCGGCGGCCAGGCCATCGATTTGGGCTCAGTGGGCCTGAAGCTGGACCAGAGCGCCCTGGAATACATGCACCGGCACAAGACCGGCGCCTTGATCGAGGCCAGCGTCCGGCTCGGTGCCCTGGCCAGCGGCCGGGCCACGCCCGCCCAGTTGCAAGCCTTGCAGACCTACGCCCGAGCCATCGGCCTGGCGTTCCAGGTGCAGGACGACATCCTCGACGTCGAAAGCGATACCCAGACCCTGGGCAAACGCCAGGGCGCCGACATCGCCCGCGACAAGCCAACCTATCCGGCCCTGCTCGGCCTCGACGCCGCCAAGGCCTACGCCCTGGAGTTGCGCGACCAGGCGCTGGCCGCGCTGCGACCCTTTGACGCGGCGGCCGAGCCGTTGCGCGACTTGGCGCGCTATATCGTCGAACGACGCAGCTGATACAGGGTCAACCCATTCATAAGTGCGTATCGGCCAAGTTCCGGCCTACGCGTGGGCAGCTTGCGATGCATAAGGTAAACTGCCGCCTCTTTCTATACCTATAACGATTCGCCTGATGCCCACGACGTTTCAAGAGATTCCCCGCAAGCGCCCGACCACGCCCCTGCTGGACCGCGCCAACACGCCGGACGGCCTGCGTCGCCTGGGTGAAGCCGAGCTGGAAACCCTGGCCGATGAGTTGCGCCTGGAGCTGCTCTACACGGTCGGCCAGACCGGTGGGCACTTCGGCGCGGGCCTGGGCGTCATCGAGCTGACGATCGCGTTGCATTACGTGTTCGACACCCCGGACGACCGGCTGGTGTGGGACGTTGGGCACCAGGCCTACCCGCACAAGATCCTTACCGGTCGTCGCGAGCGTATGGGCACGCTGCGCCAGAAGGACGGTATCGCCGCCTTCCCGCGCCGCTCCGAGAGCGAATACGACACCTTTGGCGTCGGCCACTCCAGCACCTCCATCAGCGCCGCCCTGGGCATGGCGATTGCCGCACGCCTGCAAAACAGCGAGCGCAAGGCCATTGCCGTGATCGGCGACGGCGCACTGACCGCGGGCATGGCCTTCGAGGCGCTGAACCACGCGCCGGAAGTCGACGCCAACATGCTGGTGATCCTCAACGACAACGACATGTCGATCTCGCGCAACGTGGGCGGGTTGTCCAACTACCTGGCGAAGATCCTCTCCAGCCGCACCTACGCCAGCATGCGCGAAGGCAGCAAGAAAGTGCTGTCGCGCCTGCCCGGCGCCTGGGAAATCGCCCGCCGCACCGAAGAATATGCCAAGGGCATGCTGGTCCCCGGCACGCTGTTCGAAGAACTGGGCTGGAACTACATCGGCCCCATCGACGGCCATGACCTGCCTACGCTGATCGCCACCCTGCGCAACATGCGCGACCTCAAGGGGCCGCAGTTCCTGCACGTGGTCACCAAGAAAGGCAAAGGCTTCGCCCCGGCGGAAGTCGACCCGATCGGCTACCACGCCATCACCAAGCTCGAACCCCTGGACGCTCCGGCGGCCGCGCCGAAAAAGGCCGGTGGACCGAAATACTCCGGCGTCTTCGGCCAATGGCTGTGCGACATGGCCGCCGCCGACCCGCGCCTGGTGGGCATTACCCCGGCGATGAAGGAAGGCTCGGACCTGGTGGCCTTCAGCGAACGCTACCCGCAACGCTATTTCGACGTGGCAATTGCCGAGCAGCACGCCGTGACCCTCGCCGCCGGCATGGCCTGTGAAGGTGCCAAGCCGGTGGTGGCGATCTATTCGACGTTCCTGCAACGGGCCTACGACCAACTGATTCATGACGTCGCGGTACAGAACCTCGACGTGCTGTTCGCCATCGACCGCGCCGGCCTGGTGGGCGAAGACGGCCCGACCCACGCCGGCAGCTTCGACCTGTCGTTCCTGCGCTGCATCCCCGGCATGCTGGTGATGACCCCGAGCGACGAAAACGAGTTGCGCAAGATGCTCACCACCGGCCACCTGTTTAATGGCCCGGCGGCAGTACGCTACCCGCGTGGCACCGGCCCGAACGCGACGATCTCGACCGACCTCGAGCCGATCGAGATCGGCAAGGGCGTGATTCGCCGCCAGGGCAAGCATACCGCCCTGCTGGTGTTCGGCGTGCAACTGGCCGAAGCCCTGAAAGTCGCCGAGACCCTGGACGCCACCGTGGTGGACATGCGCTTCGTCAAACCCCTCGACGAAGCCCTGGTGCGCGAGATGGCCGGCAGCCACGACCTGCTGGTGACCCTCGAGGAAAACGCCATCATGGGCGGCGCCGGTGCGGCGGTCAGCGAATTCCTGGCCCGGGAAAACATCCTCAAGTCGGTGCTGCACCTGGGCTTGCCGGACAGCTATGTCGAACACGCCAAGCCGGCGCAGATGCTCGCCGAATGTGGGTTGGACGAGGTGGGAATCGAAGCGGCGGTGCGCCAGCGGTTGCTGTTGCTGGGCCTGTAAGTTCAGCCCACACAAGCCCCTGTGGGAGCGAGCTTGCTCGCGATAGTGGAAGATCAGTCAATAAACCCATTGGCTGACACACCGCTATCGCGAGCAAGCTCGCTCCCACATTGGTTTTGTGTGAATCAAGCATGATTGGAACCCCATGAAACTCCGCCTCGCCCTCACCCTCTCCCTGCTACCCACCCCCGACCTGCTGGCCGACACCTTCGAGCGCGACCAGGCCCTGAAGCTGCCCGACATCGTGATCAGCGCCAACCGCCAGGTCGAGGCCCGCAACGACAGCAGCGCCGCCAACACGGTGTTCACCCGCGAGGACATCGAGCGCTTGCAACCGACCAGTGTCACTGACTTGCTCAGCCGTGTGCCAGGCGTGCAGGTGGCACCACTGGGTGGGCGCGGCAGCCTTCCGGGGATTTACATTCGCGGCACCAAATCGGCCCAGAGCCTGGTGCTGGTGGACGGTCAGCGCATCGGCAATGCCACCTCCGGCGACAGCAACCTGCAACGCCTGAACATCAACCAGATCGAGCGCGTGGAAGTGCTGCGCGGTTCGCGTTCGGTGATCTACGGTGCCGATGCGGTGGGTGGGGTGATTCAGATTTTCACCCGTCGCGGCAACGAGCAAGGTCTGCAACCGCGCCTGCATGTGGGCGTTGGCAGCCACCAGACCTGGGAACGCAGCCTGGGCCTGTCCGGCGGCGACGACCAGACCCGCTTCAACCTCGGCGCCAGCCTCGACGAGAGCGCTGGAAGCAATCGGACCCGCGAGTCCTATGCCAGCGACCGCGACGACGATGCCAACCGCAACCAGTCTTTCAGCCTGAGCCTGAGCCATGCCGCCAGCGATGACCTGGAAGTCGGCCTGAACGTGCTGGATAACCGCGGCAAAAGCGAATACGACAACCCGTTCGGCCGCTTCGACCCAGCCACCTTCGAATCCCTGCCCCAGCAACCCTACAGCGAGTTTGCGGTGAGCAGCTTCAGCACCTATGTGGACGGGCGAATCAACGAGGCCTGGAAGTCACGCCTGGAACTGGGCCACAGCGAGAACCGTGAAAAGACCTTCGACAAGCTCAGCGACGTCCGCGAAGTCTTTAACACCTACCGCGATTCAGTGACTTGGCAGAACGACGTGACGCTGGACGAGCGCAACAGCCTGATCGTCGGCGGTGACTGGTATCAGGACCGGGTCAACAGCAGCACGCCGTTCGACGAAGACAGCCGCTGGAACCGTGCCGCGTTCATCCAGCATCGCTTCCAGGCCGAAACCTTCTCCACCGAACTGGGCCTGCGTCGCGACCAGAATCAGCAATTCGGCGGCCAGAACAGTTGGAGCGGCACGCTCACTCTACCAATCAATCCGGACAACGACGTATTGCTGACCTACAGCGAAAGCTTCCGCGCCCCGACCTTCAACGATCTGTACTACCCGGACTTCAGCAACCCTGACCTGAAACCCGAAACGGCAAAAAGCTACGAGCTGCAATGGCGCAGCCAACTGAGCGAGAGCGCCCGCCTGGAGACCTCGCTGTACCGCACGGACCTGGAAGACGCGATCATCTTTGGCAGTAACTCACGTCCACAGAACGTTGCCTCGGCGCGGATCAACGGTTTTGAGATGGCCTACCTGCAGGATGTGTTCGGCTGGCAGGGCAACCTGGGCCTGGCCATCATCGACCCACGTGACCGCGACAGCGGCCACACCCTGGCCCGCCGCGCCCGGCGGACCTTGAGCCTGGACCTGGACCGGCAATTCGGCCGCCTGGGCCTGGGCGCCACCTGGCAAGCGGTGAGTGGCAGCTATGACGATGAAAACAACCGCCATGCCCTGGGCGGCTATGCCCTGCTCGGGTTGCGCGGCAACTGGTCGCTGACTCGGGAAGTGAAGCTGGAGATGAAGGTGGATAACCTGCTGGACAAGGGTTACAGCCGGGCGCTGTATAGCCATGAGGGTCAGCAGTATGGGTATCAGGAAGAGGGTCGGACCTGGTTGTTTGGGGTTACTTGGACCCCCTCTCTCTGATCCAGAACCTGTGGTGCCTGGACTGACCTCATCGCGAGCAAGCTCGCTCCCACAGTTGATCTTCAGTGGCCACAGGTTTTGTGTTCACAACAAAATCCCATGTGGGAGCGAGCTTGCTCGCGATTGCAGGCGCCACGGTCTAACGATCTGGCGCAATCAACTCGCACAACCGCGCCGTCGCCTCGATCATCTGTCCACTGGGCCGCTCCAGCCCCTTGTCATTGACCAGCAACAACCGCCCCTGCGCCACCGGCCAGGTTTTCCAGGCGTCGAGCTGCGCCTGTTCCGTGGCGAGGATGACCTGCGGATTACGTTGCAGCACCGCTTCCACACTCACCTGCGGGGCCGGCACGCTCAGGTCGGCAAAGACGTTGCGGGCCCCGCACACCGCCAGCGCATCACTGATGATCTGGCCGCCCCCGATGGTGTACAGCGGCCGGTCCCAGACCTGGTAGAACACCGGCAACGGCGGGTCCCGTCGATAGCGCTGGCGTAACGCCGCAAGACGCACACGCAACTGCGCCGCCCGTTGCACGCCCCGCTCCGGGCGGCCGAGCTGCGTGGCAATGTCTTCAATTTGCACGATGAGTTGGTCGAGGCTGCGGGGCTCGGCGACATAGACAGAAATGCCCAAGCCCTTGAGCTGCTCGCGCTGGGCCGGGCCGACACTGCCGGGCCAGAGCAGGAGCAGGTCGGGCTGGAGGCTGAGCAAGCGCTCCATGTCCAGCTGGCCGTAACGGCCTACGGAAGGCAGGTCTTTAAGGATTGGCGGACGATCACCGCCATCCAGCACGCCCACCAAGAGGTCGGCGGAGCCCAGCTCAACGACGATTTCCGACAGCGACGGCGCGAGGCTGACAACCCGCGAAGCCGCCATCGTCGAGGCGCTGACGGCCAGCAGCAAGACCGCCAGCCAGCGGTTCATCAGCCGAGTTGGCGCGGGATGCGGTACAGGTAGAACAACACGGCGGTCGACAAGGCCAGCAGCATCAACGGCACCGCCTCCAGGCCAACGAACACCGCAAGGGCACCGACCCAGGCCGGTAGCCCGGCCACCAGGAAGGCGGCGCGACGACGGGCCGCCAGGTCAATCCAGGCCTGGGGTTCTTCGGGCGTGTCGAGGGCTTTCTGGGTGGCGATCAGGGCTTGCTTGTACGGCCCGAAGAATCGCAGGCTGACGAACATCGACGCCATGCCGGCAATGAACAACGGCATCGCCAGCACCGGCAGAATCGCTTCGCCCTGGCCGAACACCGCGTTGATCACGAACAGTGGCAGCAAGGCCAGGGCCAGGTATTTCCACCAACTGACGGACAGCCGCCGCCGGACCTGACCGCGCGTCACGCCCGGTCAACCTCGCCTTGGTGCTCGTTACCCATCATGTGGTCGAGCTTGCTGGCCTTGGTCGCCAGGTAGAGTTTGTTGTGGGGGTTGTGACCGGTGTGCAGCGGCACACGCTCGGCCACCACGATGCCCATGTCGGTCAAGGCCTTGACCTTGCGTGGGTTGTTGGTCATCAACCGCAGGGACTTGATACCCAGGTGTTCGAGCATCGGCAGGCAAATGCTGTAGTCCCGCAGGTCGGCCGCAAAGCCCAGGCGTTCGTTGGCCTCCACGGTATCGGCGCCGCCATCTTGCAGTTCATAGGCGCGGATCTTGTTCAACAGGCCAATGCCACGACCTTCCTGGCGCAGGTACAGCAACACGCCACGGCCTTCACGGGCGATGGCCTGCAGCGCGGCCTCGAGTTGCGAACCGCAATCGCAGCGCTGGCTGAACAGGGCGTCGCCGGTCAGGCATTCGGAATGCAGGCGGCCCAACACCGGAGAACCGTCGGTAAAATCACCCAGGCTGAGCACGACGTGCTCGCGGCCGGTGGCCTCATCGAGAAAACCATGCATGGTGAATTGCGCAAACGGCGTTGGCAGCTTGGAAGCGGCAACAAAAACGACAGGCACCGGTGTGCTCCTGATCTAGTACTGGAGTTTCGCAGAGGCGGGCATTGTAACAGCACGCTCCTGTAGACGCTTAGGCTGAATTGTCGGCCATAACCATCGAAAAGTTTGATTACGGCTTCGGTGGATTGCCATTCTCGTCGAAAGGATAGGGTTGCTTCCAGCGTTCGAAAATCGGTTTCAACTCGCCGCTCTTCACCAGCACTTCCATGCGTCGGTCGAACAGCGCACGCAACGTACGGCCGTTTTCGTTGTTGGCGAAGCCCAGGTACAGCGGCAAATTGATCAGCGGCGAAAGTTTGAATTGCTTGGGATCGTCGGCCTTGGCGAGCACTTCTTCGATTTCCATCGATGCATCGATGTAAAAGTCCGCTCGCTCATGAATCAGCATCGGCAAGATACCCACCGACCGGTGAATCTCATTGAAACGCCGGATGTTGGGCAGGTAGTTGTTGTATTCGTAGCCGCGCATCCATACCAGCCGATAGCTGCCAATCGTCGCCAGCGTCGGTGACGGCTTGGACGCCAGCCCCAGAGCATAGATGTGATCGACGTCATAGTGCCACTTCGGGTAAAGCACGCCTTCGGACTCATCCCGATAGGCACCGACCTGCACATCGACCTCGCCGCGCTGCACCAACCCGATTGAGCGGGTGTAGGGCACACTGCGGATCTCCAGCTTGACGCCTTCAGGCTCGAACACTGCACGCAAGATGTCCCAGCCCATGCCCTGGCCATCGGCCTGGGTGTAATCGGCCCACTCTTCGCTGGCCGCACGGATCTTGTCAGGCAGCGGAGCCGACTCGGCCACCCTTGCACCCACACAGGCTCCTAAACACAGCAACAGCAGTAGTGCGCGGCTTACGCCCATGCCTGACTCCCTCAGGTGAAACACCACACCAATCCTTGCATTGCCAGCCAGGCGAAAACCCCGGCCAATACATCATCGAGCATGATGCCGACACCTCCGTGTACGTGCCGGTCGATCCAGCGGATCGGCCACGGCTTGAGGATATCGAAGAAACGGAACACCAGGAAACCCGCCAGCAACCAATACCAGCCTTCCGGTACCAGCCACAAGGTGATCCACATGCCGACCATTTCGTCCCAGACGATGCCTTCATGATCGTGCACCCGAAGGTCGTCCGCCACTTTGCCACACAGCCAGAAGCCAAACAGCATGGTGATGCCCAGCATCAACCAGTAGCCCCAGTCCGGCAACATCTGCCACAACGGTATGAAGGGTAGCGCAACCAGCGAGCCCCAGGTGCCCGGGGCTTTAGGCAAAGTACCCGAACCGAAGCCAAATGCCAGGAAGTGCCAGGGATTGCGCCAGACCGAAGGCGGAACGAATTCTGCCGGGACCTGGTTGGGATGATCTGTCACGGTGTCTCCCGAAAATGTTGATAGCCCCGCACTGGCGGAGTGATGTCGTGCCCGACGCTGTCGACCAGCGTGACGCCTTGCCCGGCCAGTACGCTGCCGATCACGTGGATCGGCCAGCCGGCGGCCTGCAACGTCGACAACCGGTTCGGTGGCACGGCGAATAACAGCACGTAATCGTCACCGCCGCTCAGGGCCACCTGCTCGGCATCCGCCCGGCCAAGAAACGCTACCAGAGCGTTGGACAACGGCAGTCGGTCCCGTTCAACCTGCAAGGCCACCCCGGACGCCAGGGCGATATGCCCGCAATCGGCCAGCAGGCCATCGGAAATATCCATCGCCGCACTGGCCTTGCCACGCAATGCCAGGCCCAGGTCGATCTGCGGACGTGGCGACCAGTAATGGGCCAGCAACAGCTCGACAATCGCAGGTTCGGCGCTGCGCTGGCCGAGCACCAGCGGCAGTGCGCCAGCGGCAGTGCCCAGCTCGCCGCCCACACACAGCAGGTCGCCGGGCCGTGCGCCGCTACGGGTCAGGGCCTGGCCGGACGGCACGTGGCCGAACACGGTCATGGTCAGGCTCAGGGGCCCACGTGTGGTGTCCCCACCCACCAGCGCCACGCCACAGGCCTGGGCCATCTGGTTCAAACCGCGGGCATAGGCTTGCAGCCAATCGGTGGTCACCGTCGGCAAGGTCAGGGCAAGGGTAAAGGCGTAAGGGTTGGCGCCCATGGCAGCCAGGTCGCTGACCGCCACGGCCAGCGAGCGCTGGCCGAGCAGGAACGGGTCGCACGGGTCTGGAAAATGCACACCGGCCACGAGCGTGTCGGTGGACACCGCCAGCTGTTCCCCGGGAGGAACGGCCAGCAAGGCGCAGTCGTCGCCAATCCCCAGCGCAACGCCCTCGCCGCCCTGCGCACAAGGCGCGGCAGCGAAGTAATTACGGATCAGCTCGAACTCACCCATGCGGATATCAAGCGCTGACTAGCGCTTGAACGCCTTCACTTCAGCTTCACGCAGACGTGGGGCGAGCTTGTCGAGCACACCGTTGACGAATTTGTGGCCATCGGTGGAACCGAAGACTTTCGCCAGCTCGATCCCTTCGTTGATCACCACGCGGTACGGTACGTCGACGCGCTTGAGCAGTTCCCAGGTGGACAGGCGCAGCACTGCCAGTTCAACCGGATCCAGCTCTTCGATGGTCAGGTCCAGGCAAGGCGTGAGCGCGGTGTCGATTTCAGTCTTGAACTGCGGGACCCCGTGCAGGATCTCGCGGAAGTAAGCGCCATCAACATCACTGAAGTCGTTGTCGACCCGAAACTGCGCTTCGATCTCGTTCAGCGATTGCTTGGCCATGTGCCATTGATACAGCGCCTGGGTCGCGAGCTGACGAGCTTCGCGACGCTTGACGCTTTTCGACGGCTTGCCGGCATCCGCAGGCTTTGGATCGCGCGGGTTGAAACGATCGCTTTCGTCGCTAATCACTTGGCCTCCAACTGCGCCAGCAGGCTGACCATTTCCAGGGCGGACAGGGCAGCTTCGGCACCTTTGTTACCGGCCTTGGTGCCGGAACGTTCGATGGCTTGCTCGATGGAGTCAACGGTCAGTACGCCGAAAGCGACTGGCACGCCGAATTCCATGGACACCTGGGCCAGGCCCTTGGTGCACTCGCCGGCCACGTATTCGAAGTGCGGAGTACCGCCACGAATGACCGCGCCCAGGGCGATGATCGCCGCATATTCGCCCTTTTGAGCGACTTTCTGCGCAACCAGCGGAATTTCGAAGGCGCCAGGGGCACGGATGATGGTGATGTCGCTTTCGCTCACGCCATGGCGAACCAGGGCATCGACCGCACCGCCAACCAGGCTCTCGACCACGAAACTGTTGAAACGGCCCACTACCAGAGCGTAGCGGCCTTTGGGGGCGATGAAGGTACCTTCGATGGTCTTCAGGGTCATTCGTCAGATCTCTTAAAGAGCCGGAGCACGTTCTATAACGCGCTCCTCAGTGATATTAGCCACGAATACAGGGCCGGAAAATCCCGGGCTATTATTCGGAGGGCACGTATTCTACAACTTCCAGATCGAAACCGGATATCGCATTAAATTTCATCGGCGCGCTCATCAGGCGCATTTTACGCACGCCCAAGTCACGAAGGATCTGCGAACCGGCACCGACAATGCTGTAGGTGGTCGGTTTTTTCACCGCCGCCTGGTCACCGGTTTCACGGATGTGCGCCAACAGCACGTCGCCATCGAGCGGGTGACCGAGCAGCAGCACCACGCCGCTGCCGGCCTCGGCCACCGCAGCCATGGCGGCCCGCAGGCTCCAGCGACCGGGTTGCTTGACCATCAGCAGGTCACGCAGCGGGTCCATGTTGTGCACGCGCACCAGGGTCGGCTCTTCGGCGCACACGGTGCCCAGGGTCAGCGCCATGTGCACGTCGCCTTCCACCGAGTCGCGGTAGGTCACCAGGTTGAACTGGCCCAGTTCGCTGTCCAGCGGCTGCTCGGCAATCCGCTGAACGGTACGTTCGTGGATCATCCGGTAGTGGATCAGGTCGGCGATGGTGCCGATCTTGATGTTGTGTTCGGCGGCGAAGGTTTCCAGCTCCGCACGACGGGACATGGTGCCGTCGTCGTTCATCACTTCGCAGATCACGCCGCTGGGTTCGAAGCCCGCCATGCGCGCCAGGTCGCAGGCCGCTTCGGTGTGGCCGGCGCGAGCCAGGGTGCCGCCAGCCTGGGCCATCAGCGGGAAGATGTGGCCGGGGCTGACGATGTCTTCGGCCTTGGCGTCCCGGGCGGCAGCGGCCTGCACCGTGCGCGCGCGGTCAGCGGCGGAGATACCGGTGGTGACGCCCTCGGCGGCCTCGATGGACACGGTGAACTTGGTGCCGAAGCCCGAGCCGTTGCGCGGCGCCATCAGCGGCAGCTTCAGCAGCTCGCAGCGCTCGCGGGTCATCGGCATGCAGATCAGGCCACGGGCGTGCTTGGCCATGAAGTTGATGTGTTCGGCCTTGCAGCACTCGGCGGCCATGATCAGGTCGCCTTCGTTCTCGCGGTCTTCGTCATCCATGAGGATGACCATCTTGCCTTGGCGGATGTCTTCAACCAGTTCTTCGATGCTATTGAGCGCCACGCGGCACCCCCTTGGGTCAGGATTTGAGGTAGCCGTTGGCGGCCAGAAAACTTTCAGTGATGTTACCCGCCCGCCGCTGTGAAGAGTCAGACTCTGCGGCCTTGTCTCCCATAAGCAGGCGCTCCAGGTAACGGGCCAGCAAGTCGACTTCCAGGTTGACCCGGCGACCTGGCCGGTACGAGGCCATGATGGTTTCGCTCAGGGTGTGGGGAATGATCGTCAGCAGGAATTCGGCGCCATCCACCGCGTTGACCGTCAGGCTGGTGCCGTCGACGGTGATCGAGCCTTTGTGGGCGATGTACTTGGCCAGTTCCTTCGGCGCGCGGATGCGAAACTCCACGGCCCGAGCGTTATCAGTGCGCGACACCACTTCACCGACGCCGTCCACGTGGCCGCTGACCAGGTGCCCGCCCAGGCGAGTGGTGGGGGTCAGGGCTTTTTCCAGGTTGACCGGGCTGCCGCTCTTGAGGTCGTTCATGGCCGTGCAGTCGAGGGTTTCGCGGCTGACGTCCGCCAGGAAACCGTTGCCTGGCAATTCGACGGCCGTCAGGCACACGCCGTTTACCGCGATGCTGTCGCCCAACTTGACGTCGCTCAGGTCGAGCTTGCCGGTTTCGACGTAGACCCGCACATCGCCGCCCTTGGGGGTGAGTGCACGGATGCTGCCGATGGATTCGATGATGCCGGTAAACATGGAGTCCTCCTCGAGAACAGGCCGCCGCTTGCGCGAAAGCCGGGAATTATACGCTCGCCTGCGCAACGGGAACGGCGATGACTCGCCAGTCATCGCCCACGGCGCGGATTTCGGTGATTTTCAACTGCGGGGCGTCTTTCATCTGCGCCAGCGGCCAGTCCAGCAGTGGCCGCGCCGAAGAACCGAGGAACTTGCCGGCGATGAAAATCTGGAACTCGTCGACCAGCCCTTGCCGGGCAAAAGCCCCCGCCAGGCGAGGACCGGCTTCCACCAGCACCTCGTTGACGCCACGGCCCGCCAGTTCCACCAGCAGGCGATACAGATCGACCTGGCCGTCATCGCCCGCCACGATCATGCATTCGGGACCGTTGGCGTACTGTTCTTCCACCGCCATGCAGGTAGCGACCAACGCCGGGCCGGCTTTGAAAAACGCGGCATCCAGCGGCACCCGCAGACGCCCGTCCACCAGCACCCGCAGCGGAGGACGGCTCATGATCAGCGCGGTCTGCTCGGCATCGAGCCCCAGTTCATCGGCGCGCACGGTCAGCCGGGCGTTGTCCGCCAGCACCGTGTCGGCGCCGGTCAATACCACGCTGGCCTGGGCGCGCAGGCGTTGGACCGCCGAGCGTGCGGCCGGGCCGGTGATCCATTGGCTTTCGCCGCTTTCCATGGCGGTGCGGCCATCGAGGCTCATGGCGAGCTTGACCCGCACGAACGGCAGGCCCTGCTCCATGCGCTTGAGAAAACCTTCATTGAGCTTGCGCGCTTCGCCCTCCAGCACGCCGCTTTCGGTGGCGATGCCGGCCTGGGCCAGCCGTTGCAGGCCACGCCCGGCGACTTCCGGGTTGGGGTCCTGCATCGCCGCCACCACCCGCGCCACGCCGGCGTTGACCAACGCATCGGCACACGGCGGCGTACGCCCGTGATGGCTGCACGGCTCAAGGGTCACGTAGGCCGTGGCGCCGCGGGCCTGTTCGCCAGCGGCGCGCAGGGCATGGACTTCGGCATGGGGCTCGCCGGCGCGGATGTGCCAGCCTTCGCCGACAATCTGCCCGTCACGCACGATCACGCAACCGACCCGGGGATTGGGGTGGGTGGTGTAGTGACCGCGCCGCGCCAACTCCAGGGCACGGGCCATGTAGTGGGCGTCGAGGATGGCCTGCTGCGCCGAGGCGGTCATTCTTTCACCGGTTCGCGGGCCAGGCGGTCGATTTCTTCGCGGAACTCGTTCAGGTCCTGGAAGCGCCGGTACACCGAGGCGAAACGGATGTAGGCGACTTCATCGAGCTTCTGCAGCTCGGCCATCACCAACTCACCGACCACCAGGGATTTGACCTCGCGCTCGCCGGTCGCCCGCAGCTTGTGCTTGATGTGCACCAGCGCCGCTTCCAGGCGCTCGACGCTCACCGGGCGCTTTTCCAGGGCGCGCTGCATGCCGGCGCGCAGTTTTTCTTCATCGAACGGCTGGCGGCTGCCGTCGGTTTTGATCAGGCGCGGCAACACCAGTTCAGCGGTCTCGAACGTCGTGAAACGTTCGCCGCAAGCCAGGCATTCGCGGCGGCGGCGGACTTGTTCGCCCTCGGCGACCAGTCGCGAGTCGATGACCTTGGTGTCGTTGGCACCGCAGAAGGGACAGTGCATGGTGGCAGGCAACAAAAAAAGGGAGGGCCATGGTAGCGCATCCCACTGGCAAGACAAGCCATAGGGTTTACGGTATACAGACGGGCCTACCGTCAGATCCATGGAATTCACCTTGCTGGAGCCACACATGCCGCTACGATCGCTCGTTTTGCTCAGTCTTTTCAGCCTGCTGATGGCGTGCAGCAGCGACGCCCCCAAGCCCGCGCCCCCCGCCCCGGCCCCAGCGCCGAAACAGGCCCAGGAAAAAGCCCGCCAGGCGGCCGAACTGGGACCTCTGCCGGCGTATCAGCGCGAATTGAGCGGCACCTTGCAAGGCGTGCCGGCCGGGGCCGAGGTCGAACTGGCGTTGCTGGTGATCGATGACAAGGACCGCCCACAGCAATTGCTCGCCAGCTCCAGCCTGATCGGCACCAACCAGGCCCTGCCCTTCCGCCTGCGTTTCAACCCCGATGCCTTCCCGGTCGGCGCCCGCGTCGAACTGCGCGGCCGCGCCAGCCAGTCAGGCCAGTTGATCCTGCACCTGCCGGAGCAACGCATCGGCCAACCGACCACCCAGGCCCTGGGCACCCTGCAATTCGTCAAAGCGCCATGAGTGCACCGCAAGACCTGCAACGGGCGTTGAGTGAATTACTCGGTGACGCGCGCCTGGTGGCCTGCCCGCTACCCGGCGCTGACTTGAAGTTGTGGCTGATCGACGGCGACAACATGGACCGTGCCTTCAGCCCGGAAGAAACCCGCCGCATTCTCCACGAGCCGCCCTATTGGAGCTTCTGTTGGGCCAGCGGCCTGGCGATGGCCCGCTACCTGGCCGAACAGCCGCAGTGGGTCGAGGGCAAGCGCATATTGGATTTTGGTGCCGGTTCCGGCGTGGCGGGCATCGCGGCGGTCAAGGCCGGGGCGCTGGAAGTGGTGGCCTGCGACCTTGACCCGCTGGCGATTGCCGCGTGCCAGGCCAATGCCGCACTCAATGGCGTGGAGCTGGGTTATTCGACGGACTTCTTCGCCGAGGCTGATCGCTTCGACCTGATCCTGGTCGCCGATGTGCTCTACGACCGGGCCAACCTGCCACTGCTCGATCAATTCCTCAGCCGTGGCCGTGAGGCGTTGGTGGCCGACTCTCGGGTACGGGATTTCCAGCATCCGCTGTACAGACGCATCGACATGCTCCAGGCCATGACCTTGCCGGACCTGGCTGAGCCTGAAGAGTTTCGGCATGTGAGCCTGTACCACGCGCGGCGCTAGCCTTAAAAGCATCGCGAGCAAGCTCGCTCCCACAGGGGTCGCCTGAACACTTGAGATCCCTTGTGGGAGCGAGCTTGCTCGCGAAGGCGTCCTATCGGACACCACAAGACGAAAGACCTCCCCGGCTTTCAGCCACCCCCACCAAGCCGTATAGTTGCCCCATTCAAGCGCTCTACGAGATTGCCCATGACTCAGGAAACGCCCTACATCTTCGACGCCACCACCGCCGATTTCGACCAGTCGGTGATCGCGAACTCTTTCCACAAACCGGTGCTGGTGGACTTCTGGGCCGAATGGTGTGCGCCGTGCAAAGCCCTGATGCCGATGCTGCAAACCATTGCCGAGAGCTATCAGGGCGAACTGCTGCTGGCCAAGGTCAACTGCGACATCGAACAGGACATTGTCGCCCGCTTCGGCATTCGCAGCCTGCCAACGGTGGTGTTGTTCAAGGACGGCCAACCCGTCGACGGTTTTGCCGGCGCCCAGCCGGAATCGGCGGTGCGGACCATGCTCGAACCCCATGTGCAGATGCCGCCTCCGGCTGCCGCCGACCCATTCGAACAGGCCCAGGCGCTGTTCGACGACGGTCGTTTCGCCGACGCCGAAGCCGTGCTCACGGTATTGCTGGGTGAAGACAACACCAACGCCAAGGCCCTGATCCTGTATGCCCGCTGCCTGACCGAGCGCGGTGAGCTGGACGAAGCGCAGACCGTGCTCGACGCGGTGAAAAGCGACGAGCACAAGGCCGCCCTCGCCGGCGCCAAGGCGCAGATCCAGTTCCTCGGCCTGGCCAAGCACCTGCCGGACGCTGCCGACCTCAAGGCGCGCCTGGCGAAAGACCCGCAGGACGATGAAGCGGTGTACCAACTGGCGATCCAGCAACTGGCACGCCAGCAGTACGAAGCGGCCCTCGATGCACTGCTCAAGCTGTTCATGCGTAACCGCAGCTACAGCGAAGGCTTGCCCCACAAGACCTTGCTGCAAGTGTTCGAACTGCTGGGCAACGATCATCCGCTGGTGACGACTTATCGGCGCAAGCTGTTTGCGGCGTTGTATTAAGCCTCAGCCCCAACCCAGCTATAGAGCGGCGTATCGGCGCCGCTCAGTACCTTGACCTCGGCACAGTGGCGCAAGCGCACCAACAGGCGCTTGCCCGCCGAGGCGCTGCCGCTCAGGCCTTCGAGCTGTTCCAGCAAGTCCGGGCCGCTCAGTTGCCCGGCCTTGCGCAGCAGTTCCTTGGCAATCTGCCACTGGGCATCGTCCTGACTCACTGGATTGGCCACCGGTTTGGTCGCCGGTACCGCCACACCTTCTGACTTGGCCACTTGCAACTGCGCGCCGAGCTGCGCCCAGTCGCCCTCATCCATTTCGATCGACAAGTCCACCGGCCAATCGCCGACGGTTCCGCGTATCCGCAACATCACCGTGCTCCTGAATATTTCATGTTCGCATGCTCCCATGGCCCTTGCGCGACGCCAAGCAGACGGTCAAACTCTCCGCACTTTCGTTATAAGATTACATAACCTTTTCGGAGACTCGTCATGCGTCGTCTGCTTCTCGCTTTGCCGTTCGCCCTGCTGCCATTGGCTGTCGCTCACGCGGCGGTCGAGCATGATCATGACCACGAACACGGCAGCCTCGGCGCCCATGAACACGGTGTGGGCCGGTTGAACGCCGCCCTGGACGGCCAGACCCTGGAGCTGGAACTGGAAAGCCCGGCGATGAACCTGGTGGGCTTCGAACATGCCGCCACCAGCGATGCCGACAAGGCCAAGGTCGCCGCCGTACGGGCGCAGCTGGACAAGCCGCTGGCGCTGTTCAACCTGCCCGCTGCGGCCAAATGCACCGTGGCCCAGCAGGAACTGGAAAGCCCGCTGTTCGGCGATGAACCGGACCACGAAGACCATGACGACGACGGCGATGGCGACGAGCACCACGGTGAGCACAGTGAGATCCATGCCCACTACCAGTTCACCTGCGCCGCCCCGGGTGCACTGAAGAACCTGGACCTGGCGACCCTGTTCAAAACCTTCCCGGCCACCCAGAAAATTCAGGTACAACTGATCAGCCCGAGCGGACAGCAAGGCGTGGAAGTGACGGCCAAGGCGCCAGCCCTGAAATTCTGATCCACCGCAAAACCCAATGTGGGAGCAAGCTTGGTGGGAGCAAAGCTTGCTCGCGATAGCGGTCCGACAGTCAACATCCAAGTTGAACGTGATGGCCTCATCGCGAGCAAGCTCAGCTCCCACAGGTGTTCCACAGGTTCCACTATTTGAAGCGGCAAACATGACCCAAGCACTCATCGAACTCTCCGACCTGGGCTTCAGTTGGCCCGGGCATCCGCCGTTGCTGGATATCCCGGCGTTTCGCCTGGAGGCCGGTGAGACGCTGTTTCTCAAGGGCCCGAGCGGCAGTGGCAAGACCACCTTGCTGGGGCTGCTGGGCGGTGTGCAGACGCCGGATCGCGGCAGCATCCGCCTACTCGGCCAGGAACTCACCGAACTGGGCGCCGGCAGTCGCGACCGCTTTCGCGTCGACCACACCGGCTACATCTTCCAGCAATTCAACCTGCTGCCGTTTCTCTCGGTACGCGAGAACGTCGAGCTGCCCTGTCACTTTTCCAAGCTGCGTGCGCAACGGGCGATCCAGCGCCACGGCAGCGTCGATCAAGCCGCCGCCACGCTGCTGGCCCACCTGGGGCTGACCGATCCAAACCTGCTGGAGCGGCGCGCCGACTCGTTGTCCATCGGCCAGCAACAACGGGTCGCCGCCGCCCGGGCGCTGATCGGCCAACCGGAACTGGTAATCGCTGACGAACCGACCTCGGCCCTGGACTACGACGCCCGGGAAAACTTCCTGCGGCTGTTGTTCGCTGAATGCCGCGAGGCCGGGTCGAGCCTGTTGTTCGTCAGCCACGACCAGAGCCTGGCGCCGCTGTTCGACCGCAACCTGTCGCTGGCCGATCTCAATCGCGCCACCACGCCACTCGAGGTTTGAGATGTATTTGTTCCGTCTAGCCATGGCCAGCCTGGCGAACCGCCGTTTCACCGCGATCCTCACCGCGTTCGCCATCGCCCTTTCGGTTTGTTTGTTGCTGGCAGTGGAGCGGGTACGTACCGAGGCGCGGGCCAGTTTCGCCAGCACCATCAGTGGCACCGACCTGATCGTCGGCGCCCGCTCCGGCTCCGTGAACCTGCTGCTGTATTCGGTGTTTCGCATCGGCAACGCCACCAACAACATCCGCTGGGACAGCTTCGAACACTTCGCCAGCAACCCGAAAGTGAAGTGGGCGATCCCCATGTCCCTCGGCGATTCCCACCGCGGCTATAGGGTGATGGGCACCACCGAGGCCTACTTCGAACATTACCAGTACGGCCGCCAGCAGCATCTGGAACTGGCCGACGGCCGGGCTTTCGCAACCGATCCGTTCGAAGTGGTGCTCGGTGCCGAAGTGGCCGAGGCGCTGCACTACAAGCTCGGCGACAAGCTGGTGCTGGCCCACGGCGTGGCGGTGGTCAGCCTGGTCAAGCACGACGACAAGCCCTTCACCGTGGTCGGGATTCTCAAGCGCACCGGCACGCCGGTGGACCGCACGCTGCACATCAGCCTCGGCGGCATGGAGGCGATCCACATCGACTGGAAGAACGGTGTGCCGGCCCAGGGCAATGGCCGCATCAGCGCCGACCAGGCCCGCAACATGGACCTCACGCCCCAGGCGATCACCGCGTTCATGCTCGGCCTCAACAGCAAGATTTCGACCTTTGCCTTGCAACGCGAGATCAATGAGTTTCGTGGCGAACCGCTGCTGGCCATCCTGCCCGGCGTGGCGCTGCAGGAGTTGTGGAGCCTGATGGGCACGGCGGAAAAAGCCTTGTTCGTGATTTCGTTGTTCGTGGTGCTCACCGGGTTGATCGGCATGCTCACGGCGATCCTCACCAGCCTCAACGAGCGTCGTCGGGAAATGGCGATCCTGCGTTCGGTGGGCGCGCGGCCGTGGCACATCGCGACGCTGCTGGTGCTCGAAGCCTTCGCCCTGGCGCTGGCCGGGGTCACCGCCGGGCTGGCCTTGCTGTACATCGGTATCGCCGCCGCCCAGGGTTACGTGCAGTCGGCCTACGGCTTGTACCTGCCGCTGAGCTGGCCGAGCGAATATGAATGGACGCTGCTGGCTGGCATTCTAGTCGCTGCCCTGCTGATGGGCAGCGTGCCGGCCTGGCGCGCTTATCGCCAATCGCTGGCCGACGGCCTGTCGATCCGTTTATGAGGACGTTGAAGATGCCCCGCGCCCTGCTTGCGCTGTTGATGATGGTCGCCCTGCCGCTGTGGGCGGCCGAGCCGAGGGACCTGGCCTGGTCGGAAATGATCCCGCCGGACGCGCCGCCAGAAGTGCCGAACATGACCCCGCTGCACGACTTGTCGAAGATGAGCGACGCCCTGGCCGCCGAGTCCGCGCCAGCCGCCAAGCAGGATTTGCCCAACGCCCCGGTAGTCAAGGCCCTCGATGGCCAGCAGATTCGTTTGCCGGGCTACATCGTTCCGCTGGAAGTCAGCGAGGAAGGTCGCACCACGGACTTCTTGCTGGTGCCCTATTTCGGCGCCTGCATCCACGTACCGCCACCGCCGTCCAACCAGATCGTGCATGTGAAAAGTGAAGTCGGGGTCAAGCTCGACGAGTTGTACCAGCCGTACTGGGTCGAAGGGCCGATGCAGGTCAAGCCGTCCACCAGTGAACTGGCCGATGCCGGGTATCAGATGGAGGCCGAGAAGATTTATGTGTATGAGCTGCCGGAGTGAGTCCGGTAGTGATGTGTTGTTGATGAGATAGCTATCGCGAGCAAGCTCGCTCCCACAGTTGATCGCGTTTCTTCAGAAAGAATACGGTCGAATAATGTGGGAGATAGCTTGCTCGCGATGGTTCCCTCAAATTTTCCCATCAGCGCTTTTATTGAGCTGAGTCAATTAAACACCCCCTGACTCATTGAGCTGTGTCAAAAGACCGGAGCAGACGGCTTCGTACCATGGGACATCAAATTTCGATGCCCTCTGGAGCCCTCATGAACAAGTCCTTGCTCTGCGCTTCCCTCGCGGCCCTCGCGCTCGCTGCCCCACTCGCCCAGGCCCACACCGCTGGCGATATTATCGTTCGCGCCGGTGCCATCACCGTCAACCCGGAAGCCGACAGCTCCAGCGTCAAGGTCGACCGTGGCCCGCTGGCCGGCGCCGACCTGGGTGGCAAGGCGACCATGAGCAGCGACACGCAGTTGGGCTTGAACTTCGCCTACATGATCACCAACAACCTGGGCATCGAACTGCTGGCGGCCTCGCCGTTCGAGCACGACGTGAAAATCAAAGGCACCGCCCTGGGCGCGGCCAATGGCAAGCTCGGCACCCTCAAGCACCTGCCGCCGACCTTGAGCCTGGTCTACTATCCGCTCGACGCCAAGTCGGCGTTCCAGCCTTATGTCGGCGCCGGCATCAACTACACCTGGATCTACGACGAACACGTCGGCAGCGAAGCCAGCGCCAACGGCTTCAGTAATTTCCGTGCGAGCAACAGCTGGGGCATGGCGTGGCAAGTGGGCGCTGACTACATGTTGACCGACAACATCATGATCAACGGCCAGATTCGCTACATCGACATCGACACCACCGCGTATGTGGACAACAACGCCGTGGCCGGCGGGACCCGGGCCAAGGTGAATGTCGATGTGGACCCATGGATCTACATGGTGGGGTTGGGCTACAAGTTCTAAGCCGAACCTGAAGGTACGAAAATCCCTGTGGGAGCGAGCTTGCTCGCGATGACGGTGGATCAGCCAGCAATCACGTTGACTGACCCGCCGCTATCGCGAGCAAGCTCGCTCCCACAGTTTTTGGGCGGTGAGAATCTCAGCGTCCCAGCAACCGCGCCAGCCCCACGCTCATCGGGGTTTGCGGGGGAAAGCTGAAGCGCTGCAACAGCCGATGATTGTCGGCCCGCGAATGGCGGATGTCGCCGGAGCGTGCCGGGCCGTAGCTGATCGGAGGCAGATCGCCCACCACGGCGGCCAGGGCCTGGAGCATCTGCTTGAGGGTCGTGGCCTGGTTCCAGCCGACGTTCACCGCGCCCACTTCCACCTCGGGCTTTTCGATGGCCTGCACCAGCAAATCCACCAAATCTTCGACGTAGACAAAATCCCGAGTCTGCTCGCCATCACCGAACACCGTGATCGGCAGGCCTTTCTGCGCCCGTTCGCTGAAGATACTGATGACCCCGGAATACGGCGAGGACGGATCCTGGCGCGGACCGTAGATGTTGAAGAAGCGGAACACCACCGGCTCCAGGTCGTGCTGGCGGCGATAGAAGTCGAAGTAGAACTCGCTGGCCAGTTTGTCCGAGGCATACGGCGTGAGCGGGGCCTTGGGGGTTTCTTCGTCGATGGACTCGCCTTCGCCGTTGTTGCCGTAGACCGCTGCGCTGGAGGCGAACAGCACCCGTTTCACACCGCTCTGGCGCATGGCTTCGCAGACATTCAGGGTGCCGATGAAATTGCTCTGGTGGGTGCGCACGGGGTCGTCCACCGAGGCTTGTACCGAGGCCACCGCCGCCAGGTGCGCCACGGCGCTGCAACCGGCCATGACCCGCGCCACCAGCGCGGCATCGGCGACGTCACCTTCGATCAGTTCGAGCGCCGGGTTGTCCAGCGGCAGGTTGCTGCGCTTGCCGGTAGACAGATCATCGAGGATGCGCACCGAATGTCCCTTGGCGAGCAAGGCGTCGGTCAGGTGCGAACCAATGAAACCCGCGCCGCCGGTGATTAAAACAGGGCCTTCAGCCATGGCGATAAAACCTATCCAGTAAGCTTGGGAGTGCCGCGCGCCAGGCGCGGGGCTTGATCCCGAAAGTGTGCAGAATTTTCTTGCAGGCCAGCACCGCGTGCTGCGGTTCTTCCGCGGCGTCCGGCCGTGCGGCGTGGGCCTGGGGGGTGGGCGACTCGATGGCCAGCGGATGCAGGGCGCGGGCTTCGGTGAGGATCGCCTGGCCCAGCGCCAGCGGCGTAGTCGCCTCGTGGCCGGCGTAATGGTAGGTGCCCCACAGCGGCGCCGCGCAATCGAGTTGCTTGAGCACCGAGATGATCACGCGCGCGGCATCGTCCACTGGCGTCGGGTTACCGCGGCGGTCGTCGGCCAGCAACAGCTCTTCGGGCTGTTCGGCCCGGGCCAGGAAACGCCCGAGGATGCCATCGGCGCTGTCGTCCAGCAGCCAGCCGAACCGCAGCAGCACGTGTTGCGGGCAAGTGGCGCGCACGCTTTGCTCGATCCGCCACAGCGCCTGGCCGCGCACGCCCAGGGGCACGGGCTCGTCTTTCTCACTATAGGCCGTGGCGCGGGAGCCATCGAACACGCGATAGCTCGACGGTTGCAGCAAGACGATGTTGTGATGCTGGCACAGCTCGGCCAGGCGCTCGACAGCGCGCTCCTGGCTGGCCAGGCGCTGCTCGCTGACGGCCTCGGCCTGGAACCAGTCGAAGTAGTACGCCAGGTTGATCAAGGCGTCCGGGCGAGTGTCGTCGAGCAGTTGCGTCAGGCTCGCGGCATCCCAACCGTCTTCGGGCGGGCGGGGGGCAAGAAAACCGATGTCTTCTTCTGCACCGAGGCGAATCAGCGCCTGCCCAAGGGCATTTCCGCCGCCCAGTAACATAAGGCGCATTCGCATAAAGTCAGCAGGCCCAGTCTATTGGCACAAGAATTTGGTCGACAACACCCGCAGGCGTTGTCGGAATCGTTGCATTTTGCGGGTTTAGTGCGCAACCGTCATCCGTAAAGTGCAGATCGCCGGGTTTGGGTGGGACTTGAGGCCGCTATCGCGAGCGAGCTCGCTCCCACAGGGGATCTCAGGTGCCCATGCTATCCCTGTGAGAGCGAGCTTGCTCGCGATGGCATTCTGGCAGGCAATGAAGGTCTCAAGTGGTACTTGCATCTTGCCCAACCCACCCGCATAACTGCCCCATGAATCTGCCTCTCCCAGCCAACCACGCCATGGCCGGCTTTCACCCCGCCGTTCGCGCCTGGTTCAGCCAGACCTTCCCGGCGGTCACGGCCGCCCAGGCCCGGGCGTGGCCGTTGATCGGCCAGCGTCGTTCGACCCTGGTGGCGGCGCCTACCGGCTCGGGCAAGACCCTGACGGCTTTTCTCGCCGTGCTCGATGACCTGGTGCACCGCGGCCTGGAACAGGGCGGCCTGCCGGACCAGACGCTGGTGGTCTACGTCTCGCCGCTCAAGGCCTTGAGCAACGATATCCAGATCAACCTGCAAAATCCCCTGGCCGGCATCACCGAACAGCTGCGGCAAATGGACCTGCCGCCCCTGCACATCACCACCGCCGTGCGTACCGGCGACACGCCGCAGAAAGAACGCTCGGCGATGCGCAAGACCGCGCCGCACATCCTGGTGACCACTCCCGAATCGCTCTACGTGCTGCTCGGCTCCGACTCCGGCCGACAGATGCTCGCCAGCACCCGCACGGTCATCGTCGACGAAATCCACGCCATCGCCGCCAGCAAGCGCGGCAGCCACCTGGCCTTGAGCCTGGAGCGTCTGCAAGCCCTGTGCGCCGAACCGCTGATGCGCATCGGTCTGTCCGCCACGCAAAAGCCCATCGAAGCGGTTTCACGTTTTCTCGTCGGTGAGGGACGCACCTGTGAAATCGTCGACATCGGCCACGCCCGCCCCCGGGACCTGGACATCGAAGTGCCACCAGTACCGCTGTCGGCGGTGATGGCCAATGACGTATGGGAACTGGTCTACAACCGCCTCGCCGAGCTGGCCGGGGAACACCGCACCACCCTGGTGTTCGTCAATACCCGGCGTTTGGCCGAACGCCTGAGCCGTCATCTGAGCGAGCGCCTGGGCAAGGACGCCGTGGCCGCTCACCACGGCAGCCTGGCGAAGGAGTTTCGCCTCGACGCCGAACAACGCCTCAAACGCGGCGAGCTGAAGGTGCTGATCGCCACCGCGTCCCTGGAGCTGGGCATTGATATCGGCGATGTCGACCTGGTGTGCCAGATCGCCTCGCCCCGCTCGATCTCGGCGTTCCTGCAACGGGTCGGTCGTTCCGGCCACCAGGTCGGCGGCACACCCAAGGGGCGCCTGTTCGCCACCACCCGCGACGACTTGATCGAGTGCGCCGCCCTGCTCGACTGCGTACGCCGTGGCGAACTCGACATCCTGCACATCCCCAAGGCGCCGCTGGATGTACTGGCCCAGCAGATCGTCGCCGAAGTCAGTTGCCAGGAATGGTCGGAGCAAGCACTGCTGGAAACCTTGCGTCGTGCCTCGCCCTACGCCGGGCTGGACGAAGGGCATTACCAGGCGCTGTTGCAGATGCTCGCCGAAGGCCTCAATGGTCGCCAGGGCGTACGCAGCGCCTACCTGCACCGCGATGCCGTGACCCGGACCTTGCGCGGGCGCCGCGGCAGCAAGCTCACGGCGGTGACCAGCGGCGGCACCATTCCGGACAATGCCGACTACGCCGTGCTGCTCGAACCCCAGGGCTTGAACATCGGCAGCGTCAACGAAGACTTCGCGGTGGAGAGCATTGCCGGCGACGTGTTCCAGTTGGGCAATACGTCGTATCGCATCATTCGCGTCGAGACCGGCCGCGTGCGGGTCGAGGACGCCCAGGGACAGCCGCCGACCATCCCGTTCTGGCTCGGCGAAGCGCCGGGGCGCAGCGCCGAACTGTCCCTGGCCGTGGCGCGCCTGCAAGCCCAGCTCGATCAACTGCTCGGCGCCACGCCGGGCAACCTGCAACCGGCCCTCGATTGGCTCACCGGCACCCTGCAACTGAACCTGGCCAGCGCTGAACAACTGGTGGATTACCTGGCCCCGGCACGCCTGGCCTTCGGCGCCCTGCCGTCCCAGGACACGCTGCTGATGGAGCGGTTTTTCGACGAGTCCGGCGGCACGCAACTGATCATCCACACGCCCTTCGGCAGCCGTATCAACCGCGCCTGGGGCCTGGCCTTGCGCAAGCGTTTCTGCCGCACCTTCAACTTCGAATTGCAGGCCGCGGCCAGTGAAGACGCCATCGTGCTCTCGCTGTCCACCAGCCACAGCTTCGAACTGGACGAAGTGTGGCGCTACCTCAACAGCCACAGCGCCGAGCAGATCCTGGTCCAGGCGGTACTGGATGCGCCGCTGTTCGGCGTGCGCTGGCGCTGGAACGCTGGCGTGGCCCTGGCCTTGCCGCGTTACGCCGGCGGACGCAAAGTCGCCCCGCAGATCCAGCGGATGAAAAGCGAGGACCTGATCGCCAGCGTGTTTCCGGACCAGATCGCTTGCCTGGAAAACCTGGCCGGCGAGCGTGAGATCCCCGACCATCCGCTGGTGGAACAGACCCTCGACGATTGCCTGCACGAAGCCATGGACAGCGAAGGCTGGCTGACGCTGTTGCGGCGCATGGAAGCGGGCGAGATTCGCCTGATCAGCCGCGATCTGCCGGCGCCCTCGCCGTTGGCGGCAGAAATCCTCAGCGCCCGCCCCTACACCTTTCTCGATGACGCGCCGCTGGAAGAACGGCGCACCCAAGCGGTGATCAATCGGCGCTGGAGCGATCCACAGGCCACCGATGACCTTGGCGCACTGGACGCCGAAGCCATTCAGTCGGTCCGCGATGAGGCCTGGCCGACGCCGGCCAATCTCGATGAGATGCATGAAGCGTTGATGAGCCTGGCCTGCATCGCCGACAGCGAAGCCGACGCCCACGCGCCGTGGCTGGATTGGTTGCAGGCATTGGCCGCCAGTGGTCGCGCCAGTCACCTGCAGATCAGTGCCGAGCGGGGTCTGTGGGTGCCGCTGGAGCGCCTGACCTGCCTGCAAGCCGTTTATCCACAGGCCCGCTGGCAACCGCCGCTGACGCCCCTGGCCGGTTTCGATGAAACCTGGGACAGCGACGAAGCCCTGGTGGAAGTGCTCCGCGCCCGGCTCAGTGCCTTTGGCCCGCTGCCGTTGAAGGCCATCGCCTACCCGCTGGGATTGTCGACCCCGCAGGTCACCCAGGCCCTGGCGCAGCTTGAACAACAAGGCTATGTGCTGCGCGGGCGGTTCACGCCGGGCACCGGCCAGGAGGAATGGTGCGAGCGGCATTTGCTGGCGCGGATCCATCGCTATACGGTCAAGCGTCTGCGCCGGGAAATCGAGCCGGTGATGTTGCAGGACTTCATGCGCTTTCTGTTCGACTGGCAACACCTGTCATCGTCCACCCAGGGCCGGGGCAATGCCGTGCTGCCGTCGATACTCGGCCAGTTCGAAGGCTTCCCGGCCGCTGCGTCAGCCTGGGACAGCGACCTGTTGCCAGCGCGGATCAAGGACTACTCGCCCAGTTGGCTCGATGAGTTGTGCCGCAGTGGCAAGTGGGTATGGACGCGCCTGAGTGCGCGCCAGAAGCCTTCCGCCAGCGCCCTGCGCAGCACGCCGGTGGTGTTGTTGCCGCGCAGTCAGGTGGCGCTGTGGAGCAGCCTGGCCGGGCAAACGGCCCTGGATGAGTTGTCGCCCAAGACGCAAAAAGTCCATCAGGCCCTCAGCGAACACGGCGCGCTGTTTTTCGACGAACTGGCCCACGAAGCCCACCTGCTGCGCAGCGAACTGGAAATCGCCTTGCAGGAACTGGTGGGCGCCGGGTTGGTGAATGCCGACAGCTTCGCCGGCCTGCGCGCGCTGATCACCCCGGCCAGTAAACGCCAGGCCCGCAGCAGCCGGCGCGGGCGCGGAGCGTTTGTCGGTGGTATGGACGACGCCGGGCGCTGGGCCTTGTTGCGCCGCAGTCAACCGGCGCCCGTGGACGGCAACCGCGCCGCGCCCACACCGCCCGACACCCTGGAGCACATCGCCATGACCCTGCTGCGCCGTTACGGCGTGGTGTTCTGGCGCTTGCTGGAACGGGAAGCCGATTGGTTGCCGAGTTGGCGCGAGCTACTGCGCACCTTTCATCGCCTGGAGGCGCGGGGCGAGATTCGCGGCGGGCGTTTTGTCAGTGGGCTGGCGGGCGAACAATTCGCCCTGCCCGAAGCCATCCCGCTGCTGCGCGAAACCCGCCGCCGCCCCACCGATGGCAGCCTGGTGGCGGTGTGCGGCGTCGACCCGCTGAACCTGGCGGGCACCTTGCTGCCGGGGGCGAAAGTGCCGGCACTGGCGAGTAATCGGCTGGTGTATCGCGATGGTTTGCCGGTGGCGGCGCAGATTGCCGGCAAGCAGCATCTTTGGGTGGAGTTGGATGCTCAAGGGATGGCTGAGGTCAGGAACAAGCTGATTCAGAAAGGTTGAGGGCGTCTGGGCCGGCCCTATCGCGAGCAAGCTCGCTCCCACAGGGATTGTTCATTCACCACAAACCTACTGTGGGAGCGAGCTTGCTCGCGATGAGGCCATAAGCCCCACCACAGCCCCAGGCAATCATTGAGCTTGATCGGGCAGTTCATCCCCCGCTTTTTGCTCCTCGACCAACCGCTTGGGCAACACCACCTGCTGTGGATAAGTCTGCGCGAAGTGCACCGCCGGATGGTTATCCACAAGCTTCTTCAACTGCTGGTTGAACGCCCGGCTCACCGCATACTGCCCGCCGGATACGGTGCGGAACTGCGCCGTGAGCACCACGCCGTTGAGATCCATCTTGTCCACGCCAAACACATCCAGCGGCCCTTGCAGGTTGAATTTCAGGAACGGGTCTTCGGCGATCGAACGCCCGGCCTCGCGAATCAGCTCGACGGCCTGGTCGACATCGGTGTCGTAAGTGAACTGCACGGAGAAGAACGCAAAGGCGAATTGCCGGGACTGGTTGGTCACGGCCTTGATCTGGCCGAACGGCACCGAATGCACGAAGCCCTTGCCGTCGCGCAGGCGCAGGGTGCGAATGGTCAGGCCTTCGACGGTGCCGGCGTGGCCGGAGCTGAGCACCACCCAGTCGCCGATGGACAGCGTGTCTTCAATGATGATGAACAGCCCGGTGATCACATCCTGCACCAGTTGCTGGGAACCGAAACCGATCGCCAGCCCCACCACACCGGCACCGGCCAGCAACGGTGCGACGTTGATGCCCAGGTTGGCCATGGTGGTGATTGCGCAAATCACCACCAGGATGATTTTCGCGGCGTTGCGCAACAGCGGCAGGATGGTTTTGACCCGGGTGCTGGGCTGACGGGCCCCGCGCTTGTTCAGCGGCGGTTTCAGGGCTTCCTGGATCGCCGTGTCGAGCACCACCCACGTGAGCCAGGTCATCAGGAAGATCAGGCCGATGCGGCTCAAGGAATCACTGATCGCCCGGCCTATGGCATTGCGCGAGGCGAACTCGAACAGGGAAATCCCCCAGATCCGTCCGAGGACCTCAATGAATACCACCGCCATGACGATGCGCAGCAACGCGTGCAGCAGGCTCAACAGGCGGCCCTTGTAGGCGCTGTCGCGCTGGATGGCCTCGGCCTTGGGCGACTTGAAGACATGCTGGAACACGGTGCTGAGGAACACCGTGGCGATCAGCAGGATGGTGGTGAACAACGCACAGCGCAGGGCTTTCTGGTTGTCCTCGCCGACACCGATCAGGCTCACCGCCGACACCAGCACCATCAACAGGATCGGCCAATACCAGAGCCCGGAGAAAATCCGCAGCGACTCCTGCAAGGCCGGTTGCTTCAAGCGCTGGGCCAGCGGGCGGTTGCGGATCAGGTGCGCCACGGGCCGGCGCATGCGAATCACCAGCCAACCAAAGACCACCGAGGCGAACAGACCGGTGAACACCGCGATGCTGCTGGTGATGTTGCCGCCCAGTTGCCGGGCGATCTGCGGGCTGGTCAGGGCATCGCTGAGGGCGGCGAGAAAACCGATCATGAACAATGGCCGGGGGCTGAAGCGCCGGATCATCGCCACCGCCCGGCGTTTGTGGCCGGCGTTGAACATCACGATCACGCACAGCAACACCGAGGTGGAGAAAATGCCGCTGCTGGTGGCATAGGCGAAGCACAGCGCCAGGGCGCGACCGACCGAGACCTGCAGGAAGTGGCTGACGTACAGGGTCAGCGGCAGGCAGATCAACGCCGCAGCGGTATACGGCAGCAGATAACCGAGCAGGTCGCGCACGCGCTGGTGGGTGCGCAGCCAGCGGCGCCGGCCCAGATGGCGCAGCAGCAGCCGCGCCCCCGACCAGATCAGTGCAAAAGCGCCGATCCAGACGCTCGACAACAACAGGAAATCCCCCGCCACGCGCCAGGACGAACGGGACGTCTGGTCCACCAGCCGGTCCACCTCATCCGCCGCCCGGTCCGCCCGCAGGCGCCAGGCATCCACCAGGCTCTGGTTGAGATCGAGCTTGTCCTGGACGTCATCGATGCTCGAACTGATGGCCCCCAATAAACCGCCCTGCACCAGCGGCGCGGGTTCGGCGGGCGTTTCACTGGGCTGGGAGGTGCCGGGGACAGCGGCGGTCCCGTAGGCGCTGGTGCCGGTCATCGCCAGCAGGAACAGCAGCAATACAGTGCTCAATCGAGACAAAACGCGAGGCTCCTTCACACGGGATCGGTAAGGAACTGATCAACAACGGGCGGGCAAGTTCGCTCGAATGATCAATACAACCCCTGTGGCAAGAGGATTATGTGGGAGCAAGGCTTGCCCGCGATGGAGGCGCTGCGGTCTCTCAGAAATCGAGGCGCCTCCTTTCGCGGGCAAGCCTTGCTCCCACATAGCGGGAATAAATCCCCTCGCCACAGTACTTCACCGTCTGCTCCACCGTCGGTAAGACCATCGAAACTTTCCGGGCCGCGCAACAGTCATCACAAGACACAGGCAGTACGAGGTCATTGGCACGGGAGGGATACATGACGGCGATCCACATTGGTATTTCCGGCTGGCGCTACACGCCTTGGCGGGGGGACTTCTACCCCAAGGGGCTGACCCAGAAACGGGAATTGCAATTCGCCTCGCGAGCGGTCAACAGCATCGAAATCAATGGATCGTTCTACGCCCTGCAACGCCCCGAACGGTATGCCCAGTGGTACGCCGAGACACCGCCCGGCTTCGTGTTCAGCGTCAAGGCCCCGCGTTTCATCACCCACATCAAGCGCCTGCGGGACATCCGCAAGCCCCTGGCCAATTTCTTCGCCTCCGGCGTGCTGGAGCTCAAGGAGAAGCTGGGCGCGATCCTCTGGCAGTTTCCGCCCAGTTTCAAATTCGACCCGGAACTGTTCGAAGACTTCCTCAAGCAACTGCCCCACGACACCGAAGGTGCCGCCGCCCTGGCCCGCGAGCACGAGCCGCGCCTGGACGGCCACGCCAGTACCACGACCGATAAAAAGCGCCCACTGCGCCACGCCGTGGAAATCCGCCATGACAGCTTTATCGACCCGCACTTCGTCACGCTGCTCAAGCGCTACGACGTGGCCCTGGTCATCGCCGACACCGCAGGTAAATGGCCCTATCGCGAAGACGTCACCAGCGATTTCGTCTACCTGCGCCTGCACGGTGCCGAGGAACTGTACGCCAGCGGCTATACCGACGAGGCGTTGAAGCGCTGGGGCGACCGGATCGAGGCCTGGAGCCACGGCAAGCAACCCGCCGACGCCCACCTGATCGATCCCGACAAGAAGCCCCGGGCCCGCAAAAGCCGGGAAGTGTTCTGCTATTTCGACAACGACATCAAAGTCCGCGCGCCCTATGACGCACGCCACTTGCTGGAACACTTCCATCTGGACAAGGACCTCGCCACCGCGCCCGGCGAACGCCCGGCCGAAGGGGTGTTGCCATGAACAGCCCGGAAACCAGCGAAGCGACCCACGAGCCGACTCAGCAACAGGCCCAGGATCTCGACCGGGTCAGCCGTTTCACCGTGCTGACGGTCAACACCCACAAGGGCTTCACCGCCCTGAACCGGCGCTTCATCCTGCCGGAACTGCGCGAAGCGGTGCGCAGCGTGTCCGCCGATGTGGTGTTCTTGCAGGAAGTCCACGGCACCCACGAACACCATCCCCAGCGCTACAGCAACTGGCCGAGCATGCCGCAATACGAGTTTCTGGCCGACAGCCTCTGGCCGCAGTTCGCCTACGGGCGCAACGCGGTGTACCCGGCGGGTGACCACGGCAACGCGCTGTTGTCGAAATTCCAGATCATCCGCCACGACAACCTGGACGTGTCCATCAGCGGCCATGAGAACCGCGGCATGCTCCACAGCGTGCTGCGCCTGCCGGGCGATGGACCGCAAGTGCATGCCATTTGCGTGCACCTGGGGCTGCGCGAAGGTCATCGTGTCGAGCAACTCAAGCTGCTTTGCCAGCGCTTGAGCGAACTGCCGCCCGACGCGCCAGTGATCGTCGCTGGCGACTTCAACGACTGGCGCGGCAAGGCCAGTGAACTGCTCGAACCCTGCGGTCTGCGGGAAGTGTTCGCCGAACAGTGGGGCAAACCGGCCCGCAGCTTTCCGGCGCGCCTTCCGATCCTGCGCCTGGACCGCATCTACGTGCGCAATCTCAAGGCCCATCATCCCAAGGTGTTGAACGTACGACCCTGGTCGCACCTTTCCGACCACGCACCGCTGTCGGTGGAGATCGAATTATGAGCGCGACGATGAACAAGGCGACAGTTGAGCAGGTCGAGGCGCCACCCACCGAGCGCAACCCGGCGCTGACGGATATCGAATACGGCTGGCACGGCAACAATCGCGTCACGCTGCTGGAAAACGGTGAAGAGTATTTCCCCAGGGTCTTCGAAGCGATTCGCCGGGCCGAGACAGAAATCCTCCTGGAGACCTTCATCCTGTTCGAGGACAAGGTCGGCAATGAACTACGGGACCTGTTGGTCGAAGCCGCCGCGCGTGGCGTGCGCATCACCGTCAGCCTCGATGGCTTCGGCTGCGGTGAGCTGACCACCGGTTTCCTGGCATCGCTGAGCGACGCCGGGGTGCGCTTGCAGATGTTCGACCCGGCGCCCCGGCGTCTGGGGATCCGCACCAACTGGTTCCGCCGCCTGCACCGCAAGATCGTGGTGGTGGACGGGGTAATTGCGTTTATTGGCGGGATCAACTTTTCCGCCGACCACCTGGGCGATTTCGGCGCCGAGGCCAAGCAGGACTATTCCGTGGAGGTCAAAGGCCCGGCGGTGGTGGATATCCACCACTTCGCGCTGTTGCAGAGTGGCCGGCCCGCCCGGGCCAAATACTGGTGGCAACGCCGCCGTAGCCGCCGCAACGAGCTGGCGTTCAGCGACCACGACGGCCAGGTGCGCCTGGTCTACCGGGATAATCACGAACACCAGACCGACATCGAAGAGGTCTATCTGCATGTACTGCGCAGCGCCCAGCGGCGGGTGGTGATCGCCAATGCCTATTTCTTCCCTGGCTACCGGTTGCTGCGCGAGATCCGCAACGCGGCACGGCGCGGCGTGGAAGTACGGCTGATCTTGCAGGGCCAGCCGGACATGATGATCGCCAAGCTCGCCGCACGCATGCTCTACAGCTACCTGCTCAAGGCCGGCGTGGTGATCTACGAATATTGCGAGCGACCGCTGCACGGCAAGGTCGCCCTGGTGGATGAGGACTGGAGCACGGTGGGTTCGAGCAACCTCGACCCACTGAGCCTGTCCCTGAACCTGGAAGCCAATGTGCTGATCCGCGACCGGGCGTTCAACCGCGAGCTGTTCGAGCGCCTCGACTACCTGAGCCGCAACCATTGCACCGCGATGCCCAAGGACCACGCCCCCCGGGGCCTGTTGTGGCGCATGACCATCGGTTTCATGGTGTTCCACTTTTTGCGCCATTTCCCGGCCTGGGCCGGCTGGCTGCCGGCCCATAAACCGCGTCTGAAACCATTTTCGCCGCCGACGGCGGTCCGGAGCGAACCCCATGAACCACTCTGAAGCGCACGCCGCGCCGAGAGATGCCCATGCGCCGGAACAGTCCAAGTCCAAATCCCGCTGGAGCCGCTGGAAAAGACCGCTGACCCTGGCGTTTTTCCTGCTGTTGATCGTACTGTTCACCACCTTGGCCCGACGCATCGACTGGTCGGAAGTGTTCGCCACCCTGGCGGACTTCAAGGTGCGCACCTTGATCATCGCCGCCGCGCTGACCGTCACCAGCTTCATCACCTATGCGTGTTTCGACCTGATCGGTCGCACCTACATCCGCCAGAAACTGGGTTGGCGGCAGATCTTGCCAGTGGGGGTGATCAGTTACGCGTTCAACCTCAACCTCAGCGCCTGGGTCGGTGGCATCGCCATGCGTTATCGGCTGTATTCGCGGCTGGGGGTCAGCACCGGGAACATCGCCAAGATTCTCGGCCTGAGCCTGGCCACCAACTGGTTCGGCTACATGACCCTGGCCGGTGCGGTGTTCAGCAGCGGCCTGGTGACCATGCCGCCAGGCTGGAAACTCAGCAGCGATGCGCTGCAAGGCGTCGGCGCGTTGTTGTTGCTGGTGAGTGCCGGTTACCTGGTAGCCTGCCGGTTTTCCAAGCGCCGGGCGTGGACCGTTCGCGGCATGGAAATCAACCTGCCATCGCTGCGCATGGCGGTGCTGCAACTGGCGTTGGGCGCGCTGAACTGGTCGTTGATGGCGGCGGTGATCTTCACGTTGCTGCCCAGCAAACTGGATTATCCGGTGGTGCTCGGGGTGTTGCTGATCAGCAGCATTGCCGGGGTCATCACCCACATTCCGGCCGGGCTTGGGGTGCTGGAGGCGGTGTTCGTTGCGCTGCTGCAACATGAAGTGTCGCGGGGCAGCCTGTTGGCGGGGCTGATCGCTTACCGGGCGATCTACTTCATCCTGCCGTTGCTGATTACCGTGGTGATGTACCTGGTGATCGAGGCGAAGGCCAAGGCGTTGCGGGTCAAGCCTGGGCTCAAGTGATGGGTTGCCTGGCCTGGCCCTATCGCGAGCAAGCTCGCTCCCACAGGGATGACTGGGACATAAGTTCGGGTTCACACAGATCCATTGTGGGAGCGAGCCTGCTCGCGATGAGGCCCGCCTGAACACCGCACATCTACCGCTCCTGGATAATGCTCAACCGCTCTCCCACCACCATTTCCGTGATCCAGTCCACCAGGATCGAGGTGTAGGCCTGCTGTGACACGGGGTCGCTCAAGGCATGGTCGGCGCCGTCGATGATCCGGTGGGTCAACGAGTGGGTCTGCTGACACGCCGCCCGGTAGCTCATGATAGTGGCATGGGGCACGTAGGCATCGGTCTCGGACTCCACCAGCAACACATCGCCGGTGAACTGCGAACACGCATGCAAGGCGCGATTGGTTCCGGCGTGCACCAGCGTGCTGCGGTAATCCAGCAGGTCGGTCTTGTCCAGGTCGCGCTTGGGCGTATGCCATTGCTCGTCGCGGTAAAGCGCCGGCACCCGCAGGGCCAGCCAGCGTACCGGACGCAACGAAGTCAGGATCGAAGCCAGGTAGCCGCCATAACTGGTGCCCACCACGGCAATCGCCGAGGTATCCAAGGCCGGGTGCGCGAGCAGTCGGTCGTATGCCGCCAACAGGTCGCGCAGGTTGTCCTCGCGGGTGACCCGTGCCAAGGGGATCCCCGCCCCGCCGGTGTGCCCACGCAAGTCGAAGGTCAGGCACACGCAACCCAGGCCGGCAATGCCTTTGGCCCGTTCCAGGTCCCGCTCCTGGCTACCGCCCCAGCCGTGCACGAACAATACGCCGGGGACCTTCGACTTGGGACTCAGGAATGTCCCGTTCATGCGTTCATCGTCAATCTCGATCTGAATGGTTTCACTTCTAGCCGTCATAGGATTGAACCGTTACGTATTTGAGAAGGAAGTCGCCGTTGTGCGCCGCGCCACGATAGACCTCCCTCGCGCCGGGCGGCAGCGGTTGCTCGGTGTAGGTCTCCACCGAGGACACCCGCACCGCGCTGGTTTGCGGCGCTTCGACGAACACTTGCAACGCCGCCAGTTCGGCGCTGCTGGCGCCGCCCATGCGCCATGACTGTTCCAATACACCGCCACGCGGCTGGCCGGCGGCATCCAGGCCCTGGGCAATGTCGTAATTGCGCCGCGATGCAAAAAAGCTCGGGTAGGCCTGGTTGGCGGCGTCATCGAACACTTGCGCCAGCCGCACCGCCTCGCGCACATCGTCGGGCAGTTCGAGCCTGAGCAACTCGATATAACCGCCCTGCACCACCAGCAGGTCCGATCCGCCGTACACCTCGACCCCTTCGCTGTCGTGGGTCAGGTGTTGCACGCCGCAATAACTCAGGACCTTGCCGTTGATGAAGCACTGGCCGACGCTCTGGGTCTTGACCTCGTTGAGGTGCTGCTCCAGCACTACCCCATCGCGAAACAGCGCCTGGGCGTCGGGCCCGGCGGCAATTTCATCGAACTGCGCCAGGCTCTTGATCAGCCGTTGCCCACGTCCGGCACAGGCATGGATCGGCTTGAGGCGAATCGGTCCGATGTACAGCAAGTGCTCGGCGGCGGGGCGCGCATCCTTGAGCGAAAAGACCGTCACGCCATCGAGCACCGCGCCTCGCGTGAGCTTGGCAAACAGCGGCGACCAGCCTTTGGGCGCCACGGCGTCCTTATTCAACAGACCATGGGTAATCGCCTTGGTGCAGATAAAATCATGCTCGACATACCCGCCCCACACATCCTCCGGCCCCTTGACCCCCAGGCACATCAAGGTTTCGGTGCCGATCAGGGTTTGCGTGGGCAACAGATAGAGATCATGACCGGCCTGAGAGTCATGACTGTCGCCGTACTCCCATCCCAGGATCTGTGCCAGCCACTGGGCCAGTGCACGATTGGTCTCGACTTCATGACGCGGCGCTTGTGGATTGACCGAATAGGCCACTACCCGCTTGTTGCGATTGACTGGTGTCATGCGTTGCCCTTTTTCCTGCGCTCAATGGCTTTAGATAAGGGAAGGTGCAGAGATCAGGCCAACGGTGGCATCGGCCATGACGGTCAGCCAAGCGGGCGTATTGGGCGCAGTTGATAGCACCGGGCCTGTTTCATTCTGCACGACCCATGGCAGGCATCCCGCAAATTGCACGATGGCCAGCAGCAGACGCAACCTCCTGTGGCGAGGGGATTTATGTGGGAGCAAGGCTTGCTCCCACATAAATCCCTCGCCACAAAGGGTCAGTGTCAGCCTTTGGGAACGCTCGGCGGACTTACCCCAAACCGAGCCCGGTAATCACTCGGCGCCAACCCGGTTATTTTCTTGAAGGTCGCGCGAAAGGCGCTCGGGTCCTGGTAACCGACGGTCCAGGCAATGTGGTCGATGGTGCCATTGGTGAACTCCAGCATCTCCCGGGCCTTGCCGACGCGCAGGTGCTGACAGTATTCAGTGGGTTTGAGCCCGGTGGCGGCGCGAAACCGGCGCAGGAAGGTGCGTTCTTCCAGCCCGGCGCGTTCGGCCATTGCACCGAGGGAAACCTCCACCGCGCCGCTGCTTTGCAACCAATGCTGGACCTTGAGAATCGCCGGGTCGCCATGGCCGAGGATGGGCGCAAAATTACTGCCACACTGGCTCGCGCTGTCGCTGTGCTCAATCACCAGAAATTGCGCCGTGCGCGTGGCGATGCTGGGCCCGAGCAGGCGGTCCACCAGGCGTAGCCCCAGTTCCGACCAAGCCATCAGCCCGGCGGTGGTGATCAGGTCGCCGTCGTCGACGATGGGTTTGTCGGCGTTGAGCTTGATCTTCGGGTAACGCGCCGCAAAGGACTTGGCCGAAGTCCAGTGGGTGGTCGCGCTGCGCCCGTCGAGCAGGCCGCTTTCGGCCAGCAGGATCGAGCCCACGCAAACCCCGCCCAGCACCGTGCCGTCGGCATGCTGCGCCCGCAGCCAATCCATCAGAGCCTGAGAGACCAAGCCGTCACTGAAACCGGCAAGGGACGGTGGAATCAACAACGCCACCAGCTTGCCCACCGGGCCGGTTTCGCTGTCGAACACCCGCAGCGGAGCCCCGCCCTCCTCCGTCTGCCAGTGACTCACCCGCAGCTTTGGCAACTGCACGCTGGCATGCTCGGCCGCGATCCGCTGCGCCACGGCGAACAGATCGGTCAAGCCATGCACCGCCGCCAGTTGCGCACCGGGATAGATGAGCACCCCGAGCTCGGCGACTGCCCTTTGCTGCGTCATTGTCAGTTTTCCCCCGCTTATTGTCGTTGCGGCCAATCCTCGAAGCGGCGGCAAAAGCTAATACTGGCTTCACACCCAATCTGATCGAGGAAGCCCTCATGTCCAAACAAGCGCTCATCGTAGTCGATATCCAGAACGACTACTTCCCCCAGGGCAAATGGCCGTTGGTCGGCGCCCAAGCCGCCGCCGATAACGCCGCACGCTTGATCGAAGCCTTTCGCCAGGCCGGCGACAGCGTGGTGCATATCCGCCACGAATTCACTTCCGACGACGCGCCCTTCTTCACCCCAGGCTCCGAAGGCGCCCAGTTGCACCCCAAGGTGCTCAACCGCGCCGATGAACCGGTGGTGCTCAAGCACTTCGTCAATTCGTTTCGCGAAACCGAACTGCAAGCCATCCTCGACCAGCACGGCATCGAACAACTGGTGGTGGTCGGCAGCATGAGCCACATGTGCGTCGACGGGGTGGTGCGGGCGGCGGCGGACCTGGGCTACGGCGTCACGGTGATCCATGATGCCTGCGCGACCCTCGACCTGGAATTCAACGGCGTCGTCGTGCCGGCTGCCCAGGTGCATGCCGCGTTCATGGCGGCACTGGGGTTTGCCTATGCGAGTGTGGTGAGTACCGAGCAATTCCTGGCGGCCAATCGCTAAATACACGGCGCATCTAAAAAAACGCAAAAAAAACCGCGCTTCGTCGGCGAAGTGCGGTTTTGCCTCAAGCATCAACGGTGTGTCTGGAGCGATCACACATCCAGCACTTGCAGCAACCTTGGCATCGTCGCCACGAATCCCATCTGCTGCGCTTCGCGCGCCATCCCTTTCAACTTCTCGCCGCTGGCTTGATCGGCGCTGCGCAGCCACTGCCCCGCTACGTCGATCAACCGCACATGATGGGTGATCCAGGCGCATGACGCTGACTCGGGCAATGCCGCCATCTGTTGCCCATGCCAGATCGCCTGTTCGGTATTGCCCGCCAACAGGCAGGTTTCAGCGGCGGCCACGCGAAAGCGCAAAGCGTTGTGGGCCAGGCAGGCCAGGGTGAGCTGGGCTTCGCCCTTCGCCAAGGCCTGCTGGCTGAGCGGCCCATCGTCGCTGATCATCGCCAGGCTGCCGTAGACCCACGGCCCGATGTAGCGCTGCAGCTCGAAGCGCTCCACCAGGCTCGCCGCCTCCATGATCAAGGTCTGCGCCAGCCCGCGCTCGCCCTGGCGCAACGCCACCCGCGCCAACCCTTCCAGCAGGATCGCTTCGAAACGGCTGGCGCCGAGGTTGCGCGCCAGCGCCAGGGCGCAGGTCAGCTCTTGCTCCGCCAAGGCATCCTGGCCGCCCGCCACCAGCACCCAGGCCGCCGTGAGCCGCGAGAAAACCTGTGCCCGATGATTGCCCAGCCGAGTGCTGCATTCGATGGCCTCCATGGCGTCACGCAAGGCCTGCTCCCACTGGCCCAGGTACAGCTGCGCCGATCCACGGGCGCTGCGATTGCCCGCCTCCACGTGCGCCAACCCATTGCGTTCGCACAGGCGTACGCATTGATCAAACACCTCGTAGGCGGTCTGCATGCGCCCTTGTGCGTAATAGGAGTCACCAATGCCACTCAAGGCCTTGGCCTCGGTCTCCAGATCCCGGCCGATGCGCGCACAGGACAAGGCCTCTTCATGGAGCCTGCGACACTCGGCGTAATCGCCCCGTGGAAAATAGATATTCCCGTGCAAGTGATTCAACCGGGCCAGCGCCGTATGCGCCTGCATGGCCCGGGCGATGGGCTGCATGTCCTTGATCAGGCGCTCCTCCTCGTCCAGGCAGTCGAGGGTATTGAGGACCGCTGCCAGCCCCAGCGCAGCCTCGATCTGATCCTGTGGCTGCTCGGCCAAGGCCAAGGCCCGCTGGAAATGCGCCCGAGCCTCCACGGTCTGGCCCAGGCCCGAGCACGCCTGGCCGCACAGCAACGCGAAGGAAAAATCGCCCTGCGTACGCTCGGCAAACGCCGCGCACTGCCGCGCCAGCGCAAGGACACTGTCGTACTGGCAGGCCAGGCGTTTTTCGCCCATGGCTACCAACAACGCGTCGAACGCCGCCGGATCGTTGGCCCGCAGTAAATGCTGGGCATGGAGCACCCGGTCGCGCTCGCGGTAGAGGCTCGCCACTTCACCGTGCAACTGCTCGCGAAGCAACGTGGGCATCGCGTCGTAGAGGCAGTGCATGACCAGGTCGTGGACAAACAGATAGCTGCCTGGCTCGACTTCCCGCAGCAGCCCCTGGCGCATGTCCGCCGTCGGCAGATAACCGGGCTGTCCTAGCGCTTGGCGCCACAGCGTCAGCTCGAAACGATTACCCAGCACCGCGGCGTAATGCAGGGCGCGACGTTGCTCGGGAGCCAGCTTGTCGAAGCGGGTCTGGACCAGATGCCGCAGACTGTCGGGGAAAATACCTTGCTGGCTCGACAGCAGTTGCGTCAGGTACAGCGGATTGCCCTGGGCGCGGGCAACACATTCAGCCCGGTAGCGCGGATCGACATCGATGAATTGCTCCGCCAGGACCGTGGCCTCCCGCGCCCGGATCGGCGCGATATCGAGCAGACTCATGGGGCTGGAGGAATACGAACGGATTTCGCCGCCCAGCGGGTCATCTTCGGGACGGGACGTCAGCAGCCAGACAACCGGCGCTTCGTCAGTGGCATCGAGCAGCTTGCCCAGCAGCGCAAACAGCGTGGTGTCGCCCCAGTGCAGGTCTTCGAAGCAGATCACCAAGGGCTGTTGCACCGCAACGCGCAGCAACACGTCGAGCAAAGCCTGGAACAGCCCCTGGGTACGGGCCTGGTTGCTCATCGCGCCATACAGGATGGGCGGCTCGGCAGACGACACGCCCGTCAGCACTTGCAGGAACATGCGATGTTCGGCGGCCACTTTCAGGCGGGACAAGGCCGCGTCCAACAGCGACGCGCTGATGGACGGCGCCCCACCGAGGTTGAGCAGGCTGGCCACCAATTGCCCCAGGGGCCACAGACTGTTGTCCATGCCGAAATCCAGCACATCGCCGCGATGGCAGGCAAAGCCACGCTGCCGAGCCATTTCGAGAAACTCGCTGACCAACCGGGTCTTGCCAATGCCCGCCATGCCGCGCACATACACGACGTGCCCATCCTGGCATTCCTGGGTAGCCTCGATCACTGCCTTGAACTGCAGCAGCTCGATGGCTCGCCCCACCAACGGACGCGGCGCGTTTTCGTCGAGGCTGCGCGGGCGCAGGCATTTGCGATAGGCCTGAAACTCATCGTCGGAGGCGGAAAACTCAAACCGGGCAGCGAGTTGTTCCAGCAGATTCTGCGCAACATACACCGGCGCATTCCCATGACGATCCAGCAACGGCTTTTGCGCGAGCAAAGCAGGCTCAACATGGGGGGCTGTCGCTTCGGCACTCAGGCGCACAAGCCGCAGCACCAAGGCATGCCCTGGCGTGACGAATTGCTCGCGGCTCAGCGCCAACGCGCAGAGCAGGCCCCGTTCGCTATCGCTGCGATACGCCTGCGGAGAGCCGAATTGGGCGATCACCACATCCTGCGTCATCCCCAGTGGCACGCCACCGAACTGACGCACCAGGCGCTCGACTTCATCCATGAACGTCGCCGCTGGCACCCCATCGATCCGAAAGGACAGTTCAATTACGTAGCGAATGACGCTGTCATCGACCTGTTTCTGCGCCTGTTGCGCAAAGGCCATCTGGTGCAGTTCGGTCATCGTCTGTTGGATGTGCACCAAAGCCGCCGAGGCGGGATCGCCCAGCAGCGCACTCACATCGACCCCGAAGGCCGTCGCCAGGTGCCGAGCGGTGCGATAAAGCACCGGCTTGCCGGTTTCGGCGCGCTTGATGGAGGCGATCGAGACGCACAAATGCCGGTTCAGGCAGGCCTCGGCCAGGGTTTCCTGACTCAGGCCATGCTGTTTGCGCAGTCCTTTCAACGACACCGCGTCCAACAGCACACGACCGTCGGATATCGAGGCATCACGCTTGGGCAGGGCAGCAAAGGTATTGTGTCGGGAGTCCATGTCGATAACCCTTCTACCCTGGGACAACGGCAGCCGATCGAGTGTACTCCAGCGCCTCTCTGCAGGTTAATGAAAAGATGGCATTTGGCCTGATACCAAACTGATACCGGACTGACACTGCTCTGGACTGTCCGGTTATCACGGCCCTCCCGATACTCACTCCCATCAATTGGCACCCAGTTGATACAACCTGAGCGATGGGAGAAAGGCGATGAACGATGGACTGAAGGGCACCACTGGCGAAGACTTGCGCGATATCGGCGGTTCGCAACTGCTGGGGCGTGGACTGAACCGGCTCGATTGGGCCGGCGATAGCAAGGAGTGTCAGAAGGTCGGCGATACCGAGTCGGGCAAACGTGCCGTGCCGTACCGGAAAACAGCCTACAACGTAGGGAAAAACGTCACCATGTCCACCGTCGTGGCCACCGAGAATTTCTCAACCGAGACGTTTTCCTCCCGCGACGAGTTCGAAAAACATACCCAGACGAGTGTCGAAGCCTCCGGTAAATACGGCGCCTTTTCCGCCGGTTTCAAAGTCACCTTCGGCAGTGACATCAAGACGCTCGAAGAGCGCGAAGCCGCGCTCTACAGTCACACCGTGCGGTTATGGAAACTGACCTTCGAAGTCAATCCGGCCAATGCGACTGAAGCGTTCAAGAAGCGTGTCGATGACCTGCCCAAGGCGTTCGATCCGGGCAATCCGACGACGTTTTTCAACTTCCTCGTCGATTTTGGCGCCGATATCGTCAGCGAAGTGACCGTCGGCGGCTCGCTGAACTATGCGATGACCGCACTCAAGAGTTTCCTCAGCCAGACCAATACCCTCGATGCGATGGTCAAGGCCGAATACGGCGCCTTCGTCAGCGGTAGCGCGACCACCTCGATCTCGGAAACGGTCAAGAAAAACATCGCCCACCGCAACGCCAACCTGACCACCCAGGGCGGTACGCACGCCATCGCGTTCAACGCAGTGGACCCCAGCAACTGCAACGCGGAGTTCGGCAAATGGCGTGAATCGCTGCCGGACGACCCTACGGTCGTGGAGTTGAAAATCTCGCCGGTCTATCGTTTCGTCAAGGAAGGCGAGACCCGTACGGCACTGGAGCAGGCCTACCAGTGGTACACCAGCTACAAAGCGGAAATCGAAGCCAATTGGCAGGAGTCGGTGGTGGTCCTCGGTCGCTCCGGGCGGCAAACCACGCCCAAGGCCGCGGCAACCGGCCCGGCCTTGCGAATGGTGTTCGTCGACAACAAAAGCAAGGAAACCAGCGAGAGCTTCCACTACCCACCCGCCGCGAATGCATCGACCACGGAATTTGAACAGTTCTGGGATGGACTGGCCCTGCTGCTGAGACAAAAAAGCGGGCAGAAACTGCTGATGGCCACTGAACGCTGGCCGCGCGACTCACGCTACTACCCGGGATACGCGATGCGCGAGGCCCTGCTGGCCAACGGCGCCAGCGAAGTGTCGCTCGCACGCTGGGAGACGCTGACCAAGCACATGCAACCCAACCCGTTGTCCGGCCTGACCTATGTGCTGGCGGGGAATGACTTCGAGGTGCCCGGTGTCGATGGACTCATTGCCGGTTTCGGCCAGGCAGGCAAAGACCTCAACCCAACGGTGAAGATCAAGGCTCGGCTTTCCCACGACTCGTTCGGCAAGGTCAAGCTGGTCAAGACGGCAAGTACCGAGCAGGACCCTCGCACCGCGCTGTACATCGTGCGCAACAATACTGGGGACAAACCGGCGCTGGCAGTGGATCCGCAAAACCGGACCCGTATCGCCATGCAGACGCCGGACAGGTGCAACCCAGGGCAATTCTGGTACATGCCCGAGCTGGAAAAACCCTACCCGGAAATCAACCACCCGGTACTGCTGATCAACTACGAGACGGGAACCTGCCTGCAGGGCATGCATGACCAGGGCGACTGCCGGCTCAAGCCCATCGAACCGGGCCGCCAACAGGACGACGTCATTTGGGACCGGCGCGGCGATGAGGTGTTTCACCTGTTGATGGTCTACTACTGGATGGACGCCTTGTGCCTGACCCAGGTTGAAAAGCGCGCCGCAGTCCGGGCTTGGCGCCAACCTCACGGCATGGATTGGTTGCGCGAGCAGCATCGTCCATATAGTTGATAGCCGATAGTTACCCCCCTGTAGGAGCGAGCTTGCTCGCGATGGCGGCGGCACATCCAACATTGGTGCAAGCTGACCCACCGCTATCGCGAGCAAGCTCGCTCCCACTGGTTTCATGACTTGATTGACTGCCATTCCCTCTAGCCCTCTTGCGTGCGTGGTCCCCATACGATGCAAGTCTTCAACAGTGTTCCCTTTATCGGCGACGGCGCGGAAACAGCGCTCGATCCCCGCCGGTTTCCCTATCTGTTCAACGACCATGGGTTGGCGCAGCCGAGTGTCCAGGTGCGCGGCAACCTGATCCAGCTCAGCCCCGAAAATCCATCCCTGTCCGTGGGCACTCGCTACTCCGGCATCAGTTGGAGGGATCGTGAGGTTCCAACGAACACCGGCTCCTACTGGATCAAGACGTTCGACTTCCACGCCAGCGAAGTGCACTACGCCCCCATCTGGGCAACCAGGGAAACGGCGCAAGCCTTCGGCATGACCCTGCTCGGCAACGGCGAATGCCTGCGTTTCGAGTACGACCAACTGATCCTGGGCCAATACACCTACGGCAAATGGGCCGGCCACCAATCGCCCTACCTGGGCCCGGCGCGCCAGCGCGAGCTGCTGACCTACAACCCGACCGACCTCGAATACCACAACTTCCCCCACGCGTTCTTTTCCCGCTACGGACGCTTGCCGCTGGTGATCAGCGTCGCCCGCTGGCGTCCTGCGGCCAGGGAAATTTATCTGGCTGACCTGTGGCTGCGGCCCGGTGATGCACTGGTCCTGCCGCCCAAGCATTACCCCGACATAGCCCCCAGTGACGCCCGCGGCATCGAAAACTGGCCGGCCGTCGTGGACATGCACGGCAACCGAAACTCGGCGCTGGCCTGCTGGTTCGGGGAAGGCGAGGACTGTTTGCTGACGGAGACGATCCTGGCCAATCCGACCTTGATGAACTCCCCCCAGGGCAAACCGCACTATCACGAAGAGAAGACGCCGACACGGCATGAGTTACCGGCAAATTACCGACCGTGAGGGTGATAGCACTACAGGTCAGACAGAAAAAACCTGGGTTGGCGGGGGCCAGGAAGAACCCAACCTCGGGCGAACTGTTTTTTACTAGGCGTACTTGAGCAATAACGATAAGAATGGCCGGGCATTTTTCCCAAGAGCCAGCCGTATGAAACGCAAACGCCCGCCGCGACTGGTCGAATCCCCGTTCCCGACCGCTACATCAGCGCCACGGCACCCGCCCACGTGGGATTGCTCAAGCGACGTATCCAGGCCGGGATTCCTGGGCACTATGATTTACGCTGCGGGGATGTTACTGGCCCTGCCCGTCTACGGGCTGGCAGTGTTTACCATGATGCTGTTCAAGGTCGAAGGTCTGTCGTCCATTCACATGAGAATGATCGAAGATCCACTGATTCTAGCGCTCATGTTCATCAGCGCATTCGCGGCCGTCTGCGTGATCAACTGGCTCGCCTCCGGGCCCCAGGTGCTTGGCTTCTGCTTCGACGAACGCCAGCAACGCCTCACCTTCACCCAGCGCCGCCCTGCCCGGCAAACCACCGAAGAATGCGTGCCGTACAGCGATATCCATTCCATCAGGCCCTACATAACGACCGCTTCCGCCAACTTTTGTCACTTTGTGGTGTGCTTCGCCGGGGACAATGGCAAGCCGATCGAACTTCGGTTTTCGGATGTAACGGTGCGGGACATGGCGTTCCATGCCGAGTGGTTGAGGCAGTCGATTGGCGAGAGGATGCAGGAAGTATTGGATCTGGATTTGTGAGCATGACCGGGATTGCCCGGTGTCCTCAAGTCATGAACCTGGCCTGCGCCAATAAATAAAAAAGCCCCAAGGGCAGAGTGCGCTTGGGGCCTGTTTTCAAACTATTGGCGGAGTAGTCTCAACCAGTAATCAGAACGGAATATCGTCATCAAAGCTGTCGAAATCCGGAGCCGGTTGCGGCGCGGCCTGTTGTGGGGCCGGGCGTTCGCGTTGTGGCTGTGGCGCCGACTGCGGACGAGGCGCCTGCTGACGCGGGGCCGGAGCCGACTGCTGGTAGTTGTTGCCACCTTGTTGCTGGTCGCCTTGTGGACGGCCGCCCAGCAGTTGCATGGTGCCTTGCATGTCGACCACGATTTCGGTGGTGTAGCGCTTGATGCCGTCTTTTTCCCACTCGCGGGTCTGCAGCTTGCCTTCGATGTACACCTGCGAACCCTTGCGCAGGTATTCGCCGGCGATCTCAGCCACTTTGCCGAACATCGACACGCGGTGCCATTCGGTCTTCTCGACCTTCTGGCCGGTCTGCTTGTCGGTCCACTGTTCGCTGGTCGCCAGACTCAGGTTGGTCACGGCGTTGCCGTTCGGCAGGTAGCGAACTTCGGGATCCTGGCCGCAAGTACCGACCAATATGACTTTGTTAACCCCACGGGCCATAACGTTCTCCTAGGCTTCGCACGTGGTCGGGGCCGGGTTGTTCACCAGGCGCTCGAGCGTCGCGCGATCCAATAATTCGGTGTCGAGTTTGATATACACGGCCGCCTCGTCGGCGACCACCACTGCATCGGTTACTCCAACGACGGCCTTCAGACGCTCGGTCAGGCCAGCCTCACGAATCGCCTCGGGCGATAAGGGCAAGCGCAGGCTCGTCACATAGGGAGGTTCGCGCATGGTAACAGCAAAGGCGAACCAAAGTGCAGCCAGCGCGGCACAACCCAGGAACACAACCGACAAACCGCCATGCTGGAACAGCCAGCCGCCGAGGATCCCGCCCAACGCCGAACCCAGGAACTGACTGGTGGAATAGACCCCCATCGCCGTGCCCTTGCCGCCCGCCGGTGAAACCTTGCTGATCAACGACGGCAGCGATGCTTCCAGCAGATTGAACGCAGTAAAGAACACCACCGTGCCGATCACCAGCGCCCGCAAGCTATCGCCGAACTGCCAGAAGAATAGCTCAGTGAGCATCAGCGTCATGACGGCGCCGAGCAAAACTCGTTTCATTTTGCGTCGTTTCTCGCCATAGATGATGAACGGAATCATGGCGAAGAACGAAATCAGCAGCGCGGTGAGGTAGACCCACCAGTGCTGCTCCTTGGGCAGGCCGGCCTTCTGGACCAGGGCCAGCGGCAGGGCCACGAAGCTGGACATCAGCATGGCGTGGAGCACGAAAATGCCCAGGTCCAGGCGCAACAGGTCCGGGTGCTTGAGCGTCGGGATCAATGCCTGGCGCGCCACCCCGGACTCCCGGTGCTGCAACGGCCCGGTGGCGTGCGGCACCATGAACGCCACGATCAGGATGCCTACCAGCGCCATGGCGCCGGTCGCCAGGAACAGGCCCGACAAGCCAAAGGCACGGGTCAGCAAGGGACCTACCACCATGGCCACGGCGAACGACAGACCAATGGTCATGCCGATCATGGCCATGGCCTTGGTCCGATGTTGTTCGCGGGTCAAGTCTGACAGCAGCGCCATGACAGCCGCGGAAATAGCCCCGGCGCCCTGTAGGATGCGTCCGGCGATCACGCCCCAGATCGAGTCGGCATTGGCCGCCAGCACACTGCCAAGGGCGAAGACGATCAGCCCCAGGTAGATGACCGGACGCCGGCCGATGCGGTCGGAAATGACCCCGAACGGGATCTGGAAGATCGCCTGGGTCAGGCCATAAGCGCCAATCGCCAACCCGATGAGGGCCGGGGTCGCGCCAGCCAGGTCCATGCCATAGGTCGCCAGCACTGGCAACACCATGAACATGCCCAGCATACGGAAGGCGAACACCAGGGCCAGACCGCTTGCTGCGCGTGTCTCGCCACTACTCATGCGTTCGCTGTGGGGATCTTGCATGGAAAAACCTCATGTGAACCGGCGGCGATTCTACCAGTCCCATCGATTGAGAGGGTATATGGCGACTGTTTGCCGCGCAGTCTTCATGTATGGCTGCAATCGCACCTTCGATAGTGTGCATCCATCCAGTATTTGCCCGTATACTCCTACGTTTTCGACGCCCGCCGAGCGAGGCCACTTTGGACAAGATCCTGATTCGTGGGGCCCGTACCCACAACCTGAAGAACATCGACCTGACCCTGCCACGGGACAAGCTGATCGTCATCACCGGCCTGTCCGGATCCGGCAAATCATCCCTGGCCTTCGACACGTTGTACGCTGAAGGCCAGCGACGCTATGTCGAATCGCTGTCGGCCTACGCCCGGCAGTTCCTGTCGATGATGGAAAAACCCGACGTCGACACCATCGAAGGCCTGTCGCCGGCCATTTCCATCGAACAGAAGTCGACCTCCCATAACCCCCGGTCGACGGTCGGCACCATCACCGAGATCTACGACTACCTGCGTTTGCTGTATGCGCGGGTCGGCATTCCCCGCTGCCCCGATCACGATATTCCCCTGGAAGCCCAGACCGTCAGCCAGATGGTCGACCTGGTGCTGGCCCAGCCGGAAGGCAGCAAGCTGATGCTGCTGGCGCCAGTGATTCGCGAGCGCAAGGGCGAACACCTGATGGTTTTCGAAGAACTGCGCGCCCAGGGCTTCGTGCGGGCCCGGGTCAACGGCAAACTGTGCGAACTGGACGAATTGCCGAAGCTGGATAAGCAGAAGAAGCATTCGATCGATGTAGTGGTCGACCGCTTCAAGGTCCGGGCCGACCTGCAACAGCGGCTGGCCGAGTCCTTCGAGACGGCGCTGAAACTGGCCGACGGCATCGCCCTGGTCGCGCCGATGGACGACGAGCCTGGCGAGGAAATCATTTTCTCCGCGCGCTTCGCCTGCCCGATCTGCGGCCACGCCATCAGCGAGCTGGAACCCAAGCTGTTCTCCTTCAACAACCCGGCTGGCGCCTGCCCGACCTGCGACGGCCTGGGGGTCAAGCAGTTCTTCGACACCAAGCGGCTGGTCAATGGCGAGCTGACCCTGGCCGAAGGCGCGATTCGCGGCTGGGACAGGCGCAACGTCTATTACTTCCAGATGCTCGGTTCGCTGGCAGCTCATTACAAGTTCAGCCTGGACATGCCGTTCAACGAGTTACCCGCTGACCAGCAGAAATTCATCCTGCAGGGCAGCGGCTCGCAGAATGTCGACTTCAAATACCTCAACGACCGCGGCGATATCGTCAAGCGCTCACACCCGTTCGAGGGCATCGTGCCGAACCTGGAGCGACGCTACCGCGAGACCGAATCGGCCAGCGTGCGCGAAGAACTGGCCAAGTTCCTCAGCACCCAGCCCTGCCCGGATTGCCGTGGCACCCGTCTACGTCGCGAAGCGCGGCATGTATGGGTCGGCGAGAAAACGCTGCCGGCGGTGACCAACCTGCCGATTGGCGACGCCACCGATTATTTCGGCGGTTTGAAGCTCACCGGCCGTCGGGGCGAAATCGCTGACAAGATCCTCAAGGAAATCCGCGAGCGCCTGCAGTTCCTGGTGAACGTCGGCCTGGATTACCTGACCCTCGATCGCAGCGCCGACACCCTGTCCGGCGGCGAAGCCCAGCGTATCCGCCTCGCCAGCCAGATCGGCGCCGGCCTGGTGGGGGTGATGTACATCCTCGACGAGCCATCCATCGGCCTGCACCAACGGGATAACGACCGGTTGCTCGGGACCCTGAAGCACCTGCGGGACATCGGCAACACGGTGATCGTGGTCGAGCACGACGAGGACGCCATCCGCCTGGCCGACTACGTGGTCGACATCGGCCCGGGCGCGGGCGTGCATGGCGGGCATATCGTCGCCCAGGGCACCGCTGCCGAAGTCATGGCGCACCCTGACTCGTTGACGGGCAAATACCTGTCGGGTCGGGTCAAGATCAAGGTCCCGGCCAAACGTACGCCGCGCAACAAGAAGTTGTCGCTGACCCTCAAGGGTGCTCGCGGCAACAATTTGCGCAACGTCGACCTGGAAATCCCGATCGGCCTGCTGACCTGCGTTACCGGCGTGTCCGGCTCCGGCAAGTCGACGCTGATCAACAACACCCTGTTCCCCCTCAGCGCCACGGCCCTGAACGGCGCCACCACCCTGGAAGCGGCCGCCCACGACAGCATCAAGGGCCTGGAGCACCTGGACAAGGTGGTCGACATCGACCAGAGCCCGATTGGCCGCACCCCGCGTTCGAACCCGGCGACCTATACCGGGCTGTTCACACCGATCCGCGAACTGTTCGCCGGCGTGCCGGAGTCCCGTTCGCGTGGCTACGGCCCAGGGCGTTTCTCGTTCAACGTCAAGGGCGGGCGCTGCGAAGCCTGCCAGGGCGATGGCCTGATCAAGGTGGAAATGCACTTCCTGCCAGACATCTACGTGCCGTGCGATGTGTGCAAGAGCAAGCGCTACAATCGCGAGACCCTGGAGATCAAATACAAGGGCAAGAACATCCACGAAACCCTAGAGATGACCATCGAGGAGGCCCGGGTGTTCTTCGACGCGGTGCCGGCCCTGGCGCGCAAGCTCCAGACGCTGATGGATGTCGGCCTGTCGTATATCAAGCTGGGGCAGTCGGCAACCACGCTGTCCGGCGGTGAAGCCCAGCGGGTCAAGTTGTCCCGCGAGCTGTCCAAGCGCGACACCGGCAAGACCCTGTATATCCTCGACGAGCCGACCACAGGCCTGCACTTCGCCGATATCCAGCAATTGCTCGACGTGCTGCACCGCCTTCGTGACCACGGCAACACCGTGGTGGTGATCGAACACAACCTGGACGTGATCAAGACCGCTGACTGGCTGGTGGACCTGGGGCCGGAAGGCGGCTCCAAGGGTGGCCAGATCATCGCCGTAGGGACGCCGGAACAAGTGGCCGAGATGAAGCAGTCCTACACCGGCTACTACCTCAAGCCGCTGCTGGAACGTGATCGGGACTGATTTCACCCGAGCACGAAAAAGCCCCTGTCATCTCACCGATGACAGGGGCTTGATCGTTCCCACGCTCTGCGTGGGAACGCAGCTTGGGACGCTCTGCGTTCCCTTTCCCAACAATCAGAACTGCGATTGCAGGTAGTTTTCCAACCCGATCAGCTTGATCAGACCCAACTGCTTCTCCAGCCAGTAGGTGTGGTCTTCTTCGGTGTCGGCGAGCTGGATCCGCAGGATCTCGCGGGTCACGTAGTCGTTGTGCTGTTCGCAGAGCTCGATGCCTTTGCACAGCGCAGCGCGGACTTTGTATTCCAGGCGCAGGTCGGCGGCGAGCATATCGGGCACCGTGGTACCGACGTCGAGGTCATCGGCGCGCATGCGTGGCGTGCCTTCGAGCATCAGGATCCGACGCATCAGCGCATCGGCGTGCTGGGTCTCTTCTTCCATCTCGTGGTTGATACGTTCGTAGAGCTCGGTAAAACCCCAATCCTCGTACATCCGCGAATGGATGAAATATTGATCACGGGCTGCCAGTTCGCCTGTCAGCAACGTGTTGAGGTAATCGATTACGTCTGGGTGACCTTGCATCGCCCTACATCTCCACAAGCTTTTAAAGGCTGTAGTTTGAACCAAGCTGACCGCAAGGTCACTGGCTCAACGCAACAAAAGCGAAGAAAATCCGAGAAAACCAGGTTAAATAACGCAAAAACCGCCCTAATGAGGGCGGTTCTGCTTCTCGTTTAGACTTAGTTAAGCGCTACACCCAAGGCTTTTGCGATGCCCTCTCCATAGGCAACATCGGCCTTGAAGAAATGCTGCAACTGACGGTCAACCACATCTGCCGACACGCCTCCCATTGCGCCGGCGATGTTGCTGATCAACAGCGCCTTCTGCTCGTCGCTCATCAAGCGGAACAGCGCTCCGGCATGGCTGTAGTAGTCGGTGTCTTCGCGATGGTCGTAACGGTCCGCCGCGCCACTGAGGGCCAGTGCTGGTTCTGCGTAACGCGGTGCCTGCTTCGGTGCCTCCACGTAGCTGTTAGGCTCGTAGTTTGGTGCCGCCCCGCCATTGCTGCCAAACGCCATGGCGCCGTCGCGCTGGTAGGTATTGACCGGACTGCGCGGCGCATTCACCGGCAATTGCTGGTGATTGGTGCCCACACGGTAGCGGTGCGCATCCGCGTAGGCGAAGACACGTCCCTGCAGCATGCGGTCCGGCGAGAGGCCAACCCCTGGCACCATGTTGCTAGGGCCAAATGCCGCTTGCTCGACTTCGGCAAAGTAATTCAGCGGGTTACGGTTGAGCTCGAGCACACCGACTTCGATCAGCGGAAACTCTTTCTGCGACCAGGTCTTGGTGACGTCAAACGGATTCTCGTAATGGGCTGCGGCCTGGGCTTCGGTCATGACCTGGATGCAAACGCTCCATTTCGGGAAGTCACCGCGCTCGATGGCACCGAACAAGTCGCGCTGGGCGTAATCCGGGTCGGTACCCGCCAGGCGTGCTGCCTCTGCCGGCGCGAGGTTCTTGATCCCTTGCTGGGTCTTGTAGTGCCACTTCACCCAGTGGCGCTCACCCTGCGCGTTGATCAGGCTGTAGGTGTGACTGCCGAAGCCGTGCATGTGACGGTAGCCATCCGGAATACCGCGATCGGAGAACAGAATGGTGACCTGGTGCAACGCCTCAGGCGAATGCGACCAGAAATCCCACATCGCCTGGGCGCTTTTCAGGTTGCTTTGCGGCAGACGTTTCTGGGTGTGGATGAAGTCTGGAAACTTCAACGGATCACGAATGAAGAATACCGGCGTGTTGTTGCCAACGATGTCCCAGTTGCCTTCCTCGGTGTAGAACTTCAGGGCGAAGCCGCGCGGGTCGCGTTCAGTGTCGGCCGAACCACGTTCACCACCCACGGTAGAGAACCGCAGGAAGGTTGGCGTCTGCTTGCCGATCGACTCGAACAACTTGGCGCTGGTGTACTGAGTGATGTCCTGGGTGACGGTGAATGTACCGTAGGCGCCCGAGCCTTTGGCGTGCACGCGACGTTCAGGGATGTTTTCGCGGTTGAAGTGAGCAAGCTTCTCGATCAAGTGAAAGTCGTCGAGCAGCAGCGGGCCGCGCGGGCCGGCGGAACGAGAGTTCTGGTTATCGGCGACAGGAGCGCCGCTGGCGGTCGTAAGCGTTTTGATCTGGCTCATGCTCAATCTTCCTAGGTCGGTCTTCGAACTGCCGGCTAATCGGCTGGAAAGGAGTATTGATCATATTAATGACAGTATCCAAATTCATTAAATCATGGACATCGATAGTCATTATCTAACGCTGAATACTTGCCAATAGCCAAGCCAGTCGAAACGGCTTGCCTGCTTTCCTTCAGGCAACAAAAAACCGGGCACAAGGCCCGGTTTTTTGTATGTTGCCGACTTACTCAGCGGATACAGCTTCACCGCTGGTAGCACGATCAACCAACTCGACGTACGCCATAGGCGCGTTGTCGCCAGCGCGGAAACCGCACTTGAGGATGCGCAGGTAGCCACCCTCACGGGTAGCGTAACGCTTGCCCAGGTCGTTGAAGAGCTTACCAACGATAGCTTTCGAACGAGTACGGTCGAAAGCCAGACGGCGGTTAGCCAGGCTATCTGTCTTGGCCAGAGTGATCAGCGGCTCAGCAACGCGACGCAGTTCTTTGGCTTTCGGCAGTGTAGTTTTGATCAGCTCGTGCTCGAACAGCGACACCGCCATGTTTTGGAACATGGCCTTGCGGTGCGAGCTGGTGCGGCTCAGGTGACGACCACTTTTACGATGACGCATGGTTCATTCCTTACCAAACACAACGTTCGGTGATTACGACGATCAGGCAGTCGCCTTGTCGTCCTTCTTAAGACTTGCAGGCGGCCAGTTGTCGAGGCGCATGCCGAGGGACAGACCGCGGGAGGCCAGAACGTCCTTGATTTCAGTCAAGGATTTCTTGCCAAGGTTCGGAGTCTTCAACAGCTCTACTTCGGTACGCTGAATCAGGTCGCCGATGTAGTAGATGTTTTCCGCCTTAAGGCAGTTAGCCGAACGTACAGTCAGTTCCAGATCGTCAACCGGGCGAAGCAGGATCGGATCGATCTCGTCTTCCTGCTCGACAACCACTGGCTCACTGTCACCTTTGAGGTCGACGAACGCAGCCAACTGCTGTTGCAGGATGGTTGCAGCACGGCGGATAGCCTCTTCAGGATCCAGGGTACCGTTGGTTTCCAGATCAATAACCAGCTTGTCCAGGTTGGTACGCTGTTCGACACGGGCGTTTTCCACCACGTATGCGATACGGCGAACTGGGCTGAACGAAGAGTCAAGCTGCAAGCGACCGATGCTGCGGCTTTCGTCTTCATCGCTCTGACGCGAGTCTGCCGGTTCATAACCACGACCACGAGCTACGGTGAGCTTCATGTTCAGGGCGCCGTTAGACGCCAGGTTAGCGATTACGTGATCGGGGTTAACGATCTCGACATCATGATCCAGCTGAATATCGGCAGCGGTAACCACCCCCGAACCCTTCTTCGACAAGGTCAGCGTAACTTCGTCACGACCGTGCAGCTTGATAGCCAGACCTTTAAGGTTCAACAGGATTTCAATTACGTCTTCCTGTACACCTTCGATGGCGCTGTACTCGTGGAGCACACCGTCAATCTCGGCCTCGACTACTGCACAGCCGGGCATTGAGGACAACAGGATGCGGCGCAGCGCGTTGCCCAGGGTGTGGCCGAAACCACGCTCGAGAGGCTCGAGTGTGATCTTGGCGCGGGTTGGACTGACAACCTGCACATCAATATGGCGGGGTGTCAGGAACTCATTTACCGAAATCTGCATGGATGCACCTATTTTCTAGCCCTTACTTGGAGTAGAGCTCGACAATCAGGCTTTCGTTGATGTCGGCGGACAGATCACTGCGAGCAGGAACGTTCTTGAAAACGCCCGACTTCTTCTCAGTGTCTACTTCTACCCATTCTACGCGGCCACGTTGGGCACACAGATCGAGAGCTTGGACAATGCGAAGTTGGTTCTTTGCTTTCTCGCGAACAGCAACCACGTCACCAGCACGAACCTGGTAGGACGGAACGTTTACGGTCTGACCGTTAACGCTGATCGACTTGTGCGATACCAGCTGACGAGATTCGGCACGAGTAGAACCGAAACCCATACGGTATACAACGTTGTCCAGGCGGCATTCGAGCAGTTGCAACAGGTTTTCGCCGGTTGCGCCTTTCTTGCCAGCAGCTTCTTTGTAGTAGCCGCTGAATTGACGCTCGAGAACGCCGTAGATACGACGGACCTTCTGCTTTTCACGCAGTTGGGTGCCGTAGTCGGACTGGCGACCGCGGCGTTGGCCGTGGATACCAGGTGCTGCTTCAATGTTGCACTTCGATTCGATCGCGCGCACGCCGCTCTTCAGAAAAAGATCGGTGCCTTCGCGACGAGCGAGTTTGCATTTTGGACCAATGTAACGAGCCATTCTTTACAATCTCCTGGATTACACGCGGCGCTTCTTCGGCGGACGGCACCCGTTGTGCGGGATTGGCGTCACGTCGGTGATGCTGGCGATCTTGTAGCCACAGCCGTTCAAAGCGCGGACTGCGGATTCACGACCTGGACCTGGACCCTTGACGTTGACGTCGAGGTTTTTCAGGCCGTATTCCAGCGCAGCTTGACCAGCACGCTCAGCAGCTACTTGAGCAGCGAACGGGGTGGACTTGCGGGAACCGCGGAAACCCGAACCACCGGAGGTAGCCCAGGAAAGAGCGTTACCTTGACGGTCGGTAATGGTCACGATGGTGTTGTTAAAAGAAGCATGGATGTGGGCGATGCCATCAACCACTGTCTTTTTAACTTTTTTACGAGGACGAGCAGCAGGTTTTGCCATGATTAAATTCCTGTCGATTCGCTGGGGCGATTACTTGCGGATCGGCTTACGCGGACCTTTACGGGTACGCGCGTTGGTCTTGGTACGCTGACCGCGTACTGGCAGACCACGACGATGACGCAGACCGCGATAGCAACCGAGGTCCATCAAGCGCTTGATTTTCATGTTGATTTCGCGACGCAGGTCACCTTCAGTGGTGAACTTCGCCACTTCGCCACGCAGCTGTTCAATCTGCTCGTCGCTCAGATCTTTGATCTTTGCCGCTGGGTTGACCCCAGTCACTGCACAAATTTTCTGTGCAGTAGTGCGACCAACACCATAGATGTAGGTCAGCGAGATAACAGTATGCTTGTTATCTGGAATGTTGACGCCTGCAATACGGGCCATTCAGTGGGACTCCAATTGACAGCTACCTACGCCCCGGAAGCCAAGAAATAGGGCGCGAGATAATATCGCTGTAATAACAAATAATCAACCCGGCAGCGCACTAGCTGCCGGGCTTAAAGCACAATCACACTCAGCCTTGGCGCTGTTTGTGACGCGGTTCCGCGCTGCAAATTACCCGAACAACACCTTCGCGGCGAATAATCTTGCAGTTACGGCACAGCTTTTTCACCGATGCACGAACTTTCATCACCAACTCCTCGAACCTTATGGACGCTACTCAGCGCAACATGCCGCTGCCGTAGCCCTTCAGGTTGGCTTTCTTCATCAGGGATTCGTACTGGTGCGAAACGAGGTGCGATTGTACTTGGGACATGAAGTCCATCACAACCACGACCACGATCAGCAACGAGGTCCCGCCAAGGTAGAACGGTACGTTTGCCGCAACCACCAGGAACTGGGGCAACAGACAGACGGCCGTCATGTAAAGAGCACCGAACATGGTCAAGCGAGTCAGAACGCCATCAATGTAGCGCGCAGACTGCTCACCTGGACGGATGCCCGGAATAAAGGCACCGGACTTCTTCAGGTTTTCCGCTACGTCTTTCGGATTGAACATCAACGCCGTATAGAAGAAGCAGAAGAAAATAATCCCTGCACTAAACAGCAGAATATTCAACGGCTGACCAGGAGCGATCGACTGCGAGATGTCCTGCAACCAGCCCATACCTTCAGACTGGCCGAACCAGGCACCCAACGAAGCCGGGAACAGCAGGATGCTGCTCGCGAAAATAGCCGGAATTACGCCGGCCATGTTCACCTTCAACGGCAAGTGGCTAGTCTGCGCAGCAAATACCTTGCGGCCCTGCTGACGCTTGGCGTAGTGAACAGCAATACGACGCTGGCCACGCTCAATGAACACCACGAAACCGATAATCGCTACTGCCAGCAGACCGATGGCAACCAGGGCGAAAATGTTGATATCACCCTGACGCGCAGACTCGAAAGACTGCCCGATCGCTCTCGGAAGACCGGCGACGATACCTGCGAAGATCAACATCGAGATACCGTTGCCAACACCACGCTCAGTAATCTGCTCACCCAGCCACATCATGAACATCGCGCCCGCCACAAAAGTGGTTACCGCAACGAAATGAAAGCTGAAGTCAGCAGTGAACGAAACGCCCTGCCCCGCCAAGCCGATGGACATGCCAATGGCTTGAACGAGAGCGAGGACGACAGTGCCGTAGCGGGTGTACTGGCTGATCTTGCGACGGCCAGCTTCACCTTCCTTCTTCAACTGCTCCAGCTGCGGGCTGACGGCGCTCATCAATTGCATGATGATCGATGCCGAAATGTACGGCATGATCCCCAGTGCAAAGATGCTCATCCGCTCCAGCGCGCCGCCGGAAAACATGTTGAACAAGCTAAGAATGGTCCCCTCATTCTGTCGAAACAGGTCCGCGAGTCGGTCCGGGTTGATACCTGGAACCGGGATGTGTGCGCCTATTCGGTAGACGATAATCGCCAGGAACAGAAAACGCAGACGAGCCCAGAGTTCAGACATACCGCCTTTGCCGAGCGCAGAGAGAGCACCTTGCTTAGCCATTTATTCCTCGAACTTGCCGCCAGCTGCTTCGATAGCCGCACGCGCACCTTTGGTGGCGCCGATTCCCTTTCCGATGGTGACAGCACGAGCAACTTCGCCCGACAGCATGATTTTCACACGCTGAACGTTCTGGTTGATCACGTTGGCATCCTTCAGGGACTGCACGGTGACGATGTCGCCGTCCACTTTGGCCAGCTCGGACAGACGCACTTCTGCGCGGTCCATGGCTTTCAGGGAAACGAAACCGAACTTCGGCAGGCGACGATGCAGCGGCTGTTGACCGCCTTCAAAGCCTGGAGCAATGGTGCCACCGGAGCGGGAGGTCTGACCTTTGTGGCCACGGCCACCGGTCTTGCCCAAACCACTACCGATACCACGGCCCGGACGATGCTTTTCGCGACGGGAACCCGGCGCTGGACTCAGATCATTGAGTTTCATCGATTAACCCTCGACACGCAGCATGTAGTAAGCCTTGTTGATCATCCCGCGATTCTCGGGAGTATCCAGGACTTCTACAGTGTGACCGATGCGACGCAGACCCAGACCCTTAACGCACAGTTTGTGGTTAGGGATGCGGCCGGTCATGCTTTTGATCAGCGTAACTTTTACGGTAGCCATGATCAGAAGATCTCCTTGACGCTTTTGCCACGCTTGGCGGCAATGGATTCAGGAGACTGCATTGCTTTCAAACCCTTGAAAGTGGCGTGAACCACGTTTACCGGGTTAGTCGAGCCGTAGCACTTGGCCAGAACGTTCTGAACGCCAGCAACTTCGAGGACAGCACGCATAGCGCCGCCAGCGATGATACCGGTACCTTCAGAAGCAGGCTGCATGTACACCTTCGAAGCGCCATGGGCGGACTTCATTGCGTACTGCAGAGTGGTGCCGTTCAGATCAACCTGGATCATGTTGCGGCGAGCAGCTTCCATTGCCTTCTGGATCGCAGCAGGCACTTCACGCGACTTGCCACGGCCGAAGCCAACACGGCCTTTACCATCACCCACTACGGTCAACGCAGTGAAAGTGAAGATACGGCCGCCTTTAACGGTTTTGGCTACGCGGTTAACTTGAACCAGCTTCTCGATGTAGCCTTCGTCGCGCTTTTGGTCGTTATTTGACATAACTTAGAACTCCAGCCCAGCTTCACGAGCAGCATCAGCCAGCGCCTTGACGCGACCGTGGTACTTGAAGCCAGAGCGGTCGAAAGCCACCTGCGAGACGCCAGCGGCTTTAGCACGCGTAGCGACCAGCTGGCCAACCTTAGTGGCCGCGTCGATGTTGCCAGTGGCACCATCACGCAGTTCTTTATCCAAAGTCGAGGCACTTGCCAGGACTTTGTTGCCGTCGGCCGAAATGACCTGGGCGTAGATGTGCTGCGACGAGCGGAACACGCAGAGACGCACGACTTCGAGTTCGTGCATTTTCAGGCGTGCTTTGCGAGCGCGACGCAGTCGAGTAACTTTTTTGTCGGTCATTTGCTATGCCCTACTTCTTCTTGGCTTCTTTACGACGGACGACTTCGTCCGCGTAGCGCACACCTTTGCCTTTGTACGGCTCTGGTGGACGGAAGTCGCGGATCTCGGCGGCCACTTGACCTACCAGCTGCTTGTCGATGCCCTTGATCAGGATATCGGTCTGGCTAGGAGTCTCAGCGGTGATGCCTTCCGGCAGTTCATAATCCACTGGGTGCGAGAAGCCAAGAGCCAGGTTCAGCACTGTGCCTTTTGCTTGCGCTTTGTAACCAACACCGACCAGCTGGAGCTTGCGCTCGAAGCCTTGGCTTACGCCTTGGACCATGTTGTTTACCAACGCACGAGTGGTACCAGCCATTGCGCGAGTCTGTTGATCGCCATTGCGAGCAGCGAAACGCAGCTCACCAGCTTCTTCAACGATCTCAACGGACGAATGGATGTTCAGTTGCAGAGTGCCCTTGGCACCCTTCACCGAAAGCTGTTGGCCTGCGAATTTGACTTCGACACCGGCTGGCAGCTTAACGGGGTTCTTAGCGACGCGTGACATGCTTATCCCCCCTTAGAACACAGTGCAAAGAACTTCGCCGCCGACACCGGCAGCGCGCGCAGCACGATCCGTCATCACACCCTTGTTGGTGGAGACGATAGACACACCGAGACCGCCACGAACTTTTGGCAGATCATCGACGGACTTGTACTGACGCAGGCCTGGACGGCTAACGCGCTTCACTTCCTCGATGACCGGACGGCCTTCGAAGTACTTCAGCTCGATGGACAGCAGTGGCTTGATTTCGCTGCTGATCTGATAACCCGCAATGTAACCTTCGTCCTTCAGGACTTTGGCAACAGCTACCTTCAAAGTAGAAGATGGCATGCTTACGACGGACTTTTCAGCCATCTGGGCATTACGGATACGAGTTAGCATGTCCGCTAACGGGTCCTGCATACTCATGGGCTAGACGCTCCTAATACACAAAAAATTAGCCTTTCGGCTAGTACGTGTCGCCGAGCGCATCCGTGCAATAAAAACACGGGCTCAGGCGAGCCGGGTATTCTAGACACACCCCACAAATGAATCAAGCCCCAATAGGGGCTTGATTCATGTTCAAGGTCACCGACGGTCAGGATCTTGCGATCCCGAACGCCGCGACTTTGACAGTGCTTACCAGCTGGCTTTAACCAGACCTGGAACGTCACCACGCATTGCAGCTTGACGCAGCATGTTACGGCCAAGGCCGAACTTGCGGTACACGCCGTGCGGACGACCAGTCAGGCGGCAGCGGTTACGCATGCGCGAGGCGCTTGCGTCACGTGGCTGCTTCTGCAGGGCTACGGTAGCTTCCCAACGCGCTTCTGGACTTGCGTTCAGATCAACGATGATAGCTTTCAGCGCTGCACGCTTGGTGGCGTACTTGGCAACGGTGAGCTGACGCTTCAGCTCACGGTTTTTCATGCTCTTCTTGGCCATTTTCCTACTCCAATCAGTTGCGGAACGGGAATTTGAAAGCGCGCAGCAGTGCGCGACCTTCGTCATCCGTCCGAGCAGTGGTGGTCAGGGTAATGTCCAGACCGCGGAGAGCGTCGATCTTGTCGTAATCGATTTCCGGGAAAATGATCTGCTCTTTAACGCCCATGCTGTAGTTGCCACGACCATCGAAGGACTTGGCATTCAGGCCGCGGAAGTCGCGAACCCGAGGCAGGGAGATCGACAGCAGACGATCCAGGAACTCGTACATACGCTCACGGCGCAGGGTCACTTTGACGCCGATCGGCCAACCTTCACGGACTTTAAAGCCAGCGATGGATTTCCGAGCGTAAGTCACAACGACTTTCTGACCGGTGATCTTTTCCAGGTCGGCAACAGCGTGCTCGATGACTTTTTTGTCGCCGATCGCTTCGCCCAGACCCATGTTCAGGGTGATTTTGGTAACGCGCGGAACTTCCATCACGTTCGAAAGCTTAAGTTCTTCCTTAAGTTTCGGTGCGATTTCCTTCCGGTAAATCTCTTTTAGTCGTGCCATGGTCTTCTACCTAGCAGTGTTCAAGCATCAACCGCTTTTTGGGTCGACTTGAAGACACGAATTTTCTTACCGTCTTCTACTTTGAAACCAACGCGGTCAGCCTTGTTGGTTTCGCCGTTGAAGATGGCGACGTTGGAAGCGTGCAGTGGCGCTTCTTTCTCGACGATACCGCCCTGTACGCCCGACATCGGGTTAGGCTTGGTATGACGCTTGACCAGGTTCAGACCACCAACAACCAGACGGTTGTCAGCAAGAACCTTCAGCACCTTACCGCGCTTACCTTTGTCTTTGCCGGCGATCACGATGATCTCGTCGTCACGACGAATCTTTTGCATGTCGGATCTCCTTACAGCACTTCTGGGGCGAGCGAGACGATCTTCATGAACTTCTCAGTACGAAGCTCACGGGTCACTGGCCCAAAGATACGGGTGCCGATCGGCTCTTGCTTGTTGTTCAACAGAACAGCAGCGTTGCCATCAAAGCGGATGATGGAGCCGTCAGCACGACGGACGCCATGGCGAGTGCGGACTACGACAGCTGTCATCACTTGGCCTTTTTTCACCTTACCGCGAGGAATTGCTTCCTTGACGGTAACTTTGATGATGTCACCGATACCAGCGTAACGACGATGGGAGCCACCCAGCACCTTGATGCACATAACACGGCGAGCGCCGCTGTTATCGGCCACATCGAGCATGGATTGAGTCTGAATCATATAATTTCTCCGACCCCTAGCCCTTAGACTTCCACAGCGCGTTCGAGAACATCAACCAGCGCCCAAGACTTGGTCTTGGCCATCGGACGAGTTTCACGAATAGTGACTTTGTCGCCGATGTGGCACTGATTGGTTTCGTCGTGCGCGTGCAGCTTAGTCGAACGCTTAACGTATTTACCGTAGATCGGGTGCTTAACGCGACGCTCGATCAGAACGGTGATGGTTTTGTCCATCTTGTCGCTGACAACACGGCCAGTCAGCGTACGGACAGTTTTTTCGGCTTCAGCCATGATTACTTACCTGCCTGCTGGTTGAGCACAGTTTTCACGCGAGCGATGTCACGCTTAACTTGCGAGAGCAGATGAGACTGCCCCAACTGGCCAGTTGCTTTCTGCATACGCAGATTGAACTGGTCGCGCAGCAGGCCGAGCAGTTGCTCGTTCAGCTGCTGTGCTGATTTTTCACGAAGTTCATTCGCTTTCATCACATCACCGTCCGTTTAACAAAGGAGGTGGCGAGCGGCAGCTTTGCAGCAGCCAGGGCGAAAGCCTCACGCGCCAGCTCTTCAGAAACACCCTCGATTTCATACAGGACTTTGCCTGGCTGAATCTGGGCAACCCAGTACTCCACGTTACCCTTACCTTTACCCATCCGAACTTCGAGTGGCTTCTTGGTGACAGGTTTGTCCGGGAATACACGGATCCAGATCTTGCCGCCACGTTTTACGTGACGGGTCAGAGCACGACGCGCTGACTCGATCTGACGAGCGGTGAGACGACCACGAGCAACAGACTTCAGCGCGAACTCGCCGAAGCTGACTTTGCTACCGCGCAATGCCAGGCCACGGTTGTGACCGGTCATCTGCTTGCGGAACTTCGTACGCTTTGGTTGCAACATTTGGCGTACCCCTTACTTAGCAGCTTTTTTACGAGGCGCTGGTGCTTGTGGCTTCAGTTCTTCTTGGCGACCACCAATTACTTCGCCTTTGAAGATCCAAACCTTTACACCGATCACACCGTAGGTGGTGTGAGCTTCGTAGTTGGCATAGTCGATGTCGGCACGCAGGGTGTGCAGTGGCACACGACCTTCGCGATACCATTCAGTACGTGCGATTTCAGCACCGCCGAGACGACCGCTCACTTGGATTTTGATGCCTTTGGCACCAATGCGCATTGCGTTCTGTACAGCGCGCTTCATAGCGCGACGGAACATTACGCGACGCTCCAGCTGCTGAGCTACGCTCTGCGCAACCAGCATACCGTCGAGCTCCGGCTTGCGGATCTCTTCGATATTGATGTGCACAGGCACACCCATTTGCTTGGTCAGGTCCTGACGCAGTTTCTCAACATCTTCACCTTTCTTCCCGATAACGATACCTGGACGAGCGGTGTGGATGGTGATACGTGCAGTCTGCGCCGGACGATGGATATCGATACGGCTTACGGACGCGCTTTTTAGTTTGTCTTGGAGATACTCACGCACCTTCAGATCAGCGAACAAGTAGTCCGCATAAGTCCGACCGTCTGCGTACCAGACGGAGGTGTGCTCCTTGACGATTCCCAGGCGAATGCCAATGGGATGTACTTTCTGACCCATCTCTTCGACTCCGTTACTTGTCAGCAACCTTGACAGTGATATGGCAAGACCGCTTGACGATGCGATCAGCACGGCCTTTGGCACGTGGCATGATGCGCTTCAGCGAACGCCCTTCGTTGACGAAAACGGTGCTGACCTTCAGGTCATCAACGTCTGCGCCTTCGTTATGCTCGGCGTTGGCTACGGCCGACTCCAGCACTTTCTTCATGATCTCGGCGGCTTTCTTACTGCTGAAAGCCAACAGGTTGAGCGCTTCGCCCACCTTCTTCCCGCGGATCTGGTCGGCGACCAAGCGGGCTTTCTGGGCGGAGATTCGAGCGCCCGACAACTTAGCGGCTACTTCCATTTCCTTACCCCTTAACGCTTGGCTTTCTTGTCAGCCACGTGCCCACGGTATGTGCGGGTACCGGCGAACTCGCCCAGTTTGTGGCCGACCATGTCTTCGTTCACGAGAACTGGGACGTGTTGGCGACCGTTGTGTACTGCGATGGTCAAACCGACCATTTGTGGCAGGATCATCGAACGACGCGACCAGGTCTTAACTGGTTTGCGATCGTTCTTTTCCGCCGCCACTTCGATCTTCTTCAGTAGGTGAAGATCAATAAAAGGACCTTTTTTCAGAGAACGTGGCACTGTCGTATCCCTCTATTTACTTGCGACGACGGACGATCATTTTGTCGGTACGCTTATTACCACGAGTCTTCGCGCCCTTAGTCGGGAAGCCCCATGGCGATACCGGATGACGACCACCAGAGGTACGACCTTCACCACCACCATGTGGGTGGTCAACCGGGTTCATGGCAACACCACGAACGGTTGGGCGAACGCCACGCCAGCGCTTGGCACCAGCTTTACCCAACGAACGCAGGCTGTGCTCGGAGTTCGAGACTTCGCCCAGGGTCGCACGGCATTCAGCCAGTACTTTACGCATCTCACCAGAACGCAGACGCAGGGTCACGTAGACACCTTCACGAGCGATCAGCTGAGCCGAAGCACCAGCGGAACGAGCGATCTGTGCGCCTTTACCTGGCTTCAATTCGATGCCGTGTACGGTGCTACCAACTGGAATGTTACGCAGTTGCAGAGCGTTGCCCGGCTTGATCGGTGCCAGGGCACCTGCGATCAGCTGGTCGCCAGCACTCACGCCTTTAGGGGCGATGATGTAGCGACGCTCGCCATCTGCGTACAGCAGCAGAGCGATGTGAGCAGTACGGTTTGGATCGTATTCGATACGCTCGACGGTGGCAGCGATGCCATCCTTGTCGTTGCGACGGAAGTCGACCAGACGATAATGCTGCTTATGACCACCACCGATGTGACGAGTGGTAATACGGCCATTGTTGTTACGACCACCAGACTTCGATTTTTTCTCGAGCAGCGGTGCGTGAGGAGCGCCTTTATGCAGCTCCTGGTTGACCACCTTGACCACAAAACGGCGGCCAGGGGAAGTCGGTTTGCATTTAACGATTGCCATGATGCACCCCTTCCTTACTCAGCACTGCTGCTGAAATCGAGATCTTGGCCTGGCTGAAGGGAGATAACTGCCTTCTTCCAGTCATTACGCTTGCCCAGACCGCGAGCAGTGCGCTTGCTTTTACCCAGAACGTTCAGGGTAGTCACGCGCTCTACTTTCACGCTGAACAGGCTTTCGACGGCCTTCTTGATTTCCAGCTTGGTTGCGTCGGTAGCAACCTTGAAAACGAACTGGCCTTTCTTGTCTGCCAGAACCGTAGCCTTCTCGGAAACGTGCGGGCCAAGCAGAACTTTAAATACGCGTTCCTGGTTCATCCCAGCAGCTCCTCGAATTTCTTCACGGCCGACACGGTGATCAACACCTTGTCGTATGCGATCAGACTGACCGGATCGGAACCTTGCACGTCACGAACGTCGACGTGTGGCAGGTTGCGAGCAGCCAGGTACAGGTTCTGATCAACAGCGTCAGACACGATCAGGACGTCAGTCAGGCCCATGCCGTTCAGCTTGTTCAGCAGATCTTTGGTTTTCGGTGCTTCAACAGCGAAGTCCTGAACCACGACCAGACGATCAGTACGCACCAGCTCAGCAAGGATGGAACGCATTGCTGCGCGATACATCTTCTTGTTCAGCTTCTGGGAGTGATCCTGAGGACGAGCTGCGAAAGTGGTACCGCCGCCACGCCAGATTGGGCTACGGATAGTACCGGCACGAGCACGGCCAGTACCTTTCTGACGCCATGGGCGCTTGCCGCCACCGGAAACGTCGGAACGGGTCTTTTGCTGCTTGCTACCTTGACGGCCGCCGGCCATGTAGGCCACGACTGCTTGGTGAACCAGCGTCTCGTTGAATTCGCCGCCAAATGTCAGTTCGGAAACTTCGATCGCTTGAGCGTCATTTACATTTAATTGCATGTCAGCTTCCCCTTAACCGCGAGCCTTGGCTGCTGGACGTACAACCAAGTTGCCGCCAGTAGCGCCAGGAACAGCGCCCTTGACCAACAACAGATTGCGTTCAGCGTCCACGCGCACTACTTCGAGGGACTGCACGGTCACGCGCTCAGCGCCCATATGACCGGACATTTTTTTGCCCTTGAATACACGACCAGGAGTCTGGCACTGGCCGATAGAGCCTGGAACGCGGTGGGATACGGAGTTACCGTGGGTGTTATCTTGCCCGCGGAAGTTCCAACGCTTGATCGTACCCTGGAAGCCTTTACCCTTGGACTGACCGGTTACATCAACCAGTTGGCCAGCGGCGAAGATTTCAGCGTTGATCAGATCGCCGGCCTGGTACTCGCCTTCTTCAAGGCGGAATTCCATTACGGTACGACCAGCGGCAACGTTCGCCTTGGCGAAGTGGCCAGCCTGAGCTGCTGTTACACGCGAAGCGCGACGCTCGCCGACAGTGACTTGCACTGCACGATAGCCATCGGTCTCTTCAGTTTTGAACTGGGTGACGCGATTCGGCTCGATCTCAATGACCGTGACCGGAATGGAGACACCTTCTTCGGTGAAAATACGGGTCATACCGCATTTACGACCGACTACACCAATAGTCATGTTGTAAACCTCATGAGTGTACGGGGCTTTCACCCGCTATGGCCGCCCATTTCAGAGCGTTACACGACTAAGACCGAGTCTTAGCCGAGGCTGATCTGCACTTCCACACCGGCCGCAAGATCAAGCTTCATAAGTGCATCAACGGTTTTATCCGTTGGCTGGACGATGTCCAGAACGCGCTTATGAGTACGGATCTCGTACTGGTCACGCGCGTCTTTGTTGACGTGCGGGGAGACCAGAACGGTGAACCGCTCTTTACGGGTAGGCAGTGGAATTGGACCACGCACTTGAGCACCAGTACGTTTCGCGGTTTCCACGATTTCCTGGGTGGATTGGTCGATCAGGCGATGGTCAAAAGCCTTCAACCTGATACGGATTTGCTGATTTTGCATTGGATTTCAGACTCCGGCTGCTATTCCCACCGGGCGCAATACGCCCGTTAAAAGGAGGCGCAATTCTATAGACGCCCCTGATAGGTGTCAACCCAATAAAAAAGCCCCCGCTGGGCGGGGGCTTTTTCAACTCATCAAAGCTTACTCAAGAAAGAGCTTACTCGATGATTTTGGCTACGACGCCAGCGCCGACGGTACGACCGCCTTCACGGATAGCGAAACGCAGACCGTCTTCCATTGCGATGGTCTTGATCAGGGTGACAACCATTTTGATGTTGTCGCCTGGCATTACCATTTCAACGCCTTCTGGCAGCTCGCAGTTACCAGTCACGTCAGTTGTACGGAAGTAGAACTGTGGACGGTAGCCTTTGAAGAACGGAGTGTGACGACCGCCTTCTTCTTTGCTCAGAACATACACTTCAGCTTCGAACTTGGTGTGCGGCTTGACCGAACCCGGCTTAACCAGAACCTGGCCACGCTCAACGTCGTCACGCTTGGTACCACGCAGCAGAACGCCGCAGTTCTCGCCAGCACGACCTTCGTCGAGCAGTTTACGGAACATTTCAACACCGGTGCAGGTGGTGACGGTGGTGTCACGCAGACCTACGATTTCCAGTGGATCCTGAACCTTGACGATACCGCGCTCGATACGACCGGTCACAACAGTACCGCGACCCGAGATCGAGAACACGTCTTCGATTGGCATCAGGAACGGCTTGTCGATAACACGAACTGGCTCTGGGATGTAGCTGTCCAGAGTTTCTACCAGACGCTTGACAGCGGTGGTACCCATTTCGTTGTCGTCCTGGCCGTTCAGAGCCATCAGAGCCGAACCGATGATGATTGGAGTGTCATCACCTGGGAAGTCGTAAGTGCTCAGCAGATCGCGCACTTCCATCTCAACCAGTTCCAGCAGCTCAGCGTCGTCAACCATGTCAGCCTTGTTCAGGAAGACAACGATGTACGGAACGCCTACCTGACGGGACAGCAGGATGTGCTCACGGGTTTGAGGCATCGGACCATCAGCGGCCGAGCAAACCAGGATCGCGCCGTCCATCTGGGCAGCACCAGTGATCATGTTCTTCACGTAGTCAGCGTGACCTGGGCAGTCAACGTGAGCGTAGTGACGAATCGAAGAGTTGTACTCAACGTGCGCGGTGTTGATGGTGATACCACGAGCCTTTTCTTCCGGAGCGCTGTCGATTTTGTCGAAAGCAACAACGGCCGAACCGAAAACTTCGGAGCAGACGCGAGTCAGAGCCGCAGTCAGAGTGGTTTTACCGTGGTCAACGTGACCAATGGTGCCAACGTTGACGTGCGGTAGGGAACGATCAAATTTTTCTTTAGCCACGACAATTAACTCCTTGCCTAAAGGGCTGAATCAGCCTTGCTTTTTGGTAACAGTCTCGACGATATGCGACGGAGCTGTATTGTATTTTTTGAATTCCATAGAGTAGCTTGCGCGACCCTGAGACATGGAACGAACGTCGGTTGCATAACCGAACATTTCACCCAACGGAACCTCGGCACGAATGACCTTGCCGGAAACCGTATCTTCCATACCCAGAATCATGCCACGACGACGGTTAAGGTCGCCCATGACATCACCCATGTAGTCTTCAGGCGTAACGACTTCTACCGCCATGATCGGCTCGAGCAACTCACCACCGCCCTTCTGGGCCAGTTGCTTGGTTGCCATGGAAGCAGCCACCTTGAACGCCATCTCGTTGGAGTCGACGTCGTGGTAAGAACCATCAAACACAGTTGCCTTCAGGCCGATCAGCGGATAGCCGGCAACAACGCCGTTCTTCATCTGCTCTTCGATACCCTTCTGGATCGCCGGGATGTATTCCTTAGGAACCACACCACCTACGACTTCGTTCACGAATTGCAGACCTTCCTGACCTTCGTCAGCCGGTGCAAAACGGATCCAGCAGTGACCGAACTGACCACGACCGCCGGACTGGCGAACGAACTTGCCTTCGATTTCACAGTTCTTCGTGATGCGCTCACGATAGGAAACCTGAGGCTTACCGATGTTGGCTTCGACGTTGAACTCACGGCGCATCCGGTCAACCAGGATGTCCAGGTGCAGCTCGCCCATGCCGGAGATGATCGTCTGACCAGTCTCTTCATCAGTCTTGACGCGGAAAGACGGGTCTTCCTGAGCAAGCTTGCCCAGAGCGATACCCATTTTTTCCTGGTCATCCTTGGTCTTAGGCTCAACGGCAACCGAAATAACCGGCTCCGGGAAGTCCATGCGAACCAGGATGATTGGCTTGTCGCCATTGCACAAGGTTTCACCCGTGGTGACGTCCTTCATGCCGATCAAGGCCGCGATGTCGCCAGCGCGCACTTCCTTGATCTCTTCGCGGGCGTTAGCGTGCATTTGCACCATACGGCCTACGCGCTCTTTCTTGCCTTTTACAGAGTTGATCACGCCGTCGCCGGAGTTCAACACGCCCGAGTAAACACGGACAAAGGTCAAGGTACCCACGAATGGGTCGGTAGCGATCTTGAACGCCAGAGCCGAGAACGGCTCGCTGTCGTCGGCATGACGCTCCAGCTCGATAGTCTCGTCATCCGGGTCAGTACCCTTGATGGCAGGAATGTCGGTTGGCGCAGGCAGGAAGTCGATAACGGCGTCGAGAACCAGGGGAACGCCCTTGTTCTTGAAGGAAGAACCGCAAACAGCCAGGACGATTTCACCAGCGATAGTACGCTGGCGCAGAGCGGCCTTGATTTCCTCGTTGGTGAGCTCTTCGCCCTCGAGGTACTTGTTCATCAGTTCTTCGTTGGCTTCGGCCGCAGCCTCAACCATGTTGCCACGCCACTTCTCGGCTTCTTCCAGCAATTCAGCAGGAATGTCCTTGCGAACAGGAACCATGCCTTTGTCAGCATCGTTCCAGTAGACAGCTTGCATGTTGATCAGATCGATCTGACCCTGGAAGTTGTCTTCGGAACCGATAGCCAGCTGAATAGGCACCGGAGTGTGGCCCAGACGCTGCTTGATCTGACCGATCACGCGCAGGAAGTTGGCACCAGCACGGTCCATCTTGTTCACATAAACAAGACGTGGAACGCCGTATTTGTTGGCTTGACGCCATACGGTTTCCGACTGAGGCTCAACGCCCGAGGTGCCGCAGAATACAACCACAGCGCCGTCGAGTACGCGCAGGGAACGTTCTACTTCAATGGTGAAGTCAACGTGGCCCGGGGTATCGATGACGTTGAAGCGGTGCTCGTCCTTGTACTGCTTCTCGGAACCCTTCCAGAAAGCGGTAATGGCAGCAGAAGTAATGGTAATACCACGCTCCTGCTCCTGCACCATCCAGTCGGTGGTCGCGGCGCCATCATGCACCTCGCCCATCTTGTGGCTTTTGCCGGTGTAAAAAAGGACGCGCTCGGTGGTGGTGGTTTTACCAGCATCCACGTGAGCGACGATACCGATGTTACGGTAGCGGTTAATCGGTGTAGTACGAGCCATAAAGCCCTCGCAAATTGAGTGACGCTAAAATTAGAAGCGGTAGTGCGAGAAAGCCTTGTTGGCTTCAGCCATACGGTGCACGTCTTCACGCTTCTTAACTGCAGCACCTTTACCTTCAGCAGCGTCCAACAGTTCGCCAGCCAAACGCAGGGCCATGGACTTCTCGCCGCGCTTGCGGGCGAAGTCTACCAACCAGCGCATTGCCAGGGCGTTACGACGGGACGGACGAACTTCGACCGGAACCTGGTAAGTAGCACCGCCTACACGGCGCGACTTCACTTCGACCAGCGGAGCGATGGCGTCGAGAGCTTTCTCGAAGATTTCCAGGGGATCGCTGTTCTTGCGTTCCTTAACTTTGTCCAGTGCGCCATAAACGATACGCTCGGCAACGGCTTTCTTGCCGCTTTCCATTACGTGGTTCATGAACTTGGCGAGAATCTGGCTTCCGTATTTCGGATCGTCCAGAATCTCACGTTTGGCTGCTACGCGACGTCTTGGCATTGATAAGCCCTCAAACGGTCTTCAGGTTAGCCCGGGACAGCGGATGCGTGCCCGACCTTACTCTTATCGACTCAATAAAATTAAAAACTGCAAAACGGCCGATTATTTCGGACGCTTGGTACCGTACTTCGAACGACCTTGGTTACGACCTTTAACGCCGGAAGTATCCAAAGAGCCGCGAACGGTGTGGTAACGAACACCTGGCAAGTCTTTTACACGACCGCCGCGGATCAGTACCACGCTGTGTTCTTGCAGGTTGTGGCCTTCACCGCCGATGTACGAGGAAACCTCGAAACCGTTGGTCAGACGCACACGGCATACTTTACGCAGTGCCGAGTTAGGTTTTTTCGGCGTGGTGGTATACACACGGGTGCATACGCCACGACGTTGCGGGCAGTTCTGCAGCGCAGGCACGTCGGATTTCTCGACGATACGCTTACGCGGCTGACGTACCAGCTGGTTGATAGTTGCCATCTACTAGCTCCACTGTTGTCTTGCGACGCTATTGTCTTACAAGAAAAGCAAAATGGCAGGAACGAATTCCCGCCAAATTTAGGGGATCAAGAGTCTAAAGAGGATCTTGTCCCCAGTCAAGGCAAGGCCCCGACCTCCCCGCCCGCCGGATCTCGACAATTTGTCTCGATCCGCCGAACGGGGTGACCAGGGCCAGGCACTCAATTACCGCAGAACTCAGTTACCACTCGAGTTCAGTGCTTCGGTCAGTGCAGCTTCCACTTCACTGGCGCTTACGCGCAACGGCTTGTCAGCATCACGGCGACGCTTGCGTTCGCTGTGATAGGCCAAACCGGTACCGGCCGGGATCAGACGACCCACGACCACGTTTTCTTTCAGGCCGCGCAGGTAATCGCGCTTGCCGGTTACCGCCGCTTCGGTCAGCACACGGGTGGTTTCCTGGAAGGAAGCCGCCGAGATGAACGACTCGGTGGACAACGACGCCTTGGTGATACCCAGCAGCACGCGAGTGAACTTGGAGACAAACTTGTCTTCGGTCGCCAGGCGCTCGTTTTCCACCAGTACGTGAGTCAGTTCCATCTGGTCGCCCTTGATGAAACTCGAGTCGCCGGATTCAGCGATCTCGACCTTACGCAGCATCTGACGCAGGATGGTCTCGATGTGCTTGTCGTTGATCTTCACGCCTTGCAGACGGTAAACGTCCTGGATCTCGTTCACGATGTACTTGGCCAGCGCACTCACACCCAGCAGACGCAGGATGTCGTGTGGATCGCTCGGACCGTCCGAGATAACTTCGCCGCGGTTTACCTGTTCGCCTTCGAAAACGTTCAGGTGACGCCACTTCGGAATCAGCTCTTCGTACGGATCGCTACCGTCGTTCGGTGTAATGACCAGGCGACGCTTGCCCTTGGTCTCTTTACCGAATGCGATGGTGCCGCTGACTTCAGCCAGAATCGAAGCTTCTTTCGGACGACGGGCTTCGAACAAGTCGGCAACACGCGGCAGACCACCGGTGATGTCGCGAGTTTTCGAAGTTTCCTGCGGGATACGAGCGATAACATCACCGATCGCGATCCGCGCACCGTCCGCAACACCGACCAGGGCGTTGGCTGGCAGGAAGTACTGAGCGATTACGTCAGTGCCTGGCAGCAACAGATCCTTGCCATTGTCGTCGACCATCTTCACAGCAGGACGGATGTCCTTGCCGGCAGCTGGACGATCTTTCGCATCGAGTACTTCAATGTTGGTCATACCGGTCAATTCGTCGGTCTGACGCTTGATCGTGATGCCTTCTTCCATGCCCACGTAGGTCACGGTACCTTTCATTTCGGTAACGATCGGGTGAGTGTGCGGGTCCCACTTGGCCACGATGGCGCCAGCGTCGACCTTGTCACCTTCCTTGACCGAAATCACAGCACCGTACGGCAGCTTGTAGCGCTCGCGCTCGCGACCGAAGTCGTCAGCGATGGCCAGCTCACCGGAACGCGATACAGCCACCAGGTGACCATCCACTCGCTCAACGTGCTTCAGGTTGTGCAGACGGACGGTACCGCCATTCTTCACCTGAACGCTGTCGGCCGCGGAGGTCCGGCTTGCCGCACCACCGATGTGGAACGTACGCATCGTCAGCTGGGTACCCGGCTCACCGATGGACTGGGCAGCGATAACGCCGACCGCTTCACCGATGTTCACCTGGTGACCACGTGCCAGGTCGCGACCGTAGCACTTGGCGCAGATGCCGTAGCGAGTTTCGCAACTGATCGGCGAACGTACGATCACTTCGTCGATGCTGTTGAGCTCGATGAACTCGACCCACTTCTCGTCAACCAGGGTGCCCGCAGGAACGATCACGTCCTCGGTACCTGGCTTGAATACGTCACGGGCGATGACACGACCCAATACGCGTTCACCCAACGGCTCTACAACGTCACCGCCTTCAATGTGCGGAGTCATTACCAGGCCGTGTTCGGTGCCGCAATCGATCTCGGTCACGACCAGATCCTGGGCAACGTCTACCAGACGACGCGTCAGGTAACCGGAGTTCGCCGTTTTCAACGCGGTATCCGCAAGACCCTTACGAGCACCGTGAGTGGAGATGAAGTACTGGAGTACGCTCAGGCCTTCACGGAAGTTCGCGGTAATCGGGGTCTCGATGATGGAGCCGTCCGGCTTGGCCATCAGGCCACGCATACCGGCGAGCTGACGGATCTGCGCAGCAGAACCCCGTGCGCCCGAGTCGGCCATCATGTACATCGAGTTGAAGGATTCCTGGTCGACTTCGTTGCCATGACGGTCGATGACTTTCTCTTTCGAGAGGTTGGCCATCATCGCCTTGGAGACTTCGTCGTTCGCCTTGGACCAGAGGTCGATCACCTTGTTGTACTTCTCGCCCTGGGTTACCAGGCCGGAGGCGTACTGACTTTCGATCTCTTTCACTTCTTCGGTAGCAGCACCGATGATGCGGGCTTTTTCATCCGGGATAACGAAGTCGTTAACACCGATGGAAACGCCGGAAATGGTCGAATAGGCAAAACCGGTGTACATCAACTGGTCAGCGAAGATCACGGTCTCTTTCAGACCAACCACGCGGTAGCACTGGTTGATCAGCTTGGAGATCGCCTTCTTCTTCATCGGCTGGTTGACGACGTCGTAAGACAGACCAGGTGGAACAACCTGGAACAACAACGCACGGCCGACAGTGGTGTCGACGATTCGAGTGTTCTTGACGCTGCCACCGTCACGATCGTTCACGGTTTCATTGATCCGCACCTTGACCTTGGCGTGCAGTGCGGCTTCGCCGGCACGGAACACTCGGTCAACTTCCTGCAGATCCGCGAACACACGACCTTCGCCCTTGGCGTTGATCGCTTCACGCGTCATGTAGTACAGACCCAATACAACGTCCTGCGACGGAACGATGATTGGCTCACCGTTGGCTGGCGACAGGATGTTGTTGGTCGACATCATCAACGCACGCGCTTCCAACTGGGCTTCCAGTGTCAGCGGTACGTGCACTGCCATCTGGTCGCCGTCGAAGTCGGCGTTGTACGCAGCACAGACCAGCGGGTGCAGCTGGATAGCCTTACCTTCGATCAGTACCGGTTCAAACGCCTGGATGCCCAGACGGTGAAGGGTCGGTGCACGGTTGAGGAGAACCGGGTGTTCGCGAATCACTTCAGCGAGAACGTCCCAGACCTCTGGCAGCTCGCGCTCGACCATTTTCTTGGCCGCTTTGATGGTGGTCGCAAGACCACGCATTTCCAGCTTGCCAAAAATGAACGGCTTGAACAGCTCCAGGGCCATTTTCTTTGGCAGACCGCACTGGTGCAGACGCAGGGTCGGGCCTACGGTAATTACCGAACGACCGGAGTAGTCAACACGCTTACCGAGCAAGTTCTGACGGAAACGACCCTGCTTACCCTTGATCATGTCAGCCAGGGATTTCAGAGGACGCTTGTTGGAACCGGTGATAGCGCGGCCACGACGACCGTTGTCGAGCAGTGCGTCGACCGCTTCCTGCAACATACGCTTCTCGTTGCGCACGATGATGTCCGGAGCGGACAGATCGAGCAGACGCTTCAAGCGGTTGTTACGGTTGATCACTCGACGATACAGATCGTTGAGATCGGAAGTCGCGAAACGACCGCCATCGAGCGGAACCAGTGGACGCAGGTCTGGCGGCAGAACCGGCAGAACGGTCAGCACCATCCACTCTGGCAGGTTGCCGGAACCCTGGAAGGCTTCCATCAACTTCAGACGCTTGGACAGCTTCTTGATCTTGGTTTCGGAGTTGGTTTGCGGAATCTCTTCGCGCAGACGGCCAATCTCGTGTTCCAGGTCGATAGCGTGCAGCAGTTCGCGGACAGCTTCGGCACCCATGCGGGCATCGAAATCGTCGCCGAACTCTTCCAGCGCTTCGAAGTACTGCTCGTCGTTGAGCAGTTGACCCTTTTCAAGGGTGGTCATGCCTGGATCGATAACGACGTAGCTCTCGAAGTAGAGAACGCGTTCGATATCACGCAGGGTCATGTCCATCAGCAGGCCGATACGGGACGGCAGCGACTTCAGGAACCAGATGTGGGCAACTGGCGAGGCCAGTTCGATGTGCGCCATGCGCTCACGACGAACTTTTGCCAGCGCGACTTCAACGCCGCACTTCTCGCAGATCACACCACGGTGCTTCAAGCGCTTGTACTTACCGCACAGGCACTCGTAATCCTTGACCGGGCCAAAGATCTTGGCGCAGAACAGGCCGTCACGCTCAGGTTTGAACGTACGGTAGTTGATGGTTTCCGGCTTTTTAACTTCACCGAACGACCACGAACGGATCATCTCAGGCGATGCCAATCCAATACGGATGGCGTCGAACTCTTCGACTTGACCCTGGTTTTTCAGCAAATTCAGTAGGTCTTTCAAGGCCTTTCCTCCTGGCGGAGCAGAGAGCGGGCAAAACAGCCCCGCTCTCGATTCGCGTCACGTGTTATTCGGTTTCCAGATCGATATCGATGCCGAGGGAACGAATTTCCTTGATCAACACGTTGAAAGACTCGGGCATGCCCGGCTCCATACGGTGATCGCCGTCCACGATGTTTTTGTACATCTTGGTCCGGCCGTTCACATCGTCCGACTTCACTGTGAGCATTTCTTGCAGAGTGTATGCAGCACCGTACGCTTCCAGTGCCCAGACCTCCATCTCCCCGAAACGCTGACCACCGAACTGCGCCTTACCACCCAGCGGCTGCTGGGTAACCAGGCTGTAAGAACCGGTAGAACGAGCGTGCATCTTGTCGTCTACCAAGTGGTTCAGCTTCAGCATGTACATGTAGCCAACGGTAACCGGGCGCTCGAACTTGTTGCCGGTACGGCCGTCGAACAGCTGCATCTGGCCGCTTTCTGGCAGATCTGCCAGTTTCAGCATGGCCTTGATTTCGCTTTCCTTGGCACCGTCGAACACCGGAGTAGCCATTGGAACGCCGCCGCGCAGGTTCTTCGCCAGATCCAGGATTTCCTGATCGGAGAAGGTGTCCAGCTCTTCGTTGCGACCGCCGATCTCGTTGTAGATCTCGTGCAGGAACTTACGCAGGTCAGCGACCTTGCGCTGCTCTTCGATCATACGGTTGATCTTCTCGCCCAAGCCCTTGGCCGCGAGGCCCAGGTGGGTTTCAAGGATCTGACCGACGTTCATACGCGAAGGTACGCCCAACGGGTTGAGGACCACATCGACCGGGGTGCCATTGGCATCGTGCGGCATGTCTTCAACCGGCATGATCACGGAGACCACACCTTTGTTACCGTGACGACCGGCCATCTTGTCGCCCGGTTGGATGCGACGACGGATTGCCAGGTAAACCTTGACGATTTTCAGCACGCCTGGAGCCAGGTCATCGCCCTGCTGCAGTTTGCGCTTCTTGTCTTCGAACTTGTCGTCCAGCAGACGGCGGCGATCAACGATATAGGCCTGGGCCTTCTCGAGCTGCTCGTTCAGAGCATCTTCAGCCATGCGCAGTTTGAACCACTGGCCATGCTCAAGACCGTCGAGAACTTCGTCGGTGATTTCCTGACCTTTCTTCAGGCCGGCGCCGCCTTCGGCTTTGTGGCCGACCAGAGCGGAGCGCAGACGCTCGAAAGTTGCGCCTTCGACGATACGGAACTCTTCGTTCAGGTCCTTGCGGATCTCGTCGAGTTGAGTCTTCTCGATCGACAGTGCACGAGCATCACGCTCAACGCCGTCGCGAGTGAAGACTTGTACGTCGATGACGGTACCCTTGGTGCCGGTAGGCACGCGCAGGGAGGTGTCTTTAACGTCGCTGGCTTTTTCACCGAAGATGGCACGCAGCAGTTTTTCTTCCGGAGTCAGCTGGGTCTCGCCTTTCGGAGTGACCTTGCCCACCAGGATGTCGCCTGCGCCTACTTCAGCACCTACGTAAACGATACCGGCTTCGTCCAGCTTGTTCAGTGCAGCTTCACCCACGTTCGGGATGTCCGCAGTGATTTCCTCTGGGCCAAGCTTGGTGTCACGGGCCACACAGGTCAGTTCCTGGATGTGGATCGTGGTGAAGCGGTCTTCCTGAACCACACGCTCGGACAGGCAGATGGAGTCTTCGAAGTTGAAGCCGTTCCATGCCATAAACGCGATGCGCATGTTCTGACCCAACGCCAGTTCACCCATATCAGTGGACGGACCGTCGGCCATGATGTCGCTGCGCTGAACCCGATCACCCTTGCTCACCAGCGGACGCTGGTTGATGCAGGTGTTCTGGTTGGAGCGGGTGTATTTGGTCAGGTTGTAGATGTCGACACCGGCTTCGCCAGTTTCAACTTCGTCATCGGCAACACGAACCACGATACGGCTGGCATCGACGGAGTCGATCACGCCACCACGACGAGCCACGACGCAAACGCCGGAGTCACGGGCAACGTTGCGCTCCATGCCGGTACCTACCAGCGGCTTGTCGGCACGCAGGGTGGGTACAGCTTGGCGCTGCATGTTCGAACCCATCAACGCACGGTTGGCGTCGTCGTGCTCGAGGAACGGGATCAGCGACGCTGCAACCGAAACTACCTGCTTCGGCGATACGTCCATCAAGGTGACGTCTTCCGGCGCCTTGACGGTGAACTCGTTCAAGTGACGAACAGCTACCAGCTCGTCGACCAGGACCTTCTTGTCGTTCATCGTGGCCGAAGCCTGGGCGATCACATGATCAGCTTCTTCGATGGCGGACAGGAACACGATCTCGTCGGTGACCAGGGCGTCTTTCACCACACGGTACGGGCTCTCGAGGAAGCCGTACTGGTTGGTGCGCGCATAGGCAGCCAGGGAGTTGATCAGACCGATGTTCGGACCTTCCGGCGTTTCGATCGGGCATACACGACCGTAGTGAGTCGGGTGTACGTCACGAACTTCGAAGCCCGCACGCTCACGGGTCAGACCGCCCGGGCCGAGTGCGGAGACACGACGCTTGTGGGTGATCTCGGACAGCGGGTTGTTCTGGTCCATGAACTGGGACAGCTGGCTCGAACCGAAGAACTCCTTCACCGCCGCAGCCACAGGCTTGGCGTTGATCAGGTCTTGCGGCATCAGGCCTTCGCTTTCAGCCATCGACAGACGTTCCTTGACCGCACGCTCTACGCGCACCAGGCCAACACGGAACTGGTTCTCGGCCATTTCGCCTACACAGCGAACACGACGGTTACCCAGGTGGTCGATGTCATCGACGATGCCCTTGCCGTTACGGATGTCGACCAAGGTCTTGAGGACGGCAACGATATCGTCCTTGTTCAATACACCCGAACCTTCGATTTCGGTACGACCGATACGACGGTTGAACTTCATCCGGCCGACCGCAGACAGGTCATAGCGCTCAGGGCTGAAGAACAGGTTGTTGAACAGCGTTTCGGCGGCATCCTTGGTTGGCGGCTCGCCAGGACGCATCATGCGATAGATCTCGACCAGGGCTTCCAGTTGGTTGCCGGTGGAGTCGATCTTCAGCGTGTCGGAGATGAACGGACCGCAGTCGATGTCGTTGGTGTACAGCGTCTCGATGCGAACGACCTGGGCCTTGGCGATTTTTGCCAGGATCTCGGTGTTCAGCTCGGTGTTGCACTCTGCCAGGATTTCGCCGGTGGCCGGATGCACGATGACCTTGGCCGTGGTGCGACCCAGGACGTAGTCCAGAGGCACCTGCAGCTCTTTGATCCCGGCTTTTTCCAGCTGGTTGATGTGGCGAGCGGTGATACGGCGACCCTGCTCGACAATAACCTTGCCTTTGTCATCCTGGATATCGAGGACAGCGATTTCACCGCGCAGGCGCTGAGGCACCAGTTCCAGGCTGAGGTTTTCACCCTGCACATGGAAAACGTTGGTGGTGTAGAACGCGTCCAGCACTTCTTCGGTGGTATAGCCGAGCGCGCGCAGCAGTACCGATGCAGGCAGCTTGCGACGACGGTCGATACGCACGAATACGCAGTCTTTCGGGTCGAACTCGAAGTCCAACCACGAACCGCGGTAAGGAATGATGCGCGCGGAGTAAAGCAGTTTGCCGGAGCTGTGCGTCTTGCCACGGTCGTGGTCGAAGAACACGCCCGGAGAACGGTGCAGCTGGGAAACGATTACACGCTCGGTACCGTTGATTACGAAGGTACCGTTCTCAGTCATCAGGGGGATTTCACCCATGTAGACTTCTTGCTCTTTGATGTCCTTGATCGCTTTGTTCGACGATTCTTTGTCGAAAATGATCAGGCGCACTTTTACCCGCAAAGGTACGGCGTAAGTAACACCGCGCAATACGCATTCTTTGACATCAAATGCCGGTTCGCCCAGGCGATAACCGACGTACTCCAGCGCAGCATTGCCGGAGTAGCTGATGATCGGGAAAACGGATTTGAAGGCCGCATGCAGGCCCACGTCGCGGAACTGATCTTTAGTCGCTCCCGCTTGCAAGAATTCACGATACGAATCCAGCTGGATGGCCAGGAGGTACGGCACATCCATGACGTCCGGCAACTTGCTAAAGTCCTTGCGGATACGTTTTTTCTCAGTATATGAGTAAGCCATCAGCGTTCCCCAGCTTGGTCACCTGCTTGTTTGGCCCCTCCCGACGGGAGCAGCCAGAAAATCGTGCAAACCCCATGGTTTGCGCCACCACATCGGGTGGTTACAGCTCGTGATCAGCACCGACCCAGTCGACTGCCAATAACGGAAAAAGGCCGGTGGCAAGAGCCACCAGCCATCAGCCTGTCGCTTAACGCTCGGGCTGGAGACGCAAAGTCGATGCTTACTTCAGCTCGACTTTAGCGCCTGCTTCTTCCAGAACTGCTTTGGCTTTGTCAGCTGCGTCTTTGGCAACAGCTTCCAGAACCATGGCAGGAGCGCCGTCAACTACAGCCTTGGCTTCTTTCAGGCCCAGACCGGTCAGTTCACGTACTGCCTTGATCACGTTAACTTTCTTCTCGCCAGCTTCGGTCAGCATGACGTTGAATTCGGTTTGCTCTTCAGCAACGGCAGCAGCAACAGCTGGACCAGCGGAAGCAGCAGCAGCGGTAACACCGAATTTTTCTTCGAAAGCTTTGATCAGCTCAACAACTTCCATTACGGACATGTTGCCAACGGCTTCGAGGATATCGTTTTGAGAGATAGACATGACTCTAAATTCCTGGATTGGGGGACGGCCTACGCGACCATCGAAATAAACAAAAAACGCGAAAAGGAGTGTCGAGCCTTAGGCTGCGGCAGCTTCTTTCTGGTCGCGCAGTGCCGCCAGAGTACGAGCCAATTTGCTGGTTGCGCCTTGAATCACGCTCATCAGCTGGGAAATTGCTTCGTCACGGGTCGGCAGAGTTGCCAGTACGTCGATCTGGTTAGCTGCGAGGAACTTGCCCTCGAACGCAGCTGCCTTAATCTCGAACTTGTCCTGACCTTTGGCGAATTCCTTGAACAAACGGGCAGCAGCGCCAGGATGTTGGGTGGAGAACGCGATCAAGGTCGGGCCGGTGAACACGTCGTTGAGGACACTGTATTCAGTGTCAGCAACAGCGCGCTTGAGCAGAGTGTTACGTACAACACGTACGTAAACGCCAGCTTCACGAGCCTCTTTACGGAGTCCGGTCATAGCGCCTACTGTTACGCCACGGGCATCAGCCACGACAGCGGACAGAGCAGCTTTGGCAGCCTCGTTGACTTCAGCGACGATGGCCTTCTTGTCTTCGAGTTTAATTGCCACGGGTTTAACTCCTGCTTGTTACCGTTTCATCCGGTCGAAACCGAATGTCGTTTTGGTGTCTGATTCGGTAAGGAACCGGGAGCACCATCTGCGTAGGCTTGTGGTTTAAGACTTGCGTCGCCTACGGTCTTGGACAGCCCCCGCCAGGCAGGGACCCCAATTTTTCGATTGGCGCAATTACTTGCGCCAACCTGAGTCTTACGCGTCGAGCGAGCTCTGATCGATGACCAGACCTGGGCCCATAGTGGTGCTCAGGGTAACGCGCTTGACGTAGATACCTTTCGAAGAAGCTGGCTTGATACGCTTCAGATCAGCGATCAGGGCTTCAACGTTTTCCTTCAGCTTGACGGCGTCGAAGCCGATCTTGCCAACGGAAGTATGGATGATGCCGTTTTTGTCGGTGCGATAACGAACCTGACCAGCCTTGGCGTTTTTAACCGCGGTGGCTACGTCTGGCGTTACGGTGCCGACTTTAGGGTTAGGCATCAGACCACGTGGACCGAGGATCTGACCCAACTGACCTACAACGCGCATGGCATCCGGGGATGCGATCACTACGTCATAGTTCAGGTCGCCGCCCTTCATTTCAGCAGCCAGATCGTCCATGCCTACGCGATCAGCACCAGCAGCCAGAGCAGCTTCTGCTGCTGGGCCCTGGGTGAAGACAGCTACACGAACGGTCTTGCCAGTGCCGTGTGGCAGCACGGTAGCGCTACGAACGACCTGGTCGGATTTACGTGGGTCAACGCCCAGGTTTACAGCAACGTCGAACGACTCGCTGAACTTGACAGTCGACAGCTCAGCCAGCAGAGCGGCGGCATCTACAAAGTTGTAGGCCTTGCCTGCTTCGATTTTGCCGGCGATAGCCTTTTGACGCTTGGTCAGCTTAGCCATTACACACCCTCCACGTTAAGGCCCATGCTACGAGCAGAACCGGCGATAGTACGCACGGCTGCATCCATATCAGCTGCAGTCAGATCCGCGTTTTTGGTTTTCGCGATTTCTTCCAGCTGAGCACGGGTAACGGTGCCAACCTTAACGGTGTTTGGACGAGCGGAACCGCTGGTCAAACCTGCAGCCTTCTTCAGCAGAACCGAAGCTGGGGTGCTTTTTGTTTCGAAAGTGAAGCTACGGTCGCTGTAGACAGTGATGATCACTGGAGTCGGCAGACCTGGCTCAAGACCCTGAGTACGGGCGTTGAAAGCCTTGCAGAATTCCATGATGTTCACGCCGTGCTGACCCAGGGCAGGACCAACAGGTGGGCTTGGGTTAGCCTGAGCGGCCTTCACTTGCAGCTTGATGTAAGCGGTAATTTTCTTGGCCATGAGGCACTCCAATTACGGGTTCGAACGCCTCGAAAGGCTCCCCGGTTACTTGCGCGTTTATCCCAGTGACGACAAAACCCCACAGCCTTGGGCTGCGGGGTTGGGATGCCTGCTCAATCAGACCTTTTCGACCTGACTGAACTCTAGCTCTACCGGAGTAGAGCGACCGAAAATGAGCACTGCGACTTGGATCCGGCTCTTTTCGTAGTTAACTTCTTCAACCGTGCCGTTAAAATCAGCGAATGGACCGTCAGTGACGCGTACAACCTCACCTGGTTCAAACAGTGTCTTCGGCTTCGGCTTGTCGCTACCATCAGCGACGCGACGCAGAATCGCTTCTGCCTCTTTATCTGTGATCGGCGCAGGCTTGTCGGCAGTACCGCCAATGAAGCCCATCACCCGAGGGGTATCCTTGACCAAGTGCCAAGTCCCTTCGTTCATGTCCATCTGTACCAGCACGTAGCCCGGAAAGAACTTACGTTCACTTTTGCGCTTCTGGCCATTACGCATCTCAACCACTTCTTCAGTGGGGACCAGAATTTCGCCAAAGCCATCTTCCATGCCAGCCAGCTTTACGCGCTCTACCAGCGAGCGCATAACATGCTTCTCGTAACCCGAGTAAGCATGCACAACGTACCAACGCTTAGCCACGGGACACCCTTAGCCAACAATCAAGGAAACAAGCCAGCCGAGCAGGGAATCGAGCCCCCACAACAGCAACGCCATTACCAGAACAACAGCCACAACAATCAACGTGGTCTGCGTGGTTTCTTGGCGAGTCGGCCATACGACTTTACGAATCTCGGTGCGAGCTTCCTTAGCGAGTACAAAGAAAGACTTGCCCTTGGCTGTCTGCAGGCCTACAAAGGCAGCAACAGCAGCAATGGCAAGCAATGCAAGTACGCGGTACAGGATCGGCGAAGCAGAATAATACTGATTGCCAACAACGCCAATAACCACCAAAGCGACTACCACTAGCCACTTGAGCAGATCGAAGCGAGAGCCTTGAGCTTCAGCTTTAGGAGTCATCTATGAAGATCCTGTGAAAAGAAAGCCAGACACACTGAGTGAATCTGGCAGGTCAGGAGGGAATCGAACCCCCAACCTACGGTTTTGGAGACCGTCGCTCTGCCAATTGAGCTACTGACCTAAAACAAAATCAGGCCGACCATTATGCCGGCCCGAAAAAGACATTACAACTGTTTACTCGATGACTTTAGCTACGACGCCAGCGCCGACGGTACGACCGCCTTCACGGATAGCGAAACGCAGACCGTCTTCCATCGCGATGGTCTTGATCAAGGTAACAGTCATCTGAATGTTGTCACCTGGCATTACCATTTCAACGCCTTCTGGCAGCTCGCAGTTACCAGTCACGTCAGTTGTACGGAAGTAGAACTGTGGACGGTAGCCCTTGAAGAACGGAGTATGACGGCCGCCCTCTTCCTTGCTCAGAACGTAAACTTCTGCGGTGAACTTGGTGTGCGGCTTGACGGTACCTGGCTTGACCAGAACCTGGCCACGCTCAACATCGTCACGCTTGGTGCCGCGCAGCAGCACGCCGCAGTTCTCACCAGCACGACCTTCGTCGAGCAGCTTGCGGAACATTTCAACGCCGGTGCAGGTAGTTTTCTGAGTATCGCGCAGACCGACAATCTCAACTTCTTCCTGGATACGGACGATGCCACGCTCAACACGACCAGTCACAACAGTACCGCGACCGGAGATCGAGAACACGTCTTCGATCGGCATCAGGAACGGCTTATCGATAGCACGCTCTGGCTCTGGGATGTAGCTATCCAGAGTTTCCACCAGCTTCTTGACAGCAGTGGTGCCCATTTCGTTGTCGTCTTGGCCGTTCAGAGCCATCAGAGCCGAACCGATGATGATTGGAGTATCATCACCTGGGAAATCGTAAGTGCTCAGCAGATCGCGCACTTCCATCTCAACCAGTTCCAGCAGCTCAGCGTCGTCAACCATGTCAGCCTTGTTCAGGAAGACAACGATGTACGGAACGCCTACCTGACGGGACAGCAGGATGTGCTCACGGGTTTG
>NZ_VZPJ01000018.1 GCF_008801605.1 Pseudomonas brassicacearum subsp. brassicacearum | reverse complement strand
AAACCCAGGCATTGGTGGTGCTTGCTCGCAAGCTCTGCCGGGTGGCATTTGCCTTGATGAAAAATCAGAGCGAATACCAGCCGAAGCCTATGTTGCAGGGTTGCCCTGCAACATAGAATCTCCCACAGGTGATCTGCTGTGTTCACAAGATCCCTGTGGGAGCGAGCTTGCTCGCGATGAAGGCAACTCGGTCTAGCCGGTCAACGGCTACTTGAGCCCCAACCGCCGCGCCAGCTTATGCAGATTGCTCGGGTCAACCTCCAACAGCCGCGCCGCCCCCGCCCAGTTCTGCCCGCAGCGTTCCAGGGCCTTGAGGATCGCCTGTCGCTGGCAACCATCGACAGCCTCGCTCAAGGGTTGCACGGGCGCATCCAACGCTTGCAGAGCCTGTTCCGGCAGCGCCTGCGCCGAGGCCGCGCTGGCGTTGACGTCAAGGTCCAGCACCTGCGGTTCCAGGGTCATGATCAGACTGCGACTGGCGCCGCGACTCAATTGCTTCAACGCCGCGCGGCTGATGACGTGTTCCAGCTCCCGCACATTGCCGGGCCAGCTGTACGCCAGCAGCGCCTGTTCGGCCGCCGGCGACAGACGCAACCCACGCAAGCCCAGGCGCGTGCGGTTCAGTTCGAGAAAGTGCCCGGCCAACATCAACACATCGTGGCCGCGCTCGCGCAGCGGTGGGATCGGTACCGGATAGACCGAGAGCCGGTGATACAGGTCGGCGCGAAACAGCCCGTCGCGAATGCTGTCAGGTAGATGCCGGTTGGTGGCGGCGATGATCCGCACATCGACGTGCAGTGGCTTGTCCGCCCCCAGGCGCTGGATCTCGCCGTTCTGCAGGGTACGCAGCAACTTGGCCTGCACGCTCAACGGCAACTCGCCGACCTCATCGAGAAACAGCGTGCCGCCATTGGCCGCATCGAAGCGCCCGGCGCGGTCGGTGGTCGCCCCGGAGAACGCGCCTTTGACGTGGCCGAACAACTCGCTTTCGGCCAGGGACTCGGGCAACGCTGCGCAGTTGACCTGGACCAACGGCTTGTGGCCACGTCGGGACAGCCGATGCAGCCGCCGGGCGAACAACTCCTTGCCGACACCGGTTTCCCCCAGCAACAGCACTGGCAGTTCGGAGTCGGCCAATACATCCAGCTCGTTGAGCAATTGCTGCAACCCCTCGCTGCGCCCGAGGATCTCACCTTCTTCGGCTGGCAGGCGCAGGTCCGCCGGATCGCTGCGCGACGCCCGCAAGCTACGGTTTTCCTGCTCGAGCCGGGTGACCCGCACGGCGGCTTCGATCTGCAACGTACAGCGTTTGAGTTCCTCGCGGGCGCGGCTGTCGAAGGTGCCGGCGTGCAACGCATCCAGGGTGATCGCCCCCCAGAGCCGGCCTTCCACGTACAGGCTCACGCCCATGCAGTCATGCACCGGCAGCGGTTCACCGACGTGGTTGTCGAGCAAGCCGTCATAAGGGTCCGGCAGACGGCTGTCCGGCTCGAACCAGGTAGGTTCGCGCGACGCCATGATCGCCGCCAGGCGCGGGTGCTGGGCAATCACGAAGCGCCGTCCCAGCGCCTCGTGGACCAGGCCTACGGTGGCCACGGGCCTGAGACTGTCATCGTCCAGGCGCAGCAGCCCCACGGCGCCACTGTTGAAGTATTCGCGCAGGGTCTGCACCAGGCGCTGCAATCGCACCGCATTGGGCAGCTCGACGATCAGGTCGGCGGCCAGGCTTTCACGCAGCATGGTAGTGATGACCCTCCAGGGTTCGTTTGACCCTTCACAGCCAGGGTGACAATCACCCTGCCAAAAATTTAATGCTTCATTTTCAATCAGTTGAATCTGGCACGTCGGCTGCAAAGAGAGCATTCATCTGTCCCTGCCGGGATTCAACCCAAGGAAACATGATGAGCCTCGATCTGCTGGAACAAAGCCTCGGCCAACTGGCCTGCGATATTCCCGGTGCAACCCGTACCTTCCATCATTACAACCTCGACTTCTGCTGCGGCGGGCAAAAGTCCTTGCGTGAAGCGGCGCTGGGCAAAGGCCTGAACCCGCTGCTGATCGCCGACGCCCTGCGCACCCTGCAAGCCGCCGGGGAGCTGGGCCATGACTGGCGCGACGAGCCCCAGGCGACCTTGATTGCCCACATCCTGGAGCGCTACCACGCACGCCATCGCGAACAGCTGCCGGAGCTGATCCGTCTGGCCCGGCGCGTCGAGCAGGTCCACGGGGCGCGCCCCAGTTGCCCGAACGGCCTGGCCGATCACCTGCAGGACATGTACCAGGAACTCGAAGGCCACATGCTCAAGGAAGAACAGGTGCTGTTCCCGATGCTGCAACAGGGCCTGGGCGAGCGGGCCTCGGCGCCAATACAGGTACTGCGCTACGAACACGACCAGCACGGTGAAGCCCTGGAAACCATGCTCGCCCTGACCGACCAGATCACCCCTCCCGCTGACGCCTGCAACACCTGGCGCGCCCTGTATCGCGGGCTGGTGGAGTTTCGTGATGACCTGATGCAGCACATCCACCTGGAAAACAATGTGTTGTTCGTCAATGCGATGAAGCCTGCTCACTAACTCTCAAACATTGCCCATTACTTCTGTGGGAGCAAAGCTTGCTCGCGATAGCGATGGATCAGTCAACATTGATATCGACTGACACTGCGCCATCGCGAGCAAGCTTTGCTCCCACAGGCATTTGCTGCTCTCATTTGCTGCCCTCATCTGCTGCTCAAAACTGCCAATAGAACATCGCCTTGGCCAACACCACGATCAGCACCATGTGCCCCAGGATACTGCGGCGCAACCAGCAGGCGCGGCTGAGTGTCAGGCGACCGCTCTTGAGCCAGTACGCCAGCCACAAATAATGACCGATGATACTCAGCGCCAGCAGGATCTTCAGGCTCAGCAGCAGGCCGAAGCTGTTGTTCAACGGCTGGCTCAATGCGCCGCGATGCTGCCAGGCCAGGGCCATGCCGGCGCCGTACAGCACCAACACGACGCCGTGCAGCACGCGTCGCGAGCGCTGGGCGATGGCCTGGTCGGCAGCGTCCCGCGTGCCTTGCACCAGCGGCCGGCGGGCGCTATGCCAGATGAAGACCTCGAAAAACAGCGTGCCAATAAAGGCGATGGCCGCCAACAGGTGCATGATCAGCAAGACCCCGTACATCATCGATTCCCTCCGCCCAACCGGCTCATCCCGGATGCCCATCCACCCGAGCCTTGAGCAGCATCGGCCCATAGCGCCAGGCGTACAGACCGAACGCCAACGTCCAGCACAGCGCCGCCAGCCACAGCCCGGCCAACGGCAACAGCAGCACCAACAGCACGCGGCTCAGGCACGCCAGGTTCAGCAAGATGAACGCCAGGGTCATGCCCGCCGGTGGCTCGAGGGCGCGCCCGGTATGGCCCAGGCTGACACGGGCAACCATCGCCAGGATCAATCCGGCCATGGCGCCGATGGTCAGGCCGTGCACCGCCAGGCTCGGGTTCACTGGCACGCCGAAGTGCCACAGCGCCATGCCCAGGCACGCCACCGCCAGCCAGGCGTAGGCCAGGTGCAACGACCACAGCAGCGGCACCCGCCACAAATCCCGATCATGCCAACGCACCAGTCGAATCCCGTGGCCCACCGCCAACGCGGCGAACAACAGGCCGACCCAGACGCTGGCCACCAGCGCCGGACCGAAGGCATACAACAGTGCCACCAGCGCCGACCCTGCCAGCAACAGGCGATCAAGCCATGGCCAAGGGGCAACGCCCTCGACCCGTCCGAGGCCGCGCTGGGTAAAGAATGGAATCACGCGACCGCCGATCAACCCCATCATCGCCGCCACTAGCCACAGGCCGGTGAGCACGCTCTGGCGCTGCAAGCCCTCGTTGTGCTGCGCCAGGCCGTATACGGATAACCCATCGGCGGCGGCCAACAGCAGCAATACCAGCACAATCGGGTAATTGCGCTTCTGCCGCACACGCCACAACATCACGCCCATCAACGCGGCGACCGTCAGGGCAAAACCCAGCTCCAGCAGCGTCAGTAACGGCCAGGGCGCATCCACCAGCCAGGCCAGCCGCGCGCCCAGCCACAACAACGCCAGGGTTGCCAGGCGCTTGCCGCTCAGGCCGGGGATTGCAGTCCAGGTTTGCACTGCCGTCAGCAGGAACCCGGCAATGATCGCCAGGCCGAAACCGAACAACAGTTCATGCCGATGCCAGGCCAACCAGCCGCCAGCCGGCTGCCAGGCCGACAAGCGCCCGGTGAACGCCGCGAGCCAAAGGGGAACGACCAACAGCGCCAATACACACCCGGCCAAAAAGAACGGCCGGAACGCCAGGCGCCACAACGGCAAAATGGCCATGGCCTTGCGACGGTCAAGCACTTGCATACACCACTCCTTTGCCTCGCTGAACCGCCAGCGAGGTACGACAAATCAGGGTTCGAATGATCGGCTATCGACGCTGACTGGCCTTGTCTCAGATCAAGCCAGTTCATCGGCAACCTCCCGTCTCGAACAGGTACTTGCAAGGGGCTTGCCGGACCGGGTCAAGCCTCCCAACAAAACACCTCTGCCCCTGTGGGAGCGAGCTTGCTCGCGATAGCGCTGGGTCAGCAGGCATTGATGTCGGGTGTGCTACCGTCATCGCGAGCAAGCTCGCTCCCACAGGGACTATAGTTCATAGGGTATTTAATACCCTTTCATGGTTATTTTAACCCTGTCAGGTCAGGGTCATTTTTACCCATCTCATCCCCAACACCCCACGAATCAACGCCCGCAGGCATGGCCCGTCTCTTGCTCAGGCACGGCATCACCTTTCTTGTCGGGGTCATCCATGAAATCCGTCGTTCTGCCGCTTACCTGGTTCGTCTTGCTCTCCTGCGTCGTGGCGCTGGCCAGCGGCCTGTCCCTGAGCCTGGTCTGACCCCGATCACCTTTTCGCTATTACAAGGATTCCATGCCATGGTGCTCCACCGCGTCCATCACCAGATTCTGCGCAGCCATCACCTGTTCGAGCCTTTGAACGAAGAAGAGCTCAACGAATTGATGAGCAACAGCCAATTGCTGAACATCGACAGGGGCGATCCGCTGTTTCGCCAGGGAGAGCCGGCGCAGGCGTTTTACTTCGTGATTTCCGGCGCGGTGAAAATCTACCGGCTGACCCCGGATGGCCAGGAAAAGGTCTTCGAGGTGATCGGCGAGCGCCAGACTTTCGCTGAAGCCATGATGCTGATGGACACCCCCAACTACGTCGCGTCCGCCGAAGCCGTCGGCCCGACCCAGGTGTACCGGCTGTCCAACGCCACTTACATGCGTCTGCTGCAAAGCAACAGCCGGCTGACCTTCGCCTTGCTCGGCAAGCTCTGCGTGCGCCTGCACCAACGGGTCAACGAGATTGAAACCCTGTCGCTGAAGAACGCCACCCACCGCGTGGTGCGCTACCTGCTGACGCAACTGGTGCGCCTGCAAACCGTGGACAGCCAGTTCGAATTGCCGATGGCCAAGCAGTTGATCGCCGGGCACTTGTCGATCCAGCCGGAAACCTTCTCGCGGATCATCCGGCGCCTGATCGATGAAAAAATCATCACCCAGGACGGTCGCCAGATCGCCATTCTCGATCGCCTGCGCCTGGAACAGTTCGAATGACTACACAGCCCACTTGCCTGTATTGCCAACAAGCCAACCCGATACACGAAACCGAATGTCGCCAGTGCGGCATGCCCCTGCCAGTCGAGGCCGCAAAGGCCAGCGAGCGCCGGTTGCGGCGCTTCACCTGGTTCTGTGTCGGCTTGACGATCTTCTGCATCGTCATGTTCTTCTGGCTGCCCCGCGACATCGTCTGAACCCTCAATCCTGAGTCAATTGCCGGTACAACTGCGGTAAACGCAGCGGCAGTTGCTCGGGCTGGCGAATCAAGGTGTAGCCGTTGGCCCCGAACATGTACGGCAGGTAATCCCCCGCTTCGCGATCGATGGTAATGCAGAACGGCGTCAGCCCTTGGCGCCGGGCTTCCAGCACTGCCTGGCGGGTGTCTTCCACACCGTAGCGTCCTTCGTACAGGTCCAGGTCATTGGGTTTGCCGTCACTGAGTAGCAACAACAATTTGCGCCGCCGCTTGCAGCCCGCCAACCGTTGCGTGGCCTGGCGGATCGCCGCGCCCATGCGCGTGTAGTAACCGGGCTTGAGGCCCTGGATCCGTCCGCGGGTGTGATCGTCGTAGCGCTGGTTGAAGGCCTTGAGTTCATGCATGCGCACCTGCTGGCGGCGCAAGGAAGAGAACCCGTACAAGGCGAAATCATCCCCCAGCACCGACAGGGTTTCGCCGAACAGCAACAGGCTGTCACGGATCACGTCGATCACCCGGTGCTCGTCGTTGAGGTGGGCATCGGTGGACATCGACAAATCGGCCAGCAGCAGGCAGGCCAGGTCGCGGCGAGTCTGGCGCTGGTCCATGAACAGTCCGCGTTCGCTGCACTGGCCGTGCTGGCGCTCGACATGAAAGTCCAGCCAGGCTTGCAGGTCCAGTTCCGAGCCTTGGGTTTGCTGGCGCAACCATTGACGATCGTTGCGCAAGTGTTCGAACTGGCGACGCAAACGCTGGGCCGAGCTTCGCAGGCGTGCGGGCAACGGCTGGGGCTGGCAATCGCGAGGGGTGAAGGTTTGCAGGCTGACGAAGTCGTCCTGCAGTCGTTGTTTGCGGTAATCCCATTCCGGCAACAGGATGCCTGCGCCCAACGGGATGTCATCTACATCGGCCGGAGGCAGGTCCAGGTGCAGTTTCAAACCACCGCCCTTGCGCAAGCGGGTGCGCGATAGGGTCAACTGATCCAGATCCTCGGCGACGCGGGCAGCGTCCGGGTCTTCGCTGTCATCCGCCCAGCGATCCAGGTCCACGTGTTCGGTCCAACTGAACAGGTTTTCCAGGCGCACGATCAGCAGCCCACCGTCACGGGTGGCGTCGTCGATTCGCTCGGCGCGCTTGCGCCCGCCCTGCTGTTCACCGGGGGGTGTGGCCAGGTATTGCTCGGACTCCTCAAGGTTGGCGGCCTGGGGATTGGCCAGGTGTTGGGGTGGGTATAGCCACAGCGGCAACGGCCAGGCCGCCCGCTCGCTGCGTGGAAAATGTTTGACACTGCCCGGTTCGCGCAAGGCTTGGCACAACGCCCGCTCCAGGGCGGCTTCGGCCGGGTTGAGCGTGGCCGGATCGGGGCGCAGGGACAGGTGCGCGTCCACCAGTCGCCGGTAGCGAGGGCGCAGCGCCGGGTAGCGCTTCAACACCGCCAGGGTCCAGCACTGATTGTCCCTGCCCCAGTGCTTCATCGGCCCCGACTGCGCGGCCAACAGCGCGAGCCAGCGATACAGCTCTTCGTTGAGCCCGACATCGGGAAACGCCGCAAGGCTCGCCGGCAGCCGCAAGTTATCGCCGTCACAACAGGCCAGGGGCACTTGCTTGCAGGTGCCGGCGATCTGCTGCAACAGGTTGCGACGCAGCAGCAAATCGCGGTCGCTGACCGCTTCCACCCCCAGGTGAGGCGCACCGCCGGTGGCGCGAAACAGCACCTGCAACGAGCGTTGCCGGGGGACCAGTTCGACCCGGGCCTCAGGAAAATCTACACTGGCCCGACGGGTGATGAAACGGTGCCAGACACTGCCGACCCATTCTTCCAGCTCGAGGGTGAATGCCATGGTTATCTCCTCTTAAGCCGAACCCATTGTGGCGAGGGGATTCATGTGGGAGCAAAGCTTGCTCGCGAAACAGGTGCCTTGATCTCTGAAAGATCGCATCGCCCCCATCGCGGGCAAGCCTTGCTCCCACATAAATCCTCTCATCACAAATAAGTCCGGCTCAGTAGTTGTGATGACTTACGAAGGCACCACCGCCGCCGGTGCGCGCAGGGCCGCACGGCCACGTTGACGGAAGCTGAACAGGTAGCAGAGCAACCCGGCCAGGAACCCGACGCCGCTGACCAGTCGCGCCCAGAACAGCGGCTTCAAATGATCCATCGTGGCCATGAATGGCAAGGCACTGCCATCCGTCATCCAGCGTTGCAACCACACCTGGACCACGCCGGCTGCGGTGAGGAACAAGGTGATCATCACCATCGACAAGGTCATCAACCAGAAGCCCCAGATCTCCAGGCGCTGCGAACGCTCGTCCGCCGCTTCACCCAAGCCCCGCAAGCGTGGCATGGCGTAGCTGATCAGCGTCATCACGATCATTGCGTAGGCACCGTAGAAGGCCAGGTGACCGTGGGCCGCGGTCAGTTGCGAACCGTGGGTGTAGTAGTTGACCGGTGCCAGGGTGTGCAGGAAACCCCAGACACCTGCGCCGAAGAACGCGGTGACCGTGGTGCCCTTGGCCCACAACGTGGCGGCGCGGTTCGGGTGTTGCCGACGACGGTTTTTCACCATGCTGAAGGCGAAGACCACCATGGCCAGGAACGGTAGCGGCTCCATCGCCGAGAAGATCGAGCCTACCCACAACCAGACCTCAGGCGCGCCGATCCAGAAGAAGTGGTGGCCGGTGCCAATGATCCCGGTGATCAACGCCATGGCGATAATCACGTAGAGCCACTTCTCGACCACTTCGCGGTCCACACCGGTGATCTTGATCAGGACGAAGGCAAGCATCGAACCCATGATCAGTTCCCAGACGCCTTCGACCCAAAGATGTACCACCCACCACCAGTAGAATTTGTCGCGGGCGAGGTTCGAGGGGTTGTAGAAAGAGAACAGGAAGAACACCGCCAGGCCGATCAGCCCGGTCATCATCACCATGCTGACCGTGGTCTTGCGACCTTTGAGCAGGGTCATGCCGATGTTGTAGAGGAACCCCAGGCACACCACCACGATGCCCATCTTGGTGATGGTCGGCTGCTCGAGGAACTCGCGGCCCATGGTCGGCAGCAAGTCGTTGCCGGTGAATTTCGCCAGCGTCGCATAAGGCACCGAGAGGTAGCCCAGGATCGTCGCCACACCTGCGGCGGCGAACACCCAGAACAGCACGAGCGCCAGTTTCGGGCTGTGCAGTTCGCGGTCGGCCTCCTCCGGTATCAGGTAATACGCCGCGCCCATGAAGCCGAACAGCAGCCAGACGATCAGCAGGTTGGTGTGGACCATGCGGGCCACGTTGAAAGGGATCAGCGGGAACAGGAAGTCGCCGACCACGTATTGCAGGCCCATGATCAAACCGAACAACACTTGCCCCAGGAACAGCATCAGGGCGAACACGAAGTAGGGTTTGGCGACGGCCTGCGAGGCGAATTTCAGATGCGGATTAGCCATGCTCATCTCTCAGCCCTCCTTGTTTGGCGGCCAGCCATTGGTATTGATTTTCGAGCTCCATTTGAGGAACTCGGCGATGTCGTCGACTTCCTGCTCGCTCAGGTTGAACTGCGGCATGGCCCGACGACCCGGAACGTTCAGCGGCTGCATTTTCATCCAGGCCTGCAGGAACGGCTTGAAGGCTTCATCGCCGCCGCGACGGTTGACCACGTTGCCCAGCTCCGGCGCAAAGTACGCGCCCTCGCCCAGCAGGGTATGGCAGCCGATGCAGTTGTTGCGCTCCCAGACGCCTTTGCCGCGTATCACCGATTCCGTCAATTGCGCCTGGTTGCTGCGTTCTGGAAAGGTCTGTTCCGTGTGGTAGGTCAGGGCCAGGAATATCAGGAAGAAGAAGATGCTTCCCCCGAAATAAATATTCCTGGCCATGCCTTTGGTGAAGGTATCTGACATGGTCACTTCCTCATTGCTTGGCGTGTTCATTCTAGGAAGCGCGGGGTCGGAAACCGCTTGATGGCGATCAAGAATCTCCGATGGTTTTGGTGGGTTGTTCCAACACAGCCCGAAAGGCAGATGAGCTTTTGTGGCGAGGGGATTTATCCCCTCGCCACAGGGTTTTGTGTTTGCAGGGTCAGATCGTGAATGAAATGACGAGCCCGATCACCGTCGCCAGCAGCGCCGCCCAGCTCAACACCAACCGCCGCCACAATCGCGGCGCATGGCGCAGCTCCATGAAGCCGTCGGCGATCAGCCAGGCCTTGGTCACCGCGATCACCAGGATGGCGATGGACACCAGCCAGGTAGCCGCGACCTGGCCCAGGGCAACGGTGCCGGTGCTCAGCACGGCCAGCGTCATCCAGCAAGCGATCAAGACACGGGAAGCCGACATGAGCACCTCCGCTCAATCAAGGATGTAGACAACCGGGAACAGCAGCACCCAGACCAGATCGACCATGTGCCAATACAGCACGCCGGATTCCAGCCCACTGTTGCGCTGCGATCCATAACGACGTCGCCGACAACCCTCGGCCAGCCAGGCGAGGATCACCATGCCCAACAGCACATGCAGGAAGTGGAACGCGGTAAGGATCCAGTACAAGGTGAAGAACGTGTTGTGCTCCATCCCCAGACCGTTCGCCAACAGATGGGCGTACTCCGTGAGCTTGATCCCCACATAACCGCAGGCAAGCAACAACGCCACACTCAACAACGACGCGGCTCGACGCGGCCGGTCCTGCCTGACTTGCTCCTGGGCCAATGCGGCAAACAGGCCAGCGGTCAGCAGGCTGAGGGTCATCGCCAGGCCCGTGGAGCGGTCCAGCAATTGCCGGCCTTCGCTGAAAGTCTGCGGGTACAACGCCTGGGCGACGGTGAACGTCAGGATCAACAACGCGAACACCGACAACTCGGCGAGGATGAAAAACCACATCGCCAGGTCCCCGGGCAAACGCCGGGGCACGGCAACCGCTTCAGCCAAAGTGGACATCGACCACATCCATCAGCGCGGCGACGGTCTGCGGGTCGTCACTCAATGGCTCGGCCAGGCACGCCAGGCAGGCTTGGCGCGGGTCCATCCCAGAGCCGATCATGCGCGCGGCAAAAATCAACAGGCGCGTGGAGGCAACTTCCTCCAAGTCATGCTGATCGAGCCGGCGCAGCGCCTGCCCCAATCGCACCACCTGGGCCGCCAGGGCCAGATCGACCCCCGCCTCGCGGGCGACGATGCGCTCTTCATCGGCCACGGCTGGATAGCCAAAGCGCATCGCCACGAAACGCTGGCGGGTGCTGGGCTTCATGCCTTTGAGCAGGTTCTGGTAACCGGGGTTGTACGACACCACCAACATGAAGGACGGCGGCGCCTGCAGCACTTCGCCGGTGCGTTCCAGGTACAACTGCCGACGATCATCGGCCAGCGGGTGCAACACCACGGCCGTGTCCTGGCGCGCTTCGACCACCTCATCCAGATAACAGATGCCACCCTCGCGCACCGCCCGGGTCAAGGGCCCGTCCTGCCACCAGGTGCCCTGGGCGCCGATCAGGTGACGGCCCACCAGGTCGGCCGCGCTCAAGTCATCGTGGCAGGCCACGGTGTACAGCGGCAGTTTCAGGCGGTGGGCCATGTGTTGGACGAAACGGGTCTTGCCGCAGCCGGTCGGGCCTTTGATCAGTACCGGCATGCCGTGATGCCAGGCCTGTTCGAACATCGCCTGCTCGTTGTCCTGGGGTTGATAAAAGGGTTCATCGGGGTGCTGCAAAGTGTGGATAGCGTTCATGGCAAGGCCTGATCAGACAACACGATTGCAGGCCACGCTACGGTGCCCTGCGACAACCTGGCAAGGGCTGCGGCCGGCAAACTTGATCGCCGTCAAGCGGCTAACCACCGGCCTGGGCATAGCCTTGCACCGCACCAAGAACCTGCGCGCCGAACGTCAATTACAGCGCAGCGCGGGTCACGCCTGAGGAGAAATGGAATGCTGATCAGCCACAAAAAATCGTGGGCCCTGCGGGTCACGGCGCTGTGTACAGCGCTGGCCGCCCCCCACGCCTTCGCCGACCAAACCGCTGCGCCGGAACAACCCCGCGTGGTCAAGACCGAAGGTGCGCCCGACCTGAGCCAGGCCGACTTCGACACGGCCAAGGAAATCTACTTCCAGCGCTGCGCCGGTTGCCACGGTGTGCTTCGCAAAGGCGCCACCGGCAAGCCGCTGACACCCGACATCACCCAATCGCGCGGCCAGGCCTACCTGGAGGCGCTGATCACCTACGGCTCGGCCGCCGGCATGCCGAACTGGGGCACGTCCAATGCCTTGACCAAAGACCAGATCACGGTGATGGCCAAGTTCATCCAGCACACCCCACCGACCCCACCGGAATGGGGCATGGCGGAAACCCGCAAGACCTGGAAACTGCTGGTCAAACCCGAAGACCGGCCGACCAAGCAGATCAGCACCCTCAACCTGCAGAACCTGTTCTCGGTGACCCTGCGCGACGACGGCAAGATTGCCCTGATCGACGGCGACAGCAAGAAGATCGTCAAGCTGATCGACACCGGTTATGCGGTGCACATCTCACGCATCTCGGCGTCGGGCCGCTACCTGCTGGTGATCGGCCGGGACGCCAAGATCGACATGATCGACCTGTGGCCGAAGGAGCCGACCAAGGTCGCGGAAATCAAGGTGGGCATCGAAGCGCGCTCGGTGGAGACTTCCAAGTTCAAAGGCTACGAAGACAAGTACACCATCGCCGGCTCGTACTGGCCGCCGCAGTTCACCATCATGGACGGCGAGACCCTGGAGCCCAAGCAGATCGTCTCGACGCGCGGCATGACCGTCGACACCCAGCAATACCATCCCGAGCCTCGCGTCGCGGCCATCATCGCCTCCCACGAATGGCCGGAGTTCATCGTCAACGTCAAGGAAACCGGCAAGGTGATGCTGGTCAATTACCAGGACATCAAGAACCTCACCATCACCAGCATCGACGCCGCGCCGTTCCTGCATGACGGCGGTTGGGACAGCAGCCATCGCTACTTCATGACGGCCGCCAACAACTCCAACAAGGTCGCGGTGATCGACTCCAAGGAGCGCAAGCTCACCGCCCTGGTGGACGTTGGCAAGACCCCGCACCCGGGACGCGGCGCCAACTTCAACCACCCACTCTACGGACCGGTCTGGGCCACCAGCCACTTGGGCGATGCCGGGGTTTCGCTGATCGGCACCGACCCGGTCAATCACCCGCAATACGCCTGGAAACAGGTCAGTACGCTCCAGGGCCAGGGCGGCGGCTCGCTGTTCATCAAGACTCACCCCGCGTCCCGTCACCTGTATGTCGACACCACCCTCAGCCCCGACGCCAAGCTCAGCCAGTCGGTAGCGGTGTTCGACATCGACAAGCTCGACGCCGGCTACACCGTGCTGCCGATTGCCGAGTACGCCGGTATCAAGAAAGGCGCGCTGCGAGTGGTGCAACCGGAATACAACAAGGCCGGTGACGAGGTCTGGTTCTCGGTCTGGAGTGGCCAGGAAGACGAGTCGGCGCTGGTGGTGATCGACGACAAGACCCTCAAGGTCAAGAACGTGATCAAGGACAAGCGCCTGATCACCCCGACCGGGAAATTCAACGTCTACAACACCCAACACGACATCTATTGAGCCCCATCAATAAGAGGAAAAACCATGAAGCCTATTCTGATTGCCTTGGCCTTGACTGCCGCCTACAGCCTGCCGGCGTTGGCCCAAGACGGCCCGACGCTGTTCAAGAGCAAGCCCTGCGCGGCCTGCCACTCCATCGACACCAAGGTGGTTGGCCCGGCACTCAAGGACGTCGCGGCGAAAAACGCCAGCGTCCCTGGAGCGCAAGACCTGCTCGCCAAGCACATCAAGGAAGGTACGCAAGGCAACTGGGGACCGATGCCGATGCCGGCCAACCCCGTGACGGAAGAAGAAGCCAAGATCCTGGCTGCGTGGGTCTTGACCCTTAAATAACGCTCAAGGAGCACATCCCTGTGGCGAGGGGATTTATGTGGGAGCAAGGCTTGCCCGCGATGGGGGCGATGCAGTCTTTCAGAAATCAAGGCGGCTGTTTCGCGAGCAAGCTTTGCTCCCACATAAATCCCCTCACCACAGGAGCCACGCCCAACTTTATTTCTTGATCAGGAGGACGTCATGGAACGACACAGCTCTGCAACTTTGATAACCACCCTCCTCTTTGTTTTCTCCTCCTGCGCGCTGGCCGCTCCCGACAGCCAGCGCCAGGCCCAACTGCAACACCTGCTGGACCAGGATTGTGGCGCCTGCCACGGCCTGTACATGACCGGCGGCCTCGGCCCACCCCTGACCCACGAAGCCCTGGCCGGAAAATCCCGCGACAGCCTCATCGCCACCGTCACCCTCGGACGGCCCGGCAGCGCCATGCCCGGTTGGGCACCGTTGCTTGCGCCCGACGACATTCGCTGGCTGGTGGACCGGCTCCTTCAAGGAAAACCCGCCTCATGATCCGTTCATTGCTCTCCTCCACCGCCATCGCCCTGCTGCTCTGCGGTTGCGCCCAGACACCGTTGCGCGGCACCGGCGATTTGGGCGTGGTGGTAGAGCGCGCCACCGGCAGCCTGCAAATCATTGAAAGCGACACCCGCACCGCCCTGGGCCGCGTCGAAGGCCTGGGCGACTTGTCCCACGCCTCGGTGGTGTTCTCCCGCGACCAGCGCTACGCCTACGTGTTCGGTCGCGATGGTGGCCTGAGCAAAGTCGACCTGCTGACCGCGCGCATCGAGCGGCGCATCATCCAGGGCGGCAACAGCATCGGCGGTGCAATCAGCCAGGACGGCAAGCTGATCGCCGTCTCCAACTACGAGCCTGGCGGCGTCAAGGTATTCGATGCCCAGACCCTGGAACAGGTCGCCGACATCCCCGCCACGCCGTTGCCCGGCGGCCAAAAGCGCTCACGGGTGGTCGGCTTGGTGGACGCGCCAGGGCAACGCTTCGTGTTCAGCCTGTTCGACACTGGCGAGATCTGGACCGCCGACTTCAGCCTCGGCCTCACCCCGCGCATCGAGCGTTTCACCGCCATCGGCCAGCAACCCTACGATGCCCTGATCACCCCGGACGGGCGTTATTACATGGCCGGGCTGTTCGGTGAAGACGGCATGGCCCAACTCGATCTCTGGCACCCGGAGCGCGGGGTGAAACGGGTACTGGGGCATTACGGCCGCGGCCAGGAGCGGCTCCCGGTGTACAAGATGCCGCATCTGGAAGGCTGGGCCCTGGCCGACCAGCAAGCCTTCGTGCCTGCCGTCGGGCATCACCAGGTGTTGGTGATGAACGCCCAGGATTGGCAACAGACCGACGCCATTGCCGTGGCCGGCCAACCGGTGTTCGTCACGGCGCGACCGGACGGCCGGCAGTTGTGGGTCAACTTCGCCTACCCGGACAACGACCGCGTCCAGGTCATCGACACCCAGACCCACGCCATCGTCGCCGACCTGCGGCCAGGCCCTGCGGTGCTGCACATGGAGTTCACCGCGCGAGGTGACCAACTGTGGCTGTCCGCCCGGGATGGTGGTCAGGTGCAGGTCTGGGATCCTTATCGCCTCGAACGCCTGAACAGCCTGCCGGCCCTGAGCCCGAGCGGCATTTTCTTCAGCAGTCGCGCGCACAAGCCGGGGTACTGACCATGACTTCCAGCTCACTGGCCCGGCGCCTGATCGATCAATTCCAGCATGGCCTGCCGTTGTGCGCCGAGCCCTATCGGGCCATGGCCGAGACCTTGGGCTGCAGCGAAGCCCAGGTCATCGACTGCCTGCAACACCTGCAAGTGGCCGGGACCTTGTCGCGGGTCGGCCCGGTGTTCGAACACACCCGAGCCGGGGCCAGCACCCTGGCCGCCCTGGCAGTGCCCGAAGAGCGCTTGCACCAAGTGGCCGCACGCGTCAGCCAATACCCGGAAGTCAATCACAACTATGCCCGCGAACATCGCTACAACCTCTGGTTCGTGCTGACCGGCCCCAACCGCGCCCACCTGGAAAACATCCTCCAGGAACTGGAGAACGACACCGGTCTCACGCCACTGGACCTGCCCATGCTGACCGCCTACCGCATCGACCTGGGCTTTGCCCTGGAGGCCACCCCATGAAAAACGCCCTGAGCGAACAACAGTCACTGGCACTGCGCCGTTTGCTGGAAACCGGCCTGCCCCTGACATCGCGTCCCTTCCAGGCCCTGGCCGAGCAGATCGAGGCCAGCGAGCAACAGGTGCTCGAGCAGGTGCAGCATTGGCATGAACAGGGGCTGTTCCGCCGTGTCGGCCTGGTCGTCAACCATCGCGCCTTGGGGTTTGCCGCCAACGCCATGCTGGTGCTGGACGTGCCGGACGCCTTGGTCGATGAAGTCGGCCGTCGCCTCGGGCAAACCCCGGGCATCAGCCTTTGCTACCAACGCCCCAGGCGCCTGCCCCAGTGGCAATACAACCTGTTCTGCATGATCCACGGTCGCCAGCGTGACCGTGTCGAGGCCCATGTCCAGGCGCTGCTTGAAGAACATCTGCTGGACGACCTGCCCCACCAGTTGCTGTTCAGCACGCACCTGTTCAAGCAATGCGGCGGACGTTTCGCCGCCCCGGCCGGAGCCCGTATCGATGGATGACCTGGACCGCCGCCTGATCAATCGCCTGCAACTGGGCCTGCCGCTGGTGCGCCACCCTTGGCAGGCCCTTGCCCAGGAGCTGGACAGCAGCAGTAGCGAATTGCTCGACCGCCTGCATGAGCTGCTCAACGACGGTGTACTCACCCGCTTCGGCCCGATGTTCGACATCGATCGCCTGGGCGGTGCGTTCACCCTGGCGGCGCTGGCGGTGCCCGAGCCGCGCTTCGAGGCCATCGCCGAGCTCCTCGCGGAGATGCCCGAGGTCGCCCACAACTACCGCCGCGAGCACACCTGGAACATGTGGTTCGTGCTCGCCTGCCCCAGCGAACAGGCGATCGACGACACCCTGCTGCGCATCGAACACCTGACCGGCCTGGTGCCGCTGAACCTGCCCAAAGAGGAGACCTACCATGTCGGCCTGTATTTCCCCGTCTGAGTCTTTGTGGCAAGCACCGCCACGGCTGGATGAAACGCCCTTGGCCCTGCGCCTGGTGGAACTGACCCAGGCTGGCCTGCCCTTGCTTGAAGACCCCTGGGCCTGGCTGGCCGAGCAACTGGAACTGAGCGTGGAATCCACCCTCGACCTGCTCAAGCGCCTGCAGGCCGAAGGCGCGATCCGCCGCATTGCCGCCGTGCCCAATCACTATCGCCTGGGCTATCGCCACAACGGCATGACGGTCTGGGACGTGGCCGATGCCGACATCTCGCGTCTCGGCGCCCTGCTGGGGGCGCAGCCCTTCGTCAGCCACTGCTACCGGCGCCCGCGCCAGCCCGGCTGGCGCTACAACCTGTTCGCCATGGTCCATGGCCGCAGCCGCGAAGAAATCGACAGCTACCGCGAACACTTGCGCTACCTGCTGGGGGACGCCTGCGCCGCCGACGACATGCTGGTGAGCAGCCGCATCCTGAAAAAAACCGGCCTGCGCCTTTCGCCTGTGGGAGCAAAGCTTGCTCGCGAAACAGATGCGTCGGTTTTATGAAGGACCGCATCGGCTTCATCGCGGGCAAGCCTTGCTCCCATCAAGGCTTGCTCCCACAAAGCGGGAATAAGCCGCGCTGAACTCGGACATCGATCGAAATCGAAGGAGCGCCTTATGTTGAGGATCAGCCATTACCTGCGAGCCCTGGCCGGGCATTGCCCCGCCCCACGTGTCGCGCCACCGGGCAGCAGCCGCCCGCCGGTGGTGATCTGGAACCTGCTCAGGCGCTGCAACCTGACCTGCAAGCACTGCTATGCAACGTCGGCCGACAGCGTGTTTCGCGATGAACTGGACACTCCGGCGGCGCTTCAGGTCATCGACGACCTGCACGATGCCGGCGTGCGCGTGTTGATCCTGTCCGGGGGCGAACCGCTGTTGCGCGAGGACCTGTTCCAACTCAGCGCCTATGCCCGCGACAAAGGTTTTTTCCTCGCCTTGTCCACCAACGGCACGCTGATCGACGCTTCCAATATCGAACAGATTGCGGCGGCAAACTTCGATTACGTGGGCATCAGCATCGATGGCCTGGAAGCGACCCACGATGAATTCCGCCAGCTCAAGGGCAGTTTCGCCAGCTCCATGGCGGCCATCCGGCTCTGCCGCGAACAAGGCATCCGGGTCGGATTGCGCACCACCCTCACCCAGCAGAACCATGCCCAGTTGCCACGCTTGCTGGACTTGATGAATGAGTACGACGTACAGAAATTCTACCTGTCGCACCTCAACTACAGCGGCCGGGGCAAGCGCAGTCGCAAGCTCGATGCCCATCAGCAGATGAGCCGCGAGGCCATGACCCTGATCTTCGAGCGGGCCTGGCGCGACATCGAACAGGGCCGCGACAGTGACTTCGTCAGCGGCAACAACGACGCCGACGCGATCCTGCTGCTGCAATGGGTCGCCCGGCGCCTGCCCCAACACTACGCCGCACTGGAGCAGATGCTGCGGGCCTGGGGCGGCAACGCGTCGGGTAGCGGCATCGCCAACATCGACAATACCGGCGAGGTTCACCCCGATACGTACTGGTGGCAGCACTCGGTGGGCAATGTCCGCAAGACGCCATTCAAGACACTCTGGCTCGATCGCCCCGATGCCCTGCTGCTGAAACTGCGCGAACACCCCCGGGCCGTGGGCGGTCGCTGCGGGCAATGCCGCTGGCTGGCGATCTGCAACGGCAATACCCGTACCCGGGCCTGGGCCGACGGCGACCTGTGGGGCCAGGACCCTGGCTGCCACCTCAGCGACGAAGAAATCGGCTTGCACGCGATCCCCAGCGTTGCGATGCCCTGCGCCTGATCAACCGACGGCGAACCTGATACCGAACCAAGGAAGTCCCATGCCTGCCTCCATCGTTTTGCCCGCTGCCCTGCAATCGCCCTTCAGATCGGGTGAAGTCGCCCTGGTCGGCGCCGGCCCCGGTGACCCGGGCCTGCTGACATTGCGCGCCTGGAGCCTGTTGATGCAGGCCGACGCGGTGGTCTACGACCGCTTGATCAGCCCGCAATTGCTCAGCCTGATTCCGCTGACCTGCGCCCGGCACTACGTCGGCAAGGCCGCCGGTTGCCACAGCCTGCCCCAGCCACAGATCAACGAACTGCTGGCCGACCTGGCCGACCAGGGACAACGGGTGGTACGACTCAAGGGTGGTGATCCGTTCATCTTCGGTCGTGGCGCCGAGGAGCTGGAGTATCTGCTGGCCCGCGGTATCGATTGCCAAGTCGTGCCAGGTATCACCGCCGCGGCCGGTTGCAGCACCTATGCCGGCATTCCCCTGACCCATCGCGACCTGGTCAATTCCTGTCGCTTCATCACCGGTCATTTGCAACGCGAAGGCGACTTGAATCTGCCCTGGCAAAGCCTGGCGGATGACAGCCAGACCCTGGTGTTCTACATGGGCCTGTCGAACCTCGGCACCATCGCCGCACAACTGATAGCGGCGGGCCTGGCGGCTGATACGCCGGCGGCGCTGATCAGCAACGGCACGCGCCCCGACCAGCAGGTCCTGCGCGGCACCCTCCAGCAATTGCCGGAGATGGCGCTGGCATGCGCCGAAGGCCTGCCGACCTTGACGGTGATCGGCAAGGTGGTTGGCTTGTTTGCCCATCAGGTATTGGAACATCCGGCCCGCCTGCACCCGGCCCTACCGCTCCAGCCAAATATCGCGAGGGTGGCCTCATGAGAATCGGCTGGCTTGCCCCATTGCTGTGGATCGGTGCCGTCCACGGCGCCCCGGCATCTGAACCGGACCTGGCGTTGGCCGAACAGAACTACCAGCAACACTGCCAGCAATGCCACGGGGTGAACCGCATCGGTGGTGCGGGGCCGGCGCTGTTGCCCCAGAGCCTGAGTCGGATCAAGCCCGACGAAATCCGCCAGGTGATCGAAAATGGCCGCCCGGCCAGCCAGATGGCGGCGTTCGGTGCGGTGCTGGAGCCTGCGCAGATCGATGGCTTGACCCACTATCTCCAGCGCCCACCCGCGGTCGAACCGACCTGGAGCGAGGACGACACTCGCCGCAGCCATCGCCTGCTGGCGGATGTCGCCAGCCTGCCCGATAAACCCCAGCACAACGCCGACCCGCTGAACCTGTTCGTGGTGGTGGAGGCTGGCGATCATCACGTCGATATCGTCGACGGCGATCGCTTCGAGGTCCTGGCGCGCTTCGCCTCACATTTCGCGGTGCATGGCGGACCGAAGTTTTCGCCGGACGGACGCTTCGTCTATTTCGCCTCCCGGGACGGCTGGATCAGCCTGTATGACCTGCACAACCTCACGCTCATCGCCGAGGTGCGGGCCGGGCTCAATACCCGCAATCTGGCGGTGAGCAAGGATGGGCGCTGGGTGCTGGTGGGCAACACCCTGCCCGGCAACCTGGTGGTGCTGGATGCCCGCGACCTGTCACTGGTCAAGACCATTGCAACGGTGGGGCTGGACGGCCAGGCGTCGCGGGTCAGTGCGGTCTATACCGCGCCGCCGCGCAACAGCTTCATCGTCGCCTTGAAAGATGTGAAAGAGGTCTGGGAACTGTCCACCGGCCCGAGCCCGGACTTTGTGCCCAGGCGGATCGAGGCCGAGGATTACCTCGATGATTTTTCCTTCTCGCCCGATTACCGGCAGTTGCTCGCCACCTCGCGCAAGGCCCAGGGCGGCCAGGTGATCGACCTCGACACGGGGCGGATCGTCACCGACATCGCGCTGCCTGGCATGCCGCACCTGGGCTCGGGGACCTATTGGAAGCGCGATGGGCACTGGGTGTTCGCCACGCCCAACATCAGCAAGGGGCTGATTTCGGTGATCGACTTCGACACCTGGAAAGTCATCAAGCAGATCCCCACGCTCGGGCCGGGTTTCTTCCTGCGCAGCCACGTCAACTCTCGCTACGCCTGGACCGATGTGTTCTTCGGCCCGGACAACGATGCCATCCACCTGATCGACAAACAGACCCTGGAAATCGCCCACACCCTGCGACCCATGCCCGGCAAAACCGCCGCCCACGTCGAGTTCACTCGCGACGGCCGCTACCTGCTGCTGAGTATCTGGGATACCGATGGCGCGCTGATCGTCTACGACAGCAACACCCTCAAGGAAATCAAGCGCCTGCCCATGAACAAGCCTTCGGGCAAGTACAACGTCGGCAACAAGATCGAGTTCGCCGAGGGGACGTCACACTGAAAAAAAAGGGGGGCTGATGCGCAGCCCCCAATATCAAAGGCCTGTGGGAGCAAGGCTTGCCCGCGATGAACGATAACGCGGTTCTGCTGTTCGACCGCGGCGCGGCTATCGCGGGCAAGCCTTGCTCCCACAGACGGCGTCGGACCCAAAGGATCCAACTCTTACCAGGTGAGTACCGCCCCCACCGCAAAGGTATCGGTGTCTTCGTTCTGGGCGCTGGTGTCGTGGCCGTTGATTTCGAACTGGTTGTACTCGGCCACGAGCTTGAGGTTGTCGTTGATGTCGTGGAACAGCGCGATGCCACGGGTTTCGTAATCGGCGCCACTGCCCACCACGCCGTTGCCGTCGTCATCGGTCTTGCCATAGGACAACGCCAGGCGGTTCTTGCCCAGCTTGTAGGAGCCCTGTAACAGGTAGCCCTTGCTGTCGACATTGCGCAGGGTGGCTTCACCGGCGTTGTTGGTGAAGAACGGGTTGATGCCCTTGGCCTGGAACCCCGAGCCAGTCAGCGACAACCCGCCCATCTTCGCCTGTACACCGTACCCCAGGCCTTTGGAGGTGACCGATTCGACAGTGGAGTCGGTGTTGTCCGAGGTCTGGTAGCTGCCGTTGAGCCAGCTGTAGATCTTCGCCCCGCCCAGGTCGAACTGATAGGTGATCTCGCTCTCGGTGCGCGGGTTTTCCTGATAGGCCTTGCCCGTGGCGCTGTTGTCGTTGGTATCCACCGGGTCCATGATCCCCACCGCCACGCGCAAGCCCTCCATCACCGGCGTGCGGTAGGTGATCTGCGAGGTCGGGAACGGGTACGGATAACCGCTGCCGATGTTGCCGAACGAGACGCCACCGCCGTCCACCAAGCCCAGGCTGTCACTGACCTGGCCGTAACCGGCGAGCAACTCGTCCAGCAGGATGTTGGAGCGGGCAAACAGGCCGAAGTCCTTGCCGATCAGCACTTCGCCCCACTCCGGGTTGGCCACGGTACCGTAGAACTGGCGCACGTCGATGGCGGTGTCGGTGCCGTTGGTTTCACTGTCGTTGATGGTCACCCAGAACGAGGCCCGGGCACCGAGCTTGAGGTCATCGACCTGCTTGCCCATGTTGAAGCCCAGGTAGTTGGGCAAGAAACCCATCTTGACCCGCGCCTGCCGACGGTCGTACTGCTCACCGGCGCGGTCGACGTCGCTGTTGACGTAAAAGGCGTTGATGTAGCCGTCGGTGGAAAAGGTGGTCTGGTCCTTGTCGTACAGCATGATTTCGGCGTTGGCCCAAGGCATCAGGCCCAGGCTCGAAACACCTACGATGACCGCAGGCAAAAAACGTTGGCGGGTATTTTTATTGTTGTGCATGGCGCGCTCCGCAACAGGGGACGGGATGTCGGAGGCGATTATCGAAAGGCGCCCGGGCGCGTCATACGCTGCCTTGGAGGCAATTGGCGGATGCTTTGGCAGCGCCGGCCCGGCGCGGCAGTTTGGGTGTAAGACGGCTATTGCGACGGGGGGCGGTACTTTGGGTGTGGGCCGCAGGGCGGCCTATGGAATGCAGTCTGTGGTAGGTCTGTGGGAGCAAGGCCTACCACAGACCTTGCTACCACAGGCCTTACTCCCACAGGCCTTGCTCCCGCTGGCCTGCGCAGCAGGCCCCTCGCTGTCTCCTCAGAACCGCGGCTTGACGGTCTTCCAGTCCGGCCGGTAACGCTGCATCTGCCGCACATCGTCGCGCTGGCGGATGCCGCAACTGAGGAACTGCTCATGCAGCTTGCCCAGTTGATCCCGATCCAGTTCCAATCCCAGGCCCGGCGCGCGGGTGATCTTCACGCAGCCGTCGACAATCGGCAGCTTGCCGCCCTTGATCACTTCTTCATCCGGCTCCTGCCACGGGTAATGGGTGTCACAGGCGTAGTCCAGGTTCGGCACCGCGGCCGCCACGTGGGCCATGGCCATGAGGCTGATGCCCAGGTGCGAGTTCGAATGCATCGACACACCCAGGCCGAAGGTGCTGCACATTTTCGCCAAGGCCTGGGTGTCGCGCAGGCCGCCCCAATAATGGTGGTCGGCCAACACGATCTGCACGCTGTCCTGCGCCACGCTGCGGCGAAACTCATCGAAATCGGTGACCACCATATTGGTCGCCAGCGGCAGCCCCGTGCGTTTGTGCAGCTCGGCCATGCCCTCAAGCCCCGGCGTCGGGTCTTCGTAATACTGCAGGTCATCCCCCAGCAGCTCGGCCATGCGAATCGAGGTTTCCAGGGACCAGTTGCCATTGGGATCGATGCGCAACGGGTAGCCGGGAAACGCCCGTTTCAGCGCCTTGATGCAGGCGACTTCATGCTCCGGATCGAGGGCGCCGGCCTTGAGCTTGATGCTCTTGAAGCCATAGTCCTGGATCATCCGCCGAGCCTGGGCGACGATCTGCTCTTCGTTGAGCGCCTCGCCCCAACTGTCGGGTGGGTACGGCGAGTCGATGTGCTCGGCGTACTTGAAAAACAGGTAGGCGCTGAACGGAATCTCGTCGCGAATCGCGCCGCCCAGCAGGTCCACCAGCGGCACGTTCAGGTAATGGGCCTGCAAATCCAGGCAAGCCACTTCGAACGCCGAATAGGCATTGCTCACCGCCTTGCTCGCGTGGGAACCCGGCGCCAGTTCGGCACCGGCGATGCTGGCCGGTTTCTGCGCGGCGACGGTCGCCTGGACGATGGCCCGCAACTGGTTGAGGTTGAACGGATCCAGGCCGATCAACTGACTTTGCAACTGCTGCTGGATCGCCAGGGCCGGGGCATCGCCGTAACTCTCCCCGAGGCCGATGTAACCGTTGTCGCTCTCGATCTCGATGATCGAGCGTAACGCGAACGGCTCATGGATGCCGCTGGCGTTGAGCAAAGGTGGATCGCGAAAAGCGATGGGTGTGACGGTGACGCGTTTGATCTTCATACAGCGGCTCCCGATGGGCCAGGTTTCAAAGCTTGAGGGGGTTGCGACTGATCGGCTTCGACAACGGTTTCAGGCCGGCCGGACAGTGAGTTCGGGGTATCGCGCTTCGGTGCGGTGCGGGCGAAAAAGATCACCACGGCGGCGACCAGCGAAGTGGCGGCCAACCCATACAGGCCGCCCTCGATGGAACCGGTGGTCTGCTCCAGGAAACCGAAGGCCGTCGGCGCGACAAAGCCGCCGAGGTTACCGATGGAGTTGATCAAGGCGATCACCGCCGCCGCGATGCGCGCATCCAGGTAGCCCTGGGGAATCGGCCAGAACAACGCCGACGCCGCCTTGAAACCGATCGCCGCAAAACAGATCGCCACGAAGGCAAAGATCGGCCCGCCGGTGGTGGACATGAACATGCCGAACGCGGCGACCACCAGCGTCACCGCGACCCAGGCCTGTTGGAATTTCCATTTGCCGGCCAGGGCAGCAAAGCCGTACATCGCGATGATGGAAATGATCCATGGAATGGAGTTGAGCAAACCAACCTGGAAATCCCCCAGGTTGCCCATTTTCTTGATCATGCTCGGTAGCCAGAACGTGGCACCGTAGATGGTCAGGGCGATGGAAAAGTAGATGAAACAGAACAGCGCGATCTGCCGGTCGGCCAACAATTTGAACATCGACGGCTTGACCACCTGGGCCGCTTCCCGGGCCCGTTGCTCTTCGGCGATGGCCGCGATCAATACGGTTTTCTCTCCAGCGCTCAGCCATTTTGCCTGGCTCGGGTGCGACTGCAGCCAGAACCAGACAAACCCGCACAGCACGATGGAGGCGAAACCTTCGATCAGGAACATCCACTGCCAGCCATGCAGGCCCATCCCGCTGACATTCAACAAGGCGCCGGACACCGGGCCGGAAATCACCGAGGCGATGGCCGAGCCGCTGAGGAAGATCGCCATCGCCTTGCCGCGCTCGTTGGCGGGCAGCCATTGGGTGAAGTAGTAGATGATGCCGGGAAAGAACCCCGCCTCCGCCGCGCCGAGGATGAAGCGCAGCACATAGAAACTGGTCTCGCCGCGCACAAAGGCCATGGCCATCGCCGCCGCGCCCCAGGTGAACATGATGCGTGTCAGCCAGGCCCGCGCGCCGTAGCGTTGCAACAGCATGTTGGACGGCACTTCAAACAGCGCGTATCCGACGAAGAACAGCCCGGCACCGAGCCCGTAGGCTGCGGCGCCAATGCCCAGGTCGGTTTCCAGGTGACTGCGCACGAAGCCGATGTTGACCCGGTCGATGTAGTTGACGATGAACATCACCACCACCAGCGGCAGGACATGACGTTTGACCTTGGCCGCCGCGAGCGCCAGGGTGCTGTCATGGGTGGAGTCCGTTACGTTATTCAAGGGTGCCTCCCGATCATTATTTTTGTGGGGAACGGGACGATGATGGACGCAGCGGATTGTTCCCGTCTAATCTAACTTGGCACTTGATTGATACCTGGATTGAATCAATGTTTGAACTGGCCCAGCTACGCTGCTTCACCACCGTGGCGACCGAACTCAACTTCCGTCGCGCCGCCGAACGCCTGAACATGACCCAGCCACCGCTGAGCCGGCAGATCCAATTGCTGGAGCACCACCTGGGTGTCGAGCTGTTCACCCGCAGCACCCGCAGCGTGGCGCTCACGGCCGCCGGCCGGGCGTTTTTCATCGAAGCGCAGAACCTGCTGGAACAGGCCCAACAAGCTGCCATCGCTGCCCGGCGCTATGCCCAGGGCGACATCGGTTCGGTGACCATCAGCTTCGTCGGCAGCGCGGTATACGAGTTCTTGCCCAAGGTGATTGCCGAGGCCCGGCTGAAACAGCCCCAGGTCAAAATCGTCCTGGCAGAGATGAACACCTACCAGCAGCACGAAGCCCTGCGCGCCCGGCGCATCGACTTGGGCATCGTCCGCTCGCCACTGCTGGAGACCGGCTATGCCACCGAATGCCTGGTGCGCGAACCCTTCGTGCTGGCGGTGCCTGCCGGGCATCCGCTGGCCAGCGCCGAGACCGTGAGCGTCCAGGATCTGGACGCCCAACCGTTCCTCATGTACTCCCACGCCGCCTACCCGCCCTTCAACGAACTGCTCACCGGCATGCTGCGCTCGGCCCGGGTCGCGCCGCAATTCGTACAATGGCTGGGGTCGTCGCTGACGATCCTGGCGCTGGTCAACGCCGGCATGGGCCTGGCGCTGGTGCCGCGTTGCGCCAGCAGCGTGGTGTTCAAGCAGGTGGTGTTTCGCGAGATCGACCTGGGCGAAGGGGTGCAAAGCGAATTGCACCTGGTGTGGCGCGAGGATAACGACAACCCGGCGTTCACCATGTTGCTGGAAGGGATTCGAGGGGCGGTTCGGGAAGGCTTGTGAAGGCGGAGCAACAAGGCCCATGCGGTTGGCAGTGCCTGACGGAACCCAACGTTCCACCGAGCTTCGCGGACTTAGGTTGTGAGGGCGCTTGCGGCGCCCCCCACAACACTGCCTGGCGACTACCCAGGCTTGTGGTTATCCAGTACTCGATTGACCGCTAGCTCACCCAACATGATGACCCGTTGCAGCACCAGCATCGTTTGGCGTCTTGGGCCGTCCGTCAAATCGGTGAGGTCGCTGACCATCACGCTGGCGGATGCCAAGGATTCGCACGCCTCAACGAGCAACGTCTCGTCATCCACCGCTGCGTCGATGGTGAAGATCGTGCTGGGCTTGCGGGGCTGTATCTGCGTTTTCGTTGCCCCGGGGTTCAGGTAGTGCTTGAGCGCGCGGTCTGCCGCCTCTTTCAACTTTTCAGGGTCGAGAGAGTCGCCGTAGAGTACCGAGTCGATATCCGGGGGGTTGGGAGTTACTTTGAACATAAGTGACAATTCCTACATTGGAGCTGCAACCGTTCTCGACTAAAAGAAGGGTGGCGGCTGTACGCAGGTTAGTCGACCGGTAGGAATTGGTAAAACCCGGCGCGCCCGAGGGCGCCCTGCGCACAACCACCATTTAGTGCAGGAATATAAATAACCTGACTGAACGGTGCTCAAGCACCTTACCAAACCTGATGGGCGACTAAACCCGACCACTGATGGGCAGTGGCAGGTCAACGATAGAGGCCAGGGGCAAAGCGCACAAGCCGGCGGATTCTGACGCAAGCGTAAGTAAGGACGCAAGGTCTCGTAGCCTTTAGAGCGTAATGTGGAATGTATTTAAACGTGTCGAGCTGGATATGTTTATGGCAATTAAACGGGGCGATTTTTCTTCGTTATTTCTTGGGGCTGTATTGGTGTAAATACAGTGCCTTACGGGACGCTTTGGCCTCATCGATATTAAACGAGGTCATGCCGTAGATAATACGTTGGCGGATGCTTTGGGGAATTTTCCTACAGTTGACCGGCTACAACTTGTTGCGTTATCAAATGGCACCTTGCCCGATATTTTCCTGCGGTTCCTCATAGACCGATTGGACTCACAGGGTAGTGGTGAACGGTAAATCACTACTTGAAAAGCGGCTCAGACCTGCAAGTGAAGCGCATCCGCCATGGCTTCAATCTCCTGTCGCATCCACAATTTCTGCAACCAATCGGAGGGAATAGCCTGCACGCCATAAAATGCCCCCGCCACCTGACCGACAATGGCAGCGGTGGTGTCAGCATCGTCGCCCAGGTTCGTCGCGGCCAGCACCGCATCGGTGAAACTGTCCGTCTGATGAAAGCACCACAGCGCTGCTTCCAAGGAAGCCACCGAATAACCAGTGCCTGACACATCACTACGACCTTTTCCCTGATAGGCCCCTTGGGCGAGCGCTATCACTTTGGCCTCGGTCAGTTGCTCGGACGCCACACGCAACACATCCGCCTTTGAAGCACCGGTCAATGCGTTGGCAATGACATCGGCCAACACCTGGCAACACTCCACCGCCTCTGTTGCCCCATGGGTTGTGCGTGAACTCAGAGCCGCAAAATCGCGGATGCGTTCGCGATCCGGATAAAAGAACAGCACGACCGGTGCCAGTCGCATAAGCGAGCCATTGCCAGCCGTATCAGCAGCGGTATCCCCCGCGAATGGGTCGCCATGGGACTGATAGCGTTCCAGTGCACCGCGAACGGTCATACCAATGTCAAAGCAATCACCAGTGGAACTCAGATAACCCCAATGCCACCAATTGAGGTATCGGCCCATTTGATCAGCCGCATCAAAACCACGCTTTTGCAACAGGCTCTCAGCCAGACACAAAGCCATCGATGTGTCATCGGTCCATTGGCCAGGCTTGAGACTGAAGGGGCCGCCACCGACCATGTCGGTCACAGGGGTAAAGGTATTGCGTGGCTGGAATTCAACAGTAGTGCCAACGGCGTCACCACATGCCAAGCCCAGTAAGCATCCGCGATAGCGGTCTGAAAGTGTCGAGGACATCCTGATTCCTTCTGTTGCGAGTTCGTCCGCGCAGGAGCGGCGTACAACCAGCGAGATGATAACGGCTGGGCATGCCCAAGGAACCTGATCGCAATCTTTTTTATCGAAAACGCAACGCACACTCGCTCAGCTGTTCCCCCATCTCATAACAAGTTGTACGATGACCGACGAGCCAATAATCGCTCGCGCTTCCGATACCTACAAAAATAAGGAAATCCCCATGAAAAAAGCCACATTGGTCATCAGCTTCTTGTGCCTGTTCAGCGGCTACGCAGCGGCAGCCACTTCATCGGCCGAGCAGGAAGTGGCCCAGGCCGTCGACCACCTGACCCAAGCCATGCTGCACAAAGACATCCCACAACTCCAGGCACTGGCTGCCGAAAACCTGACCTACGGCCACTCCAGCGGCAACATCCAGGACAAGAAAGCCTTCATCGCCGACATTGAAACGGGCAAGAGTGCGTTCAAGACCCTGGAAATGCAGAACCAGAAAATCACCTTGTCCGGTGATGTGGCCCTGGTGCGCAACCACTTCTCGGCCCAGGCGCTCAAGGGCACTGAGGTGGTGCCAACGGAAATCGAGAACTTCCAGATCTGGCAGAAGCAGAAGAATGGCAAGTGGCTGCTGATCGGTCGTCAGGCGTTTCGGTTCTGATAGCGGGTTGACCGGGTCCACGAGATATCTGTTTTTGATCGTTCCCACGCTCTGCGTGGGAATGCATCCCGTGACGCTCTGCGTCACACTCCAGAAGCGGAACGCGGAGCGTCCCTGGCGACATTCCCACGCAGGAGCGTGGGAACGATCGATATGTATTTTCAGCCTTAAAAATCACATGACGGTTTGCTCCCCTCACCGGTAGTTTTTTCCCCTCAATCCGCGGCCCACTGCTCCCGGTACTGCAGCAAAAAATCCACAAAAGCACGCACCCGCTGCGGTACGTACCGGCCGTGAGGATAGAGCAAGGTAAACGGACGTGAGCGACCCGCGAAAGGCGCAAGCACCTCCACCAACTGCCCGTTGGCGAGCTCCTGTTCGACGATGAATTTGTAAGTCTGGAACAAACCGGCACCATGCTTGGCCAGTGTCACGCCACCAAGCACATCGTCCGAACAACAGTAACCCCCTTCGCCGAACACCTCCTTTTCCTTGCCTTCGACATTGAACAACCAGGAAATCCGTCGCCCGCTGCTGGGCAATTCGAACTGGATGCATTCGTGCTCGTCCAGGTCTTCGAGGACCTGCGGCGTGCCGACCTTGCGCAAATACTCAGGAGACGCGACCACCACCAGTTTCGCGTCTTCCAGCAGACGAGCGATCATCGACGAGTCGGGTTGGGCCCGCACCCGGATGGCGAGGTCATAACCTTCGGCGACGAAATCGATGTTTCGATTGCTCAAGTGCAAGTCCACGCTGACTTGCGGGTACAGCGCCCGGAAGGCCGGCAGCAAGGGCAGGATGCGGTGATGACCGTAGGTGGTGGGCAGGCTGATGCGCAGCTGCCCGGACGGCACCGATTGCGCGCCCATCATTTCCTGTTGCGCCTCGACCAGTTGCGTCAACGCCTGGCGGCATTGCTCGAAATAGGTCTTGCCGGCTTCCGTCAGGCGAATGCTGCGGGTGGTGCGCACGAAAAGCCGTGAACCCAGGCGCTCTTCCAGGCGAAAGATCGAGCGACTCACCGCCGCCGGGGTAACCCCCGCCAACTGCGCCGCCGCCGTGAAGCTGCCCGCCTCCGCCGCCAGGCAGAACAGTTCTATGCTGCCCAACTGCAGGTCTTCGAAATGACGCTTCATGATTCATTACACCGCGTATCAACTGAAGTTTCCAAAGGCCTGTTTATCAGTCTGCGGCATATAAATACAGTGGGCCCTCAACGGCGTGGGATTCTTCCTGCGCACTTTCTCAGCAGCAGGAGTGCAATATGCCTTTCGTCAATGTGCGAATTACCCGAGACGGCGTCACCCGTGAACAGAAAGCCCAGGTGATTTCCGAAATCACCGAAACCCTCCAGCGCGTATTGGGCAAGGACCCGCACTTGACCCATATCGTGATCGAGGAAGTCGACACCGATAACTGGGGGTACGCGGGGATGACGACGACGCAGTATCGAAGTCTTCCCAAGGAATAACCCTCCACCCTTCCGAGCCCGGTCCGATTGACCGGGCTTTTTTCTGCCTACCAACCGGACTGCCTGACAATCCTGTGGGAGCGAGCTTGCTCGCGATAGCAGTGTGTCAGTCAGCATCAATACCGACTGGCCTGACGCCATCGCGAGCAAGCTCGCTCCCACAGGGGTCCACCGGGGGTATGTGTGGCCCCGGCCATTGATTACATGACGTATCAACTCAAGTACCAGAAGCCTTATTTATCAAACCCTGGCGCATCAATACCCTGAACTCAACCACCGCCAACACAGGCGCACCGGTTCAACTCAATGTGATCAGGAGTCAATCATGAGCCTCAACAAAACCGTCATCATCACCGGCGCTTCCAGCGGGATCGGCCTGGGTTTGGTCAAGGCGTTCCTGGCCCGGGGGTATAACGTGGTGGGCAATGCCCGCTCCCCTTCCGGCCTGGACACTGCCGCCGCCGAGCTCGGCCACCCGGCGGGTTTCATCGGCGTGGCCGGCGACATCGCTGACCCGGCCACTTCAACCGCCCTCATCAGCCAAGCCGTCGCGGCGTTTGGCGCCGTTGACGGGCTGGTGAACAACGCCGGTTTCTTCCTGCCAAAACCCTTCGTCGAATACAGCCCCCAGGACCTGGACGCGCTGCTGGACACCAACCTCAAGGGGCTGGTCTACGCCAGCCAGGCTGCTGCCGCGCACATGATCGGGCGCCAGCAAGGCTTCATCATCAACATTTCAGCCGCCGTGGCCCTGCAACCGAACATCCAGGTGCCGGCAGCTCTGCCGGTGTTGATCAAGGGCGGCGTCAACCAGATGACCCGCGCCCTGGCCCTGGAACTGTCGCCTCACAACATCAAGGTCAATGCCATCGCCCCCGGCATCATCGACACGCCCATGCACGACCCGGCGCACCGCGAATTCCTCGACAACCTGGCCCCGGCCGGTCGCGTGGGCACCGTCGAGGAAATTGCCGAGGCCGTGTTGTACCTGGCGGGCGCCGATTTCACGACTGGTGCGATACTGCCGGTGGACGGCGGGATGAGCACAGGCAAGTGGTAAAGAGGCAAGTGGTAAAAAGAAAACCCCCGAAGGCAGGACCTTCGGGGTTTTCATGACGCATTGGATTCAGAGCGTGTAGGAGATGCCAGCCTGCACGGTCCGCGGTGCGCCTGGGTAGGCATAGACGTTACCGAAAGCGCCTTCTTCGTAGTCGGCGTCGAACAGGTTCTTCAGGTCCAGGTTGAGGCGGATCCGCTCGTTGACCTTGTAGTAGCCGAGCAGGTCCACAACGGTGTAGCTGTCCATGGAGAACGCATTCGCCGCAGTCTGGCCGGCCCGTTCATCAACGTACTTGGCACCCACTCCCAGGCCAAGGCCCTTAAGACCACCATCCTGGAACTCGTAGACGTTCAACAGGCTGAAGGTGTTCTTGGGCACGTTGAGCAAGCGAGTGCCGGACGGGATATTGATGTCCTTGGTCACTTCGGCATCCACATAGGCGTAACCACCGATCACGCGCCACTCCGGCGTCAAATTGCCCGCCACGTTCAGGTCGAAACCACGGCTGCGCACTTCGCCGGCGGCCACGCTGAAGGTGGAGTCCACCGGGTCAGTGGTGAGCACGTTACGTTTTTCGATCTGGTAAACCGCCGCATCGACGCTCAACTGGCGATCCAGCGCTTCCCACTTGACGCCCATTTCGTAGGACTTGCCCTCTTCCGGCTTGAACCCGCCACCTTCGCGACTGGCACCGCTGTTGGGTTTGAACGATCGGGCAGTGTTGGCGTAGACAGCCACGGTGTCGGTCAAGTCGTAGATCACACCCAGGCGCGGGGTGACGGCGCTGTCGGTGACGTTCCAGTTCCGGCTACCGGGCGGGTTCTGGGGGACAAAACTCTCGTACTCATGCTCGAACCGCTCAAAACGCGCCCCGGCCAACAACTTCAAGCGCTCAGTCAGCGCCACCTGATCCTGGACGAATACACCAAACGTCTTCAGATTTTCCTGGTCATTTGTGGGCGTGCGCGTCAACGCCGGGCGTGGCTGGCCATACACCGGGTCGAAGATATCGATCGGGTAGGCCCCGACAGCGCCGGAGGAGCGCTGGATAATGGACTGGTAGTCGTAGTCTTCATACTCGATACCCGTCAGCAACGTGTGCTCGAACCCGCCAGTGGAAAAATGCCCGGTGAGGTTGAGCTGAGTGTCGCGGTCGGTCCATTCCAATTTGCGGTAGTTGAAGTTGCGACCCAGGGTACGCCCATCGGTGGCGATGCCATTGCCTTCGATGGCATTGCCCTGCAAGGTGCCGTCGAGCCACTGGGTACCGCCGGCCAGGGTCCAGTCGTCGTTGAGCATGTGCTCGAAACGCACCTGCAGCAGGTTGTTGTCGTTATGCAACTTGCCGGCGTCTTTTTCGCCAAAGAACGTATCGCGCGACGCGGTGCCGCGCTGGCCGGCGTAATGGGTCACGCCACGGTCCAGCGGCGCATTGTTGCGCATGAAATCGCCTTCGAAGGTCAGGCGCGTGGTGTCGTTGACCTGCCAGGTCACCACCGGTGCAACGCCGTAACGCTCGGTCTCGACGTGGTCGCGGAACGTGTCGCCGCCCTCGCCGATCACGTTCAGGCGATAAGCCAGGCGCCCTTCTTCATCCAACGGACCGGAGGCGTCCAGCGTACCGCGACGCATCCCCTGGTCGCTGACCTGGCTGCCCAGGGTCACCGTGCGCTCGGCCAACGGCCGCTTGGACACCACGTTGAAGGTGCCGCCCGGGTCGCCACGGCCATAGAGCATGGTGGCCGGGCCGCGCAGGACTTCCAGCCGCTCGATGGTGTTGGCGTCCGGCATGTTCGGGTAGCCACGGTTGATCGGGAAGCCGTTGCGGTAGAACTCCCCAGTGGTGAAGCCGCGTACGGTGAAGGTGGTCAGGCCCTGGCCGCCGAAGTTGTTGCCCCGGCCGACCCCGCCAGCGTAATCGAGGGCGTCCTGCAGGCGCGTGGCGCCGAGGTCTTCGACAACGTCGCGAGACACCACGGAAATGGATTGCGGGGTTTCATGGATCGCCGTGTCGGTACGGGTGGCGCTGGCCGAACGGGTGGCGTGATAGCCCTTCACCGGGCCCTGTGCTGATTCATAGTCGGCATTACCCACGATATCCGTGGCTTGCAACTCAAGGGAGGCCGGCTTGGCAGGGATTGGCTCTTCTGCCCAGGTGGAAACGGAGTAAGCCTGGAGCACACACAGTGAAACGAGAATCCGACGCATCGATGCACAATCCTAATGGAAAAAAGCCACCACATCTGGAGGCTGACAAGAATGTGTCGCGAAAGATACAACAACTCATTCCTGTTTGATATTTATTCCCATTAACACTGTGATTTTTTTTGTGACCGTTTAGTCCGCTATCGCGAGCAAGCTTTGCTCCCACAGAGATCTTCAGTGGGTACAAGTCTTGTGACTGGCCCCGGCCCTCCCCTGTGGGAGCAAAGCTTGCTCGCGATGGCGCCAGAACAATCCCCCCATACCCTATTGGCCCGCCGCAATCGACTCCTGCTCCACCCGCTGGAAGAACACCTGCGCGCGATGATCCTGGGTATAAGCCACGTTCAACCGCAACCAGTCGCACGCCTCGCCCTGGGGCAGGAACGTCGAGCCTTGGGACAGTTGGATCTGCAGCTCTCGGGCGATCTGCTGCACCCGTTGTGCCGCCAGGCACCGAGGCCTGGCCCAGACGAACAAGCCCCCCATCGGCTCGGCAAATACCTCCCAGTGGGCCGGGTCCAATTGGCGCAGCGTGCTCGCCATCTGCTTGTTCATGCGCTGGCGCAAGCGCTGGATCAGCTTGCGATAGGCACCGTTGGCCAGCAACGTCGCCACCACGTTTTCAGCCAGCAGCGAACAACCGATGCCGGTAATCATCTTGACTTCGGCCAGGCGCTGGATGATCTCGGGATGGGCGACCACGTAGCCGACGCGCAGCGAACTGGACAGCGTCTTGGAAAAACTCGCCAGGTAGATCACCCGGTCCAGGGCATCCAGGGAGGCCAGGCGTGAGGTCGGACCGTTCTGGAAATCGGCGTAGATGTCGTCCTCGATGAGGCGAAAGTCATGGGCCGTTGCCAGTTGCAGCAGACGATAGGCGACGCTCGGCGCCAGGCTGGTGCCGGTGGGGTTCTGATACATGCTGTTGATGAAGAAATACGAAGGCTTATGCTCGCCGAGAAGCTGTTCCAGGCGGGCGATGTCCGGGCCTTGCGCGGTTCTCGGCACCGCCACGGTCTTGACCCCATGCAGCTTCAGCAGATTGAACAGGTTGTAGTAGCCGGGGCTTTCCACCAGCACCAGGTCACCGGGCTTGAGCAAGGTTCGTACCAGCAGGTCGAGGCCCTGGCTGGCACCTTGGGTGGTAATGATTTGCCCCGGGTCGACGTGAATATCGATCAGGCCCAGGCGCTTTTGAATGTGCAGGCGCAGATGAGGCGAGCCCAACGGGGTGCTGTAGTTGAACAACGCGTGGTTGTCGCTGCGCACCACTTGGCGGATCGCCTGGCCCAGGTCGGTGTCGTCGCGCCAGGCGTCGGGCAGCCAGCCGCAACCGAGCTTGAGCTGCGTCGATTCATTGTCGAACAACCGCCACCGCGCGTTATCCGTTTCGGGCTCCGGCTCCACGGGTCGGACCAACTGCTGCGCGACAAAAAAACCCGCGCCATGTCGAGACTCCAGCACCCCGTTGGCGACCAGTTGGTCATAGGCCTTGATCACGCTCGACTGGCTCAGGCCGTTTTCCCGGGCCAGTTGGCGAATGGATGGCATGCGCGCGCCGGGGCGGATGCCATGGGCGTTGATCCAGCCCATGAGGTGCGTCACGAGCTGCCGGATCACGGGTTCGGCAACGTTGCGATCGATCTTCAGGTCCACGGCTGCACTCTTGGCTAAGTGTTCTCGAATTTTTAGCGAACAGTTAAGCACAAATGGCCTGGACCTGTTCCTTGTTTGCGCGGTGCCCGGCAGAGATAGTCCCCGGGACTTCATGCACACCCTTTAAGGAACACCCTTGAACCCATCGCATCGACATTCCTGGGGGCTGGCTTTCGGCCTTTGCCTGATCACCCTTGCGGTCAACCTGCAGGCACCGCTGTACACCACCTACGCGCAGTTGTCAGGCTACGGGGCCGGCGCCACGGCGGTGGCGTTTTCCGGTTATGTGCTGGGCGTACTACCGGTTCTGCTGGCGTTTGGCGGGCTGGCCGACCGGGTGGGACGCAAACCGTTGATCCTGGTCGCCCTCGGGCTGTCGATGCTGGCGACGCTGGTGACACTGCTCTGGCCGAGCCTGGAAGCGCTGGGCGTGGCGCGCCTGATGATGGGGGTCGGCACAGGGCTGGCCTCGGCCACATCAACCGCCTATATGGCCGAGCTAATGGCAACCCGCGATCCCCGCTCGCCAGCCAACCGGGTCACCGCCAGCACTTCCCTGGGCTTTGGCCTGGGCGCGGCGTTGACCAGTCTGTTCCTGTTCGTCCATCACAGCGCCACGCCCGGCAGCTTCTGGTTGCAGCTGATGTTGGCTGCCATGGCGATCGTCGTGGTCTGGCGGCTACCGGACCCGGCGTTGAAAATCAAAGACGCACCGCTGCTGCGCCTGCCTTTGTTTCCCGCCGGCAGCCTGCCCTACAGTTTTTCCATGCTGCTGGCCTGGGCGACCTCGGGCCTGGTCATCGCCATATTACCGTCGGTGCTGGCGACCCATGATTTGCAGCGTTGGTCTGGCCTGTCGACCTTCACGGTCATCAGTTGCGGCTTGCTCTTCCAGCCGTGGGTTCGGCGCATGCAACCGGCCAGGGCGACGGGCTTGGGTCTGCTGATCCTGCCCGCGAGCTATGCGTTGCTGGCCTGGGGCGCGAGCGCCGGCTCCCTGCTCGCCGTGTTGCTCGGAGCACTGGGCGCCAGCAGCGCCTGCTACGGTTTCCTGTACCTGGGCGGGTTGTCAGCCGTCACGGCCATGGCCGGCACGGAAAAGGCCCGGGTCAGCGCCGGGTTCTTCCTGTTCGCCTATGTCGGGTTCAGCATCCCGGTGGTGGTGACCGGGTTGCTGGCCGATCATTTCGGCGCTGATGTGGCGTTGATCGTGTTCGGCCTGGCGCTGCTGGCGGGGGCGTCTATCACCGGATGGCGCATCGTCCGGACTCAGGCTTATGTGAGCCAGCTATCCCACGGCTGAGCACACCAACCTGTGGCGAGGGAGCTTGCTCCCGCTGGGTTGCGCAGCAACCCCAACATTCTGCGATTGCTGCGCAATCGAGCGGGAGCAAGCTCCCTCGCCACAGGGGTCTGGCTGAAGGATTGGAGGAAGCCTGGGACAGCTCGACACCGCGCTCGGCAAAGTCGTATACCATATCCCCACCTAAGCCGAACGACCCGCCGCCGTGACTTTATCCAAGTTCAACCTGCCTGACCTGGGCAACACCCCTTCCACCTCGGAAATCATCACCCGCCACCTGCGCGATGCCATCGTGGCCGGGCACTTTGCCGAGGACGAGCCCATTCGCCAGGATGACATCGCCCGGCAGTTCAACGTCAGCAAGATCCCCGTGCGCGAAGCCCTCAAGCGCCTGGAGGCCGAGGGCCTGGTGATGTTCCAGCGCAATCGTGGGGCGATGGTGACGCGCATTTCCGAGGCGGAGCTGGCGCAGATGTTCGAAGTGCGGATGCTGCTGGAAGACAAAGTGCTGCGCCTGGCGATTCCCAACATGACCGAAGCCACCTTCGCCCGCGCCGAAAGCATCTGCCGGGAGTTCGTCGGTGAAGACGACGTCGGGCGCTGGGCCGAGCTGAACTGGCAACTGCATGCCTGCCTCTACGAACCGGCGCAACGGCCCTTCATGGTTAGTTTGATCCGCTCGGTCCACGACAAGCTGGAGCGCTACTTGCGCATGCAGATGAGCCTTTCGGCGGGCAAGGAGCGCGCCGATCACGAGCACCGGGAAATCATCAAGGCCTGCCGCGCCGGTGACGTCGAGCGTGCGGTGATGCTGCTGGACGAACACATCGCCGGGGTCTGCGAGACGTTGTTCAAGTTCCTGCCTTCCAGCCATTGATGGATTGGCCCTGTGCCGATTTCGTCATCGGCGACAGATAAAACCATCAAGCCGTCGCCCCCCGGCGCGGGCCACGCTTGCCGTCACTCATCTGAACGGACGTGGCCCTCCCATGAAACGCATCACCGTGATCGATTCCCATACCGGCGGCGAACCGACCCGACTGGTCACCGACGGTTTTCCTGACCTGGGCCAGGGCAGCATGGCCGAGCGCAAGCAACGCCTGGCCACGGAACACGACGCCTGGCGCACGGCCTGCGTGCTCGAACCACGGGGCAGCGATGTGCTGGTGGGGGCGCTGCTCTGTGAGCCGGTGGACCCGAGCGCCTGTGCCGGCGTGATCTTTTTCAATAATAGCGGCTACCTGGGCATGTGCGGCCACGGCACCATCGGCCTGGTGGCGTCACTGGCCCACCTGGGCAGGATCGGCCCCGGCGTGCACAGCATCGAAACCCCAGTGGGCACGGTACAGGCAACCTTGCACGAAGACCGCTCGGTCAGCGTGCGCAACGTGCCGGCCTACCGTTACCGCAAGGCCCTGACCCTGGAAGTGCCCGGCATCGGCCAGGTGGTGGGCGACGTGGCCTGGGGCGGCAACTGGTTTTTCCTGATCGCCGAACATGGTCAGCGCGTGGCCGGCGATAACCTCGACGCGTTGACCGCCTACACCTACGCCGTGCAGCAAGCCTTGGAGCAGCAGGGTTTTCGCGGCGAGGACGGCGGCCTGATCGACCATATCGAACTGTTTGCCGACGACCCGCAAGCCGACAGCCGCAACTTCGTCCTCTGCCCGGGCAAGGCCTATGACCGCTCCCCTTGCGGCACCGGCACCAGCGCCAAACTGGCGTGCCTGGCCGCCGATGGAAAACTGCAACCCGGCCAGATCTGGCGCCAGGCCAGTGTCATTGGCAGCGAGTTCGAGGGTTCCTATGAGCACTCGGGCGAGCGCATCGTGCCGACCATTCGCGGTCGCGCCTACATCAGCGCCGAAACCACACTGATCATCGAAGCAGATGACCCGTTCGCCTGGGGCATTCGTCCGTGAGCGAGGGCCATGTCGCCGACGTGATCATCATCGGCGCGGGCATCATCGGTGCAGCCTGTGCCCAGGCATTGGCCCGACGCAACGTCAACGTGTTGGTGCTGGACGCCGGTTGGCACGGCGCCACGGCGGCCGGTATGGGGCACCTGCTGGTGCTCGATGACAACCCGGCGGAACTGGCCCTCAGTCAATATTCCCTGCAACGCTGGCGCGAACTGGCCCCAGCCCTGCCCGACGGCTGCGCCTGGCGCAACAACGGCACCTTGTGGCTGGCAGCCAATGCCGAAGAAATGGCGGTGGCCCATAGCAAATACCTGAACCTGCTGGCCCATGGCGAAGCCTGCGAACTGATCGGCCACGCCGCGCTGCATCAGCGTGAACCCGAGCTGCGTCCGGGGCTGGAAGGTGGGCTGCTGATCAAGGGCGACGGCATCCTCTACGCCCCGGCGGCCGCGCGCTGGATGCTCGACGCGCCGAACATTCGCCAGCAACGGGCGCAGGTCAGCGAAGTCGACGGTCATCGCGTGCGCCTCGACGACGGTCGCTGGTTGAGCGCCGAAGCGGTGATTCTCGCCAATGGCATCCAGGCCACTGAATTATGCCCGGAACTGCCGATCGTGCCGAAGAAGGGCCACTTGCTGATCACCGACCGCTACCCCGCTACCGTCACCCACACCCTGGTGGAACTGGGTTATGTCACCAGCGCCCATAACGCCAGCGGGCCGTCGGTGGCGTGCAATATCCAGCCACGCCCGACCGGACAATTGTTCATCGGCGCCTCGCGGCAGTTCGGCACGCTTGACCCGCAGGTGGAAGGCTGGATGCTGGCGAAGATGCTCAAGCGCGCCGTCGATTATCTGCCGGGGCTGGCGCATCTGAACGGCATCAGGGCCTGGACCGGTTTTCGCGCAGCGAGTCCCGACGGCTTGCCCCTGGTGGGCCAACATCCACAGCGCCAAGGGCTGTGGCTGGCGGTGGGTCACGAAGGACTGGGCGTCACAACGGCGCCGGCAACGGCCGACCTGCTCGTCGCACAGCTGTTCGACGAAACCCCACCACTGGCCGCGCAGCCTTACCTGCCGCAGCGTTTCTTGGGAGAACCGGCCCATGCCTGACTTGTTTTTGGACGGCCGCCCGCTGTCCGTCGCCAACGGCACCAGCGTCGCGGCGGCATTGGCGTTGGGCGCGGATGGTTGCAGTCGCACCTCGGTCAGCGGCCAGCGCCGTGCGCCGTTGTGCGGCATGGGTATCTGCCAGGAGTGCCGGGTGCTGATCGACGGCCGTCGACGCCTGGCCTGCCAGACCCTGTGCCACGACGGCATGCAGGTGCAGACCCGACCATGAACGAAACCACCGACCTGCTGATCATCGGCGCCGGCCCCGCTGGCATGGCCGCCGCCCTCGCCGCAGCCAGCAGCGGCGCGCGCATCGTGCTGCTGGACGACAACCCGCTGCCCGGTGGGCAGATCTGGCGCGACGGGCCCCAGGCCAACCTGCCCAGCGCCGCCCGACGCCTGCGCGAGCAACTGCAAAGCTGCGCCAACGTGCGCTGCCATGCCGGCACCCGCGTGATCGCCTGCGCGGCGGATAAAACCTTGCTGGTGGAAGATGCCGAGCGCGGCTGGCAGATCAGCTACGAGCGCTTGATTCTCTGCACCGGTGCCCGTGAGTTGTTGCTGCCGTTTCCCGGCTGGACACTCCCCGGCGTGACCGGTGCTGGCGGCTTGCAGGCGCTGATCAAAGGTGGCTTGCCGGTGCGTGGCGAACGGCTGGTCATCGCCGGCAGCGGCCCCTTGCTGTTGGCCGGCGCCGCCACCGCGAAGCATCAAGGTGCACGTGTGCTGCGCATCGCCGAGCAGGCCAGCCGCACCGCTGTCGTCGGTTTCGCCGCGCAACTGCCACGTTGGCCAGGCAAATTTTTCCAATCGTTCAGTCTGTTCGACCAGCACTACCGCACCGACACCCATGTGGTGGAAGCGCTCGGTCGGGAACGGCTGGAGGGTGTGCGACTGCATCAGCAAGGCAAGACGATTGAATTGGCCTGCGACCGGCTCGCCTGCGGCTTTGGGCTGATTCCCAATACTCAATTAGGCCAGGCCCTGGGCTGCGCGGTTGAAGACCAGGCGCTGGCGGTTGACGCCTGGCAAGCGACCACTCGCCATGAACATTACGCCGCCGGGGAATGCACCGGTTTTGGCGGCAGCGAACTGGCGCTGGTGGAAGGCGCCATCGCCGGCCACGCCGCGGTTGGCAATAGCGCAGCCGCCCAGCAGCTGTGGCCGCGCCGCGCACGCTGGCAGAGTTTCGCCGGGGCATTGAGCAAGGCCTTCGCCCTCGATCCACGACTCAAGACCCTGGCCCGCAACGATACCCTGGTCTGCCGCTGCGAAGACGTACCGTACGGCGAACTGGTCGGCCATGAAAACTGGCGCGAGGCAAAACTGGCAAGCCGCTGCGGCATGGGTGCCTGCCAGGGCCGAGTGTGCGGCGCTGTCCTGGAACACCTGTTCGGCTGGACACCGCCCACACCCCGCCCACCCTTCAGCCCGGCGCGAATCGAAACCTTGCTGAACCTGGAAGAAACCCCACCCACCTGAACCCGAAAACAACTTCCCTGTGGGAGCGAGCCTGCTCGCGATGGCGGCGTGACAGGCACTACATTTTCGACTGACACTGCGCCATAGCTCCCACAAAAAAGACGACGCCGGCCATGTACCCCTCGCTCACCGCCTTCGCCCCCTGCGACCTCGACACCCTGCTGCGCAGCCTGCAACCCATCGCTCCTCTGCTGGACACCCTCGCGGACGTGGTGTTTTTCATCAAGGACAAACAGGCCCGCTACGCCTTCGTCAACCAGACCCTGGCCCGCCGCTGCGGTTTCAAACACAGCGGCGACCTGCTCGGCCTCACCGCCGAACAGGTATTCCCCGAGCGCTTCGGCCCGCTGTACACCGAACAGGACCGCCGGGTGCTGGCCAGCGGGCGGGAGTTGGCCGACCAGCTCGAACTGCATTTGTATTACGGCAACCAGCCCGTCTGGTGCCTGACCCACAAGCTCGCCCTGCACGATCCAAACGGCCAGGTCGTCGGCCTGGCCGGCATTTCCCGCGACCTGCAACTGCCGCAATCGAGCCATCCGGCGTTCCACAAACTGGCGGCGGTGGATGCCCATATCAAGCAGCACTTCGCCCGCCCCATCAGCCTTGCCGAGCTGACCGCCATTGCCGAATTGTCGGTGGCGCAACTGGAGCGGCACTGCAAACGCATCTTCCAGCTCACGCCGCGGCAGATGATTCACAAGGCACGGTTGGAAGAAGCCTCGCGGCTGTTACTCGACAAAGACTTGCCGATCACCGAGATCGCCCTGCGCTGCGGTTACACCGACCACAGCGCCTTCAGCCGCCAGTTTCGGGCCCTGACCAGCCTTTCGCCGAGCCAGTATCGCGAAAATCAGCGCTGATTCTTGTTCCCTGATGGGGCGTCGAGCCCCGTGATTGCTCCCATCTGTAACACCCCGCCCCAGCACCGCCTCCTCGCCCTGCTTGTTAACGCCCGGCATGAAAGCCTCTAGATCAGCCCTCCAGTGACATTACTGCGCCTCAACCAGAAACGGGCACGCCGATTGCTTATCTGATATCGTATACGAAATCCTCAATACGATATCTCACCGCATTTATTCGACAGCGAGGCATTTATGAAAAACCCTGCATTGGCCGTAGCCCTCAGCGTTGTCCTCACCCCGCTTTTCATCGCCCCCGCCCACGCCGACAAGCTCGATGACATCATCGGCTCCGGCAAGCTGCGTTGCGCCGTGACCCTGGACTTCCCACCCATGGGCTTTCGCGATGAAAGCAACAAGCCGGCGGGATTCGACGTGGACTATTGCAACGATCTGGCGAAGGTTCTCGGTGTAGATGCCGAAGTGGTGGAAACCCCATTCTCCGACCGAATCCCCGCGCTGCTGTCGGGCCGCGCCGATGTCATCGTCGCCTCCACCTCCGACACCTTGGAGCGGGCCAAGACCGTGGGCCTGACCGTGCCCTACTTCGCCTTCCAGATGGTCGTGCTGACCCGCGACAACACCGGCATCACCAGCTACGCCGACCTCAAGGGCAAGGCCCTGGGCAACACCAGCAGCACCTACGAAGCCATCGCCCTGGAGAAGGACCAGAAAAGTTGGGGCAGCGGCAGCTTCCGCGCCTACCAGTCGCAGAACGACACCTTGCTGGCAATCGCCCAGGGGCACATCGACGCCACCGTGGTGACCAACACCGTGGCCGCCGCGACCATCAAGTCGGGCAAGTACAAGTGCCTGAAGATTGCCGGTGACGCGCCCTACGTCATCGACTACGTGTCCCTCGGCGCCAAGCGCAGCGAATACGGCCTGCTCAACTACCTCAACCTGTTCGTCAACCAGCAGGTGCGCACGGGTCGCTACAAGGAACTGTTCGTCAAATGGGTCGGCACTGACATTCCGCCGGCCAACCTGACCGTTCCCCAGGTCTATTACTGAGGATCGGCGCATGCCAAGCACGCCTGTCCGTGTGAAAGGCCGCAGCCTGGTGGAGGGTGCCGCCCAGGGCGCCCTGCTGTTCGCCGACGTGGGGCTGAGTTTCTGGGGCGGGGTCGATCCAGCCAGCGGCGAGGTCATCGACCGCCACCATCCCTTGAGTGGCCAGCGCCTGGCCGGGCGCGTGCTGGCGATCCCCAGCGGACGCGGTTCCTGCACCGGCAGCAGCGTCTTGATGGAGCTGATCAGCAACGGCCACGCGCCCGCGGCCCTGGTGCTCGCCGAAGCCGATGAAATCCTGACCCTGGGCGTGCTGGTGGCGCAGGTGATTTTCCAACGCTCGCTGCCGGTGGTGTGCGTGGGGCATGAGGCCTTCAATGGACTGCGCGGCCAGGGTTTCGTGCGCCTGGAAGGCGACATCCTGACACTGTCTGGCCGGCCGCCAAACGACGGCTGGCAAGGTTCTGACCCAGCGCCGCAGCCGCCCACATCCTCAACCCTGGAATTGAGCGAACAGGACCGGGCGTTGCTCGACGGCGCTCACGGCAAGGCTGCCCAAGTGGCGATGCAAATCGTGCTGCGCATGGCGCAGATCCAGGGCGCCACGCAACTGCTGGACGTGACCCAGGCCCATATCGACGGCTGCATCTACACCGGCCCGGCCAGCCTGCGCTTTGCCGAACAACTGGTGCAGTGGGGGGCGAAGGTTCGCGTCCCCACCACCCTCAATTCCATTTCCGTGGACCAGCGACGCTGGCGGGAACTGGGCGTCGATCCGGCCCTGGGCGAACCGGCCAGTGCCTTGGGCGATGCCTACATGGCGATGGGCGCGCAACTGAGTTTCACCTGCGCCCCCTACCTGCTGGACACCGCGCCAAAGGCCGGCGAACAAATCGTCTGGGCCGAATCCAACGCGGTGGTCTACGCCAACAGCGTGCTGGGGGCGCGCACGCAGAAGTACCCGGACTTCCTCGATATCTGCATCGCCCTGTGCGGGCGGGCACCGTTGACCGGCTGCCACCTCGACGACCGGCGCAAGGCCCAACTGATCGTCGACGTACCGGCGCTGGGCCACGTGGACGACAGTTTCTACCCGCTGCTGGGCTATCACATCGGCAGCCTGGCGGGCCGGCGCATCCCGCTGATACGTGGGCTGGAACACGCCGCCCCCACCCTGGACGACCTCAAGGCCTTCGGCGCCGCGTTCGCCACCACCAGCGCCGCGCCGTTGTTCCACATCGCCGGGGTAACGCCGGAAGCCCTCGACCCTGCCGATGTCCTGGAGAACGACGTCACCTTGCCGCAGGAAAGCGTCGATGCCGCCGGCCTGCTTGCCAGTTGGCGCGAGCTCAACAGCGCCCGGGACAACTGGGTGGACGTGGTGTCCCTGGGTAACCCGCATTTCTCCCTCAGCGAATTCGCTGCCCTCGCGACCTTGTGCACGGGCCGGGTCAAGCATCCGTATGTGGTGCTGGCGATCACCTGCGGCCGGACAGTGCTGGAGCAGGCCCGCAAAGCCGGGTACCTGGCCGCCATCGAGACCTTCGGCGCGGTGCTGGTGACCGACACCTGCTGGTGCATGTTGGGCGAACCGGTGATTCCGCCCCACGCCACCACGCTGATGACCAACTCCGGTAAATACGCCCACTACGCACCCGGCCTGGTCGGGCGTGGGGTGCACTTTGCCGCCCTCGCCGAATGCGTCGAGGCCGCCTGCACCGCCTCGACCCGCGGCCAGCCGCCGGCATGGCTGCAACCCACCGCCCGCACGGGGAGCCCGACTCATGTTTGACTACAGCTTCCAATGGCGCCCGGCCTTGCGCGCCCTGCCCGACATGCTCGCCGGGGCCTGGGTGACGTTCGAGACCGCCGCGCTGTCGATGATTTTCGGTGTGCTGATCGCCCTGGTGCTGACGGTGATGCGCCAGGCCCCGAATCGCTTGCTGCGGGGCGTGGGCAATGGCTGGGTGTCCATCGCCCGCAACACGCCCTCGCTGTTCCAGATCTACATCCTCTACTTCGGCCTCGGCTCCCTCGGACTGCACGTCAGTTCCTGGCTGGCCTTGCTGGCCGGGATCACCTTCAACAACGCCGGCTACCTGGCGGAAAACTTTCGCGGCGGCCTCAAGGCCGTGCCCAGTACGCAAATGCGCGCCGCCCGCTCCTTGGGGATGAGCGCCTTCCAGGCGTACCGGATGATCATCGTCCCGCAACTGTTGCGCATTGTGTTCTACCCGTTGACCAACCAGATGGTCTGGGCGGTGCTGATGACGTCCCTGGGGGTGGTGGTCGGCCTGAACAACGACCTCACCGGTGTCACCCAGGAATACAACGTCAAGACCTTCCGCACCTTCGAATACTTCGCCCTCGCGGCGGTGCTGTATTACCTGATCGCCAAGCTGATCGTCGGGCTGGCCCGACTGTTGTCCTGGCGGTTGTTTCGTTATTGAGGAGCGTGGGTCATGTTTTCTACAAGCCTCAGCGTCAACGACCTGCTGTATTTGCTCGAGGGGGCCTGGGTCACGCTGCAACTGACCGTCTGGTCGATCCTTTTGGGCACCCTGGCCGGGTTGCTGTTCGGTCTGCTGCGGGCGTTGTTGCCCCGGGCCAGCCTGCCGTTGGCCTGGTTGCTGGACGTGTTCCGCAGCGTGCCGCTGCTGATCCAGTTCGTGCTGTTCAACTCGCTCAAGAGCATCGCCGGCCTGAACCTCAGCGCCTTCGCCGTCGGTTGCATCGTCCTCGGGGTCTATGCCGCGGCTTACTTCACCGAAATCGTCCGCGGTGGCGTGCTGGCGGTGCCGTTGAGCACCCGCCGGGCCAGTCGGTCACTGGGCCTGAGCTATGTGCAGGACCTGCGGTTCATCGTCCTGCCGATTGCCACCCGGGTGGCCTTTCCCGGCTGGCTGAACCTGGTGCTGGGCGTGATGAAAGACACCGCCCTGGTGATGTGGATCGGCATCGTCGAATTGCTGCGGGCATCGCAAACCATCGTCACGCGCATTCAGGAACCCCTGCTGGTGCTGTGCATCGCGGGCCTCATTTACTACGTCATGAGCCTGGTGGTCGCCCGCCTCGGCGCACGCCTGGAAAGAAGGTGGCAGGAAAATGATTGAGATCGAAAACGTACACAAATCCTTCGGTGACCTGGAAGTGGTCAAGGGTGTGAGCCTGACCGTGGACAAGGGCGAAGTGGTGTCGATCATCGGCGGTTCCGGCTCCGGCAAGTCGACCTTGCTGATGTGCATCAACGGCCTGGAACCGATCCAGAAAGGCAGCATCCGCGTGGACGGCATCGAGGTCCATGACCGGACCACCGACCTCAATCGCCTGCGGCAGAAGATCGGCATCGTGTTCCAGCAATGGAACGCCTTCCCCCACCTGACCGTGCTGGAAAACGTGATGCTCGCGCCGCGCAAGGTGTTGGGCAAAAGCAGGCAGGACGCCGAAGCACTGGCGGTGCAACAGCTTGAACATGTGGGCCTGGGGGACAAGCTCAAGGCCTTCCCCGGCAAGCTTTCCGGCGGCCAGCAGCAGCGCATGGCCATCGCCCGGGCGCTGGCGATGTCGCCGGACTACATGCTCTTCGACGAAGCCACCTCGGCCCTGGACCCGCAACTGGTGGGCGAAGTGCTGGACACCATGCGCATGCTCGCCGAAGACGGCATGACCATGGTGCTGGTGACCCACGAGATCCGCTTCGCCCGGGACGTGTCCGACCGCGTGGCGTTCTTTTGCAATGGCCGGGTCCATGAAATCGGGCCGCCGGACCAGGTGATTGGCAATCCGGTGCAGCCGGAGACGGCGGCTTTTCTCAAGTCGGTGAAATAGCCGATGGCCCCTTCGCGAGCAAGCTCGCTCCCACACTGTTTCGTGTGCACCACAAAACCCTTTGTGGGAGCAAGGCTTGCCCGCGATGAGGCCCGACCAGACACACAAGGATTTGACTCATGCGCTCATCAAAAATCATCCATGTCGTCAGCTGCCACGCCGAAGGCGAAGTCGGCGATGTGATCGTCGGCGGCGTCGCCCCTCCACCCGGTGCCACGGTGTGGGAACAGTCACGCTGGATCGCCCAGGACCAGACCCTTCGCAACTTTGTCCTCAACGAGCCCCGCGGCGGTGTGTTCCGCCACGTCAACCTGCTGGTGCCAGCCAAGGACCCACGGGCGCAAATGGCCTGGATCATCATGGAACCGGCCGACACCCCGCCGATGTCCGGCTCCAACTCGCTGTGCGTCGCCACCGTGCTGCTGGACAGCGGCATCCTGCCAATGACCGAGCCCCAGACCCGCCTGGTGCTCGAAGCGCCGGGTGGCCTGATCGAAGCGGTGGCCGACTGCCGCGACGGCAAGGTGCAACGGGTCGAGATCAAGAACGTGCCCTCCTTCGCCGACCGCCTCGATGCCTGGATCGAAGTCGAGGGCCTGGGCTCGTTGCAGGTGGACACGGCGTATGGCGGCGACAGCTTTGTCATCGTCGACGCCCAGCGCCTGGGCTTTGCCATCCGCCCTGACGAAGCCGCCGAACTGGTGGCCGTGGGTTTGAAGATCACCCGCGCCGCCAACGAACAACTGGGCTTCGTACATCCGTTGAACCCCGACTGGTCGCACATCTCGTTCTGCCAGATCGCCGCGCCCATCGTCCAGGAAAACGGCATCGCCACCGGCGCCAATGCCGTGGTGATCCAGCCCGGCAAGATCGACCGCTCGCCCACCGGCACCGGCTGCTCGGCACGCATGGCGGTGCTGCACGCCAAGGGCTTGATGCAGGTCGGCGAGCGTTTTATCGGCCGCTCGATCATCGGCTCCGAATTCCACTGCCGCATCGACTCACTGACCGACGTGGCCGGACGCCCGGCGATTTATCCGGGCATCGCCGGACGGGCGTGGATCACCGGGACGCATCAGCTGTTGCTCGACCCGGCCGATCCGTGGCCCGAGGGCTACCGGCTTTCGGATACCTGGCCGGGTGCATGACTTTTTTGAACTGGCTTCGCCCCCCCTGTGGGAGCAAGGCTTGCCCGCGATGAAGTTGACGCGGTCTTCCGTGAAACCGAGGCGCCTGCATCGCGAGCAAGCTTTGCTCCCACAGGGGATTTGTTGTGAATTCACTTTTACCTGTGTATACGAAATACCATAACCGGAGACAACCCATGAGCAAACGCATCAACTGGAGCGGCGTCTTCCCTGCCGTCACCACCCAATTCAACGACGACTTTTCCATCAACCTGGAAAAAACCCACCAAGTGATTTCCAACGTCATTCGTGACGGTGTTTCCGGCCTGGTGGTCTGCGGGTCGGTGGGGGAAAACACGTCCTTGAGCGCCGAGGAAAAAATCGCCGTGACCGAAGTCGCGGTAGACGCCTCCCGTGGCCGCGTGCCGGTGATCTGCGGCGTGGCCGAATTCACCAGCGTGCAAGCCGCCAAGGTTGCCAACGCGGTGCGCAAGGTTGGCGTCGACGGGGTGATGCTGATGCCGGCGCTGGTCTATGGCTCCAAGCCGTTCGAGACCGCCGAGCATTTCCGCTACGTGGCCCGGCATGCCGACGTGCCGCTGATGGTCTACAACAACCCGCCGATCTACAAGAATGACGTGACACCGGACATCCTGATTTCCCTGGCCGATTGCGACAACGTGGTGTGTTTCAAGGATTCCTCCGGTGACACCCGGCGCTTTATCGACGTGCGCAACGAAGTCGGCGACCGTTTTGTGTTGTTCGCAGGCCTTGATGACGTGGTGCTGGAAAGCCTCGCCGTGGGGGCCGAAGGTTGGGTCTCGGGCATGTCCAACGTGTTCCCGCAGGAAGGCGAGACCATTTTCCGCCTGGCCCGCGCCGGGCGCTTCGCCGAAGCGATGCCGATCTACGAATGGCTGATGCCGATCCTGCACCTGGACGCCCGCGCCGACCTGGTGCAATGCATCAAGCTGTGCGAAGCCATCGCCGGCCGCGGCAGCGCCCTCACCCGCCCACCGCGCCTGGCCCTGCCGGAAGCGGACCGGGTGTATGTGGAGCAGATCATGGCCAAGGCCCTGGCGAATCGGCCGGTGTTGCCGGATGTGGGGCTTTGACCACAAGGCATGACGCTAACCGGCGGTGATTGTGCCGCCGCTATCGCGAGCAAGCTCGCTCCCACAGGGCCGAAGGTGCAAGGAGGTTTGCAGCCCATACAAAATCCCTTGTGGGAGCGAGCTTGCTCGCGATAGCGGTCTGCCTGAGCCGGCTATGCTGGATGTGCCGACTAAATCGCGAGCAAGCTCGCTCCCACAAAGTCTTGACGAGGCTTCCCATGAATTATTTCCTGGCCCAGGCCCTGAACAACCGATGGGCCAACCACAGGCTACTCGACGCCTGCGCGCAGTTGAGCGAGGCTGAATACGAAGCGCCGCGCACGGGGTTCTTCCCGTCCATACAAGCCACGCTTTGCCACATCCTGGAAGTGGACCGCTATTACCTCACTGCCCTGGAAGGCGACCGCGATGGGCAGATAAAGGACTTTTCCGAGACCCTGGCCTTTGCCCAACTGAAGCAAAGCCAAACCCAGACCGACCAGCGGCTGGTGGCGTTCTGCGAAACCCTGCGGGAGAAAGACCTCGCCCGCTGCGTGGAGCTGGTACGTGTCGACGGTGTGGTGCGCGAGCGCATCGACCGGCTGCTGTTGCACCTGTTCGAACATCAGATCCATCACCGCGGCCAGGTGCATTCTATGCTCAGTGGCACCGGCATCAAGCCACCGCAGCTCGATGAATTCTTCCTCGATTGCGACCGTACGTTTCGGCAAGACGAAGAGCAGCAACTGCAATTCAACGAAACGACCGTCTGGCAAGACTATCGGCCGGACTGAACGTCGCCCCGGGCCGAAAAAATGCGATGGCCGCTGCCGGCCATCGCCAAATCGCCCACGTCAGGCGCTCTCAGATCCGTGCGGGAGACACGATGATTTTCACGTTGTGCTCCTTGTTATTGACCAACTCCTCGAAGCCCTGGCCGACAATCTGCTCCAGCTGGATGCGACCCGTGACCAGTGGCGAAATGTCCAAGCGCCCATCGGCGATGAAGGCAATCACATCGGCGAATTCGCCGTTGTAGGCCAGCGCGCCGAGCACCTGTTTTTCGGTGGAGACCAGTTCGAAGAAATTGAATTGGCTGGGTTCCTCGAAGATACCCACCAACACGCATTTGCCGGCCTTGCGGATCAGGTCGATGGCCAGTTTCGCGGTGTGCTTGTTGCCGATGCATTCGAAACTGACATCGGCCCCCAGGCCACCGGTCAGGCGGCGGACTTCAGCCAGGGCGTCGCATTCGTTCGGATCGATCACATGGCTGGCCCCTACTTCCAGGGCCTTGGCCTTGCGCGCACCGGACATTTCCAGGGCGATCACCTGAGCCGCGCCGGCGGCCTTGGCGCACATGATGGTGCACAGGCCGATGGTGCCGGCACCGACCACCACCACGTTCTGGCCCAGCAGGCTGCCGGCCTTTTTCACCGCATGCATGCCCACCGCCAACGGCTCGATCAACGCACCGGCCTCGGCCGGGAAATCGGCGGGCAGTTTATAGAGCAGGTTGGCCGGTACGTTGACCAGTTCGGCGAACGCACCGTTGTTCATCAGCCCGGTGAAGGCCAGGTTCTCGCAAATGTTGTAGAGCCCGTGGGTGCAGTAATAGCAGGTGCCGCAGTGCTGACAGGCGTCCGCCGCCACCGGTTCACCGACACTGAAGCCTTCGACGCCGGCACCCAGTTCGACGATCTCGCCGCAGAACTCATGGCCGAGGATGCACTGGCCCTTGATACCGGTCAGCGGGTGTGGGGCGTCCACCGGGATGAACACCGGCCCGGCCACGTACTCATGCAGGTCGGAGCCGCAAATGCCGCACCATTGCACGCGGATCTGCACCCAACCGGCGGGCGGCGAAACCGGCAGTGGCACGTCTTCGACGCGGATGTCGTTGCGGCCATGCCAGACGGCGGCGCGCATGCTGCGGGTCGGCTTGATTGAAACGTTCATGACGTTGCCTCCAGAATTTTGTAGGGACGACGACGCATGTCGCCGTCCACTTGATCAGTGCTGCTCGATGAAGCCGAGGATCAGCCGGTTGACCTGCTCGGCCGCTTCCATTTGCACCATGTGGCCCTGGCCGGACAGCACCTCCACCTGGGCTCTCAGCCCCTCGCTATGGACCGCCGGAATGATTGCGTCATCGCTGCCCCAGATCACCAGGCTCGGTACGTCGCCGGCCTGCACCACTTCGCGCAAGTCCATCTGTTGGCGGCCGTCGGCGAACAGCGTCGCTGACAGTTGCTGCAGCGCCGCGTCCACGCCCTCCAGGCGCTTGTACTTGAGCATGTCGTCGAGCATCTGGCGGTTGACCAGTTCGGCATTGGAAAACAGTTGCACCAGTTGCGGCTTGAGGGCGTTGCGGTTGGCCGCTTCGACAAAACCTTGCAGGTAGCTGCCGTTGATCTCCGCGCCCAGCCCGGCGCTGCCGATCAAGGTCAGCGACCGGACTCGCTGGGGCATCAGGCGTGCGGCGTTAAGCGACACCGCCCCACCCATGGAATGCCCCACCAGATGCGCGGCGTTGATGTCCAGGTGATCGAGCAAGGCCAGCACCACGCCGCTCAATTCGTCCAGATCGCCGCGTTGCAGGGTTTTCGAAGATTCGCCGTGGCCCGGCAGGTCCAGCGCAATGACCCGACGCCCGGCCGCCAACGCCTCGTGGTTGAACAGCCAGTTGTTCAGGTCGCCGCCGAAACCATGCACCAGCAACATCGGCGTACCGCCCTCGCCCCGCTCGAAATAGCGGATCACCCGGCCGTCCAACTCGACTTTCTGCGGTTTCGGTCCACTGTCTTCGTCGGCCGCATCGCCGGGCACAAAGGTCGATTGGAACTGCTCGATGACCGCATCGATCTCGGTCTCGCTGGCATCGCCGTCGACCACGATGCCTAGCAAGGCGCCGACCGCCAGGGTTTCGTCCTGGCGGGCGATCTGGCGGCGCAGGATTCCGGAAAACGGTGCCTCGACGCTGCTGGAGATCTTGTCGGTCTCCACGTCCATCACTTCATCGCCCTTGGTGATGGCCTGGCCCTCCTCCTTGAGCCAGGCATCGACCCGGCCCTCGGTCATCGACAGGCCCCACTTGGGCATGGTCAGGGTATGAATCTGGCTCATCAGCGCTTGCTCCACTCGATCACGTTGAGCACGGCTTGTTCGATCTTCGCCGCGTCAGGGATGTACAGGTCTTCCAGCGAATCGGAGAACGGCACCGGAGTGTGCGGCGCGGTGACCATTTCAATCGGCGCCTTGAGCGCGCCAAAGGCTTTTTGCGCCACCAGCGCCGAAATATCGGTGGCCATGGAACAGCGTGGGTTGGCCTCATCGATCACCACCAGGCGCCCGGTCTTCTCGACACTTTCCAGGATGCTGTCCTCGTCCAATGGGCTGGTGGTGCGCAGGTCGATGACTTCGCAGTCGATGCCACGCCCGGCCAGGCTGCGCGCCGCGTCCATCGCGGTGTTGACGGTGCGCCCGTAGGACACGAGGGTCACGTCCTTGCCGTCACGCAGGAAGTTGGCCTCGCCAAAGGGAATGGTGTAGAGCTCTTCCGGCACCTCGCCCTGCATGCTGTAGAGCAACTTGTGCTCGCAGAAGATCACCGGGTCGTTGTCGCGGATCGCCTGGATCAGCAGGCCCTTGGCGTCGTAAGGCGATGACGGGCACACTACTTTGAGTCCCGGAATGTGCGTCCACAACGACGTGAGCATCTGCGAATGCTGGGCGGCGGCGCGCAGGCCGGCGCCGACCATGGTGCGGATCACCAGGGGCGTGGAGGCCTTGCCGCCGAACATGTAGCGAAACTTCGCCGCCTGGTTGAGGATCTGGTCCAGGCAGCACCCGGCAAAGTCGACGAACATCAGTTCGCACACCGGGCGCACGCCGCAGGTGGCGGCCCCGACCGCCGCGCCGACGTAACCGATTTCCGACAGCGGCGTGTCCAGCACGCGTCCGGGGAACTGGGCGTAAAGCCCCTTGGTAACGCCGAGCACACCGCCCCAGGCGTCGTTTTCACCGGGTGCGCCAGCACCACCGGCCACGTCCTCACCCATGATGAAGACGCTGGGGTCGCGGCGCATTTCCTGGGCCAGGGCCTCGTTGATTGCCTGCTGATAGCTGATTTTTCTCGCCATGATGGGATTCTCTATTGTTGTTATTCAGGGGGGCGTTCAGGGATAGCTGACGTAGACGTCGGTCAGCAGGTCCGCCGCGGTGGGCTTGGGATCGGATTTGGCCTTGTTCACGGCGTTTTCAATCAGCATGTCCACCTCCTTGTCGATCTGGTCCAACTGCTCGACGGTGAGCAAGCCGGCTCGGGTGGTGCGCTCGCGGAACTGCATCAGGCAGTCCTGGTTCTCGCGAAAATGCTTGACCTCGTCGGGCGCCCGATAGGTCTGGGCGTCGCCCTCGAAGTGACCGTAGTAGCGCGTCAGCTTGACCTCGATCAGCGACGGCCCTTCCCCGGCACGGGCGCGTTCGACGGCGGCCCCGGCGGCCTCATGCACGGCAAAGAAGTCAAAGCCATCCACCGTCACCCCGGGCATGCCGAACCCGGCCGCACGGTCGGCGATGTGATCGCAGGCCACCGACCAATTGGAGGCGGTGGCTTCGGCGTAGCCATTGTTTTCGGCGATGAACAGGCACGGCAGGTTCCACACCGAGGCCATGTTCATGGCTTCGAACACCGCGCCCTCGTTGGAGCCGCCGTCGCCGAAAAACACCACGGCAACGCTGTCGGTGCCCTTGAGCCGGGCCGCCAGTGCGGCGCCCACCACCAGCGGCGCGCCGGCACCGACAATGCCATTGGCACCGAGCATGCCCTTCTCGAAATCGGCGATGTGCATCGAACCGCCCTTGCCTTGGCAGACGCCGGTTTTCTTGCCATAGATCTCGGCCATCATCCCGTAGACGTCCACGCCCTTGGCGATGCAATGGCCGTGACCACGGTGGTTGGACGCGATGCAATCGTCATCGCCCAGGTGGGCCATGACACCGGCGGCCGAGGCTTCTTCGCCGGCATACAGGTGGACGAAACCGGGAATCTCGCCAGTAGCGAACTCCACGTGCAGGCGCTCTTCGAAGGCGCGGATGGTGCGCATCACCTGGTAGGCGTGCAGCAGTTGATCGTGGGTGAGCGGTGTCGACATTTTTATTCTCCTGGGGTGTCTTCTTGAAGATTCAGAGGGTGTTGCGGGTGTTCGCGGCCGATGGCCAGCAAACGGTGTTGCGCGGCGTAGGCCAGCACCGCATTGACGTCGATGCTCAGCGGGCCGCCTGCATCGAGGGTGACCGTGGGCCGGTCCCGCGCGTTGAATTCGATTTCCCGTTCGCCATCCAGGGCCAGGGTGCCGCTGGAGAGCGACAGGCCGTGGGCGATTCCAGGTTCCAGGGGCCCGGCAGCGAGCACGCCACAGCCTTGCAGCAGCCCTGGCGCAAGCGGCACCAGCAGCGCTTCGGGGGATTGCGGGTCCAGGCGCATCCAGGCACCACCCGGTGCCTGGCGTGACACCGGAAACCACAAGCCGCACAGCGCCGACAGGCCAATGGATTGCGGTTCGGCGAAAGTCACGAAGACTTCGGCCAGGTCCTGTGCGCGACTGATCGCCCGGGCGCCGACAAACCGCAGCGGCGACACGGCGACGTCCACCAGGGCGACTTCGCGCAAGCCACGTCCGGCATCACAGACCAACAAGCGCTTGTTGCGGCGCAAGCCGATCGAATCCGGGATTCGGCCACTGGCGTACAACCCTCCGGCCAAGCCGGCACTGGTGGCCTCGCGCAGTTCGGGAAAGGCGTTGTTGGTGCCGGTGGACAGGGTCAGCAACGGGATGTCCCCCACTTCGGCGGCCACCGCCTTGTGGGTGCCGTCGCCGCCAAGCACGGCGATCAGCGCCACCTCGCGCTCGGCCATCAGGCGTGCGGCCCGGCGGGTGTCTTCGACGGTCTGGCGCAGGGTCAGGTCGAGAAACTCCAGGGCCGGCCAGTGGCTGCTGCGGGCCTGGCGGCTGTGGCTGTTCTTCAGCACGGCGGCGGCCATGCCAATCATGTCGGTGGGCATCAACACCTGTTCGATGCCGGTGGCACCGAAAGCGGCTAGCAGGCGCTGGATCACCGAGACCTTGTCAGTGCTGGAAAACAACCCGGCATTGGCGGTCAGGCGCCGCACGTCACGGCCCGATGCAGGGTTGGCGATGATGCCCACGGTCAATGGCCGGCGACTCATGACACCACCGTGGAGGGGGCAGGCACACGGCCTGGGCAGGAAACCATAGACACCTCGTTGTTATTATTGGATGACCCGTCGAGCGGGCCCCAGAGGTAGAGCAAGGGCGGTGCCAGTTGTAAAAAAAACCTGCTAAAAGCCCGGGCCAGAGCGGCCCCCATGGGATTTTCGATGAAGCGAACCGAGCCCCGGTGAGACGCCCCATGTCAGCCTGCACGAGGTTTCGGCGAGACTCTGAGACGTGGCGTCTCACACCGCCCGAAGAACCCGTCGAGCTTGTCTGCACCCGGCGAACGGCGCTTAATGTGCGCACAACGATAAGAAGCTGAATCGGAGGCCTCTATGCTTTCCGCTCACTCCCGGGCGCACGTGGATTGCGTCAGCCGCGTGGTGAAAAACGCGAACCAATTGCCACAACTGCCCGTCCCGGACCTGATCCTCGACTCCTGGCGCCGGTCCATGGAGCAACATCACCTGGACCCCGGTTCGCTGCAGGGCCCGCGCATCCTGTCCCAGGACGTGCTCAAGCAATGCCGTGAACGCTCCGAGCTGTTCCTCAATATCGCCAGCGAAGAAGTGGCTCGCCTCCATGGCCGGGTCCGCGATGCCGACTACTGCGTGCTACTGACCGATGCCCAGGGCCAGACCATCGACTACCGGGTGGAAACCACGATTCGCAATGACTGCCGCAAGGCCGGGCTGTACCTGGGCACCTGTTGGTCGGAGGGCGAGGAAGGCACCTGCGGCGTGGCGGCGGTGCTCACGGCCAAGGCCCCGGTGACGGTGCACAAGCGCGACCATTTCCGGGCGGCGTTCATTGGCCTGACCTGCTCCGCCGCGCCGGTCTTCGATCCCCAGGGCGAATTGCTCGGGGTGCTGGACGTCTCGGCGGTGCGCTCGCCGGATGATCGGCGCTCGCAGCACCTGATCCGGCAAATGGTGGTGCAGAGCGCCCGGGAGATCGAACAGGCGTTTTTCATGAGCAGCGCCCAGGGTTACTGGGTGCTGCGGGCCCATCGCAACGCCGGCTACGTCGACAGCCAGCCGGACTTCCTGTTCGCCTGGGACGACGACGGTTGCCTGCAAGCCTTGAACCCGGCCGCCCGCCAGTACCTGCTGCAACATTACGGGCAGTTGCCGCAACACATCGGCCAGGTGTTCGACCAGCAGTTGCTGCACCGTGCCCGGGACGAAAGCCTCTGCTCGCTCGACCACGCCATGCACGGGCGCTTGAGCGCGCCGCGCCAGCGGGCCAGTTCACGTTCGCGGGTGGCGATGACCCCGTTGGAGATCGATCCACGCCTGGCCGACAGCCTGCGCCTGGCGGTGCGGGTGAAAGATCGCAACCTGCCGGTGCTGATCCAGGGCGAAACCGGTTCCGGCAAGGAAGTGTTCGCCCGTCAGTTGCACCAGGCCAGCCAGCGCCGTGATCGCCCTTTCGTGGCGTTGAATTGCGCCGCTATTCCGGAAAGCCTGATCGAGAGCGAACTGTTCGGCTACGTCGCCGGCGCCTTCACCGGCGCCTCGGCCAAGGGCATGCAGGGCCTGTTGCAACAGGCCGATGGCGGCACCTTGTTCCTGGATGAAATCGGCGACATGCCGCTGGCCTTGCAGACCCGCCTGCTACGCGTATTGGCCGAGGGTGAAGTGGCGCCGCTGGGCGCGTCCCGTCGCAAGGCCGTGGACATCCAGGTGATCTGCGCCACCCACCGCGACCTGGAGACCCTGGTGGCCGCCGGCGAGTTTCGCGAGGATTTGTATTTCCGCCTGGGTGGCGCGCGCTTCCAACTGCCCCCGTTGCGCGAACGCAGCGATCGGCTGGCGTTGATCAATCGAATTCTTGCCGAGGAGTCGACGCTGTGCGGGGCAACAGTGCAATTGAGCAGCGCGGCCCTGGAATGCCTGCTCGGCTATCACTGGCCGGGCAATGTGCGCCAGCTGCGCCATGTGCTGCGTTATGCGTGCGCGGTGTGCGAAGCCAGCGTGGTCCAGCTCAGCCACCTGCCCGAGTCAATGCACCGCGTGGACGTCACCGACCACGGACCGGAACCGAGCGCCAGCCCGGAACGCCAGGCACTGCTCGATGCCTTGGTGCGCCACCGCTGGAAACCCACCGCCGCCGCCCGGGCCCTGGGCATTTCCCGGGCGACCCTGTATCGACGGGTAAACCTGCATGGCATCGAAATGCCAGGCCGCAGCCCGGCCTGAGGGCCTATCGTCGCGCCAGTTCGTGACGTACACATTGTTCGTAGTAGGTCTGCTTGACTGCGACCGGCTTGAGACGCGAGGCGCTGTTGTAGGTCTGCTCGGTAATGCCCAGGGCGGTCATGCGCATCCAGGGCCGGGGAAACTTGCGCACTTGCAGCTTCTTGCGCGCGCCGTACAGGCTGACGCCGGAAAGCTTCGACGCCTGCGCCCCTGCCGCGATATCCGAACCCCAGCGGCACACCGACTGCTGGTTTTGCGTCAGCGCCCTGGCCTGGGCCTCAAGCGAAACGGCGGCCAGGAGAAACGTCGCCACGACCCACATAGAAATACGCATAGGTTTGTCGCCCAACTTTCTGAAAGGAAAGAAGTTTGACCTTATGTAACTGAGCAAGGGGCCAGCACGGCTGTGCAATTTTTGTGGCTAGGGGATTATCTGTGGGAGCAAGGCTTGCCCGCGAAGCAGACGACTCGGTTCCCGATAGACCGTGCGAACTTCATCGCGGGCAAGCCTTGCTCCCACAGATCCCCTTGCCAATAGCAAGCTCCCTCGCCACGGTCATTGGCCCGCCTTCGCCTCCTGCAGCAGTTGCTGGATCACCTGCTCCTGCTCGCCATAGCGTCCTTCGCCAAAATGGCTGTAGCGCACCAGCCCCTTGGCATCGATGAAGTAATGAGCCGGCCAGTACTGATTGTTGAAAGCACGCCAGATCGCATACTGATTATCGATCGCCACCGGATAATGGATGTCCAGCTTGCGCACCTGCTCGCGCACGTTGTCGATGATTTTCTCGTAGCCGTACTCCGGGGTGTGGACACCGATCACCACCAGCCCGTCCTTTTCATACTTCTTCGCCCAACCGTTCACATAGGGCAAGGTGTGCTGGCAGTTGATGCAGTCGTAGGTCCAGAAGTCCACCAGCACCACCTTGCCCCTGAGTGATTCGCTGCTCAGCGGGGGCGAGTTCAGCCATTGCACCGCGCCGTCCAGCGCAGGCATGGCGCCCTGGGATTCGAGGGCCGGCATGGAACTTGCGCCGGCCTTGCTCACCACATAGTCGATGGCCTTGGGCACGTTCTCCAGCAGGCTTTTTTCCAAGCTGGCCGATTGTTGGGAGGAAGTCGCCGCCAACAAGCGGTCATCCGCCCCGGTACCAATTGCCACGGCCGCCAGCAATACCGCCACCCCTGTTCCCCGGCGCAGCCAGGTGGTGATCGGCAGCGAGAGTTTCAGGCGTCCGACCAGTCCACGCCCGGCCAGAATCAGCGTGCCCAGGGACAAGGCGCTGCCCAGGCCGTAGGCGAGCAACAGCAGGCTGGTTTGTGCGCTGGCGCCTTGCAGCATGGCCCCGGTCAGGATCACCCCGAGTATCGGTCCGGCGCACGGTGCCCAGAGCAGCCCGGTGGCGACCCCGACCAGCACTGAAGCCACAGGCCCGGCCATCCACCCGGCGCCGGCGTCCAGGCGATTGCCCAGGCTGACCAGCGGCCGCGCCAGCCAGGTGCCGACCCGACTGAAGATCAGCGACAAGGCAAACACCACCATCACCACCAAGGCCACTTGGCGGCCGACGCTGCTGGCACGCAGCACCCACTCGCTGCTGACCACCGCCAGGCTGGAGACCAGGGCAAACGTCAGCACCATGCCGCCAAGGGTCAGCAGCACCGAGCCACGGGAGCGATCGGCCCGGGCAAACAGAAACGGCACCACCGGAAGAATACAGGGGCTGAGGATCGTCAGGATCCCGCCGAGAAAAGCGATCAGAAGCATGGCAACACCTCAATGGTAGGTAGATAGACAGAACACACCCAATCGGGCAGCGCCTCTGTGGGAGCAAAGCTTGCTCGCGACGCAGACGCCTCGATTACTGGCAATCACCGCGTCATCGTTTATCGCGAGCAAGCTTTGCTCCCACAGGTTTACTGTCACAAGTTGGCTTCCACGGCGACTCAGTTACCGTCATTGCAGTTATCGGAAAACTTGCGGTAGTCCAACGCCTGCTTGTGGCCTGCCGAATCCAGGTAGGTCATCTGGGCGTTGACCACGCCGCAGGTCGGCTCGGCGTCTTCGCTAAGGGACAGCACCTTCTGGATGTCCAGGTGGGTGCCGTAGGTGTAGGCCTGCGCCTGCACGTTGCTTTCGGCCCGGGCCGACAGCGTGCAAATGTTCAGTGCAGCGAAAAGGCAGGCGGCGTAGATGGCTTTGCTGTTCATGGCGATTCCTCGATTCAATGGGTTTATCTGCCGAGGCCTGTTGTGTTGCCTCGATGGACGCCATTGAATGCCGCGCAGGTATCGCGCCTGTATCGAACCAGGTGGCTTTTTGCATCGCTGTGTATCCGTCGCGCGCCAGATACACTGCAATACAAACCGCCGCGAGCCGGGCCGGCCGGCGCCTGTAGACTGCTCACAACGAAACGCCGAGGAGCTGGACACCATGGATCATGTCGATCACGTGTTGATAGTGGATGACGATCGCGAGATCAGAGAGCTGGTTGGCAACTACCTGAAAAAGAACGGCCTGCGCACCACTGTCGTTGCCGATGGCCGGCAAATGCGCGCCTTCCTGGAAACCACCCCGGTGGACCTGATCGTGCTGGACATCATGATGCCCGGCGACGACGGACTGGTGCTGTGCCGGGAGCTGCGTGCCGGCAAGCACAAGGCCACGCCGGTATTGATGCTCACCGCGCGCAACGACGAAACCGACCGCATCATCGGACTGGAAATGGGCGCCGACGATTACCTGGTCAAACCCTTCGCCGCCCGGGAGCTGCTCGCGCGTATCAACGCCGTGCTGCGCCGCACTCGCATGCTGCCGCCCAACCTGGTGGTCACCGAAAGCGGTCGCCTGCTGGCGTTCGGGCGCTGGCGCCTGGACACCACCGCCCGCCACCTGCTGGACACCGACGGCACCATGGTTGCCTTGAGCGGCGCCGAATATCGTTTGTTGCGGGTATTCCTCGACCATCCGCAACGGGTGCTCAACCGCGACCAGTTGCTTAACCTCACCCAGGGCCGGGACGCCGACCTGTTCGATCGCTCCATCGACCTGCTGGTCAGCCGCCTGCGCCAGCGCCTGCTGGATGATGCCCGGGAGCCGGCCTACATCAAGACCGTGCGCAGCGAAGGCTACGTGTTCTCGCTGCCGGTGGAGATCCTCGAGGCCTCGGTATGAGCCTGCCGCTGCGCTGGCCGCGTACGCTGGCCTCGAGGCTGTCGCTGATCTTCCTGATTGGCCTGATCCTGGCCCAGGGGCTGTCCTTCGGCGTCCAGTACTACGAGCGCTACCAGAGCGCCAAGTCGACCATGCTCGGCAACCTGGAAACCGACGTCTCGACCTCCGTCGCCATTCTTGACCGTCTGCCTGCCACCGAACGCCAGGCCTGGCTGCCGAAACTCGCCCGGCGCAACTATGGCTACCTGCTCGACGAAGGCCAATCCGGGCAACCGATGGATCTTGCCGACGCGCCGATCTCGGTCAGTTCGATCCAGGAAGCCATCGGCCAGGCGTATGGCCTGACCTTCAAACAGATTCCCGGGCCGAAAATGCACTATCAGGCGCACCTGCGCCTGGGGGACGGCAGCCCGCTGACCATCGACGTACGCCCGGCGATGACACCCCTCTCCCCCTGGCTGCCAATGGTGTTGCTGGGGCAGTTGGCGCTGTTGATCGGCTGCACCTGGCTGGCCGTGCGCCTCGCCGTCGGCCCACTGACCCGGCTGGCCCAGGCGGTGGAAACCCTCGACCCTAACGCCCACAGCGTTCGCCTGGACGAGAAAGGCCCGACCGAAGTGGTGCATGCCGCCAAAGCGTTCAACGCCATGCAAGACCGCATCGCTGCCTACCTCAAGGAGCGCATGCAGTTGCTGGCAGCGATTTCCCACGACTTGCAGACCCCCATCACGCGCATGAAGCTGCGCGCTGAATTCATGGACGAGGGGATCGAAAGGGACAAGCTGTGGAGCGACTTGAGTGAAATGGAGCACCTGGTGCGTGAAGGCGTGGCTTATGCCCGCAGCATCCACGGCGCCACGGAGGCCAGTTGCCGGATCAGCCTGGATGCGTTCCTCGACAGCCTGGCGTTCGACTACCAGGACACGGGCAAGGACGTGCAATTGACCGGGAAAAACGCCGCGGTCATCGACACCCGTCCCCATGCCTTGCGGCGGGTGCTGGTCAATCTGGTGGACAATGCCCTGAAGTTCGGCGGCGCGGCGCAGATCCATGTGCAGATCGCCGACAACGGGCAATTGGCGATACAGATACTGGACCGTGGCCCCGGGATCAACGAGCAGGAACTGGCCGAGGTGCTCAAGCCGTTTTACCGGGTGGAAAGCTCGCGCAACCGGGAAACCGGCGGCACCGGCCTGGGCTTGGCCATCGCCCAGCAACTGGCGATCGCCATGGGCGGCTCACTGACCCTGAGCAACCGCGACGGCGGTGGTCTGTGCGCCGAGTTGCGGCTGGCATTCGCAAGCTGACATAGCCTCTGTGGGAGCGAGCTTGCTCGCGAAGACAGCTGCAAATTCAACACAAATATTGATGCCTTACCCAATCCCCCTGTGGGAGCGAGCTTGCTCGCGATAGCGGTGTATCTGCCAGCACCTGTTCAACTGACCTAACGCCATCGCGAGCAAGCTCGCTCCCACAGTGGCTGGGTATTGGATTTGGATGCGGGTTTGTATGCCAGTGTGTCTGCGGGTGATCGGCATACACAAACTTGCACAATCCTGCGTTGCGGACACACCCCGCTTACACCTGCTTGCAAGACTCCCCGGTGTTCCCGGCGGCTATCACGGCCGGGTCTCACCATCCACGGAGCCTTTACATGCCTACCGCAACTGCATCCCCCTTTCGTTATCAGGGCTGGTCGCTGTTCAGCCTGCTCGCCGCCCTGGTGCTGTTGATGACCGGGTTGATCCTGGTGCTCAACCCGGACCTGACCGAAGGCGTGCGCAGTGCCATTCGCGCCACGGCGCGTTCGTCTTTTATCTTGTTCCTGCTGGCCTTCACCGCCTCGGCATTCGCGGTGCTGGTGCCCTCGCCCCTGAGCCGGTCCCTGGTGCGCGAACGGCGCTTCATCGGGCTGGCCTTTGCGTTTTCCCATCTGGTCCATGCCGTGCTGATCTACAGCTACGGCCAGCTCAATCCCGAGTTCTGGCCCGGCCGCACCACCCTTGGCAACGTGCCTGGCACGGTGGGCTACGTGTTCATCCTGCTGCTGGCGCTGACCTCGTTCAAAAGCACCACGCGCCTGATCGGTTTCAAGGCCTGGAAGCGCCTGCATGTCACCGGCATGTGGGTGCTGGCGGCGATCTTTGCCTATTCCAACTTCAAACGCATCCCCATGAGCGCCTGGTATGTGCTGCCCTTCGGCCTGATCTGCGCCGCCACCGCCATCCGCCTGGTGGGCAAGCTGGCCCAGGCCACCCAGCGACGCCAACGACCGCAACACGCGACTGATCTGTAGGAGCTCGCACATAGCGCCTGCGCCGCAGCACCTTGGCGTTGAAAAAATCGAAACCTTGGACGGCAAGCACTGGTCAAGTCCTGTATGAACGTCAACCGCTGCACGTCGCGCCAAGCGACGGCGGCCTGAAGCGAGGGACAGGCATGAGCATGACCGTTGGTGATTTTCTGGTGGAACGTCTTTACGAATGGGGGGTTCGCCGTATCTATGGCTATCCGGGCGATGGCATCAACGGCGTCTTTGGCGCCTTGAACCGCGCCCAGGGAAAAATCCGCTTCATCCAGGCCCGCCACGAGGAAATGGCCGCATTCATGGCCTGCGCCCACGCCAAGTTTACCGGTGAGCTGGGCGTCTGCATCGCCACCTCCGGGCCCGGCGCGTCCCACTTGGTGACCGGCCTCTACGACGCGCGGATGGACCACATGCCAGTGCTCGCCATCAGCGGCCAACAGGCGCGCGCAGCGCTGGGCGGGCACTACCAGCAGGAGCTGGACCTGGTCAGCCTGTTCAAGGACGTGGCCGGGGCATTCGTGCAGCAAGCCAGTGTGCCCGCCCAGGTGCGCCACCTGCTGGACCGCGCCGTACGCACGGCGGTGGGCGAGCGCCGGGTCACGGCGCTGATCCTGCCAAACGATCTCCAGGACATGGAATACACCGCACCACGCCACAAGCACGGTACGGTTCACTCCGGCGTCGGTTACCGCAAACCCAGCGTCGTCCCCTACGAAGAGGACCTGCGCAAGGCCGCCGAGGTCCTCAATGCCGGCAAGAAAGTCGCCATCCTGGTCGGTGCCGGAGCGCTGCACGCCACCGACGAAGTGATCGCCATCGCCGAGAAGCTCGGCGCCGGCGTGGCCAAGGCGCTGCTGGGCAAGGCCGCCGTGCCGGATGACCTGCCCTGGGTCACGGGCACCATCGGCCTGCTCGGCACTGAGCCCAGCGACAACCTCATGGCCGGCTGCGACACCCTGCTGATGATCGGCTCCGGCTTCCCCTACGCAGAATTCCTCCCACCTGAAGGCCAGGCCCGGGGCGTACAGATCGACATTCAGGCGGACATGCTCAGCCTGCGTTACCCCATGGAAGTCAACCTGCACGGCGATAGCGTCGATACCTTGCGCGCCCTGCTGCCGCTGATCGAAGAAAAACCCGACCGCGCCTGGCGCAAGAAGATCGAGCATTGGCGCGAACGCTGGGAGCGGACCCTGGAAAAACGCGCCCGGGTCAGCGCCAAGCCGATCAATCCGCAGCGGGTCACCTTCGAACTGTCGCCGCGACTACCGGAGCACGCCATCATTACCTGCGATTCCGGCTCCTGCGCCAACTGGTACGCCCGGGACATCAAGATCCGCCGTGGCATGATGTGTTCGCTGTCCGGTGGCCTGGCGTCGATGGGCGCGGCCGTGCCCTATGCCATCGCGGCGAAGTTCTGCCATCCGCAGCGGCCGGTGATCGCCCTGGTGGGTGATGGCGCCATGCAGATGAACAACATGGCCGAGCTGATCACCGTCGCCAAATACTGGCGCACCTGGGCCAATGGCACCTGGATCTGCGCGGTGTTCAACAATCGGGATTTGAACCAGGTCACCTGGGAACAGCGGGTCATGGAGGGCGATCCGAAATTCGCCGCCTCCCAGGACATCCCCGACGTGCCCTACCACCTGTTCGCCGAATCCATTGGCTTGAAGGGCATCCTGGTGCTGCATGAGGACGACGTGGCCACGGCCTGGGAAACCGCGCTGGCGGCGGATCGCCCGGTGCTGATCGAGTTTCGCACCGACCCCGACGTGCCACCGCTGCCGCCGCACATCAAGCTGGAACAGGCGAAAAAGTTTGCCTCGACCCTGCTCCAGGGCGACCCGAACGAGCGAGGCATCGTGGTCGAAACCGCCAAGCAGGTATTGAGCAGCCTGCTGCCGGGCCAGCGCACGGATAAAGAGTGAGGCACGACGCGATGCCAACCATTGAGCTGCATCGTCGCTATGAACGATCCCTGCTCCTGGCTTTCTGCGTGGTGTGGGGGTGGCTGGCCATTGCGCCGATAAAACGCAGCGACTGGTTGGCGGAGAACCTGCTGGTCATCGCGTTATTGGTGGTCCTGGTGACCGTTCATCGGAGATTCAGCTTCTCCCGGCTGTCCGCGACGCTGTTGTTCGTGTTCCTTTGCATCCATGAAGTCGGCGCCCACTACACATATGCCAAGGTGCCTTACAACCAGTGGTGGCAGGCCCTGACGGGGGGCCAGTCGCTTGATCAGTTCATGGGTTTCCAGCGCAACCAGTTCGACCGGCTGGTGCACTTCAGCTACGGCCTGCTGCTGGCCTATCCGCTGCGCGAGGCCTTGCTTCGGGTTGCGCCAGCAACGGGGTTCAGGGGCTATTTCCTGGCCTGGAGCCTGATTCTTGCGTCGTCGGCGATTTATGAAATCATCGAATGGTTGGGCGGCGCCTACATCGGGGGCGATACCGCCAAGGCCTTTGTCGGTGCCCAACAGGACCCTTGGGATTCACAAAAGGACATGGCCCTGGCGGCGCTCGCCGCGTTCATGGCCCTGCTGGTCGCCGCCGGGGTCAGTTACCTGCGCCAGCGGGACTTCGCCCTCGAATGGACGTTGCGCTTCAAGGCCCGCACCTGATGCAGGCCCCCATGTCCGCCAGTTCCTGTGTGATCACGTCTAAGTAAATCAGCCCACCAGCCGATATAAGACAGGTGCGGATGAAATCGCTTTTTGGCTGATGACTTATTTTTATGATTGAAATTGCAGGCAATGACTCGACTGTCCTTTCCCCGGGTTCGCCAACCCGAAGTTTCACCCGTCGCACTTTTCCGGCCATCATGCTCCTGCTGTTTGTCATGTCTGCACTGGCGATCGCCGTGCTGCTCAACATCACCGGCGCCCAGGACCGCCGCGCCCGTGAACAGAGCCTGTTTTTCGCCCAGCGGGCCATCGAGGGGATCCGCAAAGGTATCGGACGGGACCTGAGCGACTACTCCAAGTGGAGCGACGCCTACCGGCACCTGCATGCCAGCGTGGACAAGGAATGGGCCTATGACCAGGAAAACGTCGGCAGCAGCGTGTTTTCGCTCTATGGCTACCAGGCGGTGTTTGTCATTTCGCCAACCGGCCAGACTGTCTATTCGGTGATCGATGGCCAGATGAGTGAGGTCGATGCCGATACCTGGCTGGCCGGCGACTTGCGAGCGCTGTTGAAAAAAGCCAGCGCCGCGGAAAATCACGAGGAAGTGGTGGTCGAGATGCTCCATCACGAGGACGCCCCTGCGTTTGTCGCCGCGTCCGCCATCACCGTCGGCACGGACAGCAGCGTGCCCGAAATCCCCGGCCCGCCCAGCCTGATGCTCTTCGTCAAGGTCCTTGATCCCGGAGCCCTGGAAAACCTGGCGCGGGACTTCGCCCTGCCCGATGCCCATATCGCCAGGACACCGGGCCCAGCCGATACCGCCCAGTTGCAGCTCGACGAGCTGACCCAGGAGGCCTTGGCCTGGCGACCGCAGACCCCGGGCCAGGACCTGCGCAAATTCCTCCTGCCGTTGCTGGCCGTGGCGTTACTGGTGCTGGGGATTCTGGCCCTGGCCGTTCTGCGCCATGCCTTGGCCATGCTCCGCGCCCAGGAACGCCAGTACGCCAGCCTGCTGGCCCACCGCAAAGCGCTGGAACGCAGTGAGGAACGTTTCCGCGACATTGCCGAAGTCTCATCCGACTGGTTGTGGGAGGTCGATTCGACCGGGACCCTGACCTATCTGTCGGAACGCTTCGACCAGGTGACCGGCTTCAGTCCCACGGAGTGGCTGGGCAAACCGCTGCACCGGCTGCTTCACCCCCATGGCGGCTCGATCTCGATTGCCCAATGGCTGCTCGGCGGGGCCAACAGCGTTTCCTCGGCGCCGCTACTGTGCGAGTACACCGCGCGCAACCAGCGCATCCGGACCTGCAAACTCTCGGTGCGGGCCATCGAAGCTGGCACCCTGGGTTTTCGCGGCACGGCCACCGATATCACCGACGAATTGCGGGCACTGGCCCAGATCAAGCACCTTTCCCTGCATGATCCACTGACCGGGTTGGCCAACCGCAACCGCTTGTTCGATTGCCTGCGCGAACACCTGGGCCGAGCCGATCGCCCGCCCCTGGCGCTGCTGAACCTGGACATGGACCGTTTCAAGCCGGTCAACGACTCCCTGGGCCATGCCGTGGGCGATAAAGTGCTCAAGGAAGTGGCGCATATCCTCCAGCAAAACGTCCGTGGCACCGATCTGGTGGCACGTCTGGGCGGTGATGAGTTTGTCATTGTCATGCCCGACCCGGGCGATGCCAGCGATCTCGATCAACTCTGTGCACGGCTGATCGATTGCATGCAACGGCCCATGCACCTGGACGGCAACACGCTGTACCTGGGGGTGAGCATCGGTGTCGCCTGGTCGCAGCCCGGTGACGAACGTGCCGATGAACTGCTGCGCCACGCCGACATCGCCTTGTATGCGGCCAAGGCAGCCGGCCGCAACACCTGGCGCGTGTACGTGGAAGCCATGGGCAACCTGGCCCGCGACCGGCGGCGATACGAACAGCAACTGCGCGACGCCATGCAACGGGATCAACTGGAACTGCGCTACTTGCCTCGCTTCGATGTGAGCGCCGAGCAACTGCACGGTTTCGAAGCCCAGACCTTCTGGCACCATCCCGAGAAAGGCGAACTGGGTGGGGCCGATTTCATACCGGTGGCCGAAACCTCGGGCCAGCTTGAAGAACTGGGCACCTGGATGCTGATCAACGTCTGTGAAGAGGCCGCCACCTGGCCGAGCGCCGTCAATGTTTCCATCGCGGTTTCACCCCGGTGGTTCAACAGCAGCTTCCTGCTCAACCAGGTGCAGGAAGCCCTCGAAACGAGCGGCCTGGCGCCCCACCGGCTGACCCTGGAAGTGGCCGAAGGTGTCCTGCTGGCCGACCACAAGACCGTGGCCAGCACCCTCCATGCGCTCAAGGACCTCGGCGTGCGGATCAACATCGACAAGTTCGGCACCAGCATCGCCTCCCTGCGCGAAGTACTGGACCAGCCGTTCGATGGCATCCGCTTCGATCGCAACATCCTCACGCAACTGGGCCTGGAGGATGACAAGGAGGGCGTCCTGGCGATGATCCGATTGAGCCGCAGCGTAGGGCTGATGGTCACCGCAGAAGGCATCGAGAACGCGCGGCAATTCAGCCAGCTGCGCAACGTGTCCTGCGACCATGTCCAAGGCCCCTACTTCGGCGCGGCCCTGGCCCGCTCGGAAATGGCCTCGTTCTTCACCACGCCGCGGTGGCTGTAACCCACCTCCCCACCGCTATCGCGAGCAAGCTCGCTCCCACAGGGTTCTGTGGGGTGTTCATGAGCTATGCGCACCGCTGGACCTATTGTGGGAGCGAGCTTGCTCGCGATGAGGCCAGCACAGCCAACCTCACTGCAAGCTCGGTCTCTTACAAACTCAACCGCCCCCGCTCCTCCTCAGTCAGCCGCTGACGGCTCTGTTCATCCAAAGGCCCTGCGCCCAGGACCTGCACCGGGCTGGCCGGGTCGTAGGCCCGAGGCGCTTCGCGGCTGGCGCCGTCGCGGGACGGGGCCAGTTGCTCGGAGCCAAAGCTCACCACCTGCACGGTAAACACCGACGCCTGGTTCTGCCGCGCCGCGTTCTGTTGCTGACGCGCCACGTCTTCAGCGGCCTGCGTAGCCGAAGACGCCGCCGAACTGGCCGAGGTAATGGCCCCGGTGTTCACCGAGGCCGCCAGCGGCACGCCGGTGGATTTGCCCTGGGTCTGGATGTTGGCTGCGTTCACCACGGTCAACGCCGCGATGTTGACGTTGCCCGACACCCGGATCCCCGCCTCGCCCGCATCGATGGTGCCCAACGGCGCGATCAGGTCGATATCCCCCGGCGCCACTTCGGCAATCGGGTTGAGGGTGGCAATACCGGCACCGGTACTCGGCACCGACGGCGACAGCGTCACGTTGCCCCAGGTGTCGTACAAGCGCTTGGGCGGCGTGTACACCACGGTGGTCTTCGAACCACGACCGGCGTTGATGTCGCCCTGGACCGACCAGCCGAGGATCGAGCCACCAAAGGTGGTCATGATCCGGCTCTGGCCCAGCAGGATGCTGTTCTGCGCATACAACTGGATATCGCCCTCGCCCTGGGTGATCACCCCGGCGGTGGACGGCGGCGCATTGCCCTCGATGCCGAATGTTTGCCCGCCGCCCGGGGTGAGCATTTGGATACTGCCGCCGAAATCGGTGTGCACACCCGCCCCGCCGAACATCGTGATGTCACCCTTGTAGGTGATCGCGTTGCCCGCCACATCCTTGCTTGGGAACAACAAGTCGATAGCCTCCCGCCCGCGCAGGTAGCTGCCCTGGCGCACGCCGCCGGCTTCGTTGTACTCCCGACCACCGGCCTTGAGCTCGGCAAAGTACACGTCGCGGGCAAACACCCGCTGCTGCTCCGCCGGCAGTGCCGCGAAGAAGTTGCGGGCCTGCTCGGTGTCGCCGCTGAAGCCGAAGCGTTCCTTGAGCCAATCCACCAGTTCCGCCTCGTAGGTCTTGGCGACCTTGCCGTCCTGGTTCGCCAGGGGCACACCGGCCAAAGCCTGGTTGGCCGGGTCCAGGTAGGCCTTGACGAAGCGCTCGTAATCCGCGCCATTGAGGCCCGCGCCGGCTTGCAGCACCAGGCTCGCCCCAGGACGCGAATCCCCTGGCACCACCGCGCCGATACTGGTGATGCTGACCTTGTCGTCCATCAGGATATTGCGCCCGGCGGTGATTTCAAGCAGGCCGGGGCCGGCGACGTTGAAGGTGCTGTAAAGGATGTCGCGCCCGGCTGACACGATGGAGATGTCGGTGGGGTTGTTGTGGATGAAGAGGTTGCCGGTGCTGGTGTAATTACCCACGTCGGAGTTCTCATTCAGAGACCCGCCCAGCGGTATGCCGCTGCTGACAATGTCTCGCCCAGCCATCATCCGTACAGGTCCGGCGCCTTCGTAGGCGATTCGCCCCGGCCATCTGCCCGTGGAGACTGATGTCATCGACCGTCCAGTGGCGACTGCCAGCAAGTCACCTTCAAGCGCATAGAAGCGAGCAGGATCGACATTGAGGGCCCATTCGCTGGAAGCGCTGCTGGTGTCGAAGGCAAACAGCGGCAATATGTTCGCATCAGGGCGAGCGAGGTTGCCATCGGCTGAGAGATTGCTGGCCTTTATGATGAAACCATCGACGATACCGACAAAGGCTGGTCGCAACGGCGTCGCCAAGGCAGTCGATGCGGCACCGGAGCGACTGACCGACATGTCGCCACCGTAGATGGAGTCGCCGGCCATGAATTGCAGCTCACTATTGATGCCGGGAGCTAGCAAAAGGGCCGGACGATTGTTGCCGTTATAACCTGTTCCATCCCATATCGAGGACTGGCCGTAGTAAAGACTGCCACTGGCTGCCACAGCTCTCAAAATCGATGGGTAGAGCAATGCCAGATCCGTCGGCGTAGCGCCAGTCACGGGCGTCAGGTTGCCTCCCGACGACCATAAATCAATCGCCGTATTGGCAGTCCACAATGTAAACCAGCTCTCGCCCGATCCATTGGTCACACCGTTTTTGAAGGGCGACACGCTCATCATCGGCGCCCGACCCGGGTCCGCAACGTCCGTCACCACCAGATCGCCTGAGGTGACCAGGTCGAACGTGGCATCACCCGGCATCAGGGTCAACCCGCCTGTTGGCTGACTGCGCGTGGCTCTAAAGGAATCGTACGCACGCGTTTCTCCGGAAGACTGTGCCGAAGCAACGTTGCCATACCGTAGGTCGATCCGACCGATGGAGCCGCTGTCGATCTGTGCATGACCGCGCAGGTTGATGACCGCACCGTTGAGGTGCCCGCCGGAGAACACGCTATTGGGATTCAAGGCGCCGCCTACACGCAGCTTGAGGTCACCACCGCCGGTCAATTGCAGACTCCCATCGGCACCTACGCGCCCGGTGCTGCCCACAGCCAGCACTAGCCCTTGGCTGCGGCTGTTGCTGATCGGCACAAGACGACTCCCTGCCATTTGATCGAGCACCCCCGCATCGCCGGCGACCTGAACATTCAAGTTACCGCCGCCCAGAGTACCGAACCCCGTAAACCCGACCATCAAATCAGCCTTGCCGTCCTTCGCAGCGGTGTAACTGCCAAAATTGATCCACCAAGCAGGGGGTTGGAACTGCGAGCCGGTAGCGATCGAACCGCTGCCCTGGCGCCACAGCCAATTGCCGACGTTCACCGTATCGTAACCAACGTCTCCCCCATTGGGCCGCCCTAAATTCGTACTCGAGACATCCAGGCTATTACCGGTCAGATTGCCGCCAACTTTCAGAGTCAGGTTGCCGCCAAAGTCAGGGTACCAGGCGCGGTAAAGACTATTCGTACCGCCATCCACGAACTGTTCGTTTTCACCCAGTGCATCATTGAGTACCTTGCCCCCCGCCCCACGCGCCTTGGGTTGGTTGTACGGGTCTTTGGCGTAAGTTTGGCTAGCTGAACTGCCAGCGGTGTAGACGCCATACAGCGAGTCCATTTTCAGATCGCCTGCAGACAGCAGCTCAAGGTCTGCCGCTGCGGTGCGGATCACACTCCAACGTTGGCTGCCTGCCTTGTATTCCGTTTGCCCAACAGCTTTGCAAAACGACGGGGTGTCGTCACACATCCCAGGATAGGCAAGGTTTTCGAAATCAATCGGTTGACCCACGAGGTCTGGAAGCCCATAGTTTTCCGCCCCTTCCTCCGTCCAGACAAAGCCGCTACTGGCTTTGCAAAACGACGGGGTATCCTCACACATCCCTGGATAGGCAACGTTCTCAAAATCAATGAATTTGCCTGCCAGACTCGGATCTCCGAAGTTTTCCGCCCCTTCCTCAGTCCACACCAACCCCCCAGCCCCAGCCTTACCAAACATTCCGTAGTGACTGTCAGCCAAATGCAGATCACCACCCGCCAGCACCGGCCGCACGACCCGACTGTCCGCCGCCTGCGTATCGGCACCGGCCACCAGTCGCAATGACCAGGACTGCGATCCCTCGGCCAGCATCGGCGCGATGGCCCAGTTGCTCCCCGCCACTTCCGGACGCAACTGCACCGACTCGACACCGGTCGGCAACTTGATGTCGGTACCTGAAGGAATTTTCGAACCCACACTCAGTGCCAGGGCGCTGCTGAGACGCAGCACATTGGTCAAGCTGTTACTCGCGCCTTCAATGTCTGGCAACGCAACGCCTTTGGGCCAGATCAGGTTGCCTATCGTTGTGCTGCTGCCCAGCAGGCTACCCGCCCCCAGCACCGTGCCCGCCTCCAGGGTTTTGGTCGAAGCCAACAACGTGCCGGCCGCGAACAACAGATTGCCCTGTGCGTCATGCACCGCCGCGGCCAGCACCGTGCCGGCCGGCAGCACCATTGGCTGTTTCAGCGTGGCGGCGACCGGCAACCGCGTTCCCGCAGCCAGGGTCGCGCCCTTGAGCGGCACGTCGAAGTTGAGCACCGAGCCGGCCGGGAACGCCGTGTCCACCTCCAGGGTCACGCCAGTGCCGGGCACGACAATATCGCCCGCCGCAAAATCAATGCCTGGCAACAGCACCCAGCCCTTGTCATCGTTGCTGGCGGGCGGCTGGGCAAAACCGTCGGTGATGCTGCCGTAGATGTTCAGGTCACCGCCAGCGCGCAGCGTCAGGCTGGCGGATTCGCCGGAGCCGTAGACGTTTTCATCCAGGACGTTATGCGGATTGAGGCTCGCATAGCGATAGCGCGACAGGTCCAGATCCCCCTGGACCACCAGATCGCCATCGGCCGTCGCACTCACCACCTCCACACCGGGGCGCAGATGGAACACGTCGCGATAACGGCTGTTGTTCAGCCCGGCGAGTTTGCGCTGCAACAGATCGTTGTTGGCGTGGGCGTTGGTGATAAAGGCGGTGTTGTCTGGATCCACCACATCCTTCAGCCATGTCTGATTGATGACCTGATAAGGCTTGCCGCTGGCCGCCGGCACGTTAACCAGCGGCGCGTCGCTGTATTGCCATGTGGCAACCACCGCAATCGAGCGGGCGCCGAGTACATCCACGGGACCACTGGCATCGATCGCCACATCGCCCCCCGACACGCCACCCAGTCGTGGCGCGCTGAGTTGCAACGTCCCGCGAGGCCGACCGTCGCTCATGCCGGACGCACTGCCCAGCGCGACCTCGGTACCGTGGCGCAAATCGATACGCGCGCCGTTGCCCAGGGTCAGGAGCCCTTCCCTGGCGGTCAAGTCAATGATGGCGCGGTTCGGCGAGTCGATGATCTTGCCGTAGCTGTCCACCCGCAGGCGCCGACCATGGGCGTCAAGCACGGCACCGCTGCCCAGGGTCAGGCCATTTTTTGCAGCCAGGTAAATGCTGCCAACCCGCTCGCTGCTGGCGTCCACCGTGCCGTTGACCAGCAGGCTGCCGTTGTCCAGGGACACGTCAATGGACGAGGCCTTGAGTTCATTGCCGATCACCAAGTGGCCCTGCTTGAGCTGGAAGCTGCGGGAGCCGAATACTTGGCCGTCGTTCAAGCGTTGGTTCAACGCGGCGAACTGCTCGCTGAGACTGCCATTGCCACCCAGGCGCTGGGCCTGGATCTCCACGCCCCCGGCCAGGTACGGCATGAGCGTGCCACCGGCATCGTATTCACCGCTGCTGCTGGCGAGGATTCGTCCTTGCAGGTCGACAACCCCGGCCGTACTGCCCAAGGCCACGGCGCTGAGCTGCCCGGCCTGGTTGTGGCGCGCCGAAAGATCAATGCTGGAGCCAGCCGCCTGGCGGATGTTGCCGTTTTGGCTTTTCAGGATGACTTCACCACCGGCGCTGTAGCGGGTGACGTCGTTGAAAGTCACCGTGCGGCCTGCCACATCGATCAGCGACCCGTCGGCCAGGCTCAGCTCATCCGTCGCGCTAAGGGTCAGTTTGCCGCTGGGCAACACCACCGCGCTGGCCAGGTTGAGGCTCGCGCCCTTGAGGGACAATTCGCCGCCAAGCCCCGAAACGGTGCCCGGCTTGGCGGTTGTGCCTGCCACGTTGAGTGCGCCGCCTGCGGTGATGCGGTTGATCGAACCGGCTTCACCGGTGAGCAACGGAGTGAGAATGTTCAGGTTGCCACCGCTGTAGGCGTAGCCCGTTTTAGCGTCATAGGCGCCCTGGCTCTGATACACCGCCAGGCTGCCCTTGTGATTGGCGGTCACGCGTTCGCTGGCGCTGAGATTGACGTTGGCGAAGCCCAGCGCCAGTCGGTCCAGGGTGGTGATCGAGCTCGGTTGGGCGAACTCGCCATAGCCGAACTCGATACGCTGGGCCTGGATGTCCAGGCGACCGGCGCCTGTGCCGGCCCCACCGGCAATCACCGAACCCGGCGCACCGACTGCGCCGTTCCAGATCAGGTTGCTGGTGCGCAGGGTCGCCACATCACTGGCGGTGCCGGAGCCATAGATGCCCGGGGTACTGAGCATCAGGTTGTTCAGGCGCGACTTGCCTGTGGCTGAGTCATAGGTGTCGAGGCTGACGGTGCCATAGAAGTTCAGCGCCTGGCTGGCTGACAGTTCGAGGGTTTCCAGGGCCGGGGCACCGTATTCGGTGTCTCCGCGCAGCAGGCGATCGAGCACGGTCTGGCTCAGGGTGAGGCCGGCCGGCAAGACCTGCCGCGTCGCCGCGTCGCCCAATGCCTGAGTGGTGCCGACGTTGATGTTGCTAAGGGCCAGGGTCAGGTGCCGGGTGCCGTAGCGAACCTGGTCGTTCAGCTCCAGGCTGCTGCCGGAGGCGGCAACGATGCTGCCTTCGGAATGGATCCGGGTCACGCCGCTGCAAGGTGTCAGGCTGCATCCGCCAATGTTGACCGTGCCTGTGGTGCCTGATACTGGGGCCAGGATATTGAGCAAGCCATTGGAGGCAGCAAGCGAGCTGTAGTTCTGGTTCCTCACATTGAAGTTATAGATAAAACCATCGCGCGCGTCGTAAGCGGCCTTGCCCCGCCCGATGGTATTGATGGCGGCGCCCTGTTCCACCAGCAACTCGCCACCATCGGCCAGGAGGAATACCTCAGGCGCCGACAGCGTCGCACCTTCACGCAGCGCAACACTGCGCGACACCCGTTGCGGCGTGATGTAATTACCACCTTGGCCATAAAGCACCGAAAACTGGCCGCCGATCACTTGGCGTGAAGCATTCAACGCGTTCAGGCTTTCAGCATTGAGCGTCATACCCTCGAAGCCGGGCGTAACCCCGCGTCCTTCGGCGACCACCTCCAGGGCTGTGCCATTGCTGGCAACCACTGCGACGGTGCCACCGAACCCTCCGGTCTGGGGCGCGAACTTGCCGATGCCCTTGAAGGAAAAGGCTTGGTCTCCAGCGCCCTCTGCCAGATTCAACTTCAACGTCTTGGCATCGACTGGCAGGAGGGCCCTGGGAACACCCAAGCGCGCGGCGTCGGCCACGGCGAACTGGGCGTAGCTGGTTTCGTTATATTGCGAGTAGCGACGCAGCACGTCGCCCGACGTCAGGATGAGTTGGCTGGACATGCTGTTGCGCTGCCCGGTATTGGCCACCGACAGCACGCCGGCGGTGGTCCAGGAACCGTTGCGCATCTGTTGCGCGCTTGAAGTGGAGCCTTGCCCCGCCAAACCGTTGACCTCGACCCGGAACGCCCCCGGCAGCAAGGCATAGGTGGACGGCATCAGGGTGTAGGTGCCGGCCGCCAGCCCGGGCACACCGGCACCGATGGTGATTTGCTGCCCTACCCTCGGATCCACCGCACCGCCTTCGGCAGCGACCGGCGCATACTGGCTCTGGTTGCCCGGCACGATGGCGTAGACCGGATTGCTGGACAGTCCCGGCAAGGTGAAACCGCCATTGGCGCCGATTTGCACCAGCGGGTTGAAACGCGCATCGGTGGAACCGCCTCGGCCAGAGATAAAACCGGCGCCAAGCAGTTCACCGCCACCCGAGAGATCGAGCACCGAGCCTTCCTGGGCCGCCACTGACTTGCCGCCGAGAATCACGCCGATATTCAGGTCACCATACTCGGAGAGCACCGCGCCTTGCCCTAGCAACACGACCTTCTTGCCAGCGTACGTATAATTTTGACCATCGATGGTGCCGCCATACGGCAGGACCAGGCCCAGGCCACTGACCGAAGTCAGGCTGCCCGGTAACAGCTCCACTCGATCAGTGGTACCTAAGCCATCGTTTATGCCGACTTCAATCAACCCCAACGGTGCTCGTACCACCCCGCCCTGCTCAATCTTCGCACTACCCAGTTGCAAGCGGCCAAATGCCGAATAAGGCACTGCAGGTGTGACCTGGGTAGTACGCTCAATGACCAGACTGCGCGCGGGATCGAAAACCGGGGCGCCGGGGCGCATATATCCCGCCAAAACCCGAGCCCCTACGCCGGTCGCCGGGTACAACTGCGCCGCTTGCAGGATCATGTCCGAGGGGGTCAGCAATTGGGTGGTAAAGCCCGTAGGCAATCCGTCACTGGATAACCCTGCCAGGAATCGCAAATCACCCCGGCTGCGTAGCTGAACCCGGTCGAAACCGGCGCGTTCCAGCGCGACGGCACCGCCGTCGGCCTGCCTCACCGTGCCTTTGCTACTGAACATCACGCTACCCTGAACATCCAGCAGGTCCGCATTGACGGAAAATACCGCCTTGTTCGTCAATAGCGACACCCCGCCGCCATCGACCACTGGCCGGGTATAGGGGTCAAAACTCGGTCGAGTGGTCGACAGCCCCGTCGCTAGTGCCAGCAACACATGGGGGGCATTGAGCTCGACCCGGGTATTGGCTGGCGCGGTTGCGCTCAATCCAAAGCTGCGGGCGTACAGGTTCAGGCTTTGACCGAGGGACATCGACAGGTCGCCATCGACGCTCATCAGGCCGTTGCTTAACAGGGACAGGCTATCGAAACCACCGGCCTGGACCTGATCGACACCTAGCCGCCCGTGACCATAGACCAGCGAATCCGCCGAGGTTTCAGCCGTATCGCTCAGTGGGCTGGCCTGGGCAGCGCGCGCCAGCACCAGTTCACGCACCTTCAACACCCGATCATTGACCGCACTCTTGAAGTAATAGGGCGTTTCCAGCGCTACCGACAAACTACCCCCCGCGGCCCCTGCTCCACCCGAACGGGCGCTGAACGAACCGTCCAGGTACAGGCCATTGGCCGACGCCAGGGAAATGCTGCCGCCATTGCTCGCCACCGACGTACGCCCCTGGCCGGGGATATCCAGCACGGCCTGGCTGCCATCCGCTTGCAAACGCGCACCGTCGCGCACCACCACAAACAATTCGGACGCCGAAGTCGATCCTTTCGCGGCATCGATCTGGCCGCCGATGACAATCTGCCCGCCGTCGTGCACCAGGCCGTAGGCCTGACCGCGCATGTCCCGAGCTGTTATGGCCCGGCTCGATACATCGATCAGTGATTGTTCACCCAGCCATATGGAACGACCGTGGCCCTGGGCATTGACTTGATCGCGGACCGTATCGCCGACGCTCAACTCGGTGAGACTGACCCTACCGCCCCAGGCGTTGAGGGTGCCGTTGGCAGTCAACTGACCGATGCTGCGCACATCGATGCCCTGGCCCGGATCGACGCTGATCACGCTACCCTCGCCCAGGTTCAACACCGTGCTCGCCATGTCGGCGGCGCTGGAGTTCGCAGTACCGGCAGTGAGGCTCAGGCTCGCGCCGCGACGCTGGGTCAGGACGCCTTTGATCGCATCTTCCTGGTACAGCTGCGGCGTCCAGCGCTGCAACGCATCAGCCGCTTCTGCGCCGCTGCCGGTGCTCAACGCCTGCTCGCCAAAGCGGTACACCGGCATCGTCACATCGACCCGGGTCCCATCGACCACGGTCAGACCTTCGTTACCGGTGATGTCATAGGCCGAGAAACCCTTGTCGAAGAAATCGCCACTCAGTTGCAAGGTGCCCGGTTCAAGCGGCGAGCCGCTGTCGCCGATCAGCACTTTATTGGCCGCCAGCTTCAAGGTCCCGCCACCGCTCACGCCGGTGCCGCGCAGTTCACCGTCCAGGTTCAAGTCGCCGCTGCTTGACGACGTATTGATAGCCGCCGTCAGGGTCAGGTCCCCGCCCTTAGCGCCGCGGGTCTTGCCATCGGCCATGACCGCGGCGCCGGAGCTGACGTCGATCAGGCTGCCCTGGCGCACATCGATATTGTCGCTGCGCACGACCACGGCACCGCCGTTGATAAACGGCAGGTTCTGACGGTCGTTGCCGTCAAGCAACAGATTGCTCCAGCGGCCAGCGGTGTTCAACGTCACGCCCTCGCCCAACGTGACCACAGCACGCTGACCTGCGGCGGGCGAAAGCACGACATCGCCCATCTGGAAATTATCGGTTCTGACCTGTTTAAGCACGTTACCCAAGGCAATGCGACCACTGCGGGCCGTCAGGTCGGCGTTCACTTCGACCTGCGGTGCATAAAGCGTGATGTCGCCGCCATCGGCCACTTTTAGCGTGCCATCGACTTTGATGCCTTCTGCCGCCGCCACCTTGACCGCACCGAGCTGGAAGCCGTTGAGCAGATCGTTATCCAGAACCAGTTTGCCTTGCCGATCGGTGTCGACCACCGAGGTCAGGTCCAGCCCCGCAGCAATTTTCTCGGTCACCTTGCCGACGGTGACCTGATCAAGCGTGGGGTTCAAGGCGCTGTTGATCACACCGCTGGCCTTGTCATAGATCGGCGTGTAGCTACCCACCCACAATTGCGCCCGTCGGGCCACGGCGTTTTGCGATTGCTGGTAGCCATCGAGGTTGAGGTTCGGCGCCTGGGTCTGGCGTTCGCCCTGATAGACCTCACCAACGATCTGGCCTTCCAGCACCGCGTTGCGGGTCGACACCACCAGCTTGCCGGCATCACGACCGACGGTGTAGCCAGCTTCAAAGCGCTGTCGTGGGGCGATCAGCGGGTTGTAGTAGTAATCAGTCTGGCCCCAGCGCTGGCTGTGGTCTTCGTAGCCCTTGTAAATCCCGGTGTAGAGGATGTCCCCCGGCGCCTTGGACAAGTCATACAAACGCCCATTGGGGCCCTTGAGCCAGGACTGGCGTAAGTAGCCGCTCTGCACATCCAAAGTGCCGCCGGACAGGTTCAGTTGCGCTGCCTGTTGGGTCACCACGTCGTTGCCGGTGAACGTCAGGGTGCCACCTTGAGCAGCCCATTCACCGGCGCTGTGGCCTCGGGTCCCCAAATAACCGCCCACTTCCAACAGCCCGCCCGCCGTGTACCAACGGTCGGTGGCGTAGCCGTTGGTGCCCGCCGGCACGTAGATCAAGTCACGCACGTCCACCCACACATCATTGTTGGTCAGCTTGCCGCCCTCGCGGTTGACCGGTGCGTCGCGCTGTTCGTTGCCCTGGACGTTGACCTTGATGGAGTTGGATTCCATCGCCACCTTGACGCCGATGGCGCCGGACACATCGATCACCGCACCATCACGCACCAGGCTGCGCCCGGCAGCGCTGACCGCGACCTGGCCGCCGGTGGCCAGAGTGATGGAACCATTCTGGAAGTCGACGCTGCCGCCGCTGACAATCTCGACCCGGGACTGGTCGCTGCGGTCCACCACACTGCTGAGGTTGTTGAACTGGCCGGTGATCAGGTTGTTCGGCGTGCCATCCAAGCCGGCCGGTCCGGCATTGCGCTGGCTGTCCAGGGCACTGCCGCCGGCAGCATCGAGCAACACCGCCGTGGCGCTGCCCTGCCCCAGGATCACGCTGCCGCTGCTGTCGCTCGAGGCGTTGAGCAGGTGCACGGTGCCGCGGATGTCCACTGAACTGCTCGCCACCGCCACGCCGTTCTGCTGCACAGTGTGCCCGGTGAGGGTGACGTCGCCGGTGCTGGCCTGGATCAGGCCGCTGTTGATCACCGTGCCGGCGCTGCTGCCCGGTTTGAGGGAGGTCGCGACCTCGTTGCCACGGGTGGTGGAACGCAGGTTGCCGCTGGTGCCCTGGCCGCGCCGGATGTAGAAGCTGTCGCCTGCCGCCAGGGTGGTCTGGCCCTTGGCGGTGATGATGGAGCCAGCGTTCTCCACTTCGCTACCCAGCAGCAAGGCATAGCCGCCCCCGGCCGTGGAAGTGGCGGCACGGTGGGTTTGGATCAACGCGCCCTGCTGCACTTCGATCTTGCCCGCTGCGTCGGTGAAAGTCGGTTGGCTGCCGGTGGCATCGACATACAAGCCGCGCTTGCTGAATTGTTCATCGCTGATGTTGGCCGCCACCGCCGCCAGGTTACGCACGTTGACCTGGCTGCTGCCGCTGAAAATGATGCCGTTGCGGTTGACCAGCATCACCGTGCCGTTGCCCTTGATCTGGCCCTGGATCTGGCTCGGTCGCGCCTGGGGGTCGTTGACCCGGTTGAGCACAGCCCAGTCCGACTGCTGCTGGAAATCCACCGTGGTATTGCGCCCGACGTTGAAGGTTTCCCAGTTGAGAATCGCCTTGTCGGCGGTCTGCTCGATCTTCACCGTGGTCTTGCCACCGGTCTGGGTCTGCTGCGGTCCCTTGGCGTTGAGCCAGCCCTGGGTCAGGCTGTTATCGACCTTGAGCCCACCCTCGCCCAAGCCGTCGGGCACAACCTGTACCTGCCCGAGCGCGGCTTGCCGCCCCGCTGCCTGGGCCGCCTGCTGGGCGGCGATGGCGGCTACGGTGTTGTTGAGGTTGGTCAGCGAACGCTGCAACTGCGCATTGGCCCGTTGCTGCTGCGCCAGGGGCGGCGGCATGCCTGGTTGCGCGGTCGTAGGCCGCGCCGCGCCACCGGCCTGGGACGCGCCCTTGGCGGCAAACCAGGCCGAACTGAACGCCGTCGCTGCGTGGGCATTGCCGGCCACCATCAGCAGGGCAATGGCCTGGGCCAGCGGCTTGAGCCGCAACATCGACAACTCGCCATCGCGACGTGGAGCATTCAGGTTCGTCTGGGGTTTGCAGCGCAGCATCCTACTCATCCTTTCGGGTTCGCTCTAAGGGGCGCAACGCAGTGCTATCAAGCTGCCAGCGTTGGTTATAGGGGATAGGCGGTTACAGCCGCTCGGGACCGAACGGATGTCATGAAAATTTCATGTGGCTGTGTTGGTACGGCTGTGACGCAAAAAATCAGCAACGGCTTTCGCCGTTGCTGATCGGTGTTACGTGTCGCTTAGCGTGGTGTTACAGCGGACGACCGATGCCATTGCACACGTTGGTGTTGCCGATGCTTTGAGCGTTGGTAGCGGTCAGGAAGCTGCCACGGATGGCAGATTTCCAAGCGCCAGGCAGTGGAACGAAGCGGTTGGCAGTGATCGCCGCGTCGTTGCTGTTGGCAGCGGTGCCGTTGTAGTGACGGGTGAAGAAATCACGCACCTGAGTGGTTTGTGCAGCATTGGCGTAGCACTGGCTGAAGATCACGTTGGTGAAGCCCAGGATCGGATAACCGGTGGTTGGGTAGAGGCGCAAGCTAGGATCAGCCGGAATTGTTTCATCAATCACTTTTTGAGAAGTGAAAACAGGAACCCAGGCATTCGGGTTTGACCGGTCGGCAGCAGCCGGAACGGGAACGGCATTGATCGCTACCGACACGTTGGCCGGTGCTGGGGAAAGACCGCCAACACGAGCGACCTTGGTGGCGTCATCCAGACCGGCCAGGGTAGTAGCGGCATAGTCCGGGCTCATGTAGGTGATACGACCTTGGGCAGCGTTCAACGCTGTCATTACAGCCTGGCTGCCAGTAGCGGATACGGCGCTGGCTGGCAGACCACCACTGTAGCTGGAAGCGAAGTTGGTGGTGATGGCAAAGGTGCCGGTTTCAGCGCACTTGGCGTTCAGGAAGCGGGTGAACAGCTCGGAGGTGCCGCTGCTCTCGGCACGGTAAACCACGGTGATCGCGCCGGTACGGCCCGAACCAGTGATCTGGCTCCAGTCGGTCAGACGGCCGGAGAACACGCCGCACAGTTGGTTGACGCTCAGGTCGACGTTGGCAGTGCCGGTCTTGTTGAACGGAATGGCAACCGAAGTGGCGACCGAAGGCACCTGGATCAATGGACCCCAGGCGGCACCGTGGGCACTGACGTAGGTGCTCAGTTCAGTGGCGCTGAGCTTGGAGTCGCTACCAGCCCAGTGCACTTTCTTGCCGCTGGTGTCGCCAGGCACGAACTTGGTGTAGTCGTTGGTCAGGAAAGCCGACTTGCCAGCACCGCTGCCCACGCCGATGTAAGGGGCGAAACCGGCAGTCAGTACACCGGAGGTCTGGTACAGCGGCTGAGGCAAGGTAGCACCACCGCCGTTGACATCAGCCATGGCGGCCTGAGCGGCGCAGAGGCCGGCGAGGGTCAGGGATACCGCGAGAACGTTGCGCTTAAACATGAAGAATCTCCTTTCATCGTGTTCGTACGTAGGTTGGGTGACGCGTGCTTGCCGTCATGGCGCTCGGTCCTGTGCCGATGGCGATGGGGTGAGGCCATGGGTTAGAAATTCGCAGTTTCCGGTGACAGATAAAGGAAAAAACCTCGGGAGCTGAGGGCTGTTTTTCGAGTTTTTTCCTCGGGTGTTCGAGGGCTCTGGGTTGGGGTTTCGAGCGGGTTTCATGGCCGTGCCATGTGGGGGCGCGGTGGAGAGGACGGCGGGTGGTTGCCGGGCGCGGAAAAATGACAGAACGAGGAACCCGAGCTTGGCGCGATCAAGGCTCGGGAGATGCTGCGGCACGGCAAAAATAACTGGCTGATCGCGGCAGTTGTGGCGAGGGGATTTATCCCCTCGCCACAAGATCAATGTTCGCCACGGGTTGCGTGTGCTTACTGAACCAACTGATTGATCTCGATAATCGGCAACAACACCGCCATGACGATCACCAGCACTACGCCGCCCATGACCACGATCATCAACGGCTCCAGCAGCGCAGTCATGCCCATCGCCCGGCGTTCGATGTCTCGGGACAGGGTTTGCGCGGCGCGTTCGAGCATCGGTGGCAGGCAGCCGGTTTTCTCGCCGCTGGCGATCAGGTGGATCAGCACCGGCGGGAAGACTTTTTCCACCCGCAGCGCCGCCGCCAGGTTGACCCCTTCGCGGACCTTGGCCGTGGCCTCGCTGACGCTCTGGCTCAGGCGGTCGTTGGACAAGGTTTGGCGCGCGGCCTCCAGCGCCCGCAGCAACGGCACCCCTGCTCCGCCGAGAATTGCCAGGGTGGAGGCAAACCGCGCGGTGTTGAGGCCCAGTACAAAGCGCCCGATCAGCGGCAGGCGCAACACCCGCGCGTGCCAGTTCAACCGCGCCGCCGGTTTGCGCAAGTACATGCGCCAACTCCAGAAGCCACCGGCCAGTACGCCAAAACACAACCAGCCCCAGGCACGAATGAAATCACTGGCGGTGAGCATCGCCACGGTCAGCGCGGGCAGGTCTTGCCGGGCCTGGGAGAACGCGCTGACCACCTGCGGCACGACATAGCTGAGGAGGAAAATCACGATGGCAACCGACACCAGCCCCACCACCCCGGGGTAGATGAACGCCGTGAGAATTTTGCCCCGCAGGTTGTTGCGTTCCTCGATGTAGTCCGCCAACCGCTCCATCACCTGGGCCAGGTCACCGGACTCTTCACCGGCGGCAATCAACGCCCGGTAGATTTCCGGAAAATCCCGTGGCCGCGCCGCCAGGGCTTCGGCCAGGCGCATGCCGCTGCGCACATCGGCGCGCACCGCGCTCAGGGTCTGGGCGATGTGCTTGCGCTCGGCCTGTTCCACCGTGGCGCTCAACGCCGCTTCCAACGGCAGGCTTGCGCCCAGCAGGCTCGCCAGTTGCCGGGTGGCCCAGGCCAGGTCGTTGTCCGAAAGCTTGGCGCTGAACAAGCCACCGCCGTTGGCTGGCGGCGTATTGCGCTCAACCTGCACCTGCAATGCCGTCAGCCCACGGCTGCGCAACAGGTTGAAAGCCGCCCCCTGGCTGTCGGCTTCCAAGTGTCCGGATTCGATCTTGCCCTGGGCGTCGGCGGCCTCGAAACGGTAGCGATTCATCAGGCGTCCCGTGTTACGCGCAGGATTTCTTCAGGGGCCGTGGTGCCACTGCGCACCCAGCGTTCGCCGTCCTCGCGCATGCTGAACATCCCCGCTCGGCGAGCGGCGGCGCGCAGTGCCTGCTCCCCTGCCCCTTGGTGGATCAGCGTGCGGATGTCATCGTCAATGCAAAACAATTCATGGATGCCGGTGCGGCCGCTGTAGCCGGTCTGGTTACAGCTCGGGCACCCCACCGGCCGCCAGGTGCCGGGCGTGGCCGGATCGGGCTGTTTGCACTGCGGGCACAACCTGCGCACCAGTCGCTGGGCGAGCACGCCGAGCATCGATGAAGCCAGCAGGAATGGCTCGACGCCCATGTCGATCAAGCGGTTGACGGCCGACACCGCATCATTGGTGTGCAGCGTCGCCAGCACCAGGTGCCCGGTGAGGGAGGCCTGCACGGCGATTTGCGCGGTCTCCAGGTCGCGGATTTCGCCGATCATGATGATGTCCGGGTCCTGGCGCAGGATCGCCCGCAGAGCCAGGGCGAAGGTCATGTCGATCTTGGCGTTGACCTGGATCTGGCTGATGCCCGGCAGGTCGTATTCCACCGGGTCTTCCACCGTGAGGATGTTGTGGACGCTGGCGTCCAGCCGAGCCAGGGCGGCGTAGAGGCTGGTGGTCTTGCCGCTGCCCGTGGGGCCGGTAACCAGGACGATGCCGTGGGGCTGGCGGATCAGGTGATCGAGCTTGCCCAGCACGTCCGTGTCCATCCCCAACGTTTCCAATTGCAGGCGTCCGGCCTGCTTGTCCAACAGCCGCATCACCACCCGTTCGCCATGGCCGGTGGGCACCGTCGAGACGCGGATATCGATCGGTCGCCCGGCGACGCGCAGGGCGATGCGCCCGTCCTGGGGCAGGCGTTTTTCGGCGATGTCGAGCTGGGCCATGATCTTGATCCGCGACACCAGTGCGCCGTGCAGGGCCTTGCGCGGCGAAACCACATCGCGCAGGGTGCCGTCGACGCGGTAGCGCACCACCGAATGGCTCTCGTAGGGTTCGATGTGGATGTCGCTGGCCTCGTCCCGTGCGGCCTGGGTCAGCAAGGCGTTGATCATGCGGATCACCGGCGCGCCGTCCTGGGTGTCCAGCAGGTCAGTGATCTCGGGGATGTCCTGCATCAGCCGGTCGAGGTCGACTTCGTTTTCCGCCGCGCCCACCACCGCCGCGGCACTGCCGGTGTCGGCATAGGCACTGTTGAGCAGCCCATCGAGCTCCTCGTCGCGCACCCGCTCCAACCGCACCTCGCCAAACTGGCGACGCACTTCACTGATGGACCAGCCCGGCGTGGACGGACACACCATCAGCACCGCCCCTTCTTCGGACTGGCGCAACACCAGGCGCTGGGCCTTGGCCCAGGCGTATGGGAGGGTGTTCATCAACGGGTGCCTCCTTCGACGGGCACCGCCTTGATCACCGCCCTGGGTGTCTGCAAGCTCACCGGCGCAGCCCCGGGGATGGCCCGGGCCGAGGCCGGTAGTTGCGGGGCTTGCATGTCCGGCAGTGCCCAGCTGCGTTCCGGTTGCAGCAGGCCCTGGGCGCGGCGCATGAAGTCGTAGCGGTTGAGGGTGATGCCGCGGCCCGCCGCCGTGTCGCGGATGATGTAGGGCCGCAGGAACACCATCAGGTTGGTCTTGGTGATCTGCCGCCGCTCGTTGCGAAACAGCGCGCCAATCCCCGGGATCGTCGACAACCACGGCACCGCGTCATTGCTCTGGCTGTAGCCATCCTGCAACAGCCCGCCAAGGACCATGATCTGTCCGTCGTCGAGCAGGATGCTGGTGTCGATGGCGCGCTTGTTGGTGACGATACCCGTGGTGCTCGAGGCGCGATTATCGACGCTGCTGACCTCCTGATAGATATCGAGCTTGACCGTCCCGCCTTCGGAAATCTGCGGCCGGACATTGAGCTTCAAACCCACCTCCTCGCGGGTCACGGTCTGGAACGGGTTGTTGCTGGTGCCGCCTCCGCCGGTGACGTAGCTACCGCTGACGAAGGGAATGGTCTGGCCGACAAAAATGCTTGCTGCTTCGTTGTCCAGGGTCAGCAGGTTCGGTGTCGACAACACATTGGTGCCACCCTTGCTCTTCAAGGCCCGGGCCAGGACCTTGAGGTCGAGAATCTTGCCGATACCGGGAATGTCCACCGTGCCGTTGACCACTCCCAGGTTCAGGCCCTGGGGCAGCACGTCGATGCTGGTCTTGCCATTGAGATTGAGCCCCGTGCCGCCGAGATTGACCCCGCCGATCACGCCGCTGCCACCGAGGTTGCCGGTCTGCCATTGCACGCCGAATTCGCTGGCATCGTCCTCGCCGACCTCGACGATCAGGCTCTCGATCACCACCTGGGCGCGACGCTGGTCCAGCAGGTCGATGACTTCCCGCAGGTTGCGGTACAGCGGGTCCGGCGCGGAGATCAGCAAGGTGTTGGTGGTGGCGTCGGCCTGGATGGTCACGCCGCCAGCGCTGAAGGCAGTGCCCTGTTCGTTTTTCGGCGAAGCGGAGGTCGTGCTGTTGCTGCCTTGGGCGTAGCCGTTGCCGCTGGTCGAAGCACTGCCGCCGGTGGTGCTGCTGGTGCCATCGCCACTGCTGCTCTGCCCGCTCTGGCCATTGGTGTTGCCGCCCATGCCGCTGAGCACCGAACGCGAGTTGTCGCTGCCCTCGCCTTCGCTTTCCCCGGTGAGCAATCCGCGCAGGGCCTGGGCCAGTTTGCCGGCCTGGGCATTGCGCAGGTACACCACATGCAGGTTGCTCGGGTTGTTCTGGGCGTTGTCGAGTTTGTAGATCAGGTTGCGCGCCAGCTCCGTGCGTTCGGGGCTGCCGGCGCGGATGATGATGGAGTTGGAGCGCGGGTCGCCGATCACGTTGATCTTCTGGGTCTGGTCGCCGCCCTGGGTTTCCAGCAGGTCGGAGACCATTTGCGCGATGTCGACGGCGATGCCGTTGTGGACCGGCACCACGTCGGTGTCGATGGCGCTCGGGGTGTCGATGCCTTCAATGAGTTGCGCGACCCGCGACAGGTTCTCGGCGTAATCGGTGACGACAATGGTGTTGTTGCCCGGGTAGGCATTGATCGGGTTGTTCGGCGACACGATCGGGCGCAGCACCGGGATCAGGTTCACCGCGTTCTCATATTGCAGGCGAAAGGTGCGGGTCAGCATGCCGTTGCCGGCCGGTTTGTCGGCACTGTAGATCGGCCCACCCAGCAGCTTGGCATCGGCCTCCGGCACCACCTGGGCCACGCCGCCGACGTCTACCACGCTGAAGCCTTGCATGCGCAGCGCGGCCAGCAGCATGTCGTAGGCCTGGTGGGCCGGCACCTGGCCTTCGGACACCAGCGTCAGGTTGCCCTTGACGCGCGGGTCTACCAGGAACTGTTGGCCGGTGGAACGGGACAAGGCCCGCACTACCGCCTGGATATCGGCCTCGACGAAATTCAGCGTCACCGGTTGATCGCCCAAGGGTGTGCGCGCCGGCGCATTGCTACGCGGCTCACGGGCACGGGCGGTAAGGTCGACCTGGTGCCGCACCGCGGGCTTATGTTCACGCAGGTCCTGGGCCCGCTGGCGATCGAGTAATGCATCGCCACTGCGCTGGGTACTCCCCAATGGAATACCCAACTCGCTGTCCACCAGCAACGGTGGCTGCGACGCGGGTGGCGTGCTGTTGCACGCACTCAACGCGAGCAACAACAGCGGTGCAGCCTTGCGCCAATGACGTGGGTATCTGGCCCCTTTCATGAAGCTTCCTTAGCGCCTTGCGCCTGATCCATGCGAACGGTTCCGGACAGTGTGCCGGCGGTGTTGTCGGTGTCGTTGTCGTGGTTGTCGGGATTGGCAAGGGCGGTGCGCTGCAAACGGGCCTCGATCACTTCCAGGGAGAATTGCCGTGGGTTGCCCAATAGCCAGCTGATCACCGCCTCTGCCGGAGCCTGGTCGAACGTGAGCTGCCAGGCGTTGGGGCGCTCGGCGTCGGGCGCTCGCAGTTGGTAGTGCTCGCTCAAGCCGCTGGCGTCCAGGCTCTGGCGCAAGGCCGCTTCAAGAGGCTGGTCGGGCGCAAGCCCTGCGACGTCACGCAACAGCACTTCGAGGGCTTCGGTCTGTGAACGCAGCTTCGGGGTTTCGGCTTGCCAGTAGGCGATGGTCTTGAGCGGTGGCTGGATCAGTGCGAGCCAGACCAGGCAGCCGCCCAACACCAGCGCAGCCAGGGCCACGGCGGCTTGCTCGCGCACTGCCAGCCCCTGCCAGAACGTGCGCAAACGCGTGCGACAGGCTTGCCAGCGCCCCCACGCCAGGGCCAGGGATTGCTTATTCATCTTCGGCGTCCGGAGTTTCGTCGGAGCTGCCCTGGCCGGCCGGAGCCACACGCAGGGTCCAACCCTGATCGATGGCAGCGACGTCAATGCCGGCCTGGGCCAGGAGAATTTTCCAATCCTCTTCGGCAGTGGTTTTCTGCGCCTCGGCCACGACATTCAGGCGCAACTCACCGTTCTCGAATACCAGCGCCTGGACATTGCCGCTCATGAACGGCATGGCGCTGCCCGCCTGTTGCACCAGGCTGGCAAAGCGTTGGGCCGGGTCGGTCGCTGCACCGTTCTGGCGCGCCGCGATTTGCTGGCGCGCCTGTTGCAGCGGGTTGAGAATCACCGGCAACTCGGGAAACGCCTGCTTCACCCGCTGGCTCATCTGCGCCTTGAGCCGTTGGCCCTGGGCCGCTTCGCGGGCGGCGTAGAGGTTCAACCCAATCACCCATACTGCCAGCGCTGTCGCGCAGATCGCCGCCGCCCGGCCCCAACCGCCGCGCTCGGCCGCGTTGCGTGCAAGGCCGGCATGCAGTCCCCAACCTGGCGCAGCACCCATCCAGCGTTGGGTTTCGGCCAAGGTGCTGATCGAAGATTGCGGCGGCGCCTCGCCGACCCAGTGCAACCCAGGCCCCGTTTCCAGCAGCCATTCGTCCAGCGCCTCCTCCTGCAACGGTTGCACCACGGCGTGCTGCAGGTCATGGCGCACCAGCAGGTGGCCGTCCTCGATACAGGCCACCGGCCCCGACAGCACCGGCAAGGCGTAGGCCGCCGGATAGAGGCCACGCAGCTTCATGCCAGCCTGGTGCACAAGCCGGCCCAGCGTGGCGAGGGATTCACGGTCCAGCCAGGCGATCTGCACCTGCCCGTCGACGCCGCGCGGACTGTGGGCCACCTGCATGTGTTCGCTGGCACCGAGCATCAGGGCCTGGGCCGCGCACGTCACCGCGGCGGTGATCTTGGCCGCTGGCAACGACGGTAACTCCAGGCGAGTCAACAGGCTGTCGCGGGGATGAAGGAAGCACTCCACAGAAATAGTCTTACCGCCTTGGCCCAACGCACGGAGGCTGCTGCGGCCCTGCTCACGAACCTGGCCCTGGCGATCCAGCCAGGCAAATGCCACCTCACTGTCGAGATCCAGGCTGCCCAGCGGCGCCAGGGCGATGCGCAAGCGCGTCATACGCCCACCCTTGACCAGATCACCTGGGGCAAGCGGTCCTCGGTGCGTTGCAGCAACGCCTCCAGTTCGACCCGCCGCTGTCCGCTGCGTGCCTGGCCTCGCAGGAGAAACCAGTCGCTGGTGATGCCAACCTTGACGCTGGCGGTGTCCAGCTCCGGCATGCGCAGGCGATTGACGAAATCCCCACGATTGATAAACCAGTGGCCACCGTCGCGTTCCCTGACCAGTGCCTCGGCCCGTTGCAGCGACAGCCCCGGCACGTAGGCGGCCAGCACCGGGGCACTGGCAGTGTTGCCATTGAGCCAGGTGTTGGTCGGCAGGATCGTCACGTAAGGCGCCAGTGTTTCCAGTAACCGCGCATTGACGCCCTTGACGCTGCGCAAGTCTTGCAAGGTGCGCAGCATCGGGCGCGTCGGTGCCTGCGGCGTGTTGTCGGCCTGTGGCGAGGTCTCGCGGCCGCTGTTGAAGGTATTGGCCTTTGGCGCCTGGTCCACCCGCTGCGGATTCAACAGGCGCGGATAGGCCTCGACCACCCTTTCGACAATGCGCGTGCTGACCGCTTGTGCCACGCCCAACTGCTGGCACAGGCGTTCGAAGGCGCGCACTTGTTCTTCGTCCACACGCTCATTGGCGACGAGGTTGCGCAGGTTGAACTTGCCTTGCTCATCTTCCAGCTGGCCTTCGAACGGCGTGTCGATCTGGCCCGAACCCGGCATCACGATGGGGTTGGCCCAGGGTTGGCCAAAGCGCGTCAGCGGATCGCGCTGGCGGGCGTCCCAGAGCAACTGGCGACTCAGTTGCAGGCCACCCTGCAACCGCGCCGTGCCCTGGACGCGCAACTGCTCGGCCTCCAGGCTGCGGGTGAACAGGGTCTGGCGGGTCAGCATGCCGCCGGCGATGACCGCCACCACGGCAGCGATCAGCAAGGCACTGATGACCGCCATGCCGCGCTGCTTCGCCGCGAGGGGCGAATCCGTCTGCATCACGGCCCTTACAACTGCCAGGAGCCAATGTCGGCATTCACGCCGTCGCCGTCAGGCTGACCGTCGGCCCCCAGGGAAAAGATATCGACTTCGCCGTTGGCACCCGGGTTGAGGTAGTTATATGGACGGCCCCATGGGTCGTTGGGCAGGCGCTCCAGATAAGAGCGCCAGGTGCTGTTTTTCGCATCGGCGGGCTTTTCCACCAGCACTTTGAGGCCCTGGTTCATGCTCGGGTAACTGCCGTGGTCCAGGCGATACAGCTTCAGGGCTTGCATCAGGCCGCCAATGTCCTGTTTCGCCGCCGTTGCCCGCGCCTGGTCAGGGCGGTCGAGTACCTTGGGCACCACCATCGCCGCCAGGATGCCGAGGATCACCACCACGACCATGATTTCGATCAGGGTGAAACCCGACTGCCCGCGAGGGCCTGGGAAACGGGCTTTGTAACGGGCAATCTGCATCTCGACGGTCCTTCGCTGGATTCGATTCGAGGCGCAGTGTTGCAAGAAAATATGTCAGTGATATTGAAATTGCTCTGGAGCTTGCGTCGTCAATTGGTCATGAACGGCGGCTAGCCTTGAAGGCTGCCCTCGCCCCCGAGCCCGCGCCATGTCACGCCCTGCGCCGCAAGCCGGCTTCACCCTGATCGAAGTGCTGGTGGCCCTGGCGATCATCGCCGTGGCCATGTCGGCCGCGGTGCGCGTGGCTGCGGTGATGACCCAGAGCAACGGCCTGCTGCGCGACAAATCCATCGCCCTGCTGGCCGCCCGTAGCCAACTGGCGCAGTTGCGTCTGGAAGGCCGTTTTGCCCAGGGCTCGAAAGTGTTCGAATGCGATCAGGGGCGATTGCTGTTGCGTTGCGAACAGAACTTGCGCCCGGCGGAAAACGGTAGGCTGCTGCGGGTCGAACTGAGCGTGTCGGACCGCAGTCGCGAAGCACCACCGTTGGCTCGGTTGGAGACGTTGGTCAGCCGGGAAAAGCCTTGAGTGGTGTGGGCTAACACATCCTTTGTGGCGAGGGGTTTATCTGTGGGAGCAAGGCTTGCCCGCGATGCAGGCGCCTCATTTCCTCGGAGACTGCGTCGTCTTCATCGCGGGCAAGCCTTGCTCCCACAGAGAAGGCAGACTCACCGAATCCGGCAACCGAGCCAGGACCAGCCGGGTCTGCTCATTGCCGCGCTCGATGACCACCGCCTGCGCCTCGATCGCCACCAACCGTACCCCTTGGGCCACCCGTTCACCCACCAGGAAACTGCGCGGCGGTCCGTCGTTGAGACTGAGGATCGCCACGGGCGTGCGAGTGCCGGCCATCACGCCGCTGACCTTGATGTCCACTGCTGCCGGCTGGTTGGAGAACCATTGCAGCGCCGGGTTATCGGAACGCTCGGCCATGCGTTGCGGGGCGACATCCGGCGTGCGCGACTCGGCCGACGTGAGCAGCAGCGAAGACCAGGTCGCCACCCCGGCCAACGCCGCCAACAGGCCCACGGCCTGGACGATTTGCGCCGGGGACACACGCTCTATGAACGTCATGGCCTGAATCTCCTTTTTTTGGTTCCAGCGTCCAGCGTACGCGTCAATTCTCTCCGTTTTATTTCACATCCTTATCATCTTCACCGTGCAGGATGGCTTTCACGCAAAGGAGCGCGCATGAACCTCGGCAAGCAACGCGGTTTCACCCTGATCGAATTGATGGTGGTGCTGGTGATCATCGGCATTGCCAGCGCCGCCGTGAGCCTGAGCATCAAGCCGGATCCGTTGAAGTTGCTGCGCCAGGATGGCGAGCGACTGGTGCAACTGTTGCAACTGGCCCAGACCGAAGCCCGCACTGACGGACGGCCGATTACCTGGCGCTGGGATGCCAAGGGGTTCGGCTTCAGTCGTCGCGCCGATCAAGGCGTGGGGCTGGATCGCTTCAAGGACGATCCGCAATTGCATTCCCGTCGTTGGCAGAGCCCGTCGATGGAGGTTCGCGTGGAACCCAGGCAGCGGGTCGTGCTCAATGCCGAATGGCTCGGCGAGCCCTTGCAGATCCGCTTGTCGGACGGCCTGAACAGTCTCACGGTGCAACGCAGTGCCGCCGGGCGGGTGCAACTCCAATGAGCGCCCGGCAGACCGGCTTCACCTTGCTGGAAGTGATGGTGGCGATCCTGCTGATGGCGGTGGTCAGCCTGATCGCCTGGCGCGGGCTGGACAGCGTGACCCGTGCCGACAGCCATTTGCAGGCCAGTACCGAACAGACCGAAGCCTTGTTGCGGGTATTGAACCAACTGGAGCGCGACGTGGCCCTGCGCGCCAGCATCGAGCTGAGTGAACCGGTAAAACCCGGCGTCGACGACCCGCCCTCGACCGCCCCGCCCGCCCTCACCGTGCGCAGCACCGATGGCAGGGGGTTTCGCCTGGATGTGATCCGCGTGGCGGCGACCCAGGAGGGCGAGTTGCAACGGGTGCGCTGGTGGCTCAAGGGCGACACGCTTTACCGCGCCCAAGGCCAGGCCCGCAATCGCTATCCACTGCCCGCGCCCGGCCCGGGCGTGGCGGTGCTCAGTGACGTCAGCGACGCCGGACTGCGGTACTGGCACAAGGAAAAAGGCTGGCGCAAGCTCAGCGGCAACCGCCAGGAAAACCCGATGGGCATCGAAATCAGCCTGACCCGGCAGACGCCTCAGGGCATAGAGAAATATCGACAGGTGCTGGGGCCATTGGAATAGCTCCCCCAGATTATCGGGTGACCTTCAAGGCTTGGCACACATTGTGGGAGCGAGCTTGCTCGCGATAGCGGTGGGTCTGTTGAGGGCGATGTCGAATGTGCCGACCTCATCGCGAGCAAGCTCGCTCCCACAGGGGTATTGGGTGAATTCTAGATTTGGGCCAAGCACCGGGCCTTTGTGGGAGCGAGCTTGCTCGCGATGAGGCCTGCCCAGACGCCACTGGCCTCAGCTCAGCACCACCACCCCACCCGGCAATTCAGTGCATTTGGCGCCGTAGGCATCGCGGATCAACAGCGCCACGCCCGCCAGTTGGTCCAGGCGAAACCGCGCCTGGACCTTGCGCTGGCCCAGTTCGCGGTTGAGCAGCAGCAACATGCCGGGACGGTAGCGGTTGATTTCATCGATGACGCTGGCCAGGGTCGCGTCGTTGAACACCAGGACTTGCTCACGCCAGGCGATGGCTGCCGACACATCGGCACGCTTGGGAGCGCCCACCCGACCAGGGTCGTAAGTCAGTTGCATGCCCGGCTCCAGGCGAAACCGCTGGCCTTGTACCTCGACCTGCACCACACCCTCCAGGCAAGTCGCGCAGACGCTCTGGTCGGTGTAGCGAATGTTGAAGCGTGCCCGGGCAGCGCTGATCCAGCCGGTGCCGGCCTGGACGCTGACCACCTGGGCACTGCGCCCCTGCACTTCAATCTCGCCGCTGAGCAACTCCAGTCCTTGCCCGCCATCGGCCAGCGCGCGGCGACTGAGGCGGGTCTGGGTATTGAGTTCCAGGCTGACGCCCTCGGCCAGTTCCACCCGGCGCTGTTCGCCGACATCGGTGACGTAGTCGGCTCCCAGCCCGGAAACACCACCGGGCACCGTGGCGCGGATCAACAGGAAAGCTGCCGACGCCGCGATGGCGCCACCCAACAACGCCCGGCGGCCGAAATGCCGGGGCGCCTGCACCGCGGCGGCGGCAGGTTGCAGCCCCTGCCACAGCGCCTTGGCCTGTTCGAAGGCCCGGGCATGTTCGGGGCTTTGCCCGCACCACAGGCGCAAGGCCCGGGCATCGGCCACGGTGGCGCGCCCCGAGGTCAGCAGGATCAGCCAGTCTCGGGCCTCGCTGGCCAATCGGGCCTGGGGCGTGGCGTCAGGGGAAGTGATGCTGAAGATGTTCAAGCGCACACACACTCACGAAAGGGTCGGGTCTCTACTCTCAAGACGGTTTTCCCGCGCCGGGACCGAACCGCTGAATGACTTTTCTTTCCAGGCGCTGGGCGCAGTGCCCCAACGCAGCCTTGATTTCCTTCTCCACCATGCGCGTGGAAATACCGAAGCGCTGGGAGATTTCCAGGTGCGGCGCTTCCTCCAGGCGTGCGGCGATGAAAATCCTGCGACGGCGCGCCGGCAGTTCGTACAAGGCCTTGAGCAGGGTCTGCAGCTCCTTCTGCCCACCCACCACACGGGCCGGATCCAGCGCTTCATCCGAGACCTGCAGCAATTCCTCGATTTCATCGCCGGTGAGCAGGCGCGCATCGGCCTGTCGACGGTCGGCGGCGATGTTCAGGGCCATGCGATATAAATAAGCGTTGGGCTGGGCAATCTCCTGCGTATCGATCATTCGATCGACCCGCAGGTAGGTTTCATGCAGCACGTCGTTGGCCAGTTCCTCGGACCCCAGGCGCCTGCGCAGGCGCACCTTGAAATCCTCATACGAGGTGAGGAACAACTTCACCAACGGGCTGCGACCGGAGTCTTTCATCGCCCGGACACCCCTTCCCCTGCTATGCATTCCATGCTTCTTCCTGATGAGTCGGGTAACAAAAGCAGGGTCACCGGCTGGCGCAACGAGCTGGGCGCCGGACGGTCGATCCTGAGGTTTTGCAAACTGTTGACCAAGGCCTTGTCCCGCATCAGGTCGCCCGTGGAACTGACCAGGCGGCTGTGCTGGACCACGCCGTCCCGGCCGATCCACACTTGCAGCACCGCCCGGAAACTGCCTGGGCGGGTCAACGGTGAACGACACAAATTGCGCTGGATGACCGTCTGGATCGCTGCCGCGTAGTTGCTGTCACTCAAGCCTGGGGTGACGCCGGGAGGCAGCGGTACCTCGCGGACCTGCACCGGCTGCAACGTGAACGCATCCTCCCGGGCATAGTGCGCCGCCAGCCCGGTGCCGCTGAGCAACACCCTCAACCCTTCGGAGGGTGTGAACTGCCCCTGGACACCCAGCGTATGACGCTGGCTCGACAACTGGTGGTCCACCAGCACCGCCATGCCCGTCGCCCGGCTGAACTGCTCCAGCGCCGTGGTCAGTTCCTGGGGCGCGATGTCCAGGTCCACCAGGCCGACCGCCTGGATCGGCCCGGCCAGCAGACACAGCAACACCATCAGCCACCGCAAGGGCGCCCTGGTCAATCCACGCCCGCGTCCGCCCCCGGCTCTGCCCTGCTGCACGACTGACGTATCCGTTGAAAACCGTCATCCTGAGGGGTGTTTATGAATGTCGTATGACATCTGATACAAATCCTCCGGGCCGCACTAGACTGATGCCCAGACAACGAACCGTCGGGTGTGACGGGCAGGAGGTCGATGATGAAACAGTGGACGAAAATGATGGCCGGTGTCGGGCTGCTCCTGGCCCTGCCGTGGGCCCAGGGCGAAGAAGCCCCGGCGTGTATCGAGGTGACCGTCGGTGGCTACAAGACCCCCGACTACAACTGCCTGAGCCGGCAGATGGGCAACGACCCGCAGGCTGCAACAGCTGCGCAACGGGCCCAGGATGCCATGAATGTGCCGGTCAACGAACGCGCACCGAACAGCATCGGCCTGGCAACCCCGGCGGCCACTGGCGTGCGCATGGGCAATACGTTTGGCACGTCGGTCAAGCCCCAGCGGCCGCCGGTTCCGACCAGCAATTCGCTGCTGCCCAACGGAAATAAATAGAGGCAAACGACAGACCTGCTCTGTGGGAGCAAAGCTTGCTCGCGATCCAGGCGCCACGGTCCGCCAGATTCACCTCATCATCGTTCATCGCGGGCAAGCCTTGCTCCCACAGTTGGCTCTCGCGGATCAGCCACCCGGACTCTGGCGAAAACTCACCGCCAGCCGGTTCCAGCTGTTGATGGTGCTGATCGCCAGGGTCAGGTCCACCAGTTCCTCCTCGCTGAAGCAGGCCCGGGCCTGGGCATAGACGTCGTCCGGCACCTGGCTTTCAGCCAATAGCGTCACCGCCTCGGTCCAGGCCAGGGCGGCGCGTTCGCGGGCAGTGAAAAAACCGCTGTCGCGCCACACTGCCACCGCGTAGAGCCGCCGCTCGGTCTCGCCCTGGCGTCGCGCCTCCACCGAATGCATGTCGGTGCAGAAGGCACAGCCATTGAGTTGTGAAGCGCGGATCTTGATCAGATGCAGCAGCGCCGGTTCGATACTCAGGCGACTGGTCAGGGCTTCCAGGCCGATCATGGCTTTCATCGCCCCAGGCGATGCAGTGTAGTAATCCAGACGCGGGCTCATGGCGGGCTCCGTGGTATTCGAGACCTTCACGCTAGGCCCTGGGACCGGCCAATGACAGGTCCAATTTGTCGAAAAACCCGGAGGCAAGTCCAATAGGCGGGATTTTCCCCACGCAACTTCTATGCAGTCGCACAATGCGGGTAATCTTGCGCCTTTGACGCCGGCGGCCAAACAATCGCCCAGGAGCTTGCGGGTATGGAACTTCATGTTGTCATCAACGGCCGCAAGGACCTGTCGGGCCAGTTGTATCAACAATTGCGCAGCGCCATCGAAAGCGGTCGCCTGGCGGCCGGCACGCAACTGCCGCCCAGCCGCCTGCTGGCCGAACAACTGGGAGTCTCGCGCAAGACCGTCTCCGACACCTACGCTCAACTGACCTACGAAAACCTGCTCACCGGCATCATCGGCAAAGGCACCTACGTCAACGCACGGCCGGCCAGGATCGTGCGCAAACAGAGCCACCGCGAACTGGCCGGCGCCGACGTCGTCGAAGCCTGGCGCACCATGCCCGACCTGATGCGCCATCCCACCCTCGAAGGCGCGTTGCGCTACGACTTCATCGGCGGCGCCACGGGCAAGGGCCAGTTTCCGCTGGACGACTGGCGGCGCTGCACGGCCCATGCGCTGCGCCAGATCGCCAGCGCCAAGGGCTTCTACAGCCAGCCCGAAGGCCTGCCGTCGCTGCGCAATGCCATTGCCCGGCACATCGCGTTTTCCCGCGGGGTAAATTGCCAGGATGAAGACGTGGTGGTGTGCAACGGCGCACAGCAAGCCCTGGACCTGATCTCGCGGGTGTTGACCCGGCCCGGCAGCCTGGTGGCCATGGAAGATCCGGGCTACCCGCCGGCGCGCTTGCTGTTCGGCTCCCAGGGCGCCACGGTGGTCGGAGTGCCGGTGGACGAGCAAGGCATGCGGGTCGACCTGATCCCCGACGGCACGCGGTTGATTTATGTGACGCCCTCCCACCAGTTTCCCCTGGGCATGCCCATGAGCCAGGCCCGCCGCGAGGCCCTGCTGGCGCGGGCCTATGAGCTGGGGGCGATCATCATCGAAGACGACTACGACAGCGAATTCCGCTACGAAGGCCGGCCCGCCGATTCGTTGCAGAGCCTGGACGAGCGCGGGATCGTGGCGTACGTCGGCACCTTCTCCAAGACCTTGTTGCCGGAGTTGCGCCTGGGCTATGCGATCCTGCCGCCGGCGATTCTTGAAGCGGTAATCCTGGCCAAGCGCCTCACCGACCAGCACACCTCCACCCTGCCCCAGTGGGCGCTGGCGAAGTTCATCGCCGAGGGTTGCCTGCTCAAGCATATCCGCCGCTGCCACACCCTGTATGCCGGTCGCCGCGAGCGAATCCTGGCTCGCATGGGCGGGGACTTATCGCCCTGGTTCGAGGCCGTGCCCACCACCGCGGGCTTTCATATGGCGGTGTTGTGCAAGGTTCCGATGGACCTGGCGCTGGTGATCGAACTGGCGAAAAAAGCCGAAGTCGGGCTCTACAGCCTTGATGGTTTTTTCAACGAGGCCCCGGTGCGGCCGGGCCTGTTCTTTGGTTTTGGCGCGATCGAAACCCTGGACATCGACATAGCCCTGGACCGCTTGCGCGACATTCTGCAGCAAGTGGCCTGAGGGATTGGACTGGGCATTTATCCGCCCATTGGCTGTTTGAGCCTTGCCCCGGCGGGCCTATCCTGCATGGGTGTCATTGATGTTGAACAACCCCCTGCGACTTGATTCAGGAGCCTGAACAATGTCTCGCCAAGTGATCAATACCGTACAGGTGCAAGCCGCCGCCGGTCGCTCGGAAGAACTGGGCCGGCAATTGCAGCAAATCGTCGAGACCCTGCGTACGCAGCCGGGCTGCGATGCCTACCTGGTCGACCATTGCCCGGACGATGGCGACCGCTGGAGCGTCAGTGCCCGCTGGCAGTCGGAAGCGGCCATGCAAGCCCACTTCAACTGCCCGGAAGTGCAAGGCTTCATCAGCCTGATCGACAACCGCCTGGCGCGCAGCGTCGACTTCAATAGCTGACACTCCGCGTCTGTAGGAGCAGCCGAGTGCAACGAGGCTGCGATCCTGTCCAATCCAATTAAATCCCAAGCCAAAGATCAAGAGCCAAAGATCGCAGCCTTCGGCAGCTCCTACAGGGGGTAGCTTTCAAATTGGGTGGATCGCGGTATTGGTCTACCCACCTTCCGAAAGATTGGACGTTTGCTTGCCCCTCCGTGGGGCTTAGGGTGAATCCATCGCCGCGACAGCGCGAAATCACTCGAAACCACATGGGTCATACCTTCATGAAAACACTCTGTCTGATCGCCGCCCTCGGCCTGCTGCCCATTACCCAGACCTACGCCCACGAAGCCGCGCCTTCGGAGAAGGTCACGGTGCTGCAGGAGCAATTGCTGAAAAACGCTCCAGGTAAAAAAACCATGATGCTGACCGTCGACTATGCCCCCGGCCAAGCGTCCATTGCCCATAAGCATGAGGGCACGGCCATGGCCTACGTACTGGAAGGCGCCATCACTTCCCAGGTCAAGGGTGAGCCGGCGAAGACCTACAAGACTGGAGAGTTCTGGTATGAAGCAGCGGGGTCCGAGCACCTGGTCTCGAGAAACGCCAGCACGAGCCAGCCGGCGAAACTGCTGGTGTTCATGGTGATGGGTGAGGATGAAGCGGTGTTGATACCGCTGAAAAACTAACAGCCACAGCACAGCTGTCCCCCTGTGGGAGCGAGCTTGCTCGCGATAGCGGTGGGTCAGCGACATTGAACGTGACTGATACACCGCCATCGCGAGCAAGCTCGCTCCCACAGGGACTCACAGCGAATATAAAAAAAAGCCCCGCATCTCTCAATGCGGGGCTTTTTCATTCAACGCCGGATCAGTTGGCCGTCACGACCGCCTGACCACTCAACGCCAGGTCCAGCAGTTCGCGGTTGGCGACCGCGTACATGGCGTAGTCGGTGCCGCTGGCGGCACGGATGTCCACCAGCATGGCGCGCCAGCGCTCGACCATTTCGTGATGCTGCTCAAGCCACATCGCCAGGCGCGTTTCCACATCCTGGGTCGCGTCGCCGTCCTGCAGGACCGAGATGGTGATCGCCCGTTGCTGCCAGTCGATGTCATCGCGGAACGCTTCACGGGCCAGTGCCTGCCAGTTGTTTTCCACCGGCAGTGCGCTGATCTGTTGCAGGTACCAGGTGATGTCCAGGGCGCTGCCCACGGCGAAGTAGGCCTTGGCCACATCGGCAGCGTTCTGGCCGGTGACGTCGGACGCCTCGATGATCGGCAACAAGGTGTACAGGTGCGTGGTGCCGGCAACCATACGCGCCAGCAACTCCGGCACACCGGCGGCCACATAGGCCTGGTAGCGGGTCTGCCAGCCTTCGCGGGTCGGACCTTCCAGCAGTTCGTCGAGCTTGAGGCCCAACGCTGCCAGGTGCGGGCCGAAGTGCGCGACGTCACGGGCAGCGTTCTGCTCGTTGCGGCGGCTGCGCAGGAACCAGCGCGTGGCGCGACGACCCAGGCGCATCAGTTCGTCCATCAGCTCCAGTTGCACGTCGGCCGAGACCTGGTGGTCCAGGGCCTCGATCTGACGGAACCAGTGCGGGAGGTGGAAGATATCCCGAACGATGACATAAGCACCCGCAACGTTCGCCGGGCTCATGCCCGTAGACTCCTTGAGCCGCTGAACGAAGGTGATGCCCATGTGGTTGACCAGGTCGTTGGCGATCTGGGTGCTGACGATCTCGCGCTTGAGGCGATGGCGACGCATGGCCTCGGAGAACTGGTTCACCAGCGTCGGCGGGAAAGCCGTCTCCATGTCACGGGTCAGGTAATCGTCGTCCGGTACCAGGGAGTTGAGCAGCGCTTCCTTGAGGTCGATCTTGCTGTAGGAGATCAACACCGACAGTTCGGCACGGGTCAGGCCATGGCCCGCCGCGACACGCTCGTTGATCGCCTCTTCAGACGGCAGGAACTCGATGGCGCGATCCAGCTTGCCGCGGCCTTCCAGATCGTTCATCAGACGCTTGTATTCGGCGATCCGCACGAAGGCACGGCGCGCCGCCAGGGACAGGGCCTGGGTCTGCTTGTAGTTGTTGCCCAACACCAGGCTACCGACTTCGTCGGTCATGCTCGCCAGCAACTGGTTGCGTTGCTTGTCGGTCATGTCGCCGGCCTGCACCACTTCGTTGAGCAGGATCTTGATGTTCACTTCGTGGTCGGAGCAGTCCACACCGCCCGCGTTGTCGATGAAGTCGGTGTTGGAACCGCCGCCATTGAGGCCGAACTCGACGCGACCCAGTTGGGTCATGCCCAGGTTGCCGCCCTCGCCCACGACCTTGCAGCGCAGTTCGTTGCCGTTCACGCGCAGAGCATCGTTGGCCTTGTCGCCGACATCGGCGTGGCTTTCAGTGCTGGCCTTGACGTAGGTGCCGATACCGCCGTTCCACAACAGGTCCACCGGCGCCTTGAGCAAGGCGTTGAGCAGCTCGGTCGGGGTCAGCTTGTCAGCCTTGATGTCGAAGCGTTCTTTCATCTGTGGCGAGATGGCGATGCTCTTCGCGCTGCGCGAGAAGATACCGCCGCCTTCGGACATGATGCTGGTGTCGTAGTCGCTCCAGGCCGAACGCGGCAGGTCGAACAGGCGCTTGCGCTCGGCAAAGCTGCTGGCAGGCTCCGGGTTCGGGTCGATGAAGATGTGCAGGTGGTTGAAGGCCGCGACCAGTTGCAGCTTGTCGGACATCAACAAGCCGTTGCCGAACACGTCGCCGGCCATGTCGCCGACGCCCACCACAGTGATGCTGTCTTCCTGGACATTGATGCCGCGCTCGCGGAAGTGGCGCTGCACGCCGACCCACGCGCCCTTGGCGGTGATGCCCATTTTCTTGTGGTCGTAGCCAGCCGAACCGCCGGAGGCGAACGCATCGCCCAGCCAGAAGCCATAGTCGATGGCGATGCCGTTGGCGATGTCGGAGAAGGTCGCAGTGCCCTTGTCCGCCGCCACCACCAGGTACGGGTCATCGTCGTCATGACGTACGACGTTGGCCGGCGGTACCAGTGCGCCGTCCTTCAGGTTGTCGGTGATGTCCAACAGGCCCGAGATGAAGATGCGGTAGCAGGCGATGCCCTCGGCCGCGATCTCGTCCCGGCTGCCGCCCAACGGCAGGCGACGTGGCAGGAAACCACCCTTGGCGCCCACCGGCACGATCACCGAGTTCTTCACTTGCTGGGCTTTTACCAGGCCAAGCACTTCGGTGCGGTAGTCTTCTTCACGGTCGGACCAGCGCAGGCCGCCGCGGGCAACGTTGCCGAAGCGCAGGTGCACGCCTTCGACCCGTGGCGAGTAGACGAAGATCTCGAACTTGGGCACCGGTTTCGGCAGTTCCGGGATCAGGTGCGGGTTGAACTTGAAGCTGAAGTAGGACTTGTTCTGGCCGTTGGCGTCGGTCTGGTAGAAGTTGGTCCGCAGGGTGGCCTTGATCAGGTCCAGGTAGCGACGCAGGATGCGGTCTTCGTTGAGCACCTGGACGTCGTCCAGGGCCGAGAGAATCGCTTGTTCCAGGCGCAGTTGCTTGTCTTCCAGGTCATCGCCACTGAGTTTGCGCGCCAGGTAGAAGCGGGTCTTGAACAACCGGGTCAACTCGCGAGCGATGTCGGTGTGGTTGTTCAGGGTGCTGGCGATGTAACCCAGGTCGAAGCCCAGGCGGATCTGCTTCAGGTAACGGGCGTAGGCACGCAGCAGCGCCACGTCGCGCCATGGCAGGCCGGCGGTCAGCACCAGGCGGTTGAACGCATCGTTCTCGGCATCGCCACGCACGATGTGGACGAAGGCGTCCTGCAAGGTGTCGTTGAGTTGCTGGATATCCAGGTCCAGGCCTTCGGCGGCGGTGAACGCGAAATCATGAATCCAGAACTCGCGGCCATTGGTGTGGCGCAGACGGTACGGGAACTCGCCCAGCACGCGCAGGCCGAGGTTTTCCAGGATTGGCAGCACGTCGGACAGCGCCAGTGGCGTATCGGCGTGATACAGCTTGCAGTGCAGCTCACGCTGGCCGGAGACCTGGCCCAGTGGCTGGTAGAAGCTCATGACCAGCGGATTTTTTTCGCTCAGGCTCAGCAGGTGCTGCATGTCGACCACGGCCGAGTGCGCAGCAAAGCGCTCGCGGTAGCCGGCCGGGAAGCCTTTCGGGAAATCCGACAGCACGTTGGTGCCCTGGGCTTCGCCGAAGCTCTCGACGACCAGGCTGGCGTAGTCGTCCTTCCAGCTGCGGCAGGCCTGGACCACTTCTTTTTCCAGCAAGACCGGATCGATGTCGAGACGGTTCTTCGGATCCACCCGCAGGATCAGTTGTACACGGGCCAGTACGGACTCGGAGAAGAAGGTCCAGAACTCGCAGTCCGAGGCTTTCAGGCGATCCATCAGCACTTGCTGGATCTTCTGGCGCACTTCGGTGGAGTAGATGTCACGTGGCACGTAGGCCAGGCAGTAGCAGAAACGGCCATACGGGTCTTTGCGCAGGAACACGCGGATCTTGTTGCGTTCCTGGATCTGCACGATGGACATGACAGTGCTGAACAGCTCGTCCACCGGGGTCTGGAACAGGTCGTCACGGGGCAGCACTTCGACCACCTGGGCCAGTTCCTTGCCCAGGTGCGCCTTGGCCTGGAAGCCCGAGCGACGCTCGATTTCCGCGACCTTGCGGCGGATGTACGGGATGACCCGCACGCTCTCGCCATACACCGAAGAGGTGTACAGGCCCATGAAGCGGCATTCCTTGATGACCTTGCCGTTGGCGTCGATTTCACGGATCGACACGTAGTCCGGGTAGGCCGGACGGTGTACGCGGCTCGGGTGCGCGGCCTTGGCGAACGACAACGGCGTCGGTTCGCGCAGGTAATTGACGGCGTAGTCTTCGATGCGCAGGTCTTCGGCGGTCAGGCCAGCGCGCAGCAATTTGGTCAGGCCGAGGAACGAATCGGGGTTGTACTCGATGTGGCCACCATCGGCCTCATCGCGAACCACGAACTCTTCGTAGCCCAGGAAGGTGAAGTGGTTGCCCACCAGCCATTCCAGGAAACTCTTGATCTCGCTCTTTTCCTCAGCGTCGATGGCGTAGGCGCTGCTGTCCAGGCTGTCGAGGATTTCCTGGACCTTGGCTTTCATCGGTTCGAAGTCGGCCACGGCCACGCGCACTTCGCCCAGCACTTGCTCAAGTTCCTTGCTCAGGACGTTGAGTTCGGCGGCGTTGGCGCAGCGGTCGATCTCCAGGTACATCAACGACTCTTGCAGGATGCCGTCGCCCTGGGTGCCTTTTGGCAGGATTTCCAGCAACTCGCCCTTGCTGCCGCGACGCACGCTCAGCACGGTGGTTTGCAGGGTATGGATGCTGTAGCCGCGACGGTTCAGCTCGGTGCGGACCGAGTCCACCAGGAATGGCAGATCGTGGTGCAACACTTCCACGGCCGTGTGGGTCGACTGCCAGCCGTGGCGTTCGTAATCGGGGTTGTAGACGCGCACCTGCGGTTGCGTGTGATCGAAGCGCTCAAGCAGGCGCCAGGCAGACAGGGTGCAGCCGGCAAGGTCGGACAACCGGCGCTGGGTAAGTTCATCGAGGGAAATGATGCCGAAGAATTGTTCAGCGAACAGCGCCACTTGTGGCAGTGCCTGTTCACTGATGTGCTGCGCCAGTGCCGCTTGCAGTTGATGCTGGAAGTCGGCTTTGCTGGCTGCGGTGAAGAACGCCATCTGTGGTACTCCGCTTGGGCTTGTTATTGATTGAAGCGTCGCGTGCAACCCCTGCGGGGCTGTCGGCCATCCCGTTCCTGATTCTCGGGCAGAGGAAACAGGATGACAGGTGGATGAAGCTGGACAGGACCCGCAGGTCACATCCTTTTCCATGTAATTTCATGTCATGGACACCTGCAAAAACCACTCCGGGATGGCCTTTGCAGGTGCACATCCGTTGCGCAGCTTAACGAGTGCGACAATGTGCCTGCTTGCAGCGCTGCGACATATTCGGTCATCGGCAAGCTAAACCGGCCCGAGTTCATCGAACAACCCTAGCAGCCCAGGGGCGAAACGGCACCTGGCAGTGTGAAATCGCAGCCCGATTGCGGTAATCCAGCGCAAAGTCCTCCAGGCTGGCAGAATCCACTTTTTTCGGCTCATCGAGCCAGGAGCCATCACCATGCAAATGACCACCACCCTGCTGATCGCCAATCCGTGCGACGACGAAGAAGACAACATGGCCATGCTCTGCTGCCACAGCGCCCAGGGCGAAATGTTCCTGATGACCCGCTACCCCGACGAAGACGAACTGGAGATTGCCCTGGATGGCGAGCCTTCGACGCTGGACGGCGTGAAAGTCACGCTGAGCCCTACCCGCTTGCTGATTGAGATTGCGGCGGCGGATGCCGATGCGTTGAACGGCGACGACGTGCTGGAAATCACCCACGACACCGATGCGGCGGACCTGGCGGAAGTGGAACTGACGTTGCAGAACATCCTCAAGGGGACGGGCACCTATATAAGCCAGCTCTGATTCCTGTCGGCGTTGATCGTTCCCACGCTCTGCGTGGGAATGCATCCCGTGACGCTCTGCGTCACCTTCCAGAAGCAGAACGCGGAGCGTCCCTGACGGCATTCCCACGCGGAGCGTGAGGAACGATCAAAGGCGACTGCTCTTGCGTGGCGAGGGATCCGTGCACCGGCTGTTATTCGTCTTTCTGCACCAGATTGCCGTCAGCGTCATAGGCCAGGTACGCGTCACTATCCTTCGGGTCCCTCACGTAATAACGGGCCTCATTGCCGTTATCCGGCACTTCCAGGCTGGCATAGGACCCCAGCTCCTTGATCAGTTTGTTGTCTTGACTGATCAGGACCAGCCCGGAACCACCACCGGCCCGAATGGCCGCTGCGTACCGAGTCTGGAACGCGTTGAGCTGGCTGTACTCCAGCGGGACTCGCAAGATGCCCGCCAGGTCGATGGCGCCATAGCTGCCGGCGCGTGCGACCACCGCCATACCGTTGGAAAACGGTTCCACCTCGTCATACGGTAACTTGATGGGCAGCCGCGTCCCCTGGCGATTGATAAAAGCAAACTTCCTGCTTTTAGCGTCCTGCACCAACAGCGGTTGCTGCCCGACAAACCGGCCTATCACGTTGTCACCCGGCAGGTTGAGCCGTTTACCGTCCAGGTCGAAAACGTTCTGACGACTCCGGTCGGCAGAGCTGGCGTAGAGCAAACCCTCGCTGTGCTCGATGCCTGAGAACTGCGCCGGCAGGATTTCCTTGCCGTCCAGGGTATAGGCGCCGTAGAGGCCTTCCATGACATCGGTTCGTTTGCCGAGACGGGCGATGAACACGTTGCCAGTCACGGTGGGGTTGACGAATTTCATCGGCAATACGAAACGATGCCCCTTGGCATCGTAGAGCCCATAAGGTCCGTTGGTTTCCCGCTCCACCAACAGCAGGCCATTGCTCAACGTTTCGGTGATGTATTCGAACGGCAGGTCCACGAGCTTGTTGCTGCCGGCAGGAAAATAGGCGAGCTGGCTGCGCAACGCCTGCCAGTCCGAGTCCGGGTCGCTGGACTTTTCCGGGGAAAACAATGTGTAGGTATCCGCCATCTGGCTGTCTTGCACCTGCACCCAACGGGGCTTGATCAACCACTGGCCGGCCTGGTCGATGAAGCCGTAGCGCTCGGCGTTTCGGTCCAGAGCGATGTAACGCGCCTGCTCCGCCAGGACGTTGTCGACCTGGGTGAACTCAACGCTGTTGTCTTCCATCGGATCGAGCACATGAATGACGATGCGTTGCGGGGTGGCCTCGAATTGATAGTCGACCTCGGTGTTTTTCAACGGCCCCACCTGAGCGGCCAGCGCCTGGGTCAGGCGTTCCAACTGCTGCTGTACCGCCTGGCCGGTCTTGAGCTGCTTGAGATCGTCCTTGGTCTGCAGCAGCGCTTTGTAATAGTCGTGCAACGCCGCGATATCGCCTTCGGAGGGGAACGCGCGGGAGTTGTTGCCGTTGCTGTAGAGCGCCTTGCCCGCGTCGTCCAGCCCCTGCACCACGAAGGTCGACATCTTCGGCGTACTCAGGCGCACAGAGGCGCTGGCGTCACCCAGGGCGGTGAGCTGGAAGGACTGGCCATCGTCCAGGGTCACCTTCGGGTGATCCTTGTCCAGGACCACTTTCCTGAACGCCGGATAACTGCGGTAAGCGACCGTCAGGCCGAGACTCGCCAGAGGCTTGTTCACCGCAAGTGCGAAGGCGTCATGGGACGCGATCATGTCGTCAGACTCGACCTTGGGCGGCGCCTTGAGATCGGCGAAGGTTTTTTCGCTGCCATCGCGAAACCGCAGGCGCTGCGGCAGGTACTGCTCGGCCACCGGTTCATCCGGCGTCGCGGCGCGCTTCCAGAGCGGATCAAGGCTGCTGGTGTCGAGCCTCACTTCGGAACCGTCGGCGAATAGCCTCTGGGCAAAACGCAGGCCCTGGATCGAGGCCAGTTCAGCTTTCAGTTGCGCACTGGTGAGTGGGACAAACAGCGGTTCGTACTGCAACGGCCGCTCGTCGGCAGGCTCGGTCGTCTCAATACTCAGGCTCAATTGCGCGTCACTGATCAGCTCCAGGGAACGGAGCGTTTCACCGGTGTCCTGAATCAAATAGTTGAGGCGTCTCTCCACCTCGGGCAGTGCCAGCGTGCCGATGTCTTCCATGCCCCCTTCGTTCAGTTGCTCGGCGGCGAAACCTTCATCCACCGGCGCGCCGCTGTGGCGAAACAGGGTGTAGGACGCACAACCCACCACCAACAAGGTCACGCTCAGTATCGACAGCAATCTCACGCGAGGCTGGGAGAAGTTCATGGAGGCTTCGATCGTCAAAGGGCTTGGGGAAGGCAGGCAGCTAACCACACGGCCTTACGCGCTGCAAATCGCCCTGGAGGGCCTGTTCTGTTACTTCGGCCTGCCGACCTGCCTGGATCGTCGCCCTTGTCCGGCTGAAGTGAACCACCGTCGGTCGTGCCTCTGACACGTCGCCCTTGACGGAGGGATGGATTCTGATGTTTCCTGAAACCGGTTTCAGAACCGCTAATAAATCCAATAAGCAGGTTTCAATCCGTGAATTCTTTCTCCGCCGCCCAGCGCAGCCGCGTGACCATGCTTGATGTCGCCGAACGCGCCGGGGTCTCCAAGGCCAGTGTCTCGCGTTTCATCGGCGAGGACCGCGCCCTGCTCTCCGAGGCCATTGCCCGGCGTATCGAGCAAGCCATCAGCGAACTGGGCTACCGGCCGAACCAGATGGCCCGCGGCCTCAAGCGCGGGCGCACACGCCTGATCGGCATGCTGGTGGCCGATATCCGCAACCCCTATTCGATTGCCGTGATGCATGGCGTGGAAACCGCCTGTCGTCGCCATGGCTACAGCCTGGTGGTGTGCAACACCGACCGTGATGACGAGCAGGAGCGCCAGCACCTGGCGCTGTTGCGCGCCTACAACATCGAAGGGTTGATCGTGAACACCCTGGGTCACCACCGTGACGAACTGTTTGAACTGCGCAGCGAAATGCCTCTGGTGTTGGTGGATCGCAAGGTCGATCAACTCGACAGCGACCTGGTCGGCCTCGACAACCCAAAAGCCATCGAGATGGCCCTCGATCACCTCGAACAACGGGGCTACCGCGATCTGTTGCTGGTGACCGAACCGTTCGACGGCACCAGCTCACGAATCGAGCGAGTCGAGAGTTTCAAGACCGGCATCGCGCGACGCCCTGCCCTGACCGGCGCCGTGGTGGAAACCTGCGATCAACTGAGCGCGCGCATCAAGGCTTTCCTGGCCCAACCGGGGCAAGGCCCCAAGGCGCTGTTCTGTGCCAATGGCATTGCCGCGCTGGCCGCCACGACGGTGTTGCGCGAGCTCGGTTGCCACTTGTTCGACGACGTAGGCCTGATTGCCCTCGACGACCTGGATTGGTACCCCTTGGTGGGCAGCGGCATCACGGCCCTGGCCCAACCGACAGCGGAGATCGGCGCCAGTGCGTTCGACTGTCTGCTCAAGCGTTTGCGTGGGGATAAAGGGCCAGTGCGGACCTTGGATTTTGCGGCGCGGTTGATCGAGCGTGGGTCGACGCGTGGGGTTTCTCGATGATCGAGCCGGCCTTATCGCGAGCAAGCTCGCTCCCACAGGGATTTCCAGCGCGACGCAGATCCCGTGTGGAGCGAGCTTGCTCGCGATGAGGCCCTGAAGCACACCACCTTTTTTTTGCACAAAACTGAAACCGGTTTCAGAGGTATAAAAACAATGCACAATCCACCCGTCTCCATCAGTCTTTCCAGCTACCGCGCCGACCTGGTACGGCAACAAGGCCAAGGCAGTTTCATCGATCTGCTGGCAGCCGCCGGTGCCTCGCGCATCGAATGGCGCGAAGAATTGCTCACCACCGAACAGCCCGCCGAACTGGCCGCTCGCGCTCGTGCCCAGGGGCTGCAAAGTATTTTCTCGTCGCCACTGGAGCTGTGGCTCGCCGGGCAGTCCAGGCCCAACCCCGCCCTGGCGCTGACCCTGCAACGGTCCGAGGCGTTCGGCTCGGCATGGCTGAAAGTCTCCCTCGGGCACTTCACCGACTCCCATGATCTGTCGGCATTGGCGGATGTGCTCGGCGCAAGCCCGGTGCAGTTGCTGGTGGAAAACGACCAGACCTTGCAAGGCGGACGGATCGAACCGTTGCAGCGCTTCTTCAGCGCAGCAGAAACGCACGCATTGCCCGTCGGCATGACCTTCGACATCGGCAACTGGCAATGGCAGGACCAATCGGCCGCCGTCGCCGCCCGACAGCTCGGACGGTATGTGGCTTACGTGCATTGCAAGGCAGTGGCCCAGCGCGCCGACGGCAAACTGGTCGCCGTGCCTCCGGCCATGACCGACCTGCACCTGTGGGAACAACTGCTCAAGCACATGCCCGTCGGTGTGATGCGCGCCGCCGAATATCCGCTGCAAGGCGAAGACTTGTTGCAATTGACCGCTGGACATGTCGCCACGCTGTCCCGTCTCGGACAATCGCGCCGGGAGCCTGCCCATGCCTGAGTTCGATGTGTTGTCGTTCGGCGAAACCATGGCGATGCTGGTGGCTGACCAGCGCGGTGAGCTGGCCAGCGTCGACCAGTTCCACAAGCGTATCGCCGGGGCCGACAGCAACGTGGCCATCGGCCTGTCGCGACTGGACTTCAAGGTTGCGTGGCTGAGCCGGGTCGGCGCTGATTCCCTGGGACGCTTCGTAGTGCAGACCCTGGAAAACGAAGGCCTGGATTGTCGCCACGTAGCGGTCGATCCAACGCACCCCACCGGCTTTCAGTTCAAGTCGCGTACCGACGATGGCAGCGACCCGCAGGTCGAGTATTTCCGTCGTGGCTCGGCGGCCAGTCATCTGTCGATCGATTCCATCGCGCCAGCGCTGCTTGAAGCCCGTCACTTGCACGCCACCGGCATCGTCCCGGCGTTGTCGGCCACGGCCCGCGAGATGTCCTTTGAATTGATGACCCGCATGCGCGAAGCCGGCCGCAGCCTGTCGTTCGACCCCAACCTGAGGCCGAGCCTGTGGACCAGCGAGTCGGCCATGATTGCGCAAATCAATCGCCTCGCCGCCCTCGCCCACTGGGTCCTGCCGGGGCTCGGCGAAGGTCGCTTGCTGACCGGTTTCGACGACCCGGCCGATATCGCCGCGTTCTATCTGGATCAAGGCGCCGAAATCGTCGTGATCAAGCTCGGCGCGGACGGTGCCTATTACCGCACGCACCTGGACCAGGGCGTTATCGCCGGCGTACCGGTAGCCCGGGTGGTGGACACCGTGGGCGCTGGCGATGGCTTCGCCGTCGGCCTGATCAGTGCGTTGCTCGACGGCCGCGCCATCACCGAGGCCGTGCAGCGCGCCAACTGGATCGGCAGCCGCGCGGTGCAGAGCCGTGGGGATATGGAAGGGTTGCCGACGCGCACCGAGTTATTGGCTGAATTTGAAACCGCCTATCGCGAGCAAGCTCGCTCCCACATGGGATCGAGTTAACCCCTGTGGGAGCGAGCTTGCTCGCGATAGAGCTACCACAAAACGCACCTGCTGCAACAAAAACAACAAGCTCAGGAGTCAACGACATGCAAACGCTCAACCTCGCCACCCGTCGCTGGTGGTACATCATGCCCATCGTGTTCATCACCTACAGCCTGGCCTACCTGGACCGGGCCAACTATGGATTTGCCGCCGCCTCGGGCATGGCCAAGGACCTGATGATCACCCCGGGGCTGTCATCGCTGCTCGGCGCACTGTTTTTCCTCGGCTACTTTTTCTTCCAGGTACCGGGGGCGATCTACGCGCAAAAGCACAGCGTGAAGAAGCTGATCTTCGTCAGCCTGATTCTCTGGGGCTCACTGGCCACCCTGACGGGCGTGGTCTCCAACGCCTACTGGTTGATCGTGATCCGCTTCATGCTCGGGGTGGTCGAGGCCGCCGTGATGCCGGCGATGCTGGTGTACCTGTGCCACTGGTTCACCCGGGCCGAACGCTCGCGCGCCAATACCTTCCTGATCCTTGGCAACCCGGTGACCATGCTCTGGATGTCGGTGGTGTCGGGTTACCTGGTGCAGCAGTTCGACTGGCGCTGGATGTTCATCATCGAAGGCCTGCCGGCGGTGCTCTGGGCCTTTATCTGGTGGCGCCTGGCCGATGATCGCCCAGCCCAGGCCAAGTGGCTCAGCGATCAGGAGAAACGGGACCTGGAAAGCGCCTTGGCGGCCGAACAGGTCGGCATCAAGGCAGTGAAGAACTACGCCGAGGCCTTTCGCTCGCCCAAGGTGATCATCCTGGCGCTGCAGTTTTTCTGCTGGAGCATCGGGGTCTACGGGTTCGTGCTGTGGTTGCCGTCGATCCTCAAGGCCGGCCTGCAGATGAACATGGTCGAGGCCGGGTGGCTATCGTCCTTGCCTTACCTGGCGGCAGTGATCGGCATGCTGGTGGTGTCCTGGGCGTCGGACAAGGCGCAGAAGCGCAAGCGTTTTGTCTGGCCGCCCCTGCTGATCGCCTCCGTCGCGTTCTACGCCTCCTACCTGCTGGGGGCCGAGCATTTCTGGTGGTCCTATGGCTTGCTGGTGGTCGCCGGCGCTTGCATGTACGCGCCGTATGGTCCGTTCTTTGCCATCGTTCCGGAAATCCTCCCGGCCAACGTCGCCGGCGGCGCCATGGCGTTGATCAACAGCATGGGCGCGCTGGGTTCGTTCGGCGGCTCGTATCTGGTGGGCTACCTCAACGGCACCACCGGCTCCCCTGGCATGTCCTTCCTGCTGATGAGCGGCGCTTTGCTGCTGTCGGTGGTACTGACCCTCGCCCTCAAGCCCGGCGCCAGCGACCGGGAAGTCTCCAATACCGCGACGCCACACCCGGCGCCCGCCCGTTCCTGAATCGAGACCCGTCCCATGAAAAAGCATGTGGTGTTGTACAAAGCGCTGTCCCCTCAATTGATGGCCCGTCTGCAAGCCCAGGCCCACGTCACGCTCATCGAGCGCCTCGATGCCCAGGGCCTGGCGCAACTGCGCGACGCCCTCCCCGCCGCCCACGGCCTGCTGGGCGCCAGCCTCAAGCTGGATGCGGCGCTGTTGGACCTGGCGCCGAACCTGCAAGCCATCGCCAGCGTCTCGGTGGGGGTCGACAACTACGACATCGATTACCTGACCGAACGCCGGATCCTGCTCAGCAATACCCCCGACGTGCTGACCGAAACCACCGCCGACACTGGGTTCGCCTTGATCCTGGCGACCGCTCGACGCGTGGTGGAACTGGCCAACCTGGTTCGCGCAGGAGAGTGGCAACAGAGCATCGGCCCGCGGCATTTCGGCACCGACGTCCATGGCAAGACCCTGGGCATCATCGGCATGGGCCGCATCGGCGAGGCCCTGGCCCAACGCGGGCATTTCGGCTTCGGCATGCCGGTGCTCTACCACAGCCATTCACCCAAGCCCGCGGTCGAGCAGCGTTTCGGCGCGCGCTATTGCAGCCTCAAGACACTGTTGCAGCAGGCGGACTTCATTTGCCTGACCCTGCCCTTGACCGCTGAGACTCAAGGGCTGATCGGTGCACAAGCGTTCGCGCAGATGCGCCCTGAAACCATTTTCATCAATATTTCCCGGGGCAAGGTGGTCGATGAAGCGGCGCTGATCGACGCCCTGCGCAGCGGGCAGATCCGTGGCGCGGGGCTGGATGTGTTCGAGCGCGAACCCTTGAGTGCGGATTCGCCGCTATTGCAAATGGATAACGTGGTCGCGACCCCGCATATGGGCTCGGCCACCCACGAGACACGGGAGGCGATGGCGCGTTGTGCGGTGGACAACCTGTTGGCGGCATTGGCGGGGGAGCGGCCGGTGAATCTGGTGAATCCAGGGGCGTGGCGCGGCTGAGTTCCTGTGGGAGCTGAGCTTGCTCGCGATAGCGGTGGGTCAGGCTGCATTGAAGTTGAATATGCCGCCGTCATCGCGAGCAAGCTCGGCTCCCACACTGATCTCGGGTGCTCATGGCATCGGTGTCCATCGCCACCCCCTGTGGGAGCTGAGCTTGCTCGCGATAGCGGTGGGTCAGGCTGCATTGAAGTTGAATGTCCCGCCGTCATCGCGAGCAAGCTCGGCTCCCACACTGATCCCGGGTGCTCATGGCATCGGTGTCCATCGCCAACCCCTGTGGGAGCTGAGCTTGCTCGCGATAGCGGTGGGTCAGGCTGCATTGAAGTTGAATGTGCCGCCGTCATCGCGAGCAAGCTCGGCTCCCACACTGATCCCGGGCGCTCATGGCATCGGTGTCCATCGCCAACCCCTGTGGGAGCTGAGCTTGCTCGCGATAGCGGTGGGTCAGGCTGCATTGAAGTTGAATGTGCCGCCGTCATCGCGAGCAGGCTCGCTCCCACACTGTTCCCGGGTGCTCATGGCATCGGTGTCCATCGCCAACCCCTGTGGGAGCTGAGCTTGCTCGCGATAGCGGTGGGTCAGGCTGCATTGAAGTTGAATGTGCCGCCGTCATCGCGAGCAAGCTCGGCTCC
>NZ_VZPJ01000017.1 GCF_008801605.1 Pseudomonas brassicacearum subsp. brassicacearum | reverse complement strand
TCCTTATTGGCGCTTTGGGTAGAAAGGGCGGGACGAGAAGTCTCCCACGGTCCGTACTGGCTAGAGTCGGAATCGAGCTTTTAGTCCCGCCCACCCCTTCAAGTCTAAACATACAAGCGAGCTTGCTCGCGATGGGGGCAACTCGGTCTACAAGTCCGAAGCCGGCTTGCGCATCCAATACCTGAACAACGGCTCCGCCAGAAACAGCACGAACAACAACCGCATCACCTGCAACGCCGTCACCAATGGCACCGACAGTTGCAACGTCTCGGCCGTCAGGCTCATTTCCGCGATACCTCCGGGCATCATGCCCAGGGTCAGTGAACGCAGGTCCAGCTGGGTCAGGGTGCTCAGGCCCAACGCCGCGAGAGTGGCGATCAGCATCGTCAACACCGTGCCGATCAGGGTACGCCCCATGAACGACGGCGCCCGACGAAAGAACTGCCGGTTGAAATGACAACCCAATCCGCTGCCGATCAACCACTGGCCGACCTGGCTGGCGCCATTGGGCAGGCCGATGTGCAGGTCCCAACCGACGCTCACCGCCGCACTCACCAGCAATGGTCCGAACAACCAGGGATTGGGTTGGCGCAAGCGCTCCCAGACCCAGGCGAGCAGGGCGCCCGCCGGGAACAGCACCGCCAGCCACAGCCAGTCCACCGTCGTGGCGTGTTGCACCGGTGGGCCTTCACCCAACAGGTACTTGAAGGCCGCCGGCACGCACAGCACCACCACCAGCACTCGCAGGCTCTGGCCCGCCGCAACACGACTGAGGTCCGCGCCGTTGCGGGCGCCGAGGTTGACCATTTCGCCGGAACCGCCCGGCATGCTCGAGAAGAATGCGGTGGCGCGGTCCTCGCCGGTGCGACGCATCAGCCAGACACTCACCACGCTGGACACGCTGGTGATCAGCGCGCCGAAGAAGATCAGGCCGAAGTGGCTCAGGACCTGCTCCATCACCACCGGAGTGAAGTGCAGGCCGATACCGATGCCCACCACCCATTGGCCGCATTTACGGCCGCCGGGGATTTCCATCAGTTGCCACGGCGTAAGACAGCGCACCAGGATGATCGCCAGCAACGAGCCGACCATCCAGGGCAAAGGCCAGCCGATCAGGCTGGCCAGGTAACCGCCGGCCAGGCCGACCAGCGGTGTTCCCCACCATTGTCTGAATATCGCCTCAGACATTGGCCAGGGCGCGACGTTGTGCGGCGCGGCGACGCCAGATCCGCACCAGTGGCATGAACAGCATGATCGCCGTCAGCACCCAGCAGCCGAAGGTGATCGGGCTCGACCAGAGGATTTCCAGCGCACCGTTGGAAATCGACAGCGCGCGCCGCAGGTTCTGCTCCATCAGGCCACCGAGGATGAAGCCCAGCAGCACCGGCGACAGCGGGAAGTCCAGCTTGCGCAGGATATAGCCGAAGATACCGATACCGATCATCAGGAACAGGTCGAACGTGGTGGCATGCACCGCATAGACACCGATGCCGGTGATGATTGCGATGACCGGCACCAGCGCCCAGTTCGGCACGGCCAGGATGCGGGTGAAGATGCGGATCATCGGGATGTTGAGGATCACCAGCATGACGTTGGCGACGAACAACGACGCGATCAGGCCCCAGACGATGTCCGGTTGTTGCTGGAACAGCAGCGGGCCAGGGGTGATGTTGTACAGCGACAACGCACCGATCATCACCGCAGTGGTGCCCGAGCCGGGAACGCCGAGGGTCAGCATCGGTACCAACGCACCGCAGGCCGCGCCGCCAATGGCGGTTTCCGGGGCGGCGAGGCCGCGCTTGTCACCCTGACCGAACGTGCCACCAGCGCCGGCAATGCGTTTTTCAGTCATGTAGGCCACGGCACTGGCCAGGGTCGCACCAGCACCCGGCAGCACGCCCATGATGAAACCAAGTACGCCGCAGCGCAGGTTCACGGTGAAGACCGACGCGGCTTCCTTGAAGTTGAACATCATCCGCCCGGTAGCTTTCACTGCCTCCTGGCCGCGATGGGTTTTTTCCAGCAGCAACAGGATTTCGCTGATGGAGAACAGGCCCAGCACCAGCACGACGAACTGGATGCCGTCGGTCAGGTGGATGTTGTCACCGGTGAAGCGGTACACGCCGCTGTTGGCATCGATCCCGACACTGGACAGGAACAGGCCGATCAGCGCCGCGATGAAGGTCTTGAGCGGTCGGTCGCCGGCCATGCCGCCGAGGCAGACAATGGCAAACACCATCAGGACGAAATATTCCGCCGGCCCGAAGGCAATCGCCCATTTGGCCAGCAAGGGTGCGAACAACACCATGCCGCAGGTGGCGATGAACGCGCCGATGAACGAACTCCACGCCGACAGCGACAACGCCACGCCGGCCAGGCCTTGGCGGGCCATCGGGTAGCCGTCGAGGGTGGTCATCACGGTGGAGGCTTCACCCGGGATGTTGAGCAGGATCGAGCTGATACGTCCGCCATATTCGCAACCCAGGTACACCGCGGCCAGCAGGATCAGCGCCGATTCCGGCGGCAGCCCCAGGGCAAAGGCAATCGGGATCAGTAGCGCCACGCCGTTGATCGGGCCCAGGCCCGGCAGCAGGCCGACCACGGTGCCGATCAGGGTGCCGGTCAGTGCCGTGACGAGGTTGTAGGGGGTCAGTGCAACGCCAAAACCCTGGCCGAGATAATTCAGGGTATCCATATCAATTCTCCAGGACGTCGAGCAGGCCCAGGGGCAGCGGCACGTCCATCAGCTTGTCGAACAACAGATAAAGACCGATGGCCATCAGGCTGATGATCACCACGCTCGGCACCCAGCGACCGCCGTAAAGGCGCGCCATCGGCACGCCGATCAGGATGCTGGCAAGGATGAAGCCCAAGGGTTCGAAGGTCCCGGCGAAGACCAGCAGCAGCACCACGCAGATACCGATTTTCTGCAAGGTTTCGCGGTCCAGGTGCGGGTCTTCGTCGCTGTGCACGATGGGCGTAGGGCGAAACAGCATGTACAGCAATGCCAGCCCCATCAGCCCGAGCATCAGCAAGGGAAAGGCGCGGGGGCCGACCGGTTCGTAGGAAAAGGCGGCTTGATAGGGCCAAGCCATCAGCGCCAGGCCGATACAGACCAGTAGCAGCACCGCGGCAAAAATACGTTGGATGGTGAGCATGACTAACTCCTGGGCGGCGCCGACAGTGCCAGCGCCGCCGCGAGAACAGAGACGGTTACTGGATCAGGCCGAACTCTTTGGCCAGCACCTTGTAATCAGCCACTTGTTTCTTCACATAGGCGTCCAGTTCCGGGCCGGTCATGGCGAACGGGAACAGCTCGCGCTGGTCGCGCAACTTGGCGAACTCTTCGGAAGCCAGCAGTTTGTCGAACGCGTCTTTCCACCAGGCGTAGTCTTCATCGCTGACCTTTGGCCCGAGGTAGAAGCCACGGACCACTGGCCAGAGGATGTCGTAGCCTTGTTCGCGAGCGGTCGGGATGTCTTTCATTTCCGGCTCGTCCAGGCGTTTATCGGAGAACACCGCCAACAGACGCATGTCACCACTCTGGATGTGCGGCATGGAGTCGGAAATGTCCGTACTGCCGACCTGAATATGACCGCCGAGCAGGGCAGTGGCGATTTCACCGCCGCCTTCGAGTGCCACGTAGCGCAGTTTGCGCGGGTCGATACCGGCAGCCTTGGCGATCAGGGCGGTTTGCATCCAGTCCTGGCTGCCGACGGTGCCGCCGGAGCCGATCACCACCGAGCCTGGATCTTTCTTCAGGGCCTGTACCAGATCGTCGAGGTTCTTGTAGGGCGAATCGCTCTTCACTGCGATGGCGCCGTAGCTGGTACCAACGGCCGCTAGCCAGCGCACGGCGTTTTCATCGAAACGACCGAACTTGCCTTGCGCCAGGTTCAACAGCGAACCGCTGGACCAGGCCACCAGCGTACCGGCGTCGGCCGGACGCTGGGCGACCACTGCGTTGTAGGCCACCGCGCCGACACCGCCGGGCATGTAGGTCACCCGCATGGGCTTGGTCAGCAGTTTCTGGTTGACCAGCGCGCTTTGCGCCAGTTTGCACGTCAGGTCGAAACCGCCGCCCGGTGCCGCCGGGGCGATGCATTCGGGGCGCTTGGGCTCTTTGGATGGATCAGCGGCGAGCAACTGCCCGGCAAACATCAGGCATCCGGCGGCCAGGGCTACTTTACGCAGTGATAGGTTCATTGTTGTCTCCACAGGATTGTTGTTATGTGTGGTGAAAATGTGTCGTTGACGGATTCCGTCCAGGTCATCGCTGACGGGGTGCGCAGGTCGTTACCGGGATTGAATACAGGGCGACACCGCCCAGGGCGGTCTGGTTGAAGCGAGAAGGGCGAGCAGGCGCTGGGGCCTGGAGCTGCATGGACAGCATGGTGAATACTCCGCTTTTATTCTTCTTATTTAGGACGAAAACGCTTCGTGGCATTTTTCGATTCGCGATCGGGCGTCGCGGCGGTCAGTCGAAACTATCCGTAAAGGGACTCTAACGGCCCAACCTTTCGCTAACCTTTCAAAAGCTTTCAGCGTGTTTTTTGCCTTCACAGTGGCGGATGCGGCTGTAAACTCCGCGCCAAAGAATGGCGTCGGCCATCCCTGAATCGAGGAATAACCCATGCGTGTCCTGCTCGTAGAAGACCATCTGCAGCTCGCCGAAAGCGTTGCCCAGGCGCTCAAGAGCACCGGTTTGACCGTGGACGTGTTGCACGACGGCGTCGCGGCTGACCTGGCCTTGAGCAGCGAGGAATACGCGGTGGCGGTCCTGGATGTCGGGCTGCCGCGCATGGACGGTTTCGAGGTGTTGGCGCGTCTGCGGGCCCGTGGCAAGACCTTGCCGGTGCTGATGCTGACCGCTCGCAGCGACGTCAAGGACCGCGTCCATGGCCTGAACCTCGGCGCCGACGATTACCTGGCCAAGCCATTCGAGCTCACTGAGTTGGAGGCCCGGGTCAAGGCGCTGTTGCGCCGTAGCGTGCTGGGTGGCGAACGCCAGCAGCGCTGTGGCGGGCTGGTCTATGACCTGGACACCCGCCGCTTTACCCTCGACGATGAACTGTTGACCCTGACGTCCCGCGAGCAAGCCGTGCTGGAGGCGTTGATCGCCCGGCCGGGGCGGGTGATGAGCAAGGAGCAACTGGCGGCCCAAGTGTTCGGCCTGGACGAAGAGGCCAGCCCCGACGCCATCGAAATCTACGTCCATCGCTTGCGCAAGAAGCTCGATGGTCATGCGGTGGCGATCGTAACGTTCCGCGGCCTGGGCTACCTGCTGGAAAATCGCAATGCATAAGCCCGACAGTCTGCGCTGGCGGCTGCTTCGCAACCTCGCACTGCTGCTGGTGGTATTGATGCTCGCCAGCGGCTTGAGCGCCTACTGGAACGGTCGCGAGGCTGCCGACACCGCCTACGATCGGACCCTGCTGGCCTCGGCCCGGACCATCGCCGCGGGCCTTTCGGCGCGTGACGGCAGCCTCAGCGCGGATGTGCCCTACGTGGCCCTGGATACTTTCGCCTACGACAGCGCCGGACGCATTTATTATCAGGTCAATGACATCGACAAGAAGCTGATTTCCGGCTACGAAAACCTCCCCGGCCCGCCGCCCGGCACGCCGCGCACGGACGATTATCCAGCCCTGGCGCGCTTTTACAACGCTCGCTATCAGGGGCAGAACGTGCGGGTGGTCAGCCTGCTCAAGGCCGTGAGCGAGCCGAACATGAACGGCATGGCGGAAATTCGTGTAGCGGAGACTGAAGAGGCGCGGGTCAGCATGGCCCGTGGGCTGATGGCCGACACGCTGTTGCGCCTGGGCATGCTGGCCGTGGGCGCGCTGCTGTTGGTGTGGTTTGCGGTCAGCGCGGCGTTGCGCCCGCTGGAGCGCTTGCGCACGGCGGTGGAGGAGCGCCAGCCGGACGATCTGCGGCCGTTGCCGTTGGTGGAAGTGCAGCACGAATTATGGCCGCTGGTGCGGGCCCTCAACCATTTCACCGAGCGCCTGCGGGGGCAATTCGAGCGTCAGGCGCAGTTCATCGCCGACGCCGCCCATGAGCTGCGCACGCCCTTGGCCGCGCTCAAGGCGCGTCTTGAGCTGGGCTTGCGTGCCAGTGAACCGGCGACCTGGCGTGAAACCCTGGAAACGGCGGCCCAGGGCACTGACCGGCTAACCCATCTGGCTAACCAACTGCTGTCCTTGGCGCGTGTGGAAAACGGCGCCCGGGCCATTGCCGAGGGCGGCGCGCAGTTGCTTGATCTCAGTCAGTTGGCCCGTGAGTTGGGCATGGCCATGGCCCCGCTGGCCCATGCCCGAGGGGTGGCGCTGGCCCTGGAAGCCGACGAACCGGTATGGCTGCGGGGCGAGCCGACCTTGTTGAACGAGTTGTTGAGCAACCTGGTGGACAACGCCCTGGCCCATACCCCGTCGGGTGGCAATGTAATCCTGCGGGTTTCTGCGCCGGCCGTGCTGGAGGTCGAGGACGATGGCCCCGGCATTCCGCTGCACGAGCGGGACCGGGTGTTCGAGCGCTTCTATCGACGCAACCAGCAAGTGGCGGGTTCGGGGCTGGGATTGGCGATCGTCGGCGAAATCTGCCGTGCGCACCTGGCGCAGATCACCTTGCACGACGGGCAGGAGCGCGGGTTGAAGGTGCGGGTGAGTTTTATCCCAGGCGCAGACTGATCCTGTGGGAGCAAGGCTTGCCCGCGATGATGGCGACACGGTCTTTATATAAAACGAGGCGCCTGTTTCGCGAGCAAGCTTTGCTCCCACAAATCCTGTTGCCACAGGTCACAGATTCAGGCTTGACTACGCGTTCGTAGGTGTCCGACCTGCTTAATAGAACATCGACCGCGCTTCTTCGATATCCGCACACCGTGCCTTGTTCTCCGGGTCGATGCCCAGTTTCTTGAAGGCGGGAACCCCGAACACGTCAACCTTGCTCAGGGGATGGTCGGTGTCCTTGTAGCAATACAGCGCTGCGACCTGCACCAGGTCGACATAATCGATTTGCTTGGAGTCCCGGGTGAAATCCAGATACAGCCCCGGCAGTTTCACCAACCGCTCCGGAAACTCCCAGACGCTGAGTAGTTTGTCCCCCAGCACCGGGTGAATCGTTTCGATGACGTGGTTGAGGCTGACCGGGTCCGACAGCAATTCATTGTTGTCTTGCGCATACGTCAGGATCGGCAGCACGCCGATCTGGTGCACCAGCCCACCCAGCGCGGCCTGGTCGGGCTTGAGTTGGGTGTAACCGCGACACAGCGCATAGCTGACGCCGGCGATCTCCAGGCTCTTGCGCCAGACTTCGCGCATCTTCAGCTCCACCACTTCGGAGCGGGCGTGGAAAATCTGCTCCATGACCAGGCCGATGGCCAGGTTGCTGCTGTAGTTGACGCCCAATCGAGTGATGGCCGTGTGCAGGTCAGTGACTTCCTGGGTGGCGCGCAGCAGTGGGCTGTTGACCACCTTTATCAGGCGTGCCGAGAGAGCCGTATCGCGGCCGATCACTTTGCTCAGGTTGCTGACGCTGATTTCCGGGTCTTCGGCGGCCCGGCGAATCTGCAGGGCCACTTCCGGTAATGTTGGCAGAACCAAGTCATCGTTATCGATGGCTTGCACCAAATCCCGTTGGACCTTATCCGCCAAATCGCTCATTTCGGTTCTCTAGGGTATTGCGGCAAATGCTGCGATCAGCGCTGGATTTCGCGGTCGCGATCCAGTTCGTAAGGCAGGTCCAACAATTGAAGGCGTGGGCCTTCCAGGCTACCGAGGTGCAAATTGTCGTCTTCTGCTGCTTCGGCCTGCAATACCGCAAGCAGTTCAATATTCCCCTCGCCGCGGGCGGCAATCACCACTTCGCCGATGGAGCTGCCATGCGTGGGGGAGAACAGCGCGGTGCCAGGCTCTGGCAGTTCGCTGGCGTCCAACTGCAGGCGGTACAGGCGTCGCTTGAGCTTGCCCAGGTATTGCATGCGGGCGACGATTTCCTGGCCGGTGTAGCAGCCTTTCTTGAAACTGACGCCGCCGATGGCTTGCAGGTTGAGCATCTGTGGGATGAACAGCTCGCGGGTGGCCGGCATGACCTGGCCGATTCCGGCGCGGACCTGGCCCAACAGCCAGGGGTTCAGATCCGCTTCGGCCAGTTCTGTGCCCAGGCGGGTTCGCAGCGTTTGCGCTTGTTCGGCGGGCGCCCACAGTTCAGCGCGACCGGGAGATACGCGGATGGCGATCAAGGCTTCATGGCGAGCCACGCTGTCGGTGTCGTCCGGTAGTTCGAGGCCCAGGCCGGCCAGCGCCTTGTCGGCGTTTTCCAGGCCGAAGCGAACCCAGGCCGAGCTTTCGTCGGTGAGCTTGGATTTGGAGAACACGGCATATTTTTTCAGGTCGGCCAGTTGCGGTTCTAGCAGTTCGGCGGCCATGGCCATCAACACGCCGTCGCTTTCGAGCAGGATGCGGAAGCTCGATTGCATCCGGCCTTTCTGGGTGCAGCGGGCGCCGAGGCTGGCCCGGCTGTCACTCAGGTAGTCGAGGTTGCAGGTCAATTGGCCTTGCAGGAATTTGCCGGCATCCACGCCGCGGACCGCAAGGACGCCTTCGTGGGACAGGGTGCAGAAAAAAGCGGAATCAGCCATGGGTCATCGCAGGGTAAAAGGTCTGGTAGACATCATAAGGGGGCGCCCTTGAAATGGGTAGTTCACAAAGGATCGATGGTGCCCTGCCAAAGCTGTCTGTTCCGCTGCGGCGGGGCCTGTATACTTGCGCTCTATTTGAGGAGTGCTCCATGGTGGAAGATGTTGAACTGAATCGCCTCTACTGGCACAGCCGCCGCGGCATGCTTGAGCTGGACGTGTTGCTGGTGCCATTCGTCAAAGAGGTTTATCCCCATCTCAATGAAGTGGACCGCGCGTGTTATGTCCGCCTGCTCGAATGCGAGGATCAGGACATGTTCGGCTGGTTCATGGAGCGCAGCGAATCCGAAGACCCTGAGTTGCAGCGCATGGTCCGGATGATTCTGGACCGTGTCCAACCCAAGTAATCGCTTCGAATGCCGCTGGCAGGCCTCCGGGCAACTGCTGGCGGCCTATCTGCTGGCCCAGGTGTTCGCCCTGGGGTCGTTGTTCCTGTTGTCCGTCCCATCCTGGTTCGCGGCGCTTGGCGTCGTATTGTGCCTGGCCCATGGCGCCTGGGTGATCCCCCGACATTTATTGCTGACTCATCGCCGGGCCATTTCCCGGTTGCGTCGTAATGCCGCTGGCTGGCAACTCTGGAGTCGGGCCGACGGGTGGCGGGCTGTGCAGCTGCGCCCCGATAGCCTGGCGCTGCCGATGATCGTCGTGCTGCGCTTTCGCGTGCAGGGTGAACGGCGGGTCCGCTCGCTGTGTGTGCCGCGCGACGCGCTGGCGCCGGATATCCATCGGCGCCTGCGGGTACAGCTCAGGTTCAGTCGGCGTAGGTGGGCGGCACCAGGATAGTGTCCAGTGCCTCGGGCAGCAGGTTCGGGTAGTCCAGCGTGTAATGCAGCCCCCGGCTTTCCTTGCGCTCCATGGCCGAGCGAATCATCAGTTCGGCCACCTGGGCCAGGTTGCGCAACTCGATCAGGTCGCGGCTGACTTTGTAGTTGCTGTAGAACTCGTCGATTTCATCCAGCAGCAAGCGCACCCGATGTTGTGCCCGTTGCAGGCGCTTGTTGGTGCGCACGATGCCCACGTAGTCCCACATGAATCGCCGCAGTTCGTCCCAGTTGTGCGCGATGATCACGTCTTCGTCCGAATCGGTGACCTGGCTGGCGTCCCACGAGGGCAGGGCGGCAGGAACGGCAATCTGCGGCAATTGCGCCAGGATGTCTGCCGCCGCCGAGCGGGCGTAGACGAAGCATTCCAGCAGCGAGTTGCTGGCCATGCGGTTGGCGCCGTGCAGGCCGGTGAAGCTGGTTTCGCCAATGGCGTACAGGCCAGGCACGTCGGTACGGCCCTGTTGGTCGACCATCACACCGCCGCAGGTGTAATGCGCCGCCGGCACCACCGGGATCGGCTGCTTGGTGATGTCGATGGAAAACTCCAGGCAGCGTTCGTACACCGTCGGGAAGTGACTCTTGATGAACGCTTCGGGCTTGTGGCTGATGTCCAGGTAAACGCAATCGATACCCAGGCGCTTCATTTCGTGGTCGATGGCCCGGGCGACGATGTCGCGCGGTGCCAGTTCGGCGCGCGGATCGAAGCGCTGCATGAAGCGTTCGCCGTTGGGCAGCTTCAGGTGGGCACCTTCGCCACGCAAGGCTTCGGTGATCAGGAAACTCTTGGCCAGCGGGTGATAGAGGCAGGTGGGGTGGAACTGGTTGAACTCCAGGTTCGCCACCCGGCAACCCGAACGCCAGGCCATGGCGATGCCATCGCCGCAGGCGCCGTCGGGGTTGCTGGTATACAGATAGACTTTCGCTGCGCCGCCGGACGCCAGGATGACGAAACGCGCGCCGTAGGTGTCGACTTCACCGGTGCCGCGATTGAGCACGTAGGCACCGAGGCAGCGATCACCGTCCAGGCCCAGGCGTTTTTCGGTGATCAGGTCGACCGCGACGCGCTGTTCCAGCAGTTCGATGTTCGGCCGCAGTCGCGCCTGGGCGAGCAGGGTCTTGAAGATCGCGGCACCAGTGGCGTCGGCCGCATGGATGATGCGCCGATGGCTGTGACCGCCTTCGCGCGTCAGGTGGAACTCGAAACCGCCGTCTTCGGTGCCCGATTGTTCGTCACGGGTAAACGGTACACCCTGATCGATCAGCCACTGGATGGCTTCCCTGCTGTGTTCCACGGTGAAACGCACCGCTTTTGGATTGCAAAGGCCACCGCCGGCGTTGAGGGTGTCCTCGACATGGGATTCAATGGTGTCGGTATCGTCCAGCACGGCTGCGACACCGCCCTGGGCCCAGAAGGTAGAACCGTTGGCCAGGTCGCCCTTGCTCAGTACTGCAATGCGCAAATGCGCAGGCAAAGTCAGTGCAAGGCTCAATCCGGCGGCTCCGCTGCCGATTACCAGAACATCGTGTTGAAACTGTTGGCTCATTCGAATGGTTTCCGCTCAAGGCGACCCGGGTCGGGGTTGGCGCAAGACACCGCTTCAACGGGTCATGCAGCCACGCAGCCCACTAGTATATAGAGGGGGGGATCGGCACAATAGCCGGGCATTCATGGCAATGTGAAACCAGCGTGACAGAAAAGCGACACGCTTCGTCGGATCGCCGTTTTTGGTACAACGTCGATAAGGCCGCCGTTTCGAGGACAGAACGCTGTTTATCTCGTCACGGTTGCCTGATATTCAGTGTACAGCGCTATAAATAGTGGGAACTTTTGCCAAGCGCCTACGTTCAATAGACGGTTGTCTGCAAAAGGGAGCAGCGTCGGGTTGGTGCAAGATTTCGATTGGAGTCTCTGCCGTCAGGCCCGGTGACAGATTATTCGCGCAGCCGGGGAATCTCCTGCTGCGTTTTTCGTGCGTGCCGAGATCAGAGCGCGCCGGAAACTTGCTTGGAAGGGGGAGAACTTTTGCGAAAAGCCCGAGTCTATGTTTGCAAGCCCGGTCAATTAGTAATGCAAGCCTCCTTCGAGCTTATCGAGGAGTGTTCATGCTAACCCAGGAAGAGGATCAGCAGCTGGTCGAGCGCGTCCAACGCGGCGACAAGCGAGCTTTCGATCTGCTAGTGCTTAAATACCAGCACAAAATTCTCGGGTTGATCGTGCGTTTCGTGCACGACACCCATGAAGCGCAGGATGTCGCTCAGGAAGCCTTCATCAAGGCCTACCGCGCACTTGGAAATTTTCGCGGGGACAGCGCGTTTTATACGTGGCTTTACCGCATCGCCATCAACACGGCGAAAAACTATCTGGTTTCACGCGGCCGTCGGCCGCCGGATAGCGATGTAAGTTCTGAAGATGCCGAGTTCTATGATGGCGATCATGGCCTCAAGGATCTCGAATCACCGGAACGTGCGTTGCTGCGGGATGAGATTGAAGGCACCGTCCATCGAACCATCCAGCAACTGCCCGAAGATTTGCGTACGGCTTTAACTTTACGTGAGTTCGACGGTCTGAGTTACGAAGACATTGCGAGCGTCATGCAATGTCCTGTAGGCACCGTGCGCTCCCGGATCTTCCGCGCCCGGGAGGCCATTGATAAAGCCCTGCAACCTTTGTTGCAGGAAAACTAGAGACAGCGGCGACAGCCAAGAGAGGAACGCCATGAGTCGTGAAGCCCTGCAGGAATCGCTGTCCGCAGTGATGGATAACGAAGCGGACGAACTGGAATTGCGTCGGGTATTGAATGCCTTCGACGATGTTGAAACCCGTGAGACCTGGGCTCGTTACCAGATCGCCCGGGCCGTGATGCACAAGGACTTGTTGCTTCCACGCCTGGACATCGCTGCGGCCGTTTCCGCTGCATTGGCTGACGAAGCCGTACCGGCAAAAGCTTCTCGCGGACCATGGCGCAGCCTGGGTCGCCTGGCAGTAGCCGCTTCGGTCACCGTGGCCGTACTGGCCGGTGTGCGCCTGTACAACCAGGATGAGATTGCTGGCGTGCAGATGGCGCAGCAGTCCAACCAGCCAGGCCTGAGCGCTCCACAGGTCAAGGGTCCAGCGGTACTGGCCGGCTACAGCGAAGGCTCGGAAACCGCAGGCCCAATGGTCAATGGTGTTCTGCAAGGCCAACCTGGCTGGCATGATCAGCGTCTGCCCAACTACCTGCGTCAGCATGCTCAGCAAGCTGCCCTGAAAGGTACTGAAAGCGCGCTGCCTTACGCCCGTGCAGCCAGCATGGAAAACCGTTAATTAAGGAAAACCATTGCGCGCCATACCTCTATTCATGCTTCTGCTTGGTGGCTGGTGTGCGATTCCAGCCCATGCCGATGAGGCTCAGGATTGGTTGAACCGCCTGAGTCAAGCCGAGCAGCAGCAGAGCTTCCAGGGCACTTTCGTTTACGAGCGCAACGGTAGTTTTTCTACCCATAACATCTGGCATCGCGTCCAGGATGGCAAAGTCCGCGAGCGGTTACTCCAGCTTGACGGCTCGGCACAGGAAGTCCTGCGCATTGATGGGCATACTCAATGCGTCAGTGGCTCCTTGATCGCAGGGCTGGGCAATACGCCTGACGGCACCTCACGTACGCTCGATCCGCAAAAACTGAAGAATTGGTATGACCTGGCCGTCATTGGCAAGTCGCGCGTGGCCGGGCGTCAAGCGGTCATTGTGGCGTTGACGCCCAAGGACCAGCATCGCTATGGCTTCGAGCTGCACCTGGACAAAGAGACCGGCTTGCCGCTCAAGTCCCTGTTGCTCAACGACAAGGGCCAGTTGCTCGAACGTTTCCAGTTCACCCGCTTGAATGTCGCCGCGCCGACAGACGGTGATCTGCAAGCCAGCGCCGAATGCAAGGCTGTCGCGCAGGATCCCGCCAAGGTCGTCGCGGTGAAAGCCGCCTGGCACTCGGACTGGCTTCCGCCTGGTTTCGAACTGTCCAGCAGTGTCGTGCGCAAGGACCCGGACACCCAGGTCCAGGTCAACAGCTTGATGTACGACGATGGCCTGGCGCGCTTCTCGGTGTTCCTGGAGCCGCTGAACGGTGCCAACGCCACCGATACCCGTACTCAGCTCGGCCCGACGGCTGCCGTCTCCCGCAGGCTCACGACGCCCCAGGGCGAAATGATGGTCACGGTGGTCGGCGAGATTCCTATAGGCACGGCGGAACGGATTGCGCTTTCCATGCGCTCCGACGTCACGGCGACTCAATAACCTGCTGGCTGCATGGGTGGTTCGATTGCGCGAGAGGCTGATGATGCCAGGGCTTGATCGAAATGCCGAAACTTCCTGTCAGTATTTTCATTTGCAAAAACTCAGCTTTTTTTCTATAGGTCAGAGCCGCTCGGCCCTGGCCTTGTCTGTTTCCGGAACAAAAATACCGGCGTATCTTTTCCTGGTATGCCTTGTTCCATATCGCTTAACCATGCTCGTCGTAACGGGAGCCGTATGTCGATACCACGCTTGAAAACCTATTTTTCTATCCTTGCCACCGTGCTTGTGCTCGGCCAGGCCGTTCCTGCCGTGGCGGTCGAGTTGCCCGACTTTACGCAATTGGTCGAGCAGGCTTCGCCCGCTGTAGTGAACATCAGCACGACCCAGAAGCTGCCGGATCGCCGCGTCTCGGACCAGCAGATGCCGGACCTGGAAGGTTTGCCGCCGATGCTGCGTGAGTTCTTCGAGCGTGGCATGCCGCAACAACCCCGTTCGCCCGGTGGCGGTCGCCAGCGCGAAGCGCAATCCCTGGGTTCGGGCTTCATCATTTCGCCTGATGGCTACATCCTGACCAACAACCATGTGATCGCCGATGCCGACGAAATCCTGGTACGCCTGGCCGATCGCAGCGAGCTCAAGGCCAAGCTGATCGGCACCGATCCACGTTCCGACGTGGCGCTGTTGAAAATCGAAGGCAAGGACCTGCCCGTGCTCAAGCTGGGCAAATCCCAGGACCTGAAAGCCGGCCAATGGGTCGTGGCCATCGGTTCGCCGTTCGGCTTCGACCACACCGTGACCCAGGGTATTGTCAGCGCCATCGGTCGCAGCCTGCCGAACGAAAACTACGTGCCGTTCATCCAGACCGACGTGCCGATCAACCCGGGTAACTCCGGTGGCCCGCTGTTCAACCTCGCGGGTGAAGTCGTCGGCATCAACTCCCAGATCTATACCCGTTCGGGCGGCTTCATGGGCGTGTCCTTCGCGATTCCGATCGACGTTGCCATGGACGTGTCCAACCAACTTAAAAGCGAAGGCAAGGTCAGCCGTGGCTGGTTGGGCGTGGTCATCCAGGAAGTGAACAAGGACCTGGCCGAGTCGTTCGGGCTGGAAAAACCGGCCGGTGCGCTGGTGGCGCAGATCCAGGAAGGTGGCCCGGCTGCCAAGGGCGGCCTGCAAGTGGGGGACGTGATCCTGAGCATGAATGGTCAGCCGATCGTTATGTCCGCCGACCTGCCGCACTTGGTGGGTGCCCTCAAGGCTGGTGCCAAGGCCAATCTGGAAGTGATTCGTGAGGGCAAGCGCAAGAACGTCGAATTGACCGTCGGCGCCATTCCTGAAGAAGGCAAGGAGTTGGATTCGCTGCCCAAGTCTGGCGTCGAGCGCAGCAGCAACCGTCTGGGCGTGGCTGTGGCCGAGCTGACCGAAGAGCAGAAGCGCACCCTGGAGCTTCAGGGCGGTGTGGTGATCAAGGAGGTGCAGGATGGTCCTGCCGCCCTGATCGGCCTTCAGCCGGGCGATATCATTACGCACCTGAACAACCAGGCCATCGGTTCCGCCAAGGAGTTCACCGACATCGCCAAGGCGTTGCCGAAGAATCGTTCGGTCTCGATGCGGGTCCTGCGCCAGGGACGTGCAAGCTTCATCACCTTCAAGCTGGCCGAATGACCGGTTAGCGGCTGAAAAAAAACCGCCTCGATAGAGGCGGTTTTTTATTGCCTGGCAAATACTCAGCCCATCATGTCCTTGACCATGCGTTCCTGCTCCATGAGTTCCCGCTGCCGGGCGTCGATGCGCGACGACAGGGGGAAATTGGTGCCGGCGCGCCGTTTGGCGAAGTCCAGCTGCTGAATGGCCTGACGGTAGTCGCCCACCAGTGCGAAGTACTCGGCACGAGCCTGATGCAGGCCGATGATGTTGCCCGACAGCCCGCGGGTCTCGGCCACCATGTACCAGACGTCCGGATCGTCCGGGCGGGTCTTGAGCAGGTTCTCCAGGGCCTTCTCGGCATCGGCGGGGCGGTTCTGCTTGAGCAGCAGGTCGACGCGTACCTGGTTGAGCGGATAGTTGCCCGGGTATTGGCTCAGCATCCGGTCGACGCGCGATTGAGCGTCGGCCAGTTTGTTGCTGGTGATGTCCAGGTCCACCTGGGCGAGGTTATAGATGATCTCGTTGGGCGATTTGGCCAGCAACGGCTTGAGGTTCTCCCGTGCTTCATTCAACTGGCCACCCTTGATCTGCGCGATCGCCAGGCCGTAGCGCGCCACGTCGTTCTTCGGATTCTCATCCAGCTGTGCCCGGAAACGCTTGGCGCCCAGGCCCGGGGTTTCTTCATAGATCAACTGGACCCGTGCGCGGATCAGTTGATAGCGCACACTGTCCTCGATACCGCCCGGCTTGGCCTGTTCGGCGCGGTTGCGGGTGTCGGCGATCCGGGATTCGGTCACCGGGTGAGTCAGCAGGAATTCCGGGGGCTTGGCGTCGAACCGGTATTGGCGCATCAGGCGTTCGAACATGGTCGGCATGGACCGCGGGTCGTAGCCGGCCTTTTCCAGGTTCTGGATGCCGATGCGGTCGGCTTCCTGTTCGTTCTGGCGCGAGAAACGCCGTTGTTCCTGGATGGCCGCGGCCTGGGTCCCGGCGATGGCCGCGATCCCGGCGTCACCGCCACCGGCGGCGGCAATCACGATGCCGGCCAGCAACGCGGCCATCATTGGCACTTGCATGCGCTGCTGGGCTTCGACGCCGCGGGCGAAGTGGCGTTGTGACAAGTGCGCCAGTTCGTGGGCCATGACCGAGGCGTATTCGCCTTCGGTCTGTGCATTGAGGAACAGGCCGCCGTTGACCCCGACGATTCCGCCAGGTGCGGCGAAGGCGTTGAGCTGCGGGCTGTTGATCAGGATGAACTCCAGGCGTCGGTCATTGACCTGGCTGGTTTCCACCAGTTTATAGACGCTGGATTCGACGTAGTCCTTGAGCTGTGGGTCGTTGAGCTGTGAAACCTGGCTGCGCAGCAGGGCCAGCCAGGCGCGGCCCAGTTGGTGCTCCTGTTCTGGCGAGACGATGGCAGAACTGGCGTCGCCAAGTGACGGCAGGTCGTCGGCGAAGCCCGGTGAGGCAAGCAGGCAAGCGAGCGTCAGCAGGGTGGGGCGCAGAAATGTCATGCACGAAGCCTTAGTCGACAAAGACCTTACTGTAGCCGGACACCGGGCCCGGGACCAGATATTCTAGGCCGCTCAACGATCTGCCGCGGAGTGAACCCATGACTGATGCTGTAGCCCACGATGCCGAACTGGACGCCAGCGGCCTGAACTGTCCGTTGCCGCTGCTCAAGGCCAAGCTGGAACTCAATCGCCTGGCCAGCGGCAGTGTGCTCAAGGTGATCGCCACGGATGCGGGTTCCCAGCGCGATTTCCGCACCTTCGCCCGATTGGCCGGTCATACGCTGCTGCATGAAGAAGACGATAACGGCGTCTACCGTTACTGGCTGAAAAAGGCCTGAAAACCGACAGCGTCTCTTAAGGATTTTTAATGTTCAAAGTGTTACGCGACTGGATCCAGCGCTACTTCTCCGATGAAGAGGCTGTGGTCCTGGCAGTGCTGCTATTCCTGGCCTTTACCGCCGTGCTCACCCTGGGCGGCATGCTGGCGCCGGTGCTGGCGGGGATGGTGCTGGCGTACCTGATGCAAGGCTTGGTCACGACCCTGGAACGCTTGCGGTTGCCGGGTGCGGTGGCGGTGGGCTTGGTGTTCGCCCTGTTCATGGGCTTGTTGTTGGTGTTCATAATCGTGATCGTGCCGCTGCTCTGGCACCAATTGGTGACACTCTTCAACGAGTTGCCGGGGATGCTTGCCAAATGGCAGTCCGTGCTGTTGCTGTTGCCCGAGCGTTATCCGCACCTGGTGTCCGACGAGCAGGTGTTGCAAGCCATTGAAGTCGTGCGCGGCCAGATCGGCAAGTTCGGCCAGTGGGCGCTGACGTTTTCGCTGTCCAGCCTGCCGCTTTTGGTCAACATCATGATCTACCTGGTGCTGGTGCCGATCCTGGTGTTTTTCTTCCTCAAGGACCGGGAAATGATCGGCCGTTGGGTCCGTGGCTACCTGCCTCGTGAGCGGGCGCTGATTACCCGGGTGGCCCAGGAGATGAATCGGCAGATCGCCAACTACATTCGCGGCAAAGTCATCGAGATTTTCATCTGCGGTGGCGTGACCTACATCGGCTTCGTCGCCCTGGGGCTCAATTACGCCGCGTTGCTGGCACTACTGGTGGGCATCTCAGTGGTGGTGCCTTATGTCGGCACCGTGGTGGTGACCGTGCCGGTGGCCTTGATTGCGCTGTTCCAGTGGGGTTGGAGCGATCAGTTCATCTATCTGATGGCGGTCTACGGGATCATCCAGACGCTGGACGGCAACGTGCTGGTCCCGCTGCTGTTCTCCGAGGCGGTGAACCTGCATCCGGTGGCGATCATCTGTGCGGTGCTGCTGTTTGGTGGGCTGTGGGGGTTCTGGGGGGTGTTCTTCGCGATTCCCCTGGCGACGCTGTTCAAGGCGGTGCTGGATGCGTGGCCGAGCAAGGAGCCGATTGTGGCGCCATTGTTGTAGTTTGAGTAATAGGGTGAGGCTTATGGCCCCATCGTCGGAACGCCGCCCGGAGCAAGCTCGCTCCCACATTGGATTGAGGGTGTTAATCAAATCCCTGTGGGAGCGAGCTTGCTCGCGAAGGGGCCAGGACAGGCAGTGAAAGATTCAGGCCTTGTTGAGTGCCTGAGCCGCCGCCAACACCGCATCCACATGCCCCGGCACCTTCACGCCACGCCATTCCTGGCGCAGCACGCCGTTCTTGTCGATCAGGAATGTACTGCGATCAACGCCCAGGTATTCCTTGCCATAGAGCTTTTTCAGCTTGATCACGTCGAACAGCTGGCAGACGGCCTCGTCCTTGTCACTGATCAGCTCGAACGGGAACTCCTGTTTGCACTTGAAGTTCTCGTGGGACTTGAGGCTGTCCCGGGAGACGCCGAACACTTCGGTGTTGGCGGCCTGGAACTGCGCATACTGGTCCCGAAAACCCTGGCCTTCGGTGGTGCAGCCCGGGGTGCTGTCCTTGGGGTAGAAGTAGATCACCACCTGCTTGCCCTTGAGGGCGGCGAGGCTGACGGTCTGCCCGCTGGTGGCGGGTGCCTGGAAATCGGTAACCGGCTGGTCGACTGCAACGGCCATGAACGCTTCCTTACATTGGGTTTTGTGGGCGCCACGGTTCGATCAGGGCATCCAGGTTCATCGCATCGGCGAAATCCAGGAACTGATCGCGCAGCCAACTGATCTGGGTGCCGGCGGGCAGGGTCACGGTGAACGTGGCATTGAGCATGGTGCCGCCGGTCTGCGGGGCCTGGTAGGTGTCGCAGGTCAGGTTTTCCAGCTCGACGTGGTGGTCCATGAAGAACTGGCACAGCTCGTTGATGATGTCCGGACGGTAGGCCGAGCTCACATAGGCCACGTAGGGCAGGGCCTGGGGACGGTTCTCCAGCGCGGCGCTACGCACCACGTTGACGGTGAAGGCATGCTTCTTGGCCAGCACCGGCAGGCTGCCTTCCAGGCGAGCCAGGGCGTCCCAGCTGCCGGAGATCTCGAGCACGAGCGCACTGCATTCGCCATGACGGGTCAGGCGTGAGGTCACGACGGCGCAGCGATTTTCATGGCTGGCGCGGCACAGGACGTTAGTCAGCTCCATGGGGTTGGCGCCAAGGGCACTGATAACAAGGAATTGTTCGCGGACTGTGGGGGTGGACATGCAGCATTCCTAAAGCGATGAGCGGTCGGTACTTTTGCCGCTCGACACAGCGCCAGGCCCGGAAAAACGAACGGCTCAAGCCTTGTGCCCAGGGTTGCGCTGCATTCCGCGACAGCAGGAACGCACCAGGACAAACCCGGGATCGGGGCTTGCGGCGACGAAAACGGAGGCTGGAAACCGGCGTATGAGCTTGTCGGTACCGATCAAAGCCTGAAGGGTAGCGAAAACCATCGCCAAGGGGAATGGTAGTTCGCTTGTACAAGCATCTTGGCGCCAGTACCATTACCGCTCTCTTTTTCCGGCAGGAGCGGTTTCATGATTGCGGGCAGTATGGTGGCACTGGTCACACCCATGGATGCACAAGGGCATCTTGACTGGGCCAGCCTCAGCAAACTCGTGGACTTCCACCTTGAGAACGGCACCCATGCCATTGTCGCCGTCGGTACCACCGGCGAGTCGGCAACCCTCGACGTCAATGAGCACATCGAAGTCATCCGTGCCGTGGTCAAGCAGGTCAACGGTCGCATTCCCGTCATCGCCGGCACTGGCGCCAACTCGACCCGCGAGGCCGTCGAGCTGACCCGCAACGCCAAGGAAGCCGGTGCCGACGCCTGCCTGCTGGTCGTCCCGTACTACAACAGGCCGACCCAGGAAGGCTTGTACCAGCACTTCAAGCACATTGCCGAAGCCGTCGACATCCCGCAGATCCTCTATAACGTTCCCGGTCGTACCTCCTGCGACATGCTGGCCGAGACCGTGATCCGCCTGTCCACGGTGCCGAACATCATCGGTATCAAGGAAGCCACCGGCGACATGAAGCGCGCCAAGGCCATTCTCGATGGCGTGAGCAAGGACTTCATCGTGCTGTCTGGCGATGATCCGACAGCGGTCGAGCTGATCCTGATGGGCGGCAAGGGCAACATCTCCGTCACCGCCAACGTTGCCCCACGTGAAATGGCCGACCTGTGCGAGGCCGCGCTCAAGGGCGACGCCGAGACTGCACGGGCAATCAACGAAAAACTGATGCCGTTGCACAAGGACCTGTTCATCGAGGCCAACCCGATTCCGGTGAAGTGGGCCTTGGTTGAAATGGGCCTGATGCACGAAGGCATCCGCCTGCCACTGACCTGGCTGAGCACCCCCTGTCAAGAACCGCTGCGGCAGGCCATGCGCCAGTCCGGCGTCCTGGTTTAATTGAGGAAGTACAACGCATGAAGCGAATGGCCGGACTTTCCGCACTTGCCTTGATTATCTCCAGCACCAGCGGCTGCGGATGGATCTGGGGACCGGAAGGTTACTTCCGCGACCGTGGTAGCGATTACCTGCAGGCGCAACAGACTGCACCGATGCAAATGCCGCAAGACGTCAACGTTGCCAAGCGTCTGGATCCGCTGCTGCCGATCCCGCGCAACGTAGCCGACGACAGCGTCAAGGGCGAATACATCGTCCCACGTCCACAGCCGCTGTCGGCCGTGGCCGATGCCAGCGACTACACCCTGCAGAAGAGTGGCGACTCCAGCTGGGTCATGGGCCAGCATCCACCGGCCGAAGTCTGGCCTGTGGCGATCCAGTTCTTCCAGGACAACGGTTTCCGCCTGGACGAACAGCGCCCGCAAACTGGCGAGTTCACCACCACCTGGCAGCGTTCGGATGAACTGTCCGCCAGCATGGCCAAGCGCATGAGCGCCGCCGGCGTTGCTGCCGACAGCGAAACCCGCGTGCGGGTGCGTATCGAGCCGGGCGTGCAGCGCAACACCAGTGAAGTCTATGTGGTCAGCGCCGAGCGACCTGCTGGCAGCACCGCCGACGTGGCCTTCACCAACCGTTCGGTCAATACCGGCCTCGACGCTGCACTGGTGGACGACATGCTTGCCAGCATGAGTCGTACCGCGGAGCAGGGCGGTTCGGTCTCGATGCTGGCGTCCAAGGAGTTCGATGCGCCGAGCCGCGTCAGCCTGAGCGAAGACGGCAGCGGCAACCCGGTGCTCAACGTCGGCTCCGACCTGGACCGTGCCTGGTCGAGCGTTGGCCGTGCGCTGGAGCAGGGCGAGTGGCGCGTTGAAGACATCAACCGCAGCCTGGGCCTGTACTACATCAACCTCGCTGAAAAGGCCGAGAAGAAAGACGAGAAGCCTGGCTTCTTCAGTGGCCTGTTCGGCAGCAAGCCGGACAAGGAAGAAATCGAAGCCCGCGCCGAGCGTTACCAGGTTCGCCTGAGCAAGGTCGGCGACAGCGTCCAGGTCACCGTCGAGAAGAACATCAACACCGTGGCGCCGGCCGATGTGGCCCGCAAGGTGTTGAGTGTGATTCAGGACAACCTGGGCTGATCCGATGCGTTTTGCCGTTCTCGGCAGCGGTAGCCAGGGGAACGGCACGCTGGTAGCCAGCGCCGGCACGTATGTGTTGGTCGATTGTGGTTTCTCCCTGCGGGAAACCGAGAAGCGCCTGTTGCGCCTGGGTGTGCACCCGGCGCAATTGAGCGCGATACTCGTGACCCACGAACATGCCGACCACGTGCATGGCGTGGGTTTGCTGTCTCGGCGCTACAATCTGCCGGTGTACCTGAGCCGTGGGACACTGGAAGGCCTGCGCAAGCCCATCGAGCCGGCCGGGTTCGTGGCCGGTGGCGAGCAACTGCGCATCGGTTGCCTGGATATCAGCGTGGTCAGCGTGGCGCACGATGCCCGGGAACCGACGCAATATGTGTTCAGTGACGGCGAGCGGCGCTTTGGGCTGCTGACCGACCTGGGGTCGTATTGCGACAGGGTGATGGACAGTTACCGGGACCTCGATGCGTTGATGATCGAGTCCAACCACTGCCGCGACATGTTGGCGCGTGGTTACTACCCGTACTTCCTCAAGCAGCGGGTAGGCGGGGAACACGGACATTTGAACAACCACCAGGCAGCGTTCCTGGTGGCCGAGTTGGGCTGGCAAGGCCTGCAACACCTGGTCCTGGCCCATCTGAGCAGCAAGAACAACCTGCCGCAGCTGGCCCGGCAATGTTTTGTCGACACCCTCGGGTGCGACCCGGACTGGCTGCAACTGGCCGATCAAGATTCAGGGCTCGACTGGCGACATATCGCCTAGCCCACTACTTAGCAAGCGGAGCCCATCATGGAAAAACGTGAAGAACTCTACCGCGGCAAAGCCAAGTCGGTTTACAAGACCGACGACGCTGACCGCTTGATCCTGCTGTTTCGCAACGACACCTCGGCGTTCGACGGCAAGCGCATCGAACAGTTGGACCGCAAAGGCATGGTGAACAACAAGTTCAACGCCTTCATCATGCAGAAACTCGAAGCCGCCGGCGTGCCGACCCAGTTCGACAAGCTGCTGGGCGACAACGAATGCCTGGTCAAGAAGCTGGACATGATCCCGGTCGAATGCGTCGTGCGTAACTACGCCGCCGGCAGCCTGGTCAAGCGCCTGGGCGTGGAAGAGGGCTTGAAGCTCAACCCTTACACCTTCGAACTGTTCCTGAAGGACGACGCCAAGGGCGACCCGTTCATCAACGAATCCCACGTCGTGGCATTCGGTTGGGGCACCACCGAGCAACTGGCCCGCATGAAGGAATTGTCCCTCAAGGTCAACGAAGTGCTGACCAAGCTGTTCGACGACGCCGGCCTGCTGCTGGTGGACTTCAAGCTTGAATTCGGTGTGTTCAGTGACGGCTCCATCGTCCTGGGCGACGAATTCAGCCCGGACGGCTGCCGCCTCTGGGACAAGGACACCAAGAAGAAGATGGACAAGGACCGCTTCCGCCAGGGCCTCGGTGACGTCATCGAAGCCTACGAAGAAGTCGCCCAGCGTCTGGGTGTGCCGCTGTAATCGACGCAAGCATCTGATAGCACGGAAAAAATTTCGCTCGGGGGTTCGCTTCCGGCGAATGTGCTGGTATGATGCGCGCCACTGGAGAGATGCCGGAGTGGCCGAACGGGACGGATTCGAAATCCGTTGTACTGGCGACAGTACCTAGGGTTCAAATCCCTATCTCTCCGCCATTATTGTGTATGACTAAGCCCCTGAAATGGTTGAACATTTCAGGGGCTTTTTCGTTTTCGTCATCTGTCAGTCTGGCGTAAATCCTGTGGGAGCAAAGCTTGCTCGCGATTGAGGTAAGCCAGCTAACAACGATATTGGCGACTCTACCGCTATCGCGAGCAAGCTTTGCTCCCACAGACTTTATCCCTAGCTGACAAGTATTATCCCTAGGCAGGTTCCGCATCCAAGCGTCGCGCTATGACATCGAGCACGTCGCAGCCATCTCTCAAGGGAATGCAGCACAGCTGTGCAAAGTCCTGGAGGACCACTGAGTCACTCGGAATGTCCCCCCGCATGGCGAGGTTCTCTAAAAGCTGAGTGACCGCGCGAATTCTATAGCCTGCCGTGTCAAGCAAGATGTGCAAAGGCGCAGAGGTATCGACGAAGAGGGGGTGATCGTCGGCATAGAGGAAAACGGGGACAGACCACGATTTTGAGGCGGGACGATTACAACTGAACTCAGAATCGTGGTCTGTCCCCCCGTATCTCTGTTCCATTCTTGAAAGCAGGGCATCGTAATCGTCCTCCCGGATGACGGACTTCTGTTTGTCTTTTTCCTTGTCCTTTGTAACTGGGTAGCGGAAGAACGTACTTGATGAGTCCGTTGCCTCGATTTCACTGATCCATTGCCCTAGCTCGGTGGGTAAGCTCCAATCTGTGTTTGTGTGGCTAGCCAGGTACTCGGCGTGGTCTTCAAAAAGCGAGCAGAAGTGTTGATAGAGCGGTTGCAGGCCGTGGACGTTATGCATGGGCTTCCACTTCTCCCCGATAGGGATTTGAGGTTCGCCGCTTGCTGGTATGGCGCCGTACGGGATGTTGAGTTTCCTGTGAAAAATGATGATCGCTGACTTCAGGAAAAGCTCTATAGCGTGCCGGTAGAGAAAGCTCACAGGCAGATGAGCATTCAAGGTTGGGGTGCTCTCTCTGGAGTCTTCAAGAGCGTCAGCAGCGTCCCTAAACGAGTCTGCGACTGCACCAAAACCTGAGTCAAAATGCCTATCTAGCGGTAGCATCATGTAAAGCATTACTGGCCTCCTATGGAGATGGCGTATCAGCGAAAGGTCTATCACACAGTTCTTCGCTGCCCTGAAGGCTCCACTGCACATGATGAGGCGGTCTTGGGGAGCTGTACGGGATGACGGAGCTGTGTTCCTGAGAGTGTGGCAGGATCGGTGCGAGACGCACGATGTGTATTCGAAGGGGGCGAGCCCTGCCCAGAAGCTGGCGGCAATCTCCAGATTACCCGCGCTTGCCTCTAGTTCGTCAGTAGTGGCACAGTGATGCACCACTATCAAGCGGCAGTAATGCAGAGGAGTAATGGTGTTGTTTGCTGGTGTGCTACGTTAATTAAAAGATGTTCTAGGGAGAGACAATATGACTGGTTTTAAGCACTTAGCTACATTGGCATGTTTCGCTGTTGTAGCCAGCTCAACTATGGCGGCTGACTGGCAGGAGTCTTGGGACTCAGTAAAGAAACTTTCCATTGAGCAATGCCAATCCACGTTCCAAGACTATCAGCTTCAAGCAGTTTGCATGCAGAATGAGAAAAATGGCTATAAGGCATTACAAAAAGACTACGGCATGCCTCACGACTTGGCTTCAAAAGCAAAGGATAGATGTGAGCGTACATTCAGTGGACAGTTTCAATTGCAGGATGTCTGTATGAAGAACGAGAAGCAGGGATATGACAAAATGAACTCGTACTGAGGCAAGATACAAAATGCGAAATGTAATGAAGCTGTTTGTTGTTACTACATTTTTTATTGTCTCGGCTGGTGTGAGTGCGAATGTCGTCTGCGAGATAGGACGAGATAAAGCGAAAAGTGATTTGGGGAAACGGGGACAGACCACGATTATGAAGCGAGGCGATTACAAGTGAACTCAAAATCGTGGCCTGTCCTCCCGTTTCACTCCGGGCGTCCAATACACCTCAGGGTCTTGCCTAGCGTGTTCGTGGCTTTCAGCTCCGTATCATTCGCTCTGTGAGTGCTTCTCGCGGATCAGAACCTCAAGCGCGTTTTTTTGGTCGTTCAGGGCTTGGAGCGCCTGAATAGATTCGGACAGAGCGACTGGGTGCGTCATGGAAAGGATGATTGCCGTTGCTAATCCCATCTCCACACAAGCGAGTAAACCCCATTCATATCCGTGATTTCCAACTGCATACAGCCCCACATTTTCGAACTGGGTCAGTCCCGCTTCATCATCGTACATTCTTGTGTGGAGAGCGGAGAAACGGGGACAGACCACGATTATGAAGCGAGGCGATTACAAGTGAACTCAAAATCGTGGCCTGTCCTCCCGTTTCATTCCGGGCGTTCAATACACCTCAGGGTGTCGCCTAGCGTGTTCGTGGCTGTCAGCTCTGTATCATTCGCTCTGTGAGTGCTTCTCGCGGATCAGAACCTCAAGCGAGTTCTTTTGGTCGTTCAGGGCTTGAAGCGCCTGAATAGATTCGGACAGAGCGACTGGGTGCGTCATAGAAAGGATGATTGCCGTTGCTAATCCCATCTCCACACATGCGAGTAAACCCCATTCATATCCGTGATTTCCAACTGCATACAACCCCACATTTTCGAACTGGGTCAGTCCCGCTTCATCATCGTACATTCTTGTGTGGAGAGTGACAGTCTTGGCGTTGGGATGAGCACCAAAGTCGATAGAACTTTCGTATAGCTTGTACATCCAATCGCCCAATCCCGGTCCTCGTTTATTGGCTATTTTCTGAGCTGCTTTGATTGGAGCCTGAAAGGCTTTTTTGCAGGTTTTCAGGTCATCTGGTGAGTCGTTGCGGCTCATCCAGATCTTGGTAAGGGTCTGAGATTCGTCTTCGGTCATCAGAAGGGCATAGCAGGCAGTTTCCAATGCCGTTCTGAGGATAGGGTAAACACCAGCCGCGTGGCCAGTCAGACCTACTCGGAAGGCGGTCATCAGGAGGAAGCGGGAATTGATCAGTATGGAGTGAACGACCAACTCATCGGGCGCGACGGCAGGTCCACTGACATGCTGTGTGAGGTACGAATCAAGGTCATCCATCATGGTCAGGAAGGGTGAGCCGGCACTGAGAATCTCGTCCAGATTCTCAGTGCCGGCATTCAGGTAAGCGCGGAACGAGTTATCTCCATTACTACAGAACATCATTGAACCTCGCTTCGTTTATTTTTCAGTTCAGCCTTGTATTTCAGTGCCTCGGCTTCGATATGCACAATCGTCCATCCAGCCTTGAGCCATAGCGGCTCAATGAGCCGTGAGGTGCTTATTGGTTTCAGAAAAAAGGACAATCTCATCGTTCGGGGCAGTGACAATCTCGTCAAAACCTCCGGCGTACAGCGCGTCCATGTTCACCCGAAAGAACGTGTGGGGAAAACGGGACAGACCATGATTATGAGGCGGGGCGATTACAAGTGAATTCAAAATCGTGGTCTGTCCTCCGTTTCCTCTCGATTTTTGCCGTGGCGCTGGGAACGGGGTTGTTCTTGAAGCTGCGGCGGTTCGAGCAGGTTGGCTGAGGGGGGTAGGAATTCATCGCTAGTTGATAGGAAGCTTGCCAGTGATTAAAAACTTATCGAACACCTTCTGACCATCACGCGCAGCTTGCCGAACATCTAGAAATGTCAGCTCATTGGGAACGACTTTTTTGGGTGTCTTGTTGACTTTTTTTATTGTGGCCATCTCAGCCTCTGAGATGTGATTAATCGAGTCTGGGCAAACAGGAAGGGGAGGATTTCAGCGCCAGGGATTCATGCTCGTCTCCAACGAAATGGGCCTCGTGAGAGATAATGCCAGTCAGTTAAGAGTGATCGAGTCTTTTGGTGAGGGGAGTTAGCGAAAAGTCGCACCGCCCCGTTGGGCTGCGAAGCGGCCCCAACACCAACTCAATCAACCAGGCACACAGGGTGTCTGGCTTTTAGGACTGCTTCACGCAGCCCAGCGGGGATAAATCCCCTCGCCACAGGGGCTGCGTCGATTAACTGATCGGCATCACTTCGTTGAGGCCCTTCAATGCTAGTCCGGCTCTGCATCCAAGCGCCGGGCGATGACGTCGAGCACGTCGCAACCATCCCTCAAGGGAATGCAGCACAGCTGTGCAAAGTCCTGAAGGACCACTGAGTTGCTCGGAATGTCCCCTCGCATGGCGAGGTTCTCTAAAAGCTGGGTAACCGCGCGAATTCTATAGCCCGCCGTGTCGAGCAGGATGTGCAAAGGCGCGCAGGTATCGACGAAGAGGGGTTGATCGTCGGCATTACTGGTAAGAGCCATGTATCTATTCATTTCAAACTCCGCTGGATTGAGGGCCTTCTTACCATTTGTCATGGGTCGCCAAACCCAAGCCGTTCTTACGAGCGACATTTGGACTATAGGGCCTCGCTGGAGAAATCATCAATCAGATGATGAGTCAGAAAACTCCCTAAATTATGTGGGCGGGAAATGTCAGAAAATTCCCCGCTGCAATTGCGTTCCCCTCTTTTTTATCCCGCCCACCCCCCCATAACCCGCATAACCACAGCCTTCCCAACTCTCAAAGCTTTGTAACAATTGGACTAATGGTCTATAGCTCAAGGCATGGCTGCCGATAGGCAAGTTAATCCCCATGAAAGGAGTGTCACCCCATGCCGCGGTTTTTTGCCGATCTGGGCTTTCGCTGGAAAATCACCCTGCCCATTGGGTTCCTGGCGTTGCTGTTGGTGCTGATGGGGTGGTCGGGCATGCGTGGCATCGGTCAGGTGACGGAGTCCAGCACGCAGTTGACCAAGCGCTACCTGCCGGCCATCAGCCTGTTGCTCAACGCGGATCGTGACCTCTACCAGGCCTTTGTCGCTGAGCGCAGCCTGCTTGGGGGCAATGCGGGCAGTCATGCCGAGGCGCTGCGTGCCAGTCATCGGGACAATCTGAAGCAAGCTTATGATCGTGTGCAGAAATATGCCGCGATGCAGCCAAGTGCCGAGGCGTTGGCGCTGGTCAGTCAGTTCAATGACCGTTTCGCACAGTGGTCGCAGGTTTCGCGGCAGGTGGTCGAGCAGGCCGCGAGCAATCCCCAGGCGGCCAGTGCGCTGAGTTTTGGTGACGGTGAAAGTAAGTTTGACACCATGCGCGATGCCATCGACAAGCTCGGTGAACTGGAAGACGAAGCGTCTCTGCGCGAGGGGCAAGCGGCGATTGACCATGGCCAGGCGGTTGGGGTGCAGCAGGGCGGTATCTTGTTGGTGGGGCTGCTGGGTTGCATCCTGCTGATTGTGGCCTTGCCAATGGTCGTGCTGCGTCCAATGCGTCGACTGCTGCACCGTGTCGAACAGATCGCCGAGGGCGGTGGGGATCTGAAGGGCCGTCTCGAGGTGCGTTCGGCTGACGAGCTGGGCCAGCTTGGCAGTGCGTTCAACCGTTTTCTCGATAAGCTGCAGCCGTTGATTGCCGAAGTGGGCCGCGTGACCGGGGAGGTGGATGCCGCCGCGCGGGCCATGGCCAATATGGCCGCGACCAATGACAAGTTGATCAGCAGCGAACACGCGGCGCTTGACCAGGTCAGTACGGCGGCGACCCAGATGAGTGCCGCAGTGCATGAGGTGGCACACAATGCCGTGAACGCGTCGGACGCCGCCCAGCAAGCCAGCAGTCAGTCTCGCGACGGCACCGCGGTTGTCAACAGCACCATCGAATCGATCCGTCAGTTGGCCCAGGAAGTGGAGAGCGCTTCGGGCACCATCGAGGCATTGGCCCTGGAAACCTCCAGCATCGGTGCCGTGCTTGAGGTCATCCGGGGCATTGCCGAACAGACCAACCTGCTCGCACTGAACGCTGCCATCGAGGCGGCCCGGGCGGGCGAGCAAGGCCGCGGTTTTGCTGTCGTGGCCGATGAAGTCAGGGCCCTGGCGGCGCGCACCCAGGATTCGACCAAGGACATTCAGGTGCGTATCGAACGGCTGCAAAGCGGTGTCGCCAAGGCCGTGCAAGCCATGCAGGTCGGCAGCAGCAAGGCCCGTGACAGTGTCGAACGTGCGGCGGGGGTCGATCAGGTGCTCAGTGGCACCAGCGGCTCGATTCTGCGGATCAACGACATGGCTGCGCAGATCGCCAACGCCTGCGAGGAGCAAAGCAGCGTCACCGAAGAGATCGCCCGCAACATCTCCGACATCCGCGACTTGTCCAACGAAGCGGCAGCGAACTCTGCCCAGAGCATGCAGGCCAGCCAACAGCTGTCCAGCCTGTCGAGAAACCTGGCAGAACTGACCGGCCGCTTCCGCACCTGAAACAGGGGGTGTCGTGTCTACTGACGAGCAGCTGCAAGCCCTGCATCAGGACGGTTTCGTCCTGATGCCCGGTGTGTTGGATGCCCGGCAGATCGCCGACCTGCGCCATGCCATCGACCAGTTGAAGCCCCAGCATTGGGACTACAGCGGCGTCATTGATCATTACAAATGCGTGTTCAATCGCAATCCGTTCTGGCTGCCGTTCCTGGATGTGGCCGGGGTGATCGAGCTGGCCGAGGCGGCCCTGGGTGATGATTGCCATGTCATTGGCCAGACAGCCTGGCGCTGCCATCCCGGTTTTACCGGGGCGCCGTTGCACCTGGATTATCTGGCGATGCAATTGCCGCCAGGGCTGTTGGCCGACCCTGTCTTTGAACTGCCGATGCAGGTTTTTACCGCGCAGTTTTACCTGGATGACATCGACGCCGACTTGAGTCCGACCCAGGTCATTGCGGGCAGTCACAAGGCCGGCCGGGCGCCGGTGAAGGGCGAAACGCAGTGGCAAGGGCGCTCTGCGCAGCCGGTGCTGTGCCGGGCGGGCGATGTGTTGATACTGCGCAGTGAGTTATGGCACGCCGGTAGCGACAACCGCACCGCCGACCGCACGCGCTACATGCTCCAGGTGCACTACGGCCGGCGGATGGTCGCGCAGAAGTTCTCACCTTATCTGCACTGGCAGTTCAACCCTGTGGTCTTGGCCGCCGCGACACCTCGTCAGCGGCGGTTATTGGGCGATCACCAGGAAGCTGAATACGATTGAGCCTGGCTCAGTCAGATCCACACATCATTGACCGCCGTTCGCTCGTTGGTTTCCTCGCCGGTATTGAGGACACCACGGGGTTCGATCAGCAGCAGTTTCACTTCGTGTGCGGCGCTGGGCTTGTGCTCGACACCTTTTTTGACCACGTACATTTCGCCCGGCCCTATGGTTACCGCACCGTCGCGAAAGTCGATACGCAACTCGCCCTCCAGCACGATGAAGGTTTCATCGGTGTCGGCGTGGGTGTGCCAGATGAATTCGCCTTCGAGCCGGACGATCTTGAATTGGTAGTCATTCATTTCGGCCACGACTTTCGGTGCCCATTGTTCGTGGAACAGTGCGTATTTCTGAGCGAAGTTGATGGGGGCGTAGCGGGTCATCGAGGCATGCTCCTCAGGTGGGTGGTGAGCTGTACCTTACTGTCGGAGCCTGGGTGCGTATTGGATGATCGTGCAGCTTTTTGCCGTGCGCAGCCTCAGCCTTCAGCGCAGCATTTTCAGCCAGCGTGCCGGTGAAATACCGAAGGCCTGGGTGTGCAGTCGGGTCATGTGGCTCTGATCGAAAAAACCACAGGCCAGGGCTGCTTCGCTCAACGGCATGCCATGCAATACCAGGCGCCGGGCTTCGTTCAAGCGGCGCTGGGTGATGTAGCGATAGGGGCTGGTGCCGTACAGTGCCCGGAAATCCCGGGACAGGCTCCATCGATCCCGGCCGCTGGCCTGCACCAGGTCGTCCAGTGTGATCGCCTGGTGGAGGGCATCGTGGATGAACAGGCGGGCACGCTCCGCTGCCGGGTAGTCGATCAGCCGCCGCCCACGTCGGCTGCCGGCCGCGATGTCGAGCGCCTGGGCCACATCGTAGATGGCGTCCTCTTCCTCCAGCGGATCGAGGGGATGATCCAGGCCGTTCAATAGTCGACGGGTCGCGATGTTGAGGCGAGGGTCGTTGGACAATCCTCCTTCGATGAAGGGCAATGGCTTGCCCCCCAGCACTTGCTGGATCACCGACGGTTCTATGTAGAGCATCCGGTAGCGAAAACCCTCGCTCGTCCCGGCTTCGCCATCGTGCACCTCGTCTGGGTGCAGGACGACGGTGCCGCCGGGCTGGCTGTGGCGTTTGCTGTGGCGATAGTTGAAGCTCTGCACGCCGGAAAGTGTGATTCCGATGGCGTAGGTGTCGTGGCGATGGGTGGTGTAGCCATGCCCGCTGAAATAGGCCTCGATGCGTTCCATTTTCCTCGAATCGGGCGCTCGTACCAGCCAGTCGCGATTATGGATTGATCGAGTCATTGCACCAGCCTCCTGCTTTTGTCCGCATACCCTACCGCAAAAAAAGCTGAACCGGTGTAGGAGCTGTCGAGTGCAACGAGGCTGCGATCTTTCCCCAGACACTTGAATCTCAAGCGAAAGATCAAGACCAAAAGATCGCAGGCTTCGCCAGCTCCTACAGAGCCCTCGTGGCGCTGTTAGATCTCCTTTACAGGCGTTTCACCCTGGACATTCTTGATCAGCCCGATGACATGAAGGCAGTCACTCTTGTTCACATAGGATTCGCCGCTGGCGATCGTTTCGTGGTTGCCGGCTCTCAAGCGCCAGCGCCACTGGCCTTTGCCGGTGCTCTGGGTGCCTCGGGTCTGTCGATAGATTTCAAAATACATCGGTTCGCTCCCTGCGATTCATTCAGTCAAGACATGCGTTGGGCATGTGGCTGCCAGCCTAGCCAAGTGGGTGGTTTTGGCTACGGGAAATTCGTTTCCATTGGTTATCAAATATTGCTGGGGCATGAGCCCGGAGAGGCTGTTCGACTTTCTGTTGGAAAAAAGTCATGTTGCGAACATGCAGTCCGCTGAAGTTCCGGTTTGATCCTTGCGTTGCCCTGCCCGGTCCTGCTTAATACGTTTCGACGCCTAGGGCCGCAAGCCAATGGGACTGAAAACACTATAAGAAAAAGAGCCATCAAGTGACTGAATATCCAGGAACGGATCTGCAGGGTCATCTAGCGCTTTCGCTTGTCATTCCGGTCTACAACGAAGTCCAGTCCATCGATGTGTTCATGGCCAGGATCGACCAGGTCTTTGCCCATGAAGCGCTGGTGAGCCTGGAACTGGTGTTCGTCAACGATGGCAGCGTGGACGACACATTGGTGCTGCTGCTGGAACGGCAGAAGACCGATCCGCGCATCCGGGTCGTCGACCTGAGTCGCAACTTCGGCAAGGAGGCGGCGTTGAGTGCCGGCCTGCAAGCCGCCCGTGGCCAGGCGGTGGTGCCGATCGATGTCGATTTGCAAGACCCTCCCGAAGTGATCCTGGAAATGATTGCCCACTGGCGCAACGGTGCCGAAGTGGTGCTGGGCCATCGGATCAACCGCGACTCCGACTCCTGGGCCAAGCAGGTTTCCGCCAACGGGTTCTACCGGCTGCACAATAAAATCGCCGACCACAAGCTGCCGGAGAATGTCGGCGATTTTCGCTTGATGGATCGCTGCGTGGTCGATGCCCTGCAAACCCTGCCCGAATCGCGCCGCTTCATGAAAGGGCTGTTTGCCTGGGTAGGATTCCGCACCACCCACGTGGATTACGTCAGGCCTGAACGGGCCGCCGGTGAAAGCAAGTTCAATGGCTGGCGCCTGTGGAATTTCGCCCTTGAAGGCATCACCAGCTTCAGCACCGAACCGCTGCGTATCTGGACGTACCTGGGGCTTTGCGTCTCGCTGGTGTCCTTTGCGTTCGCCATCTTTATCGTGCTGCGAACGCTGATTTCCGGGGTGGACCTGCCGGGCTATGCCTCGCTGATGGTGGCGGTCACGTTCCTGGGCGGGTTGCAACTGATCGGTATCGGCGTGCTGGGCGAATACCTGGGCCGCACCTACATCGAATCCAAGCGCCGACCGGTTTTCCTGGTGCGGCGCATCTATGACGCCAAGGACTGACCATGGACCTCAAGGAAACCGATATCCTCGGTCCCGATATCGAGCAGCATTGGTACTACCGGTCGAAAGCACGCGCCATGCTGCACATGCTCAAGGGTTTCTCGGCCAGTACGCTACTGGACGTGGGGGCTGGGTCGGGCTTTTTTTCCCATCACCTGCTGACCCATACCGCAACGGCCCAGGCCTGGTGCGTGGACATCAGTTATCCGGCCGACTCCGACGCCAGCACCGCCGGTAAACCGGTCCGCTACCGCCGTGCCATCGACACGCTGGACGCGGACCTGGTGTTGCTGATGGACGTGCTGGAGCATGTGGACGATGACGTGGGGCTGCTCAAGGCCTACGTCGACAAAGTGCCGTCCGGCAGCCGCTTCCTGATCACCGTGCCGGCGTTCCAGTTTCTCTGGAGCGGGCATGATGATTTTCTCGAGCACAAGCGCCGCTACACCCTCAAGCAGCTGGAAAGTGTCGTGGCGCAGGCCGGTCTGCAGGTCCAGCAAGGTGCGTATTACTTCGGCCTGGTATTTCCGATTGCCGCCGGTCTGCGACTGTTGCAGCGCAAGGCGTCCGGAGCCCCGGCCAAGTCGCAGCTGGCGCGGCATCATCCGCTGGTCAATGGCGTGTTGAAGTCTCTTTGCAGCCTGGAGCGTCCGTTCATGGGCGCCAATCGTATGGCCGGCCTGACGGTGTTCTGCCTGGCGCAGAAGCCGTGATCTGGACGCACTCGCCGTTGCTGCGACGTGCCCTGCGCTTTGCCATGACAGGCCTGCTCGTCACGGCGGTGCATGTGCTGGCTGCGGTGCTGTTCGTGCACCTGATCCTGGCAAACCCGCCACTGGCCAATGGTTTCGCCTTTGTCGTGGCGACCGTGGTGTCGTACCTGGTCAACACCCTCTGGAGCTTTTCCAGCCGCTTGCATGGCCGCACCCTCGGCCGTTTCGTGGTGGTCTCGATCGGCGGGTTGGGGCTGGCGATGCTGGTGGCCTGGGTGGCCCAGCGTGTCGGCCTGGATTACCTGGCGGGCATCGCGGCCGTGGCACTGATTATCCCGGTGTTTACCTTCATCCTGCATAATTTCTGGACGTATCGATGACCGTTCGTGGTGAGCGTTATTGGGTTTGCTTGTTGCCCATACTGTTGGGCGCGCTGGCGTTCCTGCTGGTGATCGGCCCGCGGGTCCTGGATCCGACGAACATCGGCTGGTTGGGGGAGGGCGATGCGGCGACCCACTACATGGGCTGGGCGTTTTTCCGCAATTCACCCTGGACCTTTCCGTTGGGCATGAACCCTTCCTATGGTTTGGAGTTGGGCAACGGCATCATTTTTTCCGACTCCAACCCGCTGCTGGCGTTCCTGTTCAAACCCTTCAGCTCCTGGCTGCCCGAGACGTTCCAGTATTTTGGCCTGTGGTTGCTGGCCTGTTTCATCCTGCAAGCCTGGTTCGCCTGGAAATTGGTCGGCCTGTTGACGCCGTCGCTGTGGATCAGGCTGTTGGGGACAGGGTTGTTTGTGTTTTCGCCGCCGATGTTTCTGCGCATGGGTGGGCATCTGTCGTTGTCCGGGCATTTCCTGATCCTGGCGGCCCTGTACCTGGCGCTGCGGCCGGGCTTGCAGAAGCGGCGGCTGGCCTGGGGCGTGCTGCTGGCCGTGACGGCACTGGTGCATGCCTACCTGTTGGCCATGGTGGCGCTGATCTGGCTGGCTGACCTTGCCAGTCAGGCCATCAAGGGCCGGTTGTCCCGGCGCGATGCCTTGATCGAGCTGGGTGGCTTGTTTTTGCTGGTTGCGTTCTGCTGCTGGCAGGCGGGTTATTTCAGCGTGGGCGGCGGGACCGTGGCGGGCGGTTATGGGTTGTATCGCCTGAACGTGATGTCGCTGGTCAACCCCAGCGGCTGGTCACACACCTTGCGCGACATGCCCCAGGGCCCCGGGGACTACGAAGGTTTCAATTACCTGGGATTGGGCATCCTCATGCTGGCAATCTGCGCCGGCGTGGCGTTGCTGCAAGGCAACACCGGTTTGGCGAATGCCGTACGCCACAGGCGACTGTTGCTGTTGGCATTGATCGGGCTGACGCTGTTTTCGCTGACCAACAACCTCGGCATCGGCATGCTGAATCTGCATTACTGGCTGCCCAGGCCCCTTGAGCTGCTGGCGAACGTCTTTCGCGCGGCTGGCCGGATGTTCTGGCCGGTGTTCTACGCCATCGTATTTGCCGTGATTTTCCTGGTGATCCGCGGCAATAAACCACGGGCGGCGGTGTATCTGCTGGCCATTGCCCTGCTGGTGCAAGTCCTGGATACCCGCGCTGGATGGGCAGGCCTGCGCCAGAGCCGGATGATGCCGGCCGCCTCCAGTTGGCCCACGTCCATGACGGATCCGTTCTGGGCCAGTGCGGCCAGCCATTATTCGAAAGTCCGGACGCTGCTGCCGCAGAACCAGCCGGAAAATTGGCTGCTGACCAGCCAATACGCTCTGACGCATGGGTTGCAAACCGATGGCGTCTACCTGGGACGCATGGGCACCCGGGAGATCGAACAAGCCCAGCGCCGCGCCGCGCAGATGCTTGCCAGCGGCGAGTATGCAGCGGATTCGTTGTACATCCTCGACCCTGGCACCGCGCTTCAGGCAGCGAAGACCGTCAAGCGCCAGACCGACCTGTTGACCCGTATCGATGGCCTCGTGGTGCTGGCGCCGGGTTGGAAGTCATGTGCCCAATGCCCACCGTTTGCCGATGAGACGCTGGATGTGCAGATGAAGCTCGGCGAGCGCCAGGTGTTCAGCCGAATCAACCCGATGTTGGCCGACGGCTGGGGACGCGTCGAGGAGTGGGGCACCTGGTCGGAAGGGACCGAGGCTGAGATTGTCTTGCGCATACCGCCAGAGGCGCGCGCCCTTTCGATCGAAGCGGCGGCGTTCGTGCAGCCCCAGCACGCGCGCCAGCGAGTGGACGTCTCGATCAACGGTGTGGCGGCGTTGTCGACGCAGTTCACGCGCCTGCAGGACAACACCTTTGAACTGCCCCTGACACCGGCCATTCGTGAAGCGATGGGCGTGGATGGGCCGTTGCGCGTGCATTTCCATTTGCCCGATGCCATCAGTCCCAAGGCGCTGGGGTTGGGGGGGGATGAGCGCGTCATGGCGCTGGGGCTGAAATCATTGACCGTGAAGTAAGTTTTTATAGGGGCGCCTGAAACCGCTTGCAGGCGCAATGACTATTGTGGCGAGGGGATGAATCCCTCGCCACAAAAGCAGGGGCGCATAGACGCGCAGCCCCTGGCGTTTCTACACTGCATCCAATCAAGGATCGAGGGCAGTGGATGAACCGCAACGAATTGCGCAAGGCCGACATCAACCTGATGGTGGTTTTCGAAACGCTGATGCTTGAGCGTAACGTGACACGGGTGGCGGAAAAACTGTTCCTGGGCCAACCAACCATCAGCTCGGCCCTCAATCGTTTGCGCAAGATGTTCAACGACCCGTTGTTCATTCGCGTCGGCCACCGCATGGAGCCGACGGCCCGGGCTGAAGAAATCATCCGGCATCTATCTCCGGCGCTCGATTCGCTGTCTGTGGCCTTGAGCCTGACCCACGATTTCGATCCCACCAACAGCACCATGACGTTTCGCATCGGCCTGTCGGATGACGTCGAGTTCGGCCTGTTGCCGCCCCTGTTGAGCAGCCTGCGGCAAGAAGCGCCGCAAATCGTGTTCGTGGTGCAGCACGTCGATTACTGGCGCATCCCCGATTTGCTGGCATCGGGCGACATCACCGTGGGCATCAGCCAGACGCGCGGTCTGCCGGCCAACGCCAAGCGCAAATTGTTGCGACACATCCAGCCCCGGGTGTTGCGCGCCGATGCCTCGGACACGCCGCTGACCCTGGACGAGTATTGCGCGCGACCCCATGTGCTGGTGTCCCATACCGCGAACGTTGCCGGGTTTGCCGATGAATGGCTGGCCGAGATCGGACGCACGCGCCAGGTCGTGCTATCGGTGCCGCAATACAGCGCATTGCCGGCGTTGCTGGCCGGCACGGACCTGATCGCCAGCCTGCCGGACTATACCGCCGCCGCCATGGCGGCTTCGGGGCAACTGTTCAACGAACCCTTTCCTTTCAAGACCCCAACCCTGGATTTGTCCATGGTCTGGCTGAGCCATGTCGACAGTGACCCGGCCGAGCGCTGGTTGCGGTCGCGGTTGGAGGCCTTCATGGGCGAGCGTGGGGTCTTGGCGCAACCCTGACCCGGCCCGCAGCGAAACAAAACCTGCCCCAACGTTTAAAGTCGAGGTAAGGTTGTGACGGCTGAAATCCCCTTGTCATATTTTCGAATCGGAGTCGAACACATGCCTCACCTGCACATGGAGTACACCGCCAACCTGCCCGAGCTGAAGGCCGATGTCGCATTGCTGCGCCTGAACAATGCGCTGGTGGCCTCTGGCCAATTCGCCGCCGAGCTGGACATCAAGAGCCGGGCCGTGAAACTCGAGACTTTCCGGGTGGGCACGGGGCTGGGCGAGCGGGGTTTCGTCCACGTGAAGCTGGCCTTGCTGAGCGGTCGCTCGCCGGAAATCAAGAAGCAACTGGCCGATAGCCTGCTGGCCGTGATCCAGGAACTGGGGCCATGGCCGGCCGACGTTAGCGTGCAACTGTGCGTGGAAATCCTCGACATCGATCGAGGCCCGTATGCCAAGGCCTTGATCGGTCAATGACGATCAGGTGTCGCGGGCGCCGCAGGCCTTGATGATCTGTTCGCGCAGCCAGGCGTTGGCACTGTCCTGATCGACGGCCAGGCTCCACTGCATGTTCAGGGTGAACCCCGGCAGGCCCTGGGGCACTTCGTGATGATTGAAGATCGCCTCGTTGGCCAGCAGTTTCTGGATACGACGGGGCAGGGTCAGGATGAAGTCGGTGCCGGTGATCATCTTCAGTGCGGCACTGTAGCTGTTGGCGCGGGCGGCAATCTGGCGTTGATGCGCCTGCTGCGACAGCCAGCCGTCCACCATGTTGGTCGCTGACGACCAGGGCGTCGGAAACACGTGTCGACGCCGTACGAAAGACTGAAGGCTCAGTTGCGGCTCAAGTGGCGTCGCCCGTTTATCCACGACACAAACCAGGTCTTCCTCCAGCAACTGCCGGGATTTGAAATCGGCATGGTTGCTGTGGAAGTTCGGGCCGAAGCAGATCACCAGGTCCAGGCTGCCGTCGCGCAACTCTTCGGCGGGAATGTCGGCTTCAAGCTTGTGCACGTTCACCACCACCGGCAGATTGGCGTAATCGAAGCCTTGCAGCAGTTGCGGCAGGATCAACTGCTCGAAGTATTCCGGCGCGCAGATATTGAAGGTAATGGCCTGCCGGGTCGGATCGAAGGTGGGTGTACCGGCATGGCACAGGTTGATGCTTTGCAAAATGGCGCGCACATGGTCGTACATGCCCTCGGCCTTATAGGTGGGGCGCATGCCGGTGCGGGTGTTGATGAATAGCTCGTCTTCGAAACAGGTTCGCAGTTTCTTGAGGCAATAACTGACGGTTGACTGACTGACGCACAATGCCTCGGACACGCCGGTGACACTGCTTTGCTCGTACACGGCGCTAAACACCATGAGGTCTTGCATGTCGAGCTTTCTGAGGGAGTTACTGTTCAGCATCCGTTCTGTCTCTCGCTGTGCTCCTTGCGCGATTTTGCGCAAACCAGGCTGACGATCCTAACGGAACGATGGTGCCAAGAGAATGCCGGGCAGGCGCTTTCATGGTCGGGAACGGGACAGATAATGTAGGGAACACGACGTGTCGATCAACGACTGTTTGGTTTGCCTATGTTTAGTTCGCTGCGATCCAAGCTCCATCAAATCCAGGTTTAACCTCCCAGGGTGCCGTGGGACGCTTGCTCGATGTGTTTTCTGTGATGCGCTCATGGACGGTTGGCTCCTGGCATTCCAATACCCTTCATCTGCCGCGGTCGATCCGGTTGGCCGGTTCACGCCTGCCATGGCCCCAACTCTTAGTGCGTTGCCTTCCGAGCTAGCCTTTTGGGCGCTCTGGCATTGCCGTCACGCCCGTCCTCCAGATACTCGTATTACCTGTTGATCATTCGCAGTGTTCGCTCAATGGCGAGCACAGACTGACGGTGCCTTGTCGCCCGTCCGACATGGAAATACGAGCCTTCTCATGAGCCTTGCCAAGATTTCTTTCGCACCCGTGCAACACGCCCAGGCGTTTCTTGCGCAGAACCCCGATATCGAACTGTTCGAGCTGTTCATTCTCGACAACAACGGCGTGCCCCGGGGCAAGTTGTTGCATCGGGACGAGTTGCTGGCGGTCTTCGAAAGTGGCCGGCCACTGCCCAGTACGATTCTCGGGCTGACGGTCAATGGCGATGATGTGGAAAATTCCGGGCTGGTGTGGGACGTCGGTGACATCGATTGCCGTGCCTATCCCCTCAGCGGCAGCTTGCAGCGCATGCCGTGGCGATTGATTCCCACGGCCGCCGTGCAGGTCAGCATGCATCCCCGGGAAGGAATGCCGGCGACAATCGCCGATCCACGTTATCTGCTCAGCCAGGTGATCGAAGCCTTGCAGGCCGATGGTTATTACCCGGTGATGGCGGCGGAGCTGGAGTTTTATCTGCTGGACGCGCAACGCGACAGCCAAGGCCGGCCACAACCGGCGCGCGATGCCGACGGTGGCCGACCGCGTGCTACCCAGGTCTACGGTTTGCGCGAGCTGGAGCAGATCGAGCCGTTCCTGGCCGATCTGTACGCTGCGTGCAAGGTGCAAGGCATTCCGGCCCGGACCGCCATTTCCGAATACGCACCGGGACAAGTGGAGATCACCCTCGAGCACCGCAGCGATGCCTTGCAAGCCATGGATGAGGCGGTGCGCTACAAGCGACTGGTCAAGGGCGTGGCCCACAAGCACGGCATGCAGGCCTGCTTCATGGCCAAGCCGTTCGATCACTTGGCGGGCTCCGGCATGCACATGCATGTCAGCCTGGCGGACCGCGATGGCCACAATTTGTTTGCCAGTGAAGCCGCCGACGGCACGCCGCTGTTGCGCCAGGCAGTAGGTGGGATGCTCGACACCTTGCTCGATTCGCTGTTGATGTTTTGTCCGAACGCCAACTCCTACCGGCGCTTCCAAAGCAACAGCTACGCGCCGCTGGCAGCGACCTGGGGCGTAGACAACCGCACGGTGAGCCTGAGGGTGCCGGGCGGCCCGGCGTTCTCGCGGCACATCGAGCATCGTATCTGCGGCGCCGATGCCAACCCTTACCTGGCTGCGGCGGCGATATTGGCCGGCATTCATCGCGGCCTGCGTGAACAGTGCGATCCCGGGAAGCCTGTCGAAGGCAACGGCTACGCCCAGGCGACCGAGCTGTTGCCCACCGACTGGCTCACCACCCTGCGTGCCCTTGAGGCATCGGCCTGGGCCCGGGAAGCGTTTGGCGATGAGTTTCTTGGCGTTTATCTGGCGGTCAAGCGCGCCGAATACCGTCAATTCATGGGGGAAGTCGGAGAGCAGGACTGGCGCTGGTATCTGAATCAGGCGTGAAATCGGCTGGCCAGTGGTTTCTTAAATAATTATTTAGTAGCAAGTTTTTCACGAAAAATTGATGGTGAGCTACCTAAAGTTTGTGCTGCCGTAGGAAATGAAATTTTCACATTTTCTACGGCACTTCTTTTTCAAAGAGCAACTTTCAGGAAGCCGTCAACCATCATGCTGACCATTAAAGCCGTGCGCCCCGAGTGGGTGACACTGGTCGCCAGTGCCTTTTTATTAGTGGGCTTCAACATCGTTCTCTGGCAACACTTGCTAGCGATCACCACGGCTGATGCTCGTGGCCTGCTGATGTGCCTGGCGTTTGGCCTGATGATTTTCAGCGCGTTCAACCTGGTGTTGACGCTCGTGGCTTTCCGTCCGCTGCTCAAGCCCGTGCTGATGCTGTTGTTCCTGATCAGCGCTGGCGTGGCGTATTTCATGGCCCAATACGGCGTATTGATCGACGCTGGCATGTTGCGCAACTTTGCTGAAACCAATGCCACGGAAGTTCGTGATCTGTTGTCGCTGAAGTTGTTTGTTTATATCGGGTTGTTGGGGGTGTTGCCTTGCTGGTTATTGTTCAAGACCCCGATCAACTACCGTCGTTGGCCCAAGGAATTATTAAGTAAGTTGCTGGTCGGCGTGGCGTCGGCCGCGGTGATTGGCGTGGTCGCCCTGGCCAACTACCAAGGCCTGTCTTCGTTGTTTCGCAACCACCACGAGTTGCGCTTGATGGTCGTGCCGAGCAATTACATCGGTGCTTCGTTCGGCTACTTGCGTGAGCAGGTCGCGTCGGCCAAGCAGCCGTTCATCACCCTGGGCGAGGACGCGAGCCGCAATCCCGCCTGGCAAACCCACGGCCGCAAATCCCTGACCGTGCTGGTGGTGGGCGAGAGTGCCCGGGCCGAGAACTTCGGCATCCTCGGCTATAACCGCGACACCACACCGACACTGGACAAAGAGGCCGGCCTGATCGCCTTCACCGACGTGCAGTCCTGCGGCACTGAAACCGCCGTGTCGGTGCCTTGCATGTTTTCCAACATGGGGCGCAAGAACTACGACGCCAGCGTCGCCAAGAATGAAGAGGGGTTGCTGGATGTGCTCAAGCGCGCCGGGCTGGAGGTGATCTGGCGGGACAACCAGTCTGGCTGCAAGGGCACCTGCGACCGGGTCACCGTGCAGGATGTGAGCAATCTGAAGGATCCAACCCTGTGTGCGAGCAGCGAATGTCGTGATGAAATCCTGCTCCAGGGGCTGCAGCATTTCATCGACACGCTCGACAAGGACACGGTGCTGGTGCTGCACCAGATGGGCAGCCACGGGCCGGAATACTTCAAGCGCTATCCCAAGGAGTACGAGCATTTCACCCCGGTCTGCGAAAGCAACGCGCTGGACAATTGCAGTCGCGAGAGCATCGTCAACGGCTACGACAACACGCTGGTGTACACCGACCATGTGCTCTCGACCCTTATCGATCTGCTGCGGGCCAACCAGGACAAGGTCGACACGGCCATGCTGTACCTGTCGGACCATGGTGAATCCCTGGGCGAATACAACCTGTTTCTCCATGGCACACCCTACATGCTTGCCCCGGAGCAACAGAAACACGTGGCGATGCTTGCGTGGTTTTCCGACAGCTATCAGAAGTCTTTCTCGGTCGACACCCATTGCCTGCAACTGAGTCGGCAAAAGCCCTTGAGCCAGGACAACCTGTTTCATTCGATGATCGGGTTGCTGGAAGTCAACAGCCAGGTCTACAACCGGGACCTGGATCTGTTCGCCAACTGCCGCGGTGCGGTGATTGACGGTGTCCTGGCGCGAGAGTGATGGCCTGGACCTTTTTTTCACGCAGCGTTGTTTAACCTGTCATCCATCCAATCCCAAGAGCCGTTCGTATGTCCGGGCTACCCCCATCCACCGTCGAGCTTGAGTTCGCCAGGCAGCATGACCAGGAACATGCACAGGTCTGCTGTCGGCCGGCGCCTCGTCGGTTGCGCCTGGCGTTCTGGCGCGACGAACACATGGTGCGCAACGCCCTGAAGGTGGCGGGCGAACCCGGGTTGGTGCTGGATGTAGCCTGTGGCGCGGGGCGGTTCTGGCCGGTGCTGGCCGAGCACGCCAACCGGGTGATCCTGGCGGCGGACCCGTCGCCGGACATGCTCGAACATGCGCTCACCCACCATGGCGGCGCGTTGCTCCAACGGGTCAAGACGTTCCCGAGTTCGGCGTTCACCATCGGGCTGTCGGCCAACGCGGTGGATTGTATTTGTTGTCTGCAACTGTTTCGCCACGTCAGCGCCAGCGAGCATCGCCTGGCGCTGTTGCGCGAATTTCATCGGGTCAGTCGCGACACGGTGATCGTTTCGGTGCAAATCGAAGGACGCTTCAAGATCGGCCAGGCGCCGCAACGGAGCCTGGCCGATAAGGCCAATCTCGAAGCCGAGTTTCGCCAGGCCGGTTTTAACGTGCTCTGGTATCAGGATTTCCTGCCCGGTTTCGCGCTAACGCGTGTTTATGTATTGCGTAAGACCGGTTAAGTCCTGATGTAGGACTATTCTTGCTTTTTCGCAGGCGATTTCTCTTAGGCTGCTGCTCTATGGATGCTCGCAATCGCCGGCGGCGATATATACTGCGCGCCATTCTTCAAGGGAGAGCCGTGTGGCCATCGATATTCACTGGATTCGCGACAACGATAGCCTCGGTCAGTTTTGCGCCGAGTGGCAGCAGTTGCCATTCGTCGCCCTCGACACCGAATTCATGCGGGTCGACACTTTTTACCCGATTGCCGGTTTATTGCAGATCGGCGACGGCAAGCGCGCCTACCTGATCGACCCCTTGACCATCGACAATTGGCAACCCTTGGCCGCACTGCTGGAAAACCCGGCGGTACTCAAGGTGTTGCACGCCTGCAGCGAAGACCTTGAAGTGCTGCTGCGCCTGACCGGCAGCCTGCCTGCGCCGCTGTTCGATACTCAATTGGCCGCTGCCTACCTGAACCTGGGTTTCTCCATGGGCTATTCGCGGCTGGTGCAGGAAGTGCTGGGTATCGAGTTGCCCAAGGGCGAGACCCGTTCCGACTGGCTGCAACGGCCCCTGTCAGAGACGCAGATCAGCTACGCGGCAGAGGATGCCGTGCACCTGGCAGAAGTTTTCGTACTGCTGCGCCCGAAGCTTTCCGACGAAAAATACCGTTGGGTCCTGGAAGACGGCGCCGAACTGGTGGCCAACCTGCGTCGCGAAGTCGACCCGTACGAGGTCTACCGCGAGGCCAAGCTCGCCTGGAAACTGTCCCGCGCCCAATTGGCCGTGCTGCGCGAGCTGTGCGCCTGGCGCGAACGCGAGGCGCGGGCCCGTGACCTGCCGCGCAATCGCATCATTCGTGAGCATTCGCTGTGGCCCCTGGCCCGTACCCAGCCGGACAACCTCGGCGCGTTGGCGAAGATCGAAGACATGCACCCGCGCACCGTGCGCCAGGACGGCCAGTTTCTGCTGGACCTGATCCAGCGCGCCGCCAGCGTGCCGCCCGAGCAATGGCCGCCGGCCGTGGCCGAGCCCTTGCCCATCGAGGCCTCGGCCCTGGTCAAGCGTCTGCGGGCGCTGGGGCAGGCAGAAGCCGAGCGCCTGGAAATTGCCCCGGAGCTGATGCTGCGCAAGAAAACCCTCGAAGCGCTGATCAAGAGCGGCTTCCCCGAGGGCCCTTACCAATTGCCCGATTCGTTGCGTGGCTGGCGCCGCGAATTGATGGGCCAGGCGCTGCTCGACAGCCTGGCCACTGCCGGAGAACAGCCTTGAAACGTATCTGCTCCATCTACCGAAGCTCGAAGAAAAACGAGATGTACCTGTATGTGCTCAAGAGCGATGCCTTGGAGCGTGTACCTGAGCCGTTGATGGCCGCCTTTGGCAAGGCGATCCATGCCTTCGACCTGGTGCTTAGCCCTGAGCGGGCGCTGTCCCGGGAAGACATCAACAAAGTGCTGGAAAACCTCGACACCCAGGGCTATCACTTGCAGATGCCGCCGGCCGAAGACGAGTACATCGAGCATTTGCCCGAAGAGTTGCTGCGCCGCAACGACCCGGTCTGACGGTATTGGAGGCATCTGTCCTGGGTGCCTCCTTAAACACACTGGAATGGTTTATTGACGACGATCGCAGGGATGGAGCGACACTCTGTCGGCGATTGTCTGCACTGTTTTTGAAAGGTTTGATTCATGCGCGTTCTGATTGCCGAACACGACCACCCGGTGTACGCCCAGCTTTTGCGTCAGGCGGCACCCGATATTGAAGTCCTGACCAGCGGCGACTCCGCCGAACTGTCGCGACTGGCCACCGATTGCCCGGTCTGGCTCGGCCAGCCTGATCTGTTGGCCACCCTGTTGCGTCAGGGCCATAGACCCAGCTGGCTGCAATCGACCTGGGCAGGCATCACGCCGTTGCTGGCCGAGGGTTTGACGCGCAATTACCGCCTGACCCGTGCGGTGGGCATTTTCGGCCAGGTGATGGCCGAGTACGTGCTGACCTACATGCTTGGCCATGAGCGCGAGGTGCTGGCACGTCTGGTCAGCCAGGTCGAGCGCAAGTGGGACAACCGCCAGGGGCAAGGGCTGGCCGGGCGCAAGGTGTTGATCGTCGGGACAGGGGATATCGGCCAGCGTGTGGCGCAGTTCCTCGTGCCGTTCGGTGTGCAGTTGTATGGCGTTGCCCGCGAAGCCCGGGCGTTGGCGCCGTTCATCGAGGTCGGGGCGCTGAAGGATCTGCCACGTCTGGTGGGCGAGGCGGATTACGTGATCAATCTGCTGCCCAACACACCCGATACCCATGATGTGTACGACGCGGCGCTGTTCAAGCAATTCAAGCCGACCGGCTTGTTCATCAACGTCGGCCGTGGCGTCGCGGTGGTGGATGCGGACCTGGTGCAAGCCCTGAAGGAAGGGCACCTGGCCGGTGCGGTGATCGACGTCTGCCGCCAGGAGCCGCTGCCGCAGCGCCACCCCTTCTGGACCGCCTGGGGCCTGCTGTTGACTGGCCACAGCTCGGCACCGACCTCGCCGCCGATGATGGTGCAGTTGTTCCTGGAAAACCTGCGGGCCTACCAGGCGGGCGACGCGCTGCGCGGTGAAGTGGACTTCACCCGGGGCTACTGAAGCTAACCCCTATCAAACTGTGGGAGCGAGCTTGCTCGCGATAGCGGTGCATCAGTCGACATCAATGTTGGCTGACCTGACGCCATCGCGAGCAAGCTCGCTCCCACAGTGGTTATTTCAGTGATCACAAAACAGGGTTACAGGCTGAAATCGCCTTCTGCCACCAGTTCGCTCAACGGCCGGCGCGGGCTTGGGGTTTCGCGGGCCTGGAGGTATTCGGCCAGTGTCGATTTGTCCCCCAGCTTGCCAATCGCCACGGCGGCGTGCAGGGCGTAGCCTTCCGGGATCTTCAGTTCCTTGCGGGTCAACTCCTGGTCGAAACCGGCCATGCCGTGGGTATGCCAGCCGCTGAGGCTGGCTTGCAGCGCCAGGTGGCCCCAGGCCGCGCCCGTATCGAAGGTATGGGACTGCGCTGGGGTTTCTTCGGTGGCGCCGGGCACGGCGAAGGTGGTTTTCGAAACAATGATCACCAATGCCGAGGCGTGTTGGGCCCAGCCGCGGTTGAATTCATTGAGCAGGCCCAGGAAACGCTCCCAATTCGGCGTGTCGCGACGTGCATACAGGAAACGCCACGGCTGGGAGTTGTACGCCGACGGCGCCCAGCGTGCGGCCTCGAAGAAGCCCAGCAGGGTTTCTTCGGCAATGGTTTCGCCGGTAAAGGCGCGGGGCGACCAGCGCTCGATGAATTGAGGGTGAATCGCGTAATCGGCAATGCGGGGATTGGCACTCATGGGCTTACCTGGCTGGGGTTTGGAAACTCAATGACGCAACCTACGTCCCGCCGCCCGGCCTGACAAGCCCCGGCCTACCGACAGTCGCCAATGCTTGGCCTGAAGAGGCCCGGGCACTAGACTGTCGGCCTTTTCACCACCTGATGTTGATGCTTGAGCCATGGCCGCCAAAGTCGAACCGTTCTGGAAACGCAAAACCCTCGATCAGCTCGATCCGCAGGAGTGGGAATCGCTGTGCGATGGCTGTGGCCTGTGCTGCCTGCAAAAACTCGAAGACGAAGACGACAACAGCGTCTACTACACGCGCATCGCCTGCAAACTGCTGGACCTGAAAACCTGCCAGTGCACCGACTACCCCAACCGCCGCGACTTTGTCCCCGACTGCATCCAGCTCACGCCGGGCAAGGCCGATGAGTTCAAATGGCTGCCGCCGACCTGCGGTTATCGGCTGGTCAGCGAGGGCAAGGACTTGCCGTTGTGGCACCACCTGGTCTGCGGTGATCGCGATGCCGTGCACCACGAACGCATTTCCCAGTCCGGGCGTATGCTGGCCGAAGGCAGCGTGCCGGAAGACGATTGGGAAGATCATCTGATTTTCCGCGCCGGCTGAGCCGTCGGGTGGCGCGCCCCAGGGAGAACCCATGGCTGCAGGATTGAAACGGATGCTGGCCGCCGGGCTGCTGGCGATGTGCGGGCCGCTGTGGGCGGCGCAGAAAGTCGATCTGGATTATCACGTGCACCTGTTGCCCCAGAGCGATCAGGCCGAAGTACGCCTGACACTGGCCCGGGGAGCGGCGGTGCGCAGCCTGGATTTTGACCTCGGCGACGGCAGTCGCTACAGCGATTTCAAGGCCGACGGCCAGTGGCAACTCACCCCCGGCAAAGAGGCGCGAGGTGTCTGGCGGCCGGCAGCCGACAAGGCCAGCCTGAGCTACCGCGTGCGCATCAGCCATGCGCGCAAGAACGCCACCTTCGAAACCCGCATGACCCCGACGTGGGCGTTACTGCGCGGCGACGACCTGGTCCCGTCGGCCAAGCTCGACCAGCAGGACGGCGTCGAACTGGTAGCCCGTCTTGAAGTTGAATTGCCCAATGGCTGGAAAAGCATCGAGACGCCCTGGCCGCGCATCGGCAAGCAACGTTTTCGCATCGACAACTCCTCGCGCCTGTTCGACCGCCCCACGGGCTGGATGCTCGCCGGCAAACTGGGCAGCCGCCGCACCCGCCTGGGCGAAACGGAGGTGACGGTGGCCTCGCCCCAAGGCCAGGGCATGCGCCGGATGGATGTGCTGACGCTGCTGACATTCGTCTGGCCGCAGGTACAAGCGCTGGTGCCGCGCCATCCGGCCAAGTTGCTGATTGTCGGTGCCGGTGATCCGTTGTGGCGTGGCGCCCAGGCCGGTCACGACTCGATCTACCTGCACAGCCGTCCGCCGCTGGTCAGCGAGCGGGGCAGTAGCCCGTTGTTGCGGGAGTTGGTGCAGGCGCTGGCTCGGGTCAATGATCATGATCGCAGCGACTGGATCAGCGAGGGGCTGACCGAGTACTACGCCATCGAACTGCTGCGCCGCGCCGGTGGCCTGAGTGATGAGCGCTATCAGACCCTCAATGACCGGCTCGCCCGCGACAGCAAGGGCGTCACCACCTTGCGCGGCGAACAGATCAGCCCCGGGGCAGTGGCCAAGGCGGTGTTGCTATTGCAGGAACTGGACCGCGAGATTCGCCTGAAAACCCGTAACAAGCGTTCGCTGGATGATGTGTTGCAGGGGGCGATGCGGCTGGAGACAGTGGATACCAAGGAGTTCGTTCAGCTCAGTGAAAGTGTCCTGGATGGGAGCTCTACTGTGCTGGATACCAAGTTAATTCAGTAATACCGCTATCGCGGGCAAGCCTTGCTCCCACAGGATTGAGTCGTACCAAATATCTCATCCGGCGAAGATCCAGTGTGGGAGCAAGGCTTGCCCGCGATGAGGCCATCAGCCTCACCACAAAAAATCAGAGCCCAACCTTCGGCGAATCCAGCGAATCATTCCCCGTCACCGTAGCCGTACCAGTCGCCGCCTCGGCATTGGCCTTCAGGCGACTCAGCTCATCACCGGCCTGTTCGATGCGAGCGCGGGCGTTGCTGAGGTTCTGCCGGTTCTTTTCCAACAAGGCCTTGGCCGAGCAATGCCCGGTGATCCCCCGCGCCAGCGCCATGCCGCCGATCGCCAGTTGAGCCAGGCCGAGCACACCGCCACGGCGCAAGCCCTTGCCCATCATCAGCACACCGCCAGCCAGTGAGCCAATGCGTTCCCAGCCATGCACGTTTTGTGGCGGATGGGATTGGAAAGGGGTGGTCTCAATCGGCTCGAACGGATTGTTATCGCTCATGATCTGTCTCCAGTGTGGGAATTGGTATAAAACTGACTGCCCGAGCGATTGCCTTGTTCAATCGAATGTTGCACCGATCAGCGGAATTGCGGCCCCGAACGGGTGTTGTTGCCTTTGGCCATGCGGTCATACAGCACGACGTTGACGGTGGCGGCCAGGTTCATGCAGCCGGTGGTGGGGATGTACACCACGTCTTCGCACCAGTCGCGAATGTCCTTGTCCAGCGAACCGTCTTCCGGGCCGAAGATATACAGCGCCCGGTCCGGGTGAGTGTATTCGGGCAGTGGGCGAGCGCCCTCCACCAGTTCCACGGCCACTGGCACACAGCCCAGGGGCAGGATTTTCTTCAGGTCGTCGATACCGATCAGCGGGATGTCGTAGTGGACTTTCTTGGTGTCGGTGACGAAGTCGGCGGCACGCTCATAGCGCTTGCCGGTGTAGAACACCGACGCCACGCCGTAGCAGCCGGCGGCACGCATGACCGAACCGACGTTTTCCGGTGACTTGGGGTTGAACAGACCGATGCAGCTATAGCGTTTGTTGGCCACGGGCGGGGTGCCTTTGGGGAAAAGGCGCGATTATACGGGGAATGGGGCTGCGTGTTCAGTTTGTGAGTGGGGGCTGATGGTCGGTTACCCATTCACGAACCTGACCAATCGGTAACGTCCCCGCCAGCGTCGTGAAAGGCACCAGTCGTTATGGTTTGCCTGACAAATGACTGCCGGAGTTCCTCATGAAGACCCTTGATGCCTTGCTCGCCGTTTCGATCCTGTCTCTTTCTTCCCTTGCCTTGGCGGAAGGCGGAGGTGACCGGGTTTATGGCCAGATGATCCAGAACAATCAACTGGCCATGGCGCGATACGCCGCCGAAAACGGCAAAGCCGTCGCCGAAATCGTTCATTACGAATACGGCATGAACCTCGATGTAAAAAAAGTGGTGAGCATTACGCCGGCCAATAAAGGCTGTGGTGTCGGACCGTCGCGCATGACTTACGAAGACTCGAGCGGCAAGCTCAATACTGTGGAATATAGGCTCCTGGGTGATAACTGTCCGAATGGCGGCTGATTACCGTCTCGTTTGTTCTCCTTTGGTTTTGAGACGGTCAGGCGCCCTGGTGGCGCCTGTTTTTTGCGCGGATTATTGTGCTGGCGTGTTACGCAACCTCAAGGCATTGAACACCACCGATGCTGAACTCACGCTCATGGCGATCGCGGCAACCATGGGCGAGAGCAAGTGACCGGTCAGGGGATACAGCAGGCCGGCAGCCAACGGAATACCCATCGAGTTGTAGAGGAAGGCAAAACCGAGGTTCTGGCGCATGTTTCTAACGGTTGCCACCGAAAGGGTGCGGGCCCGCAAGATCCCCATCAAATCGCCTTTTACCAAGGTCAGTTGGGCGCTGTTCATCGCCACGTCCGTACCTGTTCCCATGGCAATGCCTACGTTCGCCCGAGCCAGGGCGGGCGCATCGTTTATTCCGTCACCCGCCATCGCGACCTGGCGACCATCGCGCTGCAGGTCCGCCACCAGGCGCTCCTTGTCCTCGGGTTTGACTTCGCCATGGACCTCTTCAATGCCCATCTCCCTGGCCACGGCGCGTGCAGTGGTGAGGCCGTCGCCGGTGGCCATGATGATTTTTATGTCGTGAGCCTTGAGCCGGCTGACCGCTTCCCTGGAGGTCGGCTTGATCGGGTCCGAGACGGCCAGCAGCCCGGCCAGCGCACCGTCGATGGCCATGTAGATAATGCTGATGCCTTGCGCGCGTAGCTGCTCGGCCTGTTGTTGCAGTGGGCTGACGCTGATGCTGGCGGCGTTCATCAGGGCGGTATTGCCCAAGTGGACCTGCTTGCCGTCCACCTGGCCACTGACACCGATACCGCTGCCGGATTCAAATGAAGCCGGCTTGATCAGTTCAAGATGCTCAACTCGTGCGTGATCGACGATGGCGTGGGCCAGGGGATGTTCGCTGCCCTGGTCGAGGCTGGCGGCCAACAGCAGCACCTGGCTGTCGTCGAAGCCCTGGGTGGCTTTCACGCTGTGAAAGGCCGGGCGCCCTTCGGTCAGGGTGCCAGTCTTATCGACGATCAGCGTGTCGATCCTGCACAAGTTCTCGATGGCGCTGGCGTCCCGGAAAAGCACGCCCAGGCTGGCAGCCTTGCCGGTGGACACCATGATCGACATGGGGGTTGCGAGCCCTAGCGCACAGGGGCAGGCGATGATCAGCACAGCGACAGCATTGATTAGCCCGAAGACCCAACCGGGCTCGGGACCTAACAGCCCCCAGCCGAAAAAGGTCAGTGCGGCGATGGCAATCACGCCCATGACGAAATAGCCCGCGATCACGTCGGCCATGCGCTGCATAGGGGCTTTCGAGCGCTGGGCCCGGGCGACCATCTGGACAATTTGCGCCAGGACGGTCTCGGCGCCGACCTTCTGCGCCGTCATCACCAAGCTACCGTGGGTGTTGATCGTGGCGCCGATCAGGCTGTCCCCGGCGCGTTTGATCACCGGAACCGGCTCGCCAGTGAGCATCGACTCGTCCACGGCGCTTTCACCTTCGAGCACCGCACCGTCGACCGGGACCTTTTCACCGGGCCTGATCCGCAGGTGGTCACCCTGATGGACGTGGGTCAGGGGGATGTCCTGTTCCTGGCCGTCGGCATTGATCCGGCGCGCGGTTTTGGGGGACAGCCCCAGCAGCGACTTGATGGCGGCCGACGTCTGCGAGCGAGCCTTGAGCTCCAGCATCTGCCCCAGCAAGGTAAGAGAGATGATCACCGCGGCGGCTTCAAAGTAGACGCCGATCCGCCCCTCCTGCATGAACGTGGCGGGAAAAGCTCCGGGCCAAAACGTGGCTGCGACACTGTAGAGATAGGCCGCCGCGGTGCCCAGGCCAATCAGGGTCCACATGTTCGGGCTACGCTGGCGAACAGAGGCCACTGCCCGCACAAAGAACGGCCAGCCTGCCCACAGGACCACGGGTGTCGCCAGGAAAAACTCGACGAAATTTTGTGTTGCACCGTGAAACAGCGACAAGGCGTGCCCCGCCATGGCGAGCACGGTGACGATGACCGTCAACGGCAGGGACCACCAGAAGCGGCGGGTGAAGTCCTTGAGTTCTGGATTGTCCTCTTCTTCCAGCGCGGGCATCACCGGCTCCAGCGTCATGCCGCACTTGGGGCAGATGCCGGGGCTGGGTTGGCGTATTTCCGGGTGCATGGGACAGGTGTATTCAGTCGCCATGTCGCCGCTGGGCGCTGAAGCACTGTGGTGAACGTGCGCTGGAGTGTCGGGCATGGCTAGGAACCTTCCTGATCCCTGCGGTTGACGGGTGGCTCGCCATGTCGTCCATGACCGCCATGGCCATGGCCATGTCCGTGTCCGAAGACATGCATCAAGGGACATATCAGGAGAATCAGGTACGGCCAATTCGCCGCGATGTGGCTGAAGTGTTCTCGCGCCAGATAGAAGAGGCCAATGGCCAACAACATGATCAAGACAATGCCGGTCTTGCCCCGCCAGAATGACGTTGCGCCAGTCGGGGGTTGATGAGTGTTCATGGTGTCGCTCCTTCAGGCCGGGCGAGCCACCGCCACCGATAACCCCAGCATAGGCAGGGAGGGCTTTGGCAGATTGATATTCATCAACCTTGGCTTACTTCACCTGCAAATGAGGGAAGTAGCGGGCATGCTAAAGGTGCGAAGCTGTCAGCGACCTGACGGGGGCATTGCAGATTTGTCAGCGAGGCCATGAAAGCGGCCCAGGCAGCCGCTCCACAGTCGAGTGAGGGGACTGGATCTGTGGAGCAACACTTTGCAGCGCAAGATAGACCGGTTCGCCACAACGGCCAGTTACTCGTCCTTCTTCATCAACCCGGCCAGTGCGGCGAAGGGGTTGTGGGTCGCCTTGGCGATTTTCGGGGTGCTCAGGGAGCCGTCGCCGAAATATTGCTGGTCGGTGTAGCGCGAGTGTTCGTTGTCGTGGCAGTACAGGCACAGCAGTTCCCAGTTGGAACCGTCCTGCGGGTTGTTGTCGTGGTTGTGGTCGCGGTGGTGAACGGTCAGTTCGCTCAGGCGCTTGCCGGAAAACTCACGGGCGCAGCGGCCACAGACATGGGGGTACATTTTCAGGGCTTTGTCGCGGTAGCCCATCTCCCGGTCGCGCTGGGCATCGGCGAGGATGCGGTCCAGCTTGGCGGTGTTGGACGGTGGCGTTGACGAACTCATGGGTTCACCTTTGTAGACAAGACGGATGACGGTTGGACAGAGTTTAGCTCAGCCCTTGAGCTTCTCGGCAATCCAGATGGTGTGGCGGGTGCCTTTGTTGCCATGGGCGAACACTTGCACCTCTTCGGCCTTGAAGCCGGCCTTCTTCAGCTTGTCGGAAAACTGCCGGTCAGCGCTGGCCGACCAGACCGCCAGCACGCCCTTGGGCCGCAGGGCCTTGGCGCAGGCGGCCAGGCCTCCCGCCGAATACAGCCAACTGTTGGCTTTCTGGGTCAGGCCTTCCGGGCCGTTGTCGACATCGAGCATGATCGCGTCGAAACCCTGGGGTTCGGCTTGCAGCACCTTGGCCACGTCTTCCATGCGGATCACCGTGCGCGGGTCCGACAGCGGCCGCCCGGCTTTTTCACCCAGTGGGCCACGGTTCCACTCCACCACGCCGGGCACCAGTTCGGCCACCACCACTTCGGCGGTCTTGCCCAGGTGCTTGAGGGCCGAGGCGAGGGTGAACCCCATGCCGAGGCCGCCGATCAGCACGCGCGAGCCAGGACGACCGGCGACCTTGCGGCAGGGGATCTCTGCCAGGGCGTCTTCGGAACCGTGCATGCGGGTGTTCATCAACTGCCCGCCGTCGCCGCCCTGGATCTTGATGACGAAGTCTTCGCCGTACTCGAACAGGCACAGGGCACCGCCGTTATCAGGGATGGGTGTGGTGTCGAGCAGAACGAAACGTTTCATGGAAATCTCGTAGGAGGGCAAACCGCGCGGTAACGACTAGCCTTAAAGCAGACAATAGCCACGGAGCCATTGATGAAGTGCATCATTCTAACGGCCATTGCCCTGGCGGCGCTCTCAATTAGTTGCGCCCAGGCTCAACAACCGACGATTCCGGTCAACCCGCCCAGCATCCCCGGGTCGCCTGGCACCGCCACTCCCATGCCCTATCCGCCGGTGACGCCCAACGGTGTGCCCAAGGCTGGCCCCGGAGGCGGCGGGCCGCCCTTGCTGCCACCCATCGAAATGCCCAAGCCGCCCAAGGACCAGCCGATACCGGGCATGGAGCCCAAGCCGGTGAAGGCCAAGTCGCCGGGGGGGTAGACCTGAAGCCCGTCGGTGAAACAACTGAATGGTAAAAACCTGTGAGTTCGGGCATTGAGGTGGACTCTGTGGGAGCAAAGCTTGCTCGCGATGACGTCGACATATGCAACACCGCTATCGCGAGCAAGCTTTGCTCCCACAGGCTCCCCACAGGTTCTGTGTTTCAACTGACAGAGGGAGGTCAGACCTGCTGCGACAACAACTGCCCATCAGCCATGCGCAGGCGCTTGGACAGGGAGACGGCGAGGGCGCGGATGATCTTGGCGGCGATCTTGGGGGCGTCGTTGAGCATTTTTTCCAGGGAGTCCTTGCCCAGGTTCAGCAACTGGCAATCGCTGGCGGCGATGCAACTGGCCGAGCGCCGTTCGCCGTCGAGCACGGCCATTTCGCCGAATGCCCGGCCGCTGCGCAGCGTGGCGATGGTCACGGGCTGGCCGTCGGGGCCGGTTTTCTGCACGGCCACCTGGCCGGTGTGGATGATGCACATGAAGCTGCCGGCATCGCCCTCGCGGAAAATCGCTTCACCCGCGGCGATGGCGCTGATGCTGAAATAGCCCGACGCCGCGGCGAAGTCGACAGGCAGCAACTGGTCGAACAGACCGCAGTCCATCAACCAGTCGCGGATTTCTTTGTTCAGTAAGGTCGGTTCTGACATGTTGGCACGGTCTTTTTCTTGTGTTTGTTGCAGGTTCAGTTTGGCCCGGGTGTAAGCAGACCTCTGGGACAGACTCTTGTGGGAGCAAGGCTTGCCCGCGATGGCATCAGCTTGATCTGACAGACAGAACTGAGTCGCCTGTATCGCGGGCAAGCCTTGCTCCCACAAAGTCTTGCTCCTACATTGGACTGGGGTTTATCTGGGCCCGGCGCATGGAGCTAAGACCCGGCCATCCCACAGAGTTCCTCAGGCCACCCTCAAAACCTTCAAGACAAATGCATATTCGAGCGCTACGTCACGCAATCCCTGGTAGCGCCCACTCATTCCGCCATGGCCTGCGCCCAGTTCGGTCTTGAGCAGCAGGGGGCTGTCGTCGGTTTTGGTGGCACGCAATTTTGCCACCCACTTGGCCGCTTCCCAGTACTGCACACGGCTGTCGTTGTAACCGGCGATCACCAGCAGCGCCGGGTAGGCCTGGGCGCTGACGTTTTCGTACGGGGCGTAGGCCCGGATCCGATCATAAACGTCCGGCTCCTCCGGATTGCCCCATTCGTCGTATTCGGTGACGGTCAGCGGCAAGTCCGGGTCGAGCATGGTGTTGAGCACGTCGACGAACGGCACCTCGGCAATCGCAACCTTGAACAGCTCCGGGCGTTGATTGAGCACCGCACCGATCAGCAGGCCACCGGCGCTGCCGCCGCTGATTGCCAGTTGCTCGGCGGTGGTGAAACCGTTGCTGATCAAATGTTCGGCGCAGGCGATGAAGTCGCTGAACGTGTTGTGCTTGTGTTCCTGCTTGCCGGCGCGATACCAGGCTTCCCCCAACTCGCCGCCGCCACGCACATGGGCGATGGCAAATGCTACGCCGCGGTCAAGCAGGCTCAGCCGCGAATGGGAAAACCACGGGTCGAGGCTTTCGCCATAGGCACCGTAGCCGTACAGGTACAACGGTACCGGCTGGCCGAGGGCTTCGCGCTTGACCACCAGGCTGATGGGCACCTGGGTGCCGTCCGGCGCTGTAGCCCAAAGCCGCTGGCTGACGTAGGCATCGGCGTCGAACGGGCCCAGCACCGGGGTTTGCTTGAGCACGACCTGTGCGCCGCTGGCCAGGTCCAACTGGCGGATCTGCGCCGGACGGTTCAGGGCCTCGTAGCGCAGGCGGATGCGATCGCTGACGAACTCCAGGCTGTTCTGCACATGCAGGCTGTAGGCCGCGTCCGGCAGTTGCACCCGATAGGCCGGCAAGCCCTGTGGGTGCACCTCGATGATTGGCAGGCCGCCTTCGCGCAGGCTCAAGGTCATGGCTCCGGCGTTCAGGCTCAGGCCGTCGATCATCACCGTGTCGCTGTGGGGGATCAGGTTCTGCCAGTCGGCCTCGGTCGGCGCCACGCCTGTGTCGGCGGCCTGGTACAGGGCGAAGTTGATCCCGTCGCGGTTGCTGCGGATCAACCAGGTCCATTGGCCATCGAGCAGGCCGTGGTCGACGTCGTATTCATGGTTTTCCACGCGGGGCGCCAGGCAGGTAAAGGGGCGCTGCGGTTGCGCGGCGTCCAGTACCCAGACTTCACTGGTGGTCTTGCTGCCCAGGGACAGGATCAACTGCTTTTCCGAGCTTGAACGGTAGCAGTGCAGGAAGAAACGCCCGTCCGGCTCATGGAACACTTCCTCGGCGGCAGTGCCGTCCAGGCGATAGCGCCAGAGTTTGTGGGGGCGGTGGGTGTCGTCCAACTCGCCGAAAAACAGCGTCAGGCTGTCATTGGCCCAGGTCATGCTGCCGTCGCAATCGGCGAAGGACAGTTCGCTGACCTTGTCGTTGGACAATTCCTTCACGAACAGCGTGTAGATCTCGTCGCCCGTGGTGTCCAGGCTGTAGGCCAGGCGCTGGTGGTCGGGGCTGATGCTGAAAGCGCCCAGGGAAAAGAAGCCGCCGCCAGCCAGCACGTTCGGGTCCAGCAGCAGTTGTTCGCGGCTTTCATCCACGCTCAGGCTGTCATCGGCCGGACGCGGGCAGCGGTAGTGGCGCGGGTATTCGTCACCGGCTGTGGTACGGGTGTAATACAGGTACGGGCCCCAGGGCGAGGGCAGCGACAGGTCGGTCTCGAGGATCCGGCCCTTGATCTCCTGGAACAGGGTTTCGCGCAGTTCGGCCTGGTCGGCGAGTTGCGCTTCCTGATAGCTGTTTTCCGCCTTGAGGTAGTCGAGCACGGCGTCGGTGTCGCGTTCCTGCAGCCAGGCGTATGGGTCAACACCGGGGTCCCTGCGGGCAATCGGGGCGTTGGAAACGTGGGCAGATAGGGACATGAAAGGCTCTCGAACGTTGTACGAAAAGGGACACATGGCCCGGACAGAATCAACCACGCGGGCCATTCGCCAGACGCCGGGGCAGCCTGACGAGCGAAAAGCCGTTACTATAAGCGTCTCTTTGCCTGCCTTGCCATGGACACCATGACCGAGAATGACTATCTGATCGCCTGGGGCCTCTACGCCTTTGCCGCCCTGGGCTGCCTGCTGGTGTGGATGCGCATGACCCGCTGGATGTGGCGCTGGTTGCGCGAACCGCTGCGGTTGCTGATGGCGGTGCTGCTGTTTTGCCCGACCATCGTTGATCCGGTGAAGGACAGGGTCGCCCCGGCCTTGGCCATTGTTGCCCTGGACGTGCTGTTCAAAGTCGGCAACAACGTCTGGCGGGCGGCCTCCGATCTGCTCATGTACGGCATGATCGCCTTCGGCCTCTACTTCATTTTGGTGCTGATCCGCTTCCCTATCGAGCGGGCCGCCAACGCTCGCAAGGAACGGGCCGCCGCCGCAAAAGCCGCCGCCGCGGCCGATGAGCCGGAGGACGAGCCACCGTTTGGCGTGGCCGGTGATGACCGTTACGGTCGCCCGCCCGTGCCGAGCAACCCCCAGCGTTCGCGTATCGAACCGCGCCTGTAACCGGGCCTGCCCCTTGAAGCGAGAGTTCGAGCATGTGTGAGTTATTGGGCATGAGCGCCAATGTGCCGACCGACATCGTGTTCAGCTTCACCGGGCTGATGCAGCGCGGCGGCAAGACCGGGCCGCACCGGGACGGCTGGGGCATCGCCTTCTATGAGGGCCGTGGCCTGCGCCTGTTCCAGGACCCGGCCGCCAGCAGCGAATCGGAAGTGGCGAACCTGGTGCAGCGCTATCCGATCAAGAGCGAAGTGGTGATCGGACATATTCGCCAGGCCAACGTCGGCAAGGTCTGCCTGTCCAACACGCACCCGTTCGTGCGTGAGTTGTGGGGCCGCAACTGGTGTTTTGCCCACAACGGCCAGCTCGCCGATTTCCAGCCGGGCGTGAGCTTCTACCGCCCGGTGGGCGATACCGACAGCGAAGCGGCTTTCTGCGATCTGCTCAACCGCGTGCGCCAGGCCTTCCCCGAACCGGTGGAGGTGGAGCAATTGCTCCCGTCGCTGATCGAGGCCTGCGCCGAATACCGTAGCAAAGGCGTGTTCAACTGCTTGCTCAGCGATGGCGACTGGCTGTTCTGCTATTGCTCGACCAAACTGGCCCAGATCACCCGTCGCGCGCCGTTCGGCCCGGCGCGGCTCAAGGATGTGGATGTGATTGTCGATTTCCAGGCTGAAACCACGCCCAACGACGTGGTCACGGTGATCGCCACCGAACCGTTGACCGAAAACGAAACCTGGACCCGCTACGAACCTGGTCAATGGAGCCTGTGGCGACGCGGTGAATGCGTCAGCCACGGCCGGACCGAATAAGGACGTCACGTTATGTTGCTCAGTTATCTACGGCTGGTGTTGTTCGCGGTGGGCCTGTTGGTTGGGGTCCAGGTGCCGGGCTTCATCAATGATTACGCCAAGCGGGTCGAGGCGCACCTGATCGAGGCGCAGACCGGCCTGCAAGGGTTCCAGGGCACCGCCAACCAGTTCTTCAAGGGCGACATGCAAGCCCTGGTGGCCCATTACCGCGCCAGCGAAGACCCGATCTTTCGCAGCGACGCCGACAGCCTGAACACCTTGCTCGTGCGCCAGCAGGCTCTGGACAAGCAATTCCAGGCGATGCAAGGCCCGTGGTACATCCGCATGCTGCAAGTGGCACTGGCCGCCGATCCGGACATCCGCAAGGAAACCTGGAATGGCTACAGCTACCAGATCCTGTTGACCCCCGAGGCCATGATCTGGGGCATCAGCGGTGCGTTGTTGCTGTCGTTCGGCCTGGAATGCCTGTTCCGCCTGATCGACTGGGTGGTGCTGGGCGGCAAGCGCCTGCGCCAGGGCCGGCCGATTGAAGAGCGCGACCTGCGCGGGCTGTAGCGCCGCAGCGAGCCTCTGTGGCGAGGGGATAAATCCCCTCGCCACAACTGTGTTCATTCAGTTCCGGCAATGTCGTTTCTTTATCTCTGTTCCCCCAATCAAGTTTTTCTTATGACCCAGCCAAGGTTTTATTCGTTGGACGGGATCGGCCGCGCGCTCAAGAATCGACGCATCGGTCTCCACGTCAGCGTCGTCGAGACTTACAACAATAAAACTGCGGAGAACCACCATGAGTGCACCCGACACGCTCGGCGTCCCCCAACCCCAGGCCCGTTCCGGCCCATTTGACTGGTATCGCAACATCAACCAGCAGGAACGTCGCACCTTCTGGAGCTGCAAGATCGGCTACGCCCTGGACGGCATGGACACGCAGATGCTCAGTTTCGTGGTGCCGACTCTGATCGCGATGTGGGGTATCACCACTGGCCAGGCAGGCCTGATCCACACCAGTACCTTGATCGCTTCGGCCATTGGCGGCTGGGTGGCGGGCATTCTCTCGGACCGCATCGGTCGGGTGCGCACCCTGCAACTGACGGTGCTGTGGTTCGCCTTCTTCACCTTCCTGTGCGGCTTTGCCCAGAATTACGAACAACTGTTGATCTCCCGCACACTGATGGGCTTTGGCTTCGGCGGCGAGTGGACTGCTGGCGCGGTGTTGATGGGCGAGGTGATCCGCGCCAAGGACCGCGGCAAGGCGGTGGGCATGGTGCAGTCGGGTTGGGCCCTGGGCTGGGGCATGACAGCGATCCTGTATGCGCTGCTGTTCTCGGTATTACCGCCGGAAGACGCCTGGCGCGCCTTGTTTATCCTGGGCATTGTCCCGGCGATATTCGTGATATTCGTCCGGCGCCTGGTCAAGGACCCGGAAGTCTATAGCCAGGCCAAGGCCCGGCAAACGCCGAGCAATCCGGCGAAATTTTACGAGATCTTCGCCCCCGGCATCCTCTTCACCACCTTTCGTGCCTCGTTGCTGACCACCGGTGCCTTGGGCGGTTACTACGCCATCACCTCCTGGTTGCCAACGTTCCTCAAGAATGAGCGTGGCTTGAGCGTGTTGAGCACCGGTGGCTACCTGGCGATGGTGATCGTCGGTTCCTACGTCGGTTACGTCGTCAGCGCGTACCTGTCGGACATCCTGGGTCGGAAAAAGAACTTCGTCCTGTATGCCGTCGGCTCTTTCACCATCGTGCTGCTGTATACCCAACTGCACGTGAGCAATAACGTGATGCTCTGGCTGGGCTTTCCCCTGGGGTTCTTCGCTTCGGGTATGTTCAGCGGCATGGGCTCGTTCCTCACCGAGCTGTTCCCTACGCGCATCCGTGGTTCGGGGCAGGGTTTCTGCTACAACATTGGCCGGGCGGTGGCAGCATTGTTCCCGCTGTTGATTGGCCTGCTGAGCCAGAAAGTGCCGCTGAGCGTGGGTATCGGAGCGTTCGCCGCAGTGTCCTATGGCGTGGTGATCCTCGCGGCGTTGAGCCTGCCGGAAACCCAAGGCAAGCAGTTGGAAGCCGAGTAACTGATAACTTGTGGGGCCTGGGCTTCATGGCTTGGCCCCATGATCAAAAGAAAGAACCTACAGGAGCGTTCACCGTGAGCCGCCTGCTATTGAACTGCGACATTGGCGAAAGCTTCGGCAGCTGGACCATGGGTCTGGACGCCGAGGTGATGCCCTTCATCGATTGCGCCAACATCGCCTGCGGCTTTCATGCCGGCGACCCGAGCATCATGCGCAAGACCGTCAGCCTGGCCCTGAGCCACGGTGTACGAATCGGCGCGCACCCGGCTTATCAGGACCTGGCTGGCTTCGGCCGGCGTTCCATGGCCTACGGTGCCCAGGAATTGCAGGACTTGCTGCACTACCAGATCGGCGCCCTCGACGGCATCTGCCGGGCGCAAGGCGGGCGGGTCAGTTACGTCAAGCCCCACGGCGCGATGTACAACGACATGATGTCCAATCCGGCGCAACTGCGCGCGGTGATCCAGGCCGTCGCGGCCTATGATCGGCAACTGCCGCTGATGCTCATGGCGACCCGGGACAACAGCGCCGCCCAGGCCCTGGGCGACGAGTACGGCCTGACCTTGTGGTTCGAAGCCTTTGCCGACCGCGCCTATGACAGTGCCGGTCGCCTGGTTTCGCGGCAAGCGCCGGGTGCGGTGCACCACGATCCCGAGGTGATTATCGGGCAGGCCCTGACCATCGCCCGCGGCGATGCGTTGACCGCCAGTGACGGCAGCGCCTTGAACCTTATGGCCAACACCTTGTGCGTACACGGCGACAACGCCAGCTCCGTGGCGGCCGTGCAACGCATCCGCGAAGCCCTGGACCGGCAGAGTGCGCCATGAGACCACGCTTGGAAGTGGTGGCAGTGGACTGCTTGATGGTGCGCCTGTTCGATGAGATCGCCGAGGCCAACATGCCCTGGATGCTCGCCGCCAGCGAGCGTCTGCGAGCGGTGTTTGCCGAGCATCTGATTGACCTGGTGCCGTCCTATACCACGTTGATGGTGCACTACGATTTGCTCGCCCTGAACCCGGTGCAGGCTCGTGAATTGATCGACGAGGCGTTGAATAACCTTTCACCGGATGCCCGGTCCGCCGGCCAATGTCACGTGCTGCCGGTGTGGTACGACCTCCGTGTCGGGCCGGAGCTGGAGCTGCTGGCGAGCCGCAGCGGGTTGACGGTCGCCCAGGTGATCCGCCGCCACAGCGAACGCGAGTACCAGGTGTTTGCCCTGGGCTTCGCTCCCGGCTTTGCCTTCATGGGGCTGGTGGACGAGGAACTGGCCGCACCGCGCCTCGACACGCCGCGCAAGCGCGTGGCAGCGGGCAGCGTTGGTATCGCCGAGCGCCAGACCGCGGCGTATCCGGTGGTATCGCCCGGTGGGTGGAACCTGATCGGTCGCACCCCGACCAAACTGTTTGATCGCGAGCGCGATGGCTACAGCCTGATGCAGCCGGGAGACACGGTGCGTTTTGCTCCCGTGGACCATGCCGAATTCATCGCGCTGGGTGGCGACGATACACCGTTGGAGGCCCAGGCATGAGCCGGTTGTTGATCGAGGCCAGCACCCCGCTGTGCCTGTTGCAGGACGCCGGCCGTTTCGGCGTGAGGCATCTGGGCGTGACCCAGGGTGGCGCGGCGGACTGGTTGTCGATGGCCTGGGCCAACTGGATGCTCGGCAATGCCCTGGGGGCCGCGGTGGTGGAGATTACCCTCGGCGGTTTCACCGTGATGGCCGAAGAGGATTGCGTGCTGGCGCTGGCCGGGGCGGACCTGGGCGCACGGATAGACGGCCAGGGGGTGGCGTCGTGGCGCTTCTTCAGCTTGCGCAAAGGTCAGGTGCTGGCGCTCACCCAGCCCGTGCTCGGTGCCCGGGCCTACCTGGCAGCTCCGGGCGGTTTCAATGCGCCTGCGGTGCTGGGCAGTCGGGCGACGGTGGTGCGTGAGGAGCTCGGTGGCCTGGATGGGCGAGGGCGGGCGCTGAGTCGCGGCGAGCACCTGAGCTATTCAGGCGCGGTGACGCCTCGGCCCATGCCGCACACACGGATTCCGGACTTCCAGCAAGCGCAGCCGCTGGACTTGATCCTGGGAGCACAGAACGGTGCGTTCAGCGGGCAGAGTCTGTTCGACGCGTTCAACACCCCATGGACGCTGGACAGTCGCGCCGACCGCATGGGCATGCGCTTGCTGGGCACGGCGTTGGAGTATCAGGGGTCGGCGATGATTTCCGAGGGCATCCCGCTCGGTGCCGTGCAGGTGCCGCCGGATGGCCAGCCGATTGTGCTGCTCAACGACCGGCAAACCATTGGTGGTTATCCACGCCTGGGCGCCTTGACTCCGTTGGCCCTGGCCCGGCTGGCGCAATGCCTGCCGGGGGCGCAGGTGCGGTTGCGGCCGGTGGTGCAGGAGGTGGCGCATCGGCTGCAGGTGGAGTGCCTGCACGTTTTTCTCGACTGCTAAAAGCATCGCGAGCAGGCTCGCTCCCACACTGGATCTTCGTCATACACAAGATCCCTGTGGGAGCGAGCTTGCTCGCGATGAGGCCCTAAAGGGCACCAAAGATCACTTGGAAAGAAACCGCATTCCTTCCTCCAACCCCCGCAAGGTCAGCGGGTACATCCGGTCCTCGACCAACTCGCGCACGATGTTGGTCGAGGCGGTATAGCCCCAGGTGTCCTTGGGGTACGGATTGATCCAGATGAGCTTCTTGTACTTCTCCATGAAGCGCTGCATCCACACATAACCGGCTTCTTCGTTCCAGTGTTCGACGCTACCGCCGGCCTGGGTGATTTCATAAGGCGCCATGGCGGCATCGCCGATGAAGATCACTTTGTAGTCGGCGCCGTACTTGTGCAGCAAGTCCTGGGTCGAGGTGCGCTCCGAGGTGCGGCGCAGGTTGTTCTTCCACACCGATTCGTAGACGAAGTTGTGGAAGTAGAAATACTCCAGGTGCTTGAACTCGGTCTTGCAGGCCGAGAACAGTTCTTCGCAGATCTTCACGTGGGCATCCATCGAGCCACCGATGTCGAACAGCAGCAACAACTTGACGGTGTTGCGTCGTTCCGGGCGCATCTGGATGTTCAGAAGACCGGCATCGCGGGCGGTGTGGTCGATGGTGCCGTCGATGTCCAGCTCTTCGGCCGCACCCTGGCGAGCGAACTTGCGCAGGCGGCGCAGGGCGATCTTGATGTTGCGGGTGCCCAATTCCACCTGGTCGTCGAGGTTCTTGTACTCGCGCTGGTCCCAGACCTTCACGGCCTTGCCCTGGCGCTTGCCGGCGTCGCCGACCCGGATACCTTCGGGGTTGAAGCCGCCGGAGCCGAACGGGCTGGTCCCGCCGGTGCCGATCCACTTGTTGCCGCCGGCATGGCGTTCCTTCTGCTCTTCCAGGCGCTTCTTGAACTCTTCGATCAGCTTGTCCAAGCCACCGAGGGACTGGATCTGTGCCCGCTCTTCGTCGGTCAGCGAACGCTCGAATTCCTTGCGCAGCCAGTCCTCTGGAATCAGCGCCTGGAGGTGATCGTCGAGTTTCTCCAGGCCGTTGAAGTAGGCGGCGAACGCCCGGTCGAACTTGTCGAAATGCCGTTCGTCCTTCACCAGGATCGCCCGGGACAGGTAATAGAACTCGTCCATGTCGGCGAAGATCACCCGCTGTTTCAGCGCGTTGATCAGGTCCAGCAGTTCGCGCACCGACACGGGCACCTTGGCGGCGCGCATCTCATTGAACAGGTTAAGCAGCATGGCAATCGCCCTCGCTCTTGTTAGACGAAGAGGATCAGCGAGTGCCGCGACGGCTCATGAACGCCAGGCGCTCGAGCAATTGCACGTCCTGTTCGTTCTTGACCAGGGCGCCGGCCAGCGGCGGGATGGCCTTGGTCGGATCACGTTCGCGCAGCACCGCTTCGCCGATGTTGTCGGCCATCAGCAGCTTGAGCCAGTCCACCAGTTCGGAAGTGGAAGGCTTTTTCTTCAGGCCCGGCACCTTGCGCACGTCGAAGAACACGTCCAGCGCTTCGCTGACCAGGTCCTTCTTGATGTCCGGGTAATGCACGTCGACAATTTTCTGCAGGGTGACGCGGTCGGGGAAGGCGATGTAGTGGAAGAAGCAGCGGCGCAGAAACGCGTCCGGCAGTTCCTTTTCGTTGTTGGAGGTAATGATGATGATCGGCCGTTGCTTGGCCTTGATGGTTTCGTCGGTCTCGTAGACGTAGAACTCCATCTTGTCGAGTTCCTGCAGCAGGTCGTTGGGGAACTCGATGTCGGCCTTGTCGATTTCGTCGATCAGCAGGATCACCCGCTCCTCGGACTCGAACGCTTCCCAGAGCTTGCCCTTCTTCAGGTAGTTGCGCACGTCGTGGACCTTGTCCACGCCCAGCTGCGAGTCCCGCAGACGGCTGACCGCGTCGTACTCGTAGAGGCCCTGGTGGGCCTTGGTGGTGGACTTGATGTGCCAGGTAATCAGGCGCGCGCCAAAGGACTCGGCCAGTTGTTCGGCCAGCATGGTCTTGCCGGTGCCCGGTTCGCCCTTGACCAGCAATGGTCGCTCCAGGGTGATGGCGGCGTTCACGGCCAGTTTCAGGTCATCGGTGGCCACGTAGGCGCTGGTGCCTTCGAACTTCATCTGCAATTCCTCGAACGGTGTCGCCGGCCCGGCGAGGCGGGGCGCGCGAAATAAATATCGTGCCCGACTATAACGCGGCGCCCCGCCGACTGTGAACGCAGACGCTGTATTCAGTCTCTGAATGGGGCGTCACATGTTGACTCGGTTTCGGCGCCTTGCCAGTATTGCGTATCGCCAATTTGGCGATACGCTTCCGGGTTCATGTTTTTACTTACGGTCAGCCGCTCTTGTGGCGAGGGAGCTTGCTCCCGCTCGAGTGCGCAGCGCTCGCAGACTTTTGGGGCCGCTTCAGCCCAGCGGGAGCAAGCTCCCTCGCCACAGGGGTACCACATTCGAAGTGATGACGGGCCGGGTGCTGCCATTGATCATCAAGGAAGCGCTGGACTGGGTCAGCGCCCATCAAGCGCAACTGCTGGAGGATTGGCAACGATGCTACCCATGAAACGGCCGCGGCTGTCGGCTGTGCAGGTCTTATTACCGTTCAGTCTCGAATTGACGTTCATTGATGGGCAGCGGCTGACACTGGACATGAGCGCCGATGTGCAACGTTATCCGGGCTTGCAGCCTTTGCTTGAAGAGGGCGCGTTTGGAGGCGCGAGTCTGGGGGACGATGGCTGGAGCGTGGAATGGCCCGAACCGGATATCCAGATCGGTGCCGATACCCTTTATCTGGATGCACTGGCGCAGAACGCCGTGGATGAAAATACCCGCATTTTCATCAATTGGCGCGCCCGCACCGGCTTGTCTTTGAACAAGGCCGCCGAAGCGCTTGGGGTCAGCGCTCGCAGCATCACTCGCTACAGCAGCGGTCGCGAGGCTGTGCCGCGTTCGCTGGCCTTGGCATGCCTGGGCTGGGACTCATTGCAGCATGGAGCGGGAATAGCGGCAGCAGAAGCGCCCGGCCGCTACACCGTCACGCGCAAGCCCTAGTCGGTCGACGGCGGCGGTTGTTCATAACGGGCATTGAAGGCCTCGACGAAACCATTGCGCAGGATCTGCAGGAAGGCTTCGAAGGCGCTGATGTCCTGCTGGTGAACATTGCCGCTGAGTTCCACCCGGGTGGCGAACTGGTTCTTGCGCTGGTTCTTGAGGGCCGTTTCGCCCGTGCCGACCAAGGCTTCCCAGACCGAGCGGAAGATGTTCTTGTTCTGGTTTTCCACGTCCTGCTGCCAGTCGAACACATCGACATCGCGCAGCAGTGGCTTGATGTAGCCGCTGAGCTTGCCGTTGTCGGCTTGCGCCTCGATCACCAGGTCGCCGTGGCCGGCATTGAAATCGAACTTGCCATAAGCCCCGGCGAAGTCGTTCAGGCGCTTGAGTTCGATGTTCCTGGCACGCAGGCGGAAATCGAACTCCTCGAAGTTGCTCAAGGGGTCGAAGGTGGCCTGCATTTCCAATGGCGCGTGTTCGGCCACCAGGGCCTTGCCCTCGAAACGGGCGTCGCGCTTGCCTTTGGTGTCGACCACGTTGGTCAGGTTGTAGAAGCTGGCGTTGACCTCGGTGGCCCGCAGGTTGACCGGCGGCTTGGAGTTGAAATTGCGAAAGGTGACCTTGCCATCCCGGATGCGCACTTCGTTGAGGGTAATGGGCAGCAATTTGCTCAATTGTTCGCGCCAGTTGGTGCCCTGGCCGGTCTGGGAGTTCTGGCGGTTGGCGCCGCCGTCGACGAAGTTCACTTCGGCGCGGGCGAATTCAACCTCGGCGACCACCGCATGGTCGTACCACAGCGAGTGCCAGCTCACAGACAGGTCCACCCGCGGTGCGCTGACGAACGGCACCGGGACCTTGCCGTCGACCTTGACGATTTCCAGGCCATTGATCCGGTAGGCACCGCGCCACAGGGCCAGGTCCACGTCGGTGATCCGGCCGCGATAATCGCCCATGTCGGCCAGTTTGTCGTTCAGGTAGTCGCGTACCAGATAAGGCAAGGTGAAATGCAGGGCCACCAGCACCGCGGCGATGGCGGCGAAAACCCACAATGGCCAACGGTATCGACGCTTCATGTCAGTCAGTCTCCAGCGTTTGTTGAGGGAGCGCCTTCTAATGCCATTGACTGCTGCAACAACGGGAACGTTCGGTGCAACTGGACGCCCATGGGCAACAGGCATACCTTTAAAGGCTTACATTCCCGCTGCATCAAGGACCCAGCCATGAGCCGTATATTCGCTGACAACGCCCATTCCATCGGTAATACGCCGCTGGTGCAGATCAACCGCATTGCCCCGCGCGGTGTGACCATCCTGGCCAAGATCGAGGGGCGTAACCCAGGGTATTCGGTCAAGTGCCGGATCGGCGCGAACATGATCTGGGACGCTGAAAGCTCGGGCAAACTCAAGCCGGGCATGACCATCGTCGAACCAACTTCTGGCAACACCGGGATCGGCCTGGCGTTCGTCGCCGCCGCCCGTGGCTACAAGCTGATGCTGACCATGCCCGCCTCCATGAGCATTGAGCGACGCAAGGTGCTCAAGGCCCTGGGAGCGGAACTGGTGCTCACCGAGCCGGCGAAGGGCATGAAAGGGGCCATCGACAAAGCCACCGAGATCATGGCCAGCGATCCAGCCAAATACTTCATGCCGCAGCAGTTCGATAACCCGGCGAACCCGGCGATCCACGAAAAAACCACCGGCCCGGAAATCTGGAACGACACCGACGGCGCGGTGGACGTGCTGGTGGCCGGCGTGGGCACCGGCGGCACCATCACCGGCGTTTCGCGGTACATCAAGAACACCTGTGGCAAACCGATCCTGTCGGTGGCAGTCGAACCCGAGGTTTCGCCGGTGATTACCCAGGCGATGGCGGGCCAGGAGATCAAGCCCAGCCCCCACAAGATCCAGGGGATCGGCGCCGGGTTCGTGCCGAAGAACCTTGACCTGTCGATCGTTGACCTGGTCGAGCGGGTCTCTGACGACGAGTCCAAGGCCATGGCCCTGCGCTTGATGCAGGAGGAGGGCATCCTCTGCGGGATCTCTTGTGGCGCGGCGATGGCCGTGGCCGTGCGCCTGGCGGAAAAACCGGAGATGCAGGGCAAGACCATCGTCGTGATCCTGCCGGATTCGGGCGAGCGGTACTTGTCGAGCATGTTGTTCAGTGATCTGTTTACCGAGCAGGAGATCCAGCAGTAACTGTCTGCAGGATGTGGCAGGCGGTTAAATCGCATTTGGAAAGGGTGTTGACGGGCGTCAGCCACAGTTCAGGTCACGCATGGTAAGAAGGAAATTATTGCGTGATCCTCAACAGTGAATGTTGCGCCAGACGGTTTCCTGGCCAGGCCATGATCTATAACATGGCCGGCCGCTGCGCTGGGCTGGTGGTGTTGCGTAAGGTGTTTTTGGACAAGGAGTTATAAAATGACCGTTTCGTTCGTCGCCAAGGCCTCGGTGTTGCTGCTGTTTTTGGGCAGTACGCTGTATGTGCATTTGCGTGGCAAGGCGCGTTTGCCGGTGTTGCGTCAGTTCGTCAACCACTCGGCGCTGTTCGCCCCCTATAACACCTTGATGTACCTGTTCTCCGGCGTGCCCTCGAGACCTTACCTGGACCGCAGCAAGTTCCCCGAACTGGATGTGCTCAAGGACAACTGGCAAGTCATCCGCGATGAGGCCATGCACCTGTTCGACGAGGGCTACATTCGCGCTGCCGAGAAGAACAACGACGCGGGTTTCGGCTCGTTCTTCAAGAAGGGCTGGAAACGTTTTTACCTCAAGTGGTACGACAAACCGCTGCCGTCGGCCGAGCTGCTGTGCCCCAGGACGGTCGCGCTGGTCAGCCAGATCCCCAATGTCCGGGGCGCCATGTTTGCCCTGCTGCCGGGTGACAGCCATCTGAATCCCCACCGAGACCCTTTCGCCGGTTCGTTGCGTTATCACCTGGGGCTGTCCACTCCCAATTCCGACGACTGCCGGATCTTCGTCGATGGTCAGATCTACGCCTGGCGCGACGGCGAAGACGTCATGTTCGATGAAACCTATGTGCACTGGGTCAAGAACGAAACCCCGCAGACCCGCGTGATTCTGTTCTGTGATGTCGAGCGACCCTTGAAAAGCCGGTTGATGACCCGTCTCAACCGCACCATCAGCGCGTTCCTCGGCCGCGCCACCGCGCCACAGAACCTGGATGATGAACACGTCGGTGGCATCAACCGGGCCTATGCCTGGAGCAAATCGTTCAGCGACGGCATCAGTGGCCGGGTCAAGCAATTCAAACGCAAGCATCCCAAGGCCTACCGGGTGATGCGGCCCGTGTTGGCAGTGGTGGTGCTGACGGCGCTTGGCTATTGGTTGTTCGGTTAAATATTGCGTTGTCCATCGGGCGCTGGTTATAGTCAGCGCTCTTCGGGTTTTCGAACCCGCTCCTTCAAGAGATCGGCTCATGCCTGCATCCCCTGTCATCGCGGTCGTGGTTCCAGCGTTCAACGCTGGCGTCGTGCCGTGTGGGAGCCAGCAGCCTGCGCAGATCGGTCAATACCCTCCACCTGTCCGTAGCTCATCGGTGTACGCCGTCGTATCACCGCCGGGTGTTGGCATTCAGGGCTGATCGGCAACGGTTGCCTATCCCCTGTGCCCGCCTGAAAAAAACTACTGGACTTCAGCCTCGGCTGAGTTGGCTTTTTGCCTGACTACAGGTGGTATCCATGTTTTCCCTTTCCAAAAACGCCTTGTTGGCGGCGGCTTCCACGAGCCTGTTCGTTTTGCTGTGGAGCAGTGGGGCGATCTTTTCCAAGCTGGGCCTGGCCCACGCTTCTCCCTTCGCCTTTTTGCTGATCCGTTTTGCCATTGCGCTGTCGGCGCTGGTGCTGTTGATTCCGTTGCTCAAGTTCAAGCTGCCCAAGACCGGCAAGCCGATGCTGTACGCGGCGACCACCGGGTTGGTGCTGCTGGGCGCCTATCAGATTTTTTATCTGCTGGCGCTGCAAATGAGTGTCACGCCGGGGGTCATGGCAACCCTGATGGGCGTGCAACCGATCCTGACCGTGGTGCTCATGGAACGGCAGCGTTCCTGGTCGCGGATGTTCGGCTTGATGCTGGGGTTGGTCGGGTTGATCATGGTGGTGTACCAGGGCATCGGCCTGGCCGGCATGTCCCTGGCCGGGATGATCTGCGGGTTGCTGGCACTGGTGAGCATGACGGCCGGTTCGATCATGCAGAAGCGCATCACCGACAACCCCCTGGGCACGCTGCCGGTGCAGTACCTGGCCGGGCTGGTGCTGTGCGCGGTGTTCGTGCCGTTCCAACCGTTTCACTTCGAGTACAGCATGGGGTTTTTCGTGCCGGTGTTGTGGATGGGGCTGGTGGTGTCGGTGCTGGCGACATTGCTGCTGTACCGACTGATCGCCCGCGGCAACCTGGTGAATGTCACCAGCCTGTTCTACCTGGTGCCGGCGGTGACGGCGATCATGGACTACCTGGTGTTTGGCAACCGGCTGGCGTTGTTGAGCTTGCTGGGGATGGTGCTGATCATCGTGGGGTTGGTGTTTGTGTTTCGTAAAAGTCGCTGAGCTTTGGCTGCTCGTTGACTGAGCAACCGCCATCGCGGGCAAGCCTTGCTCCCACAGGTTATGTGTAGTCCTTGTGGGAGCAAGGCTTGCCTGCGATGGCATCTTGCGCCGCGCCGATGAATTACCGGGCAGACACCTCAGCCGGTTTCACCACCCCAGGCTTGAGCACCAACCACAACGCCGCCGCAATCAACACCCCGCCATACAGATGCGCCATCCCCAACGGCTCATCCAGCAACAACGCCCCCCACAGCACGCCGAACGGCGGAATCAGGAAGGTCACGGTCATGGATTTGACCGGGCCGATGGAACTGAGCAGGCGGAAATAAAGGATGTACGCCAGCGCAGTACACACCAGACCCAGCCCCAGCAGCGACAACCAGACGCTCCAGCCACCCCAGCTGGCCGGTGGTTGGCTGATGACGCTGTAGCCAAACAGCGGCAGCAAGAACACCGTGGCGCCGAACATGCTGCCCAGGGCCGAGAGACGACTGTCCAAGCCACCTTGCTGATCGAGCCAGCGCCGGGTGAGGAAACCGGCAAAGCCGTAGCAGGTCGTGGCCAGCAGGCAGGCAAGGGCGCCCATCAGCAGTTGCAGGTCGAACGCTACCGGGCCGGCGCGGGTCAGGATGCCGACGCCGAACAGGCCCAGGCAGACACCGCTGACCTTGGCTGGGGTGAGTTTTTCGCTGAAGAACAAGCCGCCGATCAACACCCCCATCAACGGCGTGGTGGCGTTGAAGATCGCCGAGTAACCAGCCGGCAGCACCTGGGCCGCCAACGAATAGAACGTGGCCGGAATGCCCGAGTTGATCAGGCCCAGCCCCATCACGACTTTGAGCTTGCCGCGAAAATTCCAGTCGACGCGCATCAGGGCCAGGATCACCAACAGCCCGACGAAGGCGATGGACACGCGAAAAAAAGCAGTGGGGATTGTGCCAATGACGGGGGCGATAATGCGCATGAACAGGAAACTGGCGCCCCAGATAGCGGCCAGTGACAGTAAACGCAGGATATCGACGAGGTTCACGAGTCATTCCTTCCTTGATTGGGCGGCAAGTGTCGCCGCCCTGAATAGCGATGGCAATGGTTGCGTTGCCGCGTGATTGGCCTCTAAGCTCAGTCGCCAATAACAAGCATGACCCGCCGAGGTTTACCCTATGCCGCAGCCATGGCCCGCCATCGAAATCGCCCGTTCGATCCTCGACGGCTTCGACGATTATCGTGAGCATTTCCGGCAGATCACCGACGGCGCCCGCGCCCGGTTCGAGCAGGCGCTGTGGCTGGAGGCGCAAGCGGCTTCGGCGGCGCGCATCAACTTGTATGAAGAAAAAGTCTTCGAAACCGTTGCCAGGCTGCACAAGGCCTTCGATGACGAAACCCTGATGGACGTGAGCTGCTGGCCGCTGGTCAAGAGCGCCTACATCAGCCTGATCGACCTGCGCTTCGACGATGAGCTGTCGGAAACCTGGTACAACTCGATCTTCTGCGGGTTGTTCAGCCACGACCTGATCAGCGACGGCACCATGTTCATCCATACCACCCGGCCCAGCCTGCGCCGGGCCCGTGCCGCCCAGACCCGCACCTACAAACCCCAGGGGCAGTTGGATCGGATGCTGGCGAGCGTGTTCGCCGATTACCGTTTCAGCGAGGACTACGCCGACCTGCCGGGTGACCTGCGGCGCCTCGAAGCGCAGTTGCGCGAGAACCTGCCGGACTGGGTCTGCAAGGACCCTGAGCTGACGGTTGAGTTGTTTTCTTCAGTGCTCTATCGCAACAAGGGCGCCTACCTGGTGGGTCGGATCTACACCCGTGAGGACCAATGGCCGTTGGTGATTCCGCTGTTGCACCGCGAGGGCCGGGGTATCCAGATCGATGCGCTGATTACCGACGAGGCGCAGGTGTCGATCATCTTCTCGTTCACCCGCTCGTACTTCATGGTGGACGTGCCGGTGCCGGCGGAATTCATCGGCTTTCTCAAGCGCATCCTGCCGGGCAAGCACATCGCCGAGTTGTACACCTCCATCGGTTTCTACAAGCATGGCAAGTCCGAGTTCTACCGAGCGTTGATCAACCACCTGGCGAACACCGACGACCAATTCATCATGGCCCCGGGTGTGCGCGGCATGGTCATGAGCGTGTTCACCCTGCCGGGCTTCAACACGGTGTTCAAGATCATCAAGGACCGTTTCTCGCCGTCGAAAAACGTCGACCGGGCCACGGTGATCGAGAAGTACCGCCTGGTGAAAAGCGTCGACCGGGTCGGGCGCATGGCCGATACCCAGGAATTCGCCGATTTTCGTTTTCCCCTGAGCAAGTTCGAGCCGGCGTGCCTGGAGGAACTGCTGGAAGTGGCGCCGTCCACGGTGTCGGTGGAAGGCGACACGGTGCTGATTCGTCACTGCTGGACCGAACGACGCATGACGCCGCTGAACCTGTACCTGGAAAACGCCAACCAGGACCAGGTGCGCGAGGCGCTGGAAGACTATGGCCTGGCCATCAAGCAACTGGCGGCGGCCAATATCTTCCCCGGCGACATGCTGCTCAAGAACTTCGGCGTGACCCGCCACGGCCGCGTGGTGTTCTACGACTACGATGAAATCTGCTTCCTGACCGAAGCCAACTTCCGCCACATCCCCCAACCCCGCACACCGGAAGACGAAATGGCCTCCGAGCCCTGGTATTCCATCGGCCCGCTGGACGTCTTCCCCGAAGAGTTCCCGCCGTTCCTGTTCGCCGACGCCGGGCAGCGCAAGCTGTTCGACCAGTTGCACGGCGAGTTGTACAACGCCGACTATTGGAAAGGCCTGCAAGAGGCGATCCGGGCGGGGAAGGTGATCGATGTGTTCCCGTATCGGCGCAAGGACCTGGACAACGAATAACCCTTTGGGACGCTCCGCGTCCCAAAGGGCCGAACGCAGAGCGTCCGTTGAGGCATTCCCACGCGGAGCGTGGGAACGAGCCAAAACCTGTGGGAGCAAAGCTTGCTCGCGATACAGGCGCCTCGGTCCCCCGGGAGACCGCGTCATCTTCATCGCGGGCAAGCCTTGCTCCCACATGTACGCAAATCTGCGACAATCGCCCCCTGCTCAAACCGACGACCCTTGCGTACCTGATGACTGACCAAGCCCCCGCTATCGACAAGCTGCTGAAAAACCTCGACCACGCCATGCTCGCCGACCGTCACCGGTTGCGGCGCCAGTTGCTCGAGCTGCGCAAGAAGCCCGACGAGGCCAAGCTGGCCCAGTGGGTGACGCGCATGCAGGCGTCGTGCGATCAGGTGTTGGCGCGCAAGGCGAGCCTGCCGCTGATTCGCTACGACGATAATTTGCCGATTGCCGCCAAGCGCGACGAAATCAAGGACGCACTGCTCAAGCACCAGGTGCTGATCATTGCCGGCGAAACCGGCTCGGGCAAAACCACGCAGTTGCCGAAGATCTGCCTGGAAATCGGTCGTGGCCAGCATGGCTTGATCGGCCACACCCAGCCGCGGCGGATCGCCGCGCGCAGTGTGGCGAGCCGGGTGGCCGAGGAACTGGCCACGCCGTTGGGCGCGCTGGTGGGTTATCAGGTGCGGTTCGAGGACCAGAGCGACGCCAACACCCTGATCAAGCTGATGACCGACGGCATCCTGCTGGCCGAGACCCAGAACGACCGCTACCTCGAGCGCTACGACACGATCATCGTCGACGAAGCCCACGAACGCAGCCTGAACATCGACTTCCTGCTCGGCTACCTCAAGACCCTGCTGCCGCGCCGTCCGGACCTGAAAGTCATCATCACCTCGGCGACCATCGACCTGGAGCGCTTCTCCAAGCATTTCGATGACGCGCCGATTGTGGAAGTCTCGGGCCGCACCTTCCCGGTGGAAACCTGGTATCGCCCGCTGACCCTGGAGCAAGACGAGGAAGGCAACCGGGTCGAAGACGACTTGACCGTCGACCAGGCAATCCTCGCCACCCTCGACGAAATCGCCGCCTACGAGCGCAGCGAGCGGCGCAGCCCTGGGGACGTGCTGGTGTTCCTGCCGGGCGAGCGGGAAATTCGCGACGCGGCGGAGATGCTGCGCAAGGCCCAGCTCAAGCACACCGAGATTCTGCCCCTGTATGCGCGCCTGTCGCCGGCTGAACAGCAGCGGATCTTTCAGTCCCATCCGGGCCGTCGCGTGGTGCTGGCGACCAACGTCGCCGAAACCTCGCTGACCGTGCCGGGCATCCGCTACGTGATCGACAGCGGCACCGCGCGCATCAGCCGCTACAGCTATCGGGCCAAGGTCCAGCGCTTGCCCATCGAAGCCATTTCCCAGGCCAGCGCCAACCAGCGCAAGGGCCGCTGCGGGCGGGTCGAGCCGGGGATCTGCGTGCGGTTGTACAGCGAAGAAGATTTTCTTGGGCGGCCGGAATTCACCGACCCGGAAATCCTGCGCACCAACTTGGCGGCGGTGATCCTGCAGATGCTGCACCTGCGTCTCGGCGAGATCACCGATTTCCCGTTCATCGAGCCGCCGGATGGCAAGGCCATCAGTGACGGTTTCAACCTGCTGCAAGAATTGTCGGCGGTGGACCGCAACAGCCAGTTGACCCCGCTCGGTCGCCAGTTGGCGCGCCTGCCGGTGGACCCGCGCATGGGCCGCATGCTGTTGGAAGCGGCGAAGCTGGGCAGTTTGCAGGAAGTGCTGATCGTCGCCAGCGCCATGTCGATCCAGGACCCGCGCGAGCGTCCGCCGGAGCGCCAACAGGCGGCGGACCAGGCCCACGCCCAGTGGAAGGACGCGGATTCGGACTTCGCCGGGCTGGTCAACCTGTGGCGCGGTTTCGAAGAGCAGCGCCAGGCCCTGACCGCCAGCCCGCTGCGCAACTGGTGCCGCAAGAACTTCCTCAATTACCTGCGCCTGCGCGAGTGGCGTGATTCCCATCGGCAGTTGAGCCTGATCTGCCGCGACATGCAGCTGAGCCTCAACAAAGAACCGGCCGACTTCCCGAAATTGCACAAGGCGGTGCTCTCGGGCCTGTTGAGCCAGATCGGCCAGAAAACCGAAGATGGCGACTACCTCGGTGCTCGCCAGCGGCGGTTCTGGGTCCACCCCTCGTCGGGCCTGGGCAAGAAGCGTCCGCAATGGCTGATGACCGCCGAGTTGGTGGAAACCACCAAGCTGTATGCGCGCATGGTCGCCAAGATCGAACCGGACTGGATCGAACCGCTGGCCGGGCACCTGATCAAGAAAAACCACTTCGAACCCCATTGGGAGAAGAAGCGCGGGCAGGTGGTGGCCTATGAGCAAATCACTCTGTTCGGGCTCATCGTCGTTGGTCGTCGACCGGTGCACTATGGGCCGGTGGACCCGGTGGTCTCCCGTGAACTGTTCATCCGCGAGGCGTTGGTGCGCGGCGAGATCCAGTCCAGGGCCAAGTGCCTGAGTGCCAATACCAAACTGCTGGAACAACTCGACGAGCTGGAAGCCAAGGCCCGTCGCCGCGACATCCTGGCGGACGAGGAAACCCTGTTTGCCTTCTACGACGCGCGCTTGCCGGCCGAGATCCATCAGACCGCGACGTTCGACAGCTGGTACCGGATCAACAGCCAGAAAGACCCGCAACTGCTGATCATGCGCGAAGAAGACGTGCTGGCCCGCGAAGCCAGCGAAGTCACCGCCGCGCATTACCCGGACACCTTGCGCGTCGGCGACCTGACCTTGCCGCTGAGTTATCACTTCGAGCCCAACCATCCCCGCGATGGCGTGACCCTGCGAGTGCCGGCGCCACTGCTGCCGATGCTGCCGCCGGAACGCCTGGAATGGCTGGTGCCGGGGGTGATCGAAGCCAAGTGCATCGCCCTGGTGCGCAACCTGCCCAAGGCCTTGCGCAAGAACTTCGTGCCGGTGCCGGATTTCGTCAAGGCGGCGCTGCAGCGCATCACCTTCGCCGAGGGCTCTTTGCCGCAGTCCCTGGGCCGTGAGCTGCTGCGCATGACCGGGGCGCGGGTCAGTGACGAAGCCTGGACCGAAGCGGCCCAGCAGGTGGAAAGCCACCTGCGCATGAACCTGGAAATCGTCGACGGCCAAGGCAAGTTCCTCGGCGAGGGTCGTGACCTGGCCGAGCTGACGGCGCGTTTTGCCGAAGCCAGCCAGGCCGCCCTGGCCGTACCGCAAACGGCGAAAAGCCAGGCACCGGTGGAGGCGAAGGTCTTCGCCCCGGTGGCCGAGAAAACCCAACAGAAGATCGCCGGGCTGTCGATGACGGTCTACCCGGCGCTGGTGGAAGAGGGCGGCGTGGTCAAGGAAGGGCGTTTCCCAACCCCGGCCGAAGCCGAGTTCCAGCATCGCCGCGCCTTGCAGCGCTTGTTGATGCAGCAATTGGCCGAGTCGGCCAAGTTCCTGCGCGGCAAGCTGCCCGGGCTGACGGAGCTGGGCCTGCTGTACCGCGACCTGGGCCGCATCGACAGCCTGGTGGAAGACATCCTGCTCGCCAGCCTCGACAGTTGTGTGCTTGAAGGCGAAGCGAGCCTGCCCCGTGACGGCGCCGCGCTGGCCACCCTGGCCGAGCGCAAGCGCGGCGGCTGGACCGAGCACGCCGAACGCCTGGCGAAGCTGACCCTGGACATCCTCAAGCTCTGGCATGGCCTGCAAAAACGCTTCAAGGGCAAGATCGACCTGGCCCAGGCCGTGGCGCTGAACGACATCAAGCAGCAACTCAGCCACCTGGTGTACCCGGGCTTCGTCCGCGAAACCCCACATCAATGGCTCAAGGAACTGCCGCGCTACCTCAAGGCCATCGAGCAACGCTTCGAGAAGCTCGGTAGCCAGGTGCAGAAGGACCGGGTCTGGAGCGGCGAGCTGTCGAACCTCTGGGCCCAATACCAGGCCCGCGCCAGCAAACACGCCCAGGAAGGCAAGCGCGATCCGCAACTGGAGCTGTACCGCTGGTGGCTGGAGGAATACCGGGTGTCGCTGTTCGCCCAGCAACTGGGGACCAAGGTGCCGATTTCGGACAAGCGCCTGGGCAAGCAGTGGGGGCAGGTGGAGGGTTGATGGCAAAACCCGTCAACTCCTGTGAAACCCCTGTGGGAGCGAGCTTGCTCGCGATAGCGGTGTATCAGTCAACATCAATGCTGGCTGAACCAGCGCTATCGCGAGCAAGCTCGCTCCCACAGGGTATGGTGTTGTAGTGAAGGGAGAATGGGCCAAACGCCAGCGTTTATGGCAAACTTCGCGGCTATAAATGCCGGTCCCGTGGTTTTGAGCTTCAATGCCCCGGGCGGATCGGAATAAAGCGATGCCAGGGCTGCTTCCCCGGATGGGAAAAGTCCCTTTGTGTATTGGTACGTCGGTGCCAATGCTTTCTGCCTGAACAGATCAGAGACACGACCATGCATAACGTCGTCATCAGCGGCACCGGCCTGTACACCCCGGCCAACAGCATCTCCAACGAAGAGCTGGTGCAATCTTTCAATACCTATGTCGCGCAATTCAACGCCGACAACGCCGACGCCATCGCGCGCGGTGAAGTCGAGGCCTTGACCGAATCCAACGCGGCGTTCATCGAAAAGGCCTCCGGCATCAAGAGCCGCTTTGTCATGGACAAGGACGGCATTCTCGATCCACAACGCATGACCCCACGCTTGCCCGAGCGCTCCAACGACGAGTGGTCGGTGCTGTGCGAAATGGCCATCGGTGCCGCGAAGCAGGCCCTGGAGCGCGCCGGCCGCACCGTCGCCGACATCGACGGGGTGATCGTCGCCTGTTCCAACCTGCAGCGCCCGTATCCGGCCATCGCCATCGAGGTCCAGGAAGCCCTGGGTATCGAAGGTTTCGGTTTCGACATGAACGTGGCCTGTTCCTCGGCCACTTTCGGCATCCAGGCAGCGGCCAACAGCGTGCAACTGGGCCAGGCCCGGGCGATCCTGATGGTCAACCCGGAAGTGTGCACCGGTCACCTGAACTTCCGCGATCGCGACAGCCACTTCATCTTCGGCGACGCGGCCACCGCCGTGATCATCGAGCGGGCGGACCTGGCGACTTCGCCGTACCAGTTCGACGTGGTCAGCACCAAGCTGCTGACCAAGTTCTCCAACAACATCCGCAACAACTTCGGCTTCCTCAACCGCGCCGCGCAAGAGGGCGCCGGTAGCCGCGACAAGTTGTTCGTCCAGGAAGGCCGCAAGGTGTTCCGCGACGTCTGCCCGATGGTGGCCGAGCTGATCGGCGCCCACCTGGAAGAAAACCAGCTGAACGTAGGCGAGGTGAAGCGCTTCTGGCTGCACCAGGCCAACCTGAGCATGAACCACTTGATCGTGCGCAAACTGCTGGGACGCGAAGCCACCGAAGAGGAAGCACCGGTGATCCTCGACCGCTACGCCAACACCAGTTCGGCCGGTTCGGTGATTGCGTTCCACAAATACCAGGATGACCTGCCCAGCGGCTCGGTCGCCGTGCTCAGTTCGTTCGGCGCCGGTTATTCGATTGGCAGCGTGATTTTGCGCAAGCGTTGATCCACTTTAGCGGCCAGAGGATTTATTCCTGCTGGCCTATGGCCTATGGCTTGTGGAACCTGTGGGAGCAAAGCTTGCTCGCGATGCAGACGCCTCGGTTTCCCGGAAGACCGCGTCACCTTCATCGCGGGCAAGCCTTGCTCCCACAAGCTGCAACAACCGCGATCTATCCAGCAATAGGGCATTGAATGACGGTCACCGATGACAGCCTCCTGCTCCAACGTCTCCTGGCCGGTGAGCAGCAGGCCTACAGGGAACTGGTCAGCGCCTACCAGAGCCCGATGCGCGCCGTGGCCTATGCCATTGTCGGCAGTCGCCATGTCGACGAAGTGGTGCAGGACGCGTGGCTGTCGGTGGTGCGCAATCTCAGTGGGTTCCAGGGGCGTTCCAGCCTCAAGACCTGGCTGTTGACCATCACCGCCAACGCCGCCAAAGGGCGCTACAAGCAGAACCGTCGGGAGGTGTTGCTCGACGATCTGCCGTCACCCCATGGCACCCTCGGCGATGATCGTTTCGCCGCCGATGGTCATTGGCTGCTGGCGCCGTTCGCCTGGCACCAGGACACGCCTGAGGCGCTGCTCACGATGGAGGAATTACGCGATTGCCTGGAGCACACATTGCTCAGCCTGTCGGAACTGCAAGGCAGCGTGCTGAACCTGCGGGAACGCCAGGGGCTGGAGCTGGAAGAAATCTGTAATCTTCTGGATATTTCGCTCTCCAATGTGCGAGTGCTGTTGCATCGCGCCCGGCTGAAAGTCTTCGCGACCGTTGAACATTTCGAGGAAACCGGCGAATGCTGACCTGCAAGGAACAAGTGGCGCGCTCCAGCGATTATCTCGACGGCCAGTTAAGTTTTCGTGAACGCCTGATGGTGCGTCATCACCTGATGTTCTGCCCCAACTGCCGGCGTTTTATCCGCCAGATGCGCCTGATGCAGGCGACCCTCAGGAAACTGCCGCAACCGCCGATCCCCGACCTGGATCACCTCGCCGAGAAACTCGCCGCCGAGCGCCGCAGAAACATCCGCTAAACCGCGATACACACCAACCCCCTGTGGGAGCGAGCAAGCTCGCTCCCACAGGTTCTCCATGGCTGGATTTGTTATTCCCATTCGAAGTAAAAAGTTCCGCTGTCATAAAATCTTTATGTGATAGCAACTCGCCTGACACAACCCATCGCCAAGATCCCCTCCCAACACCAGCGGGCCCAGTTCCGCGTGTTTTCTAACGCATAGACTACCAACAGGGGAATTCTTCGATGATCCGCAAGCACTTCGCAGGTGTTGCCGCCAGCGCACTGGCAATGGCAGTAACCGCCCAGGCTTTCGCCGGCACCGTCACTACCGATGGCGCCGATATCGTAGTCAAAACCAAGGGCGGCCTTGAGGTCGCTACCACTGACAAAGAGTTCAGCTTCAAGCTCGGTGGTCGTCTGCAGGCTGACTACAGCCAGTTCGATGGTATCTACACCGACAACGGTAAATCGGCCGACGCCGCTTACATCCGTCGCGCCTTCCTGGAACTGTCCGGCGTGCTGTACACGGATTGGGCCTACACCATCAACTACGACATGTCCCACAACAGTGGCGACTCCGATAACGGCTACTTCGACGAAGCGTCCCTGGCCTATAACGGCTTCAAGCCGGTCTCGATCAAGGTCGGTCGTTTTGACCCCGATTTCGGCCTGGAAAAAGCCACCAGCTCCAAGTGGGTGACTGCACCTGAGCGTAACGCCGCCTACGACCTGATCGACTGGGCCAACAGCCATCAGAACGGCCTGGGCATCCAAGCTTCCAGCACCTTCGCCGATTCGTTCTATGCCTCGGCTGGCGTGTTCAGCAAGGACACCGACGACACCGACGGCGACAGCGTCAAGCAAGTCAACGGTCGCTTTGTATTCGCACCGATGCACGAAGCCGGCAACGTGCTGCACTTCGGTTTGAACGTGGCCTCGCGTGACGTTTCGGACACCGCGTTCGACGCACGTTACCGCTCCCGCCTGGGCATGCGTGGCGTTGAAACCCTGGGTGGCAACGACGCCGGCCCTAACGGCAACCGTCCGGTCCTGGGCGGCGCCAACAACTCGCCGGCCGGTTCGTACGACACTGACACCGCCTTCGGCCTGGAAGCCGCTTTCGCCATGGGGCCTGCGTCGATCCAGGGTGAGTACATCTCCCGCAAGACCAAGGCTGACAGCGCCGCCTTCGAAGACATCAAAGGCCACGGCTTCTACGTCCAGGGTGCCTACACCCTCACCGGTGAATCCCGCGGCTATAAAGTCGGCAAGTTTGACGCGATCAAGCCTCAGAACAAATCCATCGGCGCCTGGGAAGTGTTCTACCGCTTCGACAGCATGACCGTCGAAGACGACAACATCACCACTGCCTCGGCGACTCGTGAAGTAGGCGATGCCGAAGCCAAGGTGCACAACCTGGGCGTGAACTGGTACGCCAACGAAGCGGTGAAAATCTCCGCTGCCTACATCAAGGCCAAGACCGACAAAGTCACCAACGCCAATGGCGACGACGATGGCGACGGTTTTGTGATGCGTGCCCAGTACGTGTTCTAAATCGCGTTGACTTGATACACCGCTCTGACTTCATCCGTTAAAGCGCTCCTTTGAACCCCGCCTCTGGCGGGGTTTTTTTATGTGCGCCCGGTCAGGATCGGCGATACTCGCTCCCTCCGTCGTCTGGCTATCGAGGAATCGCATGCCGCTTCACGTCTTGGACAGCCTGTCCGCCATCGCGCCGCCCGAGTGGGACGCGCTGGTGCCCGCCAATCAACCGTTCCTGCGCCACGCCTTCCTGAGCACCCTGGAAGACAGTGCCAGCCTGGGCCCGCAATCCGGTTGGCAAGCCGAGCATTTGCTGCACATTGAAGACGGTCATCTGCTGGCGGCCTTGCCCAGTTACCGCAAGTGGCATTCCTACGGCGAATACGTGTTCGACCACGCCTGGGCCGACGCTTGCGCCCGCGCTGGCATCGACTATTACCCCAAGCTGTTGACGGCGGTGCCGTTCAGCCCGGTCAGTGGCCCGCGGTTGCTGGCGGCGCGCGGGGAAGATGGCCTGGAGCTGCTGGGCAGCTTGCCGGGGTACCTGGAGATCGAAGGGCTTTCCAGTGCCCACATCAACTTCACCGATGCCTTCACCGACGCGGCGCTTGCCGGGCAAGAAGGCTGGCTGCAGCGGATCGGCTGCCAGTATCACTGGCAGAATCGCGGTTATCGCGACTTCCAGGATTTTCTCGATGCGCTCAGTTCCCGCAAGCGCAAGCAGATGCGCAAGGAGCGTGAGCAAGTGGCGGGGCAGGGCATCGCGTTCGAATGGCTCGAAGGTCATCAGTTGGACGAGGCGCAGTGGGATTTTGTCTACGCCTGTTACGCCAACACCTACGCGATACGACGGCAGGCGCCTTACTTGACCCGAGCGTTTTTCAGCCTGCTGGCCGAACGCATGCCCGAGGCCATTCGCGTGGTGCTGGCCAAGCAAGGTTCGCGGCCGGTGGCGATGGCGTTCAGCCTGGTGGGTGGCGACAGTTTCTACGGACGTTATTGGGGCTGTCTGGCGGAGTTCGACCGCCTGCACTTCGAGACCTGTTTCTATCAAGGCATGGACTACGCGATTGCCCATGGCTTGCAGCGTTTTGACGCCGGCGCCCAGGGTGAGCACAAATTGATTCGCGGGTTCGAGCCGGTGATTACCCGCTCATGGCATTACCTGCGCCACCCTGGTTTGAAAGCGGCGGTCGAAGATTTTCTCGCCCGGGAACAGGAGGGTGTGCTGGCGTATGCCGAAGAGGCGAAAACAGCACTGCCTTATCGGCAGTGCTGATTTTCGCGGGTGTGACTCAGCGGTTTTCCTGGCCCAGCCAGCGGTACGAGACACCGCCGATGACGGCACCCAGCAGCGGCGCTACCCAGAACAGCCACAGTTGCTCGATGGCCCAGCCACCGACAATCAGCGCCGGACCGGTACTGCGGGCCGGGTTGACGGACGTGTTGGTGACCGGAATCGAGATCAGGTGAATGAGCGTCAGGGCCAGGCCGATGGCAATCGGTGCCAGCCCGGCGGGCGCACGTTTATCGGTGGCGCCGAGGATGATCAGGATGAACATTGCCGTCATGACCAGCTCGATGACAAAACCGGTCGCCATCGAATACCCACCCGGCGAATGCTCGCCATAACCGTTCGCTGCCAGGCCGGACGCGGCCAGGTCAAAGCCTTCCTTGCCGCTGGCGATGAAGTAGATCAATGCGGCGGCCAGTACACCCCCTATGACTTGGGCAACGATGTAGGCAGGCAACTCCCTGGCCGGAAACCGCCCGCCCACGTACAAGCCCACCGACACCGCCGGGTTCAGGTGGCAACCCGAGATATGCCCGATGGCGAATGCCATGGTCAACACCGTCAGGCCGAACGCCAGGGCAACCCCCAGCACGCCAATCCCGGAGGCGGCCAATACCGCGCTGCCGCAGCCGCCCAATACCAGCCAGAACGTACCCAACAACTCAGTCGTTGAACGTTTGAGTAAAGACATAAGCTTCCTTGATAAAACAGTCGTGATAATCGGTTATGCATCCAGCAGTATTACGACAGGTTCATCTCCAGAACCTGGGCTGAGTACAGCAGAGTGCTGCAACAAATCCAGCGACAAAAAAACCGCCAGCGTCATGGACGGTGGCGGTTTTGGCCGTGGTCGAGGGGAGTATGTCGTTGCGGTGCGGGCTAAATGGATCCTGGACAGAATTTTTCAGAATGGCGCTCGGACACTGGGCTGTGGGAGCAAAGCTTGCTCGCGATACAGGCGCCTCGGGCCATCCGGGAGACCGCGTTATCTTCATCGCGGGCAAGTCTTGCTCCCACACGACCCCACACCACCTGTCTGTAGAAGCTCAGTCGATCCCCACAAACCCCCCGGTCTGATGCTGCCACAATCGGGCATACAACCCGCCATGGGCCAGCAGTTCGGCATGGCTGCCGGTTTCGGCGATGCGGCCATTCTCCAGCACCACCAATCGGTCCATCCGGGCGATGGTGGAGAGGCGGTGGGCGATGGCGATCACGGTCTTGCCTTGCATCAAGGTCTCGAGGCTTTCCTGGATCGCCGCCTCGACTTCCGAGTCCAGCGCTGACGTCGCTTCGTCCATGATCAGGATCGGCGCGTCCTTGAGCAGTACCCGCGCGATAGCGATGCGCTGGCGCTGGCCGCCGGACAGTTTCACGCCGCGCTCACCCACATGGGCATCGAAGCCGGTGCGGCCTTCGGCGTCCGACAGCAGTGGGATGAACTCATCGGCCCGGGCCTTGCGCACGGCTTCCCAGAGTTGCGCATCGGTGGCGTCGGGCTTGCCGTAGAGCAGGTTCTCGCGAATCGAACGATGCAGCAGCGACGTGTCCTGGGTGATCATGCCGATGCGTTCGCGCAGGCTTTCCTGGCCGACTTCGGCGATGTCCTGGCCATCGATGAGAATGCGCCCGCCTTGCACGTCATAGAGGCGCAGCAGCAGGTTGACCAAGGTGGATTTACCCGCGCCGGACGGGCCGATCAGGCCGATTTTCTCGCCGGGCTTGATGGTCAGGTTGAGGTCGCCGATCACGCCACTTTTCTTGCCATAGTGGAAATCCACGTGCTCGAAACGCACCTCGCCCCGGGCCACGGCCAGAGGCTTGGCCTGATCGCGGTCGGTGACACTGACCGGCTGGGCGATGGTCTGCAAACCATCCTGGACCATGCCGATGTTTTCGAAGATGCCGGTGACGACCCACATGATCCAGCCGGACATGTTGACGATGCGTATCACCAGCCCGGTGGCCAACGCGATGGCGCCGACGCTGATCAGCGACTGGGTCCAGAGCCACAATGCCAGCGCGGTGGTGCCGACGATCAGCAGCCCGTTCATGCTGGTGATGACCAGGTCCATGCTGGTCACCACCCGGCCAGCCAACTGGGCTTTTTCGGTCTGCTCCTGGATGGCTTCGCGGGCGTATTGCTGTTCGAAATTGGTATGGGCGAACAGCTTCAGGGTGGTGATGTTGGTGTAGCCATCGACGATCCGCCCCATCAGTTTGGAGCGGGCATCGGACGACACCACCGAGCGCTCCTTGACCCGTGGCACGAAATAGCAGAGTGCGCCGATGTAGGCGGCAATCCACATCAGCAGCGGGATCATCAGGCGCCAGTCGGCTTCGGCGAACAGCACCAGGGAACTGACGGCGTAGATCAGCACGTGCCACAGGGCATCCACGGCCTGAACCGCCGAGTCACGCAGGGAGTTGCCGGTCTGCATGATGCGCTGGGCGATGCGCCCGGCGAAGTCGTTCTGGAAGAAATTCAGGCTCTGCTTGAGCACGTAGCTGTGGTTCTGCCAGCGAATCAGGCTGGTCATGCTGGGGCTCAGGGTCTGGTGCACGAGCAGGTCATGCAGGGCCACGAAGATCGGCCGGAAGATCAGCGCCACCACGGCCATCCAGGCCAGCTCCAGGCCATGGACCTTGAAGAAGTCCACATTGGGCGTGCCCTGGGTCAGGTCGATGATGCGGCTCAGGTAGCTGAACAGCGCCACTTCGATCAACGCGCCGATCAGGCCCACCACCAGCAGTACGGCGAAGCTGGGCCAGACCTGTTTCAGGTAATAGGTGTAGAAGGGCAGGACGCGATTCGGTGGGGCCGAGGTCGGGGCGTCGCGGAAGATATCGATCAGTGTTTCGAAACGGCGATAAACCATCAGTCAATGCCCTGGCAAGGGCTCTCCTTTTTGCTATGGGCGGCGCGGGATCACCGCGCCACCCAGGCTTGCCGTGTGCCTCTTCAGTCGACGCGCTTGGCCGACTTGATGAGCACAGGGTCGATCGGCACGTTTTGCATGCCTTGTTTGGTGGTGGTCTGGGAGTTGACGATGATGTCCACTACGTCCATGCCCTTGACCACTTTGGCGAACACCGCGTAACCGGCGTCACGGCCCGGGTCGAGGAACGCGTTGTCGGCCACGTTGATGAAGAACTGGCTGGTGGCCGAGTCCGGGTTGGAGGTGCGCGCCATCGACAAGGTGCCGCGAACGTTGTGCAGGCCATTGCTGGCTTCGTTCTTGATCGGTGCCTTGGTGTCTTTTTGCTGCATCTGTTGGGTAAAGCCGCCGCCCTGGGCCATGAAGCCCGGGATCACGCGGTGAAAAATCGTGTTGTTGTAGAAGCCGCTGTCTACGTACTCAAGGAAGTTCTTGGTACTGATGGGGGCCTTGACCGGGTCCAGTTCGATTTCGATCTGGCCGTTGGTGGTGTCCAGCAATACATGCGGTGCCTTGGCGGGTGTCGCAGCCATCAGGTTGGCGGCAAACAGTACGGTGCCGGCGGCAAGGGCGATTTTTTTTCGCATGGGGTCAGTGATCCTGAGTGGTGGAATCGGTTGCGGTCAAAAAGTCGAGCAGGGTTTGGTTGAAGCGTTCGGGTTGATCCAGCGGGGTAGCGTGCCGTGAATCGGCGATGACCACCAGCCGTGCGTCGGGCAGCAGTTTTACATAGGCTTCTTTCAGCGCCACCGGGGTGTAGTCGTGGTCGGCGCAGATGACGAGGGTTGGACAGGCAACCTGCGAAAGTCGTTCCTGAACGCCCCAGCCTACGATCGCATCGAAGCTGGCGAGATAAGCATGTTTGTCGTTCTTTGCCCAGCGCCGGGCCATTTCCAGGCGTAACTCGGTTTGTTCGGGCTTGGGGAACAACTTGGCGCCGAGGGCCTTGCCGATGGTTTCCAGGCTGAGCAGGCGCATCAGGCTCCAGCGCTTGAACCATTGCCAGCAATCGTCGGGCGTGCGGACTTTGACTTCGGGCGCGCTGTTGACGATGCACAGGCTCTTGAGCCGTCCGGGGTCATCCACTGCCAGTTGAAAACAGATCATGCCGCCCATGGACCAGCCCACCAGATGCACCGGGCCCAGGCCCAGGTGTTCGATCAGGGCGCTCAGGTCGGCGCTGAAACCTTCGATGCTGTAGCGCCCGCGCGGCTTGTCGGAGCGACCGTGGCCGCGCACATCCACCACGATCAGGTGATAGTGGGTGGACAGCACCGGGATCTGTTTTTCCCAATCCTGGGTACTGGAACCCAGCCCGTGGACCAATACCAAGGGCGTGCCGTGGCCGTATTCCTCGTAGTGCAGGTTGCAACCTTCGTGCTCGAAATAGGCCATCGGTGAACTCCTTGTCAGGCTTGTTCAGGGGCTGCGAACGGCGCATCCAGTGGCGCGGTGTCGAAGGTGCGCAGCAATTCGATCAGGATCTGCGTGGCCGGGCCCAGGGGTTTTTCCTTGTTCGAATACAGATAGAAGCTCGGGTTGCGGCTGCCGCCCTGATCCAAGGGTAGCTGTTTAAGCGTGCCTTCCTTGAGTTCCCGCTCAATCATGTGCCGGGGCAGCCAGGCGAAGCCCAGGCCGCTGCCTACGAAGGTCGCGGCGGTGGCCAGGCTGCCGACGGTCCAGCGCTGCTCGGCGCCGAGCCAACCCACGTCGCGAGGTTGCTGGCGTCCGGAGTCGCGGATCACCACTTGCAACTGGCTCTCCAGATCCTGGAACGTCAGCTCGCGGTTGAGGCGATGCAGGGCGTGTTCGGGATGGGCCACCGCGACGAATTCAACGTCGCTCAATTCTGCCCCCAGATAGCCAGGAATGCTGAAGCTGCTGATGGCCAGGTCGGCCACGCCTTCGAGCAGCACTTCTTCGACACCCGACAACACTTCTTCGCGCAGCCGCACCCGGCAGCCACGGCTTTGTGGCATGAACGCCGTCAAGGCGCGAACGAGGCGGGCGTTGGGGTAGGCCGCGTCGACCACCAGGCGCACTTCCGCTTCCCAGCCTTGCTCCATGTGGTGGGCCAGGTCTTCCAGTTGGCTGGCCTGTTTCACCAGTTGCCGGGAACGGCGCAGCAGTACGCCGCCGGCCTCGGTCAGCACGGCCTTGCGACCATCGATGCGCAGCAACGGTACGCCGAGCTGATCCTGCATGCGGGCCACGGTGTAGCTCACTGACGACTGGGAGCGATGCAGCACTTCAGCGGCCTGGGCGAAGCCACCGTGGTCGACCACGGCCTGCAAGGTGCGCCATTGATCAAGGGTCACGCGGGGCGCTTTCATATCGAGCTCCTCTTGTCCTAAGCTGGCAGTCCCTTGGTGGAGACTGCCGAATGAAGAAAATCTGTTGTGTGGTGCTGGCCTTGCTGCCACTGACTGCGTTTGCCTACCCGATCGATGTGGAAAAACACCTCAACGGCCTGAGCATCGACTACAACGCCTATGACACCGATGCCGATATCGGTTCCATCCAGGTCAACAACTACGGCAGCACCGACGCGGCTTGTACCGTGGTCTTCAGCAATGGCCCTGAAGCACCTCGCACCCGCAAGATCGAAGTCGCCGCCGGCAAGTTCAAGAACGCCACGGCCAAGTTCAACCGCAACATCATCAAGCTGCGCATCAAGCTGACCTGTCAGCCGAAATAGCCCGGCAGTGGGGCAGGCAATATTGCTTGCTCCGCTTATAAACGAATTTATCGATGCTTTACAGCAGTTATTTGCGCTTTTTCATCGATATGCTCGCGTTTAATCTTCACTCCATCGACTGACAACATTCTCAGATGGAGCCTACAAGCCATGTCCCGCGTTCTGATCATCGAAAGCAGTGCCCGCCAGCAAGACTCGGTGTCCCGTCAACTGACCCAAACCTTTATCAGCCAGTGGAAAGCGGCGCACCCGGCCGACGAAATCAGCGTTCGCGACCTGGCCATCAATCCGGTGCCGCATCTGGATGCCAATCTGCTGGGGGGCTGGATGAAGCCGGCCGAGCAGCGCAGCGACGTTGAAAACGCCTCGCTGGAACGCTCCAACCAACTGACCGATGAACTGCTGGCCGCCGACGTACTGGTGATGGCTGCGCCGATGTACAACTTCGCCATCCCCAGCACCCTGAAAGCCTGGCTCGACCACGTGCTGCGTGCCGGCGTGACGTTCAAATACACCCCCACCGGCCCTCAAGGCCTGCTGGCCGACAAGCGCGCTTTCGTGCTCACCGCCCGTGGTGGCATTCACGCTGGCGGCAGCTCTGACCATCAAGAACCCTACCTGCGCCAGGTGATGGGCTTCATCGGGATCCACGACGTGACCTTCATCCATGCCGAGGGCATGAACCTGGGCGGCGACTTCCAGGAGAAGGGCCTGAATCAGGCCAACGCCAAACTGGCGCAGGTCGCCTGATCCGTTAATCCTCGGATAATCGCCAGGTGGTCTAGTGACTTGGCGCTTCCCTTCAAACCGTTTTGCGCATCGAACCTCCCTTTGCACTTATTGCTCCTGAGTGCATCAGCCCGATTGAACGCGTTAGCGAGATCGGGCTTTTTTTTGGGGAAATGGAAACAACGATCCTTTAAGATGAGCGGCCCTTAAAGCCTTGAGGGGTGGAAGATGTGCAGGCCCAGGCTTCTCCCGGATTTGGCAAGTCTCTCGATGCCTGCTGTGGTAATTTATGCGCGCAATTACAGTAGGGAGACTGTGATATGTTCAAAGTCAGACGGAAAACATGGGCTTTATTCCTGGCCTATCTCATAGGGGCAAGTGGTTATATCTACTACCTCTATGTCGAGACGCAAAGCGTCCTCACTGACAACATCAATAATAAATTGCTGCATGCCGCGCTGGGCGCTTCAGCCATCCTCGGCGACCGTTACCATGACAACCTGGTCGATAAACAATCCAAATCGCAAGCGCAGGACTGGGATACCATCCAGCGGCTTTCCGGCTTCAACGAGTCCATGGGTACTGCTTTTGTCTATAGCGTGATCAAGCGAGATGCAAAGGCCTACCTGATCAGTTCCAGTGCATCGAAAAAAGAAATTCAAGAGAAGAATTTCGTGCGTTTTTTCGACCCTTATCCCGATGCCAGCCAGGCTTTACTCGATAGTTTTAAGCGTACCGAGCCAACCTGGATCGACTACTCGGATCATTGGGGTGATTTTCGCGCGGTCTTTGTCCCGTTAAAATCACAAAACGGTACGGTGTATGTTGTCGGGGCGGAAATTACCTTGGCGGACTACTACCAACAACTTAATCATGACTCCCTTTACCACATCATCCTGGCCATCCTGGTATTTCTCGCTCTCCTCCTTTTGCGCATGCGCACTCATCTGCAGCAATTGCGGGTCAATGAGCAGGTATTGAATCAGGCGAAAAATGCCGCCGAGGACGCTGATCGTTCAAAAACCAGCTTTCTGGCAACCATGAGTCATGAAATTCGCACCCCGATGTACGGTGTCATTGGTGCGACCGAATTGCTGGCCCGGTCTGCCCTGGATCCCGAGCAACGCCGTCTTCTTACAACGATTCATTCCAGTGGACGGACCCTGCTGTCTCTTATCGATAACATTCTCGACCTTGCCAAGATCGAAGCAGGCAAACTTGAATTGAAACCTCGTGTTTTCGAAGTGAGAGCACTGGTTTCATCCTGTATGGAACTAATCCGGCAAAATATCCAGGACAAACCCATCGTGCTGGAGGCGCAGTTTTCCCCGGACGTACCGCCTTTGGTCAAAACCGATATGGATTGCCTTCGCCAGATATTGATCAACTTGCTGGGCAATGCGGGCAAATTTACCGAAGCCGGAAAAATATCGCTCCTGGTCACCACCAGCGGCTACGGCTCCCAAGCATGGCTCGACTTCTCCATACGCGATACCGGCATCGGTATCCCCACGGAACGGCAAGACAATCTGTTCAAGCCCTTTGCCCAGTTCAAAGGGCCGGCCAGTCAACGCTTCACTGGGAGTGGGTTGGGTCTTTCCATCTGTAAGAACCTGCTTGAGGCGCAGCAGGGGACTTTATCGTTCACCAGCGAGCCTGGTGTCGGCTCGACATTCTCCTTCTCTCTCCCCCTGGCGCTTTTTTCAGTCTCGGAAATACCCATCAAGGATGATCATGCGGCGGTTGGCTTCGACTCGTCTTTTGCCGAGGATTATCCGCTCGATATCCTTCTGGTGGAGAACCATCCGGTGAGCCAGAAAGTGGCCATGGCGATGCTACAAGAGTTGGGTTATGCACCCGACCTTGCGTCAGATGGCCTGGAAGCGGTCAATCGTTGCATGGCTTCGATGCCAGCGATCATTCTGATGGATATCAACATGCCCGTGATGGATGGGATGGAGGCCGTGCGTAGAATCCGCGGATTGCCCCAGGGCGATACTTGCTACATCGTCGCGTTCACCGCGAGTGTTTTCTCCAGCGAGATAGAGCGTTTCAGGGCCGCTGGTGCCGATGACATCTTGACCAAACCGGCAAACTTCCAGGCGCTGACCCGAGTGCTCCAGCGTGCCGCCAGCCATCGGCACCAGCCTCAGGCCACTTCTTGGGTCGTGGATGAAATTCCAAGTTAGTGGGGAATCTGTGGGAGCGAGCTTGCTGGCGATGGCGGTGGGTCAGAAATACAGAGGCTGACTGACACTCCGCCATCGCCAGCAAGCTCGCTCCCACCGTTTAAAACCGCTATCTTCGCCGCCATTCGAAACGAGGGGCGGTATGGGCTATCTACTTTTTGTGACATTGATCCAGGCGTTTTCCTTCAGCCTGATCGGCGAGTACCTGGCCGGGCATGTGGACAGTTATTTCGCGGTGCTGGTGCGGGTGTTGCTGGCCGGGGTGGTGTTCATTCCGCTGACGCGCTGGCGCCAGGTGGAGCCGGTGTTCATGCGCGGCATGTTGTTGATCGGTGCCTTGCAGTTTGGCGTGACCTACGTCTGCCTGTACCTGAGCTTTCGAGTGCTGACGGTGCCCGAGGTGCTGCTTTTCACCATCCTGACGCCCCTGCACGTGACCTTGATCGAAGACGCGCTGAACCGTCGCTTCAATCCCTGGGCGCTGATCGCGGCGCTGGTGGCCGTGGCCGGCGCGGCGGTGATTCGCTACGACCGGATCAACCCGGATTTCTTCATGGGCTTCTTGCTGCTGCAACTGGCCAACTTCACCTATGCGGCTGGGCAGGTGCTCTACAAACACCTGGTGGCCCGCCACCCGAGCGACCTGCCGCATTACCGGCGCTTCGGTTATTTCTATCTTGGTGCGCTGATGGCGGCGTTGCCGGCTTTCCTGCTGTTCGGCAAGGCCAACTTCTGGCCTGAAGCGCCGCTGCAATGGGGCGTGCTGGTGTTCCTCGGCCTGGTCTCCACCGCGTTGGGGCTGTACTGGTGGAACAAGGGCGCGTGCCTGGTCAATGGCGGTACGCTGGCGGTGATGAACAACCTGCATGTGCCGGTGGGGCTACTGGTGAACCTGCTGATCTGGAACCAGCACGAGGCACTGGGGCGGTTGCTGCTGGGTGGGTCGGTGATATTGGCGGCGGTGTGGATCAGCCGGTTGGGGGTACGCCAACCTCAGCCTTCGCCCTGAACACTGTGGGAGCGAGCTTGCTCACGATAGTGGAGTATCAGTCAGCATCTATGTTTCTGACACACCGCTATCGCGAGCAAGCTCGCTCCCACAGGGGAATGGGGGTTGGCTTTAGACCACCTGCTTCTGCGGCTCCGGCAATTGGCTCGCTCCCAGCACCGCCGGCAGCAGCCCCGAACGCAGGTCCGTGCCGCTCGGCTGCTGGTACAGGTTCAGCCCGAACTCCGGCATCACCGCCAGCAGGTAATCGAAAATATCCCCCTGGATACGTTCGTAGTCGGCCCATGCGGTGGTGCGGGTGAAGCAGTAGATTTCCAGCGGGATGCCCTGGGCGGTGGTCTGCAACTGCCGGACCATGCAGGTCATGTTCGGCTGGATCTCTGCGTGGCTTTTCAAATACGCCAATGCATAAGCGCGGAAGGTGCCCAGGTTGGTCATCCGCCGACGGTTGGCCGACATCGCCGCGACGTTGCCCTGGGCCTCGTTCCAGGCCTTGAGTTCGGCCTGCTTGCGGCCGATGTAGTCGGTCAGCAGGCGCACCTGGGTCAGGCGCTGTTCTTCCTCGTCGTGCAGGAATCGCACGCCGCTGGCGTCGATGAACAGGCTGCGCTTGATCCGCCGCCCGCCGGACTGCTGCATGCCGCGCCAGTTCTTGAACGACTCGGACATCAGGCGCCATGTGGGGATCGAGACGATGGTCTTGTCGAAGTTCTGCACCTTGACCGTGTGCAGTGTGATGTCCACCACATCACCGTCGGCGCCGACCTGGGGCATCTCGATCCAGTCGCCGACCCGCAGCATGTCGTTGCTGGTCAATTGCACGCTGGCGACGAACGACAGCAGGGTGTCCTTGTAGACCAACAGAATCACCGCCGACATCGCTCCCAGGCCCGACAACAGCAACAGCGGCGAGCGGTCGATCAGGGTGGCAACGATGATGATCGCGCCAAACACATACAGCACCATCTTCGTCAGTTGCACGTAGCCTTTGATCGAGCGGGTACGTGCATGCTCGGTGCGGGCGTAGACATCCAGCATGGCGCTGAGCAGGGCACTGAGGCTCAACACCATGAACAGGATGGTGAAAGCCAGGGCGACATTGCCCAGGAAAATCATGCTGGTCTTGCTCAGTTCCGGCACCAGGTGCAGGCCGAACTGGATGATCAGCGACGGCGTCATCTGCGCCAGGCGATGAAAGACCTTGTTCTGGCGCAGGTCATTGACCCAGTTCAAGGCCGGTTGGCGCCCCAGCAACTTGGCAGCGTGCAGGATCAGGTAGCGCGCCACACGGCCAAGCACCAGGGCGATGACCAGCAGCACCATCAGGGCTAGGCTGGAATGCAGGATCGGGTGCTGGTCAAGGGCACCCCAGAGGTCTTGGAGGTTGACCCAGAGTTGTTTGATGTCCATGGACGAAACGGTTCTTCTATAAAGACGCGACGGTGCGATTAGAGCATTTAAGCCCGGTCAAGTGACCGTTGATGCAATATCGGCTGATAAAAATGCACTGATTTACCGCCGTTTGTATAAAGAAACTCGGCCTTCGCGCTCGAAACCGTTACCCTATGCAGCTGTTTTTTTGCATTTCTTCGAGGTAGCACCCGTGTTTTCCCAATTCGCCCTGCACGAACGCCTGCTCAAAGCCGTGGCCGAGCTTAAATTTGTCGAGCCAACGCCGGTGCAGGCAGCGGCTATTCCGCTCGCGCTCCAGGGGCGTGACCTGCGGGTGACGGCGCAAACCGGCAGCGGCAAGACCGCCGCGTTCGTGCTGCCGATCCTCAACCGCCTGATCGGCCCAGCCAAGGTCCGCGTCAGCATCAAGACCCTGATCCTGCTGCCAACCCGTGAACTGGCCCAGCAGACTTTGAAGGAAGTGGAGCGCTTCTCGCAGTTCACCTTCATCAAGTCCGGCCTGATCACCGGCGGCGAAGACTTCAAGGTCCAGGCCGCCATGTTGCGCAAGGTGCCGGACATTCTGATCGGCACCCCAGGGCGGATGATCGAGCAGTTGAACGCTGGCAACCTCGACCTGAAGGAAGTCGAAGTGCTGGTGCTGGACGAAGCCGACCGCATGCTGGACATGGGCTTTGCCGAGGACGTGCAGCGTCTGGTGGACGAATGCACAAACCGTCAGCAGACCATGCTGTTCTCCGCCACCACTGGCGGCTCGGGCCTGCGCGAGATGATCGCCAAGGTGCTGAACAACCCTGAGCACTTGCAGCTCAACGCGGTCAGCCAGCTGAACTCCACCACCCGCCAGCAGATCATCACCGCTGACCACAACCAGCACAAAGAGCAGATCGTCAACTGGTTGCTGGCCAACGAGACCTACGAAAAGGCCATCGTGTTCACCAACACCCGGGCCATGGCCGACCGCATCTACGGCCGCCTGGTGGCCCAGGAATACAAGGCGTTCGTACTGCACGGCGAGAAAGACCAGAAGGACCGCAAGCTGGCCATCGACCGTCTCAAGCAGGGCGGCGTGAAAATCCTCGTCGCCACCGACGTCGCCGCTCGCGGCCTGGACGTGGAAGGCCTGGACATGGTCATCAACTTCGACATGCCCCGCAGCGGTGATGAGTACGTGCATCGCATCGGTCGTACCGGTCGTGCCGGCAACGACGGCCTGGCGATCTCGCTGATCTGCCACGGCGACTGGAACCTGATGTCGAGCATCGAGCGCTACCTCAAGCAGAGCTTCGAGCGCCGCACCATCAAGGAAGTCAAAGGCACCTACGGCGGACCGAAGAAGGTCAAGGCCTCGGGCAAGGCCGTTGGCGTGAAGAAGAAAAAGGTCGACGCCAAGGGCGACAAGAAGAAGGCCGGCGCGAAGGCCCCGACCAAACGCAAGACCGCCAACCGCCCGAAGACCGACGCCCCGTCGCTGGTCAGCAAGGACGGCATGGCCCCACTCAAGCGCCGCAAGCCAGAGGCGCCGGCGGCTGAGTGAGTCGGCGTTAGCGTTGTATGAAAAAACCGGACCTTGGGTCCGGTTTTTTTATGGGTGAGTACTCAAACTCAAGTCCAGCGCAGGGCCCCTGTGGCGATGGGCATTTGTGGGAGCAAAGCTTGCTCGCGACACAGGCGCCTCGGTTTCTGAAAGACCGCGTCGCCTTCATCGCGGGCAAGCCTTGCTCCCACAAATCCCCTCGCCACAAAAGCGGGTTGTGCGGCTTTGGTTGATCACCCAGCCTTCTTCTCCGCGTTCTTCAGCTCTTTCAGGCGTTCATCGATCAACTGGCACTTATCCGGCACATCCTTGCTGGCAGTCTCCAGGTCCATGGCCTGCAACTCATCGTTGATTTCCTTGGCCTTGGCCGGGTTCTGCTCGGTGAGCTTGGTTACTTCCTGGGCTAATTCTTCACGCTTGGTGGTCGCTTCGTCAGGCGTGCAAGTGGCCCAGGCGGGCAGGGCGCAGGTGAGGGCGGCGGCGAGGGTGAGTTTCAAGAGGGTCTTCATGGCAGGGCCTCATATTCCTTGTTGGGCAGGTAATGGGTTGAGGCTCGTGCAGGGGGGAAAGTTCATTAGCCTGCCGCTTGGCAGGCGTTCCGTCGCTGCGCGGGCCCAGACACGGATTGAAGTCTTTTTCAGGGTTTCCCTAGCCGATATGAAACCGTCGTCTACCATGGAGAAAGTGACTGGTAGCCCTATGCCTGCAATGCCGGGTCGCTCCTTCACACAGGACGTAAGTGCTTTATTAGCCAGGAAGCTAGAAATATGTCTGACGCAATGCAGTCAATAACTTCTAGATCACCCGGTGCCGCTCGCACTCGAGCAATGGAACAACTACGCCTGTCAGGACGTATCCACGGCCTGCGATAGCTATTAATTCAAGGAATGAAATCTATGAGCCTTAGAGCGATACTCAGTCGGCTGATGTTGTGCCTGTGTGGTTTATTCGCGTTGTCATCGGCTTATGCAGAAAGTGTGATCATCGCCACGTCGCGACCCGATGAGGGGATCGTAGTTGATGTGTTTGACAGCCCTGATGCCGTAAACGGCATACCTTCTTCGTCGGGCATGGTGCCATTTCCCTCGGTAGGGTTGGCTACACCCGCGGTGCAATCGTTCAAGGGCAAGGTTTATATGTTTTGGGCCAACGATAGTGATTCCGCTATCTATTTTTCCACTTCGGCGCAGGGCAGTAATTGGTCCCCCCCGCAGTCCATTCCGGTGTCTGGCATCGTGGGTAATGTCTCAGCGACCGTATTTCAGCAAAAGCTGGTACTTACTTTTACCGACAAGAACCACATAAATACTATCAGCTCCGTGGACGGCATAACCTGGTCCAATGTTAACCCTATCGCGGTCTCCAGCGACGCCGCGACTAACAGTCCTGTGGTGTACAACGGAAAATTATTTGTCCTGTATAGCGAGGAGGATGATCACACGATTAACTATGTGACCTCGGACGATGGCTTGCTGTGGAGTAAGGAAAATCCTGGGTTCACTGCAAATGCTCTCAGAGTGCTGAGTCTGGTGCCCGTGGTCTATAATGGTGAGCTGTTGGTCTATTACTCTTATGATCTTAATAATTTTGCCGTGCGCAGTTACGACCGGGGCGGTCAATGGGGAGATGAACAAAGACTGTCGGGCATAGCAAAGAGCGAACTTTTCCTGAACCGTGCAACCATCACCGGTAACCGCATTTTTATCAGCAGTGGCCCTACCACTTTTGGTTCAAGCGATGGGGTCAACTGGAGTCCCTATTATTCAAGGCTTTTCTCTGACAGTTTGACCGGCCCATCGGGATTGGGCGTTTCCTACGGCATTACCACAAACGATCTGACAGGGGACAACCCCCAATTGCCTGCTGACCTGGCGACAGGCCTTAGCCATACCGACTATGCGACCTTTGCCTGGCGGAGTTTTTTTGCGCTGAACAACACCGCCATGACGCCGTTACCGGCTAGCCGTGGCATGGGTAATCCCACCAGCAGCTTTGCCGATTCGGGCAAGGTCTCGCAGTCTCCAACCCCTTTGTTGTGGCAAACCTTCGCCCACCGCAGCGAGTTGTTTCCGGCGGTAGGGTTCAATCCCGTTGGAGGTCCTACGCGTTCGCTTGGTTCTGATCCGAACTACACCTATACCCAGTTCCTCAAGAAGCCGATACGGATGGCGCCAGGCACTGATTTTACCCTTTACAACAATCTGGATGAGGCGACTCAAATAGGACAAAACGCAATTTTCTTCCCGGTTAAGCCGCCCAATGCGGCGAAGACAACAGACGCAAGGGGGGACTATGCCCCTTCAAACGACAGTCAGATCCTGTTCGAGGCCAAGGCCAACCCCGTCGTTTACAACTATGCGAAAGGCCTGACCCGTTATCCGGATCATATTGTGCTGCCCGGCGGCGCGGTGGAGGTCAAGGCGGCATGGCGCAAGCTGGCCGACATTCCGGTGCCGGATCGCGGGCGCTACCATACGGCGACGGTGGTGACCTATACGGGCACCGACACTGACCCGCAGGCGCAGAACGAAGACTACGCACTGGTCGCCTTGCATATCATCCATAAGACGGCCAACTACCCGACCTTCATCTTCGCTACGTTCGAGCACGAAGATGCCCTGACGTTGCCCGACGGTAAATCGCCGACCGGGCTCTACTACATCGCCAACTACAACAAGATCGATTACCCCGGCCTCGATTCAGCCACGCCGCCGACCGCCACCTTCTCTGACGGCAACAAGACCTATACGGTTTCCCTGCCAACGGAGGGCCTGGTCGCGAACGCGAAACTTGATCCGCCGGTCTACTCCGGCAGCAACGGGATCCCCGAAGGACAAGCCGGCCCGATCAAGGTCGTGCAACCGCTGACCATCCATTCAGAAGTCCAGGCGGTGAACGACCAGGTCAGGCAGCTCATGGACGGCAACCGCGAATTCGACAATTCGGTCTGGAAGCACTATCGGCTCAAGGGGGTGCAGGCCATCCCGTCGAGCACCTCAACCGACCCGGATTACTACCTGGCCAACATCATGGTCGAAAGCAGCCAGCCGGGCATCCAGCTGTTTCGTGGAAGCAACGTGTTCCCCATCCCGAATAACAACACCCTGACCAATGCGCGCAACCAACCGAACATCAAGGTGCCGGACTACGCCCACAGTACTCAAAGCCTGACCATGGGCGGCTGCATGGGCTGTCACGGCATCGCCCAGAGCTCGCTGAAACAAGGTTTCAGCTTCCTGTTCGATGCGATCAATCCCACGTTCGCCAAAGGTGTCACCGGCTTTGCGGGTCCAGAGACCGTAGGCTTGCCTGATCCGCGGACCATGAAGGCACGGGCCCTGAAATACTCTTTCGGTCCTCAGAATGCGGCAGCCGTTGAGGAGGCGAGCAAGTAGTCGTCAAACTTCTGCTAGGCAGGATATCCCTGCTTTCTGAGGCAGATGCCTGGCTCTTTCGATAAAAAACCGGACCTTGAGTCCGGTTTTTTATTGAAATCCCAACCTGAATTGGGCCCTGCCTTTGTGGCGAGGGAGCTTGCTCCCGCTGGGCTGCGTAGCAGTCCCAACCAGGCCAAGTTTTCCACCGATCCAGTTTCGAGACCTGCCTCGGGACCTTTCGTCCCCCTCGTACCGGAGCCGTCTGATTTCAGATGAATGGTTCCGGTAATAGCCTCAAAGCCAAATCCATTTAGTTGACGTCAAAATGATGGCTCATTAATATCGCGCCACTATTTTGATGTCATTTTTAGCTAGGGATCGAACATGTCCTCACCCGCCTTTTGGGCGAGGTTGTGCGTGGCTTTGCTGTGCCTTTCTCCACTGACCCTGGCTCATGCCGCCCCCACGCCTGGCGACACGGACCTGATCCGCGAGCGCCAGAATCGGTTGCTCGAAGAGCAGCGCCGTCGCCTGGAGGAACTCAAGGACTTGCCCGGCAAGGAGGCGAAGCCGACCCAGCCCACCGCACCTGTCGATACCCGTTGCTTCCCCATCAAGACCCTCGAACTCAAGGGCGCCGACAGTCTTTCCGCTGGCGAGCGCGAGCAGTTGCTCAAGCCCTACATCGGCCAATGCCTGGGCGTGCCGCAGCTTAACGAGCTGCTCAAAGTCATCACCGATCACTACATCGAAAAGGGCCTGGTCACCAGTCGTGCCTACCTGCCGCAGCAGGATCTTTCCAGCGGTCACCTGCAAGTGCTGGTGGTCGAGGGGCGGCTGGAGGGTTTGAAGGGCGCCGAGGACAGTAAGTTGTCGGATCGTGAATTGGCGATGGCTTTTCCCGGTGCGACCGGCGAATTGGTCAACCTGCGGGAAATCGAGCAGATGGTCGATCAGCTCAATCGCCTGCCGTCGAACCAGGCAAAGATGGAGCTGACCCCCGGCCAAAACGTCGGTGGCAGTGAGGTGCGGGTCACCAATGAACCGAAAAAGCCTTGGCGCGCCGGACTGTCGCGCAGCAACGACGGCCAGCGCAGCACCGGCGAACAGCAGTGGGGCAGCAGTTTCGAGTGGGATAGCCCGCTGGGCCTGGCCGATCAGTTGATGTTGCGCGGCGGTCACGACGCGATGACCGACCACCAGCACACCTCCCGCAACGCCATGCTCTATTACAACCTGCCGTTTGGCTGGTGGAACGTCAGTTACACCTACAGCCAGAGCGAGTACCGTTCGCAGATCCCGGCCAACGGTTTCAACTTCAAGCAGACCGGCGACAGCCAGAACCATCAGTTGCGGGTCGAGCGGGTGATCCATCGCGACGCCCTGAGCAAGACCTCCCTCAACACGGGCCTGGCGTACCTGCGCACCAACAACTTCATCGAAGACAGCAAGCTGGCGGTGAGCAGCAATCGGCTCAGCGAAGCCCAGTTCGGCATCAACCATGGCCGGCGGGTTGGCAATGCTTTCGTCAACCTCGACCTGGGCATGCAAGAGGGTATCGGCGCCTTCGATGCCCAGGGCGACGACGATCCGGGCCCCGGCCAGGCCGATGCCCGCTACCGCAAATACACCGCCACCGCCAGCTACCTGCAACCGTTCCAGGTGTGGGGCGAGTCCTTCAGCTTCAGCAGCCTGATGACCGGCCAGCGTAGCGAAGACGTGCTGTTCAGCCCGCAGCGCATGAGCCTCGGCGGGCAATCGTCGATTCGTGGCTACAAGGATCAGTCGCTGTCCGGCGACAGCGGCGGCTATTGGCGCAACGACCTGCGCTGGAGCCGCCCGGTCACCCTGGAATGGCTGCGCCCGGTGTTCGGTGAATACGGCACCAGCCTCGGTTATGACCAGGGCGTGATTCGTGGCGATCGCTACAACGGCGACCAGCACGGGCGCATGTCGAGCAACTCGCTGGAGCTGTTCGCCCGTGGTGAGCACCTGAGCGCCAGCGTCACTTTCGCCCATTCCCTGGAACGTCCGGATGCCCTGCCCGAGCGCGAAGCGCCGATCTACTTCCGCGTGGATGTATCCATCTAATTTTTGCTGCAACGAGACCTGATCATGGACGACCGCCAACACGCCTTCCTGGCCCGCCAACCCTCCGCTGCCCTGCAAACCCGCGAGCAGTTCTGGGGCATGCCCAAGCGTGGCCTGGCGTTCCTGTTGGCCAACGTCATGTTCTGGCAGCCCATGTGGGCCCAGGCCGAAGGCATTGTGGTCAGCGCGCCGGGCACCGGCCTGGACCGGGCGGGCAACGGCGTGCCCATCGTCAATATCGCCAAGCCCAACGGCAGCGGCCTGTCCCACAACCAGTTCACCGACTACAACGTCGGCAGCAATGGCGTGATCCTCAACAACGCCACCGCCCGCACGCAGTCCACGCAGTTGGGCGGGATCATTATCGGCAACCCGAACCTCCAGGGTTCAGCCGCCACCACCATCCTCAACGAAGTCAACGGCGGCAACCCCAGCCAGTTGCGTGGCTACACCGAAGTGGCGGGGCAGTCGGCCCACGTCATCGTTGCCAACCCTTACGGCATCACCTGCAACGGCTGCGGCTTTATCAACAGTCCGAAAGTGACCTTGAGCACCGGCAAACCGATGGTGGAAAACGGCCAGTTGAGTCGCTATCAGGTGGACCAGGGCAGCGTCACGATTGAAGGCGCTGGCCTGAACGCCAATAACGTCGATCACTTCGAAATCATCACCCGCAGCGCCAAGATCAACGCCGAGATCCAGGCCAAGAACCTGACCATCGTCGCCGGGCGCAATGACGTCAATGCCGACACCCTCAACGCCACCGCCCGTGCTGACGACGGCAGTGCGAAACCCGAACTGGCTATCGATTCCTCGGCCTTGGGCGGTATGTACGCAGGCACCATCAAGTTGGTGGGCACCGAGGCCGGCGTCGGCGTGAAGCTGGACGGCAAGTTGATCGCCAGCGGCGGCGACATCCAGCTCGATGCCAATGGTCACTTGAGCCTGGCCGAGACTTCGGCCAGCGGCGCCATCGACGTCAAGGCTGCCAGCCTCGATGCTCGGGGGGCCGCCTACGCGGGGACCACGCTGAACGCCCAGACACAGGGCAACTTGAGCAACCAGCAAACCCTCGCGGCGCGGGACAGCATCACGCTGAATGCGGCTGGGCAACTGAGAAATAACGGGATTATTGAAGCGGGAGTCAATGCTGACACGACGCGCAATGCGACGGGGGATGTGAGCCTCACGGCGCAGAGCCTCGGCAACAGCGGCAGCGTGATTGCCAGCCGCAACCTGACGGCCAATGTTGCGCAGACGTTGAGTAACCAGGCCGGCACCCTGAGCTCCGGGCAAACCGCGACGATCAAAGCCGAGACCCTGGACAATCAAAACAAGGGCAGGGTGCTGAGCGGCACGACGCTGAACATCACCGCCGATAAGCTCATCAACACCCAGGGGCTCGTCAGCAGCAATGGCACCCTGGCGGCCAATGTCGGGCAGTTGAACAACGGCAGCGGTGAACTCAACAGCTTGAGCAACGTCACGTTACGCGTCGCCTCGCTGGATAACGTGGCTGGTCTGATGGCGGCGGGTCAAATGCTCGACATCAACGCCAGCGGCCAGGTGAACAACCGGAGCGGGCGTCTTTCCGCCAGCAAAAGCGTTCAATTGACGACGGCGTCACTGGACAATACCGCAGGCCGATTGCTCAGCGACGGAGCGCTCACCTCCAGCATTTCGGCGCAGTTGCTCAATCAGGCCGGGTTGCTGTCATCGGCTGGCCTGTTGACCCTCAACGCGGCGAGTCTGGACAACCGCCAGGGCGGTGTCGTCACCACCACCCAAGCAGCGAGCCTCAACGTAGGCACGCTGGATAACCGAGGCGGCGAAGTGTCGAGCCAGGGCGTTCTGGCCCTGGTCGGCACCGAACTGGACAACAGCGATAGCGGCAAGCTGATTGCCTATGGCGACCTGCGCCTGACCCTCGAACGCTTGACCAACCAGACCAAGGGATTGATCTCCACTCGGGCGGCTTTGGCGATCGACGCGCAACGACTGGATAACCGCCAGGGCTCGCTTTATGCACAGCAAGGCCTGAATCTGAGCCTGAGCGGACCACTGCTCAACGCCCAGGGCAGCGTGAAAAGCGACACCACGGCCAACCTCAAAGCGGCCGAGATGAATAACGACGGCGGCCAGATCTCCAGCATCGGTGCGTTGAACCTCGACAGCGCGGCGTCCCTAAGCAACGTCGGCGGTAGCGTGATCAGTAGCGACACGTTGCTATTGAAGGCCGGCCAAGTGAATAACGCCAGCGGTCGCATCGCCAGCACCAAAGCCCTGAATGTCAGTGTCACCGGCCTGAATCAACAGAACGGCCAATTGTTCAGCAACACCCGCCTATCCCTCGACCTCAACCATGGGCAGTTGAATAATCAGGGCGGGCTGATCAACGCCCCGGGCAGTCTGTTGTTGAAGAACCTGGCGGCGGTGAACAACCGCGACGGCGAAATCTCCAGCGACCAGGCGTTCAGCCTGAATGCCACGAGCCTGGACAACCGCGCCGGTTCGATCGTCAGCCAGCAGCGTCTCAATCTGGTCGTCGCCCAGGCATTGAATAACGCCAAAGGCCTGATCTCGGCCAACGGCCTGGAGGTGCGTGCAGCCAGCCTGGACAACAGCGGCGGCAAGCTGGGCAGCGATGCAGACCTGACCATAAACGTCGACGGCACGCTGACCAACCTCGATGGCGAAATCTCCAGCGCGAGCCTGACCCGGCTCAACGCGATGGCCCTGAATAACAGCAACGGCCAGGTACTCGGCGACAGCAACTTGAACATTGACCTCGGCGGCGCGCTGGACAACCGCAATGGTGTGCTCGGCTCGGGCAAGGTTGTGGACATCAAGGCGGCCAGCCTGAACAACAGCGACGGCGGCCAATTGATCAGTGATGGCAGCCTGACCGCGCGCATCAGCGGCCTGCTGGACAATCAGAACCAAGGCCAAGTGCTTGCCAAAGGCGCGCTTGACCTGCAAACCGGCAGCCTCGATAACCGCGGTGGTCGCCTGCTCGGCAATGACCTGCTGACCGTGCACAGCGATTCGCTCGACAACCGTGGCGGGAACATCCGCGCCGACAAGGCGCTGCAATTGACGGTCGATCAACTGGATAACCGTGATAACGGCATCATCACGGGCAAAAGCAGCGTCACCTTCGAAGGCTCGCGCCTGGACAACAGCGCCGGGCTGCTGACCAGCGTTGGTGTGCTGACCTTGAAGGCCGCTGAAGTACAGAACGGCCTCGGTCGTATCTCCAGCCAAACCGACCTCACCGCTGTTATCGATACCTTGCAACAACAGGGTGGTGCGTTGGTGGCCCAAGGCAATTTGAGCCTGACCGGCAACACGCTGGATAACCGCAACGGTGGTTTGGTCGGCACCACAAAAGCGCTGGATTTGCAGGTCGGGCAGATCGACAACCGCGCGGGCGAACTCTCCGCAGGTCTCGGCCTTAAGGTGGGCGGCCAGCGCCTGGACAACAGCGCGGGCGGCAAACTCATCGCCGGCACTGACCTGGACGTGAAAGTCGCTGAGCTGATCAACCAGAGCAAAGGCCTGCTCCATGCTCAAGGCCACATGACCCTGAGCGGCACCACGCTGGACAACAGCGAAGGCGTGCTCAACAGCCTCAACGGCCTGGTGATCACCCTCGATCACGCGCTGTTGAACCGCAAAGGTTTGATCAGCAGCGAAGGCGAGTTGAGTGTCGGCGCAGGCAGCCTCGATAACACAGCGGGCAGCCTGAGCAGCGCGGCCCTGTTGTCGATCATCAGTGCTGGGGCATTGATCAACCAGGGGGGCTCTATCAGCACCGACGCCGCGTTGACCCTCGACAGCGCCAGTCTGGATAACAGCCAAAAAGGCCTGATCTCAGGCAAAGCCGCGACCCAAGTCACCACGGGTGTCCTCAACAATAGCCAGGGCGGGCGCCTGACCTCGAGCACTACGCTCACGCTCAACGCCACGCAGGTGAACAACGCCGCAGGCCGTATTGCCAGCAGCCAAGCCCTGACCGCATCGGTCACCGGGCTGGATCAACAGCAAGGTGAATTGTTCAGCAACACCCGTCTGAGCCTGGACCTGAACCACGGCCAGTTGAACAACCAGGGCGGCCTGATCAACGCCTCGGGTGCGTTGCTGCTGAGCAACCTCAAGGACGTCAACAACCAGGGCGGGGAAATCTCCAGCCAGCAAGCGTTCACTCTGTTGGCACAAAACCTGGATAACAGCGGCGGGAAATTGCTGAGTAACCAGGGCTTGGTGCTCAGAGTTGCCCAAGTGCTGAACAACGTTCGAGGTGCCATCTCGGCGGCCTCGGTGGACAGTCACAGCGACAGCCTGGACAACCGCGATGGCCTAATCAGCAGCCGTGACCGCCTCGACCTGAACGTTGCAACCGTGCTCGACAACCAGCGCGGCTCGTTGATTGCCGACGGTGCGCTGCTGCTGGTTGCCGATCACCTGGACAACCGTGCCGGGAATATCGCCGGCAAGACCGGGCTCGATGCCACCCTCGACAGTTTCGATAACCGTCAGGGCACGCTGATCAGCACCGACGCCCTGACGTTGAGGGCGGCCAGCCTCGACAACCGTCAGGCCGGTTTGATCGGCGCGACAAAAGCGCTGGATCTCGACGTTGACGATCTCGACAACCGTGGCGGTGAGCTGTCGGGCAACGCAGACGTCACGCTGATCAGCCAGAATCTCGACAACAGCGACGGCGGCCAGGTATTTGCCGGGCAGTCGCTGAAACTGACGGTCGATAAGCTGCTCAACCGCACCAAGGGCTTGCTCAGTGCCAAGACCGAGTTAGAGCTGGCCGGCGGCTCCCTCGATAACAGCGGCGGCTACCTGATCAGCCAGCAGAACCAGCGCATCAACCTGAGCCGTGATCTGCTCAACACCCAAGGCCAGCTCAGCAGTGAAGGCACGCTGAATGTCAGCGCCGCCAACCTGACCAACACTGGCGGCAGCCTGTCCAGCGCGGCGGACCTGACCGTGCACAGCCTGGGGCGTCTCGACAACCAGGGCGGCGAACTGGTCACCGACGGCGCATTGCTGCTCACCAGCGCGGCACTGGACAATCGTCAGCAGGGCAACATCAGCGCTAAAGGCGCGGTAAACGTCACCACCGGTGCGTTCGACAACAGCCAGAAAGGACGGCTCAACAGTGGCAGCACGCTGAACCTCACCGCCGCCCAGGTCAACAACCAGGAGGGAGGTCGCATCGGCAGCCAAGGCGCGTTGACCGCGTCGGTTGCCGGCCTGGATCAACAGGGCGGTCAATTGTTCAGCAACACGTCGTTGAGCCTGGACATGAACAACGGCCAGCTCAACAACCAGAGCGGCTTGATCAACGCCCCCGGCGCGTTGCTGCTGAAAAACCTCAACGGTGTGAACAACCAGGGCGGCGAAATCTCCAGCGCCCAAGCCCTCACCCTGACGGCTAAAAATTTCAACAACGATGGCGGCCGACTGCTCAGCAACCAGAGCCTGACCCTGCGCGTTGCCCAGGCGCTGAATAACGTCAAAGGCCTGATCGGCGCAGTCAGCGTCGATGCCCACGCCCAAAGCCTGAACAACAACGGCGGTACGCTCACCAGCCATAGCAATCTGGTCCTGACGGTCGATCAGCAACTGGATAACCAAACCCAAGGACTGATCAGCGCCGCGCAATTGCTCACGCTCGACAGCGGCGACCTGAACAACCAGGGTGGTAGCGTGCTGGCGGGTGGTGCTTTGGTCCTCAATGCCATGGCTCTGAACAACAGCGCCAATGGCCTGATCAATGCCCAAGGTGACCTCACCCTCGAGGCCGATTCCCTGGACTCCAGCAATGGCGGCGAAGTGTCGGCCAAGGGCGATATGGACCTGACCCTGGCGGCGCTGACCCAAAACAGCGGCCGTCTGTTGGGCGAAAAGGCCATGACGCTGAACCTGGGCGGCCATGACCTGAACAACCGTAATGGCCTGATCACCGCTAAAGGTCCGTTGACCCTCAACGGCCTGCGCGACTTGAATAACCAAGGCGGTGAAGTTTCCAGCAGCCAAAGCTTCACCCTGGCCGGACGCACCCTCGATAACACGGGCGGCAAGCTGATCAGCAGCGACCTGCTCAGCCTCAACGCCACCAGTATGGTCAACCAGAACGGCTTGATCTCTGGCTGGCAAGGCTTGCAGGTCAACGGCGGCAGCCTCGACAACCGCAACAACGGCACACTCTCCAGTCGTAATGGCGACGTCGGCGCCACCCTCAGCGGGGCACTGCTAAACAGCGCTGCCGGTGCGCTGGTCGGCCAGAAAAAACTCACTGTCCGCGCCGCCAGCCTGGACAACAGCAGCGGCGGGATTCTGTCCAGCGGCAGCGACCAGACCCTGACCGTCACCAGCGGTTTGCTGAACAACGCCCAAGGCGGCTTGATCGACAGCGGCGCCCTGCTGGTCATGAACGCCATGACCCTGGGCAACGCCAGCGGCACCGTCAACGCGCAAAAAGCCTTGAACTTTACCGGCACCACGCTGGACAACAGCGGCGGCAAGCTGATCGGTAACGGCGCTGTGACTCTGGACCTGCTTGGTGTGCTGACCAACACCAATGGCAAAGTCGCCAGCGTTGGCCCATTGCGGGTCGAGCGCGCCACACAGATCAATAACCAGGGCGGCCAGATCGCCAGCCAGGGCTTGTTGACCTTGCTCACCGATGGCCTGGACAACCGCAACCGCGGTACCGTCGCGGCCAATGATTTGTTGGTCTTGAATACCTCTGGCGCAGTCCAGAACGACACCGATGGGTTGATCTACAGCCAGAACGGCGGCGTGGAAATCGACGCGACCAGCCTTACCAACGGCAAGGGTGTGGTGCAAAGCCAAGGGGATCTGAAACTCACCGTCGATACGGACATCGATAACCAGAGCGGTCGAATCCAGGCCAAGGCCGGCGATGTGACTGTAACGGGTCGCCATCTCGATAACCGTGGCGGAGTGCTCGCCAGCCTGCAGGGTTTGCTCACCACGCAACTGACCGGGGTGCTGAAAAACGGCTACGACCTGAACAACAACCGCCAAGGCGGTATCACCCAGGCCCAGCGCCTGAACCTGACCGCACGGGGCGGCTTCGACAACTATGGTGGACGCATTTCCGCACAAAGCGGTGATGCCATCGTCGTCACCCGCAACTTCGACAACCGCAACGGCGGCCTGTATGCCAAAGGCAAGGTCAACGTCACCGGTAATGACTTCGATAACAGTGGCGACAACGACGGCCAGATCGCCGGCAGCCAGATCGACCTGGACCTGGCCGGCGCGCTGAATAACCGGCTGGGGATTATTGAGAGTGACAGCACCCTGGGGATCAAGGCGGCGAGTCTGGATAACCAGACCGGTCAGCTGCGAGCCCTTGGGGCAACGGGCAAAACCGATTTCCAGATCGGCAGCCTCTTCGACAACCGCAACGGCAAGCTGGAAAGCGCCAACAGTCAGCTGACCCTGTCCGCCAACAGCTTCCTCAACAGCGGCGGCCAATTGCTGCACCTGGGCGAAGGCACGTTCGACATCTCCCTGGCCAACGTCACCGGTGCCGGCGGCGACATCGTCACCCGTGGCGGCCTGACACTCAAAGCCGACACCTGGACCAACACCAGCGCCATCCAGGCGGGACGGCTGACGGTCGACGTCAACAACTTCACCCAGACCGAGATCGGACAACTGCTGGCTTCGACGCAACTGGAAGGCAAGGGTGGGAACTGGGTCAACAACGGATTGATCGCCAGCGATGGTGGCCTGGGCTTGCAATTGACCGGACGGTATAGCGGCAATGGCCGGGTCACTAGCCTGGGCGACATGACGGTAGATACTGCTGCGATCGACTTGAGCAACGTAGCGAGTATTACCGGCGGCGGGATCACGACGATCGGTGGGCGTGGCGGCCTGAGTAGCCTGAGCAACTACGGGCGACTGACGTCGGCCGGTACTCTGAATATCAATGCGGGCACCGTTAATAACTATGGGACGGTTGCCGGTGCGGATGGATTGAAACTGACGGCTTCGACCTTGCTGAATGACCAAGGAGGGTTCTTGTTCAGCGGTGGGGATGTGAAGTTGCGGGTGGGGAGTTTTACCAACCGTAAATCGGATGTTTATGCGTTAGGGAACATTGATGTAGCGCGCAATGACCTTGGGGGACAGTCGGCGTTGATGGAAAATGACTCGGGCACCATGGAGAGTGGGCGGGATTTCTCTATTAATGCGGATTCGATTATTAATAAGCGTGGGGATTTTAAGACTGAGGCGGAGTTGTATTCGTCGGCGATAGGGTTTGGTTGCTACAGCTGTGATGCGCTTCCTGAGTATTTTATGGATGAGCGGCAACCTGCCTCATACTATGTATATGAACAGAGATATCGTGTATTGGTTTCGGGAGATGTCAGTTCTAAAGCTGCGTCGTTGAACGCCTCTGGAAATATGAGCATTAAAGGTGGGGTATTTTTAAACTCGAATTCATCGGTTTCTGCGGCAGGTAATATAGATGTTTCTGTGGGCAGTTTTGAAAATTCGGGATCTGCTTTAGGTGACTATGTCAGTAGAGGGTCTATTACGTACTCCAACCCTACTTATCAGGATATGGCTGCGCTCGTAAACTACAATATATACAATGACGCCAACTATAATGGGGGTATGCATTTCTGGAATGCATCAGGTATTGAGTCAACTACCTATACCCAAATAGGTCGAGACGGAGCTAAGCCGAGTGAAACGGAATATTGGCAACGATTTGGTCCTATCGCTATAAATATCGGCATGCTTGCGGAAAGGGTGCGTACAGAAATCAAGTTTACGGAGTCTCAATATTCGACAGGTACACGAATGGCGGAGCCGGACTTCATCAATAACGCTACCCCATTCAATCAAGTCGTTGTCTCATCGACCTCGTCCGATAGTTTAGTCCCCGCCATCATCCAAGCCGGCGGCAACGTTTCCATTACCGCAACAACCAAAATCACCAACGGTGTGGAGCGCCCGTATTTCACTGGGATAGCCACCTCGGCCCGCAGTACCACAACCGCCGCCTCAGGTTCAGGCAAAACCACGGTCGTGACCCTGAACAGCCAACTCCCACCGGACCTGGCCCAGCAACAAATAAACCCCCTGACACTCCCCGGCTTCAGCCTCCCCACCGGGCAAAACGGTCTGTTCCGGCTGAGCGGGCAGGGCGCCAGCGACGCGTCAGTCTCCCAGACACCCGCCGTGTCGCAGAGCTGGACAATCGGCGGCGCCAGCGTGAGCGCATCGAATCGATCCACCGCCGCCCCGACCACCAATGTGCGCGACATCCAGATCGCCGATGCCACCCAGGTTTCCGCCGCCGAACGACAGGTGCAATTGTTGAATCGTGAGAGCGGCGGCGTCACTGTCGGCGCGTCCGCCATTCAGGTCACCCCCCCAACGGACTCATCCACGGGCACGCCGCAACTGCCAGGGCATTCCCTTGACGGCACCATCACCCGTGGCGCCGACATTGCACTGGACACTTCGGGCACCCCGCCGATCGGCGTCAGTCGCCCAACCGATGCCTCGGTAAGCGCACCAGTGCCTGTCACCGGCCAAACGGTGGCGCGGGTCACGGGACTACCCAGCACAACCGTGACTTCCAAACCGCAAAAATACCTGATCGAGACCAATCCGGTTCTCACCGACCTCAAGCCATTCATGAGCTCGGATTATTTGCTGTCGAACCTCGGCTACGACCCCGACATCAGCGCCAAGCGCCTGGGCGACGGCCTGTTCGAACAACGTTTGATCCAACAGGCCGTCGTCGCCCGCACCGGCCAACGCTTCATCGACGGCCAGACCTCCGACGAGGCGATGTTCAAGTACCTGATGAACAACGCCATCGCCAGCAAGGACGCCCTCAACCTGTCGGTAGGCGTCACCCTCACCGCCCAACAAGTCGCCGCGCTGACACACGATATCGTCTGGCTCGAAGAGCACGAAGTGAACGGCGAAAAGGTGCTGGTGCCGGTGCTGTATATGGCCCAGGCCAATAACCGCCTGGCGCCAAATGGTGCGCTGATTGCCGGTCAGAACGTTACGTTGATTGCCGGCAAGGATCTGGAAAATGCCGGCACGCTTCGGGCTACGAAAAACCTCTCCGCATCCGCTGGCGAGAACCTGACCAACAGCGGATTGATTGAAGCCAGCAACCGTCTCGACCTGTTGGCCGGCAACACCATTGTCAATAAATCCGGCGGCATCATCGCCGGGTGTGACATCAGCATGAATGCGATCGTTGGCGACATAATCAACGAGCGCACGTTGACCACCGCAAGTATCAGCAACAAGGGCTACACGCAGCGGCAGGACTACGCGGATAACGCCTCGCGTATCGAGGCGGCTAACGACCTGACCATGGGCGTCGGTAGAGACGTCAACAGCGTTGGCAGCGTCATGGTCAGCGGCCGCGACACGCAAATCGATGCAGGGCGGGATGTAAATATCGTCTCTGCGCAGCAACAGACCTCCAACACCGGTGGTACCCGCAGAAGTTCGATCACTCAACTGGGCTCGGAGGTGGATGCAGGTCGCGACGTGATTGTGAACGCAGGTCGAGACTTCAACGCCATCGCGAGCCAGATCAGTGCCGACCGCAATGTAGCCTTGGCCGCCGATGAGAACATGACAATCTCCTCCGGCGCCGACGAAAGCCACTCTTACTACAAGTCGAAAAAGGTCACGGCCCAAGAGGACCACGTCAAACAGATCGGCAGCGCTATCAGTGCTGGTGGTGACGTGAAGTTGGATGCTGGAAAAGACATGGCACTTATCTCCAGCCGCATCAGCGCCGGTGATGAGGCTTATCTGGTGGCAGGAGAAAGTCTGGCGCTTCTGGCCGCGCAGGACAGCGATTATTCGCTGTATGAGAAAAAGAAGAAGGGCAGTTGGGGGAAAAAACAGAGTCGGCGTGATGAGCTGACCAAGGTGACTCATGTGGGCAGTGAGATCACCACTGGGGGCGATCTGACCTTGGTTTCCGGTGAGGATCAGCATTATCAGGTAGCCAAGTTGAACAGTGGCAATGACCTGACGATACAAAGTGGTGGCTCGATTACCTTCGAAGGTGTGAAGGATCTGCATAAAGAAGACCATTCAAAAAGCAAAAGCAGCATGGCCTGGAGTTCGATGTCGGGCAAAGGTCACACCGACGAAACTTTGCGTCAGACACAGATGGTCGCTGCCGGTGCCATCACGATCAAAGCTGTCGATGGGTTGAACATTGATCTCAAACAGGTCAACCAAGACACCGTCCACCAGTCGATCAAGGCAATGGTCGACGCAGACCCGCAACTGGCCTGGTTGGCGGAAGCTGAGAAACGCGGTGACGTGGATTGGCGGCAGGTCAAGGAAGTTCATGACTCCTATAAGTACAGCCACTCTGGAATGGGGCCGGCTGTGCAGATGATCATTGCGATCCTCGTGGTGTACTTCACCGCAGGTGCCGCCAGCGGTCTGATCGGCACTATGGCTGGGAGCACCGCAGCTGCTGGTTCAGGTACCGCCTTTGCAGCAGCCGGAACAGCCACCGCATCGGCAGTAGCCGGCGGCGCTGCAGCCGGGTCAACAGTGGCTGCCGGTTGGGCGAACGTGGCGCTCACGGCTATCGCAACGGGCGCTGCGAGCAACGCCACCATCAGCTTTATCAATAACGGCGGAAACCTGGGCGCCGTATTTAAGGATGTAACTTCTTCGGATGCCTTGCGCGGTTATGTGGTGTCGGGGGTTACGGCGGGATTGACCGCCAGCATCTTCGACAAGATGACCAGTACCACCACCACTGTGGAGGGCGCCTTGCCTAACGCAGGCAAGGTAATTGCCGAAGGCGGCTTAGGGAGTTTGGAAGGCATCGGTCGGTTCGGCGCTAACCAACTGCTGCAGAACGGTACGTCAACCTTATTGGACCGAGCGCTGGGTGGCGACAGTCAGTTCGATAATGCCCTGCGTAGCAGTTTGGCGAATACCTTTGCTGCGGCGGGATTCAATCTCGTTGGGGATCTTGGCAAAAAATTCGATTTGAAAGAAGGGGGGCTGGCCAAGGTTGGCTTGCACGCGGTCATGGGCGGACTGGCCGCTGAGGCGGCTGGCGGTGATTTCAAAACCGGCGCGCTGGCTGCGGGTGCTAACGAGTTGTTGATTGATAGCTTGGCCGAGCAGTACACCAAAATGACCAAGGAGCAAAAGGACAGGCTTCTGGTAATGAACTCCCAAATAGTAGGCGTGCTTGCAGCCGCTGCGCAGGGAGGGGATGCAAAGAGCCTTCAGACCGGGTCATGGGTAGCGGGTAGTGCGACTTCCTACAATCGGCTGTTGCATTCGTCGGAGAAGAAAGCGCTTGCTGATGAGGCCAAGGCTCTTGAAGAGAAGGGCAAGCCTCAGTCGGATATGTCTTGGGAAGAAGTACTGCTTCTTGCTGCCAATGCTCAAGTTGACGCTACCGAAAACGCGCGGTTGCAGGCACTTGTGAAGAGCTTCCCCCCGGGCAACCCTGAAGGTCAGCACCTTGCGCAAGACTTGTTAACGGCGACCAAAAGTATCCAAGGTTTGGCATCTCAGAACACTGTGCTTACCTGGAGCGACGGGCGTACCATCGTTGCCAATGGGGCTGAAGTGCATGCGTTTCAGGCGACGACGACTCAGTTCGTTGACCCCACCTTGTTCAATACCGCTTCCCAATGGTCCAGCAACAACAACTGGGCCAATGACCCTGAGATCGTTCCCACGGCTTGGAGGGAGCAATTCGGTGGAGACGCCGTCACTTACCTGAGGGAAATCGCTGGAGTTTCCAGTAGCAGGGACGAGTTCAACGACTTGGTGCAAAGGGTTTCAACCATCGTTGGCGGTGGGATCGAAAGCGTCACCTGGGATTTGGATGCTGCGCTTGCGGCTACGGGCGCGCCTGCGGTATTAAGGGCGTTGCTGGCTAGGCGGCTTGCTGCAAAAGCGACAGTTCAAGTGCCTCTGGTTTCCAAGGGGGAGGATGTAACTCCTGAAATTATCCAAAAAGCTTTACACGGCGACTCGACTATTAGTGCACAAAATTTTGTGTCGCTACCTGCGATTCAGAGATACGTTGATCGACTTCTTGCTGGAGATATAGCTCCGGCAATCAAGATGGACGGTAATGTAATTGTTGATGGAAATCATCGATATATTGCTGCCAAAATTTTGGGGCTAGAGCCTGATGTGGTACCTTGGGTGCTACCACCTAACAAAGTGGGCATGACTAAGCCTATATTTGATGTCAAAGTTGATTTGGCTGATTGGGGTAATAAATGATTACTTTGTATTTTGAAACCGGTGAGGCTGTGCAGTATTCATGTGACAGTTTTGTTGGTTTGAATTTTAATGGGGCCAGCTTGCATCGTGCTATATTTCAAGGGCTGGATGTCAGTAATGCAAATTTTGCCAATGCAAATCTAAGAAATGCTATTTTTGACTTTGCTATCTTGAGTGGCTCCTGCATGAGCAATGCAGCATTAATGAATGCCACATTGACTTGTGCAAAAATGGAAGGTGTAGATCTTTCGGGCGCTATTGCTGTTGGTGCGGTTTTTGCTGGTGCAAATCTTTCGATGTCTAATCTAAAGAATGTAGATGTGCGAGGGGCTTGTTTTAAAGGAGCTAATCTATGTGGTGCTAATTTTTTAGTCGAACAAATAGAAGAGTCTGACTTATCTGGTGCTCAGTATGACAGCGAGACTGTTTGGCCCAATGGGTTCAAACCCGCTTTGCACGGTGCTATAAAGATTTGAAAAATTGCTGAAAAGATAACGAATAAAAGGGGACACCCATTAGCCGGTCTCAAGTCAAGGCTAAAAGCCAACTCGCCCTGCAGCTTTTAACTGTAGGGTTCCCCTTTGTCTCAACCTGCTCGGTTGAACCCGTCGTACCCGTTTTCTCATCAATAAAAAAGGGGACAGATTTGAATGGCACTGACTTAGCCGCTAACCAATTGATCTGAGTATTAAAAAAAGTAAAAAAAAGGGGACAGATTTATTTATTGATTCTTTGCTACGCTGAAAGCTTCCACGGAGGAGGAATCACATATGCCCAGGATGGGACGTATTGTTTTACCGAATTACCCACACCATATCGTACAACGTGGTCATAACCGTCAAGTGGTGTTTGCCGTCGCTGAGGACTATCAACGCTACCTCACGGACCTGCGTGAGCTTAAGGATGCATTTGGCGTAAAGGTCTACGCCTATTGCCTGATGACCAATCATGTTCATCTGTTGTTGGCTCCGGGGGAATCGGTCGCTGGATTGG
>NZ_VZPJ01000016.1 GCF_008801605.1 Pseudomonas brassicacearum subsp. brassicacearum | reverse complement strand
ACACTTCTGCCACGACCCGGCCGGCAACCTGCTGATGCAGGACCGCCCCGGCCCGACCACCCTCAAGGGCAACCGCCTGCTGAAGGAGGGCGACCGCCACTACGACTACGACGCCTTCGGCAACCTGCTCCGCGAACGCCGCGGCCAGGCCCTGGTCGGCGCCTACCGCTACGACAGCCAGCACCGCCTGATCGGCGTCACCACGGCGGATGGCCGCGAAACGTCCTACCGCTACGACGCCTTTGGCCGACGCATCAGCAAGACCGTGGACGGCCTGACCACGGAATTTTTCTGGCAGGGCGACCAGGTCGTCGCCGAAAACAGCCCACGCCACCACCGCAGCTACGTCTACGAACCCGGCACCTTCCGCCCACTGGCGATGCTTGATGGCGAAGGCCCGGAAAAAGCCACGCCGTTCTACTACCACCTCGACCACCTGGGCACGCCCCAGGAACTGACCAGCTTCAGCGGCCAGATCGTCTGGTCGGCGCGCTACAACGGCTACGGCCAACTCACCGAACTCCAGCACGGCGGCGGCGAACAGCTGGAACAACCGCTGCGCTTCCAGGGCCAATACTTCGACCCCGAAAGCGGCCTGCACTACAACCGCCACCGCTACTACAATCCCGAGACTGGCCGCTATCTGACGCCTGATCCGAGCAAGTTGGCGGGTGGGCTCAATGGGTACCGGTACACCCTGAACCCGACGGGGTGGGTGGATCCGTTGGGGTTGGCATGTCAGTGTCCTGGTGATATTGAGGCTGATGGGCCGTTCAGCGAAATTGTGCCGGGAGGAGGGTTGGCTGCGCATGAGGCTCGTGGTGGGCATCTGATTGAGAAGCATATTGGCAGAACAAATGCTCAGTTGGCTCAGAGACTGGAGGCAGAGCCGCATATCCCCGCAGCCTCTACGTTTCCTGATAGATCTACTGCTGAGTTTTCAGCGGCGAGAGCAATAGCGGCAAATGAACAGAAAATCGAAAATTTCTTAGCTGGGCCAAAAGAAAAGACAACTATTAAGAATACGTTTAGCCAACCAGTGGGAGTCAGTCTGTTAAATGGTCGTACCGATTATCTACCCGCGTCAAAAGTATTGTTGGTCTTGAAGAAAGACCAACGAAGTCCAACAGGATATTTTTTGCTGACAGGATTCCCGGAAGTATGAATACAGAATTTCCTGAACTACATGATTTTTTTGGGGCCTATTTCCACCAAGATTGGTCCGCCGAGCATGAATCCGCTGAACAAGTCCTCGAAGCCTTTCTAGCAGAGTCAGACGTCGAGATACTGAAGGCTGTTCAGCAAGAGCTAAGTATCCTGCTTGGCAAAAAGAAAAATGAATTGGAGTTGAAAGAGTATTTGTTGAAAGAGTTAAGTTGCTATTACAGTTACTGGAATACATGGGAAGCCGGCGAGGTGTGGTTGCGGCATATCGCTAGCAGGCTGAACTTTACAATTGATAGTCTTTGCTGAGTTGTGATTAATCACAGAACAGCTTTGGCGGCGAGATACTTTTGATCGTTCCCACGCTCCCGCGTGGGAATGCATCCCGTGACGCTCTGCGTCACCTTCCAGAAGCGGAACGCGGAGCGTCCCTGGCGACATTCCCACGCAGGAGCGTGGGAACGATCGATAACCTGTGGCGAGGGAGCTTGCTTCCGCTGGGCCGTGGTAGGAGCTGCCGAAGGCTGCGATCTTTTGATCTGGATCTTTCGCTTGATACTCAACTGGCTTTGGAAAGATCGCAGCCTCGCTTTGCTCGACAGCTCCTACGGCGCAGCCGAGCGGGAGCAAGCTCCCTCGCCACGATGATTCACACAGCCTTTAAGTCAACGGTCGCCTGTAGAGCAGGCGCTCACGCATTCTCGATGCCACCACAACTCCAGTGTGGGAGCGAGCTTGCTCGCGATAGCGGAGGGTCAGTCACCCTCAAAGGCAGCTGACCCACCGCCATCGCGAGCAAGCTCGCTCCCACAGGTTTATCAGTGACTTGCAGGTTGCTGCTTCGCACTCAGCCATTAAAAAAACCACCCCTTTGGCACCGATAACATCGTTTCTCGGGCGCGCGGCTTTTCCCTATATTGGCCCTCAGATTCGGTGGATGGCTCAACGTCCACCCCCTCAGTGTGAGTAGCCTCAATGAACAATAAACCTGACAGCACAGGGCTTGATAACGCGGGAGCAGGGACCCGGGCGGTTTGGGGTGGGGAGCAAGTCAGGCACCCCTACAACGCCACGCAAACCCCTATCGTGGCCAGCGCCGCGTACGGTTACGACGACATCGATGTCTGGTACGACGTCGCCTTGGGCAAGGCCCCCGGTTTTATCTACAGCCGCATGAGCAACCCGACCGTCGAGACCCTCGAAGCCAAGATTCGCGAGCTGGAAATGGCCGAGTCCGCCGTGGCCTTCAGCAGCGGCATGGCGGCGATCAGCAGCGTGCTCTACACCTTTCTGGCCCACGGCGATCGCGTGGTGTCGACCAAGGACAGTTACGGCGGCACCAACAAGATCTTCGAAGAGTTCCTGCCGCGCACCGGCGTGGCGGTGACCTTGTGCGAGACCTTCGATCACGACGATCTGGAGCGTGAAATCGCCAAGGGTTGCCAGGTGCTCTACCTGGAAACCCCCACCAACCCCACCCTGAAAATCCTCGACATCCCGCGCCTGGTGGCAGCGGCCAAGCGTGTCGGCGCCGTGGTCGTGGCCGATAACACTTTCGCCACACCGCTGAACCAGAGCCCGCTGGCCTTGGGGGTGGACGTGGTGATTCATAGCGCGACCAAGTTCCTCAGCGGCCATGGCGACGTGCTCGGTGGCCTGGTGTGTGGCAGCGAAGCCTTGATGGCCCAGGTGCGGCATTACCGGGAAATCAACGGCGCGAGCCTCGACCCGTTCTCGGCCTACCTGATCATCCGTGGCATGAAGACCCTGGCGCTGCGCATGCGCCAGCAACAACACAGCGCCCGGGCCCTGGCCGAATTCCTCTGCACCGAACCGCTGGTGGAGGCGGTGAATTATCCCGGCTTGCCGAGCCACCCGAACCACGCCGTGGCTTGCGCGCAGATGTCCGGTTTCGGCGCCATCGTCAGTTTTGTCCTGGTCGGTGGCATGGACACGGTCAAATTGCTGCTGCCGCGCCTGCGCTTCGCCCATTGCGCGGGCAACCTGGGTGCTGTGGAAACCATCTACGGCCCGGCCCGCACCACCAGCCATGTCGAGAACACCTTGGAAGAACGCCTGGCCCTGGGTATCTCCGAAGGCCTGGTGCGGGTTTCGGTCGGCATCGAAGACACGGACGATCTATTGGACGATCTGAAACAGGCCTTCGCCTTCGTCAAGAAGACCCTCAATCCGCAGCTCAATGAAGTGCATATCGAGACCGCAAACTGAAGTTTGAAAGTTGGTACCCCACCACAAGGCCGTGAGTGGGGCGTTCATGAATAGGAATAATAATAAAGCTTAGTGGCGATGCACTTTTACTCTGCCCAATAACTTGTCGCGGACGTCAATGCGCGCCCTAACAACTTTCATGAGAACAACCATGTCCATAAAAGAACAACAACTTAATTCGCGTGCCGGTTTTAAACAGGAAATGCAGACGCGCCACATTGTCATGTTGGCATTAGGTGGCGTCATTGGTACCGGGCTGTTTCTCACGTCCGGGTATACCGTTAACCAGGCCGGCCCCATGGGCGCGGTGATCGCCTACATCATTGGCGCGCTCATGGTCTACATGGTGATGATGTGCCTGGGTGAACTGGCGGTGCAGATGCCGGAAACCGGTTCCTTCAGCACCTACGCCACGCGGTTTCTCGGCCCGGGCACCGGCTACACCGTGGCCTGGTTGTATTGGCTGACGTGGACGGTGGCGATCGGTTCCGAATTCACCGCTGCCGGCATCCTCATGTCGCGCTGGTTTCCCGACACGCCGGTGTGGATCTGGAGCGCGCTGTTTGCCGGCGTGGTGTTCCTCACCAACGTGATTTCGGTGCGTTTGTTCGCCGAGACCGAGTTCTGGTTGTCGTTGATCAAAGTGCTGACCGTGGTGGTGTTCCTGCTGATTGGCGGTGGCGCGATTCTCGGCCTGCTGAACATCGACCAGGCCCACAGCATCGGCTTGAGCAACTTCACCCGCGAAGGACTTTTTCCTACCGGCTTCATGCCGATTGCGATGACGCTGCTGGCGGTGTCCTTCGCGTTCTCCGGCACTGAACTGATCGGCATCGCCGCCGGTGAAACCAAGGACCCGCAACGCAATGTGCCACGCGCCATCCGCACCACCGTGCTGCGCCTGGCGGTGTTCTTCGTCGGGACCATTTTTGTCCTGGCGACCCTGTTGCCCCGCGAGCAGGCCGGTCTGGTCGAAAGCCCCTTCGTCACGGTGTTCACCTACATCGGCATTCCGTACTCCGCCGACATCATGAACTTCGTGATCATCAGCGCCCTGTTGTCGGCGGCCAACTCCGGGTTGTACGCCGCCTCGCGGATGCTCTGGACCCTCAGCGACCAAGGTCACCTGCCCAAGCAGTTCTCGGCCCTGACCCGCATGGGCACGCCGCTCAACGCGATCATCGTCAGCATGGCCGGCGGCGCGGCGTCGTTGCTCAGCAGCGTGTTTGCCGCCGATACCATCTACCTGGCGCTGGTGTCGATTTCCGGCCTGGCCGTGGTGGTGGTGTGGATGAGCATCGCCGCGAGCCAGATCGCTTTCCGTCGTCACTATGTGGCCAACGGCGGCGACATTCGCCACCTCAAGTTCCGCGTTCGCGGTTATCCGTGGGTGCCGCTGGGGGCGCTGGTGTGCTGCAGCCTGGCGTGTATCGGGATCGCTTTCGACCCTGAGCAGCGAGTGGCGCTGTACTTCGGCTTGCCGTTCATCGCCTGGTGTTACTTCGTGTATTACATTACCCGCAAAAGCCGCGAGCGACGCTTGTCGGTTGCCCTCGTGGCACAACCGTCCGACGCGTTCTAACGCGCGTCGACGGGGCGGGCAAACGTGCCCGGTGCGTGGGGGTCAACGAGGTACAGATCATGAAGCAAAAAACGTTGCCCCCGTTGAACTGGCTGCGGGCGTTCGAAGTGTCGGCCCGCTGCCTGAACTTCACCCACGCTGCCGACGAATTATTCTTGACCCAGGGCGCGGTCAGCCAGCAGATCCGCCAATTGGAAAGCCACCTGGGGGTGGCGCTGTTCAAGCGCTTGCCCCGTGGCCTGGGCCTGACCGAGGAAGGCCAGGCGTACCTGCCGGTGGTACAGGACGCAATCACGCGACTGGCGGTGGGCACCAACGAAATCTTTGGCCAGCACAAACGTCGGCCAATCAAGGTGCGCGGCAGCCTGGCGTTTTTCGTGCACTGGCTGGCGCCGAAACTGGTGGATTTTCGCCAGGCGCATCCCCACGTCGACATCCGCTACATCAGCAACATCTGGGTCAAGGAACTCGATGGCGAAGACGACATGGAAATCCGCTGGGGCCACGGTCAATGGCCCGGCCTGGTGTCGCAGCGCCTGACCTGGGACACCTTGTTCCCGGTGTGCTCGCCGGCCTTGATGGCGACGCTGAAAGTGCCGGCGGACGTGGCCAAGCATCCATTGCTGCATGTGCTGGGCTACGAAGAGGGCTGGGGTTACTGGCTGAAAATGGTCGGTGCCGATAGCGTCGACTCCTCGACCGGCATGCAGTTCGACACGCTGGTCTGCACCTTGCGCATGGCTGAACTGGGGCAGGGCATCGCCCTGGCGCGCTCGTCGATGGTGAGTGACATGCTCGGCGACGGACGCCTGGTCGAACCCTTCGCCCAGCGCATCGAAGCCAGCGAATCGTTCTACCTGGTGCGCAGTTCCGGAGCCGAACAGCACCCGGACGCGGCGCGGTTTTCCACCTGGCTGGTGGAGCAGGCGCATCGTTTTAAATAAGCGGTTTTTAGAAGATTATCCGGAGCTGACCATGCGCTATGTGAGTACCCGAAATTCAACCGTGCAGGTCGACTTCGAACGCGTCGTACTGTCGGCCATCGCCGAGGACGGCGGGCTGTTCGTTCCCGTCGAACTGCCGCAATTCGAACCCCAGGACATCGCCAATTGGTCGACCTTGTCCTACGACGAACTGGCCTATCGAGTGATGCGTCCGTTCGTGGGCGAGGCGATCCCCGAGGCTGACTTCAAGCGGGTGCTCAAGGAGGCCGGCAGCCAGTTCAGCCATCGCTCCCTGGCGCCGTTGCATCAAGTGGATCGCAATGAATGGGTCCTGGAATTGTTCCATGGGCCGACCCGCTCCTCGAAGGACTTTGCCGCGCAATTGCAGGCGCGACTGGTGCAGTACTTCCTGCGCAAACGCGGGCGTCGCGCCGTGGTGATTGGCGTCACCAACGGCGACACCGGCCTGGCCGCCATCGAGGCCTTCAAGCACTGCGAAGAGACCGACGTGGTGGTGATTTATCCCGAGGCCGGCGTACCGCAAGACCAGCTTCAAGACCTGCAAGCGACGGCACATCCGCGGGTTCATCAAGTGGCCGTCGATGGCAGTTTCGATGAATGCCAGACCCTGGTCACCCAACTGTTCCGACAGCATGAGGCGATCAGTTTCAATTCCAGCAACTGGGTCAGCGTCATGGCGCAGTTGGTGTTTTATTTCCACGCCGTGCTGCAACTGGGCGGCGGTCAGCGGCCCATTGGCTTCAGCGTGCCGGCGGCGAGTTTTGCCGAAGTCTATGCCGGCTACATCGCGCAGAAGATGGGCTTGCCGATCACGCAGATGATCGTTGCCACCAACCAGAATGACGCGCTGCATCAGTTCTTTTTGAAGAACCACTACTCGCGATTGCGCGCCAGCAAGACCCTGTCGCCGGCCATGGATTTGTCGATTTTTTCCAACCTGGAACGGTTTCTCTGGGAACTCTATGGGCACGACGACCAGGCCGTCAGCGCACTGATGCACACCTTCGAGACCCACGGCGAAATGACCATCGCCAACGAGTTCTGGTTGCAGGCGCGGATGATCATCGACTCGTACGCGGTCAGCGATGAACAGACGCTGGAGGAAATCACTTCGCTGCATCGCGACACCGGCTACGTCATCGACCCACACACCGCCACCGGTGTGCTCGCGGCGCGCTTGTACCGGCGCAGCCTGGTGGCGCCGATGGTGACCTTGGGCGAGATCTCCCCAGCCAAATCGGCGGTGTTGCTCGGCGAGTTGGGGATCCACATTGCGGCGCAACAACGCCCGGTTTCCGAGCACGGCCCGGCGCAGATTCATCGCATCCAGCCGGACGACCTCGGTGCCCTCCATCAACTGCTCGGCGCCCTATAACCGGAGGCCCCATGAAGCGAATTCTCGACCCCCTCGACGAACGCATCATCGCCGAACTGCGCCTCAACGCCCGCGCCGCCCACGCCGAGCTGGCGGCCAAGGTCAACCTCTCGCGCAACGCCGTACGCCAACGCATCGAACGCCTCGAACGTGACGGCGCGATCCAGGGCTACACGGTGCGCACCGGGGAGGGCGCGCACGCGTCGTCGAACATCAACGCGGTGATCTTCGTCTACCGCTACGACCGCATGCGCGGCGCCGAGGTGTTGCAGGCCTTGCAAGCCATGCCCGAAGTGCTGCAGTGCGATGTGATGAGTGGCGAGTTTGACTTGATGCTGCGAGTCGGCGCGGCGAACCCGGAGCGGGTGCACAAGGTGTGGAAAGAAATCTCGGCGTTGCCGGGGGTGGAGAACACCGTGACGTCGTTTGTGTTGTCGTCGGTGGTCTGAGCCCGGTAGTGCAGATCGTTCCCACGCTCCGCGTGGGAATGCCGCCAGGGACGCTCCGCGTTCCGCTTCTCGAGGTGAAGCAGAGCGTCACGGGATGCATGCCCACGCAGAGCGTGGGAACGATCAGGTCGCGGGGGCTGTGAACGATCGTTCCTCACGCTCCCGCGTGGGAATGCCGCCAGGGACGCTCCGCGTTCCGCTTCTGAGAGGGCGACGCAGAGCGTCACGGGATGCATGTCCACGCAGAGCGTGGGAATGCCGCCAGGGACGCTCCGCGTTCCGCTTCTGCGAGGCGACGCAGAGCGTCACGGGATGCATGCCCACGCAGAGCGTGGGAACGATCATGTCGCGGGGGCTGTGAGCGATCGTTCCTCACGCTCCCGCGTGGGAATGCCGCCAGGGACGCTCCGCGTTCCGCTTCTGAGAGGGCGACGCAGAGCGTCACGGGATGCATGCCCACGCAGAGCGTGGGAACGATCAGGTCGCGGGGGCTGTGAGCGATCGTTCCTCACGCTCCCGCGTGGGAATGCCGCCAGGGACGCTCCGCGTTCCGCTTCTGAGAGGGCGACGCAGAGCGTCACGGGATGCATGTCCACGCAGAGCGTGGGAACGATCAGGTCGCGGGGGCTGTGAGCGATCGTTCCTCACGCTCCCGCGTGGGAATGCCGCCAGGGACGCTCCGCGTTCCGCTTCTGAGAGGGCGACGCAGAGCGTCACGGGATGCATGTCCACGCAGAGCGTGGGAACGATCGAATCCACACCTACCGCTTTGCCCACCCCCTGGTCAAAACGCCCAAAAAATAGAGCAAATTGGCATATTTCACTGCCCACGCCACCTCCCTAACCTAGATCCCAACAACTCCAATCACCCGGATCAAGGACATAACAAAAATGACTGAATACAAACTGGCGCTGGTCGGCTTCGGCGGTGTGAACCGGGCATTGGCTCAACTGATTGCCGAGCGCAACCAGCAGTGGAAAACCGAGCTCGGCTTTACCCTGAAAATCGTCGGCGTGACCGACCTGTTCCTCGGTTCGGTGATGGACCGTCACGGCCTCGACGCCGCATTGCTGGCCAAACTGCCCACCACCAAAGGCGCCATGGCCCAACTGCCCGGCGGCACCGTCGATGCCCTCAATGAAGCGGTGATCAAAGACTGCGGCGCCGACATCATCGCCGAAGCCACCTTCACCAACCCGGTGGACGGCGAGCCCGCCACCTCGTTCTGCCGCTGGGCGCTGGAGCGTGGCAAGCACGTGGTCACCACCAACAAAGGCCCCATCGCCCTGCACGGCGCCGAGCTCAAAGCCTTGGCCCAGCGCAATAACGTCGCTTTCGAATACGAAGGCTCGGTCATGAGCGGCACCCCCGTCATTCGCCTCGCCAAACAGTCCCTGGCCGGCAGCTCGATCACCGGTTTCGAAGGCATCCTCAACGGCACCTCCAACTTCGTCCTCACCTGCATGGAAGGCGGCCTCGGGTTCGCCGAAGCCGTCAGCCAGGCCCAAGCCCTGGGCTACGCCGAAGCCGACCCAACGGCAGACGTCGAAGGCCACGACGTGCGCCTCAAAGTGGTGATCCTCGCCAACGAACTGCTGGACGCCAAACTCACCGTCAACGACGTCACCTGCAGCGGCATCTCCGCCCTCAGCCTCGCCGACATCGAAAAAGCCCGCCACGACGGCGCCCGCTGGAAACTCATTGGCGCCGCCACACGCCAGGCCGACGGCTCCATCAGCGCCAGCGTCGAACCGCGCCTGCTGAGCAACGACCACCCACTGGCGAGCATCAGCGGCGCCACCAACGCTGTGTCGTTCACCAGCGAACTGCTCGGCGCCGTCACCGTCTCCGGTCCGGGCGCAGGCCGTACCGAAACCGCCTTCGCACTGCTGTCGGACATCATTCACATCCACCAATCGGCAACCCGCAAACAGGAGCACAACCTGTGAACGTATCGCGCCTGGCCCTGGCGGTCGTCGAACCGCACATCGAAGTCCTCAACCCGTTTGACGGCAGCATCGTCGGCACCGTCGCCGACGTGTGCGCCTCAGAAGTCCCACACCTGCTCGAGAGCGGACGCAACGGCGCAAAAGCCTGTGCCGCACTCCCGCGTCATCGCCGCGCCAGCATCCTCGAACAAGCGGCACTGAACATCGAACGCGACGCCAAAGCCTTCGCCCGCCTGATCGTCGACGAAGCCGGCAAGACCCTCAAGCAGGCGGAAAAAGAAGTCAAACGCTGCGTCAACACCCTCAAGCTCTCCGCCGAAGAAGCCAAGCGCAACGCCGGCGAAATCGTACCGTTCGACGCCTACGAAGGCGCCGAATCGCGCCAGGGCTGGTTCACCCGTGAACCCCTGGGCCTGATCGTCGCCATCACCCCCTACAACGACCCGCTGAACCTGGTCGCCCACAAACTCGGCCCGGCCATTGCTGGCGGCAACGCGGTGATCCTCAAACCGTCCGAGCTGGCGCCGTTGTCGGCGCTCAAACTGGTGTCGTACCTGGTCGCCGCCGGCCTGCCTGAAACCGTGGTCACCGTTGCCACCGGCGGCGCGGAACTGGGCAAAGCCCTGGTCGCCGCCCGCGACGTGCGGATGATCTCCTTCACCGGCGGCTTCGTCACCGGCGAACAAATCGCCCGCACCGCCGGCCTGAAAAAACTCGCCATGGACCTCGGCGGCAACGCCCCCGTCATCGTCATGGGCGACTGCAACCTCGACGCCGCCGTCGACAGCTGCATCTCCGGCGCCTTCTGGGCCGCCGGGCAAAACTGCATCGGCACCCAACGCCTGCTCATCCACGCACCGATCTACGAAGCCTTCCGCGAACGCTTCGTCAACCAGGCCCAAGCCCTCGTCGTCGGCAACCCACTGCTCGCCAACACCGACATCGGCCCGATGATCACCCAACAAGCCGCGCAGAACGCCGAACAGGTCGTCAACGAAGCCCTGCAACAAGGCGCCACCTTGCTCTGCGGCCACCGCCGCCAAGGCACCTGCTACGCCGCCACCGTCCTGGAAAACGTCGATCATTCCAGCCGACTCTGGCGCAATGAAGCCTTCGCGCCTGTGGTGGTGTTGCAGCCGTTCGACACGTTCGATGAAGCCATCGCGTTGGCTAACGAACCTGAATACGCGCTTCACGCTGGGATCTTCACCAACGACCTCAACACCGCGATGAGCGCTGCACGGCGGATCGAAGCGGGGGGTGTGATGATCAATGATTCATCGGATTTCCGGTTTGATGCGATGCCGTTTGGCGGTTCCAAGTACGGCAGTTTGGGCAGGGAAGGGGTGCGCTTTGCGTATGAGGAAATGACCCAGCCGAAGGTGGTTTGTTTGAATACGTTGGGGTGATGGGTCAGGTCGTTGGCATCGGGCAGGTTGGTCACCTGCCCGTTTTTTTGCGGCATCCAAAAAAGCCTCGATTCTTGCGTTTCACAAATATTTTTCAGGGGCTGTCGGCCAAATCGTCCTGGCTCATCTAAGCTGAATTTTCCTGGAATATGCGCCAAGTGCCTTCTCACACGAATGCGGCCAACCCGGCTTGCGGCACCGCTCAGCAGCCAGGCGGGAGGAAAGGATGCCGAACGTGCTGGTGGTGGTCTGGGACTTCGATACACGCAGATTAAGAGTTCCCGTCGAGAATAGCCTTCTCTGCATACAGCTTAGAATCGGGGCTTTGCTGTACATGGCGAGAACTGCCTTCGCCAAACATATCGATCGACATCAACTGGATTATTGTCTTGTCGTTGCCCCCGAGTATCTTTTCTCCAAGGAAATGCCTGTCTCGTTTATTTCGGAGGAAGAAAAAGAAATCATCCGTGCAACATTGATAGATATTTCAAAGATAAATCCATGGCTGATACTGGTCCCAGGCACGACGCTTTGGTTCAAGTCAATGTTGCGTCCAGATTCCAGGAAGCTGAAAAGGGGAACCCAGCAGTTGAAATCATGGGGGCAGGCCAGAAATATCAACAAGGCAAAATATGGTGCGGAAATAGATGCGGTTGTGAATGAAATCCCGGAGCGGGACCGCATGAACAAAGGGGTTTATGGCGATTATGCAAAGACTACGAAGGAGCGGATCGCAAAAATCGAAACAGATGGTTCAGAAGCCGGCAGCGGAATCGTTAGAAATACAGGCTTCATCATTTGGAATGGAAACGTTTTTTACCAGCATAAACGTTACCCCAACATAGGAAACGATGGGCTGGAAGAACTGAATGACGCGCAGTTCTGGGAAGATAAGATATTCATGCCGGGCAGTTATCGGGAAACCCCAGCGATCCATGGGCTGCAAATGGCTTTGGAAATATGCGCAGAGCATTTCATTGGCGCGACGGTTCTGCATAAGAACAACGTCCTGGATTTCCATATCCTGGTCTCGGCCAGTATTGCTCTCGACAAGGCTCGTGTAGGCGTAAAGCCTGGGGGGTATGTGGTTCATGCAGATTCAGAGGGCAGTGCAGTTTACCGGCGCGAAGGCATGAACCTGGTTCAACTCCAAGCCATTGATGAAACCGAAATAGGCTTGTTGGGTGTTGAAGCCGGCCGCGTCAGGAGTTTTGTTTGCGCGTTTGCCTAGACCAAGCCTGACCTCGAGGTGTGAAATTCAGAGCCGCGCTTACCCCGGGTATTGAGTGGCTGAGCATTCGTGACCCACCGCCATAACAGGCATTTCACACCCCCACTGTGGGAGCGAGCTTGCTCGCGATAGCGGCACACCAGTCAACATCAAAACCACTGACTTACCACCTCGCAAGCAGCTCACCACGTCCCGCTTCCCTTCATGCCGCCGACGGCGACAAATCTAAACCCCGTGTGGCTCCCCACCCTGCATTGGCCTTTGCGCAGAACGCGCAGGCTCAGTTGACCAATCCCTCTATGCATTGCTTTCGCCCGGTGCCCCGTTACGCGCGCCTTCCACCGAGTAGCGTTCAGAGCACCGACCGTGCAGGCAACGTCGTCGATCTCCCCATGAACTAACTTCTGCAAACGTTCACAGCTGAAACGTATCAGCCCAAAGAAAAAATCCAATTATGCACAAATGCATTTTTATGCTTGACCCACATGCATAACCCCCTATAAGGTGGCTTCACTGTATGCGCATACAGTATTTCTAAATCACTATTTATTTGAATCCATTCATGGACGAGGCAATAACCTATGAAAACCACCACTGAAAAATTCGGTGTAACCCCCCATCAACCCAGCCTCTGGACCCGCGCTGATGCGTTGAAAGTCCGGGCGGATGATCCCACCACCACTCAACCGCTGGTCAGCGCGGATTTCCCGGTACTGAACAACGACGTGTTCATCTGGGACACCATGCCCTTGCGCGACCTGGACGGTAACGTGACGTCCGTCGATGGCTGGTCGGTAATCTTTACCCTGACTGCCGATCGTCATCCAAACGACCCGCAGTACCTCGACGAGGACGGTAACTACGACATCCTCCGCGATTGGAACGATCGTCACGGTCGGGCAAAGATGTACTATTGGTTCTCTCGTACCGGCAAGAACTGGGAATTCGGTGGCCGTGTGATGGCCGAAGGCGTTTCGCCGACCGCTCGCGAATGGGCCGGTACGCCGATCCTGTTGAACGACCGAGGCGAAGTGGACCTGTATTACACCGCCGTCACCCCAGGCGCGACCATCGTCAAGGTGCGTGGCCGGGTAGTGACCACTGAACACGGTGTCAGCATGGTCGGCTTCGAGAAGGTCAAGCCGCTGTTCGAGGCCGACGGCAACATGTACCAGACCGAAGCACAAAACGCGTTCTGGGGTTTCCGCGACCCATGGCCTTTCCGCGACCCGAAAGATGGCAAGCTGTACATGCTGTTCGAGGGTAACGTGGCCGGTGAGCGCGGCTCGCACAAAGTAGGCGAGGCAGAAATCGGCGATGTGCCGCCGGGTTATGAAGATGTCGGCAACTCGCGCTACCAGACCGCCTGTGTCGGCATCGCCGTGGCCCGCGACGCGGACGGTGACGACTGGGAAATGTTGCCGCCACTGCTGACCGCCGTCGGGGTAAACGACCAGACCGAGCGCCCGCACTTCGTGTTCCAGGATGGCAAGTACTACCTGTTCACGATTAGCCATACCTTCACCTATGCCGACGGTGTGACCGGCCCGGACGGGGTGTACGGTTTTGTCGCGGACTCGCTGTTCGGCCCTTACGTGCCGCTGAACGGTTCCGGCCTGGTGCTGGGCAACCCGTCCTCGCAGCCATTCCAGACCTACTCGCACTATGTAATGCCAAACGGCCTGGTGACCTCCTTCATCGACAGCGTACCGACCGACGAAACCGGCACGCAGATTCGTGTCGGTGGCACCGAGGCTCCAACGGTGGGCATGAAAATAAAAGGGCTGCAGACGTTCGTGGTGGGCGAGTACGACTACGGTTACATCCCGCCGATGCTCGACGTCACCCTCAAGTAACAGCAACGTAGGGGGTTCAGGTAGCGGGTTTGCGGTCGATGACAAAACCGTCGTGGATATGATCGAGATATCCCGCCTGATTCATTGCGACATTGCTCGCAAGCCCCATTGAACAACGCGTCGTAACCCTCTTCGCGACTGGCTGCAAGGATGCAGCCAGTCGCGAACGCATTCCCGCATTGCGCACTTGGAACGATGAGCTCTCTTAAGTAGTGCAATAGCCTGCTGCACAATTCCCCAACCGCAGCGTCGCTCCTTGCTAAATGACGCTGACGCACCGCATAACCCGCTCCGCCATTCCTACGTTTGAAATGCCTGACGCAAGCTACTCTGTGGGAGCGAGCTTGCTCGCGATAGCAGTGTGTCAGCCAGCATTTCAGCCCGCTGTTTATCGTGACTCCACGAGACCAGCCACGACCGACATCGCCTTGCGCCATTGCCTACAACTACGCCAGAATCCGCCGGCTTGTGCGCCCTTGGCCGCGTCGGTAGTTTAGATCCTGTCACTGCCCATCAGTGATCGGGTTTAGCAGCCCGTCGAGTTGAGTCGCATCAAGCTTCATCAGTCAGGTATTCCCATCCCTGCATTTGATGGTGGCTGTGCGTGGGGCGTCCTCGGGCGCGCCGATTTCTTAACTCGTCGGTCTGCTAACCCGCGTACAGCTGCCACCCACTCGTTTAGCAGCGAGAGGGTTGTGGCCTCACCAAAGAGAGTTAAGGCTATGGTCAAAATTACACCGAACCCTCCGACTGCAGATGAGCATGTGTCTCGCGCTCAGTCTGCTCGTAACAATAAGCTTGATGACGCTGCCAACCGGGCGTTGGATTACTACCTGAAGCCTGCGGCGAAGAACGAAACGTCTGACAAATCCAACACCATCTTCCGTATCGCACCGGATGTTGATTCGGAATGTCTGCTTGCCAATCTCAGCGAAAACCTGGCTTCTGCCAATGCCATGATCAGTGATTTGGCGTTTGGTCTTGAGGGATCACGACGGCATGTGGCGTTGGGGATTTTGCAGGTGATTGAGGTGAGTGAACTGTTGGCGAGTCGGGCTTTGGATATTGTTGAGGTGAGGTAACAAGGGGCCGCGCGTACCCTGGTATGAAAAAGGGTCTTGCTTGGCAAGACCTTTTCGTATGCGAGAGTCCAGAAACGACGAGCGCCCAGATTGTCCAACAACCTGTTGGATAATTGTCTAAGTCAGCAGGACATCAGTGGTGCGGTAATCGGCAAGCCGACTCTCAAAATACTGTGCCGTCTCCTGATCAGTACAGTAGAGGTAGCACCCTTTCATCCCTCGGGTCATCAGTGTTCGGTAGGTGTTTTTGATGATCAGGTCCGTCTCTTTCTGCGCGAAATCAGGCTGCTCTTTCATCAGCTTCTTCCAGCCACGAATCGATTTGTCGTGCTTGTCACGTTTATGCGGCGATGTGAGTACTTGCTCGTCACGAACGATCAAATCTGGCCCGATGATTACGCCTATATAGTCGACTTCCAGCCCCTGGCAGGTGTGGATGCAACCGACCTGTTCAATGGAGTTTTCCGCAATGATCCACAAACTGCCGTCCTGATCCAGGTTCCACTGACGCGCATAACCATCGCCGATCACGATATCGGACGCCTGGGGATCTTTTTTGCTGAGCCAAGGCCAGCAGTAACCCGCGACTATGCGAGCTTTGTTTCCGTGGTTTTTCTGCTCAATGGCCGCGTGCATTGCCTGCGGGGTGTTGAACACTTTGAACTCGTACTCGCTAGTATCGAGTAGCGGATTGGCGGTCGGTCGAATAGCCAATATGTCATCCAACCACGCGAGATAACCGTCAGAGCCGCTGCAACGGAACTGGGAGGATAGTATGTATTCCTCCACGGTTGCGCCTTTGGATTTCGCAAAGGTACGAATCGCCTGCTTGTTACCGATGTCGCTCAAGGTCACGCGTTGATCTTCGTCGATGAAGAAAATCGAGCACTTCGCTGAGTTGATCAATTCCTTAATTTGGTTCTCGCCTAGGTTCCCATAAAGACCGCTTTTCTCGTTGAGCCTGTGAGCTTCGTCAACGATGAGTGCGTCGAACGTATTGGGCTCGGTTTCGATAAACGCACCCGAGCCGGAAAAGAAATTAGAAAAATGACTACGCTTGATCGTACCGACCAGTTTGCTTTCGTAGACCTTGCGTGGTGCGGCGTTTTTCGAGACGTATTTGCTCAGCAACTTTAACCCGGTGAGTCTTACCAGCAAGTTAATTGCCAAAACGGTTTTTCCGGTCCCAGGGCCGCCCTCGATGATTAGCACCTTTGGCGCGGCTATGGACGCCTCACTCGCCGCAACAAGCGCTGACTCGAATATTTCCTTTTGGTCGTCAATCAATACGAACTCTGGTTTGCCTTTCATGAGCCCGCCAAGCGCCTCGGCTAACGCTTTGGATGGCCGAATTTTTCCGTTGGAGAGTTCGTAGAGAACCTCCTTGTTATCGCCGTAAGTGATGTGTTTTTTCAGGAAGGTCCGTAGCTTGATCAGTTCCTCGGGGCCTTTGAGGAACAATGGAGCTTTACTGGTATGGGCTTGGTAGTGAGCGGAGTCGATGACACCATCACTGACATAGTTATGCAGATAGGCGCAGGGGCGAATTTCGATGCTTTTGTCATATACCGCTTCGTTGAAGCCTTCCAGCAGCGCTGCGTACGACCATACCTGGTAGGACGGGTGAATGGTTTCAACGAGACCGCCACCTAAGGCGGTTTTGACAATTGCGTCCTTGGTGGTTGCGCTCGCCTTGCTCCATTGCTTCAGTTCGATCAATACGGCTTTTTTTGCTTGGTTCTCATCACGCCCCGTGAGCAAAAAATCGATGCGTTTCGAGGACTGTGGGATATGCAACTCAATGGCCAGACCAGCATCGCTGGGTAGGTCATCATCTCGAAGCACCTTGGCCATGTAGGTCAGGGATCCCTGCCACGACCTGATCTCTGACGCGCCGACCTTCTTACCAGTGGCCTCTTTGAAGTGTCGCAGAATCACTTCTTCAATGTCGTCGTTATCGTTGTCTTTTAGGAATTGCTGTTTGGTCGCAGCGTAAACGATCACAAGAGATCCTTAGAGCACTGAAGGTCAGAGTTGGTCGTACTTTTTGCTGGTGCTTTTAGCTTTGTCGACGGGGTATTTCTGGCCGTTCATAGCAAGTTTGCTCGCGACCGCTTCGTTGAGATCGACTCCGAGCACGCTGCTCAGACGGACTAAGTACATGAGTACGTCGGCTAGCTCGTCCTTCACGGCTTGGGCGGTTGCGGGATGTTTTGCGGCAGCCACTGAATCTGCTTCGCTCATCCACTGGAAAACTTCGCAAAGCTCACCCACCTCGCCTGTCAGCGCTAGCAGAAGGTTTTTGGGCGAGTGGAATTGCTGCCAGTCGCGATCATCTGCAAAGCGCTGAAGGGATGCTGCAAGATTTTCCACGTCGATTAATTGTTTGGGTGTGCCATCTGCCTTGCTCACAGGCTTGCCTCTCGTTTGCCGCCAGAAACGTGACCAACAGCCACGTCAGAAATCTAGGGATGGATTGTAGGAGTTTTCTTTTGGCGTAGTGGGCTTTTCACCGATTTGCCCTTAGCAGCCGAGCCAGTTCAGGCTGTGTTTTTGGCTGCTTGGTAGCGGTCCTTGACCTCGGCGACACTCAGCCACTTACGGCGTGAATGCACCACACGATGACAATTGGCACATAACAATGCGAGGTCCGCGAGCTTGGTTTTATCGCCAGGTTGGAGCGTATGCAGTGGCTTGGTGTGGTGCACATCGATAACGCCTTCGATGTCCGGGCCGTATGTTTTGCTGAAGTTGAAGCCACAGGCTTCGCACTGGAGAACACCGTGCTTCTTGAGGGCTTCGTCCTTTTTTCGTTTTACGAGTTTTTTGTCCCTTTCCCGTACACGGTGTACGCGAGTTAACACTTTTCCTTCCTCTGCTTCGAAGAAGCCCGGTTCTTCCTCCGCACTTAGATCCATCGGCGTAGTAGAAGAAGTGGTTCCGACGTTCGCCTTGATGGCTGCTACGACTTCGGCCAGACGCTCGGGATTATTAGCAAACTCCAGCCATACCAATTCCTCGTCCTTATTGCCTTTTGCAAGACCTGTGCGACCAGTGTTGGTGTAGCTCGGATCCCAACGACGGAAATTGTTGAGCTTCATGCAGACACCATTGGTGTTACGAAAACTCTGGTTCTTGCTCACAGCTGTGGCGTTGCCAATGAGATTGAGGCTCTGTGATAGGGCTCGGACTTCCGGATGATTCACTCCGGGTAAACCATTGCGGTGAAGAAGGTACAGGTTCAGGGCCAGGACGAGTTCGTCACGGCTCCAGGGCGGATTGGATTGATTGCTGATAGGTGAAGAGGACATGGCGGGGGCTATCCGTAGGGTTCCCGTTTCGCTGTAGGACGCAGCGCAATATGTCGTCAGAATATTCTCTTCTGATGGCGTTTGGGAATCATACGGTGTTCGATGACCTTTGCTGTCGAGCACGGGGATACTTACGAGCGACGTTGTTTGGTCATCGGGCGTGATTTTGGATGGGGGATGGAAAAGCTCAGGCATTAAAAAGCCGGCTTATGGCCGGCTTCTCGTTGACTGATTCAGCTCGTTTTTGACAAACCTTACCAGCCTTCAAAACGTACATCCGGCTCTTGCGGCCGGCTGTGGGACTTGGTCAGAAAGTGATCTGCCTTGTCGGTGCGAGGCGTGGGCTCGCAAATGTGGGGCGGAGGATACGCGGGTTTGCTTCGGAATCCCAGTGGTAAGTGGTGTGGAATCATTGGGTTAGGGGTGAAAGAGCAAAAGATCGCAGGCTTCGCCAGCTCCTACAGGACCCAGCGGGAGCAAGCTCCCTCGCCACGGGGAGCTGCGGTGGATGCCGGGGTTAGTCGAACACCGGCGGTCTCTGTTTGTTGAGGGTTGACCACCAGAACACCCAGCCGATCACGTGGATGTGTTGCGCGTCGATCTGTTCTGCGCTGAAGACCTCGTCGGGATACGCAGCACTGTTGTGGCTGCGCAGGCGCAGTCGGTTGCCGGGGATTCTGTGCAGGTATTTGATGCGGAGCATGCCGTCGTGTTCTAGGGCGTAGATTTGGCCGTCGACGATTTGGGTCAGGCCGCGGTCGATGGCGAGGGTGGAGCCGTCTTCGATGCGTTCGGCCATGCTGTCGCCGACCATGGTGATGCAGATGGCGTCGTTGGGGTTTATTTCCAGGGATTCGAGGTGGCTGCGGGGCAGGCGGATGGATTGGTCGGGGATTTCGGTGATGTGGGTTTTGGTTTCGCCGGGGGCGATGGGGACTTCCTTGTAGAAAGGCAGTTCAATGTCCGTGGGTTCCACCACGCTGTAGACGCCATCGTTTTCGGCCGCCTCATAGGTGGTGCCGGGGCCGAGGCCCAATGGGGTCTGTGGGCCTTCGCCGTGGGCGAGCCACTCCGGGCTGACGGTCAGCAGGCTGGCGATGCTGTGGATGCGCCCGGGTGGGATGCCACGGTTGAACCAGTTGTTCACGTGTTGGGATTTCACGCCGTATAACTTCGCGAAGTCGGCGGAACGGATGTTCGCTTCTCTTAGAAGGGCTCTGAAGCGGTCGCCACTGGAAAGTATTTTCATAAACGGAAAGTTTAGGGGCGACTGTGTTTTCGGCAATAAACAAGTCGTTCAAATATATAAGACGATCTTTCCGTTTGCAGGATTTGAAAGGCGCGGGCTAAACGTGGTTACACAGTGTTAATACAGTTTCGTATTGGGAGCCATTAAGACATAAAAAAACCCCGGGGCAAACCGGGGTTCTTTATCAAGTTTGTTTCAGCCTTTGTAGGCGGCAACCGACTTGGTGATCGCTTCGCGGGCGGCATCAGCACCGGCCCAGCCTTCGATCTTGACCCACTTGCCTTTTTCGAGATCTTTGTAGTTCGCGAAGAAGTGCTCGATCTGCTGGATCAGCAGCGGTGGCAGGTCGGTGTATTCCTTCACGTCGACGTACAGTTGCGACAGTTTGTCGTGTGGCACTGCGATGACTTTGGCATCGCCGCCGCCGTCGTCGGTCATGTTCAGGATGCCGACTGGACGGGCGCGGATGACCGAGCCTGGGGCCACTGGGTAAGGGGTCACGACCAGCACGTCGAGGGGGTCGCCGTCGTCGGCCAGGGTGTTGGGGATGTAACCGTAGTTGGCCGGGTAGAACATAGGGGTGGCCATGAAACGGTCAACGAACAGGCAGTCGCTGTCTTTGTCGATTTCGTATTTGATCGGGGCGTGGTTGGCCGGGATTTCGATCGCGACGTAGATGTCGTTCGGCAGGTCTTTGCCAGCCGGAATCTTGCTGTAGCTCATTGGGCGGTGCCCCCGTTAGTTGACCAAATGACTGGTCGGATTGACCAAAAAGTGGCGGCGATTATAGGCATATTCAGCCGCTGTTGCCACGTTACCAGGGTCGTAGAGACCTTAGTATGACGCCTGATAGACCGGATCTTCGGCCTGAAGTTGCCGCAGCCGGGCCAACGGATCCTGGCGGTAGAACGCCTTGAGCTGTTCGTAGACCTTGGGATAGGCCTGGTGCAGCAGGTCTGGGGCGCTGAAGAAGTATTCGCTGGTGACGGCAAAGAACTCCGCCGGGTTTTCCGCGGCGTAGGGGTCGATGACGGTTTCTGCGTCGGGGTTGTGGTCGAGTTGGCGGTCGAGGTCGTCGAAGGCTTGTTGCATGGCGTCGGCCCAGTCGCTGACGCGCATGTCGGCGTGCAGCGGTGGCAGGCCGTTGGCGTCGCCGTTGAGCATGTCGAGTTTGTGCGCCAGTTCGTGGATCACCAGGTTGTAGCCGTCCCAGCCGCCGCTGGCCATCACGCCGTCCCAGGCCAGGATGATCGGGCCTTGGGGCCAGGCTTCGCCGCTGTGTTCGCCGTCCCATTCGTGCTCGATGCCGCTGGCGTCGCGGTAGCGCTGGGGGCTGAGGAAGTCGTCGGGGTAGAGGACGATTTCGTGGAAGCCCTGGTACCAGTTCAGTTCGCCCAGGTGCATCAGCGGCAATTGGGCCTGGGCGGCGAGCAGCAGGCGTTGTTCCTGGTGCAGTTCGACGCCGGGCAGGGCGGTGAGGTGTTTGTCGTGCAGGAACAGTACGCAGGCTTCCCGCAGCCATTGGTCCTCGGCGGCGCTGATGCCGTCGAGGAAGCTCAATTGTTGCCGCACTCGCTGCCAGGTGTCCTCGGCCACGGGGTGTTTGGCGAGGGTGCGTCGGCGGCGCCAGTTGCTCAGGGACCACATGGCGATCAGCGTGGTTGGGCTTTCGAGGCGCGCTGGCTCAGTTTGCTGCGCACCAGGCTGATGATCATCGGCAGCAGCGACACCAGGATGATGCCGACGACCAGCAGCGACAGGTTCTGCTTGATGAATGGCACGTTGCCGAAGAAGTAGCCGAGGGTCACCAGGCCGCCGACCCAGAGGACGGTGCCGAGGACGCTGAAGCCGAAGAAGCGCAGATAATTCATCTTGCCCACGCCGGCGACGAAGGGCGCGAAGGTGCGGATGATCGGCAGGAAGCGCGCCAGGGTCACGGTTTTGCCGCCGTGTTTGTCGTAGAAGTCGTGGGTTTGCTGCAGGTAGTCGCGGCGGAAGATTTTCGAGTTGGGGTTGCTGAACAGTTTTTCGCCGGCGGTGCGGCCGATGAGGTAGTTGGTGCTGTCGCCGAGGATCGCCGCGAGCATCAAGAGGCCGCCCAGCAGGACTGGGTCCATGGCGCCACCAGCGGCGACGGCGCCGGCGATGAACAGCAGCGAGTCGCCCGGCAGGAAGGGCGTGACCACCAGGCCGGTTTCACAGAAGATCACCAGGAACAGGATGGCGTAGACCCACGTCCCGTAGTTGGTCACCAGCATGTCGAGATAGACGTCGAGATGCAGAATGAGGTCGAGGGGATTGAAATCCATGCATAGCACCTGTGGTGGCGGCCCGACTCGGCAGGCTTGTGGGTCTGGCTTTGAGTATGGCTACAGAGTGTGTAGCTTTTTCTTACAAGCCGGGAAGAGCGGCATTATACGGCGAGGATTGTGAAGCGCGTGTTGAGTTTGTAGCGGGGGATTTCGGTGGTTCTGTGGGCAGGGGAGCGCCTTGTTGGAGCGGGCTTGCTTGCGATGGCGGTGGAGCAGTCAGTATTGATGTTGCCTGACAGACCGCTATCGCGAGCAAGCTTTGCTCCCACAGGGGGGGGCTGCGGTGAACGTTGATTTTTGTGCATGCCTCAAAAACAGTGTGGGAGCGGGCTTGCTCGCGATGGCGGTGGAACAGTCAGTATTGATGTTGCCTGACGGACCGCTATCGCGAGCAAGCTTTGCTCCCACAGGTCTGATAGGTGTATGAGCGGGAGAATTAGGCTGGCTGTTAGGCCGCCTTCGCGAGCAAGCTCGCTCCCACAATGGGATCGGGTACGACTGGGAGAGCCAGGCCGGCTGGCAGGCCGCCTCGCGAGCAAGCTTTGCTCCCACAGGTCCTGCTCAAACAGATCTGATGGGTGTACGACCGGGAGAGTCAGGTCGGCGATTAGGCCGCCTCGCGGTGGACGTTGATCTTGGGGCCCCGTTAACCACGCTGGCCGAACGCAGGCATTGTGGAGTGGGTATCCCGGCATGGATGCCGGGATAGCCGCGCTGGGCCATGGAGGGCCCTTCGCGGCGGGCCCACGGAGCAATGCCGGAGTGAGGGCATGCCGAGCCTAAGCGAGGCACCAAGTGGTGGGGCATAAAGCGCTTTGGTTACTTTCGACTGGGCCGGCTTCCGGGCTTTTCGAAAGTGACCCGCCGTAAGGGCGGAACCCTAAGCCGCCATCACCGCAGCAATGGATATGTCCCCAACCATCACATCCAACATTGCTCCCAACGGCTCAGATCCCGTCGCTGATCGGCAACACGTAGTTCTTGAACTCGGTGTCTTCCTTGAACCCAATCGACTCGTAGGTCTTCTGCGCCACGTCGTTATTGCTGCTGGTGGAGACGCGCATGCGTACGGCGTTGGTTTCCTTGGCCATTTTTTTCGCGGTGCGGATCAGGTTGTCGGCCACCAGTTGGCGGCGGGCGTCTTCGGCGACGTAGATGTCGTTGAGGATCCACACGCGCTTGAGCGACAGCGACGAGAAGCTTGGGTAGAGCTGGCAAAAGCCCAGCAATTTGCTGTCATCGTCATCGGGCAAGGCCAGGTAGATCACCGATTCCTTGCGGCGCAGGCGTTTTTCGAGAAAGGCTCGGGACGAATCCGGGTAGGGCAGGGAGCCGTAGAATTCCCGGTATTTGACGAACAATGGGGTCAGCAGGTCCAGGTGTTCCAGGGTCGCTTGGATAATCCGCATGGTAGGTCTCGTCTGCAAAGGTCGACAGATATTCAGACAACAACATCGCGCTGCCGTGCTTTTGATGCTGCCTGAAAGCGGATCAAAAACGCAATCGGATAAACGGATCAGTTTCGGGGCGGCGCCAGTAGGAAGTTACCTTTCATATCGGCAGCGTTTTCCGAATCCAGAGTGTGAACCTGGGCTTCGTCCTTCAGATTGACCCCCGAGAGCTGGCGGCGACAGGCTTCGCGCATCAGGTAGATCAGGCGGTGGGCGGCCATGCCGTAACTCAAACCTTCGAGGCGGACATTGGAGATGCAGTTGCGATAGGCATCGGTCAGGCCGACCTTGGGGGCGTAGGTGAAATACAGCCCCAGGCTGTCGGGGGAGCTGAGGCCGGGGCGTTCGCCGATCAGGATCACCGACATTTTCGCGCCGAGCCGCTGTGCCACTTCATCGGCCACGGCAACGCGGCCTTGCTCCACTAAAACTATTGGCGACACAGACCAACCGTCAGCAGCGATCTGCTCTTCCAGCCGCGCCAGGAACGGCAAGGTATGGCGATGCACCGCCAGCGCCGACAGGCCGTCAGCCACGACGATGGCCAGATCCACGCCGCCAGGGTGGGCCGCCGCGTAATCCTCCAGGACCTGCGCGGAGGCGTCGTCGAGCCGTCGGCCCAGGTCCGGGCGCTGTAGATAACTGTGTCGGTCGGCCGCCGCGCTGTGGAGCAGCAGGCTTTCACGGCCGCGCTCGCTCAGTTGGGCGCGAATGCCCTGGTGGTCGAACGCCAGGTGCACGGCATCGCGGGCCTGGGCGTGGGCGTATTGAAAGTCCAGTTGCGCCTGGGTCGGCAGGCTGGTGCCGGTGCGGCCCAGGGCGATGCGCGCCGGGGTCAGGTTGCGCAGGTTCAGCCAAGGGTTTTGTGGGTCGACAGGTTTTTTGTCCATGGGCAGTTCTCTCATCCCCAATGCGGCTTATCCCAAATGAGCTAATGCGTGACGAAACGCCGGTGGCAGGTTGTCGCCGAACCGCACCCGGCCATCGGCCTGGGTGAAGATGCCCATGTTCGCCAGCCATGTTTCGAATTCCGGCGCCGGTTTCAGGCCCAGGGTCTGGCGGGCGTAGAGGGCGTCGTGGAACGAGGTGGTCTGGTAGTTGAGCATGATGTCGTCGGAGCCGGGGATGCCCATGATGAAGTTGATCCCGGCCACGCCCAGCAGGGTCAGCAGGGTGTCCATGTCGTCCTGGTCGGCTTCGGCGTGGTTGGTGTAGCAGATGTCGCAACCCATCGGCACGCCCAAAAGCTTGCCGCAGAAGTGGTCTTCGAGGCCGGCGCGGATGATCTGTTTGCCGTTGTACAGGTACTCCGGGCCGATGAATCCTACAACTGTGTTCACCAGGAACGGGTTGAAATGCCGTGCCACGGCGTAGGCCCGGGTCTCGCAGGTCTGTTGATCGACGCCGTGGTGGGCGTTGGCTGACAGGGCGCTGCCCTGGCCGGTTTCGAAATACATCAGGTTGTTGCCCAAGGTGCCGCGATTCAGGCTGAGCCCGGCGTCGTAGCCTTCTTTCAAGACGCTCAGGCTGATGCCGAAACTGGCGTTGGCCGCTTCGGTGCCGGCGATGGACTGGAACACCAAGTCCAGGGGCACGCCACGGTTTGCCGCTTCGATGGAGGTGGTGACGTGGGTCAGCACGCAGCCCTGGGTGGGGATGTCGTAGCGCTGGATGATGGCGTCGAGCATTTCCAGCATGGCGCAGATCGAGGCGGTGCTGTCGGTGGCCGGGTTGATGCCGATCATGGCGTCGCCGTTGCCGTAGAGCAGGCCGTCGAGGATGCTCGCGGCGATGCCGGCGGGTTCGTCGGTGGGGTGGTTGGGTTGCAGGCGGGTGGACAGGCGCCCGCGCAGGCCGAGGGTGCCGCGGAACTTGGTCACCACGCGGATCTTTTGCGCCACCAGCACCAGGTCTTGCACGCGCATGATCTTCGACACGGCGGCGACCATTTCCGGCGTCAGGCCCGGGGCCAGCGCCCGCAGGCTCTGTTCATCGGCGGCGTCGCTGAGCAGCCAATCGCGAAAACCGCCGACGGTGAGGTGGCTGACGGTGGCGAAAGCTTGTTTATCGTGAGTGTCGACGATCAGCCGGGTGACTTCGTCGACCTCGTAAGGAATCAGCATTTCTTGCAGGAAATGGCTGAGGGGCAGGTCGGCCAGGGCCATTTGCGCGGCCACGCGCTCACCATCGTTGAGCGCGGCGACCTCGGCCAAAAAATCCCCGGAACGCGCCGGGCTGGCCTTGGCCATCAGGTCTTTGAGGCTGTCGAAGCGATAGGTCTGGGCGCCGACGGAATGGGCGAATGCGGCCATGGGGCGGTGTCCTCCTGGTTCTCTAAATACTCAAATACACCACAGATCCAACCCTGTGGAAGAACCCAGTGAGAGAGCCCAGTGGGAGAGCCTTGTGGAAGAACCTTGTGGGAGCAAAGCTTGCTCGCGATAGCGGAGTGTCAGAAAAGTATTCTCCACTGATACACCGCTATCGCGAGCAAGCTTTGCTCCCACAGAGTCCTTCCCACAGAGTCCTTCCCACAGAGCCCCTCCCACAGAGCCTTCCCAAGAGTTTTCCCACACAGGAAGGGAACTGTGTGCACTTTTAAATAGCAGGCACCAGGCCCTCGGCCCGGTGCCGGTGCAACTTCAGATACCTGTGAGCATAGCGTCCGCCGGGGCATCGGAGCGTTGCTTGGCGGTCAATTGGAAATACAGGTAGCCGACCACCATGAACGCCAGGAACACCAGCCCGATCACGGTGTTGAACCACGCCATCGCCACCAGGCACACCACCGCCAGGAACAGCGCAATGCCCGGCACGATCGGGTAGCCCGGGGCGCGGAAGGTGCGTTCCAGGTTAGGTTCGGTCTTACGCAGCCTGAACAGGCTGAGCATGCTGATGATGTACATGACGATGGCGCCGAACACCGACATGGTGATCATCGCCGCCGTCAGCGTCATGCCTTGCAGGTTGACCAGGCCATCGCTGTAGATCGCCGCGATGCCGATGACGCCGCCGGCCAGGATCGCCCGGTGCGGGGTCTGGAAGCGCGACAGCTTCGCCAGGCCTCGGGGCAGGTAACCGGCCCTGGCCAGGGCGAAGAACTGCCGCGAGTAGCCGAGGATGATCCCGTGGAAACTCGCCACCAGGCCGAACAGGCCGATCCACACCAGCATGTGCATCCACGTTGAATTGTTGCCGACCACGGCCTTCATGGCCTGGGGCAGCGGGTCGTTGATGTTCGACAGGGTGCGCCAGTCGCCCACGCCGCCGGCCATGATCATCACGCCGATGGCCAGGAACACCAGGGTCAGGATGCCGCTGACATAGGCGCGGGGAATCGTGCGTTTCGGGTCCTTGGCTTCTTCGGCGGCCATGGCCGCGCCTTCGATGGCGAGGAAGAACCAGATCGCGAAGGGGATCGCCGCGAAAATGCCCGGGATCGAGGCGAGGCTGAACTCATTGGAGCCGGCCCAGCCGTTGAGCACGAAGTTACTGAAGCTGAAGCCCGGCGCGACCACGCCCATGAACACCAGCAACTCGGCGACCGCCAGCACGGTGACCACCAGTTCGAACGCCGCGGCAATGCTGACGCCGAGGATATTCAGGGTCATGAACACGATGTACGCGCCGACCGCCGCCAGCTTGGGGTCCAGCTCGGGGAATTGCACGTTGAGGTAGGCGCCAATCGCCATGGCGATGGCCGGGGGCGCAAAGACGAATTCGATCAGGGTGGCGATCCCGGCGATCAACCCGCCTTTCTCGCCGAAGGCCCGTCGGCTGTAGGCAAAAGGCCCGCCGGCGTGAGGAATCGCGGTAGTCAGTTCGGTGAAGCTGAAGATGAAGCAGGTGTACATCAACGCCACCATGAGGGCGGTGACGAGAAACCCGAGGGTCCCTGCGGTGCCCCAGCCGTAGCTCCAGCCGAAGTATTCACCGGAAATCACCAGGCCGACGGCGATGCCCCATAAATGCAGGGTGCCGAGTGTGGGTTTGAGTTGAGTGGTAGAAGTCATAAGTCCTCTCTGTCTTTTTTATTGTTTGATCTGTTGGACTTTCGGGATTGCTGTGGAGCGGGCACGCAAGGCTCATGCCAGAGCGGTGGGACGGCGTTGTTGTTTGATTTTGATTGTTCCCACGCTCTGCGTGGGAACACAGCCAGGGACGCTCCGCGTCCCAAAGAGCCGAACGCGGAGCGTCCGTAGAGGCATTCCCACGCAGAGCGTGGGAACGATCAGCCGGGCGCAATTTCCCGCAGGTTAGAAGAACCCCAACGGATTAATGTCGTAGCTCACCAGCAAATTCTTGGTCTGCTGGTAATGGTCGAGCATCATCTTGTGCGTCTCACGCCCGACGCCGGACTTCTTGTAGCCACCGAACGCGGCATGCGCCGGGTACAGGTGGTAGCAGTTGGTCCACACGCGACCGGCCTTGATCGCCCGGCCCATGCGGTAGGCGCGGTTGATGTCGCGGGTCCAGAGGCCGGCACCGAGGCCGAACTCGGTGTCGTTGGCGATCGCCAGGGCTTCGGCTTCGTCCTTGAAGGTGGTGATGCTCACCACAGGGCCAAAGATTTCTTCCTGGAACACGCGCATCTTGTTGGTGCCCTTGAGCAGGGTCGGCTGGATGTAATACCCGGTCGCCAGGTTGCCCTCGAGTTTTTCCACCTTGCCACCGGTCAGCAGCTCGGCGCCTTCGCCCTTGGCGATTTCCAGGTACGAAAGAATCTTGTCGAATTGCTGCTCGGACGCCTGGGCGCCGACCATGGTCTCGGTGTCCAGCGGGTCGCCGCGTTTGATCTGCAGGACTTTCTTCATCACCACTTGCATGAATTCGTCGTAGATCGACTCCTGCACCAGGGCGCGGGATGGGCAGGTGCAGACTTCGCCCTGGTTGAAGAACGCCAGTACCAGGCCTTCGGCGGCTTTCTCGATGAAGCTCGGCTCGGCTTGCATGATGTCTTCGAAGAAGATGTTCGGCGACTTGCCACCCAGTTCCACGGTAGACGGGATGATGTTCTCGGCGGCGCATTTCATGATGTGCGAGCCCACCGGGGTGGAACCGGTAAAGGCGATCTTGGCGATGCGCTTGCTGGTGGCGAGGGCTTCACCGGCTTCTTTGCCGAAACCTTGCACCACGTTCAGTACGCCAGGCGGCAGCAGGTCGCCGATCAGCTCCATGAGCACGCAGATGCCCAGTGGGGTTTGCTCGGCCGGCTTGAGCACCACGCAGTTACCGGCGGCCAGCGCCGGGGCGAGTTTCCAGGCGGCCATCAGCAGCGGGAAGTTCCACGGGATGATCTGCCCGACCACGCCCAGCGGTTCATGGATGTGGTAGGCCACGGTGTTGCCGTCGATCTCGGCGGCGCTGCCTTCCTGGGCCCGCAGGCAACCGGCGAAGTAGCGGAAGTGGTCGGCGGCCAGGGGGATGTCGGCGTTGAGGGTTTCACGCACGGCCTTGCCGTTGTCCCAGGATTCGGTGATCGCCAGCACTTCGAGGTTGGCTTCGATGCGGTCGGCGATTTTCAGCAGGATCAGCGAACGGGCCTGGACCGACGTGGCACCCCAGGCATCAGCGGCAGCGTGGGCGGCATCCAGGGCCTTTTCGATGTCTTCGGCTGTGGAGCGCGGGAATTCGGCAATGACCTCGCCATTGACCGGGGAAGTATTGGTGAAGTACTGACCTTTGACAGGCGCGACGAACTCGCCGCCGATGTAGTTACCGTATTTGCTCTTGAACGAAACGATAGCGCCTTCAGTACCGGGGTGAGCGTAACGCATGATGAGTTCTCCTTGGCTTTTGTGCTTATACGGGAGGGCCGCGCAAAATTGAGCGCCGGTAATTAAGCCTAGAGCAAAGGTTGGGCCATTGCCTTGCAGGGCCCGTAAATCAAGACTTTAGGAGGAGTTGGTCGGACAAACGGATGGGTTGTGTGACGCTTGCGATACAGCGGGTGTGACAGTTTGTGCCAGATGCGAGACAGTCTGTGACTGACAGGTCGCGCCAGCATTGCAAAGGCGGTTGGGCTGGAGGATGCTGAACATTCAGCACAGCTCCTGCGGGAACAAAGGTCTGTGGGGGCAAGGTCTGTGGGAGCAAGGCTTGCCCGCGATAGCCACGACGCGGTTCAACTGACCTGCGCGTCATCGTTCATCGCGGGCAAGCCTTGCTCCCACAGGGGCCAGGTTCGACAGTTGCTCCAGCAGGCCGCAACCTTCGGGGAGAACAATAAGAAATGCACAGCAACCATTTGAGTCGCCATGCCCAGCAAGTCCTGACGGTCACCCAGGGCAAGGCCCATTTGCAGGGCCCTGGCAGCGATCCGTCGATTGCCCGTTCCTGGTTGCGCTGCCTCGAGGACTATCACCTCGACCCGGCCCAGAACCTGGCGCCGACGGTGCTCGAACATGGCCGGGTGCTGGAAAGCCGCGAGCGCTTGCAACAGGTGCTGCACATCGCCGGCAATGAAATGACCAGCCTGCACCAGCAACTCTCCGGCGCTGGCCACGCGGTGTTGCTGACCGACGCCCGGGGCGTGATCCTCAACTGCGTCACCGCCCCCAGCGAACGGAAGATTTTCGAACGGGCCGGCCTCTGGCTCGGCGCCGATTGGAGCGAAGCCTGCGAAGGCACCAACGGCATCGGCACCTGCCTGGTGGAGCGCCAGGCCCTGACCATCCACCAGGAAGAACATTTTCGCGGCCGCCACACCGGCCTGACCTGCTCGGCCAGCCCGGTCTTCGACCCCCAGGGCGAGCTGCTGGCGGTGCTCGACGTGTCTTCGGCCCGGCCGGACGTGTCGCGCCAGAGCCAGTTCCACACCATGGCCCTGGTCAATCTCTCGGCGAAGATGATCGAGAGCTGCTACTTCCTGCGTTGCTTCGACAATCAATGGCTGCTGCGCTTCCATCTGCAGGCTGAGTCCGTGGGGCTGTTCAGCGAAGGCCTGATGGCGTTCGACGGCGAAGGGCGGATCAGCGCCGTCAACCAGAGTGCGCTGAACCTGCTGGGGCATATTCGCGGCAGCTTGCTGGGGCAGCGGGTGGGGGACTTTTTCGACTGTTCGTTGGACGAATTGCTCGGCCGCGCGAGTGTAAATGCCAGTGCGAGTTGGCCGCTGCGCACCCGTGACGGCCGGCATTTGTTCGCCGTGCTGCGTGGGCAGCCGCGCAGCGTGCCGGTGCCGGTTGCGGCAGCGCTCAAGATTATCGAGCCCGCACGGCTGCCGGGCATCTGCCTGGGGGATGCGGCGTTGCAGGAACATTTTCGCAAGGCGCTGCGGGTGTTCGAGCGCGATGTGCCGCTGCTGATTCAGGGCGAAACCGGCTCCGGCAAGGAGGCGTTTGCCAAGGCCGTGCATCACGCCAGCCAGCGCGCCGGCAAGCATTTCGTCGCCCTCAACTGCGCGGCCATCCCGGAAAGCCTGATCGAGAGCGAGCTGTTTGGCTATCGCGGCGGCAGCTTCACCGGCGCGCGCAAGGAAGGCATGCGTGGCAAGTTGCAACAGGCCGACGGCGGCACGCTGTTCCTCGATGAAATCGGCGACATGCCCCTGGCCTTGCAGACCCGCTTGCTGCGGGTGCTGGAGGATCGCCAAGTGGTGCCCATCGGCGGCGAGCCCGAGGCGGTGAACGTGCGCATCATCAGCGCCACTCACCGGCAGTTGCTGGATCGGGTGCAGGACGGCAGTTTTCGTGAGGATTTGTACTACCGGCTCAACGGCCTGGAAATCCCGTTGCCGGCGTTGCGCGAGCGCAGCGACAAGTCGCAGTTGCTGGATTTTCTGTTGGCGGAAGAGAGCGGGGCCGAGACGGTGTCCATCGACGAACCGGCGCGCCAGGCGTTGCTGGGGTTCGACTGGCCGGGCAACGTGCGGCAATTGCGCAACGTGCTGCGGACCCTTGCCGCGCTGTGCGACGGCGGGCGGATCGGGCTGGAGGACTTGCCGGCGATGATCCGCCAGCGTCCGTCGATTGCGCTGGTTGAAACGGTGGCGGAGCGGCCGCTGGAGGATGCCGAACGGTTGGCATTGCTCGATGCGCTGGAGCGCCAGCGCTGGCACATGACCCACACTGCCGAGCAACTGGGGATCAGCCGCAATACCCTCTACCGCAAGCTGCGCAAGCACGCGATTGCCCGATAACCGCGTGACGATCGTTCCCACGCTCCGCGTGGGAATGCCTCTGCGGACGCTCCGCGTTCGGCTTCCAGGGACGCAGAGCGTCCCGGGCTGCATTCCCACGCGGAGCGTGGGAACGATCAGATTCGAAACACAAGGTGCGATTTCCCCCTCCCTAGGCTAACCTGCGGCCATGTTTTACGAGGTCGACTATGCACATCCATATTCTCGGTATTTGCGGCACTTTCATGGGTTCGATGGCGGTCCTGGCCAAGGAGCTGGGCCATCACGTGACCGGCTCCGACGCCAACGTCTACCCGCCGATGAGCACTCAGCTGGAGGCCCAGGGCATCGAGCTGACCCAAGGCTACGACCCGGCGCAACTGGACCCGGCGCCGGACCTGGTGGTCATTGGCAACGCCATGTCCCGTGGCAACCCGGCGGTGGAGTACGTGCTCAACAAAGGCCTGCCGTACGTGTCCGGGCCGCAGTGGCTGGCCGATCACGTGCTGCAGGGCCGTTGGGTCCTGGCTGTGGCCGGCACCCACGGCAAGACCACCACCAGCAGCATGCTCGCCTGGGTGCTGGAGCACGCCGGCATGAGCCCGGGCTTTTTGATCGGTGGCGTGCCGCAGAATTTCTCGGTGTCGGCGCGCCTGGGTGGCACGCCGTTCTTCGTGATCGAGGCTGACGAATACGACAGCGCGTTTTTCGACAAGCGCTCGAAATTCGTCCACTACCGTCCCCGTACCGCGATCCTCAACAACCTTGAGTTCGATCATGCGGACATCTTCCCCGATCTGCCGGCCATCGAGCGGCAGTTCCACCATTTGGTGCGCACCATCCCGAGTGAAGGCCTGGTGATTCACCCGACCACCGAACCGGCCTTGCAGCGCGTGATCGAGATGGGCTGCTGGACTCCGGTGCAAACCACCGGCGCGGGTGGGCAGTGGCAGGTGAAGTTGCTCAAGGATGACGGTTCGCAATTCGAAGTCATGTTCGAAGGCGTGTCCCAAGGCGTGGTCGAGTGGGACATGACCGGCCAGCACAACGTTGCCAATGCCCTGGCGACCCTGGCGGCGGCTCGGCATGTCGGCGTAGTGCCATCCATGGGCATTGCCGCGTTGAGCGCGTTCAAGAGCGTGAAGCGGCGGATGGAGAAGGTCGCCGAAGTGCGCGGCATCACCATCTATGACGACTTCGCCCACCACCCGACCGCCATCGCCACCACCCTCGACGGGTTGCGCAAGCGCATCGGCGATGCGCCGCTGATTGCGATCATCGAGCCGCGTTCCAACTCCATGAAGCTCGGCGCGCACCGTGACGGCCTGCCGGAAAGCGTGGTCGATGCCGACCAGGTGATCTGGTACGCACCGGCCAACCTCGGCTGGGACCTCGGTGCCACTGCGGCGCTGTGCACGGTGCCGTCGATTGTCAGCGATTCGCTGGAAGGCATCATCGAGCGCGTGAAGAGCCAGGCCCAGCCCGGCACTCACGTGGTGATCATGAGCAACGGCGGCTTCGGCGGCCTGCACGGCAAACTGGCCGAGGCGCTGAAATGAGCAATGGTCCGGAACGCATCACGCTGGCGATGACCGGTGCGTCCGGCGCCCAGTACGGCTTGCGCCTGCTCGATTGCCTGGTGCGCGAAGACCGCGAGGTGCATTTCCTCATCTCCAAGGCCGCGCAGTTGGTGATGGCCACCGAGACCGATGTGACCCTGCCGGCCAAGACCCAGATGATGCAGGCCTTCCTCACTGAATACACCGGTGCGGCGGCGGGGCAGATTCGCGTGTATGGCAAGGAAGACTGGATGTCGCCGGTGGCCTCGGGCTCCGGCGCGCCGGCGGCCATGGTGGTGGTGCCGTGTTCCACCGGGACGCTCTCGGCGATTGCCACCGGGGCCTGCAACAACCTGATCGAACGGGCGGCGGACGTCACGCTCAAGGAGCGCCGCCAGTTGATCCTCGTGCCGCGGGAAGCGCCGTATTCGAGCATTCACCTGGAGCACATGCTCAAGCTGTCGAACATGGGCGTGAGCATCCTGCCGGCCTCGCCGGGTTTTTATCACCAGCCGCAGACCATTGATGACCTGATCGATTTTGTCGTCGCCCGGATCCTCAATCTGCTGAACATTCCCCAGGACATGTTGCCGCGCTGGGGCGAACATCATTTGAGCAGCGATGAATAAGCTGCTGATCGTGCTGTTGGCGCTGCAGCTGACCGGCTGCGCCACGGCCCGCACCCTCGACGCCGCCAAGCCTGGTGCGCCGGTGGTGTACGCCGGAACACGCCTGGATTTGTACGCCCTCAACGGTGGCTGCTGCGCCAAGGACCGCTTTGGCGCCGAGGCGCCGAGCTACCCGGGTCTCGATCTGCCGGGCAGTGCGCTGCTCGATACCTTGTTGTTGCCGTTGTCGTTGTTTACCGCCATAGGTGTGGGGTTTCAGGCTACAGGGGGGTTGTAGCACCCACAATAAGTGCTTGGCTTTGGATTGGTGGCGCGCCCTTCGCGAGCAAGCCCGCTCCCACAGGTGATCGTGTTCCTCCAGAAGGAATGCGGTCGAATGTGGGAGCGGGCTTGCTCGCGAAGGCGTCCGACTAGGCACCACATGACTATTTGCCGAGCTTGCGCAACTCATCCGACTCCACCACCCGCACCCCATCCTGCTCTTCCAGCGCCAGACGCCACATGGCCCGGGCCAGTTGGCAGGCTTCGATGCCGTGGTACTTGCCTGGGATCAGCTTCGACAAGGGGCCAGCCAGTTGCTCGGCCAGGCGCGGTTCGACGCGGTCGCCCAGCAGCAGGGAAGGCCGGCAAATGGTCAGTTGCGGCCAGCCCTGGGCCTTGAGCGCCGCCTCCATTTCACCTTTGACCCGGTTGTAGAAGATCGATGACTTGGCGTCGGCCCCCAGCGCGCTGATCACCACCAGATGCCGTGCGCCCAGTTCCCGGGCGCGCTTGGCAAACGCCACGACCAGGTCCAGGTCGATCGCGCGGAAGGCTGCTTCAGAGCCGGCTTTCTTGATGGTTGTGCCGAGGCAGCAGAAGGCGATGTCCACCTGGCCACTGAGTTGTGGCAGCACCTGGGCCGGCTCCCCAACCGGGTTTTCCAAGTGTGGATGTTCAGCCAGTGGCCGGCGTGAAGGCGCCAATACGCGAGTGATGGTCGGCTCGTTGAGCAGCCGGTCCAGTAGATGTTCCCCGGTCAGCCCGGTAGCACCGGCGAGCAAAACATGCTGAGGCGTCAAGTACATAGTGTTTCCCCCTTGATACGGTTCAGCTTAGTTGCTCTTTGTGGCCTCGTCGTTCAATGCAGCACTTTGCAATGCTTTACGTGCCTGCTGTTTGCGCAGCAGTTGCCAGTGGGAAAGGACCGTCCTCGGCGCCCACATCTGAGGTTCGGACGCTTCGAAGTTGTCGGCCTGTTCGCGCTCGGCAACGGTGGCCTTGGCTCGCTTGAAGGCCTGCTCCAAGTCGTCGGTCTGGTTCAATGCCTGGGCGAACAGCGCATCGCCGAAATAGGTGAAGTTGGCTTCCTCGGAGCAGCCGAAGGACACCCGGTCGCCCCGGGAGGCGGTCATGATCAGGGTGCGTTCATCCTTGAGTGCCGGGATGAAGCCGCCGGAATAACAGGCCGAGATCACTACGATCTTGTCGCGGTTCTTCAGTGGCGCCAGCACCACGGCCAGTTCATCGGCGGGCAGGTCGGCCAGTTCCATGCGCGGCTGGTCGAGCACCAGCTCATGCTCGCTGGTGCCGTGGCTGGTCAGGTAGATGAAAATCAGGTCTTCCGGACCACTGCGCTCGGCCAGGGTGGCGGCGGCGCGGCGCAGGCTTTCGCGGCTGGCCATGGGCCGGTCGCCGAGGTGATCGCGGTGGTTGACCAGGCGAATCTGCCCGAACGCGCCGAAACGGCTGGCGAGCATGTTGGCGACATAGTCGGATTCGCGCAGGAACACGCTTTGCTTGCCATCGCCGCCCAGGGTCAGGCTGTACAGCTCCACCGCCGGGGTCGAGGCCGGGATGTTGGCGAGAGCATCGTCCAGTAGGCGGCCTTGGGCCAGCACGCCAAGTTCGAGCACATCCGGCAGCAGCCTGCCGTCCGCGTCGCGCACCCGTTGGCCGTTGGCCCAGGTGCCGCTTTGCACGGTGCCGTCTGTCAGCGCCAGGGTGCCGCGCCCGTGGTAGCTGTCGCTTTCGAACTGGCCGACGTAGAAACTGCCGTCGGGCAGGTTCAGGCGGCCCTCGCCAGTAAAGCGCCAATCATTGAATTGACCGAGATAGTGGCTGCCGTCAGCGCCGATCAGTTCGCCCTTGCCGGTCAGCGCGCCGTCCTTGAACCGGCCGATCCAGACATCGCCGTCGGCATTTTCGTAGCGCCCGCGACCGTTGAGCTGGTTGTTCTTGAAGCCGCCGATGTAGACATCGCCATCGGCACTGTTGAAGGTGCCCTTGCCCTGCAGTTGCCCGTCGACAAAATGCCCGGTGAACTGGTTGCCGCTGGCGTCGAAGCGCTGGCCTTCACCGTTGGGCTTGCCGTTGGCGAACGGGCCTTGGTACTGGCTGCCGTCGTCGAGTTCCAGGCGTCCGAGGCCGGAATAGCGGTCGGCCTTGAACTCGCCCCGGTAGGTCATGCCGTTTTCCTTGAGCGTCCCTTCACCGTCCCGGCGCCCCAGCTTGAAGCCGCCGGTGTAGCTGCTGGTCGGTGTGGTCAGGCTGCCCTGGCCGTGGAACAGGCCCTGCTCGAACTGGCCGCGATAGACCTCGCCATTGCTGCCATGCCATTCCCCGGTGCCGTGCCACTGGCCTTTGTCGAACTGCCCGGCGTACCAGCTGCCATTGGGGTAGTCGATGCGCCCCTGGCCTTGCAGCAGCCCGTCCATCAGGTCGCCGCGATAGCGGCCGCCGTCGGGCAGGCGCGCGTCGGGAGGCAGCGGCGATTCGCCGTTGCCACAGGCGGTGAGCAGCAGGGTCAGAGTCAGTGGGACGAATAAGCGCATAACGGGATCCAGGTCATCAGGCCACGAGTATGCCGCAGCTATGCCCCTTGGATACAGAGAAGCGATGCGAAACTGCCTGAGCGGTTTCGCGACCGCGCAGGTTTACACGAAGCAGAGCGACAGCGGCTCGGCGATGTAGGCCGGTTTTTCCGAACCTTCGATCTCCAGTGTGGCGGTGGCCTTGAGCAGCCATTGGCCAGGTTTTTTCTCGGTGACTTCCACCAGGTCGACCTTGAGCCGCACCTTGGAATCGACCTTCACCGGTTGGATGAAGCGTACGCTGTCCAGCCCGTAGTTGACGACCATCTTCACGCCCTCGGGCAGGATCAGGATGTCTTCCATCAGCTTGGGCATCAGCGACAGCGACAGGAAACCGTGGGCGATGGTGCTGCCAAACGGGGTCTGCGCGGCCTTGACCGGATCGACGTGGATGAACTGAAAGTCGCCAGTGGCTTCGGCGAACAGGTTGATGCGCTCCTGATCGATGGTGAGCCATTCGGAACGTCCAAGTTCCTTGCCGACATAATCTTTGAGCGCTGCAACGGGGACGTAGGGCATTGAGACTCTCCTTGGGTTCATCTGTTTTACTTTTTCTGGAACGGGGATCGGCATCCCCGGAGAACCACTGTAGATCAACATGGCGCGCAAGTAAGGTCACCGAACATGCTTTTTACGAATGCCGACCCATAGCGTGGGCATGCTTATAATGCCGGCGCATTCTTTGAGTAAGTGTTGCAGGGGAGAGAGCGGATGTTGCTACGGGGCCTGACCTGGCTGGTGCTGTTTCAATTACTGGGCACTGCGATCAATCATTTGTTCTTGCCGGTGTTGCCGGGGCCGATCATTGGCCTGCTGCTGTTGCTCGGTTATCTGGTGGTGCGCGGCGAAGTCAGCGAGCCGCTGAACCTGGCCGCCAGCAGCCTGCTGCGTTATCTGCCATTGCTGCTGGTGCCGCCCGCAGTGGGGGTGATGGTCTATGCCCGGGCGATTGCCGCCGATTTCTGGGCCATCGTCGGCGCGTTGACCTTATCGCTGGTGCTGTCCGTGGCGTTGACAGGGGTGCTGATGCAGCGCCTGGCCCGGCGTCACATCGCCGCTCCGGAGGACAGTCAATGATGCTCGACTGGCAAGGTGCCTGGACCTCGGTGATCCACCATCCGCTGTTTGGCATCGGCATTACCCTGGGCGCCTATCAACTGGTACTGGCGGCGTTCGAAAAAACCCGCTGGGTGTTCCTGCAACCGGTGCTGATGTCGATGGTGCTGTTGATCGTCGTGCTGGTCGGTTGCGGCATCGACTATGCCGAATACCGCAAGAGCACCGAGATCCTCAGCATCCTGCTGGGCCCGGCCACGGTCGCCCTGGCCGTGCCGTTGTATTTGAACTTGCGACGGATCCGGCAGTTGTTCTGGCCGATTTTTACTACGCTGGTGATAGCTGGGGTGTTTGCCACCGGCTCTGCGGTGGTGTTGGGCTGGGCTTTTGGTGCCGAGCACATGATTCTGATGACCATGGCGCCCAAGTCCGTGACCTCGCCGATCGCCATGCTGGTGGCCGAGCAGATCGGCGGTGTGGCGGCGATGGCGGCGGTGTTCGTGTTGATCACCGGTGTGCTCGGGGCGATCCTCGGTCCGAGCATTCTGACCAGGCTGGGTGTCCATAGCCCAGAAGCCCGGGGCATGGCCCTGGGGCTGGCGGCCCATGCGGTGGGCACGTCGGTGGCGTTGCAGGAAAGCGAGGAAACAGGCGCCTTTGCGGCGCTGGCAATGAGTCTGATGGGCGTGGCCACGGCGGTGCTGCTGCCGTTGGTGGTGTCGATGACGGTTTAAGGAACTGGTTATGAGCTTGCCGCTTTTCCCGTTGAACACCGTGCTGTTCCCCGGTTGCATCCTCGACTTGCAGATTTTCGAGGCGCGTTACCTCGACATGATCGGGCGCTGCATGAAAAAGGGCGAAGGCTTCGGCGTGGTGTGCATCCTCGATGGCGAGGAAGTCGGCATCGCGCCTGAGGGCTACGCGCGGGTCGGTTGCGAAGCGCGCATCACCGACTTTTCCCAGCAGGACAATGGTCTGCTGGGCATTCGCGTGCAGGGCGGGCGGCGTTTTATCGTCCATGACAGCAGCGTCCAGGCGGATCAACTGACGGTCGCTGAAGTCGAGTGGCTGGAAGAAGAACCGGAGCAACCGCTGCAAGAGGAAGACGCCGACCTGGTGGCGCTGCTCAAGGCCCTGGCCGAGCACCCGATGGTCGAGGCCCTGAACATGGGCACCGAAGCGACCGGCCAGCAATCGCTGGCCAATCAACTGGCCTACCTGCTGCCGTTCAATGAGCTGGACAAGATCGACCTGCTGCAACTCGACGACCCGCAACAGCGCCTGGATGCGATCCAGGCGTTGCTCGATGAGTTGCAGGGCGAACTCTTCGCCTGACACCACTCATATCCACCGAACAACACCGCTCCCACAGGGGATCTCCAGTGCCCACAGATAGTGTGTTCAATAGGCATACCGCAACATCGCATGCGGCAGGTGCCGCAGCGCGAAGAAGCTGAACACCGCCACCAGCGCCGGCAGGATCAGCCACCAGACTTTCGGCGGCATGGCCGGTAGCGGGCTTTGGCGCTGGCTCAACCACAGGGCGGCCGCACAGATGCTGGCGGCGAGCATCGCCCCGGCGACGATGTCGCTCGGCCAGTGCGCCCCCAGGTAAACCCGCGACAGGGCGATGGCCAGCGCTGGCAGGCAGCCCAGCAGCAGCCAGGTCAGGCGCAGGCGTGGCGGTTGGCCGCGACCGGCCAGGACGGCGAGGGTCAGGAACAGCGCGAATGCCCCGGAGGAGTGGCCGCTGGGCATGCTGTAGCTGGTCAGCGGGTCGGTGAGGATTTCCGGGCGCACACGGGCAAAGAAGTGTTTGCTACCAGTATTGGCCAGGGAGGTGAGCAGCATCGTGCCACCGGCAAAGATCGCCTGCCGCCATTGCCGTGCCAACAGCAATAACGCGGTCAACAGGCTGCAGACAATCAGCATGTAGCGGAATTCGCCGATCAGCGTGAAGGTCACGGCGATTTCATCCAGTGTCGGGCTGCGATGCTCCTGGACCAGGGCCATCAAGCCCTGGTCGAACGCCGTCAGGTAGCGAAAGCCGATGAACAGGCCGATCAGGATCACCAGGCCGAGGCCTGCGATCAGCGCCGTGGCATGGCGATGGCGACGCAGGCTGCTGTTGACGCTCAGCCCGATCATCACCGCGATACTGCCGATGACCACGCCGGCCTGTGGCCAGAAACCTTCAGGCAGCGGCAGGCGAAACGCCGCCCCGGTGGCCCAGCCCGGTAGCAGGTACGCCACGGTCCAGCCTGCCGCAGCCAACACGCTGACGGCGGCGAAACGCGGGAACGGCATGTCGCACATCCCGGCCACCATCGGCAACATGGGCCGTAGCGGGCCGATGAAACGGCCCACCAGCAGGCTGGCGATGCCGTAGCGCTGGAAATAGTTTTCCGCCGCGCTCATCCATTCCGGGTGATGCCGCAGCCCCGGCAGGCGCCGGATGTTCTGGTGGAAATGCCGGCCGAGGAAGTACGACACCAGGTCCCCCAGCAAGCCGCCGAGCAGGCCCAGCAGCAACGTCTCGCCCAAGGACAATGCGCCGCTGCCGGCCAGCACGGCGATGGCAAACAACAGCACGGTACCGGGCACGATCAGGCCGGCGATGGCCAGGCACTCCACGCAGGCGACGATGAACACCGCCACCGCCAGCCATTGCGGGTTGACGGTCAACCAACCGGTGATGCTATCGAGCCATGGGCCCATAAATACAACTCCATTGAATATTGATCGGCATGCAGTTTTTACTGTGGGGAGCGCTTGTGGGAGCAAAGCTTGCTCGCGACGAACGATGACGCGACCTTACTGTTGATCCGTGTCGCCTGCATCGCGGGCAAGCCTTGCTCCCACAAGCCCGCTCCCATAGGGGGGACGATATTTCATCAGGACAACAAAAAATAATCACGCCCTTCGACCTGTCCGCGCCGCAAAGGGTTGCGGGTGCACCACGGGGCATAGGCGGCATCGACGAAGCGGTAGGGCAGGTGCTCGTCCCGTCCCTGGGGAATGCCCAGGCGGGTGGTCTGGATCGCATTGACCGTCGGCACGCCGACATCTTCCACCAGCAAGCGCTCGGGGTCGAAGCGTTTGGCGTCCCAGTCCGGCACTTTCAGCCCCAGGGCTTTGCACAGCAAGGTCTGGCCGGCACAGAGTTTCTGCGGTGTGCGCGGCCGGCCTTGGGCGTCGGGGTTGTTGAGCAGCATCTGCGCCAGGCTCGCCGGCCCGGAAAGAGCATCGACCCACGGGTACGCCGATTTGATCAGCACCGCATTGCCGGGGCCCTGGGCGCTGAAGTTCAACGAATCGCCGCCCCGGGCGTAGTACATATAGATGTGGCCGCCATCCAGAAACAAAGCCTTACGTTTTTCTGTGTAGCCCAGCGAGGCGTGGCTGCCTTTTTCGGCGAAGTAATACGCCTCGGTCTCGATGATCCGCGCGCTGAGCCACAGGTCACCGACCTTGTGACGGATGACTTTGCCCAGCAGGTCCTTGGCAAGCACCTGGGCGTCGCGATCGAAAAAGGCGTGGGGCAGGGCGTTGGGCGATGGCAAATCGGTCATGGCGATAAACGAGGTGAGGCCAAAGGAAGCGCGATGATAGCAATGGAAAGCTTAATCACCGCTGAACAGTCGCTTCAACCGGCTGTTTACGCCTGTTTTGCTCCTCCGCCGGTCACCACTGTGAGTCCATGCTGTTAGTCGAGGGTTACGACAGCTATAATCTGCCGCTTTCCTCATCGCCAAGACCACACAGACCATGACTGAGTCCGTTCTTGACTACATGACCCGCCTGGGTCGCGCCGCTCGCCAAGCGTCGCGCATCATCGGCCGGGCCAGCACCGCGCAGAAAAACCGCGCCCTGCAGGCCGCCGCCAATGCGCTGGACGCTGCGCGTGCCGAGTTGTCCGCTGCCAACGAGCTGGACCTGGCCGCCGGCCGGGCCAATGGTCTGGAACCGGCCATGCTCGAGCGCCTGGCGCTGACCCCCGCACGCATCGACGGCATGATCGTCGGTCTGCGCCAGGTCGCGGCCCTGCCGGACCCGGTCGGGGCGATCCGCGACATGAGCTACCGGCCGTCGGGCATCCAGGTCGGCAAGATGCGCGTGCCCCTGGGCGTGGTCGGGATCATCTACGAGTCGCGGCCGAACGTGACCATCGACGCCGCCAGCCTGTGCCTGAAGTCGGGTAACGCGACCATCCTGCGTGGCGGCTCCGAGGCGATCCATTCCAACCGCGCCATTGCCGCCTGCATCCAGCGCGGCCTGGCCGAAGCCGATCTGCCGGCGGCCGTGGTGCAAGTGGTGGAAACCACTGACCGTGCCGCAGTCGGGGCATTGATCACCATGCCCGAGTTCGTCGATGTCATCGTGCCGCGTGGCGGCAAGGGCCTGATCGAACGGGTCAGCCGTGACGCCCGCGTGCCGGTGATCAAGCACCTGGACGGCATCTGCCACGTCTACGTCAGCGCCCACGCTGAATTGCCGAAGGCCCAGCGCATCGCCTTCAACGCCAAGACCTACCGCTACGGTATCTGCGGCGCGATGGAAACCCTGCTGGTGGACCAGGCCGTGGCCAAGGACTTCCTGCCGTCGATGGCTGCCCAGTTCCGCGAGAAAGGCGTCGAGCTGCGCGGTTGCGAGCGCACCCGGGTGATCATCGAGGCCGTTGCGGCCACGCAAGAAGACTGGGACACCGAATACCTGGCGCCGATCCTGTCGATCCGTGTGGTCGACGGGCTGGAGGAGGCCATCGAGCACATCAATCGCCACGGCTCGCACCACACCGACTCCATTGTCAGTGAAAACCTGGGTGAAACCCGGCGCTTCGTGGCCGAAGTGGATTCGGCGTCGGTGATGATCAACACCCCGACCTGCTTCGCCGATGGCTTTGAATACGGATTGGGTGCCGAGATCGGCATTTCTACTGATAAGCTGCACGCCCGCGGCCCGGTGGGCCTCGAAGGCCTGACCTGCGAGAAGTACATCGTGGTCGGTGACGGCCAGTTGCGCGGACAGGAGTCGGTCTGACTTGGGCGATCTCGACCCGCCAGCTGCTGTGACGACGACAACCCTGCCCCGGCGCATCGGTATCCTGGGCGGCACGTTCGACCCGGTGCACATCGGCCATTTGCGCGGTGCGCTGGAAGTCGCCGACGCCCTGGCCCTCGATGAGCTACGCCTGACGCCCAGCGCCCGGCCGCCTCACCGGGATACGCCGCAGGTGTCGGCGCAGGACCGCCTGGCGATGGTCGAGTGCGCGGTGGCCGGTGTGGCACCGTTGGTGGTGGACGCCCGCGAATTGCAGCGGGACAAACCGTCCTACACCATTGATACCCTGGAGCTGATGCGCGCCGAACTGGCCGCTGATGCCCAGGTTTTTCTGCTTCTGGGCTGGGACGCATTTTGCGGCCTGCCCACTTGGCATCGCTGGGAAGAGTTGCTCCAGCATTGCCACATCCTGGTGCTGCAACGCCCGGATGCCGACAGCGAGCCGCCGGATGCCTTGCGCAACCTGCTGGCGGCCCGCTCGGTGAGCGACCCGCTGGCCCTGAAAGGGCCGAGCGGACAGATTGCATTCGTCTGGCAGACGCCGCTCGCGGTATCCGCCACCCAGATCCGTCAACTGCTGGCCAGCGGTAAGTCGGTACGTTTCCTGGTGCCCGACGCGGTCCTGGCCTACATCGATGCGCACGGGCTTTACCGTGCGTCGAACTGAAAAAGGTGTGCTTCAAGGCACGTGAATGCGTGTAGCGAAGCGCCCGAACATACGAGCAAAACGAGTTTTATATGACTGACAAAGACGTAAACAAAGTAAAGCGCAAAGGCACGTTCAAAAGCGCCCCGCTGCCAGTAGAGGCCCACACCGGCGTCGTACTGGCCGGTGAAGAACTGGTCAAGGTGGCCGTGGCGGCCCTGGAAGACGTCAAGGCACAGGACATCCAGGTGATCGACGTTCGTGAAAAGCAGAGCATCACGGACTACATGATCATCGCCACCGGTACCTCCAACCGCCAGATCGGCGCGATGCTGGACAAGGTCCGCGAAGCGGTCAAGGCCCAGGGCGTCAAGCCGCTGGGTGAAGAAGGCAAGGGCGACAGCGACTGGGTACTGCTGGATATGGACGACGTCATCGTGCACATGATGACTGCCTCGGCGCGCCAGTTCTACGACCTGGAGCGCCTGTGGGCCGGTGCCGAGCAGAGCCGTTCGGCCAGCGCCGCGCACCACAGCCCGGAAAACCCCCATGAGCACTTCACCAAGCTCAACAAAGACCAGCAATAAGGGACCGCTGTGCGACTGCGCCTGATCGCCGTCGGTTCTCGCATGCCCAAGTGGGTGGAAGAAGGCTGGCATGAATATGCCAAGCGTCTTCCGTCCGAGCTGGCCCTGGAACTGGTGGAAATTCCGCTCAACACCCGTGGCAAGAACGCCGACGTGGCGCGCTTCATCCGCCAGGAAGGCGAAGCCATGCTGGCCAAGGTCGGGCCGAACGAGCGCATTGTCACCCTCGAAGTCCACGGCAAGCCCTGGAGCACCGAGCAACTGGCGGTGGAGCTCGATCGCTGGCGGCTGGATTCGCGTACGGTCAATTTCATGGTCGGTGGCCCGGAAGGGCTGGCGCCGGAAGTCTGTGCCCGGGCCGATCAGCGCTGGTCATTGTCGCCGTTGACGTTGCCACACCCGCTGGTGCGGATCCTGATCGGCGAACAGCTGTATCGTGCCTGGACAGTTCTGTCCGGGCACCCTTACCACAAGTAATCCTGCCCCATGCCCCAGCCGATCCGTATCAAGGACCACGAAAAAGACGCCCGCCTGGTGCGGGGCCGCGTCGTGTTCGGCGCTATTACGGTGGTGACGCTGATCGGCGTGCTGATTGCGCGCTTGTATTTCCTCCAGGTGATCCAGTACGAGTACCACTCGACCCTGTCGGAAAACAACCGGGTGCATGTGCAGCCGATTCCGCCGACCCGCGGGTTGATCTTCGACCGCAATGGCGTGGTGGTGGCGGATAACCGGCCCAGCTTCAGCCTGAGCATGACCCGCGAGCGCTCCGGCGACTGGCAGCACGTGCTCGACGTGATCGTCGAAGTGCTGCAACTGACGCCCGAGGACCGGGCGATCTTCGAGAAGCGCATGCGCCAGGGCCGACGTCCGTTCGAGCCGGTGCCGATCCTGTTCGAGCTGACCGAAGAGCAGATCGCCCTGATCGCCGTGAACCAGTTCCGCCTGCCCGGCGTCGAGGTGGTGGCGCAGTTGGTGCGTCATTATCCCCAGGGGCCGCACTTTGCCCACTCGGTCGGCTACATGGGGCGGATCAACGAGAAAGAGCTCAAGACCCTCGATCCGGTCAATTACAGCGGCACCCACCATATCGGCAAGACCGGCATCGAGCGTTTCTACGAGCCGGAGCTGCATGGCCAGGTGGGTTACGAGGAAGTCGAAACCAATGCTCGCGGCCGCGTATTGCGGGTGCTCAAGCGCACCGACCCGATTCCCGGCAAGGACATCGTCCTGAGCCTGGACATCAAGCTGCAAGAGGCCGCCGAAGCGGCGCTGGGCGGTCGCCGTGGCGCCGTGGTGGCGCTGGACCCGAACACCGGCGAGGTGCTGGCGATGGTCAGCCAGCCGAGTTTCGACCCGAACCTGTTCGTCACCGGTATCAGCTTCAAGGCCTACGCCGAGTTGCGCGATTCCATCGATCGGCCGCTGTTCAACCGTGTGCTGCGCGGCCTCTATCCGCCGGGGTCGACCATCAAGCCTGCCGTGGCGATTGCCGGGCTGGACTCTGGCGTGGTGACCGCGTCGAGCCGGGTCTATGACCCCGGCTATTACATGCTGCCCAACTACGACCACAAGTACCGCAACTGGAACCGCACCGGCGACGGTTATGTGGACCTGGAAACGGCCATCATGCGTTCCAACGACACCTACTTCTATGACCTGGCCCACAAGCTGGGGATCGATCGGTTGTCGTCCTACCTAGGCAAGTTCGGCATCGGTCAGAAGGTCTCCCTGGACATGTTCGAAGAGTCACCTGGCTTGATGCCGTCCCGGGAATGGAAGCGCGCGACCCGGCGCCAGGCCTGGTTCCCCGGCGAAACCCTGATCCTGGGGATCGGCCAGGGCTACATGCAGGCCACGCCCTTGCAGCTGGCCCAGGCCACGGCGCTGGTGGCGAGCAAGGGCAAGTGGTATCGCCCGCACCTGGCCAAGACCATCGAAGGCCAGAAACCGGTGGACCCGGACCCGATGCCAGACATCATCCTGCGCAATCCGTCGGACTGGCAGAAGGTCAACAACGGCATGCAGCAGGTGATGCACGGCGCCCGGGGCACCGCCCGCAAGGCGGCCATCGGCTCGCCCTACCGCATTGCCGGCAAGAGCGGTACGGCCCAGGTCGTCGCCATCAAGCAGGGCGAGAAGTACGACCGCTCCAAGGTCCAGGAACGCCATCGCGACCACGCCTTGTTCGTCGGCTTCGCGCCGGCCGACAACCCGAAGATCGTCGTATCGGTGATGGTCGAGAACGGTGAGTCGGGTTCCGGCGTCGCCGCGCCGGTGGTGCGCCAGATCATGGACGCCTGGCTGCTGGACGAGCACGGCCAGCTCAAGCCTGAATACGCAAGCCCCACCACTGCGGAGGCTACGGCCCGTGAAGAATAATTTCGACCGGATCCTCTCCAGCGAAGATGTGATGCGCCGTCGTGCCACGCTGTTGCAGCGCATGCACATCGATGGTCCGTTGCTGATCCTGCTGCTGACCCTGGCCGCAGGCAGCCTGTTCGTGCTGTATTCGGCCAGTGGCAAGAACTGGGACCTGCTGGGCAAGCAGGCCACCTCGTTCGGCATCGGCCTGGTGTCGATGATCGTCATTGCCCAGCTCGAGCCGCGTTTCATGGCCCGCTGGGTGCCGCTGGCCTATGTGGTGGGCGTGGGCCTGCTGGTGGTGGTGGACGTGATGGGCCACAACGCCATGGGTGCCACCCGCTGGATCAACATTCCCGGGGTGGTCCGCTTCCAGCCTTCGGAGTTCCTCAAGATCATCATGCCGGCGACCATCGCCTGGTACCTGTCCAAGCGCACCCTGCCGCCGCAGCTCAAGCACGTGTGCATCAGCCTGTTGCTGATCGGCATCCCGTTCATCCTGATCGTGCGCCAGCCGGACCTGGGTACTTCGCTGCTGATCCTGGCCGGTGGTGCCTTCGTGCTATTCATGGGCGGGTTGCGCTGGCGCTGGATCCTCAGCGTGATCGCCATCGCCGTGCCGGTGTCGGTGGCCATGTGGTACTTCGTGATGCACGACTACCAGAAGCAGCGAATCCTGACCTTCCTCGACCCGGAGAGCGATCCGCTGGGCACCGGCTGGAACATCATCCAGTCCAAGGCCGCCATCGGTTCCGGCGGGGTGTTCGGCAAGGGCTGGCTGATGGGCACCCAGTCGCACCTGGACTTTTTGCCGGAAAGCCACACCGACTTCATCATCGCCGTGATGGGCGAGGAGTTCGGCCTGGTGGGTATCTGCGTGCTGCTGCTGATCTATTTGCTGCTGATCGGCCGGGGGCTGGTGATCACCGCCCAGGCCCAGACGTTGTTCGGCAAGTTGCTGGCGGGCAGCCTGACCATGACGTTTTTTGTTTATGTTTTCGTCAACATCGGTATGGTCAGTGGCCTGTTGCCGGTCGTGGGGGTGCCGTTGCCATTCATTAGCTACGGAGGAACTTCGCTGGTGACACTACTGTCAGCGTTTGGGGTCTTGATGTCGATTCATACGCATCGCAAATGGATCGCGCAGGTTTGAATAAGGTGAAGAGTTCAATGCAAGCAATGCGTGGCTGGTCGACGCGATATGCGCCGTGGATCGGCCTGGTCGGCTTCCTGGGCGGTGCGTCCCATGCCCAGGCTGGCGAATACGAAGGCTCGCCGCAGGTGGCCGAATTCGTCGGTGAGATGACCCGCGACTACGGTTTTGCCGGTGAGCAGCTGATGGGCGTGTTTCGCGAGGCCGAGCGCAAGCAGTCGATCCTTGACGCCATCTCCCGGCCCGCCGAGCGGGTCAAGCAGTGGAGCGAGTACCGGCCGATGTTCATCACCGAGGCGCGTATCGCCCGGGGCGTGGACTTCTGGCGCCAGCACGAGGCGGCCCTGGCCCGTGCCGAGCAGGAATACGGCGTACCAGCCCAGTTCATTGTGGCTATCATTGGCGTCGAGACCTTCTTTGGCCGTAACACCGGGAATTTCCGGGTGATCGACGCGCTGTCGACCCTGGGCTTCGACTACCCGCCGCGCGCCGAATTCTTCCGCAAGGAGCTGCGCGAGTTCCTGCTGCTGGCCCGCGAAGAGCAGGTCGACCCGCTGACCCTCAAGGGTTCTTACGCCGGGGCCATGGGCCTGCCGCAATTTATGCCCAGCAGTTTTCGCGCTTACGCGGTGGACTTCGACGACGACGGCCACATCAATATCTGGACCAACCCGACCGATGCCATCGGCAGTGTTGCCAGCTATTTCAAGCGCCACGGCTGGGAAGCCGGCCAGCCGGTGGTCAGCCGGGCCGACGTGCGTGGCGAGCAGGTGGACGAGGGCCTGACCGAGGGCATCGAGCCGACGAAAACCGTCGGGGAGTTGCGGGCGTTGGGCTGGTCGAGTCATGATGCGCTGCGTGACGACATGCCGGTCACCGCGATACGCCTGGAAGGCGAACAAGGCCCCGAATACTGGATGGGCCTGAAGAATTTCTACGCGATTACGCGTTATAACCGCAGCGTGATGTACGCCATGGCCGTATATCAACTGTCTGAAGAGCTGGTCAAAGCACGGGGCGTCAAATAATGCGGGCACTGCCTACCTATCAACCCCTGAAAACCAAGCCCCTCAAGCTCGTGGCGTTGGCCGCGCTGTCGCTGTTGGTCGTCAGTTGTTCGACCAGCCGCACGCCGGCCCAGAAAGACTCCACCGCCGTGCGCGCGACGCCGGGCCTGGACATCAACCGGGCCCACAAGGACGGCGCGCCGTGGTGGGACGTGGATGTCTCGCGCATTCCCGACGCGACGCCGACCCTGCACACCGGCCCCTACAAGGCCAACCCGTACACGGTATTGGGCAAGACCTATTTCCCGCTGAGCGACTCCAAGCGCTATGTCGCTTCGGGCACGGCGTCCTGGTACGGCACCAAGTTCCATGGCCAGAACACCGCCAACGGCGAAGTGTATGACCTGTATGGCATGAGCGCGGCCCACAAGACCTTGCCGCTGCCCAGCTATGTGCGGGTGACCAACCTGGACAACAACAAGAGCGTGATCCTGCGGGTCAATGACCGTGGGCCGTTCTATTCCGACCGCATCATCGACTTGTCGTATGCGGCGGCGAAAAAACTTGGTTACGCTGAAATCGGCACCGCCCGGGTCAAGGTCGAAGGTATCGACCCGCAGGAATGGTGGGCCCAACGCGGCCGTCCGGCGCCTTTGATGCTCAACGAGCCGAAAGTGGCGCAAAATGCCGCGCCGACCGTGACGGCGTCCACCGGCACGGTCGAGCAGTGGACGCCACCGCCGCAGCAGCACGCGGCGGCCGTAGTGCCCGTTCAGCTCGACGCAAAAAAAAACGCTTCTGCAACAGCGTCTGGCCAGTTTCTGCAAGTGGGCGCGTTCGCCAACCCGGACGCTGCCGAGCTGCTGAGGTCGAAGCTCAGCTCGATGGTGAGCGCCCCGGTGTTCATCAGCTCGATCGTGCGCAACCAGCAGACACTGCATCGAGTTCGCCTGGGGCCGATCGGTTCTCCGGGTGAAGTCCAGCAAGTACAGAACAGTGTGCGCCTGGCCAATCTCGGTTCGCCGAGCCTGGTCACCGCCGAGTAATTGATTGAGGCCCGCTTGCGGTTGGAGCGGGTCAGGTTGTTGGCTCCATGAATAACAAAAGCCCGGCAAGGGTTGTGAGTGAGCAACTTAAATACGCGGTGGCCCGTTAAGAGGCTGCCTGTTTAGTTTTGCCTTCGGGCAGTTCCATTAGCGATTTCGAGAGACGGATGAACATCACCACCTTTGCCAAACGCCTTTGCCTGCTAGTCCCGCTGCTTCTCTCTCCAGCCGCGTTCGCGGTCGAGATGATGCCTGCGCCTCCTCAATTGGCCGCCAAATCCTTTGTGCTCATGGATGCCAGCAGCGGCGAGGTCCTGGTAGAGAACAACGGCGACCAGCGCCTGCCACCGGCCAGCCTGACCAAGCTGATGACCGCCTACATCGCCACCCTGGAAATCCGTCGCGGCCAGATCGGTGAAAACGATCCGGTGACCGTCAGCGAAAACGCCTGGCGTACCGGCGGTTCGCGGATGTTCATCAAGGTCGGTTCGCAAGTGACCGTCAGCGACCTGCTGCACGGCATCATCATCCAGTCCGGCAACGACGCCAGCGTCGCCCTGTCCGAGCACATCGCCGGCAGCGAAGATGCGTTCGCCGACATGATGAACAAAACCGTGGCCGACCTGGGCATGACCAACAGCCACTTCATGAACCCTACCGGTCTGCCGAACCCTGAGCACTACTCGTCGGCTCACGACATGGCGCTGTTGGCACGGGCGATCATTCATGAAGACCCGGCGCACTACGCCATCTACTCCCAGAAGGAATTCTTCTGGAACGGCATCAAGCAGCCTAACCGCAACCTGCTGCTGTGGCGCGACAAGACCGTCGATGGCCTGAAGACCGGCCACACCGACGAGGCTGGCTACTGCATGGTGTCCTCGGCTGTCCGTGACGGCATGCGCCTGATCGCCGTCGTCTTCGGCACCAGCAGCGAAGTGGCCCGTGCCGCTGAAACCCAGAAGCTGCTGACCTACGGTTTCCGCTTCTTCGAAACCCAGACCTTCTACCAGAAGGGCACCGAACTGGCCCAGGCCCAGGTCTGGAAAGGCACCACCAATCAGGTGAAGGCCGGCCTGGCCCAGGACCTGACCATGACCTTGCCTAAAGGCCAGCTCAAGAAGCTCGCTGCCAGCATGACCATGAACCCGCAACTGACCGCTCCCATCGCCAAGGGCGACGTGATCGGTAAAGTCGAAGTCAAACTGGACGACAAAGTGGTGCACAGCGCCGACCTGATCGCTCTGGACGCGGTCGAGGAAGGTGGTATCTTCCGCCGCATGTGGGATAGCATCCGTCTATTCTTCTACGGCTTGTTCAACTGATTGAAGTGTTGACCTGCATGGCCTCGTTCCCATCCGGAGCGGGGCCATGTGCGTTACCACGGCTTACGAGGCCGTTACCCCATGACAGACTCTGAAGTAAAAGCGCCAAAGATCGAATTCCCTTGCGCGGATTATCCGATCAAGGTCATCGGCGACACCGGCGTGGGTTTCAAGGACCGGATCATTGCGATCCTTGAAAAACATGCCACCGTTGACCACAAGACCCTGGCCGAGCGCCAGAGTACCAACGGCAAGTACACGACGATCCAGTTGCACATCATTGCCACCGGTCAGGAACAGCTCTACGACATCAACAGCGAGCTGCGCGCGACCGGTTTCGTGCACATGGTGTTGTGATGCCGGGCACGCTGGGCTTTCGCGAGCTGGGCACGATGGCTTACGAGCCGGTCTGGCATGCCATGCAACGCTTCACGAACGAACGCGGCACCACCGCCGACGATGAAGTCTGGCTGGTGGAACACCCGCCGGTGTTCACCCAGGGCCAGGCCGGCAAGGCCGAGCACCTGCTGCTGCCGGGGGATATCCCGGTGGTGAAGGTCGACCGGGGCGGGCAGGTGACCTACCATGGCCCTGGCCAATTGGTCGCCTACCTGTTGCTGGATGTGCGCAAGCTGGGGTTTGGCGTGCGCGAGCTGGTCACCCGCATGGAGACATGCCTGATCGAGCTGCTGGCCAGCTACGGTGTGACGGCGGCGGCCAAGCCGGATGCGCCGGGTGTCTATGTCGACGGGGCGAAGATCGCCTCCTTGGGATTGCGAATCCGCCACGGCTGTTCGTTTCATGGCCTGGCGCTGAACGTGGACATGGACCTTGCGCCATTTCGACGGATTAATCCCTGTGGCTACGCGGGACTGGCGATGACCCAGTTGAGCGAGCATGCAGGATCGATTGAATTTGCCGAGGTAAGTGCCCGGCTGCGCGCGCAGCTCGTCAAACACCTCGACTATGCTGAGCAGACGACCCTCACGGGCGGAATCGACTGATATGACTACTGATGCAGTGCAAACCATTATCCCGACGCAGGACGTCACCGAGCGTCCGGCCCCACGTGCCAAGGTAGAGGCCGGCGTCAAGCTGCGCGGCGCCGAGAAGGTTGCACGCATCCCGGTCAAGATCATTCCGACCACCGAATTGCCGAAGAAGCCTGACTGGATCCGCGTGCGCATCCCGGTGTCCCCGGAAGTCGACCGGATCAAGGCCCTGCTGCGCAAGCACAAGCTGCACAGCGTCTGCGAAGAAGCCTCCTGCCCGAACCTGGGTGAGTGCTTCTCCGGCGGCACCGCCACGTTCATGATCATGGGCGACATCTGCACCCGTCGCTGCCCATTCTGTGACGTTGGCCACGGCCGTCCGAAGCCATTGGACACCAACGAGCCGGAAAGCCTGGCCATCGCCATCGCCGACCTGAAGCTCAAGTACGTGGTCATCACCTCGGTGGACCGCGACGACCTGCGTGACGGCGGTGCCCAGCACTTTGCCGACTGCATCCGCGAGATCCGCAAGCTGTCGCCGAACGTTCAGCTGGAAACCCTGGTGCCCGATTACCGTGGCCGCATGGACATCGCCCTGGAAATCACCGCGGCCGAGCCGCCGGATGTGTTCAACCACAACCTGGAAACCGTGCCGCGCCTGTACAAGGCCGCGCGTCCGGGTTCGGATTACCAGTGGTCGTTGACCTTGCTGCAACGCTTCAAGCAGATGATGCCGCACATTCCGACCAAGTCTGGCTTGATGCTGGGCCTGGGTGAGACCGATGAGGAAGTCATCGAGGTCATGAAGCGCATGCGTGAGCATGACATCGATATGCTGACCTTGGGCCAGTACCTGCAGCCTTCGCGTAGTCACCTGCCGGTGCAGCGTTTTGTGCATCCGGATACCTTTGCCTGGTTTGCTGAGGAAGGGTACAAGATGGGCTTCAAGAACGTGGCTTCGGGGCCGTTGGTGCGGTCTTCGTATCATGCGGATGAGCAGGCTAAGTTGGTTAAGGCTGAGCTGCTCGGGTCCTGATTTTTTAGCGTTGGTTTTTGGGGTGGTGTGTATATCCGTTTTTGCGTAACGGCGGCTGACGGTTCCGCTCTTACAGCGGGTCACTTTTGGAAAAGCCCGGAAGCCGGCCCAGTCAAAAGTAACCAAAAGCGCTTTGCCCCACCACTCGGTGCCTCGCCTGGGCTCGGCATGCCTTCACTCCGGCATTGGTTCGTGGGCCGCCGCGAAGGGCCATCCATGGCCCAGCGCGGCTAACCCGGCATCCATGCCGGGTTGCCCACGAACCAATGCCTGCGTTCAGCCATCGTGGTTAACGGGGCGCCCCAGATCAAGATCAAAAGCCAAAGCGAGGCGGCCTTAGAGCCGACCTGGTTCTTGGTGAGACCGCGTTTCCCCTGTGGGAGCGAGCTTGCTCGCGAAAGCGGTGTGTCAGTTTGCGGTGATGTTGGATGTGCCGGCCCCATCGCGAGCAAGCTCGCTCCCACAAGGGGTAGCGGTGTACATGAGTTTTGTGGCTGCTGAAGATCCAATGTGGGAGCGAGCCTGCTCGCGATAGCGGTGGCACAGCTACGTAAATGCTGGATGTGCCGCGCTTTGGCTTTGCTTTGCTTTGCTTTGGCTTTTGATCTTGGGCGCCCCGTTAAACCACGCTGGCCGAACGCAGGCATTGCGCAGTGGGCATCCCGGCATGGATGCCGGGTTAGCCGCGCTGGGCCATGGATGGCCCTTCGCGGCGGCCCACGGAGCAATGCCGGAGTGAGGGCAAACCGAGCCTAGGCGAGGTGCCAAGTGGTGGGGCAGAGCGTTTTTGGTTACTTTTGGCGCTCTTTCCAAAAGTGACCCGCCGTAAGGGCGGAACCGCCAGCCGCCGTTACAAAAAAAACGGATATACACACGATCAAGAAAACTGGGAACCCCATGGCCCTAACCCCACACCACCCCGTCCCAGCCCTCCCTCAAGAAGGCCTGATCGCCGTGATCGCCCCCGCCGGCCCCGCCCCCCTGGACACGGAAAAAGCCATCCAATGGATGCGCGCCCGGGGTCATGAGCTCCGGATATTCCCCGGCGTCTACGAAAAGGACAACTACCTGGCCGGCAGCGACGAGACAAGGCTCAACGACCTGCACACCGCCTTCGCCGACCCAGAAGTCAAAGCCATCATCTGCCTACGCGGCGGCTACGGCACGCCCCGTCTACTCGATCGTATCGATTTCGAGCTCTTAAAGCGCAACCCCAAACCATTCGTAGGCTACAGCGATATCACCGCCCTGCACCTGGCCATCAGCCGTTACGCCGGCTTCGTGACCTTCCACGGGCCGCTGCTCAACGCCGATCTGCTGGGCGACAAGGAGCCCCCAACCGTCACCTCGTTTTTCAGCTTGCTGCGTGGCCAGTTGAAGGCCGGTAGCACGCTAAGCCATCCCGCAGCGTATCCATTGACCACCGTTGAGCCGGGCATCGCCCATGGACGTCTGCTGGGCGGCAATCTGTCGATGATTGCCGCGACCATGGGCACGCCTTATCAGATCGACGCCGAAGGGGTGATCCTGTTCATCGAAGACGTCAACGAGCCGTTGTACCGCATCGACCGATTGCTGACGCAGCTGCGGTTGGCCGGCACGTTGCACCAGCTACGCGGCGTGTTGGTGGGGGATGTGGCCGGGGTCGACGTCGAGGCGTTGAACCGATTGCTCAAGCAGACCTTCGAGCCATTGCGCATCCCGGTGCTGTCCGGCTGGCGCAGCGGGCACTGCGATCCGAACCTGACCTTGCCCATGGGGGCATTGGTGACGCTGGATGCGGGGGAGAAGAGGTTGGTGCTGGAGCAGGATGTGGTGGTTAGCTGCTAGTTCTGTAGCGTCCGCAAATCAGTCATCGCGAGCAAGCTCGCTCCCACAGGTTGATCGGGAATACCTGTGGGAGCGGGCTTGCTCGCGAAAGCGGTAGTCGCCATAAGGCAATTCAGCGGCTACGCAACGCCTCCAGCAACTGGTGCGTCGGATACCCATCAGCCGGCCAGCCGAACGACTGCTGGGCGCTGCGGATGGCCTTGCGGGTGTTGGCGCCGATGATGCCGTCGGGGTTGCCCGCGTCATAGTTGTGCTTGCCCAGCAGGGTTTGCAGCTCGATGCGTTCGCTGCGACTCAGGGGCAGGTCCTCCTTGGGCCACTGGCCATAGACCAGCCCGCCGTCGGTAAAGCGCTTTGACAACAACCCGACCGCCAAGGCATAGGACGACGAGTTGTTGTACTTGAGGATGGCGCGGAAGTTATCAAAGATCAGGAACGCCGGGCCGCGATGGCCGGCCGGCAGGAGCAGGGACGCCGACAGCTGTTTGTCATCCGGGGTTATTGGCAGGCCACCATATTCTGAAACCCCCAGTCGCTCCCATTCAGCAACAGGCTTGCGGATCGTGCCATCGGCCAGTGTGTAGTCGAAGCCCTCTGGGAGATCGACTTCGAACCCCCACGGCTGGCCACGCTGCCAGCCGGAGCTTTGCAGGTAGTGGGCGGTCGAGGCCAGGGCGTCGGTGGAGCTGCCCCAGATGTCGCGGCGACCGTCGCCGTCGAAATCCACCGCATGGGTGTTGTACGTGGTGGGAATGAACTGGGTCTGGCCCATGGCGCCGGCCCAGGAGCCAAGCATTTTTTCCGGTGTGATATCGCCCTGTTGCAGGATTTGCAGCGCGGCGATCAGTTGCGCATGGGCAAAACCCGGGCGCCGTCCTTCGTAGGCCAGGGTCGCCAGGGAGTTGATCACCGACTTGCTGCCCTGGAACTGGCCGAAGTTGCTCTCCATGCCCCACACCGCTACCAGCGCCTCACGATCGACGCCGTAACGCTGCTCGATGCTTTGCAGGATCTGGGCGTTCTGTTGGATCAGGCTCTTGCCTTTGTTGACCCGCAGTGGCGACAGCGCGCCATCGAGGTATTCCCACACGGGACGGGTGAATTCCGGCTGGCTGCGATCGGCCTTGATCACGCTCATGTCCGGGCTGACGCCGATGAACGCACGGTCGAACAGGTCGCCACGGATCCCGGCGGCCAGTGCCTCCTTGCGAAACCCGGCCTGCCATTGCGCGAAGGTCTGGGTGGGCGCAATGGCCAGGTCTTCACCGGTCGGTACCAGAGGCGGCACGATGGCCGGAGCGGTCACAGCGGGGGCTGTCTGGAGCGGTTGGGCGTCGGCGGCAGTAGGTTTTTCGGCGCAGGCGACAAGCAGGGCAACGCTTGCGGCAACAATCATTTGGCGCAGTGGCCAACGATGGGAAAGACAGAAGGGCATGCACGGGTCCAGAAATACAAATCAGGTGCTGACCTTAACATGCGAAAGGGGCGTAGGGCTTGTCCTGGTGTTTCAAGCGGCCAGAAAGCAAGAAGCCTCCCAGTTGTCAGACTGGAAGGCTTCGCGGCGGTAGCTGCCTTTGCCTTTGGCGGGTCGTTCCTGGCGGCTGCGGAACAGGGGCTGGGCGACGATGGACTTGGCCTTGTTGGGGCCATGCTTGGATGGCTTTTTGCTCATGGTGGGTACTCTCGTAGGGTGGGTTTTGCAGGATAAATCATGGGGCAGAGTTGGGGGGCTGTCCAGTCCCTGCATTGCGTAGGAAATGTCATTCAGACGAACACACGACTTGTGGCGCCGATAGGTGGGAGCAAAGCTTGCTCGCGATACAGGCACCTCGGTTTCAGAGACACCGCGCTGCTTTCATCGCGGGCAAGCCTTGCTCCCACAGATATCTTCGCCGCAGAACAGCCTTCAGTGCGTGCTTATTCGGCAGGCAACGTCAACCGCTGTCCAGCCATCAACAGCGACAAGCGACTGAGGCTCATCCACGGCGAGCCGGCGGCCTGGCCCTTGATCTGCGCATCGATGCGCTGGGCCTCGAGCAGCAATTGCGCCCAGCGCGATGCGGAATAGCGTTGCAGGGCCTTGCTCATCAGCGGTTTGCGTTTGTCCCAGACGGGCGGGCGGGCCTGGCTGAAGGCCTTGTCCAGCGGTACGCCCTGGCTGTATTGCAGGGACAGGTTGGCCAGCAGGCGCAATTCCCGGGCCAGGGCCCAGAGGATCACCGGCGGTTCGACACCTTCGCCCCGCAGGCCTTCGAGCATGCGCAGGGCATGGGCGGCTTCACCGTTGAGGATCGCATCGGTCAGCCCGAAGACATCGAAGCGCGCACTGTCGGCCACGGCAGCCTGCACCGTTTCCACGGTGATCTGTCCGCCTTCGGCCATCAGCTTGAGCTTTTCGATTTCCTGGGCGGCGGCCAGCAGGTTGCCTTCGACCCGGGCGGCAATCAGCTCCACTGCGTCCTGGCTGGCCGAGAGACCGGCTTGGGACAGGCGCTGGCGGATCCAGCTGGGCAACTGGCTGACGTCCACCGGCCAGATCTGCACGAACTGGGTCTGTGGGCCTTCGACCAGGGCCTTGCCCCATTTGGTCTTCTGCGCGCTGCCGTCGAGTTTCGGCAAACTGATGAGCAGTACCGTGTCCTCGGCCGGGCGTGAGCAATATTCGATCAGCGCAGCGGCACCCTTGTCCCCGGGTTTGCCGGAGGGCAAACGCAGTTCCAGCAGGCGTTTTTCGGCGAACAACGACATGCTCGCCCCGGCCTGCAGCAGCGTGCCCCAGTCGAAACTGGCGTCGGCGGCGAAGACCTGGCGCTCGTCGAAGCCTTGCTGGCGGGCGGCGGAGCGGATGGCGTCGGCGGCTTCCTGGCACAGCAGTGGGTCATCGCCACTGATGATGTAGACCGGCGCGAGGGCGCCTTGCAGGTGTTTGCCGAGTTGGGCGGGAGCGAGCTTCATAAGAAAAGGCGAGCGGGGCGCCGGAGCGCCCCGCAAGGCTTATTCAGCCGGGATCTGCATCGGCGACTGTTGCGGGGTTTCCGCCTCAGCCTTGCGTGCCGCTTCCAGCGCATCGGCTTCGGCCTTGGCGCGGGCGTTGGCGGTCTGTTGCAGCTGTTCCAGCTGGGTCGGGCTCAGCTGTTGCAGGCGCAGCATCATGCGCTGTACGAGGTCGCGTCGCATTTCGCCACGCACTTCGGTGGACTCCTGGTCGGAACCGGTGATGTTATTGCCATCGTGCAGGTAGACCTTCTGCACCTGGAGCTTGTCGTCCAGCAGCACCAAGTCGTTCTGGTCGCGGATCTCATAGCTCAGCACGTCGTTCAGTTCGTACTCGGCGGAACGACCGGCACCGGCATAGCTCAGGCTGCGCTGGCTTTGCTGTTCACGGGTCAGTACCAGCTTGTACGGGGCCCCGGTGTAGACTTTCACACCGCTGTTTTCCAGGGTGTCGCGCAGCATCTTGACGGTGTCGCCAAAGGCGTCCCGTGCGCTGAGGTCCAGTTCCTTGATCGCCAGCTCGGTGGTGCCGGTGCCGCGCAGTTGGAAGCCGCAGGCGCTCAACAGGACCGCCAGGCCCACTACCAGCAGATTACGTTTGATCATCTTGTTGCTCCCCTTGAACCCTATGGAGGTCGACGATGCGACCCCGCAGGTTGTATTCGGCGCCAGGCTCAAGCCCGCGCCCGATCCAATTAGCTTGCGACGATGTTGACCAGTTTGCCGGGTACGACGATCACTTTGCGAATCGTCAGGCCATCGACAAAGCGCAGCACGTTTTCGTTGGCCCGCGCAGCGGCTTCGACTTCTTCGCGAGTGGCGGCGGCCGGCATTTCGATCTGGCCGCGCAGCTTGCCGTTGACCTGGATGACCAGGGTCAGGCTGTCCTGCACCAGCGCGGTTTCGTCCACCACCGGCCAGCGTGCGTCAATCACCGGGTCGGCGTGACCCAGTTGATTCCACAGCTCGTGGCTGATGTGTGGGGTGATCGGCGCGAGCAGCAACGTCACGGCTTCCAGGCCTTCGTGAACCAGAGCGCGATCCTGTTCGGTGCCTTGCGCGGCTTTTTCCAGCACGTTCATCAACGTCATCACCTGGGCGATGGCGGTATTGAATTTGTGGTTCTGGCCGACGTCATGGCTGGCTTGCTTGATGGCCAGGTGGATCGAGCGGCGAATGGCTTTCTGCTCGTCGTTCAGGCTGGCGACGTCCAGTTTCCCCGGCAGGCCCTGGGTGACGTGGGCTTGCGCCAGGCGCCAGACGCGCTTGAGGAAACGGTGCGAACCCTCGACGCCGGAATCGGACCACTCTGCGCTCATGTCAGGTGGCGAGGCGAACATCATGAACAGGCGGCAGGTGTCTGCGCCGAACTGGTCGATCATCGACTGTGGGTCGACGCCGTTGTTCTTCGACTTGGCCATTTTCTCGGTGCCGCCGATTTCCACCGGCAGGCCGTCGGCGATCAGCTTGGCGCTGATGACCTTGGCCTTGCTGTCGCGTTCGAGTTCGACGTCGCTCGGGTTGAACCAGGTGTAGGCGCCGTTGGCTTCGCGACGATAGTAAGTCTCGGCGATCACCATGCCTTGGGTCAGCAGGTTCTTGAACGGCTCGTTGGAACTCACCAGGCCTTCGTCACGCATCAGCTTGTGGAAGAAACGTGCGTAGAGCAGGTGAAGAATGGCGTGTTCGATGCCACCGATGTACTGGTCCACTGGCAACCAGTGGTCAGCCGCGGATTTTTCCACCAGGCCGCCTTGATAGTGCGGCGAGGCGTAGCGCGCGTAGTACCAGGACGACTCGACGAAGGTGTCCATGGTGTCGGTTTCACGCTTGGCCGGTGCGCCGCATTTCGGGCAGCTGCACTCATAGAACTCGGGCATGCGCGCCAGGGGCGAACCGGCGCCGTCGGGTACGACGTCTTCCGGCAGGACCACGGGCAGTTGATCTTCCGGCACCGGTACGTCGCCGCAGGTATCGCAATGCACGATCGGGATCGGGCAGCCCCAGTAGCGCTGGCGGCTGATACCCCAGTCCCGCAGGCGGAACTGGGTGCGCGAGGCGCCGAGGTTCTTCTTGATCAGGGCGACTTCGATGGCATCGAACGCGCCAGGGAAATCCAGGCCGTTGAACTCACCGGAGTTGATCAGCTCGCCGTGTTCGCCGTAGGCGTCCTGCCAAGGTTCGGGGGTCTGGTCGCCGGCGCTGGTGCGCACGACAGCTTTGACCGGCAGGTTGTACTTGTGGGCGAATTCGAAATCGCGCTCGTCGTGGGCCGGCACCGCCATGACAGCGCCGTCGCCGTAGTGCATCAGCACGTAGTTGGCGACCCACACCGGCAGTTTCTCGCCGGTGAGCGGGTGCTCGACGAACAACGAAGTCGGCAGGCCTTTCTTCTCTTGAGTGGCGACATCGGCTTCGGCGACGCTGCCGCCCTTGCATTCGGCGATGAACGCCTGCAGCTCAGGGTTGTTCCGTGCCGCCAGGGTGGCCAGCGGATGCTCGGCGGCCACGGCCACATACGTGGCGCCCATCAGGGTGTCCGGGCGGGTGGTGAAGACTTTCAGGGTGCCGGCTTCGCCAATGGAGGCGACGTCGTACGGGAACTGCACTTCCATGCCCCGGGACTTGCCGATCCAGTTGCGCTGCATGGTCTTGACCTGCTCGGGCCAACCGGTCAGTTCGTCGAGACTCTCCAGGAGTTCATCCGCGTAGGCGGTGATCTTGAAGTAGTACATCGGGATCTCGCGCTTTTCGATCAGCGCGCCGGAGCGCCAGCCGCGACCGTCGATCACTTGCTCGTTGGCCAGTACGGTCTGGTCCACCGGGTCCCAGTTCACGGTGCCGTTCTTGCGGTAGATCACGCCTTTTTCGAACAGGCGGGTGAACAGCCATTGTTCCCAGCGGTAGTAGTCGGGCTTGCAGGTGGTGACCTCGCGGGACCAATCCACCGCCAGGCCCAGGCTGCGCAGCTGGGTTTTCATGTAGGCGATGTTTTCGTAGGTCCACTTGGCGGGGGCCACGTTGTTCTTCATCGCGGCGTTTTCCGCCGGCATGCCGAAGGCGTCCCAACCCATGGGTTGCAGGACGTTCTTGCCTTGCATGCGCTGGTAGCGGGAGATCACGTCGCCGATGGTGTAGTTGCGCACGTGCCCCATGTGTAGCTTGCCGCTGGGGTAAGGGAACATCGACAGGCAGTAGTACGTCTCCTTGCCTGGCTGTTCACTGACTTCAAAGGACTTTTGCTCGTCCCAGAACGACTGGGCGGCGGCTTCGATTTCACGGGGCTGGTAGTGTTCGTGCATGGCTACTTTTGTACTGAATGGGGTGGCCCAATCCTCTTCGTTGCCATGCTGGACGCAGACGACGCCGAATGCGGCGTTTTCGATGCCCAGCCAAGCTGGAAGTGGAGTTACAGGAAGCGCCGTAGCATACATGACCGCGCTCTGCCGAGGGAAACCCTGATTGCTGCCGAACCACCGCCGAGCCACTGCCGATCATCGGCGATGACCCGTGTTCAGGGCCGTTGGTCGCGGCGCCCAGCCGGTTTGCCCAGCGAAGCTAAGCTTCTCAATGGGGAGTGAGTCTTATCTTCAATGAGGTGAGGGATGGTTGAATCACAACGAAAAGTCGCTACACCTGAGTTGTACGAAAAACTGATCGATCGTCTCGGGGTGGCCCTGGACGCTGCAAGAACCGCCGGTCGCTTGCGTGATGAACGCCCGGTAGAGCTGGAACTGCGAGGCTTGAGCCCCGCGGAGTTCGAACTGGTCGAGGCTTACCTCGAACAGGTCGGACATCAAACCTCCACCAGTGAGGCCCAGGTACTCAAGCGTCTCGATACGCCCCGTTCGGCCAAGGTTGTGTGGCTCAAGGACCGGACGCCTGATAAGGATGCTGTAAGGATCCGGTCGCTGCAGTTCAAGTAAAGCCGGATTCACGCGTGTCGCTTTTTTTGGTTCAAGGCTTTTTCGAATCTGTTGTCGCTTTGCGTCAACCCACTTAGGCTTCGGGCATCTATGGAGATGCCCGATGCCGTTTCGCTATTTCATCAAACAACTTCTATTGCCGCCCGGCATTCTTTTGCTGCTGTTGGCGCTCGCCTGGTGGTGGCGCCATTCTCGGCCGCGCCTGGCCCGGCTGTGTTTCGCCGTGGGCCTGGGCGGTTTCTGGTTGATGAGCCTGCCGGTGGTGGTGCAGTGGAGCGCCAAGGCATTGGAGCGTGAGCCGCCGCTGCTGCGCAGTGAATGGGCAACCCTGGCCCAGCGTGCCGACGCCATCGTGCTGCTGGGATCCGGTCGCGAGCGCGGCGACCTGGCCTGGGGCGCCGACCAGCCCACCGGTGTCGGCCTGGAGCGCCAGCGTTATGCGGCGCGGCTGGCCAAGGCGTCGGGCTTGCCCGTGCTGACCACCGGCGGCTTGCACTACGGCACCCCACCCAGCGAGGCCAAGTTGATGGCCGACTCGATGCTGGATGATTTCGGCGTCAACGTGCGCTGGCAGGAAGGACGTAGCCGCACCACTTGGGAAAACGCCCAGATGAGCGCCGAGATCCTGTTGCCGGAAGGCATCAAGCGGGTCGTGGTGATCACCCAGGCCTGGCACATGCCGCGGTCGGTCTGGAGTTTCGAACGCGCGGGGTTTGAAGTGGTGCCGGCGCCGGTGGGTTTCCTGGGGCAGGACAATGCCCGACCGTTGGGCGGCTGGATGCCGGAGTTCAAGTCGATCTGGCAATCCGGGCAGTTGATGAATGAGGCGGCGGGGCTGGTGGGGTATTGGTTGTTTTACCGCTGAGGTGTTACCGGATCATTCCCACGCTCCTGCGTGGGAATGCCTCAAGGGACGCTCTGCGTCCCAAATCGGGCTGGCGTCTGCTGCCAATGTGACGCGGAGCGTCACAGGCTGCATTCCCACGCGGAGCGTGGGAACGATCAACCTTAAACCGTCCTGGCCATCCGGCTCGTCATCAACGCCCAGCCCAACAGCAACATGCACAAGATGATCAGCGGCCATGAGCGCCATTGCAGGTAAGGCGTCAGGTCGTGCATCGGCACCACTTCGCCGTAGAGGATGCCGCGCTCGAATTGCGGGATCTGTGCGGTGATCTGGCCGAAGGGGTTGATCAGCCCGGTCACGCCGTTGTTGGTGGCGCGGATCATCCAGCGGCCGGCTTCCAGGGCGCGCATCTGGGCCATTTGCAGGTGTTGCAGCGGGCCGATCGAGGTGCCGAACCAGGTGTCGTTGCTGATGGTCAGCAGCAGGTCGCTGCGCGCTGACAAGCTGGCGGCAAATTCCGGGTAGACCACTTCATAGCAGATGAACGGCGCGATCTGGTAACCCTTGGCTTGCAGCAACGGCTGGTCGGCCGGGCCCCGGGCAAAGTCCGACATGGGCAGGTCGAAGAAGGCGATCAGGCCACGCAGGATGTCCTGTAGCGGCACGTATTCGCCAAATGGCACGAGTTTTTGCTTCAGGTAGGTACCGTCGCCCTCGCCGGTCACGGTGATGCCGTTGAAGTAGCGCTTCTCGCGATGTACCAGTTGGCGAATCGGCACACCGGTAATCAACGCCGAATGCCGCTCGGCGGCGAAGCTGCCCATCATGTCCAGGTAACCCTGGGCAGATTCCTTGAGCACCGGTACCGCGGTTTCCGGCCAGATCAACAGGTCGACGCGCTTGGAGGCAAAGCTCATGTCACGGTACAGCGCCAACTGCGCGTTGAGCTGCTCGGGGTCCCACTTCATGCTTTGTTCGATGTTGCCCTGGATCGCCGCGACGCTCAGCGGGGCGCCCGAAGGGCTGGTCCAGGCATGGCCCTTGAGGGCCAGGCCGGCCACCCATGGGCCGATCAGCAGCACCACGCCCGCGGCGATAAAGCCTTTGCGCCCGGTGCGGATCAACCGGGGCGCGTTGTATAGCAGCGCGGCGGTCAAGGCCAGGGTGAAGGAAATCAGCCACATTCCGCCCAGCGGCGCGAGGCCGGCCAGCGGGCCGTTGAGCTGGCTGTAACCGGAATACAGCCAGGGGAACCCGGTGAGGAACCAGCCGCGGAAGGCTTCCTGGCCCAACCACAGGGCGGCGAACGCCAGGGCATCGGCCAACGGCGCTTCGTTGCGGCGCAGCCAGCGCGCCCAGAGCCAGGCGGGCAGGGCGAAGAACCAGGCGATGGCGGCGATGAACAGCAGCATCAACAACCCGGCGAGCAGCACCGAGGCGCCGCCGAAGTTATGGATGCTGACGTAGATCCAACTGGTGCCGGCACCAAACAGGCCAAAACCGAAACACCAGCCTCGGCCCAGGGCCTGGCGTGGCGAGAGTTCGCGCAGCCCGGCGTAGAACAAACCGACCGCCAGCAATGCCAGCGGCCAGAGGTCGAACGGCGCCAGGGCCAGGGTGGTGATCGCACCGGCCGCCATGGCCAGCAGGTTACCGGGCCAGCCGGGGCGGGTTATCCAGCGCATTTTTGTCCTTAGCGGGTCTCGCAGGGGTTATCGGCCAATGGGCGAAAGGCGCAGCAAGTGAATCCGACGGCTGTCGGCATTCAGGATGCGGAAGCGCCAGGAGCCGATTTCCGTGGTTTCGTTGCGCTTGGGCAGGTGCCCGAAAGCACTCATCACCAGGCCGCCGACGGTGTCGAACTCATCGTCGGAGAATTGGCTGTCGAAGAATTCGTTGAAGTTCTCGATCGGCGTCAGGGCCTTGATCAGGAAGTCGCCGCTGGGCAGGGGCTTGATGTAGCTGTCTTCCTCGACGTCGTGCTCGTCCTCGATGTCGCCGACGATCTGCTCGAGCACGTCTTCGATGGTGACCAGGCCGGCCACGCCGCCGTATTCGTCAATGACGATGGCCATGTGGTTGTGGTTGGCGCGGAATTCACGCAGCAGCACGTTCAGGCGCTTGGACTCGGGCACGAAGGTGGCCGGGCGCAACAGGTCCTTGATGTTGAAGCTGTCGCCGTTCTCCTGAAGGATCAGCGGCAGCAGGTCCTTGGCCAGCAGCACGCCCATGACGTCGTCATGGCTTTCGCCGACGACCGGATAGCGCGAGTGAGCGGAGTCGACCACGGCGGGCAAAAATTCGCGAGGGGTCTGGGTCGCCTTGATGCTGACCATCTGCGAGCGCGGGACCATGATGTCCCGGACCTGCAGGTCAGCGACCTGGATGGCGCCTTCGACAATGGCCAGCGCTTCGCTGTCCAGCAGTTTGTTCTGGTGTGCATCGCGCAGCAGCTCCAGCAGCTCCTGGCGGTTTTTCGGCTCATGGGCAAAAGCCTGGGTGAGCTTGCCCAGCCATGACTTCTGCCCGTTGCTCGATCGATCTTCGCTCATAGCGATTACTCTGAATCCTTTGTCGTTACAGGTTGATGTATCAGTGTTCGTCGCCGGCGTAGGGGTCGGGATGACCCAGCTCTGCAAGCAACGTTCGTTCCAGTGCTTCCATTTCTTCGGCTTCGTCATCTTCTATATGGTCGTAACCCAGTAGATGCAAGCAGCCGTGAATCACCAGATGGGCCCAGTGGGCCTCAGGGGTCTTGTCTTGTTCCGCCGCTTCACGCTCCACCACCGGGACGCAGATCACCAGGTCGCCCAGCAGTGGGATGTCGAGCAGTTCGTCAGGCACATCGGCGGGGAACGACAGCACGTTGGTGGCGTAGTCTTTCTGCCGCCAGGTGTGGTTCAGTTCACGGCCTTCGGGTTCGTCCACCAGGCGGATCGTCAGCTCCGAGTCGGCACTGCGCTGGCGCAGGGCCAGTTCGCACCATTGGCGGAACTGGGCTTCGCTGGGGGCGGCGTGTTCGCACGCCACTTGCAGGTCGAGTTCAAGCATTGTGGCGATTGCCTTTGCTTTCGGCCGAGTCTTCATCGGCGCGATTCTCGAAACGCTCGTAGGCTTCGACAATGCGTTGCACCAACGGATGGCGCACGACGTCCTTGGGCATGAAGTGCGTGAAGCTGATGCCCGGCACGTCCTTGAGGACCTGGATCACATGGTTCAGCCCGGACTTGGTGCCACGGGGCAGGTCGACCTGGGTGATGTCCCCGGTGATGACGGCGGTGGAGCCGAAGCCGATCCGGGTCAGGAACATTTTCATCTGCTCGACCGTGGTGTTCTGGCTTTCGTCGAGGATGATGAAGCTGTTGTTCAGCGTCCGACCACGCATGTAGGCCAGTGGCGCGACCTCGATGACCTGGCGCTCGATCAGCTTGGCGACATATTCGAAGCCGAGCATTTCATACAGCGCGTCATAGAGCGGGCGCAGGTACGGGTCGATCTTCTGGGCCAGGTCGCCGGGCAGGAAACCGAGTTTTTCGCCCGCTTCGACCGCCGGTCGCACCAGCAGGATGCGCCGCACCTGTTCACGTTCCAGCGCATCGACGGCGCAGGCCACGGCCAGGTAGGTCTTGCCGGTACCGGCTGGGCCGATGCCGAAGTTGATGTCGTTGCCCAGGATTTCCTTCACGTAGCGCTGCTGATTCAAGCCGCGAGGGCGAATCATGCCTTTTTTCGTGCGCAGGGCCACGGCCGGTTCCGACGGGGCGTGGTTGTCGAGTTCTTCGACAGCCGACTCCTGCAGGAACAGGTGGACCGTATCCGGCGACAGCTCGCTCCCCTTGGTTTCCCGGTAGAGACGGCGCAGCAGGTTTTCCGCGGAGGTGGTGTGCTTGGGTTCGCCGATCAGTTCGAACTGGTTTCCGCGGTTGCGGATCTCGATGGCCAGGCGCTGTTCGATCAAGCGCAGGTGCTCGTCGAATTGCCCGCACAGATTGGCGAAGCGGCGAGCCTCAAAGGGCTCGAGAATAAAGCGATGTGGTTCGATGGGTGCGTTCAAGGTCGTTTTTAGCCGCCCGGGGGCAATTAAGGTGAAATCAAGGATAACGCCAGTAGGCTGGGTGCGAAAGCTCTTAAACAGGCGAATCTGATCACAGGGTTGGCACAACCCATTGTGGGAGCAAGGCTTGCCCGCGATCAAGGCTCCGCGGTCTTCAGTGAGATTGCGGTGCTTCTATCGCGGGCAAGCCTTGCTCCCACAGGTCTTGCTTGCACAGACAATAGTGTTTTTTAGCAGGTTACTGGATCAGCGAACCGCGCAGGGAGTGCGGTTGCGCGGCGTCGATGTGCACGTCGGCGAACTGGCCGATCAGGGCCGGGGTGTCGCAGCGGAAGTTGACGATGCGGTTGTTTTCGGTCCGTCCTTGCAACTCGCCCGGGTCCTTTTTCGAGTAATCGGTCACCAGAATCCGCTGGACGGAGCCGACCATTTGTCGGCTGATCTCGAAACCTTGCTGGTTGAGACGATGTTGCAAGGCGTTGAGCCGTTCCTTTTTCAGCTCTTCGGGCGTGTCGTCCGCCAGGTCGGCCGCCGGAGTGCCAGGGCGCTGGCTGTAGACGAACGAATAGGAGAAATCGAAACCCACGTCTTCGATCAGCTTCATGGTCTGCTGGAAATCTTTCTCGGTTTCGCCAGGGAAGCCGACGATAAAGTCCGAGCTGATGCAGATCCCCGGCACTGCCGCGCGCAACTTGCGCAGCTTGGATTTGTACTCCAGCGCCGTGTGGTTGCGCTTCATGGCCGCAAGGATCCGGTCGGAGCCCGATTGCACCGGCAGGTGCAGGTGCTTGACCAGTTCGGGGACTTCGGCGTGGGCCTGGATCAGGCTGTCGGAGAACTCCAGCGGATGAGACGTGGTGTAGCGGATGCGGTCGATGCCATCCACTGCCGCCACGACGCGGATCAGTTCGGCGAGGTCCGCCAGGCGCCCGTCATGGGTCAGGCCGCGATAGCCGTTGACGTTCTGCCCCAGCAGGGTCACTTCGCGCACACCGTGTTCCGCCAAGTGGATGATCTCGGCGATCACGTCGTCGAACGGCCGGCTGACTTCTTCGCCGCGGGTGTAGGGCACCACGCAGAACGTGCAGTACTTGCTGCAACCTTCCATCACCGACACGTAGGCACTTGGGCCGTCGATGCGCGGTTCGGGCAGGTGGTCGAATTTTTCGATTTCCGGGAACGAGACGTCCACTTGCGGCAGCTTGGTGCTGCGCGCGGCGTCGATCATCTCCGGCAGGCGGTGCAAGGTCTGCGGGCCGAAGACCACGTCCACGTAGGGTGCGCGATCACGAATGGCCGCGCCTTCCTGGCTGGCCACGCAACCGCCCACGGCGATGACCATCTCCGGGTTGGCCAACTTCAGTTCGCGCCAGCGGCCGAGCTGGGAATACACCCGGTCCTGGGCGCGTTCGCGAATCGAGCAGGTGTTGAGCAGGATCACGTCCGCGTCTTCAGCGCGGGCGGTGACTTCCAGGGCCTGGTGTTCACCCAGCAGATCGACCATGCGCGAGCTGTCGTACTCGTTCATCTGGCAACCGTGGGTTTCGATGTAAAGCTTCTTGGCCATGGACGGGATCATCACGTGATTCAAAGAACCGCGCATTATAGAGAACAAGTCCCTGGGTTCCCACCGCTGTGCGAGCAGTGGCTATGCTATAGTTCGCGCCCTCATTTTTACCCGCCGATGTGTTTCGCCAGCCATGACCAAACGTGAAGCTCCAATCTACAAGGTGATTTTCCTCAACCAGGGCCAGGTGTTCGAAATGTACGCCAAGCAGATCTATCAAAGTGATCTGTGGGGTTTCCTGGAAGTGGAAGAATTCGTCTTTGGCGAGCGCACGCAAGTGGTCGTCGATCCGAGCGAGGAAAAGCTCAAGGCGCAGTTCGAAGGCGTGGTGCGCAGCTTCGTGCCAATGCATTCGATCGTGCGCATCGACGAAGTCGAACGCCTGGGCACCCCGAAAATCAGCGAAGCCCGCGGCGCGGTCGGCAATGTGATGCCGTTTCCGATGCCGATGCCTGAGAAGTAGGATTCAAGATCGGGTTGCTCCCAATCGCGAGCAAGCTCGCTCCCACAGTGGGGGCTTTGTGAACACAAGATTTGTGTACACCAGCGATCCAGTGTGGGAGCGAGCTTGCTCGCGATGAGGCCATCAAGGCCTGCGCAATAATCAGGGCAGAGGTGAGAAGGGCGTACGCCCATCGGCGTTCTGCAATTCCATCAGGTATTTGCGAAAGATCTGCCCCAGCACCTGGGTTGCCACTTCCAATTCGTCACGGGGCATTTGCTCGGCGACTTCGTCGGCGGTGTCCAGGGCTTCTTCGGCGCCGTTGACCGCGGCCATCTTCAGGACGATATAGGCCTGGACGTTGTTGGCCGGCACGCCCTCGCCATGGAAGAACATGCCGCCGAGCTTGAATTGCGCCTGGGCATGGCCTTGCAGCGAGGCTTTTTCGAAGTAGTCGAGGGCTTTTTTGAGATCGCGCGGCGCAGCCTTGCCTTCGTAGTAGAACTCGCCCAACTCGTATTGCGCTTGTGCATCACCTGCGTCCGCCGCTTTTTGACAGGCGTCGAGTGCCGGTGCGAGATCTTGTGGCTGGGTATTGAGCGTGCAACGGCCCAGCGCCGGGATCAACAACGAGTTACCGCCTGCCTGTGCATTCGCGAGCAGGGGCTGAAGGAGCAACAGGCAGCCCAAGGCAAGGGTGCGGCCGGTGCGGTTCATGGGAATCGACTTACCTCTGAGGGGCGCGCGGACCCTCCGGGGGATCCAATAAGCGCGCATTATGAAATAAGCAGGGCCATCCTTACAAAGTCTTTACTCGTTTTTCTGCTGCGAGGGAATGCTAATAGCTGCTTCGGGCATAAATACGTAGGAAAAAGGCGGGAGGTTGTCGGCAATCACTGACGCCAGCTTCAGCCAGCGTCAGTTATCCACAGGCTTATTTCAGCGCAGCAAAGGCCCGTTCGGCCGCATCGAGGGTGATCTTCAGCTCGGTCTCGCCATGGGCGATGGAAGTGAAGCCGGCTTCGAATGCGCTCGGCGCCAGATACACACCGCCGTCGAGCATCAGGTGGAAGAAGCGCTTGAAGCGGTCGGCGTCGCTGGCCATCACGTCTTCGAAGGTGACGATGTCATCGGCGCCACTGAAATACAGGCCGAACATGCCGCCGGCCTGGGTGGTCACGAACGGAATGCCTGCCGCGTCGGCACGAACCTGCAAGCCGTCGAGCAGGCGGGTGGTGTAGTCGGTCAGTTCGGCGTGGAAGCCCGGGCGGCTGATCAGGCGCAGTGTGGTCAGGCCGGCGGCCATGGCCAGCGGGTTGCCCGACAAGGTGCCTGCCTGGTAGACCGGGCCCAGCGGCGCGATGCATTCCATGATCTTGCGCTTGCCGCCGAAGCAGCCCACCGGCATGCCGCCACCGATGATCTTGCCGAAGGTGCTCAGGTCCGGCGTGACGCCGTAATGGGCCTGGGCGCCGCCGAGGGCTACACGGAAACCGGTCATCACTTCATCGAAAATCAACACCACGCCATGCTGGTCGCAGAGGCTGCGCAGGCCTTCGAGGAAACCCGGTGCCGGCGGTACGCAGTTCATGTTGCCGGCCACTGGCTCGACAATGATGCACGCCACTTCCTGGCCGACTTCGCCGAGCATCTTCTCGACTTCTTCAAGGTCGTTGAACGGCAGGGTCAGGGTGTGTTTGGCGAACGCTGCCGGTACCCCGGCCGAGCTCGGCACGCCCTGGGTCAGTGCGCCGGAGCCGGCCTTGACCAGCAGGCTGTCGGAGTGGCCGTGGTAGCAGCCTTCGAACTTGATGATGCTGTCGCGACCGGTGAAGCCCCGCGCCAGGCGGATCGCGCTCATGGTCGCTTCGGTGCCGGAGCTGACCATGCGCACCATTTCCATCGACGGCACGATCGAGCAGACCAGGTCGGCCATCTCGGTTTCCATCGCGGTCGGAGCGCCGTAGGACAGGCCGTGTACCAGTTGCTTGCGCACCGCATCCAGCACGTCCGGATGGCTGTGGCCGAGGATCATCGGGCCCCAGGAACCGACGTAATCCACATAGCGTTTGTCGTCTTCGTCGGTGACGTACGCGCCTTCGGCGTGCTTGAAGAACAGCGGGGTGCCGCCGACGCTCTTGAACGCACGAACGGGCGAGTTCACGCCGCCGGGGATGTGTTTCTGGGCATCGGCAAACAGGGTTTCGGAACGGGACATGGTTGGGCTCTCGAAAACGGAAAAATGGACTATTTGATCTGCAGCAGCTCGTTGAAGGCGCGGGCGCGGCGCGTCACTTCAGCGGTGCTGTCGGCGCCGAACAGGCCGTGGACCACCGCCAGCAGGTCGACCCCGTGGGCCACTAGCGGGGCGGCGTTGTCCAGGGTGATGCCGCCAATGGCGCACACCGGAACATGCAGTTTGAGGTGCGCCTGTTCGAGCAGTTCAAGGTTTGCGCTGGGGGCGCCGGGCTTGGTGTTTGAGTTGAAGAAACGCCCGAACGCGACATAACTGGCGCCTTCGCTGGCGGCCTGTTCGGCCAGTGCCAGGCTGGCGTGGCAGGTGGCACCGACGATCGCCTTGTGCCCGAGCAGTGCCCGCACTGGCGCCAACGGGCCATCGGTCTGGCCCAGGTGCACACCGACGCCCAGGCGTGCGGCCAATTCTGCGTCGTCGTTGATGATCAACTGGGTCTTGTAGCGCTCGCACAGGTTGCGCAGTGCTTCGGCTTCCCGCAGGCGGCGGGCCTCGTCGCTGCTTTTATCACGGTATTGCAGCAGGGTGACGCCACCTTCCAGCGCCGCTTCCACATAAGCGAGGAACTTGCCGGCCAGCAATTGGCTATCGGTGATGGCGTAAAGGCCACGTAATTTCATTCCACAGGCCTCCGGTACTACGAGCAGAAATCCAGCGGCAGGCGACGCGGCACGAACTGGCCTTTGCCCAGTTGTTCGGCATCGCGCAAGGTGCGCCAGGTGTAATCCAGTGCCGTCTTGACGGCGCTGGCGAGCTGTTCGCCCTGGGCCAGCCGACCGGCCAGGGCACTGGCCAGGGTGCAGCCGGAACCGTGGTAACTGCCGGGCAGACGCTGGCAGGTAAAGGTTTCGCGCCCGCCGTCGCGGCTGTACAGGCGATTATGGACTTCATGTTCGTCGCCGTGACCACCGGTGATCAACAGGTGTTTGACGAAGGGCAGCAGTTTTTCCGCGCACTCGTCGGCGCTGCCCTCGGGCAGTTCGGCGAGGATGCGCGCTTCAGGCAGGTTGGGGGTGGCGATGATTGCCAGGGGCAGCAGGCGTTCGCGCATGGCGTAGCCGACCTCATCCTTGCCCAGGCGCCCGCCACCGCCGGCGCGCAGCACCGGGTCGCAGACCATGGGCAGGTGCGGGTGCGCCTGGAGCAGTTCGACCACCGTGTCGACCATTTCCAGTGAGCCAAGCATCCCCAGCTTGACCGCTGCCACCTGGGCGTCGTTGAGCACGGCATTGGCTTGTGCCAGCACCCACTCTCGGTCGAGCACTCGGAAATCGCTGACGTTGACGGTGTCTTGCACGGTCAATGCGGTAACGGCAGGGGCGGCATGACAACCCTGGGCAAGCAGGGCTTCGATATCTGCCTGCAAACCGGCGCCACCACTGGGGTCGTGGCCGGAGAGACAGAGGACAACGGGGCGAGAGCTGTAGATATTCATGGTGCGCGAGCTTACCACCAAACCTCTTTTATCGGTGGTCGGACTCAGAGGGTTTTATGCGCAGTCGCTTGCGGGTGGATGCTTTTTTGCCCCGTCATTTGCCGACCTGAACAACGCAACAGCTCTATCTCAATGCTTTGCTCTGAAACGCCCGTTCTAGAGCCTTTTGTAGGAAAAAATTCAATGGTGCAAATTGGCCATCAGCGGCTATGCTAGAGATGGATCCAACTCATAACAGGTAATGCCGGTTTTACGTCTACTCAGGGAATGGGGGGCTTCCTGACTCAACCGGACAGGCCGCGCTGGGGCTTAAATGCGCTATTTGCTGATGTTGTTGCTGTGCTTGTCCCCTTTGGCAAGTGCTCTCGAATTCGATGAATTCACCCAAAACCTGCCCTTGGGCCATGCCCTGCAGGTGTTCGAAGATGCGCGCGGCACGGCCACCATTGACGATGTCCTGGCTCAGGCTGCCGCTGGTGCTTTCAAGCCCCATGACCAAGCTACCCTGAACGCCGGTTACTCGCGATCAGCCTTCTGGTTGAAAATCGACCTGCACTACCGTCCTGCCAATCCGGACGCCCAGCGCACCTGGCTGCTGGAGCTGGCATACCCGCCGCTGGACCACCTCGACTTGTATTTGCCCGATGCGGCGGGGGGCTATCGCCTGGTTCGCCAGACCGGTGATGCGTTGCCGTTCGCCAGCCGCGAGATCCGCCAGAACAACTACCTGTTCAGCCTGGCTTTCAAGCCCGAACAACAGCAGACCCTCTACCTGCGCCTGCAAAGCCAGGGTTCGATCCAGGCGCCGCTGACGCTGTGGTCGAGCACCGCGTATCTCGAACAACAGCCCGTGCGCTTGTATGTGCTGGGGATCATCTATGGCGTGCTGCTGGGGATGCTGGTCTACAACCTGTTCATCTACCTGAGCGTGCGCGATACCAGCTACCTCTATTACATCTTCTACATTGCCTCGTTCGGCCTCTACCAGTTGTCGGTCAACGGCGCCGCCGTGGAGTACTTCTGGCCGGAAAACCCCTGGTGGGCCAACGCCGCGACGCCGTTCTTCATCGGCTGCGCGGGCCTGTTTGGCAGCCAGTTCGCCCGCAGTTTCCTGCAAACGGCCCAGCATAGCCGTTGGCTGGACCGCTTGCTGCTGGCGCTGATCGCCTACAGCGCCGTGGTGGTCGGCCTGTCGCTGATGACCAGTTATGCCCTGGCGCTGCGCCTGGCGACGGTGTTGGCGCTGCTGTTCACGGTGGCGATCTTTGCCGCCGGGCTGTTTGCCTGGTGGCGTGGCCTGCGGGTGGCGCGTTATTTCATCATTGCCTGGTCGGCGTTTCTGCTGGGGGGCATCGTCAATACGTTGATGGTGCTCGGTTACCTGCCGAACGTCTTCCTGACCATGTACGCCAGCCAGATCGGCTCGGCCATCGAAGTGGCGCTGTTGTCCCTGGCCCTGGCCGACCGCATCAATGCCATGCGCGAACAGCAGGCCCAGACCCTGTTGGACGCCGGGCAGAAACTCGAAGTGCTCAACCAGCAACTGGCCCACGGCAACAAGCTCAAGGATGAATTCCTCGCCACCCTGACCCACGAACTGCGCACGCCGATGAATGGCGTGATCGGTTCCCTTGAGCTGATGGAAACCGTCGAGATGGACGAGGAACTGACCCAGTATCAACAGACCGCCGCCGGTTCGGCGCGGGACATGATGCGCATGGTCAATGGCATGCTCACCCTGACCGAGTTGCAGGCCGGCAAGCTCAAGGTTTATCCGGCACCGTTCAGCCTGCGTGGGGTGGTCGATGCGCTGCAGGTGCAGTTCGGCGCCAATGCCGCGGCCAAGGGCCTGGACTTCAAGGTCGACGTGGCCCCGGGTTTGGCGGACCGGTTGCTCGGCGACAGCGGCAAACTGGCCCAGAGTCTGGAATGCCTGCTGGACAACGCCATCAAGTTCACCCGGGTTGGCGGCCTGGCCCTGCGAGTCAACGGCAGGCCGACGGCGCTTGATCGGCTGGTGCTGTCCTTTGCCGTCATCGACACCGGAATCGGTTTTACCGACCTGGGGGAAGCGACCTTGTACCAGCGCTTCTTCCAACTCGACGGCTCGATGACCCGCGAATACGGCGGCCTCGGCGTGGGGCTGGCTATCTGTCGGCAACTGGTGGAACTGCTGGGCGGACGCCTGACCCACACCTCCGAGCCCGGTCGCGGCAGCCGTTTCCAGTTGGACGTGGAGTTTGACGTGGCCTTGCCAGCGGCGGTCCCGACGCCGTTTTCCTTCGGTGGCCGCCAGGGTTCGCGCCAGCCGCAGGATTGCACGGTGCTACTGGCCGATGACAACAGCATCGATCAGTTGGTCATGCGCGGCATGTTGCTCAAGCTCGGTTATCGGGTGCGCACCGCCGACAGTGGCCGCGCTGCGCTGGATCTGCTGCACGGTGAGCGCTTTGATGCGGTGCTGCTCGATTGCCAGTTGCCGCCGCTGGACGGCGTGTCGCTCTGCTGCCAGATCCACACCTTGTCCGGCTGCGAGGAACTGCCGGTGCTGGTGGTCAGCCCGAACGTGGGGCGCGAGTGCTGTCCTGCGGGCGCGCCGGTCGATTACTTGAACAAGCCAGTGAAGTTCGAGGCGCTACAGGCGATGCTCCAGCGCCGGGTGCTTTGCCCAAGACAGGGTGAAAGCGCCGACATTTAGGCGCATATGACACTTTGTTCGGCCTGGAGGCGGTGCTTAACTGAATCCCTGGCCGATCGAGGAGCCCTGTCATGAACCTGCACCAGTTCGCTGAAACCCACGACGTCACCAATCAGCCGCCGTCCCTGGATGGCGCCAACCTGTACCGCATCGACCTGCCGCTGCAGCAGTGGTCGCAGCGCTTTGGGGCGGGCTGGGCACAGGCGCGGATCGATGCGTATGGGGCGCTGGCCGGCGGGCCGTTGATGGAAGCGGGCTTCCTGGCCAACCAGAACAAACCGGTGTTCTCCAGCCATGACCGTTACGGCCATCGCATCGACCTGGTGGAATTCCATCCGGCTTATCACCAGTTGATGCGCACTGCCGTCGAGCACGGCCTGCCCAGTTTGCCCTGGGCGCACCCGCAACCCGGCGCGCATGTCGCCCGGGCGTCGATGACCTATTTGCATAGTCAGGCCGAAGCCGGCACCGGCTGCCCCCTGACCATGACCTTCGCCAGTGTGCCGGCGCTGCGCTTGCAGCCGGACCTGGCCGAGCACTGGGTGCCCAAGGTGCTGGCCACCGAGTACGACCCGCGCAACGTCGGCATGGCCCACAAGGCCGGCGTGACCCTGGGCATGGCGATGACTGAAAAACAGGGCGGCACCGATGTGCGGGCCAACACCACCAAAGCCTATCCGGTGGGCGCCAGCGGCCCGGGCCAGGCCTATGAGCTGGTGGGCCACAAATGGTTCTGTTCGGCGCCGATGTGCGATGCCTTCCTCACCTTGGCCCAGACCGACAAGGGCCTGACCTGTTTCCTGTTGCCGCGCCATCGCCCCGACGACACCCGCAATCAGTTCTACATCCAGCGGCTGAAGAACAAGCTGGGCAACTGTTCCAACGCCTCCAGCGAAGTCGAGTTCCGTGGCGCACTGGCCTGGATGGTCGGTGAAGAAGGGCGGGGCGTGCCGACGATCATCGAGATGGTCGCCATGACCCGTTTCGATTGCATGGTCGGCTCCAGCGCCCTGATGCGCCAGGCGCTGACCCAGGCCAGCCATCACTGCGCGCACCGCAAGGTCGGTGGCAAGTTGTTGAGTGAACAGCCGCTGATGCAAAACGTCCTGGCTGACCTGGCGCTGGAAAGCGAGTCCGCACTGGCTTTGAGCCTGCGCATGGGCCGGGCGCTGGACCACTTGAATGACGAGCATGAGGCCAAGTTCGCCCGGTTGGTGACGGCAGTGGGCAAGTACTGGATCTGCAAGCGCGCCCCCGCGATGATCAATGAAGCCGCCGAATGCATGGGCGGTGCCGGCTACGTCGAAGACAGCATCCTGCCGCGCCTGTACCGCGAAGCGCCGGTCAATTCGACGTGGGAAGGCTCCGGCAACGTGCAATGCCTGGATGTGCTGCGCGCCTTGTCCAAGGAGCCCGGCATGCTGGAGGTATTGTTCCGCGAACTGGGCGATGGCCACGGCGACAAGCGCCTGGCTGGCCACATCCACCAATTGCACGCCGCGTTCAAGGACACCGACGACATCCAGTACCGCGCCCGGCAATTGACCGAAGACATCGCCGTTGGCCTGCAGGCCAAGCTGTTGCTCGAAGCCGGGAACAGTGAGGTCAGCGATGCCTTCATCGCCAGTCGCCTGGGTTCGGTCGGCCGGGTGTACGGTGCCTTGCCTCGGGGCTTGAATGTCGAGGCGATCGTGACGCGCTCCACCCCACACGGCTTTTAGACACGACACGTACCCTGTGGGAGCGAGCCTGCTCGCGAAGGCATCGGTACATCCAACATCTGTGGTGCCTGATACACCGCTATCGCGAGCAAGCTCAGCTCTCACAGAGCATCCCAGAGTCCATGTGGGAGCAAGGCTTGCCCGCGATGACGGAGGTACATCCAACATCTGTGGTGCCTGATACACCGCTATCGCGAGCAAGCTCAGCTCCCACAGAGCATCCCAGAGTCCATGTGGGAGCAAGGCTTGCCCGCGATGACGGAGGTACATCCAGCATCTGTGGTGCCTGATACACCGCTATCGCGAGCAAGCTCAGCTCCCACAGAGCATCCCAGAGTCCATGTGGGAGCAAGGCTTGCCCGCGATGACGGAGGTACATCCAGCATCTGTGGTGACTGATACACCGCTATCGCGAGCAAGCTCAGCTCCCACAGAACATCCCAGAGTCCATGTGGGAGCAAGGCTTGCCCGCGATGACGGAGGTACATCCAGCATCTGTGGTGACTGATACACCGCTATCGCGAGCAAGCTCAGCTCCCACAGAACATCCCAGAGTCCATGTGGGAGCAAGGCTTGCCCGCGATGACGGAGGTACATCCAGCATCTGTGGTGCCTGATACACCGCTATCGCGAGCAAGCTCAGCTCCCACAGAGCATCCCAGAGTCCATGTGGGAGCAAGGCTTGCCCGCGATGACGGAGGTACATCCAGCATCTGTGGTGACTGATACACCGCTATCGCGAGCAAGCTCAGCTCCCACAGAACATCCCAGAGTCCATGTGGGAGCAAGGCTTGCCCGCGATGACGGAGGTACATCCAGCATCTGTGGTGACTGATACACCGCTATCGCGAGCAAGCTCAGCTCCCACAGAACATCCCAGAGTCCATGTGGGAGCAAGGCTTGCCCGCGATGACGGAGGTACATCCAGCATCTGTGGTGCCTGATACACCGCTATCGCGAGCAAGCTCAGCTCCCACAGAGCATCCCGGAGTCCATGTGGGAGCAAGGCTTGCCCGCGATGACGGAGGTACATCCAGCATCTGTGGTGACTGATACACCGCTATCGCGAGCAAGCTCAGCTCCCACAGAACATCCCAGAGTCCATGTGGGAGCAAGGCTTGCCCGCGATGACGGAGGTACATCCAGCATCTGTGGTGCCTGATACACCGCTATCGCGAGCAAGCTCAGCTCCCACAGAACATCCCAGAGTCCATGTGGGAGCAAGGCTTGCCCGCGATGACGGAGGTACATCCAGCATCTGTGGTGCCTGATACACCGCTATCGCGAGCAAGCTCGCTCCCGCAGGGAATCGATCGAGTCCACTACGCCACTGTTCCCGTCGGGCGGCGATGCAGGCAAGATGAAGGCCTGCAAGTCAGAACACAGGAAGCTGATCGTGACCGAAGCGTTTATTGTCGTTCAAACCGCCGAACAAGCCGTGGATCGTCTGGCGGCCCTGCACGAGCGTGCGACCACCGCGTTGAACCAGGCGCTGATGCGTTATCTCAAGGACCGCGTCGAGCCGGATGCCGAACAGCGTGCGTTGTTTCGCTATCCGGCCTTGCGGCTGACTTATCACTGCCACGGCGAAGTCCCGCAAACCACGCGAGCCTATGCCAAGGTCCAGTTGCCCGGCACCTACAGCGTCACCGTCACCCATCCCGCCGCCTTCCGTAAGTACCTGCTGGAACAGCTGGTTCCATTGATGCACGACTTTACCGTCACCGTGGAAGTGGGCGTCAGCGAGCAGAACATTCCGTACCCGTACGTGGTGGAGCAGGGCGACGAACTGGCCGGCTCCGGCGTGACCGCCGCCGTGCTGGCGCGGGTGTTCCCCAGCACCGACCTGTCGGCGGCCACCGATGGCATTGCCGACGGCCTCTATGACTGGGAAAACACCGACCCACTGCCCTTGGCGCTGTTCGACGCCGCGCGGGTGGATTTTTCCCTGCGCCGGCTGGTGCACTACACCGGCAGCGACTGGCGCCATGTGCAGCCGTGGATCCTGTTGACCAACTATCACCGCTATGTCGACCAGTTCATCGTCCATGGCCTGGAGCAACTGCGCAGCGACCCGCGCTTTGTGCGCATGGTCTTGCCGGGCAACGTGATCATCGACAAGAACATGGAGCACAGCGAAGCATCGGCCATCGCCGCCGGTGTGGTCTGGCACCGCTACCAGATGCCGGCCTATCACCTGCAGACCAATGATGGCCATGGCGTGACCCTGGTGAACATCGGCGTCGGCCCTTCCAACGCCAAGAACATCACCGACCACCTGGCCGTGCTGCGCCCGCATTGCTGGCTGATGATCGGCCACTGCGGCGGGCTGCGGCAGTCCCAGACCATCGGTGACTACGTGCTGGCCCACGCCTACATGCGCCGCGATGGCATTCTCGATCGGGTGGTGCCGCCGAACATTCCGATTCCGGCCCTGGCCGAAGTGCAGATGGCGCTTCAACAGGCCGCGGCGAACATCACCGGCGAAAAGGGCGACGAGCTGAAAAAACGCCTGCGCACCGGTACCGTGCTGACTTATGACGACCGCAACTGGGAACTGCGCTGGGCCCAGGAGCGTCCGCTGATCAACCTGTCCCGCGCGGTGGCGGTGGACATGGAAAGCGGCACCATCGCCGCCCAGGGTTATCGCCTGCGGGTGCCTTACGGCACGTTGCTTTGTGTCTCGGACAAACCGTTGCACAGCGAAATCAAGCTGCCGGGCTCGGCCAACGCGTTCTATGAGCGAGCGGTCAACCAGCACCTGAAGATCGGCATCGAGGCGTTGGACCTGTTGCGCACCGAACTCAACTCGTTGCATTCGCGCAAGCTGCGCAGCTTCGACGAGCCGCCGTTCCGCTGATGCCCCGTTGAAGGGGGTGGTGGTTATTTAACGGTCGGGCCACTAGCATGGTGGGCCCGAACGTTAAATGTTGTATTCGCCATGCCCCGTCCTCCACGCCCTGCTTCCCGTCGCCCTGGCGCGAAGCTTCCAGCCTCCGCCCCGCGCCGTATGGCCAAGGCCCCGCCGGCCGAGCCGAAGCTGATCCTGTTCAATAAACCCTTCGATGTACTGACGCAATTCAGTGACGGTGAGGGGCGGGCGACGCTCAAGGATTTTATCGACGTACCGGGCATCTACCCGGCCGGACGACTGGACCGCGACAGCGAAGGCTTGCTGTTGCTGACCAACGATGGGCAGTTGCAGGCGCGGATTGCCGACCCCAAGCACAAGCTGGCCAAGACCTATTGGGTGCAGGTGGAGGGCGAGCCGAGTGCCGAACAGTTGCAGCGATTGCGCGATGGGGTGGAGTTGAACGACGGCATGACCCTGCCGGCCGAGGCGCGCTCATTGGATGAGCCGCAATTGTGGCCGCGCAACCCGCCGGTACGTTTTCGTAAAAGCGTGCCCACAAGCTGGGTGGAGCTGGTGATACGCGAGGGGCGCAATCGCCAGGTACGACGCATGACCGCCGCCGTGGGTTTGCCGACATTGCGCCTGGTGCGGGTCAGGATCGGCGACTGGACGATCGAAGGGCTCGATCAGGGCCAGTGGAAGGAAGTGCCAGCGCGCTTATAACGCTCCGGACTCGATCAGGCCGATCACCACGCTCTTGATGACGAACGCGGCCACACCGAGGCCCAGCACGAAAAACAGGATGAACGAGCCGAAACGTCCGGCCTTGGACTTCTTCGCCAAGTCCCAGACGATGAAACCCATGAAAATGATCAGGATGCTGACCAGGCCGGTCATCATCCACTCTTCGAAAACAGCAGGATCCATCAGGACACTCCGGCGTGCGCGGGGTTGAAAAGGCGCGGCGAGTATAAGGCATGGGGCGCGGGCGCGGGATTGGCCTGCGGCGGTGTGTCGCAGCTATTCATCGGCTGGGCTGACGCCATCGCGAGCAGGCTCGCTCCCACAGTGGATCTGTGTCAGGGCGCAATTCCTTGTGGGAGCGAGCTTGCTCGCGATGGGGGTTTCAGTTACGCAGGTGAGTCAACGGCAGTTCGGTGCTGTTGAGTACCTGGTTCAGCACAAAACTCGAACGCACGCTGGTGACGCCATCGATCCGGGTCAGGTGCCCCAGCAGCAGTTTCTGGTAGTGGTCCATGTCCGGCACCACCACCTTGAGCTGGTAGTCCGCGTCCATCCCGGTCACCAGGCTGCACTCCAGTACTTGCGGCAAGTTACGGATGGCGGCTTCGAAGTTCTCGAAACGCTCGGGGGTGTGGCGGTCCATGCCGATCAGCACATAAGCCGTCAGGCTCAGGCCCAGCAGCTTGCGGTCGAGCAGGGCGACCTGGCGGGTGATGTAGCCGTCATCCTCCAACTGCTTGACCCGTCGCGAGCAGGGGGAGGGCGACAGGCCGATGCGTTCGGCCAGTTCCTGGTTGGAGATGCGCGCGTCGCGCTGCAATTCCGCCAGAATGCTCAGGTCGTAACGGTCGAGTTTGCTCATCGGTCGGGCCTTTATCTTGATAATTGCGGCAGATTATCTATCCGAGGTTAAAAATTGCGCAAGTGGTGTTTATTTCCGCAATCTTCGCAATCATCTGTCGGCACCTCAGGTTTACTCTTATCACCAAGATCACTGCTCGGACAAACAGTCCAGTGCAGCCCGCCCAATCAGGCCGGCTGCGGTCGCAGTACCCACCGGTACTGGCAGACCCCCGAGCTGCACACTGTCCAGAAGACGGCGTGAGGTGAGCCGACGTCATAAGCGTCGGGCACGGACGAAATTCTCAAGGGGAGGCCGACGGGCCTCCCTTTTTTAATGCCTGCGAAATAAACCCCGTGGCTGATAACCTATCGCAGAACCGGCCTGGGCTTTTCCAGTCTTACTATCAGGCCCTGAACCGTTGTGAGGAATTTCATGAAGTCGCGCATCTGGCGTTTGGCAGGTGTTGGTCTGTTGTGGGCAAGTGTCAGTGCGCAGGGAATGGCCGACGATCAGCAAAACCGTGGCGGCCCCGACGGCGGTCGTGGTCAGGACGGACGCGGCGGCAACGGCCAGGGTTACTCGGGCCAGCCGCGGCCGCAGAGCAACGAAATCATTCGGGGCGACAACAGTCGTCAGTTCGAGGTCAAGCCACAGCCGCAATACCAGGGCGGCCAGCGCTATGATCGTGGCCCCCAAGACCCCAACGACCATGGTCGTCCGCAGCCGCAACCCGGCAACAACCTGCCGATCCAGGGCCGGCCCGACAGCGTGACCCAGACCCGCGAACCGCAACCAGGGTATTACCGCGATGTCCCGCGTCGCAACGACGGTTATCCAAACGGCGGGCCACGCCCAAGCCACGACAATCGTCCCGAGCAGCATTGGCCCGGTCGACCGGACGGCCATGGCAACGGCTGGGGGCCGGGGCCGCAGTATCGCCCGGGTTACGTGATCGACCGTTTCCCGGATCGCAACTACCGCGTGCCCTATCGCGGCCAGGATTATTTCTACTCGGGCGGCTACTGGTATCGCCCTCAAGGGCCGCGTTACATCGTGGTCGAGCCACCGCGGGGCATCCGTACCCGTTACCTGCCCGATTACGCCAGGGAAGTGTGGATCGGCAGCTCGCTGTTCTTTCTCGCTGCCGGCGCCTATTACATCTACGAAGCCAGCACCCAGGACTACGTCGTGGTCGAGCCGCCCGTGGCCAACCCGCAGCCACAACCGCAAGGCAACAGCTTTGACGTGGTGGCCTACCCGGCTAACGGTCAGTCGCCCGAGCAGGTCAACCAGGATGGCTACGACTGCTATCGCTGGGCGGTGCAGCAGAGCGGTTTCGACCCGCGCAATTACAGTTACCCACCGGCACCGGAAGTGGTGCAGACCTATCGCCAGGCCCAGGGCAGTTGCTTGAGCAGTCGTGGGTATCAGGTGACGTACTGAGATGCGGTAAAGATCGTGCGGACGCTGCTTCTTGTGGCGAGGGGATTTATCCCCGCTGGACTGAAGCAGTCCCAAAGCAGCCGACTCAACTTGTCTGGTGCTCCGAGTCGTGAGGTTTCAGGGCTGCTTCACGCAGCCCAGCGGGGATAAATCCCCTCGCCACAGGTTATGCGCTGACGCTTTTGACCACTTCCGACGGATCGGCATGCACCAGCACTTCGGCCTTCGGATAGGCATGATGGATCGCATCGGCGGCCTGGTCGCTGATGCCGTGGGCCACTGACAGGGTCAGTTCCCCCGGCAACTCCAGGTGCAGTTGCACGAACCAGTGGTTGCCGGAGATCCGCGTACGCAGGTCATGGGCACCGAGCACGCCGGGCACGGCGCAGGCCAGTTCCAGCATGTGCTGGCTGACGTCGGGCGGCAGTTCCTGATCCATCAGCACGGCGAAGCTTTCCCGGGCGATCTGGACGGCGCTCCACAGAATGTAAATGGCGATCCCCAGGCCGAACCAGGCGTCGAGTTGATACCAGCCAAACCCGGCCAGCACTAGCGCCACCAGGATGCTGCCGTTGAGCAACAGGTCGGAGCGATAGTGCAGCGAGTCGGCGCGCACGGCGTTGGAGCCAGTGGCGCGGATGACCCGATGCTGCAACGCCAGCAGCGCCAGGGTCAGCCCCAGGGAAAACACGATCACGCCGACGCTCAGCCAGGGGGCATCGACCGGCACCGGGTTTTTCAGCCGCTCGAAAGCCTGCAAGGCAATCAATACCGCACTGCCGCCGATAAACAGCGCCTGGGCCATGCCGGCCAGGGATTCGGCCTTGCCATGACCGTAGCGATGATCATCGTCGGCGGGGCGCAGCGCGTAATGCACCGCCAGCAGATTGAGCAGCGAGGTGACGCCGTCCAGTGCCGAGTCGGTCAGGCCGGCAAGCATGCTCACCGAGCCACTCAGCCACCAGGCCAGGGCCTTGGCGACGACCAGGGTAAGCGCCACGGCCACTGACGCCCGGGTGGCCAGGCGCAGCAGACGGGCGTGTTCGATGCTGGTGGTCATGGTGCGGTCGTTCCTTGGGCGGCGCCTGTCATGCGGAAGGTTTGAGGCCGAGGGCGGCCAGTTGTTGCGCGCTGCCCTTGTGCTGGATCAGCCGAGGATCGTCCAGCGGGAAGCTGCGGCCCAGTTCGCGTTCCAGGATCGCCTGCAACACGTGGTTATTGACGGTGCCGTCGGGGTTGATGGCTGGCTTGAGTTTCTCTGGTTCGATCTGGACGCTTTTGCCCGGCTCGAAGTAAATGGCACCGGTGGCAAAGTCCACGGCGAACGCGATCAGGCCGGGGATGATGTAGAACAGCAGGCCGACGGCGTCGAGCGCGGCAATCGCCGGGTCGATCTTGCCATCGATCTGGCCGCGACGGTCCGGGTAGAAGATTGAGCCACAGGCGCTGATTTGAGTCAGCAAGGAGGCGACCAGGACGCCACCGATCACGCGAAAGGGAATACGCATAGCAATCTCCTGAACAGGTAAAGGCGTTGCTGGTTGGAGTCCAGACCACGCTAAACAGTTCGCCGTTATACTCGGCCCTCTGTTTTGGAGCCAGCATGATTTCTTTGCCGATTGATGAAGTTTTACCCGCCCTGCGTCAAGCCTTGGCATCGCGCCACGAAGCCGTGCTCGAAGCGCCGCCCGGTGCCGGTAAAACCACCCGTGTTCCCCTGGCCTTGTTGCACGAGCCCTGGCTGGCCGGGCAGACCATCCTGATGCTCGAACCCCGGCGCCTGGCGGCACGGGCGGCGGCCGAGCGGCTGGCCAGTGAACTGGGGGAAAAGGTCGGTGAAACCGTCGGCTACCGGATTCGCCTCGACAGCAAGGTCGGCCCCAAGACCCGCATTGAAGTGGTCACCGAAGGCATCCTCACCCGGCGCTTGCAGGACGACCCGGCGCTGGAAGGCGTGGGGCTGCTGATTTTCGATGAATTCCATGAACGCAGTCTCGACGCCGACCTGGCCCTGGCCCTGAGCCTCAACGGTCGGGAGCTGTTTCGCGAAGACCAACCACTGAAGATCCTGCTGATGTCCGCCACCCTGGAAGGTGAGCGCCTGGCCGGGTTGCTGGACAACGCGCCGATCCTGCGCAGCGAAGGCCGCATGTTCCCGGTGACGGTGCGTTGGGGCCGGCCGTTCCAGCCCGGCGAGTTCATCGAGCCGCGGTTGGTGCAGACCGTATTGGATGCACTGGGGGATGAAACCGGCAGCGTCTTGGTGTTCTTGCCCGGGCAGGCCGAGATCCGCCGGGTCCATCAGCAACTGGCCGAGGCCTTGGGCGAGGGTGGCAATGTGTTGCTCTGTCCATTGCACGGCGAACTGGACCTCGCCGCCCAGCGCGCCGCCATCGACCCCGCGCCACTCGGCCAGCGCAAAGTGGTGCTGGCCACCAACATCGCTGAAACCAGCCTGACCATCAATGGCGTGCGGGTGGTGATCGACGCCGGACTGGCCCGGGTGCCGCGTTTCGACCCGGGCAGCGGCATGACCCGACTCGACACCCAGCGCATTTCCCGAGCCAGCGCTACCCAGCGGGCTGGTCGGGCCGGGCGTCTGGAGCCTGGTGTCTGCTATCGATTGTGGTCCGAAGACCAGCATGAACAATTGGCCGCCTACGGCAGCGCGGAGATTCTGTCGGCGGACCTGGCTGGATTGGCCCTGCAGTTGGGACGCTGGGGCGTGACGCCGCAGCAATTGGTCTGGCTCGACATTCCGCCCACCGCTGCGTATGCCCAGGCCCAGGACCTGCTGCAACGCCTGGGCGCGTTGGAAGGCGAGCAACTGACTCGCCATGGTCAGGCCATGGCCGAGCTGCCGGCCCACCCGCGTATCGCTCATTTGCTGTTGCGCGGTCAGGCGCTGGGGCTGGCGGACATGGCCTGCAACGTCGCCGCACTGTTGGGCGAGCGCGATATTCTGCGTGGCGCCGGCGCGGATCTGCACAGTCGCCTGGCCTTGCTGTCCGGCGAAGAACGCGCAGCGCGCGGCGCCCAGGGCGGGGTGCAGCGGGCGCGACAACTGGCCCGGCAATATCGCGGTTACCTGCGAGGTAAAGCCGAAGAAGCCGTGGCCGATCCCGATCATCCGCGCTGGCTTGGTGCGTTGCTGGCGCTGGCCTACCCGGACCGCGTCGCCCAGCAACGCCGGCCCGGCGGCGCCGAATATCGTTTGGCCAACGGCCGTGCGGCGCTGTTTGCCGAGGCTGACAGCCTGATGAAACAAGCGTGGCTGGTGATCGCCGACCTAGGCAGCCGTCAGGGCCAGCGCGAAGAGCGGATCTACCTGGCGACGGATTTCGACCCGGCGCTGTTCGATTCGGTATTGGCCGAACAAGTCCGTGTTGTGGATCAACTGGATTGGGACGAGCGCGAAGGCGTGCTGCGCGCCGAGCGCCAGCGCAAGGTTGGCGAACTGGTGCTCAGCCGTGAACCGCTGACCGGCCTGGATGAGTCGGCCCGTAGCCAGGCCCTGGTGAACCTGGTGCGGCGCAAGGGCCTGGAGTTATTGCCCTGGACCCCGGAACTGCGGCAATGGCAGGCGCGGGTGGCGCTGCTGCGTCGCCTGGACCTGGACGCCAAGGGCGAGAGCGAATGGCCGGATGTCAGCGATGGCGCATTGCTGGGCAGCCTAGAGCATTGGTTGATGCCGTATCTGGGCCGAGTCTCGCGCCTCAGCCATTTTGCCAACCTGGATTTGTCGAGCATCGTTCACAACCTGTTGCCCTGGCCCCTGCCGCAACGCTTGGATGAATTGGCGCCGCACCATTTGAGCGTGCCCTCGGGGTCGTCGATCCGCCTGGACTACAGCGAGCATCCGCCGATCCTGGCGGTGCGCTTGCAGGAGCTCTTCGGCCTGGCCGACACCCCGCGCATCGCTGGCGGGCGCCAGGTGGTCAAGTTGCACCTGCTGTCACCGGCGCGCCGGCCGGTGCAGGTCACCCAGGATCTGGCGAACTTCTGGCGCAGCACCTACGCCGAGGTGAAGAAGGACCTCAAGGGGCGCTATCCCAAGCATTACTGGCCGGACGATCCGCTGGTGGCGGAGGCGACGGCGCGGGTCAAGCCGCGTAAGTGAGCTGAGGATATTCAGGATATGAAATACAAACTCTGTGGGAGTCGAGCTTGCTCGCGATAGCGGTGTGTCAGTCAATGACCGTGCTGCTGATCCACCGCAATCGCGAGCAAGCTCGGCTCCCACAAAGGGCTAAGGCGCTGCCGGCAACAGGAACCGCGCAATCACCGGCAAGTGATCGGAGATACGCAAGGTGTCGTCCTGCCTTACCTGGGCTTCGACCCGTTTGAGGCGCGGACTGTAGAAGAGGTAGTCGACGGTGCGGTCGGGGCCGTTGAGGCCGGGGTCGTTCGGGTAGTGGGTCAGCCAGTGTTCGCGGTCGATGCCGCTGGCCTCGTTGTTGGTGGGGATCATCGGGTATTTGTCCCACAGCAGGTGCAGAGGGCTGTCGGCGGAGTAGGGCGTGCGTTGCTCGGCCGGCAGGCGCCGGTACTGGCCCAGGGGCAACAGGTTGAAGTCGCCGCCGATCAGCCAGGGTGTGCCAGCGGATTCGAATTTATCCAGGGCCTTGGCCACGGCGGTGATTTGTCTGGGCAGGGTTTCGTCCGGCTCGGTGGCCCGTTCCAGGTGGGTGTTGAGCACCGCCAGTTGGCCGCCGCCGCTCAGCGGCAGATAGCTCACCAACAAGGCATTTTTCGGCTGGAACTGACGGCTGATGATGTTGGTGTCGGCCACCGGCAGTTGTACCCGTTCGGCATGGTCGATGCGGTAGCGACTCAGGGTCGCCAGTTGTCGGCCGACGCTGCCGAAGATGTGCGGATCGGGGACGAAATCGGCCTTCCAGTCGAAGGCACTGGTGCCGCACGGATAGAGGTCGGCCAGCCGCTCCTGCAACAGCTTGAGCTGGTCCTGGTAATCGCTGGCCTTGGCGCCCTTGTCCAGTTCCTGGAGCAGCACGACGTCTGGTTGCTCGTCGCGGATGACCCGTGCCACTTCGTCGAGGCTGAAGGCCATGTCTTCCAGGGTCGGGCTTTCGTCGTTGCCCTGGGCCAGGTCGTGCCAGAACACGTAGCGTTTGCCGGCGAGGAACTGGACGTTCCAGGTCATCACCTTCAAGGCCTGGCCGGGCGCCAGCGGTGCTGCGTTGGCGGTGCAACTGACCGGCAAGGTTTCCCGGGGCTGTGGCCGCCAGGTCAGGCCGTAGATCGACAGGGCGGCCAGGCTGAGGATCAACAGCAGGCCCAGCAAGGTGTAGCGCAGTAGACGGGTCATGGCTCGGCTTATGGGCGAAACGCGAAAGTGATCCCGAGCATAACCGAGAGCGGTTCTCAAGCCCAAGCCCAGGGCCTTCGCAGTGTGCGATCAGCGGTTGTCAGGCTTGGCTTCGATCAGCATGAACATGCGGAACAGCACCACGCTGGTGAACAGCTGCAAGAAGCTGTGGACGCTGTCGATCAGCAGGCTGAGCACAGGGTTCTGAGGCGGTGGATACACCGAGACGCTGACGCCCTTGAGCAGCCACAGCGGGCCCATCACACAGAGAATACACAGCAGGACCCGCCAGAAGTTGCCGCGGGACATGTTCAGGCTTTCCTTCATCGCCGCCAGGGGTGTCAGGCCCCTGAGGACCAACAGGTATTCACTGAAGGCCAGGGTCACCATCAGCCACAGGCCCGGCAGGAAGTACAACGACAGCCCCACCAGGATCAACAGTGTGTTGAGGGCCGTCAGCAAGGCAAAGCGTGGCCACAGGGTGAGGGCCGTTGCGAGCAGGTCACGGGTGCGTGGTGCTTCACCGCGGCTGCGGGCGTCGAGAAACAGGATCAACGCGGCGGTGTACAACGGGTACACCAAGAGCCCGACGATCACGCTGTAGCCGGGGAAACCCTCGGGGCCGACGGCGCTGTCCACGCCTTGCTGCAGCAAGGCCTCGAGTATGACCAGCGGCAGGCACAGCTGGGCGATCCGGCCCAGATGGCGCTTGAAGAAATACAAAGAGTCGCGCAGCACGTCAAACGGATTCATGAGTCGGTATCGCAGTTCAAAAGCGGTCCGACACTTTAACCGATCAAGCGCCCGCACAAGCAAACGTAAACATCAGGTAAAGACCATTGAAACCTTTGCGGCGAGCCCCATTACTGGTGGGCACCGGTCTTCTGGACCGGAATGGTTTCTACCCGGCAATCTAATGAGGTCGCCATGAACAGCGAAGAACAAACCCTGATCGATGGACTGTTTTCACGGCTGCAACAGGCCGAAAAGGATTCAGCCCCGCGCGACGTCCAGGCCGAGGCGCGGATCAAGGAACACCTGGCCAGCCAGCCAGCGGCGGGCTATTTCATGGCCCAGGCGATTCTGGTGCAGGAGGCCGCGATCAAGCGCCTCGATGAACAGAACAAGCAACTCGCCCAGCAGGTCGAGCAATTGCAGGCCGAGCTGCAACGGGCCCGTTCCCAGCCATCGGCACCCAGCGGTGGCGGAGGCTTTCTGTCGAGCATTTTTGGTGGCAGCGCCCGGGATTCACGCCCGGCAAGCACACCGACGTCCAGTGGGGGAGGCTGGCGCGAACCGGCACAGCCGTCCTTCAATGCCCAGCCCCAACAGGGCTTCGGCGCGCCGCCCGGCAATTATGGCGCACCGCAACAGCAGGCCCCGGCTGCGGGCAGCTTCCTCGGCGGCGCCCTGAAAACCGCGGCAGGCGTGGCCGGCGGTGTGATGCTGGCCCAAGGCATCAGCAGCCTGTTCCACAGTAACCAGCAACCCCAGGAAATCGTCGAGGTCATCAAGGAGGAGCCGGCTCAACCGGTCAACGACACCGCCAACAGCGGCGACAACGGTTGGGGCGATGACCAACGGGTGGCCGATAACGACGGCTATGGTAATGACCCGGGCGGTTTCAGCGACGCGGACTACAGCGACGATTCATCTTCCTTCGGCGACGACGACTCCTTCGTCTGAGCTGCCATTCGTCCGGGGCGCACAGGCGCCTCGGGGCGATTATTCGCGGAACAATCCTTCGGGCTGGCATACTGGGCGACTTTTCGGCCCAGGTGGTCTGCGTGCGTGTGCATCCAAGAGGAAACGCGGTGAAAAAAATTGCAGTGTTCGCCGATGTCCAGAACCTCTACTACACCGTGCGCCAAGCCTACGGTTGCCATTTCAACTATGCCGCGCTGTGGGCTGATGTCAGCAAGCAGGGGCGGATCGTCGAGGCCTATGCCTACGCGATCGATCGCGGTGACAGCAAGCAGCAGCAGTTCCAGCAGATCCTGCGCAACCTGGGCTTTATCGTGAAGCTCAAGCCCTACATCCAGCGCAGCGACGGCTCGGCCAAGGGCGACTGGGACGTGGGCATCACGCTGGACATCATGGACGCCGCCGACCACGTCGACGAAGTGGTGCTGGCCTCCGGCGACGGCGATTTCGACATGCTGCTCGAACGCATCATCCAAAAACACGGCGTACAGGCCGTGGCCTATGGTGTGCCGGGGTTGACCGCCAACTCGCTGATCCGCGCTGCCAGCCGCTACGTGCCCATCGAAGGCGCGTTGTTGCTCAAGAATTGATTTTCACGGAGTTCAAAAGGTTTGGAACGCATCGCAGTCATCGACTTTGAAACCACCGGGATCACCCCGAGCAGCAGTTGCCGGGCTACTGAAATCGCGGTGGTGATGCTTGAGCAAGGCCGGATCGTCGACCGCTACCAGAGCCTGATGAATGCCGGTGTGCGCGTCCCTGCGTTTATCGAGCAACTGACCGGCATCAGCAACGCCATGCTGCGCAGCGCCCCGTCGGCGGAAAAGGTGATGAACGAGGTCAACGAGTTCGTCGGCATCACGCCGCTGCTGGCGCACAACGCTGCGTTCGACCAGAAGTTCTGGGATTTCGAACTGGGGCGAATCAAGCGCACCCGCCTGCAGAATTTTGCCTGCTCACTGTTGCTGGCCCGGCGCCTGATGCCAGCGGCGCCGAACCACAAGCTCGGCACGCTCAACACGTTCGCCGGCCTGCCCCATACCGGCCAGGCTCACCGGGCCATGGCCGACGCCGAAATGGCCGCCAACCTCACCGCGCACCTGGCTTCGCAATTGCGGCAAAAGCATGGGCTGCGGGAGTTGTCCCATGATCTGTTGTGCAGTTTGCAGAAAGTGCCGGCGGCGAAGATCAACGAGCACCTCAAGCGGCATCGCGGGTTCTAAACACACCACAAAGCAACTGTGGGAGTGATGTGTCAGACAGGCCGCTTTCGCGAGCAAGCTCGCTCCCACACCAGATCCCGGCAACACCCAGACCCTGTGCCCACTGAAGATCCAATGTGGGAGCGAGCTTGCTCGCGATAGCGGTGTGTCAGTCGACATTGAGGTTGGCTGATCCAAAGCTATCGCGAGCAAGCTCGCTCCCACAGTTTCGATCAGTGTTACTTCCCGTTGCCTTCCAACTGCCCCAGCGGCACGCGCTTTTCAATGGCGCTGGACAGCACGATCGAGGTCTTGCTGAAGCCGAACTTGGCGATGCGGTTGATCAGCTCTTCCAGTTCCGGCATCGAGCCAACCGCCGCTTGCATGATCACGCACGGGTCTCCGGTGACCCGGTGGCACTCGGTCAGTTGCGGGATCTTGCACAGTTCGTCGTAGGTCTTCTGGTTGCCATGCTGGTTCATCCGCAATTCGATGACGCACTGCACCGGCAGGCCGATCTTCGCCATGTCGACTTTGGCTTGATAACCGGTGATGACGCCGCTGGCTTCCAGTTTGCTGACCCGCTCGGCTACGGCCGGGGCTGACAGGTTCACTTTGCGGGCCAGTTCGGCGTAAGACGCACGACCGTTTTCCAACAGGGCGCTGAGCAGCATGCGGTCGTATTTATCCACGGTATGGCTTCCTGTTGGTGTGACTTTCGAAAACACGATTTATAGCGTTGATATCCGTGTTTTGAAAAGTGTACGGCTCGGATAAACAGGTTTTGTAACTTATTTTCCGTCTGTCGCCTTTCTAGAATAACGTCTCTCATTGTCCTGACTTCGAGCTGAACATGCCCGGCCCACGCCGTTTTCCCTTGCCATTGATTGCTGCCTTTTTTGCCTTGTACGTCATCTGGGGTTCGACCTACCTGGTGATTCGCATCGGTGTGGAGCATTGGCCGCCGCTGTTGCTGGCCGGGATTCGTTTTGTGCTGGCCGGTTCGCTGATGTATGGCTTCCTGCGCTGGCGCGGGGCACCGGCGCCGACCTGGGCGCAATGGAAGGCCGGGGCCATCATCGGTGTGTTGTTGCTCAGTTTCGGCAACGGCGCGGTCAGTGTGGCCGAGCACACGGGCGTGGCGTCCGGGGTGGCGGCGTTGGCGGTGGCGACGGTGCCTTTGTTTACCTTGCTCTGCGGATATTTCTGGGGGGCGCGTAATACCCGTCTGGAATGGGCGGGGATTGTGCTGGGGTTGATTGGCATCGCGATGCTCAACCTGGGCTCCAACCTGCAGTCCAGCCCGTTGGGTGCGACCTTGCTGGTATTCGCGGCGGCGTCCTGGGCCTTCGGTTCGGTGCTGAGCAAACACGTGCCGTTGCCGGCAGGGGCGATGGCCAGTGCCGTGGAAATGCTGGTAGGCGGCGTGGTGCTGTTGATCGGCAGCGTGGCCAGCGGCGAGCACCTGGACAGCATGCCGCCGCTGGAAGGTTGGTTTGCCTTGGCTTACCTGACCTGCTTCGGCTCGATCGTCGCCTTCAATGCCTACATGTACCTGCTCAAGCATGTGCGCCCGGCGGCGGCCACCAGTTATGCCTACGTCAACCCGGCAGTGGCGGTGTTGCTGGGGATCGTGTTCGCGGGTGAAACCATTGGCGCTGAAGAAAGTCTGGCGATGCTGGTGATCATCAGTGCCGTGGTGCTGATCGGTTTGCCGCAGTGGCGCAAACCCAAGCCTGCGCCGGCCGCTTCCTGATTTAGGGTAAACTGCCGCGCATTGCACACCTTGCGCTGATTTTTCCTACGGTACTTCCATGACTTTCGCCACCCTTGGCCTGATCGAACCCTTGCTGCGCGCCCTCGAGACGCTCGGTTACCAGACCCCGACCCCAGTGCAGGCCCAAGCCATGCCGGCGGTGCTGGCCGGTCGTGACCTGATGGCCGCGGCCCAGACCGGCACCGGCAAGACCGCCGGTTTCGCCGTGCCGCTGTTGCAGTTGCTGACCACCGAAGGGCCGAAGGTCGCGGCCAACTCGGTGCGAGCGCTGATCCTGGTGCCGACCCGTGAGCTGGCTGAGCAGGTCCATGAAAGCGTGCGTCAGTACGCGCAAAACCTGCCGCTGAGCACCTACGCTGTGTACGGCGGTGTCAGCATCAACCCGCAAATGATGAAGTTGCGCAAAGGCGTCGACCTGTTGGTCGCCACGCCAGGGCGTCTGCTCGATTTGTTCCGCCAGAACGCGCTGAAGTTCAATCAGCTGCAGACCCTGGTGCTGGACGAAGCCGATCGCATGCTCGACCTGGGCTTCTCCGAGGAACTGGCGAATATCTACAAGGCACTGCCGAAGAAGCGCCAGACGCTGCTGTTCTCGGCGACCTTCTCCGACGCGATCCGCCTGCTGGCCGGGCAGATGCTCAACGATCCGCTGAGCATTGAAGTGAGCCCGCGCAACGTCGCCGCCAACACCGTCAAGCAATGGGTGGTGACGGTGGACAAGAAGCGCAAGCCGGAATTGTTCGTGCACCTGATGCGCAAGAACAAGTGGAAGCAGGTGCTGGTCTTTGCCAAGACCCGCAATGGCGTTGATGCGCTGGTGGAGAAACTCCAGGGCCTGGGCGTCAACGCCGACGGCATCCACGGTGACAAACCCCAGGCCACCCGCCAGCGCGCGCTGGACCGCTTCAAGGCCAGCGAAGTGCAGATCCTCGTGGCGACCGACGTCGCCGCCCGTGGCTTGGATATCGAGGATTTGCCGTTGGTGGTGAACTTCGACCTGCCGATCGTCGCCGAGGACTACATCCACCGCATCGGCCGTACCGGTCGGGCGGGCTCGACCGGGGAAGCGATTTCCCTGGTCTGCGCCGACGAAGTGAACCTGCTGTCGGCCATCGAGATGCTGACGCGCCAGACGCTGACTCGTCAGATGGAACAGGATTTCGAGCCTGAGCATCGGGTTCCGGACACCGACGCCAGTGGCCAGGTGATCAAGAAACCGAAAAAGCCGAAGAAACCGAAAACCTCCGGTGGCGGCGGCAAGCGCAACCTGGGCAAGTGGGTGGACAGCGGCGACTCCTCGCCTGTGGAACCTTCGGTCAAGCCTGTGCGCAAAGTACCGGTGTTCAATACCGGGCCGCGTAAGCGTAAGCCTTGATGATCTGCTGCGCCTGATACACCGCTATCGCGAGCAAGCTCGCTCCCACAGGAGATCTGTGGTGGACACCGGATCTGTGAACACCTGAAAACCACTGTGGGAGCGAGCTTGCTCGCGATGGGGGCGCCTAAGCTTGTAACCACTCCAGCATCCCCAACCCCGCTGCGCGGCCACTGGCAAAGCACGCCGTGAGCAGGTAGCCGCCGGTCGGTGCTTCCCAATCGAGCATTTCCCCGGCGCAGAACACGCCGGGCAATTGCTTGAGCATCAGGCGTTCATCCAGGGCCTCGAAGGTCACGCCACCGGCGCTGCTGATGGCTTCGTCCAAGGGGCGGGTCTTCACCAGGGTGAGTGGCAGGGTCTTGATCGCCTGGGCCAGCCGCGCTGGGTCAGTGAAGCACTCGGCCGGTGTGAGCTCGCGCAATAGCGCGGCCTTGACGCCGTCGATCCCCAACTGGCTGTGCAAGTGCTTGGCCATCGAGCGGGAGCCGCGTGGCTTGCTCAGGGCTTGCTGGATCTTATCCACAGGCCGGCCCGGCAGCAGGTCCAGATGGATCGTCGCGCTGCCGTGTTGGTTGATAGCTTCGCGAATCGCTGCCGACAGGGCGTAGATCAGACTGCCTTCGATGCCGGTGGTGGTGATCACACATTCGCCGAGGCGCGGTACATCGTCGTTCAGGCCGATGGCGATGTTCTTCAGCGGGGCGCCAGCGAATTTGCTGATCATCAGGTCGCTCCAGGCCTCTACCTCGAACCCGCAGTTGCTCGGTTGCAATGGCGCCAGGGTCACACCGCGTTGTTCCAGCGGCAGCATCCAGGCGCCGTCGGAGCCCAGGCGCGACCAACTGCCGCCGCCCAGGGCCAGCAGTGTCGCGTCGGGGCGTAGCGTTTTCTCACCTTCCGGACTCGCTATGCGCATGCTGCCATCGGGGTTCCAGCCGAGCCAGCGGTGGCGCGTGTGGATCGCCACGCCGGCATCGCGCAGGCGCTTGAGCCAGGCGCGCAGCAGTGGCGCGGCTTTCATGTCGGTAGGAAATACCCGCCCGGAGCTGCCGACAAAAGTGTCGATGCCCAGCCCGTGAATCCATTCGCACAATTGCTCGGCGCCGAATGCCCGCAGCAGCGGGGCAATGTTCGGCGCACGTTCGCCGTAGCGAGAGAGGAAGGCCGGGAAGGCTTCGGAGTGGGTGATGTTCATGCCGCCCACGCCGGCCAGCAGGAATTTGCGGCCCACCGAGGGCATGCCGTCGTACAGGTCGACTTGAAGGCCTGCCTGGCTTAGCACCTCGGCCGCCATCAGACCGGCGGGGCCGCCGCCGATGATGGCGACGTTTGGGGCGGAAGGCTTGGCGGTCGAGGTCATGATTTGAACTGGGGGCTGGGGTAGGCGGGGCATTCTACCAGCACAATTCTTTGTGGGAGCGAGCTTGCTCGCGATAGCGGTGTGTCAGTGACATTCATGTAGCTGACCCTCCGCTATCGCGAGCAAGCTCGCTCCCACAGGGGGTGGGTGGTGCTTTCAAAGAGGTGATCAAAAAACAGCCAAGCCTCTGTACGCTACAGGCAGCATAGCCTGTAGGTCGTTTCGCTCAGGTTATCCACAGGCCGCTCCACAGGCATTGTGGGTAAAGCCCAGGTTTCAGTGACAACCTGATGATGTCCAGACCCTTTGTGCGCTGTGGTGCAGGATTCCGTGGCGGCGGGCGAGGGCCTGGCGGTCCTTGCTGTAGCCGCCACCGATCACGCCGACCACCGGGATATCGCGCCCCAGGCAATGGCGCATGACGCTCTCGTCCCGGGCGGCGAGGCCTTCGTCGGTCAGTTTCAGGTAGCCGAGGGCGTCATCCTTGTGTACGTCTACGCCGGCGTCATACAACACCAGGTCCGGCTGATAGAGCGGCAGCAAGTAGTTGAGCGCATCGTCCACCACCTTCAGATAAGCCGCGTCTTCCATGCCCATCGGCAGGGGGATGTCCCAGTCGCTTTGCGCCTTGCGTGCAGGAAAATTCTTTTCGCAGTGCAAGGAAACTGTCACGGCGTCCGGGGTGTCATGGAGTATTCGGGCGGTGCCGTCGCCCTGGTGCACATCACAGTCGAAAATCAGCACCCGCGAGACTCGGCCGCTGGCCAGGAAATAGCGGCTGATCACCGCCAGGTCGTTGAAGATGCAGAACCCGGCCGGGTGGTCGTAGTGGGCGTGATGGGTGCCGCCGGCCAGGTGGCAGGCCAGCCCATGCTCAAGGGCTTGTTCGGCGGCCAGGAGCGAGCCGCCCACGGCGCGCACCGTTCGGCGGGCCAGGGCTTCGCTCCAGGGCAGGCCAAGTCGCCGTTGGTCCTCACGGGACAACTCGCCGCCCATGTAGCGTTCGATATACGCACGGTCGTGGGCCAGGGCGAGGATGTCCGGCGGACACAGCGACGGGCGCAACAGGTCGGCGTCGCGGGTCAGCCCGCTGTCCACCAGGTGATCGCGCAACAGGCGAAACTTGTCCATGGGGAAACGGTGTTCCGCCGGGAAGTCAGGGCTGTAGTCTTCGTGATAGATAAGCGGCAGCGACATGGTGTTTTCAGTAGTGATTGAGTGACGGATCCTACCAGCGATGTAGACTCTGGGGCATGGAAGGGGAGTGAAAATGGAGCCGATACTGGAACTGGAAAGCGCGCGGCTGCTATTGCGGCAGTGGCACGATGATGACTTGCCGGAATTTGCCGCCATGTGCGCAGACCCGCAGGTGATGCGTTATTTCCCGGCGCGCCTGAGCCGCCTGGAAAGCGCTGCCCTGATCGGTCGCGTGCGGGGGCATTTCGCCGAGCATGGTTTTGGTTTGTGGGCCCTGGAACGCAAGGACACTGGCGCCTTCATTGGCTTTACCGGGCTGGGTGTGGTCGGGTTCGATGCGCCTTTCACACCGGCTATCGAGATCGGTTGGCGCCTGGCCCGGGAACACTGGGGCCTGGGGTATGCCAGCGAAGCGGCCTGGACCGCCCTGCGTTGTGCTTTCGACCAGTTGACGCTGGACGAAGTGGTGGCGTTCACCGCCGTCGACAACCTGCCATCGCAAAAGGTCATGCAGGCCATTGGCATGCAGCACGACCCGGCTGACGATTTCGAACACCCGACACTCGCCGTCGGTCATCCATTGCGTCACCATGTGCTCTATCGCATCAATCGTGAGCAGTGGTTGCAGACCCTGCACGGTTAGCCGACACGGACGTTTACAATGCCCGCCAAAATGGCCCGGGCCACTATCGATCCGCCGCCGCAGCATAGACTGCGCGGTTTTTGCGCTGTGTGAGGAAAGTCTGAATGAGCCACGTGTTGGAAGATCTGGTCGACCTGCTGACCCTGGAACCGATCGAAGAGAACCTGTTTCGCGGGCGTAGCCAGGACCTGGGATTTCGCCAGTTGTTCGGCGGCCAGGTCCTGGGCCAGTCGTTGTCGGCGGCCAGCCAGACCGTGGAAGAGGCGCGCCATGTGCATTCGATGCACGGTTACTTCCTGCGTCCGGGCGACGCCGCGCTGCCGGTGGTCTACCAGGTGGACCGGGTGCGCGACGGTGGCAGCTTCAGTACTCGCCGGGTGACGGCGATCCAGAAGGGCAACCCGATTTTCACTTGCAGTGCGTCATTCCAGTACGACGAAGAGGGCTTTGAGCACCAGAGCAGCATGCCGCAAGTCGTCGGGCCGGAGAATCTGCCATCCGAGCTGGAACTGACCCAGCAACGTGCGCACCTGCTGCCTGAGCACATGCGCGAAAAACTGCTGTGCCCCAAGCCGATCGAGGTGCGCCCGGTCACCGAAAAAGACCCTTACAACCCGCAGCCGGCCGATCCGGTCAAATATGTATGGTTCCGCGCCGATGGCGCCCTGGCGGATTCGCCGGCCCTGCACAAATACCTGCTGGCCTACGCGTCGGACTTCGGCCTGTTGACCACTTCGTTGCTGCCCCACGGCAAATCGGTCTGGCACAAAGACATGCAGGTCGCCAGCCTCGACCACGCCTTGTGGTTCCATGCCGACCTGCGCGCCGATGACTGGTTGCTCTACGCCATGGACAGCCCGTGGGCCGGAAATTCCCGCGGGTTTTCCCGTGGCAGCGTGTTCAACCGCGCCGGGCAACTGGTGGCCTCGGTGACCCAGGAAGGCTTGATCCGCCATCGCAAGGACTGGGCATGAGCCTGGCCGAGGTTCGTCACTGGGTATTCGACATGGACGGCACGCTGACGATTGCCGTGCATGACTTCGCGGCGATCCGCGTGGCCCTGGCGATTCCGGCCGAAGACGACATCCTCACCCACCTGGCGGCGTTGCCGGCTGATGAAGCTGCGGCCAAGCATGCCTGGCTGCTGGAGCATGAACGGGACCTGGCGCTGGGCTCCAGGCCCGCGCCGGGGGCGGTTGAACTGGTGCGAGAGCTGGCCGGGCGCGGTTATCGCCTGGGCATCCTCACCCGCAACGCCCGCGAGCTGGCCCACGTCACCCTCGAAGCCATCCGCCTGGCGGACTGCTTCGCCGTGGAGGATGTACTGGGCCGCGACGAAGCACCGCCCAAACCCCACCCCGGTGGCCTGTTGAAGCTGGCCGAGGCCTGGAACGTGGCGCCCGAGACGATGGTGATGGTGGGCGATTACCGCTTTGACCTGGACTGCGGGCGCGCGGCGGGTGCACGGACGGTGCTGGTGAACCTGCCGGACAACCCGTGGCCGGAGCTGACGGATTGGCATGCGCGCGATTGTGGGGAGTTGCGGCGGATGCTGTTGGCTTGAGCGCTGGGTTGACTGATCGATCGCTATCGCGAGCAAGCTCGCTCCCACAGTGAATTTGTGTCGAGCACAGATTTTGTAATCGACAGAGACCCCCTGTGGGAGCGAGCTTGCTCGCGATAGGTCCCTGTCATTCGCTACAAAACTCACTGACCAAACAACACCTTCAACCCCTCGGGCGAAGTCAACATCCCATCCCCGTTATGCCCCACCCCCGGCACTTCGATCAGCCGCTGGTTCAACCCCACGGGATGGCGCCGGGTCAGGTAGTCGAAAAAGAAATGCCCGCGCAGTAACCGATACGGCCCCTGGGTTTGTGCTTCACAGCTTTTATCCAGCGCCGGATGTTCCGGGTCGGTGTCTTGTTGTCCGAGCAAATAGACGATGTCGCGCTTGGCGTAGTTATCTTCCAGTTGCGCGGGTGTTTGCCCCGCCGCGTAGGCTGGCAAGTTCTGTAGGCCGTACTTCCAATGATTGAAGCCAGGGCAACTGGCAGGGTCGAAAGCCATGGGCCGTTGCGCATCGAAGTAGGCATAGGACGACGGGTTGGCGATGACAAAGCGTGGGTTGATCCGGTACTGGCCGTGGGCGAGCAGGGCATAGCGCTGCACGACCTGGGCGCCGCCGGAATGGCCGGCGATGACGATCTCCTTCACTTCGGGAAACTGTTGCCGGTCACTGACTCGCGCAACGATGTCGTCGAGTACCTGGTAGGAACTGACCGGGTTCGGCCCTGTGGATAAACCACCGGCCATCCAGTCGTTGCCTTGCCAGCGCAGGATGTCATTGGGCAATTGATGGCGCGCCACGTCCTGTTCATTGAGGAACTGCGGGGCGATGATCAGGGTGGTGCCCAGTTGCCCGGCCTGCCCGGCAGCCTTTTCGGCGCTGTGCAGGTAGGTGTCGGCATTGCGCAGCCGACCGTGGAGGATGATCAACACGCGCTGGATGGACGCCGGCGGTGGGCTTACGCCGACGGCCAGGGCACCACCCTTGAACTGCAGTCGCCCTTGGGCGACCACGTTGACGCCGTGTTCCTCGGCCTGGGCAACGGCGCAGCACAGCACCAGCCCGATCAACGCCCCCCACTTCATCTACAGGGTTTTCGCCGCGAACGTGTCGCACTGGCTGACCTGGCCCTGGGCGAACCCGGTCTTGAACCAGCGCACTCGCTGCGCCGAAGTGCCGTGGGTGAACGAGTCCGGCACCACGCGGCCCTGGCCTTGTTGCTGCAAGCGGTCATCGCCGATGGCATTGGCGGCATTCAAGGCCTCTTCGATGTCTCCCGGCTCCAACCAGTTCAGGCGTTTTTGCGCATGGTTGGCCCACACACCCGCCAGGCAATCGGCCTGCAACTCCTGGCGTACCAACAAGCCGCCATCGCCCTCCATCTGCCGCCCTTGCTGGCGTGCTTCCTGGATTTTCGCCGACACGCCGAGCAGCGTCTGCACATGGTGTCCGACTTCGTGGGCAATGACGTAGGCCTGGGCGAAGTCTCCGGCGGCGGCGAAGCGTTGGGACATTTCCTTGAAGAAACTCATGTCCAGATAGACTTGCCGGTCTGCCGGGCAATAGAACGGACCGGTCGCCGACGAGGCAAGGCCGCAGGCCGAGTTGACCCGGCCGCTGAACAACACCAGTTTCGGTTGCTGGTATTGGCGTCCGGCCTGTTGGAAAACCTGGCCCCAGGTGTCTTCGGTATCGCCAAGGATCGAGCGCACGAACTCGGCCTGTTCATCGTTGGCCGGTGGCGCCTGGCGGGTCTGTGAAGAGGTGGGTGCGGATTGATCCATCTGCCCGGCCAGTTGGCCGAGAATCTGCATCGGGTCCTGGCCGGTGATCCAGCCGATGCCGACGATCAGGAGGACGGCCGTCAGGCTCAAGCCCTTGCCGCCGCCGAAACGCATCCCGCCACCGCCCCCACCGTCACCGCGAGCGTCCACCACGTTGTCACTGCGGCGACCTTTTTTCCATAACATGTGGGCGTTCCTCTGATTGGCCGGGGTGTCACTGTATTGTCGTTGCGGTGAGTCTAGCTTTTGGGGCGTCAGGATGCGCGTGATGCCTGAGCTTTCAGGCAACCGTCGCGGGGTTTGGTTCATCAGCGCATGAATGAATGGCGCATCGGTTCCAGAATTTGCATTACACTTTGCATATTCTAGAATCGACGAACTTACCTTTGGATCGCTCATGGCCGGCAGTCAAATCGAACGGGTTTTCAATGTGCTGGAAAGCCTCGCCAGCGACCCTCGCGGCTGGCCGCTGCTAGGCTTGGCCGAACAGTTGCAGATTCCCAAGAGTGCCACCCACCGTTTGCTCGCCGAACTGATGCGCCTGGGCTATGTGCGCCAGAGTCCCGAGAACCTGCGTTATCACTTGTCGACTCGCCTGGTCGCCATGGGCTTTCGTTATCTGTCGCGAAGTGGAGCCGACATCGTCCAGCCAGTGCTCGATCGCCTTGCACAGCAAACGGGTGAACTGGTGCGCCTGGGTGTCATCGAAGGGGAGTGCCAGACCTGGATCGCCAAGTCTCAGGGGGCCCGTTCCGGCTTGCGCTACGACCCGGACATGGGGCGTGAGACGCCGTTGTCCTATACCGCGTCGGGCCATGCCTGGCTGGCTTGCATGAGTGACGCCGAGGCGTTGGCACTGGTGGCGCGCCAGGCTGTGCAAGTGCCGGCGGACGCCGGGCCAAACGCACCACGCAGCCCGGCTGAACTGCTCCAGTACCTGCACCAGGCCCGCGAGCAAGGCTATGCCTGTGTCGAGGAAAGCTCGGCGATCGGCACGTCGGCCATTGCCGCTGTGGTCCGTCATCCATTGGATGGCCGAGTCATCGGCGTATTGAGTGTTGCCGGCCCCAGCGCACGGATGACGCGGGCGCGGTTGCATGAGCTGGCACCGACCTTGCTGGCGTTTGCCGAGGAGCTATCGCAAGCCAGTCAGGCCTCGGAGTTGTTCAGCTGAATGCGGTCTCATCCGTCACAGGCAAGCCTTGCTCCCTACATCACGCAACGCAGGATTCCTACATGACCGTCAGCACTCCGCTTTCCGGCGTCAATCAGGCTTTCAAGGGCATCCTGCTTATTCTGGTGGCGACGTTTCTGTTCTCCAGTCATGACGCCTTGTCGAAATATCTCTCGGGTTTCTACCCTATCATCATGGTGGTCTGGGCACGTTACGTGGTGCACACGTTGTTGATGGCGGGTATTTTCCTGCCGCGCTCGGGGTTGCGGGTCCTGCGGACCAAGCGTCCTTTGTGGCAACTGGCCCGGGCGCTGTGCCTGCTGGGCACCAGCCTGTTCTTCACCACGGCGCTGTTGTATATCCCGCTGGCCGAGGCGACGGCGGTCAACTTCCTCGCGCCCGTGCTGGTCACCGCGTTGTCGGTGCCATTGCTGGGCGAACACGTGACACGCGGCCAATGGATCGCGGTGATCTTCGGCTTTATCGGGGTGTTGATCATCGTCCATCCGGGTGGGGATCTGTTCACCCCGGCGGTGATATTGCCGTTCTGTTCGGCGCTGTTCTTCTGTTTCTACCAACTGCTCACACGCAAGCTCAGCGAGATCGACAGCCCGACCACCAGCAACTTCTTCGCTGGCCTGTGCAATACGTTGGTGATGAGTGCGCTGGTGCCGTTCTTCTGGCAAGTGCCGAGCCTGTTGCACGGTGCGATGATGCTGGCGCTGGGTGCCTGCGGGATGACGGCGCACCTGATGCTGACCCAGGCCTTCCGCTTTGCCGCCCCGGCGCTGCTCGCGCCATTCGGGTACTGCCAGATCGTGTTTGCCGGGCTGCTGGGCTGGTTGTTGTTCAACCACACGCCGACGCTGACCACCGTGGTGGGCATCACCTTGATCTGCTTGAGTGGGTTGGCGGCGGCGTGGCAGCAGCGGCGGGCTTAACACCGATTGTGAAGGGGGCAATTGTGGGAGCAAGCCTTGCTCCCACAGTGGGATAAATAATCCCGGGCTGACTGGAATCAGTTTTCCAGCGTAGGCACCTTGCGCGGTGCCATGAAGTACAACCAGGTCAGGGCAATGAAGTACATCGCCGGGATCAGGGTGAACAGCACGGTGTAGTTGTTATTGGTGATCGTGAGGATGTGGCCCACCAGTTGAGTCATGAACATCCCGCCGATGGCCGCGCACATGCCGCCGAAGCCGAACACCGTGCTCATCATGTGCTTGGGCGTGTAGTCCATCACCAGGCTCCAGATGTTGGCGGTCCAGGCCTGGTGCGCGCCGATGGCCAGGGAAATGGCGAATACCGCCATCCACAGGCTGCTGGAGCCCGCGGCCATGATCACGCCGATGATGCAGCAGGCGAACAGCAGCATGGACACCAGTCGCGCCTTGATCGGATTGAGACCACGGCCAATCAGGAACGAAGACAGGATGCCGCCGCCCACGCTGCCGAAGTCGGCGGTGAGGTAGATGATGATCAGCGGGATGCCCATCTGGGTCACGTTGATGCCCAGGTTGTATTGCTGGTTCAGAAACGGCGGCAGCCAATAGAGGTAGAACCAGAACACCGGGGCGGTAATCGAGTAGGCCAGGGCGAACGCCCAGGTGCCGCGCATGCGCAGGATGCGTGAGAACGGCACGCGGACCTGGTCCGGTTCCTCCTGGGCCTGGATGTAGTCCAGTTCCGACTGTTTGACGCTGGGATGGTCTTCGGGGTTGAAGTATTTCAGGCCCCAGAACAGCAGCCAGATCCCGCCCAATGCCGACATGCACAGGAACGCCGCCTGCCAGCCCCACACGTGCAGGACCAGTGGCAGCAGCATCGGGGTGAACATCGCGCCGACGTTGGTCCCGGCGTTGAAAATGCCAGTCGCCACGGCCCGTTCACCGGCCGGGAACCACAGCCGCGTAGTCTTCACGCAGGCCGGGTAGTTGGCGGCTTCGGTCAGGCCGAGGATGAAGCGGCAGACCATGAAGCCCACCGCCGAGGTGGCCAGGCCGTGGGCGCCGGTCGCCAGGCTCCAGAGCAGCACCGCGCAGAAGAACACGCGCTTGACGCCGATCCGGTCGATCAGCCGTCCTTGCAACACGAAGCCGACGGCATAACCGACCTGGAACCAGAAGTTGATGTTGGCGTAGTCCATCGCCGTCCAGCTCATTTCCTTGGCCAGGATAGGCTGCATGACGCCCAGGGCGGCACGGTCGATGTAATTCAGGGTCGTGGCAAAAAACACCAGGGCGAGCATGCCCCAACGGGTCTTGCCCACGGCCATGGCGCCGCGGATCTTGTCGCCGATGCCGCTGGAGGAGACTCCCAGGCTGGGGGCCAGGCGGGAACTTTGGGAAGGGATCATAGCGTGTACCCGTTTTTGAAATTCTTATGGTTGGTCTGGGTCTGTCCATCGAGGTCGGCAGGGCCGGCGTCAATGTGGGAGCGATGGTGCGCAGTGAGCAAAAAATCGTCAATTCGGCAATGGCCATTTTGTTCGATAATCGCCCAAAAAACTAACTGGATGGTACATATTAAATTGCTGAAAGAAACCGGCAGCTCAATAATCGGCTGACTCTTTAAAAAGCGGCGCACCTTTTGTAGCCGATGCCTGTCCCGGGAGCCGAAGTCATGCAGCGTTCCATTGCCACCGTGTCCTTGAGCGGTACCTTGCCGGAAAAACTCGAAGCCATTGCCGCCGCCGGGTTTGACGGGGTGGAAATTTTCGAGAACGACCTTCTCTACTACGATGGCAGCCCTCGGGAAATCAGGCAGATGTGCGCCGACCTGGGCATCGCCATCACCTTATTCCAACCGTTTCGCGACTTCGAAGGCTGCCGCCGCGATCGCCTGTCGCGCAACCTGGAGCGGGCCGAGCGCAAGTTCGACCTGATGCAGGAACTGGGCACCGACCTGGTGCTGGTGTGCAGCAACGCCTCGGCCGACAGTGTCGGCGATGAACGGATTCTCATCGATGACCTGCGCCTGCTGGCCGAACGCGCCGGTGCGCGCGGCTTGCGGATCGGTTATGAAGCGCTGGCCTGGGGCCGGCACGTGAATACTTATCAACAGGTCTGGAACATTGTGCGCCAGGCCGATCACCCCAGCCTCGGCGTGTTGCTCGACAGCTTCCATACCTTGTCCCTCAAGGGCGATCCGAGTGCGATCGCCGAGATTCCCGGCGACAAGATCTTCTTCGTGCAAATGGCCGACGCGCCGATCCTGGCCATGGATGTCCTGGAATGGAGCCGGCATTTCCGTTGTTTCCCGGGGCAGGGCGAGTTCGACTTGCCGGGTTTCCTGGCGCCGATCATCAAGAGTGGCTACACCGGACCGCTGTCGCTGGAAATCTTCAACGACGGTTTCCGCGCCGCGCCGCCACGGGCCAATGCCGCCGACGGCCTGCGCTCGCTGCTGTACCTGGAAGAAAAAACCCGTCAGCGGCTGGCTGAAGAAGTGCCCTCCATGGGCAATGCCGACATCCTGTTCGCCACGCCGCCGGCCAGCGAATACAACGGCATCGAATTCCTCGAGTTCGCCGTGGACGATAACCTCGGCGCCAAGCTGTCCCATTGGCTGGAACGGCTGGGGTTCGTCAAGGCCGGCCAGCATCGTTCCAAGAATGTCAGCCTGCTGCGCCAGGGTGATATCAACCTGATCCTCAATAGCGAGCCGTACTCGTTCGCCCACAGTTTTTTCGAAGCCCACGGACCTTCGTTGTGCGCCACCGCCGTGCGCGTGAAAAACAGTGCCAGCGCCCTGGAGCGGGCTGTTGCCTACAAAGGCCAGCCTTATCGGGGGTTGGTGGGCCCCAATGAGCTGGAGCTGGCCGCGGTGCGGGCACCGGACGGTAGCCTGATTTACCTGGTGGACCAGCAGGCCGATGTCTATGGCACCGATTTCAACCTGCAGCCGGGTGCGGTCATTGGGGCCGGGCTCAAGCGCATCGACCACATGGCGATGGCGCTGCCGGCCGACAGCCTCGACAGTTGGGTGCTGTTCTACAAGAGCCTGCTGGATTTCGAGGCTGACGACGAAGTGGTCTTGCCCGACCCTTATGGCCTGGTAAAAAGCCGTGCGTTGCGTAGCCGCTGCAGTTCGATCCGCTTGCCGCTGAACATTTCCGAGAACCGCAACACTGCGATCTCACACGCGCTGTCGAGTTATCGTGGCTCCGGCGTGCATCACATCGCCTTCGACTGCGACGACATCTTCGCCCAGGTCAGTCGTGCCAAAGAGGCGGGTGTGCCGTTGCTGGACATCCCGCTCAATTACTACGACGACCTGGCGGCGCGTTTCGATTTCGACGACGAGTTCCTTAGCGAACTGGCCTACTTCAACGTGTTGTACGACCGTGACGCCCAGGGTGGCGAGCTGTTCCACGTCTACACCGAGCCGTTCGAAGGGCGGTTTTTCTTCGAAATCATCCAGCGCAAGAATGGTTACGCCGGTTACGGCGCAGCCAATGTCGCGGTGCGGCTGGCGGCCATGGCCAAGTCCCGCAGCGGTGGTTTGCGGCACGCCAAGTTGTAGGAAAATCGTAAACGTGGCGGTAATGGGCCGTGTCCTGGCTTCCTTCAGTGCACGGTGCGGCCCATAATCGCCAGCCTGTGCAGTGATGGCCGTGAGCCCCGCAATGACTATGAATCCAGAGCTTTCCGCAGCGCTCGACGAACCCGTCGCCGCGCCGCGCAAGAGTCGCAAGAACAACCCGGAGAAGACCCGGGAAAACATTCTTCAGGAAGCCATCGTCGAGTTCGTCCAGCAAGGCCTGGCCGGTGCCCGGGTCGACGCCATCGCCGAGCGCATCCACACCTCCAAGCGCATGATCTACTACTACTTCGGCAGCAAGGAGCAGTTGTACGTCGAGGTGCTGGAGAAACTCTACGGTGACATCCGCACCACCGAGAGCCGCCTGCACCTGGCGGAACTGACCCCGGTCGATGCGATCCGGCGCCTGGTGGAGTTCACCTTCGACCACCATGATCGCAATGTGGATTTCGTGCGCATCGTCTGCATCGAGAACATCCACAACGCCGAGTACGTGAAGCAGTCAGGTGCGATCAAGGCGATGACCAATACCATCCTCGATTCCCTGGGCGTGATCCTGCGGCGCGGTGCTGAAGAGGGCGTGTTCCGTGCCGGCCTCGAGCCGCTGGATGTGCATCTGCTGATCAGTTCGTTCTGTTTTTACCGGGTGTCCAATCGCCAGACGTTCGGTGAGATCTTTCAGATCGACCTGTCGGATGAAGCTATCAAGCAGCGGCATCGTGAGATGGTCTGTGAGTCGGTGTTGCGCTATCTGCAAGTCTGACCTCGACCCCTTGTGGGAGCGAGCTTGCTCGCGATAGCGGTCGATCAGCCAGCATCGATTGCGACTGACACACCGCCATCGCGAGCAAGCTCGCTCCCACAAGGGCTTATCACCAGGCTTTAGTGATTCATGCTTTGGAAATGCGCGAGCATCCGCTGCGCATCTGGTGCCACGCCGCTGAACAGTTCGAACGCCTTCACCGCCTGGAACACGGCCATGTTGCCGCCATCCAGTGTGCGGCAGCCGACCGCGCGGGCGTTGCGCAGCAGTTCGGTTTCCAGTGGGAAATAGACGATTTCCGCGACCCACAAAGTGCCGCGCAACAGCTCGACCGGCACCGGCATGCCCGGTAGTTTTGCCATGCCCATGGGCGTGGTGTTCACCAGGCCATCGGCCTCGGCCATGGCGGTGGGCAGGTCATGCCCGGCGCGGGCGCGGCCAGCGCCGAAGTGTTGATTCAAGTTGTTGGCCAGCGCCTCGGCACGGCTGACCTCGACGTCAAAAATGCTCAGGGTTTCTACGCCTTCCATCAACAGCGCGTGGGCCACCGCCGCGCCAGCGCCACCGGCGCCCATCTGGACCACGCGCTTGCGCGCCACATCCCCCAGGCCGCGACGAAAACCTTCGGCGAACCCGAGGCAGTCGGTGTTGTGGCCGATGCGCTTGCCGTCCTTGAGCACCACGGTATTGACCGCGCCGATACCACGGGCCTCGGGTGACAACTCATCGAGTAGCGGGATGATCGCCTGCTTGCAGGGGAAGGTGATGTTCAGGCCGGTGAAGTCCATGCGCTCGGCGGCCACCAGTAGATCGGCCAGGGCGCCGCTGTCGAGTTTCAGCGCATCGAGGTCGATCAGCCGATAGAGGTAACGCATGCCTTGGGCATCGCCCTCATGTTCATGCAGCGCAGGCGTGCGAGAGGCTTGGATGCCCGCGCCGATCAGGCCGGCCAGCACAGTGATATTCGACATGCTCATCAACCCTTCAACCGCTGACTGAAATGTTCAAGGGCCAGGCGATAACCATGGCTGCCAAACCCGCACATCACGCCAATGGCGACGGATGAGACGAAGGAGTGATGACGGAAGGTTTCACGGGCGTGGACGTTGGACAGGTGGACTTCGATGACCGGTACTTCGCTGGCCACCAGGGCATCGCGGATCGCCACGGAGGTGTGGGTCCAGGCCGCCGGGTTGATGACGATACCGGCGCATCGGCCACGGGCGCCGTGAATCCAGTCCAGCAGCTCACCTTCCTGGTTGGTCTGGCGAAACTCCACCGCCAGGCCGAACTCTTCAGCGGCGCGGCCGCACAGTGCCGAGATGTCAGCCAGGGTTTCATGGCCATAGGTCGCCGGCTCGCGGGTGCCGAGCAGGTTCAGGTTCGGGCCGTTGAGCACCAGAACGATCGGAGGCATCGCAATTTCTCCACATTTTTATTGTTGGTGTCGGCCAGGTTTCAGCCGCTGGAGATAAATTGTACTAGATGGTTAATTTGGTCAAATAAAGCAGCCGACATCGGCCAATAAGTGTTCGATGATCGAACATGGCCTTTGCCAAGAGAGGAGGGAGGGCTCTTGTGGCGAGGGCATTTATTTGTGGGAGCAAGGCTTGCCCGCGATACAGGCGATGCGGTCTTTCAGAAATTGAGTCGCCTGTATCGCGGGCAAGCCTTGCTCCCACAGAGCTTTGCCTAGTCCAGCCCGGTGGGAGATCGCCCCAGCGTTTAGCGCCGAGTCAACAACACCCCGGACTCCATGTGATGGGTCCAGGGAAATTGATCGAACAACGCACAGCGCGTGATGCGGTGGGTGTCGTTCAGTTGCGCGATATTCGCGGCGAGGGTGTCAGGGTTGCAGGAGATGTACAGGATGTTGTCGAAGCGTCGGGTCAGCTCGCAGGTGTCCGGGTCCATGCCGGCGCGAGGCGGGTCGACGAAGACGCTGCCGAATTCGTAGCTTTTCAGGTCGATGCCATGCAGACGACGGAACGGCCGGACTTCGTTCAGGGCTTCGGTCAGTTCTTCGGCCGACAGGCGCACCAACGTGACGTTATCCACCGCGTTTTCGCTGAGGTTGCTCAGCGCGGCGTTCACCGAGGTCTTGCTGATCTCGGTGGCCAGCACTTTGCGCACGCGGGTGGCCAGGGGCAGGGTGAAGTTGCCGTTGCCGCAGTACAACTCCAGCAGATCGTCGCTGCGATCGCCCAGCGCGTCATAAGCCCAGTTGAGCATCTTCTGGTTCACCGTGCCGTTGGGCTGGGTGAAGGCGCCTTCGGGCTGGCGATAGCTGAAGGTACGACCGCCCACTTCGAGTTTCTCCACCACGTAGTCATGGCCGATCACTTCGCGCTTGCCCTTGGAGCGGCCAATGATGCTCACGCCCAGGTCCGCCGCCAGCTTCGAGGCGGCAGCGTGCCAGTGCTCGTCCAGCGGGCGGTGATAACACAGGGTGATCATCGCATCGCCCGCCAGGGTGGTCAGGAACTCCACCTGGAACAGCTTGTGGCTCAGGGGTGCGCTGGCTTGCCAGGCGGCCTTGAGTTGCGGCATCAACTGGTTGATGCGCAGGCTGGCGATGGGAAATTCCTCGATGAGGATCGGTGTGCGCTTGTCGTCCTGGGAGAACATTGCGTAGTGCCGTTCGCCGGCCTCGCGCCACAGACGGAATTCGGCGCGCAGGCGGAAGTTCTTCAGGGGCGAATCGAACACCGCAGGTTCTGGTGCATCGAACGGCGCCAGCAGGTCACGCAAGCGGGTGACCTTGTCCTGGAGCTGAGCGGTGTAGGCCTGGGAATCAAAAGTCATGCGTTGTACCAACCCAACTTGATCACGAACAGGATCGACAGGATGACCAGCGCCGAGTTCAGCTCACGACCACGGCCAGATACCAGTTTGATGGCGGTCCAGGCGATGAAACCGAAAGCGATGCCGTTGGCGATGGAATAGGTGAACGGCATTGCCAGGGCGGTCACCACCACTGGTGCGGCGACGGTGATGTCGTCCCAGTCGATTTCCGCCAGGCCCGAGGTCATCAGTACGGCGACGAACAACAGGGCTGGGGCAGTGGCGAAGGGCGGGACGCTGGCGGCCAGTGGCGAGAAGAACAGCGCCAGCAGGAACAGGATCGCCACGACGACGGCGGTCAGGCCGGTGCGGCCGCCGGCACTGACGCCCGCCGCCGATTCGATGTAGCTGGTGGTGGTGGAGGTGCCCAGCAGCGAACCGGCCATGGCGGCGGTGCTGTCGGCGATCAGCGCACGGCCCATCTTCGGCATGTGGCCGTCCTTGCCCATCAGCCCGGCGCGCTTGGCGACGCCGATCAGGGTGCCGGAGTTGTCGAACAGGTCGACGAACAGGAAGGCGAAGATCACGCTCACCAGGCCGATGTCCAGGGCGCCCTTGATGTCCAGTTGCAGGAAGGTCGGGGCCAGGGACGGCGGCATGGACATCACGCCGCCGAACGGCGTGAAGCCCATCAGGATCGAGACGATGGTGACCGCCAGGATGCCGATCAGTACCGCGCCGCGTACTTTCAAGGCTTCAAGGGCGACGATCAGGACAAAACCGAGGGTCGCGAGGATCGGCGCCGGTTGTTTCAAGTCGCCTAGGCCGACCATGGTCGCCGGGTTTTTCACCACGATGCCGGCGTTATTCAGGGCGATCAGCGCCAGGAACAGGCCGATACCGGCGGCAATGGCCGAGCGCAGCGGCAGCGGGATGCTGTTGATGATCCATTCGCGGATGCGAAAGATCGACAACATGAAGAACAGTACGGCGGAAATGAACACTGCGCCCAGCGCCACTTGCCAGGTGTGGCCCATGTGCAGGACCACGGTGTAGGTAAAGAAGGCATTCAGGCCCATGCCCGGTGCGAGGGCGATCGGGTAGTTGGCGATCAGGCCCATGACCGTGGAGCCAATGGCCGCTGCCAGGCAGGTGGCGACGAATACCGCGCCCTTGTCCATGCCTGTTTCGCCGAGGATGCTTGGGTTGACGAACAGAATGTAGGCCATGGCCAGGAACGTTGTGACGCCCGCCAGGATCTCGGTCCGCACGTTGGTGTTATGTGCCTTGAGTTGAAACAGCCTTTCCAGCATGTCTGCTCCCCGTGGCGCGCCCGGCGCCGTGAATGTATCGACCTCAACAGCAAAGCACAGGTCGCCAGCGGCGCCCGGGAATTTTCTGTGGGTCGGAAAAAGCCGCGCATCATACCAGCAGCGTAGCGTTGTGGCTGCGATCGTCGTCGATGTTTTGCCAACGCGCCAAGTGGGCCATACTGCGCGCGGTTCCGGGAGGTCTCTATGTATTGCATGAATAAAAAGCTGCTGGCGGCGGTGGGTTGCATGCTGGGTTGGTGGTTGTCCGGCCAGGCCGCCAATGCCGCGTCGGCACCGCCCTTGAGCGAGGTCAAGGTGCTCAAGGTCGAGTCGCCGGCCTGTGGTTTCGAGGACATCGTCCCGGGGCAGGCGCAGACGCGTTGCGATCACAGCGGCCCGAATATCAAGGTCTACGTGCTGGAGGTCGGTTATGGCCGCCAGCCCCATGTCACCCTGGACGGCTTTGAAGTCGACGGCACCCGCTCGCCCGTGTGTGCGTACAGTAATGGCAACCTTAACGACTGTTCCGTGCGAACCAAAGTCGTCGGCTATGTGTACATCTTCGACCTGAAGGGCAAGCAAGAGGGCACCTTCAGCTTCAGCAACATCTCGATCAACGCACCGGGCAACCGGATGTCGACCCAGCTGTATATCAAGTAGCCCGCCAACCTGTGTAGGAGCTGTCGAGCGAAGCGAGGCTGCGATCTTTCCCTCTGACGCTTGAATTTCAAGCGCCTATCAAAAGATCGCAGCCTTCGGCAGCTCCTACACTACAAGCATCACCCAGCGGAGAGCGCCCATGATTCCTGGAACCAAGATCCCCCGAGCCCTGATAGCCGTCGCCGAGGGTGTCGACGACTTGCAGACGGTCACCCTGATCGATGTGTTGCGTCGAGCGCAGATCGAAACCGTGGTGGCGAGCATCGAAGGGCGGCGGATGCTCACTTGCGCCCGCGGCACGCGCCTGACGGCCGATGGCATGCTGGTGGACGTGCTCGTGCAGGATTTCGACCTGATCGTCCTGCCGGGCGGCATCATCGGCGCCCAACACCTGGCGGCCCATCAGCCGCTGCAACAACTGATCAAGGGCCAGGCCGCCACCGGACGGTTTTTCGCCGCCATCGCCGAAGCCCCGGCCCTGGCGCTACAGGCATTCGGCGTCCTGCGCCAGCGACGCATGACCTGCCTGCCCGCCGTGAGCCAGCAACTGTCCGGTTGCAGCTTCGTCGATCAACCCGTGGTGGTGGATGGCAACTGCATCACGGCCCAGGGTTCAGCCGCCGCCCTGGCGTTTGCCTTGACGCTGGTGGAACAACTCAGTGGCAAGGGCGTGAGGAGTGTGGTGGCGGCGGAGTTGTTGGCCTGACAGGCATCAAGCGTGTTGTGGGAACGGTTCAATCACAGGCTGCACGCGCTGCTCGGCTTGCCACAAATCGTAATCGGTCTGGACGCCCAGCCAGACCCTGGCCTTGCCGATCCCGGCACGCTCCAGACGCACGGCCAGATCAGGGCTGATGGGCGCATGACCATGCAGGACCCGGGAAAAATGAGGCCGGGCGAAACCCAGGTGTCGCGCCAGTTCGGTGACCGTGATGCCCAGTTCGGGCAGCACGTCCAACCGCAAGGTTTCGCCAGGGTGTGGCGGATTGTGCATGGGCATGTTCCAGCCTCCTGATCAGTGGTAGTCCAGATAATCGACCAGTTCGATATCGGACCCGATGAAACGAAAAATAACCCGCCAGTTTCCCGAAACCTCAAGCGACCAGTATCCATCCAGCTCACCCTTGAGCGGATGCAATCGCCATCCGGGGATATCTAAGTCGTTGGCGACCTGAGCCCTGTCCAGGAACTGGAGCATGCGGGCCAGGCGTTTCCCGTGGTCCGCCCGGATACCACGGGTCGACCCCGTCTCATAAAAGAGCCTGAGGCTTTGTGCTGAAAAGATTTAATCATGGAATGGAGTGTAAGGCGATACATTACACTCGGGGCGGTACATATATACCGCACAGCCCCGTTAAAACCGTGCCTCTTGCGTTACCACGGCATCGCAAATTGCCTTGAACGCTCCACCCCACCCTGAAGTCGTACCCCTTATGACGGCGGTTTCCCAAAACGCCGCGAGTACGACCAACCGTGAGGTGTTCCATGAGCGCGACCCTGTCCGAAGCGACGCCGGTGTCCTTCGTCCGTCATCCGATCCGCCTGACACTCAATGGCCAGGTGCGTGAGTTGCAAGTGCTGGCCTGGACCACGTTGCTGGACCTGCTGCGTGAGCAACTGGACCTGGTGGGCAGCAAGAAAGGCTGCGACCACGGCCAGTGCGGCGCCTGTACGGTGCTGCGCGATGGCAAGCGGATCAATGCCTGCCTGACCCTGGCGGTGATGTGCGACGGCGCCGAATTGACCACTATCGAAGGCCTGGCCGGTGATGACGCATTGCATCCCATGCAGCAGGCTTTCATCACCCATGACGCGTTCCAGTGTGGTTACTGCACGCCGGGGCAGATCTGTTCAGCGGTGGGGCTGGCCAACGAGGGCAGGGCGCAGACCCGCGCGCAAATCAGTGAACTGATGAGCGGCAACCTGTGCCGCTGCGGGGCCTATACCCACATTTGCGATGCCATCGAAGAGGCGTTGCCGCTCTGCCGGCAACCGGGAGGTGATCAATGAATCCCTTCCAGTACAGCAAGCCCGATACCGTGCAGGCGGCCGTCGATTTGTCGAGCCCGGTTTCCCGCTTCATCGCCGGTGGCACCAACCTGCTGGACCTGATGAAAGAGAACCTGACCCGCCCCGAGCACCTGATCGACATTACCGGGCTGCCCCTGGCGGACCTCAGTGAAACGCCGTCCGGCGGGGTGATGATCGGGGCATTGGTGAGCAATGCCGACCTGGCCTGGCACCCGTGGATCGAGCGCCGCTATCCGCTGCTGGCCCAGGCCATCCTGGCGGGCGCCTCACCGCAACTGCGCAACATGGCCAGTACCGGCGGCAACCTGCTGCAACGCACACGCTGCTATTACTTCTATGACGCGAGCGTACCGTGCAACAAACGCCGGCCCGGCAGCGGTTGCCCGGCCCGGAACGGTTTGAACCGGATCCATGCGATTTTCGGTGCCAGCGATCAATGTGTCGCCACCCATCCCTCCGACATGTGCGTGGCCTTGGCCGCTCTGGAGGCGGTGGTCCATGTCCTGGGTCGGGGCGGTGCGCGGACCATCGAATTCGCCGACTTCCATCGCCTGCCCGGCGATGCCCCGGAGCGCGATAACCAATTGGCCGACGATGAGCTGATCACCGCCATCGAGTTGCCTGCCGCCGGTTTTGCCGAGCATAGCCACTACTTGAAGATCCGTGACCGCGCCTCCTACGCGTTTGCGCTGGTCTCGGTGGCGGCGGCGCTGGAACTGGATGGGCCGGTGATTCGCCAGGCGCGCCTGGCCCTCGGTGGCGTGGCGCACAAACCGTGGCGCGACCGGGCCGTGGAGAGCTGGCTGGTCGGACAGACCGTCAGTCGCGAAGCCTTTGCCGTCGCCGCCGATGCACTGCTGCAAGACGCCGAGCCGTTGGAACACAACGGTTTCAAGATCCGATTGGCGCGCCGGGCAATTATCCGCGCCTTGAGCGATGCCGCGTTGGGTCGCGCACCGCAGGGAGGACAAGCCTGATGAACGCTCCGAGCAAATCCATAGGGCAACCACTCGACCGGGTCGATGGCCTGCTCAAGGTGACGGGCCAGGCCCGTTATGCCGGTGAATACCCCGAGGACGGCTTGCTGCACGGCAGCGTCGTGTCCGGTACGGTCGCCCGTGGTCGCGTGCTGCGCATCGATGCTTCCCGCGCCCTGGCGCTACCCGGCGTGGTCGCGGTGATCGACCACACCAACCGGCCGAGGATCGCCAGCTACGACGAACCCTACCAGGATGCCGATGCGGCGGACGGCTCGCCGTTCCGGCCGCTGTACAACGACCAGGTCCTCTACAGCGGCCAGCCCCTGGCCTTGGTGGTGGCGGAAAATCTCGAGTTGGCCCGGTATGCCGGTTCGCTGATAGACATCGAATACGCGACTGAGGAGCATCAGACCGATCTGATAATCCTGCAAAACGACGCCCATCCAGCGCCGGCTGAATTACCCAAGCCCCGTGGGAATTTTCAGGGCGAGTACACCAGCTCCGCGCTCAGCGTGGATGTGTCCTACAGCACGCCGATTGAACACCACAACCCCATGGAGCCACACGCCTCCACCGTGCTGTATCAGCCTGATGGCAGCCTGCACATCCACGACAAGACCCAAGGCACGCAAAACGGCCAGGCCTATGTGCAAAAAGTCTTCGGGCTCGAGAAAGAGCAAGTGCGAGTGTTTGCCGCGTTTGTCGGCGGCGCCTTCGGTTCCGGGCTGCGTCCGCAATATCAACTGCCGTTGGCCGTGATGGCGGCACTGGCCCTCAAGCGTTCCGTGCGGGTCAGCCTGACGCGCCAGCAGATGTTTACCTTTGGCTATCGGCCGCGAACTCTCCAGCGCGTGCAACTGGGGGCGGCGGCCAACGGTCGCTTGCTCGCCGTGGCGCACAGCGCCGTCGGCCAGACCTCGCGCTTCGAGGATTTCACCGAGCATGTGGTGGAGTGGAGCGGCATGCTCTATCACTGCGACAACGTCGAGTTGACTTACAAACTGGTACCACTGGACGTCTACACGCCTTTGGACATGCGCGCACCCGGTGCGGCCCTCGGCTTGATTGGCCTGGAGTGCGCCATGGATGAACTGGCCTGTGCCCTGGCGATCGATCCGGTCCAATTGCGGTTGATCAACTACGCCGAGCGCAACGAGAACGAAGGCAAGCCGTATTCCAGCAAGGAACTGCGTGAGTGCTATGCCCAAGGCGCCCGTCGTTTCGGCTGGGACAAGCGCAACCCGGAACCGCGCAGCATGCGTGAAGGCCGGCAACTGGTGGGCTGGGGCATGGCCGGTGGTGTGTGGGAGGCCATGCAGCAGAAGGCCAGCGCCCAGGCGTCGCTGGATACCAATGGCAAGTTGACCGTCAGCAGCGCCACCACTGACATCGGCACCGGGACCTACACGGTCATGACCCAGATCGCCGCCGAGGCGTCAGGCGTTTCCCTTGAGGACATCACGTTTGTCCTGGGGGATTCATCGCTGCCCACCGCGCCGCTGCAGGGCGGCTCGTTCACCGTATCGTCGGTAGGCACCGCTGTGCAGCAGGCCTGTGAAGCACTGAAGGAAAAACTCCTGGCCGTGGCCCGCCAGGCGTGTCCGGCCTTCAGCGGCGCGACCCTTGAGCAAGTGACGTTTGTCGATGGTCAGCTGCGACTGGGCGAAGCGAGCGTTGCGCTCGCGGAGCTGGCGCAGAAAAGCGGCGAGACGCCGTTGCAGGCCCAGGTCACTGCCGAGCCGGATGCAAAACGCCAGGCCTACGCCACGGCCACTCACTCGGCGGTGTTCGTCGAAGTGCTGGTGGACGAAGACCTGGGGACGGTGAAGGTCAATCGCGTGGTCAGCGCCATCGCCGCTGGCCGGGTCGTGAACCCGAAAACCGCCCGCAGCCAGATTCTTGGTGGCGTGGTGTGGGGCGTCGGCATGGCCTTGCATGAAGAAACCCTGACGGACCACGCCCTGGGGCGCCACATGAACCACAACCTGGCCGAGTATCACCTGCCGGTCAACGCCGACATCGGCGACATTGAGGTGATTTTCGTCGAGGAACAGGACGAGATCGTCAATGCGCTCGGGTCCAAGGGCGTGGGTGAAATCGGTATCGTCGGGGTGGCAGCGGCGGTGGCCAATGCGATTTACCATGCCACCGGCAAGCGGGTGCGGGACTTTCCCATCACCCTCGACAAGTTAATCTAGTGGCCTGTGTGGCTAATTCGCGCACTCAAATTAACCGTACAGGCCACTAGGCTTTTGCTTCTTCCACCAGTTCGTGCATCCGGTCACGGTTGGCCAGGGTCGGGAACAGTTTGATCCAGGCCCCGGTCACCAGCAGCGTGCCGACGCCGCCCATGACCACCGCCGGCACGGTGCCGAACCAGTGGGCGGTGAGGCCGGACTCGAACTCGCCCAACTGGTTCGAGGCGCCGATGAACAACCCGTTCACCGCGCTGACCCGGCCGCGCATTTCATCCGGTGTTTCCAGTTGTACGAAGGAGGCGCGGATCACCATGCTGATCATGTCCGCCGCGCCCAGCACTACCAGCACCGCCAGGGAAAACCAGAACGAGGTGGAGAGGCCGAATGCAATGGTGGCGACGCCGAACACGCCCACCGCTGTGAACATCACCCGGCCGACTTTGCGCTCCACGGCAAACCGCGCCAGCCACAGCGACATCAGCAAGGCCCCGACCGCCGGTGCCGACCGCAACAGGCCCAGGCCCCAGGGACCGGTGAGCAGGATGTCCTTGGCAAACACCGGCAGCAGCGCCGTCGCGCCGCCGAGCAACACCGCGAACAGGTCCAGGGAGATCGCCCCGAGAATGTCCGGGCGACTGCGAATGAAGCGAATCCCGGCCAGCAACGAATCCAGCGTCGCCTTGCCTTTGTTCAGCGGTGTCTGTCGGGCGGGCAGGTTGAGCATCAGGCCGCACGCGATGAGGTAAAGCAGTACCGTCGGCCCGTAGACCCAGACACTGCCAAAGGCGTAGAGCAAGCCGCCGAGTGCCGGGGCGACGATGGTGGCCGACTGCTGGGCCGATTGCGCGGCGGCCACGGCACGGGGAAACAGCGCAGCCGGCACGATGCTCGGCAGCAGCGCCTGGGTGGTCGGCATTTCGAAGGAGCGGGCGGCGCCCAGCAGGAAGGCGAGGATGAAGATCATCTCCCGCGTGACGTTGTCAGTGGCGCTGCCGATCACCAGCGCCAGGGCAATCATGGCCTGCATTGACTGGCAGATGGCCGCCACCTTGCGGCGGTCATAGCGGTCGGCCACATGCCCGGTGTGGAGCATGAACAGCACGCGCGGGGCAAACTCCACCAACCCCACCAGGCCGAGGTCCAGGACGTTGCCGGTCAGTTGATAGAGGTTCCAGCCGATAGCCACGGTGAGCATCTGGAAGCCGCTGGCGGTGAATATCCGGGCCAGCCAGAAGGCTATGAAAGGACGATGGTGACGGAGCAGCAGCGGCGCTTGGCTGGGCATCTATGACGGGTCCGGTGATGAAGGCATCGAGATTATCACCGAGCTGTAACTGGAAGTTGCGGTGGCGGAAAAAATAGTTAGCCAAGCATCGATCTTCCACATCGCACCTTTTTTTGTGGCGAGGGGATTTATCTGTGGGAGCAAGGCTTGCCCGCGATGGACGCGACTCGATTTCTGAAAGACCGCATCGCCTTCATCGCGGGCAAGCCTTGCTCCCACATATCCCCTCGCCTCAGTCAGCACTGAGACAACCTGTCACGCGACAAACGACCACGCCGTTCATCGACGAGAATGCGGCTACTCTTTGATCATTGCTTGATCCAGATCAATACCTTTCGGGGTGTTGGGCTGGCGGCCATCCGGCCAGAGTCCTGCGTTGTGACGGTTATAAAAAGAACGATTCGAAAAGCATTGCACTCCATATCCCTGGGGATTGTGATGCAGGCCCCGCCCGCAGCCGGTTTTACCTGACAGAGGAAGACTTATGTTCGGTTTGGAGGCGCTTGATCTCGCCCGAATCCAGTTCGCGTTCACCATCTCGTTCCACATCCTGTTCCCGGCCATCACCATTGGCCTGGCGAGTTACCTGGCGGTACTCGAAGGCTTGTGGCTCAAGACCCGCGATGACACCTACCGCGACCTGTACCACTTCTGGTCGAAGATCTTTGCCGTCAACTTCGGCATGGGGGTGGTGTCCGGGTTGGTCATGGCCTATCAGTTCGGGACCAACTGGAGCCGTTTCTCGGACTTCGCCGGTGCGGTGACCGGGCCGTTGCTGACCTACGAGGTGCTCACGGCGTTTTTCCTCGAGGCGGGTTTCCTGGGCGTGATGCTGTTCGGCTGGAATCGCGTTGGCCGCGGCCTGCATTTCTTTTCCACGGTCATGGTGGCGATCGGCACCCTGATCTCGACCTTCTGGATCCTGTCCTCCAACAGCTGGATGCAAACCCCCCAGGGTTACGAAATCATCGACGGCCGGGTGATCCCGGTGGACTGGCTGGCGGTGGTGTTCAACCCCTCGTTCCCTTATCGATTGCTGCACATGTCCACCGCAGCGTTTGTCGCCACGGCGTTCTTCGTCGGCTCGTCGGCGGCCTGGCATTTGCTGCGCGGCCGCGATAACCCGGCCATCCGCCGGATGCTGTCGATGGCGATGTGGATGGCCTTGCTGGTAGCGCCGATACAAGCGGTCATCGGCGACTTCCATGGCCTGAACACCCTCAAGCATCAACCGGCGAAAATCGCCGCCATCGAAGGCCACTGGGAAAACGTCGGCAATGAACCGACCCCGCTGATCCTGTTCGGTCTGCCAGACATGAAGGCGGAAAAGACCAAATACGCCGTGGAAATTCCTTACCTGGGCAGCCTGATCCTGACCCACAGCCTGGACAAGCAGGTGCCGGCCCTCAAGGAGTTCCCGCCGGAGGACCGACCGAACTCGACCATCGTGTTCTGGTCGTTCCGGGTCATGGTCGGCCTTGGGTTGCTGATGATTTTCACCGGCCTGTGCAGCCTGTGGCTGCGCCGTAACGATCGGATCTATCAGTCCCGGCCGTTCCTCTACATGGTGCTGTGGATGGGGCCGTCCGGCCTGGTCGCGATCCTGGCCGGCTGGTTTACCACGGAGATCGGCCGCCAGCCGTGGGTGGTCTATGGCTTGATGCGCACGGCCGATGCGTCGTCCGGCCACAGCTTCGCCCAGATGAGCATCACCCTGGTGTTGTTCGTCGTGGTGTATTTCGCGCTGTTCGGCGCCGGCCTGAGCTACATGATGCGTCTGGTGCGCAAGGGGCCGGAGGCCCACGAAGCCGAGCCGAGCGATGGTGGCCCGGGCCAGAAACGTACGCCGGCCCGGCCATTGTCGGCCGCCGATGACGGCGACGACATGGACCATAACGAACGCTCGAACAAGGGGAATTGAATCATGGGTATTGATCTTCCGCTGATCTGGGCCGTGGTCATCATCTTCGGCATCATGATGTACGTGGTCATGGACGGCTTCGACCTGGGGATCGGCATTCTCTTCCCCTTCGTCAAGGGCGAGCGCGACCGCGACGTGATGATGAACACCGTGGCACCGGTCTGGGACGGTAACGAAACCTGGCTGGTGCTGGGCGGTGCCGGGCTGTTCGGGGCGTTTCCGCTGGCTTATTCGGTGGTGCTTTCGGCGCTGTACCTGCCATTGATCCTGATGCTCATCGGCTTGATCTTCCGCGGCGTGGCCTTCGAGTTCCGCTTCAAGGCCAAGGCTGAGAAGCGCCACCTCTGGGACAAGGCATTCATTGGCGGTTCGCTGACGGCCACCTTCTTCCAGGGTGTGGCGCTGGGGGCGTTCATCGACGGCTTCGAGGTGGTCAATCGCCAGTTCGCCGGTGGCTCCCTGGACTGGTTCACGCCATTCACGATGTTCTGTGGCCTGGCGTTGATCGCGGCCTACGCGTTGCTCGGCTGCACCTGGTTGATCATGAAGACCGAGGGCAAGCTGCAAGAGCAGATGCATGACCTGGCCCGGCCGCTGGCGTTCGTGGTGCTGGCGGTGATCGGCATTGTCAGCATCTGGACACCGCTGGCCCATGCAGACATCGCGGCCCGCTGGTTCACCTTGCCGAACCTGTTCTGGTTTCTGCCGGTGCCGATCCTGGTGCTGGTGACCATGTACGGATTGTTCCGCGCCGTGGCGCGCAACGCCAACTACACGCCCTTCATCCTGACTCTGGTGCTGATCTTCCTCGGCTACAGCGGCTTGGGCATCAGCCTGTGGCCGAACATCGTGCCGCCGTCCATCTCGATCTGGGACGCCTCGTCACCGCCCCAGAGCCAGGGCTTCATGTTGGTCGGCACGCTGTTCATCATTCCGTTGATCCTGGTGTACACCTTCTGGAGCTACTACGTGTTCCGCGGCAAGGTGACCCATGACGACGGCTACCATTGAGGGCGTCGAGCATGGCCAAACCTGACTTGAAAGACATCGAGGCCGCCGAACGCAAGCCACTCTGGCAGCGGCTCGGCTGGCTGGCGCTGATCTGGGCCGGCAGTGTGCTGGCGCTGTTCATTGTTGCCAGCCTGATGCGGATGTTCATGAATGCCGCAGGGCTGACCACCCACTGATTTCTCTGTGGGGGCAAGCTTTGCTCCCACAGGGGACGATTTATTTGCGGGCTTTGAGGATCACGAATTTCGGCGTGGCGGCCACTTGCTCGACACCGCGGAACAACCGCGCCAATTTGCTGTGGTAACCCAGGTGCCGGTTGCCGACGATGTACAGCGCGCCGCCCACCACCAGCGCTTCGCGAGCCTGCTGGAACATCCGCCAGGCGAGGAAATCGCCCACCACTTGCTGCTGGTGGAAGGGCGGATTGCACAGCACCACGTCCAGTGACTGCGCCTCTTGTCCGGCCAGGCCATCACCGGCCCGCAGGGTCACTTCGCGTTCGCCCAGGGCCGCACGCCAATTCTCGGCGGCCGATTGCACGGCCATATACGACTCGTCCACCAGGGTGTAGTGGGCCTCGGGGTTTTGCAGGGCACTGGCGATGGCCAGCACGCCGTTGCCGCACCCCAGGTCCGCGACCCGTGCCGTCCCGAGGTTTTTCGGCAGATGTGGCAGGAACGCGCGGGTGCCGATGTCCAGGCCTTCGCGGCAGAACACATTGGCGTGGTTGAGCAGCTCGATCTTCGGCTCGTCCAGCCAGTAACGCGTGGGGTAGGGCGATACGATCGGCGCACTGCCTTGTGAAGAGCCAGGTTGTGGCGTGGCAATCAACAGCCGGGCTTTTTTCACCGCCAGGGAGGCTTGCACCGGGCCGATATACCGCTCCAGCAAATCGCCAGCGGCCCGGGGCAGGTGCTTGATCATGGCCCCGGCAATCACTTGGGCGCCTGGCGCTAGTTGGCCTTGCAGGCGAATCAGCTGTTCCTCCAGCAAGGCCAGGGTTTTCGGTACTTTGACCAGGACGCGATCGAACGGGCCGGTCAGCGGCTCGCTGGCAGGTAGCGTCGGCACCGCATCGAAGGAGCGGCCGTTGCGCACCAGGTTTTTCTCCAGCGCCTGCAATGCCAGGAAGGAGTCACCGCTGCTGGTCACCAGGACGTTGCCCGCCAGGCTGGCGGCCAGGGCGCCGAAGCTGTCATTGAGCACCAGGACCCGAGTCTGCGCGCTCGGCTGTTGTTCGGCCAGGTACGCGAGCAGGTATTCATCGGCCGCATCGAAGGCTTGCAGCGGTTCGTTCTGCTGTTCGGGTTGGCGGATCAGGTCGAGTTGGGCGAAGGAGCTGTCGAGCAGGGGCATGGCTGGGGACTCTGGAGATCAACGAATGTCCCGCTGCCTGGAGATAGGTGTCTGTGCGGGACCGCCTGAATGAACTGCGTCGCGTGCAAGAAGCGGCATCATCCAAGTGGAACCGTAAATGGTACGTTTTTTTGTTGCACATTACTCGCGGGTTTTTCAGCCCGGCGCTGTCACTCCACTGTTCAGATCACATGGATCTGGGCGGCTTTTGCCACCGCTGAAATTTTATTGCTGACGTTCAGTTTTCGCATGCAACTGCACACATGGAAATTCACGGTCCGTTCGGAAAGACAGAGAATCCTGCCCACTTCCGACGCCGTCTTGCCTTCGGCAGACCACCTCAACACTTCGATCTCTCTGGGTGACAGGTGGCATTTGGGCTGGATTGCGAGGGCGTCAGACAATTTTTTGCTGGCGAGTGCATGCAGCCTTTGACTGGCGAAGATGGCATAGCCGAGATTTGCATAGTGCTCCTCGATATCGATGGGACAGTGGCTCCGTGCGAGGCTGAACAGGCTGCAATGTGCGCCCTGTTCATCATGAACGGACTGGGTCCAGCCATACTTGAGTCCTTGTCGATTAAGTTCTCGCCATAACTTGGGGGCATGAGCAAAGACAGTCTCGTCCCACAAGATGGGGAGTGATGATTGATTGCAATGTGCTACTAATGGGTCGTTCGACGCATAGCCATTTTGTTCATAAAGTCTGTCCCATCCATAAGGGTAGTTATTCAGGTTCACCTTGCTGGTGTGTTTGTCGGGGCTTCCTAGATAGGCTGCAAATGCGCAATATTCAAATCCCTGATTATTAAAGAAATTCAGGACCAGACGATAGGCCGTTTGCAGGTCCTTTTCGCAGGATAGCTTCCTCAATAACAAGTCTTTCCACTTGTCCATCGCTCTCTCCTGGGTTTGATTCGTTCATGCGGATCCAATCCATGATGCGGAATTTGAGTGTAGGACTATTCTTAATTTGTAGTGAGTTTTTTTTAGTTTGCTTACATTTTGCGATGTTTAAGGAACTAAACTTTTTAGTTAACTATTTTTACAGTTCTGTGAGGTTTGTATAAGTTAGGTAAAAGATTTTGTTGGTCAGACGTTGTTTGTGGCTAAAGTGCCATTACTCGTCATCGGTGGTGAAGACGCTCGCTTTGCGGGACACTGCAAGTCTCGTCCCATTGGAGTGGCTCATGACCGACAGCGCAGAGAAGTTCAGCCGCCAAACCCTGCTCGATGTCCAGCCGTTGACGCCTCATTTGTTTACTTTGCGCACGACCCGGGATCGCGGTTTTCGTTTTCGGGCGGGTCAGTTTGCCCGGCTGGGGGTCGTCAAGGCGGACGGGACCGCCGTCTGGCGGGCGTACTCCATGGTGTCTTCGCCGTTCGACGAGTTCCTCGAGTTCTTTTCCATCGTGGTTCCCGATGGCGAGTTCACCAGTGAGCTTAGCCGCCTGCGACCGGGTGACGAACTGTTGGTGGATCGCCAGGCTTTCGGCTATCTGACGCTGGATCGCTTTGTCGATGGTCGGGATTTGTGGCTGTTGTCCACCGGGACGGGGGTGGCGCCGTTTCTTTCTATCCTCCAGGATTTTGAGGCCTGGGAAAAATTCGAGCGGATCATCCTGGTGTACAGCGTGCGCGAGGCGCAGGAGCTGGCGTATCAGGCGCTGATCAAGGAGCTGCCCCAGCGCGACTACCTGGCCGAGTACGCTCATAAGTTTCATTTCATTGCGACCGTCACCCGTGAGCAGCATCCGGGGGCGCTCAGTGGGCGGATCACCACGCTGATCGAAAATGGCGAGCTGGAGCGGGCGGCCGGCGTAGCGCTGACGCCGGAGCATTCGCGAGTGATGCTGTGCGGCAATCCGCAAATGATCGATGACACGCGCAAGCTGCTCAAGGCCAGGGGGCTGCAACTGAGCCTGACCCGTCGGCCGGGGCAGGTGGCGGTGGAAAACTACTGGTAGGACTGTGGCGAGGGGATGAATCCCCTCGCCACAAGAGGCGTCAGTGACTGACTGCCTCAGGGCCGCTCGTTCTGGGCCTTGAGTAGATCGCGAATCTCACTCAGCAGCAGTTCTTCCTTGGTCGGAACAGGAGGCGCGCTGGGGGCTACGGCTTCTTCGCGCTTGAGGCGGTTGATCGCCTTGACGCCCATGAAAATGGCGAACGCCACGATGATGAAGTCGATGGTGCTCTGGATGAATTTACCGTAGGCCAGTACCACGGCAGGCGCATCACCCTGGGCGGCCTTGAGGGTGATGGCCAGGTCACTGAAGTCCACTCCACCAATCAGCAGGCCGATGGGAGGCATGACCACGTCGCCAACGAATGACGAAACGATTTTGCCGAAAGCGGCACCGATGATGATCCCGACGGCCATGTCGACGACATTGCCTTTGACCGCGAAGGCCTTGAACTCGCTTAGCACGCCCATGAGCTATTCCTTGTAACAAATGAAAGATGAGTGGCAGTGTAAATCAGCCCAACGAGTCCTGCTCGAAACGCCTGCTTACAAAGCTTCAGTTATCGACCTGGCCTTGGGTGAAAAGTTTTCAAAGTGCCATCAATCGCGCGTGATACGCGGTTTCGGCCGGGCGCCCCACAACGTTTTTTCTATCGATGCGGTACGGCATTTCTATTTAGGTTTTCCTTTTTCGAGCACTAGCCTCTGGATGGCGCACATGGATGCGCTCTATAACATCAGAGGAACACGCCTATGAACACTTCCCTTGGCCACGGGGCTTATTCCCATCGCCGCGCTTTTTTTGTGCTGACCGCGAGCCTTTTGTCCTTGTCTGTCAACGCGGCCACCCTGACCCGGGACAATGGTGCGGCTGTCGGCGACAACCAGAACTCGCAAACGGCAGGCCCCAATGGCCCGACCTTGTTGCAAGACGTGCAGTTGATCCAGAAGCTCCAGCGCTTTGACCGTGAACGCATCCCCGAGCGCGTGGTGCATGCACGTGGGACCGGCGCCCACGGCACCTTCACGGTTTCCGACGATCTCAGCGACCTGACCAAGGCCAAAGTCTTTGCCGCAGGCCAGGTCACACCAGTGTTCGTGCGTTTTTCTGCCGTGGTGCACGGCAATCATTCGCCGGAAACCCTGCGCGACCCCCGTGGTTTCGCCACGAAGTTCTACACCGCCGACGGTAATTGGGACTTGGTGGGTAACAACTTCCCGACCTTCTTCATCCGCGATGCCATCAAGTTTCCGGACATGGTCCACGCCTTCAAACCCGACCCGCGGACCAACCTGGACGATGATTCACGCCGCTTCGATTTCTTCTCCCATGTTCCAGAATCGACCCGCACCCTGACCGAGTTGTATTCCAACTCCGGGACACCGGCCAGTTACCGTGAGATGGACGGTAACGGTGTACATGCCTACAAACTGGTTAACGCCAAGGGTGAAGTTCATTACGTGAAGTTTCATTGGAAAAGTTTGCAGGGGCTGAAAAATCTCGATCCGAAAGAAGTTGTGAAAGTTCAAGGCCAAGATTACAGCCATATGACAAATGATCTGGTGAATCATATTAATAAGGGCGACTTCCCGAAATGGGACTTGTACATCCAGGTGCTGAATCCACAGGACCTTGCCAAGTTTGACTTCGACCCACTGGACGCGACCAAGATCTGGCCGGGTGTGCCTGAGCGAAAAGTCGGGCAAATGGTCTTGAACCGCAATCCGGCGAATGTTTTCCAGGAAACCGAGCAGGTCGCCATGGCACCGGCCAATCTTGTACCGGGTATCGAACCTTCCGAGGATCGTTTGCTTCAGGGGCGAGTATTTTCCTACGCTGACACGCAGATGTACCGCCTGGGTGCCAATGTCCTGCAACTGCCGATCAACGCCCCCAAGGTGGCGGTGAACAACGGTAACCAGGACGGTGCGATGAATCCAGGCAGCACCAGCACCGGCGTGAACTATCAGCCGAGTCGCCTGACGCCGCGTGAAGAACCGCAAGCGGCACGCTACAGCCAGACCGCGCTGAGCGGCAGCACCCAGCAGGCGAAGATCCAGCGCGAGCAGAACTTCAAGCAGGCCGGTGATTTGTATCGTTCGTTCAGCAAGAAAGAGCGTGATGACCTGATCGACAGCTTCGGCGGCTCTTTGGCGACCACCGATGACGAGAGCAAGCACATCATCCTGTCGTTCCTCTACAAGGCTGACCCTGAGTACGGTACTGGCGTGGCCCGTGTCGCCAAAGGTGACTTGGCCCGGGTCAAGGCCCTGGCGGAAAAACTGACTGACTGATCCACAGCCAGGCAGGTGTATGACCTGTGGGAGCAAAGCTTGCTCGCGATACAGGCGCTGGGGTCTGAAACCAGACTGAGTCGTCTGCATCGCGGGCAAGCCGTGCTCCCACAACCATGCCCCCACAGTCATCTGCCAGAGGAGACGTCATGATGCGCAGATTTCTTTTATTGATGCTTGCGACCTGGTCACTGGGCGTACTGGCCGATCAGCCAATACCCACCGAACCGGCCGCCGTACAAGAACAGTTGCAAAACTACTACTTCGACGCCGCTCGCCGCGGCGATGTGCCGATGCTCGAGACTTTTATCGAGGCCGGTTACTCGCTCAATACCCAGGATGAAAAGGGCTACACCGCACTGATTTTGGCGGCTTATCACGGCCACGGCCCGGCGGTGGAGCGGCTGCTGGCCGCTGGCGCCGATGCCTGTGCCCAGGACAAACGCGGTAACACGGCGCTGATGGGCGCCATTTTCAAGGGCGAAGTGCAGATCGCCCGTCGTTTGCTGTCCACCGATTGCAGCCCGGACCAACGCAACGGCGCCGGGCAGACCGCGGCGATGTATGCCGGCCTGTTCAAACGGGATGAATTGCTCGATGCCTTGAAGGCCAAGGGCGCCGATCTGCAGGCCCAGGACCCGTTGGGCAACACTGCGGTGGATCTGGCGAGGGGTGAAATCAGAATGCCGGCCCCGCGTTGACCTCCGCGTGGGCTATCATCGCGGTTTTTACCCGGAGTTCAGATGGCCAAGGCAAAGCGCATGTACGGCTGCACCGAGTGCGGCTCGACCTTTCCCAAATGGGCCGGCCAGTGCAGCGAATGCGGGGCCTGGAACACCCTGACTGAAACCATGGTGGAAAGCGGCGGCGCGGCGGCACCCACCGGTCGCACGGGCTGGGCCGGTCAGCAGGCGCAGATCAAGACCCTGGCCGAAGTCAGTGTCGAAGAAATCCCGCGTTTCTCCACCGCATCCGGTGAACTGGACCGCGTGCTGGGCGGCGGCCTGGTGGACGGTTCGGTGGTGCTGATCGGCGGCGATCCGGGCATCGGCAAATCCACCATCTTGTTGCAAACCTTGTGCAACCTCGCCACCCGCATGCCGGCGCTGTACGTCACTGGCGAAGAATCCCAGCAGCAGGTCGCCATGCGCGCCCGGCGCCTGGGCTTGCCCCAGGACCAGTTGCGGGTCATGACCGAAACCTGCATCGAGACCATCATCGCCACGGCGCGCCTGGAAAAACCCAAGGTGATGGTGATCGACTCGATCCAGACGATTTTCACCGAACAACTGCAATCGGCCCCGGGCGGCGTGTCCCAGGTGCGCGAAAGCGCGGCGTTGCTGGTGCGCTACGCCAAGCAGAGCGGCACGGCGATTTTCCTGGTGGGCCACGTCACCAAGGAAGGCGCACTGGCGGGGCCGCGGGTGTTGGAGCACATGGTCGATACCGTGTTGTATTTCGAAGGCGAATCCGATGGGCGCCTGCGTTTGCTGCGGGCGGTGAAGAACCGCTTTGGCGCTGTCAACGAACTGGGTGTGTTCGGCATGACCGATAGAGGCTTGAAAGAAGTCTCAAACCCTTCGGCGATCTTTCTGACGCGTGCCCAGGAAGAAGTCCCCGGTAGCGTGGTCATGGCAACGTGGGAAGGCACTCGGCCGATGCTGGTCGAAGTGCAAGCGCTGGTGGACGACAGCCACCTGGCGAACCCGCGCCGGGTCACCCTGGGCCTGGATCAGAATCGGTTGGCCATGTTGTTGGCGGTGTTGCATCGACACGGCGGGATTCCGACTCACGACCAGGACGTGTTCCTCAACGTCGTGGGTGGGGTCAAGGTGCTGGAAACCGCGTCCGACCTGGCGTTGATGGCGGCGGTCATGTCCAGCCTGCGCAACCGGCCGCTGCCCCACGACCTGTTGGTATTCGGCGAAGTCGGGCTGTCGGGCGAAGTGCGGCCGGTGCCCAGTGGCCAGGAGCGGCTCAAGGAGGCGGCCAAGCACGGCTTCAAGCGCGCCATCGTGCCCAAGGGCAACGCGCCGAAGGAAGCCCCGCCGGGGTTGCAGATCATTGCCGTGACACGCCTGGAACAGGCGTTGGATGCGTTGTTCGAATAACCCTGGCAATTGCGCAAGGACTGTATGTGGGAGCAAAGCTTGCTCGCGATGCAGGCGACTCGATTTTGAAGGACCGCATCGCAGCCATCGCGGGCAAGCCTTGCTCCCACATGGATTCCCTCGCCAAGGGGGTAGCTCAGATCTGGATCAACGCCGCCAACTCCCGCTCCAACTCGTCATGGTCGCCCACGTTCAGCTCTACCAGCCGGCGTAGGTGTGCGATGGAGTCCAGGTCAATGTGCTCGCAGGCGAAGCCCAGGTGACCATGGTCATCATGGGCCAAACGAACTTCCATTTTGATCTCGGCATCAGGGCTCAAATGAATATCGGCCATGAAGGGGCGCTCGATATCGCCAAGCCAGGGTTCGGGTTTCTTGATCAGCAACCCCTTGAGGGACAGATCCAGCAACTCTACCGGCCAGATGAACGGGCCCTGGCTCAGCTCGGTCCTGGCATTGAAGTCAACTCGTACGAAGCGGCGACGTTCGCTCATTACGCATTCCCTCTGGAGATTCACTGACTATAGACCCAACTGACGGGGCATCGTCACCGTTCGGCTGCTGACAAACGAACGTCGAGTATGGCCTTTGCCCGGGTTAGCGCTAAACTCCAGTGGCTGTCTTTCTTGTCACCCTGGCTGGAATATAAAAATGAAAAACAATAATAGCCTGCTGCGCCATCTACCCTGGCTACTGCTGGCCGTCGTGGGAGCGTGCGCCCTGGGCGTCGTGGCATTGCGTCGAGGCGAGGCGATCAACGCCTTATGGATCGTCGTCGCAGCCGTGGCCATCTACCTGGTCGCCTACCGCTACTACAGCCTCTTTATCGCCAACAACGTGATGCAACTCGATGCGCGCCGGGCTACTCCCGCCGTGCTCAACAACGATGGCCTGGACTACGTCCCGACCAACAAACACATTCTTTTCGGCCACCACTTCGCGGCCATTGCCG
>NZ_VZPJ01000015.1 GCF_008801605.1 Pseudomonas brassicacearum subsp. brassicacearum | reverse complement strand
TCATCGCGAGCAAGCCCGCTCCCACACTGATCTCGGGTGCTCATGGCATCGGTGTCCATCGCCACCCCCTGTGGGAGCTGAGCTTGCTCGCGATAGCGGTGGGTCAGGCTGCATTGAAGTTGAATGTGCCGCCGTCATCGCGAGCAAGCCCGCTCCCACACTGATCTCGGGTGCTCATGGCATCGGTGTCCATCGCCACCCCCTGTGGGAGCTGAGCTTGCTCGCGATAGCGGTGGGTCAGGCTGCATTGAAGTTGAATGTCCCGCCGTCATCGCGAGCAAGCCCGCTCCCACAATGACTCCAAACCGATCACAAATCCGCACGCCAGACAAAATCCCGTTAGTCGCCACCCCCCGCCATGCATTAAAGTAACGCCCCCAGCCCCGGCGTTATCCGAACGCCTGGGGCCACCCTTTCCAGGAACAGTCACCGATGGAACATCGTGAAGCGCTGCTTGCGCTGCGAACCTTTCTTTCAACGCAGATTCTCGGCCAGGAAAAACTCATCGAGCGCCTGCTCATCGCCCTGCTTGCCGACGGCCACATGCTGGTGGAAGGCGCGCCGGGGCTGGCCAAGACCAAGGCCATCAAGGAACTGGCCGAAGGCGTCGAAGCGCAATTCCATCGCATTCAGTTCACCCCTGACCTGCTGCCCGCCGACATCACCGGTACGGAAATCTACCGCCCGGAAACCGGCAGTTTCGTGTTCCAGCAAGGGCCGATTTTCCATAACCTGGTGCTGGCGGACGAAATCAACCGCGCGCCGGCCAAGGTCCAGTCGGCCTTGCTCGAAGCCATGGCCGAGCGCCAGGTCAGCGTTGGGCGCAGCACCTATGAACTGTCGCCGCTGTTCCTGGTGATGGCCACGCAGAACCCGATCGAGCAGGAAGGCACCTACCCGCTGCCCGAAGCCCAGCTCGACCGGTTCCTGATGCACGTCAAGATCGGCTTTCCCGATGCCGCGGTGGAACGCCGTATCCTGCAGCAGGCCCGGGGTGAAGCGCTGAACGGCGAGACCAAGCCCGAACGCCGCGTGAGCCAGCAGGCGATTTTCTCCGCGCGCAAGGAAATCCTCGGGTTGTACATGGCCGACGCCGTGGAGGAATACTTGGTGCAACTGATCATGGCCACCCGTAACCCGGCCAAGTTCGATCCGGAAATGGCCGAATGGATCGCCTACGGCGCCAGCCCGCGGGGTTCCATCGCCCTGGACCGCTGCGCCCGTGCCCACGCCTGGCTGGCCGGACGCGACTTTGTCAGCCCGGAAGATATCCAGGCCGTGCTGTTCGACGTGCTGCGCCATCGCATCATCCTGTCGTTCGAAGCCGAGGCCGCTGGCATCGACCAGGACCGGGTCGTGCAGCGGATTCTCGACGTCGTCGCTGTCGCTTGAGCATGAGTCATGAATAACCCGTTGGCGCCCGCACCGGGCATCCGCGTCAGCCTTTCGGAGCTGATCGAGATGCGCCATCGTGTGCGCGAGGTGCAGTTGTTCTCGACACCGGGACAGCGCAGTCCGCTGATCGGCCTGCATCACTCCAAGCTGCGCGGACGCGGGGTGGATTTCGACCAGGTGCGGGTCTACCAGGCCGGCGACGACGTACGCACCATTGACTGGCGCGTCACCGCCCGGACCCAGGAGCCCCACACCAAACTGTTCCACGAAGAACGCGAGCGGCCGATCTTCATCATGATCGAGCAAAGCCACCGGCTGTTCTTCGGTTCGGGGCTGATGTTCAAGTCGGTGCTCGCCGCCCAGGCCGCCAGCCTGATCGGCTGGGCCGCGCTGGGGCACAACGACCGGGTCGGCGGCCTGGTGTTCGGCAATAACACCCATTACGAGGTCAAGCCGCGGCGCAGCAAACAGAGCCTGTTGCAATTGCTCAACCGGCTGGTGCGGGTCAATCAGTCACTGCACACCGAAGGCGAGCCGGATCGCGACTCGTTCGGCATCGCCCTGCGCCGCGCCCGGGAAGTACTGCGGCCCGGCAGCCTGGTGATCGTGATTTGCGACGAGCGTGCGTTGTCCGACAGCGCCGAACAGCAGTTGAGCTTGCTGTCGCGCCATTGCGACCTGTTGCTGCTGCCGCTGTCGGACCCGCTGGATCACGCCCTGCCCGCCGCCGGCCTGCTGCGCTTCGCCCAACACTCTTCACAGTTGGAGCTCGACACCCTGAACTTCGAACTGCGCCAGGCCTATCGCGCCCAGGCCGAGGCACGCCAGGAGCGCTGGGAAATACTGGCGCAGAAGCTGCGGATCCTGATGATGCCCCTCAGCACCCAGGGCGACATGGTCGAGCAACTGCGCGAATACCTGAACCCCAAGCGGGCCGGGAAAAGTCGATGAGCAACCTGGATAAATTGCAGCCACTGATAGCGCCGCCCCCTATCGGTTTCTGGCCTCCCGCGCCGGGCTGGTGGTTGCTGCTGGTGTTGATCCCCTTGCTGGGCCTGGGCCTGTGGCAGTTGCGCCGGTTCATTCCCGCCAAGCGCACCGCCCCCCGTGCCGAACAACCCCTGGACCCGGTGCGACTGGCCGCGCTGGCCGAACTCGCCCTGCTGCCCAAACCCTACGATGGGGCGCCGGCTGGGGCCTGGCTGCAACAGCTCAACGGGTTGCTCAAACGCCTGTGTCGCAACCATTACCCCTACAGCCAGAGCCACACCCTCAACGGGCGCAAATGGCTGGCTTTCCTGGATAACCGCTGCCCGGCAGCTGGCCTGACCCGCTGGATGGTGCTGGTGGAAGGCGCTTACAAACCCGAATGCAAGCTCGATGACAAAGCCATCGCCGGCCTGACCCAGGCGGTCGAAATCTGGATTCGCAAACATGTTTGAGTTCGCCTGGCCGTGGGTATTCGCCCTGTTGCCGCTGCCTTGGCTGATGCGCCTGGTGCTGCCGGCGGCCGACAGCGGCGAGCCAGCGCTCAAAGTCAGTTTCCTCGGCGACCTGGAAGGCCTGGTGGGTCGGCGAGCCCGGGCCAATCTGCCGACCTGGCGGCAACAGGCGCCCTTCATCCTGCTCTGGCTGCTGTTGCTGATCGCCGCTGCCCGACCGCAGTGGTTGGGCGAGCCATTGCCCATTGCCGCCAGCGGTCGCGACCTGCTGGTGGCGGTGGATGTCTCGGGTTCCATGGACTTTCCCGACATGCAATGGAAAGACGAAGAGGTCAGTCGCCTTGCGCTGGTCCAGCACATGCTCGGGGATTTTCTCGAAGGCCGCGAAGGTGACCGGGTTGGCCTGATCCTGTTCGGCAGCCAGGCCTATCTGCAGGCACCGCTGACCTTCGACCGCCGCACCGTGCGCCATTGGCTCGATGAGGCGCGCATCGGTATCGCCGGCAAGAATACGGCCATCGGTGACGCCATCGGCCTGGCCCTCAAGCGCCTGCGCCAGCGGCCGGCCCATAGCCGCGTGTTGATCCTGGTCACCGACGGCGCCAACAACGGCGGCGAAATCGACCCACTGACCGCCGCGCGACTGGCCGCCGACGAAGGCGTGAAAATCTACCCGATCGGCATCGGCGCCGCCCCGGAACAAAGCGGCACCACAGGTTCGCTCGGCGTCAACCCGAGCCTGGACCTGGACGAACCGACACTCAAGGAAATCGCCGAAGTCACCGGCGGCCAGTATTTTCGCGCCCAGGATGGTGAGCAACTACTGGGGATCAAGACCACCCTCGACCAGCTCGAACCGGTGACCCAGCAACCGACCCAGGCCCGTCCTGCCCTGGCGCTGTATCACTGGCCCCTGGCCGTTGCGCTGCTATTGAGCATGTTGCTGGTGGCCCGGGCGCGCTGGCCGGACAATCCGTTGCAGCGCCTGTTCAACCAGCCGCTGTTCCAGCCAGCCCAACACACCGAGTGGCGCCAGCGGCTCAAGCGCCTGCGCTTGCGGAGGCGTCGATGATCGCCCTCTGGCCACATTGGCTACGCCCCTGGTTCGTGTTGCTGCTGCCTCTGCTGGGCTGGTTGCTCTGGCAACTGTGGCACCGGCAGAAACGCGTGGGCCGCTGGCAGATGATCCTGCCTCCCGCCTTTCATGCTGTGCTGCTCAGTGGCGGCAGTGGCCGTGAAAGCCGGTTGCCGTGGATTGCCCTGGGCCTGGGTTGGCTGTTGATCGTGCTGGCGTTGCTGGGGCCGAGTTGGGCGCGGGTCGAACAGACTAGCCAGAAACCCGCCGACCCGCTGGTGGTGGTGCTGGAGCTGACCCCGGAAATGCTCGCCACCGACGTCCCGCCCACGCGCCTGGAACAGGCTCGGCGCAAGGTACTGGACCTGTTGCAGAACCGCAGCGACGCCCAGACCGCGATCATCGTCTATGCCGGCAGTGCCCATACGCTGGTGCCGCTGTCCGACGACCTGTCCACTAGCGCCAACCTGCTCGAAGCCCTCGCGCCGTCGATCATGCCGCAGAGCGGCCATCGTGCCGACCTGGCGGTCCGCAAGGCGCTGACCCTGCTGGACCAGAGCGAGCTTGGACAGGGTCGGATCCTGCTGATCGGCTCATCGCTGAATGAGCAGGAGCGCCAAGGCATTCGCCAGGCCCTGGACGGTTCCGCCACGCAATGGCTGATGCTGGGCATCGGTACCCGGGAAGGTGCCCCCGTGGCCCAAGAGGATGGCAGCTACCTCAAGGATGCCCAAGGCGCGATTCTACTGCCGCGCCTCGACAACCCGGGCCTCAAGGCGTTCTCCAATGAGCTGGACGGCCGCTACCGGCCGGCGCGCCTGGATGACAGCGACCTGCGCGGCCTGGGCCTGTTGGACGGTCCTCGCCATCTGCGCAGCGATGGACAAACCCTGCGCCTGGACACCTGGGCCGACCAGGGTTATTGGCTGCTCCTGCCCCTGCTGCTGTTGGCCGCCTGTGCCGGGCGGCGAGGCTGGCTGTTCTGCCTGCCGCTGTTGTTCGTGTTGCCGCAAACCGGCCACGCCTTCGAATTCCAGGACCTGTGGCTGCGCGCCGACCAACAGGGCCAGCACTTGCTCAAGCAAAAACGTCCCGCCGAAGCCGCCGCCCACTTCGAGGACAGCCAGTGGCAAGGCGTCGCCCTGTACGAAGCCGGTCAATACAGCGAAGCCGCCCGACGCTTCGCCGAAGGCAATGACGCCCGCGCGCACTACAATCGCGGCAACGCCCTGGCCAGGAGCGGCGAACTGGAAGCCGCGCTGGATGCCTATGAGCAGGCCCTGGAGTTGCAACCCGACCTGCGCCCCGCCCAGACCAACAAGGCCCTGGTGGAAAGCTTGTTGAAAGAGCCGGCCGCCGTACCGGAAGAACCCAAGCCTGCCGAAAGCGAGGAGCCGGCCCCCACCGAGCAACCGCCAGACGCCGACTCACCCACCCAGTCTTCCGAACCGGGACAGCCCTCCCACGAGCCAAGCACGACATCGGACGAGTCCCAGCCCCCGCGGACGGCACAACCGCCTACCGCCCAGGATGTACCGGGCAGCGAACTGCCCGATGAGCAGACCACCACCCCGCCACTGCGTCCTGCCGCAGGTCAGCGCAATGAAGAAGAACAGCGCCAGGCACTGGAACAATGGCTGCGCCAGATCCCGGATAATCCAGGGGAGCTGCTCAGGCGTAAATTCTGGTATGAACAGCAAAGCCATCAGGCCCAGGAAAAAACCCAATGACCCGCTTCACCGCCTACCTCCTCGTGTTGCTGCTCTGGGCCTCTGGAACCCAGGCTGCACAGCTGACTGCCAGTGTGGACCGCAGCCGCCTGAACTCCGGGGAAACGGTGGAACTGACCCTGGAATCCAACGACGCCACGTTGTTCGGCAAACCGGACCTGGGCCCGCTCCAGGCCTTGTTCGATGTGCGCGGTACCCGTCAGGTCAACCAGTTGACGACCCTCGACGGTGAGAACCGTGCCACCACCCGCTGGATCGTGACCCTGCTGCCGCGCCAAAGCGGCACCGTGATCATTCCGCCGTTGCAACTGGGCGAAGTGACCAGCCAGCCGATCACCCTGCAAGTGGTCGAAGGCGAAACCCGCAACGCCTCCCAGCCCCTGGCAGCAGTATTCATCGAGGCCAGCCTCGACCAGACCGAAGTGTATGTTCAGGCCCAGGCGATCTTGACCCTGCGCATCTACCATTCGGTGTCGCTGTACGACGACAGCAGCCTCACGCCGCTGCACATTCCCGATGCCCGCACCGAGCAACTGGGCGAATCGCGCACCTATGAAAAAGTCATCAACGATGTCCGCCATGGCGTGATCGAACTGCGCTACGGCATCTATCCGCAACGCAGCGGCGAACTGACGATTCCGGCCCAGACATTCAGTGCCACCCTGGTCGAGCCGGTAGCCCAGGACGCCGTACCTTCGGGCCCCAAACCCGGCCAGTTGATGCGGGTAAGCTCCGCGCAACTGTTGCTGCGCGTCAAGCCCAAGCCTGCCAGCTATCCGGCCGACGTGCCCTGGCTGCCGGCACGCAGCCTGTCCTTGAGTGAAAGCTGGAGCCCGGAACCGACCCACAGCCAGGTGGGCGATTCCCTGACCCGCAGCCTGACCCTGGAAGCCGAAGGCCTGGCCAGCGCCCAGTTGCCACCGCTACCGGCCACGGAGATCAACGGCCTGCGACGCTATCCGGACCAACCGGTACTCAGCAGCCGCAACAGCGAGCGCGGGCTGGTGGGCAGCCGCGAAGACCGCGAGGCCCTGGTGCCCAACCGCAGCGGGACCATCGAGCTGCCACCGGTGGAAGTGGTCTGGTGGAACACCCTGGAAGACCACCTGGACCGCACCAGCCTCCCGGCGCGGACCCTGCAAGTGGCGAACAATCCAAGCTTGATGGTGGACACGCCGGCCGGCACGACGCAGATCGTGACAACGGTCGACAGCGAGGCCCTGTGGTACTGGCAACTGAGCACCTTCCTCCTCGCCTGCACCACGCTGCTGGGCTTTGGCTTGTGGTGGCGCGCCCGCTGGCAGCCAGCGATCCTGCGCTCGACCCAGACCGGACCGAGCCCACGCACCCTGCTGGATGACCTCAAACGTACCTGCCTGGCCAACGACCCCCACGCCACCCGCCAGGCCCTGGACGCCTGGGCCCGCCAGCAGCCGGAAACCCTGGCCGACATGGCGGCGCGTTTCGTGCCGCTGTCCGACGCCCTGGACGGCCTCAACGGCGCGCTCTACAGCGAAACCGGCCAGCATTGGCAGGGTGAAGACTTGTGGCGGGCCATCCGCACCATCCCGCCCACCGAAGGGGGGCTGGGCTCGGCGGGTGATTCGGGGTTGCCGCCGCTTTACCCCAAATAAACCCGCTTTTTTCGTAGCCTTTGTGGCGAGGGGTTTTATGTGCGGGCAAAACGGGTGGGAGCATGGCGGGCAAGCCTTGCTCCCACATAAATATCCTTGCCACAGGATCAGTGTTCATAGATCCAGCGAAGTTGAACAAGTCCTAGCCCCGGTTTCCCAGTAAACTCTGCTTCTTTTAGCCGCCCTCTTCTTCACCGCGGCCATCATCAGTTTCCTGGAGTTCACCTTGCGTCTGTTTCACACCTCCGACTGGCACCTGGGGCAAAACCTGCACGGCCAGGAACGCGATTTCGAACACGCCTGCTTCCTCGACTGGCTGCTGCGTCAACTGACCCACGAAAAGCCCGACGTATTGCTGATCGCTGGCGACATCTTCGACACCGTCAACCCGCCGGTCAAAGCCCAGGAGCGGCTGTACGATTTCATCGTCAGTGCCCATGAACAGAACGCCAACCTGACCATCGTGATGATCGCCGGCAACCACGACTCTGGCTCGCGGATCGAGCTGCCTGCGCCGCTGATGCGACGCCTGCGCACCCATGCCCTGGGTCGGGTGCTGTGGCTGGACGACGGTCAACTGGACGTCGAGCGCCTGTTGTTGCCGTTGCCCGATGCCAAAGGCAAGGTCAAGGCGTGGTGCCTGGCCCTGCCGTTCCTGCGCCCTGCCGAAGTCACCGGTGCGCAACTGGGCGACGACTACCTGCGAGGCATCGGCCAGGTGCATGAGTGGCTGATCGCCGCGGCCAACAACAAGCGCAAGAAAGGCCAGGCGCTGATCGCCATCAGTCATGCGCACATGGCCGGTGGTTCGGTGTCCGAGGATTCCGAGCGCAGCCTGATCATCGGCAACGCCGAGGCCCTGCCCGCCAGCCTGTTCGGCCCGAGCATCAGCTACGTCGCCCTCGGCCACTTGCACAAGCCGCAGAAGGTCAACGGTGAAGAGCGTATCCGCTACAGCGGTTCGCCGATCCCGCTGTCATTTTCGGAGATCGGCTATCAGCATCAGATCCTCGACATCACCCTGGACGGCGAAGCCCTGGTCAAGGTCGAGCCGCGCCTGATCCCGCGGGCCGTCAACCTGCAACGCCTGGGCCCGGCGCCACTGGCCGATCTCCTGGTGCAACTCAAGGACCTGCCCGACATCGACCTGCTGGCCGATGTCCAGCGCCAACCCTGGCTGGAAGTGCGGGTGCGCCTCGATGAGCCGCAGCCGGACCTGCGTCACCAGGTGGAGACCGCACTGCAAGGCAAGGCCGTACGCCTGGTGCGGATCGCCGCCGAGTATGCCGGCAACGGTGGCGCTGGCAGTGCCGATGATGGCAGCGCGCTGGTGGAGCTGGATCAACTCAGCCCGCAGGAGTTGTTCAGCCGCGCCTGGCAGGACACCTACGGCAACGAAGTGGACGAACAGACCCTCAAGGACTTTGCCGTGCTGTTGCAAGACGTGCAGATGGAGAGCGAGCAGCCATGAAGATCCTCGCGATCCGCCTCAAGAACCTGGCGTCCCTGGCCGGGCCGTTTGAAATCGATTTCACCGCCGAGCCCTTGGCCAGCGCCGGCCTGTTCGCCATTACCGGCCCCACGGGCGCCGGCAAGAGCACGCTGCTCGACGCCCTGTGCCTGGCGCTGTTCGGCGCCGTGCCGCGCCTCAATAACACCGGGCGTGACGCCAAGGTACCGGACGTCGATGGCGAGATTGCCACGGGCGATCCGCGCACGCTGTTGCGCCGAGGTACCGGCGATGGCTATGCCGAAGTGGATTTTCGCGGCATCGACGGACGCCGCTATCGGGCCCGCTGGGAAGCCAATCGCGCCCGGGAAAAAGCCGGCGGCAAGTTGCAAGCCAGCCGCCAGAGCCTGCGGGACCTGGACAACGATCAACTGCTGGCGAGCCAGAAAGGCGAATACAAGACCCAGCTCGAAGCGGCCCTGGGCCTGAACTTCGAACAGTTCACCCGGGCCGTGCTGCTGGCCCAGAGCGAGTTCAGCGCGTTCCTCAAGGCCGATGACAACGATCGCAGTGAACTGCTGGAAAAGCTCACCGACACCGCCCTGTATACCCGCCTCGGCCGCCGCGCCTTCGACAAGGCCAAGCAAGCCAAGGACAGCCACCGGCAGTTGCAGGACCAGGCCACCGGTGTCACGCCGCTGGCCCCCGAGGCCCGGGCCGAGCTGGACCAGCGTTTCAACGACGCCCAGCAACAACTCAAGGCCCAACAGGCGCAACTCAAGCAACTGGAGCAGCAGCACACCTGGCTGCGCGACCTGGGCCTGTTGCAGGATGAACACGCCAGCGCCGCCGAACAGCTGCAACAGGCCCAGGCCGATTGGAACGCCCTGGCCGACGAACGCCTGAAACTGGTTCGCCTGGAGCAACTGGCGCCCCAGCGCCATCAGTTCATTCGCCAGGCCGAACTGAGCCGACAGCTCGCCCCCTTGGCCGTGCAGATCCAGCAGCTTACCCAGCAGCAGCTCAATCTCCATGACCAGCAGGCCGAACTGGAAAAAAGCCTGGGCGCCGCGCAACTGGCGCTGGCTGCGGCCCGGCAACACAGCAGCGACAGCGCGCCGTTGCTGCGCCAGGCCTTTGAAGAGCAAAGTACCCTGGCCCGCCTCGCCAGGGACGCCAGCCAGGGCGCCGAGCGCCAGGAACAGGCACAGCAGGCCTGCACCGAAGGCCAGCGCACCATCGACACCTTGCTCGAACAGCAAAGGCAGGTGGCCGAGCGCTTGCAGCGCATCGCCGGCACGTTGGAACAAAGCACGCACCTGACCCCGCTCAGCGATGCCTGGAACGCCTATCGCGATCGCCTCCAACAACTGATGCTGATCGGCAATCGCCTGAACCAGGGCCAGGCCGAACTCGCCACACTGGAACAAGGCGCCGCCCGCGCCGCCGAGGAACTCGCCACCCACCGGCAAGACCTCGAAGTGCTCTACAAGGAAGCCGGCGCCGAGCCGGAGGCAGTGGCCGAACAGATCCAGTTGCTTGGCAATCTGCTGCAAGACAACCGCAAGCAATTGCGTGCTTTTGAAGACCTGACCCGGCTGTGGGCCAGTCAGCAAGAGCTGGACAAACGCGGCGCCGAACTTGAACAACGCCAGCAACGGGCGTTGCAGGAACGTGACCGGCTGGTGCGTGAAGGCGGCGAAGCCAAGGCCGAACTGACCATTGCCGAACAGACCCTGACCGTCACCCGTGAACTGCTGGAGCGCCAGCGCCTGGCCCGCAGCGAAAGCGTCGAGCAACTGCGCGCACAGTTGCAGGATGAACAGCCCTGCCCCGTGTGTGGCAGCATCGAGCATCCTTATCATCAGCCCGAAGCCCTGCTGGAAAACCTCGGGCGCTTTGATGAAACCGAAGAAGCCAACGCCCGCAAGGCCGTCGACCTGCTCAATGAAAAAGTCATCGACCTGCGGGCGCAATACAGCGGGGTCATCGCCCAGCTCAAGGAACTCAAACAGCAGCAGGAACAGCTCGCCAGCCAGCAACAGAGCCTGGCACCCAGCCTTGAAGCCCACCCGTTGTCGGCGCAACTGCTGGCCCAGGAGACAAACAAGCGCGACGCCTGGCTGACCCAGCAGAACAGCCAACTGAACCTGCGCATCAGCCAGGACGAACAACGGCAAACCGCCCTGCTGACCCTGCAGCAGGACGCCGCGCGCATGACGCAGCGGCTGCGTGAAGCCGAGGCAGCCAGCCAACAGGCCTCACAGCACCTGGGCAACCAGCAGCAGGAGCTGGCCCGCGACCGCCAGCGCCTGGACGAGGAACTGAGCCACTTCAGCGCCCTGCTACCCGCTGACACCCTGCAGGCCTTGCGCAGCGAACCCGCCGCAACCTTCTTGCAGCTCGACCAGCAGATCGCCCAGCGCCTGGAGCAACTGGAACAGCAGCGCGACGAACTGGGCGAACAGCTCCAGCGCCAGCAGACCCTGGAGAAAGAACAGGACCGCCAGCAGACCCGCCTCCAGCAACTGGAAGCGGCCCGCCTGCAATTCAGCGCCCTGAGCGAGCAACAACAGGCCTGCCAGGAGAAACTCACGCGATTGCTCGGCGAGCACACCAGCGCCGAACAGTGGCAGCAACAACTCGACCAGCGCCTGGAACAGACGCGGGATGCCGAGGCGACGGCCAATCAGCAGTTGCAGCAATTGCGCAACGATCTGGTGCAACTGGCCGCCGAACTCAAGGCCCGACAGGAACAGGCGCAATCCCTGGACCACGAACGCCAGGCGCTGGCCGCCGGTATCGCGCAATGGCGCACCACCCATCCGGAACTGGACGATGCCGCCCTCGAGGCCCTGCTCGGCCTGGACGAGCAACACGTCAGCCAGTTGCGCCAGCGCTTGCTCAACGGCGAAAAAGCCATCGAACAAGCCAGAGTCCTGCTCACCGAACGCGAGCAGCGCCTGCAAAACCACCAGGCCCAACACAATGGCAACCTGGCGCCTGAGCAACTCGCCCAGGCTCTCACCGAACTGCAAGGCCAATTCGCCGTAAGCGAACAGCACTGCGCCGAACTGCGCGCCGAACAGGCCGAAGACCAGCGCCGGCAGAACGCCAACCAGGCCCTGGCCCAGCAGATCGAACAGGCCTACAACGAGTACCAGCGCTGGGCGCGCCTCGATGCCCTGATCGGTTCGGCCACCGGCGACCGTTTCCGCAAGCTGGCTCAGGCCTACAACCTCGACTTGCTAGTGCACCACGCCAATGCCCAACTGCGGCAACTGGTGCGCCGCTACCGGCTCAAGCGCGGCGGCAGCATGCTCGGGCTGCTGGTGATGGACACGGAAATGGGCGATGAACTGCGCTCGGTGCATTCGTTGTCCGGCGGCGAAACCTTCCTGGTCTCCCTCGCCTTGGCATTGGGCCTGGCCTCGATGGCGTCCAGCACACTGAAGATCGAATCGCTGTTCATCGACGAAGGCTTCGGCAGCCTCGACCCCGAATCGCTGCAACTGGCGATGGACGCCCTCGACGGCCTCCAGGCCCAGGGCCGCAAGGTCGCGGTGATCTCCCACGTGCAGGAAATGCACGAGCGGATCCCGGTGCAGATCCAGGTGCGTCGCCAGGGCAACGGCTTGAGCACAGTGGAGGTGAAATGAGCCACGCCACGCTCTATTCCTTCCGTCGCTGTCCCTACGCCATGCGGGCGCGCATGGCCTTGCGCTACAGCGCGGTCGCACTGGATATTGTCGAAGTCAGTCTGAAGGCCAAGCCAGCCGAGATGCTCGCGCTTTCAAGCAAAGGCACGGTGCCGGTGCTGCAGGTCGATGGCTGGGTGATCGATGAAAGCCTGGAGATCATGAACTGGGCCTTGGCCCGGCACGATCCGCAAGACTGGAGGCTACGGGACGACCCCGAAGGCCAGGCGCTGACAGCGGCGTTGATCGAGGAAAACGACCAGGTATTCAAGCTGCACTTGAATCGCTACAAATACCCCGAGCGCCATCCCGAGTACCCGAAGGAACATTACCGTAGCGAGGGTGAAAGCTTTCTGCGCAGGCTGGAGACCTTGCTTGAGACCCGGACGTTTCTGGCGGCGCATCACCCGAGCCTGGCCGACGTGGCAGTGATGCCCTTCATACGGCAGTTCGCCCACGTCGACCGCGACTGGTTTGCCCAGGCGCCCTACCCTCGGCTACAAGACTGGTTGCAGAGGTTCCTGGATTGCGAGCTGTTCGTGGCGATCATGGCCAAGTAACCGCTTGCACCCAGCCCTGTGGCGAGGGAATTTCTGTGGGAGCAAGGCTTGCCCGCGATGAAGGCGATGCGGTCCTTCAGAAATCGAGTCGCCTGTATCGCGGGCAAGCCTTGCTCCCACACAATCTCTATAACCAGATCCAATCAGTCGCTAAGCAAGCTCAACAATCGCTCACGCGCCGCTTCCAACTCGCCGGAATCTGGCTGGGCCGCGGAAACAATCGGAGTGGAATAGAGAAACAGCAGCATCACCGCCAGACGCATCGCCATGGTGTCGGTCCTTAATCGGCAAAGGAGTCAATTTATCAGCGTCAAATTTAAACACATGGCCAAGTGATATTACAGTGGCATTTCTCCAGAAACGGCGAAGCCTGCGATCTTTTCTCTTGCACCTGAGGGTCGGTGAAGATGAAAAGATCGCAGGCTTCGGTCGTTGCGCGATATTTCAGTGTTGGGTTTTGTGGTCCAACGCCGCATAGAAGTTAGCGCTTTGTTGCAGGTATTTCTCGGTGTAGCTCTGGGTGCGATTTTTCTTGTCGCTGATTTCGACGCTGGCACTGGCGGGCAGCGCCACGGTGGCAGAGATGGCGGAAGCGGCGATCACGGAGAAGAGATTCAGATTCATGGCGGTAGACCTCGGATTCAGTTGGCTGACTTGCCCGGTTGGGCCGTGAAGCAAACTTACGCGCCGAGGCGTCCTGCGTTGAAATGCTTTACATCACTTGCGAATATCAGTCTCGTTGATACAACGGCGCAGGCCCCGAAAAACGGGGCCTACGCCCTATTGACGGACGATGAACTTCAAATCGCTGGGCGCATCCATCGGCATTTTCTGCACGGTTTTACCCAGCAGGCCGGTCTTCGGATCGCGCTCGATCACCACGATCTGGTTGCTCTTCTGGTTGGCAATCAGCAGGAATTTCCCGCTCGGGTCGAGGCTGAACTCCCGTGGATGATCGCCTTCGACCGAGCGTCGCTGCAGCTCTTTGAGCGTGCCGGCGGCCGGGTCGATGGCGAACACCAGCACTTCGTTGGTGGTGCCACGGTTGCTGACGTAGAGGAACTTGCCATCCGCGGAAGCATGCAGCGCAGCCGCCGCCCTGCCCGGCTGCGGCTTGCCAGCCGCCAGGTCGACCAGTTGACGCTGGGTCAAGCGGCCATCCTGATAATCGAACACCGCCACTTGTGCGCTCATTTCCATGGTCAGCCAGGCGTGCTTGCCATCAGCACTGAACAACAGGTGACGCGGGCCGCTGCCGGGTGGCAACTGCACGAAGGCTGGATCGGCGGCGGCCAATGGCAGCTCTGGATTGGCCTTGGGGTCGTAGCGGTAGATGAACACCTTGTCCGCCCCCAGGTCGTTGGCGAACACGTACTTGCCATCGGGCGAGGACACTGCGGCGTGCACATGGGCCGACATCTGCCGCTCAGGGTTGACCTTGCTCGGCTGATGACTGCTCAACTGCACCACCGAAGCCAGCTTGCCATCGGCGCCTACCGGCAATACCGCCAGGGTGCCGCCCGGGTCTTCCACCACCGAGTAGTTACTGACCAGCAGATGACGGCCATCACCGCTGAGGCTGGAATGGGTCGGCTCGTTGCCCAGGGACTGCACCTGGTTGATCAGGCTCAGTGCATGGGTCTTCGGGTCAATGGCGTAGCTGCTGACCTTGCCCACCGGGTCTTTCTGGCCCGGCCCGTTTTCGTTGACCACGAACAGCCGGGTCATGTCCTTGGAAAGGGTCAGCCACGAAGGGTTTTCGGTCTTGATCACTTGCAACGGGTTGGCATCGAGCTGGCCGGTGCGGCTGTCGAATTGCATCCGGTAGATGCCCTGGCTCTGGCCGGCGGTGTAGGAGCCCACCAGCAGTTGATGGCGTTCATCGGTACCTGCCTGGACACCCATGGCGCCCATGCTACCGGCCATCAACAGCGGCCAGAGACTACGCATTTTCATCTTCTTCGTCCTCATCGTCGTGGCCGCTGGTGGCTTCCACGCACTCCAAGTGGTGGTCGCCCGAATCGCTGGTGATGATCCAGTGGTTCGTGGCTTTATCGAAGGTCGCCGCCTGCATCTGCGCTGGCGTGAAGCGCCAGTACTCGAGGGTGCGACCGTTCATGCACTCGACGTGCAATTGGTCCTGCTCGTCGAGGTAAAAATCGAATGCATGCAGCCCGTCTATGATCAGCATGTCGCATTTGTGAAGGGCATTGAGCAGGGTGTCAGTTACGGCAGTCATGGTGATCAGTCGGTCATTGGGAAAGTAGTCATGATAACCCAATGTGGGCTTGGGCCTTGGGCCATAAGGTTCGAAAACGGTGTCACCTGCAAAACCGCCATCGCGAGCAAGCTCGCTCCCACAGTTGGATTTTCAGCGAACACAAACTCTGTACTCACCAAAGCCCCCCTGTGGGAGCGAGCTTGCTCGCGATGAGGCCGGCACATTCAACTTGAATGTAACGGCCTCACCGCAACCGTCAGAGCGCCTCGCGCCCCGGCACGCCATCCACCAACCGCAGGATCCCCAGCGGGTTGGCGTTCTTCAGCGGCTCGGGCAACAGGCTGTCAGGATAGTTCTGGAAGCACACCGGACGCAGGAAACGATCGATCGCAAGGGTGCCCACCGACGTACCACGGGCATCGGACGTCGCCGGGTAAGGCCCGCCGTGCACCATCGAATCACACACCTCCACCCCGGTCGGATAACCGTTGAGCAGGATGCGGCCAACCTTCTGCTCCAGCAACGGAGTCAGTTCGCTGAACCGTTCGAAGTCCGCTGGCTCGCCGATCATCGTTGCCGTCAGCTGCCCGTGCAGGCCGTGCAGCGCGGCGCTCAGTTGCGCCTGGTCCGCGACTTCGACAAACACCGTAGTCGGGCCGAACACTTCTTCCTGCAGCGCTTCGTCACCGTTGATCAGCAGGCTGGCGTCAGCCTTGAACAACTGCGGCTGGGCCTGGTTGCCCTGCTGCTCGCGCCCGGCCAAATGCTCGATGCCCGGGTGAGCCAGCAACTTCTGCAGGCCCTTGCCGTAGCTTTGCAGCGTGCCGGCGTTGAGCATGGTCTGGGGCGCCTGGTCGCCGATCAACGCCGCCACTTGCTGGGTGAAGGCGGTGAACTGCGGCGAACGAATACCGATCACCAGGCCAGGGTTGGTGCAGAACTGACCGCAGCCCTGCACCACCGAGGCGGTCAGGTCGCGGGCGACGCTCTCGGCACGGGTTTCCAGCGCTTGTGGCAACACGATCACCGGGTTGATGCTCGACATTTCGGCAAACACCGGGATCGGCTGCGGCCGTGCGGCCGCCATGTCGCACAGGGCACGCCCGCCCTTGAGGGAACCGGTGAAACCCACGGCCTGGATCGCCGGATGCTTGACCAGCCATTCGCCAACGCCACCGCCGTAGATCATGTTGAACACACCCGCCGGCATCGCGGTCTTTTCAGCCGCGCGGATGATCGCATCGGCCACGTGCTCGGCGGTCGCCATGTGGCCACTGTGGGCCTTGAACACCACCGGGCAACCGGCCGCCAGGGCTGACGCCGTGTCGCCACCGGCGGTGGAGAATGCCAAGGGGAAGTTACTGGCGCCGAACACCGCCACTGGCCCGAGACCAATGCGATATTGGCGCAGGTCCGGACGGGGCAACGGCGTGCGCTCAGGCAACGCCCGGTCGATGCGTGCACCGTAGAAATCGCCACGACGCAGGACCTTGGCGAACAGACGCATCTGGCCGCTGGTACGACCGCGCTCGCCCTGGATCCGTGCCGCCGGCAGCGCGGTTTCACGGCAGACCACGGCCACGAACGCATCGCCCAAGGCGTCCAGCTCATCGGCAATGGCCTCGAGGAACTCGGCCCGGCGCACCGCACTCAGGCTGCGGTAGGCTGGATAAGCCGCCGCCGCGGCCTTGGCGGCGGCGTCGACTTCTTCTGCCGTGGCCTGGACGAAGTCATGGGGCAAGGCCTCGCCGGTGCTGGCGTCGACGCTCTGCAGGCGAGTCTGGCCGGCTGCGCTGCGCGCCCCGCCGATGTAGTTGTGGCCAAGGATCTGGTTCATCGCAAGTCTCCTTTAAAGTGTGCCGATAGTACCCGGGTTGAACACCGCGTCCACCGGGGCAATACCGTTGACCAGCGGCGCGCCGAATTCAGCCTGGCTGATTTCGAACACATCCCCCGGCTGCGTGCGGATGCCATCGGCGAACGACAGGGTCGCGGTGCCGAAGAAGTGAACGTGGACATCCCCCGGGCGCAGGAACTGACTGTACTTGAAATGGTGGAATTCCAGGTTTTCGAGGCTGTGGCACATGTTCGCCTCGCCGCTGAGGAATTCGTTCTGCCACAGCACTTCGCCGTTGCGCAGGATACGACTGGTCCCGGACAGATGTTGAGGCAGTTCACCCACGCGAAGTTCCGGGCCAAAACTGCAACTGCGCAATTTCGAATGGGCCAGGTACAGGTAATTCTTGCGCTCCATCACGTGGTCGGAAAACTCGTTGCCCACGGCAAAGCCCAGGCGATAGGGCTTGCCGTCGTGGCCGATGACATACAGGCCGCTGATTTCCGGCTCCTCGCCAGCGTCTTCGGCAAAGGGCGGCAACGGGAACGGATGACCCGGACGGACAACGATGCTGCCGTCGCCCTTGTAGAACCATTCCGGCTGCACGCCAGCCTGCCCGGCCTGGGGCTTGCCGCCCTCCACGCCCCACTTGAAGATGCGCATGGTGTCGGTCATGGCCGCTTCGTCGCCAGCCTGCTGGTGCATCTTGTCCCGGGCCGAGGCGCTGCCCAGGTGGGTCAGGCCGGTGCCGCTGACCAACAGGTGCGCCGGGTCCGGGTGGTCCAGTGGCGGCAGGATGCGCAGGTCACTGAGCAACCGGGCGTAGTCATGGCTCGCCCCCAGGCCCAGGCTATTGACCTGCTGCTCAAGCTTCACGCCCGCTTCGATAGCCGCCAGCGCCAGGTCACGCACGGTGCGAGCGCCCTGCACTTCGCGCACCTGATCGCCCTCGACCACACCGACGCGGCGTTCGCCGTTATTCAATTCGAACTGAACTAAACGCATATCTTTCTCCTTGTAAGCAAAACTTGAATTCGGTGCGTCCCTTGTGGGAGCGAGTTTGCTCGCGATAGCAGTCTTACATTTACCCCAGATGTCGACTGTCAGATCGTCATCGCGAGCAAGCTCGCTCCCACAGTGACCTCAGGTACGCGTCGCCCCACGGGCGCTGGCGGCGAACTGATCCGCCGGCAGCACATGCTTGCGCTCCAGCAGGCGATAGACCACGCCGGTCAACACCAGGCCGAACACCATCACACACGACAGGAAATACAGCCCCGAGGCCAGGTTGCCGGTGTACTCCTTCAGCGCACCGATCACGAACGGGCCGATGTAGCCGCCCAGGTTGCCCACCGAGTTGATCAACGCAATACCCGCCGCCGCACTGGCGCCGGCAAAGAAACGCCCCGGCAAGGTCCAGAACACCGCCGTGCAGGAAAATAGCGCGAACGCCACCAGGCACAGCGCCGCCAATTGCAACACCGGCACCGACAACCAGGCGCTGAGGAACAGGCCGATGGCGCCCAGCACGTACAACACGGCCAGGTGACCGTAGCGGTCGTTCAAGCGGTCGGAGCTGCGGGGAATGATCAGCAAACCGATGATGCCGAAGATGTATGGCACCGACGATACGAAGCCAGTCACCAGGTCACTGCCGCCGAACTGCTTGATCAGCGTCGGCAACCACAGGCCCAGGCCGTAGATGCTCAAGGTCACCGGCAGGTAGAACAGCGCCAGCAGCAGGACACGCTTGTCCTTCAGGGCATGTAGCGGATTGCCGTGGCGGGTCTGGCCGTATTCCTGCAGGTCTTTTTTCAGTTCACCGGTCAGCCAGTCCTTCTCGGCCTGGTCCATCCATTTCACTTGTTGCGGGCCGTCCGGCAAGTAACGCAGCACCGGCCAGGTCAACAGTACCGCTGGCAGGCCGATGACCATGAACAGCCACTGCCAGCCGTGCAGGCCAAGGATGCCATCCATGCCCAGCAGGCCACCGGACACGGGGCCGGTGATCATCATCGCGATGGGTTGGGAAAGAATGAACAGGCCGAGGATCTTGCCGCGATGGCGCACCGGGAACCACTGGGTGATGTAGTACAGCACGCCCGGGAAGAACCCGGCTTCGGCCGCACCGAGCAAAAAGCGCATCACATAGAAGCTATGCGGACCTTGTACGAACGCCATGCCGATGGTGATGGCGCCCCAGGTGATCATGATCCGCGCGAACCAGCGCCGGGCACCGAAGCGCTCCAGCATCAGGTTGCTGGGGATCTCCAGCAGGAAATAACCGATGAAAAACAGCCCAGCACCCAGGCCGTAGGCGGCGTCGCCGATACCGAGGTCGGCGCCCATGTGCAGCTTGGCAAAGCCCACCGCAGAGCGGTCCACGTAGGCGATCAGGTACAGCAGGATCAGGAAGGGAATCAGTTTCAGCGTGATGCGACGTATAAGCCGCAATTCCTGGCTCATGGGACCGGTCTCCGATTGTTGTTGTTATGGAACCTCGGGGGATTTCTCTCGCGAATGACCGCCAGGACAATCCCTCCATTGAATCGGACTATATAGTAATACTATTTACCCAACAACACTTCCAAACCGCACAAATTGCGCTTATGTTACGCTTCAGCTAGAACAATATAGTCATACAATAAGAGAATCGATCATGTCTGATAAGAAACCCTCCCTGCGCTCGGCCCAATGGTTTGGCACCGCCGACAAGAACGGCTTCATGTACCGCAGCTGGATGAAAAATCAGGGCATCGCCGACCATCAGTTCCACGGCAAGCCGATCATCGGCATCTGCAACACCTGGTCGGAGCTGACGCCGTGCAACGCGCACTTCCGGCAAATCGCCGAACACGTCAAGCGCGGAGTGATCGAGGCCGGGGGCTTCCCGGTGGAATTCCCGGTGTTCTCCAACGGCGAATCGAACCTGCGCCCCACCGCCATGCTGACCCGCAACCTGGCGAGCATGGACGTAGAAGAGGCGATTCGCGGCAACCCGATTGACGGCGTGGTGCTGCTCACCGGTTGCGACAAGACCACCCCCGCCCTGCTGATGGGCGCCGCCAGTTGTGACGTACCGGCCATCGTCGTTACCGGCGGGCCGATGCTCAACGGCAAGCACAAAGGCCAGGACATCGGCTCCGGCACCGTGGTCTGGCAATTGAGCGAACAGGTCAAGGCCGGCACCATCACCATTGACGATTTCCTCGCGGCCGAGGGTGGCATGTCCCGCTCGGCCGGCACCTGCAACACCATGGGCACCGCCTCGACCATGGCCTGCATGGCCGAAGCCCTCGGCACTTCCCTGCCGCACAACGCGGCGATTCCGGCCGTGGACGCACGGCGCTATGTGCTGGCCCATATGTCCGGCATGCGCGCCGTGGAAATGGTCCGTGAAGACCTGAAACTGTCGAAGATCCTGACCAAGGAAGCGTTCGAAAACGCCATCCGCGTCAATGCGGCCATCGGCGGTTCGACCAACGCGGTGATCCACCTCAAGGCCATTGCCGGTCGCATCGGCGTGCAGCTGGACCTGGACGACTGGACCCGCATCGGTCGCGGCATGCCGACCATCGTCGACCTGCAGCCGTCCGGGCGCTTCCTGATGGAAGAGTTCTACTACGCCGGTGGCCTGCCCGCCGTGCTGCGTCGCCTCGGCGAAGCCAACCTGATTCCCCATCCGAACGCCTTGACCGTCAACGGCAAGAGCCTCGGCGAGAACACCAAGGACGCACCGATCTACGGCCAGGACGAAGTCATTCGCACCCTGGACAACCCGATCCGCGCCGACGGCGGTATCTGCGTGCTGCGCGGCAATCTGGCGCCACTGGGTGCGGTGCTCAAGCCGTCCGCCGCCACCGCCGAACTGATGCAGCATCGCGGTCGCGCGGTGGTGTTCGAGAATTTCGACGAGTACAAGGCACGGATCAACGACCCGGAACTGGACGTGGACGCCAACTCGATCCTGGTGATGAAAAACTGCGGGCCGAAGGGTTATCCGGGCATGGCCGAAGTGGGCAACATGGGCTTGCCGGCCAAGCTACTGGCCCAGGGCGTGACGGACATGGTGCGGATTTCCGACGCCCGCATGAGCGGCACCGCCTACGGCACCGTGGTCCTGCACGTGGCACCGGAAGCCGCCGCCGGCGGACCTCTGGCGGCGGTGAAGGAAGGCGACTGGATCGAACTCGATTGCGCCAGCGGCCGCCTGCACCTGGACATCCCGGACGCCGAACTCGCGGCGCGCCTGGCCGACCTGCCGCCACCGCAGAACCTGTTGGTGGGCGGTTACCGGCAGTTGTACATCGACCACGTGCTGCAAGCGGACCAGGGCTGTGACTTCGACTTCCTGGTCGGCTGCCGCGGCGCCGAGGTGCCACGCCACTCCCACTGACCCCACCCATCCCCTTGTGGAAGCAAGCCTCTGTGGGAGCAAGCTTTTTGTGGGAGCTGAGCTTGCTCGCGATGAGGCCCTTCCAGTCAACATCTCTGTTGTCTGTGACACCGCTATCGCGAGCAAGCTCAGTTCCCACAAAAAGCTCGCTCCCACAATGGGTCTGTATCCAAATCAAAAATCGCATTAGCGACCCGCCATCGCCGCGCCTGCTATCATGCGCAGCACTCCCCTCGCACAGGATCGCGCCGCATCCCATGGATTACCGTAAACCCTCCGACCGCAAAAGCATGCACGCGCGCATCGTCCAGGAACTGGGCATGCAGATCGTTTCCGGGCGCTTCAAACCGGACGACAAACTGCCCGCTGAAGCCTTGCTGTGCGAAGAGTATGCGGTCAGCCGCCCGGTGCTGCGCGAAGCCACGCGAGTGCTGGTCGCCAAGGGCCTGGTGTATTCGCGCCCGCGCGTGGGCACGGTGGTCAAGGCTCGGCGGGAGTGGCACATGCTCGACCCGGATGTGCTGCATTGGCTGATGCAGAGCAGCCCGCAGAATGAATTCTTCAACCTGCTGACCAGCGTGCGCAGCATCATCGAACCGGCCGCCGCCGCCCTCGCCGCACAGTTCGCCAACGAGGACGACATCGCTTCCATCCGTGAGGCCTACCAGCGCATGGAAGCGGCCCCGACCCCCGAGGCCGTGCTGCAACCGGACCTGGACTTCCACAGCCGCATCGCCGACGCCACCCACAACGACCTGCTCGCCAATCTCTGCAACATGTTGTCAGTGGCCATCGCCGAGGCGCTCAAGCATTCCAACCAGCGGCCCAACCTGCATGAACTGGCGATGCCGCGACACAAGGCGATCCTCACCGCCATCGAGAACCGCGACGCCCTCGGTGCCCGCCATGCCACGCTGGTGCAACTGGACGATGCCCGCAGCGCGCTGAATGTGGTACTGGGCAACGATCCAGCCTGAGCCCCGCAGGAGCTGCCGAGTGCAACGAGGCTGCGATCTTTCCCCTGCCAATTGAATCCCAAGCGAACGGATCGCAGCCTACGGCAGCGACTACCAGGCCTGCCACAACGCGCGCTCAACCGGGCAGTAGCTATATACCGCACACCAGGAAAACAGGAGGTCGATACTTGACTCGTCGTCATCCCGACGGCCATGAGCTCAGGAAAAGGACTTCTTATGACCTCGCCCTCCCCGGCTGACAGCCCCTCTGCCCTTGCGCAAACCGTCAGCCAGTCATTCGCCGACCGCCCGACCTTCGAGCAAGTCGCGCAACAAATGCTCCAACAGGCCATCAAGGCCAGATACCCCTCGCTGACCATCGATCTCGCCAAGACCCAATTGGCCACACCAAATGCGATCACCCGTGGCTGGCACTTTCAACCGTTCATGCCGCGGGTGCTCGAATACCTGGCCCTCGGCACCTCCGTGGATTTCAGCCCCCGGGGAAATCTTGATTGCTACCTCTCCGACACGCCGCCGCAGCGCCTTTGGCCACGGGATGAAAAGCTCGACATGCAGGTCATCGAAAAACTGCTGCTTGAACTGCCCTCGACCGCTCCAATCGGGCTGGAAGACGCACTGACCCGTTATTGGAACGCTGACATCGGCCCCCGCCCGCAAACCGATGCCCCTGTCCGCACCAGCCGCTGGCAATGGCTCAGCGACACACTCAAGAACATGCTGCATATCCGGGGGCTGCAACAGCCAGGACTGACCGAACCGGCACGCGAGACCCTGGCCCAGATCGTCCGCTGGCCGGACCGCGAACAACGCTTTAGCCACAATGTCCCGCCCGTCTACGCCTACAGCCTGGAAAGCACTGTCACCCAAGGCACCTCCAGCAGCGTGCTGCCCAGCAACGAGATCCTGCTGCTCCATTACACTCGCTACGGCCTCGTCATTGTGCTTTGCAGCCCCGGCAGCGCCGTGCAGTCCTTCGAGTCGATGGAAGCCTTCAACCAGTATTGGGGCGAACGGATCGCCAGTCGCTATGTCGTCGACACCGTGACCTGTCAACGCTACGAAATCGACGGGCATGCCTTCGACACCCAGGCCGCCATGATCTTGGAGCAACAACTGGCCGATGTGCAGGCGGTACAGTTGCCCTCCCGAATCGGCCTGCCAGACCTCAAGACGCTCTACAGCGAGCTGAGCGATCCCGCTCGCTATCTGCACGACGCGCCGCGCCTCACGCCTGAAACATCGGCACGACTCGGGCCGTTGCTGCCCGAATGGCTGAAAAAAGCCTCCGTCGTCGATCGAGCAACGTTCCAGCGATGCAGCCTGGCACTGGCCAGCCTCAAGCAACGCACTCAAGGACGTCCCGCACTCAGCGACATCAAGGCTTTTACCTCGGACGCATTGCTCACGCAGATGGGCAAGACTAACGACAGCAGCCCGGCCAAGGTGCAACCCAGTCACTACCAACCCGACGATGTGGTACTGACGTTCACCGTCTCGGCGGGATACCCCGGGACCGTTGGCATCCGCGCGAAAAGAACGATGAGCCTGACGCAACTGGCCATCGACAACCTCGTCGCACGCCCCAGTGGCAACCTGCAACTCAGTCATCGCCGGGGTCTGGCCTTGCCTGCCTGGTTGACGCCGGACTTCATTACCCGAAGGGGCGGGCTGATCGAACAGGTCGACATCGGCACGGTTTATCCGCGCTACCTGCAACAAGCCCTATTGAGCGACTCGCCTCAAGCGCAGGCATTTCAACGGACGTTCGCCGAACAACTCCCGGCGCAGTTGCCGCTCGAGGCGCTGCAGCAAATGCTCGACAACAAAAACGGCATGACTCGCCAAGGACTGCATCTGATCGAGGCCCTGCTGCAACCCGATGCTGAGGACCGACAGGTTGACGGTCGCCCCGTGGTCATTCGACACCTGGCCTTCCTGCGCAAGCCCCAGGCCCGGCCCGACCTCGTGAGCAACATGTTCATCGTCGAGGCGCAGGACGCCAGAACGGGCCCGCACCTGTTGTATCGCCCCCTGTACGCGCCCGTGCTGTTGGAGTTTGCGACGCGCCAGGCACTGTTGCAGTCCGTCGTGAGCGCCGCAGACTTGCAGAACAGCGTCCTGACCTGGATGTCCGACGACGCACGCCCGGTGTATGCCAATGGCGGCTTCCTCGAACCGCACATCGTGCGTTTCTTCGAGGGTGACGAGTTCAGCGTTCCCGAAAAGCCCGTTCCGGCAACGCTCGCCGTCGACGCCGGCAACGATGAACTGCTGCAATACCTGCGCAACGGCAAATTGATGCAGTACCTCTACGGCTGCAACGCCCGAGCCCTGGTCACCCAGGCCGACCGCAACTCTGTCTCCAACAGCGAAAGCCGCTGGGCGGTGTTACTCAAGGGCGGCAGCCTGCTGTTCAATACACTGCTGTTTCCGTTGCTGCGCGGCCCGGCCATGGCCACCGTCTGGCTATGGAGCCTGATGGCCAGCGCCAGTCAAGATATCCCGGCCCTGAGCAGTGACGATCCGGCAACGCGGGAGCTGGCCACCGTCGATTTGCTGGTCAACCTGGCCATGCTGGTGAGCCATTTTCCCGCCGTCCGTGCACCGGTTCGCGCAGTCACGCCCGCATCGATCAAGGACCAAGCGATGCGCGCCCCCGCGCCACGTGTCGTTGCACAGCAGTGGCCCGAACCGACCTCGCCGAGCGTTCTGGAAGGATCCGTCGCCTTGCCTGGCGAACAACCCAGCAGGTCGCTGGACTTCAGTTTCAGCAGCCCTCGCCGTCACCTGACGCAGGAACAACGCACCCGCATACGACGCATGCAGGTGGCGCGTCCGACTGCCTTGCCTGAGCCGATTGGAAATGGCCCGTTCAAGGGCTTGTACGTGATCGCCAACAAATGGCACGCGTTGCTGCAAGACGGGCTGTACCCGGTCAACCCGGACCCGGACGGCAGCACCACGATTGTCGACCCGCTCGACCCGACACAGACCGGACCTGCGCTGCAATCGGACCTGGACGGCAACTGGTCCCTTGACCTGCGCTTGCGCCTGCGCGGCGGTGCGCCGCCCAAGCGCCTGGCTGACCAGCGTCGCCTCAATGCCCACAAAGCCATCGAGCTGAGCGCTGAAATGAACAATTACCTCGCCCAGGAGAACGAACGACAACGATCCCTGGACATTGCCCAACAAGTGATGACCCGGCTCGAGGAAGGAAACGCCTATACCGAGGAACAGCGCGCGCCAAAACGAAAAGTGTTTTATGACCTGCTCAACGAGCAGACCGACATCTATTTGAAACTGCTGGACAGTGCGCCCGAGCGCGCAAGACTGGGCATTGGCTTGCCCTCTGGAAGCGTCCGCGGGCTGATGGAGAATGTGGTCAACAATGCCCGCAAGGCCTTCCTGGTCGTCGAGATGGATCAACGGGCCCTGAATGCCGCTCACCCGCAGTTTTCCGGAACGTTTGTGGAAGAAGCCGTGGTTCGCGACATGCAGGGCTACGTGATGTTCCTTGAAGCCATGAGCGACATCAATGATCGCGCCATCCATTGGCTGCAACTCAAGGATGAGTACCTGGAGAAGCTATTGAACCTGGATTCCGTGGGAGCCCAGGCATTCGAACGCCTGACCCGCGGCCGTCCGCAGAATGAACGGAATGTCATAGGCACCAAGGCCCTGCAATTGGCCGCCCTGCCGATGCTGGCCATCAAACACCCCGAAACCAGCTTGCCCGATAGCCTGTATCGCATCGTCAGGCCATTGGCCGAGCAGGTGCGCTCCCACGCTGACCTGCAACTGTACGACCTGACCGCCTCTGAGCAGCTTGAGGTACTGACCAGCCTGACCGAGCATTATGGCGAGGCCCTCGACGCGTTGCAGGGCATGAAGGCGCTTTATGTCGACGATATCAACGAGTCCTATTTCGACAGGCTGGCCACGCTGCTTGACAGCCTGTACCAGGACGCTTCCGGAAGACTGGCGGCAGAAGTCAAACCCGAACCGACACCGCGCAAGCGTGCGCCCAAACGCCCGAAGACGCACTCCGGGCGCCTTCAGAAAAAGGTGATAAAGACCCGCAGGAGTGGCGTTCTGATTGGTGACCTGAAACCTGCCGGCACCTCCTTGCCGATTGAAGTCGTCGAGTTGCGCTCCGAAGTCGACAATCAGGTGCTTGCCACCTATTCGCGTCACGACGACGTATGGGACGTTGTCGACGTACACCGACCGGTTCCAGCCCCCAGGACCCGATCGATCAACGCGATCAACGGCGATGCGCGAACACTGCTGGAGGAACTGGAGAAACGTCTCCGCCGCGCTGAAAGCTATAAAAAGCGTTGCCGTCATCCTCAGGAAATCGAGGAGATCATGAACAATGAGGCAAGTCGCTTCCGCACGCTTTCTGAAGAACTCGACAGGGCCTTCGTCGCCTCACAAACGCCACGCACAGCGGCTGATCAAGCGCTGGGTAGACAGTTGGCCGAGGCCATCTCCAGACTGACGTCCAGGGGCAGCGCCCTGCGTGTCCAACTGAGCCTGCACCTGCCGCCCACCGACGGCAACCTCCAGTACCTGTTCGAAAAAGACCTGGTTCAAGTTGCACGACTGGGTGAACGCAAGGCCTTGAAAGGAGCCCGCCAGGATTTCCTCCAGGAATATGCCATCAACAACCGGGACGGCTTCCCCCTTTGGTATGCGCATTTTCACTACGAAAAAATCGATACGCCGAAAGCCGACTACAGCGTCGCGCACCTGAAAACCAAGGCACAACGCAGGGAAGACTATCACTCGCTGCTCGCCAAGGCTGATAGCCCCTACGCGGTGGTGAATGTGCATCGAGGGAAAATCGGCAAGCTCATGGCACAGAGCAAGTTCTTGCCGTTGGCGCCTGATGACAGCGATGCATCAGGCTGACCTCGCCACCGAGGCTGTAAAAACCTGTGGGAGCGAGCTTGCTCGCGATTGCGCACTGACATTCAACACCTTCATTGACTGTCACAGCGCTATCGCGAGCAAGCTCGCTCCCACATTGGGCAGGTTCTACCGTCGATCAATGCGCAAACAACGAATTACCCTTCTGCCCCGCCAGTTTCTCAGGCTTGATCAGGAACCGCGCCAGCGCCGGCAGCAGCCACAGCGCGCCGAACATGTTCCACAGCAACATGAACGTCAGCATCAACCCCATGTCCGCCTGGAACTTGATGGCCGAGAAGATCCAGGTGCAAACACCGATGGCCAGGCACAAACCGGTGAACAGCACCGCCTTGCCGGTGGATTTCAGCGTCTGGTAGTAAGCCTCCTGCAACGGCAACCCGGCGCGCAGGAAACTCTCCAGGCGGCTGTAGATGTAGATGCCGTAGTCCACGCCAATCCCCACGCCCAGTGCCACCACCGGCAGGGTCGCGACCTTCACGCCAATGCCCATGAACGCCATCAGGGCGTTGCCCAGCACCGAGGTCAGCACCAGCGGCAACACGATGCACAGCGTCGCCGCCCAGGAACGGAAGGTGATCATGCACATGGTCGCCACGCAGATGTACACCAGGATCAGGATGGTCAGCTCCGATGCCTTGATCACCTCGTTGGTGGCCGCTTCGATGCCTGCGTTACCGGCGGCAAGGATGAACTCCAGGCCATCGCGGTTGTTTTCCTTGGCGAAGTCCTGCACCGCCTTCACCGCGCGGTCCAATGTCTCGGCCTTGTGGTCGTTAAGGAACACCAGCACCGGTGCCAGGGAGCAACTGTTGTTGTACAGGCCATCGGCCCGGGCGATGGAGTTGTTCAGCACGTCAGGGTTGCGCGACAGGGTTTCCCATTTCAGGTTGCCCTCGTTCATGCCCTTGATCATCTGCTTGGACACGGTCACCAGGGAAATCGCCGACTGCACGCCCTCGGTGTTCTGCATCTTCCACATCAGCTCGTCGATGGGGGCCATGGCTTCATAGCGCGAGCAGCCTTCGGCCTTGGTCTTGACCATCACCACCAGTACATCGGAGCTGGTGGAGTAATTGCTGATGATGAAGTTGTTGTCCTGGTTGTAGCGCGAGTCCGGACGCAGTTCCGGCGCGCCCTGGTCCAGGTCGCCGATCTTCAGGTTCTGGCTGTACCAGAGCCCACCGCCAAAGGCGATCACCGCCAGGGCAATGGACACCGGCGCGACCTTGGCGCTGGCGAAGTTCGACAGCAGGCGCCAGAACGGATGTTCGCGGGTCGCGTCTTTCTTGCTGCGCTCGACCGCACGCTTGCTGATGCCAGCGTAGGAGATCGCCACCGGCAGCAGGATCAGGTTGGTGAACACGATCACCGCCACGCCGATGGAGGCGCCAATGGCCAGTTCGCGGATCACGCCGATGTCGATGATCAGCAAGGTGATGAAACCCACGGCGTCCGCCAGGATCGCGATCATCCCCGGCAGGAACAACTGCCGGAAGGTGCGCCGCGCCGCTGTCAGGGCGTTGTCCGCATCGCTGGACTGCAAGGCGATGCCGTTGATTTTCTGCACCCCATGGGAAATGCCGATGGCGAAGATCAGGAACGGCACCAGCATCGAGTACGGATCCAGGCCGAAACCGGCCGCATGCATCAGCCCCAGTTGCCAGACCACCGCCACCAGGGTGGTGGTCAATACCGCGACGGTACTGCGCATGCAGTTGGTGAACCAGTACAGCAGGATCAGGGTGATGACGAAAGCCACGCCGAAGAACAGCACCACCATGACCAGGCCGTCGATCAGGTCGCCGACCTTCTTGGCGAAACCGACGATATGGATCTGCACGTTGGGGTTCTGGGCTTCGAACTTGTTGCGGATCTTGTCTTCAAGCTCGTGGGAAAACTTCCGGTAGTCGAGGGCGAGCAACTTGCCCTGGTCCTGCGGGTCGGGATAGGACTCCAGCAGCGGGATGTCGATGATGCTCGACTTGAAGTCGTTGGCCACCAGGCGCCCGACCTGGCCGGACTTGAGCACGTTATTACGCAGCAGATCGAGGCTGTCGGCCGAACCGTTGTAGCTCTGGGGGATCACCTCGCCGCCGGCGAAGCCCTCCTCCGTCACTTCGGTCCAGCGCACGCTCGGGCTCCACAACGACTTGAGCCCGGAACGGTCGACGCCGGAGATGTAGAAGACCTCATCGTGGATCTGACGCAGGGTCTCCATGTATTCCTTGGAGAAGATGTCGCCGTTGGTGGCCTCCACGGAAATACGCACCGTGTTGCCCAGGTTCGCCAGGTCGTTGCGGTGCTCGAGCATCTTCTGGATGAAGGGGTGCTCGAGGGGGATCATTTTTTCGAAACTGGTGGACGGCCGGATCAGCGTGGCCTGCCAGAACAGGAAAATGCTGACCAGCAGGCAAATGATGATCACTGCCGGGCGGTTGTTGAAAATCAGGCGCTCGAGGAACGTCGCCTTGTCTTGGTGATGACTGCTCATGGGGTCCGCCTTCTTGTTTTTGTGCCCGTCTTGCAGGCGTGACTCATTTGCTCAGTTCGGCGCCGGTGGACGTGGTGGCACGAACGCCACCTTGCCCCGCCAGAATCAGGTTGCCGTTGCCTGCCGCCGTGACGGCCGCCACGGAAATTCGGTCCGGGCGGTTGAACACGCTGAAGGTCTCGCCGTCGTCGGTACTTCGCACGACGCTGCCGCCGTTGCCGACAATCACGATGGAACCGTCCGCCAGTAGCGTGGCGCCTGACAGGCCGAACTCCAGGGCACCGCGCGCGGCCTTGAGCTCGACCTGATCCCAAGTGCCGCCGAAGTCAGTGGAACGATAAAGGTTGCCGCGCAAGCCATAGGCCAGCAACGTCGAAGGCTGGGCCGTACCGATGACCCCGAACAGCGAGCCTTCGTACGGGCCTTCGACCTTTTCCCAGGTCTGGCCCCAGTCGGCGGAGCGGAACATGCTGCCAGCCTCGCCGACAATGAACAGCCCGGCATCTTTCACGGCGGCTATCGCATTGAGGTGGAACTGGTCTTCGTTTTCGAGGCGGTCGCTGGCGTCTTCCCAGTGCTTGCCGCCGTCGGTGGTTTCCAGCAGTGCGCCGTAGGCGCCCACGGCGAAACCGTTGCTGGCATCCTTGAACCAGACGTCCAGCAGGGGTGCTTCGCGGGTGAGGTCTTCGAATTGCTTGGTCCAGCTGCTGCCGCCGTCATCGCTGGCGAGGATCTGCGCGTCGTGCCCCACGGCCCAGCCGTGTTTGTCATCGACGAAAAATACCGCCGTGAGCAGTTGGCGAGTCGGCACCTTGGCCTGGGTCCAGGACTTGCCCTGGTCGTCCGAATAGACAATGTGCCCGCGGTCACCGACCGCCACCAGGCGCTGGCCGGCGTGGACCACATCGAGCATCAGGGTTTTGCTGGCCTTGGCCGATTCGACGGAATAGATGACATCGGACGTCGACGCCGCAACAGCCATCACCGGTGCCGACAACACCGCAGAGCCCAGCAGCGAGAGCGCCGAAGCCAGCAACGCGACTCTGCGCAGCATCGGCGGCCGGCTGCGGCCCACAGCCATGACAGGCTCATTCATAGACCTTTCCCCCATTATTATTGTTATGGCTTGGTACGTTGCCAGTCCTGGAGCATAGTCCTGAAACCTGCAATCTAGAGCCACTTCGGAAGCAGACCTATCCTATCGGGCTTTCGAAAGGTCTGACAATCGACGCCACGTTATCTTTTGTTAACCGGGGGGATATCGGCCAAGGGTGAATCAGAAGACATTCGTGAGGGTGATGAATGTGGCGAGGGGATTTATCCCCTCGCCACAAAGGTAAGGCAGTGCCTGTTTATGCCAGGCTCTTGCTCACCACCTCGAACACATCGGCGGAAAGCGCGCCGGATGCCAGGATGCGCTCCAGTTCGGCCTTCATCAGCGCCTGGCGGGCGCTGTCGTATTTGCGCCAGCGAGTCAGCGGGGCCAGTTGCCGGGAGGCGATCTGCGGGTTGAAGCCATTGAGCTGGATGACCAGGTCCGCCAGGAAGCGATAACCCGAACCGTCGGCCGCGTGGAAGTTGATCAGGTTCTGCCCGGCAAACGCCCCCACCAGCGCCCGCACCTTGTTCGGGTTCTTGATATTGAACGCCGGGTGCTCCATCAGCGCCTTGACCCGCGCCAGGCCACCCGGCAACGGGCTGCCGGCCTGGACGCTGAACCATTGGTCCATGACCAGCGGGTTGCCCTTGAAGTTTTCCGCAAACACTTCCAGCGCCTTGGCCTTCTCGGCTTCGAATGGCGAGTTGACCAACACCGCCAGCGCGGTCAGGCGCTCGGTCATGTTATCGGCGGTGTCGAACTGCTCCAGGGTCGCACTCAGCACCTCAGGCTTGCCGGTGAGCATCAGGTACGACAGCGCGATGTTCTGCAACGCGCGACGGGCGAAATGCTCGGCCTCGGCCACGTAAGGGGTTTTCTTCGACAGGTCGCGGTTGGCTGCATAACGCAGCCAGAGGGCTTCGAACAGGTTCTCGGCCAACTGCTGGCGGGCAAACTCACGGGCGGCATGGATCGCCTCGACGTCAGCCACTTCGCTGATTTCCGTCAGGTAGGCTTCGCTTGGCAGCGAGAGCATTTCGGCGACCATGGCCTGGTCCAGGGACTCGTCCGACAGCACGCTGCGCAGCGCACTGACCAGGCGCGGGTCCAGCACCAGGCTGGCGCCCTGCTGATGCTGGGCGATCAGTTCCTGCAGCACCTGTACTGACAATTGCTGGCCGGCATCCCAACGGTTGAACCCGTCGCTGTCGTGCTGCATGAGGAACATCAACTGGTCGCGGTTGTACGGAAAGCTCAGCTTCACCGGCGCCGAGAAACCACGCAGCAACGAAGGCAGCGGCTGTTCGGCGATGTCGACAAAGGTGAAGGTCTGCTCGGCTTCGGTCACCGAGATCACTCGGGACGTGCCGTCTGCCGCCGCTTCACCGGCCAGGCGCAGAGGGATTTCAGCACCCTGGCTGTCCAGCAGGCCCAGCTCCACGGGAATCACGAACGGCAGTTTTTCCTGCTTGTCCGGGGTCGGCGGGCAACTCTGGCTGAAGGTCAGGCTGTAGGTCTTGGCGGCGGCATCATAAGATTCGCTCACCGCCAGCCGTGGTGTACCGGCCTGGCTGTACCAGCGCTTGAACTGGGCCAGGTCGACGCCGTTGGCATCTTCCATGGCCTTGATGAAGTCGTCGCAGGTCACGGCCTGGCCGTCGTGGCGTTCGAAGTACAGGTCACTGCCCTTGCGGAAACCCTCAGGCCCCAGCAGGGTGTGGATCATGCCAACCACTTCCGAGCCCTTTTCGTACACGGTCAGGGTGTAGAAGTTGGAGATCTCGATGAAGCTGTCCGGACGCACCGGGTGCGCCATGGGGCCGGCATCTTCGGCGAACTGGTGGGTACGCAGGTACGCCACGTCCTGGATGCGCTTGACGGTGGCGGAGTTCATGTCGGCCGAGAACCCGGCGTCGCGGAACACCGTGAAACCTTCCTTGAGCGACAGTTGGAACCAGTCGCGACAGGTCACGCGGTTGCCCGACCAGTTATGGAAGTATTCGTGGGCAACGATCGCCTCGACCCGCTGGTGCGCGGCATCGGTGGCGGTTTCGGCGCGGGCCAGCACGGCGCTGGAGTTGAAGATATTGAGGCCCTTGTTCTCCATGGCGCCCATGTTGAAATCGTTGACCGCGACGATCATGAAGATGTCCAGGTCGTACTCGCGCCCGTACACCTCTTCGTCCCAGCGCATCGACTTCTTCAGGCTGGTCATGGCGTGCTGGCATTTGTCGATGTTTTCCGGCTCGACATAGATGCGCAGCGCTACGGTGCGCTCGCTCAGGGTAGTGAAGGTGTCTTCGACGCACCACAGGTCACCGGCCACCAGGGCAAACAGGTAGGCCGGCTTCTTGAACGGGTCTTCCCAGGTCGCCCAGTGCCGGCCGTCTTCGCCGGGACCGCTGGCAATCGGATTGCCGTTGGACAGCAGCACCGGATAGCTGTGCTGCTCGGCCACCACGGTGGTGGTGAACTTGCTCATCACATCCGGGCGGTCCAGGTAATAGGTGATCTTGCGGAAACCTTCGGCCTCGCACTGGGTGCAGAACATGCTGCCGGACTTGTACAAACCTTCCAGGGCGGTGTTGGTTTCCGGGTGGATCCGGACGGTGGTGTCGACCGTGAAGGCCTGGGCCTTGGGGTGAACGGTCAGGTGACTGTCGTCCAGTTGATAGTCGCCCTGCCCCAGGTCGGCGTCGTCGAGCTTGAGCGAGAGCAGTTCCAGGTGCTGGCCATCGAGCACCAGCGGCGGCAGCCCGGCACCGCGCTCGGGGTTGCGGCGCATCACCAGTTGCGCATGGACCAGGCTGTGGTCCTCGAACAACTCGAAGGTCAGGTGCGTCTCATCGATCAGGTACTCGGGCGCCTGATAGTCCTTCAGGTAAATCATCTTCGGTTGTTCGGTGCGCATAGGTCGAATCCTTCTACTGATGCACGGCGAGCTGGTAGGCCGTGTATTTACGAATATTGATCACGCCGGTGTCAAAAATCAGGTACTGGCCCTTGATCCCCAGCAGCGTGCCTTCGGCGATCGGGTTCTTGTCCAGGTTGAAGCTGACGATCTTGGCCGGGTATTGCTCCACCGGATAACGGATCTCGATGGGTTCGACGTCCGCTATGGTCTGGATCGCTTGCAGGCCGAATCGTTCCTGCAACCCCTGCAATCCCTGGGCGCAGCTTTCGAACAGCGAGTCACGGATCGCCGGCAGGTCCACCGCCACGGCGTCGCCCTTGAGCAAGGCGCGCCAGTTGGTCTTGTCCGCCACCTGGCTGCGGAACAGGTCTTCGACAAACCCCGATTGCTGGCGGGTGGCGACCCGCAGGATCGGCAGCGCCTGGCTGGCGCCCTGGTCCAGCCAGCGGGTCGGCAATTGCGTGGCGCGAGTGATGCCAACTTTCACACCCGAGGAATTGGCCAGGTAGACCACATGATCGGTCATGCAGAACTGCTCGCCCCAGGCCGGGTCGCGGCAGGTGCCCGCCTCGTAATGGCAACGCTCGGGGCTCATGATGCACAGGTCGCACTGGGCCAGCTTGGTCATGCAGGGGTAGCAATACCCCTGGCTGAAGCTGGTCTTGGTCCGGCGTCCACAGTGGGTGCAGTGGATCGCACCGAGGTACTCCAGGCGCACCGTGCTACCGATCAACGGATTGACCGGCACCTCGACATCGCCCAGGCGAAAGGCGTATTGAACGGTCGGCCCGTCAAGGCGCGCCGACATCTTGCTGATTGCACCGCGGCCAATCTCGATCAATGGATGGCGTCCGACTTGAACAGGATATTCGGCACTTCAGTGGACTTCGAATGGCATTCCTGCGCGCCCATGTAACCAGTGCGCTCCTCTTCGGGCAGGTTCTGGATTTCCCAGGCGATCATCGCCTGCAACGACAGTTCGCGTTGCTCGGCGGTGAGCTTGTTGCCATCGGCCCATTTACCGATTTCCACCGCCAGTTTCAGGCTCCGGTAGATGTCGGGTGTGATGTTCTGGATCATTTCGTTGAAGGAAGACATGGGTTCTCCGCGCAAATCGCGCATTCTCAAAAGGCACAGGCGCCGGTCAAAGGGCCATTTTACGGCGAGCGAACAGCCCGCCCAACAAACCCGTGAAGCATCCGACGAGCAGCCCGCCGACGTGGGCCGCATTGGCGATTTCACCGAAACCGATCAGCGAAACCAGCCCGGACAGGCACAGCAGCAACCACACCAGCATCATCACCAACACCCCACGGGGCAAGTGATAGGCCGGGTTCGGTGCGAGCAATTGGTAGATCCAGCAATGGCCCAGCAGGCCGTACAACACCCCCGACAACCCACCGAACAACGTCGGGCCGCTGAAAAAGTACTGGGCGAAATTGGAGACGAGGCTGAACAGCAGCGTCAGCCCCAGCAAGTTGATGCCACCCTGGCGCGCCTCGATCCGCCGTCCCAGTTCCCAGTACCACATGCCATTCATGGCGATGTGCAGGAAGCCGAAGTGAATCAGCATCGGTGTCACCAGGCGCCACCACTGCCCCGCCGCCAGGCTATCGGCCAACGGCGTGAACTGGATGTAGTCGCCAACGACGCGGAATTCGAGGAAGGTCAGCCAGCGCAGGGCCTCAAGATTTTCCCCTAGCAGGGTGACCGCACTGACGATCAGGCTCAGCAACAACACCACGGCCGTCACTGGGCTGCGCGTCAGTTGCTGGACAAACCCCGCCCGCCGGGAAGTGCCACCCGTGTCTGACAGCTCCAACTGCTGGTCGGGATCGCCAGCGGGAAAACGCGCGTACAACGAACGCACGTCCTCACTGATTTCATCCGGCACCCAGAGCACCTGCTCGCCCGCCTCTTCACTGACGCGATGGGGCACCTGCATGCGTTGCAGCAACTTGACGAAGCCGCTCAGGTCCACTGCCAAGGGCAGGCGCAAAACCGCGACGACGCTCATTGCACCACCTCCGGCCGCTCGACATCCACCCAGACGAACTTGTGCGGATCCAGGCGGGTTTCCTGGTCGAGGCGATAGGCGACCAGCTTGCCGTAGAGCACCGCGCTGTAATCCAGGCAGGCCAGGTTCGGGCGAATGGGCGCGGGCTTGCCGCTGCGCCAATAGTGGCCGACGAACAGCAACGGTTCATGGACGCCATAGCGCAGCAGGTTGTTTTTTTCATCCGGCGACAGCGGTGTGCGGGCCACCGGTTCTGGCAAGGCGTCGGGCTGGAAGACGATGTCGCCGTAGGTCTGCGGGTTGTCTTCCCAGAACTTGGTGCGAAAAAACGAACGGGTCAGGCCATCGCCACCGGTCAGCGTCAGGCCATGGGGCAGGCGCATGTCGGTGCCACGTAGCAAACGATCGAACACCGTGCTGGCAAAACTGCCCGGTTGCGCCGAGGCCTGGAGGAAATGCTCGTCGACACAACCGTCCGGGAACAGGCCACGCAGCGGTTCGATCAGGCCCGAATCCCAACAGGCATGCACCACCCGGAACCGGCCGGCGTCGACAAACAGCGGCAGCTCGTAGAACCACTTGAGAAAGTCATGCCAGTCGCCGGGATGCTGCTCGAACTGGGTCAGGGTCTCGTTGAGCAGGCGAGCATGACGCGGCGTGTGTTCGCGCACGTAGCGCTGGCCGCTGCCGGGCAAAGCCGGTGTGCTCCAGCCCAGGGCGTTGAACTCGTGGTTGCCCATGATGCACAGCGCCTGGCCGGCCACGACCATGTCGTGGACGATATGCAGCGCCTCGCGAATCCGCGGGCCACGGTCGATGATGTCCCCCAGGAACACAGCCATGCGCGACGGATGCCGCCAGACCCCGCCCTGCTTGTGGTAACCGAGTCGGTCCAGCAGGTGTTCCAGGGTCAGGGCGCATCCATGCACGTCACCGATCAAATCGTAACTGCGCGCAGGATCGAGCATCAGTCGCCTCCACCCCCCAACCGACTGCCCCAGCCGAGCTTGGTCCGGCAGACTTCATAGTAATTGTGATCCAGCGGATGGATCAGGCGCAGCTTCTGCGCTTTCTTGCTGACGGTGATGGTGTCACCCGGCGCGCAGGTGAAATGGTTCTGGCCGTCACAGGACACTTGCGGGTAGATCTGCATATCCTTGGACACGACGATTTTCAGCTCACTGTTGCCATCGACCACAATCGGTCGCCCAGACAAGGTATGGGGGTACATGGGCACAATCACAATAGCGTCGAGCTTGGGGTGCATGATCGGTCCGCCGGCCGAGAGCGCGTAGGCCGTGGAACCGGTCGGGGTCGCGACGATCAGGCCGTCGGCCTTCTGGCTGCAGACGAACTGGCCGTCGATGTACAGCTCAAATTCGATCATGCGCGTGGATTTGCCAGGGTGCAGCACCACGTCATTGAGGGCATCGCCCTGGCCGATGGCCTCGGCGTGACGACGGACCTCGGCTTGCAGCAGGAAGCGGTTTTCCACCAGGTAGTGGCCGTCCAGCACCTCGGCGACCTTGGTTTCCAGCTCGTCAGGGCGGATATCGGTGAGGAACCCCAGGCTGCCCCGGTTGATCCCCAGCACCGGGATATTGTGCCGCGCCAGGGCCCGGGCGGCCCCCAGCAGGCTGCCGTCGCCGCCGACCACGATCACCATGTCGCAGACCTCGCCCAGCATCTTGCGCGACGACGTCTGCAGGCCATGGCCCGGCAAGACTTCGGCGATGGTATCTTCGAGGATCACATGCAGGTGTCGCTCCAGGAGGAAACGTTTGAGACGGCGAACGGTGTCCAACACCTGCGAACTGCCCAGGCGACCGATGATGCCGATATTGCGAAATTGCTCCATGAGGCTCCTGCGAGGGTCTGCGACGGGCGAAAACCACGATTATGGGCGAAAGCGCTCCATAGACAAAATCCTTTAAGCCTTTCGCAGCAGCTATGCTCGCAAAATGATCCTGTTCCCTGAATTGCTGGACTTGCCCCGCCGCCTTCGCCATCCCGAAGTGCGCGACCTCGCGTGGGCGATCATCGCCCCGCCGATGCTCATCGACACGCCCTGGCCCCAGCGCCATCCCCTGGCCGGCAGCGACTGGGTACAGGCGCCTGATCAGCTGGAGCACTGGCTGCGACAACTGGACCGCGACAGCTACCCGCTGCTGCACTGCCTGTCCCTGGGACGGACGCGACGCCTGGGCCTGTATTACGAAAGGCTGTGGCAGTTTGCCGTGCAGCACGCTCCTGGCATCGAGCTGATTGCCGCGAACCTGCCGATCCGCCACGAAGGCCATACGCTGGGCGAACTGGACCTGCTGCTGCGCGATCGTGACGGCATCCATCATCTGGAGTTGGCGATCAAGTTGTACCTCGGCCCGCAGCAAGGGGATGGCCGGGACACCGCGCAGTGGCTCGGGCCGGGCTGTCATGACCGACTCGACCGTAAACTGGCGCATTTGCGCGAGCACCAGCTCCCCATCTCGGCGCGCCCGGAAAGCCGCGAGGCCTTGGCAGCATTGGGCATTGAGCCGACCGGCCTCGAGGTGTTCCGCTCCGAGCTCTGGCTCGGCGGCTACCTGCTCTACCCCTGGCCGGGCCACGCCGACCCGCCGACCGGTGCGCATCCCCGGCATTTGCGGGGCAGTTGGCTGCATCAGCGGGATTGGCCTGCATTCGTCGCCCAGCGCCCACCTGGGCGCTGGCAACCCCTGCCCCGCGCCGCCTGGTTGGCCCCGGCGCATTATCCGGCGGAGCAGACCTGGAGCACCGCGCAACTGGACGCCTGGCGACTGGACCTTGACCCGATGGCGCCAGCGCAACTGATGGTGCGCCTGACTGAAAATGCCGAGGGGGAGTGGGAAGAAGCCGAGCGGCTATTCCTGGTGGCCGATCTCTGGCCGGATGTGCCGGGCCAAAACAGCTGAGCTTTGGAGTGTCTGCCAGGGCCTCATCGCGAGCAAGCTCGCTCCCACAGGGGAGCACATTCATAGAGGAGAATGCATTCCAATGTGGGAGCGAGCTTGCTCGCGATGAAGCCAACTCGGTCTAGAGTGACAACCGCACCGCCAGCGCTGCCAATGTCACCAGCAACACCGGCACTGTCAGTACGATCCCGACCTTGAAGTAGTACCCCCAGCCGATCTGGATGTTCTTGCGCTCCAGCACATGCAGCCACAGCAAAGTCGCCAGGCTGCCGATCGGGGTGATTTTCGGGCCCAGGTCGCTGCCGATGACGTTGGCGTAGATCATCGCCTCCTTCACCACCCCGGTGGCCTGGCTGGCATCGATGGACAAGGCGCCGACCAGCACCGTCGGCAAATTATTCATGGCCGACGAGAGCAACGCCGTCAGCACGCCGGTGCCCATGGCCGCACCCCACACGCCATATTCGGCGAAGCCGTCGAGCCAATGGGCCAGGTAGCCGGTCAACCCGGCATTGCGCAGGCCATAGACCACCAGGTACATGCCGAGGGAGAAAATCACGATCTGCCAGGGCGCTTCCTTCATCACCTTGCGGGTGGAAATCTTGTGGCCGCGGGCCGCGACAGCCAGCAGCAACGCAGCACAGACCGCGGAAATCGCGCTGATGGGAATCCCCAGCGGCTCCAGCGCAAAGCAGCCCAGCAGCAGGATCACCAGCACCACCCAGCCGGCATAAAACGTTGCCTTATCGTGGATCGCCGTCGCCGGATCATCCAGTTGAGCGGGGTCGTAGTCGCGCGGGATGTCGCGACGAAAGAACCACAGCAAGATCGCCAGGCTGGCCGCCACACTGACCAGGTTCACCGGCACCATGACCGCCGCGTAGCGGTTGAAGCCAATGCCGAAGAAGTCCGCCGAGACGATGTTCACCAGGTTCGACACCACCAGCGGCAGGCTCGCGCTGTCGGCAATGAAACCGGCACCCATCACGAATGCCAGGGTCGCCGCCGGGGAAAACCGCAACGCCAGCAGCATCGAAATCACGATGGGCGTCAGGATCAACGCCGCCCCGTCATTGGCAAACAGGGCCGACACCAGCGCGCCCAGCAGCACCATGAACGCAAACAGCTTGCGCCCGCTGCCCTTTCCCCAACGGGCCACGTGCAAGGCCGCCCAGGCGAAGAAGCCGGCCTCGTCCAGCAGCAGGCTGATGATGATCAGCGCGACAAACGTACCGGTGGCGTTCCAGATGATCTGCCAGACCAGCGCAATGTCGCCGACCTGCACCACCCCGCTCAACAACGCCAGCAGCGCGCCGAGCGTCGCGCTCCAGCCGACGCCAAGCCCCTTGGGCTGCCAGATCACCAACGTAATGGTCAGCAGGAAAATCAATGACGCGATCAGCATGCGCAACAGCCTTGGAAGAAGGATAGAAAAGTGGGAATCAGACGTGACGAAGAACGGCCTGGTGGTGCGAAGGGGCGAATATATGGAAATTCGAATATCCAGTAAAGCGCGCAGATGAATGGCCGATGTCGCGAGGGAGGCTTTCCCACTGTGGGAGCAAGGCTTGCCCGCGATGAACGATATCGCGGTTCAACTGGTAAACCGCGCTGCGGCCATCGCGGGCAAGCCTTGCTCCCACAGAAAATCACTCCGCCACAAAGGTGCTTGGCTTGAAGCTGTGCAAAGAGATCAAGCCTTCTTGTGTTGCTCGACCCACTTGCCGTAGGCATTGATGAACGTCTGCAGGAAGGGCCGTACCGACTCCGACAGGTTGCCCGCCTCGTCAAACGCCGTCCCGGCACCGCTCAGGTAGGCTTCCGGCTGCTGCATGCAGGGAACGTCAAGGAATACCAGCGACTGGCGCAAATGATGGTTGGCACCAAAACCACCGATGGCGCCCGGCGAAGCACTGATCACCGCGCCCGGCTTGCCACTCAGGCAACTCTGGCCGTAGGGACGCGAGCCGACGTCGATGGCGTTTTTCAGCGGCGCCGGTACCGAGCGGTTGTACTCAGGCGTGACGAACAACAAAGCGTCGGCCGCGCCCACCTGCTGACGGAAAGTGCTGTAGGCTGCCGGAGGGGAAACATCGATGTCTTCGTTGTAGAGCGGCAACTCGCCGATCTCGACGATGTTCAGTTTGAGGTTGGCTGGCGCCAGGTCAGCCAGTGCCAGCGCGACCTTACGGTTGATCGATGCCTTGCGCAGGCTGCCCACTAAAACGGCCACTGTGTAGACATTACTCATGAGAGGCTTCTCGACTGTCGGCTCAAAGGAGCCTGTAGTTATAGATGATCGGGGTGACAATTGGACCAGTGGAGCGACAAAAACCGGCCGGCTGGACTATTTTTTTCATGTAGGAAAACTTACCGCGCTTGACCAGGGTCTACAGAACCGCAAATCGAGTGATTTATTTCCAGAGGTTCTAAGCAATGGCAGCAGTACTTGTCGGACAATTTCATGCGCGGGACGTCGAAGGTCGCGTCTATCTGGTGCATGAGTTCCATGAATCGACCCCGTCGCCCGACGGAAACGGCAAGGAGCCTGTCACCACCTATAAGCTGGCTATCGGCGATCGCGTCAACAAACGCGACGACGGCAAATTTGTTCTGGTGCAATCTCAAGTCGAATTGACACGCGAACCGGAAACGCCACTGCAAGCTCAAGCACCCACCGAAACGCAAATAGCTTCATAACTGGCAGTTATGAGCAGAAGTCACGCCCGAACTTGGGTTAGGATTCGGCCACTCAATGACTCACCCGCCGAACACGGACTTCTTGCATGCGTTTACGCCACATCGAAGTGATCCAGGCGCTGCTGCAGACCGGCCACCTCGGCACGGCGGCCGAATGGCTGCAATTGCCAGTGGCAGAGGTCGAGGCGATCCTGCGCGATGCCGAGGCGCAGCTGGGCTTCATGCTGTTTGCCAGTGTGCGCGGGCGCTTGCAGGCGACTCGGGAAACTCTCGAACTGCGCGACGGCATCACGCGGGTGTACGACACCCTCGAACCGGTGCAGCGCCTGGCCAGCAGCCTGAAACACTATCAGGCGCCACCCTTGCGCATTATCTGCACCCCGCCGCTGGCCCAGCAGTTGCTGCCCCAGAGCATCGCCGCCCTGCGTCGCCGCCATCCGGATGCGCCTTGCACCCTGCTCAGCCAACCGACCCGCGACATCGTCCACAGCCTGCTGTTGCGTGAAAGCGACCTGGGCCTGAGCTTGCACGACCCCGAGCATCCCGACATCCATTGCCAGATGATCGCCCAAGGCAAACTGCAATTGCTGGCACCTCACGGCTGGCTGCAACCACGACAGAAATACATTTCGCTCCAGGACCTGGCGGGCCAGCCGTTGGTAGGCCTGGATGGCCATGACCCACTGAGCCCTGCCTTCGAGCATAAACTGGCGGCGCTGCGTCCGGCGCCAATGATCCAGATCCGCGTCCAGACCCATCAGATGATGCGCGCCATGGTCGAGGCCGGCGAAGGCCTTGCCATCGTCGACCCGTTCACGGCCTCGGGCGCCAAGGGCAGTGGCCTGGACGTCTGCCCGGTATCGCCCGCCATTGCGATTGGTCTCTATGCCCTGAGCCTGAACGGCACGCAGCCCTCACCCGCCGTCCAATCGCTGCTGGAACGGGTTACGGAACAAGCCGAGGCGTTGCTGAGCCACTGATCGACATGCCCAGCGGATCATCGAACAGCCGGTACCAGAACAACGCCACTTCGTCGGTATGCCGGTCAATGCCGCGATAGCGCAGGTGATCGATACCGCCGAGCACGTAGCCGCAACGCTCATAGAGCCGGCAGGCACCCAGATTGTTGTTCTGGGTCTCGAGCATGATGCCCGGCAGTTTTTTCTTGCGACTCCAGAACTGGGCGACATCGAGCAACGCCTTGGCCACCCCGTGGCGACGGGCTGGCGCATGCACCGCCAACTCGTCGATGTGGGCATAGCCGTTCCAGTTGGTACTGACCACCAGATGCCCCACGGGCTGGTCGTCGAGATAAGCCATGAAGATCTCGCTGTCCGGGGCATTGCGGAAGCTGCTGAATTCCTCGGGATCGATGCCATAGCACTTGCGATAGGGAACAATGGGCGTCACCGGCCACTGGTTGACGGGCCGGCCGATCTGCGCCGTCGCGTAGTCGCTGACTTCGAAGCTGAAGTCACTGCCCCAGATATAGGCGGCAAAGCCGTCATCGACGATGCGCACCGACAACCCGGGGTGTTTGGGATTCATGACCGGTTGCATACTGGGGAAGGTCCTCATTCCTTGAGACAACCAACGGCGTGGTGCCATCCATTGCCCTTGCCTTTCAAATCTTCACACATCAAGCGGGATCCGTAGCCTGCCCGTTACCTCAGGTTAGAAGGTCGTGGCGATTGTGGCGAGAAATGAAACGAAAGAGAGTGACAGGGGAGCAACGGGTCAGTTCGCCGTAGCCTGCGACTCGGCCAACTGCGTCCACAATGCCGGAGCACCTGCGGACTTGGCGATGGCTTCCAGACGCGCGGCATGTTCGGCCAGGTCGCTCTCGCTGGCGCGGATAATCCGCGATGGTTGGCGGTCAGCGGGCAAACGCCGGATTTCCGTGGCCTGGTTGCCAGAGCCTTCACCGGTACCGTTGCCGTCCGAGGCGTTACCGGCCAGGGACAGGCTGGTCTGGCCGCCGGTCATGGTCAGGTAGACGTCGGCCAGGATCTCGGAGTCGAGCAAGGCGCCGTGCAGTTCACGACCGGAGTTGTCGACGCCGTAGCGCTTGCACAAGGCGTCGAGGCTGTTGCGCTGCCCAGGGTGACGTTCCCGGGCCATCATCAGGGTATCGAGGATGGTGCAATGCTGGGTAATGTCAGCCCGGTCGTGCTGGCCCATCAGGGCGAATTCGTTGTTGATGAACCCGACGTCGAACGCCGCGTTGTGGATGATCAACTGCGCGCCCCGGATGAATTCGAAGAACTCATCGGCCACTTCGGCGAAACGCGGCTTGCCCACCAGAAATTCGTTGGTGATGCCGTGCACGCCGATGGCGCCCTCGTCACTTTCGCGATCCGGTTGCAGGTAAACGTGGAAATGGCGACCGGTCAGGCGCCGGCCGATCAGCTCGACACAACCGATTTCAATAATCCGGTGACCATCGGTCACCGGCATGCCGGTGGTTTCGGTATCCAGTACTACAGATCTGTTGGCCATCAGTGTTCAGCTCTCAGCGGGCAGTCTTGCAAAAGCGCGGATCTTAACACGCTCTTGTGGCAAGGGGATTTACCTGGGAGCCAGGCTGGTGGAAGCAAGTGATGAGCGAAAAGCAAACACTGTGGGAGCAAAGCTTGCTCGCGATGAAGATCATGCGGTCTTTCAGGAAAACCGGGGCGCCGGTGTCGCGAGCAAGCTTTGCTCCCACACAAGCGCCTCGTCACAGGAGGGTACATCCGGCTGAATCAGGCCTGCTTGAAGCCCCGAACCTCATCGACCCCACGATTGGCCAACTGGTCGGCCCGTTCGTTGCCGTGGTGGCCGATGTGGCCGCGCACCCATTTCCAGGTGACGTTGTGGCGGCTGACCTGTTCATCCAGCAGCTTCCAGAGGTCGGCGTTTTTTACCGGTTCCTTCGCCGCCGTCTTCCAGCCACGTTTCTTCCAGTTCGCCATCCACTCGTTGATGCCCTTCATGACGTACTGCGAGTCGGTCACCAGCAACACATCGCAAGGCCGCTTGAGCTCTTCCAGGCCACGAATGGCGCCCATCAGCTCCATGCGATTGTTGGTGGTATTGGTTTCGCCGCCCCAGAGTTCCTTCTCCACGCCCTTGCACACCAGCAACGCGCCCCAGCCGCCTGGACCGGGGTTGCCCTTGCAGGCGCCATCAGTGAAGAGTTCTACGCTATCGCTCATGCCAATCTATCCAAAAAAATGCAAAGGCCCGCCGATCGGGCCCGACAACACCCGCAGCCCAATGCCGGCAAGAACCATCGAAAAAGGTTACGGCTCGATGTGGCGACGATTGACCTTGGCCATTGGCAAGGGAATCAGCTTGCCCATCGGCTCGCGTCGCGCCTGGCGCACCGGGCGCAGCCCGACCGCGATCTTGCGTGCCACCAACAGGTAGAAACCGCCGCCGGACAGCTGCCAGTCACCGGCCTTGCGCTCCCAGCCGGCCAGGCGCGCCTGCCACTTGGGCGACGCAAGCGGCGGACGATAGCACCCGAAGCGGCGTTTCTCCAGCGCAAAACCCAGCAGGTTCAGCCAGTCGCCGACCCTCGACGCCGAGATGCAGCGGGCCTGGCGCAAGGCGTCGTGGGCAAACACATGACGCAAGCCCCAAGCGCTCCAGGGATTGATGCCGATGATCAACAGGTGCCCGCCAGGGCGCACGCTGCTGGCGGCTTCACGCAACAGACCGTGGGGCGACAGGCAGAAATCCAGGCCGTGCTGCATGACCACCACGTCGGCGGCATGCTCGCTCAACGGCCAGGCCTGCTCTTCACAGACGATTTCCACCCCGGGCAACGGCGCTCCCAGGCGCACGTTGCGCTGGACTTGCGGTGCCGACGGCGGCGTTTGCGCCGAAGGCCCGTAGTGCACCAGGTAGCCGCCGAAGAACCGGCCCAACTCGTCTTCGAGCATGTGCCGTTCTTCTTCCAGCAAAAATTGCCCGACAGGGCCGGACAGCCATTCACGGGCGGCGCTGATCAACGCCAGCCAGTCAGGATCAGCCTGAGCGAACGCTTCATCGGTCATTGCATTCTCCAACGCGTCAGGAAGTTCTAAGATGCGCCTTTGTTTTCCGCTTGGCGAATTCCACGATGATACAGATCAGTGCCCTGCCCGCATTCACCGATAACTACATCTGGTTGTTACAGGACCACGCCACCCAGCGCTGCGCCGTGGTCGACCCGGGTGACGCCGCGCCGGTGCAGGCCTGGCTCGAGACCCATCCGGGCTGGGTCCTGAGCGACATCCTGATCACCCATCATCACCATGATCATGTCGGCGGCGTCCAGGCGCTGAAGAATGCGACGAACGCCACCGTTTACGGTCCGGCCAGCGAAAACATCCCGGCGCGGGACAAGGCCCTGCATGACAACGACACGGTCAGCGTGCTCGGCTGGGACTTCGATGTCTATGCCGTGCCTGGCCATACCCTGGGGCACATCGCCTACTACCATCACGGCCTGCTGTTCTGTGGCGACACCCTGTTCGCCGCCGGTTGCGGCCGGCTCTTCGAAGGCACGCCTGCGCAAATGCACCATTCGCTCAGTCGCCTCGCCGCCCTGCCTGAAGATACGCTGGTCTACTGCACCCATGAATATACCCTCAGCAACCTGAAGTTCGCCGCCGCCGTGGAGCCCGGCAACCCGGACGTCGCCGCCCGCCTGGAAAAAGTCAGCCGGCAACGCAGCGAAGGCATCATGACGCTACCCTCGACCCTGGCCCTGGAAAAACTCACCAACCCGTTCCTGCGCACGACTGAAACATCTGTTAAACAAAAAGCAGACGAACGGAACGGCCAGCGAAACCAGACGCCGAGTGAGGTTTTTGCGGCCTTGAGGGCTTGGAAAGATACGTTCTAAGGCAGCTATCGATTGATACAAAAATTCTGAAAGGTTGACCTGTTGGGGTGCGCTTCCTAGAATCGGCCGACATTTTTGCCCGGAACTTACTTCCAGCCAATGTCGTCATCTATACGCAGGTCCGTCCAGTCAGACACATTGACCCGCTTGGCTCAAGCCATTGCGGTGGCCGTGTCCGCCACATTGGCGGGCTGCCAGAGCACGAGCCAGCTGCCGCAGACCGACGCGGCGCACACGCCGAATATCGCCGCTCGCGCCAAACAGAAGCCGGTATGGCTCAGTGAGAAACCCAGCCCTCAAGTACCCCAGGACGTCTGGGAGCGCATGCGCCAGGGTTTCCAGCTGCAGGAAACGGCCGGCGTCAATCCACGTATCGAGCAACAGCGCCTGTGGTTCGCCAGCAACCCTTCCTTCATGGAAAACGCCGGTGAGCGTGGCAGCCTGTACATCCATTACATCGTCGAACGCCTCGAAGAGCGCAACATGCCGCTGGAGCTGGCGTTGCTGCCGGTGATCGAGAGTGCCTACAACCCCATGGCCTATTCCCGGGCCAACGCAGTGGGCCTGTGGCAATTCATCCCGTCCACGGGGCGTTACTTCAACCTGCGCCAGACCCGCTTCTATGACGGGCGTCGCGATATCACCGCCTCCACCACGGCCGCCCTGGACTACCTGACGCGCCTGCACGACATGTTCAACGGCGACTGGTTGCTGGCGCTGGCCGCCTACAACGCCGGCGAGGGTACGGTCAGCCGCGCCATCGAGCGCAACGAGAAGCTTGGCCTGCCCACCGACTACTGGAACCTGCCGCTGCCCAGCGAAACCCAGGCTTATGTGCCGAAGTTGCTGGCGCTGTCCCAGGTGGTGCTCTCGCCCGATGCCTATGGCGTGAACCTCAACCCGATCGCCAACGAACCCTATTTCCAGGTCGTCGAGATCAACCAGCGCATGGACCTGTCCAAGGTCGCGGCGGTGGCCAACATCGACGAAGACGAGCTGTTCCAGCTCAACCCGGCCTTCAAGCAGCGCACCACCATCGACGGCCCCCAGCACCTGCTGGTGCCCACGTCCAAGGCCCAGTTGCTGACCGCCAGCCTGTCGACCATGCGCCCCGAAGAGCTGATAAGCCAGCGCTCGCTCAAGCCGGTGTTCGAGACAGCCGACGACAGCGACGTGGAAGGCGCCCGGCGTACCTACCGAGTCAAGCGCGGCGAAAGCCTCGCCCAGATCGCCAAGGCCAACAACGTCCAGACCAAAGACCTGCAACGCTGGAACAAACTCAGCGGCAACAAGCTCAAGGTCGGCCAGACCCTGGTGATGCAGGACGCCAAGGCCAGCAAGGCCACCAGCAAGCGCATCAGCACCGTGGTGGCCGCCAATAGCAAGGACCAGAAGAAGCAGACCCAATACAAGGTCAAGCAAGGTGATTCGCTGTACGTCGTCGCCAAGCGTTTCAACGTGGAAATGCAGCACCTCAAGCGCTGGAACCCACGGATGGGCAAGGCCCTCAAGCCTGGGCAGATGCTGACGGTCTACTCCCCGCACTGAGGTGACCGGGGAGCGTTGTGTGGTGAGGGGACTCATCTGTGGGGGCAAGGCCTGTGGGAGCAAGGCTTGCCCGCGATGGCCACACCGCGGTTTAACAGTTGAACCGCGATATCGTTCATCGCGGGCAAGCCTTGCTCCCACAGGTATCCGCTTAGCTGACTGGCATCCCCTCTAAACCCCGCCTTTTTCCTGCCGATACAAGCTGTTACTGTACAGGCCATAAAAGCCCAAGCCGCCTGGATCGGATCTCAGACTTGATACGTCCCCTCCTCTTGCTCCTGATCAGCCTGGCCTTGAGCTCTCCCGCCAGCGCAACCATCAGCGAAAGCCATGGCTATGCGCAGTTCGGCACGCTCAAGTACCCGGCCAGATTCACCCACTTCGACTGGGTCAACCCGCAAGCGCCCAAGGGCGGTGTCTTGCGAGTCATGGCATTCGGCACCTTCGATACGCTCAACCCCTACACGTTCAAGGGCAGCAGCCCGGTTTCCACACCCAATTTCCTGCAATACGGCATCAATGAGCTGAACGAACCACTGATGGTCGGCACCGGCCAGTACGCGCCGTCCGGTGATGAACCGACGTCGAGCTACGGCCTGATCGCCCAGTCGGTGGAATACAGCGAAGACCGCAGTTGGGTGGTGTTCAACCTGCGCCCCGAAGCGCGGTTTCACGATGGCGTGCCCATCACCGCCTATGACGTGGCGTTCTCCTACAGGACGCTGCTCAAGGACGGTCACCCGCAATACCGCACCAACCTGCAGGAAGTGCTGCGTGTCGACATTCTCAATCCACTGAGAATCCGCTTTGTCTTCAAGCGCGCGGGCAATCCGCTGCTGATCCTGCGCCTGGGTGAACTGCCGGTGTTGCCCCAGCATTACTGGAAAGGCCGCGATTTCAAGGCAACGACCTTCGAACCGCCCCTGGGCAGCGGGCCGTATCGCATCACCAAAGTGCAACCAGGCCGCCAACTGGTGTTCGAACGGGTCAAGGATTACTGGGGCAAGGACCTGCCGGTCAATCGTGGCAAGTACAACTACGACCGCATGGACGTGGAGTTCTATCGTGACAGCGAAGTTGCCTTCGAAGCCTTCAAGGCCGGTGAGTTCGACATCTACATCGAACACCAGGCCAAGAACTGGGCCAACGGCTATGACTTTCCGGCGATCAAGCGCGGCGACGTGATCAAGGCGCAGATTCCCCACCAGATCCCGACCCAGACCCAGGGCCTGTTCATGAACACCCGACGCGGCACGTTTGCCGAGGTCAAGGTGCGTGAAGCCCTGGGGCTGATGTTCGATTTCGAGTGGACCAACCGCACCCTGTTCAGCGGCGCCTACAAGCGCACCCTCAGTTATTACCCCAACAGCGAGTTCTCCGCCACCGGCCTGCCGGTGGGCCATGAATGGCTGCTGCTCAAGCCATACCGGGAACAATTGCCGCCCAAACTGCTCACCGAACCCTTCAGCTTGCCCAAGACCGACGGTCGCGGCATCCCCCGGGAAACCCTGCGCAAAGCCCTGGGGTTATTGAAAGAAGCCGGTTGGAGCCTCAACGGCCAACGCCTGCTGAACGCCGACAGCCAGCCCCTGAGCTTCGAAATCCTGCTGGTGAACCCGAACCTGGAGCGCATCCTGCAACCCTACGTCGAGAACCTCGCCAGCATCGGCATCCAGGCCCGACTACGCACGGTGGACCGCGCCCAGTACAAGCAGCGCCTGGACCAATTCGACTTCGACATGATCCTGCTGACCTTGAACCAGACCCTCAGCCCGGGCCTCGAACAATGGCAGTACTTCCACTCCAGCCAGGTCGGGGTCAAGGGCAGCAAGAACTACGCCGGGATCGCCAACCCTGTGGTCGATCATCTGCTGGAAAAGCTGCTCGCCGCCCAGACCCGTGACGAACAGGTCGCCGCCGGCAAGGCCCTGGATCGCGTGCTGCTGTGGCAGCATTACTGCATTCCCAACTGGTATCTCAATTATCATCGCCTGGCGTACCGCAACCGGTTCGCCTTCGTCACCACGCCGCCCTACACCCTGGGCCTGAGCGCATGGTGGCTGAAATCTTCGGAGAAAGATCAATGAAGCCTTTACGCGCCCTGCTCCTGCAGGCCAGCAGCCTGTTATTCGCCGGGCTGGCCTGTGCCGCGCCGCAGCATGCCGTGACCTTGTACAACGAGCCGCCGAAGTACCCGGCGAACTTCAAGCACTTCGACTACGTCAACCCGGACGCGCCCAAAGGCGGGATCTTCCGCCAGGGCGGTTTTGGCGGCTTCGACAGCCTCAACCCGTTCATCAGCAAAGGTGTACCGGCCGACGACATCGGCCTGATCTACGACACCCTGGCCAAGCAGGGCCTGGACGAACCGTTCACCGAATATGGCCTGATCGCCGAAAAAATCGAGAAAGCCCCGGACAATGGCTGGGTGCGTTTCTACCTGCGCCCCGAAGCCCGTTTCAACGATGGTCATCCGGTGCGCGCCGAGGACGTGGTCTTCAGCTTCCAGACCCTGACCAAGGACGGCGCGCCGATGTTTCGCGGCTATTACAGCGACGTCGCCGACGTCATCGCCGAAGACCCGCTCAAGGTCTTGTTCAAGTTCAAGCACACCAACAATCGTGAACTGCCGTTGATCCTCGGCCAACTGCCGGTATTGCCGAAGCACTGGTGGGCCGAGCGCGACTTCAGCAAGGGCAACCTGGAAATCCCCCTGGGCAGCGGTCCCTACAAGGTCGCCGAAGTGAAGGCCGGACGCTCGATCCGCTATGAGCGGGTGAAGGACTACTGGGGCAAGGACCTGCCGGTCAATCGCGGTTTCTATAATTTCGACGTACTGGCTACCGATTACTACCGCGACAACACCGTCGCGGTCGAGGCCTTGAAAGCCGGGCAGTTCGATTTCTGGCTGGAGATGACCGCCAAGAACTGGGCCAATGCCTACAACATCCCGGCCGTGACCGAAGGCCGGTTGATCAAGGAACAGATCCCCAACGGCAACCCCACCGGCATGCAAGGCTTTGTCTACAACCTGCGCCGGCCGATCTTCCAGGACATACGGGTGCGCAAGGCCTTGAGCCTGCTGCTGGACTTCGAGTGGACCAACAAGCAACTGTTCAACGGCGCCTACGCCCGCACCCGCAGCTATTTCGAGAATTCGGAAATGGCTGCCACCGGCCTGCCCGGCGAAGACGAGTTGAAGATCCTCGAGCCCCTGCGCGGCAAGATTCCCGAACAGGTCTTCACTGACGCCTTCCAGCCATCGATGTGCGACGGCAGCGGCATGATCCGCGACCAGCAGCGCAAGGCCTACCAATTGCTGCAAGAGGCCGGCTGGCGCATCGTCGACGACAAGATGGTCGATGCCCAGGGCAAACCGGTGGTGCTGGAGTTCCTGCTGGCCCAGACCGAGTTCGAACGGGTGCTGCTGCCGTTCAAGCGCAACCTGAGCGACCTGGGCATCGACCTAGTGATCCGCCGCGTGGACGTGTCCCAGTACATCAACCGCGTGCGCTCCCGGGACTTCGACCTGGTGGTAGGCAGCTTCCCGCAATCCAGTTCGCCGGGTAACGAACAACGCGAGTTCTGGATGTCCGCCGCCGCCGACAAGCCCGGCAGCCGCAACACCATGGGCCTGAAAGATCCGGCCGTGGACCAGTTGGTGGAACAACTGATCAACGCCGATTCGCGCAAGAGCCTGGTGGCCCACGCCCGTGCGCTGGACCGGGTCTTGCAATGGGGCTACTACGTGATCCCGAACTGGCACATCAAGACCTGGCGCGTGGCCTACTGGAACCACATCGGCCATCCGAAAATCACGCCCACCTATGACATCGGCACCACCACCTGGTGGGTCAAGCCGGAGGTCAAGCCGGCCGATGAAGTAGAGAAGCAGGTCATCGAGCAGCAAATCGCCGCCCCTGCGAGCGTGGAGTAACGAAATGCTGGCTTATATTTTTCGGCGACTGCTGCTGATCATCCCGACCCTGTTCGGCATTCTGCTGATCAACTTCGTCATCATCCAGGCCGCGCCCGGCGGGCCGGTGGAACAGATGATCGCCAAGCTCGAGGGCTTCGAGGGCGCCACCAGCCGCATTGCCGGCGGCGGTGCCGAAGTGTCGGTGGCAGGCTCCTCCTACCGCGGCGCCCAGGGCCTGGACCCGGGGCTGGTCAAGGAAATCGAGCGCATGTACGGCTTCGACAAGTCGGCACCCGAACGCCTGTGGATCATGATCAAGAACTACGCCCACCTGGACTTCGGCGACAGTTTCTTCCGCGACGCCAAGGTCATCGACCTGATCAAGGAAAAGATGCCGGTGTCCATCTCCCTGGGGTTGTGGAGCACGCTGATCATGTACCTGGTGTCGATCCCGCTGGGGATCGCCAAGGCCACGCGGCACGGCAGCCATTTCGATGTCTGGACCAGCTCGGCCATCATCGTCGGCTACGCGATCCCGTCATTCCTGTTCGCCATCCTGCTGATCGTGGTGTTTGCCGGCGGCAGCTATTTCGACTGGTTCCCGTTGCGCGGGCTGACCTCCAACAATTTCGACGAATTGAGCATGAGTGGCAAGATCCTCGATTACTTCTGGCACCTGGCCTTGCCCGTCACCGCCCTGGTGATCGGTAACTTCGCCACCATGACCCTGCTGACCAAGAACAGCTTCCTCGACGAAATCAACAAGCAATACGTGGTCACCGCCAAGGCCAAGGGCCTGACCCGCCATCGAGTGCTCTACGGCCACGTATTCCGCAATGCCATGCTGCTGGTGATCGCCGGCTTCCCTTCGGCATTCATCGGGATTTTCTTTACCGGCTCCCTGCTGGTGGAAGTGATCTTCTCCCTCGATGGCCTGGGCCTGATGAGTTTCGAAGCGGCCATCAACCGCGACTACCCGGTGGTGTTTGGCACCCTGTTCATCTTCACCTTGCTGGGGCTGGTGGTGAAACTGATCGGCGATCTGACCTACACCTTTGTCGATCCACGCATCGACTTCGAAAGCCGGGAGCATTGAGATGAACCTGTCCCCTCTCAATCGCCGCCGCTTCGAACTGTTCAAGGCCAACAAGCGTGGCTGGTGGTCCCTGTGGCTGTTCCTGATCCTGTTCGGGCTGAGCCTGGGCGCCGAGTTGATCGCCAACGACAAGCCGCTGGTGGTGCATTACGACAATGGCTGGTACTTCCCGGCCCTCAAGCGCTACCCGGAAACCACCTTCGGCGGCGAGTTCCCGCTGGAAGCCAACTACAAGAGTCCCTATATCCGCGAACTGCTGGCGGCCAAGGACGCCTGGGTGCTGTGGGCACCGATTCCGTTCAGCTACCAGAGCATCAACTACGACCTGAAGGTCCCGGCCCCGGCGCCGCCCTCTTCCGTGAACTGGCTGGGCACTGACGACCAGGGTCGCGATGTCCTGGCCCGGGTCATCTATGGCTTCCGCATCTCGGTCCTGTTTGCCCTGACGCTGACCGTGCTCAGCTCGATCATCGGCGTGATCGCCGGCGCCCTGCAGGGCTTCTATGGCGGTTGGGTGGACCTGGCCGGCCAACGATTCCTGGAAATCTGGTCCGGGTTGCCGGTGCTGTACCTGCTGATCATCCTGGCCAGTTTCGTCCAGCCCAACTTCTGGTGGCTGCTGGGCATCATGCTGCTGTTTTCCTGGATGAGCCTGGTGGATGTGGTCCGTGCCGAGTTCCTGCGCGGGCGCAACCTGGAATACGTGCGTGCTGCCCGGGCGCTGGGCATGCAGAACGGCGCGATCATGTTCCGCCACATCCTGCCCAACGCCATGGTCTCGACCATGACGTTCATGCCGTTCATCCTCACCGGCGCCATCGGCACCCTCACCGCCCTGGATTTCCTCGGCTTCGGCCTGCCGCCAGGCGCGCCGTCCCTCGGCGAGCTGGTGGCCCAGGGCAAATCCAACCTCCAGGCGCCATGGCTGGGCATCAGCGCGTTCGCCGTGCTGGCCCTGATGTTGAGCCTGTTGGTGTTCATCGGCGAGTCCGCTCGCGATGCCTTCGATCCGAGGAAGTGAAATGAACCAGGACAATCTGATCGAAGTACGCGACCTGGCGGTGGAGTTCATTGTCGGCGAACGCCGCCAGCGCGTGGTCGAGGGGGTCAGCTTCGATATCAAGCGCGGCGAAACCCTGGCCCTGGTGGGTGAAAGCGGCTCGGGCAAATCGGTTACCGCCCATTCGATCCTGCGGTTGCTGCCTTACCCGCTGGCCCATCACCCCACCGGGACCATCCAGTACGCCGGCCAGAATTTGCTGGGTTTGAAGGAAAAAACCATCCGTCATATCCGTGGCAACCGGATTGCGATGATTTTCCAGGAGCCGATGACATCCCTCAACCCGCTGCACTCCATTGAAAAACAGATCAATGAAGTGCTCGGCATCCACAAGGGCCTGAGCGGCAAGGTCGCGACCCGCCGGACCCTTGAGTTGCTGGAGCTGGTTGGCATTCCCGAACCCCACAAGCGCCTCAAGGCCCTGCCCCACGAGCTATCCGGCGGCCAGCGCCAGCGGGTGATGATCGCCATGGCCCTGGCCAACGAGCCGGAACTGCTGATTGCCGACGAGCCGACCACCGCGCTGGACGTCACCGTCCAGTTGAAAATCCTCCAATTGCTCAAGGAATTGCAGGCGCGATTGGGCATGTCGCTGCTGCTGATCAGCCACGATTTGAACCTGGTGCGAAGAATTGCGCATCGCGTATGTGTCATGCAGCGCGGTTGCATCGTCGAACAGGCATCGTGCGAAGAGTTGTTCCGGGCACCGCAGCATCCGTACACTCGGGAACTGCTGGGCGCTGAACCCAGCGGCACCCCGGCGAGCAACGTCGTCGGCCCGCCGCTGTTGCAGGTCGAGGACCTGAAAGTCTGGTTCCCGATCAAGAAAGGCCTGTTCAAGCGCACGGTAGACTACATCAAGGCCGTGGACGGTATCCGCTTCAGCCTGCCCCAGGGCCAGACCCTGGGCATCGTCGGCGAAAGCGGTTCCGGCAAATCCACCCTGGGGCTGGCAATCCTGCGGTTGATCGGCAGCCAGGGCGGGATCCGTTTCGAAGGCAAGCAGCTGGATAGCCTGACGCAGCAACAAGTCCGGCCGCTACGCCGGGAGATGCAAGTGGTGTTTCAGGACCCGTTTGGCAGCCTGAGCCCACGGATGTGTGTGAGCCAGATCGTCGGCGAAGGCCTGCGGATCCACAAGATCGGCACCGAAGCCGAACAGGAACAAGCGATAATAGCGGCATTGAAGGAGGTAGGCCTGGACCCGGAAACCCGGAACCGCTACCCCCATGAATTTTCCGGAGGGCAACGGCAGCGTATCGCCATTGCCCGGGCCCTGGTGCTCAAGCCGGCGTTGATTCTGCTGGATGAACCGACGTCGGCCCTGGACCGTACCGTGCAACGCCAAGTGGTGGAGCTGTTGCGGTCGTTGCAAACCAAGTACAACCTGACGTACCTGTTTATCAGCCATGACCTGGCTGTCGTCAAAGCGCTGAGCCACCAGTTGATGGTGGTCAAGCATGGCCAAGTGGTCGAACAAGGTGATGCCCGCAGCATATTCGCCGCGCCGCAGCACCCCTATACACAGCAGTTGCTGGAGGCCGCCTTCCTGGCCCCAACAACTGCCGAATAACCTGAAAGAGGAGCAACACATGGGTTTTCTCGCCGGTAAGCGCGTACTGATCGTCGGTGTCGCCAGCAAGCTGTCCATCGCATCCGGCATCGCCGCCGCCATGCATCGCGAGGGCGCTGAGCTTGCCTTCACTTATCAGAACGACAAACTCAAGGGTCGTGTCGAAGAGTTCGCACAGGGCTGGGGTTCGAGCCCTGAGCTGTGCTTCCCGTGCGACGTGGCCAGCGATGAAGAAATCGCCAAGGTCTTCGAAGAACTGAGCAAGAAGTGGGACGGCCTGGACTGCATCGTGCACTCCGTGGGCTTCGCCCCGGGCGACCAACTGGACGGCGACTTCACCGAAGCCACCACCCGCGAAGGTTTCCGCATTGCCCACGACATCAGCGCCTACAGCTTCGTGGCCCTGGCCAAGGCCGGTCGCGAAATGATGAAAGGCCGCAACGGCAGCCTGCTGACCCTGTCGTACCTGGGCGCCGAGCGCACCATGCCGAACTACAACGTCATGGGCATGGCCAAGGCTTCCCTGGAAGCCGGCGTCCGTTACCTGGCCGGCTCCCTGGGCCCGGACGGCACCCGCGTCAACTGCGTATCGGCAGGCCCGATCCGCACCCTCGCCGCTTCCGGCATCAAGAACTTCCGCAAGATGCTGGCCGCCAACGAAGCGCAAACCCCGCTGCGTCGCAACGTCACCATCGAAGAAGTCGGCAACGCCGGCGCCTTCCTGTGCTCGGACCTGGCGTCGGGCATCAGCGGTGAAATCATGTACGTGGACGGCGGCTTCAACACCACCGCCATGGGCAACATCGAAGAGTAATCTTCACGTTGCAGCAAAAACGCCGCTTGTCCTGGAAAGGCCATGCGGCGTTTTTTTATGCCCACTGCAACCCCCCCTGTGGGAGCGAGCTTGCTCGCGATGGCGGTGGGTCTGCTGGCATTGATATTGACTGTGCCGACGCCTTCGCGAGCAAGCTCGCTCCCACAGGGATCAGCCTGTGCTAGCTGCGTAGCGCCTGTTTCTGTGTGTACATCGCCGCATCCGCGTCCGCCAGTAGCAGGTCGATCGACTGATGACGCTGGGGGTCGTACTCGATCTGGCCGACACTGAAACGAATGTCATAGCCACGCTGCAACATCGCATTGCGCTCATCGAGGATTTCCTGGAGCCGCGCCATGATTGCCGCTATCTCGACATGGGAAGAACCGGTGAGCAACGCCACGAATTCGTCACCGCCCAGGCGGCCGATCACATCACTTTCGCGAAAGGCGATACGCAGCACATCGGCGAACGTTTTCAGCGCGTTGTCGCCCTCGGCGTGCCCATAACGGTCGTTGATCGGCTTGAAGTCGTTGAGATCGAAGAACAGCAGCGTCGCCGGTCGCGACAAGCGATCACACACATTCAACGCATGCTGGGCCAACATCCTGAAGCCACGCCGATTGGACAGCAGCGTCAGCTCGTCCATGCTCGCCATCTGCACCGCGACCATTTCCTGCTCGGCCATGCGGGCCAAGTCGCGCAACAGTTCGCGCTCTTCGTCATTGAGCTTGCGCGGCTTGGTGTCGAGCAGGCACAACGTGCCGAGCTTGCTGCCGTCCTCCATCCCCAGCGGATGCCCCGCATAGAAGCGAATGCCAGGCTTGTCCGTGACCAGTGGGTTGTCGTGGAAGCGCTCATCCTGTTCCGCGTCGCAGATCTCCAGGATCTGATCCTGCAAAATCGCATGCCCACAGAAGGAAATCTCCCGCGAGGTTTCGCTGGCGTCCAGGCCGGCGCTGGACTTGAACCACTGCCGGTTGGCGTCCACCAGCGACACCAGCGCGATGGGCACGTCAAACAGGCGTCGGGCAAGGCGGGTCAGGCGGTCAAACCGCTCTTCGGGTGCGGTATCAAGCAGCTTGAGCGAGTGCAGATTCTTGAGGCGAGCGGCTTCGTCGTCCGGTTTGCGTGGCGCAAGCATCGGAAACTCCATTGGCAGGACTTCATGAAGTCTAGTCCAGGACCCCAGCCCTTCAAACCGAACGGGCTAAATCCGACGGGCATTTACCGGTCAGGACTAATACACTGCCACTCAGGTTCAAGACGAGGACGCTGACCGATGAAGCACGCCCCCCATGACGACGCCCCACGCTTCTGGCGCGACGCGGCCCTGCCCTTCATCGAAGCCCGGGCCATCGGTGATGGACGCAAGGTCTGCTATTCGCGCCATTCACATGACCACTTTTCCATCGGCGCGATCACCGCCGGGCGCAGCACCTACATTCACGAACGCTCGAATTTCCAGGTGGAAAGCGGCACGGTGGTGCTGATGAACCCGGGCGACGTCCACGCGTGCAACCCGATCGACGATCAACCGTGGTCCTACGTGATGCTGTACGTCGACACCCAGTGGCTCAGAGACTTGCAGCGCCGTATCGGCTTTGACGAAAGCCTGGATTTCCAGGGCTTCGCCACCACGCACAGCCGCGATGTGGAGCTGTTTGCCGCATTGGGAAGGTTGTATGAGCAATTGGTGGATGAGCAGCTCGACACGCACCACAAGCACGCCGCCACCGAGGCATTTTTCATCGACCTGCAACAACGGCTCAACCCTGCCGGTCGCCCGGACCGGGGCAGCCATCCGGGCCTGATGCGTGCGGCGCAGTTTATCCACGACCATTGCAGCGAAGCCTTGAAGCTGGAAGACATCTGCACCGCCGCGCAACTGTCGCCGTCCTACCTGAGCCGAGCCTTCAAGCGCCATTACGGGATGACGCCCCACGCCTTCCTGGTCAACCGCCGGATCCAGTTTGCCCGGCGCCAATTGCGCGAAGGCAAGCTGATCGCCGACGTCGCGCTGGACAGCGGGTTTGCCGACCAGGCGCATTTCCAGCGTGCCTTCAAGCAACACCTGGCGGCTACGCCCGGCCAGTATCGCGGCTGATACCGCACCACCTTTTGTGGCGGGTTGGCTCAAGGCAACAACAGATACACCGCACTGGCCACCAACAACCCCGCCATCGTCCGATTGAACAGGCGCATGGTCGCCGGATTACCCAGCCAGGTGCGCAGGAAACTCCCGGCGTAGGCCCAGCAGCCCACCGAGACGTAGCAGATCACCAGGTAGATCGCCGCAAACTGCCACACCAGCCGCGCCTCGCCATCGGCCACGAACGCCCCCATTCCCGCCACGCAGGCCAGCCACGCCTTGGGGTTCAGCCATTGCATCAGCGCGCCATAGAACATCGAAGGCGCTCGCCCATCGTCCTCGCCGCCCAGATGCCCGTTATCCATCGCCAGTTTCCAGGCCATGAATAACAGAAACGCCACGCCGCCCAGTTGCACCACCCGTGTGAGGCCAGGCCAGCGTTGCAACACTTCATGCAACCCCAGCCCCATCAGCACCAGCAGCAAGACAAACCCCAGGGTTGCACCGCCCACATGGCGCAACGTCGCACGAAACCCGTACCGCGCCCCGGAGCTGAGGGCGACGATATTGACCGGGCCGGGTGTAATGGAGGCGACCAGGGCAAACGCCGCCATGGAAAGAATCAAACTCATCGCATACCTTCTTCATATCTGTGAGGTGGCGATCAAGGTAAATTGCCAATCGCGGGCGGTATTGAACAAAACTGCCCAAGGGGCTACCCATCAGCCCACCACAAAAACAATACTGTGCGGCTCATTCATTCAGGCGTGTTCTATGTCCATTGCGGTTGTGCGGTTTATTGGCTTCATCCTCGGTATTTTCCTGATCACCCTGGCTGCCAGCATGGCAATCCCGCTTTTGACGCTGGTGATGTACGAGCGCAACGATGACCTCTCGGCGTTTTTGTGGTCGAGCCTGATCACCTTCGTCTGCGGCGTCGCGCTGGTGGCGCGCGGTCGGCCAGCACACACCCAGATGCGCCCGCGGGACATGTATCTGCTGACCACCGCCAGTTGGGTCATCGTCTGCAGCTTCGCCGCCCTGCCCATGGTGTTCATCCAGCACATCAGCTACACCGATGCCTTTTTCGAAACCATGTCCGGCATCACCACCACCGGCTCGACCATCCTCACCGGTCTGGACACGGCCTCCCCCGGCCTGTTGATCTGGCGCTCGATGCTGCACTGGCTCGGCGGGATCGGCTTTATCGGCATGGCCGTGGCGATCCTGCCACTGCTACGGGTTGGCGGCATGCGGCTGTTCCAGACCGAGTCGTCGGACTGGTCGGAGAAAGTCACACCGCGCTCCCATGTCGCGGCGAACTACATCCTGTGGATCTATGTCGGCTTGACGGGCCTCGCCACCCTGGCCTTGTGGCTGGCCGGCATGACGCCCTTCGAAGCGATCAACCACGCGATGTCGTTGATTTCCACGGGCGGCTTCTCCACGTCGGATGCTTCCCTGGGGCATTGGCCCCAACCGGCCATTCACTGGGTGTCGGTGGTCGTCATGATGGCAGGCGCGCTGCCGTTCACCTTGTACGTCGCCACCTTGCGCGGCCACAAACGCGCGTTGCTCAAGGACCAGCAAGTCAGGGGATTCGTCGGATTCCTGGTCATCACCTGGCTCATCGTGGGGACCTGGCTGAGCCTGAACAGCGACTACAGCTGGTGGGACGCGGTCCGCATCGTGGCCGTCAACGTGACGTCGGTGGTCACCACCACGGGCGTGGCGCTGGGCGACTACACCCTATGGGGCAGCTTTGCCTTGCTGCTGTTCTTCTATTTGACGTTCGTTGGCGGTTGCTCGGGATCGACGGCCGGCGGACTGAAGATCTTCCGCTTCCAGGTAGCCGGCGAGTTACTGATGGGCAGCCTGAAACAACTGATCCATCCCCGGGCGGTGATCCAGAAAAAATACAACAATCACCCCATCGACGAAGAGATCGTCCGTTCGCTGCTGACCTTTTCGTTTTTCTTCACCATCACCATTGGCGCTATCGCCCTGGGGTTGGCGCTGATCGGCCTGGACTGGACCACCGCCCTGACCGGCGCGGCCACCGCCGTGTGCAACGTGGGCCCGGGGCTGGGCACGATCATCGGGCCAGCCGGCAACTTCTCGACCTTGCCGGATGCGGCGAAGTGGCTGCTGACCATTGGTATGCTGCTGGGTCGGCTGGAGATCCTGACAGTGCTGGTGTTGTTCACGCCGGTGTTCTGGAAGTATTGAACACGTCGGGTCAGGCAAAACAGACAAACAAAAAAGCCGCGACGCCATGCACAGGCGTCGCGGCTTTTTTTCAAGCGATCAGCGGTCGTTCTTGATCGAAGAGGTGGTCGCGTTGGTCAGGCCCTTGGTGTTGTGGGTACCTGGTGTAGCGGTGGAAATCGCCGATGCCTTGGTCAGGCCACGGGTATCACGGTCGTTGGCGATGCTCGAGGTCAGCGAAGCCTTGCTGGTGCGGTCGGTGCGAGTGGTACCAGTGTGCTTGCCGCTCAGGCCATGATCGCGGGTGCGGGTACCGGTGTGGTCGCTGACCAATCCTTTGCCAAGGCCGCTGGAATCACCAGACTTGTCATGGTCCTGGCCACCACCGATGCCACCACCGTGGCCACCGCCATTGCCACCACCGTTTCCTCCACCGTGGCCGCCACCACCCCCATTGCCGCCTGCGGCATAGCTCGAACCGATAGGCGACAACTCAGCAGGCAGCAAGGCCGAGGCACCGAACGCCAAGGCACAGACAGCAACGGCGATGAGGGATTTCTTATGTTTGGACATGATGTCTCCGAAAGACAAAAACAACGGTTGAACCTTTAAGACTCGCAGGTTCAATTTTTGTTCGTGACCGTCCGACCAAGTGAACGGAATTCACTGTCGATTTTTCGGTGGAGTCGTTCCGGGCACGGTTCTATGCTCAGGCCCATGAACCTACACGACTCGCTGCTCCCGCCCCATGCCGAGATGGTCCGCGCCATGCTCGAACGAGACACCGCCTACGAGGGGGTGTTCTTCACTGCGGTCAAGACCACCGGTATTTTCTGTCGCCCCAGTTGCACCGCGCGCAAGCCGAAACCGGAGAACGTCGAGTTCTTCGCCCATGCCGACGAAGCCATGTCGGCCGGCTACCGGGCCTGCCTGCGCTGCAAGCCGCTGGACGCCGCCGCCATCGCGCCAGACTGGATCCAGGCCCTACTCAAGGCCGTGGACGCCGAACCCGACCTGCGCTGGACCGATGCCCTGCTGCTGGAACAAGGTATCGAGCCGCTGAAACTGCGCCGCTGGTTCAAGCAACATTTCGGCATGACCTTTCACGCCTACCTGCGCACCCGCCGCCTGGGCATTGCCCTGGGCGGCATCAAGGACGGCAGTTCCATCGACAATGCCGCGTTCGACTCCGGCTACGAGTCATTGAGCGGTTTTCGTGATGCCTTCGTGAAATCCTTCCACATCACGCCGGGCCGCGCAGCCCTCAGCGAACCTTTGTTGTTCACCCGCCTGACCACACCGCTGGGCCCCATGCTGGCCATGGCCGAACGACGAGGCCTGGTGCTGCTGGAGTTCCTCGACCGCCCGGCCCTGACCAAGGAACTGGAAGAGCTGCAGCAACGCTACGGCTACACGGTTGCGCCGGGGCACAACGCTCATTTGCAACAGATCGAAACCGAACTGGCCGATTATTTCGCCGGCAAGCTCACGGCATTCAACGTCCCGCTGCACATGCCCGGCAGCGCCTTCGCCGTACGGGTCTGGGCTGAACTGCAAAAGATCCCCTACGGCGAAACCCGCAGCTACGGCGGCATCGCCACGGCGCTGGGCAGCCCTGGCGCCAGCCGCGCCGTGGGCCTGGCCAACGGGCAGAATCGCTTGGCCATCGTCATTCCCTGCCACCGGGTGATCGGTGCGGATGGCTCGTTGACCGGCTATGGTGGCGGACAGCCGCGCAAGGCGTTTCTGCTACGGCTGGAGAAAGCCGCGGTGCAGGTTTCACTGCCCCTGGCGTTTTGAGCGCCCCGGAGAACGAATACCTGATGCCTGTGCCCTACCACGAGGCCAGTGCCGTGCTGGCAAGCCTCGACGAAGACTGGCGACGTCACGTCGAGGCGATCGGCCCTTGCCTGCTGCAACCCAAGCCGGCCCGTGACCCCTATGAAGCCCTGGTGCGGGCGATTGCCTACCAGCAACTGCACGCCAAGGCAGGCGATGCCATCCTCGGCCGGCTGCTGGCGTTGTTCCCGGCGCAGGCATTCCCCAATCCCGGGCAGATCCTGGCGACAGACGTTGCGCAGTTGCGCGGCTGTGGGTTTTCCGCGAGCAAGATCGCGACGATCCAGGGCATCGCCCAGGCAACGCTGGACGCCATCGTGCCGGATTACGCCACTGCGCGGGCGATGGAGGATGAAGCGTTGATCGAGCGCCTGGTCAGCTTGCGCGGCGTCGGGCGCTGGACCGTGGAGATGCTGCTGATCTACAGCCTGGAACGGCCGGACATCCTGCCAGCCGATGACTTTGGCGTACGTGAAGGTTATCGACGGCTCAAGGGGTTGGAGCAACAGCCCAGCCGCAAGCGGATGGTTGAGATCGGCCTGGCCTGGAGCCCTTATCGGACGGTGGCGGCGTGGTATTTGTGGCGGGTGCCCGGTCGCTAGACCGTGTCATCGTTCATCGCGAGCAAGCTCGCTCCCACAGTTGATCTTCAGTGTCCACAAATTGTATCTACACAGAAAATCCCCTGTGGGAGCGGGCTTGCTCGCGAAGGCGGTCGCATGGTCACCTTCAATCCAACTGTCAAGACGCAAACTGTCTAGGCTGTACTGAGTCATTTCCAATCCCACTGGAGGTTCCCCATGCAGCTAGAAGGATCCTGCCACTGCGGCGCGGTGTCGTTCACCCTCGACAGTGCTCACCCCTACCCCTATCAGCGCTGCTACTGCTCGATCTGCCGCAAGACCCAGGGCGGCGGCGGTTTTGCGATCAACCTGGGGGGCGATGCCCAGAGCCTGAAGGTGCGCGGTCGCAAGCACATCTCGATCTACCACGCACGACTCAAGGACGAAGGCGATCTACGCGCCCACCGCAGCAGCGCCGAACGGCATTTCTGTTCCTTGTGCGGTTCGGGGTTATGGCTGTTCAGTCCTGAATGGCCGGAGCTGATTCACCCCTTCGCCTCGGCCATCGACACACCGCTACCGGTGCCGCCGGAGCACACCCACCTGATGCTGGGTTCCAAGGCGCCGTGGGTGGAAGTCGAGGCGCATCCGGGCGACCAGCAGTTCGAGGTCTATCCCCAAGAGTCGATTGCCCAGTGGCATGAACGCCTGGATTTGAGTCGTTAGGTTGCTTCACACTCTTTGACAATTTCCCGACAAAACTGTCAAAGATTGCCCGCCGGCAACTGCCTAGCATGGGCGCATCCAACTTCCATCCGGGTGCTCCCATGTTCCGTTCGCTGTGTCTGTCGTTGACTTCATGCGGCCTGCTTCTGCTCTGCGACTCATCGCAGGCCGACGATTGGCGTTACAGCTTGCGGGCCGGCGCAGCCAGCGTGCCACGTTACAGCGGCAGTGACGAAAGGACCGTAGCACCCGCGTTGGGTGCGAAGATCGTCAGCCCCTATGGCGTTTTTCTCGATACCGACAAGGGCGTGGGCTGGGCGTTTGACGAAGAGGACTTCGGTTTGCGCGTGTACATCGGTGCCAGCGATGTGCGCAAGGATCGCAAGCACGGGTTCAAAGGCTCGGATGAACTCAACGGCATGGGCTCGATCAAGTCCCGGCCGGTGCTGGGGTTGGATGGGACCTATCAAATGGGGCCGATCGTCCTTGAGGCCAGCTTCGAACATGCGCTGGAAGAAGATGACGACAACCGTGATACCGGCTCCGCCTGGAACCGGCTAAAACTGAGCCTCAGCATGCCGTTTTACGAGGGTAGCCATGGCAAGCTCATGGGCAGCCTCAACAGTCAATTCGGCGACGGCGACTATGTCCGTACCTGGTATGGCGTCAGCGCCGCCCAGGCTTCGCGCAGTCAGTTCCGGGCCCACGACACCCATGGCGGGCTGGTGAGTCGCGGGGCGGATTTGACCTGGTCACTGCCGCTCGACGAACAGTGGAGCGTATCGACGGTGCTGGCCGTGCAGTACCTGGCCGGCGACGCAGCCCGCAGTCCGATTGTGGAGCGGCGGATGCAAGCGTCGTTGGTTGGGCAGGTGGTTTATGCCTTCTGAAGAGAAGGCTCCCTCGCGAATGCGCCCGATCTAATCAAGGTGCGCCCAGGTCATGCGAAACGATGCCCCGCCCCAGGGCGAGTCCGTTACTTCCACGTGCCCACGATGAGATTGCGACACCCGTCGCACCAGCGCCAGACCCAGGCCAAAACCTCCGGTACGACGGTCGCGGCTGGCGTCCAGGCGCGAGAACGGCTCAAAAATCTTCTCCCGCCCGTCCAGTGGCACGCCCGGCCCGTCGTCATTGACTCGCACCTCATAATGATCACCCGCGCGCGTCAATGACACCTGCACCCGCTCATCGGCGTAGCGAATGGCATTGCGCAGCAAATTGATCACCGCACGGGCCATGAAGCGTGGCTCGATACGGACCACCCCGACCGGACATTCGGCAATCAACAGCTGCACCCCGGCGGCTTCCGCCTCCAGCGCCACACTGCCCACCACGCTGTAGAGCCAATCGCGCGCCTGGATGTCCTCCCGGACAATCACCGTGGCGCCCTGCTCCAGGCTGGCATATGTCAGCAACTCGGAAACCATTTCTTCCAGTTCGCCGAGATCGGCGTACATGTCGTCAATCAACTCGCGGTTCTGGCTAGGATCGGGCTGCTGCTTGAGTTGATCCAGTTCAAACGACAAGCGTGCGATGGGCGTTCGCAACTCGTGGGAAACCGCATTGGTGAGCTCGCGCTGATTGGCGATCAGGCCCTCGATGCGCGCAGCCATCAAATTGAAATGTTCGGCCAGGTCGCGAATGTTCGAACGCTTGGACAACTGAATACGCACCGACAGATCGTTGCCACCAAAGCGCTCGGCCGCCAGGCGCAGCTTCTCCAGGTCGCGCCAGTGAGGTCGCACCCAGAAAAACAGCACGAAACCGATCATGATCGCGATCATCATGTAGGCCACGGTGATATAGAACGGCATCAGGCTCGGCTCTGCCGGCAGCTTGATGCTCAGTAGCTGCGAACCGTCGTCAATGCGCGAGATGAACTGTGTGTACTGGTCACGCATTACCAACAGCCCCTGGCTCAACTCGGCTTTCTCCTGGGTGCTCAAGGACAGTTGATCGCGCTCGACCAAGGCCAGGTCCAAGCCGTAGTGAGGCCGCACGGTTTCCAATTGTCGCTCCCGGGCCGAATCGTCCAGGCCACGCAGTTGCTCGACCAACGACCAGGCCTGACCACGCACCGCCTCTTGGTTGTAATGCTGCATCTCACCGTCAAGAAGCGCATCGAAGGTGCGATCGACCGTTTGCAACGCCAGCACCAAGCCAATCGTCATGACCAGGAAAAGTCCCAGGAATAACCGCAGCATCTACAGCTCCCACCCAAACGGATTGAACAGGTAACCCTTGCCCCAGACAGTCTTGATCCGCATCGGCTCCCGGGGATTGTCGTTGAGCTTGGCCCGCAGCTTGCTGACATAGACATCGACGCCACGATTGAGACCGTCGAAGGCAATGCCACGCATGCGGTTGAGAATGTCATCGCGCGACAGGATCTTGCCTGCCGCGCTTGCCAGCAGCCACAGCAGCTCGAACTCCATGGTGGTCAGCTCGACCAGGTCACCGGCCAGTCGCACCTCCCGACTGCTGCGGTCGATGGACAATCGTCCGAACTCATGGGCACCGCGCACGTTGATGTCTGGCACTTGCCGACGTTGCAGCGCCCGCAGGCGAGCCAGGAGTACCGCAGGCTTGATGGGTTTGATCACGTAGTCGTCGGCACCGGATTCCAGGCCGAGGATATGGTCCACGTCATCTTCCTTGGCCGTCAGGATCACGATCGGGGTATCAGCGACGTTGCGGATCCCGCGGCACACCTGCAACCCACTCTGCCCCGGCAGCATCAAATCGAGCACCACCACTTTCGGCTCGAATGCCAGAAACGCCGCCAGCGCCAGGTCGCCTCGGTGCTCTATACGCACCTCGAAGCCATGCTGAGAAAGAAAGTGCGCGATCAACCCGGCGAGCCTTTCGTCATCCTCCACCAGCAACACTTTGCCCGAACCCAGGTTATCCATAACAACCGCCTGCCAACCCATGATTGAAGTGGCCGCATTATGGCGCCAACCGACCACGGGGCGGGTAATGCAGACAGCAAAAACCGGCCTCATGGGCCGGTTTTCAACGAAGTTTCATGTTTTTAAGAGTTTTTAACAATTCAGGCCGGCATCGGCACACCGCTGTGGAAACGAAACTCCACATCCGGCGATTCGATCAACTCCCGCTCGGCTTCACGGACCTTGTCGATCACTTGGGCAATGTCCTTGGCGTCGCCGTACTGGTAAGCCAGTTTCAGGTAACCCTGGAAATGTCGGGCTTCGCTTTTCAGCAAGCCGAAATAGAACTTGCCCAGTTCCTCGTCCAGGTGCGGCACCAAGGCCTCGAAACGCTCGCAGCTGCGGGCTTCGATGAAGGCGCCGACCACCAGGGTGTCCACCAGCTTGACCGGTTCGTGGCTGCGTACCACCTTGCGCAACCCCGAGGCATAACGCCCGGCGGAGAGCTGGCGCAAGCCGATCTTGCGCTTTTTCATCAAGCGCATGACCTGCTCGTGATGCACCAGCTCTTCCCGGGCCAGGCGCGACATCAGATTGATCAGATCGACGTGGGAATGGTATTTGGCGATCAGGCTCAGGGCGGTGCTGGCCGCCTTGAATTCGCAGTTCTTGTGGTCGATCAGCATCGTTTCCTGGTCAGCCAGCGCGGCCTGGACCCAGGCATCGGGGGTGCGGCAACCAAGGAATTCGTGAATTTCGGGAAGATTCATGGGGCTCACGGGAAAAGGTAGTCGAGCGAAGGGCGCCGATTATACCGGCCTGCCCCCAGACCACCAGCCACCGCCGTTGATATGCATCAAGTCGAAGACTCATCCACAACAACTAGACTGCCCCACAACAACTATAGTTGAGCAAAACCAGCCTTTTCATTGCAGGAGAACGCCGATCATGCAAGCCATTCGCAGCATCCTGGTGGTTATTGAGCCCGAACATTCGGAAAGCCTGGCGCTCAAGCGCGCCAAACTGATCGCCGGAGTGACCCAGGCCCACCTGCATCTGCTGGTGTGCGACAAAAAGCATGACCATGCCGGCCTGCTCAGCGTGCTGAAGGCCGCACTGCTGGCCGACGGCTACAGCGTCACCACCGAGCAGGCCTGGAACGAAAGCCTCCACGAAACCATCATCGACGTGCAGCAGGCGGAAGGATGCGGGCTGGTGATCAAGCAGCACTTCCCCGACAGCCCGCTGAAAAAAGCCCTGCTGACCCCGGCAGACTGGAAGCTGCTACGCCATTGCCCGACGCCGGTGCTGCTGGTGAAAACCGCAGGTTCCTGGAAAGACAAGGTGATCCTGGCCGCCGTCGACGTTGGCAATGCCGATGGCGAGCATCGCCACTTGCACTCCACCATCATCGATCATGGCTATGACATCGCCCTCCTCGCCAAGGCGCACCTGCATGTGATCAGCGCCCACCCCTCGCCGATGCTCTCGTCCGCCGACCCGACGTTCCAGCTCAAGGAAACCATCGAGGCCAAGTACCGTGAACAATGCCGGGCGTTCCAGGCCGAATTCGACATCGATGACCAGCACCTGCACATCGAAGAAGGTCCGGCGGACGTACTGATCCCGTTCATGGCGCGCAAGCTGCAGGCGGCAGTGACGGTGATCGGCACCGTGGCCCGCTCGGGGTTGTCCGGGGTCTTGATCGGCAACACCGCCGAAGCTGTGCTCGATACGCTGGAAAGCGATGTGCTGGTGCTCAAGCCGCAGGAGGTCGAGGACCATCTGGTGGAGTTGGCGGTCAAGGACTGACACGTCAACCTGTGGCGAGGGGATTTATCTGTGGGAGCAAGGCTTGCCCGCGATAAAAACGACGCGGTCTCTCTGGAACCGAGGCGCCTGCATCGCGAGCAAGCTTTGCTCCCACAGCGGGGCGGTGCGACGTTTCGCTAAATCCCCTCGCCACAAAAAGCTGTCAGCCGCCAATCGCATCCTTCAGGAACCCCGGCGCGATATAACGCTGGTAATGGGCTTCGGACAGAAGGAAAAACTCCCGATCAATGGCATCGCGCAGGTCCGGCAGATCCCAGTCGCGAAACTCCGGCATCAGCACCATGCCGTAGGCCTCCAGATTGTTGATCACCCGTGCGCCCCGGGCGATCAACTGGTAGGCCCAGCAATATTCCGACTGGTGCGGCACAAAGCGGATCTTGCGCGACTCCAGTTGCTGGCGCAGCAATACCGGGTCGAAAACCTCCAGCTTGGCCACCATCACCTGCACCAACAGCTGCTCGAGCCGCATCCACACCGCGCGCTTTTCGTCCTCGTTGTAGCCGTTCCAGTGAATCACTTCATGGTGGAACCGCTTGCAGCCACGGCACACCAGGTCACCGTAGACAGTGGAGCAAAGGCCGACGCAGGGGGTCTTGATGAGCTGGTTGGGCATAAGGAAACGCACACGCAAAAACAGGACAGGCCGGCATGTTAGCCCTTTGTCTAAGATTGATCACCCCTCAAACTTCCAGGCCCAACTTACCTTTAATTTTTTTTTCCCGTAGAATCAGCCAGCCTTTTAAGGCGCCAATGTCCGTTAGAAGCTGTTTTCAAAGCGTCACGAGCACAGTCGTTCCTTCAGAGCGGTGTTGGCGAAGGGTCTTTCCAGCGGGGAAAGCCCAACGCCAACCCTCATCAGCTCCCCGTTCTGCAGGCGTAAAACTTTGAAAGCAGCTTCTGTGAGGAACGTGCGGAAACTCTGGCGTGGTGGCTCAAAAAGCCGCCAACGCGCATGAGTACCGTGGGTTCCTGGATGAGCGTCCCGGACACCCATTTGGGACCACTGATGAGGGTAATAACTGTGCTTGAAGCCTACCGCAAACATATCGAAGAGCGCGCAGCCCTGGGTATCGTTCCCCAGCCGCTTAACGCCGAACAAACCGCAGGCCTGATCGAGCTGCTGAAAAATCCTCCGGCTGGCGAAGAAGCTTTCCTCGTTGACCTGATCACCAATCGCGTTCCGCCTGGAGTCGACGAGGCTGCCTACGTCAAGGCTGGCTTCCTGTCCGCCCTCGCCAAGGGCCAGGCCCAATCCCCTCTGCTGGACAAGAAGCGTGCCGTTGAACTGCTCGGCACCATGCAGGGCGGCTACAACATCGTGACCCTGGTGGAGCTGCTGGACGACGCCGAGCTGGCGCCGGTAGCCGCCGAAGAACTCAAGCACACCCTGCTGATGTTCGATGCCTTCCACGACGTGGCTGAAAAAGCCAAGAATGGCAACGTTCACGCCAAAGCCGTGCTGCAATCCTGGGCTGACGGCGAGTGGTTCAAGAAGCGCCCGGTGCTGGCCGACAAGATCAGCCTGCGCGTGTTCAAGGTAACCGGCGAAACCAACACCGACGACCTGTCCCCAGCTCCAGACGCCTGGTCGCGTCCTGACATCCCGCTGCACGCCCTGGCCATGCTGAAAATGGCCCGTGACGGCATCGTTCCGGACGAGCAAGGCAAGACCGGCCCGATGAAGCAGATCGAAGAAATGCGCGGCCAAGGCTTCCCGATCGCCTACGTCGGTGACGTGGTCGGTACCGGTTCCTCGCGTAAATCGGCGACCAACTCGGTGCTGTGGTTCTTCGGCGACGACATTCCTTATGTGCCGAACAAGCGTGCCGGCGGCTTCTGCTTCGGCAGCAAAATCGCTCCGATCTTCTACAACACCATGGAAGATGCCGGCGCACTGCCAATCGAGTTCGACGTTTCGAACATGAACATGGGCGACGTGATCGACCTGTACCCGCATGCCGGCAAAGTCTGCAAGCACGGTACCGACGAAGTCATCACCACCTTCGAAATGAAGACCCCTGTGCTGTTGGACGAAGTCCGTGCCGGCGGTCGTATTCCGCTGATCATTGGCCGTGGCCTGACCGAGAAGGCTCGCGCCGAGCTGGGTCTGCCGCCGTTCGACCTGTTCAAGAAGCCTGAAGCCCCAGCTGAAAGCACCAAGGGTTTCACCCTGGCGCAGAAGATGGTCGGCAAGGCTTGCGGTCTGGCAGAAGGCCAAGGTGTACGTCCTGGTACCTACTGCGAACCGAAAATGACCACCGTGGGCTCCCAGGACACCACCGGTCCAATGACCCGTGACGAACTGAAGGACCTGGCGTGCCTGGGCTTCTCGGCTGACCTGGTGATGCAGTCCTTCTGCCACACCGCGGCCTATCCAAAGCCGATCGACGTCACCACCCACCACACCCTGCCTGACTTCATCATGACCCGCGGCGGCGTTTCCCTGCGTCCGGGCGACGGCATCATCCACTCGTGGCTGAACCGCATGCTTCTGCCAGACACCGTGGGCACCGGTGGCGACTCGCACACCCGTTTCCCGATGGGCATCTCGTTCCCAGCCGGTTCCGGCCTGGTCGCGTTCGCCGCAGCCACCGGCGTCATGCCGCTGGACATGCCGGAATCGATCCTGGTGCGCTTCAAGGGCAAAATGAAGCCTGGCATCACCCTGCGTGACCTGGTTCATGCCATTCCGTACTTCGCCATCCAGAACGGTCTGCTGACCGTCGAGAAGAAAGGCAAGAAAAACGCCTTCTCCGGCCGCATCCTGGAAATCGAAGGCCTGGAAGGCTTGACCCTGGAACAGGCTTTCGAATTGTCCGACGCCTCGGCCGAACGTTCGGCTGCCGGTTGCACCATCAAGCTGTCGAAAGAGTCGATCACCGAGTACCTGCAATCGAACATCACCCTGCTGCGCTGGATGATCGGTGAAGGCTACGGTGATGCACGTACCCTGGAACGTCGCGCCCAAGCGATGGAAGCCTGGATCGCCAACCCGCAACTGATGGAAGCCGATGCCGACGCCGAATACGCCGAAGTCATCGAAATCGACCTGGCCGACATCAGCGAGCCTGTGCTCTGCGCGCCGAACGATCCGGACGACGCCCGTCTGCTGTCCAGCGTTGCTGGCGAGAAGATCGACGAAGTGTTCATCGGTTCGTGCATGACCAACATCGGTCACTTCCGCGCTGCCGGTAAGCTGCTGGAGCAGGTCAAGGGCCAGCTGCCAACCCGTCTGTGGCTGTCGCCGCCGACCAAGATGGACGCTCACCAGCTCACCGAAGAAGGCTACTACGGCATCTACGGCAAGGCCGGTGCACGGATGGAAATGCCAGGCTGCTCGCTGTGCATGGGTAACCAGGCACGCGTCGAGCCGAACTCCACCGTGGTGTCGACTTCGACCCGTAACTTCCCGAACCGTCTGGGTGACGGCGCGAACGTCTACCTGGCTTCGGCCGAACTGGCGTCCGTTGCTTCGATCCTGGGTCGCCTGCCGACCGTCGAGGAGTACATGGAATACGCCGGCAAGATCGACAGCATGGCAGCGGACGTGTACCGCTACCTGAGCTTCGACCAGATCGCCGAGTTCCGTGAAGCGGCTGCAAACGCCAACATCCCGGTCGTTCAAGCCTAAAGCTTAAAACGCCCGACTGAAAACGCCGCCCTTCTTGCGAGGGGCGGCGTTTTTTTATGCCTGTCTATTTGAGGGGAAGTGCCTTTTTTTGGGGACATATCCGTTGCTGCGGTAACGGATATACACACCAACCTCGCCCTCCAATAAAGGCCTACGCCAAGAGGGAGTAAACCAACGCCGTAATCGCCACCAAACCCACCAACGTAACGAAGACATTCGAAGCCTGGCCGCGATAACGGGCCATGGCCGGAACTTTGCGAATGGCATACATCGGCATCAGAAACAGGATAGCCGCGATGACCGGCCCGCCCAAGGTTTCGATCATGCCCAGAATGCTCGGGTTGAGGGTCGCGACGACCCAGCACACCATCAGCATGAACGCGGCGGTGAGGCGATCCAGGGTCTTGGGCGCCGGGCGCCGGCCGCTCTTGACGATCAGGCCCTTGAGGCCTTCGCTGGCGCCGATGTAGTGCCCCAGGAACGACTTGGAGATGGCGACAAACGCAATCAACGGCGCGGCAAAGGCGATGGTCGGGTTGCTGAAGTGGTTGGCCAGGTACGACAGGATCGACAAGTTCTGCGCCTTGGCTTCGGCCAGTTGCGCCGGGCTCAGGGTCAGCACGCAGCTGAACACGAAGAACAGCACCATTACCACCATCAGCACATGGGCACGCGACAGGATCTGCGAACTGCGCTCCTCGGCGTTGGCACCGTAGCGACGTTTCTGGTCCACCGCAAAAGCCGAGATGATCGGTGAATGGTTGAACGAGAACACCATCACCGGGATCGCCAGCCACAAGGTATGCAGCAGCGCCGAAGCCTCAGGCGGCGTGGACGCCGTGGTCAGGATACCGCCGCTCCAGTGGGGAATCAGGAACACCGCCAGGAACAGCAGCGCAACGATGAACGGGTAGACCATCAGGCTCATGGCCTTGACGATCGCCTGCTCGCCACAACGGACCACCGCCAGCAGGCCCAGGATCAGCACCAGGGACAGCACCACCCGAGGAGGCGGCTGGATATGCAACTGATGCTCCAGGAAACTGCCCACCGTGTTGGTCAACGCCACGCTGTAGATCAACAGGATCGGGAAAATGGCAAAGAAGTACAAAAGCGTGATCAGCGCACCGGCCTTGAGGCCGAAATGTTCTTCCACCACCTCGGTGATGTCCGCGCCGTCGCGACCGGATAACACGAAACGGGTCAGGCCCCGGTGGGCATAGAACGTCATGGGGAACGCCAGCACCGCCAGGATCAGCAACGGCCAGAAGCCGCCCAGGCCCGCATTGATGGGTAAAAACAGAGTACCTGCACCGATGGCGGTGCCAAACAGGCCCAGCATCCACGTGGTGTCCTGGCGACTCCATTGGCTGAGGGTGGCTGGGACTGTCGTTTCAAAGCGCTCTTCGACGCTATTGGCCTGATCATTCATCCGGGCGGATCTCCGTATTCCGGTCACATGCACCCGGCCGGGACGAGTCGGAAAAACCCGACAGGCAGCGCCCTGGCCGAAACAGGGGCGCGATTGTCCGGGATTAGTGAGCAGAAGCAAAGGCTTAGCTGAGGAGCGGTTATGCGTATCAGATCGCTGCCATAGAATTATCCCTGCATTCCCTGTGGGAGCGAGCTTGCTCGCGATAGCTGTGTGTCCGCTTGCACCAGCACTGAATGTACCGCCGCCTTCGCGAGCAAGCTCGCTCCCACAATTGGATCGGGGTACAACCGGAGAGACAGGCCGGCTGTCAGGCCGCCTCGCGAGCAAGCTTTGCTCCCACAGGTCCTGCTCAAACAGATCTGATGGGTGTACGACCGGGAGAGTCAGGTCGGCTACTAGGCGGCCTCGGCGTGGACGTTGATCTCGGCGCCCCGTTAACCACGATGGCCGAAGTGAGGGCACATCGAGCCTAGGCGAGGTGCCGAGTGGTGGGGCATGAGCGTTTTGCTTACTTTTGACTGGGCCGGCTTCCGGGCTTTTCGAAAGTGACCCGCCGTCAGGGCGGAACCCTAAGCAGCCGTGACCGCAGCAATGGATATGTACCCTGCAAACAAAATCCGAAATGCACATAAAAAGCCAAGCCCCCCTGCCCCCGGCTCCTACAATCAGGTTGAATACTTGAAATCGCCCCAGCACCCACAGGAGCCCAGCATGACCGCAACCGTTCTGGTACTGGTTGAAACCGTCAATGATTACCTGCCGATCCTCGAGAAGCAGGGTTACCACCTGGAATTGGCGCCCACGCCTGCCGAACGCAAGACGGCGATTTTCGAACACGGTGAACGCTTCAGCGCAGTGCTGACCCGCGGCCCCCTGGGCCTGACGGAGGAAGAGATCGCCGCCCTGCCCAACCTGAAAATCATCTGCGTGATCGGTGCCGGTTACGAACAAGTCGACCTGCAGGCCGCGCGCCATCGGGGCATCGTGGTCACCAACGGCGCCGGGGTCAACGCGTCGTCGGTGGCTGACCATGCCATGGCGCTGTTGCTGGCGTTGGTGCGCGACATACCCCATTCCGATGCCGCCCTGCGCCGGGGCGAATGGCCAAGGGTTGCGCGTCCTTCCCTGGCGGGTAAGCGGCTGGGCGTGTTGGGCCTTGGCGCGGTGGGCATGGCGATCGCCAAACGGGCCGCCCTGGGCTTTGACATGAGTATCAGCTATCACAATCGTCGGGTGCGCAATGACGTGCCCTACACCTTCTGCGCCACTCCCACTGAACTGGCACGGGTTTCGGACTTCCTGATCGTCGCCACGCCAGGCGGCCTGGATACCCGGCAATTGATCAACAAGCAGACCCTCGATGCGCTCGGCCCAAAAGGGTTTCTGGTGAACGTCGCCAGGGCCAGCGTGGTTGCCACCGCCGATCTGATCAGCGCCCTGGAGCACCGGCGAATCGCCGGAGCGGCCCTGGATGTGTTCGATCACGAGCCCGAGGTGCCGCAGGCGCTGAAAAACCTGCCCAACGTCGTCCTCACCCCCCACGTGGCCGGCCTGTCGCCGGAAGCGACCCGCGCAATGGTAGAGCTGGTGGGCCAGAACCTGACCGCGTTCTTTTCCGGCAAACCGGTGTTGACGCCAGTGCCGTGGCCCGACGAGGAGCGTTAGAGAACGCCCAATAACGTCCACAAGCGCCGGGACTCGGCATCGGCACTGATCAGTTCCCCCAGCAACTCACTCAACGGCTTGTTGCCCCACTCCACGCCGCGTCGGATCAGGTAGGGCACCGGGCTGTGGGGTTCGGTACGGGCCAGGTAACCGGCGATGACCAGTAGCTGTCGGTAGGCCTCTTCACGATTGGCCGGTTCCTGGAAGACCTGGGCTGGAGCCGCCTGCGGCTGGGACGTCGACGTCGTGGATGCCGGGGACGTTTGCACCGGCGCGACGGTGGGTTGCTGTGGGTGCATCGCGATGAACTCCTCTACCAGTGTCAGCAAGGCCTGCATCACGTCCTGCAGGGATTTGTAGCCCGGGGCCAGGTTGCCCAGGTAAGCGTCGCTCCAGGCTTCGAGCCGTTGCAGGTGTTGCAGGCTCAACATCAGGCTGCCTTGGCGGTGCAACCAGAACGACAAGGGTGTGTTGCGAATCAGTTCGCCGAGTTTCTTTTGATCGTTGCGCGCCGCTTCGGCCGAGGCCTTGGCGTTCTTGCTGTCGTTGACCAACACTTGCTGGCGCTGCAAGCGTTGCCAGTCGTCCAGGGAGAAAGCGGCGAAGGCCTGCTCCCGGCCGTCGAACAACGGCACCCGCGTCAGCAGCACTTCGCTGTAGCGCCGGGCCAGCCACTCCAGCGGGATCACCCGCCACGACTGGTCGCCGTCCTCGGCCTGGGGGTGCAACTGCTCCGGATAGCGCTCACACAGCCCCGCCACCAGCGCCAGGCTACCCGGCAACCCCTCCAGCCCGGCCATATGCAGCCAGGCCTCCCCCAGCCAGGCGCTGATCATCAGGTCCTTGCTGCGCTCAAGCAGCAACGTGGTCGCAAGCCGTTCCAGGTCTGGCCACAGGGCGCGCTTGATCGAAGACTGCCACACGCCGGTGGGCAGGCTGGTGTCGTCTTCCCGGCGCAATTCGCGCAACTGGTCGTATTCCGGTTCGTAGCGCAGGTCCGGGCCACAGGGCGATTCGGCGCTGATCGGCTCGAGCAACTGGCTGACCAGCTCAGGCAAAGGCGATATCGGCAAGCTCACAGGCCCTCCTCACGGGTGGCGATGGCGGGGCTCGATGCGGTCGCCATGAAAGGTGAACGGGGCGCCCGCGTCGGCAGCGGTGGGATCGACAAAGGCAGCTTGGAGCCCTGGCTCATCAACGACAGGCGCATGAACATCAACGTTTGCTGCGCCGTGCTGGCCTGGGTCTGGGCGGTCACCGGCAGTTGCAGGGCCAGGGGAAAATCGGTGTAGTCTACATTTGGCTGGCGCTGGACCGACACCAGCGAGCGCATCAGGCGCAGCAACGACCAGGGCCCCTGGTACTCCCAACCGGCCTCCAGGTCGCGCACCACCAGGTTCGGTTGCAGCGGGTCGTTGGCCGGACGCTGATAACCGTTACGGGCCCAGCGCAAGGTCAGGCGTACGGGCTGGCCGACCATCCAGCGCAGGTTCTGCTGGCCGCCGCCGGGGTAGCTGATCTGTTGGTTGCCGGCGTCCAGGCTCCAGGCGATCACCTGGTCGGCGCCGCGCTCCTCATCGCGATCGGTACGCCAGCGCACGTCCATTTCCACCCCAAGAATGCCACTCTTGTCCCGCACGAACAGCGGCCCGAGCCAAGTACCGGCCTGTTTCAAACGGTTGAGGAAATCCTCGGCCGCCAGCCGCTCCGGCGTCTGGCTCAGCGTCAGTCCGGCCTGGGCCAGGGGCAGGCGTGTGTCAATCAGTTCCAGCAAACGCTGGACCCGCGCCGGGTCGGCATCGCTGGCCCGCACATCCTGAGAAAACGGAAAGCGCCCGGCCAGGTATTGATTGAAATAGTTGGCCACGTCATTCCAGGCCGTCGCCGCCTGGCTCTGTTGCAGGTACAGGCACCGTTGCAGGGCGCCCTGCTGCAACGCGACCGTGCGCAGGGCCAGGTCACCGCGACCACCGGGCAGGCTGGAGGTCTGCAAGATCTGCGCGCAGGAGGTGGTGTCCATGGCGATAAAGTCCCGACTCACCAATTGTTCCAGCTGAGCCGCCGAGCTGGCCGGGTTCTGGTTCTTGTACTTGAGCAATTCATCGTTGAGGGCCATGAAGCGTGCCACCTGGTCGTGCTCCAGGGCCGACAGGTTGTCCTGCTGGACAATCAACCATTCCAGCGCGGGCATTCGCTGCTCGGCGATCTGCAGCATCGCGCCGAATTGCTGGGCCAGGTTCAGCTTCAGGTCTTGTGGATCGCTGGCACCGTAGAGTTGCAAGCCGAAGTTTTTCGAGCCATCCCAACGCTGGACATCGGCCCGCTGGCTGAACAGCGGCTGGGCATCGATTTCGTCCAGGCCACTCTTGAGCTGCGCCAATGCCCGGCGATTGAGCAGACGTTGGAAACGGATCGCCAGGTCGCCACGGTGCACGTCCATAAAGGCCTTTTGCAGCGCAACGGCCTGGGTCGTTTGCACATTGAAGCCCATGCCGGGCAACGCCTCGTCGCTTTCATCCAGGCTCAACCACATGGCCCGGGCCGCGGCACCTTCAGCGGCCTGCATCAGCGCGTCACGGTAATCCGGCGGAATGCGCGGCATTTCTTCATTGGCATAGCTCTTGTAGCTGGCGAAGTAGTTCAGCGCGACGCTGAAATCATCGCTGCCATCGCCCTGGCCCATCGAATCGGGGTTGTTGCCCGACGGATCCTTCTGCATGGCCAGCGCCACGAAATCACGCTTGAACAAAGCCTGCACTGCACCGTCCAGCGCCGTGACATGGTCTTGCAAGACCAGAAGGCCACTGCCCTGTTGCACCAGCAGATTGTCCCGGGAGCCGGTCTGGACGATCCACTGGTCACGAAAGCTCTGCTGCAACTTCGCCGCCTGGCTCTCCAGGTCCTGCTCGATATCCGGCCCCAGCAAAGTACTGTGGCTGACCTTGTCCAGCATCTGGCTGTAGCCGGGGACCAGGTCCTGGCCCTTGCCCCGCCCCCAGGCCGAGTTGGTCAGGCTGACCAGGGTCTGCAAATCGTCGATCAGCGCCATCAGGTCTTCGAGTTCGCTCAAGGAGTTGCCGCCGCCGGCCTCCAGCCGTTGCAGGTGCAGTTTGAGGTAGCCGGCCTGGCGCACGAAGTTGTCCGCCAGGAAGTAATGGTCCAACCAGCGCTGCATCAGGCCGGTGAAGTTATCGGAGATCACCGGGCGCGCGGCGTTCAGGTCCAGCCCTTTCAAATCGCTGTTCTGGGCATCGAACAGCACCCGGTTATAGAACCGGGGCCGGCTCAAGGTGCCGGTGTTGAGCCCCAGGGACAAGGCGGTGTTGCTCAGTTGCACCAGTTCGTCCAGCGGTGCCTTGGGATCGTTCACCACCTGGCTGAACATCTGGTTGTGCTGTTCAAGGCGTACCGCCAGGTCCACCAGCGCCTTGGCCTTCACGTAGCTCTGCCATTGCGCCGGATCTTCGTTTTCCACATTGCCCCGCCGCTCGGTGTTGCGGATGGATTTGAGCTGTTCCAGGTCTGAATTGAGCAGGTCCCGCAGAGGCAATATCCAATGGTGCCGAGCAGTCAGGCGCAACCCATTCTCCAGCTGCGTGTCCACGGAAGAGAACCACGAAGTGGGAAAGACCACCGAGACAAAGCGCCAGCGCGGGGCCTTTTCCAACATGTTCCAATAGTTCTGCACGTTGTGCCGGGTCGGTTCCAGCTGCGGTTCGTCAGGATCGACCACGAGGTGATTCTTATGGGTGCTGAGGATCAACCGCGACAGCCCTTCGGCTTCTTCCACCGAATCGTGCCAGACCCAGACCATGCCACCCAACCAGACCAGGCCCACCACCAACGCCACCGCTCCGACCAGCCGATGCCCGCGCTGGCGCAGGCGCAACAGCCGCGGCACGGGCTGGGCCAGGCCACGCTCGGCCACCAGCCGTCGTGACCACAATTGACGGGCGAACACGGTTTGCCGCTGGGCACTGTCGGCGGCGGTCAAACCATCACCGCTGACAGCCGGCGCCTGGCTGGCAGTGAAATACACCCCGCGACAACGCGGCGCTTCGCCTTGGGCATTGCCCTGGAACACCGGCTCCAACAGGATCTGCAAGGCCCGTCGCAAGCCTTCGAAGCGCTCCGGCAACCCATACAGATCGCTGCCCAATTGCCCCGACAGCGCACCGATCTCGATGATCGATTGCGACAGCGCCGCGTTGACCTGGTCCAGGGCCTGGTCACTCCACTGCGACTGCCAGGCCGCATCCGGCAAATAGGGCGAGGACCAGCCCAGCATCGATTCACGCGCCTCGGCGGGCAGCGCGCTGACCAGTTCCTGGACCCCGGGCAGCTCTTCCATCCCGGTGATCACCACGTACACCGGCAGGCTGAGGCCGAATCGTTGCAACAGGTCGATAAAGCACCGCCGGACCTTGAGGCTCAGTTCGGTGGTGTGTTCGATGTCATCGAGGGTGCTGAACGGCACCGTCCAGATCACCGCATCCAATGGTCGCTTGCTGCGCAAGCGCAACATCAGCCCCAACAGGCGCCACCAATTACCCCGTTGCCGGTTCATGCCTTCATCGGGCAGGAACAACGCCTGGGGCACCACCAGCACCGAGCCCTCGGCATCGGAAAACCAGCGCCCGAACCAGGCGGCCTTGTCGGTCGGTTGCAAGCGCCACTGGGCGCACAGTTGGGCGCCGTCGCTTTCGTTACCGAGCATCATCAGCCAAGGCATCTGATAGCGGTCCCGGGTGCCCTGCTCCTGTTCCATGCGGCGCACCGCCCCATAGAAACTGCGGATCGCCGCTCCGCCTTGGGTCCGCAGCCACCAGATCAGGGCCGCGATCAACAGCACCACGACAATGGCGAGCACCACCAGGGCAACGATACTCAGGGTGCTCATGAGTCCTGCTCCTGAACCACCGACTCGTTCAGTTGCAGCACCGGTTCGAGCTCCAAACGAATGTCACGCCAGAACACCTGCCCCAGCCCGGTCAACAACAACACCATCGCCAGGATCGCCAGCCCCAGGCGAAAGCCGTCCGGCAGTGATTGCTGCACCGGCATGCGCACTGGCGGCGTCGCCGAAGACAGCGCCAGGCGCTGGCTGACATCGACATAATCGGGTTCGTGCTGCCAGGCAAACGTGAACAACGCCAGGCGCCATTTCTCATGCTGAACCTGGCCAGGCTCGCCGCGCAACCGGCCCTGGAACCCGAGGATCAGGCATTGCAGGTAGACATTCGCCAGGTCCCGGGTGCCGGGCATCTGCTCGTCCAGCAGTTTCTTGATCGCCGCCGGCAAGCGCTCGCCGGCCTGGCGACTGGCATACATGCGTGATTCGAGGGGGTGCTGCTGCCAGGCCAGTTGTCCGGGCCAGGGGCTGAACAGCAAGGTTTCGTCCACCAGCGCCACGAAGGCATAGACCAGCGACTTGACCTGCTCGGTAGCGGCATCGCCGACGGTGGCGAAGGCCACCCGCCACAGACGCTGGGCGCTGCGCCCGGAAAACTCCACCACCCGATTGACCAATGCCGCAGGGTCGCTGTCCTTGGGCAAGTCTTGCCATTCCTGGGACCACTTCAGCCAGGCCTGGCGAAAAGCGCTGCTCAGCGGCGCCTCATGCAGACTCCGAACCGCCCCGCCACTTCCATCAGGCATACGACTCCCCTTTTGCGATCAGGCACTTTCACTGGCTTGCGCCACGAACAACACCACTTGCCACGGGCTGCTGGCCTGGGCCGAGGCCGGCGCCACGATGTGCAGCGGCAATTGCGCGTCGAACCATTGCCCGCTGGCCGCCACCACAAACAAACGGGTGTCGTCGCCCACGCTGTAGGCCACCTGTTCGTTGCGGCTCATGGCCTGGTGAGGCAGACCGCTCATGCGCTGTCGGCTCAGCAGCGGGATATGCCGCGCCGACGCGATGATCGCCCCGCGCAACCACTCGCCCGCCGCCTGCTCGCTGGCGCCGTTGGGCATGCGCAGGCCGATCACCAGGCGTTGGTCCGGTTGGTCGTCAGGCAACTGGATCGAGAAGACCTGCTCATTGCGTTCGAAGGCCAGGCTGCGATAGCCGGCACGAACCAGTTCCAGGGTGGTTTCCAGCCAGTCGAGCAACGGCTCGTAGCCGCGCTGCAATTCGAGAAAATCCAGCGGTGCGAAGGCCGGGACGCCCGCCAGTGGATCGAGGGCCGACCAGCTCCCGGCCAACCCCAGCAGCAAACCGTAGAGCGCCTGGGGCGTCGCCACCTGGGTGTTCAGCGCGCCCTCGACTTCCGGCAAGCGCGCCCACAAGGCGGTCAATTGCCGGCGGATCTCCACGGCATCGTCCTGGTTGCCGGCCGCCTGGGCCTGGCGCAAGCGACCGGCGAGAAACATGCACTTCTCCCGGGCCCGGGCGCACACTCCGGCGACCCGTCGACCGAGGGCCGACTCCGGCAACAGGATCGGTGTCGGCGGGGTGTAGGGCACGCGCCAGAAGCCACCGCCCTCCTTGCGGATGCGCAACAGCGGCAGGCAGATCGAATCGGCCTTGCTCAGTTGCGTACACAACCTCGGGTTGGGTCGCCAGACGGTGATCGACTCGGGAAATGAACCGCTGGTGAGGTCCGGCAACGCCTCGCCGACCACCGATTGCAGGCGCCCCTTGAGCGGCACCAATTGCCCGGCGCGCCACAGTGGGCTGACGGCCAGGTACACAGTCACAGTGGCGTCGTCGGTCTTGTCGATCGCCTCGCCGATGTCCAGCTCCAGGGTCGGCCCGACACCGGCCTGCAGGTTGACCGGCAAGCCGTCCGGCAAGGTGCCTTGCAGTTGCAGCAGCCGCACCTGGCCGGCGCTGAGGGCCGAAGGATCGACTTCCAACTGGCTGACACCCCAGAACCAAGGATTGCAGGCCCCGGCAAAATACGCGGCCAGCGCCTCGGCGCGCAGCCCTTGCAATTGAAAATGCTGGGGCAGCAATTGCATCCCCTCATGCCAGCACACCGCGTCAGGTAACAGACTCATACGACTCCCTTCGACATCCCAATGTCGCCGCGCATGGCGGCCCGCGGTCACTCAAGGCTGGCTGTCATCGAGCCCCGTCATTCACGAGGGTCATCTCGCGACTGTCGAACTTCAGCCAGGCCTCGCGCTGATCGTCCAGCCGAAGCCGGTGGGCTCCGGGAGTGTTATAGCTGGCGAAGACCAAAAGTCCAGCGGCGCGCCGCCCCTCCAGCGGGAAGGGTTGGCGGTCGATGAATTGCCCCGGAACCAGCTCCAGCCCCCACACCGACATGAGTTGACGATAGTCGCGCTGAAACTGTTCGCGCTCGGCGAACCACTGGCTGGCGGTGATGCCCGACAGCTGCTTGAGCAGGTCCGGGTCGTTCACCGCGATGAAGTCCACGGCGATCGGCGTGTCGTCATTGGCACGCGGCGCGACGTCCAGGGTCAGGCTGCCCAGGTCGACGCCGGGGGCAAAAAGCGAGCAACCGGTGAGTGCCAGGCTCAAAAAAAATCCGAAAAAAAACCCACGCAAAATGAATCTTCCTTTTCTCAGCGGTCAAAAATTGTTTTTGCTTGCTTTTTTATAGACCTGTTCTAGCGTCTTGGGTAGTTCGACCCACACGGTCGAATGCGCCAGGTTCGTCAAGGGAATGACAGGTTTTCTGCCGTCCATTTGCAACCTGTGGATCAGCAAGGGAATGCGATGAGCGGGACTCCCGATGCATTGCGCCCACACATGCATCGGAGTCGGCCGCCATGGCAGAAAGTACCCAGCACAAGCTCGACAGAGTCCGTCCTCCCCGCGTCCAGATCACCTATGACGTGGAGATCGGCAACGCCATCGAGAAAAAAGAATTGCCACTGGTGGTCGGCATTCTGGCCGACCTCTCAGGCAAGCCACTGGACCCGCTGCCCAAGCTCAATGAGCGGCGCTTTACCGAAATCGATCGGGATAATTTCAACGAGGTACTCGCCTCCATCTCCCCCCGCGCCACGCTCCAGGTGAACAACACCCTCAGCGGCGACGACAGCAAGCTCAACATCGAACTCAACTTCCGTCACATCGACGACTTCGACCCGGTCAAGGTCGTGGAGCAGGTCACGCCGCTGCGTCGGTTGTTCGAAGCGCGCCAACGCCTGCGGGACCTGTTGACCAAACTCGATGGCAACGACGACCTGGACAAGCTGCTGCGCGACGTGATCGCCAACACCGAGGGCCTGCAGGAAATCAAGTCGGCGCGACCCCAGGACGTACCGCCGGAGCTGCCCGCCGTGGCCGCCAACGATGACCCTGCCCCGGCCGAACCACAGGCCTGATCGCGCGCATCATTCAAGGGAGATAACGCCATGCCTGCTTCATCCAGCGCTCAAACCAGCGAGAGCACGACCCAGACCCTGTCCCTGCTGGACAAGATCATCGCCGAAGGCCGCATGGCCCACGACGACAGCCAGCAAGATTACGCCCGCGACATGCTGGCCGAATTCGCCACCCAGGTCCTCGACGAAGGCATGGCCATCGACAAGGACACCGTGGCGATGATCAACGACCGCATCAGCCAGATCGACCAGTTGATCAGCGCCCAGCTAAACGAAGTGCTGCACCACCCCGACCTGCAGAAACTCGAAGCCTCCTGGCGCGGCCTGCACCTGCTGGTGCAGAACACCGAGACCAGCACCCGGCTCAAATTGCGCCTGCTCAACGTCACCCAGAAAGAACTGCAGAACGATCTGGAAAAAGCCGTCGAATTCGACCAGAGCGCGCTGTTCAAGAAAATCTACGAGGAAGAATACGGCACCTTCGGCGGGCATCCGTTCAGTCTGCTGGTGGGCGACTACACCTTTGGCCGGCATCCCCAGGACATCGGCCTGCTGGAAAAACTCTCGAACGTCGCCGCCGCCGCACATGCCCCGTTCATTGCCGCGGCCAGCCCGCGGTTGTTCGACATGACCAGCTTCACCGAACTGGCGATCCCCAGGGACCTGTCGAAGATTTTCGAAAGCCAGGAGCTGATCAAGTGGCGCGCCTTCCGTGAAAGCGAAGACTCGCGCTACGTATCCCTGGTGCTGCCGCACTTCCTGCTGCGCCTGCCATACGGCCCGGACACGCTGCCGGTGGAAGGCATCAACTACGTCGAAGACGTCAACGGCACCGACCACAGCAAATACCTGTGGGGCAACGCCGCCTGGACCCTGGCGCAACGCATCACCGAAGCCTTCGCCAAATATGGCTGGTGCGCAGCCATTCGCGGGGCCGAGGGCGGTGGCGCGGTCGAAGGCCTGCCGGCCCATACGTTCCGCACCAGTTCCGGGGATCTGTCGCTCAAATGCCCGACCGAAGTGGCAATCACCGACCGCCGTGAAAAGGAACTCAACGACCTGGGCTTCATCTCCCTGTGCCACAAGAAAAACAGCGACGTGGCGGTGTTCTTCGGCGGCCAGACCACCAACAAGGCCAAGGCCTACAACACCAACGAGGCCAACGCCAACGCGCGGATCTCGGCGATGTTGCCATACGTGCTCGCGGCCTCGCGCTTCGCCCATTACCTGAAGGTGATCATGCGTGACAAGGTCGGCAGTTTCATGACCCGCGACAACGTGCAGACCTACCTCAACAACTGGATCGCCGACTACGTGCTGATCAACGACAACGCGCCGCAAGAGATCAAGGCGCAGTACCCGTTGCGCGAAGCACGGGTGGACGTGACGGAAGTGGCCGGCAAGCCAGGGGCCTACAAGGCCACGGTGTTCCTGCGGCCGCACTTCCAGCTGGAGGAGCTGACCGCCTCGATCCGCCTGGTGGCGACCCTGCCGCCACCGGTAGCTGCCTGACCGCCCTTGGCGAGGGAGCAAGCTCCCACTGCCCACTGCAGGAGCTGACTGTAGGAGCTGACGAGTGCAACGAGGCTGCGATCTTTCCAAGGACGCTTGAGTCCCAAGCGAAAGATCAAAAGATCGCAGCCTTCGGCAGCTCCTACAGGTACCGGGCACTACCTCATTCGTCTTCTTCAGGAGTTCCACATAATGGATGCAATCATTCTCGACCTCGGCGGCGACATCAAGGGCGACAGCCTGCTGGAGGGTTTCACGGACAAGATCGAGGTCATGTCCTACAGCCACAACGTGGCGATGCAAGTCACCAACGACGTCAGCAACTCGGAGCGCACCTCCGGCCGACCCCACATCGGCGAGTTCACCCTGACCAAATTCGTCGACAGCTCCACCCCCACCCTCAATGAGTATTGCTGCGCCGGCAAGCCGATCCCGCAAGCCGTCATCACCGTTGGCCGCAATGCCGCCGAGGGCAGCGGCAAACTCATGCCGTTCATCATCTACACCCTGACCAACGTCGTGCTGTCCAACGTCAGTGTCAGCGGCGGCACCGGCGGCAAACCGGTGGAAACCCTGTCGCTGAACTTCACCAAGATCAAATGGGAGCTCACCGCGCAGAAAGACGACGGCACCAAGGAAGGCACGGCGGGCACGACCTGGGACCTGGCCGCCAACAAAATGACCAAGTAGGGAAACCGCGCCCATGGCTGGCTTCGGGCTGCGCCCGCCCCTGTTCGAACGCCTGGCCAGCCCGGCGAACGATACCGGGCGGGCGTTCGACCGACAGGCGTTGCAAGACTCGGTGCATGCCGAACTGTCACGCCTGTTCAATACCCGACGCGGCCCACGGGCGCTGACCGAACCGCCGAGCATCCTGGACTACGGCATCGCCGACTGGACCGCGCTGCAACAGCAGCGCAGCGATGACCGGCGTCAACTGACCCGGGAAATCCGCCAGGCCATCACCCACTTCGAACCTCGCCTGCGCCTGGGCGAGGTCGAGGTCTGCCCGGTGCCGGGCCATCCGCAGCAACTGTGCATACGGCTGTTGGGTGAGCTGCGCGGCGACCTGCACGCATGGCCCGTGGCCTTTGTCATCGAGCACGCCGGCGACGGCCTTGAGGTACGACATGAGCGACTCGATTGACCCGCAACTGTTGGACTATTACCAACGCGAACTGACCTGGTTGCGGCATGCCGGGAGTCTGTTCGCCGAGCGCTACCCCAAGGTCGCCCGGCGCCTGGAGTTGTCCCCCGGAGAGTGCCCCGACCCGCATGTCGAGCGCCTGCTCGAAGGTTTCGCGCTGTTGGCCGCCCGCTTGCAACGCCGGCTGGACGACGACTACGCCGAATTCAGCGATGCCCTGCTCGAACAGCTTTACCCGTTGGCCATGCGCCCTTTGCCTTCGTGCGCCATCGTGCAGTTCGAACCCGACCCCAGCAAAGGCAACTTGAACGAGGGCTACCCGCTGCCCCGCGACACACCGTTGTTCGTCACCACGGACACAGGCCAGAGCATTCATTTTCGGACCACCGCCGCCGTGCATTTGTGGCCGGTGGAAATCAGCGAGGCATTGCTGCTGGGCAGCGACGAAGCCCAGGCGCTGACCGGAGTGGTCCGGGCCCGCTCGGCCTTGCGCCTGGAGCTGCGGTGCCTGGGCGAAAGCCAGTGGTCGACGCTGGGAATCGACTCGCTGCGGGTACACCTGGCGGCGTCACCGATCATCAACGCCGGGCTGTATGACCTGCTGGGCGCGCACGCCATCGAGGTCCTGGCCGGTGCGCCGGGCAGCGTGCCGGAGTCGCTGACAGGCTTGCCACAGATCGTCGGCTTCGCCAGTGACCAGGTCTTGCTGCCGGATGAAGACGGTGTGCATCCGGGCATGCGTCTGCTGGCCGAGTACTTTGCCTTCCCGGATAAATTCGGCTTCTTCGATCTGCCACTGGCCGGCGCCACCAGCGACGGCCCGTCCTTGTACCTGTACATCGTTTTCGACCGCCCTCCCACCAGCCGCCTGCCGCTCCAGGCCAGCGACATCGCCCTGGGCTGCACGCCGGTGATCAACCTGTTCCCCAGGACTTCCGAGCCGCTGCGCCCGGATGGCACTCGCAGCGAGTACCGGTTGGTGGCCGACAGTCATCGGGAAAACAGCGTCGAGATCCACAGCATCCGTGGCATGCGCGCCATGTCCAGCCAGGGCGTGCGCAAAGTGCCGGCCTATTACGGCAGCCAGCATGGCAGCGACCAAACCTGTTATTGGCATGCGCGTCGGGTCAGTGGCATGAGCCCGAATCGATTGGGCACCGACTTGATGGTCAGCCTGGTGGACACCCAGTTCGACCCGCTGGCCGATACCCGCGACTACAGCCTCACCGCCGAACTGCTGTGCACCAACCGCCATCTGGCCCAGAGCCTGCCGGCCGGCACCCCGTTGGGTTTCGAGCGCCCGGGGCCGGTGGCCTGGGCACGCCTGCGCAACCCACCCAGCCCGCAAAGCCTGCCGCGCCTGGACGGCGAATCGCGCTGGCGGCTGGTGTCGCAATTGACCCTCAACCATTTGTCGCTGGTCGAAGGCCCCCAGGCATTGGACGCCCTGCGCGAGATTCTCCAACTGCACAACCTGCGGGACGAGGCCAGCGCCCATCGCCAGATCGAAGGGGTATCGGGGCTGGGCTGCGACCGGGTCATCGCCCATGTCGGCGAAGACGCCTGGCGCGGCTGGCGCAACGGGCTGGAGGTGCGCCTGCAACTGGACCCGCAATACTTCGTCGGTAGCAGCGCCGTGCTGTTCTCCGGGGTGCTGGCGCAATTCTTTTCCCTTTACGCCACCGCCAATCGCTTCGTGCGCACCGTGCTGGTCCAGTCCGACAAGGAGGTGAAGACATGGCAACCCCAAGCCGGCAAACCCCTGGTGCTCTGAACCTGAGCCAGCGCCTGCGCCGCGACCCGCAACGCTTCGAATGGCTCCAGGCCTTGCTGCTGCTCGAACGTGAACATCCCCAGGCCGAGCCCTTGGGCAGCGGCACCGCGCCGCACGCCGAAGCCTTGCGTCTGCGCGGGCCCTTGACGCCGTTGTTCGCCGCCAGTGAAGTCGAGAGCCTGAGCCAGGAACCCGGCCTGCCGCCAACCCTGACCACGCCGATCTTCGGCCTCGGCGGCCCCGACGGCCCGTTGCCCTACGCCTACCAGGAATGGCTGCAACAACGGGCACGGGCGAAGGACCACGCCCCGGCGGAATTCCTCGACCTGTTCCAGCATCGCCTGCTCAGCCTGCTTTACAAGGTGATGCGCAAACATCGCATCGCCGTGGGTTTTACCGCCCCAGGCGCGTCCGCCGTACACGCGCAACTGCGGGCGTTGACCGGCTTGCTGCCCAAGGCCTTGCAGGAACGCCAGGCCGCCCCCGACTCGGCGGTACTGGCCTGCACCGCGCTGTACGCCGATGGCCGGCGCTCCCTGGATGGGTTCGCGGCGATTGTCCGTGAACAGTTCGGGCTGCCCGTGGAGCTGACCGCCTACGAAGGTGGCTGGCGTGAAATCCCGCCAGCCAGCCGCAGCCGCTTGCAACCGGGCGGGCGCAACCTGTGCCTGGGCCGCAACGCGGTGACCGGCACCCACGTCTGGGACGAACATGCCGGCGTGCGCCTGACCCTCGGCCCGCTGACCACGGGCCAGGCCAGCGGACTGCTGCCCAACGGCGAAGCCCATGCGCTGCTCGCCAGTCTCTACGCCCTGTACTTCGGCCCCGACCTGGATTGCACCCTGGTGTTGCTGATCCGTGGCGCCGGCCCACTGCAACTGGACCGCCAGGCAGCGCCACGGCTGAACTGGAACGGCGGCCTGCAACGCCAGCCGACCCTCGCCGTGCAACGGATCGAAACCCGCCTTCGTCAGCCGGAGATAGCCTGAAATGGAACTGGCCAGCCTGATCGGACGCCTCAACCCGGACAACCGCCGCGCCCTGGAACGGGCCGCGCAACGTTGCATGCAGCGCAGCCATCATTACGTGGAAATCGAACACCTGCTGTTGGAGTTGCTCGACATCGAGGGCGGTGATTTTGCCTGCCTGCTGCCACGATTCGGTCTGGAGCGTGACGCGGTGGCGACGGAAACCAACAAGGCCCTGGACCTGTTCAAATCCGGCAGCACCCGCACACCCGCCCTGTCGGCACAAACCATCGGCCTGCTGGAAGACGCCGTGGTCCAGGCCAGCGTGCTGGGCCTGGACAGCATCCGCTCCGGGCTGTTGCTGCTGGCGCTGCTGGACCGCGATGAGCGCCGCAGCCTGCTGCTCAACAGCGCCTCGTCGTTGCTGCGCATTCCTCGCGACGCCCTGCGCGCCCACCTATTGGAATGGACCGAAAGCTCCCGCGAGCATGCCGGTGGCGTGCGCCCGGCCAAACCCGGCGAGGTGCCACAGAAACAGGACCCGGTGCTGGACCAGTACACCCAGGACCTGACCGCCGACGCCCGGGCAGGGCGCATCGACCCCATCGTCGGCCGCGACGGCGAGATCCGCCAGTGCATCGACATTCTGCTCCGGCGCCGGCAGAACAACCCGATCCTGGTGGGCGCACCAGGCGTCGGCAAGACCGCAGTGGTGGAAGGCCTGGCCCTGCGTATCGCCGCCGGGGATGTGCCGCCATCGTTGCAGGAAGTCACCCTGCGTGTCCTCGACCTGGGCCTGTTGCAGGCCGGTGCCGGTGTCAAAGGTGAATTCGAACAACGCCTCAAAGGCGTGATCGACGCGGTACGCAGTGCCGAAAAACCGATCATCCTGTTCATCGACGAAGCCCATACGCTGATCGGTGCCGGCGGCGCGGAAGGCGGCAGCGACGCGGCCAACCTGCTCAAGCCGGCCCTGGCCCGGGGCGAACTGCGCACCCTGGCCGCCACCACCTGGCTGGAGTACAAAAAATATTTCGAGAAAGACCCGGCCCTGGCCCGCCGCTTCCAACTGGTGCAGGTCGAAGAACCGGACGAACTTACCGCGGTGGAAATGCTCCGCGGCGTGGCGAGCAAACTGGAACAGCACCACGGCGTGCAGGTGCTGGACGCGGCCATCCACGAGGCGGTGAAGCTGTCCCACCGCTACATCTCCGGGCGACAGTTGCCGGACAAAGCCATCAGCGTGCTCGACACCGCCTGCGCCCGGGTCGCCCTCGGCCAGCACGACGTGCCGCCGCCGTTGGAAAGCCTGCGCCATCGGCAGAACAGCCTCAAGGACGAGGTCGAACGCCTGCGCCGGGAACAGGCCACCGGGCTCGATCACCGCGAGCGCATCACTCTGCTCGAAGACGAATCGACCAGCAATGTGCAGGCCATCCGCGAGCTGGAAACTCGCTGGGGCGAAGAGCGCGAAGCCGTGCGCGAACTGCTCGACACCCGGCGCGAACTGCTTGCCCTGAGCGAACGCGCCGACAGTGAAAAAGCCGACACCGAGATCGATAACCGCATCGACCACCTGGCCGCCGAACTGCTGCGCCTGGAAGCTGGCCTGGATGCCATTCGCCAGGACGATCCGCTGGTGCCCGAACAGGTGGACAGCAAGACCGTCGCCGCCGTGATCGCCGGCTGGACCGGCATCCCGGTGGGCAAGATGCTCGCCGACGAAGCCCACGCCGTGCGCACCCTCGGCCAGCGCATGGGCCAGCGGGTCATGGGCCAGAGCACCGCGTTGAACACCATCGCCCAACGCCTGCAAGCCTACCGCGCCGGCCTCACCGACCCACAGAAACCGGTCGGCGTATTCCTGCTGGTGGGCCCCACCGGCGTGGGCAAGACCGAAACCGCCTACGCCCTGGCCGACGCCTTGTACGGAGGTGAACGCAACCTGATCAGCATCAACCTCTCGGAGTACCAGGAAGCCCACACCGTCAGCCAACTCAAAGGCGCCCCACCCGGCTATATCGGCTACGGCAGCGGCGGCGTGCTCACCGAAGCGGTGCGGCGCAAACCCTATTCGGTAGTGCTGCTGGATGAAATCGAAAAAGCCCACCCGGATGTGCTCGAAGCCTTCTACAACGTCTTCGACAAAGGCCTGATGGAAGATGGCACCGGCCTGGTGGTGGACTTCAAGAACACCGTGATGCTCGCCACCAGCAACGTCGGCGCCGAGCTATTGCTGGATACGCCCGCCGCGCAACTGGGCAGCGACGCCTTCAACGAAGCCTTGCACAAGGTGCTGCTGCAAGCATTCCGCCCGGCGTTTTTGGCGCGCATGACCGTGGTGGCATACCGGCCGCTGGATGAAGCGACACTGGAGGGGATCGTGCTGGCGAAGCTGGAAAAACTGCGCGGGCGCTACAAGGCTGCGACGGGCAAGCAGTTCGAGTTCGATGCCGGAATCGTCAAGGCTGTGTTGGCCAAATGCAGCGCGGCGGGGGCACGGGACGTCGAGAATGTGTTGATGACGCAAGTGACAGGGAAGTTGGCGGAGTGGGTGTTGGAATAGGCATTAGACAAGTCAGAAGGGAGTGAACATGTCCTTAACTCGAGAAGTGGTTGCCGTTATCAATTCAACCGTGAACAGCGCCGATCGAAATTTCGTGGTCGGCTGGAATGAAACCCGCCAGTCCTTAATCGAAAATTGGGATTATTTTCGAACAATCTGGCGCGGCGCTGATATTGCCCGCCCCCAGCAAGAAGACTATGGCGCTGGCTTGGAGGATACCTTCCGCTGTCTGTGCAACAGAGTATTGCCGGTCTATCTGGCCCAGGCGGATCATGTTCTAAGTAGAGAAGAAATACCCAATAGAATCTTATTTCAGCAAGTCGTTCCGCCCCGCTCACCCGGTCCGCTCAGGCAACGGATAACCATAACCCTGGATGACAACAATGTGATCGAACAGGTCACAGGGAACTACATCGTTGAGTATCAGATCAATCCGAGCACGGCATTGACCGATATCGGGCGATATGGCGTTGACCCGGGAAGTGGCATCATCAGGGCCAAAATTTGGGACAGTGTTACCCGCCAGGAAAGTATCGAGGTATTCGAATTCGACATCGCCCATTTGCCGAATGCCCATACCAAACTGATTCACCCAGGGGATCCGGATTTCAATATTACCGTGAGCACCCTGATCGAACATGACATGTGCAACCTGCAGCTTATGTGCGGTCCCTGTAACGGTGCCAAACAGGGGGTGTCGTATCACTACTTTGCAGGTAACCCGGCAAGCGCATTATTTTATCGAAATCAGTTCAGCGGTCTTGGATGAAGCTCAAGGTGAATCACATGAGTGCTCGCAACGGACATTGACAGGAACAGAGCCATTGCCTCCCGGTAGACTCATGCTTATGGGCCGGACCGGCAGACGGGTTTCCCGAAGGTATTTTAATACGCCGAGAATGTCTGATGCCCCGCACCACTGACAGCAACACCACCCTCTCCCTGACCGCCACTTCCCTGTCGGCGCTGTACCCCGAATCGCTATCGGGCGAAGAAAGCCTCAACGCATTGGGCTCGCACATCCTCAACGGTATCAACGACGGCGCCTCGTTAACCCTCACCACCGCCGTTGCCAGTCACGTCACCACGACCCTGCACAAGGACGCGCTGCTGCGCCCGTTGGACTTGCTGGTCGCGGAAATCCGCCAGCTCCCCGCCGACGCCACCGCCGAGCGCTATCAACTCCTGCTCCGGCCCTGGCTCTGGTGGCTGAGCCTGGCCAGCAACAACCGCGTATTCCAGAACCTCGCCACCTCGGACATCGTCACCACGATTTTCAAGGCCCATGGTTTCACCGACTTCCAGCTCAAGCTCACCGGCAGCTACACCCCGCGCGAATACTGCGTGCAATATGGCGAGACCGACCTGGCCTTCGTCTCGCGCCTGCTGGAAGAAGACGGGATCTTCTGGTTCTTCACCCATGAGGAAGGCACCCACACGCTGGTCCTGGCCGACAGCAACGACGCTTTCGCACCGATTCCCAACGGGCCGACGGTGAACTACCTCGGGCAGATAATCGGCGAGCGGGAACTGCATGGCATCCGCTCCGGGCAAGTGTGCCTGCAAGCGGTGGCCGGGGTTTACCAGGCAACCGACTATGAGTTCACCACGCCGACGACATCGCTCTACAGCCAGGCCGAAGCCGTGGCCGGGCCAAGCTCGATGTACGAACATCCCGGCGGCTACACCGCCAAGGCCCAGGGCGATGCGTTGACCAAGCAGCGGGTGGACGGCCTGCGCAGCCAGGAGAAACGTTTTGTCGGCGAAAGCGATTGCCGCTGGCTGGTGCCAGGGTATTGGTTCACCCTCGCCGGCCACGAAGACACGACGCTGAATATCGATTGGGTCGTGACCTCGGTCAGCCACGAAGCCAGCCACGACAGCTATCGCAACCGCTTCGAAGCGATCCCCAAGGCCACGGCCTATCGACCGCCCCGCGTCACGGCAAAACCGCGCATGCACACCCAGACGGCGCTGGTGGTGGGCAAGGCCGGCGAAGAAATCTGGACCGATGAATATGGCCGGATCAAATTGCAGTTCCCCTGGGACCGCACCGGCAAGAACGACGAGACCTCATCCTGTTGGGTCCGCGTGGTCTTGCCCTGGAGCGGCAAAGGCTTTGGCATGCAGTTCGTACCGCGCATCGGCCAGGAAGTCATCGTGACCTTCATCGACGGCGACCCGGACCGTCCCCTGGTCACCGGCTGCGTCTACAACGGCGACAACGCCCTGCCCTACGCACTGCCGGCGAACCAGACCCAGTCCGGGATCAAGACCAATTCGTCCAAGGGCGGCGGCGGTTTCAACGAGTTGCGTTTCGAAGACAAGAAGGACGCCGAAGAGGTGTTTCTCCAGGCCCAGAAAGACTTCAACATCAACGTGCTCAACGACACCACCGCCACCGTCGGCCACGACGAAACCCTCACGGTGCAGAACGCCCGCACCCGCACGGTGAAGGATGGCGACGAAACCGTGACCCTGGAGAAAGGCAAGCGCAGCGTGACCATCCAGACCGGCAGCGACAGCCTTGATGTGAAGGACACCCGCACCGTCACCGTGGGCTCGGACCAGACCCACAGCACCGGCGGCAACTACGAGCACAAGGTCACCGGCAATTACAGCCTGACGGTGGACGGCAACCTGACCATCAAGGTCAGCGGCACCCTGACCCTGCAAAGCGGCGGCAGCTTCGCGATCAAGAGCGGCGCCGACCTGGCCGCCCAGGCCAGCACGTCCATCAGCCAGAAAGCCGGCACAGCCCTGAGCAACCAGGCCGGTACCTCGCTGGAAAACAAGGCCGGCACCACCCTGACCAACGACGCCGGCATCAGCTTGGTGAACAAGGCCGCGGCCGAACAGACCGTGGACGGCGGCGGCATGCTGACCATCAAGGGCGGCCTGGTGAAGGTCAACTGACAGGAACCTACCAATGGCCTCGAAAAAACTCGACCTGGAACGTGGCGACAGCCAACTGAGCGGGCAACTGGTCGATGGCCAGCTCGACGGCCCGCTGCAAATCGAAGAAGCCCAACGCCCGCAAGCAAAACTCAACTACAGCCAAGGTGAACTGCAAGGCACCAGCACCCTGTACCACCCCAATGGCAAGGTCTCGGCGGTATTGCCGTTCGTGAAGGGCAAGTTGCAGGGTGTGGCGAGTTTCTATGCGGCCGAAGGTGGGTTGCAACGCCAGGCCACGTACCGCCGCGGGTTGCTACACGGTGAGGCGAACAACTACTTCCCCAACGGGCAACTGGCCGAAGCCGAGGTCTATCGCGACGGCGTGCGCGACGGCCGCTATCGCCGCCTGCACCCCAACGGCAACCCGGCGGTCGAAGCCCGCTACCTCAACGGCCAACTGCTGGAGCCAGCCCAGGCCTACGCCGAAGACGGCCGGCCACTGGACGCCGAAGGCAAGCCAATCTCCCGGGTGCGCTGGTGGTTCAGGCGCTGGAATGATCCGGCGCAGGCCTGACTATTGTCTTCCCCCCCTGTGCAATGCCTGCAAGATTGCCAATCAGGGGATGAGCATTTGCACCTGCCCCGGCACGACGATCTTGATCACCCCGGCCCAGGTGCACATCAAGGTGCTGTTGGCATCGATGGCCGGCATGTTGCCCAGCAACAGGGTCGGGGCGCCGCCGGGGATCCATGGGGCCGCAGTGGCCGGGATGCATGGCATGGGGGTCAGCACGCCGAGTGCCGCAGCGGTGGCGGCGGCCACGGTCGGGTTCGCCAGGCTCATGCACATGCCGAACGTGGTGATGTTCACCAGCGGGATGTGATCCATGATGTTCGCCGCCGGCATCCCGCCAGTCAGCAGGCGATTGACCGGCAGCACATTGAGCACCGCCGGGGCAGCGCCGAAGCTGCATTGCAAGGTCGCGGTGCCACAGACTTGCGGGCATCCCATCGCGATGACTCCCTGAAAGCGACAGACCTCACAACCATAGCTCGCCCATGGCCGTCGTGCATCAGGCCCGCTGATTATCCTGCAACACGCTAACCTATAAGACCCTGGCGTGCTTGTGACGCCTCCCGCGCGCCATTAGATTAGCCAATGATCGATGGCCTCCAAAATAAGCAGAAGGGATAAGCATGGCGTTTACTGATCAGTCCACCCGCGTGCGCGACGGTGAAGAACTCGATGCCAACCTGATCGACCCGTACCTCAAGGCCCACATTCCCGGCCTGACCGGCGTGCCGCAGATCAGCCAGTTTCCCGGTGGCGCGTCGAACCTGACCTACCTGCTGGAATACCCCGAGCAGGAATTCGTCCTGCGCCGTCCGCCGTTCGGCCACAAGGCCAAGTCCGCCCACGACATGGGCCGTGAGTTCCGCATCCTCAATCAATTGCGCGAAGGTTTCCCGTACTGCCCCAAAGCCTACGTGCACTGCACCGACGAGTCAGTGATGGGCGCCGAGTTCTATGTGATGGAACGGGTCAAGGGCATCATCCTGCGCTCCGACCTGCCGCCGGAACTGGGTTTCGACGCCGCCCGCACCGAAGCGCTGTGCAAGAGCTTCATCGACCGGCTCGTCGAGCTGCACCGTGTCGACTACAACGCTTGCGGCCTGGCCGACCTGGGCAAGCCCGAAGGCTACGTGGCCCGACAGATCCGCGGCTGGAGCGACCGCTACGAAAAAGCCCTGACGCCCGATGCGCCGAAGTGGGAAGCGGTCAAGGCCTGGCTCAACGACAAGATGCCGGCCGACCACCCCACTTCGAGCATCGTCCACAACGACTACCGCTTCGACAACGTGATCCTCGACCCGGAGAACCCGATGCAGATCATCGGCGTACTGGACTGGGAACTGACCACCATCGGCGATCCGTTGATGGATCTGGGCAACAGCCTCGCCTACTGGATCGAAGCCGCAGACCCGGCCCCCGTCCAACTGATGCGCCGTCAGCCAAGCCATGCCCCTGGCATGCTGACCCGCCGCGAGTTCGTCGATTACTACGCCGAGCGCGCCGGGATCCGCATCGACAACTTCGACTTCTATTACACCTACGGGCTGTTCCGCCTGGCCGGCATCGTCCAGCAGATCTACTACCGCTTCTTCCACGGCCAGACCCAGGACAAACGCTTCGCGCAGTTCGTTCAGATGAACAAACTGCTGGAGCAGATGAGCCTGCAGGTCATCAGCAAATCCACGCTCTGAGCGCACCTATAACAAGGAAACAGCATGTCCAAGACCCAGTTGTTCGACCTCGACGGTAAAATCGCTTTCGTTTCCGGCGCCAGCCGCGGCATCGGCGAGGCCATCGCCAAACTGCTGGCCCAGCAAGGCGCCCATGTGATCGTTTCCAGTCGCAAGCTCGACGGTTGCCAGCACGTGGCCGACGCCATCATCGCCGCTGGCGGCAAGGCCACCGCCATCGCCTGCCACATCGGTGAAATGGAGCAGATCAGCCAGGTATTCGCAGGTATCCGCGAACAGTTCGGGCGCTTGGACATCCTGGTCAACAACGCCGCCACCAACCCGCAATTCTGCAACGTCCTGGACACCGACCTGGGTGCGTTCCAGAAAACCGTGGACGTGAACATTCGCGGCTACTTCTTCATGTCGGTGGAAGCCGGCAAGCTGATGCGCGAGAACGGCGGCGGCAGCATCATCAACGTGGCGTCGATCAACGGCATCTCGCCGGGGATCTTCCAGGGCATCTACTCGGTGACCAAGGCTGCGGTGATCAACATGACCAAGGTCTTCGCCAAGGAATGCGCGCAGTTCGGCATCCGCTGCAACGCCCTGCTGCCGGGCCTGACCGACACCAAGTTCGCCTCGGCACTGGTCAAGAACGACGCCATCCTGAAGACCGCCCTGGCGCAGATTCCCCTCAAGCGCGTGGCCGACCCAAGCGAAATGGCCGGCGCGGTGTTGTACCTGGCCAGCGATGCGTCGAGCTACACCACGGGTGTGGCGTTGAATGTGGATGGTGGTTTCCTGTCCTGACAGTGAGCGCCATGGCAGACCTGTGAGAAACCCTGTGGGAGCGAGCTTGCTCGCGATAGCGGTGGGTCAGCCAGTACTTGTGCGACTGATGCGGCGCTATCGCGAGCAAGCTCGCTCCCACAGGGACTATGGTGATCACACAGAAAATGAATATTTATTCCAATATTTGCAATTAGAGAATATTTATTCCATAAATAGCCCTCCTGAAAATAACAATTCAAAGGGCTCTTCATCATGCGTGAACTCGGCATCGGTCTGATTGGCACCGGCTTCATGGGCCGTGCCCATGCCTTGGCGTTCCACAATGCCAAGGCGGTGTTCGACCTTCCCCTGAACCTGAAGCTGGCGGCCCTGGCCGACGCCGATCCGCAGCGTGCCCGGCAATGCGCCCACAGTTGGGGGTTCGAGACGGCCCACAGCGACTGGCAACAACTGATCGACGACCCGAAGGTCAACCTGATCGCCATCACCACGCCCAACCACCTGCACTTCCCCATGGCCATGGCAGCGTTGGCGGCGGGCAAGCCGGTCTATTGTGAAAAGCCCCTGGCGGTGTCCCTGGAGCAGGCCGAGCAGATGCGCCAGGCGGCCAAGGCGGCCGGGGTGGTGACGAGGGTCGGCTACAACTACCAGCACAACCCGATCATTCAACAGGCGCGGGACATGATCCAGCGCGGCGAACTGGGACAGATCATCAGTTTCCAGGGCGAATTCAGCGAAGACTTCATGGCCGACCCCGCCTCGCCGTGGTCATGGCGCTGCGAAGCGGCCCACGCCGGCGGCGCATTGGCGGACCTGGGCAGCCACTTGCTGGCCATGGCCCGGCATTTGTTGGGCGATGTCGAGGCGGTGTGCGCCGACAGCCAGACCGTTCACCACCAACGCCCTGCCAGCGCGGGCAATGCCGAACAACGCGCCATCGCGGTGGATGACCAGGTCCACGGGCTGCTGCGTTTCGCCAACGGCGCCCGGGGCACGGTGAGCAGCAGTTGGCTCAAGCACGGCTACAAGAACCACCTGGGTTTCGAGATCAGCGGCACCCTCGGCACCTTGGCGTTCGATCAGGAACGACTGAATGAACTGCGCCTGTGTCGCGTTGGCCAGCCAGGTTTCCAGCGCCTGCTGGCCGGTCCGGATTTGCCGGGTTATGCCGCGTTCAGCCCGGCGGCCGGGCACCAGTTGGGGTACAACGAATTGAAGACCCTGGAGGTGCATGAACTGGTGATGACCCTAGCAGGCGAAGGCGGCAGCGGGACGGACTTCGAAGAGGCCTGGGAAGTGGAGCGGCTGGCGGCGGCGATTCGTGTGGCGGCGCGGGAGGAGCGTTGGGTCAAGGTCAGCGAGCAATGACCTGCTGAGCAAACCGCTCATAACGATCGTTCCCACCTGTGGGAGCAAGGCTTGCCCACGATGAAGATGACGCGGTCTCCCTGGGAACCGAGGCGCCTGCACCGCGAGCAAGCTTTGCTCCCACGCAGCGGGGATAAATCCCCTCGCCACAGGGAGTGTCCAACTTCAATCTTGGGTTTGCAGTTCAACCAAACGCACGGCCAACGCCTTCGCCTGGCTCGCCACATCGGTCACGGCGGTGCTTTCCCACCACATCCCCCGCAGTGGCGGGCCCATGGCGAACAGGCGCTCGGCAGGCTCGCCTTGGACGTCCAGCACCGCGCCATCGGCACGCGCGGCGATGCCCAGGGCCAGCGGCCCGGGCTGGATCAGCCCCTGGGCCAGCAACTGTTGCGGCAACGGCCGTGCAACCCGGCGCCAGTCATATTCGATGCCGCTGGAGTTGATCAGCGCCGCGCCCTGCACCACCGTCAGCCCGGTCTCGCCCCGGCGGCGGATGGTAATACCCAGCGTGCCCTCGGCAGAGGACGCCAATCCCTTGAACGACGCCGCATGGATCCGCAATCGCCCTTCTTCGTGCAGACGCGCCACCAGTTCGGCGCTCAGCGGTGGCGAACGATGATGATGGCTCTCCCACCACGGCCGTACATGCCGGACGAACTGCCGACGTTGTACATCGCTGGCCTGGTTCCACAAACGCCCGATGTGAGCACGCACCGTGTCCAGCGGCGCCTGCCAATCGATGCCTTGGGCCTGGGCCTGACGGCATTGCTCGCGCAGGGCTCGCATCAATTGGCGTGGTGACCGCAGGCTGTGATCGTCGGCGAGGAAATCCACCCAGGCGGGTGGCTGGCGGCGCACATGGGGCAGCAGGCCATGGCGGGAAAAGACTTCGATAGGCCCACGGTGCCCGGCCTGCTCCAGGGACACGACGGCATCGACCATGGTCAACCCCGAACCGATGATCAGCACTGTGGACTGCTGATCGAGCTGGCGCATCGCAGCCACATCCCAAGGGTCCAGGGCCGCGGCATTCAAGCCGCTGGATTCGGTTTGCGGGGTGCGTGCCGCCGGGAACATGCCGGTGGCCAGCACCGCGAAACGCCCGCGCAACAACTGGCCGTCATCCAGCGTGAGCATTACGGCATCGTCGACAACCCGCAAGTCCACGGCCTCGCCGCGCACGTGCTCGGCGGTCGAACCGTTTTGCGCGCCTATCTCGCGAGCCTCGGCCAGCCGTTGTTGCACATAGAGGCCAAACATCCCCCGAGGCGGGAACAATTCGCTGATCGGCACGTGCTGTTGATCCGCCTCGGGCCAGCCGCCGGCCTCGATGAACGCGGTGAGCCATTGGGTCAGGTCATCGGCGTTGTCCGGGTCGACGCTCATGCGCGCGGCGTTGCCGTTCAAGGTATGGCCAAGTTCCACCGCACTATAGGCCTCGCCCCGGCCCAGTTCGCTGCGCGGCTCGACGATCAGCACTTCGCGACGGCCCGGCAAGCGCAGCAATTGTGCCGCCAGCATGGCACCGCTCAGGCCGCCCCCGATGATCAGGATATCGGCCTCCCGGGTGATGCCCTGCTCATGTCGCTCCAGCGCTGTGTCCATACCGCTCTCCAGGAATCAAATCACCACGTTGCGTACGAATCTCGCCGCCACCGGGCCATCGTTGCGATAGGCATGGGGCTGGTTGCTGGCAAACATGAAAAACTCACCGGCACCAATCCGGCGTTCCTCGCTGCCCAACAGCAGGGTCAGGCAGCCCTCGAATACGTAGAGTTGCTCGCTCCAACCGTCGGCGTCGGGCTCTGAAGGGTAATACTCGCCGGGCTCCAGGCGCCACTCCCAGAGTTCCACCTCGCGGCTGGCGGTGGCCTTGGCGAGCAATACGGCTTTGCTGCCGGCAATGGTCCCGGCCCAGGCCAATTCGTTGATGCGACTCGGGTCGCGGGCGTCGGGGGCCTGGATCAAGTCGCTGAAGGCCACGTCCAGGGCTTCGGCGACCCGGTCCAGGGTGGTCAGGCTAACGTTCTTTTCGCCCGCCTCGATGGCCACCAGCATTCGCCGGCTGACCCCCGACAGCTCGGCGAGCGCCGTCTGGCTGAGCTCGGCGGCATGCCGCAGACGACGGACGTTCTGGCTGACGTGTTGCAGGACGGACGCCCGCTGGCCGGATTCTTTGTGCACTATATTGCTCACATGGCTGGGTTGCGCATTATACTGCCCAACTTCGGGCGCATTGTGCGTCCGCCTCAAGTGGCGCGCAAGGTCATGGCATCGGTGAATTCCCCGCAAGCTTCCCCCCGTTTCTCAAGGTTCAGCAAGGCCGAATGCGTGCTGGTGCTGATTACCATGATCTGGGGTGGGACTTTCCTGCTGGTGCAACACGCCATGACGGTCAGTGGGCCAATGTTTTTCGTCGGCCTGCGCTTTGCCGCCGCGGCCGCGTTTGTCGCGCTGTTCTCCTGGCGGCACCTGCGGGACCTGACGCTGTTCGAACTCAAGGCCGGCTGCTTCATCGGCGTGGCGATCATGCTCGGCTACGGTTTGCAGACCGTCGGGCTGCAAAGCATCCCCAGCAGCCAGTCGGCGTTCATCACCGCGTTATACGTGCCATTCGTGCCCTTGCTGCAATGGCTGGTGCTGGGCCGTCGGCCTGGCTTGATGCCCAGCCTCGGCATCATGCTGGCGTTCACCGGGCTGATGCTGGTGTCGGGCCCGGCCGGGGCCTCGCTGAATTTCAGCCCCGGTGAAATCGCCACGTTGATCAGCGCCATCGCAATCGCCGCCGAGATCATCCTGATCAGCGCCTATGCCGGCCAGGTCGATGTGCGCCGGGTGACCGTGGTGCAACTGGCAAGCACCGCCGTGCTGGCCTTCCTGATGGTGGTGCCGACCCAGGAAAAGATCCCGGATTTTTCCATGTTACTGCTGGTCAGCGCCGTGGGCCTGGGCGCCGCGAGCGCAGCGATCCAGGTGGCGATGAACTGGGCACAGAAAAGCGTGTCGCCGACCCGCGCCACGCTGATCTATGCCGGCGAGCCGGTGTGGGCCGGCATCGCCGGGCGCCTGGCGGGCGAGCGGCTGCCGGCGATTGCCTTGTTCGGCGCGGCACTGATCGTGGCGGCGGTGATTGTCAGTGAGCTGAAGACACGGAGCAAAGGTAGCGTCGAGGTGGATGAAGTGCTTGAGCGCGAACAGTGAGGCCGGGGGGCGTTTGAACCTGTGTAGGAGCTGTCGAGTGCAACGAGGCTGCGATCTTTCCCCAGACACTTGAGTCTCAAGCGAAAAATCAAAGATCAACAGATCTCAGCCTTCGACAGTTCCTACACAAGCCCAGCGGGAGCAAGCTCCCTCGCCACGGGTGATGTGTAGGGCGCAAAGTAAGAAAACTCCACCTCCCTTGTAGGATTCTGCGACACCCTCACGGTTGGTGATCGGGAATACGCCACGTATGATCCCTCACAACCTCCCGCCGAATAGAAGCCTATGTCACTGATAGTTCTATTGCTTTTGCCCTTCATCGGCAGCTGTGTCGCGGCGCTGCTGCCGCATAACGCCCGTAACGCCGAATCACTGCTGGCCGGCCTCGTCGCCCTGGCCGGCACGGTTCAGGTGGCCTTGCTGTACCCGCAGATCGCCGACGGCGGCGTGATCCGCGAGCACTACACCTGGTTGCCCAGCCTGGGCCTGGATTTCGTATTGCGCCTGGACGGGTTCGCCTGGCTGTTTTCGTTGCTGGTGCTGGGCATCGGCACGCTGGTGTCGCTGTATGCTCGCTACTACATGTCGCCGGATGATCCGGTGCCGCGCTTCTTCGCGTTTTTCCTGGCATTCATGGGCGCCATGCTCGGGCTGGTGATCTCCGGCAACCTGATCCAGATGGTGTTTTTCTGGGAACTGACCAGCCTGTTCTCGTTCCTGCTGATCGGTTACTGGCACCACCGCGCCGACGCTCGACGCGGTGCCTACATGGCGTTGATGGTGACCGGGGCTGGCGGGCTTTGCCTGTTGGCCGGGGTGATGCTGCTCGGCCATGTGGTGGGCAGCTATGAGCTGGACAAGGTCCTCGCCGCTGGCGACCTGATCCGTGCCCATGCCCTCTACCCCATCCTGTTGCCGCTGATCCTGATCGGCGCCTTGAGCAAAAGCGCTCAGTTTCCGTTCCACTTCTGGCTGCCCCATGCCATGGCAGCCCCCACGCCGGTGTCGGCGTATCTGCACTCGGCGACCATGGTCAAGGCCGGGGTGTTCCTGTTGGCGCGGTTATGGCCGTCGCTGTCGGGCAGTGAAGAATGGTTCTACATCGTCGGCGGCGCGGGGGCCTGTACGTTGCTGCTTGGCGCCTACTGCGCGATGTTCCAGAACGACCTCAAGGGCCTGCTGGCCTACTCCACCATCAGCCACCTCGGGCTGATCACCCTGCTGCTGGGCCTGAACAGTCCACTGGCGGCCGTGGCGGCGGTGTTTCATATCCTCAACCACGCCACCTTCAAGGCGTCGCTGTTCATGGCCGCCGGGATCATCGACCACGAAAGCGGCACCCGCGACATTCGCAAGCTCAGCGGCCTGGTACGGCTGATTCCGTTCACCGCGACCCTGGCCATGGTCGCCAGCGCGGCGATGGCCGGGGTGCCGTTGCTCAACGGTTTCCTGTCCAAGGAAATGTTCTTCGCCGAGACCGTGTTCATTTCCGCCACGGCCTGGGTCGAACTGGCGCTGCCGATCATCGCCACCATCGCCGGGACCTTCAGCGTCGCCTACTCCTTGCGGTTCACCGTGGATGTGTTCTTCGGCCCCACCGCCACCGACCTGCCCCATACCCCTCACGAACCACCGCGCTGGATGCGCGCGCCAGTGGAGTTGCTGGTGTTCACCTGCCTGTTGGTGGGGATTTTTCCGGCCCAGGTGGTCGGCTCGCTGCTCGCGGCCGCCGCGTTGCCGGTGGTGGGCGGCACGCTGCCCGACTACAGCCTGGCGATCTGGCACGGCCTGAATGCACCGATGATCATGAGCCTGGTGGCCATGTCCGGCGGCATCGTCCTGTACCTGCTGCTGCGCAATCAGTTCCGGCAAGGGCACATCAAGCACCCGCCGCTCATTGGCCGACTCAGCGGCAAGCGCCTGTTCGAACGTTGCCTGGTGCTGATGATGCGCCAGGGCCGGCGCCTGGAACGACGGATCAGCACCCGCCGCCTGCAGGCCCAGTTGTTCTGGCTGGTCCTCGCTGCGGTGCTCGCCGGGCTGATCCCGATGCTGCACAGCACGCTGGTCTGGGGCGACCGGCCGAAGATCCCCGGCTCCATCGTCTTCGTCACCCTGTGGCTGCTGGCGATCGCCTGTGCCCTGGGCGCGGCCTGGCAGGCCAAGTACCACCGGCTCGCGGCCCTGACCATGGTCAGCGTCTGCGGCCTGATGACCTGCGTGACCTTCGTCTGGTTCTCCGCCCCCGACCTGGCCTTGACGCAGCTGGTGGTGGAAGTGGTCACCACCGTGCTGATCCTGCTGGGCCTGCGCTGGCTGCCACGGCGGATCGAGGACGTCTCGCCGCTGCCCAACAGCGAGCGGCGCGCGCGCATCCGGCGCCTGCGGGACTTGCTGCTGTCCAGCGCCGTCGGCGGCGGCATGGCGCTGTTGTCCTATGCGATGCTCACGCGCCAGACGCCCAACGACATTTCTTCGTTCTACTTGAGCCGGGCCCTGCCCGAAGGCGGCGGCAGCAATGTGGTGAACGTGATGCTGGTGGACTTCCGCGGCTTCGACACCCTCGGGGAAATCACCGTGCTGGTGGCGGTGGCCCTGGCGGTGTTCGCCCTGCTGCGACGTTTCCGCCCGCCAAAGGAAAGCATGCAGCTGCCGGCACAACAACGCCTGCTGGCGCCGGACGTGGTCACCGACCTGGTCAACCCGCGCCATGCCAGCGACACCGCATTGGGTTTCATGATGGTGCCGTCGGTGCTGGTGCGCCTGCTGCTGCCGATCGCCCTGGTGGTGTCGTTCTACCTGTTCATGCGTGGCCACAATCAACCCGGTGGCGGCTTCGTGGCCGGGTTGGTGATGTCGGTGGCGTTCATCCTGCAGTACATGGTTGCCGGCACCCAGTGGGTCGAGGCGCAAATGAGCCTGCGACCGCTGCGCTGGATGGGCACCGGGCTGTTGTTCGCCACCGCCACGGGCCTGGGGGCGATGGCCGTGGGTTATCCGTTCCTGACCACCCACACCTGGCATTTTGAATTACCGCTGCTGGGTGATCTCCATGTGGCCAGCGCGCTGTTTTTCGACATCGGCGTGTACGCCGTGGTGGTCGGCTCCACCCTGCTGATCCTCACCGCCCTGGCGCACCAATCGGTACGGGCCCATAAGCCTGGCCTGCAAGCCAAACCCGTCGCCCCCGTCAAAGGAGCCACCGCCTGATGGAAGAAGTCATCGCAATCGCAATCGGTGTACTGGCCGCCTCCGGTGTCTGGCTGGTATTGCGGCCACGGACCTTCCAGGTGGTCATGGGCCTGTGCCTGCTGTCCTACGGCGTCAACCTGTTCATCTTCAGCATGGGCAGCCTGTTCATCGGCAAGGAGCCGATCATCAAGGACGGCGTGCCCCAGGACCTGCTGCACTACACCGACCCGCTGCCCCAGGCGCTGGTGCTGACCGCCATCGTGATCAGCTTCGCCATGACCGCGCTGTTCCTGGTGGTGCTGCTGGCGTCCCGGGGCCTGACCGGCACCGACCATGTGGACGGTCGGGAGCCCAAGGAATGATATTGACGCCCCATCTGATCGCCGCGCCCATCCTGCTGCCGCTGCTGACCGCTGCGTTGATGCTGATGCTGGGCGAGAAACACCGCCCGCTCAAGGCACGGATCAATCTGCTTTCCAGCCTGCTGGGCCTGGGCATCGCCGTGCTGTTGCTGTACTGGACCCAGGACCAGGCCCTGCCCGCGTCCATTGGTGTGTACCTGCCCGGCAACTGGCAGGCGCCGTTCGGCATTGTCCTGGTGGTCGATCGCCTGTCGGCGCTGATGCTGGTGCTGACCGGCATCATCGGCGTCAGCGCCCTGCTCTTCGCCATGGCCCGCTGGGACCGCGCCGGGGCGAGTTTCCATGCGCTGTTCCAGATCCAGTTGATGGGCCTCTACGGGGCCTTCCTGACGGCGGACCTGTTCAACCTGTTCGTGTTCTTCGAAGTGCTGCTGGCGGCCTCCTACGGTTTGATGCTGCACGGTTCGGGTCGGGCGCGGGTGTCGTCGGGCCTGCATTACATTTCCATCAATCTGCTGGCCTCGTCGTTGTTCCTGATCGGCGCTGCGCTGATCTATGGCGTCACCGGCACGTTGAACATGGCCGACCTGGCCCTGAAAATCCCGCTGGTGCCGGAGGCCGACCGCGGCTTGCTGCACGCCGGCGCAGGCATCCTTGCGGTGGCGTTCCTGGCCAAGGCCGGCATGTGGCCGCTGAACTTCTGGCTGGTGCCGGCCTACAGTGCCGCCAGCGCACCGGTGGCGGCGCTGTTTGCGATCATGACCAAGGTCGGCGTCTACACGATCCTGCGCCTGTGGACGTTGCTGTTCTCCGGCCAGGCCGGCGCCTCGGCGTATTTCGGCGCCGACTGGTTGGTCTACGGCGGCATGGCGACCATCGTCTGCGCCGCCATCGCCATTCTGGCGGCCCAACGCCTGGAGCGCATGGCGAGCCTGAGCATCCTGGTCTCGGCCGGGATCCTGTTGTCGGCCATCGGCTTCGCCCAACCCAACCTGGTGGGCGCGGCGCTGTTTTACCTGGTGAGTTCGACCCTGGCGCTCTGCGCGCTGTTCTTGCTGGCCGAGCTGATCGAACGCTCGCGCTCGGCCAATGAACTGTCCCTGGACGACGACTTCGACACGTTGCCGCGACCGCTGGAATCCTTGCAGCCGCCCAAGGGCATCAACCTCGATGACGAGCAGAAAGCCGTGGTCGGGCAGGTGATTCCCTGGACCATGGCCTTCCTTGGCTTGAGCTTTATCTTCTGTGCGCTGTTGATTATCGGCATGCCGCCGCTGTCGGGGTTCATCGGCAAGCTGAGCCTGCTGAGCGCCTTGCTCAATCCCCAAGGCTTCGGAGCCAGCGGCGGGGAGTCGGTATCAAACCAGGCGTGGGGCCTGTTGGCCTTGCTGATCCTCTCTGGGCTGGCCTCGCTGATTGCCTTTTCACGCCTGGGCATCCAACGTTTCTGGACGCCCCAGGAACGCCCATCGCCGTTGCTGCGGCCGTTCGAATGCCTGCCGATCATCCTTTTGCTGGGCCTGGGTATCGCCCTGACTTTCAAGGCCGAGCCGTTGCTGCGCTACACCCAATCCGCTGCCGATGCGCTGAACAACCCGGAACATTATGTGATGTCGGTACTCGCCACCCGCGCCGTGCCCAACCCAGAGACCCGCGCCGCCTTGTCAGAGGTGCAGCCATGAAGCGCCTGTTTCCCGCCCCGTGGTTGTCCCTGGCGCTGTGGTTGCTGTGGCTGGTGTTGAACGTGTCCGTCAGCGCCGGCCATCAGCTGCTCGGCGCTGCGCTAGGCTTCCTGGCCCCGTTGCTGATGCGCCCATTGCGCCCACGGCCCATCCGTATCCGCCGACCGTGGGTGGTGTTGCGCTTGTTCCTGCTGGTGGGCCGTGATGTGCTGGTGTCCAACGTGGCGGTGGCCTGGGGTGTGCTCAACGCTGGCCGCCGCCCGCCTCGCTCGCGGTTCATCAAGGTGCCGCTGGACCTGCACGACGCCAACGGCCTGGCCGCGCTGTCGATGATCACCACGGTGATTCCGGGGACGGTCTGGTCGGAACTGGCCCTGGACCGCAGCATCCTGCTGATGCATGTATTCGATCTGCAAGACGAGGCGTCATTCATCGCGCATTTCAAGGCCACCTACGAGCGCCCGTTGATGGAGATTTTCCAATGAGCCCCTTGCTGTCCAATGCGATCCTGTTGAGCCTGTTCCTGTTCTCCCTGGCGATGGTGTTGACCCTGTGGCGGCTGTTCAAGGGCCCTTCGGCCCAGGACCGGGTATTGGCCCTGGACTACCTGTACATCGTGGCGATGCTGATGATGCTGGTGCTGGGCATCCGTTACGCCAGTGACACCTACTTCGAGGCGGCCCTGCTGATCGCCCTGTTCGGCTTTGTCGGCTCGTTTGCCCTGGCCAAGTTCCTGCTGCGTGGCGAGGTGATCGAATGACCGGCGAACTGTCGATGTGGGTGGAAATCCCGGTGGCGATCCTGCTGGTGCTCGGCAGCCTCTTCGCCCTGGCCGGGGCAATCGGCCTGGTGCGGTTGAAGGATTACTTCCAGCGCATGCACCCTCCGGCCCTGGCATCCACACTGGGCGCCTGGTGCGTGGCACTGGCTTCGATCGTGTATTTTTCGGCGCTCAAATCCGGGCCGGTGTTGCACGCCTGGCTGATACCGATCCTGTTGTCCATCACCGTCCCGGTGACCACCCTGCTGCTAGCCCGAGCGGCGTTGTTCCGCAAGCGCATGGCTGGGGATGATGTGCCGGCGGAAGTGAGCAGTCGCCGAAACGACTGACAGATACGTTGATCGTTCCCACGCTCCGCGTGGGAATGCATCCCGTGACACTCTGCGTCACCTTCCAGAAGCGGAACGCGGAGCGTCCCTGGCGACGTTCCCACGCAGGAGCGTGGGAACGATCGATATGAAACTCAGGTCCACGCCACCGTCAGCAACCCGGCCCCAAGCACCACGCACAGCGGCGAATAGACCCAGGTGTCGAGCCTGGCGAAGGTCGAGCCCTTGACCTCCTTGAAGAAACCCACCAGCTCCGACTCGCCAATGGCCCGGGCGAACATCAGCAAGGCGATCGCGCTGATCAGCCACTGCAACGCCCGATGGGTGACCGGCTGCGCCAGCAGGCCGACCCGCAGGCACACCAGCAGCGCCACCATCAGCAGTGCCAGGGCCACCAGCAAGGTCAGCCAGCCCGAAGGATCGAACGCCGGTCGCAACGCCTCCCCCTGCTTCACCGGCACCTGAGGCACCACTGCCTTGGTCGCCCACCGCCCACCCAGGGCCCAATACATATGAATCAAGCTGATGGTCGCAAACACTGCGACCAGCGACCGAGCCAATAAAAGCGTCATTCGCCAGCCTCCTGAAAAAGGTTGAACAATCATCCTAGCTTGAATTTGGCATTTCGCTGGACGGGCGTAGGTTGCCAGTTTCCAGCGAATGACTCATTGCCCAGGATCAAGAGTTCAACCTGCCGGCACGCGCGCTGCCCTACAGACCGGCGGAGACCTTGTCCGCCACCTCCTTGGGCAGCCAGGCCTGCCAGACCTGCGGATGCGCCTTGAGGAACGCCTCGGCGGCTTCGCGGGGTGGCGTGCGCTTCTCGCTCATGTCGGCCAGGGCCTTGTTCAACGGTTCGATGGGCAAATCGACCTTGCTGAAGAACTCGGCAATATCCGGGTATTGCTTCTGGAACGGCGCGGACACGCCAATCGACAGTTTCGAGGCCAGTGAACGGGTGGGCTTCGGGTTGGGGTTATCGGCGTCGGTCAGGGTTTTCCAGGCCTCGGCATCGAACGGTGGCTCTTGCAACTGCACCAGCTTGAAGCGCCCGAGCAGTGGCGTGGGCGACCAGTAATAAAACAGGATCGGCTTGCCCCGGCGGATCGTCGAACTGATTTCCGCATCCAGCGCCGCCCCCGAACCGCTGCGAAAATTCACGTAGCTGTCAGACAAGCCGTACGCCTTGAGCTTCTGTTTGTTGACCACCTCGGAGGTCCAGCCAATGGGGCTGTTGAGGAAGCGGCCCTTGTCGGGGCTCTCCGGATCCTTGAACACATGCTTGTAGCGCGCCAGGTCTTCGACGCTGCGCAGGTCCGGCGCCAGGGGCTTGATGCCCTTGGCCGGGTCGCCCTTGATGACGTACTCGGGCACCCACCAACCTTCCGTCGCGCCTTTGACCGTATCGCCCAAGGCGACCACCTTGCCTTCGGCCTCGGCCTTGACCCACACCGGGCTGCGGCCGGCCCACTCCTCGCCGATCACCTGGATGTCGTTATTGGCCAGGGCGGTTTCCAGGGTAATGGTGGTGCCCGGCAATGTGTCGGTCTGCAACCCATAGCCTTTTTCGACGATGATCCGCAGGATATCGGTGATCAGGCTGCCACTTTCCCAGTTCAAGTCGGCAAAGTGGATCGGCGCTGTGGCAGCCGACGCCGGAAGGGGTGAAACCAACACCGCGAAGGTGGCCCAGGCAGCCAGCCACTGTCGAACTCGTTTCATGCTTTGCACCTCATGCCAGATACAGCAATAGCTGAACGGCCCTGCGTAACCGAACGCAAGCCCTGAATAGTTCAGTCAATTGACTGTAGCCGAGGTTCCAGCGAGATCTTGCGAAACTGTCAGCGGTTTGGGCGCACAGCCCCCCGCAAGCCCGATGCCTACGCGCTTTTCAGCGGTCCGGAAGCGATCACTCGCTGGCCTTGAAGGTCACCAGTTCGCCCTTGCGCCACTTGGCGGCCTTGGCGGTGACCGCCTTCAGGGTCTTGGTCAAGCCTTCTTGCAGTTGTTCGTTGGCCGCAAACACGGTCACCACGCTGTGGCCTTCCTTGAACAGGATTGCCTGACCACCGGGGGTCGTGACGAAGGCGTAATCGCCAAGGCCATAGACCGTCAGCTTGATTTCGCGAAAGCGGATTTCAAACTTGCCACCTTCGCGGCTGGGCAACACCGCTGCGCGAAAATGATCACCGACCTTGAGTTCGAGCCTGGGCTTGTCATCGACCACCAGGGCCGACTCGGTGTCGATTTCGGCGACATAAATACCTTCGGCGGTCTGCTCGGTGATGTAGACGAAACGTGACTGGAAGAGTTTGACCAGTTTTGCCCGCAGGTCACCAAGTACGAATAACGCATGCATGTCGAGATTACTTACTGCCAAGGAAACATCCCCATTTTTGAAAAAGGCCCGCCCTGCACAAAGGACGGACCACGAGAACCCGTGCCGACTGTAGTGTCGTAATGGACCTGTAATTGAAATTCGAAGTGAACGGCGCGCCCTGTCCCGGGCCGAGAGCAGACTAAAGGTTGCCGCTCTCGCCGTCTTTCCCGGGGGGTCGCCAGAGGCTGAAGGAAAAAGCCACTCTGAGCATCGGAAAAGATGGGACTACTAACTTTAGGGAAATTTCTCACTTAAAAAAGCATTTTTCTGACATCAAGCCCAAAAAAAATTGCTTTAGATAGGCGCAGCCGTCCACACGACACTGCCGATTCTAGAGCAGCCGAAGGCGTGGAGACTACTCGAAGTACTCGGCAATTCGTCGGTAAACCATAGAAAAGGAATTCACATGGCCACTTTCACAACCCTGCCCCACCCCTTTCCACCTTGCATTGTCGATACAGCTGACAGCTTCGACGGGGTCGATTGCCTGCCTATTTCGTTGATACAGCCGCGTTATCGGGTGGTTTTGGCCGGTAAGTGTTTTTTTCACATTGAGGAAACATCGACCGGACGTGTAAGAGGCTTCCGAACCGATCATAACGAAGCCTGCTACTTGGCCAGGCGTCTCGAAAGCAGCGCCTGAGCTCATCTATGCCCGTCCATGACTTAACTCAGCCGTCGACGGGCAACTGCTGCCATACTGCCCGCCCAGCGAAGCCGTCGCCCATCGACGGATCGCGCACCCATAGCATGACTTCGAGGAGAAGGCGCGACGTGACGGAATTTGATATCGGCGAATTTTTTATCCGGGGCGAAGCCAGAGAAGTCGAAGGCGAGTTCCAGGCCGTCATCGTTATGCGCGCCAAGCCACCCTTGACTACCGTCAGTTGCCACCAGGTGGAGAAGGATCGCTGGTTCAAGACCGCGGAGATCGCTGCCGAGGCTGCCAGGGAAGCCGCCAAGGCGTTGAAGGCCGCCGTGGATGAAGGGGCCCTGAAAGCCTGAGCCCGATCGAACTCCTGATGACCGCTTGCCTCAGATAAAGGGAAGCACCGAGGCGCCACGACGGCGCCCCGCCAAAAGGAGACTCCCATGGAACAACCTTCCCACGAACTCAAGACCCTGTTCGACCAACTGGGCCTGCCCTCCGACGACAAGGCCATCGACGATTTCATCATCGCCCACCCGCTGGCCCCGGAGATCAAGCTGGTGGAGGCCGATTTCTGGTCGGACCAGCAAAAAGACCTGCTCCGGGAATGGCTGCTCGCCGACGGCGAAGAGGCGGTGCTGGTGGATCAGTTGAACGTGCGTCTGCACGACGGCAAGTAGCCTCAAGAGCCACCACCGCTTTTTGTGGCGAGGGGGATTTACCTGTGGGAGCAAAGCTTGCTCCCACAGCCTAGCGCGGCTTCTCGGGTTTGTAGCCCAGGCGCAAACCACCCCAATGACGTCCCTTGAGCATGATCGGAACCGAGAGATCGTGCATCAACTCCCCCGTATCGCGGGTGTAGGTCTGGAGCAGTACAGGTTGCTGGTGGCTGCCGCAGCGGATCCCGGTGCGGTCGGAGAACTTGCGCTTGGTGCGGTTATTCACCGTGTCCACCTGGGGATCGCCGGTCAGCGGCTGGCTGAAGACCTTGTTATGGGTCGGCACGTAGCCCTGCTGGGTGCAGGCAATCGCAAACACCAGGCCCTCATGCCGGGCAAGCAAGGGCTCCTGGATCGCTGGCAGTACCTGGTCGGTGTAACGGTCGAAACGGGTCTGGAATTTGGCTGGCTGGGTATTGGGTATCGGCTGGTAGTTGCGGTCGAACAGGTCCTCCAGGCTGACACGGCCCTGGTCGATATCGGCTTCGAACTGCGCAGCGATCTGGCTCGCCCCTTCCCGTGCCAGGTCGTAGACCCGTTGGTGATAATCGTCGAGGCCCACCTCGGCCAGGCGTTCGCTGATGGTTTCGGCCTGACCTTCCATTTGCACGGCCGCCTCGGCCAGGCGCTGGGTCTGCTGGTCGCTGATGGACAGATCGCCGCGCATCTGCTCGATGGCGTGGAACAGGCTGTCGAGTTGTTCGCGATTGGTGTCGGTGCCTTCGGCGATGGCGCTGACCTGGGTTTCGACGCCGGCGGCGAGCCGGGCGATGTTTTCCAGATGCTGGCCGGTATGCTCGACCTGCTGCACGCCAATGTCCAGGTCAGCGGCCAGTTGACGAATCTGCTCCACCACCTGGGCGGTGCGCTGCTGGATGTCGGCCACCATCACCCCGACCTCGCCGGTCGCCGCAGCCGTGCGCCCGGCCAGGCCACGAACCTCATCGGCCACCACCGCGAACCCACGGCCATGCTCTCCGGCCCGCGCCGCCTCGATGGCCGCGTTCAGCGCCAGCAGGTTGGTCTGGCTGGCGATCGACTGGATCACCAGGCTGACCCGCTGGATTTCATCGCTGCGCACACTCAAGGCCTCGATCAACTCGCGGCTGTCGTTTGCGCGCTGGCTGAGCTGGTGCATGCGGCTGATGGACTCCACCAGCTCGCTGCGCCCGGCCAGGCTGCTGCGATGGGCCTCGCTGGCGGCGCTCAGGGCTTGCTGGCTGAGTTGCGAAGTGGCTTGCTCGGTGGCGATCATCGATTCGGCATTGCTGACGATCTGCGCCGCCGCGTCGAGTTGGGACTGGACCTTGCCGGCCAGTTGCTTGACCGAATAGGCGACACCGGCCGCTGACAGCGCGTTATGGCTGGTGGTGTAGGACAGGTCGCGGGTCAGCTCGGCCAGTGTGTCGGTCGCGAGTGCGGGCGCCGCGGCCACGCGCGAACGCAGGCGCGGCAACCAGACGATGAGCATGACCAGCGGCAGGCCCAGGTACAGCGACCAGCCGCCCAGGGCCATGCCGCACAACAGCAATGCCAGGGCGAGACTCTGCAAGGTCGGCGTCAGCCAGCGCGCCGTGCTTTTTGTCTCAGGTACCGAGGCCGGCACCGCACCCGTCAGCGTTCCGTCTGTCGCCATGTTCGTCACCCACATTCTCGTTGTTATAACCGCATTAAACGCCACTACAGAGCCATTATCCATGGTCCATTAGTCGCGTTCTTGCAGCAGATCAACGGGATTAGACGAACGAGCACGGGCGAAAGCAAAAGATCGCGGCCTTCGTCAAAAGGTCGCGATCTTTTTTTGGAAAACCCGAATCAGGCCTGACGCTGGTGCTTGTCGATCTGTTCGTGACGTTCCTGGGCTTCGATGCAGTACTTGGTGGTCGGGCTGATCAGCAGGCGCTTGAGGCCGATCGGCTCGCCGCTGTCGTCGCACCAGCCGAAGCTGTCGTCGTTGATACGGTCCAGGGCCTGCTCCAACTGTGGCAGCATCCGCTGGTCGCGATCGATGGCGTTGACCAGCCAGGTACGCTCTTCTTCTACGGAAGCAGCGTCCGCCGGGTCAGCCGGGGTATCCAGGCTCTCAATGGCGATTCGGTTCTGTTCGATGCGCTCGTGGGTTTCGACTTTCATGTTCTGCAACAGCTTGGTGAAGAAAGCCAGCTGCTCGGCATTCATGTAGTCATCCGCCGGCATGGCCAGCAACTTTTCCTTTGTCATTGATATCTCTATAAAAAAACGTGCATTAAGGCGAATTATGGAGCGTCCCGCAGCGCAGCTGCCACGCTCATCAGGAAGGCGCCGCCGATTCCAAGCGCCACCCGGCACTCAATTTACGAGGGGCGGCAGTCTAAGGCCGAGTCGAGGCCTCAGCAACTGAAAACATAGGGAAAATGTCCGACAACCCCTTCAAATGTTCTCTGACAGGCTTTTGGCAGTCATCGGAGTGCGTTTATAACAAGAAATTCGGTGCAATAGCTGTATTAAGAAGACAAATGGCAACGCCACGCGGGTCAGGCGTGGCGCTTTGTCACAACTTCCCGGGGCTCAGCGCTTGAGCTTGCGCTTGTTGCGGTACTGGTCGATGACCACCGCCACCACGATGATCAGCCCTTTGATGATGTCCTGGATGTAGGCATCGACACCGACAAAGGTGAAACCGCTGGCCATCACCCCAAGGATCAGCGCCCCGATCACGGTGCCGGTGATGCGCCCCACCCCGCCCGCCAGGCTGGTGCCGCCGATCACGGCCGCGGCAATCGCGTCCAGTTCATAGGACATGCCCATGCCCGCCTGCCCCGTCGCCGCTCGCGCCGAGGCCACCACGCCGGCCAACCCCGCCAGCAACCCGGCAATGCTGTAGACGATCACCAGGTGGCGCTTGACGTTGATGCCTGATGTGCGTGCCGCCTGCATGTTGCCGCCGATGGCGTAGGTGTACTTGCCATACTTGGTGTAGCGCAGGGCGATGTGAAAGATCACCGCCACCACCAGGAAGATGATCACCGGCATCGCCCCATGCCCGATGGCGGTATAGGAATCGGACAGCATGCTCACCGGTTGGCCTTCGGTGTAGTAGCGCGCCAGGCCACGGGCCGAGACCATCATGCCGAGGGTGGCAATGAACGGCGGAATACCGGTAACGGCGATGATGCTGCCGTTGATTGCCCCGGCCAGCAGCCCTACGCCGAGCCCCGCCACTACCGGTATCCACACCGGCAAATCCGTCAAGGAGGGAAACACCGCCCGGGCGAAGTCAGAAGTCTGGGCCAGACTGGCGGCAATCATCGCCGACAGCGCCAGCACCGAGCCGGACGACAGGTCGATACCGGTGGTGATGATCACCTGGGTCACGCCGATGGCCAGCAGGCCGATGATCGACACTTGCAGGATCATCAGCACCAGGCGCTGGGAGTTCATCAGGAAACTCTGGTCGCGCATGATCCAGCCGAACATTTCGAACACCAGGCCGATGCCGATCAGCACCAGGAAGATACTCAGTTCCGTCGGCAGTCGCCGGCGCGCCCTGGCCGGTGCGGCCGCGGGTTTGTTTTCCAGTATCGCGTTCATAACCATTCACCTTTTTTATCTGGACTGACGGGCATCAGGACAGGCCTGAAGCCAATTGCATGACTCGTTCCTGGGTCGCTTCGCTGCGGTCGAGGGTGCCCATCAGGTCGCCTTCGTGCATCACCATGACCCGGTCGCTCATGCCCAGTACTTCCGGCAGCTCCGAGGAAATCATGATCACCGCCATGCCTTCGCTGGCGAGGTAGGAAATCAGCCGGTAGATCTCGGCCTTGGCACCGACATCGATGCCACGGGTCGGCTCGTCGAGGATCAGGATGCGCGGGTTGGTCATCAGCCAGCGGGCCAGCAACGCTTTCTGCTGGTTGCCGCCAGACAAGGTATCGATGCACTGTTCCAGCGACGGGGTCTTGACCCGCAGCTTCTTGCACATGTCCTCACACAAGGCGCGCAGGGCTTTCTGCTGGATGAAGCCGTTGCCCACGTAATGGGGCAGCACGGCCATCTCCATGTTTTCCAGCACCGACAGGCACGGGAACAGGCCACTGAGCTTGCGGTCCTCGGTCAACAGCGCGAAGCCTTTCTCGATGGCCATGTGCGGGTCGCTGATGCGCACCGGTTGGCCGTCCAGCAGGATTTCGCCGCCGGTACTCGGGGTCACGCCGAAAATCGCCTCGGCCACGTTGGTCCGGCCCGAGCCCATCAACCCGGCGATGCCCAGGATCTCCCCGGCATGCAGGTCGAAGGACACGCCTTTGAAGATGCCGTCCAGGCTCAGGTCGCGCACCGACAGCACCAAATCGCCGATGGGTTGCTCCCGTACCGGGAACAACTGGCTCAGTTCGCGCCCGACCATCATCGAAATCAGGCTGTCACCGTCCATGCTGTCGGCCCGTTGCAGGCCGATGTAGGCACCGTCGCGAAACACCGCCACTTCATCGGCGATGGCAAACACCTCGTTCATTTTGTGGGTGATGTAGATGATGCCCTTACCCTGGGACTTGAGGTCGGCAATGATCGAGAACAGGTGGGCGACTTCGGTCTCGGTAATGGCCGAGGTCGGCTCGTCCATGATCAGGATGTCGGAGTCGTAGGACACGGCCTTGGCAATCTCCACCATCTGCCGCTCGGCGATGCTCAGGTTGCCGACCTGCTCCTCGGGGTCGAGCTTGATGCGCAGGCGCTCCAACAGGCGGGCGGTGCAGCGATGCATCTCGCCATGGTCGACCATGTGCAGGCCGTTGAGCTGCTCGCGACCGATCCAGATGTTTTCGGCGATGCTCATGTGGGGCATCAGGTTCAGTTCCTGATGGATCATCGCGATGCCGGCCTGCAAGGCCGCCAGCGGCGTGTCGAACGTCACCGGCTTGCCGCGCAGGCGCAGTTCGCCGGCGTCCGGCTGGTAGATACCGGCGATGATTTTCATCAAGGTGGATTTGCCCGCGCCATTCTCGCCCATCAGGGCCAGCACGGAACCGGGGCGTACCCGCAGTTGTACATCGGACAGGGCCACCACGCCGGGAAAGCCTTTGCTGACATTGACGACTTCCAGCAGATACGGTTCATCAGGTATTGCGTCCGGCCGGAAAGTCATCGCCGGGGCGCTCGAAGCAGTCGCTGAAGCGAACATGATCAGGTACTCCCTCGGCAAGGTCGGCGTTGCAACCTTGCCTGTTTATTGTTGTGGTGGGACCGGTGCGTCAAACGTCACTTGAACTGATCGACGTTTTCCGGCGTGATCAGGCGATACGGCACCCAGACGGACTGCTCGACCGGTTGTTTCTTGACCATTTTCACCGCGGTGTCGATCGAGCCGTCGGCCTGGCCCTTGGCGTCCTGGAACACCGAGACGGCCATCTCGCCTTTCTTGATCGCGTTCAAGCCGTCCGGTGTGCCATCGACCCCGGCAATCAATACGCTGCCCTTCTTGGTGCCCGCTTGCTTGAGGGCCATGGCGGCACCGATGGCCATCTCGTCGTTGTTGGACACCACGGCATTGAAATCGCGGCCCTGGGTCAGCCAGTCGTTGACCAGGGTCATGCCCTTGTCCCGGGACCAGGTGCCAGTCTGCTCCTGCTCGATCTTGATGCCCGGGTACTTGGCCAGCACTTCCTTGACGCCCTTGGTGCGGTTGGTGGTGGAGTTGTTGGCGAGGTCGCCCAGCAGGATCACGATGTCGCCTTTGCCGCCCATCTTGTCGGCCAGGTATTGCATCTGCATGCGGCCGGCTTCCAGGTCATCGGAGGCCACGGTGACCACGCCTTCTGGCAACTTCGGATCATCCGGACGGCGGTTGACATAAACCAGTGGGATACCGGCGGCCACGGCGGCCTTGGTGATGCGCTGGGTCGCGGCGGTGTCCACCGGGTTGACGATGAGCGCGTCGACTTTCTGGCTGATGAAGCTTTCCACCTGGCTCAGTTGCTTGACCACGTCACTGCGCGCGTCTTCGAACTGCAGGGTGACGCCGTCCGGCAGGGACTTGGCTTTCTTGTCCATGGATTCGCGCAGGTAAGTCAACCAGGTGTCATCGAACTGGGACATGCTGACGCCGATCTTCAGGTCCGCCAGGGCAGCGCCGCTGGTGAGCATCAACGACAGGGCCAGCGAGGCGATACGGGTCTTGGTCTTCATGAACGGTCTTTCTCCACTTTTTTGTTGGTTTTATGGATAAGGCGTGACGGATCAGGAACGGGGCAAACGCACGATGGGCGCGCCGGGCATGCAACACACCATGGCGCCGTTACGCTGGATACACAGGGATTCGAACAGGGGGAGAACTGCGGACAGGCGCAGCAGATGTGGCAGGTGAAACGCAGAGCGGCTGAAGGTTTTCATCGACGGTACCTAGCTGTGTTTCTTGTTTTTGTTTCGTCTGGCATCCGTTCAAGGCTGGCTTGGCGGGAGACAGACAGGATTGTCGGTAACCTGGAATTGACTTTATTGGAAAATATTTTCCATATCAACTCATTTTAGAATTTTATTCGTTTTTTATTCCATGGCCGACAGGCGTCGATAAACGCACCATTTCGCCCTGCTCGGCACTCTGCCTGGCGGCATCAAGAATGCGCGTGGTCGCCAATGCATCACGGGCCTCCACCGGCAGCGGGCCAGCGCCCTGCAACGCGGTTTGCAGGTGTTGGTAGAACGCCAGCCAGCAGCCACGCTCCGAGGTCACCCGCTCGCGCTCGGTGCCGTGTTCGAACCAGCCCCAGCGCCGATGCTCTTCAGCGCCCCAGCGTTCACCCTCGGTCGCCGGGCTCAGGCCCGCCAGCGCCTGGGCTTCCTGGCCGTCCAGGCCTTCAACGGTATAGCAGCCCTGGGTGCCGTTGACCCGAAAGCGCGGGCGCGCTGCGTTTTGCACGCAATTGCCGCTCAAGTGGGAAATCACGCCGCTGGCATGGGTCAAGGACATGAAGAAGCCGTTGTCGAACACCTGGCCGGGCTGGCGGTAGTCCAGCTCGGCGTAGACCCGCTCCACCGGCCCGAACAGTTGCAGCGCCTGGTCCACCAGGTGGCTGCCCAAATCGCGCAGGAACCCGCCTCCGCTGCCTTTGCCGACCGAGGCCGGCGAATAGCGCTCGACGCTGGATTCAAAACGAATGACCTGCCCCAGGGCGCCTGACGCCAGCAGTTTGCGCAAGGTCAGGAAATCCGAATCCCAACGGCGGTTCTGGTACACGCTCAACGGCACGTTGTGTTGTTCGGCGGCCATCACCATCGCCTCGGCCTGTGCTGCATCCCAGGCAAAAGGCTTGTCGCTGACCACCGCCACGCCGAGGTCGATGGCTTGCATCACCACCTCCGGGCGACCGTCCAGCGGCGTGGACACCACCACCGCATCAACGCCCGCTGCGACCAATTCTTCGAGGGAGTCAAAGGCTTGGACGTGCGGATAATCACTCGCCAGCTGCTGGCGCCGCTCGGCAGACCGGGTCACCACGCCGACGAACGTAGCCCCGGGCAGACTGCTGATCAGCGGCGCATGAAAAAACCGCCCGCCCTTGCCGTAGCCCACTAGTCCGATTCGCATGAAAACTCCTTAGATCACGGTTTGAATGCAGTCCCTGTGGGAGCTGAGCCTGCTCGCGAAGACGGCGGCACATTCAGCATCAATGCAAGCTGATCCACCGCCATCGCGAGCAAGCTCGGCTCCCACAATTTGACCGAGTACCTTCAGGGGAAACGCGGTCGACTGTGGGAGCGGGCTTGCTCGCGAAGGCGGCGGATCCTCCAGCAGTAATGTCGACTGACCCACCGCTATCGCGAGCAAGCTCGCTCCCACATTTTTGGACGGTGTTAGCCGTAGAAACGCGGGCGCTCGGGCAGTTCGACCTTGACGATCTGCCCACTCTGCTGCGCTTGGACACAGGCATCCGCCGCCACCGCTGCGGCAAAACCATCCCAGGCCGACGGCCCGCCCACCTGCCCGGCGCGCACGCCGTCGATGAAGGCCTGCAATTCGACGTCGTAGGCCGCGATGAAACGGTCCTTCCAGTCCATCAGGATCGCATTCGACAATTTCGCGCCACTGCGCAATTGCACCTGGGACGGTTCAGGGAGCTTGGCGATGCCGGTCTCCCCCACCACTTCGCACTGGATGTCGTAGCCGTACTGGCAGTTGACGAACACTTCGACGTCGATGCGCGTGCCCCGGGCGGTTTCCAGCAGGACGATCTGCGGGTCGCGCAAATGGGCCAGGGCCTTGCTGGTCTTGCGCGGAAACACCACCTGCACCGACACGTAGTCATCGGCCAGCAGCCAGCGCAACACATCCAGCTCATGGATCAAGGTGTCGGTGATCGCCATGTCGGTCTTGTAGTTTTCGCCCACGCTCGGGTTGCGGTGGGCGCAATGCAGCATCAGCGGCTCGCCGATCTGGCCGCTGTCGATCACCGCCTTCAGCGCGCGATAACCTTCATCGTAAGGGCGCATGAAACCGACCTGCACCAGGCGCTTGCCGTGGGCGATTTCAGCCTCGACGATCTTGCGGCAGCCTTCGGCCGTGACGGCCAGGGGCTTTTCACAGAACACCGGTTTGCCCGCCGCAATCGCCGCCAGCACGAACTCTTCGTGGCTGGGGCCCCAGGAGGTGACGAGGATCGCCTCCACGTCCGGCGCCTTGATCAATGCATGACCGTCGGGGTAGACCTCGGCGGTCAGCTTGAGATCGGCAACGATCTTGGCCGCTTGTTGCAGGTTGATGTCGGTCACCGCCACCACCTGGCTGTTGAGCAAGGTCTGGCTGCAACGACGGATATGGTCCTGGCCGATGGCCCCGGTGCCGATGACGCCCAGCTTCAAAGACATGAAAAACTCCTTTCGTAGTGTTGGGGCAATCAGTATTGACGGGCCTTGGCCAGTCGTTCGTTGAGGGTCTTGGCGACCGCATCGGTGCGGGCGCTGGTGGACACCTGCGCCACGCCGACCCGCCACCACGACAGGTATTTGTGGATCATGGTCTTGGGCAAAACCTTGATATCGATCAGCGTCGAGACGCTCTGGCGCCGCGCATCGGCCAGGGCCGTGTGCAGCTCATCGAGGGTCTTGACCTTGTAGGTCTTGCAGCCATAGGCCGCGGCACTCATGGCGAAGTCCACCGGCACAAAACCGCCGTCGAGCTTGCCCGTCTCGGGGTTGCGAAAGCGGAACTCGGTGCCGAAGCTGTCCATGCCGTGTTCCATTTGCAGGTTGTTGATGCAACCGAAGGTCATGTTGTCCAGCAGCACCACATTGACCTTGCGGCGCTCCTGGATCGAGGTCGCCAGCTCCGAGTGCAGCATCATGTAAGAGCCGTCGCCCACCAGGGCGTAGACCTCTTTGTCGGGCTCGGCGAGCTTCACCCCCAGCGCCGCATTCACCTCGTAGCCCATGCACGAATAACCGTACTCGACGTGATAGGTGTTCACGCCCTTGCTGCGCCAGCTGCGCTGCAAGTCGCCGGGCAGGCTGCCAGCGGCGGCGACAATGATCGCGTCATCCGCCAGGGTCTGGTTGAGGGTGCCGAGAACGCGGCTCTGGGTCAGGCAGGAACCGGTGAGTTCGATGAATTCGCGAAACACCGCCGGGTCCATGTGATCGTTGATTTCCGGGACAAAATCCTCGACCTGGAAATCCGCCTGATAGATCCGGTCCACTTCCGCGTCCAGCTGGACCTTGGCATCGGCGATCTGCCCGCCCCATTCGGCGCGATAGTCGCCCATCGCAGCGGACAATGCCTCCAGTCCCGAACGGGCGTCCGCCAGCAATTGCACGCCGTCGAGCTTCAACGCATCGCACGGGCTGATGTTGAGGTTGAGGAACTGCACATCCGGGTGCTGGAACAGCCATTTCGATGCCGTGGTGAAATCGCTGTAGCGGGTGCCGATACCGATGATCAGGTCGGCTTTCTTGGCCAGCAGGTTTGCCGCCAGGCAACCGGTTTCGCCGACACCGCCGACGTTCAGTGGGTGACTGGACACCACCGCGCTCTTGCCGGCCTGAGTCTCGGCGAACGGAATGTCGAAGCGCTCGGCAAAGGCCTGCAACGCGGCGTTGGCACCGGCGTAGCGCACGCCGCCGCCACAGATGATCAACGGCTGGCGCTTGCCCTTGAGCAGCGCCAGGGCATCGCCGAGCATCGCTTCAGTGGCCGGGCGACGGTCAATGCGATGGACACGTTTTTGCAGGAAGTAATCCGGGTAATCGTAGGCTTCGGCCTGTACGTCCTGGGGCAAGGCCAAGGTCACCGCGCCGGTTTCGGCCGGGTCGGTCAGCACGCGCATCGCATGGATCGCAGCAGTCATCAGTTGCTCGGGGCGGTTGATGCGATCCCAGTATTTGCTCACGGCCTTGAAGGCATCGTTGGTGCTGATGCTCAGGTCATGGAACTGCTCGATCTGCTGCAGCACCGGGTCTGGCTGGCGACTGGCGTAGACGTCGCCGGGCAATAGCAGCAATGGGATACGGTTGGCCGTCGCGGTGGCCGCGGCGGTCAGCATGTTCGCCGCACCGGGGCCCACCGACGAGCTGCAGGCGTAGATCTTGCGCCGCAGATGCTGCTTGGCAAAACCGATGGCGGCATGGGCCATGCCTTGCTCGTTACGGCCCTGATGGACTACCAGGTCGCCGCTGTCCTGCTCCAGCGCCTGGCCCAGGCCCAGCACGTTGCCGTGGCCAAAAATGGTAAAGACCCCGGCGACAAACTTGCTCTGAACGCCATCGACCTCGATGTACTGGTTATCGAGGAATTTCACCAGGGCCTGGGCCATGGTCAGTCGTGTTGTGGTCATGCTTGCACCTTTTCAAACGCAACTCGGTCAAGTGTGGGAGCGAGCTTGCTCGCGATAGCGGTGTGTCAGGCAGCTCAGATGTTGAGTGTGCCGCCGTCATCGCGAGCAAGCTCGCTCCCACAGGGGGTTCTCCAGCGTTCAGGGAATCGGGTCAGGCCTGGGAGCTCTGCAGGTGGTTCATGCTCGCCCCCAACGCCTGGCGGATGTCGGCCAGGTCATGGACGCTCTCGGCGAACGGCTCGAAGGACAGGTAGCCCTCGTAGCCACCGGCCCGCAGCGCCTCGATCTGCACGGCATTGCCAAGGATGTCGGCCGCGCCCACCAGCACTCGGTGGCCGTCACGGATCGTCGCCAGCGGCGCCTGGGCATCCTCGACGCCGGAGATGTGCACCAGCCCGGTCAGCTCGGGGAAGAACTCCTGTTCACCGGCCAAATGATGGTGAAAGGTGTCATGCACCAGGCGGAACACATCCAGCCCGCCAATGCTCTTGATCGCTTCCACCGCCGTGCGTTTGCGGCGCAGCGAGCACTCTTCGAAACCCAGGGGCTCGATGAAACCGTAGATGCCAAAGGCGCGCAGGATCGGCGCCAGTTCACTGAGGGCCGTACGCAGCCCCGCCGCACGCTCGGCCTCGCTGCGCGGGTCGGCGCGGTCGTTGAGCGGGCACATCACCAGCCCCTCGGCGCCGCATTCGCGGGCGTAGTCGGCCAGCCGCACGGCCTGGGCGCGGCGTTCTTCGTTCCACACGTCAAAGGGGTAAAGGGCGTTGATCGACAGCACCTTGATGCCACGCTCCTCGCACAACTCGCGCACCCGGGCCGGCGGCATGCCGTCTTCGATCTCGACGCCCTTCAGATCGTTGCGGATCTCGATGGCATCGGTTTTCAATGCCAGTGCCAAGTCGATGAAAGCGGGCAGTGACAGGCGTGGCGCAACCATTCGGTTCAAGGCAAAACGCAGGGGCTTGTTCATTGTTGTTCTCCCTCCGGCAGTCATTCAAAAAAGCGTTATTGAGCAGTCGGCATGCTGAACTCAGGACCCTTGGCAATGCTGTCGGGCCAGCGTTGCATCACGCTTTTGTAGCGGCTGTAGAAACGCAGGCCTTCTTCACCGTAGGCATGGTGATCGCCGAACAGCGAACGCTTCCAACCACCAAAGGAGTGCCAGGCCATGGGCACCGGAATCGGCACGTTGATGCCGACCATGCCGACCTTGATACTGCGGGCGAACGCCCGGGCAATGCCGCCGTCACGGGTGAAGCACGACACGCCGTTGCCGAATTCATGGGCATTGATCAGCGCCACCGCCGTGGCGAAGTCCGGTACACGGACGATCCCCAGCACCGGGCCGAAGATTTCCTGCTGGTAGATGCTCATCTCGGCGGTGACCTGGTCGAACAGCGTCGCCCCGACAAAGAAGCCCTGCTCGGCGCCAGGCACCTTGAAACCACGCCCATCGACGATCAAGCGAGCGCCCTCGGCCACCCCAGCGTCGATGAAACCTTCCACTTTTGCCTTGTGCTCGGCGGTGACCAGCGGCCCCATGTCGGTGCCGGGTTGCTGGCCGTTGCCGATCTTCAGCTGGTCTATGCGCGGCAACAGCTTGGCAATCAATTCATCGCCCACATCACCCACCGCCACGGCGATGGAAATCGCCATGCAGCGCTCACCCGCCGAGCCGTAGGCGGCGCCGATCAAGGCATCCGCCGCCTGGTCGAGGTCGGCGTCAGGCATGACGATCATATGGTTCTTGGCCCCGCCCAGGGCCTGCACACGTTTGCCGTGCGCCGTACCCTGCTGGTGGATGTACTCGGCAATCGGCGTGGAGCCGACAAAGGAAATCGCTTCGATGTCCGGGTGCTGCAACAGCGCATCCACCGCCACCTTGTCGCCCTGGACCACGTTGAACACACCGTCCGGCAGGCCGGCTTCGGTCAGTAGACGGGCCATCAGCAAACTGGCGGACGGGTCGCGCTCCGAAGGCTTGAGGATGAAGCAGTTGCCGGCGACCAGCGCCAGGGGAATCATCCACAACGGCACCATCACCGGGAAGTTGAACGGCGTGACCCCGGCGCAAACGCCCAGGGGTTGGCGCAGGTTCCAATTGTCGATGCCGCCGCCGATGTTGTCGCTGAAATCGGTCTTGAGCAGGTTCGGCGCACCGCAGGCGTACTCGACGATCTCGATGCCGCGGGTGACTTCGCCGTGGGCGTCGGACAGCACCTTGCCGTGTTCACGACTGATGATCTGCGCCAGCTCGTCGTGGTGCCGGTCCAGCAGCTCCTTGAACTTGAACATCACCCGCGAACGACGCAATGACGACTGCTCGGACCAGGCCGGGAACGCCGCCAGCGCCGAGGCCACTGCCGCGTCGACAGTGCCCGGCTCGGCCAGGGCCACCCGGGCCTGCACCGCACCGGTGGCCGGGTTGAAGACATTGCTGAACCGCGTGCTGTCGTGGTCCTGCACGTGGCCGTTGAGGTAATGGCCTACTACCGGGGCGTCACTCATTGTTCTTGTTCTCCGTGCGAATGTTGGAAATCAGAGGTCCAGCAGCCAGCTGTGCTGCGGATCGTTATGGAACTGCCAGACCCGCTTCGGGCCGGCCATGACGTTCAGGTAATACGACTCGTACCCGTAGGGCACGCTGACCGGGTGGTACCCCTTGGGCACCACCACCAGGTCGCTGTTCTCCACGGCCATGGCCTGGTCGATGCTGCGGTCGTCGGTGTAGACCCGCTGGAACACGAAGCCTTGGGACGGGTTGACCTGGTGGTAATAGGTTTCTTCCAGGAAGCTCTGGTGCGGCAGGTCGTCGGTGTCGTGCTTGTGCGGCGGGTAGCTCGAGGAGTGCCCCGACGGAGTACGCACTTCCACCACCAACAGCGAATGGGCCGGCTCGCTGTCGGGCAGGATGTCGCAGACATAACGGGTGTTGGCGCCCTTGCCGCGCACACTGCGCTTCATGCTGTCCGGGCGGATCAACCGTGGGCCATGACTGTTCTGCGCAGCCCCCGGCGCGGCGCACACGGCAATCTGTACATCGCTCAACGCGGTGACCTGGGCCTGGCTGCCAGACGGCAGGTAAGCGGCATAGGGTGACTTGTCCTCGAACACCGACTGGCGATCACCGAGGTTGTCCCAATCGAAGGCCCCCTGCCCCGGCGCTTCGCCCTTGAGGCTGATGCGCCCACTGAGCAGCACCAGGCACAATTCCTTGTCGCCGGCGGCCACCGGCAGGGTTTCGCCCAGGCTCAGGCGGTAGGCGGCGAACCCGACGTATTCCAGCTCACCTGCCGGCAACTGGACCATGGTTCGACCGCTGGAATGGCTCTTGATCAACAGGCTCATGACGGACTCCTTTCTTGCAGCAAGGCACGCAGCGTGTCGTAGCCCTTCTTGGCGTAGGCATAACTCGGTGCTACGGCAGGGTCCTGCTCGGCTTCCACCACCAGCCAGCCTTGGTAATCGGCGGCCAGCAACACGTCGAGCAACGCGGCGAAGTCGATGTCACCGTCCCCCGGCACGGTGAAGGTGCCGTTGATGATGCAATCGGGGAAGCTCCAGAGGTTATTGCGCGCCAGTTGCACCACCGGTTTGCGCACGTCCTTGAAGTGCACATGGCAGACCCGCTCGATGTGTTTGCGCAGCACCTGCAACGGTTCGCCACCGCCCATGTAGCAGTGGCCCGAGTCGAACAGCAGGCCCACTTCGTTACCGGTCAGGGCCATCAACTTGTCGATGTCCGAGGGCGACTCGACATAGGCGCCCATGTGGTGGTGATAGGCCAGGCGCACGCCTCGGGACAAGGTGAAGCGCGCCAGTTCCGTGAGTTTGTCGGCGTAGGCTTGCCAGGCTTCATCCGTATGGAAACGCGGCCGCTCGATCAGCGCAATCCGCTGGCCCTGGATGGAGTCGGCGACTTCCCCGTACACCAGCACTGTCGCGCCGTTCTGTGCCAGCAGTTCGACGTGGCTGGCAATGGCGTCGATTTCCTCGGCCGCCGAACGCCGGGCCAGGCGACTGGAATACCAGCCGGAGACCAACGCCAGGTCATAAGGGCGCAGCACATCGCCGACACCCTTGGCGTCCTTGGGGAACTTGCCGTTGAGTTCAAAACCTTCGTAACCGATTTCCTTGCCTTCACTCAGCGCCGTGCTCAACGGCGTCTCGCCGCCCAACGATGGCAAGTCGTCGTTGCTCCAGGAAATCGGGTTGATGCCAATTCGAATAGCGGGCATGGCTGCACCTTTTATTGTTTTTCACAAATCAGTAAGAACGACGCTGAACACTTGTGGGAGCGAGCTTGCTCGCGATAACGGTGTACCAGTCAATATTGATGCTGGCTGACCGGACGCCATCGCGAGCAAGCTCGCTCCCACATTACCCCCCCCATCAAGCACGGGCACTGCGCCACGCCTCGATCAATTCCACAAACCTGCCCTGCACCTGCCGGATCAGCGTTTCATCATCGATTTCCCCGGCCAGCCAGGCCCGGCTCGGTTCCTGGAAGATCGTGCGGCCCACGGCGAACCCACGGCAGGTGGTGCTCTGGCTGGCTTGTCGGAAGCCTTCGGCCAGGGCGGCGGCCGGGGCGTTGAGGCCCAGCAGGACCACGCCGCGGCAATACGGGTCGCGTTGCTGGATCAGCTCATCGAGCTGTTTCCATTCCTCCGCGCTCTGGGTCTCGATCTTCCACCACGCCGGGAAAATACCCAGGTTGTAGAGGCGCTTGAGGGCACGATAGAGCACGTCCGGGTGCGGCGATGGATGATCCTTGGGCGGAATGACTTCCAGCAGCAATTCATGGCCGCTGACCTGGGAAGCCTTGTACAGCCCCATCAGTTGCGCTTCCTGCTCCAGGCGCAACAGTGGCTCGTCATCAGGGTGAAATTGCACCAGGCACTTGATGATCTGTTCCTGCGGCCAGGCGATCAGGTTGCTGCCAATGGAGCGCCCGTGTTCGAACGCCAGCGGTCGCGAATTCTGTACCTCCACCGGTCGCGCCACCCACCAGCCACGTCCGGTGGCAGCGTTCAGCGAGTCCTGGCCGAAACGTTGGTCGGCCAGCAGACCGACGTCGGCCTCGACGCCTTGGCGTTGCAGGTCGGCTTCGACCCGCTCCACCGCCTGGATGAACAGTTGCTTGAGGTCACCAATGCAGCTCAGGTCGCGGCCGCCCTTCTGGGCCAGCTCCACCAGTTGCCAGCGATGGTCGAACGCAAAGATGAACAGTTGTCTCCAGGTCTTGCGGGGCACGCTGACCTGATGCAGTCGTTGCAGCACGGCATCCTGGTCCGGGCGGGTAATCGGCACCGGGCTCTTGAATAAATAGTCGAGCTCGGCCCGGGTCGGCATCGCCGGGGCACAGGCATGGCGCGACACCACCAGGCCACCGCAGGCATTGGCCAACTGACAGCAGCGCTCATCGCTGGCGTCCTCCAGCCAACCGGCGAGGAACCCCGACATGAATGCATCACCGGCGCCCAGTACATTCAAGACCTCGACCCGGACACCAGGGTAAAGGGCGCCGTCTTCAAGGTGGGCCGGAATGGCGCCATGAATCACCGTGCAACCTTGTGGGCCAAGCTTGACCACCAGGGTCGCCGCCGTCAGCGAGCGCACGGTGCGCAGTGCGGTCAGCAGGTCTTCGCTGCCGCCGGCGATCAGGAATTCTTCTTCAGTGCCAACGATGAGGTCGAAACGCGGCAGGATGCCTTGCACATGCTGGCTGACCTTCTGGTCGGCCACAAAACGGGTTTCCCCATCGGCCTTGCCCGCCAGGCCCCAGAGCACCGGCCGATAATCGATGTCCAACACGCATTTGACATTGTGCTTCTCAGCGTAATCCAGCGCCTGGGTACTGGCCTTGTAGACGCCATCGGTAGAGAAATGCGTGCCGGTGATCAGCAGCGCCTTGCTGGAGGCAATGAAGGCTTCGTCGATGTCTTCGGCGCGCAACGCCATGTCGGCACAATTTTCCCGGTAGAACACCAGGGGAAAGGTCTCCCGGTCCTTGATACCCAGCAGGACCATGGCCGTCAGGCGTTCGGGATCGACCTTGATGCCACTGACATCGCAGCCTTCACGTGCCAGGGACTCCACCAGGAAGCGGCCCATGTGGTCGTCCCCTACCCGGCTCAGCATCGCCGACCGGAGCCCCAGGCGTGCCGTGCCGAAAGCGATGTTGGCCGACGAACCGCCCAGGTACTTGGCGAAGCTTGCGACATCTTCCAGGCGCGCGCCGACTTGCTGCGCGTAAAGGTCGACGCCCAGGCGTCCCAGGCAGATCACATCCAATTGACGCCCACTGGCAAAACGAGTCTGGCCCATGCTGGCTCCTGTTATTTTTATCAGCCTGCGCTTGACGCCAAAACCGACGCCAGCGCTGTTGGTGAATGCAGACTAAAACGAGCGGCGCGCAATAATCAATAATTATTCTATAAATTTTTTACGTGGAATATTTTTTCCAATACGCTATGACCAAAGCGAGCCAGGTGCAGTGCATCGTTTCAGCAGATGCTGCAACATTTGTCAGCCCATGATTTTCCCTGCGCCTACGCTGTAGACTGCGACCAGCCAACCTATTGTCGAGGGCCGGCCTTTTTTTCGGGCCGCCCTATAAGAACAAGCCAGAAGGATTTTCTATGACCCGCCCCGATGATCTGCCGGCGCCGTCCGAGAGCGCGTCCGAACCCGCCCTCCCGAGCCCACCGATCAATGCCGAGCGCCTGCTGCAACTGATCACCGATGAATACGAAAGCCTGCCGCGCCAGCTCAAACGCATCGCCAGCTACATGAGCCAGCAGAGCGACCGGATCATGGTCGACCGCATCAGCGACATCGCCCGGGAATGCGAAGTGCACCCCTCGGCCATCGTCAGGTTTTCCCAGCGTTTCGGCTTCAGCGGGTTCAGCGAAATGCAGGCGTTGTTCCGCGAGGCCTACACCCACAAGACCACCCCGGTGCAGAACTACCAGCAGCGCATCCGCAGCATGATCGCCAACAAGTCGCAGAAGGCCAGCGGCGGCGACCTGGCCCGCGAATGCGTCAACGCGACCCTCTCGGGCATCGAGCGCCTGGGGTTGGAGCTGGACGACCAGGCGTTCGAAAAGGCCGTGGACCTGGTGGTCAACGCCGACAACATCTATGTGGTGGGCGTGCGCCGTTCGTTCGCGGTGGCCGATTATCTGGTCTACAACCTGCAACACACCAATAAGCGCATTCACCTGGTGTCCGGCCTGGGCGGCAGTTACCGTGAGCAGATGCGCAGCGTGCGCGCCAACGACCTGGTCATCGCCATCAGCTTCACGCCCTATGGCAAGGAAACCCAGCACTGCCTGCGCATTGCCCAGCATCACCAGGCCAAGACCCTGATCATCACCGACAGCAACCTGTCGCCCCTGGCCAAACGGGCCAACGCGGTGTTGCTGGTCAACGAAGGCAGTTCGTTCGCCTTCCGTTCGTTGAGTGCCACGTTGTGCCTGTGCCAGGCGTTGTTCATCGCCGTGGCTTACCGACTGGAACTCAAGGTCGATGAAATCCATGAACAGGTCGGGTTCGAGGATTAACGCCGCGCCCACCGATAAAACGCTGAAGGAGAAGCCATGAGATTGATCGGCATGCTGGACTCGCCCTACGTGCGACGCGTCGCCATTTCCGCCAAATGCCTGGGGGTTCCCCTGGAGCACGAGTCCGTTTCGGTGTTCAGGCATTTCGAACAGTTCCAGCACATCAACCCGGTGGTCAAGGCCCCGACCCTGGTGCTGGACGATGGCAACGTACTGATGGACTCCACATTGATCATCGATTACCTGGAGGCCTTGGCCGCGCCGGGGAAAAGCTTGATGCCGGCCGACCTTGGACAACGGGTGCGCTCACTGCGCCTGATTGGATTGGCCTTGGCGGCCTGTGAGAAGTCGGTGCAGATCTACTACGAACGCAACCTGCGGCCAACGGAGATCCAGCACGCGCCTTGGGTTGAACGCGTGGAAGGCCAACTGGCGGCGGCTTATGGAATGCTGGAGCAGGAACTGGAGAAACAGCCGCTGGGCACTGATGGCAACCTCGATCAGGCCGGCATCACCGTGGCAGTGGCCTGGAGCTTCACCAACCTGGTGGTGCCGGACCAGGTGCAAGGCAAGGCTTTCCCGTTGATCAGCGCGTTTACCGCCTATGCCGAAGGGTTGGAGGCGTTTGTCAGTACGCCGATGGAATAACCGGCTGTGAACAAAAAAACCTGGGGGTAACCAGAGTACCTGTGGGAGCAAAGCTTGCTCGCGATAGCGCTGGATCATCCAGCAACAATGTTGACTGGCATACCGCTATCGCGAGCAAGCTTTGCTCCCACAGGCTCGCACACAGTTTGTTTTCGGGTGACTGTGGGATATGTGTTCCCCACTGAATTTCTTCAGGCCAGTTCCATTTCCTGGGGCTTTACTGTCGGCGCCACCTCGAAGCGATCTTCCAGGAACGGCGTGATATCCAGCGGCAACGGTTCGTTGTTCACCAGTTTATCCAGCAGTACCCCGGTGATGGCCGAGGTCAGGATGCCGGTGCGGAAATGCCCGCAGGCATTGAGATAACCCTCCACTCCGCGCATCGGCCCCAGGATCGGCAACTCATCAGGAGACCCCGGGCGCAGGCCGGCCCAGGTTCGCTTCAGGTTGATGTCGACCAACTGCGGGATACAGCGCACCGCGCCTTGCACCAACCCTTCGATCTCCGGATAGGTCGTGGTCACGTCGAAGCCTTTGTCTTCAGTGGTGCTGCCAATAAGGATTTCACCGTTGTCTTTCTGCGCCACATAGCAGTCGCTGGTGGTCAGGCAGCCATTGAGGATCTTCGGCATGCGCTCGGTCAACAGGATCTGCCCCTTGACCGGCTTGACCGGAATCCGCACGCCAGTGGCCTGCTCACTCAGGTCCGCCGCCCAGGCACCGGCCGCGTTGATCAGGGTCCGGCAGTTGAACGTCCCCGCCTCGGCGGTTTTCACGCCTGTCACCCGCGTGCCGCTGCGCAGTACCTCGGTCACGCTGGTGTTGAAGAACAGGTCGACACCGTTCTGCCGGGCGCCTTCGGTGTAGGCGTCGGCCAGACGGAACGGACTGACCTGATGATCGCAGAGAAACTCCAGCGCCCCCAGGGCTTCATGGCTGACATTCGGTTCCGCCTCACGCAGGGCAGCCTGGTCCAGCCAGCGCACCTGGTCTGCCAGGTGGGGAATGCAGGCGACGATGTGCTCGGCGTACAAACGGTCTTCATCGTCGTAGATCACGAACTTTAGCCCGGTCTCCTCGAACTTGAAATCCATGCCGTGGTTGTCGATCAGCTCGCGGTGCAACTGCGGATACATTGCGTTGGACTGCAAGGCGAAATCAAAGAACGACTGGGGCAGGATGTGCGGCGTGCTGGCGTCCACCGCCACTGCGGCGCCCTGGGTCTGGCGCTTGCGGTTGGCCGACATCATGCGAAAGAAGATCACCCCGCAACCCAGGCCCACCGACTCGCCAATGGCCCACAGGCCACCGGCCGACGCACGGGTCGCGTTGCCGGGACGCTTGGCGTCGATCAGGGCGACTTTCAGGTGCTTGCGCTTGGACAGTTGATAGGCACAGGAGGCCCCGATCACACCGCCACCGGCGATGACCACGTCATAATTCTTAATCATGGGAAACGGCCTCCATGCCGACGTTCTGGAACGCTGAAAAGGGAATCGGATCGATGGGGAAACGCGGCCGCAGCCAGCCCACGTCGGCACGCCCGGTGGCCTCGCGCAAGCGGTCGCTGCAGTAGCCGACGCACATCCGCCCCTGGCAATCGCCCATGCTCACGCGGGTGCGCATCTTCAGGCTGGCCATGTCCTGCACGCCTTGCTCCAGCGCCCGGTCGATGTCGGCGCGGGTGGTGTGCTCGCAGCGGCAGATCACCGTATCGGCGGCCGGCAATGCGGTTTGCCCGGCGCCACGCTGGGTGTAGCGATCCACGGCGGCGCGAAAGCGAATGATCCGCTCCAGTTGCGCCTGGTAGCGTTCGCGGTGCGCCAGGGCCGTGGACGGATCCAGCACGTTGCGTTGCATCAGGATCGACAGCGCCGCGATGCGTCCACTCAGCATGGCCGCTTCACCGCCGCGAATCCCGCCCATGTCGCCGGCCAGGTGAATGTGCGCTTCGCTGCTTTGTTGCCAGGCATCGGACACGGCCCGCAAATAGCCGTCGTCGCTGAAACCGTGCTCCAGGCCCATTTGCTGGCTCAATTGAGTCCGCGGGATAAACCCGTAGCCGACCGCCAGCGTCTGCGCCGGTACCTGTTCCGCGCGCTTGAGGTCGGGTTCCCAGGTCGTGGAATAAGGCGCGACGGTAACGACGCTCAACTCACCCTCGCCGTCAGCCTGCACCACGCCCCAGCCATAGCGCACGGGAATGCGATTGAGCTTGAGGTAGGCCAGCATGCTCAGGCCGTCGAGGAACAGTTGCGGCTTGTTCAGCAACGCCAGGCTTTCCTTGGCGATCCGGCCGAACGCACAGGCCTCATACACACCCGCCACCGCCACGCCCGATGCGTGCAGTTGGCAAGCCACCAGCGGCAACAACGGACCGGTGCCAGCGATCACCACCGGGCTCGGCGGCTTGACCACACCGCTCTTGATCTGCAATTGCAGGCCGCCAAGCATCATCACGCCTGGCAGGGTCCAGCCAGGAAACGGCACGCTGCGCTCGTGACAACCGGCCGCCAGGACCAGATGGGAATAGGCGACCTCGCCCAGGCGCTCGTCGGCGTCCAGCAGCATCAGCGCCCGGAAGCCTTCGGCACCGATGACCCGGCTGCTCAATCGCACGTCGATCAGGCCGGCGTGTTGCTGGAATTCACCGTGGAGTTTCTCCAGGGCTTCGCTGTAGCGCGGGCCCAGGTAATCCAGGCGCACGCCATCGCGCAACGGTCCGCGATACACCACGCCACCCAGTCGCGGTGCTTCTTCGAGCAAGGTGCAGCGCACGCCGTGGGAGGCCAGTTCAATGGCCGCGGCCATGCCCGCCGGCCCACCGCCGACAATCACCGGATCGAGGCTCATGGCGCCTCCGTTTCGGGGATGCGGTTGACCCGGGTTTCGATCTGCATGCCAGGGCGTACCAGGGTCTGGCAGGCGCGGCGCTTGTGGCGACCGTCGATCCTGACCAGGCAGCATTGGCACACGCCCATGCCGCAGTATGCGCCGCTGATCTGGTCGTGATCGTTGCGGGCCACCTGGCGCTGACCCAGGGCCTGGATGACGGTGAGGACTGTTTCACCGTGGGCAGCGCTGACAGCCTGCCCGTCCAGGCGCACCGTCATGTCGGCCTGTGCCAGCGGCTGGATATCGAATTTTCGGCGTAGAAGGTCTGAAGGTTGCATCATACGGCTCTTCCTTGAAGATTCTGTGGGGGGCTCGGCTCCTTGCGGCGCACCATCACCGGTTCGCATCAGTACCCTGCAGCGGCAGCGCGCCAAAACAGGGCAACGGACGCCACATGATAGTGCGCACGAAATTTATGTTAGGGATTATTTGTGACCAAGTGTTGATCCAGGCCAGCGAAACCGCTCGCCGGCTCATGAACTTTTTTTCAGAAAGCCGACAGGTATTTTTTGGCAGAATGCTGCGCAATAGCACCAACTTCCCCACACGGTACCGCCCATGAACCGCATCCTGACCATCGAAGACGACGCCGTGACCGCCCGTGAAATCGTCGCCGAGCTGACCCGCAACGGCCTGGACGTCGATTGGGTCGACAACGGCCGCGAAGGCCTGGAACGGGCGGTGAGCGGCGACTACGACCTGATAACCCTCGACCGCATGCTGCCCGAGCTCGACGGCCTGGTGATCGTCACCACGCTGCGCACCATGGGCGTGGCCACGCCGATCCTGATGATCAGCGCCCTCTCCGACGTGGACGAGCGGGTCCGTGGCCTGCGGGCCGGCGGCGATGATTACCTGACCAAGCCGTTCGCCACCGACGAAATGGCCGCCCGGGTCGAAGTGCTGCTGCGGCGCAACAATGGCGCCCGCGAGCCGGAAACCGTGCTGCGGGTAGCCGATCTGGAGCTGAACCTGATCAGCCGCGAAGCCAGCCGCAACGGGCAACTGCTCAGCCTGCTGCCCACCGAATACAAGCTGCTCGAATTCCTGATGCGCAACAGTGGGCAGATCCTCTCGCGCATGATGATTTTCGAGGAAGTCTGGGGCTATCACTTCGACCCCGGCACCAACCTGATCGATGTCCACATCGGCCGCCTGCGCAAGAAAATCGACCCGCCGGGCCTGGAACCGCTGATTCGCACGGTACGGGGTTCCGGCTATGTCATTGCTGAACCCTGCTAAAGGCTGGCGCTCCTCCAGCAGCCGCCTGCTGGCGCTGTACAGTTCGCTGTTCGTGATCTGGAGCGCGATCCTGATGGGGGTGATGTATTACGAAGTGTTTGGCTACCTCGATAGCCTGGCCAAGCACTCCCTGATGCAGCGCCAGCACCTGTTTGCCCGGATCCATGGCGATCAACTGGAAGATGCGCTCATGGCCAGCCTGACGCTGGACGAGCGCGGCGTCGACGCCTACGGGCTGTTCGATCCGCAACTTCGCCACTTGAGCGGACCGATCATGCGGATCCCGTCGGACCTGCCGTTGGACGGCAAGATCCACATGCTCGGCGGTTGCGTCGATTCCGACGACCCGAGCGTGCCCTCCGACAGTTGTGACGCGGTGGCGACCCGGACCCAGGACGGCCGCTGGCTGGTGCTGGCGCGGGACAATGGCTCGCTGTTCGCCGTGACCCGCATCATCTTGCACGCGCTATTCTGGGGTGTATCGCTGACGGTCCTGCCGGGTATCGCCGGCTGGCATCTGCTGCGTCGGCGCCCGTTGCAGCGGATTCGCAAACTGCAGGCCAGTGCCGAAGCCATCGTTGCCGGCGACCTGACCCATCGCCTGCCGCTGTCGAGCCGGCGCGACGAACTGGACATGCTGGCGGCGATCGTCAATGCCATGCTCGACCGCATCGAACGCTTGATGAATGAGGTCAAGGGCGTGTGCGATAACATCGCCCATGACCTGCGCACCCCATTGACGCGTCTGCGTGCCCAACTTTATCGCATTCAGCAGCAAGCGCCGGACGGCTCGCCCGAGGCCTTGCAAATGGACCAGGTGATCGCCGAGACCGACACCCTGATGGCACGGTTTCGGGGGTTATTGCGGATTTCCGAGCTGGAAGACCAGCAGCGGCGCTCGGGCTTCGTGCGCCTCGACCCGTTGCAGTTATTGCAGGAGCTGCATGACTTTTACCTGCCGCTGGCCGAGGAAGGCGAACTGTCCTTCATCCTCGAGGTGCCTGATGCGCTGCCCCTGCTCAACGGCGACCGGGCATTGTTGTTCGAGGCCGTGTCGAACCTGCTGAGCAACTCCATCAAGTTCACCCCGCCGGGAGGCACGGTGATCCTGCGTGGGGTCGATCAGGGCGACAGCACCCGCATCGAAGTGCTCGATTCGGGCCCGGGCATCCCCGAGGCGGAGCGCAAGGCCGTGTTTCGCCGCTTCTACCGTGCCGAGGGCAGCAGCCAGCACGGCGGATTCGGCCTGGGCCTGTCGATCGTCGCGGCGATCGTCAATCTGCATGGGTTCACGCTGGAGGTGGGCAGCTGCGAACACGGCGGCGCGCGCTTGGTGCTCGATTGCCGGGGGACATTGTTGTAGCAAGGCCTCTTGTCCCGATCGGCCGTGTAGGAGCTGTCGAGTGCAACGAGGCTGCGATCTTTCCCCAGACAATTGAGTCAAGAGCGAAAGACCAAGATCAAAAGATCGCAGGCTTCGCCAGCTCCTACAGAGGTTGAGGTGCCTGGTCTTTATTTATGCCGGGTCACCGCGATGCAACGGGATGTTCTCAAGCTCATAGCGCAGCTCGTCGATCAGCTTTGCGATGCTCTCTTCCGACCGGACGCTGTCGACACTCATGCCACTCACCACCAGGTCTACCTCCCCGCTTTCACGGTGATACAAACGCACGGTGAGAGTGCCGTCGCCATTGAGGCTGCATTCGCAAGCCAGCGGCGTAAAGCTTTCTTCGAGGCGGGCACGCAAAGGGGCCAGATGGGTCATGCGATGCACCTCAGCCCCGGGGGCGCAAATGAACGGTGGACAGCGCCGACCTCCTGGTCCGCATAGGCATCCTGTCGCGCTCATACTGGGTTGGTTCACTGCACATTGTGGCGTATTCCTTGACTGTTTCGTGGGGACGCGACATCACAGACGATGTCGCACACTGACAGCCTAAGGAACCGAACCCCCATGCAAAACCCGAATTTGCACCAGCATGTCCGGTGCATTTGCACTGGCTATCATGGTGCCTTCATTCGCCATTCGTTAGCGAACAAACCCCGCTCCCGTGCCCAGACAATCGCCTCGCTGCGGCTATGGACATCCAGTTTCGAATACAGCGTAGCGACGTGATTGCGCACGGTATTGGGCGCCAGCTTCAGGCGCGCGGCGATTTCCTTGTCTGCCAGGCCTTCGCAAATCAGCCCCAGCACGTCGCGCTCCCGGGCCGTCAGCTCGGTGAATGACACACTGGGCACCTGGGCGTTGATGCTCTTCACGTTAGCCAATTTTTCAATCAGGGTCCGACTGAACCAGGAAGCGTCTTTCATCACCTCCTCGATCGCCGCCACCAGCTCCAGCTCCGAGCGTTTGCGCTCGGTGATGTTCATCAGCACCAGCAGATAGCAAGGCTTGTCCTGGATGACCACCGTATCGGCAGCGACCTCACAGTCGATGAGTTCGCCGCCCTTCTTGTGCACCTTGACGTCGATACTTGAAACAGCGGCAGCCTTTTCCAACCGGGCAAACAGCGCGGCGCTGGCATCCTTGTCGAGAAAGCCGATTTCCTCCACGGTTTTGCCCAACAGTTCTTCGCTGGCGTAACCGGTGGTCTGGAGAAACGCCTCATTGATTTCCAGCAACTGCTGTTCGGCGCTGCACACCAGGGTGGGTACGGGCGACAGGCGGAACGACTTGGCAAAGCGTTCCTCGCTCTGGCGCAGCGCGGTTTCTGCCTTGCGTCGCGGCTCCATATCCATGAAGGAAAACAGCATGCAGTCTTCGTCGTGCAGGTCCAGCGGCTGGCCGGCGACGATCACCTGCTTGGTGGTGCCGTCGGGCAATTTCAACTCGGCCTGCATTTGCGGAATGGTCGCGCCCTGCCCCAGGCGCTCAATGGCCAGGTCGCGTCTTTCGGCGGCTTCAAGCACATCAAGCTCATACACCGAACGCCCGATCACCTGCTCGCGGCTGTAGCCGGTCATCTCCAGGAACCCCGGATTGACCTTGATATAACGCAGGTCACTGAGGCGACAGATCACCGCCGGTGCCGGGTTGGCCCCGAAGGTTTTCTCGAAGCGCTGCTCGGCGCTGGCCCATTCGGTGGCATCGCTGAGGATCAGCACGAGAAGCTCCGGTTCGCCGTTGCGGTCGGCCAGCACCATGCTGCGGATCCGATGCACCCAGGTGCGATCCGGGTCGGCCTGGGGCGTGACTTCCACCAGCACATCGCTGAACTCATCGCCACGGGCAACCCGGGCGATGGGGTAGTTGTCGTCGCTCAGCGGGTGGTTGTTGCGATAACGCAGATTGAAACGCCGGGCGTATTGCCTGGCCGTGGTGCCCAGCTCACTGAGGTCCTTGACCCCATGCATCGCCAAGGCCGCCGCGTTGGCCCAGGCAATGGTCTGGTCGACCTCGATCAACATCACCCCGTCGGACAGTCCGGCAATGATCTGCAGCAATTGACGACGGTTGGTATCGGTGGTCGGGACTTGCTGATTCATTGGGTCTCCATGTAGTCAGTAGGTTTCAAGCATGGATGCGTTGAAGGTTACGACCACATGGGTTTGCAATAGTGCATCGGCCCTTCACGCCGCCATGCGCCCCTCGGCAATCGCTTGTGAGGCGGCCAGCATCGCTCGCAGCAGCACCGCGCAACCGGCGGCGAGGTCGTCCGGGGCGGCGTTTTCGATTTCGTTGTGGCTGATGCCGCCTTCGCAGGGGACGAAGATCATCCCGGCCGGGCCCAGTTCGGCTAGGAAGATCGCGTCATGGCCAGCGCCGCTGACGATGTCCAGGTGGGACAGGCCCAGCCCTTGGGCAGCGCCGCGTACGGCGTCGACGCAGCCCTTGTCGAAATACAGCGGCGGGAAGTCGGCCGTGGGTTTCAAATCGAAGGTCAGGCCGTGTTGCTGGCAGGTGTCTTCGATCACCTGCTTGACCTCGGCGATCATCGAATCCAGCCGCGCCGGTTCCAGGTGACGAAAGTCCAGGGTCATGCGCACTTCGCCGGGGATGACATTGCGCGATCCCGGATAGGCTTGCAGGCAACCGACCGTGCCGCAGGCATGGGGTTGATGACCCAAGGCGGCGCGGTTGACGGCGCCGACGATGATCGAGGCGCCCACCAGGGCGTCCTTGCGCAGGTGCATCGGGGTCGGGCCGGCGTGGGCTTCGACGCCGCACAACGTCAGGTCGAACCACTTCTGCCCCAGCGCGCCCATTACCACGCCGATGGTCTTGCCTTCGTCTTCGAGGATCGGCCCCTGCTCGATGTGCGCCTCGAAATACGCCCCCACCGGATGCCCACTGACCGGGCGCGAACCGGCATAGCCGATGGCATTGAGCGCCTGACCAACGGTGATGCCTTCGGCGTCGACCTTGGCGAGGGTTTCTTCGAGGGTGAATTTTTCCGCGAACACACCGGAGCCCATCATGCACGGGGCGAAACGCGAGCCCTCTTCGTTGGTCCACACCACCACTTCCAGCGGTGCTTCGGTTTCGATGTTCAGGTCATTGAGGGTGCGCAGCACCTCCAGCCCGGAGAGCACGCCAAAGCAGCCGTCGAACTTGCCACCGGTGGGCTGGGTATCGATGTGGCTACCGGTCATTACCGGCGGCAGGTTCGGATTGCGCCCCGGGCGACGGGCGAAAATATTGCCCACCGCATCGATGCTGACGGTACAGCCCGCCGCCTGGGTCCATTGCACGAACAGGTCGCGGGCCTGGCGGTCGAGGTCGGTCAGGGCCAATCGGCACACCCCGCCCTTGACCGTGGCACCGAGCTGGGCCAGGTCCATGAGCGATTGCCACAGGCGATCGCGGTTGATGTGCTGATGGGTGGATTGCAGAACGTCGATGGCTGCGTTCATGGGGATCTCCATTTTTCCAGGCATGTTTTTGGTGTACTTGAGGCCGCCATCGCGAGCAAGCTCGCTCCCACAGGGGATCTGCATCCACCCAAATCCAGTGTGGGAGCGAGCTTGCTCGCGATGAGGCCCTCCTTCACACCGCTGTTTTGGCAACGGACGGGCTTGCTCGCATACTGCACAACCCGTAATAAATCACCCCGCCCAGCGCCGAGCCGGTGAACCAGCCGTAGCTGTAGAACCAGCTGAACGCATCGCTGCCCAGGGACAGCAGCGTCAGCACCACCGGCACGCCGAAGGCAATGAAGCCGTTCCAGTTCCACGCCGGGTAAACGTCGTCGCGGTACAGCCCGGCCAGGTCCAGCTGCTGTTTCTTGATCAGGAAATAATCCACCACCATGATCCCGGCAATCGGCCCCAGCAGGCTCGAATAACCCAGCAGCCAGTTGGAATAGACCGACTCGAGGCTGACCTCGGACACGATCAGGCCAAGTTTCTTCAGCAGCTCGTGGGCCATCAGCGCCAGCCCCACCAACCCGGTGAGCATCACCGCCTTGGTGCGGCCGATCAGTTTCGGCGCCAGGTTCTGGAAGTCGTTGGTGGGCGAGACAATATTGGCGGCGGTGTTGGTCGAGAGCGTGGCGACGATGATCAGCACCATGGCCAGGGCCACCCACACCGGGCTCTGGATGTGCCCGATCAAGGTCACCGGGTCGGAGACGGTCACCCCCACCAGTTTTTCCGAGGCCGCGGTCATGACCACGCCGAGGGAAGCGAACAGGAACATGGTCAACGGCAGGCCGATGATCTGCCCCACGATCTGGTCTTTCTGGCTCTTGGCGTAACGGCTGAAGTCCGGAATGTTCAACGACAGCGTGGCCCAGAAACCGACCATGGCCGTCAGCCCGGCCAGGAAATAGCTGGTCACGCCGGCGCCTTCTGGGCGTTTGGCCGGGACCGCCATCAGCTCAGTCAACGAGACATTGGGCAACGCCCACACCAACAGCCCCGCCCCCACCAGCACCAGCAGTGGCGCAGACAAGGTTTCCAGCCACTTGATCGACTCGGCACCGCGCAGCACCACCCACAGGTTGATGACCCAGAACACCATGAAGCCGATCACTTCGCCGGTGCCACCCAGACTCTTCCAGCCTTCGAACACCGAACCAAGAAACAGGTGGATCGCCAACCCGCCGAACATGGTCTGGATGCCGAACCAGCCACAGGCCACCAGGGCGCGAATCAGGCACGGCACGTTGGAGCCAATCACGCCGAAGGATGAGCGCAACAGCACTGGAAACGGAATGCCGTACTTGGTTCCGGCAAAGGCATTCAGGGTCAGGGGGATCAGCACGATGATGTTGGCAAACAGAATCGCCAGCAGCGCCTCGCCCACCGTCAAGCCGAAATAGGCGGTGAGCACGCCGCCGAGGGTGTAGGTCGGCACGCAGATCGCCATGCCCACCCACAATGCGGTGATGTGCCATTTGTTCCAGGTTCTCTCGTGCACCTTGGTCGGCGCGATGTCGTGGTTATAACGGGGGCTGTCGAGGACGTCGCTGCCGGCTTCAAGCTCGAACAACCCGTCGCGCTCAGTCACTGTTGATCTGGTCATGTCCGCTCCACTGTTTTCATTATTTTTGCTCATCGACTGGCGATGGCCGGAGTACTTGCACGCGTGCTACCGACCACCCCGCCAGACCACGACAGCACTCAATAACCGTGCCGAATAACGCGCCGAGCTGACCGGACGATCGATATAACCTTCTCAAACATTTGATATCTAAAGATTTAAAGCCATTTAACCGCCCTGCTTCACTTTGTGCTCATCGACTTGAGGCTAGATGACCTGTACGTCCTGTCGAGTTCGAGATTCAAAGTGGTGCACCCCGAATCAAGGCGAGGTGTCTGGGCCGCACTTCAAGCGCTTTCAAGCCGCTGATTTACCATGACAAATCTCGCTCAAATAACGATCCTGTCAAGTGCGTCAAAATGGTGAGCAGGCTCACCATTTTGGTGATTTTAAAATTTAATTCTTTAATTTCAATTACTTAACAACTGAATAAGCTTATAAAAAATAATCTTGATCATTTCAATAACTCCAGCTAGCGTCTAATCCTGACAGTCGTGACAAGAATACAAGTCTGCACGACGTCGTCACTTAATAACCGTGATCGATAAAACATAAAGAACCGGCAACAGTCGGTCATGCCTGCGAGGAACTCGGAATGTCTCTGTTGATCCGTGGTGCCACCGTTATTACCCATGATGAAAGTTACCGCGCCGATGTGTTGTGTGCCGACGGCGTGATCAAGGCCATTGGTGAAAACCTGGATGTTCCGGCCGGCGTCGAAGTGCTCGATGGCAGCGGCCAGTACCTGATGCCCGGCGGCATCGACCCCCATACGCACATGCAGTTGCCGTTCATGGGCACAGTCGCCAGTGAAGACTTCTTCAGCGGCACGGCGGCGGGCTTGGCCGGGGGCACTACATCGATCATCGATTTCGTGATTCCCAACCCCCAGCAATCGCTGATGGAAGCCTTTCATCAATGGCGTGGCTGGGCCGAGAAAAGCGCCAGCGACTACGGTTTTCACGTGGCCATCACTTGGTGGAGCGAGCACGTCCGCGAAGAAATGGCCGAGCTGGTCAATCATCACGGCGTGAACAGCTTCAAGCACTTCATGGCCTACAAGAACGCAATCATGGCCGCCGACGACACTTTGGTGGCGAGCTTCGAGCGCTGCCTGGAACTGGGCGCGGTGCCCACCGTGCACGCGGAGAACGGCGAGCTGGTCTATCACCTGCAACGCAAGTTGCTGGCCCAGGGCATCACCGGGCCCGAAGCCCATCCGTTGTCGCGCCCTTCGCAAGTGGAAGGCGAAGCCGCGAGCCGCGCCATCCGCATCGCCGAAACCCTGGGCACGCCGCTGTACCTGGTACACGTGTCCACCAAGGAAGCACTGGATGAAATCACCTACGCCCGCAGCAAGGGCCAACCGGTCTACGGTGAAGTACTCGCCGGGCATCTGTTGCTGGACGACAGCGTCTATCGCGACCCGGACTGGCAGACCGCAGCCGGCTACGTGATGAGCCCGCCCTTCCGCCCGCGCGGGCACCAGGAGGCGCTCTGGCACGGCTTGCAGTCCGGCAACCTGCACACCACCGCCACCGACCACTGCTGTTTCTGCGCCGAACAGAAAGCCGCCGGGCGTGACGACTTCAGCAAGATCCCCAACGGCACCGCCGGTATCGAAGACCGCATGGCGGTGCTCTGGGACGAAGGGGTCAACAGCGGCAAATTGTCGATGCAGAACTTCGTCGCCCTCACCTCCACCAACACCGCGAAGATCTTCAACCTCTACCCACGCAAGGGGGCGATCCGCGTCGGCGCCGATGCCGACCTGGTGCTCTGGGACCCACAAGGCAGTCGCACGATTTCCGCCAAGACCCACCACCAGCAAGTGGACTTCAACATCTTCGAAGGCAAGACCGTGCGCGGCGTGCCCAGCCACACCATCAGCCAGGGTCGGCTGGTCTGGGCCGACGGCGACTTGCGAGCCGAGCGCGGCGCCGGGCGCTACATCGAACGGCCGGCGTATCCGGCGGTGTTCGATTTGCTGAGCAAGCGGGCGGAGTTGAATAAGCCAACCGCCGTGAAACGCTGACCCCAGGATCGTTCCCACGCTCTGCGTGGGAATGCCTCTGGGGACGCTCCGCGTTCCGCTTTGGGACGCAGAGCGTCCCGGGCTGCATTCCCACGCGGAGCGTGGGAACGATCGAGGCACCCGAAAAACCACTGCCCACCAGAGGCAGCACCTCAAACACCGTGAGGCCCACTCCATGATCCAGCCCTTGAGTCACCTCCCCCATTCCCAGGAAGACCCGGCCACCCTCGCCGCTCGCTTCAGCGACCTGGCTCCGCCACTCAACGCGCGCCAGGCCCACCTGGAAGCCTCCCGGTGCCTGTACTGCTACGACGCGCCGTGTGTGAATGCTTGCCCAAGCGAAATCGACATTCCTTCGTTCATTCGCAACATCCACCAGGACAACGTCCAAGGCGCGGCGCAGAAGATTCTTTCGGCCAACATCCTCGGCGGCAGTTGCGCTCGGGTCTGTCCCACCGAGGTCCTTTGCCAGCAAGCCTGCGTGCGCAACAACGCCCAGGAATGCGCACCCGTGCTGATCGGCTCGTTGCAGCGCTATGCCGTGGACAACGCCCACTTCAGCGAACACCCCTTCCAGCGGGCCGCCGCCACCGGCAAGCGCATCGCCGTGGTCGGGGCCGGGCCGGCGGGGTTGTCGTGTGCGCATCGCAGCGCAATGCACGGCCATGAGGTGGTGATGTTCGAAGCCCGGGAGAAAGCCGGCGGCCTCAACGAATACGGGATCGCCAAGTACAAACTGGTGGACGATTACGCCCAACGTGAACTGGACTTCCTGTTGGAGATCGGCGGCATCGAAATCCGCCACGGCCAGAAACTCGGCGAGAACCTGAGCCTGAGCGACCTGCACCAGCAGTTCGACGCAGTGTTCCTCGGCCTCGGCCTGGCCGCCAGCAAACAACTGGGCCTGAGTGACGAACAAGCGCCAGGGCTGCTGGCCGCCACCGAGTACATCCGCGAACTGCGCCAGGCCGATGACCTCAGCCAGTTGCCCCTGGCCGACCGTTGCATCGTCCTCGGCGCCGGCAACACCGCCATCGACATGGCCGTGCAAATGGCTCGCCTCGGCGCCCGGGACGTCAATCTGGTCTACCGTCGCGGCCTTGAAGACATGGGGGCCACCTTGCACGAGCAGGACATCGCCAAGGCCAATCAGGTGCGCCTGCTGACCTGGGCCCAACCGCAACAGGTGTTGCTCGATGCCGCCGGGCATGTGTGCGGCATGCGCTTCTCTCGCACGCATCTGGAGAACGGTCGGCTGGTCATTGGCACCGACACCTTCGACCTGCCCGCCGACGCCATTTTCAAAGCCATCGGCCAAGCCTTCGACGACAACGCGCTGGTGGATCCGCTGGCCCGGGAACTCAAGCGCCAGGACGGGCGGATTTTGGTGGACGAAAACCTGCGCACCAGCATTCCCGGCGTCTATGCCGGCGGCGACTGCACCAGCCTGGACCAGGACCTCACTGTGCAGGCCGTGCAGCACGGCAAGCTCGCCGCCGAGGCGATCAACGCTCAACTGATGCTCAATGTGGAGGCTGCGTAAATGGCCGATCTGTCGATTGTCTTCGCCGGCATCAAAGCGCCCAACCCATTCTGGCTGGCCTCCGCGCCGCCCACCGACAAGGCCTACAACGTGGTCCGTGCCTTCGAGGCCGGCTGGGGTGGCGTGGTCTGGAAAACCCTCGGAGAGGATCCGGCGGCGGTGAACGTGTCCTCGCGTTACTCGGCCCACTACGGTGCCAATCGCGAAGTGCTGGGCATCAATAACATCGAGCTGATCACCGACCGTTCGCTGGAGATCAACCTGCGGGAAATCACCCAGGTGAAAAAGGACTGGCCGGACCGGGCGTTGATCGTGTCGCTGATGGTGCCCTGCGTCGAAGAATCCTGGAAACGCATCCTGCCCTTGGTGGAGGCCACCGGCGCCGACGGCATCGAGCTGAACTTCGGCTGCCCCCACGGCATGCCGGAACGCGGCATGGGCGCGGCGGTCGGCCAGGTGCCGGAGTACGTCGAGCAGGTGACCCGCTGGTGCAAGACTTATTGTTCGCTGCCAGTGATCGTCAAGCTCACGCCGAACATCACCGACATCCGCGTAGCCGCCCGGGCAGCCCATCGCGGTGGGGCGGATGCGGTGTCGTTGATCAACACCATCAACTCCATCACCAGCGTCGATCTGGACCGCATGGTCGCCCTGCCCAGCGTCGGCAGCCAGAGCACCCATGGCGGTTATTGCGGCTCGGCGGTCAAGCCGATCGCGCTGAACATGGTCGCCGAAATCGCCCGTGACCCGCAGACTCAAGGCCTGCCGATCTGCGGCATCGGTGGCATCGGCAGTTGGCGCGACGCCGCCGAATTCATCGCCCTGGGCAGCGGTGCGGTGCAGGTCTGCACGGCGGCGATGCTGCATGGTTTCCGCATCGTCGAAGAGATGAAGGACGGCCTGTCGCGCTGGATGGACAGTCAGGGCCACGCCAACCTGCAAGCGTTCTCCGGTCGCGCGGTGGGCAACACCACCGACTGGAAGTACCTGGACATCAACTATCAGGTCATCGCCAAGATCGATCAGCAGGCCTGCATCGGATGCGGGCGCTGCCACATCGCCTGCGAGGACACCTCACACCAGGCCATCGCCAGCCTCAAGCAGGCTGACGGCACGCATAAATATGAAGTGATCGATGAAGAGTGCGTGGGCTGCAACCTGTGCCAGATCACCTGCCCGGTGCAGGACTGCATCGAGATGGTGACGGTGGATACCGGCAAGCCGTTCCTGGATTGGAACCATGATCCGCGTAATCCCTATCATGTCACTGTCTGAGGGTTAGGGTGCCTGGACTGGCGCCATCGCGAGCAAGCTCGCTCCCACAGGGGACCGGTTGTGAACACAAAATTTATGTTCACCACAAATCCAATGTGGGAGCGAGCTTGCTCGCGATGAGGCCATCCGCTTCACCACAAAACCTCAAGGCTCCAACCCGATCCCCCGCAAAATCACACTGGTCACCGTCTGCACCGCCCGCTCGAACTGCATGTCCGACAGTGGCTGGTGGTCGTTGAGGATGTTGATCTGGTGGTCGAAGTCGGCGTAATGCTGGGTCGAGGCCCAGATCATGTAGAGCAGGCTTGAAGGCTCCACCGGGAGGATGCGTTTATCCTCCACCCACTGGCGGATTTTCGCTTCCTTCATCTTCGCCCAGTCATAGAGGCTGGCGTCCAGCGCCTGGCCCAGCGTCGGGGCGCCGTGGATGATTTCGTTGGCCCAGACCTTCGAGCCGTAGGGCCGGCTGCGGGAGTGGTTCATCTTGGCGCGGATGTAGCTGCTGAGCACCACCCGTGGGTCGTCGAACATTTCGAAGCACAAGGCGTCCTGCTTCCAGACCTCCAGCAGATCGAACAGCACGGCGCTGTACAGTTCGCTCTTGGTGCTGAAGTAGTAATGCAGGTTGGAACGAGGCAATTGCACTTCGGCGGCGATGTCGGCCATGGCGGTGCTGCCGAAGCCTTTCTCGGCAAAGACCTTCTCGGCGGCCAACAGGATTTTCTCGACGTTACTGCGACGAATCTCGATCTTGTGATTGCCCATGAGGGCTCCCTGGCAACAGCGTTGACCAAGACTAGCATTCACCCACTTCTGAAAACACTGGGGATCCCTGTGGGAGCTGGCGAAGCCTGCGATCTTTTGATCTTGATTGATCGTTCCCACGCTCCTGCGTGGGAATGCCGCCAGGGACGCTCCGCGTTCCGCTTCTGGAAGGTGACGCAGAGCGTCACGGGATGCATTACCACGCAGAGCGTGGGAACGATCAGGCTGCGGCGGCGGTGGAAGATCGTTCCTCACGCTCCGCGTGGGAATGCCGCCAGGGACGCTCCGCGTTCCGCTTCTGGAAGGTGACGCAGAGCGTCACGGGATGCATTACCACGCAGAGCGTGGGAACGATAAGGGTGCGGCGGCGGTGGAAGATCGTTCCTCACGCTCCTGCGTGGGAATGCCGCCAGGGACGCTCCGCGTTCCGCTCTGGAAGGTGACGCAGAGCGTCACGGGATGCATTACCACGCAGAGCGTGGGAACGATCAGGCTGCGGCGGCGGTGGAAGATCGTTCCTCACGCTCCGCGTGGGAATGCCGCCAGGGACGCTCCGCGTTCCGCTCTGGAAGGTGACGCAGAGCGTCACGGGATGCATTACCACGCAGAGCGTGGGAACGATCAGGGTGCGGCGGCGGTGGAAGATCGTTCCTCACGCTCCGCGTGGGAATGCCGCCAGGGACGCTCCGCGTTCCGCTTCTGGAAGGTGACGCAGAGCGTCACGGGATGCATTACCACGCAGAGCGTGGGAACGATAAGGGTGCGGCGGCGGTGGAAGATCGTTCCTCACGCTCCGCGTGGGAACGCCGCCAGGGACGCTCCGCGTTCCGCTTCTGGAAGGTGACGCAGAGCGTCACGGGATGCATTACCACGCAGAGCGTGGGAACGATCACAAGCCTTCTGATCGGGGGGGACATTCGACTAATGTCTTAGACCAGTCATCGCACAACCAATCGCCCTCATCGCTATTCTCAAGCCACGGATTCGCCCGGCGCCACGGCCTGCGATCTTGACCTCGATCGGTGACGACCATTGAAATGCCTCATTTTGAAGCGCCCTCAAGTTGGATAATTCCGATAATGGCCAGTTGACAACGAGCAGCCGCTTCCAAATAATCCCCAACACGTTGTACGACGACGTATGACAAATAAAAACAACAAAAAAGTAGGGAGCGTCATAGTGAGCACACGTGTCCGTTTTTCGCCCGACAACCGTCCAAACCGCCGTACCCTTCTCAACACCAGCCCCGCCCTGATACTGCTCGGTTGCAGCAGCCTTGCGGCGTTTCTGCCCATGACCGCCAGCGCCGAAGGCTTCGTCGATGATGCCAAGGCCACGCTGAACCTGCGCAACGCTTACTTCAACCGCAACTTCACCAACCCGAACAATGCCCAAGGCAAAGCCGAGGAATGGACCCAGAGTTTCATCCTCGACGCCAAGTCCGGCTTCACCCAGGGCGTGGTCGGTTTCGGCGTGGACGTGCTGGG
>NZ_VZPJ01000014.1 GCF_008801605.1 Pseudomonas brassicacearum subsp. brassicacearum | reverse complement strand
GTTTGGATCGGTGCCAGCCTGCGATTTCCCTGCCAACAAAAATCCCCAGTGGGAGCAAAGCTTGCTCGCGATAGCAGCGTGTCAGTCTGCCTTGATGTTGGATGTCCGCCGTCATCGCGAGCAAGCTTTGCTCCCACAGTTTGGATCGGTGCCAGCCTGCGATTTCCCTGCCAACAAAAATTCCCTGTGGGAGCAAAGCTTGCTCGCGATAGCGGTGGGTCAGTCTGCCTTGATGTTGGATGTGCCGCCGTCATCGCGAGCAAGCTTTGCTCCCACGGTTTGGATCGGTGCCAGCCTGCGATTTCCCTGCCAACAAAAATCCCCAGTGGGAGCAAAGCTTGCTCGCGATAGCGGTGTGTCAGTCTGCCTTGATGTTGGATGTCCGCCGTCATCGCGAGCAAGCTTTGCTCCCACAGTTTGGATCGGTGCCAGCCTGCGATTTCCCTGCCAACAAAAATCCCCAGTGGGAGCAAAGCTTGCTCGCGATAGCAGCGTGTCAGTCTGCCTTGATGTTGGATGTGCCGCCGTCATCGCGAGCAAGCTTTGCTCCCACAGTTTGGATCGGTGCCAGCCTGCGATTTCACTGCCAACAAAAATCCCCAGTGAGAGCAAAGCTTGCTCGCGATAGCAGCGTGTCAGTCTGCCTTGATGTTGGATGTGCCGCCGTCATCGCAAGCAAGCTTTGCTCCCACAGTTTGGATCGGTGCCAGCCTGCGATTTCCCTGCCAACAAAAATCCCCTGTGGGAGCAAAGCTTGCTCGCGATAGCGGTGGGTCGGTCAGCATCCATGCTGTATTGCGGCAAGCCTGCTCAGGGGGCAATCAGGCGGTGAAGTCGCTGGCGTGCAGCTCCTTGACGCCGACCAGTTCGAATTCGAACTCGGGGGTGGCGTCGGCGTTGGTGCTGCCGGAGAGGATGCCATCGGCGAAGCGCAGCTGGCCGGTGGCATTGGTGGGATCGAAGGCGTTGCTGCCGATGAACGTGAAGGCATCGACTGTGGCGGTCAGCGGGTTGGCGTCCAGGCCGGTGAGGTCCAACTTGTCGAACTCCGCGCTCTTGAAGCCGTTGATCACATCGCGCAGGGCTCCGACGCCCATGTCCGACAGCGCACCAAACGCGTAGGTGTCCGCACCCGTGCCTCCGGTGAGGTTGTCGGTGCCTGCGCCGCCGATCAACCGGTCATCGCCCGAACCACCCACCAGCGTATCGTTGCCGGCCCCTCCGTCGAGGACGTTCGCCGCGCTGTTGCCCGACAGCGTGTCGGCGTAGGCGCTTCCCTTCAGGTTCTCGATGAATTTCAAAGTGTCGAGCCCAGACCCCACGGTGTTCTGTTGCGCCGACGTCGAGAGGTTGACGGTCACGCTGGACAGCGCGCGTTCAAAGCTCGCCGTGTCAATGCCATCGCGTCCATCCAGTACATTGTTGCCGGCCCCGGCGAACAGCGTATTGTCCAGCGCGTTGCCGGTGCCATTGGCGGCGCCGGTGCTATCGACATACAGGTTCTCGACGTTGTTGCCCAAGGTATAGGCCGCGAGGCTGCTGTGCACGCTGTCGATCCCACCGCTCACGGTATTGCTGTTGGTCTCGATCACGCTGTCATCGGCGTTGTCGACAAAGTAGCTGTCGTTGCCATCGCCACCGCTCATGCTGTCGGCCCCTGCGGCGCCGTCCAGCACGTTATTGGCGGCGTTGCCGGTGATGAAATTGCGCCGTTCATTGCCGGTGCCGTCGATGTCCGACACACCGGTGAGCACCAGGTTTTCCAGATTGGCGCCCAGGGTCCAACTGACCGAGGCTTGCACTGTGTCGATCTGCGAGAGCGAGGTGTTGGTTTCCACCACGCTGTCGAAGGCATTGTCGACCACGTAGATGTCGTTGCCGTCGCCGCCGGTGAGGGTGTCGGCGCCCAGGTCGCCGTTCAGCGTGTCGTTGCCCGAACTGCCCACCAGAGTGTCGTCCTGGTCGGTACCGGAGATCATCCCACCCTGGTTCTGGGCGTTGTCGAAGATGTCCTGCACGCTGTTGTTGTCGTTGGGATCGCCTTGGAAGCCCAGGTCATCGGCAATGTAGTCCGCCAGGCGTTGGCCGACGATTTCCGCCGACTCCTCGTGCAGGTGCCAGACGTCATCGGGGTACACCAGCGGGTCGACTTCGTAGCGCAAGGGCAGGTCGGTGTAGTCCACCGCCAGCTTGACGTCGGCGCGCTCGGCGGCGATGGCCTCCTGGGCGGCGCGCACATAACCGACGCCCTCGACGATGGAAGCGATCTTCTCTTCCGAATAACCCCGGGCTCGGGCCGCATCCTCCTCGTAGTGACCGGTTTCCATCAGGTACACGCTGAAGTTGCCGAATTGGGCGTGCAAGTAGTCGAACACCTTCAGGGTCGCGGCCTTGTAGGCCGCTGCTGCCGCTGCCTTGTCGGTGGCGCGGGCGATTTCCTGGGCGGCTTCCTCGCCCTGGCCCCATATGATGCCCATGGTGACGTTATCGATCGCCTGCAGTTCGGTGCGTTGGTCGCGCAGCAACGTCACCGCCCGCAACAGTGCTGGCCCGGGTTGGTTGGTGTCGGTCAGCCACCAGCACAGCTGGAGCTCCTCGGGGCTGAGTGTGGACAGGCCGTTGACCGTGCTGCCGCCCACCGCGATGTCGATGCCATTGCCGTCGGCATCGGTGAACTGGCTGCGCACGTCATAGGTGGTGTAGCGGTTCAGGTCATTGACCAGCATCGAGGTGCCGGACTGGTTGTCGTCCTCGGTCATGCGCAGCAGGCGGGCATTGGATTGGCCGAGGGTCGGCAGGTAGAGAATGTCCTGCTGGGCGCGCTCGCCGAAGACGAAGTCGCTGGCGGTGAGGGTGTTGAGGTAGTTGCCGTTGAGGGCGATCTCGAAGCGATTGCCGTCGGCATCGGCTTCGGCGGACTTGATGTAGGTCTTGTCGCCAGCCGCGTTCAAGGTCATGTACAGCGTGCCGTTGCTGCCATCACCGAGGCCGAGAAAGCCCAGCCCCGAGACATCGATCTTGTCGACGCCGACGGTGAAGTCATAAATCGTATCAGTGGCCGTGACGCCCCCGGTGTCGTAGTCGCGGTAGCTGTCGGAAAGGTTGCTGTAGCGGAAGGTGTCGGCACCGTCACCGCCGTACAGCGAATCGCGTCCGGCACCACCGTCGACGATGTCCGCGCCGGTGCCGGCCTTGATCGTGTCGTTGCCGCCCAGGCCAAGGATCAGGTCCGCGCCGGTCGTGCCGTTGAGGGTTTCGGCATTGTTGGTACCAGTGATGGTGTTGGCGGGCGCATCGGCCACCACCAGGGCGAAGTTGTCACTGACCGAGGCGCCCGAGGGGTCGGTGGCCTTGACCAGCACGTCGTAGTTGCCTGCCGCAGTGCTGGTCGGGGTACCGCTGAAGGTCAGGCTGGTGGCATTGAAACTCAGCCAGGCGGGCAGGGCGTTGCCGTTGGCGAGGGTCGCGGTGTAGGTCAGCACATCCTGGTTGGCGTCGGTGAAACTGTTGCTGGCCACGGTGTAACTGAACGGCGTGCTTTCACTGGCGTTCTGGTCCAGCAGTGGGGTAGCGACGACCGGCGCCACGTTGGTTGGGTTGGTCTGGTCGGCGAAGACAAAGTGACTGGCCGTCAGGCTGCTGAGGAAGTTGCCTGCCATCGAGACCTCAAACCGGTTGCCGTTGGCATCGACCGTCAGGTCCTTGAGGTAGGTGCGGTTGGTCGACGAACTGTAAGTGACTTGCAGGGTGCCGTTGAGCCCGTTGCCCAGGCCGGTATAGCCAAGCGCCGAGACATCGATCTTGTCCGCAGTCAGGTCGAAGTCGAGAATCTGGTCACTGGCGCTGGTGGAACTGGTGCGGTAGCTGTCGAGTTTCGAGGTGTAGCGGAATACATCGGCCCCCGTGCCGCCGGTGAGCTTGTCGACCCCGGTGCCGCCGACCAGGATGTCGTTGCCGGCGCCGCCATTGAGGGTGTCGTTGCCCGCGCCACCGAACAATTGCTCATTGGCTGCGGTGCCGGTCAGCGTGTCGTTGTTCGGCGTGCCATTGATCACAATGGCGGTGGGAACGTCCTGCACGGCGAGGGTAAAGCTGTCGCTGACGGTGGCGTTGCTGCCGTCGCTCGCGGTGACCTGGATGGCGTAGGTGCCCGACGCAGTGTCGGGTGGCGTGCCGCTGAAGGTGCGGGTGGCGGCATCGAAGACCAGCCAGCTGGGCAGGGCGCTGCCATTGGCGAGTTTGGCGGTGTAGCTCAGGCTGTCGTTGTCCGGATCGGTGAAACTGGTGGCCGGCACCACGTAGCTGAACGGGGTGTTTTCGGTCGCGTTCTGGTCCAGCAGCGGCGTCGCCAGTACCGGCGCCTGGTTGGTCGGCGAGGTGGTGGCAAAGACAAAGTTGGCGCTGGTCAGGGTGTTGAGGTAATTGCCATCCAGCGCCACTTCGAAGCGGTTGCCATTGGCATCGGCCTCCAGGGACTTGATGTAGGTCTTGGTGCCGGCACTGTTGAGCACCAGGTACACGGTGTTGTTCTTGCCGTCCCCCAGGCCGGTGAAGCCCATGGCCGAGAGGTCGATCTTGTCGGCGCTGATGTCGAAGTCGGTGATCAGGTCGCCGAGGTTGGCGCCGCCGGTGTTGTAGTTGCGGTAGCTGTCCAGGCGGTTGGAGAACACGAAGGTGTCCGCCCCGGCGCCACCAGTGAGGGTGTCCATGCCAGCACCGCCGTCGAGCTTGTCGTCGCCGGCGCCACCACTGAGGCTGTCGTTGCCCGCGAGGCCGAGCAGGGTATCGGCCGCATCGCTACCCAGCAGTGAGTCGCTACCGCTGGTGCCGGTGATCACCCGGTTGAAGATAAAGTTGCTGGCGGTCAGGGTACTGGCCAGGTTGCCCGAGAGGATCAGCTCGAAGCGATTGCCGCTGGCATCGGCGTCGAAGTCCTTGATGTAGGTGCGGTTGTTGCTGGCGCTGTAGCTGACCTGCAGGGTGCCGCCACGGCCATTGCCCAGGCCGGTGAAACCGAGGCCGGCGAGGTCGATCTTGTCCTGGGTGACGTCGAAGTCGGTGATGGTGTCATCGAAGCTGGTGGTCGCGTTGCGGTAACTGTCCGACTGAGCGACGAACCGGAACGTATCGGCACCGGTACCCCCGGTGAGTTTGTCGATGCCGGCGCCACCGACGAGGATGTCGCTACCGGTCGCGCCATTGATCGTATCGTTGCCTGCGCCGCCGTAGAAAATCTCGTTGGCGGCGCTGCCGAGCAGGGTGTCGTTGCCCGCCGTACCTTGCACGGTGGTCATGGGCACCGTGGCACTGACGTAGCTGCCGTCGCCATAGACCAGCGTGGCGCCCTTGCTGGTATGGCTGATGGTGTTGGCGATGATGGCGTTGCGGTCGGTGCCGTCTTCGTTGCGCTCTGCCACGCCATAGGTCGACAGGTCGCTGCCGCTGATGATGTTGCCCTGGATGGTGTTATCGCTGCCGTTGAAGTACTTGCCGGACACGCCCAGGGTGTCGTCATAGGACTGGATGATGATTTCCGGTACGGCGCCGCCCAGGGAATTGTTGTTGAGGGTGTTGTCGATGATTTCGACGTGGTTGCTGCCGTAGATGCGGATCCCGGCGCTGCTGTTGTCGTGGATGTCGACGCCGGTGACGGTCACTTCGCTGGAGAGCTTGATCAGCACCCCTTCGGCGCCGTTGCCATACACCTCGCCGCCGGTGATGGTGATGTTGTTGGGCGAGGGGATGTCCTCGCTGCCGCGCTGGATCACGATGCCATTGCCGCCGTTGTCGTAGGCGACGTTATTGGTCATGGTGAAATCGTGGGTGCTGGTGACGACGTTGAAACCGTGGCGGTCGTTGTCGTAGGCGACGTTGTTTTCGAAGGTGCTATCGCTGAGGAAGTCGGCGACAAAACCGTCCAGGCCGTTGCCGTGGGACACGCTGTTCTTGATGACCATGTTGACGGTTTGCTCGTGGGGGTCGAAACCGTACCCGGAGCAATCCTTGATCTCGACGCTGTCGAGGGTGACGTTGGAGTCGTAGCCTTCTTCGCCGGGAATGTAGCCGTTGAACCAGCCGTCGACCTTGCCGGTGGTGCTGTCGCGGTTGCCGTCGATGGTGAGGTTGCTGACGCCGAAGTCGTGGGTTTCCTCGCCGTAGGCCGAGCGGATGATGCCGGTGATCTTGGTGTCGGAGCCATCGACCAGCTTGACCGTGGTCTCGCCCATGCCGTCGCCGTACAGGTAGACATTGCTCTTGAGCATCAGGCAGCCATCGGAAGGTTCCTCTCCCCCCGAAACGATGTAGGTGCCGGTCGGCATGTACACCTGCCCACCGCCGGCCGCGGCCGCCGCATCAATCGCACTTTGGATGGCTGCCGTGTCGTCGGTGATGCCATCTCCTTTGGCGCCAAAATTTTGTACGTTGAAAATCATGAGCTTATCTCCGTATCAGGCTTAAACCTCGGTAGACGTCAACATTCCATCGACGACCTTCGTGTTATGACCCAGCGGAGCGCAAAAGTTGTGACCGCATATCGGGGAAAGTGTCAAAAAGCCGGACTAACTGATCAGCGGTTGTGTGGAGATTGCGCAGGAGTAACGTTCTGTTGACGCTTTCTCAACGCCGACGATGCCCTTTCCTGTGGGAGCGAGCTTGCTCGCGATAGCGGTGCGCCAGTCAACATCGATGTAGCTGAACCGACGTTATCGCGAGCAAGCTCGCTCCCACAGGGTTTGGTGGTGTGGCAGGCATTGCGGTTTCCTTGATTGGCATCAACCCCACTTTCGGGATGGCGCGATAACCTCGAATAAACCATCGCCCCGCTGAAGAGGGCGACCGAGGAAGCTCATGATTTATCCGCTGTTTCTGACCTTGCACCTGTTTGCCGCGCTGGTTTTCATCGGCACGGTTTTCTTCGAAGTCCTGTTCCTGGAGAGCATTCGCAAGCAACTGCCCACCAAGGTCATGGTGCTGCTGGAGCAAGGCATCAGCCAACGCGCCCGGCAGTTGATGCCGTGGGTGCTTCTGGTGCTGTTCGGCGCGGGCATTGGCATGGTCTGGCTGCGCTATTGGCCGTTGCTCTCGTCACCGTTGCAATCGTCCTTCGGTTTGTTGCTGGGGCTCAAGATCCTGTTGGCGGGCAGTGTGCTGGGCCATTTCCTCTGGGCCATGTGGCTGTTCAGGAGCGGACGCATGAACGCCCGCTACGTGCACATCATCCATACCAGCGTGTTCCTGCACATGGTCGCGATCGTGCTGCTGGCCAAGGCCATGTTCTACCTCACCTGGTAAGCGCTGGCGCGTGGTTCCAAGGCGCTTGATACAGGTCAAGGTGGCCCGGCGGGTTACCCCGCAAACTGCTTGCGCACAGCCACTCGGAGATTGTCATGTTCGACCCGTTCCATACCCTCGGTGAGCGACCTTCGGGCCGTGCGCCTGTGGTGGCTGATTTCGATTGTCCGGTCGGTACACGTAGATTCCACACAGGCATCGGTTCGCTCGACCTGCTTCGAGGGTTGCGCAGCAGCCGTCAGAAACGACGGCCCTTGTCCCTGGCGGTGCACCTGCCTTCGCGCCTGCGGCTGGCGTCGTGTTCGCCCCTGGCCAGCGACTGCCGCTGCGGTGAGATCGAGGGCTACCTGCAACGCCTGACCTATGAGTTGGGGTTGGTCGGTTGCCACCTGGGCGCAGGGCGGCGCGTCGAGCAGTTTTGCCTGACCGGTGGCACGCCGGTGATCGCTCATCTGCAGAAGCTGATGAGTGACCTGCGCAAGCGCTTTGACTTCAGTGAATACGACGGTGGCGACCACAGCATCGAGGTGGACTTGCACCACACCGACTGGTCGACCATGGGCCTGATCCGCGACCAGGGTTTCACTCATGTCAGCATCGGCGTCCCCGACATTGGCGTCGACAGCGACCTGTCGGTCGATTGTTACCAGAATCCGGCTCCGATCCATTCGTTGATCGATGCGGCGCGCACGTTTGGTTTTCGCTCCATCAACATTGACTTGGGTTACGGCCATGCCTGGCAGACGCCCAGCAGTTTCGCCCTGAAGCTGGCGACGCTGATCGAACTGGAACCGGACCGGTTGCACGCTTTCGACTATGCTCGCGCGCCTTATCGTTACCGCTCGAAGAACGCCGGGTTGGCCGGCGACTTTTGCAGCCCGGCCGACAAGGACGCCATGCGGCGGATCTGCTGCGAGCAACTGATTGGCGCCGGTTATCACTACATCGGCCTGGGCCAGTTCGTCAGGGCCGACGATGACCTGGCGGTGGCCCAGGAGCACGGACGCCTGCATCGCAATTGCCAGGGTTTTACCCGTCACGGTTGCTGTGATCACGTGGGCTTCGGTCTATCGGCCATCACTCAGATCGAGCACATGTACGTACAGAACACCGACGACCTGCATCAGTATTGCCAACAGCTGGATGCCGGGCAGTTGCCGGTCCATCGCGGTTGGCGCTGTGAAGCGCAGGATCAGGTCAAGGCATGTGTGACCGAGCAGCTTTCCTGTGACCTTGAACTCGATATCCCGGCCATCGAGGCACGCTTCGGCCTGGTGTTTCGCGAGTATTTCGCGTCTCTCTGGCCGTCGCTGGAAGCTTTGCATGACCAGGGATTGATCGAACTGTCGAGCCGGTTTATCGGCATCCTGCCTGCCGGGCGCTTGAGCGTCGATGCGATCTGCAATCTGTTCGACCCAGGACTGGATGACGCAGGCCCACACCTTTTTGAAAAGTTGAATCCATCATGAATGCTGTATCCGGTTTCAATCGTGCCCTGGTGGAGAAATACGACCGCCCGGGGCCGCGCTACACCTCCTATCCGACGGCGCCGCAGTTCCATCAGGCCTTTGCCATGGATGAATACCAGCAGGCTGCCCAACGCAGTAACCAGGCACCGCTGCCCAAGTCGTTATCGGTGTACATCCACATCCCGTTCTGCCAGAGCCTCTGCTATTACTGCGCGTGCAACAAGATCATCACGCGCAAGACCCATCGTGCCGTCGAATACCTGACCTACCTCAAGCGCGAAATTGCCCTGCAGGCGACCTTGTTCGACCGCTCGCGCAAACTGACCCAGCTGCACCTGGGCGGGGGAACGCCGACTTACCTGACCCATGAGCAACTGGCCGACCTGATGGACTGCCTGCACCAGTCCTTCGACATGGACGACAGCGACGCCCATGAGTTTTCCATCGAGGTCGACCCGCGGACCATCGATGCGCAACAGATCCAGGGCCTGCGCCAGTTGGGGTTCAACCGCCTGAGCTTTGGCGTCCAGGATTTCGATGCCCAGGTGCAGATTGCCGTCAACCGAGTGCAAAGCGAAGCCCAGGTCGTCGAGCTGGTGGAAGCCGCGCGCCTGGCGCGCTTCAAGTCGGTCAGTGTCGATCTGATCTATGGCCTGCCCTTGCAGACCATCGCCAGTTTTGATGTCACCTTGAGCAAGATCATCGCCCTGCGTCCGGACCGGATCGCGGCCTACAGCTACGCCCACCTGCCGCAACGGGTGCGGGCGCAGCGGATGATCCGGCCAGAAGACATGCCGCCGCCAGAGCGCAAGCTGGAGTTGCTGGAACTGACCATCAATCGCCTGACTGAAGCCGGCTACGTCTACATCGGCATGGACCACTTTGCCTTGCCGGATGACGAACTGGTACGCGCCCGCGCCCAGGGCAGCCTGCAGCGCAATTTCCAGGGCTATTCCACCCACGCCGATTGCGACCTGATTGGCCTGGGGGTGTCCTCGATCGGCAAGGTGGGCGATAGCTACAACCAGAACGTCAAGGAGCTTTCCCAGTATTACGCGCGGTTGGATCAAGGCCTGCTGGCGGTGCAGCGTGGTTATCGGCTGAGCGACGATGACCGACTGCGGCGCGAGGTCATCAGCGAACTGATGTGTCACGCACGCATCGATTTCGGCCAGATCGAGAGCGCCCACGGCATTCGGTTTAGCGAGTACTTCGCCGATGCCCTGGACCGGCTCCAGGAGCTGGTGCGCGACGGGTTGCTGGACCTTCGCGACGACGAGCTGGTGTTGTTGCCCCAGGGACAATTGATGATGCGCAACGTGGCCATGGCCTTCGACGCGTACCTGGGGGCGGACCAGACGGTTCAGTATTCGCGTACGGTCTGATAACTCAAGCTCGCGCTGGGTCTGTAGGAGCTGGCGAAGCCTGCGATCTTTTGATCGTTCCCACGCTCTGCGTGGGAATGCATCCCGTGACGCTCTGCGTCACCTTCCAGAAACGGAACGCGGAGCGTCCCTGGCGACATTCCCACGCAGGAGCGTGGGAACGATCGACGGGGGGCGTAGGCGGGATTTGGGCCAGGTTTTATCTTCCAGGCTGCAAAGCCCTTTTCAGAAACTCCGCCGTCCGGCTTTCCCGGCAGGCCGCGACTTCTTCCGGAGCCCCGCAGGCCACGACGTTCCCACCTTGGGAACCTGCGCCCGGACCGATGTCGATGACCCAGTCGCTCTGCGCCACAACGCGCATGTCATGTTCCACCACAACCACCGTGTGACCTTCCTCCACCAGGCGATTCAGTTGCACCAGCAAGCGGTCGACGTCCTGGGGGTGCAGCCCGTTGGTGGGCTCATCCAACACATACAATGTCGCCCCCCGGGCCTTGCGCTGCAGTTCTGTCGCCAGTTTGATCCGCTGGGCTTCACCGCCGGACAGTTCCGTGGCCGGTTGGCCCAGGCGCAGGTAGCCCAACCCGATATCCTGCAGCACCTGCAATGAGCGCCTGGCCGCCGCTTGCTCGGCAAACACCTCAAGAGCCTGGTTCACGGTCAGTTGCAGCACCTGGGAAATGTCCAGGCCTTGCCAGCTCACCGCCAGGGTCTGCGGGTTGTAGCGCGCACCATGGCAGGTGGGGCAGGGCGCGTACACGCTAGGCATGAACAACAACTCCACGCTGACAAAACCTTCACCTTCGCAGGTCTCGCAACGGCCCTTGGCGACGTTGAAGGAAAACCGTCCGGCATCGAATCCCAGTGCTTGCGCCTGCTCTGTCGCGGCGAACAGTTTGCGCACGTGATCGAACAGCCCGGTGTAGGTGGCGAGGTTGGAGCGCGGGGTGCGGCCGATGGGTTTCTGGTCCACCTGGACCAGCCGCTTGACCGCTTCAAGCCCAGCGGTAACGCGCCCGCCGCTGGTTTGCACGGGATCGTCTTCCAGGCTTTGCTCATCGGGTTCGGCGTTGGGGCTGGCCTGGCCCAGGTGGGCGCCGACCAGATCCAGCAGGGCCTGGCTGACGAGGCTGGATTTGCCTGAGCCGGAGATGCCGGTCACGGCGGTGAAGCAACCCAAGGGGAAGGCCGCGCTCAAGTTGTCGAGGTTGTTGCGGGTAATGCCTTCCAGGCGCAGCCAATCCTTGGGCGCTCGGGGGCTGCGTGCCGTGACGTGTTCTTCGGCAAAGAGGTAGGCGCGGGTGCGTGATTCCGACACCTGGCCAAGGCCTGCCGGCGGACCGCTGTAGAGGACTTTCCCGCCTTGTTCGCCGGCGTCCGGGCCGACGTCGATGAGCCAGTCGGCGCGGCGCATGGTATCGAGGTCGTGTTCGACCACAAACACCGAGTTGCCGGCAGCCTTGAGGCGTTGCAAGGCGCCAAACAACGCCTCGCTGTCGGCCGGATGCAGGCCGGCGGAGGGTTCGTCCAGCACGTAGATCACCCCGAACAACTGGGAATTGAGCTGGGTCGCCAGGCGCAGGCGTTGCAGTTCGCCGGACGAAAGCGTCGGTGTGCTGCGTTCCAGGGCAAGGTAGCCCAGGCCGAGGTCGATCAGGGTGACGATCCGTTCCAGCAGCTCGGCGGCGATGCGTTGGGCGGCCAGGCGTTTCTCCAGGGAGAGGTTGGGGGTGTGGCGCGCGTCCGGCCCACCCGCGTGCGGGTTGTCGCCCCTGGCGGCGCGTTGCTCGCGGGCTTCTCGGGTTTGCTGGTGGCTGAGGACGTCTCCGGTTTCTTCGGCCTGTTCCAGGTAGTCGGGCGCCAGGACGCCCTTGAGCACGTCGGCCAGTTCAAGCAACGGCAGGTGCGATAGCTCGGCAATGTCCAGGCCGGCAAAGCTCACGGTCAGCGCCTGGCGTTTGAGGCGCTTGCCCTCGCACACGGGACAGGGGCTGGCGCGCATGTATTGCGCCACGCGTTTGCGCATCTGCGCGCTTTGGGAGTGCATGAAGGTGTGCAGCAGGTAGCGTCGGGCGCCGCTGAACGTGCCCTGGTAACTCGGTTCGAGCTTGCGTTTGAGGGCGGCGCGGGTCTGGGCCGGGGTGAGCCCGGCGTATACGGGAACGGTAGGGGTTTGTTCGGTGAAGAGAATCCAGTCCCGCTGCTTCTTCGGCAGGTCGCGCCAGGGGATGTCGACGTCATAGCCCAGGGTCACCAGGATGTCCCGCAAGTTCTGGCCCTGCCAGGCCATGGGCCAGGCGGCCACGGCGCGCTCGCGGATGGTCAGCGACGGGTCCGGCACCATGGACGCTTCGGTGACCTCATAGACTCGGCCCAGGCCATGGCATTGCTGGCAGGCACCCTGTGGCGTGTTGGGCGAGAAGTCTTCGGCATAGAGCATCGGTTGGTCGGCCGGGTAGCTGCCGGCGCGGGAGTAGAGCATGCGAATCAGGCTCGACAGGGTGGTGACGCTGCCCACCGAAGAGCGTGCGCTGGGGGTGCCGCGCTGTTGCTGCAAGGCGACTGCCGGCGGCAGTCCCTCGATGCTGTCCACGTCCGGCACGCCCACCTGGTCGATCAGGCGCCGCGCATAGGGTGCGACGGACTCGAAGTAGCGACGCTGGGCTTCGGCGTAGAGCGTGGAGAAGGCCAGCGACGACTTGCCGGACCCCGACACGCCGGTAAACACCACCAGGGCATCGCGGGGGATGTCCACGTCGACGTTCTTGAGGTTGTGTTCGCGGGCGCCACGCACCCGGACGAAACCGGTGCCTTGCGGCAAGTCAGCGGTTGAAGCGGGGGCGGAGCGTGGGGGCATCGGGCATTCCTTGTGGACGTTGCTGCAACGCTTCAGGGCGTTATGGCGTTGCATTATGGCGATGGCAGAGTGGACTGGATCACAGCGCTGACAATTATGCGACCGGGTTCAACCGTTCGCGTGCGATAAAAATTTACTCCGGGCGCAAGAGATGAGAAAAGCTCTGCAGATTTTTCCCATGGATACGGACGCCTCATGCCTCGATCGAAGTTGTTCTCCACGCTGTTTGTCGCGCTGCTGGTCGGTGCCGCGCTCTGGTACATCTGGATGATTGCCAGCGCCAAGCTGGAGTTGGGCGGCGACAGTCCTGACGAGCAACAAGTCGGCGCGGTGAAGGATACCCGGTTGCGAGCGATGTCCTCGTATTGCACAGGCGTGACGGTGACGCCACAGGGAACCTGGCTGGTAGCGCGCCTGGAGAGGGAGGCCCGAGAGCTTGAACCGTCCGCTGGCGTGTTGGACCTGGATGCGCTGGTCTATGGCCAGCCGAAACAGCCCAATGAAGCGGAAGAGTCTGGAACCTTTGCCGGTTTGTTTTCTCGTGCTGACAAGGAAACCACCTTCATTTCCCACCTGGACGCCCAAGGGCAATTTCAGCTCGTGGCACATGTCAGCGGCAGCGCTTGTATGGTAGCCAGCCCCGACGGGACCAGTGTGTTCCTGCTCACGGGCCTTCGTCGGCCTGAAACGGCGAATACCCATGATCCCGATCAGACCGTGGTCTTTCGCACTGATGATCAAGGCCAGCGCTGGACCTGGTTGACCAAGGGTTGGTTTCCCGAGGCCGAATCGTTGGCCTGGAGCCTGGCTCCCTATTTCCACGGCTCGAATGAAGTCTGGGCCGCAGGCACGCCGGACGCGGTGGATGAAGACAGCGATGAAGAGAAGCCGACTGCCGTTTCCACCGGCGTCTTCTACTCGGCTGATCGGGGGGCGAACAGCGCGTCGATAATGGCGCCCGAGTCGCTGCTGGTGTCCGCCAAATACGCCCACGGCAAACGCCCTGACGTCACTGACTGGGGCACGAATACAGATGAGCATGGGGAAATCCAGACCAACGTCCTGCAACTGGATGCGCAGACGGCCCATATCTGGGTGTCCCAACGCTTCTGGGGCGCCCATCCGGATGGCGTCAGCGACAATATCGCGATCAACGTCACGACACGGGCCCGGCTGCAAGCCAAGGCCGGGCAGTGGCAGGTGGTCGAGGTACAGCGTGACGACAAGCTGTTTGTGAGCAAGCTGATACAGAATGACGCCGGGCGGGTGATTGGGCTGATTGACCAGGGTGATCGCGGGCGAGAGGTTGTCGCCGAACTGGACACCGCCGCACTGACCTGGACGACCATGGGTGACCTGCCCAGTGTGTTTGCCCCCCTGGCATCGCAGACCCAGGTGCGTGGCGACAATCTCTGGTTGGGCCAGAACACCCTTCTGATCAACACGACCAGCGACCACCATCCACCGCGCTGGCTCTACTGGTGGTCGGACGCAAACATCTCCGCCGATGGGGTGTTCTATTCCAAGGATTGGGGGCGCTCCTGGCAGCACCTCGCCATCGACGGTTACCTGGGCATTCTTGGTTTCCAACCGGCGCAGGACCGGGTGTTCTGGGCCAATGGCAACTGGTACGACAACAATGACGGCCGTATCTATTCCTATGGGTTGCGCTGAGCACTGTGGGAACGATCGGGGTGCGGCGACGGTGGAAGATCGTTCTCACGCTCCGCGTGGGAATGCCGCCAGGGACGCTCCGCGTTCCGCTTCTGGAAGGTGACGCAGAGCGTCACGGGATGCATCCCACGCGGAGCGTGGGAACGATCAACACCTTTGGGGCAAGGCTTAAGTTTTTCCCAAGTTGATTTCAATCAAGGGCCGAAGAAGGGGCCGGCCCCTACCATGATCGCCAAGATCCTGTCTTTAAGCCCTGGCGTCCATGACCCCTCACTTTGTGATGCTGCACCTATCCCGCTTCTGGCTCCACGGGCTGTTCGTTCTCCTGCTGTTGTTCACGGGCCTGGCCCAGGCCAAGGACTACGGTGACGTCCCGCAACAGCGCATCCACCATGTCCTGAATCAGACCGACTCGATCTCCGAGCCCGAAGGGCGGTTCAAGGTGCGCAAGCTGTCCGCTGCCGGCAAGGTTGTGGGCTATGTGTTCCAGAGCCTGGACGTGGTGGACATTCCCGCCTATTCCGGCAAGCCGATCAACGTCCAGGTCATTCTCGATCCGGCCGGTGTGATTCTCGATGCCTATGTGCTCGAACACCATGAGCCGATCCTGCTGATCGGCATCGCCGAAGAAAAACTCCACGCGTTCAGCGCGCGCTACAGCGGCATCAAGGTCAACCAACGGGTGGTGGTGGGGCATTCCAGCGATCCGAATGCCGTGACCGTGGATGCCATCGCCGGGGCTACTGTGACGGCGATGGTGGTCAACGAAGTCATCATGCGTGCCGCCCACGATGTCGCGGTGTTCCTGGGCCTGGTCAAGGGTGATGCGGGGTTGGCCGTGGCGCCGGCGCGTGTGCGTGAGGACATCTACGAGCCCGCCGACTGGAAGACCCTGACCGGTAACGGCGCTATCCGCCGTCTGCTCCTGACCCGTGGCCAGGTTGACGCTTCCTTCAAAGGCACTGAGGCCGAACAGGTCGAAACCGCCAGCGGCGAGCAGGTGAACGACACCTTCATCGACCTCTATGCCACCCACCTCAACCCGCCCACCATCGGTCGCAACCTGCTGGGTGAGGCGCAATACCGCACACTGATGGCCGAGCTCAAGCCGGGCGAGCAGGCCATCGCGGTGATGGGCAGCGGTCGTTATTCCTTCAAGGGTTCGGGATACGTGCGTGGCGGCATCTTCGACCGGGTGCAACTGCGTCAGTCCGGCGACACCATCAGCTTTCGCGACTTGGATTTTCAGCGCCTGAATGATGTGGCCCTCGACGACATGCCGGACTTCGATGAAATGGCGATTTTCATCATCCGTGCCTCCCACCGTTTCGACCCTGGTTCACCCTGGACCCTGGAACTGCTGGTGCGCCGCCAGACCGGACCGGTCAGCGGCACCTTCAGCAGTTTCGAGTTGGCCTATCAACTGCCCGAACCTTACCTGGAACGGCCATTGCCTACCGCCGAGCAACTGGCGGCCGCCGAAGAAGCCAGCCGGCCGATGTGGCTGACGCTCTGGTATCAGAAAAGTGTCGAAATCAGCGTGCTTGGCGTAGCCCTGCTGGTGCTGACGGCGATCCTGTTTTTCCAGGACTCACTGGCCCGGCGGCCGACGCTGTTGCATTGGCTGCGCCGCGGTTATCTGGTCTTCACCGTGGTGTTTCTCGGCGGCTACGCCTTGGCCCAGTTGTCGGTGGTCAACGTGCTGACCTTCGTCCACGCCTTGTTCGAAGGCTTTCGCTGGGAGCTGTTCCTCACCGATCCGCTGATATTCATTCTCTGGGTGTTCACCGCCGGCAGCATTCTGCTGTGGGGGCGTGGGGTGTTCTGCGGCTGGCTGTGTCCGTTCGGCGCGTTGCAGGAGTTGATCAACGAACTGGCGCGCAAGCTCAAGGTTCCCCAATACGAGTTGCCGTTCGCCGTGCATGAGCGGCTCTGGGCGATCAAGTACATCATTTTGCTGGTGCTGTTCGGCGTTTCGCTGGAGTCGATGGCCACCGCCGAACGGCTGGCCGAAGTGGAACCCTTCAAGACCGCCATCACCCTCAGGTTCGACCGCCAGTGGTGGTTCGTCGCGTACGCAGTGGGCCTGCTGGTAATCAACCTGTTTACCCGCAAGGTCTATTGCCGCTACGTCTGCCCGCTGGGCGCGGCCCTGGCGATGCCGACCCGGCTGCGGCTGTTCGACTGGCTCAAGCGCCGCAAGGAGTGTGGCAACCCCTGCCAACTGTGCGCCAAGGAATGCGAGATCCAGGCGATTCATCCCGATGGCCGGATCAATGCCAACGAATGCCATTACTGCCTCGACTGCCAGATGACCTGGCACAACGAAAACAAATGCCCGCCGCTGATCAACAAGCGCAAGAAGCGCGGCAAGGCGACCGTGAGCGATCCGCAACTGATTCCCGTGGTGCAGGTGAACCCGGCGCCTTGAGGCACCCCAATGGCCTGTCCCTTGACCCTTTCATTCTTCATGGAGCACACAGCATGAGCGATAAAAAAAACCAAACCCCGGGCTCGGTGGAAGAACCCAGGGGTGTCAGCCGGCGCAGTTTTCTCGGCACTGGCGCGGTAACCGGTGCCGTACTGGCCGGCGCGACGGCGCTGGGGGCCGGGACGTTCACCCGTGAGTCCTGGGCTGCGGCGGCCAAGGAGGCCAAATCCAAGATCCACGTCGGGCCCGGGGAGCTGGACGAATACTACGGTTTCTGGAGCGGCGGCCACCAGGGCGAGGTGCGGGTGCTGGGCGTGCCGTCGATGCGTGAGCTGATGCGCATCCCGGTGTTCAACGTCGATTCGGCCACTGGCTGGGGCCTGACCAACGAAAGCAAGCGCATCCTGGGCGACAGCGCCAAGTACCAGAACGGCGATTGCCACCACCCGCACATCTCCATGACCGACGGCAAGTACGACGGCAAATACCTGTTCATCAACGACAAGGCCAACTCGCGGGTCGCGCGCATTCGCCTGGACATCATGAAGTGCGACAAGATCCTCACCGTGCCCAACGTGCAAGCCATCCACGGCCTGCGCCTGCAAAAGGTGCCGTACACCAAGTACGTGTTCGCCAACGCTGAGTTCGTGATCCCGCACCCCAACGACGGCCACACCTTCGACCTGCAGGACAAAAACAGCTTCACGATGTTCAACGCCATTGATGCCGAAAAAATGGAAATGGCCTTCCAGGTGATCGTCGATGGCAACCTGGACAACTCCGATGCCGACTACACCGGCAAATACGCCGCCAGCACCTGCTACAACTCCGAGAAGGCCTACGACCTGGGCGGCATGATGCGCAACGAGCGCGACTGGGTGGTGGTGTTCAACATCCCGCGTATCGAGGCGGCGATCAAGGCCGGCAAGTTCATCAACCTGGACGGCTCCAAGGTGCCGGTGGTCGATGGCCGCAAGACCGATGGCAAGGACTCCGAATTCACTCGCTACATTCCCGTGCCGAAGAACCCCCACGGGCTCAACACTTCGTCGGACGGCAAATACTTCATCGCCAACGGCAAGCTGTCGCCCACGGTTTCGATGATCGCCATCGACCGCCTGGACGATTTGTTCGCCGACCGCTTCAAGGACCCACGCGAAGTGATTGTCGCCGAGCCGGAACTGGGGCTTGGGCCGCTGCACACCACGTTCGACGGGCGCGGCAATGCCTATACGACCTTGTTCATCGACAGCCAGGTGGTGAAGTGGAACATGGACGAGGCCATCCGCGCCTACAAGGGCGAGAAGGTCAATTACATCAAGCAGAAACTCGACGTCCAGTACCAGCCCGGCCACAACCATGCGTCCCTCACCGAAACCAGCGAGGCGGACGGCAAGTGGCTGGTGGTGTTGTGCAAATTCTCCAAGGACCGCTTCCTGCCCACCGGCCCATTGCACCCGGAGAACGATCAGTTGATCGACATTTCCGGTGAAGAAATGAAGCTGGTCCACGACGGCCCGGCCTTCGCCGAACCCCATGACTGCATTCTAGCCCGGCGCGACCAGATCAAGACCCAGAAAATCTGGAACCGCAACGATCCGTTTTTCGCCGACACCGTGGCCCGGGCGAAGAAGGACGGCATCAACCTGGAAACCGACAACAAGGTCATCCGCGACGGCAACAAGGTGCGGGTGTACATGACGTCGATGGCGCCGGCCTATGGCCTGACGGAATTCACCGTCAAGCAAGGCAACGAGGTGACGGTGACTATCACCAACATCGACCAGATCGAAGACGTCACCCATGGTTTTGTCATGACCAACCACGGCGCGAGCATGGAGATCAGCCCGCAACAGACCTCTTCGATCACTTTCACCGCCGACAAGGCCGGCTTGCATTGGTACTACTGCAGCTGGTTCTGCCACGCTCTGCACATGGAAATGGTCGGGCGCATGCTGGTTGAAAAGGCCTGAGACGGCTCGTCAAGGAGACAGCTTCAATGACCGGGAAAACGCCACAACCTGCGGGTTACGCTCGCCAACCGGTCATTGCGCTGGTGCTTTGCCTGTTATCGGGCGGCGCGCTCGGCGCGCCGCAGCCGATCACCAATTTGCCTTTGCAGGCCGAGGGCGACCAGCAATGGCGCCTGCCTGCGGGCCAGTACCGGGGCTCGTTCAGCATTGACCAGCCCATGACCCTCACCTGTGCGCCGGAGGCGGTATTCCAGGGCCAGGGCGAGGGCAATGGCGTGATCATTCGCGCCCCGAATGTGCGGATCCAGGGGTGTACGTTCCTGGACTGGGGCCACGACCTGACGGCCATGAACGCCGCCGTGTTCATCCAACCGGTCGCCCAAGGGGCCGTGGTGCGTGGCAACCGGATGCAGGGCCAGGGCTTCGGTATCTGGGTCGATGGCACGCGGGACGTCAGCCTGATCGACAACCGCATCCAGGGCGACCCCAGCCTGCGCTCCCAGGACCGTGGCAATGGCATCCATTTGTATGCCGTACACGGCGCCCGGGTCATCGGTAACCAGGTACACGAAACCCGCGACGGCATCTACATTGACACCTCCAGCGGCAACCTGCTCCAGGGCAATGTCCTGGAGGACCTGCGCTACGGCGTGCATTACATGTTCGCCAACGATAACCGCCTGCTGGATAACGTTACCCGGCGCACCCGCACCGGTTATGCCCTGATGCAAAGCCGCCAGCTGACGGTCACCGGCAATCGCTCCGAACAGGATCAGAACTACGGGATCCTGATGAACTACATCACCTATTCGACCCTGCGCGACAACTTCGTCACCGACGTGCGCGACGGGTCCACCGGCGACACCATGATCACCGGCGCCGAGGGCAAGGCCCTGTTCATCTACAACTCATTGTTCAACCGCATCGAAGGCAACCATTTCGAGCGCAGCGCCGTGGGCATCCACCTGACGGCCGGCTCGGAGGATAACCGCATCGCCGGCAATGCCTTCGTCCACAACCAGCGCCAGGTCAAGTACGTTGCCACCCGATTGCAGGAATGGTCGGCGGACGGTCGCGGCAATTACTGGAGCGACTACCTGGGCTGGGATCGCAACGGCGATGGCTTGGGCGATGTCGCCTATGAGCCCAACGACAACGTCGATCGCCTGCTGTGGCTGTATCCCCAGGTGCGCTTGTTGATGAACAGCCCGGGAATCGAACTGCTGCGTTGGGTGCAGCGAGCTTTCCCGGTGATGAAATCCCCCGGGGTGATGGACAGTCATCCGCTGATGGAAACGCCTGTCCAGCCCCCGCCACGCAACAGTGCCCAGGAGGACGCGTCTTGAACGTCGTCGAGATCGAAGGCGTCAGCCAGTACTATGGCGATGTCGCCGTGCTGCGCGGGCTGGACTTGAATCTGGCCCAGGGCGAAGTGCTCGGCCTGTTCGGGCATAACGGTGCGGGCAAGACCACCACCATGAAGCTGATCCTCGGTTTGCTGCGGGCCAGCGAGGGGCAGGTGCGTGTCTTCGGCCGAGCGCCCAGCGACCCGAGCGTGCGGCAGATGCTCGGTTATCTGCCCGAGAACGTGATGTTCTATCCGCAGTTGAGCGGGCTGGAAACCTTGCGCCATTTTGCCCGGCTCAAAGGTGCTACACCGGAGCAAGTGCAGCGTTTGCTGGAAGAGGTCGGGCTGGCGGGTGCCGCGACACGGCGGGTGAAAACGTATTCCAAGGGCATGCGCCAGCGTCTTGGTCTGGCCCAGGCGCTGCTCGGCCAACCGCGCCTGTTATTGCTGGATGAACCGACCGTGGGCCTGGACCCTATTGCCACCCAGGACCTCTATCAGTTGCTCGACCGCCTGCGTTGGCAGGGCACCAGCATCATTCTCTGTTCTCACGTCCTGCCTGGCGTGGAAGCTCACATCAACCGCGCCGCGATTCTCACCAGAGGGCGCCTGTTGGCCTTGGGCAGCCTGGCCCGGCTGCGGGAGGACGCCGGGCTGCCGACGCTGATCCGCGCCTCGGGCCTGTCGCGGGCCGACTGGCTTCGCCAGCATTGGCGCAGCGAGGGGCACGCCACCCAAGGTTGGGGCGCAGAAGGGGTGCAAGTGTCCGCGCCGGATGGCAGCAAACTTAAATTGCTGCGCCAGTTACTGGCCCAGGATGACCCGTCGGATGTCGAGATCAAGCCGCCGTCGCTGGAGGACTTGTACCGTCATTACATGGTCCGTGCCGCAGCCGAGGAGACCAGCCTATGAATCCGGTCTGGAACATGGCCCGCAAGGAATTCAGCGATGGCCTGCGCAATCGCTGGTTGTTGGCGATCAGCCTGTTGTTCGCGGTGCTGGCGATCGGCATCGCCTGGCTCGGCGCGGCGGCGTCCGGTCAACTGGGGTTCACCTCGGTACCGGCCACGGTGGCGAGCCTGTCCAGCCTGGCGACCTTCCTGATGCCGCTGATTGCCTTGCTGCTGGCCTATGACGCGATTGTCGGCGAGGACGAGAGCGGCACCTTGCTGCTGTTGCTGACCTACCCGTTGGGCCGCGGCCAATTGCTGCTGGGCAAGTTTGTCGGCCATGGTTTGATCCTGGCCCTGGCCACTTTCATCGGTTTTGGCTGCGCGATGCTTGCCATCGCCCTGTTGGTGGACGATGTCCAGTTGAGCCTGCTGCTCTGGGCCTTCGGTCGGTTCATGGTGTCCAGCACGCTGCTGGGCTGGGTGTTCCTCGGGCTCGCCTATGTGCTGAGCAGCTTGTCGGCAGAAAAATCCACCGCGGCCGGATTGGCGCTGGGGGTGTGGTTTTTCTTCGTGCTGGTGTTCGACCTTGCCTTGCTGGCGTTGCTGGTGCTGAGCGAGGGGCGCTTCAGCCCGGAACTGTTGCCCTGGCTGCTGCTGTTCAACCCTACCGACGTGTATCGGCTGATCAACCTGTCCGGGTTCGATGCGGCGTCCAGCGGCGCCGCGGTGCTGACCTTGGGCAGCGACCTGCCGGTGTCGGCGCCTTTGCTCTGGCTGTGCCTGGGCTTGTGGATGGCGGTTCCGTTGTGGCTGGCCTATCGGTTGTTCAATCGCCGGTGCCCGTGAATTTCAATCTTGATAAGGGAGCATGCAACGATGAACAAGGTGTACCTCAAGGGGGGCCGCCTCTTGGCCGGGGTGTTGATGTGCCTGGCACTGGCGGCCTGCGGCAAGGCCGAGCCACCTGCGACCAGCGAGGCGGCGCTGGCGTTTCATCCCAGTGACGAGTGCCATGTGTGCGGCATGGTCATCACTGACTTCCCCGGGCCCAAGGGCGCGGCGGTCGGGGCAGGGGGCGTGAAGAAATTCTGCTCGCCGGCGGAGATGCTGGGCTGGTGGTTGCAGCCGGAAAACCATCGGGCCGACGTCAAGCTGTATGTCCACGACATGGGCCGCAGCCATTGGGATACACCGGATGACGCCCACCTGATCGACGCCCGGACCGCCTACTTCGTCATCGGCAGTGGGCTTAAAGGCGCCATGGGCGTTGTCCTGGCCTCGTTCTCCGACCCCCAGGCGGCACAAAAGCTCGCCAGCGACACCGGCGGCCGGGTGCTGCGGCTGGAAGACATCGACCAGAAACTGCTGGGGCAGGCGACTGCCATGGCGCCGATGAGTCACTGATATTGCTTGTTCGGCAAACCACGCTTGTGGCAGGGGCGCTTGTGGGAGCAAAGCTTGCTCGCGAAACAGGCGCCTCGATTCTGCCAGACCGCATCGCCTCCATCGCGGGCAAGCCTTGCTCCCACATAAGGGAGCAATCTCATCCCATGGAAGCGTCCACCCGCTACCCAAGTAGCATTCGTCGACTCGACGCGGCTTCGTACACTCAGGGCTCCTATCACGCACCCGTCGGAGGCGAAGATGCAGCAGGCCCAGAGCGAAGGTGTGGTGAGCGCCATGTCCCAGGCGACGGATGTCCAGCAGGTGGCCCAGGAGCTGGCGCGGCAGTTGTTGCACCCGCACCTGGGCTTCGTGCTGTTTTTCTGTTCCGCCGAATACGACCTGCCGGCCCTGGGCCAGGCGTTGTCCCAGAGTTTCGGCGGGATTCGCCTGGTGGGCTGTACCAGCGCCGGTGAAATCACCGCCCAAGGTTATGGTCGCAACTGCGTGACGGCGGTGGGGTTCGATCACCGGCACTTTTCCATCGCCGCCGAACTGATCGGTGAAATGGAGCGCTTCAGCCTGATCGACGCCCAGCAAATGGTCGAGCGCCTGGCGAGCGGCTGTCGCAGCAACGCCTTGGCCCCGATCAAGGGTCACAGTTTCGCCTTGACCCTGCTCGATGGCCTGTCCAGCCGCGAGGAAATGGTGCTGGCGGCCTTGAGTGCCGCGCTGGGGGACATCCCGCATTTCGGCGGGTCGGCTGGCGATGACAACTACCTGACCCACACCCACGTGTACTTCGAAGGCCAGTTCCACAGTGGCGCGGCCGTGGTGGTGTTGATCAATACCTGGCTGGAATTCGAAGTCTTCACCACCCATCACATCCTGCCTCGCCAAGAGAAGCTGGTGGTGACCGGTGCCGACAGCGCCTCGCGGCGGGTCTATGAGCTCAACGCCGAACCCGCCGCTGAAGAATACGCCCGGCACATCGGCGTGCCGGTGAGCGCCCTCGACTATCGGGTCTTCGCCGCCCATCCACTGGCGGTGCGCATCAACGATCAGTACTACGTGCGGGCGATCCAGCAGGTGCACCCGGACCTGAGCCTGAGTTTCTACTGCGCGGTGGAGAACGGCATCGTTCTCACCGCCATGACCCCCGGTCCCTTGCTGCAAAACCTGCAAACGCTGTTCGACGGTTTGCAGGCCCGTCTCGGTGATCTGCTGCTGACCATCGGCTGCGATTGCTTTCTCCGGCGCCTGGAGCTGGAAGATCGCGGCGGCCTGGAGCAGATCGGCCAGTTCCTGCGCGAACAACGGGTGATGGGGTTCAACACCTATGGAGAACAGTTCAATGGCATGCATATCAACCAGACGTTCACCGGAGTTGCCATTGCCCGACATCGCGTCCCCGGCCATCGTTGAGCTGCAGGCCCAGCTCGCTGCCCTGCAGCACGAAAACCGCAAGTTGCGGCGCATCAACGAGGCGCTGATCGAACGGGTGGAGTCTGGCGTAACCCGGGGCAACGATCCGTATGCAGCGTTCCAGCACTCGGTGGTGCTGGCCGAGCAGGTGCGCGAGCGCACCGATGCGCTGAACCAGGCCATGGCTGAACTCAAGGCCGGCAATCACTTGCTGGGCGAGGCGCGGCTGCGGGCGGAAACCGCCCACCGGCACCTGATCGACGCCATCGAAAGCATCTCCGATGCGTTTGTGCTGTTCGATGAGCAGCAACGCATTGTCCTGTTCAACAGCCGCTTCAAGGCCTTCTGGGCCAACAGCCGGGTGCGCATCATCGCCGGAATGCGTCTCTCCGAGGTCAAGCGCTTGATGACCGCCAACGGACTGTTCAGCGAAGAGCCCCGGGGCCAGGCCGACGAGCACGTGCTGTACCGGCTGCAGAACGGACGTTGGCTGCAAGTCAGCGAGCGACCGACCCAGGAGGGCGGCCGGGTAATCCTGTTCACCGATATCACCGACGTCAAGCTCAGCGAAACGGTGCGCCGCGAGCAGGCTATCGCGCAGAAATCCCACCTGTTGCAGCGGGCGGTGGACAACCTGTCCCAGGGCGTGGCGATGGTCAATGCCCAAGGCGTGCTGGAGCTGTGGAACCGGCGTTTCCTCGAACTCAGCGGCCTGGCACCGGTAGCGGCGCACCGGCCATTCAATGAAGTGATTGCCGACAGTGAGCTGCAACTGCTGACCCCGGCCAGTCGCGACAGCAACGGCCGGCTGATCCACGAATCCGAGCAGCGCCTGTCCGATGGCCGGGTCCTGGAGATCCGTACGCATCCCTTGCCCACTGGCGGCTACGTCAACACCTTCACCGACATCACCGAACGCTACCAGCACGCCGAGGCGCTGAGCGAAAGCGAACGCTGGATTCGCCTGATCACCGACCATGTGCCGGCGCTGATCGCCTATCTCAACGCCGACCTGGTCTACGAATTCACCAACAAGGTCTACGAGCAGTGGTATTGCTGGCCCCGTGGCGTGATGCTCGGCCAGAGCCTGCGCGAAGCCCATAGCGAGCAGCATTACCAGCGCCTGGAGGCCTACGTGGCGCGGGCGTTGGCGGGTGAGAGCGTGACGTTCGAGTTCGCCGAGACCAATATCAACAACCAGGAGCGCTACATGCTGCGCTCCTATGTACCCAACCGCCTGGCCAACGGCGAAGTGGTGGGGATTTTCGTGCTGATCCGCGACATCACCGAACGCCGGCGCACTGCTGAAGCGCTGCACCAGGCCTACCAGAACCTGGAACAGCGGGTCCAGGAGCGCACGGCCGAACTGACCACCCTCAACGAGCAGTTGCTGCGCGAAATCGATGAGCGCAGCCGGGTGGAATTGCGCCTGCGGGAGGCCAAGCGCGAGGCCGAGCAGGCCAACCTGTCGAAGACCAAATTTCTCGCAGCGGTCAGCCATGATCTGCTGCAACCGCTCAACGCCGCCCGGCTGTTCACCAGCGCCTTGCTGGAGCGCCGCGAGCCGGTTGCCAACGCGCAACTGGTGCGTAACGTCAGCAATTCACTGCAGGACGTGGAGAACCTGTTGGGCACCCTGGTGGATATATCCAAACTGGACGCCGGGGTGATCAAGGCCGATGTCGCGCCGTTCGGCCTCAGCGAGCTGCTCGACAACCTGGCCGCCGAATACGCCCAGATCGCCCGCAGCGAAGGGCTGGAGCTGCACTTTGTCGGCTGTTCGGTGCTGGTGCGCAGCGACATGCAATTGCTCGCGCGAATCCTGCGCAATCTGCTGAGCAACGCTATTCGCTACACCCCCAGCGGCCGGGTGGTGCTGGGTTGTCGGCGCCACCGCCAGCGCGTGTCGATCCAGGTCTGGGACAGCGGCATCGGCATTGCCGAGAACCGCCTGGAGGAAATATTCCAGGAGTTCAAGCGCGGCGACGTGCAGCGCCCGAATCAGGACCGTGGGTTGGGCCTGGGCCTGGCGATTGTCGAGAAAATCGCCGGGATCCTCGGGCACCGGATCCAGGTGCGCTCCTGGCCGGGCAAGGGCTCGATGTTCTCTATCGACGTGCCGCTGAGCGCCACCGCGCCCAAGCCGCTGCCGTGCCTGGACATGAGCGAGCCGATGCTCGAACGACTGCGTGGGGCGCGGGTCTGGGTACTGGATAACGATGCGGCGATCTGTGCCGGCATGCGTACGTTGCTGGAGGGCTGGGGTTGCCAGGTAGTGACCGCGTTGTCAGAACAGGACCTGGCCCGCCAGGTGGACAACTACCATGCCGAGGCTGACCTGTTGATCGCCGATTATCACCTGGACAACGATCAGAACGGCGTCGATGCGGTGGCCCGGATCAACGCCCGCCGGGCCTCACCGATCCCGGCCATGATGATCACCGCCAACTACAGCAACGAACTCAAGCAGCAGATCCGCGAACGCGGGCACACCCTGATGCACAAGCCGGTGCGGCCGATGAAGCTCAAGATTGCGATGAGTCATCTGTTGGGCCAGGCCCTGAGCCATTAAGTCGAACGCTGTTGTGGCGGGGGAGCAAGCTTCCTCGCCACAGGGGTATCCACCCTATCTCAGCAGTGTCCAGCGGTTCAACGCCGCAGATAAGCCCCGAAATCAATATCCCCGGCACTGAGGATCGCCTGCACCCGGTTGTGCACGTTGAGTTTGCGCAGGATCGCCGAGACGTGAGCCTTGACCGTGGTTTCGGCGATGTCCAGGGTGTAGGCGATCTGTTTGTTCGACTCGCCCTTGGTCATGCGTTCGAGCACCAGCAATTGCTTGCGGGTCAAGGCCTGGAGCAGTTCCGGTGGGAAGCTCGGGTTTTCGTTCAGGCGCCGCCCCATCGGGCTTTTTTGCGTACGAATGATGTCCGGCGGCAGGTACACGTTGCCGTTGAGGATCTGCTCGATGGCGTCGGTCATCTGCGAGCGTGGCGAGGATTTGGTGATGAAACCCACCGCGCCATAGGTGATGGCCTGCAGCACCACCTGTTTGTCCTGCTCGGCGGAGACAATCACCACGGGGATGGTCGGTGCCTCGTTGCGCAGGTTGATCAGGCCATTGAGCCCGTGCATGCCGGGCATGTTCAAGTCCAGCAGGATCAGGTCCAGGTCGTCGTGCTCGGCAGTCAAGGCCAGGGCACTGTCCAGGTCGGCGGTCTCCATGACCTCGCTGCCAGGAAAACCGTCGCTGATGACGTTGTGGATGGCTTCGCGAAACAGTGGGTGATCGTCGGCTATCAGGATTTTATACATGGCCATTCACCTCGTTATTGTCGTGTGGGGCAGAGCAGTTGCACGCACTTCTTGCAAGATCAGGGAAAGGGTTCGGGCCGGGCCGCTTGCAGGGGCAGGTTGGCCGCCTCCCAGGCATCGAGGCCATCGCGATACCAGTACAGATGGTTATAGCCCATGGCAGCGGCGCGTTTTACCGCGTTCCAGCTCAGCCAGCAATCTGCGCGGCAATAAAAGACCAATGGCGAATCCAACCGCCCGCCGGTGGCCGCGCGCAGGTGATGGCTGAAGTAGTCCTGCCAGGTCGGGTCGAGGTCGCCGTCACCGGTATTGGCCAGCCACAGGCTGCCGGGGAGATTGGCGTGGGGTTCGTTGTCGATGAAACGCCCTTGGACCCACGGCCTACGATAGACGTCGATCAGCACTGGGGGCGAGGCTTGGCCGAGCAGCTGTTGCAGGGCCTGGGTGTCGAGGGTCTGGGCGCCGTCGACAGTGGCGGGCGTCGGGCTGCGGTATTGGCCGATGCGATAACCCTGCGCTGAAAACAGCGCGGTATCGGCCTGCGCAACATTCAGCGCCAGGCCCAGCAGGAGGATCGCCAGCAAACGGGGCATAGGATTTATCCTTTTTGTTATGCGCCCATTACATGCCAGGGTCGAGGTCTTGTGAATGCGACCATGGACAGGAAAACCAGTACTAAAGTAGTAATTTGAGTGTTAAAGACCCGCGCGACATGGAGAACATGCACCGAACCCTGTGGGAGCAAAGCTTGCTCGCGATAACGGTGTGCCAGTCAGCATCAATTCTGGATGAGCCGCCGCCATCGCGAGCAAGCTTTGCTCCCACAGATTTTGTCTGTGCAATTAAGGGTTAGCTGCCGGCCTTGCGCAACGCCGCATGCTGCGGATTGAACGTCCACACCGCCAACAGCGCGAACACCAGGGTCAACCCCACGCACACCGCCATCGCCAGCAGGTTGAACTGCTCGTACAGCGCAAAACGCACCAACTCCACGCCGTGGGTGAACGGGCTGACCGAGCAGAGCCAGTACAGCCAAGGGCTGGCTTCCTGCATTTTCCATAGCGGGTACAGTGCCGAAGACAGGAAGAACATCGGGAAAATCACGAAATTCATCACCCCGGCGAAGTTTTCCAGTTGCCGGATGGCATTGGACAGCAACAAGCCCAGGGCGCTGAGCATCAGGGCCACCAGCAACAGGGCCGGCAGGGCCAGCAGCAGGCCCATGGTCGGTGGCTGGATACCGTACAACCAGGCGATGGCGAGAAAGGCGTAGACCTGCAATAGCGAGATCAGCGACGTCGCCAACAACTTGCTCGCCAGCAGGAAAGCCCGGGGCAGGGGACTGGTCAGCAGCACGCGCATGCTGCCCATTTCCCGGTCGTAGACCATCGACAGCGAGCCCTGCATGCCGTTGAACAACAGGATCATGCAGGCCAGCCCGGGCACGATGTACACCTCGTAGGGGATGTAGGTGTCGTAGGGCGCGATGATGGCGATGCCCAGTGCCGCGCGAAAACCGGCGGCGAACACCACCAGCCACAGCAGGGGCCGGACCAGGGCGCTGAGCAGCCGGGTGCGTTGCAGTACGAAGCGCAGCCATTCGCGCGTCACGATGCCGCTGAAACATTGCCAGTACGCATTCATGGCTGGACTCCCGAGGCGGTCAAGCGAGTGAAGGCCGAGCCGAGGGTGCCGCCGTGTTCCAGGCTCACCGCGTCGGCCTGTCCGCTGGCGACCAGGCGGCCCTGATGCACGATCAACAGATCGTCGCTGGGCTGCACTTCGTCGAGCAAGTGAGTGGTCCAGAGCACGCTGATACCTTGCTCGCTGCACAGTTGCCGGATGTGCAGGCCCAGGGCTAGGCGGCTGGCCGGATCAAGGCCGACGCTGGGTTCGTCGAGCAGCAACAGGCGCGGTTCGTGGAGCAGGGCGCGGGCGATCTCGACCCGGCGACGATGGCCACCGTTGAGGTCGCGTACCCGCTCGTGGCGGCGCTCCGTCAGGTGCTGGCGGGTCAGTTCAGCGTCGATGCGGGCGCTGCCCTGGCGCCGCGAAAACCCGTGCAGCGCCAGGTGATAGCGCAGGTTCTGTTCGATGCTCAGGTCCAGGTCCAGGGTGCTCTGTTGGAACACCACGCCCAACTGGCGCAGGGCCGATCTTGGTGATTTTTGCAGGGAATGACCGCCGATGCGGATCTCGCCACGTTGCAGGTCGTACAAACGCGTGAGCAGGGCGATCAGCGTCGACTTGCCGGCACCGTTGGGCCCCAGCAGCGCAGCGAAACGCCCGGCGGGAAGGCTGAAATTCATCTGCTTGAGGGCTTCGCGCGTGCCATAGGCAAAGCTCAGGTCGCTGACCTCCAGGGCGTTCATGGCGTGACCACCACGCCCCAAGGGTAGCGCCCGACTTTCACCGACTTCAGGACCTTGCGGCTCTCAACATCGATCACCGAGACATCGCCGCTGACGCCGTTGGTCGCCAGCAGCTGCTTCTGGTCCGGGGTGAACGCCAGTTGCCAGACCCGTCGGCCCACCAGCAGATAATCCAGCACTTCGAAGGTCTTGGCGTCGATCACTGCCACATGGTTCGCCGGGCCCAAGGCGACGAACGCCAGCTTGCCGTCGGCGCTGAGCTTGATGCCCACCGGTTGGACCTTGTCCGGGTGCACACCCTTGATCTGGAACGTCAGGGTCTTGAGGATCTTGCGCGTCGCCACGTCAAGCACGGTCAACGTGCCGCCGATCTCCGCCGAGGCCCAGAGCTGCGTGCCGTCGCGATTGAACTCGACGAAACGTGGCCGCTGATCCACCAGGGTGTTGTCGGCCAGGGTCTGGGTGCTGGTATCGATCCAGTGCAGCATGTTCGTGGTTTCGCTGGTGTTGACCGCCCACTTGCCGTCAGGGCTGACGGCCATGCCTTCGGGTTCGACACCCACGCCGATCTGGCCGAGCACTTCGGAGGTCTGGGTGTCGATCACCGTGACCAGGGCATCGTCTTCGTTGGAGACATACAGCCAGCGGTCGTTGGGGTGCAGGGCGAACTGCTCCGGGTCCTTGCCGGAGGGCAGTTCCTTGATGATCTTGCGGGTGGCGACGTCCATCACCTGGACCCGGTCCGAGTCGCTGGCGCAGATGTACAGCAGGCGATTGTCGTGGGACAGCAGCAGGCCCCGGGGGCGCTGGCCGACCGGCAGGGTCTCGATGACTTCCAGGCTCTGCATGTCGATCAGGCTCAGGCTGTTGTCTTTCTCGTTGGAAACCCAGGCGATGCTGGCGGCGGCGGGACCGGCGGCGAGCAACGCGGCGCCCAGGGCGAGGGCTTTGCATAGCCGGGTCGGGCAGAGCCGGGCCGGGTGAATCAGGGAGCGGCGCATGGCGGTTTTCCTTATTGTTGTTATCGATCAGGGGTAACGGCAGCTCACTTCGGGCTGGTCATAGCCCAGGCTGTCCATTTCATTGGAAGGGTGGAGAAAACCGTCCTGGGGCGAGGTGCTGACCAGTGCCCGAGGCTGGACCAGCGCAATTGGTTGGCGCAACTGGCCGTTCCAGGGCCGGTAGCTGAGCTTGCGACCCTTGAAGCCGTCCAGGGGCAACTGGTCGCTGAGGGCCAGATGGCGGATGGCGAGCGGGTCGTCCTGGCGCAGTTTGCTCACGGCGCTGGCGATGCTGCGCACGGCAATCCAGGCGGCGAAATCACGGTCGTTCATCCAGCGTCCGGCCAGGGCTTCGAAGCGTTTTTGCAACTGCGCTGCGCCGTAGGTTTCCACGGTCTTGTGCCAACCGGTGGGCGTCAGCCCTTGGGTGCCGGCCACCGGGCGTGGGTACCAGGTCTGGTAGGGCAGGTATTCGCCGAAGTCGCCGCGCTCGTCGGCCACCAGTACCACGTCGTACTCGGCGGTCTGGGTGAACAGTGGCATGTCGGCCTGGGCGCTGCGACGCTGGTCGTTGTCGAACTGCCAGGCCTTCTCGGCGACGATCTTCATGCCGAAGCGTTTCATGGCCCGGCGCAATGCGGCGGCATAGGCCTGGTCCTCGGGCGTCTGGCCGACGATCAGCAAGGCCCGCTGCCATTTACGCACGACGCTGAACTGCACCAGGGCATCGGCGAGCATGGCGCGGTCGGGCAGGCTGTGCAGCACGTTACCGAGGCAGTCGGTGGTGCGCAGGCTGTCGTCGGGGCTACCGGCGTTGAACAGCAGGCTGTCGGGCAGGGCGGCGCTGAGTTGGCGCAGGCTGGCGGCCGGTGCGTTGACCACGAACAGCCGCAGACCCTGGTCGTGTTGGGCCCGGGCGGCCTGGAGCAGCGCTTCGGGAGTGTTGACGCTGGCGCTTTCCAGGCGGTAGTCGTGCTTGAGAAAACGTCCGGTGCTGTTGCTGTCGACGATCGCCAGTTCAGCGCCGCGCAACCCGGCATCGGCCGGTTCGGCAATGACGTTGGACAGCAACGGGCCCGGATCGGGACGATAACCCAGGTAGCCGATGCGCACTTGTAGCGGCGTGATATCGCCCGCGTGAGCGGTTGCCGCTGCCAGCAGAGAAACCAGGGCGTAACTGACGAGCCGGCGCATGACATCCTCCATTGCAGGTAGCGCCAGCATAGGAAGCCCAGGGTCATGGGGAAATATGCAGAAAGTACCGCCGGTGCAGTACCAAGGTAGTAACTCACCTTGGAGGCCGGGGTTTTAGCATGCTAGGCATCGTCATTGACCAGGAGGGGACAGACCATGCGGATTCTCAAAGCGTTGCTGCTGCCGTTTCTGCTGATCCTGAGTTTGATCGGGGTTGATCGTCCCAGAACCTGGAAACCTCCAAGCCCCTCTGTGGGAGCGAGCTTGCTCGCGATAGCGGTGGTTCAGTCGACTTCAGTACCGGATGTGCCGCCGTCATCGCGAGCAAGCTCGCTCCCACAGGGGGTGGGCGTCAATGTCAATTCAAGGTTGGAGCGCTAACCATGTCAGCCCTCTGGCGCATCAACCTCTGGGTGTGTGCCCTTTTCGCCCTGGTCACCCTGGCCTGTGCAGTCCTGTTGTTGCACCAGGCCACGGCCGATGTGAAACGCGAGCTGCAATCGGCCGAGTCGGTGGTGCATTACCTGCGCGAAACCGCCGAGCGCGATCCGGCCAGTCTCCAGCCGCGGTTGACCGGCAGCCTGCGGCATGTGCGGGTCCGTTGGCTGGCCCCTGGGGAACTGTTCCCGGCGGATGAAGACGGGATGAAGGCCTGGCTTGGCCGCCGGTTACTGGATGACGGCCCTGCGGCCCAGGTGGTGGATTTGCCGGACGGTCGGCGGGCCTGGATTGCCGTCGACCCGCGCGATGAAATCGACGAGATTCTCGATTCCTTGGTGCAACTGTTGTACGTCTGCGCCCTGGCGCTGTTGCTCAGCCTGTTGGTGATTCGCTGGGGGGTACGCCGGGGCATGCGTTTGCTCGATGAGTTGCTGCATGCGTTGCGTCAGGTGTCAGCGGGGAACCTGCAGGTGCGCCTGGGCACTGAGGGTATCCCGGAGGCGCAGCATCTGGCGGGGCATTTCAATCGCATGACCGCCGCCCTGGCCGAGGCCCAGGCCGATAACGCCCGGCTTACCCAGGCTTTGCTGGCCGTGCAGGAGCAGGAGCGCACCCAGCTGGCCCAGACCCTGCACGACGACCTGGGCCAATACGTGGCCGGTATTCGGGCCCGCGCCTGCCTGCTGCGGCTGGTGATGGATCAACCCCTGGCGCTGGAGCAGACCGTCAGCCAGCTCGAAGAGCATTGCGAGCATTTGCAATTGGGTTTCCGGGCGCTGGTGCATGACTTGTACCCCGTGGTGTTGCAGCACCTGCCGTTGTGCGAGGCCATCAGGCTATTGGCCGGGCAATGGCAGGCCAACCAGGGTATCGCCTGTCAGGTGTGGATCGACAAAACGCTGCCGCCCTTGTCCGGGCCGGACAAGACCCATTTGTATCGTTTGTTGCAGGAAGCGTTGACCAACATTGCCCGGCATGCCGGCGCCACGCAGGTGCGGATTCGCCTGCAACACCGCGCCGGGCGCCTGCGGTTGCTGGTGCGCGACAACGGTTGCGGAGCGACGCAACCATCGCGCGCCGGTGTTGGCTTGCACTCGATGTCCGAGCGGGCGCGCAGCCTGGGCGGTGAGCTGCGCATCGTCAGCCAGCCTGGCGCCGGTTGGGCGCTGGCCTTGAATATTGCCTTGGAGGCGTGATGAACATTTTGTTGGTGGACGACCATGCGGTGGTTCGGCAGGGCTATGCCAGCCTTTTGCGGGTGTTGATGCCGGACCTGCAGGTCCGCGAAGCAGCCACCGGCGAGGAGGCGTTGAGCCAGGTCCAGGAGCAGGTGCCGCATCTGGTGATCATGGACTTCGGCCTGCCCGGTATCAGTGGCTTGGAAACCACCCGCCGGCTACGCCAGCGCTTGCCACAACTGCGGGTGTTGTTCTTCAGCATGCACGATGAATTGCCCTTGGTGCGCCAGGCATTGGACGCCGGTGCCGCGGGCTACCTGACCAAGAATTCGGCACCCCAGGTGCTGGTGGAAGCGGTACGCCGGGTGCTGGCCGGGCATGTCTACATCGAGCAATCCCTGGCCACGCAACTGGCCTGCACCAGCTCGCGCCAGGATGTCGACCCGCGCCTGCAATGCATGACCCAACGTGAGTTGGAGATTTTCGTCATGCTCGCCAAGGGCACCCCCGCCCGCACCATTGCCGAACAGCTGTGCATCAGCGCCAAGACCGTGTCCAACCACCTGACGCTGCTCAAGAGCAAGTTGCAGGTCAGTTCCCATGCCGAGTTGGTGCATCTGGGGATCGATATGGGGGTGGTGCGGGTGGCTGGCTGAAATGATCAGAGCCGAACGCGGAGCGTCCGTTGAGGCATTCCCACGCGGAGCGTAGGAGCGATCAGGTCTTCACTGATCCCAAGACGTCGGGCACCCGGTACAGCCTTGCATATTGGCATCCTGGAAATTCCCGTAATGCTGGCGAGAACCGCTCAGGTTGGCCTGTTCCAGGTTGCTTTCACCAAGCTTGGCTTCCTGCAGGTTGGCGTCGCGCAGGTCGGCGCCCTTGAGGTCGGCCTTGCTCAGCCAGGCCATTTCCAGGTCCGCCGCCTGCAGGTTCGCCTCGTGCAAGCGGGCGCCGGACAAGCGGGCGAATTGCAGGTAGGCCGCCGTCAGGTCGGCACGCTGGAATTGCGCGCCCTGGGCGAACAGGCCCCAGCCCTGGATCGCCTTGAGTGTGGCGCCGCTGAAGTCCGCCAGGCGCAGGTTGCTTTGTTGCAGGCTGGCACGGGTCAGGTTGGCGCCCTGTAGCTGGGCTTTCTCAAGATTGGCCAGGTCCAGTCGCGCGTGCCGCAGATCGGCGTCGCGCAGATCGGCACCGCTGAGGTTCATCTTGCGCAGGTCCTGGTTCGCCAGTTTTGCACCGCGAAGGTTGGCGCCGGGGCATTGGCTGGATTCGGCGATGAGGCAGCCGTTGATCGTCAGGGGGGTGTCAGGGTCGTCGGCATGGGCAAGGGCGCCGATGAACAGAAGCAGCAATGGCAATGATTTCATGGCAGGAACTCGGGCAAGTGTGGGAGCGGGCTTGCTCGCGAAGACGTAGGCACAGTCAAAATCCCTATCAACTGAACCACCGCTTTCGCGAGCAAGCCCGCTCCCACAGGGGATTGTGGTGAGGGTCAGGTTATTTCTGCGCCGTCGCCTTATCCCAGCTCGGAATCTTGAACACCCAGAACGACCCACCCTGGGCCACCGGCTTGGTCAGTTCGGCCATGTCGCCGCCCCACAACGGTACGGCGCCACCGTAGCCGACGGTCACGCCGATGAATTGCTCGCCGTCCTGCTCCCACGTGATGGGCGGGGAGACGATGCCGCTGCCGGTCTGGAATTTCCACAGTTCCTGGCCGGTCTTGGCGTCGAAGGCCTTGAAGAAGCCGTCGCCGGTGCCGGTGAACACCAGGTTGCCCTTGGTCGCCAGCACACCAGCCCACAGTGGCAGAGGTTCCTTGTGTTCCCAGACCACCTTGCCGGTGGTGGGGTTCATCGCCCGCAGGCTGCCGACGTGATCGTCGTACATGCGCTTGATGCGAAAGCCCATGCCCAGGTAGGCCGAGCCTTTCTTGTAGTTCACTTCCTCGGTCCAGTATTCCTCTTTCCACTGGTTGCCGGGGACGTAGAACAGGCCGGTGTCCTGGCTGTAGGCCATGGGGTTCCAGTTCTTGCCACCGAGGAAGGGCGGCGAGACTTCCACCGGCTTGCCCTTGGTTTCACCCGGTAATGGCTTGGCCGGACGCTGGCCGGGATTCTCCACTGGGCGACCGGTCTTGAGGTCGATGTGGCTGGCCCAGGTGATGTTGTCGACGAACGGGAAGGCGTTCTGCAGCTTGCCGTTGTTGCGGTCCACCACGTAGAAGAAACCGTTGCGGTCGGCGTGGGCGGTGGCCTTGACCACCTTGCCGTCCTTATCCTTGTAGTCGAACAGCACCAGCTCGTTGTTGCCGGAGAAGTCCCAGGCGTCGTTGGGCGTGTGTTGGTAGAACCACTTCACTTCGCCAGTGCTTGGGTCGACCCCGACCTGGCCGGAGGTATAGAGGCTGTCGAAGTCGTGAGGGTTGCCGTCCTTGGCCGTGCGCGCCCAGGTGTTCCACGGGCCGGGGTTGCCCGCGCCGACGATGATGGTGTTGGTCTCGGCGTCGAAACTGGCACTCTGCCAAGGTGCGCCGCCGCCGTGGCTCCAGGCTTCGACCTTGCCGGTTTCAGTGGTCTTGTCGTCGGGCCAGGAGGGCGCCTTGACGTCGCCGGTCGGCGTGCTGTCCTTGCCGTTGAGGCGGCCCATGTGGCCTTCGACAAACGGGCGCATCCAGACTTCGTCGCCGGTGTCCGGGTCGCGGGCGAACAGTTGCCCGACCACACCGAACTCGTCGCCGGAACTGCCATGGATCAGCAGGACCTTGCCACTGGTCTTGTCCTTGATCAGCACCGGGGCGCCGGTCATGGTGTAGCCGCCGGCGTGGTCGCCGAACTTCTTGTTCCACACCACTTTGCCGGTGTTTTTATCCAGGGCGACGACTCGCGCGTCCAGGGTGCCGAAGTAGATCTTGTCGCCGTAGATGGCCGCGCCGCGGTTGACCACGTCGCAGCACGGGCGAATGTTGTCCGGCAGCCGGTGGTTGTAGGTCCACAGGCGCTTGCCGGTCTTGGCGTCGAGGGCGAATACCCGCGAGTACGAGCCGGTGACGTACACCACGCCGTCGCTGACGATGGCCTGGGACTCCTGGCCGCGCTGCTTCTCGTCGCCGAATGAGTAGGACCAGGCCGGGGTCAGCTTGAACACGTTCTTGTCGTTGACCTGGGCCAGCGGGCTCCAGCGCTGGGCGTTGGTGCCCATGCCGTATTGCAGCACGTCCTTGGTGGTCAGGTGGTCGTTGGCGATGTCTTCCCAGGTGACGGCAGCGTGCGCCGAGGGACTCGACGACAGACTGCCGGCCAGCAGCAAGGCAACGGTCAGGGAGGAGAGGGCGGGTAGCGTTTTTATTCTCATGGTGGCAGTTCCCAGTGAAAGGTTTTGGCCTGACTAGGGTGAGTCGCGCCACGACGTTGCCGATACGGAAAAAGTCCCGCCCTTGCCGGGAAGACTTCCCGAACCGCCTGTCTTTACGACCTGCGTCGGATGGCTTGCTACCAAGGAACTAGACCCCGGCCACCAAAGCAGCATTCGGCTGGGGCAAGGGGGTTCCTAAGATGACGGCACGGCTTCTTCACAGAGGTCTTGCGTGCAATCCAGAGGGCATAACAATGACAACAAAACGCAACGCCATCATCGCTACCGCATTACTGATGGGGCTGACCGGCGCAGGCTCCGCATGGGCCCATGGCAACGTAGTGCCCCAGGCAGTGGAAACCAAGGGTCTGACCCCGATCAAGGACACCGGTGTCGCACTGGACGGTGACGGCTGGGCCACGGTGAACCCTTATCGCGCCTCACCTGAACACGACCGGGCACTGGAAATCGGCTCATCGGCCTACAACCAGAACTGCGCGGCCTGCCATGGCCTGGAAGCCAAATCGGGCGGCATCGCCCCGGACCTGCGCATGCTCGACGCCGCCGACGCCGGTGATGAGTGGTTTGTCGAGCGCGTACGTCACGGTGCGGTGCGCGACGGCCGGGTCTACATGCCAAAAATGGCCGACTACCTGAGCCAGGAAGCCTTGTGGGCGGTGCGCACCTATCTCGACAGCGTGCACGTCGAGGAGTGATCGCCATGCGCCTGTTCGCGTGGGTAATGTGCAGCCTGCTCCTGTGGGGCCAGGCGGTGCAGGCGCAGGTGCGCAGCTACGACCAGATGATCGCGGCCGGTGAGTTGAAGGTCGCGGTCTACAAGGACTTCGCGCCCTACAGTTTCGAAGACCACGGCCAACCCAGGGGCGTGGACGTGGAACTGGCCCAGGCCCTGGCCAAGGCGCTTGGCGTGCGCCTGCAACTGATGTGGGCACCGCCGGGCGAAAAACTCGATGACGATCTGCGCGATTACATCTGGCGCAGCAGTCCGCTGCACGATCGACAACTCGCCGACCTGATGATGCGTGTCCCGTACGATCATGACTACGTGCAAAGGCGCAACGACATCGGCGAACTGGCAAACGCCCAGGTGGTGATGTTCGGCCCTTATCAGCAGGAATGCTGGCAGGTGGCATTTGACCGCCGCCGACTGGATTCGGTGGGCAGTGTCGCGGTGTTCCAGCAGCACCCCATTGGCGTTGAAGTCGACAGCGTGCCGTCGTTCTACCTGACGTCGGTGTTCAACGGCATGCTCAGCGCCAAGACCCACCATTACCCCGGTGTCAGCCAGGCCTTCAAGGCCATGCAGGCCGGGGAGGTGGACGCTGTCATGGCCATGCGCGGTGAGGTCGATTGGCAAGTGCACGAGGCGGCCGATCCGCAACTGGCGCTGGCGGAGAATGCCTACCCGAACATGGGCAAGCAACGTTGGGAAATCGGCATGGCGGTGCATGAAAGCAACCGTCAGCTGGCCTATGCGGTGGAAGAGGCGCTGGAAGGCTTGATCCGCGACGGCAGCGTCAAGACCGTCTATGCCCATTACGGCCTGCGTTACGAAGTGCCGGAGATGTATCAATAGGAGCGCCGGGATGAAATGGGTCATGTGGTGCCTGCTGTGGTGCGGCCTGCCAATGACCGCCTGGGCGGCGGTCGAGCCAGGGAAGGACCCGGTGCCATCGGTGATGTGGGCCTTTTATCACAAGCAATTGCTGGGGGACGCGCCGTTCGTGTTCGATGACCGGGTGCGCCTGCTGGCGCCACCCTTTGCCGAAGACGCCCGCCAGGTGCCACTGGAAATAGATGCCCGGGCCTTCACCGGCGACGTCGTGCGGGTGCTGGCCTGGGCCGAACTGAACCCGTTGCCGAAAATCGTCGACTTCCAACCGGGGGAGCGAGTGCTGCCCTGGCTGTCGATCCGCATTCGCATCGAGCAAGCCACGCCGTTGCGCGCCGCCGTGCAGACCCGCGATGGCTTGTGGCACGTCGGCTCGACGCTGATCGACGCGGCCGGTGGCGGCTGCACCGCGCCCAGCGTGGTGCGCACCCAGCCAGGTTGGGAGGAACACTTGGGCGAGGTACTGGGCGCCCGCTATCCCCGGGGCGATTCGAGCCGCCTGCGCCTGCAGGTGGCTCATCCGATGGATAACGGCCTGGTGAGCGGCATCCCGGAATTTTTCCTCAACCAGGCGCAACTGCTGGACGCCGACGGCCAGGTGCTGGCGCGCCTGGAGCTGTTCCCGGCGGTCAGCGAAAACCCCAACCTGGGCTTCGACATCCGAGGCCCGGGCCAGACCCGCCTGCTGCTGCGCGACAACAGCGGCAATACGTTCGAGGCGGCGATCCCCTGACCACAAGGAGCGCGCCATGCGCTGGTTGTTGCTGATGTTCCTGAGCCTGTGCTGGCCGACGTGGGCCGGGACGGGCTACGCACTCAAGCCCCGGCAGATCGCCGAAGGCACCTGGCTGCTGGAAGGCAGCACCGAGAATTTTGCCAAGGCCAACGGCGGCAACATCGTCAACACCGCGTTCATCGTTACCGATGCCGGCGTGGTGGTGATCGATACCGGGCCGTCGAAGCGCTACGGCGAGGCACTGCGCCAGGCCATTGCCGCGACCACCGACAAACCGGTGATCCAGGTCCTGCTGACCCATCACCACCCCGACCATGTATTGGGCAACCAAGCCTTCAGCGACGTGCCCATTGGCGCCTTGGCGGGCACCACCGACCTGCTGCGGCAACAGGGTGATGCGCTGGCCGAAAACATGTACCGGCTGGTGGGCGACTGGATGCGCGGCACCGAGGTGGTGCTGCCGACTCGAGAGCTGGCTGCGGGGTCGCTGAGGGTGGGTGACCATTCGTTGCGCTTGCTGCAACTGGCCGGGCACACCGGGGCCGACCTGGCGATCCTCGACGAAACCACCGGCGTGCTGTTTGCCGGCGACCTGGTGTTTTACGAGCGCGCCCTGACCACCCCCAACAGCCCGGGACTCGAGGTCTGGCTCCGGGACCTGGACACCTTGCAGGCCCTGCCCTGGAAGCAGATCGTGCCCGGCCACGGCCCGGTCGCGACCGACGCCCGGCCCTTTGCACAGATGCGCGACTACCTGGGCTGGCTCGACCAACTGATGCGCGATGGCGCGGCGCGGGGCGACGACATGGCCGAGATGATCCGCAGCCCCATCCCCGAGCGCTTTGCCGGGATCAGCCTGAGTCGCTATGAGTTGATTCGCAGCGTCAGTCATCTCTATCCGCGCTATGAGCGGGCGGGGATGAAGCGGGTGGATGCCCACGACCCTGACTGAACGCACTCCTCCATGTGTACCAAGGAACTAGAAAACTCAACACAGCGGGCAATTGTTGGCAACGGCTCCGAGCCCAAGAATCTGTGGCAGACCGGGAAAAATTCCCGGGTATAACAATAACCGCAGAGGTAGCCGTCATGAGTCATCCCGCACGTCGCCAACCCTTCGCCGTGAGCCTGCTGCTCAGTGCCATGCTGCTGTCCGGTTCGGCCCTTGCAGCCGTGACCGATCAGGAAATTCTCCAGGACCCGAAAAACCCGCAACAGATCGTGACCAACGGCCTGGGTGTCCAGGGCCAGCGCTACAGCCCGCTCGATACCCTCAATGTCGATAACGTCAAGGACCTGCGACCGGTCTGGGCGTTCTCCTTCGGCGGTGAAAAGCAGCGTGGCCAGCAAGCCCAGCCGATGATCAAGGACGGGGTGATGTACCTCACCGGTTCCTACTCTCGGGTATTCGCAGTGGATGCGCGCACCGGCAAGAAGCTGTGGCAATACGATGCGCGCCTGCCCGATGACATCCGTCCTTGCTGCGACGTGATCAACCGTGGCGTAGCGTTGTACGGCGACCTGGTGTTCTTCGGCACCCTCGACGCCAAGCTGGTGGCCTTGAACAAGGACACCGGCAAAGTGGTGTGGAGCAAGAAGGTGGCCGACCACAAGGAAGGCTACTCCATCAGCGCCGCGCCGCTGGTCATCAACGGCAAGCTGATCACCGGCGTGGCCGGGGGCGAGTTCGGCGTGGTGGGCCAGATCAGCGCCTACGACCCGAAGAACGGTGACCTGCTGTGGACCCGCCCAACCGTGGAAGGCCACATGGGCTACGTCTACAAGGACGGCAAAGCCATCGAGAATGGTATTTCCGGCGGCGAGGCGGGCAAGACCTGGCCGGGTGATCTCTGGAGAACCGGCGGTGCCGCGCCTTGGCTGGGCGGCTACTACGACCCGGAAACCAACCTGTTGCTGTTCGGCACCGGCAACCCGGCGCCCTGGAACTCCCACCTGCGTCCTGGCGACAACCTCTATTCGTCGTCGCGCCTGGCCCTGAACCCGGACGATGGCAGCATCAAATGGCACTTCCAGAGCACGCCTCACGACGGCTGGGATTATGACGGCGTCAATGAACTGATCTCGTTCAACTACAAGGAAGGCGGCAAGGACATCAAGGCGGCGGCGACCGCGGACCGTAACGGCTTCTTCTACGTGCTCGACCGCACCAACGGCAAGTTCATCCGCGGCTTCCCGTTTGTCGACAAGATCACCTGGGCCACTGGCCTGGACAAGGATGGGCGGCCGATCTACAACGAGGCCAGCCGTCCGGGCGCGCCGGGCAGCGAAGCCAAAGGCAGTTCGGTGTTTGTCGCACCGGCCTTCCTCGGCGCGAAAAACTGGATGCCGATGGCGTATAACCAGGACACCGGGCTGTTCTACGTGCCGTCCAACGAGTGGGGCATGGACATCTGGAACGAAGGCATCGCCTACAAGAAAGGCGCGGCGTTCCTCGGAGCCGGTTTCACCATCAAGCCGCTGAACGAGGATTACATCGGCGTGCTGCGGGCCATCGACCCCAAGACCGGCAAGGAAGTCTGGCGCCACAAGAACTACGCGCCGCTGTGGGGCGGGGTCCTGACCACCAAGGGCAACCTGGTGTTCACCGGTACGCCTGAAGGGTTCCTGCAGGCATTCAACGCCAAGACCGGGGAAAAGGTCTGGGAATTCCAGACCGGCTCCGGCGTGCTCGGCTCGCCCATCACCTGGGAAATGGACGGCGAGCAATACGTCTCCGTGGTCTCCGGCTGGGGCGGCGCGGTGCCGCTGTGGGGCGGTGAGGTGGCCAAACGCGTGAAGGACTTCAACCAGGGCGGCATGCTCTGGACCTTCAAGTTGCCGAAGGACTTGGTGGTCAAGCGCTGAGCCAACTCTGGCAAATGCAGAACCTGTGGAAAATGTAGCACCTGTGGGAGCGAGCTTGCTCGCGATAGCGGTCGATCAGTCACCCTCCATGCTGGATGTGCCGACCTTATCGCGAGCAAGCTCGCTCCCACAAAAAAGCCCGGGTCAACCTCAGATCGCGGCAAAATCTACGACCAAATAACGAGAGTCCCCCCTGCCAACGACGCATTCGTCCGGCAGGCGGGGCTCTCTACCATCGGCCTATCGCCTGTCCTGTGACAGGCATCGACCAGGCAGAGGCCCCATCATGATCTATGCACAACCCGGAACCCCAGGCGCCGTCGTTTCCTTCAAGCCGCGCTATGGCAACTTCATCGGCGGCGAATTCGTCGCGCCGGTCAACGGCGAATACTTCACGAACACGTCCCCGGTCAATGGCGAAGTCATTGCCGAATTCCCACGCTCCAGCGCCGCCGACATCGACAAGGCCCTGGATGCCGCCCATGCCGCAGCCGATGCCTGGGGCAAGACCTCGGTGCAGGACCGTTCCCTGGTGCTGTTGAAAATCGCCGACCGTATCGAGCAGAACCTGGAAATCCTCGCCGTCAGCGAAACCTGGGACAACGGCAAGGCCGTGCGCGAAACCCTCAATGCCGACGTGCCGCTGGCGGCCGACCATTTCCGTTATTTCGCCGGCTGCATCCGCGCCCAAGAGGGTGGGGCGGCCGAGATCAACGAACTGACCACGGCCTATCATTTCCACGAGCCGCTGGGCGTGGTCGGGCAGATCATCCCGTGGAACTTCCCGCTGCTGATGGCCGCCTGGAAACTCGCCCCGGCCCTGGCTGCCGGTAACTGCGTCGTGCTCAAGCCGGCTGAACAGACGCCGCTGTCGATCATGGTCTTCATCGAGCTGGTCGCTGACCTGCTGCCGCCAGGGGTGTTGAACATCGTCCATGGTTTCGGTCGCGAAGCCGGTGAAGCCCTGGCCACCAGCAAGCGCATCGCCAAGATCGCCTTCACCGGTTCCACCCCGGTGGGCTCGCACATCATGAAATGCGCCGCCGAGAACATCATCCCGTCCACCGTGGAACTGGGTGGCAAGTCGCCGAACATCTTCTTCGAAGACATCATGCAGGCCGAGCCGGCCTTCATCGAGAAAGCCGCCGAAGGCCTGGTGCTGGCGTTCTTCAACCAGGGCGAAGTCTGCACCTGCCCGTCCCGGGCGCTGGTGCAGGAGTCGATCTACGAATCGTTCATGGCCGTAGTCATGAAGAAGATCGCCAAGATCAAGCGCGGCGACCCGCTGGACACCGAGACCATGGTTGGCGCCCAGGCCTCCGAGCAGCAGTACGACAAGATCCTCTCGTACCTTGAAATTGCCCAGCAAGAGGGCGCCGAGCTGCTCACCGGCGGTGCTGCCGAGCGACTCGAGGGGGATCTGTCGAGCGGCTATTACATCCAGCCGACCCTGCTCAAGGGCCACAACAAAATGCGTGTGTTCCAGGAAGAAATCTTCGGCCCGGTAGTGGGTGTGACCACCTTCAAGGACGAAGCCGAAGCCCTGGCCATTGCCAACGACACCGAGTTCGGCCTCGGCGCCGGCCTGTGGACTCGCGACATCAACCGCGCCTACCGCATGGGCCGGGCGATCAAGGCCGGTCGCGTGTGGACCAACTGCTACCACCTGTACCCGGCGCACGCCGCGTTCGGTGGCTACAAGAAGTCCGGCGTGGGGCGTGAAACCCACAAAATGATGCTCGACCACTACCAGCAGACCAAGAACCTGCTGGTGAGCTACGACATCAATCCGTTGGGGTTCTTCTAACCCGATAACACAGCACGACACCCTGTGGGAGCGAGCTTGCTGTGGGAGCAAGGCTTGCCCGCGATACAGGCGACTCGGTCTCCGGTCAGGCCGAGGCGACTAATCGCGAGCAAGCTTTGCTCCCACAGTAAGCCTTGCTCTCACAATGGGTTTTGTCGCTCTCCTGAATTGCTACCAACGCACCCCACCCACCGCTTCGAAAGTAGCATTCGAGCCTCGGGCGCGGCGTGCATTAATGACCTTGCCGGAATCGCCCGGTACAAGAAGAGGAAAGACCCATGTGGACTAAACCCGCGTACACCGACCTGCGTATTGGCTTTGAAGTGACGATGTACTTCGCCAACCGATGAGTGCCGGCCCGGCCTGACGCGTTCAGGCCGGGCTCACCATTTGGTCTGATTGCAATCACGGTGGGATGCTTTAGGCTCAGGGTATCCCAATACAATAAGAACAGGCTTACCGATGAGCCACGTACCTGAAAAGATGAGTCTCAGCCCGCTGCGCAAGTTCGTTTCACCTGAAATCATGTTCGGCGCCGGTTGTCGGCACAATGTTGGCAACTATGCCAAGACGTTCGGCGCACGCAAGGTGCTGATCGTCACCGATCCCGGCGTGATCGCTGCCGGGTGGGTGGCCGATGTCGAAGCCAGCCTCCAGGCCCAGGCCATTGATTACTGTCTCTACAGCGCCGTCTCACCCAACCCCCGGGTCGAGGAAGTGATGCTCGGTGCCGACGTGTACCGGGAAAACCATTGCGACGTCATCGTTGCGATTGGCGGCGGCAGCCCGATGGACTGCGGCAAGGCCATCGGCATTGTCGTCGCCCATGGTCGCAGCATCCTCGAATTCGAGGGTGTCGACATGCTGAACATGCCCAGCCCGCCCTTGATCTTGATTCCCACCACTGCCGGCACCTCGGCCGATGTGTCGCAGTTCGTGATCATTTCCAACCAGCAAGAACGCATGAAGTTTTCCATCGTCAGCAAGGCGGCGGTACCGGACGTGTCGCTGATCGACCCGGAAACCACCCTGAGCATGGACCCGTTCCTGTCGGCCTGTACCGGCATCGACGCCCTGGTTCACGCCATCGAGGCGTTTGTGTCCACCGGTCATGGCCCGTTGACCGACCCCCATGCGCTGGAAGCGATGCGCCTGATCAACGGCAACCTGGTGCAGATGATCGCCAACCCGGCGGACATCGCCCTGCGGGAAAAAATCATGCTGGGCAGCATGCAGGCCGGGCTGGCATTCTCCAACGCAATCCTCGGCGCGGTGCACGCGATGTCCCACAGCCTGGGCGGCTTCCTCGATTTGCCCCATGGCTTGTGCAACGCGGTGCTGGTGGAGCACGTGGTGGCGTTCAACTACAACTCGGCGCCGGACCGTTTCAAGGTGATTGCCGAGACGCTGGGCATCGACTGCCGGGGGCTCAACCACCGCCAGATCCGAACTCGGCTGGTGGAACACCTGATTGCCCTCAAGCACACCATCGGTTTCCACGAGACCCTGGGCCTGCACGGTGTGAGCACCTCGGACATTCCGTTCCTGTCGCAGCATGCGATGCACGACCCGTGCATCCTCACCAATCCTCGGGAGTCGAGCCAACGGGATGTCGAGGTCGTTTATGGCGAAGCCCTCTGACGAGCAGCAGAAAGCCCTGGAAGGGCTGCTGGGGCTGGGCAATCACTCGACGCGCAAGAGCCACTACCCAGAACTGGCGGCGCGTCTGGATGAGCTGGAGTTGGCCCGGCAATACTTGCAACAGCTCAACAACCAGTTGGAGCAGCGGGTGTCCGAGCGCACCGATGCGCTGCTGGAGGCCAACCGTAACCTGCAACAACAGATCGCCCAGCGCGAGCTGATTGAGCAGCAGTTGCGCGACGCGCGCGACGCCGCACAGGCGGCCAACCGCAGCAAAGATAAATACCTGGCAGCGGCCAGTCACGACTTGTTGCAACCGCTCAACGCCGCCCGCCTGTTGATTTCCACGTTGCGCGAACGCCAACTGCCCACCGCCGAACATGTGCTGGTTGAGCGTACCCACCAGGCCCTGGAAGGCGCGGAAGATCTGCTCACAGACCTGCTGGACATTTCCCGTTTGGACCAGGCGGAGGTCAGGCCCGACCTGGCTCCGTATCGACTGGATGAGTTACTGGCGCCGCTGGTGTCGGAATTCCAATCGGTGGCAGGCGCTGTCGGGCTGGAGCTGCGGGTGCGGTTTGGCGATGAAGCCGTGCTGACTGACCTGCGATTGATGACCCGCATTCTGCGCAACCTGCTCAGCAACGCCTGCCGCTACACCGACAAGGGCGGTGTTCTCTTGGCTGCACGGCGTCGGGGCGAGCGGTTGAGCCTGGAAGTCTGGGACACCGGTCGCGGCATTGCCGCCGACTGCTTGGAGTCGATATTCCTGGAGTTCAATCAACTGGACGTCGGGCGGGCGGCGGACCGCAAAGGCGTGGGCCTGGGGCTGGCGATTGTCGAACGTATCGCCCGTATCCTTGGCTACCGGGTCCAAGTGCGTTCCCGTCCGGGGCGTGGCTCGGTGTTCAGCATCGAGGTGCCACTGTCAGCCGAAAAACCGCTGCCCATTGCTCAAATGCCCATACAGGCGGTCGCCGGCAACCCGCTGCCGGGGCGGCGTTTGTTGGTGATCGACAATGAACTGAGCATCTTGCAAAGCATGGCGGCGTTGTTGGGGCAGTGGGGCTGCGAAGTCCTGACCGCCACCGACGAAGCGGGCGCCCTTGATGTGCTGCAAGGGCGTGCGCCGGAGCTGATCCTGGCGGATTTCCACCTGGATCACGGGGTCGTGGGGTGTGAAGTGGTCAAGCACCTGCGCGAGCATTTCCACCAGGCGATCCCGGCGGTGATCATCACCGCCGACCGCAGCGACCAGTGCCGCCGCGCCTTGCGCAAGCTGGATGCGCCGCTGCTCAACAAGCCGGTCAAGCCTGGCAAGTTGCGGGCGGTGTTGAGTCAGATGCTTGGATAGGTCAATCGGTCCCGAGAGCCAGCAAAATGCCGTCATTTGGTCGGCGTTTTTGCCAGGAATGTAAAAAGACGCTTCGGTCTGTTTATTTCCTTATGTAAACTCCCCCCCGCTGCGACAATCGGGCACGGCCACGTCTGGCCCGATGAACACCGTTTGCAGCGTCCCTCACCCCAGCTGAAGCCAAGACCTACAAGAAGTCAGCGCCGGAGAGACATAAACGAGAGGCCGACGTATTGCTCGGCCCTGTAGGTCCATCCTCCGGTCCTTCTCGATAGCCGCCCTGCTGGCGTTGCCGGCCATGGACGTGGTCTATCCTTGATCAGGACAGGTGGACGGAATGGCGTTCATCCTAGGGATACACACATGTTGAAGAAAACACACACGGCGCTACTGGGCCTGGCGATGGCGATGGGTCTTGCGACCACGCACGCCGCCGAGCCAAAAAAAGTGGATGTCTTGCTCATTGGTGGGGGCATCATGAGCTCGACACTCGGCGTCTGGCTCAATGAGCTGGAGCCGGGCTGGACCATGGAAATGGTCGAGCGCCTGGACGGTGTTGCCGAAGAGAGCTCCAACGGCTGGAACAATGCCGGTACCGGTCACTCTGCGCTGGCCGAGCTGAACTACACGCCGGAAGACAAGAACGGCAAGGTCGATATCTCCAAGGCCATCGAAATCAACGAAGCCTTCCAGATTTCCCGTCAGTTCTGGTCCTGGCAGGTCAAGAACGGCGTGTTGAAGAACCCGCGTTCGTTCATCAACTCCACGCCGCACATGAGCTTTTTGTGGGGCGACGAGAACATCGCGTTCCTGAAGAAGCGCTACGAAGCCCTCCAGGCCAGCCCGTTGTTCGCCGGCATGCAGTATTCCGAAGATCGCGAGCAGATCAGCAAGTGGGTGCCGCTGATGATGCAAGGGCGTGACCCGAGCCAGAAAGTCGCGGCCACCTGGAGTCCACTGGGCACCGACGTGAATTTCGGCGAAATCACACGCCAATTCGCGGCTTATCTGCAAACCAAGCCGAACTTCTCCCTCAAGCTGTCCAGCGAAGTGGAAGACATCACCCGCAACGAAGACGGCACCTGGCGCGTTTCGTACAAGAACCTGAAAGACGGTACCGAAACCGAGACCGACGCCAAGTTCGTGTTCATCGGCGCAGGCGGTGGTGCCCTGCACCTGCTGCAGAAGTCCGACATCCCGGAAGCGCGTGAATACGCAGGTTTCCCGGTGGGTGGTTCGTTCCTGGTCACCGAAAACCCGACCGTCGCCCAACTGCACCTGGCCAAGGCCTACGGCAAGGCTTCGGTGGGCGCACCGCCGATGTCGGTTCCGCATCTGGACACCCGCGTGCTTGATGGCAAGCGCGTGATCCTGTTTGGCCCGTTCGCAACCTTCTCCACCAAGTTCCTGAAGAACGGTTCGTACTTCGACCTGCTGACCAGCACCACCACTCACAACGTGTGGCCGATGACCAAGGTTGGTATCGAACAGTACCCACTGGTCGAGTACCTGGCCGGTCAACTGATGCTGTCGGATGAAGATCGCTTCAACGCCCTGAAAGAGTACTTCCCGGAGGCCAAGCAGGAAGACTGGCGCCTGTGGCAGGCTGGCCAGCGCGTGCAGATCATCAAGCGTGACGAAGAGAAGGGCGGCGTGCTGAAACTCGGCACCGAAGTGGTCGCGTCCCAGGACGGCAGCATCGCCGGCCTGCTGGGTGCCTCGCCAGGCGCCTCGACTGCCGCACCGATCATGCTGACCGTGCTTGAGAAGGTCTTCAAGGACAAGGTCGCCAGCCCGGCCTGGCAGGAAAAACTGCACCAGATCGTGCCGAGCTACGGCACCAAGCTCAACGATAGCCCTGAGCGTGTAGCCCAGGAATGGGCTTACACCAGCGACGTCCTGCAACTGGACCCGCCACCGGCAATCGGCAAGCCAGGCGCCACCGCGGCACCGGCCAAGCCGGCGGCTCCCCGTGAGGCCAACCCAGCGGCTGACATGGCGCTGTAAGCCGGACGCTGTCTGGTGAGGTACAAGAACGCTGCGCATTGAGCGTAATGCTGTTCACTTAAGGATACGGCGCTTTTTCCGAGGTAGGGGAAGGCGCCGTTTTCTTTTGGATTGGATTGGGTACATATCCGTTGTTGCGGTAACGGCGGCTTAGGGTTCCGCCCTTACGGCGGGTCACTTTTGAGAAGCCCGGAAGCCGGCCCAGTCAAAAGTAACCAAAACGCTTCAGCCCCACCACTTGGCACCTCGCCTAGGCTCGGTGTGCCCTCACTCCGGCATTGCTCCGTGGGCCCGCCGCGAAGGGCCATCCATGGCCCAGCGCGGCTATCCCGGCATCCATGCCGGGATGCCCACTCCACAATGCCTGCGTTCGGCCATCGTGGTTAACGGGGCGCCCGAGATCAACGTCCTCCCCGAGGCGGCCTAACAGCCGACCTGGTTCTGGGTGATCGCGTTTCTCCTGTGGGAACTTCTCCTGTGGGAGCGAGCTTGCTCGCGATTGCAATTCATCATTCAATTCAAATATTGACTGACACACTGCTATCGCGAGCAAGATCGCTCCCACAATAAGATCGGGTACGGCCGGAGAGATAGGCCGGCTGCCAGGCCGCCTCGCGAGCAAGCTTTGCTCCCACGGAGCAATGCCGGAGTGAGGGCACACCGAGCCTAGGCGAGGTGCCAAGTGGTGGGGCTGAAGCGTTTTGGTTACTTTTGACTGGGCCGGCTTCCGGGCTTTTCGAAAGTGACCCGCCGTCAGGGCGGAACCCTAAGCCGCCACGACCGCAACAACGGATATACACACCGCCCCCAAGGACAATCGCCTCCAAACGCTTGAGGCAGCAGTGCCTGGCCCTCATCAAACGCATCCGTCAGCACCGCATTCACCGCCTGCTCAAACCTGTACCGCTCCAGTCATCACGGCGAAGCCGAGCATCACCAGGCTGACGCCCCAGGCCCAGAAGAACGTATAGGCGATGTGCTTGCGAAGCTCTACGCCGGACAACGCCAGCGCGAGGTACACGCTGGGCACCACCGGGCTGATGGAGAATCCAGTGTTCTCACCGATCAGCATGGCCCGGGCCACGGCCTCGAGGGGGACACCCGCGGCAGCGGCCACGTCCCTGATCACCGGCAGCAGGGCGAAATAGTAGGCGTCCGGTGAGAAGATCATCCCCAGGGGGACGCCGAAGAAACCGACGATCACATGCAGGTATTGGGCAGAACCGGCTGGCATGATATCGATCAGTGCCAATGCCATGCCGTCGGACATCTTCGCGCCGGAGAGCACGCCCAACAGGACGGCGGCGGCCATCATCACCAGGACCATTTGCAGCGCATCGGCCGCATGGGCCTTGAGGCGTTCGGCCTGGGCGTCCAGGGACGGGAAGTTCAAGGGCAGGGCGATGCCCAATCCCACCATGAAACACGCATACAAGGGAAAAATGCCGGTGAACAGGCACGCCAGGATCCCACCGGTCAGCGCCACGTTCAGCCAGTAACGCAGCTCCCGGGGGGAGAGGGCGAATTCACGGTCCTGGGGTTGCAGGCTGTCCATGTCACAGGTTGCAGCCGCTCCCAGCGACATCGGTTGGCGACGCTGGGCGCGCAAGCCCAACACTGTCGCGACAACGAGCATGCACGTCAGGCCCACCATCTGCACCGGCAGCAAGCCTAGCCACAGTTGGGTGGCATCCAGCCCCGACACTGCGGCAGCGCGTGCGGTCGTTCCGCCCCAAGGGACCATATTGATCACGCCGGCCGTGGTGCCAACCAGGCACAGCAACATCGCCGGGCTCATGTTCAGGCGCTTATACAAGGGCAGCAGGGCCGGGATGGTCAGCAAGAACGTGGCGGCGCCGACGCCGTCGAGATGGACCACTGACGTCACCAAAACCGTCACCAGTGCCACGGCCAGCGGCTTGCCGCCTGTGCTGCGGATCAGCAGGTTGACCAATGGATCGAACAAGCCCCGGTCACGCATGATGCCGAAAAACAGGATGGCAAACAGAAACAGTGCTGCGGTCGGGGCCACCGTGATCAGGCCGGCCTTGATGAATTCGCCGATCTGGCCGAGATTGAAGCCGGCCAGCAGGCAAACGATCACGGGAAGGGTAGTGAACGCCACCACCGGACTGATCCTGCGCAGCAATATCAATCCGATGATGGCGAGCATCATCAGGAAACCCAGGGTTGTAATCATGTTGCAGCCTCTCTTTTTTATTGTTGTCGAAGGTTCGCGGGCGGTGAGTCGATCAGCCTTGCGGTCCGGGCAGGCGCAAGGCCAGAAGCAGGTAACTCAGGCTCTTGCCATGGCGATCCAGACCGCAACTGCGATTCACACCGCCCTCCAGGGCGTCCTCGAGCACGAAATTCAGTGCATTCAGGTTCGGCAGTTCATAGCGATGCACCTTGGAGGGTTGTCGCGTCGCGAATTGCTCGGCCACTCGGGCGCAGGTCAATTCCCGTAGCAGCCACGGATAGTGGGCCGGATCGTGGGGAAACAGGGCGATGCTGAGAATGTTGCCCTTGTCGCCAGCACGGGCATGGGCATAGTCGGCGAGGGTGACCAGGTTCATCAGTACCACTCCAGGGTTGTATGGATTTCATCTCGCGGCAGCAGGAAACTGCGGGTGGTAACGGTCTCGGCGAGGTGTCGCCGGACGCCACCGCCGCCCGCCGGCCCGTTGGTGTAGAGCGACTCGACCTCTGCCAGCAGGGCCTCCACCAGCCGTCGGTCGGTGTGAGTCAGGCCGATGCGCACGCGCACATCCTCCAGAGCGGGCGCCTGGGCCAGTTGCTGTTGCAGATATCGACCGCCCTGGTCGTTGAAGAGGCTGGCGACCCCGGACAGGTCGATCCAGGGCTGGACCCCGGGTGCCAACTGGTCGAAGCGCTGCAGCAGGATTTCCCGCGCCAGCGCGGCACGCGCCACGGCGCCGGGGCCCGCGTAGGATATTTCCGCCTCGCCGAACCAGAGGCCGCGCACACCCGCCAGACCCTTGAGCGTGTCGGGACGCGGGTGACCCAGCAGGCCACTGATTTCAACACGGTCATCACCCAAGTCCTGTACACGGGCCTGGCCCAGGTCCAGCACCACGTCCGGCGTCAGATAGCGTCGAGGGTCGTGTACTTCGTAAAGGAGTTGTTCCTTGACGGTCTGTTCGCTGACCCGTCCGCCGCAGTTGCGGGTTTTGCCGATGATCAGGCGGCCATCCTGATGGATCTCAGCAATGGGGCAGCCGAGATTGGCCGGGTCCGGAACGTCTTTCATCCCAGGATGAGCAAAATAGCCGCCGGTGACCTGGGTGCAGCACTCCAGCAGATGGCCTGCGGTGGTGGCGACGGCCATTTTCTGCCAATCGTCAGCCGACCAACCCAACCCATGGCGGATCGCCCCCACGGCCAGCGACGGATCCGCGACCCGGCCACACAGCACGATGCCAGCGCCCTCGGCCAACGCCTGGGCGATACCGTCGGCTCCGGTATAGACGTTCACCGACACGGGGTGCTCCAAGGGCTCCGAGGACAGCCACCGTTCGTAACGGGGCGGTGTTTCTTCCAACAGGTCATCACCCAGCACACAGGCGATTTTCAGTGCAGGGAAGCGGCCCGCCAGCGTCTGGCGCAACCGTTGCGCGGCCGCCCTGGGATTGGCGGCGCCGCCATTGGTGATGATCGGGATGCCGGCCTCGATGCACACGTCCAGCATGGGCTCGAGGAAATCGAACAGACGCGCGGAGTATCCCGCCTGCGGGTCCAGGCGCTTGCGTAGCTGCGCCTCGGCCAGGGTCCGTTCAGCCAGCAGTTCCAGCATGATGTAGCGCTTGCCGCTGCGTTGTGCCAGGTCCTGTGCCAGGCGCAGGGCGGCGTCGGGTCGATCATTGGCGAAACCGGCACCGCAGCCGACGAGAATTGTTTTTGTCATGTCGCTTTCCACTGAGGGGTGGCCCCATAGTGGAGAGACTGGATTATTCTGTGAATTTTAAAGATAGAATCAATTGATTCATTAATTTTATGAGTGGGTCATGAACGTTTCTTTTCGTCAGCTTCGTGCCTTCATCCTTATTGCCGAGACTTCGAGCTTTACCCGCACGGCCGAACAGTTGCACCTGTCCCAGCCGGCGCTGAGCTATAGCATCCGCAAATTGGAAGAGAGCATGGGGCTGCAGTTGCTCGCGCGTAATACCCGCAGCGTCGAGCTGACTCCGGCCGGTGAGCATTTTCTACCCCAGGCCCGGCGCATGCTCCGGGACATGAACGACGCCGTGCGCGATGCTCGTGACACTCTGAGCCTGAGCCGTGGCACGCTCCGGCTGGCGGCCTTGCCCACCGCTGCGGCGTCATTCCTGCCCATTGCCATTGCTTCTTTCCAGCATGAAAACCCCGGCGTGACGGTGAGTTTGTTAGACGGCCGCGCCGGGGAAGTCATGGGCTGGGTGCAGCGAGGAGAGGTGGACGCCGGCATCAGTTCGTTGCCTGACGATCTGTCCGGACTGAGCTTTGTGCGCCTGTTGGATGACAACCTGGTGTTGCTGAGCCAAAAGGACCCGCAGCGTGACGGCCAGGACGACTGGAAGCGGCAACCCTATATTGCCCTCACGCCTGACACCAGCATCCGGCCCCTGGCTGACGCTGCGTTGCGCTATTTGAACGTTGACCCTGTGCCGGCCTGGGAAGTGGCGCACATGAGCACGGCCACGGCCCTGGTGCGCGAAGGATTGGGATTTTCTCTGTTGCCGGCCAGTTGCACGGCGGTGTTCAACATCGGTGAGCAGTGTGCTGTCACCGCCATCGACCAGCCGGCGAAGCGCTCGATCGGCCTGTTGCAGCGCAAGCCGGTGGCCCAATCACCTTCATTGAGCCAGTTCATGCAGCATTTGCGACAGGTGCTGCTCAGCCACGGACACTGAGGTTGATCGAGCAATGGCTATCGCGAGCAAGCTCGCTCCCACATTGGCTGGTGGTGGAACTTGATTGCACGGCCACCACAACGCCCCCTGTGGGCGCGAGCTTGCTCGCGAAAGCGCTGGCCCGGCCACCGCGCTATTGAGTGCCAAACATCGCCGTCCAATAGATCCCTGCATCGCTTTTCGGATCGGTCGCATACCCGGCGCCCAATTCGCGGAACTGTGGGTTCATCAGGTTGGCGCAGTGCCCCGGGCTGGCCAGCCAGCCGTCCACCACCTTGAGCGCGGTGTCCTGTCCGGCGGCGATGTTCTCGCCGATCAACTGGCCCAGATAGCCGGCCAATTCGGCGCGGTCGCCCGGCATGCGGTTGTCGCGGTCCTTGTGGTCGAAGAAATTGTTGTTGGCCATGGCCCGGGTGTGGGTCACGGCGGCCAGGGCCAAGGTGGCGTTCCAGGCCAGCGGCGTTGTGGCGGCGAAGGTTTCGGTGCCGCAGCGACGTGGCTGGGTGCGGGCACTGTTGATCAGCTTCAGCAGCTTCTGGCCCTCGGCTTGCCAGTCACCCAGGCGCGCCGACAACAGTGGGCGCGCCAGCACGATGCGCCATTCGCGGTCCAGGCGGCTGACGCCGATGTCGACGAACTGCGGGTCGAGTACTACCTGGCAGAAGCTTTCCTGGACGGCTTTCATGGCCGATTGCGCATCGCGCGGCCCGGACAGGCTGATGGCCTGCACGTTGACCATTGGATAGGCCGCCCGCGCCAGCGCCTGCTGCAGGTCACCGATGCCGTTAGCCGACAGGATCAGCCGGGAATCCATCGCCAGCGGTGGCAACTCCAGCGAGGCCTGGCCGGCACAGCTTTGGGACTGGCTGCGGTAAAGGTTGATGGACTCGACCAGTTGCGTCTCTTCGGTGGCCGCGGCACTGGTGGCGAACACCAGGCCCAGCGACAGCACGACAAGACCCACGACGGATGAAATGGCACGCATGTAAATCTCCCTTGAGCGGACGGCGCCTATGATGCGCAATTTTTGCCCCGCTGGGGCAACGGTATTCACGCTCTTTTGAAATCCCTTGGAACGGCACAGTTGGGTAGCGTTCGGGATAATCCTCAAATAGTGGGATCAACTTTCAGGCGAATAAGTCCATTTCCGTCGTTTCAAGGCCATAAAATCGCAGATTATCAGCTCATCCAGTTCCCCCCATCGACGTTATAGGTCTGCGCCACCACGTACTCGCTTTCCGCCGAGGCGAGGAAAATCGCCATCCCGGTGAGGTCCTCCGCAGTCCCCATCCGGCCATAGGGCACCTGTTGCCCGACCTGGCGCTTCTTTTCCCCCAGGGGCAGGTTTTCGTGGCGGGCGAACAGCGCATCCACGCCATCCCAATGCTCGCCATCCACCACGCCGGGGGCGATGGCGTTGACGTTGATCCGATGCTTGATCAGATCCAGTCCGGCGGACTGGGTCAGGCTGATCACCGCTGCCTTGGTGGCGCAATAGACACCGACCAGCGCTTCGCCACGCCGACCGGCCTGGCTGGCCATGTTGATGATCCGGCCGCCATGGCCCTGGCGGATCATCTGCCGCGCCGCCGCCTGCAGGGTGAACAGCGTGCCGGCGACGTTGATGGAAAACAGCCGCTCGTAGCTCTGGCGGGTGATTTCCACGATGGGTGCCAGGTCGAACAGCGCGGCGTTGTTGATCAGGATATCCAGCTTGCCCACCTGGGCCACCACGGCCTCGATGGCCTGATCGATCGAAGCCTGGTCCGTCACGTCCATTTTGACCGCGTAGGCACTATCACCCAGTTCGGCGGCGGTAGCCTGGGCCCGCTCCAGGTCGATATCGGCGATCGCCACTGTGGCGCCCTCGTAGATATAGGCCTGGGCGAACGTCCTGCCGATGCCACGGGCGGCACCGGTCACCAGGGCACTTTTTCCTTCCAGTCGTTTCATGGGGTTGTCCTTTTCGAAGTACAAAAAAAACTGTGGGAGCAAGGCTTGCCCGCGATGAAGCAAATGCGGTCTCTCAGAAATCGAGGTGCCTGTATCGCGAGCAAGCTTTGCTCCCACAGCGGGGCAAACCTTCTAGCCTCGGGGCGGGTACCAATCGTTATTTCTTGGGATACCCGGCCCGCTTCATCTCCCGCTCGGTACTCGATTGCGCCGAGGCCAATGCCTGTTCCACCGTGATCTGCCCGGTGAGGGCGGCGGTAAACAGCTTGCCGACGGAAGTGCCGATGGCCTGGAACTCTGGAATCGTCACGTACTGGATGCCCACGTACGGCACCGGTTCGGCGGTGGGGTGGGCCGGGTCGGCGTTCTGCATCATTTTCAAGGTGATCCGGGCGAACGGAGCGGCGTTCAGGTAGGCGTCGCTGTAGGTGGACATGCGCGTGCCGGGCGGAACATTGCTGATGCCGTCCTGCCTGGCGACCAACTGGATGTAGTCCTTGGACGTGGCCCAGGCCACGAACGCCTTGGCGGCGTCCTTGTGCCGGGAGCTGGTGGGAATCGCCAGTGACCAGGCATACAACCAGGAAGCACCTTTATGGGTCACTTCGATGGGGGCGGCAGCGAAACCCACACGGTCGGCGACCTTGCTTTGGCTGGTGTCGGTGATGAAGGAGCCCGCGACGCTGGCATCGACCCAGATCGCACATTTACCGCTGTTGAACAGCGCCAGGGTTTCGTTGAACCCGTTGCTGGTCAGGCCCGGCGGGCCGTACTTCTTCAGCGTATCGACGTAGAACTGCGCGGCGGCCTTCCATTGCGGGCTGTCGAACTGCGGTTTCCATTGTTCATCGAACCAACGGGCGCCGAAGGTGTTGGCCAGGGTGCTGAGCAGCGCCATGTTCTCGCCCCAACCGGCCTTGCCCCGCAGACACAGGCCGTACTGGCCCTGGTCAGGTTGGTGCAACTTGGCAGCGAATTCACCGAGCTGGCTCCAGGTCGGTTGCTCGGGCATGCTCAGGCCGGCCTGTTTGAACAGGTCCGTGCGGTAATAGGTGACGGTGCTTTCGCCGTAAAAGGGCAGGGCGTAAAGCGTGTCATTGACCGAGAGGCCTTGGCGAACGGCAGGAAAAATGTCCTCCAGGTCATACTCTGCGGGCAGGTTGGTCATCGGTTCGAGCCAGTGCTTGGCCCCCCACAGCGGGGTTTCGTAGGTGCCGATGGTCAGCACGTCGAACTGCCCGCCCTGGGTTGCGATGTCAGTGGTCAGGCGCTGGCGCAGGACATTCTCTTCGAGTACCACCCAGTTCAACGTGATGTCCGGGTGCTCGCTCTCGAAGGTTTTCGAGAGTTTTTGCATGCGGATCATGTCGGCGTTGTTCACCGTAGCGATGGTGAGGGTCTCGGCGGCCTGTCCGGCGAGGGCAAAAGACAATCCCGCGAACATGACAAGCACCTTGGGCACTGTTTTCATGAGCTTCTCCAGAGCTGCGCCTGGGCGCAGAATTATTATTGTTGTGGGGGCCGTGGCGTCGGGCTGAGCGGTTCGTCGCCAATGGCAAGCCGATTACAGCAGCGCCTGTGGAGGCCGACAAACGCAGGGAGGATCGTGCGCTGATACTTTTTTAACGCCCTTGAGCGCGACAGGGCCGGGTTAAAAAAGTATCAGTGGGCGGTCAGACCGAGGCTGGCGAACCGCTGCGCACTCGGCGTAAGGTGCCCGCTATAACGATAAAAGAGGCGCGACATGCCTGATCACCGAACGCCGCTGTTCGAGCAGCGACCAGCCGAACTGGAAGTCATCCTGCCTGAGCCCGAACACAGTTTTCGCTGGTACGAGCATGACTACCCGTACCCGATGGCGCGTTGGAACCATCACCCTGAATTTGAAATCCACCTGATCCGCCAGGGCAGCGGCAAACTGCTGGCGGGCGACTACATCGGCCCGTTTGGCCCAGGCCATGTGGCGATGATTGGCCCGGACTTGCCCCACGACTGGATGGGCGATCTGGCGCCGGGCGAGCACCTGCCTGGGCGTGACGTGGTCTTGCAATTCGACGGTGCCACGCTGCTGACCTTGCGCCGAACCCTGCCCGAACTGGGCGATCTGCAGGGCCTGTTCGAACGCGCCCGCCGTGGCCTGACCTTCGACGGCAACACCGCGCGGCGGGCCGCGCACCTGCTGGAAGCCATCGGCCCGGCCCAGGGACTGGCGCGGTTGGCGCTGTTCCTGGAACTGCTGCACACCCTCAACCAAGCCCCTGGCGACGAGGCCTTGAGCCTGGCGAGCCCTTGCTACGCGCCGACCCTCGATGCGCGCAGCTCCGAGCGCATCCATAGAGCCTTCGAATACCTGCAAGCCGAACTCACTGGCGACCTGCGCCTGTCGGTGATCGCTCGTCAATTGGACATGAGCGAGCCGGGCTTCTCACGGTTCTTCAAGCGCATCACCGGGCACGGCTTCATTGACCTGATGCGCAAGCTGCGGGTCCAGCGCGCCTGTCGCTTGCTGTTGCAGAGCGAAATGCCCGTGACCGATATCTGTTTTGAAGTGGGCTACAACAACTTGTCCAACTTCAACCGGCATTTTCGGATAGAGATGAACCAGACCCCCAGCGAGTACCGGCGGGGCGCTTTTCCCCTCGCTTGATGGAGACTGTCATGTTGCGCATCGTGGAACAGCAAGCCAGCGCATCCCTGCGCCAGCGGATGGAAAAGGCCGGTTGTGCCTTCGATTTCCTGGTGCTTGTGCCCGAGGCGAGTGATGCCGCTGATGAGGTGCTTCATCGTCAGGCTGTGGACCTGTTGTTCCAGCACCTCAAGGCTCAATGGCTGGAGCGTCATCGCCAACTGACTCTGGACCCGCGCTATACCGAGGCTGCGCCCCCCACCATGGATTGGGATTTGAGCAAGGCCGTCGCCAAGCCGCTGAACCGGGACGAACGGGCTCGACTCATGCGGATCGACCAAGATGATCAGCACACTTATGCCTTGTACGCGGCCTTCTGCGACCCGCCCTATGGCACCCGTTTCAGCGACGACACCCTGCAAGCGCTGTTCAGCGAATGGCTCGACCTGCTTGGGCTCGAGGACGGTACCGATGGGGTGGTGTTGAGCTGGGTCGATAACTTCAACCTCAACTGGACGGCCAGCGACGAGTACGATCCGGCACGGGCCCCCTGGAGCGATTATTTCGACGATGGCCTGGAGTGGTGGGGCGTCTGGTGCCTGAGCATCTGGAACCCCAAGCGCCGAACGCTTGCCGTACTGGCGGCGAGCACGACGGATTGAGTTGCAGAGCTTGCAGCTCCGCAGAAACCAATGTGGGAGCGAGCTTGCTCGCGATGGCGTCAGCCCAGCCAGCATCAATGTCAGCTGACCCACCGCCATCGCGAGCAAGCTCGCTCCCACAGGGGAATTATGGTGATCCCAGGTTCGGGGTTTAGTCCGGGACTCCTCGTTGATGCTTCTTCAACCGATAGGCGAACTGTGCCCGGCTCAGTCCCAATGAGCGTGCGGCCGCTGCCAGGTTGCCGCTGCTCAGTTGCAGGGCTTCGTTGATCAGCCGTGATTCCAGGCCGTCAATGGAGAAGTCCGAGTCCAGTTGGCTGAGGGACTGGAGCAGGGCCGGTTTTTCCGCGGTGTCGTTGGCGGCCAGGCCCATCGGCGAGAGACCACCGTGCAGGTCCACGGAATACGCATCCACCGGCAGTTGTTCATTGCGAAACAGATGGACCAGGTCAATCGCCTGGCCTTCTTCGCTGGCGATCAGGCCGCGCTCGATGAGGTTCTGCAATTCCCGCACGTTGCCCGGGAAGTCATAGCGCAACAGCACCTTCAAGGCACGCATGGTCAGGCCCATCGGGGTGCGGCCGTACTCCTGGCAAAAGCGCTTGAGGAAAGCATTGATCAGCAACGGGATGTCATCGCGACGCTCGCGCAAGGGAGGCAGGGCGATGGGGTAGACGTTGAGCCGGTAGAACAGGTCTTCACGGAACGCGCCTTCCGCCACGGCCTTGCGCAGGTCGATGTTGGTGGCCGCCACGACCCGCACATCGACCTTGATGCCGTGGCCACCACCGATCCGTTCGATCTCCCGCTCCTGCAAGGCGCGTAGCAACTTGCTTTGCCCGGCCAGGCTCAGGCAGGTGATCTCATCCAGAAACAACGTGCCGCCATGGGCTCGCTCGAAACGACCGGGGCGTGAATGAGTGGCCCCGGTATAGGCACCGCGTTCGACGCCAAACAGTTCGGCCTCGATCAGGTTGTCGGGGATGGCCGCGCAGTTGAGGGCGATGAACGGACCATCGCGTCGGCGACTAAGTTGGTGCAGCTGGCGGGCGAACATCTCCTTGCCGACGCCGGATTCGCCGCTGACCAGCACGGTGGCGGGGGTCAAGGCCACCCGTTGCAAGGCTTGGGTCGCGGCGTTGAAGGCGGCGCTGGCACCGATCAGCGGCTGTTCGCTGTCCGGCAGCGGGGCGGTGCCGGCAACACTGTCGGACTGGCTGTCGGTGCGCGCGACGACCGCTGGCGGTGAGGCGTTGAGGTAATTGAGGTCCTGCTCGACATCGCCCCATTGCTCGGCGGTCTTGCCGACGACTCGGCAGCGTTCGTGCCCCATGCCTCGGCATTCCACTTCGCGGAAGATCACCAGTTGCCCGAACAGCCCGCTGACGAAACCGATGGCGTAGCCCAGTTCGGTCCAGCACACCGGATCCTGCCCGGTGCCATAGGCGGCGACATGCTCGTCGGCCTCACAGGAGTGATGCCAGAGAAATTCCCCTTCATAGAACCCCGAATCGGCGTCGAACTTGAAATGCAGCGGCTCGACCTTGGTCATGCCTTCAAGGGTGTGCAGATGCGTGCCTGCACGAAACACCGCCGCGGCATCGGCGTGGGGCCAGCGTTCGCGAATCAGCCGGGCGTCCCGGGCGCCGGAGGAATAGCCGGTGCGGGTGAGCATGCCACGGGCCTGTTCCAGCCCCTGGCGTTCGATGATTTCCCGGCGCAACGCCCCGAAGGATGAACTGTGCAGCAGCAACATGCGCTGGTCGTTGAGCCAGATACGGCCATCGTCGGGGGAGAAAAACAGACACGCGGTGAGTTCTGCCGTCGTAGGCGAACTGCTGTCGGTCAGCTCGTTGCTGTCACCCCGTGGACGGAAGTGCTCGGTGGCGATCCGGTGATCCGGCAACTGGCAGTGGGGATTATTCATTGTTATGCCCCTGATGGCGGGTGATCGAAATGATCATCTGGCGAGATAGTTATTAAGCATAACTTTATCAAATGAACAAGCGGCAGCTGGCCAACGGCCACGTCGGCAGGTGCGTCATCAGTCCTGCACTCGATGCAGACCATTGATCCAGAGCCCTGCGCCAGGTTTATCAAGGTCTGCGGGCAAAACCGGCACAGCGCTTGCTCAAGCACTAGCACGGCGTTTGCGTCGATACCTTCCAGGTGCGGCAAACGATGACAACAACAAAGAGCCGGGAGTGTTAAATGTCTGCATCCAAAAGCCACCTGTTGTCCCAGGTGATCGAGTCGGAATGTGTCTTCAACGGTGACTGGGTGCCTGCGTCGGGTCTGCTGCAATGGATCATTGAACCGGCCACCGGTGAGCGGTTGATGCGCTGTGCCACGGCCGACTCCGCCGACATCGCCAAGGCCAGTCGCGACGCAGCCCTGGCGCAGCCGGGGTGGGCGGCGCTGGGCCCGCGGCAACGCGCGGCGATCTTCCGCAAGGCCGCCGACGTGGCCGAGCAGTCCTTCGAAGAACTGGCGCTGTACGTGGCTCGGGAGACCGGCGCCGCGCTGTTTAAGGGCCAACACGAAGTACGCGAAGCCATCGTGCTGTTGCATCAGGCCGCCGGCCTGCTGTCCCAGGCCCATGGGGTGGTCCTGCCCAGCGAGGCGGGGCGCCTGTCCTATGCGCGACGCCAGCCCCATGGCGTGGTCGGGGTGATTTCGCCCTTCAACTTTCCCCTGGTGTTGTCCATGCGCTCCGTTGCGCCAGCCCTGGCGGCGGGCAATGCGGTGGTGCTCAAGCCGGATCCGCAGACCCCGGTGAGCGGCGGTTTCCTTATCGCCCGGTTGTTCGAGGTAGCGGGGCTGCCCAAGGGCTTGCTGCAAGTGTTGCCCGGTGCGGCGGATGCCGGTGAGGCGCTGTGCCGCGACCCTAACGTGCGCATGATCGCCTTTACCGGTTCCACCGGCGCCGGTCGCAAGGTCGCTGAAGTGGCCGGGCGCAACCTGAAGAAGGTTGCGCTGGAGTTGGGTGGCAAGAACCCGCTGATCATTCTTGAAGACGCCGATCTCGACCTCGCCGCTCGCAACGCGGCCTGGGGCGCCTGGCTGCATCAAGGGCAGATTTGCATGGCCACCGGGTTGATCCTCGCCCATGAATCCATCGCCGAAGAACTGACCCGCAAACTGGTGGAAAAGGCCCGGGCCTTGACCGTCGGTAACGCCGCCCAGGGCGAAGCCGCGTTGGGGCCGCTGATCAATCAGCGCCAACTGAAACGGGTGCACGACATCGTCAGCGACTCCGTGCGTGCCGGCGCCCGGCTGGAGGCAGGCGGCGAGCACGATCGACTGTTTTACCAGGCCACCGTGCTCAGCGGCGTGAAACCGGGCATGCGGGCCTTCGACGAGGAGGTCTTCGGGCCCGTGGCAACGGTGGTCAGCTTCGCCACCGATGATGAAGCCGTCGAGTTGGCCAACCGCACCGAGTACGGTTTGGCGGCGGCGATCATTTCTCCGTCGGTAGGCCGGGCCATGGCCATCGGTGAGCGGTTGCAGTGCGGCATGTTGCACATCAATGACCAGACCGTCGCCGATGAGTGCATCAACCCGTTCGGCGGGCGCGGCGCCTCGGGCAATGGCGGCAGCGTCGGCGGCCCGGCGGACTGGGACGAATACACGCAATGGCAGTGGGTGACGGTCAAGGACCAGGCGCCGGTCTACCCCTTCTGACAGGCAGGTTTACAGGGCCCGATGAGCTGAGGGCCCTGCGAGTACACAAAAATAATAAGAGGACTCAACATGAAACTCGACAACAAGATTGTGCTGGTCACCGGTGTCTCGTCAGGCATTGGTGCTGCCACGGCAAGCCTGCTGCGCACTCATGGCGCCCAAGTGATTGGCGTCGACCTCAAGGCGCCGCACATGACCCTGGACGGTTTTGTGCAGGGCGATTTGAGTAGCGCCGAAAACATCGAACGGCTGCTGCCGCAGCTGCCCGCACGGCTCGACAGCCTGTGCAACATCGCCGGGGTGCCGGGCACTGCCAACCCGCAACTGCTGGCGCAGGTCAACTACCTTGGGTTGCGCCACTTGAGCCGTGCGCTGCTGCCGCGCATCAACGCTGGCGGCAGCATCGTCAATATCGCCTCGATCCTCGGCGCCGAATGGCCGTTGCGCCTGGAACAGCACAAGGCGCTGGCGCGCATCGAAGATTTTACCGCCGCGCAAGCCTGGCTGGCCGATCACCGGGTGCCGGACCAGACCTGCTACCAGTACTTCAAGGAAGCCTTGATCGTCTGGACCTACCTGCAGGCCCAACCCTGGTTTCTTGAGCATTCGGTGCGCATGAACAGTGTTGCACCGGGCCCGGTGTTCACGCCCATCCTCGACGACTTCGTGAGCATGCTCGGCGAGGCCCGGACCCAGGCCGATGCCCATCGCATGAAACGTCCCGCTTACGCCGATGAGGTGGCGGCGGTGATCGCTTTCCTGTGTGCCGATGAGTCGCGCTGGATCAACGGCGTCAACCTGCCGGTCGATGGTGGATTGGCCTCCACCTACATCTGAATGCGCATCCGTACAACGCGGTGCAAGCCGCTACCCGAGCGTGTTGGCTGCAAAGCCATGCCAAAAAATAACAATAATGAGAAGCGTCCATGGATAACCTCAAAGATTGCTTTGGTTTCAAGCATTGCGCCCTGTTCCTGGCGTTGTGCAGCACCGGTGTGATGGTCGAAAGGGTCCAGGCCATGCAAATGGACCTGGGTGACTCCGACTGGAAACTGCGCTGGGACAACACCATCAAGTACAGCCAAGCCTGGCGCCTGCATGGACAGGACAGCCGCTTGGTCAACGCGCCAACCGCCAACGGCCTGTATCCCTCGATCCAGAGCCAGGGCGACAAGAATTTCAGCAGTGGCCTGGTCTCCAACCGCCTGGACCTGTTTTCCGAAATGGACCTGAGCCGGCAAAACTATGGGCTGCGCGTGAGCGGCGCAGCCTGGTACGACGATATCTACAATCAGGACACCGACAGCAGCGAGCAAAAGCATTTCCTCAGTGAAACCCGCAAGCTTCATGGTCGCGACGCGGAAATCCTCGACGCCTTCGTGTTCTTGCGCGGGGATCTGGGTGAAGACTCCCAGGGCGTGGCGCGCCTGGGCCGACACAGCCTGATCTATGGGGAAAGCCTGTTCTACGGTGGCAACGGCATTGCCAATGCCCAGGGCCCGACCGATGTCGTCAAGTTGCTCAGCGTGCCGGGGACTCAGTTCAAGGAGATCCTGCGCCCGGTCAATCAGATCTCCGGGCAGTTGCAGATCAACCCGCAACTGTCGGTGGGCGCTTACTATCAGTTTGAGTGGGAACGTTCCAATCTGCCCGGCGCCGGCAGCTACCTGAGCGATGTCGATGCCATCGGCTACGGCAGTGGCCCTCTGCGCGAACTGTTCGGCAACGACACGGTCAATGGCGGCGATTTGAAACCGCGCAATTCGGGGCAGGGCGGCATGCAGATCCGCTTCAAGCCGACCGGCACCGAGCTGGAGCTGGGTTTCTACGCGGCCCAGTATCACGACAAAGCGCCAATCGGGTTGTACGCGTACCTGGACGGTGCGGCGTCTGCGGCCACCGGGTTGCCCATCCTGGGTTCCTATCGCCAGGTCTACGCCGAAGACATCAAGACCGCTGGCGTCAGCTTCTCCACTGCCTACGGTCCGTTCAACTTTGCCGGTGAAACGTCGGTGCGCTGGAACGCGCCGCTAGTGAGTAATCTGCAAGTAGTGACCCCCGGCATGGCGGCCGATGGTGGCGACAATGAGTTGTTCGCCAGGGGCAAGACCGCCCACGCCAACCTGTCGGCGATCTACCTGTTATCGCCCACCGCGTTCTGGGATGGCGGATCGGCCCTGGCCGAACTGGCCTGGAACCGCACCCTGAGCGTGACCAAGAACGCTGCCGCGCTGGACTCCAACACCACCCGCGATGCCACCGCGCTGCGGGTATTGATCGAGCCGGCGTACTTCCAGATCGTCGACGGAATCGACCTGACCGTGCCGATCGGCATGGGTGTGGTACTCGATGGGCGCTCATCGGCGGTCAACAAATCCGGCTTCGGCAACACCCACTCCGGCGACTGGAGTGTCGGGCTCAAAGCCACCTACCTGCAACGCTGGGATGTCGGCCTCAACTACGTGAACTTCTTCGGCGCACCGAAAGCCGGGCTGCGCGAGGACGGCAATTTCAGTTACGGACAGTCGTTGGCCGATCGCGACTTCGTCTCGCTCTACGTGAAAACCTCATTCTAATAAGGTGGATTCGCCATGCAGAACACAGCATTCCTGAACACATGCGTCCTGACCCTGGCCCTTGCTGGCATGGGGCTGGCGCAGGCGGCGGTGTCGCCTGAACAGGCCGCGCGCCTGAAAACCGATCTGACTCCCTTGGGTGGCGAGCGCGCCGGCAACGCCGATGGCAGTATCCCGGCTTGGCAGGGCGGCTATACCCAGGCCACGCCTGGCTACAAACCGGGTGACAAACGCCCCGATCCATTCGCCGGCGAGAAGCCGCTGTATTCGATCAAAGCCTCGAACATGGAGCAGTACGCCAGCGAATTGGCCGAAGGGACCAAGCTGCTGCTGAAGAAATACCCGGGCTATCGCCTGGACGTGTACCCGACCCATCGCTCGGCCGCCGCTCCGCAATGGGTGTATGACAACACCAGCAAGAACGCCACACGCGCCACGCTGGACGTGGACAGCGAGAAGGTCGCCAACGCCTACGGTGGCATTCCGTTCCCGATCCCGGAAAACGGTGCCCAAGTGCTGTGGAATTATCGGTTGTCCTGGCAGGGCGGCGACACCATCAGCGCGCCTTTCGATACCTGGCTGATGACCGCCGGTGGCAAGAAAGTCCAGGCGACCCGGGCCCAATTCTCCTATCAGTTTCCCTACTACTTCGAAGGCGGCAGCCTGGAAAACTATGCGGGCAAGTACCAGGTGGGCAAGCTGTTGACCGAGTTGCCGTCATCCAAGGCCGGCGAAGGCCTGATGACCCATTGGGACATGGACCCGGCCAATCGGGCGGCCTGGCAATATCTGGTCGGCCAGCGCCGGGTTCGCCGGGCGCCAAACATTGCCTATGACACGCCGGACTTCGTGACCTCCGGCGTCGGCCTGTTCGACGAAGCGTTCATGCTGTTCGGGCCTACCGATCGCTATGACCTCAAGCTGGTGGGCAAGAAAGAGCTGATCGTCGGCTACAACAATAACCGCGCCGCGCTGGCCAAGAGTGACGACCTGGTCAAGGAAAACTTCCTCAATCCTGATCTGGTGCGTTGGGAGAAGCACCGGGTCTGGGTGGTCGAGGCCACGCTCAAATCCGGCAAGCGCCATGTCGTGCCGCGTCGGACCTACTACGTCGACGAAGACTCCTGGCAGATCCTGATGGCCGACGGTTATGACGCCCAGGGCAAGCTCGGTCGGCAGATGTATTCGCTGACGCTGCTGGCGCCGGACATGCCGGTCCTCACCGCACAGGTCATGTGGGGCAGCTACAACCTCGACACCGGAGCCTACTTCCTCAACGCATCGAGCAATGACCTGGCGGTTCAGTACCAGAAGATCGCGAGACCTTCGGCGTCCTATTTCACGCCGGATGCCATGGCCAACGAAAACATGCGTTGAACCTGTGGCGGCCGTGGCGAGGAGGAGGTTCGCCGCGGTCGCTTACGATTCTCCAGGGGGAATAACGATATGAACGTTGAAAAATTTTTTGCGAGTCGCGGTCCGCTATGGGGCGTTTGCGCCTTGGTGGGGAGCCTGTTGGTGAGCGTGCCCTTGGTTGCACAGGCCACGACATTGGCCGTGCTGCAACAGCCGGCATTGCCGACCGCCAAGGCCCAGCGCTCGGTGTTGCTCGGGCTGGCCCGGGCCGGCGAGCGTCTGGTGGCGGTCGGTGAGCGCGGGATCGTGCTGCTCTGCGATGACGCTGGAGTCAATTGGCGCCAGGCCAAGGTGCCGGTCAGTGTCAGCCTGACGGCGGTGCAATTCGTCGATGCCGAGCAGGGCTGGGCGGTCGGTCATCTGGGCGTGGTGCTGCACACCCAGGACGGCGGAGAAACCTGGCAAAAGCAACTCGACGGTCAGCGTGCCATCGCCTTGGCGGTACAGTTCGCTGAGCGCGATGTCAATCAACCCGACGGTGCCAGCCACTTGGCGCAGGCACGGCGAATGCTCGATGACGGACCGGATAAACCGTTTCTCGACCTGTACTTCAGTGACCGCCTGCACGGCTACGTCGTGGGCGCCTACAACCAGATCTACCGTACCGACGATGGCGGGCGAAGCTGGCAGCCGTGGATGCGGCATGTGGACAATCCGCAGGGCTTGAACCTGTATGGCATCCGCGCCTTGGGCAACGATCTGTGGTTGGTGGGGGAGCGCGGTTTGCTGTTGCGTTCCACCGATGCTGGGCAGTCATTCCAGGCCTTGAAGTCACCGTATGAGGGCAGCTTCTTCGGTCTGCTCGGCACCCGCGACGGGGCCTTGGTGGTCTATGGCTTGCGCGGAAACGCCTGGTGGTCTGGGGATCGTGGCAACAGTTGGCGCCGCCTTGACACCGGTATCGAATCGACACTGGCGAGCGCTCTCCAACTGCGCGACGGCGGCCTGTTGTTGGCCAGCCAGAGTGGTGAACTTCTATTCAGTCATGACCAGGGGCGAAGCTTTGACAAGCGTCAGAGCCGCAGCGGCGGGACGCTCGCTGCCGTGCAACAGGCGGTCGACGGCAGCCTGGCCAGCGTCGGCTTGACCGGCGTGGCCGCTGACCAGGATCCGCGGGCCGCAGGTCAACCTTGAAACTTCACGGTGTAGCGCTATCGGGCCACGGCTCGTGCAACAGGAGTCAAACTTGAAAGACGACAGAACCCAAACCGTGATCGGCCGCCAGGAAGACTTTGACCGGGCGTCGGGCAACTTCGCTGAGCGGGCGATCTTCAACCATCGACCGCTGGTGGTCCTGCTGTGTCTGTTGGTGACGTTGGTGCTCGGTTGGCAAGCCACGCACATCGGCATCAATGCCAGCTACGAAAAGACCATCCCCACGGGGCATCCCTACGTCGCCAATTTCCTGGAGAATCGCAAGGAACTGAGCGGCCTGGGCAACTCGCTGCGCATCGCCGTGGAGGTCAAGCAGGGGAGCATTTTCACCAAGGACTACCTCGACACCCTGGCCAGGCTCAACGACGAGCTCTATCTGCTGCCGGGCGTCGACCGCCCCTACATGAAATCGTTATGGACCCCGACCACGCGCTGGACTGCCGTGACCGAAGACGGGCTCGACGGCGGCACGGTGATCCCCGACGATTACGATGGCTCGGCCACCAGCCTCGAGCAGGTGCGGACCAACGTGGCCCGCTCCGGGGAAGTCGGGCAATTGGTCGCCGGCAACTTCAAATCCAGCGTGATCTTCGTGCCGTTGCTGGAAATCAATCCGCAGACGGGCAAGGCGCTGGACTATGGCGAGTTCTCCCGGCAACTGGAGGCGCTGCGAGACAAGTACCAGACCGATGACCTGCGGATTCATATCACCGGCTTTACCAAGATCGTCGGCGACCTGATCGAGGGCATGACCCAGGTATTGCTGTTCTTCGTGGTGGCGGTACTGGTGACGGTCTTGGTGCTGTTTGGCTACACCCGTTGCGCGCGAAGCACCTTGGTGGTGGTGATCTGTTCACTGGCGGCGGTGCTTTGGCAACTGGGGCTGCTAGCGCTGCTCGGCTATGAGCTGGACCCTTACTCGGCCTTGGTGCCGTTCCTGGTGTTCGCCATTGGCATGAGCCATGGCGCGCAGAAGATGAACGGCATCATGCAGGACATCGGCCGCGGTACTCACCGGGTGGTTGCCGCGCGCTATACCTTCCGTCGACTGTTCGCCGCCGGCATCACCGCTTTGCTCTGTGATGCGGTGGGCTTCGCGGTGCTGCTGCTGATCAACATTCGGGTGATCCAGGACCTGGCGATCACCGCCAGCCTCGGGGTGGCAGTGCTGATTTTCACCAACCTGATCCTGCTGCCGATCCTGCTCAGCTATATCGGCGTCAGCCCGGCGGCGGCGCAACGCAGCCTGAGTGCGGAAACCACAGAGCAACAGGCGCAGATCAAGCATCCCCTGTGGCGTGTGCTCGATTTGTTCACCCAACGGCGCTGGGCCACGGGCGCCATGTTGGCTGGCTTGCTGTTGGCCGCGTTTGGTTTTGCCGTGAGCCTGCACCTGAAAATCGGCGATCTGGACCCCGGCGCTCCAGAGTTGCGTGCCGACTCGCGCTACAACCGCGATGCGTTGTTCATGACCCAGAACTATGCGGCCAGCTCGGATATTTTCGTGGTCATGATCAAGACCCCCGAGGATCAATGCACCCGTTACGCCAGCCTGTCTGCGGTAGACGCGCTGGCCTGGCAACTGGAGCAATTGCCCGGCGTGGAATCGACCACCTCGATGGCAGCGCTGAGCAAGATCGCCACGGCCGGGTATAACGAAGGCAACTTCAAATGGTATGAACTGATCCCCAATGACGGCGCACTGGGTGCCGTGCAAACCCGCGCCCCGCGAGAGCTGTTCAATCAGGGCTGCTCGATGCTGTCGCTGTACGTCTACCTGGCCGATCACAAGGCTGATACCTTGAACCGGGTGGTGGAGGCCAGTGAGCAGTTTATCGCCGGGCATCAGATGCCAGAGGTCAAGTTCATGCTCGCGGCCGGCAGTGCGGGGATCGAAGCGGCGACCAATATCGTGGTGAAGAAGTCCATGCGCGAGATGCTGTTCTGGGTCTATGGCGCAGTCAGTCTGCTGTGTCTGGTGACCTTCCGCAGCTGGCGCGCAACCCTGTGCGCGATGCTGCCGCTGATGCTCACCTCGATCCTGTGCGAGGCGCTGATGGTGGGGCTGGGCATGGGGGTGAAAGTCGCGACACTGCCGGTAATCGCACTGGGCGTGGGCATCGGGGTCGATTATGCGCTCTATGTGTTGAGCGTGATCCTGGCGCGGATGCGGGCCGGTGACACCTTGGCCCAGGCGTATTACCAGGCGCTGCTGTTCACCGGCAAAGTGGTGTTGTTGACGGGCATGACATTGGCTGTGGCGGTGTCGACCTGGGCGTTCTCGCCGATCAAGTTTCAGGCTGATATGGGGATTTTGCTGGCCTTCATGTTTTTGGTGAACATGCTGGGGGCCTTGATCTTGCTGCCGGCGTTGGCTTGGTTGCTGTTGCCGCAGAGGGTGTTTTTAAAAAAGCCTGAGTTGAGTCGGCAGGGGGGGTGGGTTCGGGGCTGACGGCTTTTGGGGGGTATATCCGTTATTTAGGTAACGGCGGCTTATGGTTCCGCCCTTACGGCGGGTCACTTTCGAAAAGCGCGAAAGTAACCAAAGCGCTTTTGCCCCACCACTCGGTGCCTCGCCTAGGCTCGGCATGCCTGAACGAAGGCATTGCTCCGAGGGCCGCCGCGAAGGGCCATCCATGGCCCAGCGCGGCTAACCCGGCATCCATGCCGGGTTGCCCACTGCGCAATACCTTCGTTCAGCCAGCGTGGTTAACGGGGCGCCGAGATCAACATCCACCGCGAGGCGGCCTTATAGCCGACCTAGTTCTTGGTGGGACCGCGTTTCCCCTGTGGGAGCGAGCTTGCTCGCGATGGCGGTATGTCATTCTTTGGTGATGTTGAATGTGCCGGCCTCATCGCGAGCAAGCTCGCACTTACAGGGTGTTGTGAGCACATCACCATCCCCAGAACTGCAGCCACCAGCCATAACCCACCAGGCTGCTGGCCATGACCAGGCATGCCATGGCTGGCGATCGTTGGATCGCTGGAGTCTGCGTCTGCTGCAGGCGTTTCCAGCCCAGCCATAAACTCCAGGCTATCGCCGCTACCAGCAACCCGGCCCGTGCCGGTTGTACCCATTCCAGCAGCATTCCTTCATAGCGCAGCAGTTTGACCGTGGTGGCCGACAAGCCGAGGAACAACCCAGCACCGCCGAGGGGCGTCAGGGTGATGGCTAAGGGCGGATATTGTGTGTTGTCACCCGAGAGGCGTGCCGCCAGGCGCATCAGCAGCATCAGTGAAGTGCCTATCAGCAGTGCACTCATGCCCAGGTACGCGACGATGCAAAAACCGTCGAGCCAACTGAAACTGTCATTGAGTTGCGGATAGTGCGTCAACAGCCACCACGGCGCGTTGTCCTGGAGTGCCCAGAGCCAATCATGACTGACCAGCCATTGGGCCAGGCTTTGCTTGAGGTCGATGAACCATGGGCTGACAGTCCACTGGAAGGCGCCCATGGCCAGGCCGATGACACCGAACAACAGCAAGCGAACATCCCATGGCGAGAGGGTGTTAGCCGTCGAGTGCAGGATTTCTTCGCTGCTGGAGCGGGCAATCAGGCGCACCGCATCGCGCTGGCCGCTGCAGCGACCACAGGCGTGGCAATCGGCGGCGCCACGCATGCGGCGGATGTCCAGCAAGGGCGCGCAGTTGGGAGGAGGGCGACGCGGTGCGGGGTTTTCCAGCCAGCGTTGTTCGTCCACCTGAAAGTGCACCGGCGCCAAGCGAGCAAGCAGGGAAAAGACGCCGCTGACCGGGCACAGGTAACGGCACCACACCCGCTTGCCCCGGGCGAACAACAGGCCGACGATCACCGCGGCGACGGTCGAGCCGCCCAGGATCAGCAATGCAGCCTGGGCGTAGTCGTAGACGCTGATCAATTGACCGTAGAGTGTGGTCAGGCAGAACGCCAAGGTGGGCCAGCCAGCCCAGCGCAATCCGCGCGGCACCCCGAAGCCCTTGCCGTACTGGCTGGCCCATTCACTCAGGGCGCCTTCCGGGCACAGCACGCCACACCAGAGCCGCCCGAACAACACGATCGACAGCAACACGAACGGCCACCACAGGCCCCAGAACAGAAACTGTGCCAGCAGTGTGAGATTGTCGAACAGGTGTGCCTGGCTGTTGGGCAATGGCAGCAGGGTCGGCACCACCAGCAGCACCGCGTAGAACAGCACCACCGCCCATTGCACGGTACGAATGGTTGCACCGTGGCGCCGCATGCCGTCGCCCAGGCGTTGGAGCCAGGGGTTCAGGTCGGGCATGGCAGGTTTTCCGCCTTGCGCGGCCGCAGCCAGCCCGCGACGACGCCCCAATAGCCCAGCCACACCAGCAGCGTCATCGCACTCGGGCTGGCCCGATACCCGGTGAAGTCCGCCAGGAACCCGCCGAAGCCATGGCCGTCGTCGAGTATCGCGCTACTGTCCCACAGCGCGTCGCCAATGCCGCGATACACCGCCTCAGGCCAATCCATCGCGAGCAGTTGCCCGCCGACCCGCTCGATACCGCTGACCAGCAACGCTGCCCCCAACAGCAGCAGGATCGCTTCGCTGATGGCAAAGAAACGCGGCCATGAGATGAACCGGCGACTGCTGTGCAGCAAGGAGACGGTCAGCAGCGACAGCACCAGCCCGGCCAGCGCAGCGACGGCGAACAAGCTCAGTTGCGGCCCTTGCAGGCGCGCACCGGCGCCATACAGGAACACCACGGTTTCACTGCCTTCGCGGCTGACCGCCAGCAGCGCCAGCACCAACAGCCCCAGGCCGCCCTGACGGCTCAGGCGCTGGTCGGCGTGGCGCGTCAGGTCATGCTTGAGCGTCCTCGCGTTTCGGTGCATCCAGCCGACCATCTGCACGATCAGCAGGCTGGCGACCAGAGCCAGCGACGCCTGGAACCATTCATTGGCCGTCCCGCTCATGGCCTCGCCGGCCAGCAGGATCAGGCCGGCCAGCACGCCCGAAAGCAACAGGCCCAGCGCGGCGCCGGTCCATACATAGCGCAACAGCTGGCTGGCCTGGTGTTGTCGGCTGACCCAGGCCTGGAGAATCCCGATCACTAACAACGCCTCGACGCTTTCGCGCCAGACAATAAACATCGATTGAGTCATGCAAACGCCTCCTGCTGACCGATTACTCGGCGAGAATCCCGCCCTCGGGCAGTTGCGGATTGAATTCGTCGAAAAACGGATAGTGCCCGGGGCGCAGCGGGTGGATGACCACGAAGGTCGTGACGCCGGGCGAGAGCACTTTCTCGACGCGCAAAGGCGTGCTTTCGAACTCCGCCGGGCCCTGGCCGATGTTCTTCAGCACGATCTTGAAGCGTTGCCCGGCCGGCACTTCCAGTTGCGCCGGCGTGAAATGCCCGTCGCGTATGCTCAGCTCATAGGTCGGCAGTTCGGCTTGGGCGATCGAGGGCAGCAGCAAACCGGCCAGCGTCAACCAGGCCAGGCGTCGATGAGTCGTGACGTGCCGTGGGCAGGATGAGCGGCTCATGCTCAGTACCCGCCTTTTTTACCGATCCCGGCGTAGACGAATTCATAATGCAGTTCGCAGCGTTCGAACCATGGCGCCACGCCGGTTTCCTTGTCGGTATGACGACCGAGGGAGCCATGGCCGCCAGGCGGCAGGACAGTGAATGTCAGTTGATATTTGCCAGGGCCGAGCAGCTTGACGTTGTCGCCATAGTGCGGCCCGTCGTTGGCGACCATGGCGTGGAAATCACCCTTGAGTTCGGTGTCGTTGCCTTGTTTCTTCAGTTGGAATGACACATTGAGGTAGGGCACGAAACTGCCTTCCTGGAAGCCCTGCTTATTGTCCGCCGTGGCGCGGATGTCGGCTTCCAGGTGCACGTCGGAATCGGCCGTGGCCCGCATCATCCCGGCCGGGGCCATTTCAATCGGCTGCAAATACACCGCACCGACCTCCAGTCCTGGGCACAGTTGCGGTTCGCCGATGGGGTATTCCTTGGCCTGGGCCAGCGGTGCGAGAAACAGCAAGGCCAGAGGCAGAGTTGCAAGTGTGCGCATGATGACTTCCTGGTTGGCTAAACGATGGCGCCGAGTCTAGGAAGCTTTGCTGCGAATAATAATGATTCTTGTCAATTTTTAGCGCGAATTTTCCAACGACGAATGCCGACTGGTTCCTGCGCGGTTGTTCTTGATCGGGATCAAGGGGCACTGCGCCCCGACGCGGTAGGGTGCGGGTACACCCATCAGTTATACGGGGTCGTCATGGCAAAGCCCTTTCCCATCAGTCCCAAACATCCCGAGCGCATTTGCTGGGGTTGTGATCGTTACTGTCCGACCAGTGCGCTGGCCTGCGGCAACGGCGCCGATCGAACGATGCACCCGGCCGAGATGATCGGGGAGGATTGGTACCTGCACGGGGATTGGGGGCTGGAGCTGGTCGACATTACCGCCAAGGTCATCGATCCAAGCGCCACTCACCCGAAGGAATGAATAAACCTGTGGCCAGGGATTGCTCCCGCTGGGCCGTAGGAGCTGGCGAAGCCTGCGATCTTTTGATCCTTTGATCTTTCGCTTGAGATTCAAGTGTCAGGGGAAAGATCGCAGCCTCGTTGCACTCGACAGCTCCTACACAGTTCCTACGCCCTAGCGGCAGCATTCTCAGGGCACGGTGTTTTACAACTTCGGCAATTGCCCGATCCGCCCCATCATCTCGGTCACGATCTGCAGGTCCAGCAGGAATTGCTCGACTGTCTTGAACTCGTTGTCGTTGTGACCGGTGTACTTGACGTCGGGCATGGCCAGGCCGAATTGCACGCCATTGGGCAAGTCATGAACCGAAGTGGCGCCGGCAGAGGTGCCGTATTTGTGTTCCATACCGAGGTTTTCACTTGCCACGGCCAGCAGCGCCTTGACCCATTCACCCTCAGGGTTGCGGTACATCGGCTCGTCAATGGAATAGTCGAAGGCCACCGCAATGTGGGATTTCTTGCTCCAGGCGGCCAGTTTGCCGGCGATTTCAGTCTTGAGGGCTTCCGTGGTCTTGCCCACCGGCACCCGCAGGTTGACCGCCAGCTTGAGGGTCTTCTCATCCATGCCAACGTAGGTCAGGGACGCGGTCAGCGGGCCCATGAAGGCATCGGAAAAACCGATTCCCAGTTTTTTACCCAGGTAGTCGAGCCCCCAGTTGTCAGCGGCATAGCGGGCGGCGTCGGTGATGTGGTTGTGTTTGAGCGTGACCTTGCCATCCAGGCCATTGATGAACCCCAGCATCCTTGCCACCGGGTTGACGCCTGACTCGGGTTCGGAGGAGTGGGCGGAAACGCCGGTGAAGGTAAGTTGGACGTCCTTGCCGACGACCTGGGTGCTCACTTCGAAGTTGCCACCGTTGCGCTTGGCATAGTCGGTAGCGGCTTTGAGCAGGCTGGCAGCCAGTTCGGCGGGCTTGTCGCTGGCGAAGGTGGCAACGGACGTCGACGGAATCTGATTGGTCGCCAGGCCGCCCGTCAGCGCGGTAATTTCTGCCCCCTTGCCCTGTGCCGCGCGCCGGGTGAAGTTCGCCATGACGGTGCCATAGCCTTTCTCGGCAATCACTACGGGGTAGCCGCCATCCAGCGCCAGGTTGTAATTGGGCGTCGGGTTGCGTTCGAAATAATAGGGGATGGCGTCGCCAGTGGTTTCCTCGGTGGTGTCGACCAGCAGCTTGAAGTTGCGCGCCAGCGGCAGTTTCTCTTCCTTGATGATTTTCATGGCATAGAGCGCGACCACGATGCCGTTCTTGTCGTCCTCGGTACCGCGGCCATACATGCGGTCGCCCACCTGGGTGACCTTGAACGGGTCGAGGCGAGTGCCATCTTTCAACACCCAGTTATCCGGTGTTACCGGCACCACGTCGGCATGGGCGTGAATGCCCACGACTTCGTCGCCGCTGCCTTCGAGGGAAATCTCATAGACACGGTTGTCGATGTTGCGGAAGTTGAGGTTGAACGCCTCGGCCAGGCTTTTGATCTTGTCGGCGATCTTGAGAAACTCCGGGTTCTCGTGCTGGGCAACGCCGTCCTTGCGAAAAGTCGGGATGGCGACCAGTTCCTTCAGTGTCTCGGTGGCCGCTTGGCCGTATTTCACTCGGGCATAGAGGCCCAGCAGGCGATGGATTTCATTCTGCTGTTCAGCCGAAAGGGTTGTGTTGCCTTGGAACGCGCTGATGGCCGGGCCGAGGTTGGCGGCTTTGCCCAGGTCGCTCTTGGCCACGTCGGCCAGGAACTGCCTGAAATCGGTAACTGAGGTGTTGGAGAAGGTTTTGACGATGGCTGCGCCCTGTTGGGCGCTGATGTTGGCGAATGCTGGTGTGGTGATCGAAGCGAGGCTGGACAACAGCAGGGTGGTCACGGCCAGGTGTTTGAGCGAGAAGTCCATTGCTGGGCATTCCTTGGCAGGCGGTAGGAGGGAAGTGTCTGATTTGATGACACAAACCGTTGCAACCTAACACCGCGAGGAAGTGGTGGGGGAGTCCTGCAGGAGAATCTGTCGCACCGCGAAGCAAAAACGGCGCAGAAATGAAAAATGGCGCAGGGCCATCAAACACCCGAAAAACCCTGTGGGAGCAAGTTTGCTCCCACATGGGCATGGCTGGGTATTGGTTTAATGCGGGGCGCGGGGGATCGTCTTGAGCAGGTCTTCAGGGCTGATGTGACCGACCACGGGCTGCGCCGTGCTGCCGGGCAATGGCAGGTCCAGGATGTGTCCCTTGATCTTGCCGACCACATGCATTTCGCAGGGTTTGCAGTCGAACTTCAGCGTCAGCACTTCATCACCGTGTATCAGTTGCATCGGTGCCACCTTGGTGCGCACGCCAGTGACGCCCTTGGCCTGCTTGGGGCAGAGGTTGAACGAGAAGCGCAGGCAGTGCTTGGTGATCATCACCGGCACTTCACCCGTTTCCTCGTGGGCCTCGAACGCCGCGTCGATCAGCTTGACGCCGTGACGATGATAGAAGTCCCGGGCCTTCTGGTTGTAGACGTTGGCCAGGAACGACAGGTGCGACTCCGGGTACACCGGCGGCGGGTTGGTCTCGGCCTTGCGGCCACCGCGTGGATGGGCTTTGATGCGGGCGGCGGTCAGGGCTTCGATGGCTTCGCGGCGCAACGCCTTGAGCTGCGAGTTGGGGATGAAGAACGCCTGGGGCGCATCCAGCTCGATCGCGGTGGCGTGGTATTCGGTGGTGCCCAGTTGGCCGAGCAGGTCGTGCAATTGCTCCAGGGCCTGTTCCGGCTTGTTGGCCACGCCGAACGGCCCATCCAGGGCGACGCTGGCGCTGATGCCTTCTTCGCTGGTGGCGGTCAGTTCCAGGCGTTCTTCACGCAGGCGCGCACCCCAGGCCAGGCCGACACGGCGTTCGGAGGATGTCTTGAGCAACGCCTGCTGCCAGTTGTGGTCCAGGTTGCGGCTCAACGGGTGGTTGGGGCGCAACTGGTACATGCCGGCCGGCATCTCGTTGGGTTCGACGCGGTAGCGGTAACGCTTCTGGCCGTCCTCTTCGAACTCACCCTTGGGCTCGGCGATGTTGGCGCGGAAACCGACGACTTCGCGCTTGACCAGCACATTGAGGCCGTCGCCGTTGGACAGCGGATCGAAGGTCACCACTTGCAGGTCGCGCTTGCCGACTTTTTCCACCACGCCCACCGGCACGCCGGTAAAGGTCGGCGAATCGAAGGCGCCAATGTCGATCTTGCGTTCGCTGACGAAATAGTCGGTGCTGCCACGGTGGAAGGTCTTGTCCGGGTCGGGGACGAAGAAGTGCGCGGTGCGGCCGCTGGACGCGCGGGCCAGGTCCGGACGGTCTTCGAGGACATCGTCCAGGCGCTGGCGGTAATAGGCGGTGATGTTCTTCACATAACCCATGTCCTTGTAGCGGCCTTCGATCTTGAATGAGCGCACGCCGGCTTCGACCAGGGCGCGGATGTTGGCGCTCTGGTTGTTGTCTTTCATCGACAGCAGGTGTTTTTCGTAGGCGACCACCCGGCCCTGGTCGTCCTTGAGGGTGTAGGGCAGGCGACAGGCCTGGGAGCAGTCGCCACGGTTGGCGCTGCGGCCGTTCTGGGCATGGGAGATGTTGCACTGGCCGGAAAACGCCACGCACAGCGCGCCGTGGATGAAGAACTCGATGGCCGCGTCGGTCTCATCGGCAATGGCGCGGATTTCCTGCAGGTTCAGCTCACGGGCCAATACCAGTTGCGAGAAACCGGCCTGGTCGAGGAACTTTGCCCGGGCCAGGGTGCGGATGTCGGTCTGGGTGCTGGCATGCAGCTCGATGGGTGGAATATCCAGCTCCATTACCCCAAGGTCCTGGACGATCAGCGCATCGACGCCGGCATCGTACAACTGGTGGATCAGTTGGCGGGCCGGTTCCAGCTCGTTGTCATGCAAGATGGTGTTGATGGTCGTGAACACACGGGCGTGGTAGCGATGGGCGAACTCCACCAGCCGGGCAATATCGCCCACTTCGTTGCAAGCGTTGTGACGCGCGCCGAAACTCGGGCCACCGATGTACACGGCGTCGGCGCCATGCAGGATGGCCTCGCGGGCGATGGTCACGTCGCGGGCGGGGCTGAGCAATTCCAGATGATGTTTGGGCAAGGACATTTGTTTTTAGTCAGGCTGGTCACGGTCGAAGCGAGCATTGTAGCCGCCAGGCGCCTTGCAGGCACCTGTGGACTTGGGTTTGCTCGATCTTGACCGATGCGCGGCGGTCCCGCGGAGTTCACCCAGGCGTCGAGTCGGCGCTGCACCAACGGTTGCGCCCGGTGTTCTTGGCCAGGTACAGGAAGGCGTCCGCCGCCTTGATCAGCATGGCCGGGGTTACGTCCTCGCCGCTCGGCTGGCTGGTGGTGATGCCCGCGCTGATGGTCACGATGCCCAAGGGATGATCGCCATGTTCAATGTTCATGGCCCTGACAGCTTCGAGGATTTGCTGCGCGACCTTGGCGGCACCCGTGCTGTCGGTGTTGGGCAGTAACACGGTGAACTCTTCACCGCCATACCGGACCGCCAGGTCGCCCGGCCTTTTGATGGTCTGCCTGACCGCGGTGGCAATCGCGCGCAGGCAGTCGTCGCCGGCAGCATGGCCGTATCTGTCGTTGAAACGCTTGAAGTAGTCGACGTCGAGCATGATCAACGCCAGGGAAGAACCCTGGCGCTTGGCCAGGCGAATCTCGTCGGCCAACGCGATGTCCAGCCGCCTGCGGTTGCCCAGCCCGGTCAGGCTGTCGGTCAGCGCCATGTCGCGCATGGTCTGGTGGGCGCTGCGGATCTGCTTTTCCATGGTCATCCGGTGGCGCAGCTGGCTCAGCACGATGAGCCCGAAGCCGACGAGGATCATGATCAGGAAAATCAGCACGAAGCTGGTCTTGAACAGGTCGCGCCGCCACGGAGCGATGATGGACTCGCGCGACAACCCGGCTTCCACCACCAACGGGTAGGTGGTCAGGGCTCGAAAGCCATACAGCCGCTCGGTATCGTCGACCACGGCCCTGGCCTCCGCGGTGCCCTGGTTCGACGTGGGCAGGTAGTTCTTGAAGATCACGCTGTTGACCAGGCTCTTGCCGATCACCGATTCGACGAAGGGACGCCGTACCAGGATGGTCCCGCTGCGTGTGGCCAGGACCAGCGCGCCCTTGTCGTCGATCTTGAAGTCGCCGTAGTAGTCGACGAAATAGCTGACCTTGACCGTTCCGAGCAGCACGCCGGCGAACGAGCCGTCGGGATTGTTCAAGCGACGGGACACCGGAATGATCAGGTCGTTGGTGGACCGGCTCTTGATCACTTCGCCGATGCGCACGCCCCGGTCCTCGTGGGTACGGTGATATTGGAAGTAGTCGCGGTCGGCGTTGTTCGCCGTTTCCGGAATGACTTCCTTGTCCGTTACCAGCCATTGGCCGTCCGGGCCATAGATAAACAGCCCATGCAGTTGCGGCATGATGGCGGCCTGTTGCACCAATAGCTTATGGATGCGCGCAACGTCCATGTTCTGCAGGCCATCGCCTTCCACCCGTTCACTGAGGGCGGCGGTGACCACATCCACTTGTCGGATGGTGTCTTCGGCGTGCTGGGCCGTCGCCCGTGCCAGGTTCGTCACCGAATCCTGGGCGGACGAAAAGGCCGCGCGATAATCCCGCCAGGTGCGCCAGCCTTCGACGGCCAGAAACGCGATGATGACCACCAGCATGAAACTCACGGTCAGGCGCAATGCCGCTCCAGCCCGTGCGCTCTGGGGAGAAAAGTCCTCATCAGTGTTTTCAATCTTTGGCTCTGGCCGTTTGCGTCCGAGCATCAACATTTCCTTTTACGACGGGTCTGCGCATTATTGATGCGCAGCCTATCTTATTCGATTTCAGCAAGTTAGCTCGCTACGACGAAGCAGGTACAACCGGCGATACACGATTGGGGAGAAAGATTTCATGAAAGTTGGCGTCATTTCCGACACCCACGGTCTGCTCCGCCCGCAAGCGCTGACAGCATTGCAAGGGTGTGAGCGGATCATCCATGCCGGTGACATAGGTGGCCCCGAGATTCTGGATCAATTGGCGTCGATTGCGCCATTGCACGTGGTGCGCGGCAATAATGACCTGGGGGCCGATTGGGCTGGGCCGCTTGCTGACCGCCTGCAATTCGACCTGTGTGGATGGCAGGTGTTGCTGGTTCACGACATCGCCGATGTACAGGACTCGCTGGACCCGGGCGTGAAGTGGGTGATCAGCGGCCATTCCCACAAACCGGGCATCGAATGGCGTGGCGACCGGCTGTACCTGAACCCTGGCAGCGCCGGCCGGCGGCGGTTCACGCTGCCGGTGACGCTGGCGTTGGTCGAGGTGAGCGCTAGTGCGATCGAGCCGCAGCTGGTCCGGTTGTTGGAATAATGAACACGCTTACTTGAAGTATTTGTCGACGTAGGACTGGATTTCCTTGCGCATGAAGCGCCCGGACTCATCCGCCCGTTCTTCCCAGCCGAACACGCAAGCGGTGACGATGCCGTCGAAGCCGGTCTTGGCCAGTTCACTGAAGAACAGGTCCCAGTCGATCTCGCCCTGGTGCATGTCCATGTGCTGGTGGACGGTGACCTTGGCGCCGGGCGGGTTGACGATGTAGCGCAGGCCGGACGAGGCTTTGTGGTTGTAGGTGTCGGCGATGTGGACATGGGCGATCATCGACCCGGCCTCGGCGATCATGGCTTTCATGTCATCGCCGAAATAGAAGGTGTGCGGCGTGCAATAGAGGAACTTGACGTTGTCCGAGCCGAGGGTCTTGAGCATGTCGAGGGCCGGGTGCAGGGTCTCGCACCAGTCCTCCGGGTGAGGCTCGACGTTCAGCGTGACGCCTTCCGCTTCCAGGATCGGCACCAGTTCTTCCATCGAACGCCACCAGGCCGCTTCGCTTGACTCGTGGCTGTGCACGCCACCGCAGCAACTGACTTTATGCCCGCGATCAGGCGACGGCCCACGGCCAAACTCCGAGTTCATGGTGGTGCAACCCATTTCCACGGCGATCTGGATGGCTTCCTTCCAATAGTTCACCGCCGCCCGGCGTTCGTCTTCGTGGGGGCTGGCCCAGCGATACATCGGCAGTAGCGAGGCCAGTTGCAGATCGTGGTCGCGCAGGGCTTTCTTGAATTCGGCGATGCGTTCCTTGTGGGCGCGGGGGCGTACCCACCAGGGCAGGAAATCTTCCCGTGGCGACAGTTCGAGGTATTCGAAACCGAGCTCGGCGGTCTTGCGGCACAAGTCCGGCAGACTCAAGTGGCGGTGCATGTAGGGGTCGAGGGCGATTTTCATTGTTGTTCTCCGTTAAGTAATGCTCATTACCGTGGCGAGGGGTCAATAGGCGACCCAGGTTGAATCCAGGTTGGCTGATTCCACACAGCGTTCGACCCAGCGCACGCCTTCCACGCCGGCATCGATGTCGGGGTAGCGCAGGGCCGCCAGTGCCTCGCTGTCGCCACGGTTCGCCGCATCCATGGCCAGGGCGAAGCGGCGATAGAGATTGGACCAGGCTTCGAACAGCCCTTCGGGGTGGCCGCCACCGATGCGGTCGTCCTGCAGCGCGTCGGCGTGCAGGTAGCCCATGCCGCGCTCCAGGATCTGCGCGGGCTGGCCCTGGATCTCGAAGCTCAGTTGGTTGGGCCGCTCGTCCCACCATTCAAGGCTGGCCCGGGAGCCGATCACGCGGATTTTCTGCCCGTGCATGGAACCGGCATTCACGGCGCTGGACCAGACCATGCCCATGGCGCCGCCTTCGTATTCCATCAAGGTGTAGGCGTTGTCTTCCAACGGGGCGCGGCTGGCGACGAAGCTTTGTCGGCTGCACATCAAGCGTTTGATCTTGAGATCGGGCAGCATCACCTTGGACAAATACAACGGGTGCGTGCCGACATCCCCCAGCACGTAGCTGGGCCCGGCCTGGCGCGGATCGACGCGCCACTGGGTGGCCTGGTTCTGCGCCTCCACCGGTGCGCTGTGAAAACCATGGGCAAACTGCATGTGCACCATGCGGATCTCGCCCAGTGCCTGCGCCGCGATCATCGCCCGGGCCTGTTCGATCAACTGGTGCCCGGCATAGCCGTAGGTCAAGCCAACGATGCGTCCCTTGGCTTGCGCCAGGGTGCGCAGCGCCTCGGCCTGCTCGAGGGTAAAGCACAGCGGTTTCTCGCAGACCACATGCAGCCCGGCTTCCAGGGCGGCCCGGGTGATGGCGTAGTGGGTGCCATTGGGCGTGGCGATCGACACCGCTTCAATCCCATCGGGACGTTGTGCTTCCAGCTCGAACAGGCTGAGGTAGTCCGAATAGCAGCGCTGGGGCTCGATACCCAGTTGCTCACCAAAGGCTTGGCCGCGTGCAGGGTCGATATCCAGCGCCGCGGCGACCAACTCGAAATTCCGGTCGCGCAGGGCGGCCGAGCGGTGGATGTAGCCGATCTGGCTGTGCTCGCCGCCACCGACCATGGCCCAACGGATGGGCCGCGTGATTGTTTTGCTGCCGTTGATCATGACGTTGTCCTTGTGTGATCAGAAACCGATGCGGGCCAGGTAGGCGCGGCTGGCGGCCACGTCGTCGAGGCTACTCCCGGCGTTGCGCGGGTCACGCTCCTGTTCGACGGTGATGCAGCCCACATAACCCAGTTCATGCACCAGGCTGTGCAGCGCCGGGTAATCGATGACGCCGCGCCCTATGGGGCACATCACGCCCCGGGCGCAGGCGGCGAAGAAGCGAATGTGTTCGTTCAGCACCTGGTCGAACACCACCGGGTCGATGTCCTTGAAGTGCAGGTAGTCCAGGCGATGGGCGTAGGTGCGCAGCGACGCGACCGGGTCCATGCCCGCGTAATAGAGATGCCCGGTGTCCAGGCACAGCCCGGCGACCTCATCGGGAATGTCGTCCACCAGGCGCGCCAACTCGTCGGCGAACTCGATGTAGCCACCGGCGTGGGGATGGATGACGGCGCGGATGCCGTATTGATGCCAGGCGATGTCGGCGATGGCGCGGATGTGCGCCATCATTGTGTTCCAGCGTGCATCGTCCAGGCGCGGGGCGCGGTCCGAGTGACCGGCTGCGTAGTCGCGTGCCTCGTGGCCCCAGTCGATGATCACCAGGTAGGGCCCGGCGAAGCGTTGGCCGAGCTGTTTTTCCATGGGGGGCAACTGCTTGAGCAGCGTGCAGATGTCGTGGGCCTGGCGCAGCAGTTCAGGCAGGTTGGCGGGGTTGACCAAGTCGTCGAAAATCGTCCCGGCAACCACGTGCAGGCCATGTTCGGACAAGGCCGGGCCTACGCCTTCGGCGTCCAGGGGCAAGTAACCATAGGGCCCCAGTTCAATGCCGCGGTAACCGGCCTCGGCCGCTTCTCTGAGCACGCGAGGCCAGGGTGGCAGAAAAGGATTCTTGACGTCGTCGACGCCCCAACAGCAGGGCGCTGTACAGATGTGAATGGCCATGGAAGCACTCCGGCTGTGTTTATTGTTATGGGCTGGACCTGATGCTATTGCGTTGCCGGGGAGGGGGCCATGGGGGGTTGGCTTAATCTGTCAAAACCCCTCATGATGCCTGGCGGAGGTGTCAAAACATGTCAGAAAAGCCACGCCGAATGCTTCGCCCCACCATGGCTGATGTCGCCCGGGAAGCCGGGGTCAGCCTGTCGACCGTCGACCGGGTGCTGAACCTGCGCGCCGACGTGCGCGCCGACACGGCCCAACGCATTGCCGCGGCGGCCGCGCGGTTGGGGTTCCATGCCAAGGGCGTTATCGAACAGCGGGTGCTCAACGACCGCCCGACCTTGCGGCTTGGCTTCCTGTTGCAGAAAAGTGGTGTGCCTTTTTACCAAGGGCTTGCCCACGCGTTGTCGAACGCTGCCGCGACCTGCACGCGAGCACGGATCCGCGTGGTCATCGGCTATTTGGACGACCTCGACCCGGTCATCGTGGCGCAACGCATCCTGGCCCTGCGCGATCAAGTGGACGGGCTGGGCGTGGTGGCGGTGGATCATCCCCGGGTCCGGGAGGCGGTTGCGCAATTGCGCAAGACAGGTGTTTCGGTGGTGGCGCTGCTGTCGGAGCTGTCCAGCGCCAGCGGCACGGGGTATGTCGGGTTGGACAATCGACTCACGGGCCGCACGGCAGGCTGGTTCATCAGCCGTCTGGCGAGGCAGCCCGGGGCGGCGGCCGTCATGCTCAGCAGCCAGCGTTTCCAGTGCCAGGAATTGTGTGAGCTGAGCTTTCGCAGTTATCTGGCCGAGCACTCCAGCGAATGGGAGCTGCTCGCGTCGCGCTTGACGCTGGAGGACGATGAGTTCGCGTATGGCAACACGCTGGACTTGCTCACCGCAGAGCCTGACCTGGTAGGGCTTTATGTGGCCGGTGGTGGCATCGCCGGCGTGTTGCGGGCCTTGCGCAGCCTCCAGGAACAGCAGATTCGCTTACCCGTAGTGGTGTGCCACGACCTGACGCCGTTGACACGCGAAGCGTTGAAGACGGGGCTGGTCCAGGCGGTACTTTCTCATCCCGTCGTGACCATGGCCGAACAGGCAGTCGAAGCCCTGGTGGAAGCGGCGACTGCCACGTCGCCAGGCCCGGCGCCGAGGCGGGTGGTGTCGCTTCAGATTGATGTATCGGAAAGCGTATAGCGGAACATTCGATCCGGTTTATTCATTCTGCGAAATGAGCATCGTGACCACTAAGCGATGTCTTCTCGAAAAGCTGTACAAATCTATATTCCTGTACAACTATAAAGGCTCCCTTGATAAACGGGTAACGCCTTCATGGCCCGGTCGTTCGCGCTCAGGAAAAGCCTGGTCGCCATAGCGCTTTGCATGTTTACGCTTTATTGCCCCCAAGCCTTGTCGGACTGGCGCGGCGTATTGCCAGGCGCGCGCCTGGTCGGGCAAGCCGATTTCGACTGGTATGGGTTCGACCTCTATCAGGCCAGGCTCTGGAGTGCGGCCGCTGCGCCAAGCCTGGAAACGGCGTTTGCCCTGGAACTCAATTACCGACGCGCCATCGACAAAGAGTCTTTGGTCGAAACGAGCCTGAAGGAAATGCAGCGCCTCAACGGTGCGCCCCTGGACGCCAAGCGCCGGGACGAATGGGCCGCTCAAATGCGCCGTGCCTTTATTGATGTGAAGCCTGGAAGTCGTATCACCGGTCTGTACCTGCCGGGGCAGGGCTGTCGTTTCTATGTGGGTGAAAAACTGTCTCTGGCGGTCACGGACCCACTATTCGCCCGGGCATTTTTTGCCATCTGGCTCGATCCTCGAACTCAGGAGCCTATCCTTAGAAATCAATTACTTGGAATAAAAACCTCACGTGATGGGAGAGATAATCAGTGAGACATTTTCTGATGGCATTGCTGCTGATACTGGGCCTGACCAGTTGCGGGAATGTGAATGTCGAACGTTATGCCGACCAGCAACCCCGACTGGATCTGGAGCGCTTCTTCAGCCAACCCGTCAAGGCCTGGGGGATCTATCAAAAGCGCTCGGGCGAAGTGATCAAGCGCTTTGAGGTGGACATTTCCAGCCGTCACGAGGGAGAGCACCTGATCCTCGATGAGCGCTTTCTCTATAGCGACGGCAGCCGTCAGCGACGGGTCTGGACGCTGACTCCCGAGGGACCCGGCCTGTGGCGTGGTCGCGCTGACGATGTGATCGGCCTGGCGCGAGGAGAAGTGGCCGGCAATGCGCTGCGCTGGCGTTATCGGTTGAACCTGCCGGTCGATGGCTCGACCTACGAGGTGGAGTTTGATGACTGGATGTACCTGATGGATGAGGACACGCTGATCAATCGCTCCAGCATGAGCAAGCTGGGTGTCGAATTGGGGCAGGTGACCCTGTTTTTCCGTCGTCAGGCCGTGAGCTCGCCATGAACTTGCAGGCGCTTACCGAGTTGGCTGTCGACGGGCGGATCCATGAACTGGAGTTGTTGTCGCTGGAGGGTGGCATCTACGTGTTGCGCGCCCGACTGGACGGTGGCCTGCGTACGTTGCTCGATGAGTCGGGAAAGACGTTGCATATACGTTCCACCACTCATTTACGTGAGCTGCTGCGTTTCGTCCCGCGGCTGCCTTGCACGCTGGTGCAACAGGTTGTCCATGATGAGATGTGCGGCCAGCGCGAGGGGCCGATCGAGCCCTTGCGCATGCCGCTTTTCCTCGACGAGCCCTGGTAGCGACGGCGTTCCGGGGCCCGCTCAGTTCGGCTCGGCCAGGCGCAGCGCCAGGGGAAGCCATAACGCCCAGAGCGGTGCCAGGAACAGGGCGGTGCCAACGACTCCCAGTGGCAAGGCGACGCCCGCCAGTGGCGCCCCCACGCAATAAGCCAGCGGGCCACCGACCAAGCCCAGCAATACACCACGCCATACCGGCCGCATGGCCCAGGCCAGGCTATGACGCAGGCCTGTGGCAAACACCAGCCAGAGCAGTGCCAGCCAGAGCGGCAGCGGGGTTTGCTTGAATATGAACAAGCCCTGCGTACCCAGGCTCCAGTCCAGCAGCATGCCACTGAGCCCGACACGCATCACCGCAAACATCTCTGCCCGGGGAGCAGGACACAGCCACAGGTGGGCCAGCAATCCGATGACCACCGGCAACAGCCACCACGGATCCTGTGCCCCGAGCACACAGCCCCACCAACCCAGTTGCAACCAGAGGGCATTGACGATCAGGCCGCTGCGGCTCATCACGTATCCTGGTACTCCAGCAGGGCGGGTCGACGGGCGCCGGGCCCGGCGAAGAGCAGTTGGGCCACGCCGATGGCACGCTCGATGAATCCACCTTCGCAGTAACACAGGTAGAACTCCCACAGGCGCTGGAAGGTTTCGTCGTAGCCCAGCTGCGCCAATGCCTGGTGCGATTGGCGAAAGTTGTCGTGCCAGTGCCGTAGTGTACGGGCGTAGTGCGCCCCGAAATCCTCGAGATGCAGGAGGTTGAGCGGCGTCTGGGTGCTGGCAGTCTTCAGCAGGATCGACAGTGACGGTAACGCGCCACCGGGAAAAACATGGCGCTGGATAAAGTCCACCGAGCGTCGGGCCTGCTCATAACGCTGGTCGCGGATCGTGATCGATTGCAGCAGCATCAGCCCGTCGTCCTTGAGCAGCGCGGCGCAGCGCCGGAAGTACTCGGGCAGATAGCGATGCCCGACGGCTTCGATCATTTCAATGGACACCAGCTTGTCGTAGCGCCCTTGCAAGTCTCGGTAGTCCTTGCGTAACACTTGAACCTGCTGTTGCAAGCCCAATTCTTCGACACGTCGACAAGTGTGGGTGTATTGCTCCAGGGACAGTGTGGTGGTGGTCACCTTGCAGCCATAATGGCTGGCTGCGTAGATGGCGAGGCTGCCCCAGCCCGTGCCGATTTCCAGCAAATGGTCGCCGGGGCGCAGGTCGAGTTTTCGGCAGATACGGGCGAGCTTGTTGAGCTGGGCCTCTTCCAGGCTCTGTTCCGGGCTTTCGAACAGGGCGGCTGAATACATCATGGTGGGATCGAGCAGGCGCTCGAACAGAGCATTGCCCAAGTCGTAATGGGCAATGATATTGCGCCGCGAGCCCCGTCGACTGTTGCGGTTGAGCCAGTGCAGCCAGCGCAACAACGGGTGACCGACGCGCGCCAGGCCGCTGTCCATGGCGTCGAGCACATCCAGGTTGGCAACGAACAGGCGCGTCACAGCCGTCAGGTCGCCGCTGCGCCAATAGCCGTGGACATAAGCCTCGCCAGCGCCGATGGAGCCGTTGCAGGCAACCATGCCCCAGACCGCGTCGTCGAGGATCTCGAGCTCGGCCATCAAGGGGCTGGCCAGGTCACCGAAGCTCAATGGCTCGCCATTGAGTAGCAGCCGCAGGTGGCCATGACGCAGGCGGCGCAACTGACCCAGCACGGCTTGCTTGAATAAGCCTCCGTTAAAGAGGTCGCAACTACCTGCCTTGGTAGCGCTCAGGGTCGGTTCGGGCATGATTGGGATCCTTGTGAGCGGTTTGACCCAGACTCAGGCCGTCTTCGCTGGCCTGATGGGCGTAGAGGGGCGTGCGTTTGAAAAGCAGGCGCAGGGCCTGCCAGTAAATGGCGCTTACGGTGCGCAGGCTCATCCAGGGGAAGGCCAGGACATGTCGGCGCAGCGAGGAGGCGTCGAGGGGGTGGCGCTTGAGCGCCAGGTCGGCCTCGAACACCTTGTGGCCTTCGCGCCAGTTCTCCATGCGTATGCGGATGTGCGTGTCCTGGACCAGGAACCCCATGTGATAGTCCATATCCCGAGGCAGGAATGGCGATACGTGAAACGCCTTGGCCACCCTGAAGGCACAGGGTTCGCCAGCAGGCACCGGCAATACATAGTGATAGCGCTCGCGCCATGGGGTGTTGCGCACTTCACATAGGATCGCCGCCAGGCGCCCGTTGGCTTCATGGCAGAAATAGAAACTAACCGGGTTGAACGACAGGCCCCAACTGCGCGGTTGAGTCAGCAGGTGAATCGCCCCTTGGGGAGCGGCACCCAGGGCTTCATCGAGGATCTGGCGCACGGCATCGACCAGAGAAACCCCATGGCGGGTGTGCGATGGCAGGTAGTCGCGCTCGCGCCAGCACAGGGGGGCCCAGGACCAGGGCCGCAGCAGGCGCGACAACCCCAGCATGTGTTCCTGTTCGGCGAGGTCCACGTAAAGCATGCCGATCCGATAGCGGAAGGCATGGATTCGCGGCGTATGGCGCCGATGATCAATCCAGCCGCGACACACACTGCTGTTCAAAGCTGTTCTCCGAAATGCTTCGCCACGTCGAGCGCACTGACCACGCCATCCTCATGGAAGCCGTTGGCCCAGTAGGCGCCGCAGAAATAGCTGTGCTGATGCCCTTGCAGATCACCTTGTCGGCCCTGGGCGGCAATGGCGGCGAGGCTGTACTGAGGGTGCGCATAATCGAAGCGCGCAAGCACCTTGACCGGGTCGACCGCGTCGCCCTGGTTGAGGCTTACGCAGAAGGTCACCGGGGCGTCCAGGCCCTGGAGCAGGTTCATGTTGTAGGTCACCGCGGCAGGTGCCTGCGCAGGGCCACCGAGGCGATAGTTCCAGCTCGCCCAGGCCTGGGGGCGTTGGGGAAGCAGGCGGGTGTCGGTGTGCAGCAGCACTTCATTGCTGGCGTAGGTCAGGGCGCCGAGTACTTCACGCTCTGCCATGCTTGGCGCCTCGAGCAGGGCGAGGGCCTGGTCGCTGTGGCAGGCGAACACCACCTTATCGAAATGCTCGGTGCCGGCGCTGCTGGTCACGCTTACCCCGGCAACGTTGCGACTGACACACTGCACTGGGCAATTGAGCCGGATATGTTCGCGAAAGGCTGCACACAAAGGCTCGATGTAGCCACGTGAGCCGCCCGCGATCACGCGCCATTGAGGGCGCTGATTGACCGACATGAGGCCGTGGTTGTGGCAAAAGCGCACAAAGAACTCGAGCGGGAACTCCAGCATCCCGGCGGGCGACATCGACCAGATTGCTGCGCCCATGGGGACGATGTAGTGATCGATGAAACGTTGGCTATACCCTTGGCTGTGCAGGTAGTCGCCGAGCCGGGCGCTGCTATCGATGCGCTGCGCCTGCAGGTCGGCGGTGGCCTGCCGATTGAACCTGAGTATGTCCCACAGCATGCCCCAGAACCCGGGTGAAAACAGATTGCCACGGCGGGCGAACAGGCTGCGCAGGGTGTGGCCCTTATACTCCTGGCCGGTGGCCGGATCATGCACGGAGAAGCTCATTTCAGTAGGGCGAGACGCGACGCCCAACTGGTCCAGCAGACGGATGAAATTCGGGTAGGTCCAGTCGTTGTACACAATGAAGCCTGTGTCTACGCCATAGCGCTGCCCCTGCCAATCGACATCCACGGTGTGGGTGTGGCCACCTATCCTGTCGTCGGCCTCGAACAGGGTAATCTGGTGCCTGCGGGCCAACAGGTAAGCACATGTCAGCCCGGAAATGCCGCTGCCGATGATCGCGATGCGCATGCTTCATGACTCCTTGGAAGGGCGTGCCAGGCGTTGGCCAAGGGCCAGACGCCAGCGGGCAGGCAAATGCCCGAGCAGGCGCAGGACCAGCGTGAAGGACCACGGAAACGCAATGTCTAGCGGGCGCGCCGGCAGGCGTCGCGCGATATGGCGGGCCGCTCGTTGCGCCGACCAGCGCATGGGCATGGGGAAGTCGTTGCGTCGGGTCAGTGGCGTGTCGACGAAGCCGGGACTGACCAGGGTGACATCGATACCCTCGGCGGCCAGGTCGATGCGCAAGGATTCGATCAGATAACGCAACGCGGCTTTGGACGCACCGTAGGCGCCGGCGCGAGGCAGGGCCAGCCAGGTGACCGCACTGCTCACCGCCACCAGATGTGGACGCTGGCCCCGGCGCAGCAAGGGCAGGGCGGCCTCCAGGCAATGGCAAGTACCCAGCAGGTTGGTGTTGATGAGTCGTTCGACCAGGCGGGTGTCGAAGTGGTCCGGCTCCAGGTATTCGCAGGTGCCGGCATTGAGGATTACCAGGTCGAGCGCCCCCCAATGAAGGTCAATCTGCTGGCAGATCGTGGCGACCTGGTGCGGGTCGGTCAGGTCGCCCGGTAGCACCAATATCTGGTCTTGATAGCGTGTGGCCAACGTCTCCAGGGGGTGGGTCCGGCGCGCACTCACAGCCAGGTGATGCCCCTGTTCCAGAAGGACTGCCGCCAATGCCGCGCCAATGCCGCTGCTGGCGCCGGTCAGCCAGACACGGCTCATGCCAACCTCCGCTTGAGCCAGCGAATCACCGATCCAAACAGCGGCAGATGTTCGTAGAGCAGGGCGCCTGCGTCGAAAAAGTCTTGGTGCAGGTAGACTCGATCATTCCAACGCAGATAGCTGCAGCCTTGCAGCGCGATGGGTGCTCCTTGCGCCAGGCGAGGATGACTGAAATGCAGGGTCCAGCGCAGATAGCCCTCTCCGGCACCGACTTCATCGAAGGCGTGGAAGTCATAGCGCAGGTTGCTGACGTTGGCGTACAACTGGGCAAAGTAAGTGCGCAGGGCCGACAGGCCTTCGATCCGGTGCAGAGGGTCTTGGAACTGTATGTCGGCGCTGTAGAGCTCATCGAGCTCAGCCAGGCGACTGGCGTCCAGCTCGGCGAAAGCGTGGGCGAAACGCTGGAGGTAGACGGACATGCATAGGCTCCGATTGTTGTACAGGAAATAATTCCTGTACAAGTTTTTAGAAGCCTACTGCACGCCTTGTACAAATTAAAGTGTTTTGTACAAGTAATTTCGCTGTTTTGTATAATGCATAGCGAGACGCGCGCTGGACGCTGGGCCTCAGGCCTCGGTCAGGGTCGGATAGTCGGTATAACCGCGCTCGTCGCCCTGGTAGAACGTCGATGCATCAGGGGTGTTCAGCGCCTGGCCTCGTTTGAAACGTTCCACCAGGTCCGGGTTTGCCAAAAACGGCGTGCCGAATGCCACCAGGTCAGCTTCTCCACGGCTGATAGCAGTGGCGGCGCGTTCGGCGCTGTAGCCGCCATTGGCAATGTACGTCCCACCGAAGCGACGCTTGAGTTCCAGGAAGTCGAACGGGCCTTCGCCCAATTCCACGATGTGCAGGTAAGCCAGGCCGTAGCGGCTGAGCATTCTGGCCGTGTAGTCGAAAGTCGCCTGCGGGTTGCTGTCGCTCATCGAGAAGTAGCTGAAGATCGGCGACAGGCGAACGCCGACACGGCTGGCGCCGAAGACTTCGATCACCGACTCGACCACTTCCTTGAGGAAGCGCGCGCGGTTCTCGATCGAGCCGCCGTAGGCATCGGTACGTTGGTTGGTGCCGTCACGCAGGAACTGGTCGATCAAGTAGCCGTTGGCGCCATGAATCTCCACACCGTCAAAGCCGGCCAGCTTCGCGTTGGCCGCGGCCTGGCGGAAGTCGGCGACCACGCCGGGGATTTCATCGAGCGCCAGGGCCCGTGGCAGTTCATAGGGCTTGAGCCCTTCGGGGGTGTAGATCTCGCCATCGGCCTTGATTGCCGAGGGGGCTACGGGTTGGGCGCCGTTGACCTGCACCAATGGATGGGAAAGACGGCCCACGTGCCAGAGCTGCAAGAAGATCTGCCCGCCCTCGGCATGGACCGCGTCGGTCACCTGTTTCCAGCCGGTGATCTGCTCAGGAGTAAAGATCCCTGGCGTTCTCAGGTAACCCTTGCCCTGGGCCGACACCTGGGAGCCTTCGCTGATGATCAGGCCGGCGCTGGCCCGTTGGCTGTAGTACTCGGCCATCAGGGGCGTGGCTGCATCGCCAGCGCCCGCGCGGCTGCGGGTCATCGGTGCCATTATCATGCGGTTGTTCAGGGACAGCTTGCCGACTTGAGTGCGGGACAACAGAAGATCGAGACCGATGTCAGTCATGATTCACCTCTAAGGGATCGGGTAGGAATTAGGGGTTGAGTCGAGGGTCGGTCAGGCCAACCGACCCTCTTGTTGCAAAAGGGCGCCGATGCGCTGGATTTCTTTCTCGCCTTTTTCCAGGGCGGCCTCGCTGGTGTGCACCGAGTAGTAGCCCATCACCAGGTCGTGGGGATGCTTGACCGCCGAACCGAGTACGAAGGAGGTCGCGCCTCGGGCAACGATGTCGATGGCCTCTCCGGACGCTTCGAATACCACCATTTCTCCAGCATTGACGTGGCCGCCAGCATCGAGACTGCCGTCGTTGACCGCCAGCCAGGCGACGGTGTGCCCGGCCGGTGGCGTGTAGCGCCAGTGCTCGTTGTCCTGCAACTGCACGGCGAGGTAATTCATGCCCGCTGGCGCCGCGACGCTACTGCGGGCCGCGCCGTATTGGCCGAGCAATACCAGCGCCGGACCTTCACGGGGGATCTCGGAGGGGGCCAGGTAGACGCTGCTGGCCGGGGCATTTTCTTCCGCCGCCGGCAGCGCAACCCAGAGCTGGAAGCCTTGGATCGGCGAACCTGCGACCGGCCGGGCGGTGTGCCACACGCCGTTACCGGCTTGCATCCACTCCATGCCGCCGCTGGGCAGCGTGCCTGACTGGCCCGTGGTGTCTTCGTAGATCACTTGTCCCTCGATCATGTAGGTCAGCGTGGCGATCCCGGAATGAGGGTGCATGCCGAAACCTCTTTGCATGGCATCGGCGTTGAAGGCGAAGTGATCGAGAAACACGAATGGCTTGCAGAGCTGGCCCAGGTCGCCGGGGCTCATGAGCCGGGTGATCGGCCCATGGCTGCTGCCGGAGGTGCGGTGGACGATGGCGCGCGGCGGTGCTGCGACGGTGCTGTTCATGGGTTGCCTCCAAGTCTTGGGCGTCGGGCCTCGATGCGAGAAGGATAAGTGCCTGCCAATGGATTGATTAGCCGATACAATCGGATTGAACTCATCCATGAAACGAAGGAATGTGCGCGCCATGCTCGATCTCAACGATGTTGCGCTGTTCGTCCAGGTGGTCCGCAGCGGCAGCTTCGCCGAAGCTGCCAGGCGCCTGGGGATGCCTTCCAATACCGTCAGCCGACGGGTCCAGCAGTTGGAGGCGCAACTGGAATCGCGTCTTTTGCAGCGCTCGACCCGCAAACTCACGCTGACCCATGCGGGCCAGGGATTTTATGAACGCTGCGTGGATGCGGTGGACGGCCTGATGGATGCCGGACAGGAACTGATGATGGGCAGCGAGGAGCCCAGCGGCCTGGTGCGCATCGCGGCGATGGCGGATTTTTTCGATTTCTTCCCGATGGAATGGGTGGCCGACTTTTTAGCCGCACATCCGCGAGTGCAACTTGATTTCGTGCTCAGCGATGCCCGGGTCGATCTGATTGCCGACCGCATCGACGTTGCCTTTCGCGGCGGTCCCTTGCAGGACTCGGGGTATGTCGGTCGTCAATTGCTCAAGAACGACGGCGACGGCATGGTTGCCAGTCCCGCGTACATTGCCGCGCGCGGCACGCCGCTTTCGTTGCAGGACCTGGCTCACCACGACGGCGTGAGTTTCGGCCAACCCGGCGGCATGGCCCATTGGCGATTCGTTGGCCCGGACGGCATCGAGGAACAGGTGCAGATCGCCAGCCGATTCCACGCCAACACCGCCCAGGCGTTGCGCAGGGCGACCGTCGCGGGCCTGGGCATCGCCGTGTTGCCGGGGGCGCTGAGCAGCCTCGATCTGGAAGCCGGAAGCCTGGTGCGTGTGCTGCCGCAATACCGGCGCATCGGCTTCGGCCTGAATGTGCTCTATCCGAGCCGGCGGCAGTTGCCGCTGGCGGTTTCGGCGTTCATCGGGTTGGTGATGGAGAAACTGGAACTCAAAGCGTTTCCGGCGCGGATGCAGTGAACTAGTTAACGCGATCGATCGTTCTCACGCAGAACCAATGTGGGAACGATCATCACGCAATAGCCCATTTTTTTCCTTCCCAGCAACGATAAAAACCCTCGTTTCGCAAATCTCCCCCCGCCAACACAATCGCCTCGACATCTGATCTCGATAGCTGCAAGCGCAGAACAAAAAAATCAGAACCCGAGGCGGCGCTATGCCGGCCTGAACCAAACCTACTGCCGGAAGTGCACAGACATGCCCGTTGAAACCCTACGCATCGATACGCTTGTTATAGGCGCCGGCCAGGCCGGCATAGCCATGAGTGAGCACTTGAGCCGGCAAGGCGTGCCGCATCTGGTGGTGGAGCGAAGCCGCATTGCCGAAGCCTGGCGCACATCACGCTGGGATTCGCTGGTGGCCAACGGGCCGGCCTGGCATGACCGCTTTCCGGGGTTGGAATTCGACGGGCTCGGTCCAGATGACTTCGCGACAAAGGACCAGGTGGCCGATTATTTCGAAGCCTATGCCAGCAAGTTCAACGCGCCGATCCGTACCGGCGTGGACGTCAGGAAAGTCGAGCGCAATGTCGGTCGCCCAGGCTTCACCATTGAAACCTCCGAAGGCTTGATCGAGGCGATCCATGTCGTCGTCGCCACTGGGCCCTTTCAGCAGCCGGTGATTCCACCAATTGCGCCGGATATGGCGACGGTTACCCAGCTGCACTCGGCCCAGTACCGCAATCCCCGGCAATTGCCCGAGGGGGCGGTGTTGGTGGTGGGCGCCGGGTCGTCGGGGGTGCAGATCGCCGATGAGCTGCAGCGCGCCGGCAAGCAGGTCTATCTCTCGGTGGGTGCCCACGATCGTCCGCCGAGGGCCTATCGCAACCGCGATTTCTGCTGGTGGCTAGGTGTGTTGGGCGAGTGGGATGCGGAAGCGGTCAAGCCCGGCAAGGAGCACGTCACCATTGCGGTGAGCGGTGCCCGTGGCGGTCATACCGTGGATTTTCGCCGGCTGGCCCACGAGGGCATCACCCTGGTGGGGCTGACGAAATCGTTCAACGGCAGCGTGGTGTGCTTTGAGCCGAATCTTGCCGAAAACATCGCCCGTGGCGACGAGAACTATCTGGCGCTGCTGGATGCCGCTGACGCCTACATTGCCCGCAATGGCTTGGACCTGCCGCTCGAACCTCAAGCCCGCGACCAGTTGCCCGACCCGCAATGCCTGACCCAGCCGATCCTGGAGCTGGACCTGGTCGCCGCCGGGGTGGCCAGCGTCATCTGGGCCACCGGCTATTCGGTGGACTACAGCTGGCTGAAGGTCGACGCCCTCGGGGCCAACGGCAAGCCTCGGCATCAGCGCGGCGTTTCCAGCGAACCGGGCCTGTATTTCGTCGGCTTGCCCTGGTTGTCGCGACGAGGCTCGGCGTTCATCTGGGGCGTCTGGCATGACGCCCGGCACATTGCCGATCACATCGTGAAGCAACGCATTTACCTCGCCTATCAAGATGCTGCCCAGCGCCAGGCCCCTGCGCGCGACAGCGATTCGTATCGTTCGAAAACCAGTCTCACGGGAGTCCGTTGATGCCTACTCATACACGTATTCGCATGTTCAACACCAAGGACACCTACCCGAACCAGACGCTGGACAACGACCTGTGCCAGGCCGTGCGCGCCGGCAACACCGTCTATGTGCGCGGCCAGGTTGGCACTGATTTCAACGGTCAACTGGTGGGCCTGGGCGATCCTCGCGCCCAGGCCGAGCAGGCCATGCGCAACGTCAAGCAACTGTTGGAAGAGGCCGGCAGCGACCTGAGCCACATCGTCAAGACCACCACTTACCTGATCGACCCGCGTTACCGCGAGCCGGTGTACCAAGAGGTCGGCAAGTGGCTCAAGGGCGTGTTTCCGATCTCCACCGGGTTGGTGGTCAGTGCCCTGGGCCAGCCGCAGTGGCTGATGGAAATCGACGTGATCGCGGTGATCCCTGAATAAGGAGCGGAGCATGACTTTTTCCATCGCTGGACGCTGTGCCGAAACCGGCCAGTTGGGCATCGCCATCAGTTCCTCAAGCATTGCCGTCGGCGCCCGTTGCCCCTGGTTGCGCGCGGGCGTCGGCGCGGTGTCGAGCCAGAACATTACCCTGCCGGCCCTGGGGCCGCAGATTCTTGACGAACTGGCCGGCGGCCTGGTGGCCCAAGCGGCGCTGGAGCGGACCCTGGCACGCAATGGCTACAGCCAGTATCGCCAGGTGGCGGTGATCGATGCCGAGGGGCGCACGGCGATTTTCAGTGGCGAGCATACCTTGGGCACCCACAACGCCGTGGCCGGTGAGCAATGCGTGGCGGCTGGGAATCTGTTGGCCAACGGTGCGGTGATCGAGGCCATGGTCGCGGCCTTCGAGCATAGCGCCGGCTGTCTTGCAGCACGTTTGGTGAGCGCGTTGCAGGCTGGACAGGCGGCAGGCGGGGAGGCCGGGGCGGTGCATTCGGCGGCGCTGTCGGTGGTCGATGACCTGACCTGGCCCATCGTCGATCTGCGGGTGGACTGGGCTGAGGAAAACCCCATCGGCGAACTGGAAAAGCTTTGGCTCGCCTATCAGCCGCAATTGCAGGATTACCTGACCCGCGCGCTCAACCCGACGCTGGCGCCCAGTTATGGAGTGCCGGGCGATGAGTGAGCTGCGCAGTCGCGCCCTGCTTGCCGAACTGGTGGGCTTTGCCACGGTCAGTCGCGAGTCGAACCTGGCCTTGATCGAGTTCGTGCGCGATTACTTGCAAGGGCTGGGCGTGGATAGCGAGCTGATCTACAACGCCGAGCGAACCAAGGCCAACTTGCTGGCGAGCATTGGCCCAGCGGTGCCCGGTGGCGTGGTGTTGTCCGGGCATACCGACGTGGTGCCGGTGGATGGGCAGGCCTGGACGGTCGATCCGTTCTGCCTGACCGAGCGGGACGGCAAATGGTTCGGGCGTGGTACGGCGGACATGAAGGGGTATCTGGCATCGGTGCTGGCAGCGGTGCCGATGTTCCTCGCCAGCGCGCTTCGTCGACCGCTGCACCTGGCGTTTTCCTATGACGAAGAGGTGGGTTGCCTGGGCGTTCACAGCCTGTTGGACGTGTTGGTTCGGCGAATTCCCCAACCAGCGCTGTGCCTGATTGGCGAACCCACCCGACTGCAACCGGTGCTGGGGCACAAAGGCAAGCTGGCGATGCGTTGTCATGTCCGAGGGGCGGCCTGTCATTCGGCCTATGCACCTTACGGGGTCAACGCCATCGAGCAGGCGGCGCGCCTGATGGGGCGCTTGGGCGAGATCGGTGCACAGCTGGCCGAACCATCACGGCATGACCCGCGCTTCGATCCACCGTTTTCCACGGTGCAGGTCGGGGTGATCCACGGCGGCACGGCGCTGAACATTGTCCCGGCCGATTGCCGTTTCGATTTCGAAGTGCGCGCCTTGCCGGATTTCAATCCCCAGGTGGTGGCCGAGCAATTGCAGGACTTTGCCGAACAGGAACTGCTGCCAGCGATGCAGGCGGTGGCGGGCGATACGGCGATTGGTTTTGAACCACTGTCCGCCTATCCGGGCCTGGCGACCTCGCCTGACAGCGCTGCTGCACAACTGGTTGCGCGACTGTGCGGCAGCGACGCTTTCAGCACCGTTGCTTTCGGCACCGAAGGCGGCCTGTTTCACCAGGCTGGCGTGCCGACGGTGGTCTGTGGCCCCGGCAGCATGAACCAGGGGCACAAGCCCGACGAATACGTGAGCGTTGAACAAATGGCCGCCTGCGATCGCTTGATGGATCGGTTGGCGAGCTATCTCGCTGAACCCAATGGTCCGTGACCACGAGGCGGCCAAAGTGAACGATTTCAACATCAGGAAAATCCTGGCGGCCAGTTGTGCCGACCTCAACGAATGGGCCGACAAGAGCCTTATTGCTGTAGACCACTCCGCCCGCGCTTACGGCCACCCTTGAGTCCCGTCGCCGGCTCGTGCGGGCGAGCCGGCATTTTCGAGGAACCGCTTCATGTCCAGATCCTTGCGTTGCAATATTGCGTGTGCGTTGGCGTTGTTGAGTTCCAGCGTCATGGCCGCGCCCCAGAGCTTGACCGTGATTTCCTTTGGCGGCGCCACCAAGCAGGCCCAGGACAAGGCCTACTTCCAACCCTTCAACGCCAGCGGTGCAGGAAGCATCGTGGCCGGCGAATACAACGGTGAGCTGTCGAAGATCAAAGCCATGGTCGCGGCCGGTCACACCAGTTGGGACGTGGTCGAAGTGGAAAGCCCCGAGTTGCTGCGAGGCTGTGAGGAAGGCTTGTTCGAGAAGCTTGACCTGGCCGGCCTAGGCGACCCGGCCAACTATGTGCCCGGCGCACTCAATGAGTGTGGCGTCGCCACCTACGTCTGGTCGATGGTCCTGGCCTATGATCAGAGCAAGCTCGCCAAGGCGCCCAGCTCCTGGGCGGACTTCTGGAACGTTGCCCAGTACCCGGGCAAGCGCGGGCTGCGCAAAGGGGCCAAGTACACCTTGGAGATCGCCTTGCTGGCCGATGGGGTCAAGTCGCAGGACTTGTACAAGGTGTTGAACACGCCGGAGGGCGTGTCCCGGGCCTTCGCCAAGCTGGATCAGATCAAGCCGAATATCCAATGGTGGGAAGCCGGCGCCCAACCGGCGCAATGGTTGGTGGCGGGAGACGTGGCGATGAGCGCCGCCTATAACGGGCGCATCGCGTCGGCGCAAAAGGAAGGCATGAAACTGAGCATTGTCTGGCCGCAGAGCCTGTACGACCCGGAGTATTGGGCGGTGGTCAAGGGCACGCCGAACAAGGCCCTGGCCGAGCAGTTCATTGCCTTTGCCAGCCAGCCGCAGACCCAGAAGGTGTTTTCGGAAAACATCCCTTATGGGCCGGTGCACCGCAAGACGCTGGCGCTGTTGCCGACGGCGGTACAGGAGCAGTTGCCAACCGCCGAGGCCAACCTGGCTGAAGCGCAAGCCGTGGATGCGGAGTTCTGGGTCGACCACGGCGAGGAGCTGGAACAACGCTTCAACGCCTGGGCGGCTCGCTAGGCACCGAACCGCCTCCTCACCATGGACCGATCGTTCCCACGCTCCTGCGTGGGAACGTCGCCAGGGACGCTCCGCGTTCCGCTTCTGGAGGGTGACGCAGAGCGTCACGGGATGCATTCCCACGCAGAGCATGGGGACGATCAACGCTTCCTCGCCACAGGGTTCAGGCCAGCCATTGCCTGAACTGTTCCTTGCAGTAATCCACGAACAACTGGGCCGGTTTGGTCAGGTGGGTGCGTTTGAGCCAACCCGCCACCAAGGCCGAACCGGTCACGTCCTCGGCGATGTCGACGCACACCAGGTGTTGCCCATCGTAGGTGCAGGTGGAGTGCGGGCGGGTCACCAGCACGGCAAAACCGAAAGACTGGCCGACCATGCCACGGACCATCTCGATGGACGGCGAGCTGAAGACAATGTTGGGCGTCAGGCCCAGCTCCTCGAAGATGCTCACGAAATAGGTCCGGCTGGGCTGTACGTCCAGCAGGATCATCGGTTCCAGCGCCAGGTCCCGCAGCGAGACCTGGGCCTGATCGGCGAAGCGATGCCCAGCCGGCAATAACGCATAGGGCCGTTGCGGTGCCGTCAACGCCTCGGTCTCGATGGTGCTGTCGAGGTCGTGCTCATAGAAAATCGCCAGGTCGAAACGTCCACCCGTCAAGCCTTGCACCAGCTCCTGTTGTTCGCCGTCCTGCACGCGAATCTCCACCCCCGGGAAGCGCTGGCGAAAGCCCGCGATCAGGCGCGGCAAGTAGAGCGGGGCGACGGTTTCGAAGCAGCCGATGTCGATTTGCCCGCTGACCACATCGTTATCGGCCAGGGCGTTCTGCTCGAACTCCCGTGCCATGCGCAACAGCTCCTGGGCCTTGCGATAGAAGCGCGCCCCGCCGGGCGTCAACGATACGCCTTGGGCGTGATGACGGATGAGCAATTGCACGCCGAAGCTGTCCTCCAGCCCCTTGATGGCGGTGGCAATCGATGGTTGGGCGATGTACAGCTTGCGGGATGCCTCAGCGACGCTGCCACATTCAACGGTGGTGACAAAATACTTCAGCTGACGCAAGGAATAGGACGCCACGGCACACCTCGATCCGGATGGTTTCTGCCTACCTTACCTTGTGCTCAGAGGACCGGGAGTGGGCATTGATACGGATTTTGCTGGGCAGTGACGATATTCAGACTGGCTTGGGGAGAAGCCAGCCCAAAAAAACGCCCGCCGAAGAATCATTGGCAGGCGTCTGGGAAAGACCGGCGCAGAAAGGAGAGACTGGCCGGGGTAGGGCGCAAGGGTCAGGCCACCGGAATCAACGGGTCAGCCGCCGCCAGGGCCGCCGCGCGGTCGGCGGCGGGCGGGTAGATCCACACACTGTTGATCTGGGCCTTGAGATCCTTGGCTTCCTGCCCGACCAGCTTGAGTTGGCGATCCCAACCTTCGGTATACACCGCACCCCAGGCGCCCAGGTCCAGGCAGGTCACGTACTTGGGTTGGCTGTAGGGCATCGGCGCCACACCCAGCAGGTCGGCCGCGACGTTGTTGCCGGCGTAGCGCCCCAGGGATATGGCGTGCTGGCAAGACATCGCCGCGTAATTGCCCAGTGTGTCGGTGGCGGCATAGGCCACGTCACCGGTGGCGAATATGTCGTTTTGTCCCAACACTTTCAGATGGCCGTCGACGTGCAGGCGGCCTTGGTGATCGCGGGTGCCTGGCACTTGCTGGGTCAGCGGGTGGGCGCGGAAACCCACGGTCCAGATCACGGTATTGGACTCGATACGCTGGCCGTTCGACAGGGTGACACCGCCGGCATCCACCGAATCGACCGAAGCATTGAGGATCCACTCGATGCCCAGGTGATCGGACGCTTCGATCACGGAGGGGCGAATGCCGTCGCCCAACGACGCGCCGATCTGCGGCGCGCGATCCACCACGATGATCCGGATGTTCGCGTCCTCACCCAGGACGGCCCGCAGGCGGGTCGGCATTTCGGTGGCGGTTTCGATGCCGGTGAAGCCGCCGCCGGCCACCACCACGGTGTTGCGGGCTGGACTGTCCGGCAGGTTTTTGAGGGACTTGATGTGGGCTTCGAGGCGCGTTGCCTGTTCGATCTCATCGACGTCGAAGGCATGTTCGAGCATGCCTTTGAGATCGGGGCGAAACAGCTTGCTGCCCGCCGCCAGGACCAATCGGTCGTAACCCAGGCTGCCCTGGGTACCGAACACGTCCACGTAGCCGACCCGTTTGCCCTCGACATCGATACTGCTCGCCGAGCCCTGTACGAACTTCACGCCCACTGCATCGAACAGTCCGTCCAGCGGAGCCATCATGGTGTGGACGTCCGGCTCATAGAAACGAGGCCGGATGCGCAATTCCGCCTGGGGCGCCAGGACAGTAATCTGCACGTCATTTCGATCATGCTGGTCCAGCAGGCGGGCCGCGCTCAGTGCGCTCCATACTCCGCCGAAACCAGCACCAATAACCAGAATTTGCTGTTTCATGATTTGCTCCCGAAGACAAAATCGATACGTTGAATGAATTAAACTGTTCAGCGTTACCGTGGCGCGAAGTACCCAAAAGTGTGTGGCTCAATGATTGAACATCAAGCACGTTCAACTTTGGTTCGCTGTAGAAGATCGTATGCGTCAGCGCAATATTCGACACTTCTACGTAAGGTCAGTGGTGATATGTCTGGGTATGACGGATCTATACGAAGGTATTAAGGCCAGGAGATCGGCATTGAGACATCACGTCGGCCGATTGAGGACCGATTCAAGACAAGCGATCAGTTCGGCACAGTTGAACGGCTTTGGAAAAAACGCCACCGGCTCCACCGCGTACGCCCTTGTTTTTGGCGGCGCGCTGGGGTGGCCGGTAATAAAAATGACCGGGATATGAATGCCCCGGGCAGACAGTTCATCGTACATCTGAATGCCGGTCATTCCCGGCATCTGGATATCCGATATCAGGCAGGCTGTGTTTTCAGATCCGGGTGACGCCAGAAAGTCGATGGCACTGGCATAAGTTTTAACGTGATGGCCGTGGGAACGTAACAAACCATCCAATGCAACTCGAACCGATTCATCATCATCAATAATTGAAATAATCGCAGTGTGGGACATTTCGATACCTGGTGGTGATAGCAGGTTGCCGTAAAGGCGCCGCTATCACTGTAAGATACGCCGTCCAATAACCCCGCCAAGTATACCTGGGTATGAACTTTTACCGAGGGCCGCAGACGATTCTGCAGGATCGTCCGGCATACCGAAGTATCAGTGAGCCTGCCTAAGGCATGAGTCGGGTGTCCCTACGTACGACAGACATCGGCCTGTCACGGGAATAGTCTTTCAACCATCCCATCGCTGCTGCGCCTTGATGAGGGCTCAAGCGATGATCCTGTCCTCTCCTGATTCAATGGCCTGGCGCCTGGGACGGCTATCATGATGAACAGAAATGACCTGCGTCGTGCTGACATCAATCTGCTGGTTGTCTTCGAAACCATGATGCACGAGCGAAATGTCACTCGCGTGAGCGAAAAACTTTTTCTCGGTCAGCCAACGATCAGCAGTGCCCTGGCGCGCTTGCGGCTGATGTTCGATGACCCGTTGTTCATTCGTGCAGGCCGGTTGATGGAACCGACCTCCCGGGCGCAGGAGATATTTTCCAATCTGTCTCCAGCGCTGGACGGCATTGCCGCGGCCTTGAGTCGCTGTCAGGCATTCGACCCGGGCACCAGCGAGGCGACCTTTCATATCGGGCTCTCTGACGACGTCGAGTACGCATTGTTGCCGGATCTGTTGCGGCGCCTGCGAGTCGAGGCACCGGGCACGACCTTGGTGGTGCGTCGGGTCGATCAATGGCAGATGTCCCAGTTGCTGGCCTGTGGGGACATTTCACTGGGGATCAGCCACACCTTGGAGTTGCCGGCCAATGCCCGACGCAAGGCCCTGCGTGCGATTCGACCGATGCTGTTGCGGGCCGATGCGCAGCCCGGCGAATTGACCTTGGACGAATTCTGCCGCCGACCCCATGCGGTGGTCTCATCCATGGGCAATGTCATCGATGACTCGGACCGCGCCTTATGCCTGATGAACCGGCAACGCCGGGTGGTGCTGACAGTGCCTCAGTTCAGCGCCTTGCCCGTGTTGCTGGCCCAGAGCGACATGATCGCCATCGTGCCGGATTACGTGGCGCGGGCGATGGCGGTAGGGACAGGTTTGCGGGCCGAGCCGGCGCCGATATGCTTGCCCGAGCAGGAACTGTCCATGGTCTGGCGTGGCGCCTCGCACAATGACCCGGGAGAACGCTGGTTGCGCGACCGTTGCAGCACGTTCGTGGCCGAGCAGGCCGACTCGCAGATAGAGCCCAGGAAGGCTCCGCTGCACACCAATGCGGTGCGCCAGGCCTTGACGGCGGCCTCACGCAACCCTTCCAACAGATCGACACGATCGATCAGCGCCTGACGGATGTTCGGCGCGCCACTGGAAGGACTATTTCTTTGAAGAGACCCATGCCGGCGCAGGCAGCTGAACCCTGGTCGATTATCCGTTTTCGGCACAATTGCCCGACCGGCCCACGTGGCGGAATGGAACTTGCCTGACCTTTGACCTGTAAGCCCTGGAATCCTCAAAGGTCGGGTCAATGAACAACTCCAACATGGCGCAGCCAGCGATCTCGTCGGACCTGTTGCCGACGCTGCCGATCAATCGGTTCCGTACCGCAGACATCGATGAGCACGCCCGTAACATGGGCGGCTGGCAGGTTTGCTATGACCAGTTGACCCCCGGACGCTTCGAAGGCGAGTTGGTCGAGTTCCGCTCGGACTGGATGCAACTGGTGCGCGACCGCTCTAATCAGGCACTGGCCAAGCAAGGCATGGCCTGGGAGGGGGCCATCACCTTCAGCGTGCCACTGAGTGCCGATGGGCCGGTCTTTTGCTCCGGGCACCCGATCATCGAGCCCAGCCTGATGGTCGCCCGTGGCCAGAACCTGCCCGAGCTGCGCACGCCCCAGCATCTCGAACTGCTCAGTGTCGCCATCGAAGAGCAGGCGTTGGAGCATGTGCTGGAACGACAGGGCAGTCGCTTTCGAATTACTGATCTTCCCAAGTGTTACCGTCTCGGCAACTCGACGCTGCCCGCCGAGCTTGCGGCGTTGTTCGATGAACTTGAAGGCGGCGGGCAGGGGCGTGATTCATTGCTGGGTTACGAATCGATTCGCCGTGGCCTGCGTGACACGGTGATGCTGCACATACTGGAACTGGTGGCACCGGATGAGGCACCGCCGCTCACCCCCACGGCACGCAAGCGCATGGTCGACCGCGCCCGGGAGTACGCCTTGACCCATGTCGATGAGCCGCTGTCGATCCTCGACCTGTGCAACCACATTGGTGCCAGCCGACGAAAACTGCAGTATTGCTTCCAGGAGACGCTGGGTATCAACCCCGTGGCCTATTTGCGGGCGTTGCGCCTCAATGCCGTGCGTCGTGAATTGCGCAGCGGCGGCCATGCCCGGGGTGTACAGGAGGTGGCGGCACGCTGGGGCTTCTGGCATTTGAGCCGGTTTTCCAGCGACTATCGGGTGCTGTTCGGCGAGACCCCTTCACAAACCCTGCGTCGCACGCATCTGTGCTGAAAACGGATAACGGCTGACCGGCCGGCTCCCTAGGATGACCCCAACACCACTTGGTTGGAGGGGCATTCGATGTATCAGAAAAATTATAAAACCAACGTCTTGCGCGGTACCTGGTTAAGCCTGGGGCTGATTGCTGTTTGTGGCGCTGCCCATGGCACCGAAAACGGCGCGCCGACCACGGCGGTAGGGGTCTACGATTTCGGTGCGGGCATGATGCCGCCGGCCACGCCCTTTGGCACCGTCGGCCTGCGCACCGCGTTCTATTCGGCCAACGTGCAGAAAGATCGCCACGGCAAGTCCGTGGACAACAATTTATCCCTGGATGTGTTGTCCATCGCCGTCGCCTACATGCGCATGACCGATTACACCGTGCTGGGCGCCAAGTATGGCTTCGGCGCCGTCGTGCCGTTTTTCCAGATGGATGCCTCGGTACAGGTGCAGACGCCTGTCGGCCCGCTGGACCTTGCGGCCGATCCGTTTCGCCTGGCTGATATCCAGGTGTTGCCGGTGATCCTGCAATGGACCCTGTCGCCGAACCTGTTCGTCAACGCCCAGCTCCAGATCCAGACCCCCACAGGCGACTACGACAAAAATCGCTTGATCTCGCCGGGCGTCAACCACTGGACCTTCTCGCCGATCCTCAATGCTACCTACATCTCCGACAGCGGTTTCGAGGTGTCTTCCAGTTTCGAAGCCGACATCAACACCCGCAACCACGCCACCGACTACAAGAATGGCGTCGAGTACCGCCACGAATTCGCCGTGGGCCAACACGTTGGCCCGTGGACCGTGGGTGTGGGCGGCTATTACTACCGGCAATTCACCGATGACGATGCGCCGGGCCTGGAAGCGGGCAATCGCGCCCGGGTGTTGGCGGTCGGGCCGGCAGTGAGCTACTTCAAGCCCGGCATACCTCCGGTGTGGCTGCACGTCTACAAGGAGCTCGATGCGCGGAACCGCGCCGAGGGCTACACCGCGGCGCTGCGTATTTCTCAAAGTTTCTAAAAGGGGCTCGCCATGAACCAATCAAGTTCCGTTTCAACGGCGGCCAGCCGGTCCCGCCAGGCCAGTTGGCGTGAAGGGCTGGTGCTGATGCTGGGCAGCAGCCTGACGATCATGGGGGCGGTGATGGTCACGCCCATCCTGCCCAGGTTGGGCGCCGAATTTGGGCCCATGGAACCGCGCGCCGATCTCTTGGTGCCGTTGGCGATTACCGGCCCGGCCTTGGCGATTGCCGTGTGCGCACCGTTGGCTGGCTGGTTGGCCGACCGCGTCGGGCGCAAGGCCTTGCTGGTGATTGCCACGGTGCTCTATGCCTTGCTCGGCGCGCTGCCGGCGCTGCTCGATAGCCTGCCGTCGATTGTCGGTGCGCGGCTGTTGTTCGGTTGCACGGAGGCGGCGGTGATGACCTGCTGCGCAACCTTGATCGCGGACTATTGGCAGGGCGAGGAGCGGTTGCGCTACGTCAACCGGCAGGTGGTGACCATCGGCCTGGTGGGGGCACTGTTTTTCGTGGTGGGCGGGGTGCTCGGCGAGCATTCGTGGCGCACGCCGTTCCTCCTGTATTTGCTGCCATTGCTGCTGGTGCCAGCGATGATGAAAGTGCTCTGGGAACCGCCGGTGGCGAAGCTACAGAGGGTCGAGCAGCGCATCGATGAGCCGGGACCGGCCAAGGTCGCCGTGCTGCAGCTGTTGGTTGGCTACCTGATGATCCTGGGCGGCATGGTCCTGACGTTCATCATGCCGATCCAGGCGCCGATGCTATTGGTCAGCCTGGGTATCACCTCCAGCACGATGATCGGCCTGGCTGCGGGATTGAGCCTGTTGGCGACCTTGGGCGGTTCGCTGATGTGGCCGTTGCTGCGTCGTCGCTTCGGCATCGCTGGTTGCAACGCGCTGTTGCTCGGCCTGATGGGCCTGGGACTGTGGCTGCTGATGCGCGGGCAGAGCTACAACGCCGTGCTGGTGGCGGTGTTCATCCAGGGCCTGGGGGCCGGGCTACTGGTACCCAATGTGATGGCGCCAGTGATGAATGCCTTGACTGCAAGCACCCGTGGCCGCGGTTTGGGCGGGTTTACCTCGTGCCTGTATATCGGCCAGTTCGTCAGTCCGCTGGTGGTGGCCTCGGTGGTTGTCTTCGCCGGTGACCTGCGTCACGCCATCCAGTGGCTGGCCCTGGCCAGTCTCGCCTTGGCGCTGCTCTGGGTCGTTGCCGGCCTGCGAGCACGGGGCCAGGGGCAGGCAAGCACTCTCGGATCACATCAATCGTCATGACATAAGGAACCTGAGACATGGGTATGCAAGACATCCACCACTTGATGGACACTGAAGACGCCACGGCGCTGGCCGAGTGGGTCAGGCGTGGCGAGGTTCAGCCCGGCGAACTGCTGGAGACGGCCATCGAGCGCCTGGAGCGGGTCGAGCCGCAGCTCAATGCGGTGGCCGAGCGCTTGTACGATTCGGCCCGGGAGGCGGCGCGCAAGCCTCAAGCCGGACAAGGCCTGCTGGCCGGCGTGCCGACCTTGATCAAAGACCTGTTTTCACCGGTCGATGGCGCGGCGATGACTAACGGTTCGCGGGCGCTGGGCGACTGTCGTGCGGATTTTGAATCGGAAGTCGTGGCGCGGTTGCGGCGTGCCGGGTGCCAGGTGATGGGCACCAGTACTTCTCCGGAGTTCGGCACCTCGTACACCACCGAATCCGTGCGCTTCGGCGCCACCCGCAACCCCTGGAGCACCGACCACAGCGCCGGTGGCTCCAGCGGTGGTGCGGCGGCACTGGTGGCGGCCCGCGTCGTGCCGTTTGCCCACGGCAACGACGGTGGCGGTTCATTGCGCGTGCCGGCGTCTTGCTGTGGCGTGTTCGGGTTCAAGCCCAGCCGTGGCCTGATGCCGTCGGGGCCGATAATGGGCGAGGGCTGGGCCGGGATGGGTACACCTCATGCGATCACCTTGTCGGTGCGCGACAGTGCGGCGCTGCTGGATGCCACCGCCGGAATGGACCTGGGCGCGCCGTACGCCGCGCCGATCCAGGCGTTGCCGTATGTGATGGCGGTGCAGGCTGATCCCAAGCCGCTGCGCATTGCCCTGGTCGAGCAACTCGAGCCCTGGCCTACGTCACCCCAGAGCCTTCAGGCGGTGGGCGAGGCCGCGCGGCTGTGCGAGTCCTTGGGGCACCGTGTCGAACCGGTGAGCCTGCCGGTGGGGTTGCTGGAGTTTCTCGACCACGTGTTCAGTATTATTGGTGCAAGCACCCGTCGCTATGTCGATTTGCTGGGCCAGATGCGTGGGTCCGCCGTGCAGGCCGAAGAACTGGAGGTGCGTACCCGGATCATCTTGCGGGACAAGGGCAACGTCAGCGGCGCCCAATATGTCGCGGCGGTGGAATGGATTCATGCCCTCGGCCGGCAGTTGGCGGTGTTCATGCAGGATTACGACGTGATCCTGACCCCGGTCCTGACCCGTGAACCGGTGCCGATTGGCGAACTGGATCTGCAGGATGTGTGCATGAGCCTGGATCAACTGCTTGAGCGCTACCACAGCTATGCGCCGTTCACTGCGTTGTTCAATGCCAGCGGTCAGCCGGCGATGTCGGTGCCGTTGTCCTGGAGCGCCAATGGCCTGCCGATGGGGGCGCATTTTGCCGGTCGCTTTGGCGAGGAAAGCACCTTGCTGGCCTTGGCCGCTCAACTTGAACGCGCCCAACCCTGGCGCGGCCGAGTCCCACCGGTCAACGCCTGCCGGCGGTGAAACCGTGGGAGCGAGCTTGCTCGCGATGGCGGTGCCAGCTCCAGCATCATGGTTGGCTGATAGTCCGTTATTGCGAGCAAGCTCGCTCCCACAAGGGGATTTTTTGCTGGATAGGGCTCTGGGGTTGTCCCTGAGCCCTTGAAGGTCAGTAGCGGATCATCACCGATTTCAGCTCGGTGTAGTCATCAATGAATGCACTGCCGAATTCACGGCCTATCCCTGAAGATTTGCTGCCGCCAAAAGGCACCGCCGGGTCGAGCAGGGTGTGCATGTTCACCCAGACCGTGCCTGCTTCGATGGCGGGGACCATGCGCAGGGCTTTGCCCAGGTCGTTGGTCCAGAGGCTGGCGCTCAGGCCGTAGGGGGTGTCGTTCATCATCTCCAGCAGTTCCTCTTCACTGTCGTAAGGAAAGAACGTGGCGATCGGGCCGAAGGTTTCTTCGTTGAGCAGGCTGTCGTCGCGGCGATTGGCGAGGATGATGGTCGGCTCCACATAGCAACCCGGTCCATCGATCAGCTTGCCGCCGTGGACGATGGTGTTGTTCTGTGCGCGGGCCTTGGCGAAGAATTCTGCGAGTTTGTGCTGGTGCTGGCGGTTGGTCACGGGGCCGAACTCGGTGCGTTCGTCCAGAGGCGAGCCGATGCTGAGTTTGCTCAGGCGCTGGGCCAGTTTGTCCATGATCGACTCGATCTGCGAGCGATGGACAAAGAACCGTTCCGCTGCAGCGCAGATCTGTCCCGAATGCAGAAAGCCCGCCTCGATGATGCCGTTGACCGCTACCTCGGGATCGATATCACGCAGGAACCCCGCCGCATTCTTCCCGCCCAGTTCCAAGGTTGCACGGGTCAACCCGGCGCCCATGGCCGCTTGGCCCACCGCCAGGCCGGTGGGCACGGAACCTGTGAACGAGACCTTGTTAGTGCCCGGATGTTCGATCAGCCCTTTGCCCACCTGTCCGCCGCCGGTCAACACATTCAGGGCACCGGCTGGAAGGCCGGCCTCGATGGCCAGTTCAGCGATGCGCAGGATGGTCAGCGGGGTGAACTCGCTGGGCTTGATGATGATGCTGCAACCGGTCACCAGGGCTGAGGCCAGTTTCCAGATGGCGATCATGGTGGAAAAATTCCACGGCACGATACCGACCACTACTCCGACCGGTTCGCGCAAGGTGAATGCGGTGTAGCGTTCGCCAGCGAAGGAGGGCAGTGATGGGGTGATCGTCTCGCCGTTGATCTTGGTCGCCCAGCCAGCGTAGTAACGCAGGAAATGGGCGGCCTGGTCGACTTCGAAGGCCCGGGAGATGTGGATGATCTTCCCCGACTGGCAGGTCTCGATCTGCGCCAGCTCTTCGCGGTTGCGTTCCAGCAGGTCTGCCAACTTGAGCAGCACATGGCCGCGGACTGCGGGTGCCGTTTGGGACCACTGCTTGAAGCCGCGGCGGGACGACTCCACCGCCGCATCAATGTCGCCGGGAGTGGCGTCGCTGACCTGGGCGATGACTTGGCCGGTGGCGGGGTTGACGACGTCCAGTGTCTGGTTGCTCTGGCTTTCGACGTAGCCACCGTCGATGAACAGGGCGTGATGTCTACCGAGGAAGGCTTGGACCTGAGGCAGCAGGGCAATATCGCTCATGAGGGTTTCCTGATCACGAATAGGGAAAGCCCCGAGGGTAATCCCGGCAGGACCGTCCAGCTTGACTGTGCCTGCCGCGCCGTATGTCTGTGGCTGCCAGCCTGGGTGGTTGGCAGCCAGGAGCAAGGCCCCGTGCAGGCAGGGACAAGCCAGCCTGGCCGGTTTGCGATCAGATCCGGGTTTCGACTTGATGGCATAGGGACGGGCGATGTTTCTCCAGACCAACAAACAGAAACTGGCGTTGACTGCACAAGTGCAACGCGTGCTGACCGGCGAAACGGAGGACACGCCGCAGCTCGACGCGTATCCGCAACTGCGCACCGTCCTTGATCAGCATGCACGACAGATGGCGAGCGCGACTGCACATCTGCATCAGGTCGATGCACAAGTACAGGCGCAAACCCTGCAATGGCAGCACAGCGAGCGTGAGTTGCACAGGGTTCGCCAGCAATTGGAGCAAACCCTTGAGCGCGAGCAGGTGCTTGAAATTCGCTTGGATGAACTGAGCCAGCAGCTGCAGCAACAACGCCAGGATGCACAGATCTGGGAGTTGCTGCAGTCGACCCTGACAGAGGGCTGCTGGGATATCACGGTCGTCAACGGTGACCTCCAGCACCCGGCCAGTGGCATGCGCTTTTCCAGTCAGTTCCGTTCGCTGCTGGGGTATGGGCCGGATGATTTGCCCGACGGCTGGGATGCCCAGGTCGGCATCACCCACCCGGACGACTTACCCAAGATCATGGCCATTTTCGACCGGGAAATCCTTGGCTCCCAGGGCAGCGGTGAATACGTCTTCGAATACCGGATGCGCCACAAGACCCGGGATTACATCTGGTGCCGCGAACGCGGTCGGGCGGTACGTGACTCGCATGGGCAACTGGTGCGGGTCATTGGTGCGGTGCGGGATATCAGCGATGAGCGCTCGGCCCAGTCCACCCATCAGCGCATGCTCGAACAGAACCAGATGACCTACGCCCAGATTGCCACGGTGGTGGGGGTGATCAAGGGCATTGCCGACCAGACCAATCTGCTCGCCTTGAACGCCGCGATTGAGGCGGCCAGGGCCGGAGATGTCGGGCGCGGTTTCTCGGTGGTGGCCGATGAAGTGCGCAAGCTGGCACAGAGCACCCGGCAGGCGACTCATCAGATCCAGACCATGTTGCATCAGCACAAATAAGCAAGGCAATCGCAATCCCGTAGAGCTGCGTAGGAGCTGTCGAGTGCAACGAGGCTGCGATCTTTCCCCGGACACTTGAGTCCCAAGCGAAAGATCGTCCGAACGCGGCCCGAGCCTTCGGCAGCTCCTATGGTCGGTCGTCTAGAACGGAACCGCCACCACCAACTGGCTGTAGACGTTGGTGCCGTTGCCGCCGACCTGATTGCCGCCGCTGTCCGCATCCTTCTCGGGCTTGTACAGGCCCACCAGCGGCGTGACGATCAGGTGTTCATTCACCGCCCATTCCACGTACAGGTCCAGCTCCTGCGCATCGAGGTTCAGCGCTTCACGGGTATGCAGGGTCTGGTAGTCGAAGAACAGTGCACCAATGGTCACGGTCTCTGCCGGCTTGAGCTTGAGGCCTACGTGCTGGATGGCGGTGTTGCTGTTGAACGGGCCGGCATAGTTGCCCGCCACTTCACCCTGGAACCAGGTGCCATAGCCGCGGTTCTGCCCGTTGAACATCGAGTCCCAGTCTTTGGAATAGCGGCTGTAGCGATAGGTCAGGTCCGGCGTCCAGGGCAGGTCGGCGAAGGTGTAGCCGGCTTCGGTGTACCAGGCTTTCTCCGGGCCCGCGTCCTTGTCCTGCCAGGCATACTCGAAGGAGAAGTGGGCATTCTCGATGCCAGCATTCCCGGCGCCGCGCAGGCTGTAGATATCCATGCCTTCGCGCTGTTTCTGGAAGTCGCTGGCGTAGCGGTCATCGACATTGATGCCGTGGATGTAGGTCAGCCCCAGGGTGCCCGGCGCGGCGGTGTATTCCAGGGTGCTGGCGGCCATCTCGGTGTTGGCCTGGGCGCGGTTGTCGGACTTGATCCACATCAGGCTGCCATGCACGCCTTCCTTGCCGCCCAGGCGAACTACAGCGGTTTTGTCGAAGGCATGCCGGGCCGCCAGGTAATAGGCGCCGCCACGGTTGAGCTCGCCATCGGCCACGCCTTTGCCCAGGTTCAGGCCATCGTCGTTGATGATGAAACCGTCGCCCAGGGTGATCACCTGGCGGCCGTAGGACAGGTCGACACCGTCCTTGCCCAATGCCGGGAACAGATCCCCCGAACGCCAGCCGGCAAAGGCTTCATCGAACTTGGTGGTGCGTTCGGAGCCGTCGCTCAAGCCGGCTGCGTCGCCATCGCCCCAAGTGCCGGAGCTGACCAGGTTGGCCGTCCCGTAGACACTGCCCAGGCCGCCGAGTGTCTGGTCGATACTCAGGCCATACTTGATGAAACCTTCGCGCCAGCTCGAACCGCCGGCGGTGCCGTCGTAGTTCTTGCGGCTGTTGAACAGCCCGTAGACCGCCAGGAAGTTGCCGGTGACGGTGGTGTCTTCGTCGGTGTAAAGCTCATAGGCCTGGGCCGATGAATCGGCAACCAGCAGGGCAATGCCCAGGCCGATGGCGTTGCGCAGCAAAGGTGTACGGCGTGTGTGCTCCATGGTGGATTCCCCAGTGTTATAGGACAGTAGAGCGCGCATTAAGGGGAGTGGTACCGGGGAAGTCTTTCACCTGCCTGCCATGGAGTTGACTCAGGCCGCCAGCGCGGCGGTGTTGGCAGGCAGCAACAAAACCGGCGGCAGACATGGGCAAGACGCCTGGGGCGGGGCGGCGCAGAGTAATGCTGCACGCAACGCCGTTTCGATCAGGGATTGGTTGGGGAAGGCATGATCGCCGGTTCCTGGACGGCTGTGGCATCCATACTAAAAATACGCTTTCGAGGACCTTGCACCATGTCGATCAATGACAGGCTCACCGAGCACTTGAACCGGGGTTCGGTGGGCTTTCCCACCGCGTTGGCCAGCACCATTGGCCTGATCATGGCAAGCCCGGTGATTCTCACCGCGACCATGGGCTTTGGCATTGGCGGCAGCGCCTTTGCCGTGGCGATGCTGATCGCCGTGGTAATGATGCTGGCCCAGGCGACGACGTTTGCCGAGGCGGCGTCAATTCTCCCGACCACCGGCTCGGTCTATGACTACATCAACTGTGGCATGGGCCGTTTCTTCGCCATTACCGGGACGTTGTCGGCCTATCTGATTGTCCATGTGTTCGCCGGCACCGCCGAGACAATCCTGGCCGGGGTCATGGCCCTGGTGAACTTCGAACACCTCAACACCCTGGCCGAATCGGCAGGCGGCTCCTGGTTGCTGGGCGTGGGGTTCGTAGTGGTGTTTGGTGTACTCAATGCGTTCGGTGTCAGTGCCTTTGGCCGGGCCGAAATCATCCTGACGTTTGGCATGTGGACCACCCTGATGGTGTTCGGCGTGCTGGGCCTGATCGCCGCACCGGCGGTGGAGCTGGAGGGCTGGTTTGGCGCGTCCGTGGTGGGCACCGATATGGTCACGGTGCTGTCGCTGGTGGGCATGGCCATGTTCATGTTTGTCGGCTGCGAATTCGTCACGCCGCTGGCACCGGACCTGCGCCAGTCCGCCCGGACCATGCCCCGGGCCATGATGCTGGGCTTGTTCAGCGTCGCCACCTGCATGTTCATCTACGGTGCCGCGATGAAGCGCCAGGTGGAAAACGTGCTGCTCGATGCCGCCAGCGGGGTGCATCTGCTGGACACCCCCATGGCGATTCCACGCTTCGCCGAACAGGTCATGGGTGATATCGGCCCGATGTGGCTGGGCATCGGCTTTCTGTTTGCCGGTGCGGCGACCATCAACACCCTGATGGCCGGCGTGCCGCGGATTCTCTACGGCATGGCGGTGGACGGTGCGTTGCCGAAAGTCTTCACCTATCTGCATCCGCGCTTCAAGACGCCGTTGCTGTGCATCCTGGTGGCGATGCTGATTCCGTGCCTGCATGCGTTGTGGCTGGGCGGCAATACCGACAACATCATGCACCTGGTGCTGGCGGCGGTGTGCGCCTGGAGTTTTGCCTACCTGCTGGTGACCGTGTCGGTGGTCAGCCTGCGGATTCGTCGCCCCGATCTGCCGCGGGCCTATCGCTCGCCGTGGTTCCCGTTGCCCCAGATCCTGTCCAGTGTCGGCATTGTGCTGGGCATGTGGTTCATCACACCGCCCGGCATGAATCCGGCAGACATCTACGTGCCCTTCGCGGTGATGCTCGGTTGCACCGCGGCGTATGCCTTGTTCTGGACCCTGGTGGTACAGAAGGTCAATCCATTCAAGCCAGCGTCGGTAGAAGACGTGTTGGCCAAGGAGTTCTCCCATGAGCCAGGGCAACCTGCGGGCGAGTTTATCGACCCTGCTGCAAAAACTGTCTGAATTGTTCAGCGCCCAGCGCGCCCCGGCCGGTTATCGGCCTGGGGTGACCCTGGAACACCTGCGGCGCAACCTGGCGTTGGCGCGATTCGAGATGGCGGGCCCGGCTACGGCGACGGCAGCCACCGAAGACGGCAGCTTGCAGTTGGAGATTGTCGAACGCACCGAGTCGCAGCTGTTGATGCACATGGTGATGACCGAGTTCGTCCTGCGCGTGCCTGCCTCCCGAGAGGGCACGGCGCGCCTGGAACTGCACCACGGCGGGGCCGTTCGGCGTAGCGGCATTCGTTGCCGGCAGCGGGACGGGCACAGTGACCTGGCGGCCCGGTTGCAGGCGGCCGTTGAGCAGGATCCTGTGCTGTACCAGGCGCTCATGCCGCTGGATTTCAAACGGCTGCGCATCGATCTGCAGGGACGCCAGTGGTGCGTGCGCCTGGAGCACATGGGCGGTAGCGAAGTGGTGAATCGCATGCCGGCCTTTCGTCGCTATGTCCCGTTGATCCGGGAGCAGCGCACCGTCTTGCTGGCGACCTTGAGCGGCCTGCAGCGGGTGTTGGCAACGCTCTGATTCCTTTGTTCCACCCTGGCATCATTCCTGCTACTGCTCTGGCGATAAGGTACTTGTTGCGCGCATATAGATAACATGTTAACTATTGCCGTACAAAAACAATAAGCCACTGCGGAGAATGCCATGAGCATGCAACAGGTTGGGCAGGACGGTCTGGACACCTGGAACCGGGATCTGCGGGCGACTTGCGGTCATTTCGATACCGAGCTGGCCTTCAATCGTTCGCTGTTTATCGGTGAAGTGTCGAACTTCCATCGTGGTGGCCTTGCCCTCGCGAACCTGCGCACCAACGCCGGTAACATCAAACGTCACTCGCCCAACGCCGATCACGATGATGACCAGGATTGCCTTCTGGTCAGCCAGCGCAGTGGCTACTGCCGCATTACCCAGAACGGTCGGAGCATCCAGTTGGCGCCCGGTGAATTGTTGTTGATGGATTCCGTTGGGGCGCTTGAAATCACCCCGTTCGGCCTGATCGAGCACGCGGTGCTGTCCTTGTCTCGCCAGGATGTGTCGCGGCAACTGGGCGGGGAAACCAAGACCTTCGGCAAGGTGTCGTCCAGCAAGGCGTGTGGGCGGATGCTGCATGTGTTGATGGACCAGCTATGCAGGGACACACCGGACGGCGAGGGCGCGACGGGAGAGGGTGAAGCCTTGCAGAGTGCCTTCGTTTCGCTGTTGGGCTCGGCACTGGAACAGGGTAGCGATGGCCGTGACGAAGGGGTGGCGTTGCAGGGTAGTCACTTGCGCAGCTACGTGCAGAAAGTCATCGACGAATCACTGACCCAGCCTGGCCTTAGCCCGGTGGGCCTGGCCAATCGGCTGAATATTTCGGTGCGGCATCTGTATCGGTTGTTCGAAGAGCAGGATGACAGCGTTTGCCGCTACATCCAGCGGGCCCGGCTCAAGCGCAGCGCTGATGACCTGACCAATCCGTTCCTGCGGGACGAGTCCATCACCTCGATTGCCTACAAATGGGGCTTTACCGATTCGGCGCATTTCAGCCGTTCGTTCAAGAAGCAGTTCGAGCTGTCGCCCAAGGAGTTTCGTTCCAGCCGTTTGCAGGTGGGGCAGGGGGTGGCTTGAACAAGGTCGTCTCTGGCGGGACGACCGCTATCGCGAGCAAGCTCGCTCCCACAGGGGATCTGTGGTGGTCGCGGATGCCTTGAACGACTCGGAAAAACTGTGGGAGCGAGCTTGCTCGCGATGACGGTGGTACATCCACCCTCACCGCAAGCTGACTCACCCCCACACAGGTTCAAACCTCCGGCAAAGTCGAACCCCCATCGACCACCAAGGTCTGCCCGGTCACATAACTGGCCAGGCTCGACGCCAGGAACAGCATGGCGCCAGCGATGTCGCTCGGTTGGCCCAATCGACCCAGCGGTACCCGGCGGGCGATGTCCTGGTTGACCTCCTCGTCGCCAAGATTCGCCATGGCCGGTGTTGCAATCATGCCCGGCTCGACGCCATTGACGCGGATATTTTCGGCCGCCAGTTCCAGCGCGGCGTTGCGAATGAAACCATTGACCCCGGCCTTGGAGGCCGCGTAGTGGCTGAGCCCCGGATACGCCACCCGCGGGCCGGTGACCGAGGAGGTCACCAGCACGCAGCCATGGCCCTGGCGCCGGAACATCGGCAACGCCGCCTGGGTCAGCCAGAACAGCGCCGACAGGTTCACCGCCAGCGTTCGTTCAAGTATCGCCGGGGTGATCTCGGCGAACGGTGTCAGCGGAAAATACCCGGCGTTGTGCACCAGGATGTCCAGCCTTCCCAAGCGTTGTTCCAGCTCGGTCATCATCTCGAAGACCGCCGTTGCGTCGGCCAGGTCAACCCCCACCGCTTGCACCTGACAGCCTCCGGCGGTCAATTCTTTGGCCACCGCCTCGGCGCGCGCCAGGCCCAGGTCGGCGATGACCACGTGGGCCCCGCGCAGGGCAAACGCTTCGACGATGGCCCGGCCAATGCCCTGGGCGCCGCCCGTGACCAGCACGGTCTGGCCGCTGAAATCCAGTTCCTCAGGCATCGCTGGCCTCCATCCGGCTGAAGGCTAGTGTCGGTACGTCGACAATGCTGGAGCCGCCATCGGCCACCAGCGTCGCCCCGGTGATGATCGACGCCTCGGGCGAGGCCAGGAAACGGCAGACGTTAGCGATTTCCTCGGCGCTGGCAGCCCTGCGCAACGGCACGTCGGCGCAGACCCGGTCATACGCCTGCTGCAACGTTTCGCCGTGGAACTGCATCAATGCCTGCATTTCTTCATCGGCCATGGGCGTGCGGACCCAGCCAGGGCAGATCGCGTTGACCCGTACGCCGTGAGGCCCGTAATCCCTTGCCAGGGAGCGGTTGAGACCCAGCAGCGCATGTTTGGCGGTGGTGTAGCCGCACACGTGCGGGCCTGCCGCCAAGGAAGCAATGGAGGCGATCAGCACAATGTTGCCGGCACTTTCCTGCAGCATGGGCAGGCACGCCCGGGTGCTGTAGAAGGCGCTGTCGAGATTGCTGCGCAGGGCCGCTTCCCAGGCCGATGGCGGGGTCTCGGTGGCGCTGCCCATGCCCAAGCCGCCGGCACAGGCCAGCAGCACGTCGAGTCGGCCATAGCGCGTGCGAATCTGCTCGACGAAGCCGTCCCAGGTGTTCGGACAGGCCGCGTCGCCCACCAGCACCAGGCCGCCGATGTCCTCGGCGAGTGCTTCCAAGGGCTCGCGGCGTCGACCGATCAGCACCAGGTTGGCGCCTTCGGCGGCATACAGGCGGGCGCAGGCTGCGCCAATACCGGTGCCGGCACCCGTGATCACGACGGTGCGTAATTCAGGCATCGGGATACTCCGTCTGGTTGAGCACCTGGCAGTACGAACTGACCGGGAAATTGGAGAACTCATCGAACGAAGCCCCGGCGTAGCCGAAGATCTTGCCGTCGCTGCGGTGCTGTTGCAGGTCGATCAGCACCAGCCCGAGGGTCGGGATGATCTTTTCTCGCCAGACGAACAGGTACAGCTGATCGGCGATCTTGTAGGTGTCGCAGCGGTCGGTGTCGCACAGGCCTTGTTCAACACCCTTGAGGCACTGCCACGAGTAGAACTGGTCGTTGAGGTAAATGTGTTCGTAGACTTCGCTCGGGCTGTAGCGATACAGGTTGCGCAGCCCCACCAGTTCGGTGGTCGGTGCATGCGGGCACAGGCCAGGCTGCCAGGGACGATCGAGGCTGCCGTGCATGAACTGCGCTTGTACCGAGGTCAGTGGCTTGCCGGCCAGCGCCCGGCTGTAGAGGCCTTCGCCGGTTTCTTGCTGGCTTGGCATGCGGCCGATCACGGCGGTGAAGGACGCGCTGGCGGTATCGAGCACCAGGCTTATCGACGACGTCAGTTCGCCTTCGCGCTTGATGAAGTCCACCAGGTACAGGCCCGGGCGTACGGATGTGGCCCGGTAGGTCGCCGTGCCGCTGGAGTGACCATCGGCGGCGTTCCAGGTCAGGGTGTCCTGCTCGAAGCGATGCTCGATCTGCCAGCCATTGGCGAAATTCAGGGTGAAGGTCTTGCCGTCCAGGTCGGCCAGGTTTGGCAGGATGAAGGCTTCGGGGGCAAAGCCATCGGCCAGGGCGCCGACGGTGATCCAGTCTGAAGATGTGCTCATTGCAAGGCTCCGGTGGTTGAATTAGCCACTCGGATCATGCGGTGCCAGTCAACGGCGGCCTATCAACCAAATGGTTGATCAGAGGAACAGTGCGCTGACCAACTCGGTACGGCTGCTCACGCCAACCTTGCGAAACAGGTGGATCAGGTGAGTCTTGATGGTCGGCAAGCCCACTTCCAGCTCCCGGGCCAATTGCTTGTTGCTGACGCCTTGGCGCAGTAGCCAGGCAATCTGGCGCTCCTTGGGCGTCAAGTCGCCCAGCGGGTCCCCATGGGCTGGTAAATGGGCCACGGCCAGTTGCAGCAAGGCCTGCAACGCGCTGAGTTGACTCAACTGCTGGCTGGTGAAGACACCTTGCTCGGCAGTGCGCAGCAACGAAATCGCGGCTTGGGGCTGACCGTCCCGATGGGCGAAGACTTCCACCACGTCGACCACGCCGTAGCGCTGCAGGAAGTCGTGATAACGATGGTTGTCACGTCGCGGTTGGCGGGCCATCGCCAAGCCCAACGGCACCACGGCCAACTCGCTGGACATGCAGTGTCGCGGGTGCAGCGGGTCGAACTGACGGTAGTTGTCCAGGTAGTCGCGGTGCATCTCGCCGCTCATCTTATGCAGGCTGAAGTCATGGACCTGCAGTTGCCGATCAACGCAGTAGAACGCCGCCCGGCTGACGGGAACCAGCTGGGTAAAGGCGTGCAGGCACTGGCCGGCGATGTCCTGGGTGGGGATGACGTTCATGGTCGCACCTTCGCCGAGAGGGCTGCCGGTGGGGCCGGCAGCCAAGTCCGATCAGGCTACCGCGAAGTAGTGTTTGACGAAACTCTCGCTGACCACTTCCCACAGCACTGGCGTGCCCTTGGTCACGAACCAGCCGTCGCCGGCCTTGTAGCGGGTGCTCTGGCCGGTGGCCTCGTCGGTGAGCACTACTTCACCGGTGACCACGGTGGCTTGTTCGGCGAAGGGGTAGACCATCCGGAACTTGCCTTGGGTGGTACCGAAGTAGGCGCTGCTGATGGGGTCGGTGGGGGCGCCGAAGGTCATCTTGCCGAAGGCTTTGACTTCGCCTTCGAGAATCTGCGAACCAAGATCGGCGACGGTGCCCCAGGCGTCCAGGTCGGACAGCTGGATGTCTTTTTCGAGGGTGATAAGGGGCATGGCAGTGACTCCTGATGAGTGAAAAAAACAAAGGTGGGGTGTGTCCAGTGCCAGTCAGTTAAACCTCGCTCCCACAGGGTTTTGCTTAACTGATTGGCATCGTGATCGTCAGCGACGGCCATTCCAGTAGCCCGACAGCTGATGCCAGGACTTGCCGGCGGTCAGTAGCAATGGGCGAATGGCGTCTTTGCCGATGATGGTCGGGCGATGGATCGAGCTGACCAGGTCGTAGCGCGCCGAGCCTTCGCTCATGCCTTCGGCCAGCACCTTGCAGATGATGTGGCTCGGCGTGACGCCAAAGCCTGAGTAACCCTGGACGAAAAACGCATTGCTGCGGCCGGGCAGGGTGCCGATCTGCGGGAACAGGTTCGGGCTGCACGCCATCGGGCCACCCCAGGCCAGGTCGATCTTCACGTCCTTGAGGTACGGGAAGATCTTCAGCATCAGGCGCCGGTTCCAGGCCTTCAGATCCTGGGGGATGTGCTCCACCAACGGCGTCGCGGCGCCGAACAGCAGGCGGTTTTCGTTGGTGACGCGGTAGTAGTCGATCACCGGGCGAATGTCACTGTAGGCACCGCGAATCGGGCTGATGCGCTGGATCAGTTCGTCCGACAACGGCTCGGTCATCATCTGGAAGGCGTAGGTGTTGATGGTCGAGCGGTGCAGTTCCGGCTCCAGCTTGTTGAGGAAACTGTCACAGGCCCAGAGCAGCTTGCTGGCTCTGACCGAACCGCGTCCGGTACGCACGGTGATGCGTTCGCCATAGCTGACTTCCAGGGCCGGGCTGTTCTCGAAAATCCGCACGCCGTGGCTGACCAGGGCCTTGGCCTCACCCAGTAACAGGTTCAGTGAGTGTACATGCCCGCCGCCCATGTGCAGCAAGGCGCTGCCGTAGGCCTTGGAACCGATGATCTGCTGCACGTCGGAGCCGCCGAGAAAGCGGATCTCATGTTTGCTGTTGACTGACTTGAAGTCTTTTTCCCAGGCCCGCAGGGTTTTCTCCTGGCGCGCGTTGAAGCCCATGTAGCCGTAGCCGTGGCAGAAGTCGGCATCGATTGCGTACTTGGCGATACGGTCCTTGATGATGTCGGCGCCCAGGTCGCTGATCTCGAAGATCTGGCGCAGGCCGTCTTCACCCACGTCCTTCTTGATCTTCTCCAGGTCATGACCGATGCCGGCCATGATCTGCCCGCCATTGCGCCCAGTGCCGCCGAACCCCAGGTAACGCGCCTCGAGCACCACGATGTTGGTGATGCCTTTTTCGGCGAGCTCCAGCGCGGTATTGATGCCGGAGAAACCGCCGCCAATGACCACAACATCGGCTTCCACGTCCTGTTCCAGCGTGGGGAAGCTGAGGTTGTATTTCTTGGTGGCCGTGTAATAGGTGGGCGTTTCGATATTGATCATGACGCAGCCTGACAAAGTGAAAGGAAACTCCGTTGCAACGCCTACGCAAGGCATTGCAGGGGATGGCCCTATTAAGAGCCCGGATGGGGGCGCCTGTCTTGATCATCCGTGCCGGGGTATTTGACCGAGCGCGCCATGGAGCCGAAACCTGCCCATGAAAAGTACAATCTTGGATCTGGAAGGTGCATTTTTCACCTGCCTGTGATTGCCCATACTGGACCGGCCTTAATCACTGATCCCGCTGTCTGTGCAACCTCAGGTTGCCGGGCAAAGGCGGGATTGGCAGATGCCAATAATAAAAGAGCCTGTCCATGAAAAAGCCAAACCCGCTGCTCGAAGACCTCAAGCCGATCCTGCCGGTCATTGCCGCCAATGCCTTCCAGGCGGAGAAAGACCGTAGCGTGCCTGCCGAGAATATAGCCTTGCTCAAAAGCATCGGCATGCACCGGGCCTTCCAACCGAAACCGTACGGTGGCATGGAGATTTCCCTGCCGCAGTTCGCCGATTGCATCGCGCTGCTGGCCGGTGCCTGTGCCAGCACGGCCTGGGCCATGAGCCTGTTGTGCACCCACAGCCATCAGTTGGCAATGTTCCCGGCCAAGGCCCAGCAGGAAATCTGGGGCGATGATCCCGATGCCACCGCCAGCAGCAGCATCGCGCCGTTTGGCCGCACCGAGGAAGTCGAGGGCGGTGTGATGTTCAGCGGTGAAATGGGCTGGAGCAGCGGCTGCGATCATGCCGAATGGGCGATCGTGGGGTTTCGCCGTAAAAACGCCGAAGGCGCCCAGGACTATTGCTTTGCGGTGCTGCCACGCAGCGACTATGAGATTCGCGATGACTGGTTCGCGGTGGGCATGCGCGGCAGTGGCAGCAAGACGTTGATCATTGACAACGCTTTCGTGCCGGAACACCGGATCCAGAAAGCCAGGGACATGATGGAGGGCAGGTCCGGCGGATTCGGCCTGTACCCCGACAGCAAGATTTTCTACTCGCCATACCGACCCTACTTCGCCAGTGGTTTCTCCACGGTCAGCCTGGGCGTGGCTGAACGCATGCTGGAGGTCTTTCGCGAGAAAACCCGCAACCGCGTGCGGGCCTACACCGGTGCGGCAGTCGGTGCCGCTACCCCGGCGTTGATGCGCCTGGCCGAGTCGACCCATCAGGTGGCCGCGGCCCGTGCCTTTCTGGAGAAAACCTGGCAGGAACACGCCGAATACGGCGAGCGCCACGAATACCCCAGCCGGGAAACCCTGGCGTTCTGGCGGACCAACCAGGGCTACGCCACCAAGATGTGCATCCAGGCCGTCGATCGCTTGATGGAGGCGGCCGGCGGTGGCGCCTGGTTCGAAAGCAATGAGTTGCAACGGCTGTTCCGCGACGCCCACCTGACCGGCGCCCATGCCTATACCGACTATGACGTCTGCGCGCAGATTCTCGGTCGTGAGCTGATGGGCCTTGAGCCTGATCCTTCCATGGTTTGACCGCCTGTTCGCTGAAACCTAGAACAATAATCGAGGCCGCCGCTCGAGGCGGCCGGGAGTCTTGCATGTCCAGTCTTTGTGATACCGCTTTCGATACCCGTGCGTTCCGCCGGGCCCTGGGTAACTTCGCCACCGGCGTGACCGTGGTCACCGCTGCCACTGAAGATGGCCGCAAGGTCGGTGTGACGGCCAACAGTTTCAACTCGGTGTCCCTGGACCCGCCATTGATCCTGTGGAGCATCGACAAGCGTTCGAGCAGCCATGGCGTGTTCGAAGCCGCCAGCCACTTTGCGGTGAATGTGCTGGCCGCCGACCAGATCGATCTGTCGAACAACTTCGCACGACCCAAGGAGGACCGCTTCGCTGAAATCGAATTCGAGGCCGGCGAAGGCGGCGCCCCGGTGTTTGTCGATTGCTCGGCGCGTTTTCACTGTGAAAAATTCCAGCAGGTCGATGGCGGCGATCACTGGATCATGATCGGCAAGGTCGTGGCGTTTGATGATTTCGGCCGCTCTCCATTGCTCTATCACCAGGGCGCCTACTCGATGGTGCTGCCCCACACTCGCATGACCAAACGGGAAGAGGGTCAGTCCCCGAGCAGTCACTTCCAGGGGCGCTTGAGCCACAACCTGTATTACCTGATGACCCAGGCACTGCGGGCCTATCAGGCCAGCTATCAGCCGCGTCAGTTGTCCACCGGCTTGCGCACCAGTGAGGCGCGGATGTTGATGGTGCTGGAGAACGACGCCGGGCTGAACCTGTGCGACCTGCAGCGGGAAGTGGCGATGCCGGCGCGCGAGATCGAAGAAGCCGTGGCCAACCTCAAGCGCAAGGGCCTGGTGAGCGATGAAGGCGAGCGGGTACGCCTGACTGCCAAGGGTATCGATGAGACCGAAGGGCTCTGGACGATTGCCAAGGAGCAGCAGGACAAGGTGTTCGACCAGTTCAGCGAGGAACAGGTCGAGCACTTCAAGCAGGTGCTCAAGGGCGTGATCAAGGGCGCTTGAGCGCCCTGTGGGAGCGAGCTTGCTCGCGATGGCGGTGGACCCGCCGATATTGATGTCGACTGGATGGGCCCTATCGCGAGCAAGCTCGCTCCCACAGGGTTATGTGTGTGGCCCAGCTACAGATTCTGTGAACGGATAGTCCGGCATGGGTTGGAAGCTGTTAAGATTTAGTTAACTCATTAACTAAATCTTTCTCGCGAACATACTCATGCCCAAGTTGCGCCAATCCTTGACCCTGACCCTGCTCCAGGCCCGTGAATCGGCCATGGGGTTTTTCCGGCCTTCCCTCAATCAACATGGCTTGACCGAGCAGCAATGGCGAGTCATCCGTATTCTCAGCCAGCACGATGAGCTGGAGATCAATCGCCTGGCCGAACTGGCCTGCATCCTCAAGCCCAGCATGACCGGCGTGTTGGTGCGCATGGAAGCGGCGGGCATGGTGGTGCGGCGCAAGGCCGAACAGGATCAGCGACGAGTGCTGGTGCGCCTGGCGCCGCAAGGGCAGGCGAGTTTTGATTCGATGAGCCAGAGCATGGAAGAGAATTACCAGCGTCTGCAGGACAAGTTGGGGGAGGAAAAATTGCAGACGTTGCTGGGCTTGCTCAATGACCTGAAGGCGATCAGGCGCTGAGACCCCGGGCTGGTTGTTTTCTGTGGGAGCAAGGCTTGCCCGCGATGAAGACGCTGCGGTCTTTCAGAGACCGAGGTGCCTGTTTCGCGAGCAAGCTTTGCTCCCACAGATCCCCTTGCCACAAGGTATTTGATACCGATCAGTACACGCCGCCAGCCGCAGGTTTTGGCGTGTCTTTGAACGTCGCCGCCAGCGTCTGCAAGCCCCGCATCAACACCGTCGTATCCACGCCCACCGCGACAAACGCCGCGCCGAGTTCGATATAGCGCCGGGCCAGTTTTTCATCGGCGCTGAGAATCCCGGCTGCCTTGCCGGCCTGGCGGATGCGGGCGATGGCGTCTTCGATGGCCGCTTGCACCTCCGGGTGACCGGGGTTGCCGCGAAAACCCATGGACGCGCTCAGGTCCGCCGGGCCGATAAAGACCCCATCCACACCTTCCACTGCCGCAATGGCATCCAGGTTGGCCAGGCCTTCGCGGCTCTCGATCTGGACCAACAGGCACATCTGTTCATCGGCCTTGTCGAGGTAACCGGGGATGCTGTTCCAGCGTGACGCCCGGGCCAGTGCGCTGCCGACGCCGCGTACGCCATGGGGCGGGTAGTGGATGGCGCGCACCAGTTCGCGCGCCTGGTCGGCGCTTTCCACCATCGGCACCAGCAGGGTTTGCACGCCAATATCGAGCACTTGCTTGATCAGCGCCGTGTCACCGATCACCGGGCGTATCACCGGTTGGCTGGGGTAGGGTGCCACGGCCTGGAGCTGGCCGAGCAAGGTGCGCAAGTCGTTGGGCGCGTGTTCACCGTCGATCAGCAGCCAGTCGAAGCCGGCGTTGGCCGCCAGTTCCGCACAGTAGGCATCGGCCAACCCCAGCCACAGGCCGATCTGCGCCTCGCCGCTGCGCAGGCGTTGCTTGAAGATATTGATGGGCATGTCCATGAAACGGTCTCCGATCAGACGAAACGGCAGGCGATGGAACCGAGCATGTCGTAGTCGACATGGAAGGTATCGCCGGGGTTGGCTGCCACGGGGCGGGTGAAGGAACCACCGAGGATGATCTGTCCCGGTTGCAGGGTGACGTCATAGGCCGCCAGTTTGTTCGCCAGCCAGGCCACGCCTTTGGCCGGGTGATTGAGCACCGCCGCCGAGACGCCGGACTCTTCGATCACGCCGTTGCGGTAGAGCACCGCCGGCACCTTGCGCAGGTCGATCTCGGTCGGGCGTACGGCGCGACCGCCCATGACCACGCCGGCATTGGCGGCGTTGTCGGAGATGGTGTCGAACACTTTGCGGGTCGCCTTGGTCTGCGGGTCGATCTGCTGGATGCGCGCATCGATGATTTCCAGCGCCGGGATCACCCATTCGGTGGCGTCGAGCACGTCGAACACCGTCACGTTCGGGCCCTTCAACGGCTTGCCGAGAATGAACGCCAGCTCCACTTCCACCCGTGGCACGATGAAACGCTCGAACGGGATGTCGGTGCCTTCGTCAAAGAACATGTCGTCCAGCAGCGCGCCGTAGTCCGGCTCAGTGATGTTCGACGACACCTGCATGGCCCGGGAGGTCAGGCCGATCTTGTGGCCGACCAGCTTGCGGCCGTCCTTGATTTTCTGCGCGACCCAGGCTCGCTGGATGGCGTAGGCATCCTCGATCGTGATGTCCGGGTGATCGAGGGAAAACTGCCGCACCTGCTCGCGGGAGCGTTCGGCATGGTCGAGGCGGGCGGCGGCTTGTTGGATGAGGTTCTGGTCAAGCATGGCAAGGGTCTCTTATTGAGGGTTGACGATGGCGGCCCGGGTGCGCAGCACCAGCAAGCCGCCAAGGGCGATGAGCAGGGCCAGCACATACAAGGCGAGGCTGGCGCTCTGGGTGGTGTCGCGCATCCAGCCGATCAGGTAGGGCGCGAAGAATGAGGCGATGCTGCCGAAGGAGCTGATCAGCGCGATGCCGGCGGCCTGGGTGCCGTTGGACAGGAAGGCTGACGGTAGCTGCCAGAACATCGGCAACGCCGCACTGGCGCCCATGCCGGCGACAATCAGGCCGCTGAGCACCAGGATCGGATTGCCGGGTGAGAGCCCGGTGACCGCAATGCCCAGCGCGGCCATCAACAGCGGCACGCACAGGTGCCAGCGGCGTTCGCGATGGCGGTCGGAGGAGCGCCCGCAGCCGATCATGAAGAAACAGCCGGCCAGGTAGGGCACCGCGCTGAGCAGCCCGACCTTGCCGTCGCTGCCGATGCCGGCGCCATGGATCAGGGTGGGCATCCAGAAGGCCAGGGTGTTCACCGCCAGCATCACGGCGAAGTACACCGCCACCAACAACCAGACCTGCGGATTGTTGAGGATCGCCGAAAACGAGGTGATGGATTTGCGCTGTTCTTCAAGGCTCAGTTGTTCGCGCAACTGCTGCTTGGCGTGCGGCGTGAGCCAACTGACCGTCTCGAAATTGTCCGGCAGGCACTTGAGCACAACAAGGCCGAGCAGGATCACCGGCAGCCCTTCGATGACGAACATCCACTGCCAGCCGCGCAAACCGCCAACATCATGAAAGTGCTCGAGAATACCGCCGGACAAAGGCCCGCCAATCACCCCGGCCATCGGTACGGCGATGGCAAACAACGCGGTTACCTGGGCCCGACGCCGGGCTGGATACCAGCGGTTGAGAAAGACCAGGATGCCAGGAAAGAAACCGGCCTCGGCCACGCCCAGCAGAAAGCGCAACACGTAGAAACCGGCGGCGCTGTCGATAAGGAACATGCCGGTGGACAAGGCGCCCCAAACCACCATCAGCGTGGCGATCCAGCGCCGCGGACCGACCCGGTCCAGGGCCATGTTGCTGGGCACCCCAAACAGCGCGTAGGCGATGAAGAACAGCCCTGCGCCGAAGCCGTAGACCGTGTCGCTGAACTGCAGGTCGGCGCTCATTTGCATCTTCGCGAAGCCGATGTTGATGCGATCCAGGTGGGCAAAGAGGTAACAGACCAGCAGCAGCGGCATCAGCCGCCAGGTGATGGTGGCATGGGTGCGGTCGTGCGCGACGGTGCCGGCAGTGTCGGCGGTATTGGCTGTGCTCATGATCTTGTACTTTTTGTCAGAGGGGCCGATGGGGAACGCCAGGCAGATGGATTCAGGTGGCCTGGCCCTTGAGGAAGGCGTGGACGTTGTTGGCCTTGAAGTTGAGCTGTTCGTGCAGCTCGATCATCTCGAATGACAGGGCCAGCAGGCGTTGGGCCTGGAGCTCGGCGAAGTGCGCGGTGATCACCTCGAAGAGTTTTTCCGCGACTTTCTGGCGGGTGGCCAGGTCACGGCCGTGGCCGACTTTCAAGGTCATGTGCACGAAGGCGTAGTCGTGCTTGCCGTCGGCCATGCGCCAGGTGTCCAGGCGCAGGCCGCGGCTGCGGATGCCGCCCAGGGGGAACACGCCGCTGTCGCCCAGCAAGGCGTGGACCTTTTCAAACAGGCCGGGCAGGTCGGCTTGTTGTTCGATGTTGTCGGTGTATTCAGCGATGAAATGCGGCATGACGGCTCCTTCAGGCCGCACGGGGATGCCGTACGGCCGCAGTGTCAAACAGGGAAGACAGCGTTGATCTGGCCGGTGCCGGAGCTGCCGAAAGGCTCGGTGATGATTTCGGCAGGCTTGTCGTAGTCCGGCCCGCCGAGCAACCCCAGCAGCATCGCCGTGTCATGCATCTTGCCTTCGCCGAAGCAGTGTTCGGCGTAGTCCGGGAGCATGGCGCAGAACTCTTTCCAGCGGCCTTGGCGCCACATTTCGACGACGTGCAGGTCGACCTGCTTGTCGAACTCCCGCGTCCAGTTGTGGATGTTGGCTTCAGCGTTGCGATCGTCGGAGAAACGGTGCGACAGCGAGCCGGACGCGAGCACCAGCACCTTGCGGTCGCTTTTTTCGATGGCCCGGCGCACGGCGGCGCCGAAGGTGAAGCTGTCTTGCAGGCGGTGCCAGGCGCACCAGGCGGCAATCGACACGACGTTGAATTTCTGTTCCTGAGGGACGTCCATGTGCATGTAGCGCATGGGCACCAGGGTGCCGTATTCCAGCTCAAGACTCGGGATGTTGTGGGCCAGGGTGCGCACGTCGGCGGCATTGGCCTCGGCGGCAATCAGCTCGCCCAGTTCCGGGGCGCCTGAGTATTCGTACTCCATGTTCTTGATGAAGTGCGGCAGCTCGTTGCTGGTGTAGATGCCCTTGAAGTGCGCGCCGCTGTTGACGTGATAGGCGCTGTTGACCAGCCAGTGCACATCGAACACCACGGCGGTATCGGCCCCCAGTTCCCGGGCGCGGCGACCGATTTCCTTGTGGCCGGCAATCGCGGCGGCGCGGCAACCATGGTGCTTGCCGGGCAGCTCCGACAGGTACATGGAGGGAACGTGGCAGATTTTCGCAGCCAGGACGACTTCGCCCATGATGATTCTCCTGAAAAATTGTTCTTGTTGAATCTTGGTTGTGGGAGCAAAGCTTGCTCCCACAGGAACAGGGATAAATCCCCTCGCCACAGGGTTCATCACTTACCTGGGGTCATACACCCCAGCGCGGTATGTGATGACTGCCCATGGAGATGCAAACGTTCTTGATCTCGGCAAACACTTCAAAACTGTACTGTCCGCCTTCGCGGCCGGTTCCGGAACCCTTCACGCCGCCGAAAGGCTGGCGCAGGTCGCGCACGTTCTGGCTGTTGATGAACACCATGCCGGCCTCGATGCCATGGGCCAGGCGATGGGCCTTGCCGATGTCCTGGGTCCAGATATACGAGGCCAGGCCGTATTCGGTGTCGTTGGCCAATTGCAGGGCTTGGGCCTCGTCCTTGAACGGGATCAGGCACACCACCGGGCCGAAGATTTCTTCCTGGGCGATGCGCATGTTGTTGTTCACATCGGCGAACACCGTCGGCTGGATGAACTGGCCGCGGCTCAAGTGGGCAGGCAAATTGGTCGGGCGCTCCAGGCCGCCGGCCAGGAGGGTGGCGCCTTCTTCGAGGCCGATCTTGATGTAGCCGGTGACCTTGTCGTAGTGGGCCTGGGTGATCATCGAGCCGACCTGGGTCTTCGGGTCCTGCGGATCACCGACGATCAGGCGCTTGGCGCGGGCGGCGAACTCGGCCACGAACTGCGGATAGACACTTTCCTGGATGAAGATCCGGCTGCCGGCGGTGCAGCGTTCGCCATTGAGGGAAAAAATCGTGAACAGCGCGGCGTCGAGGGCCCGTTCCAGGTCGGCGTCTTCGAAAATCAGCACCGGCGACTTGCCGCCCAGTTCCATCGAATACTTCTTCAACCCGGCGGTCTGCATAATTTTCTTGCCGGTGGCGGTGCCGCCGGTGAAGGAGATCGCCCGAACATCCGGATGGCGCACCAGCGCATCGCCGGCGGTTGCGCCGTAACCCTGGATCACGTTCAGCACGCCATTGGGCAGGCCAGCCTCGACCGCCAGGCGACCCAGCTCGTTGGCGGTCAGCGGCGACAGCTCGGACATCTTCAGCACGGCCGTGTTGCCCAGCGCCAGGCACGGCGCGGTCTTCCAGGTCGCGGTCATGAACGGTACGTTCCAGGGCGATACCAGCGCGCAGACACCCACCGGTTGGTACAGGGTGTAGTTGAGCATCTGGTCGTCGACCGGATACGTATGACCGTCCATGCGCGTGCAGACTTCGGCAAAGAAATCGAAGTTGTGGGATGCACGCGGAATCAGCACATTCTTGGTCTGGTGGATCGGCAAGCCCGTGTCGAGGGTTTCCAGTTCGGCCAGTTTCGGCACGTTCTGCTCGATCAGTTCACCGAGCTTGCGCATCAGCCGGGCGCGTTCCTTGGCGGGGGTATTGGCCCACTTCGGGAAGGCCTCCTTGGCGGCGGCCACAGCCTGGGCGACTTCCTCGGCACCGCCGCTGGCGACTTCACCGATGGCCTCGCCGGTGGCCGGGTTGTAGTTGACGAACACGTCTTTGCTTTCGACCTCACGGCCGTTGATCCAGTGTTTGATCATGCTGCTCAAGCCTCTTTACGGGATGCGAAGAACTCGGCTTCGCTGACAATTCGATTGACCAGACGGCCGACGCCTTCCACTTCCACCACCACTTCATCACCGGGCACAACGTCCGCCAGGCCTTCCGGCGTGCCGGTGGCAATCATGTCGCCGGGTTGCAAGGTCATGAAGCTGGACAGGTATTCGATCAGGTACGGGATATCGAAAATCATGTCCTTGGTGCTGCCTTCCTGGCGCAGTTCGCCATTGATCCAGGTGCGCAGCGTCAGGTTGCTCGGGTCCGGTACATCAGCCACATCGACGATCCATGGGCCGACGGGGGTGGTGGCATCGCGGTTCTTCACTCGCAGGTTGGGGCGGTAGTAGTTTTCCAGGTAATCGCGGATCGCGTAGTCGTTGCACACGGTGTAGCCGGCCAGGTATTGCAACGCATCCTGGCGCTTGACGTTGCGCGCCGCTTTGCCGATGACCGCCACGAGCTCGCACTCGTAGTGCATGTAGGCGACGTTGTCGGGACGCCAGCTCACCTGGTTGTGGCCGGTGTAGGTGCCGGGGGACTTGATGAATGCCAGGGGTTCGGTCGGCGGCTTGAACGCCAACTCGGCGGCGTGATCGGCATAGTTCAGGCCCAGGGCGAACATGCTGCCGGTGGCCGGTGGCAGCCACTGGACCTGGTCCTCGGCCACCAGGCGACCGTCGGCCAGGCGTACAGCGTTGTGAGCTTCAACGGTGACGGCTTGATCCTGGCCTTCAAAACGAATGCGTGCGTGTTTCATGAACCTGCTCCTGTTTCCTCGGCCACGATGGTATTGACCAGACGGCCCAGGCCGGCGATGTCCACTTCGACACGGTCACCGGGCAGTACGTCGACCCGGCCTTCAGGCGTACCCGTGATCAGCACGTCGCCGGCATGCAGGGTCATGAATTCGCTGATCTCGGCAATCAGTTGGGGAATGTTGCGAACGAGGTTGGCCGTGCTGTTCTGCTGGCGAACCTCGCCGTTGACGTACAGCGTGATCGCCAGGCTGTGAGGGTCGGCCACCTGAGTGGTAGGCACCAGTTCTGGGCCGATGGCGCAGAAGCCGTCCCGGCACTTGGCCTTGACGGCGGGGCGGTAATAGCTGTCTTCCGGGAGGCTGAATTCATTGACGATGGTGTAGCCGGCCACGTAGTCCAGGGCTTCGGCGGCGCTGACGCGACTGGCCGACTTGCCCATGACCACGCCCAGCGCCGGCCCTGGTTGCAGTGTTTCGCCGCGACCGGGGTGAAACACCTCGGCACCGTGCCAGTTGCGGGTGTTAGGGGTCTTGATGAACAGCACGGGCTTGAGCGGCGGTTTCTGGTAGGGCGGTTGCTCGAACTCGGCGAGGCGCTGTTTCAGCAGCCCCTGGTAGTTCAGCGCGACCCCGAACAGGGTGCCGGTCGCGACGTCATGCAGGGCACGGCTCATGCTTGTCTCCTGGCGATGCAGAGGGGTGAGGGCTCTGCGGTTATTGTTAATGTGTTAACAGTTATAATTAAGATGTTAACTATCGTCAAGCGTGACAGAATGAACGGGCACTGGTTGCCTTGCCGGATTCGGTGCAGGATGGCTGCGGCAGGTGCCTGGACCAGAATAAGAAAACGAGTACTGCGTGATGACTGACCGTCAGCCGATCCCCAACATCAACATTGGTCAGGTGTACGACCAGCGCTATAGCGACGCGGAAGTGCATTACGACCGACTCGCCAACCTGGCGGATTTTTTCGGTCGCAACATGCCGGTTCATCGCCACGACCGGTTCTTCCAGGTGCATTACGTCAAGAGCGGCACCGTGCGCGTGTATCTCGATGACCAGCAGTACGTCGAATCCGGCCCGATGTTCTTCCTCACACCGCCGACCATTCCCCATTCCTTCGTGACCGAGGCCGACAGTGACGGGCATGTGCTGACGGTGCGCCAGCAATTGGTGTGGCAGTTGATCGACGCCGACCCGAGCCTGGCGCCGGCGGGCGTGCAGATGCCGGCAGCCTGCGTAGCGCTGGCGCAACTGGGGCCCGGGCAGGCGGGGGAGGTGCGGCGCCTGGAGTACCTGTTCGAGGAGTTGAGCGAGGAGGTGACGGCCGGGCGCCCGGGGCGCAGCGCAGCACTGGACGCTTTGACGCGGCTGATCATGATCAGCCTGCTACGGTTGTGTTCCAACTCCCTGGAGGCCAGGCCGGCCCGGCATGAAGACCTGAAGATCTTTCACCGCTTCAACGAGTTGATCGAGGCCCACTACCTGCAGCATTGGCCGTTGTCGCGCTACGCCGAAGGCATCGGCGTGACCGAGGCGCGCCTCAATGATGTGTGCCGACGCATCGCCGACCTGCCTTCCAAACGCCTGATCATGGAGCGGCTGATGCAGGAGGCCAAGCGCCTGTTGTTGTTCACCGGCAGCTCGGCCAATGAAATCTGCTACCAGCTCGGGTTCAAGGACCCGGCGTATTTCAGTCGGTTTTTCCAGCGTTACGCCCAGCTCACGCCGGGGGAGTATCGCCAGCGGCAATCGGGGTTGCGCTGAATAGTGGCGAGAGGGATTCTGTGGGAGCAAGCTTTGCTCCCACAGAATCCCCTTCCACAGTGACATAGCGCGGCCATGCTTCTTGCAGCAGCCAGGCGGCCCAACTAAGCTGCCGACTCGCCCATCCACACAGTTCGAACATGGCCAACCCCAGACCCTCATTGACCCTGACGCTGTTGCAAGCCCGCGAAGCGGCGATGGCTTTTTTTCGACCGGCGCTGAACCAGCATGACCTCACGGAACAGCAATGGCGGGTGATCCGTATCCTGCATCAGCAAGGGGAGCTGGAAAGCCATCAGCTCGCTCACCAGGCGTGCATCCTCAAGCCGAGCATGACCGGTGTGCTCAGTCGCCTGGAGCGTGACGGCTTGGTGCGGCGGCAGAAGTCCAGCCAGGATCAGCGACGGGTCTTTGTCGGGCTGACCGAGCGCGGCCAGCAGTGTTTCGTGTCCATGAGCGAGGGCATGGAAAGCAACTATCGACGGATCGAAGAACAGTTCGGCGAGGAAAAGATGCAGCAACTGCTCGCGTTGCTCAATGAGCTGAAGAACATCAAGCCCTGAGCCGCCCTGTCAGGCACTCGCAGCGAGGATGCGCTGTAGGAGCTGACGAGCGAAGCGAGGCTGCGATCTTTCCATTGCTCATTGAGTCGAAAGCTCAAGATCAAAAGATCGCAGGCTTCGCCAGCTCCTACAGAATCGAGCGAGAGTAAGCGCCATTGCCACAAAAGCGCTTCACACCGCGCTGCGTTCACGCAACTCCTGCAGCCGATCAGCGCCACCTTCAGCCACACGGTTCTCGAGCAAGCGATCGGAGCCGCCTTCGGCCACGCGATTTTCCAGCAAGCGATCGGAGCCGCCTTCAGCCAGCTGTTGCGCCTGGTTGTGAATCGATGCACTGGCTGCGGTGGCCGAGGCGACATTGGCCAGGCCGACACCGCCAACCAATGTCAGGGCGATAGCCAGGGACGATACTTTCGAGAAATTGAACATGGTGATTCTCCTTGCGCTTGATTGAGTGGGTCCGTGGCAGCGAATGTGTTGCTGTCCGGTGATCACAGTTAAACGCGCGGATGTATCGACGATGTGTGCCAGGAGAGGGCGAGATGCATTGTTTTGTATCGGTCCGCATTTCAGATACAGACCGATACAAACTCAGTTAGCGGGGGCAAGCGGATGGCTTTAAGTCCTGATCAAGGCAGGGCCAGGGCTTGTTTCAACTGGTCCACCAAGGTTGGTGTCATGTAGTGCGGCCCGTCGAACAGGTAGAGCGGATAGCCTGCATAGGCCGCCAATTGTGGCTTGAGCTCGTCGACCGTGGCGGAGCGGAAACCACCGCCGTATTTGGGGCGAAAGGCTTCGACGATGATCCGCACGCGATCCTTGCCAAGCCGGTCACGCAGGGCATCGGCGTAGCTTCGGGCAACCGGGGCGGTGCGGGCATAGACGCCAACGCCGTCCTGGAAGAACACACCGATGTCGTTCGGCAACCATTGCTTGAGCCAGTCTGCGGTAGCGGCGGGGCCGATGTTGGCGCCGTCGTAGACGCTGATCCACAGCGGGCGCGGCAGCTTGGCCAGCAACGCCGGCAGCTCCGTGGCGCCCGACCAGCTGGGGTCGACCTCAGCCGGAAAGTACCAACCGGTGACATGCAATGGCGTTGGCAACCCGGCAATGCGCTCCGACAGCGCGGCCAGTTGCTCGATGTTTTCTCGTGAGCGGTTCTCGCTGAAATAGCCGGCCAGCCCGAGGATGACATCCTGGGCCCAGGGCGTCCTGGCGATGCGCGCCCAGTCCGGCAGTACCGGTACGCTGGGCAGGCCGGTGCCGGGCACGAAGGCCTGGTCGTCCACCACCGTCCATTGCACGAGCAACTCGTGCACCCCCAGTTTTTCCCAATTGCCGCTGATGCCGACGGTCTGGTTGTCCGGCTGCCAGACGATGCCGACGATGTTCGGTGTCGTGGTGGTCATTATGTAGTACGTCCCTGTACCTGCGCCGAGGAGCGCGGCCAGTAACAGCGCCGCGACGGTCTTGCGATTGACGAACTTTGCGAAGCTATTCAAACAAGTCCCTTCTGGATGCAGTGTAGTCGCGGCTCGGCAAGGCGAGCCGCTTTTCGTACCGACGAACCGAATATCCCACCAGCGTCCTCAATAGGAGTAGGTCAGGCGCGCGAACACGCCTTTGGCGCGATCCTCGCCAAACACCCTGGCCCGGTATTGCAGGGACAGGTCCACATAGGAGCGTGGCGCGTTGTAGGCGTCTTCCCGGAACCAGTAACGTACGTTGTTTCCTATCCCGATCCCCCCGGCGTCGCCGGAAGAAAAGCCGCCGCCGGCTTCGCTCTTCATCTTGGAATCGTAGTCGATCGCCGCGACGACATGGGGGAAGGTCACCCAGCGCGAGCCGGTTCCGCCGATGGCATAGCTGCGGCCCACTTGCCATTCGCTGTTGAAGTAGTCTCGCGAGTCGTTGATGTAGTGGCCGACCTCGGCGTACAGCTGTGAGGTCCACCAGCTCGGCACATCGACCCGCAGATCGGTGCCGATGCTCGAACCGTAGCCCAGTCGCACCAGCCAGTCGCCGTCGACATTGGAAGAACCCAGAGGGAAGGTCCGTTCAAGGGCCGCCATGATGTTGACCGAACTGAAGGGCTTGACCCGCACGCCGAGAGCGCCTTGCAAGGCATCCGCGCCCGTGTCCGATTCGCTGTTCTTGCTCCACAGGGTGTCAGTGATGCGCCCGTAGAGTTCGACAAAGCGGCCATTGCGATAGCCCAGCGGACGCCACGACAGTTCGGTGCTGTTTTGCAGCAGGTCATTGCTTTCGCTGCCGCTGCTGCTGGTGCCCGGGGCGGCGCTCAGGCCACTGGAACTGCTGCCGCGATAGCTGGTGGTGCTGGTCAGGCCGAGTCTGCGTGATACATCGCCCACGGTGCGACGGGTATCGAAAAGCTGTTGCGGGGACAAGGGCGTCTCAGCGGTTTTTTGCCCATCGATGACGCGCTTGAAGTACGCCACGGCTTCGTCGTCTTCATGGACTCGCATGGCGTTGTAGGCAGCGTCCTGGGCGGGTGCCGGTGCCAATCGCGCGGTGGCGTCCGCCTTGCGGAACGCGGCATGGGCTGATTCGTCGTCGCCGGCTCGAACCCAGTTATAAGCTAGCTGCAGATCGCTCACCGGAGCCTGCCCGCCGGTGTTGCCCGGCGAGATGGAGCAGGTCAGACCGTAGGTGCTCTCCTGGCATAGCAGCACTGGTGGTGAGGATTGGGCCTGGGCGAAGCGGATGTCACGAGCTTCCCCGGCCGACAGGCCCGCAAGGCTCTGCGCTTGGTGAAGATCGTCCTGGGCCGCCTGCGTCTTGCCCTGGCGGTTACGGGCAAAGCTGCGCAGGATCCACGGCGCGGCTTGGTGATCGTCCAGCGCCAGTGCGGCAGAAGCGGCCTGTTCGGCACTCACGTCAGCCTTCGCCGCGAGCAGGGCACTGATGAGCAGTTGCTGGTTGGCGGCGATCTCTGGTGCCCAGGCCACGGCTTTGCGCGCCTGGTCCACGGCCAGGACTGTGTTGCCTTGCTCCAGGGCGCGATAGCCCTGGGTCGCCAGCGGTACCGCGAGTTGGCGGCGAATGGCTTTGCGGCGCATCAACAACGTGTTGTCGTTGGCAAAGACACCAAGGGCATCGGTGGTGGCTAGGTCGGCTTCTTCCAAGTGTTGCTGGCGCTGCAAGGCGTCGATCAGCAACAGGCGATATTCACGGCGCCGGGGTGCCTGGGTGACGGCCTTGCGGGCCGATTGCGCGGCCAGGCCGAATTGTTCGCGGTCATAGGCCTTGAACCCCTGGGACGCGGCGACGAAACCCGGTGCTGCGCTGGCGGTGCGAGACGCTGCCAGGGGCTGGGGTTGGTCGCGCAGTTTCTTGTCCCGCTCGGCCAACTCGATCAGGGTGTTCAGGCGCGTCACGTCGGCACGCTGGCGCAGGGCTTCGCGTGCCTTGGTAATGGCCAGGTCGTAGTCCTTGCGTTCGTAGGCGCTGTAGGCTTCGTTGGCGGCGGTATAGGCCGGCCCGGACAGTGGCAGCGGCAACGTTTCGGCAAGCGCAAACGCTGGTATCAGGCTCAGCCCCGTGGCCAAAAGGGTCAGGAAGGGGCGGTTCATGCCGGGAGCTCCGTTGGGTAGAGATTGTGCTGACGGGCCACGACCTGTTCGATCGTCGAACGTGGCAGCACGCCGCTGTCGACCAGGTAATCGCCGATGCGGCCGTGGTGTTGCGGGCGGTACTGGAGCATGACGCGACTGAATTCGTCGCGATCGAGCAGGCCCATTTCGATCAGCAGGTCGCCCAACAGCGGCGCCCGGGCATTGGGTACGGCATGACCGTTGCGCGCAGGCAGCTTGCGCAACAGCGCGAGAATTTCGCTTTCCCGGGCAATCAGTTGCACCGGCTCGCTACCCAGCGCGGCGCTGACCTGTTGCAGGCCTTCATCGGGCAAGGGGTTGGCGACGGCGATCTGTTCGCGGCCTTCGCTGTTGGGGCCCAGAGGCACGACCCGCCAGCGCAAGGCAAACTCGGGGCTCAGCGGGGACGTCGAGGCAGCGGCTTTCTCGGCGACATCAAAGACCCGTGGCAGGTCATTCTGGAACGCGATGGCTTCGGCCAGGGTTTCATCGTCCAGCCAGCCGTTATTGAGCAGAATTCGCCCCAAAGGCACGTTGCGCGACTGTTGTTCGTGGAGGGCGCTTTGCAGGGCCGTGTCTGTGATAGCCTGCCAGGACAGCAACACGCTGCCCAGGCGGCGCGGCGCGATGGCGACCAGGTCGGTGGAAGGAAAATCGTGCATGGTCTTGTCCCAGACCAGCTTGCGATTCATCACCTTGCCCACCAGGAACATGCGCCAGGCCCGGGAAGCGGCCATGAAGTTGACGAAGTTGCCCACCAGCATGCGCGGCATGGACAGCAAGCCATGCTGCCAGCCGTACAGCACGGCGGTGAAGTAATAACGGTGCAGGATTCGCCAGACCAAGGCGACGCCGTTGGCCAGCAGCAGGTATTTGATCAGGTCATTGCTTTCAAACGGCGTAGGGAAGGTGACGTCCCATAAGCCGCTGTGGCGCAGGACGATCAAGCCCAGCAGTTGCACCAGAATAACGTAGGCAATGATGCTCACGAACGCCGTCACCACGCCCTTGCGGTCGCGAAACAGCAGGTATCGGTTGGCCAGCGAGCCGTTCCAACCCATCTGCTCCCAGCCTTGCAAGCCGATGCCCAGGGTCCAGCGTGCCTTCTGCCGGAAGGCGGTGCGGAACGTGTCCGGGAAGAACTCGCGTACGCACAATGGCATGGTCAGGGTCGATTCGTAGGGTTTGCGAAACCAGGATTTGCGCAGCACCCGGAACTGCACCGGGAAACGTACGAAGATCGCATTCATGCCAACCTTGGCCAAGCGCGCGCCAACGTCATAGTCCTCGGTGAGGCTGTCGGTGTTGAACGGCTGGTTTTCGGTTTCACCGGCCAGCACCCGCAGGGCGCGATGGGAAAAACAGGTTCCGACGCCGGCCGAGGGTACGGTATCGGTCATGCTTTCACGCACCACCAGGTCCTTGCCGTGCCATTCGGCGAACTCGTCCATGTAGACGCCCGCCACCCATTCGTACCAGTTGCGCTCCAGCGACACCACGGGCAACTGGATCATGTCCTTGCGCGGCAACAGGTAGTTGAACAGACGCAGTTCCAGCGGATGCAGCACGTCCTCGCTGTCGTGCAGGACGACGCCGGCGAAGGTCATGCCATGGGTTTTCTCATGCAGGAAAATCGCCTGGATCACCCAGTTCAAGCAGTCGGCCTTGCAGGTCGGCCCGGCATGGGGCACTTCCACGCGGTGCAGTTGTTTGTAGCGTCTGCGCATCCGCTCGACTTCGTCGATGGTGCGCTGGTCGTTGATGTACGTACCGACGAACACCACGTAGTTCTGGTAGTCGAGTGTCGACACCATGTTCTCGATCATCGGCGCGATGACGTCGTATTCCAGCCAGGCCGGCACCATGATCGCCAGGGGCTGTTCGTCCCGGGCCAACAATTGCTCGACGGTCAGCGGCCGGTAGCGGCGGTCCACGGTGAACTTGCGGTACAGGCGACGAGACCAGTACCACACGTCAACGATCAGATCGTCCAGGCTGGAGATCAGGATCAGCACCGCGACCACGATGGTCGCGATCTCCAGGTAGTTGTAGTAATGGGCCAGCCAATAGGGCCAATAAATCGACGTCATCGAAGGGTACCGTTACTGGCGATTGCGACGGGCGCTACGGCCTGCCAGCAACAAGAGGAGGAACAGGATAATGGCGCCTGGAATCAACCAGAGCAGCGAAGGTTTACGCCAGGCGTCCAGGCCCTTGGGTTCTTCGCTGCCGATCAGCAGGCTACCGCTTGGGTCTTGGGTATCGAAGATCGCCACGGCCCCGTTGTTGCCCAGAATCGCCACGTCGCCACGGGTCAGCACAATCGGCTTGGCCAGGCTTGGCGGCTGGTTGCCCAGGGCCCGGTAGACCAGGCCGTGCTGGCCTGCGGTCTGCACCACTTGCAGCGAGGCCAATTGGTTGAGGGGTTGTACGTCCAGCAACACCTGGTCCTTGTGGTTGATGCGCAGGCGACCTTGCTCGTCGACCTGGACCGATTCCTGGCTGTCCTTGAGCGGCAACTCGAAGGCCAGGAAGGCTTTGTCCGGGCTGACGACGGCTTTCGGATCAGCGCTGACCTTGAGCTGCGCGCGCAGCGGCGATACGCCGCTGGTATCGGCCACCGAAATGACCCGCGTCAGGCTGCTGGCCGGTTGGTCGAGGTAGGCCTGGGGAACCAGGATCTGGGTGTCCACGGCGAAGCGTGCGGCCATGCCGGAGAAGTCGTCGTCCAGCGAGGTTTTTTCCAGGACGATGTGGCTGGTCGGCAGGACCGATACCGGGAAGGCTTGCGGCGTTTCCAGGCAGCGGTCGCTGACCGGCTGGCGCTGGAACGACACGCGCAAGGTGTTCTTCGAGCCCAGGGCGTAGCGTGGGATGTGGGCCTGGATGCGCTGTGGCTCACCATCGGTAGTCAGTTGCTGCGCGCCGATCAGGAAATCATTGAAAAACAGCGAGGCCACCGGTGCTGTAGCGGAAGCCCCCGGGGCTGCGGAGACGTCCACCACGGACGTGACCGGCAGGCGACCGTCGTAAGCCACGCTGCCCAGAGGGAACGAAGTGCTCCAGTCGAATCGCGAGGCCACGTCGAAGTTGCCAGGGGCGCCGCCCAGTCGCGACAGGGCTACACGGCCATCGTCGCTCAACGGTGTTTGCGCTTCGCTCACGGTCAATTGACGACTTTTCGCCAGTTTGCTCCACGCCGAACCGAGCAGCGACAAGGCTTTGCCGGTGGATTGCGGGGCGATCATCAGGACCGGGCGAGTGCCGAGCAGCGCCAGGCTTACGTTGTCGGTGCCGGCGCTCGCCAGCGCTGCGTTGACGTGCTGTTCGCGCCATTGGGTCAGCGCGCTGGCTGCCGTTGTGTCGAGGCCCTGGACCTGGTTTTGCAAGGCGTCCAGGGACTGGTTGATGGCCTTGAGCAGTTCCGGGTCGTTGATCGCCAGGTCTGCCTGTACGTTCGAGGTCTGGCCCAACACCAGCAGTGCGCCGATCTCGGCCGGGTTGGCCAAGGTGTGCGGGCCTTTGCCGTTGAGGCTGGCGAAGGCTGGAATGCTCAATAACTCGGCAGGAATGCGCAGGCTGCTCAGGTCCACGCTGTCCTGCACGACAGGGAAGGGCAGGATGCGGCTGTGTTTGCCGATGCGTTCCAGTGCCACGCCCAGGCGCCAGGCCGAATCGTAGCTGGCAGCGGACAACGAACCGGGGGCGACGAGGATGCCGGGTTCACCGGGCAGGGCCGCCCAAGCCGTACCAACGTCGCGTAACTGACTGGCGTCGTAGCTGTAGTTCAGGCGTGTCTCGGGTTGGATGCGCAGCACGTTGCCGATGACCCGATCGTCTTCGCACAACGGTCGAGACACCACCGAGGACCAGGCAACGCCCAGGCGCACCAGGCCGTTGTCACGCGCGGCCTTGTCGACGCCGAGTGTGGCGCTGGCATCGCCTTGTGCCTCGCTAAGCCCTTCGGCGCGCACCGGGTAACCATCGAGGGACAGCAGCAGGGTGTTGCGACCGCCTTCGCCATTGAGGTAGCTGGCATCCAGTTGCAAGGTTGCGTCATCGAGGGCAACGCCGGCGGGCACTGGCAGGTAGAGTTCGCGGCGGGCGTCGCTGGCGCTCAAGAGGATCGGCGCAGTGATACCCAGGTCGCTCAAGCGCACTTCACGTGTCTGGCGGGTATCGGCGTTGAGTCGATGAATAGCCTGGGTCAGCGGGCTGTCCGCAGCCAGGGCAAAGGTCGGCATGAGCGCGAGCAGGCTCAAGCCGCAGGCAAGGGCGCTGAGCGCACCCGTAGGGATGGCAACGGAAGGCTTCATTCAGGCAAGTCTCGATCTGATAAGAGGAATAACGGTGGTCAGTTGAAATCGGCGAGCAACTCACGCGGCTCGGACAGTGATGGAGCGACCGGCTGCTGTGCAGGCGGTTGGGCCACGACGAAGTCGTCGACCGGGCGCCCCATCAGGGTATCGACGATGCGTTGGCTGGCATTGCCGTCGCCATAGGGGTTGGCGGCTTGTGAGGCGCGGCGCCACAACGCGTCATCGTCGAACAATGCGTCCACGCCAGCGATGATCGATGCCGGCGAGGTGCCGACCAGGCGCACCGTGCCCGCCGCTACTGCTTCAGGGCGTTCAGTGACATCGCGCATCACCAGCACCGGTTTGCCCAGCGACGGCGCTTCTTCCTGCACGCCACCGGAGTCGGTGAGGATGACATGGGCGTGTTGCATCAAGCGTACGAAGGCCAGGTAGTCCAGCGGCTTGATCAAATGCACATTGAGCAGATCGCCCAGCTGTTCGGTCACCGGGCCTAGTACGTTGGGGTTGAGGTGCACCGGGTAGACGATCTGGATATCCGGTCGCTGGGCCAGGTGACGCAAGGCCTTGCAGATGTCCAGGAAGCCCTCGCCGAAGTTTTCTCGGCGGTGGCCGGTCACCAGCAGCAGCTTGCGTCCGGTTTGCAGGTACGGGAACTGTTGATCCAGTTCGTCACGCAACCGGGCATCGTCATTGATGCGTCGGGCCGTCAGTTGCAGCGCGTCGATCACGGTGTTGCCGGTCACCAGGCAACGGCCTTGCAGACGTTCGCCCAGCAAGTTGTCACGCGATTGTTCGGTAGGTGCGAACAGCAGGTCGGCGCTGAGGTCGATGCAGCGGCGGTTCATTTCTTCCGGCCAAGGGCTGTAGATGTCGCCGGTGCGCAGGCCGGCTTCCACATGGCCGACAGGGATGCGTCGATGGAAAGCGGCCATCGACGCGACCATGGCCGAAGTGGTATCGCCGTGGACCAACACCCGATCCGGCCGGGTCTGTTCCAGCACCGGGTCGATGGCTGCGTACAACGCGGCAGTCAGGGAGTTGAGCGTCTGGTGCGGCGTCATCACGTCGAGGGTGAAATCGGCCTTGAGGTCGAACAGATCCAGGACCTGCTTGAGCATGCTCTGATGCTGGCCGGTGACACAGATCAGTGACTCAATGCCCGGTTCGGCGGCGAGGGCCTTGACCAAGGGGGCCATCTTGATGGCTTCCGGACGGGTACCGAAGATCGAAAGGATCTTGATTCGTGGATGATTAGTTGCGATGACGCCCTTCCTCGCGCAGTTTGCTGCGCCGCACAGCAGCTCGCCCGGACGCGATGAGGCATTCGAGAAAGCAAGCGATTTAAGTTGAGTAGTGACCCGTTGTCAGACAGCGGTTTGACGTACACAGGAAGTGACGCAGTGGCATCTTGAAGTTCGGGGCGGCAGATTATTAGCATCAAAAATCATGAGCGCAAAGATTTATATGCGGAAGTTTATTAATAATTTCTCTGAGGGTTGTTTAGTGGTCGGGTAGAGGTGTCTTAAAGATGCGCTATAACTTCTGTTACTTGTTGATATCAAAAGATTTTTTATTATTTAGATGCCGATTTAATGGCCTGTTCAGAATTGGGACGGTGGTGCCGATGTTTTTTTGGCGCCTAATTTCTCGCTTGGCCGGTGCGGGGGTGTCATTGGAATGGCGCCTGTAAGTCGTCTGAAATAACGGTTTTTACTTGGTTAGTTGGAGTTGAAGTTGGCTATCTGTAAAAAAGTTCAATTTAATTTTAGCTTTTATACTAATAAGCCAAAAGAATGGTTCCACTCGCAATGGCCCACTAGGCGGAGTCGTTACTTGTAATCGGTAAGTTGCGTAGAACGGTCCCACTCACATCCAAGAGGCGGTAAGTCGTCCTCTCATGGCGACCGATAATCGCACGCTTTGTGTTGTACGCCTGTCGGGGTTATTGACCAAACTAACCGGGTGGTACATTTTATCGGCAACCCGTCTTGCCCAACGAGGCCAAGACCATAATAAAAATAGAGGAATACTCCATGCCTACTCGTCTGCGAGCGCCACACGCCTTTCCCTTGATCCGTTGTTCCAATCCGGAAGCATCTTCCAGCCTCTCAGGTTCGATCCGCTAGCGGCCCACGCTGTTTGCGGTCTTATCGCGCCAATGGGATGTCGGCGCTCGACAAGCCTCGGAGTTCTTCAAGATGACAAAAATCGTCGATCTGTATTTCAAGCTGCTCAAGCTACTGATTGTGTTGTGCATGGTCGCGATGATCGTGCTGGTGTTCGGCAATGTGGTGCTGCGTTATGCCTTCAACTCTGGCATCAGTGTGTCGGAGGAGCTGTCGCGCTGGTTCTTCGTCTGGATGATATTTCTCGGTGCCCTGGTGGCGCTCAAGGACCGTGCTCACCTGGGCATGGACAGCCTGGTCAAGCGCTTGCCGCCGGCCGGAAAGCGTATCTGCCTGGTGATCAGTCATCTTTTGATGTTGTACATCTGCTGGCTGATTTTCAGTGGCAGTTGGCAACAGGCCGCGATCAACCTGAATGTAGTTGCCCCGGCGTCAGGATTGTCCATGGCGCTGTTTTATGGGGCCGGCCTGGTGTTTGGCGCCAGTGCCGCAGCGATCCTGCTCTACGAGCTCTACCTGGCGCTGTCCGGCAAGCTGGGGGATGACGAGTTGGTGATGGTCAAGGACAACGACGCCGAGGTGATCACACCTAACTCCATCACCCCTGACCACATCAAGAGTACCCGCCCATGACGCTGGTTATTTTCCTCGGTTCCCTGATGGGCAGCATGGCACTGGGCATGCCCATCGCGTTTGCCTTGCTGGTGGTCAGTGTGGCGTTGATGTTCTACCTGGATCTGTTCGACGCGCAAATCATTGCCCAGAACCTGCTCAACGGGGCGGACAGCTTCCCACTGATGGCCGTGCCGTTCTTCATGCTGGCCGGCGAGATCATGAATGTCGGTGGCTTGTCCAAACGCATCGTCAACATTGCCATGGCGCTGGTGGGGCACAAGCGCGGTGGTCTCGGTTACGTGGCGATCATCGCGTCCTGCCTGCTGGCGTCGCTCTCCGGTTCGGCCGTGGCCGATGCGGCGGCACTGGCGGCCTTGTTGGTACCGATGATGGTGCTGGCCGGGCATAACCGGGCACGCTCGGCGGGTTTGATTGCCGCCGGTGGCATTATCGCGCCGATCATTCCGCCGAGCATTGGCTTCATTGTCTTTGGCGTGGCGTCCGGGGTGTCGATTTCCAAGTTGTTCCTGGCCGGCATCGTGCCGGGGATCATGCTCGGAGCGGCGCTCGCCATTGCCTGGTGGTTCGTTTCCCGCAGCGAGAATGTCGAGACGCCACCCAAGCAATCCCGTGCCGAGGTCCTGCGGGCATTGGTTGAGGGCAGCTGGGCCATGGGCTTGCCGATCATCATTATTTTCGGCCTCAAGTTCGGCATTTTCACCCCGACGGAAGCGGCAGTGGTGGCGGCGGTCTATTCGCTATTCGTGTCCCTGGTGATCTACCGGGAAATGAAAGTCAGCCAGTTGTACGAGGTGATCCTGTCCTCGGCCAAGACCACCTCGGTGGTGATGCTGCTGGTCGCCGCCGCCATGGTTTCTTCCTGGCTGGTGACCATTGCCGACTTGCCAGGCCAATTGGCGGCGGTGCTCGAGCCGTTCATGGATAGCCCGACCCTGCTGTTGGTAGTGATCATGCTGATGATCATCCTGGTCGGTACGGTCATGGACATGACGCCGAGCATCCTCATCCTCACACCGGTGCTGATGCCGGCGATCACCCAGGCGGGCATCGACCCGGTTTACTTCGGCGTGTTGTTCCTGATCAACACCGCCATCGGCCTGATTACCCCGCCCGTGGGCACTGTGCTCAACGTGGTGAGCGGGGTTTCCAAGCTCAATATCGAAGAAATCGTTCGTGGCGTGTGGCCGTTCCTTCTAGCGCAACTGGCGGTGCTGTTCCTGCTGGTCCTGTTCCCGCAACTGGTCCTGGGACCCCTGAAATTCTTCACCGGTTAATGCCGGTGCAAGCCGTAGTAGCTCGACTTAAAAACAATAATGATCGGAGAGTGACATGGGACAACTGATGAAAACCCTGTTGGCCGGGGCGTGCGCAACGGGACTGCTGCTGGGTAGCGTGGTCAGCCACGCCGATGAAATCCGCGAACGTACCCTGCGATTCGCGTTCCAGAACGTCAAGGAGCATCCACAAGGGCAGGGCGCGCAGAAGTTCGCCGACCTGCTCAGCGAAAAGAGCGGTGGCAAGATCAAGGTCCGCCTGTTCCCCGGCGGTACGCTAGGCGGCGACGTGCAAACGGTGTCGGCGTTGCAGGGCGGCACGCTGGACATCACCGTGCTCAACTCCGGCATCCTGGCCGCCCAGGCACCGGATTATGCCATGCTCGATTTCCCGTTCCTGTTCAACAACGTCGAGGAAGCCCATGCGGTGATCGATGGGCCGGTCGGGCAGAAACTGGCGGCGCAACTGGATAGCAAGGGGCTGGTAGGGCTGGGTTATTGGGACCTGGGTTTCCGTAACCTGACCAACAGCAAGCACCCGGTGACCAAGCTTGAGGACATGCAGGGCTTGAAGATTCGCGTCATCCAGTCGCCGATCTACCTGGAGACCTTCTCCGCCCTGGGCGCCAACCCGGTGCCGATGGCGTTCCCCGAGGTCTACACGGGTCTTGAGCAACACACCATCGACGGTCAGGAAAACCCGTTCACCGTGATTGAGGGCAACAAGTTCTACGAGGTGCAGAAGTATCTCTCCGTCACGGGCCACATCTTCAACCCGCAGTCGTTGATCATCAGCCAGAAAACCTGGAACCGCCTTAACGACGACGAAAAGGCAATGATTCGCGCGGCCGCGGCCGAAGCGCAAACATTCCAGCGTGAAGTCACGGCGGCGGGCATGGACAAGGCCAAGGTGACGTTGGCCGGCGCGATGACCGTGAATGAGATCACCCCAGCCGAGAAAGATCGCTTTCGTGAGCGCGTGCAACCGGTGATCGACAAGTTCGCCAAATCCCTGGATGGCGAGCTGGTGAAGACGATGTACGAGGAGATCGCCAAGGTGCGGGCGGCGCAGTGACGTAAAGCGGTCAGTCCTGAACAGGCCCAACCCTGTGTGGGAGCGAGCTTGCTCGCGATAGCGGTGCGTCAGCCAACATCAATGCGGCAGACGTGGCGCCATCGCGAGCAAGCTCGCTTCCACATGTTTTTTTGTTTTGTCAGCGAACGGTTATTGGGCGGCCGGGACGGCCAACCACTGCCCAATCACTTTCTGGTAGCTGCCATTGGCCTTGCTCAGGTGCAGCCACTGATCGACGTACATCTTCCAGGTGGCGTCATCCCGAGGCAGCAGGTAGGCCTTCTCGCCATATTGCAGGTAGCGGGTCGGGTTGACCGCGCACAGGCCGGGCTTGAGTTTTTGCTGGTAGAGCGCTTCTGACGCGTCGGTAATCATCACGTCGGCTTTCTTGTCCAGCAGTTGCTGGAAGATGGTCACGTTGTCGTGGAAACTGAGCTGGCCGTTGGGCAGGAACGCCCGGACGAAGGCTTCGTTGGTGCCGCCGGCCGGCTCCACAAGGCGTACCGAAGGCTGGTTCATCTGTTCGAGGGTCTGGTAGCGCTCCTTGTCTTCGCAACGCACCAGCGGGATCTTGCCATCCACGTCCAGGGTGTCACTGAAATAGGCTTTCTTCTGGCGTTCCAGCGTCACCGAAATCCCGCCCATGCCGATGTCGCATTGACCGGCAACCATATCCGGCATCAGGGTTTTCCAGGTGGTCTGCACCCATTGCACCTTGACGCCCAGGCTGGCGGCCAGCGACCGCGCCATATCGATGTCGATGCCTTCGTATTCGCCCGCTTCGGTTTTAAAGGTATAGGGCTTGTAGTCGCCGGTGGTGCACACCTTCAGTTCGCCGCGTTGCAGGACCTGGTCCAGCAGCGAAGGTGCCGGCTCGGCCAGGGCGCCGCCGGAGAGCGCCAACAGGCCACAGAGCGTCATCGAACTTGTTATGTTTTTCATAGTGATTGGACGTCTCGCAACGGAGGGGAACAAGACCGGGGAGTGTAGTGAAAGCGCCTGCTCGCTGTCACTGCGGTGTTGATCGTGAACAGTCAGCTGAGCGTAGTCTCGGGGGGCTGTCGCTGCAGGCTTTCCAGGTAGGCGCAGAACATATCGGCCATGGCATCGCTATAGACGGCAACTTCCACAGGAGAGCGGGGCGCGGATGAAAATCGCTTGCCCACGGTACTGAGCGTCGTGATCACCAGGTCACCTGCCAGGGCGCGGGCCTGTGCCGGGACGGCAGGCAGTGCTTGCAGCATGAAGGCGTCCACCGATTGTTGTACCGACATCCGCGCGGCCTGGTGTTCGGGGGCGTCGCGGTAGAGCGGCGCGGCGTCGTTGAGCGCGACGCGTATCTGGGCCTCGTCGCATTCGGACTGGATGAACGCCCGCACGAGGCTGCGCAGCCGCTCGAAGGGCGGCTGGCGGCTGTCTTCAAGGATCTCGCGCAGCATATCGCTGGTTTGTCGCCATTCATCACTTTGCAGGCGGAACAGGATCGCCGCTTTGTTCGGGAAGTACTGATACACCGAGCCGACGCTCACGCCAGCTCGCTCGGCAACCCGGGCCACCGTGAAACGTGCCGCGCCCTGGGTCGCCAGAACCTGAACAGCCGCCTCCAGAACGGCGGCGACGAGCTCGGTGGAGCGTGCCTGTTGCGGCTGTTTGCGTGAGGAAATCTGCGGGCTTGAGCGTTCGGACATACGGGCATGAGCCTTGGAAGGGAATGCGAATAGGAAATGCGACGGATTGTTCGTATCTTGAATGCGACGAATTGATCGCATTCTAGTCGGCTCCACAGACAACGTTCAACGTCACATCGCATCCTTTCTGTGAGTAGGGTTATGACTCAAAAAAACGTTCATCAGGGCGCCTCCTTGGCGCCTCAGGCAAGCGCTGACGTCAAGCCGGTGCTCAAGCTGTTGCCACTCACGCTGACGGTATTCATCGGTTTTCTGACCCTGGGCATGCAATTGCCGGTCTTGCCCCTGCACCTGCATGACACGCTAGGCATGGGTACGCTGGTCATCGGCCTGGTGGTCGGCGCACAATTTGCCGCGGCGCTGTTGTCACGCGCCTGGGCCGGCAACTTCGCTGACATGCGCGGAGGCAAGCGCGCCGTCATGGTCGGCCTGGTGACGGCGGCGGTTTCCGGGTTGGTTTATCTGCTGTCCTTGGCGTTCGTTGCTACGCCTGTCACGTCGGTCTGGCTCTTGCTGGGCGGTCGTGTCCTGTTGGCCCTGGGTGAAAGCCTGATCGTCACCGGCGCGTTGGGTTGGGGCATCGGCCTGGTCGGCGCGCAGCATGCTGGCAAGGTCATGGCCTGGAATGGTATTGCCATGTACGGCGCCTATGCCCTGGGCGCTCCGCTCGGCGTGGCGCTGAATAGCGGCTGGGGGTTCACCGGCATTGCCGTCGCGACGATTTTCATCCCGCTGCTGGCGCTGGCGATTGTCGCGGGTGTCCGGGCTGTCGCCCCTACGGCGACCCGGCGGGCACCGTTCTACAAGGTGCTGGGCGCGGTGTGGGTGCCGGGCATGGGGTTGGCGTTTTGCAGCGTTGGCTTCGGTGTCATCACGGCTTTTATCGCGCTGTTGTTTGCGGCCAGGGATTGGGGCAATGCCTCTCTGGCGTTCACCGCATTCGGGCTGGCGTTCATCGGTGCGCGCCTGCTCTTTGGCCACCTTCCAGACAAGATCGGCGGCGCGCGTGTCGCCCTGGTCTGTGTGGTGATCGAAGCCGTCGGGCAATTGCTGATCTGGGGCGCCGACACTGCGCTGGTGGCCTATCTGGGCGCAGCGCTCACCGGCTTCGGCTATTCCCTGGCCTTCCCGGGCTTTGGGGTGGAGGCGGTGAAACGCGCGCCAGCGCAGAACCGCAGTCTCGCCATGGGGGCCTATGTCGCGTTCCTGGACATTTCCCTGGGGCTGAGCAGCCCGTTGGCTGGGGCGTTGGCGGGCACGTGGGGGATCGGCGCGGTTTACCTGGGCGGGGCCGTTACGGTGATGCTGGCCTTTGTCGTGGCGCTGGCATTGGTGATGCCAGGGATGCAAGGCCGGCAGCCGGCTTGAGCTGCGCCAGAAGTGAGTCTGTGTTCCTCGATGGTTCTAATCAGGAGTTTGAAACATGCATGTATTCGTTACCGGTGCCACGGGCTGGGTTGGGTCTGCCGTGGTCCAGGAATTGATCGGTGCCGGCTATCAGGTCACCGGCCTGGCCCGTTCCGATGACAAGGTTGCCGCACTGGCCGCGACCGGCGCGAAGGTGGTCCGCGGGACATTGAATGACCTCGACGTCCTGCACCGGGCGGCTTCGGCGGCGGATGCGGTGATTCACACCGCGTTCAATCATGACTTCTCGCGGTTTGCCGAGAACGCTGAGTTGGACCGCCATGTAATCGAAGTATTGGGCAGCGTGCTGCAGGGGTCTGAGCGACCTTTGCTGGTGACGTCCGGCCTGTTGGGCTTGACTCGGGGCGCGAGCGAGCTGGAGGTGCCCAGCCCGGCTTCGCCGCGCAAATCCGAAACGGCGGCCCGGACGCTGGTCGAGCGTGGTGTGCGCTGCGCGACCGTGCGCCTGGCACCCTCGGTCCATGGCCTCGGCGACCACGGATTCGTTCCGATCCTGGTTCGCCTGGCCCGGGAGACGGGCGTTTCGGCCTATCTCGGGGACGGCGTCCACTGCTGGTCGGGCGTGCATCGGCTGGACGCCGCACGGGTCTATCGGCTGGCGCTGGAGCAGGGCGTGACGCAGTCCGTCTACCACGCCGTCGCCGACGAGGCTGTGCCGTTCAAGGACATTGCCCTGGCGATCGGTCGTGGCCTGGGGTTGCCGGTGGAATCCCGGGAGCGTGAGCATTTCGGCTGGTTCGCCCACATGGCGGGCGCGAACATGGCAGTGTCCAGCGAATACACCCGCGCCTTGCTGGGCTGGACGCCAAGCGGCCCGAGTCTGTTGGATGATCTTGAGTTGCCTGGCTATTATCACGTCGATTGAAATGAATAACCTGTGGCGAGGGAGCAAACTCCCTCGCCACAAGGGCTGTGCGGGGCCTCTAGCGCGAAATGATCCCGTGGTCGATCGCGTATTTCACCAGGGCCGCGGGCTTGTCGATGTTCAGCTTGCGGCGGATGCTCAGGCGATGGGTTTCGACGGTGCGTACGCTGATGTCCAGCTCGCGGGCCATTTCCTTGTTGTTCAGGCCCTGGACCATTTTCGCCAGCACCTGGCTCTCGCGCGGCGTCAGCTCGCTGTCGGTGTTCGGGTTGGTGGCGAGCCGCTGGGCGATCTCGGCACTGTAGAACGTGCCGCCGCTGATGATGGCTTCGATGGCCGCGATGATTTCCCGCGACGGCGCGTTCTTGAGCACGTAGCCGCTGGCGCCGGAGCGCACGGATTCGCTCACGTACTCGTAATTGTCATACATGCTGAGGATAAGGATCTTGAGGCTGGGGTATTGCTTGCCCAGCAGTCGGGTCAACTCGAGCCCGTTCATGTCCTTGAGGCTGATGTCCATCAGCAGCAGGTCCGGTTGGCTGCGACCGACCATTTCGATCGCCTGCGCACCATTCTCGGCTTCGCCCACCACGTCCAGTCGGGGCATGACGGACAGCAGGGCCTTGATGCCGTCGCGGACCAGGGAGTGATCGTCGACCAGCGCGACGCGAATCACCGGAGGCAGGTTCATCGGCAGGTGCTCTTGTTGTAAGGGGCGCGCATCAGTTTTCCGTTACCGAGAGGTTCATGGGCAGCAGGATATCCAGTTCGCTTCGTCCCGGTGCCGAGGTCACCTCCAGGCGTCCGCCGAAATGCTCGACCCGTTCGCGGATATTGCGCAGGCCGATGCCGGCGTGGCCGCGCTCTACTTGCGGGACATTGAAGCCCATCCCGTCATCCACCACCGTCAGGCGCAAGGACTGGCTGGAGCCGAACAGGGTGATGCCGACACTTTTCGCCCCGGCATGGCGCTCGATATTGGTCAGGGCTTCCTGGGCAATGCGGAACAGCGAGACAGGGGCGCCATTTTCCAGGCGGCAATCGAATTCGTTGCTTCGGTAGGACACTTCAAGCCCGCTGCGCTGTTGGAACTCGGTCGCGAGTTGGCCAATGGCGGCGGGCAGGCCCAGGGTATCGAGCAGGGACGAGCGCAAGTCATGGGAGATGCTACGGATTTCGCCGATGGCTTCGCCTAGCCGATCGGTCGCGTTCTTGAGGATGCCCACGCCATTCTCCTGGCCGTTCTCCAACACATGGCTGGCCAGTTCGAACTGGAACTTTATCGACACCAGCAGTTGGCTGATGCCGTCGTGCAGCTCGCGAGAAACCCGCGAGCGTTCCTCTTCCTGCAAGCTGACGATGCGCTGATTCAGCCGCTGCAGCTTTTTGTCGGCCAGGCGATGTTCGCTGACGTTGAGGGTCATGCCGCCGGCAAATACCAGCAGGACCGCCACCAAGGCGATCGCGGCGATGGCTTGCATGGTGCTGTGGATGCCGTGGGCAACTTCGTCGCGGGCTTGCTGGGTGGCGCGTTCGACGTCCTCCAGGTAAATCCCGGTGCCGAGCATCCAGCCCCATTGATCGAGCATCACGACATAGGCCAGCTTGTCGGTCACCTGGCCGGAGGAGGGTTTGTTCCAGGCATAACGCTGGAACCCTTCGCCTGACTCGGCACTCTTGAGCAATGCCTGGATGACCGGCAGGCCGTGGGGGTCCTTCATGTCCCAGAGGTATTGCCCCACCAGTTCCGACTGGCGGGCATGCATGAGGCTGCGGCCCTGGCGGTCGTACACGAAAAAGTAACCGTTGATGCCGAAGCTGAGCTTGCGCAGTTCTTCCAGGACCTGCTGCTGTGCGCGCTCGTCTCCCCGACCGTTGTCATACAGCGGGGCGATCAGGCTCTGCGCCATCTCGACATAGTTCTTCAGCTCCGCGCGCTTGCTCGCCAGGATGCTGTCTTCGATCAGTTGCGCCTGTTGATCGCCCAACTGGCGATTGAGCGAGATCACCAGGGCGCAGATGACCGCGATGGCCAGGACCAGCGGCAAAATCCCGAGAGCGACGATTTTGTGTTTGAGCAGCATCTGTACTCCTGTCCGGACTCGGCGGGGAGGCGAATGGCGGCATCATATGCCAAACCCATGGATGAGGCATAAAACCTGTGGCGCAAGACATGTGGGAGCAAAGCTTGCTCGCGATGCAGGCGCCGCGGTTTATGAAAGACCGTATTGACTCTATCGCGGGCAGCCTTGCTCCCACAGAAGTTGGGGTTCTACGTAGTACTACGGATTTATTTATTGACCCATTGCAGGGATATTGGGCCGGCTCCGAATAGCCGGGGCACACTATAAAAACAATCGCCGCAATCCACTGGATATCGGCAGGAGACACGCAATGACAACCCGTCTGGTTAAACACCTCGCCTGGTTTGCCGTGGCTGTTCTGGGAGCCTGTGCGTTGAGTGTCGTGGCCTTGCGCCGCGGCGAACCCATCAACGCCCTCTGGATCGTCGTCGCAGCCGTGGCCATCTATCTGGTCGCCTACCGCTACTACAGCCTCTTCATCGCCAACAACGTGATGCAACTCGATGCGCGCCGGGCTACTCCCGCCGTGCTCAACAACGATGGCCTGGACTACGTCCCGACCAACAAACACATTCTTTTCGGCCACCACTTCGCGGCCATTGCCG
>NZ_VZPJ01000013.1 GCF_008801605.1 Pseudomonas brassicacearum subsp. brassicacearum | reverse complement strand
AAACCCAGGCATTGGTGGTGCTTGCTCGCAAGCTCTGCCGGGTGGCATTTGCCTTGATGAAAAATCAGAGCGAATACCAGCCGAAGCCTATGTTGCAGGGTTGCCCTGCAACATAGAATCTCCCACAGGAGTTCCTAACCGATGAATTCAGCGCTTGGCGATGATGTACACCGCATGCACGATGCCAGGGATATAACCCAACAACGTCAGCAGGATATTCAGCCAGAAAGCCCCGCCGAAGCCGACCTGCAGGAACACCCCCAGTGGCGGCAGCAGGATGGCGATAATGATGCGAATGAAATCCATGGATGACTCCCTGATCGACGATGGCCAAATTGCCATATAGCTCATTGACCTCAGGCCGCTCGCCAGGGTTCAGTGAAACGCAACCAGAAGCAGCCCCGATGGTGGGGCCTGCCAGGAACAAAAAACGCAGGCAAAAGAAAACCCCGCCGAAGCGGGGCTTTGCAGACTGTTTCCCTGACATCCATTTCACTCTGCCGTCCTGGCAGAATCCTACGTGTCCATGTTGTTACTTTGCGCGTCCTGCGCTACATCCATGGAAGCTAGATTATCCCTGGATCCAATCCGCCGATAGAGGGAAAACGCCAGCACGACGTGTAAGATAATGCTTACACATCGTCATGATTTCAGAACTGGCCGGCTTCCAGCAGGAACAGCGACTCGCTGCCCGCCTTGACCGAAGCGCTCAAGGAATGAATACGCGGCAGCAGGCGGGCGAAATAGAACCGCGCCGTACCCAGTTTGCTCGCGTAGAAATCATCCTGGCTTTCTTTGCCCAAGGCCGCCCTGGCCATCAGAGCCCACATGTACGCATACGCGGTGTAGCCAAACGCCTGGAGGTACTCCACCGACGCCGCGCCGATTTCGTTCGGGTTGCTTTTCGCCCGGTCCAACAGCCAGTCGGTCAACTCGTCCAGCGTGTCGACAGCGCTGTTCAACGGCTTGATGAACTCCGCCAGATCGCTGTTCGCGGTGGCAGTGAAGTGACGGATTTCATCGGCAAACAACTTGTAGAACGCACCGCCGCTGCCGACGATCTTGCGCCCCACCAAGTCCAGCGCCTGGATACCGTTGGTACCTTCGTAGATCTGGGTGATACGCACATCGCGCACCAGTTGCTCCTGGCCCCATTCACGAATGTACCCGTGGCCGCCGAACACCTGTTGACCATGGACTGTGGTTTCCAGGCCCAGGTCGGTCAGGAAGGCCTTCGCCACCGGTGTCAGCAACGCCACCAGGTCTTCGGCGCGCTTGCGCGTGACTGGGTCTTCGCTGAACTTGGCGGTGTCCAATTGCATCGCCACGTAGGTGGAAAATGCCCGGCCACCCTCGTTCGAGGCCTTCATGGTCAGCAGCATCCGGCGCACGTCGGGGTGGACGATGATCGGGTCAGCGACCTTGTCCTTGTTCTGCGCACCGGTTGGCGAACGGCTTTGCAGCCGGTCACGGGCATATTCGATGGCATTCTGGTAGGAACGCTCACCGGAGGCCAGGCCTTGGATACCGACGCCCAGACGTTCGTAGTTCATCATGGTGAACATGGCCGCCAGGCCCTTGTTCGGCTCGCCTACCAGATAACCTACGGCTTCGTCGAAGTTCATCACGCAGGTGGCGGATGCCTGGATGCCCATCTTGTGTTCGATAGAGCCGCAGTTGGCCGCGTTGCGCGCGCCCAGGCTGCCGTCGGCATTGACCATGAACTTGGGCACCAGGAACAACGAGATGCCCTTGGGGCCTGCCGGCGCGTCCGGCAGTTTCGCCAGCACCAGGTGAATGATGTTCTCGGTGAGATCGTGTTCACCGCCAGTGATGAAAATTTTCGTACCGCTGACCTTATAGGAACCGTCGGCCTGGGGTTCGGCCTTGGTGCGGATGATCCCCAGGTCCGTACCGGCATGAGGCTCGGTCAGGCACATGGAACCGGCCCAGACGCCGGCGTACATGTTCGGCAGGTACGCCGCTTTCAGTTCTTCGCTGGCATGGGCATTGATCGACAGGCAGGCGCCAGCGGTCAGCATCGGGTACAAGCCGAAGGACAAGCTGGCGGAGTTGACCATTTCCTCGACCTGGGCCGAAACGGCCTTGGGCATGCCCATGCCGCCGTACACCGGGTCACCGCCGACACCGACCCAACCGCCTTCAGCGTAAGTCTTGTAGGCCTGTGGGAAACCTGCCGGCGTGGTGACGGCGCCGGCGGCCCAGTGGCAACCTTCTTCGTCAGCGGCGCGGCTGAGGGGCGCGATGCTTTTGCTAGTGACTTTGCCGGCTTCTTCAAGGATCGCTTCGACCGTTTCGGCATCCACGGTGTCGGCCAGCGCCGGCAATTGGGCCCAGAGTTTCGCGACCTCGAACACTTCATTGAGGACGAAGCGCATATCGCGCAGGGGCGCTTTGTAGTCAGCCATGGCAAACCTCGCAGGATCTAAACAGTTGGTTCGTAAAAGACGGTTTTCGCAATGACCTGAGTGTACCTCAACAACTTTTGCGACACATAGGGTCAACCCATGACCGTTTTGTTATTTTTAGTCACAAGAAAAGATCGCAGGCTTCGCCAGCTCCTACAGGGAATACGCATTTCCATGTAGGAGCTGGCGAAGCCTGCGATCTGTTGGCATTTCCTCTAAATCAAAGCGCAAACAACTCCGCCGGCAGCTTCATCAGGCAATCACTCCCGGCCTCGACGGCAGCCCGATGGGCGGTCGTGCGCGGCAGCAGGCGCTTGAAGTAAAACTCACACGTCGCCAATTTACCCCGGCAGAAATCCCCATCACCCTGGCCGCTGTCGACTTGCGCCTGGGCAACCAAGGCCATCCGCAACCACAGGTAGGCCAGGATGATGTAGCCGCTGTACATCAGGTAATCCACGGAGGCGGCCCCCACTTCATCGGGATTCTTCATGGCAGCCATGCCGACCCGGGTGGTCAGTTCGCCCCATTGCTGGTTGAGCCCATTGAGTTGCTCGACGTAATCCTTGAGCTGCGGATGCCCGGCATTCGCGGCGCAGAATTTATGGACGATCCGGGTAAAACCACGCAATAGCTTGCCCTGACTGCCCAGAACCTTGCGCCCCAGCAGATCCAGGGCTTGGATGCCATTGGTGCCCTCGTAGATCGGCGCAATGCGGCAATCTCGCACCAACTGCTCCATGCCCCACTCACGAATGAAGCCGTGACCGCCAAACACTTGCATGCCGTGGTTGGTCACCTCCAGCCCGGTGTCGGTCATGAAGGCCTTGCAGATCGGGGTGAGGAACGCCAGCAGGTCCTCGGCCTCCTGGCGGGCGGTTTCGTCCGCACTCAGGTGCGCGGTATCGAGCAATTGCGCGGTGAAATACGTCAGCGCCCGGTTGCCTTCGTTGAAGGCTTTCATGGTCAGTAACATCCTGCGCACATCGGGATGGACGATGATCGGGTCGGCGACCTTTTCCGGCGCCTTGGGGCCGGTCAGCGAGCGCATCTGCAAACGGTCGTTGGCGTACTTGATGGCGCCCTGGACGCTCGCCTCGCCCAGGCACAGGCCCTGCATGCCGGTGCCGAGACGGGCGTGGTTCATCATGGTGAACATGCAATTGAGGCCCTTGTTCGGCTCGCCGATCAGGACCCCCTTGGCCCCATCGAAGTTCAGCACGCAAGTGGCCGAGGCCTTGATACCCATCTTGTGCTCGATCGAGCCACAGGACACGCCATTGCGCGGCCCTGCCTCACCCGTGGCGTCGGGCAGGAACTTGGGCACGATAAACAGCGAGATGCCCTTGGTCCCGGCGGGAGCGTCCGGCAACTTGGCCAGCACCAGGTGGATGATGTTATCGCTCATGTCGTGTTCGCCGGCGGAAATGAAAATCTTGCTGCCGGAGATCGCATAGCTGCCGTCGGCCTGGGGCACGGCGCGGGTCTTGATGATGCCCAGGTCGGTGCCGCAGTGGGCTTCGGTCAGGCACATGGTACCGGTCCACTGGCCGGCGGTGAGTTTGCTCAGGTAGGTCTGTTTCTGTTCCGACGTGCCGTGGGCATGGATCGCCGACATGGCGCCGTGAGTCAGGCCTGGGTACATTCCCCAGGAGGTGTTGCTGGAGCCGATCATCTCGCTGATGACCAGGCCCAGGGAGCTGGGCAAGCCCTGGCCACCATACGCCGGGTCCGCCGCCAGCCCATGCCAGCCGCCCTCCACGTACTGTGCGAAAGCCTGCTTGAAGCCTGTCGGCGTGGTGACTACGCCGTTGTCGAAATGGCAACCCTCTTCGTCACCGGAGCGATTGAGCGGCGCCAGAACGTTCTCGCAGAACCTGGCGCCTTCCTCGAGGATCGCGCTGACCATGTCCGGGCTGGCATCGCTGGCGCCCAGCTCGGCATAGCGACCATGGAAATCGAAGACGTGATCGATCAGAAAGCGCATGTCGCGCAGGGGGGCTTTGTACTCGGGCATGGTGGTTTTCTCCGGTAGCAGATCGTTGCAACCTACTGCCGGCCACCGAGGCCCACAATCACAGTCCAGACGCTGAATGCGCCGTCATCACTCAACCCGCGGCAGTCTCCATGCGCACCGCACCGCGGCGGTTCTGCCCGAAGGCAATCACACAGTTACGCCCCGCGCCCTTGGCGTTATAGAGCGCCTGGTCGGCGGACTTGAGCACTTCTTCAGGCGTGCGCTGCTCAAGGCGTTCCGCGACGCCGATGCTGACCGTCACCGAGACGCTGGACGCACCGGCGCCAGAACGGCGCTGACGGCCTTGTTGATCGTCCTGGGGGCGACTGTCGGGGTTGCGCAGCTGGATGGCGTACGTCTCGATGGACTGGCGGATGACCTCCAGATGGGGCATGCACTCGTCGATGGTCTTGCCGGCGAACACCAGGGCAAACTCCTCACCGCCGTAGCGATACGCCCTACCGCCACCGCCGATCTTCGACAATTTGCTGGCCACCAGGCGCAGCACCTGATCGCCCACGTCGTGGCCGTGAGTGTCGTTGAATTTCTTGAAATGGTCCACATCGCTCATCGCCAGCACATAGTTGCGCCCCAGGCGCTGCATGCGTTCGTTCAGTGCGCGACGGCCCGGCAGGCCCGTGAGTTCGTCACGGAAGGCCATTTGATAGGCCTCATGGGCGACCGCCGCGGCGATCATCAACATCACCTGGCTGCACATGATGTTCAGGGTGAACGGCAGGATGAAGGTTTTCGGCAACATCCAGAACAACCCCAGCACCCCCACCAATTGCGCAGCATGCAGTGGCCGGGGGTTACGCCAGTATTGCCAGGCCAGCAGCAGGAACGCGGCGGCGAACATCGGGTAAGACAATTGGATCAAGCTCATCCAGGCGCCGTGCAAGGCCGGCCAGCGGATCTCCGAGAGCCACAACAGCAAGGCCTGGGGGAAACTCTGCTCCAGGGCCAGCGCCACGCTGCCAAAGACCAGCAACACCGCGAACCGGGCCACCATGTCCTGGAACAAGTGGGTACGCTCCTGCCACGCGGCGAACAGCCCGAACAACAGCGGCAGCAACAGGCAAACGAGATGGAACACCACCGCCGCGTCTTCACGCACCTTGCCGTTATCGCGGTAGAAGTCAGTCTGGGTGTCCAAGAGGAAGTAGGCGATGTACACCGTGACCATCAGAAACAGCTCACGTTGACGTCGGTAGACCGCGCAATACGCCCCGCCCAACAATAACACCAGGGTCGGGAGAACGTTGAACAGCGAGGTGAAGAAAACATTGAGATCCTTGACGTAGGCAGCCGCAAGCCCCGCCAGCAACAGCAGCAATGACGGTAGGAAATGGCTCAAACGTACAGCGGAAGAACGCGGCAAGGGTAAAGCTCCAACCCGGCTGATCAAAGATGGCATTGTGCCTGCAACTGGAGCAGTAAGGCACGCGAGATGTGACAGATGTCACACTGCCATCGCTGTAACGGCAGAGGGGGCGGTTTTCTTAGGGTCGAGTTGGATGAATATTGTTTCAGAATCACAATTGATCCCTGTGTGAGCGAGCTTGCTCGCGATAGCGGTGTGTCAGCCATGACGGTGCGGACTGAACAAACGCCATCGCGAGCAAGCTCGCTCCCACAAGGGCCTGCGGTGGATACAGATTTGCGGCGGACATGAAAAAGCCGCTGCTCCCGAAGGAGCAGCGGCTTTTGGAAGAACCGCGTGAGGCTTAGTAGCCCAGCGCGAAGTCCTCTTCCTTCATGTCCATCAGGTTGTTGGCGCCCGACAGCATGGTTGCCACGTGGGTACGAGTACGCGGCAGGATGCGCTGGAAGTAGAAGCGCGCGGTCTGCAGCTTGGCGGTGTAGAAAGCTTCTTCAGTGGTGCCGGCTGCGAGTTTTTCCGCCGCCAGGCGCGCCATGTCGGCCCAGAAATAGGCCAGGCAGGCATAACCGGAGTACATCAGGTAGTCCACCGACGCCGCACCGACTTCTTCGCGATCCTTCATCGCCGCCATACCGACCTTCATGGTCAGCTCGCCCCATTCCTTGTTCAGCGCAGCCAGGGGTTCTACGAACTCCTTGACCGCTTCATTGCCTTCGTTGCCCTGGCAGAACTTGTGGACAATCTTGGTGAAGCCCTTGAGTGCCTCGCCCTGGGTCATCAGCACTTTACGGCCCAGCAGGTCGAGGGCCTGGATGCCGGTGGTGCCTTCGTACAGCATCGAGATACGGCTGTCGCGAACGTTCTGCTCCATGCCCCACTCGGCGATGAAGCCGTGGCCGCCATAGATCTGCACGCCGTGGTTGGCCGATTCGAAGCCAACTTCGGTCATGAACGCCTTGGCGATCGGCGTCATGAACGCCAGCAGTGCATCGGCCTTTTTCTTCTCTTCTTCATCCACGCCGTACTTGACGATGTCGACCTGCTTGGCGGTGAAGTAGACCATTGCCCGGTTACCTTCGGCGAAGGCCTTCATGGTCAGCAGCATGCGGCGCACGTCAGGGTGGACGATGATCGGGTCAGCGGCCTTGTCTGGCGCTTTCGGGCCAGTCAGGGAACGCATTTGCAAGCGATCGCGGGCATATTTCAGGCCGCCCTGGAAGCCGATCTCGGCGTGGGCCAGGCCTTGCAGCGCGGTGCCCAGGCGTGCGGTGTTCATGAAGGTGAACATGCAGTTCAGGCCTTTGTTCGCCGGGCCGATCAGGTAACCGGTGGCCGCGTCGAAGTTCATCACGCAGGTGGCGTTGCCGTGGATGCCCATCTTGTGTTCCAGGGAACCGCAGCTCACCGCGTTACGCTGGCCGATGGAGCCGTCGGCGTTAGGCAGGAACTTGGGAACGATGAACAGCGAAATGCCCTTGGTGCCAGCCGGTGCGTCCGGCAGGCGCGCCAGCACGATGTGGACGATGTTATCGGCCATGTCGTGTTCACCGGCCGAAATGAAGATCTTCGTACCGGAAACCTTGTAGGAACCGTCGGCCTGAGGCTCGGCCTTGGTGCGCAGCATGCCCAGGTCCGTGCCGCAGTGCGGTTCGGTCAGGCACATGGTGCCGGTCCATTCGCCGGAAACCAGCTTGGTCAGGTAAGCCTCTTGCTGTTCGGGCGTACCGTGCTCGGAAATCGTGTTCATCGCGCCATGGGACAGGCCCGGGTACATGCCCCACGACCAGTTGGCTTCACCGACCATCTCGCTGACCGCCAGGCCCAGGGATTCCGGCAGGCCTTGACCACCGTGCTCGACGTCGTGGGCCAGGCTTGGCCAGCCGCCTTCGACGAATTGCTTGTAGGCTTCCTTGAAACCAGTCGGGGTCTTCACGCCGGACTCGCTCCAGGTGCAGCCTTCGATGTCGCCCACGCGGTTCAGCGGAGCCAGCACCTGCTCACAAAACTTGGCGCCTTCTTCGAGAATGGCGTCAACCATGTCCGGAGTTGCGTCCTGGCAAGCCGGAAGGCTCTGATAATGCGCTTCGTAACCGAGCAGTTCGTCACGAACGAAGCGAATATCACGCAAGGGGGCCTTGTAGTCAGGCATAGCGATAAACCTCTGCTGATGTAACCGGGAATGAACGACCGCGTGGATTTGTTGTAGCGGTCAAACAGTTGTTTGAAACATACGTTTACGCCCAAATCTTGTCAAGCGCCGATCTTTTGCCGTTCGTCATCAGCCTGAGAAAAATCTCGGACACGGAAAATCCATCGCGCTGAAGAATCCGCGATGCGCATAGGAAAAGATTAGTTGAGCAATAAGACGTTAGAGACAAGAACGCCGCGAATAATCGCGGCGTTTTCGTAAATCTGAAGAGAAGGATCAGGCAAAGGTATCGATCAACGTACCGAGCATTTCGTCGGATGCCTTGGCCACGTTCACGCCCAGTTGCACCTGGAACTTTCCTTGGGACATTTCGACCATGTTAGTGGCCTGATCCGACTGTTGGCTGCGATCCACCGAACGCAGGCGATCAACTTGGACGTCGGATGACTGGCTGGTGACCGAACGCTCGATCGTGGTGTTGGCAATCTGGCCGGCCGCCTGATCGACACGGTTCTGCCCTGTCTGAATCGTGCTCAGACCGGCATAGAACGCGGTACTTCCTGAGATTTCCATGGCAGAGTTCGTCTTCTTGAAGGGTCGACAATGGTCATTGAAACAGAACCCCAAGGAAAAGACCCGACAAAAACACTAATGGCACAGTGCCTTGTCATAGTGAAAACCTTCCCTTGGATGATTAATCCAGCAGATCCAGGTGCAGATGCGCCGCCACGATATCGGCAGTGATGCCTTTGACCCTCGGTACTCGCCCCAGGCACGGCGCCGGGAGGCGTTCGGCCAGGGTGGCGAGATTTTCTTCCAGGCGCGAGGTCTTGGGATCGATGATATTCGCCACCCAACCGGCCAGTTGCAGGCCGTCCCGGGCGATGGCCTCGGCGGTCAGCAACGCATGGCTGATGCACCCCAGGCGCACGCCCACCACCAGGATCACCGGCAGGCCCAGAGCCATTGCCAGGTCCGAAAGATTATCCTGATCGGCCAACGGCACACGCCAGCCGCCCGCGCCCTCTATCAAGGTGAAATCGGCCTCCAGAGCCAGCACCTCACGCATCGGCCCCAGCAAGGATTGCACCGTCAGCGCCACGCCGGCTTCCCGGGCGGCCAGGTGCGGCGCGATGGCCGGCTCGAATGCCAGCGGATTGACCTGGGCATACTCAAGCGGCACCGAACACTCGGCCAGCAGCGCCAGGGCATCGGCATTGCGCAGGCCCTTGGGCGTCACGTCGCAGCCAGAGGCCACGGGCTTGCCGGCGGCGGTGCTCATGCCAGCCTGTCGCGCAGCATGCAACAGGCCTGCCGCGACGGTGGTCTTGCCTACATCGGTGTCAGTGCCGGTAATGAAATAAGCCTGGCTCATAGCGGTTTCTCCAAAACGGCGTAGACCACCTGGTAAGTCGCCGGCAGTCCCTGCGCCTGACGAAACTGCTCATAGGCTTCAACCAGCGCCAGGATCCGCGCCCTGCCGGTCAAGCCGCCGGGGCGACCGGGGTTCAGATTGTGGGCGCCCAAGGCTTTCAATTCGTGAGTCAGGCTGCGCACGTCAGGGTAATGCAACACATGGGGACGGTTTTCAACACTGACGACATTCAGCCCGCTGGCCGTGCAGAGGTGTTGATACGTCTCGAACCCACGGAAACGGTTGACGTGCACCAAGCCATCCACCTGACGCCAACTGTCGCGCAATTCGTACAAAGTGCCCACACAGAGACTCGTGAAGGCAAACACTCCACCCGGTTTCAACACACGATGGGCCTCGCTCAGCACCGCGGCAAAATCCGCACACCATTGCACCGCCAGGCTGGAGAACACCAAGTCGCAGCTCGCCGCTTGCAAAGGCAACCGCTCAGCGTCGCCAGCGACAAAATGCGCAGCGCCACCTTGGGGACGAGCATGGTTGAGCATGCCTTCGGCGATGTCCAACGCCAGGCCGGTCGCCTCGCCGAAGCGCGCGCCCAGGGCCCGGGTGAAATAACCGGTGCCGCAACCCAGGTCCAGCCAACGTTGCGGGATAAACGAAGACGGCAAGTGCCCGAGCAACTGTTGGCCGACGTCGCGCTGCAGTTCGGCCACGCTGTCATAGCTGGTTGCCGCCCGGGAAAACGAAGCCGCCACCTGGCGCTTGTCGGGCAAGGCACCGGGCAATTTGGGAAGAGACAAATCAGTCATCGCCGGACTCATGCAAAAAAGCCTGGATCGCCCCCGCGACGCCGTGTGGGTCCTCCAGAAGGAATCCGTGGCCGGCCTGTTCGATCAGGCCGATTTCAACATCCGGCAGCAAGACCAGCAACTCAGTCGCAGCTTCGGCCGGCACCAGGGCATCGAGCCCGGCGAACAGATGCAATTGCGGGCCACGAAAGCTCTGCAATGCGGCGCGAGTGTCCAGTTGCGCCAACAGTTCGAGCCCGGCCATCAACACTTCGGGCGAAGTGCTTGGCGCCCCGGCCAATAACAACCGCGACAACCCGCGTGGATCGCTGCAGCCCTGGGCGCACAGCAAACTGAAGCGCTTGAGGGTCTGGCGTGGATCGGCCGCACAGCCGGCGAGAAAACCATCGAAGGTTTCGCCGTCCATCGCGCTCGGCCATTGCTCATGGGCGACAAAGGACGGATTGCTCGCCAGGGTCAGCAGGCCGCAGCAGCGCTCACCCCGACGCGCCGCCAGCGCCGAGGCCAGCATACCACCCAGGGACCAGCCGCCCAGCCAGGCGTCCTGAGGTACGGTGGCGTCCAATTCTTCGAGCCATTCATTGGGATCATTCGACGCCAATGCCGGCAACGGCTCGATTTCCACCCGCAGATGTTCGTCGAGTCCTTGCAACGCCGCCGCCAGCGGCTCCAGCGGTGAAACGCCCAAGCCCCAGCCGGGCAGCAATATCAGTCGATCACGCATGGCTTGGCTCCGGTCCCAACAGGGCAAAACACTCGGCCAGTGCATTCAACAATAGCTGCACCTGGGCCTCGCTGTGGGCGGCGGTCAGGGTCACGCGCAAACGGGCGCTGCCAGCCGGTACAGTGGGCGGGCGGATCGCCGTGACCATCAGCCCGCGCTCACGCAGCATCTGCGACAAGCGCATGGCCCGTCCCGCATCGCCAATCAGGATCGGCTGGATCGGCGTGAAACTGTCCATCAATTGCAGGCCGATCTGCTCGGCGCCCTGGCGGAACTGACGAATCAGCACCTGCAAGTGCTCGCGCCGCCAATGCTCGCTGCGCAGCAGCTCAAGGCTCTTGAGCGTGGCGCAGGCCAGGGCCGGCGGTTGGCTGGTGGTGTAGATGTAGGGGCGAGCGAACTGGATCAGGCTTTCGATCAGTTCTTCACTGCCGGCGACAAAAGCCCCGGCGGTGCCAAAGGCCTTGCCCAGGGTGCCCACCAGCACCGGCACGTCATCCTGGCTCAAGCCAAAATGCTCGACGATCCCGCCGCCATGGGCCCCCAGTGGACCGAAGCCGTGGGCATCGTCGACCATCAGCCAGGCGCCCTTGGCCTTGGCTTCACGAGCCAGGGCCGGCAGGTCGGCAATGTCGCCGTCCATGCTGAACACGCCGTCGGTGACCACCAGGGTATTGCCGGTGGCTTTCTCCAGACGGCTGGCCAGGCTTTGGGCATCGTTGTGCAGGTACCGGTTGAAACGCGCACCGGACAACAGCCCGGCGTCGAGCAGCGAAGCATGATTGAGGCGGTCTTCCAGCACCGTGTCGCCCTGCCCCACCAGCGCGGTGACCGCGCCGAGGTTGGCCATGTAGCCGGTGGTGAACAGCAACGCCCGCGGGCGGCCGGTCAGGTCGGCCAAGGCTTCTTCCAGGGCGTGATGCGGACTGCTGTGGCCGATCACCAAATGAGAGGCGCCACCACCGACACCCCAACGGAGCGCCCCGGCGCGCCAGGCTTCGATCACTTGCGGGTGATTGGCCAGGCCCAGGTAATCGTTGTTGCAGAACGCCAGCAACGGCTGGCCGTCCACCACCACTTCCGGGCCCTGCGGGCTTTCGAGCAGCGGGCGCTGGCGATAGAGGTTGTCGGCACGACGGGCAGCCAGGCGTGCGGCGAGATCGAAGGGCATGCAGGCCTCAACTGTTTAAAGACTGGCCAAAGCCCCTTGTGGGAGCGAGCTTGCTCGCGATGAGGCCATTACATTCAACATTTCTGTCGGCTGTTATACCGTCATCGCGAGCAAGCTCGCTCCCACAGGGTCTTGCATTCCAATCCGGGAATCGGTGAGTGGTCAAACAGCGGCGTTGTAGAACTGCTCGCTGCTCTTCTGCTCCACCAGCGCCTGTTCAATCGCCGCCTGGTGCACTTCGTCGGCATGTTCTTCGCGGGCTTCGGGCTGGATGCCCAGGCGTGAGAACAACTGCATGTCCTTGTCGGCTTGCGGGTTGGCGGTGGTCAACAGCTTGTCGCCGTAGAAAATCGAGTTGGCACCGGCCAGGAACGCCAGGGACTGCATCTGCTCGTTCATCGCTTCACGGCCGGCGGACAGGCGCACATGGGACTGGGGCATCATGATCCGCGCCACGGCGAGCATGCGGATGAAATCGAACGGATCGACGTCCTCGGCATTCTCCAGCGGCGTGCCGGCAACTTTGACCAACATGTTGATCGGCACCGATTCCGGGTGCTCCGGCAGGTTCGCCAGTTGGATCAGCAGATTGGCGCGGTCGTCCAGGGATTCGCCCATGCCGAGGATGCCGCCGGAGCAGATCTTCATCCCTGAATCACGCACATAGGCCAGGGTTTGCAGGCGCTCGCTGTAGGTGCGGGTGGTGATGATGCTGCCGTAGAACTCCGGCGAGGTATCGAGGTTGTGGTTATAGTAGTCCAGGCCGGCCTGGGCCAGCGCTTCGGTCTGTTCCTGGTCGAGGCGACCCAGGGTCATGCAGGTTTCCAGGCCCATGGCCTTCACGCCTTTGACCATTTCCAGCACATACGGCATGTCCTTGGCCGACGGATGCTTCCAGGCCGCGCCCATGCAGAAACGGGTCGAACCGATGGCCTTGGCCCGTGCAGCCTCTTCGAGGACCTTCTGCACTTCGAGCAATTTCTCTTTATCCAGGCCGGTGTTGTAGTGACCGGACTGCGGACAATATTTGCAATCTTCCGGGCACGCGCCGGTCTTGATCGACAGCAGAGTGGAAACCTGGACGCGGTTGGCGTCGAAGTGCGCGCGGTGCACGGTCTGCGCCTGGAACAGCAGGTCATTGAATGGCTGGACGAAGAGTGCTTTGACTTCGGCCAAAGACCAGTCATGACGCAGGTTGGCAGTGGTGCTGGCGCTCATGGGCATTTCCTTGATTATGCTTGGCTGGCGCCTGGGGCATCGAATACCCACAGGCGCGACACGGATGTTCGGCATATTTAAGGAAGAGTCATGCGCTGTCAACCACGATACAAAGGACCGGTTTACATCTGGTTAAAAAACAAACAATCCTGCCTACTGTGCGGCGAAAGCACCGATACGCCGCAACCTATCTGCACGCCCTGTGAAAGCGAGTTGCCCTGGCTCGGCGATCAATGCAGCGTCTGCGCCTTGCCGCTGCCCATGGCTGGACTGCGTTGCGGACAATGCGCCTCGCAACCGCCGGCCTTCGAACGGGTCCTGGCGCCCTGGGCCTACGACTTCCCGGTGGACAGCCTGATCACCCGTTTCAAGCACCAGGCGAAATGGCCCCTGGGCCGGCTGATGGGCGAATTGTTGGCGCAGTCGCTGCAACACCATTTCGACGAAGGGCTGGAGCGGCCCGACGCACTGGTACCGGTGCCACTGGCGACCCGCCGTTTGCGCCAGCGCGGTTTCAACCAGGCAGTGCTGCTGGCCCGCTGGCTCAGTGGGCCATTGGCGATCCCTTGTGAAGAACACCTGCTGCGACGCACCCAGGACACCCCCGCCCAACAAGCACTCGATGCCAGGGCCCGGCGGCGAAACCTGCGTCAGGCCTTTGCCCTGGCGCCGCAGGCTGCGTTGCTCAACCGTCACCTGGCGTTGGTCGACGACGTGCTCACCACGGGCGCCACCGCCCAGGCATTGGCCGCCCTGCTGCTCGATGCCGGCGCTGCGCGGGTCGATGTGTATTGCCTGGCGCGCACCCCGAAACCCGATGACTCGGCTTGACGCGCCGCGTCCAAGGCGCCAACGTCCGTCCATTAGCCATTGCCCGCAGTTTTCCGTCATGTCATTGCCCACGCTTCTGACCCAGCACATCGTTCGGCGCCCACAACGCATTGCGCTGCTGCAACACATCGCCGAACAAGGCTCGATTACCCGCGCCGCCAAGAGCGCGGGCCTGAGCTACAAGGCGGCGTGGGATGCCATCGATGAGCTGAACAACCTGGCGGACCAACCGTTGGTGGAGCGCAGTGTTGGCGGCAAGGGCGGTGGCGGTGCCAAGTTGTCGGAGGAAGGCCAACGCGTGCTGCGCCTGTATCAGCGCCTGCAAGCGTTGCAGACGCAACTGCTGGAAGCGAGCGAGGATGCCGGCGACCTGGGCCTGCTCAGTCGCCTGATGTTGCGCACCAGCGCCCGTAATCAACTGCATGGCAAGGTCCTGGGCATCGAGGCCCAGGGCCACAACGACCGGGTACGCCTGGAGCTGGCCCGGGGCCTGCTCATCGAAGCCCAGATCACCCACGACAGCACGCTGCGCCTGGAGCTGGATGTCGGCACCGACGTGGTGGCGTTGATCAAGGCTGGCTGGCTGCAATTGCACCCTGTCGAGCAAGCGGAAAAACCGGGGATCAATACGCTGCGCGGCATGATCGAACAGGTCGACGCCGCCGAAGACGGCCCCAGCGAAGTGCGTATCGGCCTGCCCAATGGCCAGACGCTGTGCGCCCTGGCCGACCCGCTTGAGCTACAAAAGCAGCATCTGGAAGGCGGCTCACCGGTGCAAGTGACGTTTTCAGCGACAAATGTGCTGCTCGGCACACCGTTGTAGCGCGCTGCAACAATAGTTTCATCGGCCCGCTTTAAGGTGACTGCCAAAACCAGCAGGGAGCCTGAGATGAGCCTATTAGAAGAAAACCAATCCACCGACCTGGAAAAGATCGTCGGCCTGAGCCGGCGCAGCTTCATCAGCGCCGGCGCCCTGTGCGGCGCGGCGATGTTCCTGGGCGGCAACCTGCTGAGCCGCAGCGTCCTGGCCGCCGCCGTGAGCGAAGGCAACAGCCGGCTGCTGGGCTTCAACAGCATCGCCGCCGCCACGGCCGACACCATCACGTTGCCGCCAGGCTACAAATCCTCGGTGCTGATCAGTTGGGGCCAGCCGCTGCAGAAAAATGCACCGGCCTTCGACCCCAGTGGCAATGGCACCGCCCGCGCACAGGAAGTGCAGTTCGGCGACAACAACGACGGCATGAGCCTGTTCCCGTTCCCCGGCGACAATAACCGGGCGCTGATGGCGATCAACAACGAATACACCAACTACCGCTACCTCTTCCCCCACGGTGGCCAGCCGCAGTCGGCCGAAGACGTGCGCAAGGCCCAGGCCAGCGAAGGGGTGTCGGTGATCGAGGTCCAGCGTCGTCGCGGCCAGTGGCAGTTCGTCCAGGAATCGCGCTACAACCGCAGGATCCACGGCAACACGCCGATCCGCCTGCGCGGCCCGGCCGCCGGCCACGACCTGCTGAAAACCAGTGCCGACAAGAGCGGCAAGAAAGTCCTGGGGACTTTCCAGAACTGCGCCAACGGCATGACGCCATGGGGCACTTACCTGACCTGCGAAGAAAACTTCACCGACTGCTTCGGCAGCAGCAAGTCCGACTTGCAGTTCGATGAAGCGCAAAAACGCTATGGCGCCACCGTCACCAGCCGCGAGATCAACTGGCATCTGTACGATCCGCGCTTCGACCTGGCGAAGAACCCCAACGAACTCAATCGCCACGGCTGGGTAGTGGAAATCGACCCGTTCGATCCGCAATCTACACCAGTGAAACGCACCGCCCTGGGCCGCTTCAAACACGAAAACGCCGCCCTGGCGCAGACCAATGACGGTCGCGCCGTGGTGTACATGGGCGATGATGAGCGCGGTGAGTTCATCTACAAATTCGTCAGCCGCGAGCGCATCAATCCGCGCAATGCCCAGGCCAACCGCAACCTGCTGGACCATGGCACCTTGTACGTGGCGCGCTTCGATGCCGGCGACGGCAACCCGGACCACCCCAAAGGCAAGGGCCAGTGGATCGAGTTGACCCACGGCAAGAACGGCCTCGACGCCAGCAGCGGCTTCGCCGACCAGGCCGAAGTGCTGATCCATGCACGCCTGGCCGCCAGTGCCGTGGGCGCCACCCGCATGGACCGCCCGGAGTGGATCGTGGTCAGCCCGAAAGACGGTCAGGTCTATTGCACCCTGACCAACAACTCCAAGCGTGGCGAAGACGGCCAACCGGTAGACGGGCCAAACCCTCGGGCCAAGAACGTCTACGGGCAGATCCTGCGCTGGCGCACCGACCGCGACGACCACGCGTCCAAGACTTTCGACTGGGACCTGTTCGTGGTAGCCGGCAACCCGACGGTACACGCCGGCACGCCGAAAGCCGGATCGTCCAACATCAACCCGCAGAACATGTTCAACAGCCCCGATGGCCTGGGCTTCGACAAGGCCGGCCGGTTGTGGATCCTCACCGACGGCGACTCCAGTAACGCCGGGGACTTCGCCGGCATGGGCAACAACCAGATGCTCTGCGCCGACCCCAACAGTGGCGAAATCCGCCGCTTCATGGTCGGGCCGGTGGGCTGCGAAGTGACCGGGATCAGTTTCGCGCCGGACCAGAAGGCCTTGTTCGTCGGGATCCAGCATCCTGGGGAAAACGGCGGTTCGACCTTCCCTGAACACTTGCCCAACGGCAAGCCGCGGTCTTCGGTGATGGTGATTACCCGTGAGGATGGCGGGGTCATCGGCGCCTGACACTGATCGTTCCCACGCTTTGCGTGGGAATGCAGCCAGGGACGCTCCGCGTCCCCAAAGCGTAACGCGGAGCGTCACATGAGGCGTTCCCACGCTGAGCGTGGGAACGATCACCGACAGCCACCACCTATCTGCCTCTGTCTGCGCTACCATGCTGGGCCGGACGCGGCAGCCCTGCCGCTGCGCAGGAGTCAGCATGTCCCATCCGTTTGAAACCCTCACGCCCGACCTGGTACTCGATGCCGTTGAAAGCATCGGCTTTCTCAGCGACGCCCGCGTGTTGGCCCTCAACAGTTATGAGAACCGCGTCTACCAGGTCGGCATCGAAGATTCCGAGCCGCTGATCGCCAAGTTCTATCGCCCTCAGCGCTGGACCAACGAAGCGATCCTGGAAGAGCACAGCTTTACCTTCGAGCTGGCCGAATACGAAGTACCCGTGGTCGCGCCGCTGATCCACAACGGCACCAGCCTGCACGAACACGCCGGGTTTCGTTTCACCCTGTTTCCCCGTCGCGGCGGCCGTGCACCGGAGCCGGGCAACCTCGATCAGCTCTATCGCCTGGGACAATTGCTCGGGCGCCTGCACGCGGTCGGGGCGACCCGTCCGTTCGAACATCGTGAAGCCCTGGGCGTGAAGAACTTCGGCCACGATTCGCTGGCCACCGTGCTGGCAAGCGGCTTCGTCCCGCGTAGCTTGCTGCCGGCCTACGAGTCGGTCGCCCGGGACCTGCTCAAGCGCGTCGAAGAGGTCTACGCCGCCACGCCCCACCAGAACATCCGCATGCACGGCGATTGCCATCCGGGCAACATGATGTGCCGTGACGAGGTGTTCCACATCGTCGACCTGGACGACTGTCGCATGGGCCCGGCGGTGCAGGACTTGTGGATGATGCTCGCCGGCGATCGCCAGGAATGCCTGGGGCAATTGTCGGAATTGATGGACGGCTACCGTGAGTTCCACGACTTCGATCCGCGGGAATTGGCGCTGATCGAGCCACTGCGGGCACTGCGCCTGATGCACTACAGCGCCTGGCTGGCGCGACGCTGGGACGACCCGGCGTTCCCGCGCAGCTTCCCGTGGTTCGGCAGCGAACGTTATTGGGGCGACCAGGTGTTGGCGTTGCGCGAGCAACTGGCGGCGCTCAATGAAGAGCCGTTGAAACTATTCTGACCCTACTGCTGGTCCCCCCGTGGGAACGAGCTTGCTCGCGATGGCGATCGAACATTCGACACCTTTGTCGACTGACACACCGCTATCGCGAGCAAGCCCGCTCCCACAGGGGATCTACGGTGATTGTGCACAATACTCACAGCGCAACCAGACAAATCTCCTTACAATCACTCCTTTGTTAGCTGCCTAAGCAAGGATTCTGCATGCAAGCCGCCAACCCGCGTCGCGGGTACATCCTGGGCCTGAGTGCCTACATCATCTGGGGTCTGTTCCCGATCTATTTCAAAGCCATCGCCAGCGTGCCGTCGGTGGAGATCATCATCCACCGGGTACTGTGGTCGGCCCTGTTCGGCGCTGTGTTGCTGATGGTCTGGAAACACCCGGGCTGGTGGCGCGAACTACGGGACAACCCACAGCGCCTGGCGATCCTCGCCCTGAGTGGGACACTGATCGCAGCCAACTGGCTGACCTACGTCTGGGCAGTGAACAACGAGCGTATGCTCGAAGCCAGCCTGGGTTACTACATCAACCCGCTGGTGAACGTATTGCTGGGCATGTTGCTGCTGGGCGAGCGCCTGCGCCGCATGCAATGGCTGGCGGTGGGGTTGGCGGCGGTCGGCGTGGCGCAGCAGGTCTGGCAAGTGGGCAGCCTGCCGTGGGTGTCGCTGGTGCTGGCGCTGACCTTCGGTTTCTATGGGTTGATCCGCAAGCAGGCGCCGGTCAAGGCATTGCCGGGGCTGGTGGTGGAAACCTGGATGCTGGTGCCGATCGCCATCGCCTGGTTGCTGTTCAATCCCACGGCCACCAGCGCCCAGGCCGCTTTCTGGACCACCTCCGAAGCCTGGTGGCTGGTGGCGGCCGGCCCCGTGACGCTGGTGCCGTTGGTGTGTTTCAACGCCGCAACACGGCATTTGCCCTACACCACCATCGGTTTTCTCCAGTACATCGCGCCGACGCTGGTGCTGCTGCTCGCCGTCACGCTGTTCGGTGAGCACCTGTCGTCCAGCACACTGGTAGCATTCCTGTTTATCTGGGCCGGGCTGGCGGTGTACAGCGTCGATGCCGTGATCAGCATGCGCCGACGCAGCTGATCAAAAAACACACAAACCTCTACAGGCCACGTCTGGCGTGGCCTGCGCTTATCCTTCCCAAGGTTATCCACAGCGTGATCCCCGCCCTTTGTGCACAAGCCCTTGAAAAGTGATGATTTTTTGACCATTCCCCGCTGAGCCCCGGTGGGTCTGGGCTGGAGCCGGGTCTCTACAGGTTATCCACAGGCAGGCGCAGTTTTTCCTTGGATAACCTTCGTCACGCTTCGTCGCTGAGCTTGAGCTCCACCATCAACTCATCGGCCAGCGTCTCCAGGCGCTCCTGCAACGTATCCAGCGACAGGGTCAAGGGCACCCCCAGGATCGCTTCGGCGTGGAACAGCAGCTCGCTGCTCATCGGTGCCGGCCGAACGTAGGTCACCAGACGCTCGACATTGACGCCCTGCTCGCTCAACAGCCGGGTGATGTCCCGCACGATGCCGGGACGATCGTTGCCCACCAGCTCCATGGTGATGGGTTTCCAGGTGCAGGACTCCTCAAGGGCGCTTTCAGCGATCAACACGCGGATGTCGTGAGTCGATAGCCCCTGCAAGGCTTCGATCAGTTCTTCATGGGCCTCGGCGGGGGCGCCGATTCGCAGGATCCCGGCAAACTGCCCGGCCAGGCGCGACATGCGGCTTTCCAGCCAGTTACCGCCGTGTTCGGCGATGCAATCGGCAATGCGCTCGACCTGCCCGGGCTTGTCCGGGGCGAAAACAGTGATGACGAGGTGGTCCATGGCGCAGTCCTCTTGTTGTGGAAGGGACAGTATAGGCAGGTGATCGCAAGCAGACCGCGGGCCTCGGGATTTATACCTCCCACAGAATGAGATCAGAAACATCGTGTACAAACATCAAGATTTATCTGGAACAATCCATCTGTTTTTTGAGAACATCCCGTGCCTCGTCGTGACTGTACTGCTTTAGTCGGTCGCGGAACGACGCAATTAGTCTAATTTTCACAACCGCAATTGATCATGTAGTATTCCGCAGCGAGCACTACATAACGTTGTACCGATGTCTGCTTAAGGCGCAGTCGCATCCCTGAAAAGCCCCGTCAGCAAGGCTTACCACCCAGCCGCCAGCGATGGCATGTACTGGTTCCGGGGTTTGTGCTTTAAATGTCCCGAGGCTTCATTGTCAAAATCGAAGAGCTGAAAAGCGAAATAGCTGAGCAGAGTGAGGCAAGCAATGACTGAACACGTTCAAGTCGGTGGCCTGCAGGTCGCCAAAGTCCTGTTCGACTTCGTGAATAACGAAGCCATTCCCGGAACCGGCCTCACCGCCGACGCGTTCTGGGCCGGTGCCGACAAGGTCATCCACGACCTGGCCCCGAAGAACAAAGCCCTACTCGCCAAACGCGATGATTTCCAGGCGCGGATCGATGCCTGGCACCAGGCCCGTGCCGGCCAGGCCCACGACGCCGTGGCTTACAAAGCCTTCCTGCAAGACATTGGATACCTGCTGCCAGAAGCGGCGGATTTCCAGGCTACGACCCAAAACGTCGATGACGAAATCGCCCGCATGGCCGGCCCGCAGCTGGTGGTGCCGGTGATGAACGCCCGCTTCGCCCTCAACGCATCAAACGCCCGCTGGGGTTCGCTGTATGACGCGCTGTACGGCACCGACGCCATCAGCGAAGCCGATGGCGCGGAAAAAGGCAAAGGCTACAACAAGGTCCGCGGCGACAAGGTCATCGCCTTCGCCCGTGCCTTCCTCGACGAAGCCGCGCCCCTGGCGGCCGGCTCCCATGTCGATTCCACCGCTTACAAAATCGTCGACGGCAAACTGGTGGTCACCCTCAAGGGCGGCAGCAACAGCGGCCTGCGTGACGATGCCCAGTTGATCGGCTTCCAGGGTGATGCCTCGGCACCGACCACCGTGCTGTTGAAACACAACGGCCTGCACTTCGAAATCCAGATCGATGCCAGCACCCCGGTCGGACAGACTGACGCCGCTGGCGTTAAAGACATCCTGATGGAAGCCGCGCTGACCACCATCATGGACTGCGAAGACTCGGTCGCCGCCGTCGATGCCGATGACAAAGTGGTGATCTACCGCAACTGGCTCGGCCTGATGAAAGGCGACCTGGCTGAAGAAGTCGCCAAAGGTGGCCAGACGTTCACCCGCACCATGAACCCCGACCGTGTCTACACCGCCGTCGACGGTTCGAGCGTGACCCTGCACGGCCGCTCGCTGTTGTTCGTGCGTAACGTCGGCCACCTGATGACCATCGATGCGATCCTGGACAAGCATGGCAACGAAGTGCCGGAAGGCATTCTCGACGGCCTGATCACCAGCCTGGCAGCGATCCACAGCCTCAACGGCAACACCAGCCGTCGCAACAGCCGCACCGGCTCGGTGTACATCGTCAAGCCGAAGATGCACGGCCCGGAAGAAGCCGCGTTCACCAACGAGCTGTTCGGTCGCGTCGAGGACGTGCTGAACCTGCCGCGCAACACCCTCAAGGTCGGGATCATGGACGAGGAGCGCCGTACCACGGTCAACCTCAAGGCCTGCATCAAGGCCGCCAGCGAGCGCGTGGTGTTCATCAACACCGGCTTCCTCGACCGTACGGGCGATGAAATCCACACCTCCATGGAAGCCGGCCCGATGGTGCGCAAGGCCGACATGAAAGCCGAGAAGTGGATCGGCGCCTATGAAAACTGGAACGTCGACATCGGCTTGAGCACTGGCCTGCAAGGTCGCGCACAAATCGGCAAGGGCATGTGGGCGATGCCGGACCTGATGGCGGCGATGCTCGAACAGAAAATCGCCCATCCAATGGCCGGCGCCAACACCGCCTGGGTTCCCTCGCCGACCGCCGCTGCCCTGCACGCGCTGCATTACCACAAGGTCGACGTGTTCGCCCGCCAGGCCGAACTGGCCAAGCGCACGCGTGCATCGGTGGACGACATCCTGACCATCCCGCTGGCCGTCAATCCGAACTGGACACCGGAGCAGATCAAGAACGAACTGGACAACAATGCCCAGGGCATCCTTGGCTACGTGGTGCGCTGGATCGACCAGGGCGTGGGTTGTTCCAAGGTGCCGGACATCAACGACATCGGCCTGATGGAAGACCGTGCGACGCTGCGTATCTCCAGCCAGCACATCGCCAACTGGCTGCGCCACGGCATCGTCACCCAAGACCAGGTGATGGAAAGCCTCAAGCGCATGGCGCCGGTGGTCGACCGCCAGAACGCCAGCGACCCGCTGTACCGTCCGCTGGCACCAGACTTCGACCGCAACATCGCCTTCCAGGCGGCGGTCGAGCTGGTGATCGAAGGCACGAAGCAGCCCAACGGCTACACCGAGCCGGTGCTACACCGTCGTCGTCGCGAGTTCAAGGCAGCCAATGGGTTGTGATTGAGCGGTAGACGCGGCACAAAAAAGCCCTGATCGAAAGATCAGGGCTTTTTCATTGCAAAATCACCAGGCCCTGGCTGATGCTTGAGTCATTGCGGCAAGGGGATTTATCTGTGGGAGCAAGGCTTGCCCGCGATGAAGACAGCGCGGTCCTTGGTGAACCGAGGCGCCTGCATCGCGGGCAAGCCTTGCTCCCACAGACGATTTTAAAGATCCATCCCCAACTCATGCTTGACCAACCCCAGCAGCTTGTCGGTATCAATCGGCTTGAGCAGAAAGTCCACCACGCTCAGGTGCATGGCTTCGATGGCGTCTTTCACGTCGGCATCGCCCGACACGATGATGATCGGCAGCGCCGCCCGCGGCGACTCGCGCACCAGGCGAATCAGTTCCAGGCCATCGACATTGCCCATCCGCAGGTCGGTAATCAACAGGCCGATCGATGGCTTGGTTTCCAGCATCTTGAGTGCCGTTTCACCACTGGCGGCGGTCATGCAGTGAATCCCGTCCAACGCCAGGATCTCCGACAGCAGCTCACGAGCGTCCTTGTCGTCATCGACGATCAAGACGCGCTGCGGCGGCAGGTCAGGTTCCAGCATGACGGCACTCAGCGCCTCGCGCTCGGCGTCACTCAAAATATCGTGGTCGGACATGGTGCTCTCTACGTTCTTTAAATCGATCCCCTGGCACAGTGGTCAGACATCGTTCTGCGGCGCTTCAATGTGCACTTCGTCGGATTTTTTTCCAAGAACATTTAATGAAGATTTTTCTGACGCTTGGCGTAGGATTTTTCCGTAAGCCTAGCCCTAGGCTGCGACCTAGACTTACGTCCAATGGGCACCCCGCGCTGAGGGGCCGACCATGGGAGAACAGATCGACCACAACAATTCAAAAAAGACTGCGTAATGGTTATGAAAAAAGCGGACGCCTTCACCCAGGCAGGGAAAACCGCGGTGTTGCAAAACATCCAGGGGACACTGCAGTTTCTCCAGCGTTTCCCACCGTTCAACCAGATGGAAAACGCCCACCTGGCCTATCTGGTGGAGCAATGCCTGCTGCGTTTTTATGCGCCGGGCGAAACCATCATCAAACCAGCCGACGGCCCGGTGGAGCACTTCTACATCGTCAAGCAAGGCCGGGTGGTGGGTGAACGTCCGCATACGGCCAAGGGTGGCACCGAGACCACCTTCGAAATAACCACCGGCGAATGTTTCCCCCTCGCCGCGCTGCTGGGCGAACGGGCCACGCGCACCGAGCACCGGGCCGGCGAAGACACGTTCTGCCTGCAGTTGAACAAACTGGCCTTCATCAAGCTCTTCGCCCTGTCCGGCCCGTTTCGCGACTTCGCCCTGCGTGGGGTCAGCAGCCTGCTCGACCAGGTCAACCAACAGGTCCAGCAAAAGTCCGCACAAACCCTGGGCACCCAGTACTCCCTCAACACGCGGCTGGGCGAATTGGCGATGCGCCATCCGGTCAGTTGCAGCCCGGACACGCCGCTGCGCGAAGCCGTGAAGCTGATGCACGACCAGCAGGTCGGCAGCATCGTGGTGGTGAACGAACAGAAAGCCCCGGTGGGGATTTTCACCTTGCGCGACCTGCGGCAGGTGGTGGCCGATGGGTCCGGGGATTTTTCCCAGGCCATCGTAGGACACATGACTCAGGCACCGTTTTTCCTCTCGCCGGACCACAGCGCCTTCGACGCCGCCATCGCCATGACCGAACGGCACATCGCCCACGTCTGCCTGGTCAAGGACCAACGCCTGTGTGGCGTGGTGTCGGAGCGCGATCTGTTTTCCTTGCAGCGCGTCGACCTGGTGCACCTGGCCCGGACCATCCGCAACGCGCCCAGGGTGGAAAACCTCGTGGCCCTGCGCGGCGAAATCGGCCAACTGGTGGAGCGCATGCTGGCCCACGGCGCGTCGTCAACCCAGATCACCCACATCATCACCCTGCTCAACGACCACACCGTGTGCCGGGTCATCGAGCTGACCCTGATCGACAAGGGTGACCCAGGCGTGCCGTTCAGTTGGCTGTGCTTCGGCAGTGAAGGCCGGCGCGAACAAACCCTGCACACAGACCAGGACAACGGCATTTTGTTCGAGGCCCGGGACGCCGCCCATGCCGCGCAGATCCGCGGTCTGCTGCTGCCCATTGCCCAGCAGATCAACCAGAGCCTGGCCTTGTGCGGCTTCACCTTGTGCAAGGGCAACATCATGGCCGGCAACCCCGAGCTGTGCCTGTCCCGTGCTGAGTGGGCCCGGCGCTTTTCGGCATTCATTCGCGAAGCAACCCCGGAAAACCTGCTGGGCTCGAGCATCTATTTCGACCTGCGGGTGGTCTGGGGCGATGAGCAAGGCTGCGAGCAACTGCGCCGGCAGATCCTCGATCAAGTGGCCGATAACCGTTTGTTCCAGCGCATGATGGCCGAAAACGCTCTGCGCCACCGCCCGCCCGTGGGCCGCTTCAGGGATTTCGTACTGAGTCGCAAGAACGGCGAAAAAGCCACCCTCGACCTGAAAGTGCAAGGCCTGACGCCCTTCGTCGACGGCGCCCGTCTGCTGGCGCTGGCCAATGGCATCGAAGCCAACAATACCCTGGAGCGCTTGCGGCAATTGGTCGACAAGCAAGTGATCGAACCGCTCGATGGCGCAGCCTACGAAGAGGCCTATCACTTCATCCAGCAGACCCGCATGCAGCAACATCAATTGCAAACCCGCGAGAACCTGCCCTATTCCAACCGCGTCGACCCCGACAGCCTCAACCATCTGGACCGACGCATCCTGCGCGAATCCCTGCGCCAGGCCCAACGCCTGCAAAGCAGCCTGAGCTTGAGGTATCAGTTGTGAGCATTTTTTCCTGGTTGCGCCCAGCCCAGCCAATGTTGTCCGAAGAAATGCAAAGGCGCCTGGAATGCCTGCCGACGGCTTCAGCCTTGAGTGAATGCGACCTGCGGGAACAACGCTGGGTCGTGCTGGACCTGGAAACCACCGGGTTGAACCTGAACAAGGACCAGGTGCTGTCCATCGGCGCGGTGGTCATCGAAGACGGCGCCATCGACTTCAGCCAGCAGTTCGAACGCACCCTGCAATGCGATAAGCAGAAACTCGGGCCGAGTGTGCTGATCCATGGCCTGGCGCCCAGCGCCATTGCCGCCGGCAGCGACCCGGCCGAAGCGCTGCTGGCGTTCATGGAGTTCGTTGGCGACAGTCCGCTGCTGGCCTTTCATGCGCCGTTCGATTCCCACATGCTCGGGCGCGCCTTGAAAGACTACCTGGGCTATCGCCTGCAGCATTCGTTCCTCGACGTGGCGGATCTGGCACCGATGCTTTGCCCCCAAGCCAACCTGCGCAAGTCAGGCCTGGATGAGTGGATCGACTGGTTCAAGCTGCAAGTCTTCGACCGCCACAACGCCAGTGCCGACGCCCTGGCCACGGCGGAACTGGCGCTGATCCTGTTCAGCCGCGCCCGCCAGCAACAGATCCTGAGCCCGCTTGACCTGCAACAACGCCTGAGCCACTGGAAACGACGGCAGCAGGCGCCTTCGCTCTAAACCCTCTGCTCCGAGGGTGGTTCACCTGTGGGAGCAAGGCTTGCCCGCGAGGGCATCGCCTGGGATTGACAGGCTGACCGAGTCGCCTGCATCGCGGGCAAGCCTTGCTCCCACAGATTCATTCAGACCCACAGATCGAGTCCCGATCAGCGCCAATTGCTTTCCCGCCTCCGCCTCTGCCACAATCGCGAACAATTCTCGTTACTTAAAACGTCGGTGATGTTCCGTGTCGTCAGTCCCCAGTCCTCATAGTGATTTGGTTGGTGCGTTGTACCGCGACCATCGCGCTTGGCTATTGGCCTGGCTGCGACGCAACGTGGCGTGTTCGCAACGGGCCGAAGACCTGAGCCAGGACACTTTTGTGCGCTTGCTGGGTCGCGAGGAACTGAAGGCGCCCCGCGAGCCCCGGGCGTTTCTGGTAGCCATCGCCAAGGGCCTGTTGTTCGACTATTTCCGTCGAGCGGCATTGGAGCAGGCCTACCTCACCGAACTGATGCTGATCCCCGAGGCCGAACAGCCCTCGGTGGAAGAACAGCAAATCATCCTCGAAGACCTCAAGGCCATCGACCGCCTACTTGGCAAACTGTCGAGCAAGGCCCGCGCAGCCTTCCTCTATAACCGCCTCGACGGCCTCGGCCACGCCGAAATCGCCGAGCGCCTGGGGGTTTCGGTGCCGCGCGTACGGCAGTACCTGGCCCAAGGCATCCGACAGTGCTACATCGCACTCTATGGTGAGCCGACATGAGCCAGGCCCATGCCAAACCGGTCTCGGCCAACGTGCTGGATGCCGCCATTGCCTGGCAGTTGTCCCTGGACTCGAGCAGCGCACAGCAGCGTGAAGCCTTCGCCCAATGGCATGCCGCCGACGAAGAACACGCCCGGGCCTGGCGACAGCTGGGCATGCTTGACCAGCGCTTCAGTGTGGCCACCGGACCGGCGCGCGCCGCGTTGCTGCAATCGCGGGTGAGCATTCGCCGACGGATACGCAAGGTTGGCAGCGGCCTGGCCAGCGTTATCGCGGTCATCGGCCTGGCGTTGTTTGCCGGCGATCGTTACCTGCCGCTGGATTACTGGCTGGCCGATCAGCGCACCGCGACAGGCGAACAGCGCACTCTGCGCCTGGCCGATGGCACGCTGATCAACCTCAACACCCACAGTGCCCTGGACGTGCGTTTCGATGACAAGCAGCGCCGCATCGTCCTGCAGGAAGGCGAGATCCTGGTGGAAACCGGCCACGACGACCCGCGGCCGTTCATCGTCGAAACCCGCGAAGGCAGCCTGCGCGCCTTGGGCACACGGTTCCTGGTCAAGCGTGAAGACGAAGGTACGCGCCTGAGCGTGTTGAAATCCGCTGTGGCCGCGTATCCGCAGGCCACGGACAAGGAACAGATCCTGCGCGAAGGCCAACAAGTGCTGATGCGCCGCGACGGCCTTGGGCCGACCCTTGCCTTGAACCCCGGCGCCGATGCCTGGACCCGCGGCATGCTGGTGGTGGACAACGCGCGCCTAGAAGATCTGGTCCACGAACTGGGGCGTTACCGGCATGGCTACTTGGGTGTCGCGCCACAAGTGGCGGACCTGCGCATCACCGGCAGCTTCCCGCTGCACGACACCGACCTGGCCTTGACCGCCCTGCTGCCGACCTTGCCGGTGCAGGTCGAGCATCACACGCGGTGGTGGGTGGTGGTGGGGCCGAGGGCTGAAGCCAAGCCCTGAAGGACTTTGTGTCAGTGATGGCCTCATCGCGAGCAAGCTCGCCCCCACATTGATCGGGTTGCCCACGAGTCATCCTGTGGGAGCGAGCCAGCTCGCGATGAGGCCATTCGCCCCACCACAAAGCCACCACCAGCAAAGCGAATCTAAATTATTTTCATCCAACCCTATCACTTTTCAATTTTCATCCGGCACCCAGGCAATTGAGAAATATTTCCATTCAGGAGCCGCCGTATGTCCCGCCCGCTAGACACCCTGTTGCGCCCCAGCCTGTTGGCCATCGCCATTGCCTTCGCCACTCCCTTCGCCAGCGGCCCGCTATTGGCTGCCGAACAGACCTCGAGCGTGCGCACCTACAACCTGCCCGCCGCGCCACTGGCCAGCACCTTGAACCAGATCGCCGGCCAGGCCGGTCTCGCCCTGAGCCTGAATCCGTCCCTGGCCTCGGGCAAGACCTCGGCCCCGGTCCAGGGCCAGTTCGATGCCACGGGCGCATTGCGCGAAGCCTTGCGCGGTACCGGCCTGCAACTGGAACAAAGCAGCGCCGGCACCTACAGCCTGATGGCTGTGCCTGAAGGCGTCATGGCCTTGCCGGAAACCAGTGTGATCGGGGCCGGCCTCAGTGAAACCGCGTGGGGCCCGACCGAGGGCTACGTCGCCACCCGCACCGCCGCCGGGACCAAGACCGATACGCCGATTGTCGAACTGCCGCGTTCAGTCTCCGTGGTCACGCGCCAACAGATGGAAGACCGTTCGGTCCTCAACCTCAATGACGCCCTGCGCTACACCGCCGGTGTGCAGAGCAGCGGCTACGGCTCGGACTCGCGCAACGACTGGCTGTTGGTCCGCGGTTTCATACCGACCCAGTTCCTCGATGGCCTGCCGCTGCCCAAGGGCAACTACATCACGCCGAAAATCGAGCCCTGGAATCTGGAGCGCATTGCCGTGCTGCGTGGCCCGGCCTCTTCGGTCTACGGCCAGACACCCCCTGGCGGCATGCTGGACATGGTCAGCCGTCGTCCACAAGCCGAAAGCAGCAATGAAGTCGAGCTGCAGGCCGGCAGCTACGAACACAAGCAGATCAACTTCGACAGCACCGGCAAGGTCGATGACGAAGGCCAGTTCCTCTATCGAGTCAGCGGTACCGTGCGCGACAGCAACTCCCAGGTCGATCACATCCCGGACAAGCGCTACAACCTCGCGCCGAGCCTGACCTGGAACATCAACGACGACACCCGCCTGACCTTCCTGTCCCAATACACCCGCGACGACACCGGCATCACCGGGCAATTCTTGCCACTGCAAGGCACCAAGCTCTCTTCGCCAGCGGGCAAAATTTCCCACCACAAGAACCTCGGCGACCCGGACTGGGAATTCTACGACCGTACCTACTACGCCCTCGGTTATGCCTTTGAACATCGCCTGAACGACACCTGGCAGTTCCGCCAGAACCTGCGCTACACCAAGAGCGACCTGGAGACCCAAGGCATTTCCGCTGGCGGGCAATTCTGGCCGGCGGGGCCTGAGGAAGCAGTGAGCGCCGATGGCACCGTCAAACGCAGTGCCAGTGTCGTCGACGAAGACATCAGCCAATTCGCCGTGGACAACAACTTCCAGGCCGACTTCCAGACCGGCGCCCTCAGCCACACCCTGCTGCTGGGCCTGGACCACCAGCGCTCCAACAGCAATTCGCGCTGGTTGTGGGGCTCGACCGGCGTGCCAACCAGCAACATCAACAACCCGATCTACGGACAGGATTTCTCCAATGTCCAGTACTTCACCATGTACGACTACAACCAGAAAACCAACCAGACCGGCCTATACGTCCAGGACCAGATCGCCCTGGACAACTGGCGCCTGACCCTCGGTGGTCGTGAGGACTGGATTCACACCGGTACCGAATTCCACAACCAGAACAACGTCACCAACACCCAGCGCGACAAGAAATTCAGCGGCAACGCGGCGTTGAGCTATGTCTTCGATAACGGTGTGACGCCCTACATTTCCTTCGCCCAGTCGTTCCAGGCAGCGGCAGGTTCAACCGTCAACAGCACCGAAGCGTTCAAACCCACCGAAGGCGAACAATACGAAGCGGGTATCAAGTACCAGCCACCCGGCACCAAGACCCTGCTGACCGCTGCGGTGTTCGACCTGACCCAGAAAAACAACTCCGTCACCGAAAACAACGTCACCCGCCAGGTGGGCGAAGTCCAGGTGCGTGGCCTGGAACTGGAAGCCTCGGGCGACGTGACCGACAACCTGAAACTGATCGGTTCCTACACCTACAACGACAGTGAAATCACCAAGGGCACGGCGGCGGAAAAAGGTAAGCGCATGGCCCAGGTGCCGCGCAACCAGGCCACCGCCTGGGCGGACTACACCTGGCATAACGGCCCGCTGGATGGCTTTGGCGTCGGCGCCGGTGTGCGTTATGTCGGCGACACCTACGGCAACACCACCAACACCGACTGGGGACATGTCGGGTCCTACACCGTGTACGACGCCTCGGCCCATTACGACCTGGGCCGTCTGAACAAGACCCTCAAGGGGGTCACGGTGGCGGTGGACGCAAAGAACCTCTTCAACAAGGACTACCTGTCCACCTGCGACGGCTTCTACTGCTACTACGGCGACCAGCGCAACGTCGTCGCCAGCGTGAATTACAAATGGTAAACGGTTAGCATTTGCATACCCACTTTAGCGGGCACTATGTGGGAGCAAGGCTTGCCCGCGATGGAGGCGACTCGGTTTCGGAAGGACCGTATCGCCTGTTTCGCGGGCAAGCCTTGCTCCCACAGATATCCCTCGCCACAAGGTGCCCTTTTACATCCGGATCGCTCATGAAAAGCAAAACCATCCGCCGCTGGTCCTTCGTCCACACCTGGACCAGCCTGATCTGCACGGTGTTCCTGCTGATGCTGGCGATCACCGGGCTGCCGTTGATCTTCCACCATGAAATCGAACACCTGCTGGGTGACGCTCCGCAGCTTCGGGAAATGCCGGCCGACACACCGCCGCTGGACCTGCAACAACTGGTGGAAAAAGCCAAGGCCCATCGCCCAGGTGAAGTGGTCCAGTATTTTGGCTGGGACGATGACGACCCCAACGGCGTCATCACCATCATGGCGCCGACACCGGGCACCGAACCCAACTCGTCCCACACCTTCATGCTCGACGGGCGTACCGGCGAGGCCCTGGAAATGCCCTCGGCCAATGGCGGTTTCATGATGGTCATGCTGCGCCTGCACGTGGACCTGTTCGCCGGGCTGCCGGGCAAGTTGCTGCTGGCGTTCATGGGCCTGCTGTTCGTGATCGCCATCGTCTCCGGGGTGGTCCTGTACCTGCCGTTCATGCGCCGCTTGAAGTTCGCCACGGTGCGTCAGGACAAATCCACGCGCCTGCGCTGGCTCGACCTGCACAACCTGATCGGCGTGGTCACGCTGGTCTGGGCGCTGACCGTGGGCGTCACCGGCGTGATCGCCGCGTGCGCCGACCTGATCATCGCCGCCTGGCGCAACGACAGCCTCAGCGCCATGGTCGAACCCTACCGCAACGCCCCACCACTGACCCAACTGGCACCGGCCACCCGACTGCTGGACATCGCCAAGGACGTCGCGCCGGGCATGGAGCCGAGTTTCATTGCCTTCCCCGGCACGCTGTTCTCCAGCGAGCACCACTACAGCGTCTTCATGAAAGGCGACACCCACCTGACCTCGCACCTGCTCACGCCCGTGCTGATCGATGCCACCACTTTGGACGTCACCGCCGTCGCCGAACGGCCGTGGTACATGGACGTCATGAGCCTATCCCTGCCGCTGCACTTCGGTGACTACGGTGGCCGGCCGATGCAGATCTTCTGGGCAACCCTCGATGTGCTGACCATCATCGTCCTCGGCAGCGGCGTTTACCTGTGGCTGGTGCGGCGTAAAACGGCCAAGCGGGCAACCGTCGGCACGGAGGTCGCCTCGTGAGGCCTCGGCAGTCGAGTTTCTGGAAAGTGTTTGGTATTCCCCTGATGATCGGTGCGCTCAGCGCGGCGGGGTTGTTCAGCGCATTGCTGGGTGACGGTCTGTGGGACGCCGTCAGTTGGCTGGGGTTGGGCATACCCTCCGTGTTGGCGGTGTGGGGATTGGTCCCACGCCGCTGAGTCATCCGGGCGCTCACTCGCCAGAGTGAGCACCCTCTCTCCTCCTCATACGACAACCGCAGTACGCCAGGTTGTTTCAAACCGCACAGTCTTTGACATATTTATTGACAAATTAATTCTTGACCCTCTATAAGTGCGCCTGTTGTACGACAACCTACAACACAACATGCGACGCCAAATCCAAAAATAATTGATGGTGAAGTAATGAAAATCAAAGGCATCCGCTGGTGGATGGTTGGCCTGGTCACGGCCGGCCTGATGGTCAACTACCTGGCTCGCAATACCCTCTCGGTGGCCGCTCCCACCCTGATGAGCGAAATGAACATCTCCACCGAGCAGTATTCCCACATCGTCGTGGCCTGGCAGATCTGCTACGCGTTGATGCAACCGGTGGCCGGCTACATCATCGACGCCATCGGCACCAAGATGGGTTTCGCCATTTTCGCGTTCGCCTGGTCCATCGCCTGTGCCGCAGCGGCCATGGCATCGGGCTGGCAGGGCCTGGCGTTTTTCCGGGGTTTGCTGGGCCTGACCGAAGCCGCCGGGCTGCCGGCTGCGGTAAAGACCTCTACCGAATGGTTCCCGGCCAAGGAACGCTCGGTGGCCATCGGCTGGTTCAACATCGGTTCCTCAATCGGCGCCGTGCTGGCTCCGCCGCTCGTGGTCTGGGCGATCCTGAACAGTGGCTGGGAGCTGGCGTTCCTGATCGTTGGCGGTCTGGGCGTGGCCTGGACGTTCCTCTGGATGATCCTTTACAAACATCCGCGCGACCAGAAGCTCCTGGGCGACACCGAGCGTGATTACATCCTCAGCGGCCAGGAAGCTCACTTCCAAGACCCTACACCGAAGAAAGGCAGCTGGAAACGCATCATCGCCAGCCGCAACTTCTACGCCATCGCCAGTGCCCGGATCCTCTCCGAGCCGGCCTGGCAAACGTTCAACGCCTGGATCCCGCTGTACCTGATGACCGAGCGGCACATGAACATCAAGGAGATCGCAATGTTCGCCTGGCTGCCGTTCCTGGCCGCCGACCTGGGTTGCGTGCTGGGCGGTTACCTGAGCCCGTTCTTCCATAAATACTGCAAGGTGTCGCTGTTTACTTCGCGCAAAATGGTCCTGCTGTTCGGTGCGTCCTGCATGATCGGCCCAGCCTGCATCGGCCTGGTCGCCAGTCCTTACACCGCCATCGCCCTGCTGTGCGTCGGCGGCTTTGCCCACCAGACCCTGTCCGGCGCGCTGTACGCCATCACGTCCGATTCGTTCGGCAAGAATGAAGTCGCCACCGCCACCGGCATGGGCGGGATGTTCGGTTACCTGGGCGCCGCCGCCTTCACGCTGCTGTTCGGCGTCATGGTGACCAAGATCGGCTACAGCCCACTGTTCGTGCTGCTGGCAATCTTCGATGTCATCGCCGCATTCATCGTCTGGACTGTCGCCCGGGAACTCAAGCACCAACCGGCAACGCCGTCGTCCGAGCCGCAAGCACTGCAACCGGCCGTCTGAGGCACCTTGCGGCCGGGCCCCTTCGGCTCGGTCGCACGAACGCGCTATGCTGCGCAGCAAGCCCCACTGATCGAGACGTTGCCATGTCCACCCCCAGCATGACGCTGTTCCACAATCCCGCTTCGCCCTTCGTTCGCAAGGTCCTGGTGCTGCTGCACGAAACCGGCCAGCAGGACCGCGTGGCGTTGCAGCTCAGCCAGCTCTCGCCGGTCAAGCCGGACCGGGCGCTGATCGATGACAACCCGTTGAGCAAGATCCCGGCCCTGCGCCTGGCCAACGGAACGGTGATCCACGACAGCCGCGTCATCCTCGATTACCTCGATCACCAGCACGTCGGCAACCCGCTGATCCCCCGGGACGGCGCGGCCCGCTGGCGGCGCCTGACCCTGGCCTCCCTGGCCGATGGGATCATGGATGCGGCGGTAATGATTCGCTACGAAACCGCGCTACGCCCTGTGGAAAAACACTGGGACGAATGGCTCGATGCGCAACGGGACAAGATTCGCCGGGCCCTGGGCATGCTCGAAGCCGAAGCGATTGCCGAACTGGCCTGCCACTTCGACGTGGCCTCCATCAGCGTGGCCTGCGCCTTGGGCTACCTGGACCTGCGCCATCCCGATCTGGAATGGCGCAAGGCCAATCCGCAACTGGCGGCGTGGTTTGCCGAGGTCAGTCTGCGGCCTTCGATGATTGAGACGGTGCCCAGGGTTTAGCTTTGCGTTGGCTGTGCCGGCCTCATCGCGGGCAAGCCTTGCTCCCACATAGACCTCGCTCAACCTGTGGGAGCAGGTTAGCTCCCACATAGACCCGCTCAACCTGTGGGAGCAAGGCTTGCCCGCGATGGCAGCGCACCGGATCCAAAGGAAACAACCCAGCAATCTGCATCACCAGCACCTCCCGCACCTGCTGGTCCTCACGCAACCCCAGCGACCGGCTCATTTCACCTCTCCCAAATCGAAGTTCATCGCCGCCGCCGGCTTCGCCCCGACCCCGTACCAGTCCAGCTTGCGGGTCAGCACCATGAACACGCCCAGCAGGCCGAACAGCAACAGCGAGCCCATCAACAACGCGTAGTCCTCGGCGCTCAACAGGCCGTAGAGCAAACCGTACAAGCCCGCCAGCCCTGCCGAGAATCCCAGGCCGTGGCTCACGCTGCGCAGCACATGGCAGACATAGAACCCGATCAGCAATACACAGGCGCTGGCCGACACCAGGTACGCCAGGGTGAAGCCGATGTGCTCCGACAGCGACAACAGCAGCAGGTAAAAGAATGCCAGCGCCACGCCCACCAAGGCGTATTGGACCGGGTGCACCGCCAGGCTCTTGAGTACCTCGAAGAGGAAGAAGCCGGCGAAGGTCAGGGCGACAAACAGCAGCGCATATTTGATCGCCCGGTCGCTCTTGAGGTACTGGTCCACCGGGTCGATGAAGCTCACCCCGAAGGCCCGACTGCGGAACGCTTCACAACTATCGCTCGGTTCGCAGGCTTGCAGGGTTTCCAGAAGGTTGGTGGAGAAAAACGACGTCTGCCAGTCGGCACTGAAACCCTGCTCATTGATCTCACGATTGGTGGGCAGGTAGTTGCCGATGAAGCTCGGATGCGGCCAGTCGGCCGACAGGTGCACCTTGGTGGATTTACCCACTGGCAGAATCTGGAACTCGCCAGTGCCTTGCAGACGCAGGTCAAAACCGAAGGTCAGCTCAGGGCCGCCCTGGGCGGTGATCATCGGCAGCGGCACATGCACACCCTGCCCCAGCCAGCCGAGTCGCGAGCCGGGCAGGAAGTCGACGGTCTGTTGGTTCAGCGTCAAGGTCAGCGCATTCTCGATGCCGCGAATATCGCTGATGCCGACACTCATGTACGGCTCGTCGAAGCGGTAATCGGCGAAATCCTTGGCGGCTACACCGTAGCGCTCAGGCACCTTGAAGCGACCATCGATCCGGTTATCGGCATGGAACAAGCGCGCTTCGTAGATGCCCCGGGCCCGGGTTTCGGTGCGGACCTGGCCGTCGAGCTCAAACTGCTCCGGTAGAAAATACAACTCGCCCGCTCGCTCGACGGTTTCCAGGAAACGCACGCCGGTCTTCTCGTTGGTATTCCAGACCTTCACGCTCTTGCGAAACGGCACCACGATCATCGGCCCGATCAATTGCTGGCTGTAGCTGGAGCTGCGGGCGATGTCCTGCAGCACACCGTCACGCAGTTCCTGGCGCTCATCGATGAGCCCGTTGATCATCAACAACGGGATCATCAACAAGAGAATCAATAGGGCGATCATGCCCAGTTTTATGGCGAGACTGCGGTTCATGTGGGGCTCTCCCTGTTCGAATGAGGGAGAGTCTGGGATGGCTGTGTGTTGGGCTTATGGAGCGATTGTGGAGATTGTGTGGAGACTGCCATAGTCGTGTCGAGCACGAACGTCGGCGTCCGCCATGTCCACGGTCTGGAAAGCCTCGCGCAGAGAGTCCTCCATCATCTGCCAGGCCTCCTCGGCCGATTCGTCCGGCCCCAGGTGGGTGAACATATGGTCGCAGCCTTCAAACATTCGCTGGCGCACCGGCACGCCGGCCTGGCGCAACTTCTCGGCGTAGGCCTCGCCTTCGGCACGCAGGATATCGTATTGCGCCGTGATCACCGTGGCAGCCGGCATCCCCGCCAGCGCCTCGACCGGCGCCAACAGGGGTGAGGCCAACGGATCGCGAGCTTGTGCCGGATCGCTCAGGTAGCAGCTGTTGAAGAAGCGCATCAGACCGGCATTGAGCAGCGGCCGGGCACTGGTGGACGTCTTCAAGGCAGGGTCCTGGTGCAGATCCAACGCCGCATAGTCGATCAACTGATGCACCACCTTCAACGCTTGATGCCCTCGCGCCAGCCCCGCCACGGCGGCGGCCAGATTGCCGCCGGCGCTATGGCCGCCAACTGCGAAACGCTGAGGATCGATGCCCAGCGTTTCGGCTTCGCTGGCCAGCCATTCGAGCACCGCGAAGCACTGCCGCGGGCCTGCGGGGAAGGCGTGCTCTGGCGCCAGCACATAGTCCAGATTGACCACCAGGCAGTTCAGGTTATGGGCCAGTCGACGGCAATAGCTGTCGTCGTGTTCGGGCGTCCCGGCGACAAAGCCACCGCCATGGAAATTCAGGTACACCGGCAGCTTCGCCGAGGACTGCGAATGGGGCCAGTAAAACAGCGCCCGCGCAGGCCCCCAAGGGGTCGGGATGGTTTGCTCGACAACTGTGCGCAGCGCAAACAACGCTGCGTCGTAGGTAAACTTCGCCTTCATTCTCTTGGCGAAGGCGCGCAACAACTTGGCCTGCAGTTTTTGCCAGAGGCTCACCATGCTCATGCTCCCGGTTGTGTATCCACGAATAGGACCAGCCGACCGAAAGTCATCTCGCCGTAAGGCATGGCTTGCTGACAGGTTTATTGAATCGTTCGCCGGTGCTGAGAGGAAATTAAACCTAAAAAATGGTTATGTAAATTAATCAATAACAAGATTAACCAAATTCCCTCACGGCAACCTCAGCACCACCTCAACCCCACCCTCGACATTGCCGATACTAAATTGTCCCCCATGCAACTGCACCACTTCCTCCACGAAGTTGAGCCCCAGGCCGGTGCTCTTGCGGCCGCTGTCTGGACGCGGCAGGGAGTAGAAGCGCTCGCTCAGGCGTGGCAGCGCGTAGTCGGGAATCGGCGCGGCCTGGTTGAACAGGCGGATCTCGACGCGATCCCCGCTGCGCTCGGCACTGATACGTAGCCGGCCGTTGACGGGGGTGAAGTCCAGGGCGTTTTCCAGCAGATTGCCCAAGGCCTGGCGCAACAGGAACGGCTCACCGGTCAGCGTCAGGTCGGCAGCGATGTGCTGTTCAACTGTCAACAGGCGACTTTCAATCCAGCCGCCACGCGCTTCCAGCAGCTCGTCCATCAACGTCGCCAGCGGCACCGCGACTTCTTCTTCCAACCCCTGGCGCTGCTCGATCTGGGCCAGGTTGAGCAACCGTTCGATCAACTGCTGCATGCGCACACTTTCGTTGTCGATGTTATTGACGAAGCGCTGGTGCTGGGCGGCGGGCATGTCGCTTTGCAGCAGTTCGGCGGCACCGCGAATCGCCGCCAGCGGGCTCTTGAGTTCGTGGGTCAGCGTATGCACGTAACGCTCGACGTAAGCCTTGCCTTCCAGTTGCGTGCGCATGTGTTCCACAGCGCCCGCCAGTTGCTCGAACTCGCCACCGCGATAATGCGGTACCTCCACCCGCCGCCCCTGGCTGACCGCCTGGGCATAGGCCGTCAAACGTCGCAGTGCCGCGCTGAGCCACCAGGACAGCAAGCCGCCCAGCAACAGGCCCAGGGCCACCAACCCGGCGCCATAGGCCAGCAGTCGCCGCTCGGTGCGATCGACATAAGGCTGCAATGAACTGTTGGGCTTGGCGACGGTGACGACCCCGATGATGCGGCCGTTGTCGCGGATCGGCGCGCCGACGTGCATCACCGAAGACGTCGGGTCATCCGGAACGCTGCGGCTCGAGCGAGCGCCGTAGTGGCCGCGCAGGGTCAGGTAGACATCGTTCCAGCGCGAATAATCCTGGCCCACCGCCACGCCACTGGAGTCGAGCACCACGATGCCCTTGGCATCGGTGACATAGATGCGATGGCTGACCTGGTTTTTCGGCAAGCCCCAGATCGTCGCCGCCGGCTGGCGCTCGCCGTAGGCCTTGAGCAACTGCGGCCAGCGATTCTGGTTGAGGGTGCCGGCCTTGAAATCGTCCCGCAGGATCTCGGCCATCAGGTTGGCCGTGTCCACCAGGGTTTCTTCGGTGGACTGGCGCACGCCGGGACGGATTTCCTCCATGACCGTGTTGAGCACGAAATAACCGGTCAAGGCGATAAACAGCACATACACCAGGAAAATCCGGATCCCCAGCGACATCAGCTGTGCCCCGGACTGTAGCTGTAGCCCAGGCCCCGATGCGTCTGGATCGGCTCGGCCTCGGCCCGGACCAGGCGCAGCTTGGCGCGCACGCTCTTGATGTGGCTGTCGATGCTGCGCTCGTAGCCGGCATCGCTGGCCACGCCCAGGGCATCGAGCAATTGTTCGCGGCTGAAAACCCGCTCAGGTTGCTCCAGCAGACAATTGAGCAGGCGGAACTCGTGACGGGTGAGATTCAGCGGTTTGCCGCGATAGTTGATCTGCACACGGTCGGCATCGACCTGAAACAGCGCCGTGCTCGACTCCGCCGCCGGACGCGGCGCCACGCGCTTGAGGATCGCCCGGACCCTGGCCGCCACCTCGCGGGGGCTGAAGGGTTTGACCACGTAATCGTCGGCACCGATCTCCAGGCCCACCACCCGGTCGATCTCGCCATCCCGGGCTGTAAGAAAGATGACCGGAACGTCGCTGAAACGTCTGAGATTTTTACAAGTCTCGAATCCGCTGATATCCGGCAGCCCCACATCGAGAATGATCAGGTCCGCCGGAGCGCTTTTCTGGTGCTCAAGGGCCGCGGCACCAAGGCTCAGCCACGTGGTGTCGAACCCCTCCCCTTGCAGGGCAAACACCAGCGTATCGGCGATGGCGGCTTCGTCTTCGACAATCAGGATATGAGGCATGGCTTGCGAGCCCGGCAGTAAAGTTGCCGGAACGGTGCCGCAAGCCTTGGGGTACGTCAATCAGGGAAATCAGCAGTCAGGCTTATCCGCCGTAAACCGCCGCGCCGGGTTCACCGCCGCCCCGAACTCACGCAACGCCTTGGCGCCAATCAGCAACGGGTAATTGAAACTGCTGCGGTCCGTCAGGTTGACCTCGACCGTGCGCTTGACGTTACCCAGGCACAACTCCAGATCGACCACCGGGCGCTTGGTGGGCGCGATCTTTTCATCGTCTTCTTCATCTTCCTCGGAACGGGTCTTGATCTTGCTGATGCGCGCGATCTTGTGCTCGTAGACCTTGTTGCTCGCACCCTTGGTCGCCAGGCGGAACCGCACCCAGTCATCGCCGTCGCGGGTGAAGGTCTCGATGTCCTTGGCCGACAGCGAGGCGGTCAGGGCGCCGGTGTCCATCTTGGCCTTGAGCACTTCGCCGCCAATTTCCGGCAGCGCGATGTATTCGTAGCGCCCGTACAGGGTTGGCTCGGCGGCCAGCACTGGAAGGGCCACCAGGGAAAGCAGGGCGAGAAAGGACTTCATGCAATAAGGCTTCCTGTGTGGGTGGTTTTTTTAGACCGTGACCGACGGATTCGTTCGGTTGGTCATGCACCTGTGGCCCAGCCTACCCCGGCCAAGGTGAAACTTTCGTCCACACCGATTTGGCCTGCCGCCCGAAGCTTGCTTATCATGGCCCGCCCACCTGTTTGCAAGAGTCATCTATGCGCCGCCTGCTCACCGGCTGTTTCGTCACGCTGCTGTTATTGCTCAACACCCTGGTGCTGTTCGGGCCGTTGATGGTGTTCGCCGTGCTCAAACTGGTCCTGCCCGGGCGCTTTCGCGACTATGCCTCGTGGTCGGTGATGTGGATCGCCGAGACCTGGGCCGAGATCGACAAGCTGATCTTCGCCCTGTGCATCCCCACCCGCTGGGACATCCGCGGCGGCGCGGACCTGCGAGGCGATACGTCTTACCTGGTGATCAGCAATCACCAATCCTGGGTAGACATCCCCGCCCTCGTCCAGACCCTCAACCGGCGTACGCCGTTCTTCAAGTTCTTCCTCAAGAAAGAGCTGATCTGGGTGCCGTTCCTGGGGTTGGCCTGGTGGGCGCTGGACTACCCCTTCATGAAGCGCTACACCAAGGCTTTCCTGGCAAAGAACCCGGAACTGGCCGGCAAGGACCTGGAAATCACCAGGGCCGCCTGCGAACTGTTCAAGCGCCAGCCGGTCACCGTGGTCAACTACCTCGAAGGCACCCGCTTCACCGCCGCCAAAAGCCAACAACAGCAATCGCCTTTCACCCACCTGCTCAAGCCCAAGGCCGGGGGCGTGGCGTTCGTGCTGGCAGCCATGGGTGAGCAACTGGACGCGGTGCTGGACGTGACCGTGGTCTATCCGCAAGAGCGCATTCCCGGGTTCTGGGACTTGATCAGCGGCGCGGTGCCCAGGGTCATCATCGACATCCAGACCCGCGAACTGGACCCGACGCTATGGCAAGGCGACTACGAAAACGACCCGGTGTTTCGCCAGCACGTGCAGGACTGGGTCAACCAGCTATGGACTGAAAAGGACCGGCGCATCGCGGCCCTGCGCAGCGAGGGAAGTACTGCCTGACCGTTCTGACAGGCAACGCCGCGGATGAATACCTTAAAGCGGGAGGTCTGCTTTTTTGGACCTGCCCTCTTTTAATTCCAAATCGACATAAAAAACTGTCAACCCTGACAGTAGCCCTGGCCAGGCACAGCCGCAAACATGTCGCCGACACAGAATATGGAGGCAGGCCAATGGGAATCTTCATGACAGGCGGCTCTGGAATACTCTTGCTGATAATCGGTCATGTCCACGCCGAAGAAGTCACTCACCCGAGTGCGGCACCCAGCCATGGAAATAATGAAACGGTAGAGATTCAGGATGATCGCGAATGGCAGCAACCGCGCCTCATACAGGCCGCCAACCCAGCGGTGGAGCAATTCAACGAGGCCGAGTTCGCGATCCATGAATCCGACGAAGAGGAACAAGCATTAAGCAGGGTGACCCTCACCTGCAATGTGGGTGGCATCCATCTCACGCTGCATTACCTTCAGGCCCAAGCGCCAACACCCGACTGCTTCAGCTTGAGCTTTTAAGGGCTTCGTGGCGGATTTTCGATGTCGCCACCTTTATCTATCAGACACCTGCACCCGCTCCCCAAATACCACCCAGGTTCTGCAGCAGCGAACCGGCAACACCCTGTTGGCCGAGATACTGCAGAATGATCGGAGCAAACTGGCCGATCATGCCGCTGTCCATGCCCAGCGCACTGAAGGCATTGTTCAGGTCGCCGGTGTCCTTGACGTTACCCAGCAGGCCATCGAGCAAGGCATTTTTGTCCGACCCGCCGCCGAGCAAACCGCCCAGGCCATTGAGCCCACCGATGGCGCTGTTCCCAGCAATCTGATCCAGGCCCGGCACACTGTTGCTCAACTCGGAAAACTGCGGCTCGCTGAGCCGATTCTTCGCCAGCCCCAGCATCGCACCGGCACCGCCGATGGCCTGTTCCGGCGTGATCTTGAGTTCCGATCCCAGGGTATTGAGCAGCCCGGCGGCTTTCGGCGCGGCGGCCACGACGCCCTCCCCCTGCTCGCCTTGGTTGCCCTGCATCGCCGACACCACATTGGCTGCGTCACTGAGGCTGAACTGCGCGAAGGCCGGGCTGGCAACCAGCGCCAACAGGCAAGACAGAGCAAAACCGCGTGAGACCTTCATCAGGAACTTCCTCTCGACCATTAAAAAGCCGCCCATCAGGGCGGCGTAAAACATGTTTTGGACCGGCGCGGTCGGAGATTGTTCCTATACCTATTGCATTAATGGCCGATAGCTATTACAGAGAAGTCTTACAAGGCCGTCAGAAGCGACTGATTTTGAAGAAGATCCCGTTTTTATATAGCTAAAAGTTACCAAATATTCGCATACAGTTCTAAATTGACATAAATAACTGCCAACATTGACAGTAGCCCGCCCGACCAAAGCCGTGAATCGTTGAACTGAGCCCTGGAGCCCGGCACATGAAAAAAATACTGGCAGGAGGCGCGGTGTTGCTTTGGCTGATCATCGGCCACGCCCATGCCGGTGAAATAACCTGCCCTGCCGTCACTGACATCCGTAGAAACATTGAAACGGTGGAAGATGTTTTCTTCGTCGATATACAGGACGGCCACGAATGGGAGAGCGAAAGCCTGGTGGACGTGGTCGACCCGGCATCGTTGCAATTCAAAGGCGCCAAGTACGTTATCCATGAAGCCGACGAGGACACACAGGCAGCCACAAGGGCGACCATCACGTGCCGGTACGGGGACATGAATCTGAATCTGGAGTATCAGCAGATCCTGGAACCGGCCTTTTCAGGATGGGTGAATAATCGCTGCGAAAGCCCGGATACCAGAATGTGCAGGCTAATGGACGGTGACTACTTCAACCTGATTTATTGATCGCGAATGGCAACCGCGTCACTGTTCCTGCACAGCGGCTCATTGCGCCCTGCCATCACCTGCACCGTTACCGTACAGTGCGACCTCCTCCAGCAGAGCTTGCCTATGAACGTAAAAATCGGCGGCGCGACCCTCGCCGTCATCCTGACGGGCATGCTCATTGCACTCGGCGTCACCGAGTGCCAGCGTGGCCCATTGAATCCGGAACTGGCCGACGGCACCAGCGAAGAACAAAAGACCTGGCTGACCATCGAGCACCGTATCAAGCGCTCCGACCCGACTCTCACCGATGTGACCCGCGACCAGCAAACGCTGACCGTGCTTTACCGTCCAGGTGCTTGCGCGGATGACTGCGAGCCCTGGGTCCCGCACATGCTGCGCGTTGTCGGCCATGGCCTGGCAGCGCTCAATGGCTCACCAGGGGGCAAGCAATACACGCAAGTGACGGTCAAGGCGCGACTGCTTGCCGACGATGACGTGGAACTGGTCTACGACATGCGGGGGTTCGACGCCATCAAGACCCAACAAGGCGGCTATGAAACCTTTGCCGGCATGCCTCGCAGCCTGAGTTTCAGCGCCGACGTCCTGGCCCAGGCGCAAGCCTATTGCCAAGGCCCTAGCGCCAAAGGTTTTTACCCTGAATTCTGCGAACGGGTCGGGACCGCATCTGCCCTGTAGGAGCTGGCGAAGCCTGCGATCTCTTGATCTTTCGCTTGAGACTCAAGTGTCTGGGAAAAGATCGCAACCTCGTTTCACTCGACAGCTCCTACGGACGATTCCGTTGCGCGGTGGCTGCGATGTGCTGGACGTGATCGGTCGACGCTTGCAGGCACAAGCCATGGCATGACAGCTGCGGCAGTCATCCAACTATCAATGCACAATCCGTTATTTCTTCTCGGTATTGCCTACTGTCAACTCTGACAGTAGGCAACTGTGGGTGCCGATTCTAAGCTCCAGCCGAGACAGCGAAAAACAAGGCTCTGGGCAAACCACAGTCCCTGTGCCTTTCTTCATTCGGGCAAGCAGGACAATAAAAAATGAACGACCGAATCAAAGGAACCGTTAAATGGTTTAACGATGCAAAGGGCTATGGCTTCATTACCTGCGGCAAAGGAGGCGAGGAATTGTTCGTTCATTATTCGGCAATAGCTGGCGAAGGTTATAAAACGTTGAAACAGCGGCAGACCGTTTCGTTTGAAGTCGAAAAGGGAGGCAAAGGCATGCAGGCCGCGAAAGTGACGCCGGAATAACGATCGGTCAGGGCTATCACTATCAGTGCCAGGATGAGGTTTTCAAACCAATAAAAAAGGGCGACATCACTGTCGCCCTTTTTTCCGTCTTGCCCTTTACCGCTTACGCCGCACTGAACAACTTGTGCGGGTCAATCACAAACTTCTTCGGCACGCCCGCATCGAACTCGCCGTAGCCTTTCGGCGCGTCGTCCAGGCTGATGACCTGCACGCCGACGATTTCAGCAATGTTGATACGGTCCCACATGATCGCCTGCATCAGTTGGCGGTTGTACTTCATCACCGGGGTCTGGCCGGTGTGGAAGCTGTGGGATTTAGCCCAGCCCAAGCCGAAGCGAATGCTCAGGCTGCCCATTTTCGCCGCCGCATCGACAGCGCCCGGGTCTTCGGTGACGTAGAGGCCAGGGATGCCGATCTTGCCGGCTACACGGACCACGCCCATCAGCGAGTTGAGTACGGTGGCCGGGGCTTCGTGCTTGACGCCGTCATGGCCATGGCCGCGGGCTTCAAAGCCTACCGCATCGACGGCGCAATCGACTTCAGGCTCGCCCAGCAACGCGGCGATCTGTTCGTGCAACGGGGTGTCCTGGGACAGGTCGGCGATTTCGAAACCCTGGGCCTTGGCGTGCGCCAGGCGGACCGGGTTGACGTCGCCAATGATCACCACTGCTGCCCCCAGCAGGCGAGCGGAAGCAGCGGCCGCCAGGCCAACCGGGCCAGCACCGGCGATGTAGACGGTGCTGCCAGGGCCAACGCCGGCGGTGACAGCGCCGTGGTAGCCGGTCGGCAGGATGTCGGACAGGCAGGTCAGGTCGCGGATTTTCTCCATGGCCTTGTCGCGGTCCGGCAGTTTCAGCAGGTTGAAGTCGGCGTACGGCACCAGCACGTATTCGGCCTGGCCGCCGGTCCAGTCGCCCATGTCCACGTAACCATAGGCACCGCCGGCACGGGCCGGGTTGACGGTCAGGCAGACGCCAGTGTGTTGCTCTTTGCAGGAACGGCAGCGCCCGCAAGCCACGTTGAACGGCACCGACACCAGATCACCGATTTTCAGGTTCTCGACGTCGCTGCCCTTTTCGATCACTTCACCGGTGATTTCGTGACCCAGGACCAGACCGGTCTGGGCAGTGGTACGGCCGCGCACCATGTGCTGGTCGGAGCCGCAGATGTTGGTGGAGACCACGCGCAGGATGACACCGTGCTCAATCTTCCTGCCGCGCGGGTCCTGCATTTTTGGATAGTCGATTTTCTGTACTTCGACCTTGCCGTTGCCGAGATACACGACACCACGATTACCAGACATGCTTTCACCTCGCTGTTGTTTTTGTGGAACTGCGTTGCCCAGGCAGGCAGCGCGTTGATTGCTCGGGTTAGTGCTTGTGTCTTTGTTTCTTTGTTGTCTGTAAGGGCCTCATCGCGAGCAAGCTCGCTCCCACAGTTGATCGCGTACTCCCTGTGGGAGCGAGCTTGCTCGCGATGTCGGTCTAAAGAACGACAGTGCGATTGGCGTTCAAGAACACCCTTCGTTCGATGTGATACCCCACGGCCCGGGCCAGGGTGAGCCCTTCGATGTCCCGGCCCTTGGCGATCAGGTCTTCGGGATAGTGGCTGTGGTCCACCACTTCCACGCCCTGGGCGATGATCGGACCTTCATCCAGGTCGTTGTTGATGTAGTGCGCCGTGGCGCCCACCAGCTTCACGCCTTTGTTGTAGGCCTGGTGATACGGCTTGGCGCCCTTGAAACCCGGCAGCAGCGAGTGGTGGATGTTGATCGCCTTGCCGTCGAGCTTGCGACACAGCTCCGGCGACAGCACTTGCATGTAGCGCGCAAGGATTACCAGCTCGGCGCCGGTGTCTTCGATCACCTGCCACACCTGCCGCTCCTGGGAAGGCTTGTCGTTCGGGTCCAGGGGGAAATGGTAGTAGGGAATCTGGTGCCAGTCGGCCAGCGGCTTGAGGTCGGGGTGGTTGGACACCACGGCCACCACGTCCATGGACAACTGGCCGATGCGCTGGCGGTAGAGCAAGTCGTTGAGGCAGTGATCGGCCTTGGAGACCATGATCACCACTTTGGGCCGGTAGTTGGGCGGCGTCAGTTCGAAAACCATGCCGAAGGCTTCGGCACGCTCGGCCAGGCCGGAACGGAAATTCTGTTCGTCAAAACCTTCCGGTTGGCGAAACTCCACGCGAATGAAGAAGCGTCCCGAGAGCCGGTCGTCGAAGGAGTGGTGCTCGGTGACGTAGCAGCCCTGCTCGAACAGAAAGCGGGTCACCGCGTCCACCGTGCCGAGCACGCTGGGGCAGTCGGCAGTCAAGATCCATGTGTCTGGGGCGCGGCTCATTGCGGTGACTCCTGTTTGTTATGGATAACCCCCCGCCGGACACAGAACCTGTGGCGGAGGATTTATCTGTGGGAGCAAAGCTTGCTCGCGATAAAAACAACGCGGTCTATCTGGAACTCAAGCGCCCGCATCGCGAGCAAGCTTTGCTCCCACAGTTTTGCTTCCACAAGGACTGCAGTGTTTCAGCCCTGCACGCTCAAGCCATACTCAGCCGCGGCATCCTGCAACCACAGCCACCAGTAATCCGAGAAGCTGCGGCGGATCACCAGTTCCCAGGTGTCTTCGCCCGTGTGGCGGATCACCAGTTGCGACTTGGCGAACACCGTGCCCACGGCCTTGCCCACCGGGAAGTTGCTTGGGTGAACGTCATAGCTGGTGGACTTCATCAGCACGTCGCGCACGTTCGGGCCGGACAGTTCGAGGATCTGCTGGCCGCCGCTGACGTTGACGATCTGGATGTGCAGCTCGCCCAGGGCTTCGCGCAGTTTCTGCTCGGCGGTGAACTCTTCGCCAGTGGGCACCACCAACAGCCATTCATCCGGGCCAAGCCATTGCAGGCTGGTTTCACCCTTGACGATGACGGTCAGCGCACCTGGCAATTCCAGGCCCAGGGCCTTGTGCACACCGGCGGCGAACGCCGGGTCGTGACCGTCGCCACGAAGGGTCAGGTGGCCCAGGAGTTTTTTCTCGCGCACGGTCACACCGGCGTTCTTGCGGCCCTTGCCCACCAGGCTGGCGAGGTCGGCATGGTGCAGCGACGACTCGGCCTTGGCCCCGGTGGTTGGGCGTTGTTGGTACACGTTGACTGCGGTCATGTGGAGCACCTGTCTGAATGCTTGCTCGACCTGCCGGTGCTTGACGCTGTGGGAGCAAGGCTTGCCCGCGATGAACGATAACTCGGTCTGATGGCTACCGTGTCGCCTGCATCGCGAGCAAGCTTTGCTCCCACACGCCCCTCACCACAGGGCTCAAGTGTTAAATGTTCTGCCGATCCCCCTTCGGATCGAAGAACACCGAAGAAACGATCTCTGCCTCGATCACGCTGCCGTCGGCCAATGGCGCGAACACCCGCTCGCCCATCCGCTTGAGGCCGCCCCTGACCACACCCATGGCAAATGAATAACCCAGGGAGTTGTGGGCATAGCTGGAGGTCACGTGGCCAACCATGGTCATCGGAATCGCCTGCTTGGTGTTGAACACCAGTTGTGCGCCTTCCGGCAGCCAGACATTCGGGTCGATCGGCTTGAGACCCACCAGTTGCTTGCGGTCTTCACGCACGCAATCTTCGCGATTCATGCCGCGCCAGCCGATCCACGAGAACGGCTTGGTCCGCCCTACACACCAGCCCATGTTCAGGTCGTCCGGGGTCATCGAGCTGTCAGTGTCCTGACCGACGATGATGAAGCCCTTCTCGGCCCGCAATACGTGCATGGTCTCGGTGCCATACGGGGTCAGGTTGTACTTCTTGCCGGCCTCGACGATCTGCTCGAGCACGCCCATGGCGTAGTCGGCCTGCACGTTGATTTCGTACGACAGCTCACCGGTAAACGAGATCCGGAACACCCGCGCCGGCACGCCGCCCACCAGGCCTTCCTTCCAGGTCATGAACGGGAAAGCGTCCTTGTCCAGGTCGATGTCGGTGACGTCGCTCAGCAGCTTGCGGCTGTTGGGGCCCGACAGGGTCATGGTCGCCCAGTGGTCGGTGACCGAGGTGAAGTACACCTTCAGGTCCGGCCATTCGGTCTGGTGATAGATCTCCAGCCATTGCAGCACGCGCGCCGCGCCACCCGTGGTGGTGGTCATCAGGAAGTGGTTGTCCGCCAGACAGGCTGTCACGCCGTCGTCGAAGACCATGCCGTCTTCCTTGCACATCAGACCGTAGCGGGCCTTGCCCACGTCGAGCTTGGTCCAGGCGTTGGTGTAGACGCGGTTGAGGAACTCGCGGGCGTCCGGGCCCTGGATGTCGATCTTGCCCAGGGTGGAGGCATCCAGCAGGCCAACGCTGTCGCGCACGGCCTTGCATTCGCGCTTGACCGCGGCATGCAGATCTTCACCGTTCTTCGGGAAGTACCAAGGGCGCTTCCACTGGCCGACGTCTTCGAACTCGGCGCCGTTTTTCACATGCCAGGCATGCAGCGCAGTGAAGCGCACCGGCTCGAAGATGTGCCCACAGTGCCGACCAGCCACCGCGCCGAAGGTTACCGGCGTGTAGTTCGGACGGAACATGGTGGTGCCCATCTGCGGGATGCTCACGTTCAGCGAGCGGGCCGCGATGGCCAGGCCGTTGACGTTGCCCAGCTTGCCCTGGTCGGTACCGAAGCCCAGTGCGGTGTAGCGCTTGACGTGCTCCACCGACTCGAAGCCTTCGCGGGTGGCGAGCTCGATGGCGGCGGCGGTGACGTCGTTCTGCAGGTCGACGAATTGCTTCGGCGCCCGTGCAGTGGATTTTTCGTGGGGCACCTGGAACAGCGCCAGGGTTGGCTCTTCGTGACGACTCAGGGCTTTGGGCAACACGCCCTCCACTGCCTTGAAGCCGGCTTCGTTGGCCGCGCGCACGCCGCCCTCGAAGCCATCGGCCAAGCTATCGCCAAGGCTGTAGACACCGTTCACACCACCGACGCACACGCGCTTTTGCGGTGCTTCGCCCGGTACGAAACCGAGGATATCTTCACGCCAGATCGGCTTGCCACCCAGGTGCGAAGCCAGGTGAACCACCGGGCTGTAGCCGCCGGAACTGGCCACCAGGTCACAGTCCAGCCATTCGCCGGGGCTGGTGACTTTGTGGGCACGGACGTCGATCGCGGCAACACGTGCCCCGGTGACGCGCTTGCTGCCGCGGGCCTCGATCACGGCGCTGCCGGTGAGGATGCGAATGCCCTTGGCGCGGGCTTCTTCCACCAGCGCACCACGCGGGTTGCTGCGCGCATCGGCAACGGCCACCACTTGCAGGCCGGCGTCGAACCAGTCCAGGGCCACGCGATAGGCATGGTCGTTGTTGGTGCTCAGCACCAGTTTCTTGCCCGGTGCCACGCCGTAGCGACGCACGTAGGTGGACACCGCACCGGCCAGCATGTTGCCCGGCACGTCGTTGTTGCCGTAGACCAGCGGACGCTCGCAGGTGCCGGTCGCCAGGACCACGCGCTTGGCGCGGACGCGGTTGATGCGCTGGCGGACCTGGCCGATGGGCGCTCGATCACCGAGGTGGTCGGTAAGGCGCTCATGGATGGTCAAGAAGTTATGGTCGTGGTAACCGTTCACCGTGGCGCGAGGCAGCAACACCACTTCTGGCATCGAGCGCAGTTCAGCCACCGCCGCAGCGACCCATTCGATCGCAGGCTTGCCGTCCAGGCTCTCGCGGGAGTCGAGCAGGCTGCCGCCGAACTCTTCCTGCTCATCGGCCAGGATGACGCGCGCACCGCTGCGGGCCGCGGCCAGTGCGGCGGCCAGGCCGGCAGGGCCAGCGCCGACGATCAGCACGTCGCAGTGGCGGTTCATGTAGTCGTAGGTGTCCGGATCGTTCTCGGTCGGCGAGCGACCCAGGCCGGCAGCCTTGCGGATGTACTTCTCGTAGGTCATCCAGAACGATTGCGGGTACATGAAGGTTTTGTAGTAGAAGCCCGGCGGCATCAGTTTGCCGCCGACCTTGCCGAGAATGCCCATCATGTCGTTGTTCACGTTCGGCCAGCCGTTGGTGCTGGTGGCGACCAGACCCTGGTACAGCGCCTGTTGCGTGGCGCGCACGTTAGGGATTTGTGTGGCTTCGGTGGCACCGATCTGCAGCACGGCGTTCGGCTCTTCGGCACCGGCGGCGAAGATGCCGCGAGGACGCGAATACTTGAAGCTGCGGCCAATGATGTCGACACCGTTGGCCAGCAGCGCAGCGGCCAGGGAATCGCCCTCGAAGCCTTTGTAGGTCTGGCCGTTGAAGGTGAAGCTCAGCGCTTTGTTGCGGTCGATCCGTCCACCGTTGGACAGGCGATTGATCTGGCTCATACCTTCTCTCCCAGAGCCTGTGCGGCCGCTTTCGGACTGTCAGCCTTGTCGGTGAATTGCGGCTTTTGGCCGATCTTGTAGGTTTCGAGAATCTCGTAGGTCACGGTGTCGCGGGTCACGTTGAAGTACTGGCGGCAACCGGCGACGTGATCCCACAGCTCATGGTGCAACCCGCGCGGGTTGTCACGGAAGAACATGTAGTCGCCCCACTGTTCGTCGGTGCAGGCGTTCGGATCCAGTGGACGCGGGATATGCGCCTGGCCGGATGCATGGAATTCCTCTTCGGAGCGCAGTTCGCCGCAGTGAGGACAGAAGATGTGCAACATAGGGATTTCTCCTGTTAGTGGGCGACGGCAGCAGCGCCGTGTTCGTCGATCAGTGCGCCGTTGTGGAAACGGTCGATGGAAAACGGCGCGGCCAGCGGATGCATTTCACCCTTGGCCAGGCTTGCAGCGAAGACGTTGCCCGAGCCCGGTGTTGCCTTGAAGCCGCCGGTGCCCCAACCGCAGTTGAAGAACATGTTCGGCACCGGGGTCTTGGAGATGATCGGGCAGGCGTCCGGCGTGGTGTCGACGATGCCGCCCCACTGACGGTTCATGCGCACCCGCGAGAGCACCGGGAACATTTCGACGATGGCCTGGATGGTGTGTTCGATCACCGGGTACGAACCACGCTGGCCGTAGCCGTTGTAGCCGTCGATACCGGCGCCGATCACCAGGTCGCCCTTGTCGGACTGGCTGATGTAGCCGTGCACGGCGTTGGACATGATCACGCTGTCGATAATCGGCTTGATCGGCTCCGACACCAGCGCTTGCAGCGGGTGGGATTCGATCGGCAGGCGGAAGCCCGCGAGCTTGGCCATGTGTCCGGAGTTACCAGCGGTCACCACGCCGACACGCTTGGCGCCGATGAAGCCCTTGTTGGTTTCCACGCCGATGCACACGCCGTTTTCCTTGCGGAAACCGATCACTTCGGTCTGCTGGATCAGGTCCACGCCCAACGCGTCCGCCGCCCGGGCAAAGCCCCAGGCCACGGCATCGTGACGGGCCACGCCGCCGCGACGCTGGACGGTGGCGCCCATCACCGGGTAACGGGTGTTCTTCGAGCAATCCAAGTATGGGATCTCGTCGGCCACTTGCTTGGCGTTGAGCAGCTCGCCGTCCACGCCGTTGAGGCGGTTGGCGCTGACGCGACGCTCGGAATCACGGATGTCCTGCAGGGTGTGGCACAGGTTGTAGACGCCACGCTGGGAGAACATCACGTTGTAGTTCAGGTCCTGGGACAGGCCTTCCCAGAGTTTCATCGCGTGTTCGTACAGGTGGGCCGATTCGTCCCACAGATAGTTGGAGCGCACGATGGTGGTGTTGCGCGCGGTGTTACCGCCGCCCAACCAGCCCTTCTCGACCACGGCCACGTTGGTGATGCCGTGTTCCTTGGCCAAGTAGTAGGCGGTCGCCAGGCCATGCCCGCCACCGCCGACGATGACCACGTCATAGACCTTTTTCGGGGTCGGCGTGCGCCACATCCGCTGCCAGTTTTCGTGATGGCTGAGAGAGTGTTTGAAGAGGCCGAAGCCCGAATAGCGTTGCATAGTCATTACTCCAAAACCGACTCAGCGATAAACCGGGAAGTCCGCGCACAGGGCCGCCACTTGCTGCGCGACATTGGCCTCGACATCGGCATCGCCGAGGTTGTCGAGAATGTCGCAGATCCAGCCGGCCAGCGTGACGCACTGGGTCACCTTGAAGCCACGCGTGGTCACCGCCGGGGTGCCAATGCGCAGGCCCGAGGTCACGAACGGTGATTGCGGGTCGTTCGGCACGGCGTTCTTGTTGACGGTGATGTGGGCACGGCCCAGGGCAGCATCGGCGTCCTTGCCGGTCAGGCCCTGACGGATCAGGCTGACCAGGAACAGGTGGTTATCGGTACCACCGGACACTACATCGTAGCCGCGCTTGATGAACACGCCAGCCATGGCCTGGGCGTTATCGATCACTTGCTGCTGGTAAGCCTTGAAGCCAGGCTCCGCCGCTTCCTTGAAGCACACCGCCTTGCCGGCGATCACGTGCATCAGCGGGCCACCCTGGGCGCCGGGGAATACCGCGGCGTTGAGCTTCTTCTCGATCTCTTCGTTGGCCTTGGCCAGGATCAGGCCGCCACGTGGACCGCGCAGGGTCTTGTGGGTGGTGGTGGTGACCACGTCGGCGTAAGGCAGTGGATTAGGGTACAGACCGGCGGCGACCAGACCGGCAACGTGGGCCATGTCGACGAACAACAGGGCACCGACCTTGTCGGCGATCTGGCGGAAACGTGGGAAATCCAGGGTCTTGGAGTAAGCGGAGAAACCGGCAACGATCATCTTCGGCTTGTGCTCGACCGCCAGGCGCTCGACTTCGTCGTAGTCGATCAGGCCGGTGGTGGTGTCGATGCCGTATTGCACCGCGTTATAGAGCTTGCCCGAGGACGACACCTTGGCACCGTGGGTCAGGTGACCGCCGTGGGCCAGGCTCATGCCCAGGATGGTGTCGCCAGCCTGCAGCAGGGCCAGGTATACGGCGCTGTTGGCCGAAGAGCCGGAGTGCGGCTGGACGTTGGCGTAATCGGCACCGAACAGTTGCTTGGCGCGCTCGATGGCCAGGGCTTCGACTTTGTCGACGTGCTCGCAGCCACCGTAGTAGCGCTTGCCCGGATAGCCTTCGGCGTACTTGTTGGTCAGGCCGCTGCCCTGGGCCTCCATCACGCGCTTGCTGGTGTAGTTTTCTGACGCGATCAGTTCGATGTGATCTTCCTGGCGTTGCTCTTCGGCGTTCATCGCCGCCAGCAGTGCATCATCGTAGCCTTGGATTTGGTCTTGCTTGCTGAACATCGCGTCTCTCCCAGCGGCGGCGGTGCGCCTTTCGTCTCGGTGAGGCACGGACCGTTCGGTCGTGCCCTTTGGATGCGATGGTATGGCTGGCGCAGGCATGTCAAATGCCTATGGACGCCACGCAAAGGTGCGTTTACGACATGGGATCAAAGAGTCGGAGAGCAAGGCCTGCGCGATAGCACTGTGGGAGCAAAGCTTGCTCGCGATCCAGGCGCCTCGGTCCATGGGAGCGCGCGGCGCTTTCATCGCGGGCAAGCCTTGCTCCCACTGGCTTTGCTCCCGCGCCTTAGTTCCCAAGATGCTGCTCCCATAGGGTTACTCGACGATATGGCGAACCGCGAGCAGTAACAGGAAATGCGCGGGATAAAGGCCATACGCCCAGCGCCGCATCGCCGGTGGATGAAAACGACCAGCCTGTCGCAAAAGCATCAGCCCAAGCCATGGCGCGATCAGGCAAGCCACCAGCCCCCACAACGCCACCCCATCCCCCAGCCATGCCGCGCCATACAACACCCGCCATTGATTGGCCGCCACGCAGACCAACCCCGGCAACAAGGCGAAATACCAGGGCCGGCGAAACACCAGCAGCATCGCCAGCGGCAGCAACACACCGAAGAACCCGAACATCAGTTGCGATGAAAACAGTGCCGCCAACAACAACGCCACCGCGGCCAGGCCGCGCGCCTCCAGCGTCGGCACCCGCCAACTGCGCGCCACCAGCAAGCCCAGGACCAGGGTTGGCATCACATTCAGGGTGACGGGATCAGGGATGAACAAGCGGTAGGGGATTTCGCTGACGGCACTGAATAACAACAGCCAGCCCAGGTAACGCCATGAGGCGGTACTGGTGTCGTTGCGCGCCAGGTTCGCCGCCATCGCCAGGCAGAACCACGGAAATGCCAACCGGCCCGGCACATAGAGCCAATCGACGGAGAAACCGACATATCGCAGATGATCGAGCACCATCGCCAACAGAGCCAGCCACTTGAGCAGGTCCAGCGCTCCGTCGCGCCGGCTCATGTATAAAGCCGCGCGACGAGATTGATACTTTCCGACAGAAACATCCGGTGTGTTCCCCCGCTAATCTTGGGTAAAGTGCGCACCAACATAGATCACGGCGTTGCGCACTCAAGCGCACCGAACCATGATCGACACGGCGCTGTGGACCCAAACACGCCGCACCATGGAACGCCCCACCCGGGCATTCCGCCAGGGATCTCTTTATCCAGGACTCTCTATTCAAGGAGCAAGGCCATGACCGACAAGAGTCAACAGTTTGCCAGCGACAACTATTCCGGCATTTGCCCCGAAGCCTGGGCGGCCATGGAAGAAGCCAACCAGGGTCACCAACGCGCCTACGGCGACGACGAGTGGACCCACCGCGCGGCGGACGATTTCCGGGCCTTGTTCGAAACCGACTGCGAAGTGTTCTTCGCGTTCAACGGCACGGCGGCCAACTCCTTGGCGTTGTCCTCACTGTGCCAGAGTTACCACAGCGTGATCTGCTCGGAAACCGCCCACGTCGAAACCGACGAATGCGGCGCGCCGGAGTTCTTCTCCAACGGCTCCAAGCTGCTGGTGGCGCGCACCGAAAACGGCAAGCTGACCCCCGAGTCGATCCGTGAGATCGCCCTCAAGCGCCAGGACATCCACTACCCCAAGCCCCGGGTCGTGACCCTGACCCAGGCCACGGAAGTCGGCAGTGTCTACACCCCGGAAGAAATCCGCGCCATCAGCGTCACCTGCAAGGAACTGGGGCTGAACCTGCACATGGACGGCGCGCGTTTTTCCAACGCCTGCGCCTTCCTCGGCTGCTCCCCGGCCGACCTGACCTGGAAGGCCGGCGTGGACGTGCTGTGCTTCGGCGGCACGAAAAACGGCATGGCGGTAGGTGAGGCGATCCTGTTCTTCAACCATGACCTGGCCGAAGACTTCGACTATCGCTGCAAACAGGCCGGGCAACTGGCCTCGAAGATGCGCTTCCTCTCCGCGCCCTGGGTCGGCCTGCTGCAAAACCAGGCCTGGCTCAAGCACGCCCGCCACGCCAACCACTGCGCCCAATTGCTGGCAGAGCTGGTCAGCGACATTCCCGGCGTGGAACTGATGTTCCCGGTTCAGGCCAACGGCGTGTTCCTGCAACTCTCGGAACCGGCCATCGCCGCGCTGACCGCCAAGGGCTGGCGTTTCTACACGTTCATTGGCAAAGGCGGCGCACGCTTCATGTGCTCGTGGGATACCGAAGAAGCACGGGTGCGGGAATTGGCGGCGGATATTCGGGAAGTGATGGCAGGCTAGGAAAGCCGCCCCGGCCTGTCATGCCCGCCGTGGTGAAAGAGGCTTACTGTGGGAGCAAAGCTTGCTCGCGATGCAGACGGCTCGGCCCATGGGAGACCGCGTCGCTTTCATCGCGGGCAAGCCTTGCTCCCACAGGGCTTTGCTCCCACAGCAAGCTTTGCTCCCACAGACCTTAATCCCACGGGAGGTGCTCACCGCTACTTGGATGGGCAGATCAGAACTCGATCCGCACATCCCCCTTCGGCACGCTGCAGCACGACAGGATGTAGCCCTCGGCCTCGTCGTCCTCGGTGATCCCGCCGTTGTGGTCCATTTCCACTTCCCCGCCCAGTTTCAGCACCTTGCAGGTGCCGCAGATGCCCATGCCGCAGGCCTTGGGGATCATCATGCCGAGCTTGGCGGCGGCGGCGTGTACGGTTTCTCCCGGTCCCACGCGGATGCTCTTGCCCGAGGAGGTGAACTCCACCAGGTGCAAGTCCGCCGCGTCGACTTCAGGGGCGTCGGCGGCCTGTTCGGCCTGCTCCACTGCGTCGGCGCGGGCTTCCGGTGGCGTGGCGCCGAAGGATTCCTCGTGATAACGCTTCATGTCGTAGCCGGCCGCTTCCAGCAGGCGCTTGACTGCGGTCATGTACGGGGTCGGGCCACAACAGAACACCTCGCGATCGAGGAAGTCGGGCACCATCAATTCCAGCATCTTGTGGTTCAGATAACCGCGATAGCCGGCCCAGGGCTCGCCCAGGCCATGTTTTTCGCAGATCAGGTGCAAGCTGAAGTTGTCGATCCGCGACGCCATGTGTTCCAGCTCGCGGTGGTAGATGATGTCCTTGGGCGAGCGGGCACTGTGGATAAAGGTCATGTCGACATTGGCGTTGGTGTCGTAGAACCAGCGCGCCATGGACATGCATGGCGTGATCCCCACGCCACCGCTCAGGTACAGGACTTTCGGGCTCGGGAAATCGATGGCGTTGAACAACCCCACCGGCCCGTGCACCGCCAGCTCTTGGCCTTCATGCAGAGTGTCGTGCAACCAGTTGGAAACCTTGCCCCCCGGTACGCGCTTGATGGTCACCGAGAAACTGTAGGGCACCGACGGCGAGCTGGAGATGGTGTAGGAGCGCATGACCGGCTGGCCTTCGATTTCCAGCTCCAGGGTGACGAATTGCCCAGGCTTGAAAAAGAACAGGATCGGCTGGTCAGCCATGAAGCAGAAGGTGCGCACATCCCAGGTTTCCTGGATGACTTTGACGCAACGTACGATATGTCGGCCATTGGCCCAGGTCTGGGTCGTGACCGGGTTCAGGAAGTTATTGGACATGCTGATCTCCACGGCCGACTGTCGGCCTTCATGAGGGCGATTGTGCGCAGGCGCCTGGGTGACCATTTACCTATCTGCGACATTCACATACTTATCGCGACCAGCCCCCAACTACCGGGGCTTGCGCGTCGGGAACAGATTGGGCCATGTCGCCCATGGATAAGGTTCGGCCCCTGCGCGGCCCCACACTCGCCCCAACAGATAAACAAAGTTTTCTGCCTTGCGTAGCACAACCGATTAGTCATTTTTCGCCGGCCACATAGAGGGCCATGAGGATAAAACGATGGACGTCACCACTACCCTTAGCCTGGGCGATCCGCTGGAACCCGCACGCAAGGCCACCGCGCAAATGCTGCAAGAGCGTGAGCGCACCTTTTCGCTGCCGCAGCCGTTCTACTCCGATGAGCGCCTGTTTGATATCGATATGCAGGAAATCTTCCAGAAAGAATGGTTGATCGCCGGCATGACCTGCGAAATCCCGGCCAAGGGCAACTACCTGACCCTGCAAGTCGGCAAGAACCCGATCATCGTGATTCGTGGTGCCGAGGGCGTGGTGCATGCGTTCCATAACGTCTGCCGCCACCGCGGTTCGCGGCTGTGCACCAGCGACAAGGGCAAGGTCGCCAAACTGGTCTGCCACTACCACCAGTGGACCTACGAGCTGGACGGACGCCTGCTGTTCGCTGGCACCGAGATGGGCGCCGACTTCGACATGAAGCAGTACGGCCTCAAGCCTGTGAACGTGAAGACCGCTGGTGGCTACATCTTCATCAGCCTGGCCGAGAACCCGCCGGCCATCGATGACTTCCTGTCGACGCTGAACCATTACATGGAACCGTACGACATGGAGAACACCAAGGTGGCGGTGCAAACCACCTTGATGGAAAAAGCCAACTGGAAACTGGTGCTGGAAAACAACCGTGAGTGCTACCACTGCGGCGGCGCGCACCCGGAACTGCTCAAGACCCTGCTGGAATGGGACGACGTCACCGACCCACGCGCCGACCAGGCGTTCAAGGACCACGTGGCCGCCTCCGCCGCCGCCTGGGACGCCGAGAAGATCCCTTACGCCCACGCCAGTTTCGGCCTGCGCAACCGCATCGTGCGCATGCCGCTGCTCAAGGGCACCGTGTCGATGACCATGGACGGCAAGCAAGGCTGCGCCAAGCTGATGGGCCGCATCAAGAACCCGGACCTGGGCTCGATGCGCATCCTGCACTTGCCGCACTCGTGGAACCACTGCATGGGCGACCACATCATCGTGTTCACCGTGTGGCCGATCAGCGCCCAGGAAACCATGGTCACCACCAAGTGGCTGGTGCACAAGGACGCGGTCGAAGGCGTGGACTACGACGTCGCGCGCATGCGCCAGGTCTGGGACGCCACCAACGACCAGGACCGTCGCCTGGCAGAAGAAAACCAGCGCGGCATCAACTCCACCGCCTACCAGCCAGGCCCGTACTCCAAGACCTATGAGTTCGGCGTGGTGAACTTCGTCGACTGGTACAGCGAGCGCATGCTCAACAACCTGGGGGCCGAACCGGCGCCGTACCTCAAGGGCGTTCCGGTCCAGGGCTAAAATCCAAAGCTTCGGTTGATGATCGTCCCCACGCTCTGCGTGGGGATGCAGCCCGGGACGCTCTGCGTCCCAAAAGCGAACGCGGAGCGTCCGTAGAGGCATTCCCACGCAGAGCGTGGGAACGATCTTCAGTGGGAAGACCACCGCACACTGCCATCCTCCCCATAAAACGTCTCGACAATCTCCTCCCCCTTCAGCCGCACCTTCACATACCCGTTCAACACCCGCTGCGGATACGCCTCGTCTCCCGCCAGCTGCGTTTCCGACCACAGCACCCGGGCATGCCCATTCAACTCGCTGGTAGTACCGTAGGGAATCGCTCCGTGCCCGGCGCAGCGCGCATGCAGCCCGCCTTGCGGCGCGTAGCAGATACCGTTGTGCAGATGCCCCCAATACCAATAATCCGGCTCGCGCCCCAAGGCATCGCACACCGGTTGGTAAAGCGCCGTCTTGTTGTGCCCGGAAATATCAAAACCCTGGTGATGACTGAGCACCATGAGTTTCTTGCGCTTGGGCAGGGTCTTCATCCACTCGATCTGCTGGGTGTTGAGGGTGCCGTCCATGTACAGGTTCATGGCGTCCGAGGCGTAAGCACTGTCGAGGCCGACCACCAGCCAGTCGTCGTTATACAAGGCAAAGTAACTGGTGCCTTGCTGCACAGGGAAACGCTTGGACAGTTCCTTGAAATAGCCGTGGGCACCGCTGTACATCTCATGGTTGGAATTGAGAGTAAACGCGCCATGCTTGCCCTGGGGCCAGCCGACCATGTCGACGTCTTCCTGGGAATGGGTGCCGGCGTAATACACGTCGCCCAGATGGATGGTGAAATCGGCCAGGGCGAGTTGCATCTGGTTGGCCACCGCCACCGCCGGGGCATGACTGTCGAACGGCCCGGTGCCCCAGTCGCCAGCGATGGCCAGCACCACGTCGCTGTCCATTTTCACCAGCGCCGGGTTGGTGGCGAACGGCGCGTGGTGGCGCAGGTTCTCGATCCACTTGAGCAGCGCCTCGCTCCACAACAGGTCCAGCAGCTCCCATTTGCGGCAGCCGAGCAAGGTGCCGTCCTTGAGTACCCGGGTCGGCAACTCGTCCTCGCTTTGCGGCAGGGGCGTGGCGTTGCCGATCTTGAGGATCGACAAGCCGTGGGACAACTCCCACGGCACGGCCGGTTCGTCGTCCGGCAGGTCGCCATGCTCGATGACATGCTGGGCCTGGTCGTGGCCTCGCTGCAGCAGCTTGACGATGGCCTGGAACTCCTCGGGCTCCAGGTCGTTGACGAGTTTTTTCCAGGACATTTCCAACCGCGTGACCAACCCGTGCAGGCGGACCTTGACCTTGTCGAACTCATGTTCCCAATGGTGCAGTAATGACATGTGAACGCTCCTTCGCAATGCCCTGGGCTACAGGGTCTTCATGAATTCGATCAGGGCCCGTTTGTCGACGTCCGACAGCTGCGTGCCATACAGGTGGCCGCCGTTGTGGTTGCCTTCCAGACGGGTGTCGTATTTGAAATCCGCCGACGCCTTCATCTGCGCGCCACTGGTGATGAAGCCGACTTTCTGCGGGTCGTAGATGTCGGAGCCGGTGTAGAACACCTGCGGACGCTGCTCCGGCGCTTGCAGCAAATCCCACAGGGTCGGCACCGAACCGTTGTGCAGGTACGGCGCGCGCAGCCAGATGCCGTCGGTGGGCGTGTTGCTGTAGCTCTGGGTCTTGCGGTAGGCGTTGAAGTCGAATGGCGGTTTCTTGAAGCCGTGGAACGCCGTCACCAGGCCGGTGGTGAAGGAATTCAGGCGATGGGGATCGGTGCCCAACTGGTCGATGTTGGTGGTGACCTGGCCGGTGTCGCTGCGGCCAAAATCGTGGCAGCCGGCGCAGTTTTTCTCCCAGATCGGTTTGCCCTGGGCGACTTTCGCCTGGTCCAGGGCGAACGGCCAGGCCGGTGCCTTGTGGCCCAACAGCCAGTTGGTCACGCGATTGAAACTCGGCGGCAACACCGATTGCGGCGTCGCCCCCACGGCCATCGCCGCTGCGTAGTTGCGTTCGTGGATCTTGTTGTTATTGCCATCCCAATGCAGGTACATGGACTCGCGCGGTTTCTGGTTCCAGACCTGCGGCAGATCCACGGTGCCGATGGTGGAGTCATCCGGGAAGCCGAACACCACCATTTTGGTCGGATTGAAGGTGTCGGTCCGCCCTGGCCCCTGGGCCGGACGCAGCTTCTGCCAGGCGTAGGCCTGCTTCTGCTTGAGCAGCGCACTCTTGGCCATCGGGATGATCAGGTAACGGTTGTACAGCTTCTCGAAAAAACCCAGTTGGAACTTGCTGTTGATCGCCGCCATGACAGCATCCGGGGTGAATTTCGGGTCGCTGGCGCAATCGTAGGCAAACCACTGGAAGGCTTGCAGTTGCAGGGTATTGGCCGGTGCGGTGGCGACCGGAACCGCTACGTCACTGGCGTTGGCCCGGTAGGAACCGGTGTGGCACAGGGCGCAGTTCGGTTCCACCGTGGGGTAGCCGAGCTGCCGCTTGGCCATGCCAATGGGCAGATCGTTGCCGTTTTCGTAGAGAAAACCGAACACCTCGTAGCCGCCCGGCTTGGGCAGTTTTTCCGGGCACATCTGTGGCAGCACGGCGAACAGGTAGTACGGAATCCGCGCCTCGATGCCGAGGCCAATGGCGGCGTATTTGTAATGGTCTTCATCGGAGGCGAAGTCCGGTTGCGGCACTTCCCGGATCATCTGGTACCAGGTCTGGTAGCCGATGAAGCCCAGCACCAGCAGCACCACCAGCGTGCCGACCTTGAAAGCGTGGCTCTGCCAGCGCAGCGCCCAGCCGGCACGCCATTCCCGCCAGCCGGCGCAGAGCAAGGCCAGCGGGCGATTGGCCGCTGGGCAGCCGAGGTACAGCAGCACGCCCAGGATCAGGAACATGCTCAGGTCGCCCATCAACATCGGCACGAACACCTGGCCCTGGTTGTTGGTGTTGATCAGGTAGATCCAGAACACCACAGCCACCAGCCGCGACAGCACGCACAACCACGAATGCACGACGAAACGCGGCGCGTTGAACCCCGAGGGCATGTAGAACAGGCTGATCCCCACCAGCAACATGCCGGCGTTTTCCAGCCAGGGATCGGATAACACGGGCGGCAGGCCGAGCATGGACGTCAGCAACGCCGGCGCAAACAGCGCCGGAATCGCGAAGAACATGTTCATGACGATCCCGACCCAGATGATGCGTTGGAACCAGCGGATGTAAGTGTTCATGGCATCCTTTTCCTTATTCCTGACTCACGAGATGCGGCGCTCTGGTGATCGCCATCGCGAGCAAGCTCGCTCCCACACTGGATCAGCGGTACATAGCCCCCTTGTGGGAGCGAGCTTGCTCGCGATGCAGTCGACTCGGTCTTGAGTCAACCGAGCGCCGTCTTCTCCAGGTGCTCGAGGATGATCGGATACACATCCACCACCGCATCCTTGCCGAACATGCAGTCGATGTGGCCGTAACCCGGTATCTCGTGACGGCTGAACAACTGCGGGCCGTGCATCTCGCACAGTCGCTCGTAGGTCTTGAGGGTGCTTTGCGGCAAGTAGCACTGGTTGTCGGCACCGCTGATGAAGCAGATCGGCAATTTCAACCGATCGAAATGCGGCATGTAGACGTCGTTGCCCTTGAAGTCCACCAGGTGCCCCTTGCGCACGATCAGCGCCAAGTGCTCGAAGGTCTGGATGTTCGACTCGCCGAACAATTCATGCAGGTTGTCGTGCAGGGTTTCGTTGAGGGTGTCGTGGCGGTACAGCGAGGCATACATGAACGTGATGCGATGGCAGACCGGGTTGGTGCAGTAGCCCTGGGCCTCGATCCGGGCATAGCCGTTGAGGGCCTTGTCGTAGAGTTTGTTGAACCAGCTTTCCTTGGTGTCGGCGTAGGCCGTGAGGGACTTGATGCCGATGGCATCGAGCATCCCCGGCAAATGCAAACCGGCCTTCAGCCCAGTAGCAGTGGCGACCACCGTGTCGGCGGCGATCTGTGAGCAGACCACCGAACGCACGCCCTGCAAACCCGCCAGCATCGACATGAAGAACGTCGTCGCACCGTAGCAATGCACTACGCACTGCACGTCACTGGCCAGGGTCGCCTGCTGGATCTGCTCGATGGCGGCCTTGAAATCGTACTGGGCCACCTGGTCGCCGTTCCATTCATTTTTGCTGGCCGGCAGCAGGATGCTCACCCGCAAATCCAACAGCCAGACGTCGTATTCGTGCTTGCAGAGGTATTCCAGCAAGTTGGTGTGGATGGTGTCGGTGGAGAAAATATTAGAGCCCACGCCCAGGCCATGGACCAACATCACCGGACCTTTGGTGCCGGCCTGGTAACGGGTCAGGCGCAGCTCGACGTTGTCTTCGGTCTGGAAGAAATGCACCACCGGTGGCGGCGCATCCAACGGCCGTTTCAACCGGGGCGGCGCGTCCGGGTTGAAGTAGACGTCGCCGGCGAAGACACCGCCATAGCTCTCCCACAAGATGCCGGCAAAGAACTTGCCGAACCGCGCCAGCGCCTCCACGCGTTCACGTTCATTGCGGGCATTGAGCACTTTCATGGTGGTCATTTGCTTGGCGAAGTCGGCCGGCAGAATGTGCATCACCCCCGAACCGATCACCGCGCCGGTCTTGTCCGGCCCACGATAGAGGGTGACGTACAAGGTACTGGTGTCGTGCCAGATGTTCAGCACACCGTTATCCTCGGGCACCGTCTTGAAGGCGCTGAAGTAATAGTCGCTGCCGTCTTCGGCGGTTAGCTTCATGTCGTAGTTCATGTGCCGCACGCCAACCTGTTCCTGGTACTGCTCGAACAGGTTGAATACCCCATTGCTGGCGACCAGCGGCTGCGACGAGAGCGACGGTGCGTCGAGGGTGCCCACCAGGGTCGCGGCGTGTTCCGGTTCCTTGATCATCCGGTTGAGGTCGGCGGCGGTGATGGTCAGCGTGAATTCGATGGGCGAGTTGTCGGTCTTGCCGCGCTTGGCCGCCGCTTCGTACAGGCTGAGATCGGTGCCCTGGGGCTGAGTGAAGGCGGTGGAAAAATAGCCCTTCATGGTTTCGGTGAACTGCACGCCAAGTGTCGGCGCCGCCACCGCTTTACGCGGGGCCGAAGGCAGCGTGTAGTCGATGATCCAACCCCGATCAGCCGCCAGCAGGCCCACGTTGCGCTCGCTCACCGCCGAGATGGTCAGCAGCGGGTTGACCGCCAACGACGTCGGGATCACCGAACCGTCGGTCACGTACAGGCCCGGGTAGACATCGGTGCCACTGGCGCCACTAAACACCTGGCCCTTGTGGTTGACCACGCCTTGAGTCGCATCCTCGCCCATCACGCAACCGCCCAGGGGATGGACCGAGACGATGCTGTGCTTGAGCAGCTTGGTCCAGATCGGGTTCTCGACCCAGATCCCACCCAGGGCCTTGGTGCTCTGGTGCAGCCGCTCGTTGCCAAGGGTGACGTTTTCCTGTTCGCCGACGCCGGGCCAGTCGATGCGCAACTGGTCCTTGTTGTCGAGCAGCATGCGGCCCTTGCCGTTGTCATGGCTCATGATCAGATAGGTCTGCATGTTATGCAGCGCGCCGTAGTAGGGGCCGCGCAAAAAGCTCTCGGCTTCGCGCCCCTTGTACTTGAGGCTGGCGCCGAAGCCGGTGTCGGTGGGCACGCCGATCATTTCGGCAAACGCCGCCATGCTCGGCACCATGGCCCGGCCGAGGGCGCCGGGAATAGAACCTTCCTCGATGACCATGCGGCTGCGCCAGTCACCCTCGGTGCGCATGTCGATGACCGAGGTGATGCATGGCCCCACCGGTTCCAGTTCCTTGGCCGAATGGGCACCGAAGCCGATGCCATTGATGACCTGGTCGCAGTTGTGGCCGAAGCCGAGAATGTCGCCGTTGCCGCTCATGTTCTCGCCCAATTGGCTGGACATCGACAGGCCCTTGTCCCGCGAGCGCAACATGATTTCGGTGGAGCCCAGGGTGCCGGCAGACACCACCACGATGTCGGCGCGCACGAACAGGGTCGGCGCCGAGAACATCTCGCGACCGCTGTCCAGGTATTGGAAGTGCACGATCCAACCATTGCCGTCGCGCTCCAGGTGCCGCACCTCGGCCTGGCAGAAAATCTCCGCGCCGTGGTTCCAGGCATCCGGCAGGTAGTTCATCAGCGTGGTGTTCTTGGCCTTGTTGTTACAGCCCGAAACGCAATCGCCACAACCATTGCACGGCAGCTGTTCGACACCGACGTGGTTGAGGTTGTTGGGCAGCTTGTCGAAAGTCACGTTGATCGGCGGCTTGTAGAAATGCGCGCCTTGCTTGAGGTAATCGGCCGATTTTTTGTGCGCGTCAAGCTTGGGCAGGTTCGGCTCCGAGGCCGGATACGAATTGGGCTTGAGCATCTCCCGGGCCCGGGCGTAGCCGTCCTTGAGCAGCGTGTCCTGGTGCTCACGGACCGCCTGGGGCCAGCGCGGGTCCTCGAACACGCCAGGCTCCGGCTCCAGCGAAACGTTGGCATTGATCAGCGACGTGCCGCCCAGGCCACAACCGACCACCACGTTCTGCTGGGCGTTGACATGCAGGTCGAACAGCCCGGTGCGCGAACCGATGTGGCCATCCGGGTCATGGACTTGCAGTTCCTCGGTGGCCGCGAGCAGGGTATTGGGGTATTCGCCGGGCTGGATTTCCCGGCCACGCTCCAGCAGGCACACCTTGCGCCCGGCCCGGGACAGGCGTGAGGCAGCAATGCCGCCCCCGTAGCCGGAACCGATGACGATCACGTCGTAGTGCTCCTGGATATCACTGATGGGGGTCGAGATCCGTGTCATGTTCAAGTCCTCTCAGGCAGAAGGGGCAACTCTGCGGTTGCCTGCAAATCGACAGGCGCACGAACGCCTGGCCACCGTCCCTTGCAGGGTCCGGCGACAGTCAGCGGTGCTACAGGGGAAAAACCCGGGCGCTATAGACGCGCACGCTGATTGACGGCGCGGCGATGAATGCGTTTGTGCAACGAGGTGGGAGGTGTCGGGACGCAGGTCACCGATGATTGCGGGTGTGAGCGGGGGTCCTTGCTATCCATCATGTGTTCTCCCTGAACCTGATGTGGATAAAGTGGCGATGTCCTTGTGCGATGGAGTGAAGACAGCCCACAGACCCTCGTCAAGGGTGTGACTTAGAACTGTATGAAATTTGATCTATCGCGATTTGCGCTATGCCCGCCGTGGCTTGCAGCATTTGGCGAACAAGTTATCCACATGACCACCCACAGCAAATGGGGACAAGTGTGCGTATGTCCGGCATTTTTCCACCGGCAAAGTGAATAAAAACCGTGACTTATGAACAATGACGGTTTTACCGGCCTATCGGTTGTTTTTTGATCAAAGAGCTGCAAGCCATGCCTGGCAAGGCGTGTGGCGGTAAGTGAACACCTTATCCACAGAAGCGCCAACAGCGTTTGGGGGTAATTCTGACGATTCTGTGGAAAACCCTTCGGACGACTTGTAAATCGAGGTTTTCCGGAGGTTTTCCTGATAAAAATGGCTGATTGATCATTTTGTGATCAACTTAATGAAGACCCCGGTTCGTATGGCTTGCAGCGTAGAGCGAACATCTTATCCACAGAAGCGCCAACAGAGATTGGGGGCAAGTTTCGGCTGGAGCGAATAACTACTCACAGGCAAAAGCCAATAAAAACCGTGGGTTAGGCTGACTATTTTTTGAGCGCAGGCCTGGAGGGCCTGTTTTGCATAGGGTGCAGCGAGGGGCGAACAGGTTATCCACAGAAGCGCGCACAGGGATTGTGGGTAACCCACCATGCCTATTTTTTGTGGGAGCTAGCCCTGTGGGAGCAAAGCTTGCTCGCGATGAAAACGCCTTGATCTCTTAAGTGCCGAGGCGCCTGGATCGCGAGCAAGCTTTGCTCCCACAAGGGGTCAGGGGGTACTTGAGGTCAGCGAACCACCCCTTCCTCCACCAACAGCTTGAGAATCGCCTCCGCCCCCGCCTCCGCGCTCACGCCCTTGAGCACTTGCCCGCCTCCGCCGCTGGCCTTGGCCGTGGCGGCTTTCATGCGGTCGGCGCCGCTCTTGGCCTTGATCACTTTCAAGCGTTTGGGGCGTGGCTTGGCCGGTTGCAGGGTTGCCACCGCCAGCAAGGTGTCGTCGATTACCTCGACTTCCTCGCCATGCAACGCCCCGCGCCGGGCCGGGCCGTAGGCGCTTTGCCGAGGTTTTGGCGCAGCGTTATCCACAGTGGCCAGGAACGGCAGGCGCACTTTGAGACGGCGTCGTTGGCCTCGAGGCAAGGCTTGCAGTACCAGGGCCACGCCGCCGTCGATGGACTCGACCTGGGCCAGCCCCACCACCAACGGCCAACCAAGATTCTCGGCCAGCAGGAACGGCAACATGCCCGAACCTTCACCGGTTTCGGCCTGGCTGCCGGTGAGCACCACTTGGGCTCCAGCGTCACGCAGGTAATCGGTCAGGGCCGGCAGAGCGTCCGCGCCGACAGGGTTTTCCAGCACGTGCAATTCATCCAGGCCCATGCCCAGGTAGGCGCGCAGGGCCGGTTCGGCCACATCGCCGGCGTGCAGCACTTGCAGGTCGCTGCCGGCCAGTTGCAGGCCCAGCTCCACGGCCCGGGCGTCCTGTTCGGCGCGCCGGGGTCGCCCGGAAGTGGGGTGGGCGCCGATGGACACGAGGCTGATCACTTGGGTACTCATCAACTTATCCTTCTTAAGCCGCATCGCGCTTGGCTTCGTTGCGGTAAGCCTCTACCGCCGCGATCAAGGCCTGGAGAATCGCCGCGCTGTCACCGATCACCGACAGGTCCGCCCGTTTGATCATGTCGCAACCCGGATCGAGGTTGATTGCCACCACCTTGTCGCAGGCGCCAATGCCCTGCAGGTGCTGGATCGCCCCGGAAATCCCCACGGCCACGTAGACCCGCGCCGTAACCCAGGTGCCGGACGCACCGACCTGGCGATCGCGAGCCATAAAGCCGTCGTCCACCGCCACCCGCGAAGCGCCTTCAGTGGCGCCCAGGGCCGCAGCGGTCTGGTGGAACAGCGCCCAGTCCTTGACCCCATTGCCGCCGGAGAAAATGAATTCGGCTTCGGCCATCGGGATCGCACCCGGGTCCACCGCCACCGCGCCGAGGTCTTCGATACGCGACAAGCTGCGAACCACGCTTGTGGATAACTCCACCGGTAAGGCTTCGTGGCGGGTTTCGCTGACCGGTTCGGCGCATTCGGCCGCCGCCAGGATCAAGCGCGCCAATGGTCGGGCCAGGTCTTGCAAGCCGGCACCGGCGCGGCCGATGCACTCTTCACCCTTGACCTGCCAGACCCGCGTGGCCGGGCGTTCGCCCAGGGTCGCAGCCAAACGCCGGCCCAGTTCGCCGCCACCAGTACGGCTGTCAGGCAATAGCCAATGGCGCGGGCTGAATTGGTTATCCACAGCCCGCAGGCCTTGCACCCGTTGTTCCGGTGCATAACCGCTGAATTCTTCGCCATCGAGCACCAGCAAGCGGTCGACACCGGCCGTGGCGAAGGCGTTTTCCTTGTGTTCGCCGAAGACCACCGCCAGCACCGCGCCTTCGCTGCCGGCAAGCTGATGGGCCAGGCCCAGCAGATCGCGGTCGTGGCTGCTCAAGCGGCCACCGACCATGTCCGGCACCACACTGATGTAGAACGCAGGTTGCGGCACCTGATGCAGCGGCAGTTGCACTTCAGCGGCGGCGGTACGCTTGGTCGCGCCACCCTGCTGGGCGCCGCTGCGGTCGATGCGCTTGATGCCATTGGGGCCGATGAAACCGACGCCATGGACATTCTTGCGGATGATGCCGTTGGGCCCCATCCAGCTGTGCTGCACCGGTTGCATGGCCGCGTGCAGCGGGTGCAGGCGGTTGCGGGCGATCCACTCGGCGCGGGGGTCGCGGCGGATGATGTCACTCATTAATGCACCTCCGCGGGTTCACGTTTGGCCGGGGTTACCGGTTTGCTCGGGGCCGCGTCTTCCAGCAGCGCGTCGGCCACCAGTTCGGCGATGTCCTTGATCATTGGCCGCGGTTCGACCACGCCTTCCAGCATCGCGGTGCACTGTGGACAACCCACGGCCACCAGTTCGGCGCCGGTTTCGCGGATGTCGTCCATGCGCATGTCAGGGATCCGCTGCTTGCCCGGAATGTCGGTGATCGGCGCACCGCCGCCACCGCCGCAGCAACGCGAACGGAAACCGGAACGTTGCATCTCCTTGACCTCGATACCCAGCGCACGCAACACCTGGCGCGGCGCCTCGTATTCGCCGTTGTAGCGGCCCAGGTAGCACGGGTCGTGATAGGTCACGCTGTCGCCCTTGTGCTGGCCGAGGTTGAGGGCACCGGCATCGATGATTTCCGCCATGTAGGTGCTGTGGTGCTGCACCAGGTAGTTGCCATCGAAGGCGCCGTATTCGTTTTTCAGCACGTGGAAACTGTGGGGGTCGCAGGTGACGATGCGGTTGAAGCTGTATTTGGCCAGGGTCTGGATATTGCGCTTGGCCAACAGCTGGAACGTCGCCTCATCACCCAGGCGCCGGGCCACGTCGCCGCTGTCGCGCTCTTCGAGGCCGAGCACGGCGAAGTCGATTTTCGCCGCCTTGAGCACTTTGACGAAGGCGCGCAAGGTGCGCTGGTTGCGCATGTCGAAAGCACCGTCGCCGACCCAGAACAACACGTCGGTGGATTTCTTCTCGCTGAGCAGATTGAGGTTCAAGTCCGCCGCCCAGTTCATCCGCCCGCCCGGGGCGAAGCCGCCAGGGTTGTCGGTGGCGATGAGGTTTTCCAGCACCTCGGCGCCCTTGTTCGGCGTCGCGCCTTTTTCCAGGGTCAGGTGGCGGCGCATGTCGACGATGGCGTCGACGTGCTCGATCATCATCGGGCATTCCTCGACGCACGCCCGGCAGGTGGTGCAGGACCACAGGGTCTCGGCGTCCACCAGGCCGTTGACGATCGGCTGATGTGGGTTGCCGCTGTGCTCGCCCACCGGTTTACCTGGATAGGGGCTGCCGGCGAATTTCGCATCGGTGCCGCCGGCCAGGCCGACGACCATGTCCTGGATGAGCTTTTTCGGGTTCAGCGGCTGGCCGGCAGCGAACGCCGGGCAGGCAGCTTCACACTTGCCGCACTGCACGCAGGCATCGAAGCCCAGCAGTTGGTTCCAGGTGAAATCCTTGGGTTTCTCAACGCCCAGCGGTGCGCTAGGGTCGTTCAAGTCCAACGGCTTCAGACCGGTGGAACGACCGCCACCAAAGCGCTCGGCTCGGCGGTGCCAGGCCAGGTGCAGGGCACCGGCGAAGGCATGTTTCATTGGCCCGCCCCAGGTCATGCCGAAGAACAATTCCGACACGCCCCACAGCACGCCGACACCCAGGACCGCCGCCACCAGCCAACCGCCGAAGTTTTCCGGGAGGATGCCCGCCACCGGCAGGGTCACCAGGAAGAACGACGCCGAGAAGGCCAGCAGGCTTTTCGGCAGGCGCATCCAGGGGCCCTTGGACAAACGGGCCGGCGGATTGCGCCGACGCAGGTAGACGAAGATCGCACCGACGAACATCACGGCCGACATCAACAGCAACGCATAGCCGAGGAAGCGATTATGCAGGCCAAAACCGTGGACCAGGATCGCCAGCACCACCGACGCCACCGCACCACCAGCCGTGGCCACGTGGGTATTGGCAATGTATTTGTCCCGCGCCACCACATGGTGCAAATCCACCATATAGCGCTTGGGCATGGCGAAGAGACCACCGATCAGGTCGACCTTGGCCGGTCGTCCACGGCGCCACATGTTCACCCGCCGCAAGGCGCCAAGGACCGCGAGGCCCAGGGCAGCAAACAGCAGGATGGGAAGAAGGGTGTTCAACATGGTGAAGCTCCCAAAGACCTCAGGTCTTGCAGGCACAGAAACCTGGATGTCTTGCTCGATCCCTGTGGGAGCGAGCTTGCTCGCGAAGACGGACTCAGATCCAACATAAATGTCGACTGATCCACCGCTATCGCGAGCAAGCTCGCTCCCACAGGGTTATCCACAAGCCGTTAGAAATCCTTGCACAACCGCAGGGCGTCGTAGATGGCCGCGTGGGTATTACGCTGGGCCACGCAGTCGCCGATGCGGAACAGCAGGTAGCCTTCGCCACTCTGCTCCAGGCACGGCTGGGGCTTGATCGCGAACAGGGCTTCAACGTCGATCTGGCCCTTGTTGCGCGAACCTTCCTTGAGCGCGTAGTAGATTTCCTCGTCCGGCCGCACGCCGTTTTCCACCACCACCTGGTCCACCACGCGCTCTTCCTTGGCACCGGTGTATTCGTTCTCCAGCACCGCCACCAGCTTGTCGCCTTCGCGGTAGACCTTCTCCAGCATCATGTCCCCGGTCATGATCACTTCCTTGGGGTACATGCTGCGGTAGTAGGTGGGGAACGACGTCCCGCCAATCGCCACGCCCGGCTTGATGTCGTCGGTGACGATCTCGACCTGGCTGCCCTTGTCGGCGAGGAAGTCGGCCACCGACATGCCGGTGAACTCGCAAATGGTGTCGTAGACCAGTACGTTCTTGCCCGGTGCAACCTTGCCGTCGAGCACGTCCCAGCTGCTGACCACCAGCCCTTCGGCGGCGCCCCAGTGCTCGTTCTGCTCCAGGTACGGATGCCCGCCGACGGCCAGCACCACCACGTCCGGACGCAAGTCCATGATGGTTGCCGCATCAGCCGCCACGCCCAGACGCAGGTCGACTTTCAACCGCGCCAGCTCCAGTTGGAACCAGCGGGTAATACCGGCGATCTGGTCCCGTTGCGGGGCTTTCGAGGCGGTGGTGATCTGCCCGCCGATGAATTCTTTTTTCTCGAACAGGGTCACGTCGTGCCCACGTTCGGCGGCCACACGCGCCGCTTCCATCCCAGCCGGGCCGGCACCCACGACGACCACCTTGCGTTTCGGCCCGGTGGACTTCTCGATGATGTGCGGCACTCCCATGTATTCACGGGACGTCGCGGCGTTCTGGATGCACAGCACGTCCAGGCCCTGGTACTGGCGGTCGATGCAGTAGTTGGCGCCGACGCACTGCTTGATCTGGTCGATCTGGCCCATCTTGATCTTGGCGATCAGGTGCGGGTCGGCGATGTGGGCGCGGGTCATGCCGACCATGTCGACGTAACCGCCCTCCAGGATCCGCGTGGCCTGGTTCGGGTCCTTGATGTTCTGCGCGTGCAAAACCGGAACCTTGACCACTTCCTTGATACCGGCGGCCAGGTGCAGGAACGGCTCCGGTGGATAACTCATATTCGGGATGACGTTAGCCAGGGTGTTGTGAGTGTCGCAACCCGAGCCCACCACGCCGATGAAATCCAGCATGCCGGTGTCATCGTAATACTTGGCGATCTGCTTCATGTCCTCGTGGGACAAGCCGTCCGGGTGGAACTCGTCGCCGCACAGGCGCATGCCCACGCAGAAGTCGTCACCGACCTCGGCGCGCACGGCTTTCAACACTTCCAGGCCGAACTTCATGCGGCCTTCGAAGGTGCCGCCCCATTCGTCGGTACGCTTGTTGACCCGCGGGCTCCAGAACTGGTCGATCATGTGCTGGTGTACGGCGGACAGCTCGACGCCGTCCAGGCCACCGGCCTTGGCGCGCCGTGCGGCCTGGGCGTAGTTGCCGATCACCCGCCAGATCTCTTCCGGCTCGATGGTCTTGCAGGTGGCGCGGTGCACCGGCTCACGCACACCGGACGGCGACATCAGGGTCGGCCAGTTGAAACCGTCCCAACGCGAGCGACGGCCCATGTGGGTAATCTGGATCATGATCTTGGCGCCATGCTTGTGCATGGCGTCGGCCAGGTTCTGGAAGTGCGGAATGATGCGGTCGGTGGACAGGTTCACCGAACTCCACCATTCCTGCGGGCTGTCGATGGCGACCACGGACGAGCCACCGCAGATCGCCAGGCCGATGCCGCCCTTGGCCTTCTCTTCGTAATACTTCACGTACCGGTCGGTGGTCATGCCGCCGTCGGTGGCGTAGACCTCGGCGTGCGCGGTGCTGAGCACGCGGTTGCGGATGGTCAGCTTGCCGATCTGGATCGGCTGGAACATTGCTTCAAAAGCCATGGTGCGATCCTCGACTTACAACGGCTTGACGATGAACAGGCCGTCGTCGTGGCCTTCTTCGGAACCGCCGTAGACCTGCTCGGCCACGGTGCGGATCTTGCTGCCGCGAGCGGCGAGGATCTGGTCCATGGCACCGGCGAACCAGCCAGTGAACATGTAGTCGACCTTGCGCCCGACCTTGCCGTACACATAGACGAATGCCGAGTGTTCGAGCTTGACGCTGGCGGTGCCTTTGTCCAGGTCGATGTCCTGGATCTTGAACAGGCCCCAGCCACGCTGCGACAGGCGCTTCATGTAGTGCTCGAACACCGCGACGCCTTCCAGGCCATGGCATTCGGCTTCTTTTTCACACCAGTGCCAGGCGGATTTGTAGCCGGCCTTGTAGAGAATCTCGGCGTAGGCGTCGGCGCCCAATACTTCTTCGATGCCCATGTGGTTGTTGACGAAAAAGTGCCGTGGCACGTACAGCATCGGCAGGGCGTCGGAGGTCCAGACACCGGTTTCGCTGTCGACTTCGATAGGCAGTTGCGGGGCGATCTTGGCCATGAAAACTTGACTCCGGAAATTCGTGGTATTGCCTGCGGCGCAGAGGGCCGCAGGTAGAGGATTGGCGGTACGGCGGCGTTTTATTCGCCCCAGACGTCTTTCAAGACGCTGACCCAGTTTTCGCCCATGATCTTGCGCACTACCCGCTCAGGATGGCCGCGCTTGAGCAGCGTCTCGGTGAGGTTCGGGAACTCGCCCACGGTGCGGATGCCCAGAGGGTTGATGATCTTGCCGAAGCTGGTCAGACGACGGGCGTAGCCCTTGTCGTGGGTCAGCATTTCGAAGAAGTCCTGGCCGTGGCCCTGGGTGAAATCGGTGCCGATGCCGATGGCGTCTTCACCAACGATGTTCATGGTGTATTCGATAGCTTCGGCGTAGTCGTCGATGGTCGAATCGATGCCCTTGGCCAGGAACGGCGCGAACATGGTCACGCCGACGAAACCGCCGTGATCGGCAATGAACTTCAGCTCTTCATCGGACTTGTTGCGCGGGTGTTCTTTCAGGCCGGACGGCAGGCAGTGGGAGTAGCACACTGGCTTCTTCGATTCGAGGATGACCTCTTCGGAGGTCTTGGAACCGACGTGGGACAGGTCGCACATGATGCCGACCCGGTTCATCTCGGCGACGATTTCGCGACCGAAGCCCGACAGGCCGCCGTCGCGTTCATAGCAACCGGTGCCGACCAGGTTCTGGGTGTTGTAGCACATCTGCACCACACCCACGCCCAGTTGCTTGAAGATCTCGACGTAGCCGAGTTGGTCTTCGAAGGCATGGGCGTTCTGGAAACCGAAGATGATGCCGGTCTTGCCCTGTTCCTTGGCGCGACGGATGTCGGCGGTGGTTTTCACCGGGATCACCAGGTCGCTGTTCTCGCGGATCAGTTTCTGGCTCGCGGCGATGTTGTTGATGGTGGCCTGGAAACCTTCCCACACCGACACGGTGCAGTTGGCTGCGGTCAGGCCGCCCTTGCGCATGTCTTCGAACAGGTCGCGGTTCCACTTGGCAATGATCAGCCCGTCGATAACGATGCTGTCGGCGTGCAATTCGGCTGGGCTCATCAGGCAGTCCCCTTTTGTCAGCGATTCATGCGCCGAATCGTGTGCCGGCGCTTTGGGGCCAGCATATGCCTGAGGGCCGTGGCGACCCGGTGCAAAAACGACAGGGGAATTGCCGAAAGCGTCAATCCACGACAATGGACTACAACAGGCCCACCCTACCCGTCTGTTCTTTAGCCGACGCTTGCGCCAGAATCCGCCGCATCACTGGTTTTCACTGGACTCGAGCGGCAACGCGATGAAATCACTCTTCCTGGCTTTGGCACTGATCAGCACCGTCGCACATGCGACCGAAGACACCGAACCCAACCCCTGCGACGAAGTTGAAAACGACGTCCAGACCCTGGCCTGCTCGGTCTACGGCAAAACCGCTGCCGAACAATTGCTGGGCGAAAACCTGCAAAGCCTCTTTGAGCGCCTGCAAACCCGCTACGCCAGCGACAAGGCCCAGCTCAACGACATCACCACCAAGGTCAAGACCGCCCAGCAACTGTGGCAAAAACAGCGCGACGCCGACTGCGCCATCGCCGCCTTCCCGGCCAAACCCGGCAGCGAAACCTACAAAATCGCCGAAAACGACTGCATGGCCCAGGTGAGCGATGATCGGTCGGAGTTTTTGGAGTCGATTGGGCAAGACTGAGGGCAATATTCAGACACCTTTCATGCGTTGGCCCTGGAGGGGATATAAGTCAGGATTCGCAAAACTTATAAAAGACTTATATCCTTTCATGAACACCATCCACTGGACCAGAAAAGCCGTTAAGCAGCTTCTGAAATTGCATTCTGCCCATCAGGCCCAGGTTCGGGACGCCGTTACGGCGCTCGCCCAGATGCCCGACGCGGCGAACGTCAAAGCGCTTGTCGGCCATGACTACGCCTATCGCCTTCGGGTAGGCCGCTATCGAGTCATGTTCGATTGGGACGGGGCGATCAAGATCGTCAGCATTCAAGAGGTCAGGAAACGCGATGAACGTACCTACTGATATTCAGATCATCAATGACGCAGACGGGCATCCGGCATTTGTGGTCATTCCATATGCCCAATACGTCGCGCAGAAACTGGAACCCGATCTGATTCCCCATGAAGTCGTCAGCCGCATCGTCGATGGCGCCACGCCCATTCGTGCCTGGCGCGAACACCTGAACCTGACTCAAGATGAAGTCGCCAGGCGCCTGGGTATTTCTCAACCGGCGTTTGCCCAGCAAGAGTCGGTCGCCAAGCCTCGCCGAGCCACCCGCGAAAAAATTGCTGCGGCCTTTGGTATCCATGCTGACCAGTTGGAGCTGTAAGCTGCACGCCACCCTCCAGCAAAAGGATTCACATGAAAACGTGCGGCATCGAAATCAAAGGCAGCGAAGCGATCATCGCCGTTGCCTCGCTGGATCAACAGGCGTTGAGCCACGTCCCGCTGAACACCAAGAAAATCGCCCTGGACGACGATGACGAAGCCGCCAACGTCAAGGCGTTTGCTGCTCAGGTCCGAGCGTTCGTGACGGATAACGGTATCGAACGCATCGCCATCAAAAAGCGCAGCAAGAAAGGCGAGTTCGCCGGTGGGCCGACGACGTTCAAGATCGAAGGGGTCTTCCAGTTGCTGGACGGTTGCGAGGTGACGCTGCTGTCGCCGCAGACCATCAATGCACAAAGCAAGAAACATGACTTCGCCCTGCCGGCGACGCTGAACAAGTACCAGCATGAGGCGTACAAGGCGGCGTGTTCGGCGCTGATGAAGAAATAGACCTTTTCCAGCCGAACACCGTACCTATAGTCATGGAATTTTTTGTGGGAGCAAGGCTTGCCCGCGATGGAGGCGATGCGGTCCTTCAGAAACCGAGTCGACTGTTTCGCGAGCAAGCTTTGCTCCCACAAAATCCCCTCTCCACACAGGTCACTATGCTCGACCGCCAATCGGGTCAGGACCGATTCTGTTGCTTGCGATACCCCTTCAACCAATCGGCAAACGCCTTGTCCTCCAGCGCATAACCACCCCGGTTGGACTTCCACACCAATTCCTTTTCACGCAGCGCATCAATACAGGATTGGATGGTCTGGGTACCGGGCACGACTTCGCTTCCCATAGTCCTCAGCGCCTTGCCCACCGCCTCCAGCGTTGAATCGGTGAAGGGCGCGAAGGGTTCGTTGTTCTGCGAGCGCTCGGCCATGACCTGCAGCACCGCGCGTTGTGGCACCGTCAGGGCGTTCCAGGCGCTCTCGAACTCGGTCCAGACGCCGGCGCGCAGCATTTCGGCGCTGCTGCGCAGCAATTCACCCAACTGGCTCGCCTCACCCAGCTCCAGGGCAATTTCGCCGATGACGCTGCGCAACATCTCGGGACGGCGCCCAACCAACTCAAAAGCCTGGTCGAGGTCATCGGCGTTGAACTGGTTGGTTTGAGCCAGGTGTGCGTTCAAATGGGCGGTGTAGGCCTGGGTGAAAGCTTTGCCCAACAACGGAAACGGCGTGATGCTGGACCCGTAGAACGGTTGGTTGCGGCTCAATACCAAGTGGGCGAGCTTGTCGCGATTGGAGCCGGTGAACACCAGCCGCAGGCCGCTGGCATCCCCCTCACGTCCCTGGTTGAGCTGGTCACGGGCAGCCTTGAGGCCGAACATCGCGTTGACCCCGGCCTCGGTGGTCAATGCATGCTGGGCTTCGTCGATCACCAGCACCACGGTTTTACCCGCGGCACGGTGCAACAGCTCCAGCGCCTGGGTCAGCGTCGCCCCTTCGGGCAGTTGCGGCTGGCTGAAATCCCAGGACAACGTGCGCAAGAAGCTGAGTTTGTCGATACCCATGGATTTGGCGAGCTTGCGGATGCCCTTTTCATAAGGCACCAGTGCGCCGGCGATGGCCGAGGCGATCAGGTCGGCAGGGTCCTTCTCCTTGTTTGCCCAAAGGTCGACGTAGACCGCAAGCCAACCTCGCGTCTCGCATTCGGGAATCAAGTCTTCGCGCAGGAACGTACTTTTTCCGGTACGCCTTGGCGCGGCCAGGAACAGGCCTGAGGTGTAATCCTGGATCCCGGCGCCGGCCAGCCCATCGACAATATTGCGGGCCAGATCGGGGCGCCTGAAGACAAAACCGGGATGCTTGGACATGGTTTTATACTCAATTATGGCGACAGGTATAATTTATAGTCGCGAGTATAATTGAGTATAAAAGCCTGTCAAACCAGTTCCCGCCCATCCCCCTGCCGTCGTCGATCCTCCCGCGGGCAGCGCTCGAACCGTGCCCGATAGCTGCGGGTGAAGTACGACGGCGACTCAAAGCCGCAGGCGATGCTCACTTCCAACACACTCATGTCGGTCTGGCGCAGCAGCTGCCGGGCCTTCTCCAGGCGCAGGCGCAGGTAGAAGTTGCTCGGGGTGTCGTTCAGGTGCAGGCGGAACAGGCGTTCGAGCTGGCGACGGGTGACGTTGATCGATTCGGCCAGCGCCAAGGTGCTCAGGGGCGGTTCGCTGTGGGTTTCCATCTCGCCTATGACGTGCACCAGCTTCTTGTTGCGAATGCCATAGCGGTTGGCGATTTCCATGCGCTGGTGGTCTTTGCGCGGGCGGATGCGGCCGAGCACGAACTGCTCGCTGACCTGGATCGCCAATTCCGAACCGTGGGCCTGGCCGATCAGGTCCAGCATCAGGTCGATGGAAGCAGTGCCGCCCGCGCAAGTGATCCGGCGACGGTCGATCTCGAACAGTTCCTGGGTCACGCTGAGTTGCGGATAGGACTCCTTGAACGCCTCGATCGCTTCCCAATGCAAGGTCACGCGGTGCCCTTCCAACAGCCCCGCCTCGGCCAGCACCACACTGCCGGTGTCGATGCCGCCCAAGGTCACGCCTTCGTTGTCCAGCCGATGCAGCCAGCGCTCCAGCGCCGGGGTGGCGAATTTCAGCGGCTCGAACCCGGCCACCACCCAGAGGGTCGCGCCTTTCTTCAAGGGCTCCAGTGCGGCATCGGCGTTGACCGACATGCCATTGCTCGCCAGCACCGGCCCGCCATCGACACTCAGCACATGCCAGCGGTATAGCTCGCCACGAAACCGATTGGCGACCCGCAAAGGCTCGATGGCCGAAATGAAACCGATGGCCGAAAAACCCGGCAGCAACAAAAAGTAGAAATCCTGGGACATGGAGCGCACTCGGTTGGCGGGTAGCGTGCGGACCTTGATACGCCAGTTGCAACGGCCGTTCAAGAGTCGCTGCAGTGCAAGAGCACGTCGCCGCTGTGCGTTTTGCCAGGCGCCGGGCTGCGTAACTTGGCATCACCGGTGCGCAGATGCCGGAACCCATAACAATAAGCTGCCGAGGAACCCGACATGAAACGACTGATCAGCTCCTGTGTACTTGCACTTTGCGGCACCACTTTGCTCAATGGCGCCGCCATGGCAGCCGACCCTGCCGCATGCCAGAACGTGCGCCTGGGCGTGGTCAACTGGACCGACGTCATTGCCACCAGCGCCCTGACCCAAGTGATGCTCGACGGCCTCGGCTACAAGACCAAGCAAACCAGCGCCTCCCAGCAAATCATCTTCGCCGGCATCCGCGACCAGCGCCTGGACCTGTTCCTGGGCTACTGGAACCCGTTGATGACCCAGACCATCACCCCGTTCGTCGAGGCCAAGCAGGTCAAGGTGCTGGAGCAGCCAAGCCTCAAGGACGCCCGCGCGACCCTGGCCGTGCCGACCTACCTGGCCGACAAGGGCCTGAAAACCTTCGCCGACATCGCCAAATTCGAAAAAGAGTTGGGCGGCAAGATCTACGGCATCGAGCCCGGCTCCGGCGCCAATACCCAGATCAAGGCAATGATCGCCAAGAACCAGTTCGGCCTGGGTAAGTTCCAGCTGGTGGAGTCCAGCGAAGCCGGCATGCTCGCCGCCGTGGACCGCGCCGTGCGCCGCAAGGAAGCCGTGGTGTTCTTCGGCTGGGCACCGCACCCGATGAACGTCAACGTGCAAATGACCTACCTCACCGGCAGCGACGACGCCCTCGGTCCGAACGAAGGCATGGCCACCGTGTGGACCGTCACCGCGCCGGACTACGCCCAACAATGCCCGAACGTCGGTCGCTTGCTGAGCAACCTGACGTTCAGCGCCGAAGATGAGAGCCGGATGATGCAGCCGTTGCTCGATCACAAGGACCCGCTCGAATCGGCCCGGCAATGGCTCAAGGATCATCCGCAAGACAAGCAGCGTTGGCTCGAAGGCGTCACCACCTTCGACGGCAAGCCCGCCGCCGACAACCTGAAACTGACCAGTAACTGAGCAACCGCTATCCATCTGCGCAGCACCAAAGGGCTGTGCAGTGACTCACCACGCCTGAAGGAATCCGCACCATGAACCACGACGTCATCATCACCTGCGCACTCACCGGTGCTGGCGACACGACCGCCAAGAGCCCTCACGTACCGGTCACCCCGAAACAGATCGCCGCCGCTGCCGTCGAGGCGGCGAAGGCCGGGGCCACGGTGGTCCATTGCCACGTCCGCGATCCGCAGACCGGCAAGTTCAGCCGCGACGTGGCGCTGTACCGCGAGGTGATGGAGCGCATCCGTGAAGCGGACGTGGACATCATCGTCAACCTCACCGCCGGCATGGGCGGCGACCTGGAGATCGGTGCGGGCGAACGGCCGATGGAGTTCGGTCCCAACACCGACCTGGTCGGTCCGCTGACCCGCCTGGCCCACGTCGAAGAGCTGTTGCCGGAAATCTGCACGCTGGATTGCGGCACCCTGAACTTCGGCGACGGCGACACCATTTACGTCTCCACCCCGGCGCAACTGCGGGCCGGCGCCAAGCGCATCACTGAGCTGGGGGTCAAGGCCGAGCTGGAGATCTTCGACACCGGTCATCTGTGGTTCGCCAAGCAACTGATCAAGGAAGGCCTGCTGGAAAACCCGCTGTTCCAACTCTGCCTGGGCATCCCGTGGGGCGCACCGGCCGACACCACCACCATGAAAGCCATGGTCGACAACCTGCCGGCGGACGCGGTGTGGGCCGGCTTCGGCATCGGCCGCATGCAAATGCCGATGGCCGCCCAGGCGGTGCTGTTGGGCGGCAACGTGCGGGTTGGGCTGGAAGACAACCTCTGGCTGGACAAAGGCGTACTCGCTACCAACGGCCAACTGGTGGAGCGCGCTGGCGAGATCCTCAGCCGCCTCGGCGCCCGCGTGCTGACCCCGGCTGAAGGTCGCAAGAAAATGGGGCTGACCCAGCGCGGCTGAGCCAACACCCATCTCCCCCTATGGGGCACAACCTGTGGGAGCAAGGCTTGCCCGCGATAACGGTATGTCAGTCGACATCCCCGTTGAACCTACTGCCGCCATCGCGGGCAAGCCCTGCTCCCACAGGAGATCACCGAACTATTTTTCAGGAAATCACCATGAGCTTTATCACCGACATCAAGACCTTCGCCGCCCTGGGCAGCGGTGTGATCGGCAGCGGCTGGGTCAGCCGGGCCCTGGCCCATGGCCTGGACGTTGTCGCCTGGGATCCGGCACCAGGTGCCGAAGCGGCGTTGCGCAAGCGCGTCGCCAACGCCTGGGGCGCCCTGGAAAAACAAGGCCTGGCACCCGGCGCTTCGCAAGATCGGCTGCGCTTTGTCGCAACCATCGAAGAATGCGTGCGCGACGCCGACTTCATTCAGGAAAGCGCCCCCGAGCGCCTGGAGTTGAAACTCGAATTGCACGGCCAGATCAGTGCCGCCGCCAAGCCGAACGCGTTGATCGGTTCCAGTACCTCGGGGCTGCTGCCGAGCGAATTCTACGAAGGCGCCACCCATCCGGAGCGCTGCGTGGTCGGGCACCCGTTCAACCCGGTCTACCTGTTGCCGCTGGTGGAAGTGGTCGGCGGCAAAAACACCGCGCCCGAAGCCGTGCAGGCGGCGATGCAGGTGTACGAATCCCTCGGCATGCGGCCACTACATGTGCGCAAGGAAGTGCCCGGTTTCATTGCCGACCGCCTGCTCGAAGCGCTGTGGCGCGAAGCCCTGCACCTGGTCAACGACGGGGTAGCGACCACCGGAGAAATCGACGATGCGATCCGTTTCGGTGCCGGCTTGCGCTGGTCGTTCATGGGCACGTTCCTGACCTACACCCTAGCCGGCGGCGATGCCGGCATGCGGCACTTCATGGCCCAGTTCGGCCCGGCGCTGCAACTGCCGTGGACTTACCTGCCAGCGCCTGAGTTGACCGAGAAGCTGATCGACGACGTGGTGGATGGCACGAGCGCGCAATTGGGCAGCCACAGCATCTCGGCCCTGGAGCGCTATCGTGATGATTGCCTGCTGGCGGTGCTGGAGGCGGTGAAGACCACCAAAGAAAAGCATGGGATGACCTTTGCCGAGTAACTGATCGTTCCCATGCTCTGCGTGGGAATGCAGCCCGGGACGCTCCGCGTTCCGAATGAAGCGTGACGCAGAGCGTCACAAGAGGCGTTCCCACGCAGAGCGTGGGAACGATCATGCTCGGAGACAGCCATGCCCACCCTCACCACCTACCAAACCCGCATCCTCCCCGAATGGGTCGATTACAACGGCCACCTGCGCGATGCCTTCTACCTGCTGATTTTCAGCTACGCCACCGACGCGCTGATGGACCGGCTCGGCCTGGACAGCCAGAACCGCGAAGCCAGCGGCCACTCGTTGTTCACCCTCGAACTGCACCTGAACTACCTGCACGAAGTGAAGCTCGACGCCCAGGTCGAGGTGCATACGCACATCATCGGCCACGACGCCAAACGCCTGCACCTCTACCACAGCCTGCATCTGGTCGGCGGTGATAAAGAGCTGGCCGGCAATGAACAGATGCTGCTGCACGTCGACCTGGCCGGCCCGCGCTCGGCGCCTTTCACCGAACAGGCCCTGGGCCGGCTCAGCGCCCTGCTCGACGAACAATCCGACCTGCCGCCGCCGCTGTACATCGGCCGGATCATCGCCCTGCCTCTCCCCCGATAGGCCGCGAACAGGAGATCGCCATGAACACCGCCGCCGCCTTTGCCGACTTCCGCCGTTACCCCCTGATCTCCCCATTGACCGCCGCCACACCGTTGACCGACCGGGTGCAAGTGACGTGGGCCGATGGCCGGGCCAGCCCCTTTCATCACCAGTGGCTGCGGGACAACTGCCCTTGCCCTCAATGCGTCTACAGCGTCACCCGCGAGCAGGTGCTGGAAATCGTCGACGTCCCTGAAGACATCACCCCCCGCGCAACCTACCTCGATGACGAAGGCTGCCTGTGCGTGGACTGGCAGGACGGCCACCAGAGCCGTTTCGATCCGGGCTGGTTGCGCGCCCACGCCTACGATGATCAGTCCCGAGCCGAGCGCCTGGCGAACAAGCCCCGACGCCAACTGTGGCGGCACGACCTGCAATTGCCAGTGTTCGACTACCCGGCGCTGATGGACGACACCGATGCGTTGTTGCAATGGTTGCTGGCGGTGCGCGACATCGGCCTGACCCAGGTGCGCGGCGTACCCACCGAACCCGGCTCGCTGAAACGGATTGCCCAGCGCATTTCCTTTATTCGCGAGAGCAACTTCGGTGTGCTGTTCAATGTGCAGTCCAAGGCCGATGCCGACAGCAACGCCTACACCGCTTTCAACCTGCCGCTGCACAGTGATTTGCCGACCCGGGAATTGCAGCCGGGGCTGCAATTCCTGCATTGCCTGGTGAATGACGCCGACGGCGGCGAGAGCATTTTTGTCGACGGGTTTTCCATTGCTGAAGCGCTGCGCCATGAAGACCCCGAGGCCTTCGACGCGCTGTGCCGGATCCCGGTGGAGTTTCGCAACAAGGACCGTCGCAGCGACTACCGCTGCCTGGCGCCCATCATCGCCCTGGACGCCCTCGGCCAGGTTTCGGAAATCCGCATGGCGAACTTCCTGCGTGGGCCGTTCGACACCACGGTCGAGCAGATGCCCAAGCTTTACCGCGCCTACCGCCGCCTCATTGCCCTGACCCGCGAGCCACAATTTCGCCTGATACAGCGTCTCGAGCCCGGCCAGCTCTGGTGCTTCGACAACCGCCGCACGCTCCACGCCCGCAATGCCTTCGACCCGGCTTCCGGGGCCCGGCATTTCCAGGGGTGCTATGTGGATCGGGATGAGTTGTTGTCGCGGATTCTGGTGTTGCAGCGCTAGACCGCGTCATCGTTCATCGCGAGCAAGCTCGCTCCCACAGGGGTTCTGCGTCGTTCACAAAATCTAATGTGAGCGAGCTTGCTCGCGATGACAATCCACCAGACACCCAAGCTTGCCCTGATTCACAGGCAAAAAAATCCCCGATCAAGCCGTGACAGGATCGGGGCAGGTTGCGTTACTGGAGGAGCTGTCGCGCGAGGGTGACCAAACCATCGTGATTCAGCTTGAGGTCAGTGTGCCCAGTCCAGCCCCGTGCAAGTTAGCCGAAAACGACGCCTCCATAGTCATTCATGACATTGCGACCATTTGCCCTTGCCGCCGCTTCGGGTCGCTACCAGAATCGAGACACGACCCCAATCCCTGAACAAGGAAAAGCGTCATGATGTACGCCGATTTGATCGACCAGGAAGACCTGCTGGGCCATCTCAAGGCCCTGGGCCTGCAAATACCCAGTGGCTCCACCGCCGAGCAGGCATGCGAGTGCGCCGTGCGGGGGCTGGACACTGTCCGTGCCAATGAATTGCGGCGGATGGTCAAGGAGATGTACACCAGCAGCGCCACTATCCTGCCGGCGGTGCGCCAGGCGATCGATAAGCAGCTGTTGCCGGCTCTGACGGACTACCAGCAAAACCATAGCGCCTGACAAAACCTGTGGATTTTGTTGACCGGGTACATATCCATTGCTGCGGTAACGGCCACTTAGGGTTCCGCCCTGACGGCGGGTCACTTTCGAAAAGCCGGAATGCCGGCCCAGGCGAAAGTAACCAAAGCGCTTATGCCCCACCACTCGGTGCCTCGCCTAGGCTCGGCATGCCCGAACGCAAGCATTGGTCCGTGGGCCGCCGCAAGGCGGCCTAGTAGCCGACCTGGCTCTCCCCGTCGTACACCCATCAGATCTGTGGGAGCAAAGCTTGCTCGCGAGACGGCCTTACAGCCGGCCTATCTCTCCAGCCATACCCCCCAGCTTGCTCGCGATAAAGGCGCTGCGGTCTTAGAGCCTCACGCTGGCAAACGTCGATTCATTACGCGCCTGGCTCAGCGCCGACAGCGGGCCGGACAATGGCGACAGTACCAGCGCCTGCGGCAGCGGCATCATCGCCACCTGTTGCGTGGTGTTGGAACCGACACGCTCGTCCCGTGGCGGAATGCCGAAGTATTCGCGGTAGCACTTGGAGAAGTGCGGAGTGGAGACGAAGCCGCACACCGAGGCCACTTCGATGATCGACATCGGCGTCTGCTTGAGCAGTTGCCGTGCACGGATCAGCCGCAGCTTGAGGTAATAGCGCGATGGCGAGCAGTGCAGGTATTTCTGGAATAACCGCTCCAGCTGACGCCGGGACACGGCGACGTACACCGCCAGCTCGTCCAGGTCGATCGGCTCTTCGAGGTTGGCCTCCATCAGCGCGACGATTTCCTGCAACTTCGGCTGGTTGGTGCCGAGCATGTGCTTGAGCGGCACACGCTGGTGATCCTGTTCGTTGCGGATACGCTCGTAGACAAACATTTCCGAGATCGCTGCCGACAGTTCACGACCGTGATCGCGGCTGATCAGGTGCAGCATCATGTCCAGCGGCGCGGTGCCACCGGAGCTGGTGAAGCGGTTGCGATCAAGGGTGAACAAACGGGTGCTCATCGACACCCGTGGGAAAGCTTCCTGCATTGCCGCCAGGCATTCCCAGTGCACGCTGCAATCGAAGCCGTCCAGCAGGCCGGCGCAGGCCAGGGCCCAACTGCCGGTACAAACCGCGCCGAGGCGACGGGATTGGCGGGCCTGGCTCTGCAGCCACGACACGTGTTCACGGGTCACGGTGCGCTGGATGCCGATGCCGCCACAGACGATGACAGTATCCAGGGCTGGCGCCTTGTGCATCGAGGCGTCGGGGGTGATCTGCAAGCCGTCGCTGGCCCAGACCTGGCCGCCATCGACCGTAAGGGTGGTCCAGCGATACAGCTCGCGACCGGACAGTTGGTTGGCCATGCGTAGCGGTTCTACCGCGGACGCCAGGGAAATCAGCGTGAAATTGTCCAGCAGCAAAAAGCCGATGGATTGAGGCGCACGGTTCTGGGGTTGGGCCCCGGAGTTGGACGTCGTCATCGCGGTATCTCCTCACACAAAGCGGGTGATGGCCTCAGGCGGAGGCTCTTTTTATTGGTTATTGCCCTCGTTCTCACAAAGGAGCTGGGCTTTACAGCAATAGAGCAATTGCCATGCCTAAAATTGAATACGCGTTCAATAAATCCTGAAAACGACATCACGACCTGTCTAAATAAGGCGTACATCGAGTACGGGTTATGAGCGCCATCAATGGCGGCAGGCACCTGCCACAGCGGACCGTGAGCAGTTCGGTAGCACTTGTGGGTACTGGGCTGCGCCGCTTGCGCAACGAGTATCACCACAGGTGCGGATGACGGACGGTCGAGCGCGATTCAGTGGCTGGCTCGACAACAGGGGGCTTGTCTGTTTGCGACGCGCTAAAAGGTGGCGCGTTTGCAGATTGGTGTTCATTTTGTGAGCGGTTTTCGCTCTTGTGGATAAAGGGAATCATCTGTGGGAGCAAAGCTTGCTCGCGATGGCGGTATGCCAGTCGACATCCATGTTGAATCTACTGCCGCCATCGCGGGCAAGCCTTGCTCCCACAGAGAATCCCCTTGCTACAGAGGATGCGAGAACGCGATTCAGCACTCCACCGCACTGACCGCCAAACCACCGCGCGAGGTCTCTTTGTATTTGTCATGCATGTCGGCACCGGTATCACGCATGGTGCGGATCACCCGGTCCAGGGAGATGAAATGCTGGCCATCCCCGCGCAGGGCCATTTGGGCGGCGTTGATGGCCTTGACCGCGGCGATCGCATTGCGCTCGATGCACGGCACCTGCACCAGGCCGCCCACTGGGTCGCACGTCAGGCCGAGGTTGTGTTCCAGGCCGATTTCCGCCGCGTTGCACAGTTGCTCCGGCGTGGCCCCGAGAATTTCCGCCAGGCCCGCCGCCGCCATGGCGCAGGCCGATCCCACTTCGCCCTGGCAACCGACTTCGGCGCCAGAAATCGATGCGTTCTTCTTGCACAGGATCCCGACCGCCGCCGCACCGAGGAAATAATCCACGACGTTGGCGTCGGTGACCGCTTCGCTGAACTTCATGAAGTAATGCAGCACCGCCGGAATGATCCCCGCCGCGCCATTGGTCGGCGCCGTGACCATGCGCCCACCGGCGGCGTTCTCTTCATTGACCGCCAGGGCGAACAGGTTGACCCACTCCATGGCGCTGAGGGTCGAGCCGATGACATTGGGTTTGTTCAGCTCTTGCAGGCTGCGATGCAACTTGGCCGCCCTTCGACGCACATTCAAGCCGCCCGGCAGGATGCCTTCATGCTTGAGACCCTGCTCGACGCAATCCTGCATGGCCCGCCAGAGCTTCATCAGGCCGCTACGGATCTCGTCTTCCGAACGCCAGACCTTTTCGTTGGCCATCATCAAGTCGGCCACCCGCAGGTTGTGGCTGCGGCACAACTGGAGCAACTCTTCGGCGCTGGAAAAATCGTAAGGCAGTTCGGTGCGATCCAGGTCCACCACACCGCTGGCGGCCTGGGCCTGATCAACGACAAAACCACCGCCGACCGAGTAATAGGTGTCACGGTGCAGCTCGCCGTTGGCGGCCTCGGCCACCAGCGTCATGGCGTTGGGATGGAATGGCAGGTTTTCGTCGATCAGGCGCATGTCCCGGGACCAGATGAACGGCACCGACAGGCGACCGTCCAGCAGCAGGGTCTGGGTGTCGCGCAGTCGCTCGACGCGCACACCAATCTGCGACGGATCGATCGCGTCCGGCCACTCGCCCATCAAGCCCATGATCACCGCGTTATCGCTGCCATGGCCGATGCCTGTGGCTGAAAGCGAACCGTAGAGCTGAACTTCCACCCGCGCTACTTGTTCCAAAAGTCCTCGCTCACGCAAACCTTGCACGAACAAGGCGGCGGCCCGCATCGGGCCCACGGTGTGTGAGCTGGACGGGCCGATACCGATTTTGAACAGGTCGAACACGCTGATTGCCATTGCCGAAAACCTCCAGAACAGGCACATCCGGGCGCAGGAGCGTCCGGTGACGGAGCTGCTACGCTCAACGCCGGGATGGCCGCATCATCCGGTTTTTGCCTTGGGGTCCGACGTCTGACACCGACGCAATCATGCCCAGCAACGCCGCCCCGTCCTGGCCCCGGTTTTGCGCCGTTTTTCTGCGTATCAGGGCCCCGCCAGGGGCGGAAAAAATCTGTAAACGACGTCACCAACACTGGATGCGACCCTCCCTGTACTGGATACGACCCACCCTGTAGGCGTCAGATTTGCACTGGTACATGATCGGTTACGGCTCGTTTGCAAGGCCGCGTGTCAGAGAGTGCCCACGCGCCACCAACCGCAACATCCAATAAGCGCGGTTGTCCTGACCGGACACCGCCGATAAAACACCAGGAGTCCACCCATGAAAGGTTCCACATCGTTGTTGTTGGCCGCCATGCTGAGTCTTCCGATGCTGGCCAACGCTGCTGAACCCCAACAGTGCAGCACCGTCAACTTCTCCGACGTCGGCTGGACCGACATCACCGTGACCACCGCCACCACCAGCGTGGTGCTCGACGCCCTCGGCTACAAGACCAAGACCACCATGATTTCCGTGCCGGTGACCTATAAGTCCCTGGCCGACGGCAAGAACATGGACGTGTTCCTCGGCAACTGGATGCCGACCATGGAAAACGACATCAAGGCCTACCGCGAAGCCGGCACCGTGGAAACCGTGCGCACCAACCTCAAGGGCGCCAAGTACACCCTCGCCGTGCCTCAGGCTTTGTATGACAAAGGCCTGCACGACTTCGCCGACATCCCCAAATTCAAGAAAGAGCTGGACGGCAAGATCTACGGGATCGAACCCGGCAACGACGGCAACCGCCTGATCCAGAGCATGATCGAAAAGAACGCCTTCGGCCTGAAGGACGCGGGCTTCAAAGTCGTCGAGTCGAGTGAAGCCGGCATGCTTTCGCAGGTCGACCGCGCCGCCAAGCGTGGCACCGACGTGGTGTTCCTCGGCTGGGCGCCACACCCGATGAACACCCGCTTCAAGATCCAGTACCTGACCGGCGGCGACGACTTCTTCGGCCCCGACTTCGGTGCCGCAACCGTGGCGACCAACACCCGCAAGGGCTACAGCCAGGAATGCAGCAACGTTGGCCAGCTGTTGAAAAACCTGGAGTTCACCGTCGACATGGAAAGCACGCTGATGGGCAACGTGCTCGACGACAAGATGAAGCCGGAGGCTGCCGCCAAGGCCTGGCTGAAGAAAAACCCACAGGTACTCGATACCTGGTTGGCTGGCGTGACCACCATTGACGGTAAACCTGGCCTGGACGCCGTGAAAGCCAAGCTTGCGCAGTAACTGCTTATGTTATGCCGGGCGGGTTCGCTCGCCCGGGCTGTTTATTCCCTTGCATGCGGACGTTCACTACCATGCTCATTGATCAGAAAATACCCTTAGGCCAGTACATTGCCGGCTTCGTCGAATGGTTGACGCAACACGGCGCCAGCACCTTCGACGCAATCGCACTGTTCCTGGAAACGATGATTCACGGCGTGACGTTTGCGCTGACCTGGTTCAATCCCCTGGCCCTGATCGGCCTCATTGCGCTATTGGCGCACTTCATCCAGCGCAAATGGGGCCTGACCGTATTCGTCATCGCGTCCTTCCTGCTGATCCTCAACCTGGGTTACTGGCAAGAGACCATGGAAACCCTCGCCCAGGTGCTGTTCGCGACCCTGGTTTGCGTACTGATCGGCGTGCCGCTGGGCATTGTTGCCGCGCACAAGCCGATGTTCTACACCCTGATGCGTCCGGTGCTCGATCTGATGCAGACCGTACCGACCTTCGTTTACCTCATTCCTACCCTGACCCTCTTCGGGCTGGGTGTGGTCCCAGGCCTGATCTCCACGGTGGTGTTCGCGATTGCCGCGCCTATCCGCCTGACCTACCTGGGCATCCGCGACGTACCGGACGAACTGATGGACGCCGGCAAGGCCTTCGGCTGCTCCCGACGCCAGCTCCTGTCGCGCATTGAACTGCCCCATGCGATGCCAAGCATCGCGGCCGGTATCACCCAGTGCATCATGCTGTCGTTGTCGATGGTGGTGATCGCCGCACTGGTGGGCGCCGATGGCCTGGGCAAACCCGTGGTCAACGCACTGAACACCGCCGATATCGCCCTGGGCTTCGAAGCCGGCCTGGCGATCGTGCTGCTGGCGATCATGCTCGACCGAATCTGCAAACAACCCGACGCCAAAGTAGGGGGTGACGCATGAGCATAATCCGTTTTGAAGACGTTGACGTGATCTTCTCCAGGGATCCACGCGAAGCCCTCAAGCTGCTCGACCAGGGCATGACCCGCAACGAAATCCTGAAGAAAACCGGGCAAATCGTCGGCGTGGAAAAAGCCAGCCTGGACATCGAGAAAGGCGAAATCTGTGTCTTGATGGGCCTGTCCGGCTCCGGCAAATCCAGCCTGCTGCGCTGCATCAACGGCTTGAACACCGTCAGCCGCGGCAAGCTGTTCGTCGAACACGAAGGCCGGCAGATCGACATCGCCTCCTGCACCCCCGCTGAACTGAAGATGATGCGCACCAAGCGCATCGCCATGGTGTTCCAGAAGTTCGCCCTGATGCCTTGGCTGACGGTGCGCGAGAACATCAGCTTCGGTCTGGAAATGCAGGGCCGTCCTGAGAAAGAACGCCGCAAGCTGGTGGATGAGAAGCTCGAGCTGGTGGGCCTGACCCAATGGCGCAACAAGAAGCCCGACGAATTGTCCGGCGGCATGCAGCAACGGGTCGGCCTGGCCCGCGCCCTGGCGATGGACGCCGACATCCTGCTGATGGACGAACCCTTCTCGGCCCTCGACCCGCTGATCCGCCAGGGTCTGCAGGACGAACTGCTGGAGCTGCAACGCAAGCTGAGCAAGACCATCGTATTCGTCAGCCACGACCTCGACGAAGCCCTGAAGCTGGGCAGCCGTATCGCGATCATGAAAGACGGCCGGATCATCCAGTACAGCAAGCCGGAAGAAATCGTGCTGAACCCGGCGGACGACTACGTGCGCACTTTCGTCGCCCACACCAACCCGCTCAACGTCCTGTGCGGTCGCAGCCTGATGCGCACCCTGGACAACTGCAAGCGCATCAACGGTTCGGTGTGCCTGGACCCGGGCGGCGACTCCTGGCTCGACCTCGCCGAAGGCAACACCATCAAGGGCGCCCGGCAGAACGGCGCGGCACTGGACCTGCAAAACTGGGTACCGGGCCAAGCCGTCGAAGAGCTGGGTCGGCGTCCGACCCTGGTGGACTCCAACATCGGCATGCGCGACGCGTTGCAGATTCGCTACCAGACCGGCAACAAACTGGTGCTCCACGATAACCAGCAAGTCGTCGGGATCCTGGGCGACAGCGAGCTGTACCACGCGCTGCTGGGCAAGAACCTGGGCTGAGCCAACGCCAGCAAAAACGCCGCGAGATGAACGCGGCGTTTTTGTTTGGGTGGTTCTGAACTGCTGACTAGCTTGACCTGGAATGCAAATCTCCTCGCCACAACAGCATTCCAGCGATCAAGCGATCAAGCGATCAAGCGCATTTGGCCTACATGCCAACCGACGAGTGTTATAAAGACATCCCCAAAAGTCCTCGCCCCGGCAAATAGCGACGACTTGTCATAGAACTTATTTTTTGTTGATTGAACGTTCAATCAAAACAAAATAGACTGGCTTTCGTTCCGGCAGACGACATTCGTGCGCCGGATGGCCTAAGGAGATGTGCTAGATGCCCAAGGTCGGTATGCAACCCATCCGCCGCCAACAACTGATCGAAGCCACGTTGCAAGCGGTCGATCAAGTCGGCATGGGGGACGCCAGCATTGCGCTGATCGCCCGTTTGGCCGGTGTCTCCAACGGCATCATCAGTCACTACTTTCAGGACAAGAATGGCCTGATCGCGGCCACGGCCCAGTACCTGATGACTGTCCTGAGCGAGAACGTCACCGCACGCCGCCAGGCGCTGGAGGACACAAGCCCCCGGGCTCACCTCAAGGTGATCATCGAAGGCAACTTCGACGCCAGCCAGGTCAATGGTCCGGCAATGAAAACCTGGCTGGCCTTCTGGGCCACCAGCATGCACCACCCGTCTTTGCACAGGTTGCAGCGGATCAACGATCACCGTCTGTATTCCAACCTGTGTAGCCAGTTCCGCCGCGTGTTGCCCGTCGATCAGGCGCGCAGCGCAGCAAGGGGCCTGGCCGCGCTGATTGACGGTTTGTGGCTGCGCGGAGCGCTGTCGGGAGACGCGTTCGATACCGCCCAGGCGCACCAGATCGCTTACGAATACATGGATTTCCAACTGGCCAAAGCAGGGGCACCAGAGCACACAGAACCGCTCGACTCCTGAACCGCCGCCGAACCGCGTAGTCAGCTATAAACGACACGCCCGGTGGTCAGCCAACCACTTATGCACTTGCGAGGACTTTATGGCCCGTTTCGAACTGCAAAAACTCTACATCGATGGCGCGTACAGCGATGCCAGCGGCGACGCCACTTTCGAAGCCATCAACCCTGCCAACGGTGAAGTCCTTGCCCAAGTGCAGCGTGCGACGTTCGAGGACGTCGAGCGCGCCGTGGTCAGCGCCGAAAAGGGCCAGAAAGTCTGGGCCGCCATGACCGCCATGCAGCGTTCGCGCATCCTGCGTCGCGCCGTCGACATCCTGCGCGAGCGCAACGATGAGTTGGCCGCCCTGGAAACCCTGGACACCGGCAAGGCCTACTCCGAAACCCGCTACGTCGACATCGTCACTGGCGCCGACGTGCTGGAATACTACGCCGGCCTGGTGCCTGCCATCGAAGGCGAGCAGGTTCCGCTGCGCACCACTTCATTCGTCTATACCCGTCGCGAGCCCCTGGGCGTAGTGGCCGGTATCGGCGCGTGGAACTACCCGATCCAGATCGCCCTGTGGAAATCCGCCCCGGCCCTGGCAGCCGGTAACGCGATGATCTTCAAACCGAGCGAAGTCACCTCGCTGACCACCCTGAAACTGGCCGAGATCTACACCGAAGCCGGCGTTCCAGCGGGTGTGTTCAACGTCCTGACCGGCAGCGGCCGTGAAGTCGGCACCTGGCTGACCGAGCACCCGCGCATCGAAAAAATCTCCTTCACCGGCGGCACCGACACCGGCAAGAAAGTCATGGCCAGCGCCTCGAGCTCTTCGCTCAAGGACGTGACCATGGAACTGGGCGGCAAGTCGCCGCTGATCATCTTCGACGACGCCGACCTGGATCGCGCCGCCGACACCGCGATGATGGCCAACTTCTACAGCTCCGGTCAGGTCTGCACCAACGGCACCCGCGTGTTCGTGCCGAGCCACCTCAAGGCCGCCTTCGAAGCCAAGATCGCCGAGCGCGTGGCACGCATCCGCATCGGTAATCCTGAGGACGAAAATACCAACTTCGGCCCACTGGTGAGCTTCGCCCACATGGAAAGCGTGCTGGGCTACATCGAGAAAGGCAAAGCCGAAGGCGCTCGCCTGCTGTGCGGCGGCAGTCGCCTGACCGACGGCGAATTGGCCAAGGGCGCGTTCGTCGCCCCGACCGTGTTCACCGATTGCACCGACGAGATGACCATTGTGCGTGAAGAAATCTTCGGCCCGGTGATGAGCATCCTCACCTATGACACCGAAGAAGAAGTGATCCGCCGCGCCAACGACACCGACTTCGGCCTGGCCGCTGGCGTCGTCACTCGCGACCTGAACCGCGCCCACCGTGTGATCCACCAGCTCGAAGCCGGTATCTGCTGGATCAACGCCTGGGGTGAGTCGGCCGCTGAAATGCCGGTCGGTGGCTACAAGCAATCGGGCGTGGGCCGGGAGAACGGCATCAGCTCGCTGAACAACTTCACACGCATCAAATCGGTACAGGTCGAGTTGGGCGATTACACGTCGGTGTTCTGATCTGGCATTGCTTCGCCGGCCAGGCCGCCATCGCGAGCAAGCTCGCTCCCACATTGGGATGAAATCTCCTGTGGGAGCGAGCTTGCTCGCGATCGAGTGCAAAGCACTCGCCAACCCTGAACCCAATTCCAGAAGAGGGTGCATTTCATGTCCCAAACATTCGATTACATCATCATCGGTGCCGGTTCGGCCGGTAACACCCTGGCTACCCGCCTGACCGAAGACGAAGGCGTCACCGTCCTGCTGCTCGAAGCCGGCGGCCCGGACTATCGCTTGGACTTCCGCACGCAAATGCCCGCCGCCCTGGCGTTCCCGCTGCAAGGCCGGCGCTACAACTGGGCCTACGAGACCGACCCGGAGCCACACATGGATGGCCGCCGCATGGAATGCGGTCGCGGCAAGGGCCTGGGCGGTTCTTCGCTGATCAACGGCATGTGCTACATCCGCGGCAACGCCCTGGACTATGACAACTGGGCCAAGCTGCCGGGCCTGGAAGACTGGACCTACCTCGATTGCCTGCCGTATTTCCGTAAAGCCGAAACCCGCGACATCGGCCCGAACGACTACCACGGAGGCGACGGCCCGGTCAGCGTGACCACGCCCAAGGCCGGCAACAACCCGCTGTTCCACGCCATGGTCGAAGCCGGCGTACAGGCCGGTTACCCGCGTACCGAAGACCTCAATGGCTACCAGCAGGAAGGTTTCGGCCCGATGGACCGTACCGTCACGCCCAATGGCCGCCGGGCCAGTACCGCACGCGGTTACCTGGACATCGCCAAGAAGCGCTCGACCCTGACCATCGTCACTCACGCCCTGACCGACAAGATCATCTTCGAAGGCAAACGCGCGGTCGGCGTGCGTTACCTGGTGGGCGCCGCCGAAGAGCGCGTCGAAGCCCGGGCGCGCAAGGAAGTGCTGCTGTGCTCCGGCGCCATCGCCTCGCCGCAGATCCTCCAGCGTTCCGGTGTCGGCCCAGCCAAGCTGCTGGAAAGCCTCGACATCCCGGTGGTTCACGATCTGCCAGGCGTCGGTGAAAACCTGCAGGACCACTTGGAGCTGTACCTGCAATACGCCTGCACCCAACCGGTTTCCCTGTATCCGTCGCTGCTCTGGTACAACCAGCCGGCCATCGGTGCCGAGTGGCTGTTCAACGGCACCGGGATTGGCGCCAGCAACCAGTTCGAGGCCGGTGGTTTCATCCGCACCCGTCCAGAATTCGATTGGCCGAACATCCAGTACCACTTCCTGCCAGTGGCGATTAACTACAACGGCAGCAACGGGGTGAAGGAACACGGTTTCCAGGCGCACATGGGCTCCATGCGCTCGCCAAGCCGCGGCCGGATCCAGGCCAAGTCCAAGGACCCACGCCAGCACCCGAGCATCCTGTTCAACTACATGGCGACCGAGCAGGACTGGCAGGAATTTCGCGATGGCATCCGCCTGACCCGCGAGATCATGCAGCAGCCGGCGCTCGATCCGTTCCGTGGCCGCGAGATCAGCCCGGGCATCGAGGTGCAGACGGACGAGCAGTTGGACCAGTTCATTCGCGAACATGCCGAAACCGCGTTCCACCCGTCCTGCTCGTGCAAGATGGGCACCGACGACATGGCGGTGGTGGACGGCGAAGGCCGCGTGCATGGCATGCAAGGGTTGCGCGTGGTGGATGCCTCGATCATGCCGATCATCACCACCGGCAACCTGAACGCGCCGACGATCATGATCGCAGAGAAAATCGCCGACAAGATCCGCGGCCGCAAGCCTCTGCCACGCAGCACCGCACCGTACTTCGTGGCCGGCGATGCGCCGGTGCGTGGCAGGCCAATGCGTGAAGTGGGGCCTACCGCCCAGTAAGGCGCTGCACCGCAATCGCGAGCAAGCTCACCCCCACAGGGGATTGGTGGTGGACGCAGATTTTGTGCCCACCAAAGTTCCACTGTGGGAGCGAGCCTGCTCGCGATAGCGTCCACCCTGACACCCCAAATGCCTATCTGCCTTGATCCCTCCCCCGCCCAGGCCTAATCTAGAGCCGCCGCGTCAACGCGCCGCACCTCGCTGCACCGCCACTCCAGACAAGGAGGTTCCATGTTCGACTTCCACCCCCAGCTCAAGCAGCGTTTTGCTGCCTTGCGCACGGGCGCTGAATTCTTTTCCCTGCGTTACGTGCGCGAGTCCGGCCAGCACCTGTCGGTGCGCAAGAATGTCGCCGAACCGCCCAGTCTGGGCCGTGATGAAGGGGCGATGCTCACCGTGCGGGTCAACGGGGTCGAGGCGTATGCCGCTACCAACGACCTGTCCCAGGCCGGCCTGCAAGCGGCACTGGAACGCGCCGAGAAACATGCTCGCGGGCTCAAGCCCCATGCCCTGCTGGACCTGCGTGAGCAAGCGGTGTCCAGCGACCGCGCCGATTACTTCTCGCCGAATTTCGACCAGGCCTTCCCGCCACTGAGCGATTGTTACCAATTGCTCGGCGACGAGTCAGCCGCAGTGCCCCAGGACGAGCGCCTGGTGAACTGGCAAGCCAGCATCGGCCTGACCCAGGTCGAGCAGATCTACCTCAACAGTGCCGGCGCTGAACTGCGCCAGGCCCAACGCTTCATCTACCCGGCCCTGGAAGTCACCGCCTTCGACGGCAACGACAGCCAGACCCGCACCCTGGGCCGGGAAAACTTCGGCCAGCAAGGCGGCTTCGATGTGATCAGCCGCAGCGGCCTGATCGGCGCCGGGCTGAAAATCGCCGACCAGGCCCTGCAATTGCTGCTGGCACCGAACACCCCGCAAGGCCCCCGCGACCTGCTGCTGATGCCCGACCAGATGATGTTGCAGATCCACGAATCCATCGGTCACCCGCTGGAACTGGACCGCATCCTCGGGGACGAACGCAATTACGCCGGCACCAGCTTCGTCAAGGCCAGCGATTTCGGCCACCTGCAATACGGCTCCAGCCTGTTGAACGTGACCTTCGACCCGAACATTCCCGAGGAGCTGGCGAGCTACAGCCATGACGATGACGGCAGCGCCGCCAGCAAGCAGTTCCTGATTCGTGAAGGCCTGTTGCTGCGTCCACTGGGCGGCGCGCTGTCACAGTTCCGGGCTGGCCTGGACGGTGTCGCCAACAGCCGGGCCTGCGGCTGGAATCGTCCGCCCATCGACCGCATGGCGAACCTGAACATCGAACCCGGCGACCAGACGCTGGAACAACTGATCCAGGGCACCGAGCGCGGCGTGCTGATGCGCACCAACCGCTCCTGGTCCATCGACGACGCCCGCAACAAATTCCAGTTCGGCTGCGAGTGGGGCCAGTTGATCGAGAACGGCGAGCTCAAGGGCGTGGTGAAGAACCCCAATTACCGCGGCATTTCCGCACAATTCTGGAAGAGCCTGCGCGCCGTGGGCGATGCCAGTACCTCCCGGGTCCTGGGCACGCCGAACTGTGGCAAGGGCGAACCGAACCAGGTCATCCGTGTCGGCCATGCGTCGCCGGCCTGTGTGTTCAGCAACGTTGATGTGTTTGGAGGGGATGCCTGATATGAGCACCGTCAATAATCAGGCCGAGGCATTCAAGGTATTGGTCGACTGGCTGCGCGATGCCCTGCATGAGCAGGAACAGTTCACCTTGGGTTACGCCGCCGAGTCCTCGGCCTTCGTGCGTTTCAACCACGCCAAGGTGCGTCAGGCCGGGCAGGTGCAGCAGGCCAATGTCAGTTTCAAATTGATCGACGACGGGCGTCACGCCGACTTGCAGATCACCTTGTCCGGCGACACCGAGACCGATCTGCAACGCCTGTCCGATGGCCTGCAACAACTGCGCGAAACCTTGCCGCTGCTGCCCCGCGATCCATACCTGTTGCTCAACCACAACCACTGGCAGAGCCATAACGTGCAGGACCATCCGCTGCCGGACACCGAGCAGGTCGTGGCGCAAATCACCCGCGCCGCCGAAGGCCTGGACCTGGTGGGGTTCTATGCAGCCGGGCCCATCAGCCGCGGTTTCGCCAGTTCGTCGGGAGCGTTCGGCTGGCATCAGGCCAACAGCTTCAACTTCGATTTCAGCCTGTTCCATGAAAACGGCCAGGCGGTAAAAGCCAGCTATGCCGGGCATGCGTGGAGCAGCGAAGGGTTTGCCCGGCGCTTCGAGCAGGCCCGCGAGCAGCTGGCATTTCTCGGCCTGCCGCTGCGCACGTTGCCGCCCGGCGAATACCGCGCCTACCTGGCACCGGCCGCCCTGGAAGAGATCATGGGCATGCTCAGTTGGGGCGGGTTCTCGGCCCGGGCGATTGCCAGCAAGCAGAGCCCGTTACAGAAGTTCTACGCCAACGAAGCAAGCTTGAGCCCCAACGTGTGGCTGAGCGAGCAGGTCAGCGGTTCCTTGAGCCCGGCGTTTTCCGACGAAGGTTATCCCCGCGATGACCTGGGGCTGATCGCCAAGGGCACGGCCAATGCGCAGTTGGTCAACTCCCGCAGCGCCGCCGAATACGGCCTCACCGCCAACGGCGCCAGCAGCTACGAATACCCCACGGCGCTGGACATGCAGGGCGGGCAACTGGAGCACAAATACATCCTCGAACAACTTGGCACCGGGCTATACATCAGCAACCTCTGGTACCTGAACTACTCGGACCAACCGGCCGCCCGCCTGACCGGCATGACCCGCTTCGCCACGTTCTGGGTCGAGAACGGCCAGATCGTAGCGCCGGTCAGTACCATGCGCTTCGACGACAGCGTCTACAGCCTGCTCGGCTCGCAACTCGAAGGCTTGACCCGAGAGCGGGAACTGCTGCTCTCGGCCAGCACCTACAGCCAGCGGGCCACGGCCTCGATGTTGCTGCCGGGGGCGCTGGTCAAGCGGTTGACCTTGACGCTGTAAAAAAGCATCGCAGGCAAGCCTTGCTCCCACAGGATGTACGCCGTACATGTGGGAGCAAGGCTTGCCCGCGATGAAGCCAACAGACACCCGAACACAAACAAGAGGTCCCATGCCCAACCGTGCACCGCTCGACGCCGTCACCGCCCGCTGGCTTCCGTGGGTGGTGGCGATTGCCTTCTTCATGCAGTCCCTGGACGGGACCATCCTCAACACGGCCCTGCCCGCCATGGCCGGTGATCTGGCGGAAAACCCGCTGCGCATGCAGGGCGTGATCATTGCCTACATGCTCACCGTGGCGTTGCTGATCCCGGCCTCGGGCTGGATCGCCGACCGCTTCGGCACCAAGAAGATTTTCTTCGGGGCAATCCTGCTGTTCAGCTTCGGCTCGTTGCTGTGCGCCTTGTCCAGTTCGTTGAGCATGCTGATCGGCGCCCGGGTCATCCAGGGCCTCGGTGGAGCGCTGATGCTGCCGGTGGGCAGGCTGGTGGTGCTGCGGGCGTATCCGCGCTCGGAACTGGTGCGGATCATGGGCTTCATCACCATCCCAGGCCTGCTCGGCCCACTGATCGGGCCGACCATGGGCGGCTGGATGGTCGAGTACCTGACCTGGCACTGGATCTTCATCATCAACCTGCCGGTGGGCGTGCTCGGCTGTTATGCCGTGTGGAAGTTCATCCCCGACCTGCGGGGCAGCGAGCGCACGCGGTTCGATGGGTTGGGGTTCCTGCTGTTCGGCGCGGCGATGGTGCTGATCACCATCGCCATGGAAGGTCTGGGTGAACTGCACCTGCCGCACCTGCGCGTGATGTTGCTGCTGTTCGGCGGCATGGCCTGCCTGGCGGCCTATTGGCTGCGGGCCGGGCACGTCGAGAACGCGCTGTTCCCGCCGTCACTGTTCAAGACCCGGACCTTCGCCGTGGGCATTCTTGGCAACCTGTTCGCGCGCCTGGGCAGCGGTGCGCTGCCATTCCTGGTGCCGTTGCTGCTGCAAGTCGCCCTGGGCTATTCACCGTCCCAGGCCGGGATGAGCATGCTGCCCCTGGCGGCGGCGGCCATGGTCGCCAAGTCCGTGGCCCGGCCGCTGATCGAACGCCTGGGCTATCGCATCGTCCTGACCGGCAACACCCTGGCCCTGGGCCTGATGCTGGCGAGCATGGGCCTGGTCAGTGAACAGACGCCGTACTGGCTGCTGCTGGCGCAACTGGCGGTGCTGGGGGCGATCAACTCGCTGCAATTCACCGCGATGAACACCGTGACCCTGATCGACCTGGACGACGCCAGCGCCAGCAGCGGCAACAGCCTGCTGTCGGTGGTGGCGCAACTGTCCCTGAGCCTCGGCGTGGCCTGCGCCGGCGCCCTGCTCGGCGGCTTTACCGCCCAGGTGGGTAACGATGGGGTGGAGACCGTACTGGGGGCGTTCCAACTGACGTTCGTCACGGTGGGGATCATGGCGATGCTGGCGGCGACGATTTTTTCCCAGTTGTCACGCGAAGACGGGCGACGGGTGAAACGCCCGGATGAGCATATCGAACACTAAGTCGCTTCGTGGCTTGGAGATTTTGTGGGAGCAAGGCTTGCCCGCGATACAGGCGACTCGGTTTTCCTGGGGGAAATGCGTCGCCTGCATCGCGAGCAAGCTTTGCTCCCACAGTTTCACCGTTTCACAGTTCCACAGTTCCACAGTTCCACAGTTCCAGAGCTCCCACAGTTTCTGGAATTGCCAGCCCCCCAGGGCAGGCCCTGCCCTCACAGCTCGTCCAGAACTTTCGAAGAAAGTGGCACGAGGCTGCTACACTGCGCGACATTTTGTTTTGCAGGCCAGTCCCGTGACCACCATTGCCACCGCTTTTAATACTTTGCCGCTGTCCGCCGCCATGCTGGCTAACCTCGAATCACTCGGTTATGCCCAGATGACGCCGATCCAGGCGCAAAGCTTGCCGGTGATCCTCAAGGGCATGGACCTGATCGCCCAGGCCAAGACCGGCAGTGGCAAGACCGCCGCCTTTGGCATCGGCCTGCTGAACCCGATCAACCCGCGTTTCTTCGGCTGCCAGGCCCTGGTGATGTGCCCGACCCGCGAGCTGGCCGACCAGGTCGCCAAGGAAATCCGTCGCCTGGCCCGCGCCGAAGACAACATCAAGGTCCTGACCCTGTGCGGCGGTGTGTCCTTCGGCCCGCAGATCGCCTCCCTGGAACACGGCGCCCACATCATCGTCGGCACGCCAGGACGCATCCAGCAGCACCTGCGCAAGGGTTCGCTGGTCCTGGACGGCCTCAACACGCTGATCCTCGACGAAGCCGACCGCATGCTCGACATGGGTTTCTACGACGCCATCGAAGACATCATCCAGCAGACCCCGGAACGCCGCCAGACGCTGCTGTTCTCCGCCACCTACCCGGTGGGCATCAAGCAACTGTCGTCCAAGTTCATGCGTAACCCGCAGCAAGTGAAGGCCGAGGCGTTCCACTCCGACGCGCAGATCGAGCAGCGCTTCTACGAGATCTCTCCCGAGGAACGCATGGACGCAGTGGTCAAGGTCCTGGCGCATTTCCGCCCGGCCTCCTGCGTGGCGTTCTGCTTCACCAAGCAGCAGGTCCAGGAAACCGTCGATCACCTGACGTCCAAGGGCATCTCGGCCGTCGGCCTGCACGGTGACCTGGAACAGCGCGACCGCGACCAGGTTCTGGCGATGTTCGCCAACCGCAGCACCTCGGTGCTGGTGGCCACCGACGTGGCGGCCCGCGGCCTGGACATCGATGCCCTGGACATGGTGATCAACGTCGAACTGGCCCGGGACTCTGAAATCCACATCCACCGCGTCGGCCGCACTGGCCGCGCCGGGGAGAAAGGCATCGCCATCAGCCTGGTGGCGCCATCCGAAGCCCACCGCGCCCAGGCCATCGAGCAACTGCAGAAGTCGCCGCTGAGCTGGGACCAACTGGACAACCTCAAGTCTCAAGGTGGTGGCCCGCTGTTGCCGGCCATGAGCACCCTGTGCATCGGTGCCGGGCGCAAGGACAAAGTCCGCCCCGGCGACATCCTCGGCGCCCTGACTGGCGAGGCCGGCATCCCCGGCACCCAGGTCGGCAAAATCGCGATCTTCGATTTCCAGGCCTACGTGGCAGTGGAACGCGGCATCGCCAAACAGGCCCTGCAACGCCTGAACGATGGCAAGATCAAGGGCCGCTCGTTGCGGGTGCGGATCCTGTAACCGATCGCCTGAAGAACAGAGATCAAACTGTGGGAGCGAGCTGTGTGGGAGCAAGGCTTGCCCGCGATGAAAACGCCGCGGCCTCTTGAGGACCGCAGCGCCTGGATCGCGAGCAAGCTTTGCTCCCACACAGCTCGCTCCCACATTCAGTTATGTGGGAAAGCTGAGAGGACACCGTTTTGCGCTCTACCGAAGTCGTGATCATTGGCGCTGGCGCCGCGGGGTTGATGTGCGCGCTGACCGCGGCCGCGCGCGGACGGCAGGTGATGTTGCTGGACCACGCCAACAAGGCCGGCAAGAAAATCCTCATGTCGGGCGGTGGGCGCTGCAATTTCACCAACATGTACACCGAGCCAGGCAATTTCCTCTCGCAGAACCCGCACTTCTGCAAGTCGGCCCTGGCCCGCTACACCCAGTGGGATTTCATTGCCCTGGTGGCCAAGCACGGCGTGCCCTATCACGAGAAAAAGCTCGGCCAGTTGTTCTGCGATAACAAGTCCAGCGACATCCTCGGCCTGCTGTTGGATGAGTGCGACCAGGCCGGCGTCAGCCTGCACCTGGATACCTCGATCACGCAGATCGAAAGAACCGACAGCGGCTACCTGCTGCAAACCACCCTCGGCGCCCTCGCCTGCCAGTCCCTGGTGATCGCCACGGGCGGGCTGTCGATCCCGACCCTGGGGGCGACCGGTTTCGGCTATCAGGTGGCAAAACAGTTTGGCCATGAACTGCTGCCAACCCGCGCCGGCCTGGTGCCGTTCACCATCACCGATCAGCTCAAGACCCTCTGTACTGAACTCTCGGGCACGTCGGTGGATTGCCTGGTGAGCTGCAACGACCAGAGCTTTCGCGAGAACATCCTGTTCACCCACCGCGGCCTGAGCGGTCCGGCGATCCTGCAGATTTCCTCGTTCTGGGAATCGGGGGACACGGTGCAGATCAACCTGTTGCCCGACCACGACGTGCCGCAATGGCTGCAACAGCAGCAGGCCGAACGCCCCAACAGCGAACTCAAGACGTTGCTGGGCGAGTTGTTCACCAAGAAAATGGCCAACCTGTTGGCGGACACCTGGTTCGTGTCCAAACCCATGAAGCAATACACCCATGCGGAGCTGGCAGACATCGCCGAAAAACTGGCGAGCTGGAACGTCGTCCCCGCCGGCACCGAAGGCTACCGCACCGCTGAAGTCACCCTGGGCGGCGTCGACACTCGGGAAGTCTCGTCCAAGACCATGGAATCGCTGAAAAGCCCCGGGCTGTATTTCATCGGCGAAGTGCTGGACGTCACCGGGCACCTGGGCGGGTTCAACTTCCAGTGGGCGTGGGCGTCGGGGTATGCGGCGGCGCAATACGTCTGACCCGACACGACTCGAATGCGGGCAATAACCCTGTGGGAGCGAGCTTGCTCGCGAAAGCGGTGTGTCAGCCACTATTGAATTGCCTGATACACCGCTATCGCGAGCAAGCTCGCTCCCACAGGGGTTCGGGGTATACCCCGGAACACTTTTTGCTGTCAGATGTGATCGCCGCCATTGCGTCGGCGTCATTACTGCCTCAATTTAGCGTCATTGCCCGTCAGGCCCGTGCACTTCATGTCAGCGAATTCGTTTAGCCAGTCTTTGCGTCGCCTTTGGGCGTTGGATAAGTTCAGTTATAGCGTGCGGGTCTTCATCGCCCTGACCGGCAGCATGGGGCTGTGCTGGTACCTGGACGAAATGGTGCTGCTGATTCCCTTGTTCCTGGGCATCATCGCCAGCGCCCTGGCCGAGACGGACGACAGTTGGCAGGGCCGCCTCAACGCGCTGGCCGTGACCCTGGTGTGCTTCACCGTCGCGGCGTTGTCGGTGGAGTTGCTGTTCCCCTACCCCATCCTGTTCATCATCGCCCTGGCACTGGCGGCCTTTGGCCTGACCATGCTTGGCGCCCTGGGTGAGCGCTATGGCGCCATCGCCTCGGGCACGCTGATTCTTTCGGTCTACACCATGATCGGCGTGGACCAGCGCGGCGGCGCAGTCAACGATTTCTGGCATGAACCCCTGCTGCTGGTCGCCGGTGCCGCGTGGTACGGCTTGCTGTCGGTGTTGTGGCAGGCGTTGTTTTCCAACCAACCGGTGCAACAAAGCCTGGCGCGGCTGTTTCGCGAACTGGGGCGCTACCTGAAACTCAAATCGTCGCTCCTGGAGCCGATCCGCCAACTGGACGTCGAAGCCCGCCGCCTGGAACTGGCCCAGCAAAACGGCCGGGTGGTCGCTGCGCTCAACAGTGCCAAGGAAATCATCCTGCACCGCGTGGGCAATGGCCGCCCCGGCTCGAAAGTCAGCCGGTACCTGAAACTGTACTTCCTGGCCCAGGACATCCACGAACGCGCCAGCTCTTCTCACTATCCCTACAATGCCCTGGCCGAGGCCTTCTTCCACAGCGACGTGCTGTTCCGCTGCCAGCGCCTGCTGCGTCAACAAGGCAAGGCCTGCCAGGCACTGGCCGAGTCGATCCAACTGCGCCAGCCGTTCGTCTACGACGCCACCTTTGCCGAGGCCCTCAACGACCTGCACGCGTCCCTGGAACACCTGCGTATCCAGAGCAACCCGGCCTGGCGCGGCCTGCTGCGTTCGTTGCGGGCACTGTCGGTGAACCTTGCCACCATGGACCGCCTGCTCAGCGATGCCAGCAACCCCGACGCCCTGGCCGACGCCACCGACAGCAGCCTGCTCGACCGCTCGCCGCGCAACCTCAAGGATGTCTGGCTGCGCTTGCGCACGCAGCTGACGCCCACTTCGTTGCTGTTCCGGCATGCCCTGCGCTTGCCCCTGGCACTGAGCGTGGGCTACGCCATGGTGCATCTGATCCACCCGTCCCAGGGTTATTGGATCATCCTCACCACGCTGTTCGTCTGCCAACCCAACTACGGCGCCACCCGGCGCAAGCTCGGCCAGCGGATCATCGGCACCGCCATCGGCCTGACAGTGGCCTGGGCGCTGTTCGATCTGTTTCCCAACCCGCTGGTGCAATCGAGCTTCGCCATTGCCGCCGGGGTGGTGTTCTTTACCAACCGCACGACCCGCTACACCCTGGCGACGGCGGCGATCACCATCATGGTGCTGTTCTGCTTCAACCAGGTGGGCGACGGCTACGGGCTGCTGTTGCCGCGGCTGTTCGATACCTTGCTCGGCAGCCTGATTGCCGGGCTTGCGGTCTTCCTGTTCTTGCCCGACTGGCAGGGCCGACGGCTGAACAAGGTGCTGGCCAACACGCTGACCTGCAACAGCATCTACCTGCGGCAGATCATGCAGCAGTACGCCGCCGGCAAAAGCGACGACCTGGCCTATCGCCTGGCCCGACGCAACGCCCACAACGCCGATGCCGCGTTGTCCACCACGCTGGCCAACATGCTGATGGAGCCGGGGCATTTCCGCAAGGAAGCCGATGTTGGGTTCCGCTTCCTGGTGTTGTCCCACACCCTGCTCAGCTACCTGTCGGGCCTGGGCGCCCACCGGGGCACCGAACTGCCGGCGCAGGTACGCGAGCAACTGATCGATGGCGCGGGGGTGAAGCTGGCGACGAGCATCGACGAAATCGCCCAGGGCCTGGCGAGTAAAACGCCGATTGTGGTCCAAAGCGACGAGGAGGAGGCCCTGGCCAATGAGCTTGAGCAGATGCCCGATGAGATCGACGAAGGCCAGCGGTTGGTGCAGACACAGTTGGGGTTGATCTGCCGTCAGCTCGGTCCGTTGCGAACCTTGGCGGCGCATTTGGTCAAGGACACCAGCGAGGCTTGAGGGCTGTGGTGTTTACACTGTCGCCATCGCGAGCAAGCTCGCGATGAGGCCAGCCCGGGCACCCTACATCCCGTGAGCTTTCAATAACCGCGCGTAACTCCCATCCGCCTTCATCGCCGCGATCTCCCGGTCAAACCCCGCCACGATCTGCTCATGCTCCGGGTTCTTCAAGCTGACCAGGATGTGCAGGCTGTTTTCACTCAATGCCTTGGGCAAAAATTCCACGGCGTTACGCACCTTGGCGGATTCGCGGGCCAGGTAATAGCGGGCGACGTACTCGTCTTCCAGGGTCAACTTCACGCGATCGGCAGCCAGCATGCGCACCGCCATCGCGAAGTTATGCACCGGGACTTTTTGCATTTGCGGGTCTTCGTCGAAGTCCTTGGAATAGGCGTAGCCGCGAACCACGGCGATGGGATAGGCACGCAGCTGTTGCAGGCTGTCAAACTGGATCGCTTCGTCCTTGCGCTTGATGAAGCGCACACGGTTGAGCAGATACTCGGCCGAGAACTGGCCGATGTGAGTGCGCTCCTCGCTGTACCAGGCGTTGACCAGCACGTCATAGCGGCCCTCGCCGATGCCCAGCATCGCCCGGGCCCAGGGCACCTGTTCGAAGTCCGAGGCATAGCCGGCCCGTGCCAGGGCCGTGCTGACGATATCGGTCGCCAGGCCACCATTGATCAACGTGGAGTCGGTAAAGGGTGGCCAGCCATCGGCGACCAGACGCAGCTTTTGCGCGCAGGCCTCGTAGCTCAGTAACAACAACCCGATCAATGCAAGAGCTCGATGCAATCGCGGCATGCCAAACGTCCTTGACGGGTTCAAAGCCCGGTTTGTTTTTAGCCGAAACTCAACAGGCATCCTCAGACACCCGGTCCTAACATTAGCTCATTGGAACCGCTGCGCAGCGCTGTCACGAAGATTACACAAAGACGACAACGCCGCGACAGAGGAATGATGGCATTTTGGTATTTATCACAGATTTTCCGGTCGACCGAGAAAGAGACTTCCGGGCCAAGCACGCTTAATATCGGCATCAGGTTCTTCAGGAAATTCAAAAAAATGGATATCGAGTGGGTCTGTAAACATCACAGTGACCTGAGCAAGGAACAGCTGTATGCCATCCTCAAATTGCGTGCCGAAGTGTTCGTTGTCGAGCAGAACTGCGCCTACCCGGATGTTGACGGCCTGGACCTTGAAGGCGACACGTGCCATTTGATGGCCTGGCAGGACAACCACCTGGTGGCCTACCTGCGCCTGCTCGACCCGCACTCGCAAAACAGTGACGTGGTGATCGGGCGCGTGATCATCGCGCCGCAAGCGCGCGGCCAGGGGCTGGGCCACACGTTGATGGAACAGGCGCTCAAGCAGGCCGAGAAATATTGGCCCGGTACGTCGATCTCATTGTCGGCCCAGGCGCATTTGCAGGGGTATTACGGGCGGTACGGGTTTGAAGTGGTGGGTGTGGAGTATATGGAGGATGGGATTCCGCACATCGGCATGCATCGGCCCTGAGGGCGCCATCGCGAGCAAGCTCGCTCCCACAGGGATCTTCAGTGAACAACGATCAAATGTGGGAGCGAGCTTGCTCGCGACAGCGTCAGCCCAGGCAAAGCCAATATTCAGGGATACTCAAGCACCGCCTTGATCCGCGGCAAATTCCCCTCGATCCACCCCCGATCGATCGCCCCCCAATCGCGAATCCGATACCGCCCGGCATGGTTGCGAGCGCCGTCCTCTTGCTCGAACTCACAAACGATATCCAGGTCAGCCAGCGCGGCGATGGTGTCCTGGGCAGTGCGCCGTGGCATGCCGGTGGCCTCGGTGAGGGCCGGGACGTTGCTGGCGACACCGCTGTCGATCAGGTAAGCCACGTACAAGCGACGGTAGAAGCTGGTCTTGGTCTTGCTGACATCCATTCGGTCATTCCTTGTGGGGTTGCAGGTCCCGCCAGGTCAGGTACACCCGCAGGTCGAATTCCAACTGGTGATACCCCGGCAGCATGTGCTCGCAGAGTTGGTAGAACGCCTTGTTGTGGTCCGACTCCTTGAAGTGCGCCAACTCGTGCACCACGATCATCTTCAGGAACTCGGGCGCCGCGTCCTTGAACAACGCAGCGATGCGGATTTCCTTCTTGGCCTTGAGCTTGCCGCCCTGCACCCGCGACACCGCGGTATGCAGGCCGAGGGCGCGGTGGGTCAGGTCCAGGCGACTGTCGAACAGCACCTTGTCGATGGCTGGCGCGTTACGCAAGTACTGCTGCTTGAGGTCCAGCGCATAACCGTACAGGGCCTTGTCGCTCTGGATCGGATGTCGGCCCGGATAGCGCTGTTGCAGGTAATCGCCCAGTCGGTCCTGGGCGATCAATTGCTGCACTTGGGCTTGCAGGGCGGCGGGGTAGGCCTGGAGGTATTTGAGCGCGGTCATCAAGGGGCAACACAGTCACAAGAGGCCGCCAGTGTAGCGAATTCAAGCCTGCACCGCGCTCCAGTCGAACGGCGTGGCGAAGGCATCGGTGTCTTCGGCCATCAAGGGCCGCGCCACGAGGAACCCCTGCACGTACTCACAGCCATGGGCCTGCAGCCACTCATATTGCTCGCGGGTTTCCACCCCTTCGGCGATCACCCGCAAGCCCAATTGTCCACACAGGTCGATCACCGAGGCGGCCAACGCGGCATCCCGGGGCGATCCCGGTACGCGGGCGATCAAGTGCCGGTCGAGCTTGAGGGTATCGAGCTCAAGGTCACGCAGATGCGTCAGCGAACAGGGCCCCGAACCAAAGTCATCCAATGCAACCCGCACTCCGAGGTGACGCAGCAGTCGCAGTTGCTTGTGGGTTTCATCGGGATTGCGCATCAGCGCATCCTCGGTCACCTCCACCTCCAGTTGCCGGGGCTTCAAGGCATGGCGTTCCAAGACCTGGCGCAACTCGGTCACCAGGTTGGGCATGCCGAACTGGGTGCTACTCAGGCTCACCCCCAACACCAGGTCGTCAGCGAACAAGCGTTCCCAGACTTTGCGCTGGGCGGCGCTGCGATGATAAATCCAGCTGCCCAGCCGGCTGATCAACCGCGCCTCTTCCAGCAAGGGCAGGAACAGGCCCGGCGGAACATCACCGACGCTGGGGTGCTGCCAGCGCAACAGCGCCTCGAACCCGCGGATCCGCCCATCGATGATGCTTACCTGCGGCTGGTAGACCATATTGAAATCGCGGTTCTCGATGGCCGAGCGCACGCTCTCTTCCAGCATCAGCCGTGAACGGGCTCGACCGTTCATTTCATGATCGTAAAAACGGTATTGCTGGCGGCCGGCACGCTTGGCTTCGTACATGGCGATGTCGGACGCCCGCAGCAACCCATCGAGATTGGCGCCGCAATCCGGGTACGTCGCGATGCCGATGCTGGCCCCCAGTGCGACATCCATGCCTTCGATCTGCTGGCAGATTGCGACTCGCTCGATGAGTTTCTCGGCGATCTTGGCCGCTTGCTCGGGGAACTCCAGGTCCAGCAGCGCGGTGAACTCGTCCCCGCCCAGCCGCGCCAGGATATCGAACGGACGCAGGCACGCCTTCAACTGTTCCGACACCCAGCGCAATACCCGGTCCCCGGCATCGTGCCCCAGCGAGTCATTGACCCGCTTGAAGCCATCGAGGTCCAGGTACAGCAACACCCAGTTGCTTTCCAGGCGCTCGCTGCGCATCAACAGGTTTTCGGCGGTCTGGTAGAACCCCCGGCGGTTGAGCAAACCGGTCAGCGGGTCCGTGACAGCCTGGTATTCGAGTTGCTGATGCAAGTGGCGAACCACGGACATGTCCTGGAGTGTCACCACCATCGCCTTCTGCTCCGACGGCAACGGCGCACAGGACAAGGCCACCGACACCTGCTGGCCGGGCGCCGTGCGCAGGACCGCGTCATGCAATCGCCAGGTTTCACCCCGACGATAGGCGTTGTGGATATCGGAATCGAGCCACTCGGGGATATGCGGTTTCTGCAGGAAATCCAGGAACGGCATGCCCTGCAATTGCTCGGCGGTGGCATTGAGCAAGCGGCAGGTAGAGGGGTTGGCGAAGCGGATACAGCCATTCTCGTCCACCACCAGGATGCCTTCGGCGGCGTTGTCCAGCACCGAGGCATTGAAGGCCCTGGCCGCTTCGAGATCCTGGCTCAGGCGCTGCAAGGCCCGGCGATTGCGCTGGTGCTCGAGCAGCGCCTGGACCTTGGGCTTGAGGATTTGCGGATCGAAGGGTTTGAACAGGTAATCCACGGCGCCACTGGCGTAGCCCTTGATGACCGCGTCCTGGGATTGCTCGTTGGCCGTCAGGAAAATGATCGGCGTGAGCCGCGTGCGCTGGCTACCGCGCATCAGGCGCGCCACTTCGAAACCGTCCATGTCCGGCATCTGCACATCCAGCAGAACCAGGTCGATGTCGTGTTCAAGCAGCAGGTTAAGCGCCTCGACCCCCGAGGACGCGGTCATGACTTGCCAATCCTGACGCTGCAACAAGGCTCGCATGCTGAGCAGGTTTTCAGGGTAATCATCAACAATCAAAAGGACAGAGCTGTCTTCGCCGAGCGGTGGTTGCGCGCATTCCATGCTGCTTCTCTTATCGGGCGCCACGTCCGTTTTTACGTAGCAAAGCGGACAAATACTGTCCCCTCACTCTAGACCGGGATTGTGAAAAGCAGTAGGTGTCAACGCGCCATCATCCAGGCAAAGCCCGAAATAGCCGACTAACGGTCACCCTCCTCGGGCACAAAAGCTGCACAGACAACTTCGACGGACAATTGACGTCAGCCATCCGCCGAAGGGTTGCCAGCCAGTTTCTTCCGTCGCTCACCCGTACGCCCCGAAAAGACCGGCCTAGAGCCTTGCTTTGTGGTGTGCAGCTTTTTCATCGAGTGACATAGGATCCCCGCCATGATCGATCTCTCAACCTGGAACCTGAGCATCCCCGAAGGCAGCCCTCCGGCCACCATCGAAACCTCTCAACTCGTGCAAGGGTTCCAGGACCAGTATTTCCACTCCGATTCCGGCACGGTTTTTTTCTGGGCACCGGTAACCGGCGCCACGACCACTAATGCTATTTATCCGCGCAGTGAACTTCGTGAAACCTATAGCAACGGCACCTTGCGCAATTGGCTGTACCCAGCGGCGGACAACAAGCTGGCTGCCACCCTGGCCGTCAGCCAGGTGCCCAGCACCGGCAAGGTCGTGATTGGTCAGATCCATGCCAAGGACAGCACCAGCCCCATGGTGAAGCTGGAATACCAATATAAAACCTACAGCTCCACCGGCAACATTGTCGCCAAGGTACGCATGCGCCCGGACGATGAAACAGGCCAGGTCATCACCATCGCCACGGGCATCAAACTGAATCAATCCTTCTCTTACCTGATCCATCTCAGCCCCGCAGGCGTCCTGACCATCAATGGCGCGGGTTACCAGTGGAGCTCCCCCATCAGCTCCACTTGGAGCGACAAGCCGCTGTACTTCAAGGCGGGCGTGTACGTGCAGGACAACACCGGTTATCCCACCGAAGGCGGAACCGTGACGTTCAGCCTGCTGGATATCGATCACATCTAGGCGCTTTGCGTGACGCCAGGGCAGCAACGGAATGCTGCCCGCCCAACGCGACACTATCGATGCGCCATAGTTCAGATCTAGCTCAAAACTGCCGACTAACGGTCACCCATCCAGGCATAGATGCTGCAATTGACATATTCGACGGTCAATTGACGTCAAACATCCGCCGGATGGTTACTCAAAAAGACCCCTTCCTGCGTGATCAACACATTCCAAATGCTCGGAGTAGAGCCTCCCGCTTTGGTACTCAGCACTTTTACGCCCGTTACGCAGGATCCGACCATGATCGATCTCAACACTTGGAACTTGAGCATTCCCGAAGGCAGCCCCGCCACCACCATCGAAACGCCTCGGCTGACCCAAGGGTTCAAGGATGAATATTTCCACTCCGACACCGGCACGCTGTTCTTCTGGGCGCCGGTGACCGGCACCAAGACCGCAAACGCGATCTACCCACGCAGCGAACTGCGCGAAACCTACAGCGACGGCACCCTGCGCAACTGGTTGTACCCGGCGGCGGACAACACCCTGCGTGCCGCCGTCAGCGTCAACCAGGTGCCCAGCTCCGGCAAGATCGTGATCGGTCAGATCCACACCAAAGACAGCACCAGCCCCATGGTGAAACTGGAGTACCAGTACAAAACCTACAGCTCCACCGGCAACATCGTCGCCAAGGTGCGCATCCGCCCCGACGACGAAACCGGTCAAGTCATCACCATCGCCACCGGCGTTAAGCTCAACCAGAGCTTTACCTACATGATCCACCTCAGCCCGAAGGGCGCACTGGGCATCAGTGCGGCAGGCTACAACTGGAGAACCACTGTCGACCCTACCTGGAAGGTCAAACCGCTGTATTTCAAAGCGGGCGTCTACGTTCAGGACAACACCGGCTACACCACCGAAGGCGGCAAAGTGACGTTCAGCCTGCTGGAAATCAAACACGCCACCCTTTGAGCGCTCCCCCGCCCGCATTAGCAGCATGGAACGCTGCTATCGACCCACCTTCGAAGCACCCATTCAGGGTGTTTTTTTGTCCGCGCGTGGCGAAAGAGTCAAATAGCCATCGCACAAGGTTCCGAAAAAAATCGGAATAGTCGACCAACGGTCGTTTGTCTCGGGCACAAAAGCGACAAACGCAACTCTGACGGACTGTTGACGCCAACCCTCCGCCAGACGAACGTGCCAAACATTCGCCTGCACCCCCTTCTGGCCTCAGCAAAAGCGCGTCTTAGAGCCTCCGGCTGTGGCGTAAATCATTTCTTCTTCTCAGAAAGGATCCGAACATGGTCGATCTTGCAACCTGGAACCTGAGCATCCCCGAAGGCAGTCCGCCGAAAACCATCGAAACCCCTCGGCTGGTGGATGGGTTCCAGGACAAATATTTCAACTCCGAAGGCAGCACGGTGTATTTCTGGTCACCGGTGACCGGCACCAAGACTGAAAACGCGATCTACCCGCGCAGCGAATTGCGTGAGACCTACAAAGACGGCACCTTGCGCAACTGGCTGTACCCCGATGCCGACAACCAATTGCGTGCAAAGCTGGTCGTCAGCCAGGTACCCAGTAGCGGCAAGATCGTGATCGGTCAGATTCATGCCAAGGACAGCAGCAAACCCTTGGTGAAGTTGGAATACCAATACAAGGATGCCACCAGCACCGGGGACATCGTCGCCAAGGTGCGCATGCGTCCCGATGACGACGAAGGCCGGGTCATCACCGTCGCCTCCGGCGTGAAACTCAATCAGTCCTTCAGTTACCGGATCCACCTTGATCGTACCGGCGACCTGGGCATTACTGCGGCGGGCCGCAGTTGGTACACCACCATCAGCTCCACCTGGCGGGTCAAGCCGTTGTACTTCAAGGCTGGGGTGTACGTGCAGGACAACACTGGCTACACCAGTGAAGGCGGGAAAGTGACGTTCAGCGTGCTGGATATCGATCACAACACCTGAAATTTCACTTCCGATAATCTCGTAGGAAACCCCCTCTTGTGGCGAGGGGATTTATCCCCGTTGGGCGTGAAGCAGCCCCCTCTTTCCGTCAGTCCCACCGCATGTGCCGACTTTACGGCGGCTACGCCCCCGAGCGGGAGCAAGCTCCCTCGCCACAGGGGGTTGTGGGCGTCCTACAGGTCGATTTTGGCTTCGAAAATCTCCTCTATAGTTCGGCTTGTCTGCTGGCTTTGGTCAGTGGGCAAGGGTTTCGCAGCCCGACAGAGAACAATGACTTTGCACCGCAAAATGAAAACTCAGGCAAAATTGCCGACATTCATTTTATGGCGGTTGCGCGTGGGAGGCCTTTGGGTCTGCCGGGTTTGGTCATTCTCGGTCTGCGAACCCGCGCGTAGCTGCCACCCACTTTGTTTCGCAGCAAAAAAGGTGGCAATTCTTTTTCTATAGGGAATTTCATCTATGACCACGCATCAATCGATTAACCGCTTTACGCCCTTGACCCCGATCGCCACCACACAACCTGTGCCGTTCATTGACAAGACTGCCCCGCTAACAGAGCTTCACGCCTGCGCCAGCGAACGCCTGCATGCGACCCTCGATTACCTGACGCTCATGGCCTGCGCCACCCTGCGCGATTCGGCCGCCAGCGACTTCAATACCCTCACCAATGTTGCTCGGATCCTGGTTCAGGATGTCACCGACGTGTTCGGCGTCATTGAACAGCGTGGGCTCGAAGACCAATAAAGCCCTCCCGGTGGGAGATGATCCCCTGTGGGAGCGAGCTTGCTCGCGATAGCGCTGGGTCAGTGATAGGGATGTTGGCTGACACAGCGCTATCAGGATCTGTGTGTATATCCGTTTTCTTTGCAACGGCCGCTTATGGTTTCGCCCTTACGGCGAGTCACTTTCGAAAAGCCCGGAAGCCGGCCCAGTCGAAAGTAACCAAAACGCTCCTGCCCCACCACTTGGTGCCTCGCCCAGGCTCGTCATGCCTGAACGAAGGCATTGCTCCGTGGGCCCGCCGCGAAGGGCCATCCATGGCCCAGCGCGGCTAACCCGGCATCCATGCCGGGTTGCCCACTCCACAATGCCTGCGTTCGGCCAGCGTGGTTAACGGGGCGCCGAGTTCAAGAACCTTTCCGAGGCGGCCTAGTAGCCGACCTGGCTCTCCCGGTCGCACACCCATCAGATCTGTTTGAGCAGGACCTGTGGGAGCAAAGCTTGCTCGCGAGGCGGCCTGACAGCCGACCTGGTTCTCCCGGTCGTACATCAATCAGATCTGTTTGAGCAGGACCTGTGGGAGCAAAGCTTGCTCGCGAGGCGGCCTCACAGCCGACCTGGCTCTCCCGGTCGTACACCCATCAGATCTGTTTGAGCAGGACCTGTGGGAGCAAAGCTTGCTCGCGATAGCGATCGATCAGCTTGCATCAGCGCTGGATGTGCCACTGTCTTCGCGAGCAAGCTTTGCTCCCACAGATCTGACAGGTGTACAACCGCAAGAGCCAGGTCGGCTGTCAGGCCGCCTCGCGATGGACGTTGATCTCAGGCGCCCCGTCAACCATGTGTCCGGTCCGTACAGCGCTCTTCCAAAAGTGAACCGCTGTAAGGGCGGAACCATAAGCCGCCGTCACCCAAAAAACGGATATACACCCAAATCCCAAACATAAAAAAACCCGCATCACTGCGGGTTTTCTCACAACGCTAAAGCCTCAGTTGACCTTAGCGTTCAACTCACCTTTCAGATACCGCTGATACATAGCCTCCAGAGAGATCGGCTTGATCTTGGAAGCATTACCCGCAGTACCAAACGCCTCATAACGCGCAATACACACATCACGCATCGCAGTCACGGTCGCACCGAAGAACTTACGCGGATCAAACTCGCTCGGATTGGTCGCCATCAAACGACGCATCGCACCAGTAGAAGCCAGGCGCAGATCGGTATCGATGTTGACCTTGCGCACGCCGTACTTGATACCTTCGACGATTTCTTCAACCGGCACGCCGTAGGTCTCTTTGATGTCGCCACCGTACTGGTTGATGATCGCCAGCCACTCTTGTGGAACCGAGGAAGAACCGTGCATCACCAAGTGGGTGTTGGGGATGCGCTTGTGGATTTCCTTGATGCGGTCGATCGCCAGCACGTCGCCGGTTGGCGGCTTGGTGAACTTGTAGGCGCCGTGGCTGGTGCCGATGGCGATGGCCAGGGCGTCGACCTGGGTCTTCTTGACGAAGTCCGCGGCTTCTTCCGGATCGGTCAGCATCTGGCTGTGGTCCAGCACGCCTTCGGCGCCGATACCGTCTTCTTCACCAGCCATGCCGGTTTCCAACGAACCCAGGCAACCCAGTTCGCCTTCCACCGACACGCCGCAGGCGTGGGCCATGGCGACGGTCTGTTGGGTGACGCGTACGTTGTATTCGTAGTCGGTCGGGGTCTTGCCGTCTTCGCCGAGGGAACCGTCCATCATCACCGAGCTGAAACCCAGCTGGATGGAGCGCTGGCAGACGTCCGGGCTGGTGCCGTGGTCCTGGTGCATGCACACCGGGATGTGCGGGAACTCTTCGATCGCAGCCAGGATCAGGTGACGCAGGAACGGCGCGCCGGCGTATTTGCGGGCACCGGCCGAAGCCTGGACGATCACCGGAGAGTCAGTCTTGTCAGCGGCTTCCATGATGGCGCGCATCTGCTCAAGGTTGTTGACGTTAAAGGCTGGAACGCCGTAGCCGAACTCGGCTGCGTGGTCCAGCATCTGACGCATGCTGATAAGTGCCATTGTGTCTCTCTCCCGGTCGAGGGTCGTTAATCGTGCCAGCCTGCCGGAGCGGCGGCGGCTATTCAAGTCATTGCGGATCGGGGGTCGGCCCGAGCTGCGTGTTCGGTATCGCTAAACCCAGATACTGACGCAATCCCTGTGGGCGCGAGCTTGCTCGCGATGAGGGCGGCACATGCAACATCACTGTCGCCTGATACACCGCTATCGCGAGCAAGCTCGCTCCCACATTGGTTCTGTTCCAGCCTCTGGATCCGTGTGGATCAATCTTGTCACTCGGCCTTGCAGCCACGCCCAATCAAATCATTGGTGGCGACCCAATACACCAGGCCTTCCTCACCCTTGACGTGAAACGCCAGCATGTCATCGCTGTACAGTGAACCTTCAGCACCCGGCTCAAGCTTGAGGCGATAAACCTTATCGGCGCCGCCCAGGCGAACATCGACTTCCTTGTGGGCGGTGTCGGTGTAGCGCCAGAGCACTTTGGCCTCGCTGTCACAGGTCCAGGTCGTCCAACCTTCAACAGGTTCGGACGTGTGCAAAAAGTCCAACTGCGCACAACCGCCCAGCAATGCCAACGCCACGACGGCGATCAAGCCTTTCATCCGTGTTCCTCGACTGACGGCACACGCCGCCAGCCATGAGTTAAGAGTCAGACCCGTCAAGGACAACCATGTTCCTTGGTCGGGGTTTGCGTCTCGTATTTGTCCAGGCCGTCCGGTCCGGAACGCTTGTTCAGCACCGGGTTGGTCTCGGCCTGCCAGTCGGCCTGATAACAGCCGTCTTCAGGCGCCGACGTGCCGGGTTGCGGGGCCGGAGCCTGCGGGCCGCTTGAGCAGGCCACCAGCATAGTCGCCGCCAACAGCAACGGGATCGTCTTGACCATCAGAACACTCCTTTGCCTGGTCAATGCAGCTTCAGGCCTTGGCCCGGCTTTCCAGGACTTCCACGGCAGGCAACACCTTGCCTTCGACGAACTCGAGAAATGCGCCGCCACCGGTAGAAATGTAGGATATCTGCTCGGCCACGCCATATTTGTCGATCGCGGCCAGGGTGTCGCCACCACCGGCGATGGAGAACGCAGCGCTGTCGGCGATGGCCTGGGCCAGCACCTTGGTGCCGTTGCCGAACTGGTCGAACTCGAACACGCCGACCGGGCCATTCCACAGTATGGTCTTGGAAGATTTCAGCAGTTCGGCGAAGTTGGCTGCGGTTTGCGGGCCGATGTCGAGGATCATGTCGTCCTCGGCTACGTCATCGATCAGCTTGACGGTGGCGGTGGCGCTTTCAGCGAATTCCTTGGCCACGACCACGTCCACCGGCAACGGTACGCTGACCTTGGCGGCGATTTCCCGGGCGGTATCCAGCAGATCCGGTTCGTACAGGGATTTGCCGACCGGGTGACCCGCAGCGGCGAGGAACGTGTTGGCGATGCCGCCACCGACGATCAACTGGTTGCAGACCTGGCTCAGACTGTTGAGCACGTCCAGCTTGGTGGAGACCTTGGAGCCGGCGACGATGGCAGCCATCGGCTGGGCCGGGGAGCCCAGGGCCTTGCCCAGTGCGTCCAGCTCGGCAGCCAGCAACGGGCCTGCGGCAGCGACTTTGGCGAACTTCGCCACGCCATGGGTCGAACCCTCGGCGCGGTGGGCGGTGCCGAAAGCGTCCATCACGAACACGTCGCACAGGGCGGCGTATTGCTGGGCCAGTTCGTCAGCGTTCTTTTTCTCGCCCTTGTTGAAGCGCACGTTTTCGAACAGCACGACATCGCCGGCCTTCACGTCCACGCCGCCCAGGTAGTCAGCGACCAATGGCACTTCGCGGCCCAGGGCACGGCTCAGGTAATCGGCCACAGGCTTGAGGCTGTTTTCCGCCGAGAACTCGCCTTCGGTCGGACGGCCCAGGTGGGAGCAGACCATCACGGCCGCACCTTTTTCCAGGGCCAGCTTGATGGTCGGCAGCGAAGCCAGGATACGCGCGTCGCTGGTGACAACACCGTCCTTGACGGGGACGTTGAGGTCTTCGCGGATCAGTACGCGCTTACCTTGCAGATCGAGGTCGGACATCTTCAACACGGTCATGGGTCGCAATTCCTGGGTAACTGTTTAGAGAGCAGGTTTTTTAGAAGCGGTTTGCAGGTAATGCTCGGCAACGTCCAGCATTCGGTTGGCAAACCCCCATTCGTTGTCGAACCAGGCCAGGATGTTCACAAGCCGCGGCCCGGAAACACGGGTCTGGCTGGCATCGACGATGGCCGAATGTGGGTCATGGTTAAAATCACAACTGGCATGAGGCAACTCGGTGTAGGCCAGAAGGCCTTTGAGCGGACCGTTGGTGGCGGCTTCGCGCAGGATCCGGTTGACCTCGGTGGCGTCGGTATCGCTCACGGTCTGCATCGTAATGTCGAGGCAGGACACGTTGACCGTCGGCACCCGCACGGCTTTGGCCTGAATTCGCCCCGCAAGTTCCGGCAACAGCCGTTCGATGCCGCGCGCCAGACCAGTGGACACCGGAATCACCGATTGGAACGCCGAACGGGTGCGGCGCAAGTCCTCATGATGGTAGGCGTCGATCACCGGCTGGTCGTTCATCGCCGAGTGAATGGTGGTGATCGACACATATTCCAGGCCAATGGCTTGGTCCAGCAGGCGCAACAGCGGCACGCCGCAGTTGGTGGTGCAGGACGCGTTGGACACCAGCAGCTCTTCGCCGGTCAGGCAATCCTGGTTCACGCCATAGACGATAGTGGCGTCCACGTCCACTTCACTGGCCATTGGCTGGGAGAACAGCACCCGTGGCGCGCCGGCAGCGAGAAAACGCTGGCCGTCTTCGCGGGTGTGGTAGGCGCCGGAGCATTCGAGCACCAGATCGACGTCCAGGGACGCCCAGTCGATGCCTTCGGGGGTGGCACTGCGCAGGACCTTCACGCAGTCGCCATTGATATGCAGACAATCGCCCTCGACCCGCACTTCGCCGGGGAACCGGCCGTGGGTGGAGTCAAAGCGTGTCAGGTATTCGATGCTGGCCATGTCGGCCAGATCATTGATCGCCACAATTTCGAAACCAGCCTTGGCCCCTCGCTCGAACAACGCACGCAAGACGCAACGACCTATCCGGCCGTAGCCGTTGAGTGCAACTTTGTAGGGACGCGGTTGGGGCATGGGGGGTTCTCTGACCAGAGTGAATCCATGGAGTACAGCGCTGAATGTTCCGCAGTCATCGCGGGCAAGCCTTGCTCCCACAGACTGGCACTTTCCCAGTGGGGGTATGCACATCCTGTGGGAGCAAGGCTTGCCCGCGATAGCGTCAGAACAGGCAATACATGCCTGGACTTAGTCTTCCAGCAGCTCTTCAGCCTGACCCAGGATGTTTTCCAGGGTGAAGCCGAATTCCTCGAACAGCGCCGGCGCAGGTGCCGATTCGCCGTAGGTGGTCATGCCGATCACGCGGCCTTCCAGGCCCACGTACTTGTACCAGTAATCAGCGTGAGCAGCCTCGATGGCGATCCGCGCACTGACCTGCAGCGGCAACACCGCTTGCTTGTAGCCAGCATCCTGGGCGTCGAACACGCTGGTGCAAGGCATGGACACTACGCGTACGTTGCGGCCCTGCTCGGTCAGCTTGTCGTAGGCCTGGACGGCCAGGCCGACTTCGGAACCGGTGGCGATCAGGATCAGTTCAGGCTCGCCGATGCAGTCCTTGAGCACGTAGCCGCCGCGAGTGATGTCACCGATCTGGTCGGCATCGCGGTTCTGGTGCTGCAGGTTCTGGCGGGAGAAGATCAGCGCCGACGGGCCGTCGTTACGCTCGATGGCGTACTTCCACGCCACTGCCGATTCCACGGCATCGCATGGGCGCCAGGTGTCCAGGTTCGGCGTGCAACGCAGGCTCGCCAGTTGCTCGATCGGCTGGTGAGTCGGGCCGTCTTCGCCCAGGCCGATGGAGTCGTGGGTGAACACATACAGGATGCGTTTTTTCATCAGCGCCGACATGCGCACGGCATTGCGGGCGTATTCCATGAACATCAGGAAGGTCGCGCCGTAAGGCACCAGGCCGCCGTGCAGCGCCACGCCGTTCATGATCGCGCTCATGCCGAACTCGCGAACGCCGTAGTACATGTAGTTGCCGCTGGCATCTTCAGCGCTGACGCCTTTGCAGCCTTTCCACAGGGTCAGGTTGGAACCGGCCAGGTCGGCCGAACCGCCCAGCAGCTCCGGCAGCAATGGGCCGAAGGCGTTCAGGGTGTTCTGGCTGGCCTTGCGGCTGGCGATGGTTTCGCCCTTGGCGGCGACTTCAGCGATGTACGCCGAGGCTTTTTCGGCGAAGTCGGCCGGCAGCTCGCCGCTGAGGCGACGCACCAGCTCGTTTGCCAGTTCAGGGAATTCGGCGGAATACGCGGCAAAACGCTGGTCCCATTCGGCTTCGAGCGCGCGGCCTTTTTCCTTGGCATCCCACTCGGCATAAATGTCGGCCGGGATTTCGAACGGGCCATGGTTCCACTTCAACGCGGCGCGGGTCAGGGCGATTTCCTCGGCACCCAGCGGCGCGCCGTGGCAGTCTTCCTTGCCTTGCTTGTTCGGCGAGCCAAAACCGATGGTGGTCTTGCAGCAGATCAGGGTCGGCTGGGCGCTTTTGCGGGCGGTCTCGATGGCGGTCTTGATCTCTTCCGGATCGTGGCCGTCGACATTGCGGATCACCAGCCAGTTGTAGGCTTCGAAGCGCTTGGGGGTGTCGTCGGTGAACCAGCCTTCGACTTCGCCATCGATGGAGATGCCGTTGTCGTCATAGAAAGCGATCAGCTTGTCCAGGCCCAGAGTGCCGGCCAGGGAGGCGACTTCATGGGAAATGCCTTCCATCATGCAGCCATCACCCAGGAATACGTAGGTGTGGTGGTCGACGACGTTATGACCTGGGCGGTTGAATTGCGCTGCCAGGACTTTTTCCGCCAGGGCAAAACCCACGGCGTTGGCCAGGCCTTGGCCCAATGGACCGGTGGTGGTTTCCACGCCTGGGGTGTAGCCGTATTCCGGGTGGCCCGGGGTGCGGCTGTGCAGTTGGCGGAAGTTTTTCAGGTCATCGATCGACAGGTCGTAGCCGGTCAGGTGCAGCAGCGAGTAGATCAACATCGAGCCGTGACCGTTGGACAGTACGAAACGGTCACGGTCGGCGAAAGCTGGGTTGCTCGGGCTGTGCTTGAGGTAGTCGCGCCAAAGCACCTCGGCGATATCCGCCATACCCATGGGGGCACCGGGATGGCCGCTGTTGGCTTTCTGCACGGCATCCATGCTGAGGGCACGAATGGCATTGGCACGCTCACGACGGCTGGGCATCGCTGTTCTCCTGCGGGTATTGAATCGAGAATGAATAAAAATGGAACTGAAAAAAGGCGAGCATTTTCCCTCACCCACCCACCCCGGGGCAATGACAGATAGTCATCCTTGGGCGTTTTTCCGGTGGATAAAGTCGCATTCGCCAGGTGAAACCTTTCCGCTGATGGCTTGTAGAGTCAAGCACAGGTTGGGAAGTGCCATTTATCCAGCAATATCAAAACTTTTTGATATTGAACTTGCGATGATCGAAACCCCTCACTAGACTGCCGCACTATGAACTTACCTGCGCCTTCCATTCGCCATGACGACTGCGATGAGCTGGCGGCCCTTTGCAAGGCCGGCGGCGATCCGTTGCGGCTCAATGTATTGCGCGCCCTGGCCAACGACTCGTTCGGCGTGCTGGAGCTGGCGCAGATCTTCGGCATCGGCCAGTCCGGCATGAGCCACCACCTCAAGGTCCTGGCCCAGGCTGACCTGGTGGCGACCCGCCGCGAAGGCAACGCCATTTTCTATCGCCGCGCCCTGCCCCACACCGACCTGTTGGGCGGCAAGCTGCACACGGCGCTGCTGGACGAAGTGGACGCGCTGAACCTTCCGACGGACGTACAGGCTCGCATCGCCCAGGTACACGGGCAACGGGCCGCCGCCAGCCAGGATTTTTTCGCACGGGTCGCCGAGAAATTTCGCGCCCAGCAAGACCTGATCGCCGGGCTGCCGCAATACCGCGAAAGCGTCGTGGCGCTGCTCGACAAACTAAGCTTCGAAGCCACGGCCACGGCGATTGAAGTCGGCCCCGGTGATGGTGCTTTCCTGCCGGAGCTGGCGCGGCGTTTCAGCCAGGTGACGGCGTTGGACAACAGCCCGGCCATGCTCGAACTGGCGCGCCAGGTGTGTGAACGCGAGGCCCTGGCTAACGTCAGCCTGCAACTGGCCGATGCTCTGGATGGCATGAGCCTGCAGGCCGACTGCGTTGTCTTGAACATGGTGCTGCATCATTTCGCCGCGCCGGCCGATGCACTCAGACACATGGCCGGCATGCTGCAACCGGGCGGCAGCCTGCTGGTGACGGAGTTATGCAGCCACAACCAGAGCTGGGCCAGGGAGGCCTGCGGCGATCTCTGGCTCGGATTTGAACAGGACGACCTGGCCCGCTGGGCCACCGCTGCGGGTCTCGTGCCCGGGGAAAGCCTCTATGTAGGCTTACGTAATGGTTTCCAGATCCAGGTTCGCCACTTTCAGCGGCCGACTGGCGACACTCACCAACGGTAACTTGTAGGAAAACATCGAGATGAGCGAATACTCCCTTTTCACCTCCGAGTCCGTGTCTGAAGGGCATCCGGACAAAATCGCCGACCAGATTTCTGATGCGGTGCTGGACGCCATCATTGCTGAAGACAAGTTCGCCCGCGTGGCGTGCGAGACTCTGGTGAAAACGGGCGTGGCGATCATCGCCGGCGAAGTCACCACGTCGGCCTGGGTCGACCTGGAGCAGATCGTCCGCGACGTGATCCTGGGCATTGGCTACAACAGCTCCGACGTCGGCTTCGACGGCGCGACCTGTGGCGTGATGAACATCATTGGCAAGCAGTCCCCCGACATCAACCAAGGCGTTGATCGGGCCAAGCCTGAAGACCAGGGTGCCGGCGACCAGGGCCTGATGTTCGGCTACGCCAGCAACGAGACCGACGTGCTGATGCCGGCCCCGATCACCTTCTCGCACCAGTTGGTTCAACGCCAGGCCGAGGCCCGTAAATCCGGACTGCTGCCTTGGCTGCGCCCGGACGCCAAGTCCCAGGTGACCTGCCGTTACGAAGGCGGCAAGGTGGTGGGTATCGATGCCGTTGTCCTGTCGACCCAGCACAACCCAGAAGTGTCCTACAAAGACCTGCGCGAAGGCGTGATGGAACTGATCGTCAAGCACGTGCTGCCTGCCGAGCTGCTGTCCAAGGACACCCAGTTTCACATCAACCCGACTGGCCAATTCATCATCGGCGGCCCGGTGGGCGACTGCGGCCTGACCGGTCGCAAGATCATCGTCGACAGCTACGGCGGCATGGCTCGTCACGGCGGCGGCGCGTTCTCCGGCAAGGACCCATCGAAGGTTGACCGTTCGGCGGCCTACGCCGGCCGTTATGTCGCCAAGAACATCGTCGCCGCCGGCCTGGCCGAGCGCTGCGAGATCCAGGTTTCCTACGCCATTGGCGTGGCCCAGCCTACGTCGATCTCGCTGAATACCTTCGGCACCGGCAAGATCAGCGATGACAAGATCATCAACCTGGTCCGTGAAGTGTTCGACCTGCGTCCGTACGCCATCACTACCATGCTCGACCTGCTGCACCCGATGTACCAGGACACTGCAGCCTATGGCCACTTCGGTCGTACGCCGCAGACCAAGACCGTGGGTGACGATACCTTCACCACGTTCACCTGGGAAAAAACCGACCGCGCCGACTCCCTGCGCGCCGCTGCCGGCCTGTAATACCCGCGTGTAAAGAAAAGCCCCTGGCGACCGGGTCGCCAGGGGCTTTTTCATGCCAGGCTCTTGAGGCGAGAGAATTTATCTGTGGGAGCAAGGCTTGCCCGCGATGAGGACAACGCGGTCCCTGCGGTAACGAGGTGCCTGTATCGCGGGCAAGCCTTGCTCCCACAAAATCCCCTCGTCATGGCGCTCAAGTCCGCCGCGCCACCAGCAAAAACGAAGCCGCACTGGCCAGCAGTCCCGCACACATCCGATTGAACAGGCGCTTGCCACTAGGCCGGGCGAACAGCCGTCGCGCGTAAATGCCCATGTAGCAATACAGGCCGATGGCGATGCACTCCAGTGCCAGGAACAAACCTCCCAGCACGGCAAATTGTTGGGTGACGGTGCCTGTACGGTCGACAAATTGCGGCAGGAACGCGGTAAACAACAGGATCGCCTTCGGATTGCCGATCGCCACCAGGAACTCCTGACGCGCCAGGCCGGCCCGGCTCATCGACGCGACCGCGGCTTCACTGCCGGCCTCAGGCTGGGCCCGCCACAATTGCACGGCCAAATAGAACAGGTAGCCGGCACCGACGAGCTTGATCCCCAGGAACAGCAACTCCGAGGTGTGCAGCACGGCGGTGAGCCCCACCGCTGCCAGGGCGATCATGATCGCAAACGCCAGCAATCGACCAATGCCGCCACTGCACGCCCGGACGAAGCCATAACGCGAGGCGTTACTGATGGACAGCAGGTTGTTCGGCCCCGGCGCCATGTTCAGCGCAAAGCAGGCCGGGATGAAAACAGCGAGCGTCGACAGTTCCATCGGGAGCATTCCAGGCAGCGGCGAATCGAAAGCCCATTCTGCGCCGGCCGTTGATGAGGGCAAGACACAGTTGCACGGCTAAATCGCCTCGCACTGTACCGCCGCGATTTTGCCACCAGGCCCCGCAAAATCCGGTAACGCTCCGGGCCTCGCAACTTCCGGGACGGTGGCTAGCCTTCAGTACTCAACCAAGCAAGGATGCTTCGATGCCACCGTTTTTGTATGCACTCGCCTGTCTTGTCTTCATTGCCATTCCTGCGCTCGCCGCGCCCTGTCCCGACTGGCCCACTGAACGCGCCCGGGCCGAGATCGCCGCGCTGCAACAGCAAATCGACACCTGGGACGACGGCTATCACCGCCTCGGTCAATCGCCGGTGGCCGACGAACTGTATGACCAGTCCCGCGCACAGTTGAGCCAATGGCGCCGCTGCTTCAACCTCGCGGCACCCGACGATCCGCTGCGCTCAACGGGCGGAAAGGTTCCGCACCCCGTGGTCCATACCGGCCTGGAAAAGCTGAAGGACGCCGACGCCGTGGGGGCCTGGCTGCGCGGTCGGGAGGACGTCTGGGCCCAGCCGAAAGTCGACGGTGTGGCGGTAACCCTGGTCTATCGCAAGGGTCGCCTGCATCAGGCAATCAGCCGTGGCGATGGCGTCCAAGGACATGACTGGACCACGAATGCGCGCAAGATCGGCGCCATCCCCCAGCGACTGCACCAGTCCGTAGACCTGGTCGTCCAGGGCGAGTTGTACTGGCGCCTGGAGGCCCATGTCCAAGCCAGCAGCGGCAGCGTGAACGCCCGCGGGACCATGGCAGGCTTGATGGCACGCAGCAATTTGACGGTACACGATGGGGTGTATATCGACCTGTTTGTCTGGGACTGGCCGGAAGGGCCGGACACCCTGCCCGAGCGAATGGCCGCGCTGAACGCCTTGGGCTTCGCTGACACCCTCGACTACAACCAACCTGTGCGGACATTGGCCGATGCCGAGCAGTGGCGCGATCACTGGTACCGCACGCCGCTGCCATTCGCCAGCGACGGAATCGTCCTGCACCAGAGCCGCCGCCCACCCGCCGACCGCTGGCAGGCCAGGGCGCCGTTCTGGAGCGTGGCCTGGAAATACCCGTATGCCCAGGCGCTGGCCGAAGTGCGCAAGGTGCACTTCAAGGTCGGTCGCACCGGACGCATCACCCCCGTACTGGAGCTTGAACGCATCCGACTCGACGACCGGTGGATTCGCCGGGTAAGTGTCAGTTCCCTCAAGCGTTGGGAAGAGATGGACATTCGCCCCGGCGACCGTGTCGCTATCAGCCTGGCCGGGCTGACCATCCCACGGCTCGACAGCGTCGTGCTGCGCAGCGTCGAGCGGCAGAACCTCAACGTCCCTGCGGAAACCGATCATCACTTCTTGAGTTGCTGGCAACCGACACCCGGCTGTGAAAGCCAGTTCCTCGCGCGACTGGGCTGGCTCAGCGGCAAACAAGGGCTTGCCCTGCCCCACGTCGGCCCCGGCACCTGGGAAAAGCTGCTGGCCGCCGGACGACTCGACGGATTGCTGGATTGGATGACCCTCGATGCCGCCGAGCTTGCTAACATTGCCGGCTTCGGCGAACACAGCAGCACCCGCCTGCTCGCCAGCCTGCACAGCGCCCGACAACGCCCGTTCGAGCAATGGCTCAAGGCCCTGGGCCTGCCGCCCGCTGGTGAGGCCCGGCTGGAGGGGCCGTGGCAGGCGCTGGCCGAGCGCAGCACCGAACAATGGCAAGCCGAGGCCGGCATCGGACCGGGACGCGCCGCGCAACTGAGCGCATTTTTTCGCGACCCGCAGGTGCTGGCCTTGAGTGACGTATTACGCACTGCCGGGGTCGACGGTTTTTAATCCGGGCCCTGTGCGGTTGAACCCAAGGGGCAAGCATGCGTTCCAACAGCGCATCTGTACCGACCGCTCGCGATTTTTTACGGAGTTGCTATGAATTTCCTGTCCCCCGTTGCCCTGCTGGTCTTATGCAGTGCCATGGCCGCCCCCTTGATGGCGGACGAGCAAGCCCCGGAGCTCACCGGTTGCGCGGCCAAGCGCCAGGGCATCATCAACCAGATCGAACTGGCCAAGTCCCGTGGCAACCAGGACCAGCAGGCAGGCCTGGAAACCGCGTTGGACGAAGTCACCAGCCATTGCACCGATGCGTCCTTGCGCAAGGAGCGTGAAAACAAGGTGCTCGATGCCAAGCACGAGGTCAGCCGGCGTCAGGCCGACCTGGAAAAGGCCATGAAAAAAGGCGACGCCGAGCGGATCAACAAACGCAAGGACAAGCTGGCAACCTCCCGCAAGGAACTGCAGGAAGCGGTGGACGAGCTGGACAAGTGAACATTGAAAAGATCGCAGGCTCCTGCAGGATGAATGCGATCCCCTGTAGGAGCCTGCGATCTTTCAAGATATGTCAATGATCCCGAAACTCCTTATGACAGGCACTGCACGCATCCTCGACCTTTTGCACCGCCGGCCCCAAGTAACTGGCCTTGTAGGGTTGGACGTTGCTGGCGGTCACCAACTCACCGGTGGCGGCTTCAAGGTTGCGGGCCATTTCCTGGAAACGCGCCTGCTTTTGCCAGACCTCATCCCGGGCGCTGGTGTGGTCTTGCTCGCGCACTTGCGGGAAGTGCTTCCACGGCTCATGGGAGAGTTGATCCAGTTGCGCCGCGCCTTCGGCAAATCGTGGGCCATCGAACGGGACTCGTCCACGCAACATGCCGCCCAACTCTTCGTTGGTCTTGAGCATCTGCTTGAAGATCGCCTTGCGCTGGCCAAGGGGAGAATTGGGATCGACGCCGCCACAGGCGGATAACATCAGGCAGGCCAGTACGGCCATGGAAAATCGTTTTACAAACATCTTGGCCTCGGGGCAGGAAACGGCAGTTAGTATCCTCGGGTCATCGGTAAAGACCAATGGCCCTATCAACAATACGGGTTGTTCGAGCGCCTGACAGCGTTCGAATGACTGCAAAGGAAATCTTCATGAACAGCCGCATCAAGACCTGGCACAAAGGCCTGGCATTGACCCTACCGCTGATCGCACTGTTGGCCGGTTGTAATCGCGGCGAAAAGGTCGAAGAACCTCAGACCCACGCCCTCGCCACCTATGTCAGCGCACCGTGGGAGGCGTTGCCGTCGGTGTCCGATGCAGACCTGCTGGCCGGTTTCGGCTCCTGGCGCAGTGCCTGCACCCGACTCAAGGCCGATGCGACCTGGGGCCCGACCTGCGCGGCAGCGGCCAATGTGCCGCAAACCCCACAGGATGTACGCAATTTCCTGAAACAGAACCTGGACGTCTATGGCCTGCGCTCGGGAGACAACAGCCCCAACGGCCTGATTACCGGCTACTACGAGCCGGTCTACCCCGGCAGCCTCACCCAGACCGCTACGGCGAATATCCCGGTCTACGGTGTGCCGGAGGACATGATCATTGTGTCGCTGGACAGCATTTACCCTGAACTCAAGGGCAAACGCCTGCGTGGCCGCCTCGAAGGCCGCGTGCTCAAGCCATACGACGACGCGGCCACCATCGAAACCAACGGAGTAAAGGCGCCGGTCATCGCCTGGCTGACCGACCCCATGAACCTGCAATTCCTGCAAATCCAGGGTTCGGGACGCATTCGACTCGCCGATGGCCGCCAACTGCGCATCGGTTATGCCGACCAGAACGGCCATCCTTACCGCCCCATCGGGCGCTGGCTGGTTGAACAGGGCGAGCTGAAGAAAGAAGACGTGACCATGGGCGCCATCAGTGCCTGGGCCAAGGCCAACCCGAACCGTATTCCCGAATTGCTGGGCAGCAACCCCAGCTACGTGTTCTTCAACCGTAACCCCGACAGCAACGAAGGCCCGCGAGGCTCGCTGAATGTACCGCTGACAGCCGGCTACAGTGTGGCGGTGGACCGCAAGGTGATTCCGCTGGGCAGCCTGCTGTGGCTATCCACCACGCGCCCCGACGGCAGCACCTTGAACCGGCCCGTCGCCGCCCAGGACACTGGCGGTGCAATTGCCGGCGAAGTGCGGGCGGACCTGTTCTGGGGCACGGGCGAGGCGGCCGGACAACTGGCCGGGGACATGAAGCAACAGGGCCAGATCTGGATGCTCTGGCCCAAGGGCATGGCGTTGCCGCAAGTGCCGCAGGTGGCGAATGCGGTGACCGCCAATCCCTAGGGCCCCGATCGCGAGCAAGCTCGCTCCCACATTGGATCGGTTGTGTACACAAAATATGTATTCACCAAGATCAACTGTTGGAGCGAGCTTGCTCGCGAAGAGGCCAGCCAAAACGCCAAAAATCCGAAATCAGGCTCAGACCGAAACGAAGAAGAAACTCAAGACCAACCCCACCCCCACGAACCACATCAGCGAACGTAGAATCGCCCAGTCAGCCAGGTAGCAAATGATGTAGAGCAGGCGACTGGTGATGAACAGCACTGCCAGCACATTGATGGTCACCAGCTCGGCATTGCCGGCCTGGTGCGCGACGATCACGGCGGCGGCAAAAAACGGGCTGATTTCAAAGCTGTTCAGTTGCGCGGCGTATGCCCGCCGAGGCGCACCTTCGAGTGAGTCCAGAAAGTCCCGAGGGTCGTGGTTATCTGCCAGCCTGTATCGTCCACCGATCTTGGCAATGGCGACGCACAGGTAAGGCAGGAGAAAGGCAATCAAAATACACCACAGGGCAACCGTCATTGACGCAGTTCCTTCTTTGAGTTTTATAGAATATCGCAAGTCCAGCGCCGGTCAGGACTTCATCACCAGCATGCCAACCAACACCAGCCCGCAGGCTAAGAGCCGCGGCAAGCCGAAAGGTTCTTTCAAGTAACGCATGCCGAACAGCACCACCAGGATCACGCTGATCTCCCGCAGCGCCGCCGCTTCGGCGATCGAGCCCAGTTGCATGGCCCACAGCACCAGAGCGTAGCTGAACAATACGCAGAATCCGACTGCCAACCCCAACCGCCACTGCTCACGCCAGAACCGCATGAAGGCCGGCCGCTTGCTCACCAGCGCCAGCAACGGGAACGGCCAGGCACTGAACAGCGTGACCCAGACCAGGTAATCCAGCGGATGGGACCAGCGCCGCAAAGCGTGACCGTCGATAAAGGTGTAGCAACCGATGCACAGGCCGATCAGCGCCACCACCGGCAGCATCGACCAGGGCAGCCGCTCGCCACCACCGCCCTGCCACAACAGGCAAAGCATGCCGAACGGGATCAGCAAAATGCCGATGACCTGCTGGGTCGCCAGGGTTTCACCAGCGAACATAAATGTCAGGGCCAGCACCACCAGCGGCGACAGGCCGCGCATCAGCGGATAGACCAGCCCCAGGTCACCGACCCGATAAGCCTGGATCAGCAAATAGCGGTAGAGCAGCTCGAACGCCGCCGACGCCAGGATCCACGGCCAGATCTCCAACGGCGGCAAGGCCACGAAACCCAGTGCCAACGCGACGAACAGCAAGGCGACGCTGTCCATGTACGCCACCACCAGCAAACGCTCGCCACTGAACTTGATCAGCGTATTCCACGCCGCATGCAACAGTGCCGCGACCAACACCAGGGCCGTTGCAAGCACGGCACGCTCCTTGTCTTGTCCCCCGCCCGTAGGAGCTGCCGAAGGCTGCGATCTTTTTGATCTTTCACTTCAGACTCAATTGTCAGTGGAAAGATCGCAGCCTCGTTGCACTCGACAGCTCCTACGATCATCGGGCTCATAAATTGATTCGCTATCGTTTATACTGCAAGCCGACCACGCCGCACTCAGTTGCGCATACACCTATTCCAATAATCTCGCTGTTGCCCCGCTCATTCGAATGGGGGCGCCGGCATGCGTATGCCTGATCAGAGCGTCAAGACTACAGACAGAGACCTTGCGCATGCCACTCGCCTTGCTTGCTTTGGCCGTCGCCGCTTTCGGCATCGGCACGACTGAATTCGTCATCATGGGCCTGTTGCCCGATGTCGCCCGGGACTTGGCCGTGAGCATTCCCCAGGCCGGGCTACTGATTACGGGCTATGCCCTGGGCGTGGTGTTCGGCGCGCCGATCCTGGCGATTGGCACCGCCAACATGCCACGCAAGGCCACGCTGCTGGGCATGACCCTGATGTTCATCCTCGGCAACGTGCTCTGCGCCCTGGCGCCGAACTACGCCACGCTGATGGCCGCCCGGGTCATTACTGCGCTGTGCCACGGAGCGTTCTTTGGCATCGGTTCGGTAGTGGCGGCCGGGCTGGTGGCGCCGAACAAACGGGCCCAGGCAATTGCCATGATGTTCACCGGCCTGACCCTGGCTAACGTGCTGGGCGTGCCGTTGGGCACGGCTTTGGGGCAATACGCCGGTTGGCGTTCGACGTTCTGGGCGGTATCGGTGATCGGCGTGATCGCCGCCATCGCCCAATGGGTCTGGCTGCCCAGGGAAATCCCCATGGACAAAGCCAACCTGGCCAGCGAGTTCAAGGTGCTGGGCAAGGTCAACGTGTTGCTCGCCCTGGGCATGAGCGTGCTGGCCTCCACCAGTTTGTTCAGCGTGTTCACCTACATCGCGCCGATCCTGCAGGACATCACCGGTGTCAGCCCACACGGCATCACCATCATGTTGCTGTTGTTCGGTGTCGGCCTGACAGCGGGTAGCTTCCTCGGCGGGCGTCTGGCGGACCGGCGCCTGCTGCCTTCACTGGTGGCCATGGCCCTGGCCGTGGTGCTGGTGTTGGCCGCGTTCAGCCAGACCAGCCAATCGGTGATTCCGGCGGCGATCACCCTGGTGCTGTGGGGGATCTTCGCCTTCGCCCTGTGCCCGATCCTGCAACTGCTGATCATCGACCAGGCCTTTGAGGCGCCGAACCTCGGCTCGACCCTGAACCAGAGTGCCTTCAACCTCGGCAACGCGGCGGGAGCATGGATTGGTGGGTTGGTCGTCGCCAGTGGTGCCGACCTGGCGGACTTGCCGTGGACCGGGGCCCTGATGGGCGGGCTAACCGTACTGGCCGCGCTATATTTTATTTATCGCCAGCGTCATCTCGGCGCTGCGGCAGGCCTTGCCGACTGAGGGGCGTATTGGTCTCGCTGCGCACCTGTGCGTGGCTGATCAGCGCAAAGATGAAACTGCCGCCGATGATATTCCCCGCCAACGTCGGCCCGGCAAACACCATCCAGAAATCCGCCCATGACAACTGGCCGGCGAACACCAGGTACGACACTTCGGCCGAGCCGACGACGATGTGAGTGAAATCCCCGAGCGCCATGAGGTAGGTGATCAGGATGATGATCCACATCTTGGCGCTTTCCATGGACGGGATCATCCAGACCATGGTGGCGATCATCCAGCCGGAGATGATGCCCTTGGCGAACATCTGGCCAGTGTCGTTCTCCATGACCTTGCGCCCGATCTCCAGGAAAGCCTGGTCGGTGCGCTGATCGAAGATCGGCAAGTGCAGCATCACATACGCCACCAGCAAGGTGCCGCACAGGTTGCCCACCAGCACCACGCCCCAGAGCCGCAACAGCCGGCCGAAGTTGCCCAGCGTGGGTTTGCTCATGATCGGCAGCACGGCGGTCAGGGTATTTTCGGTGAACAGTTGCTGGCGGGCCAGGATCACCGCGAGAAAGCCGGCGCAGTAACCGAAACTGGCGATCACCTTGAAGCCTTCGTGGTCCGGCAGCCGGGAGTTGAGCAATCCCATTGCCATCAGCGACAGGCCCATGGTCAACCCCGCCGCCAGGGCCGACCACCAGAGCGCGGCGATACTGCGCTCCAGCTCCTGGTTGCCCTGGGTGCGGATGATTTCGTGCAGCACCGCAGCCCGCGGCGGCTGGTTGAGGTCGACTTCATGCTGCTCCTGAGCCGAAAGGTCAGGGGTCTTGCCTTCTTCATGGGTGTCCATACAGCTCCTGAACCGGTGGCGTGATGTACCTACGACACGTGGCGATCAGCGCTGTTCAGTTACCTCAGCCTGAAACCGCTATCGCGAGCAAGCTCGCTCCCACAGGGAGACGGCGGTGAGCACAAATCCCGTGAACACACCGAAATCAATGTGGGAGCGAGCTTGCTCGCGATAGCAGCGCCGTCGATTTCACTCGACGACAGCATCCTTGAACTGATCCTTGACGTACTTGATCTCGGTCCGCCCGTGAGGCGCGGGCAGGCCGTCTTCGCCGAGATTGACGAAGACCATCTTCTCCACGGTCAGGATGCTCTTGCGGGTGATTTTGTTGCGCACCTCGCAGGTCAGGGTGATGGAAGTACGGCCAAACTCGGTGGCGGTGATGCCCAGCTCGATGATGTCGCCCTGGCGCGAAGCGCTGACGAAATTGATTTCCGAGATGTACTTGGTGACCACGCGCTGGTTACCGAGCTGGACGATGGCGTAGATCGCCGCCTCCTCGTCGATCCAGCGCAACAGGCTGCCGCCGAACAGCGTTCCGTTGGGGTTGAGGTCTTCGGGCTTGACCCATTTGCGGGTGTGGAAATTCATGATCACTCCTGAGTGTCTGGCCGTTGGATTGCTGCATCATGGCAGACCGCACGGTCAGGCTCTACGTCGCGGGCCCTATGACAGTCATCGGCATTTTTGATTTGCCGACAGAAACCCTTTTGGAAGATCCGATTAGCCCGTTATAATCGCCACCGCTTTACCTCGGTCCACCCTTTGGACCGTTCCCGCCACCTGTCCGAGGGGCGCTGCAGCAGGCTCGACCTGTCAGGCTCGGATGGGGCGTTGTTTGTACGGGGGCTCCCCGCACGGACACTAAACGCACAACGGCGCCCATTCGCATACATTACGAATGGAGGCTCTTCATGAGCGCTGTTATCACGCCTGCCGATTTTACCGACTACAAAGTCGCCGACATGTCCCTGGCTGCCTGGGGCCGTCGCGAAATCATCATCGCCGAATCCGAAATGCCAGCCCTGATGGGCCTGCGCCGCAAGTACTCTGGCGAACAGCCATTGAAGGGCGCGAAGATCCTCGGCTGCATCCACATGACCATCCAGACCGCCGTGCTGATCGAAACCCTGGTTGCCCTGGGTGCCGAAGTGCGCTGGTCGTCCTGCAACATCTTCTCGACCCAGGACCAGGCCGCTGCCGCCATCGCCGCCGCCGGTATCCCGGTATTCGCCTGGAAAGGCGAGACCGAGCAAGAGTACGAGTGGTGCCTGGAGCAGACCATCCTCAAGGATGGCCAGCCGTGGGACACCAACATGATCCTCGACGACGGCGGCGACCTGACCGAACTGCTGCACAAGAAGTACGCAGCCGTGCTGGAAAACGTCCACGGCGTGACCGAAGAAACCACCACTGGCGTGCACCGCCTGCTGGACATGCTGGCCAAGGGCGAACTGAAGATCCCGGCCATCAACGTCAACGACTCGGTAACCAAGAGCAAGAACGACAACAAGTACGGCTGCCGTCACAGCCTCAACGACGCCATCAAGCGCGGCACCGACCACCTGTTGTCGGGCAAGCAGGCGCTGGTGATCGGCTACGGTGACGTGGGCAAGGGTTCGGCCCAGTCCCTGCGTCAGGAAGGCATGATCGTTAAGGTGTCCGAAGTCGATCCGATCTGCGCCATGCAGGCCTGCATGGACGGTTTCGAGCTGGTTTCGCCGTTCATCGACGGGATCAACGACGGCACCGAAGCCAGCGTCGACAAGGCCCTGCTGGGCAAGATCGATCTGATCGTGACCACCACCGGCAACGTCAACGTCTGCGATGCCAACATGCTCAAGGCCCTGAAGAAGCGCGCCGTGGTCTGCAACATCGGTCACTTCGACAATGAAATCGACACCGCTTTCATGCGCAAGAACTGGGCATGGGAAGAAGTGAAGCCGCAGGTCCACAAGGTGCACCGCACTGGCACCGGCAGCTTTGACCCACAGAACGACGACTACCTGATCCTGCTGGCTGAAGGCCGCCTGGTTAACCTGGGCAACGCCACCGGCCACCCAAGCCGCATCATGGACGGCTCGTTCGCCAACCAGGTCCTGGCCCAGATCTTCCTGTTCGGCCAGAAATACGCCGACCTGTCGCCGGCCCAGAAAGCCGAGCGCCTGACCGTGGAAGTACTGCCCAAGAAACTCGACGAAGAAGTGGCCCTGGAAATGGTCCGCGGTTTCGGCGGCGTGGTCACCAAACTGACCAAGCAACAGGCTGACTACATCGGCGTCACCGTCGAAGGCCCGTTCAAGCCGCACGCTTACCGCTACTAATAGGCGCCCTTCCCTTTGGGGGCAGGCCTGTGGGAGCAAAGCTTGCTCGCGATGCAGACACCTCGATCCAGCTATCGGACCGAGGCGATGCCAATCGCGAGCAGGCTCGCTCCCACATAAACCCGCTCCCACAAGGGATGTGCGAGCCTCTCCGGCTTACGAGCTTCCAAGGATATGACCATGTCCCAAGACCGTCGCTACAGCTTCGAGTTCTTCCCGACGAAGACCGATGCTGGGCATGAAAAACTGATCGCCACTGCCCGTCAGCTGGCCAGCTACAACCCCGACTTCTTCTCCTGCACCTATGGCGCCGGCGGTTCGACCCGTGACCGCACCATGAACACCGTGTTGCAGCTCGAAAGCGAAGTCAAAGTCCCAGCCGCCCCTCACCTGTCTTGCGTGGGTGACAGCAAGGACGACCTGCGCAGCCTGCTGACCCAGTACAAGGCCGCTGGCATCAAGCGCATCGTTGCCCTGCGCGGCGACCTGCCGTCAGGCATGGGCATGGCCAGCGGCGAGCTGCGCCATGCCAACGAACTGGTGAGCTTCATTCGTGAAGAAACCGGCGATCACTTCCACATCGAAGTGGCTGCGTATCCGGAAATGCACCCCCAGGCGCGCAATTTCGAAGACGATCTGCGCAACTTCGTGCGCAAGGCCAATGCTGGCGCCAACAGCGCGATCACCCAGTACTTCTTCAACGCCGACAGTTACTTCTACTTCGTCGAGCGCATACGCAAGTTGGGCGTCGACATTCCTGTGGTGCCGGGAATCATGCCGATCACCAACTACAGCAAGCTGGCGCGCTTCTCCGACGCGTGCGGTGCAGAAATTCCACGCTGGATCCGTAAGCAGCTGGAAGCCTACGGCGACGACGCCTCCAGCATCCAAAGCTTTGGCGAGGAAGTCATCACGCAAATGTGTGAGCGTTTGCTGCAAGGCGGTGCACCGGGGCTGCATTTCTATACCCTTAACCAGGCCGAACCCAGCCTCGCGGTATGGAACAACCTCAAGCTGCCACGCTGAATGATGCATGTGGTGGCACAAAAAAAGGCCTTGGCAAACACCAAGGCCTTTTTCATTCAGTGATCGCAACGGCCCGCCCCCTGCAATGCGCCGCATCGGTGAGCGCGCCGAGCCATCCATGAACACTGGAGGCGGGCCACCAGGGCGCAGGCCAGAGCGCTCTAGCTATTTGATGAGCTCTCGTCGTAACCTCAGGCCATGCCCGTCATTGTCCAGCTGCTGACCACCCTTCTTCTCTTGTGCCTGAGCATGACTGCCCGGGCCGAGAAGTTGCGCATTGTCACCGAACCCTGGGCGCCGTATGTCTACGAAGAGAACGGCAAGATGCTGGGCCTGGACTACGAAACCACGGCCATCGTGTTCAAGCGCCTGGGTATCGACGTGGAATGGCAGTTCCTGCCGTGGAAGCGCTGCCTGGTGATGCTGGAGCAGGGGTTGGCGGACGGTGCGCTGGACATTTTCCACAGCGATGAGCGCGATGCCATGCTGCTTTACCCCAGCGAACCGCTGTCGGACGTGGAGTTTGTGATGTTCTACGCCAATGCCCGGCCCCATCCGTTTCGCACGCTCGATGACCTGGGCGGCCTGACCATCGGCACCTCACCCGGTTATCTCTACAGCCAGGCCTTCAGTGAGTCGACCCTGTTCACCCGGGAAACAGCGCCGACCCACGAAGCCAATTTCGGAAAGCTGCAGCTGGGACGCATCGACCTGCTCATCACCGACCGCAGGGTGGGCCGACATGTGCTCGAACAAATGCAGTTGGGCGACCAGATCACCGAAAACCCGATGGTCGTGAGCCGTCAAAGCCAATACCTGGCGGTGCGGCGCAACGCCGGGATGGATTTGCTGGTGCAACGCTTCAGTGCCGAACTCAAGCGTTTCAAGCGCGAACCCGCCTATGCCGAACTGAGCGCCCGCTACGGCGCCGGCCCAGTGGCCGAGGTCATCTCGCCCGGGCCGGGTCAACGTTGAAATAAACCGTTGAGCAGCAGGAAAGCGGCGCACGGCGTTTGCTCTGTTATACTCCGGCCTTCCCGCCAGGCTCACGCCCGGACGCCCGGCCTTGCAAAAGGCATCCCGACACCGCTACAGCGCCGCCTACGGCCCGCGCGAGCCTTGTCCGGAGCCGCCTTCTTGGCCCGGCAGGACCGGACGGGATGACGTCTTCTTGTTGAACGTCATTCGCGCCAGGCAAGACTATCCCATTGGGCCAGGCCCTCACTAAAACAGGATTACTCATGTCCTTTGCTTCCCTCGGTCTCTCCGAGGCTTTAGTCGGCGCCATCGAAGCCGCCGGCTATACCCAGCCTACCCCGGTGCAACAGCGGGCCATTCCCGCCGTGTTGCAAGGTCGCGACCTGATGGTCGCGGCGCAGACAGGTACTGGTAAAACCGGCGGTTTCGCCCTTCCGATCCTGGAGCGGTTGTTCCCCAACGGTCACCCAGACAAATCCCAGCGTCATGGCCCGCGCCAACCGCGCGTACTGGTCCTGACCCCAACCCGCGAACTGGCAGCCCAGGTACACGAGAGCTTCAAGGTCTACGCTCGCGACCTGAAGTTCGTCAGCGCCTGCATTTTTGGCGGTGTCGGTATGAACCCCCAGGTCCAGGCCATGTCCCGTGGCGTCGATGTACTGGTTGCCTGCCCCGGTCGCCTGCTGGACCTGGCCGGCCAGGGCAGCGTCGATTTGTCCCACGTGGAAATCCTCGTGCTGGACGAAGCCGACCGCATGCTCGACATGGGCTTTGTCCATGACGTGAAGAAAGTCCTCGCTCGCCTGCCCGCCAAGCGTCAGAACCTGCTGTTTTCGGCGACGTTCTCCAAGGACATCACCGACCTGGCTGGCAAGCTGCTGCACAACCCGGAGCGCATCGAAGTCACGCCTCCGAACACCACGGTCGAGCGCATCGAGCAACGGGTTTTCCGCCTGCCGGCCAGCCACAAGCGTGCCCTGCTGGCGCACCTGATTACCGCCGGTGCCTGGGAACAGGTCCTGGTGTTCACCCGCACCAAGCACGGCGCCAACCGCCTGGCCGAGTACCTGGACAAGCACGGCCTGCCGGCTGTGGCAATCCACGGTAACAAGAGCCAGAACGCCCGCACCAAGGCCCTCGCCGACTTCAAGGCCGGCGAAGTGCGCATCCTGGTGGCCACCGACATCGCGGCCCGTGGCCTGGACATCGACCAGTTGCCTCACGTGGTCAACTTCGAGCTGCCAAACGTCGATGAAGACTACGTGCACCGTATCGGCCGTACCGGCCGGGCCGGTCGTTCGGGCGAAGCGATCTCGTTGGTCGCACCGGACGAAGAAAAGCTGCTCAAAAGCATCGAGCGCATGACCAAGCAGAAAATTGCCGACGGCGACCTGATGGGCTTCGATGCCAGCACCATCGAGGCCGAGAAGCCTGAAGTGCGCGAACGTCCGGACGTGCGCAATCCGCGCAATGCCCGTGGCCCACGCGGCGACGGTCCGAATGGCGGCGGTGGTGGCGGTGGCCGCAAGGACAAAGGCAAGGACAAGGGCAAGGAAAAACCGGCCAGCAATAGCAATGGCCGTGGCGAACGCCCAGCCCGCGAGCAGAAGCCTCGCGAAGGCACGCCAGCTCGTGAACAGCAGCGTCCAGCCCCACGCGCCGCAGCCGATCGTGCCCCGGACGAGTTCCTGGACGACGATATCGATAACTTCGGTAACCGCGTCGACTACGTGCCACAGCAGAAACCGGCCCAGGGCCGTGGTCGCCGCCCGGGTGCCCCGGCACAGGGTGCAGCTGCAGGCGCGCCGCGCAGCGGCCAGCCACAAGGTCGCCAGAATGGGCCGCGCAACAGCAACGGCTCGTCCACCGGTACGCCACCGGCCAAGCGCAGCGGCCCACGCAACGGTGCCCCGCGTGACGGTCAGGCCCGTCGCGACGACACCCGCCCGCGCCGTCCGGCCCGTGACGACCAGCCTCGCCAGGAACCCGCCGTGCAGAACCCGCGCAGCAACCAGCCGAAGATCGTGCACAAGGAATCGAAAGCCGATCGCTTCCCGACGCCTGAACAGCTGGATCAACTGCCAAGCCGCCCACGGGGCGAAAAACCGGCATTGCTGACACGCAATCGCTGAGTTTTTCCAAGCCTTGAAAAATGCCCCAGGTCTCGCGACCTGGGGCATTTTTTTGGCCCAACACAATTCCAAATGTGGGAGCGAGCTTGCTCGCGATAGCGGTATGTCAGTCAACATCAAGTCGACCGGTAAGACGCCATCGCGAGCAAGCTCGCTCCCACAGGGTTCTCCGTGTTGCCCGAATCCGGGTAATAAAAAACGCCCCTGATCGCAAGACCAGAGGCGTTTTTTGTCAGGCGCGAAGGTTACTTCGCTTTGACACCTTCAAACGAGATGTACAGCTCAACGGCGTCGGATTGTGGCCCCAGGTCCATCATCTTGCCGAAGTCGGAACGCTTGATGCTGGTGGTGCCCTCGAAGCCAGCACGGTAGCCGCCCCATGGATCCTTGCCTTCGCCCAGGAACGTGGCCTTGACCACGATTGGCTTGGTCACGCCGTGCAGCGTCAGGTCACCCGTCACGTCTGCAGTGTCTTTGCCATCAGCGTTCTTGCCGGTGGACTTGACGCTGGTGGACACGAACTTGGCATCGGCAAACTTGCCTACGTCCAGGAAGTCCTTGCTGGCGATGTGCTTGTCGCGCTCGGCGTGGTTGGTGAACACGCTGGCGGTACGTACGTTGAACTCGATCTTGCTGGCCTCAGGCTTGGCGGCGTCAAAGCTGAACTTGCCGTCGATGTCCTTGAAGGTACCGGTAATGTAGCTATAGCCCAGGTGGCTGATCTTGAAGTCGACGAAGGCGTGCTGGCCTTCCTTGTCAACTACGTAGTCAGCAGCCATGGCCTGGCCGGCCGACAGCAGGGCAGAACCGATTGCCAGGGCGGCGAGCGTCTTTTTCAACATGCTTTCTATTCCTTTGGAGTCGAGGTTGAACATCAGGCTTGGCGCCCCAGCATTCGCTTGAGGGTCGCGTCACGGTCGATAAAGTGGTGTTTCAATGCTGCCAACGCATGAAGGCCGGAGAAAATTACCAACGCCCACGCCAGGTAGAGGTGAATCTGGCCAGCGACGTCTGCCTGATCGGGCAGTCCGGACACCAGCGCGGGTACTTCAAACAAACCAAACACCGGGATCCCGACACCGTCTGCGGTGGAAATCAGGTAACCGGCAATCATCACGGCGAACAACCCGAGATACAGTGCGCTATGACCGAGCTTGGCACCGGCGCGGGTCAGGCGGCCATAGGTCGGCAGGGTCGGTGGCGGCGGGCTGACAACGCGCCAGATCACCCGCAGCAACATGACCGCCAGCAGCATCAGGCCAATGCTCTTGTGCAGGTCCGGTGCGTCTTTGCGCCAGGTGCTGTAGTAATCCAGGCCAACCATCCACAGGCCCAGGGCGAACAACCCGTACACCACCAGCGCAACGCCCCAGTGCACAGCGATACTGACCCAGCCATAGCGAGAAGAAGAGTTGCGTAGCTGCATTGCTCATTTCCTGTAAAAACTGCGATCAAGACTAGCGAGTTATCTATCGATTTAAAGCGGAAAATTTCGCTTTGAAATATCGAGAAATACGATCATCAGTCTGGAAGGGGTGGGTTAAGGAAAGATTAAAACCGATACAAGGCGTTATATCAGGAAGGGCCTCATCGCGAGCAAGCGCGCTCCCACACTGGCCGAGCGCAATCCCTGCGGGAGCGAGCTTGCTCGCGATAGCGGTTCTACAGGCAAAAAAAAGCGCGGCTGACACGCCGCGCTTTTTTCTATCACCAAGCCTTACTGAGCCTTGGTCTCAGTCGCCGCCGGTGTTGTCGCTGCCGGCTTGGCCGCCGGTTTCTTCGCCGGAGTGGCTTTCTTCACTGGCGCTTTTTTAGCCGGAGCCTTGGCGGCTGGTTTTTTCGCCGCTGGTTTGGCCGCTGCTTTCTTGGCTGGCTCAACCTTCGCCGGGGCTGGTGCAGGTGGTTCCACCGGTGCCGGCGCAGGAGCGGGTGCAGGCACTGGAGCAGGCGCTACCGGTTCCGGTGCCTTGACCGGCTCTGGCTTCTTGTCATCATCCGAGCCACCAAACAGGTTGGTGAAGAAGTTGCCCTTCTTCGCCGCTACCGCACCCGCCGCTGCTGCCGTTGCAACTGGTGCGACCTTGGCCGGCTCGAACGACTTGCCCGCCGCCAGGTCTTCAACCTGGCTGGCGGCCCGTTGACCGCTGCGCAGCGCGCCTTCAAGGGTGCCGGGATACAGGGTGTCGGTGTGTTCACCGGCAAAGGCTACGCGCTGCAATGGCTTTTCCCACAGGCGCCAGTACTTGCTGATCTGGCCCGGGCCAAAGGCCAGGTACGCACCGCCCATGGACGGGTCGGTGCTGTAGCGGCGGATTTCGTAGCCGGTGAACGCGCCACGGGCCTGTGGATAAAACGCGTGCAGACGGATCAGCACCTGATCGACCATCTGCTTGTCGCCGAAGGCCTGCATCACCCGGGCGTTGTCGCCGGACAGGTTGATGACTACGTTGGCACCGCCCTTCAAGGCCGGTTCGATCCACATCATGCCCAGGCCGGCATTGCTGTAGATCTCACCCGACATGCGCGCCTTGCTGTCCCAGACCGGGGTCTTGAACTTGAGCATGATCTGGTCGCGCCAGCCGTAGTTGGTGCCCTTGATCGCGCCTTGGTGCTGGGCGTCCAGGGCCGGGGTCAACTGGATCTTGTTCAGCGCCCGCAGCGGCACCGCCAGCACCACGTAGTCAGCCTGATAGCCAACGGCGCCAACCTTGACAGTCACCCCGTCCTTGTCCTGGGAGATGGCCGACACGGGCGAATTGGTCTTGATGGTTTTCAGTTGCTTGACGAACGCCTGGGCCAGGACCGGGCTACCGCCGAGCAGGCGCGAGGCCCGCAGGTCGCGGTCGGACACGCCGCGATAGACGCGATTCTGCTGGGCGAAATACAGCAGCGACAGACGCGAAGGTTCGTCATAACGGGTGCGAATCTCCTGGTTCACCAACTGCCGCGCCGTGGCCGGCAGTTGCAGACGGTCGAGCCAGTTGGACACAGTGATCTGGTCCAGCGCGTGCAGTGTGCTGGTCGCCGCCGGGTTCTGCGGGTCTTCGATGGAGCGCGCCAGGTCGTCCAGGGTGGTTTCGTAGCGCTTGAGGGCTTCGGCGGTGGCCGGCTGTTTGGTCGCCAGGTCCGCGGTGGTGAAGTAAGTGCCGTCGATCAGATAGCTGGGGGTACGCACGAACTCCGGCGCCGGCGTGGTGCTCAGCTTGAAGGTGGAGACGTACTTGTTCAGCACCGGCTGGGTCTTCTCGTTGCCGATCCACTCGCTGGTGGCCATGCCCGAACGACCGCCCAGGTCCGGCTTGGCTTCCAGCAACGTCACGAGCCAGCCTTTGTTCTGCAACTCATAGGCCGCCGTGAGCCCCGCCAGGCCGCCGCCGATGACGATGGCCGTCGGTTGTTTGTCCTTGGCCAGCGCCGAAACGCTGAACAGCCCTATCATCACCAGCGCACAGGCGCGCAGCCAACCAGCAGACATTCAACGAACTCCGGATTAAAACGTAGGAAATTTCAGTTTTCGAGCCAGGCGGCTCTCGGTTTTTCGAGCCAGTCGGCTCAGGGAACGGCGAAGAATACGTCAGCCATCAAAACGCCGCCAGCGACGTCTATCGCCTCGTTCAAAGTAGTGGGAATGACACAATGGGTTGTCCGCGGGGCCGCCATTGCATAGGCTTGCGCGATTGTTTTGCCCGCGCCCGCCGCGAGCCGCCTCGAGGAGACTGTAAATGGGCCTGAATAACCAGTGGATGCAACGCGACCTCGCGGTGCTATGGCATCCCTGCACCCAGATGAAAGACCACGAACAGCTGCCGCTGATCCCCATCAAGCGCGGTGAAGGCGTGTGGCTGGAAGATTTCGAAGGCAAGCGCTATCTCGATGCCGTCAGCTCCTGGTGGGTCAACGTGTTCGGCCACGCCAACCCGCGCATCAACCAGCGCATCAAGGACCAGGTCGATCAGTTGGAGCATGTGATTCTCGCCGGCTTCAGTCACCAGCCGGTGATCGAGCTGTCCGAGCGCCTGGTGAAGATGACGCCCGAAGGCCTGACCCGGTGCTTCTACGCCGATAACGGCTCGTCCTGCATCGAAGTGGCGATGAAGATGAGCTTCCATTACTGGATCAATCGCGGCCGGCCGGACAAGAAGCGCTTCGTCACCCTGAGCAACAGTTACCACGGCGAAACCATCGCGGCGATGTCGGTGGGCGATGTGCCGTTGTTCACTGAAACCTACAAGGCCTTGTTGCTGGACACGATCAAGGTGCCGAGCCCCGACTGCTACCACCGCCCCGAAGGCATGGGCTGGGAAGAACATTCACGCAACATGTTCGCAGCCATGGAACAGACCCTGGCCGAGCACCACGACACGGTGGCGGCAGTGATCGTCGAACCGCTGATCCAGGGCGCCGGCGGCATGCGCATGTACCATCCGGTGTACCTGAAGTTGTTGCGCGAGGCCTGCGACCGCTATGGCGTGCACCTGATCCACGACGAAATCGCCGTCGGCTTTGGCCGTACCGGGACGATGTTCGCCTGTGAGCAGGCCGGCATCACGCCGGATTTCCTCTGCCTGTCCAAGGCCCTGACCGGCGGTTACCTGCCGCTGGCCGCGTGCGTGACCACCGACGAGGTCTACAGCGCGTTCTACGACGACTACCCGACCCTGCGCGCCTTCCTGCATTCCCACAGCTACACCGGCAACCCACTGGCCTGCGCGGCGGCCCTGGCGACGCTGGACATCTTCGAAGAAGACAACGTCATCGAAAACAACAAGGCCCTGGCCCAACGCATGGCGAGCGCCACCGCGCACCTGGCCGACCACCCGAACGTCGCCGAAGTGCGCCAGACCGGCATGGTGCTGGCGATCGAGATGGTCAAGGACAAAGCCAGCAAAACCGCTTATCCGTGGCAGGAACGGCGCGGCCTGAGTGTGTTCCAGCATGCCTTGGAGCGTGGTGCCTTGCTGCGGCCGCTGGGCAGCGTGGTGTATTTCCTGCCGCCGTACGTCATCACCCCGGAGCAGATCGACTTCCTGGCCGAAGTGGCCAGCGAAGGCATCGACATCGCCACCCGGGACAAGGTCAGCGTGGCGGTGCCGAAGGACTTCCACCCGGGTTATCGCGACCCGGGCTGAGCCCTGAACTTCTCGTTCCCACGCTCTGCGTGGGAATGCATCCCGTGACGCTCCGCGTCACATCCACAGCGGACGCAGAGCGTCCATGGCGGCATTCCCACGCAGAGCGTGGGAACGATCGAGAGAACAAAACATGAGACTGTCCCGCTTCTTCATCGACGCGCCCCTGAGCCTCGGCGACCACGAACTGCCTGAAGCCCAGGCCCACTACATCGGCCGTGTGCTGCGCATGGCCGAGGGCGATGCGGTGCAGGTGTTCGATGGCTCGGGCCAGGAGTTTCGCGGCACCCTGGCCGAGGTCGGCAAGAAACGCGTGCGGGTGCAATTGGACGAGCAGTTCGCCGGACAACCTGAATCACCACTGCGCATTCACCTCGGCCAAGGCCTGTCCCGAGGCGAGCGCATGGATTGGGCGATCCAGAAAGCCACGGAGCTGGGGGTCAGTGAGATCACGCCGATTTTCAGCGAGCGCTGCGAAGTGCGCCTCAAGGACGAGCGCGCCGACAAGCGCCTGCTGCACTGGCGCCAGGTGGCAATCAGCGCCTGCGAGCAATGCGGGCGCTCGAGCGTGCCGGTCATCCACCCGCCCCTGCTGCTGGCTGACTGGCTGAAACAGACCGAGGCCGAGCTGAGGCTGGTGCTGCATCCGGTGGCCGAGCCGCTGGTCAGCCATGACAAACCGTCGACATTGGCGTTCCTGATTGGTCCTGAAGGCGGTTTGTCGGACGCCGAAGTCGAACAGGCCAAGACCGCCGGCTACCACGCCGCCCGCCTCGGCCCTCGCGTGCTGCGCACTGAAACCGCGCCAGTAGTGGCGCTGGCAGTGGCGCAGCAGTTGTGGGGGGATTTCTAGAGTCGAATATAGAACCCATGTGGGAACGAGCTTGCTCGCGATAGCAGTGGGTCATTCAACATCGATGCTGACTGATCCGGCGCTATCGCGAGCACGCTCGCTCCCACAGGCCTACTGCACCGGCTCGCTGGTCGGCTTGGCAATGATCGCCTTCAACTCGCTGGTCATCGGGAATTCCAGGTTCAGGCCCTTGGGTGGAATCGGTTTCTGGAACCAACGGTCGTAAATGTCGTTGATCTCCCCCGACTTGTACAAATCAGCCAGGGTCGCATTGACCAGCGCCAGGAATTGCGGGTCGTCCTTGCGCACCATGCAGCTGTAGATTTCCCGTGATTGCTCTTGCCCCACCACCACCCATTTGTGCGGGTCGCGGGCCTTGGCCCGTTCACCGTATAGCAACGCATCGTCCATGTAGAACGCCGCCGCCCGACCTGTCTCGAGCATCTGGAAGGATTCGCCGTGGTCCTTGGCGCTGATGATGAACATCTCGGCGTTGTTGTCCTGGTTGTAGCTTTTCAGGAAGCGTTCGTTGGTGGTGCCGGCGGTGGTGACCACGTTCTTGCCGCGCAGGTCGGCGAAGCTGTGGATGCCACTGTCCTTGGCCGTCAGCAACTGGCCCTTCACATAGATGAAACCGTAGGAAAACGCCACTTGCTTCTGCCGCTCGGCCGTCACCCCGGTAGAGCCGCACTCCAGGTCCACGGTGCCGTTCTGCACCAGTGGAATGCGGGTCTGGGACGTGACCAGGTTGTACTTCACGTCCAGTTGCGGCAACGCCAGCTGGGTCTTGATCCGCTCGACAATCTTGCCCGCCAGTTCCACCGAGTAACCCATCGGCTGGCCGCTGCTGTCACCGACGTAGGAAAACGGTACCGAAGCGTCGCGATAGCCCAGGGTAATGCTGCGGGTGCTGGCGATCTTGCCCAGTGTGCCGGCTGGGGGTGCTTCATTGGCATGGGCCTGGACGCTTAACAACAGGCTCAGGGTGCAGCCGATCAACGTGATTTTTTGCATTGTTATTCTCCGTTGGGTGGGTCAGGCGGCGCGGGGCGTCAGGCCCTGCAAGTCGATGGAAGGCGTGTGCTGGCCGATCAGCTCGCTGAGCAAGCGAGCGCTGCCACACGCCAGGGTAAAGCCCAAGGCCCCATGGCCGAGGTTGAGCCACAGGTTACGGTAGCCGGTGGCGCCGATCAGCGGCACGCCGCTGGGGGTCGCCGGGCGCATGCCGGCCCATTCGACGGCGCGCGAGTAATCCCCACCTTGGGGGAAGGTTTCCAGGGCCTGGCGCTTGATCAGGGCCAGGCGCTTGGGGTCCGGCGTCGGGTCGAAACCGACGATGTCCACCATCGCCGCAACGCGCAGCTGTTCGCCGATGCGCGCGTAGACGACCTTGCGGTCATAGTCGGTGATGCTCAACTGCGGTGCCCGATGCTGTGGGCCAATGGGCACGGTCAAGCTGTAGCCCTTGAGCGGATACAGCGGCATCCGCACCCCGGGCAATGCAAGCGCCGCGCTGCGATGGCCGGCGGCAATCACCAGTTGCTCCACCGGCAGCCGCTGACCGCCCAGCACAATGGCCTGCACCGCACCGTCGACGTGTTCGATGCCGCTGACCGGGAGCCCCAACAGGAACTCGCAGCGCCCCGAAGCTCGCAAACGTGCCGCCAATTGCTGGCAGAAGGCATGGCAATCGGCGACCTCCTCAGCCGGCGTGTAGACCCCGCCCACGTACGGCACGCCGGCCAGGGCCGGTTCCAGGTTCGCGCACTCGATGGGGCCAAGCACCTGCTGGTGGGCACTGTCCAGCAACCCCTGCCGCGCACGCTGGAAATGCCTCGCGTCGCGAAACGTCACTAGCTTGCCGTTGCGCCGCCAGTTGAAACCGTCGAGGCGGTCTTGCTCGCGCCAGTCCTGCAAAGTCGCCTGGCTCAACAGCGCCAGGCGCAACAGGTGGGCGCCGTTACGCCGGTTGACCGAGGTCCGGCAGGCGCCGATGAACGCGGCCATCCAGCGCCACTGCGCCGGGTCCAGGCGCGGTCGCAATTTGAGCGGCGAATCACCGCGCAGCATCCATCCCAGCGCCTGCCAGGGCACCCCGGCGTCCGCCAGCGGGGTGACGTAGCGATAGGACAACTGGCCACCGTTGGCGAAACTGGTCTCGCTGCCCAAGGTCTCCCGGGCCTCCACCAGCGTCACGTCGACGCCGTCGCGCACCAGCGCATAAGCCGTCGCCAGCCCGACCACGCCACCACCGATGATGCAAACCCGCTGTGCCATGTCCATCTCACATCCGTTTTCAGTGGCTTGAGGTTAGGGCCAGGTGACAGGCCTCGAACAATGAATAAAGATGGACTCCCTATAAACAAAGGTTATGGGCTCGCCATGCGTCTTCGCCATATCGAGATATTCCAGGCCATCCGCCAGGCCGGCTCCATCAGCGGTGCGGCCCAACTGCTGCATGTTTCGCAACCGGCGGTGACCAAAGTGTTGCAGCATGCCGAGCAGCAATTGGGGTTTGCGTTGTTTCTGCGGGTGCGTGGCAAGTTGCAGGCCACGCCTGAGGCGCTGGAGCTTGAGCGCGAAGTCGATAAGGTCAGCGAGAGCCTGCAAGGTGTCCGGCGCCTTGCCCAGAGCCTGCGGCGCGAGCCGGGCCACAGCCTGCGGATCGGCGCGACACCGGCCCTGGCCCTGTCGCTGCTGCCTGCGGCGGTTCATCAATGGACACAGCGTTATCCGGACATCGCCTGCGAATTGTCCAGCGCCCACAGCCGCGAACTGGTGCAGAACCTGCTGATGCGCGAAATCGACGTCGCCCTGACCCTGCAACCGCCCGATCATCCGGGACTCAAGGCCCAGGCCCTGGCCAGCGGTGTGCTGGTGGCCCTGGCGCCGAGCGGGCATTGGACCGACGCACAGGTGGGCCGGCCGATGCCCTTGCAGGCACTGGCCGGTGCACCGTTGATCGGCCTGTCCAGCGCCGACCCGCTGTCGGCCAGGCTGGACGGCTATCTCAAGGCCGTGGAACCGCCGCCGCGTATCAGCATCGCCGTACAGACGTATTCATTGGCCCGGGCCATGGTCGAGTCCGGTGCCGGGCTGGCGGTGATCGACCCGTTCACGGCCCTCGGTGCCTCGAACACCCGCACGGCCATCCGGCCGTTGTCGCCACCGCTGCCCATTTCCCTGTATGCCGTGACCCGGGCCAACGAGGCGCCGGTGCACACCCTCGGCGCGTTGCTGGACATTTTCGCCAGCCAGGCCCAGGCGCAACTGGATCGCCTGTTCGCGGTGGCGGAACGTCGTTAGAGCACGTAGAGCAGGATCGCCACGAAGTGCAGCAAGCTGCCGGCGATCACAAACAGGTGCCAGATCCCGTGGGCGTGGCGCAGCCGGTGGTCGAGGGCGAAAAATATGATGCCCACGGTGTACAACACGCCGCCCGAGGCCAGCCAGGCAAATCCGGTGCTGCCCAGGGCCGCCAGCAGCGGCTTGACCGCCACCAGCACGATCCAGCCCATCACGGCGTAGATGACGATCGACAGGATCCGCGCTTCGGAACGCGGCTTGATCTCCTGCAGGATCCCGATCAGCGCCAGCCCCCAGACGATCCCGAACAAGGTCCAGCCCCACGGCCCGCGCAGGGTCACCAGGCAAAACGGCGTATAGCTGCCGGCGATCAGCAGGTAGATCGAAAAGTGATCGACCTTCTGCATGATGGCTTTTTTGCGACCGCGCACGCTGTGGTAAACCGTCGAAGCGCTGTACAGCACCAGCAGGGTGAACCCGTAGATCGCCACGCTGACGATCTTCCACGGATCGCCCGCCATCCCGGCAATCACCAGCAACCACACCGCCCCGATAAAAGCCGCCACCGCCCCGACCAAGTGCGTCCAGGCGTTGAGTCGTTCCCCGTGATACATCCAGTCCCACCTCACATTCCAGAACAGACGCCAAGGCTCAGGCCTGGCGCGTCAAAGTGCAATGCTTTGCTTGCTGTGGAAGCAAGGCTAATGATCGTTCCCACGCTCCGCGTGGGGAATGCAGCCGGGGACGCTCCGCGTCCCGAAGCGGACGCAGAGCGTCCCTTGAGGCATTTCCACGCAGAGCGTGGGAACGATCTACATCCCAAGACCGATTGGGGCACAATCGGGCAATACGAATAAGAGTCCGCCCCATGCTGATCGACGAAGAATTGACCCTGAAGAAACTCGAGGTGTTCCTGGCCTTCATGCGCACCGGCAACCTGGCGCGGGCGGCGGCCGAGTTGCAGACCAGCAACGTCAGTGTGCACCGGGCCATTCACTCGCTGGAGAGCGCCCTGCGTTGCCCGTTGTTCAAGCACGAAGGCCGCAACCTCACGCCGCTGGAAAGCGCTTATGTGCTGGAAGAACGGGCGCAGAAGCTGATCCAGGACGTGGTCGAAAGCGTGCGCCTGACCCGCGAAGCCGCCGGCTTCTCCGCCGAACGCTTCAAGCTCGGCTCGCTGTATTCGTTGACGGTCAAGACCGTGCCGCAACTGATCATGGGCCTGAAAATCCGCCGCAGCGAGCTCAATATCGACCTGATCCTGGGTTCGAACATCGACCTGCTGTACAAGCTCAAGAACATGGAGGTGGACGCGATCCTGATCTCCCTGGACGACAGCGTGAACGACCCCGACTGCGAGCATATCGAGCTGTTTTGCGACGACATCTTCCTCGCCACACCGGCCGACTCACCCTTTGCCCAACGCACTGAAGTCGATCTGGCCGAGGTGCGCGACGAGACGTTCATCACCCTGACCCAGGGTTTTGCCACGCACCAGGACGGTATCCGGGTGTTCAAGCAGGCGGGGTTCGAACCGAAGGTGGCGATGCAGGTCAACGACATCTTCACCCTGCTGAGCATGGTCAGCTCCGGGGTGGGCTATGCGTTGTTGCCGGGGCGAATTGCGGCGGTGTATGAAAACCGGGTGAAATTGATCCCGTTGCAGGAAAGGTATCGGCTACAACAGCGCATTGGCGTGGTGTTCCTGAAAGCCAAGGAGCGTGATCCGAATTTGCTGGCGCTGTTGGCCGAGTGTCGGATGTATGCCAATCGCCAGGTTTGACACCGTGTTGCCTTCATCGCGAGCAGGCTCGCTCCCACATTGGATCGGTGTTCACAAATCCCCTGTGGGAACGAGCCTGCTCGCGATGAGGACAGCCCGTTCAGCGCAAATTCAAAGCCCTACCCCATCAACCCCCGCATGATCAGAAACAACAACGAAGGCCCCAACAAGCACCCAAGCGCCGTATAGAACGCCGCCGTCAGGCAGCCATACGGCACCAGCTTCGGATCGGTGGCCGCCAGCCCGCCGGCCACGCCGCTAGAGGTGCCCATCAAGCCACCGAAAATCACCGCACTGCGTGGATTATTCAGGCCAATCATCGGTGCCACGAACGGCGTCGCCACCATCACCAGGATCGCCTTGATCAACCCGGCGGCAATGGACAGCGCCATCACTTCGGAACTGGCACCAATCGCCGCCCCGGTCACCGGCCCGACGATGTAGGTCACCGCCCCGGCGCCAATGGTGGTCAGGCTCACCGCATCGGTGTAACCGAAAGCCATCGCGACCCCGACGCCAGCAATGAACGACGTACCGACTCCGACAAACAGCGCCAGCACCCCAACGAAACCGGCGCGCTTGAGTTCTTCGATACTCACGCCGAACGCCGTGGCGACGATGGCAAAGTCCCGCAGCATCGCGCCGCCGAGCAAACCAATCCCGGACAGCAGCGGAATGTCCACCACGCCCTTCTGCCCGCCGGTCATTGCCCCGCCAATGTAGGAAAGCACCAGCCCCAGGAGAATGGCGATGGCCGAACCATGCAGGCGACCTTTGGTGAACGTGTTGCTGATCCAGTAGGACACCCACATGGTGATGCCGACAATGGCGAAACCGCTGATCAGGCCGTAGCCGGTGATCACTTTCATCATGGATTCGTACATGGCAATCACCCGACCGTCTTAACGGAAACGTCGGCCTGAGGCCCTTTGTTGCCAATGCGCACCAGCACCGGCACCAACGCAAAGGCAATCACCACCGCCAGGGTTCCGGCCAGGATCGCCATCGGCCCGCCCTTGAGCGCGCCGTAGACGTTTTGCTGCGCCGCCATCGCGACCACAATGGGGATGTAGACCGCGCTCCAGAATTCCACGCCGGCCTCGGATTTGCCCTTGAACAGGCCGCGCTTGCTCAGGTAGCTGCCCAGGCCGATCAACAACAGCATCGCAATGCCGACGCCGCCGACGTTGGCCGGCACGCCGATCAATTTGCCCAGCAGCTCACCGATAAAAATACCCGCCAGGGTACAAAAGGCCAAAAATGCCACACCGTAGATAATCATTGTTGTAGTCCTCAAAGTGCATCGTCGAAGTTGTTGTTTTTGTGCTTCGCCAGCTTGAGTCGGTGGTTTAGGGTTGGCGGTTTCCCTCCTCACGCAACAGCGCCTGCAAGGTGTCGAGCCGGGCGCCGTCGAAAGCCATGACAGTGCCCTGCTCGAACACCCGGCGCGCCAGGGCGGTCAGCACCGCACCGGGCGGCAGTTCGATCTGTAGCCGCACACCGCGTTCGTAAGCGCTTTGCACGGTACCGCGCCAATCCACCACGCGGCACATGTTGAGCGCCAGGTCGTCGCGCAAGGCCTCGGTGTTGATCACCGGTCGCGCGCGGCTACCGCTGAGATAACCCAAGGCTGGTGCTTTCAACGGTACGTCGGCAAATGCCTGGGCCAATGCCCGGGCCGGTGCTTCCAGCAACGGGCAATGGGACGGCACGCTCACCGCCAGCCGACAGGCCTTCCCGGCACCCAGGCTTCGCGCCTGCCTGGCAACGTTGTTCATGGCCTCGTCACTGCCGGCGATGACCACCTGATTATCCGCGTTGATGTTGGCCAGGTAGACCGGGGTGCGGTCGCTGTGCACCTGCGCCAGCAACGCTTCCACTGCCGCGAGGTCCAGGCCGATGATCGCGGTCATGCCATAGCCTTGCGGATACGCCCGCTGCATCAATTCGCCCCGCAGGCTGACCAGTCGCAACGCATCCTCGAACCCCAGCGCCCCGGCCACCACCGCCGCCGGATAAGCGCCGATGGACAGTCCCGCCACGTAGTCCGGCGCAGGCGCCTGTTCCAGCAATCGCCGCGACGCTGCCACGCCGGCAATCAACAGGCACAGTTGCACGGCGCGGGTCGATTGCAGCGCCTCGGCACTGTCCAACTGCAAGACGTCCTCACCAAGCACGTCACCCGCCTCGTCGAGGACTTGCGGCGCCAGGCCGTGGAGCATGCCCACGCGCTGCGCACCCTGGCCGGGAAAGACGAAGAGGCTGCTCACGCGACTTGCTCCAATGAAGGCTGCCAAGGATCGTTCACCAGCCGTGCCTGCACATCATCCTTGAGCAGGACACGCCGCGACGAACCCGCCCACTCGCGCAAGGCGACGGCACCGCAGGGCGTTTGCAATTGCATATCCACGGCGCAAACCGAGGCATCCAGTTGCGCCAGCAATTCCCTGGCGTGGAGACGATCGAGAAAATGCGGCACCCGCAGAATCAGATCCAGGTCGCTGCGTTCATGCAACGCCTCGATACTCGTGGCGAGCTCGAACCCGGCGCTGCCACTCACCCCCCAGGCCCAGCCACTGGCATCGAGCTGCGGACGCAGGCGGGACAGCGCTTGCAGGGCTGGCAAGTCGCGAGTCGACGCAACGTGACAAAGGTCTTCCGGCCTGACGCGACGGGAAATCGCAGCAATCGCCATCGACGTTGCATAACGCTGCTCGCGCGAACGCCCGCGCACGCCGACCGCGATTTGACCCGGAGCCGTCAGCGAGCGCCGGACCACCACCGGTTGACCGGCGGCAATCGATTCGAGCACCCATGCCGGCGCACCCGCAGGCACCTGTTCCGGGGTCATCCCCCAGAGCAGGTCATGGGCCAGATATGTATTCACCACTGTGCTCTCAGCAACTGGCGTACGGTGCTGGAAGCCGCGCGATGGGTCGCACCGAGGCGACTGCTCAAGTCGCGAGGCGCAGCGGCCACATCGTTGATCACCTGTTGCAGGCAATCCGTCACCCGGGCCAGATCAGCCGCCGTCGGTTGCTCGATCTGCTCCGCCGACAAGGTTTCCCACAGCAGACCCAGGCTGGCAAAACTGTCGATGTCATAGGCCATCGGTGGCACGCTGGCGGCCAAGGCCTCAAGCTCTTCGACACTGCGCAGGGTGACTCGCGCCGCCGAGGCCTTGCCCATGGCGTGGACCATCACCCCCGGGTCGCGCAGCGCAATCAGGCGGTTGGCCTGGTAGCCGTGGGCCAGGAACGCCCCGGACATGGCCTTGCCCACCAGCAAACCGATCACCGGATGCCCGGCCAGTCGCGCACGGGCATAGCTGTCCGCCGCACCGGCCAAGGCCTGATGAATGCCCAGGGCTTCTTCACGCCGCCCATAGGCCTGGCTCGGTACATCGACAACGGCGATCAGCGGACGCTTGTTGACTGCATCGCGGTCGGCGTCGATGGCGTCATCCACCGCTTTAGCCAAACCCCAGCCCTCCAGCAAACCGACTTCGCCATTGCGAGCACGGGGAAAACGACTGTCGGGATCAGCTACCACCGCCAGCAGGCGCACGGTTTGCTCGCCCAGCCTGACGTCAGCGACTTTCAACGAAGCCGGCAGGCCTTCCAGCGGTTTGGCGTCGCCAGCCAAGGCCTCGAACCAGCGCAAGCCTCTCAATGAATAGGCACTCATGGGCGTTCTCCCTGATACAACTGGCGAACCGTGGCCGGTTCGATTTGCACTTCAGTGTCCAAGCGGGCCAGGCGTTGCAGGAACAGCTCGGCCTGGCCGCTGCGGTGTTGCGCGGGAACGCCCAGGTGCAGCAACTGGCCGACCTGTTGACGGATCTGCGCCACATCATCGGCGACGTAACGATCCACCAACCCACTGGCGAACCGTTGCTCGCCGCCGGTCAGGCTCCAGATGAACGGCCGGTCGCGGGAGTCGTATTCGTCGATCCCGGCCTCCTGTTCGATCACTTGTGGGCCGTTCAGGCCCAGCCGCGCTTCCTGGGTCACCAGCAGATAACTGCACAGCCCGGCGGCGATGGACATGCCACCAAAACAGCCGACGCTGCCGGCCACCACGCCGACCACCGGTTGGTATTGGCGCAGGTCGACAATCGCCGAATGAATCTCGGCGATCGCCGCCAACCCGAGATTGGCCTCCTGCAAACGCACGCCGCCGGTTTCCAGCAGCAATACGGCACGGGTCGGGATGCCCTTGCGGTTGTCCTCCGCGGCCAGTTCCAGCGCACCGGCAATCTTCGCCCCGCCGACTTCGCCGAGGCTGCCGCCCTGGAACGCGCCTTCGATGGCGGCGATCACCACGGGCAGGCCATCGAGCGTACCCTTGGCGATCATCACGCCGTCATCGCTTTGCGGCACCACGCCCTGGCGCAACAGCCATGGCGACATGATCCGCTGGAACGGGTCGAGCAATTCGCGAAAAGTGCCGTCATCGAGCAAGGCCTTGGCCCGTTGCCGGGCACCGAGTTCGACGAAGCTGTGCTTGTTGAGCAACGCTGCACTGTCAGTCATGGCCGATCTCCTCGAAACCTTGCTCCAGGCGCAAACGCACCACGCCGGGGGTGGCGCCGAAATCGTGGATGTCGATAGACAAGGCCGGCGGTGTCTGGCCGTCGAACATGCGGGCGAACAGGTGCTGCCAGCGTTGTTCACTGCCGTTGACCGAGGTCTGCACCTGGATGGTCAGCTTGCCTGCCAGGCCGGGTTCGATCAGCACTTCCAGGTCGCCCGAGCCGACGCAGCCCACCAGCGCCCGCCCCCGTGGCGGCTGCCCGGCAGGGAATTCAAAGGATAAGGTTTCCATCAGCACACTCCTGGGAAGAGGCCATCGCCGCGCTCGATACGATCGAGGAACAGGCAGGCGGCGAGCAGGTCGGCAGCGCCGCCGGGCGAGGCGTTCAAGGCAATCAGTTGTTGGTCCAGCGCGTGCAATTGGCGACGACCGCCCAGGCTCGCACTGCCACCGGCATCGAGCACCGCCTTGGCGCCCTGTTGCATGGCCTGCAAACCCGGCTCGCCGGCGCGATAGAGCACGCAGGTATCGGCCAGGGTGGTCATGATCGCCAGCAAGGCATCGAGCCGGGCGTTCTGCTCTCCCGCGCCCGCCGCGCGACTGCGCTTGAGTTGCGGCAGGCCCAGGCCAGTCACCGCCGGGAACGCCAGTTGCGCTTCTTCCCGGGCACCGCGTACGCCGTAGCGTTGGGCTACCTGGGCGCCGTGGCTCAAGGGTTGGGGCGCATAGCGGTCGTTGAGCAAGGCCAGGCGGGCAGCGCGTAGAGCGACGGCGCTGGCAGCACTGGATTCAGGTTCCAGCGCCGTTGCAGCGACCAACAGGCCCAAGGCCCAGATCGCACCCCGGTGTGTGTTGACGCCGCCAGTGGTAGCGAGCATCGAGGCTTCCCCCTCACGGCCGATGCGCCCGAGGGCTTCGCGTAGCGGCAAGCCGATCTCGCCACAGTCGAGGGCGGCTTCGGCCATTTCCCTGAACGCCGGCCACAGCGACAGTGCCGAGGCGTGCATCAGGCCCAGGTGCAGGTCGGTGTGGGCGCCATTGCCACGACGATCCACCAAGGCCGGTTTAGGCGAGAGGTCGGCTTCGTCGATCAGCGCGTCCACCGCCATATCCGCCAGGTGCTCGGTCAAGGACAGTTTTTTCGGTTGCAGGTTGAAGGCGTGCATTTACCAGCTCCTGAACTTGGCGGGCGGGTTGTAGAGGCCACCGGACCACTCCACCAGGTCGGCCACGCTCTTGGCCGCGAGCAACTCGCGGGTGGCGTCGGTGCGGCGAATACCGAGGTCTTCGGGCAAGGCGATCAGCCCTTCGCGGCGCATGCGCGCGGTGTCTTTCGGGTCATGGCGCAGGCCAATGGCAGTAACGCCGGCCACCGCAGCAATCATTGCCTGGCGCTCTTCCAGGGAGCGGGCCTTGTACAGGTAGGCGATGCCCTCTTCGGTGAGCAAATGGGTGACGTCGTCGCCGTAGATCATGATCGGCGCCAGGGGCATGCCGGCTTTCTTCGCCACGTCCACCGCGTCGAGGGTTTCGACGAAGGTCGGTTTACCGCCCTCCTGGAACGTCTCGACCATCTGCACCACCAGCTTCTTGCCGCGCTCGAGCAACGGCGCCTCGCCATCGCCGTGGCGCATATCGAGCCAGGCTGGCGTGCCGTGACGACGACCGCGCGGGTCATGGCCCATGTTCGGCGCACCGCCAAAGCCGGCCAAGCGGCCACGGGTCACGGTGGAGGAATGGCCGTCGCCGTCCACTTGCAGGGTGGCGCCGATGAACAGGTCCACCGCGTATTGCCCAGCCAGTTGGCAGACCATGCGGTTGGAGCGCAGCGAGCCGTCGTGGCCGGTGAAGAACACGTCCGGCCGGGCGGCAATATAGTTCTCCATGCCCAGCTCGGTGCCAAAGCAATGCACACTTTCGACCCAGCCGCTTTCGATGGCCGGGATCAGGGTCGGGTGCGGATTAAGCGTCCAGTTGCGGCAGATCTTGCCCTTCAGGCCAAGGGATTCGCCGTAGGTCGGCAGGATCAATTCAATCGCGGCGGTGTTGAAACCGATGCCGTGATTGAGGGACTGGACGTTGTGTTTTTCGTAGATCCCGCGGATCGCCATCATCGCCATCAGCACATGCACAGGCTTGATATGGCGCGGGTCGCGGGTGAACAGCGGCTCGATGTAGAACGGCTTGTCGGCCACCACCACGAAATCGACCCAGGACGCCGGGATGTCGACTCGCGGCAGGTCGCTGACGTCATCCACCAACTGGTTGACCTGAACAATGACGATACCGTCGCTGAAGGCCGCCGGCTCGATCAGCGCCGGTGTGTCTTCGGTGCTGGGGCCGGTGTAGATATTGCCAGCGCGGTCGGCCATGAAACCGGCCGAGAGCACCACGTTGGGAATCAGGTCCACCACCAGCCGGGCATAGAGTTCGATGTAGGTATGGATCGCGCCGATTTCCAGCAGGCCATCTTCGAGCAACTGGCTGATGCGCAGGCTCTGGGTGCCAGCAAAGGAAAAATCGAGCTTACGGGCAATGCCGCGCTCGAACAGATCCAGGTGTTCGGACCGCCCGACGCTGGGCATGATCATGTGTAAATCGTGCAGCTTCGAAGGGTCGACTTTCGCCAGGGAGCGGGAAAGGAAGTCCGCCTGCTTCTGGTTATTGCCCTCCAGCACCACACGGTCGCCGGGCAGAATCAACGCCTCCAGCGCCGCGACGATCTTGTCGGTGGGCAGCACCACACCGTCGGCAAGCCCCTTCACCAGCCCGAGACGCCGCTGCTTTTCGCTGCGCCGCCGCGTCCAGCGCGAGTCGGGGGATATTGTTGTTGTCATGACCACTCCACGGGTTCGCTGTCGTGGGCTCACCTTAGGAGTGTTGTGGCGCGGGCATCAATCAAGCTCGACGGCGGATCGTTACGGTTGGAGTAATGGTTGCCGGATTGGTACGAACCTTTGTGGTAGCGAGCAAGCCCGCACACAATTGGATTGGGGTACACCTGCAATCGCAGGTCGGCTGTCAGGCCGCCTCGCGAGCAAGCTTTGCTCCCACAGGTCCTGCTCACACAAATCTGGTTGGGGTACACCCGCAAGAGCCAGGTCGGCTGTCAGGCCGCCTCGCGATGGACGTTGATCTCGGCGCCCCGTTAACCACGCTGGCCGAACGCAGGCATTGTGGAGTGGGCATCCCGGCATGGATGCCGGGATAGCCGCGCTGGGCCATGGATGGCCCTTCGCGGCGGGCCCACGGAGCAATGCCTTCGTTCGGGCATGCCGAGCCTAGGCGAGGCACCGAGTGGTGGGGCAAAGCCTTTTTGGTTACTTTTTTGGCGT
>NZ_VZPJ01000012.1 GCF_008801605.1 Pseudomonas brassicacearum subsp. brassicacearum | reverse complement strand
TCCAAGACCCGCCTGGAGCGCCTGGGCTTCTTCAAGGAAGTCAACGTCGAGACCCCGGCCGTACCGGGCGTCGATGACCAGGTCGATGTGAACTACAGCGTCGAAGAGCAGGCTTCCGGCTCGATCACCGCCAGCGTCGGTTTCGCCCAGAGCGCCGGTCTGATCCTCGGTGGCTCGATCACCCAGAACAACTTCCTGGGTACCGGTAACAAGGTCAGCATCGGCTTGACCCGCAGCGAATACCAGACTCGCTACAACTTCGGTTATGTGGACCCCTACTGGACCGCTGATGGTGTGAGCCTGGGCTACAACGCCTTCTACCGCACCACCGACTATGACGAGCTCGATTCCGATATCTCCAGCTATGCGGTGGACAGCTTCGGTGTTGGCGCCAACGTGGGTTACCCGATCAGCGAGACTTCGCGCCTGACCTTCGGCCTCACCGCCCAGCAGGACAAGATCAACACCGGTAAGTACACCGTTGACGAGATTTTTGACTTCGTTAAGAAGGAAGGCGATAGCTACCTGAACTTCAAGGCGTCTGCCGGTTGGTCCGAGTCGACCCTGAACAAGGGCGTACTGGCGACCCGTGGCCATTCCCAGAGCCTGGTTCTGGAAACGACGACGCCTGGCAGCGACCTGTCGTTCTTCAAGCTTGACTACCGTGGCCAGCTGTTCCAGCCGTTGACCGACAACTACACCATGCGCCTGCACACCGAGCTGGGCTACGGTGACGGCTACGGTTCGACCGACGGCCTGCCGTTCTACGAGAACTACTACGCTGGTGGTTTCAACTCGGTGCGTGGCTTCAAGGACAGTACTCTTGGTCCTCGCAGTACTCCAAGTAAAGGCACCAACCCGGGCACAATTGCCGACCCAGACCAGGATCCACTGCCATTTGGTGGCAACGTCCTGATCCAGGGCGGTGCCGAAATCCTGTTCCCGATGCCGTTCGTCAAGGATCAACGCTCCCTGCGTACCTCGGTATTCTGGGACGTGGGTAACGTATTCGACTCCTCGTGCAGTGACACCACCAACGCCAACGGTACTAGCTCCAACACCAAGTGCAACGACATCAGCCTGAGCAACATGGCCAGTTCCGTCGGCGTGGGTGTGACCTGGGTCACCGCGCTGGGTCCTTTGAGCTTCGCATTGGCGATGCCGATCAAGAAACCGGATGACGCTGAAACCCAAGTGTTCCAATTCTCCCTCGGCCAGACGTTCTAAGCGTCTGACCCATGACAACGACAATGGATTTTGTAGGAGTACATCGTGCGTAAGTTGACTCAATTGGTTCTCCTGGCGACCGTACTGGTCGCTGGTCCGGCTTTTGCCGACATGAAGATCGCCGTGCTGAATTATCAGATGGCCCTGCTGGAATCCGACGCGGCGAAGAAGTACGCCGTGGATGCCGAGAAAAAATTCGGCCCGCAACTGACCAAGCTCAAGGGCCTGGAAAGCAGCGCCAAGGGCATTCAGGATCGTCTGGTGGCCGGTGGCGACAAGATGGCCCAGGGCGAGCGCGAGCGTCTGGAGCTTGAATTCAAGCAAAAGGCCCGTGACTTCCAGTTCCAGTCCAAGGAACTGAACGAAGCGAAAGCTGTTGCCGACCGCGAAATGCTCAAGCAACTCAAGCCGAAACTCGACAGCGCCGTGGAAGAAGTCATCAAGAAAGGTGGTTTTGACCTGGTGTTCGAGCGTGGCGCAGTGATCGATGTCAAGCCTCAATACGACATCACGCGCCAAGTGATCGAGCGCATGAATCAGCTGAAGTAATCCATGACCGCGACCATCAAGCTCGGCCAATTGGCCGAGTTCCTCGGCGCCACCCTGCGTGGCGACCCGGAGAAGGCAATTACTGGGCTAGCCACTTTGCAAGAGGCTGGCCCAGCTCAGTTGAGCTTTCTGGCAAATCCTCAATACCGCAAGTACCTGGCCGACAGCCGGGCAGCCGCGCTGTTGCTCAAGGCTGCTGATGCCGATGGGTTTGCCGGCGATGCCCTGATCGTGCCCGATCCGTACTTGGCGTATGCCCGTATTTCCCATCTGTTCGATCCCAAGCCGAAAGCGGTTGCCGGTATTCATCCCAGCGCCGTGATCGCTGCTGATGCCGTGGTTGACCCCACGGCCAGCATCGGCCCATTCGTGGTCGTCGAAAGCGCGGCCCGAATCGGTGCCGGCGTCACGCTGGGTGCCCATTGTGTCATTGGCGCGCGCAGCGAGATCGGCGAAGGCGGTTGGCTGGCACCACGGGTCACCCTGTATCACGATGTGCGCATCGGCAAGCGGGTCGTGATTCAGTCTGGCGCAGTACTGGGCGGCGAAGGGTTCGGGTTTGCCAACGAGAAAGGCATCTGGCAGAAAATTGCCCAGATCGGCGGCGTCACCGTTGGTGATGACGTGGAGATTGGCGTCAACACCGCGATCGACCGTGGTGCCCTGGCCGACACGGTCATCGGCAATGGCGTCAAGCTCGACAACCAGATCCAGATCGCCCACAACGTCCAGGTCGGTGACCACACCGCCATGGCCGCCTGCGTGGGCATCTCCGGCAGCACCAAGATCGGCAAGCACTGCATGCTCGCCGGTGGCGTGGGGCTGGTGGGTCATATCGATATCTGTGACAACGTATTCCTGACCGGGATGACCATGGTGACCCACTCGATTACCGAGCCAGGTGCCTACTCTTCCGGTACGGCCATGCAGCCGGCAGCCGAATGGCGCAAGAGCGCGGCGCGTATCCGCCAGCTCGACGACATCGCGCGGCGCCTCAAGCAGGTGGAAAAGCGTGTAGGGGACGTGACCCCTGGCGGTAATGCTTCATCAGATGGCTGATACCATTTCCATATCAAGTGTGCACAGCCGTTAGGGCATCTTGATTTGCTAGCGGAGTGCGCGTCACTCGTGCGCTTCCAATCTTTACATAGGCTTCCCCCCGAAATGATGGACATCAACGAGATTCGCGAATACCTGCCTCACCGTTACCCGTTCCTGCTGGTGGATCGGGTGGTGGACCTGGACGTTGAAGGCAAGCGCATTCGCGCCTACAAGAATGTCAGCATCAACGAGCCGTTCTTCAATGGTCACTTCCCTGCGCATCCAATCATGCCGGGTGTATTGATCATCGAGGCAATGGCTCAGGCTGCCGGGATCCTTGGCTTCAAAATGCTCGACGTAAAACCTGCCGACGGCACGCTCTATTACTTCGTCGGTTCCGACAAGCTGCGTTTCCGCCAGCCAGTCACCCCGGGCGATCAGTTGATCCTCGAAGCCAAGTTCATCAGTTGCAAGCGCCAGATCTGGAAATTCGAATGCCAGGCTTCGGTCGACGGCAAGCCAGTCTGCTCCGCTGAAATCATCTGTGCGGAACGCAAACTATGAGTTTGATTGACCCTCGCGCAATCATCGATCCGACGGCCGTTCTGGCCGCCGATGTCGAGGTCGGCCCGTGGTCGATTGTCGGCGCAGGTGTGGAAATCGGCGAGGGTACGGTGATCGGTCCCCACGTAATTCTCAAGGGGCCGACCCGGATTGGTCGGCACAATCGCATCTACCAGTTTTCTTCGGTAGGCGAGGACACGCCCGATCTCAAGTACAAAGGTGAAGAAACCCGTCTGGTCATCGGCGATCACAACGTGATCCGCGAAGGCGTGACGATTCACCGTGGCACCGTTCAGGATCGTTCCGAAACGACCTTGGGCGACCACAACCTGATCATGGCCTACGCGCACATCGGCCATGACAGCGTGATTGGCAACCATTGCATCCTGGTCAACAACACCGCGCTGGCCGGTCATGTGCACGTGGATGATTGGGCGATCCTGTCCGGGTTTACCCTGGTGCACCAGTATTGCCATATCGGCGCCCACAGCTTCTCTGGCATGGGCACTGCCATTGGCAAGGACGTCCCGGCCTATGTCACGGTGTTTGGCAACCCGGCCGAAGCCCGCAGCATGAACTTCGAAGGCATGCGCCGTCGTGGCTTCAGCGAAGAGGCGATTACGGCGCTGCGTCGCGCCTACAAGGTCGTGTATCGCCAGGGCCTGACGGTCGAGCAGGCGCTCGCCGAATTGGCCGAGGCTTCGGCGCAACACCCGGAAGTCGCGATTTTCCGTGACTCCATCCAGTCTTCGACCCGCGGCATCACTCGCTGACCATGGCTAATTTGCGTATTGCACTGGTGGCGGGAGAGGCTTCCGGTGACATTCTGGGCGCCGGTCTGATGCGCGCGCTCAAGGTGCAGCATCCCGCTGTCGAATTCATTGGTGTTGGCGGGCCGTTGATGGAGGCCGAAGGCCTGGCGTCCTATTTCCCGATGGAACGCCTGTCGGTGATGGGCCTGGTGGAAGTACTCGGTCGCCTGCGCGAGCTGCTGGCCCGGCGCAAGAAGCTGATCCAGACCCTGATCGACGAAAAACCGGATGTGTTCATCGGCATTGATGCGCCGGATTTCACCCTCAATATCGAACTCAAGTTACGTCAGGCCGGTATCAAGACCGTGCATTACGTCAGCCCGTCGGTCTGGGCCTGGCGGCAGAAGCGGGTGCTCAAGATTCGCGAAGGTTGCGACCTGATGCTGACGCTGCTGCCGTTCGAAGCCCGGTTCTACGAAGAGAAGGGCGTGCCGGTGCGGTTTGTCGGGCACACCCTGGCCGATACCATTCCCCTGGAAGCCGATCGCGATGCGGCCCGCCAGGCGTTGGGCCTGCCCGAGGGGCCACTGGTGGCCTTGATGCCCGGCAGCCGGGGCGGCGAAGTGAGTCGCTTGGGCGGTCTGTTTTTCGACGCCGCCGAACGCCTTCGGGCGCTGCGACCCGGTGTACGTTTTGTCCTGCCGTGTGCCAGTGCGCAGCGTCGCGTCCAGTTGGAAGCGCTGCTGGTCGGCCGCGATTTGCCGGTGATGCTGCTCGACGGTCGTTCCCATGAAGCGTTGGCGGCCTGCGATGCCGTGTTGATTGCCTCCGGCACTGCTACCCTTGAGGCGCTGTTGTATAAGCGCCCGATGGTGGTCGCCTATCGCCTGGCGCCGCTGACGTTCTGGATTCTCAAGCGCATGGTCAAGAGCCCCTACGTGTCCTTGCCGAACCTGTTGGCCCAGCGCTTGCTGGTGCCGGAGCTGTTGCAGGACGATGCGACCGCCGAGGCGCTGGCTACCACGCTGTCGCCCTTGATCGATGGCGGCGAGGAACAGACCCGGGGCTTTGATGAAATCCATCGTACGTTGCGTCGTGATGCTTCCAACCAGGCGGCTGACGCGGTACTGACCCTGATTGGCGCAAAACCATGAGCAACTCAAAGCTACAGATGGGCCTGGACTTCAACCTGGTCGCCGAAGTGGAAGAGCTGGTGGCCGGTGTCGATGAAGTGGGGCGTGGCCCGTTGTGCGGCGCGGTGGTGACGGCGGCGGTGATTCTTGACCCGAAGCGGCCGATCCTTGGCCTCAACGATTCGAAGAAACTCACTGAAGCCCGTCGCGAAAAGCTCTACGACGAGATCTGCGAGAAAGCCTTGAGCTGGTGCATCGCCCGGGCCGAAGTCGAAGAAATCGATGAACTCAATATCCTGCACGCCACCATGCTTGCCATGCAGCGTGCCGTGCAGGGCCTGCACATCACGCCGAAACTGGCGATGATCGATGGCAATCGCTGCCCGAAACTGTCGATGCGCGCCAAAGCGGTGATCCAGGGCGACGGCAAAGTGCCGGCCATCGCGGCGGCCTCGATTCTGGCGAAGGTCAGCCGTGACCGGGAAATGGCCGCTTTCGAATTGATTTACCCGGGCTACGGCATCGGCGGCCACAAGGGTTATCCGACCCCCGTTCATCTCGAAGCCCTGGCGCGCCTTGGGCCAACGCCGATCCATCGGCGTTCGTTCGCCCCGGTGCGGCTGGCTTATGAAGCTCGTGATGGCTTGATCGAAAGGATCTAGCGAAAGCGTCGCAATGCCCCGTCGTGCCCTGTAGGAGCTGTCGAGCGAAGCGAGGCTGCGATCTTTCCACTGCCGATTGAGTCGAGAGTGAAAGATCGCAGGCTTCGCCAGCTCCTACATGTTTTACCCAAGGCCCGGTACAATCCGGGCCTTGTTGTTTTCATGACTTAACGCAGGATCACTATGCCGGCTTCATTCGTTCATCTACGCCTGCACACTGAATACTCCCTGGTCGACGGTCTGGTGCGGATCAAGCCCCTGGTCAAGACCCTGGTGGGCATGAACATGCCTGCCGTGGCGGTCACCGACCAGAACAACATGTGTTCGCTGGTCAAGTTCTACAAGGCCGCCATGGGCGCCGGGATCAAGCCGATCTGTGGTGCCGACCTGTGGCTGTCGAACAAGGATCCGGACGCTCCGCTGAGCCGTATCAGCCTGTTGGTGATGAACGCTCTGGGTTATCGCAACCTCACCGAGCTGATCTCCCGTGGTTTTATCGACGGCCAGCGCAACGGCTCGATCATCATCGAGCGCGAGTGGGTGGCCGAGGCCAGCGAAGGGCTGATCATGCTGTCGGCGGCCAAGGAAGGTGAAATCGGCCTGGCGCTGCTCAGTGGCAACCCCGAGGAAGCCGAGACCCTGGCTCGTGACTGGATGTCGGTGTTCCCGGATCGCTTCTACATCGAAGTGCAGCGCACCAATCGTCCGAATGACGAAGAGCACCTGCACGCCGCCGTGGCCCTGGCCGACAAGATCGGCGCGCCGCTGGTGGCGACCAACGATGTGCGGTTCATCAAGCAGGACGATTTCGAAGCTCACGAAACCCGCGTTTGCATCGGTGAGGGCCGTGCCCTCGATGATCCGCGGCGGTCGAAGAACTACAGTAACCAGCAATACCTCAAGAGCGCCGAGGAAATGGCCGAGTTGTTCAGCGACCTGCCCGAGGCGCTGGAAAACACCGTCGAGATCGCCAAGCGCTGCAACATCGACGTGAAGCTGGGCAAACACTTCCTGCCCAACTTCCCGATCCCCGATGGCATGACCATCGACGAGTATTTCCGCAAGGTGTCCTTCGACGGCCTTGAGGAGCGCCTCAGCGTCCTGTTGCCCAAGGACACCACCGAAGATTACGAAGCCAAGCGCCAGGTCTATGTCGACCGGTTGAATTTCGAGCTGGATATCATTATCCAGATGGGCTTTCCCGGCTATTTCCTGATCGTGATGGACTTTATCCAGTGGGCCAAGAACAACGGCGTGCCGGTGGGCCCAGGCCGTGGGTCGGGTGCCGGGTCGCTGGTGGCCTATGTGCAGAAGATCACCGACCTCGACCCGCTGGAATATGACCTGCTGTTCGAACGTTTCCTCAACCCGGAACGGGTATCCATGCCCGACTTCGACGTCGACTTCTGCATGGACGGTCGCGACCGGGTGATCGACTACGTGGCCGAGAAGTATGGCCGCAACGCGGTGAGCCAGATCATCACCTTCGGTTCCATGGCCGCCAAGGCTGTGGTGCGCGACGTGGCGCGGGTGCAGGGCAAGTCCTACGGCTTGGCGGATCGTCTGTCGAAGATGATTCCGTTCGAAGTCGGCATGACCCTGGAAAAAGCCTACGAGCAGGAAGAAATCCTGCGGGACTTCATCAAGGTCGATGAAGAAGCCGCGGAAATCTGGGAGATGGCCCGCAAGCTTGAAGGCGTGGTGCGTAACGTCGGCAAGCACGCCGGGGGCGTGGTGATCGCGCCGACCAAGCTGACTGACTTCTCGCCGATCTATTGCGACGAAGAAGGCGACGGCCTGGTGACCCAGTTCGACAAGGATGACGTCGAGGCGGCGGGCCTGGTGAAGTTCGACTTCCTCGGCCTGCGCACCCTGACCATCATCGACTGGGCGCTGAAAACCATCAACCGTGACCGGGCCAAGGTCGGTGAAGAACCGCTGGACATCGCCTTCATCCCGCTGGATGACAAGCCGACCTACAGCCTGTTGCAAAAAGCCGAAACCACGGCGGTGTTCCAGCTTGAATCCCGGGGCATGAAGGAGCTGATCAAAAAGCTCAAGCCCGACTGCCTGGAAGACCTGATCGCACTGGTGGCGCTGTTTCGTCCGGGCCCGTTGCAATCGGGCATGGTGGATGACTTCATCAACCGTAAGCATGGCCGCGCCGAGCTGGCGTACCCGCACTCGGACTATCAGTACGAAGGCTTGAAACCGGTGCTCGCACCGACCTACGGCATCATCCTGTATCAGGAACAGGTGATGCAGATTGCCCAGGTCATGGCCGGTTACACCCTCGGCGGCGCGGACATGCTGCGTCGGGCGATGGGTAAGAAAAAACCCGAGGAAATGGCCAAGCAGCGCGGCGGTTTCATCGAGGGTTGCGCCACCAACGGCATCGACCCTGACCTGGCCGGTAACATTTTCGACCTGGTGGAAAAGTTCGCCGGCTACGGCTTCAACAAATCCCACTCCGCCGCCTATGGCCTGGTGTCGTACCAGACCGCGTGGCTGAAGGCGCACTATCCGGCGCCGTTCATGGCCGCGGTACTGTCGGCGGATATGCACAACACCGACAAGGTCGTGACCTTGATCGAAGAAGTGCGGACCATGAAGTTGCGCCTCGACGCACCGGACGTGAACGCTTCGGAGTTCAAGTTCACGGTGAACGACGAAGGCCGCATCATTTACGGCCTGGGCGCGATCAAGGGTGTGGGCGAGGGGCCGGTGGAAGCCATTACCGAAGCGCGCCAGGACGGGCCATTCAAGGACCTGTTCGATTTCTGCGCCCGGGTTGACCTCAAGCGCATCAACAAGCGCACCCTCGACGGATTGATCCGCAGTGGTGCCCTGGACCGGCTGGGACCTTACTTCCAGGATGAGCCCAAGGCCTACCAGGCCAACATCGACCGCAACCGCGCGGTGTTGCTGGCGGCGATGGAGGAGGCGATCAAGGCCGCCGAACAGACCGCCCGTACCCATGACAGCGGCCACGCCGACCTGTTTGGCGGGCTGTTCGTCGAAGAAGACGCCGATGTCTATGGCAACCATCGCAAGGCCAAGGAGCTGACCCTCAAGGAACGCCTCAAGGGTGAGAAAGACACCTTGGGCCTGTACCTCACCGGTCACCCGATCGACGAATACGAAGGCGAGATCCGCCGCTTCGCCCGTCAGCGCATCATCGACCTCAAGCCGGCACGCGACACGCAGACCGTCGCCGGCATGATCATCGCCCTGCGGGTGATGAAGAACAAAAAGGGCGACAAGATGGGCTTCATCACCCTCGACGACCGCTCCGGGCGCATCGAGGCCTCATTGTTCGCCGATGCGTTCCACTCGGCGCAGTCGCTGTTGCAGACTGACGCGATGGTGGTGGTGGAAGGCGAGGTCAGCAACGATGACTTTTCCGGTGGCCTGCGCCTGCGGGTCAAGCGGGTGATGAGCATGGAAGATGCCCGTACCAACCTGGCTGAAAGCCTGCGCCTGAAGTTGCAGACCCAGGATCTCAAGGGCGATCAGCTACGCTGGTTGGGCGAATTGTTCAAGCGCCATCGCGGTGCCTGCCCGATCACCATGGAGTATGTACGCCCCGACGCCAAGGCTGTGTTGCAGTTCGGCGAAGGCTGGCGGATCGATCCGGCGGATGCGTTGATTCAAGCCTTGCGTGACCAGTTCGGCAAAGACAACGTCTTCCTCCAATACCGTTGACGGCCAGGGGCCATTCTCGAAACCGGAATACCCCTGATCTCGACCCGAATTTTTAATCTCGACCTGAACGCGCCTCTCCCTTAAGGTAGGCGCGAATAGACAACCGGCCGGCCCAAGCTCTCTTGGACGTCGACCCAAGACGGACGCCTATGAACCCGAATTTTCTAGATTTCGAACAGCCGATCGCCGACCTGCAAGCCAAGATCGAAGAGTTGCGCTTGGTCGGTAATGACAATTCGCTGAATATCGGCGATGAAATCTCTCGTCTGCAGGACAAAAGTCGCACGCTGACCGAAGACATCTTCGGCAAGCTGACCAGCTGGCAGATCGCCCGCCTGGCGCGTCATCCACGTCGTCCCTATACCCTGGACTACATCGACCACATCTTCACCGAGTTCGATGAGCTGCATGGCGACCGCCACTTCTCCGACGACGCCGCGATCGTCGGCGGTGTCGCCCGCCTGGACGACCAGCCGGTGATGGTTATCGGTCATCAGAAAGGCCGTGAAGTGCGCGAGAAGGTGCGCCGCAACTTCGGCATGCCGCGTCCGGAAGGCTACCGCAAGGCCTGCCGCCTGATGGAAATGGCCGAGCGCTTCAAGATGCCGATCCTGACCTTCATCGACACGCCGGGCGCCTACCCGGGCATCGACGCCGAAGAGCGCAACCAGAGCGAGGCGATTGCCTGGAACCTGCGCGTCATGGCGCGCCTGAAAACCCCGATCATCGCCACTGTAATTGGCGAAGGTGGTTCCGGCGGTGCACTGGCCATCGGTGTCTGCGACCAGTTGAACATGCTGCAATATTCCACCTATGCGGTGATCTCGCCGGAAGGCTGCGCCTCGATCCTGTGGAAAACCGCCGAGAAGGCGCCGGATGCCGCTGAGGCCATGGGCATTACCGCCGAACGTCTCAAAGGCCTGGGCATCGTCGACAAAGTGATCAACGAGCCAGTCGGCGGCGCTCACCGCGACCCGGCTGCGGCTGCGGCACTGATCCGCGCCGAGCTGAGCTCGCAATTGTCGATGCTCAAGAAGTTCGACAACGAAGCGCTGCTGGCTCGTCGCTACGAGCGGTTGATGAGCTACGGTCTCTGATTCAGCGCTGTACCCCTGTGTGGGAGCGAGCTTGCTCGCGATGACGGGTTAACATTCAACAGATAAGTTGACTGAGATACCGCTATCGCGAGCAAGCTCGCTCCCACATTTGATTTGTGTGAAGGCAGTTGCGATGAATCAGCCCACGATTGATCTGCCAACCCGGCTCCTCAAACACATGCTCCCCTGGCGCAACGCCGCCACCTGGCGCATCGCCTTCTCCGGCGGCCTCGACTCCACCGTCCTGCTGCACCTGCTCGTAACCCTTTCGCAACGCCAACCCTTGCCCGCGCTGAGCGCTATTCATGTGCATCACGGCCTCCAGGCTGTAGCTGAGGCGTGGCCGGACCATTGTCGTTCGGTCTGCGCGGCCCTGGGCGTGCCGCTGGACGTGGTAACTGTGCAAGTGCGCCCTGGCGCCAGTGTCGAGCGCGCCGCGCGGGAAGCGCGTTACGCGGCCTTTGTAGCGGCGATCCACAGCGATGAAGTGCTGCTTACCGCCCAGCATCGCGATGATCAGGCCGAAACCCTGCTGTTTCGCCTGCTAAGGGGGGCGGGGGTGAAGGGCTTGGCGGCGATGCCGCCGCAGCGTCCGTTGGGCCAAGGGCATTTGCTGCGGCCCTTGCTCGATGTGTCCCGTGTGGAGCTGGAAGCCTATGCGAGGCAGCAGGGCTTGAGCTGGATCGAAGATCCCTCCAACGACGATCACCGGCATGCGCGCAATTACCTGCGCCAGCGGGTTTTTCCAGTGTTGGCCGAGCAATGGCCCCAAGCTTCGACGACCCTGGCTCGCAGCGCTGCGCACATGGGTGAAGCCCAAACTTTGCTGGACGATTTGGCGCGGATCGACCTGGCCCGGGCCGCGACCCCGGGCGTGTTCGACTGGCTCGGGCTGCAATCCCTGGCGCTGGCGCCTTTGTGGGCGTTGTCGCCGGCCCGTCAGCGCAACGCCTTGAGCCACTGGCTGGCACCGATGACCCTGCTGCCCGACACCGATCACTGGTCGGGCTGGGACTCGTTGCGCGATGCCGCCGACGATGCCCGACCGATCTGGCGCCTGGCCGGTGGCGAGCTGCATCGGGCCGCCGGGCGGGTCTGGTGGTTATCCGACCACTGGCTATGTTCGCTGCCAGGCACCGTCGACTGGGCCGATCCGGCGGTTGCGCTGCGGCTGCCGGGCAATGGTCGGGTGGTGCTCGACGGCACGCCGCCTGCGGGGCCGCTCAGCGTGCGCTATCGTCAGGGCGGCGAGGTAATGGCGTTAGCGGGTCGTGGTCACCGTGACCTCAAGCGTTTGCTCAATGAAAAGGCAGTGCCGGCGTTCGTTCGAGGTCGATTGCCGCTGCTCTATCAGGGCGAGCAATTGCTGGCGGTAGCCAACCTGGCCGGGCTCGATGCACAGGCTGATGGCAGTTGGCAATTGATCTGGACGCCAGGAAGCCAAGATCTGGGTTTGAGCTGAAAGGGGCTTTCCGGTAGACTACGCTCCCTTCTTGATACAACTTCTGTGGATTCGCCTGAATTGCAGGAGTTGCCGATTACCAAGCAGTCTTTGCTGGGCGATTCCAAAAAATGTGTAGCGAGCAACGTACCGGTGATTTCACTTCCGGTCTGTCCCAACGCGGCGGTTTTTTTGAAAGGTGCACTGTGATTAATGCAGGTGATCGGGGGCTTCGGCCTTCCTTCGCTTTCCCCGGCGGCTCGGACCGCTTTAACGCAGACTTCTAGGGTTTTTCATGACGCGCTACATATTCGTCACGGGCGGTGTTGTTTCTTCATTGGGGAAAGGCATTGCCTCGGCTTCATTGGCGGCCATCCTGGAGGCGCGGGGACTTAAGGTCACCATGCTCAAGCTGGACCCGTACATCAACGTTGACCCGGGCACCATGAGCCCGTTCCAGCACGGTGAAGTGTTCGTCACCCACGACGGCGCCGAGACCGACCTGGACCTGGGCCACTACGAGCGGTTCATCCGCACGACCATGACCCAGAACAACAACTTCACCACCGGCCGTGTCTACGAACACGTGCTGCGCAAGGAGCGTCGTGGTGACTACCTGGGCGCGACCATCCAGGTCATCCCGCACATCACCGACGAAATCAAGCGTCGCATCATCAAGGGTGCGGGCGATGCCGACGTGGCGATGGTCGAAATCGGCGGCACCGTGGGCGACATCGAGTCCCAGCCGTTCCTCGAGGCCATCCGCCAGTTGCGTTTCGAAATCGGCGCCAAGCGCGCGATGCTGATGCACCTGACACTGGTGCCGTACATCGCCACGGCCGGCGAAACCAAGACCAAGCCCACCCAGCACTCGGTCAAGGAACTGCGTTCCATCGGCCTGCAGCCGGACGTGCTGATCTGCCGCTCCGATCACCCGATCGACATCTCGTCGCGTCGCAAGATCGCCCAGTTCACCAACGTTGAAGAGCGTGCGGTCATCGGCCTGGAAGACGCCGACACCATCTACAAGATCCCGGGCATCCTGCACTCCCAGGGCCTGGACGACTTCGTCGTCGAGCGCTTCGGCCTGCAATGCGCCAGCGCCGACCTGTCCGAATGGGAAGCCGTGGTCGATGCCAAGCTCAACCCGGAACACGAAGTCACCATTGCCATGGTCGGCAAGTACATGGAGCTGCTGGACGCCTACAAGTCTCTGATCGAGGCGATGAGTCACGCTGGCATCAGCAACCGTACCAAGGTCAACCTGCGCTACATCGATTCCGAAGACATCGAGAACCAGGGCACCGGCCTGCTCGAAGGCGCCGATGCGATCCTCGTGCCGGGCGGCTTCGGCCTGCGGGGCGTGGAAGGCAAGATCACTGCCGTGCAATACGCTCGCGAAAACAAGGTGCCTTACCTGGGTATCTGCCTGGGCATGCAAGTGGCGGTCATCGAGTTCGCCCGTAACGTGCTGGGCTGGAAAGACGCCAACTCCACCGAGTTCGATCGCGCCAGCGGCCATCCGGTCGTGGGCCTGATCACCGAGTGGGAAGATGCCACTGGTGCGGTGGAAGTGCGTACCGAAAGTTCGGACCTGGGCGGCACCATGCGTCTCGGTGCCCAGGAATGCCTGCTGGAAGCCGGCTCCAAGGTGCACGATTGCTACGCCAAGGATGTGATCGTCGAGCGTCACCGTCATCGCTATGAAGTGAACAACAACCTGCTGCCGCAGTTGATCGAAGCCGGCCTGAAAATCTCCGGTCGTTCCGGTGACGGCGCGCTGGTCGAAGTGGTCGAGGCCCCGGATCACCCATGGTTCGTCGCTTGCCAATTCCACCCCGAGTTCACCTCGACGCCACGGGACGGTCATCCGCTGTTCAGCGGTTTCGTGAAAGCCGCTTTGGCTCAACACCAGAAAAAGGCATAAGACGATGGCCCAGAAGATCATTCGTGTCGGCGACATCGAGATTGCCAACGACAAGCCCATGGTGCTGTTTGGCGGCATGAACGTGCTGGAAAGCCGCGACATGGCGATGCAGGTCTGCGAGGAGTACGTGAAGGTCACCCAGAAGTTGGGTATCCCTTACGTGTTCAAGGCCAGCTTCGACAAGGCCAACCGTTCGTCCGTGACCTCCTACCGTGGCCCGGGCCTGGAAGAAGGCATGCGGATCTTCCAGGACATCAAGCAAGCCTTTGGCGTGCCGATCATCACCGACGTCCACGAGCCGGCCCAGGCCGCGGTCGTCGCCGAGGTCTGCGACATCATCCAGTTGCCGGCTTTCCTGTCGCGCCAGACCGACCTGGTGGTCGCGATGGCCAAGACCGGCGCGGTGATCAATATCAAGAAAGCCCAGTTCCTCGCGCCCCAGGAAATGAAACACATCCTGAGCAAGTGCGAAGAGGCTGGGAATGACCAGTTGATCCTCTGCGAGCGCGGTTCGAGCTTCGGTTACAACAACCTGGTAGTCGACATGCTCGGCTTCGGCATCATGAAGCAGTTCGAATACCCGGTATTCTTCGACGTGACGCACGCCTTGCAGATGCCGGGCGGTCGTTCCGACTCCGCCGGCGGTCGTCGCGCCCAGGTGACCGACCTGGCCAAGGCTGGCATCAGCCAATCCCTGGCTGGCCTGTTCCTTGAAGCCCACCCGGATCCGGACAATGCCAAGTGCGACGGCCCTTGTGCCTTGCGCTTGAACAAGCTGGAACCTTTCCTGTCTCAGCTCAAGGCGTTGGACGAGCTGGTCAAGAGTTTTCCGACGATAGAAACCGCGTAACGCGGTTTTCTCCGGTAAAGTACCGCTCGATTATCGCTCTGGCCCGCTGGCCGCACTGCTCTTGTGGGAGCATGGCTTGCCAGCGATGGCGTCCTTGAGGCCCCCATCGCCGGCAAGCCGTGCTCCCACAGCGTTTTCGTCAACTTTGGAGTGTTTACAACAATGGCAAAAATCGTCGACATCAAAGGTCGTGAAGTTCTCGACTCCCGTGGCAACCCCACTGTTGAAGCGGACGTGCTTCTCGACAACGGTATCATCGGCAGCGCCTGCGCGCCGTCCGGTGCTTCCACTGGCTCGCGCGAAGCGCTGGAGCTGCGTGATGGCGACAAGAGCCGTTACCTGGGCAAGGGCGTGCTCAAAGCCGTCGCCAACATCAACGGTCCGATCCGCGAGCTGTTGCTGGGCAAGGATCCTGCCGACCAGAAAGCCCTCGATCACGCGATGATCAAGCTCGACGGTACCGAAAACAAAGCCACCCTGGGCGCCAACGCGATCCTCGCCGTGTCCCTGGCCGCTGCCAAGGCCGCTGCCCAGGACCAGGACCTGCCGCTGTACGCCCACATCGCCAACCTCAACGGTACTCCGGGTGTCTACTCGATGCCGGTGCCGATGATGAACATCATCAACGGCGGCGAGCATGCCGATAACAACGTCGACATCCAGGAATTCATGGTGCAGCCGGTTGGCGCCAAGACCTTCTCCGAAGGCCTGCGCATGGGCACCGAGATTTTCCATCACCTCAAGGCTGTGCTCAAAGCCCGTGGCCTGAGCACCGCGGTTGGCGACGAAGGCGGTTTCGCACCGAACCTGGCGTCCAACGAAGACGCGCTGAAAGTGATCTCCGAAGCCGTGGCCAATGCTGGCTACAAGCTGGGCACCGACGTGACCCTGGCCCTGGACTGCGCCGCCAGTGAATTCTACGAAGACGGCAAGTACAACCTGTCCGGCGAAGGCCAGGTGTTCACCGCCGAAGGTTTCGCTGACTACCTCAAGGGCCTGACCGAACGCTATCCGATCATCTCCATCGAAGACGGCCTGGACGAGTCCGACTGGGCTGGCTGGAAAATCCTCACCGACAAGATCGGCGAGAAAACCCAGCTGGTGGGTGACGACCTGTTCGTGACCAACACCAAGATCCTGAAAGAAGGCATCGACAAGAAGATCGCCAACTCGATCCTGATCAAGTTCAACCAGATCGGTACCCTGACCGAAACCCTGGAAGCCATCCAGATGGCCAAGGCGGCCGGCTACACCGCCGTGATCTCCCACCGCTCCGGTGAAACCGAAGACTCGACCATTGCCGACCTGGCCGTGGGCACTGCGGCAGGCCAGATCAAGACCGGTTCGCTGTGCCGTTCCGACCGCGTTTCCAAGTACAACCAGCTGCTGCGTATCGAAGAGCAGTTGAACGGCAAGGCCAAGTACAACGGTCGCGCCGAGTTTCGCGGTTAAGCGGTAAATGGTAAAAAGACAGCGGATTAGGTCGCAAAAGTCGCCATGGCGGCGGTTTTGCCTCTAATCTGATGCCTTATCAAGCACAAGCCTGGGTTTTCCAGGCTTCGTGCTATCAGACGCTTCAAAGTTTGGCATGGCGGTCTTTTTTCACTGGATACCTGATATTCGATGCGCAGTCCCAATTGGTTGTTTCTTGTCTTGCTCCTGTTGCTGGCCGGCCTGCAGTACCGCCTGTGGGTGGGCAATGGCAGCTTGGCGCAAGTGGCCGACCTGACTCAGCAAATTGCCGACCAACACGCCGAGAACGAGGCGCTGCTTGAGCGTAATCGGGTGATGGACGCCGAAGTGACAGAGCTGAAAAAAGGCATGGAGACCGTTGAAGAACGGGCTCGACATGAACTGGGCATGGTCAAGGAGGGCGAAACCCTCTACCAGTTGGCCCAATGAGTATTCGTTTGCCGGCCTTCTGGGCCGTGATTCCTGCCGCGGGCGTTGGCGCTCGTATGGCCGCGGACCGTCCCAAGCAATACCTGCAGTTGGGCGGACGCACAATTCTTGAACACAGCCTCGGCTGTTTCCTCGACCATCCCACCGTCAAGGGCGTGGTGGTCAGCCTTGCACACGATGATCCTTACTGGCCGACCCTGGCCTGTGCCAACGACACACGCATCCAGCGCGTCGACGGTGGCGAGCAACGTTCGGATTCAGTGCTCAATGCCTTGCTGTACCTGCACGAGCAGGGCGCCGACGATCACGACTGGGTGCTGGTGCACGACGCCGCCCGGCCCAATCTGGCCCGGGATGATCTGGACACACTGCTCAGCGAGTTGGCGACCGATCCAGTCGGCGGCCTGCTGGCCGTCCCGGCGCGCGACACCCTCAAGCGCGTCGACAAACACGGCCGCGTGCTGGAGACCGTTGATCGCAGCGTGATCTGGCAAGCCTACACGCCACAGATGTTCCGCCTCGGCGCCTTGCATCGGGCCTTGGCCGACAGCCTGGTTGCAGATGCGCTGATTACCGACGAAGCGTCCGCCATGGAATGGGCCGGGCAGGCGCCGCGGCTGATCGAAGGGCGGGCCGATAACATCAAGGTCACCCGGCCGGAAGATCTGGAGTGGTTGCGCCAGCGCTGGGCGAATCGGCATTAAACCGGATATGTTTCCTCGTTAGATCTTCATCGTCTGGGCCGGCGCCATCGCGAGCAAGCTCGCTCCCACAGTGGGTTGGTGTGAACACTTGACCGTCATTCGACGATAACCCTGTGGGAGCGAGCTTGCTCGCGATGGCGTCACCCCCAGACGACAAAAAACCACTGTCATCCCCGATATTCCGGCCGCCCAGCCAACCCTTCCTTCAAAAAATCCACCAACTTGCGCACCTTCGGCGACAGGTGCCGCTGCTGCGGGTACAACGCCCACACCGCCGTATTCGGTGGCTGATGAGCCTCCAGCAGCGAGATCAATGCACCGCTGTGCAAATGCTCCAATACGTAATAATCCGGCAGTTGGCACAACCCCACCCCTTGCAGCGCCGCGTCCAACACCGCTTGCCCACTGTTGCAGCGCCAGTTTCCCTGTACCCGTTGGGAAAATTCCCGCCCGTTCTGCTCCAGTTGCCAGACGTCGGAGCTGCCGATCAGGCAATTGTGGCGGCTCAGTTCCGACAAGCTATGGGGCCGCCCGTAGCGTTCCAGGTAAGAGGGTGAAGCGCACAGGTACATGCGCCGCGGTGCCAGGCGCGTGGCGACCAGGCGGGAGTCCTGCAGGCGACCCAGGCGAATCGCCAGGTCGAGGCCTTCGTGCACCAGGTCCAGAGGACGGTTGCTCAGCTCGATGTCTACCCGCAACTGCGGGTACAGCCCCATGAACCGCGTTACCAGAGGCACGATGAACCGTTCGCCATAGGCCACGGCGCAGGTCATGCGCAGCATGCCCTTGGGTTCGCTGGTGAGATCGCCCACCGCCCGCAGTGCTTCCTCGCGCCCGTCCTGCAGGCGTTGGCAATGCTGCAAAAATGTCTGGCCGGCCTCGGTCAGGGTGACCCGCCGGGTACTGCGGTAGAGCAAACGTGTCTGCAAACGCTCTTCAAGCCGTACGATTTGTCGACTGATGTGGGAAGACGAAACCCCGAGACGTTCAGCGGCGGCGGTGAATTGACTGCATTCGGCCACGGCGACGAACTCGTCGATCCCTTCCCAGCGGTTATCGGACATGAAGGATTATCCCTGTACAGCAATAATGTTTTGCTTTTGGTTGGATTATTCATCGTCCGGCGGAGGATTACACTCCCGGTCTTGTTTTTATTTGCTGGAGAGTCCGGATGATCAAGTCGCGCGCTGCCGTTGCCTTCGAGGCCAAGAAACCCCTGGAAATCGTTGAAGTCGACGTCGCCATGCCCAAGGCGGGCGAAGTGCTGTTGCGCGTGGTGGCTTCCGGTGTCTGCCACACCGACGCCTATACCTTGTCGGGCGCCGACCCGGAAGGGATCTTCCCGTCGATCCTCGGTCACGAAGGCGGTGCGATTGTCGAAGCCATCGGCGAAGGCGTGACCTCGGTCGCGGTGGGCGACCATGTGATCCCGCTGTACACGCCGGAATGCGGTCAGTGCAAATTCTGTAAGTCAGGCAAGACCAACCTCTGCCAGGCGATTCGCGCCACCCAGGGCAAAGGCCTGATGCCGGACGGCACCTCGCGTTTTTCCTACAAGGGCGAGACGATTTTCCACTACATGGGCACCTCGACGTTCTCTGAGTACACCGTGCTGCCGGAAATCTCCGTCGCGAAGATTCAAAAAGAAGCCCCGCTGGAAAAGGTCTGCCTGCTGGGTTGCGGCGTCACCACCGGTATCGGCGCGGTCCTCAACACCGCCAAGGTCAAGCCGGGTGACACCGTGGCGATCTTCGGCCTGGGCGGCATCGGCCTGTCGGCAGTGATTGGCGCGGTGAAGGCCAAGGCTTCGCGCATCATCGCCATCGACATCAACCCGGCCAAGTTCGAAATCGCCAAGCAACTGGGTGCCACCGATTGCGTCAACCCGAAAGACTTCGACCGTCCGATCCAGGAAGTCATCGTCGATATGACTGACGGCGGCGTGGACTTTTCCTTCGAGTGCATCGGCAATGTCCAGTTGATGCGTGCCGCGCTGGAGTGCTGCCACAAAGGCTGGGGCGAGTCGGTGATCATCGGTGTGGCCGGCGCCGGCCAGGAAATCGCCACCCGTCCCTTCCAGTTGGTGACCGGGCGCGTCTGGCGCGGTTCGGCCTTTGGTGGCGTGCGCGGTCGCAGCGAGTTGCCAAGCTATGTGGCAATGGCCGAGACGGGCGAGATCCCGCTGGATACGTTCATTACCCACACCATGGGCCTGGAAGATATCAACAAGGCGTTCGACCTGATGCATGAAGGCAAGAGCATCCGCACCGTTATCCATTTCTGAGGTCGGTCATGAGTCTGGAAAACATCTCCTGCCAGAAAAGCTTCGGCGGCTGGCACAAACGTTACCGGCACCGTTCCGACGTGCTCGGTTGTGACATGGTGTTTGCCGTGTACCTGCCGCCGCAAGCCGAGCAGGGCGGCAAGTTGCCTGTCCTGTATTGGTTGTCCGGGCTGACCTGCACCGACGAGAACTTCATGCAAAAGGCCGGTGCCCAGCGCATGGCCGCCGAGTTGGGCCTGATCATCGTCGCGCCGGACACCAGCCCTCGTGGCGCCGACGTGCCGGGCGATCCGGACGGTGCCTGGGACTTCGGCCTGGGGGCGGGTTTTTATCTGAACGCCACGCAGGATCCGTGGGCACGGCACTATCGGATGCATGACTACGTGGTGCAGGAATTGCCGACACTCGTCGAAGCGCATTTCCCGGCCTCGGACAAACGCGGCATCAGTGGTCATTCCATGGGCGGTCATGGCGCGCTGGTCTGCGCCTTGCGCAACCCGGGGCGTTACCGCTCGGTGTCGGCCTTTTCGCCGATCAACAATCCGATGGATTGCCCATGGGGCCAGAAGGCTTTCTCTCGTTACCTGGGGGAAGACCGTTCGAAATGGCGTGAATGGGATGCCTGTGCATTGATTGCCGAGGCGCAGGAGAAGCTGCCACTGCTGGTGGACCAGGGCGATCGCGATGATTTCCTGGCCAACCAGCTCAAGCCCGAAGCCCTGCAACAGGCGGCCAAGGCTGCCGACCATCCGCTGGAACTGCGCCTGCAACCGGGCTACGACCACAGCTATTTCTTCATCGCCAGCTTCATTGATGACCACTTGCAGCATCATGCGCGCGCTCTAAAGGCCTAATGCAGGTAGAATCACGCCCTGACAAAAATCGGGGCGTTTTTTTATGCGTATTGGCCACGGCTACGATGTTCACCGTTTCGCTGAAGGCGATTTCATTACCCTGGGCGGCGTGCGGATCGCACACGGCTTCGGGCTGCTCGCGCATTCTGACGGTGATGTCCTGCTGCACGCCTTGAGCGATGCATTGCTCGGCGCGGCTGCCCTGGGTGACATCGGCAAGCACTTCCCCGACACCGACCCGCAATTCAAGGGCGCCGACAGCCGCGTGCTGCTGCGCCATGTGGTCTCGCTGATCCACGCCAAGGGCTGGAAAGTCGGCAATGTCGATAACACCATCGTTGCCCAGGCCCCCAAGATGGCGCCGCACATCGAAGCGATGCGCCAATTGATTGCCGAGGATCTTCAAGTTGAGTTGGACCAAGTGAACGTGAAAGCCACCACCACCGAGAAGCTTGGCTTCGTCGGTCGCGAAGAAGGCATTGCCGTCCACTCCGTTGCCTTGTTGCTGCGCCCATGACTGAACTGGAACTGTTGGGGCCGCGGGCCTACGGCGAACCGCTGGGCAGCGCGGTACTCAAGGCCACCGCTGAAGATTTCCAGGTCGATGAAGTGCTCGACATCCCGTTGACCGGCGATGGCGAGCACTTGTGGATCTGGGTTGAAAAACGTGGCTTGAACACCGAAGAAGCGGCCCGGCGAATCGCCAAGGCTGCCGGCGTGCCGCTGCGCACCGTCAGCTACGCCGGGCTCAAGGACCGTCAGGCCCTGACCCGCCAGTGGTTCAGCGTCCAATTGCCGGGCAAGGCCGATCCGGACCTGTCGGCGGCGGAGAACGACACGCTGAAAATCCTCAAGACCGCACGCCACAGGCGCAAGCTGCAACGCGGCGCGCACTCGGCCAATGGCTTTACCTTGCGCCTGACCCAATTCAAGGGCGATACGGCGGCGATCGATGCGCGCCTGCAACGGATTGTCCGCCAGGGCATCCCCAACTATTTTGGCGCCCAGCGTTTCGGCCATGACGGCGGCAACGTCGTCGATGCTCGGGCCTGGGCGGTGCGCAAGGCGTTGCCGGAACAGCGCAATGTGCGCTCGCGGCTGTTGTCCACCGCCCGCAGTTTCCTGTTCAACCGGGTGCTGGCGGCGCGGGTCGCCGACGGTACCTGGCAAAAAGCCCAGGTGGGCGATTTGCTTGCCTTCACCGACAGCCGCAGTTTTTTCCCGGCCGGCGAGGCTGAATGCAGCGACCCGCGCCTGGCCATTCTCGACCTGCACCCGACCGGGCCGCAGTGGGGCGAGGGACCTTCGCCTGCCGCTGGTGCGACGTTCGAGCTGGAACAAGCCATCGCCGCGGGCGAGGCCGATTTGCGGGACTGGTTGATAAACGCGGGAATGAGTCACGAACGTCGCATCCTGCGACTGCCCATTGGCGGGCTGTCGTGGCATTATCCCTCGCTGGACATTCTGCAACTGGAATTCGTCCTGCCGGCCGGATGTTTCGCCACTGTCTTGGTGCGCGAACTCGTCGATCTGGTGCCGGTGGGGCAGACGGACAGCCCATGCGTATTCTGATTTCTAACGACGACGGGGTGACTGCACCCGGTCTTGCCGCGCTTTATGCTGCGCTGGCGGATTTTGCCGAGTGCGTGGTCATCGCCCCGGACCAGGACAAAAGCGGCGCCAGCAGCTCGCTGACGCTCGACCGTCCGTTGCACCCCTGCTATCTGGATAACGGTTTCATCAGCCTCAACGGCACTCCGACCGATTGCGTGCACCTGGGCCTCAACGGCTTGCTGGAGCGTGAGCCGGACATGGTGGTGTCGGGTATCAACCTGGGCGCCAACCTGGGGGACGACGTGCTTTATTCCGGCACGGTTGCCGCCGCCCTGGAAGGTCGCTTCCTGGAAAAGCCATCGTTTGCCTTTTCGTTTGTTTCGCGGCAGGTCGATAATTTGCCGACCGCCGCCTACTTCGCCCGTAAACTGGTCGAAGCCCACGGCGAGCTGGAGCTGCCGCCACGCACGGTGCTGAACGTGAATATCCCCAACCTGCCGCTCGATCACATCCGTGGCATCCAGCTCACTCGCCTGGGCCACCGTGCCCGCGCCGCCAAACCGATGCATGTCGTCGACCCGCGCGGCAAGGCCGGTTACTGGATCGCCGCCGCCGGTGATGCCGAGGACGGCGGGCCGGGCACTGATTTCCATGCGGTGATGCAAGGTTATGTCTCGATCACGCCGTTGCAGTTGGACCGTACCTTCAACGACGCCTTTCGAAATCTCGATGGCTGGCTGGAGGGGCTGCGCTGATGGCTCGTGAGCAAGACGATATGCTGCGCCGCGGAATCGGCATGACCTCCCAGCGCACCCGTGAACGACTGATCCAGCGTCTCTACGAAGAAGGTCTCTCCAACGCCCAGGTGTTGGAAGTCATTCGCCGCACGCCGCGCCATCTGTTCGTCGATGAGGCCCTGGCCCATCGCGCCTATGAAGATACGGCGTTGCCGATCGGCCACAACCAGACCATTTCCCAGCCATACATGGTGGCCCGCATGAGCGAGTTGCTGCTGGAGGCGGGACCGCTGGACAAGGTGATGGAGATCGGTACCGGCTCGGGTTACCAGACGGCGGTGTTGTCGCAACTGGTCGAGCGGGTGTTTTCCGTAGAGCGGATCAAGGTACTGCAGGATCGCGCCAAGGAACGCCTGGTTGAGTTGAACCTGCGCAACGTGGTGTTTCGCTGGGGCGATGGCTGGGAGGGGTGGCCGGCCCTGGCACCGTACAACGGCATCATCGTGACTGCGGTGGCCACCGATGTTCCCCAGGCCCTGCTGGATCAGCTTGCTCCCGGCGGGCGACTGGTCATTCCGGTGGGTGCCGGTGAAGTCCAGCAACTGATGCTGATCGTGCGCGAAGAACACGGTTTTTCGCGACACGTCCTGGGGGCGGTGCGGTTCGTGCCGTTACTCAATGGGCCGTTGGCCTGAGCATTTATAAACAGACGCTGAATTCCGTGGCCCAGCCTGTGTCTTACAGCGGCACCGATTTGCTGAACAGAGTCCAACGGCGTCGAGCAAACGTGTGCGGCGACACATTGCGCTTCATTAATAGAGGCGCAGTCGTTGCCAGCTATATTTATATGAGTTCTGCCTGGACAGGCAGTTTCCAATTTTTCTGCCACCACAAAGGGAGCGGCGGGTGAGTCTCACAGTCATTGCGCAGCGTATGGGTATCACAAGCTTTCAGCGCCTGGTGACTGGCCTTGTCTTGAGCACTTTGCTGGTCGGATGTTCCAGTACGCCGTCGGGTAATGTCCGGGTTGTCGATCGCAACAATGCAACACCTCAACGTCCTACAGTAACGACCGGCCAATATGTAGTCCGTCGCGGCGATACGCTGTTTTCCATCGCTTTCCGCTACGGCTGGGACTACAAAGCCCTTGCGGCGCGTAACAACATTCCTGCGCCTTATACGATTCACCCAGGTCAGACGATTCGCTTCGATGGCCGTAGCGGTTCAACGCCTACCGCGGTGGTTACGCAGTCGGGTTCGACGCCTTCTTCCTCGAGTAAAACCACGGTTATTCGCCGGCCGACGGGGGCTGAAGCGGCGACAGTACCGTCCGTCGCGAGCAAACCGACCCCCGTTCCGATGCCTCCGGCAGGCCCCGCCCCGACAGGCTGGGGATGGCCTTCTAGTGGCGTTCTCATTGGAAAATTCTCTTCAAACGGTAGTTTGAATAAAGGAATTGATATCGCCGGGGATTTGGGACAGCCTGTTTTAGCCGCGTCTGATGGCACGGTTGTGTACGCCGGGAGTGGTTTGAGGGGCTACGGCGAACTCGTGATCATCAAACACAGCGATACCTACGTCAGTGCCTACGGTCACAACCGCAGGCTGTTGGTTCGGGAGGGGCAGCAGGTCAAGGTCGGACAGACAATTGCCGAAATGGGATCAACGGGAACAGACCGGGTGAAACTGCATTTTGAGATTCGCCGACAAGGTAAACCAGTCGATCCGCTGCAATTCCTGCCACGGCGTTGATTTGATTGTCAGCCTGTTCCGTCACGTAGAGGGAACAGGCTCCAGCGTTGCCAAGGATAAAGGCGTCGCTTGAGCTTGAGGTCGAACTCACCAAAGGACTATAACAATGGCTCTCAGTAAAGAAGTGCCGGAGTTTGACATCGACGATGAGGTTCTCCTTATGGAGACCGGCATCGCTATGGATTCGATGTCGAATGATGAAGGGGCGACTCCACCTTCCGTTCGTGCCAAATCCAAACACTCCGCTTCGCTTAAACAACATAAGTACATCGATTACACCCGGGCGCTGGACGCCACTCAGCTGTATCTCAACGAAATCGGTTTTTCGCCACTGCTCTCCCCCGAGGAAGAAGTTCATTTTGCGCGGCTGTCGCAAAGTGGCGACCCGGCCGGTCGAAAACGCATGATTGAAAGCAACCTGCGCCTGGTGGTGAAAATCGCCCGACGCTATGTCAATCGTGGGCTTTCACTGCTGGACCTGATCGAAGAGGGCAACCTGGGCCTGATTCGCGCCGTCGAGAAATTCGACCCCGAACGCGGCTTCCGTTTCTCGACCTACGCCACCTGGTGGATCCGCCAGACCATCGAACGGGCGATCATGAACCAGACCCGGACCATCCGGTTGCCGATTCATGTGGTCAAGGAGCTGAACGTCTACCTGCGGGCCGCCCGTGAGTTGACCCAAAAACTCGACCATGAACCTTCACCCGAAGAAATCGCCAACCTGCTGGAAAAACCGGTAGGTGAGGTCAAGCGCATGCTTGGGCTCAACGAGCGGGTCTCTTCGGTAGACGTCTCGCTGGGGCCGGACTCGGATAAGACCCTGCTGGATACCCTGACCGACGATCGTCCGACCGATCCGTGCGAGTTGCTCCAGGACGATGACTTGTCCCAGAGCATCGACCAGTGGCTTTCGGAACTTACGGACAAGCAACGGGAAGTGGTGATTCGCCGCTTCGGCTTGCGCGGTCATGAAAGCAGCACGCTTGAAGATGTGGGCCTGGAGATTGGTTTGACCCGTGAGCGGGTGAGGCAGATCCAGGTTGAAGGTCTCAAGCGTCTGCGAGAGATCCTGGAGAAGAACGGCTTGTCGAGCGAGTCGTTGTTTCAATAACCCAAGGCGAGTGCAGCAGAAAGGCCCTGATTGGCTGTGATGCTGTTCACTTGGAAAAAACGGTGCTTCTTTCAGAAATGAAAAGTGCCGTTTTTTTTGGCTTGGGTTTGGGGGTATATCCGTTTCTTCGGTCACGGCTACTTATGGTTCCGCCCTTACGGCGAGTCACTTTTGGAAAGAGCGCCAAAAGTAACCAAAAACGCTCTGCCCCACCACTCGACACCTCGCTTAGGCTCGGTGTGCCCTCACTCCGGCATTGCTCCGTGGGCCCGCCGCGAAGGGCCATTCATGGCCCAGCGCGGCTACCTCGGCATCCATGCCGAGGTGCCGCCTGCGTTCGGCCAGCGTGGTTTAACGGGGCGCCCAGATCAAAAGCCAGGGCGAGGCGGCCTTATAGCCGACCTGACTCCGGGTGGGACCGCGTTTCCCTTGTGGGAGCGGGCTTGCTCGCGAAGGCGGCGTTACAGTCGATGAAGATGTTGGATGTGCTGACCTCTTCGCGAGCAAGCGCTCCCACAGTGGGACTGTGTTGGATATGAATTTTGTGTCCGCTGAAGATTGAATGCGGGAGCGAGCCTGCTCGCGATGACGGTGGTTCAGTCACATGGATGTTGGGTTTGCTGGCCTCATCGCGAGCAAGCTTTGCTCCCACAGATCTGATGGGTGTAAGACCGGGAGAGCCAGGTCGGCTGTTAGGCCGCCTCGCGGTGGACGTTGATCTCGGACGCCCCCGTTAACCACGCTGGCCGAACGCAGGCATTGCGCAGTGGGCATCTCGGCATGGATGCCGAGGTAGCCGCGCTGGGCCATGGATGGCCTTTCGCGGCGGGCCCATGGTTACTTTTGGCGCTCTTCCAAAAGTGACCCGCTGTAAGAGCGGAACCATAAGCCGCCGTTACCGCAGAAACGGATATACACACCACTCCTGAAACCCCCGCTCGTAAAACTATAGAACATCGCGACTGGTTCGAATCTTCTGCGTATCTGAAGAGTCGCTTTTCCAACCCCAACTCCATTTGTAGGTTCAGCGTGTAAGCCTTTGCCTAGTGTTACGTAAGCGATCAGTTCCCCATCGGCCGGACAGACCGCTATAAATACCGTGATCTTTTTGTATTTGACTGATTTATAACGAAAATTTGTTGATGAACGTAGCGTGACAGAGCAAGCCACCTGTATCAGTCGCGTTGCACTCGCCTGGGAAAATACTAATATCAGTCCTGTGTCGACGGACAGACACACCCGTCAAGGACGATGGGAAGGAAGGACATCGCAGGACGCGATTCATCAGGATGATGAAAAGGATTAAAGGGATTAGGGAAAAAATGTGGGCGGGTCAAACCGCCCCTTTTTTTTGCCTGCGATTTCTTGACCCGAAAAAGCAAAAAGGCCCGCAAGGGGCCTTTTCCACGAAAGCAGCAACGATCAGCGTTCCAGATCCTTGAGCTTGCCTTCCTTGCCATCCCACTCTTCGGCGTCCGGCAGCGCATCTTTCTTCTCGGTGATGTTCGGCCAGATGTCCGCCAGTTCTGCGTTCAGCTCGATGAAGTTCTCCATGCCGGCCGGCACTTCGTCTTCCGAGAAAATGGCGTTCGCCGGGCATTCCGGTTCACACAGGGCGCAGTCGATGCACTCGTCCGGGTGAATGACCAGGAAATTCGGCCCTTCGTAAAAGCAGTCCACCGGACACACTTCTACGCAGTCGGTGTACTTGCACTTGATGCAGTTGTCGGTGACGACGAAGGTCATTTCTAATTCTCTCCTCAGGCGGCGGCAGCGAAGCCCCTTCACGGTAGGGTCGCCAGGTTTGGGAGCGATAGTCTGCGAACCAGGCTAATAGTCCGCAGCATCCCAAACCGCGCGCGATTCTAACAGCTTGAAAGCCTGTGTGTTAGATCCGTGTCTTCAATGTATAGAGTAAATCCAGTGCCCGACGAGGTGTCAGGTCGTCCAGATCGAGCTTGGCCAGTTCATCGAGCACCGGATGCGGCAGGCTGGCGAACAGGTCGCTTTGCTGCGGTGCGGCCGGTTTGCCTTTGGTCGGGCGCGGCGCTTCGTGGGGCAGGCTGGTGGTTTCCAGGCGGCTCAGGTGCTCGCGGGCACGGGTAATGACTTCACTTGGCACGCCGGCCAGTTGCGCCACCGCCAGGCCGTAGCTCTGGCTGGCCGGGCCGGGCAGCACGTGGTGCAGGAAGACGATGCGTTCGTTGTGCTCGGTTGCATTGAGGTGGACGTTGGCCACCAAAGGCTGGCTTTCCGGCAACACGGTGAGTTCGAAGTAATGGGTGGCGAACAGCGTGTAGGCCCGCAGGTGCGCGAGGCGTTCGGCCGCTGCCCAGGCCAGGGACAAGCCGTCGAAGGTGCTGGTGCCGCGTCCGACTTCGTCCATCAGCACCAGGCTGCGTTCGGTGGCGTTGTGCAGAATGTTCGCGGTTTCGCTCATTTCCACCATGAACGTCGAACGTCCACCGGCCAGGTCGTCGCTGGAGCCGATGCGGGTGAAGATCCGGTCCACCAAGGACAATTCGCAGCTGGCCGCCGGAACGAAGCTGCCAATATGGGCCAGCAGCACGATCAACGCGGTTTGGCGCATGTAGGTGGATTTACCGCCCATGTTCGGGCCGGTGATCACCAGCATGCGGGTGTTGTCGTCCAGGCTCAGGTCGTTGGCCACGAACGGCGTGGTCAGTACTTGCTCGACCACCGGGTGACGACCCTGGCTGATGCGCATGCACGGCTCACTGACGAAGCGCGGGCAATTGAGGTCCAGGTTCAGCGCGCGTTCGGCCAGGTTGCTCAGCACATCCAGTTCCGCTAGGGCGCCAGCAGTGTCCTGTAACGGCGGCAGTTGGCTGATCAGGTCTTCGAGCAACGCTTCATAGAGCATCTTTTCCCGGGCCAGGGCGCGGCTCTTGGCCGACAGCGCCTTGTCTTCGAACGCCTTGAGTTCCGGGGTGATGAAACGCTCGGCGCCCTTGAGGGTCTGGCGGCGAACATAATCGGCTGGTGCCTGTTCGGCCTGCTTGCTCGGCAATTCGATGAAATAACCGTGGATACGGTTGTAGCCGACCTTGAGGTTGGCAAGGCCGGTACGGGCTTTTTCCCGGGCTTCGAGGTCGATCAGGAACTGGCCGGCGTTCTCGCTCAGCGCTTGCAGCTCGTCGAGTTCGGCGTCGTAGCCGGTTTTCAGCACGCCACCGTCACGGATCACCGCGGGTGGGTTATCGATAATGGCTTTTTCCAGCAGCGCGGCCAGCTCCGGGTAGGTGCTGGTGGTGCGCGCCAGTTGCTGCAGGTGTGGCGCTTCGAGGTCGGTCATCGCCACCTGCAATTCGGGCAACGCGCCGAGGGCATCGCGCAGGCGCGCCAGGTCGCGGGGACGGGCGTTGCGCAAACCGATGCGGGCGAGAATCCGCTCGATGTCACCGATTTCCTTGAGCTGCGGTTGCAACTGCTCGAAGCGATAACGATCCAGCAGGCAGGTAATGGAGGACTGGCGCGCCAGCAGCACGGTCAAGTCCCGCAGCGGCCGATTCAACCAGCGTGTCAGCAGGCGGCTGCCCATGGCGGTCTGGCAGCGATCGACCACCGATTGCAAGGTGTTGTCGCGCCCGCCGGCCAGGTTGGTGTCCAGTTCCAGGTTGCGGCGGCTCGCGCCGTCCAGCACCACGGTGTCATCCAGGCGTTCGTGCCGCAGGCTGCGCAAGTGGGGCAGGGCGGTGCGCTGGGTTTCCTTGGCGTAGGCCAGCAGGCAACCGGCAGCGCCGATGGCCAGGGTCAGGTTCTCGCAACCGAAGCCCTTGAGGTCCTGGGTGGAAAACTGCTGGCAGAGACTTTTCAGCGCCGAATCACGCTCAAAATCCCACGGCGCCCGACGACGCACGCCACGGCGTTTTTCTGCCGGCAGGTCTTTGGGCCAGTCATCAGGAATTAAAAGCTCTACTGGATTGACCCGTTCCAGTTCCGCCAGCAGGTTTTCCCAGCCCTTGATTTCCAGTACCGAGAAGTTACCGCTGGTGATGTCCAGCACCGCCAGGCCGAACAGGCGTTCATCGCCCAGCACTGCGGCGATCAGGTTGTCCCGGCGTTCATCCAGCAAGGCTTCGTCACTGACCGTGCCTGGGGTGATGATCCGCACGACTTGGCGTTCCACCGGGCCCTTGCTGGTGGCCGGGTCGCCGACTTGTTCGCAGATCACCACGGATTCGCCGAGCTTGACCAGCTTCGCCAGGTAACCTTCTGCCGCGTGGTAAGGAATCCCGCACATCGGAATGGCCATGCCCGCCGATTGCCCACGTGCCGTCAGGGTGATGTCCAACAGCTTGGCGGCCTTCTTTGCGTCCTCGTAGAAGATTTCGTAGAAGTCGCCCATGCGGTAGAACATCAGCTGATCGGGGTGCTGGTTCTTCAGGCGCCAGTATTGCTGCATCATCGGCGTGTGGCTGGAGAGGTCGTTCACGGCGGTATTCATGGGTGTCAGGCAAGCTCGTTGAAAGGTGTGGGGCAAAAGGAGGGGCATTGGCCCGGCTTTTCCGCGATGGGCGCAAGGTTAACATGGGTGGTCTGTGCTACCCATATGTGAGTGGTTTTTGGGATTGGGGACTTATCCGTTTTTTCGGTAACGGCTGCTTAGGGTTCCGCCCTGACGGCGGCTCACTTTTGAAAAGCCCGGAAGCCGGCCCAGTCAAAAGTAAGCAAAACGCTTTTGCCCCACCACTTGGTGCCTCGCCTAGGCTCGGCATCCTTGCCGGGTTGCCCACTGCGCAATACCTTCGTTCAGCCAGCGTGGTTAACGGGGCGCCCGAGATCAACGTCCACCGCGAGGCGGCCTGATAGCCGACCTGGCTCTCCCGGTCGTACACCCATCAGAACTGTGGGAGCAAAGCTTGCTCGCGATGGCGGTGGCTCAGTCACATGGATGTTGGGTTTGCTGGCCTCATCGCGAGCAAGCTTTGCTCCCACAGGTGATCCTGGGTGTCCATGAGTTCTGTGTTCACTGCGGCCCATTGTGGGAGCGAGCTTGCTCGCGATGACGGCAGCCAATACAACTTAGCTGTAACTGAACTACCGCTATCGCGAGCAAGCTCGCTCCCACATTGATTGCTCGGGCTTCTCTTAGGTCTCGGCTTGCATCATGGATGCCTACCTCGGTTCAACCACATCCAGCGCCCGATTCGCCAGCAACTGGCTCAGCTCGATCATCTGTTGAACCCCCAGCAAGATATTCCGTCGCGAGCCCTTCAGGTCGAATGCCAGGTCGCTGACCATGGCGTTGGCCGAGGCCAGGGTTTCGCTGAGGTTGGCGAGCAGGCATTCGGCGTCGATGTTGGGGGCGATGATGAAAAGGGTGTCGGGTGTGTCGCAGGTTTCTTTGTCGGCTTTCGGCTTGAGGTAATAGTCCAGGGCGCGGGTGGCCGCGTCGTCGAGTTTCTTGGCGTTGGCCGATTGGCTGCGGGAGACGTGATCGTCTGGGGGATTTGGAGTGTTCTTCGGCATTCTATGGATCCTTGAAGTTGAGCCACCACTCACTCGCGACTAAACGAGGGGCGGCAGCTGTACGCAGGTTAGTCGACCGGGGATCCAAGAAACCGGCGCGCCCGAGGGCGCCCTGCGCACAGCTACCATCAAGTGCAGGAATAGAAGTACCTGACTGAATGGAGCAATGAGCGCCTTGGAATACCGAGCGACTAAACCCGATCACTGATGGGCAGTGACAGGATCAAAAGTACCGAGGGGCTCCAAGGCGCACAAGCCGGCGGATTCTGGCGTAGTTGTAGGCAGAGGCGCAAGAAAACGTAGCCTTGCGTCGCACATTTGGGGGACGGGGTTGGAGCCTTTTCTTAGGGACGTGTAGGGCAAATCCCGGGTGAGGGGGGTTGGCTTTTGTAGGAGCTGGCGAAGCCTGCGATCTTTTGATCTTTCGCTTGAGATTCAAGTGTCTGGGGAAAGATCGCAGCCTCGTTGCACTCGACAGCTCCTACACATTGCATATTTATGCAAAACAGCATTTGTCTTCTACGAAAAGAACAAGCATTATGCGCGTTATGCAAAAACGCAACGTTTCTACCGTATTAAGAGCATTGCTCGATCAGCACGGGATCTCCCCCACGGAGCTTCACCGGCGTACCGGCGTGCCTCAGTCCACCCTCTCGCGGATCCTCAGCGGCAAGATCGTCGATCCTTCGGATAAACACATCTCGAAGATCGCCGAATATTTTGCCGTGAGCACCGATCAGTTGCGCGGGCGCGCGGACGTTGTGCCCGCCGGCAATGCCCGCCGCGATGAGCCGCATTCCGAACTCAAGGACATAAGCCTGTGGGACGACGAAACACCCGTCGAAGAAGACGAAGTGTCGGTCCCTTTTCTGCGCGAGGTTGAATTGGCTGCTGGATCAGGAAGATTCGTCATCGAGGAAAGCGAGCGCTCAAGCCTGCGCTTTGGCAAGCGCAGCCTGCGCCACAACGGCGTACAGTTTGATCAGGCCAAGTGCGTGACGGTGCGCGGCAACAGTATGTTGCCGGTGCTGCGCGACGGGGCCACGGTTGGGGTGAACGCAGGCAAGTGTGGGATCGGCGACATTGTCGACGGTGACCTCTACGCCATCAATCACAACGGCCAATTGCGGGTGAAGCAGCTTTATCGCCTGCCCACCGGCATCCGCCTGCGCAGCTTCAACCGTGATGAGCATCCGGATGAGGACTACACCTTCCAGGAAATGCAGGACGAGCAAATCGTCATCCTCGGTCACGTCTTCTGGTGGGGCATGTACGCCCGTTAACCCCTCCGCTGTCAGATAAAACCCGCCGCCGTGCGGGTTTTTTTTCGCCTCCTGAAAAGCCGCAACCCCCGTGTTCCCAAGGGTTTCATGCATTTGCGCATTGGTCGCGCATAAATAAATGCATTTACGCATTGACTGTATATGCATCCATGCATATTCTGTGTCCAAGCCGCTCGACAAAGCGGCTGGCAACGAAGCTCTTTAGTTCCACCAACAGGCAGCGATGAACCGGCCTTAACGGTTCAGAGGGTTGGCAACTGACCCGGGTGTGCAGCGTAAAGCACCAGAAGCAGTTATCCGGCGGGCAGGGACCGCGGTCGGAGGAACAATTTGAATGGATCCGTACCGCGCCAGTCGCGCCGAAAGATCAAGCGCATTACTGAAAAGCCTGGGCAACCGGGCTTTTTGGAATGCCTGTGCCGCGAGGCACTTCAAACCGCCGCCAATGGGAGGGCTTTCGATGCTGAAGGATTTCAGATGCGGTCACTGCAAAAGACTTCTGGCCCGCATGGGCGAGAACACCGAACTCCAGATCAAATGTTCCCGATGCGGAACGTTGAATCATGTGAAGGCCGTTGAGCCTCGAGTGAACGCCGGCGAGCGAACAGCGTGCGGAATAGACCCTGCACGCCGTACTCAATGACATCCATCGAGGTAAGAAAAATGGAATTGCTTAAAAAAATCCTGCTGGCGACTGCGTTTCTGTCGTCCTTCGTATCCCTGAACAGTTGGGCTGATACGGCCCTGTCGTGGAACCTGGCCCGGGACATGTACCTCATGACCGAAGCGGCGCCGGCCGGTTCGCCCTGGTCGTTCATGCAAAACAAATCGGGGGTGAATGCCTCGGCCAACTACACGCTCTTTCCGACGTTCCAGGCCGGGGTATGCAATGGCAAGCCAACCACCTGCTGGCGTGACGACCTGACGGGTGCTTGGATCTCCATTCCCAACGCAAGCTTCACCTTCACCGGCTCGGGCACCAGTTTCGTGTTCAAGCAGGGCGACGTGGCCACGCATCCAGGCACCAACAGCCAGAGCATTTTCCGCTGGGCCAGTCCTGTCACCGGCAATATCAACGTGCTGGGCCGGGTCAATGACCTGCATAACGCTTGCGGGGACGGTGTCGGCTGGTCGCTCAACCTGGGCGACACCGTGCTCCAGTCCGGGAGCCTGGCAAACGGCGGCAGCGCCACGTTCATGCTGAACAGCATCGCCGTCACGCCGACGTCTTCGCTTTATCTGGTCATCGACAGGAAAGCCAACAACTCCTGCGACGCGACCAGTCTCGACATGCTCATCACTCGATAGCTTATCGATTCTCTCGTTCTTAACCATCACCCCCCAGGAAGCGTGACATGACAAACGAGCAACAAGCGTTGCTGGACATGCCGATCTGGCTGGTCATCGTGCTCGCCCTGGTGGGCGGGGTGTCCGGCGAGATGTGGCGCGCAGACAAGGAGGGCGCCCGTGGCTGGTCGTTATTGCGGCGCCTGGCCTTGCGCTCCGGTGCCTGCGTGGTCTGCGGCGTATCGGCAACCATGCTTTTGTACGCCCTCGGCATGTCGATCTGGAGCGCTTGCGCCCTGGGTTGCCTGACCGCCATGGCTGGCGCCGATGTGGCGATCGGTCTTTACGAGCGCTGGGTCGCCAAGCGGCTCGGCGTATGCGAAGTGCCGCCGCGGGACGTTCCTCCCGATCAGCAGTGAAGCGATACCGCGGACCTGCGTGTGTTTTTGCAGATGCTTAAAGATTGCATATGGAAAGTGCAACAGACTACTGGTCCGAGTGGGCGAGTATGCCCAGCTCCAGATCAAATGTTCCCGGTGCGGGACGTTGAATCATGTGAAGGCCGCGAGCCTCAAGCCATCGCCTTTGAGCGACATGAAAGCGGAATTCTCCGCGACTAATCATTCGACTCAAAGGAACTAATATGGAATTCGAGCTTCCAGCTACTTATGTATATCCCGACGAATACGGTACTTCACGCAGTACCGGTTTCACCGTTCCCTCACCTGGTGCAATCGTCAATCGCATGGTTCAGGAGCGAAGTGCCGCGTACGCTCGAGGTGATTGGGCTCCCATGCTGGAGCGTCATCTGCATGCGATGCATAGCAACAAGCCTGCTTATGGTCTGGATGGCTTTATCATGGGTGATTTGAAAGTTGCCCATGGGGCAGATCTCTTATTGCTAAAGAACCCTAAACTCAGCACAGCTGATGCTTGGAATCAGGGTATTAAAGAAGGTTCTAAGATCCAGAACAATGCCCAGTTAGCGGTTCCGACCGAGTTTTCAGGTGGGACGTTTACACCTTTCAAAGCTATTCAGCATTGGCTGCTGGGCAATGGTAACACTGCGAGTGTGCAAATCAGTCGTATTGGTATTAACCCGACTCCGGAGAAAATTCCAGATTTGATGGCCATCATCAATACTGCCCGTATTGGGGAAACGACTGTCAATTTCAATACGTCTTACTACACGGGCCAAGATTCGGTTATTCCCCGTATTTATCTCGGAACCATTACCCTGAACATCACGGGTAAAATCACCCGGAATACCTCAGGAACAGTTTCGTTTTCCGGAGTGGTAAAGGCGTTTTCTGATCGGTACGACGCGAATGCTAGCAGCCATCGTACCGGATTTGATGAGGCAGCTACGACAGCGCTTCGTGAGGTAGGTCGGGTTGCCAATGCGAAGGACTATGCGATTCAAATCAATGGGGAGCTCCCTATTAGCTACGCCCGATAGGTGAGCAGTCGGCAGGCCGAGCTTTTCGAGCCTGCCGATGTAAATCGATTGGTCTTGACTGGTTGAGAATGGTTCTTATTTTGTGTTAAGGTTTTTGCAATAATATCGCTAGGATGATGGGGTTTATGAAGCATAGAGGGATGAAGCTTGGCGCAGCGGCGATCGTATTTGCTCTAATGGCGTGTGTGTTTTTGTTATTCGCAATAGACGGTGTCCCAGAAAATCCTGGTAACCCAAGTGATACATCTGGCCTACCACCCGTGGCTATGTATGTCGTTATACTTTTCTCATTGGTAGGGGTTTCGTCATTCCTAAGCTGTTTGGGAGGGGTGGGGCTGATTGTAATGAGGTATAAGGCATACAAGCTTCGTTTGTTTATTTATGCTTTGGCGAATCTTGTTTTTATGCTTACCGCTATTCTTGGGGTGCTTGTATCCGGCGCTTATACTTACGACACTTTTTTAGGTATTTTGGGATTGATTTTCTACGCATTGACGTTGGTTTTGTTGGTGCTTGCCGCTCCCAAGAAGCAGGAATCGATTATCAGGCTGTAGCTCCTCAGACATCATGCGCATGACTGCGCAGGATGATGCTCGAGAAAGCTGCACCGGTTTGCCGGTTCGAGTCCGGACGGAACCTCGTATATTGGAATCATTTCCGCTCATCCGCACCTATCTCTAGGGCCTCGACATTGATCGGGGCCTTTTAGTTTGTGCGCCAGGCATGGCGCGTTGCGCGTAAGCGCAACCAGCTTGGCTGTTGTGGCCACGCTGGTGACTTGGAGGTGCAAGTCCTCTACACACCCGGCAAGGGGAAGTGTTAGCCAAAGGCAAGAGTGTCACGGGTGACTGCGAATCTGAAGGAAGCCCGAGGCAAAATGCTGGCCTGACGAACAGGAAGCGGATAGAGGCGGCACAGTGGGGTAAGGGGGCAAACTTCATCAAGCCCAATACTTGCACGGAGTGCTGTGACTCAGGGAACTGCTGCGCAGAATGCGGGGCCACAAGATGACTGGTGTCATCGAACGGATAAACCCCGTACTGCGTGGCTGGGCAGGTTACTTCAGGAGAAGCCAGAGCAAGCGACCACTTGAAAAGATTGATGGTTGGGTGCGTCGCAAGCTGCGTTGTGCCATCTAGCGTAAATGGAAACGACTCTCAACAAGGGCGCGTAACTGGATACGTCTGGGGGCTTGGCAGACGCCTTGCCTGTACATCGGCGTTCAATGGTCGTGGACCATGGTGGACCATGGTGGACCATGGTGGACCATGGTGGAGCTCAGGAGCAGCGCATTTGAATCAGGCGCTACTGAAGAAACTGTGGGATCGGCTTGGGCTGTTCTCAATATTGGATACGATCACTCGGCTTAATCGCATAACTTGAACCGCCGTATACAGGTCCGTACGTACGGTGGTGTGAGAGGACGGCGGCTATGAAGCCGCCTCCTACTCGATTCGAGCAATATTCAGGTCAACGCAGGCCATTTCATGCGCGGTCGCTGGTCGATCGACAAGGTCACCGCCAGTGGCGATCGGGAAAAAAGCTATCGCTGCTTGATCAATGCAACCTGCCTGGATGCCAAGGCCTGACCCCAATCCCCTGTGGGAGCTTGCTCGCGATTGCGCTCTGACATTCAACATTTGCACTGACTGACACGCCGCCATCGCGAGCAAGCTCGCTCCCACAGATTTGTTCAGCGTTGCACGTACCTCTGCGCCCAACCGAGTCCTCCTGTGGGAGCGAGCTTGCTCGCGAAGACGCCAGCACATCCAACATCAATGCTGCCTGACCTACCGCTTTTGCGAGCGAGCCCGCTCCCACAGGGATGACTCGCACCTTCAGATACTGGAGTCCCCCCATGAAGATCACACCGATCCTCACGCAGTTGCGTGAGCAATGTCCGACGCTCGCCCATCGCGTGGCCGCAGGCTTTGACCTCGCCACACTGCAAGCCGAGACCCCGCTGCAGACCCCTTGCGCCTATGTCCTGCCTACCGCCGACATTGCCAGCAAGAACGCAGCTCAGAACGTCACGCTGCAAGCGGTGCGTGATCGCTTCGATGCCGTGCTGGTGCTCGACGCCACTGATGCGACAAAAGCGCTGGATCTGTTGCACGACCTGCGGGCCGAACTGTGGCGCGCACTGGTGGGGTTCAAGCCGGGCGCCGAGTACACCGGCGTCGAGTACGACGGCAGTGAACTGGTTTCCATCAATAGCAGCCGTGTGTTGTACCGGCTGCGCTTTTTCGTCGAGTTCCAGCTGGGCCGCAATCTGGCGAGCCAGCCTGCCGAAAGCTGGCACGAACGTGAACTGGACGGCTTGTCGTCCTTTACCGGGGCCACCGTGCGGGTCGATGCCATCGACCCGGCGGACCCCAACCTGAAACGTCCCGGCCCCGACGGGCGCGTGGAACTGACTTTCTCTGGAGACGTAACCCCATGAGCAAACGCATCACCGTGCTGCCGGCCCCGGGCCGTGCCGTACCGGACCCGGAAGCGGGCGATCTGTTGCCCCTCGAAGGCCGTGAAGTGCCAGACAACGCCTGGTGGCGTCGACGTCTGGCCGATGGCGATATCACTACCAAAGCCGTGAAAGCGGCAAAACCACAGGGAGCCAAATAATGGCGATCGGATTCAGCAATATTCCCGCGGACATTCGTGTGCCGCTGTTCTACGCCGAAATGGACAACTCGGCCGCCAATAGCGCGTCATCGGCCATGCGCCGGTTGATCGTCGCCCAGGTCAACGACAACGTCGCCCCGGCGGAAGTCGGCAAACTGGTGCTGGTGTCCAGCGTCGCGCTGGCCAAGAACATTGGCGGGCAGGGCTCGATGCTCGCCTCGATGTACGAGACCTGGCGCAAGACCGACCCGCTCGGTGAAGTCTGGTGCCTGCCGCTGCACAACGTCGAAGGCGCCATCGCCCAGGGCGTGCTGACCTTCACCGGCGCCGCGACTGAAAGTGGTGTGCTCAACCTGTACGTTGGCGGTGTGCGCGTCCAGGCCGCCATCGTCAACGGCGCCACTGCAGCCCAGGCCGCCTCTGCGCTGGCCTTGAAAATCAACGCGGCCGCCGACTTGCCGGTGACTGCTGCGTCCGCCGAAGGTGTCGTAACCCTGCGCGCCAAATGGACCGGTGACAGCGGCAACGACATCAGCCTGCAATTCAATCGCCTGGGCAAGAGCAATGGCGAAAACACCCCGGCGGGGCTGACCACCGCCATTACTGCGATGACCGGCGGCGCCGGTGTGCCGGACCAGACCGCTGCCGTTGCGGCCCTGGGTGACGAACCGTTCGAGTTCATCGCCATGCCCTGGTCCGATGTGGCGAGCCTCAACACCTGGCAAGCGGTCATGGACGACAACACCGGTCGCTGGTCCTGGGCCAAGCAGTTGTTCGGCCATGTCTACAGCGCCAAGCGCGGCACTATTGGCACCCTGGTTGCTGCCGGTCAGGCACGCAACGACCAGCACATGACCATCCAGGCCCTGGAACTGGGCGTACCGCAACCGTTCTGGGTCCAGGCCGCTGCGTTGGCTGCGCGCACGGCGGTGTTCATCTCCGCCGACGCCAGCCGTCCGACCCAGAGCGGCAGCCTGCCAGGCTTGGACCCGGCACCGGCCAGCGAACGTTTCACCCTGACCGAGCGCCAGTCACTGCTCAACTACGGCATCGCGACCGCGTATTACGAAGGTGGCTACGTGCGCATCCAGCGTTCCATCACCACCTATCAGAAGAACGCCTTCGGCCAGGCTGACAATTCCTACCTGGACAGCGAAACCATGCACCAGTCGGCGTTCATCGTCCGTCGCCTGCAAAGCGTGATCACCAGCAAGTACGGTCGCCACAAACTGGCCGCCGACGGCACCCGTTTCGGCGCCGGCCAGCCCATCGTGACCCCGAGCACGATTCGCGGCGAGCTGATTGCTCAATACGCCAAGCTCGAACTGGAAGGCCATGTGGAAAACGCCGAGCTGTTCGCCGAGCACCTGGTGGTCGAGCGTGACAGTCAGGACCCGAGCCGGGTCAATGTGCTGTTCCCGCCGGATTACATCAACGGCCTGCGGGTGTTCGCGCTGCTCAACCAGTTCCGTCTGCAATACGACGACGCCGCCTGAAGGTCGCGTTCAATCGCATGAATTCAGCCCACTTCGCGTGGGCTTTTTATTGAAGGGAGAAACACCATGGGTCAACTGATTGCGGGCACCTGCTACGTCAAAGTGGACGGCGCTCAACTGACCATCAACGGTGGCTGCGAAGCGCCACTGATGTTCACTAAACGCGAAACCGTCGTACCGGGTTTCTACAAGGAAACCGACATTGCCCCGTCCTTCAAGGTGACGGCGCTGCACACCGCGGACTTCCCGCTCAAGCAACTGGTTGCGGGCACCGACATGACCGTCACCTGCGAATTCAACAACGGCAAGGTCTACGTGCTGGCCGGCGCCTACCTGGTGGAAGAGCCTGTGTCCAAGGGTGACGACGCCACCATCGAGCTGAAATTCGAAGGCATCAAGGGGACCTGGCAATGAGCGATGTTGTGACGCTGCGCGTGGCCATCGAGGCCCACGGCGAGCCTGTGAGCGAACTGACCCTGCGCCGTCCGACGGTGCAGGAAGTCCGGGCGATCAAGGCGCTGCCGTACAAGATCGACAAGAGCGAGGAGGTGAGCCTGGACATGGACGTCGCGGCCAAATACATCGCGGTGTGCGCCGGTATCCCGCCGTCGTCGGTCAACCAGTTGGACCTGGCTGACCTCAATGCCCTGAGCTGGGCCGTCGCGAGTTTTTTCATGAGTGCGGCGTCGCAGCCATCGGCGACCTGATCGCCGCCGCCTATGACCTGGCCTGGTTCTGGAAGGTTGACCCCGAACAGATGATGGCCAGGCCACTGGATGTGCTCCGCGAATCCCTGGAGCACGCGCAACGGATCAATGCGATGCAGCAGGTGCAGTGATGGCAGACACACAGAAGGTAGAGAAAAAGGCGGTGCTGCTCACGGGCATCGATGAGCTGTCACCCAAGCTCGCCGGCCTTCGTGCGAAGGTCGCGAGTTTCAAGCAGAACCTCGACGCCACGGGCCTGGGCAGCCTGGACATTTCCGGTCTGCTGCCCAGCGGCGGCCTGGCCCAACCGTTTATGGACGGGCTCAAGTCGGCGCTGGCCTTCAAGGACGAAGCGGGCGCAGCGAGCGCGGCGGCCAGCGCCGTCCAGGCGCCTGACGCGCCCCGTGTAGCGGCACAGAACCTGGATGGATTGAAGACTTCCATCAGCAACGTGTCGGTGCAGTTCGGCTCGGCCTTGGGGCCTGCGGTCAACGCGGTGGCGGTCAGTTTGCAGCCCATGGTCAGCGGCGTGGCCCAGGTACTGCAGGACAACCCTCAACTGGTACAGGGCCTGGCAAATGGCGTCGTAGCGTTCAACGCGATCCAGATGGCGGTCAGCGGCGCAAGCCAGGCGTTCGAGGTGGTGAACCTGGCCTTGAAGATGAATCCCATCGGCTTGATTGCCATGGGCATCGCCTTGGCGGCAGGAATGATCATCGCCCACTGGACGCCGATTTCGGCGTTCTTCGCCGGGCTCTGGCAGCGGCTTGCGCCCATCGTGCTGCCGATGGTCGAGTTCTTCAAGACGATGTTCGCCTTCACCCCGATGGGGCTGGTGATCAGTAATTGGGGCCCGATCAGCAGCTTTTTAGGCGAGCTCTGGAATGTGATCGTGGCGGCGGCAACGCCGATCATCGGTTTCATGCAGACGCTGTTCGCCTGGTCACCCTTGGGTTTGATTGTTGCCAATTGGACGCCCCTGACCGGGTTGTTCGCGGCGATCTGGGACCTGCTCAAGGCCTTGACCGTGCCGGTAACGGACGCTCTGAAAGGCCTGTTCGACTGGACGCCGTTGGGACTGATCATGGCCAACTGGGGCACGATCGGTGAAGTCTTCGCCGGGATCTGGGAGGGCATCAGCAATCAGGTGTCGACCATGCTGGCGGTGTTCAGCGGCCTGTTCGATTGGTCACCCATTGAGGGCCTCACCAAGCAGTGGGGGCCGGTGGGCGAGTGGTTCAGCCAGTGGTGGAACGAGTTGCAGGAGGTGATCGCGCCGATCAAGGCTTTTTTCAACGGCGGCTTCGGCGAGATGATCACCTCGTTCACCGGCAAGGTCGAAGGCCTGACCGAGGCGCAGCGACAGACCAACGCCGAAGGCAAGGGAGAGCTGGCGCCGGCGTTTTTTGGCGGGGCCAGCGAGCAGCCTCTGGGCCTGTCGTCCAGCCTGGCGCCAGCGTCCGCCAACGGGCCAGCGAAAACCTCGCTGGCGCCGGGTGCGTTGCCGCAAACCTCCAGTGCCCTGGTGCAACAAAGTGCCGCCAACAACCGCACGCAACTCGAAGGCGGCCTGACCGTGCGTTTCGAAAACGCCCCGGCCGGGTTGCGCGCCGATCCGCCCCAGACCAATCAACCGGCCCTGGCGGTGAGTTCGCGCATCGGCTATCGCTCACTTTCCACAGGAGGCTCCAATGAGCTGGCGTGATCGTTTGTTGCCGGCGTCGTTTCGTAGCGTCGGGTTCTGGGTCGATCAGGCGAAAACCCCGGTCGGCCACAAAGGCCAGTTGCATGAATATCCACAGCGCGACCAGCCGTTTTTCGAGGGGCTCGGCCAGCAGGCGAAGATTCATGAGTTGACCGCGTTCATCGTCGGCCCCGATTGCCTGGAGCAGCGCGACAAGCTGCTCAAGGCTTTGGAGCAGGGCAGCGGTGAACTGGTGCATCCATGGCTGGGGCGCCTGCAGGTCAAGGTCGGTGAGTGCGACATGACCCAGACCCGCCAGGACGGTGGGCTGGTGACGTTCGCCCTGAAGTTCTACCCCGACCAGCCACTGCAATTCCCTTCGGCCGCGATCAATAGTCAGAAACTGCTGCTGGTCTCTGCCGACAGCTTCCTCGGTTCGGCGGTGCGGCGCTTTGAAGATGCCATGACGTTGATCAAGGCCGCGCGGATCGGTATCGCGGATCTGCGCAACAGCCTCAAGGACATCTACGGCGTGATCGAGCAGGAGCTCAAGCCGTTGATCGAGACCTATCGGCAACTCAGCGATCTGGTCAAGGCGGTGAAAGAGCTGCCCAAGGACGTGGTGGCCGAGTTCAAGGGGTTGCTGGGCGACATCCGCGAGCTAAAGAACTTTGCCCGTGACGGCTATCGCGGCGTGATTGCCAGCGTGTCGCAACAGGTGGAGGCCATTCGCAAGGCCGACGCGCCCAAACTCACCACCGGCAAGGACACCACAGCGGCGGCCCAGGCCGTGGCCGATCTGGTGCAGGACACGCTGCTGGTGCAGGCCGCGCAATGGATTGCGGCGATGCCGGTGGCGGCGCCTGTGGTCAAGTTGGGCGCCACGCCGTCGGTGGCGCAACAGGCCGTGCAACCGGTCCAGCGCCGGGACGTGCCGGTGGCCGACGATGTGCTGGCCCTGCGCGATGCGCTTAACGATGCGATCTGGCAAGCCTCCCTCAAGGCTGATCCGGAGCACTACCAGGCGATGAACAACCTGCGCCAGCAAATGGCCGCGCACTTGACGGCGGTGGCGTCGTCGGGTGTCAGGCTGATCAACCTGTCGTTCAAGCAAAGCCTGCCAGCGCTGGTGGTGGCGTATCAGCAATTTGCCGATGCCACCCGGGTGACTGAAGTGACCCAGCGTAACGGTGTAGCCCATCCTGGTTTCCTGCCGCCCAATGACCTGAAAGTCTCCGGGGAGTAAGCCATGAACGAGCTCGACTATGCTGTCTCACTTACCGTCGGCGGGCTGGATTACGGCGGCTGGAAAAGTGTGGAAATCAGTGCGGACCTGGAGCGTCAGTTCCGCACCTTCAAACTCGACATCACCTGGCAATGGCCGGGGCAGACGCAAGCGGTGCCGATCCGTCCGGGCGATGAATGCCAGGTGCGCATTGGTGCCGACCTGGTCCTCAGTGGTTATGTGTTCAAGGCACCGGTCAGCTATGACGGTCGGCAGATCAGCCTGAGCATTGAAGGCGGTTCCAAGACCCAGGATCTGGTGGACTGCGCGGCGATCAACCGTCCGACTCAATGGCGTGGGCAAACGGTGTTGAGCATCGTCCAGGCCCTGGCGTCGCAATACGGCGTGGGGGTCATCAGTGAAATCCCTGAAACCGCGCGGTTGAGCGAACACAGCATCGTGCCAGGGGAAACGGTCTTTCAATCCATCGACCGTTTGCTGACATTGTTCCGGGTGTTCTCCACCGATGACGCGCAAGGGCGCGTGCTACTGGCCAAACCCGGCAGCGGCGGACGGGCCAGTGATGTGCTGGAGCTGGGCAAGAACATTCTCTCCGGTAACGCACCGATGGACTACAGCCAGGTGTTCTCTGAATACCGGGTCATTGGCCAGCACAAGGGCAGTGATCAGCAGAGCGGGGCGGCGGTGAGTGAAGTCTCCGGCACCGCCACGGACCTGAGCTTCAAGCGCAAGCGGGTGACGGTGATCAGCGAAAGCGCGCAGTTGACCTTCGAACTGGCCCAGCAACGGGCCGACTGGGAAAGCGCCATCCGTACCGGCAAGGCCCTGACCACCACCTACCGCGTGCAGGGTTGGCGCCAGGCCAATGGCGACTTGTGGCGGCATAACACCTTGGTGCGAGTGATCGACCCGGTGCTGGGGTTCGACGGTGACATGCTGATTTCCAAAGTGACGTACTCGCTGTCGGCACAAGGCTCCGTCACCACCCTGCAAGTCGCGCCGCCGCATACCTTCGACGCCAACCCGGTACCGCCCAAAACCTGAGCCCGGAACCGATGCCTGCCCACCACAGATCCCCTGTGGGAGCGAGCTTGCTCTCAAAAGCGGTGGGTCAGCTTGCATCGATGTTGGATGTGCTGCCGCCATCGCGAGCAGGCTCGCTCCCACAGTATTTCGAGACCGCCTCCAAGTTTCTGCCCACCCGCAAATCCCTTGTGGGAGCGGGCTTGCTCGCGAAAGCGGTGGGTCAGCTTGCATCGATGTTGGATGTGCTACCGCCATCGCGAGCAAGCTCGCTCCCACAGTATTTCGAGACCGTCTCCAAGTTTCTGCCCACCGCAAATCCCTTGTGGGAGCGAGCCCGCTCGCGATGGCGGCGGCGCAGCCAATAGAGGTGTTGATCCGAACACCGCGTTCAAGTCCCCGATTCTCAAGGAAACCTCAATGAGCCTACTGACCCGCCTCCTGGCGCGCGGCACTGTCGTGCTCGCCAATTCGGCCACCAAGTTGCAGTCGCTGCAAATGCGCCTCACCGCCGGCGAAGTGAACGACGACATGGAGCACTTCGAACCCTACGGCTTCACCAGCAACCCGTTGGCCGGTGCCGAGGGCATTGCCACATTCCTGGGGGGGGACCGTTCCCATGCGGTGGTGCTGGTGGTCGCCGATCGCCGTTTTCGCCTCCAGGCCCTGGCCCCTGGCGAAGTGGCGCTCTACACCGACGAAGGCGACAAGCTCCACTTCAAGCGTGGTCGTGTCATCGACATCCAGACCGTAACCCTGAACATCCGCGCCAGCAGTGCGGTGAACATCGACAGCCCGGTCATCAACCACACCGGCAAGATCGTTTCCCAGGGCGACCAGATCGCCGGCGGCATTAGCCAGATCAAACACGTGCATGTCGGTGTACAGGCCGGCAACGGTCAGACCGGCGCGCCGGCGGGAGGTCAATGATGTTCATCAGCCAGAACCTGCACGCCGCACTGACCCGCTCGGTGCTGATCAGCCTGTTCACCTGGCGCCGCGCCGCTGACGACGATGCTGTCGATGATGAAGAACGTTTCGGCTGGTGGGGCGACACCTTTCCGACCGTTGCCGACGACCGCATCGGCTCGCGACTGTGGCTGTTGCGCCGGGTCAAGCTGACTCGCCAGACCCAGCTCGACGCCGAATTTTATGCTCGCGAAGCCTTGCAATGGCTGATCGATGACGGGCACTGCAGCGCCATCGACATCCTCAGCGAACGCCTCGACGCCCAGCGCCTGAACCTGCGCACGGTCCTGACCCTGGCTGACGGCGAGCGCCTGGACATCAACCCCGATAACAGTTGGCAGGTGACCTATGCCGTTTGAAACCCCTTCGCTGCCGGTGCTGATCAAACGCGCCCAAAGCGACCTGGCCAGCGATTCGCTGCGCCAGTCCGATGCCCAAGTGCTGGCCCGCACCCTGGGTGGCGCCGCCTATGGCCTGTATGGCTACCTGGACTGGATCGCCGAGCAGATCCTGCCGGACAAGGCCGATGAATCCACCCTTGAACGCATCGCTGCCCTGCGCCTGAACCAGGCGCGCAAAGCGGCCCAGGTGGCCAGCGGCAGTGTCAGTTTCAGCGCTACCGCTGGCGCGGTACTGGATGTCGACACGCTGTTGCAATCCACCGATGGCCGCACATTCAAAGTGACCACCGCCCGCACCACCAGCAACGGTCTGAACAACACCACCGTCGCCGCACTGGACGCAGGCAGCCTGGGCAACGCCGACGCCGGCCTGGTGCTGACGCCAGTCCAACCGATCCTCGGCATCGGCAGCAGCTTTACCGTGCTGGCGCCGGGGCTGACCGGTGGTGTTGCCCGGGAAAGCCTCGAATCGCTACGGGCCCGGGTGATCCGCTCCTACCGCATCATCCCTCACGGCGGCTCGGCCCAGGACTATGAAACCTGGGCCCTGGAGTGCCCCGGCATTACCCGCGCCTGGTGTCGCGGCAGCTACCTGGGACCCGGCACTGTCGGCTTGTTCGTCATGCGTGACGACGATTTGCAGCCGATTCCCAATGCCGAGCAATTGGAGGAGGTGCGGGCCTACATCGAGCCCTTGCGTCCGGTGACCGCCGAGTTGCACGTGCTGGCGCCAACGCAGGTGCCGGTGAGTTACAGGCTGCGCATCACCCCGGACACCAGCGCCGTGCGCGCGGCCGTCGAGGCGCAACTGCGCGACCTGCACAACCGCGAAGCCGGCCTCGGCGAAACGCTGTTGCTAAGCCATATCACTGAAGCCATCAGCAGCGCTACCGGCGAAACCGACCACAAACTCTCCGCACCCGTCACCGATGTCGCCGCCGCCAGCAACCAGTTGCTGACCTTCGGAGGCTGCACATGGCTGGAATAAGAACCGCCGAGCAGTACCAGGCCCAACTGCGCAGCCTGCTGCCCAGCGGCCCGGCGTGGGATCCGGAGCGCGTGCCGGAACTTGAGCATGTGCTTGAAGGCATCGCCCAGGAGCTGGCCCGCCTCGACGCCCGTGCCGCCGACTTGCTCAACGAAATGGACCCGGCGGGAGTGAGTGAACTGGTGCCGGATTGGGAGCGGGTGATGAACCTGCCCGATCCGTGCCTGGGCGCCACGCCGTTGTATGACGATCGTCGCTTGGCGGTGCGTCGGCGGTTGTTGGCGGTCGGTAGCCAGGCCATTGCCTATTACGTGGAAATCGCCAAGAGCCAGGGTTACCCCAACGCAACGATCACTGAACTGAAGGCCCCGCGCATGGGCCGCGCACGATTCGGCGAGGCTCACTTTGGCACTTGGCAGGCGCAATTCATGTGGACCCTCAACACCGGCGGTCGCCTGCTGTTGGGCCGACGTTTTGGCGCCAGCTATTGGGGTGAACGTTTTGGCGTCAACCCGGGCTCGGCCCTTGAGTGTCTGATCCACCGCAGTGCGCCGGCGCATACCAAGGTTCACATCAATTATGACTAGGGAGTAAACGGATGGATTATCCGAAGAGTGTGCCCAGCGCCGGCTTGGTGAATGGGAAGTTCGTGGATGAAAACCCATTGACCGGAACGCCGGGGTCGTTGATTCCGGCAGCGTGGGGAAATGGTGTAACGCAAGAGATTGTGAATGTCATCAAGGCGGGGGATCTGACCCCAGATGAAACCCAAAACGATCAACTGCTCGAGGCGATTCAGTCCGTCACCGCCAAGGGCTGGAACCAGGATCTCGCGCTTCCGATCGCCGCTTTGCCGCTGCCAACGATTGCAACGGCAGACGCCCGTCTGGCAGTAACGCCAACGGCACTCTCAACCAGCGGCGGTCGCGTCTCGATTCCGGCGGGTGTGTACATCAGCATTGGACAAGAGGTGGTAAGTGGGCGGTTGGGTCGATCCCGTACTTACGTGACGGCGGCCTGGAGCAGCACCGATTTGTTGCCCAGCGCCAGCTATTTTCTTAGAGCGCAGGTCATAGGCGGCGCGCTGACGTTCTATATGCAGCGTGGAAGCCTGTATGACCTCTCGCCGGAATCCTTGAAGGGGACTGTCAACGGAGCGTCCGGCGGCGGGTTTGCGTCCACGCCCCTGGACATGTGCCTGGCCTGGGTGATGACCGGGGCGCCGGGCTCCTTGCCGACGATTCGCACGATCTACAACCGTGCTCAATTGACCTGGACTCAAACGGTGAATGGCACGGGGGTGGTTTATCTGCCGCTGGATCCGCATGCACGTGCGGCGCGACTTGTGGCGGGCAATCCAACACCCTCTCCCAGTGCCGTGACTTCGCTGGCGTTTGTTCAGGCCGGGTGGGTTGGGGGCAACTACAGCTATCTGTCACCCGCCTTACAAAGTATCGGTAACAATGCGGTGGGCTGGAGCGGCCCATACATGTGTGTGCTGTTTTCCAATAACGTTGTCAACGACGTTACGGTTTCTACCGTCACAGCCAGCTTTGATCACTCTCAATCTCGCTCGCTTTGGCAGTGCTTTCAGGCCGAGCACACATTGGGCGCCACCAATGCCGATAGTGACGAACTGTTGCTGAGCATGGGAATCAAGGGGCACCAGGCATTGACCGATTACAGCGTGGGTATCGGCGTCAATTTTACCAACGCAATCAATGTTCACCTGTCCTGGGAGCTGATCCGATGAAAGTCATTCAAGAACTGCACCAGTACGAAGATGGACTTCGCCCGCCTGCACCTTCTTTCGCCCATGCCTGGGAGGACGGCACCTGGGTGCTGACTGAAGAGAATGCTGCTGAGCTGTTGCGCCAGGAAGCCGAACGCTTGTGCACCAAGGTCGATGCCGCTGCTGACAGCGCACGTCGCACGCTGGCCGGTGATCCACTACGCGCCCTGGAATACCAACAAGCCGCCCTGGAGGCACAGGCCTTCAAGGATCAGGGCTACCCGAAAAAAGCCGTTCCACTGGCCGTTTCGGCGTGGGTTGTCAAAGGGCGCACAGCCAGGCAGGCGGCGGATCAGATTCTCGCCAAGGCCGCCGAATTCGAAGCGAACCTGCTGGCACTTCGCGAACTGCGCCTCAAGGCCAAGACACAGATCCGCGCGCACATGGCCAAAGGCAAGGCGGATCTCGCCAGTCAAGCCGCTGATGACGTGCTCGCGACTATCCGAGCACTACCTCTTCACGCTTGAGCCCCGCCTCATAGAGAGAAATAGAACATGGATTATCCAAAAAGTGTTCCCAGCGTCGGGCTGGTGAACGGCCGGTTCGTGGATGAAAACCCCGTCGAAGGCACGCCGGGATCCTTGATTCCCGCCGTGTGGGGCAACAGCGTCACACAGGAGATTCTGGGGGTGATTGCCGGCGCCGACATGGCGCCATCCGAAGCGGACACCAATCAGCTTTTCAAGGCTGTTCAGAAGATCATTGGTACCACGACCCCTACACGCTCGGTGGTTACACGGCTGACCCTGTCGAAAGCGCTGACGGCAAATGAACTTGGTCTTGTATTGATTGACGCCAACGCCGGCGCCACCTCGATCGGGTTGCCCCCGGCCAACGTTGGGATGGGTGTTCGAGACGTCATCATTCGACGCTTGGACAACAGTGGCAATCGACTCGTGGTCCAGGCGGCCGGCACTGATCGAATCAAGTTCCACACCCATCTTTCGGCCGTTGGCTATCCGTTTCTGGTTTTGATGGGCAGTGGTGACTGGTGGCATTTGCGCAGTGACGGCGCCGGGAGTTGGTGGCCCATGGGAAGGTTTGACAACACGCCTTTGGGCCGCCCGACTTTTGAGACGACTATCCAACTGAGCCCGGGAGGTTACGGTGCGCTAAATGGCACGGTCATGAAGCGTGCTGAATGGCCTTGGCTCTGGGATCACGCCCAACAGTCAGGAATGCTCGGTACCGAGGCTACTCGGGAAGGCAATGAAGGCAAATGGAGTTCCGGTGATGGCGCACTCACGTTTCGTGCGCCGGAAGGGCGGGGAGAGTTCCTGCGGATCCTGGACGAAGGGCGCTCTGTGGATTCTGGACGGGCAATGGGGACCTTTCAACCCGGCACTGTTCACTCCCATGCGCTAGGGGCACAAGGGGCTGGTGCGGTTGGATCAAGATGGTCCGATAGCCTTTCCACAGTCGGTGCCAATACCCGCGAGGAAATCAAAATCATCGGAGATCTGGTAAACGGCGGTCCGACTTTCCCTGCCGGGACCACTTACCAGATGGATACGGCCAATACGCTGCTTTACTCTTTCAAATCCCGCCCGCGCAACATCGCCTATCCTGCGCGTATAAAACTAATCTGAGGTGTCTGTGTTTTATTATCTATTCGATAAAGCCGGCGCATTGTCCGGGCCCGTGGAGTTTTCCGTAACGCCGGGTATTGGCGTTCAGATCCCCAGTAATGCTGTTGGAATTTCGTTTGAGCTCCCCCCGCCTGAAAAGGGCCGTACGTGGGCCCTGGTGAATAATGTTCCTCGAGAGGTGGTTGATCATCGTGGTTTGGTTTATCGCAAGGAGGATGGCGGCCAGCAGATCTGGGGCGAACTTGGGGAGTTACCGGATGCGTTCACTAGGGAACCCTGGCCGGGCAATTACCATATCTGGAAAGACCCTACCTGGCAGTTCGACGCTGAGTCACAACTGAGCGACGTCAAGGCCCAGGTTTTCGCCGAACGGGATGCTCTTCTTCGCGATGCAGTTCTGCGTATAGCCCCCCTGCAATACGCCGAAGACATCGGCGACGCCAGCGACCAGGAACAACTGGCGCTGATGGAGTGGAAACTCTATAGCGTTGAATTGAATCGTATCCAGCATCAGATCGGTTTTCCTACCGATATCAACTGGCCTGTCATGCCTGAGCCTGCCGCTTAAGCAACCCACGGCAAAACATCAGAATTCCCTTAATTTATCGTGCCACTGCGTATTAACGGTGAGGCTTTATATCGCCTTCATTTTGATCGCTGGTCAGTCAGGAGCGAAAAATTGGATTATCCAAAAAGTGTGCCCAGCGCAGGCCTGTCGAACGGCAGGTTCGTGGATGAGGATCCCTTGGCGGGTACGCCGGGTTCCTTGATTCCCGCCAGTTGGGGCAATGGTGTGACGCAGGAACTGCTCAATGTCATTCAGGTGGCGGGGATAGTGCCGTCTGAAGCCCTCTATAACCAATTGCTCACAGCCTTGCGTGGCAGCGGATTGTTTCTTACCGCACCGCTATTCGATAACAGCAGGGCCGTTGCAACGACTGAATACGTACTCCGCAGCGGGATGCAGTATGGCGGATTCGATGTTTACAACACCGGGGCGACATTGACCCTATCGGATGTTGGCGGAGTTGTCAGTTTCGCCAGTAATACACCGGTTACCGCGAGGCTGCCGGCTACAGCCGAAATCATACATGCCGCCACAGTAACAATTGTCAATGCTGGATCAGGCATCGTTACCGTTTCGACGGCATCCGCTGTTGATGTGCTATGCGCATCGAATGGTGCGCAGGGAACAATCACTATCGGTCTGGGCGAAACGGCGGAGTTCATCAAGCTCAATAACCAATGGCGTCTTATTGGCGGTACGGTGGCGTTGAAGTATTCGGCTATGTCCACTTCGTCATTGCAACCCAATGGTTGGAAGCGGACGCCTGATACAACGAGTCCGACGGGATATGTTATCGAGCAGTGGGGTGTTTCTTCCAGCGGGGCGGATGCCAATGGCGTTATCGTAACGTTTCCTATGTCTTTCCCTAACGCTGTTAGAAACATCGTAGTGACCGATGGAGGCCCCACCTGTGCGTCTTTTGGAGTCTCCACAGGCTCGCTGAGCCAGTTCAGACTTTATGGGCGGGACTACAATGGCGCCTATTCAAATTGGACTGGACTATGGCGAGCGATAGGTTATTGAAGGGGAGGTGAATATGTTGATTTATTACGCTCAATCCACGGGTGGGTTCTACAACTCTATCGATCACTCTGGCAGTCTTCCTGAAGACGCGATCAAGATCACCGATGAAGAATATCGAACCTTATTTGCCGCTCCCTTCCTGAACAAACGTATCGAGTCGGACGCCAAAGGTCGTCCGGTGCTCCTAGAACTGTCCGTTAATGAGCTCACGGTACGAATGACCAATGAGAAGAATTGGCGTGATGGATCGCTCACAGCAACCGACCGCCTCATAGCGAGGGATCGCGACGAAATGGACGACGGCGGCGGTACGACGCTGGATCAAACACAGTACACACAGCTCCAGGCTTATCGCCGGGCTCTGAGGGATTGGCCGCAGGATGAGCACTTTCCAGTCACTGAATATCGTCCGGTTGCGCCGTCCTGGCTGGCCGGACATCTTTGATCATGCACTTGCGATGACCTGAACATGGACCTTACGCAGCAGCAACTTATCAACATCATGCCCAACGCCCGCACCCAAGCGGGCGTTTTTATTTCCGCGCTGAACACCGCCATGTCCCACTATCGTATCGACACACCCAAACGCATGGCCGCGTTCCTGGCCCAGGTCGGTCATGAGTCGGGACAATTGCGTTATGTACGCGAGCTGGGCGGCGAGCAATACCTTAGCAAGTACGATACCGGAACCCTGGCCGTTCGCCTGGGCAACTCGCCCCAGGCTGACGGCGACGGGCAGAAGTATCGCGGCCGAGGGCTGATCCAGATAACCGGCCATGACAATTACCTTCGCTGCAGTCAGGGGCTGTTCGGTGATGCACGTTTGCTGGCCTTGCCTGAGCTTCTTGAGCAGCCGCAATGGGCCACCGAGTCCGCCGCTTGGTTCTGGGAGCAGAACGGCTTGAACGAACTGGCCGACCGCGATCAGTTCAACAGCATCACCCGGCGTATCAACGGCGGTTTGAACGGCTTGGAGGAGCGGCTGCAACTCTGGGCCCGGGCGAGGGCGGTGCTATGTCAACCTTCGACCTGATGCCTTTTTCGTCTCGCGCCCTGGGCATTGTGGTGTTGCTCGCGCTGCTGGCCGGCGGTTCGGCGATGCTCGCGTGGCAGTTCCAGGACTGGCGTTACGGACAGCAGTTGGCCCGACTCGCACAGTCCCAGGCCGAGACGCTTAATCAAATCACCCAAGCGGCCGCGACGCAGCAAAAGGCCGAGCAAGACAAACGCCTGGCCCTGGAACAACAACTCTCCACCAGCGAACAAACCCATTACCGAGCCTTGAACGATGCCCAACGTGACCAGGATCGCCTGCGCGATCGCCTTGCTACTGCCGATGTACGGCTGTCAGTCCTCCTCGACGCCGACGATGTTGCCGCCGGTTGTGCAGTGCCTGCCGCCTCCCGCGCCAGCGGCCTGGATCATGGCGCCCCACGCGCCCGACTTGACCCGGCGCATGCTCAACGAATTATCGCCATCACCGATGCCGGTGATCGCGGACTGATTGCCTTGCAGGCCTGTCAGGCCTATATCAGAGCGCTGGGTCGGTAATCCCTCGAGCCTTGCAAGCTTCGAATGCTCGTGTACGGTAGGCCTCAATTGCGTGGAATCAGGAGAGCACCATGGACGACATTACCGAACTGGCCGCTGAATTGGGCAGGCACCTGCAGTTGCTCAATGCCCACGTCACCACGGCCGAATCCTGCACGGGCGGCGGGATTGCCGAGGCAATTACCCGGATTCCCGGGAGTTCGGCCTGGTTCGAGGCCGGTTATGTCACCTATTCCAATCGCCAGAAGACCCAGCAGCTGGATGTGCCGGCCGAATTGTTCGGGAAGGTGGGGGCGGTCAGCCGCGAGGTGGTCGAGGCCATGGTGCGAGGCGCCCAGCATAAAAGCCTGGCGCGTTTTGCCGTGGCGGTCAGCGGTGTAGCAGGGCCGGATGGAGGTTCACCGAATAAACCGGTGGGCACCGTATGGCTGGCCTGGGGCGTTGGCGAGACGGTGATCAGCGAACAGCGCTTCTTTGCAGGCAACCGCGACGAGGTCCGCCGACAAACGGTGAAGGCCGCGCTAGAGGGGCTGCTGCAACATGCCGCTGTAGAAATCTCAAATCAGGGGTAGGCGATCCTCAATCGCTGTGGAATAATACTGGCTACTTATACAGGTGTTGGCCGTCAGGCCTTATTGATTACGTGAGGACTTTAATGGACGACAACAAGAAGAAAGCCTTGGCTGCGGCCTTGGGTCAGATCGAACGTCAATTCGGCAAGGGTGCCGTAATGCGTATGGGCGATCAGGACCGTCAGGCTATTCCTTCCATCTCCACCGGCTCCCTGGGCCTGGACATTGCGCTTGGCATCGGCGGCCTGCCAAAAGGCCGAATCGTTGAAATCTACGGTCCTGAGTCTTCCGGTAAAACCACACTGACCCTGTCCGTGATCGCCCAGGCCCAAAAAGCCGGTGCGACCTGCGCCTTCGTCGATGCTGAACACGCCCTGGACCCGGAATACGCCGGCAAACTGGGGGTCAACGTCGACGACCTGCTGGTTTCCCAGCCGGACACCGGCGAACAGGCCCTGGAAATCACCGACATGCTGGTGCGTTCCAACGCGGTTGACGTGATCATCGTCGACTCCGTGGCGGCACTGGTTCCGAAGGCTGAAATCGAAGGTGAAATGGGCGACATGCACGTCGGCCTCCAGGCTCGCCTGATGTCCCAGGCCCTGCGCAAGATCACCGGTAACATCAAGAATGCCAACTGCCTGGTGATCTTCATCAACCAGATCCGTATGAAGATTGGCGTGATGTTCGGCAGCCCGGAAACCACCACCGGTGGTAACGCGCTGAAGTTCTACGCCTCGGTTCGCCTCGACATCCGCCGTACTGGCGCGGTGAAAGAAGGTGATGAGGTTGTCGGCAGCGAAACCCGCGTCAAGGTCGTGAAGAACAAGGTGGCTTCGCCGTTCCGTCAGGCCGAGTTCCAGATTCTTTACGGCAAGGGCATCTACCTCAATGGCGAGATGATCGACCTGGGTGTATTGCACGGTTTCGTCGAGAAGTCGGGCGCCTGGTATGCCTACAACGGTACCAAGATCGGTCAGGGCAAGGCCAACTCGGCCAAGTTCCTGGCGGATAACCCGGAAGTCGCCGCCGCCCTTGAGAAGCAACTGCGTGACAAGCTGTTGAGCCCGGTGGCAGACGTCAAGTCCGTGGCTAATCGCGAGACCGCTGACGACCTGGCTGACGCTGACATCTGATCGATTCGATGACCGTCGTACTCGATACCCTCGTCGCGGTGCGGCGAACAGCAATGGACCTGCTCGCCAGGCGCGAGCACGGTCGAGTCGAGCTGACGCGTAAGCTGCGTCAGCGCGGCGCTCCCGATGAGTTGATCGACACAGCCCTCGATCGTTTGACCGAAGAGGGCTTGCTGTCGGAGTCCCGTTACCTGGAAAGCTTTGTCTCTTATCGCGCTCGCTCCGGTTATGGTCCTTTGCGAATTCGTGAGGAACTGGGCCAGCGTGGTTTGCAACGCCCGGATATCGAACTTGCCTTGCGCGAAAGCGGTATCGATTGGCAGGAGCAACTGACGGACACCTGGCGCCGAAAGTTCTCAGGACATTTACCCATCGATGCACGGGAACGAGCCAAACAAGGGCGTTTCCTGGCGTATCGAGGCTACTCCATGGAAATGATCAACCGCTTGTTCAGCGGTCGCGGTATGGATGACTAAACAAAAACGGCCTGCTATTTCGATAGCAGGCCGTTTTTTATGGGCTCAGGTTACCTTGATCGGCTCCCATGTGAGGGGATGGGGTTTTTGGGCGGGCTGGGCCCAGTTTTCCGGCAGGTTGATGTAATCCACCAGCTCCCTCAAGCGACCGTGATCCCGAGCGTTGAAGGCAAACGCCAGTCGCGTCAGATGACTGAACTGGGCTTCGTCGTGCTCTTCACCGCTGTAGTCATGTTGATGAAAACAGTCATTCAGGCACAAATCGGCGAACTCTCTCTGCATCTGTTGCAGCGCTTGTTCATTTAGCTTGTGATTCATGCGGATCACGAACTGATGCTTGAGCCAGCGACTGGAGTGGAAGTTGCGGTAGAACCGGTTGATCTCTTCCACGGCCTCTTCGGCGTTGTATACCAGGCGCATCAGCTTCATGTCGGTGGGCAGGATGTAGCGGTTTTCCTCCAATTGCTCGCGGATAAAGTTCAGGGCTCCTTGCCAGAACTTGCCGCCCGGGACATCCAGCAGGACCACCGGCACCAGCGGGCTCTTGCCTGTCTGTACCAGCGTCAGGACTTCCAGCGCTTCATCAAGCGTGCCGAAACCGCCGGGGCAGAGCACCAGTGCGTCGGCCTCTTTGACGAAAAACAGTTTACGGGTGAAGAAGAAGTGGAACGGCAGCAGGTTCGGCGTGCCTTCAACGGTCGGATTTGCGTGTTGCTCGAAAGGCAGGGTGATATTGAATCCCAGGCTGTGGTCACGCCCTGCGCCTTCATGGGCGGCGGCCATGATGCCACCGCCGGCGCCGGTGATGACCATCATGTCCGAGCGGGCCAGTGCAGCCCCCAGCTCTCGGGCCAGGCCATACAGTGGATGTTCGATAGGCGTTCGGGCCGAGCCGAAGACCGTGACCTTGCGCCGGCCCTTGAACTGCTCGAGGGTACGGAAGGCGTGTTCCAGTTCCCTCAGGGCTTGTAGCGTGATCTTGGCATTCCAGCGGTTGTGATCTTCCTGGGCCATGCGCAGCACAGTCAGGATCATGTCTCGGTAAATGGGGAGGTTGGGGCTGTTGGGGGAGACCAGGTTGAGTTGTTCTTCGACCTTGCGGGTGAGGTCGTGGCCGTGGTTCTCAAAATGACGACTGAGCAGGTCATTCGGTTTGTAAGGCATTCAGCTTCTCCTTCTTAACAGGACCCCGGCCCGGACGAGAGATTCATCGAGGCCACGACACTCCGTGTGTCGTTGTCAGCCCAGGCATCGGCCTGGAGGGTGACCTGGCTTGACGCGGTCTGCAGCAAGGCGACCAAGCCATCCAGCGGGTTCTGCTTTTCCCTTTGATAAAAACAATCACACGCCAAGGTGTTGGCCGGGCAGCCTCTTTCTGCCCGATGAAAAGACTATGGATACTTTGAATCTAGACCGTCATGCCGATCTTTGCTGCCTTGATCATGGCGCTCAAAAGTGACCGTTGGCAACCGCTGATACATGCCCTGAACTATCGCACCGCTCGTCAGATCGCCGGCCGGGTGCGTGCCGCTCTGATTTACTGATAACAAGCGTGCCAATGCAATTTGACGCCCAGGGTTGGGTGCCACGTGATGGATTGAAGCGGATCGGGGCAGGGAGGCGGGAGAAATGACCAGGGTCACTCTGGAGCTCGACAGGCAGTTGTACTTGATGCTGTTGGAATCGGCACAGGCCAATCGGGTGAGTCTTGAGGAAGAATGCTGTCGTCGGCTGGGAGGGCGAGCATGGCGCTCGCGTTACTTGCAGGCGCTGGTGGCGGAGTTGCGCGCCGACGATGAGCAGCGGCGCGCAAGCTCAGGTTGATTACTTCTTCGTCTTGGCCGGTTTCGGGCAATCCGATTCCTGGAAGCGCTCGGTCGCGACCGGGCGGTTGGTCTTAACCTCGGTGAACTCGTAGCGCATGGTTGCGCCCTTGGCCATCAACTTGCGGAAACCTGGATTGGTGCACACCGTAGAGCCCAACTGGAAATACACAGCCTTGGGGTCTGCGCGCATTTTCTGGGCGTGACTGCTTTGCACGCTGAGGTGGTTGATCAGCTCGGTGCCTTCGACGGTATAACCCTGGTCGAGAATGTCTTCGTTGATCGCCCGCGGCGTACCGACGCTACTTTCCTTGGCGACGTTCTGCAGCATCTTGTTCAGTTCGAGTTCTTTCAGCGAAGCAGCCTGAGCGCTGAAGGACGTCGCCAGCAGAACGGCAACGGTAGGGACGATAAGGCGCAGCATGAAACTCTCCTGGTTCAGTGACTGGTGGTTCGACCGATCACATGACTGTGCGTTCAGTGGCGGGGAATTATAGGGGAGCCCGGGCGGACGGTACAGGTTCGTGCGCTCTGGTAGACTGCCGGCCTTTATTGCCCTGCCGAGTGTTGTTCGTGTCGAGTTTTCCTGTCTGTCGGCGTTGCCCATGATGAATCACGCCCCTAACGCCGTAGCCCGCTTGCGCGACCAGCGCATCGATGAAGGGATCAGGCCGATCCAGGCCCGTGGCTGGCGCGCGCCCCGTTGCAGCGCCTGCCGAGTGATCGAGAGCCATTGCCTGTGCGCCTGGCGTCCGAGTGTCGAGACCCGCTCCGGGGTCTGCCTGATCATGACCAACAAGGAAGTGTTCAAGCCGAGCAACACCGGTTGGCTGATTGCCGATGTGGTGCGCGACAATCACGCGTTCATCTGGTCGCGCACCGACGTCGACGAGCAACTACTGGCGCTGCTGAACGATCCGCAATGGCAACCGTACCTGGTGTTTCCGGGCGAATACGTCGAGCCATCGCGAGTTACCCACACGGTTGACCTCGATCATTCCAAGCGCCCGCTGTTCATTCTGCTGGATGCGACCTGGACCGAGGCGCGGAAGATTTTTCGTAAAAGCCCGTATTTCGACCGACTGCCGATCCTGAGCCTGCTGCCCGACAGACTGTCGCGTTACCGTCTGCGCCGTTCGACCCGCAGCGAGCACCTGTGCACCGCCGAAGTGGCGGCATTGTGTCTGGAGCTGGCGGGGGACAGCGATGCCGCTTCGGCCCTGGACGCCTATTTCGATGTGTTCAGCCAGCATTACCTGGGCGCCAAGGGCCAGCAGGAGGTGAACGTGTCGACCCCGGCCCACGCCGAGTTGCAACCCTTTATCCGTACGCCGCAAGCAGTATTGGCCCAATAGTGGCCCATACTGGACACTGTGGCGGCTGTGCTGCTTGACCACCCCGGCTTCGCTGGGCATGCTTGGCGCCGACCAGGGCGCCGCCAATGTTTGAAACGCCGTGTTTGGCGTTGAATGTGCCCCTGTGGATGCCGCTGCATGGCGGTGTCTTGAGTTGTCTTGGCGAGGCGCGAATGCATCGGGCCTGCCATTAAAAACAGGATCATTTGAAAAATGGCCACATACGAAATCCTGATTGCCGATGACCACCCGCTCTTTCGCAGCGCGTTGCATCAGGCTGTGACCCTGGGCCTCGGCCCGGCTGTCCGGTTGACGGAGGTGGCCAGTATCGCGGAACTGGAGGTCCAGTTGACGGCGAAGGCCGATTGGGACCTGGTGCTGCTGGACCTGAACATGCCCGGCGCTTATGGCTTTTCAGGGCTGGTGCTGTTGCGGGGCCAATACCCGCAGATCCCTGTGGTCATGGTCTCGGCCCAGGAAGAAGCCTCGGTGATGGTCAAGGCCCGGGAGTTCGGTGCCAGCGGATTCATACCCAAGTCCAGTTCCCTTGAGATGATTCAGAAGGCCGTGAAGGCCGTCCTGGACGGCGATGTCTGCTGGCCGCCCCAGGCGTTCGAAGCGGTGAGCGTGTCCGAGGAAGCCAAGGCCGCCAGCGAAGGGCTGGCCAGCCTCACGCCGCAGCAGTTCCGGGTGTTGACCATGGTCTGCGAAGGCTTGCTGAACAAGCAGATTGCCTACGAACTGAACGTGTCGGAGGCCACCATCAAGGCCCACGTCACGGCGATTTTTCGTAAACTGAACGTGCGCACCCGGACCCAGGCGGCCTTGCTGCTGCAACAACTTGAGTCAATTTCGCCGCAGGCTTAGTGTTCCGGTTCACGCTTTTTTGACCGGGTTTGAATTAGCTTCTCCACTCCTTTTCGATCAGTTGCCCACTCTATGTCACCTTTTAAAGGCCAGACCGGCCTGAAACGCATCCTCAACGCCTCCGGCTATTCCTTGGACGGCCTGCGTGCAGCTTTTGTCGGCGAAGCGGCTTTCCGTCAGTTGGTGCTGCTCAACGTCGTGTTGATTCCGTTGTCATTCTTCCTGAACGTCAGTCGTGTCGAGCAGGCGCTGCTGATTGCCGTGTGCCTGTTGGCATTGATCGTGGAATTGCTCAACTCGGCGGTGGAGGCGGCTATCGACCGCATCTCCCTGGAGCTGCACCCATTGTCAAAAAACGCCAAGGACATGGGCAGCGCCGCCCAGTTCGTCGCCCTGACGATGATCGCGTTGGTGTGGGGCGTGGTGCTGTTGTAACGGCTCAGGCAATGGTCGGTAGCACGATTTCGTCGCTGCGCTGGGCTCCGGCGGTGAAAGCCCGGCACAGCTCAAGGAATTCGCGCATGGCCGAGGTCTGATACTTCTGTTTATGCCAGATGAAATAAAACTGCCGCGCCAGGTCCATGTCCGGTGTTTCCACTGCGACGAGGCTGCCGCGGCGGAAAGCGTCGCGCAGGGCCAGGCGTGAGATGCAGCCAATGCCCAGGCCGGATTCCACGGCGCGCTTGATCGCTTCGGTGTGTTCCAGCTCCAGGCGGATATTCAGCGCGCTGCGGTGGTGACGCATGGCCTGGTCGAAGGTCAGGCGCGTGCCGGAACCCTGTTCCCGTAGAATCCACGCCTCATGGGTCAGTTCCTCCATGGTCGCCTGGCCGCGCTTGGCCAGCGGGTGTTGAGGGGCGCAGAACACCACTAGTTCGTCCTCGACCCAGCTCTGTACCTCGATGTCCGGATGGCTGCAGTCACCTTCGATTAGACCCAGATCAATTTCATAGTGGGCAACCTGGTGCACGATATTGGCAGTGTTCTGCACGTGCAGCTTCACTTGGCTTTCTGGATGGCGCTGCATGAAACCGCCGATCAACAAGGTCGCCAGGTAATTGCCGATGGTCAGGGTGGCACCGACCGCCAGTGAGCCGAAACCGGACTTGCCATTGAGCAGGTCTTCGATTTCCTTGGCCTGGTCCAGCAGCGCCACTGCCTGGGGCAGCAGTTGTTTGCCCAGGGCGTTGAGACTCAGGCGCTTGCCGGCACGGTCGAACAATTGGCAGCTCGATTGCCGCTCCAGTTCGGTGATGGAGGTGCTGGCCGCCGACTGCGACAGATTGAGATGGCCCGCAGCGCGAGACACGCTTTCTTGCTGGGCGACGGCGACGAAGACTTGAAGTTGACGGAGAGTAAATCGCATATCGATATAACCGATAACCCTTATCTTAATAATCCATTTAACAGATATTGTCGCCGCCATTAGAATGCGATGCAATTGCGCAGATTATCGGCGCAGGCATTCTTCCCAGGAGTCCCCGTACATGAGCAACATGAACCACGAGCGTGTCCTCAGTGTTCATCACTGGAACGACACTCTGTTCAGCTTTAAGTGCACCCGCGATCCGGGCCTGCGCTTCGAGAACGGTCAGTTCGTGATGATCGGCCTGCAACAGCCCAATGGCCGCCCGCTTATGCGCGCTTACTCGATTGCCAGCCCGAACTGGGAAGAGCATCTCGAATTCTTCAGCATCAAGGTGCCTGATGGTCCGCTGACTTCCCAGCTGCAACACCTGAAGGAAGGCGACGAGATCATCATCAGCAAGAAACCCACCGGCACCCTCGTGCTGGACGATCTCAAGCCTGGCAAGCATTTGTACCTGCTCAGCACCGGTACTGGCCTGGCGCCGTTCATGAGCGTCATCCAGGATCCGGAAACCTATGAGCGTTTCGAAAAAGTGATCCTGTGCCACGGCGTGCGTTACGTCAATGAAGTCGCTTACCGCGAGTTCATCACCGAACACTTGCCGCAGAACGAGTTCTTCGGCGAAGCGCTGCGTGAAAAGCTGATCTACTACCCGACCGTGACGCGCGAGCCGTTCGAGAACGAAGGCCGCCTGACCGACCTGATGCGCAGCGGCAAGCTGTTCCGCGACATCGGCCTGCCACCGATCAACCCGCAGGACGACCGCGCCATGTTGTGCGGCAGCCCGAGCATGCTCGACGAGACCAGCGAAGTGCTCAACAGCTTCGGCCTGACCGTTTCGCCGCGTATGCGCGAGCCGGGTGATTACCTGATCGAGCGGGCGTTTGTAGAGAAGTAAGCCTCGGTTTATGCGATGGCTGACCGAAAGCTATCGCGATCAGGCTCGCTCCCACAATGGAGCATGTGTGACCACACACTCTTGTAGTCACTGCAGATCAAATGTGGGAGCGAGCCTGCTCGCGATGGTAGCGACTCGGTCCAAATGACAGACCAAAAAAAGCCCGCGCCGCCTGATAAAGGCCGCGCGGGCTTTTTCGTTTCTGGTGTCTACGGTTTCGCCGGAATCACTTCCAACACCCGAATCAACCCCGCCTGCGGGTAATGCCAACGAACATCCAGGTCCCAGAACTGCGCGCCATATTCCCGTTCGGCGGTGGGAACCTGGTACGCCGGGCGCGGGTCTTGGGCCAGGCATTGTTCAATCAGCTCCACCAGGGGCTCTCCCAGGCGCGTGGCGTGCTCGCGCGCTTGAAGCAGGGCAGTGTCCGCCCATTGCACCGGAATCAATTCAGGCGCTGCGCTGGCGATGCTGTTGGAAGCCGAGCCGATGATGTCGGCGTAGGGCACGTAGGGCTTGATGTCCAGCACCGGTGTGCCGTCCAGCAAGTCGATACCCGAGATCCACAGCCGCCCGGCTTCGATCCGCTCCAGCTTAACTACCGACTGGCCGATGCCGTTGGGGCGGTGGGTGGCGCGGGTGGCGAACACGCCCATGGACTTGTTGCCGCCCAGGCGCGGCGGGCGCACTTTCAACCGCGGCTTGTCTTCCAGCGCCTGGTGGAACAGGAACAGCAGCCAGACATGGCTGACCTGCTCCAACCCCTGCACTGCCTCGCCCTGATCAAACGGCGCCACCAGCTCCAGCACACCACGTGCGGCCGGCGCCAACTGCGGTTGGCGGGGGATGGCGAACTTCTCCTTGAAGCAGGAGCGGACGAAGCCGATGGGAGAGACGTTGTAAGTCACGGGTGTCAGCCGCGAACGCGCAGCGTCAGGCCCTTGAGGAAATTGCGCAGCAACTGGTCGCCACACGGGCGGTAGTTGGTGTGGCCGAACTTGCGGAACAGCGCGCTCAGTTCCGGCTTGGACACCGGGAACTCGGCGGCCTTGAGGATGGCGTGCATGTCGTCTTCCTTCAGCTCGAACGCCACTCGCAGTTTCTTGAGGATGATGTTGTTGGTCACCGGCACTTCGATCGGCTGCGGCGGACGGCTTTCGTCCTTGCCACGCTTGAAGATCACCAGGCCATCGAGAAAATGCGCCATGACCTCGTCAGGGCAGAATACGAAGCCTTCTTCCTCGTCTTTCTTGAGGTAGCCCGTCAGGTCCGCCAGGGAGACTTCCAGGCCGCCCAGCTTGATGATCTCGATGACTTTCTTGTCGCTGATGTCGAGCATGTAGCGCACGCTGCGCAGTACGTCGTTGTGAATCATGTGTGCAGTCCTGATCAATCGGCAGTGGGCGCCCCGGTTCGGTGCGGCGCCGGAAAATTAGAATTTCTCTTTGGCAGACAGGTAGCGCCACTGGCCCAGCGGCACCTTGCCGATGGACACGCCGCCGATGCGAATGCGGCGAATGGCGACGACCTTGAGCCCGACCGCCTGGCAAAACAGAGCGATCACGCCGGGCTGCGGGTTTTTCATGGCAAAGCGCAGGCGGTTCTCGTTCTGCCAGCTGGCCTTGACCGCCGGCAGTTCCTTGCCCTTGTAGGTCAAGCCATGGTTCAGGCGATTGAGGCCATGGGCGACCATCTCGCCTTCGACTTCCACCACGTATTCCTGCTCGATCTTGGCGGCGTCGGCGGTGAGCTTGCGCAAGATTTTCCAGTCCTGGGTGAACACCAGCAGCCCGCTGGCGTTGGCCTGCAGGTCGGCGCTGGCGGTCAGGCGCAGGAAATGGCCCTTGAGCGGGCGTTTGCCGAAGCGATGTTCTTCGCTCAGGGTCTGCGGTCCGAGGGAGGCCATGGCAGTGTCCACATCCGTGCCGGCCGGGACGTTGAGCAGGAGCGTCACCGGTTCCGGCGCGGTGGCCTTGGCCTCGGGGTCGAGTTCGACCTTCTGGGTGGTGACCTTGAACTGCGGCTCATCGATCACTTCGCCATCCACGGTGACCCAGCCGCCCTCGATGAACAGCTCAGCCTCCCGACGGGAACAGCCGACGAGTTCGATGAGGCGTTTGGAGAGACGAATCGGGTCAGTCATGACGGGGGCCGTAACAAAAAGAGGGTGGGCATTGTACCTGCCTGGCGCCGGTTAATCGCGGGTCCATTTGCCTCATGCCGCTTTTAGCCGCGCCCAGCCTTCAGGTCGGGCTGCTTGTAGCGCATGTGCAGCAGCGGGTAGGGTTGGTTCATGCCATCTTTTGCCGAACGCCCGACCACTTCGAAGCCTTGCTTGAGGTAAAAGCCCAGGGCTTGCGGGTTCTGCTCGTTGACGTCCAGTTGATCGGCGTTCAGGTGTTCCATGGCGTAGCGCAGCAGTTGCTTGCCCAGGCCCTGGCCACGGTGCTGCGGGTCGATGAAGAGCATCTCGATCTTGCCGGCCGCGACGCCGGCGAAACCGGTGATCCGCTGGCGCGCGTCCCGGGTGCAGATGAGCATCACCGCATCCAGGTAACGGGTGAGCACCAGGTTTTTCAGCAGCTCGATGTAGCTGTCCGGCAGGAAGTCGTGGGTGGCGCGTACCGACGCCTCCCACACCTGGGTCAGTTCCTGGTAATCGCTCGGTTTCGGTGTGTGGATGACCGAATGCTGACGCATGCCCGCCTGTTCCTTGTGCTGGATATCTCCATACGATAGCTGCAAAAAAGCCCCGCATCTTGTGATGATGACGGGGCTTTTCAATTTTTCGGCTTGTGAAAGCACCTGTGGGAGCCGAGCTTGCTCGCGATGGCGTCGTGTCAGCCAATATTGATGTTGGCTGATGCACCGCTATCGCGAGCAAGCTCGGCTCCCACAGGTATCACATTGAGTCTGTGAAGCCGCGGATCAACCGATCTGCTCAGCCCACAAATCGTACTCATCGGCGTCGGTCACCTTGCACCAGACTTTGTCGCCCGGCTTGAGGTTGCTGCCATTGTCGATGAAGACGTTGCCGTCGATTTCCGGGGCGTCGAAGAAGCAGCGGCCCACGGCGCCTTGCTCGTCCACTTCATCCACCAGCACTTCGATTTCACGGCCGATGCGCATTTGCAGGCGCGCCGAGCTGATGGCCTGCTGGTGCGCCATGAAGCGCTCCCAACGGTCCTGCTTGACGTCGTCCGGCACCACGTCCAGGTCCAGGTCGTTGGCCGGTGCGCCTTCGACAGGGGAGTACTGGAAGCAGCCGACGCGGTCGAGCTGGGCTTCGGTCAGCCAGTCCAGCAGGTACTGGAAGTCTTCCTCGGTTTCACCGGGGAAGCCGACGATGAACGTCGAACGGATAATCAGGTCCGGGCAGATCTCGCGCCAGTTCTTGATGCGGGCCAGGGTCTTGTCTTCGAACGCCGGGCGCTTCATGGCCTTGAGGACTTTCGGGCTGGCGTGCTGGAACGGGATGTCCAGGTACGGCAGGATCTTGCCGGCGGCCATCAGAGGGATCAGTTCGTCGACGTGCGGGTATGGGTAGACGTAATGCAGGCGGACCCAGACGCCGAGGGTGCTGAGGGCTTCGCACAGTTCGGTCATGCGGGTTTTCACCGGCGCGCCGTTCCAGAAACCGGTGCGGTATTTCACGTCGACGCCGTAGGCGCTGGTGTCCTGGGAGATTACCAGCAGTTCCTTGACGCCAGCCTTGACCAGGCGCTGGGCCTCGTCGAGCACATCGCCCACCGGACGGCTCACCAGCTTGCCGCGCATCGACGGGATGATGCAGAAGCTGCAGCTGTGGTTGCAGCCTTCGGAAATCTTCAGGTAGGCGTAGTGGCGCGGGGTCAGCTTGATGCCTTGTGGCGGCACCAGGTCGATCAGCGGGTTATGGTCCTGGCGTGGCGGCACCACGTCGTGCACGGCGTTGACCACCTGCTCGTACTGCTGCGGACCGGTCACGGACAACACGCTCGGGTGCACGTTGCGGATGTTGCCTTCTTCCACACCCATGCAGCCGGTGACGATGACCTTGCCGTTTTCCTTGATGGCTTCGCCGATCACTTCCAGGGATTCGGCCTTGGCCGAGTCGATGAAGCCGCAGGTGTTGACCACGACCACGTCGGCGTCCTGATAGGTGGACACAACGTCATAGCCTTCCATGCGCAACTGGGTCAGGATGCGCTCGGAGTCGACCAGAGCCTTCGGGCAACCCAGGGATACGAAGCCAACCTTCGGATTGGCTGGCGCGGTAGTGGTGGACATGTCTAACCTCGGTGTAGGGGGATCGTCTCTTGCCGAGACAGGGCGCCTGGCGCGCCTCTGATCAAAAAGTGCGCAATTCTATCTGTGGCCGGGCTGCTTGACCAGCTTTATACCGGGAAATGCGACGAGTGCTGCGCTATGCTTCGCGCCTTTGCGTTCTGACGATTGCTACAGTCAACAAAACGTCTGTAACAATACGTAAAACAGCGCATGCTGCCTCAACAAAGCATAGTGCTTCGTTCAAGAAGCCAGGTCTGGAATCAGGAGTGTTGGATGGGTCATGCAAGTAGTCAGGCGGTGGGTGCCGAGCATTCGGCAGCGAAACCGCTGAGCATGCTGGTCGCGGCGGTCGGAGTGGTTTATGGCGACATCGGCACGAGCCCGCTGTACACCCTCAAGGAAGTGTTTTCCGGTGCCTACGGCGTACCTGTCAACCACGATGGGGTGCTGGGGATCCTCTCGCTGATTTTCTGGTCGCTGATCTGGGTCGTGTCGATCAAGTACATGATGTTCGTCCTGCGCGCCGACAACCAGGGTGAGGGCGGGATCATGGCGCTCACCGCCCTGGCGCGGCGGGCAGCGGCGGGGCGGGCGCGGTTGCGCAAATTGCTGGTGATCTGCGGCTTGATCGGGGCGGCGTTGTTCTATGGCGACAGCATGATCACCCCGGCGATTTCCGTGCTCTCGGCGATCGAAGGCGTTGGCCTGGCGTTCGAGGGCATCGATCATTGGGTCGTGCCACTGTCCTTGGTCGTGCTGGTAGGGCTCTTTATCATCCAGCGCCACGGTACCGCACGGATCGGCATCCTGTTCGGCCCGATCATGGTCACCTGGTTCCTGGTGCTCGGCGCGCTCGGTGTCTACGGCATCAGCCAACACCCGGAAGTGTTGCAGGCGTTGAACCCAGTCTGGGCCGTGCGTTTCTTCGTCGTCCATTCGGGCATGGGCGTGGCGATCCTCGGCGCCGTGGTGCTGGCGCTGACCGGTGCCGAAGCGCTGTACGCCGACATGGGCCACTTCGGGCGCAAACCCATTGCACGGGCCTGGTTCATCCTGGTGCTGCCGGCGCTGGTACTCAATTACTTCGGTCAGGGCGCGTTGTTGCTGGGTGACCCGGAAGCGGCGCGCAACCCGTTCTATCTGTTGGCACCGAGCTGGGCGCTGATTCCGCTGGTGGGTCTGTCGACCCTGGCCACGGTGATCGCTTCGCAAGCGGTGATTTCCGGCGCATTCTCCCTGACGCGCCAGGCGATCCAGCTCGGCTACATCCCGCGCATGTATATCCAGCACACCTCCAGCGCCGAGCAGGGCCAGATCTACATCGGTGCGGTGAACTGGTCACTGATGGTTGGCGTGGTGCTGCTGGTGCTGGGTTTCGAATCTTCCGGCGCATTGGCTTCGGCCTATGGCGTGGCCGTGACCGGTACCATGCTGATGACCACGATCCTGGTCTCGGCGGTCATGCTGTTGTTGTGGAAATGGCCGCCGCTGCTGGCGGTGCCGGTATTGATCGGTTTCCTGCTGGTCGATGGCCTGTACTTTGCCGCTAACGTGCCGAAAATCGTTCAGGGCGGCGCTTTCCCGGTGATCGCCGGTATCGCCTTGTTTGTGTTGATGACCACCTGGAAGCGCGGCAAGCAATTGCTGGTGGAGCGCCTGGACGAAGGCGCGCTGCCGCTGCCAATCTTCATCAGCAGTATTCGCGTGCAACCGCCCCATCGCGTACAGGGCACCGCCGTGTTCCTGACCGCACGTTCGGACGCCGTGCCCCATGCGCTGTTGCACAACCTGCTGCACAACCAGGTGCTGCATGAGCAAGTGGTGCTGCTGACGGTGGTGTACGAAGACATCCCCCGGGTACCGCCGCAGCGGCGCTTCGAGGTCGATGCCTATGGCGAAGGCTTCTTCCGGGTGATCCTGCATTTTGGCTTCACCGACGAGCCGGACGTCCCGCAGGCACTCAAGCTCTGCCATCTGGATGACCTGGACTTCAGCCCGATGCGCACCACCTACTTCCTCAGCCGCGAAACGGTCATCGCGTCGAAACTCGAAGGTATGGCGCGCTGGCGCGAGGCGTTGTTCGCCTTCATGTTGAAGAACGCCAACGGCAATCTGCGCTTCTTCAATCTTCCGTTGAACCGGGTGATTGAACTGGGGACGCAGGTGGAGATGTAGCGACCAGAAAACAAAAAGCCCTCGTTGCCTTGCGGCGGCGGGGGCTTTTTTGTCGGTCGCACAAATGCAAGATGACCAGTGAACCTTTGTGGGAGCGAGCCTGCTCGCGATGGTTGTGGGTCAGTTGGCAGTTATGTTGACTGTGCTGCCGTCATCGTGAGCAGGCTCGCTCCCACAAGGGGCCCTATGTGCAGTCGAGCTGGCACAAAAAAGCCCCGGTAACCGTAAGGTTGCCGGGGCTTTTCTCTGTTCTGCGTCAGATCACTGTTCGGTTGTCTTGTTCTGCCGCTTGTTGATCTCATCGATCAGGCGCTTGGCCAGGGCCGGGTAATTTTCGTCGAAGTGGTGGCCGCCAGGCAGCTTGATGGCCTCGCCCACGGCGGTCTTGTCGGTACAGCCGCTTTCGTCGGCTTCTTCACCGCCGTAGATGCACACCACTTTCTCGGCTGGCAGCTTGGCCATTTCCGGGCCGGTGGCGGCTTCCGTCCCGGCGTTACCGAGCCAGCCTTCGACTTCGATCTCGAAGCTGCCTGTGCGGGCGAAAGCCAGCAGGATGATCGCATCGACCCGCTGTTGTTCGGTGGCTGGCAGGCGATTGTAGATGGCTGGCAACACGTCGGCACCGAAGGAGTAGCCGGTCAGGACGAAGCGCTTGGTGCCCCAGACCTGACGGTAGTGCTGCATCAGTTCGGTCAGATCCGCCGCGCTTTGCTCCGGGCTCTTGTGCTGCCAGTAGTAGCGCAGGGTGTCGATGCCGACCACTGGGTAGCCAATCTTGGCCATTTCATCGGCCACGTCGCGGTCCAGGTCGCGCCAGCCGCCGTCTCCGGAGAGAAACAGGGTCACGGTATCCCGCGTCTGGCTGGCTGGGACTTCCACCACCGGGATGCTCAGGCCACCCTTGGCCTTGTCAGTGCCGACCAGGATCTTGCGCAGCTCGTTGTTCAGTACTTGCGGCAGGTTGATGTCGTAGTCGCTGATGCTGGTCTCGGCATTCCGCTGATCGCGTACGAAGCCGGCGCTGGTGTCGTCGGGGTTATCGTTCCAGGCCACCAGCCAGTGGCCGTGGGCTGCGCTTTTGGGCAGCAAGTGTGTGCAGCCGGGTTTTTCCAGGGCCAGGTCCACCGACACGGCCTTGGCCTTGTCATCCTTCTGCTCGGCCAGCCAGCGCCAGGCCAGCACGGCGCCAGGGCCGATGCCGCTGACCAGCGTGGCTGGCCCTTGGAGCTGCCGCAGGCCCGTCTGCAGGGCGCGACCTTGCAACATGCAGTCCTTGGGCAGGATCACTTGGACGATCTGCGCCGAGCCGCTGCGGCTGAGGGTCGTCAACTGCGTGTCGCTGAGCTTCTGGTCCTCATTGACCGCCACCAGCACCTGGGCGCGCGGCTTGGTGCCGGGGATGACCCGCGTCATCGCCACGCCATCGGTGGGCGCCAGCTGTTCCAGGGTTGGTTGCGGGGCCGGGCGTTTCAAGTACCAGTAACCGCCACCGAGAATTACCGCCAGCACCAGCAGGGCGGCCACTACGTATCGCCAGGAGCGTTGCATCATCAGCGTTTCACCAATCCAGTCAGGCCGCCTGCAATCAGGGCGGCGGTATCAGCCAGCGCCACCAGCGGATCGAGTCCGGCGGGCACGGCCATGTAGCGAGGTTCCCAGTCAGGCTGGAATTTGTCTTTGAAGCGGCGCAGCCCCTGGAAGTTATAGAGCTGCTCGCCACGGCGGAAAACCATCGAACCCAGGCGTTGGGTCAACGGTGCGCCGCGACGCGGTTGCAGGCCCGACAGCGGGACCATGCCGAGGCTGAAGCGGGCGTAGTCATGGTTTTTGTAATGCTGGATGAGGCCGACCATCATGAATTCCATGGTCAGTTTCGGGGCTTCGGGGTGGGCGCGCATCAGGTCGAGGCTGGCCAGTTCGTGACTGTGGGTTTCCAGCAGGTTGGCGAACGCCACCGGCCGGCCCTCGAAACGAATTACCGCGATGCGGAAATGCTTGAGGTAGTCATCGCTGAAACGGCCCAGGGAGAAACCTTTCTCACGCACGTTCTTGCCGGTCAGCCAGGCATCGGAAATGACCTTGAGCTCATCCATCGGCGCCTGGCCCGGTTCGTGGATCTCCAGTGACAGGCCGTCACGGGTGCCGCGGTTCCAGGTGTAGCGCAGGTCCTTCATCTCCTTGCCCTTGGCTTCGAGATCGAAACGCTTGAGGTCGACCCGTGCTTCCTCGCCCAGCTTGATGGCTGTCAGGCCGATGTCCATGTAGTACGGCAGGTTCTCGGCACGTACCTGATAGAACACGGGGCGGGCATGGTGGATGTCACACAGGTCGCGGAACTGCCAGATCATTTCAGCCCGTTGCTGGGTAGGACCGATCGGGTCGTACAACGCCACCAGGCTGCGACCACGGCGGGCGTACATCAGGAACGCTTCGTCGTTGGGGTGAAACAGCAACGCCTTGTCGCCGGTCAGGGCCAGGCCGCCGTCGGGTTGCGAAGACGTCATGAGAATCGTCTTGGCCCGCTCCAGTTCTTCTGCCGTCGGCAAATGGATCACCGGTCGCGCGGTGCGCAGCAACCAGGTCAGGGACACCACCACCAGCAGCACCGCGGCGCCCAGCAGGGAGCGCAGGCCGCGAGGGGCGTCGGCGTCGAGAGTGAACTGCCACCAGAGTTGATGGCTGTAGGGCACATCCTGGTAAGCAAACAGCAGCAGCCAGATCGACGCGCCGAGCACGCAGATACTGGCGATCAGGAACAGCGGGGAAAAGGGCAGTTCAGTCAGGCGACTCGGACGATAGAAGGAGCGCCGGAACACCGCCAGCAGGGTGGCCGTCAGCGTCAGTAGCGTGGCTTCTTCCCAGTCAAAACCCTTGAGCAGCGAGAGCAGGGCGCCGACCAGGAGCAAGACCGTGGTCAGCATCCAGGCGGCCGACAGGCGACGGCGCAGGCCTTGGGCGAGCAACAGGCACAACACGCCCACCAGGCTGGCGCCGAAGTGCGAAGCGTCGACCAGCCGATGAGGGATAAGGAAGCCGATGTGCTCCAGGCGGGTGTCGATTTCCGGCGTTACCCCGGAAAACAACAGCACGACACCTGAGAGGAACACCAGCACCGCCAGGATTGGCGCCGCGAAACCCGATGCCGCCCGCAGGGTCTGGCGCGTCTGGAACAGCCGTTGCGCCTCATTGATCAGCAACAGTACGCAGGCCACCAGCATCGGCAGCAGCACGTAGATCAAGCGATACAGCAACAGCGCGGCGGCCAGTGGCGCGGCCCCGAGTTTGTCGGCGAACGCGGCCAGCAGGATCGCTTCGAATACTCCGACACCGCCCGGTACGTGGCTGAGCACCCCGGCAGCCAGCGCCAGCAGGTACACCAGCAGGAAGGCGCCGAACGGCGGCGCTTCGGGCAGCAACAGATACAACACTGTGGCGGCGGCGGCGACATCCAGCGCGGTGATTACCAATTGCAGGAAGGTCAGGCGTCGGCCCGGCAGGCGCAGCGTGCGGCGCCCGGCTTTTACCAGCAGGCTGTCGCGATGAGGCTGTTCCGGCAGGCGTCGACGATAGATGCCGACGGCCAACACGCTGGTGAGCAGCAGCACCGCGACGGAAATGGTCCCCAGCAAAGCCGCAGGCAGGTGCAGCGCGGTGGACGCGGCGGGCAGGTTGCTGAGCGTCGCCAGGGCCGCCAGCGGCGGCAACGCGCAGCCCAGGGACAGGCTGGCGAACAGCGTCATGTGGGCGACATCCGAGGCCCCCAGGCCATGACGCGCATACAGACGGTAGCGAACCGAGCCGCCCGACAGCAGTGACAGGCCAATGGCATTGCCGATGGCGAACGCGGTGAATCCACCCAGGACCATGGTTTGTGGCGGCAGTGTCACCCCGGCATAACGGCTGGCGGACCACTCGTAGCCTAAAAGAATGATGAAGCCGGCTACCGTGGCGGCGATCGCGCCCAGCAGGGCCGGTCGTGGCACTTCCAGAATTGAATCATGCAGGGCGTAAAGATCGAGCTCGCTCAGCAAGTGGCGACAGGCAATCAAGGCAATCGCAAACAGCAGCAACGTTACCGCGAGACCAATAGGCTGGCGGTATTGACTGATCCGATCCAGCCAGCGCAATCGTTCGGCCTTGATCGGTTGTGTCGCAGTAACAGGGTCTTGCGGGTCAGACGAGTGGGCGCGCATCAATCACCTCTTGAGCTATGCGCGACAGGATGGGGGTATCCAGCCAAGTTACCAATCCCCGCGGAGGAAAATAATTACAAAATCTTTGTAATGTAGGGCTTTTTTCGCCAGACACAAAAAAGGCCACTCTTTCGAGCAGCCTTTCTTGATATTTGGTTGCGGGAGCCGGATTTGAACCGACGACCTTCGGGTTATGAGCCCGACGAGCTACCAGACTGCTCCATCCCGCGTCTGTGTGGCGGCATTCTACAGGCGAACGCCCGAGTGTCAACCGTTAAAAGGTAATGGGCTCAAATAAACCCTCGATCCGCCCCTTGTCTTCCTAAACGCTCGGAATTTAAAGGAAATTGTCCTACAACTGGTTGTGGGTAGGGTGGCGTAGGCGGCGACTCTCTGATCAGGCAGTCAAAAACGGGCACGCACAAAAAAGGCCACTCTTTCGAGTAGCCTTTTTTGATGTTTGGTTGCGGGAGCCGGATTTGAACCGACGACCTTCGGGTTATGAGCCCGACGAGCTACCAGACTGCTCCATCCCGCGTCTGTGTGGCGGCATTCTACAGAGAATCGCGCGGCTGTCAACCCTGGCTATATAAAAAACTGTTCCGCTTCAAGTGCTTAGCCTTGGAGAAAGGCATTGTGACAGCGCTGTGACGCAAGCCTGGCAAGGGCTGAAGCTCTATTGGAGGCTTCATTGCGATTGAAGAAGTAAATTTGTGTAGGCACTTTCGGGTCTCGACGAAGGATCTTTTAAACTACTGGTGCTATATACAGGTGCCGGTGCGATACTGGTGGCCCCGATTCGTCGCACACTCTGCTGCTTTATTTATGACGCAACGTAAGATCATCCATGTCGACTGTGACTGTTTCTACGCCGCCATCGAGATGCGCGATGACCCGCGGCTGGCCGGCAAACCCTTGGCGGTGGGAGGTTCGGCGGATCGGCGGGGCGTGATTGCCACCTGTAACTACGAAGCGCGGGCCTACGGAGTGCGCTCGGCCATGTCTTCCGGCCACGCCTTGAAGCTTTGCCCGGACCTCACCATCGTCAAGCCACGAATGGATGCCTATCGGGAAGCGTCGAAGGAAATTCATACGATTTTCAGCGATTACACTGACCTGATCGAGCCGCTGTCGCTGGACGAGGCCTACCTGGACGTCTCCGCCAGTGCCCATTTCGGTGGCAGCGCCACGCGCATCGCCCAGGATATTCGTCGGCGGGTTTCCAACCAGTTGCACATCACTGTGTCCGCAGGCGTCGCGCCGAACAAGTTCCTGGCCAAGATCGCCAGTGACTGGAAAAAGCCCAACGGGTTGTTCGTCATCACCCCCGACCAGGTCGATGACTTTGTTTCGGCCCTGCCGGTCAGCAAGCTCCACGGTGTTGGAAAGGTCACCGCCGATAAGCTGAACCGACTCGGCATCGTCGATTGCCTGCAGTTGCGCCAATGGGACAAGTTGGCGCTGGTGCGCGAATTTGGCAGTTTCGGTGAGCGGCTCTGGAGCCTGGCTCGTGGGATCGATGAGCGGCTGGTGCACAACGACAGCCGACGTCAGTCCATCAGTGTGGAAAACACCTACGATGTCGACCTGCCCGACCTGGTGAGTTGCCTCGCCAAGCTGCCGGAACTGATGGAAACCCTCAACGGACGCATGGCGCGGATCGACAGCAGTTATCGACCGGGCAAGCCGTTCGTCAAAGTGAAATTCCACGACTTCACCCAAACCACACTGGAACAGGCCGGGGCAGGGCGGGACCTGGGCAGCTACCAGCTGCTGTTGACCCAGGCGTTCAACCGGGGCGGCAAGCCGGTGCGGTTATTGGGGATAGGGGTGCGGCTGGAGGATTTGCGCGGTGGGTTTGAGCAGTTGGAGTTGTTTGAGCGGTGAGGCTGACGATGAGCCCCTGCTTGGCGCGGTCCTGTTGGCAAGGGAATCCTGTGGGAGCAAAGCTTGCTCGCGATGGCATCCTTGAGGCCGCCATCGCGGGCAAGCCTTGCTCCCACAGGTCTTGCCCTCACAAAACCCCCTTGCCACAGGGGGATTTCAGTTAACGCCAGGATCCGCCACCAACCGCCCGCCATCCTTGGTCAGTGCTTTCATGAATTCGGCCTGCAACTCCGGATCATTGCGGGTCAGTTCGATCAGGCTCTGTTCCAGTTCGCTGGCCTCTTCTTCAAGTCCCAGCTCCGACAGGCGCTTGACTCGATGTACCCATTGGCTCACCTCGTCATCTTCCAGGTCGTCGTAGATCAACGCGTGGGCTTCCAGCAGCTTGCTGCGCAAGGTGCTGCTGATGCTCAGGGATGAGTCGGTGTGCACTTCGTCCTGGGCATCCGTCACGCTGACCTGCAATTTGCCGAACTGGCTCAGGTCCTGCTCGGCGAACGGGCTTTCCAGCAGGTTCAAGCGCAGCACGCCGTTACGGTCGGTGCTCAGCTCGAAGGTCTGTCGGGCGGCCTTGACCTCCACCGGGCGTTCGCTCCAAGGCAGACTCGAGTGTTCCGTACGCTTGTCGCGCTGGACTTCGTCGATGCCCGCCAGGTTCTGCTGGGCACGGCCATGGGAAGGGACGTTCATGAACGGGTTGAGCCCGGCGAAACCGTAGCTGATCCAGTCACGGGTCACGGTGTCCGGCAGATTGCCGAGGGCGAACACATTGACCACGTTCGCGCCGACACCCGCTACTACCGCTACCGCGCCCAGGGGGATCTCGTAAATTTCCCGCCAGGGTTGGTACGGCGTGTAGCGATCGTAATGGCGAGTGACCTCGAATTCAGTGACTTCGAAGGTCTTCTGCTCATTGATTCGCACCCGACGCTGCGGCAGGTCGAGCACCTTGGGTTCGCCCACGTCGATCTGCAGGCTGTGGTCGAGCAATTTGCGCTCGACCCGCTCTTCGTGCTCGCTGCGTTGTGACATTTGGTTGGCACAGCCGCTGACCAGCAGGGCGCCGCACAGGGCGGCGCCACCGAGGCCTAAGGTGTTTCGCTTGAACATGACGTCTCTATCTGGTGTCAGCGGCGGATACGGGCCTGGAGGAACGACAGCACGTCGGCGACCGGCAGCGCTTGCGGCTCGGCCTCGGTGCGGCTCTTGTATTCCAGGTTGCCTTCGGCCAGGCCACGATCACTGACGACGATCCGATGCGGGATGCCGATCAGTTCCATGTCCGCGAACTTGATGCCGGGGCTGGTTTTCTTGTCGCGGTCGTCGAGCAGCACTTCGAAGCCGGCGGCCGTCAGTTCGGCGTAGAGCTTGTCGGTGGCTTCACGCACCAGGTCGGTTTCATAGCGCAGCGGCACCAGGGCAATCTGGAAAGGCGCCAGCGTGTCGCTCCAGATGATGCCTTTCTCGTCGTTGTTCTGCTCGATGGCGGCAGCCACCACGCGGGAAACGCCGATGCCGTAGCAACCCATTTCCAGGGTGACCGGCTTGCCGTTTTCGCCCAGCACTTCGCACTTCATCGCCTTGCTGTACTTGTTGCCCAGCTGGAAGATGTGCCCGACTTCGATGCCTCGCTTGATTTCCAGGGTGCCCTTGCCGTCCGGGCTCGGGTCGCCGGCCACGACGTTGCGCAGGTCCGCGACGGTTGGAACCGGCAGGTCGCGCTCCCAGTTCACGCCGAAATAGTGCTTGTCGTCGACGTTGGCGCCGATGGCGAAGTCGCTCATCAGTTCCACCGAGCGGTCGATGATGATCGGCAGTGGCAGGTTCAGCGGGCCGAGAGAACCGGCACCGGCACCGATGGCGTCGCGCAGGTCGGCTTCGGTAGCCATGACCAGCGGGCTGGCGACGCCTGGCTGGTTGGCGGCCTTGATTTCATTGAGCTCGTGGTCGCCACGGACGATCAGGGCAATCAGCTTGCCTTCCTCTTCGGCCCGCACGATCAGGGTCTTGATGGTGCGCTCGATTGGCAGGTTGTAGCCTTCCACCAGTTGGGCAATGGTCTTGGCGTTCGGCGTGTCCACCAGGCGCAACTCTTCGGTCGGCGCGGCGCGGGAGGTTTCCCGTGGCACGGCTTCGGCTTTCTCGATGTTGGCGGCGTAGTCGGAGCCATTGCTGAAGACGATGTCGTCTTCGCCGGACTCGGCCAGTACATGGAATTCGTGGGAGCCGGCGCCGCCGATGGAGCCGTTGTCGGCTTCAACCGGACGGAACTTCAGGCCCAGGCGGGTGAAAATGTTGCAGTACGCCTGGTGCATGCGGTCGTAGGTGATCTGTAGCGAAGCCAGGTCGGCGTGGAAGGAGTAGGAATCCTTCATGATGAATTCGCGACCGCGCATCAGGCCGAAGCGTGGACGGATTTCGTCACGGAATTTGGTCTGGATCTGATACAGGTTGATCGGCAGCTGCTTGTAGCTGCTCAACTCGTTGCGCATCAGGTCGGTGATCACTTCTTCGTGAGTCGGGCCTGCACAGAAGTCGCGACCGTGACGGTCTTTGATGCGCAGCAGCTCAGGGCCGTATTCTTCCCAGCGCCCCGATTCCTGCCACAGCTCGGCCGGTTGGGTGCCCGGCATCAACACTTCCAGAGAACCGGCAGCGTCCATCTCTTCGCGAACGATGGCTTCCACCTTGCGCATGACCCGCAGGCCCATCGGCAGCCAGGTGTACAGGCCCGAGGCGAGTTTGCGGATCATGCCGGCACGCAGCATCAACTGATGGCTGATCACGACGGCGTCGGAAGGCGTTTCTTTCTGTGTGGCGAGCAAATATTGACTGGTGCGCATGGTTGGCCGTTGTCGGTTGCTGATGACGAGAAGTGACGGAGCATTGTACGGGCGAGATGCCTTGGCGTACAGGCGCGTGGGCGGTCGCCCGATGCGAACGCCGGTTTCCCCGGCGTTTTCTGAAGTTTCCTACGACTCTTCCGCAGGCCGGGTGGGCGTCGGTTCCGCAGTGGGTGTCGAGCCCTGGCGACGGTTCTCCTGGAACCAGTGCAAGGCGATCAGCAACAGGGTCGGAACGCCCAGCAACGCGGTGATCAGGAAGAAGTTGTGATAGCCGAACTTCTCCACCATCACGCCCGAATAACCACCGATCAGGCGTGGCAGCAACAGCATGATCGAGCTGAGCAGGGCGTATTGGGTGGCGGAGAATTTCAGGTTGGTCAGGCTCGACAGGTAGGCGACGAACGCCGAAGTGGCCAGGCCGGAGCTGAAGTTGTCCAGGGAGATGGTGACAATCAACATCTTCAGGTCGGCGCCCATGTCGGTGAGCATCAGGAAGAGGATGTTGGTGCCGGCCGAGGCGACACCGCCGATGAACAGGATGGGCAGGATACCGAAACGTACGATCAGCAGGCCGCCCATGCCGGCACCGACGAGGGTCATGATCAACCCGAAAATCTTGCTGACGCTGGCGATCTGGTCCTTGGTGAACCCCTGGTCGATGTAGAACACGTTGGCCATGACGCCCATGACGGTGTCAGACATCCGATAGGTCGCGATCAGCCCGAGCAGCAGCAGGGCCTGCCAGCGGTAACGCAGGATGAAATCGTTGACCGGCGTCAGCACCGGTGCCAATCCGCGGCGGCCCACAGCCGACAGGCACAGGGCGGTCAGGATGATATAGAGGATGGCTCGCAGGAATGCGCGGTCTTCGAGCAGCAGGTCGAGCAGGCTGACACCCTCGAACAGCACGCTGGCGAAGTCGGTGTTGTAGAGCTGGGTGAACATCGCCGGGACAGACACCAGCAGCACGATCAGCACGAACACCGACGCCAGTTGATGGGCGAACGAGTAGCGTCCGGCCTGCAGTTGAGTGCGCAGCGGCACCGGCGGTTCGCGCATGAACAGCGAGGTGAGCAGCGCCGGGACCATCAATACGCCGAACAGCAGGTAGGTGCCGGCCCAGGCCGAGTGTTTGTAGCTGAAGCCGGTGGAGCCAAACCCTTCGGCGAAGAACAGGGCGCCAGCGGTGGCCAGCAGTGCCGCGATGCGGTAGCCGGACATGTAGCTGGCGGCGAGGGCGGCCTGGCGGGTGTCGTCGGCGATCTCCAGGCGATAGGCGTCGACGGCGATGTCCTGCGTCGCAGAGGCGAAAGCCACGATAACGGCGATGGCGATCAACCATGACAGGTGTTTCTGTGGGTCGCAGAAACCCATGCCGATCAGGCCGAGGATCACCAGGCCCTGGGAGAGCACCAGCCATGAACGCCGACGCCCGAGTTTACCCAGCAGCGGCAGGCGCCATTGGTCGAGCAGCGGCGACCAGACCCACTTAAAGGCGTATGCCAGGCCGATCAGGCTCGCGTAGCCAATGGTTTCGCGGGCCACACCGGCTTCGCGCAACCAGACCGAAAGCGTGGAAAACACCAGCATGTACGGCAAGCCGGCGGCGAAGCCAAGCAGCAACAGCACGAGCGTCGAGGGACTGGCATAGGCGGCGAGGGCGGCGCGCCAGGTTTTACGGGGCATGGGCTGGAGTCTGCCTCAAAAATTGCGAAAACAAAGCGCGCACTCTAACCGCTGTGCTCTACCGGGCGCCAGCCATGGCGCTGAATATCAACACGATTGTTCAGGACGCTGATCCCTTCCATGCGCAGGCGTGCGCGCTGTTCATCCCCTGAGGCGCTGCCCACCGGCAGGCTGATCCGACCGCCGGCACCCAATACCCGATGCCAGGGCAGTTTCGTGTCGTTCGGCAATTGGCTGAGGGTCCGCCCGACCCAGCGCGCCGCGCGGCCCAGGCCGGCCATTTCAGCCAGTTGACCATAGGTGACCACCTTGCCCGCTGGCACCTGTGCCAGGGTCAGGTAAAGGGTGGTGCGGCGGATTTGGGCGGCGTTCTCGGTATCCAGGGATGCATCAGTCACGTTCAGGCGTCCGAAAAAGAGGGTATGTGGCCGTTTGTAGGTTAAGTCCTGTAAAGCTGGTTGAGAAATGAACTCATTACAAATACTTTGGTCAGTCCTTGCTGAGGTGTCGTCCCGGGGGATAATGCCGCCTTTTCACCGCAAACTTGAGCTCTTTATACGCTTATGTTGTCTAGAACCCTGCTTTGTCTGGCTGTTGCCAGTACCTCCATGCCCTTGCTTGCCGACACCGTCTGGTTGAAGAATGGGGACAAACTCAGTGGCAAGATTACCGTTTTTGATGGCGGCAAGTTGCTGATCCAGACCGATTACGCCGGCGCGATTCCCATCGACTGGAAACAGGTCAAGACACTGGAGAGTGATCAGCAGCTCTTGGTCAAGCAGGATGCTTATACCGGCGAGAAAGCCAAGGCGCTGCATGCGGCCGAGGATGGCAAGGTCACCTTGGCCAACGGTGATGCGCCCAAGACTGTCGATCTGGCCAGTATCCAGCAGATTCTCAAGCCCAAGCCGGTGGTCGAGGATCTGGTGTGGAAGGGCAACATCGATGCCGCGCTGGATTACCAGCGTGCGGAAAAAGATACCGACGACTACGACATCGACTTCAAGACTTCGGCGCGCCACGGCAGATGGCGGCACACCGCCGAGGGTGAATACAACCGTGAGTTCCAGGACGATGTGGTTTCCGCCGATAACTGGCGCCTGGAATATTCCCTCGACCGGTTCCTGACGGACAAATGGTTCTGGCAAGGCCGCCTGAACTACAAGCGCGACAAAGTCGAAGACCTGGCGCGCCAGCGCGTGGTGGGTACCGGTCCGGGTTATCAGTTCTGGGATGACGAGCTGGGCGCGTTCTCGCTGGGCTCGCTGTTGAACCGCACCGACTATGAATACCGCGACGGCGGCAAGGACAACTTCTATTCCGTCGCCATGAAGTGGGACTACAACCGCTACCTGATTGGCAAGCGCGTCGAGTTCTTCACCAACGGCGAAGTGGGCAAGCCACTGTCCGACGTGGCGGATTACGCCTATGACGCTGAAGTGGGGCTGCGCTACAAGGTTACCGATTGGGCGTCGCTCAACCTCAAGGCTGAGAAGGATGTCATTGAAGGCACCGAAGACAGCGACTTGAGCAAGACGCGCTACACGGCTGGGTTTGGCGTGACCTGGTAAACCCAGGCGAGTAACAAATCCTGTGGGAGCGAGCTTGCTCGCGATAGCGGTATGTCAGCAATATGAATGTTGACTGAAGCGCCGCTATCGCGAGCAAGCTCGCTCCCACATTATTTTTTGTGCCTGCAAAACAGACAGGCACAAAAAAGCCCCGCTTTTGAGAGCGGGGCCTTTTACTAAAGCAAGGACAAGTTAGATAACTTGAACTTCTTCAGCTTGCATGCCTTTCTGACCGCGGGTAGCGATGAAAGAAACCTGTTGGCCTTCTTTCAGGCTTTTGAAGCCGTCGGATTGGATAGCTTTGAAGTGAACGAACAGGTCGTCACCGGATTGTGGGGTGATGAAGCCGAAGCCTTTTTCATCGTTGAACCACTTAACGGTACCGGTTTGGCGATTAGACATGGTGTAACTCCTTGAACAAAGATAACTGCGACTCAGGAAGAACCCTGGCCGAGACTGAGTGCAAAGAGCAGGAAAAATTCTTGTAGATGGTTGGATCGAAATTCAACATATCGTGTAGAGATTCTCAGTGACACAAGCAGCACAGTGGCGCCACCTTAACCCTTTTTCCAGAATGTGCCAATGGTCTTTGCGAAGGTTTCTCTTATTTGGTGACTGACGGCGCGGGCGATGGCCGGCAGGACCCGGAAATCAAGGCGGATCGGCGAGATTTGCGTACCGCGCTTTGAACTCGGACCCGCGCCCCAGTAAGATGCCGGACGTATTTTTTCCACCTCGCTATTTCAGGAAACCGCCATGAGCATCAAATCGGACAAGTGGATTCGCCGCATGGCGCAAGAGCACGGCATGATCGAGCCCTTCGTCGAACGCCAGATGCGTGGCGAAGGCGCCGACCGGCTGATCTCCTTCGGTGTCTCCAGCTACGGCTACGACGTGCGCTGCGCCGACGAATTCAAGGTGTTCACCAATATCAATTCGGCCACCGTCGACCCGAAGAACTTCGATGAGAAGAGCTTCGTCGACGTCAAGAGCGACGTTTGCATCATCCCGCCGAACTCCTTCGCCCTGGCGCGCACCGTCGAGTACTTCCGCATTCCGCGCAACGTGCTGACCATCTGCCTGGGCAAGAGTACCTACGCCCGTTGCGGCATCATCGTCAACGTCACGCCGCTGGAACCCGAGTGGGAAGGCCACGTGACCCTGGAATTCTCCAACACCACGACCCTGCCGGCGAAAATCTACGCCAACGAGGGTGTGGCGCAGATGCTGTTCCTGGAATCCGATGAAGAATGTGAAGTTTCCTACAAGGATCGTGGCGGCAAGTACCAGGGCCAGCGCGGTGTGACACTGCCGCGTACCTGAATCTGACGAGCTGTTGGAATTCCTGGGCGGGCAGACACTCTATTGCGTGTACTGCCCGTTTTTGTGCGTCAGCGCAGCGGGCCTTCGCTCAGGAGTTGCTCTATGAAGATCGATCCGCGAATCAGTGCCGAACTGGCAAGGCTTGAGCCCAATCAGATCGGCGTCATGGCCTGGTCATTGCTGGCCCATCCTGTCGAAGCGGCGGGCGGCATCCCTGGCCAGCCCGATCCCGATACCCCCAACGAACAACCTACCGAACCCGGCGAGCCTACCCTGCCGGACGAGCCGCCTCCTGCGCCTGTTGCCTGATGAGACGATGGCCCGCCAGCGATAGCACAGAGTGCTTCAGTTGACGGGCCATATTTCGTTATCGCCGATGACAAAAATTCTGCAATCGCTGTCTTGCTCGACTCGATAACCGCCCGTGAACGCACCGAAGGCCGGCAGCAGGCTGATTTCGCTGCCCAGCCGAAAGCAGGCCAGGCGCAGGCGTTGCCGGCCCTTGCCGCTCAGGTGGTAGACCGGGTGCACGTGACCGGCCAGCACATGGCGGCTGGGGTGTGGGGCAGGCTCGTGTTGCACGGCGAAAGGGCCCAGAAGCAACGGCTCCGGTACGACGCGAATGTTCAGCGCTGGCGGCGGGTCACCGGCGCGTTTGTCGTGGTTGCCACGAATCAGCGTCATGGCCAAGTGCGGATGTCGCTCACGCCAGTCGGAAAGTGCCTTCAAGGTGCCGGGCGCATGAGAGCCGGGACCGTGGAGAAAATCCCCGAGAAAAATCAACTGTCGGCACGGCAGGCTGGCCAGCAATGCATCCAGTACTGCGATGTTGCTGGCGGTGGTGCCGTGGGGCACCGGTTGCCCGAGGCTGCGATAGGCGGCGGCCTTGCCGAAATGAACATCGGCCACCATCAGGGTTTCCTGGGCGGGCCAGTACACGGCTTTTTCCGGGAGCAACCAGAGTTCTTCGCCGGCCAGGCTGATGGGGTAAGGCGCTGGCATCAGGCGTCACCGCGATCGGCAGTCTTTTCCAGTTCGCTGACCATCCGCCGGATGCGGTCGGCGAGCTTTTCCGAACTCATGCTTTCCCGGAATCGCTCCACCTGCAGCGCAAACCCGAGCGGGGTGGGGCGCTTGATCACGTGCAGGTCCAGCTTCAAGGTATTGAGGCGTTGCAAGGTCTGCTCCAGTCGATGGATATCCAATTCTTCGCGCAAGACTTCCTCCCCAGCCTGGGCCAGCAAGAGATTGTTGGCGTCGTATTGCTTGAACACCTGGAAGAACAACCCGCTGGACGCCTGGACTTGCCGGGTGCTTTTCGGCGCACCGGGGTAGCCGGCGAAGACCAGCCCGGCGATCCGGGCGATTTCGCGAAAGCGCCTGAGGGCCAATTCCCCGGCATTCAGGCTCGCGAGCACGTCGGTCAGCAGATGATCGACGCTCAGCAGGCCCGGGGTCAGGTATTGCGACCAATCCACTGCCGTGGCACTGAGCAGTTCCAGGCCGTAGTCGTTGACCGCAATGGAAAATGTCAGCGGCTGTTGCCGGCTGACACGCCAGGCCAGCAGGCTGGCCAGGCCCAGATGAACCTGGCGTCCGGCAAACGGGTAGAGGAATAGGTGCCAGCCTTCCCGGGACTTGAGGGCTTCGGCCAGCAATGTGCTTTGCGTGGGCAAACCGGACCAGCGTTGTTGGGTCAAGAGCAGGGGCTGTACGGCGTGCATCTCCGGGCCCTCGAAGCGGCCCGCGGCGGCTTCGCTCAGACGGGCCACGACGGCGGCGGCCAGTTCGCTGGAGAGCGGCATGCGCCCGCCGTTCCAGCGCGGCACAGCGGCCTTCCTGGCCTGGCTGCGTCGCACGTAGGCGGTCATGTCCTCGACCCGGACCAATTCCAGCAACCGCCCGGCGAACAGGAAACCGTCACCGGGGCGCAGACGGGCGATGAAGCCTTCCTCTACGCTACCCAGGATCTTGCCGCCTCCGCCCTTGCTCCAGAACTTCAATTGCAGGCTGGCATCGCTGACGATGGTGCCGATGCTCATGCGGTGACGCCGGGCCAGGCGTGCGTCAGGCACTCGCCAGATTCCGTGTTCGTCCGGTTCGACGCGTCGGTAATCGGGGTAGGCGGTCAATGACAGGCCGCCATGGCGCACAAACGCCAGGGCCCAGGCCCATTCGGCCGGGTTGAGGTCGCGGTAGGCCCAGGCACCTCGCACTTCCTCGAACAATTCGTCGGGAACGAAGCCGCCACCCAGGGCCATGCTCACCAAGTGCTGCACCAGGACATCCAGCGGCTTGTGGGGCGATTCGCGCGGTTCGATGCGCCGTTGGGCCACGGCGTCCTGCGCGGCGGCGGCCTCGATCAATTCCAGGCTGTGGGTCGGCACCAGCGTCACCCGCGAGGTCCGGCCCGGTGCGTGGCCGGAGCGCCCGGCCCGTTGCATCAGTCGGGCTACGCCCTTGGCCGAGCCGATCTGCAGCACCCGTTCCACTGGCAGGAAGTCCACCCCCAGGTCCAGGCTGGACGTGCAGACCACCGCTTTGAGCTGGCCGTCCTTCAATGCCTGTTCCACCCAATCCCGGGTGTCACGCGACAGCGAGCCATGGTGCAGGGCGATCAGCCCGGCCCAATCGGGTCGCGCCTCAAGAAGCGCCTGATACCAGATTTCCGATTGTGCCCGGGTGTTGGTGAAGACCAGGCAACTGCTGCTGGCGTCGATTTCGGCTACGACCTGAGGCAGCATCTTCAGGCCGATATGCCCGGCCCACGGGAAACGTTCGAGGGTCGGGGGTAACAGCGTGTCGACCCGCAGCGCCTTGCCATCGGCCCCCCGCACGCTGATCCCGTTACCTTGCGGGATCAATACCTGTTCGGCGTGGGCCTGGTTGCCCAGGGTCGCGGAGACGCCCCAGACGATGAGTTCGGGGTGCCAGCGCCGCAAGCGCGCCAGGGCCAGTTGCAATTGCACACCACGTTTGTTGCCGAGCAACTCGTGCCATTCATCCACCACGACCATGCGCAGGGTCGAGACGGCGGCGTGCGCATCGGCCCGGGCGAGGATCAGGGTGAGGCTTTCGGGGGTGGTGATCAGCGTGGTGGGCAGGCGCCGGCCCTGGCGGGCGCGTTCGTTGGCGCTGGTATCGCCGGTGCGCAGGCCGACGCTCCATGGCAGGTGCAGGTCTGCCAGGGGGGCTTCGAGGGCTTTGCCGGTGTCGGCCGCCAATGCGCGCATCGGCGTGATCCACAGGACAGTCAGTGGTTCGGCCGGCGGTTTACGTTTGCGCGGTTTATCCAGCGGCGGTGCCGGCCGTGCGAAACGGTTGAGGGCGGCAAACCAGACGGCGTAGGTCTTGCCGGCACCGGTATTGGCATGCAGCAGCCCGGATTCCCCCCGCTTGACCGCGGCCCATACCTGCTTCTGAAAGGCGAACGGCTTCCAGCCGCGGGCATCGAACCACTGTTTCGCGAAATTGTTGGATGTCGCCATGCCTGCCGTGTGCGCCCTGAACGTCTTCTTTCAGTGACCACGGCGGGATGCGAAAGGTTTTATGCAGGATATCGTGGTAAGCGTCCCTGGCGACATTCCCACGCAGGAGCGTGGGAACGATCGAACCCGAGGTTTATTTCAGGTTGCCACTGAGAAACTGCTTGAGTCGTTCGCTGGTGGGATTGCCCAGCACGTCTTCCGGCCTGCCTTCTTCTTCCACCAGGCCCTGGTGCAGGAACAGCACCTGGTTCGAGACTTTGCGGGCGAAGCTCATTTCGTGGGTCACCATGATCATGGTCCGGCCTTCCTCAGCCAGGCCCTGGATCACCTTCAGTACTTCACCCACCAGCTCCGGGTCCAGGGCCGAGGTGGGTTCGTCGAACAGCATCACCTCCGGCTCCATCGCCAGGGCGCGGGCAATGGCCACGCGCTGTTGCTGGCCGCCGGAGAGGAACGCCGGGTATTGCTCGGCGACCCGTGCCGGCAGGCCGACCTTGTCGAGATAACGACGGGCGCGGTCGTCGGCTTCCTGCTTGCTGACCCCCAGCACCCGGCGTGGCGCCATGGTGATGTTTTCCAGCACGGTCATGTGGCTCCACAGGTTGAAGTGTTGGAACACCATGGCCAGGCGCGTGCGGATGCGTTGCAGTTCGTCGGCGTCGGCCACGTGCATGCCGTGGCGGTCCTTGATCATCTGGATCGGCTGGCCGTCCAGGCTCATGGCGCCGTCGTTGGGTTGTTCGAGGAAGTTGATGCAGCGCAAAAAGGTACTTTTGCCTGAGCCGCTGGCGCCAATGAGGCTGATGACGTCGCCGGTCTTGGCCTTGAGCGAAACGCCCTTGAGCACTTCATGTTCGCCATAGCTTTTATGCAGGCCTTCGATGGTCAGTTTGTACATGGAGCATGCATCCTCAAGGCGAAAGTAGGTAGCCGCTGCGATAGGCTTCGGTGCCGGCGACATGGGCGATCACCATGCCGGCCGTGGCCATGCGGCGTAGCGAACGGGCGTATAGCAGCCCGGCGTTACGGCAATGAACGGGGGTGACGGTGTCGTTGACCGGGTCGATGACTTCCGCGATCAACTGCCCCGCCTCCAGGTATTCGCCAGGCAGGGCGCTGTAGACCAGCAATCCACCCACGGGCGTTGCCACCGGCTCGACAGCGGCCAGCGGCGTGGCCGGGTAAGGCAGCTCGGGCATGGGCATCGGTTCGCCGTCGATGGCGCCGAAACGGATCAGGTATTCGATCAAGGCCTGGCAGTCCAGGCTCGCCAGCCCGTGGTTGACGTCACCCTGGCCACGCAATTCCACGGTGACCGAAAAGCTGCCCAGGGGAATCTCGAAGCGTTCGCCGAAGCGTTCCTTGAGTTGCCACCAGAGCAGGGTGAAGCATTCGTCGAACGACTGGCCGCCCGAATCGGTCGCCAGCAGGCAGGCTTCGGCGCCGATGTAGCGGGCCAGCGGTTCGACCTGTGGCCAGGCTTCGGGTGTGGTGTAGAGGTGGGCCACGGCTTCGAAGTCGCAATGCAGGTCCAGCACCATGTCGGCGTCGCAGGCCAGCCGTTGCAGGGCCAGGCGCAGGGATTGCAATTGCGTGCCTGGGGTCTGCCGGGCGAGGGCGTCGCGCAGGCTGGTGCGGATCAGCATCAGGTTGTGCTGCGGATCGTCGGTGAGCAGGTCCTGGATTTCGTTGCCGATCTCTTCGCTCAGGTCGACGAAGCGGCGGTTGAAGTTCTGCCCGCTCTCGGTTTCGTAGCGGCCCAGGGGCACGTCCATCAGCACTTGTTCGAGGCCGATAGGGTTGGCGACGGGCACCAGCACGATCTCGTGCCGCAGGTGGCCCGACGCTTCGAGTTCGGCCAGGCGCTGCTTGAGGTGCCAGGCGACCAGCATGCCCGGCAGCTCATCGGCGTGCAGGGACGACTGGATATAGATTTTGCCGACGGCTTTTTCCGGGCCGAAGTGAAAGCTGTGGATCTTGCGTGCGGTCCCCGGTACCGGGGCCAGCAGGTCATGGATCTGGTGGCGCATTTGCGTGTGTGTCCTGGAACAAAAGCCCTAGTGGGTCGGCCCGAGAAAGGCCAGCCAGCGGCGTTCGGCGAGGCGGAAGAGGCCCACCAGTGCAAAGGTGACGGTCAGGTAGATCAACGCGGCGATCCCGAACGACTGGAACGTCAGGAACGTCGCCGAGTTGGCGTCCCGGGCCACTTTCAACACGTCTGGAACGGTAGCGGTGAACGCCACGGTCGTCGAGTGCAGCATCAAGATGACTTCGTTGCTGTAATACGGCAGCGAGCGGCGCAACGCCGACGGCATGATCACGTAGGTGTACAGCTTCCAACCGGTCAGGCCGTAGGCCTTGGCCGCCTCGACTTCGCCATGGTTCATGCTGCGAATCGCCCCGGCGAAAATTTCCGTGGTGTAGGCGCAGGTGTTCAAGGCGAAGGCCAGGATCGTGCAGTTCATCGCGTCGCGAAAGAAACTGTCGAGCATGGGCTGGGCGCGCACCGCCGCGATGCTGTAGATGCCGGTGTAGCAGATCAGCAGTTGGATATAGAGCGGCGTACCACGGAACAGGTAGGTGTAGAACTGCACCGGCCAGCGGACGTAGAACTTGGGTGAAACCCGGGCGATGGACAGCGGTATCGACACCAGGAAACCGATCAGCAGCGAGGCGCTGAGCAGCCATAGGGTCATGGCCAGGCCCGTGACGTTGACGCCATCGCTGTAAAGGAATGGCCGCCAGTATTCTTGTAGAAGTTCGATCATCGCACCGCCTCCCGGGCTCCGGCGGCGTAGCGGCGTTCAAGCCAGCGCAGGATGAAGTTGGACGCGCTGGTGATCAGCAGATAGATCAATGCCGCCAGTACCAGGAAGTAGAACAGCTGGTAGGTGCTCTTGCCCGCATCCTGGGCGGCCTTGACCAGGTCGGCCAGGCCGATGATCGACACCAGCGCGGTGGCCTTGAGCATCACCATCCAGTTGTTGCCGATACCCGGCAGGGCAAAGCGCATCATTTGTGGAAACACCACGAAGCGAAAGCGCTGGCCACGTTTGAGGCCATACGCGGTGGCGGCTTCGACCTGGCCTCGGGGGACCGCGAGGATCGCGCCGCGAAAGGTTTCGGTGAAGTACGCGCCATAGATGAAGCCCAGGGTGATCACCCCGGCGCCGAATGGGTCGATCTCGATGTATTCCCATTCCATGAAGTCGGTAAGCGAGGTCAGCCAGGTTTGCAGGCTGTAGAAAATCAGCAGCATCAGCACCAGGTCCGGCACGCCGCGGATCAGCGTGGTGTAGAGCTGGGCAGGGATTCGCAGCAGTTTGACGCTGGACAGCTTGGCACTGGCGCCCAGCAGGCCGAGCAAGACGCTCAGCAACAGGGACAGGGCCGACAGCTTGATGGTCATCCAGGTGCCTTGCATCAGCAACGGGCCAAAGCCCTGCAGGCTGAAGGCGGAGAGCCCCAGATTTTGTAGGAGTTGTTCAAACATGGAAGAAAGCCTTTGGCAGGAGAAAAGCGCCCATCCGAGACCGGATGGGCGCAGCGCATTATTTGCCGCTGTACAGATTCAGATCGCCAAAGTGTTTTTTCTGGATCTCGGCGTATTTGCCGTCGTCGTGTAACGCTTTGATACCTTTATCCAAAAGTGCCTTCAGCTCACTGTTACCTTTCTTGATACCGATCGCGGTCTTGGCGGGCAACAGCTCGCTGTCCACCGGCTTGCTGATTTCATAGCCTTCGCCTTTTGGCGATTTCAGGAAGCCCAATTCGGCCTGCAGCATGTCCTGGATCGCTGCATCGAGGCGGCCGGAGGTCAGGTCGGAATAAACCTGGTCCTGGTTCTGGTAGGCCTGGGTCTTGACGCCGGCCTTGTCCAGCACGGCCTTGGCGTAGGCTTCCTGGATGGTGCCTTGCTCGTAGCCGACGGTCTTGCCTTTGAGCGAGGCAACGTCTTCGCTCAGGCCCGAGCCCTTCTTGAAGACATAGGCCGTTGGGCCGGAGAACAGCTCGCTGGAGAAGTCGATGGCTTTTTCGCGAGCCGGGGTAACGGTCATGGAGGAGATCACGCCGTCGAATTTATTGGCCTTGAGGCCTGGGATCATGCCGTCGAAATCGCTTTCGACCCATTTGCATTTGACCTTCAGCTCTGCGCAGATCGCGTTGCCCAGATCGATGTCGAAACCGACCAGGCTGCCGTCGGCGGCTTTGGACTCAAACGGGGCGTAGGAAGGATCGACACCAAAACGCAGTTCCTTGTATTCCTTGGCCGTGGCGACGCCAGCAGCCATGCACAACGCCAGTGCAGAAAGGGTCAGCAGTGCTTTTTTCATTATTCAATCCCTAAAACCAATATGAGCGCTTGTGGCGCGTAAGTATTGTTACCGGTGAAGGCGAGAACGGTATGACGGCATAAAGGTAGCAATTTCCGAACCAGAGTGCCGAACAAGTGTTTTAAAAGCTTCGACGGCTGGCAACGGAATGCGATGGTGCGCGGGGATGAGCGTACATCAAAAGATGCACCGGGATGGAGCGTGCGTTGTTTGGGAAACACTATGGGGTGAGCAATTATTTGTGGCGAGGGGATTTATCCCCGTTGGGCTGCGCAGCAGCCCCAACAGTCAGTCGCCTCGGAGTGTCAGGTTGTTCATCTCAGGCTTTTTGGGGGCCGCTTCGCAGCCCAGCGGGGATAAATCCCCTCGCCACAAAGAGCGTACCGCGCTATTTCAGCAGGTCCTGAAGCGTTGCCAAGGTATCTGCCTCTTCGACGGTTTTATCCTGGCGCCAGCGCAACATCCGTGGAAAGCGCACCGCGATCCCGCTCTTGTGGCGATTGGACAGGGCGATGCCTTCGAAACCCAGTTCGAACACCAGGGTGGGCGTGACGCTGCTCACCGGGCCGAACTTCTCCACGGTGGTCTTGCGCACGATGCTGTCGACCTGGCGCATTTCTGCATCGGTCAGCCCTGAATAAGCCTTGGCAAACGGCACCAGCGTGCGCTCGCGACTGTCCGGCGGGTTGTCCCATACGGCGAAGGTGTAGTCGCTGTACAGGCTGGCGCGCCGGCCGTGGCCGCGCTGGGCGTAGATCAGCACCGCGTCGACGCTGAAGGGGTCGATCTTCCATTTCCACCACACGCCCATGTCCTTGGTGCGACCGACGCCGTATAGCGCGTTGCGAGCCTTGAGCATCATGCCCTCGACACCGAGGCGGCGAGAGGCTTCACGTTGCCGGGCGAGGTCGAACCAGTCCTGGCCGGTGACCGTCGGCGATGGCAACAACACCGGGCTGTGAACACGGGCGATCAGCGCTTCCAGCCGTTCGCGGCGCTCGGCCTGGGGGCGGCTGCGCCAGTCCTCGCCTTGCCATTCCAGCAGGTCGTAGGCCATCACCACTACCGGGGCATCCTCGAGGATTTTCTTGCCCAGGGTCTTGCGACCGATGCGCTGTTGCAACAGGGCGAAGGGTTGCACCGCCGGCTGCAACGGCGCGTCCGGGTCGAAGGCGTCCCCGGTCACCGGTCGGGCGGTTTTCCACACCACGATTTCGCCATCGATCACGGTACCGTCGGGCAGTACCTGCGCCAGGGCGTGCAGTTCGGGGAAGCGCTCGGTCACCAGTTCTTCGCCTCGAGACCAGACCCATAAATGGCCATCGCGCTTGATCACCTGGGAACGGATGCCGTCCCATTTCCATTCCACCTGCCAGTCGTTGGCCGGTCCCAGCAGGGTGTCGAAATGCTCCACCGGGGCAGACAGGGCATGGGCCAGGAAAAACGGATAAGGCTGGCCGCCGCGCTGGGCATGTTCATCGGCGGATTCGGCCGCGATCAGCTTGAGGTAACTGGCGGCCGTCGGACGATGGGACAGGTCGGTGTAGCCCACCAGGCGTTGGGCCACCCGCTTGCTGTCCAGGTTGGCCATGCCGGCCAGGGCCCGGGTTACCAGCAGTTTTGACACGCCGACGCGAAAGCTGCCGGTAATGAGCTTGATGCACAGCATCAGGCTCGGCCGATCGAGTTGCGCCCACAGCGCCGGGAGCTGTTCAGCCAGGATTTCGGGCGACTCACCGCGCAACGGCAGCAGCTTCTCTTCGATCCACAGCGCCAGGCCTTCATCGGAGCTATGGGGCGATTCGGGTAATACCAGCGAAATGGTTTCGGCCAGGTCGCCCACGGCCTGATAACTTTCCTCGAACAGCCAGAGCGACAACCCGGATACCTGGACCGCCAACTCCCGCAGGATTTTTACCGGCACCAGTTGCCGTGGTCGCCCGCCGGACAGGAAGTACACGGCCCACGCCGCGTCCTGAGGCGAGGCCTTGGTGAAATAGGCTTGCATGGCGGCAAGCTTGGCATTGCTTGAGGTGGTGGCGTCCAGTTCGGCGTACAGCTCGGCGAAGGCTTTCATGACGCCTCCTCACCGCTGTCGGTGGCCGTGGCGAGGTCTTCTTCATCGTCACCGTATTCGGTACTGAACCCCTGGGCGTCGAGGCCTTGCTCGCAGAGATGGCGCACCAGCACGCTTACCGAGCCGTGCGTGACCATCACCCGCTCGGCGCCGGTCTGTTCGATGGCCCAGAGCAGGCCAGGCCAGTCGGCGTGGTCGGACAGCACAAAACCCCGGTCCACGCCGCGCCGCCGCCGCGTACCGCGCAGGCGCATCCAGCCGCTGGCGAAGGCGTCGCTGTAGTCGCCGAAGCGGCGCATCCAGCTGCTGCCACCGGCAGAGGGCGGGGCGATGACCAGCGCCCGGCCCATGATCGGGTCGTTCTTGTTGATGTCGCTGGCATAAATTGTCGGCGGCAGGTGAACACCGGCCTCGCGGTAGACCCGGTTCAGTGGCTCCACCGCCCCATGGGCCAGGATCGGGCCGAGGCTTTCATCGATGCCGTGAAGAATCCGCTGGGCCTTGCCGAAGGAATAGCAGAACAACACGCTGGCTCGGCCGGCGGCGATGTTCCCGCGCCACCACTGGTTGATCTCTTCGAAGATCTGCGCCTGGGGCTGCCAGCGGTAGATTGGCAGGCCGAAGGTCGATTCAGTGATGAAGGTATGGCATTTCACCGGCTCGAACGGGGTGCAGGTGCCGTCAGGCTCGACTTTGTAATCCCCCGACGCCACCCAGACCTCGCCTTGATATTCCAGCCGCACCTGGGCCGAGCCCAGCACATGGCCGGCGGGGTGAAAGCTCAAGGTCACGCCATGATGCGACAGGCGTTCGCCGTAGGGCAGGGTTTGCAGGTTGATGTCCTGGCCCAGGCGTGAACGCAGAATGCCTTCGCCGGGTGCCGCTGCCAGGTAGTGTTGGTTGCCGCTGCGGGCATGGTCGCCGTGGGCGTGGGTGATGACCGAACGTTCCACCGCACGCCACGGGTCGATGTAGAAATCCCCGGGCGGACAGTACAAGCCTTCGGGGCGGGCAATGACAAGATCCATGCAGTCACCGGAGCGATGGGCTTGTCAGGTAGAGGCGAGGGTAAGGGGAGAAGTTCTATCGGATTTTCGGGGGGCAGGATCGGGTGATGGGATGGACAAATGTGGCGAGGAAATCTAGCAAAACGTCGCCCCGCCCCGCTGGCCTGTGGGACTGTAGGAGCTGACGAGTGCAACGAGGCTGCGATCTTTCCCCTTACGCTTGAATCTCAAGCGAAAGATCAAAAGATCGTCCGAACGCGGCCCGAGCCTTCGGCAGCTCCTACAGGGCAATGAACAGCCTGCTGTTATTTGCCAGGCACCAGGGTCAACCGCGACTTGCCATAGCCCCGATCGAAATTCTGCGATTGCAACGGCAGGCTCTGGTACTGCCCCTTGATCCATGGATCGATGCCATTGGCGTAGTTCGGGCTGACCGGGTTGCCGGACTGTCCGGCACCATCCTGGATCATCAACGGTTCAGGCTGGCCGAAGTCGATGATAAAGCGCATGGCTGGCGCCAGGGTGGTGTTGAAGTCCTGCCCCCCAGCGAACGCTGCGGTGTTGAGCGTGCTGGCGTCGCCACCGGCCGGCAGCGGGCCGCGTACGATCTGGCTGTTGCTGTTCTTCCACGCGTAGCGATGCAACTGGCCCCACTGCCAAGCCTTGCGATCACCGCCCAACTGGCTTTCACCGGCGCTGATGGTGGCGGCCAGGCTGCGGGCGAGGATGACGGCCTTGTCTTCTTTCTGAGGTGTGCGCACATCGTCCCAGAACGGGCTGTCTTCACGCCCCAGCAGATGATCGGCCTGGGCCGAGTAGGACAATTGGCCGTTGGCGACCAGCGCCTTCCACGCCGCGCTGCTGTCCGGGCCCAGTTCGTCGAGGAAAATCTGCTTCATGCTTTCCTGCAGGAATAGCTCATAGATCGCCGCGTCGGCGGAGGTCGGGCTGAGCCGGCCATCAAATGCCATCAAGCGAGTGTAGGCCTCGCGGGCCTTGGCCCGGTCAGCCACCGGCAGGGCTTCGATCGCCTGTTTGAGCGGCTGGGCCATGCCCGGTGCTTCGAAGACTTTCTTGAGCTTGGCCGCGAACGTCGTGCCTTGGTCATATTGCATGGCGGTCAGGCTGCGAGTGTCGTGCTTGCCCGCGCCGGCCAGCTCGGCCATGCGTTCGCCACGCTCCGGTGCGGCCCACGAGTTGGACAGCTGCATGCCATAGCCGTGTGGGATGACCCGTTGGTTGGCCGTGCCAAGCCAGCCCTGGGCCGGGTCCTGATCATAAGGGTGCAGCATCGGGTCGGCGTAACCGTCCCAATCGTAGCGACCGTCCCAACCCGGCGACGGCAACAGGCCTTCGCCTTCGCGGCGGTTTGGATAGCGACCGGTGACTTGCCAGCCGATATGGCTGGCGTCGGCAAATACCAGGTTCACCGCCATGGCGCGGATTTCCCGGCTGGCGTCGGAGGCTTTCTCGACGGTCTGCGCCCGGGACAGGTCGAAGAAGGCATCCAAAGTCTTGTCGTCGCTCAAGCTCGGCGTCTGCAAGGCCAGGCCAAAGCCGTTGGCCATGGCCGGGCCCTGGGCGCTGTTGAGCAGCGGGCCGTGACGGGTCTCGAACACCGCTTCACGAATCGGCCGCTGGCCTTTGATGAAATAGGTTTCGTTGCGCACGATCGCTGGCTGCCATTTGCCGTTGACCTCATAGGACAGGCTGTTGCCCTGGCGGCGGATTTTTTCCAGGAACAGGTCCTGGTTGTCCCCCAGTACGCTGGTCATGCTCCAGGCCACTTTGCCGTTGAACCCGGCCAGGATCATCGGGATCCCCGCCACGGAAATCCCGGCCGCCTGGTACTTGGGTGCGCGGATCTGTACGGGGCTCCACAGCCCCGGCATGCCCAGCGGCCCATGGCTGTCGCTGGCCAACAGGCTCTTGCCGCTGCGGCTGCGTTGCGGCGCGATGGCCCAGTTACTCGAAGACGCAGCGCTCAAAAGGTTCAGCTCGGCCAACTGGCTGGTGGCCTTGCTGATCTCGTTCAGGCCCGGAATCTGGCCATTGAGTCGCAAGCCCTGGAGTTTGTCGGCCTCGGCCATGGGCAGTGGTTCGTCTGGATAGGACGGGCTCAGCCAGGCGAGTTTGTCATTGGTGACGGTCTGGGCCAGTACCAGGCTGGCGATTTCTTCCGGCAGGTTGGCTGACTGGCTGAAATTCAGCAGGCAGAACATCAGCGCCGAGTCTTCCGGTTTCCAGTATTCGGGTTTGTAGCCGGTGGCGGCCAGGTCCGACGGCAACTTGTCGCGGTAGCGGAACAGGTAGGCGTTGACGCCGCGGGCATAGACTTCGAAGAAGCGCTTGAGCCGTGGCGAAGATGCCTTGTACAGCTCGTCGGCGTTTTTCTTCAGGTTGACGGCGCGCATGTAGCGGTCGACGTCCAGCCGTTCGGCGCCGGACATCTCTGCCAGCCGCCCCTGGGCCAGTAGGCGCAGGGTCACCATCTGGGTGATGCGATCGCTGGCGTGGACGTAGCCGAGGGTGAACAGGGCGTCATGGAAGCTGTTGCTTTCGATCAGCGGCATGCCCGTGGCATTGCGCCGGACCGAGACGTTCTGCGCCAGCCCCTTGAGCGGTTGCACACCGGAAGTCGGTGGGACAGTGTCCTGGGCATTCCAGGTCTGGCATCCGCTCAAGCCGAGCACACTGGCCACTGCGGCGGCAACGCCGAGCCGGGGGATAAGGGAAATAGAGGCTGGCGAGGCCATGGCAAAGCTCCTGCGGGAGGGGGGGTGGCACCAATAAAGGCGCTACGTTAGTGAGCAGGAGGGGGCCGCGCAAGCGGGGCGAGGGTTATTTGTTGGTTTGGCGATGAAACTCCGGGGCTGGGGCATCGCTTTTGCTCGAAGGCTTGCCTGTAGGAAGAGGTGATGCTCAAGTGTGGAAGATTCAGTGATCGAGAAGAGAAAACTGGTATGGAGCTACAACACAACGCAGCGCTGATCCTCATCGATCAACAAAAAGGCATCCTTCATCCCAGACTCGGCCCTCGCAACAATCCCGAGGCAGAGCTGCGCATGCTCGAGCTACTGGCTTTATGGCGACACACGGCACGACCGGTGATTCACGTCCACCACTTGTCCCGCTCGCCGGACTCGGTGTTCTGGCCGGGGCAGTCGGGCGTGGAGGTCCAGCCACGGTTCGAACCGCTGGCGGGGGAAGGGCTGGTGCAGAAACAAGTACCGGATGCGTTCAGTGGCACGCGCCTGGAGGAAGACCTGCGCAGGGCGGGCATCGGGCAACTGGTGATCGTCGGCGTGGCGACGCACAACTCGGTGGAGTCCACGGCGCGTACGGCCGGCAACCTGGGATTCGACACGTGGGTGGTCGAGGATGCCTGCTTTACCTTCGACAAGAGCGATTACTTCGGCAACGCCCGTTCGGCGGCCGACGTGCATGCCATGTCCCTGGGCAACTTGCATGGCGAGTATGCGACGGTGGTTGCTGTGAAGCGGATTTTGCAGGCGGGCTGACAGACAGGTGCTGAATGTGCCGGCCTCATCGCGAGCAGGCTCGCTCCCACATTGATTCTTCGCAAATCTCCTGTGGGAGCGAGCTTGCTCGCGATGACGGTCTAGCAGGCGAAAAGGTTTTTCGCCCGGACCCTCAAGCCCCGTGGCACTTCTTGAATTTCTTGCCATTGCCGCACGGGCAAGGGTCGTTGCGGCCGACATCCTTCAGGGCGTTGCGCACCGGTTCCTGGTGGGCGTGGCCGCAGTTCGGACCGTGGACATGGCCGTGGTCATGATCGTGATGATGGTCGTGATCGTGGTTGCAATCAGGGCCATGGACGTGGGGTTGTTGGGTCATCGGGGTTACTCCGCAATAAAATCGGCGGCGATTATCACGCCATTGCGTTCCAGGTGCACGTAGTGAGCGATGAATAATCCGGTTTCCAGCTCACCTTCCAGACGATAGGGGATCTGTTCCCGGGGTTTCTCCAGCAACTTCACCACCTGCCGCACCTGCGGCCACAGGTTGGTGCGGATCGGCACCTTGAAGTAGGCGCTGTGCCGGGGGCTCACGGTGAACCAGTGTTCATGCTCACCTTCGGTCAGCAACAGGTCGCCCAGGTGGATGCGGTATGTCAGGCCGCGAACGGTCAGGTCGCTGTCGCCGGGGTTATCGACGCGAAAGTGCAGCATGAACTTCTGTTCCAGCAGCCGGGCCCGCACCACCTCGACCTTGACCAGGTGCACCTGTGGTTCAGGGGCTTCTTCACCTTGCCAGGACGCGCAACCGCCGAGCCCGACGAACAGCAGCAGGCAGGTGATGCGCAGCAGGAGTGATGTGGCGGTCATGTCCGAGCCTCTGGTTTACCCCCAGTCTAGCCCCATGGGCCGATGGATGAGTGTCGGACATTTGCGAGATCAACGATTGAAGTAGCCGGCGCAGCACTTTTTGAATTTATGCCCGCTACCGCAAGGGCAGCCGTCGTTGCGGCCGGTCTTGACCGGTACGGTCGGGTCGATGAAGTACCAGCGCCCGCTGTTCTGTACGAAGGAGGACTGCTCGCGGTGGCTGTGCTCGCCCTGGCCGTCGTGCCAGCGTGCCGTGAACGTGACAAAGGCGTGTTCCGGTTGACCACCGAGCACTTCGCTGCTTTCCACTTCCAGCCCCAACCAGGTGCTGTTGGCGCTCCACTCGCTGATCGACTGGCGATCGAGGCCTGGCTGCTGGGCGGGCAGGGTGGTGGCGACCAGGTAATCAACCAGCCCCAGCACATAGGCGCTGTAGCGCGAGCGCATCAAGGCTTCGGCGCAGGGCGCCGGGTGACCGTCGTGGTAGTGGCCGCAGCAGGCGTCCAGTGGGTTTCCACTGCCGCAGGGGCAAATGGGTGTGTGCGGGCTTGTGTTCACGGTTACCACCAGTATTTTCCAAAATTTTCCGGGTTGGCCCAAAAGCGCGAGTTGAGCCAGTCGGGGACCTGTTTGTATTCAAGCAGATCGTAGGTAAACAGGGTCAGGACCTGATCTTCGCGCTGGAATCGCTCGCTGGCTTGCAGGGCCAGGGAAAAAAAGTCCGTCTCTTGCCAGCCGCAGGCGTTGAGGTCTGCCAGCACGGCGATGCGGCTGGCATTGAGATTGCGGATGCCACCCAACAGGTTCAGACCCTCGCGCTTGGGCAAATGCTCCAGGCAATCGAGCGCCAGGGCCAGGTCAAAACGCCGCGCCGCCACCTCCGTCGGCAGTGCGCCGGGGCTGGCGTGGACCACTTCGGTGTCGGGATGGGCCTGCTGGAATGCTTCGAGCGCGGGAAAGCCGCTGGCACCGATCAATAGCAGTTTTTGCGGGGCATAACGGTCAAGCACGGCCGCCAAGGCTTGCTGGGGCGTACGCGCAGAAATGGCAACGGTCATCGAAGTTCCTCAGTCAGAACCACCACGATAGCCTGCCCGGACATCGTGGCCTAGAGCGGTTTGTCCCTGAACGTGCGGAATCTTCGCAAACACGGGGCGAAAACCCGCGATTACTCAGGCTGGCGCAGATTCGAAGACGGGTCTTTACTCCCCTGAATCGGCGACAAGCCGATCCCTCAAGGAGAAAACCGATGAGCATAGTTCGGACAGCGTTACCCCTGGTTCTGCTAACCAGTGTGTTGACTGGTTGCGCAGGTTTGCAGAAAACCGACTGGCCGACCTGTGCCGCCGTCGGCGGTGTGATCGGCGCAGGCTTGGGCGCCACCGAAAGTAGTTCCTGGGCTGGCGGCGGCGCGTTGTTCGTCGGTGGCATGGCGGCGGCTTATTGCTGGGTGCACGGCGATGGCGATGAAGACGGCGATGGCGTGCCGGACAGCCGCGACAAGTGCCCGGGCACACCGAAGGGCGTGCAGGTCGATGCCGACGGTTGCCCACCTCCCGCACCACCGCCAATGGCTGAAGAGCCTCCAGTGGTCAAGGAAGAAACCATCGTGATCCGCGACGTGCACTTTGAGTTCAACAAAGCCACGCTGACCCCGGCCGACAAAGATGTCCTGAGCGGCGTTGCGACCCGGCTGAAACAGGAAACGTCCACCACGCAACTGCGGGTCACCGGCCATACCGACAGTGTCGGCAGCGATGCCTACAACCAACGGTTGTCGGAGAAACGGGCCAACTCGGTGGTGCAGTACCTGGTCGACAACGGCGTACCGCGTGCCAGTTTTGTCTCGGTGTCCGGCGCCGGTGAGAGCCAGCCGGTGGCCGATAACAAGACCGCCGACGGCCGCGCAATGAACCGTCGCACGGAAATCAAGATAAACCGTTGAAACCCTTGCCATCCGCGGCTTGTGGAGTTGCGGATGCGGGTCTTTACTCCTGTGTGACCGGTATGGGCCGGTGACACAGGAGCCTTCATCATGAACGTTCTAATCAGGGCCGCCTTACCGGTACTGCTGGCGAGCAGTCTGTTGTCCGGTTGCGCCACTCACAGCGACGGCAGCGCACCTCTCAATCAACGCACCTGGCCAATCTGTAGCCTGATCGGCGGCCTGGTCGGTGGCGGGTTGGGGGCCATTGAAAGCAGCGGTTGGGCCGCCGGTGGCGCCGCGTTGGGGCTGCTGGGCGGTGGTTTGATCTGCTACGCCCAGGATGGCGATGAAGACGACGACGGGGTGTTCGACCGCCGCGACCGTTGCCCTGATACACCGGCCAATACCCCTGTCGAACATCACGGTTGCCCGGTGCCGCAATACCCGGCCAGTGCCCCACCTGTGGAGCCTGAAGCACCGGCTAGCGAGGTCATCACCCTCAACGATGCCGGCAAGGTACTGTTCGATTTCGACAAATCCGACCTCACCGCAGAAGCTCGAAGCCAGCTCGATGGGCTGATGGGCAAGCTCAGCCATGCCAATGTCGCCAGCATCCGGGTCGTGGGTCACACCGACAGTGTCGGCAGTGATGCCTATAACCAGGGGCTGTCTGAACGTCGGGCCAGCAGCGTCGTGGAGTATTTGCTGACCCAGGGGCTGGCCCCCGACAAACTCACCAGCGAAGGCAAAGGCGAAAGCGAGCCGGTGGCCGACAATGAGACCGACGAAGGACGGGCGCAGAACCGTCGGGTCGAGCTGCATATCCAGCGTTGAAGCGCGGGCCAGGGCTACCGGGTCGTCGGGAAGGCGAGCCGGGGCTCAGGTTAGATTAAATTTGCCTGACCCTCTGGCTTATCCTGCGCGCAAGCCGTTACTGTGCGCGCAAAGAATAATTCCCGATCAGGGGGGCATATGAAGGTGTTTTGGGGGCTGGGGCGCTTGCTGACCCTGTTGTTCTGGCTGGTGGTGCTGGTCAATCTGGTCGTGCCGTTCGTCCATCCGCTGCATCTGCTGGTCAACGTCGCCGGCGCGTTTTTGCTGGTGCTCCATGTGCTGGAACTGCTGTTGTTCAGGGCCAGTTTCCGTGGCCGCCCCGCGCCAGGTCGTGATCGCCTCAGAGTGCTGCTGTTCGGTATCTTCCATTTGCAAACCCTCCCGACCGCGCCAGAGGCTTCCCATGCGTAAATTGTGTCTGCTCGCCGCACTCGTATGCCCGTGGGCTTCGGCCCAGGTGGTCCAGGTCGAAAGCCATTCGTTGATGCGCCTGCCCAACACCACCAGCACCCTGGCCCTCGAGCGACTGGACGTGGCCGACTACGGCACGCTGCTGGTGCCTTCCAATGTCACTGAACTGACCATCGATCAATTGCACCTGGGACGTGAGGCGCGGATCGCCATCGTGCCGGCGCAGCAGGTATTGGAAATGAAAGTGGCCCAGGCTGAGCTGGCCGAGGGCAGCCAGATCACTTCACGCGGCGCACCGGGTACCTATACCAAGGCCGCGCGGCCTGGGCGCGATCTCAACCTGCGTTTCAATGCCTTGAATGCGCCGCTGTTGTCGGTGGATGCCCGCGGTGGTACCGGTGCGCCGGGTTTCGTCGGTCTTGACGGCGCCAATGGCCAGGCGCCGGGTTGCACCTGGGGTTCGGCCGGTCGCGGGGCCGACGGCAGCAATGGCAGCGATGGCCAGCCGGGTGCGGCCGGTGCGCTGGTACGCCTTGAACTGCCCCGCGCCTATCCTGCCGAGCAGATCAAAGTGACGGTGGACGGCGGTGCCGGTGGCGCGGCGGGGCACGGCGGCAAACCCGGGGCGGGAGGCAAGGCCAAGGGCTGCCTGGTCTATACCGCTGACGGCGGCAAAAGCGGTCGTCCTGGCGCTGACGGTCAGCCTGGGCCTGCCGGAGCGGCTGGGGTGGTAACGGTGCAGCGGTTCTGAAGAAAAACCTGATCTGAACCTGTGGGAGCGAGCTTGCTCGCGATAGTGGTATGTCAGTCACATAAGGCTGACTGATCCACCGCTATCGCGAGCAAGCTCGCTCCCACAGGGTCTTGTACAATCTTTTCAGAACATCGGTCGCGCCGCGCCAATCGCCACCACCAGCAAGCCGATCAACAGGTTGATCCCCACCAACCGCCGAATCTTCCCCAGCACCGCCGCACCCGCCGGCCAGTCCTGCGCCGTCACGGCGCTACGCAATGCCGGCAGCTGCAGGCCTTGGATGCGGATAAACAGCGCTGTCATCACCACGTACAACCCCATCATCACCTGCACGTACCGCGGCGCGGTTTCGAAACCGGCGAAGCGCACATGGATCAGGCCTACACCGCTGATCGGTAAAAGCACCACGGCGACCCAGACCCAGACGAAAAAACGCTGAAACACTTCTACCCACAGCTTGAGCCGGGCAGGGCCCTCAAGCGCCGTCATTGCGGCGGGGCGCAGGATCATCCAGGCGAAGAACATGCCGCCGACCCAGACCAGGGCCGCCAGTAAATGCAGGGTGTAGACGAGGGCAAAGGGTGTCATTGGGTTACTCCGTTCTGCGCAGGATTCATTAGCGGGGTATGATAGCCGCCGATCCGAACCACTGAAAATTTATCCAGCGTTTTTAGCGCCCGACCATACATGATCAGCACCGAACTCAAAACCACGATCCAGGGCGCCTATTCGCGTTTTCTCGAAGCCAAGAGCCTCAAGCCGCGATATGGCCAGCGCCTGATGATTGCCGAAGTGGCAAAAGTCCTGGGTGACATCGACACCGACGACGAAGGTCGGCGCAGTGGCGAGCCCGCTATCGTGGCGGTGGAGGCCGGCACCGGTACCGGCAAGACCGTGGCCTACAGCCTGGCGGCGATTCCCACTGCCAAGGCCGCCGGCAAACGCCTGGTGATCGCCACGGCCACCGTCGCCCTGCAGGAGCAGATCGTCTACAAGGACCTGCCCGACCTGATGCGCAATAGCGGGCTGAATTTCACGTTCGCGCTGGCCAAGGGCCGTGGGCGCTACATGTGCCTTTCCAAGCTCGACATGTTGCTCCAGGAAGGCCACGCGCAGACCGCCACGGCCCAGTTGTTCGAAGAAGAAGGCTTCAAGATTGAAGTCGATGAGGCCAGCCAGAAGCTGTTCACCAGCATGATCGAGAAGCTGGCCGGCAATAAATGGGACGGCGACCGCGACAGCTGGTCCACGGCCCTGGAAGACGCCGACTGGTCCCGCCTGACCACCGATCATAGCCAGTGCACCAACCGGCATTGCCCGAACTTCGGCCAGTGCGCCTTCTACAAGGCTCGCGAAGGCATGGGCAAGGTCGACGTCATCGTCACCAACCACGACATGGTGCTGGCCGACCTGGCCCTGGGCGGTGGTGCGGTGCTGCCGGACCCGCGCGACACGATCTACGTGTTCGACGAAGGTCACCACCTGCCGGACAAGGCCATCGGCCATTTCGCCCATTACACCCGGCTGCGCTCCACCGCCGACTGGCTGGAAACCACTGCCAAGAACCTCACCAAACTGTTGGCCCAGCATCCATTGCCGGGCGACCTGGGCAAGTTCATCGAGCAAGTGCCGGAGCTGGCGCGGGAAATCAAGACGAACCAGCAGTTCATGTTCACCGCTTGCGAGCAGGTGGCCGACTTCAAGCCCGGCGAAGACGTCGAGGGCCGCGAGCGGCCACGCCATCGGTTTGTCGGCGGGGTGATCCCCGAGCACATGCGCGAAATGGGCATCGAGCTCAAGAAAGGTTTCGCACGCCTGACCGACCTGTTCACGCGCCTGACCGACCTGCTCAAGGAAGGCATGGATGGCGAGGTCAACATCGGAATCGCCAGCAACCAGGCCGAGGAGTGGTACCCGCTGTTTGGCAGCCTGTTGTCCCGCTCACAAGGCAACTGGGAACTGTGGACGGCCTTCACCGCCGAAGACCCGGAAGACAACCCGCCAATGGCGCGGTGGCTGACCCTGGCCGAAAGCGGTTCGCTGTTCGATATAGAGGTCAATGCCAGCCCGATCCTGGCGGCGGAAATGCTGCGTCGCAACCTGTGGAACGTGGCCTATGGCGCGCTGGTGACGTCCGCCACGCTGACCGCCCTGGGCACGTTCGACCGCTTCCGCATGCGCGCCGGCCTGCCGAAGAAAGCCGTGACCGCCGTGGTCCCGAGCCCCTTCCACCACGCCGACGCCGGCGTGCTGCGGGTGCCGGACCTCAAGGCCGATCCGCGGGATGCCGCTGCCCACACGGCGGCGATCATCCGCGACCTGCCGGAACTGGTGGAAGGCTCACGGGGCACCCTGGTGCTGTTTTCCTCGCGCAAACAGATGCAGGACGTGTTCGATGGCCTTGACCGTGACTGGCGCAAGCAGGTGTTCATCCAGGGCAACCTGTCGAAGCAGGAAACCCTGAACAAACACAAGGCGCGGGTCGATGGTGGGGATTCCAGCGTGCTGTTCGGCCTGGCGAGTTTTGCCGAAGGCGTGGACTTGCCCGGTGCCTATTGCGAGCACGTGGTGATTGCCAAGATTCCGTTCTCGGTCCCCGATGACCCGGTGGAAGCCGCGCTGGCCGAGTGGATCGAAGCCCGAGGCGGCAACCCGTTCATGGAAATTTCCGTACCGGACGCTTCGCTGAAGCTGGTCCAGGCGTGTGGCCGCCTGCTGCGCACCGAGGAAGACCGCGGCACCATCACCTTGCTCGACCGCAGGCTGGTAACCCAGCGCTATGGCAAGGCGATCCTCAACGCGCTGCCGCCGTTTCGGCGGGAGATTTCCTGAGGCTGCTGCGATTTCACGGTGAAGCAATGTATTTGTGGGAGCAAGGCTGCCCGCGATGAAGGCACCTGAGTTTCAGAAAGACCTCGCGGGCCTCATCGCGGGCAAGCCTTGCTCCCACAGGTTCTTCTTGCCTCGGTGGGCATGCTTAGCCAGCCGTCTTGCGACGGTTCCCAAAAACCCTAATGGCTGAAACAATGCCTGCCACCTTAAAAGTGTTTGTTTCAAGGGAGTTACGGGTGCAGATTCAAGGCCATTATGAACTTCAGTTCGAGGCGGTGCGTGAAGCGTTCGCGGCGCTGTTCGATAATCCCCAGGAGCGCGGCGCGGCGTTGTGCATCCAGGTGGGTGGTCGCACGGTAATCGATCTGTGGGCCGGTACCGCCGACAAGGATGGCCATGAAGCCTGGCACAGCGACACCATCGCCAACCTGTTTTCCTGCACCAAGACCTTCACCGCCGTCACCGCCCTGCAACTGGTGGCCGAAGGCAAGTTGCAGCTGGATGCCCCGGTAGCCCGCTATTGGCCCGAGTTTGCCGCCGCCGGCAAGCAATCCATTACCCTGCGTCAGTTGCTCTGCCATCAGGCCGGGCTGCCGGCGCTGCGTGAATTGCTGCCGCCCGAAGCGCTTTATGACTGGCAAGCCATGGTCGATGCCCTGGCCGCCGAAGCACCTTGGTGGACGCCGGGCGAGGGTCACGGTTATGCCGCGATCACCTATGGCTGGCTGATCGGCGAGCTGCTGCGAAGGGCTGATGGGCGTGGTCCGGGTGAGTCCATCGTGGCCCGTGTGGCCAAGCCGTTGGGCCTGGATTTTCATGTTGGCCTGGCCGACGAGGAGTTTCATCGCGTGGCCCACATCGCCCGTGGCAAAGGTAACGTCGGCGATGCCGCGGCCCAACGCCTGCTGCAGGTGACGATGCGCGAGCCCACGGCCATGACCACCCGGGCCTTCACCAACCCGCCGTCGATCATGACCAGTACCAACAAATCGGAGTGGCGGCGCATGCAGCAACCGGCGGCCAACGGCCACGGTAACGCCCGTAGCCTGGCCGGGTTCTATGCGGGGCTGCTGGATGGCAGCCTGCTGGAAGGTGAAATGCTCGATGAACTGACTCGCCAGCACAGCTTCGGCGAGGATAAGACTTTGTTGACCCAGACCCGTTTCGGCCTGGGTTGCATGCTCGACCAGCCGGATGTGCCGAATGCGACCTACGGCCTCGGCCCACGGGCGTTCGGTCATCCGGGGGCCGGGGGCTCCTTGGGTTTTGCCGACCCGGAACATGATGTGGCTTTTGGCTTCGTGACCAACACGCTCGGGCCTTACGTATTGATGGACCCGCGCGCGCAGAACCTTGCGAAGGTACTTGCCACTTGTCTATAAAACGCCATTGAAGGCGGCGGGCACCGGAACCTCGGGGCCTTTTCAGTTTCCAAGCGACTGTTTATGCGGCCAAAACATGGCCTTTATTTTCCATTTACATCATTTTGTGGATATCCAATGTCATCGAATAAAACCCTCGCTCTGGCGCTGTGCTTCGCTATCACCGGTTGCGCACAAACCCCACAAAATGATGCCGAAGGCGGCAGTAGCTGGTGGTCGTTCGGCTCTTCCGACAAGGTCGTGGCCAAGGACACGGCGCCAGCGGCGCCTCTGAAACCGGCCGCCGTCGCACCGCAAGCCAAGGCGGAGAGCGCCACCCACTGGTGGTGGCCGTTCTCTTCCGATGATGCTGCCGACGTTGCGAAGAAAGATGACGTCAAGCCCCAGGACAAGCCTGAAGCCAAGGCGCCGGCCGTTGCCAAGGCCGAAGCCGAAAGCAACGGCAAGTGGTGGTGGCCGTTTGGCGGCAAGGATCAGGAAACCGCCAAGGCGGTGCCGATGCCCGATCCGAAAGTCACCCAGGCCTGGCTCGACGACTACGAGCCGAAGCTGCGCACGGCTATCCAGGACAGCAAGCTCCAACTCGAGCGCCGCGACAACGTGCTGGTGGTCACCGCGCCCGTGGACGGCTCCTTCAACCCGGACCGTCCGGCCATGCTGCTGCCCGTGACCCTAGGGCCGTTCACCCGCGTGGCGAAGATCCTTGAAGCCGACCCCAAGACCGCCGTGCTGATCCTCGGCCACGCCGACACCTCGGGCGCCGCACCTGCGAACCTGAAGCTCAGCCAGGAGCGTGCCCAGTCCGTGGCGGCGATTTTCCGTCTCAGCGGTCTGCAACGTGATCGCCTGATGCTGCGCGGCATGGGCGCAGTGGCGCCACGTGCGGCCAACGACAGTGTGGAAGGGCGTGCCTTGAACCGTCGCGTGGAACTGCTGGTCACGCCGGCCAACACCATGGTTGCGCTGCTGAGTAAATACAACATGCCAGCCCCCGCACCAGTGACGCTGGTGGCGGCCCAGGACGTGAAGCCCGTGGCCCCGGCCCCAGCGCCTGCGGCGAAAAAAGCCGTGACCCCGACCAGCAAAAAAGCACCGGCCAAAAAAGCCGTGGCCAAGGCACCTGCCAAGAAAGCCCCTGCCAAGGCCACTACCCCGGCGAAGAAAACCCAACCGGCCAAAGCCGCCACCGATACCAAGAAAGTCGCGGCCGCCGATACCCCCAAGCAGTGATGGGCTAACCACAAGGAACGCGCCATGACCCAACCGCTGGCTGATATGCGCCGCGACTACACCCGCGATGGCTTGACCGAGGCGCAAGCTCCGGCCGAGCCGTTTGCACTGTTCCACCAATGGTTCGCCGACGCGGTGAAAACCGAACAGGCCCCGGTGGAGGCCAACGCCATGACCTTGGCGACGGTGGATGCAGAAGGGCGCCCGCATTGCCGGATCCTGCTGCTCAAGGGCCTGGATGCCCTGGGTTTCACGTTCTTCACCAACTACGACAGCGCCAAGGGCCAGCAATTGGCCGCGAATCCATTCGCGGCCATGACGTTTTTCTGGCCGGCCCTGGAGCGCCAGGTGCGCATCGAGGGCAAAGTGGTGAAGGTCACCGCGCAGGAGTCGGACGCGTATTATCAGGTTCGCCCGCTAGGCAGCCGCCTCGGCGCCTGGGCTTCACCCCAGAGCCGAGTGATTTCAGGGCGCGCTGAGCTGGACGACTTGCTCAAGGCCACCGAACAACGCTTCAGCGACAGCCAACCGCACTGCCCGGAACATTGGGGCGGTTATCGTTTGCTGCCCGAGCGCATCGAGTTCTGGCAGGGGCGTCCGAGCCGCCTGCACGATCGCCTCAACTACCGCCTGCAAGGGGCGAACTGGACGCGCGAGCGTCTGGCGCCTTAACTTTCGGGGTAACCTGCCGCAGCGGTTTTAAGCCATTGCGGCAAGTCCCGGCGCTTGACCCCTTGCTCCCGGGCGCGGGCCAATTGTTGCAGCATGTAGGTCTTTTTCTGCTCATCCTGCCCCGCCAGGGACAGCGCCAGGTCGCGGTCCATCCAGCGTTTGATTCGTACGTACAGCCACCAGTGGAAGTACAAACCGGCCACGGTGACCGCGACGATGATGAAATAATCCATGAAAATCCCCGGGTTGATGACGCAGGTTTCGGAAATTGGCGCTACTGTTTGGTGAATTTTTCGGGTGCGCCTGTATCCCACCTGAATGAAAACAATTTTATCCCGGCGAGGCCGTGACAGGCGTCAAGCTGCGGAGTTTAATGAATCCCTGTCTTTTGGAGTTGATGCTATGCGTAAGTCTGTTTTGCTGGTTGCTTCCTTTTCCACGATGGCGATGTTGCTCACTGGCTGTCAGTCGAGCCTGACCGGTGACTCCTACTCCCGTGACGAAGCGCGTCGCGTGCAGACGATTCGCATGGGGACCATCGAGTCCTTGCGCCCTGTGAAGATCGAAGGCACCAAGACCCCGATCGGCGGTGCGGCCGGTGCGGTGGTCGGTGGTGTCGGTGGCAGTGCCATCGGTGGTGGCCGTGGCAGCATCGTCGCCGCTGTGATTGGCGCGGTAGCTGGTGGCCTGATTGGTTCTGCGACTGAGGAAGGCCTGACCCGTACCCAGGGTGTGGAAATCACCGTTCGTGAAGATGACGGTAGCATGCGCGCCTATGTGCAGCAGGTTCAGGAGAACGAGGTGTTCCGTGTGGGTGAGCGGGTTCGTATTTCCACTGTGGATGGTACGAGTCGCGTATCGCACTAAGCTTGAGTCGGTAAGAGAAAACGGCGCTTATTCCGGGAATGGAAAGCGCCGTTTTTTTATGGGGTTGGATTGGATTGGGTACATATCCGTTGCTGTGGTAACGGCCACTTAGGGTTCCGCCCTGACGGCGGCTCACTTTTGAAAAGCGCAAAAGTAACCAAAACGCTCTTGCCCCACCACTCGGTGCCTCGCCTAGGCTCGGCATGCCTGAACGAAGGCCTTGCTCCGTGGGCCCGCCGCGAAGGGCCATCCATGGCCCAGCGCGGCTACCTCGGCATCCATGCCGAGGTGCCCACTGCGCAAGGCCTTCGTTCAGCCATCGTGGTTAACGGGGCGCCCCAGATCAAAAACAGAACCGAGGCGGCCTGATAGCCGACCTGGTTCTGGGTGGGACCGTGTTTCTCCTGTGGGAGCGGGCTCCGGGTGCACACGAATAGGGCGCCTGCTGAAGATCCAATGTGGGAGCGAGCCTGCTCGCGATGGCGGTGGTTCAGTTACATGGATGCTGGGCTTGCTGGCCTCATCGCGAGCAAGCTCGCTCCCACAGGAAAAACGCGGTCCCACCCAGAACCAGGTCGGCTACTAGGCACGCCTCGTGGCGGACGTTGATCTCGGCGCCCCGTTAACCACGCTGGCCGAACGAAGGCCTTGCGCAGTGGGTATCCCGGCATGGATGCCGGGATAGCCGCGCTGGGCCATGGATGGCCCTTCGCGGCGGGCCCACGGAGCAATGCCGGAGTGAGGGCACACCGAGCCTAAGCGAGGTGCCAAGTGGTGGGGCAGAAGCGCTTTGCTTACTTTCGCGCTTTTCGAAAGTGAGCCGCCGTCAGGGCGGAACCCTAAGTGGCCGTTACCGCAGAAACGGATATACACACCATTCCTTAACCTCCCATGGCTCTCAAGACGCTAACGCAGAAGCAAGGATCAACCAGGCAATGCAGGCTGCTTGCGACTGGCCGCCGCCGTCACCGCATAACCCAACAACGCCGCCAGTATCGAACCAGTGAGAATCCCCATCCGGTCCATGCCCGCATAGTCGCTGACACCCGGCTCAAACGCGAGGGAGCCAACGAACAGGCTCATGGTGAACCCGATACCGCACAGGATCGCCACCCCCAATACCTGGCCCCAGTTGGCGCCAAGGGGCAGGCTGGCGATGCCGATTTTCACGGCCAGCCAGGTCAGGCCGAAGACGCCGACGGTCTTGCCCAGCAACAGGCCGATGGCAATGCCCATTGGCACATGATGGGTGAAGCTTTCGACGGTGACGCCGCTCAGGGACAAGCCGGCGTTGGCGAAGGCGAACAGCGGCAGGATGCCATAGGCCACCCAGGGATGCAGGGCATGTTCCAGGGTGAGCAGGGGCGAAGTCTCGGCGTTTTTCGTGCGCAGCGGGATGCAGAACGCGAGGGTTACCCCGGCCAGGGTGGCATGGACACCGCTCTTGAGCACGCAGACCCACAGAATCAGGCCCACAACCATGTAGGGCCCGAGCTTGACCACGCCCATCCGGTTCATCGCCACCAGCGCGGCGATGCAGGTTGCCGCCAGTATGAGCGACAGGCTGGACAGGGCGCCGGAGTAAAAGATCGCGATGATGATAATGGCGCCCAGGTCGTCGATGATCGCCAGGGTCATCAGGAACAGCTTGAGCGACACCGGCACCCGCTTGCCCAGCAAGGCCAGCACGCCGAGGGCGAACGCGATGTCGGTGGCCGTCGGAATTGCCCAGCCGGCGAGGGCGGGAGGATTGTCGCGGTTGAGGAACCAGTAGATCAGCGCCGGCACTACCATGCCGCCAATCGCTGCTGCACCGGGCAAGACGATTTGCGACGGTTTCGACAGTTGCCCGCCGAGGACCTCTCGCTTGACTTCGAGGCCGATGAGCAGGAAGAACATCGCCATCAAGCCGTCGTTGATCCACAGCAACAAGGGTTTGGCGATCTTCAACGCGCCGACCTGGGCGACCACCGGCGTGTCCAGCAGACCGTTATACAGCCAGGACAGCGGTGAATTATTGATGGCCAGGGCCAGCAGGGCGGCGGCGATCAGCAGCAGGCCGCTGGCAGCCTCCAGTTGGAAAAAACGTGTCAGAGAATTACGTAGAGCCACGATCGCTCTCCATTCATTGAATCAAAAAGATGGCACACCCTAACCCGTACTGTTAGTTGTTAAAACAAAAGTTATATTCTTTTTTGTTATATGTCGTTACAACGCTTGCTCCACGCAGTCAGGCAGTTATGGGCCATATTGGACCTTAGCTGTACCTGTGCGCGATGTCGGTTTTTTCCTAAGCTTGCGACTGGTTTTTCCGAGACCACGTTGCGCCTGCATGACCATCAGCTTTCCCCGCGTCGAACCGAGCCAGTGAGAAAACATCATGAACGACCATCGCCAGTGGGCGCGCGAAGCGATCCGCATCATCGAGGCTGACTTCCAGCGCAGCGCCGATACTCACCTGATTCCGCTGCCGCTGCCTGGCCTGCCGGGCATCGAACTGTATTTCAAGGATGAGTCCAGCCATCCCACCGGCAGCCTCAAGCACAGACTGGCTCGTTCGCTGTTTCTCTACGCGTTGTGTAACGGCTGGCTCAAGCCCGGAGCGCCGGTGATCGAGGCCTCCAGCGGCTCGACGGCGATTTCCGAGGCTTACTTCGCCAGGTTGCTGGGCCTGCCGTTCATTGCGGTAATGCCGGCGACCACCTCCCGGGAAAAAATCGCACAGATCGCTTTTTATGGCGGCCAGAGCCACCTGGTGGACGATCCTACGCAGATCTACGCCGAATCCGAACGCTTGGCCCACGAGCATGATGGACACTTCATCGACCAATTCACCTACGCCGAGCGCGCCACGGACTGGCGGGCCAATAACAACATTGCCGAATCGATCTTCCAGCAGATGCGCTTCGAGCGGCACCCGGAGCCGAGCTGGTTGATTTCAAGCCCCGGCACTGGCGGCACCACGGCCACTCTGGGGCGCTACGTCCGTTATCGCCAGCACGGTACCCGCGTGCTGTGTGCCGACGCCGAGCGTTCAGTGTTCTTCGACTACTACCGCAGCGGCGATGCCAGCCTGCGCCTGGATTGCGGTTCACGCATCGAGGGTATCGGCCGGCCACGGGTCGAGGCGTCGTTCTTGCCGAAAGTCATCGATGCGATGGTCAAGGTCCCGGACGCCTTGTCATTGGCGGCCATGCATTACCTGGCCCAGCGCTTGGGACGACGGGTCGGCGGGTCCAGCGGCACCAACCTGATCGGCGCACTCATGGCGGCCCGGCAGATGGTGGATGCGGGTGAGTCGGGGTCGATCGTGGCGATTTTGTGTGACGGTGGCGAGCGCTACGCCACGACCTATTACGACCCGGTGTGGCTCAAGGCCCAGGGGTATGAGTTGAGCGGGCTGATGGACATCGTGGCGGCGTGTGTGGAACGGGGCGAGGCGCTGCCGGAGAGCGTATTGCGGGCCAATATCTGAATCACTGAGGTCCCTTGTGGGAGCGAGCCTGCTCGCGATAGCGGTGGATCAGTCAACATCTGTGTTGATGACAGGCCGCCATCGCGAGCAAGCTCGCTCCCACAGGGTCATGCTGTTCACTCAGGCAAATTCTGCCTTGAGTGAACAGCATCGGCCCCTCAGGCCTCGAGCCCGAGGATATCCCGCGCCACCGCCTCGGCAATCCGGATCCCGTCCACGCCCGCCGACAGGATCCCGCCGGCATAACCGGCGCCTTCACCGGCCGGGAACAGGCCCTTGACGTTCAGGCTCTGCAGCGATTCGTTGCGGGTGATGCGCAGGGGCGATGAGGTGCGGGTTTCGATGCCAGTCAGCACGGCGTCGTGCAGCGAGTAACCGCGAATCTGTTTCTCGAACGCCGGCAGGGCCTCGCGGATCGCTTCGATGGCGAAATCCGGCAGGGCCAGGGCCAAATCGCCCAGGGACACCCCGGGCTTGTAGGACGGTTCGACGCTGCCCAGTGCCGTAGACGGTTTGCCGGCGATGAAGTCACCCACCAGTTGCGCCGGGGCCTCGTAGTTGCTGCCACCGAGTACGTACGCGTGGGATTCCAGGCGTTCCTGCAACTCGATCCCGGCCAGCGGGCCACCGGGATAATCCACTTCCGGGGTAATCCCGACGACGATGCCGGAGTTGGCGTTGCGCTCGTTGCGCGAATACTGGCTCATGCCGTTGGTCACGACGCGGTTCGGCTCGGACGTCGCGGCTACCACGGTGCCGCCCGGGCACATGCAGAAGCTGTACACCGAACGACCATTCTTGGCGTGGTGCACCAGTTTGTAGTCGGCGGCCCCAAGTTTCGGGTGGCCGGCGTACTTGCCCAGGCGCGCGCTGTCGATCAGCGATTGCGGGTGTTCGATACGGAAACCCACCGAGAACGGCTTGGCTTCCATGTACACGCCGCGGCTGTGAAGCATGCGGAAGGTGTCCCGGGCGCTGTGACCCAGGGCCAGGATCACATGTTTCGAATGAATCTGTTCGCCGCTGGCCAGTTCGACGCCGACCAGTTGGCCGTCTTCGATCAGTACATCGGTGACCCGCTGCTGGAAGCGTACTTCGCCGCCCAGGGCGCGAATCTGCTCACGCATGGTTTCCACCACACCTGTCAGACGGAACGTGCCGATGTGCGGCTTGCTGACGTAGAGGATTTCTTCCGGCGCTCCGGCCTTGACGAATTCGTGCAAAACCTTGCGGCCAAGGAATTTCGGATCCTTGATCTGGCTGTAGAGCTTGCCGTCGGAAAACGTCCCCGCGCCGCCTTCACCAAATTGCACGTTGGATTCGGGGTTGAGCACGCTTTTGCGCCACAGGCCCCAGGTGTCCTTGGTGCGCTGGCGCACTTCCGGGCCACGCTCGAGGATGATCGGCTTGAAGCCCATCTGTGCCAGCAGCAGGGCGGCGAAGATCCCGCACGGACCGAAGCCGACCACGATCGGCCGTTCGCTCAAGTCGGCCGGTGCCTGGCCCACCACTTTGTAGCTGACATCCGGCGCCTCGTTGACGTTACGGTCATCGGCGAACTTGCGCAGCAGGCTGGCTTCGTCGCGCACCGTCAGGTCGATGGTGTAGATGAAGCACAGTTCGGAGGATTTCTTGCGCGCGTCGTAGCTGCGCTTGAACAAGGTGAAGTCGAGCAGGTCATCGCTGGCGATACCCAGGCGCTGCACGATGGCGGGGCGCAGGTCTTCTTCGGGGTGGTCGATCGGCAGCTTGAGTTCGGTGATTCGTAACATGGTGGGATCCGGTTCGCGGGATGCACAACTGCACCAGGGCGTGAACCGGCGATTATAAGCCAAAACCGGCGAATCAGTCGTTGCGCGCACCACCGAAGTAGGCGCAGCCACGCTGGACCTGGCCGTTGACCCGCAGTTCGGCGCTCATGTGCTGCACACCGCCGGTGACGCTGTCGACGCAGCGCTGGGCGGCGAGCCAGAGCTCGACCTTCTGGCCATTGGCTTCGGTGCTGAGATTGAAGCGACCATCGCCCAGTTGTTCTTCAAGGTAAGGCACCGCCAGTGTCGGTTGGCCTTCACGCTCGAGCACCATGCCTTTGCCGCTGGCCTTGAGGTTCCATTCCGGGCCATGACCGGCGGCACGCAAGACCAGCAGTTTGAAATTACCGTCATCGCAAGCGGTGCCCGAGCGCTCCAGGCGATACAACTGTTCCAGGTCCAACTGGCTGTCGGTGCCGGCCGCTGCGCTGGAGACGATACGGCCGCGCACATCGGCAAACAGCTTGCCCTGGTCATCGGCCAGGCTGGCGGCCTGCTGCAGCACGCTGGTGCCACCGCTGTCATTGACGATGTAGCGGCGCTGTTCCTGGCACGGCTGGAACACCAGCTTGCCGTCGGCCGCCGTGAGCTCGCCCTGCATACGCGTCTGGCCGGCGTGGGAGGCGCTCTGACGAGGGGCATCGAGCAATTGGCAGCCGGTGAACAGCGGCAGGAGGGCGACAAACAGCAGGGAGCGGGCGGCACGCATCATTGGGTCTCCAGACAAGTGCCGCCACGTTACTCAGACTGATCCTGCATCACAAGGGGGTTAGCCCACGTGAAAGGTCTGACCGGTTTGCAGGCCTTCGACACTCTTGGCGTAGGCCAATGCGACATCGACGGCCGGAACCGGTTTGTAGCCGCGGAAGTACGGGGCGTACTTGTCCATGGCTTCCAGCAACACGTTCGGGCTCACCGAGTTGACCCGCAAGCCCCGTGGCAACTCGATTGCCGCGGCGCGCACGAAACTGTCCAGGGCACCGTTGACCAGGGCCGCCGAAGCACCACTCTTGATCGGATCGTGGCTGAGCACGCCGGTGGTGAAAGTGAAGGACGCGCCGTCGTTGGCGAACTCGCGGCCGATCAGCAGCAGGTTGACCTGGCCCATCAGTTTGTCTTTCAGACCCAGGGCGAAGCTGTCTTCGGTCATGTCGGCCAGGGGCGCAAAGGTGACGTTGCCGGCGGCGCAAACCAGGGCATCAAAGCGGCCTGTCTTTGCGAACAAGGCGCGGATTGAAGCGCTGTCGCTGATATCCACCTGCAGTTCACCGCTGTGGCGGCCGATTCGAACGATCTCGTGGCGCGGCGACAATTCGTTATCAATGGCCGAACCGATGGTGCCGTTAGCGCCGATCAACAGGATTTTCATGAGCTGTTCCTCAATGGGGTGAATGAGTTTTCAGTCTAGAGGGGTTCTTTCCATTGATAATCATGCTAATAGGCAACCTTTGGTTTTCAATTGGAAACAATCCAATGAGCGAAATGGATGACCTGGCGGCGTTCGCCGTGTTGATGGAGGCCGGCAGCTTCACCCAGGCGGCCCAGCAGTTAGGCTGCAGCAAGGGCCAGTTGTCCAAGCGCATCAGTCTGTTGGAGAGGCGGTTTTCGGTGGTGTTGCTGCAACGCACCACGCGGCGCCTGAGCCTCACGGCGGCAGGGGCGGCGTTGCTGCCCCAGGCCCAGGCGCTGCTGGTGCAGGTAGAAAGGGCGCGTCAGGCATTGGCCCGGTTGAAGGACGATATTTCCGGACCGGTGCGTATGACGGTTCCGGTTTCGTTGGGCGAAACGTTCTTCGAAGGCTTGCTGATGGAGTTCGCTCGTACGTATCCCAACGTGCAGATCGAGCTGGAGCTCAACAACGGTTACCGTGACCTGACCCGCGATGGTTTCGATCTGGCGATCCGTTCCGACGCCGCCATCGACGAGCGGCTGGTGGCCCGGCCATTGTTGGCGTGGCACGAAATGACCTGCGCCAGCCCGGCCTACCTGGAACGCTATGGCGAACCTGAGACCCCTCAGGCCCTGGCTGAGCATCGCTGCCTGCTCAACAGCCACTACAGCGGCCGGGAAGAATGGCTTTACCACCAGCAACACGAACTGCTGCGGGTCCGAGTGTCGGGGCCGTTCGCCAGTAACCACTACAGCCTGCTGAAAAAAGCCGCCTTGGCCGGCGCCGGAATCGCCCGGCTGCCGTCGTACCTGCTGCATGAGGAGTTGGCCGACGGACGCCTGCACTGGCTGCTGCGCGACTACCAGACCCGGCGCATGCCGATGTACCTGGTGCACCCGTACCAGGGTGGATTGCCCAAGCGCACCCAGGTGCTGGCTGACTATCTGATCGACTGGTTCAAGCGCAGCGGCGAGGCGTTGGATCGGCTTCAGCGATAGTCCATCCATTGGACAGTCCCTGTGGGAGCGAGCTTGCTCGCGAAGGCGGTGGCACATCCGGCATTTGTGCAAGCTGACCCGCCGCTATCGCGAGCAAGCTCGCTCCCACAGGGGATCTGTGTTCAGTCGTGGGCGTAACGCCTGGCAATCAGGTGGTCGATGGACAGTACCCCCGGCCCGCGCGCCATCAAGTAAAGCAAGACCGCTGCCCAGGTGCCATGGGTCGGGTAGGCGTCCGGGTAGACGAACAGCTGGATGGTCAAGGTCATCCCCAGCAAGGCCAGCGCTGAAAAGCGTGTCGCCAGGCCAAACAGGATCAGGACCGGGAACACATGCTCGGCAGAGGCTGCCAGGTGCGCAGCCAGTTCCGGTGACAGCAACGGCAGGGCGTATTCGCTTTTGAACAGGGGAACGGTCGAGTCCGCCAGCCGCGGCAGACCGATCTGGAAGGTGCCGTCGAACAGGTCGATGGCCAGGCCTTCGATTTTGGTCTGGCCGGATTTCCAGAACACCGCGGCAATCGAGAATCGCGCGATGAAGGCGATCAGGCTGTGGGGGATTTTCTCCAGCCATTGAATGGAACCGGCAATCAGCGTGTTCATGGGGATACCTGTCCAGCTAGGAGGTGAGTGATAGCTCTGTGGCGAATGAGCCCCGCCAGGGTCTGTTCCAGGTCGAGGTCGATTGAGGTTTCAATGGCGGCGGTCAGGGACCGCCCCTGTTGCAGGGCGCTGATGAACCCATGGGCCGTGTGATTGATCGCGAACACTTGCACATCGAGGCCGTCGCGCAGCACCAAGGCGTTTTGTGCAGCAGACGCCTCGAACGGTACGGGTGTCTCGTGCTGATGGGCGGCCCAGATCGTCACCACGGCGAAGGGCGATTGCAGCAGCCGCAGTGACGGGTGCAGACCGATCTTCAGGTGCCTTGTCAGCGTGGGGGATGACAGCGCCTCGACGATGCGTTCTTGCGCCATGGGCTCGGCGTCGGCGGCATGCCAGGCTTGCAGGTGCAGTCGTTCCAGGCGGGCGACGTCCGCCAGATACGGTACGCAGGCGGCGGGTTCGAAGCCTTCGATGAACCCGGCAAAATCATCCCCATAGTTGCTCATCACCGGGCTTCGCGGTGGCGCCGACTGGACGTAGACCCCAGCCATGCCTCGGAAAAATTCCTCGCCCACCAGTTGCGTCACCACCGGGTAATTGTCGGCCAGGGCGTTGATCAATGAGCTGAGCACGTTATTGCGGTACACCGCGAAGCGGCTCTGCGGGTCGGCGCCGTTGGCGCTGACCAGGCCGGGCGGACAAGCCTTGCGCGGGTCGAGCAGGGCGGCGGCGAATGTGCGCTGGTCGCTCATGACCGGGCTCCAACGGCATTTAAAAGTTGATCGGCCTGGCGCGCTTCGGCCAGCAGCACCTCCCATGGGGGGATGTGGTTGTCGCGCTCGATCAAGGTGGCTACCGGCCCGGTCTGCGCCAGAACCTTGAGGTACAGCTGCCAGACTGCGTTGTCGATTGGCGCGCCGTGGTCGTCTATCAACAGACGCTCGCCAAGGCTGTCGGTGTCTTCGGCAAAACCGGCCAGATGGATTTCGCCGGTCGCTTGCAGCGGCAGGGCGTTGAGGTAGGCCAGTGGATCGCGGCGGTGGTTGATGCACGAAACGTAAACGTTGTTCACATCCAGCAGCAGGCCGCAGCCGGTGCGCCGGATCACTTCGCTGATGAAGTGTGGCTCGTCGAGTGTCGAGGCTTCGAACGCCAGATAGGTCGCCGGGTTCTCCAGCAAGAGCGTGCGTTTGAGGCTGGACTGCACCTGGTCGACGTGTTCGCAGACACGGTCTAGGGTCGCTTCGCCGTAGGCCAGGGGGAGCAGGTCATTGAGGAACACCGGGCCGTGGCTGGACCAGGCCAGGTGTTCGGAAAAGGATTGGGGCTGATAGCGGTCGATCAATGCGGCCAGGCGCTGCAAATGCGCGATATCCAGCGGCCCCTCCCCACCGATCGACAGGCCGACGCCGTGCAGCGACAGCGGGTACTGTTCGCGTATCCGCCCCAGGAAGTGGTGAAGCGGCCCGCCGGCCACCATGTAGTTTTCCGCGTGCACTTCGAAAAAGCCCAGATCCGGTTGGGTCTGGAGCACCTCACGAAAATGCTCGCTCTTGAGCCCCAACCCTGCCCTTGGCGGCAGCCGGTTATCAGTGGCGAGGGATGGGGTATTCAACATGGTGACGGGCCTCAGGCAGATGCGATCAGGACTTGGCTTTGAACGCTTCGAGCTGGCCGAAACCAGTTGGGGAGGTTTTGCTTTCCATGGTGGTGCAAGTGCCTTTGGGTACCGATTTCCAGGAGTTGCCCTGATAGTCCATTTTTGATGTACCGGCGCAGGTGGTGCCGGCACCGGCGGCGCAGTCGTTCTTGCCTTTGAGGGCAACGCCGAAGCATTTTTCCATGTTGGCGTCGGCTGCGTGGACGGTCGAGACGGCTGTCATGCTCAGGGCAGAACCCAGGGCCAGGATCAGGGCGGTGGCGGACAGGGTGCGGGTCGAAGCAGTCATGATGATTCTCCAGTCATTCAGGGAAATGAACCGGCGTTAGCGCCGGTCTGCTGAACTAGAGAAGGGGGATGGGGAAGTGTTACAGCGGGTTCTCGATTTTTTTGTCTACTCAAAAAAAAACGGCCCGAAGGCCGTTTTTTTACTGCGACAGACTCAACCGCCCAGGTACGCCTCGCGCACTTTCGGGTCGGTCAGCAGGGCTTCACCGGTGCCTTGCATCACCACGCGACCGTTCTCCAGCACGTACGCCCGGTCGGCGATTTTCAGCGCCTGGTTGGCGTTCTGCTCCACCAGGAACACCGTCACGCCATCCTTGCGCAGTTGTTCGATGATGTCGAAGATCTGCTGGATGATGATCGGTGCCAGGCCCAGGGAAGGCTCGTCGAGCAGCAGCAGCTTGGGCTTGCTCATCAGCGCACGGCCGATGGCGAGCATTTGCTGTTCGCCGCCGGACATGGTGCCGCCGCGCTGGGTAAAGCGTTCTTTCAGGCGTGGGAAAAGGTGCAGGACCTTGTCCATTTGTTCCTGATAGTCGCCCTTGTCAGTGAAGAATCCGCCCATGGCGAGGTTTTCTTCCACGGTCAGCCGGGCAAATACCCGACGACCTTCCGGCACCACCGCGATGCTCTTGCGCATGATCCGTGACGAGTCCTGGCCCACCAGTTCCTCACCCATGTAGCGGATGCTGCCGCTGTGGGCCTGGGGCGAACCGCAGAGCGTCATCAGCAGGGTGGATTTGCCGGCGCCGTTGGCACCGATCAGCGTCACGATTTCGCCCTGGCGGACTTCGACGTTGACGCTGTGCAAGGCCTGGATCTTGCCGTAGAAGGTGGAAACGTTTTCGAATTGCAGCATTTACGCTTCCCCCAGGTAGGCTTTGATCACTTCAGGATTGTCGCGGATCTGTTCCGGCGAGCCGTTGGCCAGAGGGGTGCCCTGGTTGATCACGACGATGTGGTCGGAAATGCTCATGACCAGCTTCATGTCGTGCTCGATCAGCAGCACAGTGACGTTGTGCTCCTCGCGCAGCACGCCGATCAGCGCTTTCAGGTCTTCGGTTTCCTTGGGGTTCAGGCCGGCGGCCGGCTCGTCGAGCATGAGGATCCGCGGACGGGTCATCATGCAGCGGGCGATTTCCAGGCGTCGTTGCTGACCGTAGGCCAGGGTCCCGGCGGTACGGTTGGCGAATTCCTTGAGGTTGACCTTGTCCAGCCAGTACTCGGCGTACTCCATGGCGTCGCGTTCGCTTTTGCGGAACGCCGGGGTCTTGAACAGGCCGGCAAAGAAGTTGGTGTTCAGGTGACGATGCTGGGCGATCAACAGGTTTTCGACCGCCGTCATGTCCTTGAACAGCCGCACGTTCTGGAAGGTGCGCACCACACCCTTGCGGGCGATCTGGTGGCCGGGCAGGCCCTGGATCGGCTCGCCGTCCAGCACGATGGTGCCACCGGTGGGCTGGTAGAAGCCGGTCAGGCAGTTGAACACGGTGGTCTTGCCCGCGCCGTTCGGCCCGATCAGCGCAACGACCTGTTTCTCTTTCACGGTCAGGGCTACGCCATTGACCGCCAGCAAGCCGCCGAAGCGCATGCTTAAATTTTCAACTTTCAGGATCTCGCGGCTCATTTGCGCAGCTCCATGTGGGGGCGTTGCATAGGAAGCAGACCTTGAGGACGCCAGATCATCATCAGCACCATCAAGGCGCCGAACATCAACATGCGGTATTCGCTGAATTCACGCATCATTTCGGGCAGCAGGATCATCACGATGGCTGCCAGGATCACGCCCAGCTGCGAGCCCATCCCGCCCAGCACCACGATGGCGAGGATGATCGCCGACTCGATGAAGGTGAAGGATTCCGGCGTCACCAGGCCCTGGCGTGCGGCGAAGAAACTGCCGGCAAAACCGGCAAACGCAGCACCGAGGGTGAAGGCCGACAGCTTGATGATCGTCGGGTTGAGACCCAGGGCACGGCAGGCGATTTCGTCTTCACGCAATGCCTCCCAGGCGCGGCCGATCGGCATGCGCAGCAGGCGGTTGATGACGAACAGCGCGGCCAGGGCCAGCAACAGGGCAACCAGGTAGAGGAAGATCACCTTGTTGATCGAGTTGTATTCCAGGCCGAAGTACTCGTGGAAGGTCTGCAGGCCTTCGGCGGCTTTACGTTCGAAGGTCAGGCCGAAGAACGTCGGTTTCTCGATGTTGCTGATGCCGTTCGGGCCACCGGTGATGTCGGTCAGGTTGCGCAGGAACAGACGGATGATCTCGCCAAAACCCAGGGTCACGATGGCCAGGTAGTCACCGCGCAAGCGCAGGACCGGGAACCCCAGCAGGAAACCGAAGGTGGCGGCCATCATCCCGGCGATCGGCAGGCAGATCCAGAAGCTCAGGCCGAAGTAGTGGGACAGCAGCGCATAGCTGTAGGCGCCGACGGCGTAAAAGCCGACATAACCCAGGTCCAGCAGGCCGGCCAGGCCTACCACGATGTTCAGGCCAAGGCCGAGCATCACGTAGATCAGGATCAGCGTGGCGATGTCCACCGCGCCGCGGGAGCCGAAGAACGGCCAGACCAGTGCCACGACGATCAGGCCCAGCACGATCCAGCGCTGGGTCGATGGCAGGGTGAGGAAGTTGCTGGCCTTGGCCGGGATCACCGGCAGGCCGGGCGACGACTTCCACATGGCGCTGATCTGCGTGCTGAACAGCACCCGCAGGAACATCAGCAGCGAACACACGGCGATGGTCGCCAGGATGGCCGGGCTGGTGCCATGCACTTCCAGGTTGATGCCGACGATGGTCAGTTTAAGACCCAGTACCGGGTAGGCCACGGCCCAGACCAGCAGGGCGCTGAAGAGCGCCGATTTGAGATGCCTAGTCATACTTTCTCAACCTCCGGGCGGCCCAGGATGCCGGTCGGCCGGAATAACAGAACCAGAACCAACAAGCCGAATGCCACGACGTCCTTGTACTGGTCGCCGAAGATGTCGGCGCCAAAGGCTTCCGCCACGCCCAGCACCAGCCCGCCGAGCATCGCGCCGGGAATGCTGCCGATGCCGCCCAGTACCGCGGCGGTGAAGGCTTTCAGGCCGACGAGGAAGCCGGCGTTGGGGTTGATCACGCCGTATTGCATGCTCAACAGCACCGCGGCGATGGCCGCCAGGGCCGCACCGATGACGAAGGTCAGGGCGATGATGTTGTTGGTGTTGATGCCCAGCAGGTTGGCCATCTTGATGTCCTCGGCACAGGCGCGGCAGGCGCGGCCCAGGCGGGAACGGGAGATGAACAGCGTCAGGCCGAGCATGGCGACCAGGGTCACCACGAACACCACGATTTGCATGTAGGAAATCAGCACTTCATGTGCCCCGCCTGGCCCGATGGCAAAGTTGCCCGGAATCAGGTTGGGTATGGATTTGTCCTTGGAGTCTTGCGAAAGCAGTACCGTGTTCTGCAGGAAGATCGACATGCCGATGGCGGAAATCAGCGGGATCAGACGGTTGCTGCCGCGCAGGGGGCGGTAGGCGATCCGTTCGATGCTGTAGCCATAGGAGCTGGTGACGACGATGCTCGCGATGAAAGCCGCGGTCATCAACAGCGGGACACTGTCGAGTCCCATCATGCTCAGCCCGGCGATGGCGATGAACGCCACGTAGGAGCCGATCATGTACACCTCGCCGTGGGCGAAGTTGATCATTCCAATGATGCCGTAAACCATCGTATAGCCGATGGCGATCAGGGCATACGTGCTGCCAACGGTCAGGCCGTTAACCAGCTGCTGGAAGAAGTGATAGATGTCAGGCATTACAGCGCTCCTAAAAACCTGATACGCATTTCACTGGTGGAGTCATTTTCCCGCCCGGGTCCCGTGGATCTGCATCCACTTCGAACACGAGGTTTGCCAGCGAACCGCTGATGACGGTTTTGAGATTTTCAGGTGGGGAGACTGGCGGATCACGCCAGCGCGGCCCAATACATTTAAAACAAAGCCCACGGCACGCCGTGGGCTTTATTGGCAGTCAGTCAGACCAGGCCTTACTGAGGCGAAGCTTCGGTTTTAGGTTTGCCGAAGTGCCACTCGTAGACCACGAACTTGAAGTCCTTCAGGTCGCCCTTCGCGTCGAAGCTCAGGTCACCGGTTGGGGTCTTGAAGGTGCCGGCGTGGATGGCTTCAGCCACTTTGGCCGCGTCTTCGCTCTTGGCTGTGGTGATGGCCTGGGCAATCACCTGGACAGCGGAGTAGGACGGGAACACGAACGGACCGCTCGGGTCTTCTTTCTTGGCCTTGAACGCGTCAGCCAGGGCGACGTTGGCCGGATCCTGGTCGAAGGATTTCGGCAGGGTCACCAGCAGGCCTTCGGAAGCGTCCTTGGCGATTTGCGAGATGGAGTCGTTACCCACGCCTTCCGGACCCATGAACTTGGCCTTCAGGCCTTTTTCCTGGGATTGACGCAGGATCAGGCCCAGCTCCGGGTGGTAGCCGCCGTAGTAGACGAAGTCGACGTTGGCTTGCTTGAGCTTGGCGATCATCGAGGAGAAGTCTTTGTCGCCGGCGTTCACGCCTTCGAAGACGGCAACCTTGACGCCTTTGCCTTCGAGGGTTTTCTTCACGGCGCTGGCGATGCCTTCACCGTACTGCTGCTTGTCGTGCAGGACCGCAACGATCTTCGGCTTGACGTGGTCGGCGATGTAGTTGCCGGCCGCAGGGCCTTGGGCGCTGTCCAGGCCGATGGTGCGGAAGATCATCTTGTAGCCGCGAGCGGTGATGTCCGGGCTGGTAGCGGCCGGGGTGATCATGACCACGCCTTCGTCTTCATAGATGTCCGAAGCCGGCTGGGTGGAGCTGGAGCACAGGTGGCCGACCACGAACTTGACGCCGTCGTTGACGACTTTGTTCGCGACCGCGACCGCTTGTTTTGGATCGCAGGCGTCATCGTATTCAACGGCGACGAGTTGCTTGCCGTTGACGCCGCCCTTGGCGTTGATCTGTTCGATGGCCATTTTGGAGCCACTGAACTGCATGTCGCCGTATTGGGCTACAGGGCCGGTTTTTGGGCCGGCGATGCCGATCTTGATGGTGTCGGCGGCGAACGAATGGCTGGCAACCCCGGCCAGAACCATAGCGGCAAACAGTTTGGAAATCTGCTTAGTAGCCTTAGTCATAGTGCTCCACTCATGCTGTTGTAGTTTTTATAGTCCTGGCGCCGTAGCAGCAGAACCGGGTCAGATATCTTGGATATCCTCGCGGAAAATGCCCCCGGCAACTGTACCGGTACAGTGTAGAGCGCCGATTGTTGGCAAGGGAAGCTGGCGCTTGGGGGCAAAACCTGAGGGTGTCGCTTAATTGAAAGAAAAAGACAGAATAGCGGCGGGGTTTTGTCCGGTCATATCGGCAATCCTTGGCTTTCCTGCGCTTTTCAATCGGTACTGCAGTTACTACCGGGTTTTTCTGCCAGAGCACCGACGTTATCATTCGCGCCGATTTCTTTTCCGGACAGGTCCCATGAGTCAAGAACCTAGCACCCTCTATGCCAAGCTGCTTGGTGAAACCGCATCCATCACCTGGAAAGAGCTGGAGCCGTTCTTTGCCAAGGGTGCCCTATTGTGGGTCGATCCGGCACTGGATTTGATCGCAGCCGCCGAGGCCGTCGCCCAGGACGAAGGTACCAAAGTCGCCGCCTGGCTGGCCGCCGACCAGCTCGCCAAGCTGTCTGAAACGCGGGCGCTGGATTTTCTGGAACGCGATCCGCAGCTTTGGGCGGTGGTGGTTTCGCCCTGGATTATGATCCAGGAAAGGGCGTCGAACTGATCGATGCACCAAGTTGGTTCGTGTTCGGGTGGGCAAGAAAGTGTGTAGGTGAGTAGCGTGATGGCGTCCTGCCGTGGCGAAACGCCACAGGGGAGGGTGACGTATACGTAACGGGAACAGTTTATGGAGCAGCCTTTGGGCTGCTCAATTGTTTCTGGATGTTGTCCAGGTGCGGGATTCAGGACCGCTATCGCGAGCAGGTTCGCTCCCACATTGGGTCTGTGTTCACAAATCCCTGTGGGAGCGAGCTTGCTCGCGATTGGAGGCAACACGGTGCTGCGCCGGCCTCAGTAAGTCCTGCCAGTATGGTTATTAAGGGAAATAACCTTGGTCTTGCCAATGCGGTGACGGTAGATCTCGCGCAGGTACTTGATGGCTTTTTTCACGCAGTCGCGGGACAGGCGGATGTCGTTGATCGAGACGAACTTGTCCTTGTCGTTGATCAGCTCGCGATACTTCTTCTCGTACATCGGCTTGATCGCGTACCAGTTGGTGTCGAGGATCTTCGCCGGGTTTTCGAATTCGTTGAGCAGGTCGTCGATCCGTTCTTCGTCGAAGTCTTCATTGATGATGAAGTCCAGGATCGAGTTGTCCAGGGTGTCGTCGAAGCGGTACGGGGTGCGGGCGAAGCAGCGTTTGATGAAGGCCACGATCAGGGTCAGGAAATCATCCGACAGGCACGGGCTCTTGGCGATCAGGGTGGTCAGCGACAGGTTGGCCGACGCGCCGATCACCAACGCGTAACGCTTGAGCGTGGTGTTGGGGAACAGGCTGTTGAGGTGGGTCTTGAGCCGGTTCAGGTCCATGTAGGACAGCTTGTAGTCCTTGGGCAGGGAGACGATGGACACCACCGACGAGCAGTTCTTGAAGAAGTGCAGGTCATGCAGGGCCGCGGCGTCGTAGCCGGAATTCTTGTACTGCTCCAGCGACGCCCGGTAGCGCTTGGATTCGATCGGCAACAGACTGATGCCTTCGATGGCCTGGGTGACTTTGTTGAAGTGCGGCAGGTCGATGGAACGGAAGAACAGGTCGTCGATGTTCAGGCGCGGCGGTTCTTTCTCGAACACCTTGAACTTGTCGCCGCTCGGCGCCGGGGTTTCCGGGACGACGGACTCGGCGTAGGCAATCGCCACCGGGCCGGCCAGACTCATGAACAGGTCGTTGGCGTCCAGGCGAATGGTTTCGCCAATGTCGATGCCGGCACGGCGGAAGTAGTTCTGATCGTAGTCGGTGGTAACCGCCTGGGCCGTCAGGATGTTGAAGATCTGCTGGGAGATGTACTGGTTGGCGTGCTTCTCCATGGCATTGACATCAATGTTCTGGATGTTGCCGTCATCGCTTTCTTCGGCATAGCGCATGATGTCGTTGGAGATCAGCATCATCGCGTTCCATGGGCGGATACGGCCCATCACGCTGGCTTCGCTGCTGTCTTCGTTGGCGAAGTTGTACGAGAAATCCCATTCTTCCGACAGGTACTTGCACAGCAGGCGTCCGGCGTTGATGTGCAAGGCCTCGGACATTTCGCTGCGATGGTCGGAAATATTCGGCAGTACGCAGATGCCGCTGGTGAAAATCGGTTCGAAGACGAAGGAGTGACCGCTCTTGCTGTCGTGTTCGTCCATCGGCTTGGTGTCGAACGTCTTGTTCATGTACGAGTATTGCTGGGCCAGGCCGAACTCCGAGGCCATGCCTGAACCGGTACCGCCGCCAGCACTGAAGATCGAGAAGTACAGGCGCGACTGGTTGGCCTTGATGCCGCAGCTGTCGATCAGGTACGAGTGGATCATTTTCCAGTCGGGGCTGGAGAAGCGCTGGGTGTCCTTGTTCAGGATGATCTTGGCCAGGTACTGGCCCAGGATCGGCGCGTTACCGGCGCCACCGGCATGGACTTCCGACAAGTCCATGATCTTCATCTTGCTGTAGTCGCGCAAAAAGCCGCTTTTCTCGCCCTTGCGCGAAAAACGGATACGCCCGGCGATGTCCTTGTCCAGGTCGCCGAGCATCACCAGCGGTTCCACCAGGAACACCGGTTTGCTGGCCTTGCTGGTGCCAAGACGCAGGTTGTTGCGGATCCACTGCGCGGGGCTGTAGCCCTTGTCGCTGTAAGCCTTGTCTTCAGCATTGAATTCGTTGAGGTAGAACTTGCGGGCGTTGTACACCAGCTCCGCCACGTCCAGGGCGATGTTGGAACCGCAGCGCCCCAGGCCGATCAGGCACACCGACGGGAATTCCTGCTGGGCGCGGTCGCTCTCGTCTTCCACCAGATGGGGCGGTCGCGGGAACACCGCGTCGCGCAGGCCATCGAGGTTGTCGAGGATCCGGTCGGTGTTGGTTTCGGTGAAATACAGATACTGCTGAGTCGACAGGGGACGCGAGCTGCTCGATGGTTTCGAGACTTCAGGGCCGTTGGCGGCCGGGCTCAGGGTCAGATCGGATACCGCAGTGGCTGTTTTTTTGGAAGTCATTGTGCGCCATATGCCTGAACTGGTTGGCTCGACGAGCGCTGTCATCGAGCCATCGCGGATGGGAGCTCGCGTCCTGGATGGCGCGAAGGTCGGCCCCGAGCGTCCAGGGCTATAGCCTGGGCGCCGCTCGAGAGATTCTTTCCTGATAGGTTGAATCGGCCATCGGCAGGCGATCTTTAATCAAGAATGGGCGAAATGATGGCAATTGTTACAGGAAATTGACCGTTATCAAGAAACGCGCCGCTCGCCATGGGTGGGTATCAGCCTTGCGAATGATTGGAGACAGTCCGCGCACCGCTGTCTAGATTGCAGATTCCGCTAATGCTCCATAACAATAAAAGAGACGGACCCATGCAGAACTCGACCCAAGCGGCGAATGCCTGGCGCATTCTGTTCCTGTTGTTCCTGGCCAACCTGTTCAACTTCTTCGACCGCACCATCCCGGCGATCATCATCGAGCCGATCCGCATGGAGTGGAGCCTCAGCGACTTCCAGATCGGCATCATCGGCACCGCTTTCACCATCGTCTACGCCATTGCCGGGTTGCCATTGGGACGCATGGCCGATACCGGTTCGCGCAGCAAGTTGATGGGCTGGGGCCTGGCGACCTGGAGCGCGCTGACGGCGGTCAACGGTCTGGTGGGCAGTTTCTGGGCGTTCCTGCTGGTGCGCATGGGCGTCGGGATCGGCGAGGCGAGTTATGCGCCGGCGGCCAACTCACTGATTGGCGATCTGTTCCCGGCCCATCGCCGGGCGCGGGCCATGGGCATTTTCATGCTGGGCCTGCCGATTGGCCTGCTGCTGGCGTTCTTCACCATCGGCGCGATGGTCAAGGCCTTTGACAGCTGGCGCGCGCCGTTCTTTATCGCGGCGGTGCCAGGCTTGGTGCTGGCGTTGTTCATGTTCTTCATCAAGGAGCCCAAGCGCGGCGCGGCGGAAACCGTGCAGGTGTCCCAGGAAAAAATCGACCGGCCGATCCGTCGAGTGTTGGCGATTCCCACTTTCCTGTGGTTGGTGCTGGCTGGGTTGTGCTTCAACTTCGCCACTTATGCCTGCAACTCCTTCCTGGTGCCGATGCTGCAACGCTATTTCCTGATGCCGCTGCACGAGGCGGCGGTGGCCACCGGGATCATGGTGGGCGTGACCGGGTTGTTCGGCTTGACCCTCGGCGGCTGGATCGCCGACAAGATTCATCAGCGCGTGCCCAGTGGTCGCTTGCTGTTCGCCGCGTTCAGCCTGGTGATCTCGACGCTCACCACTGCCTGGGCATTGCATGCCGGGCGGATTGAAATCGGTGTGTTCGTCGCGGTGTTCAGTGTCGGCTGGTTGTTCGCCTATACCTTTTATACCTGCGTGTACACGGCGATCCAGGACGTGGTCGAGCCGCGCCTGCGGGCCACGGCGATGGCGCTGTTCTTCGCTGGCCTGTACTTGCTCGGTGGCGGCCTGGGGCCGGTGGTGGTGGGTGGCTTGTCCGACTACTTCGCCCGCACGGCCATGGCCGCGGCCGGGGTCGACCAGATGACCGAAGCGTTCAAGGCCATCGGCCTGCATGACGCGATGTACCTGATTCCGGTGGCACTGTTCCTGACCATGGTGTTCCTGTTCCTGGCGTCACGTTGCTTTGTGCGCGATGCCAAGCGGATGAAGGACGGGATGAGCGCGGTGGTGCTGCCCGAAGGTGTCGTGGCGACTGCCTGATATCCATCTGTGGGAGCAAGGCTTGCCCGCGATGAAGGCGATGCGGTCTTTCAGAAAACCGAGGCGCCTGTTTCGCGAGCAAGCTTTGCTCCCACAAATCCCTCGCCACAGGTTCTTGTGCATTCTTGCTAGCGGACCTTCTCATCTCGCCCGCGCAGCAAGCGATTGGGCATCGCCAGCGCCGCGGCCAACCCCAGCAGCGACACCGCCGCGCTGATCGCCAGCAAATGCCGGAACGTCGCCTGCAACTCCTGGCGCAAGGCATTTTGTGCCTCGCCCGGGGCGGCGTTCAGGCCGTCCAGCAAGACGCTGCCGGAATGCCCTTCACCGATCATCGACGAGCTGGCGAGCTGGGCGAAGCTTGAATCCTGCAGCAAGGCCAGCAGCAACGCGGACATCAGTGCCACGCCCACCGCGCCGCCAAGGGAGCGGAACAGGTTGGTGGTGCTGGTGGCGACGCCGATGTCCTGTTGGTGCACGGCGTTCTGCGCACCCACCAGTGAAGTGGGGAACTGCATGCCGGAGGCGATGCCGCTGAGCAGCATGAACAGGCTGCTCAGCCAGAGCGCGGCGGGCGGGGTGAAAGCCATGCCCAGGATAGCGAACGGGAAGAGCAGGGCGCCGCTCAGGATCATCGGCTTGTAGCGCCCCGTGACCGAGGTCCGGCGTCCGGCGAAATACGCGCCGATCGGCAGCCCGATTGCCAGCGGCAACAAGTGCAACGCCGCACTGTCGGCACCGGCGCCGGTCACGCTCTGGAAGCGTAACGGCACCAGCACCGTCAGGGAGATCGCCTGGAAGCTGGTGAAGAACACCGTGCACCAACACAGCACCGCATCGCGGTTGGCGAACAGGTGCATCGGCAACAACGGCTCCCGCGCCCGGCGCTCGTGCCAGGCGAACACCCCCAGCGCTGCTCCTGCGCAACCCAGCAATCCCAGCACTTCACGGCTGTGCCAGGCATGACCCTGGCCGACCTGGGTGATCCCCAGCAGCAGCGCCGTCAGGCCGATGATCAGCAACACGGTGCCCAGGTAATCGATGATCGGCGTGCGTTGCGGCACCGGCAACCCGACCAGGCTGCGTCGGGCCACCCACCAGGCCACCAGTCCCAGCGGCAGGTTGATCCAGAACACCCAGCGCCACGACAGGTACTCGGTCATGTAGCCGCCGAGCACCGGCCCGGCGACGCTGGCCACCGCGTACATGCTGCTGAAATAACCCTGGTAGCGACCGCGTTCGCGGGGCGGGATAATGTCGCCGATGATCGCCTGGCTCACCGAAATCATCCCGCCGGCGCCGATGCCCTGGAAAATCCGCGCCAGCACCAGTTGCTCCATGTTTTGGGCCAGGCCGCAGAACAGCGAGGCCAGGGTGAACAGGCCCATGCCGAACAGCATCAGTGGCCGGCGACCGTAGAGGTCACCGAGCTTGCCGTAGATCGGCACCGCCACGGTCATGGCGACCATGTAGCCGGAAATCACCCAGGCCAGCAGGCTGACGTCGGCAAACTGTGCGGAGATGGCCGGCATCGAGACGGCGACGATGGTCTGGTCCAGCGCACCCAGGAAAATCGCCAGCATCAGGGCTGCCAGCACGCTGCGGATGGCCGGTTTTGGGGCTTGGAGCGTATTGAACTGAGTCAAGGCAGAACCTGCGGGCATCGCGCCGGAGAGGCAAAATGGACGAAACCCGCAGTTTAAGTCGATAGGCGACTATTCGATAGCCTCGTAAGGAAGTCCGACGTAATTTTCCGCGATGGTCTTGCGACCGGCCTCGGAGTCGACGAAATATTCCAGCTCGGCTTCGCTGATGCGCTGGTTGAAGGCATCGTCGTCGAAGCGGTGCAGCATCGAAGTCATCCACCAGGAGAACCGTTCGGCTTTCCAGACGCGCCGCAGGCAGATGGCTGAATACTTCTCCAGCAGATCCACACGGCCGTCGCGATAGACCTTGAGCAGGATGTTGAACAGCGTGCTGACATCGCTGGCCGCCAGGTTCAGCCCTTTGGCGCCGGTGGGCGGGACGATGTGGGCCGCATCGCCTACCAGGAACATCCGCCCATACTGCATCGGCTCGACCACGAAGCTGCGCAGCGGGGCGATGCTTTTCTCGATGGACGGGCCGGTCACCAGGGCTTCGGCCAGGTCGGCGGGCAGGCGGTTTTTCAGTTCATCCCAGAAACGCTCGTCCGGCCAGTCGGCCACTTGTTCCTCGGCGGGCACTTGCAGGTAATAACGGGTGCGGGTCTTGGAGCGCATGCTGCACAAGGCAAAGCCGCGTGCGTGGCGAGCGTAGACCAGTTCTTCGTGGACCGGTGGGGTGTCGGCCAGCACGCCGAGCCAGCCAAACGGGTAGACGCGTTCGAAGACCTTGAGTTTTTCCGCAGGAATGGACTGTCGCGCCACGCCGTGGAAACCGTCGCAACCGGCAATGTAGTCGCAGTCCAGGCGCCAGGTTTCCCCTTCATGCTCGAAGGTCACGAAAGGGGTTTCGGTTTGCATGTCGTGGGGCTGGGCATTGCTGGCCAGGTACAGGGTCCGGGCGCCGGCGGCTTCGCGGGCGGCCATCAAGTCGCGGGTCACTTCGGTCTGGCCGTAGACCATGACATTTTTACCACCGGTCAGGCCCTTGAGGTCGATGTGCACCCGCCGATCGTTGAGCACCAGTTCAAAACCGTCATGGGGCAGGCCTTCGGTGTCCATGCGCTGGCCAACGCCAGCCTGGCGCAGCAGCTCGACCATGCCTTGCTCCAGCACACCGGCGCGGATGCGGCTCAGTACGTATTCCGGGGTCTGGCGTTCGAGGATGACAGTGTCGATTCCTGCGTTGTGCAGCAACTGGCCGAGCAGCAGGCCAGAGGGGCCGGCACCGATAATAGCGACTTGGGTCTTGAGGGTTTTCATTGTTGTTATGACTCGCACGAAGCACGCGACCAGGGTCGGTGTTGATTATTAGAAATCGAGTGCCTACATTTTTCGCTTGCGGACCTGTCAGTTGAAGGGGAAAACTGAGCCGATACCTGTTCTTTTTACCAATTGGTGCGATTATCGCCCGCAACCCCAGGCCCGGATCCACGTTATGAAAAAACCTGACCTGCCTTCGATCCCGGTGTTCAAGCTCTATGGCGAGAGCCAGGAATGGCCGACGCCGGACTTGTTGCACTGCGAGACCATCTCCAAGCGCAGTCGCGAGCATCAATGGGAAATCAAGCCTCATCGGCATGCCGATCTGTGCCAGTTGTTGTTTGTCTTCAAGGGCCAGGCGGAACTGGAAATCGAGGGCCGGCGCACGCTACTCACCGAACCGGCCGTGCAGATCCTGCCGCCGCTGTCGGTCCACGGCTTTCGTTTTTCCGAGGATGTGGAAGGTTACGTGGTGACCCTGGCGGCGCCGCTGGTCACGCACCTGCAAGCGCAACTGGGGCATTCGGTCAACGTCCTGGCCCAGGCCGAAAGCTACCCCGCCCTTGAGAATGCCGAGTACCTCAACAGCCTGTTCAGCGCCTTGCAGAATGAGTACGTGGGGCATCAACCGGCGCGGGAAATGCTGATGCATGCGCTGGTCAGCGTGATCATGGTCTGGGTCAGCCGCCAGGTGATGCAGCGACACACCCAGGCCCAGCGCCCGCAACGGGCCCGGGAATACCTCAACGGCTTCATTCAGTTGGTGGAAGAAACCTATCGCGAGCACGTCAAGGTCGAAGACCTGGCCCACCGCCTGGGCATTTCCGTGTCGCACCTCAACGGCACTTGCCGGGAACTGGCGGGGCAACCGGCGTTGCAGATCATGCATGAGCGCCAGTTGCTGGAAGCCAAGCGTCTGCTGACCTACACCGGCATGACCATCTACGAGATTTCCGAAATGCTCGGGTTTTCCGACCCGACCAACTTCACCCGGCTGTTCCGCCGACGCGTCGGCATCTCGCCCAAGGCGTTCCGGGACCGGCTCAAGACCGATCAACAGGACGACTGACCACGCCTCAGCGCAGGGCGTTCAGGGTTGCGCTGTGGGGGATGCACCGTTCGAAGTTGCAACTGGCGTATTCACGGGGCAGTTGCCTGGCCTGCTCGACCCGGTAGGCCGCGGTGCCGTACAGCGCAAGCGTGGCGGCGCAGGTGACGAAAATGGCGAGGCGTCTTTTTATTTTAATGTTCATGGCGGTGACCTCTGAACGAATACCCGGGGGTACTACTTTCAGAATAGGTCAGCCGTGGCGAGTTGCCAGCCTGGCAGTGAGTGTGTTTAACCCGATATTCAGAGCACTGATAACCCTTGTGGGAGCGAGCTTGTGGGAGCAAGGCTTGCCTGCGATGCAAACACCTCGGTGTAACTGATAGACCGAGGCGATGCCATCGCGGGCAAGCCTTGCTCCCACAGGTCTGCTCCCACAAACAGGGGTAGGGGGTTTCGGGCGGTTATGCCAGGTGTTCTGGTTTCATCGGGTCGCCCGGCTTGACGTCCAGTTGCTTGCGCACGTCCTCGAACATTTCGTCGTAGTACTTGTGCATCGAGCCGATGCTCGCGGTCTTGGGCAAGCCATACTTCTGGGCGACGCGCGTGGCATGGCGGGCGAAGTCGAAGGCCTGGTCCTTGGCCAGGAAGAACGTCTCGTCCAGGGACTTGTCTTCGACGGTGCCATGCACCCGGAATGACATGCCCGTGCCCTCCTTGCCGTCCTGATCGACCTTGTAGTCGATGAACAGGTTGTAGCTGAAGTCATCCTTGTTCAGCGCATGGCGCTCCATGTGCAGGTGTCCGGGTTCGAACATGGCCATAAGCAACTCTCCTTTGAAGGCATGGGGAGTAGGGCAGACCCTGGATCCGCCCCGCAAGTTTCCTGTTATCGATAAGCGATGCCAGGTGTCGCCGTGCTGATGCGGGTGCCGGCCTTGCCCTGGACGATCGCTTCGATGTCCGAGAGTGAACCGATCACCGCAACCTTGCCAGTGTTGCGCGCGAATTCGCAGGCGGCCTGTACCTTCGGCCCCATGGAGCCGGCAGCGAAGCCGAGCTTTTCCATTTCGTCGGGGTGGGCCTGGGCGATGGCTTTCTGGGTCGGCTTGCCGAAGTCTATGAACGCGGCGTTGACGTCGGTGGCGATCACCAGCAGATCGCTTTCCAGCTGTTCGGCCAGCAGCGCCGAGCACAGGTCCTTGTCGATCACCGCTTCCACGCCTTGCAGCTTGCCGTCGGCGTCGTACATCGTCGGGATGCCGCCACCGCCGGCGCAGATCACGATGCTGCCCTTTTCCAGCAGCCATTTGATCGGGCGGATTTCAAAGATGCGCTTGGGCCTGGGGCTTGCGACCACGCGGCGGAACTTGTCGCCGTCGGGGGCGATGGACCAGCCCTTTTCGGCCGCGAGCTTTTGCGCCTCGCTTTTGCTGTAGACCGGGCCGATGGGCTTGCTGGGCTTCTGGAAGGCCGGGTCGTTGCCATCCACTTCGACCTGGGTCAGGAGCGTGGCGAAGGGGACTTCGAAGTCCAGCAGATTGCCCAGTTCCTGTTCGATGATGTAGCCGATCATGCCTTCGGTTTCGGCGCCGAGCACGTCCAGCGGATACGGCGTGACCGAGGTGTAGGCCGCCGCCTGCAACGACAGCAGGCCGACCTGCGGGCCGTTGCCGTGGGCGATGACCAGTTGGTTGCCAGGGTGGATTTTCGCGATCTGTTCGGTCGCGGTGCGGATGTTGATGCGTTGATTGTCTGCGGTCATGGGTTCACCCCGACGCAGGAGGGCGTTACCGCCCAGGGCAACGACGATACGCATGGTGCTGTCCTTTCAAAAATGGAACGAGAACGCAGTGATGATCGTTCCCACGCTCTGCGTGGGAACTCCGCCCGGGACGCTCCGCGTCCCCTGTGACGCAGAGCGTCACCGGATGCATTCCCACGCAGAGCGTGGGAACGATCACTCTTCAAGCGCCTAGATATCCGCCAACGCCGACACCAGGATCGCCTTGATGGTGTGCATGCGGTTTTCCGCTTGCTCGAAGGCGATGTTGGCCGGCGATTCGAACACTTCCTCGGTCACTTCCACGCCATTGGCCAGGTTCGGATAACGGGCGGCGATGTCCTTGCCGACCTTGGTTTCGCTGTTATGGAACGCCGGCAGGCAGTGCATGAACTTCACCCGCGGGTTGCCCGAGGCTTTCATCATTTGCGCATTGACCTGGTAGGGCAGCAATTGCTCGATGCGCTCGTCCCAGGCTTCCACCGGCTCGCCCATGGACACCCAGATGTCGGTGTGGATGAAGTCCACGCCCTTGACGGCTTCCTTCGGGTCTTCGGTGATGGTGAGGCGGGCGCCACTTTCGGCGGCGAAGGCCTGGCACTGGTCGATGAAGTCCTGATGCGGCCACAAGGCTTTCGGCGCGCCGATGCGCACGTCCATGCCCAGTTTGGCGCCGATCATCAGCAGCGAATTGCCCATGTTGTAGCGGGCATCGCCCAGGTAGGCGTAGCTGATGTCATGCAGCGGCTTGTCGCTGTGTTCGCGCATGGTCAGGGTGTCGGCAATCATTTGGGTGGGGTGGAATTCAGCGGTCAGGCCGTTGAACACCGGCACCCCGGCGAACTTGGCCAGTTCCTCGACGATCTCCTGTTCGAAGCCTCGGTATTCGATGGCGTCGAACATCCGCCCCAGGACCCGGGCGGTGTCTTTCATGCTTTCCTTGTGACCGATCTGCGATGACACCGGGTCGATGTAGGTGACGTGGGCGCCCTGGTCATGGGCCGCGACTTCGAAGGCGCAGCGGGTGCGGGTCGAGGTCTTTTCGAAGATCAGCGCGATGTTTTTGCCTTGCAGGTGTGGACGCTCGGTGCCGGTGTATTTGGCACGTTTGAGGTCGCGGGACAGGTCCAGCAAGTAGTGCAGCTCGCGGTTGGTGTGGTGCATCAGACTCAGCAGGCTGCGGTTGCGCATGTTGAACGCCATGATGTGGATCTCCTCAGGTGTAGGTTATCCCCGGGGCCGGTCTCTGCCGTTGGATGCAGAGCAGTGCCGGCCCAGGCTCAAAGGTTAGTAATCGATCGGGTCGCGGATGATCGGGCAGGTCATGCAGTGACCGCCGCCCCGGCCCCGGCCCAGTTCGCTGGCACTGATGGTGATGACTTCCACACCGGCCTTGCGCAGCAGCGTGTTGGTGTAGGTGTTGCGGTCGTAGCCGATCACCACGCCCGGCTCCACGGCCACCACGTTGTTGCCGTCGTCCCATTGCTCGCGTTCGGCGGCGAAGCTGTTGCCGCCGGTTTCCACCACTCGCAGCGCTGGCAGCTTGAGGGCCGCGGCCACGGTGTCGAGGAAACTGCTGTCCTCGCGGCGCACGTCGATGCCGCCGGGTTTGCTCTCGTCAGGGCGCAGGGAGAAGGCGACGATCTGGCTCACCACTTCCGGGAAAATCGTGACCAGGTCGCGGTCGCAGAAGCTGAACACGGTGTCCAGGTGCATGGCGGCGCGGGATTTCGGCAAGCCGGCGACGATCACCCGCTCCACGGCTTTGTGCTTGAACAGGTTCAGCGCCAATTGGCCGATGGCCTGGCGGGACGAGCGTTCGCCCATGCCGATCAGCACCACGCCGTTGCCGATGGGCATCACGTCGCCGCCTTCGAGGGTGGCGTTGCCGTGCTCCTGGTCCGGGTCGCCGTACCAGACCTGGAAGTCAGCCTGGGTGAACTCGGGGTGGAATTTGTAGATGGCGCTGGCCAGCAGGGTTTCCTGGCGGCGCGCCGGCCAATACATCGGGTTCAGGGTCACGCCGCCGTAGATCCAGCAGGTGGTGTCGCGGGTGAACTGGGTGTTGGGCAGCGGCGGCAGGATGAAGCTGGAGTGCCCGAGGAAGTCGCGGAACATCTGGATGGTCTTGCCACCGAAGCTGTCCGGCAGGTCATCGGCCGAGACGCCACCGATCAGGAATTCGGCGATATGGCGCGGCTCCAGGCTGCGCAGCCACGAACCGACTTCGTTCACCAGGCCCAGGCCCACCGAGTTGGCGGTGATCTTGCGCTGCAGGATCCAGTCCAGGGCTTCGGGGATGGCGACGATGTCGGTCAGCAGGTTGTGCATCTCCAGCACGTCGATGTCGCGCTCGCGCATCTTGGTGACGAAATCGAAATGGTCGCGCTTGGCCTGGTTGACCCAGATCACATCGTCGAACAGCAGTTCGTCGCAGTTGTTCGGGGTCAGCCGCTGGTGGGCCAGGCCTGGGGAGCACACCATGACTTTACGTAATTTGCCGGCTTCGGAATGCACGCCGTATTTCACTTTTTCCGTGGTCATTACAAATCCTCCAGTTAGAACAATCAGCCAACTACAAGGTCAGGAAGCCGTCGTAGAGTCCGTAGGCCGCCACCAGGGCGCCTGCGATCACTGCGGCAAAAATCAGCTTCTCGACAGAGGTGAAAATCGGTTTGCCCAGCTCGTGCTTGGCCTTGGCGAACAGGATCGCGCCGGGGGCATAGAGCAGGGCGGAGAGCAGCAGGTACTTGATGCCGCCGGCATACAGCAGCCACACCGCGTAGATCAGGGCGATGGCACCGATGGCCAGGTCTTTGCGGCGCTCGGCCAGGGCGTTCTCATAGGTCTCGCCGCGCACCGCCAGCAGCACTGCGTAGGCCGCCGACCACAGGTACGGCACCAGGATCATCGAGGTGGCGAGGTAGATCAGTGACAGGTAGGTGCTGGCCGAGAACAGGGTGATGACCAAAAACAGCTGGACCATTGCATTGGTCAGCCACAGGGCGTTGGCCGGTACGTGGTTGGCGTTCTCCCGGCGCAGGAACTCGGGCATGGTGTGGTCTTTGGCGGCGGCGAACATGATCTCGGCGCACAGCAACACCCAGGACAGCAGGGCGCCGAGCAGCGAGATAATCAGGCCGACGCTGATCAGCACCGCGCCCCAATGCCCCACGACATGCTCCAGAACGGCGGCCATGGACGGATTCTGCAACTTCGCCAGTTCAGGCTGGGTCATGATGCCCAGGGACAGCACGTTCACCAGTACCAGGAACAGCAGCACGGTGATGAAGCCGATGACGGTGGCCTTGCCCACGTCGGTGCGTTTCTCGGCGCGGGCGGAAAAAATACTCGCGCCCTCGATGCCGATGAACACCCACACGGTGACCAGCATCATGTTGCGCACCTGGTTCAGCACGCTGCCCAGGTCTGGGTTCTTCAGGCCCCAGATATCAGCGGTGAAAATATCGAGCTTGAACGCGAATACGGCGATCAGCACAAACAATACAAGCGGTACGACCTTGGCGATGGTGGTCACCAGGTTGATGAATGCCGCTTCCTTGATGCCTCGCAATACCAGGAAGTGCACGGCCCATAGCAGGACCGATGAGCCGATCACCGCTGCGACGGTATTACCTTCACCAAACACCGGGAAGAAGTAGCCCAAGGTGCTGAACAGCAGCACGAAGTAGCCGACGTTGCCCAGCCAGGCGCTGATCCAGTAACCCCAGGCGGATGAGAAACCCATGTAGTCGCCGAACCCGGCCTTGGCGTAGGCGTACACCCCGCCATCCAGATCGGGTTTGCGGTTGGCCAGGGTCTGGAACACGAAGGCCAGGGTCAGCATGCCGACGGCGGTAATCGCCCAGCCGATCAGCACTGCACCGACATCGGCACTGGCCGCCATGTTTTGTGGCAAGGAAAAGATTCCCCCGCCGATCATTGAGCCGACCACCAGTGCAACCAGCGCACCCAATCGAAGTTTTCCGGGCGTATCAGACATTTGCGAGACTCCAGTGCAGGAGAAGAGAGTCAATAGACTAAGTCGATTTGAAAGTTGAATATCTGATCTGGATCAGTGCATGACAACATTCCATTGTTAATGAAGGAGTTAACACCGTCCGTTGGCGTCTTGAAGTTGCTCGAAAGGCCCGTTTCAGGGCATTTGGCAAAGGGTTTGTGAAGGTTTTCTTGCCGCAGGATTATTCACGCTAGTTGATTTCCGTTGAGTCGCAACTATTTTGTAGGCTGCATTCGTGACAAAAAAATAACGGGCGTCATGGTCTTTTTAATTACGCTCTTGGAGAATGGTCGAGTCATAAGCCTTTGGACTTTGTGTGGATGACGTTATTCAAAAACGTTATGTCGCTTTATTTACTTAATTTAATAGTGAGAAAAAATGCCGCAGCCGATTGAAAAGTTGCCACTGGGCGCACTGATCGCCCTGGTGGTGGGGTCAATGATCGGCGGCGGGATTTTTTCCCTGCCGCAAAACATGGCGGCTCGGGCCGATGTCGGTGCGGTGCTGATCGGCTGGTCGATTACTGCCGTCGGCATGCTGACCCTGGCCTTCGTGTTCCAGACCCTGGCCAATCGCAAGCCGGAATTGGACTCGGGCGTGTACGCCTATGCCAAGGCCGGGTTCGGCGACTACATGGGCTTCTCGTCTGCCTGGGGCTACTGGATCAGCGCCTGGATGGGCAATGTCGGCTACTTCGTCTTGCTGTTCAGCACCTTGGGCTACTTCTTCCCGGTGTTCGGCCAAGGCAACACGCCGGTGGCCATCGGCTGTGCGTCGTTATTGCTGTGGGCGGTGCATTTCCTGGTGCTGCGCGGGATCAAGGAGGCGGCGCTCATCAACCTGGTGACCACCGTGGCCAAGGTCGTGCCGCTGTTGATGTTCGTCGTCATGGCCGCCGTGGCCTTCAAGGCCGAGATTTTCACCCGCGATATCTGGGGCGCGATGAGCCCGGACCTGGGCAGTGTGATGGACCAGGTGCGGCACATGATGCTGGTGACGGTGTTCGTGTTCATCGGCATCGAAGGCGCCAGCGTCTATTCGGCACGGGCAGAGAGACGTGTGGACGTAGGGCGTGCGACGGTGATCGGGTTCCTCGGGGTATTGGCGCTGCTGGTGCTGGTGAATGTGTTGTCCCTGGGGGTCATGAGCCAGCCGGAACTGGCGCAGTTGCAGAACCCGTCCCTGGCCGGTGTCCTGGAGCACATTGTCGGGCCTTGGGGTGCGTTGCTGATCAGCCTGGGGCTGGCGGTTTCACTGTTGGGAGCCTTGCTGTCCTGGGCGCTGTTGTGCGCTGAAATCCTCTACGCCACCGCCCGGGACAAGACCATGCCGGCGTTCCTGACCAAGGAAAATGCCAACCACGCGCCGGTCAACGCGCTGTGGCTGACCAATGGCATGATCCAGCTGTTTTTGCTGATCACTCTGTTTTCCGCAGGCACCTACACCAGCCTGATCTACCTCGCCTCGTCGATGATCCTGGTGCCATACCTGTGGTCGGCGGCCTATGCGGTGCTGCTTTGCGCCCGGGGGGAAACCTACGAACAGGGCTCGGCCCGGCGCATGAAAGACCTGTTCATCGGTGGTGTGGCGCTGTGCTACGCGGTGTGGTTGCTGTACGCCGGCGGCGTGAAATACCTGCTGCTGTCGGCGTTGTTGTATGCGCCCGGGGTGATCCTGTTTGCCCAGGCCAAGCGCGAGCAGCGCCAACCCTTGTTCACCCATGTGGAAAAGGGGATTTTTGCTTGCGTGATGTCAGGGGCGGGCATGGCGGCGTATGGGTTGTACAGTGGGTTTTTGGAATTGTGAGGCTTACCGCGATGTTGAGGTGTCTCCTGTGGCGAGGGGGGTTATGTGGGAGCAAAGCTTGCTCGCGAAACAGGCACCTCGATTTCTGAGAGACCGCATCGCTTCCATCGCGGGCAAGCCTTGCTCCCACATCAACGCGTCACCAACGTGCTCTATGCGCGCCCAGCTCCGCCGCTGGCAAGGTCCATTGCAGCGGCGTCCCGGTGATTTTCAAGGGCACCTGCAGGCGATGGGCCGGTCCCCATGGGGTCTGTTCGACCACCAGGCCCTGATCATCCTCGGCCTCGGCTCGCAATGGGCTCGAATCCCCGACGCCACGCTCGATCAACAGCTTTGCCGTGCGTGCCAGTGACAAGCGTGCCGAGCCGCCGTGACCGCTTGCCAGGCGCCGGGACAACAACACCAGGGCGCTGGTCGCCAGCAGATAGCCGGTGCCGTGATCCAGCGCTTGCACCGGCAGTGGTGTCGGTTTGTCGGTGTGTTTCCAGCCCATGCCGGCTTCGGCGATGCCGCTGCTCATTTGCACCAGGCTGTCGAAGCCGCGCCGGTTCAGCCACGGACCGCTCCAGCCATAGGCATTGAGGCTGACGTCGATCAGGCCGGGGGCCATCTGCCGGCGCTGCTCGGCGCCGTAGCCCAGGCGTTCCAGGGCGTCGGCACGGTAGCCGTGCAAGAGGATGTCGGTGTCCTTGAGCAATGCCTCGAACGCCACGCGATCTTCGGCCCGATGCAAGTCGAGGCGGGCGCAGCGTTTGCCCAGGGTGACTTCCGGCACCACGCCGGGTTCGTTCCAGGTCGGCGGGTCGATGCGCAGCACGTCGGCCCCCAGGCCGGCGAGGAAGCGGCTGGCGACGGGGCCGGCCAGCACGCGGGTCAGGTCCAGCACCTTGAGCCCCGCCAGTGGCTGGGTCACGGAGCCGAGCCAGGGTTTGCGCTGCTCTCCAGTCGTCTCACTCAGGTGCACCAGCGGCTCGGCATTGACCGCCAGGCCTTGGGGATGGGCCTGCCACGCTTGCCACGAACGCATCTCGGCGGCGCAACCGCCAGCGTCGACCACGGCCTGCTCCAGCTCGGCCTTGTTCCATCGGGCCACCCTGGCCGCCATGTCGGCGCGGTCGGTACAGGTGCCGAGAACTTTTTCCGCCGCAAGGCGATGATGCGGTGCGTTGGTGTGCAGGCGAATCCAGCCGTCGGCGCTGGCGTAGTCGCCGGCCACCGGGTCCCACATCGGCGGCACGCTCCAGCCGATGGGGCGCAGGGAGGTGGAGAACCAGAACGACGCCAGGCGCCGGTCGACCTCGACAGGCGCCTGGCGAGCGGTTTGTTGCTGGATGAGTTCGGCGGTCGCCTGCCCGGCCACGGCGATGCTGGCGCTGGCCAGCTCCGTGACGGCGAAGGCCGAGGGCAGCGCGCCGTCGCCAGTGAAGGTGATCGGGGTCGTGGGCAAACCGAGTGCGGTTTGCATGGACGTGAGCAGATCTGACATCGAAAGCCCTCCAGTACGAGAGGGCGATCATAGTTCAAAAATCCGTTGGGGGCCGCTTTGCGGCCCAGCGGGAACAAGCTCCCTCGCCACGAGAGCCCTTTGCCTGTTCCGGGCGCGACCAGATCCACAGATTGCCCAGGCCCATGCCGGCGAGTGCGAGGTAAACCGGCCAGGCGTGGTCGAGCAGCACCAGCATCAAGCCCGCGCAGAGCAGCATGCTGGTGGTGGCACCGACCTTGGCCCGGCGCGGGATGACCTTGCCGTTGCGCCAGTTGTGCAGCATCGACCCGAACAGACGATGGTTCTCCAGCCAGGCGCTCAGGCGCGGCGAACTGCGGGTCGCGGCCCAGGCGGCCAACAGGATGAACTCGGTCGTCGGCAAGCCGGGCACGACGATGGCGACCAGGCCGATGGCCAGGCTGGTGTAGGCGAGCAGGGCGAAGAGCAGTTGGGTGAGTTTTGAGGGGCGGTTCATCAGCTTGCGTTCTGGCATGCGAATTTGCGGTGTGATCACTGATTGTTATTCGCTGATGTCCCTGTGGGAGCGAGCCTGCTCGCGATAGCGGTATGTCAGTCACATTGATGCTGACTGATCCAACGCCATCGCGAGCAGGCTCGCTCCCACAATGGAAAGTACGGACACTTCAGGCCAGTTCGGCCGCATAAGCGCGTTCCAGGAGCACCGTAAACCGGTTGAAGGCGTCCAGTGCGCCTTGGTCCGCCTCGGCTTCCTGTTGTTCGCTGAAGGCCAGGCCGTCGAGGGTGCGGGTGAAGGATTTCCAGCCTTCGGCGCGCCCTCCGGCAGGTTCTGCCAGGTGCCGGGCGCCGAAGGTCTCGCTCAATCCCAGGCCCACGGCACGCTTGATCAAGAACGCGGCGCCGAGCTTGGAGCCCTCGGAGACGAACAGCCAGCCCAGGGCTTCGGCCTGGGTCGGGTTTTTCACCGCACCGGCCACTGGCGCAGGGACTTCGGTGTCCAGGTCTGCCAGATCCGCCTTGGCCGCCTCTGCCCGGCACCGGGCCGGGAGGTCGGGGATCAGGGCGGACAGTTCGGCGTCGTTGTACAGCGCCACCAGTTCCGACTGGAACAGGTACTGAGCGACGACGAAACGGGCGAAGCTGGCCGGGGTTTCGAACGGGGCGTGGGCCTTGACCAGCGCGTCGAGCCGGCTGTGGGGCTCGTGGGTGATCTGGTTCAGACGTTGGGAGCGTGAAGCGGGATGTTGTGTGGTCATGAAAAAAATCCTTCGAATTAGACCGGTGTGGCAAGGGGTGTGGGAGCAAAGCTTGCCCGCGAAACAGGCGCCTCGATCTCTGAAAGACCGCATCGCCTGCATCGCGGGCAAGCCTTGCTCCCACATGACTCTCCTCATCACAGGTATTTGTTTTGCCTGGCAAATCGAGTCAGATATCCCAGATCAGGTTCACCGCGAAGTTACGCCCTGGTGCCGTCAGGCGATCGAGATTGGCGGGGCTCAGCACCGCCGCTTCGCCGACGCTGTCGTAGCCGCGCACGTCGTCCCACAGCCAGTACTTCTTGTCGGTGAGGTTGTAGAGGCCGCCGCTGACGGTTACGTCGTCGGTCACCTTGTAGAAACCGCTCAGGTCGAGGATGCCGAAGCCCGGTGTCTTGAACTGGCTGCTCACGCCATCGGGCGAGTTGAAGTTGCTGTCGTCGACGCGGTCCTTTTTCTTGACCAAGGTCCAACTGAGCAACGTGCCGTAGCGGTCCTGGTCGTAGCCCAGGCCGAACACGCCGGTCAGCGGGTTGACGCTGTTGAGCGGCTCGCCGGTGTCGTTGTTGCGACCGTACGCGTAGGCCACCGAGCCTTGGGTGTACAAGCCCTTCGGTGCGCCAAACACGTCCAGTTCCAGGCGTCCCCTGGCCTCGGCGCCCTTGATGGTGGCGTGCTGGATGTTGTTGCTCTGGAAGGTCAACTGGTCGGCGCCGGGGGTGATGGCATCTTCGTTGATGAAGTCGCGGTACTTGTTGTAGAACACCGCCACGTCGAACGAGCCGGAATCGAAACGGCCGCGCAGGCCGGTCTCGTAGCTCTTGCTTTTTTCCGGTTCCAGATCGGGGTTGGGTTCTACGCTATAGCCGGCGCCGGGGTTGTCGAAACGACCGTACAGGGCCTTGGCGGTCGGGGTGCGAAAGCCTTCGGCGTACTGGCCGTACCAGGTGTACTCATCGCTCAGGGCGTAGGTCACGCCGAACTTCGGTGAGACGCGGTGCCAGGTCTTGTTCTTGCCGCTGACGTCACCGCCGCCGCTGGGGTCCACGGTGTTGAGGAATTCCTCGGTCAGGTGCGGCTTGAGCCGGGTGTAGTCGTAGCGCAGGCCAGGCGTGAAGGTCCATTTGTCCCAACTGATCTGGTCCTGGGCGAACAGGCTGTAGGTGTTGATGGTCGGGTCCGGGAAATCGCTGGCTTTTGCCAGCACGTCCCGGGTGCTGATGGCGCCTACCGCGGAGCAACCGACGCCGACCGCCAGGCACACGCCATTGCCGCTGCGCGAGCCGGTGACTTTCTGCTGCTTGAGGGTGGTGCCGTAAGTCAGCGCGTGATCGGTGTCGGCTACGCTGAAGGCCTTGTCCAGTTGCGCGTCGAAGACCCACTGTTTCTCTTCATAGAGGGTCTCCCGGGTGCGCAGGACCCGGCGGGTGATGGGGAAGTAGAATTCGGCGGTGCTCTGGTCGGTCTTGGCGACCTGGTGATTCAGGCTCCACTTCATGTGATCGGCCAGCAGGCTGTCGAGGGCGAAGCTGTGCTCCAGGCCGAAACGCTCGCGGGTGATGGTGTCGTTGCCGGTGCGCCACTGGTACATGCCGCCGGGCAGCACAGAGGCGGGGATGGCCGGTTGACCGTTGGCGTAGGGGCCGCCGTAGGCGCTTTTCAGGTCGCTGTCGCGGTCGTCCTTGTATTTCTCGTAGACCAGGCCAAGGCGTGATTCATCGCTGTAGTTCCAGCCGAGCTTGGCCAGCACGTTGTTGGCGCGCACGTCTTCGGGGTTGGCGGCGGTGCGGTCCAGGCCCGTGCCGTTGTGGCTGCCGTAGGATTCGGTTTCATGACCGTCGCGTTGGCTGTAGTGCAACAGGCCGTCGAACTGCCCGCTGCGGCCAGCGACGGTGGCGGACTTGAGCCAGCTTTCGTCGGCGGAGCTGTAGCCGGTCTTCAGGCGGGCGCCAACGTCTTGGCCCGGCTTGATGATGTCATCTGGATCGAGAGTGAAATAGCTGACGGCACCACCAATGGCATTGCTGCCGTACAGCACCGAGGCCGGGCCGCGCAGGATTTCCACGCGCTTGATGATTTCCGGGTCGACGTAGTTGCGCTGGGTCTTGGCGTAGGGGCCGTTGAAGAAGCCGCCGGGGATCTCCACGCCGTCGACCTGGGTCAGGATCCGGTTGCCGTCGATGCCGCGGATATTGTAGCCGCTGATACCGCCGCGCTGGCCCGCGCCGCCCACCGATACGCCCGGCTCATAGCGCACCAGGTCCTTGAGGGTATTGACGTTGTTGCGGTCCAGTTCCTGGCGGTCGTGGACGGTGACCGTGCTCGGCACGCTGGTGATGTCCTGTTCCTGGCGGGTGGCGCTGATGGTCACCTGTTGCAACTCCAGCGCGCTGCCGGCACTGCGTTTTTCCAGGACGACGCTGTTGTCGCCCAGCTTGCGGTAGCTCAGGTTGGTCCCCACCAACAGGCGCTCCAGGGCTTTTTCAGGTGGCAGCGAGCCGTTCACCCCAGGCGAGGCTACGCCTGCAGCCAGTTCCGCCGGCATGCCGACTTGCCAGCCGGTGACCGCAGTGAATGCATTCAGGGCCGAGACCAGTGGCTGCCGGGCGATGGCAAAGCTGTAGTCGCCCATGTTGCGTGCAGCGGGTTGCACGGTGGTGGCGGCCAGGGCGAGCGGCGCGGCGCCGGCCATCAGCAGGGCGGCGGTGAGCAGTGACAGCGTGCAAGAGGGGGCAAGGAACCGGCAAGTAAGACGAGAGGACATCGATAGCGCTCCGTGTCGCATCTGTTATAGGTGCAGATTCACATCGTTGGATGCGAATCAATTGCATTGGCTATAACGAGACGAATCAACGGAGCCTATCGAGTAAAAATAATTCTCATTTAGTTCAGGATCACCAGCGCCGGGAACTCCTGGAGCCGAGCCGAGGTGATATGGGCCAGCGAACGGACCACCTCCAGCGGCTGGTCGAGGCGGTAATTGCCAGTCACAGCAACGTTGGCCAATTGTTCGTTACCGTTGATGATCCAGCCAGGGTAATAGCGTCGCAGCTCGGCCAGTACCTGGTTTAATGGCCGGTTTTCGAACACCAGCCGACCCTGGACCCAGGCCAGGTCGGTGTTGGCATCGAGCCGGGCCGGACGGTCGAAGCCGTTGGGGCCGATGCGGATGCTTTCGCCGGCTGACAGCCGCACATGGGTGTCGTTGCGGGTGGCCCGCAGGTCCACGTCGCCGCGCTGCACCTGGACCTGGGCCACGCCGTCGAGGTAACGCACGGCGAACGTGGTGTCGCTGACGCTGGCCATGACCGGGCCGGCATCGATTTCCAGCGGCAGGCTACGGTTGCCCGGGACTTCGAAAAACGCCTCGCCCTTGTACAGACGCGCCACCTGCCGCTGCTCGTTGAACGTGCTGGAGAAGGCCGAATCGGTGTTGAGCAGGACCTTGGAGCCGTCCTCCAACTGCAAGCGCTGGCGCTCACCGACCACGGTCAGGTGGTCGGCCTGCAAGCGCAGGGGCAGGTCGCTGAAGTTGAACAGGCCGAGAAACAGCACTGCGGCAGTGGCCAGGGGCTTCCAGTGGGCGCGCAGGCGCGACAGCGCGGTGACCTTGGGCGTGGCTTCAAGTTGGCGGGCACTTTCCATCACCTGCGGGCCGTTCCAGATCGCCTGGGCCCGGGCGAACGCCTCGCCATGGCGTGGATCGGCCGCCAGCCAGGCGTGGAACTGCCGCGTCTGTTCCTCGCTGGGGTTGTCCAGCAGGATCAGCCAGTCCAGCGCCTGTTCCATGGCATGGGCGGTTTGCTGCGTCGCAGTGTGCTCGGCAGAGCGGTGATTGTCCGTCACAGTCGGTTCTCGGTATTTAGCGGCACGGGCTCAAGCTACAAGCTGTACGCAGCAAGTGGCAAGCGTGTGCGCAGCTTATGGCCTGAAGCGTGGAGCGGGTCACTGCTCGCCGTGGCTACGTTCAGCCACACCCACACAGATCGCCATGATCAATTTCAGTTCCTTTTGCACGGTGCTCAGGGACACGCCCAGGCGTTCGGCGATTTGCTGGTAACTGTGGCCATGCAGGCGGCTGAGAATGAAGATCTGCTGCTGTCGCGAACTCAGGGCCTGGAGGCTGACGTTCAGGCGCTCGAGCAGTTGTTGGGCATGGGCGGCGTCCTCGGCGCTGCTCTGGGGGGCGACGACGTTGTGGACGACCTCCGGCGGTACGTCATCCAGCAAGGTTCGCGACTGGATGCGTCGGGCACGCAGATGGTCCAGCGCCAGGTTGCGGGCGGTCTGGAAAACAAAGGGTTCGAGGTGCTCGACCGTGCGTTCGCCCAGTGCGCGGGTGACGCGCAGGTAGGTTTCCTGGAGCAGGTCTTCGGCGGTACTGGGGTTGCTGACCATGCGCTCGAGGGTGCGCAGCAGCGGCGTGCGCTGGGCGAGGAAGACGTGATGAAAGCGAGATTGACTCACGGTAGGGCCCGATCCGGTTTGAGTAGATGATAATGCTTATCATCTGCTGGGCAGGTCAAGCCTTCATTTCATCACGCCGAAACCCTGTGTGGAGCGCAAACCTGTGGGAGCAAAGCTTGCTCGCGATAGCGATTTCAAAGCCAGCACAGATGCTGCATGTGACGGTGTCATCGCGAGCAAGCTTTGCTCCCACAGGCCTGCTCCCAGGGTTTGCTCTTACAGGCCCGCTCCACATTGGCCAGCAATGAGTTACTCGGCGTTACACAACGCCAGGCAGTTATCCAGCATGCGGTTGGAGAAGCCCCATTCGTTGTCATACCAGGCCAGTACCTTGAGCAGCTTGCCGCTGGCCTTGGTGTGGTTGGCGTCGAAGATCGACGACAGCGGGTTGTGGTTGAAGTCACTGGAGACCAGCGGCAGGGTGTTGTAGCCGAGGATCTTCGAATGCTGGCTGGCATGGCGCAGCAGTTCGTTGACTTCTTCGGCCGACGCTTCGCGCTTGAGCTGCACGGTCAGGTCGACCAGGGACACGTTGATCACCGGTACACGCACCGCCATGCCGGTCAGCTTGCCCGCCAGTTCCGGCAGCACCAGGCCCACCGCCTCGGCGGCGCCGGTCTTGCTCGGGATCATGTTCTGGGTCGCCGAACGGGCGCGGTACGGGTCGCTGTGGTAGACGTCGGTCAGGTTCTGGTCGTTGGTGTAGGCATGGATGGTGGTCATCAGGCCGCTTTCGATGCCCAGCTCGCGGTGCAGTACCTGGGCCACTGGGGCCAGGCAGTTGGTGGTGCACGAAGCGTTGGAGATGATCTGGTGGGACTGGCGCAGGATATCGTGGTTCACACCGTACACGACGGTGGCATCGGCGCCCTTGGCCGGGGCCGAGATGATCACCTTGCGGGCGCCGGCGCTGATATGCGCGGCTGCCTTGGAGCGATCGGTGAACAGGCCGGTGCATTCGAACACGACGTCGATTTTTTCAGCCGCCCAAGGCAGTTCGGCCGGGTTGCGGATGGCGCTGACCGAGATGCGGTCGCCATTGACCGTCAGGCTTTCGTGATCGTGCTGCACGTCGGCATCGAACGTGCCGTGGACGGTGTCGAACTTGAGCAGATGAGCATTGATTGCACTGTCACCCAGGTCGTTGATGGCGACGATCTGCAGGTCGCGACGATAGCCTTGGGTATACAGTGCACGGAGGACGTTGCGGCCGATGCGGCCAAAACCATTGATTGCGATTCTAAGAGTCATTAACTGCGCCGCCGTCGATTTGTTGTTGGAATTACAAGATTATTCGCATAAAAATAGAAAACAAGCCTTTTTAGTGGCAATATTTTGTTTTATCTACAACGAGTGACCTGAATCAACTGGTCCGAATGGTCAAAAATCGTCTGTCGCCTCGCCTTTTACACAGCGTGCAGCGGGCTTTTGATCAGCATAGACAATCAGGTCGCCACACCCGTTAGCCTGGAGTTCTACACATGCATCCCCGCGTTCTTGAGGTCACCGAACGGCTTATCGCCCGCAGCCGCGCCACGCGTCAGGCTTACCTTGCATTGATCCATGGTGCTGCCAGCGACGGTCCGATGCGCGGCAAGCTGCAGTGCGCCAACTTCGCTCACGGCGTGGCTGGTTGCGGCACCGAAGACAAGCATCACCTACGGATGATGAACGCCGCCAACATCGCCATCGTGTCGTCCTATAACGACATGCTCTCGGCCCACCAGCCCTACGAAACCTTCCCGGAACAGATCAAGAAAGCCCTGCGCGAAATCGGCTCGGTCGGCCAGTTCGCCGGTGGCACGCCAGCGATGTGCGATGGCGTGACCCAGGGCGAGGCGGGGATGGAACTGAGCCTGCCGAGCCGCGAAGTGATCGCCCTCTCAACGGCGGTGGCGCTGTCCCACAACATGTTTGACGGCGCACTGATGCTCGGCATCTGCGACAAGATCGTCCCGGGCCTGATGATGGGCGCGCTGCGCTTCGGTCACTTGCCGACGATCTTCGTGCCAGGCGGGCCGATGGTCTCGGGCATTTCCAACAAGGAAAAAGCCGACGTCCGCCAGCGCTACGCCGAAGGCAAGGCCACCCGCGAAGAGCTGCTGGAATCGGAGATGAAGTCCTACCACAGCCCCGGCACCTGCACCTTCTACGGCACCGCCAACACCAACCAGTTGTTGATGGAAGTGATGGGCCTGCACTTGCCGGGTGCCTCGTTCGTCAATCCGAATACGCCATTGCGCGATGCCCTGACCCGTGAAGCGGCGTTCCAGGTCACGCGCATGACCAAGCAGAGCGGCAACTTCATGCCCATCGGCGAAATCGTCGACGAACGCTCGCTGGTCAACTCCATCGTTGCGCTGCACGCCACTGGCGGCTCTACCAACCACACCCTGCACATGCCGGCCATCGCCATGGCGGCGGGCATCCAGCTGACCTGGCAGGACATGGCCGACCTCTCCGAGGTGGTGCCAACCCTGAGTCACGTCTACCCGAACGGCAAGGCCGACATCAACCACTTCCAGGCGGCGGGCGGGATGTCGTTCCTGATCCGTGAATTGCTGGAAGCCGGTTTGCTCCACGAAAACGTCAACACCGTGCTCGGTCACGGCCTGAGCCGCTACACCCAGGAACCGTTCCTCGAGGACGGCGAGCTGGTGTGGCGCGACGGCCCGATCGAAAGCCTCGACGAAAACATCCTGCGCCCGGTGGCTCGCGCGTTCTCGTCTGAAGGCGGCCTGCGGGTGATGGAAGGCAACTTGGGCCGTGGGGTGATGAAGGTCTCCGCCGTGGCCTTGGAAAACCAGGTTGTCGAAGCGCCTGCGATGGTGTTCCAGGATCAACAGGACCTGGCCGACGCGTTCAAGGCCGGCCTGCTGGAGAAAGACTTCGTCGCGGTGATGCGTTTCCAGGGCCCGCGCTCCAACGGCATGCCGGAGTTGCACAAGATGACGCCGTTCCTCGGCGTATTGCAGGACCGTGGCTTCAAAGTGGCGCTGGTGACCGACGGGCGCATGTCTGGCGCATCGGGGAAAATCCCGGCGGCCATTCATGTCAGCCCCGAAGCTTATGTCGGTGGTGCGTTGGCCCGGGTGCAGGAGGGCGATATCATCCGTGTCGATGGCGTCAAAGGCACCTTGGAATTGAAGGTGGACGCCGAGGAATTCGCCGCGCGCACGCCGGCCAAGGGCCTGTTGGGCAACAACATCGGCACTGGTCGCGAGCTGTTCGGTTTCATGCGCATGGCCTTCAGCTCGGCGGAGCAGGGCGCCAGCGCCTTCACCTCTGCCCTGGAGACGCTTAATTGAAACTGGCTTTGGTCGGTGATATCGGTGGGACCAACGCACGCTTTGCGCTGTGGAAAAACCACACCCTGGAAAACATCCAGGTGCTGGCAACGGCGGATTATGCCTGCCCGGAAGATGCCATTCAGGTGTACCTCAGTGGCCTGGGCCTGAAGCCGGGCGCCATCGGTTCGGTGTGCCTGTCGGTGGCCGGTCCCGTGAGCGGCGATGAGTTTCGCTTTACCAACAATCACTGGCGCCTGAGCAACCTGGCGTTCTGCCAGACCTTGCAGGTGGAGAAGCTGTTGCTGGTCAACGACTTCTCGGCCATGGCCCTGGGCATGACTTGCTTGCGTCCCGATGAGTACCGGGTCGTGTGCGAAGGCACCCCGGAGCCGTTGCGCCCGGCAGTGGTGATCGGCCCGGGCACCGGGCTGGGCGTCGGTACGCTGCTGGACCTGGGCGAGGGTCGTTTCGCGGCGTTGCCGGGGGAGGGCGGCCATGTCGACCTGCCCATGAGCAGCCCGCGGGAAACCCAGCTGTGGCAGCACATCTACAACGAAATCGGCCACGTCAGCGCCGAAACCGCCCTGAGTGGCAGCGGCTTGCCTCGGGTGTACCGGGCCATTTGCGCAGTGGACGGCCATGTGCCGGTGCTCGACACCCCCGAATCCATCACTGCCGCTGGCCTGGCTGGCGACCCGATTGCCCTGGAAGTGCTCGAGCAGTTCTGCCGCTGGCTGGGGCGCGTGGCCGGCAACAATGTGTTGACGCTGGGCGGGCGTGGCGGTGTCTATATCGTCGGGGGCGTGGTCCCGCGGTTTGCCGATTTCTTCCTCGAAAGTGGTTTCGCCCGTTGCTTCGCCGACAAGGGCTGCATGAGCGATTACTTCAAGGGCATTCCGGTCTGGCTGGTGACCGCGCCGTACTCGGGCCTGATGGGCGCGGGTGTGGCGTTGGAGCAAAGTTAAGACCGCGTCGCTTGCATCGCGGGCAAGCCTTGCTCCCACAAGATGTGCTTGATCTTGCGGGGAGCACTGTGGGAGCAAAGCTTGCTCGCGATAAGGTCCGAACAGGCGATAAAAAACTCGATGTCCATCAGGCATAATCGCCCCCATCCAAACAACAAGGACGAGGCCCGTGAGTTCAGTGAACAAATCGATTTTGTTGGTCGACGACGACCAGGAGATTCGCGAACTGCTGGACACCTACCTCAGCCGTGCGGGGTTCCAGGTGCGGACCACACCCGACGGTGCCGGGTTTCGCCAGGCGCTGAACGATGCACCGAGCGACCTGGTGATCCTTGATGTGATGCTGCCCGATGAAGACGGCTTCAGCCTTTGCCGCTGGGTTCGCCAGCATCCACGCCAGGCCCATGTGCCGATCATCATGCTCACCGCCAGTTCCGACGAGGCCGACCGGGTCATTGGTCTTGAACTGGGCGCCGATGATTACTTGGGCAAGCCTTTCAGCCCACGGGAATTGCAGGCGCGCATCAAGGCGCTGCTGCGTCGGGCGCAATTCGGCCAGGAACGCTCCGGCGGCGAAGTGCTGGCCTTCGATGAATGGCGGCTGGACATGGTCAGTCATCGGTTGTTTCACACCGACGGTGAAGAAGTGATTCTCTCCGGTGCCGATTTCGCCCTGCTCAAGTTGTTTCTCGATCATCCCCAGGAAATCCTCGATCGCGACACCATCGGCAATGCGACCCGTGGTCGTGAGCTGATGCCCCTGGACCGAATCGTCGACATGGCAGTCAGTCGCCTGCGCCAGCGCCTGCGTGATACCGACAAGCCGCCACGGCTGATTCGCACGGTGCGTGGCAGCGGTTATCAGCTGGCGGCCAGTGTGGTTGCCAGCAATGGTCATTGACTGGATCAAAAAAGTCGCCCGACGGGTACCGGTACCGCGCTCGTTGCTGGGGCGGATGCTGTTGCTGACCTTGCTGGTGGTGCTGTTCGCCCAGACCCTGTCCAGCCTGATCTGGGTCTCGCAACTGCGCGCCACCCAGCTCGAAGGTCTGGTCACCAGTGCCCGCAGCCTGGCTCATTCGATGACCGCCAGCGTCAGTTATTTGCGTTCGCTGCCAGTGGCGTATCGGCCATTGGTGCTGGACCAGTTGCGCAGCATGGGCGGCACGCGGTTTGTCGTGACGCTCAACGATAAGCCCCTGGGTATGGATGTGCTGCCGATCACGCCGCGCAAACTGGCGGTGCTCAAGGCAGTGGACGACGTGCTGCGCCGGTCCCTGGGCAATAGCGCCGACATCTCGGTGAATTTTGTCAGCCCCGACGACCTGCGGATCTTCAATGCCGGGCTCAAGCTCGATGAGCTGCCCCGTTCGTGGGCTCACTACGCCTTGACCCTGGAACCGGTGAACCCGCCGGTGCTGGTCACGCAGATCCAGATGGCGCCGGGGGAGTGGCTGTACATCGCCTCGCTGCTGCCCGAACCCTACACCAGCCTCGAAGAGCAGGACCTGCCCAAGCAACAGGTCGGTTTCATCGTGCTCACCAGCAGCTTGTTGTTGCTGTTCATCGGTTTGCTGGTGCACTGGCAGAGCCGACCGCTCAAGCGTTTGGCCCGGGCCGCGCGGGACATGTCCCTGGGCGCCGAAGTGGAGCCGGTGGCCGAGGGCGGTGGTAGCGAAGTGGTGGAGGTGGGGCGTGCGTTCAATGCCATGCGCGAACGCATCAGCCGTTACCTGACGGAGCGCAGTCAATTGTTCAGCGCGATCTCCCACGACTTGCGCACACCGATCACCCGATTGCGGCTGCGAGTCGAGCTGCTGGAAGACGAGAACCTGCAGGCCAAGTTCGGTCGTGACCTGGATGAGCTGGAACTGCTGGTCAAAGGCGCGCTGCAATGCGTCAAGGACACCGACATCCACGAAAACATCGAGCCGGTGGACCTCAACCATGTGCTCGATTGCCTGGTCGAACCTTACCTGGCGCCCAACGGCAACGGCCGGGTGACCCAGGATGGCCGGGCGCTGGCGCCATATCCCGGCAAGCCGCTGGCCCTCAAGCGCTGCATCGGCAACCTGATCGACAACGCCTTGAAATACGGCCAGAACGCCCACCTGCACATCGATGACGATGAAACTGCCTTCATCCTGCACGTCGACGACGAAGGCCCCGGCGTGCCGGAACAGCGCCTGGAGCAGGTCTTCGAACCGCACTTCCGCCTCGCCGGGCAGCAGCAAGGCTATGGCCTGGGCCTGGGCATCGCCCGCAACATCGCCCACAGCCATGGCGGGGAAGTGAGCCTGCAGAACCTGCGCGAAGGGGGGTTGCGGGTGACGTTGCAGTTGCCTCGCAGTGTGGAGTAGCCAGCCGTGTTGACTGATCATTCCCACGCTCTGCGTGGGAATGCAGCCCGGGACGCTCTGCGTCCCATCTAAAGCCGAACGCGGAGCGTCCGTTGATGCATTCCCACGCAGAGCGTGGGAACGATCATCAAAGTAAATGTCACAACTCGGTGACATAACTCGCCCCTTTCGTTACCTGCCCCTCGCCATCCCTTGTTTAGACTCCCTGCGTCAAAACAACAAAAAAGGTACCACCCAATGGACACCTTCCAACCGGCCTTCAGCAGTTGGCTGAACGCCCCTGCCCACCAGCAATGGCTTGCCGACGAAGGCTTGCGGCTGCTGGCGTTCGCCAAGGCGTCGAAGCTGGCGGACGGCTTCGGCAACCTGGACGAGGGCGGCCACCTGCCGGCCGATGCCCGGGCCGAGACCATGAACACTGCGCGCATGACCCACAGCTTCGCCATGGCCCACATCCAGGGCCTGCCGGGGTTTGCCGAGCTGGTGGACCACGGCGTCCAGGCGCTGAGCGGCTCCTTGCGCGACGCCGAGCACGGTGGCTGGTTTGCCACGACGCGGCCTGATGAAGACGGCGCGGGCAAGGCGGCCTACCTGCATGCCTTCGTTGCCCTGGCGGCCAGTTCCGCGGTGGTGGCCCAGCGTCCCGGCGCCCAGGCGTTGCTGGACGAAGCGGTGCGGATCATCGATGAGCATTTCTGGAGCGAGGAAGAGGGGGCACTGCGCGAATCCTTCAACCGCGACTGGAGCGAGGAAGAGGCCTATCGTGGCGCCAACAGCAACATGCACGCCACCGAAGCCTTCCTCGCCCTGGCCGATGCCACCGACGACCCACGCTGGCTGGCTCGCGCCCTGCACATCGTCGAACGGGTGATCCACACCCATGCCGCCGCCAACGACTACCTGGTGGTGGAGCATTTCGATCGCCACTGGCAGCCGCTGCGCGAATACAACCAGGACAACCCTGCCGATGGTTTTCGTCCCTACGGCACCACCCCAGGCCACGGTTTCGAATGGGCGCGACTGCTGCTGCACCTTGAAGCGGCGCGCGTCCAGATCGGCATGCTGACCCCGGGCTGGCTGGCCCAGGATGCGCAAAAGCTCTTCGACCATAACTGTCGTCACGGCTGGGACGTCGATGGTGCGCCGGGCATTGTCTACACCCTGGATTGGGACAACCGCGCCGTGGTTCGCCATCGCCTGCACTGGGTTCACGCCGAAGCGGCGGCCGCTGCCAGCGCCTTGCTCAAGCGCACCGACGAGGCGAAGTACGAAGCCTGGTACCGGCGCTTCTGGGAGTTCTGTGACAAACATTTCATCGACCGCTGCAACGGCAGTTGGCATCACGAACTCGATCCGCAAAATTGCCCCAGCGCCGATATCTGGCCGGGCAAGCCGGACCTGTATCACGCCTGGCAGGCGGTCCTGATTCCGCGCCTGCCCTTGGCACCAAGCATGGCCTCAGCCCTGGCGCGGTTATCCAGTCCTTCGCCTGTGTAACCATGTCGTGACATTTGCACGTCCCTTCGTTACCTGCGAAGGGATTCCCTCTGATTAGAATCCATGCAGCGCAAGCACCAGACTTGCATGCATAACAACAAGAAAGGTAATTCTAGATGAATGCGATTTCTCGCCTCGCTACTGTCATTTCTCTTGCTTCCTTGCTTCCCGTCGCAGCATTCCCTGTCACTACCCTTGCCGCCGAATCCAAAGGTTCCGTGGAAGTCGTCCACTGGTGGACGTCGGGTGGCGAAAAAGCCGCGGTCGATGTGCTCAAGGCCCAGGTAGAAAAAGACGGCTTTACCTGGAAGGACGGCGCTGTCGCCGGTGGTGGCGGTTCCACTGCCATGACCGTGCTCAAGAGCCGTGCCGTGGCCGGCAACCCACCGGGCGTCGCCCAGATCAAGGGTCCGGACATCCAGGAATGGGCGTCCACCGGGCTGCTCGACACCGACATCCTCAAAGATGTTGCCAAAGCCGAGAAGTGGGACGGCCTGCTCGACAAGAAAGTCTCCGATACCGTGAAGTACGAAGGTGACTACGTCGCCGTGCCGGTGAACATCCACCGCGTCAACTGGCTGTGGATCAACCCGGAAGTCTTCAAGAAAGCCGGCATCACCAAGAACCCGACCACCCTCGAAGAATTCTACGCGGCCGGCGACAAGCTCAAGGCAGCGGGCTTTATTGCGCTCGCCCACGGTGGCCAGCCTTGGCAGGACAGCACCGTATTCGAAGCCGTGGTGCTCTCGGTCATGGGCGCTGATGGCTACAAGAAAGCCCTGGTCGACCTGGACAGCAAGGCGCTGACGGGGCCGGAAATGGTCAAGGCGCTGACCGAACTGAAGAAAGTCGCGACCTACATGGACGCCGACGGCAAGGGCCAGGACTGGAACCTTGAAGCGGCCAAGGTCATCAACGGCAAGGCCGGCATGCAGATCATGGGTGACTGGGCCAAGAGCGAGTGGACCGCGGCGAAGAAAGTCGCCGGCAAGGACTACGAGTGCGTGGCCTTCCCGGGCACCGACAAGGCCTTCACCTACAACATCGACTCCCTGGCGGTGTTCAAGCAGAAGGACAAGGGCACTGCGGCTGGCCAGCAGGACATCGCCAAAGTCGTGTTGGGCGAGAACTTCCAGAAAGTCTTCAGCATCAACAAAGGCTCGATCCCGGTTCGTAACGACATGCTCGGCGACATGGCCAAGTACGGTTTCGATTCCTGTGCCCAGACCGCTGCCAAGGACTTCCTGACAGACGCCAAGTCCGGCGGCCTGCAGCCAAGCATGGCGCACAACATGGCGACCACGCTGGCCGTACAGGGTGCGTTCTTCGATGTGGTGACCAACTACATCAACGACCCGAAAGCCGACCCTGCCGATGCCGCCAAGAAACTCGGCGCAGCGGTTCAGTCTGCGAAGTAATTAGCGCCGCTTCCCTTGTGGGAGCGAGCCTGTGGGAGCAAAGCCTGCTCGCGATGAACGATAACGCGGTCATTGGAAAGACCGAGGTGCCTTCATCGCGAGCAAGCTCAGCTCCCACACAAACCCGCTCCCACACAGGGAATGTTTTGTAGTCCTTTTCTCTTGTACTGGATCTTCCCATGAGTTCTGTTGCTGTGTTCAGCAAGGCCTCGCCGTTCGATGCATTGCAGCGCTGGCTCCCGAAACTGGTGCTGGCGCCGAGCATGTTCATCGTCCTGGTGGGCTTCTATGGCTATATCTTGTGGACGTTCGTCCTGTCGTTCACCACGTCGACGTTTCTGCCGAACTACAAATGGGCAGGCCTGGCGCAATACGCGCGGCTGATGGACAACGATCGTTGGTGGGTGGCGAGCAAGAACCTGGCGCTGTTCGGCGGCCTGTTCATCGGTATCACCCTGGTGATCGGCGTGTTGCTGGCGGTGTTCCTTGACCAGCGCATTCGTCGCGAAGGTTTCATCCGCACCATTTATCTGTACCCGATGGCGCTCTCGATGATCGTCACCGGTACGGCCTGGAAATGGCTGCTCAACCCGGGCATGGGCCTGGACAAATTGTTGCGTGACTGGGGTTGGGAAGGCTTCCGCCTGGATTGGCTGATCGACCCGGATCGCGTGGTGTATTGTCTGGTGATCGCCGCGGTATGGCAGGCCTCGGGTTTCATCATGGCGATGTTCCTGGCCGGCCTGCGGGGTGTCGATCAATCGATCATCCGTGCCGCGCAGATCGATGGCGCGAGCATGCCGCGCATCTACTGGAAAGTGGTGCTGCCGAGCCTGCGCCCGGTGTTCTTCAGCGCCGTGATGATCCTGGCGCACATCGCGATCAAGAGCTTCGACCTGGTGGCCGCGATGACGGCCGGCGGCCCGGGCTACTCCTCCGACCTGCCAGCCATGTTCATGTATTCCTTCACGTTCAGTCGCGGTCAGATGGGCATGGGCTCGGCCAGTGCAATCCTGATGCTCGGTGCGATTCTCGCAATCATCGTGCCTTACCTGTACTCCGAGCTGAGGACCAAGCGTCATGACTAGTCTCGCTGCCAAACCTTCCATCAGCCTGAGTCGCATCGCCATCTACGCGGTGCTGATCCTCGCCGTACTGCTTTACCTGGTGCCGTTGGTGGTCATGCTGTTGACCAGCTTCAAGACGCCGGAAGACATCAGCACCGGCAACCTGCTGAGCTGGCCGACCGTGGTCAGTGGCATCGGCTGGGTCAAGGCCTGGGCCACCGTCGACGGCTACTTCTGGAACTCGATCAAGATCACCGTCCCGGCGGTGCTGATCTCTACCGCCATCGGTGCCTTGAACGGCTACGTGCTGTCGATGTGGCGTTTTCGCGGTTCGCAGTTGTTCTTCGGCCTGTTGCTGTTCGGGTGCTTCCTGCCGTTCCAGACCGTCCTGCTGCCGGCCTCGTTCACCCTCGGCAAAATGGGCCTGGCCAGCACCACCACAGGCCTGGTGTTTGTGCACGTGGTCTACGGCCTGGCATTCACCACGCTGTTCTTCCGCAACTACTACGTCAGCATTCCCGATGCATTGGTGAAGGCGGCGCGACTGGACGGTGCGGGGTTCTTCACCATTTTCCGGCGGATCATCCTGCCAATGTCCACCCCGATCATCATGGTCTGCCTGATCTGGCAGTTCACGCAGATCTGGAACGACTTCCTGTTCGGCGTGGTGTTCTCCAGCGGTGACTCGCAGCCCATCACGGTGGCGCTGAACAACTTGGTCAACACCAGTACCGGGGCCAAGGAATACAACGTGGACATGGCGGCGGCGATGATCGCCGGGCTGCCGACCCTGCTGGTCTATGTGGTCGCAGGCAAGTATTTCGTGCGCGGTCTGACGGCCGGCGCAGTCAAGGGGTAATCATGGCAACGCTTGAACTTCGCAACGTAAACAAGACCTATGGTGCCGGCCTGCCGGACACCCTGAAGAACATCGAGTTGTCGATCAAGGACGGTGAGTTCCTGATCCTGGTCGGACCTTCGGGCTGTGGCAAGTCGACACTGATGAACTGCATCGCCGGCCTTGAGACCATCACCGGCGGCGCGATCATGATCGGCGACCAGGATGTCAGCGGCATGAGCCCGAAAGATCGCGACATCGCCATGGTGTTCCAGTCCTACGCGCTGTACCCGACCATGAGCGTGCGCGAGAACATCGAGTTCGGTCTGAAAATCCGCAAGATGAAACAGTCGGACATCGACGAAGAGGTCAACCGCGTGGCCAAGCTGCTGCAGATCGAGCACCTGCTCAATCGCAAGCCCGGCCAGCTCTCCGGCGGCCAGCAACAGCGTGTGGCCATGGGCCGGGCACTGGCGCGGCGGCCGAAGATCTACCTGTTCGATGAACCACTGTCCAACCTCGACGCCAAGTTGCGGGTCGAGATGCGTACCGAAATGAAGCTGATGCACCAGCGCTTGAAGACCACCACGGTCTACGTGACCCACGACCAGATCGAAGCGATGACCCTGGGCGACAAGGTGGCGGTGATGAAGGACGGGATCATCCAGCAGTTCGGTACGCCGAAAGACATCTACACCAACCCGGCCAACCTGTTCGTGGCGAGTTTCATCGGTTCGCCACCGATGAACTTCATCCCGCTGCGCCTGCAACGCAAGGACGGTCGCCTGCTGGCGCTGCTCGACAGCGGCCAGGCTCGTTGCGAACTGCCGATGGGCATGCAGGACGCCGGCCTGGAAGACCGCGAAGTGATCCTGGGCATGCGCCCGGAGCAGATCATGCTGGCGGGCAGCGAGGCCAACGGCTTGCCGACCATTCGCGCCGAAGTCCAGGTCACCGAGCCCACCGGGCCGGACACCCTGGTGTTCGTCAACCTCAACGACACCAAGGTCTGCTGCCGCCTGGCGCCGGACGTGGCACCGCAAGTCGGGGAGACCCTGACGCTGCAATTCGATCCATCGAAAGTGTTGCTGTTCGACGCCAAGTCCGGTGAGCGCCTGGGCGTGGCCGGCCAGGCGCAAGCCGATGCCCGGTCGGCGAACGTGGCGCAGTTCAAAGGCCGATGAAGAACAAATGGGGGAGCAGGCCTGCTCCCACAGCAAGGAGTATGCGGTGGATGGGGACATCCGCCGCAATCGTTGTAAACCGCGTTAGATAAAAACAGTTAATAACAATAAAGACGAGGATGTAGGGATGAAGAAGAAAAATAACGCCCAGCTTATCTGCCAGTTGTCAGCCGTTGCGGCGATGATGCTGGCCGGTAGCGCACACGCTGCCGACGCGTTCAGCGCCGATTCGCAGTGGATGACGGGTGACTGGGGTGGCGAGCGGACCAAGCTGATCGAGCAAGGTATCGATATCAAGGCTGACTACGTCGGTGAAGTGGGCGCCAACCTGCATGGCGGCTACAACAACGACAAGACGGCGCGTTACTCCGACCAGTTCGGTCTGGGTGTGGCGCTGGACCTGGAAAAACTGATGGGCTGGGATAACACCCAGGCCAAGGTCCAGCTTACCAACCGTAACGGTGAAAACATTTCCAATGACCGTGTCGGCGACCCGCGTGCCGGCACCTTGAGTTCTTCCCAGGAAGTCTACGGCCGTGGCCACATGGTCCGTCTGACCCAATTGTGGATCAAGCACCAGTTCCTCGATGGCAAGCTGGACGTCAAGGCCGGTTACTTCGGCGAAGGCGAAGACTTCAACACCTTCCCTTGCGAGTTCCAGAACCTGGCATTCTGTGGGTCCCAAGCGGGTAACTGGGCGACCGGCATCTGGTACAACTGGCCGGTCATGCAGGCGGCGATTCGCGTGAAGTACAACATCACGCCTGAGTTCTATGCGCAGATCGGTGCATACAACCAGAACCCATCGCAACTGGAACACGGTAACGGCTTCAAGCTCAGCGGCAGTGGTACCAAGGGTACCGTCATCCCAGTCGAGCTGGTCTGGTCGCCGAAGGTCAACAACCTGCCGGGCGAATACCGTGTCGGGTACTACAAGAGCACGGCTGATGCCAATGACGTCCGTGAAGACGACAATGGCGATGACGCCGCGACTACCGGCAACGCCTATCGCAGCCACAACAGCAAACACGGCTACTGGTTTGTCGCGCAACAACAACTCACCACTCACAACGGTGACGCTTCCCGCGGCCTGAACATCGCGGCCAACGCGACCTTTCACGACAAGGACACCAACTTCGTCGACAACTACCAGTCGCTGATGTTCGTGTACAAGGGGCCGTTTGATGCGCGTCCTAAAGATGACATCGGGATTGGTTTCTCCCGTATCCATGTCAACGATGACGTGAAGAAAAACGCTGAGCTGACCAACGCTGCCAATGGTGTCACCGACTACAACGACCCACTGTTCGCACCGCTGCGTAGCACTGAGTACAACTACGAACTCAACTACGGCGTCCACGTCACCAACTGGCTGACCGTGCGTCCCAACCTGCAATACATCACTCATCCAGGTGGTGTGGATGAAGTCGATAACGCGCTGGTGGCCGGCCTGAAAATTCAGTCGGTGTTCTAACGTTGTTGCGATAAGCTCCTCTCTATGTGCGCATATTTGCGGACGGCCAAGGCTGTCCGCTTTTTTTTGGGGTACGTGTTTGGTTGCGCGCAGACCTGTGGGAGCAAGCTTTGCTCCCACAGATAAATCGCCTTGCCACAACAAGCGTTGCAAACAGATGAGCAATTCAATGATTTCCAGGACCGCGGCCCATGCATGAGCATCCGCTACAACGCTTTTTCAGATCCTTGCGCGAACGCCCGGTGTTCGCGTGGGAGCGCTATCGGCAGCGCGATGTGTTGGTGATCGACCACCCGTTGTGCCAGGCGGTGTTCAGTCGCCAGGGCGCACAGTTGCTGCATTTTCAACCGCGAGGCCAAAAGCCGTGGTTGTGGTGCGCGGCCAAGTGGCCACACGTCGGGGCGATCCGTGGCGGGGTGCCGGTGTGCTGGCCTTGGTATGGTCGTCATCCCAGCGAAAACGCCTGGCCATCCCACGGTTGGGCGCGGTTGATCGACTGGAAGTTGCTCGACAGCCGCAGTGATGAAGACGGTGTGCATTTGCACTGGCAACTGCAGCTGTGCGACTGGCAAGTGGACCTGCATGCGGACTTGGGTGAACGCATGGAACTGCGCCTGAGCACCGAGCACCAGGACAGCCTGCCGTGCCAGCTGAGCCAGGCTTTGCACGCCTATTGGCGTATTGGAGACGTCGGTGAGGTAGCGCTGTCTGGGCTCGAGGGCGCACAGGGTTACGATCAGTTGAGCCGTGCGGTTTGCCAGCAGGAAGGCGAGTTGCGGGTCGAGGGCGGCTGCCAGCGGGTGTTCCAGCATGAGGGGGAATTGCAGCTCAAGGACCACGCCTGGCAGCGCGAATTGTGCATCGACACCGGCGACAGCGCCGACACCGTGGTCTGGCATCCCGGCGCGCGACCGTTGCTGGGAGTGAGTTGGGATGAGGTTAGCGAATTCGTCTGCGTCGAAGCGGCCAGTGGCGGCACCGACAGCCTGTGCCTGGCGCCGGGGGAGCGGGCGCACCTGAGTTTGCAGGCGTGGGTGGGGGCTTAGCTCTGGATCTGCGGTGAGGCGGCTGGCCCCATCATCGGATCGCCGCCCGGAGCAAGCTCGCTCCCACAGGGGGCTTGTGAACGCCGAAGATCCAGTGTGGGAGCGAGCCTGCTCGCGAAGACGGACTATCAGGCACCGAAGATTCTGGACCGAATCAGTTGAACTCATCCCCCACCGGATACCGGCTGGCATTCAAGCTTTCCTTGATCTTGCGCAGATGCGGCTGGAAGTCCACGCCCCGACGCAGGGTCATGCCGGTGGCGAGCACGTCCAGTACGGTGAGCTGGATGATCCGTGAGGTCATCGGCATATAGATATCGGTGTCTTCGGGCAGCGGAATGTTCAGGCTCAAGGTACTGGCCTTGGCCAATGGCGAGCCTTCGGCGGTCAGGCCCAGCACCGACGCGCCGTTTTCCCGGGCGATGCGCGCCACTTCCACCAGCTCGCGGGTACGACCGGTGTAGGAAATGATCACGAACAGTTCACCGGTATGGGCCACCGACGCGATCATGCGCTGCATCAGTACGTCGGCGTGAGCGGTCACCGCCAGGTTGAAGCGGAAAAACTTGTGCTGGGCATCCAGCGCCACCGGGGCGGAGGCGCCGAGACCGAAGAAGTGGATCTGCCGGGCCTGGATCAGCAGGTCCACGGCGCGACTGATCAAATTGGGATCAAGGGCCTGGCAGGCGCTGTCCAATGAGGCAATGGCACTGCCAAAGATTTTCCGGGTGTAGGCTTCCGGGTTGTCGTCGGCCTCCACCGCACGGCTCACATAAGCAGCGCCGCTGGCCAGGCTTTGGGCCAGTTGCAGCTTGAGTTCCGGGTAACCGCTGACGCCGAACGAGCGGCAGAAACGGTTGACGGTCGGTTCACTGACCGAAGCCGCCTGGGCGAGGGCGGCGATGCTGAAGCGGGTCGCCTGCTGCGGGTTGAGCAGGATGATCTCGGCCACTTTGCGTTCGGCCTTGTTCAGGTCTTCAAGGCGACTCTGGATCTGTTCCAGTAAATTTCGCACGCGGTCCATACAAGATTCCTAGGAAGACGGGTCTTTGATACGACCCTTTGCGGTGGCCTATCCTACTGATGGCTCCGACGGACCACCACTCGGAATCGGTATTTTCGAAAAATGTTGTGGTTATTACTACATTTTTCCTTGAGTGATACCTTGAAAAAAGGTATTTGTAGTTTAACTTGATAAAAGAACAAACATCATGCCTTCGATTACGGTTGAACCGTGCACCTTTGCCTTGTTCGGCGCGTTGGGCGATCTGGCCTTGCGCAAGCTTTTTCCTGCCCTGTATCAGCTCGATGGCGCCCAGTTGCTGCACGAGGACACGCGAATCATTGCGCTGGCCCGTGAACCCGGCAGTGAGCAGCAGCACCTGGCATTCATCACCGCCGAACTGCGTCGCTACGTCGGGGAAAAAGACCTGGATGAAGGCGTACTCGAGCGCTTCCTGGCACGGTTGACCTACCTGCACGTGGATTTTCTCAAGGCCGACGATTACGTCGCCTTGGCCGAAGCAGCCGGTTCGACCCAGCAGGTCATTGCCTATTTCGCCACCCCAGCGGCGGTGTATGGGGCGATTTGCGAGAACCTGGCGAAGGTTGGCTTGAGCGAAAACACCCGTGTCGTGCTGGAGAAGCCCATCGGCTCGGACCTGGAGTCTTCGCGCAAGGTCAACGACGCCGTGGCGCAGTTCTTCCCGGAAAACCGTACCTATCGCATCGACCATTACCTGGGTAAAGAGACGGTCCAGAACCTGATCGCGCTGCGGTTCGCCAACAGCCTGTTCGAAACCCAGTGGAACCAGAACTACATTTCCCACGTGGAAATCACCGTGGCCGAGAAGGTCGGTATCGAAGGCCGCTGGGGCTATTTCGACAAGGCCGGTCAACTGCGGGACATGATCCAGAACCACCTGTTGCAGCTGCTGTGCCTGATCGCCATGGACCCACCGGCCGACTTGTCCGCTGACAGTATCCGTGACGAGAAGGTCAAGGTGCTCAAGGCCCTGGCGCCGATCAGCCCGGAAGGCCTGACCACCCAGGTGGTGCGCGGCCAGTACATCGCCGGCCACAGCGAGGGCAAGGCAGTGCCTGGCTACCTCGAAGAACCCAACTCCAACACCCAGAGCGACACCGAGACGTTCGTCGCCCTGCGCGCCGACATCCGCAACTGGCGTTGGGCCGGGGTGCCGTTTTACCTGCGTACCGGCAAGCGCATGCCGCAAAAGCTGTCGCAGATCGTCATCCACTTCAAGGAACCGTCCCACTACATCTTCGCGCCCGAGCAGCGCTTGCAGATCAGCAACAAGCTGATCATCCGCCTGCAACCGGACGAAGGGATTTCCTTGCGAGTGATGACCAAGGAGCAGGGCCTGGACAAGGGCATGCAATTGCGCAGCGGTCCGTTGCAACTCAACTTCTCCGACACCTATCGCAGCGCACGTATTCCCGATGCCTACGAGCGGTTGTTGCTGGAAGTCATGAACGGCAATCAGAACCTGTTTGTCCGTAAAGATGAAATTGAAGCCGCGTGGACGTGGTGTGACCAGTTGATCGCCGGGTGGAAGAAATCCGGCGATGCGCCCAAGCCGTATGCGGCTGGGTCCTGGGGGCCGATGAGCTCCATTGCACTGATCACGCGGGATGGGAGGTCATGGTATGGCGATATCTGAATTGAAACTGCCGCAGGGCGTTAGCGCCCATGAATTCAAGAACCCGGTGGTGCTGGCCGAAGGCCTGGCGCTGAACGTGGCCGAGCAGTTGCGCAATGCAATCGAGGCGCGCGGTGCGGCGACCCTGGTGGTCTCCGGTGGCCGCAGCCCGGTGGCGTTTTTCCAGCACCTGGCCAAGCAGGCGCTGGACTGGTCCAAAGTGGTGGTCAGCCTGGCCGATGAGCGCTGGGTACCGGTTGAACACGCCGACAGCAATGCCGGCCTGCTCAAGCGTTACCTGCTGCAAGGCGCGGCGGCCAAGGCCCAGTTCCTGAGCCTCTATAGCGCCAGCGCCAACCTGGAAGCGGCTGCCGAGCAGGCCGATCGCCTGTTGGCCGAGCTGCCGCCGATCGATGTGCTGGTATTGGGCATGGGCGATGACGGGCACACCGCCTCGCTGTTCCCAGGTAGCCCGAACCTGGCCCAGGCCCTGGACGCCAATGGCACACGTCGCTGCTGGCCGATGCTGGCGCCGACCGTGCCGCACCAGCGCTTGACCATGAGCCGCGCCTTGCTGGCTTCGGCGCAACATAAAGTGCTGTCGATTTCCGGTCAGTCGAAATTGACCACCTTGAACGCTGCGGTGGCCGGTGACGATGTCGCCGAAATGCCGATCCGCGCGTTTCTGCAATCTACGTTAGAGATTTACTGGTGCCCATGAACCAAGGATCAGCCGCTATGACAAACCCATCCCCGACCGTTTCCATGGCGGACAAAGTTGCCCTGATCGACAGCCTCTGCGCCAAGGCGCGGATCCTGCCGGTGATCACCATCGCCCGTGAACAGGACATCCTGCCGCTGGCCGATGCCCTGGCCGCCGGTGGCCTGACGGCGCTGGAAGTGACGCTGCGTTCCCAATACGGCCTCAAGGCCATCCAGGTGCTGCGCGAGCAACGTCCGGAGCTGGTGACCGGTGCTGGCACGGTGCTCGACCGCCACATGCTGGACGCCGCCGAGGCGGCCGGTTCACAGTTCATCGTCACCCCGGGCATCACCCGTGATCTGCTTGAGGCCAGCGTCTACAGCCCTATCCCGTTACTGCCAGGTATCAGCAACGCTTCGGGCATCATGGAAGGCTACAGCCTGGGCTATCGCCGCTTCAAATTGTTCCCGGCCGAAGTCAGTGGCGGCGTCGCGGCCATCAAGGCCTTGGGTGGCCCGTTCGGCGAAGTGAAATTCTGCCCGACCGGCGGCGTGAGCCCGGCCAACATCAAGAGCTACATGGCGTTGAAAAACGTGATGTGTGTGGGCGGAAGCTGGATGCTTGATCCTGAGTGGATCAAGAACGGCGACTGGGCCCGCATTCAGGAATGCACCGCCGAGGCCTTGGCGCTGCTGGACTGATTGTTTTACCGAACCTCGTTGGGTGTTCTACGGTTTTACGGTGCGCTTGGTCGGCGCGCCGTTTTTTTTTGCCTGGGTTTTATCTCTCCAAGCAGGGTGAACACTGAATTTGTGGCGAGGGGATTTATCCCCGCTGGGCTGCGCAGCAGCCCCAAACAAGGTTGACTCAACCTATCTGACGCACCGAGTTGTCAGGTTTTGGGGCCGCTGCGCGCCCCAACGGGGATAAATCCCCTCGCCACAACTACATTCGGTTCAGGTGAATAAGTGCTTGGGTCAACCGCTCGATATCACTCGCCAAGGTAATCAGCCCCGGGGTAATGCGAATGCACGGTCCGACGCTGGTATGGCGCACCACGGTGAAGATTCCATGCTCATTGAGCAATCGATCGGCCATCGCTTGTTGATCGGCTCGGGCGGTGAAGCGCATCGCGGTGATCCCGCAATAGAGACGCCGGTCATCCGGGGTCATGACTTCGATGCCCGGCACATCGCGCACGGCGCTCACCCACAGGTCACGCAGATAACAGAGGCGCGCGCCTTTGGCCGAAGCGCCACCCAGGGCCTGGTGTTCTTCGAAGACCAGCGGCAGGGTGAGCAAGGCAGGGATGTTGGGCGTGCTGTGGGGCGTGCGCGAGCGGACGTCGGTGGCGGGGTAGCTGTCTTCGTCCATGTCCGGGTCGATGTCGGCCAAGCGCTGCGGGGCGATGTACAGGAAGCCCTGGGAGAGGGGCCCGCCAATCCACTTCTGCAGGTTGAACCCGGCGAATTCGATCCCGAGCTTCTTCAGGTCGAAATCGATCTGGCCCAGGGCGTGGGCACCGTCGAGGATGATGTCGACGGCAAACTCGCGGGCATTCTCTGCGATGGCCTGGACCGGCATCACCAGCCCGGTGAGGTGGTTGACGTAGGTCAGCGCCATCAACTTGAGGCGAGGGTAGCGAATGAACGCTTCGCGGTAAGTGCCCACCAGGCTTTCGAAACTGGCCGGGTGCTGGTGGACGATTTCGATCACCTCCACGCCACGCTGGCGGGCCAGCCAGCGCATTGCACTCTTGACCGAGGCGTATTCCAGATCACAGATCAGTACTTGATCCCCTGGCTTGAGGCCGTTGTAGTTGCGAATCAGCGTCTGCAAGGCATCCACCGCGCTGCCAGCCAACCCCACGCTCTGGGGTGAAGCGTGGATAAGCTGGGCCACCTGTCGACGAATGGCTTCGCCGTGTTCACGGTCGAAATGCTGGCGCACGTACACCGAGTTGCCTCGGTTGATGAACTCGATGTTGCGCTGGTACTCCTCCACCACGGTGCGGGACATGCGTGCGAAGTAACCGTTTTCCAGGTTGAGCGGCCCGACGGGATCGACGTCATAGCGGCCGACAAACGTCTGCCAGAAAGCTTCATCGTGGGCGCGTAGCGTGTTTTCGGGCATGACGGGGGCTCAACTGGTCAGGGGCGAGGCTTGGGCTTGCCGTGTTTGGCACGCAATGGATCGAGCAGGTCCGACAGCCCGTTGTGATCGATTTCCTGCATCAGTGCCAGCAAACCACCCAGTTCACCGTGAGGAAAACCCTCGCGGGCGAACCAGTTCAGGTATTGACCGGGCAGGTCAGCCAGGATTCGACCCTTGTATTTGCCGAACGGCATTTGACGCGTGACGAGCAATTCGAGCTTTTCCGGGTTCATGGCAATCGTCTGATTCAAGTCTGCCTCGAAAATACAGGCATTCTGCATGCAGGCCAAATGACAGATCATGCAAATAACGCGGATACAGTTTTCTTGTTTTTTTGTAACTAACTGATTTTAAAGAAAATTAAATGGGTTCTTTGACTGGCATGGCCGATGCAACATCCCTTGCAGGTTTTTTATTCACCAAGCAAAGGAACTGAAAAATGACTGACATCAACAAAGAATCCATCTCCGTCTTGAACGACCTGATCGAGACCAGCAAAGATGGCCAGGAAGGCTTCAAGACCTGCGCTGAAGACATCAAGCACCCACAACTCAAGGCGCTGTTCGTTCAACGTGCTGCCGATTGCGCGACTGCTGCGGCTGAACTGCAAGCGGCGGTTCGCTCCCTGGGCGGCGATCCGGAAACCTCCACCAGCGTCGCCGGTGACCTGCACCGTCGTTGGGTGGACGTGAAATCCATGTTCACCGGCAAGGACGAAGAAGCGGTGCTCAACGAAGCCGAGCGTGGCGAAGACCATGCGCTCAAGGCCTACAAGGAAGCGCTCGAGAAAATCACCAAGCACAACCTGGTCGGCATTCGTGACCTGGTTGAGCGTCAGTACCACGGTGTGCAACGCAACCACGACCAGGTCAAGGCCCTGCGCAACCAGGCGCGCGCCAGCTAACAACGCGTCCTGATCGAAAAAAAACGCCAGCATGCTGGCGTTTTTTTGTGGCGACGACTCAGATTTAAGGTGAACACTGTTGTGGCGAGTGAGGGCGATGGCATTTCAACTCGCTCAGCATCAAACAGAAAAGTGTGTTGTTGAATCCATCAATAATCAGCTCTGGACTCGGATAGATAGCTAGCTAATAATTGCGTCGTCTATCCCCCTGCATTGCATCTATTGTTACTGGCGTCCCCCAAAGAGTTTTTCGCGTGCCCATTACCTTCCAGGCCTTGTTTGCCCCTGACCGCCTCGCTTTGCAGTTCGCCATCAAGACGGTGCTTGGTGCTGGGCTGGCGTTGTGGCTGGCGCTGCGCTGGGGGCTGGAGCAGCCGTCATGGGCGCTGATGACCGCGATCATCGTCGCCCAGCCACTGTCCGGGATGGTGGTGCAGAAGGGGTTGGCGCGATTGGTCGGCACGCTGGCGGGCACCGTCATGTCGGTGGTGTTCATGGGCCTGTTTGCCCAGGCGCCCTGGTTGTTCCTGCTGGCCTTGGCGCTCTGGCTGGGGTTGTGCACAGCGTGTTCGACGCTGCTGCGCAGTGCCTGGTCGTATTCGTTCGTGCTGGCCGGTTACACGGTGGCGATCATTGCCTTGCCAGCCATTTCCCATCCGCTGGGTGTGTTCGAGCAGGCGGTGGCGCGCTGCACCGAGATCAGCCTGGGCATTGTCTGCGCCACGGCGGCCAGTGCCTTGCTCTGGCCGTTGCGGGTCGAGCGGCAACTGGCCGGTCAGGCCCTTGCGGCCTGGCAGAGCGGCATGCTGGCCGCCCGCGTGACCCTGGCTGGCGATGTCCAGGCGCGAAAAGGGTTGCTGGAAATTCTGGGCAGGATCGTCGCGGTGGATGCCCAGCGCGAACATGCCTGGTTCGAAGGCAGCCGTGGTCGACAGCGAGCCCGAGCCATCAGCGGCTTGAGCCAGAAATTGCTGATGTTGCTGCGCCTTTCGCGCTCGGTGCGGCGGCAGTGGAAACAGCTCGACCCCGAGGAGGCCGAGGCCCTCCAACCCTGGATGAACGAGGTACAGCAGGCCCTCGATGCCGACAGTGCGACCTTGCAGGCCTTACGCCCCCGGGTATGGGATGCGTCTCACGACCCGCAGATCAGCTCGGCGCAAAGTTACTGCCTGGCGCGGTTCGCCTTGTTGCTCGATACCGCCCTGGCGGCCTGCGCAGCCTTGACGGCGGTACGGGAGGGCAGGGAGGCGGCGGATCCACCGCGAACCCTGGCGCCTCATCGTGATCTGTCCCTGGCCATGGTCTTTGGTGCTCGCAGCGCCCTGGCGTTCCTGGCGGTTGCCTGTTTCTGGCTGGCGACTGCCTGGCCCGCCGCTTCGGGTGCGCTGGTGCTGACGTGCGTGGTGTGCAGCCTGTTTGCCAGTCGCGAAAACGGCGCGCAGATCGGCATGAGTTTTCTGCGGGGCATCCTGTTGGCCGTGCCGACGGCGTTCGTGATCGGTGAACTCGTACTCCCGCAATGGAGCAGTTTTGCGATGCTCTGCATGGCCATGGGCGTGCCGTTGTTTTTCGGCGCGCTGGGTATGGCCAAGCCGCAGATCTTCGCCACGGCGACCTCGTTCTGCCTGCATTTCGTGGTGTTGATTTCACCGCTCAATGCCATGAAGTACGACGTCGCGGCGTTCTTCAACAACGCCCAGGCCATGATGATTGGCGTGGGCGCGGCGGTGCTGGCCTTCAATCTGCTGATTTTGCGCAACCCGGCCTGGCACAGCCGCCGCCTGCTGGCCGCGACCCTCCACGATCTGGTGCGCCTGACCCATCGCAGTCTGCGTGGCGCCGAGAGCTGGTTCGGCGGGCGCATGGCCGACCGGCTGTTGCAGTTGGCGCGGCATTACCCCGAATTGCCGGTGCAGGCGCGCAGCCGTTGGGATGATGGTTTGCTTGGGTTGGACATTGGCGATGAACTGTTGCATTTGCGCCTGAGCCTGGCCGTCGCCCAGGTGCCCGATACCCGGGCGCAGCGCCGTTATTTCGAAGCGCTGGAGCAGGTGCTCGAACACGGCCCGACCGGTGACCAGGCCGATGCGCTGGCCCCGGCAAGCGCCGAGCTCCTGAAGGTGTTGTCGAGCCAGCCGCCCGGTGACGCATTGAAGCTGGCCCAGGGCGCGGTGGTGCAATTGCAAAACAGCTGGCGCGCCTGGTGCCACCAGCACGAACCTGAACGACGGGAGCACAGCCATGGGCTTGCGTGAGTGGTCGATTGGCGGGGTGTTGCTCAGCCCGTTCCTGATTTATGTGGTGCTGGCGTTGCTGGTGACCGGTGCGTTGCGCCTGTTGCTCAGCCTGGTGCCGGCCGGGCGCTGGATCTGGCATGAAGCCTTGTTCGACTGCGCCCTGTATGTCTGTGTCCTGACCGTTATTACCGTGGTCCTCGGGCCGCTATAGGAGTTGAACATGCGTACATCCGTACGTGTCGCCGTCACGCTGTGCATGGTGGCCGTGGCGATCTTCGCCGGGTTTCACCTGTGGCAGTACTACATGCTCACACCCTGGACCCGCGATGCGCGGATCCGCGCCGACGTGGTGGTGATTGCACCCGATGTGTCGGGTTGGGTGCGCGAGCTCAAGGCGGTGGATAACCAACAGGTCAAGGCCGGCGATGTGTTGCTGAGTATCGACCGCGAGCGTTTCGAGGCGGCGGTGGAGAAGGCTCGGGCGGTGGTGCAGACGCGCCAGCAGCAACTGAGCCTGCGTGAACACGAAGCCAGCCGCCGTGCGGCCCTTGGACCCCAGGCCATCAGCGCCGAACTGCGGGAAAACGCCCAGATCAACGCCGGCATCGCCCGCGGCGAACTGCGCGAAGCCCAGGCCGAGGCCAAGGTGGCCGAGCTCAACCTGGCCCGCAGCCAGGTCCTGGCCCCACGCAACGGCCACATCACCAACCTGCGCCTGGCCGAAGGCAACTACGTGAATGCCGGGCAGCCAGTGATGGCGTTGATCGACGACTCGACGTTCTATGTGCAGGCCTATTTCGAAGAAACCAAGTTGCCGAGGATCCGCGTGGGCGATCCGGTCAAGATCTGGCTGATGAGCGCCGGCCATGCGCTGGAGGGTCATGTCGAGAGCATCAGCCGTGGCATTACCGACCGCAACACCAATCCCGATGCGCAGTTACTGGCGGAGGTCGAGCCGACCTTCAACTGGGTGCGCCTGGCCCAACGGATACCGGTGCGGATCAAGTTGGACAAGTTACCGGAGGGGGTGAACCTGAGCGCGGGGATGACGGCGAGCGTGCAGGTGCGCGAAGACCAGCCATAACTTGCCGCGTAACCGTCATTGTGGCGAAGGCCTGCTGTGTGGGAGCAAGGCTTGCCCGCGATGAAGATAACTCGGTCTCTCAGGGAACCGAGGTGCCTGCATCGCGAGCAAGCTTTGCTCCCACACAACGGCTCGCCACAAGTCACTCACCATAGGCGCCTGTGAATCAACCGACGGTGATCGCCGGCAACGTCGGCAAGGTCACGGTCTGCTGCTTGCGCGGTGCGAGGATTTCGGCTTCGCCGTCCACCACCAGCTCGTCGCGCTGGTTGAACACGCGCGTGGCGATGCGCACACGGAATTTCGGCAGTTTTTCCAGGATCTCCAAGCGCACGGTCAGGGTGTCGCCGATTTTCACCGGCTTCTGGAAGCTCATCTGCTGGCCGATATAGATAGTGCCCGGCCCAGGCAACTCGCAGGCCACCGCGGCGCTGATCAGCGCACCGCTGAACATGCCATGGGCGATGCGCTCCTTGAACATGCTCGCGGCGGCGAACTCGGCGTCCAGGTGCACCGGGTTGTGATCGCCCGACATCGCCGCGAACAGCTGGATGTCACGCTCTTCGACGGTCTTGCTGTAGCTGGCGGTCTGGCCTACTTCGAGGGCTTCGTAAGGAGTGTTGGTAACCTGGGTCATCTGTTTCAAATCCTGTGAAGGAGTAAAGGAAAAATGCTGCAAGCCTACTCGCTGCGTGGCGGCCGCTTGTGGCTCAGGGCCTGGGCAATCCAGGCCAGTACGTCGGCGGTCACTTCATCGCGGTTGGTTTCATTGAACAGTTCGTGCCGGGCCTGCGGGTAAATCGTCAATTGCAGGTGCCGGATGCCGGCGTCACGCAAGGCGTCGGCCAGATCCTTCAGACGCTTGCCTTCGCTCACCGGATCACATTCGCCACCGATCACCAGCACGGGCAGGCCCGGATCGATCTGGGCGAGATTGGACGCTTTGCTGATTTGCTGCAACCCGCCGAGCAGGTCGACCCACAGTTGATTGGTGCAGCGAAAGCCACACAGCGGGTCGTGGACATACTGGTCGACTTCGGCCGGGTCGCGGCTGAGCCAGTCGAAGGGGGTACGCGTGGGTTTGAATTTCTTGTTGAAACTGCCGAACGACAGCCACTCGATCAACGCGCTGCGCCCCGTGGCACCCTGGCGCCGACGTTCGAAGCGGGCGATCAGGCGAGCGCTGCGGTAGAGCGTCACCGGTTGAAAGTTCGATCCGCTGAGAATCGCCCCGTGCAGGCTGGCGCTGTGATGCAACAGGTAACCCTGGGCGATGTAGCTGCCCATGCTGTGGCCCAGCAGCAGGATCGGGGTATCGGGGTATTGCTGGACGATGTGGTGGTTGAGGCTGGCCAGATCGCCCACGACCTTGGCCCAGCCGTCCTCGTCGGCAAAATGGCCGAGAATCGCTTCCTCGCCGGTCTTGCCATGGCCGCGCAGGTCCATGGCGCAGACACCGTAGCCTTCGTCGCACAACGCCTGGGCCAGACGGGCGTAGCGGCCGCTGTGTTCGGCCATGCCGTGGGCCAGCATGATCACCGCCAAAGGGGCGGTTTCGGGCAGCCACTGGTTGACGAACAGGCGGCTATGGTCGGTCGCGGTCAGCCAGAACGTTTGGTGGATCATGGCGATTCCTTTGCACAAAGTCAGACGCAGCGTCGCTGCATTGTATAGCGCATCCGCTGCGTCTCGCCTGATCAGGCCACGCCATGGCAGGAAGATTCACACAATCTATGACGCAGGTTGCCATATTTGCCTGATTGGCCATAGCTGCTAGTGTCCCAGGAGCTCCGCCTCTGCAAGCGATACAGATGCGGCCCGGACATGCTCAGGTAAAGAGGACAAAAACAATGCAGCCTGATTTCTGGAATGACAAACGCCCGACCGGCGTGCCCCTGGATGTTGATCTTGGGGCCTACAAGTCGGTGATCGAGGTGTTCGAACGTTCCTGTAAGAAATTTGCCGACCGTCCGGCGTTCAGCAACATGGGGGTGACCCTCACCTATGCCGAGCTGGAGCGCTACAGCGCGGCTTTCGCCGGCTACCTGCAAGCCCATACCGACCTGGCGCCGGGTGATCGAATCGCGGTGCAGATGCCTAACATCCTGCAGTACCCGATCGCCGTGTTCGGTGCCTTGCGCGCCGGGCTGATCGTAGTCAACACCAACCCGTTGTACACCGCGCGGGAAATGCGTCATCAGTTCAAGGACTCCGGTGCCCGGGCGCTGGTGTACCTGAATATGTTCGGGCAGAAAGTCCAGGAGGTGTTGCCCGATACGGACCTGCAGTACCTGATCGAAGCGAAGATGGGTGACCTGATGCCCACCGCCAAGGGCTGGCTGGTCAACACGATGGTGAGCAAGGTCAAGAAAATGGTCCCGGCCTATTCGCTGCCCCAGGCCATTTCCTTCAAGAGCGCCTTGCGCCTGGGGCGCGGCCAGGGCATCAAGCCGCTGAAAGTCAGCCTCGACGATATTGCGGTGTTGCAATACACCGGCGGCACCACCGGATTGGCAAAGGGCGCGATGCTGACCCACGGCAACCTGGTGGCCAACATGCAACAGGCCCGGGCCTGCCTGGGGCAGCTCGGCGATGACGGCCATCCACTGTTGCGCGAAGGCCAGGAGGTCATGATCGCACCGCTGCCGCTGTACCATATCTATGCGTTCACGGCGAACTGCATGTGCATGATGGTGACCGGCAACCACAACGTGCTGATCACCAATCCGCGGGACATCGGTGGTTTCATCAAGGAACTGAAGAGCTGGCGTTTCTCGTTGCTGCTGGGGCTCAACACGTTGTTCGTGGCATTGATGGACCATCCGGATTTCAAGACCCTGGATTTTTCCAGCCTCAAGGTCACCAACTCGGGCGGCACGGCGCTGATCAAGGCCACTGCCGAGCGTTGGGAGCAGATCACCGGTTGTGGCATCACCGAAGGTTATGGCCTGACCGAAACTTCGCCAGTGGCCAGTGCCAACCCTTACGGCGGCAAGTCCCGGTTGGGCACGGTGGGGATGCCGGTGCCAGGCACGCTGATGAAAGTGATCAACGACGATGGCGTCGAGCAGCCCCTGGGCGAGCGCGGTGAGCTGTGCATCAAGGGCCCGCAGATCATGAAAGGCTACTGGAACAAGCCTGAGGCCACGGCCGAAGTGCTGGACCACGAGGGCTGGTTCAAGTCCGGCGATATCGCGGTGATCGACCCGGACGGTTTCGTGCGCATCGTCGATCGCAAGAAGGACATGATCATCGTCTCGGGCTTCAATGTGTACCCCAACGAGATCGAAGACGTGGTGATGGCCCATCCCAAGGTGGCCAACTGCGCGGTAATCGGTGTGCCGGACGAGCGTTCGGGGGAGGCGGTGAAGCTGTTCGTGGTGGCGCGGGAAACCGGCGTCAGCCTTGAAGAACTCAAGGCCTACTGCAAGGAGAACTTCACCGGCTACAAGGTACCCAAGCACATTGTGCTGCGGGAGTCGTTGCCCATGACGCCGGTGGGCAAGATTCTGCGGAGGGAGCTGCGCGATATTGCCTGAGGTCCGCCGGGGTATCTGTCCTGACGAAAACCTGTGGGAGCACATCTTGCTCGATAGCGGTGGAACAGCCTCATTTGTATTGGCTGACATATCCCTATCGCGAGCAAGCTGTGCTCCCACAGTTGTTTGATTCAGAGAGATTTAACAGGCTGTAGATTTTTTACTCTAAAAATGACCATAAAATATTCATGAGTCATGTTTGTGACTGTGGGGGCTGCTTTTGGCTCTAGTCGGCCCCTGGCAAAGCTGCTACTCTCGGCGCGCTTTTGTGACTTCTCGGCCTTGATTCAAGCCAGATTCACCAATAAACACACACCAATAATAATCGCATCAAATGCGGTGAGAATTCGCGTTGCTGAGGAGTGGGCTTCCATGATTGAAGACTTTTGGAAGGATAAGTACCCAGCTGGGATTGCTGCCGACATCAATCCAGACGAGTATCCGAATATTCAGGCGGTGTTGAAGCAGTCCTGCCAACGCTTTGCCAACAAGCCGGCATTCAGCAACCTCGGCAAGACGATCACCTACGGTGAACTCTACGAGTTGTCCGGTGCCTTTGCCGCGTACCTGCAACAGCATACCGATTTACAGCCCGGCGATCGAATCGCCGTGCAACTGCCCAACGTTCTCCAGTACCCGGTGGCCGTGTTCGGGGCGATCCGCGCCGGGCTGATCGTGGTCAACACCAACCCGCTGTATACCGCGCGGGAAATGGAACACCAGTTCAACGACTCCGGGGCCAAGGCGCTGGTGTGCCTGGCGAACATGGCGCACCTGGCCGAGACCGTGGTACCCAAGACGAGCGTCAAGCACGTCATCGTCACCGAAGTCGCCGACCTGCTGCCGCCGCTCAAGCGCCTGTTGATCAACAGCGTGATCAAGTACGTCAAGAAGATGGTCCCGGCCTATCACTTGCCCAAGGCCGTCAAGTTCAACGATGTGCTGAGCAAAGGCCACGGCCAACCCGTGAGCGAAGCGAACCCCACCAGTGACGATGTGGCCGTGCTGCAATACACCGGCGGCACTACTGGCGTGGCCAAGGGCGCGATGCTCACTCATCGCAACCTGGTGGCGAACATGCTGCAGTGCAAGGCGCTGATGGGCTCCAACCTCAATGAAGGTTGCGAGATTCTGATCACGCCGCTGCCGCTGTACCACATCTACGCCTTCACCTTTCATTGCATGGCGATGATGCTGATCGGCAACCACAACATCCTGATCAGCAACCCGCGTGACCTGCCGGCGATGGTCAAGGAGCTGTCGAAGTGGAAGTTCAGCGGTTTCGTCGGCCTCAATACGCTGTTCGTGGCCCTGTGCAACAACGAAGCCTTCCGCAAGCTGGATTTCTCTGCCCTGAAAGTCACCCTGTCTGGCGGCATGGCCCTGCAACTGGCAGCAGCCGAGCGCTGGAAAGCAGTGACCGGTTGCCCGATCTGCGAAGGCTACGGCATGACCGAAACCAGCCCGGTGGCCACCGTCAACCCGATCCAGCACATCCAGATCGGGACTATCGGCATTCCGGTGCCGTCGACGCTGTGCAAGGTGATCAATGACGCGGGTGTCGAACAGCCATTGGGCGAAATCGGCGAATTGTGTGTGAAAGGTCCGCAGGTCATGAAGGGCTACTGGCAGCGCCAGGAAGCCACCGACGAGATCCTCGACAGCGAAGGCTGGCTCAAGACCGGTGACATTGCGTTGATCCAGCCGGACGGCTACATGCGCATCGTCGATCGCAAGAAAGACATGATCCTGATCTCCGGTTTCAACGTGTACCCCAACGAACTGGAAGATGTGCTGGCAACCCTGCCGGGCGTGCTGCAGTGCGCGGCCATCGGCATACCGGACGAGAAGTCCGGCGAGGCGATCAAGATCTTCATCGTCGCCCGGCCGGGTGTCACGTTGACCAAGGAACAGGTGATGGAACACATGCGTGCCAACGTCACCGGCTACAAGGTGCCCAAGGCCGTGGAGTTCCGTGATGCCTTGCCGACGACCAATGTGGGCAAGATCCTGCGGCGCGAGTTGCGGGATGAAGAGCTCAGGAAACTGGGGCTGAAGAAGTAAGACCGTTGCCAATGAAAAGCCCCGCTGATGCGGTGATGCTATTCACTTAAGGAAACGGCGCTTTTCCGAGGGAGGGAAAGCGCCGTTTTCTTTTGGGCTGGATTGGGTACATATCCGTTACCGCAGCAACGGATCTACACACCAAAGCTAGGAAATCGCATTACAACCTGAACTGCGCAAAATCCAGATTGGTACCCCCCGGACGCATGTCCTGCAGGTAGGAATCCTTGTCAGCGCTCAATTCCAGGCTCAGGGCCGCCTTGCGCTTGCCCTGGTTGCGCACTTCCAGGCCTTCCATTTTCTCGCGCAGGAACACGGTCGGCACCTTCAGGTGCAGCAGCTCATCGGTGGCCGGCGTGTGCAGCAGCAGGTGAATCCATTCGTATTGACCAATGGCCAGGCGCCCCACCGGGATATCGAACCAGAAGATGTTGCGGTTACGGTTCAATTCGCTGAAGTGGCAGTTGTTGACGCCCAGTACGGCGCCGCCCAGTTCCTGGTTTCTGCGGGCGATGGCCTGCTTTTTATCGAGTTTCATAACGTTCCTACGGGGTTGGAGCTTCAGGCCGCAGCCTGAATACGTGGGGCATTCTCGGTGGTTGCCGGGCAAACATAAAGCCCCGGCTGTAGGAACAATGAAACTTGGCTTGGCAATCGTCGGTCAATTCAGCGTCGGGCATGAAAGACGAAATTGATCCAACGTCGCCAAACAGGCTACTTTGTTGTGATAACGGCCCCTGAGTCGCCAAGCGACCCCCTTTTTTTGCGGCGAAAGGAGACGCACATGATGTTCCCGGCCTTGAAAGGCTTACCCTTGCATCGTGTGATGATGCGCACCGTGACCGAGTTTCTCGACGACGAGATGTCGACCTACGCCTCGGCATTGGCTTACCAAATGCTGTTTTCGCTGTTTCCTTTCATTCTCTTTTTGATCGCATTGATCGGCTTCCTGCACCTGCCGGACTTCTTCTCCTGGCTGCGCCTGCAATCGGAGCTGGTGCTGCCGCCCCAGGCCCTGGAGCAGGTCAACCCGGTGATCGACCAGCTCCAGCAATCCAAGGGCGGGCTGTTGTCGGTGGGTATCGTCATTGCGTTGTGGACCGCCTCGGCGGGCGTGCGGCTGATGATGAGCGCGATGAACGCCGCCTACGATGTGGTCGAGGGCCGTCCGGCCTGGAAGCGTTTTCCGCTGTCGATTTTCTACACCATCGGCATCGCCGGCATGCTGTTGGCCGCCGCTGCACTGATGGTGCTCGGACCGCAGGTGATGGGCTGGATCGCGGCCCAGGTCGGATTGGAGACGTTCATCGTCACGCTGTGGACGATCGTGCGCTGGCCGGTGATTGTGTTTCTGTTGATGGTGGCCGTGGCGCTGATCTATTACGTGATGCCCGACGTCAAGCAGGAGTTCCGCTTCATCACCCCGGGCTCTGTGCTGGCGGTGGTGGTGTGGATCGTCGCCTCCCTGGGATTCGCCTTCTACGTCAAGACCTTCGCCGACTACAACGCCATGTACGGCAGCATCGGTGCGATCATCGTGTTGTTGCTGTATTTCTATATTTCTTCGGCGGTGCTGCTGCTCGGTGCGGAGATGAATGCGGTGATCGAGCACATGTCCACCGAGGGCAAGAACCCGGGCGAAAAGAGCGCGGGCGAGCACGAAAAACAGCATGTGTCGGGCCTGGGCCGCGACCATTCCATCCCTCATCCCCACCCTGACGAAGCCCGACCATGATCCGTGACATCCTGAAAATGGGCGACGAACGCCTGCTGCGTATCGCCCCACCGGTGCCCGCCGAAATGTTCGACAGCCCAGAGTTGTGGCAACTGATCGACGACATGTTCCAGACCATGGAAAGCGTCGGCGGTGTCGGCCTGGCGGCGCCACAGATCGGCGTGGACCTGCAACTGGTGATCTTCGGCTTCGAGCACAGCGAGCGTTATCCTGACGCCGAGGCGGTGCCCCAGACCATCCTGATCAACCCGCTGATCACCCCACTGGGCCCGCAGATGGAAGAGGGCTTCGAAGGTTGCCTGTCAGTGCCGGGCCTGCGCGGGGCGGTCGAGCGCTACCAGGATATCCGCTACGAAGGCTTCGATCCCAAGGGCGAGCCGATCGTGCGTTACGCCTCGGGCTTTCATGCGCGGGTGGTGCAACATGAATGCGATCACCTGATCGGGCGCTTGTACCCGTCGCGTATCAGTGATTTCAGCAAGTTCGGGTTTACCGAGGTGATGTTCCCGGACCTGGACCCTACGGCCGACGATTGATAACCCACCACAGAACACTGTGGGAGCGAGCTTGCTCGCGATTGCGGTGTGTCAGCCACTATTGATGCAACTGACCTGACGCCATCGCGAGCAAGCTCGCTCCCACAATGGGGTGTGTTGATTTTCAGGATTTTGCAGGCGCAAGCCCCATCGCAATCATCGGCTTGCTACGCGCATACCGGCTCAGGCGTTCGGCCATCGCATAGGGCAGTTCGGGGTCGAAGCTGAAACCACTCCGTTCATAAAAACCGCGCAGATCCGGGTGGCAGAACAGCCACACCGGTTCATTCACGCCGTTCACCGCTTCGGCGATCAACCGTGCGGCGATGCCTTGTACTCGGTACGCCGGGGCGACGAACAACCCTGTCAACCAATGCCCACCCGACACCGGCCGCAGGCACAGGGCGGCGACGATCTCATCGCGCCGCGCCACCCAGAGCTGCGCGTCACGCACCGCTTTCATCGAGGATTGGTGGGCGCGATAGAACTTGTTCATCAGCGGCCAGAGCGACTCTTCGAGCGCTGCATAATGGATTTCGGACATGACAGGGTCATGGGCGATAAGGGGAGGGCGATTATAAAAGAACGCAGGTGCGGCGATAGGTGTATACCTGACTTCACATCCCGTATGAGTGGAGTACGTATCATGGCCAAAGGCATGGATTCAAAAAAAGCGGCAAAGAAAAAACCGGCGAAAACTGCCGATGAAAAGCGCGCCGACAAAAAAACCAAGAAGGTGAACCTGTTCGGTCATTGAACCGATACTGCTTCGGTTGGCCTCAGGTTTGAGCTGGGGCGCTAACCCCCAGCTCAAATGCTCCGCCATGCGCGAGGCTTAAAGCGAGGCGAGAAACATATCCGTGGCCGAGGCTTTGTCGTCGGTGCGGCTCTGCTGGGCCTTTTCCACCTGTGCGATCGCCGACTTGTCCTGCATGCGCTGGGCAATTTCCTGGCTGACAGCCATCTGCTTCTCAGGCGGCATCGCCTCGAACTCTTCCTCGGTAATGCCCATCTCTTCGAGAATGCTGTCGCGCAGGCGCTCTTCGGGCGTCTTGCTCATGTAGTCCTTGAATTCTGCCGTCGCAGAACCACCCAATGTCGTGGTTTCTTCGGATGCTGGTGAAGCCACGGTCTGCAATTGCACGCGGGTCTTGGCGAACGCCTCGTCGACGTTGTCGCTGATGGCGGTGCTCGCATTGACCTGTTGCGTGGCTCGTTGGGTGAAGGACTCCTGGACCTGGGCAGCGCCCTGGCTGGCCTGGGCCTGGACGTTATCGCGCAAAGCCTGCAACGCGGCACTTTGCAGGCCGCTGGCGGCTTCGGCAGTGGGATCTTCGCCCGGGCGTTTGAGCGGCAAGACCATCGCTTGCTGTTTTGCACTGACCAACATGATGAATACCTGTGGGTAATGACTGAGCGATGGGCAGGAGCAATTCCCATGCCGTCGCCGCGAGGCCCGTATTCCAACGCGATGGGCTGGCGCGGGGCGAGCGGGGCGGCCAATCCTTGCCGTTCGTCGGCATGGATCGACCGCATCGTGCCGGGCTCAGGTGCTTTCGCGGACCTTGAGCTCAAAGCCCATGTCCACCACCGGCTGCGCGATGCGGTTGCCGGCCATTAACGTCAGCATTTGCTCGGCTGCGCGGCGGCCGATGGCTTCCCGTGGGGTGCTGATGCTGCTCAGGCGCGGCACCGTGTGGGCCGAGGCGGGCAGGTCGTTGAAGCCCAGCACCGCAACCTGCTCGGGAATCTTGATGCCGCAGCGAAGGGCCTCGAACAAGGCACCGTGGGCCAGGTCGTCGTTGCCGAAGAAGATCGCATCGACATCGGGGTGGTTGTCCAGCAACTGCAGGAACAATTCGCCGCCCAGGCCTACCGATGACGGGCGCGGGGTCAGCAGTTCCAGGTCCGGGTCATACAGACCGGCTTTCTGCAGGGCGCGGCGAAAACCTTCGCCACGCAGCAGGGTGCGTTGGTCCAGTTGCGCGCCGATGTAGGCCAGGCGCTTGCGGCCCTTGGAGATCAGATGCTCGGCCGCCGTTTCGCCGGCCTTGAGCTGGGAGAAGCCGACGCAATTGAGCCCCGCGCCGGGGTCCAGTTCCATCATGTACACGCAGGGAATATTGCTGGCCTCGATCATGCGTCGGGCGCTTTCGGTGCGGTCGAAACCGGTCAACAGCAAACCACGCGGCTGATAGGCCATGTAGTTGCGCAACAGGTCTTCTTCTTCGTCCCGGGAATAGTGGTAGTTGCCGATCACCACTTCGAAACCCTTGGGTCGCAGGACCCGATGAATGGCTTCCAGGGTGTCGATGAACAACAAGTTGGACAACGACGGCACCAGCACCACCACCGAATGGCTCTGGGCCGAAGCCAGGGCGCGGGCGGCGGGGTTGACGACGTAGTTGAGCTCCACGGCGGCCTGGCGGACCTTTTCCACCAGATCGACGGCTACGGTGCTGACGCCGCGCAGGGCACGGGAGGCGGTGATCGGGCTGACACCGGCCAGGCGTGCGACTTCGTTGAGCGTAGGGCGACCGGTGGTGCGAGTATTCTTATCGTTTTTAGGGGCGGTCATCAGGGCGGCTTGCCAAACAAAAATCAAGGCACTAAGGTAGCGCTGTCTCGACGCGGCTGCAATTGCGTAAGTGGGGTTTGCCTGATCCCCCGTGTGCTGGTGTCGTGAACGAACATGCTGCAACCACAAAAATGACAAGAAGGCGTCGGCAACTTCTGCTTTTGCTGCGGTGTCATAACTGGCAAAGGTAGCGCTGTCTGCGCGCTGAGGTGTTACATGAATAATCCCATCACCGCCCTGGTCATCATGGGCGTTGCCGGTTGCGGCAAAACTTGCGTCAGCCAGGCGCTATGCGAGCTGAGCGGCGCCACTGCCATTGAAGGCGACACTTTCCACCCAGCGGCCAACATCCAGAAGATGAGCGCCGGTATTCCCTTGAACGACGACGACCGTGCCGGCTGGCTCGACAGCCTGTGCGATGAGTTGCGCCGTGTCGATGCCACGGGCGAGCGCCCGGTGCTGACCTGCTCGGCCCTCAAGCACAGTTATCGCGAGCGTCTGCGCAGTGCCTTGCCTGGCCTGGGCTTCGTATTCCTTGAATTGACCCCCGAAGTGGCCGCCGACCGCGTTTCCCATCGTCCCGGCCATTTCATGCCGTCGACCCTGATCGACAGCCAGTTTGCCACCCTTCAATCCCCTGTCGGCGAGCCCCTGACCCTGGCTCTGGATGCGTCCAGCCACAGCGTTGAAGAGTTGGCGCATCAGGCTTACGTCTGGTGGTTGGACCATGGTTTGAAGCTTGCCGGCTGAGTTTCAAAAAATTTGCGTCAGAAAGATAGCGCTACCCCGACGGCTAACCAATAACTGCTTCAATAACAACAACAAATCAGGAGACACCTCCCATGTTCGGCATGTCCCACGAGACGTTCCTGCTGCTTGATGCAGTGGTCACGGTGATCGGACTCATCATCCTCATCACCAAGTTCAAATTCCACCCGTTCATTGCACTGACCATCGCCGCCGCGTTCCTCGGCCTGACGTCGGGCATGCCGACCGGCACCATCATCAAGGCGTTCCAGGACGGCTTCGGTGGTGTGCTGGGCTTTGTCGGCATCATCCTGGCGCTGGGCACGATGCTCGGCAAAATGATGGCCGAGTCGGGCGGGGCCGATCAGATCGCCCAGACCCTGATCCGCGCCTTCGGCAAGGACAAGGTGCAGTGGGCCATGATGTTCGCCGCGTTCCTGGTGGGCATCCCGCTGTTCTTCGAAATCGGCTTCGTGTTGCTGATCCCGCTGGTGTTCATCGTCGCACGTCGCACCGGCGTGTCGATCATCAAGATCGGTATCCCGCTGCTGGCCGGTCTTTCCGCCGTCCACGGTCTGGTGCCGCCGCACCCGGGGCCGCTGCTGGCGATCGGCGTGTTTGGCGCGGACATCGGCAAGACCATTCTCTATGGCCTGATCGTAGCGCTGCCGACGGCCATCATTGCCGGGCCGATCTTTGGTACGTTCATTGCCAAGCACATCCCCGGCCATCCGAACCAGGAGCTGGTGGACCAACTGGCCCGCGAGACGGACTCCGCCGAACTGCCAAGCTTCAGCATCACCCTGATCACCGTGCTGTCGCCGGTATTCCTGATGTTGCTCAAGACGTTCGCTGACGTAGCGCTGCCCGATGGCAACCTCTTCCGCGCCTGGATGGACATGATCGGCCACCCGATCTCGGCGTTGCTGCTGGCGTTGCTGCTGTCGCTTTACACCTTCGGCTACAAGCAGGGCATCGGTGCCAACCAGATGCTCAAATGGCTGGATGCCAGCCTTGCGCCGACCGCCGCGATCATCCTGATCATCGGTGCCGGTGGTGGCTTCAAGCAGATGCTGGTGACCAGTGGTGTGGGCGACGTGATCGGCCACATGGCGGTGAGTGCGCAGATCTCGCCGATCCTGCTGGCGTGGCTGGTGGCTGCGGTGATCCGCATTGCCACAGGCTCGGCGACGGTGGCGACCATTACCGGTGCCGGGATCGTGGTGCCAGTGGTGGGGATGATGCCGGGTGTGAACCGTGAGCTGCTGGTGCTGGCGACCGGTGCCGGTTCGTTGATCCTGTCCCACGTCAACGACGCGGGCTTCTGGCTGGTCAAGCAGTACTTCAACATGACCGTGGCCGAAACGTTCAAGACCTGGACCGCGATGGAAACCATCCTGTCCGTGGTGGGATTGATCTTTATCCTGCTGCTGTCGCTGGTGGTCTGAACCAGAGCAATACCCAACTGTGGGAGCGAGCTTGCTCGCGATGGCGGTGTAACAGTCGACAGAGATGCTGACTGTTATGTCGCTATCGCGAGCAAGCTCGCTCCCACACTGGTTTCGGGTGATCAACAGATCCAGGGTGGGAGCAAACTCCCACCGTTGTTTTTGCGTCAGGCGCCAGGTTTGTTTATCAACCCATCCGCCCGGAACATCCCACGTATCCCGCGCACGGCCTGGCGAATCCGGTCCTGGTTTTCGATCAGCGCGAAGCGCACGTGATCATCCCCATATTCCCCGAACCCCACCCCCGGCGAGACGCAGACCTTGGCTTCGGCCAACAGCTTCTTGGCAAATTCCAGTGAGCCCAGATGGGCATAGGCTTCGGGAATCTTGGCCCAGACGTACATCGACGCCTTGGGGTTTTCCACCATCCAGCCCAGTTCATGCAGGCCCTTGACCAGTACGTTGCGGCGCTGGCGGTACTGCTCGGCGATGTCGCGCACGCATTGCTGGTCGCCTTCCAGGGCGGCGATGGCGGCCACTTGCAGCGGGGTGAAGGTGCCGTAGTCGTGGTAGCTCTTGATCCGCGCCAGGGCGTTGACCAGTTCCGGGTTGCCCACCATGAAACCGATGCGCCAGCCGGCCATGTTGTAGCTCTTGGACAGGGTGAAGAACTCCACCGCGATGTCTTTCGCGCCAGGCACCTGCATGATCGACGGGGCTTTCCAGCCGTCGTAGACGATGTCGGCGTAGGCCAGGTCGTGGATCACCAGGACGTCGTACTGCTTGGCCAGGGCGATGACCCGTTCGAAGAAATCCAGCTCCACGCACTGGGCGGTGGGGTTGGAGGGGAAGCCGAGGATCATCATCTTCGGCTTGGGAATCGAGCCGCGAATGGCCCGCTCCAGTTCAGCGAAGAAATCCACCCCTGGCACCAGCGGTACCGAACGCACCTGGGCGCCGGCGATCACCGCGCCGTAGATGTGGATCGGATAGCTGGGGTTGGGCACCAGCACCGTGTCGCCCTGGTCCAGGGTTGCCAGCATCAGGTGGGCCAGGCCTTCCTTGGAACCGATGGTGACGATGGCTTCGGTTTCCGGGTCGATGTCCACCTCATAGCGGTCCTTGTACCAGCGCGAAATGGCGCGGCGCAGGCGCGGGATGCCTTTGGAGGTGGAATAGCCGTGGGTGTCTTCCCGCTGGGCGACGGTGACCAGCTTTTCCACAATGTGCGGGGGCGTGGCGCCGTCGGGGTTACCCATGCTCAAGTCGATGATATCTTCGCCGCGCCGACGCGCAGCCATCTTCAGCTCGGCAGTGATATTGAATACGTACGGGGGGAGTCGATCGATACGCGCAAAGCGGCGCGGCGAACCTTGTTCGGCCATTGTTGCCTCGAGATACGTGAGCGCCCGGAACCGTCCGAGCGACGTTGGCCACTGCGGTGGCCTGCGGCGCAAGATAATCGGGCGGATGTCGGATTGTCCAGTAGCCGCGCACAACTATTTTCGACGACACTGTCGACCTCGCCACGCAGCCATCAACGCCGGCTGCGGGCAGTTGAATTCGCTGTAGCCCAATCGAACGGAATGAATGATGGAATTTTCCAGCGGTTTCCTGCTGAGTCTCTCCCTGTGCCTGGACATAGGCGTGGCCAATATCGCGATGATCACCCTGGCGATGCAGCGCGGTTACTTCCAGGGTTTCGCCCTGGGCCTGGGCACCTGCGTGGGCGACCTGGTCTACGCCGTCCTGGCCCTGGCGGGCATGACTGTCCTGCTGCAATACGAAGCGGTGCGCTGGGTGCTGTGGCTGGGTGGCTCGGTGCTGTTGCTGTATTTCGCGGCGAAGATGATCCATTCGGCGATCTATCACAGCGCCGTGCTGGCCGAGGCTGGGGAGGTGCAGGGCAACTCCCCGCGCCAGGAGTTCTTTCGCGGGATTTTCCTGGCCATGTCATCGCCCAGTGCCATCCTCTGGTTCGCTGCGGTGGGCGGCACACTGATCGCGCGTTCGGGTGGTGGCACCTTGCTCAGCTCGGCGCTGTTCCTCAGTGGTTTTCTCTGTGCCGGGTTGTTGTGGTGCGCGGCCCTGTGCCTGGCGGCGACCCAGGGCGGCAAATTGTTGGGGGATAAACTGCTGCGTTACTCCTATTGGGCATCCGCCGCGATCTTCTGCTATTTCGCGGTGTACGTGATTGTTTCTGGCTACAACGAGTTTGTCGGAAAAGCCGTCACCAGCGCCTTGCCTGGAATCTGACAAGCGAAACGGCCCTGGCAATCACGGTTTGGCTTCTATACTGCCAAGCCCGACTTCACGTTTGCTGGAGTGTTGCCGCATGGAAAAGCCCAAACGCGATTACATAGCCGAACCACGCTTTGAACAGGGACGTTTTCAGCTTATTGCCGGCTTTGGTGCTCGGTTTACCCAGGACACTGCCCAAGATATTCCTTTGCTCTGGGAAAAGTTCCTGCCCTGGCTCGGCAAGGTGCCAGGGCAGAAAGATGAAGTGACCTACGGCGTGTGTTGCAACCCGGACGGGAAGGGTGGGTTCGAATACATCGCTGGCGTGGAAATCAGCCGGCTCGACGATCTGCCGGAACAATACCGCTGGATCGAAATCCAGCCGGGGTATTACGCCGTCTTCGAACATAAGGGGTCGTTGAAACAACTGCCGGACACGTTCCAATACATCTGGAAGGAGTGGCTGCCGCGTTCCGGTCACACGGCGGCGCAATTGCCGGAGTTCGAGCGCTACAGCGAGGACTTCAACCCCAGGACCGGCGAAGGCACCCTGGAGATCTGGATCCCGCTCAAGCCAAGTTGATCGTCGCTGCTTCAGTACAGGCTGGCCTGCACCCGCGCAGGTGCTTCACGGTCATAAGTCTCGGCATCGAACTGCCCATCATTCAAGCGCTTGTGGATCGCCCCGGCGCTGGGCAGGGCCGAGCGTTCGAGATGGCGAGCCGGATTCCACAGGTCTGAGCGCACGATGGCTTTGGCGCAATGGAAAAACGCCGCTTCGACCGTCACCAGCAGCACCGTGCGAGCCGGCTTGCCGTTGACTGCAAAGCGCTCCAGCAGCGCGGGTTCGGCGCTGATCCGGGCCGTACCGTTGACCCGCAAGGTTTCGCCAATCCCGGGAATGAGGAACAGCAGCGATACCCGCGGATCGTGCAGGACGTTGCGCAGGGTGTCGATGCGGTTGTTGCCGGGACGATCCGGCAAGGCCAGGGTGCACTCGTCGAGGACCTGCACGAAACCCGGCACATCGCCCCGCGGCGAGCTATCAAGGCCGTCGGGCCCTGCCGAACCGATGACCACCAGCGGCGAGGCCCGGACCATCGCCTGGTAATCCTCGTTCAGGAAGGGGATCTGTTTGCGCACTGCCCGTTCGTGGGGCAGGCCATAAAGCGCTTCCAGCTGTTCAATCGACGTCAACATCATCCATTCATCCTGAGTCTATGGGTCAAGGTCCATCAAAACGCCAACCCCATTCGCCGCTCGTAACCGATGCGGCCCTTGTAGGCCTCGCCACTGTCGACCCAGCCCAGCCGGGTGTACAGGCCGATGGCCGAGTCGTTATCGGCGTCAACCGAGAGCTCCAGCCCGCGGATTTCCGGCCAGGCGGCTCGCGCCACGGCGGGCAGCGCCTGCAGGCAGGCCTTGCCATAACCTTTGCCCTGGGCCCGGTGATCGACTTGCAGGGCATGCAGGGTGGCGCTGTGTTCATTGGCCCAGGCGGGCAGTACCGGCGGGCGCTTGAGCAGCAGGAAGGCCACCGGCACCTCTTCAGCCAATAGCGCAAACCCTTTGACCCCGGGGCCGGGCTTGGACAGCAGCGTGTGCAGGGCGCCGTGGATATCGCCGGCGAACTTGATCTGTTCGGGGTGGATTTCGATGGCGCTGACCTGTTCGCGTTGCAGCGGGGTCAGGTCTTCGTAGGGTACGAGCTGAGCGGTCACAAAAACATCCGTTGTTTACCAGCAGAATAGGACCTGGATTCTAGCGAATTTTTTCTTTGAATTATTTTTGTTGGGTTGTCGATTCGCTGTTTCTCCAAACGACAAAGGGTGTCTTCAACAAAAAACCGCGGAGAATCACCATGAATACCCAAGCCACTGAAACCGAAATCCAGGCCCTGATCGACACCTATCGCCAAGCGGTCATGGCCAAGGACGTCGAAAAGGTCATGGCGCTCTATGACGAAGACATCGTCTCGTTCGATGCCATCCAGGCCTTGCAATTCAAGGGCAAGACCGCTTACCGGGCCCATTGGCAAGCCTGCATGGAAATGTGCCCCGGCCCGCACAAGTTCGACTTCCATCAGGTCAAGATTACCCCGGCCGAGAACATCGCCTTCGCCCACTGGCTGGCCTATTGCGGCGGCACCAACGACAAAGGCGAGGAACAAGCCTGCTGGATGCGCGTGACGGCCTGCTACCGGCGTGTAGCCGGGCAATGGCGGATCGTCCATGAACATTGGTCCGCGCCGTTCGACCCGATGGCCGGTACGACGCTGTTCGACCTGCAACCCTGATCGTCGGTTTTTTTGCTGAGCCTCATTCTGCCGTCCATAGTTGATCAGTCCGATCACGGAGCCTTCCATGAAGTACCTATGCCTGGTGTATAGCAACGAACACACGCTGCACAACTCGCCCGACAGCCCGGAGGACGCCGAGTGCATGGCCTATGCCGAATCGATCCAGGGCAGTGGGCGGATGCTGGCCGCCGAGGCCCTGGAGTCGGTGCAGACCGCTACCACGGTGCGCATGCGCGGCGGCAAGCTGTCGATCACCGACGGCCCGTTCGCCGAAACCAAGGAGCAACTGGCGGGCTTCTACCTGATCGATGCCAAGGACCTCAACGAAGCCATCCAGGTCGCCGGCAATATCCCGGCGGCCCGGGTCGGCTGCGTCGAAGTGCGACCGGTACGCCAACTGAACCCCTGAACAACAAATACAAACAGGACTTCATTCATGAACTTTGCAGCTGCCCCTTACGCGTTATCCATCAGCCGAATGATCGACGCTCCGCGTCAGAAGATTTTCCGCGCCTGGACCGAGCCCGCCTTGCTGGTCCAATGGTGGGGCCCCCATGGCATGACCACGCCGGAGTGCGAAATGGACCTGTGGGTCGGCGGTCAGTTTCGCACCCTGATGCGCGCGCCCGACGGCAGTGAATACCCGACCATGGGCGTGTTCCTGGAAATCCTCGCCCCGCAGCGCCTGGTGTTCACTGACGCGTTCGTGCCCGGTTGGATTCCCTCCGGCAAAGCCTTCATGACCGCTGAGGTACTGCTCGAGGAGGTGGACGGCAAAACCCGTTACACCGCCCGTGCGCTGCACTGGAGCGAGGAGGATCGCCAGGCGCACGAAGCCATGGGCTTCCATGAGGGCTGGGGCCAGAGCCTGGACCGGCTTGAAACATTGGTCACCCAAGGCATGCCCGACTGATGTCGGTCGAAGCGGTCAAGGCGCGGGTCGAGCAGGTTTATCGGCAAGACTCGCGGCGGATCCTGGCGACGTTGATTCGCCTGCTGGGGGATTTCGATCTCGCCGAAGAAGCCTTGCACGAGGCCTTCTTCATTGCGGTCGAGCGCTGGCAGCGCGACGGGGTGCCGGACAACCCGCGGGCCTGGCTGGTGTCTGCCGGGCGTTTCAAAGCCATCGACAGTTTGCGCCGGCGCGCGCGTTTCGCCGCGTCCCGGCCGATGTTGATCGCCCAGCTCGAAGAGCTGGAGCAGGGCCAATGGAGTGACGAAGACGTGGAAGACGATCGCCTGCGGCTGATTTTCACCTGTTGCCACCCGGCTCTGGCGGCGGACGCGCAGGTGCCCCTGACGCTGCGGGAAGTCTGCGACCTGACCACCGAGCAAATCGCCCGGGCTTTCCTCGCCGCCCCGGCGGCCATTGCCCAGCGCATCGTACGGGCCAAGGCGAAGATCCGCGATGCCAGGATCCCCTACCAGGTGCCGTCTCGCGCGGAACTGCCGGAACGGCTGGACAGCGTGCTGCGGGTGATCTACCTGGTGTTCAACGAAGGTTATTCGGCCTCGATGGGCGCCGAGCTGACCCGCGAAGACCTGACGCGCGAAGCCATCCGCCTCGGGCGCCTGCTGATGGAGTTGCTGCCCGAGGCTGAGGTCATGGGGTTGCTGGCGTTGATGCTGCTGCACGAATCCCGGCGTCCGGCGCGAACTTCATCGACCGGTGAGCTGATCCTGTTGGATGAACAGGCGCGATCCTTATGGGATGCCGAGCTGATCGCCGAGGGCTGTGCGTTGGTGGAAGCCGCGCTGAAAACTCGCCGGTTCGGGCCGTACTGCCTGCAAGCGGCGATTGCGGCGGTGCATGCCGAAGCGCCGACGGCGCAGGAGACCGACTGGCCGCAGATCGTCGGGCTTTATGATGTGCTGCTGCGCGCCGTGCCATCGCCGGTGATCGAACTCAACCGCGCCGCTGCCCTGGCCAAGCGCGATGGACCGGAAGCCGGCTTGCGCCTGGTCGAGGCGATCCTGGGGCGTGGGGAATTACTCGACTATCACCTGGCCTACTCGGCGCAGGCGGAGTTCTGTCGTCAACTGGGACGCTTGGACGAGGCGAGGTCGGCGTATCGACGCGCGCTTGAGTTGACGCAGCAATTGCCGGAACGGCGGTTTATCGAAGGGCGGCTTGCGGGGTTGCAATGATGAATCACAAGCAACGAAATTCCTGTGGGAGCGAGCTTGCTCGCGATGGCGGTAGACCGGCCAACATGAATGTCGACTGATAGCCCCCAATCGCGAGCAGGATCGCTCCCACAGGTTTGTGGCTTGGCTGGCTGCGTTAACCGTCAGCCAGCCGGCGTTGATCAGAACTCGTGATCAGCGTTGTCCGGGTTCAGGTCGCTGATGCCCAGTTTGCCCGCAGCCTGTTCGATCGAACCGGTCTGCTTGACCAGTGCGGCGATGGCGTCGCGCACGATCTGGTTGCCCGCGGTGTTGCCGGCGGCGATCAGTTGGTCGTAGTGCTCACCTTTGTTGGCGTGATCGACCATGACCTGGATCTTGGCCTCGGTGTCGGCCAGGTCGGCCTTGAGCGCGGTGTCCGCGGCCGGATCGGCCTTGGCGACCAGGGACGACAGGCTCGCGCCGGTCATCTTGGTGCCGTCGACGCGGGTGTATTCGCCCAGGTACACGTTACGTACACCCTTGGCATCGTAGAAATGCGAGTTATGGGTGTTGTCGCTGAAGCAATCCTGCTCGTCTTCTGGCGAGTTGGCTTCCAGGGACACTTTCATGCGTTCGCCCGCCAGTTCCCCCAGGGAAAGGCTGCCCATGCCGAACAGCATCTTGCGCAGGCCGCTTTCGGCGGGCTCGGCTTCCAGGGTGGCGCGGTAGTTGTCAGACACGTTCGGCTTCCAGTTGCCGACCATCTCTTCGAGGTCGTTGACCAGCAATTGGGTCACGGACTTGAGGTAGGCACGACGACGGTCGTTGTGACCGCCGGTGGCGCCAGCGCCTTGCAGGTAGTCCGACGCCGGGCGGTTACCCGCGCCAGGGCCGGTGCCGTTGAGGTCCTGGCCCCACAGCAGGAATTCGATGGCGTGGTAGCCGGTGGCGACGTTGGCCTCGGAACCGCCCAGCTCATTGAGGCTGGCGAGTTTTTCCGGGGTGATGTCCTTCACATCGACCTTGTCTTCGCCGACCTGGACTTCGGTGTTGGCGATGATGTTGGCGGTGGCGCCCGGGTTACCCAAGGCGTGCTCGTAGGATTTGTCGACGTAGTCGATCAGGCCCTCGTCCAGGGGCCAGGCGTTCACCTGGCCTTCCCAGTCGTCGATGATGGTGTTGCCGAAGCGGAACACTTCGCTTTGCAGGTAAGGCACGCGTGCGGCGACCCAGGCAGTCCGGGCGGCCTTCAGGGTCTCGGCGTTCGGCTTGGCCAGGAACGCGTCGACGGCGGTTTGCAGGGTTTTTGCCGTGGATTCGGCATCGCTGTAGACGGCATAGACGATGTCGGCATAGTGCGCGACAACGGCCTTGGCGGCAGCTTCGTCGATTTTGCCGGCGGCAGCAGGGGCGACCGGTGCCGCGGTGCTGGCGGCAGGCGTTGGCGCTTGCGGCGCGGCGGCCTTGTCTTTGCCTTCGCCGCAACCGGCGAGGGAAATAGCGATAGCCAGCAGACTGGCAGTAGCCAGGGGCATACGAATCATGGCAAACATCCTGCTTCGATGATGGACGGGACAGGCGCGAGGTGCGCAAAACTGCGACATAATGCGAAAGATTTGCATTATGTGTAAAGGGTTGCAGGTGTAAATATTTCTTATTTAATGATGGGAGATTGCCGCCTTCGGTAGCGTCTGTAGGAGCTGCCGAGCGAAGCGAGGCTGCGATCTTTTCACTGATGCTTGAATCCCAGGCGAACAAACCGAAGATCGCAGGCTTCGCCAGCTCCTACAAAGGCTTGGCGCCGGGGGGAGAAATCAGATGATGGAAACCTTGCTGCGCTCGGCCTGCTTCAGGTAAAGGCCCAATTCCCGTGCCGGCAGCGGTTTGCTGTAGTAATACCCCTGACCTTCGTGGCAGCCCTCGGCGATGATGTAGGCTTCCTGTTCGACCGTCTCGACGCCTTCGGCAATGACCTGCATCCCCAGGCTCTTGCCCAACTGGATGATGGCCCGGACGATGGTTGCATCGTCCTCGTCGTCGAGCAGGTCCTGGACGAAGCTCTTGTCGATCTTGATCTTGTCCAGCGGCAGGCTCTTGAGGTAGCTCAGGGACGAATAGCCGGTCCCGAAGTCATCGATGGCAATCAGCGCCCCGGAGCGGCGCAGGCTCAGCAAATGCTGGGCAGCGGTGGTGATGTCTTCCATCAGGCCGGTCTCGGTAACTTCCAGCTCCAGGCTGCGCGGCGGCAGCCGGTACATTTGCAGGAGATTGTTCACCACCCGCGGCAGTTCGGCGTGGTGCAGTTGCACCGTCGACAGGTTGACCGCCATGCGCAGGTCGAGGAAGCCCTGGTCGTGCCATTCGCGCAATTGCCTGCAAGCCTGGTCCAGCACCCATTCACCGATGGCGATAATGGTGCCGTTCTGCTCGGCCAGGGGAATGAACAGATCCGGCGGCACCAGGCCGTGCTCGGGATGGTGCCAGCGGATCAGGGCTTCGGTGCCCACCACCCGCAGGTCGCGGTAGCTGATCTGCGGCTGGTACACCAGGGTGAACTGCTCGCGGGCCAGGGCCTCGCGCAAGTCTTTCTCCAGTTCGCGACGGCGGCGCATCTCGCTGTCGACGCTGGCGATGTAGAACTGGTAGCGATTGCGCGAGCGGCTCTTGGCCAGGGTCATGGTCTGCTCGGCTTTCTGCAACAGTTTCTCGGTGCTGTCGCCGTCTTCGGGGAAGAGGGTGATGCCGATGGTGGCCCGCAGGCGGATTTGTTGATCGTCGATGGCGAACGGCGCTTCCAGGTCATCGAGGATGCTCTGGGCCAGTTCGGCGGCCTCGTAAGGCTGTTCGATGTCGGCCTGGACCAGGGCGAACTGGTCGCCCCCCAGCCGCGCCAGTGCGCCGAGCCGGCCGCTGTGGGCCCGCAGTCGGTCGGCCAGGGCCAGCAGCAACTGGTCGCCGGTCTGATAGCTGAACTGTTCGTTGATGCCCTTGAAGTCATCCAGCCCCACACACAGCACCGCCACCCGGCGTTGCAGGCGCCCGGCGTCCACCAGGATCTTGTCCAGTTGCTGTTGCAGCTGCTGGCGGTTGGGCAGGCCGGTGAGGAAGTCGTACTGGGCCATGCGCAGCAGGCTGTTTTCCGCTTCGTGGCGTAGGTGCGTGTTGCGCTCGATGGATTCGAGCAGTTGGTTGGCCGTATTGATCCACAGGCCCAGCTCGTTTTGTTCGTGACCGCGCAACTGCGGGATTTTGTGCTCGCTGGGGCGATCGGGGTTGATTTCGGTCAGGTGCTGGATGATCCGCGACAATGGTTTGGTCAGCAGCCAGTGATAGACCAGGTACAGCACCAGGCCCATGGCCAGGGCTCGCAGCATCCCGGAAATGAAAATGATCACCGAGTTGACGATGAAGCCTTCGCCGTAGGTGGCGGTGTCGAGGGTAATGCTCAGGTCGCCGTAATATTCGCTATAGGGGCCGCGTCCCACCAGTTGCGTGGTAAAGGTGCGCTCCTTGCCCAGGATCAGGTCGGTCAGCCAGCGGCTTTCGGAGTGCTGCAAGGGCCGGGTTTTTTCGGCGAGCATGGTTTCGCGTGGATGGCCGATGGAAGCCATGCGTACGGCTTCGTCCTGGAACAGGCCCTCGATCACTTGCATGCCCATCTCCCGGTCCAGGCTGTAGACGGCCTGGGTCGAAGGATCACGGAACATGTCGAGGATCCGCTGGGCGTCACTGGCGACGGCCTGGTTGGTTTTGTAGGCATCGTACACGATCTGGGCGCAGCTCAAGACCATGCCAACGATCAATGCCGAGAGGAGCACGACCCGGAGCAACTTCACAGACAAGCTGTTCTTGAGTTCCAGCTTCAAAGAGTGGTTCCTTGTTCCGTGCGGGTAGCGTCAAGTTGCCATGAGTATTGGCAATCCTGTGATGTCAGTCAAAGGGACAATCAAACACAAGGGTTTTCGCTTGAAACCTCACCGATGTACGTTTTTTCCAGAGTGATTGCTCTACGACCATTGTGTCGGTTGGAAGGGGCCGCAACTTGAGGCCTCCAGGGATTTTTTCTTGGGTTCCAGACCCGAGGTATTTTGCCTGCGGTCATTTTTGCCCGGCAAAAAAAACCCGGCACGACGCCGGGTTTTCTTGTCTGGCATCGACGCTTAGGCGGTGAAGGCTTTGCCTTCGAACTGCTCGGCGACGAATTTCCAGTTGACCAGGTTCCAGAACGCTTCGACGTATTTCGGACGAACGTTGCGGTAGTCGATGTAGTAGGCGTGTTCCCACACGTCGCAGGTCAGCAGCGGGGTGTCGCCGCTGGTCAGCGGGTTGCCGGCGCCGATGGTGCTGGCCAGGGCCAGGGAACCGTCAGCCTTTTTCACCAGCCAGCCCCAGCCGGAACCGAAGGTGCCGATGGACGTCTTGCTGAATTCTTCCTTGAACTTGTCGAACGAACCGAAGGCCTTGTTGATGGCTTCAGCCAGCGCGCCGGTTGGTTGACCGCCGGCGTTTGGCGCCAGGCAGTTCCAGTAGAAGGTGTGGTTCCAGACCTGAGCGGCGTTGTTGAAGATACCGCCCGAGGAAGTCTTGACGATTTCTTCCAGGGTCTTGCCTTCGAACTCGGTGCCAGGCACCAGGTTGTTCAGGTTCACGACATAGGTGTTGTGGTGCTTGTCGTGGTGGTATTCCAGAGTCTCTTTGGAGATGTGCGGCTGCAGTGCATCGTGTGGATAGGGCAGCGGCGGCAATTCGAAAGCCATGGTGATTCTCCTAATCAGGTCAGTTGCGGTGAGCGCAAGGCCGATCACGGGCGGCCAGACTAGCGCCGGGGAGTTTGTACTCTTTGCGGCGCAGGAGTCGGATCATAGCACCGGGGGTGCGGCATAACCACGCAACAACTGTGTGGAATAGAGGTTCCAGAGCGGTTTGGAATAATCAGCCGTTCACGATCAATTGCACCGCCACGGTAAACATCATCGTCGCCACGAGCAGGTCGAGGATCCGCCAGGTGCTTGGGCGAGCGAGCCAGGGTGCCAGCCACGCAGCGCCGAAGGCCAGGGTGAAGAACCACAGCAGCGAGGCACTGGCCGCGCCCACGACATAGGCGCCGGGCACGCTCTGCTGGGCACCGAGGGAGCCGATCAGCAGCACGGTGTCGAGGTAGACGTGGGGGTTGAGCAGCGTCACCGCCAGGGCGCTGAGCAGCACCGCCCGCAGCGAGCGCACGGCCTGGTTTCCCCCCTGTTGCAGGCTTTGCTTCGAGCAGGCCCGGCGCAGTGCCAGGCTGCCGTACCAGAGCAGGAAAGCCGCACCGCCCCAGCGGGCTATCGACAGCAGCAACGGACTCTGGGCCAGCAATGTCGCCAAGCCGAAAACCCCGGCGGCGACCAGCAGCGCATCGAATGTGACGCACAGCGCCGCCACGGGCAGATGATGTTCGCGGCGCAGGCTCTGGGCCAGCACAAATGCGTTCTGGGCGCCGATGGCCATGATCAGCCCAAGGGCTACCAGCAGGCCGTTCATATAACTTTGCCACATAGGTTTGATCCCCGGTTTGTGTACGAATGCTGGCCATTCTCCGGGGAAGGGTTGTATAAGAAAAACCAATCCTGCTGATTGCTCATTAGGAAAACTGATGTTCGACTACAAATTGCTTTCTGCCCTGGCTGCCGTGGTCGAGCAGGCCGGTTTCGAACGCGCGGCCCAGGTGTTGGGTTTATCGCAATCGGCCATTTCCCAACGGATCAAACTGTTGGAAGCGCGCATCGGCCAGCCCGTGCTGGTACGTGCCACGCCGCCGGCACCCACGGAGATCGGCCGACGGCTGCTCAATCACGTGCAACAGGTGCGTCTGCTTGAGCGCGACCTGCAAAGCCTGGTGCCGGCCCTGGATGAAGAGGGTCTGCCGGAACGTTTGCGCATCGCCTTGAACGCCGACAGCCTGGCAACCTGGTGGGCGGCGGCCGTGGGCGATTTCTGCGCCGAGCATCACCTGTTGCTCGACCTGGTGGTGGAGGACCAGACCGTTGGCCTCAAGCGCATGCGCGCCGGTGAAGTGGCGGCGTGTGTCTGCGCCAGCGAACGTCCGGTGGCGGGCGCCCGCAGCGTGTTGCTGGGAGCGATGCGCTACCGGGCGCTGGCCAGCCCGGCGTTCATTGCCCGGCATTTCCCCGACGGGGTACGGGCCGATCAACTGGCCCATACGCCGGCATTGGTGTTTGGCCCGGATGACTTCCTGCAGCACCGCTACCTTGCGTCCGTGGGCGTGGAGGGCGGTTTCGAGCACCATCTGTGCCCCTCGTCCGAAGGTTTCATTCGTCTTGCTGAAGTCGGGCTGGGCTGGGGGCTCGTGCCGGAGCTGCAAGTGCGCGAACAGCTGGAGCGAGGCGTGCTGGTGGAATTGCTGGCAGATAAACCGATCGATGTGCCGCTGTACTGGCATCATTGGCGCAATGGCGGGCAGTTGCTCGGCTTGTTGACCGAACAGTTGATCCGCTCCTCCCGGCAGTGGCTGGTGCCTTGGGAGGCGCAGTAGACGTCAAGCTGCTGGTAAAAGCGGCGCACAGATAAATTTGCAGGTTGTAGCGCGAGACTCGTAACCGCATTTCTTAGGAGCATTCATGAAAATTCTGGTCACCGGCGCGAGCGGCTTCATCGGCGGGCGCTTCGCGCGTTTCGCCCTGGAGCAAGGCCTGGATGTACGGGTCAACGGTCGCCGGGCCGAGAGCGTGGAGCACCTGGTGCGTCGCGGTGCACAGTTTGTCCAAGGGGATCTGAGCGACCCGCTGCTGGCCCGGGATTTGTGCCTGGATGTCGAAGCGGTGGTGCATTGCGCCGGCTCCGTGGGGCTCTGGGGCCGTTATCAGGATTTCCACCAGGGCAATGTCCAGGTCACGGAAAATGTCGTCGAGGCTTGCCTCAAGCAAAAGGTTCGCCGGCTGGTTCATCTGTCCTCGCCGTCCATCTACTTCGACGGGCGTGACCACCTCGGGTTGACTGAAGAACAAGTGCCCAAGCGCTTCAAGCACCCTTACGCCGCCACCAAGTACCTGGCTGAGCAGAAAGTCTTCGGCGCCCAGGAGTTCGGCCTCGAAGTGCTGGCCCTGCGCCCGCGTTTCGTGACCGGCGCCGGTGACATGAGCATTTTTCCGCGGCTGTTGAAAATGCAGCGCAAGGGGCGCCTGGCAATTGTCGGCAACGGGCTGAACAAAGTGGATTTCACCAGCGTGCAGAACCTCAACGAAGCGCTGCTCAGCAGCCTGCTGGCGACCGATTCAGCGTTGGGCAAGGCCTATAACATCAGCAATGGGGCACCGGTTCCTCTGTGGGATGTGGTCAATTATGTGATGCGCCAGATGGAAGTCCCACAGGTCCGGCGTTATCGTTCCTACGGCTTGGCTTATAGTGTCGCGGCCCTGAATGAAGGTTTCTGCAAATTGTGGCCGGGCCGCCCCGAACCGACGCTGTCGCGCCTGGGCATGCAGGTCATGAACAAAAATTTCACCCTGGACATCAGCCGGGCCCGGCATTATCTCGATTATGATCCGCAGGTCAGCCTGTGGACCGCCCTCGATGAATTTTGTGCCTGGTGGAAGGTCCAAAGTGCCCGCTGATCGCCCCGTCATGAACCGAGTGCCAGGTTCGGGGTCAATCGGTGCGGCGGGTGAGGGGGTTATACTCACCGCATCAAGCCATCACCGGTTTCCCAAAGGTTGAACCATGCCCATGCGTAACGATGCCAACGACGACTTCGATGATGTACCGAGCCTGCGGATGCGGGCCGACATTCCCGATGACGATGATTTCCTGCCCAACCGCCAGCCTCACGTGCAAGCGCGCCCGGCGCCCGTTGCCGCGGCCAAGGTCAAGGGGCCCAGCACCGGGCCGCTGTGGGCATTGGTCGGCGCGCTGCTGTGTGCGTTCGGTTTCCTGGCCTGGTGGAGCTTCCAGCAGATTTCCCTGATGGAGCAGCAACTGGTGGCCACCCAGGAGAGCTTCGCGCGGATCAGTGAAGATGCGGCGGGACGACTGCAGGAGTTTTCCGGCAAGGTCGTCGCCGGCCAGTCCAACGTGATGAGCGACAGTGAGGCCTTGAAACTGCAGATCAAGCAGTTGGAAAGCAAGCTGCAGGATCAGGGCAAGCAATTCGACAACAAACTGCTGGAGCAGTACAAGCAACAGCAAGCTACCTTCGGTCCGTCTGCCGACCTGGACAAGGAACTGGCCCAGCTCATTGCCCAGGCCACTGAACAGCAGAACACCAACACTCAGTTGCAAGCTTCCAACAAGGAGCTCCAAGCCCAGGTCAAGACGCTGGTGGCTGAAGTTACTGCCCTGAAAAGCCAAGGCGAGGGTGGCGCTCTGGATGCTCAGCTCAAGAGCATCGGTGCCGACATCACCGCCCTGAAAAGAGCCACTTCCAACTCGGCTATCGATCGCCTGGAGCAGGATGTGATCGTGCTCAAGAGCCAGCAGGACAAGGGCGGCAATACCGCCGAGTTCGACGCCTTCCGCGGCCAGGTCACCCGTAATATCAACACCCTGCAGGCGCAGATCCAGAACTTGCAGCAGCAACTCCGCAGTCAATAAGCCTGTTGGCGTTTGTTCGCGATAGTGGCGTGTCAGTGCGCATCATGCTGAATGTGCCGCCGTTATCGCGAGCAAGCTCGCTCCCACAGGGTAAGCACCTCCAGTGTGGGAGCGAGCTTGCTCGCGATGACGTCCTGTCAGTCAGTATCAATACCCACTGATGCACCAGGCCTCCCCAGCAATTCCCTGAATACTCCAACATCACCCCACGCCGTCTACGCTCTTGAAACACCAACAAGAACGAGGGGCGCGCATATGGTTTTTTTTCACAGGATGGCCTGGCTGGGCGCAATGCTTGTGCTGGGGCTGGCACCGGTTCATGCAGCGACACCGGATGACGGCCAGGCGGCCCGCTCGCTGCTGGAAAAGGCCTTGGCCTATTACCACGACAACGGCGACAAAGCCTTTGCCGCTTTCAGTCGCCAGGGGGATTTCGTCGACAAGGATCGCTACGTATTCGTGGTGGATACCCAGGGTGTGATGCTCGCCAGCGGCGGGCCTTCCTCAGCGCTGATCGGGCGAGACGTGTCCGAAGTGCTGGGCCCGGACCTGCGCAAAGCCTTCAAGGACGCCTTGAAAACTCCCGAGGCCAGCGGCATCCAGCAAGCCGAGTACCGTTGGCAGAACTGGGCGGACGGCAAGGTTGAGCGCAAGCATGTGTATTTCCAGCGTGTCGGCGAGCGAATCCTGGCCGTCGGCTACTACCTGCCACGGGCTTCCGCCGAACAGGCCAAGGCGTTGCTGGACAAGGCCTCGAGCGACCTGCTGAAAAACGAGAAAGCCACGCTGACGGCGGTTAACTCCCTCAAGGGCGGTTATCTGCAGGATGACCTGTATGTCTTTGTCGTTGACCTCGATACCCGGCGGTATGTCGGCCATGGCACCAACCTGCGCTTGATCAATACCGATTTTGCCAAGGTCAAGGATCCGGATGGCAAACCGGTGGGGGAGCCGATCCTGACCATGATCGGCAAGCAGGATGTGGGGGAGTATGAGTATCGTTGGAAGAACCCGGTGACTGGCAAGGTTGAGGACAAGCATGCTTACCTGAAGAAGGTTGGGCATTTTCTGGTGGCGGTGGGGTATTACAGTCCTTGAGGGGGGCTTCGTTTGGTGTGTATATCCGTTGCTGCGGTAACGGCGGCTTATGGTTCCGCCCTGACGGCGGGTCACTTTCGAAAAGCCCGGAAGCCGGCCCAGTCGAAAGTAACCAAAGCGCTTCTGCCCCACCACTTGGTGCCTCGCCTAGGCTCGGCATGCCTGAACGAAGGCATTGCTCCGTGGGCCCTTCGCGGCGGGCCCACGGAGCAATGCCGGAGTGAGGGCATGCCGAGCCTAGGCGAGGCACCAAGTGGTGGGGCTGAAGCGCTTTTGGTTACTTTTGGCGCTCTTCCAAAAGTGACCCGCTGTAAGAGCGGAACCGCCAGCCGCCGTTACCGCAGCAACGGATATACACCCGATAAAACCACCACAGCGGGGACCCATATCGGGCCCCCCCGTCAATCTCAGCCCGCCACCAAAACCCGAATCGCCTCCAAACGCAACGCCGCCTTCTCAAGCATCGCCAGGCCTTGCTCGCGCTGTTGGCGCAGGGCTACCAGTTCGCTGTCGCGCACGGTCGGGTTGACCGCTTGCAGGGCGGTCAGGCGGGCCAGTTCCTCGTCGGTATCGGCGGCCAGGCGACGTTGGGCCTCGGCCACGCGTTCGGCGTGACGCGGGGCGATCTTTTCTTCGCCGGCATTGATCCGTGGCGTGAGCTGGTCGCGCTGGGCCTGGATGAACTTGTTGGCGCTGGCACGGGGCACGCTTTCGAGCTGGTCGTTCAAGGTTTCGAACGAGACCCGGGCGGCGAGGTCGTTGCCGTTGGTGTCCAGCAGGCAGCGCAGGGCGGCCGGCGGCAGGTAGCGGCCCAGTTGCAGCGAGCGTGGGGCCACTACTTCACTGACGTAGAGCAGCTCCAGCAACACGGTGCCGGGCTTGAGGGCCTTGTTCTTGATCAGCGCCACGGCGGTGTTGCCCATGGAACCGGACAGCACCAGGTCCATGCCGCCTTGCACCATCGGGTGCTCCCAGGTGATGAACTGCATGTCTTCGCGCGACAGCGCCTGGTTGCGGTCGTAGGTGATGGTCACGCCTTCGTCGTCGCCCAGCGGGAAGCTGGCGTCGAGCATTTTTTCGCTCGGCTTGAGGATCAGCGCGTTTTCCGAATGATCCTCGCTGTCGATACCAAAGGCGTCGAACAGGGTTTCCATGTAGATCGGCAGGGCGAACTGGTCGTCCTGCTCGAGAATGGCTTCCACCAGCGCATCGCCTTCACCAGCGCCGCCAGAGTTGAGCTCCAGCAAACGGTCGCGACCGGTGTGCAGCTCGGCCTCCAGGCGCTCGCGTTCGGTGCGGGCTTCGTCGATCAGCGCTTGCCACTGGCCATCGTCGGCTTCTTCCAGCAATGGCAGCAGGCGCGGGCCGAACTGATGCTGCAAGGCGTTGCCAGTCGGGCAGGTGTTGAGGAAGGCATTCAGGGCTTCGTGATACCACTGGAACAGCCGCGCTTGCGGGCTGGTTTCCAGGTACGGCGCATGCAGCTCGATGGTGTGCTTCTGGCCGATCCGGTCCAGACGACCGATGCGTTGCTCGAGCAAGTCCGGGTGCGCTGGCAGATCGAATAGCACCAGGTGATGGGCGAACTGGAAGTTGCGGCCCTCGCTGCCGATTTCCGAACAGATCAGCACCTGGGCACCGAACTCTTCGTCGGCGAAATAGGCCGCCGCGCGGTCGCGCTCCAGAATGTTCATGCCTTCGTGGAACACCGTGGCCGGGATACCGGAACGCACGCGCAGGGCGTCTTCCAGGTCCATGGCGGTTTCGGCGTGGGCACAGATCACCAGTACTTTGGTGCGCTTGAGCATCTTCAGGGTGTCGATCAGCCACTCCACCCGCGGGTCGAAACGCCACCAGCGTTCTTCTTCGCTGGCGTCCGGCTGGGCCTGGAAGCTGACTTCCGGGTACAGCTCGGGGTGATCGCCCAGGGGCAGCTCGAGGTACTCGTCCGGGCACGGCAGCGGGTAGGCGTGCAGCTTGCGCTCGGGGAAGCCTTGCACCGCTGCGCGGGTGTTGCGAAACAGCACGCGGCCGGTGCCGTGGCGGTCCAGCAGTTCACGCACCAGGCGAGCACTGGCTTCGACATCGCCATCATTGACCGCGGTCAGCAACGCTTCGCCTTCATTGCCCAGGAAGCCTTGTATGGTCTTGTGGGCCTCAGGCGAAAGACGGCCTTTGTCCAACAGCTCCTGCACGGCTTCGGCCACCGGGCGATAGTTTTCGCTCTCGGCGCGGAAGGCCTTGAGGTCGTGGAAGCGATTTGGGTCCAACAGGCGCAGGCGAGCAAAGTGGCTGTCCTGGCCCAGTTGTTCCGGGGTTGCGGTCAGCAGCAGCACGCCCGGGATTGTCTCGGCGAGTTGTTCGACCAGCGCGTACTGCGGGCTGACCTGATCTTCGTGCCACACCAGGTGATGAGCCTCGTCGACCACCATCAGGTCCCAGCCGGCGGCGAACAGCGCGTCCTGGGCCTTCTCGTCGTCCACCAGCCACTCCAGCGCCACCAGGGCCAGTTGAGTGTCTTCGAACGGGTTGCTGGCATCGCTTTCGATGAAGCGTTCTTCGTCGAACAGCGCGACCTGCAGGTTGAAGCGCCGGCGCATTTCCACCAGCCATTGGTGCTGGAGGTTTTCCGGCACCAGGATCAGGACGCGGTTGGCGCGGCCGGACAGCAGTTGACGGTGGATGACCAGGCCGGCCTCGATGGTCTTGCCCAGGCCCACTTCGTCCGCCAGCAATACCCGCGGCGCAATGCGGTCGGCCACTTCACGGGCAATGTGCAATTGGTGGGCGATAGGCTGGGCACGAACGCCGCCCAGGCCCCAAAGCGAAGACTGTAACTGGCGGCTGGTGTGTTCCAGGGTGTGGTAGCGCAGGGAGAACCAGGCCAACGGGTCGATCTGGCCGGCGAACAGACGGTCGCTCGCCAGGCGGAACTGGATAAAGTTCGACAGTTGGGTTTCCGGCAGGGTGACGACTTCGTTCTGCCCGTTGAGGCCGTGATAGACCAGCAACCCGTCGACGTCATCGACTTCGCGCACGGTCATTTTCCAGCCTTCGAAGTGAGTGATCACATCGCCCGGCGAAAACCGTACACGGGTGAGCGGCGCATTCCGTAGCGCGTACTGGCGAGTGTCGCCAGTGGCCGGATAGAGCACGGTCAACAAGCGGCCGTCCTGTGCCAGAACGGTGCCTAAACCCAGCTCGGCTTCGCTGTCACTGATCCAGCGTTGCCCCGGTTGATACTGCTGCGCCATGCTGCCTGACTCCCGCCTTGAAAAAGCCGGTTATCTTAACGGAAGGATCCCTCAGACCAAAGGATTTACGTACGCTGATTAGTTACTGACGGCACGGAACTTAAGCTTGCCCAGCGATCAAACAAGCTCGGCCCTGGGGATCGCTGCAATGCCAACTGGGTCACAAGTTTCAGACCGGCGGTTCAAGCTGCCACTTTCCCAGCCGACAACCTGAAGACAGGAGACCTTTATGTTGCCACCCATGCTCCCTTTGAGCGCCGTACCCATCACCGCTCAACAGGATCCGGTTCGCCAGCGACCGGACATACCGCCCGTGGTCCCGGTGCAGCCAAGCTCCAACGAAAGCACCATCGACCTGCAAAACCGCGACCCGGAAGAGGCCGCGCTGCTGTTGCGCGAGGAACAGCGTCGCCGGCAGGAGCGCGACAAGCGCCACCGCGAGGCCAATGAAGACCCTGAAGAGCATCTGGCCGTACCGGGGACCGAACTCAACGCCGACAACACCGTGCCGGTGGTGCCGCTGATAGACGAAGAGTCGCGCCAGGGCTTGTGGGTCGATATCCAGATCTGATCCAGGTGTTTGCCGACGTACGCAGGCTGGTCAACTCCGCCAACAGCCCGCATCATGGGCGCATCCGCAATTCACTGCACGATGCCCACACGCCATGAGCCAAGACGACAAGCTGATCGACCTCAGTGCCGAGCGCGCCAAGCGCGTTCACGACCTCAACGAAAAACGCCTCAATGAAGTCCGCCAGGCTTTCGAGCAGGCCATGCCGTTGGGCAAGCCCAAGAAAAAGTCGAAAAACAAACCGAAAAAGCGCTGAACCCCCTCGATCCATTGATGCAGATCAGTTATTTCCCCACCTTTTCGCCCCGTTGCGGGCGTTATTGACCCCGGTCAATTTTCATCCAGGCCTGATTGGTTAACTTGAACCCATCGCAACAGGGGCAAGACCAGGAGGCCAGTCATGTTTTTCGATAATGTGGTGTTTGCCGGGGTGTTGACGGTCGGCCTCATGGTCGTGTTTTTCGCAGGCTTTGGATTATTCATCTGGAAAGACGCGCACAAGCGGAAAAAACCGTAGGTCTTTCCGGCTACAACGAGCACGCAAGGCATTTTGGGCGACTTCGGTCGCCCTTTTTTTTGTTCGTGATTCTCCAGCCAGATACCCAATCAACTGTGGGAGCGAGCTTGCTCGCGATAGTGGTATGTCTGTAGATACATGTGTTGACTGACCCACCGCCATCGTGAGCAAGCCCGCTCCCACAGGTGTCTGACGTCAGGGCATAAAAAAAGGTGCGAACCGCAAGGATCGCACCTTTTTTTGAGTCGCTGGAATCAGCTACCCAGAGCCTTGGACGCCAGCCAGAACAGCCCGGCCGACAGCGCCACCGTGGCTGGCAGGGTCAGCACCCAGGCCAGCAGGATGTTGCGCACGGTGCCACCTTGCAGGCCGCTCTTGTTCGCGACCATGGTACCGGCCACGCCCGAGGACAGTACGTGGGTGGTGGAAACCGGCAGGCTGAAGATGTTCGCCATGCCGATCATGCACGCGGTGGTGATCTGCGCCGACATGCCCTGGGCGTAGGTCATGCCTTGCTTGCCGATCTTCTCGCCGATGGTCAGTACCACACGCTTCCAGCCGACCATGGTGCCCAGGCCCAGTGCCAGGGCGACCGCCAGGATCACCCAGAACGGGGCGTACTCGGTGGTGCCGGTCAGGTCCTTGCGCAGCTTGTTCAGGTCGTCTTTCTCACGGGCGGCCAGGCCTGGCAGCTTGCCGACCTTCTTCGCCGTGTCGTCCAGGCAGAGCAGGTAGCGACGCACTTCGATACGGCTTTCCGACGGCAGCGAATGGTAATCGGCGACGCCCTTGAGGGTGTTGAGCAGGGCATCGATGGTGGGTTCGGTCTGCTGCGGGTTGCACCGGAATTTTTCCGGCAGATCGCCTTCCACGCTCTTGCCCAGTGCCAGGAATTCACCCAGGGATTCGCTGTTGCGCTGGTAGAACTGGCTCAGGTGCAGGGTCGCGTCGCGGGTCCGCTCGATCTGATACGTGGTGCTGCTCAGGTCGAGTACGAACTGCGAAGGCACGATACCGATCAGTACCAGCATGATCAGGCCGATGCCTTTCTGGCCATCGTTGGAGCCGTGGACAAAACTGACGGCCATGGCCGAGATCACCAGTACCAGGCGGTTCCAGAACGGCGGGTGCTTCTTGTCGTCGATCTGGCGGCGCTGTTCCGGTGTCTTGTGCATCTTCGACAGCGGACGCCACCATTTCAGGCCGATCAGCACCAGGGCAGCGATCAGGAAACCGGCCATGGGCGAGAACACCAGGGAGGCGCCGATATCGATCGCCTTCTGCCAGTTCACTCCGTCGGCCAACGGGATATCGTTGATCAACGCGTTGGCCAGGCCCACGCCGAGGATCGAGCCGATCAACGTGTGGGAACTGGACGCCGGGATACCGAAGTACCAGGTGCCCAGGTTCCAGGTAATGGCCGCTGCGAGCAGCGAAAACACCATGGCCAGTCCATGTCCGGTGTTCACATTGATCAGCAGCTCTACGGGCAGCAAGTGAACGATGGCGTACGCCACCCCCACACCGCCCAGCAGCACACCGAGGAAATTGAACACACCGGAAAAGAACACCGCCAGATGAGGCGGCATGGCTTTGGTGTAGATAACAGTGGCAACCGCGTTAGCGGTGTCATGAAAGCCGTTGATGAACTCGAAGGCGAGGACAAAAGCCAGGGCGAGCAAGAGGCTCACAAGCACCCAAGCATCCAGTCCGCTGAATAAATCGATCATGAAGGTTTTCTGACCCGGTCATAAGGGGGCGCGATTATGCCAGAAAACCATGGCAATCGATGCATTGCCTGCTCGTCGGCAACATTCTTCAACGAAATAATTTGCAGGAATGCCTCTGGCGCGAGGTTTTCCGTGGGGCGCGTAACCCTTTGATTCAGGGGCGCAAAGCGTCCCGGAACCTGATCGCCGCCCGCTGTAGAGCACTTCGAGCGGTTGTATGAAATATCTGAAATGAAGGTCGGCCATGAGCCTTCCCCGGCCGTCGGACGGGAGCGGATGGCGGCCCGCTCATGGCGGGCGTGCGCTGTGGTTTCCGGCCTGGGTAGTGGCCGGAGACCTCCTCACAAGAACATCAGGCCCTGAGCGTCACTGCTCTTCGGCTTTGAGTTCTTTTTCCATTTTCTGGAGTTCCTGGGTGAAGGCCTGGTCCTGAACGGTGGCGCGCTTACGCCAGGGTTTGCGTTCCGGTTCAGGCTGCGCGGCGTAGGTGGTGATTTCCCCGCCGTAAACTTCCTTGTAACGTTGTTCCTGGCGCTCAAGTTCCGCGCGCAGTTCGTCTTTCGTCACAGTTGTACCTAATTAATTGAAATTGAATCTGGTGATACGCACTGCATGTAGACATGCAGACGGCCACGGCACCAGAGCTGACAGCTGACGTAGCATCAGGGCTTCGTGTTGTTGCCAATACAGGGGAAGCGACCCTAAAGGTGCTTCGGGCGCCAGGGTATTAACCAAGGTGCCTGCGTACGGGAGCGGTCGATTGGCCGTACCGTCGCTGAATTGCATTATAGCGGTCCAGCTGAATAACACTATCGGGAAATATTTAAAGGGGCCTGTTGTTGTGTGAAACGATGTTTGTATGTGCAAACTTGTGTCAATCAGGTTTCAGAAGATGCTTGCTAGTGCCGATGTCCTGATGCCATTCAAGGCGACAAGTTCAATATCGCCCACGCCCTCACGTCAAATCGCTTGTTGCTCTCGCTCAACTTGTTATCGAGCGTTCGACGGCTGGCGAACTCATGACACCGGGCAGGATTGCGATTATCGGTTGCCGGTTCGATAATCGAACGCTGTTGGCGGTCCGACCCTTGTCTGTCCGTCGGACAGCCGCTTGTAATAGCCGTCATTCCCGGGGAAGACCAGACATGAACGACCAATTGCGCAATGCTTTCACTTCAGTCGCGCCACCGATCGTCGCCTCGCCGGCCAAGCGGATCCAGGCCCTGACTGGCGATCCAGATTTCATGACGTCCCTGGCCCGCGGATTGGCCGTGGTCCAGGCCTTCCAGGAACGCAAGCGGCACCTGACCATCGCCCAGATCAGCCATCGCACGGAAATCCCTCGCGCCGCCGTCAGACGTTGCCTGCATACCTTGATCAAGCTTGGCTACGCCACCACGGACGGGCGCACTTATTCGCTGCTGCCCAAAGTGCTGACCCTGGGGCACGCCTATCTGTCCTCGACACCCCTGGCCGTTTCTGCCCAGCCGTACCTGGACCGCATGAGCGAGCAACTGCACGAAGCCTGCAACATGGCGACGCTCGAAGGCGACGACATCCTCTATATCGCTCGATCAGCCACCACCCAGCGCCTGATTTCGGTCGATCTGTCGGTCGGAGGGCGTCTGCCAGCCTATTGCACTTCGATGGGCAGGATTCTCCTGGCGGCCCTGGATGATGCTTCGTTGCGCGACTACCTGGACCATGCCGACCTGCAAGCCAAGACCAGCCGCACCTTGCACACCCCCGAGGCGTTGCTTGAATGCCTGCAACAGGTGCGGCAGCAGGGCTGGTGTATCGTCGACCAGGAACTGGAACAGGGCCTGCGTTCGATTGCCGTGCCGGTGTATGACGCTTCCGGTCAAGTGGTGGCCGCGCTCAACGTCAGTACCCATGCCGGGCGGGTCAGCCGCAATGAGCTGGAACAGCGTTTCCTGCCAGGCCTGCTGGGGGCCAGCCGCGACTTGAGCGCGCAGCTGTTCACTTAAGCTGTTCGATAAACGCACACAGTCGGCGGCGATGAATTGACGGTATTTGCCTGCCCTCATTAATGTCGCGCAGCGTCATCCGGCGTGTTTCGCCGGTCCCTGATCGTTCGCCTGCGTTTATCGCGTGGAATAAAAATAAAATGAATCAGCCCCAGACCTCCGTAGGCAACTGCCTCGATGTGCAGTCCTTCATCAATGCCCAACCCATTTCGCGCTACCAGTGGCGGGTGGTGATTCTTTGTTTCCTGATTGTTTTCCTCGACGGCCTCGATACAGCGGCCATGGGCTTCATCGCCCCGGCGCTGTCCCAGGACTGGGGTATCGATCGCGCCAGCCTTGGCCCGGTGATGAGCGCCGCGCTGATCGGCATGGTGTTTGGCGCATTGGGTTCAGGGCCGCTGGCTGATCGCTTCGGACGAAAAGTCGTACTGGTGGGCGCGGTCCTGCTGTTCGGCGCGTTCAGCCTGGCGTCGGCCTACAGCACCAACGTCGATCAATTGCTGGTACTGCGTTTCCTGACCGGTCTGGGATTGGGCGCCGGGATGCCGAACGCCACCACCTTGCTCTCGGAATACACCCCGGAACGCAAGAAATCCCTGTTGGTGACCAGCATGTTCTGCGGCTTCAACCTGGGCATGGCCGGCGGCGGGTTCATCTCCGCCAAGCTGATACCGGCGTTCGGTTGGCACAGCCTGCTGCTGATTGGCGGGATCCTGCCGTTGATCCTGGCGGTCGTGTTGCTGTTCTGGCTGCCAGAGTCGGCGCGTTATCTGGTGGTGCGCAATCGCGGCACCGACAAGGTGCGCAAGACCCTGGCGCCGATCGAACCGAACACGGTGGCCCAAGCGGCGAGTTTCAGTGTGCCGGAACAGAAAACCGTGAAAGCCCGCAACGTGCTGGCGGTGATCTTCTCTGGCACCTACAGCGCTGGCACCTTGCTGCTGTGGCTGACCTATTTCATGGGCCTGGTGATCGTCTACCTGTTGACCAGTTGGCTGCCGACCCTGATGCGCGACAGCGGCGCGAGCATGGAGCAGGCAGCGTTTATCGGTGCGCTGTTCCAATTCGGCGGCGTGTTGAGCGCCGTCGGGGTGGGTTGGGCGATGGACCGGTTCAATCCGCACAAGGTCATCGGCATTTTCTACCTGATGGCCGGGTTGTTTGCCTACGCAGTGGGGCAGAGCCTGGGCAACATCACTTTGCTCGCCACCCTGGTGCTGGTGGCCGGCATGTGCGTCAACGGTGCGCAATCGGCGATGCCTTCCCTGGCCGCGCGTTTCTACCCGACCCAGGGTAGGGCCACCGGTGTCTCGTGGATGCTGGGCATCGGTCGTTTCGGCGCGATCCTCGGCGCCTGGATGGGCGCGACCCTGTTGGGCCTGGGCTGGAACTTCGAACAAGTCCTGACCGCCCTGGTGATCCCGGCGGCCCTGGCGACCACGGCGGTGGTGATCAAGGGCATGGTCAGCCATGCGGATGCGACCTGAGCCCACGACATAACCCCTGTGGAAGACAAATCTGAGGGCATGCAGGCTCCCACAGGGTCTGCTTCCACAGGGGCTCTGTGTGCTTGGCGAATATAGATAGCCAAACAACAATCTGTTCGATAAACGAACACTCAGTCGATTATCGGATTGTTTGGCTTTTCCCCCAGGCTTAATCTTCAGTCACTCCGGCGCTTAACCTCGCGCCTTTTTCTTCATGTCGGTCTACTGGAACACGGGAGCCTGCCCCATGGCTGAAATCCTTTCGCTGCACGACGCGGTGAAGCAATTCGTCAACGACGGCGATACCGTCGCGCTCGAAGGCTTCACTCACCTGATCCCTACGGCGGCGGGTCATGAAATCATTCGCCAGGGAAAGAAAGACCTGACCCTGGTGCGCATGACACCTGACCTGATCTATGACCAGTTGATCGGCGCCGGTTGTGCTCGCAAGTTGATTTTCTCCTGGGGCGGCAACCCTGGCGTCGGGTCGTTGCACCGCTTGCGCGATGCCGTGGAGAAGCAGTGGCCACACCCGCTGGAGATCGAGGAACACAGCCACGCCGACCTGGCCAACGCCTACGTCGCCGGCGCCTCTGGCCTGCCGTTCGCGGTGCTGCGGGCCTACGCCGGTTCCGACCTGCCGAAGGTCAACCCACTGATCAAGAGCGTGACCTGTCCCTTCACCGGTGAAGTATTGGCCGCTGTACCTTCGGTGCGCCCGGACATCACGGTGATCCACGCCCAGAAAGCCGACCGCAAGGGCAACGTGCTGCTGTGGGGCATTCTCGGCGTGCAGAAAGAAGCGGCCCTGGCCGCCAAGCGTTGCATCGTCACCGTGGAAGAAATCGTCGACGACCTGAACGCGCCGATGAACGCTTGTGTACTGCCGACCTGGGCATTGAGCGCCGTGTGCCTCGTGCCGGGTGGTGCCCATCCGTCCTACGCCCACGGCTACACCGAGCGTGACAACCGTTTCTACCAGGCGTGGGATCCGATCGCCCGGGACCGTGAGACCTTTACCGCATGGATCAACGAATACATCCATGGCACTAAAGACTTCAGTGAATTCCAGGCCAGACTGGCAGCCGCTTCGCAGGTGAAACCATGACTTACTCCACCAACGAAATGATGACCGTCGCCGCGGCGCGTCGCTTGAAGAACAATGCCGTGTGCTTCGTTGGCATCGGCCTGCCGTCGAAAGCGGCCAACCTGGCGCGGCTGACGTCGTCGCCGGACGTCGTGCTGATCTACGAATCCGGCCCGATCGGTGCCAAGCCCAGCGTACTGCCGCTGTCCATCGGCGACGGTGAGCTGGCGGAAACCGCCGATACCGTCGTACCGACCGGTGAGATTTTTCGCTACTGGCTGCAGGGCGGGCGCATTGACGTCGGTTTCCTCGGCGCAGCCCAGGTCGACCGTTTCGGCAACATCAACACCACGGTGGTGGGCGACTACCATCAGCCGAAAGTCCGCCTGCCGGGTGCCGGTGGCGCACCGGAAATCGCCGGTTCGGCCAAGAGCGTGTTGATCATCCTCAAGCAGTCGGCTCGCTCGTTTGTCGACAAGCTGGATTTCATCACTTCGGTCGGCCATGGTGAAGGCGGCGATTCGCGCAAACGTCTGGGCCTGCCCGGCGCCGGTCCCGTGGGCATCATCACCGACCTGTGCATCATGGAACCGGAAGCCGACACCCATGAGTTCGTGGTCACTGCGCTGCACCCCGGCGTGACCCGCGAGCAAGTCATTGCGGCCACCGGGTGGGCGATCCGTTTCGCCGACCAGGTGCAAACCACCGCCGAGCCGACCGAGCTGGAGCTGAGCGCACTGCGCGACCTGGAAGCTCGTACTGCGGCGGCCCACGGTCAGACACCGGGAGAAGCCTGATGCGCGACGTTTATATCTGTGATGCGATTCGAACCCCCATCGGTCGGTTTGGCGGCGGTTTGTCCGCCGTGCGCGCCGACGACCTGGCGGCCGTGCCGATCAAGGCGCTGATGGAGCGCAACCCATCGGTGGACTGGAGCGCAGTGGACGAAGTGTTTCTCGGCTGCGCCAACCAGGCCGGCGAAGACAACCGCAACGTGGCGCGCATGGCGCTGTTGCTGGCGGGCCTGCCGGAAAGCATTCCCGGCGTGACCCTCAACCGCCTTTGCGCCTCGGGCATGGACGCCATCGGTACGGCGTTCCGTGCCATCGCCAGTGGTGAGATGGAGCTGGCCATCGCCGGTGGGGTGGAGTCAATGTCCCGTGCGCCGTTTGTGATGGGCAAGGCCGACGCGGCGTTTTCCCGCAACATGAAGCTGGAAGACACCACCATCGGCTGGCGTTTCATCAACCCATTGATGAAAGCCCAGTACGGTGTGGACGCGATGCCGCAGACCGCTGATAACGTGGCTGATGACTACGCCGTGTCCCGCGCCGACCAGGACGCTTTCGCCTTGCGCAGCCAACAGCGCACGGCAGCGGCCCAGGCGGCAGGTTTTTTCGCCGAAGAAATCGTTCCGGTGCGTATCACCCACAAGAAAGGTGAAACCGTGGTCGAGCAGGATGAGCATCCTCGCGCCGATACCACGCTGGAAACCTTGAGCAAACTCAAACCGGTCAATGGTCCCGACAAAACCGTCACTGCCGGCAACGCCTCGGGTGTCAACGATGGCGCGGCTGCACTGATCCTGGCGTCGGCCGAAGCGGTAAAAAAACACGGCCTGACGCCGCGCGGCAAAGTGCTGGGCATGGCCAGTGCCGGCGTGGCGCCGCGGGTGATGGGCGTCGGGCCGGTGCCGGCGGTGCGCAAGCTCATTGAGCGCCTGGGCCTGGCGGTTGCGGATTTCGATGTGATCGAACTCAACGAAGCTTTTGCCAGCCAGGGCCTGGCGGTGTTGCGCGATTTGGGGCTGGCGGACGATGCGCCCCAGGTCAACCCGAACGGCGGAGCCATCGCCCTCGGCCATCCCCTGGGCATGAGCGGGGCGCGCTTGGTGATGACGGCGCTGCACCACTTGGAAAAGACCGGCGGCAAGAAAGGCTTGGCGACCATGTGCGTCGGCGTCGGCCAAGGGCTGGCGCTGGCGATCGAACGCGTCTGACGCGTCGTTCTACTAATAAGAATTCGAGGAACGCTGCATGACTGACAAGCCTGGTTATCGTCGCCCCCAAGCGGGCACCCAGCCGGAGTATCTGCACCCGCCGTACCAGTCCACCAACCTGCGCTCGCCGTCCAAGCCGTTGGTGTTTCTGCCTCATTCGCTGTCGGAAATTACCGGCCCGACTGTCGGTGCCGACCGCGTGCAAGAGAAGGACCACGACCTGACCGCCCAGCATGCCGGCGAGCCGCTGGGGGAGCGGATCATCATTCACGGGCGCGTGCTGGACGAGCATGGCCAGCCGGTGCCGGGCATCCTGGTGGAGATCTGGCAGGCCAACGCCGCCGGTCGCTACAACCATGACCGCGACAACCATGACGCGCCACTGGACCCGAATTTCACCGGCACCGGTCGCACCGTCACCGACGCCGATGGTTGGTATCAGTTCCAGACCATCAAGCCTGGCGCCTATCCGTGGGGCAACCATCACAATGCCTGGCGCCCGGCGCACATCCATTTCTCACTGTTCGGGCCGAGCATTCTGACGCGCCTGGTGACGCAGATGTATTTTCCGGGCGACCCGTTGCTGGAATACGACCCGATCTACAACTGCGTGCCGGACACCCGCGCCAAGGAACGCTTGATCGCCAGTTTCGACCTGGAAAAAACCGTCCCTCACTACGCCCTCGGTTACCGCTGGGACATCGTCTTGCGCGGCCGCGATGCCACGCCGATGGAGAAATAAGATGACGCTCACCGCCACCACGTCCCACACCGTTGGCCCTTACTACCACATAGGCCTGACCTGGCTGAACCGCGAAGACCTGACCGTCGCACAAACCCTCGGTCAGCGCGTGGCGATCACCGGGCAGGTGGTCGACGGCAATGGCCAGTTCGTCAACGACGCGATGCTGGAAGTCTGGCAGGCCAACGCTGCCGGTAAATACGCCCACCCGGAAGACGACCAGGACAAACCCCTGGACCCGCACTTCGAAGGCTTTGGCCGGGTGCCGGTGGATGCCGAAGGGCGCTTCCGATTCACCACCATCAAGCCGGGCACTGTGCCAGGGTTGAACGGTACGACCCAGGCACCGCATCTGGTGGTGCTGGTGTTCGCTCGCGGGCTGGTCAAGCATTTGCTGACGCGTATCTATTTCGACGGCGAACAGGCCAACGAAACCGACCCGCTGCTGGCCTGCGTACCCGAGGAGCGTCGCGCCACGATCGTGAGCAAGCCCGATGCGTCGGGTGTGTATCAATGGAACGTGATCCTGCAGGGCACGGATGCCGAGACGGTGTTCTTCGATTACTGAGTGAGTCAACACTGGCGCCATCGCGGGCAAGCCTTGCTCCCACAGGGGTACACGACATGCGATGGGCAATGGCAACAACCTCTGTGGGAGCAAGGCTTGCCCGCGATAGCGTCAGTCCAGGCAATGCAATACTGTGGAACGGGACTGTTACTAAGTGTGTCTAGACTTTGTTAAGTCCCCAACGAGCGAGTAACCCATGACCACCCCAACCAGCCACTACACCGGTGAAGAACGCAGCAAGCGCATCTTCGCCATCGTCGGTGCCTCATCCGGCAACCTGGTCGAATGGTTCGACTTCTACGTCTACGCGTTCTGCGCGATTTATTTCGCGCCGGCGTTCTTCCCCTCGGACAACCCTACGGTGCAACTGGTCAACACGGCCGGTGTGTTCGCCGCCGGTTTCCTGATGCGGCCTATCGGCGGTTGGATTTTCGGCCGGGTGGCGGACCGTCACGGGCGCAAGAACTCGATGATGATCTCGGTGCTGATGATGTGCTTCGGCTCGTTGCTCATCGCCTGCCTGCCCACTTACAAGGACATCGGCGTCTGGGCGCCGCTGTTGCTGTTGTTCGCGCGTTTGCTGCAGGGGCTGTCGGTGGGTGGCGAATACGGCACCACCGCCACCTACATGAGCGAAGTCGCCCTCAAGGGCCAACGCGGCTTTTTCGCCTCGTTCCAGTACGTGACGCTGATCGGCGGGCAATTGCTGGCGGTGTCGCTGGTGGTGATCCTGCAACAGTTCCTCAGCGAAGACGAGCTGCGTGCCTATGGCTGGCGGATTCCATTCGTGGTGGGTGCCGTGGCTGCGTTGATTTCCCTGTTCCTGCGGCGCTCCCTGAAGGAAACCAGCAGCAAGGAAATGCGCGAGAACAAGGACGCCGGCAGCATTATGGCGTTGTTTCGCAATCACAAGGCCGCGTTCATCACCGTGCTGGGCTACACCGCCGGTGGTTCGCTGATTTTCTACACCTTCACCACTTACATGCAGAAATACCTGGTGAACACCGCCGGCCTGCACGCCAAGACCGCCAGCTACATCATGACCGGCGCGCTGTTCCTCTATATGTGCATGCAGCCGTTGTTCGGCATGCTGGCGGACAAGATTGGCCGGCGTAATTCCATGCTCTGGTTCGGAGCCCTGGGGGCGTTGTGCACGGTGCCGATCCTGCTGACCCTCAAAAGCATCAGCAGCCCGTTCCTGGCGTTTGTCCTGATTACGTTGGCGCTGGCGATTGTCAGTTTCTACACCTCCATCAGTGGCCTGGTGAAAGCGGAAATGTTTCCACCTGAAGTGCGGGCGCTGGGAGTAGGGTTGGCTTACGCGGTGGCCAATGCGATTTTTGGCGGCTCGGCGGAGTACGTTGCCTTGAGCCTGAAGGCCCAGGGCATGGAGAACACTTTTTACTGGTATGTCACGGTGATGATGGTGGTGGCGTTCCTGTTCAGCCTGCGCCTGCCCAAGCAGCCGGCGTATTTGCACCACGACCTTTGACCCAACCGCGCCGGCCGTGAGGCCGGCGCACCCAAGGACTGTTTATGAGCGAACGACCGGGCAATCAGCTGTTCGATGCCTACTTCACGGCTCGCGACATGCGCGAGGTGTTCTGCGATGCGGGGCGGGTCCAGGCCATGCTGGATGTCGAGGCCGCGCTGGCCCGGGCCGAGGCGCGGGTAGGGTTGATCCCCCAGGATGCGGTGGCGCCGATCGAGAACGCCTGCCGTGCCCAGTTGTACGATTTTTCGGCATTGAGCGAAGCGATTGCCAGTGCCGGCAATTCGGCGATCCCGTTGGTCAAGGCATTGGGCAAGCGCATCGCCACCGAGAGCGCCGAGGCCGAGCGCTATGTGCACCTGGGCGCGACCAGCCAGGACGTGATGGACAGCGGGCTGGTGCTGCAACTGCGCCAGGCGTTGGGCTTGATCGAGGCGGAGCTGGCGCAACTGGCCGGCACCCTGGCCCGCCAAGCCGAACGCTACGCCGCCACGCCGCTGGCCGGGCGCACCTGGTTGCAGCATGCGACGCCGGTGACCCTGGGGATGAAAATCGCCGGTTGGCTGGGGGCGATCACCCGCAGTCGCCAACGTTTGAAAGAACTCAAGCCGCGCTTGCTGGTACTGCAATTCGGCGGCGCCTCCGGAACGCTCGCCGCGTTGGGTGAGCAGGCGCTGCCTGTCGCCGAAGCCCTGGCTGCCGAGTTGCAACTGAACCTGCCGGAACAGCCGTGGCACACCCAGCGCGATCGCCTGGTGGAGTTCGGCGCGGTGCTGGGTTTGATCGCCGGTAGCCTGGGCAAGCTGGGCCGCGACATCAGCCTGTTGATGCAGACCGAAGCCGGCGAAGCGTTCGAGCCGTCGGCGCCGGGCAAGGGCGGTTCGTCGACCATGCCGCACAAACGCAACCCGGTGGGCGCGGCAGTGCTGATCGGCGCAGCGACGCGAGTACCTGGCTTGTTGTCGACGCTGTTCAGCGCCATGCCCCAGGAACACGAGCGCAGCCTGGGCCTGTGGCACGCCGAATGGGAAACCCTGCCGGAGATCTGCTGCCTGGTGTCCGGTGCCTTGGAACAGGCGCGGCTGCTGGCCGAAGGGCTGGAAGTGGACGCGGCGCGCATGGCCCGCAACCTGGAACTGACCCAGGGATTGGTGCTGGCCGAAGCGGTGAGCATCGTCCTGGCCCAGCGTGTGGGGCGCGACACGGCGCACCATCTGCTGGAGCAATGTTGCAAGCGCGCCGTGGCCGAGCAACGGCATTTGCGTGATGTGCTGGGGGATGAACCCCAGGTCACTGCGCAGCTATCCGCGACCGAGCTTGATCATCTGCTCAACCCGGCGCACTACCTCGGACAAGCCCAGACCTGGGTCGCCCGGGCCGTGGCCGAACACCTTTTCTTGAACGCCTGAAAGGAGATTGTTGTGGGATTCGTCAAACTCGCCGAGGGCGATCTGAACTATCGTTTTGATGGGCCGCAAGACGCCCCGGTGTTGGTGCTCTCCAATTCCCTGGGCACCGATCTGCACATGTGGGACGAGCAGGTTGCGGCCTTCAGCGAACACTTTCGCGTGCTGCGCTTCGACACGCGCGGACATGGCCAGTCGCTGGTGACCGAAGGCCCCTACAGCATCGAACAACTGGGCCGCGATGTGCTGGCGATGCTTGATCAGTTGAACCTCGACAAGGTGCATTTCTGTGGCTTGTCCATGGGCGGGTTGATCGGCCAGTGGCTGGGGATCAATGCCGGCGAGCGTCTGCACAAACTGGTGGTGTGCAACACCGCGGCCAAGATCGGCGATCCGTCGGGGTGGAACCCGCGCATCGAAACCGTGCTGCGTGACGGCAAGGCGGCGATGGTGGCGTTGCGCAATGCCTCGATTGCCCGTTGGTTTACCCCTGACTTTGCCGAGGCCCAGCCTGCGACGGCAAAAAAAATCACCGACATGCTCGCCGCCACTTCGCCCCAGGGCTATGCGGCCAACTGTGCGGCGGTGCGTGATGCCGATTTCCGCGAGCAGTTGTCGTCGATTCGCGTACCGTTGCTGGTGATCGCCGGCACCGAAGATGCCGTGACGCCGCCGTCGGGTGGGCACTTCATCCAGGAGCGGGTCCGTGGGGCCGAGTACGCCGAGTTCTACGCCGCGCACCTGTCCAACGTCCAGGCCGGTGCCGCGTTCAGCGCGCGGGTGTTGGATTTCCTGCTCGATTCTGGCCGTGCCTGAGGAGTTTTTTGTGGACGAGAAACAACGTTACGACGAAGGCATGCAAGTACGCCGCGCGGTCCTGGGCGATGCCCACGTCGATCGCAGCCTCAGTGCCCTGACCGAGTTCAACAGCGAATTCCAGGAGATGATCACCCGCCACGCCTGGGGTGATATCTGGACCCGCCCGGGCCTGCCGCGCCACACCCGCAGCCTGATTACCATTGCCATGCTGATCGGCATGAACCGCAACGAAGAACTCAAGCTGCACCTGCGCGCCGCCGCCAACAACGGCGTGAGCCGCAGCGAGATCAAGGAAGTGATCATGCAGAGCGCCATCTACTGCGGCATCCCGGCGGCCAACGCGACCTTCCACCTGGCCGAATCCGTCTGGGATGAACTGGGCGTCGAATCGCGGGTTTGAGAACCACCGCCGATCCCTGTGGGAGTCAATACTGTGGGAGCAAAGCTTGCTCGCGATGCAATGCCACACTCACCAGAAATGCCACAGACCCACCGCTATCGCGAGCAAGCTTTGCTCCCACACGGGATCTTCAGTGAGCACTGATTTTGTGCTCGGCACCGATTCCTTGTGGGAGCGAGCCTGCTCGCGATGACGGTGGTACTGCCTCCCTCCATGTTGGGTTTTTACAGCAGGCTGATCGGATAGCTGACGATCAACCGGTTCTCATCGAACTCATTGGTGCTGTAATCCCGACGCATCGTCGAGTTTCGCCACTTCACATTGAGGCTCTTCAGCGCGCCGCTCTGCACGGTATAGGCCAGCTCACTTTCACGGCCCCATTCCTTGCCGTCGTCAACGGTGGCGGTGTGCACGTTGTCACCGCTGATGTAGCGGTTCATCAGGGTCAGGCCCGGCACGCCGACAGCGGCGAAGTTGAAGTCGTGGCGCACTTGCCAGGATTTTTCCTTGGCGTTGTCGTAGCTGGAGTTGTAGCTGTCGTTGG
>NZ_VZPJ01000011.1 GCF_008801605.1 Pseudomonas brassicacearum subsp. brassicacearum | reverse complement strand
CCGAATCGGTAATCGTGGTGACTGCAGGCGCCGTGCTCGGCACCAGGTTTTCGAAGTTGCCACCGGTCGCACCGGTAATGGTGGTGCTGACCGTGCTGCCGTTGTTATAGACGTCATTGGCTGGCGTCTCGACGTTGACGGTCCCGGTAGTCTGGCCAGCAGCGATGGTAATGACCGAGCCGTTGCTCAAGGTCACCGTCACCGGGGTCTGGGCCGGGTTGGTCAGCGTCGCGGTGTAAACAATCGAACCGCCTTCGGTGATGGTGTCGCTGGCGGTCAGGGTCAGGCCAGTGCTGTCCACCGAATCGGTAATCGTGGTGACCGCAGGCGTCGTGCTCGGCACCAGATTTTCGAAGTTGCCGCCGGTTGCGCCGGTGATCGTAGTGCTGACCGTGCTGCCGTTGTTATAGACGTCATTAGCTGGCGTCTCGACGTTAACGGTGCCAGTGGTCTGGCCGGCGGCGATGGTGATGACCGAGCCGTTGCTCAGGGTCACGGTCACCGGAGTCTGGGCCGGGTTGGTCAGGGTGGCGGTGTAGGTAATCTGGCCGCCTTCGGTGATGGTGTTGCTGGCGGTCAGGGTCAGGCCGGTGGTGTCCACCGAATCGGTAATCGTAGTAACCGCAGGCGTCGTGCTCGGCACCAGATTTTCGAAGTTGCCACCGGTCGCACCGGTAATGGTGGTGCTGACCGTGCTGCCGTTGTTGTAGACGTCATTAGCCGGCGTCTCGACGTTGACGGTCCCGGTAGTCTGGCCGGCGGCGATGGTGATGACCGAGCCGTTGCTCAGGGTCACGGTCACCGGAGTCTGGGCCGGGTTGGTCAGGGTGGCGGTGTAGGTAATCTGGCCGCCTTCGGTGATGGTGTTGCTGGCCGTCAGAGTCAGGCCAGTGGTATCCGCCGAATCGGTAATCGTGGTGACTGCAGGCGCCGTGCTCGGCACCAGGTTTTCGAAGTTGCCACCGGTCGCACCGGTAATGGTGGTGCTGACCGTGCTGCCGTTGTTATAGACGTCATTAGCTGGCGTCTCGACGTTAACGGTGCCAGTGGTCTGGCCGGCGGCGATGGTGATGACCGAGCCGTTGCTCAGGGTCACGGTCACCGGAGTCTGGGCCGGGTTGGTCAGGGTGGCGGTGTAAACAATCGAACCGCCTTCGGTGATGGTGTTGCTGGCGGTCAGGGTCAGGCCAGTGCTGTCCACCGAATCGGTAATTGTGGTGACCGCAGGCGTCGTGCTCGGCACCAGGTTTTCGAAGTTGCCACCTGTCGCACCGGTAATGGTGGTGCTGACGGTGCTGCCGTTGTTGTAGACGTCATTAGCCGGCGTCTCGACATTAACGGTGCCAGAGGTCTGGCCGGCGGCGATGGTGATGACCGAGCCGTTGCTCAAGGTTACCGTCACCGGGGTCTGGGCCGGGTTGGTCAGGGTAGCGGTGTAGGTAATCTGGCCGCCTTCGGTGATGGTATTGCTGGCGGTCAGGGTCAGGCCAGTGGTGTCCACCGAATCGGTAATCGTAGTAACCGCAGGCGTCGTGCTCGGGACCAGGTTTTCGAAGTTGCCACCGGTCGCACCGGTAATGGTGGTGCTGACCGTGCTGCCGTTGTTGTAGACGTCATTAGCCGGAGTATCGACGTTAACGGTGCCGGTAGTCTGGCCGGCGGCGATGGTGATGACCGAGCCATTGCTCAAGGTCACGGTCACCGGAGTTTGAGCCGGGTTGGTCAGGGTGGCGGTGTAGGTGATCTGGCCGCCTTCGGTGACGGTATTGCCCGCGCTCAGGGTGACGGTGGTGGTGTCGATGGTGTCGGTGATCTGGGTCACGGCCGGCGTGGTGGGCACGGTCACGGCAATGCCAGTGCCACCGGTGGTGCCAGTGACGGTCACGCTGATCTGGCTTGGGTCGTTGTAGACCGTGTCATTCGGCGCGAGTGGAACGTTGACGCTACCGGTCAGCTGACCCGCCGGGATCACGATGACCGCGCCGTTGGACAAGGTCACGGTCAAGGCGGTTTGCGGGGCCTGGGTCACGGTCGCGGTGTAGACCAGCACGCCGCCGGCTTCGGTCAGGGTCGGCGTGGCGCTCAGGGTCATCGTCGCATTGAGGACAGCGTTGGCGGTCGTATCCGTAGTATCGCCACCCAGGGTGTTGTTATCGGTGGCAGCCGCCGCAGCGAGACCTTCAGTTGGGAAACCGACAGTAGGGTCGACGCTACCAGCGGTGGCATCCAACACCACAAAGCTGTGGCCGCCACCGGCGGCGCCGCCCGTACCTGCGGCAGTGGCGCCGGCGGCGGTGGCTTCCAGGGCGGTCGTCGGATCGACACCCGCGGCGATGGCTTGTTGCAGCTCTTCTACCGACGGCGCGGCCTGGGCAGTGGCTTGTGCCAGGTCGGTGGAGGAGTCCGGGGCATTGGCGCTCCACTGGGTGTCGCGGCCCAGGTCCAGGGTGCGGCCATCGGCCAGATCCAATGTGACGGCGCCAGAAGGGCCAGTGTCCAACTGATCGCCCGTGTACAGGCGATCGCCTTCAATGAGTACGCGCCGGATGCCCTCTGGGGATACGACGAAAACCTGACCAACAATGCTTTTGACAACGGCAATAACACTGCTCATTGAAGACTCTCCGGGTGTCACGCTCAGTAGACTTCCATGGACCCGTCAGCTTGTAGGCTGCAGCGGTCTGGACGTACATGTTCACAAAGTAAGGTTATTTGACGCTTTTACATGTCAATATTTTGGCTGTGTTTTCTCAATTATTTTGTTTGTGCCAAACTATTGACCTTCTGCCGGCCATCCTAAACAATCGCCGAGGTAATGTCACATTGATATTTAAGCGGCGACCTGTTCTTTCAGTGCGTGTTCCAGCTCCTGTTTTGAACTTTCCGACATACGGTCATTCCGGTTGCCATCATCCGATGCAGCGCCACGTTTCGCTGTGATCCAAGACAAGTGTTTCAGGAAGAAATCCATCATGCGTCTGTACCTGTTCAAGGCTTTACCCTTTGCTCTCGCCGCCAGTTTCGTACAAGCACAAACCTTGCCGCAGGCCATGCAACAGGCGCTGGATGTCCATCCTGAAATCCAGGCTGGCGTGAACAGTCGCCTCGCGGCGGATTACCAACTCAAGGCGGCCAAGGGCGGCTACCTGCCTAGAGTGGACCTTGCAGCCGGATACGGCCGTGAAGGCACCGACAGCGTCACCACCCGGTCGGGCGGGACCAATCATTGGGAAACCCTGAACCGTAGCGAGTCGAGCCTGCGCCTGTCGCAAATGGTTTTTGACGGTTTTGCGACGTCCAGCGAAGTGGGGCGTCAGCAAGCCACCGTCAATGCCCGTGCCTACTCGTTGCTGGACGCGTCCGAGCGCACCGGGTTGACAGTGGCCCAGGTCTACCTGGACGTGCTGACCCGTCGCGAGTTCGTGCGCCTGGCCGAGGAAAACCTCAAGAGCCACGAGCGCATCTTCGACCAGATCAAGCTGCGTACTTCCCGCGGCGTGGGCAGCGGCGCCGACCTGGACCAGGCCGAAGCGCGCATGGCTCAGGCCCGCAACAACCTGATCACCGAACAAACCAACCTGGCCGATGCCGAGACCAACTACCTCAGCGCCGTTGGACAACTGCCCGATCAACTGGAACGTCCTGCTGATTTTCTGGCGTTGCTGCCGGCCAACCTGACCGAAGCCCGTGCCCAGATGCTGGAAAACAGCCCGGTGCTGCGTTCGGCCGAAGCCGACATCGCCGCTGCCGAGCAGCAGTACGAAGCAGCCAAGTCGAGCTTCTACCCACGCTTCGACGCCGAGCTGGGCCGCACTGCCGACAACGACCTGGACGGCCAGAACGGTCACAACAATGAATGGCAAGCCATGCTGCGCATGCGTTTCAACCTGTATGCCGGCGGCAGCAACAAGGCGGACCTGGAATCCAAGTCGTACCTGTCCAACCAGGCCCTGGACATTCGCAACAACGCGCTGCGCCAGTTGAACGAAGAGCTGGGCCTGGCCTGGAACGCCTTGAACAACGCCAATGCCCAGGTGCCGGTCGCCCAGCAATACGTGGATCGCAGCGCTAACGTGCGCACCGCCTACCAGAAGCAGTTCAGCCTCGGCGAGCGGACCCTGCTCGACTTGCTCGACAGCGAAAACGAGCTGTTCAGCGCTTCCCGTCGCCTGGCGGAAATCAAGAATGTGCAGCTGTTCACCCAGTACCGGATCAAGGCAACCATGGGCCAGCTGTTGAAAAGCCAGGGTGTGGTCGCGCCGTTGGCATCGGTTGTGCAGAACGACATGAAGCCCAAGGTCCAGTTGCCTGGGATGAATTGAGTCCTACCACCCGTTTTAATCAGTCAGAGTGCCGAGCGTGGAATCAGAAGTCAGTCCAGTCGAACTAGTTCATGACCCGCGCACGCTGCACGACGACCCGCTGCTGGACGGCTTGCTGGCGCTCTGCATGCTGCATCAGAAGCCGGCCAGCGCGGCGATGCTCACCACCGGCCTGCCGCTGCCCAAGCAGCGGCTGAGCGTCGAATTATTGTCGCGCGCGGCGGCCCGTGCCGGTCTGCAAGGTCGGGTGCTGCAACGCAAGCTCGAGCAGATCCCGACCATCGCCATGCCAGCGCTGTTGTTGCTCAAGGACGGCCGCAGTGCCGTGCTGCTGGGCTGGGTTGGCGACGACCAGGCGCGGTTGCTGCTCAGCGAAAGCGACGGCGGTGAGGTGACCATCAGCCGTGAACTGCTGGCCGATGACTACAGCGGCAAGGTGTTCTTCGCCCAGCCGCAGCATAAATTTGACGTTAACCACGGCACGCTGATCCCTCGGGCGCGTTCGTGGTTTCGCGACACCCTCAAACGGTCCCGCTGGCTGTACGCCGATGCCATCGCGGCGAGCCTGCTGATCAACATCATCGCCATGGCCGCGCCGCTGTTCGTGATGAACGTCTACGACCGCGTGGTGCCGAACCAGGCCGAATCGACTCTGTGGGTATTGGCCGTTGGTATCACCGGCGCCTATGTCTTCGACCTGATCCTCAAGATGCTGCGCAGCCTGTGCCTGGACCTGGCGGGCAAGAAAACCGACCTGATCATCTCGGCGACGCTGTTCGAGCGCATCGTCGGCATGTCCATGAAATACCGCCCGGCGCGGGTCGGCAGCTTTGCCCAGAACATCCATGAGTTCCAGAGCCTGCGGGACTTCCTTGCTTCGCTGACCCTCACCAGCCTGATCGACCTGCCGTTCACCCTGCTGATCTTCATGGTCATCGCGATTATCGGCGGGCACCTGGTGTGGATTCCGGTGCTGGCGTTCCCGATTGCCCTGCTGATCGGCTATGCGCTGCAGAAGCCTTTGGTGGCGACCATGGAGCGAACCATGGCCTTGGGCGCCGAGCGCCAATCCAGCCTGATCGAAACCCTGGCCGGCCTGGACGCGGTGAAGGTCAACAACGCCGAGAGCGAACGCCAATACCAGTGGGAACAGACCATCGGCACCCTCAGCCGCCTCGAACTGCGGGTGAAGATGCTGTCCGGCCTGGCAATGAACATCACCTTGCTGATCCAGCAACTGGCCGGGGTGGTCATGATCGTCTTCGGCGTTTACCTGATCATCGCCGGTAGCCTGAGCATGGGTGGGCTGGTTGCCTGCTACATGCTCAGCGGTCGCGCCCTCAGCCCGTTGGCTTCGCTGTCGGGCCTGCTGACCCGCTACCAACAGGCGCGGGTGACCATGACGTCCGTCGACCAGATGATGGAGCTGCCCCAAGAGCGCAATTTCGACGAGCGCCCCCTGAGCCGCAAGGTCCTGCAGGGTGCCGTCGAATGCCGTCAGTTGAATTTCACTTATCCGAACCAGCAGAACCCCGCGCTGAAGAACATCAACCTGGTGATCAAGCCGGGCGAGAAAATCGGCATCATTGGCCGCAGCGGCTCGGGCAAGAGTTCCCTGGCCAAGTTGCTGGTGGGGCTTTACCAACCCGACGACGGCGCCTTGCTGGTGGACGGCGTGGACATCCGCCAGATCGACGTCAGCGAGCTGCGCTACAACATTGGCTACGTGCCCCAGGACATCCAGCTGCTGGCCGGTACCCTGCGGGACAACCTGACCTCCGGCGCCCGTTACGTCGAAGATGAACTGGTGCTCCAGGCCGCTGAACTGGCGGGCGTGCATGAATTTGCCCGCCTGCATCCGCAAGGCTATGAACTGCAAGTCGGTGAGCGCGGACAGAACCTGTCCGGTGGTCAGCGCCAGAACGTCGCCCTGGCCCGCGCGCTGCTGCTCAACCCGCCCATCCTGTTGTTGGACGAACCCACCAGCGCCATGGACAACACCGGTGAAGAACGCTTGAAACAGCGCTTGGCTGCCGTGGTGGAAAACAAGACCGTGTTGCTGGTGACGCACCGTGCATCCTTGCTGTCGCTGGTGGACCGCCTGTTGGTGATCGACCGTGGACAGATCCTCGCCGACGGCCCGAAAGCCGCTGTCATGGAAGCGTTGAAGAAGGGGCAGATCAGTGTTGCTTAAATCCGGTTTCAAGGGCGCGGTGGGCCGTTATTTCAAAGGTTCCGACTCGCTGCACGGCCAACCGCTGCCCGAGGTCAACAAAGCCCTGATCGAGGACGCTCCGCGGGTGGTGCGTTTGACGATCTGGGGCATCATCGGCTTCTTTGTGTTCCTGATGCTGTGGGCCAACTTCGCCGAGATCGACGAAGTGACCAAGGGCGACGGCAAGGCGATCCCATCGTCCAAGATCCAGAAGATCCAGAACCTGGAAGGCGGCATCGTCGCCGAGCTGTTCGTAAAGGAAGGGCAGATCGTCGATGCCGGCGCGTCGTTGATTCGCCTGGACGACACCCGGTTTGTCTCCAACGTCGGCGAAACCGAGGCCGATCGCCTGTCCATGCTGTTGCGGGTCGAGCGCCTGAGTGCCGAGGTCGACGACCGGCCGCTCAACTTCCCGGCCGATGTGCTCAAGGCGGTGCCGGGCCAGGCCGCCAGCGAGGAGTCGCTGTACCTCAGCCGCCGCCAGCAGTTGCACGATGAAATCGGCGGCTTGCAGGAGCAGTTGATCCAGCGCCAGCAGGAACTGCGCGAATTCGTGTCCAAGCAGGCGCAGTACCGCTCCGGCCTGGCGCTGCAACGCCAGGAAATCAACATGTCCGAGCCGCTGGTGGCACAGGGCGCGGTGTCGCCAGTGGAAGTGCTGCGGCTCAAGCGCGCCGAGGTCGAGACCCGTGGGCAACTGGACGCCACGACGTTGGCGATCCCGCGTGCCGAATCGGCGATCAAGGAAGTACAGCGCAAGATCGACGAGACCCGTGGCAAGTTCCGCAGCGAAGCCTTGACGCAGCTCAACGAAGCTCGCACCGACCTGAACAAGGCCCAGGCCACTGGCAAAGCCCTGGAAGATCGGGTGAGCCGGACCCTGGTGACGTCGCCCGTGCGCGGCATCGTCAACAAGTTGCTGGTGAACACCATCGGCGGCGTGATCCAGCCCGGCAGCGACCTGGTGGAAATCGTGCCGCTGGACGACACCATCCTGGTGGAAGCGAAAATCCGTCCTCAGGACATCGCCTTCCTGCACCCCGGCCAGGACGCCACGGTGAAATTCACCGCGTACGACTACACCATCTACGGCGGGATGAAAGCCAAGCTGGAACAGATCGGCGCCGACACCATCACCGATGAAGACAAGAAAACCACCTACTACGTCATCAAGCTGCGCACCGAACGCAGCCACCTGGGCACCGATGAAAAACCGCTGCTGATCATTCCGGGCATGGTGGCGTCGGTGGACATCATCACCGGCAAGAAAACCGTGCTCAGCTACCTGCTCAAGCCCATCATCAAGGCCCGGTCCGAGGCGTTGCACGAGCGGTAGCGCCCTGGTTGATCGTTGGTTGATCGTTCCCACGCTCCGCGTGGGAATGCCTCCTGTGACGCTCCGCGTCACGCTTTTCGGAGCGCAGAGCATCCTTGGCTACATTCCCATGTGTGGGGGCAAAGCTTGCTCGCTAAACAGGCGCCTCGGATCGCGTTGTCTTCATCGCGGGCAAGCCTTGCTCCCACAGCGGTGCGGTGCAAAACTCCAGGTCATATCGTTATTCGTTAACGGTATTTAAATTACTGTTCTTATGCCTTTAAAGTCATCCCCCTGCGTACCTGCCGACCAATCGGCGCGCCGCACGACACAAACCAACACGGTAACGCCGTGAGTTTTGATCGATTGCGCGCCTGTTCAAGCGCGCTGTGCGTGGGAGTGATGTATGTCAGCCGTCTCTTATTCTCCAGATTCACCTATCGCGAACATTGCCCCGCAGTCGTTCGAAATCCGTCCGTTGCGCGATGCCGTAGGCGCCGAAATCGTCGGGCTGGACCTGTCCCGACCGGTCAACGACCAGGATTTCGCCCGCATCCACCGCGCACACCTGGACTATCACGTCGTGGTGTTCCGCGACCAACGCATCACCCCGGAACAACAGATCGCCTTCAGCCGTCGTTTTGGCGTGCTGCAGATCCATGTGCTCAAGCAGTTCCTGTTGGCCGGACATCCGGAAATCCTCATCGTCTCCAACATCATCGAAAACGGCCAATCCGTCGGTCTCGGCGATGCTGGCAAGTTCTGGCATTCGGACCTCTCCTATAAAGAACTGCCCAGCCTCGGCTCGATGCTCCACGCCCAGGAACTGCCGAGCGAAGGCGGCGACACGCTGTTCGCCGACATGCACAAAGCCTGGGACGCTCTGCCCGAAGCGCTGCGTAAAGCCGTGGAAGGCCGTTCGGCGGCGCACTCCTACACGGCGCGCTACAGCGAAACCAAATTCGAAGGCAACTGGCGCCCGACGCTCACGCCGGAGCAACTGGCCCAGGTCGCCGAAGTGGTGCATCCGATCGTACGCACCCACCCGGAAACCGGGCGCAAGGCGTTGTTCGTCAGCGAGGGGTTCACCACCCGCATCGTCGGTCTGCCGGAGGACGAAAGCGCAGCGCTGCTGGCCGAACTGTATGCCCACAGCGTGCTGCCGCAGAACATCTATCGCCATCAATGGCAGCCCCATGACCTGGTGTTCTGGGACAACCGCTCGCTGATCCACTTGGCCGCCGGTTGCCCGAGTCATCTGCGCCGCAAGCTGTATCGCACCACCATCCAGGGCGACGCCCCTTTCTGATCGGCTGCGCCTCGCGCAAAGAGCCCGGAGAATCTCCATGTCCAAACGCATTGCTTTTGCACCGCTGGCCGCCATCGGCCTGGGGTTCAGCTTGCTGGCCGGCAGCCTGGTCGCGCCGGCCAGCGCCCACGCCGAGGGCGAGATTCGTATCGCCGAGCAGTTCGGCATCGTTTACCTGTTGCTGAACGTGGTCCGCGATCAACAATTGATCGAAAAATACGGCAAACAGGAGGGCATCGAGATAAAGGTCGACTGGACCCAATTGTCGGGCGGCGCGGCGGTCAACGATGCGTTGCTGTCGGGCTCTATCGATATTGCCGGGGCCGGCGTCGGGCCGTTGCTGACGGTCTGGGACCGCACCCGCGGCAAACAGAACGTCAAGGCCGTGGCCTCCCTGGGCAACTTCCCTTATTACCTGTTGAGCAACAACCCGAACGTCAAGACCATCGCCGACTTCACCGAGCAGGACCGCATCGCGGTGCCGGCGGTGGGCGTTTCGGTGCAGTCGCGTTTGCTGCAATACGCCGCCGCGAAACAGTGGGGCGACAAGGACTTCAATCGCCTCGACAAGTACACCCTGGCGGTTCCGCATCCGGACGCCACGGCGGCGTTGATTGCCGGCGGCACCGAGTTGACCGGGCACTTTTCCAACCCGCCGTTCCAGGATCAGGCCCTGCAAAACCCCAACGTCCACGTGGTGCTCAACTCCTATGACGTGCTCGGGCCGAATTCGCCCACGGTGCTGTTCGCCACCGAGAAATTCCGCGATGAAAACCCGAAAACCTACAAGGCATTCGTCGAGGCGCTGACCGAAGCGGCCGAATTCGCTCAGAAGGACAAAGGCGCGGCGGCGGACACTTACCTGCGGGTAACCAAGGCCAAGATCGACCGGGCGACGTTGCTGAAGATCATCGACAACCCGCAGATCGAATTTACCGTCAGCCCGAAAAATACCTACCCGCTGGCCGAGTTCCTCTACCGCGTCGGCGCGATCAAGAACAAACCGGCGTCGTGGGAAGATTATTTCTTCCAGGACGCCAAACCGCTGCAGGGGAGCTGATTGTCATGAACGCGCTTTTGCAAGGCCACGCGGCCAGCAACCCCACTTCCACCGGTACCGCGTTGTTGTCCGTGGATAATGTCAGCCTTGAATACCGCACCCCGCAACGGGTGGTGCGGGCCACTCACCAAGTGAGTTTCGAAGTCGATCCGGCGGACCGTTTCGTACTGCTCGGCCCATCGGGCTGCGGCAAGTCCACTTTGCTCAAGGCCATTGGCGGCTTCATCACGCCGTGCGAAGGCGAGATTCGTTTGCAAGGCCAGACTGTCAGCGCGCCGGGACCGGATCGGATCGTGGTGTTCCAGGAGTTCGATCAACTGCCGCCCTGGAAAACCGTGAAGCAGAACGTGATGTTCGCGTTGCTGGCATCCGGCACGCTTAAGCGTCGCGAGGCCGAGGAGCGGGCACTGCACTATCTCGACAAAGTCGGCCTGGCGGCGTTTGCCGATGCCTACCCACACACCTTGTCCGGTGGGATGAAGGCCCGCGTCGCGATTGCCCGAGCGCTGGCGATGCAACCGAAAATCCTGCTGATGGACGAGCCCTTCGCCGCCCTCGATGCCCTGACCCGACGCAAGATGCAGGAAGAGTTGCTGCTGCTTTGGGAAGAGGTGCGTTTCACCCTGCTTTTCGTCACTCACTCCATCGAAGAAGCGTTGGTGGTGGGCAATCGCATCCTGCTGCTGTCACCGCACCCAGGAAGGGTACGGGCGGAAATCCACAGCCATCAATACGATCTGCACAGCCTCGGCGGCGTGGGGTTCCAGCACACGGCGCGGCGGATTCATCGGTTGCTGTTCGATGAAAGCCAGTCGCCGGAAATCGAGCGTGAGCTGGATTTCACCGACATCCGCATCGCGTATTAAGGGGAGCGTTCCATGAGCCAGTTATCGCCTGCGCGCGAAGAGTACGAAGTCGATCTGCAACCCCTGACCCACGTGCCACTGGAGCGCGAGTTGCCCTTGGGCCAGCGCCTCTGGCAACAGGGTTGGTTGCGCAAAAGCCTGATCCTGTTGCTGCTGGCGCTGGTGTGGGAGGGCGTGGCCCGATACCAGAATAACGACCTGCTGCTGCCGAGCTTCTTGCAGACCGCCAGCGCGTTGTACGACGGTTTGCTCAGCGGCGAGCTGCTGGGCAAGGTGTGGATTTCCCTGGTGGTGCTGCTCAAGGGCTATCTGCTGGGGATCGTCCTGGCGTTTGGCTTGACCACGCTGGCCGTGTCGACCCAGTTCGGTCGCGACTTGCTCAGCACCCTGACGTCGATGTTCAATCCATTGCCGGCCATCGCCCTGTTGCCGCTGGCCCTCTTGTGGTTTGGCCTGGGGCAGAACAGCCTGATTTTCGTGCTGGTGCATTCGGTGCTGTGGGCACTGGCGTTGAACATGTATTCGGGGTTTCTCGGTGTGTCGGAAACGCTGCGCATGGCCGGGCGCAACTACGGGCTCAAGGGCCTGCGTTTTGTGCTGTTCATCCTGATTCCGGCGGCGCTGCCGTCGATCCTCGCCGGGCTGAAGATCGGCTGGGCCTTCGCCTGGCGTACCCTGATCGCCGCCGAACTGGTGTTCGGCGCCACCAGCGGCAAAGGAGGCCTGGGTTGGTACATCTTCCAGAACCGCAACGAGCTGTACACCGACAAGGTCTTTGCCGGGTTGGCGGTGGTGATTCTGATCGGGTTGCTGGTGGAGAATCTGGTGTTCGACAGTCTGGAGCGGGTGACGGTGAAGCGCTGGGGGATGCAGCGGTGATTCGGTAGTACACCTTTGTGGCGAGGGAGCTTGCTCCCGCTCGGCTGCGCAGCAGTCGCAAACCGGGCCATGCGGGTTGCCTGAAGGAATGCTGGGGGCCTGCTTCGCAGGCCAGCGGGAGCAAGCTCCCTCGCCACGGGTTATGGGTTGTCTGGGCTGACGCCATCGCGAGCAAGCTCGCTCCCACAGTGGGGTGGTGTTGTGTCTCGATATTGGGTTCGACACAAAACCCATGTGGGAGCGAGCTTGCTCGCGATGGCAATCTTCAACTCACCACAGGCATGTCAGCCCGCCGCTTGAACCTCAAGCCGATCCATCGCCCTTTCCACCAACAAATGCACCCCATCAGCCATCCGGCTGATCGCCAGGATGACGCTGCGGCGCGAACCGTCGACATCATCAGCCAGGTCGGCGGCGATGGCGCTGATGGACAGCAGATCTTCGGAGGCATTGGCCAACAGGGTTTCGGTGTCGATATCAGGGGCGACCATGAAGAGTTGGGCGGTTTGGGTTTTGCCCGAGGCTTCATCGGTGGGTTTGGGATTGAGGTAGTAGTCGAGGACGCGCTCGGCGGCTTCGTCGAGTTTTTTGGTTTTTGAGGACTTGTCGGAGTTGCCAGGGCTTCCTGGCGGATTCGGAGTTACCTTGAACATGTTTTGGCTTCCTATTCAATCAGAGCCGCCCTAGCTCGCTTGCACGCGATATAAGGGTGGCAGCTATGTGAGGGTGTGCAAGACCGAGTAGGAACCACCAAAAAAACCTCGGCAGACCCGAAGGTCTCCCCACACACAGCCGCCATAAAACACGGGCACGAATGCTCATTGAATGGCTGGTGGCATTATTTGGCGTTCTTTTACCCGGACTTGCACGTCCGTGTCACCGTTTTTTCAGTGACAAACCCAGACTAGCGGTGAGCCCCGAGCCGGACAAGTTCACCAACATCGCCGCAACTTGAAGGAAATCTCCTAGGACCTTGCTGTATGCAAGCTGCACACCGCTCCGCTGGGCTGCACCCTGTAGGAACTGACGAGTGCAACGAGGCTGCGATCTTGGGACTCAAGTGTCTAGGGAAAGATCGCAGCCTCGTTGCACTCGACAGCTCCTACACAGCTCCTACGGTCCAGAGGGCGGTGTGACATTTCGCTAAATCCCCACGCCACAATTAGCCAAGTAAAGCCCTCTCCATTTCCTTTAGACTGGCCGCCCTCAAGCAAGCCTTCAGGACATGGAATGCCACCCCCTCACAGTCCCCTTCGCAAAGCCCTGGTCGTTTGGTTATATGCCGCCGCCCTGATGCATCTGCTCGCCGGCGTCACGCTGACCTGGGCCGGTCATTCGGGCTTGCTCGACGGTTATCTGCAGAATATCGAACAGGCTTTCTGGGGAGCCGACTCAGTGCCCGTCACGGCCCGCGCGCAACAGGTCTGGTGGCTGGCCTTGTTCGGCGCCACATTGCAGAGCTATGGGCTGTACATGCTCGCCCTCGTCCATATCGGCAATCGCCTGAAGAGCGCCATGCCGTGGGGCTGGCTGATCGCCGGCATCCTGCTCTGGGCGCCCCAGGACATGCTGATTTCCGCCCAGGCACGGGTCTGGTCCCACCTATGGTTCGACAGCCTGGCTCTGCTCGTTTTATTGCCGCCGCTGTTCTGGCTCTATCGCCACGACCGCCGCACCTCCCTGACTGACAACGCGTCGAGTGATTCAAACCATGCCTGACTTTTCACTGCTGGACTGGGCCATCACCCTGCTGATTGCCCAGGCGATCCTCGGTGCGCTGGATACCCTGTACCACCACGAACTCACCGTCGCCTTGCCCTATCGCCACAGTGCCCGACTGGAGCTCTCCATCCACGCCCTGCGCTCGTGCTTCTACGGGATCCTGTTCCTGGGCATGGCGCACTTGGCCTTCGAGGGGACTTGGGCGATCGTCATTGCGTTGCTGTTCGCACTGGAGATCGGCCTGACGCTCTGGGATTTCGTGGTCGAGGACCGTAGCCGCAAGCTGCCCGCCATCGAGCGCATCATGCACACGGTGCTGGCGGTCAACGGCGGGGCCTTCTTCGCGCTGTACGGCGTGCAACTGGCGCAGTGGGCGAGTTTGCCCACCGGCCTGAGCGCGATCGACCTGGGCTGGCGCGGTTGGCTGCTGACCTTGTTCGCCATCGGGGTCACGGCCTCGGGGATTCGCGACGGCTTGGCGGCCTTGCGCATGCAGCGCGCGGGCAAGCCCGCCAACCCGTTTGCCGGTGGTGCCTACAAGCGCGTGCTGGTCACGGGTGGCACCGGGTTTATCGGCGAGACGCTGGTCAATCAATTGCTCGACGCCGGGCACACAGTCAGCGTGCTGGCTCGCGATCCATTGAAAGCGGCCTATCTGTTTGATGGCCGCGCCCGTTGCCTGCGCTCCCTGGGCAAGCTGGGTCATGACGAAACCTTCGATGTGGTGATCAACCTGGCAGGCGCACCGGTGGCCGGGCCGCGCTGGAGCCCCGCGCGCCAGGCGCAACTCATCGCCAGCCGGGTCAATACCACCGAAGCCTTGATGACCTGGTTGAAAAACGCCCGGCACAAACCGGCGTTGTGGATACAGGCGTCGGCCGTCGGTTTTTATGGCGTGCGTGACGCCAGTGAAAGTCTCGATGAAAGCGCCACCCAGGGCGATGGCTTCATGGCTGAACTCTGTGTGCGTTGGGAAGCCTCAGCCCGGCCCGCCACCGAATTGGGTGTGCGGCAGGTGGTGATGCGCCTGGGCGTGGTGTTTGGCCCGGGCGGTGCGTTGTTGCCGTTGCTGATTCCATTTCGCCTGGGGTTTGGCGGGCGGATGGGTGACGGTCGGCAAATCATGAGTTGGGTGCACCGCGACGACGTGATCCAAGTGATCGCCCGGGCCTTCGATGACGAAAGCCTGAGTGGCACCTACAACCTGGTGGCGCCAGAAACGGTCAGTCAGGCGCTGTTCGCCGAAAGCGTCGGCAAGGTGCTCAAGCGCCCGGTGTGGTTCCACATTCCCGCCGCGCCGGTGCGTGCTTTGGCAGGCGAAATGGCTCAGTTGTTTTTCGACGGCCAACGTGTGCTGCCTAGTCGTCTCGTCGAGGCGGGCTATACGTTCCGTTACCCGACGCTTGGCGCTGCCCTGCGCGACCTGGCCTGAGGAGCGCCCATGAGCAAGCCCCGGATGTACCTGCTGGCTGGCAACGGAAGCGCTGCCGATTGGTGGGACGATGCGTTGCCGCACTTTCAACACCATGACGTGGTGCCGCTGGAACTGCCCGGCTTCGGCAACAACCCTCAGGCTCCCTGCGAAGACTTGGCGGCCTACGCCCAGGCGTTGCTGGCGGCAACGGACAAGGGCAGCGCGATCATGGCGGTCGGGGTCAACGCCTTGCTGGTGCTGCACGCCTTGCAACGTCAGCCGGGGCATTTTTGTCGCAGTGTGTTGTTGGCGCCGGTGGGTGCGTTTTTGTGGCAGCGACGGCTGCCGGCGTTGATGTCGCCGCTGTCGATTCGCAAGACCATTCACTGGCTGCTGGCGAACAAACCGACGCTGTTTGCCCGCAAATTTTCCAGCCAGTCCTGGACGCCCGCGCAGTACCAGCGCATGGGCGCCGGCTATGCTCGCTGCCGCGCCTTTGTGCCGCACTGGGACTTGGTGCGTGCCGACACCGCCTTGCCATTGCTGGAGTGGATAACCGACCCGGTCGAACTGGTGTGGGGCGATCAGGACAAGGTGCTGGGCGTCGCGCAGGCGGCGGCCTGGTCGGCCATTCTCGCCCGTGCCGATCTGACCATCAGCCTGAAACCCGGCTGGGGGCATTACCCGTGGATCGATTCACCCGCTGAATTCGCGGCGTGGCTGGAATCCGGCGAACGTGGTTTCGTCGCGCATACCAAAGGCGGCCGCTTGCGTCTGGCGGCGTTGGCTGGGCAGCCGGTGCCTGCGGCGCTGTCGCTCAACGATTGTGATGATCCGCGCTTGCCAAACTTTCTGGAGAGCCAGCCGGACGCTCTCTGGGCAGTGCGTTCCTCCAGTTACGGGGAGGATCAGGCCGATGCGGCCAATGCCGGCTTGAGCACCACGTTCCTGCGCGAGCCGACGCACAACGTGCCGGCGCGCATTGCCGAGTTGAGTGCGGCAGGTGTCGAGGAAGTGGTGGTGCAGCGCTTCATCACGCCACGGCTGTCCGGGATCGCCTTCGTGCGTCACCTGTCCGTTGAATTGGAATGGGTCGAAGGGCATCTGGAATCGTTGGCCGATGGCAAGGTGAGCCCCGAGCGCGCGATCATTTCCCGCCTCGGCGCGTCGTGGAACAGCGACACCTTCAAGCCCGCCCATGGCCTGACTGCAGACCTGCTGTGGCGTTTTCTCCAAGGCGTGCTGCGGGTCTTCCACTACGTACCCGGCGATGTTGAATGGGCCTGGGACGGCACGCAACTCTGGCTGTTGCAGTACCGACCGATCAGCGACTATGGCTGGCGCCGCCACCTGACCGCGGCCAACATCGCCGAGATCCTGCCGCCGCAACCCAGCGTGTTGGTGGAGTACGCCCAGCGCCGCGCGGCGGCGAGCATTCCGGCGATCATGGCGCGTTGGGACTCGCGGGTGCTGCAAGACAACGAGCCTTTCACGGCGGTGTTTGGCGGCGCTTCGTATATCAACAATGATTTGTTTCTCGCCAGGCTGGCCGACTGGGGCATCAGCGCCAGCAGCTACGCCGGCGAGGTCGGCGGCGCGACTCCGCACCTGCCTTGGCGGCCGCTGCGCCTGCTGCGTTCGCTGCCGTTGTTCCTGCGCATGCAACGCGTTGCCCGCGGGCATTTGCTGACGCTGGAAAACGGCTTGCGACGTTTTGACCGAGAGCTGCAGGAACTGACCGGACAAGGCGCAGACGGCCAGCAACTGGCCGACTGGTTTACCCGTTTCTACGTGTTCGTGGTGCAAGGCAACTTGTGCATCGCCAGTGCCCTGGCCAGCAGTGGCGGCGACTGGCTGGGCCGGCCACCGACCGCCTACGACAATCTTGAACACAGTCCGCATCGGCTGCCCTGGGAAACCGATCCAGCGACGCCACGCCCGGCACCGACCGAACTGCCGTTGCAGACCTTCCCACAATGGCCCCTGACGATTCGCCTGGCCCATTCGACCGGTCTGCCAGGCTTGCGCGGTTACTACTTGCAGGTGCGCGAATGGTATCGCGACAACCTGATGCGGATTTTCTTTCGCTTGCATCACGCCATGCCGACGGTGGACCGGGCGCATTGGTTCGCGCCGCACCCGGACATCCGCAGCCGCGACGGCAGCTTCTGGCAGGACGGGCGTGAAGGCACCGAGCAGGCGAGTGGGTTCTTGATCTACCCGGGTCAGGCCCAAGGTATTTTGGGCCAGGACATCCTGCTGGAAGACACCCTCGACCCCGGCCGCCACGCCCACTATCAAAGCTCCCGTGCCGTGATCGCGCGCATGGGCGGACGCTTGTCCCACGGCTCGACGTTGCTGCGTGAATTGCGCAAACCTTCGGCGGTATTGCCTCAGGTGGATGTGGGGTGGTTGGGGCGTGAGGTGGTGTATTGCGATGGGGTGTTGAGGTTGGTGGAGTAGGCAGCGCGATGTCTGCCAACCACATAACCTGTGGCGAGGGGATTTATCCCCGTTAGGCTGCGTAGCAGCCTCGAAACCTGACGCCTCGGTACTTCAGGGAGATTGAATACATGCTTGGGACTGCTGCGCAGTCCAGCGGGGATAAATCCCCTCGCCACAGAGATTTCTCCTTGCTTCACGGTTACTCCCTTGACGCCCCCTACCGCTGTCGTAGACTCCGCCCATCCGTCAGGGAGTAACGGTCATGCGACGTTTAAGTAGTTGGGTTGTGGGATTGGCCTTTGTAGCGTGCGGTGTCCAGGCGCAAACGCCTGTAGCAGACGATCCATTGCTTGAGAGTAACGCCACGGCCAGTGCGTCTGGCAACGAGGCGCGAGGGGTGCTTCGGGCGCGGGATCAGGCGGTGCTGGCCAGCGAGTTGGCCGGGCGTATCGTCGAGTTGCCGTTCAGTGAGGGTGAGTCGTTCAAGAAGGGCGACACCCTGGCGCGTTTCGATTGCTCGGCCTATCAGGCCCAGCTCAATGCGGCCCAGGCGGCCAGCCGTGGTGCCAGTGAGGAACTGGCGCATAACCGGCAGTTGGCGGCGTTGAAGTCAGTCGGGCGGTTTGAAGTGTCGCGGGCCGAGGCCCGGCTCAACGAGACCCAGGCGCAGTCCCAGGTGTACCAGGTCCAGGTCAAGCGCTGCAGCGTGGTCGCACCCTTCGATGGTCAGGTGGTGGCACGCAAGGTCCAGCGTTATGAAAGCGTCGCGGCCGGCGCGCCGTTGCTGGATGTGGTCGACAACCGCACCCTGGAGATCCATTTGCTGGTGCCTTCACGCTGGATGGACAGGCTCAAGCCCGGTCAGCCCTTTACGTTTATCCCCGATGAAACCGGCAAGCCGTTGCAAGCGACGGTCAAGCGCCTGGGCGCGCGCATCGATGAGGGCAGCCAGACCCTGCTGCTGGTGGCGAACGTGCCGGATGCCAGCGGCCTGCTGTCGGGCATGAGCGGCACGGCGCGTTTCGCGGAGCCCAAGTGAACGCGCCGATATCGGGCAGCGCCGAGCAGGTGTTTGCCCGCTTCCTCGACCTGGAGCGTCATACGCGGGCCGCACGAACGCCGGCGCAATTGAGCTACAGCCTGGTCAACGACGGCCAGGCGCTGTTCGGGTTTCGCCACGCCGCGTTGTTGATCGCCGGCAAGGTCCAGGCGGTGACCGGCGTCAGCACCGTGGAGCCGAATGCGCCGTTCGTGGCGTTCGTCGAGCAGGCCGTGGCGCAGTTGTTCAAGCAGGGGGTGCTGAAGCAGGCCCGGGTGATTGCCGCCGATGGGGTAAGCGAATCCGTTCGGGAAGACTGGCGAAGCTTGTCGGCCGGACAAGTGTTCTGGCTGCCGTTGATCGATCATCAGGCCCAAGTGTTCGGCGGTTTGTGGCTGGCCCGCGACCTGCCTTGGACCCCGCCTGAACAAGTACTGCTGTCGCAACTGGGCGACACCTACAGCCATGCGTGGCTGGCGCTGCAACCGCGCAAGCCGTGGCGCCTGCGCTGGACTCGCAAGCGCCAGGTCGCCCTGGTGGCGGTGTTGTTGCTGGGCTTGCTGATCCCTGTGCGCCAGTCCGTGTTGGCCCCGGCCGAAGTGGTGCCGCTGGGCGGGCAGGTGGTGGCGGCGCCGTTGGATGGGGTGATCGCCGAGTTCCAGGTCAAGCCTAACCAGGCCGTCAAGAACGGTGACCTGCTGCTGCGTTTCGAAAGCACCAGCCTCAAGGCCCAGGCCGATGTGGCCGAGCGTGCGTTGGGCGTGGCCGAGGCAGAACTCAAGGCCAATTCCCAGCGCTCGTTTGCCGACGCGGAATCGAGTTCGAAGATCGACCTGCTGGCCGCCCGAGTCGAACAGAAACGCGCCGAGCGCAACTACGCGCTTGAACTGCTCAAGCGCAGCGAAGTACGCGCCGAGCGCGACGGCATCGCGGTGTTCGCCGACGCCGAGCGCTGGCTCGGCAAGCCTGTGCAGACTGGCGAGCGGCTGATGGAGATCGCCGATCCGAACCAGGCCGAGTTGCGTATTGAATTGGCGGTGGGCGACGCGATTGCCCTGGAACCCGGTGCGCAAGTGGCGTTGTTTCTCGACAGCGACCCGTTGCAGCGGCACCTGGCCTGGCTCGAGCGCTCGGCGTATGAAGCGCAGCCTACCGCCGCCGGGCAACTGGCGTATCGGTTGGATGCGCGTTTCGATGCTCAAGCGCCGCGTATCGGCCTGCGAGGTACGGCGAAGGTCTTCGGCGACCGTGCTCCGCTGGCGTTGTACCTGTTGCGTAGACCACTGGCCGGCCTGCGCCAGAGCGTAGGCCTGTAGCATGGAGCTGCCGAGCCTGCGGCCGGACCTGCAACTGTCCCCGGCGGCGCCGGACCCGGACGGTTCGCCGCAGTGGACCTTGGCCGATCCGGTGCGCGGGCGCTATTTCAAGCTTGGCGCGGCGGCGATGCGCATGTTGCGACACTGGTCCCTGGGTGATCCGGAGCAGGTGCTGCAAGCCGCGAACCGCGAGCCAGGCCTGCCACTCAATGGTGAATCGCTGGAGCAGTTGCTGGGTTTCTTGCGCGGTCATGATCTGATCAGCGCGATGGACCCGCAACAGCGCGACAGCTATCTCTTCAAGACCGCCGCGCAGCGCCAGAGCCTGTGGCAGATCCTGCTGCATCAATACCTGTTTTTTCGCATTCCGCTGTGGCGCCCGGACGCTTTTCTCAATCGTGCCTGGCCCTGGTTGGCGCGGTTCGGCCCCGGGATCCTGCGCTATGGTCTGCCGCTGACCTTGGGTGCCGGCATTTTCCTGGTGTCGCGGGACTGGCAGCGATTCATCGCGACGTTTCCGCACCTGTTCAGCCTGGGCGGTGCGCTGGCGTTCGGGACGGCGTTGCTCTTCGCCAAGCTGTGCCACGAATTCGGCCATGCATTCATGGCCAAGCGTGCGGGCTGTCGTGTGCAAAGCATGGGCGTGGCATTCATGGTGCTGTTGCCGATGTTCTACACCGACGTCAGCGATGCCTGGCGGATCAATGACCGCCGCGCGCGGTTGCTGATCGGTGCCGGCGGGGTCCTGGCCGAGCTGGTGCTGGCGTGCATCGCGTTGCTGGCCTGGTCGCTGCTGCCCGACGGGCCGGCGCGCACCGCGGCGTTCATGCTGGCCAGCGCCACCTGGATCACCACGCTGGTCATCAACCTGAACCCCTTCATGCGCTTCGATGGGTATTTCCTGCTCAGTGATTTCTGGGCGGTGGATAACCTTCAGGGGCGTGCGTTCGCCCTGTGCCGCTGGCGCCTGCGTGAAGCCTTGTTCGGTTATGGCGCGGCGGCGCCGGAACCCTGGTCGCCGAAGATGCGGCGCCGTTTGCTGGTGTGGGGCTATGGCTCCTGGCTGTGGCGGGCGTTGTTGTTTTTCGGGATTGCCCTGGCGGTCTATCACCTGTTCTTCAAGGTGCTGGGCATTTTTCTGATGATGGTGGAATTGGTGTGGTTCATTTTTATGCCCATCGTGAATGAATGGCGGCAATGGTGGAGTCGCCGTGAGCAGGCCCACGGCGTTAGGGTGCTCCTGAGCAGCCTGGTGGTGCTGGCTTTGCTGTTGGTGCTGTTGCTGCCCTGGCGCAGCGCGGTGGAAGTGCCGGCCATGCTCGAGGCCGGGCGTGCCAGTGCCTTGCACGCGCCGGTGGCGGCCCGGGTCAAGCAGGTGAATGTGCGCGACGGCCAGACTGTGGCACAGGGCGATGTGTTGATTGAGCTGGAGTCGCCGGACATGGCGTCGCGCCTGACCATCGTGCGCCGGGAAATCGAGATCCAGCAGTTGCAGATGCGGCGTCAGGCCGGGCGCAGCGAAACCGCTGCCGATGCCGGCATCATCGAACAGCGATTGGCCGAAGCGGTGGCCGAATACCGGGGCCTGGTCGCCCAGCGTGAACGCCTGTTGCTGCGCGCGCCCCATGCCGGCCAAGTGCGCGACTTGTTGCCGCAACTGTCGGTCGGGCGCTGGTTGTCGCCCACGCAGGCGCTGGCGCGGGTGGTGCAGACCGATTCGCGATTGCGCGGGTACTTGACCGAAGCCGAGCTTTGGCGGGTCGAGCCGGGGGCCACGGGACGGTTCATTGCGGACGATCCGATGCACACCTCCATCGCCGTGCAACTGAATGAAATCGATACCAACGGCGTGGCCTGGGTCGAACAGCAAGCGTTGACGTCTGATCATCACGGACCGATTGCGGTGCGCCGCGACTCGCAGCAACGGGCCGAGCCGGTGCAGGCGCAATACGGCGTGCGCCTGAGTGCGGTGGGCGATACCTCTGCCCCGGTGCAACCGCTGCGTGGGGTGGCGGTGTTGCAGGGCGAGGGCGAGTCGGTGTTGGGAGCGGCCTGGCGTCGGTTGGCGGCGTTGGGTGTCAGGGAAAGCGGGTTCTAAGGGGCGAGCATGGATTCAGTGGCAGCAGAGGGATTGGTGGTGCGTCCATCGCGGGTCAGCGATGGACCGTTCTTGCAGGGCCTGTACCAGGCGGCGCGACCGGACCTGCAGTGGATCGACGGTGAGCACGAGCAAGTGCAACAGGTGCTTGCCCAGCAGTTCCAGGTGCAGGAGCAAGGGTTGGGCGAGAACTTTCCCAATGCCATGCATTACGTCGTGGAAAAACTCGGCACCGCCATCGGCGCCTTGAGCACGGATTTCGGCCCCAATGAAATTCGCGTGCTGTACCTGGCCTTCATCCCCCAGGCGCGTGGGCAAGGTTATGGCCGGACGGTGCTGCAAGGGGTGCAGAAAGCCGCGCAACAGATCCGTTGCCCGGTGGCGACCGTGGTCTGGACCAGCAATCCCCATGCCCGCCGGCACTACCTGGCGCTGGGTTTCGAAGTACAAGAGCGCAGCCCGGCGGCGGAGCGGTTGGTCTGGTATCCGAAAGGCAACTGAGCAAGTCTTGCAGGCACTATAAATTCCTGTGGGAGCGGGCTGTGTGGGAGCAAGGCTTGCCCGCGATGAAAACGCCGCGGTCTCTTGAGGACCGCTGCGCCTGGATCGCGAGCAAGCTTTGCTCCCACACAGCCCGCTCCGACAATAGGTCTGTTTTGAACTCGGGTTTTGTGTGATCAGTTAAACGCGATGTAGAAATACCCCAGCGCCGGATCCCGTCCCATGGGTGGCATCCGTGACACGAATACCCCCTCGATCTTGCCCAGTTCCGGCACTTCCAGCTCGCAGAGGCCGTCCACGAACGGCGTACTTTCCAGGCTGTTGAGTTCCACACTGAAGGGCATGCGCTCGATGTTCGGCAGCTTTGCCCGAGGTGTTTCTTCGAGGGTTTCGAAGCGCACCGGCAGGCGACTGCCGTCGGGCAGGGTCAGGCTGCCGGTCTGGCCCAGCAGCGGTTGGAAATGGCGGCTATGAACCTGTTGCAGCATGTCGAGACTCCAAAAGGCCGGAGGACCGTAGCCCTCCGGCGATTCATCAGTTACGGGACGGGAAGAGGCCATTCAGCGCGACGCTGAAGTTGATCGCCAGGAACGGGTTCATTATCTCCATTGGCAAACCGTTGCCTGTGGCGGAAATCGTGCCGTTAACGGTGGTGGTCACTCCCTGCAACGGCACCGGCGAGGCGCCTATCTTGTCGGAATAGATCGCCGCCGATCCCGGCCCGGTGCCTGAGGTGCCGATGAACGAGTTGGTGGCCGTTGGGGTATTCACCGGGTTGCTGGCCGGGTTGGCCAGTTGCAGGGTGGTCGAGGCACTGATGCCTGCGAGCGTGTGGGTGTGGTTGGGCAGGTTGTTGATCGTTGCTGTGACGTTTTCGGTACCGGAAACTTCGCCGATGACCCGCGGAGTCAGGCCCAGGCCGTTGCCTTGCCCCAAGGGCAGGCGGCCTTGCAAGTTGGGCAGCATGAAGTTGGTGGTGCCGTTGCCTCCGTAGTAGGTGCCGAGCAGGGAGAACAACGCCTGGTATTGGGAGATGCCGAGTGTCTGCCCGTTGCACAGCGCCCAGCCATTGGGCGCGAAGTTAAAGGCGAATGACTGGATAGTGCCCATAAATACTTCCATAGATTCCTCATCCCTTCAGATTGTTGGTATGGCGACGCGGGCAGGGTCTGGGGGAGGAGAGGTGCGATCAGTCCTACTCCTTAACCCCTGGCCTGGTCACGCACGCTGAGCGTAGACGCGGTTGTTTCATTCTGCTGGGTGAAAAGGGCATGAAAATACTTCGAGTTCGCTTAATCGATTCACGTATGCCGTGGGCCTGTACCGTCCATCTTTTTTACGGTTCAAGGTGTATTTGATGTCAAAGTACTACTAGTCGGCGATTATTTCCTCGGCTACGCTTGGCGATACAAAGGGACTACAAACAGGTGAAGGGATTGCCGCAGTTTCACTTTATCTCCGGTTTACCGCGCTCGGGCTCGACCCTGCTTTCTGCCATTTTGTTGCAGAACCCGCGCTTTCATGCCGGCATGACCAGTCCCGTCGGTTCGCTGTTCAGCAGCGTCCTGCAGCAATGCAGCGCCGGCAGCGAGTTCGGCTCGGTCATCGACACCGACCTGCGCCGCCGCCTGCTGCGCGGTCTCTTCGATTCCTACTACGCCGACAAATCCGACAAGCCTGTCATCTTCGATACGAACCGCCAGTGGTGCGCCCGCTTGCCTGCCTTGCAGGATCTGTTTCCCCAAGCCAAGACCATCGCCTGTGTGCGCAACGTCGCCTGGGTGCTCGACAGCCTGGAGCGGCTCTACCGCGCCAATCCGTTCGAAAACACCAAGCTGTTCAACGACGATGACGAGCGCAACACCGTCTACAGCCGCTGCGAAACCCTGGCCCAGCGCAACCGCCTGGTGGGGTTCGCCTGGACGGCGCTCAAAGAGGCCTATTACGGTGAGAACGCCGAGTCGCTGCTGATCGTTGATTACGATTTGTTGAGCCAGGCCCCGGAGCGGGTGATGCGCCTGGTGTACGACTTCATCGGCGAACCCTGGTTCGAGCACGATTTCAATCACTTGACCTACGACGCGCCGGCCTTCGACCAGGCCCTGGGCGTTGCCGGCCTGCACAAGGTCAAGCCCAAGGTCGCGCCGCAAGCCCGGCGGACCTTGCTGCCGCCGGATCTGTTTGAAAAGTATGCCGAGTTGTCGTTCTGGCGCGATGGGTCCGCAAGCGCCGCCAATGTCATTCGTATGAAAACCGACGCCGCGATCAGCTGATTGCGGTTTTTTTCATTTGCGTGTTCAAGAAGTTCGAGTCCAGGTGATCGTCATGTGGTGGAGTAAAGGCAAATCGCGGGTAACCGAGGGCGCACAGGCCCTGGCATCGCCAATGATCATGTCCCTGGAGCCGCGAATGCTATTCGACGGCGCGGTGGCGGCAACCGTGGCCGACGCTGCTCAACCGGATGCACATCCGACGGCCGATGCGGCCAAGACGCCCACGGCGGACCAGCCGGCCGACACCCATGCACCCCAGGGCCAGGTCGATGCCACCGAGGCTGCCGTGCCGGGCAAGTCTGTGGTGTTCGTCGATTCCCGGGTCAAGGATTCCGCCAGCCTGCTCGAAGGCGTGGCGCCTGGTACCCAGGTCGTGCAACTGGATGCCAGCAAGGACGGCTTGCAACAGATCGCCGATTACCTGGACACCCACCAGGGCATCAGCTCGGTGCAGATCATCGCCCACGGTAACGCTGGTGATTTGTGGCTGGGCAACAGCTACCTGTCGGCGGATAACGTCCAGGCCCGCAGCGAAGTGCTCGCGCAGATCGGCCAGGACATGAATGCCGGTGGCGATATCCTGATCTATGGCTGCTATACCGCCGAAGGCGAACGTGGCTTGAGCCTGGTCGATTCATTGGCGCAGTTGACCGGCCGCGATGTAGCGGCGTCCGACGACCGTACCGGCCTGGGCGGCGACTGGGACCTGGAAATCGCCACCGGCAACATCGAAAGCGCCAACGTGCTCTCGAACTCCGCCATGAGCGAGTACCAATGGGGCCTGGCCACCTGGACCGCCACCAATAACCTCAATTCGGGTATCGGTTCTTTGCGCGCAGCCCTGGGTTCGGCGCAGAACGGTGACATTGTCACGTTCAATACCAGCATGACCGTCGCGCTGACCCAAGTGCTGGTGGTCGATAGAAACGTCACCATCGATGGCGACCTCAACAACGACAACGTCGCCGATGTGACCCTGGATGGGCAATATCGCACCCAGATCATCAACGTGACGTCGGGTACCACCGCCACCCTCGATGGCCTGGTCATTACCCGGGGCATGGTGGCAGGCAACGGTGGTAACGGCGGCGACGATGCGCTGGTGTCCCAGGGCGGCGGCATCTACAACGCCGGCACCTTGACCCTGAGAAACGTCACGGTGACCGCGAACGCCGCTTCGGGCGGCGGCGGTGGCGGTGGTGTAACGCCGCAGTACGCCGGTGGCGGCGGTGGTGGCGGTGGCGCGATCACTGGCGGTACCGGTGGCAAGGGCGGCGACACGCTCAACTCCACGGGCTCCAACGGCACGGCCGGACAAGGGGGCGCGGGCGGCGGCTTCTTCAACATTGGCGGGCGTGGCGGTTCCACCACGGGTGGCGCGGGCGGTGCGGCTTATCCAGGCTACAGCACCGGTTCGGCCGGCGGCACGGCCACCAGCGGAGGCTTGTCCATCGGCGGTGGCGGCGGTGGCGATGGTTATGACGACATCGGCGGCGCTGGCGGCGGCGCGGTGGGGGGTATCTACAACGATACCGGCGCAACCCTGCGGATCATCGGCAACTCGGTCATCTCCAACAACGTCGGTGCCGGCGGTGGTGGTGGTGGCGGCGGGGCTGGCGGTAGCTATCTCCAGGCGGGTGGTGCGGGTGGTGTCGGTGTCGGCGCCATCTGGAACAAAGGCTCGATCCTGATCACGGCTGCCAACTTCGCGGCCCTGGCCGGTAACGTCGGTGGCAGCGGCGTGGGAGGGACAAGCGCTGGCAGCGCTGGCGTTTCGCCGGCGTCGGTGGCCAACGTCTACGGGGATGGCGGCACCATCAACACCAACTATGTGCCGGACGAGACGCCGCCCACCGCGACCGTCGTGGTGGCCAATACCAACCTGAACTCCGGTGGTACGTCGACGGTGACCATCACCTTTTCCGAAGCCGTTACCGGCCTTACCGCAGCGGACCTGACGGTGCAGAACGGCAGCGTCGGCACCTTGACCAGTGGCGACGGTGGCATCACCTGGACTGGTACGTTGACCGCGGCCAGCAACATCGCCGACACCACCAACATCATCACCCTGAACAATACCGGCGTCGCCGACCTGGCCGGCAATGCCGGGGTGGGCACCACCGACTCGAACAATTACATCGTCAATGACACCGTGGCACCCACGGCGTCCATCGTGGTGAGCGACACGGCCCTGAGGATTGGCGAGACCTCCACGGTCACCATCACCTTCTCCGAAGCCGTTTCCGGCTTTACCACGGCCGACATGACGGTGGCCAACGGTACGCTTAGCGGCCTGAGCAGCAGCGACGGTGGCATCACCTGGACGGCCACGCTGACGCCGGATGCGGCGATCACCGATACATCCAATCTCATTGTCCTGAACAATACGGGCGTGGCGGACCTCAATGGCAACGCCGGCGTGGGGACGACCAACTCCAACAACTACGCCATCGACACGCAACGCCCGACCGCCACCATCGTGGTGTCTGACACCGCGCTGCGCGTCGGTGAAACCTCCGTGGTGACCATCACGTTCAGCGAGGCGGTGAGTGGTTTTACTACCGCCGACCTGACGGTCGCCAATGGCACGGTCACCGGCCTGAGCAGCAGCGACGGTGGTATCACCTGGACCGGGACGCTCACACCAAGTGCCAGCGTCAGCGACACCACCAACCTGATCACCCTGGATAACACCGGCATTGCCGACCTGTCCGGGAACGCCGGCAGCGGGACCACCGACTCCAACAACTACGCCATCGACACCGCGCGCCCGACCGCCACCATCGTGGTGGCCGATACCGCGCTGAACATCGGCGAAACCTCGCTGGTGACGATCACCTTCAGCGAGGCGGTGACCGGTTTCACCCTGGCTGACCTCACCGTTGCCAATGGCTCCTTGAGCGGCCTGAGCAGCAGCGACGGCGGCATCACCTGGACCGCGACGCTCACCCCGAGCGCCAGCACCACCGATGCCACCAACCTGATCATCCTGGCCAATACCGGTGTGGCGGACGCGGCGGGCAACACCGGCAGCGGCACCACCAGTTCCAACAACTATGCCGTCGACACCCAGCGTCCGACCGCGACTATCGTCGTGGCCGACAACGCCTTGAGCGTCGGCGAAACCTCGCTGGTGACCATCACCTTCAACGAAGCGGTGACAGGCTTTACCACCGCCGACCTGACGGTCGCCAACGGTACGATCACCGGCCTGAGCAGCGGCGACGGCGGCATCACCTGGACCGGCACGCTCACGCCAAGTGCCAGCGTCAGCGACACCACCAACCTGGTCACCCTGGATAACACCGGCATTACGGACTCAGCCGGCAACGCTGGCAGCGGGACCACCGATTCCAATAACTACGCCATCGACACCGTGCGTCCGACCGCCACCATCGTGGTCGCCGACACGGCCATCGCCGTTGGCGAAACATCGCTGGTGACGATCACCTTCAGCGAGCCCGTGACGGGTTTCACCCTGGCGGACCTGACCGTCGCCAACGGCAGCCTGAGCGGCCTGAGCACCAGCGACAACATCACTTACACCGCGACCTTCACGCCGAGCGCTGGCATCAGCGATACCACCAACCTGATCACGCTCAATAACACGGGCGTGGTGGACGGTGCAGGCAACGTCGGCAGCGGTACCACCGACTCCAACAACTACGTCGTCGACACGCTGCGCCCGACCGCCACCATCGTGGTTGCCGATACGGCGCTGAGCGTTGGCGAAACGTCGCTGGTCACCATCACCTTCTCCGAAGCGGTGACCGGTTTCGACAATTCGGACCTGAGCGTGGCCAACGGCACGTTGAGTGCCGTCAGCAGCAGCGATGGCGGCATCACCTGGACCGCCACCTTCACGCCAGCCCTCGGGGTCAGCGACACGTCCAACCTCATTGTCCTGAACAACACCGGCGTCAGCGATGCGGCGGGCAACACCGGTACCGGCACCACCAACTCCAACAACTACCAGGTCGACACCAACGTGCCGACGGCGACCATCGTGATTGCCGATACCACATTGAGCATCGGCGAGACGACGTTGGTCACCGTGACGTTCAACTCGGCGGTCAGCGGGTTCGACAACGCGGACTTGACCGTCAGCAACGGTACGCTCAGCACCATGAGCAGCACCGACGGCGGCGTCACCTGGACGGCCACGTTCACGCCGAGCGCGAGCATTTCCGACACCAGCAACGTGATCACCCTGGACAATACCGGCTTGATCAACGCTGCGGGCAACGCCGGCGTGGGCACCACCGACTCCAACAACTATGCTGTCGATACAGTGCGCCCAACCGCGACCATCGTCGTGGCCGACACCGCCATTGCCGCTGGCGAGACCTCGCTGGTGACCATCACCTTCAACGAGGCCGTGACGGCATTCACCAGTGCTGACCTGACGGTCGCCAACGGCGTGATCTCCGGGCTGAGCAGCAGCGATGGCGGCATCACCTGGACTGCGACCTTCACGCCGACCAGTGGCGTCACGGACACCAGCAACGTCATCTCGCTCAACAGCGGCAGCATCGTTGACCTGGCGGGCAACCTCAATGTCGGCGGCACCGACTCCAACAACTACGCGCTGGACACCGAACGTCCGACCGCAACGATCGTGCTGGCCGATGCCAACCTCAGTGTCGGCGAAACCTCGCTGGTGACCATCACCTTCAGCGAGGCGGTGACCGGTTTCACCAACGCTGACCTGAGCGTTGCCAACGGCACGCTGAGTGCCGTCAGCAGCAGCGATGGCGGCCTGACCTGGACTGCGACCTTCACGCCGACCCTCGGTGTGCGGGATACATCCAACCTGATCATCCTGGACAATACCGGCGTGAGTGACGCGGCGGGCAACACCGGAACCGGCACGACCAACTCGACCAACTACGCGATCGACACGCAGGTGCCGACGGCGACCATCGTGGTGGCCGATACGTCTCTGAGCATCGGTGAAACCAGCCAGGTGACCATCACCTTCAACGAAGCGGTGAGCGGTTTCGACAACAGCGACCTGACCATCAGCAACGGCACGCTGAGCAACGTGTCGTCCTCCGACGGTGGCGTTACCTGGACGGCCACGTTCACACCGAGCGCGAGCATTTCCGATACCAGCAACCTGATCACCCTGGACAATACCGGTGTCGTCAACGTCTCAGGCAACGCTGGCGTCGGCACCACCGATTCGAACAACTACGCCGTCGACACCGTGCGCCCAACGGCGACCATCGTCGTCGCCGACACCGCCATTGCCGCCGGTGAGACCTCGCTGGTGACCATCACCTTCAACGAGGCCGTGACCGGTTTCACCGACGCCGACCTGAGCGTCGCCAACGGTACGCTCAGCGGGTTGAGCAGCAGTGACGGCGGCATCACCTGGACCGCGACTTTCACTCCGACCAGTGGCGTCACGGACACCAGCAACGTCATCACCCTTGCCAACAGCGGCGTCGCCGACCTGGCGGGCAACGCGGGCAGCGGCACCACTGATTCGAACAACTACAGCGTCGACAGCCAGCGCCCGACCGCCACTATCGTGCTGAGCGATTCGGTGTTGAAACCGGGTGAAACCGCGCAGGTGACCATCACCTTCAGCGAGGCGGTGACCGGCTTCAGCAACGCTGACCTGAGCGTCGCCAACGGTACCCTGAGCGCCGTCAGCAGCAGCGATGGCGGCCTGACCTGGACCGCAACCTTCACGCCGACCCTGGGCGTGACCGACACCAGCAACCTGATCACCCTGGACAATACCGGCGTGAGCGACGCGGCCGGCAATACCGGGACCGGCACTACCGATTCGGCCAACTATGCAGTCGAGACGCAGGTGCCGACGGCCACGATCGTGGTGGCCGACAGTGCGCTGCGCATAGGAGAAACCTCGCAGGTCACCATTACGTTCTCGGAAGCGGTGAGCGGTTTCGACAACAGCGACCTGACCATCAGCAACGGTACGCTCAGCAATGTGTCGTCCACCGACGGCGGCGTCACCTGGACGGCCACGTTCACGCCGAGCGCCAGCATCACCGACACCAGCAACCTGATCAGCCTGGACACCAGCGGCGTGGTCAACGCCTCGGGCAACAGCGGTGTCGGTGTGGTGGACTCCAACAACTACGCAATCGACACGGTTCGCCCTGGCGCCACCATCACCGTGGGCGATACCACCCTGGGCATTGGCCAGAGCACCACCGTGACCATCAGCTTCACCGAGGCGGTGTCCGGTTTCGACTTGTCGGATCTCAGTGTCGCCAATGGCGTGTTGTCCAACCTTGCCAGCAGTGACGGTGGCCTGACCTGGACCGCGACCCTGACGCCGACTGTGGGCGTCAACGATGCCACCAACCTGATCCTGCTCGATGCCGGCAATGTGCAGGACCTGGCCGGTAACGCCGGCGTGGGCATCGCGATTTCCGCCAACTACGCACTCGACGCCACCCGGCCGACGGCAACCATCGTGGTCGCCGACCCGAATCTGACAGTGGGCGAGACGACCCAGGTGACCTTCACCTTCAGCGAAGCGGTGACGGATTTTGACCTGTCGGACCTCAGCGTCACCAACGGTGAACTGACCAACCTGACCACCAGCGATGGTGGCAAGACCTGGACCGCGACGTTCACACCGACGGTGAACCTCACCGACCCGAGCAATTTCATTGCCCTGGACACCAGCAACGTCAGCGACCAGACGGGCAACGCCGGGGCCAGCGTGGCGGTGTCCAACAACTATGCGATCGACACTGTGGTGCCCAACGATGTGAAGCCGCCGCCGGAGTTCCTGACCACCGATCCGGTCACGGTTATCCCGCCGTCCGAGGTGCCGTTGCAACCGATCGTCTTTACCCCGCCGACCGGCAACCTCGGTTCGCCGCTGGGCTTCCCGCCGCTGTTCGAGCAACGGGACGTGGGCGGTGGCCTGCGGCCGATCGGGGATATTTTCATCAACCATGGTGCGCTTGCGCCGAGCTATATCGCCCAGGTCTTCAGCACTGACGCCGCCGGCGACGGTAGCGGCCAGGGGTTCCTGGGCTTTGGTGGTGGTGATGGCGGGGTGTTCGGCACCAGCACGCTGTCGACCCTGTTCAACCAGGACTCCGGCTCCGAGGGCGAATCAATGGACGCCTTCGACAGCCAGTCGATGCAGGGCGGCGATGTTTCCCAAGGGCTGCGCGGGACGTTCGGGGCGCCGACCCTGGGTCAGCAACTGCAACACCTCAAGGACACTGAACAGCGTCAGGTCGACAGCCTGGCGAGCGCGTTACAACAGGTCGGCATCAGCCAAGTGCAGGCCTGAATTCTAAAAAAATATTGGGGCAGCCAGGGGCAATCCAGGGAATGAATAGAAGTCAGAAGTTATTCGGTATGAGTTTGCTGGCGTTGGTGGTGAGTGGTTGTGCGGTCACCAGCGATCCGATCGAGCGTAGCGTCAGCGAACAGCGCGCTCGAACCGACCTGCAGAATATGTACAAGGATCAGGAGCCGCTCAGCGGCCCGCTGACCCTGCACCAGGCCATGGCCCGGGCAGTGAAGTACAACCTCGAAGGCCGCTTGAAGATCATGGAGGAAGCCCTGGCCAAGCGTCAGTTGGACCTGGCCAGTTTCGACATGCTGCCGCGCATGGCCCTGGACGCCGGTTATGTGGGCCGCAACAACGTCAACGCCTCCAGCAGCCAGAGCGTGGAAACCGGCACCCAGTCCCTGGAGCCGTCGACCTCCCAGGACCGCGACCGCGAGGTGGCGGACCTGACCATGGTCTGGAACGTGCTCGATTTCGGCGTCAGCTACATCAGCGCCAAGCAGGCCGGGGACCAGCGCCTGATCGTGCAGGAGCGCCGGCGCAAGGTGATCAACACCATCGTCCAGGACGTGCGTTCAGCCTACTGGCGCGCCATGGCCGCCGAGCGCCTGCTCAAGCAGATCGACAGCCTGATGGCCCGGGTCGAGACGGCGCGGGACAATAGCCAGAGCATGAGCGAACAGCGCATTGGCGACCCGGTGCAGGCCCTGGGCTACCAGCGCTCGCTGATCCAGGCTACTCGCCAGCTCGAAGAGCAGCGTCGGGCGCTGTCCCTGGCCAAGACCGAACTGGCGACCCTGATCAACTTGCCCTTGGGCACCGAGCTGACCCTGGCGACCCAGGATGAATACGCCATCCCGGAACTCAAGGTCGACCTGGCCCGTCTCGAACAGGAAGCCCTGGCCAGCCGTCCGGAACTGCGCGAGCAGGATTACCAGACCCGCATCACCGCCGCCGAAACCCGCAAGGCCATGCTGCGCCTGCTGCCGGGGCTGGAGTTTTCCGCCGGCGGGCATTACGACAGCAACTCGTTCCTGGTGGAACAGGGCTGGGCCGACTATGGCGTGAAAGTCACCTGGAACCTGTTCAACGTGATTTCCGCCCCGGCGGCCATCGACGTGGCCAAGGCCGGTGAAGAAGTGGCGTCGGCGCGGCGCCAGGCGATGTCGATTGCCGTGTTGGCGCAGTTGTACGTGGCCAATGCCAACTATCGCGAAGCGCTGCGCCAGTTCAAGACCAGCCAGCAACTGGCGGACATCGACGGGCAGATTGTCGGTCAACTGCGCAACCGTCACGAGGCTGCCGGCATTGGCGAGCTGGATCTGATCCAGGGTGAACTGAACACCCTGCAGGCCGATCTGCGCCGGGACCTGGCCTACGCCGACCTGCGCAACGCTTATGGGCAGATCTTCGCCAGCGCCGGTCTGGACCCGCTGCCAAACGAAGTGCAATCGACCGCAGTCCAGTCGATTGCCTCGGCGCTGGCTAATCGTGAAGCAGCCTGGGCCCAAGGCGACATCACGGTGCCGACGACGGCCGCGGTGACTCAATAACCGGGCGCTGGCATGACGCGCCCGGCGTTTTCCCGGCTGCCGGTGGCGGTGAACCTGCCGTTGCTGTTGCAGGCACTGGCCGCCGTTGAAGACGAGCGCTGGCAGGGGCATTTCAACAGTGCCTATTACAGCGGCGACTGGAGCGGGGTGGCGCTGATCTCGGCGGCGGATGCCGTCACCGAGCTGTCGCCCGGGCGCGGTCAGCCCCTGCACCGCGCGCCTTGGTCAACGGATGGCCGTTGGCATGAGGCGTTGCGCGACTGGCCCCTGGAGATCGTCTCGGCCCGGCTGCTGCGGCTCGGGCCCGGCGGGTGCATCCACGAACATCGCGACTATGACCTGGACGGGCCGGACGCCGACCTGCGCCTGCACGTGCCGCTGCTCAGCTCGCCTGGCGTGGACTTCTTCCTGGATGGGCAAATCATTCCGATGACGGCGGGCGAGTGCTGGTTCCTCGACCTGGCGCGACCTCATCGAGTTGTGAATCGAAGCGCTCATTCGCGGGTTCACCTGGTGCTCGATTGTCGTCCTGGGCCTTGGCTGGCACAGCAGATTGCCGATGGGCTGCCCACCACACCCGCTGTGGGCGTCGGGCCAAGCGACTTTGTCCTTTTTCGGCAGCGTGTAGAAACGGATCCCCATCTCGCCCGAACCTTGCAGAACCTGCATGAGCCGGAAGCTTTCATTGACTCCGCTCTGGCGCTGGGGGCCGAACGAGGGCTTCATTTCACCCGGGAGGAGTTGCGGGCTGCGATGCGCACCGGTCGCCAGCAGTGGAGAGACCAATGGAAGACCTGAATCTGCATGGCTGGTTGCCGATCCGCGTATGGCAAGAGGCCGGGCAGTGGCGGGTCGATTGGTGCTGGTTCGGCGACGCGCGACTGTCGCAGCCATTCTTCGGCGACGCCGTGGAAGACGCCCTGCGCTTGCCCTTCAACCAGGCGTTCCGCCGCCAGACACCCTTGGACGTGTTCGGTCAGTGGCAACGACAAAGCCCGGGCCTGGCGCCCAGTGCGTTCATTTTCCATGCCTCCCGCTGCGGCTCGACCTTGATCAGCCAGATGCTTGCCCAATTGGACGATCACATCGTTATCTCGGAACCACCGCCCCTGGATACGTTGCTGCGCAGTGATCTGTCGCCTGCCGAGCAGTGCGTGGCGCTCAAGGGCTTGATGTCCGCCTATGGGCAGCGCCGCCGAGGCGTGGAGCAACGCCTGGTGGTCAAACTCGACGCCTGGAACATCGGTGAGCTGGCGCTGTTGCGTGAGTGTTTCCCCGACACGCCCTGGCTGTTCCTGTACCGCGACCCCTTGGAAATCGCCGTCTCCCACCTGCGGCGTCCCGGCATGCACATGGTGCCGGGGATGATCGGGGCGACGGTCCTGGACGATGGATTGCCGTTCGGCAGCCCGGAAGATTTCATCTCGCGTCGGGTGGGACGGTTGTTGGCGACGGGTTTGGAACACTGTCAGGTATTTGGCGCAATGGCGGTCAACTACACCGAACTGCCCGAGGCGATGACGGGCAGGCTGGCGGCGTTTTTCCGGCTCGATGATGAGCAATGCGGGCAAGTGTTCGCAGCGGTCGGGCAGCACGCCAAGCAGCCGGCGCAAGCGTTTGTAGGCGATAGCGAGGACAAGCGCCGGGAGGCTTCGGCGTTGTTGCGTGAGCGGGTCATGCGCTGGGCGCAGGGGCCCTATGAAGCTCTCGAAACATTGCGCTATGGCGAGGGGTTCTAGCGAAACGCCGCACTTCCCCATTGTGGGAGCAAAGCTTGCTCGCGAAACAGGCGCCTCGATTTCTGAAAGACCGCATCGCCGCCATCGCGGGCCAGCCTTGCTCCCACAGTGGGCAATGCATCAAGCCTTGTTGGGCGACAACTCCGCCATCCCCTTGAGCAATTCAATCGGCAAGGGGAAGACGATGGTGGAGCTTTTATCCCCGGCAATCGAGCCCAGCGTCTGCATGTAGCGCAACTGCATGGCGCCCGGCTGGCGGCCGAGCATTTCGGCGGCCTGCATGAGTTTTTCCGAGGCTTGAAGCTCGCCTTCGGCGTGGATCACCTTGGCCCGGCGTTCCCGCTCGGCCTCGGCTTGGCGGGCGATGGCGCGGATCATCGATTCGTTGAGGTCCACGTGCTTGATCTCGACGTTCGCCACCTTGATGCCCCAGGCGTCGGTCTGGGCGTCGAGCACTTGCTGGATGTCGCCGTTCAATTGCTCGCGCTCGGCCAGCAATTGGTCCAGGTCATGCTTGCCGAGGACCGCGCGCAAGGTGGTCTGGGCCAGTTGGCTGGTGGCCATGAGGAAGTTTTCGACCTGAATGATGGCTTTCTGCGGATCGAGCACGCGGAAATACAGCACCGCGTTGACCTTCACCGAGACGTTGTCGCGGGTGATCACGTCCTGGGGCGGCACGTCGAGGACAATGGTGCGCAGGTCGACGCGGATCATCTGCTGCACCACTGGAATCAGCAGGATCAACCCCGGCCCCTTGACCTGCCAGAACCGTCCGAGCTGGAACACCACTGCTCGTTCATATTCACGCAGGATCCGGAATGTCGAAGCCGCCAACGCGATCAACAGCAACAACAGCATCGTAAAACCGATTTGCATACCCATCTCAGACTCCTTGCGAATCAGCGGGGGCCACTTCCAGCAGCAAACCCTTGCGAGTGATGACACGCACCGCTTGCCCTGGCCGCAGCGGCGTCGCGCTTACCACCTGCCAGCGTTCGCCTTCCAACCGGACCCAGCCATGATGATGATTGCCGGCCTGCAATGCGGTCACCGTCGTGACACTGCCCAACAGCGCGGCATCGCCGCTGAAAGGTCGGCGCGGTCGTGTTTTCAACGCACGGACCAACAGGACGATCAGCAGCAAAGCACTGACCAGGCCCAGGCCGAGCATCAGCGGAACCGGGACTTCGGCGTTGGTCAGGATGACCGCGCCAATCACACACAGGACAATCCCGCCCAGCCCCGCGACGCCGTAATTGGGCAGGGCCGCCTCGAAGACCAGCAAGCCCACGCCAAAGGCGATCAGCCAGAAAGCCATCGGGTCGGTATATGGCAGCGCGAGGCCATCGGCGCCGAATGCAGGCCCGCTGATCGCCAGCAGCGCAACCGTCAACCAGTGAATGTTCACGGGATCCTCCGCAACGTGTATTCGTCGGGACGTTATCCAAAGTCTAGTCGAGTCGAGGGTTGATTGAATTTTGATCAGTCTGGCGGTCGGCGAGGGGCTAGACTGCGGAGAAACACCCCGCCATCTCCATTATGTTCAGGAGGCCCGTATGGAAACCCCAATTCACCCTCTTTCCTCATTATTCAAGCAACTTGGCTTGCCCGATGACGCTCAGGGCATTGATCAATTTATCACCAGCCATTCACCCCTCAAGCCTGGGCTGCACCTGGCCGATGCGTTTTTCTGGAGCGAGGGCCAGCGGCAAATGTTGCGCGACGAGATCCTCGAGGATGCGGACTGGGCGGAAGTGATCGACCAGTTGGATGTGTTGTTGCGCAAGGGGCGTAGCGAGTGAGATCGACGCATTACCTGTGGGAGCGAGCTTGCTCGCGATAGCGAACGGTCGGTCAGCATGGATGTACCAGACATACCGCTATCGTGAGCAAGCTCGCTCCCACAGGTTCGAGTTAATATTCCTTTCAGGTCTTAACAAATAGCTTCTTATTCCTTAAGTAATATAGCTCTCCTCCCTATACTCGTCCGGGAACAGACACGCAGGAGAGCACCCATGCGCAACGAATCGATTCGCTACCTGATTGTGCCGGGCTGGCAAGGATCGCCGGAAAATCATTGGCAAACCCACTGGCAGAACAGCTTGCCCAACAGCGCCCGGGTCGAGCAGGCCGACTGGGTCACGCCCCGGCGTGAAGACTGGGTCGCGGCGCTGGCCGAGGCCGTGGCCGCCGACAGCACGCCAGTGATCCTGATCGCCCATAGCCTGGGTTGCATCACGGTGGCTCATTGGGCCGCCACCGCGCCGGTGCAATTCCTGCGACAAGTCCGTGGGGCGTTGCTGGTGGCGCCGGCGGATGTCGAGCGGCCAGCCTGCGCTCCGGCGCTGCGCAACTTCGCGCCGATTCCCACTGATCTGTTGCCGTTCCCAAGTCAAGTGGTCAGCTCCGACAACGACGCCGCCGTGAGCGCCCCGCGTGCCCTGGAACTGGCGCGCAATTGGGGAGCCGAGGCCGGGATCCTGGCGGGGGCGGGGCATATCAACGTGAAGTCCGGCCACCAGCGCTGGGAGCAGGGTTTCGCTTATCTCTATCGTCTGCAAAACCGCATGGAGCATCACGCCCTGCGTCGCGCCTGAATTTTTAGCGCCCCCCGTCTCCCGGCGGTCTGGGGCGGGAGCCAGCCATGAGTTTGCATGAAACCTTCGGTCAGCCCTTGCTGACCTTTCCCGATGCGGAAAAAAGCCCCCTGAGCATTCGCGCCAAGGCGCTGGTGTTCGTCGACCCCCGTTCACGGCAGTTGCGCCAGGAATTGGAGCAACTGGCACCCCGTGCGATTTCGGTGCTGATACGCGGCGAAACCGGTAGCGGCAAGGAACTGCTGGCCCGGCATATCCATCGCGAAAGCGATCGCGGCGGATTGTTTGTGTCGGTCAACTGCGGCGCTATCAGCCCGACCTACGCCGACGCCGAACTGTTCGGTTATGCCGCCGGCAGCTACAGTGGCTCGGCCAGCAGCCGGGCCGGTTGGTTCGGCTCGGCCAACGGCGGCACCCTTTACCTGGACGAAATCGGCGATTTGCCACTGCCGATCCAGATCAAGTTGCTGGCGGCCCTGGAGAACCACGAAGTCACCCGTGTCGGCGCGCATCAGCCCAGTCCGGTGGATGTCCGCCTGGTTGCGGCCACCAGCATCGACCTGGCGCAAGCAGTGGCCGCCGGGAAATTCCATGAGCGGCTCTATCACTACCTGAGTGAAGGCCGGCTCGAATTGCCCGCCCTGCGTGAGAGAGTGGGCGATATCCTGTCATTGGCCGAGTATTTCCTGGGCATCTACAGCCAACGCCTGGGCCTGACAGTGCCGCTGATCAGCGAAGCGGCGCAACTCGCACTTGAACAGCACAGTTGGCCGGGCAATACCCGCGAACTGGAGAATGTCATTCATTTTGCGTTGTTGGTGAGCACTGGGGATTACATCTTGCCAGAACATCTTAACTTGCCAGCCCTGACGGAACCTTTGGCGGTGGTAAAGCAGATGGCTCTAACGTTAGTCAGGTCCGGCAATCATCAGCAACTGGAGCAGTTGAAAGAGTGGTTTGCTGAACTCTGATTTGTGCATGTGCCCGCCGATTTTATTTAGCCCCGACGGCTGTGCCGTCGGGGCGATTTGTTATGTGAGTATTAAAAGTATTGCCTTGATAATGTTATGTCAGTCGTTAAGTTATATATTTTAATATAAATAATATGTTTGATTTGTCCGCTTGATTTACGGAGGTTTTGTGGCCGTTAATTGAATGGCGCAAGCAGTTTTGACTTGCGAATTCATTAACTAAAGGTCGAGGTTTAAAATGCAGTTTGGAAATGATACGTCTGTCGTGGCAAATGCTCCTGCATGGTTCGAGTTGCAAGAGTTCAAGATTTTTTCAGTGTCGGGTGGTAACCGAGTATATAGGAATGGTCGTCAACAGCTGAAGGTCAGGGTAGTTGTCGCGGTGGCAGATGCGTTCCATAGGAGAGTTCCCCTGACCCAGTCCGAACTTGACTCCATCGTTTTGGTCGATGCATCGAGTGGGTTGCCTTTGTCCAAAAAAAACAGATACGGCCCGGAGGGTACCCATGTATGGGAGTACATGGAGTTCCAAGATAGTCGATTTCGCGAACTGCCTCACAACGGCCCTGTGCCTGGTTCGGTACCGCCGGGACCGTTCGTCTATGTAGTGGATTTTTATGTCAGCAGCACTTCGTATACACCCATTAGAGTGCGGCCGCGAATAACGCGGGCGGACGGCGAGATGTTCCAGTTTGATACGAAAACCGAACTGGCATCTCTTCAATTGTATTCGCTTCCTGTGGCGGTTTATCGGGCAGAACAGTATTCGCTCAATCGCACTTCGGCCCCCTACGCCTCCACCTCGCGTGACATTGAAAAGGTCGAGGTTTTTGTCTTGGAACTGATCATTGATCAGCAGCGAATTGAGTTCGTAACGGGCTTCAATATCGGCACTCATCCGCGGATAGGAAGCTCGGATCGCCGATACACAGGTTATTACCTGGTTGGCTATGGCAATGGCAGGTATATGCGAACAGGCGGGGCTCCGAGGTGGGAGCGACCTGATGCGTTGGGAGGGAGTCGCAGCGAAGAAGGGCAGGTTGCTTTGGTACTTGCCTACGGCAAACACGGGGGGGATGTGTGGGTCCGAGACCCTGTATCCAACACGCTTATGGAATTTCAAGATATGTATGGGAATCCTCACCAACTGCGCTTGGAGCTAACCGATGATCCGCTTTTGGTCCGGATTCATCGATAAATAAAAAGACGTTTTCAAGGACGATCCCATGAGTAACTCAACCTCTCCTTCCGGGCAGTTAACTTCGGCTGCCTTCAAGTTTGATAGTTTTGTCCGTTCGGGTGTGGACCCCCGTACCGGTACCTACAGCTGCAGTGTGGCGCTGGACGCGGTGCCGGCTGAGGCAGCCGGCGGCCCGAAGGTCTCACTGACCCTTTCATACGATTGCTTCAATGATAGGAATCTGGGCCTCGGAACCGGCTGGTCTCTTCGTACCTGCAGTTACGATCAACGTCGACGTAAATTGACATTGACGAACGGAGAGACCTATCAGCTATTTATCAGCGGTGGCCAGGTAACTTTCCTTGATAAGAAGCTCGATAACCTACTCGTCACGATACAAGACAATGAAATGCTTATTAAGCACATCGATGGCAGGATTGAAATTCTTTCACGCCCCAGCGCGACCTATAACGAGTGGCTGCTGGAGCGCGAGTATTGGCCCGATGGCAAGGAAACGCTCTACCAGTATCATCTCCTGTCCGGAACGCGACAGTTGGCGACGGTCCATCATCAGCGTCGACGGGTCTTGCATATCGACTATGCCCTGAACAGCCCGGAGCCACCGTCAATTACCGTGTGGCCGGATATTCCCTCCAAGAGGCTTCAGTACCTGCTTGCGCTACGGCTTGGAGAGCTCCAGGGCATCAAGCTGGTTACCGCTGAAAATACCGAGTTGAATTGGAACTTTGGCTATTCCCCGATCAATGGCTTCTTGGTGATGAGCGAAGTTCATCAGCCAAACGGTGCCCAGGAAAGTCTCACGTACAAGAGTCAGGGGCATAGGCTACCCGACGGTGCACCAGTCCCCGACATGCCGTACGTCACCCAATCGGTCATGTTTCCCGGCGGAGACCAGCCGGCGATTATCAATACATACCAGTATTCGCCTAGAAACTTCCTTGGCAATGCCTCAGGTTTTCGCTGGTCCGCTGAGCGTGATGTGCTTTATAGCGTCAGTAGCGATTATCAATACTCCTGCACTCAGATTCAGTGGATCCTTGATAGAAACGGTCGACGCGAATACTCACGAATTATTCGTACCTACAACCGCTTCCATTCGATGATTTCACAAAGGACGATCTGCGGCAGCACGATGCAACTGCGGGAGATCCAATATCACGATGTGCCCGATAAGGCTTTCAGCAATCAGCCTCCACAGTTCCAGATGCAACGCGCCGTGCATGACAGCTTTTTTTTCAACACCAGCGCGACTGAGGATATGGGGCGCAGCAACGTCCGGACGGAGACCACCCGGACGTCTTATGACGTGCATGGAAACCTGTTGGAAAAAACCAGTCCATGCGGTGCCCGGGAGATTTATGAGTACTTCCCGGCACAAGGATGCGTGGATTGTCCACCCAGCCCCATAGGCGTGCCTTGTTTCCTCAAGCGCAAGTCGATACACCCTTCGCCTGATTTCGCCACCGCACCTACCACCGTCGTTCATTACACCTACAGCCAATCGCCCTCACTGCTTGCTGGGCGTCCCTGTGTTCGGCTCGCCAGTGAAACACTCTACGAAGAGGGCATCAGCGAGCCACGGGTGGACTGTCGGTTGAAATACATCAACAACGTTAGTGACGTCTTTCATGGGCGGTTGCAGAGCAAAGTTGAAACGGTAGGTGGCGTGCGGAGCGAATATCGTTACGCCTACCAACATGAAAACGATAACGTTCGCACCGACCAGACCTTTAGCGCCCAAGGACTGAGCCATCTACGACAGGACTGGCATGACGTATGCGGATGGTTGATCAAGAGCAGTGAGGCCGGTGGCTGCGTGGTCAGCATGGAATACGATTCGCTGGGGCAGTTGACCCGTGAAACGGTAATGCCCGACACCGGCCACTCTGCGTCGCGTGAGTTCATCTATCAGTCGGCGCCCGGCGGTCATGCCACCGTCACTGTCAAGGACGCCCGCGGCGGCCTGACAGTGACCCGCAGCGACGGACTGGGTCGCACCCTGAACGTCGAGAAACAGGACGTCGATATGCCCGGCGCGCCGATGCGGGTCGTTTATGAGGCCCGATACGACGGCCTCGGTCGCCTGCAGTCGGATAAACAAATCGATTGGTTCAACGGCGAGCCGAAAACGCTGGAAACGCTTTACGACTACGACCAGTGGGGGCATCAGAACCGTACCAATCGTCGTGGGCAAGTGATCGTTCATGATGAGATCGATCCTGTGGCACGCACTCGTACCCACTGGACGGATGGTGGCGGCAAGACCTGTACATTCCTTAACGCTCTGGAGAAACCAGCGCGCGTCGAACGTATGGATCTGTCAGGCGTTGTGCGGGAGGTCACTGTCTATGACTACGATGGCTTGGGACGGTGTATCAGGCAAATCGCTTCCGACGGTGCGGTTACCCGCTACACATACGATTTGGCTGGCCGTGTGCTGAGTACGACTCTACCGGACGGTACTGTCATCGAGAAAAAGTACGCGCTGCAAAGTCAGGCTGATCACCCCACGCAAATCAGCGCGAACGGCTATGTACTGGGAACTCGTGCCTACGATGGGTTGATGCGCATTACCGACAATCAATGCGGCGGTCGCAGCGAACGAATGAGCTATGCGGGTTCCAGCAGGAACGCTTCGCGCAAGCGCACTCCCGCCGGGAAAGAGCTGCGGTTCACACTTGATCCAATGCTCGATGATTGCATCACCAGCCGCTCCGGCAGCCAGGCATCCGTCGCCACGAAGCATCGGTTTGATCCGCACACCGGCTTGCTTCAGGAAGCGGCCAATTCGCTGGTGCAGCGGCGTATGGAATATGGTCCTTCAGGCCGGCTCAGCCGAGAATCCTGGGTCACTGCGCTTGACCGGTTCGATAGTGAGCAAACCTATTCATTGATGGGTAAGCCGATTGGCCATACCGACGTCAACGGCATGGCCCGCATCTGTCTTTATGATCAAACGGGACGCCTGTCGGGAGTCACACAAGGCCCAGTCAGCGCCTCCGCTCAAGAACGCATCACCGCCACCTATTCGTACGACGCCCAAGGGCTCGTCAAGTGCATCACCGTCACCGATCCTCGATCAGGCCTTTCGATGGTCACCGATCTGGTATACGACGAGTTTGGCCGCGAAATCCTTAGACGTTCCGCCTCCTCGGCCAATGACGTCGTCGAGGTCGCCCAGTCGTTCGGCCCGGGGGATAAGCTCAGCCGGCGTACGCTCAAGTCAAACGGGGTGCTGCGTGTCGAGACGTTTGCCTATGATTTGCGGGGCCGATTGACCCGTTACGCCTGTCAAGGCCCGCAGGCGCCCGTGGACGTACAGGGCAAAATCATCACGTCGCAGGATTACACCTATGACTATCTCGATAATATCCGGCGGGTCGTCACGCGTTTCGCGGGCGGCGAGAACACCGCCACGTACCGATATGACCTGGCTGACAAAACGCAACTGAGTGCTGTTACCCACAGTCATCGCGATTATGTGTCCGCCAATTCGACCTTCCGATATGACGACGACGGCAACTTGCTCAACGACTCATGGGGTCGCCAGCTGACCTACGATGAATTGGGCCGCCTGGAGCGCGTGAGTTCGGCTGACTCAAGGTCGACATTGGCGCGCTATCGGTACGATGCTTCGGACCGGCTTCATGCCGTTGAGTTGATGGGGCAGGAGCCGTATCGCCGGTTCTACCGAGAAGAGCAGTTATCCAGCGAGGTAACGGAAAAGGGCAGTCGCAGCATCGTTCGCGAAGAACGACAGTTGTTGGCGTTGTTGCAGGGGCAAGAGACAGCGTTATTCAGAACCGATGGCTGCGGCAATGTCCTGCAAGCACTTTCTGGCGGCGACAATCCCCATCACGCCTATTCGCCTTATGGCCAACGCCCGGGGGGAGACGGGTTGGGCAGCCTGTTCGGTTTCGGCGGCGAACCGCTGGATCCGGTCACTGGCTGCTACCTGCTTGGCAATGGCTATCGGGCCTACGATCCGGTACTGATGCGATTTCATAGGCCCGACAGTTGGAGTCCTTTTGATGGCGGTGGCCTGAACCCCTATGCCTATTGCCTCGCAGACCCGATCAATCTCAGCGATCCGACCGGTCATATTTCTACCTGGGGCTGGATCAAGATCGGCCTTACTGCTGCTTTCGCGATCGCCTCTGTTGCATTCACCATTGCGACACTTGGCGCATCCGCGCCATTGGTAGGGGTGTCGTTTTCGGCTGCGGCGGCCTTGACGCTGGAGGTGGTGGGAGGCGCGGTATCGATTGCGTCGGTGGTGTTGGAAGAGGCCGCGCCGGACGCCGTTGCCGCTCAAATCCTGAGCTACACCAGCCTTGCCTTGGGCGCCGTCTCCGGCGGGGCTGCGCTGGCCGGCAAATTGCTGGGAAGGGGGACATCGCTAGCCCTGCGCAAAACCGTTGATTCGCTCGGTGACGTGGTGACGCTGGGTCGCAGCAATGTGCGCGCGACACGTGTTGGCGGCTACTCCAAGGCCGCGAGCCCTTTGGTTCGGGAAGGCCAGCGCAACTTCATCGGCCTGCAAGACGATCTCGCCAACGTGCTGACGGCCAAGGATGTAGTCGGCTACGCCAATTACCCGGTTAAAGGCGTCACCTATACAATCGAGAGAGAAAAATACATTGAAAAGGCCAAAGGGTATCTTCGACAGGCGGACGAATGGTTCAGCAATCATGAGCGAGCTGAAGCCCCCGAAGATATTTACGGTGAAGTCAGGAAGCGAGGCTCGGACATCCGATTTGCATGACGAAGGTACCTCCGTATGTTTTTGTTATATGCAATATTGATATATGTCCGTCCATAAAAAATATTTTTAAGGCATAAAAAATATCGGTATCTTCCGCATCACGCCAGCGATAGCACTTCGCTGGCACTCCCTCGTTGGCCGTCGTCCATGACGACAGTGATATTCGATAAGGACACTGCATGAAAAAGGTTCTGTTGTTCACCGCATTGGCGGCAGCCCTGGCCTCGGGCCTGGCCCAGGCCGCGGAAAAACTGGTCGTGGCGGCCACGCCTGTACCCCACGCTGAAATCCTCGAGCTGATCAAGCCAGCCCTGGCCAAGGAAGGCGTGGACCTGGAAATCAAGGTCTTCACCGACTACGTCCAACCCAACGTGCAGGTGGATCAGAAGCGCCTGGACGCCAACTACTTCCAGACCCTGCCGTACCTGACGAACTTCAACGAAGGCAAAGGCACCCATCTGGTGACCGTGATCGGCGTTCACGTCGAACCGTTCGGCGGCTACTCGAAGAAGTACAAAAAGCTGGCTGATCTGCCAAATGGCGCGACCATCGCGTTGCCTAACGAAGGCAGCAACAGCGGCCGTGCGCTGATCCTGCTGCAGAAGGCAGGCCTGATCGAGTTGAAAGACCCGAAAAACGCGTTGGCGACCCCGAAAGACATCGCCAAGAACCCGCACAACTTCAAGTTCAAGGAACTGGAATCGGCCATGCTGCCGCGTGTGCTGGACCAGGTCGACCTGGACCTGATCAACACCAACTATGCCCTGGAAGCGGGTCTCAACCCGGCCAAGGACGCACTGGTGATCGAAGGTGCGGATTCGCCTTACGTCAACTTCCTGGTGGCCCGTCCGGACAACAAGGACAGCCCGGCCATCCAGAAACTGGCCAAGGCCCTGACCAGCCCTGAAGTGAAGGCGTTCATCGAGAAGAAATACAGCGGCGCGGTACTGCCGGCGTTCTGATTCGCGCGGTAAACCTTGTCACGGTTTCAAGCGCCGACGGCTGATACAGCGTCGGCGTGATCGTTCCCCTCAGGCCACCCCGCTCTTCAACGCCCTGCGCAACGCCACCAACAATTTCACTATTTCCTGCGGTTCCAGTCGCTGCGGCACTTTTACGTCAGCCATGTTCTCTTCCTTGTGATGGTTCGGCCGGGTGAAAAACAGTGCTCCCTTGGAGGGGTACTTAAAAAATCCGTCTTTCGGCGAAAAGAAAAGTAGTCGTCTTTGTCCTTCGCGGCAAATTCGGGGTGTGGGAGCGAGCTTGCTCGCGATTCGGTTTATCAGGCGCTGGCTAGTCCGGCCAATGCCACGCCGGCTCATCCAACACCCGCTGCCCGACAATCCCGGTCTGCCCAAGCTCCTTTTCCAGCACGATGCAATTGCAACCCTCATCCTGCTCCAGGGCGGCGATCAGGCGCGTGGCGTGGGACACCACCCAGACCTGGCAATTGACTGAAGCCCGGATGATCAGCCGCGCCAAGGCCGGCAACAGATCGGGGTGCAGGCTGGTTTCCGGTTCGTTGAGCACCATCAGCGAGGGCGGTCGTGGTGTGAGCAGGGCGGCCACCAGCAACAGATAGCGCAGGGTCCCGTCCGACAGTTCGGCGGCGGACAACGGGCGCAGCAGGCCATGCTGTTGAAACGCGATAGCGAAACGTCCGCCTTGCAGTTTCTCGATGTGCAGGTGGGCTCCGGGGAACGCGTCGCCGATGGCGGCATGCAAGGCCTCGACGTCACCGATTTCAAGGATGGTCTGCAACGCGGCGGCCAGGTCGCGTCCGTCGTGGTGCAGCACCGGCGTGCGGGTGCCCAGTTGCGGTTGGCGCACCGGGGCGTCGGCATCGCTGCGAAAATGATCGTAGAAGCGCCAGCGACGAATGAACTCGCGCATCTGCAGGACCTCCGGCGAAGTACGCAGGCTGCCGACCTGGTCGAACAGGCTGTCGAAGGTCGGCGTGTGCTGGGCCAGCACATCCCAGGAGCGGCCTTCGCGGGCACGGATCATCGGCCCGTTGCGGTCCACCAGCAGGCTGGCCGGCCGAAACACCGGGCCGGCCCAGATGCATTCGCGCTTGATTTCAGGGTCCAGTGAAAATGCTGAAAGACTGGGCTCCGGCAAGCCCAGGGCGATGCAATAGCTGAAGTCTTCCCCAGCGAAGCCCAGGCGCAGGCGCTTGGTGCCCTGGCGCACAATCGCCTGGACCGGCACTTCGCCGTTACGCATGCGCCGGCTGATTTCTTCCGGCCCGGCCCAGAAGGTCGAGTCCAGTCCGCCTTCGCGGGCCAGGGCGTTGACCACTCCGCCCTGGGCTGTCTCTGCCAACAGGCGCAGGGCGCGGTACAGATTGGACTTGCCGCTGCCGTTGGGACCGGTGATCAGGTTCAGCCGACCCAGGGGGATTACCAACTTGTTGATGGAGCGGTAATTGGCCACCGCCAGGGTCTTGAGCATGAGCAGACTCCTGCTGCAGGGGTCCATAGGAGACGATCAGTTTGCCTGATTTGTGCTCCTGTTGTATTCGTTGAACCCTGTTCTAAGCTCACAGTCGTATCGTCACTGGTACGTCCGTACAGCGCAAAGGAGTCTGCATGGCTGGTCCCCGAATCAAACTGATAGTTGGCCTGGGCCTCTGTGCGATGTTGGCCGGATGCGGTGATGACAAGCCTGTGGAAAAAGCCCTGCCACGGGTTTTTGTGCAGCAAGCCGTGCCCAGCGAATACGCCGCTTCTGTGACCCTGACCGGCGATGTCCAGGCGCGGGTGCAGGCTGACTTGTCGTTTCGCGTGGGTGGCAAGATCATCGAACGCAAGGTCGATGTCGGCGCCCGGGTCTCGGCCCGGCAAGTGCTGGCCCGGCTCGATCCTCGGGACCTGCAGACCAACGTCGACTCCGCCGAGGCCCAGGTGGCTGCAGAGCAGGCGCGGGTCAAGCAGAGTGCGGCGGCGTTCGTGCGCCAGCAGAAACTCTTGCCCAAGGGCTACACCAGCCAGAGCGAATACGACGCTGCCCAGGCTCAACTACGCAGTAGCCAGAGTGCGCTGACCGCTGCCCAGGCCCAACTGGCCAACGCCCGCGAGCAACTGAGCTACACCGCACTGATTGCCGAGGCACCGGGCATCATCACGGCGCGTCAGGCGGAAGTCGGCCAGGTGGTGCAGGCCACGGAGCCGATCTTCAGCCTGGCCCGGGATGGCGAACGCGACGCGGTGTTCAACATCTACGAATCGCTGTTGAGCGAACCGCCGTCGGACCCTGCAATCACCATCAGTTTGCTGGATAACCCCGCCATCAAGACCACCGGCACGGTGCGTGAGATCACCCCGGCGGTGTCTGCCCAGACCGGCACCGTGCAGGTCAAGGTCACCCTCGATGATTTACCCGAAGGCATGCACTTGGGCTCGGTGGTCAGTGCCACGGCCAAATCCGCCGGCAAGACCGCCTTCGAGCTGCCCTGGTCGGCCCTGACCAAGAACCTTAGTGACCCGGCCGTGTGGCTGGTGGATGGTGAGGGCAAGGCGCAGTTGCAGACGGTGACCGTAGGCCGTTACCTGACCGGCAAAGTCATCATCAGCGATGGCCTCAAGGGCGGTGAGAAAATCATCACCGCAGGCGGGCAATTGCTACACCCCGGCGTACGCGTCGAGATCGCTGAAAACACCTCTGAAAAAACCAGGCCGGGAGCCCAGCCATGAAGCGTTTATGGATGGTCTCGGCCGGCCTCTTGCTGGCTGCCTGCTCCAAGGAAGAAGCGCCACCCGAACCGGTGCGCCCGGTGTTGTCCATTGAAGTCAGGGCCCTCGACCAGCAGGCGCTTGGGCGGTTCGCCGGGAATATCCAGGCGCGCTACGAGAGCGACGTGGGTTTCCGCGTGCCAGGACGGATCGCCAGCCGCAATGTCGACGTCGGCGCGGAGGTGAAGAAGGGCGACCTGCTTGCCACGCTCGACCCTACCGACCAGCAGAACCAGTTGCGCGCCGCCCAGGGCGATCTGGCGCGGATCGAGGCGCAGTACATCAATGCCCAGGCCAATGCCCGCCGCCAGCAGCAATTGTTCGACCGTGGCGTCGGTGCCCAGGCGCAGTTGGATATCGCCCAGACCGATTTGAAAACCACAGGCGCTTCCCTTGAACAGGCCCGGGCTTCGGTGGAGCAGGCCCGCGACCAGCTCAACTACAGCGAACTGCACACCGACCACGACGCCGTCGTCACGGCCTGGAATGCCGAAGCCGGGCAGGTGGTCACCGCCGGCCAGCAAGTGGTGACCCTGGCCCGCCCGGACATCAAGGAGGCGGTGATCGACCTGCCGGCCGGTCTGGCCGAGCGCCTGCCCGCGGACGTGGTGTTCGAGGTCGCCGCGCAATTGGACCCGAGCATCCACACCACCGCCACCGTGCGCGAGATCGAACCCCAGGCCCAGAGCGCCACCCGCACCCGCCGCGCGCGCCTGACATTGGCCGATACGCCGCCAGGTTTTCGCCTGGGCACGGCCATCAGCGTGACCCTGAGCTCGACCATCGAACCGCGCATCGAGCTGCCACTCAGCGCGTTGCAAGAGATCGACGGCAAGGCGCGGATCTGGCTGGTCGACCCGCACAGCCAGACCGTCTCGCCCCGTGACGTGCGGATTCTCGAACGTTCGGCCAGCTCGGTGCTGGTGGCCAACGGCATCAAGGCCGGCGATCGCGTGGTCAGCGCCGGGGTGAACAGTCTCCAGCCGGGGCAGAAAGTGAAACTCGACGAGGAAGCACGATGAAAGGGCCTTTCAATCTGTCCGAATGGGCCCTGCGACATCAGTCGTTCGTCTGGTACCTGATGTTCGTGGCATTGTTGATGGGCGTGTTTTCGTACATGAACCTGGGGCGCGAAGAAGACCCATCGTTCACCATCAAGACCATGGTCATCCAGACCCGTTGGCCTGGCGCGACCCAGGAAGAAACCCTCAGGCAGGTCACCGATCGCATCGAGAAGAAACTCGAAGAGCTCGATTCCCTCGACTACGTCAAAAGCTACACCCGACCGGGGGAGTCGACGGTGTTCGTGTACCTGCTCGACACCACCGGGGCCAAGGATATCCCCGAGATCTGGTACCAGGTGCGCAAGAAGATCAACGACATTCGCGGCGATTTTCCTGACGGCCTGCAAGGGCCCGGGTTCAACGACGAGTTCGGCGATGTCTACGGTTCGGTGTACGCCTTCACTGGCGATGGCCTGTCGATGCGCCAGTTGCGCGACTACGTAGAACAGGTGCGCGCCGAGATCCATGACGTCCCGGGCCTGGGCAAGGTCGAGATGGTGGGCGAGCAGGACGAAGTGCTCTACCTGAACTTCTCCACGCGCAAACTTGCCGCCCTGGGGATCGACCAACGACAAGTCGTGCAAAGCCTGCAAACCCAGAACGCCGTGACCCCGGCCGGGGTCATCGATGCCGGACCCGAGCGGATTTCCGTGCGCACGTCCGGGCAGTTCCAATCCGAAAAAGACCTGGCCAACGTCAACCTGCGGCTCAATGACCGCTTCTATCGACTGGCCGACATCGCCGATATCAGCCGCGGTTACGTTGACCCTGCCACGCCGATGTTCCGTTTCAACGGCACGCCGGCCATCGGCCTCGCCATCGCAATGAAGAAGGGCGGCAACATCCAGGATTTCGGCAAGGCGTTGCATGCGCGCATGAGCGAGCTGACCGCTGACCTGCCGGTAGGCGTTGGCGTGCATACCGTGTCGGACCAGGCCGAAGTGGTGGAAGAGGCGGTCGGCGGCTTCACCAGTGCCTTGTTCGAGGCGGTGATCATCGTCCTGGTCGTCAGCTTCGTCAGCCTCGGCGTCCGGGCCGGACTGGTGGTGGCCTGCTCGATTCCGCTGGTGCTGGCGATGGTCTTCCTGTTCATGGAATACAGCGGCATCACCATGCAGCGGATTTCCCTCGGTGCGTTGATTATCGCCCTCGGCCTGCTGGTGGACGACGCGATGATCACCGTGGAAATGATGGTCACACGCCTGGAAAAAGGCGACAGCAAGGACCAGGCCGCGACGTTCGCCTATACCTCGACAGCGTTCCCGATGCTCACCGGGACCCTGGTGACCGTGGCCGGCTTCGTGCCCATCGGCCTGAACGCCAGTTCCGCTGGTGAGTACACATTTACCCTGTTCGCGGTCATCGCCGTGGCGATGCTGGTGTCGTGGATCGTCGCGGTGTTGTTTGCCCCGGTGATCGGCGTGCACATCCTCAGCACCAATGTGAAACCCCACAGCGCCGAGCCGGGGCGGATCGGCCGGGCGTTCAACGGCGGCCTGCTGTGGGCGATGCGCAATCGCTGGTGGGCCATCGGCATTACCGTGCTGCTGTTCGTGCTGTCGGTGTTTTGCATGCGCTTCGTGCAGAACCAGTTCTTCCCGTCCTCGGACCGGCCGGAAATCCTGGTGGACCTCAACCTGCCGCAGAACGCCTCAATGGACGAGACCCGCCGGGCCGTCGATCGCCTGGAAGCGACCCTCAAGGGCGACCCGGATATCGAGCGCTGGAGCACCTACATCGGCGAAGGCGCGATTCGCTTTTACCTGCCGCTGGACCAGCAACTGCAGAACCCGTACTACGCGCAACTGGTGATTGTCAGCAAGGGCCTGGAGTCGCGCACGGCCCTCACCGAGCGCCTGCAAAAGCGTCTGCGCGAGGATTTCGTCGGGATTGGCAGCTACGTGCAGGCCCTGGAAATGGGGCCGCCGGTGGGCCGGCCGATCCAGTACCGGGTCAGTGGCAAGGACATCGACCAGGTGCGCAAGCATGCTATCGAACTGGCCACCGAGCTGGACAAGAACTCGCACATTGGCGAAATAATTTACGACTGGAACGAACCGGGCAAGGTGCTGCGCATCGACATCGCCCAGGACAAGGCGCGGCAGTTGGGCTTGTCTTCCGATGATGTGGCCAGGCTGATGAACAGCATCGTCAGCGGCTCGCCCGTGACCCAGGTCAACGACGATATTTACCTGATCGACGTGGTCGGCCGTGCCGAAGATGCCGAGCGTGGTTCGCCGGAAACCCTGCAGAACCTGCAAATCGTCACCCCGGGCGGCACCTCGATTCCGTTGCTGGCGTTCGCCACGGTGCGCTATGAACTGGAACAACCCTTGGTATGGCGTCGTGACCGCAAGCCGACCATCACCATCAAGGCCGCCGTGCGCGACGAGATCCAGCCCACCGACCTGGTCAAGCAATTGCAACCGGCCATCGACAAGTTCGCTGCCGGTCTGCCAGTGGGCTACAAGGTCGCCACGGGCGGTACGGTGGAAGAGAGCAGCAAGGCCCAAGGGCCGATCGCCAGTGTCGTGCCGTTGATGCTGTTCTTGATGGCGACCTTCCTGATGATCCAGCTACACAGCGTGCAGAAACTGTTCCTGGTGGCGAGCGTCGCGCCTCTCGGGTTGATCGGCGTGGTGCTGGCGCTGGTGCCGACGGGCACGCCCATGGGCTTCGTGGCGATCCTCGGGATCCTCGCGTTGATTGGCATCATCATCCGTAACTCGGTGATCCTGGTGACCCAGATCGATGAATACGAACGTGACGGCTACGAGCCCTGGGATGCCGTGGTGGAAGCCACCGAGCACCGACGCCGACCGATCCTGCTCACGGCGGCTGCGGCGAGCCTGGGGATGATCCCGATCGCCCGGGAAGTGTTCTGGGGGCCGATGGCCTACGCGATGATCGGCGGGATCATCATCGCGACGCTACTGACGCTGCTGTTCCTGCCGGCGCTGTATGTGGCCTGGTACAAGATCCGCGAGCCGAAGCGCGATTGAATTGGCGTTAACTCATGAGGGCTGCTGTGCAGCCCATCGCGAGCAAGCTTTGCTCCCACAGCAGATATGTGGTGATTCAAGTTCTGTCTTCACAAAGATCCAACTGTGGGAGCAAGCTTTGCTCCCACAGCAGATATGTGGTGATTCAAGTTCTGTCTTCACAAAGATCCAACTGTGGGAGCAAGCTTTGCTCCCACAGCAGATATGTGGTGATTCAAGTTCTGTCTTCACAAAGATCCAACTGTGGGAGCAAGCTTTGCTCCCACAGCAGATCCGTGGTGAATTCAGATTCTGTATTCGCAAAGATCTGTGGGAGCAAAGCTTGCTCGCGAGGCGTCATTTCAGCCCCCTGAGCGCTTCATTTGCGCAACAACCGCAACCCATTGAACACCACCAGCAAACTCACCCCCATGTCGGCGAACACCGCCATCCACATGGTGGCGAACCCGGCGAAGGTGAACCCGAGGAAGATCGCCTTGATCACCAACGCTAAGGCAATGTTCTGTTTCAGGATGCTTGAAGTCTGCCGCGACAGGCGAATGAAAGCCGGGATCTTGCGCAGATCATCGTCCATCAAGGCGACATCGGCGGTTTCGATGGCCGTGTCGGTGCCGGCCGCCGCCATGGCGAAACCGATTTCCGAACGGGCCAGGGCCGGGGCGTCGTTGATGCCGTCGCCGACCATGCCGACGCGGTGACCCTGGGCGTACAACGCTTCGATGGCTTGCAGCTTGTCTTCGGGCAGCAGGTCGCCCCGAGCCTGGTCCATGCCTACCTGCGCGGCAATCGCGTCGGCGGTGTGGGCGTTGTCGCCGGTGAGCATCAAGGTCTTGATGCCCAGGTCATGCAGTTGCCGGATGGCCTCGCGGCTGGAGTCCTTCACGGTGTCGGCCACGGCAAACAGCGCCAACGGGCCTGTAGCGTCGAGCAGCAGCACCACGGACTTGCCTTGTTTTTCCAGGGCGAAGAGTTTCTCTTCCAGTTCGGGCGAGCACAGGCCGAGGTCTTCCACGAGGCGGTGATTGCCCAGGTGATAAGTCTGCCCGCCGATGTCGCCGCGCACGCCGCGCCCGGCAAGCGCCTCGAAGTTATCCACAACCTGCTGTGTCAGTTGTTTATCCACAGCCGCGTTGGCAATCGCCCGGGAAACCGGGTGGTCGGAGCGGGCAGCGAGGCTGGCGGCCAGGGCCGGAGCGGTGGTTTCCACGCTCGGGTCCAGCGCCACATAGTCGGTTTGCACCGGCTTGCCGCGGGTGATCGTGCCGGTCTTGTCCAAGGCCAGGTAGTCGAGCTTGTAGCCGCCCTCCAGGTACACGCCGCCCTTGACCAGGATGCCTTTGCGCGCAGCGGCGGCGAGGCCGCTGACGATGGTCACGGGGGTGGAAATCACCAGTGCGCACGGGCAAGCGACCACCAGCAGCACCAGCGCCCGGTAGATCCAGTCGAACCACGCCGCGCCCATGAACAGCGGTGGGATGATGGCTACAGCCAGGGCCAGGACAAACACCGCCGGGGTGTAGATTTTCGAGAACTGGTCGACGAAGCGCTGGGTCGGCGCGCGGGAGCCCTGGGCCTGTTCCACGGCGTGGATGATTCGCGCCAGGGTGGAGTGATCGGCTGCCGCGGTCACGGTGTATTCCAATTCGCCGGCCTGGTTGATGGTGCCGGCAAACACCTTGTCGCCGATGGTTTTTTCCACCGGCAGGCTCTCGCCCGTGATCGGTGCCTGGTCAATGGTCGAACGACCGGCGACCACGTCGCCGTCCAGGCCAACCCTTTCGCCCGGGCGAACCCGTACCCGCGCACCGAGGGCGATGACTTTTACGTCTTGCGCCTGCCAGCTGCCATCGGCCTGTTGCACGGTGGCCTGTTCCGGGGCCATCTGCATCAGGCCACTGATGGCGTTGCGCGCCCGATCGAGGGATTTGGCTTCGATCAGCTCGGCCACGGTGAACAGGAACATCACCATCGCCGCTTCCGGCCATTGGCCGATCAACACGGCGCCGGTCACGGCGATGCTCATCAGCGCGTTGATGTTCAAGTTGCGGTTTTTCAGGGCGATCCAGCCCTTCTTGTAGGTACCCAGGCCGCCGCTGAGGATCGACACCAACGCCACCAGCGCGACCACCCAGTTTGGCGCGGCGCTGGTGAAGTGGATCAACTCGGCACCCAGGGCCGTCACGCCGGACAGCGCCAGCGGCCACCAGGGCTTGGCCGGGGCGGGCAAGTCAGGGGTGGCTTTCTCTTTGCCTGGCGTCATCGGCTCGGCCTGCATCCCTAAGGATTCGATGGCCTTGATGATGGGCGCGTCGCTAGGCAAATCATGGGTCACGCCCAGCACGCGGTTGATCAGGTTGAAGTCCAGTTGCTGCACGCCTTCGAGCTTGCCGAGCTTGTTCTGGATCAGCGTCTGTTCGGTGGGGCAGTCCATGGCTTCGATGCGGAAACTGCTCAGCCGCGCACCGTCCGTCGGCGTTTTGTCGAGGATGACCTGCGACGGGGCTGCTTTCGATGCGCAGCAGGAATGCCCGTGGTCATGGCCGTGGTCGGGTTTGTGGATGTGAAGGGAATCGCTCATCGGGTGACGTCCGTGAAAAGTGCCTGTTGCGCAGTAAAGACCCTGTAGCCACTATAGGGTCAAGCACCTATTTGGGAGGCCGCACCATGAAGATCGGAGAACTGGCGAAAATCACTGACTGCCAGGTCGAAACCATCCGTTACTACGAGCGCGAAGGCTTGCTGCCGGAACCGGCCCGCAGCGACGGCAATTACCGCGTCTACACCCAGGCCCATGCCGAGCGGCTGACGTTCATCCGCAACTGCCGCACCCTGGACATGACCCTGGAAGAAATCCGCAGCCTCCTGGCCCTGCGCGACAGCCCCCAGGACCAGTGCGAAAGCGTCAACGCGCTGATCGACGAACACATTCAACACGTCAAGGCCCGCATCGACGGCCTGCTGGCGTTGCAGACGCAACTGATCGACCTGCGCCATCGCTGCGGCGAAGGACCGGACCTGGATCAATGCGGGATCTTGCAGCGGTTGGAAGTCAGTGGAGCGGTGGCGCCGGAGGTGGAGCATTCGCATGTGGGGCGCAGCCACGGGCATTGAGCCCTTGCCGCTAATCCGAATACACAGAGGCCTATAGGCGAGCCTGCGGGAGCAAAGCTTGGTGCGATCCTGTGGGAGCAAAGCTTGCTCGCGATGAACGATAACGCGATCTTCTGACGGATCGAGGCGTTTCCATCGCGAGCAAGCTTTGCTCCCACAGGCCCGTCCACAGGGGTGATGGTGGGATTCTTTTAGACCGCCATCGGCGCGGTCATCGGCGCGTGGTGCTGGTAGCCTTCGAGGGAGAAGTCGCTCGGTTCCACCAACTCCAGCCACTCAGGCTGGTACACACCGGTCTTGGCGAATTCCGGCACACGCTCGGAAATCACCAGCTTGGGCATCGGGAACGGCTCGCGCGTGAGCTGTTCGTTAAGCATGTCCAAGTGGTTTTCGTAGACGTGGGCATCGCCGATGAAATAGGTGAACCAGCGCGGTGTGTAGCCGGTCAGGCGACCGATCAGGCTCAGCAGCGCGGCGCCTTCGGTGAGGTTGAACGGCGTACCCAGGCCCAGGTCGTTGGAGCGGATATAGAGGGTCAGGGAGATTTCCCTGGTCTCGACATTCGGGTGGAACTGGTAGAGCAGGTGGCACGGCGGCAGGGCCATCTCATCGAGCTGGGCGCAGTTCCAGCCGTGGAACAGGATGCGCCGGCTGCCCGGGTCCTTGATGATGGTGTCGACACACTGGCGAACCTGGTCGATGGCCTTGTACAGCACCACGTAGGCCTGGCCGTTTTCTTCGCCTTCGGCGATCTGCCGGTAACCCTGGGCCAGGGTCTGCTCGATGGCCGCCGGGTTGCTCAGGGGGATCTGTTTGTAGGCCGGCCACTTGCGCCATTGCACGCCATAGATCTCGCCCAGGTCGTCTTCGCCCTGGCGGAACGGGTTGGCCAGCCACTGGGCGTTTTCGTTGGCGTTCTGGTCCCAGACCTTGCAGCCCAGGGCTCGGAATTCGGCGGCATTGTTCACGCCGCGCAGGAAGCCGCACATCTCGCCGATGGCCGATTTGAAGGCCATCTTGCGGGTGGTGATGGCTGGGAAGCCATCTTTCAAGTCATAGCGCAGCATGGCGCCGGGGAAGCTGATGGTGTTCACACCGGTGCGGTTGGCTTGCTTGGTGCCGTTCTTGATGACGTGGGCCACCAGATCGAGATATTGCTTCATGGGTTACCTGTGTCCTTGAACCCGGGGCCAGCGCCCCGGGGTTCGAATTTTAAACCTTGGCCGCCGCAGCCGGCGCACGATGATAAGCCAGCCAGATCAGCGCCAGGCCGCCGACGATCATCGGCAGGCACAGCACCTGGCCCATGGTCAGCCAGTTCCACGCCAGATAGCCGAGCTGGGCGTCCGGTACGCGGACGAATTCAACGATGAAACGGAAGATCCCGTAGAACAGCGCAAACATGCCCGACACCGCCATGGTTGGCCGTGGCTTGCGCGAGAACAGCCAGAGGATCAGGAACAGTGCCACGCCTTCGAGGGCGAACTGATACAGCTGCGACGGGTGGCGCGGCAGCTGCGCCGGATCGCTGAACGGCGGAAAGATCATCGCCCACGGCACGTCGGTCGGCTTGCCCCACAATTCGGCATTGATGAAGTTGCCGATGCGCCCGGCGCCCAGGCCGATCGGCACCATCGGCGCGACGAAGTCCATCAGCTCGAAAAACGATTTGTTGTTGCGCTTGCCGAACCACAACGCCGCCAGCATCACGCCGATGAACCCACCGTGGAACGACATGCCGCCCTTCCAGACCTCGAAGATCAGCGTCGGGTTGGCCAGGTACGCACTCAGGTCGTAGAACAGCACGTAACCCAGGCGCCCGCCGACGATCACGCCCATGGATAGCCAGAACACCAGGTCGGAGAGCTTTTCCTTGTTCCAGGTCGGGTCGAAACGGTTGAGCCTGCGCGACGCCAGCAACCAGGCGCCGCCGATGCCGACCAGGTACATCAGGCCGTACCAGTGGATTTTCAGCGGGCCGATGGCCAGGGCCACCGGATCGATCTGCGGGTAAGGCAGCATTGATATTCCTCGTAAACGTCAAAAATACCCGGGCGACGGTGCCACCTCGGGATTAAGCCAGGATTGCGTCAGAACAGGAAACTCAAGCCGACGCAGAATAGCAGGGCGGCGAACAGCCGCTTGAGCAAGCGCGGTGACAGGCGATGGGCCAGCCGCGCGCCGAAGCGGGCGAAGACCATGCTGGTCAGGGCGATGCCCAGCAGCGCCGGCAAATACACAAAACCGAGACTATGGGCCGGCAGCAGCGGATCGTGCCAGCCCAGAATCATGAAACTTAAAGCACTGACCACGGCGATGGGCAGTCCGCAGGCCGATGAGGTTGCGACCGCCTGCTGCATCGGCACGCTGCGCCAGGTCAGGAACGGCACGGTCAGCGAACCGCCACCGATGCCGAAAATCGCCGAGGCCCAGCCGATCACCGTGCCGGCCAGGGTCAGTCCGGCCTTGCCCGGTACGCTGCGACTGGCGTTGGGCTTGAAGTCCAGGGCCAGTTGCACGGCAACGATCAGGGCGAACACGCCGATGATCTTTTGCAGGTGCGGGCCGGAAATCGCTTCGGCGGTGATCGCGCCGAATCCGGCACCGATCAGGATCCCGACGGTCATCCAGGCGAAAATCGGCCAGCGCACCGCGCCTTTGCGCTGGTGCTCACGCACGGCATTGACCGAGGTGAAGATGATTGATGCCAGCGAGGTGCCGACGGCCAGGTGCGTCAACACCTGCGGGTCGAAGCCCTGCAGGGTGAAACTGAACACCAGCACCGGGACGATGATGATCCCGCCCCCCACGCCGAACAACCCGGCCAGCACGCCGGCGCAGGCGCCGAGCAGCAGATAGAGCACAAATTCCACCAGCGTCTCCCCACCCATCCCCGAAATAAGAGCGGCATGGTAACGGATCCATGGTCCCTGGCTCCACTGAAGGCGATGGATGCATGATGGATGTGTGAGTAGAGTGGCTAATGATCGCTGTCCCTGTGGCGAGGGGATAAATCCCCTCGCCACAAAAGCGGTGTCGTTCAGCTTCATTTTTAAACAGGACAACCTGATGTGCCTGATCGTATTTGCCTGGCGACCCGGCCATGCCCGGCCGCTGATCGTGGCGGCCAACCGCGACGAGTTCTATGCCCGGCCGACCTTGCCCCTGGCCCAGTGGCCTGATGCGCCCCATGTGCATGCCGGGCGCGACCTGGAGGCCGGCGGCACCTGGCTCGGCATTGGCGCCGAGGGGCGCTTTGCAGCGCTGACCAACATTCGTGACCCGGGCCAGTTGCCGGCATTCAAGTCGCGTGGCGAACTGGTGGCGCGGTTTCTGACCGGAAATCTTTCGATTGCCGAGTATTTGAGCGAAATCGTGCCCCGCGCCAGCGAGTATGGTGGGTTCAACCTGCTGCTCGGCGATGGCGTCGAGCTCTGGCACCACAACGCCCGCGATACCCAGCCGCAGCGGTTGGGCGAGGGGCTCTATGGCTTGTCGAACGCTGGGCTGAACACACCCTGGCCCAAGTTGCTCAAGGCCCGCACGGCGCTGGGCGAAGTGCTGGACGATCCGCGGCCTGAGGCACTGCTTACGCTGTTGAACGACCCGCAACCTGCTTCGGTGGCTGAGCTGCCTGATACGGGGGTGGGAGTGGCGACCGAGATGCTGCTATCGAGTGTGTTCATCGCCAGCCCGGCCTACGGGACGCGGGCCAGTACGGCGCTGATTGTCCATGCCGACGGGACGCGGCAGATGGTCGAGCGCAGTTTCGGGCCGCATGGGGGGCATTTGGGGGAGGTGGAAGTCAGGGTTTAGTTTTTGCTGTGTGATTGCCGGCCTCATCGCGAGCAAGCTCGCTCCCACAGTGGATCTTCAGTGAACACATATTTTGTGAACAACCGAGATCCCCTGTGGGAGCGAGCTTGCTCGCGATAGGGGTCAGAGGGTCTTGTTCGAAGCCGGATTGATCATCCGCGCCAACCCAAGGTTCTTCAGCGCCAGTTGCAAGGAGCTGTGGATTACTTGCGGGTTGTCGATGGTCATCACCTCCGCGAGCAATTCCTGGGCCTTGCTGAGGTTGATCTGGCGCAGCATCCACTTCACTTTCGGCAGGTTGGTGGCGTTCATCGACAAGCTGTCGAACCCCATCGCCATCAGCAGCACTGCCGCCGCCGGGTCGCCGGCCATTTCGCCGCAGATGCTCACCGGCTTGCCTTCGGCATGGGCATCACGCACCACGTTCTGCAAGGCTTGCAGCACCGCCGGGTGCAGGTAGTCGTACAGGTCCGCGACCCGCGGGTTGTTGCGGTCCACGGCCAGCAGATACTGGGTCAGGTCGTTGGAACCCACCGACAGGAAGTCCACCTGCCGCGCCAGTTCCTTGGTCTGGTACACCGCCGCCGGAATCTCGATCATCACGCCCACTGGCGGCATCGGTACATCGGTGCCTTCGTCGCGTACTTCGCCCCAGGCCCGGTGGATCAGGTGCAGGGCTTCTTCCAGTTCATGGGTGCCGGAGATCATCGGCAACAGGATGCGCAGGTTGTTCAGGCCTTCGCTGGCCTTGAGCATGGCGCGGGCCTGGACCAGGAAGATTTCCGGGTGGTCGAGCGTCACGCGAATACCGCGCCAGCCGAGGAACGGGTTGTCTTCCTTGATCGGGAAGTAGGACAGGGACTTGTCGCCGCCGATGTCCAGGCTGCGCATGGTCACCGGTTGCGGGTGGAACGCGGCCAGTTGTTCGCGGTAGATCGCCAGCTGTTCCTTTTCGCTGGGGAAGCGCTGGTTGATCATGAACGGCACTTCGGTGCGGTACAGGCCCACACCTTCGGCGCCACGTTTCTGCGCCCGGGCCACGTCGGCCAGCAGGCCGGTGTTGACCCACAGCGGCATGCGGTGGCCGTCGAGCGTCACGCACGGCAGGTCGCGCAGCGCATCCAGGCCCAGGGACAGTTGCTTTTCTTCCTCGACCACATCGGCAAACTGCTTGCGCAGCACGTCGCTGGGGTTGGTGTAGACCTCGCCGTGGTAGCCATCGACGATCATCTGGATGCCGTCGACCTTGGAGTACGGCAGGTCCACCAGGCCCATCACCGTCGGGATGCCCATGGCCCGGGCCAGGATTGCCACGTGGGAGTTGCCCGAACCCAATACCGAGACCAGCCCCGCCAGCTTGCCTTCGGGCACTTCGCCGAGCATGGCCGGGGTCAGCTCTTCGCTGACCAGGATGGTGTTGTCGGGGTAGACCAGGGTCTGCTGGCGCTCTTGCTGCAAGTAGGCCAGCAACCGGCGGCCAAGGTCCTTGACGTCCGAGGCCCGCTCGCGCAGATAGGCGTCGTCCATCAGTTCGAAACGGTTGACGTGGTCGGTCACCACCTGGCGCAGTGCGCCCTGGGCCCACTGGCCGGTCTTGATGATGGTGGTCACTTCGCTGCCCAGGGAGGCATCGTCGAGCATCATCAGGTAAACGTCGAACAGCGCGCGCTCTTCAGGGCGCAACTGCGTCGCCAGCTTGGCCGACAGGGCGCGCATGTCGGCGCGCACGCCTTCGATGGCGGTCTTGAACAAGCCCAATTCGGCGTCGATATCGGTGATGGTCTTGTCTGGCACCACGTCCAGGTCGGCGGGCGGCAACATGACCACCGCCGTGCCCACCGCCGCGCCCGGTGAACCCGGTACGCCGACGAACTTGGCTTCCTGGATGCCCTTGCCCTGTCGACCCAGGCCGCTGATCGAGCCGGTGGCCTCGGCGTGGGCGATAACCCCGGCCAGTTGCGCGCTCATGGTCACGAGGAAGGCTTCTTCACCCTCATCGAACTGGCGGCGTTCTTTTTGCTGGATGACCAACACGCCGACAACGCGGCGGTGGTGGATGATCGGTGCGCCGAGGAACGAGGCATAGCGCTCTTCGCCGGTTTCGGCAAAGTAGCGGTAGCGCGGGTGATCCGCAGCGTTTTCGAGGTTCAGGGGTTCTTCGCGTGTGCCGACCAGACCGACCAGGCCTTCATTGGGGGCCATGCTGACTTTGCCGATGGAGCGCTTGTTCAAGCCCTCGGTGGCCATCAGCACGAAACGATTGGTCTCGGGATCCAGCAGGTAGACCGAGCAGACCTGGCTGCCCATGGCCTCTTTGACACGCAATACAATAATCCCCAACGCCGCCTTGAGATCCTTGGCGGAGTTAACTTCCTGGACGATCTTGCGCAGCGTATTGAGCATGGCTCGGGGTCGAACTCCGTCGTCAGTCGCGCGTCAGCAGGCGCGGGGCAAGCTCTTTGAGAGCGCGTCGGTACACTTCGCGCTTGAATGTCACCACCTGGCCCAACGGATACCAATAGCTGACCCAGCGCCAGCCATCGAACTCCGGTTTACCGGTCAAATCCATCCGCACCCGCTGCTCGTTGGAGATCAGGCGCAGGAGAAACCATTTCTGCTTCTGGCCGATGCACAGCGGTTGGCTGTGCGTCCTGACCAGGCGTTGCGGCAAACGATAGCGCAACCAGCCTCGGGTGCAGGCGAGTATTTCGACATCTTCTCGCTCAAGCCCCACTTCTTCGTTCAACTCGCGGTACAAGGCCTCTTCCGGCGTCTCCTGGGGGTTGATCCCGCCCTGGGGAAACTGCCAGGCGTCTTGATTGATACGGCGAGCCCATAGCACCTGCCCTGCATCATTCGTAAGAATGATCCCCACATTGGGGCGGAAACCATCGGGGTCGATCACGGCAACAACCTCGCAAACGCATGTCGCCGCATTGTTCCACAAAGGTTGTGAAAGCAGCAACGAGCCCGCCTAGCTTATGTGCACTCTTGTGAAAAGTCCGTATTCTGGACGCCTTTCTTCAGATTTTTCAGCGAGTAACTGCAATGCGGCTGGCTTTATTCGACTTGGACAACACATTGCTGGGCGGCGACAGCGACCACGCGTGGGGCGATTACCTGTGCGAGCGCGGTTTCCTGGACGCTGTGACCTACAAGGCACGCAACGACGAGTTCTACCAGGATTACCTGGCCGGCAAGCTCGACAACGCCGAGTACCTGAATTTTTGCCTGGAAATTCTCGGTCGTACCGAAATGCACGTGCTGGCCCAGTGGCACCTGGACTACATGCGCGACTGCATCGAGCCGATCGTCTTGCCCCAGGCCATCGAATTGCTGGAAAAGCACCGTGACGCCGGCGACAAGCTGGTGATCATCACCGCCACCAACCGCTTTGTCACCGGGCCGATTGCCGAGCGCCTGGGCGTCGAAACCCTGATCGCCACCGAGTGCGAGATGATCGACGGGCGCTACAGCGGGCGCAGCACGGATGTCCCGTGCTTTCGCGAGGGCAAGGTGACCCGGCTGAACCGTTGGCTGGAAGAGACCGGGCATTCGCTCGACGGCAGCTATTTCTACAGCGACTCGATGAATGACCTGGCGCTGCTGGAGGTGGTGACGCATCCGGTGGCGGTGGATCCGGATCCGAATCTTCGGGTCGAGGCCCAGAAGCGGGGTTGGCCGGTGATTTCGTTGCGCAATTGACTGTGGGAGCAAGCCTTGCTCCCACAGACTGTGTTTTAAACCGGCTTGGCCCCCATCAACCCCGCAATGGCGATAAAGCAGACAACACTGAACAGCGCCAAGGCAAAGGTAAACTTCCCGCTACCTCCCGGCGTCTTGCGCAATTTGTTCAGTCGCACCACCAGCCAGAACCCCGCCAGCGCCGCCACGGTGTAGAGCACGCTGGAAGCCAGCAGCCAGGTCTGCCCCAGCGACCAGCCAACCTGATGCACCATCCACCAGCCCGTGAAGGGCAGGCTTGCCAGTGCCAGGATCATCACCAGCCAGATGAACAGCCGCGGACGTTGCAGCGTGCGCGCCGCCGCCGTGGCATCGCCGTTGCGGCGCGTGCGCCAGACCCAGATGGCCAGCCCCAGGGCGCCCGCCAGCAGCAGTACGGTGGCGATGACGTGAGCGATCTTCAGCGCAGTCAATGTTTCCATTGTTGGATTTTCCTCAAGTCTTGCTCACAGCCTAGCCCGGCTTTATCAACCCAGGAACAGTTGGTAGGCCGGGTTATCGCTTTCATCCCAGTACGGGTAGCCGATTTCTTCCAGGGCGGCCGGCACCAGGTGGCGCTCATCGTGCGGCACCTGCAGCCCGGCGACCACACGGCCATCCGCCGCGCCATGGTTGCGGTAGTGGAACATCGAGATGTTCCAGCGCCCGCCCAGCTTGTTGAGGAAGTTGAACAGCGCACCCGGGCGTTCCGGGAATTCGAAGCGCAGTACCACTTCGTCGATGACATGTGCCGCATGTCCGCCGACCATGTGGCGAATGTGCAACTTGGCCAGTTCATTGTCGGTCAGGTCCAGCACCGGGAAGCCTTGTTCGGTCAGGCTGGCGATCAGCGCGCTGCGCGGGTCGTTTTCCGGGTGGGTCTGCACGCCGACGAAGATGTGCGCTTCGCTGCCAGTGTTGTAGCGATAGTTGAATTCGGTGATCTGGCGCTTGCCGACAGCTTCGCAGAACGCCTTGAAGCTGCCCGGCTTCTCGGGGATGGTCACGGCGATGATCGCTTCGCGGCCTTCGCCCAGTTCGGCGCGTTCGGCAACGTGGCGCAAGCGATCGAAGTTGACGTTGGCACCGGAGTCGATGGCCACCAGGGTCTGGCCGCTGATGCCCCGTGACTCGACGTATTTCTTGATCCCGGCCACGCCCAGGGCGCCGGCAGGTTCGGTGATCGAGCGGGTATCGTCGTAGATATCCTTGATGGCCGCGCAGATTTCGTCGGTGCTGACGGTGATGACTTCGTCCACGTAGTGCTTGCAGATATCGAAGGTGTGCTGGCCGATCTGTGCCACGGCGACGCCGTCGGCGAACAGCCCCACGGTCGGCAGGACCACGCGCTCGCCAGCGGCCATCGCCGCTTGCAGGCAATTGGAGTCGTCCGGCTCGACGCCGATGATCTTGATGTCCGGGCGCAGGTATTTCACGTAGGCCGCGATCCCGGCAATCAGCCCGCCACCGCCCACCGGGACGAAGATCGCATCCAGGCGTCCCGGGTGCTGGCGCAGGATTTCCATCGCCACGGTGCCCTGCCCGGCGATGGTGTGGGGATCGTCATACGGGTGGATGTAGACGTAGCCTTTTTCGTCGACCAGTTTCAGCGAATAGGCCAGGGCTTCGGGGAACGAGTCACCGTGCAGCACCACCTTGCCGCCACGTGAGCGCACGCCTTCGACCTTGATTTCCGGGGTGGTCTTGGGCATCACGATGGTGGCCTTGACGCCCAGCACCTTGGCCGCCAGGGCCAGGCCCTGGGCGTGGTTGCCTGCCGAAGCCGTGACCACGCCGCGTGCGCGCTCTTCGTCGCTGAGCTGGGTCAGCTTGTTGTAGGCCCCGCGAATCTTGAACGAGAACACCGGCTGCAAGTCTTCGCGCTTGAGCAAAATGCTGTTGCCCAGCCGCTCGGAGAGCTGGCGAGCGGTCTGCAGCGGGGTTTCTACGGCAACGTCGTAAACGCGCGAGGTGAGGATCTTTTTGACGTACTGTTCAAGCATCGGAAAGCATCACTGAGCGGGTTGGGCAGGGCCAAGGAGTCTAACCCGGCTTTTAGCTGGGCGACCACACGAATCCCAAGGTTTTGTTGGGTTATACTCGCGGCCCTCTTTACTTCCTGCCCGCTTTCGGAGCCCGCATGACCCAGGATCAACTCAAACAGGCCGTGGCCCAGGCCGCCGTCGACCTCATCCTCCCGAAGCTGGATGACAAGAGCGTCGTCGGGGTTGGCACCGGCTCTACGGCCAATTGCTTCATCGACGCGCTGGCGCAACACAAGGGCGCGTTCGACGGCGCGGTCGCCAGCTCCGAAGCAACCGCCGCGCGCCTCAAGGGCCACGGGATCCCGGTGTACGAGCTCAACACCGTGAGCGACCTGGAGTTCTACATCGACGGCGCCGACGAAAGCGACGCGCACCTGAACCTGATCAAGGGCGGTGGCGCGGCCCTGACTCGCGAGAAGATCGTCGCGGCCGTGGCCAAGACCTTCATCTGCATCGCCGACGCCAGCAAACTGGTGCCGGTGCTTGGCGCGTTCCCATTGCCAGTGGAAGTCATCCCGATGGCCCGCAGTCATGTGGCCCGCGAACTGGTGAAGCTGGGCGGCGACCCGGTGTATCGCGATGGCGTGCTGACCGATAACGGCAACATCATCCTCGACGTGCACAACCTGCAGATCACCAACCCGGTGGAACTGGAAAGCCAGATCAACGCCATCGTGGGCGTGGTCACCAACGGTTTGTTCGCTGCACGGCCTGCGGATGTGCTGCTGCTAGGGACCCCTGAAGGGGTGAAGACCCTGCGGGCTGAATAAACCGGGCGATCAGTTATTGGATTCAACACCGGACCCTGTGGGAGCGAGCTTGCTCGCGATGGCGGTATGTCAGTCGATACCTTCATGGCTGATACACCGCTATCGCGAGCAAGCTCGCTCCCACATTGGGTTTTTGTGGTAGTTCAGGGTAAGTGGATCAAGGTTGTGACTTCTTGAACACGTAGAACAGATTCGGCTCGCTCACCAGATACAGGTTGCCATCGTCGTCCATGGCGAGGCCTTCGGCCTGGGGCACGGTTTTTTGCAGGCCCTGGCGGCCCTTGCTCAACGACAGCGTGCTCAATGGCCGGCCGTCGATATCCAATTCGATAATCAACCGCGACTCCTCGGACAGCGCCAGCAAATGGCCGCTGCGTTCGTCGTATTGCAGGCTTGAGAGGTCGCGCACGAACAACCCGGCATCGCGCTTGGGGTTGTTGATCACATGGACTGCATAGGACTTTTCCGGATTGTGGTGAGGAAACCCATGCACTTCATAAATCAGCATCGGGTCGCGTTCCTTCGCTACGAACAGGCGTTTGCCTACCGAATCGTAGGCGAGTCCTTCGAACCCCTTGTTGCCGCTCATATGCACGCCCAGGGTCATCTGTTCGGCTTCGGCGGCGTCGAGGAATTGGGTGTCGTCTTCCAGGCGAATCTTTATCAGCCGCTGCTGGCGCTCGTCGGTGATGACGTAGATGTCTTCGCTGATGAATTCCACTGCCTCCGGATCGCCAAAGCCGATCAGCGCAATGCGCCGCAGGATCTTGCCATCGAGTGACAGCTCGATCAGCTCGGAATTCTGGTTGGTAACTGTAAACAAGCTCTTGCGTACCGGATCGAACGTCAGCGCCGAAACGTCATCGTTCAGGCCTTCGATTACCTGCGCCTCGACTGTGACCTGGTATTGGTCCAGTGCGATGGCTTGCTCGTTGATGGGTTTGAAGAGGATGTTGACGTTGAACCAGGCGCGTTCGAACAGGCGCAGGTGCTGGCCGGCGGCGATCAGGAAGATCAGCGCCAGCGTCAGCAGCATCAGGATCAAGGGTTTTGGGCGGGCGAGTCGACGCATGTCAGGGTGGGCTCGGATAAGAACAGGTGCGTGGAAATACCACGGCTGCCTGAACTGAAGCTTAATGGCTGTGTGCCACACCCTACAACGAAGGAAGATTTATCCCGCAGAGTTAGTGCTGTCAGCGCTGTTTTTCGAAACGATAGAACAGATTCGGCTCGCTGACCATGTACAGATTGCCGGCCTCATCGACGGTGACGCCTTCGGCACGAGGGATTGTGTCTTTCAAGCCGTTGAAGCCGCCCAGCAAGGTCATGAAGCTGACCTGCTCGCCTTTTTCGTCCAGTTCCAGCAACAGATGCGAGTCGGCCGAAAGCACCAGCATGTGCCCGGTGCGCGGATCGATCGCCAGTGCCGAGAGATTGCGCAGGTCCAGTTCATTGCTGACATGGATCTGCTTGTCGCCCTTGAGCGACTGGCTGCCATCGCTTTTCCAGGTGAACAGCGCTGGCGGGCGTTCCTCTCCGAGCACCAGTTGCTGGTTGCGCGGGTCCCAGACGATCGCTTCGAACCCTTTGTTCTGGTTCTTGGATGGGCCGAGATCATAGTGGGGGAAGTCGGCGTTGTTCAGTTCGCGGGTATCGGCACCAACGTGGACGATGGTCAGCGTGTGATTGCGTTCGTCGGTGATCGCCAGCAGGCCGTTTTCCATATAAGCCACGCCCTCGGGGTTGCTCCAACCCACCAAGGGCATCTTGCGCAGCACATCGCCTTGCAGGGTCAGTTCCACCAGGAACGGGTTTTTGCCCATGACGGCGAACAGGGTCTTGGTCTGCGGGTTGTAAGTCACATCGGACGCCTCGTCCTTCTCCATGCCGGATAGTGGCTTGGCGTCGATCACGGCGCGGTAGTCTGGCAGCCAGATGCTCGCCTGGCGCTCGGCTGGGCTCTGGAAGCGTTCCGATAGCCAAAGCAGGCCGCGGTCGTCCCAATGCATCGCAAACGCCAGGCCATAGGCAGCGGCCACCGCCAGCAGCGACCAGGCATACCAGGGCAGGGCGAAGCGGGAGCGGCGGGCAGGTTTGGTGGCGGACAGTGCTTGGGGTTTGGCCATCGGGGAATGCGTTCCAGAAAATTCGGCTAGGGGAGTGGCTGGCTCAGATGCCGCATTCCCCGGAATTATCCGGATGGCATGTGAAAAAAACGGTAAATGGTGGGGTGGAACTCAACCCAGCCCTGTGGGAGCCGAGCTTGCTCGCGATAGCGGTGTATCAGCCAACATCAATGCTGGATGTGATGGCCTCATCGCGAGCAAGCTCGCTCCCACAGGGGGGCGCAGGTGTAGCCGTTAGCGAACGCTGCTTTCGAAGCGGCTCGCCCCCGGCAACTCCAGTACCAGCTCATCACCTGCATTCAACGGCCCGACGCCCGCCGGGGTGCCGGTGAGGATCACGTCGCCGGCCTGCAGCGAGAAGCAGCCGGCCATGTACTGGATCATCGGCACGATAGGGTTGAGCATCAGGCTGCTGTTGCCGTCCTGGCGCACTTCACCGTTGATGGTCAGGCGAACGGGGATGTCGGTCAGGTCGGCAAAGGTGCCGCTCGACACGAACGGTGCGAGCACCGCCGCGCCGTCGAAGGACTTGGCCACTTCCCACGGCAGGCCCTTGGCCTTGAGTTCGGCCTGCTTGTCCCGCAGGGTCAGGTCCAGGGCCGGGGCGAAGCCGGAGATCGCGTCCAGTACTTCTTCAACGCTGGGCTTGGTGGACAGCGGCTTGCCGATCAGCACGGCGATTTCCGCCTCGTAGTGCACCGAGCCACGGTCGGCAGGAATGCTGAAACCGCCTTCCAGCGGTACCACGCAACTGCCCGGCTTGATGAACAGCAAGGGTTCGGTGGGCACCGGGTTATCCAGTTCCTTTGCATGTTCGGCGTAGTTACGGCCAATGCACACCACTTTCCCTACCGGGAAATGAATACGTGTACCGTCGACATACTGGTGCTGATAGCTCATTACCGACTCCTGCTTCTGGGATTCATCAGGTGTTTTTAGGCGTCAAATCGCGAAAATCTTGCCCGGGTTCATGATGCCGTTCGGGTCGAATACCGCCTTCACCGCTTTCATGTACTCGATTTCCACAGGTGAACGACTATAGGTCAGGTAGTCGCGCTTGGTCATGCCCACGCCGTGTTCGGCGGAAATCGAGCCGTTGTACTTCTCGACGGTTTCAAAGACCCATTTGTTCACGGTCGCGCATTTGGCGAAGAACTCATCCTTGCTCAGGTTTTCCGGCTTGAGGATGTTCAAGTGCAAGTTGCCGTCGCCGATGTGGCCGAACCAGACAATTTCGAAGTCCGGGTAGTGTTCGCCGACGATCGCGTCGATTTCCCGCAAGAAACCCGGAACCTTGGAGACGGTTACCGAGATGTCGTTCTTGTACGGCGTCCAGTGGGAGATGGTTTCGGAGATGTATTCGCGCAGCTTCCACAGGTTCTGCAGCTGGGTTTCGCTCTGGCTCATCACGCCGTCCAGCACCCAGCCTTGCTCCACGCAATGCTCGAAGGTTTCCAGGGCGTGGTTGGCGACTTCTTCAGTGGTGGCTTCGAATTCCAGCAGGGCATAGAACGGGCACTCGGTTTCGAACGGTGCCGGCACGTCGCCGCGAGCGAGGACCTTGGCCAGGGCCTTGTCGGAGAAAAACTCGAAGGCGGTCAGGTCCAGCTTGCCCTGGAAGGCGTGCAGCACCGGCATGATCGAATCGAAGTCCGGTGTGCCGAGCACCATGGCGGTGAGGTTCTTCGGCGCACGGTCCAGGCGCATGGTGGCCTCGACCACGAAGCCCAGGGTGCCCTCGGCGCCGATGAACAGCTGCCGCAAATCGTAGCCGGTGGCGTTCTTGATCAGGTCCTTGTTCAGCTCCAGCAGGTCACCCTTGCCGGTGACGACCTTCATGCCCGCCACCCAGTTGCGGGTCATGCCGTAGCGAATGACCTTGATCCCGCCGGCATTGGTGCCGATATTGCCGCCAATCTGGCTGGAACCGGCCGAAGCGAAGTCTACCGGGTAGTACAGGCCATGTTCTTCGGCCTTGTTCTGCAGTTGTTCGGTGACCACGCCAGGCTGGCAGACCGCGGTGCGGTCGGTGAGGTTCACGTCGAGCACCTGGTTCATGTAGTCGAACGACACGACCACTTCGCCGTTGGCGGCCACGGCTGCGGCGGAAAGCCCGGTACGTCCGCCCGATGGCACCAGCGCGATTTTGTGCGCGTTGGCCCAGCGCACGATGGCCTGGACCTGTTCGGTGGTCTTGGGGAAGACGATGGCCGAAGGTGCAGGGGCAAAATGCTTGGTCCAATCCTTGCCGTAAGCGTTCAGGGAGTCGGCATCGGTCAAGACCTTGCCAGGCTCAACCAGGGTCTTCAGCTCATCTATCACGGCAGGATTGGTCATCGACAGAACTCTCGAACAATTCATGGTCATCCTGAGAACGCTTCACGTCGCAGGAATGAGTGTTTAGCGGGGTGCATATGCTAGCATACCGACCCCGCAGCGTAGTGCCCAACGGCTGTTCTGCGGCGACGGCTGTCACGCCGGTCGGGCCAGCATGCGCTGTCCGATTCCCTGCCATTTTTCTCCGGGACACAGGTTTACGCAGATGAGCAAGACTTCTCTCGATAAGAGCAAGATCAAGTTCCTTCTTCTCGAAGGCGTCCACCAATCGGCTGTCGACGTCCTCAAGTCGGCGGGCTACACCAGCATCGAGTACATCACCAGTTCTCTGCCGGAAGCCCAGCTCAAGGAAAAGATCGCCGATGCTCACTTCATCGGCATTCGCTCCCGTACCCAATTGACCGAAGAGATCTTCGACCACGCCAAGAAACTGGTGGCGGTCGGCTGCTTCTGCATCGGCACCAACCAGGTTGACCTCAATGCGGCGCGCGAGCGCGGTATCGCGGTGTTCAACGCGCCGTACTCCAACACCCGTTCCGTTGCCGAACTGGTGCTGGCCGAAGCGATCCTGCTGCTGCGCGGCATCCCTGAGAAGAACGCTTCCTGCCACCGTGGTGGCTGGATCAAGAGCGCGGCCAACTCCTTCGAAATCCGCGGCAAGAAGCTGGGTATCGTTGGCTACGGCTCGATCGGCACCCAGTTGTCGGTATTGGCTGAAGGCCTTGGCATGCAGGTGTTCTTCTACGACACCGTGACCAAGCTGCCGCTGGGCAACGCTACCCAGGTCAACAATCTGCACGAGTTGCTGGGCATGTCCGACATCGTGACCCTGCACGTCCCGGAAACCGCTGCCACCCAGTGGATGATCGGCGAGAAGGAAATCCGTGCCATCAAGAAGGGCGGGATCCTGATCAACGCCGCGCGTGGCACCGTGGTCAAGCTCGACGCCCTGGCCGACGCGATCAAGGACAAGCACCTGATCGGCGCCGCCATCGACGTGTTCCCGGTGGAGCCACGCTCCAACGACGACATTTTCGAAAGCCCGCTGCGTGGCCTGGACAACGTGATCCTTACTCCGCACATCGGCGGTTCCACCGCTGAAGCCCAGGCCAACATCGGCCTGGAAGTGGCGGAAAAACTGGTCAAGTACAGCGACAACGGTACCTCGGTATCGTCCGTGAACTTCCCGGAAGTGGCTCTGCCGGCACACCCTGGCAAGCACCGTTTGCTGCACATCCACGAAAACATCCCGGGTGTGATGAGCGAGATCAACAAGGTCTTCGCCGAAAACGGCATCAACATTTCCGGTCAGTTCCTGCAGACCAACGAGAAAGTCGGCTACGTCGTGATCGACGTCGACGCCGAATACTCGGATCTGGCGCAAGAGAAGCTGCAGCACATCAACGGCACCATTCGTTGCCGCGTGTTGTTCTAAGCAGGCCTGGCTTGCAATTAAAAACGGGAGCCCCGAAAGGGCTCCCGTTTTTTATTGCCTGACACCGGGGGCAGCATGAAACCCACAGGTGTTTGTGTTGCGTCAGCCGGTGCGTGTTATTTCACGTTGACAGTGATTTTCTCGGACACGATCGACGGATCGAACGGCATATGGCCGGTGTCGCCCAGGATCAATTGCAAGGTGTGCTTGCCCGGGGTCAGTTTGATGGTGGCCTGGGTTTGTGCCTTGCCGAAGTGCATGTGGTTGGCGTCGTTTGGAATCGGCGCGCCGGCGGCAGGCAGTTTGTCGACATCGATCAGCAAATGGTGGTGCCCGGTGTTTTTGGTCATATCGCCGGCCGGAGCCAGGGAGATATCCTTGACGCCGAACTTGACCGTGAATTCCTGGGCGACGGTGGCGCCGTCTGCCGGGGAAACGATGAACACTTCTGCACCTTTGGGCGCCGGGGTCGCGGCGGTTGCCAGCATCGAAGCGCCCAGTAACAGGCCGGTCAACGCGGCACGAGACATAAAGCTTTTCATTTTTTTCTCCAGTTTTTCCATGAAATCCGCCTGGCCATGACAACTTCATGACCAATCGTTGTCGAAGCCTGCAACAACCATAGCAAAGCGAGCCTGAAACGAGCGTCGCTTGTATAAATACAAAGGAGTGACCATGCGCTTTCTGCCTGGCCTGATTTGCCTGCTACCCCTTTTGAGTCCCCTGGCTCATGCCGAACTGATCGATGACATCAATGACCGTGGCGAACTGCGCATTGCCCTCGAGGCCAACACCGCGCCCTTCAACTTCAAGGAAGACGGCAAACTCACTGGTTTCGAAGTGGAACTGGGCGAAATGCTTGCCAGTGAGCTCGATGTACGCCCCGACTTCGTGGTCACCGATGCCGGCGACCTGATGAGCGGGGTGGAGAGCGGCAAGTACGACGTCGCCATCAACCACATAGCAATGACCCCGGAACTGGCGGAACGTTTCGACACCAGCGCCGTTTACAGCCATCCGGATGCACAACTGCTGGCGAGCAAGGATGAGACGCCACGCCCGTTGGTCATGGCGCAGTCATTCCAGCCAGAAAAAAAGAGCGAGCCGGCGCCGAGCCTGGTGATTCCGTTCCAGAAGGGCAACCCGGCGTTCAAGGCCAGCCTGGACAACGCCCTGGCGCGTATCAAGGATGACGGGCGGTTGGAGAAGTTGTCGCAGAAGTGGTTGGGTAAGCAGGAGTGAAGCCTTTCAGGCGATGAGGCCATGGCGCTTCATTGGCCAATACACCGCCATCGCGAGCAAGCTCGCGATGGCGTCTTCAAATGTTAAGCAGGTTTACGCCAGACACTCGCCAACCAAGGCTGTTGCTCCCGCGGCAGCCCAGCCGGTCGGTAGTAATGCTCCAGTTCCACGAAGCCTGCGTCGCCAAGCAACGTGCGCCAGGCCGCGAGGTCGTGGTAGGCGCCGAAGCGCTGGCCGTTCCAGCCCTCCTGGTTTTCGCCTCGCGGGTTTGAGCTGAACAGCGCGCCGCCGGGCTTGAGCGTGGCGTGCAGTTGCTTGAGCACTCGAGGCAGTTCCTGGACGGGCACATGAAACAGCACCGCGTTGGCGAAAATCCCGTCAAAGCGCTCGGCCGGCAGGTCGAGTTCCAGGAAGTCCTGTTGCCACACTTCACAGCCGCTGTCCTGGCGCGCCATCCGGGCAAACTTTTCTGAACCGTCGAGGCCGACCGCGACATGACCCATGGCCGTGAATGTGCGCAGGTCGCGCCCCGGGCCGCAGCCCAAATCCAGGATGTGCAGCGGTGCCTCGCCCTGGATATGGCGCAGCAAGGCGTCGATGTTCTGGCTGACATCGTGATCGCGGGTGCCTTCGCGAAAGCTTTCTGCCACGGCGTTGTAATGGCCCAGGGTCGTGGCGGTGATGGCGTGCAGGTCTTCGGTGGTGTGTTTCATGATTGGGGCTTGAGTGAGGAGCGTCAGGTGACTATACCGCAAGCCCGCTGGTCTGCCTGTGGGAGCAAGCTTTGCTCCCACAGGTCAACTGCTCCCCCCGGTCAGCGCTTGTTCAAGCCGCGTGCCAGGCGGTCGCCACCCAACTGGATCACTGCCACCAGCGCCACCAGCAACACGATCACCGTGAGCATGATCTGGCTGTCGAATCGCTGGTAGCCGTACCGGTAGGCGATGTCGCCCAGGCCGCCGGCACCGATCGCTCCGGCCATGGCCGAAGAGTTGATCATGGTCACCAAGGTGATGGTAAAACCGCCGACGATGCCCGGCAGCGCTTCGGGCAGCAATACATGCCAGACAATGTGCCAGCGTCGGCAACCCATGGCCTGGGCCGCTTCGATCAGACCATGGTCAACCTCCCGCAGGCTGACTTCGGCGATGCGGGCAAAGAACGGTGTGGCGGCGATGGTCAGCGGTACTACCGCTGCCCACACGCCATAGGTGGTACCGACGATCAGCCGGGTGAACGGGATCAACGCCACCATCAGAATCAGGAACGGTATCGAGCGGAACAGGTTCACGAACGCGCCCAGGGCTCGGTTCAAGACCGGCGCTTCATAGATCCCGCCCTTGCCGCTGGTCACCAGGATCACCGCCAGCGGGATGCCCGCCAACAACGCGATCAGCGACGACACGCCGACCATCAGGAACGTGTCGATGAAACCCTGCAACAGCCGATCAAACCACATAACCCAGCACCTCTACCCGTTGCGCCCAATTGCCCGCCCGTTGCCGCAGTTCCTCGGCGCCCCACGACGAACCGCTCACGGCCAGTAGCAATTGCCCCAGCCCGTGGCCCTGAATTCGCTCGATGCCGCCGTGCAGCAGTCGCACCCGTCCACCGAGGGCGCTGAACAAAGCGGCGAGATCCGGCTCTTCACGATCTATGCCGGTGAATTGCAGGCGCAGCACAATGGCGGCATCCGCCGATGCCGGCTGCGTCTGCAAGCGGTTTTGCAGTTCTTCCGGTATCGCGTGTTGCAACGGTGCCAGCAGTGTTCGACTGACCTCGTGTTGCGGGTTGCCAAACACTTCCCAGACCGGCCCCTGCTCGACGATCCGCCCTTGCTCAAGCACCACGACCCGGTCGCAGACTTCGCGAATCACCGCCATTTCATGGGTGATCAACACGATGGTCAGGCCCAACCGCTGGTTGATTTCGCGCAGCAGGCCGAGGATCGATTGTGTGGTCTCCGGGTCCAGGGCCGAGGTGGCTTCATCGCACAACAAAATCTGCGGGTCATGCACCAGTGCCCGGGCAATCCCCACCCGCTGTTTCTGCCCGCCCGAAAGTTGCGCCGGATAGGCCTTGTGCTTGCCTTGCAGGCCGACCAGTTCCAGCAGCTCGCGAACTTTGCGCTGGCGTTGCTCCTTGGGCACGCCAGCGACTTTCAGCGGCAGCTCAACGTTCTGCCACACGGTCTTGGCCGACATCAGGTTGAAGTGCTGGAAGATCATGCCGATGCGCCGACGCAGTTCCACCAGGCGGTCTTCATCGAACTCGCCGATGTCTATCTGATCGATCAACATCCGGCCACTGGTGGGTTGTTCGAGGCGGTTGATGGTGCGGATCAGCGACGACTTGCCGGCGCCGCTGCGGCCGATGATGCCGAACACCTCGCCGCGCTGGATCGCCAGGTCGATGCCTTGCAGCGCGGCCACCGGACCCTGGGCACCGTTATAGGTCTTGCCCAGGCCGATGAAGCGCACATGGGCACGGTTGAGCTCCGGATGCAGTTCGGTGTGTTCGGCGCTCTGGGGCGTGGGGGCTTCGTGTCGGAGTCGAGCGTTGACGGCGTTCATGTCAGCCTTCCCAACCGGCTTGGTAGAGCTTTCCGTGGGCCTTGTCCAGGGCGGCGCGCACGGCTGGCGAGTGTTGGTAGATGTCGACGAACTTGATCAGCCGTGGATCGTTCTTGCTCTTGGGCTGGATCACGAACTGAATCACGTATTCCTTGTGATCGAGGCCGTCGAACAGCAAGGCGGAGCTGGCGTCGAAGGTCTTGGCCAGGCGGATGTAGGCGGGATAACCCTGCACCAGGTCGGCGTCTTCATAAGCGCGCACCAACTGCACGGCTTCGACCTGCAGGATCTTGAGCTTCTTCGGGTTGGCGACGATGTCGTCTTCGGTGGCCTTGTAGCCGACGCCCGGCTTGAGGCTGATCAGTCCGGCCTTGGCCAACAGTTGCAGGCCGCGACCGCTGTTGATCGGGTCGTTGGCAATGGCGACGCTGGCACCTTCTGGCAGTTCGTCGAAGCTTTTGTATTTTTTCGAATAGAGGCCGACGTTGTTGATGATCCCCGGCGCAAAGGGCACCAGGTCGAACCCGGCTGCGGCCTTGGCATTTTCCAGGAACGGGATGTGCTGGAAGTAATTCACGTCGATATCGCCAGAGGCCAGGCTGACGTTGGGCGCGATCCAATCGCTGAACTCCACCAGCTCGACCTTCAAGCCTTGCTTGCCGGCTTCTTCGACGGCCGCTTCCAGGGGAATGGCGAACGCGGCGGTGGTGCCGATTTTCAACGGCGCATCGGCGGCAAACAGCGCCGAGCTGAACAGGCCGAGGGCCAGGGCCAGGGTTTTGACTGGCAGGGTCAGGAAGTGCTTGGTCATGTCAGTTATTCCAGTCATTTAGGAGGAGGTGCATATTTTTTGGCGAACAGAGCTATGTGGGAGCAAGGCTTGCCCGCGATGAAGTTGATGCGGTCTCTCAAAAAGCGAGGTGTCTGCATCGCGAGCAAGCTTTGCTCCCACAGTGCCTTGCTCCCACGTCAGTGCCGGTAAGTCGAACCGGTGTGTTGCTTGGGGAGATGGGCCTGTGCGTGAAACAGTTTTTCGCGCAGGGTGCCGTTGTCGTATTCGGTCTTGTATGAGCCGCGTCGCTGTAACTCGGGGACCACCAGATCGATGAAGTCCACGTAGCTTTGCGGCGTGACGATGCGGGTCAGGTTGAAGCCATCGAGGCCGGTTTCGGCGATCCAGGACTCCAACTCGTCGGCCACTTGTTCGGGCGAACCGACCACCGTGATGTAGCGACCGCCCAGGGCGTGTTGCTCGAGCAATTTGCGCCGGGTCCAGTCGTTGTTCTGCAAGGTCTTGGTGGCGGACTGGATGGCGTTGCTCTTGACGTACTGGATCGGTTCGTCCAGTTCGTACTGGGAAAAATCGATCCCCGTCGATGCGGAAAAATGCGCCACGCCAGCCTCGGCGCTGGCGTAGCTCAGGTACTCGGCATGCTTGGCCCAGGCGGCCGCTTCGGTCTCGCCGACGATCACGTTCAGGCCCATGAACACCTTGATGTCCCCGGGGTTGCGCCCGGCCTCTACGGCGCTGGCGCGGACCTTGTCCACCTGGGCCTTGGTCGCCGGTTTACTCTGGCCGCTGATGAACACGCACTCGGCATGCCGACCGGCGAACAGCAGGCCGCGCTCGGAACTGCCGGCCTGGAACAGCACCGGTGTGCGCTGGGGCGAGGGTTCGCACAGGTGATAGCCCTCGACCTGGTAGAACTCGCCCTGGTGCCGGACCTTGTGCACTTTTTCCGGCCGGGCATAGATCCGCTGCACGCGGTCATTGAGCACCGCGTCGTTTTCCCAACTGCCCTCCCACAGTTTGTAGAGCACTTGCAGGTATTCGTCGGCCTGGTCGTAGCGGCGGTCATGCTCGACTTGCGCGGTCAGGCCCATGGCCTTGGCGGCGCTGTCCAGGTAGCCGGTGACGATGTTCCAGCCGACCCGGCCGCGACTCAGGTGGTCGAGGGTGCTCATGCGTCGGGCGAACAGGTAGGGCGGTTCGTAGGTCAGGTTGGCGGTGAGACCGAAACCGAGGTTTTTCGTCACGGCGGCCATCGCGGACACCAGCAGCAACGGGTCGTTGACCGGCAGCTGGATCGACTCCTTGAGCGTGACGTCCACCGACTGTTGGTACACGTCATAGACCCCGACGATGTCGGCGATGAACAACCCGTCGAACAATCCGCGCTCGAGCAATTGCGCCAGGGCGGTCCAGTATTCGATCGTATTGAACTGGGTCGACGTGTCCTGGGGATGGGTCCACAGGCCGTGATTGATGTGCCCGATGCAGTTCATGTTGAACGCGTTGAGCAGGATCTTTTTCTTGCCGGCCGCCATCAGATGGTCCCCCGCAGCGGCGGTTTTTCATCGTTGAGGTAGAAGTTGCCCACCGCGTGGTATTTCCAGCGCACCGGGTCATGCAGGGTGTGCACCCGGGCGTTGCGCCAGTGGCGGTCGAGGCCATGTTCGGCCAGGGTCGCCTGGCTGCCGGCCAACTCGAACAGCGTGCTGCCGGCGGCCAGGGAAATCTCGGTGCTGATGGCGCGGGCCTCGGCCACGGCAATCGAGGCAGCGGCGACTGTGTCGGCCCGGGTGTCGGCCTGTGCTCGGTCGAGAAACTCACCAGCGCGCTCCAAGAGGGCTTCGGCGGCGTGCAGGCGGATGCTCAGTTGGCCGAAACTCTTGAGGGTGTGCGGGTCTTCTGTGGCGACGTCGCTGGTGGCGTCGATCCAGGGGCGGGTTTTATTGCGGACAAAATGCAGGGCGTCTTCGTAGGCGGCGCGGGCGATGCCGGTGTCGATGGCGGCGTGAAGAATCTGCGCCAGCGGCCCTACCGGTGTGGGGCGTTCGAAGGCGCTCTGGAAGGGCACGATGTCGGCGGCGGCGACATACACGTCTTCGAACACCACCGAACCACTGCCCGTGGTGCGCTGGCCAAAACCGCTCCAGTCGTCGATCACCGTCAGGCCTTGGCTGCTGCGAGGGACGAACGCCAGTTGTTGCACGCCGTTTTCGTCCACCACCGATGTGGGGATGCGCTGGGCGTAGATCGCGCCCGTGGCGTAGAACTTGCGACCGTTGATGCGATAGCCCTCGCCGTCGCGGCGCAGTTGGGTGATGCGGTCATGGGCAGTCTTGGTGCCAAGTTCGGCCAGGGCATTACCAAAGCGCTGGCCGGCGAGTACTTCGGCGTACAAGCGTTGTCTTTGCGCTTCAGTGCCGTTTACCCGCAGCACTTCCAGGGCATAGAAATGATTTTGCGGAATTTGCCCCAGCGAGCCGTCGGCCTGAGAAATCAGCGCGATGACTTTGGCCAGGGTGACGTTGGAAACACCGGCGCCGCCATAGGCCTTGGGCACGCTGATGCCCCACAGGCCCGAGCGGGAGAAAGCCTCCAGTTCCGGGTACGGCAGGCGGCGCTCGCGGTCGCGCAGGGCGCTGTCGCGCTTGAAGTCATCGGCCAGGTCGCTGGCCACGATCAGGGCTTGTTCATCGCTGGTGATCACCGCGACGTGTTGAGAAAACGTCATGTACTGCTCCAGAGGTCGGGTCGTCAGATCCAGGAATGGCGGGCCGGCAAGGTGCCGTTCAGGTGGTAGGCGCCTACCGCGTGATACTTCCAGCGCACCGGGTCGTGCAGGGTGTGGACCCGTGCGTTGCGCCAGTGGCGATCGAGGTTGAATTCGGCGAGGGTGGCGCGGCTGCCGGCCAGCTCGAAGAGTTTTTCGCTGGCTTGCAGGGCGATCTCGGTGGTGAGCACTTTGGCCTCGGCCACGGCAATCGAGGCGCGGGCGGCCGATTGCGCCGTGATGGGGGCGGCACTGACCTGATCCAGCACCTGTCCGGCCTTGCGCAGCAAGGCTTCGGCGGCGTGCAGTTCGATTTTCAGTTTGCCAATGTCGGCGATCACGTAGAGGTCGTCACTGGCTCGCTCGACCTTGGCGTCGACCCAGGGCCGGGCTCGTTCACGGACGAAGGCGATGGCGTCGTCAATGGCGCCACGGGCGATACCCGCATCGATGGCGGCCTGGATCAGTTGGGAAATCGCGCCTTGCACACCGGGTATTTCGTTGATGCGCCAGTTATCCAGGACCAACTCGGTATCCACCCGCACATTGTTCAGCAGCACGGTGCCGCTGGCGGTGGTGCGCTGGCCGAACCCCGACCAGTCGTCGACGATCCGCAGGCCCGGGGTGCCGCGCCGCACGAACGCCAGCACCTGCCGGCCCTCGTCATTCAGCGCCTTGACCGCGACCCAATGGGCAAACAGCGCGCCGGTGGAATAGAACTTCTGGCCATTGATGACAAATCCGTCACCGTCGGCGGTGATCCGAGCCTTGAGCTCAAGGGTATTGCGAGTACCGCGTTCCGGCCCGGCGTTGCCGATGCGCCAACCTTCGAGCACGCTCTGCAAGAGGATTTTTTTCTGCCGTTCGGTGCCGGTGCCGAGAATCAGTTGGAGCACGCCGAACTGGTTTTGCGGGATCTGCCCGAGGGCGGGATCAGCGGCGGAGATGATCGCGAAGACGTGGGCCAGTGTGACGAACGAAACCTGCGGGCCGCCGTATGCCCGGGGGATGGCGATGCTGCCCAATCCGCTGCGGGTGAATTGCTCGATTTCTGCCCAGGGCAGTTTGCGTTGCTGGTCACGACGCGCGGCCTGCTGACGGGCGACCTGCGCCAGTTCATGGGCAGCTTTGATGGCCTCGGCATCGTTGCGCAACACCTGTGCGGGCAACAACAGCGGTGCGATGTCCAGGTCGCTCTGGACTTTTGCTTGCGCCAGATCCGACATTACAGCCACTCCGTGGCTGCTGGCAGTGCCCTGGCGTATTGCCCTGGGGTGATTGTGTTCCGTTCCATACCCACCTCACATCTCAAGAAACGCCGCGATGAATGCGGCGAGCAAAAATCAAGAATGTCCGGTGGTCCGGTTCATATACCCTAAGCGTGTATAAATTATTTTTGAACTAACTTTTAGGAATATGTATAGGTTGGATTTAGATGGGCGGCTGTACGCTCACTTGGGGCGAAGCGGCTTTTGTGGTGAGGGAGCTTGCTCCCGCTATGTGGGAGCAAGGCTTGCCCGCGATGGACGCGATGCGGTCTTGCAGAATCGAGGCGCCTGTTTCGCGAGCAAGCTTTGCTCCCACAGCCCAAGCGGGAGCAAGCTCCCTCGCCCACAAAAGCGTCCCTCGCAAAAGTGTCTCCCGTATCAAGGCCTTTTGCGGTGCGGTTCGGCCGCCATGAGGGCTTCTTTCGGCGGTTTTTTCAGGTACGGATTGGCGCAACCGATCTTCAATGTCCGTGGCGGTGCCCAATGGGAGTTGTTGCCCACACGGTCGAGGATGCAGTAGGTCACTTCCAGGCGCAGGTCTTCTCCTGCCTCCAGGATGATCTGCGGCGGGACCCAGATATTGATTGGCTGGCCGACCTCGCTGGCGGTGACGGCAGGCAGGTCCATGCGCACATCGCCCCAGCGCAGGGTCACGGCATCGCCGGCGGCCATGTTCAGGTAGGGCTCGATGGTCAGCGGTACGCCGCGCTTGATCTGGTTGGGGTTCACCCCTTGGCGTCGGATAGTGCCGGGAATGCGCACTGGCGCCAGGCCCTGGTTTTCATCGCCGCTCAGGGCCGACGGCTGTCCGCCGGGGCAATCGAGCTTCGCATGTACCCGTTGCTTGGCGGATAGCGCCGGCCCACGCCCGACCTGCATCACCCGATAGTGAATGCGCGACGCTCCATCGACGATAAAACTCTCCGGGACCCGCAGGGTGACGCTGTCTTGCACATCGGCCTGCGACAACAGGCGCGAGCCGACGTAGCAGTTGTCCCAGAACAGTTCGATCAGGTCACCTGCGTCCATACCAGGGTAGGGCGCAATGGCAACCTCCAGGTGAGCGGCGTTGGCGATATTGATGCCGGTAGGGTGGGCATTGGCCAGGGTGGGGGCGGCCAGTTCAGGACTCTTCGACTTACATGTCATGGTGTTCTCCTTGATGCTTGAAAACGAAGTCCGTTTGATCAAAGGCGCTTGATAATCGCGACATATTTATTTGTGCAGTCATAGAGGCTGGCTACGTTTAGTCACTGCGCAGAACTAAAATAATGTGCGTCGCCTATTGCTCACTAGATAAGGTCTCAGTAGTTTCAGTGTCAATAGAGGAACTTGCTTAATAATTAATTGTGAAAGGCTTCAGAAATATCCTACGCGGCAAAGTTAATAATACGCGGCGCCGCACGCCTTTTTCCTAGGCTTGCCAGTTTTCAAAAAAATGGGTGCGCAAGGGCACTGGAGACTGAAGTGGAAAGACACTTGGGTGACGGGGAGTGTTACGAGAAGTTGTATATCCCGCACATGAAAACAGTGCGAGTTGTTTCTTTTGCAGCGGTCTCACTTCCTTCCCTGGAAGTGATAATGCTAAGAATAACTTACTGGGCGCCGTGCCCGGCGGAAAGGAACTTGCTGAGGAACTGTCGCGTGCGTTCTTCCTTGGGGGCTGCAAACAAGGCCTTGGCTTCGCCTTGTTCGACGATCACGCCTTTGTCGAAAAACACCACGCGGTTGGCCACGTCCCGGGCGAAGCCCATTTCGTGGGTCACGATGACCATGGTGCGTTTTTCTTCGGCCAAGCCGCGAATGGTTGCCAGCACCTCGCCCACCAGTTCCGGATCGAGGGCCGAAGTCGGTTCGTCAAACAGGATCACTGCCGGTTCCATCGCCAACGCCCGGGCAATCGCCACGCGCTGTTGCTGGCCGCCGGAAAGGCGCCGTGGGTAGGCGTCCTCCTTGCCGGCCAAGCCGACCTTGGCCAAGAGCTTGCGCCCCAGGGCTTCGGCTTCGGCGCGAGGGATTTTCTTCACCACCTGCGGGCCTTCAGTGACATTTTCCAATGCGGTGCGATGGGGAAACAGGTTGAAGTTCTGGAACACGAAGCCCACCTGCTGGCGCAAACGGCGCACCAGGCCCTGTTGCTGGTTCAGCGGGCGACTGCCATCGATCTCGATGTCGCCGACCTTGATCCGGCCGCTGGTAGGCTCTTCGAGGAAGTTCAAGCAGCGCAGGAAGGTGGTCTTGCCCGAGCCGCTGGGGCCGATGATCGCAACCACTTCGCCTTCTTCGATCTTCAAGTCGATGCCGTTGAGCACCACCTGGCCCTTGAACTGCTTTGTCAGTTTTTCCACGACAATCATGGGTCAGGACTCCTGGTCATGCCGATTGACCCGGGCTTCCAGGACGTTCTGCAGGTGCGAGAGCACGCTGGCCAGAACCCAATAGATCAGCGCGGCGGCAAGGTACATGGTGAAGATTTCGAAGGTCCGCGCGGTGATCAACTGCGCCTGGCGGAACAGCTCCGGTACCTGGATAGTCGCCGCCAGCGCGGTGTCCTTGACCAGGGAAATGAAGCTGTTGCCCAACGGTGGCAGGGCCGTGCGTGCGGCTTGCGGCAGGATGGCTCGGCGCAGGGTCTGGGCGCGGGTCATGCCGATGCTTGCCGCCGCTTCCCATTGGCCGCGCTCGATGGAGCTGATGGCGGCCCGCAGGATTTCACACGCGTAGGCGGCCATGTTCAGCGAGAAACCGATCAGGGCCGCCGGTAGAGGATCCAGCTCGATGCCCAGTTGCGGCAATCCGTAATAGATCACGAATAGCTGCACCAGCAACGGCGTGCCGCGAAAGAACGACACGTAGATGCGGGCGATCCAGTTCACCAGTTTGAAGCGCGACAGGCGCATCAGCGCCAGGCCGAACCCCAGCAGCAAGCCGAAAAACATACCGCCCAGGCTGAGGAAGACCGTGTAATACGCGCCCTTGAGCAGGAAGGGCGCGGAGTCCAGTGCGAGTTGAAGAGCTGCTTCCATTATTGGGTAACGTCAGCGCTGAAGTATTTTTCCGAAAGCTTTTTCAGCGTACCGTCGGCGCGCAGTTTTTCGATGGCCTTGTTTACGGCTGCCAACAGCTCAGGCTCGCCTTTGCGCAGGGCAATACCGGACTCCTGGCGCGAAAAGGCTTCGCTGGTGACGGTGGTGTCCTTGGCTTTCTTGGCGTATTCCAGTGCGGCCAGGCGGTCGATCAGGATGGTGTCGATACGACCGACGCGCAGGTCCTGGAACTTGGTTGGGTCGTCATCGTAGGTTTTGACTTGGGCGCCCGGTACTTCTGCCTTGACCCACTGTTCGTAGTTGGTGCCCAGGCCCACGCCGACTTTTTTACCATCCAGGTCGGCGGCCTTCTTGATGTTCAGCTCGTCGGCTTTCTTGGTCAGTACCAGCGCTTGAATCCCGGAAACGGTGTACGGCTCGGAGAAATCGTACTTTTTCTTGCGTTCCTCGGAGATGGTCACCTGGTTGACCACTGCGTCCAGACGCTTGGACTCCAGGGCCGCGAGAATGCCGGCCCATGGGGTCGTCTGCAGCTTGACCTTCACCCCCAGTTCCTTGGCCAGGGCTTCGGAGAACTCCACTTCGAAGCCGGTCAGTTTGCCGCTGTCATCGACGAAACTGAACGGTGGATAAGTGCCTTCCAGGCCGATCTTGATTTCGCCGGCATCCTTGATTTTCTGCAGCTGCTCACCGGCAACTGCTTGCCCCAACAGCCCGGCGCTCAATGCCAGGCCCAGCGAACCTACCAACAGGTTGCGACGTAATGCGGAAAAATTCATGACAAGCCCCTGTGTTTTCTTATGAAGAGGTTATTTTGGCTGAGATAAGGCGTAGCCGCGATCCGAAAAGATTGCCACATCCTGCCTTAAAGCAGCTTGGGCGTCTCGCGGCAAATGTGCCTGCGGCGAGACTATAGGATGGCTTTTATAGATTGGAAAATAATATTAAACAAAGCGCATATGTCTATTTGGAATGACTGCTTGTGGGAGCGAGCTTGCTCGCGATCACGGTGGATCAGCCGAAATTTATGCAGCTGACATACCGCTATCGCGAGCAAGCTCGCTCCCACAGAAGTCTCCACTAAGCCTGGAGCGCCGCGCTGTAGGCAAACAACGCCGGTGCGCCGCCGGTGTGAAGGAAGATGATCGGGCCTTCGTCGAAACGGTCGCGACCCATGCCGTCGAGCAGGCCGGCCATGGCCTTGCCGGTGTAGACCGGATCGAGCAGCAGCCCTTCCTGGCTGGCCAGCAGCTTGACCGCCGCCAGTGTCCCGGCGTTGGGTTCGCCGTAGCGGGGGGCGAAATATTCGTCCCACAGGTTCACTTTGAACGCCTCCGGAAGGGCGACTTCGAGCAACGCTGCCGTGCGCTCGGCCAGGCCCTGGACCTTCGGAAACTGGTCCTCCTCGCTGCGCGAGACCGTGACGCCGATGACAGGCAGCGCCGGCAGGGCTTCGCTCAGCGCCAGCGCCAGGCCGCTGTGGGTGCCGGCACTGCCCGAGGCCAGTACCACGGCGGCGAATTCAATCCCGGTGTCCTTGATCTGCTCGGCCAGTTCCAGGCCGGCGCGCACATAACCCAGCGCGCCCAAGGCGTTCGAACCTCCAATCGGCACCAGGTAGGGTTTTTTCCCGTTGCTGCGCAGGCGACCGGCCAGGGCCTGCAGCTGCTCATCGGCGTTGTCCAGGTTGTCCACCAACTCGACCTTGGCGTCGAACAATTCCAGCAGCAGCCGGTTGCCGTTACCCAGGTAATTGCTGTCTTCGGTGTCGATGGGGTTTTCCAGCAAGGCCACGCAGCCCAGGCCCAGCTTCGCGGCGAGGGCGGCGGTCTGGCGCACATGGTTGGACTGGATCGCCCCGGCGGTGATGAGGGTATCGGCGCCTTGGGCGATGGCATCGGCGGCCAGGTATTCGAGCTTGCGCAGTTTGTTGCCACCCATGGCCAGGGGCGTCAGGTCATCACGCTTGATATAGATGTCCCGGCCGAGCCAGGTGGAGAGACGGTCGAGTTTTTCCAGTGGTGTCGGATGGCCGAGCAGGTCGAGACGGTTAAAGCGAGACAGCTGTTCTTTGATCATGGGTCCGTACTGGTTGTAGGCGATGTCTGGACTATAGGCACGCGGATATTCATGGGCAACCGGCATGTGGGAACGAGCTTGCTCGCGATGGCGGCCTGACATTCAACATCTTCATTGACTGCTACACCGCTATCGCAAGCAAGCTCGCTCCCACAGGGGCTTGGCGCCAGTGAACGAATGCTCTACTGGCAACGTCATACCCTCTCGTAGGCTAGTGTAGGAAGCGTGCCGTCGAGCCCTGCGATTAGTCCTTAGCTAGCTATTTATGTTTAACTTGAACGTTCATTCAAGTTAAACCGTCGGTTTGCTGCCCGCTCACAACAGGAGGCTTGCCTTTGCCGAGTCCGTTTTCGACCACCCCGATTCTTTTTCCCGAGGTGCTTGTTTCATGAGTGCCTCGTCCCTTCCACCCAGCGGCCTGGTCCGCATGAACCCGCCGGTCTTTTACTTCGCCGCGACCTTTATCCTGCTGTTCGGCCTGGTGGTGATTGCCATGCCCGCGCAGGCCGGTGCCTGGTTGCTGGCCGCGCAGAACTGGGCGGCCAATACGGTAGGCTGGTACTACATGCTGGCGATGACGCTGTATCTGGTCTTCGTGGTGGTCACCGCCTTGTCCGGCTACGGCAAGATCAAGCTCGGTGCCGACCACGACGAGCCCGAATTCAGTTATCTGTCCTGGGCCGGCATGCTGTTCGCCGCCGGCATCAGCATCACGCTGTTTTTCTTCTGCGTGTCCGAGCCGCTGACTCACATGGTCCAGCCGCCCCAGGGCGAGGCCGGTACCGCCGAAGCTGCGCGCCAGGCCATGCAGATCCTGTTCTTGCACTGGGGGCTGCACGGCTGGGGCGTTTTCGCATTCGTCGGCATGGCCCTGGCGTACTTCGCCTACCGGCACAATTTGCCCCTGGCCCTGCGTTCGGCGTTGTACCCGCTGATCGGCAAGCGCATCAACGGCCCCATCGGCTACGCCGTGGACGGCTTCGGTATTATCGCCACGGTGTTCGGCCTCGGCGCCGACATGGGCTTTGGTGTGCTGCACCTCAATTCCGGGCTCGACTACCTGTTCGGCATCGCCCACACCCAGTGGATTCAGGTTGGCCTGATCGTGCTGATGATGGGCGCGGCGATCATTGTCGCGGTGGCCGGTGTCGACAAGGGCGTGCGGGTCATGTCCGACATCAACATGCTCCTGGCCTGCGCGTTGTTGCTGTTCGTGCTGTTCGCCGGACCCACCCAGCATTTGCTCAACACCTTGATCCAGAACATCGGCGATTACCTCGGCGCTCTGCCGATGAAGAGCTTCGACCTGTACGCCTACAACGAACCTAGCGACTGGCTGGGCGGCTGGACGGTGTTCTACTGGGCCTGGTGGATCGCGTGGTCGCCGTTCGTGGGGCTGTTCATCGCACGGATTTCCCGTGGCCGCACCATCCGCGAATTCGTGTTTGGCGTGCTGCTGATTCCCCTGGGTTTCACCCTGGCGTGGATGTCGATCTTCGGCAACAGCGCCATCGACCAAGTGCTGAACCACGGCATGAGTGCCCTGGGCATGTCCGCCTTGGAAAACCCATCGATGAGCCTTTACCTGCTGCTGGAAACCTACCCCTGGAGCAAGACCGTCATCGCGGTCACCGTGTTCATCAGTTTCGTGTTCTTCGTCACCTCCGCCGACTCAGGCACCGTGGTGCTGTCGACGTTGTCGGCCAAGGGCGGCAACCCCGATGAGGACGGGCCGAAATGGCTGCGGGTGTTCTGGGGTGCGATGACGGCCCTGGTGACCAGTGCGTTGCTGTTCTCCGGCAGCATCGATGCCTTGAAGTCGGCGGTGGTGCTGACGTCCTTGCCGTTCTCGTTGATTCTGCTGCTGATGATGTGGGGCCTGCACAAGGCGTTCTACCTGGAGTCGCAGAAGCAGATCGCGCAATTGCACTCCCTGGCGCCGGTGTCGGGTTCACGTCGGGGCACGGGCGGCTGGCGCCAGCGCTTGAGCCAGGCGGTGCATTTTCCGTCCCGTGATGAGGTGTACCGTTTCCTCGACACCACAGTGCGCCCGGCCATTGAAGAAGTGACCGCGGTGTTCGTCGAGAAGGGCCTGACAGTGGTGGCCCAGCCCGATCCGGCCAATGACAACGTCAGCCTGGAGATCGGTCACGGTGAGCAGCATCCGTTCATCTACCAGGTGCAGATGCGCGGCTACTTCACGCCGTCCTTCGCCCGCGGCGGCATGGGCTCCAAGGAACTCAACAACCGTCGTTACTACCGTGCCGAGGTGCACCTGAGCGAAGGCAGCCAGGATTACGACCTGGTGGGCTACACCAAGGAGCAAGTCATCAACGACATCCTCGACCAGTACGAGCGGCACCTGCAGTTCCTGCATTTGGTGCGCTGACTCATCTGCACCGACCTCATCGCGAGCAAGCTCGCTCCCACAAGGGAATCACTTGACCCCTGTGGGAGCGAGCTTGCTCGCGATGGCGGTTTAGCTGGCGATGCAGGAAAAAGCCTCAGACTAGTCCGCCATTGGCCCGCAGGATCTGTCCATTCACCCATCCAGCGGCCGGGCTCACCAGGAACGCGATGATGCTGGCAATGTCTTGCGGCTGGCCGAGGCGTTCCAGGGGCGGCATCTTGGCGTAGTGCTGCACCTGTTCCTCACTTTTGCCGTGCATGAACAGTTCGGTGGCGACTGGGCCGGGGGCCACGGCATTGACCGTGATCTGCCGACCGCGCAGTTCCTTGGCGAACACCTGGGTCAGGGATTCCACTGCGGCCTTGCTGGCGATGTACACCGAGTAGCCCGGCAGGTTCAGGCCCACGGTGCTGCTGGAAAAGTTCACGATCCGGCCACCGTCATTCAAACGGGTCGCGGCTTCGCGCAGGGTATTGAAGGTGCCACGGGTGTTGATGGCGAACGTCTGGTCGAACAACTCGTCGCTGTGCTGCGCCAGGGGCATCACTTGGAGGATGCCGGCGTTGTTGATCAATACATCGACCTTGCCCAGTTGCGCTTCGGTTTCATCGAACATCCTGCGGACATCGGCGGCAGAGGACACGTCTGCCTTCACCGCTATGGCTTGGTGGCCGGCCTGGCGCAGTTGCACCACCAACTTGGACGCCTCACTGGCGCTGTTGGCGTAGTTGATGACGACGGCGAAACCTTCGCTGGCCAGTTGCTTGGCGATTTCGGCGCCGATGCCGCGGGAAGCACCGGTGATGATGGCAACTTTGGACGTTTGAGTCGGCATGCTTGAGTCCTCTTGAAGTGGGTGAGGCCAGGTTCACATGTTTACTCTCGGCGATAAATGCCCGAAAGTTGCCTTGACTGTTCAACAATCACTAACAATAAAGGCACCGGATTCAGATGGATCAAGTCAAAGCGATGAAGGTGTTCGTGCGCATCTACGAGCGAAGCAGTTTCACCCTGGCTGCTGAAGACTTGAACATGCCACGGGCCACGCTGACCCATACCCTCAATCAATTCGAAGCCTGGCTGGGCGTTCGCTTGTTGGAGCGCAGCACTCGCAAGGTGCGCCCGACCCTCGATGGCGAAGCCTATTACCCACGCTGCGTGCAATTGCTGGCGGAACTTGAAGAAGCCGAACTGGCGTTTCGCGGCGTGGCGCCCAAAGGCAAGTTGAGGGTGGACTTGCACGGCACCCAGGCACGGTATTTCGTGATTCCGGCGTTGCCACAATTCATGGCCCGCTATCCCGAAATAGAACTGTTCATCAGCGAGGCCGATCGTTTCGTCGATCTGATCGCCGAAGGCGTCGATTGCGTGCTGCGCTCCGGTGAGTTGGCGGACTCATCATTGATCGGCCGGCGTGTCGCCAATCTTCGGCAGATCACCTGCGCCAGCCCCGGTTACTTGCGCCAGTACGGCGAGCCGAAGTGCCTCGATGACTTGAAACATCACAAGGCGGTGAATTACGTCTCGCGGACCACCGCCAAACTGTATCCGTTTGAGTTCATGGTCGATGGCGAGCTCAAGGAGGTCCCGATCGGGGGCTCGCTGTCGGTGTCCGGCGCCGAAATCTATGCCGCCTCGGCCATCGCCGGCCTGGGCCTGATCCAATGCCCGCATTACCGGATGGAAGAGCCGATCCGGCAGGGCCTGATGCAGGAAGTCCTCACCGCCACCCCACCACCGTCCATGCCGGTGTCGGTGCTCTATCCGCACAACCGACTCATGTCGCCGCGGGTTCGTGTATTCGTGGATTGGGTGGCGGAGGTGTTTGCGCAGGCGCGTTAGTGTGGTCTCCGACTTCCTGGCACTGCAAACCCTGTGGGAGCGGGCTTGCTCGCGAATGCGTCGGCAAATTCAGAATTTGTGCTGACTGATACACCGCTTTCGCGAGCAAGCCCGCTCCCACACCTGATATGCGAACTTTCAGCCTGACCGATGCGTCTGTGAAGTGTTAGCTTCTGCCACCAGCGTCCGAACAGAGAGCCTTTCGATGACCTACACCGCTGCGCAAAACCGCTATGAGTCCATTCCCTACCGCCGCGTCGGTCGCAGCGGGCTGGTGCTGCCGGCGCTGTCGCTGGGGTTGTGGCACAACTTTGGCGACAGTACGCCCATCGATACCCAGCGCGCCTTGCTGCGTACGGCGTTTGACCTGGGCATCAACCACTTCGACCTGGCAAACAACTACGGCCCGCCCTACGGCAGCGCCGAGATCAATTTCGGCCGGTTGCTGCGCGAAGATTTCAAGCAGTACCGCGATGAGTTGATCATCTCCAGCAAGGCCGGTTGGGACATGTGGCCGGGCCCATACGGCCAGGGTGGTGGCTCGCGCAAATACGTGCTCGCCAGCCTCGACCAGAGCCTGCAACGCCTGGGGCTGGACTATGTGGATATCTTCTATTCCCACCGCTTCGACCCCGACACCCCACTGGAAGAAACCGCCAGCGCACTGGCCACTGCCGTTCAGCAGGGCAAGGCGTTGTACATCGGCATTTCCTCGTATTCCGGGGTGAAGACCCGGGAAATGGCGGCGCTGCTCAAAGAGTGGAAAGTCCCGCTGCTGATTCACCAGCCGGCCTACAACCTGCTCAACCGCTGGGTGGAGAAAGACCTGCTGGACGCCACCGACGAACTGGGTACCGGTGTGATCGCTTTCACGCCACTGGCCCAGGGCTTGTTGACCGACAAGTACCTCAAGGGTATTCCGGCCGATGCGCGGGTGAACCGTCCGGGCGGCGGCTCATTGCAGGCTTCGCACCTGTCGGAGGAAAACATCGCCCATGTACGTGCCCTCAATGAGATCGCCCAGCGGCGCGGCCAGAGCCTGGCGCAAATGGCCCTGGCCTGGACCCTGCGCGATCCCCGCGTGACCAGCGCGCTGATCGGCGCCAGCCGGCCGGAGCAGATCATCGAGAACGTCGGGGCGTTGAAGAACCTGAGCTTCAGTGCTGAAGAACTGGCGCAGATCGATCGGTTTGCCCTGGAGGGCGGGATCAATCTTTGGGAGAAGCCCTCGTCGGCTGAGTAACGAATCGGCTGATCTGCAATGATCAGCTGAATACACAATCTTGTGGCGAGGGGATAAATCCCCTCGCCACAAGAGCAATTCAGACTCGGTGCCTCACCTGAAAAACGGCACATCCCCCAACACCGTCGCCCGGTGCATCACCCGGCGGGCGGGGCGGTAATCATCCACGGCAAAGTGCTGGGTGACGCGGTTGTCCCAGAACGCCACGTCGTTGACCTGCCAGCGCCAGCGCAGGGTGAGCTCCGGGCGGGTGGCGTGGGCGAAGAGCAGTTTCAGGATCACCTCGCTTTCGGTTTCCGACAGCTCGTTGATCCGTGTCGTGAAGCCTTCATTGACGAACAGTGACCGTCGCCCGCTCACCGGATGAGTGCGGATCACCGGATGGGACAGCGGTGGGTTTTTCCGCCGTGCCTCTTCCCAGCGCGCCAGGTCTTCGGTGGTGTTGCCAAACCGTTCCAATGGAAAGGACCGGGTGAAATCGTGGGTCGCTGTCAGGCCTTCCAGCAAGCGTTTCAACGGGGCTGACAGGGCTTCGTAGGCCGCGATGCCGCTGGCCCACAACGTGTCGCCGCCAAACGCCGGCAGTAGCTTGGCGCTGAGCACCGCGCCCATGGCCGGCGTCGGGAGAAAGGTCACGTCGGTGTGCCACACGGCGTTGTCGCGAACATCGGTGACGGCGGTGTCGAGCACCAGTACTTCCGGCTGTTCCGGTATGTTGGGGTAGATCGGGTGAATGTGCAGGTCGCCAAAATGCGCGGCGAAACGCGCTTGTTGCTCCGGTTCGATTGGCTGGTCGCGAAAGAACAACACCTGATGTTCAAGCAAAGCCTGCTCGATGGCCTCGCGATGTTCCGGGCTCAGCGGCTGGCTGATATCGATCCCACTGATCTGCGCGCCGAGGGCTGTGCTCAAGGGAGTAATGGTCGGGCGGTTCATCGTCGAGTTCTCGGATTGGGCGCCGAATGGTCGGCGTAGTCATTGGGTATCAATGGGCCTGGCCGTGCCACGGCACCAGTTTGCGTTGCAGGGCGCGCAGGCCCATTTCCATGGCGAAGGCGATCAGTGCGATCACCAGGATCCCCAGTACCACCACGTCGGTGACCAGGAACTGCGCCGCTGACTGCACCATGAACCCCAGGCCGCTGGTGGCGGCGATCAGCTCGGCGGCCACCAGCGTCGACCAACCCACGCCCAGGCCAATGCGAATGCCGGTGAGGATGTCCGGCAAGGCACTGGGCACGATCACGTGGCGAATCAACTGGGCCCGCGTGGCGCCCAACGATTGCGCAGCGCGTAGCTTGGCCCGGTCGACAGTGCGCACACCGGTGGCGGTGGCGATGGCAATCGGGGCGAAAATCGCCAGGTAGATCAGCAGCACTTTCGACAACTCGCCGATGCCGCACCAGATCACGATCAACGGCAGGTACGCCAGCGGCGGAATCGGCCGGTAGAACTCGATCAACGGGTCGAGCACGCCGCGAGCGATGCGGTTGGCGCCAATGGCGATGCCCACCGGCACCGCCGTCAGCACCGCGAACAGCAGGCCCAGGCCGATGCGTTCAAGGCTGGCGGCCAGGTGCTGCCAGAGGGTCGAGTCCATGTAGCCGCTGGTTGCCAGCAGCCAACCTTTTTGCAGCACTGCAGACGGCGAGGGCAGGAACAGCGGTTCGATCAGGCCGCTCGCGGTGACGGCCCACCAGACCGCCAGCAGGGCGATCAGGGTCAAGCCGCTGATCCAGCGTGTACTCAGGCTGGGCCTTGAGTCGTTGGTCGCGCGCCTGCTCGTAGTTTCACTGACGACGGCTGGAATTTCGTAGCTGCTCATGCGCGCTCCTGTGGTCGAGTGGCGCTGCGTTGGGCGAACACCTTGGCGAGCACATGCTCGCGGGTTTCGATAAAGCGCGGGTCGGATTTGATCGACCGCGCCGATTCCCCGGCCCCGTAGCGTTGGCCGAAATCCAGGCTCAGGCGCTCGACGATCTGCCCCGGGTTAGGTGCCAACAGAATCAAGTCGGTGGCGAGGAACACGGCTTCTTCAATGTCATGGGTGATCAGGAACACCGGCTTGGCGGTGCGCTGCCAGACCTGCAGCAACAGTTCCTGCATCTGCTCGCGGGTGAAGGCGTCCAGCGCACCGAAAGGTTCGTCCATCAACAGCACGCGTGGGTCGGCCGCCAGCGCCCGGGCCAGGCCGACGCGTTGCTTCTGGCCGCCGGAAAGCTGCCAGACACGACGTTGCTCGAAACCGGCCAGGTCAACCAGGGCAAGCATTTCCCGGGCCCGGGCTTCGCGCTTTTGCTTGCCGACCCCAGCCAGTTCCAGGCCGAACCCAACGTTTGCCAGCACGTCCTGCCAAGGCAGCAGTGCATCGTCCTGGAACACCACGCCGCGCTCGGCGCTCGGACCCTTGACCGGCGTGCCGTCGAGGGTGATCTGCCCGGCGCTGGGCTCGACGAACCCGGCAATCAGGTTCAACAGCGATGTTTTGCCACTGCCGGACGGGCCGAGGGCAACCAGCAATTGCTGGGGCCCCAGGGTCAGGGAAATATCCGCCAGCACCGGTTCCGCCGCGCCGGGGTACTGTGCGCTGATGCGCTCCAGCTGTAGCAAGGCCATCGCGTGTCTCCCTTTTCCTGCTCAACGAGTGATGTATTTGGCGCTGACGTAAGGCGCGTAGTCCGGCAGCACGGCTTCGACCTTGCCTTGCTCCTTGAGGAACGCTGCGGTGTCGGTGATGGCTTGGGTGGTCGGTGCGCCGAGGCTCACGACCTGATCGGCCGCGAGGGGAAAGACATTGCCTTGCAGCAACAGCGGGATATCGCTGGCCTTGGCGCCGGAGAGCTTCACCAGTTTGTCGACGTTGGACGTATCGGCCAGCCAGGCTTGTGGGTCCTTGCGGTACTGGGCGTAGGCATCCAGGGTCACTTTGGCGAAGGCGGTGACAATTTCAGGATGCTTCTGGGCGAAGTCCTTGCGCACTATCCAGGCGTCGAAGGTCGGGGCGCCGAACTTGGCCAGTTCCGCGGAGGTGATCAGGACCTTGCCGTTTTCCTTGGCCACGCCCAGGGCCGGGTCCCAGACGTAAGTGGCGTCGATGTCGCCGCGCTTCCAGGCGGCAATGATGGCCGGTGGCGCCAGGTTGAGTACGGTGACTTTCGACGGGTCGATATTCCAGTGCTTCAACGCGGCGAGCAGGCTGTAGTGCCCGGTGGACACGAATGGCACGGCGATTTTCTTGCCGATCAGGTCTTGCGGGGAGTTGATGCCCGAACCGTCACGAACCACCAAGGCTTCGGCGGCGCCGATCTGGGTGGCGATGAGGAAGGTTTCCACCGGGACCTTGCGGGTGATGGCCGCGGTCAACGGGCTGGAACCGAGGTAGCCGATCTGCACGTCGCCCGAGGCGATGGCGGTGATGACATCGGCGCCGTTGTCGAACTTGCGCCAGTCGATCTTGGCCTGGGTGGCTTTTTCGTAGGCACCATCGGCCTGGGCGACTTTGGCCGGGTCGACGGTGGTCTGGTAAGCGACGGTCAGGTCGGCCGCCTGGGCAAAAAGACTCGTTGCAGCCAGGGAAGCGGCCGCGAGAAGGCGAAGGGGGAAACTCAAAGACATGGGAAAGCTCCTCAACAGGCCGCCGGATGTTCGGCGTTGGAGGAGACTAAATGATCTAAGAATTGGAAAATAAATAACTTTTTCGAATGAGCTTATTTTCGAAAAAATCTATTGAGAACGGCTTGAAACTCTTGTGGCGAGGGAGCTTGCTCCCGCTGGGCCTGTAGGAGCTGTCGAGCGAAGCGAGGCTGCGATCTTTCCCCAGACGCTTGAGTCCCAAGCGAAAGATCAAAAGATCGTCCGAACGCGGCCCGAGCCTTCGGCAGCTCCTACAGTGCAGTCCAGCGAAGCGTCCTCGTCAAAGAGGGATCAGTTACTGATCGCCAGGATGCTCGCCTGATACGAACCCACGAACACGTCGAAATCCCCCACCTCGTTCTGCTCCAGCTCAGTTTGCTGAACCAGGGATTCTCGGGCGGTTTCCTCGAATGCAGTCTGTTCCTGGGCGGGCAAAGGCTCGGCGCGGAAGAACTCGGCGTGGGCCTTGCTTTGGCGCAGGGAGAACTGGGCAAAGCTTTCCTGATGTTCGGCCATGGCGGCCAGCACCTGGGCGGAGGGCGTCAGGGACGGGTCGCGGACTTTCGCCAATTGCGCGTCCAGCGCCTGGCGGTGGGCATCGCCACCTTGACTCTGGTCGAGCAGCGAGGCCAACGGTGCGATTTTTTCCAGCAATTCGACGGCCCAGGCCTGCATGTCCACCGATTGACCCTGGCGCTGCAATTGCAGGCCAGGCTTGCGGCCTTCCTTGACCACGGTCAGGAAGTTGCTGGTGGCGTTGCCGCATTCGTTGTTTTCCAGCTGCGGGCTGTCATTGAGACCGCAATACAGCAGGAACGCATCGAGGAACCGCGACTCGGTGAGGTCGATACCCATCGGCAGGAACGGGTTGATGTCCAGGCAACGCACTTCGACGTACTGGATACCCCGGGCCATCAAGGCCTGGATCGGGCGCTCGCCGGTGTAGGTCACGCGTTTGGGGCGGATGTTGGAGTAGTACTCGTTTTCGATCTGCAGGATGTTGGTGTTGAGCTGCACCCACTCGCCGTTCTGGTGAGTGCCGACCTCGACGTACGGCGCATAAGGCGTCGCCACCGCTTTGCGCAGGCTGTCGGTGTAGCTGGCCAGGTCGTTGTAGCAAGGCGTGAGGCCGGCCTGGGCGTTGCTCTGGTAACCCAGGTCGCTCATGCGCAGGCTGGTGGCGTAGGGTAGGTACAGGGTGTCCGGGTCCAGTTGTTCCAACTGGTGCGGGCGACCGCGCAGGAAACCGGCGTCCAGGGCCGGCGAGGCACCGAACAGGTACATCAGCAACCAGCTGTAGCGGCGGAAATTGCGGATCAGCGCGATGTAGGCCGACGACTGGAAATCACGGTCGCTGGCCTCGACGCCTTCGGCCTGCCGGAGCAGGGGCCAGAGCTTTTCCGGCAGGGAAAAGTTGTAGTGGATCCCGGCAATGCATTGCATGGTCTTGCCGTAGCGCAGGGCCAGGCCCTTGCGATAGACGTACTTGAGCCGACCGATGTTCGAGGTGCCGTAATACGCGATCGGGATGTCCTCTTCCGCCGGCAGTGGGCACGGCATCGAAGGGCTCCACAGGTACTCGTCACCCAGTTTGCTGTAGGCAAACCGGTGGATCTTGTCGAGGCTGCGCAGGGTATCGGCCGGGTTGGCCAGGGCCGGCGTGATGAACTCCAGCAGCGACTCGGAATAGTCGGTAGTGATCTGTTCGTTGGTCAACGCCGAACCCAGGGCCTTGGGATGCGGGGTCTGCGCCAAGTGCCCATCGCCAGTGACGCGCAGGCATTCACGCTCGATGCCGTGCAGGCACTGTTCGAGCAGGGAGAGGTTGGCGCGCTCGCCGAGCAGGGCCAGGCGGCGGTTTAAAAGGTCGCTCAAGTTGAATTCCTTCACGCGTCAGTCGCCCCAATATGGGGGTGGGCAAGACGGTCTACAAGGGTGAAGTTAAAACTGGCGTTTTCGCCTGGTTTTCATGCTGCCAAAGACAATCATCACACCCCCCTGTGGGAGCGAGCCTGCTCGCGATAGCGGTCTGTCAGTCAACTTTTATATTGACTGGTCCACCGCTATCGCGAGCAGGCTCGCTCCCACAAGGGGTTTCGGCGCGGCATTCATGGCGTCGAAATTAACTCAAATCGATGACAGGGAGCTATAGGACAGCGAACGTGCCTTGCGCTTTTGCGACCAGTTTGTCGCCTTGCATCACCTCGGCCTCGACCACCAGCGTGCGCCGACCGGGGTGGATGACCCGAGCGGTGCACAACACGTCGCCGTCGGACACTGCGCGAATGTAGTTGATCTTGCATTCGATGGTCGCGCTCTGCTGGTCAAAGCCATGGACACTGGAGCAGGCCAGTCCCATGGCGATGTCCACCAGGCTGAACAGCGCGCCGCCGTGCAGCTTGCCGCCGCGATTGCGCAGCGGCGGCTCAAGGCTCAGGGCGACTTGCGCCACCCCGTCCCCAAGGCTGTGCAGACGGCAGCCGAGCAGCTTGAAAAACGCGCTCTCCACCAACTCGGCTGGCACGTCCATCAGCGTTTCTTCAACTGCTTGGCGTTGGCGAACAACGAGGCCATGGCGTTGTTCGCCGGGGCCGCGGTGGCGGTTTCCTTGCGTGGCGCGGTGTTTTGCGACTGGCGTGGCGTCGAGCCGGGACGCGCACCACGGGCACCGTCGACTTTCTCGCCCGGTGTGTCGCTCATGCGCATCGACAGGCCGACGCGTTTGCGCGGGATGTCGACTTCCATGACCTTCACTTTCACCACATCACCGGCTTTCACCGCTTCGCGCGGGTCCTTGATGAACTTCTCGGACAAGGCCGAGATATGCACCAGACCGTCCTGGTGCACGCCGATGTCGACGAAGGCACCGAAGTTGGTGACGTTGGTCACCACGCCTTCGAGGATCATGCCCGGCTGCAGGTCCTTTAGGTCTTCGACGCCGTCCTGGAACTCGGCGGTCTTGAACTCGGGGCGCGGGTCGCGGCCCGGTTTCTCCAGTTCCTGGAGGATGTCGGTGACGGTGGGCAGGCCGAAGGTTTCGTCGGTGAACTTCTTCGGGTCCAGGCGCTTGAGGAACCCGGCGTCACCGATCAGCGAACGGATGTCGCGGTCGGTCTGGGCGGCGATGCGTTGCACCAGCGGGTAGGCTTCAGGGTGGACGGCGGAGGAGTCCAGCGGGTTATCGCCGTTCATCACCCGCAGGAAGCCGGCGGCCTGTTCGAAGGTCTTTTCACCCAGGCGCGGGACTTTCTTCAACGCGGCGCGGGTCTTGAACGCGCCGTGTTCGTCACGGTGGGTGACGATGTTCTGCGCCAGGGTGGCGTTCAGGCCGGAGATACGTGCCAACAGCGCCACCGAAGCGGTGTTCACGTCAACGCCCACGGCGTTCACGCAATCCTCCACCACCGCGTCCAGGCCGCGCGCCAGTTTCAACTGGGAAACATCGTGCTGGTACTGGCCGACACCGATGGATTTCGGGTCGATCTTCACCAGTTCCGCCAGTGGATCCTGCAGGCGACGGGCGATGGACACCGCGCCTCGGATCGACACGTCCAGGTCCGGGAATTCCTTGGAGGCCAGTTCCGACGCCGAGTAAACCGAAGCGCCTGCCTCGGAAACCATGACCTTGGTCATCTTCATGGCTGGGTATTTCTTGATCAGCTCGGCAGCCAGCTTGTCGGTCTCGCGGCTGGCGGTGCCGTTGCCGATGGCGATCAGGTCCACCGAATGCTTGGCGCACAGGGCGGCGAGCACGGCGAGGGTCTGGTCCCACTTGTTGTGCGGCACGTGCGGGTAGACCGTGGCGTGGTCCAGCAGCTTGCCGGTGGAATCCACCACGGCCACCTTGCAACCGGTGCGCAGGCCCGGGTCCAGGCCCAGGGTGGCGCGTGGGCCGGCCGGTGCGGCCAGCAGCAGGTCATGCAGGTTGTGGGCGAATACGTTGATTGCCTCGGTCTCGGCGTTATCGCGCAACTCGCCCAGCAGGTCGGTTTCCAGGTGGGTGTAGAGCTTGACCTTCCAGGTCCAGCGCACCACCTCGGCCAGCCATTTGTCGGCGGCGCGATTCTGGTTCTGGATGCCGAACTGCTGGCCGATCATGCCTTCGCATGGGTGCATGGTGCCGGGCAATTCTTCACCGACTTTCAGTGCGGAGCTGAGGATGCCTTCGTTGCGACCACGGAAAATCGCCAGGGCGCGGTGGGACGGCATGCTCTTGAGCGGTTCGTCGTGTTCGAAGTAGTCGCGGAACTTCGCGCCTTCCTCTTCCTTGCCGGCGATCACCCGGGCGCTGAGGGTAGCTTCCTGCTTGAGATAGCTACGCAGTTTTTCCAGCAGGTTGGCGTCTTCGGCGAAACGCTCCATGAGGATGTACTTGGCGCCTTCCAGCGCCGCTTTTACATCCGCCACGCCTTTTTCGGCATCGACGAAGCGCGCGGCTTCGGCTTCCGGGGCCAGGGTCGGATCGTTGAACAGGCCGTCGGCCAGCTCGCCGAGGCCGGCTTCCAGGGCGATCTGGCCCTTGGTGCGGCGCTTTTGCTTGTAGGGCAGGTACAAGTCTTCGAGGCGGGTCTTGGTGTCGGCCAGCTTGATGTCGCGCTCAAGTTGCGGGGTCAGCTTGCCCTGCTCCTGGATGCTGGCCAGGATGCTGATGCGCCGTTCGTCGAGTTCTCGCAGGTAGCGCAGGCGTTCTTCCAGATGCCGCAATTGGGTGTCATCGAGGCTGCCGGTCACTTCTTTCCGGTAACGGGCGATGAAAGGCACCGTGGAGCCTTCATCGAGTAGCGCGACGGCCGCTTCGACCTGTTGTGGGCGTACACCGAGTTCCTCGGCGATGCGGCTGTTGATGCTGTCCATAAAACCACCTGACAAATTGTGAAATCAGGCTCGCCGCCGCAGAAGCAGGGCTCGGCGAGACTGGTTGAGCGGCCTGGCATGCGCCGCTGCCTGGGTCAAAAGGCTGCCTGTTGACCCGCGAAATTCAAAAAGTGCTGCCTGGCCAAGGGGAAAAAAATGGCACGCCGGGTCACGATCCGGCATTCCCTGGCACAAAAGGCCGCGCATTATAACCAGCGTTCCGTCCTGAGGGGGGGACATGGTCTGTAGGCTTGATACCCGGATTTGTGGTGATGGAGGAAAAATCTGCTAACAATGCACACGGTGCGTATAACGGCAGCTAGGCCATAATGCGCGCCGAGATCAAAGGAGCTTCCTATGAGCAGCACTGCACAAACTGCTGAAGGCGAAAAAATTCTTATTGTTGACGACGATCCGGGGCTGAGCAGCTTGCTGGAACGCTTTTTCGTCAGCAAGGGCTACCGCGCCCGCACCGTACCGAACACCGAGCAAATGGATCGACTGCTGGCCCGTGAAGTTTTCAACCTGGTGGTGCTCGACCTGATGCTGCCTGGTGAAGACGGCCTGACAGCCTGCCGCCGCCTGCGTGGCGCCAACAACCAGATCCCGATCATCATGCTCACCGCCAAGGGCGACGAGCTGAGCCGTATCAAGGGCCTGGAACTGGGCGCCGACGATTACCTGGCCAAGCCGTTCAACCCCGACGAACTGATGGCCCGCGTCAAGGCGGTGCTGCGTCGTCAGTCGGCGCCGGTACCTGGCGCGCCGGGTAGCGAAGATGAAAGCGTGACATTCGGCGACTATGAGCTGTCCCTGGCCACTCGCGAGCTCAAGCGCGGTGATGAGGTCCATATGCTCACCACCGGCGAGTTCGCGGTGCTCAAGGCCCTGGTGATGAACGCCCGCCAGCCGCTGACCCGGGACAAACTGATGAACCTGGCCCGTGGCCGTGAATGGGATGCGCTGGAGCGCTCCATCGACGTGCAGATTTCCCGTCTGCGCCGGATGATCGAACCCGATCCTTCCAAGCCGCGGTATATCCAGACCGTCTGGGGCGTGGGTTACGTGTTCGTGCCGGATGGCGCCGCCAGCAAGTGATCGGCGATTTGTAGGAGCGGGTGGCCTGGCCGGTTGAAATGTCTTCTTCCAGGCGACTCGCGGTCTGTCATTGTGCGAGCATCGCTCGCTCCTGCAAGTGTGTAGCGGTTATTCATGAAAACCCCCGTTTGGTTCCCCCAGAGTTTCTTCTCCCGCACCCTCTGGCTGGTGCTGATCGTCGTGCTCTTCTCCAAGGCACTGACGCTGGTGTACCTGCTGATGAACGAAGACGTTCTCGTGGATCGGCAGTACAGTCACGGCGTTGCCTTGACGCTGCGGGCCTATTGGGCGGCGGACGAAACCAACCGAGCGAAAATTGCCGAGGCGGCGACGCTGATCCGCGTTGTCGGTGCCGGCGTGCCGGAGGGCGAGCAGCACTGGCCCTACAGCGAGATCTATCAACGCCAGATGCAGGCCGAACTGGGTGCCGATACCGAGGTGCGATTACGCATGCACTCGCCGCCGGCGCTGTGGGTACGAGCCCCGAGCCTGGGGGATGGCTGGCTGAAAGTGCCGTTGTACCCGCATCCGCTGCGCGGCCAGAAAATCTGGAACGTGCTCGGCTGGTTCCTGGCCATCGGCCTGCTGTCGACGGCGTCGGCGTGGATCTTCGTCAGCCAGCTCAACCAACCATTGAAACGCCTGGTCTACGCCGCCCGCCAACTGGGCCAGGGGCGCAGCGTGCGGCTGCCCATCAGCGATACACCCAGCGAGATGACCGAGGTCTACCGTGCCTTCAATCAGATGGCCGAGGATGTCGAACAGGCCGGGCGCGAGCGTGAGTTGATGCTCGCTGGTGTCTCCCATGACCTGCGCACGCCGCTGACCCGGCTGCGGTTGTCGCTGGAGTTGATGGGCGAGCACACCGATCTGACCGACGAGATGGTCCGCGACATCGAGGACATGGACGCGATTCTCGACCAGTTCCTGGCGTTCATTCGCGACGGTCGTGACGAGTCTGTGGAAGAGGTGGACCTAAGTGAATTGGTGCGGGAGGTGGCCGCGCCCTATAACCAGAACGATGAGAAAGTGCACCTGCGCCTGGAGCCGATCCAGCCGTTCCCGTTGCGCCGGGTGTCGATGAAGCGTTTGCTGAACAACCTGATTGGCAATGCACTGAACCATGCTGGCACCGGCGTCGAAGTCGCGGCCTATGTCTCCGGTGACACCAGCGCGCCTTACGTGGTGCTGAGCGTCATGGACCGTGGCGCCGGCATCGATCCTTCTGAGCTGGAAGCCATTTTCAACCCCTTCACTCGCGGTGATCGCGCCCGGGGCGGGAAGGGCACGGGGCTGGGCCTGGCCATCGTCAAGCGCATCGCTTCGATGCACGGCGGCAACGTCGAACTGCGAAATCGTGTCGGTGGCGGGCTGGAAGCTCGGGTGCGCTTGCCGTTGGGCTTGATGCTGCCTCGGGATGCGGTGTAGCGATCTCCCTCAAGCAAGACAGAGAACCTGTGGGAACAAGCTCAGCTCCCACAAAGGCTCACTTCCACAGGGTTTGTGTTGAGTCAGCCCTTGCCCTTGGTCCGGGTCATGTTCGGCCCGCCATTCTTTTCCAAATGCTCGATGATGATCCCGGCCACGTTCTTGCTCGTGGTGGTTTCGATCCCTTCCAGGCCTGGCGAGGAGTTGACTTCCATCACCAGCGGTCCGTGGTTGGAGCGCAGGATGTCCACGCCCGCCACGGCCAGGCCCATGACTTTCGCGGCCCGCAGGGCGGTCATGCGTTCTTCCGGGGTGATCTTTATCAGGCTGGCACTGCCGCCGCGATGCAGGTTGGAGCGGAACTCTCCGGGCTTGGCCTGGCGTTTCATCGAGGCAATCACCTTGTCGCCGACCACGAAGCAGCGAATGTCCGCGCCACCGGCTTCCTTGATGTACTCCTGGACCATGATGTTCTGCTTAAGGCCCATGAACGCCTCGATCACCGATTCCGCCGCCGTCGCGGTTTCACACAGGACCACGCCGATGCCCTGGGTGCCTTCCAGCACCTTGATCACCAGCGGTGCGCCGTTGACCATCGCAATCAGGTCGGGAATGTCGTCGGGGGAGTGGGCAAAACCGGTTACCGGCAGGCCGATCCCGCGCCGTGACAGCAACTGCAGCGAGCGCAGCTTGTCCCGGGAGCGGGCGATGGCCACCGACTCGTTGAGGGGAAACACCCCCATCATTTCGAACTGACGCAACACGGCGCAGCCATAGAACGTCACCGATGCGCCGATACGCGGGATCACCGCATCGAACCCTTCCAGCGGCTTGCCACGGTAATGGATCTGCGGCTTGTGGCTGGCGATGTTCATGTAGGCGCGCAGGGTATCGATCACCACCATTTCATGGCCTCGTTCGGTCCCGGCTTCAACCAGACGACGAGTGGAATACAGACGCGGATTACGCGACAGCACAGCGATCTTCATGCAACACCTGTGGCAGAGGTAGTGGACACCGGGAATGCCGGCTTGTCTTGAACGTATTTGATACCCGGATTGACCACCAGTTGGCCGTCGATCAAGGCTTTGGAGCCCAGTAACAGGCGGTATCGCATGGACTTGCGGCAAGCAAGGGTGAACTCGACCCGCCAGATCCGATCACCCAGTGCCAACGTGGTGCTGATCACGTAGCGGACCTGGGCGTGGCCGTTGGAGCTTTTTATTGTCTTGCGGGCCACCAGCGGGGCTTCGCAGCGGCGATGGCGCAATTGCACGACCGTACCGAGGTGCGCAGTGAAGCGCACCCACTTTTCGCCATCGCGCTCGAATGGCTCGATGTCGGTGGCATGCAGGCTGGAGGTGCTGGCGCCGGTGTCGATTTTTGCCCGCAGGCCCACGACTCCCAGATCCGGGAGCGCCACCCACTCGCGCAGACCGACAACGGTCAAATGGTCAAAAGTCTTCAATAAAAAAACCTGCGATCAGTACATCGGATCGTGGACTCCGCGAATCGCGGTATTCACGCAGAATAATCACAAAATGGCGACAGTTATCTACGCGCTTGTTTGTGCTTGTAACCGATTTCGAGCCAAGCCATGCATGTGGAGGCGATTTGACGGGCATTCTATCCGTCGGGCCGGATTCGTGCGCCCGACAAAAACGGTAGTACAGTTCCGGCTATTGGCAGAAAAGAGGAATGGCAGTGGCACAAAAAAAGGAAGAGGACGACAAGGTCCGTCTCGATAAATGGTTGTGGGCGGCGCGATTCTACAAGACGCGGGCGCTGGCCAAGACCGCCATCGAAAGCGGCAAGGTTCATCACCGCGGAGAACGTTGCAAGCCGGGCAAAGAGCCACGCGTTGGCGATGAATTTGTCATCCGCACCGGCTTCGATGAAAAGACCGTGGTGGTCGAAGCCTTGTCGATCGTGCGTCGCGGCGCGCCTGAAGCCCAGGCGCTGTATCGCGAAACCGAAGCCAGCATCGCCAAGCGCGAAACCGCCGCCGCGCAACGCAAGGCCGGCGCCCTGGGGGTCAGCACCGACGGCAAGCCGAGCAAGAAGCAGCGCCGGGACCTGTTCAAGTTTCATGGCAGCAATAGCGAATAAAGCGCCGGTCATTTCACCCGTGGCGAGGGAGCAAGCTCCCTCGCCACAATGTGTCAGCCTACACATTCAGATGAGGTGTCAGCACCTTCCCGTCAGGCAAGCCTAAGCCTTGCTTGGAACCCACCCTGAATGCCCATAAAATGCCTGCCATCATTTGTCATCACCTCAGATACCAGACCCTATGACTGATTTACCGGATACCGACTACACCCAACGTTTCATCTTCGATGACAGCGACGCCCGTGGCGAACTGGTGGCGTTGGAGCGTAGCTACGCCGAAGTCCTCGCCAAGCACGCCTATCCGGAGCCGGTCGCACAACTGCTCGGCGAGCTGATGGCGGCTGCGGCGTTGTTGGTGGGCACCTTGAAGTTCGATGGCTTGCTGATTCTCCAGGCGCGCTCCGAAGGTCCGGTGCCGCTGCTGATGATCGAGTGCTCCAGCGAACGTGAGATCCGTGGCCTGGCCCGTTATCACGCCGAGCAGATCGCGCCCGACGCGACCCTGGCTGACATGATGCCCGACGGCGTGCTGGCCCTGACGGTCGACCCTACCCATGGCAAGCGCTACCAGGGCATCGTCGATCTCGACGGCGCGACCCTGGCTGAATGCTTCACCAACTACTTCGTCATGTCCCAGCAGACCAATACCCGCTTCTGGCTCTACGCCGACGGGCGGCGTGCCCGCGGTTTGCTGCTTCAACAACTGCCTGCCGATCGCCTTCGCGACGCGGAAGAACGTGATGCCAGCTGGCAGCACATCAACGCTCTGGCCAGCACCTTGAGCGCCGATGAGCTGTTGAGCCTGGACAACGAAACCGTGCTGCATCGCCTCTATCACGAGGAGCAGGTACGCTTGTTCGATGGACAGCCGTTGCGCTTCCAGTGCAGTTGCTCTCGTGAACGTTCTGCCAATGCGCTGGTCAGTCTGGGTCTGGAAGATGCGCAGCAACTGGTGATCGAGCATGGCGGTGCCATCGAGATCGATTGCCAGTTTTGCAACGAGCGCTACCTGTTCGACGCGGCGGACATCGCGCAATTGTTCGCCGGTGCGGGTGTCGACACACCGTCAGATACTCGTCACTAAAACGATTCAGCGCAGGTAAATCTCCTGGCAAACGCCGGATTTACGCCGTACTGACGGGAGGGCCCTACTCTTTTTGGGGTTTTCTGGCATAATCCGGCCCACTTTTTTCGGGTAGTAGTGCGCGACTTCCTACTACAAAACGTTTGGAGCACTCGGCCACGGGCCGACGGGGAATCTCATGACGCAAGCCAATAACGCCGTGTACACCGATCTGAGTGTCGATGATCTGGTCAAAGAAGCCCTGAATCGCGGTGAAGGCGAGCTTGCCGATACTGGCGCGCTGGTTGTTCGTACCGGTCATCGTACCGGTCGCTCGCCAGTCGACCGTTTCATCGTGGAAGAGCCAACCACCCAGGACGCCATCGCCTGGGGCCCGATCAACCGCAAGTTCCCGGCCGACAAGTTCGATGCCCTGTGGAACCGCGTCGAAGCCTACCTGGGCGAGCGCGAGCGTTTCGTATCCCACGTGCATGTAGGCTCCGATCCTGCGCACTACCTGCCAGTCAAGATGACCACCGAGACCGCGTGGCACAACCTGTTTGGCCGTTGCCTGTTCATCAACCCCGAGCAATACAACGCCGGCGGCAAGGATGAATGGCAGATCATCAACGCGCCGAACTTCGTCTGCGAGCCTGAGCGCGACGGCACCAACTCCGACGGCACCGTGATCATCAACTTCGCGGCCAAGAAAGTGCTGATCGCCGGTATGCGCTACGCCGGTGAAATGAAGAAAGCCCTGTTCTCCGTGCAGAACTTCCTGCTGCCGGCCGTTGACGTGCTGCCGATGCACTGCGCCGCGAACATGGGCGAAGAGGGCGATGTGACCCTGTTCTTCGGTCTGTCGGGCACTGGCAAGACCACCCTGTCCGCTGACGAGAGCCGTTATCTGATCGGTGACGACGAGCACGGCTGGGGCGTGGGTGTGGTCTTCAACATCGAAGGCGGCTGCTACGCCAAGTGCATCGACCTGTCCGAGAAGAACGAGCCAGTTATCTGGAAAGCCATCCAGCACGGCGCCGTACTGGAAAACGTCGTCCTGGACCCGGTCACCAAGAAAGCCGACTACGCCGACGACAGCCTGACCCAGAACAGCCGCGCCGCCTACCCGCGTGAGCTGATCGAAAAACGCGCACCGAAAAACCTCGGTGGCGAGCCAAACGCTGTGATCTTCCTGACCTGCGACCTGACCGGTGTACTGCCGCCTGTGTCGATCCTCAGCGAAGAACAAGCCGCCTACCACTTCCTGTCCGGCTACACCGCACTGGTGGGCTCGACTGAAATGGGTTCGGGCAGCGGCATCAAGTCGACCTTCTCCACCTGCTTCGGTGCCCCGTTCTTCCCGCGTCCGGCTGGTGAATACGCTGAGCTGCTGATCAAGCGCATCCGCGGTTTCGGCTCCAAGGTCTACCTGGTCAACACCGGCTGGACCGGCGGCGGTTACGGCGTCGGCAAGCGTTTCAACATCCCGACCACCCGTGCGGTGATCGCAGCGATCCAGAGCGGCGCGCTGATCGGTGCTGAAACCGAACACCTGGACATCATCAACCTGGACGTGCCGCTGGCTGTTCCAGGCGTCGAGACTGGCCTGTTGAACCCACGCAACACCTGGGTCGACAAAGCTGCCTACGACGAAGCGGCCAAGGCATTGGCCGGTCTGTTCACCGAGAACTTCAAGAAGTTCGACGTGAGCGACGCGATCAAGGCGGCGGGTCCGCAGCTGTAAGGCTTGGTTAGCGAATGAAAAAACCGCCCTTCATGGGCGGTTTTTTTATGGGCGACTATTTGAGGCGCCCCGATCAACTAGGCCTCTTCCACTTCCCGCGTATCCCATCGTTGCGCCTTGATCGCCTTATAGAGCATGCCGATGGTCAGTGGCGTCTTGTTCCCACGGCCCTTGGCCCTGCGCTTTTGAAACACATCAAATCCTTCAGGCTGAAAATAGCGGTAGGCGTCGTAGTCGATGAGCTCGATGGCGAACCGTTCTTCCAAGGCCTCCATCAGATGCCGGGCATCCGCGCCATCACAACCCAGGTCGAGATTGATCGCGGTGTCCAGGCGGATCGTCTTGCGTTCAGGCAGGCCGATCTCTTCGTGCAGCAATTCCATGAGCTGGCGCATGGCGTGATCGTCGGGGAAGTCTGGGGCGAGGTACATGTCGAGGTTCCGGGAGGTTGGCGTGCGTCCGTCTGAAGGGAAAGTTTAGGGGGAAATCGTTGCCCGTTGGAAAAGAAGAAAGATCTCACAGCAGTCTCGGAACCGTCTGCTGAGTATTTCCCTGGCCGCTCGGTAAGGTTCGCCACGCCCTTTCAATGGGGGTAACGGCGACCGAGCAGGGATGAAGCATGACGAAAGGAAAGACCGGTGTTCCGCAGGTCTGGGAGCATTACGGTGGCGATCGGGGCTACAGGATCCTGCGGGCCATGACCCCCAGCGAACTGGCAAAAAGAGATGCCGATCAACACACCTATGAGGCCATGCTCGCCAGGCAGACGGCGTACATGAGCGAGCGTCTGGCCCAGGTCCGCGAAGCATCACCTTCCGATGTGAAGGGCTGCGTATTTGCAAAGTCCTGCAAGCTGCCTGATTCAGTCATCGACTACCACAACCCGACCGGGTACATCCCGACTGAAGCCCTGAGGGAGTACGGCCAATTTACCTTGTTGGGCGGGCGTCAAGCTGACGAGTCAGGGCGCATTCAGCTTAAGAGTATCAGTGGGTCGTTACCGGCAAGCTTCGGTACGTTTGCCTTGGGGCGGACGATGCCGGTCTCCCTTGGTGCTGCTGCCGCGGTCAGCGCTCCTGTGGCGGCGGGTGTGCTGATCGGCCTGGTCGGATTGCTGATGCCCACGAACCTGGGTGACGGCTCGTTGTACACCGAAGAGCAACTGCGCTCCCTGGAGCAGGCTCGCACCCGGGTTCGGTTGCATGTCGAAACCCAGGTCGATGGAACACTCAAGGGATACGGCTACAACACCCAGACGCGACGTGACTGGGAAATGATTCCCGTGGTCACGTTCCAGGCTCGCGGCGAGCAGCAGGTGGCGGACTTTGGCGATGGGGTCGAATTGATCTGGACGCCGGCAGTCGATCCATCCGCCACGCTGGGCATCCCGACGCTGGAGGCCGCGCCACAGGCTCCGCACATATGGATTTTTCCGCCAACGCCTGCGGCGGACAGCATCATCGTCAACCCGATTTATCCGCCGCAGTACAAGGATTTCATTCTTGTGTTTCCGGCGGATTCTGGGGTTTCGCCGTTGTATATCGTGCTCAGCATTTCTGATCACAAATATCACCCGACCCCGAAAGGTGTAATTCCTGCTTTTCCTGATCTTGTTCGCGGTCGGTCAAAAACTCCCGTACAAGGAGGTGGAGGAATACGTCCACATTGGCACGACCGGAAAGGCAATATTTATGAATGGGACCGGCAGCATGGCGCCCTTGAAAAGTACAACCCGCGTGGAAACCATTTGGGTGAGTTCAATCACATCACGGGCGAACAGACCAAAAAAGCGGATGAGACAAGGAAGGTAGAGCCATGAGTTTTGGGGTGTTGGGTTTTTATCCTGGTAAGGATGAGCTGGTATTTGAGCAGAGCATCAGCTTGTCGGTGGAGGACTTGAAGCCCGTGATGCAATGGGCAGGTAGTAATGATCATATTGGTGCGGACTTCAGGCTTTCAGCAAAGCAAGTGCTTGAAATCGAGCGGTTGGCATCATTGGTTCTTCCTCAAGGACTGGATCTTTATTTAACGTCTTATGACTGAACACCAAGCTCAAACTGTCAGCTATCAAACGTCTCCGCGCGTGCGTTGACTCCCGAGTCGATCAGCGTCACGGCCATTCAGGCTGTATCATCCCGTATCGATTCGACCCCGACCTTTTCTCGACTCACCGCGTTGTCCCGCTAGGCTTTGGGCATCGCAGCAGTCAAAGGAGCGACCGCGCATGCACAGCACCCTGGAACAGGTTTTCGGTTATCCACAGTTTCGTCCCGGTCAGGAGACGGCCATCGGCGCCGTGCTGGCCGGTCGGTCGGCAGCGGCCATTTTTCCCACCGGCTCGGGCAAGTCCTTGTGTTATCAATTGCCGGCCCTGCTATTGCCTCATCTGACCCTGGTGGTCTCGCCACTGCTGGCGCTGATGCAGGACCAGTTGGCGTTCCTCAAGCGCCACGGCATCGCGGCGGCGAGTATCGATTCGGCCCAGGGTCGTGATGAAGCCAACGACGCCATGGCACGAGCCCGTTCGGGTGAGTTGAAGATCCTGATGATTTCTGTGGAGCGCCTGAAGAACGAGCGCTTTCGCAACTTCTTGCAGCAGGTGCCGATCTCGTTGCTGGTGGTGGACGAGGCCCACTGTATTTCGGAATGGGGGCATAACTTTCGACCTGACTACCTCAAGCTTCCCGATTACCAGCGTGAGTTCAATATTCCTCAGGTCTTGCTGCTGACGGCCACCGCGACACCCAAGGTCATCGCCGACATGCAGGCGAAATTCGCCATCGCCGCCGTGGATGTGGTGACAACCGGTTTCTACCGCTCGAACCTCAATCTGCTGGTCGAGCCCGTGCTGGGAGCCGACAAGCGCGCACGGCTGGTGCAGTGGCTGGGCGAACGTGCCGGGCAGCCGAGCATCGTCTACGTGACCTTGCAGCGAACCGCCGAGCAGATCGCCGAACACCTGGGCCGGCACGGGATCGAGGCCGAGGCCTATCACGCCGGTTTGCCCCATGAACAACGCGAAGATATCCAGCGGCGGTTCATGGGCGGGCAATCCAATTGCATCGTCGCGACCATCGCTTTTGGCATGGGCATCGACAAGAGTGACATTCGCAACGTCGTGCATTTCGACCTGCCCAAGTCCATCGAAAACTACAGCCAGGAGATCGGCCGCGCCGGTCGGGACGGGCAGCCTTCCGATTGCCTGGTGCTGGCCAACCGCGACAGTCTCAACGTGCTGGAAAACTTTGTGTATGGCGATACACCGGAGCTTGCAGGCATTCGTTGCGTGCTCGATGAGCTGCAGGCCGCCGCTCCCGATGGGCAATGGGAGTTCTTGCTGGGACCCCTGGCGGACCAGAGCAACATCCGGCAGTTGCCACTCAAGACGTTGCTGGTCCAGTTGGAGCTACGTCGGCTGATCGCGCCGCGCTATGCCTATTTCGCGGAGTACCGCTTCAAGTTCCTGACTGAGCCACAACAATTGCTGGAGCGCTTCGAAGGCGAGCGAAGGGACTTCGTCTCGGCCATCATCCAGACCTCCAGTCGCGCCCGGGCCTGGGCCACGGTGAATTTCGACGGGATGTACCAGCAATATCACGCTGAGCGTAATCGCGTGGTCAAGGCGCTGGATTATTTCCAGGAAAAAGGCTGGATCGAGCTGGAAAGCAAACAGATGACCGAGGTGTACAGCGTGCTGGAAGGGGGCCTGGATACGCAGGTCTTGAGCTCCGAGCTACACGCCTATTTCACCCGGCACGAGCAAGGTGAAATCGCGCGGATCCACGCCATGCTCGAGTTGTTCGCCACCGACCGTTGCCTGGGTTATCGCCTGGCGCAGTATTTCGGCGATGACAATGCGCCACGCGAGTGCGGTCATTGCTCGGTGTGCCATGGGCATATCGCTCGCCTGCCGGAGCCGCCGGCGTTGCCGCCGCTTGTGGATAAAAACTTCGAGGCGCTGTGTAGCGACTTTATCCACAAGCATGAGCAGCACAGCGGCAGCGTGCCGTCTGCCGAGCGCCTCACCCGCTTCCTGTGCGGGATCGGCATGCCGCTGTTCACCCGATTGAAGGCGCGGAAAATCCGCGGATATGCCGCACTGGAGGCGTATCCATACGCTGAAGTTCGTCAGTGGGCCCAGGCGCACCTGTGAGCTGCATCCATCCGCTGAATGCCCTGCATCACACGAATAAATTTCAAAAATATTCGGTGGCTGACTAAGGTGAAGGCTGTCTTCGGATCGCCAACAAGAGAGCAAACATGAGCCAGACACCTTTCGATATTCAGCGTGCCGCGGTGGTCGGTGCAGGCACCATGGGCCGGGGCATCGTGATGTGCCTGGCCAACGCGGGCGTGGCGGTACAGTGGGTCGACAACAATCCGCAGATGCTCGAGCAGGCACTGGTGGCCGTGGCCGAGACCTATGCCCATGGCGTGCGTCAGGGCCGTATCGATCAGGGTGAGGCCGACGCGCGGATCGCCCGGGTGACACGGGCGGATGATTACGCGGCAATCCGCAATGTGGACCTGGTGATCGAAGCGGTTTACGAAAACCTCGAACTCAAACAGAAAATCTTTCGTGAACTGGACGGCCTGCTCAAGCCCGAGGCTATCCTGGCGAGCAACACCTCGGCGCTGGACATCGATGCCATCGCCGCTGTCACCCGCCGGCCCGCCCAGGTCCTGGGCCTGCATTTCTTCAGCCCGGCGCACATCATGAAGCTGCTGGAAATCGTTCGCGGCGCGCACACCTCCACAGCGGTGCTGGACGCGGCGTTGGTTCTGGGCAAGCGCATGGGCAAGGTCAGCGTTGTATCAGGCAATTGCCATGGATTCATTGGCAACCGAATGCTTCATCCTTATGTGCTGGAAGCGCGCAAGATGCTGCTGGAGGGGGCATTCCCCCATCAGGTGGATGCCGCGTTGCAAGGCTTTGGCTTCGCCATGGGACCGTTTCGTATGTACGACGTCGTTGGCATCGATCTGGAGTGGCGCGCCCGTGAGCTGGCGGGCAAGGGCCAGGATGCGCCCGAGGTGCAGGTGGACAACCGTTTGTGCGAACTGGGACGGTTCGGCCAGAAAAGCGGTAATGGGTACTATCACTACGAGCCGGGCAGTCGACAGGCCGAGCATGATGTCGAGGTCGATGCGCTGGTGCTACGGGTCAGTGAAGCGCTGGGTTTCCAGCGGCGCGAGATTGGCCCGGAGGAAATCCTCGAGCGGTGCTTGCTGGCGCTGGTCAACGAGGGGGCAAAGATCCTGCAGGAAGGCATTGCCGAGTCGGCCCATGACATCGACCTGGTCTACCTCAACGGCTATGGTTTCCCTGCCGACAAGGGCGGGCCGATGGCCTGGGCCGACGGGCAGGGGCTGGAGGATATCCACGCACGCCTGCTGGAGCTCGAAACGAAGCAGGGCGACCAGTGGAAGCCCGCGCGCCTGATCGGCGATCTGGCAGCGCAGGGCAAGGGCTTCGCGAAGGCCTGAGGCCGGGTCACGCCAAGGTCATTGAACAACCGTAAAGGACACCTGATGCCCCAGCGCAACGAATACCGACACTTGCAAACCATTACCACGCGCTGGCACGACAACGATGTGTACGGTCACGTCAATAACGTCACCTATTACAGTTTTTTCGATAGCGCAGTGAATACCTACCTGATCGAAGTGGGTGGCCTGGATATCCATGATGGAGAGGTGGTGGGGTTCGTGGTGAGTTCAGCCTGTGACTACTTTGCCTCGATCGCTTTTCCTGACCGGATTGAAATCGGCCTGCGGGTAGGGAAGTTGGGCAGCAGTTCGGTGCAGTACGAGCTGGCGGTGTTCAAGGTCGGCGAGGAGGAGGCCTGCGCGGCGGGACGTTTTGTTCACGTATTCGTGGACCGGGCGTCGAATCGGCCGGTGGCGATTCCGGACCGGCTACGTGGGGCTTTGGAATTGTTGGTGGTCTGAAACAAAAAATCGCAGCCTCCTGTCAGCTCTGGAAGCTGCTGGAGGCTGCGATCTTCAACGGCGGTTATCAGTCAGCCGTTAGTCGCGGTAGTAGCGATGATGTTTTTTGCGATGCCCGTAGGCATGGCCACGACCCGGGTGGCCATCGCGGTAGTAGCGGCGATCACCGCGGCGACCGTCATAACGACGATCATCGTCATCGTCCTTGCCCATGTAGTTACCCAGGGCGCCACCAGCGCCGCCGCCTGCAGCTGCACCGATCAGGCTGCCAGTGGTGCCGCCGACGCTACGGCCGACCACGTTACCGCCGGCTGCGCCCAGCGCGCCGCCGATCGCCGCTTCGCCGCGGCTGTGTTTGTCTGCGCCGACTGCACTGCCGCCCGCGCCACCCAGCGCCGCGCCGATAGTGGAGCCGGTGTTGCCGCCCAGGGACTGGCCGACGACCGAACCCAAAACCCCGCCCAATGCGCCGCCCACACCTGCTTCGGCAGTACCGCCGGCAGAAGCGATGCCACTGGCCAGGCTAAGGGACAACAAGAGAATGGAGGAGAACTTCATAGAGGAGCCTCAAAGGGATGACGGCGCGATCCTGAGGCTGGCTTCGCTTGGTTACAATAGAAATCCGACGAGTAACACGACTTGTGCACAATTCTCTAAGTTATTGTTTTTTGGTGGGAACTTAAGGCAAATTGGCCGGTCTTTAGCTACTTCGGACAGGCCGTTTTCTATGGAAAACGGCCTTTTTTGTGGGCGTTCGAAAAGTACGATCATGGGAGCAAAGCTTGCTCGCGACACAGGCGACTCTATTTCTGCAAGACCGCATCGCTTTCATCGCGGGCAAGCCTTGCTCCCACACAAACCTAAATCCTCGCCATAGATGTGTGTATCAGGCCGACTTGGCCAGGATCAGTCCATTCTCGCTCGCCGCTTCCAGGCGGATCGCGACGAACTTCGACGTTGGAGTGTGGCTGCCGTCGCCCGTGCTTTCCAGTGGCACCAGCGGGTTCACTTCAGGGTAATAGGCCGCAGCCTGCCCGGCAGGAATGTCGAATGCCAGCAGGGTAAAGCCCTTGACCCGCCGTTCGCGGCCGTCATCCCAGAGCGAGACGATGTCGGCTTTCTGCCCCGGCTTGAAGCCCAGGCGAATGATGTCCGCTTCGTTGACGAACAACACGTCACGCTGACCCTTCACACCGCGATAGCGGTCATCGAGGCCATAGATGGTGGTGTTGTACTGATCGTGGGAACGCATGGACTGCATGATCAGGTCGGGCAACTGGCCGGTGGCCCGGGTGCGTTCATGCACAAGGTCGGTCGGTAACCGGTTGGGCTTGAAGTTGGCGCGGCCCGACGGGGTGTTCCAGCGCCGCGCACCGGCGCTGTTGCCCAGGTAGAACCCACCAGGGTTCTTCAGCTTTTCGTTGAAGTCCTTGAAGCCGAGTACGGTGTCGGCGATCAGGTCGCGGATGCGACTGTAGTCGGCCACCAGCCAGTTCCAGTCCACCGGACGGCTACCCAGCGTGGCGGCCGCGATGCCGGCGATGATCCACGGTTCGGAGCGCATCTGGTTCGACAGCGGCTGCAGCTGGCCCATGGAGGCATGCACCATGCTGAAGGAGTCTTCCACGGTCACCGCTTGCGCACCTTCGGTTTGCAGGTCGATGTCGGTGCGGCCCAGGCACGGCAGGATCAGCGCTTCCTTGCCGTGAGCCAGATGGCTGCGGTTGAGCTTGGTGCTGATCTGCACCGTCAGGTCGCAATTGGCCAAGGCCTGGAACGTTCGATGGCTGTCCGGCGTGGCTTGGGCGAAGTTGCCGCCCAGGGCGATGAACACCTTCGCCTGGCCGTCGGCCATTGCGTGGATCGCCTCGACCACGTTGTGGCCGTTTTCACGCGGTACCTTGAATTGGAAACGCCGCTCCAGCGAATCGAGGAACGCCACTGGCGGACGCTCGTTGATGCCCATGGTGCGGTCGCCCTGGACGTTGCTGTGGCCGCGTACCGGACACAGGCCTGCGCCTGGCCGGCCGATGTTGCCGCGCAGCATCATCACGTTGGCGATTTCCTGGATGGTCGCCACCGAATGACGGTGCTGGGTGATACCCATCGCCCAGCACATGATCACGTTCTCGCTCTTGGCGTACATGCGCGCCGCTTGCTCGATGTCGACCAGGGTCATGCCCGATTGCTCGACGATCTGTTCCCACGGCGTGTCGTCGACCGCCGCCAGGTAATCCAGCACGTTGGTGCTGTGCTCATTGAGGAACGCATGGTCGAACACTGCCGCAGCGCCGGTGTTCTGCGCTTCGCGCTCCCACTGCAGCAGGAACTTCGCCATGCCGCGCAAGATCGCCATGTCGCCACCCAGGGCCGGGCGGAAATAGGCGGTGTTGGTCGGCTTATTGCCGTTGGTGAGCATTTCGATCGGGTTCTGTGGATGCTGGAAACGCTCCAGGCCACGTTCCTTGAGCGGGTTGATGCAGACCACTTGGGCGCCGCGTTTCACCGCCTCGCGCAGTGGTTCGAGCATCCGCGGATGGTTGGTCCCGGGGTTCTGCCCCCAGACGAAAATCGCGTCGGCGTGTTCGAAATCGTCGAAGGTCACTGTGCCCTTGCCCACGCCAACGCTCTGGGACAGCGCTACGCCGCTGGCCTCGTGGCACATGTTCGAGCAGTCGGGGAAGTTGTTGGTGCCATAGGCGCGCACGAACAGTTGATACAAGTAGGCCGCTTCGTTGCTGGCTCGGCCCGAGGTGTAGAACTCGGCCTGGTTCGGGCTGGACAGCCCATGCAGGTGCTTGCCGATCAGGTCGAACGCCGCTTCCCAACTGATGGGTTTGTAGCGGTCGGTTTCGGCGTCGTAGCGCATTGGTTCGGTCAGGCGACCCTGGTACTCGAGCCAGTAGTCGCTCTGCCCCAGCAGCGAGCTCACGCTGTGCTTGGCGAAAAATGCGCCATCGACGCGGCGCTTGGTGGCTTCCCAGTTCACGGCTTTGGCGCCGTTCTCGCAGAACTTGACCACGCCGCTTTCCGGCGAGTCACCCCAGGCACAGCCTGGGCAGTCAAAACCGCCATTCTGGTTGGTCTTGAGCATCATGCGGATGTTTTTCAGTGCATTGTCGCTGGTCAACCAGGCCTGAGCGACGCTGATCAGCGCACCCCAGCCACCGGCCGGGCCCTTGTAGGGCTTGTAGCGCGGTACGGGTTTCTGGTCGGCTTGTTGATGATTGCTCACGCTTGTTTCTCCATCGCAGGGCTGTAGACCCGCGGCGCACTTTTTTGCGGCAGGTGGATGAGGTTGAGGTTGTGTTGGCGAGCCCACTGCACCGCAAGGCCGGTGGGCGATGACAGGCTGACCAGGGTCTGGATGCCGGCCCGCAGGACTTTCTGGATCAGTTCGAGGCTGCAACGGCTGGTGACGATCGCCATGCCGCCGGCCACCGGGATCTGCTGCCGGACCAACGCGCCGATCAGCTTGTCAAGGGCGTTGTGTCGGCCAATGTCTTCGCGACCCAGCAGCAATTCGCCCTGGGCGTTCATGAACAACGCGGCGTGGACTGCGCCGCAGTATTGGCCCAGGGGCTGAAACTGGCTGATACGGTCACGCAGGCCATCGAGCCATTGCGCCGGTGGTAGCGGTGCGCCGGGCAGCACCTTGAGGTTTGGCAATGCCTGTTCCACTGCTTCCACGCCGCACAAGCCGCAGCCACTGGTGCCCGTCAATTGCCGGCGTTGCTGCTTGAGGTTCCAGAAGGCGCGGTTGGCGATGGTCACCTCGGCATGGTGCGCAGCACCCGTGCCGCTCAGTTGCAGGTCATAGATGTCCGATGCGTCTTCAATGATGCCGCTGCCGAGGCTGAAGCCGACGATGAAGTCTTCAAGGTCGGTGGGGGTGACCAGCATGACCGCCTGGCTGATGCCGTTATAGGCAATCGCCAGCGCCACTTCCTCGGCCAGCGCGGTGCTGTCCGTTTGGGAGTGGTCCAGATTGCAGTAGCGATAGCTCTGGCTGGCGGCCGGCGCGGATGTTTCCATCGCTGGCGCTGGACTGACCGGAGGCTTGTCGTTCATAGGCATCACTGAAAGTAGGAATAGTGTTAAGACTAAATGCGGCAATCTGCCACGTCTAATCGCTATTACTGATCTCTCAATAGATGACGTCGATCAAGATGTTGTCGATGATTTCTGGTAGAGGGCAAAACAGGCCTCTGCCAAGGCCGAGCGTGGGGCGCCGCGCCGCATGATCAGGCCCAGCGGGACCAACGTTTGCGCGCTTTCGATGGGCTGGATGCGCAAATCTTCGGTCAGCACATTCAGGCCGCTGTCCAAGGGCATCACCGCGCAACACAGTCCACCGTGCACAGCTTGTAACAATTGATGCACCGCGTCGGTTTGCAACAGCGGTTGAGGCGTGAGGCCCCGGCTGTGGAAATTGTGGTCGATGGATTGGCGAAAGTGCATGCCGCTGGTGAGCATGCCCAGGGGCAGCTCTATCAGCGCTTCCCAGCTCAGCGGTTGTTCGCCAAAGAAGAAAAAGCGCTGGTCGTAGAGCAGACCCATGCGGGTGTGGCTGAAGGGCAGGGCTTCGAAGCGTTCGTTGTCCAGGCGTTCCAGGTAGGAAATACCCAGGTCGATACGGTTGTTTGCCAACTGTTCGAGGATGCGTTCGGAGCTCAGGGACGACAATTCGAAACGCAGGCTGGGGTGCTCGGCGTGCAAGCGCTGCATCATCGCCAGCGGGTCGAAGTCCGACAACGGCACCACACCCAGGCGCAGCGTACCCACCAGGTTGCCACGACAAGCCGCCGCTTCGGCCTGCAGCCCGTCATAGGCCGCCAGCACCGTGCGCGCCCAGGCCAGCACTCGTTCCCCCGGCGCGGTGAAACCTTCAAAACGCTGGCCGCGGTTGACCAGCGGCAGGTCGAGTTCTTCTTCAAGGCTGCGCAGGCGCATCGACAGGGTCGGCTGGGTGATGTGGCAGCGTGCGGCGGCTTGGCCGAAGTGGCGGGTTTCGTCGAGCGCGATGAGAAATTTCAGCTGCTTGATGTCCATCTTCGCTCCAGGGCGCAGGAAGGTTCGGATTCTAGCGCTTGCGCGTGGTGGGGTCATTGGTCGGTTGGGAACCGGGTTCGTCTCGCCTGGTCTAGTCTTTGCGTCTGGACACTTAAATCAAGGAGCGTGTGCCATGAGTATTTTTAGCTTTGTGAAGGAAGCAGGTGAAAAACTGATCGACCTGCTGACCCCCGGCAATGCCAATGCCAGCGAACAACTGAAAGCGCATATTGAAAAGGTCGGCTTGGGTAATCCGAATGTCCAGGCGACCATCGACGGCGACAAAGTCATCGTCACCGGTGAAGTAGCGAGCCAGGAAGAAAAGGAAAAGATCCTGTTGGCGGTGGGCAATATCGCCGGTGTCGGCAGTGTCGACGACCAGATTACGGTGACTGGCCCGGTGGCACAGGCGGCGCGTTTCGTGACCGTGAAGAAGGGCGACACACTCAGTGCCATCTCCAAGGCCGAGTACGGCGACGCGAACAAGTACAACAAGATCTTCGAGGCCAACAAGCCGATGCTGTCGCACCCGGACAAGATTTATCCGGGGCAGGTGTTGCGTATCCCCGCGTAACCTTCAGGACTGTGGTGCCTTCATCGCGAGCAAGCTCGCTCCCACACTGGATCGGTGGCGAACAGGGATCCAACTGTGGAAGCGAGCCTGCTCGCGATGAATACGGCGCGGTTCAAAGCCCGGCAATCAAGTCCCGATAATCCCCCAACGCGTCAAACTCCCCCGTGTCCTTCGGTCCTTTGCGGCTATCCGGCTCGCTCACGGCCAGCAAGTGCGCCACGCCGAAGTCTCGGGCGCTGCGCAGCACCGGCAGGGTGTCGTCGATGAACAGGCTGCGGGCCGGGTTGAAATTCAAGTCGGCTTGCAGCGCATCCCAGAATTGCGGGTTTTCCTTGGGGAAGCCGTAGTCGTGGGAGCTGATCAAGCGGTCGAAGTAAGGGGCCAGTTCGATGCGTTCCAGCTTCAGGGACAATGAATCGCGGTGGGCGTTGGTGATCATCACCACGCGCTTGCCGGCCCGCTGGATCGCCGCCAGGAAGGTATCGGCGTCCGGCCGCAAGGCGATCAGGTGCGCGGTTTCCAACTTCAGTTCGCGTACCGGCAGTTTCAGCTCGGCGCTCCAGAAATCCAGGCAATACCATTGCAACTGACCGGCGTTGCGCTCGAACAGCGGCTGCAGCTCCATCTCGGCCATCGCCCGGCTCACGCCATGCAGTTCGGCGTAGCGCTGGGGCAGGTGTTCGAGCCAGAAGTGGTTGTCGTAATGCAGGTCCAGCAGGGTGCCGTCCATGTCCAGCAGAACCGTATCGATCTCATGCCAGGGCAGCAAAGCCATAAAACTTCTCCAGCGGTAATCGGATATCCGACACAAACAATCAGAATAGGCCGGGTATAGTAGCCCGCTATCGCCCAGGGAGCCGTTTATGCGCCAGAAACCCACCATACTCGATCGCCAGATCGTCGCTACCAGCCGCCTGTTTTGCGTGGAAGAACTGAAATTGCGGTTTTCCAACGGTGTGGAGCGCACCTATGAACGTCTGGCGAGCAAGGGCGCAGGTTATGGCGCGGTGATGATCGTGGCGATGCTCGACGCCGACCACGCGGTGTTGGTGGAAGAGTATTGCGGTGGCACCGACGCCTATGAACTGTCCCTGCCCAAGGGCTTGATCGAGCCCGGTGAAGATGTGCTGGCTGCGGCGGAACGGGAGCTCAAGGAAGAGGCCGGTTTCGGTGCGCGCCAGTTGGAACACCTGACCGAACTGTCGCTGTCCCCCGGCTACATGAGCCAGAAGATCCAGGTGGTGCTGGCGACCGATCTGTATGAAGAACGGCTGGAGGGTGACGAGCCCGAGCCGATGCGTGTGGACAAGGTCAACCTGCGTGAGCTGTCGGCCCTGGCACAGAACCCGCAGTTCACGGAGGGCCGGGCCTTGGCGGCGCTCTACCTGGCCCGTGACCTGCTGACCCAGCGTGGAGCGTTCCTGTCATGACTTTCCCTCATCCGTTGATGGCTCCTGTGGTCGAACTGGCGCTCCAGGCCGGTGAGGCGATCCTGCCGTTCTGGCGCGCCAATGTGCAAGTCAACCACAAGGCCGACGAGTCGCCGGTGACCGCCGCGGACATGGCCGCTCATGATGTGATCGTAGCCGGGCTGATGGCGCTGGCCCCGGATATTCCGATCCTCTCCGAAGAAGACGCCGATATTGCCCAAAGCGTGCGCGCCGGCTGGCATCGCTGGTGGCTGGTAGACCCGCTGGATGGCACCAAGGAATTCATTTCCGGCAGCGAGGAGTTCACCGTCAACATCGCGTTGGTGGAGCAGGGCCGTGTGGTGTTCGGCGTGGTGTCGATGCCCACCAATGGGCGTTTTTACGTCGGCGGCGCAGGGCTGGGGGCCTGGCGTGGCGACAAGGGAGGGCAGCCCTTGCCGATCGCGGTTCGTGACACCCTGGCGCCAGGTGAAGCCTTCACCGTGGTTGCCAGCCGCCGGCACACCAGCCCGGAGCAGGAACGCCTGCTGGATGGCTTGAGCGGGAGCCTGGGTGAGCTGCAACTGACCAGTATTGGCAGTTCGTTGAAGTTTTGCCTGGTGGCCGAAGGCGCGGCGGATTGTTATCCACGGCTGGCGCCGACCTCCCAATGGGACACCGCCGCCGCCCAGGGTGTATTGGAAGGTGCGGGTGGCGAGGTATTGGACTTGAGCGGCGAACCGTTCTGTTACCCACCGCGTGAGTCGCTGTTGAATACGTCATTCCTGGCGTTGCCAGCGAAAGCGGCGTGGCGTGGGAAGCTGCTGGAGCTTGCTCGCTCTTAAGCCTGGCTCGATCCTTCGTGGCAAGGGGGTTGTGGGAGCAAAGCTTGCTCGCGATACAGGCGCCTCGATCTCTGCAAGACCGCAGCGCATCCATCGCGGGCAAGCCTTGCTCCCACACAGAGATACCTCGCCACAGGGGGCGGCGGTGTTTTAGCGGTGCAACACGTACTGCCCCTCAAACTGCACCGCCACGTCCTCGCTGCCGGTATTCATCACCCGCGTCTGCAACGCCAGCCGCGCCCGTCCGTAACGTCGGTAGGTGGCCAGGAAGCGCTTCCAGACCTTTTCCTCGGGCGCTTCGCAGACGACGGTCGCATCGCGGGTCACTGGCAGCGGGTAGCTGATCTGCCCTTCCTGAATCACGATATGCCCGTCTTCGATGCCTTCCTCGCGCAGGGCCAGGTGCAGCCAGCCCCAGCCGCCGAGCACCGCGCCGCAATACAGGCTGCCACCGAACATGGTGCTCTTGTGGTTGACGTTGGCTGCAAGCGGCAAGGACAGGCGCAGTTGCCGGGCCTGCCAATCGAGCACCTTGAGGCCCATGTCCCGGGTCAAGGGGATGTCGTGGTGCAGGATCGATTCCAGGTAACGACTGTCGCGGTTCATTGCGGGGCCTTTTGCTTGAACGGGAAATGACGATAACTCAATCGGACTCATCGGCCGAACCATGGCTGCTGTCGCCGAAGTGCAGCCCATGTTTGCGTAACTTGTCGTGCAAGGTCTTGCGTGGAATGCCCAAGGCTTCGGCCAGGCTGCGCACCGAGCTGTGGGGGCGGGCCAGTTCGGCGGCGATCAGGGTTTTCTCGAAGTTTTCCACCTGCTCGCTCAAGCCGCCACTGACCACTTCCACCGGTGCGCCGGGGCTGCCGTCGGGCGCGCTGTTGTCCAGGGCCAGTTCCAGGCCCAGGGCAAAACGTTCGGCGGCGTTCTGCAGTTCCCGCACATTGCCCGGCCAACTGTGGCGCAGCAGCAGCGCCCGTTGTGCCGGTTGCAATTCATGGGGCGGCAGCCCGTGGCGAGCGCTGGCTTCATCGGCAAAATGCTGGAACAGCATCAGCGCATCCTCCCCCCGTTCACGCAATGGCGGTATGCGCAGCGGCGCGACGTTCAGGCGGTAATACAGGTCGGCGCGAAAACGCCCCTGGTCGGCGGCCTGGCGCAGGTCTTCCTTGGTCGCGGCTATGATGCGGATATCCAGCGGGATCTGTTGATTGCCCCCCAGCCGCTCCACCACGCGCTCCTGCAGCAGGCGCAGCAGCTTGACCTGGACATCCAGGCTCATGCTTTCAATTTCATCCAGGAACAGCGTACCGCCGTTGGCGAATTCGAATTTGCCGATGCGGCGCTTCTGCGCGCCGGTAAAAGCGCCGGGTTCGTGGCCGAACAGCTCGCTTTCCACCACCGACTCGGCCAGGGCCCCGGCGTTGATCGCCACGAAGGGGCCGTTGCGCCGGCCTGAAAGATCGTGCAATGCACGGGCGACCACTTCCTTGCCGGCACCGGTTTCACCGAGGATCAGCACGTCGGCGCGGGTGGCGGCCAGTGCACCGATCTGCTCGCGCAGGCGCAACATGGGTGTCGATTTGCCGACCAGGCGGGCGCTGAGTTCATGGCGATCGCTCAGGGCAAGGCGCAGGCTGCGGTTGTCCAGCACCAGTCGGCGCAGGGCCAGGGCCCGGCGTACGCTGTCGAGCAGGTGATCGCTGGCGAAAGGTTTTTCCAGGAAGTCATAGGCTCCGGCGCGCATCGCCTGCACCGCCAGTGGCACGTCGCCGTGGCCGGTGATCAGCAGTACCGGCAGCTCCGGGTCCTGGGCGTGGAGTTCGCCCAGCAGTTCGAGGCCATCCATGCCCGGCATGCGAATATCGCTGACCACCACGCCCGGCCAGTCACGGGGCAGTTGCGCGGCCACACCCTTGGCTTCGGCCAGGGGCAGGATTTTCAGGCCGGCCAGGTCGAGGGTCTGGCTCAGGGCCTGACGCAAATGGGGATCGTCGTCGATCAGCACCACCTCAATCCGGTTGTCGATGGTCATACACTTCGGTCCTCGGACGGTTGCAGGCTCACCCCGGGGGCGCCGGCTCGCAGTTTCAGGGTAATCAGGGCGCCGCCTTCCTTGTGGTTGGCGAACGACAGTTCGCCGCCAAAGGCGCGCATCAGGGTGTCGCAGATCGCCAGCCCCAGGCCGAGGCCCTGGGTGCGGGTCTTGGTGGTGTAGAAGGGTTCGCCGGCGCGGCCCAGGGCTTCCATGCAAAACCCGGGGCCGTTATCGCGGATGTACAGGTTGACGCCGGTTTCGGTGGCCTGGGCACTGAGCCAGAGTTTGCGCGGTGGGCCTTTCTCGGTGAGCGCATCGAGGGCGTTGGCCAGCAGGTTGCCGAGCACCTGGCGCAAGCGGGTTTCGCCGGCCTCGACCCATAGCGTGGCGGCCGGCAAGTCGCGGATCAGTTCCACTTCCATGCTGCGTCGGCGTTTGGCGAGCAGCGCCAGGGCGTCGTCCAGCGCCGGTTGCAGGGCGACGCTTTCCGGCGCATGTCGGTCGCGGCGGGCGAAGGCGCGCAGGTGGGCGATGATCGAGGCCATGCGCCCGGTCAGTTCGCTGATCAGCTTGAGGTTGCCCCGGGCGTCTTCGGTGCGTTGGTGGTCGAGCAAAATCTCGGCGTTTTCCGCGTAGCTGCGAATCGCTGCCAGCGGTTGGTTGAGTTCGTGGCTGATGCTCGCCGACATGGTGCCCAGGGCTGACAGCTTGCCGGCCTGCACCAGGTCATCCTGGGCGCGGACCAACTCCTGCTGAGCCTGTTCGCGCTCCAGCACTTCCTGCTTCAGCCGTCGGTTCAGTCCTTCCAGGTCGCTGGTGCGCTCGGCCACCCGGCCTTCCAATTCGTGACGGGCCTTGGCTTCGAAGGCGATTCGATCCAGGTAATGACGCCGGCGTTGCATCATCAACCCGAGCAACAACATCAAGACCAGCAACGCCGCGCCACCGATGGCGACCACGGTGCGCACCGGACGATCAATCAGCGTGCGCGGGGCGAGAATGCTCACGCTCCAGCCGGTTTCCTCGATGGACTGGGTCTGGGGCAGCCAGGCGTTGGCGTCCAGGTTCAGCGGCTTGGGATCGCGGGTCGGATACGGTTGTACCGAGCTGATGGCCTCGCGCTCGGCGTCACTCAAGGGCCGGGTCGCGCGAAATCGCCACTCTTGTCGCGACGTGAGGATGACCACGCCGTTGTGGTCGGTCACCAGCAATTGTTCGGGAGTCTTGCCCCACAGGCTTTCGGTGTGGTCGAGGTCGACCTTGACCACCAACACGCCGATGACTTTTTCGCGGTCGCGCACGGCGGCGGCAAAGAAATAACCACGTTTGGCCGATGTCGTGCCCAGGCCGAAGAAGCGGCCCAGGCGTCCGGCCATGGCTTCGATGAAGTACGGCCGGAAGGCGAAATTGCGTCCGACGAAACTGTCGTGTTTGTCCCAGTTCGACGCGGCCAGGGTCTTGCCGGAAGGGTCCATCAGGTACATGACTTCGGCGCCGGTCTGGGCGCTGATATTTTTCAGCAGCCGGTTGGCGTTGCCTTGAGTCACGCCATCGTCCGGCGCCGACAACGCGGAACGCAAGGCCGGCAGGTCGCCGAGAATCTGTGGCAGCACCTCATAACGGTGCAGCGTGCCCAGCAGGTTGGCGACGTAGAGGTCCAGGGTCTGGCGGTTCTGACCGGCCAACTCGCTGCGGTAATAACGTTCGGCCAGGTGCTCCAACGGCCACAGCAACGGCGCCAGGCACAGCGCGAGCAAGGCCAGGCTGCGCCAACGGGGTCTGCGGGGAAGGGTGGAATTCATGAGCCTCGGACGCCTGTGGTGACAGGCGTATTATGCCTAGTTGCCTTGCAAATACTATTTGTAAGGCAGTACTAGGTTTGTCCGGCAAGGCACTGCTGCAACGCACTTCGCCAGTCCGGTTGGCTCACCCCCCACTCCTTGAACAGGCGCGTGCAATCCAGGCGCGAGTTAAGTGGCCGCGGGGCTGGAGTCGGATAGGCGCTGGATTCAATGGGCTCCAGCAGCGCACACGGTTTGTGCCGATCGAGCAGGTTTTCGCCGATGGCCTGGGCGAAACCGAACCAGGACGTCTCGCCCCGGGCTGTCAGATGATAGGTGCCCCAGGCGCCGGGTTGGCCGGCCTGCCAGCGCTCGATCAGTTGCGCGGTGCTGTCGGCAATGGTGCCGGCCCAGGTCGGTGCGCCGACCTGGTCGGCGACCACCCGCAGCTGCGGTTTTTCCTGCAACAGGCGCTGCATGGTCAACAGGAAGTTGCGACCCTCGGTGGAGTACACCCAGCTGGTGCGCAGAATCAGGTGCTGGCCGCCAGCCTGGCGGATGGCATTCTCGCCGGCCAGTTTGCTGCGTCCGTAGACACTCAGCGGGTTGGGCGTGTCGTCTTCGGTGTAGGGGGCCGGCTTGAGGCCATCGAAGACGTAGTCGGTGGAGTAATGAATCAGCGGGACGCCCAGCGCAACCGCTGCCTGGGCCAGGATGCCCGGTGCCGTGGCATTGATGGCGAACGCCCGCTCCGGTTCACTTTCGGCCTGGTCGACGGCCGTGTGGGCGGCGGCATTGATGATCAGGCCGGGCTTGAGGGCTTCGATGGGCGCGCGCAGGGAATCCGGTTGTGCCAGATCGAGCTGGTCGCTGCCGCGTACGATCAACTCGCCCAGGCCGCTCAGGCGCGATTGGAGCGCCCGTGAAACCTGGCCATTCTGGCCGATGATCAGGATACGCAAGGGGGCACTCATGGGAACAGGTCTGCCTCGTGCAGGGCCTTGCCATTCTGATCCTTGGCCGAGAGGATCGGCGCGCCTTCGAACTCCCAATCGATGGCCAACTGCGGATCGTCCCAGCGAATGCAGCGCTCGGCCGAGGGTGCGTAGTAATCAGTGGTCTTGTAGAGGAAGTCCGCTGATTCGCTCAGTACGACGAAACCGTGGGCAAACCCTGGCGGGACCCACATTTGCCGATGGTTCTGCGCCGACAGGCGTACGCTGGCCCATTGGCCGAAGGTCGGCGAGCTGCGGCGGATGTCCACCGCGACATCCAGCACTTCCCCCGCCGTGACGCGCACAAGCTTTCCCTGGGCTTGTTCGATCTGGTAGTGCAGGCCCCGCAGCACGCCCCTGGTGGAGCGTGAATGATTGTCCTGGACGAACTGCAGGGTGCAGCCAGTCGCTTCGGCAAACGCCCGGGCATTGAAGCTTTCGTAGAAAAAACCCCGGTCGTCGCCAAAGACTTTCGGTTCGATGACCAGGACGTCTGGCAAGCGAGTGGCGATGACCTTCATCGTGTTTCTCCGGCGATGTTAAACAAGTACTGGCCGTAGCCGGTCTTGCCAAAATACTGGGCACGCTCGAGGACGTGCTCGCGGCTGACCCAGCCTTGCTGGTAGGCAATTTCTTCCAGGCATGCCACTTTCAGGCCTTGGCGATGTTCGATGGTCTGCACGTATTGCGAGGCTTCCAGCAGGCTGTCGTGGGTGCCGGTGTCCAGCCAGGCGAAACCACGACCGAAGCGCTCGACGTGCAGGTCGCCGCGTTGCAGGTAGGCATTGTTGACGTCGGTGATTTCCAGTTCGCCGCGCTTGGACGGCTTGATGGCCTTGGCGATCTTGATCACGTCGTTATCGTAGAAATACAGGCCGGTCACCGCGTAGCTGGATTTGGGCGCGGTGGGTTTCTCTTCGATGGATATCGCCCGTCCTTCTGTATCGAAGTCGATCACGCCAAAACGCTCAGGGTCCTTGACCCAGTAGCCGAACACCGTCGCGCCACTCTGCCGGTTGACGGCGGTCTGCAATTGTTCGCCAAAATGCTGGCCGTGGAAAATGTTGTCGCCCAGGATCAGGCACACCGAGTCGCTGCCAATGAATTGCTCGCCGATCAGGAACGCTTGGGCCAGGCCATCGGGCGACGGCTGCTCGGCGTAGCTGAACTGCACGCCAAACTGTTGGCCGTCGCCCAGCAGATTGCGGTATTGCGGCAGGTCCTGCGGGGTGGAAATCACCAGGATGTCCTTGATGCCGGCGAGCATCAGCACCGAGATCGGGTAATAGATCATCGGCTTGTCATAAACCGGCAATAGCTGTTTGGAAACGCCGAGGGTAATCGGGTGCAAGCGTGTGCCGGAACCGCCGGCCAGAATAATGCCTTTCATTACGCAATCGTATCCTTGTTGTCGAGCGAGCCCAGGCGCTCGCCCTGATAGCTGCCGTCCTGGACACGTTGGCACCACAGCAGGTTTTCGAGGTACCACTGCACGGTCTTGCGCAGCCCGGTCTCGAAGGTTTCTTGAGGCGTCCAGCCCAGTTCCCGTTCGATCTTGCTGGCGTCGATGGCATAGCGCAGGTCGTGGCCGGGGCGATCCTGGACGAAGCTGATCAGGTCGGCATAGTGCTCGACCCCTTCGGGTTTGCGTGGCGCCAGTTCTTCGAGCAACGCGCAGATACTGCGCACCACGTCGATGTTTTTCTGCTCGTTGTGGCCGCCAATGTTGTAAGTCTCACCGACCGCGCCTTCTGTAACGACCTTGAGCAGTGCACGGGCATGGTCTTCGACAAACAGCCAGTCGCGCACTTGCTGGCCGTTGCCATAGACCGGCAATGGCTTACCGGCCAGTGCGTTGAGAATCACCAGTGGAATCAGCTTCTCGGGGAAGTGAAACGGCCCGTAGTTGTTCGAGCAGTTAGTCAACAGCACGGGCAAGCCATAGGTGCGTTGCCAGGCGCGGACCAGGTGGTCGGACGCCGCCTTGCTCGCCGAGTACGGTGAGCTTGGGGCGTAGGCGGTGGTTTCGGTGAACAGGTCATCCACACCGTGCAGGTCGCCATACACTTCGTCGGTGGAAATGTGGTGGAAGCGAAACGCGCGCTTCTGCGGCTCGGGCAGGGTCTGCCAATAGGCTCGAGTGGCTTCCAGCAGGCTGTAGGTGCCCACGATATTGGTCTGGATGAAGTCCGCCGGGCCATCAATGGAGCGGTCTACATGGGACTCGGCCGCCAGATGCATGATGGCGTCAGGCTTGAATCGCGCCAGCACTGCACTGACGGTTGATTGATCGACGATATCCGCTTGGACGAATTCGTAGCGACTGTCGTGATCGATGCTGCTCAGCGATTCGAGATTGCCAGCATAGGTCAGCTTGTCGAGGTTCAGGACCTGGTGCCCGGTATCAAGAATCAAGTGCCGTATGAGAGCCGAGCCGATGAAGCCGGCACCGCCAGTGATGAGAATGCGCATCCAGTAAGCCTTTTGGACCAGAGAGTAGAGCGATAAGAGCATAGCTTGTAGGCATGGCGGGGGCGGCGCAAGGGGGATATTGCTGCGTCGACAGGCGACCAGCGCAAGAATGAACCTGTGCGTTGGGATAAATCCTCTCACCGCAGGCCCAATACCAGGGTGCGTAAGTAAGAGGGGTTGCTTATCCCACGACTCAGTGGCGTGATAGTCATCCGATCAAAACCACCTCAGGGGTCGTTGTATGCCACTCACTACGTTGGTTCACCGTGCCAGTTTGCCAAGCCCACAGATCAGCGCCGAGCAGGCGTTGGTGCTGTTGCGCTTGAATTACGGACTCAGCGGTGACCTGCGACCCCTTGGCAGCAACCAGGACCTCAACTACCGCGTCGACAGCGAGCGCGGGCGCTTTGTGCTGAAAATTTGCCATGGCGACTACGCCGTCCAGGAGCTCCAGGCCCAACACGCTGCCCTCAAGCTGTTGGCCGGGCACGGCGCGGTGAAGGTGCCGCGGGTGATTACCGCCAGCAACGGCCAGGACCTGCTGACATTGGACGTCGACGGGCAAGCGGTCCATATGCGACTGCTTGAGTACATCGACGGCCAGTCCCTCACGCAGCTCAAGCACTTGCCGCCTGAGCTGGTGACCGGCCTGGGTCGCCTGTGCGCGGAAATGGACCTGGCCCTGGCGACATTCGACCACCCAGGCCTGGAGCGTACCCTGCAATGGGACGCGCGCCACGCCCCTGCCTTGGTCGATCACCTGTTGCCGGTCATCGACGACGATCAACGGCGACAGCTGATCGCCGAGGTTGCGCAACAGGCCGAGCGTCGTTTGCAGCCGCTCAAGGCCAGCCTGCCGGTGCAGGCGATCCATATGGACATCACCGATGACAACGTGGTCTGGCAGCGCGATGCCCAGCGCCAATGGCAATTGCAGGGCGTCATCGATTTCGGCGACCTGATCCGCACCTGGCGCATCACTGACTTGTCGGTGACGTGCGCGGCCCTGCTGCACCACGCCGACGGCGACCCGTTCTTCATCTTGCCGGCGATCAAGGCCTACCAGGCGGTCAACCCCTTGCAACGCGAAGAACTGTTGGCGCTGTGGCCACTGATCGTGGCGCGCGCCGCGGTATTGGTGCTCAGCGGTGAGCAGCAGGTTTCCATCGACCCGGACAACCAATACAGCCGTGACAACCTGGCCCATGAGTGGGAGATTTTCCGGGTCGCCCACTCGGTGCCCTTCGAGTTGATGGAAGCGGCGATTCTCAGCGCCGTCGGCCACAGCCTGCCGCCCATCGCCAGCGAAGGCTTTGCGCCGCTGTTGCCGACCCTGGTGGGGCGTGAGTTCGCGCTGATTGACCTGGGTGTACTGAGCCCGCATTTCGAGGCCGGCAATTGGGAGCAGCCGGGGATCGACCAACGCCTGCTGAGTGAGGCCGCGGGCGTTCATGGCCTGGCCGCCAGCCGCTATGGGCAGTACCGGTTATCCCGCACTCGGCCGGACAGCGCCGTCGAACCCGATACTTATCCACTGCACGTGGAGTTGAGCGTTCCTCGGGGGACGCCGCTCGAATCCCCGTTCGCTGGGGTCGTGCACAAGACGGCCGACGGCCTGTTGCAACTGGACAGCGCGCAGTTGAGCGTGCGGCTGTGGGGCGTGACGTCGCCGCTGCATTCCGGCGCGGCACTGGTCAAGGGGCAGGTGCTGGGCGAAGTGACGGGGCCGTTGCGGGTCCAGTTGTGTAGGGGCGCCCAGGTGAGTCCACCGCTGTTCTGCGCGCCCTCCAGGGCACTGGCCTGGCAGGCGCTGTGTCCTTCGCCGGCGGTGCTGCTGGGACTGGCTTGCGATGCCGAACCGGAGATCGATCCCGAGTTGCTGCTGGCCCGTCGCGATGCGAGCTTTGCCCGTTCGCAGAAGCACTATTACGTCGATCCGCCGCGTATCGAGCGCGGCTGGCGCAATCACTTGATCGACATGCAGGGCCGCTCCTACCTGGACATGCTCAACAATGTCGCGGTGCTGGGCCACGGCCATCCACGCATGGCGGCAGTGGCTGCCCGGCAGTGGTCGCTGCTCAATACCAACTCGCGTTTCCACTATGCGGCGGTTGCCGAATTTTCCGAGCGCCTGCTGGCGCTGTCGCCGTCCAACATGGATCGGGTGTTCCTGGTCAATAGCGGCACCGAGGCCAACGACCTGGCGATCCGCCTGGCCTGGGCCTACAGCGGCGGGCGGGACATGCTCAGCGTATTGGAGGCCTATCACGGCTGGTCGGTGGCGGCCGATGCGGTCTCGACGTCCATCGCCGACAACCCCCAGGCCCTGAGCAGCCGCCCGGACTGGGTGCATCCGGTGACTGCCCCGAACACCTATCGCGGCGAATTCCGTGGCCCCCACACTGCGCCGGACTACGTGCGCAGCGTCGAACACAACCTGGCGAAAATCGCTGAAAACAAGCGCCAGCTCGCCGGTTTCATCTGCGAACCGGTATACGGCAACGCCGGTGGGATTGCGCTGCCGCCCGGTTACCTGAAGCAGGTCTATGCGATGGTGCGCGAGCGCGGTGGGGTCTGCATCGCCGACGAAGTACAGGTCGGTTACGGGCGCATGGGCGAGTTTTTCTGGGGCTTTGAAGAGCAAGGCGTGGTGCCGGACATCATCACCATGGCCAAGGGCATGGGCAACGGCCAGCCGCTTGGCGCGGTCATTACCCGCCGGGAGATCGCCGAGGCGCTGGAAGCCGAGGGGTATTTCTTTTCGTCGGCCGGAGGCAGTCCGGTCAGTTGCCAGATCGGCATGGCGGTGCTGGATGTCATGGAAGAAGAGAATCTCTGGGAAAACGCCCGGGTGGTGGGCGGGCACTTCAAGGCGCGGCTGGAGGCCTTGATCGACCGCTATCCATTGGTCGGCGCGGTGCATGGCTCCGGGTTCTACCTGGGCGTGGAACTGATCCGCGACCGCGACACGTTGGAGCCGGCCACTGAAGAAACCACGGCGCTGTGCAACCGTCTGCGAACGTTGGGGATTTTCATGCAGCCGACCGGCGATTACCTGAACATCCTCAAGATCAAGCCGCCGATGGTCACCACGCGCCAGAGCGTGGATTTCTTCGTCGATATGCTGGTGAAGGTCTTGGACGAGGGGCTGTAACTAATCTGGAACGCCAAGCTGTTCCCCTGTGGGATCGAGCTTGCTCGCGATGGACGGTGCCCAAGCCAATATTGATTTGGCTGACCCAACGCTATCGCGAGCAAGCTCGCTCCCACAGGGTTTTGCGGTTTTTTAAATCGATTTTTGTCGATGTTTGGCGCTATTTTTTGATGGGTGCTAGTTTTTCTGGCTTTATTAGTCGATATTTATCGTTTATAAAGTTGCCGCTGCCCATCGCCCAGGAGATGACCCATGACAACGTTGCACAGCACTCCCCGCGCGGATGGTTTCCACATGCCTGCCGAGTGGGCGACCCAGACCCAGGTCTGGATGATCTGGCCCGAGCGTCCGGACAACTGGCGCCTGGGCGGCAAGCCCGCGCAGGCCGCTCACGTAGCCGTCGCCAAGGCCATCGCCCGTTTTGAACCGGTGACCGTGGCGGTGTCTGCGGCCCAATATGAAAATGCCCGGGCGCGTCTCGACGTGCCGAATATCCGCCTGGTGGAAATGTCCAGCGACGACGCCTGGGTTCGCGACACAGGGCCGACGTTCATCATCAATGACAACGGCGCAGTGCGCGGTGTCGATTGGGATTTCAACGCCTGGGGCGGTTTCGACGGTGGCCTGTATGCGCCGTGGAACCGTGATGCGCAAGTGGCCGGCAAGATCCTCGAGATCGAGCGCAGCCCGCGTTATCGCACCGAAGGTTTTGTGCTCGAGGGCGGCTCGATCCACGTGGATGGTGAAGGCACCCTGATCACTACCGAAGAGTGCCTGCTCAACCGCAATCGCAACCCGCACTTGAGCCGCGAAGAGATCGAGGCGGTGCTCAGCGCGCAGTTGGCGGTGGACAAGATCATCTGGCTGCCGGACGGTCTGTTCAATGACGAAACCGATGGCCATGTGGATAACTTCTGCTGCTACGTGCGGCCGGGTGAAGTGCTGCTTGCCTGGACCGACGACCCGCAAGACCCGAACTACACCCGTTGCCACGCGGCGATGAACGTGCTGCAAAACAGCACTGACGCCAAGGGACGCCCATTCACAGTGCACAAAATGCCGATTCCGGGGCCGTTGTACGCCACCGAGGAAGAATGTGCCGGCGTCGATGCGGTGGAAGGTTCCCAGGAGCGCAACCCAACCGTGCGGCTGGCCGGTTCTTATGTGAATTTCCTGATCGTCAACGGCGGCATCATCGCCCCAAGTTTTGACGATCCGCTGGACGCACCGGCCAGGGATATCCTGCAGAACCTGTTCCCGCAGCACGAAGTGGTCATGGTGCCAGGACGTGAACTGTTACTGGGGGGCGGCAATATCCATTGCCTTACTCAACAGCAACCTGCACCGCGGGCAAAATGAGTGGCGATGTAACAGCTGGGTTTTATCGAACGCGTCGGCTCTAAGTCGGCGGTTTTGGATCCATCCTGGCAAGCCCGCGGCCCAATTGGGTCGTGGGTTTTTTTGTGTCTGTTTATAGCTGTCATGGATACGTTGGCATAGCTCTTGTATCAGTGTTCCGGCAGTTTCGGGGAGCGGAACTGCGTTGTTTTGTCATAAACCTTGGATAAATTGGCCGCTCATCAACCAGGAGAGGGCGCTGGAATGAATATGACAAGCGAGCGCACATGCCATCCCTTGGCCGTTAATGGTGAGTCGCTTCAAGCCTTGGCGCAGTGGTTGAAGTCCAACGGAACGCGTCAGATCAGAGAACCTGATCCGCGCCGGATGATCGTTGAACGTTACCCCGTTGGCTTGTTCAGCGAGGCAGAGCTGGAAGCGTTGTGGGATGTGATGCAAGGATAGAATTCGACGGATTGATAAAAAGCGCTGGCCGGGATGGCAGCGCTTTTTTTGTGTCCGCTGGCTTTCGAATTCACACAAATCCCTGTGGGAGCGAGCTTGCTCGCGATAGCGGTGGATCAACAACACTGCTGTTGACTGACACACTGCCATCGCGAGCAAGCTCGCTCCCACAAGGGGTGGTGTTCAAATTCAGTGGGAATTCGACCGATCCGCGAAATAGATTGAAAGCCATTCCAGCGTTTTTCCGCAGCCCTCCCGAGGCTACCCTGCTGTCATCGAATCCTGACGGCTAGCGGAGTTCCCATGACCACCCTTCACTACATCTACGACCCGCTGTGCGGCTGGTGCTACGGCGCCAAGCCGCTGGTGCAGGCCGCCCGAAGCGTATTGCCGGTGATTGCCCATGGCGGCGGCATGATGACCGGTGCCAATCGCCAGCAGGTCTCGCCACAATTGCGCAATTACGTGATGCCCCACGACCGGCGCATCGCCGAATATTCCGGACAGCCGTTTGGCGAGGCCTATTTCGAAGGTTTGCTGCGTGACCACAGCGCCGTGTTCGATTCGGCGCCGCCGACCGCCGCCATCCTCGCTGCCGAAGAGCTCGGCGGCCACGGCCTGGAATTGCTCGGGCGCCTGCAAACCGCGCACTACGTCGAAGGCCGGCGCATCGCTGACGAAGCCGTCCTGCTGGAGCTCGCTCAATCCATTGGCCTGCCGGCCCAGGCGTTCCTGGCGGCGTTGCGCGCGGTTGACGTGCAGGGGCATATCAAGGCCAGTCGTACCTTGCTGGCCCAGGCCGGCGGCCAGGGTTTCCCGACCTTTGCCCTGGAGCAGGACGGCCAGTTCACGCTGATCGACATCGGCCCTTGGCTCGGCAAACCCGAGGCATTCGCCCAATGGCTGACGCAAGTCTTGCCGGAGCAGGCCTCTACGCCATCGTCGGCCTGCGGTCTGGATGGTTGTTCGTTTTGATCGATTCTTAGATGTTTTTCGCCTAATTACAGACGATTCACGAAATTGACACACCGTTGAGGGCGAGACTAGGATTCGTCCTACGCCTGTGGCTAACAGCCATGACTCTTAAATAATAAAAAGGCCCGACACGATCATTCGTGGGCGGGCCTTTTCATTATTTTCAGGAGCAAGAGTCCGAAAAAGAGCGCAAAAGCGCCATTTCGGTTGCCCGCCGCAGTGCGTATCAACCCGTACAAGGAAAATAATCATGTTGAACAAGCGCATTAGTTTGATCGCACTGGGGATCTTGAGCACGACACACGCCATGGCCAACGACCAGGCTGAGTCCAAAGGGTTCGTTGAAGACAGCAGCTTGAAAGTGCTGTTGCGCAACGCTTATATCAACCGCGACTACAAAGATGGCAACGAAGACAAGGCCGAATGGGGCCAGGCGGCCATAGGTACCTTCTCGTCCGGTTTCACCCAGGGCACCGTGGGTGTCGGTGTGGATGCGTTCGGCCTGTACGCGCTGCGTCTGGACGGCGGTAAAGGCCGCAGCGGTGCGGGCGGCATCGACTTCTTCAAGCAAGGCGACAGCGGCAACGCGGCCGATGATCTGTCCAAGTTCGGCGCAGCGGTCAAGTTCCGGGTCTCCAACACCGTGCTGGCCTACGGCGACCAGATGCCGGCCCTGCCGGTGCTCAGCTATGACAACTCGCGCCTGCTGCCGGAAAGCTACACCGGTACGCTGATCACCTCCAAGGAGATCAAGGGCCTGGAACTCAATGCCGGCCGCTTCACCGCCGAATCGCGCAAGAGCGCCGAAGGCCGCGACAGCGGTGGCCTGAAGTCGATCAACGTCTTGGGCGGCAGCTATCAGTTCACCGAGCAGTTCAAGGCTTCGCTCTACGCTTCGGATGTCGAGGACGTATTGAAGAAGCAATACGTGAACGCCAACTATGTGTTCCCGCTGGCCAAGGATCAGTCCCTGACCCTGGATTTCAACGGCTATCGCACCAAGCTGGATAACAGCTACGTTCGTGAAAACAACGTCACCGGCGATGACAACAAGATCTGGAGCCTGGCTGCCACCTTCGCCACAGGCCCGCACAGCTTCACGCTCGCCCACCAGCGCAGCACCGGCGACAGCAACCTGGGTTATGCCTACGGCGGCTATCAGCGCGAGCAGAATCGGGTGGGTGATGGTGGTAACACGATCTACCTGGCCAACTCCTACTGGTCCGACTTCAACGCTGAAGACGAACGCAGCTGGCAGTTGGGCTATGGCCTGGACTTCACCACCTTCGGCGTGCCGGGCCTGACCTATAACGTCGCTTATGTGCGTGGCGACAACATCACCACCTCTACCAGCGAAGGCGGTACCGAGCGCGAGATCTTCAACCAGTTCAAGTACGTGGTCCAGAGCGGCCCGGCCAAGGACTTGAGCGTAAGGTTGCGCAGTTCCGTGCTGCGGGTGTCGCAGAAGTCCAGCGAGTACAACGTCAGCGGCAATGAGCTGCGGGTGTTCGTGGATTACCCGATCAACGTCTTCTGATGCCTGATCGCGTTGTAAGTGGATAAAACCGTGGCGAGGGGGCTTGCTCCCTCGCCATGCCTGAAGTGAATAGCGTTGCGGCCTCAAACTCGGGTGCTTTTGGCTTTTAACGCAAAAAACAACGCTGGAACCGCCTGTTTTCCCGAGCAAAAGTCGTACTAATGCGGCTTTATCCGCCGTTTCAAGCACCGCTTGAAATGCCTCAAATACTTTCTCATGGACGTAAATCCTGCACCTACTAGATTAGGCCGCTCAATGCAGCGGAGACCTATGAAAAATGATCGTTCTGAACAGGGAAGTGGGCGAAGCGCTAAGACGTGACAAATACGTCAACGTTCGCGGTGGGGACTTCAACCTCTACGGTCATTTCGGCGATTTTGTCCGGCTGACCAAAAGCTGGGAAAACATGGAGCCCGACAGTTACTACGGCCAGGCCGAGTCAGGCATGCGTTTTCGCCGCTACAGCGACTTCGAATACAACCCTACGACCCGTGAGCTCACGCAGCTCGAACACCGGGCCTACATTCAGTCCAAGGCCAACAACAGCTATGTCGGTGGACTGGAGCGACACTTCCAGGATTTCTCCAACGAAGTGATCAATTCGCCGGTGATGCGCAGCCTGATCGACACGGACTTCGAGGTTTACAAGAACGTCCTGCCACAGGAACTGCACGATGAAATCTGGCAGTGCCAGATCCATCAGATCCGCATCGAGATCAAGCCGGGCAAACAACTGGAAATCACCCCCGAAGGGATTCACTGCGACGGCTATCCGTTCAGCGGCGTGCACTTCTGGGGCCGTCAGAATGTGGCGGGTGCGGAAAGCCGCTTGTACAGCGCCCAGGAAGAACAGCTGGCGGCGACGACCTACGAGGACATCCTCGACACCACGTTCTTCCTGGATCGTGACATGCGCCATTACGTGACCCCGGCGCGCAACACCCATAGCCATGACATGGCGTACCGGCAGATCCTGGCCATCTCCTTCTCGCGGCCCGGGACCGCTTTCGACATTGTTCGCTGAACGGCTCGAACCCATGGACGACCCGGCGCAGCAGGTCCTGTTGCGCCGGACCATGGTCCGGGACGCCGAGCGACTGGAGCGGTTTTTTCGCGGTTTCGACGAAGTGTCGTTCTGCGAGTGGCAGGACGCGCGATTCTTGCGCGGTGTGTTATTGCAGGAAACCACCACCGCCTACCTGGCCATCGATGCGAGCGGTGAAGTGGTGGGCGCGGTGATCGGCGGCATGCTCGGTACCCGTGGCACCATCAATCACTTGGCGGTCAGCCCGCAGCATCGCACCAAAGGCCTGGGCCAGCGCCTGGTCGAAGCCGCATCGGCTGACATGAAGCGGGTCGGCGTGCTGCGCATGTTCCTTTTCGTCGACGATGCTAATCTGGCCGGCAAGCGCTTCTGGGCGGCCCAGGGCTTCTGTGAGCCCCGGGGTGAAATCACCTTCGAGAGGGATTTATGAACAAGACTTCCAGCCAGCCGCTGGCGGTCGAACCACAAGCCTCGCGTACCTTTGCTGAAGCCAGTCCGGTGGTAGCGGGTTATTTCACGGTTTCGTTTGTGTTCGGTCTGATGGCGGTCAACGCCGGGTTGCCCTTGTGGTTGCCGGTGGCGATGTGCCTGTTCGTTTACGCGGGCGCTTCGCAATTCGCGGCGCTGGCGTTGATTTCCAGCGGCGCGTCGCTGACCACCATCGTGCTCACCACGTTCCTGATCAATGCCCGGCACATGCTGATGTCGGTCTACATGGCCAAGGCCCTGCGTGCGCTGGGGCTCAGCCGTTTCGAGCGCTGGTGCTACGCGGCGGGGCTGACGGATGAGTCGTTCGCGTTCCACAGCGTCAAGCTCGGCAGCGGGGCGCCGGTGAGCGTGCGCTATCTGGTCGGCTTCAACCTGTTCTGCCATACATCCTGGGTGCTCGGTGGCTTGCTGGGCGCCGTGTGTGCGCAGTACGCGGCGCACCTCATCAAATACCAGCTCGACTATGCCCTGACGGCGATGATGCTCTATGTGCTGGTTTCGTTGTGCAACACCCGCAACAAACTGATCGCAGCCCTGGCGGCTGTCGTCTGCATGGGCGGGCTGAGCCTGCTGGGCAGCTCGCCGTTCAATGTCTTCATTGCCACGTTCGTTGGCTGCGGGGTGGGTGTATGCCTGACCAAACGTTCCTGATTCTGGTCGTGGTCCTGATGATGGCCGTGACCTTCCTGCCACGCGCCCTGCCGCTGCAGATCAATACCGAACACTGGCCGCCCTTCGTCGCCCGCGCCCTGGAATACCTGCCAGTGGCGATCGTCGCTGCCATCAGCCTGACTCCCTTGTTGATCAAGGATCAGCGGATACAACTCGACCGCCCTGAGTTTTATGCCGCGATTCCGACGCTGTTATGTGCGTATTTCAGCCGCAACCTGTTTCTCAGTGTGGCGGTGGGCACGGCGGCGTACATCGCGCTCGGTTCGTTCCTGTAGCGTCAGGTCCACCACATCGTGCAGTGCCTGGCCGGACAACTCCGGATTGTTCACCGCCAGGCGGACCTCAAGGAAGTCCTCGAAATCCGGGAAAATCGCCAGGCCGTTGCGCAACGCGGCTTCCCGGGACACCAGCCCCAAGCCATCGAGCTGAGTGATCAACGACAACGTCAGCGTCTCACTGCAGGAATACACCATGCGCTGGCTCGAGCCGTACTCGCCCAGGCCGGCGTCGAGAAAGCGCAGGAAACTGTGGGAATACGGACATTCTTCTGCCGGACGCACCTGAAACTTGTCACCGAGCAGGCCAAGGGAATCGTCTGCGTCGCCACAATGGGCGCCGACCACCCGCACCTGCACATCGGGCATGGTGATGCTGGTAAAACCGCCCTGTTGCTGGCCGATCAGGATCGCCAGGTCAAAATCTTCATTCCTGAGCTTGCTCAGGTTCTCCATCGACTCGGCGTAGCTGAATTCCAGCTGATACTGGGGGAACACAGCGATCAACCGGTCGATCATTCGCCGGTTGAACTCTGCCGGCAGGGTGGTATTGAGCGCCACTCTGAGCGTGCGCTGTCGCGGGGTCTTGAGCGCCGCGACTTTCTCCTCCAACTGCCGGGTGGCAACCAGCACCTGATCCATGAAGGGGGTCAGTTCCGAGCCTTGGCTCGTCAACGTCAGGCCCTTGTTCGAGCGCCGGAACAACCGGAAACCGAACTGTTCCTCGACCTTGTTCAACTGCGCCGCCAACGCCTGCACCGTGAGGCACGAATGCTCGGCCGCTGCCGACAACGAGCCGGTCTGCACGATACGCATGAGGTTGCGTAGGGTTCTGCTATCCATGAGGTAATGCCCTCTGCTTAAGTGGGCTCGCTATTGTTGTGCACCTGATCCGGGCCAGGCAGTGCATGCGGGCTATCATCATGCACCTTGCCACGGTTGTCGCGATTTTGTGCCGAAAAGCGCTGAGATGCGATGGTTGGAGCTTATGCGGGATTTGGGGATTTTGCCCAGTCGGTGCTGGCCGGGATCAGTTAGCAGGGTCATAGGTGGACTGTCTTGCGAAAAATCCTGCGTGAGTTTTACGCCCGACCCTGGTTACGTTTGTTGACTTGGGAAGTCATGCCGAATTGTTCAAATAGGGGATCTGTTGAGTCCACTTGCGAATAAAAACTTAAAAATAATCCACATCTGTACTATCCTTTAAGCACCACCCCGCGACAAAGGAGCCCAAACCCATGGCGACTTCCTCCATTACCCTCAACGCACAGCAACAATTGGATTCCCCGGATGCGGGTCGAGTCGCGTTGAAGTTTTTCTTCAACCTCATGGCGCTCTGGGGCTGCAGCGTCGAGCAGCAGCGAACATTGTTGGGCAAGGTGGGGAACACGACCTTCTACAAATACAAACAATTGCCGGAAAACGTGAAGCTGCCTCGCGATACGCTCGAGCGCATTTCCTACCTCATGGGTATTCACAAGGCGCTGAGTATTATCTTCAGCAACAGCCGGGACCGTGCTTATCAATGGGTCAGCAGCCCCAACACCGCGGCACCGTTCAACGGCCAGTCGGCGCTGTCCTACATGCTGACAGGGCGGGTGGTGGACATCGCCGATGTGCGGCGATACCTCGACGGAGTGCGCGGTTAATGGTGCCACCACTGGCGGACCCGCAATGGAAACGGGCCTATCGGATCGTCAACAGCAGCTTCCCGCCGATTTCGCTGTTTGAAGACGTACTCGACCCGGAAGACCTGCCCACGGCCTACGCTCTGGAAGCGTTGACCAACGATCGGCTGATGGAACAAGCCGGCGTGCTGTCCCGGGTACGCCCCGAAGACCGCATTTCCGGGCCCGGCTCCTCGCCGGTGATGGCGGCGTTTACCCACATCGGCAAAAGCAGCCGCTTCAGCGACGGCACCTTCGGTGTCTACTACGCGGCCAGCAGCCAGGAAGCCGCCATCGCCGAGACCTGCTATCACCAGGCGCGATTCCTTGGCGCGACCAACGAGCCGGACCTGGAGTTGACCATGCGCACCTACGTCAACAAGGTCGTCAAACCCCTGCACGACATCCGCCACGACTACCCCCACCTCCACAACCCGGACCCTACCGCCTACGGCCCGTCCCAAGTGTTTGCCCGGCAGCTGCGTGAAACCCTGTCCTGGGGGCTGCTGTACAACAGCGTCCGCCTGCCCGGCCACGAATGCGTGGCCGCGTTTCGCCCGCCGGCTGTTTCGATTCCGACGCAGGGCAAGCACATTCGGTACGTCTGGAGTGCCCAGAAGCGGGAGATTTCGTTTGTGTTTGAGGTGAGCGAGGTGTGAGTCAGGTTTCTACGGCGTTTTATGGCTGGGCAATAATTATTGCCCAGCCATAATTTTCAACAATTCGTGATTATTGAAATCAGAGGTTGCCACGCAGCCAACAGGAGCAAGCCTCGTCACAGAAGCACAGTCGATTGATCAAATCTTGAACTGCTGCACCGAAGCCTGCATCGACCCTGCCGCATTGTTCAATTGATCCGCTGTTTGCGTCAGGGTGTGAATCGAGCGGGTGTTCTCGCGGGACTGCTCGGCAATCGACTCCACCCGCTGAGCCATCTCATCACTGGCCTTGGACTGCTCGGCAATGGTGTGGGAAATTTCCTCCACCACTTCGGCCGCATGCCGGGCACCGGTGCGGATTTCGCTGATGGACACCCCGGCCTGCTGGGCCAGGTTGACGCCTTCGTCCACACGGCTGACGCACGCCTGCATGTTCGCCACCGCGTCCCGGGCGCTGGACTGGATGCGCTCGATCATCGCGGTGATTTCCTGGGTGGACTGCGTGGTGCGCGCCGCCAGGTTGCGCACCTCGTCGGCCACCACCGCAAAACCACGCCCCGCCTCACCGGCACGGGCGGCTTCGATGGCGGCGTTGAGGGCCAGCAAATTGGTCTGCTCGGCGATGCTCTTGATCACCTGGATGATGGAATGAATGTCCTCGGACGATGCGTCCAGTGCCGTGATCTTGCTGGACGACTGGTTGACCACTTCAGCGATCCGGTTCATGCCCTCCACCACCCCGAGAATCACCTGGCCACCGCTGCTCGCCAAATGTTCGGACTGCGCGGAAATCGTCCGGGCGCTGTCGGCGTGCTGATGGATCTGGCTGATGTTCGCTATCATCTGCTCCATGCTTGCCGCCATGCTGGTCGCGCTCTGGGCCTGCTGATCGGCGCTGGACACAATCTGCCGCGCCGTATCGCCCAGGTGCCGGGACGTGCCGTGCAACTCATCGCTCTGACCGCGGATAGTGGCGATCATCTGCCGCAGATTGGTCTGCATCTGCTCGATCACACCTTGCAACTGACCCAGCTCATCCTTGCTCTGGGCCCCCATCGAGCGCTGCAAGTCCCCTTGGGAAATCGCCTGGGTATTGAGGATGATCTTGTTCAGCGGCGTAAGTACCGCCTTGAGCAGGCTCCACGACAACAGCGCCAGCGCCACACAAGTGGCCAACAAGGTAACGATCAGCCAGGTTTGCGAGGTTTGAATGCTGCTGTCCTGATGCTCGCGGGACGACTGCGCCTGGTTCTCGATCAGTTCGCTCACCGCCTCGTTGCGTTCCTCCAGCGCTGAAAACGCCTTGTCGAACTCTGCGCGCAACGCATGGCCATCCTGGGAACCACTCAGTGCCTTGCCGATTATTTGCTTGGCTTTGTCGATATAGGTTTCGACCTGTGGTTTGAGCTCGCCAATCGCCTTGGCGACATCCCCTGGCAACTTGGCCTCGGCGTTTTCGGCGATAACCTTGCGCATCCGCTGCGTATGCTCATCGAATGCCTCCGTCACCTCCTTGGCCGCCTGAGTGTCCCCCGGTGCCACCAGCAATGCAGCCAACACATCGGCACGAATGGCGTCGTGCATCATGTCCGCCTCCATGTGCTTGCGCATGGCCGAAATACTGGTCTCGTTCTGCACCAGGGCCTCGGTCATGGAGTGATAACCCCACAACCCGATACCGCCGAGCAATAGCGCAAAAGAAAGACTGACCAACCCCGAGCCTATGATCTTGGTGCGGATCTTCATGCTTACTGCTCCTGGAGCGGGGAATTCTGGGAAAGTGTAGTCGAGTGCCGGCGGAGCCTTGGGACGGGCCAGGCTCCTATTTGGGTATCGGCGGGGTAAATGATTAGATGAATACGCCGCAGACTGTCTGGACAGGAGGCAGGGTCGAGGGAGTTTTTCTCGCGAGGGTGCGAAGCAAGCGCCTACGCCTTCGCCACGATCTCGTCCCACGCTGTGGGGGTGGGGAATAGCTCGCTCAGAAAACCCACAAACGCTTTAACGTTAGGGCTTCCCCGACGGCTTTCAGGCCACAAGGCGGTGATGGAGAAACGGTCGACGGCGAACTGTGGAAAGAGCGGCTTCAGTTCTCCCCGGGCAACATAGGGCGCTGCGACATAAGTGGGTGAAATGCCGATGCCACCGCCCGCTGCGAGCACCGCGGCAACCGCATCGCTCGCGTCGATGACGATGGCTGCGTCGGGTGCGATCTCCACCATTCGGTCCCCCACGCTAAATGGCCAGCGCAGCGCTTGACCCGAACTCTGGTAGCGAAAATTCACGCAGTCATGGTCGGCCAGATCACTGAGTTCCAGCGGCGTGCCGCGTTTGGCTAGATAGGCTGGCGAGGCAAAAGCGCAAATTCGATGCGGTCCCAGCGTACGAGAAATGAGTCGCGAATCGGCCAGATCGCCCACGCGCACGGCCACATCGATGCCTTGTTCAACGATGTCCGAAAACTGATCGCCCAAGCGCAAGTCGATGGCGAGCTTGGGGTAGCGCTCGCGAAACCTGGGAATCGCCGGCGCCAATATGTTCAATCCGATAGGCGGTGGCGCTGTCACTTTCAAGATGCCGGAGGGCTCAGCGCGCGAGGCCGCTGCGGCCTGCTCAATGTCCTCCACCTCGCGCAGAATCCGCAGCGCCCGTTCGTACAGATCCCGTCCTTCAGCTGTCAGGGTGAGCGAGCGGGTGGTGCGGTTGAACAAACTCAGCTCGAAATGCTGCTCCAGGCGTTGCACGCTCTTGCTGATGGCGGACGGCGACACTGATAAATCGCGCGCTGCAGCGGTATAACTGCCCAAAGAGGCCGCTCGGGCAAAGGCAATGAGACCGGTAAGGCGGTCCAACCCTATTTGTTCCTTCATGGCATCAGTAAAGCGACTTTCGCCCTAATTATCAATGTTGTATCGAGCCTTTAGTCTTTGCCCATCGACGCCATCAAGGCGTTCAAGGAGAGAGACCATGAGCCATTTCACTGCTACCCAAAACGCATTGACCCAACCGCTTCCAGCCCAACTGGACGGCCGCACCGTGGTGATTTTCGGCGGCACGTCCGGCATCGGTTTAGCCGCCGCGACTCAGGCCAAAGCTGCCGGGGCATTCGTGACCGTGATCGGTTCCAACGCCGAGCGTGCCGAGCAGGCTGCCCTGGAACACGGGCTCGCCGGCTGGCGTGTTGCTGATGTCACCCATAGCGAGGCTATCTACACCGCCTTGGCGGACATCCCGCACGTGGATCATTTGGTTCTACTCGCCGGCACATTTGTGGGTGGTAAGGTGCTGGATGCTGAAATCGATCACCTGCGCCGGGCGTTCGAAGAGCGGATGTGGGCTTCTGTGCACGCCATTCGCGCGCTCGGGGATCGTTTGTCCAAGGACGGCTCCATCACCTTTATCTCTGGCTGCTTGGCCGACCGGCCCAATGCGCACGGCACTGCTGTGCTCGCTGCTGCTTCGGCCGCGATGGAAGCATTGGCACGTGGCCTGACCCTCGAACTGGCGCCCATTCGCGTCAACACCCTGTCTCCAGGGCCGATCGATACCCCGCTTTTCAGCAAAGCCCTGGGCGAGGGGCGCGATGCGTATGTTCGCGCATGGGCACAAGCGTTGCCATTGCATCGTGTGGGTACTGCTGCTGAAGCAGGTGCGGCTACCGTTTTTCTGATGACCAACACGTTTATGAACGGCGCCACGTTGAACATTGATGGTGGGGCTCGGTTGGTCTGACTGGTACGAGAAGGGGTTAGGCCAGGGCCTCTACCGAGGGGGCAACGAGGGCGATATTTCGAGGCCATTTAGAAATGAGTAGAAAATATTATTTTCAGGTGTGGACGCTTGTTGAACGCTATCGTGGCCCGATCCAAGACCCCAGATAGGCCATGCCAAGTTTGGCTCTACTCAATCAGCATTGGTTACCTATCGCGAACGGTATCATAGTGTAATACCATGAATAGCAAGCAACTCAGCACCCTAAAGGCCGTCTTCTCGAAGCCCACTCCGGCGACATTGGAATGGGCTCGCATCGAATCGCTGTTTGGTGCCGCAGGCGCCAAGACCATTGAAGGCAATGGGTCGCGAGTACGGTTTGAACTGAATGGTGTGGTCGGTACCTTCCACCGGCCACACCCCGATAAAGAAGCAAAGCCCTATCAGGTTCGTGATGCTCGGGCTTTCCTTGAACTAGCAGGCGTTACCCCATGAACGTGATGAGTTACCAGGGCTATGCAGCCCGAATCGAATACAGCGAAGAGGACGGCCTGTTTGTAGGCCATATCGCAGGCATTAAAGATGTTGTTGGCTTCCATGGAGAGTCGGTTCAGGAGTTGCGAGCTGCGTTTGAGGAGGCAGTTGTCGATTACCTCGACACTTGCGCCAAGCTCGGCCGTGCTCCACAGAAACCCTACTCAGGAAAGCTGAGCCTACGACTGGCTCCGGCTCTTCATGCCACAGTGGCTGCCAAGGCAGAGTTGGCTCACAAGAGCATCAATCAGTGGGTTTCCGACGTTCTGGATCGCGAAGTCCACGCCTGATCCTGGCACCAAAACGGGGACTGACTAGATTGATTCAGTGTTTGTCCGTAACCCCGTGGCGAGGGAGCTTGCTCCCGCTGGGCTGCGAAGCGCCCTTTTTTTAATCCGCTCCCGCAAATGAAATTCAATGCTGCCCCGCTCGGAGCAGCATTGCACAGCGACTCTTAAGCAGAATTACTCCCCGGCGCCTCCAGCACCTTCACCACATCATCGATGACGGCCTTGCTCATATCCTGCAAATAACACGACGCCCAGGCATACCGATCCGTGCCGCGAATCATCGCCGCGTCCTCGGCCAGGACCTTGGCAACGTGGAGCAGGTCGGAGGCGTGGGACAGGGCTTCGCCGATGGGTATGCCGCTGTTGACGCGGAATAGCGGGCGGTCGGAGTGGTAGGAGAAGGGGGTTAGGCCTGGGGTTTTGAGGTCTTTGGGATGGGTCATCGCGCACCTCCATTTGCTAATTGGCGGCAGGTGGTGACTAGCAAAGCGATAAAGCGAGACTGCAGCAGATCCAAGGCATGCATCGATAAACTCCCATATCAAATGAGAGCTGCCACGTTCGTTCTCAGGCGAATGGGTGGCAGCTGTGCGCAGGCTGAGAAACCGGAGATACAGGAACCCGGCAGACCCGAAGGTCTCCCACGCACAGCCGCCATTGCACGGAATGAGCAATCAGGGTCTGTCCCCGTTTCCCCCCTAAATAGACTGCCATGCCCAAATAGATATGCAGCGCGTCTTTTGACAGTCCGGTTGCCGACACAATGGCGAGCTTGATGCTTTGCGAGGTTGAGTATCCATATCAATTCCTCCTCTCTGCGCCATTGCCAGGCTTACGCTAGACCCCATTGCTGTTGATCTTTCCAATCATTTGGAAATCCCATGAGTAGCAGATGATCCACTTTCTGCTGATCCATGATTTCGGCCAGGCGGAGCTTCCACTGGCTGTCTGGGCTGATCAAGTCGGTTAGGTAGGCCAGCATCGTCAATACAACGTACAGCCGCTGCTTGGGCTGAGGCCGGTCGGCGGGAGCCGTTGGGATGACCCATTCTTTAGGTAAGGATGGTCGAATCGAGAGCTCCCGGTTCCATAGCCGTGAGTGGTGGGCACAGCAGTTTCGAATGAAGGTCAGCGTGTGAAGCCAGGAGGCCAATACTTCGAAGGGCAGGCTGAATCGGGTGGCGATAGCTTTCTTATCGGCGCTTCTGCCTATGGCATTGAAGAGGGTAGATACCGTCCCAAGGCTGAGTTCTTCCAGGACTGCCCAAGCGGGCGGCAGCTCAGGGTGGGCATAGGTTGCACCGTAATATCGGAAGTAGTTGTCACGCATGCGGTTTTCGATCCGCTGTTGCTGGAGCCCATCGGTCTGTCGGCCCTTTTTGATGCGGTCGATATCACGTCTGAGTTTGCTGCCCTCCTTATTCATTTGCTCCCGCAACGGACGCAACAGATCGGGGTGTGAGTATGACGAGGAGAAGACTGACGCGTCAGCTATCCAGTCAGGCCCGTATTTTGGACACATATGATTGCTGATGGTCGCTCGTATGGCGACTTCGACACGTTCGATGGCATCCATGGTGATGCGCCGCAACGAACCATCGAAGCGGTAGATGTCGACGATTGCCTTCAGTGTGCTGCCTGGCTTGAACGTGTGTTCAGGGTCTGGCTCCTGAAAGGGGCGCATGTAGGGACTCAGGCGAAACAGCGTGACCACTTCGAGAAAACGCATGGCCCGATCATCGTTGGCGATGTGCAAGCCTCGTTGTTTCAGCAGTTCCAATTGCTGTTCTACGCTGAGGGCCGGTTTGTCGAAGGGCCTCATGTAGTTTTCTCCAGGCAAAAAAAACCCGCACGATTTGAGCTTGCTGACTGGGTCAACCTAGGCTTGGCGGGTGTGTTGGGGTGCATTATAGGTAGGTGTAAGAGACCGTCAACGTTGCACTGACGTGAAATTGTAACGAGTAGACGCGCGAGTAAAGCTTGGTCTGTCGATGCTGATAAGGCAGTGCTGGACTTTATCCAGCTTCTAGGAGGTTTAAACCTCCCAGAAGCAACAAAGCCCTCGCATTTCTGCGAGGGCTTCGTCTTGTATGGTGCCGGCACCAGGAGTCGAACCCGGGACCTACTGATTACAAGTCAGTTGCTCTACCAACTGAGCTATACCGGCGTGTGGGCGACGATTATAGCGATTGGGTGCGTTCTGTAAACCCCTGAATTCTGACTATTTTTGCACGACCCATGCTCAAGCGCGGCGCAGCAGGGCGCGCATTTTCTGCAAGGCTCGCCACGCACGACTGTTTTGCATGGCCTGGAGTTGGGCTTCGGCCTGTTCAGCCCGTTGCAGGGCGGCGCTGAGCTGTTGGTCTGCGTCGTCGATGGGGTGGCTGAATTTGTGGCCTTTGCAGAGTTGGAAACCGTCGAGGTTGCACGGGGGGATGTCGAAGGCGGGTTTGAGGGCCAGGTGTTCTTCGGCGAGGTAGTAGGTGTTGATGCCGTCGAACAGGATGGACTGGTAGCCGGCACCGGTCACCAGGGTTTCCCAGGTCTGGTCACGGGCCCATGGGGTTTCGATGAGGATGATCCAGGGGCGCCAGCGGCTGAAGTCCATGCCGCGCAGGACGGTTTCCTCGTGGCCTTCGACGTCGATTTTCAGGAAGTGGATGGGGCGGTCCTGGGCGTATTGCTCGCAGATGGAGGCCAGGGTGCGGGATTGGACGGTCTGGTTGCGCACGTCCATGCCAGCGTCGCGGTGTTGTTGGGCGACGCTGGCCTCTACTGTGGATAAGCCGGTGTCGGCGATGGTGTAGAAGGTCAGGCTTTCGGCGTTTTCGCCGGCCACGCATTGCAGGTTGATGTCGTGGGGGCGTTGTTGGCAGAGGGCGTCGTAGTAAGCCGGTACCGGTTCGATGTTGATGCCGCGCCAGCCACGATCGTAGAACGCTCGGGTGACCGAATCATCTGTCGGATGGTTGGCGCCGACGTCGAGGTAAAAGCCGTTTTCCACCGATTGAAGGGCGCGCCACAGGCGTATGTCTTCGAAGTTCTGTGCGTAGGAAATGAACGTCACGGCCAGTCCTTGAGTGTGTCGGCATTGTGTCAATCACGATACGTTTGGCTGTTGTATAGCACGGGCGCGGTGGACGCAATTACTGGCGCGGGGCAGCACTGAATTCGGCGGTTATGTCGTTTTGCTTAGACGCTTATGCACAACGGGCAGGATGAGGCGGATGGAACCTTGCGGTTTTGTGACCGCTTTCGCGTTTTGTCGCAAATCCCTGTTTTCATGGTTTTTTATCCATATGAACAAAAAATGACCAATGTTGAATCGGTCAGGAAATCGCGAATTTCTTCGATCCAGGTTTATTTCATCAACAGAGTTATCCACAGGGTGTTTCGTCTCAGCAACGCTCTGCCAGCAACATCAGATTGCGCGGCGTAAGCGGTGTTTCGCAGAAGGTGCCAAGGCGAACCTCGTAGCCTTTTTGACTGAGGAACAGCGCCCGATCCAGTACCAGCCAAAGCTCCAGTGGCCGCCGGAAAAGGCCTCGCAACAACTCCAGGTTGCGCACTTCGGCCAGGCGCTGATGGCCTGCTGCTTCCAAGGCGAGCCAATCCGGCGTGCCGACTGTGGATAAGTCTTTCAGGGCCGCCAGATCGATGCAGTATTGGGCGAAGGATTTTTCCAGCCAGGTGCTGGGCAGTGAGGGGGTGGGTAGGTAGTCGTCGCACTCTCTGATGTGCCGTTGCAGCAGGTCGAAGCCCAGGCGCCGGGCCATGGACTGGTCTCGTTGTCTTCTGACGCGGGCGCCAGCGGTGACGGTTTCGGTCAGCGGCAGGCTGAGATCATCGAGCGACAGCTGTAGGACAGAGCCCTTGGCGGCGTCGGACAGTGCTTGATAACGCTCGGTGTTGATGCGGTTGTAACAGCACGGTGCGATAGCCAGTTGTGCACAACCAGCGGCGCTGGCCAGTTGCATCAAGCGCACATGCAGGTCGCCGCAGGCGTGCAGGGCCACAGGCGTGTGTCCGGGGTGGAGCGCCTGGGTTGCGTCCGCCGCCAGCACGTCTTGTTGCAGATGTGTGGCGGGCAGGCGATGGCGCAGGCTCAGTTGTTGGCCGCTGGCGACCAGTGCGGGGTCGTATTCCAGGCAGGTCAGTTGCTGCTCACCGTGCAGCAGGCGTCGACCGAGGTGGCCTTTGCCGGCGCACCAATCCAGCCAATGGGTCGGTTGGGTGGTGAAGTGCAGGCGGCTGGCGAAGGCTTCGATCTGCTGCCACTTGCGTCCGGGCACGTCGACGTTGAGGCGATGGCTTGGTGCCTCAAGCGTGCTGGCCGGCAATTCTGCGACAGCGCTCAATGCACGGGAGATAGCGGCCAATTCGGGGAATGGAGCTGGCGCGTGTTCCATCAACCACGGCTGATGATGGTCGTTTTCCGCGGCCTCCAGAGAACGCTGGCGTAGCCATTGGGACAATTCCGGGTGGGACGTTTCCCAAGGCAGTTGCAGATGGGTGAACGGACGCGGTTTCCACAGTGCCTGGTGCGCCGTGAGAAAAGTATCCAGCGCCGTGAAGCGGGCGAGTAGAGCCTCGCCCGTCAGCACGCCACTGTCAGCGCCCTTGGCAGGCATCGATGCGCAACCAGCGCTCCAGCTGCTTGAAGCCTTGCACCAGGACGAAGGACATCAACAGATAGAACATGCCGGCCGCGAAGAATATCTCCACCGGCATATAGGTCCGGGCAATGATGGTACGGGCCATGCCGGTGAGTTCCAGCAAGGTCACGGTACTCGCCAGGGCACTGGCCTTGAGCATCAGGATCACTTCGTTGCTGTAGGCCGGCAGGCCGATGCGCGCGGCGCGGGGCAGCATGATGTAGAGCAGCGCCTTGGGCCGCGACATGCCCAGGGCCCGCGCGGCTTCGATCTCGCCACGGGGGATGGCCTGGATCGCGCCGCGCAGGATCTCGGCGATGTAGGCGGCGGTGTGCAGGGTCATGGTGGCCGTGGCGCACCAGAACGGATCCCGCAGGTACGGCCACATTGCACTGCTGCGCACGGCATCGAACTGCGCCAGGCCGTAGTAGACCAAAAACAGTTGCACCAGCAGCGGCGTGCCACGGAAAAAGAAGATGTAGGCGTAGGGAAACGCCCGCACGTACCACAGACGCGAAGAGCGGGCGATGCCCAGTGGAATCGCCAGCAGCAGGCCGGCGATCACGGCGATGGCCACCAGTTCCAGGGTCAGTGTCGCGCCCTGGGCCAGCTTCGGCAGCCACTTGATGATGACGTCCCAGTTCATTGGGTGCTCCTGGTAAATCCACGGGCGGCGCGTCGTTCCAGCAGATGCATGCCGATCATGGCGAGCACTGTCAGGCCCAGATACATGAATGCTGCGACCATATAGAAGGTGAACGGTTGTTTGGACACGGTCACGCCGATTTGCGCATGGCGCATGATCTCTTCCAGGCCGATCACCGAGACCAGCGCGGTGTCCTTCATCAGGATCATGAACAGGTTGCCCAGGCCAGGCAGGGCGATGCGCCACATCTGCGGCATGATCAACCGGGTGAAGATCCGCCACTTCGACAGGCCCAGGGCTACGCCGGCCTCACGGTGGCCCTTGGGGATCGCCAGGATCGCGCCGCGAAACACTTCCGTGGCGTAGGCGCCAAAGCACAGGCCCAGGGCAATGACCCCGGCGGCAAAGGCGTCGAGGGCGAGGTCCGGTTTGCCGAAATACTCACCCAGGGCACGCATCAGGTTGACGGTGCCGAAATAGATCAACAGCACCCAGAGTAATTCCGGGATGCCGCGAACCAGTGTCGAATAGGTGCCACCCAGCCATTGCAGCGGCTTGTACGGCGAGGTCTTGGCCAAGGCGCCGAGCAGGCCGAGCCCCAGCCCCAGGCAGAGGGCTGTGAGCGCCAGTTTGACGGTCATCAGCGCGCCGGCGGCGAGCGCCGGGCCGAATCCGTAGAGATCGATCATCATGGGTAAGAGTTCATATCGCGGCAGGCTTTGCTAAGGGCCGGCGTTGCCAGGGAACAGCGCCGGCCAGGCACGTCAGTATCAATAGATGCTGAACGGGAAGTACTTGTCGTTGATCTTTTTATAGGTGCCGTCGGCAATGATTTCCTTGAGGGCGGCGTTCAGCTTGTTGCGCAGCTCGTCGTTACCCTTGCGCACCGCAATGGCGATCTTGTCGCCTTCCACCACCGGGTCGCCCTTGAATTCGTAAGCACGGCCAGCTTCGGTTTTCAGCCAGTCGTAGTTCACGTATTTGTCCGCCAGGATCGCGTCGACGCGACCGGAGGTCAGGTCCAGGTAGGCGTTTTCCTGGGTGTCGTAGAGCTTGGCGGTGATATCGCTGCCCAGTTCGTCTTCCAGCCAGGTACCGGCGAGGGTAGAGCGCTGTGCCCCGATGACCTTGCCTTTGAGAGATTCTTTATCGACTTTGAAATCGACGTTTTTCGGTGCGATGAATTGCAATTTGTTGGAGTAGTACGGGTCGGTGAAGTCCACGGCTTGCTTGCGCTCGTCGTTGACCGACAGCGAAGAAATCAGGAAGTCGAACTTCTGGGCCAACAGGGCGGGAATGATGCCGTCCCAGTCGGAGGTGACCACTTCGCATTCGACTTTCATCTTGGCGCAAAGGGCATCGCCGATGTCTTTATCGAACCCCACGACCTGGCCGCTGGCGTCCTTGTTGTTGAACGGAGGATAGGCCGCTTCGATGCCCATCTTCAGTTTGTCGGCCGCCATGGCGCTGGCCGAAAAGACCAGGCTGGCCGCTGCGGCCAGGAGGAATTTCTTGTAGGTCTGCATGTGTACTGCTCCGTTAGCGGTTGCTGGACATGAATTGTTTGCAGCGCGCCGAAAGCGGGTTCTCGAAGACCTGCTGTGGCGATCCTTGCTCCTCGACCAGGCCTTGATGAAGGAACACGACTTCGCTGGAAACCTGACGGGCGAACCCCATTTCATGGGTGACCAGCAGCATGGTGCGTCCTTCTTCGGCCAGGGCGCGGATCACACTAAGTACTTCCTGGACCATTTCCGGGTCAAGGGCGGAGGTGGGTTCGTCGAACAGAATCACCTTGGGCTGCATCGCCAGTGTGCGGGCGATGGCGGCGCGTTGTTGCTGGCCGCCGGACAGTTCGGCCGGGTAGGCGTGGCGCTTGTCGGCGATACCGACCTTGGCCAGCAGGGCTTCGGCCACTTCGACGGCTTCGGCCTTGCTCTGGCCAAGCACCCGGCGCGGCGCTTCGATGATGTTATCGAGCACGCTCATGTGCGGCCAAAGGTTGAAGTTCTGGAAGACAAAACCGATCTCGCTGCGCATGCGGTTGATCTGTTTGCCGTCGGCGGCCACCAGTTCACCGTTCTTTGCGGCCTTGAGCTTGAGCTCTTCGCCGGCCACCAGGATCTGGCCCTGGTTGGGGTTTTCCAGCAGGTTGATGCAGCGCAGGAATGTGGATTTGCCGGACCCGGAGGATCCGAGGATCGAGATCACATCGCCGTCGCGGGCGGTCAGCGAGACGCCTTTGAGCACCTCCAGCTGTCCGTAGCGTTTGTGCAGGTTGCGGATTTCAAGCGCGGGCGTGGCCTGGGCCATGTGCGGTCCTCATGGTATGTGCTCCCTTGCTGTTGGCTGCCTTCCTTGGCGAGGCGGCCAAGCTAGCATGCGTCCGAATGGCCGCCAACAGCGCTACGGGCGGTAAACCGGTGATGTGCGGCAGGTTGTCGCATCGGCGCAGCAGACTGTCGCGCCATCAACAACCTAACGGCCGTTTGAACCTGGTTTACCGGTGAAAAGTCCGGGGAGTCGCGTAAAAAAAGGCGCGATGGTGCCAGCTTTGGGCGGGGGTTGGAAGGGTTAAACGGATGAGCGTTGCCGCGATCAAAAGTCTGTTGGGTTATTCGGGCGCGTCCCACAGTATTTTGAGAACCTCTCTGAAGCTGACCCATGCAATTTTGAAATCCGCCTGCACTTCAGGGCTATGAAGCCAATGCTTCGCTGCTTCCTGATCGATATCGTCAGCCCAACTTCGGTAAGCGATCAGGGTATTTTCGACCAGGTTTTGGACTGCCATGGCCTCGTTTTCGGCATTTTGACTGTCCAGAAGCTCGGGCTGTTCATCCGTCATCGCAATGAGTAATCCGAGCATCCTGACCATCATGTCGATGCGCCCCGTCTTTTCTTCGGCGTCTTGCATCTCATAAAACAGTGACAGGAAATCTCCGGGGCGTTCTTCGAATTCGTCTTGCAGGGCATCCAGGAAATACGGATCGTCGTATTCGGGAAGATCAAACGTGACAGCAGGCTTGGTACGGCTGACGCGTATTTGCTTGGCTTTTGCTTTTGCACGCTTGGCGCGTTTTTTGTTGCTTGTTCGCGGAGGCCATGGGTGTGGTCCCGTTATTTGTAGTGGAAGTTAGATATTGGCATCGAGCATGAACTCGATCCATTGGAATCAGTTAAAGGCATAGGGCAATGAAGGGGCATGTAAATGGTATATGCCGGTTGTGCGATGGGTTCGTCCTAGTCAATAGTCCCAATCGATCTAAACCTTAACCCGCTACGGTGCTCCAAAAAGAACTCATGTGAGTTGTTTCCAGAACCTGGAGTCCTCGCCATGAAGCTCATTCATTATCTTATATTACCTTTCATCGCCATCAGCATCCTGCTGTTCCCCATCGCCCTCAACGCCACCAACCTCGCGCCCATAGACAACGCAGGCGTGCAGGTCCAACCCATGCAGCAGAACGGCATCACTTATCTGTCGGGCGGTATCGGTGAGGACGAAGCCCGGGCCATTGGGCAGGCCCAGGGCTACAACCTGCACATGACATTCGCGGTCGGCCCGGAAAACAAATACATCCCGGATGTGGAGGTCGTCATCCAGAACGCGTCGGGGCAAACGCTGCTGACGCTGACTGAGGCCGGACCGCTGGTTTATGTGCAACTGCCGCCGGGCAAGTACAGCGTGGTGGCGACGCGCAAAGGTGAGGCGCGGCGCGACACTGCTGAGATAGGCAGCGGGGCCGCGCGCAACCTGGTGTTCCATTGGAACGGTGACGAATAACCGGCCGGCTTATTCGCTGGCGGGTTCTTCCATCGACTGGCGATACCGATCCAGCGCCTCGCTGAAGTCCTTGATGAACTCCGGTGTGCTGAGCCAGCGCTGGGCGGTCTCGCGGTCCATTTCATCGACCCACATGCGGTAGTCCACCAGCATGTCGGCGGCCAGGTTGGTCGCTGCCATGCTTTCGTTTTCGGCGTTTTTCAGGTCGAGCAGGCCTGGGCGTTCGATGATCATCTCGCTCAGGGACGCGAGCAGCGTGTCGAGCATTTCACTGCGGCTGATGGCCTCGGCTTCGCGCAGCTTGGCGAACAGTTCCAGCACGTAGACCGGTGGTTGGGCGGTGGCGTGGGCCGGGTCGCCATACATTGGGATCGATTTGCGCCCGGTCATGCGGATCTGCTTGGCTTTGTCTTTGGCGCGCTTGGCGCGTTTTTGCTGCTTGTTCAGTGAGGCCATTGGGCTTCGGTTTCCAATTCGTTAGGGGACGGTGCCCGGCTCAGTCGATTTTCGGCACGGTAAAGCGGAATTCGCTGCCCTGGCCTGGCTGGCTTTCGGCGTGCAGTTTACCGCCATGGGCCTGGACAATCCCCTTGGAAATGTACAACCCCAGCCCGGTGCCGTTCGGGTTGCCTTCCTTGGTCGTCCAGTAGCGCTCGAAAACATGAGGCAACTGCTCTGGCGCGATCCCTTCACCAGTGTCCCGAACGCTGAACACGATCTCATCGCCGACTGACATCGCACTGATGCCCACGGTGCCTTGTTGCGGTGTGAACTTGATGGCGTTGCCAATCAGGTTCGACAGCACTTGGAACAGCCGCTCGGGGTCGGCATTGATCCTCAGGTTGGGTTCGGCATGGAAGGAAATGTCGATGGCCTTGGCAGTGGCCAGCGGCGTCAGCAGCGAGCAGGCGTCTTCGAATATCTGGCTGACGTCCATCGGCTGGGGATTGATGGTGTAGCGTCCGGCATCGATGCGCGAGGTGTCGAGCAGGTCTTCCAGCAGCGCGTTCATGCGGCTGGTGGCCTGTTGCATGGTGTCGATGGCTGAAGAGATTCGCTTGGAACTGTGGGAACCGTCGGAGCTGAAGGCCTTTCGCATCATGCCGCAGAGCATGGAAATGACCGTCATCGGGCTGCGTAGGTCATGGGACACCACGGCCACCAGTTCATCGCGGGCCTGCACGGCCTGGCGCTCCTTGCGCACCTGTCGGGCCAGATCGTTTTCCAGGGCCGAGCGCCGCAGGTCGTTGGCGGCGAACAGATCGCCATGGGTCCATTTGGTGCTGATGCCGGCCATTTCGACTTTCCAGATCTCGAAAGACGTCCGGGGCCGCAGGCGCAGGCCGGTCTCGCTGTTTTCCAGGTCCAGGGGTTTTTGCGGGTCGCCGCTCCATTGGAGGGTTTGTTTCACCTCGGGACGGAACCACAGCACGCCGTTTTCCACTGGCTTGGGCAGGTGGATCGCCAGCACGCCGCTCGCCACGTCCTGATAAGCCTGGGCAGGCGCGAAGTCGCTGCTCAGGTTGTGGTGGGATAACACCGGTTTGCCGGTTTCCAGGATCCATTTGTGCAGCTCGCGGATCTGTTCCGGTTCCGGGCACTGGCCGTGGCGGTGCAGCTTGTTGTCTTCGAAAATCGCCACGCCGCTGGCGCCGGTCAGGTCCATGAGCCGTTGTGGCTCATGGGACAGGCCATCGAAGACGTTTTCGCTGGACTCGGCCATGACGGTGGCGAGGACCTGGAGGTCTTCCAGCTTGGCGTCCCGTTGCCGGTTCAGTTCCAGGGCCTGCATGGCGCTGATCTGCAACGACAGCACCTGGCCGATGGTCTGGCAGGCCATGCGCATCTCATGGGGGACCAGCAGCGGCTGGCGATTGCCGCAACTGATCAACCCCCACAGGCGTTCGCCTTCCATCAGCGAGATGCTCATGGAGGACAGCACGCCCATGTTTTTCATGTATTGGCGGTGGATCGGCGAGACGCTGCGCAGCGTGGCAAAACTCAGGTCCAGGGGCGCCTGGGCGTCGGGCCGCAGTTCCGGGACCAGTGGCACCGGCGCGTAGTCGGCGTTGGGGATGATCCGCAGCCAGTTGGTGCGATACAGCTCGCGGGCCTGTTCGGGAATATCCGAGGCCGGGAAAAACAGGCCCTTGTAGAGCTCCATCGACGGCGCGCTGGCCTCGGCGATCACCTGGCCGTGGCCTTCTTCCTCGAAGCGGTAGATCAGTACCCGGTCGTAACCGGTCATGGCCTGGATTTCCCGCACGCTGATTTCGTACAGGGCCTGGAGGGTTTTCGCACTTTGCAGGCGTTGCAGCATGCGGCCCAGGTTGGCCTCGCCGCTGACGCCTTCAGGACGATAGTCGCTCAGGTGTTGCTCCAGCTCGACGATCAGGGCGCCCTGATGGCGATGCACCAAGGCGTCAAAGCGCTGCTGGTTCACGACAATGGCCACGGGCACGTTGTCGCTTTCCGGGGCGGCGCGACAGGCGACCAGGATCGCCTCGGCCTGTTCCAGCCCCAACAGTGCGTCCAGCGTCTGGCCCAACAGCCTGTGGGGATCCTGACCCATCAATTGCAAGGCGTTGGCGCTGACCTGACGGATCACGAAATCGGGTTCGGACAGCATCAACAGCACACCATGAGGCTGGATGGCCCCGGGGAAGCGAATCGGTTCATCTGCGCAATTGGCCAGCAGCTCTTCGAAGGCTTCCTGGTTTTCCGGGGTCATAACAGTACCTTTTGGCTGTCCAGCCAGTGTTCGAAATGAGTGAACGTCGCCTTGGCGGCGCTTGTGACTTCGAGCGTCTGGGTCTCGCCAAGGTTCCTGTCGTCCAGGTACTGAAGGAAATCCTTCCAGCGTCGGCCGGTGAGTTCGCCATACACATTGAGAAAGGCAGCACCGCTGCAAGCATCGAGACCGAGCTGCTCGGCCACCCTGCGCCGCAGGATCTGCCCGCCGAGAGTCGCACCTTCCAACACATAGGAAACGCCGAGGGCGGCGGCCCGGGAGTCGATACGCGGCAGCGCCTGGCAGGTGGGCAATGCCTCGATAGCGGTTTCATCCAGGCCCAGTGCCGTGAGGTCGGCCCGCAATACCGGAAGTTTGATGCGCAGGGACTGGTCCAACCCGGCCGGAATCAGTGCCAGCACATGTAGCCGTTGTTCCAGCGGTTGATAAAAACCGTAGTAGGCCGCCATCAGGCGTCGGTACAGATCCAGGTCCAACTGTGGCGAGAAAAACGGCAGGCGTTTTTCCAGTGCGACGTGCAGTTCAGCGGTTTCGGTCCGCAATGCCTGGATCAGAGAAGGGTGGGGCGCGGCCGGTGACATGCAGGATGAAGCTCGTTGACTGAAGCATTGCTGGAAAAAAAGCGCGCCAATCTTACATGGGTTTTTTGAGTGTGCGCTCATCAGGTTGGCCTTCACTTCTTCAAGTCGCGGTACCCGATTGCCGCCCCTCTTCAAGTCGCGCCTGTTCGCGATCCAGCTCGTACAAAGCACTTGAGCAGGTAGTTGTAGAAGACCAGGTCGATGTAGAAGTCTTTGCTTTCGGTGCTGATGCGCTGTTGGCGGGCGACAAAGGCGAAGCCTTTTCCCAGTTCCAGAAGGAAGCCTTGTAGCTGGTCGATCAGGGCTTGTTCGAGGTCGGTTTCCAGCGGCATGCCGGTATTGGGCAATTCTAGGAACTCAAGGACCACGGGATCCCTGACGATGTCCCTGGGACCGAAATACAGCTTCTCAAGATTGGCGGCCGCTTCCTGCTCTACCGCAGGCCGGTCGTGGCTTGCCAGGAGACGTTCGTAATAGAACGTGCCGATCTGTCGTTCCAAGGCGCGGGTGGACCAGTTTTGAGTGACGGCTTCGTTCATGTACCAACGGCGTGCATTCGCATTTTCGACGCGTGGCAGCGTTCGATAGTGAGTCCAGCTCAATTCGTGACGCAGTGCGTCACAGATTGGAAGCGCCTGATAAAAGAGGCGCATGTAGCGCAAATTTGAGAGGAAAAATAGCTGATTGACGCGGGACGGGTATGACGCCGTCCCATGTTGGTTGACCTTGGCTTGTAGGAACTATTCCCGCAGCCTGTCAGCCACCGCGAACCCCTTCGCCACAAAGCGCTTGGCGGGTGACAGTCAGACCTTGCCTTGCGCCAGTGCCTGGGATGCAGCCACATAATCGGCCTGGAATTGCTTGCTTTCCACCCAATCCAGCGCGGTCTGTTCATCCACACCGGTGGTCAAGCGGCGGTATTCGATCAATGCGGTAAAGATGAAGTCGGTCGCTTCTTCCTCACCTTCCTGCTCCAGCACCAGCTCCAGCAGTGGATGCCCCAGGAAGGCGATGCACATGGCCTGCTGGCTGATCTTTTCGGCAGCGCCCATGAGTTGGAACATCTCCGTCAGGTCCACGGTTTCCAGATCGATGCGCTCGTCGTTCGGGTCGAGGAAATCGTTCGGCGCAGCAGCACGCTTGGTACGGTTCTGCTTGGCTTTCGCCTTGGCGCGCTGGCTGCGCTTCTGCTGTTTGTTCGCCGATGACATAGTCGGATTCCTGATGGATAAGGCTATCTATCCTACAGCTTCAGCGGGAGTGCTTCGAATCTCAATCCACTACGAAGAGCGTAGCCCCCGATGAAGTGGAGGATCGATGGGGCTCGGCCTGGTCGGCTACCTGGTAGCTCATGCCGGGTTTGAGCAAAAATTGCCGGCCATCTTCAAGTTCAGTATTGAGCTCGCCCTTGAGGCAAAACAGGATGTGGCCCTTGGTGCACCAATGGTCGGCCAGGTACCCCGGCGTATATTCCACCATCCGCACGCGAATGTTCCCGAACTGTTGGGTGCGCCAATAAGCGATTCCGGTGATGCCTGTGTGCTCGGTGGGTTCGATGGTTGACCAATCGGTGGTGCCAAAGGGGATGCCGGTGATGTCCATGTCGACTCGCTTGCTGGAGGGGAGCGGACGAATGTAGCCGAGTCGATAAGGCGGAGGAAGAAAATCCCGGACAATAAAAAACCCCGATCAATTTCTTGATCGGGGTTTTCGGTATTTGGTGCCCAGAGACGGAATCGAACCGCCGACACGGGGATTTTCAATCCCCTGCTCTACCGACTGAGCTATCTGGGCAACGGGGCGCATTAAACGGGTTTTTCAGGGGGGCGTCAAGCAAGTTTTCAAAAAATATTTAACTATTACCGTCGCTTACGATCCGCCCCCGTACTGAACAGCTTATTCGGACGGCGGTACGTAGCCTTCGGCCTTGGCGTAATCTTCGCCGGAAAAGTACTTGTCCATCTCGCCCTGAAGGTATTTGCGATCTTCAGCGTTCATCATGTTCAGGCGTTTTTCATTGATCAGCAGGGTCTGGTGTTTCTGCCAGTCGGCCCAGGCCTTGGCCGAGACGTGGTCGTAGATGTCCTGGCCCTTGGCGCCCGGGAAGGGTGCACGTTCCAGGCCTTCCAGTTCTTCTTTGTACTTGCGGCACATGATGGTGCGGGTCATTGCAACTCTCCTGCGTTCATTACGGCAGCCGCGCGTTCGAGCAAGGTTTTGACCGGGGCGGCAAGGCCCAGGCGCGGCGGGGTGGCGAGGTTATACCAGAGCCAGTCGGCCTCGGCCACGTGATGGCCGGTTTCCCGGACCCGGACCAGCCAGGGTTCGATCGCCAACTGGAAGTGGCTGAAGGTGTGCACCAGGCTTGGCATTTCCTGTTGGCTGCCCAACTCCAGCGAGTGTTGCAGGGCCAGATGCTGCAGGTCGTCGAGGTCGTCAAGTTCCGGCAGGCTCCACAGACCGCCCCACAGCCCCGTGGAAGGGCGACGGTAAAGCAGGATCGCGCCTTCGTGGTTTGCCAGCATCGGCATCAAGGTGCGCTTCTTGGGCACTTCCTTGCGAGGCTTGGGAATCGGGTAGCGGGTTTCCAGGCCCAGCATGTGGGCCTCGCAGCCTTGCTTCAGCGGGCAGAGCAGGCAACTGGGCTTGCTACGGGTACAGAGCGTGGCGCCCAGGTCCATCATCGCCTGGGTGTAGGCGTTGACGCGGTCCTGTGGCGTGAAGCGCTCGGCGGTGGCCCACAGCTGTTTCGCAACCTTGGGTTCGCCTGGGTAGCCTTCCTGGGCGGTGAAGCGCGCCAGTACCCGCTTGACGTTGCCATCGAGAATCGGCGCCCGCAGGCCCATGCTGATGCTGGCAATGGCACCGGCGGTGGACAGGCCGATCCCCGGCAACTCGGTGAGTTTTTCCACGTCCCGGGGAAATTCGCCGCCGTACTGCTCGACGACGATTTTCGCGGTTTTCTGCAAGTTGCGCGCACGGGTGTAATAGCCCAGCCCGGTCCACAGGTGCAGCACTTCGTCCTCCGGCGCGGCGGCCAGGGCTTGAACGGTGGGCAGCGAGGCCATGAACCGGTCGAAGTAGTTGAGCACGGTACTGACCTGGGTCTGCTGCAACATGATTTCCGAGACCCACACCCGATAGGGCGAGATGGCTTGTTGCCAGGGCAAATCGTGGCGCCCGTGGCGGTCGAACCAGTCCAGTACGGCGGTGGAAAACTGCTCGGCTCTCATCGCTTGAACAGCCCCTTGAGTGCATCTTTGAGTTCGGGGCTGACCTTGTCGCCCAGCTTCTCATCAATCTTGTCGCCGAGACGGTCACCGGCCAGTTTCGCCGCGACCTTGCCCAGCCCGTCGTTGTCCAGGCGGCAGGCCTTGGCGCCCAGTTCCAGCGGGCCGCGGCAGCGCAATGGCCATTCGACGTCGACGTAGCGTTCATTGACCTGGCAGGCCGGGTCGGGCATGTCGCTCTTGTCGCCTTCGACGATGACGCCGACGCGATAGTCCATGCCCAGTACCCGCAGGTCGATGTCGCCGTTGCCGTTGACGGTCATGCCGGGGATGCGGACTTTCAGGTCCGGGTTGTTGGCAACGCCATTGTTGAAGGTGAGATTGCCGTTGAGTTGCTGGAACGGCGTGTCCTTGCCCCGGGGTTCGCCGCTGAGGGTCTTGCGATTGAGGGTGGCGATGCCTTTGCACAATTGCTGTTCGAGGTTGGCATTGAGCAGCACGCCATCGTTGATGACGAACCCGGCGGTGCCGTTGAGGCTGTCGATCAGGGCTTTCTGGCTATTGCCGCTGGCGGTGATCGCGCTGTTGACGGTGACCAGGCCTTTGACCGGCGGATTCTTGCCTTGGCTTTCGATGATCTTCTCGGCAGGGACCCGGTTGATGCGCGTTTGCAGGCTCAGTTGCGGCGTAGGCTGGCGCACGTCCAGGGTGCCCTTGGTTTCGAAGTTACCGCTGTACAGGTCGCCTCGCAGGTTCTCCAGGGTCAGCAGGCCGCCCCGGCCGGTGGCCTTGAGCGCAGCGTTCTGGATCGGCAGTTTATCGAGAGTCAGTTGCCCGAAGGTCAGGTCGGCATCGAGGTCCAGCTTGCTCAGGCGTTCCACTGGAAACAGTCGATCGTTACTCCAGGCGCCCTGGGTCGGGGCGCTTGGCAGCGGTGTACTGCCGGCACCGACCATGGCGCTGGCTTCGGTGTTGCTGACTTCGGCCTCACGGGCCGCCTTGGAACTGTCGGCTTCGGCGGACTTTGGCGCCAGGTAACGGTCGACGTTGAACGTGTCGGCCTTGAGCTGCGCACGCAGGGACTGCTTGGCAAAGTCCTCCACGGCAATACGACCGCTGAAGTTGCTGTCGTCCACTTTCATGTTGATGTCGTTGAACTCGACACTGGTTGGCGTACCGGCAATGCGGCTGGACAGCTCTACTTTGCTCAGGCTGCCTTCGGCCATGGCTGGGAGTTTCTGGCCAACGCTGTCGACGAACTTCGCCAAGTCGAACTGGGCGATGGACACGCCGCCATTCAACTGCGGAGTCTTGTCGAGGTCGTTGACCTTCAGTTCACCCAGGGCGCGCAGTTGATTGAGCGACAGTTTGATGCCGGTCCATTCGGCGACGTTTGCGGCTTTGTCCAGGAACAGTTGGCCTTGGGCGGCGAAGTTCAGGGTCTTGCCCTGCAAGGGGTCGCCAGTGGCTTCGCCGGACAGTTTCAGGTCTTCGAACTTGTAGCGCTTCAAGGCACGTTCGAAGCGCAGTTCACCCGTCACTTCGGTGCGTACGCGTACGGCCGGCTGGTTGCTGGACAGGAATGCGGTCAGGGTGACCGGAATGTTGGTGGAGTCATGGACCGGGCCGGTGCTCAGTTGAATGCTCTCGGCCGTGAACAGCTTGCCGGTCTGCTCGTCGGTGTATTCGACCCGGGCGTTGTTCACGGTCAGGCTGTCGATATCCAGTCGGGTCGGCTGGGCAGGTTTTTCTGCCGGGGTGCTGACAGGTGGGGTCGGTTGTTCAGCCGGCACGGGTGCCGGCGCGTTCGCCGTCGACGCAGAGGCCGGCACCTTGCCGATGTCTTCCCAGTTGCCGTGCCCGCTCTTGTCACGGTTGAGCCGCAGGTTCAGGCCTTCGACCCGCACATCGCTCATTTGTACTTCCCGGCGCAGCAGCGGTATTACCCGGACCGAAAGGCCGAGCATCTGCAGGTCGGCGAAAGGCTGGGTCGGACTGGCCAAGGTAGCGACGCTGGCGTCGTGCAACTCAAGGCCCAGCCACGGAAACAGGCTCCAGCCGATGTCGCCATTGAGGGTCAGCTCGATGTGGGCCTTGTCGCGGGCTATCTGGCGGATCTCTTCTTTGTAGTCGTTGGGATCGAACAGGTGGGTCAGGGCAAAGCCCAGGGCCACGATGATCAGCAACAGCCCGAGAAGTACCAGACCCAGGATTTTGCCGAACGCTTTCATGGGCGAATCCTTGTAGGTTGAGTTCAAAATTTAGCCGGGAGTATAACGCTGTGGGTTGGTGGTGGTGCGTTAGGACCGCAAATCCACTGTGGGAGCGAGCTTGCTCGCGATAACGGTGTGACAATCAATGAAGGTGTTGCGTGTGCGACCGCCATCGCGAGCAAGCTCGCCCCACAGTGGTTTCTAATCCTGGACCAGCATCAGTCCCAGCTTGGCCGCCAGCGCCTGGGCTTGCAGATGCCCGGCTGGGGCCAACAAGTGCAGCTCGGCACCGTTTAGCGCGGCCATTCGCCGGGCTTCGCTCACCAGCCGTTCAGCCACGCCACGGCGACGGGTAACGTTTCGTACGCACAGGTGGGACAAGCGCCAGGCGTTCTGGTGCCGTTGCAGGCGTGCTGCACCAAGCAGTCGGTCATTGAAGCGTGCCGCGATCAGCGAGCCTTCCTCGAGGCATTGCGCGATCAATTGCTTGGCATCGCTAAACGGTTCGAACAGCCAGGCCGGGGCATCCCGGTAGATTTTCTGCAGGTCCTGCTGGTCTTGGCAGGTGGCTTCGTTCAGGTGCTCGACGACGATGGGCATACGGATTCCTGAAAAATAAACGGTTCACGGCCTACAGAAAGTCAGTAATGGCGCGATAAGACAGATGAAACGAAAAAGGTGATATCACTTTGACTCTTCTGTAACGATCAAATGGTAACCTTTGCCTGTTCGCCCGTCTTTCTGCGGCGTAATGTCGCACTAATATGGAGCCTTACCAGAAAATACAGTCATGCCTGCGTGCAATGAAGGCTGACGGTGATGCGTGACTGGCGAACCATTCTAATAACTGGGGGATACACAAATGAGCACGAGCATCACGGCCGGCGGCGTCGCCGACCAGCCTGCGTTCCTCTCCAAGGAGCGCATCATCGCCAAGCCCGGTTTCAACCGGTGGCTGGTTCCACCGGCCGCACTGGCCATTCATCTCTGCATCGGCATGGCCTACGGCTTCTCGGTGTTCTGGCTGCCACTGTCCAAAGCCTTGGGTGTCACCAAGCCTGTGGCCTGTGCACCGGATATGAGCTTCATCTCGCAAGTCTTTTCGTCCCAATGTGACTGGCCGATCTCGATGCTCGGTTGGATCTACACCCTGTTCTTCATCTTCCTGGGTTGCTCGGCAGCCATCTGGGGCGGCTGGCTGGAACACGCCGGGCCACGCAAGGCCGGCGTTGTATCGGCATTGTGCTGGTGCGGTGGCCTGCTGATTTCCGCGCTGGGTATCTATACCCACCAGATCTGGCTGATGTGGGTCGGTTCCGGGGTGATCGGTGGTATCGGCCTGGGCCTGGGCTACATCTCCCCGGTGTCGACCCTGATCAAGTGGTTCCCGGACAAGCGTGGCATGGCCACCGGCATGGCGATCATGGGCTTCGGCGGCGGTGCGATGGTTGGTGCTCCGCTGGCTGCGGCGCTGATGAGCCATTTCGCTTCGCCAACCGGCGTGGGCGTATGGCAGAGCTTCCTGGTCATGGCCGCGATCTACTTCGTGTTCATGATCGGTGGCGCCTTGTCGTACCGCGTTCCGCCAACCGGCTGGAAGCCTGAAGGCTGGACCCCGGCACCGAAGAAAGCCGCGAACGCGATGATCACCCATCGCCACGTTCACGTGAACGTTGCCTGGAAAACCCCGCAGTTCCGTCTGGTATGGCTGGTGCTGTGCCTGAACGTATCCGCCGGTATCGGCATTCTCGGCATGGCTTCGCCACTGTTGCAGGAAGTGTTCGGCGGCAAGTTGCTCGGCAATGACCTGCCTTTCGGTCAGTTGGACGCCGTGCAACTGGGCCAGATCGCGGCCATCGCCGCTGGTTTCACCGGTCTGCTGAGCCTGTTCAACATCGGCGGCCGGTTCTTCTGGGCATCCTTCTCGGATTACCTGGGTCGTAAAAACACCTATTTCGTGTTCTTCGCCCTGGGCTTTGCCCTGTACGCGCTGATCCCGAACCTGGGTCACCTGGGCAGCGTCGCGCTGTTCGTGGCGGCGTTCTGCATCATCCTGTCGATGTACGGCGGCGGTTTCGCCACTGTGCCGGCCTACCTGGCGGACCTGTTCGGTACGCAAATGGTCGGCGCGATCCACGGTCGTCTGCTGACTGCCTGGGCAGCGGCGGGCGTGCTGGGTCCGGTACTGGTGAACTACCTGCGTGAATATCAACTGAGCATCGGCGTTGAACGTGCCGCGGCCTATGACATCACCTTGTACATCCTCGCCGGCCTGCTGGTGCTGGGCTTCCTGTGCAACCTGCTGGTCCGTCCGGTCGCCGACAAGTACTTCATGACCGACGCCGAACTGGCCGCCGAACAGGCGCTGGGCCATGACAAAGGCGCCGACAGCACCACTTCGCTGGAGTGGAAAGCTGCGCCGGGCACCAAGCCCCTGGCGATCGCCGCCTGGCTGGTGGTGGGCATTCCATTGGCGTGGGGTGTGTGGGTGACCCTGCAGAAGACGGCGGTGTTGTTCCACTAAGACCGTTGCCCTGACCATCAGGTGAGGGCAAACCTTGTGGGAGCGAGCTTGCTCGCGATGAGGGTGTGTCAGTCGACATCATGGTCGGCTGACCCACCGCTATCGCGAGCAAGCTCGCTCCCACATTTGTTTTATGTGTGGTGAAAGCTTGTATGGACATGTCTATCGCCGACAACCCGTCAGGGATATCACCTCCCGTGTTTCTGTTTGCCGCTCGCGCCCCTATAATGGCTGCCTTTTTCGCCCAATGATTTTGCGGAGCTGGTGATGGCCGAACGTAAGGCGTCTGTCGAGCGCGACACTCTGGAAACCCAGATCAAAGCCTCGATCAACCTGGATGGCACCGGAAAGGCCCGGTTTGATATCGGCGTGCCTTTTCTTGAGCACATGCTGGACCAGATCGCCCGTCACGGGCTGATCGACCTGGACATCGTCAGCAAGGGCGACCTGCATATCGACGACCACCACACGGTGGAAGATGTCGGTATCACCTTGGGCCAGGCCTTTACCAAAGCCATCGGCGACAAGAAGGGCATCCGTCGCTACGGCCATGCCTACGTGCCGCTTGATGAAGCGCTGTCGCGCGTGGTCATCGACTTCTCCGGCCGTCCGGGCCTGCAGATGCATGTGCCGTACACCCGTGCCACCGTCGGCGGCTTCGACGTTGACCTGTTCCAGGAATTTTTCCAGGGCTTCGTCAACCACGCCAACGTGACCCTGCACATCGACAACCTGCGCGGGCACAACACCCACCACCAGATCGAAACCGTGTTCAAGGCTTTCGGCCGCGCGCTGCGCATGGCCGTCGAGCTCGATGACCGCATGGCCGGCCAGATGCCTTCCACCAAGGGCGTCCTGTAATGCAGACGGTCGCGGTTATCGACTACGGCATGGGCAACCTGCACTCGGTGGCCAAGGCCCTCGAGCACGTGGGTGCCGGCAAGGTGCTGATCACCAGCGATGCCGACGTGATTCGCGAAGCCGACCGGGTGGTGTTTCCCGGCGTCGGTGCGATTCGTGATTGCATGGCCGAGATTCGTCGCCTGGGCTTCGACAAGCTGGTGCACGAAGTCAGCCAGGACCGTCCGTTCCTGGGCATCTGCGTGGGCATGCAAGCCTTGCTCGAGCACAGCGAAGAGAACGACGGCGTCGATTGCATTGCCATGTTTCCAGGCCAGGTGAAGTTTTTCGGCAAGGGCCTGCATGAAGACGGCGAGCACCTGAAAGTCCCGCACATGGGCTGGAACGAAGTGAAGCAGACGGTGGATCACCCGCTGTGGCACAACATCCCGGACCTGGCGCGCTTCTACTTCGTGCACAGCTACTACATCGCCGCCGGTAATGCGCGGCAGGTAGTGGGCAGCGGTCACTATGGCGTCGATTTCGCCGCGGCCCTGGCCGATGGCTCGCGCTTCGCCGTGCAGTTCCACCCCGAGAAGAGCCATACCCATGGCCTGCAACTGTTGCAGAACTTCGCAGCGTGGGACGGGCGCTGGTAATGGCCCGCAAGAAACCGCCGATCCTCACCCTCACGTCCGAGCAGGAGAGTGAAGCGAACCGCAAGATCCAGCGGTTCATGGAGGACCGTTTCGAGCTGGACCTGGGCTCGTTCGAAGCGGCGGAAATTCTTGACCTGTTTACCCGCGAAATTGCTCCGCATTATTACAACAGGGCGATTTTCGATGTGCAGACGCACCTTAAAGAAAGGTTCGAAAGCATTGAAAGCGACTTGTGGGCGCTCGAGAAAAACTGATTTTCGAGCCAAGCTGAATATTCGTATTTGAAGGTTTGCCAGATGCTGATTATCCCCGCTATCGATCTCAAGGACGGCGCTTGCGTACGTCTGCGTCAGGGCCGCATGGAAGACTCCACGGTGTTTTCCGATGACCCGGTGAGCATGGCCGCCAAGTGGGTGGAGGGCGGCTGCCGTCGCCTGCATCTGGTCGACCTGAACGGCGCCTTCGAAGGACAACCGGTCAATGGCGAAGTGGTCACGGCCATTGCCAAGCGCTACCCGAACCTGCCGATCCAGATCGGCGGCGGCATTCGTTCGCTGGAAACCATCGAGCACTACGTCAAGGCTGGCGTGAGCTACGTGATCATCGGCACCAAAGCCGTGAAGGAGCCCGAGTTCGTTGCCGAAGCCTGCCGCGCTTTCCCGGGCAAGGTCATCGTTGGCCTGGACGCAAAAGACGGTTTCGTCGCCACTGACGGTTGGGCTGAAGTCAGCACCGTACAGGTGATCGACCTGGCCAAGCGTTTCGAAGCCGACGGTGTGTCTGCCATCGTCTACACCGACATCGCCAAAGACGGCATGATGCAGGGCTGCAACGTTCCATTCACCGCCGCCCTGGCCGCCGCGACGAAGATCCCGGTCATCGCTTCCGGTGGCATCCATAACCTGGGTGACATCAAGGCACTGCTCGACGCCAAGGCGCCGGGCATCATCGGTGCGATCACCGGTCGCGCGATCTACGAAGGCACCCTGGACGTCGCCGAGGCCCAGGCCTTCTGCGATACCTATAAAGGCTGAGGACTCACCATGGCGCTGGCCAAACGCATCATCCCTTGCCTGGACGTGGACAACGGCCGGGTGGTCAAGGGCGTCAAGTTCGAGAACATCCGTGATGCCGGCGACCCGGTGGAAATTGCCCGTCGCTACGACGAACAGGGTGCGGACGAGATCACCTTCCTCGACATCACGGCCAGCGTCGATGGCCGTGATACCACGCTCCATACCGTCGAGCGCATGGCCAGCCAGGTATTCATCCCGCTGACCGTGGGCGGTGGCGTGCGCACCGTGCAGGACATCCGCAACCTGCTCAATGCCGGTGCCGACAAGGTGTCGATCAACACTGCGGCGGTGTTCAACCCGGAATTCGTCGGTGAAGCGGCCCAGCACTTCGGTTCGCAGTGCATCGTCGTGGCCATCGACGCGAAGAAGGTCTCCGGCCCGGGCGAAACCCCGCGCTGGGAAATCTTCACCCACGGCGGCCGCAAACCCACGGGCCTCGATGCCGTGGAGTGGGCGAAGAAGATGGAAGGCCTGGGTGCCGGTGAAATCCTGCTGACCAGCATGGACCAGGACGGCATGAAAAACGGCTTCGACCTCGGTGTCACCCGCGCCATCAGCGATGCCCTGGGCATCCCGGTGATCGCTTCCGGCGGCGTCGGCAACCTGCAACACCTGGCCGACGGCATCCTGGAAGGCCATGCCAGCGCGGTGCTGGCGGCGAGCATTTTCCACTTTGGCGAATACACCGTGCCGGAAGCCAAGGCCTACATGGCGCATCGCGGTATCTGCATTCGCTGATCGCTGGACACCATGGCGGGCCCAAGGCACTCTTGGGCACACCATGGATTGCGGTAGCCAGACATGCTCAAACGCCTCGTTCTTGCCTTTGCCGGTGTCACGCTGCTGCTCGCAGGCACCGTCCGCGCCGCTGATACATCGCTGGTGTTGCTGACGGAAAATTTCCCACCGTACAACATGGCCAAGAACGGCAAGAACTTCGCTCAGGACGAGAACATCCATGGCATTGCCGTGGACATCGTCCGCGAAGTCTTCAAGCGTGCCGATATTTCCTACAGCCTGACACTGCGTTTCCCCTGGGAGCGGATCTACAAACTCGCCTTGGAAAACCCTGGCTACGGTGTTTTTGTCATGGCGCGGTTGCCGGAGCGTGAAAAGCTTTTCAAATGGGTTGGCCCCATCGGTCCGGATGATTGGATCATGCTCGCCAAGGCCGACAGCAAGATCGCCCTAGGTTCGCTGGAGCAGGCGCGCCAATACAAGGTCGGGGCCTACAAGGGCGACGCGATTGCCGAGACATTGACCAAGCAAGGGCTGAACCCGATTGTCGTGTTGCGCGATCAGGACAACGCCAAAAAACTGGTCAACGGCCAGATCGATCTGTGGGCCACCGGCGATCCTGCCGGGCGTTACCTGGCGCGTCAGGAGGGGGTGACCGATCTCAAGACCGTGCTGCGCTTCAACAGTGCCGAGTTGTACCTGGCCTTGAACAAGGACGTGCCTGACGACGTGGTTGCCCGGCTTCAAAAGGCCCTGGATGAATTGCGCAAGGAAGGTGAAGTGGACGCGATCATGGCGCGGTATCTCTGAAGGTTGCGCCAGCCGGGTCGGCGCTACCGATAAACCCCATCCTTCCCATGCCCGACCATCGCCCGATTGCTGCGCAGGCTGATCATCGACTTGATGTCGATCCATTCGACGCCCTGTGCCTTGAGCTTGGGTAGCTCGCGTTCGAGCACGGTCAGGGTCTGTGGGTAGGGGTGGCCGATCATTACGGCCGAGCCTTGCCGGCGGGCCAGGTCGATAGCGGTCTGGAGCTGGCGGGCGATGGCCGCTTCGGTGCGCTCGTCGTCCAGGAACACGTCCCGCGACACGCTGGCGAGGCCGATCTTCTGCGCCTCGGCGGCGGCGACGGTCTGGGCGCTGGTGCGGCTGTCGACGAAAAATTTGTGTCGCTGCTGCAAGTTCGCCATCAGCCAGGCCATGGCCTGGGGTTGGGCGGTCATGCGGCTGCCCATGTGGTTGTTGATCCCGCTGGTATAAGGCACGGCAGCGAACGCGGCGTCGAGGCGCTTGCCCAGTTCTTCGATGGGCAGCTCCGGATGCCAGGCGAACGGCCCGGTGGCCGGGTCCATGGGCATGTGCAGCATGACCAGTTTGCCGGCACGATGGGCTTCGCGGGCGAATTCGGCGGCGTGGGGCGTGTCAGGCATGATCGCGGTGGTGACCGGGCCGGGGAGGGCCAGTACCCGGCGATCCCGGGGCAGGTTTTGCCCCAGGTCGTCGATGATCAGGCTCAGGTAGGCCTTGTGCGGTGGAGCGGGTGAAGCGGCGGGCGCAGCAAAGGCAGTGCCCGCCAGGCAGCACAACAGGCCGAGGAGGAAGCGCCGGCCCATCTCAGCGGCCGGAAGTGATGTTCAACCCTTTGAGCAGGCTCAGGGCCTGGGCCAACTGGTAGTCGTCATCCTGTGGCATTGGCTTGGCCTTGCCACCGGAACCGGTCGGTTTGTCGGCGCCACCGTTGCCATTGCCCAGGTGACCTTGCAGGTCGGCTTCCTTGAAGTATTCGCCGTCCTGTTCGTTGGTGATCTTGGCCTTGCGCACCTCGATGTCCGGGACGATGCCCTGGGCCTGGATGGAGCGACCGTTGGGCGTGAAGTACAGCGCGGTGGTGATCTTCAGGGCGCGGTCGTTGTTCAGTGGCAATACGGTTTGCACCGAGCCTTTGCCGAAACTGGTGGTGCCCATGACCACGCCACGCTTCTGGTCCTGCAGGGCGCCGGCGACGATTTCCGATGCCGAGGCGCTGCCACCGTTGATCAGCACCACCAATGGCACGGCTTCGCTCAGGTCGTTGCCGGTGGCCGAGAAGCGCAGCTCGGAATTGGCGATGCGGCCCTTGGTGTAGACGATCAGGCCCTTGGTGATGAAGTGATCCACCACTTCCACCGCCGATTGCAGCACGCCGCCGGGGTTGTTGCGCAGGTCCAGGACCAGGCCGTTGAGCTTCTTGCCGTTGTCCTTGCGCATCTTGGCCAGGGCCTTGGCGACTTCTTCGCCGGTCTTGACCTGGAATTGGGTGATGCGGATGTAACCGTAGCCCGACTCCAGCAGCTGGCTCTTCACACTCTTGACCTGGATGACCGCCCGCGTGAGGGTCACGTCGAACGGCGTGCCACCGTCGCGCACCAGGGTCAGGGTGATCTTCTGGCCGATCTTGCCGCGCATCTTGTCCACGGCTTCGGTCATGCTCTGGCCGCGCGTCGGCTGGCCGTTGATCTTGACGATGAAGTCACCGGCCTGGATGCCGGCCTTGGAAGCAGGCGTGTCGTCGATAGGCGAAACCACTTTGACGAAACCGTCTTCGCTGCCGACCTCGATGCCCAGGCCGCCGAATTCGCCGCTGGTGCTTTCCTGCAGCTCGGCAAAATCCTCCGGCCCCAGGTAGGCCGAATGCGGATCAAGGTTGCTGAGCATGCCTTTGATGGCGTTCTCCAGCAGTACTTTGTCGTCCACCGGTTCGACATAGGCGGCCTTGATCCGGTCCATGACCTCGGCAAAGGTGCGCAGTTCGTCCAGCGGCAGCGGGGCCTTGGTGGTCGCGGCTGTGGCGGCGGGTGCCGACGGGGCCGGTTCGGCGGCGAAAGCCAGGGGCGCACCGATCACCAGGGCGATCGTCAGGGCCAGCGAGGTAAGGCGGGACAAATGCAGCATGTCGAACGAACTCCTTAATAGGATGGGCGCGCTTATCCTTGCGCACGACACCATTGGGCCGGGTCACTGGGGCGACCCTGCTGACGAATAGCGAAATACAGTGCTGGCGTATCCTGCCCGCCACTGTTGCCGACCGTGGAGATGGACTCACCGGCCTTGACCACATCCCCCGCGGACTTGAGCAGCGTCTGGTTGTGGCCGTACAGGCTCAAATAACCGTTGCCGTGATCCAGGATCACCAGCAGGCCGGCGCCGCGCAGCCAGTCGGCGAAGACCACGCGCCCGCCATGCACGGCATGCACCTGGCTGCCGGCGGAGGCGCTGATCATCACGCCGTCCCACTTGGTGCGGGTGTCGTCGCCGCGGGTTTCACCGAAGCGCGCAAGCAGTCGACCATTGACCGGCCATGGAAGTTTGCCCCGCGCCGACGCAAAAGCGCCGCCGAAGGTTTCGCCATCACTGGAAACCAGCGCGCCGGGGCTTGATTTCACCGGCTTGCGCGGCGCGTCGCCGGCATCTGCGTCGGCCTGGGCTTCACGCAAACGCTTTTTTTCGGCTTCCTGCTGGGCGATCAGCGCTTTCTGGCGCGCTTCTTCTGCCTCTCGGGCCTGGCGGGCCAGGGTTTCTTCGATGGTTTTCAATACATTGGCCAGTTCGGCCTGGTCCTGCTCGCGGGCCTTGAGCTTGCTGTCGCGAGCCTTCACGTCGTCATTGAGCTTGGCCAGGGCCACCTGGCGTTCCTTGCGAACCTTCTCGAGTTCTTCGCGCTGGGTGTCGAGGCTGCTTTTCTGCACCAGCAACTGGGCTTGCTGCAGTTCGATGTCTTTTTCGACATTGGCCAGTTGGCGCAGGGTTTCGTTGAAGTTCTTGAGCTGTTCCAGGCGGGCCTGGCTCAGGTAATCGTAATAAGTCAGGGTGCGGGCGAATTTCTCGGGATTCTGCTGGTTGAGCAGCAGCTTGAGGTATTCCTGGCGACCGTTCTGGTAGGCGGCCCGGGCCTGGATGGCGATCAGCTTTTGCTGTTCAGTGCGCGCGCTCTGGAGTTTTTTTTTCTCTCCATCGAGTCGTTGCAGCTCGGATTCGCTTTTCTTCAGCTCTTTTTGCAGGGCGTCGACCTGTTTCTCCAGATTGCCCATCTCGGTCTCGGTGCCGCGCAGGTCTTTCTGCACGCTGGATTTCTCTTCCTGCAACTTGCCCAGCAGTTTTTTCAGCTCGGCAATGTCCTGGCGCGTGGCTTCCAACTGTTGTTGGGTTTGCGCGCGCTCGTCGGCAAAGGCCGGTTGGAGCAAGCAGGTCAGAGCGAGGGCTATCAGGACGCGAAGCATAGAGGCGGGCGACACCAGGGAAAGGGACGGCCTAGTATGCCCGCCCCACGCTGCAAAAAAAACGCCCATTTGGGGCTGTGTGATAACTGGAGCGGTGCAGGGCACTTATTTCCCGCCAAACCCCTGTGGGAGCAAAGCCTGCTCGCGATGACGTCAGCACATCCAACGAAAATGTAGATTGTCAGATTGCTATCGCGAGCAAGCTTTGCTCCCACAGGGTTTGCGGTGATTGATGGATCAATCAGACCAGGATCGACGTCCCGGTCATCTCCGCCGGCTTCTCCATGCCCAGCAACATCAGCATGGTCGGTGCCACGTCAGCCAGCACGCCACCGTCACGGACCTTGAAGTTGCGCTTGCCGACATAGATGAACGGCACCGGCTCGGTAGTGTGGGCGGTGTGGGCCTGGCCGGTGGATTCGTCGGACATCTGCTCAACGTTGCCGTGGTCGGCCGTGATCAGTGCTTCGCCGCCGACCTTTTCCAGGGCCTCGACGATGCGGCCAACGCAGGTGTCCAGGCATTCCACGGCCTTGACCGCCGCCTCGAACACGCCGCTGTGGCCCACCATGTCACCGTTGGCGTAGTTGACCACGATCACGTCGTAACGCTGGTTTTCAATGGCCTCGACGATGCGGTCGGTCACTTCCGGCGCGCTCATCTCCGGTAGCAGGTCGTAGGTGGCGACTTTGGGCGAGGGGATCAGGATGCGTTCTTCGCCCGGGAAGGGTTCTTCACGGCCGCCGGAGAAAAAGAACGTCACGTGGGCGTACTTTTCGGTCTCGGCGATGCGCAGTTGGGTCTTGCCATTCTTCGCCAGGTAGTCGCCCAGCACGTTGTCCAGGCTGCCGGCGGCGAAGGCCGATGGCGCGGGGATGCTGGCGGCGTATTGGGTCAGCATCACGAAGCCGGCCAGTTTCGGCTGGCGAGCGCGTTCGAATTCCTTGAAGTCGTCTTCGACAAACACGCGGGTCAGTTCGCGAGCGCGGTCGGCGCGGAAGTTCATGAACACCACGGCATCGCCGTCCTCGACCTTGACCGGTTCGCCGATGGTGGTGGCCTTGACGAATTCGTCGCTTTCACCACGCTCGTAGGCGGCTTGCAGGCCTTCCTGGGCGGTGGCGGCATTGAATTCGGCGCTGCCGTCGACGATCAGGTTGTAGGCCTGGGACACGCGGTCCCAGCGGTTGTCACGGTCCATGGCGTAATAGCGGCCGATGAGGCTGGCGATGCGCCCCTTGCCGAGTGCCTGGAATGCTGCGTCCAGGAGTTCGATCGACGACGTGGCACTTTTCGGTGGCGTGTCGCGGCCATCGAGGAACGCGTGCAGGTAGATCTGCTCGGCGCCGCGCTTGAAGGCCAGTTCGGCCATGGCGATCAGGTGGTCCTGGTGGCTGTGCACGCCACCGTCGGACAGCAGGCCCATGAAGTGCACGGCCTTGCCGGCGGCCACGGCTTTATCCACGGCGGCGCAGATGGTCGGGTTTTCGAAGAACTCACCGTCGCGGATCGATTTGGTCACGCGGGTGAAGTCCTGATACACCACGCGGCCTGCGCCGAGGTTCATGTGGCCGACTTCGGAGTTGCCCATCTGCCCGTCCGGCAGGCCGACGTCCATGCCGCTGCCGGAGATCAGGCCGTTGGGCACGGTGGCCCACAAACGGTCCAGCACAGGCTTGTTGGCCGAATACACGGCGTTGGATTCGTGGCTTTCACTGTGACCGAAGCCGTCGAGAATCATCAGGACCAAAGGTTTAGGCGTGGTAGTCATGGAATCCACTCGTGGCGGGTTAAAAGAAGACGATGGAAAAGGGACGGGCAGTTTAAAGGTAAGTTCCGACGGCGTCACCGCCGGGCGGGGTTTGGCCGGCCTTGTGTGCTGTGTATACTGGCCGACATTTTAACGCCCTGGAACCTCCTTCGATGGTTGCTCACCTGATTGAATTTGCCACTAACCACTACATTCTCGTCGGTATCTTCGTCGTACTGCTGGCGTTGCTGGTAGCCCATACGATGCAGGGTGGCGGTCGCAGCCTCAGTACCGCCGAGCTGACGGCGCTGGTCAACAAGGATGCCGGCGTGGTGGTGGACATCCGCCCGAGCAAGGATTACGCCGCCGGCCACATTGTCGGGGCGGTGAATATTCCCCAGGACAAACTGATCGCCCGCATCGGCGAGCTGGAAAAACACAAGGCCAAGACACTGATCCTGGTAGATGCCCAAGGCCAGCACGCCGGCACCCACGCCCGCGAGCTGATGAAATCCGGTTTCACCGCCGCCAAGCTGTCCGGCGGTGTTGCGAGCTGGAAAGCCGACAATCTGCCCCTGGTGAAGTGAAATGTCCCACGTCGTTGTCTATTCCAGCGATTACTGCCCCTATTGTTCCCGAGCCAAGTTCCTGCTCCAGAACAAAGGCGTGGCCTTCGAAGAGATCAAGGTCGACGGCAAGCCGCAACTGCGCGCCCAAATGGCCCAGAAGGCCGGGCGCACGTCCGTGCCGCAGATCTGGATCGGCAGCACCCACGTGGGCGGTTGCGATGATCTGTTCGCCCTGGAGCGCGCCGGTAAGCTCGACGCACTGCTCAAGGCCTGAATTTCCCACTGACAAGAACCTGAAAGTAAGAAGGATCTGCGATGACTGACCAACAGAACACAGCTGCCAGCGAAGACGAAGCCGCACCGCAATTCTCCTTGCAGCGCATTTATGTACGTGACCTGTCCTTCGAAGCCCCGAAAAGCCCGGCGATCTTTCGCCAGCAGTGGGAGCCGAGCGTAGGCCTGGACCTGAACACTCGCCAGAAAGCCCTGGAAGATGACTTCCACGAAGTGGTGCTGACCCTGTCGGTTACCGTGAAAAACGGTGACGAAGTGGCGTTCATCGCCGAAGTGCAACAGGCCGGGATCTTCCTGATCAGGAACCTGGATGCCGCTTCGATGAGCCACACCCTCGGTGCGTTCTGCCCGAACATCCTGTTCCCTTACGCCCGCGAAACCCTGGACAGCCTGGTGACCCGCGGTTCGTTCCCGGCCCTGATGCTGGCCCCGGTGAACTTCGATGCCCTGTATGCGCAAGAACTGCAGCGCATGCAGCAAGAAGGCGGCGCGACCGTTCAGTAAGCGGCGTCGCTTCTGTTCGCAAGGCACAAAACTTGTGGGAGCGAGCCCTGTGGGAGCCGAGCTTGCTCGCGATGAACGATGACGCGGTTTTGCAGTTGAACCGTGTCGACCTCATCGCGAGCAAGCTCGGCTCCCACAGGCTCGCTCCCACAGGTGTTTCTGGCTGACAGGCAGGGCTCAGGCGAAGCCGTTCTGCCGCCACGCCTCATAAACCGCCACCGCCACGGTATTGGACAGGTTCAGGCTGCGGCAGCCTTCGCGCATCGGCAGGCGCAGGCGCTGGTCGGCGGGCAGGGCGTCCAGCACCTCGGCCGGCAGGCCACGGCTTTCCGGGCCGAACAGGAACGCATCACCGGCGACGAAGCTGGCGTCATGGAACGGCCGCGAACCCTTGGTGGTAAAGGCGAACAGGCGCGGATGCCCGAGGCTTTCCAGACAGCTGGCAAGGTCGGCGTGACGCTGCAAGGTGGCATACTCGTGATAGTCGAGACCGGCACGGCGCAGGCGCTTGTCGTCCATGTCGAAGCCCAGCGGTTCGATCAAATGCAGGTGGCAGCCGCTGTTGGCGCACAACCTGATGACATTGCCGGTATTCGGCGGAATTTCCGGTTGAAAAAGGATGACGTGAAACATGCACGGCTCCGCAGATGAAGATGAGCGGCATTCTACGCTGCAAACCGACCGACGTTCGAAGCTAATGCCTCGGGTGATGGGCTCGTTGGCGATCTTCGGCATGATGGTCGGATTGATGATCGGACGCCTGACCACGCCCGAACCGAGCGTGCTGCAGCAGGTCGAGGTGATTGACGGTGGGGTGGTGGCCTGGTTCAACACCGAACCCAAGCTGCACGGGGAAGTCATCGACGGCTCGGTGGCGCTGTTGTTCGAAGCGCAAGGGCGATCGCAGAACGGCCAGTTAAAGCTCAACGGCAAGGACGTGAACTGGCGGGTGCGGTTGAGTGACAAGGGGTTGTTGCTGACGCTGGTGGCGGCGCGTCCGTTGCGCGGGGCGTGGACCTCCAGCGAGGTCGATGACCGCTGGCGGCTGGAGGTCCATCTCCAGGAGCAATAAAAGAGGGAATCCCCGGCCTGCCTGTACCAAGGTCCCCAAAACGGGAGGGCTTACCGCGAAGGTCCAGCCCTGGTGTAAAGAAGGGAAACCTTGACCTGCCTGTATCAAGGCCCCCAAAACAGTGGGCTCGATGAGCCCGGTATAAAAGAGGGGAATCCCCGGCCTGCCTGTACCAAGGTCCCCGAAACTGGGTAGTGATTGAGTTATTGCAGGGGGCGTGCCAGTTTTGAATGGCTTGTCACAAAAACACTGCTGGCGATGCTGAAAGCCCCGTATTCCGGGGCTTTTGTTTTTGTTTGTGCGGTTTTTTTCGAACTGGATCGATTGGTTTTGGCTCGTTGTGCATGCGCAATTGCGGTTCGCAGTGCATTGATGCGGTGCACACAGTCCTTTAAAAAGCATCGTCGGATCGCCGCCCGGAGCAAGCTCGCTCCCACAGGGGATCTGCGGTGAACACAAATTTTGTGCCTGATGCAGAACCATTGTGGGAGCGAGCTTGCTCGCGATTGGCCTTCAAGATCAGCGAAGGGTTAAAGGCCGATCAGCCCTCATCCCCGTCATCATCATCCCCACCGTCGACCTTCATCCCCAATTCCTTGATCTTGCGGGTCAAGGTATTACGGCCCCAACCCAGCAGCACCGCGGCGTCGCGGCGGCGGCCGGCGGTGTGCTTGAGGGCGGTTTCGATCATGATTCGCTCGAAACTCGGCACCGCGCTGTCCAGCAGGCTCGACTGGCCACGGGACAGGGCCTGGTCGGCCCACTGGCGCAGGGCTTGCTCCCAGTTGGCCACCGGAGCCGAATCCTGCGGCAGGCTCAACAGCTCTGGCGGCAGGTCGCTGATGTGCACTTCGCGACCCGAAGCCATTACCGTGATCCAGCGGCAGGTGTTCTCCAGCTGACGCACGTTGCCCGGCCACGGCAGGTTCTTGAGGTATTCCTCGGTTTCGCTCTTGAGCAGCTTGGGCTCGACCGCCAGTTCCTGGGCCGCGCGGCTGAGGAAGTGCCTGGCCAGGGTCGGGATGTCTTCGCGACGGTCCGCCAGGCGCGGGATATGAATGCGGATCACGTTCAGGCGGTGGAACAAGTCCTCACGGAATTTGCCGGCGTGAACCAGGGTTTCCAGGTTCTGGTGGGTCGCGGCGATGATGCGCACGTCCACCTTGACCGGCGTATGCCCGCCCACCCGATAGAACTCGCCATCGGCCAGTACGCGCAGCAAGCGCGTCTGGGTGTCCGCCGGCATGTCGCCGATTTCATCGAGGAATAACGTGCCGCCGTCGGCTTGCTCGAAGCGCCCGCGCCGCAGGTTGGCCGCGCCGGTGAACGCACCTTTTTCGTGGCCGAACAGCTCGGACTCCATCAGGTCCTTGGGAATCGCAGCCATGTTCAGCGCGATGAACGGCGATGCCGCCCGTGGACTGTGACGGTGCAGGGCGTGGGCCACCAATTCTTTGCCGGTGCCCGACTCGCCGTTGATCAGCACGGTGATGTTGGAGTGGCTCAGGCGCCCGATGGCGCGAAACACTTCCTGCATCGCCGGCGCTTCACCGATGATTTCCGGGGTGCGGGCCAGGGCTGGCACCTCTTCCATGCCCTGTTGTTCCTGGGCATGTTGATTGGCGCGCTTGACCAGCGACACGGCTTCATCGACGTCGAATGGCTTGGGCAGGTATTCGAAAGCGCCGCCCTGGTAGGACGCCACGGCGCTGTCCAGGTCGGAATGGGCGGTCATGATGATCACCGGCAGCCGTGGATGCTGTTCGCGAATCCGCGCCAGCAGGTCCAGGCCGCTGGCGCCAGGCATGCGGATGTCGGAGATGATGACGTCCGGTTGCTGACGCGCCAGGCGACTCATTACTCCATCGGCGCTGTCGAAGCTCTGGGTGGTCATGCCTTCCTGTTGCAAGGCTTTTTCCAGGACCCAACGGATAGAACGGTCGTCATCGACGATCCACACGGTTTCACTACGGCTCATGTCGATGTGGCTCCTTGTTCCAGTGGCAGGAAGATCGAGAAGGTGGTGTGGCCGGGGTGGCTTTCACACTCGATCAAGCCCTGATGCTGACTGATGATGTTCTGGGTAATGGCCAGGCCCAGCCCGGTACCGTCCGGACGGCCGCTGACCATGGGAAAAAAGATGGTTTCCTGCAGCTCGGCAGGGATGCCCGGGCCGTTGTCGATGATTTCGATCTTGGTCACCAGGCGATGGCGCACATGGCCGATGGTGAACTGGCGCATGGCGCGGGTACGCAGGCTGATGCGCCCCAGGCGCAGCTCGTTCTGGCTGCTGATGGCTTGCATCGCGTTACGCACAATGTTCAGCACGGCCTGGATCATCTGCTCGCGGTCGATCAAGACATCGGGAATGCTCGGGTCATAGTCGCGCACCAACGTGATGCAGCCTTGGCTTTCGGCTTCCACCAGGCTGCTGACGCGCTCCAGCACCTCATGGACGTTGCACATCGCCAGCGATGGCAGCTTGTTCGAGCCGAGCATGCGGTCCACCAGGTTCCGCAGGCGGTCGGCTTCTTCAATGATGACGTTGGTGTAGTCCTTGAGGTTTTCTTCCGGCAGTTCGCGGGCGAGCAACTGCGCCGCGCCACGAATCCCGCCGAGGGGGTTCTTGATCTCGTGGGCCAGGCCGCGCACCAGCATCTTGCTGGTTTCCTGCTTGGACAATTGCGCTTCTTCCTTGGTGATACGCAGCAAGCGATCACGCGGGTGGACTTCCAGCAACAGCAGGGTGGCGCCGTTGTTCAGGATTGGCGTAACCGCGTAGTCCACGGTCAGGGTCTGGCCGGTCAGCGCGGTCAGCATCGCTTCGCGCTTGGTGAACGGATGGGCCTGTTCCACCGCCTGGCGCAAGGAGTTGAGTGCTTCGGCGGACTCGGTGAACAACTCGCTGATGAACTGTCCGTGGCTGCGCTGGCCACTGACGGCCAGGAGCATCTCGGCCGCCGGGTTCATGTACTCGAGGCGCAGTTCGGCGTCGAGCAGGATGGTCGCGGTGGTGAGGTTGTCGAGCAGCAAGCGGTGTAGTGCGTCGCTAATGGTCATCAGGACCTCTTTTGGAGCGTAGCAACTCGGGACCGGTCCCAAATTGCGCGCGCGATTAATGCGCTGTTACAAGGAAAATGCAAAAACCAAACCAAGGCTCCGAAAAGAAGCGTTTAGAGCCTCAAAAGGGTGTTTTTCGCCCAGTTGCGTGGCGTTCTGCCAGCTTTTTCGGGTACTTTCGAACCAAAATGGGTTTGGAAACTGAGTAGCGTGCAATGGTTTGCACCAATATAGTGCGCCAGCCTGAACGGCATCAGAAGAACGGCAGGATGCTGCTTTTTTCTTCTTCAGGCTTTTCGGCGAGGGGGCACTCGGGGCGTTGACCGTAATCGGTCGCGGCGCAGGGTTTGATGCGGCGCTTTTGCGCCAGGGACATGCGTTGCATATGGAAGGGCTGGTTGGCGGTGCGTTCGACGATGCGGTCCTGCTCATCGAGGATTTCTACCGCCAGTTGATGGGTGCCTCGATCGATGTTGCTCAAGGCAAACACCGGGCTCGGCCCCGGCGCGCCTGTTGGCTGGCCGTCGAGCAACAGGCGATAGCGGTGGCCTTTTTTCAGGCCGGGTTCGCTGGTGACGCTGACGATCAGTTCGCCTGCGGTGCTGCGTATCGTCGCGTCCGGCTCAGGTATCAACAGCCGGAGCATTTCGTAATGAAACAGGGGCTCGGGCCGGGCTTCGGGCATGGGCGCCGAGGTTGTGCCCGGGGGCGGCGTCGGCATCCGGTTGCCGGGTGGCAGTTGGACTTTCTTCGCATTGCCGGGGCGCGGCTGATCGGTGAAGACGCGATTACCCTGGGCATCGATGTAGGTGTAGACCTGCGCCACCCCAGGCAGCGCCGCCAGCGCCAGGCTAAGCGCGAGCAGCCAGCGGATCATGGCTGGTGCACCCGCTGCACGGTGAACGTGACGGTCTTGCTTTGTTGCACGAGGGTGTCCCCGTCGATGACTTGAACCGCCAGGCTGTGCTCGCCCCGATCGATGTTCACCAATTGCAGGCGTGGCACGTTGGACGGCTGGCCGTAGGGTTGGCCGTCCAGCAATAGCTGGAACAGATGCGGGCTCTGCAGGCGCGGTTGCGCTCGGACGCCAACGGTGAAGGTGCCATTGTTGGCGCGCAGGGCCTCGTCGGTGGGGATGTCCGTCAGTACCAATGTTTCGTAGGCATTGCGCGGCTCGTCGCTGTTGGCGGGGGCTGGCGGTGTGTTCGGGCTGGCTGGGGATTGGCGTTCGATACTGTTGAGCGGCGGCAACTCCACCGTCTGGGCTGGTACGCCTTGGGGCGGCTGGTTGCTGTAGGCGGTGTTGCCGTCGGCGTCGGTGTACTTGTAGATCTGCGCGGCGGCGGGCAGTGCCAACAACAACAGGATGATTGGAAAACCACGACCCATGGAAAATCGACCGAAAACTAAAAGTGATGGGTTGCAGCATAGGTCAGGGAGGGTGATTGACCCAAGTTGTTGCACATAACCCCTGTGGGAGCGAGCTTGCTCGCGATAGCGGTATGTCAGTCACTGAGATGTTGGCTGAGCCGGCCCCTTCGCGAGCAAGCCCGCTCCCACAGGGGGTCTGCTGTGAACACAAATCTTGTGCCCGATGCAGAACCACTGTGGGAGCGAGCCTGTTCGCGAAAGCGGTGTGTCAGACGCTGAGATGTTGAATGTAAAGGCCTCATCGCGAGCAGGCTCGCTCCCACAAGGGGAGGTGGGGTGCCTCAGGATTTTGTGGAGATACACAGCTCTCCGGTCGCTCGGATCAGGGCGAGGCGGTGCACCGGGTGCTGCTTGTTGTGGTGGGTGGCTCGGGCCAGCCATTGCGGGCACTGCGGGTCGGTGCGGTAGGGGGCGAAATCGGCCAGTTGTTGCAGCAGGCGTTTTTGCAGTCGATCGAGTTGCGGGCGGATCTGTCCCACCAGGTCCGGGCGTGGGAGGTCCGGGGCCTTGCCTTCCAGGGCCCAGTCGGACAGGTTGATGTACTGCACCATTTTGTTGGCTTCTATCTGGGCGGCGAAAAACGCTTCCACGGTTTCGCCACTCAGCTTGTAGGCCGGTGCCTGGGCAACGGCGGCAGCAATGACTTCACGCTCGCGCTGACGGTCTTCTACCGGTTTATGGCTGTCCCATTTGCTCAACGCCACTTGATCGCCAAGGGCCAGGCGTTCGCCAATGGCGTTAAGCAACGGGGCAAGGGCCTCAGGGGCGGGAGCCGAGGCGGCTTCGGCGGTGGAGGCCAGCAGTGCGGCAGACAGGGCAAGGCAGAGCTTGAAGCGCAAAGTCATGGGCAATCTCGTCTTCTATGGGGGAGCGACGAGGCATCATGCACGTAACCTGCGCCCATAAAAAAGGCCTCCCGAAGGAGGCCTCTCTTTATTCACGCCGTGCGTGGCGGCGTTTACTGGATCAGCAGCTGTAGTACAGCTCGTATTCCAGTGGGTGTACAAAGGTGCGAACCTTGATTTCTTCTTCGCTTTTCAGTGCGATGTAAGCGTCGATGAAGTCATCGCTGAATACGCCGCCCTTGGTCAGGAAGGCACGGCCCTTGTCCAGCTCTTCCAGGGCTTCTTTCAGGCTGCCACACACCTGTGGGATTTCCTTGGCCTCTTCAGGCGGCAGGTCATACAGGTTTTTGTCAGCGGCATCGCCAGGGTGGATCTTGTTCTGGATACCGTCCAGACCGGCCATCATCAGTGCAGCGAAGGCCAGGTACGGGTTGGCAGCCGGATCCGGGAAGCGTGCTTCGATACGGCGGGCTTTAGGGCTGTTCACGTAAGGAATACGGATCGAGGCGGAACGGTTGCGAGCCGAGTAGGCCAGCATGACCGGGGCTTCGAAGCCTGGTACCAGACGCTTGTAGGAGTTGGTCGACGGGTTGGTGAAGCCGTTCAGGGCCTTACCGTGCTTGATGATACCGCCGATGAAGTACAGGGCGGTGTCCGACAGGCCGGCATAGCCTTCGCCTGCGAAGGTGTTCTTGCCGTCTTTGGAGATCGACATGTGAACGTGCATGCCCGAACCGTTGTCGCCGTACAGTGGCTTCGGCATGAAGGTCGCGGTGCGACCGTAGGCGTCGGCAACGTTGTGTACGCAGTACTTCAGGGTCTGGACTTCGTCAGCCTTCTTGACCAGCGTGTTGAACTTCACGCCGATTTCGTTCTGGCCGGCAGTTGCCACTTCGTGGTGGTGAACTTCGACGGTCTGGCCCATCTCTTCCAGTGCGTTGCACATGGAGGTACGGATCTCGTGGTCGTGGTCGAACGGTGGAACCGGGAAGTAGCCGCCCTTGATGCCTGGACGGTGGCCTTTGTTGCCGCCTTCCACGTCCTGGTCGGACATCCACGAACCTTGTTCGGAGAAGATCTTGAACATGGAGCCGGAGATATCGGACTTGAATTTGACCGAGTCGAAGATGAAGAACTCAGGCTCAGGACCGAAGAAAGCGGTATCACCGATACCGGTGGACTTCAGGTATTCCTCGGCGCGGTGGGCGATGGCGCGTGGGTCGCGGTCATAGCCTTGCATGGTCGAAGGTTCGATGATGTCGCAGACCAGGATCAGGGTCGGCTCTTCGGTGAACGGGTCCAGGACGGCAGTTTCGTCGTCCGGCATCAGGATCATGTCGGAGGCTTCGATGCCTTTCCAGCCGGAGATGGAGGAACCGTCGAACATTTTCCCGATTTCAAAGAATTCGTCGTCCAGCGCATCACGGGCCGGCATGGTCACGTGATGTTGAGTACCTTTGGTGTCAGTGAAGCGCAGATCAATCCACTTGACGTCATGATCTTTGATGAGTTGAACCGACTTCGACATATGTCCTCCGGGTGGCTTCGGGCGGGTAGTGGAGTGCCCTTAGATATGGGTGATGCCGGCGCGAATACTCTGCCATGGCAACCTGCCTCACAAGGGAGCAAATTGCATGCCAGTGCCCCAGCATGGGTTTTTTGCACCAAATCCACGCTTTTAAAGGCGTAAATCAAAGATTGTCAGACAATAACGCACTGCAATGTGGCGTCGTCAATCGATAATGACCTGTTTTGGTGCATGTAAAACCATCTGCACATAAACTGGTTAAACCTTGAGCAATTTCCGCTATAATCCGCGCCCCCCTTTTTCGGCTGGCCGTTCGCGCGCTGTTTTCATGAAACTAATCGTAAAAGTCTTCCCCGAGATCACCATCAAGAGCCGCCCGGTACGGATGCGTTTCATCCGCCAGTTGGCCAAGAACATCCGTGCCGTGCTCCGAGACCTGGACCCGGCCGTGGTGGTGAATGGCGTGTGGGACAACCTCGAGCTGGAAACCCGTGTCAGCGAACCCAAGGTCCTGAAGGAAATGACCGAGCGCCTGAGCTGCATGCCGGGCATCGCGCATTTCCTGCAAGTCGATGAATACCCGCTGGGGGATTTCGATGACATCCTCGCCAAGTGCATGCTCCATTATGGTGATGCCCTGGCCGGCAAGATTTTTTCGGTGCGCTGCAAGCGTGCCGGCAAGCACCCGTTCAGTTCGATGGATGTGGAGAAGTATGTCGGCAGCCAGTTGCGTCGACAGTGCGGCGCGGCCGGTATTTCGCTGAAAGACCCGCAGATCGAAGTGCGCATCGAAATTCGCGACCAGCGGCTGTTCGTGATCCACAGCCAGCACAACAGCATCGGCGGTTATCCGCTGGGTTCGCTGGAGCAGACCCTGGTGCTGATGTCCGGCGGTTTCGACTCCACGGTGGCCGCTTACCAGATCATGCGTCGCGGCTTGATGAGCCATTTCTGCTTCTTCAACCTCGGCGGGCGTGCCCATGAACTGGGCGTGATGGAAGTGGCGCACTTCATCTGGAAGAAGTACGGCAGCTCCCAACGCGTGTTATTTGTGAGTGTGCCGTTCGAAGAAGTCCTGGGCGAGATTCTCGGCAAAGTCGATAACAGTCATATGGGCGTCATTTTGAAGCGTATGATGTTGCGCGCCGCTTCACGAATTGCCGACCGCCTGCAAATCGATGCGCTGGTGACCGGCGAGGCGATCTCCCAGGTGTCGAGCCAGACGCTGCCGAACCTGTCGGTGATCGACTGCGTGACCGAGAAACTGGTCTTGCGGCCGCTGATTGCCAGCCACAAGCAGGACATCATCGACCAGGCCAATGAAATCGGCACCGCCGAGTTTGCCCGGCACATGCCGGAATACTGCGGCGTCATCTCGGTCAATCCGAAGACGGCGGCCAAGCGCGGGCGGGTGGAACACGAAGAGAAAGAATTCGACATGGCGGTGCTCGAGCGTGCGCTCGAAAACGCCAGGCTGGTGCCAATCGATCGAGTCATCGATGAGTTGGGCCAGGACATTCAGATTGAAGAAGTCGGCGAAGCGCTGGCCGGTCAGATCATCATCGACATCCGTCACCCGGACGACGCTGAAGACGACCCGCTGAGTATCGCCGGCATCGAGGTAAAAACGATGCCGTTCTATGCCGTGAACGCGCGTTTCAAGGAACTGGACCCTACTCGCCAGTACCTGCTGTATTGCGACAAAGGCGTGATGAGTCGCCTGCATGCCCACCATTTGCTCAGTGAGGGGCATGCCAATGTGCGCGTTTATCGACCGAGCTAAGTGCCCGGGGCTGTTTGCCTGTGGCCTGCGTCACCGGCCCCCCGACGCCGCCGACAGGCTGTAACGGCCTTGTCGGACTCAACGTAAATCGCTGCCACGACCTGTCAGCACACCGAATCCTCTGATCGAGATACACAAGTGATCGAAAATCTACGCAACATCGCCATCATTGCTCACGTTGACCATGGTAAGACCACCCTGGTAGACAAACTCTTGCGTCAATCCGGCACTCTGGAGCGCAACGAGCTCAACGACGAGCGCGTGATGGACTCCAACGACCAGGAAAAAGAGCGCGGTATTACCATCCTGGCGAAAAACACCGCCATCAACTGGAATGGCTACCACATCAACATCGTGGACACCCCGGGCCACGCCGACTTCGGTGGTGAAGTAGAGCGCGTGATGTCGATGGTTGACTCCGTGCTGCTGCTGGTTGATGCCCAGGACGGCCCTATGCCGCAAACTCGCTTCGTGACCAAGAAGGCTTTCGAAGCCGGCCTGCGTCCGATCGTGGTCATCAACAAGGTTGACCGTCCAGGCGCGCGTCCGGACTGGGTTCTGGACCAGATCTTCGACCTGTTCGACAACCTGGGTGCCACCGAAGAACAGCTGGACTTCAAAGTCGTCTACGCCTCGGCCCTGAACGGCATTGCCGGTCTGGACCACACCGCCATGGCTGAAGACATGACCCCGCTGTACCAGTCGATCGTCGACGACGTACCAGCGCCGAAAGTCGACCGTGACGGCCCGTTCCAGATGCAGATCTCGGCACTGGACTACAACAGCTTCCTGGGTGTTATCGGTGTTGGCCGTATCGCCCGTGGTCGCATCAAGCCGAACACCCCGGTGGTTGCCATCGACGCCGACGGCAAGAAGCGCAACGGTCGTATCCTCAAGCTGATGGGTCACCACGGCCTGCACCGCATCGACGTTGAAGAAGCAGCTGCCGGCGACATCGTCTGCATCAGCGGCTTCGAGCAACTGTTCATCTCCGACACCCTGTGCGACCCACTGAACGTCGAAGCGATGAAGCCGTTGACCGTCGACGAGCCAACCGTTTCCATGACCTTCCAGGTCAACGACTCGCCATTCTGCGGTAAAGAAGGCAAGTTCGTGACCAGCCGTAACATCAAGGAGCGCCTGGACAAAGAGCTGCTCTACAACGTTGCCCTGCGCGTTGAAGAAGGCGACTCGGCCGACAAGTTCAAGGTCTCCGGCCGTGGTGAGCTGCACCTCTCGGTGCTGATCGAAACCATGCGTCGCGAAGGCTTCGAAATGGGTGTGGGCCGTCCTGAAGTGATCATCCGCATGGTTGATGGCGTCAAGCACGAACCGTACGAAAACGTGACCATCGACCTGCCGGAAGAATCCCAGGGCGCGATCATGGAGCAAATGGGCCTGCGTAAGGGCGACCTGACCAACATGGTTCCGGATGGCAAGGGCCGTGTACGCCTTGAGTACAACATCCCGGCTCGTGGCCTGATCGGTTTCCGTAACGAGTTCCTGACCCTGACCTCCGGTGGCGGCATCCTGACTTCGATCTTCGATCGTTACGACGTGATGAAGTCCGGCGACATGTCCGGCCGTCAGAACGGTGTCCTGGTATCGGTTGCGACCGGCAAGGCACTGACCTACTCGCTGGAAACCCTGCAAGCGCGCGGCAAGCTGTTCGTCGAGCACGGCCAGGATATCTACGAAGGTCAAATCGTTGGCTTGAACAGCCGCGACAACGACCTGGGCGTGAACCCAACCAAAGGCAAGAAGCTCGACAACATGCGTGCTTCGGGCAAGGACGAAACCATCGCCCTGGTTCCGCCGGTCAAGTTCACCCTGGAGCAAGCGCTGGAGTTCGTGCAGGAAGACGAACTGTGTGAAGTGACGCCTAAGTCGATTCGCCTGCGTAAGAAAATCCTTGGCGAAAGCGAGCGTACCCGCGCTGCCAAGAAAAGCGGCAACTGAGTTTCGACTTAGTTAGCAGCTAAAAAAACGCCCCCGGTCGTGAGATCGGGGGCGTTTTTTTATGCCTGGGGTTTGTGTGTCGCTTGTCAGGGCCCTATCGCGAGCAGGCTCGCTCCCACAGTGGATCTTCAGTGGATACAGACCTCGTGTGGGAGCGAGCTTGCTCGCGATAACGGTGGTTCAGACACAGCTGAACCATCAGTCGATCAGAATTTGTCCAACGTCCGTGGATTACGCTCGCGCTCCACTTCCTTGGGCTTGTAGGCGCAATACCCCGGCCGTGGTCCAACCCGCGGATGGTTGCGGCAGGTGTCCGGGCGTTTCTCGTAAATGGTGCACAACCGGCTCTTGCGGTCCAGATAAAGGCAATCGTTGTTGCTCATGCGCTGGAGCGTGAAGATTTCCGACTTCTGGTTGTAGCGCTCGACGATCCCTTCCTTTTGCAGGCGCTTGGCGATGTTCTTCGGCGGGTCGCCCAGTTCGAACTCATCGACGATGCCGATGCGGATCAGGTCCTTGATCTTGACCTCCACCGGCAGCGTGCAGCAGCTCGACACACAGGAACCGCACATCGGGGCGGAGTACTTGGCCCAGGTATCGAGTCGGTCGATCTCCGCGGCGGCGATCAGGTTGGGCTTCATCATCACGGTTTACCAGCATGCATCAGGGCGCGCGATCATACCGGGACTGGTGAAATTTTGAACGACCATCCGCCAGTTTTTTTTCATCCCGGCCAAACCCGCCCGGATCGGCACGGCCCCTGCATTCATTCGACCATCCGGCAATTCCATGGCGACGATTCTCCGACACTCGGGGAAATCCACCGAACCAAGAGCCTGTACCGTCTGTCAGACCGTCTAGGCTCAGACAATTCCATGCTCGTTCGAGGTCTTATCAATGACTCAAGAACCACTTGTTCGCGAAGCTGAAGTTGCCGCATTTCGCGACGCCGTGTTGACCAAACTCACTTATGCCGTTGGCAAGGACCCGGATCATGCGTTTGATCACGACTGGTTCGAAGCTATCGCCCTCGCCGCCCGCGACCACATGGTCGATCACTGGATGGACCACACGCGACAGATCTACCGCAAGGGCCAGAAGCGCGTCTATTACCTCTCCCTGGAATTCCTCATCGGTCGCTTGCTCTACGACAGCCTGAGCAACCTCGGCCTGCTGGACACGGCGCGCGAGGCGCTGACCGAACTGGGCGTGGATCTGGAGCGCATTCGTCTGCTCGAGCCGGATGCAGCATTGGGCAACGGCGGTCTTGGCCGCTTGGCCGCGTGTTTCATGGAAAGCATGTCGACCCTGGGCATCGCCGGCCATGGCTATGGCATCCGTTATGAACACGGCCTGTTCCGCCAGGCGATTGTCGATGGCTGGCAGCAGGAGCAGACCGAGCACTGGCTGGACTTCGGCAATCCGTGGGAGTTCGAGCGGCCGGAAGTGGTCTACCCGATCGGCTTTGGCGGCAGCGTCGAGACCGTCACCGATGAGGCGGGTAAAACCCGGCAAGTCTGGTCCCCGGCCGAAACCGTGCGGGCGATTGCCTATGACACGCCGGTGGTAGGCTGGCGCGGTGCCAGCGTCAATACCCTGCGCCTGTGGCGCGCCCGAGCCGTGGAAGACCTTCACCTGGAACGCTTCAATGCCGGCGACCACTTGGGTGCGGTAGCGGAAGTGGCCCGGGCCGAAAGTATTTCCCGCGTGCTGTACCCGGCCGACAGCACCGAGGCTGGCCAGGAACTGCGCCTGCGCCAGGAATACTTCTTCGTGGCCGCCTCGCTCCAAGACCTGCTGCGCCGTCATCGCAACATGCACACCTCGGTGCTGACCCTGGGCGACCATGCGGCGATCCAGCTCAACGACACTCACCCGTCCATTGCCGTGGCCGAGCTGATGCGGCAACTGGTGGACGTTTACGACGTGGCTTGGGACGCGGCCTGGCAGATCACCCAGGACACGCTGTCCTACACCAACCACACGCTGCTGCCCGAAGCCCTGGAAACCTGGCCGGTGGGGCTGATGGAGCGCATGTTGCCCCGGCACATGCAGATCATTTATCTGATCAATGCCCAGCACATCGATTCGCTACGGGCCAAGGGCGTGCACGATTTCGATGTGCTGCGCTCGGTTTCGCTGATCGAAGAGGACAACGGCCGCCGGGTGCGCATGGGTAACCTGGCGTTCCTCGGTTCCCATAGCGTCAACGGCGTGTCCGGGTTGCATACCCAACTGATGCGCAGCACGGTGTTTTCCGAGCTGCACAAGCTCTATCCGGATCGGATCAACAACAAGACCAACGGCATCACCTTCCGCCGCTGGTTGTTCCAGGCCAACTCCGAATTGACCTCGATGATGGTCGATGCCCTCGGCCCAAGCGTGCTCGACAACCCCGAGGAGCGCTTGATCGAACTGGAACCGTTTGCCGACAAGCCGGCGTTTCGCAAGCAGTTCGCCGAGCAGCGCCTGCACAGCAAGAAGGCTCTTGCTTACTTGATCCACGAGCGGCTGGGGATTGCCGTGAACCCGGCGGCGATGTTCGACGTGCAGGTCAAGCGAATCCACGAGTACAAGCGCCAGTTGCTCAACCTGATGCACACCGTGGCGCTGTACCAGGCGATCCGCGCCGAGCCGGAAGTGGACTGGGTGCCGCGGGTGAAGATCTTCGCCGGCAAGGCCGCCGCCAGTTATCACCAGGCCAAGCTCATCATCAAGCTGACCAACGACATCGCCCGGGTGGTGAACAACGACCCGACCGTACGTGGCTTGCTCAAAGTGGTGTTCCTGCCCAACTACAACGTCAGCCTGGCCGAAAGCATCATTCCGGCGGCGGACCTGTCGGAGCAGATCTCCACGGCCGGTTTCGAGGCGTCGGGCACCAGCAACATGAAGTTCGGCCTCAACGGCGCGCTGACCATCGGCACCATGGACGGCGCCAACGTGGAGATGCATGAGCGCGTCGGCGGTGAGCACATGTTCATCTTCGGCCTGACCGCCGAGCAGGTGGAGGCCCGCAAGCAAAACGGTGAGTTCAGCGCCGCGCCGGACATCGCCGCGTCCCATCGGCTCAATGATGTGCTGCAGGCGATTCGTGGCGGGGTGTTCTCGCCGGATGATCCGATGCGCTACGCCGGGCTCGTGGACTCGTTGGTGGACTACGACCGCTTCCTGGTCTGCGCCGACTTCGACTCGTACTGGAACGCCCAGGCCAAGGTCGAAGAGCGTTGGCACGACTCCAAGCAATGGTGGCGTTCGGCGGTGCTCAACACCGCGCGCATGGGCTGGTTCTCTTCGGACCGGACCATCCGCGAATACGCGACCGACATCTGGAAAGCCCTGGAGTAGCATTTGCTGTAAGAAATGTGAGCGAAGCCCAACGGCGGTTGGGCTTCGTCGATATACTAGGCGCCAGTTTCGCCGGGCTGTGTGGCCGGGCTCAGCACTGGAAGTGCCAACAATCCAATGTGGGAGCGAGCTGTGTGGGAGCAAGGCTTGCCCGCGATGAAAACGCCGCGGTCTCTTGAGGACCGCAGCGCCTGGATCGCGAGCAAGCTTTGCTCCCACACAGCTCGCTCCCACAGGGTTTGGGGGTTTCCACTAGACTGAGTCAAGCACCGCATCACCCCGGTTACGCCCGCAACGGGCCGCTTAGGGATATCGACCATGCAATGGATCTTGACGCTGTTGGGCCTGGCACTCGGCTGGGTGGTGGACGAGTCGTTTGCCGATGCGCTGATAGGCGCGCTGGTGGGGCTTGGCATCGCCCAGGCGTTTCGATTGGGGCGCCTGGGTAGCCAGGCGGCCAAGCAACAGATCTTGTTGCAAGAGGCCCAGCAGAGCTTGCTCACGTTGGAAGCCCGTCTGACGGTTCTCGAACGCGGCAAGGTGGCCGAATCGAGTGATTCGGCGCCAGCGCCCGAGGTTGTCGTGCCCCAGGCTGCGAAGCCCGAGACGCGCACCGAGCCAGAGCTTGTCTGGGAATTGCCGCCAGACCTCGAACCCGTTCCCGCGATGGCCACCCAGGCCAGCCAACCGTTGCCCGATGACGTTTGGAAACCCGCGCCAACCACTTCCAGTCGGCGTGCCGAGCGCGACTTCGCGCCGCTGCCCCTGGAGCCGATGCCCTTGGAACCGAGGGTTTCGAAACCCGCGGCCCCCCGTGGCCCGAATCTGTTCGACCGCGCCGTGATTGGCGCGCGCAACTGGCTGTTCGGCGGCAACACGGTGCTGCGGGTCGGCGTGGTGCTGTTGTTTCTCGGCCTGGCGTTTTTGCTGCGCTATGCCACCGAAGGCATGGTGGTGCCGATCGAGTTGCGTTACGCCGGCGTCGCGGCCAGCGCGTTGGGCCTGTTGGGCCTGGGCTGGTGGTTGCGCCAACGCAACAGCAACTATGCGCTTATGCTCCAGGGCACCGGGATCGCGGTGCTGTACCTGACAGTGTTCGCGGCCATGCGCCTGCATCCGTTGCTCGACTCCAAGGCGGCCCTGGGCTTGCTGGTCGCGGTGACGGTGTTCTCGGCAATCCTGGCGATTACCCAGAACGCCTTGGGCCTGGCCGCGGCTGCGGCGCTGGGCGGGTTTGCCGCGCCGATCCTGACCTCCACCGGCAGTGGCAATCACGTCGCGCTGTTCAGCTATTTCATCCTGCTCAACGCCGGCATCCTCGCGATTGCCTGGTTCAAGGCCTGGCGCCTGCTCAACCTGATCGGCTTTGTCGGCACCTTCGGCATCGGTTTCGCCTGGGGCATGCGCTCCTACACACCGGAACTGCTCTGGAGCACCGAACCGTTCCTGATCCTGTTCTTCCTCATCTACCTGGCGATTGGCTTGCTGTTCACCCGGCGCAAGTTGCTGGAAATGAGCGATGCTCCCGAAGACGCCAGCCGCGATGCGCTGTTGCACTGGTCGGCGCGCAAGGGCGATTACGTGGACGGCACCATGCTGTTCGGCCCGCCGCTGGTGGGCTTCGGCTTGCAGTTCGCGTTGGTGCAGCATTTTGAGTTCGCCGCTGCGTTCAGCGCCCTGGCCCTGGGCATGATCTACATGGGCCTGGCGCGGGTATTGATGGGCGGTCGCGCCCTGTTGCTGGCGGAAACCTGCCTTGCCCTGGGGGTGATTTTTGCCAGCCTGGCGATCCCCTTGGGGCTCGACGCCCGCTGGACCGCAGCGGCGTGGGCCGTGGAAGGCGCGGGGATCTTCTGGCTGGGCCTGCGCCAGCAGCGCCCATTCGCCCGGGCTTTTGCCTTGTTGCTGCAATTGGGCTCGGCACTGGCGTTCGTCAGCGAATTGCGTATCGGCGACGGCAGCCTGCTCGATGGTTCAGCGCTGGGCGCGTTGATGCTCGGCGGCGCCTTGCTGTTCACCTTCTACCAACTGCACAAGGCTGAACCTGAACACAGCGCCAATTGGGAGCGCCGAGGCCTGCCGGTGCTGGCTGTGCTGGGGTTGAGTTTCCTCTATCTGCTGGCACCGCTGTTCTTCTTCACCCACGGCACCGCCATTGCCTGGGCCCTGGCTGGATTGGCAACGCTGTTTGTTGGCCTGCGCCTGCAGTCGCGCAGCTTCCTGTTCAGCGCATTTGGGGTGCAATTGCTTGGCGGCGCGCTGTTCCTGCTGCGCTTGCAAGGCGCCGAGGGGGATTCGGCGGTGGTGTTCAGCGCGGGCTGGAGCGGCTTGCTCAGCGCCTCGCTGATCGGCCTGGCGTTGATTGGCGGCATGTTGCTGGCGGCACGTGATGACATGGTGCGCAACGATGTCCGGTTGCTGCGCGGCTTGTCGGTGGTGTTGCTGGCGGGGCTGGTGCTGATCAACCTTGCGGTGCTGTTCGTCCTGCCGTGGCAAACGGCGAGCGGTGTGTGGGCGGCCAGCGGCTTGTTGATCATCTGGCTGAGCCTGTACCTGAAACAGCGCGTGAGTTTTGTCTTCGGCCTGCTGCTGCAACTGCTGGGCGGTGCGGCATTCCTGACGGCGGGGCCGGCGCTGTTGGGGCCGCTCAACGCCGAGGATCTGCGACCGCTGGCCCACAGCGGCTTCTGGACGCCGCTGGTGCTGGGGCTCGCAGCCCTGGTGGGCGCATGGCGCCTGCAACGGGCGCACGCGGCGCGGGAACTCGAGGTCTTGAGCTTGCAGCGCCTGTCCGAGCTGCTGCTGATCTGGGGCGCCGGTTGGTGGGCGCTGGCGTGGGTCAGCGAAGTATTGCGCTTTGCCCCGGCAAACCTGCAGGGCAGTTGGCTGCTGCTGGTTGCGGCGATCAGCGTGGCGGTGTGGACAGTCTTGGCGCAGCGCTTGAAATGGCCGGCGCTGGGGCTGCTGTGTACTTTGTTGATTCCGGCGGCGGGCTGCGTGCTGGTGGCAACGGGGCACAGCCACTATCACCCGGCCGCGAATTTCGGCTGGCTGGCCTGGCTGGCGGTATTTGCCGTGCATTTCCTTTCTCTCAAGCGCCTGGCGCCGATGCTGCCGGCCCCGGCGCGCAGTACGGCCCATGTGCTCGGTTGCTGGTTGCTGATGGCGGTGTTGATGCTGGAGTTGCGTTACGGCCTGCTGTTGCTGTCCGAGCAGTACAACGCCTGGCGCTGGCTGGCCTGGGCGATCCTGCCAGGCCTTTACCTGGTGCTGATGGCCACGCCGCGTGCCTTGCCGTGGCCGGTATCGGCCCAACCGCGCGAGTACCGTGTCTACGCGGCGGCGCCGATGGCGTTGTTGATGCTCGGTTGGTTCTGGCTGACCAACACCTTCAGCGATGGCAACTCAGAGCCGCTGCCTTATGTGCCGTTGCTCAATCCCTTGGAGCTGGGCCTGCTGTTCGCCTTGTTCGGTATCTATGTGTGGGCCCGCAATGCCGTGGAGCAATCGACGAACCGTTGGAATCGCGTCGGGCACATCGCTCAGTTGATCGCCGGTGTGTCGCTGTTCGCGTTCTTCACCGCCCTGGTGATGCGCAGTGCCCACCAGTGGATGGGGGTGCCATACGAGCTGGACGCGCTGCTCGAGTCGATGTTCGTGCAGGCCGGGTTGTCCATTGTCTGGACCCTGATCGCCCTGGGGCTGATGATCGGTGGGCATTTGCGCCACCGTCGTGAAGTGTGGCTGATCGGCGCGGCGTTGATCGCGGTGGTCGTGGCCAAGCTGTTTTTTGTCGAATTGAGTAACCGTGGCGGTCTGGCGCGGATTGTTTCGTTTATCGGTGTAGGCGTGTTGCTGCTGGTAGTGGGCTATTTTGCGCCGCTGCCGCCCAAGCGCCCGGAGACGGTCGCGCAGGATGAGCCGCCTATGCCTGTCAGTGAGGGAGTGTCGTCTTGAGTCGCAAGTTGAGTCGGATCGGGCTGGGCGTGGTGGGGTTATGGGCGGCATTGTCGGCCGTGGCCCAGGAGCAACCGACGGATTTTGCCCATCAGGTGCCAATGGCCTTGAGCGGCGAGGGGCCGTGGTATCGCCTCCCGTTGCCCCTGGACGTGCAGTTGCAGGCGCGACAGACCGACCTGAGCGATCTGCGGGTCTTCAACGCGGCCGGCCAGGCCCAGGCCTACGCCCTTGTGCGCGAGTCGGCCCAGAGCCGGGAAAACCGTACCCTCACCGACGTGAAGTGGTTCCCGCTGTACAACGCCGCCGATGACAATGAGCGCGCGCCCAGTGTGCGGGTGCAATCGAATGCCAACGGCACCTTGGTGGAAGTCCAACCCTCCAGCCGGCTCGAAGCTGGGGAGGAGGAGCTGCGTGGCTGGCTGCTGGATGCCAGCGCGATCAAGGCACCGTTGCAGCAGTTGGTGCTCGACTGGACCAGTGAGCGCGACGGTTTCCAGCGGTTTACCATCGAAGCCAGTGACGACTTGCAACACTGGCAGTCGTGGGGCGAAGGCCAGGTGGCGCGCTTGACCTTTGCCGATGAGCGAGTCGAGCAGCATGAAGTGAGCTTGCCGGGGCAATCGGCGCGTTACTTGCGGTTGTTGTGGGATTCGCCGTCCTCCGCGCCGATCCTGACCTCGGCCCAGTTGCAAAGCGCCAGCCGCGAAAGCTTGCCGTTGCCACTGGCCTGGTCGCAGCCATTGGCCGGCAGCACCGTGAAGGCCGGTGAATACACCTGGCAGTTGCCCATGGGGCTGAACATCGAGCAGGTGCAGGTCGAGCTGAGCCAGGCCAACAGCCTGGCGCCGGTGACCTTGGCCGGTCGCCGTGAAAGCAGCCATCCGTGGCAGCCGCTGGGCAGTGGTTTGCTCTATCGCCTGACCCAGAACGGCCAGGATGTGTTGCAAAACCAATTGCAACTGTCCGGCCAGACCGTACAGCAATTGAAATTGACCGTGGACGAGCGTGGCGGCGGTCTGGGCAGCGAAGCCCCGGCCCTGCGCTTTGCCGTGCGTCCGACCCAGGTGGTGTTCCTGGCGCGTGGCGAAGGACCTTACAGCCTGGCCCTGGGCAGCGCGACAGTGAAAGCGGCCAGCTTGCCCTTGACCACGCTGGTGCCCGATTACAAACCGTCGCGCCTGGCAACGCTGGGTACGGCGACCGTGAACGGCGCGGCCACGTCGACCCCGGCTGCGGCCACGGCAACCACGCCTGCGACGGTCGATACCAATTGGAAGAAGATCGGCTTGTGGGCGGTGCTGCTGCTCAGCGTGCTGTTCCTCGCGGCGATGGCGTTCAGCCTGCTGCGCAAGCCGCCGGTCAAGAGTTGAGGTGATTCATCGCGAGCAAGCTCGCTCCCACAATAGGCCACGTTCGTCGCAGCAACTCGGTCAACTGTGGGAGCGAGCTTGCTCGCGATAGCGTTCTCTCAACCAACAGAAATACCCAAGCGAACCGCTACCCCGTGAACTCAATCCTCCATTCCCCGTCTCATAGGAGGAATTAAGTCCCGACTCGCGCTAAACTGCGCTGGTTTTTCCGCCCCCTATTCTTCGGAGCCGTCCATGTCCCGCGTTACCTTGAGTCGCTATTTGATTGAGCAGACCCGCAGCAACAACACCCCTGCCGATCTGCGCTTTTTGATCGAAGTGGTGGCGCGTGCATGCAAGGAAATCAGCCACGCCGTCTCCAAAGGCGCGCTGGGTGGTGTCCTGGGCAGCATGGGCACCGAAAACGTGCAGGGCGAAGTGCAGAAGAAGCTCGACGTGCTGTCCAACGAAATCCTGCTCGAAGCCAACGAATGGGGCGGTCACCTGGCCGGCATGGCGTCCGAGGAAATGGACAATGCCTACCAGATCCCGGGCAAATACCCCAAGGGTGCCTACCTGCTGGTATTCGACCCACTGGACGGTTCGTCGAACATCGACATTAACGCACCGGTTGGCACCATCTTCTCGGTACTGCGTTGCCCGAACGAATACCTGAGCCAGAACGAAGCCTTGAATGAAAAGGCCTTCCTGCAGCCAGGCACCGAGCAGGTCGCAGCCGGTTATGCCATCTACGGCCCTCAGACCATGCTGGTGCTGACCCTGGGCGACGGCGTCAAGGGCTTTACCCTGGACCGCGAGATGGGCAGCTTCGTATTGACCCACGAAGACATCACCATTCCTGAAACCACCCAGGAATTCGCCATCAACATGTCCAACCAGCGTCACTGGGAAGCTCCGGTAAAACGCTACGTCGAAGAGTTGCTGGCGGGCGAAGAAGGTCCGCTGAAGAAGAACTACAACATGCGCTGGGTCGCCGCGATGGTTGCCGATGTGCACCGTATCCTGACCCGTGGCGGTCTGTTCATGTACCCGCGCGACAGCCGTGAGCCGTCCAAGCCGGGCAAACTGCGTCTGATGTACGAAGCCAACCCGATGTCGTTCCTGGTGGAACAGGCGGGCGGCGCTTCCACCGACGGCCATCAGCGTATCCTCGATATCAAGCCCGACGGCCTGCACCAGCGCGTGGCGGTGTTCCTCGGCTCGAAGGAAGAAGTGGCGCGCGCCACGGCCTACCACAAGGAGTAAATCATGGCCGAGCCCTGGCAGCCGTTGCTCGATTGGTGGTTTGGTTCAGCCAAGACACCGGACGAGATATCGGCTGACAGAGGCAAGCTGTGGTTCGGCAAACGCCATGATCGCCAGGCCAACGAGCGCTTTGGCGATCAGGTCGAGCTGGCACTGGCCGGCGGATTGACCGACTGGGCGCAACGCCCGGAAGGTTGGCTGGCCCTGGTGCTGCTACTCGACCAACTCCCGCGAATGATCTTTCGCGACACCCCCAAGGCCTTCTCCGGCGACCTGCGTGCCCAAGCGCTGGTAGCCCAGGGCATGGCTGCGGGTTTCGACCGGCAACTCAAACCGATCCAACGCGTATTCATCTACCTCGTGCTCGAACACTGCGAAAACCTCGCGGTGCAGAACGAGGCCGTGTCGCGGTTTATCGATCTGGTGCGAGAACAACCGGAGGCGCAACGGGCGGTGTTCGAAGACAACCTGGATTATGCCGAACGGCATCAGAAGATCATTGCCCGGTTTGGGCGCTTTCCCCATCGCAATGCGGTGTTGGGGCGCGAGTCTACGGCTGAGGAAGTGGAATTCTTGAACAGGCCTGGGTCCAGGTTCTGATTTTGCTGTGAGGCTGATACCGTCTTCGCGAGCAGGCTCGCTCCCACACTGGATTTTCGTTGAGCGCAAAATGTGCGTCCGCTGAAGTTCTAATGTGGGAGCGAGCCTGCTCGCGAAGAGGCCGCAAAAGCACTAGATCCGGAAACTACCCACCAACTGCTTCAACCGCGCCGCCTGCTGCTCCAGGTCGGCACAGGCCCGCAAGGTGGCTTGCAGGTTTTCCACGCCTTCCTGGTTCAGGGTGTTGATCTCGGTGATGTCGACGTTGATCGACTCCACCACGGCGGTCTGTTCTTCGGTGGCGGTGGCCACGGACTGGTTCATGCCGTCGATTTCACCAATACGCTGGGTCACGCTGCCCAGGCGTTCGCCGGCCTGGTTGGCGATGCCGACGCTGCTTTCGCTCTGGCGCTGGCTGTCGGTCATGGTCAGTACCGCTTCCCGGGCGCCAACTTGCAGTTCTTCGATCATCTTCTGCACTTGCTGCGCCGAATCCTGGGTGCGGTGGGCCAGGTTGCGCACTTCATCGGCCACCACCGCGAAGCCGCGCCCGGCTTCACCGGCACGGGCCGCTTCGATGGCGGCGTTAAGGGCGAGCAGGTTGGTCTGCTGGGAAATGCTGGTGATCACCTCAAGAATCTGGCCGATGTTCACCGTGTTGCTGTTCAAGGTTTCGATGTTGCCGCACGAATCGCTGATCTTGGCCGACAACTGTTGCATGGCCGCGATGGTTTTATCCACCACTTGTTGGCCATCTTCAGCCAGGCTGCGCGCATCGCTGGAATGTTGCGAGGCGAGGGCGGCGTTCTGGGCGATTTCCTGGGCGGCGGCACCGAGCTGATTGATGGCCGCGGCCACGCTGCTGGTGCGCGAAGCCTGCTGGTCGGAATTGAACATCGACGAGTTGGACGCGCTGACCACGCGCAGGGCGACTTCGTTGACCTGGCCGGTGGCCGAGGCCACTTCACGGATCGAGGTATGAATGCGTTCGACAAAGCGGTTGAACGAAGTCCCCAGCGCGCCGAATTCGTCGTGGCCGTGGATGACCAGGCGCCGGGTCAGGTCGCCTTCGCCTTCGGCGATGTCGTGCATGGCGCGGCCCATGGTCAGCAGCGGCTGCATCAGCACGCGGATCAACATGCCGAGCAGGGCGATGATGAATACCACGGCAATGACCATGGCGATCAGCGCCGACGTACGGAACTCACTGAGCATCGCCAGCGCGGTGTCCTTGTCGAGCACCAGCGCCACGTACCAGTCGGCTCCCGGCACGCCGTTGACGTGGGTGAAGGAGATGAATTGGGTCTTGCCGTCGAGGTCGACTTCTTTCACGCCCGGGCTGATTTGAGGCGCGCCGTTAGGGTAGGCCTCGGCCAGGGTCTTGAGCACGCGCTTGCTGTCGGGGTGGATCAGGATCTTGCCGTCGGCACTGACGATGAACGCGTGGCCGTGGCCGCCGAAGTTCAGCGAGTTGATGATGGCGCTGACGCTGGACAGGTCGATGTCCGCACCGGCCACGCCGATCATCTGGTTCTGGTGCTGCACCGGGGTGGCGACGGTAATCACCAGCTTGCCCGACGAGGCGGCGATGTAGGGTTCGGTGACGATGGTTTGCTGTGCGCTGTTGGCGGCCTTGTACCAGCCACGGGCACGCGGGTCGTAATCGGCGGCGCGATTGCCGGCCGGTACCGAGAACATCACGCCGTCGGTGCCACCAAAATAACTGAGCTGGAAATTGCTGGTGTAGGCCGGCAGGCCTACGGCGCGCTTGAGGCTGTCGGCACTGCTGCCGTCCACGGCAATCTGCTGGGCCAGCGATTGCAGCAACTGGATGCGGCCGTCGACCCACGTCTGGATGTTGCGGCTGGTCAGGCTGCCGAGTTCCTGCATGGAGGTTTCGGTGCTGGCGTTCAAGCTCTGGCGTTGACGATAGTCGTTGAACAGGATGAAACAGGCGAATGCAACGGCCACCACGAGGGCGGCAGCCAGCAGGATTTTATGGCTGAATTTCATGTTTCTGGTCATTAATAACACTACCGCGGAGGGACGGGTCAGGACGGGCTGTCAATTTGCCATAACGCATTGGTTTGCGCTGTTTCTTTTTATCGGCGTGCCAGACCGCCCCATCAGCGGTAGCGGTTCAATTCCGACGAAATGCACGACGCTGTCACAAAGTGAGTGTTTCACCGATGAAACACCTGCCCAAACCCAATAAATACCGGGGGTGTAGGGGAACCAGATAGGGGTTTTCTCTTCTAAGCTTCTGGTTGGCACCTGCCACCCCCCTTCCGTTCCAGGAGTTACACCATGTCGCTGCGATCTATCGCCTTGTTGTTTGTGTGTGTCGTATTGACTGCATGCAGCAAGGTCAACCAGGAAAACTACTCGAAGCTGTCGGCTGGCATGCCCAAGTCCGAAGTCGAAACGTTACTGGGGAAACCGACCGATTGTTCAGGCGCGCTCGGCATGTCCAGCTGCACCTGGGGCGACCAGAAAAGCTTTATCAGCGTGCAGTACGCCGGTGACAAAGTGTTGATGTTTTCCGGCCAAGGCCTGAAGTAAACCGGGGATGGTGGCCAGTATGGTTAGTTCTGTCAGTCAACTTCGGCGTCAGAAGCCCCTAGCTTGCGTTGCTGCTCCTCGCCATAGCGGGCTATGACTCGTCGCAGCGCCTTGGCTAGAGGCTTCTGGCATCCGAATTTGAACTGACGAACTAACCATGCTGGCCACAGTGCCCGCGGGAGAAAAATAATGATGCGGTTAGTTTTTGTGCTTTTGGCTGGCCTGATTTTGGCTGGCTGTGCCACTTCTGGCGAAGATCCGCTGGCACCCAAGACGGTCAACAGCGTCAATCTCAAGCGCTACCAAGGGACCTGGTATGAGTTGGCCCGCCTGCCCATGTATTTCCAGCGCAATTGCGCGCAATCGGAAGCTCACTACACCCTCAAGCCAGACGGCAGCGTGGGAGTGCTCAATCGCTGCCTGACCTCGGACTGGCAGTGGGAAGAAGCCAGGGGCACCGCCACGCCACAGGTGCCGGGCAAGACCGACAAGCTCTGGGTCGAGTTCGACAACTGGTTTTCGCGGATCGTGCCGGGCGTGGCGAAAGGGCAATACTGGGTGTTGTACGTCAGCGATGACTACAAGACCGCCATCGTCGGCGACCCAAGCCGTCGCTACATGTGGCTGCTGTCCCGTACACCGACCGTCAATAGCGTCGTGCGCGAGGAGCTGCTGAGCAAGGCACGCCAGCAGGGCTACGACACCACGCGCCTGATCTGGCGCGCGTCGGATCGACAGATGGCCAAGACCTCGAACTGACTGTCACCCGAAAACCGATGTGGGAGCGAGCTTGCTCGCGATAGCGGACTTTCAGTCAACATGTATGTTGAAGGTAAAGGCCCTATCGCGAGCAAGCTCGCTCCCACAGGGTTGATTGGGTCAGCCTAAAAGTTCGCGCAGTACCTGGGTAAACGCCCGGGCGCTTTGCTCTTCGCCGGCATGCCGCCCATCGCGCACCACCCACCGACCGCCGACCATCACATCGCGCACCTGGCGATCGCCGCCGGCAAACAGCCAGCGATTGAGGATGCCGTCGCCCTGGGCCGTGGCCAGGTACGGGTCGCTGCCATCGAGCACCAGCCAGTCGGCGCGCTTGCCGATTTCGAGGGTACCGATCGGTTGTCCCAGGGCCTGGGCACCGCCTTCCAGCGCCGCATCGAACAAGGTGCGACCGACCATCGGCTGATCCGCCCGATACAAGCGGTTGCGCCGTTGATCCCGCAGGCGCTGGCCATATTCCAGCCAGCGCAATTCTTCGACCACGCTCAGCGATACATGGCTGTCAGAGCCGATCCCCAGGCGCCCGCCCTGGGCGAGGAAATCCACGGCCGGGAAAATCCCGTCCCCCAGGTTGGCTTCGGTGGTCAGGCACAGGCCGGCAATCGCCCGGCTCCTGGCCATGAGGCTGACTTCCTGGGCATTGGCGTGGGTGGCGTGGACCAGGCACCAGCGCTGGTCGACTTCGGTGTTTTCGTACAGCCATTGCAGCGGACGGGCGCCGCTCCAGCTCAGGCAATCGTCGACTTCCTTCTGCTGTTCGGCAATGTGAATGTGCACCGGGCACTCGCGGTCACTGGCGGCCAGCACATCCTGGATCTGCCCGGGCGTCACGGCACGCAGCGAGTGGAAGCACAGACCCAGCGCCTGGGACGGCTGCCCAGCCAGGACCGGCTGCAAGCGCGACTGAAGCTTCAAGTAGTTTTCGGTGCTGTTGATGAACCGGCGCTGCCCGTCATTGGGCGCCTGGCCGCCAAAACCGGAGTGGCTGTAGAGCACCGGCAGCAGCGTCAGGCCGATGCCGGCGGCGCTGGCGGCGTGGCTGATGCGCAGGGCCAGCTCCGCCGGGTCGGCGTAGGGCGTGCCATCGATGTCGTGGTGCACATAGTGGAATTCGGCGACCGAGGTGTAGCCGACCTTGAGCATTTCGATGTACAGCTGGCGGGCAATGATGCCGAGTTGGTCGGGACTGATTTTTCCGACGAGGCGGTACATCAAGTCGCGCCAGGTCCAGAAACTGTCGTTGGGATTGCCTGCCACTTCCGCCAGCCCGGCCATGGCCCGTTGGAAGGCATGGGAGTGCAGGTTCGGCATACCCGGCAACAGCGGACCGCCCAGCCGTTCGGCGCCGTCTGCGTGGGAACCGGCCTGGATATGGGTCAGGACGCCTTCGGCATCGACCTCAAGACGTACATCATGGGCCCATCCACTAGGCAGCAGCGCGCGTTCGGCAAAGAAGGCGGACATGGTTCAACCTCATCGTGCGTAATTTGTATATACATATACAGACGTTTGCCTGGCCGGTAAACTCCGGCAAGCTAGCAACCTTATCCGCAGAACAGGGAACCGCCGTGCCGACTCCGCCTGCCAAACAGCCGCTGGCCGCAAACATGGGTGACAGTCCGGCACCCCTGTACGCCCGCGTCAAACAGATGATCACCCAGCAGATCGACAGTGGAAACTGGCCGCCGCATTACCGCGTGCCGTCGGAAAGCGAACTGGTCAGCCAACTGGGCTTCAGTCGCATGACCATCAACCGTGCGCTGCGGGAAATGACCGCCGACGGCCTGTTGGTGCGCATGCAGGGTGTCGGCACCTTCGTGGCCGAGCCCAAGAGCCAGTCCGCGTTGTTCGAAGTGCATAACATCGCCGACGAAATCGCCTCCCGTGGCCATCGTCACACTTGCAAGGTCATTACCCTGGAAGAAGAGGCGGCCGGTTCCGAGCGGGCCCTGGCCCTGGATATGCGCGAAGGCCAGAAAGTGTTCCATTCGCTGATCGTGCATTTCGAAAATGACATCCCCGTGCAAATCGAGGACCGTTTCGTCAACGCGCTGGTGGCGCCGGACTACCTCAAGCAGGACTTCACCGTGCAAACGCCCTACGCCTATCTGAACCAGGTCGCGCCGCTGACCGAGGGCGAGCATGTGGTCGAGGCGATCCTGGCCGAGCCGAGTGAATGCAAGTTGTTGCAGATCGAAAGGGGCGAGCCGTGCCTGTTGATTCGCCGCCGCACCTGGTCCGGGCGCCAGCCGGTGACCGCCGCCCGTTTGATTCATCCGGGGTCCCGCCACAGTCTGGAAGGGCGCTTTCATAAATGAGCCATTTGAAGGTTTTACGCGCGGCAGACTACCCACGCATGCCGTGGAAAAACGGTGGCGGCAGCACCGAAGAAATCACTCGCGATGCCGGCACCGGCCTGGAAGGTTTCGGCTGGCGCCTGTCGATTGCCGACATTGGTGAGTCGGGCGGCTTCTCCACCTTCGCCGGTTACGAGCGGGTCATCAGTGTCTTGCAGGGGAGCGGCATGACACTGAACGTCGATGGCCAAGTCACGCGGGCTTTGCATCCGCTGGACCCTTTTACGTTCAGCGGCGAGAGCCATGTGTTCTGCACACTGCTGGGCGGACCGATTCGTGATTTCAACCTGATCTACGCACCGCAGCGTTACCGCGCGCGGTTGCAGTGGTTGGGCGGCCAGCAGCGGTTTTTCAGTGACGCGCAAACGGTACTGGTGTTCAGTGCCGCCCCGGGACTGGCTATCAAGGTCGGTGAGTCCGCCGTTGATTTGGGCCTCTACGACTGTTTGCAACTGAGCAGTAACACCGGGTTGGTGGATGTCTCCACTCACGGTCAATGCTGCGTGATTGAGCTGACGGCCCGCTAATTTCAGCTTCTTGAGTACCCTGTGGGAGCAAGCCTTGCTCCCACAGATAAACACCCTCGCCACAAGGTGCCTGCCTGCTGTTTCTTCTGCGCACCAACTTGTTACCGAATGCCCCAGCGTGGCGCAACACCACGCTTCTGTGACCCTCCGATTTCCCCCTCGAAAACTCTCTTGAAAAATTTCATGCCGCTCAGCAGCCCTTAAATCACAAGGCTTTCAGCCAATTCCCCAGCCGTTTCTGAATATCGCCTCCAACAAGTTGGCCGCTTGATTGCATATGCTTGTACATACAAGTAAAGACGTATGCGTATGAGTCGCCGATATTCAACGCAACGTTCGCTAAATCGCTGCCCACTGCCCGGGCTGGTCTGGATTGATCGCTGAGGAGTTTTTGCTGTGACCGACGCTACCCGCAAACCCGAAAAATACCGTGACGTTGAAATCCGTGCCCCTCGCGGTAACACGCTGACCGCCAAGAGCTGGCTGACTGAAGCACCGCTGCGCATGTTGATGAACAACCTCGACCCGGAAGTGGCCGAGAACCCCAAGGAACTGGTGGTCTACGGTGGCATTGGCCGCGCGGCGCGCAACTGGGAGTGCTACGACAAGATCGTCGAAAGCCTGACCAACCTGAACGACGACGAAACCCTGCTGGTGCAATCCGGCAAGCCGGTGGGCGTGTTCAAGACCCACAGCAACGCTCCTCGCGTGCTGATCGCCAACTCCAACCTGGTGCCGCACTGGGCCAGTTGGGAGCACTTCAACGAACTCGACGCCAAGGGCCTGGCCATGTACGGCCAGATGACCGCCGGCAGCTGGATCTACATTGGCAGCCAGGGCATCGTGCAAGGCACTTATGAAACCTTCGTCGAGGCCGGTCGCCAGCACTACGACTCCAACCTCAAGGGTCGCTGGGTCCTGACCGCCGGCCTGGGCGGCATGGGCGGTGCGCAGCCCTTGGCCGCTACCCTGGCCGGTGCGTGCTCGCTGAACATCGAATGCCAGCAGGTGAGCATCGATTTCCGCCTGAAAACCCGCTACGTCGACGAGCAAGCCAAGGACCTCGACGACGCCCTGGCGCGCATCGAGAAATACACTGCCGAAGGCAAGGCGATTTCCATCGCGCTGTGTGGGAACGCTGCCGAGATCCTGCCGGAAATGGTCCGTCGTGGTGTGCGCCCAGACATGGTCACCGACCAGACCAGCGCCCACGACCCACTCAACGGCTACCTGCCGGCCGGTTGGACCTGGGACGAATATCGTGCCCGCGCCAAGACCGAACCCGCCGCCGTGGTGAAGGCCGCCAAGCAATCGATGGCCGTCCACGTCAAAGCCATGCTGGCCTTCCAGAAAATGGGCGTGCCGACCTTCGACTACGGCAACAACATCCGCCAGATGGCCCAGGAAGAGGGCGTCGAAAATGCCTTCGACTTCCCTGGTTTCGTCCCGGCCTATATCCGTCCGCTGTTCTGCCGCGGTATCGGCCCGTTCCGCTGGGCTGCGCTGTCCGGTGATCCGCAGGACATCTACAAGACCGACGCCAAGGTCAAGGAACTGATCCCTGACGACGCCCACCTGCACAACTGGCTGGACATGGCCCGCGAGCGCATCAGCTTCCAGGGCTTGCCGGCACGTATCTGCTGGGTTGGCCTGGGCCAACGCGCCAAGCTGGGCCTGGCGTTCAACGAGATGGTGCGCAGCGGCGAATTGTCGGCCCCGATCGTGATCGGCCGCGACCACCTGGACTCTGGTTCCGTGGCCAGCCCCAACCGTGAAACCGAATCCATGCAGGACGGTTCCGATGCGGTTTCCGACTGGCCGTTGCTCAACGCCTTGCTCAACACCGCGAGCGGCGCGACCTGGGTTTCGCTGCACCACGGTGGCGGCGTCGGCATGGGCTTCTCGCAGCACTCGGGCATGGTGATCGTCTGCGACGGTACCGACGAAGCGGCCGAGCGCATTGCCCGCGTGCTGCACAACGATCCGGCCACGGGCGTGATGCGTCATGCCGATGCCGGTTACCAGATCGCCATCGATTGCGCCAAGGAACAGGGGCTGAACCTGCCGATGATTACCGGCAAATAAACCCGGGCCCCCCTGTGGGAGCGAGCTTGCTCGCGATAGCGGTGGATCAGTACCGGTTCCGTCTACTGACACGCCCTCATCGCGAGCAAGCTCGCTCCCACAGGAGTGCGGCGCAATTGAATTGCAGAACAATCCACAGAGGTTGAACCATGGCTGTCACCAGCACACGTGCAAGCAGCAAGCCGTTGATCGAGAAACGTTCGATCGACTACATCCCGGAAACGGAGAGACACGGCCGATTGTTGAGCCAGTTCACCCTCTGGATGGGGGCCAACCTGCAAATCACGGCAATTGTCACCGGCGCATTGGCGGTGGTGCTTGGCGGTGATGTGTTCTGGTCGTTGATCGGTTTGCTGATCGGCCAACTGCTCGGCGGTGGCGTCATGGCGTTGCATGCCGCGCAAGGGCCCAAGCTTGGCCTGCCGCAGATGATCTCCAGCCGGGTGCAGTTTGGTGTGTATGGCGCGGCCATCCCGATCGTGCTGGTGTGCCTGATGTACCTGGGTTTCACCGCAACGGGAACCGTGCTTTCCGGCCAGGCGCTGGGCCAGTTGTTTGGTGTCAGCGACAGTGTCGGCATCCTCATTTTCGCCAGCGTCATCGTACTGGTCACGGTGCTCGGTTATCGGGTGATTCACTTCATTGGCCGTGTCGCCAGCATCCTTGGTGTGATCGCCTTTGTTTACCTGTTCTCTCGTCTGATGAGCCAGACGGACGTTGGCGCACTCTTGCAAATCCGCCATTTCAGCTGGAGCAGTTTCCTGCTTGCGGTGTCGCTCGCGGCGTCCTGGCAGATCGCCTTCGGCCCCTACGTGGCGGACTATTCGCGTTACCTGCCGAGCAAGACTTCTTCGGTGAAAACCTTTTTTGCCGCGGGCGCCGGTTCAGTCATCGGCGCACAGGTGGCGATGATCCTCGGCGTGTTTGCCGCGGCCTCGGCCAATGGGCAATTCGCCGGTCACGAAGTGGCCTACATCGTGGGCCTGGGGGGCACCGGTGCCACCGCCGCGCTGCTGTATTTCAGCATCGCGTTCGGCAAGGTCACCATCTCCACGCTGAACTCCTACGGCAGCTTCATGTGCATCGCGACCATCATCAGCGGTTTTCGTGGTCACCTGAACGTAACGCGCTTGCAGCGTCTGGTCTTCGTGCTGGTCATCGTCGGCGCTGCGACGCTGATCGCGCTGCTCGGCCAGCACTCGTTCCTCGGCGCGTTCAAGTCCTTCATCCTGTTCTTGCTGGCGTTCTTTACGCCTTGGAGCGCGATCAACCTGGTGGACTACTACTGCATCACCCGCGAGCGCTATGACGTGCCGGCACTGGCCGACCCGAACGGTCGCTACGGTCGTTGGAACGCCCTCGGCATCAGCGTCTATGTCTTCGGCGTACTGGTTCAACTGCCGTTTATCGCCACCAAGTTCTATACCGGTCCGCTGGTGGCAGCCATGGGCGGTGTGGATATTTCCTGGATCATCGGTCTGGTGGTTCCGGCGGCGCTGTATTACGTCGTCGCCAAGAAGTGGCACAGCGCTGTACCCGATCAATTGATCCTGCCAATCGAGCAGGACACGGTTGACGCACAACCGAGCAGGGCGGGCCGCATTCAAGCGGTCTGATGGGACGTTGACAGGGCTGGATGCCTCTTGACTGCCGTAAGCCAATCCAACTGATTAGGAGCGTCACATAATGAAGTCGAACAAGACCCTGCTGACCACATTGCTTTCCATGGGCCTGCTGGCCAGCGCTGGCGCCACACAAGCGGCGGGTTGGTGCGAGTCGGGTAAACCGGTGAAGTTCGCCGGCCTGAACTGGGAAAGCGCCATGTTGCTGACCGACGTCCTGCAAGTGGTGCTGGAAAAAGGCTACGACTGCAAGACCGACAGCCTGCCAGGCAACTCCATCACCATGGAGAACGCCCTGAGCAGCAACGACATCCAGGTGTTTGCCGAAGAGTGGGTCGGCCGCAGTGAAGTCTGGAACAAGGCCGAGAAGGCCGGCAAGGTAGTCGGCGTCGGTGCCCCGGTCGTGGGTGCCATCGAAGGCTGGTACGTGCCGCGCTACGTGGTGGAAGGCGACGCCAAGCGCAAGCTCGAAGCCAAGGCACCAGGACTGAAGAACATCGCTGACCTGGGCCAGTACGCCGCCGTGTTCAAGGACCCGGAAGAACCGTCCAAGGGCCGCTTCTATAACTGCCCGGCCGGCTGGACCTGCGAGCTGGACAACAGCGAAATGCTGAAAAGCTATGGCCTGGAAAAAACCTACACCAACTTCCGTCCAGGTACCGGCCCAGCGCTGGATGCGGCGGTGCTGTCGAGCTACAAGCGCGGCGAGCCGATCCTGTTCTACTACTGGTCGCCAACGCCGCTGATGGGCCAGGTGGACCTGGTGAAACTGGAAGAAAAACCGGGCGTGGATAAAAGCGTGAGCATCAAGGTCGGCCTGTCCAAGACCTTCCACGACGAGGCACCTGAATTGGTGACGGTGCTGGAAAAGGTCAACCTGCCGATCGATATCCTGAACCAGAACCTCGGGCGCATGGCGAAGGAACGAATCGAGTCGCCGAAACTGGCGAAGATCTTCCTGAAGGAACATCCTGAAGTCTGGCACGCCTGGGTAAGCGAAGACGCTGCCAAGAAAATCGACGCGGCTCTGTAGGTCGAATACTTCCCGGCCAACCGTGGGGCTGGCCGGGACGTTCACCGCATCCACTTGATCGAGAGTCTCTTATGTTTCCCGAAAGCTTTACCTTCTCCATTGCCGATTGGGTCAACGGTTGGGTCGACTCCCTGGTGACCAATTATGGCGATGTGTTCCGGCACATCTCCGACACCCTGCTGTGGGCCATCGTCAATCTCGAAGGCCTGCTGCGCATGGCGCCCTGGTGGCTGATGCTGGCTATCGTCGGTGGCATCGCCTGGCACGCCACCCGCAAGGTCGTCGCCACGGCGGTGATCGTCGGCCTGCTGTTTCTGGTGGGCGCGGTGGGCCTGTGGGACAAGCTGATGCAGACCCTCGCGCTGATGCTGGTGGCGACGCTGATCTCGGTGTTGATCGGCATTCCGCTGGGCATTCTCTCGGCACGCAGCAATCGCCTGCGTTCGGTGCTGATGCCGTTGCTGGACATCATGCAGACCATGCCGAGCTTCGTGTACCTGATTCCGGTGTTGATGCTGTTCGGCCTGGGCAAGGTCCCGGCGATTTTCGCCACGGTGATCTACGCTGCGCCGCCACTGATTCGCCTGACTGACCTTGGCATCCGCCAGGTGGACGGCGAAGTGATGGAAGCCATCAACGCCTTCGGCGCCAACCGCTGGCAACAGCTGTTCGGCGTGCAACTGCCCCTGGCCCTGCCGAGCATCATGGCCGGGATCAACCAGACCACCATGATGGCCCTGTCGATGGTGGTCATCGCCTCGATGATCGGCGCCCGTGGCCTGGGTGAAGACGTGCTGGTGGGCATCCAGACCCTCAACGTCGGACGCGGCCTGGAAGCCGGGCTGGCGATCGTGATTCTCGCCGTGGTCATCGACCGCATTACCCAGGCCTATGGTCGTCCTCGGCACGAGGTGAGCAAATGAGCAACGCAGCCATCAGCAAGATCGAAGTCAAGAATGTCTTCAAGATTTTCGGCAATCGCTCCAAGGAGGCCCTGGAGCTGATCCGCCAGAACAAGACCAAGGACCAGGTGCTGGCCGAAACCGGCTGCGTGGTCGGCGTTAACGACTTGTCGCTGAGCATCGGCACCGGTGAGATTTTCGTGATCATGGGCCTGTCCGGTTCCGGCAAGTCCACGTTGGTGCGCCATTTCAACCGGCTGATCGACCCTACCAGCGGCGCGATCCTGGTGGACGGCGAAGACATCCTGCAACTGGACATGGACGCCTTGCGCGAATTTCGCCGACACAAGATCAGCATGGTGTTCCAGAGCTTCGGCCTGCTGCCCCACAAGAGCGTGCTGGACAACGTCGCCTATGGCTTGAAAGTGCGCGGCGAGAGCAAGCAGGTGTGCGCCGAGCGGGCGTTGCACTGGATCGATACCGTGGGCCTGAAGGGCTACGAGAACAAATACCCGCACCAGCTCTCTGGTGGCATGCGCCAGCGCGTCGGCCTGGCCCGGGCCTTGGCGGCGGACACCGACATCATCCTGATGGACGAAGCCTTCAGCGCCCTCGACCCACTGATCCGCGCGGAGATGCAGGACCAGTTGCTGGAACTGCAAAAGACCCTGCACAAGACCATCGTGTTCATCACCCACGACCTCGACGAGGCCGTGCGCATTGGCAACCGCATTGCGATCCTCAAGGACGGCAAGCTGATCCAGGTCGGCACGCCTCGGGAGATCCTGCACTCGCCGGCGGATGAGTATGTCGATCGGTTTGTGCAACGGCGGGCGGCGGTGGTGTAAGACCGGACTCCGTTGTGGAGAGGGGATTTACCTGTGGGAGCAAAGCTTGCTCGCGATGCAGACGCCTCGGTTCCAAAGAGACCGCGTTGTTTTTATCGCGGGCAAGCCTTGCTCCCACAGATAAATCCCCACGCCACAAATGTTATTGGCAACTTTAATGTGCATGAGGCTTTAAATGTCCCAGGCTGAAAAAATCGTAATCACAGGCGCCCCGTTGCGTTGGCAGGATGTCGTCGCCGTCGCCCGCTTTGGCGCTGTGCTCGAGCTATCGACTGAGACCTGGGCGCGGATCGACAACGCCCAGGCCATCGTCCAGCGTATCGTCGCAAGCGGCGAGCGCGCCTATGGCGTCAATACCGGCCTGGGGGCCTTGTGCAATGTTTCGCTCAAGGACGAACAACTCAGCCAACTGTCGCGCAACACCTTGCTCAGCCATGCCTGTGGCGTTGGTGCGCCGCTTTCTGATGAGCAGACCCGGGCGATTATCTGCGCCGCTATCCTCAACTACAGCCAAGGCAAGTCCGGCATCCATCGCCGGGTAGTCGAAGCGCTGCTGGCGCTGCTCAATCGCGGCATCACACCGCAAGTGCCGTCCCAGGGTTCGGTGGGTTACCTGACCCACATGGCCCACATCGGCATCGCGTTGCTGGGCGTCGGCCAGGTCAGCTATCGCGGGCAGATAATCCCGGCGCAACAGGCCCTGGCCGCAGAGGGTTTGCAACCGGTGCAACTGGGGGCCAAGGACGGTCTGTGCCTGGTCAACGGCACGCCGTGCATGACCGGTCTGAGCTGCCTGGCCCTGGCCGATGCGACGCGGTTGGTGCAATGGGCCGACGTGATCGGCGCCATGAGTTTCGAGGCCCAGCGCGGGCAGATTGCCGCGTTCGATGCCGACGTCATCGCCCTCAAGCCACACCCGGGCATGCAGCAGGTCGGGAGCAATTTGCGAGCACTGCTCGACGGCAGCGAAGTCATCGCCGCGAGCCTGGGCATTCGCACCCAGGACGCCTTGAGCATCCGCTCGATTCCCCAGGTGCACGGCGCGGCTCGCGACCAGTTGGCCCACGCCCGGCAACAGATCGAAACCGAACTCAACGCGGTGACCGATAATCCACTGCTGCTGGGTACGCCGGAGAGCTTCCGGGTCATGTCCCAGGCCAATCCCCACGGCCAGTCGGTGGCGCTGGCGGCAGATCTGCTGGCGATTGCCATGGCTGAGATCGGCTCCATCGCCGAGCGTCGCCTCGACCGCTTGATCAACCCCCACGTCAGCGGCCTGCCGGCCTTCCTGGTGGCCAACCCCGGGGTGAACTCGGGGATGATGATCGTGCAATACGTCGCCGCGTCGCTGTGCGCGGAAAACAAGCAACTGGCGCAACCGGCGGTGCTCGACAATTTCGTCACCTCCGGGTTGCAGGAAGACCATCTGAGCATGGGCACCAACGCGGCCCTGAAGCTGCACCGGGCGCTGGAAAACTGCACGCAGATCCTCGCCATCGAATACCTGCTGGCGGCCCAGGCCTTTGAGTTTCTCAAGGCCCAGCGTTTCGGCGCCGGCACCGACATTGCCTGGAAACTGCTGCGCGAACGCGTCCCGGCCTATGACCAGGACCGCTGGCTGGCGCCGGACATCGCCAGTGCCGCCGGCCTGCTCAAAGACCCGAATGTGTTGCACAGCGTATTACCGAATTTGAATTGATCAAAAAAGCGCCAGCGTGCCAAGGCACCTCTTGCCCACAAGGCATCGCCCAAAAAGCGAAGGTGACGGATAACGGAACATTCCGGAGCGACTGGCGGGTGAAAACAAAACTCTCAAAAGGAGCATTACATGACTGCCTTAAACCTGATTCCCGGCCAATTGAGCCTGGCTCAATTGCGTGACATCTATCAGCAACCCGTGACCTTGAGTCTCGACGCCAGCGCGTCGGCGCAGATCGAAGCCAGTGTTGCCTGCGTTGAGCAGATTCTTGCCGAGAACCGCACCGCCTACGGCATCAACACCGGTTTCGGCCTGCTGGCCTCGACCCGTATCGCCAGCGAAGACCTGGAAAACCTGCAGCGCTCCCTGGTGCTGTCCCATGCCGCCGGGGTGGGCGAGCCAATAAGCGATGCGCTGGTGCGGCTGGTCATGGTGCTCAAGGTCAACAGCCTGAGCCGGGGTTTTTCCGGCATCCGTCGGCAGGTGATCGATGCGCTGATTGCGCTGATCAATGCCGAGGTCTACCCGCACATTCCGCTCAAGGGTTCGGTCGGTGCGTCCGGTGACCTGGCGCCACTGGCCCACATGTCCCTGGTGCTGCTGGGCGAAGGCAAGGCCCGCTACAAGGGCGAATGGCTGCCGGCCGTCGAGGCGCTGAAAGTGGCTGGCCTCGCGCCGCTGACCCTGGCCGCCAAGGAAGGCCTGGCGCTGCTCAACGGCACCCAGGTCTCCACCGCGTTTGCCTTGCGTGGCCTGTTCGAAGGCGAAGACCTGTTTGCCGGTGCCCTGGCCCTGGGCGGCCTCACGGTGGAAGCGGTGCTCGGCTCGCGTTCGCCATTCGATGCACGCATCCATGCCGCCCGTGGCCAGAAAGGCCAGATCGACGCCGCCGCTGCCTACCGCGATCTGCTGGGCGAGCGCAGCGAAGTTTCCGATTCGCACCAGAACTGCGATAAGGTCCAGGACCCGTACTCCCTGCGCTGCCAACCGCAGGTGATGGGCGCCTGCCTGACCCAGTTCCGCCAGGCCGCCGAGGTGCTGGTGATCGAGGCCAACGCGGTGTCGGATAACCCGCTGGTGTTCGCCGCCGAGGGCGACGTGATTTCCGGCGGCAACTTCCACGCCGAACCGGTGGCGATGGCGGCCGACAACATGGCCTTGGCGATTGCCGAGATTGGCTCCCTGAGCGAGCGACGCATTTCGTTGATGATGGACAAGCACATGTCGCAACTGCCGCCGTTCCTCGTCGCCAATGGCGGAGTGAACTCCGGCTTCATGATCGCCCAGGTCACCGCTGCGGCCCTGGCCAGTGAAAACAAGGCGCTGTCCCATCCCCATTCGGTGGACAGCCTGCCGACGTCGGCGAACCAGGAAGACCACGTTTCCATGGCCCCGGCTGCCGGCAAGCGTCTGTGGGAAATGGCCGAGAACACCCGTGGGATCCTCGCGGTGGAATGGCTCGCGGCTTGCCAGGGGCTGGACCTGCGCGGCGGCTTGAAGACCTCCGCGAAGCTGGAGCGGGCCCGTGGCCTGCTGCGTGCACAAGTGCCGTTTTATGAGAAGGACCGCTTCTTTGCGCCGGACATCAATGCGGCCAGTGAATTGCTGGCGAGTCGGTGCCTGAACGAATTGGTCACGGCGCAGTTGTTGCCGAGCCTGTAAGGGCCTCATCGCGAGCGAGCTCGCTCCCACACTTATTTGGGGTACACCCTGACCCTTGTGGGAGCGAGCTTGCTCGCGATTCGATTATGAATGCGACGAGGAAACCGGGATGAAAACCCTCTGGCAAAACTGCCACGCCGCCACCATGGCCCAGGGCGTCTACTCGATCATCGAAGACGCCGCCATCGTTACCCTGGGCGAGCACATCCAATGGATCGGCCCGCGTGCCGAATTGCCGACGGGTGATTACCCGGCGGTCAACGACCTCAAGGGCGCCTGGGTCACCCCGGGGCTGATCGACTGTCACACCCACACGGTATTTGGCGGCAACCGTAGCGGTGAGTTCGAGCAGCGTCTGCAAGGCGTCAGCTATGCCGAGATCGCCGCCGCCGGTGGCGGCATCGCCAGCACCGTGCGCGCCACCCGCGCCGCTAGTGAAGACGAACTGTTCGCCAGCGCCGCCAAACGCCTGGGAAGCCTGATGCGCGACGGCGTGACCACGGTGGAAATCAAATCCGGCTACGGCCTGGACCTGGCCAGCGAGCGCAAGATCCTGCGGGTCATCCGCCGCCTCGGCGCCGAGTTGCCGGTCAGCGTGCGCAGCACCTGCCTGGCGGCCCACGCCTTGCCACCGGAATACAAGGATCGCGCCGACGACTACATCGAGCACATCTGCACCGAGATGCTTCCGGCCCTGGCGGCCGAAGGACTGGTGGATGCGGTGGATGCCTTTTGCGAATACCTGGCGTTTTCCCCGGCGCAGGTCGAGCGGGTGTTTATCACCGCGCAACAACTGGGGCTGCCAGTGAAGCTGCACGCCGAGCAGTTGTCGTCGCTGCACGGTTCAAGCCTGGCGGCGCGTTACCAGGCGCTGTCGGCCGATCACCTGGAATTCATGACCGAGGACGATGCCAAGGCCATGGCCGAATCCGGCACCGTGGCAGTGCTGTTGCCGGGCGCGTTTTATTTCCTGCGCGAAACCCAATTGCCGCCCATGGAAGCCCTGCGCAAGCACGGTGTGAAAATCGCCGTGGCCAGCGACCTCAACCCCGGCACCTCGCCGGCGTTGTCGTTGCGCCTGATGTTGAACATGGCCTGCACCTGTTTCCGGATGACCCCGGAAGAGGCCCTGGCGGGGGCGACGATTCATGCGGCCCAGGCCTTGGGCATGGTGCAAACCCACGGTTCGCTGGAAGCCGGCAAGGTCGCGGATTTTGTCGCCTGGCACATCGACCGCCCGGCCGACCTGGCGTACTGGCTCGGTGGCGATCTGGAAAAACGCGTCGTGCGCCACGGCGTGGAAATCGATTGAGGAGAATGGTTGTGGAGAAGGTCCTGAATTTCAAGCAAGGGCGCGTGCCGCTGTTGATCAGCATGCCTCACGCCGGCCTGCGCCTGACCCCGGCGGTACAGGCCGGGTTGATCCCCGAGGCCCAGAGCCTGCCAGACACCGACTGGCACATCCCAAGGCTCTACGAGTTCGCCGCCGAACTGGGCGCCAGCACCCTGGCCGCGGAGTACTCGCGGTTCGTCGTCGACCTGAACCGCCCCTCCGATGACAAGCCGATGTACGTCGGCGCCACCACCGGTTTGTACCCGGCGACGCTGTTCGATGGCGTGCCGCTGTTTCGCGAAGGGCTGGAACCGTCGGCCGAGGAGCGGGCGATGTATCTGCAACAGGTCTGGATGCCTTACCACCAGGCGCTGCAGCAGGAACTGGCGCGGCTCAAGGCCGAGTTTGGCTATGCCTTGCTGTTCGATGCCCATTCGATCCGTTCGGTGATCCCGCACCTGTTCGACGGCAAGCTGCCGGACTTCAACCTCGGCACGTTCAACGGTGCCAGTTGCGACCCGACCCCGGCCAGCCAGCTCGAAGCCATCTGCGCCCGTCACGGTCAGTTCACTCATGTGCTCAACGGGCGGTTCAAGGGCGGACACATCACCCGGCACTACGGCAACCCGGCCGAAGACATCCACGCGGTGCAACTGGAACTGTGCCAGAGCACCTATATGGAAGAGTTCGAACCGTTCAACTATCGCGCTGATTTGGCGGCGCCGACTCAGGTGGTGCTCAGGGAATTGCTGGAAGGCTTCCTGGCGTGGGGACGGCAGGCTTACAAGAAATAAAGATCTAGCCATGACTTCTGTGGCGAGGGGACTTATCTGTGGGAGCAAAGCTTGCTCGCGATACAGGCGCCGCTGTTTCAGAGAGACCGCGTTGTTTTCATCGCGGGCAAGCCTTGCTCCCAGAGTCTCCCTCGCCACAAGTTTATGTACTCTGGTTCCTTGGAATGGGAACTGTCGCCATTGTGCAAAACCGAGTCGCCACAGTTCATCTTCAGCCCCTCGGCGCTGCGTAATGTTTTGGGCACGGTGCAGCAAGACACCGACCTACAATAATCCGCTGCCGCACGAGACCTTCCCGATGAAAAGACTGTTCAAACGCTGTCTGTCGATCCTCTGCGGTACCACCCTCTTGAGCGTCGGGGCGATGGCCGCCGAGCCGGCGTCGTGCCAGACCGTGCGCATGGGCGTGGTCAACTGGACTGACGTGATCGCCACCAGCGGCATGGCCGATGTGTTGCTCTCCGGGCTGGGCTACGACAGCAAGCAGACCAGCGCCGTGCAGCAGATCATCTTCGCCGGCATCCGCGATAAGCGTCTCGATATTTTCCTGGGCTACTGGAAGCCGGCGATGGACAAGAACATCGCGCCGTTTCTGGCGGCCAACCAAGTGAAGGTATTGGACAAGCCGAGCCTGGCCGACGCCCAGGCCACCCTGGCTGTTCCAGATTACGTGGCGGCGGCGGGGCTCAAGACCTTCGCCGACATTGCCCGGTTCAAGGATCAACTGGGCGGCAAGATCTACGGGATCGAGCCGGGCAGCGGTGCCAACACCACCATCAAGACCCTGATTGAAACCAACCACTTCGGCCTCAAGGACTTCAAGCTGATCGAATCCGGCGAGGCGGGCATGCTGGCCGCGGTGCAACGGGCGGTGAATCGCAAGGAGTTCGTGGTCTTCGTCGGCTGGACCCCACACCCGATGAACATCAACATGAACATCACCTACCTGACCGGCAGCGAGGATGTCTATGGCCCGAACGAAGGCGCCGCGACCGTCTCCACCGTCACCGCGCCGGACTATGCCCAGCGCTGCCCGAACGTGAACCGCTTGCTGGAAAACCTCACTTTCACCGCCGCCCAGGAAAGCCAGTTGATGGTGCCGATCATGGAGCGCAAGACGCCCCAGGACGTCGCCCGGCAATGGTTGCGCGATCATCCCGAGGATTTGCAGAAGTGGCTGGCCGGAGTCACCAGCTTCGACGGCAAGGATGGCGTGGCGGCGGTGCAGGCCAGTCTCAAGAATTGACCTGCCTGGCTGTGGCGGGGTGATTTATCTGTGGTGGCTCCCACATTTCAATAGGTGGTGTTCTTCATGGCCTCATATCCACTCTCAGAACAGATGTCAGCCTTCATCGACAGAACCCTGAGCTTCACCAGCCCGGACGACAGCCTCGCCAGTTCGCGCCAGGCCTACAGCCAAATGTGCCGGGCGTTCACCCCGGCATGCCCGCCAACACTGGCCATCGAGGATTTCGAGTTGGCCGGTGTGGCTGCGCGCGCCTATCACCCACGGGGCGCCGCGCCACCCACCGGCTGGCCGTGCATCCTTTATCTGCACGGCGGTGGTTGGGTGGTGGGGGACCTGGACTCCCATGACTTCATCTGCATGGAGCTGGCGGCTGCCCTTGGTGCGCTGGTGGTGGCGGTGGATTATCGGCTGGCCCCAGAGCATCCGTTTCCAGCCGGGTTGGACGATTGCCTCGCCGTGTGGCGTCATCTGGCAGCCGCGCCCTTTGCCATCGACCCGCGTCGCCGGCTGGTGGTCGGAGACAGTGCCGGCGGCAATCTCGCCGCTGCGTTATGCCTGGCCTTGCGTGATGCCGGGCAAGCGCTGCCCCGGGCCCAGGTGCTGATCTATCCGGCGCTCGGTGGCCTGGCAACGCTACCCTCGCGCCGCGAATGTGCCGACGCGCCGCTGTTGAGCAGCAGCGACCTGGACAGTTATCACACCCTCTACCTGAACGGCGCCCAACCGTCCCTCCTCGCCATGCCGTTGCTCGCCGATCATCTGGACGGTCTTCCACCAGCGCTGATTGTCGTTGCGCAATGGGACCCGCTGCGCGACGACGGTGTCCTTTATAGCGAGCGGCTGAACGCCGCAGGGGTAGCCTCTGTGTTGTACATGGGCGAAGGGTTGGTCCACGGCTGCCTGCGCGGTCGGGGGCAGGTGCCGGAGGTCGATCGGCTGTATCGCACGCTGCTGGCGTACCTGGCTGACATGCTTTGACTGCGCAGGGGACATGCTCATTAAGGTAATTCGGGTTTATGATGCCGGACGGCAGACTAAATAGACGTCCCTACAGGGATGACTCGACCCCTTACGGAGCGCGCAATGCAGACTTTGTACCCGCAGATCAAACCCCATGCCCGGCACGATCTGGCTGTCGATGACACCCACACGCTCTATGTCGATGAAAGCGGTTCCCCGGAAGGCCTGCCGGTGGTGTTCATTCACGGCGGCCCGGGTGCTGGCTGCGATGCACAGAGCCGCCGCTACTTCGATCCGAACCTGTACCGCATCGTCACTTTCGACCAGCGCGGCTGCGGTCGGTCCACCCCCCATGCGAGCCTTGAGAACAACACCACCTGGGATCTGGTCGAAGACCTGGAGCGCATCCGCAAGCACCTGGGTATCGAGAAGTGGGTGCTGTTTGGCGGTTCCTGGGGCTCGACCCTGGCCCTGGCCTACGCCCAGACTCATCCAGAGCGGGTACACGGCTTGATCCTGCGTGGGATCTTTCTCTGCCGCCCGCAGGAAATCGAATGGTTCTACCAGGCCGGCGCCAGTCGCCTGTTCCCCGACTATTGGCAGGACTACATCGCACCGATCCCGTTGGACGAGCGCGACGACCTGCTCAGCGCTTTCCACAAGCGCCTGACCGGCAACGATCAGATCGCCCAGATGCACGCGGCCAAGGCCTGGTCCACCTGGGAAGGTCGCACCGCGACCCTGCGTCCGAACCCACTGGTGGTCGATCGCTTCTCCGAGCCGCAGCGGGCGCTGTCGATCGCCCGGATCGAATGCCACTACTTCACCAACAACGCTTTCCTCGAACCCAACCAGTTGATTCGCGACATGGGCAAGATCGCCCATTTGCCGGGCGTCATCGTGCATGGCCGCTACGACGTCATCTGCCCGCTGGACAATGCCTGGGAGCTGCATCAGAACTGGCCCAACAGCGAACTGCAGGTGATTCGCGACGCTGGTCACGCCGCTTCGGAGCCGGGGATCACCGACGCACTGGTTCGCGCCGCTGCGCAAATGGCCCGGCGCCTGCTCGACCTGCCGCCTGAAGAAGCATGAAGGGGCTGTTGCAACGAGTTCGCTGCGCGCGGGTCGAAGTATCAGGCGAGATCATTGGCGCCGTGGATCAGGGCTTGCTGGTGTTGGTGGCTGTCGAGCCCGGGGATACCCGGGCCAGCGCCGACAAACTCCTGCATAAGCTGCTTAACTATCGAGTGTTCAGCGACGCCGACGGCAAGATGAACCTGTCCCTGGCGGATGTCGGTGGTGGGTTGCTGCTGGTGTCGCAGTTCACCTTGGCGGCCGACACCAAAAGTGGTTTGCGCCCGAGTTTTTCGACAGCCGCACCTCCGGCCCTGGGAGAAGAGTTGTTCAACTATTTGCTCACCCAGGCGAAACAGGTGCATGGCACTGTGGCATCAGGTAGATTCGGCGCCGACATGCAAGTGCATTTGGTCAATGATGGCCCGGTAACCTTCCTGTTACAGGTCTGAAAGCGTTTGAAACATCTTTTCGGGCCTGTTTCGAGGCAAAACTGGGAGTTTTCTCGATAAATACTTTGCTACCCCTGATGCGTTGTCACGCGGGCTACTAGATAATCGCGCGCTACGGGGGATCAGCGTTCGCTGGTCCATTTGACTTAGGTAGAGACTTGTCCTGGACCGTTTGGGGAATCATTTTGTCCCATCGGAGTCGGAACAATGCTCGCCAACTTGGCAAGAGTGGTCCGCAGGAACGGTTTTTCAGTGCCGTTACCGTGCAGATACTTTATCTGGCCGTTGGTTTTTTGATCAGTTTTCGGCGAGGGTTGCTCGTGATTGTTAGTCCCTGTAATGCACCAAAAATGACTGCCAAACGGTTGAGAAGCGCCCTGGTAACGGGCTCGGCTCTGTTGTGCCTGTTCGGCGCGGGCCAACTGTGGGCATTCAGCCTGGATGATGTATCGGCGAAGGCTCAAGAACTGGCCGGGCAAAAATACGAAGCCCCGCGCAGTAATCTGCCGAACGAATTCCGCGAAATGAAATTCGCTGACTATCAAAAAATCCGTTTCCGCACCGAAAAAGCCGAATGGGCCGACCAGAAGACACCGTTCAGGCTGTCCTTCTATCACCAGGGTATGCATTTCGACACCCCGGTGAAGATCAACGAAATCACCGCGACCACCGTCGAAGAGATCAAGTACGACCCGTCGCGCTTTGATTTCGACGATGTGAAATTCGATCCCAAGGCCACTGAACAGCTGGGTTACGCGGGTTTTCGCGTGTTGTACCCGATCAACAAGGCTGACAAGCAGGACGAGATCATGACCATGCTGGGCGCGAGTTATTTCCGCGTCATTGGCAAGGGCCAGACCTACGGTTTGTCCGCCCGCGGCATGGCCATCGACACCGCGTTGCCATCGGGTGAAGAATTCCCGCGCTTTCGCGAGTTCTGGATCCAACGTCCGAAGCCGACCGACAAGCACCTGGTGATCTTCGCCCTGCTGGATTCGCCACGCGCCACTGGCGCTTATCGCCTGACCTTGCGTCCGGGCACCGACACCGTGGTCGACGTGAAGTCGCGCATGTTCCTGCGTGACCGCGTGACCAAGCTGGGTGTGGCTCCATTGACCAGCATGTACCTGTTCGGCGCCAACCAACCGTCCAAAGTGCTGAACTACCGTCGCGAACTGCACGACTCCAGTGGCCTGTCGATCCATGCCGGTAACGGCGAGTGGATCTGGCGTCCGCTGAACAACCCGAAACACCTGGCCGTGAGCAACTTCTCGGTAGAGAACCCGCGTGGTTTCGGCCTGTTGCAACGTGGGCGCGACTTCAGCCATTACGAAGACCTGGACGACCGCTACGACAAGCGTCCAAGTGCCTGGATCGAACCGAAAGGCGATTGGGGCAAGGGCTCCGTGGACCTGGTAGAAATTCCGACCGCCGACGAAACCAACGACAATATCGTTGCCTTCTGGAGCCCGGAAAAACTGCCTGAGCCAGGCCAGCCGCTGGACTTCAGCTATCGCCTGCACTGGACCCTCGACGAAGCCAGCCTGCACTCGCCGGACAGCGCCTGGGTCCAGCAGACCCTGCGTTCCACCGGTGACGTGAAACAGTCCAACCTGATCCGTCAGCCGGACGGCAGCGTGGCCTACCTGGTGGATTTCGAAGGTCCGTCCCTGCAAGCCCTGCCGGAAGACGCCGATGTGCGTAGCCAGGTAAGCGTCGGCGAAAACGGCGAGATCGTCGAGAATAGCGTGCGCTACAACCCTGAAACCAAGGGCTGGCGCTTGACCCTGCGGTTGAAGATCAAGGATTCGAAACAGGCCACCGAAATGCGTGCGGCGCTGGTCCGTCCATTGACGCCTGTCGAAGCCCCGGCCACCGCGCACTCCGTGACCACGACCCTGGCCAAGGCCGACAAAGTCGCCCGCCAGCAGACCGAAAAAGAGCTCGCGAACGAAAAAGCGAAAGACGAAGCCAAGGCCGTCAAGGCGGCAGACGCCGCTGTTGAACCGACCCCAACCCAGCAGGAACCGGAACCGACTGAACAAGTCTTGACCGAGACCTGGAGCTATCAGTTGCCAGCCGATGAGTAATACTTCAGTACAGCCAGAGACGCTCAGCGAGTACCTGGCCCATTTGCCCATGACCGACGAGCAGCGCGCCGAACTGGCGGGCTGCAAGTCCTTCAGCGAATTGCACGAACGCCTGTCGTCTTCGACCTTCGACGAGCCCGCCGAGGCGGCGCAAGCCTCGGTGGGCCGCCGGCTGACCCTGAGCACCGCCGAAGAGCTCGAAGACGCCGAGATGCTGGGGCTCGACACCAGCGGTCGGGTGTGCCTGAAAGCCACGCCGCCGATTCGTCGGACCAAGGTCGTACCGGAGCCATGGCGCACCAATATCCTGGTGCGTGGCTGGCGGCGCCTGACCGGTCGTACCAACCCGCCGAAGCCGCCCAAGGATGAGCGCGTGTTGCCGCATGCACGCTGGCGTACCGTGGGCTCGACCCGTCGCTACATCCTGCTGATATTGATGCTCGGCCAGACCATCGTCGCTGGCTGGTACATGAAAGGCATCATGCCGTACCAGGGCTGGTCGTTCGTGGACCTGGAAGAAGTCCTGCACCAACCGCTGTTGCAGACCGCCACGCAAGTGCTGCCGTATGCGCTGCAAACCAGCATCCTGATTCTGTTCGGGATCCTGTTCTGCTGGGTCTCGGCAGGCTTCTGGACAGCGTTGATGGGCTTTCTCGAATTGCTCACCGGTCACGACAAGTACCGCATTTCCGGTGCCAGCGCCGGCAACGAGCCAATTCCCAAGGACGCCCGCACAGCGCTGGTGATGCCGATCTGCAACGAAGACGTGCCACGGGTATTCGCCGGTTTGCGCGCAACCTTCGAGTCGGTGGCCGCCACCGGTGACCTGGATCGTTTCGACTTCTTCGTGCTCAGCGACAGTAACGAAACCGATATCTGCGTGGCCGAACAACAGGCCTGGCTCGACGTCTGCCGTGAAGCCGGTGGTTTCGGCAAGATCTTCTATCGCCGCCGTCGCCGTCGCGTGAAGCGCAAGAGCGGCAACCTCGACGACTTCTGCCGTCGTTGGGGCAGCGACTACAAGTACATGGTCGTGCTCGACGCCGACAGCGTCATGAGCGGTACGTGCCTGACCAGCCTGGTGCGCCTGATGGAAGCCACGCCGGACGCCGGCATCATCCAGACCGCGCCACGGGCCTCGGGCATGGACACGCTGTATGCGCGCATGCAGCAGTTCGCCACCCGGGTATACGGTCCGCTGTTCACCGCCGGCCTGCACTTCTGGCAGTTGGGTGAATCCCACTACTGGGGCCACAACGCGATCATTCGCATGAAACCGTTCATCGAGCACTGCGCCCTGGCGCCGCTGCCCGGTAAAGGCGCGTTCGCCGGTGCCATCCTGTCCCACGACTTCGTCGAAGCTGCGCTGATGCGCCGTGCCGGCTGGGGCGTGTGGATTGCCTATGACTTGCCGGGCAGCTACGAAGAGCTGCCGCCGAACCTGCTGGACGAACTCAAGCGTGACCGTCGCTGGTGCCACGGTAACCTGATGAACTTCCGGCTGTTCCTGGTCAAGGGCATGCACCCGGTGCACCGTGCGGTGTTCCTGACCGGCGTGATGTCCTACCTGTCGGCGCCACTGTGGTTCTTCTTCCTGGTGCTCTCCACGGCGCTGCTGGCGGTGAACACGTTGATGGAGCCGCAGTACTTCCTCGAGCCGCGCCAGCTCTATCCGTTGTGGCCACAATGGCACCCGGAAAAGGCCATCGCCCTGTTCTCCACCACCATCGTGCTGCTGTTCCTGCCCAAGCTGCTGAGTATCGTGCTGATCTGGGCCAAGGGTGCTAAGGAGTTCGGTGGCAAGTTCAAGGTGACGCTGTCGATGCTCCTGGAGATGTTGTTCTCCATGCTGCTGGCGCCAGTGCGGATGATTTTCCACACCCGTTTCGTGCTCGCCGCATTCCTGGGCTGGGCTGCAACCTGGAACTCGCCACAACGTGACGACGACTCCACGCCGTGGAGCGAAGCGGTCAAGCGCCACGGTCCGCAAACCTTGCTGGGCTTCTTCTGGGCCTTGCTGGTGATCTGGCTGAACCCGAGCTTCCTGTGGTGGCTGGTGCCGATTGTCGGTTCGCTGATGCTGTCGATTCCGGTATCGGTGATTTCCAGCCGCGTGGGCCTGGGCTTGAAGTCCCGTGATGAAAGCCTGTTCCTGATCCCTGAGGAATACGCACCGCCACAGGAACTGCTGTCGACGGATCAGTACACCCATGAAAACCGTTGGCATGCGCTCAAAGACGGTTTCATCCGGGCGGTGGTCGATCCGCAACAGAACGCCTTGGCGTATGCGTTGGCAACCTCGCGTCACGGCAAGGCCGAGCCGATCGAATGGCTGCGGGTCGAACGTGTTCGTCACGCCTTGAAGGCCGGCCCTGCCGGTCTCAGCAACGCCGAGCGACTGGCTCTGCTGAGCGACCCGGTGGCCCTGTCCCGCCTGCATGAGCAGGTCTGGAGCGAGGGTCATCCCGAGTGGCTGGCGGCGTGGCGCGAATCAATCAACGCTGATCCTCATGCACCGTTGTTACCGCTTCAGCCGTTGAGCGCACAGCCTCAAGTGGCCTGATACTGATACGCAAAAGCCCCGCTTCTGAAAGGAAGCGGGGCTTTTTGTTGGGCGCTATTTCAGTAATTGAGCGCTATCCGTGGCGAGGTCAGGACTGTGTATTGACGTTGTCCAGTACCCGATTCGCCAACAAACCACTCAGCTCGATCAGTTGTTGAATACCAAGGGCAATATGGCGTCGCGAGCCTTTCAGGTCGAATGCAAGGTCGCTGACCATGGCATTGGCTGAGGCCAGGTTTTCGCTGAGGTTGGCCAACAGGCTTTCGGTGTCGATGCCGTCGACGACGGTGAAGAGCTGGCCCGGCGGCTGTTTATCTTCGGGGTTGGGTTGTTTGGGCTTCAGGTAGTAATCGAGCGCGCGGTCGGTGGCTTCCTGGAGTTTCTTGGGGTCGGTTTCTGGTTCTGGTGGATTGGGTGTGATCTTGTGCATGGTTGACGCTCCTTGATTGATGGAGCCGCCAGACATCGCTGCTAAACGAAAAGGGTGGCGACTGTGCGCGGGTTAGCAGACCAGGAATCAAGGAACCCGGCGCACCGAAGTGCCCCACGCACAGCCGCCATAAAGCGGACCTGCGTGCCTTGATATTGTGCCGAGCTGCTAAACCCGATCGCTGAACTGACAGCGACCCGCAAACGTTAGAGCCCAGGGCCAAGGCGCACAAGCCGGCGGATTCTGGCGTAGTTGTAGGCAATGGCGCAAGGCTCCGTAGCCTTGGGATGACGGATTGTGGGGCTCAGGTATTTTTGTATGTATATCCGTTATTTAGGTAACGGCTGCTTACGGTTCCGCTCTTACAGCGGCTCACTTTTGAGAAGCGCAAAAGTAAGCAAAACGCTCATGCCCCACCACTCGGCACCTCGCCTAGGCTCGGTGTGCCCTCACTCCGGCATTGCTCCGTGGGCCCGCCGCGAAGGGCCATCCATGGCCCAGCGCGGCTATCCCGGCATCCATGCCGGGATGCCCACTCCACAATGCCTGCGTTCGGCCATCGTGGTTAACGGGGCACCCGAGATCAACGTCCACCGCGAGGCGGCCTAGTAGCCGACCTGGCTCTCCCGGTCGTACACCCATCAGATCTGTTTGAGCCGGACCTGTGGGAGCAAAGCTTGCTCGCGAGGCGGCCTTGCAGCCGGCCTATTTCTTCCGGTCGTACTCCGATCCCATTGTTGGAGCGAGCTTGCTCGCGAAGGCGGCAGCACATTCAGCATGGATGCAAGCAGACCCACCGCCATCGCGAGCAAGCTCGGCTCCCACAGGGATCGGCGGTGGACGCTGATTTTATAAACGACCAAAAACCTATGTGGGAGCGAGCTTGCTCGCGAAGGTGGCGGCACATTCAGCATTGATGCAAGCAGACCACCGCCATCGCGAGCAAGCTCGGCTCCCACAGGGATCGGCGGTGGACACTGATCTTATAAACGACCAAAAACCTATGTGGGAGCGAGCTTGCTCGCGAAGGCGGCAGCACATTCAGCATTGATGCAAGCAGACCACCGCCATCGCGAGCAAGCTCGGCTCCCACAGGGATCGGCGGTGGACACTGATCTTATAAACGACCAAAAACCTATGTGGGAGCGAGCTTGCTCGCGAAGGCGGCAGCACATTCAGCATTGATGCAAGCAGACCACCGCCATCGCGAGCAAGCTCGGCTCCCACAGGGATCGGCGGTGGACACTGATCTTATAAACGACCAAAAACCTATGTGGGAGCGAGCTTGCTCGCGAAGGCGGCGGCACATTCAGCATTGATGCAAGCAGACCCACCGCCATCGCGAGCAAGCTCGGCTCCCACAGGGATCGGCGGTGGACGCTGATTTTATAAACGACCAAAAACCTATGTGGGAGCGGGCTTGCTCGCGAAGGTGGCGGCACATTCAGCATTGATGCAAGCAGACCCACCGCTATCGCGAGCAAGCTTTGCTCCCACAGAGGGAACTGTGCCGAACATAAATTTCTTGCCCACTGAAGATCCAGTGTGGGAGCGGGCTTGCCCGCGAAGAGGCAGGCAGATCCAACATCAATACAAGCTGACCCACCGCTATCGCGAGCAAGCTTTGCTCCCACAGAGGGAACTGTGCCGAACACAAGTTTCTTGCCCACTGAAGATCCAGTGTGGGAGCGGGCTTGCCCGCGAAGAGGCCGGCACATCCAACATCCAGGCAAGCTGACCCGCCGCTTTCGCGAGCAAGCTTTGCTCCCCACAGGGATCGGCGGTGGACGCTGATTTTATAAACGACCAAAAACCTATGTGGGAGCGAGCTTGCTCGCGAAGGCGGTGGGGCAGTCAGTATTGATGTTGCCTGACAGACCGCTATCGCGAGCAAGCTTTGCTCCCACAGATCTAACGGGTGTACGACCGGGAGAGCCAGGTCGGCTGTTAGGCCGCCTCGTGGTGGACGTTGATCTCGGGTGCCCCGTTAACCACGATGGCCGAACGCAGGCATGCCGAGCCTAGGCGAGGCACCGCGTGGTGGGGCAAAAGCGCTTTGGTTACTTTCGACTGGGCCGGCTTCCGGGCTTTTCGAAAGTGACCCGCTGTAAGAGCGGAACCCTAAGCCGCCGTTACCGAAGAAACGGATATTCACACAACCCTAACACCACACCAAGTCAAACCCGGAACCGCCCCACCAACGTCTGCAAATGCACCCCCAACCGCGCCAATTCAGCGCTCGAAGCGGCAGTCTCTTCACTGGACGACGCCGTTTGCTCTGACACATCACGCACATTCAGCACGCTACGGTTGATCTCCTCCGCCACAGCACTCTGCTGCTCCGCCGCAGCGGCGATCTGCTGGTTCATCGCCTGGATCGCCGAGACGGTACGGGTGATGTTTTCCAACGACCCGCCGGCGCGACGGGTCAGCTCGACGCTGCTGTCAGTCAGGCTGCGGCTGTTGTCCAGGGTCGCCGCGACCTGTTCAGTACCCGATTGCAGGCCAAGGATCAGCTCTTCGATTTCTTCGGTGGACTTCTGGGTACGCTGGGCCAGGCTGCGGACTTCATCGGCGACTACCGCAAACCCACGCCCGGCTTCACCGGCCCGGGCTGCCTCGATGGCGGCGTTGAGGGCCAGCAGGTTGGTTTGCTGGGCGACGGACTTGATCACATCCAGCACACTGCCGATCTTGTCGCTTTCTCGCTTCAGCTCGCCCATGGCGGTGGTGGAATTACCCACTTCGAGTGCCAGGCGCTCGATCTGGGCAATCGCTTCGCCGACGACTTTATCGCCCTCGCGTGCCTGGGCATCGGCGGCGGCGGCCGCTTCGGAAGCCTCTTCGGCGTTGCTTGCCACTTCCTGCACCGTGGCGGTCATTTCGTGCATGGCGGTGGCGACCTGGTCGGTTTCCGCTTTCTGGCTGTTGACCCCGGCGCTGGTCTGCTCGGTGACGGACGAGAGCTGTTCGGCGGCGCTGGCGATCTGCGTGACGCCGTCGCTGATGCCACCGATCAATTGCCGTAGACCCACGGTCATGTTCTGCATGGCGCGCTGTAGCTGGCCCAGTTCGTCGCGGCGCTCGGAGGTGAGGTTGTGAGTCAGGTCACCTGCCGCCACACGTTCGGCGATCTTGAGGGTCTGGCCCAGAGGGCCGACGATCTGCCGGGTGATGACCAGGGCAGCGACGACACCGAACAGCAAAGCGAGCACGGCAGCCGCTACCAGGAAGGTCTTGGCCTCGGTTGCGTCACGGTCGCGCACGGCGGTCTGGGAGACGGTCAGTTTTTGGCTGGCATCGATCAATACGTCGCCTTGCTCTGCCATGCGCTTGAGGGCCGCGGCGTTGTCGATCTGGGAGTCGCGGAACTGGCTGACCGCTGAGCGATAGACATTGATCGAGTCGCTGGCCTGTTGCAGGTTGGCTGCATGTTCTTCAGGCAATTGCTCTGGCAAACGTGCGAGAAGTTTGAGGGCATTGTCGACGGCCTCAAGGGCCGGTTGCTGGGCTTCGCTCTTGCCGCTGTAGGTGTAGCCGCGAACCTGATAGCGCGCTTGCTGGACCGCTTTGCTCAGGGTCACGATGCTGTTGAACTGGGCGACGCTGTCGCCTTGCAGCAACGACTTCTCTACTTCAGCGATGCGAGCCACGGCATTGTCTGCACTGGCACCGAGTTTGCTGCGGGCATCTTCTCGGCTGGCGGTGGCGCGGGTCATCTCGGCGAAGGCTTTTTTGTACTCGGCCACGGCGGCCAATTGTTTATCGATCAGGGCTACATCGGCCGGTTGCTCTATCAGTTGGCGGGCGGTCTTCAGCCCGGCGTCGAGCTTGCCAATCAGGTCGTTGACTTGCTGGGGGCCGTTCTCGCCCCGCGAGGTGTCGTAGTTCATGCGTGCCAGGCGCAAGTCCTTGGTCAAATCGTTCAGGCTGGCAATGAACCCCAGCTTGTCGCCACGGCTGATCACGTTACCCAGGCCGGTCCAGCCCGTGAAGGCGATTATCACGGTCAGGAACAGCACCAGGCCGAAGCCGAAACCGAGTTTGCGATTAACGCCTACATTACCTAGCCATCGGAACATGCTGTTACTCCCTGCAGCGCTGAGTTTATGTGCTGGGAGCTATATCGACCGGTTGGAAGGGATCTGTAGAGAATAGATCTCACAGTAGTGGCCACGTCGCGCCCAAGCGGGAGCAATCTCTGGCCACGGGTTTTATACCTGCCCTCTGGTTAGACCTTGAAGCGACCTACCAGCGTCTGCAAATGAACCCCCAACCGTGCCAGTTCGGCGCTGGAGGCGGCGGTTTCTTCGCTGGAGGAGGCGGTTTGTTCGGAGACATCGCGAACGTTCACGACGCTGCGGTTGATCTCTTCGGCCACGG
>NZ_VZPJ01000010.1 GCF_008801605.1 Pseudomonas brassicacearum subsp. brassicacearum | reverse complement strand
CTGACCCTGACCGGCAGCGTGCTGACCAACGATACTCAAGGTGCGGACCATGTGGCCTCCGGCCCAATCACCCCCGGCACTTTCACCGGTACTTACGGCACCCTGGTGCTCAATGCCGACGGCTCCTACACCTACACCCTCAACACCGCCGATGCCGACTTCAAGGGCCTGCACGGTGGTGGCGATGGCAGCGAAACCTTCACCTACACCCTGACCGATGCCGACGGCGACACCAGCACCGCGAACCTGGTGCTGCAAGTACACAACAACGATGATCCAGTGATCATCACCGGCCTCGACACCGACGGCGGTGAGCTGACGGTCCAGGAGAAAAACCTCAGCGATGGCAGCAGCCCGGATGCACCGGCGCTGACTCAAAGCGGCACGTTCACCGTGACTGCGTTGGACGGTGTGCAAACCTTGAGTGTTGGCGGCATCAATGTGGTGACGGGTGGCGTGGCAGCCGGTTTCCCACAATCGATTACCACCGCACTCGGCAATACGCTGACCATCACTGGCTACAACGCCGCCACGGGCGTGGTCAGCTACAGCTACACCTTGCTGGACAATGAAACCCATCCAAACGCCAACGGCGCCAACAGCGTTAGCGAACAATTTGCTGTAGTCGCCACTGACGACAACGGCACCACCGCGAACGGTAATCTGGACGTGAACATCGTCGATGACTTGCCTAAAGCCGTGGACGACAGCAACGCCAGCACGGCTTCGGAAACCCACCTGACCCTGACCGGCAGCGTGCTGACCAACGATACTCAAGGTGCGGACCATGTGGCCTCCGGCCCAATCACCCCCGGCACTTTCACCGGTACTTACGGCACCCTGGTGCTCAATGCCGACGGCTCCTACACCTACACCCTCAACACCGCCGATGCCGACTTCAAGGGCCTGCACGGTGGTGGCGATGGCAGCGAAACCTTCACCTACACCCTGACCGATGCCGACGGCGACACCAGCACCGCGAACCTGGTGCTGCAAGTACACAACAACGATGATCCAGTGATCATCACCGGCCTCGACACCGACGGCGGTGAGCTGACGGTCCAGGAGAAAAACCTCAGCGATGGCAGCAGCCCGGATGCACCGGCGCTGACTCAAAGCGGCACGTTCACCGTGACTGCGTTGGACGGTGTGCAAACCTTGAGTGTTGGCGGCATTAACGTCGTCACCGGTGGTGTGGCAGCCGGTTTCCCACAGTCGATTACCACCGCACTCGGCAATACGTTGACCATCACTGGCTACAACTCCACCACGGGCGTGGTCAGCTACAGCTACTCCTTGCTGGACAACGAAGCCCATCCAAACGCCAACGGCGCCAATAGCCTCAGCGAACAGTTCGCAGTGGTTGTCACCGACGACAACGGCACCACCGCCAACGGCAACCTGGACGTGAATATCGTTGATGACCTGCCGACCGCTCATGCCGACTCTGCCTCGGTGGATGAAGGTGGGACGGTCAGTGGCAACGTCCTGAACAACGATGAAGGTGGTGCCGACGGACCGGCTGCGAGTGGTGCCGTGATCGGTGTGCGTGCAGGCAACGACACCTCGACTCCGGCGATTGGCGGCTTGAACACCCAGATCAACGGCACCTACGGCTACCTGACCCTGGACGCCAATGGCAACGCCGTCTACCACAGCAACCCGAACACCGTCAGCGCCCCGGGTGCGACCGATGTCTTCACCTACACCGTGCGTGATGCCGACGGTGATGAAAGCACCACCACCATCACCATTGATGTCCACGATATCTGCCTCGTCGCCACCCCCGACCACGAAATCAGCGTCTACGAAAAAGCCCTTGACCTGAACCAGGACGGCCAGGACCTGGCCCCCGGCACTGTCACCGGCAGCGCCCCGAGCGCCACCAGCGAAACCGCCAGTGGCAGCCTTGTCGGCTCGATCAGCGGTGCCGTTGGCGCAGTGACCTTCGCGCTGGTGGGCAACGCCAACGGTGCCTACGGGCAACTGTCGCTTCAGCCCGACGGCTCCTACACCTACACCCTGACCTCGCCAGCCACGACGACGCCCCACGCCAACGATGGCCCGAATGTGCTGAGCGAAAGCTTCACCTACCAGGCCACGGACTCGTTGGGCAACACCGTCACCAGCACCATCGTCATCGACATCGTCGACGACGTGCCAAGCGCCCATGCCGATTTCGCCTCGGTGGTGGAGGGCGGCACGGTCAACGGTAACGTGCTGGACAACGACGTACTTGGCGCGGATGGCGGCATGGTGATCGGCGTACGCGCCGGCAACGACACCTCGAACCCTGCCGTCGGCGGCCTGAACACCCAGATCAACGGCACCTACGGCTACCTGACCCTGGACGCCAACGGCAACGCTGTCTATCACAGCGACCCGAACACCGTCAGCGCCCCGGGCGCGACCGATGTCTTCACCTACACCGTGCGCGACGCCGATGGCGATGAAAGCACCACCACCCTCACCATCGATGTCCACGAAAGCTGCCTCGTTGCCACGTCGGACCACGAAGTCAGCGTCTACGAAAAAGCCCTCGACCTGACCCAGGATGGCCAGGACCTGGCCCCCGGCACCGTCATTGGCAGTGACCCGAGCGCCACTGGTGAAACCGCCAACGGTAGCCTTGTCGGCTCGATCAGCGGTGCCGTTGGCGCAGTGACCTTCGCGCTGGTGGGCAACGCCAACGGTGCCTACGGTCAACTGTCGCTTCAGCCCGATGGTTCGTACACCTACACCCTGACCTCGCCAGCCACGACGACGCCCCACGCCAACGATGGCCCGAATGTGCTGAGCGAAAGCTTCACCTACCAGGCCACGGACTCGTTGGGCAACACCGTCACCAGCACCATCGTCATCGACATCGTCGACGACGTGCCAAGCGCCCATGCCGATTTCACCTCGGTGGTGGAGGGCGGCACGGTCAACGGTAACGTGCTGGACAACGACGTACTTGGCGCGGATGGCGGCATGGTGATCGGCGTACGCGCCGGCAACGACACTTCAACCTCTGCTGTCGGTGGTCTCAACAACCAGATCAACGGCACCTACGGCTACCTGACCCTGGACGCTAACGGCAACGCCGTCTACCACAGCAACCCCGATGCTGTCGGTGCAGCAGGCGCGACCGATGTCTTCACCTACACCGTGCGTGATGCCGATGGTGATGAGAGCACCACCACCCTCACCATTGACGTGCACAACAGCTGCCTCATCGCAGAAACCGACCACGACGTTACTGTCTATGAAAAAGCCCTCGACCTGAACCAGGATGGCCAGGACCTTGCCCCTGGCAGCGTCACCGGCAGCGACCCGAGCGCCACCAGCGAAACTGCCAGTGGCACCTTGGTCGGTTCAGTCAGCGGTGCCACTGGCGCCGTCTCCTTCACCCTGGTGGGCAACGCCACCGGCGCCTACGGCCAGTTGTTGCTCCACCCGGACGGTTCCTACACCTACACCCTGACCTCACCAGCCAACACCACGCCCCATGCCAATGATGGCCCGAACGTGCTGAGCGAAAGCTTCACCTATCAGGCCACGGACTCCCTGGGCAACAGCACCACCGGCAGTCTGGTGGTCAGCATCGTCGATGATGTACCGAAGGCCGTTGCGTCCGAGCGTTCGGTCACCGCGGTGGAGATCGATTCGAACCTGCTGATCGTGCTCGACGTGTCCGGCAGCATGGCCGATGACTCCGGTGTGCCGGGGCTTTCGCGGCTGGATTTGGCGAAACAGGCGATCAGCGCCTTGCTCGATAAATACGATGACCTGGGGGATGTGAAAGTCCAGCTCGTGACGTTCAGCAGCAGTGCCACCGACCAGACTTCGGTGTGGGTCGACGTGGCGACCGCCAAGTCGCTTCTCTCCAGCCTGTCAGCGGACGGCGGGACCAACTACGACGCGGCAGTGGCGACGGCCAAGACCGCGTTCGTCACGTCCGGGCAACTGACCGGCGCGCAGAACATCGGCTACTTCTTCTCGGACGGCAAGCCCAATTCTGGCCTGGAAACCGGCACGGCAGACGAGGCGGCGTGGAAAGCCTTCCTCGATGCCAATGGCATCAAGAACTACGCCATTGGCCTGGGCGACGGTGTCAGTAACGACTACCTCGACCCGCTGGCCTACGACGGCAGCGCTCATACCAACACCAACGCCGTGGTGGTCACCGATCTGAACCAGCTCAATTCGGTGCTCTCCGGCACGGTGCAAGGCGCGCCGGTTACCGGCAACCTGCTGGGCGAAGGCGGTTCGTTCGGCGCCGATGGCGGGTTTGTCAAAAGCCTGGTGGTCGATGGCACCACGTACAGCTACGACCCGGCGGCCAACGGTGGCCACGGTGCACTGAGCGCCAGTGGCGGGGTCAACCACGGCAGCTTCAATACAACCACCAACACACTGAGCATCGCCACCGCCCATGACGGTACCCTGGTGGTCAACCTTGATACCGGTGCGTTCAGCTACACCTCCCAGACCGCCACCAGCACCTTGATCACCGAAAACATCGGCTACACCGTCAGTGACAACGATGGCGACCTGGCCAGCTCCAGCCTGGTGATCAAAGTCGTGCCCAACAGCCCACCCGTGGCGATGGACGACAACATCATCACCAACGTGCTGTCAGGCAACATCGTGGTACCGGGCGAATTGCTGCTGGGTAACGACAGCGACGCCAACGGCGATCCGCTCACCGCGTCACCCACCAGTTTCAATACCGGTTGGACCGCCAAAGGCGGGGATTTCACCGGCAGCACCGGCACGGTCAGTTTCACCGGCAACAATGTGCAGTCGATCAACCTCAATCGCAGCGCCTTCGTCGCCAATGCCGCGACCATGACGGCAGTGCTGGTGGTCAGTGGCGCGCTGGGCGCGGTTTCCAACAATAACGCCAACGATGAAGACCGGCTAAACATCAGCCTCAAGCAGGGTGAAACCCTGACCCTGGACCATAACCTGGCGGGCAGTCATATCACCCTTGAGTACTCTCTCAACGGTGGGCCTTTCATTGCGATCAACGACGGCGCCTCGTTCACTGCGGCGGCGGATGGCAACTACCAGATCCACGTCACCAACATCCCCAATCCCGGCGGCGGTAATTCCAACGCTGCGGAAAACTATCAACTGACCATGACCGTCAACTACGCCGGGGCCCAGGACAGCACCCCGGATTACCACGGCAGCTACACCGCCAGCGACAACCATGGCGGTAGCGACAGCTCTGCGGTGGACATCAGCTACCAGGCGGGCCATACCCTGACGGGCACCACCGGGGACGATGTGCTGTTGGCTGGTAACGGCGACAACATCCTCAATGCGGGCGACGGCAACGACATCCTCAGCGCAGGCTCGGGCAACAACACCCTGCACGGCGGGGCAGGCAATGACCTGCTCTACAGCGGCGCGGGCAACGACCTGCTCGATGGCGGTACGGGCAACGACACTGCGAGCTATGCCCACGCGAGCGCCGGGGTCACGGTGAACCTGGGACTGTTGGCGGCGCAGAACACCGTGGGCGCTGGCACCGATACGCTGACAGGCATCGAAAACCTGGTCGGTTCGAACTTCAACGATACCCTCACCGGTGACGGCGCCAGCAACCGCATCAACGGTGGATTGGGCCATGACGTGCTCAACGGCGGTGGCGGCGATGACCTGCTGATCGGCGGCCTGGGCAACAACACGCTCACTGGCGGCAGCGGTGCCGATACCTTCCAATGGCAGGCAGGCAACAGCGGCCACGACGTGATCACGGATTTCGCGCCCGGCGTCGACAAACTCGACCTGTCCCAGCTGTTGCAGGGGGAGAACGGCAGCACCGCGTCACTGGACGATTACCTGCACTTCACCATCAGCGGCAGCGGAGGGTCGGTCATCACCAGCATCGACGTCAGTGCCATTGCCGGTGCCACGCCGAACCAGACCATCGATCTGGCGGGCGTCAACCTCGCCAGTCATTACGGCGTCACGCCCGGCGCAGACGGGATGATCGCTGGCGGGGCGGATACGGGGACCATCATCAACGGAATGCTCAACGATCATTCTTTGAAGGTGGACACGGTGTGAGGTGAGCTGAAACGACAAAACCCGTCATGTCCAGTCTGGACATGACGGGTTTTGCTTTTGTGGCGGCTCAGGGTTTGCGCAATGTCTTCTGCTTGAGGATATAAACCGTTACCAGCACCGCACTGGTGAGCATGAACCCCCGGGCCCACGGCAGGGGCACCAGGTAGCAGGAAAAGAGGATGCTCGCCCACATCAGCCCGATGGCATAGACCTTACCCTTGAGCGGGATGCCGTTGCCGCTGAGGTAGTCGCGGATCCACGGGCCGAGGCGGGGATGTTCTACCAGCCATTGGTAGAAGCGCGGCGAGCTGCGGGCGAAACAGGCCGCCGCCAGGAGCAGGAAAGGGGTGGTGGGCAGTACGGGAACGAAGATGCCGATGACCCCCAGCGCTACGCTCAGCCAGCCAATGGCCAACAGAACGTAACGCAGGATCAGCGGGCGATTGCCGACTGGCGAGGGCACCCGGTCACTCAGTGGTGGCGAGGCTTGAGGATCGCCGGTTTCTCGTCCGGTGCGTTGCACAGCAGGTACAGGGCCGTGAGGGCTTCGGGGATCTGGACAATCATGTCGTCCATCAGGTTGGCGTCGGCGGCGATGTCGGAAAATTCCGGTTGCTCATCGAACAGGCCGGAACCGACCATGATCGGCAGCAGCATTTCGCTGACTTCCTCTTCGGCGGTTTCGAACCAGGCGGCTTCGCGCAGGAACACGCCTTCCATGAAGCCGATGCACCAGCCACGCAACTCCGAATCATCCGGATCATCGCCCAGGTCCAGGTCGCACGGCAGTTCGAATTCTTCGTCGGAAGCCAGTTGGCGGGCGATGTGGGCCTTGAGGCCGACCAGTGTGGCTTCGATTTCGGCACGCTGGGCTTCGTCGCTGTAATGCGGCTCTTCGGCGAACAGGGCGTCGATCCACTCACGGTCCGGCACCGTTTCTGCGCAGATGGACAGGGCGGTCAGATAGCCGTGAGCGGCCACGTAGTCCAGCGCCTCTTCGTGCAGCTCATCGGCGTCGAGGAAGACTTGCAGGCGGGTCAGTTGCTCAGCGAAGGACATTACGGGCTACCTTGGGGAATAAACAATGCGGGAATTCTAGGCCTTCTTGAGCGCCCAGGCCAGCCGCGTGGCGTATTTGCCCCTCCCTAGGAGGTGAAATAGGGGCATGGAGAAAAAAACAGGGATGGACGCGGTTCCTGTGGCGAGGGGATTTATCCCCGTTGTGGGAGCAAAGCTTGCTCGCGAAGCAAGCGCCTCGATTTCTGAAGGCGAGACCGTGTCGCTTCCATCGCGGGCAAGCCTTGCTCCCACAGTCCCAAGCACCTCCTGTCAGCAGCCCCCTTTGCAACGAAGGCCTCGGGTATACTGCCGCGTTTTGTGATGCCCTGCGGCGTCCCGCCGGTTCGAAACGCACACTTACGATTTGCCGGTGCAGCGTTTGTGATTCTGAACCAGCCTTGCAGGGATGTTTCGGTGATTTTTGGAGTTTCTATGCTCGAACAGGCTCAACGCGTCCTCAAGGACATCTTCGGCTACGACAGTTTCCGTGGCCGCCAGGGTGCCATTATTGAGCGCGTGGCCAGCGGTGGCGATGCCCTGGTGCTCATGCCCACCGGCGGCGGCAAATCCTTGTGCTTCCAGGTCCCGGCGCTGTTGCGCAACGGCCTGGCCGTGGTGGTCTCGCCGCTGATCGCATTGATGGACGACCAGGTTGCGACCCTCGAAGAGCTGGGGGTTGCCGCTGCTTCGCTGAACTCCACCCTCAGCGCCGAGCAACAGCGGGACCTGGCGACACGCATCAAGCGCGGCGAAGTGAAGATGTTGTACCTGGCCCCGGAACGCCTGGTGCAGCCGCGCATGCTGGCGTTCCTGCAGAGCCTGGAAATTGCCCTGTTCGCCATCGACGAAGCCCACTGCGTATCCCAATGGGGGCACGATTTCCGACGCGAATACCTGCAACTGGGGCAACTGGCGGAACTGTTCCCCGACGTACCGCGCATCGCCCTGACTGCCACCGCCGACAAGCGCACCCGCGAGGAAATCGTCGAGCGCCTGCACTTGCAGAACGCCGAGCGCTTCCTGTCCAGTTTCGACCGTCCGAATATTTTCTACCGCATCGTACCCAAGGAGCAGCCGCGCAAGCAGTTGCTGGCGTTCCTCGCCGAGCGCCGCAGCGATGCCGGCATTGTCTATTGCCTGTCGCGCAAGAAGGTCGATGAAGTGGCGGCGTTCCTGTGTGAGCAGGGGGTCCCGGCGCTGCCGTATCACGCCGGCCTGCCCAACGACCTGCGGGCCTATCACCAGAAGCGCTTCCTCAACGAGGAAGGCCTGATCATGGTGGCCACCATTGCGTTCGGCATGGGTATCGACAAACCCAACGTGCGCTTTGTCGCGCACCTGGATCTGCCCAAGTCCCTTGAGGCGTATTACCAGGAAACCGGACGTGCCGGCCGTGATGGCTTGCCGGCCGACGCCTGGATGGCCTACGGCCTGCAAGACGTGGTGATGCTCAAGCAGATGCTGCAGAACTCCGAAGGCGACGAGCGCCATAAGCGTCTGGAACAGCACAAGCTCGACGCGATGCTCTCGCTGTGCGAGGAAACCCGCTGCCGCCGCCAGACCTTGCTGGCCTATTTTGACGAAGACATGCCCCAGCCTTGCGGGCATTGCGACAACTGCGTCGATGGCGTGGAAACCTGGGACGCCACCGAACCGGCCCGCCAGGCCTTGTCGGCGATTTTCCGTACCGGCCAGCGCTACGGTGTCGGGCATCTGGTGGACGTGTTGCTGGGCAAGGACAACGAAAAGGTCCGCAGCTTTGGCCACCAGCACCTGTCGGTGTTCGGCGTGGGCAAGGCGCGCACCGAGGGTGAGTGGCGTTCATTATTCCGACAACTGGTGGCCCGCGGTCTGGCCGACATCGACCTGGAAGGCTACGGCGGTCTGCGCCTGAGTGCGACTTGCCGGCCGTTGCTCAAAGGTGAGGTCACCCTCGAACTGCGTCGTGACCTCAAGCCGGCAACGGCGGTCAAGAGCAGCAAGAGCCAGGCCAGCCAACTGGTACGTGGCGAAGAGCGCGATCAATGGGAAGCCTTGCGGGCCTTGCGGCGCAAGCTGGCCGAGGAGCACGGCGTCCCGCCGTACGTCATCTTCCCCGACTCGACGCTGCTGGAAATGCTCCGCAGTCAGCCCACCTCCCTGGCGGAAATGGCCCAGGTCAGTGGTGTGGGCGCGCGCAAGCTGGAGCGGTATGGCGAGGCCTTCCTCCAGGTCCTGGGTGGCGAGGCCGAAGCACCGAAAGCGGTGGCCGATGTACGTCACGAACTCATTACGCTGGCCCGGGCCGGCATGACACCGTTGCAGATCGCCGGGCAACTGCAGTGCTCGGAAAAGAACGTCTACACGATGCTGGCCGAAGCCATTGGCAAACAGCAGTTGTCCCTGGAACAGGCGCTGGATCTGCCCGAAGAGCTGATGGGAGAGGTGCAGGATGCCTTCCTGGATGGCGAAGGCGAGTTACCACCCGTGTCTGAAGTTGCCGCGCTGTTTGTCGGACGGGTTCCCGAAGGCGTGCTGTATTGCGTCAGGGCTGCGTTGCAGTCTGAATTTGAAGTCTGATCAGTGAGTTGCGTGCCTTTAACGATTCAGTACAAGGTGAACCTTGCTTGAATCCAAAGCTCATGCTTAGCTGACTAATAATTAGTTTTTCTCTATTTCAGATCTGATGAGTTTTTTTATGCCGTTAACCGATCAACACCGTTTTGGCATGCAGTTGGCGCAAATGTCTCGAGGCTGGCGTGCCGAACTGGATCGCCGCCTGGCCGGGCTGGGCCTGTCCCAGGCACGTTGGCTGGTGCTGTTGCACCTGGCCCGTTTCGAACAGGCGCCGACCCAGCGTGAACTGGCCCAGAGCGTCGCCGTCGAAGGCCCGACACTGGCCCGGTTGCTCGACAGCCTGGAAACCCAGGGGCTGGTGCAGCGCCAGGCCGTGGCCGAGGACCGCCGGGCCAAGAAAATCGTGCTCTGCGCACCGGCCCTGCCGTTGATCGAACAAATCGAAACCATTGCCACGCAACTGCGTCGTGAGCTGTTCGAAGGTGTCGACGAAGCGGACATGCGCGTGTGCATGCGGGTCCACGGTACGATCCTGGCCAACCTGGAAAAATCCTGAGGTATATCCCTGGCGCCAGACTTTTGAGATTCGGCGATTAGCGAACTATAACCAGTACTAAGTGATCGTATTGGATGCGTTTGCGCTCAGTCTGGTAGTCGAAAGGGATACCCATGCTTGAAAGTTTGCAGTCCACGTTGCGCAGTTGGGTCAACGTGTCGGTCGTCGTGGGTGCCCTGGGGTATTCGGCCTTGGCGTCGGCGCTGGGGCTGGGGGACATCACGCTCCATTCCGCCCTGAACCAGCCGTTGCGCGCCGATATCGCCCTGGTCGATGTGGCCGGGATCAGCGAGGGCGATCTGTCGGCCAGCCTGGCGAGCCCGGACGATTTCAGTCGTGCGGGTGTGGAACGGGCGTTCTTTCTCAATAACCTGCGCTTCACGCCGGTGTTGCACGGGGAGCGCAGCTTCATTCGGGTGACTTCCAGCAAACCGGTGGAGGAACCCTTCCTCAATTTCCTGGTGCAGCTCAATCAGCCCAACGGGCGCCTGCTGCGCGAATACACCGTATTGATCGACCCGCCGGGCACACCGGGTATCGTGCCGGTCCGTGAAGAACCTTCCGAGGCCCCGCGGTCCGTCAAGCCGCCCCCGGCGGTACAGGGCAAGCGTTACACCGTCGTGCCGGGAGACAACCCCTGGATCATCGCCAAGCGCCTGCATGACGCCGGTAGCAACGCGTCGGTCAATGAGTTGATGCAAGGAATCCAGGCCTTGAACCCCGGCAGTGACCGGCTTTCCATCGGCCAGCGCTTGTTGCTGCCCGACTCGGCCGTGCTGCCGACGTCGGCTGCAGCCCCTGCCGGCCAGGCCTCCGACGCGCCCGATGAGCAAATGGCCGCCAGCGTGCTGCAAAACCAGCAGCAACAGAAGACGATCGATGAACTGCAGGCCCGGCTCCAGGCCCAGGACGAGGAAATCGCTGGCCAGCGCAAGCAGATCAGCCAATTGCAGGCCCGGCTGGCCGAGGTTGCGCCAGCCCCTGTTGCATCGACACCACCGCAACCGGCGCTTCCTGCAGCGGAACCGGCGCCGGACGCGCAACCCGCTACAGAACCGGTAGCAGAGCCAGAGGGCGTCAATTGGACATGGGTGGCGGGGCTGGTGGGCCTGTTGGGGTTGCTGGCGCTGTTACTGTTCGTTCGACGTCGGCAGCAGCAGGCCGAGTTGGAACCGATGACCGGGCGTCCCGAGCCGATGCTGGAGGAGGACGACGAAACCTTTGCATCAATCCCCGATACGGAGCCGTCCGAGACTGCGGCATCGTTCAACAACGGGGATACGCCCCTGGGCGATGTGCTGGAGGGCGTCGGGATCTACTTGACCTACGGTCGGTTCACCGAGGCCGCAGGGCTGTTGCGCGCCGCGTTGCTGGCGGAGCCGGAACGCACCGACCTGGGCCTCAAGTTGCTGGAGGTACTGGGCAAGCAGGGCGATGTCATCGGTTTCCAGGCCCAGGAACATCATCTACTGGCACAGGGTATCGATGCCCGGACGTTGGAGGAGATCCGCGGGCGCTACCCCAAGGTTGCCATGATCGCCGCGCCGACAGTGGCATCGGTACAACCCCAGGTACCGGTTCTTGCACCTGCTCCGGCACCTGCTCCGGCACCTGAACGTGAGCCAGTGCCCGGTGACGAGTTCGAGTTGGACCTGGATGCACTGTCCATGGAAACCAGCTGGGACCTCGCCGATGCCCAGGACAACACTGCGGATAAAGAAGCTGTTTCACCTTATGCCGCCGAGAGCTTTTCGCTTTCAGGTTTTGACGAACCGGAGCTGCAATGGGAAGCGCCATTGGAAACCGAGTCGCTGGACGATGCTTTCCTCGATAGCTTTGCCGACGAAGAACAGTCGCTGGAACTCGAGCCGCTGGCCCTTGAACCTGTTTCCCTGGACACCCTTTCCCTCGAACCTCAGGTCCCGGAACACTCGGTCAAGCTGGAACAGGCACAGAATTGCATCGACGATGGAGACCTGAAAACCGCAGTCTCCCTGCTTGAAGAGCTGCTCGAGGAGGGCGACGAACCCCTCAAGCAGACCGCCCGGGTGCTGCTGGCAGGGATTCGCTAAGGTTGCAGCACAGTCAACATCACCGACACTGACCCACCGCTATCGCGAGCAAGCTCGCTCCCACAGGGATTTGTGGTGAACGGCCATTGCGTGTACACCCCGGACCCCATGTGGGAGCGAGCTTGCTCGCGATAGCGGCCTATCAGGCTGTCAAATCCTGTCCAGGTAGCCACTCAAAACGTCTGCCCCAGGTTCAGATACACCGCCTGTTCATCATCGTCGTTAAAGCCATAGCTGAAATTCAGTGGCCCCAGCGGTGTATCGAAACCGAGGAAAATGCTGGCGGCGTTGATGTAGCCGCTGTCGAATTCGTTGTCGTTGTTCCAGGCCCGGCCGCGTTCCAATGAGCCGCCGATGTACAGCGGGAAGTCCAGTGGCAGGTAGGCCCGCGGTGTGAGGCGGCGGTAATACACGGCGCGCATCAGGCTGATGTTCTGCCCGGATACCCCGTCTTCGCGAAAGCCTGACAGTTGCCGCGCGCCACCGAGCACAAAGCTGGACGTCACGACTTCAGCAGTGTCCAGTGTTCGTCCGTAGCGCCCGCCCAGGATGAAGGTATCCGGGCCGCTGCTCAGGGCCTTGTCCAGCTTGAACTCCCATTGGCGGTAACGCTGGTCGGAACCCAGCCCCGGTTCGTATTGGCGCCAGCTCAGGCCGATGTCTTCCCCCTCGTGGGGGAAATACACGTTGTCGAAGGAATCGAAGGAGTACTTCAGCTCATAGAAACCTTCATTGAAGTTTTCGCTGGGCTGGTCATGGTCGCCAATGCGCACATCCGCCTTGCCCCAGGCCTGGCCGACACCGAAGCGGATTTCGCCGTTGTTGCCGATCTGGCGGCCCACGTTCAGCCCGAAGCCATAGCGCTCGACGCGATACTGGGCCACCGGATCGTTGTCCAGGATCGACTCCACGTTGCGGGATTCGAATTGCCCGTAGGGGGCGATGAAGTAGCGCGAGCCGACATCCAATGGCTGGTAGAACTCGCTGTACAACTCCTGCTTGTCGCCGATCTGCGCCCGGGTCAGCCATTCGGCACCGAGGCGATTGATGCCGTTGACCCGATAGCTGGCTCCCAGGTTGAAAGCGCTGTCGCCGCGCATGTCGTCCGACAGGCTCAGCCCCAGCCGCAGGTAGTCGGTGCCGGTGCGTCTTCCCCGAGCGCTGATCACCAGCGTGTGATCCGGGCCCTTGCGGACCACGCGGTATTGCACCTGCTCGAAGTAATCCAGGCCGTACAGCGTGCCCATGTCGGTCTGCAGGCGGCCCAGGTCCAGCGGCTCACCGATCTTCTGGCGAACGTAATAGCGGATCACGTCATCGCCGACTTTCGAGTCGTTCTCCACTCGAATGGCGGTGATGACCGGCGTGCGCTCGCTGGGGGTGCGCGCGGCCATGAGCTCGGCGTTGGGCGCCTCGGACGGGCGTAGAGGAGCCAGGCGCGCCTCGAGTATCCGCGTGGCACGGTAACCGGCGTCGATCATGTCCTGGGCCCGGCCGAAATCGGTGGAGCTGAAGCTCGCCAGCGCCGGTTGGATCAGCACGTCGTCTTTTTTCAGCGTTGCCAGTTGCTCTTCAGAGTTGCGCCGGGTCATCAGGGTGGTCGATTGGTTCAGCACGTCGACCACCGTGACCAGTTGCTTGCGGTTGCGCAGGGGCGTGCCGATGTCGACCACGATGGCCACGTCCACGCCCATTTCCCGAGCCACGTCCAGCGGGATGTTGTCGGACATGCCGCCGTCCACCAGCAGCCGGCCGTCCAGTTCCACCGGGGCGAATACCGCCGGGATCGACATGCTGGCGCGAATGACCTTGGGCAGGTGGCCTTTGCGAAACACGACTTTTTCGCCCGTGGCGATGTCCGTGGCGACTGCGCGAAACGGGATCGGCAGTTTGTCGAAATCTCGGGTGTCGCTGGCGTGGGCCAGCAGGCTTTCGAGCAGCAGGGCCAGGTTCTGGCCCTGGATGACCCCCAAGGGCAGGCCGAGGCTGCCGTCGTCACGAAAGCTCAGTTTCTGTTTGACCAGGAAGTCCCGGTCATCCTGCTTGCGCCGGAATGGCACGTCCTTGCGCGGTGGCGCATCGGACAGAGCCTGTTGCCAGTCGATGCCCAGGGCGAGTTTTTCCAGTTCGTCGATCTTGTAGCCCGAGGCATACAGCCCGCCGATCACCGCGCCCATGCTGGTGCCGGCGATGGCATCGATCTTGATGCCTTGCTCTTCCAGGGCCTTGAGCACGCCGATGTGGGCCAGCCCCCGTGCGGCGCCGCCGGACAGCACCAGGCCGATTTTCGGGCGTGGCGCGTCGACGGCGGGCTCGTTGGCATGGCCGAGCAGGGGCAACAGCAACAGAAGCAGGAGGGGCAGGAGGCGGCGCATCGTCAATCTCGGGGCGGGCGATCAAAGGCGGGTATTATAGCGACGCCTTCGAACCCAGGAGTCCACCCGCAATGACCGAACACAAACCGGAAGTCGTCATCACCTATTGCACCCAGTGCCAATGGCTGCTGCGCGCCGCCTGGCTGGCCCAGGAGCTGCTCAGCACCTTTGGCGATGACCTGGGCAAGGTGTCGCTGGTGCCGGGCACCGGCGGTGTGTTCCACATCAGTTGCGACGGCACGCAGATCTGGGAGCGCAAGGCCGATGGTGGTTTTCCCGAAGCCAAGGTCCTGAAGCAGCGGGTCCGCGACCGGATCGATCCGGAGCGGGACCTGGGCCACAACGATCGGGTTCAGTGAGACGCGGCTTGGGCGCCAACCCCCGGTTTCTTTGAACCGCTCAGTTGGCTTGAGATCACGATGGCCGTGATGATCACCACGCCGCCCAGCAGCATGCGCAGGGTCGGGCTCTCATCGAACAGCCACCAGGCCATGGCGATGCCGTAGACCGGCTCCATGGCGAACACCACCGCTGCCGTGCGGGCCTTGATCACCGCCAGGCTGGCGACGAACAGGCTGTGGGCCAGGCCGGTGCAGAACACACCGAGCAAGCCGATCCACAACCAGTCGATGGGGCGAACGTCACTCAATTGTGGCGCGGCCATCGGCAGCAGGCACAACCCGACCACCACGTTCTGGCACAGCGCGGCCTGCACCGGCGGGACGTGCGCCGAACCGGCGCGGTTGGTCAATGACAGCAGGGAGAAGAGCAACCCCGAGAACACGGCCCACAGCAGGCCAGTGGTGGCGCCGCTGGCCAAGTCGAAGTTCGGCGTGACCAACACCAGGCCGACGCTCACCAACACCACCAACCAGATTTCATTGGCGCGAATCCGCTCGCGGAAGATCAGCCCTTCAAGCAGCACCGTGAAGGCCGGGAAGCTGGTGAACCCCAGCGTGGCGACCGCCACGCCGGCAACCTTCACGGCGATGAAGAAACTCACCCAATGCCCGGCCAGCAACAGCCCCCCAAGGAGCAATCGCCAGCCATCCTGGGCCCGCAGTTGCTGCCAGCGGCTGTTGCTGGCGAACCGGGCGAACATCGCCAGGGCGAGCACGGCGAAGACGGCGCGACCAAACACAATGACCGTTGGCGAGGCTGCGGCGAGTTTGCCGAATACACCGGTCAGGCCAAACATGAGTGCGCCGATGTGCAGGGCGCCGAGGGCGGTACGGGGTGTCATTTCAATCCTTTCAACAGACAGTGGGGCAACTGGCGAGTGTCTTCTGTGGGAGCGAGCTTGCTCGCGAAAGCGGTGGTTCAGGCAATGCAGATATTGACTGACAGATAGCAATGGCGAGCAAGCTCGCTCCCACAGGATCGTCCCCTAGTATTTAAGCGTGGGTAAGGCGGCAGTGTCTGTCGCGATCCTAGCGATTTTTAGCGCGAATCTATCGCTGACGCCGCAGCTTGCCCGGCGAGGCGCCGAATTCCCGCAGTACCGCCGCGGCGAAGGCACTTTGGGAGCTGTAGCCGACCCGGTGGGCGATCTCACCGATGGGCAACTGCGAATCACGCAACAACGCTACAGCCTTGTGCAAGCGGCGGCTGCGGATGTAATCCATCGGGGTTTGCCCGCATTCGGCGACGAAACGTGCGTGCAAGCGGGCGCTGGAGAGGCCGGCGACTCGCGCCAGGTCCGCCACTTGCAGCGGATAGGCGGCGTTCTGGTCGATGTGGGCGTTGAGTGCGGCGTAGGGCAGGCGCCGGCCGCCGAGGGTTGCCTGGCGAGCGTTATTGAGACTCGCCAGCAGCAGCACCGCGCCTTGCTGGGCGATCACCGGATCGTCCACCGGGCTGCCCGCCAACCAACTGACCAACTGGCTTTGCCCCGCATCCAGGGGCAGGCGCGCGGTGTCGTCGAGCAAACGGCGGCTGGCGTCGGCGTGATCCCCCAGGCATTGCCCGACCCAATCATCACTGGGCACATCCAACACCAGGCAGCGGCTGCCGTGGGGGCTGCCGCAGCCGTGATGCGCGCCGGCCGGTACCACCACGAAGCTTTGTTGCACCACCTGGCTGCCATGCCCTTCGACCTCGAAATCCAGCGCGCCAGACAGCCCGAACACCAGTTGGGCATGGTCATGGCTGTGGGCGATCAAGTCGTGGCTGTAGTGGCGTAGCGTGAGGATCGGTCTCATCGCGGTCTCCCGTGTCAGGCCGCCAGCATACACCGAGGGCGCCACGCCCGGCGCTGTCATGCAATGGACTTGTGTTTGTCATGGGCCATTAACCGCTGGCGTGCACAGTGGCAAAAACGATCAGAGGGTTGCCCAATGACCAGCGCCGAGCTCGCCAGACCCAGCCGCAAACAGCGTGTTCGCACTCTGTGGATTTCCGATGTGCACCTGGGCACCCGGGATTGCCAGGCCGAGCACCTGTCGCAGTTTCTCAAGGGCTACCACGCCGACAAGATCTACCTGGTGGGGGACATCATCGACGGCTGGAAACTGCGCGGTGGGATGTATTGGCCCCAGGCCCACACCAACGTCATTCGCCGCTTGCTGACCATGAGCAAGCGCGGCACCGAAGTGATCTACGTCACCGGCAATCATGACGAATTCCTGCGGCGCTATTCGAAGCTGATCCTGGGCAATATCCAGTTGGTGGACGAAGCGGTGCACGTCACTGCCGATGGTCGGCACCTGTTGGTGATCCATGGCGACCAGTTCGACGTCATTACCCGGTACCACCGTTGGCTGGCGTTCCTCGGGGATTCGGCCTACGAGTTCACCCTCACGCTGAACCGCTGGCTCAACCATTGGCGGGCCCGTTACGGCTACGGCTACTGGTCGTTGTCGGCGTACCTCAAGCACAAGGTCAAGACCGCCGTCAGCTTCATCAGCGATTTCGAAGAAGCCATCGCCCACGAGTGTGTGAAGCGCGAACTGCATGGCGTGGTCTGCGGGCATATCCACCATGCCGAGATGCGCATGGTGGGTGAGGTGGAATACCTCAATTGTGGCGATTGGGTCGAATCCTGCACGGCGCTGATCGAGCACTGGGACGGGTCGATCGAGTTGTATCGGTTGGCGGAGGCCCAGGCACGGGAGGCACTGGCCAAGACTGAGTTGAAAGTGACTGAGCCGGTGTAGGCCTTCATGACGCCATCGCGGGCAAGCCTTGCTCCCACAAGTACTCACCGCCTATGAGAGCAGGCAACACCTGTGGGAGCAAGGCTGTTCCCACAAGTACTCACCGCCTATGAGAGCAGGCAACACCTGTGGGAGCAAGGCTGTTCCCACAAGTACTCACCGCCTATGAGAGCAGGCAACACCTGTGGGAGCAAGGCTGTTCCCACAAGTACTCACCGCCCATGAGAGCAGGCAACACCTGTGGGAGCAAGGCTTGCCCGCGATGGACCGCGCAGCGGTCCCCAGCAATCTGTCAGCCAGAAGGCTGCTCCGTCATCGCCGCCTTGTAGATCGACTGCTTCGGCGCAGCAAACAGCCTTTCCAGCATCGGCTCGAAGAAACTCAACGGCAGCGTGTCGTACTGGGGATCGAACGCCGCTGCGTCATATTTCGCACAAAAGTCGACTGTCGCCTGATACTGCGGATGTTCGAAAAACTGCTCGCGCAGGTGCCGGTCCATGCCCAGGTGATGGAAGAAGTAATAGCCCTGGAAAATCCCGTGCTTCTCCACCATCCACAGGTTTTCCGCGCTGACGAAGGGCTTGAGGATCGCCGCCGCGATGTCCGGGTGGTTATACGAACCCAGGGTGTCGCCGATGTCGTGGAGCAGGGCGCAGACCACGTATTCCTCGTCCCGCCCGTCACGGTAGGCACGGGTGGCGGTTTGCAGGGAATGGGTCAGGCGATCCACCGGGAACCCGCCGAAATCGCCGTCCAGCAGCTTCAAGTGGGCCAGGATCCGGCCCGGCAATTGCCGGGCGTAGGCGCTGAAGTCGGCGGCGATGATCGCCCAGTCCTCCTGAGTGCCGTCCCGCATGTGGGTAAAACGTGCATGAGTGTTCATAGGCAATCCTTTGGCTAGAACGCCACCTTGCCCAGCAGCATGTCGCGGTACATGACGAAATCGCCGAGCAGGCTGTAGAAAGGATGCTGGAAGGTGGCGGGACGGTTTTTTTCGAAGAAGAAGTGCCCGACCCAGGCAAAGCCGTAGCCGGCCACGGGCAGGGCGAGCCACAGCCACCCGCTCCCCACTACGAGGGCCATGACGAACACCAGGACGACCAGGGAGGTGCCGATGAAATGCAATCGTCGGCAGGTGCTGTTGCTGTGCTCGCCGAGGTAATACGGGTAGAACTCGGCGAAGGTATTGAATCGTTTGGCGTTTTCCAAGACTGCAGGCTCTTTGGTTATTGTTCTGGCAACCGATAAATCCAGCGGCTTACTTTGAGTCTAGAGCGATCACTTGCAACAGCCAGTGACAATGGGCGCCACTTTAGTATCCTTCGCAAATCCAGCCGTACCCTGCGGCTCGTCATGCAAGTAAAACGTCATGAACGAACGAACGACTTCTTCAAGCTGGGCGATGGGGATTGTCAAGGCGTTGGAAATCGACGGCCTGGATTGTCGGGTGCTGTTCAAGCAACTGGGGCTGGACTTTGATGCGCTGGAGGATCCGGATGCACGCTTCCCCCAGGACTCGATGACGCGGCTCTGGCAGCGGGCGGTGGAATTGTCCGGTAACCCGGCCATTGGCTTGAACATGGGTAAAGTGGTGCGCCCGGCCTCGTTTCATGTGGCGGGCTACGCCTTGATGTCCAGTCGCACGCTGGCGGAGGGTTTCCAGCGACTGGTGCGATACCAGCGAATCATTGCCGAAAGCGCCGACTTGAGTTTTCGTCGGTTGGAAGAGGGCTATGGGCTGATCCTGACGGTGCATGGCGACCATTTACCCCCCACTCGGCAAAGTGCCGAGGCGTCCCTGGCCTGTGCGTTGGCCCTGTGCAACTGGCTGACCGGGCGTACCTTGCACCCGGTAAAAGTGCTGTTCCAAGGCACCGAACCCCTGGACCTGGCGCCTTATCAGCGAGCCTTCTGCGCACCGCTGGTGTTCGGCGCGTCTTATGACGCGCTGATTTTTGAGCGGGCCGACATGGAGGCGCCTCTGCCGACGGCCAACGAAGCCATGGCGCAGTTGCATGACCGGTTTGCCGGTGAATACCTCGCGCGTTTTTCGGAAAGCCGTGTGACCCATAAGGCACGACAAGTGTTGTGCCGACTGTTGCCCCAGGGCGAGCCCAAGCGTGACGTGGTGGCGCAGACGCTGCACCTGTCGCAGCGCACCTTGCAGCGGCGCTTGCAGGAAGAGGGCACCAGTTTCCAGAGTTTGCTTGAGGACACCCGTCGTGAACTGGCCGAGCAGTACCTGGCGCAGTCGGGCATGACGCTGCTGGAGATCGCCTATCTGCTGGGGTTTGCCGACCCAAGCAATTTTTTCCGGGCCTTCCGCCGCTGGTTCGACACCACGCCTGGCGAATACCGGGCACGGTTGGCGAGCCAGCCTGAAGCGGTCAGTGACGCCAGAACGCCGGGATACACAGCACGAACACCGTGATGATCTCCAGTCGGCCCAGCAGCATGCCTCCTGACAGAATCCACTTGGCCGCGTCCGGCAGCGGTGCGAAGTTGCCGGCCGGCCCGATGGTTTCCCCCAGCCCCGGACCGACGCCGGACACGGTACTGGCCGCACCGGTCAGCGCCGTCATCCATTCCACGCCCAGCAGCGACAGCAGCAGGGCGATCACGCAGATGGTGATGGCGAAGAAGAACGAGAACGTAAGGATCGAGCGGACGATTTCTTCGTCGAGGCGATGACCGTTGTATTTCTGCTTGATCACCGCGCGGGGGTGGATCAGTTGATTAAGGTTGGCCCGCAGCAGGATGTAGGCGACCTGGAAGCGGAAGATCTTGATCCCGCCGGCCGTCGAGCCTGAACAACCGCCGACGAACCCCAGGTAGAAAAACAGCATCAGCGAAAAATTGCCCCACAGGCTGTAGTCGCCGAGGGCGAAACCGGTGGTGGTGACGATGGACGTCACGTTCAGCGCCACGTGCCGCAGCGCCTCCAGCCAATGCAGGTCGGTGGTCGCCCAATACCAGGTGCCGAGCACCAGCCAGGTCACCAGCAACACCCCGATAAGCCCCTGGACCTGCTGGTCCTTGATCAGTGCCCGGCGATTGCCCCGCAACATCGAGACATAGAGGGCAAACGGCAGGCTGCCGAGGATCATGATGACAATGATGACCCAGTGCACGGCCGGCTGGGTCCATTTGGCCAGGGACAGGTCCGAGGTGGAAAAACCGCCGGTGGAGATCGCCGACATCGCATGGTTGATGGCATCGAACAGGCTCATCCCGGCCCACCAGAGCGCCAGGGTGCCGAGAATGGTGATGCCCACGTAGGACGCCACGATCAGCCGCGCCACCATGTGGGAACGGGGCATGACTTTTTCCGAGCGGTCCGACGATTCGGTCTGGAACAGCCGCATGCCACCGATGCGCAGCAAGGGCAGGATCGCCACCGCCATGCCGATGAAGCCGATACCGCCGAGCCAGTGCAGCAGCGAGCGCCACATCAGGATGCCCGGGGACATGGTATCCAGGCCGCTCAGGACGGTGGCGCCGGTGGCGGTGATGCCCGACATGCTTTCGAAAAACGAGTCGGTGTAGCTGATCTTCTGGGTCAGCAGGAACGGCAGCGCGGCAAAGATACACACCACCAGCCAACTGCTGACGGTCAGCAAGTACATGTCGCGCGGGCGCAGGTGGATGTGTTCCGGGCGCCCGGGAAGCACCAGGGCCAGGCCGGCGAGGAAGGTAATCATGCTCGACCAGAGGAACGACGGCAGGTCGCGGGTGCGCTCGAAGACCATCAGGGTGGCCATGGGAACGACCATGAAGATCGCCAGGGTGATCAGGAAGATGCCGATGATGAAACCAATGATCCGCAGGGTCGGCAACGCCATGAAGTCCGCTCAGGCTGAAAAAGGAAGGGCGCCATTCTACCCGCGACAAGCGCCCTGTAAACCGGCACCCGGCGCCGAGTGGGCACCTGGCCGCGGAATTTGCGCTAACGAACTCGCCGCACAGCTACTAGAATAGCCGGACATTTTTTCAGGAGGTGGCCGATGCAGGCTCTCGACGCTTTGCTCAACCGTGTTTCCGTCCCGCGCCTGGTGGAGCCGGCCCCCACGCCGGAACAGCGCGAACTCATGTTCGCCGCGGCCATGCGGGCGCCGGATCACGGCCAGCTGCGGCCATGGCGTTTTCTGACAGTCGAAGGGCAGGCGCGGCATCGCATGGGCGAACTGCTGGCCGAAGCAGCGCGGTTCAATGACCCGCTGGTACCGGAAACCGTCGTGGAAAAGGCCCTCAACGGCCCATTGCGCGCGCCCCTGGTCGTGGTGGTGATCGCCCGTCTGCAGGACCATTTCAAAATCCCCAAATCCGAGCAACTGCTGGCAGCCGGCTGCGCAGCCCATGGCATCTTGTTGGCGGCGTATGCCCAAGGGGTTGGCGGCGTGTGGCGCACCGGTGAACTGGCGTACTCGCCGCATGTGGCCAGGGGGCTTGGCCTTGAGGATGGGGAGGAGGTGATCGGTTTCCTCTACCTGGGCACACCGCAGAAAGAAGCGCGCACGGCGCCGAAGGTGGAAACCGCAGAATTTGTCAGCGAGTGGACAGGCCTGTAGGAGCTGCCGAGCGGGAGCAAGCTCCCTCGCCACAAAATCAACGGCCGACGGTGGTGTTATCTGCAAACGTCAGCAATCGCCTCGGCCAGCAGGTCCAGGCGCGTGGCGTCGATGCCGGCCACGTTGGCCCGGCCGGTGCCGACCATGTAGACACTGTGGCGCTCGCGCAGGTGCTTGACCTGTTCCGGCGTCAGGCCGGTGTAGGAAAACATCCCGCGTTGCACGCCGATATGGGCGAAGCGCTCGCGCAAGTCATGGGGTTCGAGGGCATCCAGCAAGCCGCTGCGCAATTGCGCGATGCGCAGGCGCATGGCCTGGACTTCATCGGCCCACAGGCTCTTGAGTTCCGGGTTGCCGAGGATGGTCGCCACCACGGCCGCACCATGATCCGGCGGTGTCGACCACAGGTTGCGGGCGATGTTTGCCAGTTGGCTGCGGATGTCCACCAGCTTCTCGGCATCCCGGGCGCAGACGATCAACGCACCCGTACGATCGCGGTAGAGGCCGAAGTTCTTTGAGCAGGAACTGGTGACCAGCACTTCCGGCAGGACCTGGGCAAACAGTCGGACCGCCCAGGCGTCCTGTTCCAATCCATCACCGAAGCCCTGGTAGGCGAAGTCGATCAGCGGCAGCAGGTCGCGGTTGCGCACCACGTCCAACACCTGACGCCATTGTTCATGGGACAGGTCGAATCCGGTGGGGTTGTGGCAACAGGCGTGCAGCAGCACGACATCACCTTTGGGCGCCTGGCTCAGGGCCGCCAGCATCGCCTCGAAATCCAGGCGGTTATCAGCGCCCACGTAAGGGTAGTGACTGACCTTGACCCCGGCCGCGGCGAAGATGGTTTCGTGGATTGGCCAGGTTGGGTTGCTCAGCCATACGCCACGGCCCGGCAGGCATTGAGCGATGAAGTCGGCACTCAGGCGCAGCGCGCCGGTGCCGCCCGGTGTCTGGGTGGCGCCGGCACGTTTTGCGCTGATCAGCGGAGAGTCGGCGCCCAGCACCAACTCGTTGATCAACCGGCCGAATGCAGCGTCGCCGTGGCCGCCGATGTAGGTCTTGGTGGTCTGGCGATCCACCAGCCGTTGTTCGGCCTGTTTCACTGACTGAAGAATCGGCGTCAGGCCCCGGGCATCTTTGTAGACACCCACGCCCAAGTCGAACTTGCTCGGGTTGGCGTCCGCCCCGTAGGCCTCCATCAGGCCTAGGATCGGGTCGCCGGGTACCCGGCCGATGGCGTCGAAATGCATTACTTGCGGCCCTCTGCGGTCTTGGCCACGTCATCGGTGCGGGCGGCCATGATGAAGTCGTTGCGGTGCAGGCCCTTGATGGAGTGGCTCCACCAGGTCACGGTGACTTTGCCCCATTCGGTGAGCAGGCCTGGGTGGTGGCCTTCGGCCTCGGAAATTTCACCGACGGCGTTGGTGAACGCCAGGGCGTGCTTGAAGTTCTTGAACAGGAAAACTTTTTCCAATTGCATCACGCCGTCGCGCACTTCGATGTTCCAATCGGGGATCTGCTTGATCAGCACCGGCAGTTCTTCGTCGCTGACTTGTGGGGCATCGGCGCGGCAGGCTTCGCAATGGGCTTGGTTCAGAGTGTTCATGGTGTGTTCCCGGATCGAATATTTGAAAACGTCGATGCACCCACGCTAAAGCAAAGCCGCGTTGTGCAACAGACTCAATTGAGATTAAAAGACGCGGTTCACGCAGCCTTTGGTGGGAATTTCGGGGCGTGCAAGCCCAGTTCCCGACCGCGCTTGACCATGCCCATGATGTCTTCGTGCGCCAGGTCGAACAGGCGCTTGAGCTCGGGCAGCACGAAATACACCGGTTGCAGGATGTCGATGCGATAGGGCGTGCGCATGGCTTCCAGTGGATCGAAGGCCTGGTGCTCAGGCTCGTCGGACAGGCAGTACACGGTTTCCTTGGGCGAGGACAGGATGCCGCCACCGTAGATGCGCCGGCCCTGCGGGGTTTCCACCAGGCCGAACTCGATGGTCATCCAGTACAGGCGCGCCAGGTAGACGCGTTCTTCCTTGGAAGCCTGTAGGCCGAGTTTGCCGTAGGTGTGGGTGAATTCGGCAAACCAGGGGTTGGTCAGCAATGGGCAGTGGCCGAAGATCTCGTGGAAAATGTCCGGCTCTTGCAGGTAATCCAGCTCTTCGCGGGTACGAATGAAGGTCGCCACCGGAAACTGCTTGCTGGCGAGCAATTCGAAGAAAGTCTGGAAGGGGATCAGCGCCGGTACCCGGGCGACTTGCCAGCCCGTGGTCGCGCCCAGCACTTGGTTGATTTCGCCCAGTTGCGGGATACGGTCGTGGGGCAGGCCAAGCTTGTCGATGCCGTCCAGGTATTCCTGGCACGCACGGCCTTCGATGACTTTCAGCTGGCGGGTGATCAGCGTATTCCACACCCCATGTTCTTCGGCGGTGTAGTGGATAAAACCTTGCGCATCGGGCTCGCGGGCCACGTACTGCGTCTGCTTCATGCTGCTCTCCTGCTGATTTCCCTCAGGGGGAAGACGTGTTGTTGTTATGTCCAGCGATGTATTAGAGATAACTCGAAGCAGGGGCTTGCGCAGCAGGCTGGCGAAAATGGATTGGGTGAGGGAATCGTCAATCCGTAAACTTTTCGTTACGAAATGGCGGCGGCTACGAGGTTGCTGGGATTTTCTGTTGGGAAACGGCCTACAACTGTCACATAATCTTGACGGTTATTTACGCTGCCGGGCAGAAAAACCTTGTGGCAGGGACCTTTTCATACACATCGGGCCTTTTCATGCGCATCAAAGTCCATTGCCAGAATCGCATCGGTATCCTGCGGGACATCCTCAACCTGTTGGTGGAGTACGGCATCAACGTCGCCCGGGGGGAGGTCGGTGGCGAGCATGGCAACGCGATCTACCTGCACTGCCCAAACCTGATCAACATCCAGTTCCAGGCGCTGCGTCCGAAATTCGAAGGCATTGCCGGGGTATTTGGCGTCAAGCGTGTAGGGCTGATGCCCAGTGAGCGTAGGCACATGGAGCTCAACGCCTTGCTCGGCGCCTTGGAATTCCCGGTGCTGTCCATCGACATGGGTGGCTCCATCGTAGCGGCCAACCGGGCAGCGGCGCAGTTGCTCGGGGTGCGAGTGGATGAGGTGCCGGGGATTCCCTTGTCCCGCTATGCCGAGGATTTCGACTTGCCGGAACTGGTGCGGGCCAACCAGTCGCGCATCAACGGCCTGCGGGTCAAGGTCAAGGGCGATGTGTTCCTGGCCGACATTGCGCCGCTGCAATCGGAGCACGACGACAGCGAAGCCATGGCCGGTGCGGTGCTGACACTGCACCGGGCCGACCGGGTTGGCGAACGTATCTATAACGTGCGCAAACAGGAACTGCGTGGCTTCGACAGTATTTTCCAGAGCTCGAAGGTCATGGCGGCGGTGGTCCGTGAGGCTCGGCGCATGGCCCCGTTGGACGCGCCGCTATTGATAGAAGGTGAAACCGGCACTGGCAAGGAGCTGCTGGCTCGCGCCTGTCACCTGGCGAGTCCGCGCGGGCAATCGCCATTGATGGCGCTCAACTGTGCCGGGTTGCCGGAGTCCATGGCCGAGACCGAGCTCTTCGGCTACGGGCCGGGGGCCTTCGAAGGTGCCCGGGCCGAAGGCAAGCTCGGCCTTCTGGAGCTGACCGCCGGGGGGACGCTGTTCCTCGACGGGGTCGGAGAGATGAGCCCGCGCCTGCAAGTGAAATTGCTGCGCTTCCTACAGGACGGTTGCTTCCGGCGTGTTGGCAGCGATGAGGAGGTGTACCTGGACGTCAGGGTGATCTGCGCCACCCAGGTCGATTTGTCCGAACTCTGCGCCCGGGGCGAATTCCGTCAGGATCTGTATCACCGCTTGAACGTGCTTTCCCTGCACATCCCGCCGCTGCGCGAATGCCTCGATGGCCTGGCGCCGCTGGTGGAGCATTTCCTCGACCAGGCCAGCCGCCAGATCGGCTGCGCCCTGCCCAAGCTGGCCCCGGCGGCGATGGACCGTCTCAGTCATTACCACTGGCCGGGCAATGTCCGGCAACTGGAAAACGTGCTGTTCCAGGCCGTTTCCCTGTGCGATGGCGGGACGGTGAAGGCCGAGCATATCCGCCTGCCGGACTACGGCGTGCATCAGCCCCTTGGCGATTTTTCCCTTGAGGGTGGGCTGGATGAGATCGTCGGACGCTTTGAGAAAGCGGTGCTGGAGCGCTTGTACTCCGAACACCCGAGCAGCCGGCAACTGGGCAAGCGGCTGGGGGTTTCCCATACGACCATTGCCAATAAGTTGCGCGAATACGAAGTCGGCAAAGAACCCAGTGCGTAATCTGAGGTGACGCCGATTATCGGGCTCGCAAGGAGTTGGCCGATTTTTTGCTGGGGTACCCGCACATCAAGAGTCAGCTGTCGGTTTCATGGCGTTGCAGCCCGCCGATATAGACCGTGATGCAACGCCGCGTCTGAGGGATTCCCGAGCCGTGTGCCATTTTTCAGTCACCCGAGTAGTGTACCCATGGCCGATTCCATTACCGTTACCAGCCCGCTGCTACCTCCTCTGGAAGAGTTCACGCCTTATCTGCAGCGAATCTGGGACAGTAAGCGGCTGACCAACGGCGGCCCTTTCCACGAACAACTGGAAAAGGAGTTGGCCGAGTACCTCGGCGTCAAGCATCTTTCGCTGTTTTCCAACGGTACCCTGGCATTGGTGACGGCGCTCCAGGCCCTACGCATCACGGGTGAAGTCATCACTACGCCCTATTCGTTCGTGGCCACCTCCCACTCGCTACTGTGGAACAATCTCAAGCCGGTGTTCGTGGACATCGATCCAGTCACCAAGAACCTCGATCCGCAACGTATCGCCGAAGCCATCACCCCGGCGACTTCGGCGATTCTTCCGGTCCATTGCTATGGTGTTCCCTGTGATGTCGGGGGCATCCAGGACGTAGCCGACACCTATGGACTCAAGGTTATCTATGACGCCGCACATGCCTTCGGGGTCCGACACAACGGCGAAAGCGTTCTCAACAACGGCGACCTGTCGATCCTCAGCTTCCACGCCACCAAGGTATTCAATACTTTCGAAGGCGGCGCAATCATCTGCCGTGACGAAAAGATCAAGCAGCGTATCGATTACCTGAAGAATTTCGGTTTTGCCGATGAAGTCACGGTCATGGCTCCCGGCATCAACGGAAAGATGAACGAGTTGCAGGCCGCATTTGGTGTGCTGCAGTTGCGCTATATCGATGAAGCTCTCAGCCGTCGACAAAAGGTGTTTGAGTACTATCAGAGCGCGCTGGACGGCATACCTGGTATCAGCCTCCTGGAGCAACCGCAGGGGCTGGACTGGAACTATGCCTATTGTCCGATCCTGGTTGATGGTGAGCGCTTCGGCGTGAGCCGGGACGAGCTGTATGACCGCTACCGTGCTGAAAACATTCTCGTGCGCCGGTATTTCTACCCACTGATATGCGAGTTTCCGATGTACCGCGGCCTGCCCAGTTCGGATCTCTCTCAGTTGGGGAACGCCTACAAGGTGTCTCGCGAGGTATTGTGCCTGCCGATCTATCCGGATCTCGATCCGCAGACCCAGACGCGGATCATCGAGGTACTGCTCAAGGCTCGGGCGGCATGAGCCAGGCCCTCACCTTGAAGGTGTGTGCCCCGGCAACTGACCAGCAGCGCCGCATTGCACTCATGCAACCTTACTTGCTGCCCTATCTGGGTTATTTTCAGTTGATCGCTGCTGTCGACTGTTTTGTCATCTACGACAATGTGCAGTTCATCAAGAACGGCTGGATTGAACGCAACCGCTATCTGCTGGGACAGGAGCCGAAGTGGTTCCGGGTGTCACTGACCAAGGGTAGTCACACTGAGCAGATCATGGAAAAACGTATTGCCGAGACGTTCGACCCTGGCGATATCCTTAACAAGTTGAGCTTCGCCTATCGCCGTGCGCCCCACGCGCCGCGCATGCTTGCGTGGCTTGAGGCACTGCTGGTCGAGCCTGCTTCGAGTATCGCTGAGCTCAACGAACGGATTCTGCGGGCCTGCTGCTCCCTGATCGGGCTGCAAACGCCGATCATCCGTTCCAGCGATCTGTCGATCTGCAGTGACAGTCGAGCCCAGGGCCGGGTACTCGAAGTGGTCCAGGCTTGCGCTGGCACCCGCTACCTCAACCCCTTCAACGGCGCTCATCTTTACCAGGCCGAGGCATTCCAACAGGCCGGTATCTGCCTGGAGTTGCTCAAGGCCACCTTGCCCGACTACCGACAGGGGGATGGTGAACAGCCCTTCGTGCCCGGCCTGTCGATTCTCGACGCCTTGATGTACAACGACGCGCAGGTCGTGGGGGCGTGGGCAAAACAAGGAGAGATTGTCCGTGCCTGAAGCCATCGGCGGTTATTTCGAACTGGAGCTGCGCAAGGGACACCATCCTTACCCGCAGGCCATTGCCTTCAACTCGGCCCGCTCAGCCTTCAAGGCGCTGGTGTTGGCGCGCAACCTGCGCCGGGTTCATCTGCCTATCTACATCTGCGATGTCATGCAGGACGTGCTGCGCGGATCCGGCATAGAAGTGATGCGATATGCGCTGACCGAGCGGCTCGAGCTGCCGGATCATCCAGCCCTGCAAGCCGATGAGGCTTTGCTGTTCGTCAATTATTTCGGACTCAAAGCCGATTACATCAGCGAGGTGCTTGCTGTTCGCTACGGCAAGCAATTGATCGTCGACAATTCCCAGGCGCTGTTTTCCCTGCCGCAGTCCGGGATTGCAACCCTTTACTCCCCGCGCAAGTTCGTCGGCGTTGCTGATGGTGGCTGGCTGGCCAATGCCCCTGCTGGTTTGCCGCAAGCGCGGAGCAGCCGTTCGCAGGCGCGTTTCGGCGCGCTGCTGGGGCGCCTTGAAGACTCCCCGCAACATCACTATGCGACGTTCCAGGCATTGGAGCAGGCGCTGGAGAACGATGGCGTCAAGGCGATGGCCACCAGCACTGCGCGTCTGCTCGACAGTATTGATTACCACGAAGTCGCCAGGCGCAGGATAGACAACCTGGCGCACCTGCGCCGACGCCTGGACCACCTCAACCGCTTCGCCATCTGGCCGGTGCAGCCCGTTGCCGCATTGTGTTACCCGCTGCTGGTCAAGTCTGCCGAGACGGCCACCCGATTACGCGCTCAACTGCTGGACCAACATATCTATGTGCCCAGCTACTGGCGCGAAGTGCTGAACAATCCAACTGTGCCACCCATCGAAAGGGACTGGGCACAATGCTTGCTGCCGCTGCCGATCGACCAGCGATACAACGTCGATGACATGAATCGTCTCGCCGACGTCATCCTTCAGAACACGGGAAAATCATGAGCATTCAAGGTCAACGCATCCTGCTCAGGGCACTGGAGCTTGAGGACTTGCCGCTGCTGCATCAATGGTCCAACGATGAGGCCCTCTGGAGCCTGCTGGGCGGATGGCATTTCCCTACCTCGCGGGAAGCGCAACGGGAGTGGCTATTGGGTCTGAAGAGCGACTCGCTCAACCAGCGCTTCGGTATCGAGGTCCAAGGCCATGGCCTGATCGGTACGGCGAATCTGGTCAGCATCGACTGGAAAAACCGTACAGCCGAACACGGCATGATGATTGGCGACTCCTCCCTGCGCGGCCAGGGTCATGGCACCGACGTGATTGCCGCGGTGATGCGCTATGCCTTCGACGAACTGGGCTTGAGCCGTCTCTCGACCACCATCATTGAGTACAACGCGGCGTCCCTGGCGACCTACACGCGCAAGACCCCTTGGGTCATCGAGGGTGTGCAGCGCCAGTGGTACTACCGCAAGGGCCAGCGTTGGGACCGCATCCTGTTGGGCGTGAGTGCCGAAGAGTACCGCGCCTGGCAAGCCGCGCGGGGAGACAACCTATGAACCCGGTGTTGCAAGCGCTGCAAGCGAACGGCTACGTCTGCCTGCCCTCCCTGATTACGGGGTCGCTGCTCGACCAACTGCGCGAAGACTTGGGGCACGCCATAGACCGTTGCCGTCAGGTGCAACTGGAGAACGGTATTACCCAGCGAACCGAACAGACCGCGCACCATATCCTGATGCAGGACTCCAGTTTCGTTGAATTGCTCAATCGATTCGCCGAATGGGGGATCGTCGACATCCTGCGGCACATGCTGGGCGGTGCCGCGATCCTCAATTCGTTTGGCGGCCTGAACAACCTGAGCAGCACCGACGCCTACGTGCGTAATGTGCACCGGGACGTGCGTTCCTGGTCAGCCGAGTCCATGCAGATGGCCCAGGCGTTGGTGCTGCTCGACGACTTCACTGTCGACAACGGTGCGACCCTGTTCCTGCCGGGCTCGCACGCTGCACCGGACAAACCCGACCCTCAGGTGTTCGAGGAGCAGGCCCGCAAGGCCTTGGGCAGCGCTGGTTCTATCTACTTGTTCGATTCGCGCATCTGGCATGCCGCCGGTGTCAATCGTACCGACCTACCACGACGGTGCCTGACGCTGACCTTCACACGCAGCTATTTCAAACCGCAGTTCGATTATTGCCGAGCGCTCGGCGAAGACTTCTGCCGCTCGCAAACACCGAGCATGCAACAACTGCTGGGGTGGTATGCCCGTACCCCCTCGACCCTTCACGAGTGGTACCAACCTGAAGAACAGCGTTTCTACAGGAAAAGTCAGGAATAACGCCATGTCCGTACGCGATTACAACAAAGAGTTTCAGGATAACGCTCACCGCAGCTACTTCTACGATTTCGATTCGCGGCTGCGACGCTACATGCTGGACAGCTTCGGCCCCTGGCTGGCGAAGGGACCGACCCTGGAAATGGGCTGCTTCGAAGGTGCCTTTACGACGCTGTTCGCCGAACGCTTTGCCGACCTGACGGTCATCGAGGCGGCCAGCGACCTGATCGATGTCACCCGTAAAAAGGTCGGCTCAGGCGTCAGGTTCGTCTGCAGTACCTTTGAAGAAGCCGAGCTGGAACCGCGCTTCGAGAATATCTTCCTGATCCACACCCTGGAGCACCTCGACGACCGTCAGGCAGTGCTCAAGCGCGTGCGCAACTGGCTCGCGCCTGGGGGGCGTTTGTTCATTGCCGTACCAAACGCCAATGCACCTTCGCGCCAGATCGCCGTCAAGATGGGCTTGATCGAGCACAACAGTGCCGTGACCGAAGGCGAGCGTCTGCATGGCCACCGAGTGACCTACACCCTCGATACCCTGGATCACGAAGTACGCAGTGCCGGTTGGCATGTGAGCCACCGTGGTGGGGTCTTCTTCAAGCCGCTGGCCAACTTCCAGCTGGACAAGGCTCTGGAAACCCAGCTTATCGATGAGCGTTTCATGGATGCCTGCCATGCCCTAGGCATGGTCTATCCAGACTTGTGCGCCAGTGTCTTCGTCATTTGTGAGCAGCCCTCCAGCCCCAAGGCCACCGTATGACCACTCCGTCCCTGCATGGCAAGCCGCGTCACCCTTACTACATCGGTGCTCCCAACTATCGGGAAACCTCCTCGGGCGTGTGCGTATTGCACTACCTGTGCCACGTCCTGAACCTGTCCGGCTACGAGGCCTACCTCACGCCCTGCCAGGTCAACCCGAAACTGCGCACCCCGATCCTTACCGACGAGGTGCGTCGGCAGCACCGGTCGCTAGGCTTGGCGCCCATTGCTGTGTATTCCGAGGTGATGGACGGTAACCCGTTAGACGCACCGATCGTAGCCCGTTACATTCTGAACCGTGAAGGCTTCCTCACTGGCCGTGCTATCAAGGCGCAAAAATCAGACCTGTTTTTCTATTACACCCAGGATTTCGGTGGTGACAGCGATAACAGCAACCTACTCCTGTTGCCGGTCATCGACTCGGAGTTGTTTTCACCGCCAACCGAGCCAGTGCAGCGCAGTGGCAACTACCTGTACCTGCACCGCATCGACAGGTCTAAGGTCGACTACTCGATGTTGCCGGACGATATCGAAGTCCTGAGCATGGATAACCCGAAGACCCTTGCTGAACTGGCACAGATTTTTCGAACGGCTTCAACGCTTTACAGTTACGAAATTTCGGCAACGTGTACCGAAGCCATGCTTTGTGGTTGCCCGGTTATCTACATGCCCGGCGGTCATGTGAAGACCCAGCCGTTCATCGAGCAGTTTGGTGATGCGGGCTCGGCACTTTATGACGAGCCAGGTGGGCTGGAGCGCGCCCGTGCGACAGTGATGCAAGCTCGCAGGCGCTGGCTGGACCTTGAAAAGGCCTTCTGGCCTCAACTGGAACGTTTCATCGATATCACTCAGCAGGCTGCTATACAGCATGCCATTGACGTTCGTGTGCCCTCCATCAAGGACTGGCTGCGCAACCGAGTGCTGACGCCGATCCAGCAGCAACTTGTCGATCAGCGCCGTCAGCAGCTCAGCGGACAAACCAGCCTGACGCTGCTGATACTCGATCCCCTGGGCGATTTCAATGCCTTGAGCGATACCGTGGAAAGTCTTGCGCTGTGGCGATCGCGCTCCTCGATCAGCTTGCGCATGGTGGTCTTGAGCCCTGCGCCAAGTCCGGCCAACTTGCCCGGCAGCCTGCACTGGCTGACCTGCGCCCAGCCAGGTGCCGTCGAACTGAACGAAGTTCTGCGGGCGGACGACAGCGACTGGATCATGCTGTTGACGGCCGGTGACGAGGTCTTGCCCGCCGGCACGTTGATGCTCGACCTGGAGCTGCCGGGTGCCAACGGTTGCCGGATGATCTATTGCGATGGCATGTATCGCTCAGATCATGGCCCTCAAGCGGTCTTCCGGCCTAGCATCAACCTCGACTACCTCTTGAGCCTGCCATTGACTATGGCCAACCACTGGCTGATCCGTCGCGAGTTGGCGCTGGAGGTTGGAGGTTACGACCCTCAGGTGCCCGCGGCGCTTGAGCTGGACTTGATCCTGCGACTGATCGAAGCCGGGAGCATGAACGGCATCGCCCATCTGAACGAGCCGCTGGTAGCCAGCAACACGCCGACCCTTGCCGATAACCCGGACGAGCTCTATGCCCTGCAACGGCACCTGGACAATCGCGGCTACACGAACGCCAGGGTCCTGCAGGAGCCGCCCCGGCATTACCACATCAAGTACGGTCATGACCAACAGCCCCTGGTATCGATCCTGATTCCTACCCGGGACCGGTTACCGCTGCTGCAGCGCTGCGTGGAAAGCCTGTTGTCGAAAACCCGCTATCCGTACTTCGAGATTATTCTGATCGACAATGGCAGCGAGACCGAAGAGGCACTCATCTGGCTGAGCGAGATGGAGTCGATCGGGGGAGGCAAGGTTCGCGTCATCCGCTTCCCTTATCCATTCAACTTCAGCGCCATGAACAACCTGGCGGCCAGTCAGGCGCGCGGCGAATACCTGGTGTTGTTGAACAACGATACGGAAATCATCCACGAGGATTGGCTGGAAGAACTGCTCAACCACGCCTTGCGCCCCGAAGTGGGGATCGTCGGTGCCAAGCTGATTACCCCGGCAGGCACCGTCCAGCATGCAGGCCTGATCACCGGCTTGCGTGGCCCTGCCGGCAGCCCATTTACCGGTCAGGCTGCCAATGGCGGCGGCTACATGCAGCGCCTGGTGGTCGACCAAAATACCAGTGCGGTCAGTGCGGCCTGCCTGATGATCCGCACGGCGATCTACCTGGAAGCTGGTGGTATGGATGACGCGCTGTTCCAGGTCACCTGCAACGATCTGGACCTGTGCCTGAAAGTGGCGAACCTTGGCTATCTGAATGTATGGACACCTCATGCCGTGCTCGTGCATGAGGGGGAGGGGACTTGGTCAAGCGTTGGCAAGGACCCACTCAACCAGCAACGCTTCGCCTTGGAACAGGAGCAAGCCTTGAGTAAATGGCTGGGTGTCCTGGCCAATGATCCTGCCTACAACAGCAACCTGTCGTTGCGCGGCGTCGGCTTTGAGCTGGAAGCCATCAACGAGCTGTCCTGGCGACCGCTGTCCTGGCGGCCGCTGCCTGTGGTATTGGTGCATCCTGCGAAGTCGGCAAAAGCCGCCAGGTTGCGTATTGTCGAGCCGTTCACGGCTTTGCGCGACTCCGGCAAAATCGAAGGCTGCATCAGCAGCAGCCTGTTACCGGCAACGACGCTTGCGCGCTACAACCCCGACGTCATCGTCTTCCAGCATCAGGCTGACCCGCTTCGTCTGGAGCAGATGCAAAGCATCAGCACGCTTTCCAGCGCGTTCAAGGTTCTTGAGCTGGATACGCTAACGCCAGAGGTTCCAGGATGGATGACTTCGCTGCAGCAAGCGGCAAGTCTGGTTGACTGCATCGTTGTAGCGACGCCTGCAATGGCCCACGCCTGTGCCGGGCTGCATCAGGATATTCGTGTTCTCGAAACGCGCCTGGACAACAGATGGCGCAATCTTTCCATCGTGCGCCAGACGTTTGGCATCCCTCGCATAGGCTGCGCTATCGATTCGGCGCAGCCCTTCGTCCAGCCGTTGATCCTCGAGTTAATGCAAGCGCTGGCCGGTCAAGTGGAGTGGGTACTCTGGGGCGATGTGCCCGCGTATCTGCAAGCGCTCGCCTGCGAGATTTATGATGACGTTCACGACAATCCCGATGTCATGGCCAGCCTCAACCTGGATATTGTCCTCGCTCCACAGGGCTTCGGTAAGAACGACCAAGGGGCGAGCTTGCTTCATCATCTGCAGTATGGTGCTTGCGGCTACAGTGTAATCGGCAGCGACACCGCCGATTATCTGGGCGACCTCGCCATCACGCGTGTCGCTGGCAGCCGAGGACAGTGGCTGGAGGCGATCAATGAGCACCTGGCTGATCGGCACGCCTCACGACAACAAGCTGAGGGATTGCGCGAGCAAGTGCTGGCTAACTGGGTCTTCGACGATACCTATGCGGCACACTGGGTTCAGGGATGGCTGCCCAACTGACGGAGGCCTGAGAGAGGCGGCAGGGGAAATCCCCCCTGTCGCCTGACTGGTCAATCCGACCCTCTGTAGTCTGCTCGCGCAAGCTACGCCATACCGCGCTGCAGTAGAAGCGATCAAAGGCTGACACTTGCCACTTAACGGCATGACACCGCCGGTTTTTCGACTTCGACATATTCAATCAACCCCTCTGAATCCCTCAAACCCTTTGTTTTCCGGGCCTGGGGCCGCCAGAAAAAAGTTGGTCTGCAAATTGCTTAAGGCTGTGCAACACAGCAGTGGGCGGCAAACGTCCGGCATGCAGAGGAACGACAGTGGACAAGTACCTTTATGTGGCAATGACCGGCGCCAGCCAGAACGCACTGGCGCAGCGGGCCCATGCCAACAACCTGGCGAACATCTCCACCAACGGTTTTCAGAAAGACCTGGAACAGGCTCGCTCGATGCCGGTGTTCGGCGACAGCTTTCCGGCGCGGGCGTTTGCCATGTCCGAACGGCCTGCTACTGATTTCACTCCGGGTGCGCTGGTGGAAACCGGTCGTGACCTCGACGTCGCGGTGAGCGGGCCGGGCTGGATGGCCGTGCAGAACCCCGACGGCGGTGAAAGCTACGTGCGCACCGGCAGCCTCAATGTTGACGCCCTGGGCGTACTGCGGGCTGGCAACGGCATGCCGGTGATGGGCAACGGCGGTCCGATCGCCGTGCCGCCAGAGCAGAAAATCGAAATCGGCCAGGACGGCACCATCAGCATCCGCGCCATGGGCGAAGGCCCGCGGGTGATGGCTGAAGTGGACCGCATCAAGCTGGTCAACCCGGACCTCAAGAACATGACCAAGGGCCTGGACGGTTCGATCCGTACCAAGGACGGCCAGCCGGCGCCCATCGATGCCAACGTGCAGTTGGTGTCGGGTTTCCAGGAAGCGAGCAACGTCAATGCCGTGGATGAAATGACCTCGGTGCTGGCCCTGGCCAAGCAGTTCGAGCTTCACGTCAAAATGATGAACACCGCCAAAGAAGGCGACGAGGCCATGGCTCGGGTCTTGCAGATCTAACCATTAACTAAAGCGTCGCGCCGAAAAACAGGCGTACGAGGAGAATCGAATGCTTCCGGCTCTATGGGTTGCCAAAACAGGTCTGTCCGCCCAGGACACCAACCTGACGACCATTTCCAACAACCTGGCGAACGTTTCGACCACGGGTTTCAAACGTGATCGTGCCGAGTTCCAGGACCTGCTGTATCAGGTAAAACGCCAGCCTGGCGCCCAGTCGACCCAGGACAGCGAACTGCCGTCGGGCCTGCAAGTGGGTACCGGTGTGCGCATTGTCGGCACCCAGAAAAACTTCACCGCCGGCAGCCTGCAAACCACCGAGCAGCCGCTGGACATGGCCATCGACGGTCGCGGTTTCTTCCAGATCCTGCAGCCGGACGGCACCACGTCCTACACCCGTGACGGTACGTTCCACCTCGATTCCAACGGCCAGATCGTCAATGCCAGCGGTTTCGCCCTGGAGCCGGCCATCATCATCCCGAACGATGCCCAGACGTTCACCGTGGGCCGCGACGGCACTGTGTCCATCACGGTGGCGGGCAACCCGGCCTCCCAAGTGATCGGCAACCTGCAGACCGCCGACTTCATCAACCCGGCCGGCCTGCAAGCGGTGGGCAATAACCTGTTCCTGGAAACCGCCGCCAGTGGCGCGCCGCAAGTCGGCACTCCCGGCCTGAACGGTTTTGGTACCACGCTGCAGAACACCCTGGAAACGTCCAACGTGAGCACGGTCGAGGAGATGGTCAACATGATCACCACCCAGCGCGCCTACGAGATGAACTCCAAAGTGATCTCCACCGCCGACCAGATGCTCTCGTTCGTTACGCAGAATCTGTAATCACGTCGCAACGTCCGTCATTACGTAGACAGGGCGGCCCCAGGGGCGCCTGCAACACCAAGAGGTAGGGTCATGAAACGCTTCGTATCTGTTCTGGCACTGAGTGGGATCACCGCACTCGCGGGCTGTGTCGCGCCGACACCCAGGCCCAATGACCCGTATTACGCCCCGGTGTTGCCGCGCACGCCGTTGCCGGCTGCCGCCAACAATGGCTCGATCTACCAGGCTGGCTTCGAGCAGAACCTGTACAGCGACCGCAAGGCCTTCCGGGTCGGTGACATCATCACCATCACCCTGAACGAGCGGACCCAGGCCAGCAAGAACGCCAACTCGCAAATGGACAAGACCAGCAATACCAGCGTCGGCCTGACGTCGTTGTTCGGTTCCAGCCTGACCACCAACAACCCGATCGGGGGCAATGACCTGAGCCTCAACGCCGGGTACAACTCTGACCGTGCCACCAAGGGCGACAGCAAGTCCGGCCAGAGCAACAGCCTGACCGGCTCGATTACCGTGACCGTCGCCGATGTGTTGCCCAACGGCATCATCGTCGTGCGCGGCGAGAAGTGGCTGACCCTTAACACGGGTGACGAACTGGTGCGCATCGCCGGCATGGTTCGCGCCGATGACATCGCCACCGACAACACGGTTTCGTCGACTCGGGTGGCCGATGCACGCATCACCTACTCGGGCACCGGTGCCTTTGCCGATGCGAGCCAGCCAGGTTGGTTCGACCGTTTCTTCCTCAGCCCGAAGTTCCCTTTCTAGGTGGCCCAGTTGAATCTTAAGCAGCTGTTGATCGGTGCCCTGGTAATGTCGGCAGCCTTTACCGCTCAAGCCGAGCGTCTGAAGGACATCGCCAGCATTTCCGGCGTGCGTTCCAACCAGTTGATCGGCTACGGCCTGGTCGTGGGCCTGAACGGCACCGGTGACCAGACCACCCAGACCCCGTTCACCTTGCAGACCTTCAACAACATGTTGTCGCAGTTCGGCATCAAGGTGCCGGCCGGCTCCGGCAACGTCCAGTTGAAAAACGTCGCGGCGGTGTCGATCAGTGCCGATCTGCCGGCGTTCGCCAAGCCTGGCCAGCAGGTGGATATCACCGTCTCGTCCATCGGTAACTCCAAGAGCCTGCGCGGTGGCACCTTGCTGCTGACGCCGCTCAAGGGTATCGACGGCAACGTCTACGCCATCGCCCAGGGCAACCTGGTGGTGGGCGGTTTCGATGCCGAAGGGCGCGACGGTTCGAAGATCACCGTCAACGTTCCGTCGGCCGGTCGCATCCCTGGCGGTGCGTCGGTGGAACGTGCAGTGCCGAGCGGTTTCAACCAGGGCAACAGCCTGACGCTGAACCTCAACCGTTCCGACTTCACCACCGCCAAGCGTATCGTCGACAAGATCAATGACATGCTCGGCCCAGGCGTGGCCCAGGCCCTCGACGGCGGCTCGATCCGCGTCACCGCGCCACTGGATCCGAGCCAGCGGGTCGATTACCTGTCGATCCTGGAAAACCTCGAGGTCGACCCGGGCCAGGCGGTGGCGAAAGTCATCATCAACTCGCGCACCGGCACTATCGTGATCGGCCAGAACGTCAAGGTGTCTCCGGCCGCCGTGACCCACGGCAGCCTGACCGTGACCATCACCGAAGACCCGATCGTCAGCCAGCCTGGTCCGTTGTCCAACGGCCAGACAGCCGTGGTCCCCCGTTCGCGGGTCAATGCCGAGCAAGAAGCCAAGCCGATGTTCAAGTTCGGCCCGGGCACTACCCTGGATGAAATCGTCCGGGCGGTGAACCAGGTCGGCGCGGCGCCAGGCGACTTGATGGCGATTCTCGAAGCCTTGAAACAGGCCGGCGCGTTGCAAGCCGACCTGATCGTGATTTGAGGACCGGTCCATGGACATGCGCAAGGGCACTTTGATCAGCGGGGATTCGGGCTCCTACTCGGACTTGAACCGACTGAACCAACTCAAGGTTGGCGACAAGAACAGCGACGGCAACCTGCGTAAAGTGGCTCAGGAATTCGAGTCGCTGTTCCTTGGCGAAATGCTCAAGTCCATGCGTTCGGCCACCGATGCGCTGGGCAAGGACAATCCGATGAACACGCCGGAAGCCAAGCAGTACCAGGAAATGTACGACCAGCAGTTGGCCGTCTCCATGTCCCGCGAAGGCGGTGGTATCGGCCTGGCCGATGTGCTGCTGCGCCAGATGTCCAAGAACAAACCGCTGGCGCCAGGCGAGGCGGCAAGCTTGTCGGCCGCCAAGCAGCAAGAGGCGCTGGACAAGGTCGCCAAGGCAGCGGTGCCAACGCCAGTGGCCGCCGGCACGCTGCCCGACGGTCCTCTTTCACGCTCCAACGGCCAGCGTCCGCTGTGGGCTTCCCGGGCGGTGAACGTGCCGCAAGGGGCGGGCGAGGGTACTCATCGCAATGACATGGAGCTGATCAACCAGCGCCGCCTGGCCTTGCCGCCGAAACTGGCTGACCGCCTGCTTGCCGGGCTGGTGCCTTCGGCCGCGGCCAACGCCGATGTGCCTGCACAGAACGTCCTGACGGATCGCGCCATCGCCGCCGTCAAGCCGGCGACTGGCGAATTGGCCAATGGCGACTGGTTGGCCGCACTCAAGGCCGCCGAGCCGAAAGGCGACATGCAGGTCTATGGCCGCGCCGTGGCCCAGCCACCGCTGGCACCGGCACGCAAGGCCTTCCGCGATGCCGACGAATTCGTCAACGCCATGTTGCCAATGGCCAAGGAAGCGGCCGACCGCATCGGTGTCGACCCGCGTTACCTGGTGGCCCAGGCCGCTCTGGAAACCGGTTGGGGCAAATCGGTCATGCGCCAGCCCGATGGCAGCAGCAGTCACAACCTGTTCGGTATCAAGGCCAGCGCCAATTGGAAGGGCGATTCGGCCCGGGCGATCACCAGCGAATTTCGCAATGGTGCGATGGTCAAGGAGACGGCCGAGTTCCGTTCCTACGCCTCGTACCGCGACAGTTTCCACGACTTGGTCAACCTGCTGCAAAGCAACAGTCGCTATCAAGATGTGCTGAAGTCTGCCGATAACCCGGAACAGTTTGTACGCGAGTTGCAAAAGGCCGGTTACGCCACCGACCCGCACTACGCCAGCAAGATTTCGAACATAGCCCGGCAGATGACGAGTTACCAAAACTACGCTTCTGCAGGCGCCACCACGACTTTATAAGGTCTGAACCATGAGTTTGCTCAATATAGGGATGTCGGGTCTGTCAGCAAGCCAGACTGCGTTGGTGACCACGGGCAACAACATCGCCAACGTCGATACCGCCGGTTATTCGCGCCAGCAGACCGTACAGACCACCAAGGCTTCGAACCAGTACGGCAACGTGTTCATTGGTTCCGGCACGACCCTGGCCGATGTGCGCCGGGTGTATAACGCCTTCCTTGAAGCACAACTGAAAACCACCACGTCGCTCAACAGTGACGCGGCGGCCTATCAGGGCCAGATCACTCCGCTCGACTCCCTGTTGTCGGACAGCGGCACCGGTCTCAATGGTGCCCTGACCAAGTTTTTCGCCTCGGTGCAGAACGTCAACGCCAAGCCGGGTGACGATGCATCCCGTCAGTTGCTGCTCAGCGACGCCCAGGCCTTGAGTAACCGTTTCAATTCGGTTGCCAACCAGTTGACGGAGCAGAGCCAGAACATCAACGGCAACCTGTCGAACATGGTCGACCAGGTCAATAACCTGGCGGCTACCGTTGCGCAGTTGAACAAGAAAATCGCCGAAGTCTCCAACGCCGGCGGCGCGCCCAATGACCTGCTCGATGCCCGCAGCGAAACCATTCGCCAGCTCTCGACGTTCACTGGCACGCAGGTCGTCGAGAACGGCAGCAGCCTGGACATCTACCTGGGCTCCGGCCAACCGTTGGTGATGGGCAACATCGTCAATACCCTGCAAGCGGTGCCGGACAAGAACGATCCGGGGCGCATAGGTATCCAGCTCAACAGCGGTTCCAGCTCCATGGACCTGACGTCGGTGCTCACCGGCGGCGAGATCGGTGGCCTGATGCGCTACCGCAGCACCGTGCTCGATCCGGCCATGAACGAGCTGGGCCGCGTGGCCCTGGTGGTCGCCGACCAGATGAACAGCATCCAGGCCTCGGGCATCGACATGAACGGGGCCTTCGGCTCCAACCTGTTCACTAACATCAACAGCGCCGCGCAGATCAGCCAGCGCAGCGTTGCGTCGTTGAACAACAGCGCCGGCTCCGGCAACTTCAACATCGCCATCAAAGACTCCGGCAAGCTGACCACCAACGACTACAAGGTAACGTTCACCAGCGGTACGGACTACACCGTCCAGCGCCTGCCCGACGGCACCTCGATGGGCGCGTTCAACACCGCGACCACGCCGCCGCCGGTGATTGACGGTTTCTCGATGACCTTCGCCAACGGCACCGCGGCCGCCGGCGACACATTCAAACTCACGCCGACCCGCAACGAGGCGGCCAATATCAAGACCGAGATGACCGACTCCAAGCGGCTGGCGATTGCCGCGCCGTTGGGTGCCGCCATCGTGCCAGGGGGCAGCGGTACGCTGACCATTCCGGCCAACGGCCAGCCGAGCATGACCACCAAGCTGGACATCTACGACGCCGCCACCACGACCATCGTCCAGAACGGCATCAAGAACTCCATGCCGGTCAAGGTGGTGTTCGGCGCGACGTCCGCCGATGGCACCAGCCAGGCTTATCAGTTGCTCGATGCCAAGGGCGTTCAGATCAGCAATGGCACGATCAAACCTGGGGAAAGCAACACCCTGAGCCTGAGTGTTCCGCTCAAGGATGCCAGTGGCGCCCCGATCATGGATTCGTCCGTGCCACCGGTACAACGCACCGTCACGTTCGACATGTCCATTGCCGGTGCTCCGTCCAACGGAGCGTCCATCAATGTCAGCCTCAGCCAGCCCGGCAGCCTGGACAACCGTAACGGTACTGTCCTGGCCGGCTTGCAGACCGCCAAGACCGTGGACACCGGTTCCTCCAGCAAGGGTATTTCCCTGAACGATGCCTACGGCAAGCTGGTGGAAGGCGTCGGCGCCAAGGCCGCCCAGGGCAAGCTCGACAGTGCCGCCACTGGTGCGATCCTGGACAATGCCAAGACCGCCCGCGATTCGCTGTCGGGCGTGGACCTGGATGAAGAAACCGGCAACCTGGTCAAGTTCCAGCAGTACTACACCGCGTCTTCGCAGATCATCAAGGCGGCGCAGCAAATCTTCAGCACTTTGATCAACAGTCTTTAAGGAGCCGTAGCCCATGCGCATTTCTACTTCTCAGTTTTACGAAAGCACGGCTGCGAACTACCAGAAAAACTTCGCCAAGGTGGTCAAGACCAGCGAAGAAGCCAGCAGCCTGGTACGTGTGAACACCGCCGCCGATGATCCGGTGGGCGCTTCGCGTCTGTTGCAGTTGGGCAACCAGGCTTCGATGCTTTCCCAATATGAAGCCAACGTCACCACCATCAAGGCGACCCTGGGCACGACCGAAGCGGTCATGACCAGCATCGGCAACGTGCTGCAGCGCGCCAAGGAATTGGCCGTCAGTGCCGGCAACGCCGCCTACACCGACGCGGACCGTAAAGCCGTTGCCTCGGAGTTGGGGTCGATCGAAGATCAGTTGCTGAGCCTGATGAACACCAAGGATGAAAACGGCAAATACATCTTTTCCGGTTCCAAGGGCGATGTCGTACCGTTCACCCGCAACGACGATGGTACCTACAGTTACAACGGCGACCAGGTGACCCTGGACCTGCCGATCGGCGACACCATGTCGATGGCCACCAACAGCACTGGCTGGGAAGTGTTCCAGCAAGCCGTCAACACCAGTCGCAGCCAGGTCACCATGACCGCGCCGGCGGTGGATGATGGTCGCGTGGTGTTGACCAACGGCCAAGTGTCGTCCAGCGTGACCTACAACAGCCAGTTCCGCAGTGGCGAGCCGTACACAGTGGAATTTGTCAGCGGCACCCAGTTGAAAATCACCGATTCGGGCGGCAATGATGTGACCGCCGAAGCCAGCAAGGGCGGGGTCATCGAGCCGAATAACCAGATCGGGCAGACTGTGAGCTTTCGCGGCGTCGACTTGACCTTGAACGTCAATCTTCAAGCGGGCGACGTTGCCGGCACGGTGTTGCCAGGCCATACCTTCACCCTGGCCGCCAAACCCGATACGTTCACTCCGGCCCGCAGCCCGGGCAACACCACCGCGACTCAGATCACCGGTAGCCAGATCACCGATCCAGTGGCCTACCACGCCAGTTTCCCGACGGGGGCGGCGGTGCTGAAGTTTACCAGTGCCACGGACTTCGACCTGTACGCCGCGCCACTGAACGCCGACAGCAAGCCGGTGTCCAGCGGCACCCTGGCGGGTAACGTCGCCACCGCATCAGGTGTGAGTTTCACGCTCAATGGTGCCGTGGCCGCCAACGACCAGTTCAGCATCGCGGTCAATACCCACGAGACGCAGAACGTACTGGACACCGTGAACCAGTTGCGGACTGCTTTGAACACGCCGACCGATGGCGACAACATCGCCATCCAGAAACTGAATGCGTCACTGGCTTCGGCTATCGGTAACCTGGCCAGCGGCACTGACCAGTTGACCAGTGCATTGAGTTCGGTCGGCGGTCGCGGCCAGTCGCTCGATACCCAGAGCGATACCAATCAGAGCTTTGTCCTGGCTAACACGCAGACCCAGTCGGCGATTCGTGATTCCGACGCGGCCGAGGTGATGACGCGCCTGACCTTGCAGCAGACTATGCTTCAAGCGTCGCAGTTAGCGTTCAGCAAGATCGCTCAATTGGGCCTGTTCAACAAAGTGTGATCCAGGGCCGGGACCGTGACGTTATAAGCGGTCCCTGACCCGTTCCTTTATACGATTCAGGACGTCCTGCTCTCGCCTGAGTTGGCGCCCACCGGTTGAGAGCCAAGCGTGTGAAATCAGCTCCTCTTGTCAGCATCGCCATCCCCGCGTTCAACCCACGCTTTTTCCGCCTCGCCTTGCAAAGCGCGCTCGAGCAGACCTACGAGAACCTTGAGATTGTCATCTGCGACGATTGCCGCACCGATGAAATCGAGCAGATCGTCCAGGAACTTGGCGCGGGCTCCAAGGTTGCGATGCGCTACCTGAGCAACCCGACCCGGCTGGGCTTCCAGCAGAACCTGCTGCGCTGTCTTGAAGAGTCCCGGGGCGAGTTCATCAAGTTCCTGTGCGATGACGACCAGCTGCTGGCGTTCTGTGTCAGTCAACAGGCGGCCATCCTGCAGGAGCATGCCCAAGTATCGCTGGTGATCAACAAACATCATTTAATCGATGCAGACAACTACGCCTTGCCGGTCCGTGTTGAAAACACGGGCATCACGCAATTCGATGCGCTGTTCAACGGCAACGACATGCTGGCGTACTTCGAAAAAACCACCCGCAATATTCTCGGCGGTTTGAGTGGCGCACTGATGCGCCGCGCAGATGTCGAGGCCTTGCTGCCAGCGTTGGCGCTGCCCGGCGAAGGCTTCGAGGCAGTCCTCGATTTTGCCTTGTTCATCTGCCTGTTGCGCCGGGGTAATCTGGTCCAGCTTTACGCCGAGGGAAGCGGCCAGCGGTTGCATCCAGAGCGCCTGGGGCTTCAGTTCAAGATGGTTGAGACGGCCACGGTGGAACTGACATGGCTCAAGGAAATGCTGGCCCAGCGCAGCGGCGAGCCGGCACCAGCCAGCGGCTGGGTGCGTTACCAGTCGTTGGGGCAGCCCAAGGAGCCAGGGGCGCCCGAGTGGGAAGAAATCAACGTCTACTCGGTCATTGCGACTCGCCAGGGCGTCATCGGCTCGCAAGTCGGCACTGATATCGAAAGCTACGCAGACCTCTATGCGCAGTGGTTGACGTGTCGACGTTTCAGTCCATTGCGCAAGCAAGTCTTGTCCCGGCAGATTGCCCGCTGGGCTTATCGTCCGATGATCATCCCCATCATCATCGATGAGCAGGACAATCCTTATGCATTGGGCGTTACCCTGCAGAGTATTGCTGCCCAAGCCTATGCCTGCGAATCAGTGCTGCTGCTCTCCAACGGTCGCCAGGCTGTGGATAACCATGTCCTGCGCCTTGGCCTGCAAGCGGACTGGGCGCAGCAGCTCAACGGGCTGTTGCCTCAACTGGACGGCGCCGATTGGTTCTACCTGCTGCGTGCCGGCGATCGCTTGACGGAGTCGGCACTGCTGATCATGGCCGACCGGATTGTCAGCTCGCCAGCTGCTGCCTGTCTCTACAGCGATGAAGGTGCGCTGGTGGATGACAAGTCGGTGGAGCCGATCTTCAAGCCCGACTTCAATCTCGACCTGATGCGCGGTTATCCCTATGTCGGTCGGACACTGGCTTTCGAGCGTGCGCGATTCCTGGCCTCGGGTGGATTCGATTCGAGCCTGGGCGAATTGGCGCCCCATGACTTGATCTGGCGACTGGTGGAAACGGATGGGCCGCAGGTCATTGGTCATATTCCGGAAGTCCAGGTCGAGTCGACGTTTTCGTTTGCCCAATGGCTGTCATTACCTGAGGTCGTCGAGCAAAACGCCCAGCTGATCGGCGCTCATCTACAGCGTATCGGCGTGCCGCACCGGCTTCACCCAGGGCCGCTCCTGGCGTTGATCCCGCGTATCGAATACCTATTCGCCGAGCGACCACTGGTGTCGATCATCATCAGCGTCAAGGATGACCTGAGCGCGCTGGAGCGTTGCGTCAACAGCCTGATCAGTACGACCGCGTATCCGCACTACGAAATCATCATTGTCGATAACGCCAGTGAAAACGCCGAGCTGCAGCATTGGTTGCGAGCCATGGCCGAGCTGGGCAGCGAAAAGTTGCGAATATTTTTGCACTCGGGAAGCGGCAGCGAAGCCGTCATCCGCAATTTCGCAGCACAACAGGCCCGCGGCGAATACCTGCTATTGCTCAACCCCAATTGCATTGTGCTGGAAGCTGCCTGGCTGGGTGAGTTGCTCAATCAAGGACAACGTCCCGAGGTCGGTATCGTGGGGCCTCGTACACTTAACCAGCAAGGCCGGGTCATCGACTCCGGCATGATCATGGGGCTGGGTGGGTTGGCCGGCAGGGCCTTCGTCAACGAATCAGTAACGTCTGGCGGCTATATGCAACGCTTGCAGACGGTGCAGAACTGGAGTGCTGTCGGCGATCACTGCCTGTTGGTGCGCAAGCAGGTTCTGGAGGAGGCCGGTGGGTTCGATGAGTCGATCACCACGCAGCGCATCAACTCTCTGGAGTTATGCCTGCAGGTGGGAAAAAACGGTTATCTGATCGTCACCACACCTTACAGTGATGTCGTGCTGGCGTCCGGTATGGAAGCGAGTCGTGATCCTTCGTGGAAAGAGCGGCTGGAGCATGAGCAAGAGGCGTTCTATCAGCGCTGGTTGCCCAGGATCGCCAACGATCCTGCCTACAACCGTAACCTGACCCTGACCGGGAAAAGCTTCAGTCTTGAGCCCGGCCCACGCACCGGATGGAATCCGTTGATCACCCGCAACGTACCTTCGATTCTGGGGCTGGCGGTCAATACCTCGGCAGTGGGGCATTACCGGGTCAGCCAACCGTTGTTCGAACTGGAAGCGGCCGGGCGAATCGTGGGGCGTGTTGCCTACGATACACCTTCGATCATCGACATCGAGCGCCAGTCGCCGGATGTGATCGTGCTTCAAGGTCGCTATAACGTGGGTAAGTTCAAGGACATCGCTCAAGTCAAGACTTACTCCAACGCCATGCGCATCTACGAATTGGATGACTACATCGCCAGGGTCCCGGAGAAAAACGAACATCGCCGCAATATGCCGGACAACCTTGAGGACTTGCTGCGACAGGGGATCGGCCTGTGTGATCGGGTGGTGGTGTCCACCCATCCATTGGCAGACGCTTTGTCGAGCATGCACCACGACATCCGCGTGGTGCCCAACATGCTGGCTGCCGGCCTGTGGAATCAGCTCAGAAGCCAGCGTGCAACCTCCAGCAAGCCGCGTATCGGTTGGGGGGGCGGCACCAGCCACCGTGGCGACCTGGAGCTCATTGCCGATGTGGTTCGGGAACTGGCCGACGAAGTCGAATGGGTTTTCTTTGGCATGTGCCCCGATTTGCTCAAGCCCTATATCCATGAGTTCCATCCTGGCGTGAGCCTGGCGCTTTATCCGGCAAAACTTGCCAGCCTGAATCTCGACTTGGCCTTGGCGCCGTTGGAATTCCATATTTTCAACGACTGCAAAAGCAACCTTCGCCTGTTGGAATACGGTGCGTGCGGCTATCCGGTCATCTGTTCGGATACCGAAGCTTATCGGGGACACCTGCCTTGCACCCGGATCCTCACCAACAGCGCCGAAGAATGGCTGGAGGCAATCCGGATGCACCTGGCGGATCCGATTGCCAGCTACCGGATGGGCGACGAATTACGTGAAGTGGTGCTGCGCGACTTTATCTTGCGCGGCGATAACCTGCAGTACTGGGCCAATGGTTGGCTACCGGATTGATGAGTTTCAACCGCGAAACCTCCGGTATCGCTGATGCGGCCACCCACTTGTTAAGGAATGAATATGCAAAGCAATGTCCCAACAGGATCGACTGCGCCGTTGAATGAACGGTTTACCCTGGTGCTGCTCGCTCACGACCAGTCGACTGCCCTGCGGCGGGCGTTGCGCTACTACCGCGACAGTTCGTTTGCGGTGCTGGTGATCGACTCATCGAGCCTGATCGATGCTGATATCACGGCAGCATTCCCCAGCGTGCAATACCAGCACGCGCCCACAGCGGGAGGTTTCGGCGAAAAAGTTCGCCAGGCCGTCGAGCGAGTTGCCACGCCTTACCTGGCGATTGCCGATGCCGAAAGTTTCCTGCTGCCCCAAGCGCTCGAGCAATCGTTGTGTTTCCTCGAAGCACACGCTGAATACGGTGCCTGCCAAGGCTACAGCCTGGCGTTCGAGGCCCATGCCGACCGTGTTGACTATTACCTGCTCGACCGCAAGGGCTGTGAAGATTATTCCGGCGCATCGGCCGAAGCCCGGCTGGCCGTGTTTGCCGAGGATTGCCCGTCATTGGTGAGTGCACTCACGCGCACTGAAACCCTGCGGCGCAGTTACGCTTCGTTGCCCGTCGGTTTTGATTCGCGGTTGCAGGAGGCCGGCCATTGCTTTGGGTTGGTGACGGATGCAAAGGTTCGCTTGCTGGACATTCCTTATGGTGTACACGAGCGCAGTCGCGTGGCGAAGCCACGGAACCCGGTTGGCATGGCACCTGGTACCGAGGACTTGCGAGCAGTCGCTGAACAGGAGCGCATGAGCACCATGCTGGTCGACGCCTTTAGCACGGATGCTTTGGCGTGGGAATATGCCCGGACCATACTCAAGAAGCTGGTCGAGCGTTCGGTGCCGCAGGCTGGGAAACTGTTCGAGTCGACCTGGGATTCGCGGCGTGGCGAACCGGTTCGTCGTTTCGAACCGACGCAATACGTTGAGTTGCCGTTTTATAGCCAGGCTTTTTTTGACGTGCTCACCGCGCTGGAATTCCTGCTTCATGCGGCGCCAAGCGGGCAGGTACAGTTGAAGGAGCTGGAAGCGGTCATGCTCAAGCAGAAGGAGCTGTCTCGCCCTCAGCGCAACACCAGCGCCGAGCCGCTTGATGAACAACTAGCAAGGGCTTTCCTGAGCTATGCCTTCAACCAGGATCTGGTGAAACAACTGCTTGAGGTCATGCAGGCCAAGGGTGACAAGCGCTACGTGCAAATGATCCAGGCCTGGGAACAGCGGCTCAAGGCAGCGGCGTTTGAAAATACCGCGAGGTTTTTCGACACCACACGCTCCGGTCAATTGCTGCGCTGGCTCGAGGCGCGTGAACCGAGCGCCAGTGAAGCCCAGAAAGTGTCCAAATACCTGGCTGCTCGCAACGGGGGCCCGAGATTTGGCATTTTGCTCCTGGATCTGGACGCTGACGTCTTCAAGATGCAGGCAACCTTCGACAGCGTGATCAATGGCTATTGCCGGGCGTTCAAGATTGTCGTGTTTACTACTGGGGACCTGCCGGCCGAGACCACACCGCAGCAGGTCCTGCATTTCGTCAAAGTCAATGAAAGCAATTACGTCGACAAAATCAATCAGGTTGTCAGCCAAAGCGATTGCGATTGGATGGTCATGGCCGAGGCCGGCGATGAATTGACGCCGGGTGGCCTGTTCCGCGCGGGGTTGGAATTTCTGGCCGCGCCACAGTGCCAGGCCGTGGCTATGGATGAGTTCCAGCGCCAGCCTGACGGGACGCTGGCCGACGTCTTCCGGCCAGGGTTCAACCTTGACTTGCTGCAAAGCGCCCCGGCCTTGATGGCCCGTCATTGGCTGGTACGCCGAGAGACGTTGGTAAAGCTCGGCGGTTATTCGCGCGAGTTCAAGAATGCGTTGGAGTTCGACCTGCTGTTACGTTTGATCGAGCAGGACGGCCTGGAGGGGCTTGCCCACCTGGATGAACCTCTGTTGACTTGCCAGGCGCTGCCGGTGGAAGACAATGCCGACGAGCGCAAGACATTGCTGCGTCACTTGGCGGTTCGTGGTTATCAGGCTGACGTGAGCGCGGTCGTGCCGGGCACGCACAAAATCGATTACCGATTTGCCGAGCGCCCTCTGGTGTCGATCATCGTCCATGGCATTGGCGATCTGCCGGCGCTACAACGTTGCCTGCTCAGCGTACTGCAGCGCACCCGATATCAGCGTTACGAAGTATTGGTCCCCACCGGGACAGCGAACCATTCCGTGCTGCGCACCTGGCTTGATGGCCAGGGGCACCAAGCCAGTCGCGTTCGGCTGTTGGATATCGAACCGAATGTCGCGACGGGCACCTGGGTCAACGCTGCCAGCCAGGAGGCCAAGGGCGAGTATCTGGTTACCCTGGCGGCCGACAGTGAAGTGGTCAACGTCAACTGGATCGAATCGCTGCTCAACCAGGCCTTGCGTCCGGAAGTCGGTGTGGTCGGCGCCAAGCTGGTCGAGCGCGATGGGCGTATCACCCAGGCCGGCCTGGTCCTGGGCTTGAATGACGAAGTGGGCTCGGCCTTCGTCGGCGAGCCGAAGACCGCCAGAGGCTACATGAACCGGTTGGTCGTCGAGCAGAATTGTTCGGCGGTGTCTTTTGCCTGCTTGATGATTTCCAAACAGCTGTTCAACGCTGCTGACGGCATAGACAGCGATTTGTTCGACGATGCCTTGGGTGACGTGGATCTGTGCCTCAGAGTCGGCCAGGCCGGCTACCTGACGGTATGGACGCCACACGTGCAGGTGATCCAGTCCGGCGTGCTGGCGAGTACGCCAGAGGCGCGTGCGGCGCTGCGTGAGAAGTGGTCCGAGGCGCTCGCCCAGGATCGCTTCTACAACGCGAACCTGGCATTGCAAGGCGCTGGCTTCACCCTGGGGCCGGTGCGCAACGTACCCTGGACCGACTTGCTGGCATAACCCCGTCTTGCGAGGCATTCCATCGACGCTGGCGGGTTGAACCTGCCGGCGTTCTCGCCCAATTGCCTCGCCATCCTCAAGATTGCTGTCCAGTGTCCAATGCCGTTGCGGGAAATGACGCAGCTTCGTTTGTCATGAAAAAATGCCCCTCCAGGACAAAACGGCGTGACGCATAGGTCATAAAGTGCATCTTCACTGTATTGTATTCCCCGGAGTGGAGGCCCGTTCGTTTGCCGAATAAGGCGTCCGCCCTTGGAAATCAACCATTTTTGAAGCGCCCCTGAGCTTTTGGGGGTGAACCTAGTCGCAGTTTATGATCGGGAAGCCATGATGATTGGCATAAAAAGCATAGCGAGTTATGTGCCGACCGCTGGTGTGGATAACTACGCTCAGGGTGCCAAATTCGAGAAGGATGAAGAATTCATCCTTGGCAAGATTGGTTCGGCGTTCCTGCCGCGCAAAGACGCTGATCAGGAAACCTCGGACCTGTGTGTCGAAGCAGTGAATGCACTGTTCGCCAACAACCCAAGCCTTGCGCGCGAGTCGATCGACGCATTGATCGTTGTCACCCAGAACGGTGATGAAGAGGGGCTGCCGCACACGGCTGCCATCGTGCAGGACAAGCTCGGGTTGCCGACCCACGTGGCGGCGTTCGATATATCGCTGGGCTGCTCGGGTTACGTGTACGGCATCTACGCCCTGAAAGGCTTCATGGAGGCCGCAGGGCTGAAGAACGGGTTGCTGGTGACCGCCGACCCATATTCGAAAATCGTCGACCCTGAAGACCGTAACACCACCATGTTGTTTGGCGATGCCGCCACCGCCACGTGGATGGCCGAGGGCGCCAGCTGGCAGTTGGGCAAGGCGAAGTTCGGCACCGATGGTTCCGGCGCGCCACACCTGAAGGTCAGCGATGGGGTGTTTTTCATGAACGGCCGCCAGGTCTTCAACTTCGCCCTGTTGAAAGTGCCCGCTCATTTGCACGAACTGCTGGACGAATCGTCACTGCAAGCCAGTGATATCGACGCATTCTGCATCCACCAGGGCAGCGCGGCGATTGTGGATGCCGTGGCGCGGCGTTTCGAGGGAGAGCCTGAGAAGTTTATCAAGGACATGGTCGAGACCGGCAATACCGTGTCGTCGAGCATTCCGCTGCTGCTGGAAAAGCACGTCCTGGATGCTGACTGGAAGCGCGTGGCGATCAGCGGTTTCGGTGTGGGCCTGTCGTGGGGCTCGGCGATTCTGTATCGCGATTGATCGAATCACGTTTTTCCAATAGCGCTTCAGGTTGGCCTGTGGCGCTTTTTTTTGCCCGCAACTTTGGTCCTGCGGTTTCTTGACGCCATTTTTCGGGCTTTTTCCAGTGACTAAACCCTTGTTTTGCAAGGGATGGCAGTCTGCTAGCAAATTTTTTGAAAAAAGCCCTCAAGCAAGTTCCCAATCCGACGATAACTATTACGAAGGTTCTCTAGGCCACACCCGGCGGTTGCCAGGGCCGGAAGCCGCAGTACCCAACCAACGAGGAATTCGTCATGGCTTTAACAGTAAACACCAACACCACATCGTTGAACGTTCAGAAGAACCTGAACCGGGCTTCCGACGCTCTCTCCACTTCGATGACCCGTCTGTCTTCCGGCCTGAAAATCAACAGCGCTAAAGACGACGCCGCCGGCCTGCAGATCGCTACCCGTATGACCTCGCAAATTCGCGGTCAGACCATGGCGATCAAAAACGCCAACGACGGTATCTCCATGGCGCAGACCGCTGAAGGCGCGATGCAGGAGCAGACCAACATTCTGCAACGTATGCGTGAACTGGCCATCCAGTCCCGTAACGATAGCAACAGCGCAACCGACCGTGTCGCTCTGAACAAAGAGTTCTCGCAGATGAGCGACGAACTGACCCGTATCGCCAACAGCACCAACCTGAACGGCAAGAACCTGCTCGACGGTACTGCCAGCACCATGACTTTCCAGGTCGGTTCGAACACCGGTACTGACAACCAGATCTCCCTGACCTTGAGCGCCAGTTTCGACGCTGCAAGCCTGGGTGTTGACTCGGCAATCACCATCATTGGTTCCGACAGTGCTACTGCTGAAACCAACTTCTCGGCCGCCATGGATGCAATCACCAGCGCGATCGACACCATCAACAGCGCTCGTGCCGACCTCGGTGCTGCACAAAACCGTTTCGCCAGCACCATCTCCAACCTGCAGAACATCAACGAAAACGCCAGTGCTGCACTGGGTCGTGTACAAGATACCGACTTCGCTGCTGAAACTGCACAACTGACCAAGCAGCAGACTCTGCAGCAAGCGTCTACCTCGGTTCTGGCCCAGGCCAACCAACTGCCATCCGCTGTACTGAAGCTGCTTCAGTAATAGCCGGATGAGTTTTAGCGGGGGAGTGCGCTTGCGTGCTCTCTCGCTTTTTCCGTTCAAGAGGTGATGGACATGGATATGAGCGTGAAGCTGAACTTGTCTTATCCAGCGGCGAAGCCGGCACCGACAGTGGTCGACAAGCCAGTGGAGAAGCCTCAAGCCGAGGTTGCTACCGTGACTCCGGTCAAGGAAGCTCCTAAAGACGCTGCCGCCGAGCAGGACAAACTCAAGAAGGCCGTTCAGGAAATCGAGAAGTTCGTTCAGTCGGTCAAGCGCAACCTGGAGTTCTCTATTGATGAGCCTTCAGGCAAAGTAGTGGTCAAAGTGATCGCCAGTGGTTCCGGTGAAGTGATTCGCCAGATCCCGAACGAAGAAGTTCTGAAACTGGCCAACAGTTTGAATGATGCAAACAGCTTGTTGTTCAGCGCCGAAGCCTGACAACTGGCACGAATTTTGTTGCTATGTTCTTTTGGGCGTTGTAAGGGTCAAAAGGCCGGCGACATACTGAAGGGAGTCCCACATGGCAAGTCCAATTCTACCTGGCTTGGGTTTAGGCTCTGGCCTTGATACCACCGCGATAGTCAAGGCGTTGGTCGATTCTGACAAGGCCGCCAAGCAAGGTCAGATCACCCGAGCGACGACGACGACTACCAACAGTATCTCCGGGGTGGGAACCCTGAAGTCATTGTTGGCGGCTTTCAATACCGCGATGAAGGACTTGTCCAGCACAACGACCCCGCAATTCTCGGGTTTTGCTGCGACATCTTCCTCCCCCGGTGTCCTCACGGCTACCGCCAGCAACTCGGCGGTGAATGGCACTTACGCGATCAAAGTCACAAGCCTGGCCACTGCGTCCAAAGTCACTACGGCGGCTTTTGCCGGTGGTACTACCAGTGCCATCCCCTCTGGCACGCTGACCATCGCGCAGAACGGTGTCAACTACAACCTCAATGTGCCGGATGGTTCGACCCTGCAATCGGTTCGTGACGCGATCAATGCCGACACTTCGCTCAAGGCTGCCGGTTTCAGTGCGAACATCATCACCGACTCTTTCGGTTCGCGCCTGGTGCTGGGTTCAAGCACTACCGGCGCAGGTTCCGACATCTCGGTGAGTGGTATCGCCGGGCTGGAGATCGATGGGACGAACGTTGTGGGTGCCAACAATACTGCGCTGACGGCTACTTCCGCGGGCGCCATCGGTGCCCTGGCCCAGGATGCCAGCTTCACCGTCGATGGCATGCTGCTGACCAGCAAGAGCAATACGGTCAGCACGGCGATTTCCGGATTGACGTTGAATTTGCTCGGAGTGGCAGGCGGGGGCACTTCAACTGTTACCGTGGCGCCGAACAACGATGGCCTGAAAGCCTCGATCCAGAAATTTGTCGATGCCTATAACGCGATCGCCAATAGCATCACCGCACTGACCAAGCCGTCGCTCGACGATGATGGGAAGCTGACAGTCTCGGCAAAATTGACAGGCGATGCGTTGCCTCGCTCGCTGCTGGCGGCGATTCGAACGCCTTTGTCTGAAACCGGCGCCGGGGACAAGCTGACTTCGCTAGCCCAGTTGGGTATTACCACCGATCAGAAGACGGGTGCGTTGAACTTCGATAGCGTCAAATTCACCACAGCGATGAACGATAAAAAGCTCAGCGGTGAAGTGCAAACGTTGTTCACTGGCAGCAATGGCCTGCTGGAGCGCATGGGTAAGGCGATCGAGCCCTTCACCCAGACAGGTGGCATCCTCGATCAGCGGACCACGGCGCTGAACAGGACCCAGACTCGCCTGAAGAACGATCAGGAGGCTCTGGATCGTCGGGTCGAGACCCTGACCGCCGTACTGACTAAAAAGTACAACGACATGGACACCCTGGTCGGCAAGCTGAAGGCCACCGCCAGCAACATCACTTCCATGTTCGAAGCAATGACGGCGCAGCAGAAGAACAGCTGATTTTCGACCGATGCAAAAGCCCGGCAACGTTTTGACAGCGTTCCGGGCTTTCGGCTTTTTGACCTAAAGTTTTTTGACGCAGCGTCGATACGCTGTTTATACGAACTGAAGTTTTAGATGAGGTAGAACATGAATCCGATGTTGGCCCTTCGCCAATACCAGAAGATTGGCGCCCAAGCGCAAACCTCCGAAGCGAGTCCCCATCGTCTTGTGCAGATGCTCATGGAAGGCGGACTGGATCGTATCGCCCAAGCCAAGGGCGCGCTGGAGCGCAAGGATATTGCAAACAGAGGCATTCTGATCAGCAAGGCCATCGGCATCGTCGGTGGTTTGCGTGAAGGCCTGGACCTGGAAAATCGGGCCGAGTCGGTCGCTGAATTGGACGCTCTTTACGCTTACATGATGAAACGTCTGGCCGAGGCCAACGTCAAGGCCGATGCGAAGATCCTCGACGAAGTCGCCGATCTGCTTCACACGGTCAAGGAAGGCTGGGATGCCATTGCCGCGCCTGGTCCGCAATTCTAAGGAGTGCTCTCATGAGTCTTGTCCTGCAGCGAATCGAACAAACCCGTGATGCCTTGGTTGATGCCCTGGCCGAGCGAAACTGGGAGGCCATCGGTCAGTTGGACCTGGCTTGCCGTTCCTGCATGGAAGACGTCCTGGGCGAGTCCCAGGTGGATGAGGCGGCGTTGCGGATCAATCTTGAGGAGTTGCTAGGGGTGTATCGGCAATTGCTGGAGGCGGCGACAGGAGAGCGTCAGGCGATCGTCGACGAGATGCAACAGATCCATCAAGCACAGAACGCGGCAAAGGTTTACCATCTGTTCGGTTAATGCTCACTTAATCCGAGCCGTTGCGCCATAAATTTGACTGTGCGCGGTTTTTTGACTTAACTAGTAGCTGTTTACAGATTTAAGGCGTCTACAGGCATGACAAGTCTGCAAGCGTCTAGCTTGCCCCCTAATTTCGGGCATTGGGTTGACTAGGGAAGTTGCTATTGCATGTGGCGTGAAACCAAAATTCTCCTGATCGATGACGATAGCGTCCGCCGCCGCGACTTGGCGGTGATCCTGAATTTTCTCGGCGAAGAAAATTTACCCTGCGGAAGCCATGACTGGCAGCAGGCTGTCGGCTCATTGTCGTCCAGTCGTGAAGTCATCTGTGTCCTTATCGGGACCGTAAATGCTCCTGCAACGCTTTTGGGCTTGCTAAAGACACTCTCAACCTGGGATGAGTTCCTTCCGGTTTTGTTAATGGGCGAAAATTCTTCCCTTGACTTGCCTGAAGACCAGCGCCGCCGGGTTCTTTCCACGCTCGAAATGCCGCCCAGCTACAGCAAGCTGCTTGATTCGCTGCATCGCGCGCAGGTTTATCGCGAGATGTACGACCAGGCCCGTGAGCGTGGCAGGCATCGCGAACCCAACCTGTTCCGCAGCCTTGTCGGCACCAGCCGGGCGATCCAGCACGTGCGCCAGATGATGCAGCAGGTCGCCGATACCGACGCCAGCGTGCTGATCCTGGGCGAATCGGGCACCGGCAAGGAAGTGGTTGCGCGCAACCTGCATTACCACTCCAAGCGCCGCGAAGCGCCGTTCGTGCCAGTCAACTGTGGCGCGATCCCGGCCGAGTTGCTGGAGAGCGAGCTGTTTGGTCATGAGAAGGGCGCCTTTACCGGCGCGATCACCAGCCGCGCCGGGCGTTTCGAACTGGCCAACGGCGGTACGCTGTTTCTCGACGAAATCGGCGACATGCCGCTGCCGATGCAGGTCAAGCTGTTGCGGGTCCTGCAGGAGCGCACCTTCGAACGCGTGGGCAGCAACAAGACCCAGAGCGTCGATGTGCGAATCATTGCCGCTACGCACAAGAACCTCGAGAGCATGATCGAGGTTGGCAGTTTCCGCGAAGACCTCTACTACCGCCTCAACGTTTTCCCGATCGAAATGGCGCCACTGCGCGAGCGCGTCGAAGACATTCCGTTGTTGATGAACGAACTGATCTCGCGCATGGAGCACGAAAAGCGCGGTTCGATTCGTTTCAACTCGGCGGCGATCATGTCCCTGTGCCGCCATGGCTGGCCGGGCAACGTCCGTGAGCTGGCCAATCTGGTGGAGCGCATGGCGATCATGCACCCGTACGGGGTGATCGGCGTGAACGAACTGCCGAAGAAATTCCGCTACGTCGACGACGAAGACGAGCAAATGGTCGACAGCCTGCGCAGCGATCTGGAGGAGCGGGTGGCAATCAACGGCCACACACCGGATTTCACCGCCAATGCCTTGTTGCCGCCCGAAGGCCTGGATCTCAAGGATTACCTGGGAGGCCTGGAGCAAGGGCTGATCCAGCAGGCGCTGGATGATGCCAACGGTATCGTGGCCCGCGCGGCAGAACGCCTGCGCATCCGTCGCACCACCCTGGTGGAGAAGATGCGCAAGTACGGCATGAGCCGTCGCGAAGGAGATGAACAGGCGGATGATTGACGCCTGTTTTCCAACCGCCTGATTTTCAGGCGGTTTTTTTTCGGCACGGGTATTGCTATAGCCCTCGCAACGTTCCGTTTAACTGACGGTCAGCCAAGCGAGAGAGCACGATGACCCTAGCCGCCCAGATGTCTCCTGTCCCCGAGCCGGAACACATGCCGTCCGCCGAGCAGGCAAGCCGGCTTGGACTTGAGCAGGCATTTTCGCTGTTCAACCAGATGTCCAGCCAACTGACTGATTCCTACAGCCTGCTCGAAGCCCGGGTCACCGAGCTCAAGGGTGAGCTGGCCGTGGTCAGCGCCCAGCGCATGCAGGAGCTGGCGGAAAAGGAACGCCTGGCTAATCGTCTGCAAAATCTCCTCGATCTGTTGCCCGGTGGCGTTATCGTCATCGACGCCCACGGCCGTGTACGCGAAGCCAACCCCGCGGCCTGCGAGCTGCTCGGCCTGCCGTTGGAAGGCGAGCTGTGGCGGCATGTCATCGCCCGCTGCTTTGCGCCCCGTGAAGACGATGGTCATGAGGTCTCCCTCAAGGACGGTCGGCGCCTGTCCATCTCGACGCGCTCGCTGGATGCCGAGCCGGGGCAGTTGGTGCTGCTCAATGACTTGACTGAAACCCGTCACTTGCAAGACCAGCTGGCTCGCCATGAGCGCCTCTCTTCCCTGGGGCGGATGGTGGCGTCGCTGGCCCATCAGATTCGTACGCCGCTTTCTGCCGCGCTGCTCTATGCCAGTCATCTGACTGAACAGCAATTGCCGATGGAAACCCAGCAACGGTTCGCCGGACGCTTGAAAGAACGCCTGCACGAACTGGAGCACCAGGTGCGCGACATGCTGGTATTCGCTCGCGGCGAGCTGCCGTTGACCGACCGTGTCACCCCCAAGGCCTTGCTGCAATCACTGCAGGCCGCGGCGTTGACCCATGTACAGGAGCTGCCGATCCGTTGGCAGTGCGACAGCCACGTCGGCGAAGTGTTATGTAACCGCGACACGTTGGTGGGCGCGGTGCTGAACCTCATCGAAAACGCGATCCAGGCCAGCGGCGGCGACGTCCGGCTGAAAGTGCACTTATATACACGCGATCACACCTTGCGCCTGTGTGTCAGCGACAACGGCAGTGGTATCGCGCCGGCCGTGCTGGCGCGCTTGGGCGAGCCATTTTTCACCACCAAGACCACTGGCACCGGCCTGGGCCTGACCGTGGTCAAGGCTGTGGCGCGTGCCCACCAGGGAGAATTGCAACTGCGCTCGCGGTTGGGTCGTGGCACCTGTGCGACGGTGTGCTTGCCGCTGTTTTCCAATGCGCCAGTGGTGGAGTGAAAGCAATGGCGATCAAGGTGTTACTGGTTGAGGATGACCGGGCCCTGCGCGAGGCGCTGGCCGATACACTGGTGCTGGCCGGGCACGACTATGCCGCTGTCGGTTCGGCGGAAGAAGCGCTGCTGGCGGTGGGGCGCGAAGCATTCAGCCTGGTGGTCAGTGACGTCAATATGCCGGGCATGGACGGCCATCAATTACTCGGCCTGTTGCGCGCCCGTCAGCCGCAACTGCCGGTCTTGCTGATGACCGCTCACGGCGCCGTCGAGCGAGCGGTGGATGCCATGCGCCAGGGCGCCGCGGATTACCTGGTCAAGCCGTTCGAGCCAAAAGCGCTGCTGGACCTGGTCGCGCGTCATGCCTTGGGCAGCCTCGCGGTCGAGGGCGAAGGCCCGGTGGCCATTGAGCCGGCCAGTGCGCAACTGCTGGAATTGGCCGCACGGGTGGCACGCAGCGATTCAACCGTGTTGATTTCCGGCGAGTCCGGTACGGGCAAGGAAGTGCTGGCGCGCTATATCCATCAACAGTCCCGGCGTGCCAGCGAACCGTTCATTGCCATCAATTGCGCGGCGATTCCCGACAACATGCTCGAGGCGACACTGTTCGGTCACGAAAAGGGCTCGTTCACGGGGGCCATCGCGGCTCAGGCCGGTAAATTCGAACAAGCCGACGGCGGCACGATCCTGCTCGATGAAATTTCCGAAATGCCGATGGGCTTGCAGGCCAAGTTGCTGCGGGTATTGCAGGAGCGGGAAGTGGAACGGGTCGGTGCGCGCAAGCCCATCAGCCTGGATATCCGCGTGGTGGCGACCACCAACCGCGACCTGGCCGGCGAAGTGGCGGCTGGGCGGTTTCGTGAGGATCTCTATTACCGCCTGTCGGTATTCCCGCTGGCCTGGCGTCCGTTGCGCGAGCGCACCGCCGATATCCTGCCGCTGGCTGAGCGTCTGCTGAACAAACACGTCAATAAAATGAAGCATGCGGCGGCGCGGCTATCAACGCAGGCTCAGGCCTGCCTGATTGCCTACCCATGGCCGGGAAATGTCCGAGAGCTCGATAACGCCATCCAGCGGGCCTTGATCCTGCAGCAGGGCGGCTTGATCCAACCGGAGGATTTCTGCCTGGTCGGCCCGGTGGCCTGCGCGCCATTGCCTGCTCTGTCGCCAGTACCAGCAGCGGCCTTTGCGCCTGCGGTGGAAGTGGAGGGCGAGTCGGCCGGCGCCTTGGGAGACGACCTGCGTCGTCGCGAATTCCAGATGATCATCGACACCCTGCGCGCCGAACGCGGTCGTCGCAAGGAGGCGGCCGAACGCCTGGGGATCAGCCCGCGTACCCTGCGCTACAAACTGGCGCAAATGCGCGACGCCGGCATGGATGTCGAGGCTTATCTGTTCGCCAGTTGAATAAGCGCCGAAAATCCCTGTGGGAGCGAGCTTGCTCGCGATAGCGGTGGGTCAGTCAAGTTGAGGTCGGATGTGATGGGTTATCGCGAGCAAGCTCGCTCCCACAATGGAGTTGTGCGCGCATTTGTTTTTTGCGGCCATGGAGCTGGCACCCTTGTTGCTAATACCTGAATACCCGCTGAGTAAGTGTCAAAAAAATGCGGGCCGCCAGAGAGAGTAGACCATGAGCCAAGGTATTGAATTTAATCGGTTGATGTTGGACATGCGGGCCATGCAAATGGACGCCATGGCCCAGCCTAAATCGGTCGCGGTCCCCCAGGTGGGTGGCAGCAGCTTTTCCGACATGCTCGGTCAGGCCGTCAATAAAGTGAACGATACCCAGCAGGCATCGAACCAGTTGGCCAGTGCTTTCGAGATTGGCAAAAGTGGCGTCGACCTGACGGACGTAATGATCTCCTCGCAGAAAGCCAGTGTCTCGTTTCAGGCGTTGACCCAGGTTCGTAACAAACTGGTTCAAGCCTACCAAGACATCATGCAGATGCCGGTTTAAGGAAATTATTGAGTCATGGCAGAAGCAGCCGTTGATAACGTTCCGGCCAAGGCCACTCCGGTAGACGGCAAACCGCCGCTATTCGGTCTGTCCTTCCTGGAAAATCTCTCCGAGATGACCATGCTGCGTCAGGTGGGCCTGTTGGTCGGCCTGGCTGCCAGCGTGGCGATTGGTTTTGCCGTGGTGCTGTGGTCCCAGCAGCCGGACTACCGGCCGCTGTATGGCAGCCTGGCGGGCATGGACGCCAAGCAAGTCATGGAAACCCTGGCTTCCGCCGACATTCCTTACACCGTCGAACCCAACTCCGGCGCGTTGCTGGTCAAGGCCGATGACGTTGCCCGTGCGCGCCTCAAGCTCGCTGCGGCTGGCGTGACGCCTACCGATGGCAACATCGGTTTCGAGATCCTCGACAAGGACCAGGGCCTGGGCACCAGCCAATTCATGGAAGCGACCCGTTATCGTCGCGGCCTGGAGGGTGAGCTGGCGCGGACCATTTCCAGCCTGAACAACGTCAAGGGCGCCCGTGTGCACCTGGCGATCCCGAAAAGCTCGGTGTTCGTGCGCGATGAGCGCAAGCCCAGCGCTTCGGTATTGGTCGAGCTGTATTCGGGCCGCTCCCTGGAGCCAGGCCAAGTGCTTGCCATCATCAACCTGGTGGCAACCAGCGTACCTGAGCTGAGCAAATCGCAGATCACTGTGGTCGACCAGAAAGGCAACCTGCTGTCCGATCAGGCGGAAAACTCCGAACTGACCATGGCCGGCAAGCAATTCGATTACAGCCGCCGCATGGAAGGCATGCTGACCCAGCGGGTGCACAACATCCTGCAACCGATCCTGGGTAACGATCGCTACAAAGCCGAAGTGTCGGCTGATGTCGACTTCAGCGCCGTCGAGTCCACTTCCGAGCAGTTCAACCCGGATCAACCGGCGTTGCGCAGCGAACAGTCGGTGAATGAGCAGCGTACTGCCAGCAATGGCCCGCAAGGCGTACCGGGTGCCCTGAGCAACCAGCCGCCGTCGCCGGCCAGCGCGCCGCAAACCACCGGTGGCGCCACGGCGGCCGCCGGCATGGTGCAGCCAGGCCAACCGCTGATCGATGCCAATGGCCAGCAGATCATGGACCCGGCCACCGGCCAGCCGATGCTGGCGCCGTATCCGGCCGACAAGCGTCAGCAGTCGACCAAGAACTTCGAACTCGACCGCTCCATCAGCCACACCAAGCAGCAGCAGGGCCGTTTGACCCGCTTGTCGGTCGCCGTGGTGGTGGACGATCAGGTCAAGGTCAATGCGGCCAACGGCGAAACCAGTCGTGCACCATGGAGTGCCGACGAATTGGCGCGCTTTACTCGCCTGGTGCAGGACGCCGTCGGTTTCGACGCCAGCCGCGGCGACAGCGTCAGCGTGATCAACGTACCGTTCTCCCTGGAACGCGGTGAAGTGGTCGCCGATATTCCGTTTTATTCGCAACCCTGGTTCTGGGATGTGGTCAAGCAAGTACTGGGTGTGCTGTTTATCCTGGTGCTGGTGTTTGGCGTGCTGCGTCCGGTGCTCAACAACATCACCGGTGGCGGCAAGAGCAAGCAGTTGGCAGGTTTTGGTGATGTCGAGCTGGGAGGCATGGGCGGCCTGGATGGCGAATTGGCCAACGATCGCGTCAGCCTCGGCGGGCCGCAGAGCATTCTGCTGCCAAGCCCGAGTGAAGGCTATGACGCTCAGTTGAACGCCATCAAGAGTCTGGTGGCAGAAGATCCGGGTCGTGTGGCCCAGGTCGTGAAAGAGTGGATTAACGCAGATGAGTGATAATCGAGCCGCTGTTGCCAAATTGTCCCGGGTCGACAAAGCCGCGATCCTGCTGCTGTCCCTGGGTTCGACCGACGCTGCCCAGGTGCTGCGCCACATGGGGCCCAAGGAGGTCCAGCGTGTGGGCGTGGCCATGGCACAAATGGGCAACGTGCACCGTGAACAGGTCGAGCAGGTGATGAGTGAGTTCGTCGACATCGTCGGCGATCAGACCAGCCTGGGCGTCGGTTCCGACGACTATGTGCGCAAGATGCTCACCCAGGCACTGGGCGAGGACAAGGCCAACGGCCTGATCGACCGGATCCTGTTGGGCGGCAACACCAGCGGCCTGGACAGCCTCAAGTGGATGGAGCCGCGGGCGGTTGCCGACGTGATCCGTTACGAGCACCCGCAGATCCAGGCGATCGTGGTGGCTTACCTCGATCCGGACCAGGCCGGTGAAGTGCTGGGCAACTTCGACCACAAGGTGCGCCTGGACATCATCCTGCGGGTGTCTTCGCTCAACACCGTGCAGCCGGCGGCCCTGAAAGAATTGAACCAGATTCTCGAGAAGCAGTTCTCGGGCAACTCCAATGCCTCGCGCACCACCCTGGGTGGCATCAAGCGCGCGGCGGACATCATGAACTTCCTCGACAGTTCGATCGAAGGTCAGTTGATGGACTCGATCCGCGAGTTCGACGAAGACCTGTCCGGTCAGATCGAAGACCTCATGTTCGTGTTCAACAACCTGTCCGATGTCGACGATCGTGGCATCCAGGCGCTGTTGCGCGAAGTGTCGTCCGACGTGCTGGTACTGGCCCTCAAGGGGTCGGACGAAGGCGTCAAGGAAAAGATCTTCAAGAACATGTCCAAACGGGCGGCCGAACTGTTGCGCGACGATCTCGAGGCCAAGGGCCCGGTACGCGTCAGCGACGTGGAAACCGCACAGAAGGAAATCCTCACCATCGCCCGCCGCATGGCCGAAGCCGGGGAGATCGTTCTCGGTGGCAAGGGCGGCGAAGAGATGATCTAAGGTCGTTATGTCTGCCAAGAGTGATGAAGCACCCAGCGACCTGATCCGCGCCCGTGACGTCGGTGGTTTCGACGTCTGGTCGCTGCCCAGCTTCGACCCCCATGTTCCCGAGCCTGAGCCGGAACCGGTGGAAGAGCTGCCGGAACCGGAGGAAGTGCCGCTGGAGGAAGTCCAGCCACTGACCCTCGAGGAAGTCGAGAGCATTCGCCAGGAAGCCTACAACGAAGGCTTTGCCGTGGGTGAAAAGGAAGGCTTCCACAGCACCTCGCTCAAGGTCCGCCAGGAAGCCGATGTGGCGCTGACGGCCAAGCTCCGTGCCTTGGAATCGCTGATGCTCAACCTGTTCGACCCTATCGCCGAGCAGGACAGCCAGATCGAGAAATCCCTGGTGGGGCTGGTGCAGCACATCGCCCGGCAAGTGATCCAGCGCGAACTGGCCATCGATTCGACCCAGATCGAACATGTCATGCGCGAAGCGCTCAAGTTGTTGCCATTGGGCGTGGGCAACGTGCGGCTGTACATCAATCCCCAGGACTTCGAGCTGGTCAAGGCGCTGCGCGAACGCCATGAAGAAACCTGGCGTATCGTCGAGGACGCTTCGCTGCTGCCCGGCGGCTGCCGTGTGGAAACCGAACACAGCCGCATCGACGCCACCGTTGAAACGCGCATCAGTCAGATCATGGCCAAATTGTTCGACCAGTTGCACGAACAGGCCCTGCATCCGGCCGCTCCCGATCTGAGCCTGGAGTTGCCGGACGAACCCCTGATCAGCGCTGATGCCGCGCCGGCCGATGCTGGCTTGGATGTACCTGAATTGGACGCTTCTGCACTGGACAACCGCGATGCGCCTTGAGCGAACCAGTTTCGGCAAGCGCCTGGGCAGCTACGCCGAGGCCAGCGAGCTGGCCGGTCAACCGATCCTGGAAGGCCGCCTGCTGCGCATGGTCGGCCTGACCCTCGAAGCCGAAGGTCTTCGTGCCGCCATGGGCAGCCGTTGCATGGTGATCAACGACGACAGCTATCACCCGGTGCAGGTCGAAGCTGAAGTCATGGGCTTCTCCGGCAGCAAGGTCTTCTTGATGCCGGTGGGCAGCGTTGCTGGCATCGCCCCGGGTGCGCGCGTGGTGCCCCTGGCCGACAATGGCCGCCTGCCCATGGGCATGAGCATGCTCGGGCGCGTGCTGGACGGGGCCGGGCGGGCCCTGGACGGCAAGGGCGGCATGAAGGCTGAAGACTGGGTGCCGATGGACGGCCCGACGATCAATCCCCTCAAGCGTGACCCCATCAGCGTACCGCTGGACGTGGGCATCCGCTGCATCAACGGTTTATTGACGGTCGGACGCGGCCAGCGTCTGGGCCTGTTCGCCGGTACCGGGGTGGGCAAAAGTGTGCTGCTGGGCATGATGACCCGCTTCACCGAAGCCGACATCATCGTGGTGGGGCTGATCGGCGAGCGGGGTCGCGAGGTGAAGGAATTCATCGAGCACATTCTTGGCGAGGAAGGGCTCAAGCGTTCGGTGGTGGTGGCTTCGCCGGCGGACGATGCGCCATTGATGCGCCTGCGGGCAGCCATGTACTGCACGCGCATTGCCGAGTACTTTCGCGACAAGGGCAAGAACGTCCTGCTGTTGATGGATTCGCTGACCCGTTTCGCCCAGGCCCAGAGGGAAATCGCCCTGGCCATCGGCGAGCCGCCGGCCACCAAGGGTTATCCGCCTTCGGTATTCGCCAAGCTGCCGAAACTGGTGGAGCGCGCCGGCAATGCGGAAAAGGGCGGCGGTTCGATCACCGCATTCTATACCGTGCTGTCCGAAGGCGACGACCAGCAGGATCCCATCGCCGACTCGGCCCGGGGCGTACTCGACGGGCACATCGTGCTGTCCAGGCGCCTGGCCGAAGAAGGGCATTACCCGGCCATCGACATCGAGGCGTCCATCAGCCGGGTCATGCCGTCGGTGATCAGCGCCGAACACATGAAGCGCGCCCAGCAGTTCAAGCAGTACTGGTCGCGCTACCAGCAAAGCCGCGACCTGATCAGCGTCGGCGCCTATGTCCCCGGTGGTGACCGTGAGACCGACACCGCCATCAGTCTTTACCCGGCCATGGCCGTTTACCTGCGCCAGAGCCTGAACGACAACATCGGCATGGGCGCCAGCGAAGCGCATTTGCAGACTATTTTCGCCCCGGTCTCAGGCACGTAACCGGCCATGGCCACGAGTCGTGCGGCACGCCTGGCGCCAGTGGTGGACATGGCGGAAAAGGCCGAGAAGACTGCCGTCCAGCGACTGGCGTATTTTCAGGGCCAGGTCAAAGTCGCCGAAAGCAAACTGGCAGACCTCGAAAACTTTCGACTCGAGTACCAGGAGCAGTGGATCGCCCGGGGCGCCCACGGGGTTTCCGGGCAGTGGTTATTGGGTTACCAAGGATTCCTTGCGCAGTTGGGTACCGCTATCGACCAGCAGCGCCAGAGCCTGGTCTGGCACCAGAACAACCTGGAGAAGGCCCGCCAGAGCTGGCAAGAGGCGTTTGCCCGGGTCGAAGGGCTGCGCAAACTGGTGCAGCGCTATATTGATGAGGCACGGCAACTGGAAGACAAGCGCGAACAGAAACTCCTCGATGAGTTGTCCCAGCGCCTGCCACGCCAGAATCCCTATTGATGCGAAACCGCGATTTTGTCGGCTGAATGAGGCAAAACCTTGCTCAGACCTTTACCAGATGCTACACCTTGTACACGTATGTCCATGACAAGGAAGCCGATCATGTCAGTTGTTACCGAAGTATCCCCCGATGGGCATAAGCTGACGATCTCGATCAAAGGTCGATTCGATTTCGGGCGGCATCAGGAATTTCGTGAGTCCTATGAACGGCTCAACAAAAAACCTGACTCCATCGTGGTGGATTTGAAAGACGCCACTTATCTCGACAGTTCCGCCTTGGGCATGCTCCTGCTGTTGCGTGATCATGCCGGTGGCGATGCGTCGGATATCCGCGTTGTCAACAGCAGCAATGACGTCAAGAAAATCCTCGCGATCTCCAATTTCGACAAGCTGTTCGACATCAGTTGATCGCCATGCAATCGTCGTCGGAGTCGCTGACGGTCCTGATTGCCGAAGACAGTGCCGCTGACCGACTGCTGTTGTCGACCATCGTCCGCCGCCAGGGGCATCATGTGCTCACTGCGGCCGATGGCGCCGAAGCGGTTAACGTCTATCTGGAGCAGCGTCCTCACCTGGTGTTGATGGACGCGATGATGCCGGTGATGGACGGCTTTGAAGCCGCGCAGAAGATCAAGCAGTTGGCCGGGGACCAGTTGGTCCCGATCATTTTCCTCACCTCGTTGACTGAGGGCGAAGCCCTGGCCCGTTGCGTGGAAGCGGGCGGCGACGATTTCCTGGCCAAACCCTACAACCAAGTGATCCTGGCGGCCAAGATCAAGGCCATGGATCGCTTGCGTCGGTTGCAGGCCACGGTGGTGGAGCAGCGCGACCAGATTGCCCGGCACCATGACTACTTGCTCAACGAGCAACGGGTCGCCAAGGCCGTGTTCGACAAGATCGCCCACTCCGGCTGCCTGAGCGCGCCGAACATCCGTTACTTGCAATCGCCTTATGCCTTGTTCAACGGTGATCTGCTGTTGGCAGCGTTCAATCCGGCCGGCGACATGCACGTCCTGCTGGGGGATTTCACCGGCCACGGTTTGCCCGCGGCGGTCGGCGCGATGCCGCTGGCGGAAGTGTTCTACGGGATGACCGCCAAGGGCTACGGCCTGGCGCAGATCCTGCGTGAGATGAATGCCAAGCTCAAGCGCATCCTGCCCGTCGACATGTTCTGTTGCGCGACGTTGTTATGCCTGAGCTTCCAGCGTTGCACGGTAGAGATCTGGAACGGCGGCATGCCCGATGGATACCTGCATGACAGCCTCAGTGGCGTGCGTACGCCATTGCCGGCGCGGCACCTGCCGTTGGGCGTGCTCACACCTCAATTATTCGATGACCGCACCGAAGTGCATACCATGTCGCTGGGTGACCGGGTGTTCCTGTTGTCCGACGGTGTGATCGATACCACCGACGAAGACGAGCAACTGTTTGGCGTGGAACGGCTGCAACAGGTGTTCGCCGCCAACCGTGAACCCGACCTGCTGTTTGAAGACATCCAGCAGGCCTTGCGGGATTTTCGCGGTGAGTCGCGGGATGACTTCAGCATGGTCGAGTTGCGATTGGTCGCACCGACGCAACTCAATCCGCCGCCACCGGTCTATTCCGATAGCGGTCAGTCCAGCCCGCTGGATTGGTCGGTGAGCTTCGAGTTCCGGGCGCAGACGCTAAAACGCTTCAACCCGATGCCCTACTTGCTGCAATTGCTGCTTGAGGTCCATGGGCTCAGGGTGCAGAGTGGCGCCCTTTACAGCGTCATGTCGGAGCTGTATTCCAATGCCCTGGATCATGGGGTGCTGGGGCTCGACTCCAGTCTCAAGCGTGACGCGGCGGGTTTTGCCCGCTATTACAGGGAGCGCAATACGCGCCTGGATGAACTGAGCGACGGCTACGTGCGGGTGCACTTGCATGTCTCGCCAAACGGTGAGGGTGGGTGCCTGGCCATAGAGGTCGAGGACAGTGGCGAAGGCTTTGATGTCGCCAGGGTGCTGGCGCGTCCTGTGGACACTGATCGGTTGTCGGGGCGCGGCGTGAGCCTGGTACGCCAGTTGAGCCACCAAGCCAGTTGGTCAGACGATGGTCGTAGTGCGCGCGTGGAGTTTTTCTGGGAGGCTCCGGCATAATCGGCGCCATTCTTGATCAGGGAGCGAACAAGTGAACGAGATTCATCTGGACCGCGACGTGCTCAGCACGCTGAAGGAAGTCATGGAGGAGGGGTATCTGGAGTTGCTGGATACGTTTCTCAATGACTCGGAGGCTCGCCTGCGCGTGCTGCATGAGGCGCGGGACGCTGAAAAACTGAGCGCCACGGCCCACAGCTTCAAGGGTAGCAGCAGCAACATGGGCGCTATCCGCCTGGCCGAGCTGTGTGGCGAACTGGAGCAGCGTGCCAAACAGCCCTCATTGGGTGGTATCGAGAAACTGGTCAACGAAATCGACAGTGAATTCGCTCATGTTCGCAAGCTTTGCCGAGAAGAGCGCGAAGGCTTTCACTGCTGAGATTTGACGGTCGGGCAGACGTTGGCCCGTGCCTTGCATTACCTAGTCTCGACTGTACCTATGATTCCAGTGCAGCGGAGACCTTTATATGCCCGTTACCCCCAATACACTGCTTCAGGCCTCTGTCCAGGCCAAGCCCCAGGTCGCCGTCAATTCACCGGCAGTGGCCCCGGATCTCGGGGATAGAGCCTCCAGCTTCGCTCAAGTCTTCGCCAAGCAGGCGCCTGCCAAGGCAGCGGCGGCCCCTGAGCCACCGGTGAAATCGGCGCGCGACAACGCCTCCAGCAACACCGTCAAAAAAGACACCGGCAACCAAACCTCTGCCGCCTCGGAACCGACGGTTGCCGATAGCGGCAAACCCTTGCCCGCCGACAAACCGGCCAGCGCTGACGACAAGGCCGCCCGCGACGACAACGCTGACTCGGCTGAAACGCCAGTGGCGGATGCTGCACCCGTCGATCCGAGCCTTGATCCAGGATTGCTGCCCGACATGACGGTGCCGGTGGCGACAATCGCACCGGAACCTGCGCCTGTGGTCACGACCGAGGTTCAGGTCACCACGGCCGTCGCGGCACCGGTTGCCCCGCTGGTCACGCCGGCCCAGGCTGCGGTGGCCCCGGAGGTCGATCCAGCCTTTGACCCTGAAGCCGACCCGCTTGATGCGTTGCCAGCGTTGCGTTTGGCGATGGAGCAGGGCGGTCATGTTTCCGCCGCTAGCCAGGCGCAATCCAAGACTACTGCCCCGGCGTCGCTCGACGGTGAACCGACTTCGGCGCAGACCTTCGCCGCGGGCATGGCGAGCATGCTCACCGTGCAGGCCGATCAGAACAGTACCGAGTCCGGCAGTCAGGGCGGCGACAAGGCATTCGGCGGCTTGATCAGCGAGGGCCTCAAGGACCTCGGCGCCGCGTCCAGTGACACACGCGTGGACGATTTCGCCAACCGCCTGGCCGCACTGACCCAGGCTGCTACACCCAAGACCGCCAACGCGGTGCCGGTCAATCAACCTATCGCGATGAATCAGAGCGGTTGGACCGAGGAGGTGGTCAACCGGGTGATGTACCTGTCCAGCGTCAATCTCAAGGCGGCCGACATCCAGCTGCAACCCGCCGAACTCGGGCGCCTGGATATCCGGGTGAACATGGTTCCGGACCAGCAGACCCAGGTCACGTTCATGAGCGCCCACCCCGGCGTTCGCGAAGCCCTCGAAGGCCAGTTGCATCGCCTGCGGGACAGTTTTGCCCAGCAGGGCATGGGCCAGGTCGACGTCAGCGTGTCCGATCAATCCCGTGGCTCGCAGAACCAGGGGCAGCAGGCCCAGCAACAAGCCCAGGCCGGGCGCACGACGTCGTCCGGTGGGCGAGTGGACTCGGTGGATGAGCACCTGCCGGCCAGCGTTGCTGAAGTAGCGGCCAGTGCCACCAGCGTCATCGGCAGCAGCGCGGTCGACTACTACGCCTGACGCCTCAACACCCTCTGTGGGAGCGAGCTTGCTCGCGATAGCGGACTGTCAGTCACCCTTGTAGTGACAGATCCACTGCTATCGCGAGCAAGCTCGCTCCCACATTGCTTTTTGGGCGATCAAAGATTGCACCCGGCCCGCCATCTTCTCTCTTGCCACTTCTGGCATAACACTTGCTCCAGCCTTGCCGTGCAACAGTGAAAACCTCGATTAGTGACGGATTATTGGCATGGCGAAGAGTGAAGCAGCAGCTGTAAAAGACCCTGCAACCAAAGGCAAACTCAAGCTGATCATCATGATCGTGGTGGGTTTGCTCCTGGCGATCGGTGTGTCTGTGGGCGCAACCTGGTATTTCATGCACAGCGCTCAAAGCAAGCCGGCAGTCGCGGTCGAAGCTGCGCCAGTGGGCAAGCAGCCGGCGATTTTCGAACCGATGGCGCCAGCCTTCGTGGCCAACTACAACCAGAACGGTCGTCAACGCTACATGCAGGTGAGCATTACCCTGCTGGGTCGCAACCAGGCTGACCTGGAGGCGCTGCGGGTGCATATGCCACTGATCCGCAATAACCTGGTGATGCTGTTTTCCGGACAGAATTTCGACACCCTGGCCACTCCGGTCGGCCAGGAAATGTTGCGTCAGAAAGCCACGGCCAGCGTGCAGGAAGTCGCTCAGAAAGAGCTTGGCAAAGTGGTGATCGAACAGTTGCTCTTCACTAACTTCGTATTGCAGTAGGAACACGACATGGCCGTGCAGGACCTGCTGTCCCAGGACGAAATCGATGCGCTGTTGCATGGTGTCGACGACGGTCTGGTACAGACCGAAAACGCTGCTGAACCGGGCAGCGTCAAAAGCTACGACCTGACCAGCCAGGATCGCATCGTTCGCGGACGCATGCCGACCCTGGAAATGATCAACGAACGTTTCGCCCGTTACACCCGCATCAGCATGTTCAACATGCTGCGTCGCTCGGCCGACGTGGCCGTCGGTGGCGTGCAAGTGATGAAGTTCGGTGAGTACGTGCACTCGCTGTACGTACCCACCAGCCTCAACCTGGTGAAGATCAAGCCGTTGCGCGGCACCGCGTTGTTCATCCTGGACGCCAAATTGGTGTTCAAGCTGGTGGACAACTTCTTCGGTGGTGACGGCCGTCACGCCAAGATCGAAGGTCGGGAATTCACCCCGACCGAGCTGCGGGTGGTGCGCATGGTGCTGGAGCAGGCCTTCGTCGACTTGAAGGAAGCCTGGCAGGCGATCATGGAAGTGAACTTCGAGTACATCAACTCGGAAGTGAACCCGGCCATGGCCAACATCGTCGGCCCAAGCGAGGCCATAGTGGTCTCGACTTTCCACATCGAGCTCGATGGCGGTGGTGGCGACCTGCACGTGACCATGCCGTACTCGATGATCGAGCCGGTGCGTGAAATGCTCGACGCCGGTTTCCAGTCGGACCTCGACGACCAGGACGAACGCTGGATCAACGCTTTGCGCCAGGACGTGCTGGATGTCGACGTGCCGATCGGCGCTACAGTCGCTCGGCGCCAACTGCGTCTGCGTGACATCCTGCACATGCAGCCGGGGGACATCATCCCCGTCGAGATGCCGGAAGACATGGTCATGCGCGCCAATGGCGTGCCGGCCTTCAAGGTCAAGATGGGCTCTCACAAAGGCAACCTGGCGTTGCAGGTGATCGAGCCGATCGAACGCCGCTGAGCGGTGTCGAACACCTTAAGTTTGTAACGGATTTTTGCTTCTAACTGAATTTTGCCCGCCGAGGACACATGATGGCTGACGATATGAATACCCAGGATGACCAGGCGCTGGCCGATGAATGGGCTGCGGCCCTGGAAGAAACCGGCGATGCCGGGCAAGCCGACATCGACGCCTTGCTGGCGGCCGACACTGGCGCCCATGCGTCCAGCCGCCTGCAGATGGAAGAATTTGGCAGCGTGCCGAAGAGTCATGAACCGGTGACGCTCGATGGCCCGAATCTGGATGTGATTCTCGATATCCCGGTGTCGATTTCCATGGAAGTGGGCAGCACCGACATCAATATCCGCAACCTGCTGCAGCTCAACCAAGGCTCGGTGATCGAACTGGACCGCCTGGCCGGCGAGCCGCTCGATGTACTGGTCAACGGCACCTTGATCGCCCATGGCGAAGTGGTGGTGGTCAACGAGAAGTTCGGCATTCGCCTGACGGACGTGATCAGCCCGAGCGAACGCATCAAGAAGTTGCGCTAAGTGAAAGGTTTCTTCGCAGCAGCCGCGATGCTGCCGTTGAGTGTGCTGGCGGCCGAACCGGTTGCCACGGCCGCCGCCGCGCCGGCAGCAGGCAGTGGTGTCGCCGGGCAATTGGCGCAATTGGTGCTCGGCTTGCTGCTGGTGCTGGGCTTGATCTTCTTTCTCGCCTGGCTGTTGCGGCGTGTGCAGCAGGCGGGGCCGGCTGGCAAGGGGCAGGTCATCGACATCGTCGGTTCCCGCGCGCTCGGGCCACGCGACCGGCTGGTGCTGGTGCAGGTCGGCAATGAGCAGATCCTGCTGGGCCTGAGCCCGGGCACCATCACCGCCTTGCACGTCCTCAAGGAGCCGGTGCAGGTGCCTTCCGCCGAGCAGGCCAGCCCCGAATTTGCCCAGCGCCTCATGGAACTGTTGGGTAAAGACCAGAAGGATAAAAAGTAATGCCGTTGCGCATCCTGTTGGCATTGGCCCTGATGCTGGCCGCACCGTTGGCGTTCGCCGCCGATCCGCTGTCGATCCCGGCGATTACTCTCGGAACCAACGCCGAAGGGGCTCAGGAATACTCGGTCAGCCTGCAGATCCTGCTGATCATGACGGCGCTGAGTTTCATACCGGCGTTCGTCATGCTGATGACCAGCTTCACCCGGATCATCATTGTCTTTTCGATCCTGCGTCAGGCCCTGGGCCTGCAACAGACGCCCTCGAACCAGATCCTCACCGGCATGGCGCTGTTCCTGACCATGTTCATCATGGCGCCGGTGTTCGACCGGGTGAACCAGGATGCGTTGCAACCTTACCTGGCAGAAAAAATCACCGCCCAGGATGCCGTGGCCAAGGCTGAAGTGCCGATCAAGGATTTCATGCTGGCCCAGACTCGCAGCAGCGACCTGGAGCTGTTCATGCGCCTGTCCAAGCGCACCGATATCCCCAGTGCCGATCAGGCGCCGCTGACCATCCTGGTGCCGGCGTTCGTGACGTCCGAGCTCAAGACCGCTTTCCAGATTGGCTTCATGATTTTCATCCCTTTCCTGATCATTGACCTGGTGGTCGCCAGTATCCTGATGGCCATGGGCATGATGATGCTCTCTCCGTTGATCATTTCCCTGCCGTTCAAGATCATGTTGTTTGTGCTGGTGGATGGCTGGGCGCTGATTATCGGTACCCTGGCGGGCAGTTTCGGCGGTGTTTAGGCCTTTTGTGCGGGTAGGACGATATGACGCCTGAAGTAGCGGTAGACCTGTTCCGTGAAGCGCTCTGGCTGACGACCACGATGGTCGCCATCCTGGTGATCCCCAGCCTGCTGGTGGGGTTGCTGGTGGCGATGTTCCAGGCCGCGACCCAGATCAACGAGCAGACCTTGAGCTTCCTGCCGCGCCTGTTGGTGATGTTGGTGACGCTGATCGTCGCCGGGCCCTGGCTGGTGCAAACCTTCATGGAATACATCCTGCAGTTGTACGGCAGTATTCCGCAGTTGATCGGCTGACCTCATGTCGATGCTCGCGCTGACGGACACCCAGATCAGTTCCTGGGTGGCATCGTTCGTCCTGCCACTGTTTCGCGTCACCGCGGTGCTCATGAGTATGCCGGTCTTCGGCACGACCCTGGTGCCCCGGCGCGTGCGCTTGTATTTCGCCCTGGCGATCACGGTGGTCATCGCGCCCGGGCTGCCGCCGATGCCATCGGTTCATGCGCTGGACCTCAGCGCACTGATGCTGGTGGCCGAGCAGATCCTCATCGGCACCTTGATGGGGTTCTCGCTGCAGCTGTTCTTCCAGGCGTTCGTGGTGGCCGGGCAAATCATTTCGATCCAGATGGGCATGGCCTTCGCGTCCATGGTCGACCCCACCAATGGCGTGACGACGGCAGTGATCGGTCAGTTCCTGACGATGCTGGTGACCCTGTTGTTCCTCGCCATGAACGGGCATCTGGTGGTGTTCGAAGTCTTGACCGAGAGTTTTACCACCATGCCGGTGGGCAGTGCGTTGCTGGTCAATCATTTCTGGGAAATCGCCGGCAAGCTCGGTTGGGTCCTGGGTGCGGCGATGGTGCTGGTATTGCCCGCGATCACTGCGTTGCTGGTGGTCAACATCGCCTTTGGCGTGATGACCCGGGCGGCGCCGCAGTTGAACATTTTCTCCATCGGTTTCCCGCTGATCCTCACGCTGGGCATGGTGATTTTCTGGATCAGCCTGGGGGATATCCTCAACCAGTATCAGCCGCTGGCCATCCAGGCCTTGCAACTGCTACGCGACATGGCACAGGCACGCTGAACCATGGCCGAGAGCGAGAGTGGCCAGGACAAGACAGAAGACCCCACGGAAAAGCGCCTGCGCGAATCCCGGGAAAAGGGTGAGACCGCCCGCTCCAAGGAGCTCAATACCCTGGCGGTGATGCTGGCCGGGGCGGGTGGGTTGCTGATTTATGGTGGCGGGTTGGCCCTGGACCTGCTGGAAATCATGCGGCTGAATTTCTCGCTGCCCCGTGAGGTGCTGCTCACGCCGGGGTCCATGGCCCAGTATCTGCTGCACTCAGGCAAAATCGCGATTCTGGCGATACAGCCGGTTCTGATCTTCCTGTTGCTGGCCGCTGTTATCGGCCCGATTTCCCTGGGCGGCTGGTTGTTCGCCGCCGGTAGCCTGGCCCCCAAATTCAGTCGGATGAACCCCGCCGCTGGTCTTAAGCGCATGTTTTCGACCTCGGCGCTGATGGAACTGCTCAAGGCTTTCGGGAAATTCCTGCTGGTTCTGTTTGTCGCGCTGACGGTGTTGCAGTCCGATATCGACGATCTGTTGCGCATCGCTCACGAGCCGCTGGAGCAGGCCATCATCCACAGTGTGCAGTTGGTGGGTTGGAGCACGTTGTGGATAGCCTGCGGCCTGATCCTGATCGCTGCCATCGACGTGCCGATCCAGCTGTATCAGAGCAAGCAGAAGCTGATGATGACCAAGCAGGAAGTGCGCGACGAGCACAAGGACTCGGAGGGCAAGCCGGAGGTCAAGCAGCGGATTCGCCAGTTGCAGCGCGAGGTGTCCCAGCGGCGGATGATGGCAGCGATCCCAGACGCCGATGTGGTCATCACCAACCCGACCCACTATGCCGTGGCGCTCAAGTACGACCCCGAGAAAGGCAACGCTCCCGTGTTGCTGGCCAAGGGCAGTGACTTCCTGGCGCTGAAGATCCGTGAGATCGCCGTGGCCAATGAGGTGATGCTGCTCGAGTCCCCGGCGCTGGCGCGGTCGATTTACTACTCCACCGAGCTCGACCAGGAAATCCCTGGCGGCCTGTACCTGGCCGTGGCCCAGGTGCTGGCCTACGTCTACCAGATCCGCCAGCACCGCGCCGGCAAGGGCAAACGCCCCGAACCGCTCAAGGACCTGCCGATCCCGCCGGATTTGCGGCGTGATTCCTGAGTCGGCTGGCACAAAACCCTGTGGGAGCGAGCTTGCTCGCGATTGCGCTGGTTCAGTCGACTATGGGTGTGACTGACAAATCGCTATCGCGAGCCAGCTCGCTCCCACAGGTCAGCGTCCCTTCAACCCCTCTATTTCAGCCTCCGACAAAAGTTGGAAGGCTTCTTGCAATACCCCGTCTGCGCCCCCTCCGGGCGTCAAAAGTTTGCTTCACAGGAACGGGGAATATTGGTGGATCGCTCTCAGTTATTCAGCACCGCGCGCAGTAATGTCGTAGACCTCAGCCGGGGTAATCTGGGCGTGCCGCTGTTGCTGCTGGTCATGCTCGCCATGATGATGCTGCCGGTGCCGCCGTTCCTGCTGGACGTGTTTTTCACGTTCAACATCGCCCTGTCGATCGTCGTGCTGCTGGTGTGCGTCTACGCCCTGCGGCCGCTGGATTTCGCCGTATTCCCGACCATCCTGCTGGTGGCCACGCTGTTGCGCCTGGCGCTGAACGTGGCGTCCACCCGGGTGGTCATGCTCCACGGCCAGGACGGTCACGCCGCCGCCGGTAAGGTGATCCAGGCCTTTGGTGAGGTGGTGATCGGCGGCAACTACGTGGTCGGTATCGTGGTTTTCGCCATCTTGATGATCATCAACTTCGTCGTGGTGACCAAGGGTGCCGGGCGGATTTCCGAGGTGAGCGCGCGTTTTACCCTCGATGCGATGCCCGGCAAGCAGATGGCGATCGACGCCGACCTCAACGCCGGCCTCATTGATCAGAGCCAGGCCAAGCTGCGTCGTCTGGAAGTGGCCCAGGAAGCCGAGTTCTACGGTTCCATGGACGGTGCCAGCAAATTCGTGCGCGGTGACGCCATCGCCGGCCTGTTGATTCTGTTCATCAACCTGATCGGCGGCATGGCTGTCGGTATCTTCCAGCACAACATGAGTTTTGGCGACGCTGGCAGGGTTTACGCCTTGTTGACCATCGGTGACGGTTTGGTGGCGCAATTGCCATCACTGTTGTTATCTACAGCGGCCGCGATCATGGTGACCCGTGCTTCGGGCTCCGAAGACATGGGCAAGCAGATCGGCCGGCAGATGTTCGCCTCGCCCAAGGCCCTGGCCGTTGCCGCCGGCCTGATGGCGGTGATGGGCCTGGTGCCGGGGATGCCCCACATTTCCTTCCTGAGCATGGCGGCCATGGCTGCAGGCGGAGCCTACCTGTTCTGGAAGAAGCAGAACGTGCAGAAAGTCCAGGCCCTGCAAGAGGTCAAGCGTCAGCAGGAACTGCTGCCGTCGCCGGCCCGCGCCATGGAAACCAAGGAGCTGGGCTGGGATGACGTGACGCCGATCGACATGATCGGCCTGGAAGTCGGTTACCGCCTGATTCCATTGGTCGACCGCAACCAGGGTGGGCAATTGCTGGCGCGGATCAAGGGGGTGCGCAAGAAGCTGTCCCAGGACCTGGGCTTCCTGATGCCGACCGTGCATATCCGCGATAACCTCGATCTGGCGCCGAGCGCCTACCGCCTGACGCTGATGGGGGTGATCCTGGCCGAAGCCGAGATCTACCCCGACCGCGAGCTGGCGATCAACCCCGGGCAGGTCTACGGCTCCCTCAATGGCATCACCGCCAAGGATCCGGCTTTCGGCCTGGAAGCGGTGTGGATCGAAATCAGCCAGCGGGCCCAGGCCCAGTCCCTCGGTTATACCGTGGTGGACGCCAGTACGGTGGTGGCGACCCACTTGAACCAGATCCTGTACAAGCACTCCAGCGAGCTGATTGGCCACGAAGAAGTCCAGCAACTCCTGCAAGTACTGGCCAAAGGCTCGCCGAAGCTGGCCGAAGAGCTGGTGCCGGGTGTGGTTTCGTTGTCGCAGTTGCTCAAGGTGCTGCAGGCGCTGTTGGCCGAACAGGTGCCCGTGCGCGACATACGCAGTATCGCCGAGGCTATCGCCAATAACGCCTCCAAGAGTCAAGATACCGCCGCCCTGGTGGCTGCGGTTCGGGTCGGCGTGTCCCGCGCAATCGTCCAAAGCATTGTAGGCACTGAGTCTGAGCTGCCTGTGATCACCTTGGAACCAAGGTTGGAACAGATATTGCTCAATAGTCTGCAGAAGGCAGGACAAGGCTCGGAAGAGGGTGTTCTGCTGGAGCCAAGCATGGCCGAGAAGCTGCAGCGTTCGCTGATCGAAGCAGCCCAGCGGCAAGAGATGCAAGGCCAGCCAGTGATCCTGCTGGTGGCCGGCCCGATTCGCGCGATGCTCTCGCGATTCGGGCGCCTCGCGGTCCCGGGGTTGCATGTGCTGGCGTACCAGGAAATACCGGACAACAAGCAAGTGACCATCGTTGCGACAGTAGGGCCCAACGGCTGAGGTAGTGGTTTATGCAAGTGAAGCGTTTTTTCGCCGCCGACATGCGTCAGGCCATGAAACTGGTTCGTGACGAGCTGGGCGCTGAAGCAGCCATCATTGGCAACCGTCGTATCGCCGGCGGTGTCGAGCTGACGGCGGCCCTGGATTACAAACTGTCTGCGCTGGCCCCGCGGGTTCCGAACATGGAACTCGAAGATGAGCTGCGCAAGACTCAATCGCGCATCGCCAGCGCCCAGGCCGAGCTGAGCCTGCGCAGCAGTGAAGGCGAGGCCGCGGCAGGCACCAATCGTCAATTGTTCGCCGGTCAGCCGCTGACGGCCGGCCTGCCGTTGACGGCTGCCGAACCGCTGATCGAGCAGGCCCACGCCGAACCGCGTCGTCCTGAGCCGGCGCCCGCGGCGCCTGCCCGGGGTGTCGATCCGCGCGCCCTGGACTCGATGCGCTTTGAACTCAACAGCCTGCGCGAGCTGATGGAAGTCCAGCTCGGCTCCCTGGCCTGGAACCAGCTGCAAGGCAGCCGTCCAGCCCAGGCCAACCTGTGGCGTCGCCTGCAACGCATCGGCCTGTCCGGCCCGTTGTCCCGGGACCTGCTGGCGCTGATCAATGGTATCGAAGAGCCTCGCCAGGCCTGGCGCATGTTGCTGGCGCACCTGGCGCGGATGATCGCGACCCCGGAAGTCGAGCCGCTGGAAGAAGGCGGGGTAATTGCCATGGTCGGTCCTGCCGGCATGGGCAAGACCACCACCCTGGCCAAGCTCGCCGCCCGTTATGTACTCAAGTACGGCGCCCAGAGCATTGCCCTGGTGAGCATGGACAGTTTCCGCATCGGTGCCCAGGAGCAACTCAAGACCCTCGGCCGGATCCTCAATGTGTCGGTGACCCATGTGGATCCGGGCCAGTCCCTGGCCCAGGCGCTGGAGCCGCTGCTGCGCAAACGCGTCGTGCTGATCGATACCGCAGGCCTGCAAGCCAGCGATCCAGCCCTGCGCATGCAGCTCGAAAGCCTGGCCGGACGCGGTATCAAGTCAAAAAATTATCTCGTGTTGGCAACCACCAGCCAGAAACAGGTTCTAACCGCCGCATACCACAGCTACAAACGCTGCGGGCTGGCCGGCTGCATCCTGACTAAGCTGGACGAAACGGCAAGCCTGGGCGAGGTGTTGAGCCTGGCGATCGGTCATGAATTACCGGTGGCCTACCTGACCGACGGGCCGCGGATCCCGGATGATTTGCATCTGCCGCGCCGTCATCAACTGGTCAGTCGTGCCGTGAGTGTGCAAATGCAGGAAGAACCCAGCGAAGAAGCCATGGCTGATATGTTCGCTGATATCTACCACAGCCCGACCAAGCAGGTCGGCTGAGGTAATCATGAATATTTTTTGTACCTACATCGATGGTCTGCCATGCATTGTTCCGTATGCGAACGCGCAGCCAGTAATGTGGCCTCCGTCTAAGTAAGACAAGGTAAAGAACGAACATGGGCAGCATGCATCCCGTACAGGTGATCGCGGTGACCGGCGGCAAAGGTGGCGTCGGGAAGACTAACGTGTCAGTGAACTTGTCCCTGGCTCTGGCAGAGCTTGGCCGACGGGTCATGCTGCTGGACGCCGACCTGGGCCTGGCGAACGTCGACGTGTTGTTGGGGCTTACACCCAAACGCACGCTGGCGGACGTGATTGAAGGGCGCTGTGAGCTGCGTGACGTGTTGTTGCAGGGGCCGGGCGGGATTCGCATCGTGCCGGCTGCCTCAGGCACCCAGAGCATGGTTCACCTGACCCCGGCCCAGCACGCGGGCCTGATCCAGGCTTTCAGCGACATCGGCGACAACCTCGATGTGCTGGTGATCGACACCGCAGCCGGTATCGGTGACTCGGTCGTCAGTTTCGTCCGCGCGGCCCAGGAAGTGCTGCTGGTGGTCTGCGACGAACCGACGTCCATCACCGACGCCTATGCCCTGATCAAGTTGCTTAACCGCGACTATGGCATGAACCGCTTTCGCGTCCTGGCCAACATGGCCCAGAGCCCGCAGGAAGGACGCAACCTGTTCGCCAAGTTGACAAAGGTCACGGATCGCTTCCTGGACGTCGCCCTACAATACGTCGGCGCAGTGCCTTACGACGAAAGCGTACGCAAGGCCGTCCAGAAGCAACGTGCCGTTTATGAAGCCTTTCCACGCTCCAAATGCGCGCTGGCGTTCAAGGCCATCGCCCAGAAGGTCGATACCTGGCCACTGCCGGCCAACCCTCGCGGGCATCTGGAATTTTTCGTCGAGCGTCTTGTGCAACAAACAGCAGGGCCCGTGCTATGACAGCCAGCGGTTACAACCATCTCTATAAAAAATCGGCACGGGACGCCCAATACGAATTGATCGAGCGTTACGCGCCACTGGTCAAGCGTATCGCCTATCACTTGCTGGCGCGGTTGCCGGCCAGTGTCCAGGTTGAAGACTTGATCCAGGCGGGCATGATCGGCCTGCTCGAAGTGTCGAACAAATACGACGCGAGCAAGGGCGCGAGTTTCGAGACGTATGCCGGTATTCGCATTCGCGGTGCCATGCTCGATGAAGTCCGCAAGGGCGATTGGGCGCCGCGTTCGGTACACCGCAATACCCGCATGGTCAGTGATGCAATTCGGGCAATTGAAGCTAAAACCGGGCGTGACGCTAAAGATCACGAGGTTGCGGCCGAACTCCAGTTGAGTCTCGACGATTATTACGGGATTTTGAACGATACCTTGGGCAGCCGCCTGTTCAGTTTCGACGACCTGTTGCAGGACGGCGAACATGAAGGGCTGCACGAGGATAACGCGAGTGCTCACATGGAGCCGTCGCGTGACCTGGAAGATGAACGTTTCCAGAGCGCGCTGGCGGAAGCGATTGCCAATTTGCCGGAGCGTGAGCGGCTGGTCTTGGCGCTGTACTACGACGAAGAGCTGAACCTCAAGGAAATCGGTGAGGTCCTGGGGGTCAGCGAATCGCGGGTCAGCCAGTTACACAGCCAGTGCGCGGCCCGTTTGCGGGGGCGTTTGGGGGAGTGGCGAGCGCGTTGACAGGCAGTGTGGGGACACTGCGAACGAGGCTGGCCTGGCAGGTGCTGTGCCAGTCTCCATCCGTGGTGCTCCAGACCGTTGTCGAGTGTTGTGCCGGATTGATTGAAATGGCGCGTCCAGGTGCTGGGCGCGTTTAAGACTGCTTGGAGGTCGAATTGGACAAGAACATGAAAATCCTCATCGTTGATGACTTCTCAACGATGCGGCGGATCATAAAAAACCTGTTGCGTGACCTTGGGTTCACCAACACGGCCGAAGCAGATGACGGGACCACTGCGCTCCCGATGTTGCACAGTGGCAACTTCGATTTTCTGGTCACCGACTGGAACATGCCGGGCATGACCGGTATCGACCTGTTGCGCCAGGTGCGTGCCGACGAAAAACTCAAGCATCTTCCGGTGCTGATGGTCACTGCCGAAGCCAAGCGCGAGCAGATCATCGAAGCGGCCCAGGCCGGTGTAAACGGCTATGTGGTCAAACCCTTCACGGCCCAGGCGTTGAAAGAGAAGATTGAAAAAATCTTCGAACGCATCGGTTAACGGCGCCACGGGGGAGCTATGGATAACGAATCTTCAATGGGTGATTTCGAATCGACCCTGAAAAAACATGCCCGCGAACTGGTCGACAGCCTTGAAAAAGGTCGTTTTGGCGATGCGGTTCAAATGATCCATGAGCTCAACCAGACCCGTGACCGCGGTCTGTATCAGGAGGTGGGCAAGCTCACGCGTGAATTGCACAGCGCGATTGTCAATTTCCAGATCGACCCGAATATGCCGCAGGCCGAGGAAGTCTCGCAGATCACCGACGCCACCGAGCGTCTGGGTTATGTGGTCAAGCTGACCGAGGCCGCGGCCAACCGCACCATGGACCTGGTGGAAAGCGCAACGCCCCTGGTCAACGGCCTGAGCGAAGAAGCCCAGGCCTTGAGCACCGACTGGGGTCGGTTCATGCGGCGCGAAGTCGGCGCCGAAGAGTTTCGGGAGTTGGCCCGTCGGGTCGACGGTTTCCTGGCGCGCAGCAGCACCGAGAACCGCGCGGTGGCAAGCAACCTCAACGATATTCTGCTGGCTCAGGACTATCAGGACCTGACCGGCCAGGTGATCAAGCGTGTGACCCAACTGGTCACCGAAGTGGAAAGTAACCTGCTCAAACTGGTGTTGATGGCCAGCCAGGTAGACCGCTTTGCAGGCATCGAACACGACCGTGAAGCGATGCTTGCTGAAAAAGATCCACAAAAACATCTCTCTCAGGGTGAAGGTCCGCAGATTCATGCCGATAAAAGAGAAGACGTTATGTCCGGTCAGGACGATGTGGACGATTTGCTGTCCAGCCTTGGATTCTGAGTTTTAGCCCTGTTTTAGGAGCAGCCATTAATGAGCTTCGGCGCCGATGAAGAGATCCTTCAGGATTTCCTGGTTGAGGCCGGCGAGATTCTAGAGCAACTGTCCGAACAGCTGGTCGAGCTGGAAAGCCGACCAGATGATGCGGATCTGCTCAATGCAATTTTTCGCGGTTTCCACACTGTAAAAGGAGGCGCCGGCTTCCTCCAGCTCAACGAGCTGGTGGAGTGCTGTCACATTGCCGAAAACGTGTTCGACATCCTGCGCAAGGGTGAGCGTCGCGTTGATTCGGAACTGATGGACGTGGTGCTTGAAGCGCTGGATGCGGTCAACAGCATGTTCAGCGAAGTGCGTGAGCGCTCGCCGATCACCGCTGCCACGCCTGAGTTGCTCGCCGCGCTGGCACGCCTGGCGGAGCCGCAATCGGCTGATGAAGCGGCTCCGGTTGCCGAGGCAGTGGCTGAAGAGCCGGTCGCCGAAGAGTCGGGCGACATCACCGATAACGAATTTGAACAACTGCTGGATTCGCTGAACGCCGTCAAGGCCCAAGCCGAAGCGCCGGCGGCACCTGCTGCGCCGCCCGCCAATGCAACAGCTGACGCCAGTGATGAAATCACCGACGACGAGTTCGAGTCATTGCTCGACCAGCTCCATGGCAAAGGCCAGTTCGCTCCCGATGCGGTCACGCCAGCGGCGACTCCGGCTGCCCCGAAAGCGGCGGGCGACAACTCCGACATCACCGACGACGAATTCGAAGCCTTGCTCGATCAGTTGCACGGCAAGGGCACGTTTGCCGTTGACGCGCTGGATTCGGCCATCGCTTCCGCGCCGACGCCAGCCAAGCCGGCTGCCGCCGCGGCTGGCAGCGACCTGATCAGCGATCACGAATTCGAATCGCTGCTCGACGAACTGCACGGCAAAGGCAAGTTTACAGAAGTCGGGAAGGCTGCGGCTGCTCCTGCTGCCGGCACTACCGCCACTGCTGTTCCAGCAGCCAAGGCTGCGCCCAAACCCGCTGCCAAGGCACCGGAACCGAAGGCCGAACCCGCCAAGCCTGCTGCCACTGCGGCCCCGGCACCTGCCCGTGCTGCGGCGGCTGCGCCAGCGGAAAAACCGGCCAGCGAAGCCGAGACTACCGTTCGGGTCGATACCGCACGCCTGGACGAGATCATGAACATGGTCGGCGAACTGGTGCTGGTGCGTAACCGTCTGGTGCGCCTGGGCCTCAATAGCCAGGACGAAGCCATGTCCAAGGCCGTGTCGAACCTCGACGTGGTCACGGCGGACCTGCAGACCGCAGTCATGAAGACCCGGATGCAGCCGATCAAGAAAGTCTTCGGGCGCTTCCCGCGCCTGGTTCGCGACCTGGCTCGCCAGCTCAAGAAAGAAATCAACCTGGAACTGGTGGGTGAAGAGACCGACCTCGACAAGAACCTTGTCGAGGCCCTGGCCGACCCGCTGGTCCACTTGGTGCGCAACGCGGTCGACCACGGCATCGAGTCGCCGGAAGAGCGCGAAGCCTCGGGCAAGGTCCGCAGCGGCAAGGTGATCCTGGCCGCCGAGCAGGAAGGCGACCACATCCTGCTGTCGATCTCCGACGACGGCAAAGGCATGGATCCGAACGTGTTGCGTTCCATCGCGGTGAAACGCGGTGTGATGGACAAGGATGCCGCCGACCGCCTGAGCGACACCGAGTGCTACAACCTGATCTTCGCCCCGGGTTTCTCGACCAAGACCGAGATTTCCGACGTGTCGGGCCGTGGCGTGGGCATGGACGTGGTGAAAACCAAGATTTCCCAGCTCAACGGTTCGATCAATATCTACTCGACCAAGGGCCAGGGCTCGAAGATCGTCATCAAGGTCCCGCTGACCCTGGCGATCATGCCGACCCTGATGGTGATGCTGGGCAACCAGGCCTTCGCCTTCCCGCTGGTCAACGTCAACGAGATCTTCCACCTCGACCTGTCGCGCACCAACGTGGTGGACGGCCAGGAAGTGGTGATCGTACGGGACAAGGCACTGCCACTGTTCTACCTCAAGCGCTGGTTGGTCAGCTCCGCCGCTCATGTGGAGCAGGGTGAGGGCCATGTGGTGATCCTTTCGGTGGGCACCCAGCGGATCGGCTTCGTCGTCGACCAGTTGGTGGGCCAGGAAGAAGTGGTCATCAAGCCGTTGGGCAAGATGCTCCAGGGCACCCCGGGCATGTCCGGCGCCACCATCACCGGCGACGGCCGCATCGCGTTGATTCTCGATGTGCCAAGCATGCTCAAGCGTTACGCCGCCCGGCGTATTTGATTCTGGAGGGGCGTGGCCCAGGGCCGCGCCTCGTCTAACGGAGTGTTTATGGTAGTTAAAGTCCTGGTGGTGGACGATTCGGGGTTTTTCCGCCGCCGCGTCTCGGAAATTCTTTCGGCGGACACGAGTATTCAGGTCGTCGGTACCGCGACCAACGGCAAAGAGGCGATCGATCAGGCCCTGGCACTCAAGCCGGACGTGATCACCATGGACTACGAGATGCCGATGATGGATGGCATCACGGCCGTGCGGCATATCATGCAGCGCTGCCCGACCCCGGTATTGATGTTCTCGTCCCTGACCCATGAAGGCGCCCGAGTGACCCTCGATGCGCTGGACGCCGGGGCGGTGGATTTCCTGCCGAAAAATTTCGAAGACATTTCGCGCAACCCCGACAAAGTCCGGCAGTTGCTGTGCGAAAAGGTCCACAGCATTTCCCGCAGCAATCGTCGTGTCGGTGCCTACAGCGCACCGGCGCCAGCCCCTGTTGCGGCGCCAAGCCCGGCGCCGACTGCATCGAGCAGCTTCAATCCGGCACCGGTACGCAGTGCACCGGCACCAGCCCCTGCGCCGGCTCGCCCGGTGCCCGCCAGTGCGTCGTCGCCGGCGCCCAAGCGCAAAGCCTACAAGCTGGTCGCTATTGGCACGTCCACGGGTGGCCCGGTGGCGCTGCAACGGGTCCTGACCCAGTTGCCGGCCAACTTCCCGGCCCCCATCGTGCTGATCCAGCACATGCCGGCGGCGTTCACCAAGGCTTTCGCGGAGCGCCTGGACAAGCTGTGCAACATCAGCGTCAAGGAAGCCGAGGATGGCGACATCCTGCGTCCAGGCCTGGCGTTGTTGGCGCCAGGTGGCAAGCAGATGATGATCGATGGCCGCGGCGCGGTGAAAATCCTGCCGGGCGACGAGCGTCTGAACTACAAGCCTTGCGTGGACATTACCTTCGGTTCCGCGGCCAAGTCCTACGGTGACAAAGTTCTGGCGGTGGTGCTCACCGGCATGGGCGCCGACGGTCGCGAAGGCGCGCGCCTGCTCAAGCAGGGCGGCAGTGCGATCTGGGCCCAGGACGAAGCCAGCTGCGTGATCTACGGCATGCCAATGGCCATCGTAAAAGCCGATCTCGCCGACGCAGTGTACGGATTGGACGACATCGGTAGACACCTGGTCGAGGCCTGCCTGTAATGGATGTACTCAGCCTGATCGGCATCATCATGGCGTTCGTCGCCATCATTGGCGGCAATTATCTGGAAGGCGGTCATCTGGGCGCGCTGGCCAACGGCCCGGCGGCGTTGATCGTGCTCGGTGGCACCATTGGCGCGGCGCTGTTGCAGTCGCCCATGAGCGCTTTCAAGCGCGCCATGCAAGTGCTGATCTGGATTCTGTTCCCGCCCCGTGTCGACCTGGCCGGTGGTATCGATCGTGTGGTGAACTGGAGTCTGACCGCTCGCAAGGAGGGCCTGCTGGGGCTGGAAGGGGTGGCCGATGCCGAGCCCGACAGCTACTCACGCAAAGGCCTGCAATTGCTGGTGGACGGCGCCGAGCCGGAAGCCATCCGCAGCATCCTGGAAGTGGATTTCTACACCCAGGAAAGCCGCGATATCGAAGCGGCCAAGGTGTTCGAAAGCATGGGCGGCTACGCGCCGACCATCGGCATCATCGGTGCGGTGATGGGCCTGATCCATGTGATGGGCAACCTGGCCGATCCGTCGCAATTGGGTAGCGGCATCGCCGTGGCGTTCGTCGCCACGATCTATGGCGTGGCGAGTGCCAACCTGGTGCTGCTGCCGATCGCGGCCAAGCTCAAGTCCATCGCGTTGCGCCAGTCGCGCTATCGCGAAATGCTGCTGGAAGGGATCCTGTCGATCGCCGAAGGTGAAAACCCGCGCTCCATTGAGTTGAAGCTCCAGGGCTTCATGGACTGATGGGAGACAAGGAATATGGCACGTCGCAGGCACACCGAAGAACACGTCAACCATGAACGCTGGCTCGTTTCCTACGCCGACTTCATCACCCTGCTGTTCGCCTTTTTCGTGGTCATGTATTCGATCTCGTCGGTCAACGAAGGCAAGTACAAGGTCATTTCCGAGGCGTTGATCGGCGTCTTCACGGATTCCGACCGCGCGCTCAAACCGATTCCCATCGGCGATGAGCGCCCCAAGACCACCACGCCGGCCAAGCCCTTGGTCAAGGACAGCGAACAGGTCGATGCCGGTATCGCCGGCGGTAGCGATCCGTTGAAAAGCATCGCCGACGATATCAGCGCGGCGTTCGGTGACCTGATCAGCTCCAACCAGATGACCGTGCGTGGCAACGAGTTGTGGGTCGAGATCGAGCTCAATTCCAGCCTGTTGTTCGGCAGCGGCGACGCCATGCCCAGCGACATGGCGTTCAACATCATCGATAAGGTCGCGGCGATCCTCAAGCCCTTCGACAACCCGATCCATGTCGAAGGCTTCACGGACGACCAACCGATCCGTACTTCGCAATACCCGACCAACTGGGAGCTGTCCTCGGCCCGTTCGGCGAGCATCGTGCGCATGCTGGCGATGCAGGGCGTGAACCCCGGCCGCCTGGCCTCGGTGGGCTACGGCGAGTTTCAGCCGGTCGCCAACAACGCCACGGCCGAGGGGCGTGCGCGCAACCGGCGGGTGGTGCTGGTGGTGTCGCGCAACCTCGATGTGCGTCGCAGCCTGACCGGTACCGGTACGGCCAAAGCAACTCCGGATGCGGCATTGAAGCGGGCTGGCACACAAACTGCACCGGCTCCGGTCAAGTCGCCGGGAAGACAGAGTGCCGTCAATTCTCCGTCACCCGCTTTATAACCGAGCTATTTCTCGGTCGAGCCTGTTTCGGCCGGGAGGAACGATCCAAATGAGAGTCTGGGCAGTCGCCAATCAAAAAGGTGGTGTGGGCAAGACCACATCTTCCATCGCTTTAGCCGGGTTGCTGGCCGAGGCGGGCAAGCGCGTGGTCATTGTCGACCTGGACCCCCATGGCTCGATGACCAGCTATTTCGGCTACGATCCCGACAGCCTGGAGCACAGCAACTACGACCTGTTCCTGCACAAGGGCGTTGTGCCCGAGGGCCTGCCGGGGCAGTTGCTGTTGTCCACCAGCGACGAGCGGATTTCCCTGCTGCCATCGAGCACCGCCCTGGCCACCCTGGAGCGACAGTCGCCGGGGCAGGGCGGGTTGGGCCTGGTGATCGCCAAGAGTCTGGCGCAGCTGTGGCAGGATTTCGATTACGCGATCATCGACAGCCCGCCGTTGCTGGGTTTGCTGATGGTCAATGCCTTGGCAGCCAGCCAACAATTGGTCATTCCGGTGCAGACCGAGCACCTGGCGGTCAAGGGCCTGGAGCGCATGGTCAATACACTGGCGATGGTCAACCGCTCGCGCAAGCAGACGCTGGCCTTCAACATCGTGCCAACCCTGTTCGATCGTCGTACCCAGGCCTCCCTGGGCACCTTGCGGGTGTTGCGGGACAAGTACCCGGAAGACATCTGGCAAGGCTATATCCCCGTTGATACCCGCTTGCGGGACGCCAGCCGTGCCGGTGTGACCCCGTCGCAATTCGATGGCAAGAGCCGCGGAGTGCTGGCCTATCGGGCGCTGCTCAAGCACCTGTTGACCCAACAGCTTGTTCCGCAGCAGGTGGCTTAAGGTGACGAGGCTTTCCACTGGCATTGTGTTCGCCTGCGAACGCTCAAGTCCTGCCGCATTCATGCCGATAACCTCTTCAAGTGGCGCACTGTTCCTATGAGCCGCCCGATAAAGACAACCTCGCGTCCGCAAATGGCCCTGCAGTCCTATCTGGATGGGCTGCTGCAGGAAGCGACCGAAGAATTGCCACCACAGCCAAGCGTGATCGAGGCGTTGCCCGAGAACGTCGAAGCCAAGGGTGTGCTGGATGAGTTTCAGGCGGCCGTGCTCGAAGAGCAGGCCCGTGACGCACAAAAATCAGTGATAGCTGCAGCGGTCGAGGCACCGTTTATCAAGCCCCAGGTGGCGGTCATGGACGCGCCTGCGCCGATCCTGGCGCCGGTCTCGACCGTTGCCCCGCTGCTACAAGGCCTGGTGACGCCGGTGGTGGAAATCCACCTGCCGCCGAGCAATCCGCCGCCACCGGTGCCGGGCGACGACCGTCCGGCCTGGGCCGCCGAGCCGTTCGAGTGTCTGTTGTTTGATGTGGCCGGGTTGACCCTGGCGGTGCCGCTGGTATGCCTGGGGTCGATTTATTCCCTGGCCGGGCAGGAATTGACGCCGTTGTTTGGCCAGCCGGAATGGTTCCTCGGAATCCTGCCGAGCCAGGCCGGCAACCTGAAGGTACTGGATACGGCACGCTGGGTCATGCCGGACCGTTATCGCGATGATTTTCGCCAAGGCTTGCAGTACGTGATTTCAGTGCAGGGTTACGAGTGGGGTTTGGCGGTGCATCAGGTCAGCCGTTCGCTGCGCCTGGACCCGAACGAGATCAAGTGGCGCAGCCATCGAGGGCAACGGCCATGGCTGGCCGGTACGGTGATCGAGCATATGTGCGCCTTGCTGGACGTTTCCGAGCTGGCGGAGCTGATCGCCAGCGGCGGGGCAAAACACCTGGGTGGCAGTAAGAAGCCGGTCCAGAAACCGAAATAAGATAACCGGCGGCGCCCAGCGTCGTCGGACAGAATACACGCCGCCACAGGCGGTTTTTCGAGGGGTCAGGGTATGAATGATAAGGCGTCGTCTCAAAAGGGTTCTGAAGATCCGATTCTGCAATGGGTGACCTTCAAGCTCGATAACGAAACCTACGGCATCAACGTGATGCGCGTTCAGGAAGTGCTGCGCTATACCGAGATCGCCCCGGTACCGGGTGCACCGAGCTACGTGCTGGGCATCATCAACCTGCGTGGCAACGTGGTCACGGTGATCGATACCCGCCAGCGCTTCGGCCTGATGAATGCCGAGATCAGCGACAACACCCGGATCGTCATCATCGAAGCCGACAAGCAAGTGGTTGGCATCATGGTCGACAGCGTCGCCGAAGTGGTTTACCTGCGCCAGTCGGAAATCGAGACTGCGCCGAACGTGGGTAATGAAGAATCCGCCAAGTTCATTCAGGGCGTGTGCAACAAGAACAACGAGTTGTTGATTCTGGTTGAACTGGACAAGATGATGAGCGAAGAAGAGTGGTCGGAACTGGAGAGTATCTGATTTGATTCTTGAGGTAGCAGTCATTGTCCTGTTCCTTTTCTGGGCAGGCACGCTGGCGATGTTCTTGGCGTACATACGTGGCCAGCGACAGATCGCCGCTCAGCAGGCCCAGGGCGATGCGCTGCGCGACCAGCGCATCAAGGACCTGGCCAAGCGCGTCGATGATTACCAGAACGGCACCGTGCGCATGGGCGAAGCACTCCATGAGCTGCGTGCCGTGGTCGCGCCGTTGCCGGATAAACTCGCCCAGTTGGAACAGCGCGACCCCTCCAGCCTGTCCTTCGCCCAGGCTGCCCGTCTGGTGGGCATGGGCGCCAGTGTCGACGAACTGACCCAAGCCTGCGGCCTGACCCAGGCCGAGGCGGAGTTGATGAGTAAGCTGCATAAGGGCGGCTGATCGCCTTCACCCCCCGATCCAATTGTGGGGGCGAGCTTGCTCGCGATAGCGGTGTGACAGTCAACAGAGATGTTGAATGTGAGTCCGCAATCGCGAGCAAGCTCGCTCCCACAGGTTTTTTTTTGTCGCTCACACACTGATCATTCCAGCCCAAGCACCGCCGCTGTGATCAGTAGTCGTCGCCGCGGTCGGTCACATCTTTCTCGACACTCGGCGCATTCGGGTCGTAGCCCTGGGGAAACTTGCCCTTGAGGTTCCAGGCAAACGCAATGATCTCGGCAATCGTGCGGTACAGCTCTTCCGGGATGCTGTCCCCCAGCTCCATCCGCGCCAACAGCTTCACCAGCTCGGCATTTTCATAGATCGGCACCTCGCTTTCGCGGGCGATGCGCAGGATTTCCTCGGCCAGGGCTTCGTCGCCCTTGGCGGTGAGGGTCGGGGCGTGGTGGCCGTCGTACTTGAGGGCGATGGCCTGGCGGGGTTCGGTATGGGTTGTCATGCGGTTTCGTCCACCCAGCGTTGTTCCAGGCGAGTCTTGGGGCCTTGGGGCGGGGTGCCGAGGTGGCAGTCCAGCTCGCCGACGTTCAGGCCACAGGTCACCAGGCGTTCACGCAAGGCTGTCAGGTTGCTTTCGATCAGGCTTGCGGTGTACGGCCGTTCTGCCCACAGCTGGCTGGACAGGCTGCCGCTGAGCAACTGCGCCTGAACCTGCAGTGGGCCGAGCGGTTCCATGTCGAACGCCAATTCCACCCGCCAGAGCTGCTGTTTTGGCTCGCGTTCTTCCCGGCGCTCGTTGGGTTGCTCCCGGGGCGGGGTTTCCTCACGCTGGAACTTGACCTGCAACGGCACGATGTCCTGCAAGTTGCGCATCGGGATCTCCAATTGCCAGGTGCTCATCAGCCGACCGTCGTCGGTCAGGCCGGTCTGTTCCAGGCTCGACAACTGATGGCTTTGCAGGCGTGACACGGCGGCAGCGGCCAGGCGCAGCAGGTGTTCGAGGTCGCCTTCTTCGTCCTGGCCTTTCATCTGGCGCGAGGGCAGGGGGAAGCTGGTGGGTTGTGGCTTGGCGCTGACCTGGCCGAGCATCCCCAGGGCGCTGCGTACGAAGCTAGGCAGGACTTGGGCCAACGTATTGGCGGCAATGATGGCGCTGAGGTTGGTGGAGGTGGGTAGGGCCGGTGTCAGTTGGGCGATCAGTTTCAGCAGGTCGCCTTTCATGTCCGGCGCCAGGCTCGGCGGCTGCCCGGCGAGCAACTTGCTTTCCAGGAACACACCGCTGGCGACCATGGCCTGGGCCAGCCCCTTGGGCGTACTCAGTTGCTGGACATCCGGCAGGCTGGCCAACAGGCGTGTCACCGCGGCGCGCAGCTCGGCACCGGTGTCGTCGGTGGCCGGAAGGTTTTGCAGGGCGGTGATCAGGCTGTCCAGCGAGCCCTGCTGGCTCATTTGCGTGACCAACTGCTGGCTCACCGCCAATTGCTCCTGGCGGTTGCTCAGCGGAACGAACTTCAGCGTCTGAGTATCTTGCACCTGGGCACTCAACAGCGTGCCGATGCGCAGCGGCTGCGGGCTGTCGATGTCCAGGGTGCTACCCGCCTGGGCGGTATTGAGCAAGCTTACCAACGACCGATACACCGCCGGTTGTCCCGGCAGCTGCGGCAACGCCTGACTGGTCAGCACTTTGCCTTGCAGCAGGGTGCCGACCGGCAACTGCGCCGTGTCGATTCGGGTGAGGGTGGCGACGCTGGAGGCCACGGCCTGTTGCACGGCAATCGCCAGGTTGCTGGCGGACGGCTGCGTCACGGCCAGGCTGGTGCCTTGGGGCAACGGCTGGGTGCTGGTGGCCTGCACGGTGGTCTGGCGGCCGCTCTCCAGGGTGACCTTGAGCAACAGCTGGAAAGTCTGGTCGGCCTGCTTGAGCGACAGCACTTCGGCCTGGGCGGTCTGGCCCGAGCTGATCAGGCCTTCGGTCGGCACCAGCAGTTTGAGCAGCTCGCCATTGACCGCTGGCATACGCGTGGTTGCCGTGGCCTGGGGCAGCGGCAGGATGTTCATGTCGCCTGTCATTTGCGGTCTTACCTTGGGGAAATAAGCTCTCTTGAGAGGAGGTTAGGGCATGTATAATGCCGCCCGTCTTTCAGGGAGTGGCGAAAACCTTGCAATTGTTTGACGCAGCTCTGTGGAACAGCTCGTCAATGCATCTATGCTGCATCTCTTTAACGGCCGCTGCACCGCCGACTTGAACCGTATAAGGCCCGCGATCCCTTGACCAGTCCTCTCCTGCAAACCGTCGGCCTCGCCTGTGAGCGAGACTTGCGACTGCTTTTCGAAAATCTCGAATTGAGACTCTCGCGTGGCGACATGGTGCAAATCAGTGGTCCCAACGGCAGCGGCAAGACCAGCTTGCTGCGCCTGCTGGCCGGGTTGATGCAACCCACCGCAGGCCAAGTGTTGCTCAATGGCCAGCCCTTGCACAGCCAGCGTAGCGAACTGGCCCGCAACCTGCTCTGGATCGGCCATGCCGCCGGTATCAAGGATTTGCTGACCCCCGAAGAGAACCTCAGTTGGCTCTGCGCATTGCATACGCCGGCCGGCCGCGAAGCGATCTGGCAGGCGTTGGCGGCGGTAGGGCTGCGCGGCTTCGAAGACGTGCCGAGCCACACCTTGTCCGCCGGCCAGCAACGCCGCGTGGCCCTGGCCCGGCTGTATCTGGACAGCCCGCCGCTGTGGATTCTCGACGAGCCGTTCACCGCCCTGGACAAGCAGGGTGTCGCGCAGCTCGAGGAACACTTGGCCCAGCACTGTGAAAACGGTGGCATGGTGCTCTTGACCACTCACCACACGCTGGCGCGGATGCCGGCCGGTTATCGCAACATTGATCTGGGGAACTGGGCCGTATGAGTGTGTTTGGCCTGTTGCTTGCCCGCGAGGCGCGCCTGCTGTTCCGTCGTCCGGCCGAATTGGCCAATCCGCTGGTGTTCTTCGCGATAGTGATTGCGTTGTTCCCGTTGGCGGTCGGGCCGGAGACTCAATTGTTGCAAACCTTGTCTCCGGGACTGGTCTGGGTCGCCGCGCTTTTATCGGTCCTGCTCTCGCTGGACGGGCTTTTCCGCAGTGATTTCGAAGACGGTTCACTGGAACAGTGGGTCCTTTCGTCGCACCCCCTGGCCCTTCTGGTTTTAGCCAAGGTACTGGCACACTGGGTTTTTTCCGGGCTGGCACTGGTATTGCTCTCGCCACTGCTGGCAATGATGCTGGGGCTGCCCGGCGCGTGCATGCCGGTGCTGCTGGTGTCGCTGCTGCTGGGCACGCCGGTGCTGAGCCTGCTCGGTGCGGTGGGCGCGGCGTTGACGGTGGGGTTGAAGCGCGGCGGCCTGTTGCTGGCGCTGCTGATCCTGCCGTTGTATATCCCGGTCCTGATCCTGGGCAGTGGTGCCTTGCAAGCGGCGTTGCAAGGAATGCCCGCGACCGGTTATCTGCTGTGGCTTGGTAGCCTGACCGCCCTGGCGATAACCCTGACACCCTTTGCAATAGCCGCTGGCCTGAAGATCAGCGTCGGCGAATAATAACGAGGCCTGGTCAAAAATTGACCACTTCTTTGGAAGTAAAGGCTGCCCCGGCGGTTCGTGACGGCGAGCCGCAACCGTGATGGAAACAGCAATGAACTGGACCTGGTTTCACAAGCTCGGCTCACCCAAGTGGTTCTACGGCATCAGCGGCAAACTGCTCCCATGGTTGAGCATCGCTGCACTGTTGTTGATTGGTTCTGGCGTAGTCTGGGGCCTGGCCTTCGCACCGCCGGACTACCAGCAGGGCAACAGCTTCCGCATCATCTACATCCACGTACCCACGGCGATGCTGGCCCAGTCCGTCTACGTGATGCTGGCGGTGTGCGGTGTGGTAGGGCTGGTGTGGAAGATGAAGCTGGCCGACGTGGCCCTGCAATGCGCTGCGCCCATCGGTGCCTGGATGACTGCCGTGGCGCTGGTCACCGGGGCCATCTGGGGCAAGCCGACCTGGGGTTCGTGGTGGGTCTGGGATGCGCGACTGACGTCGATGCTGATCCTGCTGTTCCTGTACTTCGGTCTTATTGCGCTGGGCAACGCCATCAGCAATCGTGACAGTGCCGCCAAGGCCTGCGCGGTACTGGCGATTGTCGGTGTGATCAACATCCCGATCATCAAGTACTCGGTGGAGTGGTGGAACACCCTGCACCAGGGGGCGACTTTCACGCTTACCGAAAAACCGGCAATGCCCGTCGAAATGTGGCTGCCGCTGTTGCTGACCGTGTTGGGTTTCTACTGTTTCTTCGGCGCGGTGCTGCTGCTGCGCATGCGCCTGGAAGTGCTCAAGCGCGAGTCCCGGGCCAGTTGGGTGAAGGCCGAAGTACAGAACAGCCTGGAGGCCGCTCGATGAGTTTCGCTTCATTCGGCGATTTCCTCGCCATGGGCCATCATGGCCTGTATGTCTGGTCAGCCTATGGCATCTGCCTGGTGGTGCTGGCCCTCAACGTGGCGGTGCCAATCCTGGCCCGCAAGCGGTATCTGCAACAAGAGGCGCGTCGTCTGCGCCGGGAGAACGGTCAGTGAATCCGCTGCGCAAAAAACGTCTTGTCATCATTCTTGCGATCCTGGTGGGTGTCGGTGCCGCGGTCGCCCTGGCCCTGAGCGCCCTGCAGCAAAACATCAACCTGTTCTACACCCCGACCCAGATCGCCAACGGCGAAGCGCCCAAGGACACCCGCATCCGCGCTGGCGGCATGGTGGAAAAAGGCTCGCTGGAGCGCTCCGGGGATTCCCTGGACGTGAAATTCAATGTCACCGACTTCAACAAGACCGTGACCATCACCTATCGCGGCATCCTCCCGGACCTGTTCCGCGAAGGGCAGGGCATCGTCGCCCTGGGCAAGCTCAACGCCGACGGCGTAGTGGTGGCCGACGAAGTGCTGGCCAAGCACGACGAAAAATACATGCCGCCGGAAGTGACCAAGGCGCTGAAAGACAGCGGTCAGTCGGCGCCCGCTCCCGTGAAGGAGGGCTGATCAATGACTGCTGGCATCTTTATTCCCGAGTTGGGCCACCTGGCGATGATCCTTGCCCTGTGTTTCTCCCTGGTACAGGCCGTGGTGCCCTTGCTCGGTGCCTGGCGCGGCGACCGCTTGTGGATGAGCCTGGCCCAGCCGGCGGCGTGGGGGCAGTTCGCCTTCATGCTGTTCGCCTTCGGTTGCCTGACCTATGCGTTCATGGCCGACGATTTTTCCGTGGAATACGTCGCCAGCAACTCCAATAGCGCCTTGCCCTGGTACTACAAGTTCAGCGCCGTGTGGGGCGCCCACGAAGGCTCGCTGCTGCTTTGGGCGTTGATCCTGGCCGGCTGGACCTTCGCCGTCTCGGTGTTCTCCCGGCAGTTGCCCCAGGTGATGCTGGCCCGGGTGCTCGCGGTGATGGGCATGATCAGCACCGGTTTCCTGCTGTTTTTGATCGTCACCTCCAACCCGTTCGAGCGCATCCTGCCGCAGATGCCGACGGATGGCCGCGACCTCAACCCATTGCTGCAAGACATCGGCCTGATCGTTCATCCGCCCATGCTCTACATGGGCTACGTCGGCTTCTCCGTGGCCTTCGCCTTCGCCATCGCCGCGTTGCTCGGTGGTCGTCTCGATGCGGCGTGGGCACGCTGGTCGCGTCCGTGGACCATCGTCGCCTGGGCCTTCCTCGGCATCGGTATCACCCTCGGTTCATGGTGGGCCTACTACGAACTCGGCTGGGGCGGCTGGTGGTTCTGGGACCCGGTGGAAAACGCCTCGTTCATGCCCTGGTTGGTGGGCACGGCGCTGATCCATTCCCTGGCGGTCACGGAAAAACGCGGTGTGTTCAAGAGTTGGACCGTGCTGCTGGCCATCGCGGCGTTCTCGCTGAGCCTGCTGGGGACGTTCCTGGTGCGCTCGGGCGTGCTGACGTCGGTGCATGCCTTCGCCTCGGACCCTGAGCGTGGCGTGTTCATCCTGATGTTCCTGCTATTTGTGGTCGGCGGTTCGCTGACGCTGTTCGCCCTGCGTGCGCCGGTGGTCAAGAGCCAGGTTGGCTTCAACCTCTGGTCGCGGGAAACCCTGTTGCTGGGCAATAACCTGGTGCTGGTGGTGGCCGCGTCGATGATCCTGCTGGGGACGTTGTACCCGCTGGTGCTCGATGCGTTGTCCGGTGCCAAGCTGTCGGTGGGCCCGCCGTACTTCAATGCGCTGTTCATCCCGCTGATGGCTATCCTGATGGTAGTAATGGCCATCGGTATGCTGGTGCGTTGGAAAGATACCCCGGTCAAGTGGCTGCTGGGCATGTTGACCCCGGTGCTGCTGGGCACCGCCGCGCTGGCCGTGGTGGCCGGCGTGGCGTATGGCGATTTCAACTGGGCGGTACTGGCGACGTTCGTGCTGGCAGCCTGGGTATTGCTGGCGGGTGTACGGGACATCTTCGACAAGACCCGGCACAAAGGCCTGATCAAGGGGCTGCCGACCCTGACCCGCAGTTACTGGGGCATGCAGGTCGCACACCTGGGCATCGCCGTCTGCGCTCTGGGCGTGGTGCTGTCCAGCCAGAACAGCGCCGAGCGCGACCTGCGCCTGGCGCCGGGTGAGTCCATGGACCTGGCCGGCTATCAGTTCGTTTTCGAGGGCGCCAAACATTTCGAGGGCCCGAACTTCACATCCGACAAAGGCACTGTGCGAGTCCTTCGCAACGGCCAGGAAATCACCGTACTGCACCCGGAAAAACGTCTCTACACCGTGCAGAACTCGGTGATGACCGAAGCCGGCATCGATGCCGGTTTCACCCGCGATCTCTACGTGGCGCTGGGCGAGTCCCTGGGCGACGGCGCGTGGGCGGTGCGGGTCCACGTCAAGCCATTCGTGCGCTGGATCTGGTTCGGTGGCTTGCTCACCGGCCTGGGTGGGGTGCTGGCGGCGCTGGATCGGCGTTATCGAGTCAAGGTGAAAACCCGGGTGCGTGAAGCCCTGGGCGCGACGGGAGCCACTGCATGAAACGTTGGTTGATGTTGGTGCCGCTGGCGCTGTTCCTGTTGATGGCGGTGTTTTTGTACCGCGGGCTGTACCTGAATCCGACCGAGTTGCCCTCGGCGATGATCGGCAAGCCGTTTCCGGATTTCTCCCTGCCTTCGGTGCAGGGTGATAAAACCTTGACCCGCGCCGACCTGCTGGGCAAGCCGGCGCTGGTCAACGTGTGGGGCACCTGGTGCATCTCCTGCCGGGTCGAGCACCCGGTGTTGAACAAACTGGCCCAGAACGGCGTGGTGATCTACGGCGTCAATTACAAGGACGTCAACGTCGACGCCTTGAAGTGGCTGGCCGAGTTCCACAATCCGTATCAACTGGACATTCGCGATGAAGACGGTTCCCTGGGCCTGAACCTGGGTGTCTACGGTGCGCCGGAAACGTTCTTCATCGACGCCAAGGGCGTTATCCGCGACAAGTTCGTCGGCGTGATCGACGAACAGGTCTGGCGCGAGAAACTGGCCGCCAAGTATCAGGCACTGGTGGACGAGGCCAAGCCATGAAGCGCTGGTTAGCCGCCGCCATCCTCGGCCTGAGCCTTGCCGGCGTGGCCCACGCCGCCATTGATACCTACGAATTCGCCAACGACGGCGAGCGCGAACGGTTTCGTGAACTGACCAAGGAACTGCGCTGCCCCAAGTGCCAGAACCAGGACATCGCCGACTCCAACGCACCGATTGCCGCCGACTTGCGCAAGGAGATCTTCCGCATGCTCGGCGAGGGCAAGGACAACCAGCAGATCATCGATTTCATGGTCGATCGCTACGGTGAGTTCGTGCGCTACAACCCCGCCCTGTCCTCCAAGACGGCGCTGCTGTGGTTCGGCCCCGCCGGGCTGTTGTTCGGTGGTTTCGTCGTCATTGCAGTGATCGTGCGCCGCCGCCGGGTCCAGCGCACGGCCGCCCCGGACACGCTTTCTGTCGAAGAGCGCCAGCGCCTCGACCAACTGTTGGATAAAACCAAGCATGATTGATTTCTGGCTCGCCGCAGGTCTGCTTCTTCTGGTTGCCCTGAGTTTTCTGTTGATCCCTGTCCTGCGTGGTCGTCGCGCTCAACGCGAGGAGGACCGTACCGCGCTCAACGTGGCGCTGTACCAGGAACGCGTTGCCGAACTGCAAGCCGAGCGGGAGGAGGGCGTGCTCAACGCCGCGCAACTGGACACCGGTCGCGCCGAAGCTGCCCGTGAATTGCTCGCCGACACCGAGGGCGCCGATGCACCACGCGAATCCCGGTTGGGCAAGCCGTTGCCGTTGCTCGCCGCTGTGCTGGTGCCGGTGTTGGGCCTGGCGCTGTACCTGCATTTCGGTGCCAGCGACAAGGTCGAGCTGACCCGTGAATTCGCCCAGGCGCCGCAGTCGATGGAAGAGATGACCCTGCGCCTGGAACGTGCGGTGGCGGCGCAACCGGATAACGCCGAGGGCCTGTATTTCCTCGGGCGTACCTACATGGCGCAGGATCGGCCCGCAGACGCGGCAAAGATCTTCGAGCGCACCGTGGCGGTGGCCGGTCGCCAACCCGAACTGCTGGGCCAATGGGCCCAGGCGCAGTATTTTGCCGATGGCAAGAAATGGTCGGACAAGCTCCAGGCGCTGACCGACGAAGCGCTGAAGCTCGATCCGAAGGAAGTCACCAGCCTCGGCCTGTTGGGTATCGCCGCTTTTGAGGGTGAGCGCTATCAGGACGCGATCGATTACTGGGGACGCCTGCTGGTGGAACTGCCCGAGGGCGACAAGTCCCGTGAAGCGCTGCAGGGCGGCATTACCCGTGCCACCGAGAAGCTGCAAGCCAGTGGCGGCGAGGTCGCCCAGGCGCCGGTGGCCAAGGCTGCGGCACTGCTCAAGGTGCGCGTCGACCTGGCGCCGGCGCTCAAGGCCAAGGTGCAGCCGGGCGACAGCGTGTTCATCTTCGCCCGCGCCGTTTCCGGCCCGCCTGCGCCACTGGCCGCCAAGCGCCTGACGGTCGCCGATTTGCCGGTCACGGTAGAGCTGGGTGACGCGGACGCAATGATGCCGCAGTTGAAACTGTCGAACTTCCCCGAAGTCCAACTGGTGGCGCGCATCTCCCGGGCCGGCCAGCCGACCGCAGGTGAGTGGGTCGGCCGCAGCCAGCCCCTGGCGAGCACCACCACGGCGCAGCAACAATTGACCATCGACAGTCCGGACAAATAACAGGAATTCGCACCATGACCGCCATCGCTCGTATCACCCTGCTCACGCTCGTCATGGGCCTGAGCGCTTGTGCGGTCCAGCGTCCGTCGGAGCCCTCGGCACCGCTGCCACCGATCCCGCCGTCGACCCCGACCAGCAAACCGGTCCCGTCCACAGCGCCGGGCAAACCTGTCATCCCGAACAAGCCGGCCAAACCGCTGCCGCGCACCTCCGCCAGCTTCGCCCCACCGCCAGGTGGCAACAGCCATTGGGACGCCAAGCTTGGGGTCTATGTGCTGGACAACCAGACGAACACGTTCTATCGCCAGCGAACCTATTACCGCTGGAACAACGGTTGGAGCCGTTCCGTCAGCCCGAATGGTCCATGGGAAGACACCAGCATCGAAGGCGTGCCAGCGGGCTTGGGGCGGCAATTCCATTAAGCAACGGGAACCCCGGAGGAAAGGGGGCATCTGTGGGAGCAAGCTTTGCTCCCACAGATAAATCCCCTTGCTACCATAGCGTTCGGTTGAGCCGCATCGCCAGGCTGGGCTTTTTGTGTTTCTGAATATTCTTTGAACGAAATTTTCACAAAATCTTGCGGACAATCCCCCGCGCTCATATCGCCGCCGGTTATTTAATGGCAATGCCATAGCCGTTCGTGCAACATTTGCGCACTCGCGCAAGCCCCGAGGCCAGACTTTGGTCAACAGAGGGCGCGCCGTTGTTTCTTTTTGTCACTCCAATTCCGATAGGGTCCTTAAACGACATGGCAATCCCGGACGCCCTGAGTCAGCAGCGTACTACGCATCGCCTGCTGCAACCGACCGTCAAATCACACCTGGCCTACACGTTGCTCTGTGCCCTGGTGATGATGGTCATGTTCAGCCTGCTGCGCGTGGCGCTGCTGGTCTATAACCGCGAGATGATCCTCGACACCCCGGCCTCGACCTTCGTTGAAGCCTTTGTCAATGGCCTGCGTTTCGACTTGCGCCTGGTGGTCTATCTCTGCATCCCGTTGTTGCTGGCGTTGTTCAGCGCCAGGGCCATGGCCGCCCGTGGGTTCTTTCGTTTGTGGCTGACCGTCACTTCCAGCATCGCGCTGTTCCTGGGCTTGATGGAGATGGATTTCTACCGTGAATTCCACCAGCGCCTCAACGGTCTGGTCTTCCAGTACGTAAAGGAAGACCCGAAAACCGTGATGAGCATGCTCTGGTACGGTTTTCCGGTGGTGCGCTACCTGCTGGCGTGGGCCGGCGGCACCATCATCCTCAGCCTGGCGTTCAAGGGCGCCGACCGCGCCACGCGTCCCCGTGGGCCGTTCAGTGGCGGCACCATCGGCACCCGGCAGATCGCTCCGTGGTATGGGCGTGTCGTGGTGTTCATCGTTTGCCTGCTGGTCGCTGTGACCGCCGCGCGTGGCACCTTGCGCCAAGGGCCGCCCCTGCGCTGGGGCGACGTCTACACCACCGATTCGAACTTCGCCAACCAGTTGGGCCTCAACGGTACCTTGTCGCTGGTGGCCGCGGCGAAAAGCCGGATGTCCGAAGACCGCGACAACATCTGGAAAGCCACCCTCGAGCAACCGTTGGCACAGCAGACTGTGCGCGACATGCTGGTGATGCCTGACGATAAACTGGTGGACACCGCGACCGCCGCCGTGCGCCGCGACTACACGCCGCCGGCCGACAAGACCCTGCCGATCAAGAACGTGGTCGTGATCCTCATGGAAAGCATGGCCGGTCACTCGGTTGGCGCCCTGGGCGCGCCGGGCAACATCACGCCTTACCTGGACAAACTGTCCAAGGAAGGCCTGTTGTTCGACCGTTTCTTCTCCAACGGTACCCACACCCACCAAGGCATGTTCGCCACCATGGCGTGCTTCCCGAACCTGCCCGGTTTTGAGTACCTGATGCAGACGCCGGAGGGCAGCCACAAGCTGTCGGGCCTGCCGCAACTGCTCAGCGCCCGTGACTACGACGACGTGTATGTCTACAACGGCGATTTTGCCTGGGACAACCAGTCGGGTTTCTTCAGCAGCCAGGGCATGACTACATTCATCGGGCGTAACGACTTCGTGAACCCGGTGTTCTCCGATCCGACCTGGGGCGTGTCCGACCAGGATATGTTCGACCGTGGCCTGATCGAGCTCAAGGCGCGGGAAAACGGCAAGCCGTTCTATGCCTTGCTGCAAACCTTGTCCAACCACACCCCTTATGCGCTGCCGACGCCGTTGCCGGTCGAGCGGGTCACCGACCGTGGCAGCCTGAACGAACACCTGACTGCCATGCGTTACTCCGACTGGGCGCTGGGCCAGTTCTTCGAGAAGGCCCGCAAGGAGCCTTACTTCAAGGAAACCCTGTTCGTCGTGGTCGGCGACCATGGCTTTGGCAACGAACGCCAGATCACCGAGATGGACCTGGGCCGTTTCAACGTACCGATGCTGTTGATCGGTCCGGGCGTCCAGGAAAAATTCGGCCAGCGTAACCACACCGTGGGTACCCAGGTCGACATCGTGCCGACCATCATGGGCCGGATCGGTGGGCAAGTACGGAACCAGTGCTGGGGCCGTGACCTGTTGAACCTGCCGCAAGGCGATCCCGGTTTTGGTGTGATCAAGCCGTCGGGCAGTGATCAGACCACCGCGATCATCCGGGGTGACACCGTCCTGATGCTTCCCAAGGAAAAGGAAATGGCGCCGAAGATGTATCGCTATGAGCTGGGCGCCAATCCGCATGCGCAAATCATCCAGGATGCACCCGACGCTGCCGAGATGAAGCTCAAGCTCGAATCCTTCCTGCAAACCGCGACCAAGAGCCTGCTGGATAACACCGCCGGGGTTGTTGACGGCAAGCCGGACTGATAAACGGCGCACATAAAAAAGAGGCCTGCAAAGGCCTCTTTTTTTTTGCGCTTACTTAGTGGTTTATATCTTGCCCAGTAGTAGCAGGACCAACAGCACCACCAACACCACACCGATGATACCGGACGGGCCGTAACCCCAACTTCTGGAGTGCGGGAAGACTGGGAGACCACCGATCAGCAGGAGGATCAGGATAATGATAAGTATTGTGCCCATTGTAGATTTCCTTATTGGTCAGTTCTGGAGTGATGCAACTTCCAACTACCAGCGCGCATGCGTTAAATCCGGGCGGCTTAATAAGTCCGACCGTCGCGCCTTGTAGAAAATTCAAAGTTTTTGTAGCGCCTACGGTTTGCCCTCGCCATTCAGCAATCTGATGGAGCGTGGGTCCGCTGAATGCCTTCGCTACACTCGGCCTATCTCTCCCGGAACAACAAGGCTGTCTGCTATGCAAAATCGCATGATGATCACTGGTGCCGGCTCCGGCCTGGGTCGCGAAATCGCGCTGCGCTGGGCCCGCGAAGGATGGCGCCTGGCCTTATCGGATGTCAGCGAGCCGGGCCTCGTGGAAACCCTCAAGCTAGTGCGTGGTGCCGGTGGCGACGGCTTTATCCAGCGCTGCGACGTGCGCGACTACAGCCAATTGACTGCGTTCGCCCAGGCCTGCGAAGAGAAGTTCGGCGGTATCGATATCATCGTCAACAATGCCGGCGTGGCCTCGGGCGGCTTCTTCAGCGAGCTTTCCCTGGAGGATTGGGACTGGCAGATCGCGATCAACCTCATGGGCGTGGTCAAGGGCTGCAAGGCGTTCCTGCCGCTGCTGGAAAAAAGCCGTGGCAAGATCATCAACATCGCCTCCATGGCAGCCCTGATGCAGGGCCCGGCCATGAGCAACTACAACGTGGCCAAGGCAGGTGTCGTGGCGCTGTCGGAAAGCCTGCTGGTGGAACTGGCGCAGCAGGAAGTTGGCGTACACGTGGTGTGCCCGTCGTTCTTCCAGACCAATCTGTTGGACTCCTTCCGCGGCCCGACCCCGGCCATGAAAGCCCAGGTTGGCAAGTTGCTGGAAAGCTCACCGATCAGCGCCACGGATATTGCCGACTACATCTACCAGCAGGTCGCCCAGGGCCAGTTCATGATCCTGCCCCACGAACAGGGACGCATGGCTTGGGCGCTCAAGCAGAAGAACCCACAGTTGCTGTACGACGAAATGACCGTCATGGCCGACAAGATGCGCGCCAAGGCCCGGCAAAACCTCAATTGACCTGGATGCCCGATGTCCTCAGGATGGCGCCATTCGGCCCTCCTGATGGACATTTGCATGCTCAATTACCTGTGGTTTTTTCTCGCCGCGCTGTTTGAGATCGCTGGCTGCTACGCATTCTGGATGTGGTTGCGCCAGGGCAAGAGCGCCTGGTGGATCGCCCCGGCGGTGCTCAGCCTCACCCTGTTCGCGCTGTTGCTGACCCGCATCGAAGCGACGTACGCCGGGCGCGCCTACGCCGCTTATGGCGGCCTCTATATCATTGCCTCGATCGGCTGGCTGGCGGTGGTTGAGCGGGTGCGACCACTGGGGTCCGACTGGATTGGCGTGGCGCTCTGCGTGTTGGGGGCGAGTGTGATTCTATTCGGCCCGCGGTTCTCGGCGCCCTGAAATACCGGCGGTCCGACAGGGTTTTGCAGGAAGTTTCCGTCAGTCACAAGAACTTTGCTTGTAGGGCCTTACTGAATTCTCGTGGGTGACTTGAGAACAGGAAACAGGCCGGGCATGGTCAGGGTCCAGACATTCTTAAGGACAAGAACCATGCTTGTATTAAGCCGCGCTGTAGGTGAGTTGATTTCCATCGGTGACGATATTTCCGTCCGTGTGCTGTCGGTCAGCGGCGGCACGGTGCGTTTTGGCGTGGAAGCGCCACGGCATGTCGATGTCCATCGTTCCGAAATCTACGACAAGATCCAGAAGAAAAAGGCCCATGCCACTCGCAAGGCCTGTTCAGTCGAATAGGTGTTTGGGCACGTCGTGCTTGAGCATCAGTTGACACTGTTCACTTTCGGGGTCGAAGACGATCAACGCCTGGCCTTTGGTCAGGGCTTGCCTGACCCGCAGAACCCGCGTTTCCAGGGGCGTGTCGTCACCATTGTCGGTGCCGTCGCGGGTCACGAAATCCTCGATCAGGCGGGTGAGCGTGTCGACTTCGAGTTGGTCGTGGGGGATGAGCATGGGGTACCTCGGCTAGACAATAGGGCGATGCTACGGCCAATGGGCTTTTGCGGCTAGCCTTGGGTTTTGTGGAGCCTGTCCTGGCCTCATCGCGAGCAAGCTCGCTCCCACAATGGAGCACCTTGTGGGAGCGAGCTTGCTCGCGATGGCAATAGCCCAGACAGTGAAATGTCGGGTTAGTTATCGGAGCGCTGCCCAATCAGGCTGTCCACCGACGGTACCCGGGTATCACTTTCCATCTGTGTATCGTGTTCGATCTGATGACTGAAACGGTCCAGTGAACCCTGGGCTGGTTGCGCGTCGCTGGCGAACACCGGCGGGCTGAGGATGTAGGCGCCGAGCAGGCGACTGAGGGCGGCCAGGCTGTCGATGTGGGTGCGTTCGTAGCCATGGGTGGCGTCGCAGCCGAAGGCCAGCAGGGCGGTGCGGATATCGTGGCCGGCGGTGATGGCCGAATGAGCGTCGCTGAAGTAGTAGCGGAACAGGTCGCGGCGTGCCGGTACCTCGTTCTCCTTGGCCAGTTTCAGCAAGTGCCGCGACAGATGATAGTCGTAGGGGCCTCCGGAATCCTGCATCGCCACGCTGACTGTGTGTTCGCTGGAATGCTGGCCTGGCGCGACAGGCGCGATGTCGATGCCAACGAATTCGCTGACATCCCAGGGCAGTGCGGCCGCGGCACCGCTGCCGGTTTCCTCGGTGATGGTGAACAGTGGGTGACAGTCGATCAGCAGTTCTTCGCCGCTGTCGACAATCGCCTTGAGCGCCGCCAGCAGCGCCGCGACCCCGGCCTTGTCGTCCAGGTGACGAGCGCTGATGTGGCCGCTTTCGGTGAATTCCGGCAGGGGGTCGAAGGCGACGTAATCGCCGATGCCCACCCCCAGGGTTTCGCAATCGGCGCGGGTGGTGCAATAAGCGTCCAGGCGCAGCTCGATGTGGTCCCAACTGATGGGCAGTTCATCCACGGCGGTATTGAACGCGTGCCCGGATGCCATCAACGGCAGCACGCTGCCACGGATCACGCCGGTGTCGGTAAACAGGCTGACCCGGCTGCCTTCGGCAAATCGGCTGGACCAGCAACCCACGGGGGCCAGGGTCAGGCGGCCGTTGTCCTTGATGGCCCGCACCGAGGCACCGATGGTATCCAAGTGCGCCGACACGGCCCGGTCGGGGCTGCTCTTGCGCCCCTTGAGCGTGGCGCGAATGGTGCCACGGCGGGTCATTTCAAAAGCGATACCCAGCTCTTCGAGCCGCTCGGCGACGTAGCGCACGATGGTGTCGGTAAAGCCGGTAGGGCTGGGGATGGCGAGCATCTCCAGCAGGACCTTTTGCAGGTATTCGAGATCCGGTTCGGGAATTTTGCTGATCATGGAAACTCCTGATGGGTTGAGCGCATCGATGGTTTCGATGAGTGTGTCCGACTGTTGGATGGCGGTGCCTGAACTGGCCTCATCGCGAGCAAGCTCGCTCCCACAGAGGTCCTACGATGAACACAGAATGTGTAAACACCAGAAATCCCATGTGGGAGCGAGCTTGCTCGCGATGGCATCTGTTCAGGCACTACGCCTCTGCTAGGCCGCCGTCTGGCTATGGGGAAACAACAAATCCACAAAGCGCTCGGCGGTGGGTTGTGGTTCGTGGTTGGCCAGGCCTGCGCGTTCGTTGGCTTCGATGAACACGTACTCGGGTTGATCGGCCGCCGGCACCAGCAGGTCGAGGCCGACCATGGGGATGTCGAGCGCCCGCGCGGCGCGCACCGCCGCATCGACAAGGGTCGGATGCAGGATGCCGGTGACATCCTCCAGCACGCCGCCGGTATGGAGGTTCGCCGTACGCCGTACGAACAGGTGCTCCCCAGCGGGCAGCACGCTGTCGTAGTCGAACCCCGCCGCGCTGAGCGTGCGCAGGGTCTCGGCGTCCATCGGGATTTTACTTTCGCCGCCCGTGGCCGCTTGGCGTCGGCGGCTCTGGGCTTCGATCAGCGCGCCGATGGTGTGCCGGCCATCGCCGATCACCTCCGCCGGGCGCCGGATCGCCGCCGCCACCACTTCGAAACCGATCACCAGAATGCGCAGGTCCAGTCCCTCGTGGAAGCTTTCCAGCAAGACCTGGCTATCGAACTGCCGGGCCGCTTCGATGGCGCTCTGCACCTCCTCGATGGTGCGCAGGTCTACCGCCACGCCTTGGCCCTGTTCACCGTCCAGCGGCTTGACGACCACCCGTTCGTGCTCGTCGAGAAACGCCAGGTTGTCATCGGCATTGCCCGCCAACTGTTGGGCCGGCAGGTTCAGGCCGGCGTTTTTCAGCACTTTGTGGGTCAGGCTTTTGTTCTGGCACAGCGTCATGCTGATGGCGCTGGTCAGGTCGCTCAAGGATTCGCGGCATCGGACCCGACGGCTGCCGTGGACCAGGGTGAACAAGCCGGCCTCGGCATCGTCCACCTGCACGTCGATGCCTCGGCGGTGAGCTTCTTCGACAATGATTCGCGCATAAGGATTGAACTGCGCTTCGGGGCCTGGCCCCAGGAACAACGGCTGGTTGATGCCGTTCTTGCGTTTGATGGCGAAGGTCGAGAGATTGCGAAAGCCGAGTTTGGCGTAGAGGTTTTTCGCCAGGCGATTGTCGTGCAACACCGACAGGTCGAGGTAACTCAAGCCACGGCTCATGAAATGCTCGATGAGGTGACGCACCAGCACTTCGCCAACACCGGGCCGCGGACATTGCGGGTCGACTGCCAGGCACCAGAGGCTGCTGCCGTTTTCCGGGTCGTTGAAGGCTTTCTGGTGATTCAGACCCATGACGCTGCCGATCACCGCACCGGTGTCGTCATCTTCGGCCAGCCAGTAGACCGGGCCACCCTCATGGCGCGGGGTCAGGCGCAGCGGGTCGATGGGCAACATGCCTCGGGCTTGGTACAGCTGGTTGATGGCCTGCCAGTCGGTCTCGCTCTGGGCCCGACGAATCCGGAAACCGCGAAACACCCGGGTGGACTGGCGATAGTCGCTGAACCACAAGCGCAAGGTGTCGGACGGATCGAGGAACAGTTGTGCCGGTTCCAGCCCCAGTACTTGCTGGGGCGCGGCCACGTACAAGGCAATGTCGCGTTCGCCGGGTTGTTCGTTGAGCAGTTCCTGGGCCAGGCTTGCCGGGTCCGGGAAGGTGTGGCCGATCAAAAGTCGGCCCCAGCCGCAATGCACCGCGATCGGGTCGGCACCCAACTCGCTGCCGTCTTCGGCCAGGCGTGCCTGCAGGCGTTCGTAGGAGGGCGCCTGGCCACGCAAGAGGCGTTGATTGTGAACTGTTGCATGAGGTTTCATCGATCAGATTCCTTGCTCGCTGAGCCACAGGTTCAGCGCCGCCAGTTGCCACAGTCGCGAGCCGCGCAATGGCGTGAGCTGGCCGTTGGGGTCGGTCAGCAGGCGGTCGAGCATGGCCGGGTTGAACAGGCCGCGGTCCTGGCTCGGGTCCAGCAGCAACTCGCGAACCCAGGCCAGCGTATTGCCTTCCAGGTGCTTGAGGCCTGGCACCGGGAAATAGCCTTTCTTGCGGTCGATCACCTCGCCGGGGATCACCCGCCGGGCGGCTTCCTTGAGTACCTGCTTGCCGCCATCGGGCAGCTTGAACTTCGCTGGGACCCGGGCCGAGAGTTCCACCAGGCGGTAGTCCAGGAAGGGCGTGCGCGCTTCCAGGCCCCAGGCCATGGTCATGTTGTCGACACGCTTGACCGGGTCGTCCACCAGCATCACGGTGCTGTCCAGGCGCAGGGCCTTGTCTACCGCCGCATCGGCCCCGGGCTGGGCGAAATGTTCTTTGACGAAGTCACCGGCCGCGTCGTTGGCCATCAGCCATTTGGGCTGCACGGTGGCGGCATATTCTTCGTAGCTGCGGTCGAAGAACGCGGCGCGATAGGCCGCGTACGGATCGCTGGCGCCATCGACCTGCGGGTACCAGTGGTAACCGGCGAACAGCTCGTCGGCGCCCTGGCCGCTTTGCACCACTTTGCAGTGCTTGGCCACTTCCCGCGATAGCAGGTAGAAGGCGATGCAGTCATGGCTGACCATCGGCTCGCTCATGGCACGGAACGCTGCCGGCAGTTGCTCGATGATCTCTTTCTCGTCGATACGCAGTTGGTGGTGGCGGGTGCCGTAGTGCTTGGCGATCAGGTCTGAATACTGGAACTCGTCACCACGCTCGCCGCCGGCATCCTGGAAACCGATAGAGAAGGTCGACAGGTCTTCTACGCCGACCTCGCGCAGCAGTCCCACAAGCATGCTCGAATCCACGCCACCGGAAAGCAGCACGCCGACATCCACGGCGGCGCGTTGGCGAATGGCAACCGCTTCACGGGTGCTGTCGAGCACGCGGTCGATCCAGTCTTCCAGGTTCAGGTGCTGTTCGTCGGCCCGTGGTCCGTAGGGCAGGGTCCACCAGGTTTTCTGCTCGGTGCTGCCGTCGGCTTCGATGCGCATCCAGGTGGCGGGCGGCAGTTTTTCAACACCCGCCAGCAAGGTGCGGGGCGCCGGGACCACCGCGTGGAAATTCAGGTAATGGTTGAGGGCCACCGGGTCGAGCATCGGGTTGATATCGCCACCCTTGAGCAGTGCTGGCAATGCCGAGGCGAAACGTAGCCGTTGGCCGGTGCGCGACAGGTACAGCGGCTTGACGCCGAGGCGGTCGCGGGCGATGAACAGCCGCTTGGCATCGCGTTCCCAGATGGCGAAGGCGAACATGCCGTTGAGCTTGGGCAGCAGCGCTTCGCCCCAGGCGTGATAGCCCTTGAGCAGCACTTCGGTGTCGCCACCTGAATAGAAGCTGTAGCCCAGGCCTTCGAGCTCGCTGCGCAGTTCCGGGTAGTTGTAGATCGCGCCGTTGAAGGCCAGGGACAGGCCCAACTGATTGTCGATCATCGGCTGGGCCGAGCCGTCCGACAGGTCCATGATTTTCAGGCGCCGATGGCCCAGGGCAATTGGCCCTTGGCTATGAAAGCCCCAGGCGTCGGGGCCGCGAGGGGCCAGGTGATGGGTGATTCGCTCTACGGCCGCAAGGTCCGCAGGTTGTTGATCGAAACGTAACTCTCCAGCTAATCCGCACATAAGTCCTTACCGGTTTTTCCGTTGGGGAGGGGTCAAGCCGCACACGCCAAAAGGGCGGGTACCCTGAAACTGACCGGAGGGATTGCTGTGAGTTTTAGATCGATGCGTTATAAGCCGGCCCGTGGGGGGATGGTCTGCCACGGGATTTCAAAGATGGGCGAACCTGTGGGCGCTGAGCTTGCTCGCGATGGCGGTGGATCAGTCGGCATCCAAGTAGGCTGACACATCGCCATCGCGAGCAAGCTCAGCTCCCACAGGATTTGTGGTGAGCCATCCATCTGTGTCAGGCCTTGCCCCGAATCAATGCTCGCAACGCAAACCGGTTTGGATGGCAGGCTTCGGCCACGCTGCGGGGCAGTGGCAGGGGTTCGTTGTCCAGCCAGGCGGCGATCAGTTCGCCCGACAGCGGGGCGGTGATCAGGCCGCGGGAACCGTGGCCGCTGTTGATGTACAGGCCATCGAGCCACGGGCAGGGGGCGTCCGGTACTTGGCGGGCGTCTTTGCCGAGGGCCGCATAGGCTTCGGTAAAGGCTTGACGATCCGCTAATGGGCCGACAATCGGCAGGTAATCCGGGCTGGTGCAACGGAACGCCGCGCGACCTTCGAGGCGTTCCGGATCCAGGCTGCCGGCATTCAGGCGGTCCACCAGGTCCAGGGAAATTTCTTCAAGCATCTGCAGGTTGCCGGCATGCTCGGCGGCCGTGGGCGTCAGGTCGTCGCTGTTGAAATCGAAACTGGCGCCCAGGGTGTGCTCGCCCAGTCGCGGCGGGGCCGCATAACCTTCGGCACAAACCACGGTCGCCAGGCTCTGGCTGCGGGTGGTTTGTGGCAACCGGGTGATTTGCCCACGAATGCGCTTGAGCGGCAAGTCGGCGGCCGCTTCGAAACGTTTGATCTCGGCGGCGCTGGCGAGGATCGCCACCGGCGCGCTGGCCAGGCAACGTTCGCCGTCCCACGCCTGCCAATGGCCGTCCACGCGGCGCAGTTGCAGCACTTCATGATGGGGCTGCACGTCAATCGCCGGCCCCGAGGCTTGCCAGCGACACAACGCCGGTGGATGCACCCAGCCGCCCTCGGGATAAAACAGACCACCACAGGCCAGACCGATGCCGGACCGCACCTGCGCCTCGGACTGATCGAGGGTATGCAGCAAATCCCTTGGGAACGCCTCGGCCAGTTGCGCCTGACGCTCGGCTTCCTTGCTGTTGAAGGCCAGTTGCAAGACGCCGCAGGCGTCCCAGTCAGTGCCGCGTTGCAGTTGCTCCAGCACGCGCCGGGTGTAGCCGAAGCCGCTGAGGATCATCTGCGACAACGCCGTGCCGTGGGCCGACAGCTTGAGATACAGCACGCCCTGGGGGTTGCCGGAAGCTTCCTCGGCCAACCCGGCATGACGCTCCAGCAACGTCACCTGCCAGCCACGTGCGGCGAGGCTGGCAGCGCTGGCACAACCGGCCAGGCCGCCGCCGATCACCAGTGCCCGGCGTTCGCCGGTCAGCGTGGCGGGGCGGGCGTACCAGGGTTTTGCCGGGGCCGGGGCCGGTGTCTGCTCCGGCCAGCCGAGAAACACACCGCGCAGGATTTCCCACTTGTGGCCGATGCCCGGCGTGCGCTTCATCTTGAAACCCGCCGCGTTCAGCAATCGCCGGACCCAACCGGTGCTGGTGAAGGTGCTGAGGGTGGCGTCAGGTGCGGCCAGCCGGGCCAGTTCGGCGAACAGCTCGGCGGTCCACATCTCGGGGTTCCTGGCCGGCGCGAAACCGTCGAGGAACCAGGCGTCGATCTGACCGTCCAGCTGCGGCAACTGCTCCAGGGCATCGCCGATCAACAGGGTCAGCGTCACCCGTCCGTCCGCCAGGACCAGGCGCTGGAAGCCCTGGTGGATCGCCACGTACTGCTCAAGCAATTGCTCCGCCTGAAGACTCAGTTGCGGCCACAAGGCCAGGGCCCGGCCCAGGTCCTGGGGGGTCAAGGGGTACTTCTCGACACTGACGAAATGCAGCCGGGCGCCTGCCGGTGCGCACTGTTCGAACAGTTGCCAGGCACAGAGGAAATTCAAGCCGGTGCCAAATCCGGTTTCGCCGATCACCAGCCGCCCGTCATCGGCCAGGGCCGCGAAACGCTCGGCCAGGTTGTTCTGCTCAAGGAACACATAACGGGTTTCTTCCAGCCCCGACTGGTCGGAAAAATACACATCGTCGAACACCCGCGAACGCGGGCGACCCTGATCATCCCAGTCGAGTTGGGCGTGTTGCTGGATGGGCGTCATGGCTGGCTCGGTCAAAACTGAGCGGCCATTCTAGCCGATCGGTATCGGCTTGCTTGACCCATCGCAACAGAGCGCGCATCTGGATGGAATCTGCTGCACAGGGCCGCATCCAATCCGCTAGTCTTGGCCCATCCCCGGAAGGAGCTGCCCATGTTTGAATCCGCTGAAATCGGTCACGCCATCGATAAAGAAACCTTTGAGGCCGAAGTGCCGGCCCTGCGTGAAGCGTTGTTGGAGGCGCAGTTCGAGTTGCAGCAGCAGGGCCGGTTTCCGGTCATCGTGCTGATCAATGGCATCGAAGGTGCGGGCAAGGGCGAGACGGTGAAGTTGCTCAACGAGTGGATGGACCCGCGGCTGATCGAAGTGCGCACCTTCGACCAGCAGACCGACGAGGAACTGGCGCGGCCTCCAGCGTGGCGCTACTGGCGGATGCTGCCGGCCAAGGGGCGCATGGGGATTTTCTTCGGCAACTGGTACAGCCAGATGCTGCAAGGCCGAGTCCATGGCGAGTTCAAGGACCCACGGCTCGACCAGGCGATTGCCGGTGCCGAGCGCCTGGAAAAAATGCTCTGCGACGAAGGCGCGCTGATCTTCAAGTTCTGGTTCCACCTGTCCAAGAAACAGATGAAGGCCCGGCTCAAGGGGCTCAAGGATGACCCACTGCACAGCTGGCGCATCAGCCCGCTGGACTGGCAGCAGTCCCAGACCTACGACAAGTTCGTCAAATACGGTGAGCGCGTGCTGCGCCGCACCAGTCGCGATTACGCGCCGTGGCATGTGATCGAAGGGATGGACAGCTGTTATCGCAGCCTCACCGTCGGACGGATCCTGCTCGACGGCTTGCGCCAGGCCCTGGACCGTCCGAAGGTCAAACCGCAAAAGGTCGGCGTGGCGCCGCTGCCCGCGCTGGACGGCCAGGTCACGCTGCTCGACAGCCTGGACATGACCTTGCGCCTGGACAAGGCCGATTACGAAGAACAGCTGATCACCGAGCAGGCGCGGTTCGCCGGCCTGCTGCGGGACAAGCGCATGCGCCAGCATGCCTTGGTGGCGGTGTTCGAGGGCAATGATGCGGCAGGCAAGGGCGGGGCGATCCGGCGGGTCGCGGCAGCCCTGGACCCGCGTCAATACAGCATCGTGCCGATTGCCGCGCCCACTGAAGAAGAGCGCGCCCACCCCTACATGTGGCGGTTCTGGCGGCATATTCCCGCGCGGGGCAAGTTCACCATGTTCGACCGCTCCTGGTACGGCCGGGTGCTGGTGGAGCGGGTCGAAGGCTTTTGCAGCCAGGCCGACTGGCTGCGGGCCTATGGAGAAATCAACGATTTCGAGGAGCAGGTCGCCGATGCCGGCTTGGTGGTGGTCAAGTTCTGGCTGGCCATCGACAAGGAAACCCAGCTGGAGCGTTTCCAGGAGCGCGAGGACATTCCATTCAAGCGCTTCAAGATCACCGAGGACGACTGGCGCAACCGCGACAAGTGGGACGCTTACCGCGCAGCGGTGTGCGACATGGTCGACCGCACGAGCACCGAGATTTCCCCTTGGACATTGGTGGAAGCCAACGACAAGCGCTGGGCGCGGGTCAAGGTGTTGCGTACTCTCAACCAGGCGCTGGAGGCGGCTTTCGAGCGGAGTGCAAAGCAGGCTCGCAAGAAAAAGAAGGGCTAGGGCGATGGGTGCGCATACGCGGGGTGAATGATTGTCGCGGTCGGTTATGCAGTGGATTTATGCTCGATTCACTCTCAACCGGCTACAACAATGAGGTACAGCCATGCGTGAAGTGGTGATCGTCGACAGCGTACGGACCGGCCTGGCCAAGTCCTTTCGCGGCAAGTTCAACATGACCCGTCCAGACGACATGGCGGCCCATTGTGTCGATGCCTTGCTGGCGCGCAACGACATCAATCCGGCCAGTGTCGAGGACTGCATCGTCGGGGCCGGGTCCAATGAAGGCGCCCAGGGCTACAACATCGGGCGCAACGTGGCGGTGCTCTCGAGATTGGGCACCGGCACCGCCGGCATGACCCTCAACCGCTTCTGTTCCTCGGGCCTGCAAGCCATTGCCATCGCCGCCAACCAGATCGCTTCCGGTTGCAGCGACATCATCGTGGCGGGCGGCGTGGAATCCATCAGTCTGACGATGAAAAGCGTCAACACCGACAATCTGATCAACCCGCTGCTCAAGGAGCAGGTGCCCGGGATCTATTTCCCCATGGGCCAGACGGCCGAGATCGTTGCCCGTCGTTACCAGGTCAGCCGCGAGGAACAGGACCGCTACGCCTTGCAGAGCCAGCAGCGCACCGCCAAGGCCCAGGCGGCCGGGTTGTTCAATGACGAAATCATCCCGATGGCGGTCAAGTACCGGGTCGAGGACAAGAACACTGGCGCTGTCCAGATCCTCGACGGTGTGGTCGATCACGACGATTGCAACCGTCCGGACACCACCTACGAAAGCCTGGCCGGCCTGAAACCGGTATTCGCCGAAGACGGTTCGGTGACGGCGGGCAACTCGTCGCAGTTGTCCGACGGGGCCTCGATGACCTTGGTGATGAGCCTGGAAAAAGCCCTGGCGCTGGGGCTCAAGCCCAAGGCGTTTTTCCGCGGCTTCACCGTGGCCGGTTGCGAGCCGGACGAGATGGGCATCGGCCCGGTGTTTTCAGTGCCCAAGCTGCTCAAGGCCAAGGGCTTGCAGATCGCCGATATCGACCTGTGGGAACTCAACGAGGCCTTTGCTTCCCAGTGCCTGTACAGCCGCAACCGGTTGGAAATCGATCCCGAGAAATACAACGTCAACGGCGGCTCGATCTCCATCGGTCATCCGTTCGGCATGACCGGCTCGCGGCAAGTGGGGCACCTGGTGCGCGAGCTGCAACGACGCAACCTGCGCTATGGCATCGTGACCATGTGCGTGGGCGGCGGGATGGGGGCTACGGGGTTGTTTGAGGCGGTGAGATAACCGGGCGCTGACGAGGGGATTATTTATGGCAAGGGGATTTGTCTCTGTGGGAGCAAGGCTTGCCCGCGATGAAGTTGATGCGGTCTCTCAAACCGAGGTGTCTGCATCGCGAGCAAGCTTTGCTCCCACAGGTAAATTCCCTTGCCACAAGGAGCTGCGCCAGCCGTGAGAGTGTTTAGCTGGCAACCTGAGTCAACTGCTGCATCCGCTGGATATACGCTTCTATCTCCACTTCTGCCGCTTCGCGGGTGGCGAACGGACCCTCTTGGGTGCCCTCACGTGTATTGAAATAAAACTCGCCGTTAACCCGGCAGATCCGGTCACTGCGAAAAATAGTCGTAGGGGCGGGATCCAAGGCGCGTTTTCCAAGCATGTCGGGTCTCCAGAGTGCAGCGAGGTCTGTTTCAAATGAGCATATGTGTTGTCCCAGATTCCCGCCTGTCCAACCGATCGACGGCTACGACCCCTACAATCCCATGGGCGGCCTCTGCCAAACTGTCCCTGTGTCGTGACGCAATAGACGCCTAGAATGGACGTCCTTTGTCTTGGGCTTCGAGGGTTGCATGCACATATCGTCCGGTCGCTGGGTCTACGGCCTGTTCCTCGCCCTGTTGACTGCCCTGCTATGGGGAATCCTGCCGATCAAGCTCAAGCAAGTGCTGCAAGTGATGGATCCGGTCACCGTGACCTGGTTTCGCTTGCTGGTGTCCGGCGGTTTGCTGTTCATCTATTTGGCCGCCACCCGGCGCCTGCCCAGTCACAAGGTCCTGGGCCCACGGGGCGGCTGGCTGGTAGCGATGGCGGTGCTCGGGCTGGTGGGCAACTACGTGTTGTACCTGATGGGCCTGAACCGCTTGAGCCCCGGCACCGCACAATTGGTGGTGCAGATGGGACCGATCATGTTGCTGGTCGCCAGTCTGTTCGTGTTCAAGGAGCGTTTCAGCGTGGGGCAGGGCATCGGCCTGCTGGTGTTGCTGATCGGTTTTACGCTGTTTTTCAACCAGCGCCTGGGCGAGTTGCTGACGTCCCTGAGCGACTACACCGCCGGGGTCCTGATGGTGTTGCTGGCGTCGACGGTCTGGACGTTTTATGCCCTGGGCCAGAAGCAATTGTTGACGGTGTGGAATTCGTTGCAGGTGATGATGGTGATCTACCTGTTCTGCGCGTTGCTGCTCACGCCCTGGGTGCATCCGTTGGAGGCGCAGCAATTGAGCCCATTGCAAGGCTGGCTGTTGCTCGCATGCTGCCTCAACACGCTGATTGCCTATGGCGCGTTTGCCGAAGCCTTGGCCCATTGGGAGGCGTCGCGGGTCAGCGCGACCCTGGCGATCACGCCGCTGGTGACGTTCGCCGCAGTGGCGACGGCGGCTTGGTGGTGGCCTGATTATGTCCATGCCGAGCAGATCAATCTGCTGGGGTATGGCGGGGCGGTGCTGGTGGTGCTGGGGTCGGCGCTGGTTGCCCTGGGCCCGTCGCTGATCGCCGGGCTCAGGGCCCGGCGCGTGGGGCATTAGCCCCCTGTGGGAGCGAGCCTGCTCGCGATGGCGGCCTGACAGGCAATAGAGATGTCGAGCCTGCCGGCCCCATCGCGAGCAGGGGGACTGGCGTTAACCCTGGCTACCGGCCTCCAGCATATTCTCCGGCCGCACCCAGGCATCGAACTCTTCATCGGTCAGGTACCCCAGTTGCAGCGCCGCCTCACGCAGGGTCAAGCCTTCGCCGTAGGCTTTCTTGGCGATTTCCGCAGACTTGTCGTAGCCGATGTGCGGGTTCAGCGCAGTCACCAGCATCAACCCACGCTCCAGATGCGCGGCCATCTGCTCGGCATCCGGCTCGAGCCCGGCGATGCAGTGCTGCTGGAAGTTGCTGCAGCCATCGGCCAGCAGGCGAATCGATTGCAGCAGGTTGTGGATGATCACCGGTTTGAACACGTTCAACTGCAAATGCCCCTGGCTGGCGGCAAAACCGATGGTCACGTCGTTGCCCATGACCTGGCAGGCCAGCATCGACAAGGCTTCGCACTGGGTCGGGTTGACCTTGCCGGGCATGATGGAACTGCCCGGTTCGTTGGCCGGCAGTTTCACCTCGGCGAACCCGGCCCGTGGTCCGGAGCCCAGCAGGCGCAGGTCGTTGGCAATCTTCATCAAGGTCACGGCGAGGGTTTTCAGCGCGCCAGACAGGGACGTCAGGGGTTCATGGCCGGCCAGCGCGGCAAACTTGTTCGGCGCGGTGACGAACGGCAGGCCCGACAGCGCCGCCAGTTCAGCGGCAATCGCTTCGCCGAAACCATGGGGTGAATTGAGCCCGGTGCCGACTGCCGTGCCGCCCTGGGCCAGTTCGCAGACCGCCGGTAGCGTGGCGCGGATCGCCCGTTCGGCGTAATCGAGTTGAGCAATGAACGCCGACAGTTCCTGGCCGAAGGTGATTGGCGTGGCATCCATCATGTGGGTTCGGCCGGTCTTGACCAGTTTCATGTGGCGCGCCGCCAGTTCCGCCAGGCCACCGGAAAGCTCGCTGATGGCCGGAAGCAATTGCTGGTGGACGGCCTGGGCGGCAGCAATGTGCATCGCAGTGGGGAAGCAGTCGTTGGAACTCTGCGAGCGGTTGACGTGGTCGTTGGGGTGCACCGGGCTCTTGCCGCCGCGAGGGTTGCCGGCCAGTTCGTTGGCGCGCCCGGCGATCACCTCGTTGACGTTCATGTTGCTCTGGGTTCCGCTGCCGGTCTGCCAGACCACCAGTGGAAACTGGTCGTCATGCTGGCCGGCCAGCACTTCGTCGGCGGCCTGTTCGATCAGGCGGGCGATGTCGGCGGGGAGGTCGCCATTGCGATCATTGACCCGCGCGGCGGCTTTCTTGATCAGTGCCAATGCGTGCAACACCGACAGCGGCATGCGTTCGTTGCCAATGGCGAAGTTGATCATGGAACGCTGCGTCTGGGCGCCCCAGTAGGCGTCGTCCGGGACTTCAACCTGGCCAAGGCTGTCGGTTTCGATACGGCTCATCGGGTCAAACTCCTTAAGGGCTGAATGCGCAGTTTAGGCCCAGATGGGCGGCGCCGGTTCCCTCAATCTAGGAGCGATGGGTTCGGCCCGTCAATCGGACCCGGCAAGCATCGGGGTTGAGGCCCAGCGTTTTTTAGGCGCAGAATGGTCGCCCTTGGGGTTTTACCTCGCCTGTAATGAAAGGAAACTCGATGACCCGTCTTCGTGCCATCTGTACCGCAGTTGCTCTGGTGTGTGCCAGCGGCCCTGTTTTCGCCGATACCGCCAGCCACAACGCCAGCGCCGAAGCGTTCCTGACCCTGGCGCACGCTGACAAACTGGGCACTCCGGTATACATGCAAGTGCAGCAGATGTTTGCCCAGCGCTTTGAACAGACCAAGGCCCCTGAGTCGAAAAAAGCCACCCTGGAAACCTACCAGGCCAAGGCCAATGCCGCGTTGGACCAAGCCATCGGCTGGAACAAGCTCAAGCCGGACATGGTCAAGCTCTACACCAGCAACTTCAGCGAATCTGAGCTCAAGGACCTGGTCGCTTTCTATCAATCGCCACTGGGCAAGAAAGTCCTGGAAAAAATGCCGCAGCTGACCCAGCAATCGGCCCAACTGACCCAGGCCAAGCTTGAAAGCGCGGTACCGGTGGTCAACAAGCTGCTGGCGGACATGACGGCCGAGCTCGAGCCAAAAGGCGCCGCCCCTGCCCCTGCCAAGAAAAAGCCGTAAGCGGAGCCTGGTATGAGCATGCAACAACGCATCGAATCGACACTCGGGCTCTTGCAGCCCGAGTATTTGCAAGTGCTGGATGAAAGCCACATGCACAGCCGTGGCCTGCAGACCCACTTCAAGGCCGTGGTGGTCAGCCAGCAGTTCGAAGGGCTCAATCGCGTCAAGCGCCACCAGAAGGTCTACGGCACGCTGGGCGAGCTGATGGGTGAGTTCCATGCGTTGGCGCTGCACACCTACACCCCCGAAGAATGGGCGCAGATCGACGCGGCCCCGGCTTCGCCGACGTGTGCCGGTGGCAGCAAGCACTGATTGGGCTGCGGTGGATGGCAAAGCCTTGAGTCTGTGGGAGCAAAGCCCTATGGGAGTGAGCACCTGTGGGAGCAAAGCTTTTCTCCCACAGGGCCTTGCTCCCACAGAGTGATCCTCACGGCACTGTTGCGCACAGCAATCGCTGTCTGCACCCCTCCTGTTTTTTGTTAGAATCCGCAACGCGCCGCTCACTCGGCGCGTTTTTTTTCGCATCCGGTTCACCCTTTACGAGGGTAGCCACCTGGAGAAACACCCATGGCACAACCCATTGTCGTGGCGGCACTGTATAAGTTCGTCACCCTGGAAGATTATGTCGAGCTGCGTGAGCCCTTGCTCAAGGCCATGCTCGACAACGGCATCAAAGGCACGTTGCTGATCGCCGAAGAAGGCATCAACGGCACGGTCTCCGGCACTCGCGAAGGCATCGACGGCCTGCTGGCCTGGCTCAAGAACGATCCGCGCATGATCGACATCGACCATAAAGAGTCGTACTGCGATGAGCAGCCGTTCTACCGCACCAAGGTCAAGCTCAAGAAAGAAATCGTCACCCTCGGCGTCGAAGGCGTGGACCCTAACAAGCAGGTCGGCACTTATGTCGAACCGCAGGACTGGAACGCGCTGATCAGCGATCCGGAAGTGTTGTTGATCGACACCCGTAACGATTACGAAGTGTCCATCGGCACCTTCGAGGGCGCCATCGACCCCAAGACCACCAGCTTTCGTGAATTCCCTGAGTACATCAAGGCCAACTTCGACCCGGCCAGGCACAAGAAAGTCGCGATGTTCTGCACCGGCGGCATTCGTTGTGAAAAAGCCTCCAGCTACATGCTCGGCCAGGGTTTCGACGAGGTCTATCACCTCAAGGGCGGCATCCTGAAATACCTCGAAGAGGTCCCCCAGGAAGAAACCAAGTGGCGCGGCGACTGCTTCGTGTTCGACAACCGCGTGACTGTTCGCCACGACCTCAGCGAAGGGGACTACGATCAATGTCACGCTTGTCGTACCCCGGTAAGCGTAGAAGACCGCGCCTCGGAGCACTATGTGCCTGGCATCAGTTGCCCGCATTGCTGGGATAAACTGAGCGAGAAGACCCGTCGCAGCGCCATCGACCGGCAGAAGCAGATCGAGTTGGCCAAGGCTCGCAACATGCCGCACCCGATCGGCTACAACTACAAGCAAACATCTTCAGAGGCTTGAACCATGGCGTCACGCCTGCTCTATGTGATGGACCCGATGTGCTCCTGGTGCTGGGGCTTTGCGCCGGTGGCCGAGGCGTTGGTAGAGCAGGCGCATGCCGCGGGGGTGGAGTTGCACCTGGTGGTGGGTGGTTTGCGCACTGGCAGCGGTTCGGCGCTGGAGCCGACCACCCGTCGCTACATTCTTGAACACTGGCAGGCGGTCACCCAGGCCACCGGCCAGCCTTTCAAGCTTGAAGGCGCATTGCCGGACGGTTTTGTCTACGACACCGAGCCTGCCTGCCGGGCACTGGTGACGGCCCGCAGCCTGGCCCCGGACCTGGCCTGGAAGTTGGTGAAGTTGATCCAGCAGGCTTTTTATGTGCAAGGCCGCGACGTGACCCACGCCAGCGTGCTGGTGGAGTTGGCCGAACAGGCCGGGCTGCCCCGCATCGAATTCGCCGCGGCCTTCGACCGCGCCGACCAACATGCGGCCACCGCTGCGGATTTCACCTGGGTACAGGACCTGGGCATTGCCGGATTCCCCACACTGTTGGCCGAGCGTGATGGGCAGTTGGCCTTGTTGACCAACGGTTACCAGCCCCTGAGCCAACTGTCGCCTTTGCTGGGCCGCTGGCTGGAGCGCGCGACCTGTGCCTGACCGGCCGCCAGATACATCGGCCTCGCAGCGCATCGACCGGTTGAGTTGGGCGGAAATCCGTCGCCTGGCCCTCAAGCATAAAAAAGCCCTGTGGATCGCCAACGGCGTGGCCGTGCTGGCGACGCTGTGCAGCGTGCCGATCCCGTTGCTATTGCCGTTGCTGGTGGATGAAGTCCTGCTGGGGCATGGCGATGCGGCCCTGAAAGTCATGAACCAGGCGTTGCCCATGGGCTGGCAGCGCGCGGCCGGCTACATCGGGCTGATGTTGCTGGTAACCCTGGCCCTGCGCTGTGGCGCATTGCTGTTCAACGTGGTGCAGGCGCGCTTGTTCGCCCGGTTGGCCAAGGACATCGTCTATCGCATTCGCATCCGGTTGATCGAACGTCTCAAACGAATTTCCCTGGGCGAATACGAAAGCCTGGGCAGCGGCACCGTGGCGGCCCACCTGGTCACCGACCTGGACACCCTGGACAAATTCATCGGCGAAACCCTCAGTCGTTTCCTTGTGGCGATGCTGACCCTGGTGGGTACCGCCGGGATCCTGGTGTGGATGCACTGGGAGCTGGCGCTGCTGATCCTGCTGTTCAATCCGCTGGTGATCTACGCCACGGTGCAGTTGGGCAAGCGGGTCAAGCACCTCAAGAAACTGGAGAACGACAGTACCTCGCGCTTCACCCAGGCCTTGACCGAAACCCTGGATGCCATCCAGGAAGTGCGCGCTGGTAACCGCCAGGGTTACTTCCTTGGCCGCTTGGGAATGCGCGCCAAGGAGGTCCGTGATTACGCCGTGAGTTCGCAGTGGAAGACCGACGCCTCGAACCGCGCCAGTGGTTTGCTGTTCCAGTTCGGCATCGATATTTTTCGCGCGGCGGCCATGCTCACCGTGGTGTTTTCCGACCTGTCCATCGGCCAGATGCTGGCGGTCTTCAGCTACCTCTGGTTCATGATCGGGCCGGTCGAGCAACTGTTGAACCTGCAGTACGCCTATTACGCCGCTGGCGGTGCCTTGAACCGGATCAATGAACTGCTGGCCCGGGCCGACGAGCCCCAGTACACGGGCGTTGTCGATCCGTTCAAGGGCCGTGACACGGTGGGCATCGAGATCCAGGGGTTGAGTTTCGGCTACGGCGAGGAGCTGGTGCTCAACCAGTTGAACCTGTCCATCTCGCCGGGCGAGAAAGTCGCCATCGTCGGGGCCAGCGGCGGCGGCAAGAGCACCCTGGTGCAGTTGTTACTGGGGCTGTACACGCCGCAATCGGGCAGCATTCGTTTCGGTGGCGCCACGCAGCAGGAGATCGGCCTGGAGACCATCCGGGAGAATGTTGCGGTGGTGTTGCAACATCCGGCGCTGTTCAACGACACGGTGCGGGCCAACCTCGCCATGGGCCGTGAGTGCAGTGACGACGACTGCTGGCGGGCTCTGGAAATCGCCCAGCTCGATGCCACCGTACGGGCGCTGCCCCAGGGCCTGGAGAGCGTCGTTGGACGTTCCGGGGTGCGGCTTTCGGGCGGACAGCGTCAACGGCTGGCTATCGCCCGCATGGTATTGGCCGATCCGCGGGTGGTGATTCTCGACGAAGCCACCTCGGCACTGGACGCTGCCACCGAGTACAACCTTCACCAGGCATTGGCGCGTTTTTTGAGCGCACGCACCACGCTGATCATCGCCCACCGGCTCTCGGCGGTGAAGCAGGCCGATCGGGTATTGGTGTTCGACGGTGGGCAAATCGCCGAAGACGGCGACCATTTGCAGCTGATTGCCGAAGGTGGCCTGTACGCCCGACTCTATGGTCATTTGCAACAGATTCAGCAGCCTTGAGTTTCTAGCGCTTTTCTGCGCTTAGTATCGGAAAAAAAGCAGGCAAACACGCCGATTTTTCTGAATTCCACGCAAAGTCTGTCGATCTGTTCATCCATTCATTCGAAGGGTCGAAAACTAGCCTAGGCTATTGAGTCAGGAGCGGAATTCTGGCGGGTGTTCATCCGGCAATACCTGTGCAAGGGACCTCATGAAGCAAAAGCAGACTCTCGGAACACCACGGCTGCTGGGCATCGTCTGGCCCTTTATCGCCGTCGTGCTATTTCAGGCATTGCTTGGCGGCGTCAGCCTTTACGTGCTGTCCGCCGTTCGCGGCTATGTGGCGGGGGAGAGTCTCTGGTCCAAGGGCCAGAAAGACGCCATCTATTACCTCAATCTCTACGCCGACAGCCGCGACGAGGCGATTTTCCGCAAATACCAGCAAGCCATCGCCGTCCCCGAGGGCGGCCATGAACTGCGGGTGGCGCTGGACCGCAAGCCGCCGGATCTCGAAGCCGCACGGGCCGGGATTCTCCAAGGTGGCAACCATCCTGATGACGTGTCCAGCGTGATCTGGTTGTACCTCAATTTTCGCCACTTCAGTTACCTGGAAGAAGCCATCGATCTCTGGACGGTGGGCGACGGCTACCTGATCGAGCTGGATAACGTCGCCCGGCAGATGCACAGCAGCATTGCCGCAGGCCAGGCGTCGGAAGTGGATATCCGCGGCTGGAAGGCCCAGATATTTGCGATCAACGATTCCGTTACCCCGGCTGCCAAGGCATTCAGCGACGCACTGGGCGAGGGCTCGCGTTTTATCCTGCGGCTCCTGCTGGTGACCAATTTCGCCACTGCCCTGGGATTGATCGTCCTGGCGTTGTTGCGCACCCATAAACTGCTCGCCCAGCGGCAGGTGTTCGCCAACGCGCTGCAGATGGAGAAAGAGCGGGCGCAGATCACCCTGCAATCCATTGGCGACGGGGTCATCACCACCGACGTCGAGGGCGCCATCGCCTACATGAACCCCGCTGCCGAAGCGATGACCCATTGGAAAGCCGAACACGCCACGGGCTTGCCCCTGGCGGCGCTGTTCAATTTGCTCGATGACAATGCCCAGACCGAGGGGTTGACCCTGATCGAGCACATCCTCAGCGGTCGGCTCAGCGGTGCCAGCGAACATTCCAAACTGATCCAGCGCCTGGATGGCAGTACCGTGTCGGTCACCCTGGTGGGCGCGCCAATCCGTCATGCGGGCAAGGTCAGCGGCGCTGTGCTGGTGTTGCATGACATGACCCAGGAACGCCAATACATCGCCAACCTGTCGTGGCAGGCCACCCATGACGCCCTGACTGGCCTGGCCAACCGCCGGGAATTCGAATATCGCCTCGAGCAGGCCTTGCACAACCTCACTCGCCAGGTCGGGCGCCATGCCTTGATGTTTCTCGACCTGGACCAGTTCAAGCTGGTCAACGACACCTGCGGCCATGCAGCGGGTGACGAATTGTTGCGCCATATCTGCGCCTTGCTGCAATCAGGGCTGCGGGAAAACGACACCCTGGCCCGGCTGGGCGGGGATGAGTTCGGGATCTTGCTGGAGAACTGTTCGCCGGAAGCGGCGGAAAAGATTGCCGAAGGGCTGCGCCAGACCGTGCAGAACCTGCACTTTGTCTGGAAGGGCCGGCCGTTCGTGACCACCGTGAGCATCGGCCTGGTGCATATCGCCCAGACGCCGACGACCCTCGAGGCGTCCCTGCGGGCTGCCGACATGGCCTGCTACATGGCCAAGGAAAAGGGCCGCAACCGGGTCCAGGTCTATCATGCCGACGACTCGGAGCTGTCCCTGCGTTTTGGCGAAATGGCCTGGGTCCAGCGCTTGCACATGGCCCTGGAGGAAAATCGCTTCTGCCTCTACGCCCAGGAAATCGCCGCGTTGGGCCCGGGCGAGCATGGTGGCGGGCACATTGAGATCCTGCTACGCCTGCATGACGAAGCCGGGCGGATGATCCTGCCGGACAGCTTCATTCCCGCGGCGGAACGCTACGGCCTGATGACCTCCCTGGACCGTTGGGTGGTGGAGAATGTCTTCAAGATCATCCGCCAGTGCCTGAATGATTCGCGACAGGGGCCCATGGCGATGTGTGCGATCAATCTGTCAGGCACAACGATCGGAGATCAGGCGTTCCTCGATTTCCTGCGTAAACAGTTCGCGGCCTACTCGATTCCGCCGGAAATGATTTGTTTTGAAATTACAGAAACCAGCGCTATTTCGAATTTGGGCAGTGCGATCCGCTTTATCAATGAACTCAAGAGCTTGGGATGTTACTTCTCGCTGGATGACTTTTGCGCCGGAATGTCTTCATTCGCTTACCTGAAACATTTACCTGTAGACTTCCTGAAGATCGACGGGAGTTTCGTAAAGGATATGCTGGACGACCCGATTAACCGTGCAATGGTCGAAGTGATCAATCACATCGGCCACGTCATGGGTAAGCGCACGATTGCCGAGTTTGTTGAAACCGCCCAGATCGAGCAGGCATTGCTGGAAATAGGGGTGGATTACGCTCAGGGGTATGTGATCGAACGCCCGCAATTGTTTACCTGCGACACGTTGCAATGTCGGCCGGCCCGGCCCCAGCCGTTGTTATTCAAGGCCCCCGGCACGTTCCGCTGAACCTCTTGTTGATCCGGAAAATCACAATCAAAAGGAGCCCGACAGTGATCGACACATTCAACCGAACAGGCCCGCTCATGGACGCCACGAGCTATCCGAAATGGGCACAGCAGCTCATTACCGATTGCAGCGAGAGCAAGCGCCGGGTTGTCGAACACGAACTGTATCAGCGCATGCGCGACAACAAGCTCAGCGCCAGGACCATGCGCCACTACCTCATTGGTGGTTGGCCGGTCGTCGAACAGTTCGCTTTATACATGGCACAGAACCTCACCAAGACCCGCTTTGCCCGCCACCCCGGCGAGGACATGGCGCGTCGCTGGCTGATGCGCAACATTCGTGTCGAACTCAACCATGCCGACTACTGGGTCAACTGGAGCGCCGCCCATGGCGTGACCCTGGAAGACCTGCAAGCCCAGCATGTGCCGCCTGAGCTGCATGCCTTGAGCCACTGGTGCTGGCACACCAGTTCCTCGGATTCGTTGATCGTGGCCATCGCCGCGACCAACTATGCGATTGAGGGGGCCACGGGAGAGTGGTCGGCGCTGGTGTGTTCCAGCGGTGTCTACGCGGCCGCTTTCGCCGAGGAAGACCGCAAGCGGGCCATGAAGTGGCTGAAGATGCATGCCCAGTACGACGATGCCCATCCTTGGGAAGCCCTGGAAATCATCTGTACGCTGGCGGGGATGAACCCAAGCAAAGCCCTGCAAACGGAGCTGCGCCAGGCCGTGTGCAAGAGCTATGACTACATGTACCTGTTCCTGGAGCGTTGCATGCAACTGGAGCAGTCGGAGACGGTGAGCAAGTCTTCATCCACCCGCGAGCGCCTGGCACTGACGGAAAGCTGATTTGCATCGCTGCGAATAAGTAACCCAGTGTGGGAGCGAGTCTGCTTGCGAAGAGGTCTGGACAGTCAACGGGGAGGTTGACAGCCAGATCGTCATCGTCGGATCGCCGCCCGGAGCAAGCTCGCTCCCACCATTGTTTTCAGCCTGCCATTGCCAGTCGATTACGTCCTTCGCGCTTGGCCACGTACAGTGCGCTGTCAGCCCTGCGCAGCAGGCTTTCCGATGATTCCCCTGGTAGCAGGGTGGCGCAACCCAGGCTGACCGTCAGCTCGATCCTTGTGCCTGCGGCGAAATAATCCTGGGTCTGGGCGGCATAACGCAGCCGTTCACCGACCATGGCCGCAGCATCCCGGCTGGTATTGGCCAGCAGGATCAGAAATTCTTCACCGCCGAACCTGAACACCATGTCCACGTTGCGCAGCTGGCTCTTGATCGACTCGGCCACGGCCTTGAGCACTTCGTCGCCAACGCCGTGACCATGGCTATCGTTGATGCGCTTGAAATGGTCGATGTCGAGCATCAGCACCGACAAGGGCTGCGAATGACGCTTGGCCATGTCGATCTCACGCATCAGCGTCTGGTCCATGGCAATGCGGTTGCCGGTACCGGTCAGCGGATCGCGCAGGGCGCTCTGGGTCGCGGCGCGATAGAGCAGTGCGTTGCGCAGTGGATACAGCAGCGTCGACATGATGGATTCAAGGTCGCTCTGTTCCGCTTCAGTGAAGCGCTGGTTGCGACGGAATACCAGTTCACCCAGGTGTTCGCCTTCATGGCTGAGGTTATAGCTGAGGGTGTGATGCCCGCGTTGCCCGAACTCCAGGCGCAGATCACTGGCTTTGTGCTGGTAGGCCAACGCATCCAGGGGCACCAGCCGCTGGACTTCCCGGAAAAACAGGCCGAGGATTCGCTGTGGCTCCAGGCTGGTCTGCAGCTGCTGGCTCAGTTGCTGGCGCAATTGCGAAAGACTGACGGAGCGTGCCGCGAGCGGCGATGGCTGGCCAAGACCCAGACGCTGCAATTTGGCGCTGTCGAAGTCAATCGCGTTGATCTGGGTGGGCGTTTTCATATTGGCGTTAGCCCCTAAGCTAAATCTGTCCTGGCAGGTTGGGTGTGGCGGCTTTGGGCTGCGCGTCGTACTGGTCCTTCAGTCCCGTAGGACACTGATTTGAGTTTAGTCTGCTTTCCCTGGCAGGCATAAGTCTCGTCTCAACGTCCATTACTTGCCGAACATGGCATGTTTGAGGAAGTTTAGAGCGAAAGTCGTGCCATTCGGTTCACTTCAATAAAAACCGATTGAAAATCAATGAATTGGTAGAAAGATACGGCAGTCCTGGCGACGTGGACTTGGCGGTTCGCCTCGCTGGGCATCGACCCAAGGCCCGTACCGCGACGGTAAATCGTCGCGACACGGGCCGGGCTCACTATTGCGCGTTGAACGCCTGGCCGTTGACGCCGGAGCTGTCCGGGCCCATGAGGTACAGGTAGACCGGCATGATCTCCTCGGGCGTCGGATTGTTGAGCGGGTTTTCCCCCGGGTAGGCCTGGGCGCGCATGCTGGTGCGGGTGGCGCCGGGGTTGATGCTGTTGGCGCGCACGGCGGCGACGGTGTCGACTTCGTCGGCCAGGGTCTGCATCAGTCCCTCGGTGGCGAACTTGGACACGCCATAGGCGCCCCAATACGCCCGGCCCTTGCGCCCGACGCTGCTGGAGGTGAATACCACGGACGCATCCTTGGACAGCTTGAGCAGGGGCAGCAAGGTGCTGGTGAGCATGAACATCGCGTTGACGTTGACGTGCATCACCCGCATGAAATTCTCACCGGACAACTGTTCCAGGGGGGTACGCGGGCCGATGATCGAGGCGTTGTGCAGCAGGCCGTCCAGATGACCGAACTCGGTTTCGATCATGGCCGCCAGTTCATCGTACTGATGAGGCAGCGCGGTTTCGAGGTTGAACGGGATCACCGCTGGCTGCGGATGACCGGCCGCTTCGATTTCATCGTAGACCTGGGTCAGGTTGGCTTCGGTCTTGCCCAGCAGCAGCACGGTGGCACCATGGGCGGCGTAGGCTTTCGCGGCAGCGGCACCGATCCCGCGGCCGGCGCCGGTGACCAGAATCACCCGGCCATTGAGCAGGTCGGGGCGGGCGGAATAATCAAACATAAAAAAACCTCAACAAATCAATCTGTTGGCAGAAGCTGTAGTGTCAGGGGATTGAGCCCCGCCATTGGAAGCAGGCTGTGGGAGCAAAGCTTGCTCGCGAAACAGGCGCCTCGATTTCTGGACGACCGCATCGCCTTCATCGCGGGCAAGCCTTGCTCCCACATAAATTCCTTCATCACAAGACAGTCATATCAGCAACCGCACAGCGCGTTATCCAGCACCTCGCGCAGTGCCGATGGGTGATCGATCACCACATCCGCGCCCCAGTGCCTGGGGTTGTCGTCCGGGTGGATGTAGCCATAGGTCACCGCACACGTCTTGGTGCCGGCGCTGCGACCGGACTCGATGTCCCGCAGGTCATCACCCACGAACAGCACGCTGGCCGGGTCCAGGTCGAGCAGCTTGCACGCCAGGGTCAGTGGTTCCGGGTCCGGCTTGCTGTTTTTCACATGGTCAGGGCAGATCAGCACTTTCGAGCGTTCGGCCAGGCCCAGTTGCTGCATGATCGGTTCGGCGAAGCGCACCGGCTTGTTGGTGACCACGCCCCAGATCAGGTTGGCCGCTTCGATATCGGCCAGCACCTCGGCCATGCCGTCGAACAAATGGCTGTGGACCGCGCAACCCTTGAGGTAGCGGTCGAGGAACTCCTGACGCAGTTCCTCGAACCCCGGTGATTCCGGGTCCATGGAAAAGGTCACAGCGACCATCGCCCGGGCACCGCCGGAAATCTCGTCGCGAATGTGCTGCGTGTTCATCGGTGGCAAGCCACGGTCGGCGCGCATGGCCTGGCAGATGGCGATGAAATCCGGCGCGGTGTCGAGCAGCGTGCCGTCCATGTCGAAGAGAACCGCTTTGAGACGCATCGACTTACTCCTCGCGCAGGGTCTGGATCATGTAGTTGACGTCGACGTCGGCGGCCAGCTTGTAGTGCTTGGTCAGCGGATTGTAGGTCAGGCCAATGATGTCCTTGACGGTCAGCCCGGCCGCACGGCTCCAGGCGCCCAGTTCGGAAGGGCGGATGAATTTCTTGAAGTCGTGAGTGCCGCGAGGCAGCAGCTTCATGATGTATTCGGCGCCGACGATGGCGAACAGGTAGGCCTTCGGGTTGCGGTTGATGGTGGAGAAAAACACCTGGCCGCCCGGCTTGACCATGCGGAAGCAGGCGCGGATGACCGACGACGGATCCGGCACGTGCTCGAGCATTTCCAGGCAGGTGACCACGTCGAATTGGCCGGGCATTTCTTCGGCCAGGGCTTCGGCGGTGATCTGCCGGTATTCCACGCTGACGCCCGACTCCAGCTGATGCAGTTGTGCAACCGCCAGTGGCGCTTCGCCCATGTCGATGCCCATCACCGTCGCCCCGCGCTGGGCCATGGCTTCGCTGAGGATACCGCCGCCACAACCGACGTCGAGCACCTTCTTGCCAGCCAGGTTGACCCGTTCGTCAATCCAGTTGACCCGCAGCGGGTTGATGTCGTGCAGCGGCTTGAATTCACTTTCGCGGTCCCACCAGCGATGGGCCAGGGCTTCGAATTTGGCGATTTCGGCGTGGTCGACGTTGCTCATGTGCAGATCCTCGAAAAGCTTGAAAAATCAGGTGCCCCGAGCCGTGGCTCAAGGGGCGTGGTTATTCGTTGTGGCCGCTGATGCGGCGACCCCAGGCCTGGGCCGTGGCGATCAGTCTTGATTCGTCCATGCGGGTCAGTCGGCCATCTTCCAATAGCGGCTTGCCGCCCACCCACAGGTGTTTTACGCAATCGCGCCCGGTGGCATAAATCAGTTGCGACACCGGGTCGTAGATCGGCTGCTGGGCCAGGCCCGACAGATCGAAGGCCACCAGGTCGGCGGCCTTGCCCACTTCCAGCGAGCCGACTGTCGCTTCGATGCCCAGCGCCCGGGCGCCATTGAGCGTAGCCATGCGCAGTGCCCGATGAGCATCCAGGGCCGTGGCGGAACCGGCGACGGCCTTGGCCAGCAGGGCGGCGGTGCGGGTTTCGCCGAGCAGATCCAGGTCGTTGTTGCTCGCCGCGCCGTCGGTGCCGAGGGCGACATTGACGCCGGCCTGCCACAGGCGCTCCACCGGGCAGAAACCGCTGGCCAGCTTCAGGTTCGATTCCGGGCAGTGGATCACGCTGCAATTGCTTTCTACCAGCAAGGCCTGGTCTTCGTCGCTGATTTGAGTCATGTGCACGGCCTGAAAGCGTGGCCCCAGCAGGCCAAGTCGTCCCAGGCGCGCCAGCGGTCGCTCCGCTGTGTTATCCACAGCCTGCTGCACTTCGAAGGCGGTTTCGTGAACGTGCATATGAATGGCCGCGTCCAGCTCCTCGGCGATCACGCGGATTTTCTCCAGGTTCTCGTCGCCTACGGTGTAGGGCGCGTGCGGACCGAATGCGACTTTGATCCGTGGGTGGTGCTTGAGGTCGCCAAACAGCTCGATGCCCTGACGAATGGCTTCGTCGGCGCTGGCGGCGCCGGGGATCGGGAAATCGAGGATTGGAATCGCGATTTGCGCACGAATACCACTGTCGTGGACACACTCGCTGGCGATCTTGGGGTAGAAATACATGTCGGAGAAGCAGGTGATGCCGCCCTTGATCTGCTCGGCGATTGCCAGGTCGGTGCCATCGCGCACGAAATCTTCATCGACCCATTTGGCTTCCGCCGGCCAGATATGCTGTTCGAGCCAGCTCATCAAGGGCAGGTCGTCGGCCAGGCCGCGGAACAGCGTCATGGCTGCGTGGCCATGGGCATTGATCAGGCCGGGGCTGAGCAGCATGCCGGGCAGCTCGCGGACCTGGGCGGCGTCACATTTGAGGGCTTCTGCCCGTGGACCGATGAACACGATGCAGCCGTCGCGAATGCCCAGGCCATGATCCTTGAGCACTACACCGGCGGGTTCGACAGGCACCAACCAGGTCGGCAGCAATAATAAGTCGAGCGCAACGGCAGGCTTGGGCATCGTGGAACGGTTCCATGGGGTATAAAGGATGGCGAAGTATACCCGAGCGTCTTCGCGGAGGGATCGCTATAATCGGCGGCTTTTGTTCATGAGTACGGGGTGAAGGATGCGCGATCGACTATTGGCTGCGGAGAAGGTGAAGGCCATCGATTGGCGTGATGGCGTCCTGTACCTGTTGGACCTGCGTGTCTTGCCGTTCGAGGAAAACTGGATCGCCTGCACCTGTGCCGCCGATGTGGCCGAGGCCATTGGCTCGCTGGTGGTGCGCGGCGCGCCGGCCATCGGCATCAGTGCGGCTTATGGTGTGGTGCTGGCGGCGCGGGCCAGGATGGCCGAGGGCGGTGACTGGCAAGCGGCGCTGGAGGCTGATTTTGCCTTGCTGGCCCAGGCCCGGCCGACAGCGGCGAACCTCTTCTGGGCGCTGGATCGGATGCGCGACCGGTTGGGACGCTTGAAAGAGCACACCGAGCCGCTGGCGGTGCTTGAGGCTGAAGCCATCGCGATCCACGAAAGTGACCGCGAAGCCAACCTGACCATGGCCCAGCTCGGTGTCGACCTGATCCGCAAGCACCAGGGCAACGCCCAGGCCATCCTCACCCACGGCAACACCGGTGCCCTGGCGACTGGCGGCTTCGGCACGGCCTTGGGGGTCATCCGTGGCGCGTATATCGAAGGCATGGTGGAGCGCGTCTATGCCGACGAAACCCGTCCATCGCAGCAAGGCTCGCGCCTGACGGCGTGGGAGCTGGCCCATGAGGGCATCCCAGTGACCCTCAACGCCGATTCCGCCGCTGCCCACATCATGAAGACGAAAGGTGTGACCTGGGTGATCGTCGGTGCCGACTGCATCACCGCCAATGGCGACGTGGCGAACAAGATCGGCACCTATCAACTGGCGGTCTGTGCCATGCACCATGGCGTGCGTTTCATGGTGGTGGCGCCGAGTTCGACCATCGACATGAGCCTGGCCAGCGGTGATGACATTCCGCTCGAGGAGCGCGATGGGCGTGAACTGCTGGAAATTGGTGGTAAGAGGCTTGGCGCGGAGGTGGACGCCTTCAACCCGGCGTTCGATGTCACTCCGGCGGATTTGATCGACGTCATCGTCACGGAGAAGGGCATCATCGAGCGCCCGGACACCGCCAAGCTGGCGCAGTTGATGTGTCGCAAGCGGTTGCATTGAAGGCCTTTTGGTGTCTGATCCACCGCCATCGCGAGCAGGCTCGCTCCCACAGTGGATAGGAGGTGTGTCTGAAATTTCAGACACAAAAGATCCTTGTAGGAGCGAGCTTGCTCGCGATGAGGTCCTCAAAGGCAACAAATGCCTTGCATTTTCGCCCTGATTCTCCATCCGTAGCGCTTCTAAGCCCCTCTGGTCCCATATCAGCCTGTCACCGGTCAACTAACTACGCACCATGCGCATCTGGGGGATAGGTGCGTGGCGGCTCTTGTGATAACATCCGGCGGTTTCCAAGGCTGCCTCGCGAGGTGGCCTTTACTGCGCAGATCCATGGCATAACTCGTTGATTTGTCGTAAGTCGCTGCACGGCACTTGTTCTGCAGCGGCGAGCTTCGTTCGTCCCATCTGGATGTGACGAGGTTTCACCAGAAAAAGGAATCAGGCTTCTCATGGGCGAACTGGCCAAAGAAATCCTCCCGGTCAATATCGAAGACGAGCTGAAACAGTCCTACCTCGACTACGCAATGAGCGTAATCGTCGGGCGGGCGCTGCCGGATGCGCGCGATGGCTTGAAGCCCGTGCACCGGCGCGTGCTGTTCGCGATGAGCGAGCTGGGCAACGACTTCAACAAGCCGTACAAGAAATCTGCCCGTGTCGTCGGCGACGTGATCGGTAAGTATCACCCCCACGGCGACACTGCCGTGTACGACACCATCGTTCGTATGGCGCAGCCATTCTCCTTGCGCTACCTGCTGGTAGACGGCCAGGGCAACTTCGGTTCCGTGGACGGCGACAACGCCGCGGCCATGCGATACACCGAAGTGCGCATGACCAAGCTGGCTCACGAACTGCTGGCCGACCTGCACAAGGAAACCGTGGACTGGGTGCCGAACTACGACGGCACCGAAATGATCCCGGCGGTCATGCCGACCCGTATCCCGAACCTGCTCGTCAACGGCTCCAGCGGTATTGCCGTGGGCATGGCGACCAACATCCCGCCGCACAACCTCGGTGAAGTCATCGACGGTTGCCTGGCCCTCATCGACAATCCCGAGCTGACCGTCGATGAGCTGATGCAATACATCCCGGGTCCGGACTTCCCGACCGCCGCGATCATCAACGGTCGGGCCGGCATCATCGAAGCCTACCGCACCGGCCGTGGCCGCATTTACATGCGCGCCCGCTCCACCGTCGAAGACATCGACAAGGTCGGTGGTCGCCAGCAGATCGTCATCACCGAACTGCCGTACCAGCTGAACAAGGCTCGCCTGATCGAGAAGATCGCCGAGCTGGTGAAAGAGAAGAAGCTCGAGGGCATCACCGAGCTGCGTGACGAGTCCGACAAGGACGGCATGCGCGTCGTGATCGAGTTGCGTCGTGGCGAAGTGCCTGAGGTGATCCTCAACAACCTCTACGCCCAGACCCAGTTGCAAAGCGTGTTCGGCATCAACATCGTTGCGTTGATCGACGGCCGTCCGCGGATCCTGAACCTCAAGGACCTGCTGGAAGCCTTCGTGCGTCACCGTCGCGAAGTGGTCACCCGTCGTACCGTATTCGAGCTGCGCAAGGCTCGCGAGCGTGGTCACATTCTCGAAGGCCAGGCCGTTGCCCTGTCGAACATCGACCCGGTGATCGCCTTGATCAAGGCCTCGCCAACGCCGTCGGAAGCCAAGGAAGCGCTGATCAGCACCCCTTGGGAGTCCTCCGCGGTGGTGGCAATGGTCGAGCGCGCTGGCGCCGACTCGTGCCGTCCGGAGAACCTCGACCCGCAGTACGGCCTGCGCGAAGGCAAGTACTTCCTGTCCCCGGAACAGGCGCAAGCCATCCTGGAACTGCGCCTGCACCGCCTGACCGGCCTGGAGCACGAGAAGCTGCTGGCCGAGTACCAGGAAATCCTCAACCAGATCGGCGAGCTGATCCGCATCCTCAACAGCGCCACGCGCCTGATGGAAGTGATCCGCGAAGAGCTGGAAGTGATTCGTGCCGAGTACGGCGACGTGCGCCGCACCGAGATCCTCGATGCGCGCCTGGACCTGACCCTGGGTGACATGATCCCGGAAGAAGAGCGCGTGGTGACCATTTCCCACGGCGGCTACGCCAAGACCCAGCCGCTGGCTGCCTACCAGGCCCAGCGTCGCGGCGGCAAAGGCAAGTCGGCGACCGGCGTCAAGGACGAGGACTACATCGCTCACCTGCTGGTCGCCAACAGCCACACCACGCTGCTGCTGTTCTCCAGCAAAGGCAAGGTGTACTGGCTCAAGACCTACGAAATCCCGGAAGCGTCCCGTGCCGCACGTGGCCGTCCGCTGGTCAACCTGTTGCCGCTGGACGATGGTGAATACATCACCACCATGCTGCCGGTGGAGGAATACACCGAAGGTCACTACATCTTCATGGCTACCGCCAATGGCACCGTGAAGAAGACCCCGCTGGAATCCTTCAGCCGCCAGCGCAGCGTCGGCCTGATCGCCCTGGAGCTGGACGAAGGCGACGTACTGATTTCCGCCGCCATCACCGACGGCGAGCGTGAGGTCATGCTGTTCTCCGACGGTGGCAAGGTCACTCGCTTCAAGGAATCCGACGTGCGTGCCATGGGCCGTACCGCCCGCGGTGTGCGCGGCATGCGCCTGCCGGAAGGCCAGAAGCTGATTTCCATGCTGATTCCCGAAGAAGGCAGCCAGATCCTCACCGCTTCGGCGCGTGGTTATGGCAAACGCACGGCCATCAGCGAGTTCCCTGAGTACAAGCGTGGTGGCCAGGGCGTGATCGCCATGGTCAGCAACGATCGTAACGGTCGTCTGGTTGGCGCTGTCCAGGTGCTCGATGGCGAGGAGATCATGCTGATCTCCGACCAGGGTACCCTGGTGCGTACACGAGTTGCCGAAGTCTCGAGCCTGGGTCGTAACACCCAGGGCGTGACGCTGATCAAGCTGGCCAGCGACGAAACGCTGGTAGGGCTTGAGCGGGTGCAGGAGCCGTCGGAAGTCGAAGGCGAGGAGCTGGAAGGCGAGGAAGGCGTGGCGTTCGAGGGCACCCTGGGTGCCGATGTCGACGACGTGACCGGCGACCAACCGCTCGACGCTGCCGCAGACGAAGAAGAACCGCAGGACTAAGCGGACACGCAGGGGGCGGATGAAGATTCGCCCCCTTGTTGTTTGTCTCGTTTGAAAATTTGCGACACTGCACATTAGGATCGTTCCCACGCTCCGCGTGGGAATGCCGCTCGGGACGCTCCGCGTCCCATGACGCAGAGCGTCATTGGATGCATTCCCACGCAGAGCGTGGGAACGATCAGTGTTGAACAAGATTTATGTGACCACCAGATCAGAGCGAGATTGGATGTGAGCAAGAGAGCCTATAACTTCTGTGCCGGCCCGGCGGCGCTTCCTGAGGCGGTCCTGAAGCGTGCCCAGGGTGAACTTCTCGACTGGCACGGCAAGGGCCTGTCGGTCATGGAAATGAGTCATCGCAGCGATGAGTTCGTATCCATTGCCACCAAGGCCGAGCAGGACCTGCGTGATCTGCTGAACATCCCGTCCAATTACAAGGTGCTGTTCCTGCAGGGCGGCGCGAGCCAGCAGTTCGCCCAGATCCCGTTGAACCTGCTGCCGGAAAGTGGCAAGGCCGACTACATCGATACCGGCATCTGGTCGCAGAAAGCCATCGAAGAAGCTTCGCGCTACGGTCACGTCAACGTGGCTGCCACCGCCAAGCCCTACGATTATTTCGCGATTCCCGGCCAGAACGAATGGAACCTGTCCAAGGACGCGGCCTACGTTCACTACGCGCCGAACGAAACCATCGGTGGCCTGGAATTCAACTGGATCCCGGAAACCGGCGACGTGCCATTGGTGGCCGACATGTCCTCGGACATTCTCTCGCGCCCTGTGGATATCTCCCGTTTCGGCATGATCTACGCTGGCGCCCAGAAAAACATCGGCCCTAGCGGCATCCTGGTCAGCATCATTCGTGAAGACCTGCTGGGGCGTGCCCGTTCCCTGTGCCCGACCATGCTCAACTACAAGGTCGCGGCCGACAACGGCTCGATGTACAACACTCCGCCGACCCTGGCCTGGTACCTCTCCGGCCTGGTGTTCGAATGGCTGAAGGAGCAGGGCGGTGTCGAAGCCATCGGCAAGCTCAACGAAGTCAAGCAGCGCACGCTGTATGACTTCATCGACGCCAGCGGTCTCTACAGCAACCCGATCAACAAGACCGATCGTTCGTGGATGAACGTGCCGTTCCGCCTGGCCGACGACCGTCTGGACAAGCCGTTCCTGGCCGGCGCCGACGAGCGTGGCCTGCTGAACCTCAAGGGCCACCGTTCGGTCGGTGGCATGCGTGCCTCCATCTACAACGCCGTCGACATCAACGCCGTCAATGCGTTGATCGCCTACATGGCAGAGTTCGAGAAGGAACATGGCTGATGTCTGAGCAAGAACTCAAGGCGCTGCGCCTGCGCATCGATGCCCTGGACGAAAAGGTCCTGGAGCTGATCAGCGAGCGTGCGCGCTGCGCCCAGGAAGTCGCCCGGGTGAAGATGGCCTCCCTGGCCGAAGGCGAAGTGCCGGTGTTCTATCGTCCTGAGCGTGAAGCTCAGGTGCTCAAGCGTGTCATGGAGCGCAACAAGGGGCCACTGGGCAACGAAGAGATGGCGCGGTTGTTCCGCGAAATCATGTCGTCGTGCCTGGCGCTCGAGCAGCCGCTGAAAGTCGCCTACCTGGGTCCGGAAGGGACCTTCACCCAGGCCGCCGCCATGAAGCACTTTGGTCACGCCGTGATCAGCAAGCCAATGGCGGCCATCGACGAAGTCTTCCGTGAAGTGGCGGCCGGCGCGGTGAATTTCGGGGTGGTGCCGGTGGAGAACTCCACCGAAGGCGCGGTCAACCACACGCTGGACAGCTTCCTCGAACATGACATGGTGATCTGCGGCGAAGTCGAGCTGCGTATCCACCATCACCTGCTGGTCGGCGAGAACACCAAGACCGACAGCATCAGCCGGATCTATTCCCATGCCCAGTCGTTGGCCCAGTGCCGCAAGTGGCTGGACGCCCATTACCCGAACGTCGAGCGCGTAGCGGTATCGAGCAACGCCGAAGCGGCCAAGCGGGTCAAGGGTGAGTGGAACTCGGCGGCGATTGCTGGCGATATGGCGGCCGGCCTCTATGGGCTGACTCGCCTGGCCGAGAAAATCGAGGATCGCCCGGACAACTCCACGCGGTTCCTGATGATCGGCAGCCAGGAAGTGCCGCCGACTGGCGACGACAAGACTTCGATCATCGTCTCCATGAGCAACAAGCCTGGTGCGCTCCATGAGCTGCTGGTGCCGTTCCACGACAACGGTATCGACCTGACGCGGATCGAGACCCGTCCGTCGCGCAGCGGTAAATGGACCTACGTGTTCTTCATCGATTTTGTCGGCCACCACCGCGATCCGCTGGTAAAAGGTGTGCTGGAGAAAATCAGTCAGGAAGCAGTGGCACTCAAGGTGCTGGGTTCCTACCCCAAGGCAGTTCTTTAAGGGCGGATAGCAAATGAGTGGCAACTTCCTCGCTCTGGCTCAGCCAGGCGTGCAACAACTCTCGCCTTACGTTCCGGGCAAGCCCGTGGACGAACTGGCCCGCGAGCTGGACCTGGATCCGGCCAGCATCGTCAAGTTGGCGAGCAACGAAAACCCGTTGGGCGCGAGCCCCAAGGCGCTGGCGGCGATCCGCGACGAACTGGCCGAGCTGACCCGTTACCCCGATGGTAATGGGTTTGCGCTGAAAAGCCTGCTGGCCGAGCGCTGTGGCGTCGAGCTGAACCAAGTGACGCTGGGCAACGGCTCCAACGACATTCTTGAGTTGGTGGCGCGCGCGTACCTGGCACCAGGTCTCAACGCCGTGTTCAGCGAGCACGCGTTTGCGGTCTACCCGATTGCGACCCAGGCCGTGGGCGCGGATGCCCATGTGGTCCCGGCCAAAAACTGGGGACACGATCTGCCGGCCATGCTGGCTGCCATCGACGCCAACACGCGGGTGGTCTTCATTGCCAACCCGAACAACCCGACCGGCACCTGGTTCGATGCCCAGGCCCTGGACGACTTCCTGCAAGACGTGCCCGCGCACGTGCTTGTGGTGTTGGACGAGGCCTACATCGAATACGCCGAAGGCAGCGATTTGCCCGATGGCCTGGATTTCCTCGCGGCCTACCCGAACCTGCTGGTTTCGCGCACGTTCTCGAAAGCCTACGGCCTGGCCTCGCTACGGGTTGGCTACGGCTTGTCCACCGCCGTGGTGGCCGATGTGCTGAACCGCGTGCGCCAGCCATTCAACGTCAACAGCTTCGCCCTGGCAGCCGCCTGCGCCGCATTGCAGGATGAGGCCTACCTGGCCGAAAGTCGTCGCCTGAACGCGGCCGGCATGCAGCAGTTGGAAGCGGGGTTCCGGGAGTTGGGCTTGAGCTGGATTCCATCCAAAGGCAACTTCATCTGCGTCGACCTGGGGCGTGTCGCCGCGCCGGTGTACCAGGGGCTGCTGCGCGAAGGCGTGATCGTGCGTCCGGTGGCCAACTACGGCATGCCGAACCACCTGCGCATCACCATCGGCCTGCCAGCGGAAAACAACCGTTTCCTTGAGGCGTTGAGCAAGGTTCTGGCTCGTGGTTGATGTCACTTCTCTGCAACCTGCTGCCCCTATGATCGGTCGCCTGGTGGTGGTCGGCCTGGGGTTGATTGGCGGTTCGTTTGCCAAGGGCTTGCGTGAAAGCGGCCTGTGCCGCGAGGTGGTCGGTGTCGACCTGGATCCGCAGTCGCGCAAGCTGGCCGTGGAGCTGGGGGTGGTCGATCGCTGTGAGGATGACCTGGCGATCGCTTGCCAGGGCGCGGACGTAATCCAGTTGGCGGTGCCGATCCTGGCCATGGAAAAACTGCTGGCGCGTCTGGCGACCATGAACCTGGGGCAAGCGATCCTGACCGATGTCGGTAGCGCCAAGGGCAACGTCGTGCGTGCGGCCACCGAGGCTTTCGGTGGGATGCCGGCGCGCTTCGTACCCGGCCATCCGATTGCCGGTTCCGAGCAGAGCGGGGTGGAAGCCTCCAACGCCGAGTTGTTTCGTCGCCACAAAGTGATCCTCACGCCGCTGGACCAGACGGATCCAGCCGCGCTGGCGATGGTGGACCGTTTGTGGCGCGAATTGGGCGCCGATGTCGAGCACATGCAGGTCGAGCGCCACGATGAAGTGTTGGCTGCCACCAGCCACTTGCCGCACCTGTTGGCGTTCGGCCTGGTGGATTCGTTGGCCAAACGCAATGAAAATCTTGAGATCTTCCGTTACGCTGCCGGCGGTTTCCGCGATTTCACGAGAATCGCTGGAAGCGACCCGGTCATGTGGCACGACATCTTCCTCGCCAACCGCGAAGCTGTCCTGCGCACACTCGATACATTTCGCAGCGACCTCGACGCCTTGCGCGACGCGGTCGATGCAGGGGACGGGCACCAATTGCTGGGCGTTTTCACACGCGCCAGGGTGGCCCGCGAGCATTTCAGTAAAATCCTGGCCCGTCGGGCCTATGTGGACGCTATGAACTCCAACGATCTGATTTTCCTGGCACAACCTGGTGGCTCCCTGAGCGGGCGTATTCGTGTACCGGGCGATAAATCGATTTCCCACCGTTCGATCATGCTCGGCTCCCTGGCCGAAGGCGTGACCGAGGTGGAAGGCTTCCTTGAGGGCGAAGACGCCCTGGCGACGCTGCAAGCGTTTCGCGACATGGGCGTGGTCATCGAAGGTCCGCACCACGGTCGCGTGACCATCCATGGTGTCGGCCTGCACGGCCTCAAGCCTGCCCCGGGTCCAATCTACCTGGGTAACTCCGGGACCTCGATGCGCCTGTTGTCCGGCCTGCTGGCCGCGCAGGACTTCGACAGCACCCTGACCGGTGATGCCTCGCTGTCCAAGCGCCCGATGAATCGCGTCGCCAACCCATTGCGGGAAATGGGCGCGGTCATCGAGACGGCCGCCGACGGTCGTCCGCCGATGATCATCCGCGGTGGCAACAAGCTCAAGGGCCTGACCTACACCATGCCAATGGCCAGCGCCCAGGTGAAATCCTGCCTGCTGCTGGCCGGTCTCTACGCCGAAGGCAAGACCACCGTCACCGAACCGGCCCCGACCCGCGATCATACCGAGCGCATGCTGCGCGGCTTCGGCTACCCGGTCACGGTCGATGGCGCCACGGCGTCCGTCGAGTCTGGCAGCAAGCTGACCGCGACCCACATCGAAGTGCCGGGCGACATCTCGTCGTCGGCGTTCTTCCTGGTGGCCGCCTCGATCGCCGAAGGCTCCGACCTGGTGCTCGAGCACGTCGGCATCAATCCGACCCGTACCGGCGTGATCGACATCCTGCGCTTGATGGGCGCTGACATCACCCTGGAAAACCAGCGTGAAGTCGGCGGCGAACCCGTGGCGGACCTGCGCGTACGAGCAGCTAAACTCAAGGGTATCGAGATTCCGGAGGCTCTGGTTCCGCTGGCCATCGACGAGTTCCCGGTGCTGTTCGTGGCGGCCGCCTGTGCAGAAGGGCGCACCGTATTGACGGGCGCTGAGGAACTGCGGGTCAAGGAATCGGATCGTATCCAGGTGATGGCTGATGGCTTGCTCGCCCTTGGCGTCAAGTGCCAGCCGACGCCGGACGGCATCATCATCGACGGCGGCCCGATTGGCGGCGGCGAAGTCCATGGTCACGGCGACCACCGTATCGCCATGGCCTTCAGTGTTGCGTCTTTGCGCGCCAGCGCGCCGATTCGCATCCATGATTGCGCCAACGTCGCGACGTCGTTCCCGAACTTCCTGGCGCTGTGCGCACAGGTCGGTATTCGAGTGGCACAAGAGGCACAGTCGTGAACATCAAGGCACCGGTCATCACCATCGATGGTCCGAGCGGTTCGGGCAAGGGGACCGTCGCCGGGATCCTGGCCAGGCAGCTGGGCTGGAATCTGCTCGATTCGGGTGCCTTGTATCGTCTATTGGCGTTCGCTGCCGCGAACCATGGCGTCGACCTGACCAACGAAGAGTTGCTCAAGGCGCTGGCCGCTCATCTGGATGTGCAATTCATTGCCGCGGCCGACGGTCAGCTCCAGCGCATCATTCTGGAAGGTGACGAAGTCAGCGACGTCATTCGTACCGAAAGCGTGGGGGCCGGGGCCTCCCAGGTCGCCGCGCTGCCCGCGGTGCGCGAAGCCTTGTTGCAACGTCAGCGCGCATTCCAGGAGCCGCCGGGACTGGTGGCAGACGGTCGAGACATGGGCACGGTGGTTTTTCCCGATGCACCGCTGAAGATTTTCCTCACCGCCAGTGCGGAGGAGAGGGCGCGTCGCCGATATTTGCAGTTGAAGGGCAAAGGCGAGGATGTTAGTCTGTCGAGTCTGCTAGATGAGATCCGTGCACGCGATGAGCGTGACACCCAGCGCGCAGTAGCCCCGCTCAAACCGGCGGCTGATGCGATACAGCTGGATTCCACGGAGTTGTCCATCGACCAGGTGTTGCAACGCATCATGAGCGAGATCGCCATTCGCGATATCGCCGGGTGACCCGGAAGCCCTGCAGGGGACCAGTCATAGTCCTGCGGTGCTTCCTTTATATGAAACTAACCCACACCGTCTGGGGTGTGGAGGCGGGCGTATTCTTCGCCCTAATCAACAGGAATTAAAATGAGCGAAAGCTTTGCGGAACTCTTTGAAGAAAGCCTGAAAACCCTGAACCTTCAGGCAGGCTCCATCATCACCGGTGTTATCGTTGATATCGATTACCAAGCTCGCTGGGTAACCGTTCACGCTGGTCTGAAGTCTGAAGCACTCATCCCGCTTGAGCAGTTCTACAACGACGCTGGCGAACTGAACATCAACGTCGGTGACGAAGTTCACGTTGCGCTGGACTCGGTTGAAGATGGCTTTGGTGAAACCAAGCTGTCCCGTGAAAAAGCCAAGCGCGCTGAATGCTGGATCGTTCTGGAAGCGGCTTTCGCAGCTGAGGAAGTGGTCAAGGGCGTTATCAACGGTAAGGTTAAAGGCGGCTTCACTGTCGACGTTAACGGCATCCGTGCGTTCCTGCCAGGTTCCCTGGTTGACGTCCGTCCAGTGCGCGATACCACGCACCTGGAAGGCAAAGAGCTGGAATTCAAGGTCATCAAGCTGGACCAGAAGCGCAACAACGTTGTCGTTTCCCGTCGCAGTGTCCTGGAAGCCGAGAACTCCGCCGAGCGTGAAGCTCTGCTGGAATCGCTGCAGGAAGGCCAGCAGGTCAAGGGTATCGTCAAGAACCTCACCGATTACGGCGCATTCGTCGATCTGGGTGGCGTCGATGGCCTGCTGCACATCACCGACATGGCCTGGAAGCGTATCAAGCATCCTTCGGAAATCGTCAACGTTGGCGACGAGATCGATGTCAAGGTTCTGAAGTACGATCGCGAGCGCAATCGTGTTTCCCTGGGCCTCAAGCAACTGGGTGAAGATCCATGGGTCGCTATCAAAGCCCGTTACCCAGAAAGCACCCGCGTCACCGCTCGTGTTACCAACCTCACCGACTACGGCTGCTTCGCTGAGCTGGAAGAAGGCGTTGAAGGCCTGGTACACGTTTCCGAAATGGACTGGACCAACAAGAACATCCACCCTTCGAAAGTCGTACAAGTCGGCGACGAAGTGGAAGTCATGGTTCTGGACATCGACGAAGAGCGTCGTCGTATCTCCCTCGGCATCAAGCAGTGCAAGTCCAACCCATGGGAAGACTTCTCTGGCCAATTCAACAAGGGCGATAAAATCTCCGGCACCATCAAGTCGATCACCGATTTCGGTATCTTCATTGGTCTGGACGGCGGCATCGATGGCCTGGTTCACCTGTCCGACATCTCCTGGAACGAAGTGGGCGAAGAAGCCGTACGTCGTTTCAAGAAGGGCGACGAGCTGGACACCGTTATCCTGTCGGTTGACCCAGAGCGCGAGCGCATCTCCCTGGGTATCAAGCAACTGGAAAGCGATCCGTTCTCCGAGTACGTTCAAGAGAACGACAAAGGCGCAATCGTTAAGGGCATCGTGAAAGAAGTTGACGCTAAAGGCGCCATCATCACTCTGGCCGACGATATCGAAGCGACTCTGAAAGCCTCCGAAATCAGCCGTGACCGCGTTGAAGACGCGCGCAACGTTCTGAAAGAGGGCGAAGAAGTAGAAGCCAAGATCATCAGCGTTGACCGCAAGAGCCGCGTAATCCAGCTCTCCATCAAGTCGAAAGACGATGCTGAAGAGAAAGAAGCAATCCAGAGCCTGCGCGAAAAGCCAGCTGAGATTGCTGCTGGTCCTACCACTCTGGGCGACCTGCTGCGTGCACAGATGGAAAAACAGAACTGAGTTCTGTCAGACCATAGAAAAAGGGCGACTTCGGTCGCCCTTTTTTGTGCCTGCGAAATTTCAAGATTCTCTGCAAGTCGCTGCCGATGACAGCGTTGATTCGGGGCACTGCGAAACCAACCCATCAACCCAGCTGTCTCTTTTATGAAGCGGATCAATAATCTATTCAGGGCGTGGCTCCGACTTGTATAAGTGATCGATCCGGACCTCTGTCTAAAGGAACTGAATGAACAAGCTCTTTCTGGTATTGAGTGTCTTGGTGCTGGCAGCTTGCTCTACGAGTGCCAAGACCCACGCAGTGCGTGGTGTCAGTGGTATCGAGGTCGACTGCTCGGGGTTGGGTTCCGGCTGGGAGAAGTGCCACAAGAGAGCTGCAAGAGAGTGCAAGGGGGCTGGTTACAAGGTGATTACCCGATCCGACGATGCGAAGGATGAAGATCAGTATCCCTTTGGTTTCAATCCGGCTGGCTATCTGACTCGTACGATGCTGGTCATCTGTCGATAGCATCTCCCTGCTTGCGCGGAAAGAGGCAATAGGGGAGTCAAGAAGAATGTCAATACTTGGGCTGTTCAAATCCCTCCGGTCATGCTAAAACCTTTTCAAGCGATTTTCCTAGCTGCTTGAAAAAGAAGGGAAAAATATGACGAAGTCGGAGTTGATCGAACGAATTGTCACCCATCAAGGGCTACTCTCATCCAAGGATGTGGAGCTGGCCATCAAGACTATGCTTGAGCAGATGTCCCAGTGCTTGGCGACTGGAGATCGCATCGAGATTCGCGGTTTCGGCAGTTTTTCCTTGCATTACCGCGCTCCGCGGGTAGGTCGCAATCCAAAGACCGGCCAGTCCGTCAGCCTAGACGGGAAGTTCGTCCCCCATTTCAAGCCGGGTAAAGAGCTCAGGGATCGGGTGAATGAGGAGGAGGGGGATGAGCTCTGACAGAGCCCCAAAACAGAGGAGTTCACATGCGGAACTTTAAACGCTTGGCCCTTGTCGTACTTGCGCTGCTCGTGGCCTCAGCTATCGTCCTGTTCGTGCTTGAAAATAACCAGTCGGTGGCACTGCTGTTTCTGGGCTGGTCAGCTCCGCAGCTCCCTGTCTCGGTTTTCGTGATCCTGGCGCTTCTCGCTGGTATGATGTTTGGACCGTTACTCGCATGGTTCGTGGGTGCGCGTCGACGATTGAAATAATGGATGTGTGAGCCCAGTAGTCTTGGTAAGGATCACTGTCTACAATTTTTCTGACTTTGGGTGCGTTTTGTTCGTATTTAATCTAACTCAGTTTAGGGCTGTATCCGCCGAGGCCTTGTCAGTCTTGCCTTTTAGAGCTTCCAGTTTCACCTGGGGCGTAATGCCAAAAAAAGGAAGCGAGGCCGTACATGCAAAATAATCATGTTGATTTGCAGGGGGGCGATGAAATCGACCTGATGGAGCTTGCTCGCGGAATTTTCGTCCAAAAGTGGTTGATTCTGGTGGTCACTCTTTTGGTCGCCATAGGTGCAACCGCCTATGCGTTCCTTAGCAAGCCTGTCTATGAGGCCAAGCTTTTTATCATTCCTCCCACTCAGAATGGTATTGCTGAGCTGAATTATGGTCGTGGGAAAAGCACGGAACTTGATCCTTATTCGATCAAGGACGTCTATGATGTCTTTGCCCGAAACCTCCAAGGCGAGTCCCTTCGACAAACCTTCTTCAATACAATCTATCTTCCGTCGCTTGATAAATCCCAGCGTGAGGCGCCTCTCGATCGTTTGTATGAGCGATTTTCTCGTGAGTTAATGATCAAGGGGCCTGGCAGAGATACACCGGATCGTTTCTCGGTGACTGTGCAAAGTAACGACCCTGCACAGGCTACGGAGTGGGCGAAGGCTTACGTTCAGCGTGCGAGTGTGGCTGCCGAGTCGGAGCTGATTAAGAACGTTACGACCGAGGCTTCAGTAAGAGCGCGTAACTTGGAACAACGAATTGTCAGCTTGCGAGAAACTGCGCAACGGGTACGCGAGGACCGGATCCAACAGCTGCGTGAAGCGTTGCAGATCGCAAAGGCTATCGGCCTCACGACCCCTGTCGTGAATTCAACGGCTGCAGTTGATATCACTGTGGATACGGGCAATAAATTAGATTATCAACGCGGCAGCAAGGCGCTCGCGGCCGAAGTCGAAGCGCTGGAGTCGAGGTCTTCGGATGATGCGTTCATCGGCGATTTGCGCTCGCTTCAGATGCGATATGGTTTTTATCGTAAGTTGAATGTCGATCCTGAAACTATTTCGGTTTATCGTCAGGATGGTGTTGTCGAGATACCAGAAAGCCCCATCAAGCCAAGGAAAATGCTGATCTTGGTGCTGGGAGTTGTCGGTGGGCTGATGCTGGGTGGTTTCTTGGCTTTGATCAGGTTTCTTATCCGTCGAAATGAACAGCGTCAGCGCTAGAATGTTCTGGGGGGCAGTGCTCTCAGATAAGCAAGTGACTCGGCTGGGATGATAAGGTGAATGTATGTGCTCCGGCGCCCTTCACCTTTGCTCTCGAGGGGCTGAGTTGAAAAATGCAGCGTCAGCTGGCCGGCGGGCTGAAAATTGGTTTGCTGACGGTGCCCAAGCCGAGCTCTCAAAAGCTGTGACAACGTTCTCTCGATTCTTTGATGGATTGTTAGGCGAGCTCACTCAAAATTTGTACGTAGACATCAAAAAGCTATCATTTCAAAGTAGGAAAAATTTCCGTTATAGGTCGGAGATATCAAACATTTGAAAGATGACGCTTCTAGAGAGGGATACGATCAGCACTGTCCGAGAAAGCATGAACAGCTGGACGTCTGCAGATATAGTCCCTACCATCCTAGCTAAAATCTGGTATCCGGTGTAGCGCAGACCCCGTCAGGACAAGCTTGCCGAGGAGCATCTGGTTTGGCAGGGTTATGCTTGTATGCGCCTGATCTTCTGCATGAGCACATCGAGGTTTGTGCGGTAGTGTCCGTTCATTCCCGAATATGCGAACTGGCAGTCCATAGCGCTCAACCTAGCCTTTGGCGCTCTCTGCTACTGGTAGGCGGCGAGCTGACGTAGCAATTGAGTCGGCCCTTAAAGCGCTAGGAGGTATTTTTATGACGATGATGGGGCGCCAGCGAGGTGTTGCTCATTGACTTCCTTCATCGACAGCGGCAGGACAACCACCGCTCCCTCGGCCTTTCGCAAGTCGAAGGGGGCAGGAGGTGTTTGCCTCCTCAGGAAATGGAGGCCGGATCCTGGGGGTGGTAGTAGCGTGTGCTTCTGTTTGAATTTTGATAGATCAGTGGCGAGCAGTTCATCCCATGATGACGATTCAAAGAGGGTATGTGTCACTGATCTGTAACTTATAGGCTTCGTGATTAAGGGATTCAGTAATGTCAGGCGTTAAACAATCGAGCGTAGCAAGATTCAAAACTAAGGAAGCGGTCATTGGTATCGTGGGTCTTGGCTATGTCGGTTTGCCGTTGATGCTGCGCTATAACGCGATTGGCTTCAGGGTGTTAGGCATTGATATCGACAGCTTTAAAGTAGATCGCCTCAACCAGGGTATGAGTTATATCGAGCATATACCTGGTGAGAGAATTGCCGGCGCCAGATCGAATGGTTTCGAAGCGACCACAGATTTTACTAGGGTCTCGGAGTGCGATGCTTTGATTTTGTGCGTTCCGACGCCACTCAATAAGTATCGTGAACCGGACATGAGCTTCGTCATCAATACAACTGACGCCATCAAGCCCTATTTGCGTAAAGGACAGATCGTTTCTCTCGAAAGCACAACCTACCCCGGCACGACTGAGGAGGAGCTTTTGCCTCGTGTGCAGGAAGGCGGCTTAAAGGTGGGGGAGGATATTTTCCTGGTTTATTCACCTGAGCGTGAAGATCCGGGTAATCCTAATTTCGAAACCCGCACCATTCCAAAAATCATCGGTGGTGATACCCAAGCATGTCTTGAAGTTGGCATCGCATTGTATGAGCAGGCAATTGATCGTGTGGTGCCGGTGAGTTCCGCCAAGGCTGCCGAGATGACTAAACTGCTGGAAAATATCCATCGGGCAGTGAACATTGGCTTGGTGAATGAGATGAAAATCGTCGCCGACCGCATGGGTATTGATATCTTTGAAGTGGTAGACGCCGCAGCGACTAAACCTTTTGGTTTTACAGCTTACTACCCGGGCCCTGGCCTGGGCGGTCATTGTATTCCTATTGACCCTTTTTACCTCACTTGGAAAGCTCGTGAGTATGGTCTCCATACCCGGTTTATTGAGCTGTCCGGTGAAGTAAACCAAGCCATGCCCGAATATGTACTAAATAAGCTTATGGACGGTCTCAATAACGCTGGTAAGGCCCTTAAGGGTAGCAAGGTTCTGGTGCTGGGTATTGCCTATAAGAAGAATGTGGATGACATGCGTGAGTCTCCGTCGGTTGAAATAATGGAATTGATAGAGGCGAAGGGCGGTTTGGTGGGTTATAGCGATCCGCATGTACCGGTATTTCCGAAGATGCGCGAGCACCACTTCGAACTCAGCAGTGAGCCGTTAACTGAGAGTAACATCGCTTCCTTCGATGCTGTCATCTTGGCGACGGATCACGACAAATTTGACTATTCGCTCATTAAACAGCATGCCAGACTGATCATTGATAGCCGTGGTAAATATCGAGAGCCAGCGCCTCACATTATTAAGGCTTGATGTTTGAATTTTTATCTTCGTGTCTTTAGTTATTACAGAGGTTAAATGAAAAACTTTGCTCTGATTGGTGCTGCTGGTTATATCGCGCCCCGCCATATGCGTGCTATCAAAGATACAGGTAATAATTTGGTGTCTGCTTACGATATCAATGATTCTGTTGGTATTATTGATAGCATTTCTCCAAGTAGTGAGTTTTTTACTCAGTTTGAGCGGTTCTATGAGCATGCGCATCAGCTCAAGCGCGATCCTCGCACTGCTCTTGATTACGTTTCCGTTTGTTCGCCAAATTATCTACATCATGCTCATATTGCTGCGGGACTGCGTCTAGGCTGTGATGTGATTTGCGAAAAACCGTTGGTGCCTACACCGCAGATTCTTGACGAGCTGGCGCTCGTTGAGAAAGAAACCGGTCAACGAGTCTATAACATCCTCCAACTGCGCCATCACCAAGCTATTCTTGATCTCAAGGCGAAAGTTGCTGCTCAACAGCGGTCCACCAAATACGACGTCGAGCTTACCTACATCACGTCCCGTGGGAACTGGTATATGGAAAGCTGGAAGGGGGACGCACGTAAGTCCTTCGGCTTGGCGACCAATATTGGCGTGCATTTCTACGATATGCTGCATTTCATTTTTGGAAAACTGCAGCGGAATGTCGTGCATTTTACTTCTGCGCATAAGGCGGCGGGTTACTTGGAGTATGAACAGGCGCGCGTACGCTGGTTCCTTTCGATTGACGCGAATGACCTTCCAGAAGCAGTAAAAGGTAAAAAAAGCACCTACCGATCAATCACCGTCGATGGGGAGGAGATGGAGTTTTCAGAAGGCTTCACGGACCTCCATACCATCAGCTACACAGAGATTCTTGCAGGTCGTGGCTATGGAATCGAGGATGCGCGTCATTGCGTGGAGACAGTGAATACTATCCGCTCCAGTACTGCTACCTCTGCGCAAAATGATGAAGGGCACCCTTTCCTGCGTAGTCTGTAAGTACTAAGCTTCGTGTCCGGACAGCACGTGTTTGGTGCAGTCCTCTGATCACTTCAATGTGGCCCTGTCCTTACGAGGACCGGGCTAACGTATTTGCGGGAGCGAAGGTGAATTATTCCGTTCACAGCAGTGCCATCGTCGACGAAGGCGCGATTATTGGTGAAAACTCGCGTGTATGGCACTTTGTGCACGTATGTGCCGGTGCCCGGATCGGAAAGGGGGTTTCGTTAGGTCAGAATGTTTTTGTGGGTAACAAGGTTGTTATTGGCGATTACTGCAAAATACAAAATAATGTTTCTGTTTACGACAACGTTACCTTGGAAGATGGAGTGTTTTGCGGGCCAAGTATGGTCTTTACCAATGTGTATAACCCCCGTTCGTTGATTGAGCGTAAAGACCAATACCGTAATACAGTGGTCCGTAAGGGGGCTACGTTGGGGGCCAACTGCACTATTGTTTGCGGGGTAACGATTGGACAGTTCGCATTTATAGGTGCTGGCGCGGTGATCAATCGTGACGTTCCTGCCTTTGCATTGATGGTAGGTGTGCCTGCTCGACAAATTGGCTGGATGAGCGAGTTCGGTGAGCAGCTGGAGTTGCCACTGGAAGGGGATCTTTCTGTGGTGTGCCAGCACAGTGGTGCTGTTTATAAATTGGACGGTAAAGTTCTCAGCAAAACGGAAGCTGGACAAAATGATTGAATTTATAGATCTGAAAAAACAGCAGCTCCGCATCAAGGATCAACTTGATGCTGCCATTCAGCGTGTATTAACCCACGGTCAGTACATTTTAGGCCCTGAAGTTACTGAGCTTGAGGGAAGGCTGGCGTCGTTTGTCGGCGCTAAATATTGCATCACTTGCGCAAATGGCACAGATGCTCTGCAAATTGCCTTGATGGCGCTAGGTATCCAGGCAGGCGATGAGGTGATTACCCCAGGCTTCAGCTACATCGCTACGGCTGAAGCCGCTGCAGTATTGGGTGCCAAGGTTGTCTATGTCGATGTTGACGCGAAGACCTATAATATGGACCCTGGTTTACTCGAGACTAAGATTACGTCTCGGACCAAGGCGATTATACCTGTTTCTTTATATGGGCAATGCGCTGACTTCGACGCTATCAATGCAATCGCTTCAAAATATGATATTCCAGTCATTGAAGACGCAGCACAAAGCTTCGGGGCAACCTACAAAGACAGGCGCTCGTGTAACTTGAGTACTATTGCCTGCACGAGTTTTTTTCCCAGTAAACCCTTGGGCTGTTATGGCGATGGGGGAGCGCTGTTTACCAATGATGATGAGCTAGCTATAGCTTTACGTCAGATTTCGCGTCATGGGCAAGACCGAAGATATCACCATATTCGCATTGGTATGAACAGTCGGCTTGACACACTTCAGGCTGCGGTTTTATTGCAGAAGCTGGATATATTCGAAGAAGAAATTCAGCGTAGGCAGGATATCGCACAGCAGTATTCTTCACTTTTGAACGAGGCGGGCCTACTGTCCACGCCTTATATTTCCGAGCATTCTACTAGTGTCTTTGCACAGTATACAGTCAAAGTATCTGGTCGTTCGGAGCTTCAAGAGAGGCTCAAAGCTGAAGGTATTCCAACCGTGGTTCATTATCCCATCCCGCTGAATAAGCAACCTGCCGTCGCGGATGCTGCGGTGGTGCTTGCGGTCGGTGATGAAGTCGCTGAACAGGTGCTAAGCTTGCCAATGCATCCTTATCTTGAAAAAGAGGACATTCAGAGAATTGTTGGCGCGATTATCGGTGCTATCTCTAAATGAGCAGTCTTTTGAGTGACTGGCTTATTTTTCCTTTAGAGAGTGCCTATGTCGCTCAATAATTTTTTGGATAGATATCGTGGTAATGATTTTTTAAGGTCCGTGACTGTATTGGCGGGTGGAACTGCTGCTGCTCAACTTTTGATGGTGCTTTTATTACCGGTTCTGACACGATTATATTCTCCTCAAGATTTCAATACGCTTTCTGTCTATTTAGGATTGTTGAGTATTTTTTCCGTAGTGGCGACACTTCGGTTTGAACTGGCGATATCTTTGCCAGAAGAGGATGGGGAGGCTGCGCATCTATTGGCACTTGGGCTTGGATTCTCTTTTCTTACAGCGCTATTAGTTGGATTTGGGTTGTTGTTGGGCTCCGATTTTTTTACCGCATGGCTAGGGCTGCCGAAATTGGCTGCTTGTTTTTGGGTGCTCCCCATCGGGGTTTTTTTATCGGGCGCTTACAGTGCCCTGCAATTCTGGATGGGTCGTAGAAAAAGATTTTCCCAGATCGCTAAAACTAAGATTCAGCAAGCATTGTCAGCAAGTGCGATACAGTTGCTCTACGGTAGTTTATTCGCAGGTCCACTGGGTTTGATTCTTGGTCAAACAATAAATAATGGTGCTGGGGCGGTTGGGCTGTTGGTCAGATGCGTTCGCGAAGATAAGAGGTCGTTAACGGGTCTTCGTCTGAAAACAATGGGGGCGCTATTTTTAAAATATAGTCGCTTTCCGAAATATTCAACTTCAGAAGCTTTGTTTAATAATGCGTCAATACAAGTTCCCGTCATCATAATTGCTGGTTTGGCGATAGGTCCGGAAGCAGGGTTTCTACTGCTGGCTATGCAGATCATGCAGGCACCGATAAGTCTCATTGGTAGCGCAGTGTCCCAAGTTTATATTTCCAATGCTCCGGAAAAAATGCGAACTGGAAAGCTTGCTGAGTTTACTTCGGATATTCTTTCAGGAATTGTTAGAGTTGCAGTACTACCTCTAGTCATTGGAGGTGCGCTCGCTCCTTATGCTTTTTCTATCGTATTCGGTGAAGGTTGGGAGCGTACGGGCGAGATTGTTGTGTATATGGTCCCTTGGATTGTGATGCAAATTCTGGTTTCGCCGATTTCCATGGTTCTTCATACCACCAATAATCAACCGACAGCGTTAGCACTCCAGTTGTTTGGCCTTGTATTACGAGTGGGTGTCGTGTCTGCTGTGGCTGCTACTGCGCCTGGTTACTTGACTGAAGTGTATTCGTTTACAGGCTTTGTTTTCTATTTTGTTTACTTGCTAGTTGTTTTGAAGGTGGCAGGCATCAGCTTGCTGGAAGTGTTTAGGCGCAATCCCTATGTATTGTTGATTGCTGTTGTTGTTTACCTTGCTCAATACATAGTGAAGGCTAACCACTGGTTTGCCTGGTAGAGGTTTGAATGTTTTTTTATACATTGACAAGCACAAGATTTGCATTGTATCTAGTCGCCTTTGCACTATCGCTAGTGTACATGTGGATGCCGTTCTTTGTTAATTATATTTTTTTGCCGAGTGATTATTTTTTAAAGTTGTCGATGATGACTTTTATTTCGGTGGTGGGTATGTTTGTTGGATACTATCTGCCATTGTTGGATTTTCGTTTCAGGGCGCGAGCAACAAGACTGATAGTAAGTGCTAACACAGTACATGCTTTCGTTTGGGTTGTGTTCCTATCTTTTCTTTTTGTGACTTTATACACGGCTCCTGCAATTCCTATCGTTTCGGCAATATCGGGTGCAAGCAGCGAAGAGCTGAGCGCCCAGCGGGGGGCTTTTTTAAAGGGGCGTGAAGGCGCGGAAGCTGCGCTTATTTATATAAGCACAATTTTTATGAGTGCATTTCTACCGTATAGTCTGGCGCGGATGTTTTTGGATAAGCACCGCTTGCGATACTTGTGCCTCCTAGTGTTTTTTGGTTATTCGTTAAGCTTCTTGCAAAAAGCGCTTTTCCTGAATGCTCTTCTGCCTTTGTTATATATTGCTTCTCAGCGGAAAAAAATAAGTCTTCCGGTGGCGCTATTTTTTTTCTCCGGAGGAGCTTTGATTTTGTACGTGGTTACGCTACTGGCGATGGGGGGCGGTGAATCCAGCCAAGCCGCAGGGGTTGGAGGGGGGATCTTCAGTCCTGAGTTCTACAGTGCTAAATACCTTCCGGATGGCGCCTTGGATCATTTGATCTGGAGGGCTGTTTCGGTTCCGATGTTTACAGCTTCGGATACACTGTTGGTTCTCGAGCAGCAGTTCAATAATGAACCTTTGTATGGCGCAACCAGTAATTTCTTTGCCTCATTGTTTTCCTTGGATAGGGTTTTTCTCGAGAAATTAGTATTCGAATATGAGTGGGGATGGAATGCAACGGCGAATTCAAACGCTGTTTATTTCACGGAGGGCTACGCCAATCTTGGTTGGTTTGGCGTCTTGCTGTATTCGTTTTTTGTTGGTCAGGTATTTCGATGGTTCAGAAAGTCTGAAGACCATGCTTTCAAATCCTTGTGGTTGATTTTTTTTCTGGGTATGTTTACAAGCGGTCTTATTGGAACATTGCTGAGTAATGGCTATATTTTGATGTTTGCGGCTTGTTTGTTTTTAAGGGTTAAGTCACCTGGCAAGATGAGCGTTAATGATTCGAAGGGGGGGGTATGAGTATTCCAAGTGTAAGTGTTGTAATTGCGGTAAAAAATGAAGCGCTTCACGTGAAGTCTGCAGTGACAAGCGTGTTGGAACAGCAAGGTTTGGATTTCGAAGTCATTGTCGTTGATGATGGTTCAAGCGATAACACTTGGAAGATCCTAACGGAGCTCCAGTTGGACTTTCCGCAGCTTCGATTATTTAAAAATCCGAAGGCAGGCAAATGCTCGGCCTTTAACTACGGCGTTGCAAGCGCGGAAGGCCGGTTTGTGTGCGTTTATGCTGGTGATGATATTATGCCAGCTGGGAGTTTGGCTGCGCGTTTTGATAAGGTCAAAGGGTATGCTGCTGAAGAATCTGTAGTTGGGCTTTGTAAGCTGATCACGATGTCGGAAAATAAGAAGTTTGACGGCCATTTGATCCCCAAGCGTGCTGGTAAAGGTGGGTTGACGGGTGTTTCTTACATGATGAGCAGGCCGGTAATTTCTCGGATATTTCCCGTGCCTGAAAACTTACCTAATGAAGACACCTGGATGGAGCTGGCGGTTACTTTTTTTGATTGGAAAATTGTTCATTCGGATATTGTGGGGTGCCGGTGGCGTGTGCACAGTGGTAATAGCATAAATATGCTTGGGGATTATGCTTCTTATAATAGTAAACTAACGCCTCGCATGTCTGCTATTCGTCTGTTCTACGATATGCATGGGGATAAGCTCTCGCCTCAGGCCAAAGAAAGATTGTACCAAAAAGTTCTCTGTGAAGAGTGTCGGGTTAAGGGGGATATCCTCGGAATCATGACCACCAAAACTGGCTTTGTGAATCGACTGAGGGCGCTTTCTACGTCGAACAGTTTTTTCTATGGCCTACGCAAACGATTATATGGACTTCTCTCTGGTTGGTGAGAAAATATGAAACATAGCTGGGGCAGCTACAAAATTTGCAATACTTGCATCATGGACAGTTCTGATCCTAGCATCTCTTTTGATGAGCATGGGGTCTGCGAGTATTGTAATAATTTCCATGGCCGTATCAAGCCGAGTTGGAATACTGGTTCGCTTGGGGAAGCCGAACTGATGAAAATATCGGAAAAAATCAAGAAGGACGGCGAAGGTCGTGATTTTGATTGCATCATCGGTTTGAGTGGTGGCCTCGATAGCTCCTATTTAGCTTATATCGCTAAAGAAAAAATGGGGCTGCGTCCATTGCTTTTTCATGTTGATGCTGGCTGGAATACTGATCAAGCGGTTGGAAATATTGAAAAGTTGGTGGACGGACTGGGCTTAGAGTTATATACCGATGTTATTAACTGGGAGGAAATGAAAAGCTTGCAGGTGGCTTTTCTAAAAGCCCAGGTTCCAGATCAGGATATTCCCCAGGATACTGCTTTTTTTTCAGGGCTTTATAAGTTTGCCAAAGCAAATAAAATAAAATATGTGCTGACTGGGGCTAACTACTCTACCGAGTGCTGCCGTGAACCGGAGGAGTGGGGAGCTTATCCGGGGATAGACAAGACTCTTATAAATGATATTCATGCTAGATTTGGTGTGCGTAAACTTAAGACGTTTCCTCTCGTAGATATATTGTCCTATAAAATCTATTATCGTTATGTCTTGGGTATGCAGGTCGTGCGTCCTCTAAATTTGGTGCCTTACATAAAGAGCGAGGCTGAGGAAACGCTCGAGCGCTTGTTTGGTTGGAAGCGTTTTCAGCATAAGCATCATGAATCCAGATTCACTCGTTTTTACGAAGACTACTGGATGCCGCGCAAATTTGGCTATGAGAAACGTCGTGCTCATTTCTCCAGCCTTATCATGACCGGGCAAATGACCCGGGAAGCCGCTTTAGCGCGCATCGCGAAACCCGAACTGGATGAAAACTTTCTTGCTTCGGAATTTGAATACGTCGCGCATAAGTTGGACTTGACTGTTCCCGAGCTTCAGCGCATTTTCGACGGCGAAAACAAGACCTTCCATGATTACAAAAACAAACGCTTCTTGATTGGAATAGGTGCTCGTATCCTCAGCGCAATCGGATTGGAAAAACGGCTGTTCAGATGATTACCATCATTGACTACGGTCTGGGTAATATCCAGGCTTTCGTGAACGTTTATCGACGTTTGCACATCCCGGTCGCAGTCGCTCAGACGGCTGCGCAGCTCGACGGTGCAACGAAGTTGATTCTCCCCGGGGTAGGCGCATTCGATCATGCGGTCGAGCGGCTCGATGCCTCAGGCATGCGGCCCACGCTTGAAGAGTTGGTTCTGCGTCACAAGGTTCCGGTCCTGGGCGTTTGCGTAGGCATGCAGATTCTGGCGAACAGCAGTGACGAGGGGGCCTTGCCTGGCCTTGGTTGGGTGCCTGGTCGTGTTCGTTCCTTCAAGTCGATTCCTGACTTGGCCGAGTTGCCTCTGCCGCACATGGGGTGGAACGATGTCAGTTCTTCCTCAGGTTCCGCGTTGTTCAAGGGGTTTGAGACTGACGCGCGCTTCTATTTTCTCCATTCGTTCTTTTTTGATTGCGAAGACGCTGGATATAGCGAGGCGACGTCCTCCTATGGCTTGGAGTTCAGTTGCGCGGTGCGGGCTCAAAATGTGTATGGCGTCCAGTTTCACCCTGAAAAAAGCCATCACTTCGGCGTCGGATTACTGAAAAACTTCGCGGAACTATGACATGTTGAGACCCAGGATCATTCCCTGCTTGCTGATTCAAGATGGCGGGCTGGTGAAGACAGTGAAGTTCAAGGACCCCAAATACGTCGGGGACCCGATCAATGCGGTAAAAATCTTCAATGAGAAAGAAGCCGACGAATTGATCGTGATCGATATCGATGCCACTGCAAATGCTGTGGAACCTAATTATGCCCAGATTGCCAAATTGGCGGCGGAGTGCAGGATGCCGCTGTGCTACGGCGGGGGCATTCGTACAGCTCAGCAGGCCAAGAATATTATTGCGCTGGGTGTCGAGAAGGTTGCCATCAGCTCGGCGGCATTTGAAAATCCGCATTTGATCAGTCAAATCGCAGAAGAGATTGGCAGGCAGAGTGTTGTGGTGGTCCTGGATCATAAAGCGCGCTTGCTGAGCAAGCATCAGGAGGTCTGGACGCACAACGGCACGCGCAATACCAAGCGCAGCGTCATCGAGGCCGCTCAAGAGTTTGAAAAACTCGGTGCCGGCGAAATTGTGCTCAATTCCATCGAAAACGACGGAAAAATGAAAGGCTACGATGTGGAGCTTGCAATAAAGCTTCGTGCAGCCGTGCGTATCCCCATCACTATTCTAGGCGGTGGCGGCTCGCTTGAAGACATGCGTAGCGTCGTGGCAGCTTGTGGCGTGGTGGGCGTAGCGGCGGGCAGCTTCTTTGTGTTCAAGGGCGCGTACCGGGCGGTGCTGATCAGCTATCCAAGCGCTCAGCAGAAAGACGACATCATTTATTCAGCTCTACGAGCCAGGTAATTCACCAGGTTCGTGGCAAGGGTCAGATCATATGTTCAACGGCAAAAAACTTCTTATCACTGGTGGTACTGGGTCCTTCGGCAACGCGGTGCTCAAACGTTTCCTGGATACCGACATTGCTGAGATCCGCATTTTCAGTCGTGATGAGAAAAAACAGGACGACATGCGCAAGCGTTACAGTAACGTCAAGCTGAAGTTTTACATCGGCGATGTACGGGACTACCAAAGCGTGCTGAATGCTACCCGTGGTGTTGACTATATCTTCCATGCTGCGGCCCTCAAGCAGGTACCGTCCTGCGAATTCCACCCCATGGAGGCGGTGAAAACCAACGTCATCGGCACCGACAACGTGCTTGAGGCGGCCATCCAGAATGGTGTCCAGCGCGTGGTCTGCCTGAGCACGGACAAGGCTGTCTACCCCATTAATGCCATGGGTATCTCCAAGGCCATGATGGAAAAAGTCATGGTGGCCAAGTCGCGTAATGTCGACGAAAACAAGACGGTTATTTGCGGTACACGATATGGCAACGTCATGGCCTCCCGAGGGTCAGTCATCCCTCTGTTCATTGAGCAGATTCGTGCAGGGAAATCGCTTTCGATCACCGATCCCAACATGACCCGCTTCATGATGACCCTGGCCGATGCGGTGGATCTGGTGCTTTACGCCTTCGAGCATGGCAACAACGGTGATCTCTTTGTTCAGAAAGCCCCGGCTGCCACTGTCGAAACCCTCGCTCAAGCGTTGACATCGATGCTCGGTCAACCTGACCACCCGATTCAAATCATTGGCACGCGCCACGGTGAAAAGCTTTACGAGGCACTGCTCAGTCGTGAGGAGATGGCCTGCGCTGAAGACATGGGCGCCTATTTCCGTGTACCACCAGACCTGCGCGACTTGAACTACAGCAAGTTCGTGGAGCTAGGCGAGGAGAAAATTTCGCGCACCGAGGATTACAACTCGCATAACACCGAGCGCTTGGATGTCGAAGGTATGCAAAAGCTGTTGTTGAAGCTGGATTTCATGCGGGCCATACAGCGTGGCGAGCCCGCCACTCCAGAGGAGTGATGCCCATGAAAGTTCTTATTACCGGGGCTGGCGGCTTTGTCGGCAAAAACCTTGTGGCCCACCTGCAAGAGCGCCAAGACGTTCAGGTGGTTCGATTTGGTCGCCAGGAGGCCCCATCCGATCTGTTGTCGATGCTTGATGAAGTGGACTTTGTGTTCCATCTGGCGGGCGTCAATCGACCCCAGCGTATCGAGGAGTTCAGCGAAGGTAACAGTGGCCTCACTGCTACGTTGTGTGCTGCCATCAAGGCCACTGGCCGGTCGATACCCGTGATCTACACCTCATCCATACAGGCTGAGGTCGATAATCCTTATGGGACCAGCAAGCGCGATGCTGAACACGCCTTGCTTGATCTGTCGAAACAGCAAGGTTCGCCAGTTTATCTTTATCGTTTGCCCAACGTTTTCGGAAAGTGGGCGAGGCCAGACTACAATTCGGCGGTGGCGACGTTCTGCCATAACATCGTCCGTGGCTTGCCAATTACCGTCAATGATCCCGCGGCACCGCTGCAGTTGGTCTATATCGACGATGTAATCCGAAGCTTCATCGATGTGATGGATGGTAGCGCCCCGGAAGGTCCTTATCTGGATGTACAACCGGTTTATGCCACGACGGTCGGGGCATTGGCCGATCAGTTGCAGGCGTTCAAGCGCAGCCGAGAGACGATGGTGACCGAGCGGGTGGGGACTGGGTTGGTCCGCGCTTTGTATTCGACTTACCTGAGCTATTTCACGCCAGACGATTTCACCTATGAGCTGCCCAAGCACGGTGATGTGCGAGGCGTATTCGTTGAGATGCTCAAGACCCCGGATGCCGGTCAGTTCTCTTACTTCACTGCTCATCCTGGCATTACGCGGGGAGGGCATTACCATCACAGCAAGACCGAGAAGTTCCTGGTTATCAAAGGTCACGCCTGCTTCCGTTTTCGGCACATTGTCAGCGGTGAGTTCTACGAACTTTACACTGACGGCGAAACACCACAAATAGTTGAAACCGTCCCGGGTTGGAGCCATGACATCACCAACACTGGCGAAACCGAAATGATCGTAATGCTGTGGGCCAACGAAATTTTTGATCGTGAGCGGCCAGACACCTACACCATGGCTGTTGGCACTCAGGCCTGAAGGATTAGCAATGAATACTGCACTAAAAAAACTGAAAATCGTCACCGTGGTGGGCACGCGTCCTGAAATTATCCGTTTGTCCAGGGTCATGGCCGCACTGGATAAGTATTGCGAACACGTGCTGGTGCATACCGGTCAGAATTATGACTACGAGCTGAACGAGATTTTCTTCCAGGACTTGGGCATCCGAAAGCCTGACCACTTCTTGAATGCTGCCGGGAGCACCGGCGCGGAAACCATCGGCAATGTGATCATCGCGGTGGACCGGGTACTGGCTATTATTGAACCTGAAGCCTTGCTGGTGCTGGGTGATACAAACAGTTGCATGGCAGTTATTCCCGCCAAGCGGCGCAAGATCCCCACGTTCCATATGGAAGCCGGAAACCGTTGCTTTGATATGCGCGTCCCCGAAGAAATCAATCGGCGCATCGTTGATCACACGGCAGACATCAACCTGACCTATAGCACCATCGCCCGGGATTATTTGCTGGGCGAGGGTTTGCCTGCCGATCGTGTCATAAAGACTGGCAGTCCTATGTTTGAAGTGCTCAATCATTATCGCGACAGTATCGAGGCGTCGAACGTCCTGGAGCGACTTGGTTTGGAGGCGGGCAAGTTCTTTGTGGTCAGCGCGCACCGCGAAGAGAACGTCGACTCGGATAAGAACTTCCTCAAGTTGGTCGAGGTGCTCAATACCGTTGCCAGTACGTTTGGCCAGCCCGTGATTGTCTCTACCCATCCACGCACTCAAAAGCGTGTCGATGCCATGGGCATTGTTTTTCATGAAAATGTCAGACTGCTCAAGCCCTTGGGATTCATGGACTACAACAAGCTGCAACTCGAGTCGCGTGCAGTCTTGTCTGACAGTGGCACCATCAATGAAGAGTCGTCGATTCTCAACTTCCCAGCCTTGAACCTGCGCGAAGCTCATGAGCGGCCCGAGGGGATGGAAGAAGCAGCGGTGATGATGGTGGGGCTGGAAGTCGAGCGAGTCCTGCAAGGACTGAATATCCTCCAGACACAACTCTCGGGTAGCGAGCGCAGCCTTCGTCTGGTAGCGGACTACAGCATGCCTAACGTTTCCGAAAAAGTAGCCAGAATCGTGCACAGCTATACCGACTACGTAAACCGTGTCGTTTGGAAGCGGTATTGAGTCGAGTCGTGAATATGCCTGAGAGCAAGCTGAATATTTTGGTGGTCACGCAATACTTCTGGCCAGAGAACATGCGCATCAACGATCTGGTGCGTGACTTCACCGAAAAAGGGCATTCGGTCACGGTGCTTACTGGAGTGCCTAATTATCCGGAAGGGAAGGTGTTCGAGGCCTACAAGTCAGCACCAGGGAAGTTCACCGAATACCATGGTGCCCGCATTGTGCGGGTGCCCATGATCCCGCGCGGCAAACGCAGCATTCAGTTGATCCTCAACTATCTGAGTTTTTTTTCCAGTGCTTCGACCGTTGGCGCCTACGCGCTGCGGGGACGCACTTTCGATGCCGTATTCGTCTACGCAGTCTCCCCCATCATGGCGGCTATTCCTGCCCTGGTGATCGGTCGCTTGAAGAAAGCCCCCGTATTCATTTGGATTCTGGATTTGTGGCCGGAAACACTGAGGGCGGTTGGTGTATTGAAAAAACCAGCGTTACTCTCCATGGTCGGTCGAATGGTGTCTTGGATCTATAACCGTGCCGACTACCTATTGCTGCAATCGAATGGTTTTCTCGAAAACGTCAAAGGCTACTGCACACGGCCCATAGATCCACAACGCTTGGTCTACTTCCCCAGCTGGGCTGAAGACGATTTCTCTGCGACTTCGGAGCACTCGAACTCGATACTGGCACGCGATGAGTCGGTATTTACCGTGGTATTTGCTGGAAATCTGGGCGAGGCTCAGGATTTCCCCGCCGTGCTTGACGCTGCCGAGCAATTGCGTGGGAAAGTCGCCGTGCGTTGGGCCATCGTGGGGGATGGCCGGATGAGCCAGTGGTTGAGCCAGCAGGTAAGTGCGCGAGGTCTGGACAACGTCCTGCTTCTGGGCAGGCATCCGTTGGAGGCCATGCCGGCGTTGTTTGCCAATGCCGATGCACTGTTGGTTTCACTGAAGACCAATGATGTGTTTGAAAAAACCATTCCCGGAAAAGTCCAGGCTTACCTGGCCTCGGGCAGGCCTCTGCTCGGCATGATCAATGGCGAAGCCGCGCGCGTAATCAACGAGTCCGGTGCAGGGTTTACGTGTGCATCCGGTGATGCAGGTGGCTTGGCACGTATCACTCAGACCCTGGCGGGTTTTGCGCCATCCCAGCGCAAAGTCATGGGGGAGAGCGGTCGTGACTATTACCTCCAGCACTACTCCAAGCAACGCTTGCTGGCGCGTTTGGAAGATATCTTCAGAAAAGCCACGCTACGGAAGGTGAACCGCTGATGCAGAAAAGTATTCTTGTGACCGGGGCGAGCGGGTTTGTAGGTGGTGCGGTACTTACACGGTTGCAAGCAGATGCAGGACGATCCGTGATCGCAGTGGTTCGTGGTGACCGGCATTCGCCAGGCCCGATCAGCACTGTGCGGATTGAGTCATTTTCCGCGCAAACTCAATGGAACGCGCACCTGGCCAATGTGGATACAGTCATTCATTGCGCTGCTCGCGTGCACGTGATGAACGATACGGAGGCTGATCCGTTGGCCGCCTTTCGGCAGGTCAACGTGGAGGGGACGCTCAATTTTGCAAGGCAGGCGGCTGAAGCCGGCGTCCGTCGATTTATTTTCATCAGCTCCATTAAAGTTAATGGGGAAGGTACGTCGCCCGGCCAACCTTACGCCGCCGACGATATTCCTGCGCCAGCGGACCCGTATGGCGTGTCCAAGCAGGAGGCCGAGCAAGGTCTGCGGGAGGTTGCGCAGGCGACAGGAATGGAAGTGGTCATCATCCGGCCTGTCCTGGTGTACGGGCCCGGCGTGAAGGCTAATTTCTTGAACATGATGCGTTGGTTGGACAAAGGCGTGCCTTTGCCATTCGGTGCCATCGATAACCGACGTAGTCTGGTGAGCATCGATAACCTGGTCGACCTCATCGTAACCTGTATCGATCACCCCGCGGCGGCGAACCAGACCTTCCTGGTCAGTGATGGAGAAGATCTGTCGACCACGACATTGCTCAGCCGGATGGCTCGTGCGCTGGGTAAACCTGCCCGGTTGATTCCGGTTCCTAGCTGGATGCTCGACCGCGGCGCCAGCATGCTGGGCAGAAAAGCGCTGTCCCAGCGCCTATGTGGTTCGCTGCAGGTCAATATCGAGAAGACACGTACACTTTTGAATTGGAACCCACCCGTGAGTGTCGATGATGCATTGGCCGAAACCGCACGGCATTTCAGGATGAATCAAGCTAAATGATGTACTTCTGGTTGTTTGCCTCTGTCACGCTGGCCTCACTGCTCATGACCGCGGGGCTGCGCCGCTATGCCTTGGCGCGTAGCATCATCGATATTCCGAATGCACGCAGCTCCCACAGTATCCCTACGCCCCGGGGCGGAGGTGTCGCCATAGTCGTGGCATTCCTGCTGACATTGCCCTTGCTGGGGCAACTGGGTCTGGTACCGCCTCACTACCTGATCGCATTGGGCGGTGCAGGTGCGCTGGTCGCCATCGTGGGTTTCATGGATGACCATGGACACATTGCAGCGCGGTGGCGATTGCTCGGACATTTCAGCGCCGCTATATGGGCGTTGGCATGGCTTGAAGGTCTGGCGCCGCTGAACCTGTTTGGTGTCAGTGTCGATCTATCCTGGATAGGACATGCCCTGGCTGCCTTTTATCTTGTCTGGGTTCTCAACCTGTACAACTTCATGGACGGTATTGACGGTATTGCCAGCATAGAAGCGGTGTCGGCGTGCCTGGGCGCGAGTGCTCTCTACATACTGTCGGGTTTCACCGACCTGATCTGGCCTCCGTTGATCTTGGCCGCCGCAGTGCTGGGCTTTCTGTTTTGGAATTTCCCACCTGCGAAAATTTTCATGGGGGACGCGGGCAGTGGTTTCCTGGGGATCGCGCTTGGGATCATGTCCTTGCAAGCCGCCTGGGTCTCTCCGGCCTTGTTCTGGGCATGGCTGATCCTGCTGGGGGTGTTTATCGTCGACGCGACGGTCACCCTGACTCGGCGGTTTTTGCGGGGAGATAAAGTCTACGAGGCTCATCGTAGTCATGCCTATCAGTTTGCCTCGCGCCGTTATGGGCGCCATCGTCCGGTCACGATGGCAGTGGCGGCGATCAACGTGCTGTGGTTGTTTCCCCTGGCGTGGTGCGTCGTGGTTCTGAAGCTGGATGGGCTGACAGGCGTTGTGTTGGCCTACGTGCCCTTGGTGATATTGGCCTTCAAGTTCAAGGCCGGTCAGTTGGAGGATGCCTGAGCGCCCGGGTAAAGATGTGAAATGGGTCAAGCCGGACATAACGAGAATGAGTAGGAACAACAAGGGGCTGGAAACATTCATGGATAGACTTCGCGTTGCATTGCTGGGCCTGCCGCGTCGGCAGAAACGACTGCTTCAGGTCATGGCCGACGTAGTGCTGGTCTGGGGGGCCTTGTGGTTGGCGTTCGTGGTGCGCCTTGGCTTTGACGAGATGATCAATCCCTTTACCAACCATCCATGGCTCCTTGTCAGCGCATCTTTGATCGCTATCCCATTGTTCGTTCATTTTGGTATGTATCGGGCCGTCATGCGCTACCTGGGTAACGATGCCTTGATCGCGATCATCAAGGCAGTCAGCTTGAGCGCGTTGGTATTGGCGCTCGTGGTGTACTGGGGCGCATCTTACATGGCGCCTGTCCCGCGTTCGGTCATCTTCAATTACTGGTGGCTCAGCCTGGTGATGATCGGCGGCTTGAGGTTGTTTATGCGCCAGTACTTCATGGGCGATTGGTTCATTCCCTCCCGCCATGCGCCCTTCATCAACCGTAACGCCAGCCTTACCAAAGTGGCGATCTACGGAGCCGGTGCTGCCGGTAATCAACTGGTAGCAGCCTTGCGCATTGGTCGAGATATGCAACCAGTGGCTTTCATCGATGACGATGCCAGTATCGCCAATCGAATGATTTCTGGTCTGCAGGTATTCAAGGCCAAGCATATCCAGAAGATGATTCGCCTCACTGGCGCTCAAGAAGTGCTGTTGGCCGTTCCTTCGGCGAGTCGTGCGCGACGCCGTGAAATCCTTGGGTATCTGGAAGGCTATCCACTGCACGTACGCAGTGTGCCGGGTTTCATGGATCTGGCCAGCGGCCGTGTGAAAGTCGACGATATCCAGGAAGTCGATATTGCCGACTTGTTGGGTCGAGATGCGGTGCCTGCACAACCCGAGCTTCTGTCGCGTTGTATTCGGGGAAAGGTTGTCCTGGTTACGGGAGCGGGTGGGTCGATTGGTTCTGAACTCTGTCGTCAGATTCTCGCCCTGCAGCCGTCCACTTTGCTGTTGTTCGATCACAGCGAGTTCAACCTCTACAGTATCTTGAGCGAACTGGAAGAGACCATCGTCCGACAATCAATCGCGGTAAATCTATTGCCGATCCTGGGCTCGGTACGTAACGCGACCAAACTGTTCGACGTCATGAAGTCCTGGAGCGTCGAGACGGTGTATCACGCAGCAGCCTATAAGCATGTGCCCCTCGTGGAGCACAATATCGCCGAAGGCATGCTCAACAACGTCATCGGTACGTTGAACACCGCGCAAGCGGCGTTGAAGGCTCAGGTCGAGAACTTTGTGCTCATTTCCACGGACAAGGCCGTGCGTCCGACCAATGTCATGGGCAGCACCAAGCGCTTGGCAGAAATGGTCTTGCAAGCACTGAGTCATGAGCTGGCGCCAGTGCTCTTCGCAGACAGCGGTAATGTTGCCCGGGTCAATAAGACCCGTTTTGTCATGGTGCGCTTCGGTAATGTGCTGGGTTCATCCGGCTCGGTTATTCCGCGTTTCCGGCAGCAGATCAAATCCGGCGGCCCCATCACCGTCACGCATCCCAATATCACCCGTTATTTCATGACAATCCCGGAAGCTGCCCAGTTGGTGATTCAGGCAGGTTCGATGGGGCGAGGCGGCGATGTGTTTGTGCTGGATATGGGAGAACCGGTGAAAATCGCCGAGTTGGCTGAGAAAATGGTCCACCTGTCTGGCTTGAATGTGTGCTCCGAGAAGAATGTGCACGGGGATATTGCAATTGAGTTCACGGGGTTGCGTCCAGGCGAGAAGCTCTACGAGGAACTGTTGATCGGTGACAACGTGGTCGCGACCCAGCACCCCATGATCATGAGCGCCAATGAAGACCATCTGCCGTGGGAACAACTCAAGGTTAAACTGGACGAGTTGATGGCCGCCGTTACCAAGGATGAATATTCACGGGTCCGCATCCTGCTCCGCGAAACCGTAAGCGGTTACACGCCCGAAGGAGAGATCGTCGATTGGATATTCCAGCAGCGGCGATTGATGCCAAAACACAAGGATCGTTAAGGGAGCACTTCGGCGGTCGATAATGTGAGCGTCGAAAGCTTGCTGTAGTGGGCTGTGCGGAGTGACTTTCCCCCAGTCTCATTGAGCCAGCGTCCATTTCCTGCAACTCGCAGGCGCTGAGATATCTTTCTGGGTTGCCAAATAACATCACCTTACCTTTCGTCTAGCTTGGTGACTTTACCGATGCCAACGAGTACCCTTCCAGTCTTTTCGAAATGATAAGCGAGCAGCATCAAGTGGTCCAAGGTGAAAAGTTTATAAGTCCCGCTATTGTAGTTTCGTCCAGAGCGATGATGACTCTCTCTGTGATGGGGACACTCTTGATTCTGGGCTGGCTTCTCAAATACAGCGCCTACGGTATCGAATTTACTGACGAAAGTTTTTATCTTGTGTGGATTTCAAATCCATTTATTTATGATGTTTCGCTTACGCAATTTGGTTTTATTTATCATCCACTGTATAGGTTACTCGACGGCGACATTGCGGCCCTTCGACAGGCAAATATATTAATGACGTTCGGCTTGGCTTGGGGCCTGGCTTACGTCCTCCTTTCTTCGCTTGCGCCAGAGTCTAGGGAAAAACGTATTATCCTGCATACGGCTGCAGCTGGATTGGCTGGCAGCGTCCTTATTTTCTTCGATATCTGGTTACCCACGCCAAGCTATAACAGTCTGGCGCTGCAGGCGTTGTTGATCACCAGCATCGGTCTGCTTCTTGCCGAAAAAAACTTAACCCGTAAAAGTGCTTTTGGTGGGGCAGTGATCGGCATTGGCGGCTGGTTGGCGTTCATGGCCAAGCCAAGCACCGCACTTGCGCTGGCTATTGCTGTTTTTATCTACCTTCTGCTGTCGCGCAAGGTTTCAATACGATTGTTGTTGCTCATCGCTGTGAGTGCTGTTGTGCCGCTGTTGGCAAGTGCGCTGCTGATTGACGGTTCATTATCGCAGTTTGTAGAACGCGTCGAACTGGGCATTGAGTTCGGTCGATACCTTGGCGGTGGCCACACGCTGATTCAGATCCTGCATATCGACGACTTCCTCCTGAGTGAAAGAGCCAAGCTTGCCATCGGTATTGTTTTCGCCACTTCCTTTCTTGCTACATTGGGAGCATGGAGCGAAAAGAAGATCGGCATGTTTCTCTGTTTAACCATATCACTTGCATTCTTTGCGTTGGTCGCATTATTGACGACAACTCAAGTTTCCAGTGTTGCAGAACTCGGCAATTTTCAGGGGCTGCTGATTTTCGGTGTGGTGTTTGCCGGGATCCTGACCGGCTTGGCAGTAGGTCGTTTCAAGACGTTGAGAGGCGTTACCGGATCACATGGGGCGATTGCACTTCTATTTCTAGTAATGCCCCATATTTACGCTTTTGGGACAAATAAAAATTATTGGACCGGCGGCGCCTCGGCCGGTATTTTTTGGTTGCTTGCCGGCATCATCCTTTTAGGGCCGATGGCTCGTGAACGTGCCAGCTGGCTATTCGCGCTGCCACTGGTGCTTGCGGCTCAGGCAGTCACCGCTACTCTTTTGCAAACAGCGCTTGAGCAGCCCTATCGCCAGCCCCAGCCCCTCAGGCTTCACACGTCTCCTTTGGAAATAGGCCCCCAAGGATCGAGCTTGATTCTCTCGCAGGGGTACGCGCGGTATATCGACAGTGCCACCAAAATGGCACGAACTGCTGGTTTTGAGCCGTCTACCCCGGTGATCGATCTATCCGGCCAATCCCCTGGCATACTTTACGCAATAGGTGCTCAGAACATCGGCCAGGCCTGGACTATCGGCGGCTACCCCGGCAGTCTGGAGCTCGCCAAAGCAGCATTGAACCGCACGTCCTGTGAAAAAATAGCGGCGGCCTGGTTGCTGCTGGAGCCCGATGGCCCGCGCAGTATTTCAATCGAGCTGTTGTCCAGTTTGGGCGTTACCTTTCCTGAAGGATACGAGCAGGTAGGCACCTGGCAGACTGCGGAAGGTGCAGGCAGTTTCGCTGCCAGCCGCACGCAGGTGCTTTACAAGCCGTTGGCGTCGAACGAAACGTTAAATACCTGCCAAGCGCTACGCCAAAAGAGTGGACAATGAGGAGGGCGCCAGTTCCTATTCCAACTGGTGGTGCCCTTTGACAACCGGTTATGTAGATACAGGCGCTTTTGAATGCCCTGATGCCCTGGCCGGAGAAATCCTCGTCACGGCTCGCCTTGAAGCTCTGATCAAGATGTGAATGCAGCGAATATCTTCACTGTGTCACAGACGAATGGCATAGGTTGCAAAAGGAAAATCAATGACTCAGAAAATCCAGTTCAACCGGCCATTCATGACTGGTAAAGAGTTGCATTACATTGCCGAAGCCAAGTCCGGCAACATGCTTGCTGGCGACGGTCCTTTCACCAAGCGTTGCCACGAATGGTTGGAAAGCAGAAGTGGCTGTGACACGGCGTTGCTGACCCACTCATGTACGGCTGCGTTGGAAATGGCGGCACTGCTGCTAAACATCGAACCGGGTGACGAGGTCATCATGCCTTCGTACACCTTTGTATCGACGGCCAATGCTTTTGTGCTCCGAGGTGGCGTTCCGGTGTTCATCGACATTCGGGAGGACACCTTAAACCTTGACGAGAGCCTCATCGAGTCGGCGATCACTGCACGTACCCGAGCTATTGTCCCGGTCCACTACGCAGGTGTGGCCTGCGAAATGGATACCATCATGGATATCGCGAAACGGCATGACCTGAGGGTTGTGGAGGATGCCGCGCAGGGTGTGATGGCTACCTACAAAGGACGAGCGTTGGGCAGCATTGGTGATCTGGGTGCCTACAGCTTCCATGAGACCAAGAATGTTATTTCTGGCGAGGGTGGCGCGTTATTGGTTAACGAGTCTTCATTGGCGCTTCGGGCCGAAATCATCCGTGAGAAAGGCACCGACCGTAGCCGGTTTTTCCGGGGAGAAGTGGATAAATACACTTGGCAGGAAGTGGGTTCTTCATTCTTGCCAGGGGAGTTGATTGCGGCTTTCTTGTGGGCACAGTTCGAAGAGGCCGAACGCATCACCCATGAACGCCTGGAAATTTGGCAGCGCTATCACGAACTTCTTGAACCGCTTGAAGCCGATGGCTTGTTACGCCGTCCCATCGTGCCGGAAGAATGCCAGCACAACGCGCATATGTACTATGTTCTGCTTGCGCCAGGGCTCGATCGGCAATATGTGCTCGGCGAGTTCAAGAAACATGACATTTCCTCGGTGTTCCATTACGTCCCCCTTCATTCGTCGCCTGGTGGGAAACGATATGGTCGGGCACACGGGGCGCTGGAAGTTACGGACAGGCAATCTGAACGACTGGTGCGTTTGCCGCTGTGGATTGGCCTGAGCGCTGAGCAGCAACAGCGTATTGTCAAGGTCCTGACCGAGACCATCGGTTGATGTAACCCGATCGATGTCGGGGAAGAGGAGAGTATGAGATACAGTGCCGCCGGCTTTGCAGTCAGCGGCACTTTCTTTTACTTGTTCAGAATACCTCGTGCGTTTGTTTCTGCCCATTTAATGAATATTTTTGCGACTTGTTGGCTCGCATACTCCGAGTAATGGACATATTGGTCGCGGAAAATTGGCATGCCGTTCAACGTCAGTGAGCAATTGAACAGTCCGCAAAATAGTTCGTTTTGGTCGAAAATTTAACGTTCAGATGGGCCGCGGATATCTGTGTTATCAGAAGCGCAAAACCGTCATCAATCTCTTTTTTGCCTCCAAGCCCACTACGCAGTCAGCTATATTTTTTAAATGGCCTAGAATAATATACTTTCAGTTCGTGATCTGTTGCGATGTGCGGGATGAAAACAATTACTTTTATCCCGTTTTTTCAAGGTGGGTGATGCGCTCGTCTATACGTTTTATATAAGCATCATTAACAACCTTTTAGCCCGTCGATGATGGTGTATTTAATTGTTTTACTATTTTCAATTATTCCATTGATCAGCAGCTTCTGATGATACGAGCGGCTGCCAGAGCATAGATTGGTGTCGGTCGGCGCATTGGGATCGGTTATGTCGATCATGTCCGGCGGGCACGCACCGATGGACAAAATGCGGCTGTCGTTCGTCTCTTTGGCGGCGGCCAATCCAGGAAACCGATGGTTGGCGAAGCTGTTACCTAGTAACAATAGGGCGGGCGCCCAATCTTTGTTGGCGATGCAGAACCGCCATCCGTAGGATACAGCCTCTTTGAAAGGATATCGATTGATACAGGCATTGTTCTTTGTGTACTTCCAAATCGGTCCGACAAATTGACTGTTAAACTCCTCGGCACTTTTAACCGGCGCGCGTTGCGGGAATCCGGCATTGGAGAACGTTGCGTATCCGACTGCGCCAACAAAAGCCACGATCACTAAAAGGATCGGTGTTTTCAGGCGACTGTTGAATTTTCGAAGCGGTTTTTCACAAACTGATAGGTTGCCCAGGCGAGCAGCACGGCTGCGAGCGTAATGAGGGTTACGCGAATTTCGACCGATCGCCGTGCCATCGCGTCCTCAGACATCGCTGCCAACACGTGAAAATTTCTTGGCGACCCGTGACTATGGTAGGTTGCCCGCCCCAGCCACTAACATACGGGCGCCGTAGGCTCGATCTCGTTGCAATGGATGTTATGAACTGCAGCCTGTAACGGCTGGTCCGTGTTCCGGAGCCTGGTGCGGTGGGTAGGTATTAGCTTTATTCCGCTGGTGATAAGAGCTATAGCTCGCGCTGGACGGTCAGAGAAGGTCTAATCTTGGATGCTGTTACAGGTATGTTTTTTGATGATCGTTTTATCAGTGATGCGTGACGTCGACAGGTTCAATAAAAGCGGAATCGCGACAGGGGCGAGCCAAAATGCGTAAAGGGTTTATGGATAAGTTGAGAATAGCCCTGCTGGGATTGCCAAGACGCCACAAACGGGCGATACAAGTGGCAACAGACATCGTCCTTGTCTGGATCGCCCTCTGGTTGGCGTTCGTCGTTCGACTGGGTGTTGAAGCATTGGCCAGCCCGATTGCAACGCATTTGTGGCTTTTCGGGTCCGCACCGCTGGTCGCCATTCCTATCTTTATCCGCTTTGGCATGTATCGCGCGGTCATGCGTTATTTCGGTAACGACGCGCTGATCACGATTTGCAAGGCAGTCAGCCTTTCGGCCTTGCTGCTGGCCTTGGTGGTGTATTGGTACAGCAACCATAAAACCGTGGTACCACGCTCCATCATTTTCAATTATTGGTGGTTGAGCCTGATCATGATTGGTGGCTTGCGCCTGATGATGCGGCAATACTTCCTGGGGGACTGGTTTACTGCAGCCCAGCATGTACCCTTTACCAACCGGGACGACGGCCTGCCCAAGGTTGCTATTTATGGTGCCGGGGCCGCAGGCAACCAGCTCGTGGCCGCACTACGCATGGGGCGGGTGATGCGACCGGTCGCATTCATCGATGATGACAACAGCATTGCTGACAGAGTGATTGCTGGGCTGCAGGTCTATGAGCCCAGGCATATCCAAAAGATGATCGACACAACCGGCGCACAGGAAATTCTGCTGGCAGTGCCTTCCTCCTCACGTGGGCGCCGTCGAGAGATCTTGACGCTGCTTGAAGGTTTTCCACTGCATGTACGCAGTGTCCCCGGGTTCATGGACCTGGCCAGCGGCCGCGTCAAGGTCGATGATATCCAAGAAGTGGATATCGCGGACCTTCTCGGGCGCGATCCGGTCCCCGCGCAACCTGATCTTCTGGAGCATTGCATCACTGACCAGTCGGTCCTGGTCACTGGGGCCGGTGGTTCGATCGGCTCTGAGCTTTGTCGGCAAATCCTGGCACTTAAACCGACTACGTTGCTGCTATATGAGCATAGCGAATTCAATCTCTATAGCATTCTGTCCGAACTTGAACCTCGAATCCTTCGCGAGTCGTTGTCAGTTCGGCTGCTGCCTATCCTGGGATCGGTACGAGACCAGGACAAGCTGCTGGACGTGATGAGGACCTGGAATGTCGATACGGTCTATCACGCCGCTGCCTATAAGCACGTCCCGATGGTCGAGCACAACATCGCCGAAGGCGTCCTGAACAACGTGATAGGTACGTTGAATACGGCACAGGCTGCGTTGCAGGCGGGTGTATCGAACTTCGTCCTGATCTCCACGGATAAAGCGGTGCGCCCGACCAATGTCATGGGCAGCACCAAGCGGCTCGCGGAGCTGACCTTGCAAGCCCTCAGCCGTGAACTGGCCCCCGTGTTATTCGGCGACAAGGATAACGTTTCGCGGGTGAACAAGACGCGCTTTACCATGGTCCGGTTCGGTAACGTATTGGGTTCGTCCGGTTCGGTTATTCCCCTGTTCCATAAACAGATCAAGTCCGGCGGGCCGTTGACTGTTACCCATCCCAAGATCACCCGTTATTTCATGACCATACCCGAGGCCGCGCAGTTGGTGATCCAGGCGGGCTCCATGGGGTTGGGCGGGGATGTGTTTGTGCTGGACATGGGCGAGCCAGTGAGGATTGTCGAGCTGGCGGAAAAAATGATTCATCTCTCTGGCCTGAGTGTTCGTTCGGAAAAGAATCCCCATGGCGACATTTCAATCGAGTTCACAGGCTTGCGTCCGGGCGAGAAGCTTTACGAGGAGTTGCTGATCGGCGACAACGTAGTCGCCACCCAGCACCCAATGATCATGAGTGCCAATGAGGACCATCTGTCTTGGGACACGCTCAAGATCAAGCTGGCTGAGTTGCTGGCCGCCATTGAACACGATGACTACACCAGGGTTCGTCAGCTGCTTCGGGATACTGTCAGTGGTTACGCTCCGGACGGAGAGATTGTCGACTGGATCTATCAGCAACGCCGACTCGAACCCTGATTGTTACACAAACTGTAACGTACACATTTTTGACAGCGATAGATCATCGCCTAAGTTTGAGAGGCAGCTTCGGAAAAGCTGCTTCTCTACTTAACGATGTCATGGAGCGTCATTTATGCGTACAGGCTATTTCTACTCTCTGGTTTTTGCCTTCCTCACCAGCGCCTCGATTGCTGCTATCGCCGCCCCAGTGGTCAAACCCGAGTCGGTCCCTACACCGCAAGCAGTGGAGCAACCAGCCAAAACGCAGGGCGCCAAGGTGGATTTAAACGGGGCGGATGCTGCAACGCTGCAGCGTGAGTTGACGGGGATAGGTAAGGGCAAAGCCGAGGCGATTGTTGCCTATCGGGAGAACAATGGGCCGTTCTCTTCAGTGGAGGAGTTGCTGGAGGTCAAGGGAATTGGCAAGGCAATACTGGACAGAAATCGCGATAAGCTGGAAGTGAACTGAAATAACCGTGAAGGGAGGCCAGTCGAGATGACTGGCCTTTATGAGCTCTGCCGAAGGCGCTATCCGCGGGCAGCCACGACGGTGCCAAGAATAATCAATCCAACACCCAGTGCTTTCTGAAATGTCATGGGTTCACTTAGAATCCAGCCACTTAACAGCAAGACAATAACGAAGTTCAGGCTCATGAATGGATAGGCATGACTAAGATCAAACTTGGTCATCGCCGCCATCCAGGCCAGTGATGCCAGGAACCCTGCTGCGAAGCCCGAAAAAATTCCCGGGTCCAATAACAGTAAGAGTAAAAATTTTATTTTTTCAATCGGCTCGACCGGCAGGGGGCCTAATTTGGAGATTCGCCATTTTAGAATAAGTTGTCCATAAACAGTAAAGGCGATGGTGGCGAGTATATAAATATAGTTGAATGCGTTAGCCATCAACGCTTCTCCAGTACAGCGAGACCAAAACCGGTTTTACCGTAACTGTTGCCGTTATAAAGCATATATCTATTGTGTTTGTGGTCGAACACGAATGGGTATTCGATCATTTCCGAATCCCAGCCATCTGGGGAGACATCAATACCGGCTTCCTCCAGTGCCAGTCGCCATTGCGTACCTCCATCGGTGGTGGCGTAGCCGATCCTATACGTGTCTCCGGTACCACTGCGATAGGAAAACCACATCTCCAGTCCGCCTAAGTTATTCTTTGCCACGGTAGGGCGTGAAAACGCTTGGGCTACACCCACTTCGAAGGGGATGGCCAAACCGTTACGATGCCAGTTATTTCCGTCATGGGAATGTGCCGAGTTGATCACATGGATCATTTCGCCGTTGCCGGAATCCCAGGTTTTGGTCGACCCGTACCACATGTCATAACCGTTGTTTCCGTTCTTGAGCACCCATGGGTAGGAAAGGCTGATAGGGTCGATTTCGTCAGTGCTCATGAACGGGAGATCACTCTCGAGTGTCAGCGTGGTATCCGCATTGACGATCAGTCTGCCGACATCACCGCGCCAGTGCTGATTGTCTGGCGATTGCCACCCCATGAAAAGCATGTACTGCACTTCGTTGGCAATGTAGCAATTGCCAATGCTCACACCATCAGCATGGAAACTGCCTGCGGGGCCGTGCTCCAGAAAGGGAAGGGGGTGTTCTTTGATAACTATTCTCTGCTCAATATCAATGTCTACTGCGCCGACGGAAGATCGGTTGTCACAATCCCGTGCGCTGAAGAAAACCCGAAAGACATCATTATGCAGGTGCACAGGTAAAGGGTTGGCAGCATGAGATAACAGTTTTGGATGGCGCTTCTCATTTTCGGGAGTATACAGACGACCGAGTTTTTGCCATGTGTATTTCATATTTTTCTCAACTTGCTACTGGGTACTTTTGAACGCTCAGTCGCGCTACCAATAAATACGCCTTCCCGCTCAGCGTTAGCCAACAGCAACGTGCCTGCGCCGATCACGCACTTGTCTTCTATCTTTATATGATCGCGCAGCGTCGCGTTGACCCCGATAAAGCACTGTTCACCGATGTGAACACCTCCAGAAACTACTACGTGGGATGCGATGAACGTATGGTCCTGGATCGTGGAGTGGTGGCCGATATGGTTGCCGCTCCATAAGGTGATGTTATTCCCAATCTTTACAAAAGGCTGGATGGTGTTGTCCTCAAGAATGAAGCAGTTTTCTCCAATTCGACCTTCATTCAGGACGGTAGCATGGCTGCTGATGTAGCTGGCTAGTGTGTAGCCTAGTGCTTTTGCCGCGAAATATTTTTCCTTTCGTACTGCATTGAGTTTTGAATAACTCAGAGCGATAAACATTTCATGCTGACCGGTAGCATAGTGTTCAGCAACGTTTTCGAAGGCGACGACTGGCAACCCGCAAAAAGTAGAGTCTTCGATATAGCTACTGTCTACCGTGAAGGCCACGACGTCATAGGTAGAGTCTGTATTGAAGTAAAAAAATGCCAACTCTGCGATGTCGCCTAAGCCGAAGATGACTAGTTTTTTTCTCATTACATTTTCCTCACTAGCAAGGTGAACTCATACAGGCCGTAGTCGTGAAGGAGGGCTACGTGTCGGGAGTAACGTCGCTTACATAGATCGAATAACCTGCAAGGGTCGGCATAGTACAGATCCTCCCTTTTTCTATCCTCGTCGGAATAGGACGTCAGGCAATTGAAGGCGAATCCCAGGCGACTTGTTCGATCCAGTATATTCAAAGTATTTTCGAGATAGGCCAGCCACTCGCTGTCTGATCGGCCCAAGCGGACATTGAATATGCCGCTGGCGACGCTGTAATCAGCGACAGCGTCCGGTTCGGAGGATTCAATAAAACGAGCTTGGGAGTCTTTCACATAGCGGTTTTTTGCGGCTTGGATCATTTCTTTTGAAATGTCCACGCCAAGATAAGAAAACGTATGATTATTGGCTTTCAGGTAATCGACCAGCGCGCCGTAACCACACCCTAGATCATTTATAGAAAATGCCTGCGGGGCGTTAATGATCTTGCACAATTGCTCGAAGCGCATGGCTTGGCCGTGCTCGCCATTCCAGTCCACTCCATTTGGCGTTTCACCATGCAAGGCGAGCTTTTGTGAATAGTAGCTAGCTACTTCTTCAAGTAGCTCAGTCTTTTTGTTGTGCATAAATTTGCCTCACAATAGTGTAGGGGCGTTGTTTTGACTCGGAAAATATTTTTGAAAGATAAATACCTACTACACCAATGAACGAGATAATCATGCCGCCTAGTAGCCAGATGGAAGCCATGACGGATGTCCACCCGCTTAATGGCGTCGCCAGAAACAGCCAGTGCATTATCAAGTAAACAATGTAAAGCACGGCAAAAAAAGAAATCGCAATGCCGATGTAAAAAATACCGACCAAGGGAGCATTGCTGAACGACGTCACCGAGTTAACCAATACAGACATCTTTTTTCTAAAGGTATAGGTTGTTTGGCTGGTGCTGCTCTTTTTGATCTTTTGAGGTTGCTGATCAAACCCGGTGATGTGCCATAGTCCTGCCAGGAACACCTCTCGTTCCTCATGTCGCAGCAGGGCGTTGACATAGCGGCGGGTCATCAGCCTGGCGGTGACGATGTTCTCAGGCAGCGCCATGCCTGTCAGGGCTTGGAAGAAACGATAGAACCAACGGCCGCTCCAGCGTTCAAACCAGCCGCCTTTACGTTGCTCCTGCACGCCATAGACAACGTCGCAAGCCATTTTTTGGAGCTGTTCGGAAAAGCTGAGCAGACATTCGGGGTCTTCTTCAAGGTCGCTGTCAATCAGGAAAACCTGATCCCCTTTGGATTGGGACAGCCCGGTCATCATGGCTTTGTGATGGCCGAAGTTTCGTGAGAGATCGACCAGCACCACATGAGAGTCTTGCTCGGTAAGCGATATAGCGATATCAAGGCTATTGTCAGGCGAGCCGTCGTTCACAAGTACGATTTCGTAGTCGTCCCCTGCACATTCCTTTGCGGCTGCGCTCACGCGAGAATGAAACTCTTCGATGTAGGAGGCTGATTGATAAAGAGTCGCTACGATGGACAGCTTCATTGAGCTACATACCTCATTTGGCGATGAGAGTCTTTTCCGCAGTTGAAAAGGAGATCAAGAATGGTGACGCCATGGGTGAATTCACCCCATAACTGTGGGTAGTCTGGATAGCCTGCATAGTCGAACCAGGTTAATTTGATGTTCATCGCTTCGAATATTTGTTCGTCGACATAATTCTTGGCGGATGGGCCGGAGACGTACTCGGTAGCGCCCGCTTGTACGCAGAGTTCGGCAAGGCGCTCGGTTTTACCGTCAACTTGTTTGTAGTCCCATGAATGGCTAATACGAGTCGTGATGTTCAGATAATCGCAAATGGCTTGGATGAATCGTTGATTAAGTATTGAAAGATGGGTGTAGGACGTATTCAGATAAAGGGGTTCCAGCCACTTTGCGATTTCATGAAAATGAGGGGCACGGCTATAGTTTTGAACTAGCGATTTCCAATGGGCTGCGGCCCATTCAGTACCATCAATTTCAGTTTCCCTGATTTTTTGGTGATACTTGCCTTTTACCAGAACAGGCACGGTCAACCATTGCAACCCTTGCGGGGTCTTTATTTGGTTACGGTTTCGCCAGTCACGTCGTGTGTATTGCATGTCGTCGTACAGAATGAATTCATCTACTGAAGCGATGATGTCAAAATACCCTTTCCAAGGGATGTAGTTGGATTGAAGTATCGCAACTTTTTTCAATGTGTTCTTCCCTTGTGCTGCTCAATTTGGAGATTATTGATCTGATAGACGCTGTGCGGAATTTTTTGAACTTTAATATGGAAAGAATAAAGGTTCACGGAATTCTGTCGCGTTATGTCTGAGCACTGGCATATTAATCTGCAAGGGGGGAAGCGTCACCCTTTTCGTGGGGGTTTTTCCCCGACCATAGGACCTGATCGGATAGGGTAGGCTGCCAAGCCGCATTCCCCATCCTCGACACGTTGCGCCCTCCCGAAAAGTCTTTTTACGATTAAATTTCCGAGTTGGAGTAATTTGACTGGCTCTTACCTCAACGATTCCGAGCAACTGCTTCTGCAACTGCTAACTCCCACCCATCACCCCTGATCAAGGACCCGCGCCATGTACAAAGACTACCCAGCCGCCTACCAGGTCAGCAAAGGTTCAGCCCTGCAGGTGGACAAACCCTTCTACGACCGCATCCGCACCCAGCAGGACAAGCGCACGCTGATCGAACAGTTCGAGGTCCCCATCCGCACCGGCCGCGCTTGGCACGTACCTGCCGGTCATGTGTTCCGCGTCACGACCCCGGTGGGCCCGCAGGTGGGGGACTTCAACGTCTGGAATGCCCACGATCCACGGGAACGCTTGTGGGCAGCGCGCACGCGCCAGCTTCAAGGTGCTCACGTCAGCACCCATGATCGGTTGTGGTCGAACCTGCCATTCCTGCGGCCCTTGGTGACCATCACCGATGACAGTCTGGCCGGTTATGGTATCGATGAGCATGGTGGACGACTGCACGATCTGTTGGGGACGCGCTGTGATCCCTATGTAAACAGGATGCTGACCGGCGAGGATTTCCATCATCACTGCCACTCGAACCTGACCCGTGCAGTGTTGCCCCACGGCCTGACGGAGTTCGATGTGCATGACGTGCTGAATATCTTCCAATGCACGGGGCTTAATCATGACGACATGTACTTCATGAAGGCCTGTCCGGCGCAGAAGGGCGATTACCTGGAGTTTTTTGCCGAGATCGATCTGTTGTGCGCCCTGTCCACCTGCCCGGGTGGCGACTTGTCGCTGGCGATGTGGGGGCCGGATGCGCAGGATCCCCTTAGCGTCTGTCGCCCGCTGGGGGTTGAGATCTATCGATTGGAGGATTCATTGCTGGAGGGTTGGAGTCAGCCTGAGCGGGCGGCGTACAAGGGGTTGCATGGCTTGCACATTGCCAAGGCGGACTGGGAAAAGTGACGCAGCAGGCGCTGGCTTTTGTGGCGAGGGAGCAAGCGCCCTCGCCACAAAAGCGGTGTGCGATTCAACGATCCTTGGCCTCCTTCGCATCCATTTCCGCATTGCGCTCGGCAACGCGCTTGCGTTGCTCATCGGTCAACTCGACCTTGTTGGCGGTGTCGCGCAGCATCATCAGACCACCAACGATCGAGCCGATTGCAACAATCAGAATCAACCAGGCATACCAGGGCATAGGGTTCTCCTTGAGGGGGCGATGGACGGACGAACATTTCGCCGATCCATCGCACCTACCACTTATGAGCGAAGGTTGCTCGCAGTGGTTCAATACTACGCCCGTTCGGCCAGCTTCACCTCAAAGCCCGGTCAGCATCGCATCGGCGGGAGCGTCTGCACGCAGCTGTGCGGTGAGGATGAAGTAGACGAAACCCACCGCCATGAAGCCGAGGAAGATCAGCCCGATCAGCGCGTTGAACCAGGCCATCGCCACCAGGCACACCACGGCCAATACCAGGGCGATGCCGGGTACAAGCGGATAGCCCGGTGCCCGGAAGGTACGTTCCAGGTTGGGTTCGGTTTTACGCAATTTGAACAGGCTGAGCATGCTCATGATGTACATGACGATGGCACCGAACACGGCCATGGTGATCATCGCTGCAGTCAGGGTCATGCCGCCGAGGTTGATCAGGCCGTCGCTGTAGATCGCTGCGATGCCGATCAGCCCACCGGCGATGATCGCCCGGTGCGGCGTCTGGAAGCGTGACAGTTTGGCCAGGGAGGCGGGCAGGTAACCGGCGCGGGCCAGGGCGAAGAACTGGCGCGAGTAGCCGAGGATGATGCCGTGGAAACTCGCCACCAGGCCGAACAGGCCGATCCACACCAGCATGTGCAGCCAGCCGGAGCTTTCGCCAACCACGGTTTTCATGGCTTGGGGCAGGGGATCGTTGATGTTCGACAGGGTGCGCCAGTCGCCGACGCCGCCGGCAAAGAACATCACGCCCATCGCCAGGACCACCAGGGTCAGGATGCCGCTGATGTAAGCCTTGGGAATCGTGCGTTTCGGGTCCTTGGCTTCTTCGGCGGCCATGGCCGCGCCTTCGATGGCCAGGAAGAACCAGATGGCGAAGGGAATCGCGGCGAACATGCCGGCAATGGCCGGTGCGCCGAATACATCGGAACCGGCCCAGCCGTTCAGGGCAAAGCTGCTGAAACTGAACGCCGGGGCCACGACGCCCATGAACACCAGCAGTTCGGCCACCGCCAAGACGCAGACAATCAGCTCGAACGTCGCGGCCAGCTTGACCCCGAGGATGTTCAGGCCCATGAACACGATATAGGCACCGACCGCTGCGTGTTTTGGGTCCAGGGCCGGGAACTGCACGTTCAGGTAGGCGCCGATGGCCAGGGCAATGGCCGGCGGGGCGAAGACAAATTCGATCAGCGTCGCCAGGCCGGCAATCAACCCGCCTTTCTCGCCGAAGGCGCGACGGCTGTAGGCAAACGGTCCGCCGGCATGGGGAATGGCGGTGGTCAGTTCGGTGAAGCTGAAAATGAAGCAGGTGTACATGGCCGCCACCATGAAGGACGTCACCAAAAAGCCCATTGTCCCGGCCACGCCCCAGCCGTAGCTCCAGCCGAAATACTCGCCGGAAATCACCAGGCCGACGGCAATACCCCATAAATGCAGGGTGCCCAGGGTGGGTTTGAGTTGTGTGTTCATCGGTGGCTCCCCTCGATCCATAGCAAAAGCGCTGGGGAGGGGCATTGCAGTGGACGTGCCAGTGTGGCGAGGGCGGTCGTAATGGGTGAAATCGTGTCGTATCGGGGATGTTCGCTATCGGATGGCTTGGTTTTGTGCCCCAGTTCAGAGCGTCGGCGCCTGGGCTGGCCTCATCGCGAGCAAGCTCGCTCCCACAGGAGGGCTTCAGCGAACACAAATTCTTTATTCACCACAGATCCCATGTGGGAGCGAGCTTGCTCGCGATGAGGCCGGCCCAGCCAACACTTTTTACGGATTCTTTACCCCCCAGCCCCACCCTCGATCTCGTTCCTTTACAGCCTCTCTGCCGACAATCACTCCACACACGGCACGACGCCGTACCACGGAGAAATCCCATGAGTGTTCTGGACGGGGTGTCGCTGCTGCTGGCAGGGGCGCTGTTCATTTATCTGCTGGTTGCGCTATTGCGCGCAGATCGGAACTAGGAGCGGCTATGCACGGTTATGACTATGGGCTGATCCTCGCCTTTTTCGCCCTGGTGCTGATTCCGGCACCGTTTCTGGGGCGTTTTTACTACCGGGTGATGGAAGGCCAGCGCACTTGGCTTTCGCCGATCCTCGGCCCGGTGGAGCGCGGTTGCTATCGCCTGGCCGGTGTCGACTCCACCGCTGAGCAGAGCTGGCAGAAATACACCCTGGCCTTGCTCGCGTTCAACCTGGCGGGTTTTGTGTTGCTGTTCGCCATTCTCCTGCTGCAGGGATATCTGCCGCTCAATACCGAACAATTGCCCGGCATGGAGTGGACCCAGGCTTTCAACACGGCCGTGAGTTTCACGACCAACACCAACTGGCAGTCCTACAGCGGTGAAGCGTCCCTGAGCTACCTGAGCCAGATGGTCGGCCTGACCTTGCAGAACTTCGTCAGCGCCGCCACCGGCCTGGCCGTGCTCGTGGCACTGTGTCGCGGCATCGGGCGCAAGTCCGCCGCAACGTTGGGTAACTTCTGGGTCGACATGACTCGCGCCACTCTCTACGGGCTGTTGCCTCTGTGCCTGCTGCTGGCATTGTTCCTGGTCTGGCAGGGTGTACCGCAGACCTTTGCGCACTATGTACACGGGGTCACGATGCAAGGTGTCGACCAGGTCATCCCGTTGGGGCCGGCCGCCAGCCAGATCGCGATCAAGCAACTGGGCACCAACGGTGGCGGTTTCTTCGGCGTCAACTCGGCGCATCCGTTCGAAAACCCGACGGCCTGGAGCAACCTGTTCGAAGTCGCTTCGATCATCCTGATTCCCGCCGCGCTGGTGTTCACCTTCGGCCATTACGTCAAGGACCTGCGCCAGAGCCGGGCGATCATCGCCTGCATGCTTGCCCTGTTCCTGATCGGCGGTGCCACGTCGCTGTGGGCCGAATACCAGCCCAACCCGGCCCTGAACAACCCAGCCGTCGAGCAAACCGCGCCGCTGGAAGGCAAGGAAGCGCGCTTCGGCACCACCGCCACGGTGCTGTGGTCGGTGACCACCACGGCAGCGTCCAACGGTTCGGTCAACGCCATGCACGACAGCCTCAACCCGCTCAGTGGCATGGTGTCGCTGGTGAACATGATGGTCGGCGAGGTGATCTTCGGCGGCGTCGGGGCCGGGCTCTACGGAATGCTGTTGAACGTGCTGATCGCAGTATTCCTGGCCGGCTTGATGATCGGTCGCACGCCGGAATACCTGGGCAAGAAGCTGGGCGCCAGGGAGGTGCAACTGTTGGTGGCAACCCTGCTGGTGATGCCTGTCAGCGTGCTGGTGCTGGGGGCCGTCGCCGCAAGCCTGCCCGGTCCGGCCGCTGCGGTGAGCAACCCGGGTGCCCACGGTTTCAGCCAGTTGTTGTACGCCTACACCTCGGCGGGAGCGAACAACGGTTCGGCATTTGCCGGGTTCGGCGCCAACACACCTTTCCACAACCTGATGCTGGGCCTGGGCATGTTGATCGGCCGGTTCGGCTACATCCTGCCAGTGCTGGCGTTGGCCGGCAGCCTGGCCTTGAAGAAAACCGCGCCGATTGGCCAGAACAGCTTCCCCACCCACGGCCCGTTGTTCGTGACCTTGTTGACCGTGACCATCCTGTTGGTGGGCGGCTTGACCTTCTTGCCGACCCTGGCCCTGGGGCCGATTGCTGAACACTTGAGCCTGGGCTTCTGAGGGATATGAAAATGAATATGCCGATGAGCAAAACCGCCGTCGCCAAGGCGCCGGAGCAACCGAAAACCGCAATCTCGGCCCTGTGGCGGCCAGCGCTGGTGCAAGCTTTCGTCAAGCTCGACCCGCGTCAATTGCACCGCGCCCCGGTGATGCTGGTGGTGGAACTGACCGCGATCCTCACCACCGTGCTGTGCTTCATTCCCGACAACGCCGTGCCGACTTTTGTCGCCGCGCAAATCGCGCTGTGGCTGTGGTTCACCGTGCTGTTCGCCAACTTCGCCGAAGCGTTGGCCGAAGGCCGCGGCAAGGCTCGGGCCGACAGCCTCAAGGCCGGTAGCGAAGGCCTCAACGCACGTCGCCAGACCGCCAGCGGTTTTGAAATCGTCCCCGCCACCCGTCTGCGCAAAGGTGATGTGGTGCGCGTCGAGGCCGGCGACATGATCCCCGGCGACGGTGAAGTGATCGAAGGCATCGCCGCGGTCAACGAGGCTGCGATCACCGGCGAATCGGCGCCGGTCATCCGCGAGTCCGGCGGCGATCGCTCGGCCGTCACCGGCAATACGCGGCTGGTCTCCGACTGGCTGCTGATACGTATCACCAGCAATCCCGGCGAGTCCACACTGGACCGCATGATCGCCCTGGTCGAAGGCGCCAAACGCCAGAAAACGCCGAACGAGGTGGCGCTGGATATCCTGTTGATCGGCCTGACGCTGATCTTCCTGTTGGTGGTGGTGACGCTGCAACCGTTCGCCCATTTCGCCAACGCCAACCTGCCGCTGGTGTTTCTGGTGGCGCTGCTGGTCACCTTGATTCCCACCACCATCGGCGGGTTGCTGTCGGCCATCGGCATCGCCGGGATGGACCGGTTGGTTCGCCTGAACGTGATCGCCAAATCCGGTCGTGCGGTCGAGGCGGCGGGGGACGTGCATGTGCTGATGCTGGACAAGACCGGCACCATCACCTTTGGCAATCGTCGTTGTACAGCGGTCTATACCGCCCCTGGTGTGAGTGCCAAGGAACTGGCCGAAGGCGCGCTGTTCGCCTCGTTGGCTGACGACACCGCCGAGGGCAAGTCCATCGTCGAGTACCTGCGAGGTTTGCATCCACAGTCTGAGCCTGGCGTCGAAGCGCTGACGGCCGTGCCGTTCAGTGCTGAAACCCGTTTGTCCGGAGTCGACTATCAGGGCCGTATCTACCGCAAGGGCGCCGTGGACTCGTTGCTGGACTTCATCGGCCTTGCACGCAATGAGTTGCCGCAGGCATTGGCGCGGGAGGTCGACAAGATCGCCCAGAGTGGCGGCACACCGCTGCTGGTTTGCATGGACGGCCGGTTGCTGGGGGCCATCCATCTCAAGGACGTGGTCAAGCCGGGCATTCGCGAGCGCTTTGCCGAGCTGCGCAAGCTGGGGATCCGCACGGTGATGGTCACCGGTGACAACCCGCTGACCGCTGCGGCGATTGCCGCCGAGGCCGGTGTCGATGACGTGCTGGCAGAGGCCACGCCGGAGAAAAAGCTGGCGCGTATCCGTCATGAGCAAAATGACGGTCGGCTGGTGGCCATGTGTGGCGACGGTGCCAACGACGCCCCGGCCCTGGCCCAGGCCGATGTCGGCATGGCGATGAACGACGGCACCCAGGCCGCGCGGGAGGCGGCCAACATGGTCGACCTCGACAGCGACCCGACCAAACTGCTCGATGTGGTACAGATCGGCAAGGAACTGTTGGTGACCCGTGGTGCATTGACCACCTTCTCCATCGCCAACGACATCGCCAAGTACTTCGCGATCCTGCCGGCGCTGTTCGCTTCGATTTATCCACAGCTCGGCGTGTTGAATGTGATGCACCTGAGCAGCCCCCAGAGCGCGATCCTGTCGGCCATCGTATTCAACGCCCTGATCATCGTCGTACTGATCCCCCTGGCCCTGCGCGGTGTACGAGTGCAAGCGGCGAGTGCGGCGGCGCTGTTGCGACGCAATCTGTTGATCTATGGCCTGGGTGGGATCGTGGTGCCGTTCGTGGGGATCAAGGCGATCGATATGTTGCTGACGGCGTTGAAGCTGGTTTGAGTTCGCCGTTTCTTGTGGGAGCAAGCTTTGCTCCCACAAGGTGACTCCCACAGGCTTTGAGCACTGGATTTACTTCAATTCGAGGATTTTGAAATGTCCACTCTGATTCGCCCGGCCTTGAGCCTGTTATTACTGATGACCCTGATCACCGGTGTCGCGTACCCACTGGTGGTCACTGGCGTGGCGCAAGTCGCCTTTCCCGCCCAGGCCAATGGCAGCCTGATCGTCGATGCGGCCGGCAAGGTCCGTGGCTCGACGCTGATCGCCCAGGATTTCACCGGCGATGCCTGGTTTCATCCACGGCCATCGGCTGGAGCCTTCGCCACGGTCGCCAGCGGCGCCAGCAACTTTTCCCCGAGCAATCCGGCCCTGGCCTCGCGGGTAATCGAAGACGCCCAAAAACTCCAGGTGCCCGGCCAGGGCCCGGTGCCGCTGGCATTGCTGACCACCTCCGCCAGTGGGCTGGATCCGCACTTGCCTCCGGCGGCGATTGCCTATCAACTGGCGCGTGTCGCCGCCGCGCGCAACCTGCCGGCCTCGACCTTGCAGCAACTGCTCGACGACAACACTGAGCAATCCTTGGTGGGCCCGCCAGTGGTGAATGTGCTGGCGCTGAACCTGGCCTTGGAAAAACTGTAAAACCCGTGGGAGTGGCGCCTGTGGGAGCAAAGCTTGCTGCAGTAAAAGCCCGCTGTAGCAAAGCCTGTGGGAGCAAAGCTTGCTCGCGATGAACGATAACGCGGTCCATCCGTTGAACTGTGTCGCCTTGATCGCGAGCAAGCTTTGCTCCCATAGGTCCACTTCCCATAAGCTTTGCTCCCACAGGTCCGACTCCCCACAGGGTGTTTGATCAATATTTGAAAGAGATTTCCACGCCATGAGCGACTCCGGCCGCGCCGACGCACTGTTAGCCAATCTGCCCCGCAACGACCGTGGCCGGCTCAAGGTCTTCCTGGGTGCGGCGCCCGGTGTCGGCAAGACCTACGCCATGCTGCAAGCGGCCCACACCCAACTGCGTCAAGGCGTGAAAGTCGTCGCCGGAGTGGTGGAAACCCACGGTCGTGCCGAAACCGAAGCACTGCTCGGCGGCCTGGTACAGCAACCGTTGGTGCGTTCGGAATATCGCGGCGTCATGCTCGAAGAAATGGACCTCGACGGCCTGCTCGCGGCCCGCCCGGCCTTGGTGCTGGTGGACGAACTGGCCCACAGCAACGCCCCCGGCAGTCGTCATGCCAAACGCTGGCAAGACATTCAGGAACTGCTCGCCGCAGGCATCGATGTCTACACCACCGTCAATGTCCAGCACCTGGAAAGCCTCAACGACCAGGTGCGCGGCATCACCGGTGTGCAGGTGCGCGAGACGCTGCCGGACTGGGTCTTGCAGGAAGCCGATGAACTGCTGTTGATCGACCTGCCATCACGCGAGCTGCTGGAGCGCCTGCGTGATGGCAAGGTCTATGTGCCGGAGCAGGCGCGAGCGGCGATCGATGCGTTTTTCACCCAGACCAACCTGACCGCGCTGCGTGAACTGGCCATGCAGACCGCCGCCGCCCAGGTGGACAACGACCTGGCCCAGGGTTATCGGCAACTGGGCCAGGCCGCGCCGGCAGTGCGCGGACGATTGCTGGTGGGGGTGGGCGCCGATGTGCAGGCCGAGCGTCTGGTGCGCCACGCCAGCCGCGTCGCCCAGCGTCGGCATCTGCCGTGGAGCCTGGTCCACGTAGACAGCGGCGTCACGCACGACGAGTCATCGCGACAGTACCTGCAAAATGCCCAGCAGCTGGCTGAACGTCTCGGCGGCGAAGTGGTGCTGTTGCGGGCCGGCGAAGTCGCCAAGACCTTGATCCAGCACGCCACCGAACGTCGCGCCACGCTACTGCTGGTGGGCCAGTCCCGGCCGCGTTTGCGGCGACGGTTGTTCGGCGGTGGCTTGGCTTCACGCTTGTTGCGCGATGCCCGGGGACTGGAAATCAACGTGCTGGACAGCGATGAACAGCCCCGTCCCGCCCAAGTGCGTTCGAGCGCGGTCCAGACCGGGTTCGACTACGTGCTGGCGCTGACGGCGACCGTGGCGGCCAGCGCGTTGGCCTGGGGTATTTCAGGGTGGCTGGCGCTGCCCAATATCTCCCTGGTGTTCCTGATGGCGGTGCTGCTGGTGGCGGTACGTAGCAGCCTTGGCCCGGCGCTGGCCTGTGCAGCGCTGTCGTTCCTGGCCTATGATTTCCTGTTCATCCCGCCGAATTTTTCCTTCACCATCCAGCGCGAAGAAGACGTGCTGACCCTGGTGTTTTTCCTGCTGATGGCCGCCCTGACCGGCAATCTTGCCGCTCGCCAGCGTCGCCAGTTGCAGGCCCTGCGCGACACCCAGCAGGAAACCGGCGAACTGCTCGACCTGTCGCGCAAACTCACTGCCGCCACCGACCGCCAGGCGGTGATCAGCGCCGCCGCGCAGCATCTCAACGGCCTGCACGACTTGCAGCTTTGTCTGCTCAATCGCGACGGCCAGAGCGATTGGAAGGTCGAGACCGGCGAGCCGTTGACATTCACCGAGGCCGAACGTGCGGCGGCCGACTGGGCCTGGCAGCACGACCAGCCCGCCGGTGCCGGCACCGGGACGTTGCCATCCGGACGCTGGTGGTGGTGGCCGCTGTCGGCGGAAGGCGGGCCACTGGGATTGCTGGGTGTGTGCCCGAACGAAGGCAAGCCGTTGAGCGGCCAGCGTCGCCGTTTACTGGCGGCCCTCAGTCAACCATTGGCCCAGGCGTTGGCGCGGGCGCAACTGGCCCAGGACCTGGAAGCGGCGCGCCTGCACGGTGAAACCGAGCAACTGCGCAGCGCCTTGCTGGCTTCGGTGTCCCATGACTTGCGCACGCCGCTGACGTCCATGCGCGGCAGCATCGACAGCCTGCTGGCGCTGGGGGAGGCGATCCCACTGACCGATCGTCGCGAACTGCTCGAAGGCACCCGCGATGAGGCCGAGCGGCTGGATCGCTACATCCAGAACCTGCTGGACATGACCCGTCTTGGCCACGGCGCCCTGAAGCTGGCGCGGGACTGGGTGTCGCCGGCCGATATCGTCGGCAGCGCACTGAACCGCTTGCGGGCGGTGTTGGCGCCGCTGGCGGTCGGCGTCGAGGTGCCTGCCGATCTGCCCTTGTTGTATGTCCATGCGGCGTTGATCGAACAGGCCCTGGTGAACGTGCTGGAGAACGCTGCGCGATTCTCGCCGGCCCACGGGCGGCTGCTGCTGAGCGCCGGGGCGACCGACAGCGAAGTGTTTTTTGCGGTGGCTGACGAGGGGCCCGGGATCCCTGAACAAGAGCGAGAGAAAATCTTCGACATGTTCTACACCGCCGCGCGCGGTGACCGGGGCGGGCAGGGCACGGGGTTGGGATTGGCCATCTGCCAGGGCATGGTCGGTGCCCATGGCGGGCGGATCAGCGTGGCCGATGGTCTCGACGGACGCGGCACCTGCATCACGTTGCACCTGCCCTTGCAGGCACAACCGGGCATGGACGATGAAGCTTGAGCGGCGCTGGGTTACTCTCGTCCCACCTGCTTGCCTTTCCACCTGAGTGCAACGAACGAACCCCATGAGCCAGACCGCGACCCTTTTGGTCATCGATGACGAGCCGCAGATCCGCAAATTCCTGCGCATCAGCCTGAGTTCCCAAGGCTACAAGGTGCTGGAAGCCGGCACTGGCGCTGAAGGGCTTGCCCAAGCGGCGCTGAACAAACCCGATCTGCTGGTGCTCGACCTGGGCCTGCCGGACATGGACGGCCAGCAGGTGTTGCGCGAGTTTCGCCAATGGTCGACGGTGCCGGTGCTGGTGCTCTCGGTGAGGGCCAGCGAAGCGCAGAAGGTCGAGGCGCTGGACAACGGAGCCAACGATTATGTGACCAAGCCGTTCGGTATCCAGGAATTTCTCGCCCGCATCCGCGCCTTGTTGCGCCAGGCTCCGGCAGGCGAGCCACAGGAAGCCGCGCTGAAGTTCGGCCCGCTGACGGTGGACCTGGCGTATCGACGGGTGCTGCTGGACGGCAGCGAAGTGGCCCTGACCCGCAAGGAGTACGCCGTGCTGGCGCAACTGGCGCGGCACCCGGGGCGGGTCATTACCCAGCAGCAACTGCTCAAGGACATCTGGGGCCCGACCCACACCGAAGACAGTCACTACCTGCGGATCGTGGTCGGCCACCTGCGCCAGAAACTGGCCGACGACCCGACCCGACCGCGGTTCATTGTGACCGAGGCGGGGGTGGGGTATCGGTTGTTGGGGGAGGGTGGGCTTTAGTCTGGTGTTGTCAGGGCTGCCGCCATCGCGAGCAAGCTCGCTCCCACAGGGTTCACTGCAGATCAATGTGGGAGCGAGCTTGCTCGCGAAGAGGCCCGAACAGCCACTCGATATCTCTCAGTTCTGGTCGCTCTCATACCGATCCAAAGTATCGCTGGCAATCTCCCGCCCCAACGCGATCAGCTCCGGCGCCTTGTAGAACTCGAAGAACCGGCACACCCGTTTCGGCACGTTGATCAGCACATCCGGCGGGTAACCGGCAATCTTGTACTGGGCCAGCGAGGTCTGCATCACTTCGAAACTCTGGTTGATCAAATCCAGCAACGACGCCGGGCCGACGTTATCGATGATGAACGAACCGGTGGCGGATTTCGGTGCGCCTTCGTTCTCTGGCGCGGCGGCCGGTTGTTGGCCTTCGGGCTCGGCCGAGTCGATCCACGGGTTGATGTCAGCGGCTTCGGCCTTCAAGGCTTCCTGCTCCAGCAGCAACAGCTGCTCGGCCTGCTTGCGGCGAAACGGCAGGCGCGACCCCAGGGAACTGACCAGGGTGTCGAAGCGCCGCCGGAACGCGGCGGGGCGCGGGATCACCGGTAACCGATATTGTTTCTGATTGGTGGCGTTGAGGTTGACCGCGATGATCAGGTCGCAGTGGCTCGACACCACCGGCACGATCGGCAATGGGTTGAGCAGGCCGCCATCCACCAACATGCGGTTGCCTTGCATCACGGGCGTGAACAGGCTGGGAATCGCCGCCGAGGCGCGCATCGCCTGATGCAGGCAACCTTCCTGGAACCAGATTTCCTGCTGGTTGGTCAGGTCGGTCGCGACGGCGGTGTAGGGGATGCGCAATTGTTCAATGTTGATTTCGCCGACGATCTTGCGGATCTGCCCGAAGACCTTTTCGCCACGGATCGCCCCCAGGCGAAAACTGACGTCGACCAGGCGCAGGACGTCCAGATAATCCAGGCTTTCGATCCAGTTGCGGTACTCCTCAAGCTTGCCCGCCGCATAAATCCCCCCCACGACCGCGCCCATGGAACAACCGGCGATGCAAGCAATGTCGTAGCCACGTCGTTCGATTTCTTCGATCACCCCGATATGGGCATAGCCCCGGGCGCCACCCGAACCCAATACCAATGCGACACGTTTTGTCATGACCCGGCCTCTTGTCGAACAGATTTCAACAATGCACCCATCGACGACTTGGCTCAATCGTTGTGGCGCACGCGTCGTTTTTTGACACGCCGTGGCGGCATTTGCGTATGCTCGGCCACACTTGAATTTACGCGGTCAAGCAAGGCACTTTTCGCCGTTGCCACCGTCTTAATAGCACGACTGTTGACCTGACTTGAGGTGTTATTGATGAAAGCCCGGATCCGCCTGCCCTTGGTGGCTTCTTTGATGGTTTTGGCCCTGGCCGGTTGTGCAGGCAAAACCGCTTACCGCGACAGTTGTGGCAGCCAGCTCGACAGTGCCTGGCATGAACTGGACCTGGCCAAGGCCGAAGGTTTTGCCGGCACCGTCAGCTACTCCAAGGCCCTGTCCTTGCTGACGGGCGCCAAGACCCAGCAGCAATTCGAAGCGTTCGAAGGCTGCGCCAAGAAAGCCGAGAAGGCGCGTTTCTACATTCGCGAGTCCCGCGCCGGACGATAAAGGCAGCGACAAGCAATCAACTGCAAGCTACAAGGGAAGGACGCAGAATCGTTTTTCACTGGTAGCTTGCGGCTTGACGCTCAACGCTGTGTACGGAGTACGTCCATGATCGATCGGCTGGTGGCCCGGATACTGGGCCTGGAAGTCCGCCTGTTGGCCTGTCAGGCCCGCTTGAATGCCCATACCGACAGCGAAGCGCTGCATGACCTGCGGACCACGGTTCGCCGTTTGCGCAGCCTGCTTCGACCATTGCGTGGGTTGCCCGGCGTCGAACAGCTGGAAACGGCTGCTTCGGCGGTCGGCACCCTGACCACGCCCTTGCGCGACCGGGAAGTGTTGGCCGCTTACCTGGAGCAGCATGGCCAGGCCGAGGCGGCGCGGCGACGCCAGGTGCAAATGGCCGAGGCTTATCCCGCCGTGGCCGCGAGTGTTGAACTGGCGCAGTTGCTGATGATCCTCGATGCCTTCCCGCGCTTCATTCGCGCCGCCCAGCGTGAGGGGTTGCTGAAGGGCTTGCGCAAGCGCATCGAAAAGCGCCTGGACAAACAGTGGAAAACGCTCGGCGAAGCCCTGCGTGATCCGGCCCATGACCGCCATCGATTGCGCCTGCTGATCAAGCGCGTGCGCTACGCCATCGAAGCCTACCCTGAACTCGACCGCTTGCCCGAAGCAGCCATGCCCCGGCTCAAGTCCGCCCAGGCCGCGCTGGGTGACTGGCACGATTGCTGGCAATGGCTGGCCAGGGCCAAGGAAGAAACCGATCTGCACGCTTGTGTGCCAACCTGGCACGCCGCGATGGAAAAGGCCGAGGCCAAGTCCGACAAGGTGCTCGACAAGCTGATTGCCAGTTGCTTCGAAAAATCCTGAACCCCAGCACATCCCCTGTGGGACTTCCCCTCTGTGGGAGCGAGCTTGCTCGCGATAGCGGTGGGTCAGTTCGCGTACAGATTGACTGATACACCGCTATCGCGAGCAAGCTCGCTCCCACATTGGTTTGGGGGGAATTCAAAGACTGCGGCTTTTCTGTCAGTCTCTTTGGCCGGAATGAGCCCTGTGCCGCCAGCCCGGGCTGGTTAAGATCCCTTCATCCTTTTCCCTGTTTTCGAGGTCGTCATGCGCTTTTCCGATTTGATCGATGCCGTGCGCCGGCTGCCAGGTGCGGTGAGCATCGCGCCTGAATGGGGCCAGGGGCGGGCCAGTTTTGGCGGGTTGGTGGCGGCACTGCAATATGAGGCGATGCGTGCCCAAGTGCCGGCGGACCGCCCGGTGCGCTCGCTGGCGATCACCTTTGTCGGCCCGGTCGAACCCGACGTGCCTGTCAGTTTCGAAGTCGACGTATTGCGTGAAGGCAAGGCAGTCAGCCAGGTGTTGGGGCGCGCGGTGCAGAATGGCCAGGTAGTGACCGTGGTGCAAGGCAGCTTCGGTGCATCGCGCTCATCCGTGGTGGCGGTGCAGGCCGATCCCGCGCCAGAATTCAAAAGCGTGGAGCAATGCCAGGAGCTGCCTTATGTCAAAGGCATGACCCCGGAATTCATGCGGCACCTGGCTATGCGCTGGAGCGTTGGCGGCTTGCCATTCAGCGGCAACAAGTCCCGGAGCATGGGCGGTTGGGTGCGTTTGCGCGGGGACGTGAAAGAGGAACAGCTGAACGAAAGCCACATCCTGGCCTTGGTCGATGCCTGGCCTCCAGCCTTATTGCCTCACCTCACGCAAATGGCCCCGGGCAGTACGCTCACTTGGACCATCGAGTTCGTCCAGCCGCTGCTGGAGCTCACGACACTGGACTGGTGCAAGTACCTGGCCGAGATTGAGCACGCCCAGGACGGCTACGGCCATGTCGCCGCGAAGTTCTGGAGCGCCGATGGCCGCTTGATCGCCCTGAGTCGGCAGACGGTCACTATCTTTGGGTAAGGCTGCTCCGGTCAAGGCTTGCGGTTGTGGCGGTGGCGCTCCCGCCAGGCGCGCCACCAGCCACCGCTGAGAAAGAACCGTGGGAAAGTCAGGAACTGTTCCACCAGCAGGCGTGACACGGCATCCTTGCGATCGCTGAACGGCTCGGAGGCCTGGGCCTCCAGGCTGTGTCCGTGACGTTGCAAGCCGAGTGCCGCGAGCAGGCCGATGATGCCGATGGCGATATCGCCCAGGCTCAAGCTGAACACCCCCGACACAATCAGCAGAAACGCGATGATGAACAGCGGCACGGCAATCAGGTGCAACACCAGGTTGGTGGGGTGCCGATGATTGTCTGGGTAGGCGCGCCATTGCCAGGCGGGAAGATTGGGGTGACGTTTGCCCATGATGCTGTTCCTTGAATGAAGCTGAATAATCCAAGGATAGGTCCGGTCGGGTGAGGCGGCGAATGGCGGTTGGCTATCGAAGCGATAGGTGGCCATACAGTTTGCTGTTGTGGCAAGGGGATTTATCTGTGGGAGCAAGGCTTGCCCGCGATGGAGGCTCGTCGGTTCGCCAAAGACCGCATTGCGCCCATCGCGGGCAAGCCTTGCTCCCACAGAGGGAATCCCCTCACCACAGGGAAACTCGGGCAAGCCAGTGTTCTACAGTTTCAACTGCCCAATCGCCTTGCTCAACTCGCCCGCCAACGTCGCCAGTTCATGGCTGGTGGTGGCTGAGTCGACGGTTTGGCGCACGGTGTTTTCGGTCACGTCGCGAATACTCACCACCGCCCGGTTCATTTCCTCGGCGACATGGCTTTGCTGTTCGGCCGCGACAGCGATCTGGGTGTTGCTCTCGCGCATTTGCGCCACCGCTGCGGTGATCTGTGCCAACGCGTCACCGGCCTCGCGGGCCTGTTGCACGCAATCGTCGGCCTTGAGCGAACTCTCCTGCATGAAGTCCACCGCGTCCCGGGTCCCGGCTTGCAGGGCCGAAACCATGGTGGTGATTTCGTCCGTGGAGGTCTGTACTCGCTTGGCCAGGTTACGCACTTCGTCGGCCACCACGGCAAAGCCTCGGCCCATTTCCCCGGCCCGTGCGGCTTCTATGGCCGCGTTCAGGGCGAGCAGATTGGTCTGTTCGGCGATGCTGTGGATCACACTGACCACGCCATTGATCTTCTGGCTGTCTTCGGCCAGGCGCTGGATCATTTCGGCGGTCTGTTGCACACCCGAAGACAACCCGGTGATCGACTGTTGCACCCGGGCGACCACTTCGTGACCGTTGCCGGCCAGGGTGTCGGCGGTTTTCGACAGGTCGCGGGTGGCGCCGGCATGTTGGGCGATGTGATAAACCGTGGCGGACATTTCGTTGATCGCCGTGGCGGCCTGATCAGTTTCGCTTTGCTGGCCGAGCATGCCGTGGCGAACATCGTTCATGCTCGACGCCAGGCGTGCCGCACCACTGTCCAACTGCCGGGCGGTGCTGGCAACGGTGTCGACCACCCGTTGATAACCGGCCTGCATGGCGTTGAACGCCGCCGCCATCTGGCCCACTTCGTCCTCGCAGGCCAGGGGCACGCGGGCGGACAGGTCACCGGTTTTTTCCACATGCAGCATCACGTCTTTGAGCGTGTTGAGCTGGCTGAGCAAAAACCGGATCAACAGCTGCGAGGCGCCCAGCATCGCCAACATCAACACGAACACGGCCACGGCGTAATGGCTGAAGCGTTCACCGAACACTTGGCTCAGGCTCACACCTTGGGCCAACACGGCGAGTTGTTGGCCGTCACCTCGACGGACCACTTGGGCGCCCAGCAGCGGGTCGTCGCCAAACAGCAGCCCGGTGTCGAGTTCGACCCAGCCGTTGGCCTGGGCCAGCGAAGGCAGCGGTTGTTCGTTGAGAACAGGAATCTGGTCGCGCTGGAATGCCAGGAGATAGTCGACCTTGGGCAAGGGCGTTCCGGCTGGCCAGGCATCAAGCAGGTGCGCCTGGGCCTGGGCGTTCGCCTGGGCCGCGTGGTTGCGCGCCTGCTGTTCGAGGTGCACCGCGTAGAGCACCAGCAGCAAGGTGGTGACAAAGGCGACCGCATTGACCGCCCAGAATTTGTATTTCAGCGAGATATTGCTAAGCCAGGCACCCATGGAAGGTCTTCTCTGATAGCGGAAACAGCATTGGCAAGGTGCCATTATTCTGCCGCTACTCAGGTGACGGGATTTTGATATGGGTCAACAGACAACATCGACCCCAGGGTTTTGATGTGAGCCCACAGGGATCTGCAGGGTTCAGGATATTGTGGGTAAACCAAAAAACGCCCGGGCGCAGGCGGTGCTGTGGGCTGCCAGGTCTTCCTGGGTTTCGCCCCGGTGCAAGGCCACTTCGCGCAGGACCTCCGTCAGGTAGGCCGGTTCGTTGCGGCCATTCTTGGGTTTGGGCCGCAACGTGCGGGGCAGCAGGTACGGTGCGTCACTTTCGAGCATCAGCCGACCGCGGGGAATTTCGCGCACCAACGGGTGCAGGTGCGTGCCGCGGCGTTCGTCACAGATCCAGCCAGTGATGCCGATGTGCAGGTCCAGGTCGAGGTAGCTGAATAGCGCCTTTTTTTCACCGGTAAAGCAGTGCACCACGGCCGCCGGCAATTGATCGCGAAAATCCCGGAGGATGTCCAGCAAGCGTTGATCGGCATCGCGTTCATGCAGGAACACCGGCAATTGCAACTGGACCGCCAAGGCGAGGTGTTCTTCCAGGACCTTTTCCTGTTGCGGTCGGGGAGAGAAGTCCCGGTTGAAATCCAGCCCGCATTCGCCCACCGCGCGCACGCGGCTGTGCATCAGCAGATCCTTGAGGTGCCGGGCGCTGTCGGCGGTCCACTCGCTGGCACTGTGAGGGTGAATGCCGGCGGTGGAAAACAGTCGCTCGCCAGTGTCGTCGAGGTGTTGACACAGTTCCAGAGCCTGTTCGCTGCCCTCGATACTGGTGCCGGTCAAGACCAGTTGGCAGACTCCGGATTCATAGGCGCGCTCGAGCACCGCCTGATGTTTGTCGGCGAAACTGGGGTTGGTCAGGTTGACGCCGATATCGATGAGTTGCATGGTGCTACCTCGGCCCAAAGGCTGGAAAGCATATCAGAGCTGTAGATTTATAAGAAAAGCCAAGAACTACAACGAGTTGAGGCTGTCTGTTAAGGCCGCGAGACACATCGGGTTGGTATAAAAGCCATCACTGTGCCAGTCTTCCGCACTTTTTCAGCGCCCCAGGCGCTCTGTTTCTGTCGACTCAGCCTCGTTTTTTCAAGGGAGGCGGTCCGCAGTATTCCTTCCGGAGAGTGGATGACACGTCCCCAGGTATTGCTACTGTTGTGTTGTTCGCTGTTGTTGCCAATGCCGGCCGAAGCGCGGCTGCCTGGGCCGGTGCAGGCAGTGGCGCCGGGCACGGTGCGCGACCTGGCGCAAATTCGCAGCAGCCGTGTGTTGAAGGTTTTGGTCAACCAGAGCCGCAACAGCTCCGGTGAAGTCCAGGGCCAACCCATTGGTGTCGAATACCATCGGCTGCGAGCCTTCGAGCAATACCTCAACGGCCACGCCCGGGATGGCCAGGAAATCACCCTCAAGATTATCCCCATGGCCAAGGACCAGTTGCTCGGCGCCTTGCAGCGCGGGGAGGGCGACCTGGTAGCGCCGGGTGAGTTGCTCGAGCTGCAGGCCGGCCATGCGGTCAGCGCCAGCGATCCGATCCGTACCGGCGTGCCGTTGCTGCTGGTGGGTATCAAGGGCGAGAAGCGCTACACCCGTGTGGAGCAACTTTCCGGCAAGACCCTGGCCCTGCCCAACGGCAGCGCGGCGGGGGACGCCGTGAGCCAGATCAACCAGAAACTGGCGCTGCTCAAGCTGCCGCCGGTGAAGGTCGAATGGGTCGATCCTACCCTGGCTGTGGAGGATGTCCTGGAAATGGTCCAGGGTGGGATTTTCCATTTGACCATCGTCGAGCAGCCCATCGCCGAGCGCTGGAGCAAGATCCTGCCCAAGTTGCGCTTCGACCGTCAGGTGCTGATCGGCGAGCCGAGTGACGAGTATTGGTTCGTTCGCCGTGACGCCGCCATGCTGCGGGCGAGCATCGACCGATTCCTGGCGACCTACAAGGTGCCCGCCAACGAGGACGCGGCATTCCTGCGCATTTACCGTCGTTTGTATCAGGTCCACTATCCGCTGGCCCGGGCTGATCGCCAGCGCCTGGAAAAACTGCGCCCGGTGCTGCAAAAACATGCCGATGCCCAAGGCATGGACTGGCTCAACCTGGCGGCCCTGGCGTTCAAGGAATCAGCCCTGCAACCCAACGCCCGCAGCGGCACAGGCCCCACCGGCCTGATGCAGATCACCCCATCGGCGGCTCAGCGCGTCGGAGTCGATAACATCCAGAACCTGGATGCCAATGTGCAGGCTGGCGCCAAGTACCTGGCCCTCATCCGCCGCAAGTTCTTTGCCAGCCCCAAGCTCAACGAGCGCGAGCGCATGGCCTTCGTCCTGGCCGCCTACAACATGGGCCCCGAGCGCGTCCAAGGTATGCGAGCCGAGGCCCGGCGGCGGGGACTGAACCCCAACCAGTGGTTTTTCCAGGTCGAGCGCATTGCCATGGAGCAGGTAGGAATGGGCGCCGTCAGCTACGTTAATAGTGTCAATAAGTACTACTTGGCATTTGATCGTGAGCGAGAGTCGCTGGAGCCTGGAGATCAAAAGGTCGCCCAGCGAAAATAATCGATAAATTCGATTTGTATCTCGCATTTTTTGCGCTTTTGGTACAAGTTTTTTTGATTAATATAGCGACCAACAACCACATACCTAGGGATGAACCCGCATGAGCTCGTTGATCAATAAAGTCTTGTTTACCCGCGCTGGCTACGGCCTGACTGTCCTGCGCATCGCTGTCGGCATCATTTTCGCCGCCCATGGCTCGCAGAAACTCTTCGGCCTGTTCGGTGGCTACGGCTTGGCAGGCACCGCGCAGTGGATGGAAAGCATCGGCCTGACCCCAGGTTACGTGATGGCGACACTGGCGGGCGGCACCGAGTTTTTCGCCGGCCTGGCGCTGATCATCGGTTTGCTGGCGCGTCCTGCGGCACTGGGCCTGGCCTTTCTGTCGCTGGTGGCGATTTTCTCCGTGCACATCGGTAACGGCTTGTTCATGGCCAACAACGGTTATGAGTTTGCCCTGGCGTTGCTGGCGGGCAGTATTGCCGTGCTGATCGAAGGTGCGGGCAAGCTGTCGGTCGATCGCGCCATCGCGGGTTGATTGCACGATTGGAACCCGTCTTGTACGTGATGCTGTTCACTTCGAAAAAGCGGCGCTTCTTCCAGAAATGGGAAAGCGCCGTTTTTTTGGTTTTGTTGTTTTGGCTGTGGGAGCAAAGCTTGCTCGCGAAGGCGGTGTGTCAGTTTGCGGTGATGTTGGATGTGCCGGCCTCATCGCGAGCAAGCTCGCTCCCACAGTGGTTTTGTGTCGGACATAATTTTGTGTTCACTGGAGATTCTGTGTGGGAGCGAGCTTGCTCGCGATAGCGGTGGCTCAGCCCCAACGATGCTGGCATGTGTCCCCCGGTCATGCTCTTGCTCTTGCTCTTGCTCTTGCTTTAGATCTTGATCTGGACGCCCCGTAAAACCACGCTGGCCGAACGCAGGCATTGCGCAGTGGGCACCTCGGCATGGATGCCGAGGTAGTCGCGCTGGGCCATGGATGGCCCTTCGCGGCGGGCCCACGGAGCAATGCCGGAGTGCGGGCACACCGAGCCTAGGCGAGGTGCCGAGTGGTGGGGCAAAGCGCTTTTACTTTTGGCGCTTTTCCAAAAGTGACCCGCCGTAAGGGCGGAACCCTAAGTCGCCGTTACCGCAGCAACGGATATACACACCAACCCACACCTCTCGGAACAGATAATCAGAAAACAGCATTACTGTCTTCTACGGGCCTTTTTATGGAGAGTGATTCTTGACACTGGCCAGTCAGCTTCTCTAGGATGCCGCTCATGCGCCGATTTAAACAGCTACTTGCGGGGCGCCAGGTGACTCAATCCAGTCGCCGATAGAAGCCGAAGACAAGGCTTCGAAATACCGCTAAAGCGCTGGTTCGGTGTTGCCTCTCACCTGCCATGCAGACTTTTGAGGCAGAGACACGACACGATGAACGCACCCAGCCCCCTAGTACGTCTTGCGCCGATCACGGCGAACCTTGTGCAACGCAATCCGAAAATTCTCCTGGGCGGCACTCACCAGCCAACGCTCTTGCGCTATCTCGACGGCTGGCCACGTCGTAATCATGGGCCCGCAGCTTTCCTGATCCAGTTTGTCGAAGACGGCGAGTCACTGGCCCGGTTCGCCAATGACAGTTTCGATCTGGCCGTCATCCAGTCCCCCAGTGCGGTGGACGCTCCTGAAATGATCCGGCAGTTGACCCGTGTTGCCCGGCAGGGATTGATCACGCGCCGCTGAGGCGAGGATTACGGATACGCGATGTCCACGATGTAGACCCGTTTCTCGCCGGTAGGCGTCTGGACGCTGACCTCGGCGTCCAGGGCCTTGCCGATCAGGGCCCGTGCCAACGGTGAGTCGATACTGATCAGGTTCTGCTTCAGGTCCAACTCGTCCGGGCCGACGATGCGATAGCGTGATTCCTTGCCATCCTCATCTTCGACCGTCACCCAGGCACCGAAGTACACCTTGTTCGGATCGCTGGGTTTTTCACTGACTACTTTAAGCGCTTCAAGGCGCTTGGTGAGGAAGCGCACGCGACTGTCGATTTCCCGCAGCATTTTCTTGCCGTAGGTGTATTCGGCGTTCTCCGAACGATCACCCTGGGCCGCCGCCTCGCTGACCGCCTGGGTCACCTGGGGACGGCGCACATGCCACAGCTCATGGAATTCAGCGCGCATCCGCGCTTCACCCTCGGGGGTGATCAGCGCGGTGCCGGCGGTGCGGGGTGGGCGATAACGGCTCATGGCAACTTCTTGTAATAGCGAAGCCGGGAGTCTATCAACCCTCGCGCAATACTGTCAGCGGGCTGGCGTTGAGCGCTCGACGGGTGCCAAACACCCCGGCCGCGCCGATCAACAAGGCCCCCAGCAGCGGCAATGCCAACAGCCATGGATGCGGATGCCAGGGCAGGTCGAAGGCGTACCGGTAAAGCACCAGGCTCACCAGCTCCGAACCCAGGGCCGCAAGCAGGCCACTGACCGCGCCCAGCAGGCCGAACTCGATGCGCCGGGCCTTGACCAGCAAGGGCCGTTCGGCGCCCAGTGCACGCAATAGCGCACCTTGGCGAATGCGCTCGTCGAGGGTCGCCTGCAGGCCGGAAAACAACACCGCCATCCCCGCTGCCAGTACAAACAACAACACATACTCCACCGCCAGGGTCACCTGGGCCAGGATGCTGCGCAGTTGTTCGAGCAGGGCCTCGACTTGCAGGATCGTCACCGCCGGAAAGGCCCGGGACAGGTCGACGATCGGTTGGTCGTGGCCCGACGCCAGGTAGAAACTGGTGAGATAGGTCGCTGGCAGATCCTTCAATGTGCCTGGCTGGAAGATCATGAAGAAGTTGGGCTGGAAATTGTCCCAGTTGATCTCCCGCAGGCTGGTGACCTTCGCTTCACGGTTGACGCCACCCACGCTGAACACGAGGCGGTCGCCCAGCTTGATCTTGAGGTTCTCGGCCACTTTGCCTTCCACCGAAACCCCCGGGATATCGTCCGGTGGTTGCTGCGGCCACCAGGTCCCTGCGGTGACGATGTTGCCCGTCGGCAGGTCCGCGGCCCAGGTCAGGCTCAAGTCACGTTGCAGCGCCCGGTCACCCGCAGAGTCCTTGGTGACGAACTCTGTGGCCGGTTCGCCATTGATGCTGACGAGGCGCCCGGGTACCACGGGGTAGAGCGGGGCCGATTGCGCCGACAATGCCAGCAGCTTGTCGGTGAAGGCCTGCTTGTCGTTGGGCAGGATGTTCAGCGCGAAATAGTTCGGGGCGTTTTTTGGCAACTGGTTTTGCCAGGTGTCCAGCAGCTCGCCGCGCAACAACGCGATCAACGCCATGGACAACAGGATCAGGCCAAACGCCAGGGCCTGGCCGGCGGCGGCCAAGGGATGACGCAGCAATTGGCCGAGGCCCAGCCGCCAGGGCAGGGAAGCGCGGGCCAACAGGCGACGCAGGCTCTGGAGCAGCAGCAACAACAAGCCGCCGAGCACCAGCGCGGCGACGACGCCACCACCCAGCAGGGCGAAGGTGAGGACCAGGTCCAGGCTCAGGCGCCACATGATCAGGCCCAGGGCGCCCAGCGCGGCACCGTAGATCACCCAGGAGCTGGAGGGGATCGGCAGCATGTCCCGGCGCAGCACGCGCAACGGCGGTACCCGGCCCAGCGCAGCCAATGGCGGCAGGGCGAACCCCGCCAGGGCCACCAGCCCGGTGCCGATCCCGGCGATCGCCGGCAGCAGGCCACCCGGCGGAACGGTGGTGGGCAGCAGGTCATGCAGCAGGGCGAACAGGCCCAGTTGGGCGATCCAGCCGAGCAGGGCGCCGCTGATGCTGGCGAGCAGGCCCAACACCGTCAATTGCAGGCTGAACAGCACCATGGTTTCCCGGCGTGACAGGCCCAGGCAGCGCAGCAGCGCGCTGGCGTCGAACCGTCGGGTGGCAAAGCGGTTGGCCGAGAGCGCGACGGCGACACCGGACAGCAACACCGCCACCAGGCTGGCCATGTTCAGGTAGCGTTCGGCCTTGCCCAGGGCGCCACCGATCTGCCGGTTGCCGTCGCGGGCATCCTGCAGGCGCTGGTTGGCTTCAAGGCCTGGCTTGACCAGGTCGCGGTAGGTTTGCAGCGCCGATGCCGGGCCGCGCCACAGGTCGCGATAGCTGACACGGCTGCCCGGCTGGACCACGCCGGTGGCCTCCAGGTCCTTGAGGTTGATCAGTACCCGCGGGGTGAGGCTGTAGAAGTTGCCGGCGCGATCGGGCTCATAAGTCAGCACGCGGCTCAGGCGCAAGGTCTGGTTGCCGACGTCGATGCTGTCGCCGATCTTCAGCTCCAGTGCCGTCAGCAGTCGTGCTTCGACCCAGGCCTCGCCAGGGTTCGGGCGTCCGCCGATTTCTTCCGGGGCGAACGGGGTGGGGGTGCTTTTCAGCTCGCCGCGCAATGGGTAGCTGTCATCGGCCGCCTTGACGCTGGACAGCTGGATGCCATTGTCGGTGGCCACAACACTGGAGAACTCCACCACCCGGGCGTGTTCCAACCCCAGTTCGATGCCGCTGCGAATCTGCTCCGGGCGGGCGGGGGAGCTGCCTTCGAGCAGCAGGTCGGCACCGAGGAACTCGGTGGCGCGCATCATCATCGCGCCGTTGAGGCGGGCACCGAAGTAACCGATGGCGGTACTGGCCGCCACCGCCACCAGCAGGGCGAAGAACAACACCCGCAACTCACCGGCGCGGGCATCGCGAAGCAATTGACGGACAGCGAGACTGAACAGGCGCAACAGCGGCAAGCGTGCCATCAAGGCTCCAGAGGGGCGACCATCTCGCCGGCTTCAAGTCGGATCAGGCGCCGGCAACGATGGGCCAGGCGTTCATCATGGGTCACCAGCACCAGGGTCGTGCCGCGTTCCTTGTTCAATTCGAACAGCAGGTCGCTGATGCGCTCGCCGGTATGGCTGTCGAGGTTGCCGGTGGGTTCGTCGGCAAACAGCACGTCGGGCTCGGCGGCAAAGGCGCGGGCAATCGCCACGCGTTGCTGTTCGCCGCCGGAGAGCTGGCGTGGCGAGTGGGTCAGGCGCTGGCCCAGGCCGACGCGCTGCAACAGTTGCGTGGCCCGTTCGCGGGCATCCTTGCGCCCGTCAAGTTCCAGCGGCAGCATGACGTTTTCCAGTGCATTGAGGCTGTCGAGCAACTGGAACGACTGGAAGACGAAGCCGACATGCTCGGCGCGGATCCGCGCACGCTGGTCTTCATCCAGAGCGCTGAGCGCTTGGCCGGCGAGTGTCACCTCGCCGCTGCTGGGCAGGTCGAGGCCGGCCAGCAGGCCCAGGAGAGTGGATTTGCCGGAACCGGACGCCCCGACGATGGCCAGGCTATCGCCTTTGTTCAGTTCCAGGCTGAGTTCGTGCAGGATGGTCAGTTCACCTTCCGCGCTGGAGACCACTTTGCTAAGGTCCGTCGCGGTGAGAATGCTTGAGCCCATGGAGAATCCGATGCGTGTGTGGTTTTTGAGTGCCGGCCTGGCCTTGATGTGCATGGCCCAGAACGCAGCGGCGGGTACAGTCCTGATCGTTGGCGATAGTATCAGCGCGGCTTTCGGCCTGGATACCCGGCAAGGGTGGGTGTCGTTGCTCGAACAACGGCTCAAGGCCGAGGGTTTTGACGATAAAGTGGTCAATGCTTCCATCAGTGGCGACACCAGTGCCGGAGGCCAGGCGCGGCTGCCGGCGCTGCTTGCAGCCCATAAGCCGGACCTGGTGATCCTGGAACTGGGCGGCAACGATGGCCTGCGCGGACAGCCGCCAACACAATTGCAACAAAACCTTGCAGCGATGATCGACAGCGCTCGTGCCAGCGGTGCCCAGGTACTTTTGCTGGGCATGCAACTGCCACCCAATTACGGACGGCGCTACACCGATGCCTTTGCCCGGGTCTACAGCACCCTGGCCGAGGAGAAAAAAGTCCCGCTGGTGCCGTTTTTTCTCAAGGACGTCGGTGGCATCCCGACCATGATGCAAGGCGACGGATTGCACCCGTCCGTCGCGGCCCAGGGCAAGTTGCTGGAAAATGTCTGGCCGACACTGAAACCGCTGCTTTGACGCTTTTCTACCGGCGGGCTTTCGGCTAATGTGGCGCCCCCGATTTGGAGCCCCCGATGCCGCGTCCCGCCTGGTCCCTGTTTGCCTACCAACTGATCGAGCCTGACGAGCAGCTGGATCTGTTCGCCTGCCAGGAAGTACGGGTGCACCTGGTGACCCGGCAGTTGGAACTCGGTGGCTCGGCCGACCGGACCCTCTGCGGCAGCCTGCTGCCGGCCCAGCCACGCTGGTCGAGCGTCGATCGCAAGATTTTCCAGGATCATCGCCTGTGCTCGTTGTGCCGGGCGATCCTGGAGTCCCAGAAACGCGGCACCTCGCCAATCTGGCCGGAGCTGCGGTTCGAGTTGTAGTTTCCCAGATTTCGACATGTCCCTTGTGGGAGCGAGCCTGCTCGCGATGGCGGCAGCACATTCAACATTAATGCAAGCAGACCCTCCGCTATCGCGAGCAGGCTCGCTCCCACAGGGATTTGGTCGAACCATCCATAGATGTGAATGCCTGAAACAATGCTTCACATCGGACGCCTCTGTACCGCTCTCCCCGAAATAACAAGTGGCAGTGTACAATCGCCGTTTTCATAACCCCTTGTTCGATCTGCGAAGGATTTCCCGGATGTTGCCGCGCTTGCCTGCCGTCGCCCGCTGCCTGTCTCTTGCCGCCCTGTGTATGGCGGGCCCCGTTGCCGCCCTGGAGCTGCCTCTGCCACCGCCGGGTGAAGACATCGTTGGCCAGGTGCAGGTTATCAAGGCCAAATACGAAGACACCTTCGCCGACCTGGGTACCACCTATGACCTGGGCTACAGCGAGATGGTCGCCGCCAACCCCGGGGTCGATCCCTGGTTGCCGGGCGCAGGCACCGAGATCGTGCTGCCGACTCGCTTCATCCTGCCGCCGGGTCCGCGCGAGGGCATCGTGATCAACCTTGCCGAGTACCGTCTCTACTATTTCCCCAAGGGGCGGAACGTGGTCTACACCTTCCCGCTGGGGATTGGGCGTGAGGGCTGGGGATCGCCGATCGCCCACACCAGCATCATCGCCAAGACGCCGAACCCGACCTGGACCCCGCCGGCATCGATCAAGGCCGAACACGCCGCTGACGGCGACCCGCTGCCGAATGTCGTGCCCGCCGGCCCGGATAACCCGCTGGGTCCGTTCAAGTTCACCCTGGGCACCCCGGGCTACCTGATCCATGGTTCGAACAAGAAGTTCGGCATCGGCATGCGGACCAGCCACGGTTGCTTCCGGATGTTCAACAACAACGTGCTGGAAATGGCCGGCATGGTGCCGGTGGGGACATCGGTGCGGATCATCAACGACCCCTACAAGCTGGGCTTGAGCGGTGGCAAGGTGTACCTGGAAGCTCACACACCGCTGGACGACAAGGGCAACCCGTCGGTGGTGGACAAGCACACCTCAGTGATCAACGCGATGCTCAAGCGTGAAGACATCACCAGCAACTTGCGCATGAACTGGGACGTGGTGCGGGACGTGGTGGCGGCCGAAGATGGCATGCCGGTGGAAATCGCTGTTCCGAATACCTCGGCACCGATGGTCACGAGCGCGCCGATCGACTTGCAGCAGTAAAAGACTCGACAACAACCCGCCGACGTTTCGCGATGTCGGCGGGTTTTTTATTGCTTGGGAAAACACCGGGCAATAGCTCTCGAACCCAAAAAAAAAGCCGACCCAAAAATGGGTCGGCTCGATAACAATCCCGAAGGACTATTACTTGCGGCTAGCTTTGTCCAGCATGCGCAGAGCACGCTCGTTAGCTTCGTCAGCAGTCTGTTGTGCTTTTTGAGCAGCAGCCAGAGCTTCATCAGCTTTACGGTAAGCTTCGTCTGCACGAGCCTGGGAGCGAGCTGCTGCGTCTTCGGTAGCAGTCAGACGTGCTTCGGTTTCTTTCGATGCGCTGCTGCAACCGGTAGCCAGAACTGCGGCCAGGGCCAGAGCAGAGAATTTCAGAACGTTGTTCATCGTGTTCCCCTTCAAGGACATTCTATTAGTGACTGTCTCCCCAGACTGAGGAGTTAGCCGGCGTACATACTACCCATTACTTGTAGTAAGTAAACTGACGTAGCGCAAGAAGCAAAAAAATTGTAGGCGGTGATTCTTTTTCGAGCAACTTTTCTAAGGGGTGTTTAAAAAATATACAGCCCGAAGCCCTTTGCTGGAGCGCGTCAACGAAAAAAAGTTCCGTGGCGACGGAGAACTCTGGCAGCCCTCGCTAACACCGTTGTTTATTGATTCACCTACACTTTTGTACATTTTTTGTGCAATGCCCCAGGCATCTTTATTGGTATTGGCGGTGACTTTAACTACGCGCGCTCGTCTCAAGACTCAACAACTGGCGATGTTCAGCTATTGCACCGTGACCGACTACAGCGCGACGATGGCGCTCAATCGATAAACCGGACGAGGTTTACCCCTTCGATGACAGGCGTGCCTTGAGCATTTGCGTCATTGGTGCCTACTATTCACGACGTGCTCGGGTTTGAGCGGATCGGTTTTGGCGCTCGGTGACCAGGAAGGCACGGGGTGGCGTAGATGTTCCTTCGCCGGAAAAACATCGGTAAGGTAGGGGTCGGCATTCAGACCCGCGAGGAGTAGTGATGAGCGAGGCGGTTACCATCCACCATGACCAGGCTGGTCATCAGTTCGAGACCAATGTGGACGGTCATCGTGCCTATCTGACCTATATGGACCTGGGCAAGCAGACCCTGGATATCTATCGCACCTTCGTGCCCAACGCCTTGCGCGGTCGGGGCATCGCGGCGGCGTTGACCGAAAGTGCGCTGCAGTACGCTGAAGAAATGGGCTATACGGTGATCCCATCCTGTTCCTACGTGGAGCGCTACATGGAGCGTCACCAGCGGCACGCGGCGAAACTCTGAGAAAACGGATTCCCAATAAAAAACGCCGAGCTGAAGAGCCCGGCGTTTTTTTATGTCTTGAGGAAAGCAAAAGATCGCAGGCTTCGCCAGCTCCTACATCCCCGCTCCAAATATGTGTAGAAGTTACGTAGGAGCGTGTAGGAGCTGTCGAGTGCAACGAGGCTGCGATCCTTTTTAGCCGCGCTGCCGCTTCGGCAGAACATCCTTGAGCTTGGCATGCATGCTGCGCAGGGTGTTCTCGGTGGCGCTCCAGTCGATGCAGGCATCGGTGATGGAGACGCCGTACTGCAAGTCGGCGAGGTCTTTCGGGATGGCCTGGCAGCCCCAATTCAAGTGGCTTTCGACCATCAGGCCGATAATCGACTGGTTGCCTTCCAGGATCTGGTTGGCCACGTTCTCCATCACCAGCGGTTGCAGTGCCGGGTCCTTGTTGGAGTTGGCGTGGCTGCAGTCGACCATGATGTTCGGCTTGATCTTGGCTTTGTTCAGCGCCTGTTCACACAGCGCGACGCTGACCGAATCGTAGTTCGGCTTGCCATTGCCACCGCGCAGTACCACGTGACCGTAGGCGTTGCCCTTGGTGGTGACGATCGACACGCCACCTTCCTGGTTGATGCCCAGGAAACGGTGTGGGCTGGAGACCGACTGCAAGGCGTTGATCGCCACGGTGAGGCCACCGTCGGTGCCGTTCTTGAAGCCCACTGCCGACGACAGGCCGGAGGCCATTTCGCGGTGGGTCTGGGATTCGGTGGTGCGCGCGCCGATGGCCGACCAACTGATCAGGTCCTGCAGGTATTGCGGCGAGATCGGGTCCAGCGCTTCGGTGGCCGTGGGCAGGCCCATTTCCGCCAGGTCCAGCAGCAATTGACGACCGATGTGCAGGCCGTCCTGGATCTTGAAGGAGTCATCCAGGTACGGGTCGTTGATCAGGCCTTTCCAGCCGACGGTGGTCCGAGGCTTCTCGAAATACACCCGCATGACCAGGTACAGGGTGTCGGAGACTTCCGCAGCCAGCACTTTCAGGCGCTCGGCGTATTCGTGGGCGGCCTTGATGTCATGGATCGAGCAGGGCCCGATGACCACGAACAGGCGATGATCGGTGCCGTCCAGGATGTTGCGGATGACTTCCCGGCCCTTGGTCACGGTGCGCAGGGCAGCGTCGCTCAGGGGAATATCGCGCTTGAGCTGGTCAGGCGTGATGAGGGTCTCGTTGGAGGCGACGTTAAGGTCGTTGATCGGTAAATCAGCCATCGTGTTACTCGTCAGGTCACGGGTGCCGGCCGCCAGCGATCCCCGCGCGGCGGTGCACAGCGGATTTTAAGCGCGTCGGGGAGCCGAACCTTATCGCGTTACGAGGTGGCTCGACAATGGGCTGGGTCGGGTTTAATGCCCTAAAGGCTGGGGAGCAGGCCTTGGGGATGGCTCTGAAGCAGATTCGTGAGCAGATGTAATGATGATTGCATGCCATGCCGCTCGCGCTGATAGTGTGCAGGGACTTTTACCAGGAGAGTTGCAAAGATGCAGGCAGGCGTGAAACCGCGGATCGGGATGATCGGCACCGGGGCGATCGGTGGGTTCTACGGCGTGATGCTGGCGCGTGCCGGTTTTGACGTGCACTTTTTACTGCGCAGCGAATTTGCTGCCGTGGCCGAAGCCGGCTTGCGGATCGACAGCGCGGTTCACGGTACGCTGGCCCTCAACCCCGTCCAGGCGTATCGCTCGGCAGCCGACATGCCGCCCTGCGACTGGCTGCTGGTCGGCGCCAAGACCACCAGCAATGCCGAGCTGGCCCCGGCCATTACCCAGGCTGCTGCTGACGGGGCAAAAGTCCTGTTGCTGCAGAACGGCCTGGATGTCGAAGACGATCTTCGACCCTTGTTGCCCGATTCGTTGCACCTGCTGGGTGGCCTGTGCCTGATCTGCGTGCATCGCGTCGGCCCTGGTGTCGTCACCCACCAGGCCCTCGGCGCGGTCAACGTCGGTTATCACAGTGGGCCTTGCGCCGACCAGGCACAACGCATGGTGATCGTCGAAGAGGCGGCGACGTTGTTCCGCAACGCCGGTATCGATGCCCAGGCCATGCCGGGCCTGCAACAGGCCCGCTGGCAGAAGCTGGTGTGGAATGTGCCGTACAACGGTCTTTCGGTTCTGTTGGGCGCCAGTACCACGCCGTTGATGGCCAACGACCATAGCCGCGAATTGATCCAGGCACTGATGGGGGAGGTGGTTCGCGGTGCGCAAGCCTGCGGGCATCACATCGTGCCGGGTTATGCCGAGTATCTGTTCACGATGACCGAGAAGATGCCCGACTACTGGCCGAGCATGTACCACGATTATTCCCACAAGCGTGCGCTGGAACTGGACGCGATCTACGGCCGGCCATTGGCGGCTGCGAAAGCGGCAGGGTGTGAGCTGCCGAAAATCGAAGCCTTGTATCAGGCGTTAGCGTTCGTGGACCGATATAACCGCTGAGCGGGCGAAAGGGGAGCGGTATGGCAAACAACATCGACGACAAACTGGTGCTGGCGATTTCGTCGCGGGCGTTGTTCGACCTGCGGGAAAGCCACAAGGTGTATTTGTCCAGTGGCGTCGAAGCCTATCGGCAGTACCAGATCGAGCATGAAGACGAAGTCCTGGCACCCGGTGATGCCTTCGCCCTGGTGCAAAAGCTGCTGAACCTCAACGAGCACCTGGGGCGCGCCCGAGTCGAGGTGATTCTGGTTTCGCGCAACAGCGCCGACACCGGCCTTCGAGTGTTCAACTCGATTCATCATTACGGGCTGGCGATCTCGCGCGCGGCTTTCGTTGGCGGCCGCAGTCCTTACCCGTACCTCAAGGCGTTCGGTTGCGATCTCTTTTTGTCGACCCACGCTGAAGACGTGCGCAGCGCCCTGGACGCCGGGTTTGCCGCCGCGACCATCCTGTCGGGTGGTGCCAGTCGCGCGGCCAGCGAGGAGCTGCGCATTGCCTTCGACGGCGATGCCGTGCTGTTTTCCGATGAATCGGAGCGCGTCTATCAGGCCGATGGGTTGGAAGCCTTCCAGGCCAGCGAGCGACAGGCCGCCCGCGAGCCACTGCGAGGCGGGCCGTTCAAGGGGTTCCTGGCGGCGCTCAATGCACTGCAGCGCGAGTTTCCCGAGGACGCCTGTCCCATTCGTACGGCGCTGGTGACGGCCCGTTCGGCACCGGCCCACGAGCGGGTCATCCGGACCTTGCGTGAGTGGGATATTCGCCTGGATGAGTCGTTGTTCCTGGGCGGCCTGACCAAATCGGCCTTCCTCGAAGCGTTCGCCGCCGATGTTTTTTTCGATGACCAGACCGGCCATTGCGAACTGGCCCGAGAGGTGGTCGCCACCGGTCACGTGCCCCACGGTATCAGTAACGAAATGAAGCCCTGACTGCCCTTGGTCCGGGACGTCAAGCCGCACGTCGCAGTCCCCGAGGCGCTGCTAAGCTGAATCAATCTCCGCCATTTTGGCACGCGAGGAGGTCACATGATTCGTTCGATGCTGTACGCCACAGACCTGGGCCTGTACGCCCCTTATGTGATGCAGCATGCCTTGGCGTTAGCACGGACGTTTGAAGCCGAGTTGTATGTGGTGCATGCGGTGGAACCGATGGGGCTGTTCGCCGAGTCGGTGTTGCAGAGCTATCTCGATGAACAGGCGCTGAACGAATTTCATCGCCAAGGTCTGAATACGGTGATGGCCAATATCGAACAGCGAGTGCTCGACAGTTTCCGCGAGGAGTTGGGAGACGGGCAGCAGGATTTGCAACTGATCAAGTCGGTCAGGGTGTACCAGGGCGATCCTTCCCAGGTCATCCTGGAGCAGGCTGCGAAACTCTCTGTCGACTTGCTGATCGTAGGCAGTCATTGCCAAGGGGCAAGCGGTGAGACCCCCTTGGGCAGAACCGCTGCACGGGTGTTGCAGTTATCCCGGGTACCGGTCTACCTGGTACCGCTGGTACAGCGTCGACGCCAGGGAGAGGCTTGAGGCTAAATGATGGCTTTTTATAAAAAGTTCTAGATTTATTGTCGTAACCTTTCATATAGTTATATACCGTCGCTGATGCCCGTGGCGTCCAACTGCTTTGAGGGATACATATGAAGCTTCAACAACTGCGCTACATCTGGGAAGTGGCGCACCACGACCTCAACGTTTCCGCTACTGCCCAAAGCCTTTACACGTCGCAACCTGGCATCAGCAAGCAGATCCGCCTGTTGGAAGATGAACTGGGCGTCGAAGTCTTCGCCCGTAGCGGTAAACACCTGACCCGCGTGACTCCGGCCGGCGAGCGCATCATCACCACCGCTGGCGAGATCCTGCGCAAGGTCGAAAGCATCAAGCAGATCGCCCAGGAGTTCTCCAACGAGAAAAAGGGCACCCTGTCGATCGCCACTACCCACACCCAGGCCCGCTATGCGCTGCCGCCGGTGATCAGCAACTTCATCAAGCAATACCCCGACGTGGCGCTGCACATGCACCAAGGCTCGCCAATGCAGATCGCCGAGATGGCGGCCGACGGCACGGTGGATTTCGCCATTGCCACCGAGGCCCTGGAACTGTTCGGGGATTTGGTGATGATGCCGTGCTATCGCTGGAACCGCTGTGTGGTCGTGCCCCAGGGCCATCCGTTGACGAAGCTGCCGAAGCTGACCCTCGAAGCCCTGGCCGAATACCCGATCGTGACCTACGTATTCGGTTTCACTGGTCGTTCCAAGCTTGACGAAGCCTTCAGCCATCGTGGCCTGACGCCGAAAGTAGTGTTCACCGCCGCCGATGCCGACGTGATCAAGACCTACGTTCGCCTGGGCCTGGGCGTGGGCATCGTCGCGAAGATGGCCGTCGATACCAAGCTCGACAGCGACCTGGTGGTGCTGGATGCCAGCGAGTTGTTCGAATCCAGCGTGACCAAGATCGGCTTCCGTCGTGGCACTTTCCTGCGGGGTTTCATGTGCGATTTCATCGAGAAATTTGCACCGCACCTGACCCGGGAAGTCATGGCCAAGGCCATCCAGTGCCACAACAAGCAAGAACTCGAAGAGTTGTTCGACGGCGTCGAACTACCGGTGCACTAAGACCCTTCTAGATCGCCTCGGTGACAGCGAACTGTTGCCGGGCGCCCGCTACCACGATCTCTACTTCATCCCCTTCGAACTTGCCCAGAAGGCCGCGGCCCAGCGGTGAGCGAGGGGTGATGACAGTGATCGGCTGGCCCACCAGCGAGACCTTCAAGCCCGCCGCATCCGGCCCCAGGAAGAGCCATTGCTGACGGCCGTCCTCATCTTCCAGGCCGATCAAGGTGCCGACCTGAATACCGCGCTGCTCGTCGTAAGGCCTTAGCGTCAGGTTCTGGCAGAGGGTGAGGGCCTGGCGGATTTCTTCCACGCGCCTGGCTTGTCCGGCGGCGAGGTAGGACGCCTCGAGACCCAGGGTGTCGTACTTGTTCTCGGCGATGTTTTCTTCGTGGGTCGCGGTTTCGTAGGCGGTCTGCGCGGCGCGTTCGGCGATGTCGAGATCAATCTTGAGCTTGTCGAGAATCAACTGGTGGACGGTCTGTTTGTTCATGGTCATTCGCAGAATTGCAGAACGTTGGCGCGGCTTTTTTCACTGGGCGCATTCTGGTCCTGTTGCAGCCAGAACTGGCACTTGGGGTTGGACAGGTTGCGCGGATTGTTGCGGGCCTGATCGAGCGCCTGGCGCTGCTCGTTCCGTTGCAGGTTCTGTTGGTACTGCTCGAACATCGGTGTGGGCGGCTCTGGGGGTGGTTGCACCGCCGGTGGTTGCGCCAGTTGATGGACGGCGGCGGCCACGGGTGCCAGTTGTTCATTGAACAGAAATCTGGACAGCAGCCAGCTCGTCAACACGATGGCGAGGAACCCCAGCCAGAGGCCCAGGGCGATGCTGAAGGTCAATTGCAAAGCCGTGAGGCGCGAGGGTGTCGAGTGATCGGGCATGGCTGCTTCCTGGCAGAGTCATGGGCAGGCGATGATTGTCGCATGAAGATTAATCGCCGTCGGCTCTTCTGCGTGATCGGTTTATTCGGGACAATCAGGCCTTTGCCACAGGGAGTCGGGAATGACCGTGCGTTGGGATATTTTTTGCACCGTCGTCGATAACTTTGGCGACATTGGTGTCACGTGGCGCCTGGCTCGGCAGTTGGTGGCCGAACATCGATGCGCGGTGCGGCTATGGGTCGATGACCTGCGTGCCTTCGAACGGTTGTGTCCGGAAATCGACGTCACCCTGTCCGAGCAATGGCAGCAGGGTGTGCAAGTGTGTCACTGGCCTGGGGAGTGGGCGCCCACCGACGCCGCCGACGTGGTGATCGCTGCGTTTGCCTGCCAACTGCCGAGCGCCTACATGGATGCGATGGCGGCGCGCCAGACGACGCCCCTGTGGATGAACCTTGATTATTTGAGCGCCGAGGACTGGGTGATCGGTTGCCACGGCCTACCGTCGGTCAAGTACAAGCACGTGCAGAAATATTTCTTTTTCCCGGGCTTCCAGGAAGGAACAGGTGGCCTGCTGCGTGAGGCGGGGCTTCTGGAACGCCGCCGGCAATTCCAGCAGGATGCCGCGGCGCAACGAATGTTCCTGCAAGGTCTGGGCGTCGAGCGGGCGCCGAATACCTGCCTTATCTCGCTGTTTGCCTATGAGAACGCCGGGCTGGCGAGCTGGTTTGACGCAATGGCCGCTGATGCCCAGGCGTTTCATGTGCTGGTTCCCGAAGGGCGGGTACTGGGTGATGTCGAGCGTTGGCTTGGCGTCGACGGCCTGGCGGTCGGTGCGGTACATCGACGCGGCGCACTGACGGTGCAGGTATTGCCGTTCATCCGCCAGGACCAGTACGATCAATTGTTATGGTGTTGCGATTTCAACGCCGTGCGTGGCGAAGATTCCTTCGTGCGCGCCCAATGGGCCGGCCGGCCGTTGCTCTGGCACATCTACCAGCAGGAAGAAGACGTCCACCTGGAAAAACTCGAGGCGTTTCTCAGGCTCTACACCCAGGGGCTTTCCCAGGCGGCGCAAAAAGCGATCAGCGGTCTTTGGCGGGCCTGGAATGCCGGCCAGGAGATGACTGAACATTGGAAAGACACCCGTGAACAGCAGCAGGAACTGGCCGAACATGCCCAGGCGTGGTGTCTGGAACAGGCCTCGCGAGCCGATCTTGCCGCAGCGCTGGTGAAGTTTTATGTAAATTGGATATGATACGCGGCCTAGATTTTTGTAAATCCCATCCAAATTCGGATATTCGCAATGAAAACTGGTAAAGAACTGAAACCCGGGACCGTGATCCGTCTCGAAAACGATCCTTGGCTGGTTCAGAAAGCTGAGTTCACCAAGTCGGGTCGTAACAGCGCGATCATGAAGACCAAGCTGAAGAACCTGCTGACCGGTTACAAGACCGAGATCGTCTACAGCGCCGACGACAAACTGGACGACGTGATCCTCGACCGCAAAGAAGCGACCCTGTCCTTCATCAGCGGCGACACCTACACGTTCATGGACACCACTGACTACACCATGTACGAGCTGAACGCCGAAGACATCGAAAGCGTTCTGCCGTTCATCGAAGAAGGCATGACCGACGTCTGCGAAGCCGTGTTCTTCGAAGAGCGCCTGGTTTCCGTAGAGCTGCCGACCACCATCGTGCGTCAGGTTGACTACACCGAAGGCTCCGCTCGCGGTGACACTTCCGGCAAGGTGATGAAGCCTGCCAAACTGAAGAACGGTACCGAACTGTCGGTAGCTGACTTCATCGAAATCGGCGACATGATCGAGATCGATACCCGCGAAGGCGGTTCCTACAAAGGCCGCGCTAAATAAGCGAAGCCTTGTGTATGAAAAAGCCCGACCATTGAGTCGGGCTTTTTTATGCCTGCGGATCATGTTCAGGCCAAGGGACAGGATGGGGTCTGTGGTGAGGGGATTGATCCTTGCTCCCACAGTGTTTCATCACAAGTCACTTCAGGTGTTGCTTGAGCTCTTGCGACACCTGCAGCATCGCCGAACGTACCGCCGGCACCTGGCTGACCACGTTGAGCAAGCCATAGTCGTGGATCATGCCGTTGTAGCGCACGGCGGTGACGGGTACACCGGCTGCGTCCAGCTTGCGGGCATAGGCTTCACCCTCATCGCGCAGGACGTCGGCCTCGGCAGTTTGTACCAGCGCGGGCGGCAGGCCCTTGAGTTGTGCGGTGCTGGCGCGTAACGGCGAGGCATAGATCTGGCTGCGTTGCCCGGCGTCGGTGGTGTAGTTGTCCCAGAACCACTTCATCATGTTTTTACTGAGGAAGTGCCCTTCGGCGAACTGGTTGTAGGACGCCGTCTCGAAGCTGGCATCGGTCACCGGCCACAGCAATGCCTGGAAGCGGATCGCCGGCGTGCCTTTGTCCTTCGCCATCAAGGCCACGACCGCCGCCATGTTGCCGCCGACGCTGTTGCCCACCACGGCCAGGCGCTTGCCGTCGACGTTGATCTGCTTACCGTGTTCGGCCACCCATTTCGTGGCGGCGTAGGCCTGGTTGATCGCCACCGGGTAATGCGCCTCGGGTGAGGGCGTGTAGTTGACGAACACCGCGACAGCGCCCGAGCCCGCCACCAGATCCCGAACCAGGCGTTCGTGGGTCGGGAAGTCACCCAATACCCAGCCACCGCCGTGGAAGAACATGAACACGGGCAACTCACCCTTGACCCCGGCCGGGCGAACGATGGTCAGGCTGATCGGTTGGCCCTCGACCTGGATGGTTTTCTCGCTGACGTCGGCCTTGGGCAAGGTCAGTTTCACCCCTGCCTGGGCGCCCACCAATACGGCGCGAGCGTCCTTGGGTGACAGTTGCTCCAGGGGCTTGCCGGTGCCGGCATTCAGCGCGTCGAGAAACGCCTGGGTGTTGTGTTCGACGATGCCGTCGGCGAAGGCACTGCTGACGCCGAGGGCGAGAAGGGTGGCGGTCAAGGCTTTGCTGAGCGTGTTCATGTGCATCTCCTTAGGTTCGGGTCCAGGGTCGGTGGTTAGACGGTGACGTGCAGGCGCACATCAACGTTGCCGCGGGTGGCGTTGGAGTACGGGCAGACCTGGTGAGCCGCATCCACCAGGCTTTGCGCGTCGGCCTGGTCCAGCCCTGGCAGGCTGATGTGCAGGTCGATGTCGAGGCCGAAACCGCCGGGGATCTGGCCGATGCCGACATGGGCGGTAATCGAGGCGTCGTCCGGGATCTTGCGTTTGCTCTGGCTGGCCACGAATTTCAGTGCGCCGATGAAGCAGGCCGAGTAGCCGGCGGCGAACAGTTGCTCAGGGTTGGTTGCCGCACCGCCTGCACCACCGAGTTCCTTGGGCGTGGCGAGTTTGACGTCGAGGATGTTGTCGCTGGAGATCGCACGACCATCACGGCCGCCGGTGGAGGTTGCGATTGCGGTGTAGAGAGTTTGCATGATGAGAGCCTCGTTTCTGGATTGGTGTTGTTGCGCTAAATGTTTGCGCGCTAAGTAGGTGTGAGGAGAATGTATAGCGCTAATATTTAGTGCGCAATATAAATTTTCGAAGCGAGTTGAATTTGCGCCGCTGAAAGGGCGTGTAACCCTTGATCTAGAGCGTTTAAGCGCAGCATAAAAATTTTAGATGGGCGAGTTACAGATCAGGGAGCGGCAGGACTGCCGCCATCGCGAGCAAGCTCGCTCCCACATTAGATTTGCGTCGAACGCAGATTTATAGTCACTGAGCATCAAGTGTGGGAGCGAGCTTGCTCGCGATAGCGGTGGGTCAGTTGGAGGTAAGTCAGAGGCTGTCTTGCAAATGCCCGCGCAGTGCCTGCAGGTCAAGTTGCAGCTTCTTCAACTGCTCCAGGGTCAGGCCGCTGGCGGCGAGGATGCACTGGGGGATGTCGAGGGCTTTTTCGCGCAGGGCGCGACCCTGTTCGGTGAGTTCGACAATCACTACGCGTTCGTCTTCACGGCTGCGGGTGCGGCTCAGCAGGCCTTCGGCCTCCAGGCGCTTGAGCAGTGGCGTCAGCGAGCCGGGGTCTGTCAGCAGACGTGTGCTGATTTCACCGACGGTCAATCCGTCCTTTTCCCACAACACCATCATCGCCAGGTATTGCGGATACGTCAGGCCCAGGGCCTGTAGCAGCGGCTTGTAGACTTTGGTCATCAGCAGTGAGGTGGAGTGCAGGGCGAAACAGACCTGGTTGTCGAGCAGCAGGGCTTCGCAGGCTTCGGGGGTGTCGCGCAGGGTGTTCATGGCAAAACCTTCAATCAATGATCGTTACGAATCTAGCGGGCGAATCTTTAATGCGCCAGATAATTCTGACGTCTGCACAGATGTTACGTTTCCCCGCTGGCGCCGACTGCGTAGGATAAGCACCCTGATGAAAGGGGAATCGTCTTGTTCGAATTTGTGCTGTTTTTGGTGTTTGGTGCCGTGTTGGGTACCTTGGGGGGATTGTTCGGGATCGGTGGCGGCCTGATTGCCATTCCGGTGCTGGGCGTCTGGTTCGGCCTCGACCAGCAACTGGCCCAAGGTACGGCGCTGGTCATGGTGGTGCCCAACGTGATGCTCGCGTTGTGGCGCTATCACCAGCGCAATCGCATTGAATTGCGCCATGTCCTGCCGTTGGCTTCCATGGGTTTCTGCTTTGCCTGGCTTGGTTCGATCTGGGCCGTGGGGATCGACGCGAACAGCATGCGGATCGGCTTCGTCGCGTTCCTGATCGCGCTGACCCTCTACAACCTGGCCCGCATGTTCGCCGCCAATGCACCGGCTTCGGCGCAGATGCGTTATGGCTGGCCATGGCTCGCCGTACTGGGGGCAGCATCCGGCACCATGGGCGGTCTGTTCGGGGTTGGCGGGGCCGTGGTCGCGACGCCGATCCTGACCAGCATCTTTAGCACCAGCCAGGTGGTCGCCCAAGGGTTATCCCTGGCACTGGCCTTGCCCAGTACCGGCGTGACCCTCGCCACTTATGCGTTTCACCATGAGGTGGACTGGAGCATCGGCCTGCCGCTGGCCGTCGGTGGCCTGCTGAGCATCAGTTGGGGGGTGAAAGTCGCCCACGCCTTGCCGGAGCGGCTGTTGCGCGGGCTGTTCTGCGGTTTCCTGGTGCTGTGCGCGGTGCTGCTCGCCTTTAAAGTTTGAAGCCTTCGACGATGTGCTCGGCCAGGCACTCGGTGATCGGCGAGGGGTTATGCAGGTTGCGGATCAGCATGATGCTGGCCTCGGGCAGTTCCGGCAGGTCTTCAGCTTCGCCCAGTACGCGCATGTCCGGGGTCAGCAGGCTTTCCAGTTGCGCCGTGATTGCCAGGCCGGCGCCCACCACCGCCATGAGCGCCGACAGGCTCGAGCTGTTGTATGCCACGCGATAATCGCGCCCCATGGCATCCAGCGCATTGCAGGCCCATTGCCGGCAGAAACAGTCACTGTTGAACATCGCCAGCGGCAGCGGTGTTTGTTCATGGACGTTGAAGCAGGCGGCTTCGGCCCAGACAAAACGCTCCTTGCGCAGCAACTGGCCGATTTCGTCCCCTGGCTTGCGGGTGACGATGGACAGGTCCAGGTCCTGGCGCAGCAGCAACTGCTTGGACGATTCGCAGTGCACTTCAATTTCGATCAGCGGGTAGAACTGGGCGAAGCGTTGCAGGATGCCAGGCAGAAAGCGCATCACGTAATCGTCCGGCGTGCCGATGCGCACCGTGCCGACCATGTGCGGTTCGCGCAGGGTATTGAACACCTCGCTGTGCAGCTTGAGGATCCGCCGAGCGTAGCCCAGCAGCACCTGGCCTTCGGCGGTGAGCTTGACCTGGCGTCCGTCACGCTCGAACAGGCGGCGTTGCAATACGTCTTCTTCCAGCCGCTTCATCTGCATGCTCACGGCAGACTGGGTGCGATTGACCAATTCCCCGGCCCGGGTGAAACCGCCCTGGTCGGCGATGGCGACAAAGGTACGCAGCACTTCCGTATCGATGCTCGGGTAACTCGACAATTGATCAATCTCCGAGATGTATTGCATAAGAAACATTCGTTGGATTGATCTTATCGTTAGCGCGAGACTTGATCCATCCCCAACGGAGGACATCACGATGAAAGGTCAAAAAGGTTATCTACTGATAGACAAACTCTCCCACGGCTTTTCCGTCAGCGCCCTGCTGCACAAGTTTAGTCGCTGGTACGAATTGCACCACGAACGCGAACTGCTGGCCGGAATGAGCGACGAGGCGCTCAAGGACATTGGCGTGAGTCGTGCCGACGTGGAACAGGAAGTGGTTCGGCCATTCTGGGACGACCCAATGCACAAATGAGCCATCCTTTCCTACACAAACCCCTTATTGGTGAGGTAGGTTGCGAGCAGAGAAGGAGATCTCCATGCCCGCGACTCTGTCCTTTACCCTCAAACAGGCCCGGCGTCTGGCGTTGGCCGCCCAAGGATTCGATGGGCGGTCGCCGCCAGCTTCGGTGCAACCCTCACGCCTCAACCGCCTGATCGAACGCCTCGGCGTCCTGCAGATCGACTCAGTCAATGCGTTGGTGCGCTCGCATTACCTCCCGCTGTTCTCCCGCCTCGGTCACTACAATCGCGATTTGCTCGATCAAGCAGCCTGGAGCCAGGGCCGACGTCGTACGCTGTTCGAATACTGGGGACATGAAGCGTCGCTGCTGCCGATGTCGATGTATCCGTTGATGCGCTGGCGCATGAATCGGGCGTCGGGTGGCGAAGGGATTTATCAGCAGTTGGCGCGTTTCGGCCAAGAACGCCAGGATGTCATCCGCCGTGTCCTGGCGTCGGTCCAGGAGCAGGGCGCCCTGGGTGCTGGCAGCTTGTCCACGCGCCAGGAGAAGGCCGGGCCTTGGTGGGACTGGAGTGCGGAGAAACATGCGCTGGAGTGGCTGTTTGCCGCGGGTGAAGTCACGGTGGCGGGGCGGCGCGGGTTCGAGCGGCTCTACGACTTGCCCGAACGGGTCCTGCCGGCCTCGATCCTGCAGCAACCGTTGCCGGACGAGGCCCAGGCCCAACGCGCCTTGCTGCTACATGCAGCCGACGCCTTGGGCATTGCCACAGAGAAAGATCTGCGCGACTACTTTCGCCTCGCTCCGGCCGACAGCCGTGGGCGCCTGGCTGAGTTGGAGGAGGCCGGAGAGCTGCTGCGCTGCCAGGTGCAGGGCTGGAAACAACCGGCCTGGTGCCGACCTGAGGCGAAAGTTCCTCGCAAAGTCGCCGCCAGTGCCTTGCTGTCGCCGTTCGACTCGCTGGTCTGGGAGCGCGGCCGTACCGAGCGGTTGTTCGACTTTCGCTACCGGTTGGAGATCTACACGCCTGTCCACAAGCGGGTGTATGGCTATTACGTGTTGCCGTTCCTGCACCACGAACGCATTGCAGCTCGGGTGGACCTGCGGGCGGAGCGGGCCCTGGGGCAGTTGGCCGTGCATGCCGTGCACGAGGACGCGTCGGGGCTGGACGAGGAGGGGATGCAGGCCCTGGCGCTGAACTTGAGGCGCATGGCCCGGTGGCTGGGGTTGGAGCGGGTCCAGCTCAATTGCCAGCGAGTGAGTGGGGTTCGGTTGGCGGTGGCATTGGCCCAGATTGATGGTGACTGAGCCGACGCCTTCGCGAGCAAGCTCGCTCCCACAAGGGATTTCTGGTGACCACAGGTTTTGTGTTCACAGCCGATCCAATGTGGGAGCGAGCTTGCTCGCGACAGCAATCCAGCAGGCACCGAAAGCCTTACTGACTCACCGCCGAACCTGCTTCAACGTCTCGGCAATCAAAAACGCCAGCTCCAGCGACTGATCGGCATTCATCCGCGGGTCGCAGTGGGTGTGGTAGCGGTCCGACAGCCCGTCCTCGGTAATCGGGCGTGCGCCGCCGATGCATTCGGTGACGTTTTGCCCGGTCATCTCGATGTGAATCCCGCCGGCATAGGTGCCTTCGGCTTCGTGGACCTGGAAGAACTGCTTCACTTCACCGAGGATCTGCGCAAAGTCCCGGGTCTTGTAGCCGCTGCTGGCCTTGATGGTGTTGCCATGCATCGGGTCTGAGCTCCACAGCACTTGCTTGCCTTCACGCTGCACGGCGCGCAACAGCGGCGGCAAGTGTTCGCCGACCTTGTTGGCGCCCATCCGGGCGATCAGGTTCAGCCGGCCGGGGTCGTTCTGCGGGTTGAGCACGTCGATCAGGCGGATCAGGTCGTCGGGATCCATACTCGGGCCGACCTTGACCCCGATCGGGTTGTTCACCCCGCGCAGGAATTCGACATGGGCGCCGTCCAACTGACGGGTGCGGTCGCCGATCCACAGCATGTGGGCCGAGCAGTCGTAATAATCGTTGGTCAGGCTGTCACGGCGCACGAAGGCTTCTTCGTAATTGAGCAGCAACGCTTCGTGGGCAGTGAAGAAACTGGTTTCGCGCAGTTGCGGCGAGCTGTCCATGCCGCAGGCGCGCATGAATGCCAGGGTTTCGTCGATGCGGTCGGCCAGGTGACTGTACTTTTCCGCCAGGGCCGAATTGGCGATGAAGTCCAGGTTCCACTTGTGCACCTGGTGCAGGTCGGCGAACCCGCCCTGGGCGAAGGCGCGCAGCAGGTTCAAGGTGGCGGTGGACTGGTGGTAGGACTGCAGCAACCGCTCCGGGTCCGGTACGCGGCTTTTCTCGTCGAAACCGATGCCGTTGACGATATCGCCCCGGTAGGCCGGCAAGGTCACACCGTCGATGGTTTCATCATTGGCTGAGCGCGGCTTGGCGAACTGCCCGGCCATGCGCCCGACCTTGACCACCGGGCAGCCGGCGGCAAAGGTCATGACGATCGCCATCTGCAAGAGCACCTTGAAGGTGTCGCGGATCTTGGCCGCCGAGAACTCGGCAAAGCTTTCGGCGCAGTCGCCGCCTTGCAGCAGGAACGCCCGGCCCTGGGTCACCTCGGCGAACTGACGGCGCAACTCCCGGGCCTCACCGGCAAACACCAGAGGCGGATAGCTGGCCAGGGTCTGCTCTACCTGCAACAGGTGCGCGGCGTCGGGGTAGCGGGGTTGTTGCTGGATCGGCAGGGCGCGCCAGCTGTCAGGGCTCCAGGGTTGGCTCATCATGATCTCTAGGTGATTTACGCTTGGACGGCCATGTTATCAGCAAATTAGTGCGTGACCTGCTCCGGTTGCTTCGCGGACAATCGCGCCTTTGTCCCGTATACGCAGGCTCAAGCCGGCACGGTCACCATCAGGAGATGAAATGACAGAGGAGCGCGTCGAGCATTTGCTCGCCGAGGTGCACGACGAGTTCGGCATGATTCGCGTATTCGAAGTGGCCGATTACCGGTTTCTCGAGTTTGGCGATGCCATTGAGCAGAGTTGCGTGTTCACAGCCGATCCGAGCTGGCTCGAATATGACTATACCCGCGCCATGCTCATCGGCGCGTTGTGTCACGAGCAGCCGGAAAGTGCGCTGTTTCTGGGGCTGGGCGCCGGTACGTTGACCCAGGCCTGCCTCAAGTTCCTGCCGTTGGAAGATGTCGAGGCCATTGAACTGCGCCCCGACGTGCCACGCCTGGCCATCGAATACCTGGGGTTGGATGACGATCCGCGGCTGTACATCCGCGTCGGCGATGCACTGGAGCTGCTTGAAAGCGCCGAGCCGGCGGACTTGATTTTCGTCGACCTCTATACCGATGTCGGTCCCGGCGTCGGGCACCTGGCCTGGGGCTTCCTGGAAAACTGCCAGAAACGCCTCAACCCGGGCGGCTGGCTGGTGATCAACCAGTGGGCCACCGATGACGGCAAGCCATTGGGGGCGGCGCTGTTGCGCGGCTTGTACCACCGGCATTATTGGGAGCTGCCGGTGAAGGAGGGCAATGTGATCCTCATCGTGCCGGCGGACCTGGATCAGGAGCTGGACATGCAAGGACTGGTCGCCAGGGCCGAAGGGCTGGCGCCGCGACTGGGCTATTCGTTGCAGTCGTTGATCAAGGCCATTCGCCCGGCAACGTGACACCCGTCCAAGGCGTGACAACCCCCCCCCCTGTGGGAGCAAAGCTTGCTCGCGATGAACGCAACTCAGTACCTGCGCAAATCGCGGTGTCCGCATCGCGAGCAAGCTTTGCTCCCACAGGTAAAGATGAACCGTTTTAGCACCTCATCCCCGCAACGCTGGGCCTCTGTAAAACAAACGGTTGTACCGTTAACCCCTGGGCCTGTGACAGCGAGCCCCATAACGGTGTCTGGCAATAAAAAAAGCTCCCTTTTTGGGCGAATTCCGGTATAGTGCGCGCCGGCCTTTAGCCGGGCCGCGTCAAGGTAGCGCAATTCCCCGAAGTCAGCTTCGGTTGCATGTCCGCACAACGGATGCTTCCACGACGTTCTTTTTCATTCATTCGTTTTCGCAAATCCCCGCCGACAAAGCAGCCAGGGCGACTCTTGAGTCTCAACACGGCATGCGCAGCTTTGGAGCATGGGTCTTTGCGGATGCACTTAGAGGCAGACCCATGACCCAGGAAACCGGCGGCTTCGCCGCTTTTAATCTCAACCCGAACATTCTCGCTGCCGTCACTGCGACCGGCTACGAAGAACCTTCGGCGATTCAGCAGCAATCGATCCCGATCATCATGGCCGGCCACGACATGATTGGCCAGGCGCAAACCGGTACGGGTAAAACCGCTGCGTTCGCCCTGCCGATCCTGCATCGCATCGATCCTGCCAAGCGCGAACCGCAAGCCCTGATCCTGGCGCCAACTCGTGAGTTGGCGCTGCAAGTAGCAACCGCTTTCGAAACCTATTCCAAGCAGATGCCTGGCGTTACTGTTGTGGCCGTTTACGGCGGTGCCCCGATGGGCCCACAACTCAAAGCCATCCGTAATGGCGCGCAGATCGTTGTCGCCACTCCGGGTCGTCTGTGCGACCACCTGCGTCGTGACGAAAAAGTCCTGGCCACCGTGAACCACCTGGTTCTCGACGAAGCCGACGAAATGCTCAAGCTGGGTTTCATGGATGACCTGGAAGTCATCTTCAAGGCCCTGCCAGCAACCCGCCAGACTGTATTGTTCTCGGCCACCCTGCCGCAATCGATCCGCGCCATTGCCGAGCGCCACCTGCGCGATCCGCAACACGTGAAGATCCAGACCAAGACCCAGACCGTCACCGCGATCGAACAGGCTCACCTGCTGGTTCACGCTGACCAGAAGACGTCTGCCGTTCTCAGCTTGCTGGAAGTGGAAGACTTCGACGCCCTGATCATGTTCGTGCGCACCAAGCAAGCGACCCTGGACCTGGCCAGCGCCCTGGAAGCCAAAGGCTACAAAGCCGCTGCGCTGAACGGTGACATTGCCCAGAACCAGCGTGAGCGCGTGATCGACTCCCTCAAGGATGGCCGCCTGGATATCGTTGTGGCGACCGACGTTGCTGCCCGTGGCCTGGACGTTCCGCGCATCACCCACGTATTCAACGTGGACATGCCGTACGATCCGGAATCCTACGTTCACCGTATCGGCCGTACTGGCCGTGCCGGTCGCGAAGGCCGTGCGCTGCTGCTGGTCACCCCGCGTGAGCGCCGCATGCTGCAAGTGATCGAGCGTGTAACTGGCCAGAAGGTAGCTGAAGTTCGCCTGCCGGACGCCCAGGCCGTTCTCGATGCCCGCATCAAGAAACTGACCAACAGCCTGTCGCCACTGGTGGCTGACGCCGAATCGACCCACGGTGATCTGCTCGATCGCCTGACCGCCGACATCGGTTGCAGCCCTCGCGCCCTGGCCGCCGCACTGCTGCGCAAGGCCACCAATGGCCAAGCGCTGAACCTGGCTGCAATCGAGAAGGAACGTCCCCTGGTGCCGAACAACGCACCGCGTGGCGATCGTCCTGAGCGCACCGGTGATCGTCCGGATCGTGGTGATCGCGAGCGTCGTGCGCCGATCCCGCTGGCCGAAGGTCGTGCTCGCTGCCGTACCGCGCTGGGTGCCCGTGACGGCATCGCTGCCAAGAACCTGCTGGGTGCCATCCTCAACGAAGGCGGCCTGGCCCGCGAAGCTATCGGCCGCATTCAGGTGCGTGACAGCTTCAGCCTGGTAGAGCTGCCGGAAGATGGTCTGGAGAAGTTGCTGACCAAGTTGAAAGACACTCGTGTGGCTGGCAAGCAGCTCAAGCTGCGTCGCTATCGCGAAGATTGATCGGCTCTTGGGCTGATTGATCGAACATGAAAAATCCCCGACTGGTTCGGGGATTTTTTTTGCCTGTCGTTTGGTGTTCCTTCAGGTTGATTGGCGTTGTCCCATTCGCGAGCAAGCCCGCTCCCACAAGGTTTTGGGAGCGCCGAAAATCCAATGTGGGAGCGAGCTTGCTCGCGATTGAAGCGACCCGGTCAATCGAACCGATAGATGTCCATCCCCAGCGTCCCCATCGTGAACCCCGCATGGGCAACACTGAACTTGCCCCCTGCACCCCGGGCAAAATACAGCGGCAGCAAGTGCTCATCACTGGGGTGGCTGCGCACGGCGTTCGGTGCCTGGCGACGGTAATCATGCAGCGCGGTCTCGTCGTCGGCCGCCAGCTTCTCAACCATCCAATCGCGAAAGTCCTTGGCCCAGGGCTCGATGCTGTCGGGACCGGCGTTCCAGTCCAGGTCGCGCAGGTTATGGGTGATGCTGCCAGAGCCGATCAGCAAGATGCCCTGTTGGCGCAGGTTCGCCAGGGCCTGGCCGACCTGTGTCTGCAACATCGGTCCCTGGCGGCTGGGCAGGGAAACCTGCACCACCGGGATGTCGGCCTCGGGGTACATCAAGGACAATGGCACCCAGGCACCATGGTCAAACGGCCGTTGAGGGTCGAGGCGTGCCGGCAGGTCCGCGGCGTTGAGCATGTCCGCGACTTGCGTCGCCAGTTGAGGATCGCCAGGCGCGGGGTACTGCACCTCATACAGCGCCGGTGGAAAGCCGCCGAAGTCGTGCCAGGTGCGCGGCTGCGGATTGGCGCTGACCAGCAGTTCGTTACTTTCCCAGTGAGCGGACACGATGACGATGGCCTTGGGCTTGGGCAATTGAGCGGCCAGGCGAGCCAATGCCGGACCGCTGTCGCCGGGTTCCAGGGCGAGCATCGGTGAGCCATGGGAGATAAACAGGCTGGGCAGCATGAAGGGACTCCTGAGCGTTAAGATGGGGTCATCTTCCATCAGGTCAATGATCTAAATCTAATATAAGTTTTAACCCATTTTGATCGAATTTTCTGGAGTGAATCATGGAGCCCGAGTTTTGGCACAAGCGCTGGTCATCGAACCAGATTGGTTTTCACTTACCGGAGGTGAACCCCTACCTGCAACGTTTCTGGCCACAATTGGGATTGGCCCAAGGCAGTCGGGTGCTGGTGCCGTTGTGTGGGAAAAGCCTGGATCTGCTGTGGCTTGCCCATCAGGGCTACTCAGTGCTTGGCGTGGAGTTGTCGGAAAAAGCCGCCACGGATTTTTTCCTTGAGCATCAGCTTGAGCCGGTTGTGAGTGAAGAGGGCGCTTTCAGGGTGTTCCGTGCCGGTGATATCGAGATTCGCTGCGGTGATTTCTTTGCCCTGGGCCCGAAGGATGTGGTCGATTGCGTGGGACTGTACGACCGCGCCGCGCTGATCGCTTTGCCCCTGCCGATGCGCGAGCGGTATGCGGCCCATCTGCAGAAGATCTTGCCCAATGGCGTCGGATTGTTGATTACCCTGGATTACAACCAGGATGAAATGCCTGGCCCACCGTTCTCTGTCGGGGATGATGAGGTGCAGCGGCTGCTGGGGGATGCCTGGCGGCTGGAGGTCTTGCAGGAACAGGATGTACTGGGAGAGAGCTGGAAGTTTTTGCAGGCGGGTGTGAAGCGGCTGGATGAGCGTGTTTATCGGCTGTCCAGAGGTTGAAGCGTTGTTTGTGCTGATGCCATCGGGAGCATGCTTGCTCCCACATTTGATCTGCTGTGAACACAAAACCTGTGGTCACCCAAGTTCCCCTGTGGGAGCGGGCTTGCTCGCGAAGGCGGCCTGACGGGGTGGCCTGGATTTTGTTGATCGAGTACATATCCGTTACCGCAGTAATGGATATACACACGACCCATCAGGAAAAGGGCGAGTAGATTTTTCCAAAAAAAACTCCCCAAAAAAAGACGCTTCCCATTTCTGAAAGAAGCGCCGTTTTTTCCAAGCTGAACAGCATTACGCATTTCTGCGGGTTTTCTCTTGACTAACGATCAACCCCGACGACGCAGTGCGTCAATACGCTCTTCCAGCGGCGGATGGCTCATGAACATGCGAGCCAGGCCCTGCTTGATGCCACCGTTGATGCCAAAGGCATTCAGGGTGTCGGGCATGTGCACTGGCAAGCCTTGTTCGGCGCGCAGGCGTTGCAGGGCGCCGATCATGGCGCTGGTGCCGGCCAGGCGTGCACCGGCGTCGTCGGCGCGGAATTCACGCTTGCGCGAGAACCACATGACGATGGCGCTGGCGAGGATGCCCAGTACCAGCTCGGCGAAGATGGTCGCCACGTAGTAGGCGATGCCTTGGCCTTCTTCGTTCTTGAAGATCACCTTGTCGACGAAATTGCCGATGATGCGGGCAAAGAACATCACGAAGGTGTTCACCACGCCCTGGATCAGCGCCAGGGTCACCATGTCGCCGTTGGCGACGTGGCCGATCTCGTGGGCCAGCACGGCCTTGACTTCATCGGGCGAGAAGCGCTCGAGCAAGCCCTGGCTGACGGCGACCAGTGCGTCGTTCTTGTTCCAGCCGGTGGCAAAGGCGTTGGCCTCATAGGCCGGGAAGATACCGACTTCCGGCATCTTGATACCGGCTTCGCGGGACAACTGCTCGACGGTTTGCAGCAGCCATTGTTCGTGGCGAGTGCGCGGCTGGCTGATGATCTGGGTGCTGGTGCTCATCTTCGCCATCCACTTGGAGATGAACAGCGAGAACAGGGAACCGGCGAAACCGAACACCGCACAGAAAATCAGCAGCTGATTGAGGTTGAGATCAACCCCGTTGGCCGCCATGAACCCGTTGAAGCCGAAGAGGCTCAGGGTGATGCTGGCAATCAGCACGACCGCCAGGTTAGTGGCCAAGAACAGCAGGATGCGCATCATGGTTGTGAAAATCTCCTCGTGCTAAAGATGTAGCGTTATGCGGGGTATATAAGGTGCCGCCGCAGGCTATTCAACTCGCCGACTATTTCAAACTGTGTCCTACAGCCGTCCTAAATGTTTGAAAGACTTTTCTGAAAGTGACTGGGGAAAAAAATATGGCGCCTGCCCCCCGTGAACGTTGAGCCAGAGTGCCCGTTGGCTGTTCAACCCCTAGTGTAGAAGGCGTTGCGGAGTCGGCAGAACGGATGTGTTGCTGAATCAAACAGCGTGCGAGGCGAGGACTCCCCGCACGCTGTCTGGCTTATTGGCGGTAGGACTTGAGGAAGTTGCCGATCCGGCCAATGGCCTGGTCGAGGTCATCGACCCGCGGCAGGGTCACGACGCGGAAGTGATCCGGCCACGGCCAGTTGAACGCCGTGCCCTGGACCACCAGTAGCTTCTCGGACAGCAGCAGGTCGAGGACGAATTTTTCATCGTTGTGGATCGGGCAGACCTTCGGGTCGATCCGCGGGAAGGCATACAGCGCGCCCATCGGCTTGACACAACTGACGCCGGGAATGTCGTTGAGCAGCTCCCAGGTTCGATTGCGCTGTTCCAGCAGTCGGCCCTGGGGCAGGACCAGGTCGTTGATGCTCTGGTAGCCGCCAAGCGCCGTCTGGATCGCATGCTGGCTCGGCACGTTGGCACACAGGCGCATGTTGGCCAGCATGTCGATGCCTTCGATGTAGCTCTGGGCGTGATGCTTGGGACCGGAAATGACGACCCAGCCTGAGCGGAAACCCGCTACCCGATAGGATTTGGACAGGCCGTTGAAGGTCAGGCACAGCAGGTCCGGTGCCAGGGATGCAGTGCAGATGTGCACGGCGTCGTCGTAGAGGATCTTGTCGTAGATCTCGTCGGAAAACACCACCAGGTTGTGCTGGCGGGCCAGTTCCAGCATGCCCAGCAGCACTTCCCTGGAATACACGGCGCCGGTCGGGTTGTTCGGGTTGATGATCACCAGTGCCTTGGTATTGGGCGTGATCTTGGCCTTGATGTCCGCCAGGTCGGGAAACCAGTTGGCCTGTTCGTCGCACAGGTAATGCACCGGGTTGCCACCGGACAGGCTCACGGCAGCGGTCCACAGCGGATAGTCCGGCGCCGGCACCAGCACTTCGTCGCCGTTGTTGAGCAGGGCTTGCATGGACATCACGATCAGCTCGGACACACCGTTACCCAGGTAGATGTCCTCGATGCCGACGCCTTCGACCTGCTTCTGCTGGTAGTACTGCATCACGGCCTTGCGGGCGCTGAACAGGCCCTTGGAGTCGCTGTAGCCCTGGGCGGTCGGCAGATTGCGGATGACGTCCTGGAGGATTTCATCGGGCGCTTCGAAACCAAAGGGGGCCGGATTACCGATGTTCAGCTTGAGGATGCGATGGCCTTCCTCTTCCAGGCGTTTGGCGTGCTTGAGCACCGGGCCGCGAATGTCGTAGCAGACGTTGGCGAGCTTGTTCGATTTGCTGACCTGCATGGCGATGTGTTCCCGAAAATGAACGATCCAGGCGGCGTATGAACTACCGTACTGGGAATCCTGCGTCTGTGCCCAGGCCTGACGCGGTATAGGCGCCACAATCCGTTTGAATGCGCATGACGTGACTGCCAGACTGGCGTCTGACGAGGCGCAATCATACGTGCCGCCCGATCTGCGGAAAAGCGTCGGATCGGGCTTTTTCAATTGCCGAGGTAGGACGATGGAAAAGTTGGAAAAAACCCTTGAAGAATGGCGCTCCATGCTCGACCCGGAGCAGTACAACGTCTGTCGGCTGAAGGGCACCGAGCGGCCATTCTCCGGTAAATACAACGCCACCAAGACCGACGGCGTGTACCACTGCATTTGCTGCAACGAGCCGTTGTTCGATTCGCAGACCAAATTCGATTCCGGTTGTGGCTGGCCGAGTTTCTACGCGCCGATCGAGGGCAGCGCGGTGGTGGAGGTTCGGGACGTCAGCCACGGCATGATTCGCACCGAGGTGGTCTGCGCCAAATGCGACGCTCACCTGGGCCACGTCTTCCCCGACGGCCCGCCGCCCACGGGTTTGCGGTACTGCATCAACTCGGTGTGCCTGGATCTGGTCCCCCGGGAGTAATTCGGTGGGAGCAAAGCTTGCTCGCGAAACAGGGCCTCTCGATTTCTGAACGACCGTATCGCCTTCATCGCGGGCAAGCCTTGCTCCCACAGTTTGTGGTGTGGGTATTTTTGATAATTAAATTGCATGCAATTTAATTGCTCGCTATCTTCGCCGCCTGTCCTATACGTTTTCGGAGCCTTGCCATGAGCGATAACCTGTTGAGCATCCCGTGCACCACCATCAAGGGTGAGCAAAAGACCCTCGCCGATTTCGCCGGCAAGGCTGTGCTGGTGGTCAACACGGCCAGCCAGTGCGGGTTCACCCCGCAGTACAAGGGGCTTGAGGCGCTGTGGCAGACCTACAAGGACCAGGGCCTGGTGGTGTTGGGCTTTCCCTGCAATCAGTTCGGCAAGCAGGAGCCGGGCAACGAGGGGGCGATTACCGAGTTCTGCGAGCTGAACTTTGGCGTGAGTTTTCCGCTGTTCAAGAAAATCGAGGTCAATGGTGCCAACGCCCATCCCCTGTTCGTCCAGCTTAAGCAGCGGGCGCCCGGCGTGCTGGGGTCCAAAGGCATCAAGTGGAATTTCACCAAGTTCCTGATCGGCAAGGACGGCCAAGTGGTCAAGCGTTTTGCCCCGACCACCAAGCCCCAGGACCTGACCGGTGAGATCGAAGCGCTGCTCAAATGAATGACCTGTCAGTCGATTCGCTGAAGCTCGACAGCCAGTTGTGCTTCAAGCTGTACGCTGCTTCGCGCGCAGTGATCCGTGGCTACAAACCGATGCTCGATCAGCTCGGTCTGACTTATCCGCAGTACCTGGCGATGCTGGTGCTGTGGGAATGGCAGGACACGGCCCCACCACAGCCGACGGTCAAGGCCCTGGGTGAGCGTTTGCTGCTGGATTCCGGCACGCTGACGCCGCTGCTCAAGCGCCTGGAACAGCTGGACCTGGTCCAGCGCCAGCGTTCGGCCCGGGACGAGCGGGAGGTGCACTTGAGCCTGACGACTGCAGGGCGAGCCTTGCGTGAACAGGTCGCTCCGCTCAAGGCCCGCCTGTTGTGCGACAGCGGTATCGACCTGGACCGCCTCGGAACGTTGCGAGACGGTCTCGATTACCTGTTGGGCCAGATCAAAGCGCTGACGTAGTCGGCACCCACTGGTCCAGCACTGCCGCCAGTTCTTCGCGGCGGAATGGCTTGGACAGGTAATCGTTCATGCCGGCCGCGCGGCAACGCTCGCGTTCCTCGGGCATCGCGTTGGCCGTCAGGGCGACAATCGGCAGATCCGACCAGCGCCCGCTTTGGCGGATCTGCCGGCTGGCTTCGTAACCATCCATCACCGGCATGTTGCAGTCCATCAACACCAGGTCGAACACCCGTTGTTCCAGTTGATCCAGGGCTTCGCCGCCATGGGCCGCGACGGTGACTTCGCAGCCCAGCTTTACCAACATCCCCTTGGCCACCAGTTGGTTGACCGGGTTGTCCTCCACCAGCAGCACCCGTCCACGCCTGGACGGCGCCAGGGCTTCGATCTGTGCGTCATCGATGACGGTCGCCTCGCTTTGCATGGCGCGCCGCAGAATCTGGTATAGCGCATGGCGCGCCAGCGGCCGGGCCTGTTGTATCAGCGGGGCGAGGGCGGCGGCTTCTTCGCTGGGCATGAAGCTGCCATAGGCGGTCACCAGCAGGATCGGTGCGTCAAAGGTTGGCCGCAGGTTGAACAGGCATTCCGGGCAGTCGGTAATCAGTACGTCGGGTGTGAGCCCCAACAACCCGTCATCGATGGAGCGCTGCACATAATCCAGGCCCCATCCCGGCAACAGCATGCCCAGCAATTCGGCCAGGCCGCTGCTGCTGCCGGTGATGGCGACGACGTTGCCGCGCAACGGTTCGACCGGCGTTGCCGGGAGATGGCAGGGCAGGGGCAGGTCGGCACAGAACTGACTGCCAAAGCCGGCTTCGGAACTGATCGTCAACCGGCCCTGCATGGCTTCGCAGAGGTTGTAGGTCAGTGCCAGGCCCAGCCCGGTGCCACCGAACTGGCGGGTAATCCCGGCGCCGGCCTGGGTGAACGGTTGCAGGATTCTTGCCTGGGCTTCCTGGGGAATGCCGATACCCGTGTCGCAGATCTCGATGCGCACGCCGCCCTCGTAATGACTCAACTTCACGTCGACCCGGCCGAAGCGCGTGAATTTCAGTGCGTTGGACAGCAGGTTGCTGACGATCTGGCGCACCCGGGTCGGGTCGCCGAGTACTTGCGCCGGGAACTGCGGGTCGATCAGGCAGGCCAGTTCGACACTGGGGGCCGCGTTCTGGGAAAGCAGGTTGGCGGTATCCTCCACCAGGGAGCCGAGGTCGAACGGGATGTGTTCGAGCTCCAGTTGACCGGCGTCGAATTTCGACAGGTCGAGGATGTCGTTGAGCAGTTCGACCAATACCTTGCCCGAGTCATGGGCAATCGATAGCTGTTGCTGTTGTTCGGCCGTCAGGGGGCCGTCCAGGGACAGGGCGATCATTCCCAGCAGGCCGTTCAGCGGTGTGCGTATCTCGTGGCTCATGTTGGCGAGGAACGCAGAGCGGGCCTCGGCCATGTCCAGGGCCGTGCGCCGGGCCACTTCCAGTTCCTCGTTGGACTGGCTGAGGCGGGCGTTGCTGGCCTTGAGTTCGGCGGTGCGTGCCGAGACGATGTTTTCCAGTTGCGCGAGGTATTCGGTGAGGCGATTTTCGGCCGTGCGCCGCTGCTGGATTTCGGTGGAGATATTTTCGAACTGCTGGTTGGCGACGGATACCAGCACGCCAATTTCATCGGACTGGTGGCCGGTGGGGCATTCCAGGCGGCTCTGCTCGTTGCTGCTCGGGTCGCGGCTGCTCAGTTCGCGGATGACCCGCACCAAGGGCTTGGTCAGCATCACGTAGAACAGTGCCAGCAGCAGGCCCGTCAGGATCAGGCTGCGGGCGAAACCGTTGAGCAAGGTGACCTCGGCACGGCGCAGGAAACGACTGCCGAACGCAAAAGTGTCGACGTCCAGTCGCAGCATGCCCAGGGATTCGCTGGGCAAGTGATCCAGGTAGAGCCGGTCCTCGAACTGACGCTGGGCGCCGAACAGAAAGTCGCTGATGAACCGGTAGCTGCTTTGCAGCTCGGGCCGCTTGACGCTGGCGAGCACCGTATTGTTGTTGTCGATCAGCTCGGCCCCGATGATGGCCGGTGAGCGCAGCAGGCCCATGGACAGCTCTTGGGCGAGCTCGGCGTCGATGTTGTAGGCGATGCGCGAGGCCGGGTTATGGCTGATTTCCAGCAGCGAGAGGATTTCACGGTTGATCGACGCGTCTTCGCTGGCATAATCGATGCCGATCTGCATCAGGCTGAGCAAGGTGCCCAACACGAAGCCCACCAGGACGGTCAGGCGGGCCTGCTTATAGGAAAGCCGTTGGGTGAATCTGATGTCCATTGAGTGATGAACCACTTACGTTTCCCTTCGCCGGTCAAGCATAGCTGATCATCTCTGAAATCCGGTGCAGCCGGTGTGTATTGTGTGAAGTAGACCCGCCATTGGATACGGCGTTTCGTAGCTCGAGCGCCATCATTACTGTGAACCTGTCCGAGGAGAAGACGTGGACTCGCGATTGAATGCTTTTCTTGAGCGTGCCGATGCCGTGCTGGCCCGGATCGAACCTTTGCTGCCGGCGCCCCGGCCCACCATCGATTGGACCCAGACCCTGGCTGCCCGCTGGCAGCGTGACGGCCGTAGCGGCTACCTGCTGCCGCTGCAGGTCAGCCTCGACATGCGCCTGTCGGACCTGATCGGCGTGGACCGCCAGGTCGAACAACTGGGCCGTAACACCCGGCAGTTCATCGATGGCATGCCCGCCAACCATGCCTTGCTCTGGGGCTCGCGTGGCACCGGCAAATCGTCCCTGGTACGCGCCTTGTTGGCTGAACATGCCCCGCATGGCTTGCGCTTGATCGAGATCGAACGCGATCACCTGGCCGATTTGCCTCGGGTGGTCGAGCAGGTTGCGAAACTGCCCCAGCGCTTCGTGTTGTTCTGCGATGACTTGTCGTTCGAATCCGGTGAAGGCGATTACCGCGTGCTCAAGAGCGTGTTGGATGGATCCCTGGAGCAGGCGCCGGACAACGTGCTGCTGTATGCCACCTCCAACCGTCGTCACCTGGTGCCGGAAAAGGAAAGCGACAACGAGAATTGGAAACGGGTCGACGGCGAACTTCACCCCAGTGAAGCGGTAGAGGACAAGATCGCCTTGTCCGACCGCTTTGGCCTGTGGCTGTCGTTTTATCCGTTTACCCAGGAGCATTTCCTCAACGTGGTGGAGCACTGGATCGGCGAACTGGCGGCCAAGGCCGGGCTGGCCTGGCAGCGCGACGAAGCGCTGGATGTGCTGGCGGTGCGCTGGGCAACCGGTCGCGGCAACCGCAACGGACGTTGCGCCTATCAGTTTGCCCGTTATTGGGTAGGCCTGAAATTGTTGGAGCACAAGGCATGATCGATTTGAAGGACACCGGAGTCGGCCTTGACGGCTACGCGTTGTTATCGGCACAGCTGGAATCCTTGCTGGCCGATGAGCGTGACTTCATTGCCAACGCCGCGCAGTTCTCGGCTTTCCTGTCCAGTCAGCTGGATGATCTGAACTGGGCCGGTTTCTACCTCAATCGCAACGAAGAGTTGGTCCTGGGACCGTTCCAGGGCCAGATCGCCTGCGTGCGGATCCCCTTTGGCCGCGGCGTGTGCGGTACGGCGGCCGCGACCCGGCAGACCCAGCGCGTCGAAGACGTCCATGCCTTCGCCGGGCACATCGCCTGCGACAGCGCGTCGAACAGCGAGCTGGTAGTTCCGCTGGTCAAGGACGGGCGCCTGATCGGCGTGCTCGACCTGGACAGTCCGAAACCGGCGCGTTTTACCGAACATGATCAAGCCGGCATCGAGCAGTTGGCCGCGATATTCCTGCGCCTGACGGATTGCTGATCATACCTTCAACCCTGCCTTGACCAGCAGGCTGTGGGGATCGACTTCATCGATCTGGTGCGGGGCGAGGAACTGGTTGGCGTAGCTCTCGTAGATTTTTTCTTCGATGAACAACCCGAACAGCTCGGGATCGATATGGGCGTCACGGCACATGGTAGCCATGATGCCCAGGGCCTCGCTCAGTTTCTTCGCTTTCTTGTAGGGGCGGTCGGCTGCCGTCAGCGCTTCGAAAATGTCGGCAATGGCCATCATGCGTGCCGGCAGGCTCATCTCTTCACGTTTGAGGCGCTTGGGATAACCGCTGCCATCCATTTTCTCGTGATGACCGCCAGCGATCTCCGCGACATTGTCCAGGTGACTGGGGAAGGGCAGCTGACTGAGCATCATGATCGTCTGCACCATGTGATGGTTGATGACGTAGCGTTCCTCGCGGGTCAGCGTGCCTCGCGTGATGCTCAGGTTGTAGAGCTCGCCGCGGTTGTATTTCCAGGCCGGTACGTCGAGCTGGAAACCCCACGGGTTGTCCGCCGGGATCAGTTCGGCTTCGTGGTGTTCGAGCAGGTGCTCGGGCTTGTCTGCCAACAGCGGCTCAGTGACCGGTAGCGACGGCTTGGGTGTGCGATTCTGGCGTCGGTGCTCTTCCCAGGAAACCCCAAGGCGATCGTCGAGGGTCCGGGTCCATGGGCGTTGGGCAATCTGTTGCAAGCGTTGCAGATCGGCCTCGGCCATGGCTTCGCAGCCCAGGTTGCAGCGGGCGACGAAGGTAAAGTCGTCATCCAGGGCCGTCAATGTCGCGTCGCGCTGCTGTGCCAGGGATGACGGCTCGCCGCCGCTTGCCACGGCCTGCCAGTAATCGACCCAGGCGTCGCGCTTGAGCACTTCGAAGCGAGTGCGTATCTCGTGGATCCGGTCGTTCAGGGTTTCCAGCTTGGTGGCCTTGTCGACCACGTATTCGGGGGTGGTGACCTTGCCGCAATCGTGCAGCCAGGCGGCGATGTGCAGGGCTTCCCATTCATCCTCCGTTGGCCGGTAGGCGTCGAATGCCGGTGCCTGGCTGGCAGCGGCCGCCTGGGCGAGCATCAGGGTCAGGACCGGCACCCGCTGGCAATGGCCGCCGGTGTAGGGGCTCTTGGCATCAATCGCGCCGGCCAGCAATTGGATGAAGGCGTCCAGCAACTGCTTTTGCCTGTCTTGCAGGCGCTGGCCCTCGATGCTCACGGCGGCGGCACCGGACACGGCCTGCAGGAAGGCGATGCGGTCGGGCTGCAGTTTTTCCAGGTCGGCTTCGGTGCCGCTGTCTGTGATCAACAGTACCAATACGCCGACGGTTTCCTGGTGTCGATTGCGCAGGCGAATACCAATCAGATGGACCCGCGGCGAGTCCAGTGCCTGCAGGACGCTCTGCAGATCGGCCGCCTGTTCGAAGCCCAGGGAGGCCACGAGGTTGTCCGAGGTGGCCAGTTGCTGGAGCCATTGCGGACTGTCGCCAGCCTGTAGTTCATGACTGCGCAGCTTGAAGGCGTCGAGGTCCCTGGGTGTTCCATTGATTATCAGCCCATACGGCTTGACCCGGTTTTCGTCGTTCTCGCGCAAATAGATCAGGCCGGCCTGGGCCTGGCCGATTTTCACGGTTTCAAATAACACCCGTTCCAGCAACGGGGCGAAGCGGGTTTCGGCGCGCAGGCTGGCGGTGATTTCAAAGAAACTCGCCAGGGTCTCTTTCATGCGCGCCATTGATACGCCCAACTGATCGACTTCCAGCACCGGGGAGCGACGGGACACTGGGTAGTTGAAGTCAAAGCTGCGAATGGCATCGGCCTCCTGCACCAGGTCGCCCAAGGGCTTGACCAGGATCCGGGACGTCAGCCAGCCCAGAGGCAGGCACAGCAGCAGGGTGGCGAGGGTGATGAGCGCGCCTTGCCAGCGCATGCGATAGGCATTGTCCAGCAGCTCATCTTCAGGGACCAGCAGCGCCAGTTCCAGGCCCTGGGGCCCACCTTCCTGCATGTGGCTGCGAGAAACGATCCACTGGCGTCCGGCCGCTTCCAGGCGCGTGGTGTCGGTGTTGTCGTCGAGCGCGGCGGCGATAGCCGGACTGAGGTCGCGGGCCTTGGTCAGGCGTGCCGACTGGGCGTCGGCGAGCAGCCGGCTGCTGTCGGGATAACCCACTGCGTTGCCCGTGGGATCGAGCAGGACGACTTCGGTGCCGGTGGTCACCTTATGCTTGGCCAGGGTCTGGGACAGGGCCGCCAGGGTCAGGTCGGCGCCGATGACCGCCTGCTCGCCACTGCGCCGGGCAAGGGTGGTGCCGACGTTATGGGTGGAGAAAAAAACGTAGGGCTCGGTGGTGATCTGCTCGGTGCTGCCGGCGGCGCTGCGAAACCAGCTGCGGCTGCGGGGGTCGTAGGTTTCGTCGGCAATGTCCCGGCGCCCGATGAGCGTCAGCGTCTCGTCGTAGAACAGCGACTGGGAATGAACCGGGCCTTGCTCGGTTGTCCGCTCCACCGTCCAGACCTGGTAGGCCGCGTCGGTCGGTGCCTGCAGGGCGGCTTTCAGGGCCGCGGTGCGCAATGGCCGGACCATCAGGAAGTTGCCCTGATGATCGCCCAGGTACAACGACGCCAGGTTCGGGTTGTCCCGCAGTGCCTGACTGAAGGGCACGAGCAGGGCCAGGCGCTGCGCCATCTGGGGCGTGCGCGTCGCTGGATAGTCGGCCAGCAGGCTCAACAGGTGACGGATGGGTTCGTAGGTGTCGTACAGATCCAGGCGCACATCCTGTTCAATACGGTTGAACAGCTTTTCACTGCTGGACAGGATGATTTGCGTGGTTTGCCGGTAATTGAAAATCCCCAGCACCACCCCGGTCAGCAACAGAAGCAGGGTAAACATCACGCTGATATGAACGTGCAGGGGGAACCGGCGTTTTTCCGGACGCGGTGCGCTGGGCATTGCAGTCACTCCAAGTGTCAGGGGGCGTTCTCGATGGGTATTCCCGCGTGCAGGGGAAACCGCTCGAGAACCCCCCAGGTACGCACTGCTGAGCGAATAGCATAGTAAACGCTGGATTATTTTGCCTTGGCGATCTCCGTTTCGAGGGCCTGCTCCAGTTCGCTCATGGCGCGGTCGAGGGCGTCGATGCAGTCGCTGATTCGCCCAGGTGCTTGCGGCTGATGACAAGCGCGCTCCAACGCCTCGCACCGCTGGATCAGCGAGGTCGCCTGGACGATGCGGGCGACGCCTTTTATCTTGTGCGCCATTTCGCTCAGCGCTTGCCGGTTTGCGCCGCGGGCGACGTCGAGCAACTCCTGGCGGTCCGAGCGGCTGCTGCTGAGCAATTCGGCCAACAGGCGCCGGTTGGACGAAGGGTCGCCGCCAGTCAACGCCTGCAGGCTTTGTACACTGAAAACCGCTGGGCGGCCGGTGGGTTTGACCGCGTTGATCCATTGGCTCAACGCGCTCAGGCTGATCGGCTTGAACAGGCAGTCGTCCATCCCAGCGTCCTGGCAGCGCTGTTTTTCCTCCGGTTGGGCATTGGCAGTGAACCCCAGGAGGGTGCAGGGTGGCCGTTGCTGTTCGGATTCAGCGCGACGAACCGACCGGGCCAGTTCATAGCCGCTCATGATGGGCATGTTGCAATCGGCGATGACCAGATCGAAATGTTTCTTTTGCCAGACCTCGAGTCCGTGGGCACCATCATGGGCGACCTGATAGTGATGGCCCAGGTATTCCAATTGCTGCGACATCAGCAGGCGGTTGGCGGGATGATCGTCCACGATCAGGACGTTCAGGGGGGCCAGGGCCGTTTCGATGACCGGCTCAGGTGGGGGGCGAACCGGGGCTGTCGACAGGACGGTCAGTTGCAGGCGTACCTGGACCTGGGTGCCGGTGCCGGGTTGGCTGTTCATGTGCAGGCTGCCACCCATCATCTGGCACAAGTTGCGACTGATCACCAGCCCCAACCCCGCGCCGTTGCGGGCCATCCGGCTGGTGTTATCGACCTGGGCAAAAGGTTCGAACAAACGTTGCAGGTCCGCCGGGCCAATACCGATGCCGCTGTCGTTGACCTCCAGGTGCATCTGCAGAGCGTCGTCCCGGTCGGTTGGCGACAGCCGGACCTTGATCACTACCTGGCCCTGCTCGGTAAATTTGAGGGCATTGCTGATCAGGTTCGACAGCACCTGTTTGAACCGCAACGGGTCCATCAACACGTCAGGGCTGCCCTCGGCAGCGTCGAACTGCAGGGACAGCGCCAGGTTTTTCTGCCGGGCCACGCCCTCGAATACTCGTATGACCGATTGCAGCAGGGCCCTGAGATTGACGCGTTCGGGGGCCAGGCTCAAATGGCCGGATTCGATACGGGCGATGTCCAGGATGTCGCCTATCAGTTCGAGCATGCCGGAGGCCGATTCGTACGCGACTTCGATAGTCGAGCGATCCACGTGGCCTTTGTCGGCGTGTTTCAGGGCCAGTTCAAGCATGCCGATCACCGCGTTCATGGGGGTGCGGATTTCATGGCTCATGGTTGCCAGGAACGTGCTTTTGGCGCGGTTCGCGTCGTCGGCCCGCTGCTTGGACGCGCGCAGTTCCTCGAACAGCTGGCGCCGCTCACTGATGTCGATCCAGCCGCCGATGATGCCTTGCACTTCGGCGGCGGAGTTTCGGTAGGGGAGGATCCAGTGGTAGATCGTCAGTTGCCTGTCCCCGATGTGCAGGGGCCGATCCACGATCAGGGCGGTGCCTTCGGCCATGACGCGTTGGTAGTCCGCCTGGTACTCCTGCGCTTCGAAGGCGTTGCTCATGGAACTTGGCATCAGGTTCTTGCCGATGACGTCTTCGCGTTTGACGTCGAACGTTTGCAGGTAGCTGTCGTTGCAGCTTTGCAGGATGCCGTTGCGATCTCTCACGTAGATGGGGTGAGGGGTGCCGTTGAGCAGCGAATGCATGAATTCGAGCTGATCATTGAGGGCCAGTTCCGCCCGTTGACGCTGCCTGATCTGGCGCTGCATGTAGGCATTCCACGCCAGGGAAAACAGCAGCAACAGGCCAATGCCCGCGCCGACCTGGAGGAACAGGCGGTTGTAGGTGCGCCAGGTGTGTTCCGAGGGCGAGACGTAACCGCGCCAGCGGTTGTTGATGACGCCAAGTTCGTCGGGGGCGATGCTGGTCAGGGCCTTGTCGAGGATGGCGTTCAACTCTGTGGCGTTTTTTACCGTGGCCAGCGCGAACATGGCCTGTTGGGTGCCCACCGTGCTGCTGATTTGCAACCTGTCGCGCCATGCATAGGAGGAGATGAAGTAGTTGGCCATCACTTGCGAGTTCACGCTGCCGTCGACCTGGCCATGGGCGAGCATTTCCACGGCGCGCAAGGGGCCGTCCGTTTCGATGATTTGAATGTTCGGGTACTGGCTGCGTAGCCATTCAATGACCGGATTGCCTTTGGCGATTGCCAGGCTGGCGTGGCCGAACTGATCGAGTGTCGTGGGCGTGTCGGACTGTTTGCGGGTCAGCAGGACGAACGAACTGTCGACGTAGGGGCGGCTGAACTTCAACTGGAGTTGTCGTTCGCTGCTGGGCAAAAGTGCGGCAATCATGTCGGCTTGATCGTTGAGGACCGCAGCGATCATTTCGCTGTCGTTCTGGCGGCGCTGGATGTCCAGGCGCAGGCCGGTGCGCAGCCTAATCAGTTCCAGCAGGTCGGCACTGATGCCGCGAAAGTCCCCATCCGCATCGAAGAAGGTGAAGGGCGCGGAGGTTTCGTTCACCACCACCCGTACCACCGGATGCCTCGCCAGCCAGCGTTGCTCGCGGTCGGTCAGTTGTATCCTGTGGTCCGTGAGGTACAGGTCGCTGCCTGCACTCCAGCGCTTGGAGATGGCGGCTTGCTCGGCAATGGAGACCTGGTTCAGCGTAGCGTTGATGACCTCCAACAAACGAGTGTCGTTACGTCGTACGGCAAAACCGAACCCGTGGGATTCATGTTTGCCGAAGCTGGCCATGCGGATATTGCTCAAATAGCCCTTGTTGATCATGTAGTGGGTGGAGAGGGTATCGCCGAGAAATACATCGGCCTGACCGAAGGCGACGGCATTGATGGCGTTCTGGTAGGACGGGTAGGTGGTAATGAGTGCCTTGGGGTAGAGTTTTTCAATTTCCCGTAGCGGCAGGTAGTGATAGACCATGCTCAGCCGCAACCCCTCGAGATCGTCAGTCAGGGATCGGCTTTCATTCGTTCGGGTGACGAGAACGGGTTGGTCCACTGCATACGGTGTCGATAGTACAATGTCGGGGTTGCGCGCCTCGAAACCGTTGGCGGTGCCAAGCATATCGATTTGCCCATCCTTGAGTGCGGCCATGGCCGCCTCGCGGGAGTCGAAGCGCAGGACGCTCATGGGCAGGCCAGTGGCCTTGGCGATGATGTCGGCGTAATCGGCCGTCAGGCCTTCGTAGTCGCGTCCGCTGGTGGAGAGATCGAAGGGCGGGTAGTCCGGGGCTGAAGTTCCCAGGACCAGCGCTTGCCGATCCTGTAGCCAGGCGCGGTGAACATCATCCAGCTTGACCTCGGTATGGGCCATGGACGAGTGGCCCAGCAGGGTATATTGCTCGGGCGCATTCGCCGCCGCCGCGAGCATTCCTGTATATAACGCCGCACTGATCAGCAGGAGACATTCGGTTATGCGTCTGAGCATCCTGTTTTTCTCACACCAGCGCGTTGCGCTTCGCCATTTCAATCAGATCGACCAAGGACTTGACCTTGAGCTTCTGCATCAGCCGCTTCTTATAAGTACTGACGGTCTTATTGCTTAGAAACATTCCCTTGGCTATTTCCTTGTTGGTACGACCCTGGGCAAAAAGTTGCAGCACCATCAGTTCTCGATCATTGACACTTTTGAAAAGGTCCAGCTCGATACTGCGTGGATCATCCGGGCGTACCGGATTCAGCGCCTGGCTGGGAAAATAGTTATAGCCGGACAATACTGCTTTGATTGCGCTGACAAGTTCGCTGAGGTCTTCCTGTTTACAAACGTAACCAGAGGCACCCGACTGCATGCATCGAATGCCGAAAAGTGTCGGCGACTGGGCCGTGAGCACCAGCGTCTTGAGTGGAGTGGTCATGGCGTTGAAGCGCGAGAGGATTTCCAGCCCGTCGAGTTTGGGGATGCTGATGTCCAGGATAACCAGGTCTGGCATGCATTCGCGCACCATTTGCATCGCATCGACGCCGTTGTCAGTTTCACCTACGACCTTATAGCCTTCATGCTCCAGAAGCATGCGAACAGCGAGGCGGATGACCGGATGATCGTCGACAATGAAAACGGAGTTCATGAATAAATTACCCTGCGAACTTGAATAAAGCGCGCACCTTAGCCCACTTGCAACCGGGCTCGTACGAAGAGACGGGCATGCAACTTCAATTTCAGAAGTTTCCTACAAAAAAAGAGGCAACGTATTACGATGTAATCGGTTTTTTAGTAGGCGGGTGGCAACAGGAGGGGGAAGAGTTGGCTGTGTGTGAAGGGATATTTCTTTGATAGTGTTGTTTGTGCAAACAAAAGAAGCGTTTTAATCGAGATTTTTTGTAAGCCATATAGTTATTTATCTACTTCAAACTCCTTGTGGCGCAGCGCTACAAAATTCACATTCACCGCCAATCCCTGTGGGAGCGAGCTTGCTCGCGATGACGGTGGCACATCCTGCATTGATGCGCACAGATCCACTGCCATCGCGAGCAAGCTCGCTTGTATGTTTAGACTTGAAGGGGTGGGCGGGACTAAAAGCTCGATTCCGACTCTAGCCAGTACGGACCGTGGGAGACTTCTCGTCCCGCCCTTTCTACCCAAAGCGCCAATAAGGA
>NZ_VZPJ01000009.1 GCF_008801605.1 Pseudomonas brassicacearum subsp. brassicacearum | reverse complement strand
CCGAAGCCCAACGCGCCCTGCGCGATGAACTCAAGGCGGCCCTGCGCGAACACCTGCCGGACTACATGATCCCGGCGCACCTGCTGTTCCTCGAACAACTGCCCCTGACCCCCAACGGCAAGCTCGACCGCAAGGCCTTGCCGGCGGTGGAGACCGGGTTGTCGCAAAGCGGTTACGAGGCGCCCGTCAGCGAACTGGAGCAACAGATCGCTGGTATCTGGCAAGAGGTGCTGGAAGTGGAGCAGGTCGGTCGCAACGACCATTTCTTCGAACGCGGCGGCCACTCCTTGCTGGCAACCCAGGCGGTCTCGCGTTTGCGCAAGCTGACGGGCTATCCGCTGAGCCTGCGTGACTTGTTCAATCATCCACAGCTCAAGGCGCTGGCGGTCCTGATGGCTGGCACTGCCGATGAACCGGTCCGGGCGGGCGATTCCCATGAAGTCCGGCTCAAGGCCCATGGGCCGCGACGTTCGGCACCGCTGTCGTTGGTGCAGCGACGTTTGTGGATCGCCGAACAATTGTCCGGCGGTACGTCGGCCTATGGCATGCCCATGGCGCTACGCCTGTGCGGCGAATTGTCGATGGCGCACCTGATGAGCAGCTTTGCAGATGTGGCTCGCCGTCATGACGTACTGCGCACCGCGTATGTCCAGGACGAAGAAGGCGATCCGCTGGCGCTGATTGCCGATGAGGTGCAACTGGACTTCCCGGTGATCGACCTCGCTGGCCTGTCGCCCAGTGCCCAGCAGGAACAGGTGGCCCGAGCGACGCTGGAAAACGCGCGCATCCCCATCGACCTGGAACAGGCACCGCTGTTGCGCGGGCGGATCCTGCGCCTGGGGCCGACGGAGCACGTGTTGCTGTACGCCATGCACCACATCATCTCCGATGGTTGGTCGATGGGGCTGTTGATCAACGAACTGGTGCAGGTCTACGAGGCATCCCTCAAGGGTGAACCGATGCCGCTGCCACCCCTGGAGGTTCAGTACCATGACTTCGCGCTGTGGCAACAGGCGCTGGAGGAGCAGGGCGTGCTGGCGCGCCAGGCCGAGTACTGGAAACACCGGCTCGGCGGCTACGAAGGGCGCCTGGACTTGCCGCTGAGCAGCCCCCGGGGCCAGACGGCGTCCTACGACGGCGATGCCCTGCAGTTCCAGCTTTCCACCGCGCTGAGCGGGGCCTTGCGCCGGTTAGCCAGCGAGGCCGGTGTCACGCTGTACAGCACGCTGCTGGCGTCCTTCCAGGTGTTGTTGCATCGGCTCTGCGACGCGCAAGACCTGATGGTCGGGGCCGACGTGGCAGGTCGTGAACAGCCTGAGCTGGAGCGGCTGATCGGTTTCTTCGTCAACGTACTGCCCCTGCGTTCGCGCTTCGACGCCGCGGCCACGTTCTCGCGCTTCCTGGGGCAGACCCAGGACAACCTGCTCGGCGCCCTGGAGCATCAGGACTTGCCGTTCGACCAGATTGTCGAAGCCTCGGGCGTACCGCGACACAAGGGCATGAACCCGTTGCTCCAGGTGTTGTTCGTGATGAACAACGTGCCGGTGCGCACCCGCTCCATGACCGGGTTGAGCGTGGAATTGCTGCCGGCGCTCGAGACCCATTCTAAATTCGATATGGCGTTGTTCGTTGACGAAGAAGAAGGGCAATTGCGCGGTAATTGGCAATTCGCCACAACCTTGTTCGGACATGAGCGCATCCAGCACCTGATTCAGGCCTGGACAGCCCTGTTGGAACAGATCGTCGCTGATCAGGACATTCAATTGGGAGCTATCAGCATGCCAGTCGACAACATGGCGGCGGCCGTCACGCCTGCCACCGTCCCGGGGCCCAAGGCCGACAAACTGGGCAAGTTTCTCAAGCGTTCCGTGACACCCCTCGCCAAGCCTCGTGTGGCGCGGGTGCGTGAATCACTGGTGGCTGCACCGCAGCGCTTTCCCTTGATGCTGGAGCCGGGCGAGCCCCATCTGGATGTCATCGAGTGGATCCAGCAGAACCGGCCACTGATCGAGCAAAAGCTGGCCGAGCATGCGGGCATTCTGTTCCGCGGTTTCGAGCTGGACGGTATCCAGGGTTTTGAAGCCTTCGCCGAAGCGGTACAGCCAGGGCTTTATGGTCAGTACGGCGACCTGCCGAAGAAAGAAGGCGGCAAGAACACCTACCGTTCCACGCCGTACCCCGAGCGCAAGATGATCCTGTTCCACAACGAAAGCTCCCATCAGGACCGCTGGCCGCGCAAGCAGATGTTCTATTGCGAGCAAGCCGCACCGGTAGGCGGCGCGACCCCGGTGGTGGATTGCCGGTTGATGTATGAACGATTACCGGCGGACCTTCGCGAGAAGTTCGAAGACAAAGGGTTGCTGTACGTACGCACCTTCACCGACAAACTCGACGTGTCGTGGCAGCACTTCTTCAAGACCGAAGACCACCTTGAAGTGGAGGCCCGCTGTCGGGCGGGCGGCATCCAATGGCGCTGGCTCGATAACGACGAGTTGCAGACCCGCACACCGGGGCCCGCGATCATCACGCACCCGATCACCGGAGAGAAGTCGTTCTTCAACCAGGTGCAATTGCATCACATCTATTGGTTGGACCCGGATGTGCGGGAGGACCTGTTGTCGATGTTCGGCCTGGAGCGCATGCCTCGGCATGTGTATTACGGCGACGGCACACCGATTGAGGACGAGGTGATGGCGCGTATCGGTGAGTTGTATGAAGCCTGCGCGGTGCGTTTCGACTGGCAAAAAGGTGATGTGATCCTGCTGGACAACATGCTGGTGGCCCACGCCCGCGACCCGTTCGAGGGCCCGCGCAAGATCGTGGTAGCCATGGGCGATATGTACGACCGTAACGCGCTGGACAACCCGGCCAGTGCCGGGCCCGCGATTCAGGGCAGGCGCAATCTGGAGGAAACCGGAGCATGAACGAAGTAACGATGGATCAACAGGACCCGAGTTTCCCGCTGACGCCCGAGCAACAAATGCTGCTCGAACAACTGTCGCCCACGGCGACCTGTGGCGAGGTGTTGCGCTGGCTGAACGTGGTGATCGACGGTGATCTCGATCCGCAGCGCTTGCAGGTCGCGTTCGATACGCTGCTGGCGCAGCAGCCGATGCTCTTGGCGCGGCTGGGCAAAGTCGCCGGTTTCCACGGTTGGCGTCAGGCCGCCGCCAGCGCCGTTCGCTTCCCGCTGACGGTACAGGCCGGCGAGCAACGGGCCGAGGACATCCAGGCGCAGATCAAGGATTCGATGGGTCGCGCTTTTGTGCTCGGCGAATCGGAAAGCCTCCAGGCCGGGCTTTATCGTCTGGCGCCACGGCAATGGCAACTGGTGCTGGGCATCGCCCGCTATAGTGCCGATGGGCAATCCCTGAATCTGCTGCTTGAGCAGGTGCAGCAAGCCTGCGCCGGGATCCAGGGAGCGGAAGACGACGCACCGGGCGAGTTCACCCAATACCTGGAATGGCGCAGTGAGGTGGTGCTGGATGAAGATGCCGCCACCGGACGCACCTACTGGCAGCAGCACCTGCACGGCGTGCAGACGGACATCGCCACGCCGTGGCTGGCCGCACGCAGCGCCGGCAATGAGACCGGTGCAGGCGACAGGTGCGTGTCGCTGACACTGGAACCTGCCCAGCGTGACGCGTTGTACCGTCTGGCCAAGCAGCTCGGCCAGCCGCTTGCCACGCTGCTGCAAGGCGCGTGGTGGGTGTTGCTGGGACGTTTGAGCGGGCTTGAGCAGGCGCTGGTCGGTGTGCGCCATGACAGCCGTGGCGACTATGAATACTTCGCCAATGCCGTGGGCGTGTTCGAGAAAACCCTGCCGCTTTGCGTTTCGTTGCCCGCCAGCGTGGCGTTCAGCGAGTGGTTGAGCGAACTGGCGGCGGGCCTCGAAGCCCATCGCGCCTGGCAGGAATACTGGACCCCGGACCTGGCGCCTGACGCACGCCCGGTCTACGGCTTTACCCTGGGGCAGGCGAGCGGTGCCAGGAGCAGTGGCGACCTGAACTGGGCGCCGGAGCCAATGCTTGTGCAGGCCGATGCGTTCGAGTTGCTGTTACAGGTTCAATTGGACGATGCCCAGCGGCTTGCCGCGGTCAATCTGTCTTACGCCAGTTCGCGTTATTCGCTCGCCTCGGCCAGCGTCGTGCTGGAACAGTACGGCGTGCTGTTGGCGTCGATCCTTGCCGCCCCGCAAACCGCACTGGCGCAGCTCAATTTGCTCAGTCGCAGCGAGGAACAGCGCTTGCGGGCGATCAATCCGCCGATGCAGGCATTGGCGGATGGCCGTTATCTGCCGCAGCGCATCGCCGAGCTGGCGATTCGTACGCCGGACGCCATCGCCCTGACCGACGCCCATCAGCACTTGAGCTATGGCCAGTTGCAAGCCCGGGTCGACCGTGTGGCGCAGTGCCTCAAGGACCAAGGTCTGGGCCAGGGGTCGATTGTCGCGCTGGCGTTGCCGCGTTCGGTGGAGCTGGTGATTGCAATGCTGGCGAGCTGGCGCATAGGGGCGGCGTATCTGCCCCTGGATGTGCAGTGGCCCCAGGCGCGTCAGGCGTTGATGCTGGAACAGGCCGACGCGGCGATGTTGCTCACCGATGCGACGCATCTGCCGACCTGGCAGGGGCAGCCGTACAAGGCGCTGACATTGGCTGAACTCAGTCAGTCGGCAGCGCCCTTGCCGGTGCTCGCCACCAAAGGCAACGACATTGCCTATGTGTTGTTTACATCTGGCTCCACCGGCGTGCCCAAAGGCGTGGTGATCGAGCATCGGCAATTGCTCAACTACACCGCCCAGGCCAGTCAGGCCCTGGGGCTTGCGCAGTGCAAAAACGTCGGTTTCAGTTCCACCGTGGCGGCAGATTTGGGCAACACGACGTTGTTTGGTGCATTGTTCAATGGCGCCACCCTGCATGTGGCCAGCGATGAGCAGATGCAGGACGGCGCGTTGTTTGCCCAGTACGTGCAGCAGCAACGGATCGACTGCCTGAAAATCGTGCCGTCGCACCTTGCGGCGCTGCTCGACAGTGAGCAGGCGACACTGCCGCTTACGCTGATTCTGGGCGGCGAGCCGATCCCCGCGACGTTGATCGAGCGCATCGCCCGGTTGCGCAGCGATTGCCGCGTGTTCAACCACTATGGGCCGACCGAAGCCACGGTGGGGGTGATGATTCATCCGTTGTCACTGCACGGCGCCGCCGGCGATTGTGCGGCGCTGACTCAGGTGCTGGGCAACAACCAGGTTTACCTGCTGGACGCCGATCTGCGCTTGGCGCCGGTGGGCGTGCTGGGTGAGGTGTACCTGGGCGGCGCGCAGTTGTGCCGGGGCTATCTGCATGCCGAGGCCGATGAGCAGACGTTCATTCAGAGTCCATTTGATCCGGCGCAGCGGTTATATCGCACCGGCGACCTGGCGCGGTATCACCCGAATGGGGCGATCCAGCTGTACGGTCGGCGTGATCAGCAGGTCAAGGTGCGCGGGTTCCGTATTGAACTGGCGGAGATCGAGGCGGTGCTTCTGCGCATGCCGCAGGTGGCCGAAGCCCTGGTGCTGCCGGCGGCGTCGGTCGAGCAGGGACTGTTGGCCTTTATCGTGGCGCCGGCGGGTAGCGCGACGGGCGTGTTGGACGCCGCCCGTGCCGGGTTGAGCGCCCGCCTGCCCAGCGTGATGGTGCCCCAGCACATGCAGCTGATCGAAGCTTTCCCGCGATTGGTCAACGGCAAGATCGATCGCAAGGCATTGCAGCAGTTGGCGGGTGCGGCAACGGATGACAAAGACGCCGCGCCGCGCGATGCGCTGGAGCAATTGCTCGCCGCACGCATGGCGCAGTTGCTGGGGCTGGAGCGATTGGGCATCGATCGCGACTTCTTCGCCGCCGGAGGTCATTCGTTGCTGGTGATCAAGTTGGTGGCCGGTATTCGCAAGTTGTTGCAGTGCGAAATTCATCCGGGCCTGGTCTTCGATCATCCGACCGTGGCGTCGCTGGCGCTGGCCTTGCGGGCGCTAGAGAGCAGTCCGGGGCAACTGGAGAAAATGGCCCAGGTCCGCCTGCGCATGGAAGCGATGAGCCCCGAGGAAAAGCTCCGCCTGACCGAACAGGCTCGGCAGCTGCAAGCCGCCAGGGCTGCGCAAAGCAACTGACATCACACGAAACAAAAGGTCGCCGCCCAACAGCGATTCCCAGAAATGGAACGCGGAGCGTCCCAGGCGGCATTCCCACGCGGAGCGTGGGAACGATCGGATCACACGAAACAAAAGGCCGTCGCCCAACAGCGACGGCCTTTTTTTTAATCTTTTTCGCGAATGATAAATAAACTCATTCCGGTTTTTGCCAAGTGCTGCGTCTTACTTAGGTATGTGGGCAAATCGGGTCGGGCAGGACGTCCAGGCACCGGGTTTGTCCAGCAAAGATTTCGCCGTCGTCCAGCCAGATGACCGTGCCCGGGGAGGGGCCGGTCGGCCATGCACTGACATTGCCTTGGGGCAATCGACCGTGCGGGTTCACGTGTGCTGGCGAGCGGCGGGCCCTTCGGCCCCATGGACTTTTACTTCTACCAATAATAGAGAGCACGATGTCATCCATTCATGAGTTGAAACCTCTGTTCAAGGCACTCGTCATGTCCCGCGGCCTGCGTTCGCGGCGTGTGTTGGCCGGTCTGGGGTTGGTCTGCGTACTGCCCCTCAGCGCTCAGGTGATGGCTGAAGACGTCAGCATCAACATTCCTGCGCAACCGCTGCCGCAGGCACTGCAAGCGTTCGGTCAGCAGACCAACCAGCAAGTGATCTACAACGCTGCTGATATGGCCGGCCTGAGGAGCACCCGCGTCAGCGGCAAGATGAGCCCGCAGACGGCCATTGCCGAATTGCTCAAGGGCACTGGCGTGCGTTACAGCGTCGAGGGCAATACCTTGATGCTGGTGCGCGGTTCTGCCGGTGAAGGCCTCGAGCTGGGCGCGACCACCATCAGTGCAGAATCGGTGGGCGCTACCACCGAAGGCAGCAACTCATACACCAGTAACGCCGTGACCATCGGCAAGGGCACCCACACCCTCAAGGAAATTCCCCAGTCGATCACCGTGATGACGCGCAAGCAGATGGATGACCAGAACCTGGTCAGCCTCAAGGACGCCGTCAACCAGACCACCGGCATCGTCGGCCTGCAGGGCGTCGGCCAGGGCATGATCCTGTCGTCCCGCGGTTTCCAGATCGACGACTGGCAGTACGACGGTGTGCCGATCCCGCGTAACACCTATTCGCTGGGCAACTGGGCGACCCAGGACCTGATCTTCTTCGACCGCCTGGAAATCATGCGCGGCGCCTCCGGCCTGCTGCAAGGCACTGGCAGCCCCGGTGGTGCCGTCAACCTGGTGCGCAAGCGTGGCCAGAACGCACCCACCGTGACCTTGACCGGCAAGGCCGGCTCCTGGGATCACTACGGCCTGCAATTGGACGCCGGCGGCCCGCTGAACCAGGCCGGCAACATTCGCGGCCGCATCGTCGTCGACGAAGACCAGAGCAACTCGTTCGTCGACCATGCGTGGAGCAAGACCCATTCGCTGTACGGCGCGCTGGACGTCGACCTGAACGAAGACACCACCCTGGGCTTCGCGGTCAGCCAATCCAACGGCGAATCGCGCGGCAATATCCGTGGCTTGCCACGCTACGCTGACGGTTCGATGCCGGACGTGTCGCGTTCGACCTATACGGGCGCGCGCTGGAACCGGTCAGAGATCGATGTCACCACCTATTACACCGATCTGGAGCATCGCTTCAACGATGGCTGGGCCTTCAAGGTCGGTGCCGTGTACATGACCGAAGACAACCAGGCGAAAAACCAGCGAGTCCAAAGGGGTGGTGGTCTCTTGGCGGATGGCAGTGGCGTGCAATATGCCGACTTCGTGACCGATTTCCAGTCCACGAAGGCTGGTCTGGACATGAACCTGACTGGCAAGTTCGAAGCCTTGTCGATGGAGCAGGAAGTCATGCTGGGCGGCAACTTCTCTCAGTTGGAGACGGATGATCGCTATGCCCGTACCTTCAACAACACCAGCGACTCCATCTTCGATCTGAACAATGATCGTCCGGACATCAGCTATGAAAGTTTGATCAATAGCCCGGGCGGCCAGGGTACCCTCAGCAAATACGATATCCGCCAGAAAGGTGTGTACGGCACCTGGCGCGTCAAGCCGGTCGACGACTTGACGCTGGTGCTGGGTTCCCGGGTCAGTTGGTATGACTTCAGCTACAAGTCGAAAACCGAAACCGCGGCCAACGGCATTGTCACCAACACGCCAAGCACCGGAACTGAAACCGGAGTGGTCACGCCCTACGGCGGTATCATCTATGACCTGAGCCGTGAATGGGCCGTGTATGCCAGTTATACCGACGTGTTCCAGCCGCAGACCAATCGGGACGCCGGCGGTTCGGTGCTCAAGCCGATAGTCGGCAGCAACTATGAAGTCGGCCTCAAGGGCGAATTGATGGATGGTCGGGTCAATACCTCCCTGGCTGTCTTCCGCTACGACCATGAGAACCGTGCGATCAACGACGGCGGTTCGGGGTGTGGTGGCTCGGGTTGCTCGGTAGCCTCAGGCAAAGTGCGTAGCCAGGGGATCGACGCCGAAATCAGTGGTGAAGTGATGGACAATCTGCAGTTGTTTGCGGGTTACACCTACAACACCACCAAGTACCTGGAGGATCCGAGCAATGAAGGCAGCATCTACAGCACCTGGACGCCGAAACACATGCTGCGGGTGTGGGGCAACTACCAGCTCACTGGCGACTGGAGCCGTGTCAGCACCGGCTTGGGCTTCACCACCCAAAGCCACACGATGGTTTACGACTATGATCGTGAAATCCCGGGTTACACCGTATGGAACGCCCGTGTCGGCTATCAGCTGACGCCGGAAATCGCTTTGGCGGTCAATGCCAACAACCTGTTTGACAAGACGTACATAACGTCCGCTTACAACCAGCTCAATGGCAACAACAACTTTGGTGATCCGCGCAATCTGATGTTCAGCGTGACTTACAAACCGCAGTTCTGATTTGCGCGAGAACTAGAAAAACGTCTTGTGCGTAATGTTGTTCACTTGGAAAAACGGCGCTTCTTTCAGGAATTGGGAGGCGCCGTTTTTTTTGGGCGTGGGGAGGGGGCATATCCGTTTCTTCGGTAGTGGCTACTGGCGGTTCCGCTCTTACAGCGGGTCACTTTCGAAAAGCCGGAATGCCGGCCCAGGCGAAAGTAACCAAAGCGCTTTTGCCCCACCACTCGGCACCTCGCTTAGGCTCGGTGTGCCCTCACTCCGGCATTGCTCCGTGGGCCCGCCGCGAAGGGCCATCCATTGCCCAGCGCGGCTACCTCGGCATCCATGCCGAGGTGCCCACTACGCAATACCTGCGTTCGGCCAGCGTGGTTAACGGGGCGCCTGAGATCAACGTCCACCGCGAGGCGGCCTAACAGCCGGCCTGGTTCTTGGTGAGACCGCGTTTCTCCTGTGGGAGCGGGCTTGCTCGCGAAAGCGGTGGTTCAGTTTGCAGTGATGTTGGCTGTGCTGGCGTCATCGCGAGCAGGCTCGCTCCCACAGGTTTTTTGTGTCGTGTGCAGATGCTGTGAACACCCGCCAACCCCATGTGGGAGCGGGCTTGCTCGCGAAAGCGGAGGGTCAGTTTTCGGTGATGTTGGCTGTGCCGACGCCTTCGCGAGCAAGCCCGCTCCCACAGGTTTTTTGTGTCGTGTGCAGATGCTGTGAACACCCGCCAGCCCCATGTGGGAGCGAGCCTGCTCGCGAAAGCGGTGGATCAGTTTGCTGTGATGTTGGCTGAGCCGACGCCTTCGCGAGCAAGCCCGCTCCCACAGGTTTTTTGTGTCGTGTGCAGATGCTGTGAACACCCGCCAACCCCATGTGGGAGCGGGCTTGCTCGCGAAAGCGGAGGGTCAGTTTGCAGTGATGTTGGCTGTGCCGACGCCTTCGCGAGCAAGCCCGCTCCCACAGGTTTTTTGTGTCGTGTGCAGATGCTGTGAACACCCGCCAGCCCCATGTGGGAGCGAGCTTGCTCGCGAAAGCGGTGGATCAGTTTGCTGTGATGTTGGCTGTGCCGACGCCTTCGCGAGCAAGCTCGCTCCCACAATGGGATCGGAGTACGAGCGGGAGAGCCAGGCCGGCTGTAAGGCCGCCTCGCGCGCAAGCTTTGCTCCCACAGATTCTGCTCAAGCAGATTTGATGGGCGTACGACCGGGAGAGCCGCGCTGGGCCATGGATGGCCCTTCGCGGCGGCCCACGGAGCAATGCCGGAGTGAGGGCATGCCGAGCCTAGGCGAGGCACCAAGTGGTAGGGCATGTAGCGTTTTGCTTACTTTTGACTGGGCCGGCTTCCGGGCTTTTCAAAAGTGAGCCGCCGTAAGGGCGGAACCCTAAGCCGCCGTTACCGAAGAAACGGATATACACACCTACCCTAAGCGCTTTTCCCCTTCAATCGTACTGGCCAAAAAAACCTCGACCAGCGAATCAAGCAACGCATCATCAAAAATCATACTGCGATGACGCAACGGAGAATGCACCGAGCATTGCAGCTCCCCGGCCAGGCTGTAACCCTTTATCAAGGCTTCGCAAAACGCCAATTCTTCCGGAGTTTTTTCCGCCTGTGTCCACCAGCAACTGGGTCGTACCCGCACCGGTTTGAACGTGAACCCAGCAAAGGCCTCCAGCAACCGATCATGCACGGAGAACGCCTGAGCGTTCATGACTTCATCCTTGACGCTCTGCACGATTGACAGCAAATCGCCTCGCCCCGGCTCGATCTGGCGGGTGGCCCATTCATGGAATGCCTGGACCGTGCTGGCGGGGTGCTCTTGCCGGTAAGCCGCCGTGCGTTCGGTGAGGGTCGGAAACAGCAGGTCGAAATATTCGATGGCCTCCAGCAGATCCTGAGAGGCCGGGTCGGCCTGTTCAGCGCCTGGTAAATGCCGATGACGCGACAACGTCGCCGGGTACAGGTGTTCAGGAATCGTGCTGTCCACCAAACCGAGAAAACTCACGGTGTGGCCCTGGCTTTCCAGCGTCGCGGCGATGTCCAGCGCGATGGCGCCGCCCAACGACCAGCCCATCAGGTAATAGGGACCTTGCGGCTGGGCCGTGACGATTTCCTGGCCGTAATCGGCAATCATCTCGCGCCAGGCTTCAGGCCCTGCGTGGGGTTCGCTGAAGCCGCGGTGCATGACGCCAACGGTGCGCGCCCGAGGTTGGAGTTTGCGCGCCAGCGGCTGGTAACAGAACACGATGCCACCGCTGGGATGCAGGCAAAACAACTGCGGCGCGTCGGTGGGGGTGGTGTTCAAGGGGACAAGGCATGGGGTCTGTTCGCGGTGCTTTTGCGAAATGAACAGCGCCAGCTCGGCGACGCTCGGGTTGGCCAGCAACTCCTGCAGCCGCACGATGATATTCAGGCGGGCCTTGAGTTGGGCAATCAGCTCGATCGCCAGGATCGAATGCCCGCCCAGTTCAAAGAAACTGTGATTGATCCCCACGCGCTCAACCTTGAGGGACTGTTGCCAGAGCTGCGCCAGGGCTTCTTCCAACTGTGTGCGGGGCGCCAGGTAATTCGAATGCCACAGACAGGCGTCCGGTTCCGGCAAGGCCTTGCGGTCAAGCTTGCCGTTGGCATTGAGCGGCAAGTGCTCGATGAACAGCAGATGGCTGGGCACCATGTAGTCCGGCAACTGCGCTTTGAGCGCGGTCAACAGACCTTCGCGTAACTCGGCCGTGGCCGGTTGCGTGGCGATCACGTAGGCGACCAGTTGCAGGCCGCCGGGGCCTTCATGGGTCAGCACGACACCATCGCGCACCGCCGGCAGGGTTTGCAGGCGAGCCTGGATTTCGCCCAGTTCAATGCGGAATCCACGGATCTTGACCTGATGATCCAGGCGTCCGATGTACTCGATGCTGCCGTCGGTGCGGTAGCGTGCCAGGTCGCCGGTGCGATACAGGCGTCCACCCGGAATAGGGTCGAACGGATCGGGGATAAACCGTGTGGCGGTCAGGTCGGCGCGCCGGTGGTAGCCGCGGGCCAGGCCGGCCCGGCCAACGTGCAGCTCACCGATGCAGCCCTTGGGCACCGGGTTCAGGTGCGCGTCGAGCAGATACCAGGACAGGTCGACGATAGGCTCGCCGATAGGGCTCGCGGCCTCGCAGTGCAAGTCATTCATCGACAGTGGTCGCCAGGTGACGTGCACCGTCGTCTCGGTGATGCCATACATGTTGATCAACTGCGGCGCCTGGTCACCGAACCGTTCGAACCAGGGGCGCAGACTCTGCACATCAATTGCTTCGCCGCCAAAAATCACCTGACGCAACCGGTGGACGAGAGGCTGGCGAGGCGCGCAGGCGACCTGCAACAACGACTTGAATGCCGAGGGCGTCTGGTTGAGCACCGTGACGTTTTCCTGGCAAAGCAGGGCGTAGAAATCCTCCGGCGAACGGCTCACGGCGTGGGGCACGATGACCAGTCGACCGCCGTGCAGCAGGGCACCGAAAATCTCCCACACGGAAAAGTCGAAGGCATAGGAATGAAACAGGCACCAGACGTCCTGCTGATCGAAGCTGAACCAGTGGTCCGTGGCCTGGAACAATCGGTTGACGTTGTGGTGGGCGAGCAACGCGCCTTTGGGCTGGCCGGTCGAGCCTGAGGTGTAGATCACGTACGCCAGGTTATCCGGGTGCATCGGCACGTCAGGATTGTGCTCGGGATAGTCGCCATCGACAGCGACGGGGTCGAGCAACAAACAGTTGATGCCAGCGGGCAGCGCCAGCGATTCACGCAGATGGGCCTGGGTCAGGATCTGCGTGACGCCGCTGTCCTGGATCATGTAGGCCAGGCGGTCAGCCGGGTAGGCCGGGTCCAGTGGCACGTAGGCACCGCCGGCCTTGAGGATCGCCAGTAGGCCGATGATCATCTGCGGCGTGCGCTCGACGGCAATGCCGACCAATACGTCGGGCCCGACGCCTTGGGCGATCAGCCGATGGGCCAATTGGTTGGCTTGTCGGTTGAGCTTGGCATAACTCATGTGCTGCCCTTCAAAGGTCAGGGCGATGGCGTCGCCCGTGGCGGCGGCATGGGTTTCGATCAATTGGTGCAGGCACTGTCCGCGATGCAGTCGAGTCGGCTGGCGGTTCCAGTGGTCCAGGGTTTGCTGCTGTTCATCGGTGTTGAGCAATGGCAGTTCGCCGAGGGCGCGTTCGGGCGTCTCGATCAGGCCCCGCAACAGGTTCTGCCAGTGCTCGGCCATGCGCTCGATGGTGTCTGCGCGGTAGAGATCACGGCGGTATTCGAATGTCGCCACGATCTGCTGCTGTGAATAGTCGACATCCAGCGACAAGTCGAACTTGGCCTGGCTGTCACCGGTATCGAGAAATTCCAGCGTCAGTTGACCTCGGGTCGGCGCCGGCAGTGCGGGCGTGCCGGTGCGCCAGTTGAACAAGACCTGGAACAGCGGGTTGGCGCCCTGTACGCCGGGACGTTGCAACTGATCAAGGATCAGCTCCAACGGGTAGTCGGCATGTTCAAGCGCGGCGAGGGACTGCGCGCGTAGATCCCGGAGAAACTCCAACGTGCTGCGGGCCGAGTCGATCCGCGCCCGATACACCTGGCTGCTGACGAAAAAACCCACCAGGTCCTGGCTTTCATGGCTGTTGCGATTGGCGTTGGGGACGCCGACGGTAAAGTCGTTCTGGTTGCCGTAGCGGCCCAGCAACAATTGCCAGGCACCCAGCGCCACCACGAAAGGCGTCAGCCCCTGGCGTTGGCAGAATGCTTCCAGGGCCTGGGCCATTGCCGGGGCAAGCGCCACATGCACGCGTCCGGCCATCGGTTGCTGGCGAGTGGCGCGGGGGAAATCCTGGGGCAGTTCCAGCGTGGGCAGGTCGTGGCCCAGGTAATTGCTCCAGTATTCGCCGCTGCGCTGGCAGGCTGCGCTCTGCAAGTACTCGCCTCGCTGATGGATGGCGTAGTCGGCGTATTGCATGGGCAGCGGCGGCAGCGTTGACGGATCGCCGAGCAAGGCCTGGGCATAGGCCTGGGTCATGTCCTGCATGAGGATCGTGTTGGACCAGGCATCGGAGACGATGTGATGCATGTTGAGCAACAGCACATGTTCGTCGCTGCGCAGCCGCAGCAGCGTTGCCCGCATCAGCGGCGCCTGGGTGAGATCGAACGGTTGCCGGGCATGCTGCTCGATGCGCTGTGAGAGCGCCAAGGTGCGTGCCGGCTGGTCGAGCGTGCCAAGGTCATCCCGGTGCAGGGTCAGGCAAACGTTGCGCTCGACCACCTGGCTCGCGGCGCCGTCGATTTCAATGAACGCGGTGCGCAGGATGTCGTGGCGGTCGATGACGCGATTGAGTGCCTGCTCCAGGGCGTCGGCATTGAGTTCGCCCGTCAGGCGCAGGGCGCGTGGCAGGTTGTAGGCCGAACGGGTCGGGTCGCGCTGTTGCTCCAACCACAAGCGTTGCTGGGCAAAAGACAAGGGCGCGCGGTCCAGCCGGCGGGAGCTTTCGTGCCTGTCGCCAGCGACATCCTCCAGCAGCAGCGTCAGCAGATCATCATCTAGCAGTTCGTTCATGGTGTTCTCGCGGTAAACAGCATTGCGTCGGGCAGGCTCAGGCAAAGGCTGCCGGGACCTTTTCACTGACGACCCGACCGGCCTGCATCCGGATCAGTTGGTCGGCGATATCGAAGTAACGATCGTCGTGGGAAATGACGATGATGGTTTTGCCCAGCGCCTTCAGTTCCGGCAGCAGTTCGGTATAGAAAATGCGGCGGAACACCGGATCCTGGTCAGCGGCCCATTCATCGAACACCAGCACCGGGCGTTCTTCCAGCCAGGCGTTGAGCAGCGCCAGGCGTTTGCGTTGGCCGGTGGACAGGTCGGTGGTGCTGAAGGCACCGTCGCGGATGCTGACCTTATGGGCGATTTCCAGGCGTTCCAGGTAGCGGTTGGCATTTTCAGGCACTTGTTGATCGCCCTGGACCAGTTCATCGAACAGGTAGTAATCGGCAAAAATCGTCGTGAACAGTTGGCGATAATCGTCACGTTGAGCCGCCAGCACCGGCTCGCCATCGAGGAGGATGTCGCCGCCCTGGGGGGCATAGAGCCCCAGCAGCAGCTTGATCAGCGTGGTCTTGCCGCCACCGTTCTCGCCGACGATGAACACAATGTCGCCCTGGGCAATGGACAGGTTGACCGGTCCAAGGGCAAAGGCTTGGCTGCCGTCGACCGCCGGGAAGGCGTAATGCACGTCACGCAATTCCAGCTGCTGGATTGTCGGCTTGGCGACGCGCTTGTCATTGAGCAGCAGGTGCGGTTCGGGTGAGGAAAACTGTTCGGCCAGTTCGGCGATGCGCTTGAACGCAATGTTCGCCCGGCTGATCACCGGCAAGGTCATCACCAGGTATTCCAGCGGGCCCTTCATGTACAACAGCACCAGCACGAAACCGCTGAGCACGGCCTTATCGGTGCCCAGCCACAGCGATTGCAGGGCCAGCACCAGGCCGATAACCACAAAAAACAGCATCGAGCCGAAGGTCTTGGCCACCACGAAGGTGTTGACCGAGCGGATATTGGTGTCGCAGATGTAGTCGGCGGTGGCTTCGATGCGCTGGCTGAACATGCGCTGGCGGCGTGGGCGATGGATGCGCAGTTCCTTGGCTCCGGCGGCGATTGCGCTGTAGTGTTTCTGCAGCGCGTCTTCGGCCTCGCGGGCGTCTTCGAAGCCCCGGATGCCGCGGGCCCGGGCCACGTATTGCACGACCGTGCCGATCACCAGAGCCACCAGTAGCAACAAGAACATCGGCAGCGACAGGTAGGCCAGATAACCCAGGCAACCGAGGGTCACGGTGAAGGCGATGGCCAGTGGCGCGAACGAAAACGCGAAACTGCTGACCGTGTTGACGTCGTGGGTCAGCACCGGGATGAGCCGATGGCTGCGAAAGCGCTCGATCTGTTCGATGGGCGCCAGCAGCACTTTCTTGCCGAGGGATTTACGCAGCTCGGCGATGATGTTCTGGCCGACGTGGTTGGTGCCGATGTCGGAAAGAATCGAGGTCAGCAGGGCCGCCGCGCAGAGACCGGCAAACTTCATCAGCATCTGGAACGTGGGCGTGACGGCGGCGTTCAGGGCGTCGTTGATGGTGGCCAGCAGCGCGGTGATGCTCAGGCCGCCCAACATGCCCAAGAGGATGGAGCCTACGACAATCAGCCTGAAGGGTTTGAGCAGGGTGAACAGTTCATTGATCACTCCGCGTGTTGGTTGGCTCATGGAGGTTTCCCTGCTTGATGAAAGGGCGAAGGCCATCGCGGGTGTTCGCCGGGAGGGCTTTAGGGCGAAGGCACGCTGGATTGGGTTGTGCCCCTCTTTAGAACGATTTGAGAGGAGGGGAATTTATTCTGTGGGAGCAAGGCTTGCCCGCGATGAAGGCGACGCGGTTCCCTGTGAAATCGAGGTGTCTGCATCGCGAGCAAGCTTTGCTCCCACATGGGGCGCCTACATATCCCGCGCCACCCGAAATCCCAGCCAATCGCCCCGTGCATCGGGGTACACCGCGTTGCGATTGCCCGAACGGGAGAACACCGGTGCTTCGCCCCAGTCGTTGCCGCGGATGCGGCGTGCCTTGCAATCACCGCTGAGCCAGGCGCTGCCATCGCTCGGGGCGCCTACATAGTTTTCGTTGTAGCAATCGGCGGTCCACTCGTAGACGTTGCCGTGCATGTCGTACACGCCGAAGGCGTTGGGTGCGAAGCTGCCGGCCGGAGCGGTGAAGTTGTAGCCGTCGGCCGCGCCGTAGGTGTTGGCGTGCTGGGCGATGCTGTAGTCCTTGCCGTCATCGAACGGGAAGGGGAACGGGTCGGCGCTGCCGCCGCGTGCTGCGTATTCGCGCAGGGACTCGCTGACCAGTCGGTACTGTTTACCGGTCTTTTTCGACAACCACGCCACGTAGGCATTGGCCTCGGCGAAATCCATGCACACCGCCGGATGTCGGTCTGTGTACTGCTTGCGCGGGTCACTGCCCTGGTAGTCCGGGATGCCGGCCTTGCAGGCGCGACCGGGACGTTTGTCGCCGTCGGGCATCGTGTAGCCGGTGTCGCGCAGGTAGGCGAACCATTCACCCTTGAGCACCTGGAAACGACTGATCGCCAGCGGCTTGGCGAACGTCACCGGGTGCATCGGGCCTTCGTCGGGCTCGCGTCCCACTTCGTTTTCCAGGGTGCCCATCTGGAAGGTGCCGGTGGGCAGCACGACCATTTCCGGGCAGTCCTTGCAGTCGCGAAAGACCTGGCCCGGTTGCGAGGCCTGGGCGCCGGAGGGCAGCAGGGCGGCGAGGGCCAGTGCCGGGAATAGCTTCAGCGAAAAACTGTTCATCCATCTCTCTCGATAAGTCATGTTCAGAGTGTCTTGCCCAGCAACCCCATGAAGCGATCGATCTCGGCCTCCGTGTTGAGCAGCCCCGGCGCAGTACGGACCACCGGCCCCGCATCGCGATGCACGGCATCGGCGATCACGCGGTTCTTCATCAGGTAGGCGGCCACCTCGTCGCTCTCGCGGCCCTTGACCCGGAAGAAGGTGAAGCCGGCGGACAGGTCTGGGCTCAGCGGCGTGACCAGCTCGATCTGCGGTTGTGCCACCAACTGTTTTTTCAGATAGCTGTTGAGGGCATGGATCCGCGCCTGCACCTCGGCCTTGCCCAGTTGCAGGTGCAACTTGAACGCCTCGTCCGCCGCCCAGCGATGCTCGAAGGCGTGGTAGCCCCCCGGGGTCATGACCGTGGAAAACGCCGTGGCTTCGGAAAAGGTCGGGATGATCGGCGTGACGTACTTGAGCTCTTCGCTGCGGCTGCACACCAGGCCCGTGCCGCGCGGGCCGAACATCCACTTATGGGTGCCGGCGATGAAAAAGTCGCAATTCATCTCGGGGAAACTGAGGTCTTCGACGCCGAAACCGTGCACGCCGTCCACCACATAAATGATTCGCTGCTCATCGCTGCGGCCCTGGTTGTGCTTGTCCACCAGGGCGCCGATCTTGTCGATCGGCAGTTTCACGCCGCTGCCCGAATGCACCCAGGTCATGCCCAGCACCCGGGTTTCGGGGCGGATGTTGCGGTCGATGGCCGTGAGGATTTGTTCGTGGCTGGCGTCGTGGGCGTTCTCGAACAGCTTGATCTTGCGTACCCGTGTTCCGGTCCTTTGGCTGCGCAGGTCGAGAATGGTGTGGGTGGCGTAGTGTTCGTGGGCGGTGCTGAGGATTTCCTGGTCGGCTGCCACATGGACGCCGCCGTAGATCATCGACAGGCCTTCGGTGGTGCTGCCGGTGAGGGCGATCTGCTTGGGCGTCGCTTGCAGGTAGCGGCCGGCCCAGGTGCGGACGTTTTCCTCGCGTTCTTCGGTGACGCCCAGGTCCCAGTCCATCAGCAGCCCCGGGTTTTTATCCAGGGCGGCGCGGTGTGCTTCGATGGCCTCGCGCACCGGGCGCGGGTGGGTGGTGACCAGGAAATTGGAGAAGTGCAGGTAGTCCGGGTCCTGGTTGAACAGCGAGCGCAGTTGCGCCCATTTATTTTTCGGCAGCGGCGGCAGAGGAGCGGCGCTGGCCGTGGCGGGCAGGCTGGCGGCGAGGGGCAGGCCGGCGGCGAGGATCCCGGCCTGCTTCAGGAAAGTGCGACGTTCATTCATGGCTGGACGGTCTTCTGGGTCGAGGCGATGGCGGGGCGGGAGGCTTTCTGGACCTGGTCCCAGACCCGCAGGAAATTGCCGCCCCACAGTTTGGCGATGTCGGCTTCGGAGTAGCCGCGGGTCAGCAGTTCGGCGGTGACGTTGCGGATGTCGCCGACGTTCTCCCAGCCTTTCACACCGCCGCCTTCGTTGAAGTCCGAACTGATGCCGACGTGGTCGATGCCGATCTTGCGCACGGTGTAGTCGATGGCGTCCCCCAGGTCCTTGAGGCTGGCCTTGGGTTCGTCTTCGAGGATGCCGTAGAGCTGGCCGGCGTATTCGCCGAATTTCTGTTCCGGCCAGGCGGCGATGATCGGGTCGCCGGGCATCAGCGCCATCGCCAGGTTGGGCAGTGGCGGCAGGTCGAAACGCTCACGCAGGGCGTTGAGTTTGTCCTGGGTCTTTTGCGTCAGCGGGCGCAGGTACTGGGAGAAGCCGACGATCTGCACCAAGCCGCCGCTGGCCTTGATCAGTTGCATTTCCTTGTCGCTGAGGTTGCGTGGAATGTCCACCATCGCCCGTGGCGCCGAATGGGAGGCCACCAGCGGCGTGCGGCTCAGTTGCGCGACTTGCTCCAGGGCCTGGGTCGACATCTGCGACACGTCAATGATCACGCCCAGGTCGTTCAGGCGCGTCACCGCTTGCTTGCCGATATCCGACAGGCCGCCGAGGGCGTCGGGCGAATCGTTGAAGAACGGTAGTGGACGCGAGGAGTCGGCCCAGTCGTTGTTGCCGATGTAGCTGAAGCCGAACATGCGCATGCCCCGCGCTGTCCACAGGTCCAGCAGGTTCAGGTCGTGGCCCAGGGGATAGGCGTTGAGCATGCTGATGAAGATCGCGAACTTGCCTTCGCCGTGCAGGCGGCGGAAATCATCCGGGGTGTAGGCGATGGCGACCTGGTTGGGGAAGTCGCGGACCATGCCGGTGATGATCTTGTAGCGCACTTCCTGCTGGTTGCGCGCTTCCTCGACGAAGCCGGCGGTGGGCTTGTGCGGGGCGTTGGGTCCGTTCCACAACTCCGGCCAGCCGAACACCGTCAGGGCCGCGCCGGACAGGTGGCCGCGGTTGGCTTTGACCAGGTCGAACTGACCCTTGCCGTCCTTGTCGGCTTCGTTGCCAGCGGTGCCGAAATCCAGCGGCACGGTGATGTGGCTGTCGAAGGACAGCAGGCGTTCGTGCAGTTCCCTGGCTTCTTTCATCACCTTGACCGGGTAGCCGGGGTTGTCCCGCCACCAATGGTCCCAAGCCGCGACGCCAGCACCGACGGCCAACGCCAGGGCCAGGGGCAGGCCGATGAAAAGAGCCTTTTTCGAACGAGGTGTTGTCATTGCCGATCTCAGTCAGGTTCGCCTTGGAAGGACAGGCGCGGGGGCCTTTGCTATCTGGGGAGAACGAGTGATCGGCGGGGAAATTTAGGCGTCCTCGGGGCCGCCATCGCGAGCAAGCTTTGCTCCCACAGTGCAATTGCAATGGGTTTCACCTGTGGGAGCAAAGCTTGCTCGCGAGGCGACCTTACAGCTGACCAGCCTCTGCCGAATGTACTCAGCTCCCCTGTGGGAGCGAGCCTGCTCGCGATGAGGCCGTAACAGCCCCTATAAATTTGTCAGCCCCCCCATCGTTCTAGCTTGGATAAAGCCCGCTCCAGGGCCGAACACAGGTAAGGCAATGACGATTTCTCGACGATGGTTCATGGCAGGCCTGGCGCTGACCGGTGCCGCCGTGCCTGCGGTGTATTACGGGCATCGCGAACTGACCCGACCGGACCCGAGCATCACCCCCGGCGAGGCATCGTTCGACGTGGCTGACGTAGCGGGCCAGCGCCGGGCCGATACGTTGCGGGGCATCTGGACGATCCGTTTCACCGGCCGCGACGCCGGCCTCGAAGGCTTGCCCCAGGACGATCTGCAGGTCTTCCTCGATATCGGCCAGAGGGGCCGTGGCCTGGTGGGCTACCTCGACAGCGCCGAACGCTTGCGCGCTACCGACGAGCCGCGTTATCGGGTGTTGGGCGACCTGGCCGGCACCGACCCGAAGCAACTGAGCTGGCGGCTGATGAGTGCTCGACAGGACGCGCCGGACTATGAATTCACCATGACCCTGGACGAAGTCTGGGCCAGCTTTGGCAATGCCGGCAGCGCCACCCTCAGTGGTCGTGTGTGGCGCCTGGACCGTCCCTTGGCGCTGCCTGAACAGGACAATCATTTCATCGCCCTCAAGCAGCGTTTCCCCGAGGCTCGGGAGCGCACGCCGCTGAGCCCGGCGCTGCTGGCCTGGCTGGTGTCGCCCGAGCATCGGCTGTTCCACCAGCTCTGGCATGCCACCCGGGACAAATGGCACACCCTGGACGAGGACAAGCGCAACGCCCTGCGCGGCATCGGTTGGCAGCCTGGGCCTCGGGATCAGGAGCGTGATGCTCGCGGCAAGCGCAAGGATCGCAACGGCTCGGGCGTGGACTTCTTTTTCATGCACCGGCACATGCTCGGCACGGCGCGTTCGTTCCAGCCGCTGCCGTCGTGGTCGCACTTCCCCTTGCCGCAACCGGAGCTTGAGCGCGATCGCCTTGGGTTCGCCCGCTACCTCGACAACCACGATGGCACGGCCTTGCCGCCGACCTGGCTGGCCAGGGGAGACGAGCAGTACGCCCAGTGGGTCAGCGACATCAAGACCGCCGAGACGTACCACAGCAATTTCCAGGTCTGGGAATCACGCTACCGCGACCCGCGCTACCTGTCGAAGCTGACCCTGGGTCAGTTTGGTTCGGAAGTGGAACTGGGCCTGCACGACTGGCTGCACATGCGCTGGGCTTCGGTGCCACGCGACCCGTCCAACGGCCACCCGGTACCGTTCGCCCGCGACCCGTCGGACTTCGCCCAGCGTTGGTTCGCCCCGGAAAACGACTTTCTCGGCGATCCGTTTTCCTCCCACGTGAACCCGGTGTTCTGGGCCTTCCACGGCTGGATCGACGACCGTATCGAAGACTGGTTCCGTGCCCACGAACGTTTCCACCCAGGGGAAGTGAGCCGGCTTGAAGTCAACGGCGTGCCCTGGTTTGCCCCGGGCCGCTGGGTGGAAATCGCCGACCCTTGGCTAGGCCCGGACACCCACGGTTGCAGCACCACGCCGGGGCTGCAGGTTGGGCGTTCGGTGGAAATGGACCCGGAAACCATGAAACTGGCGCTGCGCATCACCTTCGGCAGCGATGACAAAAAGCTCTCCGAACTGTTCCGCCGCGTGCCGCAGCGGCCGTGGTATGCGCGCAATCTCAAATCCAAACCGGTTTAACCCTTCCTAACTGGATGAACACCATTGACTGATCGTTCCCACGCTCTGCGTGGGAACGCCTCTACGGACGCTCTGCGTTCGGCTCTTTGGGACGCGGAGCGTCCCTGGCTGCATTCCCACGCGGAGCGTGAGGAACGATCTTCACAGCCCCCGCGACCCGATCGTTCCCACGCTCTGCGTGGGAACGCCTCTACGGACGCTCTGCGTTCGGCTCTTTGGGACGCGGAGCGTCCCTGGCTGCATTCCCACGCGGAGCGTGAGGAACGATCTTCACAGCCCCCGCGACCCGATCGTTCCCACGCTCTGCGTGGGAACGCCTCTACGGACGCTCTGCGTTCGGCTCTTTGGGACGCGGAGCGTCCCTGGCTGCATTCCCACGCGGAGCGTGAGGAACGATCTTCACAGCCCCCCGCGACCCGATCGTTCCCATGCTCTGCGTGGGAACGATCGAAATGTAAAGGCCTACATGACCTGCCAACCCCCACCCAACGCCTTGTACAACGCCACGCTCGCCTGCACCCGCGCCAATCGCAATTGCACGTTCATGTCCTGGGCGGCGAAGAGGGTGCGTTGGGTTTCCAGTACGGTAAGCAGGTCTTCGGCGCCGGCCTGGTAGCGGCGTTGGGCGATGTCGAAGGCGGTCTGGGCCTGGTGCAGTTCTTCGCTTTGCCACTGCCGTTGGCGGTCCAGGCCGTTGATGCCGTTCAGGGCTTTTTCGACGTCGGCGAAGCCGTTGATGATGGCGGCGCGGTAGAGGTCCAGCAGTTCCTCCTGGCGCGCGATGGTCCTGTCTCGTTCGGCCTTCAGGCGGCCATTGTTGAATATCGGCGCGGCCAGGCCGGCGCCGAGGTTGTAGACGTTGTTGCGCAGCAACTGGTCGGCGATGTCGGCGCCGGTGGCGAGGCTCAGGCCCAGGGTCACGCTGGGCAGCATGGCGGCGCGGGCGACGGTGATGTCGGCCTGGGCGGCGGCGAGGCGGGCTTCGGCGGCGGCGATGTCCGGGCGGCGGCTCAGCAATTGGCTGGGCACGCCAGCGTCGATGGCCGGCCAGTGCAGGCGGTCGAAACTGTCGTCGTCGAGTGTGACCGACTGCACCGGTTGCCCCAGCAGCGTCGCCAGGGTAATCAAGGCTTCGCGGGCCTGTTGCTGCACCTGGGGCAAGCGGCGTTGCTGGGCCGCCACCAGGCTTTTTTGCTGGGACAGTTCCAGGGCCGTGGCGCTGCCGGCGTCGTAGCGGGTCTGCACCAGATCGAGTACGCGTTGGGCGTTGCCCAGGTTCTGTTCGGCGATGCGCTGTTGCTCGCGCAGGGACAAGGCCTGGGTGTAGTTGTTGGCGACGCCGCTGAGCAGGGTCAACTCCACCGTCGCGCGGTCGAACTGGCTGGCCGACAACGTCTTCAACGCACTGTCCCGGGCCGCCCGTTTGCCGCCCCAGAAATCCAGCTCATAAGTGGCACTGAGGTTGGCGTCGTAGTAATCGATGGTGCGGTTGTTCCGATCCACATCCAGCTGGCTGTAGCCCTTGCCGCGCAACAATTGCTGGCGATTGCCGTTGAGCCCGGCCGTGACCGCTGGCAGCAACGGCGCGCCGGCGATCACCGCGCTGGCCTCGGCCTGGCGCACCCGAGCCATGGCAGCGGCGAGGTCGTGGCTGTCCAGGCGCGCTTGCTCGATCAAGCGGTTCAATTGCGGGCTACCGAAGTGCGTCCACCATTGCTGGTTATCCGCTCGTGCGCCGGGCGTATCGAGGTTCTGCCAGGCCGGTGGCGGTTGGAGGCCGCTGTCTGGTGCCGACAAAGGGGTGCCGCAGGCCACCAGTAAAAGACTGGCGGCCAGGAGGGTCAGGTGGACTTTCATAGCGTGGGGTTCATTCACTGGTGAGGGCCGCGACCGGGTCGAGGCGGGCGGCCTTGCGGGCCGGCATGAAACCGAAGACAACGCCGGTGACCAGGGCGCAGCCGAAGGCGCCGAACACCGCCAGCCATTCGAAGGCCACGGCGATATTGCCCAGCAGCAACGCGCCGCCCACCAGCAGGGCCAGGCCGATACCGGCGAGCCCGCCGACCACCGAGAGCATCACCGCTTCGGTGAGAAATTGGCGCAGGATGTCGCGCTGCCGGGCGCCGGTAGCCATGCGGATGCCGATCTCGCGGGTGCGTTCGCGCACGGTCATGAGCATGATGTTCATTACGCCGATGCCACCCACCAACAGTGAAATCGCGGCGATGGCGCCGAGCATCAGCGACAGCGTGCCCTGGGTGCGCGCCTCGGCCTGGATCATCGCGGCGTTGTTGGTCAGTTCGAAATCCTGCTTGCCGTCGTGCAGGCGCAACAGCGTCCGCGAGACGGCTTGCTCGGCCTGCTGGACCTTACCCGCGTCCTTGGCGGCGATCACCACGTACTCGGGATGACGCGTGCCGAACAGCCGCACGCTGGCGGCGGAGTAGGGCACCGCCACACGGTTGTCGGCGTCGGAGTCCCCGGAGCTGGCGCCTTTTTCGGCCAGTACGCCGACCACTTGGAACGGCACGTTCTCGATCAGGATGTAGCGGCCGATGGGATCGGCGACATCCTTGAGCAGTTTCTGCCGGACCCTGTGGCCGATCACCGCCACTGCCGCGGCGCTGCGTTCGTCGGCTTCGCTGAAGTAGCTGCCCTCGGCCACCGGCCAATTGAAGATGGTCGGGAAATTGGTGTCGTTGCCGCCGACATAGCTGGTGTGGTCGAGGTTGCCGAAACGCACGCTGGCGTTGGCACCGTTGACCGGCATGATCCGTTGCACCTCGGGCAGGGCGGCGAGGGCGGCCAGGTCGTATTCGCTGATGATGCCCTTGGCGGCGCGCGGGTTTGGCGCGGTGCCGTTGAGGTAGATGATGTTCGAGCCGAAGGCGCCCATCTGGGCCATGACCTGGCGCTTGCTGCCTTCGCCCACGGCCAGCATGACCACCACCGAGGCCACGCCGATGACGATGCCCAGTAGCGTCAGGGCGGTGCGAAAGCGATTGATCCACATGACCCGCCACGCCGCTTGTACCGCGTCCACCAGCTCACCTTTCCAGGCGCCGTTGTGTTCGCTGCCGGCACTCAGGCGCTGGCGCAGGTCCACGGCTTGCAGTGCCTTTGGGTTGGCTGGCACCTCGCTCGGCAAGGAGCTGGCGCTGTCGCTGATGATCAGTCCGTCGCGGATCTCGATGATGCGCTTGGCCCGGGCCGCCACTTCGCGGTCGTGGGTGATCAGGATCACCACATGGCCCTGGCTCGCCAGTTCGTCGAGCAAGGCCATGACTTCGATGCCGCTCTGGCTGTCGAGGGCGCCGGTGGGTTCGTCGGCGAGGATGATGTGGCCGCCATTCATCAAGGCGCGGGCTATCGACACTCGTTGCTGCTGGCCGCCGGACAATTGATGGGGGCGGTTGCCGGTGCGGCTGGCCAGGCCCAGGCGATCGAGCAGGGCGCTGGCCCGGGCGTGGCGCTCGGCGGCCGAGGTGCCGGCGTAGATGGCCGGCATCTCGACGTTTTCCTGGGCGGTGCCAGAGGGGATCAGGTGATAGCCCTGGAACACGAAACCGAACGCTTCGCGCCGCAACCAGGCCAGTTCATCGTTGCCCAGATTGGCGACGTCTTCGCCGGCGAAACGGTACTCGCCACTGGTGGGGCGGTCGAGGCAGCCGAGGATGTTCATCAAGGTGGATTTGCCGGAGCCGGACGCCCCGACAATCGCCAGGAATTCCCCTGCGTGAATGGCCAAGTCGATGCCGCGCAGCACCTCCACCCGAGGGCTGTCGCCACCGCCGTAGGCCTTGCGAATGTTCCGCAGTTCGATCAGGGGCGTGTTCATTCAGCCTCCGCTGCCGGTAGCCGGGCCGATCAGCACCCGGTCGCCTTCGCTCAGGCCGTCGACAATTTCGGTGCGCAGCCGATCGCTGACGCCAGTGCGAACGGTGCGTGGCTGGACATCGCCATTGTCGGCCAGCACCCGCACCTGGCCGGTGTCCTGCAAGGCGGTGATGGGCACGGTCAGCACGTCGTTGGCTTGGGCGGCGACAAAAAACACCTGGGCGGTCATGTCGGTCATCAGCGCGCGGTCGGCATTGTCGACGTCGAGCAACACGGTGTAGAGCACCACCCGTTCGCTGCCGCTGCGCCCACCGCTGGGGCTGCCGCCCTGGCTGGCTTCCAGCGGACGTGGCGGCACCGGGAGGATCTGGCGAACGGTGCTGCTCCAGCGCCGACTGCCGCCGGCCAGGGTGGTGAAGTAAGCGGTCATGCCCGGTTTGACGTGGCCGATGTCGGCTTCCGAAACTTCGGCCCAGACGGTCATCGGCGACAGGCGCGCGATGCGCAGGATCAACGGGGTTTGCTGCTGGGCGTTGAGGGTCTGGCCTTCCCGGGCACCGACGGCGACCACGGTGCCGCTCATCGGCGCATAGATGCGCGTATAGCCCAATTCAGCCTCGTCGCTGCGCAGGCTGGCCTGGGCCTGGCGGATCTGCGCCTGGAACATGTCGATGCGTGCCTGGGTCGCTCGCACTTCGGCCTGGGCTGTCTGCACGTCTTCCTCGCGGGTGGCGCCGCCGGCCTTGAGTTGCTGCTGGCGGCGGGATTTCTGCTGCGCCAGGTCGTGCTGGGCGCGCTGTTCCTGGAGCTGGGCCTTGAGGTTCTCGATGGAAAAACGCCCGGCGTCGAGCCGGGCTTTTTGTGTGGATGGGTCGATTTCGACCAGCAACTGGCCTTCGCGCACCTCGTCGCCGGCTTCCACATGAATCTTCTGGATCTGCCCGGACGCCTGGGCGCCGACGTCGACATAACGCCGCGGTTGCAGGGTGCCCAGGGCGGTGACGCTGTTTTCTATATCGCCACGGGTGACGGGCGCGGTGACCAGGGGCGCCCGGCTTGGCGCGACCGCTTGCCACGCGGCGAAGGCCACGGCCGGAAGCAGAGCGAAGGTGAGAAGCCAGGCGCGTCGGGTAGGGCGGGGACGTTTCATGCGGGGTTCCGGCCGGTGATATCGGGCCCGTCCCAGGAAGGGCAGGGACGGGAGGCTGTTCTGGTAAACGAGCGTTCCGGGCGGGAATTTACTGGTGTGAAACACTTGTAGGAGCGGGAGCAAGCTCCCTCGCCACAACAGCGGTTCTCGGCGCCACTGCAAATGAATGAATCAGCCCGGATACAAACCAAAGCTTTAAATCTATATGAGAATTACTATAAATTACGCGATTGAATCTGCCACCATCGTGCCATTGCCTGTCCCGGGCATGCCGAGTGGGCACGGATAGCGGTCGCAGCCATTGCGCACGGGAGTCATGTTGGAAAACTACTATCGCGAGCTGGTGTGTTTCCTGAACGCCAGGCTAGGCAACCGCCAGGCGGCCGAGGATGTGGTGCATGACGCCTATGTACGGGTGCTGGAGCGCGCCAGCGACACCCCCATTGAACAGCCCCGGGCGTTCCTCTATCGCACGGCATTGAACCTGGTGATCGACGGGCATCGGCGCAATACCCTGCGCCAGGTCGAATCCCTGGAGGTGCTGGACAGCGAAGAGCGCTTCTTCACCCCGTCGCCCCATTCCAGTCTCGACCACGGCCAGCGCCTGGACATGCTCCAGCGTGCCCTGGCCGAGCTGCCGCCGCTGTGCCGCGAGAGCTTCCTGCTGCGCAAGCTCGAAGGCCTGTCCCACCCGCAAATCGCCGAGCGCCTGGGCATTTCCCGGGCACTGGTGGAAAAACACATCGTCAACGCCATGAAGCACTGCCGCGTTCGCGTGCGGCAGTGGGACGCGCATTAATCTGCCCACGCCGGTCGCCTCGCGGTAAATTTTTTTTCATTGTCCTCGTTCCTCTCAACACACGACTTGTTGGCCCCCTAAACGCTGGGCAGGTCACCCCAGGCTTTTCGCGCCCTGTTGAGGGCTTTTCCAGAGGACACTGGACATGACACAGGCAATTGCATCGCCCATCGTTCACGACTTGATCGGCATCGGTTTCGGCCCCTCGAACCTGGCGCTGGCCATCGCGCTGCAGGAGCGCGGGTCGGTCCAGGGCGAGCTGGACGTGCTGTTCCTCGACAAGCAGGCCGACTACCGCTGGCACGGCAACACCCTGGTGACCCAGAGCGAGTTGCAGATTTCCTTTCTCAAGGACCTGGTGACCCTGCGCAACCCGACCAGCCCGTATTCGTTCGTCAATTACCTCAAGCACCATGGCCGCCTGGTGGACTTCATCAACCTCGGCACCTTCTACCCGTGCCGCATGGAGTTCAATGACTACCTGCGCTGGGTGGCCGGGCATTTCACCGAGCAGAGTCGCTATGGCGAAGAAGTACTGCGCATCGAACCGCTGCTGCACAACCAGCAGGTCGAGGCGCTGCGGGTGATTTCCCGCAATGCCCAGGGCGAAGAATTGGTCCGCAGCAGCCGTGCGCTGGTGGTCAGTGCCGGCGGCACGGCGCGCATCCCCGAGGCATTCAAGGCGTTCAAGGACGACGCGCGGGTGTTCCACCATTCCCAGTACCTGGCGCGTATGGCGAGCCAGCCGTGCGTGAAGGGCCAGCCGATGAACATCGCGATCATCGGCGGTGGGCAGAGCGCGGCGGAGGCCTTCATCGACCTCAACGACAGCTTCCCTTCGGTGCAGGTCGACATGATCCTGCGCGGCTCGGCCCTCAAGCCGGCGGACGACAGCCCGTTCGTCAACGAAGTGTTCTCGCCGGAGTTCACCAACCTGGTGTTCCAGCAACCCCACAGCGAGCGCGAGCGCCTGGTCAACGAGTACCACAACACCAACTATTCGGTGGTGGACATCGACCTGATCGAACGCATCTACGGGATTTTCTATCGCCAGAAAGTCTCCGGCATCGCCCGTCATGCGTTCCGCACTCTCACGACGGTGGAGAAGGCCACGGCCACCGACGCCGGCGTGGAGCTGGCAGTGCGCAACAACGCCACCGGCGAACTGACCGTGCGCCGCTATGACGCCGTGGTGCTGGCCACCGGTTACGAGCGGCAGATGCACCGCACCCTGCTGGAGCCGCTGGCTCAGTACCTGGGGGATTTCGAGGTGGATCGCAACTACAAGCTGATCACCGACGAGCGCTGCAAGGCGGCGATCTACATGCAGGGCTTCTGCCAGGCCAGCCATGGCCTGAGCGACACCTTGCTGTCAATCCTGCCGGTGCGCGCCGATGAAATCGCCGGCTCGCTGTATGAGCACGGGAACAATCGCGGGCAGGCGCGTCCGGTGCGCGATCAGTTGCTCGCCGCCGTATAGGCCCTGTGGGAGCGAGCTTGCTCGCGAAGGCGTAGTGTCAGTCACTTCAATATTGGCTGAACTGACGCCATCGCGAGCAAGCTCGCTCCCACAGGTCATAGGCCTGGCCTTGGGTCACTCGCAGGAAATTCTTCAGAAACTTCCTACACTCACTTCACAGCCTCCTGCTGTTTGAAAGGCTCGGTTCGCTGTTCCCTCGTATTGGCAGTCTGAACCCCTCAGCCGGTCCACCCTGACTGAATGTGCAGTCGACGGTGCGCCGGGCCGACTACGCCAAGCGAAACACCCTGACCAGATGATGCTGCTTCTTCGCACAGGCCTGGTGGCGCTGTTGCTGGGCTCATTGAGTGTGGTGCCACCGGTGGGCGCGGCCCCCGAGGCGCTGCAGGTGCTCGGGCGCTCCAATGTGAGCGATTATTCGGTGTCCCTGGACGATGCCGACTGGACCTGGCTGCGCCAGAAGGGCCCGTTGCAACTGGGCGCCTCGGCGCCGGACTACGCGCCGTTCAGCATCACCGGCAATGGTCGCGACTATGAAGGCCTGACCGCCGACTATGCGCAATTGCTCGGGCAACTCCTGCACGTCAAGGTGCAGGTCCAGCGCTATCCATCCCGTGCCGAATCGCTCCAGGCCCTGCGCGGCGGTGAGATCGACATGCTCGGCACCGCCAACGGCTTCGAAGCCGCCGATCGGGACCTGGCGATGTCCCAGGCCTATGCCGATGACCTGCCCACCCTCGTGGCCCGCATCGACGACAGCCAGGACTTGCCCACCGACCTGGCGGGCAAGCGCGTGGCGATGCTGTATCACTACTTGCCGCCGGAGACGGTCGAGGCGTTTTATCCCGAGGCTTCCTTGCGGTTGTTCCCCTCGACCTTGAGCGCCATCGGTGCCGTGGCGTTTGGTCAGGCCGACGTTTATCTGGGGGATTCGATCAGTTCCAACTACCTGATCAGCAAGAATTACCTGAACAATATTCAACTGGCCGATTTCTCGCGCATGGAAGTGCAGCCGTTCGCCTTCGCGGTCAGTCGCGACAACGCGCGCCTGTTGCGCATCATCAATGCCGCGCTGCAAGCCATTCCCGCCAGCGAACACATGAGCATCCTGCGGCGCTGGAGTGCCGGCGGCGTGAGCCTGCCAGGGCAGCAGGCACTGCATTTCAGCGTCAAGGAGCAGCGCTGGCTGGATGCCCACCCACGGATCAAAGTCGCCGCCAACGAAAACTTCCTGCCGCTGACGTTCTTCGATGAACAGGGCCATTTGCGCGGTATCGGCGCCGATGTGCTGGCGAGGATCAGCTTGCGCACCGGTTTGAAATTCGATGTGCAGCGTGGCGGCTCGGTTGACGATTTGATCGGCCAGATCAAGAGCGGCAAGGCCGATGTCTTGGCGACCGCCATACCCAGCACCGAACTCGAAGACGAGTTGCGCTTTACCCGACCGTACCTGACGAATCCGTTCGTGCTTGTGGTGCCCGCTCGGGCCAAGGGCCCGCTAACCCTGGACCAGATGGCTGGCAAGCGCCTGGCGCTGGTGCGCGGCAGCGTGTTGCGCGAGTTCCTGCTGGAGCAGTTCCCCCGCGTGCAGTTGGTGACGGCACAAAACACCGCCGACGCCATGGCCATGGTCGCCGCCGGCACGGCGGACGCTGCGGTCAATCCGTTGATCAGCGCCCGCTACATGATCTCCCGCCAGTATCGCGACAAGCTGCAGGTCACCAGTACTGTCGGCACCTTGCCCGCGCGCGTTGCGTTGGCGACGAACCGGGGCGCATTGGAGCTTTACTCGATTCTCGACAAGGCGCTGTTGAGCATTTCTCCCGAAGAGATGGACGAGCTGACCAACCGCTGGCGCAGTGAGGTAGTGATCGACGACAGTTACTGGCTGCGCAACCGCACCACGATTCTCCAGGGGTTCACTGTCGCTGCGCTGCTGTTGCTGGTGACCTTGGGCTGGGTCATTTACTTGCGGCGCCTGCTGGAGCAATTGCGCGTCGCCAAGGAAAGCGCCGACGACGCCAATCGGGCCAAGACCACCTTCGTGGCGACCATGAGCCATGAGATCCGCACACCGATGAACGCGGTGATCGGCCTGCTGGAACTGGCCCTGAAAAAAGCCGACCAAGGCGTCGTGGACCGGTTCGCCATCGAGGTCGCGTCGGGGGCCGCCCATGGCATGCTGGACTTGATCGGCGACATCCTCGACATCGCTCGCATTGAGTCGGGCAAGCTGTCGCTGGCGCCGCAACGGGCCAATCTGCACGAATTGACCGAGTCGGTGGCGCGGATTTTCGAGGGCCTGGCCCGGCAGAAACACCTGCGCTTGCAACGGGTGCTGGACGCCGGGGTCAACCGTGACGTGTTGATCGACCCGTTGCGCTTCAAGCAGATCGTCTCGAACCTGTTGAGCAACGCCATCAAGTTCACCGACCAGGGCGAGGTGCGCCTGAGTGTGAGCGGCGAGCCGGACGTTGAACACGGGCGCCTGGGCATTTGCCTGCGAGTCGAGGACACCGGCTGCGGGATTTCGCCTGAGGACCAGCGTCGCCTGTTCAGCCCCTTTACCCAGGCCACCCACACGACCCAGTCGGCCCGCAGCGGTTCCGGGCTGGGGTTGGTCATCAGCCGCACGTTGTGCGAAATGATGGGCGGCACCCTGACGTTGCGCAGCGCGGCGGGGGCGGGCACGCAGGTTGAGATCCTGCTGGACCTGCCCCTGCTCGATGCCTTGCCGACCGCGCCGCCTGTCGAGGCCGAGGCGCTGGTGCCGGGCCGGGCGCTGAGTATCCTGGTGGTCGACGACTACCCGGCCAATCGCTTGTTGCTGTCCCAGCAACTGGGCTACCTGGGCCATCGTGTCCAGGAAGCGCAGAACGGTGTCGAAGGTCTGCACGCCTGGCGCAGCGAGCACTTCGATGTGGTCATCACTGATTGCAACATGCCCTTGATGAGCGGCTATGAACTGGCGCGGGCCATTCGCGACGAAGAGCATGCGCAAAACCTCTCGCCCGGGGTGATCCTGGGGTTCACGGCCAATGCCCAACCTGAGGAAAAGGACCGCTGCGCCGAGGCCGGGATGGACGATTGCCTGTTCAAACCCATCAGTCTTCGGGCGCTCAACGCGTGCCTGGCTTCGGTCACGCCGGACGTGGGGGCGCCTCAGCCCGACGACGGCATCGATTTGACCAGCCTGGAACAACTGACCGGCGGCGACACGACCGCCATCAGGGCACTGCTGGAAGAACTGGTCAGCAGCAATGCCGACGATCTAGCGCGACTGTTGCATCTGTCCAGCCGACAAGACTTGCCGGGCCTGGCGGACCTGGCGCACCGGATCAAGGGTGGAGCGCGGATCGTTCAGGCGCAACGCCTGATCGCCGCCTGCGAAGCGCTGGAAAACGCTTGTCGGGGCGACGACACGTTGTTGCTCGCCCAAGCCGTGGAAGATATTCGCCAAGCCATCGAGCACCTGGCGGAACAACTGAAGACCTAACAAGGGCTTCGTCTGGCTTCATTTTAGGAATAGTCCTACATCGTCTTTCAAAAGCTTCCTCTAGCCTGACGACCCTTAATGTTCTTGAGCCGGTTTCTACCTGGCGCGTTGCTATTGGAAAGCTTGCCATGCCGAACAAAGCACTCCGTATCTTGATTGCCGACCCACACCATGCTCATCGAATCGTGCTGGAGCGCCTGTTCAATCAACAGGGCTATTTCCGGATTGTCCCCGTGAGCCATGTGCAAGAGTTGCTGACGCTGGTGGAGTACGGCAGCGAGCCCTTCGACCTGATTGTCGTCAATGCCGGGCTGGCAAGCGGGGCGTTGGACTTGCACGATTTTGTTATCTATAGCCCACAGGTTCGTCACGGGATGATTTACAACGCGCAACCGGCCAGCCTGTCGCCGGTGCCTGTCGCGCGCCGATCGAGCATGCACCTGAGCCAGGCGCCACTGCCTGACCTTGTCTCCCTGCGGCGCCTGATGGAGCGGGTCGACCCTCAAGCCAGTGAGTCGTTGCAACCGTGGACGCGTGCCCTCAGGCAGGGCCGTGGACGCTGAGAAAGACCGCTGGTCTGCACTGTCGGATCTGACAGGTGGCAGGACCTGGCGCTTGTGCAAGAGTCCGGTGCAGTCATGGCGCCGGTGCCGTTTGTAATGACCTGGGGAATTGCCTTGAAAGACGTGTTGATCGTGGATGACCACCCTGTCATACGAGGGGCGCTGCGGCTTATTTGCCAGAATGAGGCGTTCACCCACATCCGGGACGCCGGCGGCACGGCTGATGCCAGGGCCCTCATCAAGGAGTGCGCGCCGGACCTGGTGATCCTCGACCTGGTGATGAACGGTTTCGATGGCCTGGACCTGCTGGTCTGGATCATGGCCCAGTTCCCTGAATGCAGCGTGCTGGTGTTCACTTCCCAGGATGCGCAGCACTTCTGCAACCGCTGCATCTCGGCCGGGGCCCGAGGTTTTGTGACCAAGAAAAGCGACCTCAAGGAACTGACCAAGGCCATCCAGGCCTTGAAATCCGGTTATGCCTATTTTCCACAAATGTCCGTCAGGCTGGATTTTCAGCAACGCAGCGAACAGCAGGCCCTGGAAAGCCTCTCCGCCCGCGAGTTGTCCATCCTGCGCATGCTGGCCATGGGCATGCGCGGCAAGGACATCGCCGAAAGCCTGTTCCTGAGCCCAAAAACCGTCAGCACCTACAAGACTCGGCTGTTGGAAAAGCTCGGCCTGAAATCCTTGGTGGGGCTGTCGGAGTTTGCCAAGCGCAATCACCTTTGAATGAGTTACACCAAATAATGTGGGAGCGAGCCTGCTCGCTCCCACAGTTTTTTGATCGCTGTTCTCTAAATAGAACGCTAAGGCCGGTTTTTGCAGTCTAGTGCTGCAAAGGTGTCGGTTCTAAGCTGTGTCCATTGAATCGCAGCGCCTGATTTTTGGAGACACAGCATGAAAAACATCATCGGCCTCTACACCAGTCCGCGGCCCCATTGGGTCGGCGATGGCTTCCAGGTTCGCACGCTGTTTTCCTATGACAACCTGGGCAAGCACGTCAGCCCGTTCCTGCTGCTGGACCACGCCGCCCCGACTGAATTCACGCCCACCACCGAGCGTCGTGGCGTCGGCCAGCACCCGCATCGCGGTTTCGAAACCGTGACCATCGTCTACCAGGGCGAACTGGAGCACCGTGATTCCACCGGCAGCGGCGGCAAGATCGGTCCCGGCGACGTGCAATGGATGACCGCCGCGTCCGGCATCATCCACGAAGAGTTCCACTCCGAAGCCTTCGCCCGGCAGGGCGGGTTCATGGAGATGGTCCAGTTGTGGGTCAACCTGCCTGCCAAGGACAAGATGGCCCCGGCCGGCTACCAGACGATCCTCAAGGGCGACATTCCGAACATCGCCCTGAAAGACAACGCCGGCAGTCTGCGCCTGATCGCCGGGCGCTTCGAAGGGCATCAAGGCCCCGCCAGGACCTTCACGCCTATCGATGTCTGGGACATCCGCTTGAATGCCGGGAAAAACCTCATTCTCGACCTGCACGAAGGCCACAACACCGCCTTGGTGGTCTTGCGAGGCTCGGTCCAGGCCAATGGTCGCGAACGGGTCGAGGCCGGGCAGATGGCCCTGTTCGACCGGGCTGGCGACCAATTGAGCCTGCAAGCCAATAACGACGCGGTGGTGCTGCTACTCAGTGGCGAGCCGATCGACGAACCCATCGTCGGCCATGGTCCGTTCGTGATGAACAGCGAGCAGGAAATCCACCAGGCCTTCAACGATTTCCACTCGGGGCGTTTTGGCCGGATGGAGGATTGAGGCGAAACAACAGCCACCCAGAACCCAGTGTGGGAGCGAGCTTGTGTGGGAGCGAGCTTGCTCGCGATAGCAGTCTGATAGTCGATGAGTCATTGGCTGATACACCGCAATCGCGAGCGAGCTCGCTCCCACAGGAGTTTTGTGAGGAGCTCTACAGCGTGGTCATTCTGTGCCAATCTTCGCCAATCGCCTTCCTGGAGCTGTCCCGATGCTGTCTCTGATCTCCGAGCACCCGCTGCTCTGTTCCCTGGCGCTGCTGGTGCTCGACCTGTTGATGTGGCGCCTGGTCAGTGCGGATCGGATCTATTGGAAAGTCGGCGCACGGCTGGTGATTTTTTCGCTGTTCAGCGTGCTGCTGTTCAACGAAGGCCTCAACCCCATGGTCCCGGCGCAGTGGGTCGAGGATGTGCCGCGGCACTTGGCCGCGACCGGCCTGCAGATCGCCTGGTGGCTGTTTGCCGCGCGAACCCTGACGGTGCTGATCGGCGCGGCGATGATGCAACGGGTCGGCCATACCGGGCGTTTGTTGCAGGACTTGCTCGGCGCGGTGATTTTCCTGATCGCCGTCATCGCCGCAATGGCCTACGTGCTGGATTTGCCGGTCAAAGGCGTGCTGGCGACGTCCGGCGCGATGGCGATCATCGTCGGCCTGGCCTTGCAGAGCACCCTCAGCGATGTGTTCTCCGGAATCGTGCTCAACACCACCAAGCCTTATCAGCTCGATGACTGGATTTCCATCGACGGCACCGAAGGCCGGGTCACTGACATCGACTGGCGAGCCACGCGCTTGCAGACCGCCCAGGGCAGCATGGCGGTGATTCCCAACTCGTTGGCGGCAAAGGCCAAGGTCATCAACTTCAGTCGACCCAGCGACGTCCATGGTTTGTCCATCAGTATCCAGGTCAGCCCTCACGCGCGGCCACAAACCGTGATCGACGCGTTGGAGCGGGCGATGATCGGCTGTCGTTCCTTGCTCGCCGTCCCGGCCCCCTGCGTGACGCTCAAAAGCAGCGGCAGTGGCGGGGCGGAGTACGAGATCAGCGGGTTCGTTGCCTCCATGGCCCAGAAGCGCACGGTGCGCAACCAACTGTTCGACCTGGCGTTCCGGCATTTGCAGGCGTCGGGCGTGAGCCTGTTGTCCACCAGTGAAAGCGCGGTGCCCCAGGAGGTGTCGCGACCCAGGGCCTTGCTGGAAAGCTCGAACATTTTCTCTACCTTGCGCCAGGACGAGAAAGATACCTTCAGCCAGAACATGACCCTGCAGACCTTCCGTGCGGGTGATGTGATCCTGGCGGCCGGGGAGGTCAGCGATCATCTGTTCATCATCGAGTCCGGGGTGGTCAGCGTGACCCTCATGCGCAACGGCCAGCCACTCGAGGGCGGGCGCATGGGGCCGGGGGAGGTGATCGGCGAAGCCGGGATCGTTGCCGAGCAGGCGGCGCTGGCGAATTTTTCCGCCAAGACTTTCTGCACCCTGTACCGCATCGAGAACAGCTACCTCAAGCCTTGCCTCGAAGCCCGTCGCGACATCAACGACGCGATGAAAAACCTGCTGGACGTACGCATGCACCTCGCCCAGAACCTGACCCGCGAAGCCCCCAAGCCGGTCGCCAAGAAACGCTTCCTGCAGTGGTTGCGCAATCGGGCTTGAACCGTATCTGAACGACAAGCACCGCTCCCTCGCTGTGTGGGAGCAGAGCTTGCTCGCGAAACCGGCGCCTCGATCTCTGAAGGACTGCATCGCACCCATCGCGGGCAAGCCTTGCTCCCACAATCCCCTCGCCACGATAGATTCGTGTTCTTCTCAAAGGATCAGCATCGGTCTCCCATTGGCCACCCGAACTTCCCAACAATTGGCTATTTGTACCGCGCCACTGCACGGCTAACGTAGCGCCACACCCAATTGTTCTGGAGTTCACCATGCAACCGCGCATCGATTTCTACACCGCGTCCCCTGACGCTTTCAAAGCCATGCTGGCCCTGGAAACCGCCGTCTCGAAGCTGGGCCTGGAGAAGTCCCTGCTGGAGCTGGTCAAGCTGCGCTCCTCGCAAATCAATGGCTGCGCCTTCTGCATCGACATGCACACCGCCGATGCCCGCAAGGACGGCGAGACCGAGCGTCGGCTGTACGCCGTGACTGCCTGGCGTGAAGCGCCGTTCTTCACCGGCCGTGAGCGCGCCGCTCTGGCCTGGACCGAAGCCCTGACCCGCCTGAGCGACACCCATGCCCCGGACGCGGACTATGCCCTGTTGAGCGAGCACTTCAGCCCCAAGGAAATGGTCGACCTGACCGTGGCGATCAACGCCATCAATGGCTGGAACCGCTTGGCAGTGGGCTTTCGCAAGATGCCTGAGGCGTAATCAGAAGAAAAATACCTGTGGGGGCAAGCCTGTGGGAGCAAAGCTTGCTCGCGATGAAGACACCTCGGTCTCAAAAGGACCGCGTCATCTTCATCGCGGGCAAGCCTTGCTCCCACAGGTCCGTGGAGGCCTCAGACCTTCAACACTTTGCCACTGGCCGCCACCGCCACCAGCGATATCGCAATCAACCCGAAGGCAATGCTCAGGCTGCTGCCATGGGCGACGAAGCCGATCAGCGCCGGGCCGGCAAGGATGCCGGCATAGCCGATGGTGGTGATGGCCGGAACAGCGATGGCCTCTGGCATCAAGGTCTGTTTGCCGACGGCGGTGTAGAGCACCGGCACGATGTTCGAACACCCGGCGCCCACCAACGCATAACCCAGCAGCGCGGCTTGCCACATCGGTGCGAGGGTCGCCAACAGGAATCCGGCTGCCGCGATCGATCCGCCATAGATGATCACGCGTTTGGCCCCCAGGCGATGCACCACTGAATCGCCGGTCAGCCGGCCGACGGTCATGGTCAGCGCGAAGGCGGCATAACCGAGTCCGGCATAAGCGGTATCCACCGCGCGTTCGGTGGTCAGGAACACGGCGCTCCAGTCCAGCACCGCGCCTTCGGCCAGGAACACGATGAAGCACAGGATGCCGATAAACAGCACCACGCCGTGGGGAATGGCGAACGCCGGTCCCGAGCTTTCGCTGCCGTAGGGCAGCAGGTGCGGCGCAGCCTTGAACAACGCCACCAGCAGCACCCCATTGACCACCAGCGTCGCCCCCAGCGGCGAAAGCCCCAGGCCAAGCAGGGCACTCACACCCGCCGCGCCAATGATCCCGCCGAGGCTGAACATGCCGTGGAAACCCGACATCATGGTCTTGCCACTGGCCCGCTCGACAATCACCGCTTGCAGGTTCACGGTCGAGTCCACGGTGCCGAGCCCGGCGCCAAACAGGAACAATGCGGCCACCAGCCAGGGCAGGGAGGTCATCGTCGCCAGCAACGGCAACGCCAGGCAGATCAGAATCGTGCCGCCGCTAAGCACCCGCCGGCAGCCGAACCGCGCCGCCAGCGCGCCGGATATCGGCATCGCCAGGATCGACCCGACCCCCAGGCATAACAGCAGCAACCCGAGGGTGCCTTCATCCAGGTTCGCCCGCACCTTGGCGTAAGGCACCAGCGGCGCCCAGGCGGCGATGCCGATGCCGGCGATGAGATAGGCGATGCGGGTGGACATCTGTTCCAGGCGTCCGGGAATAAAGGTGGGCGGGGGCGTAATGGCAGTCATGAAACGTCCTTGGCTTTCGGGCGGTGTGGTGCGGTGCGGCGGGTAGGGGCCTATGCTTGCATATCCACTGACCGCACTGCGACCCCAAGGTGCCGGCCAACGTGCAGGCTTTGCTCTCACAGCCTTTGCCAGCATAAAGTACCGGCCCCTGCTGGCTGATACCGGGTTTGGTCCATGACGAAGTTTTACGACGCGCGCGGCAATAACTATGGAGTCGTTTCACCGCAGCAGGTCCGTGACCACGGCATTGGTCTGCCCCAGTCAGCCGTCCAGGCTGCCCAGGCGCGTGAGTCCTGGTCAACGGCTGCCGTGCACGCGTTCTGCGCCTGGGCACCGGATGAGGCGCCGCCGGACGCCAAGGCCCATCGCAGTGACGGCCTGTTGATCGGCCCGTTCCAGAGCGAACCGCCTTTTGATCTGTTGATCGTCAACACCGACGGCACCCTGGCCGAGCGCAGCGGCAATGGCCTGACGATTTTCTCCCAGGCGTTGCAAGCGCAAGGTTTGATGCCAGGCGCGGGTGAGTGTGTGCTGCAGGTTCATCACGATAAACCCGACGGTTTGTCACCGTTGCAAACCTCGGTTCGTGCCGCTGAGTTCGACGGCGTTCAAGGCTTCTGGCTGGACCTGGGCAAACCGCTGTTCGGGGCCCAGGCTGTTGGCGCCCAGGAGGTTGAAAGCGTGATGTTCAACCAGTGCGATGTCAGCCGTGTGGCGGCGCTTCACCAGTTGAACCCAGCGTGGGGCCACAGCCAGTTCGTGAGTATCGGCAATCCTCATTGCGTGACGCTGGTGGCGGGTGTCGAGGCGTTGCCGGGCAATTCGCAGATGCGTGCTGCGGCGCTGTCGCAAAGCCTGACTCGGATTGCTTATGCGGCGCCCGGTGGGGCCGGCGTCCCGTGCCCGAGGGGGGTGAATCTGCAATGGGCCTGGCACGAAGCCGAAGGGCGAATCGCGGCCCGGGTGTTCGAGCGAGGTGAGGGACCCACGGCTTCCTCGGGCACCAGCGCCAGTGCCGTGGCCAGTGCGGCGTGGCGGGTGGGCTGGGTGCAGGCGGGGGCGGTGAGTGTGGTGATGCCGGGGGGCACTGCGCCGATTTTGCTGGAAGAAGAGGCGGGTGAGTTGGTGCGGGTCAGGCTGTTTGGGACGGCGCGGCTTGTGTCGTAGCGTTTTCTGGATGTTTTGCGGTGTGGCCGATGCCGTCTTCGCGAGCAAGCCCGCTCCCACAGTGGATCGGTGTTGGACACAACATTCATGTCCACTGAGGATCCCCTTGTGGGAGCGGGCTTGCTCGCGAAGGCGGCAGTACATCCAACCTGGATGCAACTGACCCACCGCTATTCAGTTCAACTGCTGCGCAAACTCCACCACCGGCATCTGCCGCTTCATCAGCACTTGGCCGTTGCGTATCGAGTAGAGCGGCAAGCCCTGGCTGCGGATCACTTCGTAGTCACTGTCCGCCGACAGGATCAGCAGGTTCGCCGGGCGCCCGGGTTCCAGGCCGTAGCGCTCGCCCAGGGCCATGGCCTTGGCGCTGTTGTCGGTGACCAGGTCCAGGGCGCTTTGCAGGTTGCGGTAGCCGAGCATGTGGCAGATGTGCAGCCCGGCTTCCAGCACCCGCAGGATGTTGCCGTTGCCCAGCGGGTACCACGGGTCGACGATGGAATCCTGGCCGAAGCACACGTTCATCCCGGCTTCGAGCAGTTCATTGACCCGGGTGACACCGCGGCGTTTGGGGAAGTTATCGAAGCGCCCTTGCAGGTGAATGCTTTCGGTCGGGCAAGAGACAAAGCTGATACCCGAGTGCCCGAGCAGGCGGAACAGTTTGGCGCAGTAGGCGTTGTCGTAGGAGCCCATGGCCGTGGTGTGGCTGGCGGTGACGCGCGCGCCCATGTCGCGGCTGCGGGCCTCTTCGGCGAGCACTTCGAGGAAACGTGAGTGCGGGTCGTCGGTTTCGTCGCAATGCACATCCACCAGGCAGCCGGTGCGCTCGGCCAGGTCCATGAGGAATTTCACCGAGCTGACGCCCTGGTCGCGGGTGTACTCGAAGTGGGGGATGCCGCCCACCACGTCGGCGCCCATGCGGATGGCTTCTTCCATCAGCTCGCGGCCGTTGCGATAGGACTCGATGCCTTCCTGGGGAAACGCGACGATTTGCATGTCGATCAGGTGACGGCTTTCCTCGCGCACCTCCAGCAGCGCCTTGAGCGCCGTAAGCTCGGGGTCGGTCACGTCGACGTGGGTGCGCACATGCTGGATGCCATGGGCGGCGAGGGCCTGGATGGTTTTCTTGGCGCGGGTCTTGGTGTCTTCCTCGGTGATGGTGGCCTTGCGTTCGCCCCAGCACTCGATGCCTTCGAACAGCGTGCCGCTCATGTTCCAGCGCGGTTCGCCGGCAGTGATGGTCGCGTCCAGGTGAATGTGCGGTTCAACGAAGGGCGGGACCACCAGGTTGCCGCCGGCATCGAGGTCTTCCGGGCCGAGGCTGGGTGCCTCGGTCTGGCGGGCGATGTTGGCGATCAGGCCGTTTTCCAGGTGCAGTTCATGCAAGCCTTCACGGTTACGCAGACGGGCGTTGATGATGTGCATCAGGCGAATCCTTTAGAGGTCTTGTAGGGGCGCATCAGCGGTGCGAGTACCCATTACGCTGATCAATAGCACATACGTTAGCGCGCCGGCAGCGATTCCTACCAGTGGCGCGACCCATGGCGAATTGAACGCCGCGACGGTGCCAACCCCATAGGCCAACAGCCCGGGCCAGTTGAACGCCGGCAGTTGCGCCTCGGCCAGGCGCGGATAACGACCACGCCAGCGGAAGAAGAAATCGGCCATGATTACCCCGCCGATGGGTGGGATCACCGTGCCCAGCAGGATCAGGTATGGCACCAGCAGATCGTACATGCCCAGCAGCGCCAGCAGCGTGCCGATCACCGCACCGCCCAGGGTTACGGTTTTGCGCCGGCGGGTGCGCAGCAGGTTGCAACCGGCCACGGCGAAATTGTAGATGGTGTTGTCCTGGGTGCTCCAGATGTTGAGCAGCAACATGGCCATCGCTGCCATGGCGAAGCCCTGCAACAGTAGCACCTCGACCACGTCCGGCTGTTGATAGACGATGGCCCCGTAGGCGCCGATCAGCACCATCAGGCCGTTACCCAGGAAGAAGCCGATCAGGCTCGCCAGCACCGCGACCTTCGCCGAACGGGAGAACCGCGTCCAGTTGGTCGCCTGGGTCGCGCCGCTGACGAAGGTGCCGAACACCAGCGTGATGGCGGTGGACCAGTCGAGGCTGCCCGTCGGCACTATCGCCAGCAAGCCGTCGAGGCCGCCGACCTTCACCGTCGCGACCCACATCGACAGCATCAGCAGCAACATCATGGCCGGCACGGCGATGTAGGAGAGGATTTCCAGCCCGCGATAGCCGATGTAGGCCGTGGCACAGAAGCCCAGGCCGAACAGCACCATCAACCCGAGCACGGTGCCCTCGCTCAATTCGAAATACTTGCCCAGCACCACCGCGGCGGTCGCCGTGCCCCAGGCGTACCAGCCAATCTGCGTGAGCCCCAGAATCAAGTCACTGAGCTTGCTGCCCACCTCGCCGAAACAGAAGCGGCCCATCAGCACCGAATTGAGCCCGCTCTTGAAGGCGATGTAGCCCAGGCCGGCGGCATAGAGGCCCAGCAGCAGATTGCCGATGACGATGACCGTGAGCATTTCGGCAAAACCGAACGCCACCCCCAGCTTGCCGCCGGCAAACATGGTGGCGGTGAAAAAGGTGAAACCCAGCAGCACCATGGCCGTGGAGGCCAGGCCCTTGCGAGCGTGCATCGGGACTTCGCTCAAGGGATAGTCATTGCCCGGATCGTTCTGAGTCATGTGGCGGTCCTTGCGGATGAGGGATGTCGCAAGCGTGCAGCGGCCGTGCCAAGCGAGTGATCGCGAGGTTATTTATAGACAATCTTTGGGATTGGGTGGGCGAAGGGATCGAAAGCGGTGCGGCGGTGATTCAAGTTGGAACACAGCTCTCATTGCCGATGATCCAGCCTCCCACAGGGGGAATGCGGTGTGCTTCAGGTTGAGGGGGGCAACGCCAGGAATCGCAACACCGCCGCGACGATAGCCTCCGGCGCGTCTTCCTGGACCAGGTGCCCGGCGTTCGGAACAGGGTGGAACTGTGCACCTGGAATCAGCTTGTGCAGGGCCCGCCCGCGCTCGATGGGGATCCATTGGTCATCCTCGCCCCACAGTATCTGGGTCGGACAGCGTACGGTCGGGTACAGACCCTCGGCTTCGCGGGTATAACGCTCGTCCATCTGCGCAATCTGCCGGTAGAACGCCGCCTGGCCCGACTCGCCAAGCCACGGCTGCACGTAGGGCGCCAGCTCTGCGTCCGGGATGTCCCGTTTGATCGCGCCGCGGATATAGGTTGGCACGATCGCCCGCTGGATATAGTCGGGCAGGCCGCTGAACGCCGCTTCATGCTGGCGTACATGCTGGACAAAGGGTGAACCCCAGGGCGACAGGGCCACCGGGTCGATCAGGGTCAGGCTGCGGTAGTCCTTGCCATTGAGCAGGTGCGTGCGCAGGGCTGTGGCGCCGCCAAAGTCATGGGCCACCACGTCCGGGCAATCCAGGCGCCAATGCTCCAGCAGTTGGGCGAGCAGCTGGTTCTGCACGCCGAGGGACACGTCGGCATCGGGCTGCGCGGACTGGCCATACCCCAGCAGGTCGAAGTAATGCACCGTGTGAGTGGCGAAGAACAGCGGGGCGATGCGGTGCCACACGTAGGAAGAGAAGGGCGTGCCGTGGACAAACACCAGCGGCGGGCCATCGCCGTGGATGGCGTAGCGGATGGGGTGTCCGGTGAAGTCGTAAACCTGATCCAGCGGCCAGTGGGTCATGCTCGATACTCCCTGAAAATGGCTCAGGGGACCAAGCATAGGCCAATGCTGACGGGGTAGGGTAACCCCAATGGTGGCGCTAGATTTTGTGGGAGCAAGGCTTGCCCGCGATGCAGGCGCCTCGGTTCCAGAGAGACTGTGTCATCTTCATCGCGAGCAAGCTTTGCTCCCACAGGCGGACTCCCACAGGTTTATTCGCCGTGGTAGATGCAACCGCTGGTGCAGGTCTCATGGATGCGGATGGCGCTGAGTTCCGGCAGCAATGGCTTCAGTTCATTCCAGATCCACTTGGCCAGGACCTCGCTGGTGGGGTTTTCCAGGCCAGGAATGTCGTTGAGGTAGTTGTGGTCCAGGCGCTCGTAGAGCGGCTTGAAGATCGCCTTGATTTCCGAGAAGTCGCGAATCCAGCCCGTGTGCGGGTCGATGTCGCCGCTCAGGTGGATCGCCACCTTGAACGAGTGGCCGTGAAGGCGGCCGCACTTGTGGCCGTCCGGCACGTGGGGCAGGCGGTGGGCGGATTCGAAGGTAAACTCTTTGAAAATTTCCACAGGTTCGGGCTCTTTAGATATCGGTCGCGAGGCAGGCGGCGGAGTTTATCAGTTTGATAACGGCGTTGCGCGACCGTGCTGACTAAAGGGTCAGCAAACGCTCGCCCAACCCGCCGTTGGCCGTCAGCTCCAGGAACTCATCACCGAGCCGGCGGCTCTCGTCCATCGCCGTGCGCCAGTACTGGCGGCGGCTCGGGTCATCGCCCATGAAGCGCTTGAAGTCGTTGCGGTCTGGCAGTTTGCCGTAGGGCAGGCGCGCCAGGTATTCACGGGACGGCGCCAGCAACAGCACGTCTTGCAGGCGGTCGACGTTGCCCCGGCGCCACGGCAGGCCCTTGTCGAACCAGCCGGGAATGACCCGATCAGTGAAGTGTGGGTACAGCACGATGTCCTCGCCGCTGTACGGCAGGTCGAGGTGGTAGTCCAGCAAACCGCCGTCGCGGTAGGTGCCGGCACCGGCACCCGGCAGGTCGCGCACGCCTTCCATGACCATCGGGATCGAGCCTGAGGCCAGCAGGGCCTGGCGCAGGTTGCCGGCGGCCAACGGAACGAAGCGCGACGGAAAGTCATTCAACGGATGCAGGGGCGGGGCCAGGCGCGGGTCATGGATGATCAGCCGTTCGAAATGCCGCGACAGCCGTGCCCGGCCTCGCAGGTTGTCGGCGATCACCGACGACAAGCCCAGGCCCAGTCGGCCGCGATGATCCTGGGCCAGCAGGCCGTGGCTCTTGACCACCATGATGTTGAGCCGGTATTGCGGGTTATCGAGGATTGAAGCGTCGCGGCCGTCGAGCAAATCATCGAGCATGCGTTGCGAGCTCTGGCTGACCCCGGCCATGGTCACGCCTTTGGCGAAGCTTTGTTCGTTGTACAAGGTGCCCAGACGCCGGATTCCCTCGGCGGCGTCCGGCAGGCAGGCGCTGGCGAAGCGCCAGGCACCCACCGAGGCCCCGATCAGCGAGCGCTCCCGGGGCGCGGCGGGCAGCCATTCGCCGAACAGCGCCAGGTCCAGCCCCTGGATGCCCAGGGCCTTCGGACCGCCGGCAGCGCCCGGCAGGATGCCGACGTCGGCGGCGTTCAAGCCGGCCTGGCGAATCCGCCCGAATGCACGCGGGCCGGCCTTGAGGGTGAGCGCGGGAAACTTGATGTGGATGGCGGTCATACCGGTCTCGAATACGGGTAAGCGGCTGATTATAACGATACAAAACCCTGTGGGAGCGAGCTCGCTCGCGATGGCGGTGGAACTGTCACTTCAATGTCTACTGACTGCTATAGCGAGCAAGCTCGCTCCCACATTGATGTGGGTTCCATGATGGCGATTCAGTTTCAGTTAAGTTCATCCCGATACAGTCCCCCCCGCTGAAGATTATAAAAAGGAGACAACCCATGAACCGCCTGACTGCCTTTTTCATCGCGACCCTCATGGCCCTCGGCACGAGCCTGGCTCACGCACGAGACCTTGATGACGACGAAGCCCGCAAACTGCAAGACGCTGGTACCATTCTGTCCTTCGAAAAACTCAATGCCGCTGCCCTGGCCGAACACCCTGGCGCCACCTTGACCGATACCGAGCTGGACGAAGAGTACGGCAAGTACATTTACCAGGTGGATCTGCGCGACACGAAGGGCATTGAGTGGGATCTGGAATTGGACGCCACCAACGGCAAGGTGCTCAAGAATCATCAGGATACGTAATGAAGCTTAATCTGCGCGCCCATAGTCGATGGGCGCTGGCGCTGCTGGCGTTCTGTTCGCTGGCCGTGGCCCGGGACCTGGATCAGGACGAGGCCCTGCAACTGCGCCAGCAGGGTGTGATCTTGCCGCTGGAGCAACTGCTGCAACAGGCGCTGGACCTGCATCCCGGGGCCAAACTGCTGGAAGCCGAGTTGGAGGAAAAACACGGCGTCTATATTTATGAGGTCGAGCTGCTGGACACCGAGGGCGTCGTGCGCGAATTGGACCTGGAGGCCGCGACCGGCCGCTTACTCAAAGATAAGGAAGACTGATGCGCCTGCTTCTGGTGGAAGATCACGTGCCCCTGGCGGACGAACTGATGGCCGGGCTTGCACGTCAGGGCTACGCCGTCGACTGGCTCGCCGATGGTCGCGACGCGGTGTATCAGGGCAGCAGCGAACCCTACGACCTGATCATCCTCGATCTCGGCCTGCCGGGCGTGCCGGGGCTCGACGTGCTGGCCCAATGGCGTGCCGGCGGCCTGGCCACGCCGGTGCTGATCCTCACCGCACGCGGGTCCTGGGCCGAGCGCATCGAAGGGCTCAAGGCCGGGGCCGACGATTACCTGACCAAACCTTTTCATCCTGAAGAGCTGCAGTTGCGGATCCAGGCGTTGCTGCGCCGCTCCCACGGCCAGGTCAACCAGCCGACGCTGAAATCGGCCGGGTTGCACCTGGATGAGAGCCGCCAGTGCGTGGTCCGCGACGGCACCGACATCCAGCTCACGGCGGCCGAGTTCCGCCTGTTGCGCTATTTCATGCTGCATCCCGAGCAGATCCTTTCCAAAAGCCATCTCGCCGAACACCTGTATGACGGTGAGACCGAGCGCGATTCCAACGTGCTGGAAGTCCACGTCAATCACCTGCGGCGCAAGCTGGGACGCAGCGTGATCGAAACCCGTCGCGGCCAGGGTTACCTGTTCGGCGGGCAGGCGCAGTGAGATCCATCCAGCGGCGCCTGAGCCTGGGGCTGATCGGTGTGATGGTGGTGGTCGGCCTGGTCCTGGCACAGACCAGTCTGTGGCTGTTCGAGCTGGGCTTGCAGCGTTACCTGGAAGCCGGGCTGCGCAACGACAGCGAAAACCTGCTGGTGGCCCTGGTGCGCGGCCCGCAGGGTTTGCAGTTGGATGAGCGACGCCTGTCGCCGGCCTATCTGCGGCCGTTTTCCGGGCACTATTTCCGCATCGATTTTGCCGATGTGCACTGGCGCTCCCGTTCCCTGTGGGACCAGGAATTGCCCCGGCTCGACCACCCGGGCCTGCACAGCAACCTGCAACTGGGGCCTGAGGGCCAGAAGCTCTTGGTGCTGCGCACCGACTATCGACGGCTGGGCCAGGCGATTTCCATCAGCGTGGCCCAGGACTACACACCGGTGCGTGACAGCTTCCGTCGAATGCAGCAGATCGGCCTCGGGCTGGGGTTGGCGGGGTTGCTGTTGATTCTGTTGCTGCAACGCATCACCGTGCGCCGCGCCTTGCGTCCGCTGGACCGGGCGCGGGAGCAGATTGCCCAGTTGCAGCGCGGGCAGCGTTCGCAACTCGACGAACAGGTGCCACGTGAGCTGGAACCGCTGGTGGCGCAAATCAATCATCTGCTGGCCCACACCGAGGACAGCCTCAAGCGTTCGCGCAACGCCCTGGGCAACCTCGGCCATGCCTTGAAGACCCCGCTGGCGGTGCTGCAAAGCCTAGCGTCGAACGAGAAGCTCGATCCGTATCCCGAGTTGCGCAAACTGTTGCTCGAGCAACTGGAGCAGGTCCGCCAGCGCCTGAACCGGGAACTCAACCGCGCCCGCCTGTCCGGCGATGCCTTGCCCGGCGCGCACCTGGACTGCGACGCCGAGCTGCCGGGGTTGCTGGCCACACTGAACATGATCCACGGCGAACACCTGCACCTGAGCTACGTCGCCCCGCCAGGCCTGCACCTGCCGTGGGATCGTGAAGACCTGCTGGAACTATTGGGCAACCTGCTGGACAACGCCTGCAAATGGGCCGATGCCGAAGTGCGCCTGACCATGACCGAGACAGCCGACGGGTTCAGCCTGGCCGTGGAAGACGACGGCCCGGGCATCCCCAAGGATCGCCGCGACCAGGTGTTCAGCCGCGGCACGCGGCTGGATGAACAGACCGATGGACACGGCCTGGGCCTGGGCATCGTGCGGGACATCGTCGACACCTGGGGCGGCCTGCTGGCGTTGGACGACAGCGAGTGGGGTGGGTTGAAGGTGGTGATCGAGTTGCCCAAGCGCTGACAGCTATTCATGGCACCGCCTGTATGTGGGGCGAACCTGTGGGAGCAAGCTTGCTCGCGATAGCATTTTTAAAGCCAGCACAGGTGTTGTAGGTGACAACGTCATCGCGAGCAAGCTTTGCTCCCACAAATCCCCCTCATACAGGGGGGCGAGACTTGAAAACCCGCCCCACGGCCCTTGCAGCTTGCCGCCGCTTGCTGCAAAGTCGCGACCTTTTTGTCCGGTGGCTTTCCATCGCTGTGCTTTGAGGTAATGATGATAAATGCAGTAATTGCCGCGGTTGGCGTCATGCTGGTGCTCAGCCTGGCCCGCGTGCATGTGGTGATCGCGCTGATTATCGGTGCGTTGGTGGGTGGCCTGACGGGTGGCCTGGGAATCGAGGCAACGCTCAAGGCGTTCAACGCCGGCCTGGGTGGCGGTGCGACAGTGGCGTTGTCCTACGCCTTGCTCGGTGCCTTCGCCGTGGCGATTGCCAAGTCCGGCATGGCCCATGCCCTGGCGGACAAAGCCCTGGCCCTGGTGGATCGCCAGGATGCCGCGGGTGGCACGGGCGTCAAATGGGTGTTGATCGGTCTGCTGGGAACGGTCGCGATCGCCTCCCAGAACATTTTGCCAATCCACATCGCCTTCATCCCGCTGCTGGTGCCACCGCTGCTCTATGTGCTGACCAAGTTGCAGTTGGACCGCCGGTTGATCGCCTGCGTCATGACCTTCGGCCTGATCACGCCCTACATGTTCCTGCCGGTGGGCTTCGGCAATATCTTCCTCAACGAAATCCTCCTGGCCAACATCGCCCGCAGCGGTGTGGACGTCAGCGGCATCAACGTCACCCATGCCATGGGCATTCCGGCGTTGGGCATGGTGTTTGGCTTGCTGCTGTCGTTGTTCTCCTACCGCAAGAAGCGCGTCTACGACCTGAAGAAGATTGCCCGGGTCGAGCAAGTGGCTGTGCGCTATAACCCGCTGAGCCTGATGGTGGCCGGGCTGGCGGTGGCGGCGGCGTTCGCGGTGCAGTTGCTGGTGGACTCGATGATCATCGGTGCCCTGGTCGGGTTCCTGATTTTCTCGCTGTCGGGGGTGGTGCGCTGGCGCGAGACTGACGACCTGTTCACCGAAGGTATGAAGATGATGGCGATGATCGGCTTCATCATGATCGCGGCCTCAGGCTTCGCCGAAGTGATGAAGGCCACCGGTGAAGTCCAGAGCCTGGTGGAGTCTTCGGCGGCCTGGATTGGCCACAACAAGGGCATTGGCGCGCTGATGATGTTGCTGGTGGGGCTGCTGGTAACCATGGGCATCGGCTCGTCGTTTTCCACGGTGCCGATCCTGGCGACGATTTTCGTGCCGCTGTGCCTGCAACTGGGCTTCAGCCCGCTGGCGATCGTCTGCATCGTCGGCACTGCCGGCGCCCTGGGCGATGCCGGCTCGCCAGCCTCGGACTCGACCCTGGGCCCGACCTCGGGCCTGAACATCGACGGCCAGCACCATCACATCTGGGACACCGTGGTCCCGACCTTCATCCACTACAACCTGCCGCTGCTGGTGTTTGGTTGGGTGGCGGCGATGGTCTTGTAACCTCAATACCGAGTTACCTCAATCGCGAGCAAGCTCGCTCCCACAGTGGATCGGTGTGAACACAAGAGTTGTGGACACCACCAATCCCTGTGGGAGCGAGCTTGCTCGCGAAGGGGCCCTCAAGATCGACCCTTCTCTTAGACCCTGTTCACCTTGTCCTACAGTTTTGCCGCGCGGTGCCGTTAATACAGCTAACCACGCCAATAACACCAACAAGAGTGAACAGCATGCGCCTGAGCCTGAAGGCTAAAGTCCTGTCCCTTGCGATACTGCCGGTATTGCTGTCCGCCGTGATCATCAGCCTGACCACGGCTTTCATCTTGAAGGAGCAAGCTAGCAAAGAGGTCCAGCAAACCCGCGAGCGCCTGCTCAGCGAGGCCAAGGCCACGCTGCAGAACTACGTAGCGGTGGGCCTGACCGCCATCAAGCCGCTCTACGATGCCGCCGCGCCTGGCGATAATGAAGCGCGCGCCCAGGCGATCAAGCTGCTGTCGAACATCAGCTACGGCAAGGATGGCTATTTCTTCGGCTACGACTCCGAGACCATTCGTCTGTTCAAGGCCAACAGCCCCGATGGCGTGGGCAAGAGTTTCAAGGACAACCGCGACCCGAACGGTGTCTACGTCAACCGCGACCTGGTGAAAGTCGCCAAGGACGGGACTCACTACCTCGAATACAGCTCGCCGTTGCCCGGCAGCAAAGACCTGGTGCCCAAACTTGGCTACACCGAATACCTGTCCAAGTGGGACCTGGCAGTCGGTAGCTCGGTCAACCTGGACGGCATCGAAGCCCAGGTCGCGCTGGTGGAAACCAAGGTCCACGATCGCCTGCAAGGCGTGATATTGAGCATCGTCGGGATCGCCGCGGTGGTGTTGCTGGTGATTGCGGTGGTGGGCCTGGTGCTCGCCAACACGATCCTGCGGCCGCTGCACCTGATGAAAGACAACCTCGACGACATCGCCGCGGGCGAGGGCGACCTGACCCGTCGGCTGACCATCACCAGCCAGGACGAGCTCGGCCAACTGGCCGGTTCGTTCAACCGCTTCGTCGACAAGATCCACGGCCTGGTGCGGCAGATCACCGACATGACCTCGCAACTGACCGGCCTGGTGACGCAAGTCTCCGAGCAGGCCCAGCGCTCCGAGCAGGCCATGGAACGCCAGCGCCACGAAACCGATCAGGTCGCCACGGCGATCAACGAGATGTCCTCGGCTGCCCAGGAAGTCGCCCGCAGCGCCCAGGGCGCCGCCGTCGCGGCCCAGCAGACCGACGAGGAAGGACAATCGGCCAAGCGCGTGGTGGCCGGCAGCATCCAGCAGATTCATGCGTTGGTGAACGATATCCGCAGCAGTGGCGTGTCCCTGGACAGCCTGCAGCAGGACGTGGCTTCGATTGTCAGCGTGCTTGGGGTGATTCGTTCGATTGCCGAGCAGACCAACCTGCTGGCTCTCAACGCCGCCATCGAGGCCGCGCGTGCCGGCGAGGCGGGGCGTGGGTTTGCGGTGGTGGCCGATGAAGTGCGGGCCCTGGCCAGCCGGACCCAGCAGAGCACCCAGGAAATCCAGGGCATGATCGATCGCTTGCAATCAGGCACTCATGCGGCGGTGGAAGCGATGCGCCGTTCCAGTGAGGCTGGCGAGGGCACTTCGGAACGGGCCAACGAGGCGGGTGCCTCCCTGGACACCATGGCGCAGTTGATCGGCACCATCAACTCGATGAACGCCCAGATCGCCAGCGCTGCCGAAGAACAGACCGCGGTGGCCGAGGAAATCAACCGCAGCGTGCATCAGATCGCCGTGGCCGTGGACAGCGTCGCCGACGAAACCCAACTCGGCGCCCAGACCTCCCGCAGCCTGGCCGACCTGGGCCAGCGCCTGGGCAAGCTGGTAGGACAGTTCCGGATCTGATCCCATCGCGGCAGGAGCTGCCGAAGGCTGCGATCTTTTGCTCTCGATCCAGATGTTTTCACCTGGGCAACCGGGTCTTATCGAGAAAGAAGGATCGCAGCCTTCGGCAGTTTCTGCCGTGCTTCACAGGTGCAAACCGCTACAAAACCCTGTGGGAGCGAGCTTGCTCGCGATAGCGTTGGATCAGCCAACATTCATTTGGCAGACGCACCGCCATCGCGAGCAAGCTCACTCCCACAGGGGCTATGGCTCACGCACATCGCGCATCAACAACCCAAACCGCAGATCCACCGCATCCGGAATCGGCACGTACACCACGTGCCCATCCCCCGGTGCCACCTCGATGCCCTGGCCTTTGACGTTCTGCAACTGATGCAGGTCGAAGTGGAAATTACCCTTGGGGGTCATCAGTTCCATGTGATCGCCCAGGCCAAAGCGGTTCTTCACCCGTACTTCGGCCAGGCGTTCGCGCCGTTCGCCGGTCAGTTCGCCGACGAACTGCTGGCGCTCCGACACCGAACTGCCGTTCTGGTAGTTCTGGTATTCGTCGTGCACATGGCGCCTTAGAAAACCTTCGGTGTAGCCGCGCTGGGCCAGGGACTCCAGGTCGGTCATCAGGTTGCGATCAAATTCCCGGCCGGCCACCGCGTCATCGATGGCCTGGCGATACACCTGGGTGGTGCGCGCGCAATAGAAGTGCGACTTGGTCCGCCCTTCGATCTTCAGCGAATGCACGCCCATGCGCGCCAGGCGCTCGACGTGCTGCACGGCTCGCAGGTCCTTGGCATTCATGATGTAGGTGCCGTGCTCGTCCTCGAAGGCCGGCATGGATTCTCCCGGGCGGTTGGCTTCCTGAAGCAAAAACACCTGGTCGGTGGGCGCGCCAAGGCCCAGGGTCGGCTCGGGTTGATAGGTCTGCACGATGTCGCCCACAGCGTTTTCCACCGCCGGTTGCGCCGAATATTTCCAGCGACAGGCATTGGTGCAACTGCCCTGGTTGGCGTCGCGCTTGTTCAAATAGCCGGACAGCAGGCAGCGTCCGGAATAGGCCATGCACAGCGCGCCGTGGACGAACACTTCCAGCTCCATGGCCGGCACCTGCTCGCGGATCTCGGCGATTTCCTCCAGGGACAGTTCCCTGGAAAGGATGATCCGACTCAAGCCCTGCTGCTGCCAGAACTCGACGCTCGCCCAGTTCACCGTGTTGGCCTGCACCGACAGGTGAATCGGCATCTGCGGGAAATGCCGGCGCACCAGCATGATCAGCCCCGGGTCGGACATGATCAGCGCGTCCGGCGCCATGGCGATCACCGGTTCGAGGTCTTTGAGGAAGGTGCGCAACTTGGCGTTGTGCGGGGCAATGTTCACCACCACGTAGAAGCGCTTGCCCATGGCCTGGGCCTCGGCAATACCCAAGGCCAGGTTCGCATGGTCGAATTCGTTGTTGCGCACCCGCAGACTGTAGCGCGGCTGACCGGCATACACCGCATCGGCACCGTAGGCGAAGGCATAGCGCATGTTTTTCAGGGTGCCGGCGGGAGCCAGTAGTTCGGGGGCGGCGAGGGTCATGATGGCGTCGGATCGCAAAAGGCGGCGAGGGTAGCCCATGCTCGGCCAGGCCATATTGATCTGGATCAAAGGCACAGGGCAAACGCGAAGGCACTCCGGCGCGTCCTGGCGGACTAATGTTTATCCCGCCTTTGGACATGGAAAGCTGATGAATCGAAAGATGCTGCAAAACAAAGCCCAGATGTTGCTCCTGGTGCTGGTCACCATCGCCTTCATCTGGATTCTGCTGCCGTTTTACGGCGCGGTGTTCTGGGCGGTGATCCTGGGCATCGTCTTTGCGCCGATGCAGCGCCGCCTGCAGTTGAAGTTCGGCTGGCACCGCAATGTCACTTCGTTGTTCACGTTGAGTATCTGTGTGGTCTGCGCGATCTTGCCGGTGATCATCATCAGTACGTTGTTGGTCCAGGAAGGCGCGGCGCTGTACAAGAGCCTGGAAAGTGGAGAACTGGACATTGCCGATTACCTGGCCCGCTTCAAGGATGCCTTGCCGCCGTACTTTCAGCACCTGCTGGACCGCTTCGGCCTGGGCAACCTGAACGGCTTGCGCGACAAGATCGTCAAGAGCGCGATGCAGGGCAGCGAGTTCTTCGCCACCCAGGCCTTCAGCTTCGGGCAGGGAACCTTTCAGTTCCTGGTCAGCTTCTTCGTGATGATCTACCTGCTGTTCTTCTTTCTGCGCGACGGCGCGGAGCTGGTGCGCAAGGTGCGCACGGCCGTTCCCTTGGCGGAACACCAAAAGCGCCGCCTGCAGTTGAAATTCAACCGGGTGGTGCGCGCCACGGTGAAAGGCAACCTGCTGGTCGCCATCAGCCAAGGCGCGCTGGGGGGGCTGATCTTCTGGATCCTGGGGATTCCGACGGTGTTGCCCTGGGCGGTGCTGATGGCGTTCCTGTCGTTGTTGCCAGCGGTGGGGGCGGGCCTCGTCTGGGCGCCGGTGGCGGTGTATTTCCTGCTCTCGGGGGCGATCTGGCAGGGCGTGGTACTGACGCTGTTCGGGGTGTTCGTGATCGGCCTGGTGGACAATTTCCTGCGCCCGATCCTGGTGGGCAAGGACACCAAGATGCCCGACTACATGGTGCTGGTCTCGACGCTGGGCGGGCTGGCGGTGTTCGGGCTCAATGGCTTCGTGATCGGGCCGCTGATCGCCGCGCTGTTCATGTCGAGTTGGGCCCTGTTCGTCGAAACCACGCCGCGGGTGCAATTGCCTTAGGCTTTGTATGAAAAGTCGCGCAGGCACTTTTCGTATAAAGCCTAGGCGCTCAGCAGGTACGGGCCGATACGTTGCGACAGGGCCTGGGCGGCGGGCAGTGAAGTCAGCGGGCCGCTGATGGTCACGCCGTCTTGCACCAGATACCAGCAGGCCAGCAACCCGAGCTCCCGGAGTGGGGCGGGGACAGCGCTGCCAATGACAGACATGATTTGAACCTTGGGCATGGGAAACCTCCATCAATCGATGGGGTTACCTTACGACTCAGTGGGGGTAACGAAAAATCAACCGGCTCAATAGTAGGAATCGATGCCGCTCAATCGACGACCAGATCGAGCATGTGCACCACTTCCTGCTCGTTGAGCAGGCCCTTGCGCACCAGGTTTTCCGCCAGCAGGGAAAGGAACTTGGCGCTGCGGTGGCCTTCCAGTTGCTTGAGTTCGGTCAGCACGTTGTACACCTTGCTGGAGGTGCACAGGCCGACGATACGATGAGGGTTTTGTGTGGGCATACCTTCGTCCTTGTTTTTATGAAGCTGTTGTTGGCGGACAGAGCCAGTTTGCGGCCCGGTCATGACGCTCATGTGACAGCTTGGGTTGTTGGAAAAAAAGAAAGCAGGATCCGGACCATAATGCCTTTTTGGCGCCGGATTATTGTTCCGGCAGCGACCTCGGGCAGGCATATATGGCCATCGAATTGCTTTTTTACCCATAAAAAGGGATGCGTTTTGAGTATCGAACGCCATGTGTTGTTCTATTTTTTGCTCAGCGCATTGGCCAGCCGCCGCATGGCCGCTTCGATTTCATGGGCGGTCAAGGACGAGTACCCCAATAGCCAACCTTGTTTCTTTTCTTCGCCGGCGTACAGCCGGCTGAGGCCGGGCAGCTGTACACCCGCACTGGCCGCTTGGCGGAGGGTCTTTTCCTCCGACCAGCCATCGGCCAGCAGGCAGGGAATCTGCAGCCCGCCTTGTGGGCGCAAGGCGGTAACGATTCCGTCCAGGCGCTTGCCAATGGCATCGAGCAGGGTGGTACGGCGTCCGGCGTAGAGTTTGCGCATGGCCCGGACATGGGCGTTGTAGTGACCGTCTTCCATGAAGCGTGCCAGGGTCAACTGAAGGATCTGTGGTGTGTGGCCGTCCATGATGCTGCGCGCGTAGGTGAAGGCTTTGACCAGTTCGAAAGGCAGCACCATGTAACCCATTCGCAACCCCGGATAGAGGGTTTTGCTGAAGGTGCCGAGGTAGATCGTGCGCTGGTATTTGTCCAGGCCTTGCACGCATGCGGTCGGCAGCCCGTCGTAGTGGAACTCGCTGTCGTAGTCGTCCTCGATGATCCACCTGCCGTGCTCGGTCGCCCAGTTGATCAGCTCGAGTCGGCGTTCCAGCGGCAAGGTTGCCCCGGTGGGGTATTGATGCGAAGGCGTCACATAGACGCAACTGGCGCCGCTGCGGTCTGCCCGCAGCAGGTCTGTGCGTATGCCCAGTGCATCGACGTCAATGGGCACGACCTTGGTCTCTGCCGTTTCAAAGGCCTTCCTGGCGCCGTAGTAGCCCGGGTTTTCCAGCAGGATTGGTTTGCCGGCATCCACGAGCAACTGCGCGCACAGAAACAGCGATTGGCGAGTGCTGCTCAACACCAGGATCTGCTCGGGGGAACATTTGGCCCCGCGTTCGAGGTTCAAGTAGGTGGCGATCGCCTTGCGCAGAGGCTCGGCGCCTTGCGGGTCGCCGTGCAGCAGGATGTTACCCCGGTAGTCCTTCATGACCTGGCGTTGCAGGCGTTCCCATAGATCGGTGGGGAAGGTGCGGGTTTCCGGCAGCCCTGTGGCAAAGGCCTTGATGACCTGTTGATCGGCCACGCCACCACTGTCGAAAATCATCCGGCCACGCCGGCTCAAGCCCGATCCTGGCGTCGCCTCGCTGCGCTGGGTGTCTTGCAATTTCCTATGCCGGCGCGCAGCCCCGCGCAACTCGGTGCCAACCGTCTCGGATACATAGCTGCCCGAGCCCTCGCGCCGCACGATGAAGCCATCCCGGTGCAACTGCACATAGGCGTTCTCCACCGTGTCACGGGCAACGCCCAGCGTCTTGGCCAGGACCCTGGTTGCCGGCAGTTTCAGGCCTGCGTCAAGGGCGCCATCGAGGATCAGTGCACGCAGGGCGCGCTGAATCCGCTGATGCAGATCCAGCATCTGAAATTCGGCATCGTTGAGTCGCATCTTCAGCGTTTCGAGCTCGAAGGTTTTTGCCATGCGGTCTGCTCTATATGAATAAATTGGCCTGCTTTGGCAGGCCATTTTATCCGTAGACTCTGTCCATCGCTATTGCCCGCGAAGGAGTCGCCAACCCATGCAAGTCTCTATTGAAGAGGTCACCCAAGCCCTGCACGAGTCCCATGGCCGCTACCCACAGGCCAACAGCGTCGAGGACTTTCGCCGCAATCTGGCGGCAGTGCAGCAGCGCATTTCCAGCGCCTGCCAGCGTGTCGGTCGTGATCCGGCGAGCGTGCGCCTGCTGCCGGTGAGCAAAACGTTTGATGAAGCACACCTGCGCCTGGCCTACGTCGCAGGCTGCCGGCTACTGGGCGAGAACAAGGTGCAGGAAGCGCAGCGCAAATGGGAAGCCATGGCTGATCTGACTGACCTGCAATGGTCGATCATCGGCCACCTGCAAACCAACAAGGTCAAGCAAGTGGCTCGTTTTGCCAGCGAGTTCCAAGCGCTGGACAGCCTGCGTGTGGCCGAGGCGCTAGACCGTCGCCTGCAAGTCGAGGGGCGGCGGATGGATGTGTTCGTCCAGGTCAATACCTCGGGGGAGGTCAGCAAGTACGGCTTGCCGCCCGAGGCGGTCGCGGCCTTTTTGCGTGCGCTACCTGCGTTCTCGACGCTACGCGTGCGCGGCCTGATGACACTGGCACTGTTCTCGGCCGACGTCGCCCGTGTCCGCCCTTGTTTCGTGCGGCTGCGCGAACTACGCGAGCGCCTGCGCCAGGACGCCCCGGTCGGTATCGGGCTGGAGGAACTGTCCATGGGCATGTCCGGCGATTTCGAAATCGCCATCGAAGAAGGGGCGACCGTGGTGCGTGTCGGTCAGGCCATCTTCGGTGCACGCGCCATGCCGGACGCCTATTACTGGCCTACGGCCGATGCCCGGCCGGCCAGTCACGACTAGTCCGAGCCGACGGAGCCGCTCGGGCAGACTGCTGCCATCGCTGATCGTCAGGCAGTGCGCCCGTCTCATTTTCCCCATCCACAGGACCCTATCGTCATGTACGACTCATCCCTGACCCTTGAAGCGTTCGACGCCGAGCTATGTGAGGCGATTCACAACGAAGAATGCCGCCAGGAAGATCACGTCGAGTTGATCGCCTCCGAGAACTACGCCAGCCCATTGGTGATGGCGATTCAGGACTCGGTATTCACCAACAAGTACGCCGAAGGTTACCCGGGCAAGCGCTACTACAGCGGTTGCGAGTATGTCGACGTGGCTGAGCGCCTGGCCATCGAGCGGGTCAAGGTGCTGTTCGATTGCGATTACGCCAACGTCCAGCCTCATGCCGGGGCCCAGGCCAACGCCGCTGTGTTCCTGGCACTGCTCAATCCTGGCGACACCGTGATGGGCATGAACCTGGCCCAGGGTGGTCACTTGACTCACGGCAACCCCTCCAATTTCTCCGGCCGTCATTACAAAATCGTTCCCTACGGTCTCGACCCGCAGACGGGGTTGATCGACTACGACGAAATGGAACGCATCGCCCTTCAAGCCCGGCCGAAGATGTTGATCGGTGGTTTTTCCGCTTATTCGCGGTACAAGGACTGGGCACGCATGCGGGCCATTGCCGACAAGGTCGGAGCGATTTTCTGGGTCGACATGGCCCACGTCGCCGGTCTGGTGGCAGCGGGTGAGTATCCGAACCCGTTGCCCCACGCCCATGTGGTCACCAGTACGACCCACAAGACCCTGCGTGGCCCACGGGGCGGGGTGATCCTGTCCAAGGGACAGGACGATACGTTTTACAAGAAGCTCGACTCGGCGGTGTTCCCTGGTGTCCAGGGCGGTCCGTTGATGCACCAGATCGCGGCCAAGGCCGTTGCCTTCAAGGAAGCGTTGGCGCCCGGGTTCAAGACCTATCAGAAGCAGATCGTGATCAACGCCCGGGCCATGGCTGCCGTGTTGCAGCAGCGTGGCTACAGAATTGTCTCCGGGGGGACCGACAACCACATGATGTTGATCGACCTGTCCGACAAGCCTTACACCGGCAAGGACGCCGATGCCGCCCTGAGTAATGCCTACATCACGGCCAACAAAAACTCGGTGCCCAACGACCCCCGTTCACCGTTCGTAACCTCAGGGCTGCGCATCGGCACCCCGGCAGTGACCACTCGCGGGTTTGGAGTGCCAGAGTGCGAGCAACTGGCAGGTTGGCTGTGTGATGTGCTTGACGCGCTGGAATCCGGCGGCAGCGAGCAGGTTGCGCATCATGTGCGCGAACAGGTGGTGGCGCTGTGTCGTCGTCATCCTGTATATCGGCAGCGCTAAAACGAAAAAACCCGCCATAAGGCGGGTTTTTCGGGGGGGGCAGAGATTTTGAAAGCTTTCTCTGGACCCTTTGTCTGGCTCCACGACCTGGACTCGAACCAGGGACCCAGTGATTAACAGTCACTTGCTCTACCAACTGAGCTATCGCGGAATGGCGCGTATGTTACTGATTGGAAAAGAGAAGTCAAGCGTCCATTGCCGGACGGCGCATTCCTGGTGCCCTTTGACGGTCAATCAACGATTGGCAGTTACCGCCAGGGCAGGAGAGGACTACCATGGTCGCCCGGAAGTGGCAGGATGCACTGCCGGCCATTCGCCGACATTAAGGTACGCGCCATGAACCACCTGTTACCCCTTCTCAGTGCCCGCCGCGCCGAGGTGCTCTTGTGAGTACCGCCCAGATCAGCTTGCCCAAGGGCGTGGGGCCTCATGCCGAGAAACTGTACGACGCCATCACCCAGGCCAGCACCGCCGAAGAGTTGAACCGCGCCGGTGGCAAGGCCGAGGGCTTTGTCCTGGGGCTGGAAAGCACCAAGGCGATCAAGAGCCAGGTGGCCGAGTCGTTGTATGTCATCTATGACGATGCGGCGAGCCAGCGGGCGGCGGAGTTGTAGCCTCGGCCCAGGTTGGGTGTGCAACTCAAAAAAACGGGAAGCCAAGGCTTCCCGTTTTTCATCCAGCGCCGAGGGCGTCAGATCACCTGGACGATGGCCTTGGTCACCGCATCGATGTTGTTCTGGTTCAACGCTGCCACGCAGATGCGGCCGGTGTCCAGGGCATAGATGCCGAACTCGTTGCGCAGGCGCGTCACTTGTTCAACGGTCAGGCCAGAGTAGGAGAACATCCCGCTCTGGCGAGCGACGAAGCTGAAGTCGTGGTGCGGTGCGGCCTTGGCCAGCATGTCTACCATCTGGACGCGCATGCCGCGAATGCGCAGGCGCATTTCGGCGAGTTCGGCTTCCCACTGGGCCCGCAGTTCCGGGCTGTTGAGCACGGCGGCGACGATGCTGGCGCCGTGGGTCGGTGGGTTGGAGTAGTTGGTGCGGATCACGCGTTTGACCTGGGACAGCACGCGGGCACTTTCTTCTTTCGATTCGCTGACGATCGACAGGGCGCCGACGCGCTCGCCGTACAGGGAGAACGACTTGGAGAACGAGCTGGAGGCAAAGAAGGTCAGGCCCGACTCGGCGAACAGGCGCACGGCCGCCGCGTCTTCGTCGATACCGGCGCCAAAGCCCTGGTAGGCCATGTCCAGGAATGGTACGTGGTTCTTGGCCTTGACCACGGCCAGCACGTTTTTCCAGTCTTCCGGGCTCAGGTCCACGCCGGTCGGGTTGTGGCAGCAGGCGTGCAGCACAACGATCGAGCGGTCGGGCAGGGCGTTGAGGTCTTCCAGCAGGCCGCTGCGGTTCACGTCGTGGGTGGCGGCGTCGTAGTAGCGGTAGTTCTGCACCGGGAAGCCGGCGGTTTCGAACAGGGCGCGGTGGTTTTCCCAGCTTGGGTCGCTGATGGCGACGACGGCGTCAGGCAGCAGTTGCTTGAGGAAGTCGGCACCGATCTTCAGTGCACCGGTGCCGCCCACGGCCTGGGTGGTGATGACGCGACCGGAGGCGATCAGCGGCGAATCCTTGCCGAACAGCAAGGTCTGCACGGCCTGGTCGTAGGCGGCAATGCCGTCGATCGGCAGGTAACCACGGGAAACGTGCTGAGCCACGCGAGCCGTCTCGGCCTCGACAACCGCGCGCAGGAGTGGAATACGCCCCTCTTCATTGCAGTAAACACCTACACCCAGGTTGACCTTGTTGGTACGGGTGTCGGCGTTGAAAGCTTCGTTGAGGCCCAGGATGGGGTCGCGGGGTGCCAATTCGACAGCGGAAAACAGGCTCATTATTGCGCGGCTCTAATGGAGAGTGAGGGGAGGTGTGGCGCTCCAGCCGAATGCACTAGAGCGGTGCACAAACGGGGAGCTAGTATAGAGGCCATCACCCGGCACGGCGACAGGCGATTCGGTTTTTACGCTAAGTTTTTACGATTTTTTTCGACCGTTAGTCCTCTCGCCGCGTCAAAGTCTTCAAGGCGTGTAGGACGTTCGTCTTGAAAGCGAAGGCATTCACCTCCACATTGTGTGCATTCCAGTTTTTCCTCGGGCGACATCAGTCGTTTCGGTCTTTCTCGTTCCTGTCGGCTGGCCGACAGGGGTGAATCCAGAGGTTATGTCATGTCTGAATTCCAGCTAGTCACCCGCTTCCAGCCCGCCGGCGATCAGCCGGAAGCCATCCGCCTGATGGTCGAGGGCATCGAGGCCGGGCTGGCGCACCAGACGCTGCTCGGTGTGACCGGCTCGGGCAAGACCTTCAGCATCGCCAACGTGATCGCCCAGATTCAGCGCCCGACCCTGGTACTGGCGCCGAACAAGACCCTGGCGGCGCAGCTGTACGGTGAGTTCAAGGCGTTTTTCCCGAATAACGCCGTGGAGTACTTCGTTTCCTACTACGACTACTACCAGCCCGAGGCCTACGTGCCGTCGTCGGACACCTTCATCGAGAAAGATGCTTCGATCAACGACCACATCGAACAGATGCGACTGTCGGCGACCAAGGCCTTGCTCGAGCGCAAGGACGCGATCATCGTCACCACCGTGTCGTGTATCTACGGCCTGGGCAGCCCGGAAACCTACCTGAAGATGGTGCTGCACGTGGATCGCGGCGACAAACTCGACCAGCGCGCCTTGCTGCGGCGCCTGGCGGACTTGCAGTACACCCGCAACGACATGGATTTCGCCCGGGCGACGTTCCGGGTGCGTGGCGATGTGATCGACATCTACCCGGCGGAGTCGGACCTGGAAGCGATCCGCATCGAGCTGTTCGACGATGAAGTGGAGAGCCTCTCGGCGTTCGACCCGCTGACCGGTGAAGTGATCCGCAAGTTGCCACGCTTCACCTTCTACCCCAAGAGCCACTACGTGACGCCCCGGGAAACCCTGCTGGACGCCATCGAAGGGATCAAGGTCGAGTTGCAGGAGCGCCTGGAATACCTGCGTTCGAACAACAAGCTGGTGGAAGCCCAGCGTCTGGAGCAGCGGACCCGGTTCGACCTGGAGATGATCCTGGAGCTGGGCTACTGCAACGGCATCGAAAACTACTCGCGCTACCTGTCGGGCCGTCCGGCGGGCGCGCCGCCGCCGACTTTGTATGACTATTTGCCGGCCGATGCCTTGCTGGTCATCGACGAGTCCCACGTCAGCGTGCCCCAGGTCGGCGCCATGTACAAAGGCGACCGTTCGCGCAAGGAAACCCTGGTGGAATACGGTTTCCGCCTGCCCTCGGCGCTGGATAACCGGCCGATGCGCTTCGACGAATGGGAAAGCGTGAGCCCGCAGACGATTTTTGTCTCGGCCACGCCTGGCAACTACGAGGCCGAACATGCCGGTCGCGTGGTCGAGCAAGTGGTGCGGCCGACCGGACTGGTGGACCCGCAAGTCGAGGTTCGCCCAGCGTTGACCCAGGTCGATGACCTGCTCTCGGAAATCTCCAAGCGCGTGGCGGTGGAAGAGCGGGTGCTGGTCACCACGCTGACCAAGCGCATGGCCGAAGACCTCACCGACTACCTGGCCGACCATGGTGTGCGGGTGCGCTACCTGCACTCGGACATCGACACGGTGGAGCGGGTCGAGATCATCCGCGACCTGCGCCTGGGTACCTTCGACGTGCTGGTGGGCATCAACCTGCTGCGTGAAGGCCTGGACATGCCGGAAGTGTCGCTGGTGGCGATTCTCGACGCCGACAAGGAAGGTTTCCTGCGTTCCGAGCGCTCGTTGATCCAGACCATCGGTCGCGCGGCGCGTAACCTCAATGGCCGGGCAATTCTGTATGCCGACCGCATCACCGGCTCCATGGAGCGGGCCATCGGTGAGACCGAGCGCCGTCGCGACAAGCAGATCGCCTTCAACCTGGCCAATGGCATTACCCCCAAGGGCGTGTTCAAGGACGTCGCCGACATCATGGAAGGCGCCACCGTGCCCGGCTCGCGCAGCAAGAAGCGCAAGGGCATGGCCAAGGCGGCGGAAGAGAGCGCCCGTTACGAGGCCGAACTGCGCTCGCCGAGCGAAATCACCAAGCGCATCCGGCAGTTGGAAGAGAAAATGTACCAGCTGGCCCGGGACCTGGAGTTCGAGGCAGCGGCGCAGTTGCGTGATGAGATTGGCAAGTTGCGTGAGCGGTTGCTGACTGTCTGAGGTTTTTTGGCGGTTTTAAGGGCCTCATCGCGAGCAAGCTCGCTCCCACATTTGGACCGGGTCGCGGTCTCTGTGGGAGCGAGCTTGCTCGCGATGGGCGCGACTCGGTCTGACGACTGGCCACACAAATCCCGCTCTCACTGGAGCCCGCCCGCCATCGCCTGTTACCATTCGCCCCCTGTTTGATCTTCGCTTTTATATTCTTTCCGAGACATGCCATGACCACCGTCCGCACCCGCATCGCGCCTTCGCCCACTGGCGATCCCCATGTCGGCACCGCCTACATCGCTTTGTTCAACTATTGCTTTGCCAAGCAGCATGGCGGCGAGTTCATCCTGCGGATCGAGGACACCGACCAGTTGCGTTCGACCCGCGAGTCCGAACAGCAGATCTTCGACGCCCTGCGCTGGTTGGGAATCGACTGGAGCGAAGGTCCGGACGTCGGTGGCCCGCACGGTCCGTATCGCCAGAGCGAGCGCGGTGACATCTACAAGCAGTATTGCCAGCAACTGGTGGACATGGGGCATGCGTTCCCGTGTTTCTGCACCGCTGAAGAGCTGGACCAGATGCGCGCCGAGCAAATGGCCCGTGGCGAAACCCCGCGCTACGACGGCCGGGCGCTGCTGCTGTCCAAGGAAGAAGTCGCCCGTCGCCTGGCGGCCGGCGAGCCCCATGTGATCCGCATGAAGGTGCCGACCGAAGGCGTCTGCGTGGTGCCGGACATGCTGCGTGGCGACGTCGAGATCCCGTGGGATCGCATGGACATGCAAGTGCTGATGAAGACCGACGGCCTGCCGACGTACTTCCTGGCGAACGTGGTCGACGATCACCTGATGGGCATCACCCACGTCCTGCGTGGTGAAGAATGGCTGCCATCGGCGCCGAAACTGATCCTGCTCTACGAATACTTCGGCTGGGAGCAACCACAGCTGTGCTACATGCCGCTGCTGCGTAACCCGGACAAGAGCAAGCTGTCCAAGCGCAAGAACCCGACCTCGGTGACGTTCTACGAGCGCATGGGCTTCATGCCCGAGGCGATGCTCAACTACCTGGGGCGCATGGGCTGGTCGATGCCGGACGAGCGCGAGAAGTTCTCGCTGCAGGAAATGGTCGAGCATTTCGACCTGTCGCGCGTGTCCCTGGGCGGGCCGATCTTCGACGTCGAGAAGCTGTCGTGGCTCAACGGCCAGTGGTTGCGGGACCTGCCGGTGGAAGAGTTCGCCGCACGTGTGCAGAAGTGGGCATTGAACCCTGAGTACATGATGAAGATCGCTCCCCATGTGCAGGGCAGGGTAGAGACGTTCAGCCAGATCGCCCCGCTGGCCGGCTTCTTCTTCGCCGGTGGCGTGACGCCGGATGCGAAGTTGTTCGAATCCAAGAAGCTTTCGGGCGACCAGGTGCGCCAGTTGATGCAACTGATCCTGTGGAAGCTCGAAAGCCTGCGTCAGTGGGAGAAGGACAGCATCACCGCGACCATCCAGGCCGTGGTCGAGTCGCTGGAGTTGAAACTGCGCGATGCCATGCCGCTGATGTTCGCCGCCATTACCGGCCAGGCCAGCTCGGTGTCGGTGCTCGACGCGATGGAAATCCTCGGGCCGGACCTGACCCGTTTCCGCCTGCGCCAGGCCATCGATCTGCTCGGTGGAGTGTCGAAGAAGGAAAACAAGGAGTGGGAAAAACTGCTGGGCGCGATCGCGTAAGCGTTCAATGAGGCAGGACATACCCCGGTTTTCCGGGGTTTGTCGGTAAGTGATTGTTATCCCGGCAAAAAATTTTCAAATTTGTTGAAAATAAATTTGACAGCCCTCCGATACGCCCTTAAGATTCGCCCCGTCCTCAGCGATGAGGGGCTATAGCTCAGCTGGGAGAGCGCTTGCATGGCATGCAAGAGGTCGACGGTTCGATCCCGTCTAGCTCCACCAATTTACACTTCAAGGCCTGGCCACACCGGTCTTGAAGCGATCAACACTCAGCGTTGATCAGTTGTATAGAAGGGTTTGCGTCCCCTTCGTCTAGTGGCCTAGGACACCGCCCTTTCACGGCGGTAACAGGGGTTCGAGTCCCCTAGGGGACGCCAGTTTTACAGAAGCGATGTTGCAAGATGTCACTCCGCCGCGAGGCGAAAAATCTGGGGCTATAGCTCAGCTGGGAGAGCGCTTGCATGGCATGCAAGAGGTCGACGGTTCGATCCCGTCTAGCTCCACCAATTACAGGTTCAAGGTCTGGCCACACCGCCCTTGAATCGATCAGTTCTCAGCACTGATCAAGTCAGAAGGTTTGTGTCCCCTTCGTCTAGTGGCCTAGGACACCGCCCTTTCACGGCGGTAACAGGGGTTCGAGTCCCCTAGGGGACGCCACGATTACCCGCTCTGCGGGATTTTATAAGGGTCATTCAATTCTTGAATGGCCCTTTTGTTTGTCTGGCGTTCGGCCAATTCCCTTATCCTTGAAAATAGACTTCTGACCAGCGGTCAAATTTCCGCTTGCGGAAAATTATTATAGGAATAATATTTCAATCGTAATATTCGGAGGCGACGATGAGCGATAAAAAGGCACAAACCCGTGAACGCATTCTCAAGGCCGCCAGCGATGCGCTGATCCAGCGTGGGCCGGCTGAGCCGAGCGTGGGCGAGGTGATGGGCGCGGCCGGGCTGACGGTGGGCGGTTTTTATGCCCATTTCGAAAGCAAGGACGCCTTGATGCTGGAGGCATTCAAGCAATTGCTCAATCGGCGCCGCGGCCTGATCGCCGACATGGACGGCGAGCTGACAGGCGAAGAGCGGCGCGCTCTGGTGGCGGCGTTCTATCTGTCACGCAAGCACCGTGACTCCACCGAACACGCCTGCCCGATCCCAGCATCGGTCGGCGAGCTCGGCCGGCTGCCGGATGCGTTTCGTGAAGTGCTCAATGAGCACATCGAGTTGATGGTCGCGCAATTGGCGGCCAGCCCGGAGGACGCCGACAAGGCCCTGGCCGACATCGCCTTGATGGTGGGTGGCCTGGCCCTGGCACGGGCACTGGGCCCTGGAGAGTTATCGGATCGTTTGCTGCGCGCCGCCAAGTCGGCGGTGCGATGAGCTGAGGCGCGAGCCCTGGAGATGAGCGATGAACAGGCTGAGCTGGATTCGTAGCGTCAATGGCACGCTTGGTTGGGTGGCTCCGCGCATGGTGGCCAAGCAGATGCGTTCGCTGTTCATGCGCCCGCGCAACTTGCCGCCGCGGGATTGGGAACTGCCGCTGCTGGCCTCGTCCGAGCGTATCACCTTGCGCTTCGGTCTTTCGGCCTTGCGCTGGGGCAAAGGCCCGGCAGTCTTGCTGATGCATGGCTGGGAAGGGCGGCCGACTCAGTTCGCGGCGCTGATCACGGCCCTGGTTGACGCCGGTTACACGGTGGTGGCGCTGGACGGTCCGGCTCATGGTCGTTCACCGGGTCGCGAGGCGAATGTCCTGTTGTTTGCCAGGGCCATGCTCGAAGCCGCCGCTGAGCTGCCGCCGTTGCAGGCTGTGATCGGGCATTCCATGGGCGGCGCCAGTGCCCTGTTGGCTGTCCAGTTGGGGTTGCGTACCGAGACGCTGGTCAGCATCGCCGCACCCGCCCGCATCCTTGGGGTATTGCGCGGTTTCTCCCGGATGATGGGTTTGCCGCCCAAGGCGCGTTCGGCGTTCATTCGCCAGGTGGAAAGCGATGTGGGCATGCCCGCTTCGAAGATGGATGTAGCGCATTACCAGCTGGACGTGCCGGGGTTGATTGTCCATGCCGAGGACGACACATCGGTTTCGGTGAGGGAGTCGCAGTTGATCCATGAAGCCTGGTTCGACAGTCGTTTGCTGCGACTGCCACAGGGCGGGCACCAGCGGGTGCTGGCCGATCCGCGTGTCATTGATGGGGTGTTATCACTGCTGGCCGGGCGCAGTCTGCAAGCGCGGCAATCGGCTTGAAGCGAGTTTGCTCGCGATAGCGGTCCAGCTCGGATCCGGTACACTGCCCCGATCCAAATTCGACCAGGAGAGGGGCATGGGCTGGGATCGCGCAACACCGTTCATTATTGATCTTCAGGTAAATGCCGAAGACATCGACGGGCTGGGCCACGCCAACAACGCGGTGTACGTCAGCTGGCTCGAGCGCTGTGCCTGGCGCCATTCCCAGCGCCTGGGCCTGGATCTGGTGGAGTACCGCCGCCTGGACCGGGCCATGGCAGTGGTGCGGCATGAAATCGATTACCTGGCAGCCGCCTATGAAGGCGACGAGCTGCAATTGGCGACCTGGATCGTCGACTGGGACCAGCGGTTGAAGATGACCCGGCATTTCCAGCTGATTCGGCCCAGCGACAACACCACGCTGCTGCGGGCCCAGACCACCTTCGTCTGCATCGAATTGTCCACCGGCAGGCCCAAGCGCATGCCGCCGGAATTCATCGAAGGTTATGGTCCTGCGTTGAAACCATCCGGGGTCCTCACCGACTGATCCATCGTCATCGCGAGCAAGCTCGCTCCCACAGGGTTTGGTGGTGGATTCCGATGTTGTGGGCAAAATCCGGTAAACTGCCGCACGTTTTTTCGTTCGAGTGTGTGTTTCCATGCAAATTGCCCTGGCGCCCATGGAGGGGTTGGTCGACAACATCCTGCGGGATGTCCTGACCCGTGTTGGCGGGATCGACTGGTGTGTCACCGAGTTCATCCGTGTCAACGACCGCCTGCTCACGCCGGCCTATTTCCACAAGCTCGCCCCTGAGTTGCTGACCGGTGCCCAGACGGCTGCCGGTGTGCCGCTGCGGGTGCAGTTGCTCGGGTCCGATCCGGTGTGCCTGGCGGAAAACGCGGCGCTGGCGTGCGAGTTGGGTTCGGAGGTTATCGACTTGAACTTCGGTTGCCCGGCCAAGACCGTGAACAAATCCCGGGGCGGGGCGGTGTTGCTCAAGGAGCCGGAACTGCTCAACGAAATCGTCGAGCACGTGCGCCGTGCGGTGCCAAAACACATCCCGGTCACCGCCAAGATGCGCCTGGGGTTCGATAGCCCGGACGGTGCGCTGGTGTGTGCCACGGCACTGGCCGAAGGCGGCGCGGCGCACATCGTGGTGCATGCGCGGACCAAGGTCGATGGCTACAAGCCTCCGGCCCACTGGGAGTGGATTCCCCGGGTGCAGGAAGTGGTCAAGGTGCCGGTGTTCGCCAATGGCGATATCTGGAGCGTCGAGGATTGGCGCCGTTGCCGCGAAATCAGCGGTGTCGAAGACATCATGCTCGGTCGCGGTCTCGTTTCCCGTCCTGACCTGGCCCGGCAGATCGCCGCCGCCCGGGCCGGTGAGGACGTGGTCGAGATGTCCTGGGCCGAGCTGCAGCCGATGCTCCAGGACTTCTGGGTGCAAGTGGTCGAGCAGTTGACACCGCGCCAGGCCCCGGGCCGGTTGAAGCAGTGGCTGGCGATGCTGACCCGCAATTACCCAGAAGCGGTGGCGCTGTTTACCGCTTTGCGCCGGGAAACCGACCTGGACGCGGTTGGCCATCTGCTGGGGGTGCAGCGCACCGAAGCGGCCTGAAAAAAATTCAGAAAAAGCTCTTGAAAAGTTTTTGGCGGTCCCTAGATAGGGGTTACGCGATGCCGAATTCGGGTCGCGGAGACAAAAAAACTTGCTGATTTTTTCAGGAGATTTGAATCATGAGTACTGCATTTTCGCTGGCCCCGCTGTTCCGTTCCTCGGTAGGTTTCGACCGTTTCAACGATTTGTTCGAAACCGCCCTGCGCAACGAGCCGGGCAGCAGCTATCCACCCTACAACGTGGAAAAACATGGTGATGACGAGTACCGCATCGTAGTCGCCGCCGCCGGGTTCCAGGAAGAAGACCTGGACCTGCAAGTGGAAAAAGGTGTGCTGACCATCAGTGGCGGCAAGCGTGAAGCCAGTAACGACAGCGTTACCTACCTGCACCAGGGCATCGCCCAGCGTGCGTTCAAGCTGTCCTTCCGGTTGGCCGATCATATCGAGATCAAGTCCGCCGGCCTGAGCAATGGTCTGTTGAGCATCGACCTGCTGCGGGTGATCCCGGAAGAGGCCAAGGCCAAGCGCATCCCGATCAACGGAGCGCAGCAGCAACCCGCGCTGCAAAACTGATGCAGCGTAAATGAAGAAGGGCGCCAAATGGCGCCCTTTTTCATTGTGGAGATCAGTGGAAGATTAATTGTGGCAAGGGGGTTGTGGGAGCAAGGTTTGCCCGCGATAAAAGCGATGCGGTCCTTCAGAAACCGGGTCGCCTGCAGTCGCGAGCAAGCTTTGCTCCCACATAAAACCTCCTCGCCACAAAGGCCCCGTGTTCCAAATTATGGCAACAACCGCTCAAACGCCTCCAGCGGCAACGGCCGGCTATGCAAATAACCCTGGTACAAATGACAACCAAGCCCTTGCAGGAAGTGCAATTGCTCCAGGGTCTCCACGCCTTCGGCAATCATGATCAGGTTGAGGCTGCGGGCCATGGCGACGATGGCGCGGATGATTTCGGCGTCGTTGGGGTCGCTGGTGGCGTCGCGCACGAATGACTGGTCGATTTTCAGTGTGTCCACCGGCAGGCGCTTGAGGTAGGTCAGCGACGAATAGCCGGTGCCGAAATCATCCATGGCAAAGCTCACCCCCAGTTTCTTGAGCCGGCGCATCTTGGCGATGGTGTCGTCCAGGTTCTGGATCACGATGCCTTCGGTGATCTCCAGTTTCAGCAGGGAGAAGGGCAGGCCGTGAGTGACGAGGCTATTTTCGATGCGTTCGACAAAGTCACTCTGGCGAAATTGCCGTGGGCTGATGTTCACGCACAGACTGAATTGTTGGGGATCAATCTTGCCCTTGGCGATCAGTTGCTTGAAGCCGTCGCAGGCTTCATCGAGGATCCAGGTCCCGACTTCCAGGATCAGGCCACTGTCCTCCAGCACTTTGATGAACTCATTGGGCGACTGGGCGCCCAGCTCCGGGTGATGCCAGCGCACCAGGGCTTCGGCGCCGATGATGCGGTTGTCCCGGGCATCGACCTGAGGCTGGAAATGCACGCTGAACTCGCCACGGGCCAGGGCAAGGCGCAGGTCGGTCTCCATGCGCAGCCGTTCGCTGGCGGCTTTTTGCATGGTGGTGTGAAACATCTGCGAGGTATTGCGCCCCGAGTCCTTGGCGCGGTACAGCGCAATGTCGGCGCGCTTGAGCAAATCGGTGGGCGTGGAACCGTGGTCGGGAATCAGCGCTATACCGATGCTCGGCGTGACCTGCAGTCGCTGGCCATCGAGGAACATCGGTTCCGAAAGCAGTTCGCGCAGGGTGTCGGCCAGGGTCCGCACTTGCTTGCTGACTTCGTTGCGCGAGCCTTCCAGGCCGCTGAGCAGCACCACGAATTCGTCGCCACCCAGCCGTGCGACGGTGTCTTCCAGGCGCACGCTGGCTTCCAGGCGCGCGGTGATGATCTTCAGCACGGTGTCGCCCACCGGGTGACCGAGGGAGTCGTTGATGTGCTTGAAGTGGTCCAGGTCGAGAAACAGCAGGGCGCCGCGCAGGTTGTGGCGTTTGAGCAGGGCGATCTGCTGGCTCAGCCGGTCCATCAGCAAGGCCCGGTTGGGCAGGTTGGTCAATGGGTCGTGGTAGGCCAGGTGACGGATCTGGGCTTCGGCATTGCGCAACAGGCTCACGTCCCGGGCGGTCAGCAGCAGGCATGCGGTTTCATTGAGGGTGATAGGCTCGACTGACACCTCCACCGTAAGGATTTCCCCCCGTTTATTGCGCCCGAGCATCTCCTGGTGGACTACGCGGCCCTTGAGATGCAGCTCGGCCAGCAAGGCGGCCCGCTGTTTTTCTTCGGCCCAGATCCCCACTTCGTAGACGGTGTGCCCGATCACTTCGTCGGCGCGGTAGCCGGTCAACCGGCAGAAGCCGTCGTTGACCTCGAGGTAACGACCGCTTTCTAGTTCGGTGATGGTGATGGCGTCGGGGCTGGAATGAAACGCCTTGGCGAATTTCTCTTCACTGGCCTTGAGGGCGGCTTCGGAGCGTTGTTGCTGGGTGATGTCGCGCAAGGTCGTGACGATGCAGGGCTGGTTGCCGACGTTGATCTGCCGGCTGGAAATCACGCAGGTCAATGGCTGGCCGTTCTTATGGTGAACGACGATGGCGACATTGCTCAGCGATTGTTCGCGGATCACCCGTTCGATGCGTTGCAGGCTACTGCCCGAGGCATCCCAGAGGCCGATTTCGTCGGCGTCGAGACCAATCACGTCGCTGGCGGTCCAGCCGAAGGTCTGGGTGAAACTGGAGTTGATCTCGAGGAACCGGCCGCTGTCCTGGTGAGTGACGCAGATCGGGTCGGGGCTGACCTGGAACAGCGTGGCGAATTTTTCCTCCGAGGCGGCCAGGCTCTGTTCGCGCTCCACCTGATCGGTGATGTCGAGCAAGGTGCCGGCCATGCGCAAGGGGCTGCCGTCGTCGTTGCGGTAGAGGCGGGCGCGGCTTTCCAGGTAGCGCGAGCTGCCGTCCGGCAGTTGCACGCGGTAGGTCAACTGATAGTTGCCCGCCGGGCCTTCGCGCAGGCTGCGATAGGCATTGCGCATGTTGTTGCGTTCTTCCGTGGGGACGCCTTCGAAAAACGCATCGAACGATTCGTGGAACGGCTTGGGCTCCAGGCCATGGAGCTGCGCGGCCCGGGCCGAGCCGTAGAGCATGCCGCTGGGAATGTGCCAGTCCCAGGTGCCCAGTTGCGCGGAGTCGAGGGCCAGGTCCAGGCGTTCCTGGCTGTCCTTGAGGGCCTGTTCGGCGAGTTTTTGCTCGGTGGTGTCGAGGAAGGTGCTCAGCAGGTACGGCTGACCTTCGAGTTCGACTTTCTGCGCACTGAGAATGCCGTTATGAATCTGGCCGTTGCTGGCCCGGAACTCCACCTCCATGCTGATCAGTTCGCCCTTGGCCTTGGTCGCCTCCACCAGTTTCGCCCGCTGCTGGGGGTCAACCCACAGGCCCAGTTCCAGGGTGGTGCGGCCGATCACGTCATGCACCGGCCAGCCGAACAGGCTTTCGAAATACTGGTTGGCCTCGCTGATCAGCCCGTCCTCCTGGCGGGTCAGCAACACCATGTTCGGGCACAGGTGAAAGAGCGTGGCAAATCGTTTTTCCGAGCTGCGCAGCGCCTGTTCCCGCTCGCGCTGATGGGTGATTTCGCGGATCACCCCGATCATGCGCGGGCGACCGTGCTTGTCGGGCAGCACGCTGCCGCTGATTTCCAGCCAGTGCAGGCTGCCATCGGGCCAGACGATGCGGTGGTGCATGGCCTGTTCCAGCGGCGCCCCGGCCACTGCCGCATGAAAGGCGCGCACGGCCCGGGCCCGGTCTTCGGGTAACAACAGGTCCAGATAATCCACATCCGCTGGCAATGGCTGGCGCGGATCGAAGCCGAACAGCGCCTGGGTGCCCCGCGACCAACTGATCTTCCCAGTCTCGATGTCCCACGACCAGGCTCCCAGCCGCGCACCGTTCAGGGCGGCCAGCAACTGCGGCGCGCTGTCCCAGCTCTGCTCGGACCGTTTCGGGTCGAGCGCCTGGATGCGTGGCATGGGCGGGAGGTGGTCAGCGGGTTTGGGCATTATCTCGCGAGCCTTGAGCGGGGTTGGGCGTTAAGCACAGGCTTCAGGCCCTACAGGCGCGGCACAACCTATGCCCTTGTCCCTGGCAAATCGATTTGTGCGTCCAGTAAGGCCATGAAAGCCCGTGCGGCGTTCGACAGCGTCCGTTCGGTGTGCAAGATATAGCCTAGCTGGCGACTGAGTTGTATGCCCGGCAAAGGAATGCGCGCCACCTGTTCGTCGAGCATGGTGCGCGGCAAGACGCTCCAGGCCAGGCCGATGGAGACCATCATTTTTATGGTTTCCAGGTAATTCGTGCTCATGGCGATGTTCGGCGTCAGGCCCTGGGCTTCGAACAGCCGTCGCACGATGTGATGGGTAAACGTGTTGCCCCCCGGGAAAACCGCCGGATGCAAGGCAATGTCCGCCAGGCTGACCGCACCGTTTTCCAGCAATGCGTGTTCCGGGGCGACCACGAAATCCAGGGGGTCGTCCCACACCGGCGTGGCCCGTACCAGCGTGTGGGGTTCGGGGGCGAGGGTGATGACGGCCAGTTCCGCCCGGCCATGGAGGATTTCTTCGTAGGCCACTTCCGAATCCAGGAACTGGATATCCAGCGCCACCTGGGGGTAGCGTCGGGTGAACTCCCGCAATAACGGTGGCAGGCGGTGCAGGCCGATGTGGTGGCTGGTGGCGAGCGTCAGGCGCCCGGTCACTTCGCCGCTCAGGTTGGTCAGGGCGCGGCGGGTGTCGTCCAGCACGTTGAGGATCTGATAGGCCCGTGGCAACAGGGCTCGGCCGGCCTCGGTCAGGCCCACTTCACGGCCAAGGCGGTCGAACAGGCGTACCTTGAGCTGTTGCTCGAGGCCGGCAATGCGCTTGCTGATAGCCGGCTGGGTCAGGTGCAGGCGTTCGCCGGCGCCGGAGAAACTGCCCGTCTCGGCGATGGCTATAAAGGCATTGAGGTTGGCGAGGTCCATGACGGTTCCGGTCGAATTCCAGTTGGTTATGCAAAGTATGAAAAATATGAATTTGAGTTATTTAATGTAACCCCATAGGATCAGCCTCACAAGCCAAGGGGTTATTGATTCGTTCAAGGCCCGGGGCATAGAAACAAGCTGATGAGGAACCGTCTGATGGCCGGCAAAACGCTCTACGACAAGCTCTGGGATTCGCATTTGGTCAAGCAGCGCGACGATGGCTCGGCGCTGATCTACATCGATCGTCACATCATCCACGAAGTGACTTCGCCGCAAGCCTTCGAAGGCCTGCGCCTGGCCGGGCGCAAGCCTTGGCGCATCGATGCCAACATCGCGACCCCGGACCACAACGTACCGACCACCCCGGAGCGCAAGGGCGGCATCGAAGCCATTGCCGACCAGGTCTCGCGCTTGCAGGTCCAGACCCTCGACGATAACTGTGACGAATACGGCATCGTCGAATTCAAGATGAATGACGTGCGCCAAGGCATCGTCCACGTCATCGGCCCGGAGCAGGGCGCGACCTTGCCTGGCATGACCGTGGTCTGCGGTGACTCGCACACCTCGACCCACGGTGCTTTCGGGGCCCTGGCCCATGGCATCGGCACCTCCGAGGTGGAGCATGTGCTCGCCACCCAGTGCCTGGTCGCCAAGAAAATGAAAAACATGCTGGTGCGCGTCGAGGGCAAGCTGCCGTTCGGTGTGACCGCCAAGGACATCGTCCTGGCGGTGATCGGCAAGATCGGCACCGCCGGCGGTAACGGCCATGCCATCGAGTTCGCCGGCAGCGCGATCCGCGACTTGTCCGTCGAAGGCCGCATGACCATCTGCAACATGTCCATCGAGGCCGGTGCCCGCGTTGGCCTGGTGGCCGCTGATGAAAAAACCGTGGAATACGTCAAGGGTCGTCCGTTCTCGCCAAAAGGCGCGGAATGGGACATGGCGGTCGAGGCCTGGAAAGACCTGGTGTCGGATGCCGATGCCAAGTTCGACACCGTGGTCGAGCTCGACGCCACGCAGATCAAGCCGCAAGTCAGCTGGGGCACTTCGCCTGAGATGGTGTTGGCGGTGGACCAGAACGTACCGGATCCGGCCAAGGAAATGGACCTGGTCAAGCGCGACTCCATCGTCCGCGCCTTGAAATACATGGGCTTGAGCGCCAACCAGGCGATCACCGATATTCAGCTCGACCGCGTGTTCATCGGTTCCTGCACCAACTCGCGGATCGAAGACCTGCGCGCTGCGGCAGTGATCGCCAAGGGCCGCAAGGTTGCTTCGACCATCAAGCAGGCCATCGTGGTGCCGGGCTCGGGCCTGGTGAAGGCCCAGGCGGAAGCGGAAGGGCTGGACAAGATTTTCCTCGAAGCCGGTTTCGAATGGCGTGAGCCGGGGTGCTCGATGTGCCTGGCGATGAACCCGGACCGCTTGGAGTCGGGCGAGCATTGCGCCTCCACCTCCAACCGTAACTTCGAAGGCCGTCAGGGCGCCGGTGGCCGTACGCACCTGGTGAGCCCGGCCATGGCCGCGGCGGCGGCTGTCAACGGCCGTTTCGTCGATGTCCGCGAATTGATCTGAAGGAGCGCAGCATGAAAGCTTTTACCCAGCACACCGGTCTTGTCGCGCCTTTGGATCGTGCCAACGTCGACACCGACCAGATCATTCCCAAGCAGTTCCTGAAGTCCATCAAGCGCACCGGCTTCGGCCCGAACCTGTTCGACGAGTGGCGCTACCTGGATGTCGGCCAGCCGTACCAGGACAACTCCAAGCGGCCGTTGAACAAGGATTTCGTGCTCAACGCCGAGCGTTACCAGGGCGCCAGCGTGTTGCTGGCCCGTGAGAACTTCGGCTGCGGCTCGAGCCGCGAGCACGCGCCATGGGCCCTGGAAGAGTACGGTTTCCGCAGCATCATCGCGCCGAGCTATGCCGACATCTTCTTCAACAACAGCTTCAAGAACGGCTTGCTGCCGATCATCCTCAGCGATGCTGACGTGGATGAGCTGTTCCAGCAGGTCGAGGCCAACCCCGGCTATCAACTGCAGATCGACCTGGCCGCCCAGACCGTGACCCGTCCTGACGGCAAGGTACTGGGTTTCGAGATCGACGCGTTCCGCAAGCATTGCCTGCTCAATGGCCTGGATGACATCGGCCTGACCTTGCAGGACGGCGAGGCGATTGCCGCGTTCGAGGCCAAGCACCGGGCGAGCCAGCCTTGGTTGTTTCGCGATGCTTGATGGATTGATGTAGGCAGTACCGGCCCTATCGCGAGCAAGCTCGCTCCCACAGGTGTTTTGTGAACGCCAAAAATTCCCTGTGGGAGCGAGCTTGCTCGCGATGAGGCCCGCCCAGGCAACACAACACCAAAAGGAAGTCCCCATGACCAGCACCGCCCACAGTCAGGTTGTACAAAAGCAATTCGGTGAACAGGCCTCGGCCTATCTGAGCAGTGCCGTGCACGCCCAGGGCGCTGAATTCGCGCTGCTACAGGCTGCGTTGGCCGGTCGTGGCGATGCCCGGGTGCTGGACCTGGGGTGCGGCGCCGGCCATGTGAGTTTCCACGTGGCGCCGCTGGCCGGTGAAGTGGTGGCTTATGATTTGTCCCAGCAGATGCTCGACGTGGTCGCCACGGCGGCTGCCGAGCGTGGCCTGGGCAATATCAGCACGGTATGCGGCGCCGCTGAGCGCCTGCCGTTCGCCGACGCTGAGTTCGACTTCGTGTTCAGCCGCTATTCGGCGCATCATTGGAGCGACCTGGGCCTGGCGTTGCGAAAAGTGCGCCGGGTGCTCAAGCCGGGCGGGGTGGTGGCGTTCATCGACGTCCTGTCGCCTGGCATGCCGTTGCTGGACACGTACCTGCAAAGCGTCGAAGTGCTGCGCGACACTAGCCACGTGCGCGATTATTCTGCCGGCGAGTGGTTGCGCCAGGTCAGCGAAGCGGGGTTGCACACCCGCAGCACCTCGCGCCAACGCCTGCGCCTGGAATATCGCTCCTGGGTCGAGCGCATGCGCACCCCCGAGGTGATGCGGGCGGCGATTCTCCAGCTGCAGCGTTCGATGGGCGATGAAGTGCGTGAATATTTTGAGATTGAGGCCGATGGTTCGTTCAGTACAGATGTACTGGTGCTGTGGGCCGAGCGATAGCATTTTTCCCGGCCAGGCGTTGGGTACAAAGCCCAGGCGTGTGCCGACAGAGCAAACGAGGAAAGCATGAGCAAGCAGATTCTGATTCTCCCAGGTGATGGCATTGGCCCGGAAATCATGGCCGAAGCGGTCAAGGTCCTGGAGCTGGCGAACGACAAGTACGGCCTGGGCTTCGAACTCAGCCACGATGTGATCGGCGGCGCAGCCATCGACAAGCACGGCGTGCCCCTGGCCGATGAAACCCTGGACCGTGCCCGTGCAGCCGATGCCGTGCTGCTGGGCGCCGTGGGCGGCCCGAAATGGGACAAGATCGAACGTGACATCCGTCCTGAGCGTGGCCTGCTGAAGATTCGCGCGCAACTGGGCCTGTTCGGCAACCTGCGTCCGGCGATTCTTTACCCGCAACTGGCCGATGCATCGAGCCTGAAGCCGGAAATCGTTGCTGGCCTGGATATCCTCATCGTTCGCGAGCTGACCGGCGGCATCTACTTCGGCGCCCCGCGTGGCACCCGTGAGCTGGATAATGGCGAGCGCCAGGCCTACGACACCCTGCCGTACAGCGAAAGCGAAATCCGCCGTATTGCCCGGGTTGGCTTCGACATGGCTCGCGTGCGTGGCAAGAAACTGTGCTCGGTGGACAAGGCCAACGTACTGGCTTCCAGCCAACTGTGGCGTGAAGTGGTCGAGCAGGTGGCCAAGGATTACCCGGACATCGAGCTGAGCCACATGTACGTCGACAACGCCGCCATGCAACTGGTGCGTGCGCCGAAGCAGTTCGACGTGATCGTCACCGACAACATGTTCGGCGACATCCTGTCCGACGAAGCGTCGATGCTCACCGGTTCCATCGGCATGCTGCCGTCGGCCTCCCTGGACGCCAACAACAAGGGTATGTACGAGCCGTGCCACGGTTCGGCGCCGGACATCGCCGGGCAGGGCATTGCCAACCCGTTGGCGACCATCCTGTCGGTGTCGATGATGCTGCGCTACAGCTTCAACTTGAACGATGCCGCCGACGCGATCGAAAAAGCCGTCAGCGTGGTCCTGGACCAGGGCTTGCGCACTGGTGATATCTGGTCGCAAGGTTGTACCAAAGTCGGTACGCAGCAAATGGGCGATGCAGTAGTCGCCGCGCTGCGGAATCTGTAATCTTTCGGGCCCACCGCTTCGACGGTGGCCCACTTTTGTATAGGTGTAGTTGCGATGAAACGTGTAGGTCTGATCGGTTGGCGCGGCATGGTCGGTTCCGTGCTCATGCAGCGAATGCTGGAAGAGCAGGATTTCGATCTCATTGAGCCGGTGTTTTTCACCACTTCCAATGTCGGTGGCCAGGGCCCGTCCGTGGGCAAGGACACCGGTGCGCTCAAGGATGCCTACAGCATCGAAGAGCTCAAGACGCTCGACGTGATCCTGACCTGCCAGGGCGGCGACTACACCAGCGAAGTCTTCCCCAAGCTGCGTGAAGCCGGCTGGCAGGGTTACTGGATCGACGCCGCTTCCAGCCTGCGCATGCAGGACGACGCGGTGATCGTCCTCGACCCGGTGAACCGCAAGGTCATCGACCAGCAGCTGGACGCGGGCACCAAGAACTACATCGGCGGCAACTGCACCGTCAGCCTGATGCTGATGGGGCTGGGCGGCCTGTTCGAAGCCGGTCTGGTGGAGTGGATGAGCGCCATGACCTACCAGGCAGCGTCCGGTGCCGGCGCGCAGAACATGCGTGAGCTGATCAAGCAGATGGGCGCCACCCATGCCGCCGTCGCCGATGACCTGGCCAACCCGGCCAGCGCCATCCTCGACATCGACCGCAAGGTCGCCGAGGCGATGCGCAGCGATGCCTACCCAACCGAGAACTTCGGCGTACCGCTGGCTGGCAGCCTGATCCCCTGGATCGACAAGGAACTGCCTAACGGCCAGAGCCGTGAAGAGTGGAAGGCCCAGGCCGAAACCAACAAGATCCTGGGTCGCTTCAAGAGCCCGATCCCGGTGGACGGTATCTGCGTGCGCATCGGCGCCATGCGCTGCCACAGCCAGGCGCTGACCATCAAGCTGAACAAAGACGTGCCGATCGCCGACATCGAAGGGTTGATCAGCCAGCACAACCCTTGGGTCAAGCTGGTGCCGAACAACCGCGAAATCAGCATGCAGGAGCTGAGCCCGACCAAGGTCACCGGCACCCTGAACGTACCGGTGGGTCGTTTGCGCAAGCTCAACATGGGTTCGCAATTCGTCGGCGCCTTCACCGTCGGCGACCAACTGCTGTGGGGCGCGGCCGAACCGCTGCGTCGCATGCTGCGGATCCTGCTCGAGCGTTGATCGATTGCTGCTGTGAAAGAACCCGTGCCTTGTGAGAGGTGCGGGTTTTTTATTGGGGGGCGGTTGTGTGTCAGGGCTGGCCTCATCGCGAGCAAGCTCGCTCCCACAGGTTTTGTGGCCACTGAAGACCCCATGTGGGAGCGAGCTTGCTCGCGATGAGGCCAGCCCAGGCACTGCAAAGCCTCCGGCCAATTGCCTGCATACCCACCACCCGGTAAAGTGCCGCTCCCCACGTTTTACCTGAGGTAGACCCATGAGCCAGTCCTTTGATATTGCCGTGATCGGCGCCACCGGTACTGTCGGCGAAACCCTCGTCCAGATTCTCGAAGAGCGGGACTTCCCGGTCGGCAACCTGCACCTGCTGGCCAGCAGCGAATCGGCAGGCAGCTCGGTGATGTTCCGCGGCAAAAACGTGCGGGTGCGCGAAGTCGACGAGTTCGATTTCAGCAAAGTCCAACTGGTGTTCTTCGCCGCCGGCCCGGCGGTGACCCTGAGTTTCGCCCCGCGGGCCACGGCGGCCGGTTGTGCGCTGATTGACCTGTCCGGCGCCTTGCCGCCCGAACAGGCGCCGCAGATCGTGCCGGAAGCCAACGCCCAGGTGCTCGCCGGTTTGAGCAAGCCGTTGCAGGTCGGTAGCCCCAGCGCCTCGGCCACGGCCTTGGCGGTCGTGCTGGCGCCGCTGCGCGAATGCCTGGACTTGCAGCGCATCAGCCTGACCGCCAGCCTCGCTGTGTCGGCCCAGGGCCGCGTGGCCGTGAGCGAATTGGCGCGCCAGACCGCCGAGCTGCTCAACGCCCGTCCGCTGGAGCCGAAATTCTTTGATCGGCAGATGGCGTTCAACCTGCTGGCCCAGGTCGGCATCCCGGACGAGCAGGGCCATACGCAGCTGGAAAAGCGCCTGGTCCGCGAGTTGCGCCAGGTGCTGAATCAGCCTTTGTTAAAGATTTCCGTAACTTGCATTCAAGCCCCGGTGTTTTTTGGCGATAGCTTTAGCGTGACTGTGCAGTCTGCCAGTCCCATCGACCTGGCCAAGGTCAACGCGGCGTTGGAAGCGGCACCCGGTATCGAGCTGGTGGATGCGGGCGATTACCCGACGGCGGTGGGCGATGCGGTGGGGCAGGATGTGGTCTACGTTGGTCGTGTGCGCGGTGGGATCGATGATCCGGCGGAACTAAATATGTGGCTGACGTCAGATAACGTGCGCAAGGGCGCGGCGCTCAATGCGGTGCAGGTGGCTGAGTTGTTGATAAAAGACTTGCTGTAAAAGATACTTGGCATCAATTTGTCGAATGATTCTAGCTGGGCGCTATGCTTGGTCGGAATGCTGAAGGCGAACATCCCTCTGGGGGACTTTCCCGGGGCATGAGTGAAATGATCGCGCGCACCGTCGCTTCGGGGCTGCGCGCAATGCCTTACGGCAGCGGCATCAATACCTTCTCGCTGGCCGAGGAATGTTCAAACAAAGGAAGAGGCTATGGTTCAAGTTCGCAAACTGGTGTTAGCAATAGCGGCCGCCTCGGCGCTGTCCTCCGGTATGGCGCAAGCGCTCGGGCTCGGGGAATTGACCCTGAAGTCGACGCCGAACCAGCCCCTGGTCGCCGAGATCGAGTTGCTCGACGTCCAGCAACTGACCGCTGCCGAAGTCGTGCCGAGCCTGGCCTCGCCCGATGACTTCGCCAAGGCCGGCGTCGACCGCCAGGCCTTTCTCAATGACCTGAGCTTCACCCCGGTGATCAACGCCAATGGCAAGAGCGTCCTGCGGGTAACGTCCAGCCGGCCGCTGTCTGAACCGATGGTCAAGTTCCTGGTGCAGGTGATGTGGCCCAACGGCCGTCTGCTGCGCGACTACAGCGTATTGCTCGATCCTTCCAAATTCTCGCCACAGGCCGCCGACGCCGCCCGGGCGAAACCGCCCCAGGTCGTGTCCACGCCGGTCACCGGGGCGACCAAGCCTTCGCAATACACCACCACGCCGCGCGATACCCTGTGGGAAATCGCCGCCAAGGTGCGTAACGGTGGATCGGTCCAGCAAACCATGCTGGCAATCCAGGCGTTGAACCCGAACGCATTCATCAACGGCAACATCAACCTGCTCAAGACCGGCCAGGTATTGCGCCTGCCGGACCCGGTGCAAAGCACTGCATTGCCGCAACCCCAGGCCATCGCTGAAGTGGCTGCGCAGAACGCCGCCTGGCGCTCGGGTCGTCGTAGCGTGGCGGGTGCTGGCAAGCAGCAATTGGATGCTACCAAGCGTGGCCGTGGTGAAGGCGCGCCGGCACAGGCTGCCGGCCGCGACAACTTGAGCCTGGTGTCGGCTGACTCAGCGAAGGCGGGCGGCAAGGGCAAGGGCGCTGCCGGCGATGCCCAGGCGCTCACCAACAAGCTTGCAGTCACCCAGGAAAGCCTCGACTCGGCTCGCCGGGATAACGAAGAACTGAAAAGCCGCATGGCGGATCTGCAGAGCCAACTGGACAAACTGCAGCGCCTGATCGAGCTGAAGAACAACCAACTGGCCAAGATGCAGGCCGAAGGTGCCGCCGTTCCTCCTGCTGGCGAGGCACCTCCTGCAATGTCCGCAGAGCTGACCCCTGCGCCAGCGGCACAGGCCCCGGCGGCTGCACCTGCGCCAGAGGCAGCCCCGGAAGCGACGCCGCCTGCCACTGCGGTCGAGCCGACGCCTGCCGCGTCCAACGAGCAAAAATACAACGACCTGCTGACCAATCCGATCCTGCTGGGATTGATTGGCGGCGGCGCGCTGCTCCTGCTGTTGTTGCTGTTGTTGCTCGCCCGTCGCCGCAAGGCTCAACAGGAAGCGGAAAAGCACTTGCGCATGGCCCGAGCCCTCGAGGAGGAGGCTGACTTCTCCCCGGAGCTCGATCTGCCCCCGAGCAGCTTCGAGGGCATTGATGTTCCGCCGCCAAGCGTAAAACTTGAGCCAAAACCCGTGCCTGCCCCTGCGCCAGTCCCCAAGCCGGCTCCAGTGGTTGCGCCTGTGGTGGTCACACCGCCTATCGCGGCGCCATTGGTGGCTCCGGCTGCCGAGCGCTCCGACGACGTGCTGCCCCAGGCCCAGTCCCATATCGATCGCGGCCGCTTGAACCAGGCCGCCGACCTGCTTGAACAAGGCATCAAGGCCGAGCCCCAGCGCAGCGACCTGCGCCTGAAACTGATGGAAGTCTACGGTCAGCAGGGCGACCGCGACGCTTTCGTCGCCCAGGAACGCCAGTTGGTGGCCAATGGCGAAAACTTCGCCCAGGTCGAACAGCTGAAAAGCCGTTTCCCGGCCATGGTGATCGCCTCCGCCGCTGGCTTGGCCGCCGCGACAGTGGCAGCAGAGCTGGACGCGCAGTACGTCAAGGAGCTGTTGGAAGACAAGACACCGACCGACGAAGAGCTGGACAGCGCCTTCGACCTGAGCCTGGATGACCTGGAAACGACCCCGGCTGCGCCGACGCCAGAGCCTGTCGCTGAGCTGGACGCGTTCCCGGAAGACGACGACCTGAGTTTCGAGTCGGTGCTCAAGCAGCAGACTGAAGCCAACGAAAGCCTGGATGACCTGTCGGAATTCGACCTGGACCTGGGCGCCGATGCGCCGACCCCGATCCCGGCGCTCGACGACGAAGACTTCCTGCTGGACCTGGACGACGATCTCAAGGGCCTGGATTTGCCTGCGACTGAAGCGCCAGCCTTGGCTGACACCCCAGCCGACGATCTCGAACTGCCGGCGGACTTCGATCTGTCCCTGTCTGACGAAATGGACGCGCACGATGCGCCCAAGGATGCCTTCGAGTCCGAGCTGGATGATGTAAACGCCGAGCTGGATCGCCTGTCCGACAGCCTGGGCCAGCCGACGTTTACCGCCGAAGATGCCCTGGTCGGTGCTGAAGACGAACCGGACTTCGACTTCCTTAGCGGTACCGACGAAGTGGCGACCAAGCTCGATCTGGCCCAGGCCTACATCGACATGGGCGACAACGACGGCGCCCGCGACATCCTCGGCGAAGTCCTCAGCGAAGGCGACGCCACCCAGAAGAGCGAAGCGCAGGAGATGTTGTCGCGTTTGGCTTGAGTCAGTGGTTATACAAGAACGGCAGCCGGTGAGGCTGCCGTTTTTGTTTGCGGCGGGATTTGCGGGTGTTTGGACTGGCGTCATCGCGAGCAGGCTCGCTCCCACAGGGGATTTGCGGTGGGAGCAAAGCTTGCTCTCGATGACCAAGGTACATTCAACATCAATGCAAGCTGACCCACCGCTATCGCGAGCAAGCTCGGCTCCCACAGGGGGTTGTGGTGGGAGCAAAGCTTGCTCGCGATAGCGTCGGCTCATTCAACACAGGATCACCCGTCGGACTGGCATCCCAAGCCATCGGCCTTATAATGCCCGCCTTTGCGTACCTCAGCAGGCTGTAATTCCTTGGCAAACATAGACAACCCGGCCGCCGAAATGGCGGCCGACGGCTTTTTCCGGATCGCCTTGGGCGTTGAATACAAAGGCTCGCGCTATCGTGGCTGGCAGCGCCAGGCTTCCGGTGTATTGACTGTGCAGGAAACCCTTGAAAACGCCCTGTCCAAAGTCGCCGACTCGCCCGTGTCGCTGCATTGCGCCGGTCGTACCGATGCTGGTGTGCATGCCTGCGGCCAAGTGGTGCATTTCGACACCCAGGTCGAGCGCTCGATGAAGGCCTGGGTGATGGGCGCCAACATCAACTTGCCCCACGATGTCAGCGTCAGTTGGGCCAAGGTGATGCCGGCGCACTTCCATGCACGCTTCAAGGCCATCGCCCGGCGGTATCGCTACGTGATCTACAACGATCAGATCCGCCCGGCGCACCTGAACGAAGAAATCACCTGGAATCACCGCCCGCTGGACGTCGAGCGCATGGCCGAGGCCGCGCAATACCTGGTCGGCGTCCATGATTTCAGCGCCTTCCGTGCCGGCCAGTGCCAGGCCAAGTCGCCGATCAAAGAGTTGCATCACCTGCGCGTAACCCGTCACGGCAAGATGATCGTGCTCGACATCCGCGCCAGCGCGTTCCTGCATCACATGGTGCGCAACATTGCCGGCGTGCTGATGACCATTGGTGCTGGCGAACGGCCGGTGGAGTGGATCAAGGAAGTGCTCGACAGTCGCATCCGGCGCTCCGGTGGCGTCACGGCGCACCCGTTTGGCTTGTACCTGGTACAGGTCGAATATCGCGATGAATTCGAGCTGCCGGAGCGTTACATCGGGCCACATTTCCTCACGGGCTTCTCGGAACTCGACGGCTGACGCCCTCCGCAGCATTTGCTACCATCCGGGACTTTCACGGATTTGCCTGAGGTTTTACCCACCATGCCGGTCGTTCGCAGCAAGATTTGCGGGATCACCCGCGTCGAGGACGCGTTGGCGGCGGTCGAGGCCGGGGCCGATGCCATCGGGCTGGTGTTTTACGCCAAGAGCCCGCGCGCGGTGACGGTGCAGCAGGCGAGGGCGATCATCGAGGCCCTGCCGCCGTTCGTGACCTCGGTGGGCCTGTTCGTCAATGCCAGTCGTTGCGAGTTGGGCGAAATACTCGATGCGGTGCCGCTGGGTTTGTTGCAGTTCCATGGCGACGAGGCCCCGGCCGATTGCGAGGGCTGGCATCGCCCATACATCAAGGCGTTGCGGGTCAAGGCCGGGGATGACATTGCCGCCAGTTGCGCAGCTTTCGCCGGTGCCAGCGGCATTTTGCTGGACACCTATGTGGAAGGCGTTCCCGGAGGGACCGGTGAAGCGTTCGATTGGTCGCTGGTGCCCCAAGGCCTGGACAAACCGATTATCCTGGCCGGTGGCCTGACCGTGGACAACGTGGCTCAGGCCATTCGCCAGGTTCGCCCTTACGCGGTGGACGTGAGCGGAGGTGTGGAGCAGAGCAAGGGCATCAAGGACCCTGCAAAGATTCGTGCATTCATGGCCGCTGTGCGCAGTAGCCAGTCGTCAATGTGACGGCTGGCAGACTGCCGCCGTCCATACCAGCACTGTACAAAGCAGGCAGGTGCCGCCTCCGGGTGGGCCGATAGCGAAGTGGTAGCCGCCGTGCGGTTGCCGGGATGGCTGAGGAAGGTTGGGTTGCACGCAGGTCATGTTTTGCACTGACCGTGGCGGCCCCTCGACTCGCCGCACAATGAATTTAGCTCAAGGGCATACGCGGGGCCGCGAACCAAAGCGTTCGGGCCGCCGGTACTGGAGAAAGAAAGCATGAGCAACTGGTTGGTAGACAAACTGATCCCTTCGATCATGCGTTCCGAGGTGAAGAAAAGCTCGGTGCCTGAAGGTCTGTGGCACAAATGTCCATCCTGCGAGGCGGTGCTGTACCGTCCCGAACTGGAAAAGACCCTGGACGTTTGCCCCAAGTGCAACCACCACATGCGCATCGGCGCGCGTGCCCGTATCGACATTTTCCTCGATGCCGAAGGCCGTGTTGAGCTGGGTGCCGACCTGGAGCCAGTGGATCGCCTGAAATTCCGCGATGGCAAGAAATACAAGGACCGCCTGACCGCTGCCCAGAAGCAGACCGGCGAAAAAGATGCGCTGATATCCATGAGCGGCACCCTGCTGGGCATGCCGGTGGTGGTCTCGGCCTTCGAATTTTCCTTCATGGGCGGTTCCATGGGCGCCATCGTCGGTGAGCGCTTCGTTCGTGCCGCCAACTACGCTCTGGAAAACCGTTGCCCGATGATCTGCTTCGCCGCTTCCGGCGGTGCGCGGATGCAGGAAGCGCTGATCTCCCTGATGCAAATGGCCAAGACCTCCGCGGTGCTGGCGCGTCTGCGCGAAGAAGGCATTCCGTTCATCTCGGTGCTGACCGACCCGGTCTACGGTGGTGTTTCCGCCAGCCTGGCGATGCTGGGCGACGTGATCGTCGGTGAGCCGAAAGCCCTGATCGGCTTTGCCGGCCCGCGCGTGATCGAGCAGACCGTGCGTGAAAAACTGCCGGAAGGCTTCCAGCGCAGCGAGTTCCTGCTGGAGCACGGTGCCATCGACATGATCATCCATCGCCAGGAGCTGCGTCCGCGCCTGGGCAACCTGCTGGCACAATTGATGGGTCTGCCGACGCCGAAATTCGTCGCCGCACCGATCGAGCCGATCGTGGTTCCGCCAGTGCCTGCCGGGCTATGACCCAACGCACCCTGGGCGACTGGCTTGCCTACCTCGAGCAGTTGCATCCATCGGCCATCGACATGGGGCTGGAGCGCTCGCAAACGGTAGCGTCCCGCATGGGACTGGCCAAGCCGGCGCCCCGGGTCATTACCGTCACCGGCACCAACGGCAAGGGGTCGACCTGCGCCTTCGTGGCCTCGTTGCTGCGGGCCCAGGGGCTGAGCGTCGGTGTCTACAGCTCGCCGCACCTGCTGCGCTACAACGAGCGGGTGCAAGTGAACGGCGTCGAAGCCACTGACGCCCAGCTGTGCGAAGCCTTTGCCGCGGTGGAAGCCGGGCGAGGCGATACAACCCTCACGTATTTCGAGATGGGCACCCTGGCGGCGTTCTGGTTGTTTGCCCGTGCCGGTCTCGATGCGGTCGTGCTGGAAGTCGGCCTGGGCGGACGGTTGGATACGGTCAACCTGGTGGACGCAGACATTGCACTGGTCACCAGCATTGGCGTGGACCATGCCGATTACCTGGGCGATACCCGCGAATCCGTGGCCTTCGAGAAGGCCGGCATCTTTCGCCAGGGCGCGCCTGCGCTCTGCGGCGATCTCAATCCTCCCCAGCCGTTGCTGGACAAGGTTCGCGAATTGAACTGCCCGTTCTTTCTGCGCGGGCGGGATTTCGACCTGGCGATGACCGAGCAGCACTGGCAATGGCGCGGCAGCGACCTGCAGGGCAATCCGGTGGAATTGCACGATCTGCCCTTGCTGGACCTGCCGATGGAAAACGCCGCCCTGGCGCTCCAGGCCTACCTGTTGCTGGGCTTGCCATGGGATGCCGGGCAAATCGTCCAGGCGCTGCAGGCGACCCGTGTGGTCGGGCGCCTCGATCGTCGTCGGTTCGATTGGCAAGGCAAGCGTCTGAACCTGTTGCTGGATGTCGGCCATAACCCCCACGCGGCGCAGTACCTGGCCGAGCGCCTGGCACGGCGGCCCGTGGTGGGGCGGCGCCTGGCGGTGTTCGGGCTGCTGTCCGACAAGGATCTGGATGGCGTTGTCGAGGCGTTGGGTGCTAGTGTCCAGCATTGGGCGGTGACGCCACTGGATTCGCCGCGCTCGCGTACCGCGGCGCAGTTGCAGGAAGCCTTGCAGCGCCATGGCGCTTCAGTGCAAGCCTACGCTAGCGTGGCCGATGCCTTGGAAGGGCAGTGCGCCCTGGCGACGGCCGATGATGAAATCCTGCTGTTCGGATCATTTTTTTGTGTTGCCGAGGCCCTTCAATGGTTGGCCCGGCGCTCCACGGAGGAGGCTGCAGATGGCATTGCTGGATAAGGCGTACAAGCAGCGCATGGTCGGGGCCCTGGTGTTGGTGGCCTTGGCGGTGATTTTCCTGCCGATGCTGTTTTCCCGTCAGGACGAGCAACGCCAGGTCACGGTTGACGCGCCAGCCGCGCCCCAGGCGCCTTCGGTACCGCCTGTGCAGGTTGAACCGGTGGCGGTGCCCGAGCCCCAGGCATTGCCTCAGGAACCTGTCCCGAGCGACGAGGAGCTGGCCGAGCAGTCGGCGCCGTCGATGCCGATTGCGCCTGCACCTGCACCCGCAACGCCTGCGCCTGCCGCACCGAACAAGCCGTCAGTCGCTCCGGCTCCAGCCCCCGTTCCGGCCGCTCCAGCGGTCAAGCCGGCCCCAAGCCAGCCGATTACTGCCGCCACGACCAAGCCGGACACCACGCAAAGTCGCGTGGATGCCAATGGCCTGTCGGTCAGTTGGTCGGTGCAACTGGCCAGCCTGACCAGTCGCGAAAGTGCCGAGAACTTGCAGAAAACCCTGCGCAGCCAGGGCTACAACGCCTACATCCGTTCCGCCGATGGCAAGAATCGGGTGTTTGTCGGCCCGCTGATCGAGCGTGCCGAAGCCGACCGCCTGCGTGATCTGCTCAGCCGCCAGCAGAACCTCAAGGGTTTTGTGGTGCGCTTCCAGCCAGAGCGCGGCTGACAGCGATTTAGCTGATTTGAATCGTGCAGCTTACCGACAGCCCTGCGCTCTGCTAAAATGCGCCGCCTTATCCGTCTGTAGGCTGCACCGTGCCATTTACCTGGGTTGACTGGGCGATCGTTGCGATCGTCGCCATCTCCGCATTGATCAGTCTGAGCCGCGGCTTCGTCAAGGAAGCCCTCTCGCTGCTGACCTGGATCATCGCGGGAGTCGTAGCCTGGATGTTTGGTGGTTCGCTGTCCCAGTACCTCGCCGGATACATCGAAACTCCGTCGGCTCGCGTGATCGCGGGCTGTGCCATCTTGTTTATCGCCACCTTGCTGGTTGGCGCAATGATCAATTATCTGATCGGCGAACTGATTCGCGTCACCGGGCTTTCCGGGACGGACCGGTTCCTGGGCATGGCCTTTGGCGCCGCGCGTGGCGCGTTGCTGGTGGTCGTGGCCGTCGGGCTCTTGAGCCTGGGGCCGGTACAGCAGGATACGTGGTGGCAGGAGTCCCGGCTCGTGCCACAATTTCTATTGGTCGCAGACTGGTCCAAAAACCTGATCCTGGGTTGGAGCAGTCAGTGGCTTGCCAGCGGTATCAGCGTACCCGCTGAAATACCGTTCAAGGAACACCTCTTGCCGATGGCCAAAACGCCGCAGTAAGTGTTGTTCAGTTCAGATCCATTAAGTAGGGGTTGCGTCGCATGTGTGGCATCGTCGGTATCGTCGGTAAGTCGAACGTCAATCAGGCGCTGTATGACGCGCTAACCGTGCTCCAGCACCGCGGCCAGGACGCTGCCGGTATCGTGACCAGCCATGACGGCCGGTTATTCCTGCGCAAGGACAACGGCCTGGTGCGTGATGTGTTCCACCAGCGCCACATGCAGCGCCTGGTCGGTCACATGGGTATCGGCCACGTGCGCTACCCGACCGCGGGCAGCTCGACGTCGGCTGAAGCCCAGCCGTTCTACGTCAACTCGCCGTACGGCATCACCCTGGCGCACAACGGCAACCTGACCAACGTCGAACAACTGGCCAAGGAGATCTACGAATCTGACTTGCGCCACGTCAACACCAATTCCGACTCGGAAGTGATGCTCAACGTGTTCGCTCACGAGCTGGCCCAGCGCGGCAAGCTGCAGCCTACCGAAGAAGACGTGTTCGCCGCCGTGACCGACGTGCACAACCGTTGCGTCGGCGGCTATGCGGTGGTGGCGATGATCACCGGCTACGGCATCGTCGGTTTCCGCGATCCCCACGGTATCCGCCCGATCGTGTTCGGCCAGCGTCACACCGACGAAGGCGTCGAATACATGATCGCCTCCGAAAGCGTGTCCCTGGACGTGCTGGGCTTCACCCTGATTCGCGACCTGGCCCCGGGCGAAGCGGTCTACATCACTGAAGACGGCAAGCTGCACACCCGTCAGTGCGCGACCAACCCGTCCTTGACCCCGTGCATCTTCGAACACGTCTACCTGGCGCGTCCGGACTCGATCATCGATGGCGTCTCGGTCTACAAGGCCCGCCTGCGCATGGGTGAAAAACTGGCCGACAAGATCCTGCGCGAGCGTCCGGACCATGACATCGACGTGGTCATCCCGATCCCGGACACCAGCCGCACCGCGGCCCTGGAGCTGGCGAACCACCTGGGCGTCAAGTTCCGCGAAGGTTTCGTGAAGAACCGCTACATCGGCCGGACCTTCATCATGCCGGGCCAGGCTGCACGGAAAAAGTCCGTACGCCAGAAGCTCAACGCCATCGAACTGGAATTCCGCGGCAAGAACGTGATGCTGGTGGACGACTCCATCGTGCGTGGCACCACGTGCAAGCAGATCATCCAGATGGCCCGTGAAGCCGGTGCCAAGAACGTGTATTTCTGCTCTGCGGCCCCGGCTGTGCGCTACCCTAACGTCTACGGCATCGACATGCCGAGTGCCCATGAGCTGATCGCTCATAACCGTACCACCCAGGACGTGGCCGACCTGATCGGTGCCGACTGGTTGATCTACCAGGACCTGCCGGACCTGATCGAAGCGGTCGGTGGCGGCAAGATCAAGATCGAGCACTTCGATTGCGCGGTATTCGACGGCAAGTACGTCACCGGCGACATCGACGAGGCCTACCTGAACAAGATCGAGAACGCACGTAACGATGCGTCCAAGGCCAAGACTCAGGCGGTCAGCGCGATCATCGATCTGTACAACAATTGATTAACCAACCGGCCCTGAGGGGCCGGTTTGCGTTTAAACCGATTTCAGGAGTGACAGCATGAGTCAGGATTGGGATGCCGGTCGGCTGGACAGCGACCTTGAGGGCGTAGCGTTCGATACCCTGGCGGTTCGCGCGGGTCAGCACCGTACACCGGAAGCCGAACATGGCGATCCGATGTTTTTCACCTCCAGCTACGTGTTCCGCACCGCTGCCGATGCAGCCGCACGGTTTGCTGGCGAAGTGCCGGGCAACGTCTACTCGCGCTACACCAACCCGACCGTGCGGGCTTTCGAGGAGCGCATCGCCGCCCTGGAAGGCGCCGAGCAAGCCGTGGCCACTGCCACCGGCATGGCCGCGATCATGGCCGTGGTGATGAGCCTGTGCAGCGCTGGCGACCACGTGCTGGTGTCGCGCAGCGTCTTCGGCTCGACCATCAGCCTGTTCGAAAAGTACTTCAAGCGCTTTGGCGTGGAAGTCGATTACGTGCCCCTGGCGGACCTGTCCGCTTGGGATGCGGCAATCAAGGCCAATACCAAGCTGCTGTTCGTCGAGTCGCCTTCCAACCCCCTGGCCGAGCTGGTGGACATCGCCGCGCTGGCGGAAATCGCCCACGCCAAGGGCGCCATGCTGGTGGTCGATAACTGCTTCTGCACCCCGGCGCTGCAACAACCGCTGAAGTTGGGCGCGGACGTGGTGGTGCATTCGGCAACCAAGTTCATCGACGGCCAGGGCCGTTGCATGGGTGGCGTGGTGGCCGGTCGTAGCGAGCAGATGAAGGAAGTGGTGGGCTTTTTGCGCACCGCAGGCCCCACCCTCAGCCCGTTCAACGCCTGGATTTTCCTCAAGGGCCTGGAAACCCTCGGCCTGCGCATGAAAGCCCATTGCGCCAATGCCCAGGCCTTGGCTGAGTGGCTGGAGCAGCAGGATGGCATCGAGAAAGTGCATTACGCCGGCCTCAAGAGCCATCCACAACATGACCTGGCCTTGCGTCAGCAACGTGGTTTCGGCGCGGTGGTGAGCTTTGAGGTCAAGGGGGGCAAGGAGGGCGCCTGGCGCTTCATCGACGCGACCCGGTTGATTTCCATCACCGCCAACCTGGGTGACACCAAGACCACCATCACCCACCCGAGCACCACGTCCCACGGTCGCCTGTCGCCCCAGGAGCGTGAATCGGCGGGTATTCGTGACAGCCTGATCCGCGTTGCGGTCGGCCTGGAAGACGTGGCTGACCTGCAAGTCGACCTGGCCCGCGGGTTGGCGGCCTTGTGATCGAGCTGGCTACGCCGCCGAGCGGCACTCATGGCCGGGTTGCACTGGTTACGGGCGCCGCACGGGGCATCGGCCTGGGTATCGCTGCCTGGTTGATCTGTGAAGGCTGGCAGGTGGTGCTGACCGACCTGGACCGCGAGCGCGGTTCCAAGGTGGCGAAGACCCTGGGCGACAATGCCTGGTTTATCGCCATGGACGTGGCGGACGAGGCACAGGTCGCCACCGGTATCGCCGAGGTGCTCGGGCAATTCGGGCGGCTCGACGCGCTGGTGTGCAACGCGGCCATCGCCGACCCGCACAACATCACCCTGGAAAGCCTGGACCTGGCTTATTGGAATCGGGTCCTGGCGGTGAACCTGGGTGGGCCGATGCTGTTGGCCAAGCACTGCGCGCCGTATCTGCGCGCTCACAACGGCGCCATCGTCAACCTGGCCTCGACCCGCGCTGCGCAATCGGAACCCGACACCGAAGCCTATGCGGCGAGCAAGGGCGGCTTGCTGGCCCTGACTCATGCCCTGGCCATCAGCCTCGGGCCGGAGATCCGGGTCAACGCCGTCAGTCCTGGCTGGATCGACGCGCGCGATCCCTCCCAGCGTCGTGCACAGCCGCTGACCGACGCCGATCACGCCCAGCATCCAGCGGGCAGGGTAGGCACGGTAGAGGATGTGGCGGCGATGGTGGCGTGGCTGTTGTCGCGCAATGCCGGTTTTGTCACGGGGCAGGAGTTCGTGGTGGACGGCGGCATGACCAAGAAAATGATTTATACGTAAGTGCGGTTGCGGGTGCCGTTTGAAACTGTTTTGAAAAAACTTCAACCCTGCTATTGACTTAGCTTCGGTACCTGCGTAAATTTCGCGGCCTCAACGAAGCAAAGGGTGATTAGCTCAGCTGGGAGAGCGTCTGCCTTACAAGCAGAATGTCGGCGGTTCGATCCCGTCATCACCCACCATGTTTTACGAGAGTTTTGCGAAAGCAAGACGGAAGCTGTCAAAAGCCTCCACCGACGCGCAGCGGTAGTTCAGTCGGTTAGAATACCGGCCTGTCACGCCGGGGGTCGCGGGTTCGAGTCCCGTCCGCTGCGCCATATTTTCCGAAGCAGGCTTCGCCTGGTTCGAGATTCAAGCCCAAGGGTTTGGATCAGACGAGTTAACTGGACGCAAGTCCATAGCGATACGCAGCGGTAGTTCAGTCGGTTAGAATACCGGCCTGTCACGCCGGGGGTCGCGGGTTCGAGTCCCGTCCGCTGCGCCATATCTGCTTCGAGGCCCACTGAACGCCTTGAAGCTAAGAAGCAAGCTGCAAAGCTACTTCTAGTCGATAGCAAAGACCCTGGTCGAAAGACCGGGGTTTTTTGTTTTTGCGATTTGAAAGATTGGAACAAGCCCGTGGCGAGGGAGCTTGCTTGTGGCGAGGGGATTTAGCGAAACGTCGCACCGCCCCGCTGGGCTGCGTGAAGCAGCCCTTTGGTGATGTGTTGTCGTTCTCAGAACCCCAATTTATCCCGCAACCCGTAATACCAAGCCCCCATCGCCGCAAATGGCGTACGCAACAACTGACCGCCGGGGAAGGGGTAGTGGGGCAGGTCCGCAAACGCATCAAAACGCTCAGCCTGACCTCGCAGCGCCTCAGCCAGGACCTTACCCGCCAGATGCGTATACGTCACGCCATGGCCACTGCAGCCCTGGGAATAATAAATGTTATCCCCCAGCCGCCCGACCTGCGGAAGACGCGACAACGTCAGCAGGAAATTTCCGGTCCAGGCGTAATCGATCTTCACATCCTTGAGCTGCGGGAAGGCCTTGAGCATCTTCGGCCGAATGATCGCCTCAATGTTCGCCGGATCCCTAGCGCCATACACCACGCCGCCCCCGAAGATCAGACGTTTGTCGCCCGTCAGTCGGTAGTAATCGAGCAGATAGTTGCAGTCTTCGACGCAATAATCCTGAGGCAGCAGGCTATGAGCCAGTTCATCGCCCAACGGCGCGGTGGCAATCACCTGCGTACCACAAGGCATGGATTTGGCCGCCAGCTCTGGCACCAGATTGCCCAGGTAAGCATTGCCCGCCACGATAATGAACTTGGCCCTGACCTTGCCCTGTGGCGTATGCACAACCGGGCTGGGACCCCGCTCGATGCGCACTGCTGGCGATTGCTCATAAATCACCCCGCCCAGCGACTCCACAGCCGCCGCTTCGCCCAAGGCCAGGTTGAGCGGATGAATATGCCCGCCGCTCATATCGAGCATGCCGCCCACATACTCATCGCAAGCCACCACCTCGCGAATACGCCGCTGATCCAGCAGCTCCAGCTGGGTATGCCCGAATCGCTCCCATAAACGCTTCTGCGACTCCAGGTGGCCCATCTGTTTAGCGGTAAGGGCGGCGAATACACCGCCGTCCTTCAAATCACACTGAATCTGATACTTCGCCACTCGCTCGCGAATGATCCGTCCACCCTCGAACGCCATGTTGCCTAGCAACTGCGCCTGTTGAGGGCCAACGCTGCGTTCGATCACATCAATGTCGCGGCTATAACTGTTAACGATCTGCCCGCCATTGCGACCCGAAGCCCCAAAACCGACCTTCGCGGCCTCAAGCACGGTGACCTTGAAACCGTTCTCCAGCAAAAACAGTGCAGAGGACAGGCCGGTGTAACCAGCGCCGATCACGCAAACATCCGCCTCGACGTCATCCTGCAGGGCAGGGCGCGGAGGAACCGGGTTGGCCGACGCGGCGTAATAGGACGCTGGATAGGATGTGTTCGCCATTCTGCAACCTCTGTTTTATATTTTTTACGAATGCAGCGATCCTACCCGAGATAAAAATCGGCCGCCAGCCACCGCAAAATCTTCGTTGCCTTGGCGAAATTAAATATTTTGCATATTCATAGGGTTAGGTGAAAAAAAGGTGTTGACACCCCTCCGGAATTCCGTAGAATGCCGCCTCACAGCAGGCACGTAGCTCAGTTGGTTAGAGCACCACCTTGACATGGTGGGGGTCGTTGGTTCGAGTCCAATCGCGCCTACCAAACAAAATCCGCTCTGCTGGGCGGTCTAGAAGGGCTCACCGAAAGGTGGGCCCTTTTTTGTTGGCGCACATAAGGACATGGTCATGCGGGTTGTCACTTCCGTAACTTTTCTTGCTTTAGCACTCGCTGGTTGCTCTGGAATACCTTCAGTTCCATACGAAGAGCCTGCTCAATCAGAGGGAGTGGCGCGTGTTCGCGTTATCACGAACTCTGATGTGTACGGAGATAGCGTCGTTGGCAGTTGTGCTCCTGCTACCCGGCATAAGATGGCTGAAGCCGGACGTTTCGGGCAGGACGGTACGGCGAGCATCAACTATCCGCAGTATCCCCTGAAGTCGGCGAGCATCGGCATACCGAAAAGAGTTTGGCCCAGTCTTATCCAGTACATCCCTGCAATTCGGATGGGGGAAGGGGCTTACAAAGAGGTCGTGACCGAGTATCGCGTCAGGACGGATCTGCCATTCCAAATTGCAACCCGGGGCGCGACCATTGCGGGCAACGGCAGCTCTTACCTGACCTGTGGTGGCCAGGCGCTCGTTTACAAGCTGGAACCAGGGAAAGACTACGAAGCGGTGGTAGGGGTGGATGGCAGACCAAGCAAAGATGGCGAGCCAGCGCTGATTTGCATGTTGGCGGTTCTCGAACTTACCACTTTGCCTGGCACTTCGATTGTGATTCCCCAAAAGCTGACGCATGCTGCGGCTCCGCAGGTGGTCTGCAAGAACTGATAAGCACAGCCCGCCGTCGAGCGGGTTTTGCGTCTGGCAGAAACGAGAAAGCCCCGATTTTGATCGGGGCTTTTGTGTTGCGGCGGATAATGGGAGAACGGGGACAGACCACGGTTATTATTTTGGTCCTAAAACAATCCTCGATGAGGCTCGTATATCCCAGCCCTTGGGTTTTTAGGCAAAGGACTGGAATTCGGTATTTCAAGCCTGCCCATGATAAAAGGTGATCGTCTCCTTTAAGGAGTCCGAAAACTCATAGATTTCATCGAGTGAGTTTATAGGGTGACGAGTTTCATTTTTGTCTTTGTCAAATACGCCTAGATATTTTTGGGTTCTATTGAAGTGGAGTCTTGCGATTGGCTTTCGATTGTTATCGTCCAATAAAATTCCAAAGTAGCTCTGGGTGTCTCGGTGTGCGATTCGTTTCGAGTCGATTACTGTGCGCACTATCGCCTTTATGATATGGAAACCCTCTAATTCTTCCATCGTAGTAAGGACTCTATCCTCTGGCGTATCATTTGTGTCGGGCTGGCTCTCGGATACAACCCGTTCAGCAGGGGTCGGTAGCGGAACGCCGCTGATCGCGGACTTCAAGCGATCGTTAATTTGATCGTTTAGGAACTGAGATGCGGCTTTTTTGGTAAGAAGCGCGAACTGCTCTCTTACTTTTTGAGTGATCACACCTTCATAGATCCGAGAAGCAAAGAAGCGCACAAAATCATCGTCAGGCTGGGTGAGCTGGGAGGCCATTTCCCTTTTTATCTGTCCTACGTACTTTAATTCACCTGCTGCGTTAATGATTGATTCAACGTCAAATGCCGATTTTGTGAGCTTTTGCAGTTCTGGTATCACGTGTTCGTCGATATTTAAAAGATCGATCTCCAGAAATGGTTTTTCATCCATTTTATTGGGAGCGTCTAAATCGGTGAAGAATCTGTAGAATCTGCCGTTGGTTAAGATTGATATTCTTGCGGTAGTGACGTGGAAGTATCTGAACAACTGGCTCGCGTGATTTATGTTCAACGACTCACCAATTTTTTTAGTTTCAATAAGAATCTGAATCTGGCCATTTTTTAGGATGGCGTAATCAATTTTTTCGCCTTTTTTTGTACCAATGTCACATATGTATTCGGGCACGACTTCGGATGGGTCGAAAACGTCATAGCCAAGCACTGTGTGAATGAATGGCATTACAAAAGCGGTCTTAGTTGCTTCCTCAGTTTGGATTGTTGATGCTAACTGATTCACCTTCGCCGACATTGCGTTCAAGCGTTCTATAAATTCCATTTTCTAGCTCCGTAGCCATTTTCCCGAATGGGTCAATAGAGGCTTAACGCTACTACTTGTTAGGTTTACTCGATACTGGATTTTTGTCCATGCTGGATGTTCAAGCAGTTGAGGTGATAAAGACAGCTAAGGCAAGGATAAAAGCCAAGGCAACGCTCACCGCTCCGATGCCATGCTTCGTCCGACCATTCAGTCCTCACGTAGGAGACTTCGGGAAAAGGGGATTTTTTTTGCTGCCCTGAGGGGGCTTCCATCGAATGGATTCGCTTGGGTCAACTAGCTGCCGGCTAGAAAATAAATTCGTCCCCTTTTCCCCTTTTCCATCCGATGTCAGTTCAGGGTCGAAAGCTGCTTGCTCCGCTATTGCAGCGGAACATACACATCAGTTTGCCAGCGATCCTGCGGTGTCTCGGGATAGATGCTCAGGTAATGGAAGAACAGCGGCTGGTCACGAAGTTCCTCTCCACTGGCAGGAAGCCAATCGCGGTAAATCGGATAGATCGTTTCGCCGATGTGATCCGGTGACCCCTCATGTCGCACCACGACACAGCGACCGCCGGGAATGACGATTTCGCGCACGCCGAACTCATTCGGCGCCACGGCCTCGTGAATTTCGCCGCAGATTGCGAAGCGGAATTCCTGCGCAGGTGTCGTATCGGGGTTGCCATAGGGAATGCCAAAGCTGCGACTCGACGCCACCGGCGACTGTCCGCTCTGCTTACGCCACTCGATGAACTTGCGCACGCTCTCATTGACGAGCCCGGCGGGCCCGCAGTGTTCAAATGCTGCGACCCTGACTTCAGGGAATTGCACGATTCGTATTTGCATGATGATAGTCCTGGAAAAATGAGGGATTGCGAACACCGCATTCCAGACCTGCCAGTTCGGCTCCTTCCTGAACGCACTCGGCGTCATACCGAACGCCCGCCTGAACGCCCTGCAAAATGCCTCCGGACTTTCGAAGCCGGCACCGAGTGCGGCCTCCAGTACCGAGTGATCAGCGGCGGCTAGGCGGTGCGCCGCGCGTCGTAATCGCATCAGTTGCACATAACGTGAAACAGGCACGCCTACGAACGCGGTGAATTGTCGATGAAAGTGAAATGCCGAAAAGTTCGCCACATGGCTCAACGTATTCACCGACAGATCACCTTCGAGATTCTCATTAATGTAGGCGAGGACGGCGTTGAAGCGTTTTGTGTAAGCGAAGTTGGGCGACATGTCAGACACTGGGAAAAGGCTCCTGGAAGTACGGTCGGCAATAGAGTCGACTATAGCGACGTGAACGCGCCTAGCCGCGTTTGCTCAAGCACGTTTTGGGTTGGTACGTGCGATCTCTTCCAAGGCGATGAATCTCGGCCCCCGCGCTCTGCAACGATGCCGGTGTGCGTGATGGCTTTCTGCAATGTTGCCAGATACCTTAGGCAGATCACACAGAGACGATAATCATGAAGGCATTGGTCATAGTGGCCTCACTGTTCGCACTAACTGGGTGTGCCAATCACCCCTTGGACTGTGCAACAGGACTCATTGCGTGGGACGACTGCCTGCCCGGCACCAAGGGTTATACCGTCCGGCAGGAAAGCCTGAAGAATCTTGCAGTTGCGAAAGAACTGCAAGCTGCCAAGGACGACGCTCAGTGTCGGTCCTACGGGGCCACACCCGGCTCTGACGCCTATGTGAACTGCCGTGTTCAGCTTGATAAGACGGGGAAATAACAGGGACAGGCCACGATTGTGAGACGGGCCGATTACAGGTGAACTCAGAGTCGTGGTGTTTCCCCGGTTCCCCGTAATTACGTCGAGTATGAAAACAGGCGCTTGTTAATCGCTCGCCATGTCGGCGGAAAGTACTCAACCAACAGCAACAGCTTGCCCTCTAGCCAGCCGCGTTTATGGGCGTATTTGCATACGTCGATGATGGCTCTGGAAGACTGAATAGGTTAGCCGGCCAGCGGTGAGGTTCCTAGCGTAAAAAAACAAACGAAGCCCAGTTCAAGGCACGTACCCGCGCATTGCGGGCCAAGTCCTATAAGTCAGCGCTCTGTGAGTGATAACCTACGAGTTCTTCTATAAATGATATTGGATGCAGTATGACAAGCTGTTTGAGGACGCTCGGAGCTAGCCTCGCTAACAGTATAGTGATCCCCGCCGCTTGGTTATCGGGGCTTACGACGATAGGACTCTTGTGGGGCATGATAGAGTTTTGGCCCGATAAGCTTTCAGTCGAAGGACGTCAGCTCTTCCTGGCTTCTGTTTCTATTTTTTGCCTCGCCATATGGCACTTGATACGGCGCAAGAGACGAGCAAAAGCACTTGTAGCATCCATCAACCTAAAAGAAGGTCTGAGCCTTGACGCTACGCAGCTGCTCGGCTATCCAAGTCCCCTATTTTTTGTCTTTGACCTCTCCAACAAGAAACTCGCTCAATGCCAAAGCACCACCGGCGACTATCAAATTCGAGACTTCACGTGGGTAACAGGCTGGCAATGCGAGTGGCAACAGATTGACAGCATGGTGTCGGGCGGCGTTATTCAAATAGTCGATGGGGCAGGCATGAGCGTTCCAGCCGACGAGATTCGGCGTAGATTCATAGGATTCTCACTGGTTTTGACGGTTGCCGATACAAGTCATCCTCTCCTCCGTTTTCCAATGAGCCGGAGCGCAGCTGAAGGGTGGTGTACCCGGTGCAATGAGCTTTTCAAGAGCTAAACACGAAGCGTCACGCCAGAAGATATCTTTAGAACTCGCGGCAGCGCTGCTATAAGGGCTCAAACGAGCGCCGCGAGAGGCATTGACGCAAATTCCTACACAAACCTCGGAAACGAGCGCATTGCAGCATTTGGGTATGCAACTTATTGTCTTTGTGTCGCACAGATGGCGATTCGGGTTTGGCGACTCGATTGAATGAAGCGCAGAAGCTCCTGCTCCTAAATCAATTGAATGAAGGTACTGCTCATGACCCGATACATGCCCATCACCGGCATCGACTGCATCCCCGCGACCCTGCTCATCGACACCGAAGCGCCTCTGGACGTCCTTTTCGAAACCGCCGATTACCGCATCCGCACGGTGACCCAAGTCTTGGAAAATATCGCGTTTCGCTCGGACATCAGCTCAGACACGGTGGTGCTGACGGATTTTTGTAAATTGCTGACCACATCGTTACGTGATGGTTGTGATGTCATGGATGTGATTGGAAGACGATTGCGGGCGCAGGCGGCGGAATAATGAAGACGGGCGACTTATAAGCCGCCCGTTTCGCAAAAGGAGAACTGGGGACGGACTACGATTATGAGACGGTCCGATTACAAGTGAACTCTAAACCGTGGTCTGTCCCCAGTCCCCTACGCGCGAGAGGCGAGCTTATTCAGGGTAAGCGAACACCAAACACACCTTGTGAAACTGACCGGCGCCTCTCCTGATACAAACTCCCCCCGCAACACTACCCCCTGTTCCATCGGCAGTCTTCAGTCAACACGAAGATCTCCGCGACCACGGCCCAGAAATTTCGAGCATCGTGGTCAATAGATTGGGGAGCAACTGAGTCGATCAATCAGCCATTGTCCAGCTGGCCCCGGCAGTGAGTCTGTCGCGTGAACTGCGCAGATATCTATTTTAACTCCCTCCTTCGGCGAACCTTCCACATCGAGCGTAGCCAGAGCGCCAGCAACTAAGTCCTGTTCGACCATGTGCCAAGGCATGCTGCCCCATCCAACACCATCCTTGAGGAACGCGTACTTCGTCGATAGATCAGCCAGACGCCAGGTCGAAGGCGACAGCACGCCAAAGTCCTTCCCCGCCAGCAGTTCTGATCGATCAGTCAGCACCAGTTGAACGTGCTTGGCCAATTCCCGCCGAGGAATCTTCCCACTCAGCCTGGATAGCGGATGATCAACTGATGCCACCACCACTAAAGAGAATTCGCCAATTCTCTCGATTGACAGGGTGGGGAATGAAACTGGCAGTGATGCCAGGATACCAAGGCTGCACCGACCATCGAGTATCGGTTGATAGCCCGCACCGAGGCCTTCGACGAAAATCTTTAGGCGGGTATGCGGGAATCGCTCGGCAAACTCTTTGACTACGGCAGTAATGGCAGACGTCGGAAAGAACACGTCAACTACTACGGATAATTCAGGTTCCAGCCCTGACGTCATGAGCTTGGCTCGCGCCTTCAGAGTGTCGACGGCCGAAATGATGCTGCGCGCATCTGTCAGCAGCAGAGCACCTTGGGGTGTCAATTTGGGGAAACGACCTGAACGATCAAAAAGCGTTACCCCAATCTGATCCTCCAAGCCGCTCACCCAGCCGCTCACTGCCGATTGCACCCTGTTGAGTTTCCTCGCGGCCGCAGAAAAACTGCCTTCGTCTACGGCAGCGACAAATGTTCTTAGCTGATCAAGCGATACACCGTCGAGCATCCCGCCCCCATCCATCCGAATTAGCGATACATAGCATCTCAATATACCGTCTTTTCAGATCCTCAAGAACAGCTCATCTTTCACATGCCCATTAAACCGTAAGCTTGGTGACTGAAATGCAAATCCTCCATCTTGACGCCAGCATCCTAGGCGACGCGTCTGTCAGCCGTACCCTGTCTTCGCAGATCGTCGCGCGCCTCGCTGCGCTCCACCCGGACAGCAAGGTGATTTACCGAGATCTCGGCCAAGACCCTGCACTACATCTTTCCTTGGAGCATCTATCAGCCTGGCAAGGCACTGTGGCCAAAGACCCAATGTTGGTGAACGACCTTTTCAAGGGAAATAGCTATCTGCAAGAACTCCTCGATTCGCAGATCGTGGTAATAGGCGCGCCTATGTACAACCTGACGATCCCGAGCACGCTCAAGTCCTGGATTGACCGGGTCGCGATATCAGGCAAATCGTTCCAATACACCGCCACTGGCCCAGAAGGCCTCTTGAAAGGAAAGCAGGCTTACGTCGCTTCATCACGTGGTGGTGTGTATTCGCCAGGTAGTCCTGCGGCAGCTTTAGAACATCAAGAGAGCTACTTGATCGGGCTATTGGGATTTCTGGGCGTCACGGATACACGAGTCGTGCGCGCGGAAGGCTTGGCTGTAAGTCCAGAGGCCAAGGATGAGGCGATAAATAGGGCTCTTCAAGAAATCGCCACGATTGGCGCTTGATCAAATCAATTTTCATTTTTTCTTCAGGAGTTCGAAAATGAAATACGCCATTATTGGTTCCGGTAACGTCGGAACCGCCATTGCTCGCCAATTTGCCCGGGTCGCGATTCCAGTATCTATTGCGAACACTAGAGGGCCAGAAACGATTCTCCCCCTCACAGCAGAGTTGGGAGAAATGGTCACAGCCACCTCTTTGGAAGAGGTGCTCTCTGCCGACGTTCTATTCCTGGCACTTCCATTTATCGCAGTGGAGGCTCTCGCTCGTAGTCGATCCGACTGGGCTGGCAAGATCATCATCGATCAGACCAACGCCTATGGTGTACCACCGGAAACACTTGCGGGACGGCTCTCTTCTGACATTGTTGCCCAAGCGCTGCCAGGCGCGTCGGTCGTCAAAGCTTTCAACCAACTTCCGGCTGGCGTACTGGCCCGAGATCCCTCTCAGGATGGCGGACGGCGTGTCGTATTCGTCTCCAGCAACGACGAAAAAGCTGCCTCGACCGTCAAAGCCTTAGCAGAGCAACTCGGGTTCTCGCCAATCCTTGTCGGGCGAATCGATGAAGGTGGTCGCCTTCTTCACATTCCTGGCCCACTGGTGCTTCACAACTTGATCGAGCATCCACTCAAATAAGGCGATGAGCATGAAGACTGACGAGCCGATGTTCGTTCGTGAGGTAGCTCGTGTTGCTAACCCTGACACCTCAGCTGGACGTATGGCCGGGCATCGGGCTCGCCGACTGATAGATGGTGATCCAACCTTTTCCGATCCCTTCGTAGTGATGGCCGAGGACTGGATGCCCCGTGGAGCATTTCCTCGTCATCCACACCGAGGCATGGAGACAGTGACCTTTGTGATTGATGGGGTTGTCGAGCATCGTGACAGCGCTGGGAATGGGGGCATGATCAAAGTAGACGGCGCTCAATGGATGACAGCGGGTCGAGGGGTTTACCACGAAGAAAATGCGCTTCCAGGAACGATTGCCCATACGTTGCAACTATGGGTGAACTTGCCAGCGGCACTGAAGATGTCCGAGCCGCGTTATCAGGATCTAGCTGGCAGCACGATGCCCGTCAGGCGAGAGCCGGGGGTCGAGGTTCGAGTCTTCTCGGGTCAGTCCGGGAGCGTAAGCTCGTCCACTCTCAATCATGTTCCAATCATAATGCTGGATGTGCGAATTGAGCGCGGAGCGTCATTTCGGCAGATGCTCCCAGCCACAGACAACGCTTTCATGTACGTCTTGGCAGGCATACCGAAAATTGGGGAGGCTGGGAGGCTCGTCCCGGCCAGCCAACTGGCATGGCTGACCCGCTCTGAGAAAAGTGGGCAGTCAGAGGTCACGCTCAGCGCCGAGAATACGGATGCCCGGTTGCTGTTCTTCTCAGGCAGTCCATTGCGCGAACCTATCGCTCTTGGAGGCCCGTTCGTGATGAATACAGAGGAAGAGATTCAAGAGGCGTTTGTCGACTTTCAGACTGGGCGGTTTTGAGTAACAAAGCACTGTGTGTTGGCGCTGATTGAAAACTGACCCACCCTGCCGATGGAAAATTGACCCAGGACGGATTGCTGACTTTTGCCCCAGCAATTATGGATAAGCTTAGCAGCAGTGTTCCGGTTGAAGACGCATCGGGCCCGACCGCATGCAGGCATGCAGCAGGGCACTTATGGTGCGGATCAAAACGGCTCATCGTCCTCGATACCATCTCCGTCCTTACGCTTTCGTTCCCGTGACTTGATCTTTGTCTGGGCGGCCAAGGTGCTGTGTTGCAGGCGGTAGGTACAGGTTGCGTAACGGCAACCAGTTATGCGGCAACAGCTCGGCGATCCCACTGGCGCGCTGCGTCGGCAGCCGCGTTAGTACATCTTTGAGATAAGCATACGGATCATGCCCGTTAAGCTTGGCCGATTGGATCAGGCTCATCAGCGCAGCCGCGCGTTGACCGCTGCGTAACGACCCCGCAAAGAGCCAGTTCTTGCGCCCAAGAGCCCATGGCCGGATTTGCTGCTCTATATGGTTGTTATCAATAGGCACCGCACCGTCATCCAGATAACGTGACAACGCCGTCCAGCGTTTCAGACTGTAATCCAGAGCCCTGGCGATGGCCACGCCATCGTGCACAAGCTCACGCTGGGCGATCATCCAGGCGTGCAGCATGTCAATCACGGGGACAGCTTTTTCTTGTCGTATTCGTCGCCGTGCATCTGGCTCCAGGTCGCGGATTTCACTTTCGATTTCGTACAGCAACTGGATATAGCCCAGGGCTTGCTCGGCGAGCGTGCTTTTGTTGGTGGCATGCAGGTCGAAGAACTTGCGCCGGGCATGGGCCATGCAGCCAATTTCGGTGACGCCCAGTGCAAAACTGGCCTTGTAGCCACCAAAATCGTCGCACACCAGTTTGCCTTTCCAGTCTTGCAGGAAGGCACGAGAGTGGTCGCCCGAGCGGCTTGGACTGAAGTCGTACACCATCGCGCGGACATCGGCAGACGCGGTGGTCGCGTAGGCCCAGACGTATGCTCGATGGGTTTTCTTCTCGCTAGGCATGAGCACCTGTACCGGCGTTTCATCGGCGTGCACCACGTTGTGGGCAAGTACCACTTCGCGCAGCGCATCAACCAGCGGTTGCAGTTGCACACCGCAGAGACCGACCCACTGCGCCAAGGTCGAGCGCGGGATGGCGAGGCCGGCCCTACCAAAGATCTTTTCCTGACGGTACAGCGGCAAATGATCACCGTATTTGGCGATCATCACTTGAGCCAGCAGACCTGCCGTGGGGATGCCTTTGTCGATGATTTGCGCCGGAACCGGTGCCTGGATCAGCGTTTCGCATTGATCACAAACCCACTTGCCACGGATGTGCTGTTCGACAGTGAACACGCCGGGCGTGTAGTCGAGTTTCTCACTGACGTCCTCACCGATACGCTTGAGAGCGCAGCCACAGCTGCACTGCGTGTTATCGGGTTCGTGATGGATCTTCGTGCGCGGAAACTCGGACGGCAAGGCGGTGCGTTTTGGTTTCTGCCGGGCCACGGCAGGGGTTGGAGCGAGTTGCAGCGCCTCAAGCGCAGCTTCGATGACCACGATGTCGACGTCGATATGCTCATCGAGCAGACTGGCTTGATACAGGTTTAGTTGCTCGCTGCGCTTGGCAAACTTGAAACGCTTGAGCTGTGCGATCTCATGGGTCAGCTTGTCGTTGACCGTTTTGTAGTGGTGGATCTGCTTGTCCATGCACTCGACTTTTTGATCGAGACTCTCGACGCGCTGCATCAACTGCACCGCGATAGTGCGCAGTTTTTCAGGGCTTAGTTGGTCGAGATTGGGTAGCGAAGTCATGCGGCCGATTTTGCCAGAACAGAACATTACCGACGATAGGCTCATCGGACAATTGCCTGACGACGCTGACCAGAGCAGGTGTTACATCATGGTAATCGCGCTGTTTTGCCCGACTCTTTGCCAAGGCAAACCCAGCACCAAAGCCCGAAGCTGTTCATCGCTCAACTCTAGCTGAAGGCCATGACGAGAACCTGGCCAGAAGAACTTGCCTTGATGCAATCGGCGAGCCGCCAGCCAGATACCTAGGCCATCGTGCACCAACACTTTCAGGCGATTGGCGCGGCGGTTAGCAAACAAATAAGCACAGTGCGGCTGCGCCGCACCGAACACGGCCACCACCCGCGCCAGCGCGGTGTCAGTCCCGGCGCGCATGTCCATAGGGTCGGTGGCGAGCCAGATGGCGTTGATGCGGATCATCGCAATAGGTCTCGAAGAAAGGTCGCACAGACAGCCGCGCTGTCCGCTGGCCTACTAATTTTTACGGTGCCGCGCGGATGCTGGATCTCAACGCTGATGTTCGATGATGCCGCTTGCGACTCCGCGCTGGCGAGTGGCATGGGCAGTGAGACAAAGCGGGTTGTAGCGCCGTGCTTTTCTGCGGTTGCAGCCGAATCCACTTGTGGACGAGGTTCGCGTTGAGGCTGTGGTTCAGCGCGATGCTGGCAATCGAGGCTCCGGGCTGGGCGCACTCCTGAATGACTTGAGCCTTGAACGACTTGGAATAGGAACGGCGTTGTGGCTGCATGAAAGACCCTCTTGAAAGGCTAGAACTGGTGTCCACTTAGATGAGGTGGACACCATCGCCTTTGGCGGTGGGGTCAGTAAGGCGTGTTAGCCGGCCGGTTACTATTCAGGGCTGACCTTCAAAGGCAATCGGACTTGCTTATTTGAAAGTCAGCGATCGGAGCACTGCTTGAGTCATTGATTGTGTATTTGATCAAGAGCCCCGACTTCACGAACGGTCCTAGGCCTTTTTCATCGCAGGATACAGAGGCCGCAAGGGCCTTTTTGTCCTTCGTAAATACGTCGGAATCGACTTCATCTTTCGAGGTTTTTGTAAGCGTGTAGGAAATACGCATGATTTCGTCGTTATAGGTTACCGAATCAAGGCGAGCGTCAACGATCATCTTCGGGGACTGGGCATTCATGATGAGCGCGATCCCTTTAAGCTGGCGTTCTCGCTCTTCCTTTTTGTCTTCCGAAGCAGACCGTGCATGCCAGAGTTGAAGCAGCACAAAGAGTGAGATCATTGCTGAAAAAAAGAGGATGGGTCCGCGGTACTGCTTCAACTGAAATATCCATGTCAAAAGGCTATCAGTTATTTGACCATGCCATCCCCCCCATCTCAAGCTGGAAAAATGCCGATGATTCGTGTGGTTGAAAAGGATCGTGGTCTGTCCCCAGCGCCCGCGTAGTCCCCTCATGGGGCGGGCGCTGGGCACGCTCGATGACCCGGGTGGCAATTGCCGGGCGCGCCAGCAGTTCGGCGAGCAGTCGCCAGGAGAAATTGAGCATCGGTAATCCTGACCTGATAGCGTTGCGTGAAAGGGTCATGGATGGGGACAGCGAATGGCCAAACCATGTGTTCCGATGTCTATTCGGAATGAGGACCGTTAATGCCGTACAACTACACGAACGGCCGCTACCTGGTCTTCAAAGGCCGGGGCAGCGATGGGGCGCCCTTTGGCCGGATTCACCAGGACGGAAAAGTTCGAAACCTTCTGGGTGAGCCGCTGTACTACATAGACATGGACGAACGTGCGTTCATTTCGGTCGATTTTGTCTTTCTGGGTGAAATACAAAAATGTCGCGGCACGTTTTGTGTGCTCAGCGACAAAACGCTTTTCACATTTTCCGAGATGAAGGTTAAGCCACTGGGAAACGAGACCGAGGAGCAGGCGCTTCACAGGGAGTTCAAAAGGAGGGCGCTAAGTTTGGCAGGGCAGATCGTTCAGGCGAAGAATGAGATGGTGCAGGCACGCTTGGATATGGCCTGGTCCAATTTAAACCCTTGCCGTCGTTTCCGTGCCTTCTTCACGAGCCGAGCCCGAAGGGGGCGAGCATTAGGGTGGCGTTACAGTGGGTTGGAAAGTGATCATGAGTTCAAATCGGAGTCTGTCTCCATCTCCTCATCATCAATCGCGACAATGGTCTTGTGGGCTGCGGATGCAAGAAAAATGCGGGCAGACCAGGATTATGAAGCGGTCCGATTAGACTTGAACTCAAATCGCGGCCTGTCCCCAGCTTTCTGGTTTTCGTCGATCGAGGTGGGTTCCATAGCGGCACTTGCAGCAAGTCCCCGTCGTAGCTCGCGCTGGGAAAACATCCAGTCAATCTACACTCCGCGTTTTGCCCAGACACTCGTCAATTAATTGGGACTTAAATGAAAAAGGTAGTTTTGACTCTCTCGCTGGTCACACTGGCAGCCTGCATGCCTTATCAATCAGTGACCTCGCCAGATCCAAATTGGATGCGTCTGGGTGGAGATGAGCCTGAAGGTTATCCAAGGTCGTTTGTTGAGAACCTGAGCGGCAATTGCGCTCTGGTTACCGAGTCATGGTCTGAGGGACGAATCAATGGTCGTCTGCTGTGGACCAAGAAGCAGGCTCGAAAGGCTGTTACCTGCCCATAGGCGCCTGCGTAAGGGCTGGTTTCGCGCCGCTAAGAAGTGACAAACCACGATTCTGAGGCCGCTAGATTAATGCACGCACCTGGCCCGCCCTTGGCTCGTAGCAGCGAAGTAATGGTGCTAAATTCTGCGCGTCCAGCATGTGGGCCCATCTGGCTCGGCGGGATATTTAACTCCTCTCTCAACCGATTTTGTGGATATGGAAATTCAATGAACACATCCAAGCTTTCGATTGCGCTGTCCTGCGCGGTAGCTGTTTTGATGTTGAGCGGATGCGCTGCCTCTGTAAAAAGCGGCGGGACTGAAACGCTCGTCATTCAGGAGTCAGCCAAGCAGAACCTGATCGTAAACTTTCAAGGCAACAGCAAGGTTCAACAAAACGAGGACTGGCCTCGCTTGAAGCAAGAGTGGAATGACGCCCTGCAAGTCGAAGCAACTCGCGCCGGCTACAGCCTTAAAGAGGCTCAGGCATCAAGCCTCGAGGGCAAGGACGGTGTCGGTATCAAGATCAACGTAACCAATTTCCGTTACCTGACTCCAGGCGCGCGCTACGGAGCCGGGGTCATGGTGGGAAATGCGTGGGTCAATTCCAGTGCCGACTACTCGGACTTGAAATCGGGTCACCTGATTGGAACTCGCACCTATGACACGTCCTCGTCGGCTTGGGAAGGTGTCATGTCGGCTATGACCAAAGAGCAGGTCCAGGCTATTTCTCAGAAAATCATCAGTGACATCAAGAGCGCAAAAGCCAAGTAATGCGATCCTGGTTAACCGGCGTCCTGAGTCGACGAATAAAGCGGGTTGCGGAAGAGCGCGGATGACTCAATGGAAAACACAGGGGTTCTGGAGTAAGGCGTGGACCTATGCGTTGTTGGTATTTCTCGTAGTGTTTTCCTTTTACTCCGACGCGACCTGGCTGGGCGACGGCCCATCCAAGCCCAAGCGGGTCTTCAGCCCCGGCTTCATCGCGTTCTGCGCATTGGTGGCTGTGTTTGAGCTAATAGTGCTGAATCACTTCTATGGTGCGAGTAGATGAGGTGAGAGTTAAAGGATTGAGGGGACGCGGGGCAGGCCACGATTATGAGACGGGCTGATTACAGATGAACTAAAAATCGTGGTCTGTCCCCCTGTTTCCCACCTCACGCCCGGCTGCATCCCTCCAGCTTCACTCAATCCGGCTCCGGAACTTTTCCTTAAAATGATGTCAATTTGATAGCGTGTCGCGACGCTCAATAAAACAGGATCAACCAGTGCCAGGCTGTTTCCTGGCAGGCCCAGGAACGTATGAAATGAAAGTGATTCTTGCGATGGTATTGATGTTCAGCGGTTACGCCTTTGCCGGTTGTGGCAACATCGATGATCATGACCAGCGCGCTTATTGCAATGCCAGGGAAAGCGGCAGCAGTTGCGGGAACATTGATAATCACGATTTGCGTGCGGCGTGTAACGCAGAGCTGGGAGGCAGTTCCTGCGGCAACATTGATGATCATGACCAGCGTGCCTATTGCAATGCCAAGCAGGGCGGCAGCAGTTGCGGCAACATCGATAATCATGACTTGCGTGCGCGATGCAACGCGGAGACGGGTAGCAGTTCCTGCGGCAACATTGATGACCATGACCAGCGCGCCTACTGCAATGCCACCACCGGCAGCAGTAGTTGCGGGAATATCGACAATCATGACCTGCGCGTCCAGTGTGAGTCCGCGAAGCGCTGATTGGGGGCATCGGCGGGGGATGGGTAGGGAGCACCTGCATAGCGTTCTGCCGTGATGTATCTGCGTCGAAGCTGATGAAGCAACGCCCCCAGGGAGGGTTGATCAATGCCAAAGAAACTTCAGGAAAGCAAAGCAGCGACGGCTGCTGACATTGAGCGCTCCATCCAGGCACTGAACAAAATGGCGGAACGCCTCTGGGGCGATGGTCGGGAGGCTGAGGCGAAAGCCCTGCTCGATGCCTTGGATGCTTTAAACAGGGCGCTCGACAGGATCAGGATTGGGGAGAGTCGCAGGGTTCTTCATTGAAGCATGAAGGGAAATGGGTCACACCCACGATATGAAACGGGCCGATTACAAGGGGGCCAAAATCGTGGTCTTGTCCCTGGTTTCACGGCGTCGGCGTACCTTTGGCGCGCAAAGAAAAGCCCGACTGGGGAGGCCGGGCTAAAAGGGTTTCACTAGGAGCTGAGATGACCATAGGCGCTCGGCTGTGAAAGGGATGTGAAAGATTGCGTTCGGTACGAGTTTTAAAATCGTGTCTGTCCCTGGTTTCATTAACGAAATATTGATCCAGCTGTCGATGCGGCGAGCGAGTGAGATCGGGCAATCGCTACCGCATAAGCGGCTGCTGCCTACACTGGATTAGCTCACTAATCGAAGGACATGGAATGCTCATCGTCTTCAGCGGCCTTCCGGGCACCGGAAAAACGACTATCGCCAATGATCTTGCCGCTACAACAGGCGCCTTGTACCTGCGGATCGATACGATTGAACAGGCGATTCGAAATTCGGGTGCTCTTGCGCATGACGTAGGGCGCAGTGGTTACATGGTCGCCAATGAGCTTGCGCTGAGTAATCTTCGTTTGGGCCGCACAGTCATCGTTGATTGTGTCAATCCTGTCCTCGAAAGCCGAATCGCATGGAGCGAAATCGCCTCACAGGCTGGTATTCGATTGGCAAATATCCAAGTGGTTTGTTCCGATAAAGATGAACATCAGCGCCGGGTCGAAACAAGGATGGTTGATGTTCCCGGGCTGACTCCACCCACTTGGCAGTCGGTACTGGATCATGAATATGAGCCGTGGGAGGAAGCTCCGTTTTGCATAGACACAGCCCTGGCCTCTCCGGTGCAAGCGGTCTCGATGATCATCGACCGATTTTTGTCCAGTGAGTAGCATCCCTGCGCCGCTCGGATATAAATGATGGGCGAGCCTATGCAATACCCAGTTGAGAACAACATGAAAGTGCGAAAAGCCTTACTAGCCGATGCAGAATCGGTATCCAAACTCCTAGGCCAGTTAGGCTACCAAGTCTCGCAAAAGCTAATCCGAGATAAGCTTGAGGCTTTAGAGCTTAGCGCTCGCGATACCGTGCTGCTGGCACAAGACGGTAAAAATATTGTCGGTGTCATAAGCTTGCACGTACTTGAGCTGTTTCATCAGCCGGGTAGGCTCGGACGCATAACTTCCCTTGTCATTGATGAAAATTTCCGAGGACAAGGAGTAGGGGCAATGCTTGTTTCCGCTGCTGACGCGTTTTTTACAGAGCAGCTTTGCGTCCGAGCTGAGGTGACTAGCAGTGATCATCGAATACAGGCTCACACTTTTTATCAACAGCACGGTTACGCGGTCGACGAGCGCCGGTTTGTCAAACGGTATGATTCTTCCGGGGCATAGTAGGTTTAAATTCGGCTAGCACGTCACCCTGACCAAAGAACGTCCTGCGAAGTCACCTTGCGCTCCCTGGCGCTGGACTTAAGCCCATAACTCCGTGGCATCTGCGCGGCGCGGGTATCTACGGGCTTGATCCGCCCTCCATGCCGAAGTTGCGTCGGTATCACGGATTCCCATCAATAGGATCTGCTTTATGACCTACCACGCCTCGTTGCTGCTCGATATCCCCGGCATAGATCATGGTTTCGAAACTTCTGGAAATTTAACGCTGCCGGAAGGAACACGTTACTGCACTCAGGCTCATGGTACGGTCATCATCGATGCTGACGTGGTAGGGCGGGGTGAACGCCCTGTCGCCGATGCACTGTTCTCAAGAGGAGTTCGGGATGCAGTAGCGGTCATCACTGCCGATTGCTTACCGGTGTTGGTGGCGTCGGTAGATCAACCACTTGTAGCGGCAATCCACGCCGGGTGGCAGGGGTTGAAAGCTGGCATCCTCGGCCATTCGTTAAGCCGGTTAGAGAAGGAAGGTGCTCCTCTCGCTGGATTGCGAATAGCAATAGGCCCCTCCATCGGCCCCTGTTGTTATGAGGTGAACAGGACGTTTGTCGAGCGTATTGAACATGCCGATAGCCATCTTTGGCAAAACGATTCTCCTCCGTGGACGGCCCACAGAGTGCCACCCGCGAATACGCCATGGGTCGAGCCCGAGGCCACACATAATGAAGCCTGGTTCGATCTACGAAAATATGCGTTGTATCACCTGGCGGGGAGTGGTGTAAGTCGTGAACAGGTCCAGGTGCTTGGACATTGTACTTATTGCTGCGGCGCTGATCTGGGCAGCTACCGGCGGAGGAGCCATCGAGCCGAACCTAAAACCTTCCAGTATTCTTGGATAAGACGTCAAGGGGAGCAGATTCGCTGAGGGTGGAATATCAGCATGAGGCAGAATGCTTGAGGTAGATAACGCGGACAGGGAACTTACTTTGTGCAGAGAACGGCGGAAACGGCTTTCAAATAGCCTCGTCTCCATTCAAACCCAACATTGTACGGATACGGGGTCTAGAACTGGTGCAGCGCCACCATTATCGCAATCACCACAGCAGCAATTCCTAATCCCATCGTCCAGTTCGACTCGGGCGTATCCTTGAACCACATACCTTTACTCGGGTAGCGGCCCCAACTGATGAGCTTGACTATCGGCCAACCGATTGGATAAAAAATTGCCCGCGCCACAGGTTCGAGAACGAAGTCCACTAATATGTCCAGCATCGTAGCTCCACCTCGCGATCCTCGGTAAGCGTACCGCAAGCACGCCTTGCGTAGTTAAATGGATGCCCACTTATGAAACAGCAATTTCAGTCGCTCGTTTCGTCGGTAGACGAGTCCGGGGGGACAGAGACAGACCACGATGGTCGACGTGCTGCTTTCAGGATCTGCTGGGTGGATTATGGTACCGAACAGGCCTCAGGTATGGATGAAAACAGAAAAAAGCGCCTTCAGATACTAGCAGAGTGGGCAGATAACCATAGTTGGAACAACCGTGAAGAAATAGCGGCAAGTGAACGCTGTCTTTGTACGGGATGCGGTCTATGGTTGAAGCCTTCCGAGATCCTTAAGTGGTATCAGGACAGGCATGCGTGCTGTCCCGACTGCGGTTTGACCGGGGTCATTGTCGGCTCCAGGTCGGGTATTCCGCTTGATGAGTACCGGAGCAATATGGAGATTGAATAGCTCAGTTTTACAGGGCGAGAGCAGATCACGATTATTCGGTGGACCGATAATGGATGGACTTTTAAGCAGTTCCATCTCGCAGCTTTTGGACTTCCAGCTTCTGCGGGAACGATGCTTTCATGGCGCTGAAGGCAGAATGAAAGTTTGTAGTTGCGAATAGGCTTTACTCATTAATCACCCCCAACAACCACTCACTAAACCCCCGCACCGCCGTCTGCCGCTCCCGTCCCGGCACACACACCACCGTATACCGCGCACCCGTCAAGCGAACTTCAGGGCGATATTCAACCAGCTCCCCACGCGCAACAGCCTCAGTAACCAGCACATTGCTGGCAAGTACCAGCCCGTGCCCGGCGATCGCCGCCTGCAGGGCATGCTGCTCCTCGTCATAATGCCGGAAACGCGCGTTCTCCAGCCAGCCCAGGGTGCCGGCCTTGGTGCACCACGCAGGCCAGTCGACTGCCACCTTTGCACTGCTCAGCCACGGCACGTCGATCAGTTCGACGGGCGAGCCCGCTGCGGGCGGTTGCCAGCCGGGGCGGCAATAGACGCCAAAGTACTCGTCCAGCAAAGGCTGTTCGAACAGCTGTGGGTCAGGCGTGAAGAGGGCGCGGATCGCCAGGTCGATGCTGGCGTCACGCTGCAGGTCGACCACGTCGTTGCTGGTATGCAGCCTGACGTCGATCTCCGGGTACAACCGATGAAAATCCCCGAGCCGCGGTATCAGCCACAGGCTGGCGAATGCCGGCGTCGTGCTCACTACCAGCGACTGTGCAGCACAAGGCGGTGACAGCACCTGCAGGCCATGTTGGATATCAAGCAGGGCGCGGTGCATGAACGGCTGAAGGCGCTCGCCATCGGCGCTCAGGCGTACGCTTTGGCTGGAGCGTTCGAACAGCCGCACGCCAAGGAAGGCTTCAAGGCTTTTGACCTGATGGGAGATCGCCGCCGGGCTGACGTTCAGTTCCTGGGCCGCTGCCTTGAAGCTGCCCAGCCGTGCAGCGGACTCGAAGCCGCGCAAGGCGGTGAGGGGCAGTTTGGCGAACATGGGTGGGTAGGTTACTCAGGTTGAGCGTGGCTCAATTTAGCTCAATTGTGCGCGGGTGCTCAACTTGCCAGGCTGTGGTCTCCCACCTCGCTCCAGGAGCCCAGCGATGCAAGGCACGCCCCGTAAAATCCTTCAGGCCATCCTCTACGAAGCCGGCGGCGTGCTGTTCGTGGCCCCGGCGCTCGCGCTGACCTACGAACAAGGGATGGGCTATTCAACTCTGCTGTCGCTGGTGATTTCTGCCGTCGCGCTGGCTTGGAACATGCTTTTCAACGGCCTGTTCGAGTGGTGGGAACGTCGCCAATCCAGTCGCCATCGCAACTGGCAGCGACGGCTGCTTCACTCCCTGGGATTTGAAGGCGGCTTGACGTTGATTCTTACCCCGGTGATTGCTGCGTGGCTAGGTATCAGTCTATGGCTGGCGCTGATGACCAATCTGGGACTGTTTGTGTTCTTCTTTTTTTACTCGCTGGTTTTTCAATGGCTGTTTGATCGAGTGTTTGATGTTCCGCTTTCGGCGCAGGCCGATCAGGGTTCTGTATCCAACGCCCGTTGAGTCAGTTGCAGGAATTTGTATGGGAGGCAGTGAGTTATTCCTGGCCGAAAGTCGTTACAATTTGGCACGACTCGGGGCATTCGCAACGCGCCGCATTTCATTGAACAAGGAAGTACTACGTGAAACGGAATTTCTCCCTGGTCCTCGTCCTGGCTGCAACTCTCCTTGGCTGCGCCGCCAACAAGTCGGCCAACGACCCATCCTTGATCGGTTCATGGAAAGGCCTGCGGGCAGAAAACGGCAAATGCCAGTTCCTCTCCTGGAAAAATGACTTCAAGCCCGACGGTCGTTTCACCATCACCTTTTTCCGGGATGCCCAACAGACTCAGCCAATTCAAACCGAACATGGCACCTGGTCCGCTGCCAATGGCAAGAATGAATTGAGAACCGATGGCGTGCGTATGCCAGATGTCTACGCGTACAAGTTGATCGATGTCGACACGGTGCACTACGTAAGTGTGGCGTCAGACCCTGCCGGCGATTGTCAGGAAGATTATGACTTCACTGAGCGCCGCATTCGTGGTTAAGCCAATTTGACGTGAGATTGCCTTATCGGCGACGTTTTTTCCGTAATGGGACATCCACTCGTTGGCCTGAGCCTGTTTGATCTTGCGTGAATGGATGAAGCTGATAGGGTGGCGCCTCGTTTAAACCAGCATTCCAGAGGGATCTCTTATGCGCTCATTTTTCGCCAAGACTTTTGGCGGTCTTACGACCAGCTACTACATCCGCCAGTTTCTTTTTGGGCTGGTGTTTACAGTGATGATCATCTCCCTGGCGGCCAACAGCCCCGCAGGAATCGGTGCGAAGCCTGGGCTGATCGTGTTGGCGATCATCAATACTTTGCTTTATCCGTACTCTCGGTTCGTCTACGAAAGCGTTGTCGGCTACATCATGGGCAACAATGTTTTTTTCGTGAATGCACTGTTCATGCTGATGGTGAAGGCTTTCACCATGGCCATGTGCTGGTCGTTCGCGATTTTCGTAGCGCCGGTGGGGTTGGCGTACCTGTTCTGGCGCAACAGCCGTTCGGTCGTTGAATAGGTCAATAGCTCAACGCGTTTGCAGTTGAAAATTGGTGTGGGTAGGGCAAACGTGAACAGACCTTGATTATGGGGAGACTCATAATCGTGGTCGGTGCCCGGTTTCCCAGTACGAGGAAAGCCGCAGGGTTCTCTATTGATCCGCTACCGGATGTGAGTCCTCAATTTACGATATGGAAATCTCATGAAAAAAAACCTCGCAATACTTGCTCTCTTGGCCCTGACCGGCTGCGCCTATCAGAAATCTCAGTACGTTCTCGATATCGAGAATGCGCCCCTGCCAACGACTCCTGAAGCAACAGCCAGCGAGTGCGCTCGCATCTACGCCGAGATCGACAAGAATAACCAGGCTATGGCTCGCAGCTACCAGGACGGTAGCTTCACCATGAAGGCTCAGAACGAAAAAGATGCGCGTAATGAAGCGCTATCTATTCGGACATTCAAGATAGGCTGCCCTCGGCGGTAACGTTAGCATTAGCGGTCCCGATGGTTATTAACCGATTCCAATCGAATGCATGGATCGGGAAGAAAGGGGGGATTCCAGTGCTTCGCTGCGCTGAAGCTTTCCTGAAAGGGAGAGCCGTTTTGCTTGGATCAGTTGAGGTTGCCTGGGAAATAAATCTGAGAATCATCTGCCCGGTCTTTATGAGCGATGTGACATTGCGCCTGGTTGTTGCTGATCGTCAGTCATAACCGGGTGCCGGTGCTAGAAGAACTCATCCAGAAGCCGATAAAAATAAATTCGATCCTGATCGGCTTCGAGCACTGCGTATCGCCGCAGAAACGGCGCGATCCATTGTTCTCCCAACTCCTCGGCAATGTCCCGAGTTGCCAGCGCCAGGTCCTGATATCGATCCGCGACGCCCAGCCGACCGCAGTCAATGAAACCCGTAAAACGACCGTCATCGACGATGATATTGGGCATGCACGCGTCGCCGTGGGTCACGACGAGATCTTGTTCGGCTGGTTGACGGTTTAGCAATCTTTCAAAGAGTAGGGCGGGGGAGAGTCCCCTGTGCTCTTCGTCCAATTCCTCCTGATCGACAAGCCGGGCTTCCATTCGAACTCGGGCCTTGGCGGTGCAGGTGTCATTGGTCGGCGACTCGTCTAGACCGGGGGTTTATGCCGGGCTGAGGGTTGCCACACAGGGTGTTGCCGACTACCCTGAAAATGTTTGGATTGTTACGAGAAATTTCAAGCGTGGCGATTTTCGATCAACCCACTTAAGGATGAGGTGAACACAATGTTTTCTCATGAAGGTACTGCAATAGAGGTGTTGCTCTTCATTTTTGGCTTTGCCGGGTTTGCCCTGGCACTGTGGTTTGTTCATGCCTATTTCGAGCGAAAGGCTAAAGATGGTGTAAAAAAACAACATTCAGCTCATAGAGGCAGTTGAGCATCGGCTGATGCTGCTCCCCAAGAATTTTTAACCCTCAGAAACAACAAGCCCGCACACTCATGATGAGGTGCGGGCTCTTGATGACCCCAGCCTGCAATCAGAGACGCATGCCTTTGAACGGGTTCCAGCCTTGCTCGCCTTTCACTTCCTTGAGGTAGTAGGCGTAGTTGGCCATGAGTGCGTACATCATCGACAGGGCAATGCTCAGGCCTGTACTCAACGGCCGAGGAAACTCCATGCCGAGGATTGCGAAAATCACGCTCAATGCGATATTGATCGCCAGGAAAATACCCAGCAGGGCGAGGTTTTTCTTCCAGAGGCCGAGGACGAACAGGTAGATAGGGCCGAAGAAAAACGCAATCACGTTGGCGTTGATGAGGATTTTCTTCTTGACGCCTGGCAGCGTCTTGACGGCTTCCTTGTAGCGCGGGTCGTTTGGTGCACCATAGGTTTCAAAGAAGTCAAAGCGTTCCTGCCACTTGGCGCTGTATTTACCCGTGCTTTGTACTTGTTCAGTTGTGCTCATTTTGCAAGGCTCCTGCTTTCCATTAGTAATTTTTCTTTCTTCCAAGAAATCCTGTGCTCTGTTTCTAGCGCATTGATTGCTTTGATCTTTGACAAAGGGCGCGAGTGAATCGCCTGAGGTGTTTATTTTGCCGTTTTATGGTCATTGGTGTGGAACATTCCGCACTGGCCACTTGAGCGGTCGCCTGGTCTGTGACGTGCTTCACTCTATTTTTTTCAACGGGGGCGCCGGCCGACTTTCAGGAGCGGCTGACGCTGTCTCCGTAGACACGGATCATGTCCAGCAGGTTCTTGACCCGCAACGGCAGGTTGCCGGCTGGATAGACCGCATGCATGCGCGGGTCTTCACCTGTGCTGGAGGTCAGCTTGTACTCGGGGAACACCCGCGCCAGGCGTCCCGCCGCCACTTCCGGCTCCGCCAGCCAGTCGGCCAGGCGGGCAATCCCGGCACCGGCCAGCGCAGCCTGGAACACCGCCGCGCCGGAACTGAAGCGAAACTTGGGGTGCACGCGAAAGCTGCCGGCCTGGCCCGGCCCACGAAAATTCCATTCCTTGAGAATCCGCGGTGCCGTGTGCAGGATCAATGCGTGCTGTTCCAGCGCCTCGATGGAAGCCGGCAGCCCGCATCGTTCCAGGTAGCCAGGGCTGGCGTAGAGGTAGCGCGAATAGCTCCACAGCGGGTAGCCGATCAGGTCGCTGGATTGTGGAAAGGCGCCGCGAATCGAAAAGTCCAGCTTGCCCTTGACCGGATCGACCGCCGCATCGGTGAAGATCACATCCACGCTGACATCGGGATAACGCTGGCTGTACTGGGCGATCAACCCGGGGATCACCGTGTGGGCGAAGGATTGCGGTGCGGAAAAGCGGATCCAGCCGGTGGCCAGGCCGCTGAGCCCGGCCAGGTCCTCGTCCGCCTCACGTTGCAGATCGAGCATTCTGTAGGCGTGGGGCAGTAGCCGCTCGCCGGCCTCGGTCAGCGTCACGGCATTGGCCGAGCGATTGAACAGCTTGACCCCGCTGCGTTCTTCCAGCCCTTGAATGGCGCGGGTCAGCGAGCTGGGGGAGCGCCCCAGGCTGCGGGCTGCGACGACAAAGCTGCGCTTGCGGGCCACCGTCGCAAAGGCTTCAAGATCAGCCAACATATCCAGCGCCACCGGCTACCTCATTGCACTTTTCACAATATGACATTGCAACACAAAAAAGCCCTTTCCGTTAGCCTTCCCGCTCTCAGCACAAGGACGTAGCTAAACAGGAGCGATGGATATGTCGACGCTGGATGAAACACTCAGAAAAGCAACCGCTCTTGCGGGTGAAGCGACCCACGAATGGCGGGTGCCAAAAGCCCCCCTCTCGACCACCCACCCCTTTATTGCCAGAGCCTGATTCAATGTTCGATATCGTCCTGCTATGTGTCTTCGCCTTCGCCGCCGGCCTGATCGATGCGGCCGTCGGCGGCGGCGGCCTGATCCAGATCCCGGCACTGTTCAATGTGCTGCCCAGCGCCCAGCCCGCAGCGCTGCTCGGCACCAACAAGGTCGCGGCGGCCTGCGGCACGGCCTTTGCTGCGCGCTCGTTCTTGCGCAAGGTGGTGATCGACTGGAGCCTGGTGGTTCCTGCCGCTGGCGCGGCCTTTGTCATGGCCTTCGCTGGCGCGGCGACGGTATCGATCGTGCCGCAGGCACTGATGCGCCCGGCGGTGTTGGTGCTAATCATATTGATGGCGATCTACACCTTCTGGAAAAAGGACTTCGGCAGCCTGCACAAGCCCATGCGCATCGGCACCAAGGAGAAGCTGCTGGCGGTACTGATCGGTGGCGCCATCGGTTTCTACGACGGTTTGTTCGGACCGGGCACCGGCAGCTTCCTGATCTTCCTGTTCATTCGCTGCTTCGCCTTCGACTTCCTGCACGCCTCGGCGTCGGCCAAGCTGGTGAATATCGCCACCAATGTCGCGGCGCTGCTGTTCTTTATCCCGAGCGGCAACGTGCTCTACTTGGTAGCGCTGCCGATGGCGCTGTTCAATATCTTTGGCGCGCTGACCGGCACCTGGCTGGCGGTGCGCAAGGGAGTGCCCTTTGTCCGCGCGCTGTTCCTGGTGCTGCTGGTGATCCTGATCAGCAAGCTGTCCTATGACCTGATCTCGGCGGGTTGAGTTGCCCATTGCCCCGCCAAAAAGTGTTCGGCAAGCAGATTCAGCCCCATACTCTCGGTTTTTGCCCCGCAGATATTCAGAAGAGGCCCTGTTTTGTCGAATGTTGAACCCCACCTGCACGCGCTGACGTTGAATCACATCTACGACGGTTTCAAACAGCTGATCCCCATCTCTCTTTTCGTCGTCGTGTTCGGCGTTGCTTTCGGCCTGGCGGCTGCGCAAACGGGCTTGAGTGATACGTCAGCGGTGCTCATGAGCACGCTGGTTTTTGCCGGCGCTTCTCAATTTGCCGCGCTGGACCTATGGGGCCAGCAAGTGCCGGTCGTTCCGCTGATGATCACCGTCTTCGCCATCAACGCCCGGCACTTATTGATGGGCGCGACGCTTTACCCGTGGCTGCGGGAGCTGCCCGTTGCCAAGCGCTACGGTGTCATGCTGGTTGTTTCGGACGCCAACTGGGCCATGGCGATGCAGGCGTTCAGTCGTGGCAAGCCGGGGCTCGGGCTTTTATTCGGCGGCGGCATTGCACTCTGGGTCGCGTGGATCCTGGGCAGTTGGCTGGGGCTTCATTTTGGCAGCGCCATTGAGAACCCGGTCAGTTTCGGGCTCGATATGGTGATGGGCTGTTTCTTGTTGGCGATGGTCGTCGGCGGGAAGAAAAACCTGCGCATGTTCATCATCTGGACCGTGGCGGCCTGCTCATCGCTGTTGGCTTACTGGTACTTGCCGGCGAACAGTCATGTCGTGGTCGGCGCTTTGGCGGGGGGCATTCTGGGCGCGCTGTGGATGGAGAAAAAACAATGAGCATTGAAACGGCGGGTTACGGCACCCTGGTTGTCATATTGATAATGGCCGCAGTGACATTGGCGACTCGGTGGGGCGGTGTTTTCGTGATGTCGTTCGTGCCGATCAACTATCGGGTGCAGCAGTTCATCACGGCCATGTCCGGTTCGGTGTTGGTGGCGGTGTTGGCTCCGCTGGCGGTTAAAGGTGACAACGGCGCGCGCCTGGCTTTGCTGACCACGGCAATCGTCATGCTGACACTGAAAAAACCGCTGCCGGCAATTGCGGCCGGCATACTTGCAGCTGCTTTAGCCAGGCAGTTCTGAAAGGTCGAGTCGCCCGCGAACAAGCGAGCGACGAAACCCCATCAATACCCAGGTCAAAAACTCAGCGCCGCCGCTTCCCCAAACGAGTGATCCTGTACGCCCGTCATGAAGTGCAGCGACATCTCCTGTGGCGCCTCGATGGGTGGAATTTCAAAACTCCCCACCACCTGACCCTGAAGCGCACTCAGCCGCATCGACTCTTCTTCCTTTAACTTTGCCATTCTCGCGTGATTCGCTGCGATTTCGTTGAGAGTTGACACAGTACATCTCCGTTTGCTGACCAAGCATTGATTAATTTGCCGCCGCGTCAGAATTACGTCGTTCTTGGCTGCTGAGACAGGCCAGTGCAAACCCTGAGCCAGACGTGGCCGCCTGTTGGCCCCGATACTCGACAGGTGACGAATGGCGGACAGACGTGCATTGACGTCGGCAACGTTGCAACCATGCCTCAACAATAAGTCACTGATAATACAATCCGGCCCCCCCCGATAGGGTCAGTCGGTCTCGGCGTTGTAGACGCTTGATCGGTATGTCGAATGCCTGTGCAGCACAACCACTGCGGCTCCGATCAGACTGGTGGCAACCGCCAACAGCAGAATCACCTGCTGCGTTCCAACCGGCGCGGCCAGCACCGCGACCAGCAGGCCCGCGAGCGGTTGCGACAGGTTGTTGAGCAGTGTGATGACGCCGACGGTCTTGCCGAAGTCCTGGGGCGGAATGACTTGCTGGCGGAGGGTGCGGAAGTAGACGTTGAACATTTTGTCGAAACCGACAATCAGCAAGAAACCGACGACGTAGCCCCCTGTGTTCGGACTGAGGGCGGTGATGAAGGCGCCGACGGCAATCAGCGTGTAGGAGAGGGCACCCAGTAGTTTCAAGGGCAAGGTGACCCGAGCCAGGAGAAACAGGATGAGGATGGTGGTGACGGCACCGGCTGCCTGTAAACCTGCGTAGTCATCCTTGTCGGCGCCGTAATGGCCGATGACCATGGCCGCCGAGGTGGCGAGGGTGACGCCGATGATCAGGTTGACGCCCACTGCCAGGCTGATGATCTTTTTCAGTTCCGCCAGGTTGCGAATGTGGCCTAAGGCAATGCGCAATGGGTTCAGCCAGAGATCGTGATGTTGCTCGAAGGTTTCCAGGGTGACCGAACTGATGCGCTGCCAGTACAGCATCGCCAGGTCCGCCAGCAGGAACAGCCCGGCAATCGCCAGCACCACCCAGTGCCACGCCCACACCTCAAGCAGCAGCGCAGCGATCAGCGGGCCCAGTACCAAGCCGGTCTGGTCGGCGATTTGCGAGTAGGACAGGGTCTTGGTGTAGGTGTAGTGCTTGAAGATGTACGGCATCACCACTTCGCGGGCCATGATGCCCTGCGTGGTCAGCACGCCGCACAGGGTCGAGAGCGCGACGATCCAATAGATACCGCCGAAGACACCATAGAGCACGACCGTCACCCCGCAGGCGACGGCGCGATAGACCTGGCTGATGTGCAGGATGCGAATCGGCGAAAACTTGTCGCACAGCGCGCCGCAGATGGGGAACGCCAGATAGCGTGGCAAGGACTCGACGAAGAACGCCAGGCCTGCCCAGGCGACGCTGTTGGTGGTCTGGAAAACAATCAGCGGGACGATGAACAGCAAAATCTGGTCGGCCAACCGGGAGAGGAACATCGAGACGAAAAAAGCCAGGTAATCCTTGCGCATGAAACTCCTTGATTGCTGTGTTCAGGTGTTATCCGGTCCAGGCAAACGGCGCTCAGCGTGATATGGAACTAATATCACCGTTAGTCTCTATATCTTTACAGGGGTCATCCCTTTTTTGAGAGAACTGCCATGTTCAAATCGCGCTCGTTGGTTGCTGCAGTGACCTGTTTCGCCCTGGCGGCTGGCCCTGGCATTGTTGTCGCGGACCCGGGCAACGGCAAGGGAAACGCTCAATTCGATCAAGGTCCTGGCCACGGACAGGGAGGCAAAGGCGGGCAGGGCAACAAGGGCGGCCAAGGAAATCCCGGTAACAAGGGTAACCAGGGCGGCAAAGGCAACCAAGGTGGTGGCGGCGGCGATTGGCATAACGGCCCGAGCCTCGACCGCAGCGGCATCCTCGGTGTGATTGGCGGTTATCGCGATTACTGGAGCCCCGGCCCGGCGTTGCCGCCAGGCATCCAGAAAAATCTTGCACGAGGCAAGCCGTTGCCACCCGGTATCGCCAAAAAGCTCGATGGGCGACTGCTGGGGCGGTTGCCGCACTATGACGGCTATGAGTGGCAACAGGTCGGCACGGACCTGATCCTGGTGGCGATCGCCACTGGCATCATCTATGAAGTGCTCAATGGTGCGTTCGACTAAGTCGGAGTAATGCCAATCAGTTAAGCGAAAACACCTGTGGGAGCGAGTATGACCGGGAGAGTCAGGCCGGCCGCAAGGCCGCCTCGCGAGCAAGCTTTGCTCCCACAGATCTGACGGGTGTATGACCGGGAGAGCCAGGTCGGCTGTCAGGCCGCCTCGCGAGCAAGCTTTGCTCCCACAGGTCTGATGGGTGTACGACCGGGAGAGTCAGGCCGGCTGTCAGGCCGCCTCGCGTCGGACGTTGATCGCGGCGGGCCCACGGAGCAATGCCTTCGTTCAGGCATGCCGAGCCTAAGCGAGGCACCGAGTGGTGGGGCATGTAGCGCTTTGGTTACTTTCGACTGGGCCGGCTTCCGGGCTTTTCGAAAGTGACTCGCCGTCAGGGCGGAACCCTAAGTGGCCGTTACCGCAGCAACGGATATGTACTCAATCAACAAGAGCCAGCCCACTCCCACAGGTTTCGTATCAGCTTTCCAGTTGCCGCAAGCGTTTGTACAAGGTATTGCGGCTGACCCCCAGCCGTCGCGCCAGGTGTGAAATATTCCCGCCCACTGCCTGCAACTGACGGTTCAGGTCCTCGGCATCGTTCAGGTCCACCGTCAGCGGCTCAGGCGTTTCCACCGGTTCCATTTCAAGGTCGACAAAGAAGTCGTCGGGCAGGTGTTCCGGGCGGATCGGCTGCTCCTCGGCCATTGCCAGGGCCACTTGCAGCACGCTGCTGACCTGTCGCAGGTTGCCCGGCCATGGATGGCGCTCGAACAGGTCCAGTACCTCGCGGCTCAGGCCGGCCCATTGGGTCGGTTCGCGGTGGTGTTCCCACAGGCGTTTGAACAGGGCCTGTTTATCGCTGCGTTCGCGCAGCGGTGGCAGTTCCAGGGTCAGGCCGCCGATGCGGTAGTACAAGTCTTCGCGAAACCGCCCCAACTGCACCTGTTCACGCAGCGAGCGGTTGGTGGCGGAGATGATGCGGATGTCCACCGGGAACAGCTCCGCGCTGCCCACCGGCTGTACGCAACGTTCCTGCAAGACTCGCAGCAGCCGGGCCTGGGTCGGCAGGGGCATGTCGCCGATCTCGTCGAGGAACAGCGTGCCCCGGTCGGCCTTGCGGATCAGGCCGATGCTGCCTTTCTGATTGGCGCCGGTGAAGGCGCCTTTTTCATAACCGAACAATTCCGATTCCACCAACTCGGCGGGGATCGCTGCGCAGTTGACGGCAATGAACGGCTGCTTGCAGCGCGAACTGGCCTGGTGCAGGGCTTTGACGAAGACCTCCTTGCCAACGCCGGTCTCGCCGTGGATCAGCAGCGGAATGTCCTTCTCCAGCAAGCGCTCGGCCTGGCGCACGGCTTTCTCCACGCGGCTGTCACCGAAGTGCAGGGTGTTGAGGCTGATGACATGGGAGGCAGGAGCCGAGGTCGGCATGGGCGCGGGCTCGGTAAAGACCCGCGCCTTGATAGAAACCTGGCTCGGGCGCCTGAGCAAGCACTGGAAACGATTGCTGCCGGACGCTTGCAGGGCGAACGGCAGGCCGTCGGGCTGGTTCAGCAGTTCCAGCAGCGAGACCTTGAACAGGCTTTCGATGCTGACCCGCGACAGGCTCAGGCCCAGCAGGTTGTCGGCCCGACGGTTGGCGGACAGGACCTGGCCGCTCTCATCGAAGATCAGCAGCCCGGCCCATTGGCTGTCGAGGTTGTTCAGGCCGGTGTTGAAGGTCAGTTGAAAGTGTTCACCGCGAAACAGGTTGAGGATCAGCCGGTTCTCCACGGTCTGGCTCATCATCTTGACCATGCCCAGGGTATGGGAGGGCGGCAGGTAGCTGTCACTGGAGACGTCCAGCACGGCGATGACCTTGCGCTCGGCATCGAAGATCGGCGCGGCGGAGCCGGTCATGAAGCGATTGGCCTTGAGGAAGTGTTCATCGTGCTCGATGTGCACCGCCTGTTCGCAGGCCAGCGCGGTGCCGATGGCGTTGGTGCCGGTGCAGCGCTCCATCCAGCTCGCCCCGGCGCTGAAGCCATGGGCCAGTTTCGGTTCGATGAAGCGCTGGGTGCCCCAGGAGGTCAGCACTTGGCCCTGGTTGTCGGCCAGCATGATCAGGCAGTTGGAGTTGCTCAGGATGTTTTCGTAGTACGGCAGGACTTCCTGGTGGGTGGTCTGCACCAGTGAATGCTGGCTCTCCAGCAACTGGGCGATGCCTTGGGCGGGCAACTGGTCGAAGGCCGGCACGCTTTGATGGTTCAGGCCGAAGGCACGGCAACGGGACCAGGAGGCCTGGATGATTGCCTCGTGAGACAAGGCTGGAGCAGGTGCGGCCATGGGGCACTCTCGCAGGAGCTGTTTTTATTGTTGTGGCAAGTCTCGCACAGACTCCTTGTGCTGGGGCAGATCCAAACACTACTTAAATTGGCTCGCTCCCACTGGTTCAGTGTTGTTCAAAATTGTTCATTGTCAACCCGCTCGTTGTTCAGTTGTTCATTCCTGATTGTTCACTTGTGTTCATCAACGAACGTCTTTTTCCTACGGATAAATAGAAATTTTAAACAGATCAATAGGTTGTGGTTTCTGGCACGGCTTTCGCTTTCTAACTCGGGTCGCTTGACTCCAATAATAAAAAGGCCGAGCCATGTCATTAAAGCTTGAGCACATCTGTCGCACCGTCGAAGGCCAGACCTGGATCGACGATGCCAATCTGAGTTTCGAACCCGGATCCTTCAACGTTTTGCTGGGCCGTACATTGTCCGGCAAGACCAGCCTCATGCGCCTGATGGCCGGGCTGGACAAGCCCGACAGCGGCCGCATCCTGATGAACGGCGTCGACGTCACCAAGCGCCCGGTGCGGCTGCGCAACGTGTCGATGGTCTATCAGCAGTTCATCAACTACCCGACCATGACCGTTTTCGAAAACATCGCCTCGCCGCTGCGCCAGGCCGGTGTGTCCAACGAGGTGATCCAGAGCAAGGTGCTGGAAACCGCCAGGATGCTGCGCATCGAGAAATTCCTGCAGCGTCACCCGCTGGAATTGTCCGGCGGCCAGCAGCAGCGCACGGCCATGGCCCGGGCCTTGGTCAAGGACGCCGAACTGATCCTGTTCGACGAGCCGCTGGTGAACCTGGACTACAAGCTGCGTGAAGAGCTTCGCCAGGAAATGCGCGAATTGTTCCAGGCCCGCCACACCATTGCCGTTTACGCCACCACCGAGCCCAACGAGGCGTTGGCCCTGGGTGGCACCACCACGATCCTGCATGAGGGCCGGGTGATCCAGAGCGGCAAATCGTCCTCTGTGTATCACCAGCCGCAAACCGTGCTGGCCGCCGAATTGTTCTCCGAACCACCGATCAATCTCATGCCGGGACGCATCGCCGGCAACGAGGTGAGCTTCGCCAATTTCGTGCACTTCCCGCTGAACGTCGACCTGCGCCCGGTGGGCGAGGGTGAGTTCCGTTTTGGCGTGCGCCCCAGCCACATTTCCCTGGTGCCGAGCAACGACGACGACCTCGAACTGGCCGTGACCGTCGAGGTGGCCGAGATCAGTGGCTCGGAGACCTTCCTGCACGTGCGCAACGAGCATTTCCTGCTGGTGTTGCACTTGCCAGGGGTGCATGAGTACGACGTGGATGCGCCGATTCGCATCTACATTCCGACCCATAAACTGTTTGTCTTCGACGCCCAGGGCAAGCTGGTCCAAGCCCCAGGGCAGCGTATCGCGAGGGTTGCCTGATGGCCGAAATTCGTTTGCAGAACCTCGCCCACAGCTACACCAGCACGCCGGCGGGCCCCGAGGATTATGCGATCCGCGAGATGAACCACATCTGGGAGCAGGGCGGCGCCTATGCACTGCTCGGGCCTTCGGGCTGCGGCAAGTCCACGTTGCTCAACATCATTTCCGGACTGCTGAGCCCTTCCGAAGGGCAGGTGATGTTCGACAGCAAGGTCGTCAACGAGCTGACCCCGGAGCGCCGCAACATTGCCCAGGTGTTCCAGTTCCCGGTGGTGTACGACACCATGACCGTGTTCGACAACCTGGCATTCCCGCTGCGCAACCAGGGCATGGCCGAGGCGAGGATCCACACCAAGGTGCAGGAAATCGCCGAGGTCCTGGACCTGCAGAACCTGTTGGACAAAAAGGCCCGCAACCTCACCGCCGACGAAAAACAGAAAGTCTCCATGGGCCGCGGGCTGGTGCGCGACGATGTGTCGGCGATCCTGTTCGACGAGCCGCTGACGGTGATCGACCCGCACCTGAAATGGAAACTGCGGCGCAAGCTCAAGCAGATCCACGAGCAGTTCAACATCACCATGGTCTACGTCACCCACGACCAGTTGGAAGCCTCGACGTTCGCCGACAAGATCGCCGTGATGTACGGCGGCCAGATCGTGCAATTCGGCACGCCTCGGGATTTGTTCGAGCGCCCCAGCCACACCTTTGTCGGCTACTTCATTGGCAGCCCGGGGATGAACCTGATCGAGGTCACGGCGCAGCCCGGTGGCGTCGGCTTCGGCTCGACTCACTTGCCTCTGTCCGAAACCTTGCAACGTCGGGTCGCCGAAGCCCAGGGCAAAAGCCTGAAGGTCGGTATCCGTCCCGAGTTCGTGCATGTCTGGGACGGCCCTTACGACGATGCGATGCGCGCTGACGTGGTCCACGTCGAAGACCTGGGCACCTACAAGATCCTGACCCTCAACCTCGATGGCGTACCGCTGAAAGTGCGCCTGGCCGAAGACAAGCCAGTGCCCGAAGGCACCGCGTACATCAGTTTTCCGGGCCAATGGCTGATGGTCTATGCCGATGAATACCTGCTGGAACCGTTGAGTGAGGTGCAGCCATGAACAAGGTGCAGAACAACAAGGCCTGGTGGCTGGTATTGCCGGTGTTCCTGCTGGTGGCCTTCAGTGCCGTGATCCCGATGATGACCGTGGTCAACTATTCGGTGCAGGACATCTTCGACCAGTCCAGCCGCTACTTCGTCGGCGCCGACTGGTACAAGCAGGTGCTGCTCGATCCACGGCTGCACGACTCGCTGCTGCGCCAGTTCATCTACTCGGCGTGCGTGCTGCTGATCGAAATCCCCCTGGGCATCGCCATCGCCCTGACCATGCCGACCAAGGGCAAATGGTCGTCCCTGGTGTTGATCATCCTGGCGATCCCGCTGCTGATTCCCTGGAACGTGGTCGGCACCATCTGGCAGATTTTCGGCCGCGCCGACATCGGCTTGCTGGGCTCCACCCTCAATGGCCTGGGCATCAACTACAACTATGCGGCCAACACCATGGACGCCTGGGTCACCGTGTTGGTGATGGACGTCTGGCACTGGACTTCGTTGGTAGCGCTGTTGTGCTACTCGGGGCTGCGGGCGATTCCGGACGTGTACTACCAGGCCGCGCGGATCGACCGGGCTTCCAGCTGGGCGGTGTTCCGGCACATCCAGTTGCCGAAGATGAAGAGCGTGCTGCTGATCGCCGTGATGCTGCGCTTCATGGACAGTTTCATGATCTACACCGAGCCGTTCGTACTCACTGGCGGCGGGCCGGGCAACGCCACCACGTTCCTCAGCCAGACCCTGACGCAGATGGCTATCGGCCAATTCGACCTGGGCCCGGCGGCGGCGTTTTCCCTGGTGTACTTCCTGATCATTCTGTTGGTGTCCTGGCTGTTCTACACCGCCATGACGCACTCCGACGCCAACCGTTGAGGCCCGCACGATGAGCAAGAGAAAGCTGATACCCCTGCTGATCTACATCCTGTTCCTGCTGGTGCCCATCTACTGGCTGCTGAACATGTCGTTCAAGAGCAACACCGAGATCCTTGGCAGCCTGACTTTGTGGCCGCAGGATTTCACGTTCCACAACTACAAGGTGATCTTCACCGACCCGAGCTGGTACACCGGTTACCTCAACTCGCTGTACTACGTGAGCCTGAACACGGTGATTTCCCTGTGCGTCGCGTTGCCGGCGGCCTATGCGTTTTCCCGTTACCGGTTCCTGGGGGACAAGCACCTGTTCTTCTGGCTGCTGACCAACCGCATGGCCCCACCGGCGGTGTTCCTGCTGCCGTTCTTCCAGCTGTATTCGTCCATCGGGTTGTTCGACACCCATATCGCCGTGGCCCTGGCCCACTGCCTGTTCAACGTGCCGCTGGCGGTGTGGATCCTCGAAGGGTTCATGTCCGGGGTGCCGAAAGAAATTGACGAGACCGCCTACATTGACGGCTACAGTTTCCCCAAGTTCTTCACCAAGATCTTCATTCCGTTGATCGGCTCCGGCATCGGTGTCACGGCATTCTTCTGCTTCATGTTTTCCTGGGTCGAGCTGTTGCTGGCCCGGACGTTGACCTCGGTGAATGCCAAGCCGATCGCGGCGGTCATGACCCGTACGGTGTCGGCGTCCGGTATCGACTGGGGCGTGCTGGCGGCGGCGGGGGTGTTGACCATCCTGCCGGGCATGCTGGTGATCTGGTTCGTTCGCAACCACGTGGCCAAGGGCTTCGCCCTGGGCCGAGTCTGAGGAGTCGATGATGGAATGGATGAATTGGACCGTCCCCACGGCGGTATTTTTCGGGGTTATCGCCTTGTTTCTGGCAGGCATGACCACCTGGGAGTTGCGTTCGCCGAGCATCCCTCGGCGTGGTTTCCTGCCGATTACCACGACCCGTGGCGATCGGTTGTTTATCGGTCTTCTCGGTAGCGCCTACCTGCACCTGCTGGTAATCGGCGCCACCGACTGGAGCATCTGGATAGCGTTCGCGTTGTCTTGGGTGTGGCTGTTGGCAGTGATGCGGTGGGGCTAGTCGCGAAGGTTCGCCGATCAGGCTCTTAAACCCAAACAGGAGGTCTCTATGTTCAATAAAAACAATAAGCTGCGACATAGCGTTTCATTGGCAGCCATGCTGGCACTCAGCGGGCTGAGTGCTGCGGCCTGGGCCGACGCCTATGAAGACGCCGCAAAAAAATGGATCGGCAGTGAATTCAAACCGTCGACCTTGACGCAAGACCAGCAGCTTGAAGAACTCAAATGGTTCATCAAGGCATCCGAGCCGTTTCGCGGCATGAAGATCAACGTGGTGTCGGAAACCCTCACCACTCACGAATACGAGTCCAAGGTACTGGCCAAGGCCTTTACCGAAATCACCGGGATCCAGTTGACCCACGACCTGCTGCAAGAAGGCGACGTGGTGGAGAAGATGCAGACGGTGATGCAGTCGGACAAGAACATCTATGACGGCTGGGTCAACGATTCGGACCTGATTGGTACGCACTTTCGCTACGGCAAGACCGAATCGATCACCGACCTGATGGCCAACGAAGGCAAGGCCTACACTTCGCCAACCCTGGACATCAAGGACTTCATCGGTATTTCCTTCACCACTGCGCCGGACGGCAAGATCTATCAGTTGCCCGACCAGCAATTCGCCAACTTGTACTGGTTCCGTGCCGACTGGTTCGAGCGTCCGGAGCTGAAGGCCAAGTTCAAGGAGAAATACGGCTACGAGCTGGGCGTACCAGTGAACTGGTCGGCCTATGAAGACATCGCCAAGTTCTTCTCCGAAGACGTCAAGGAAATCGACGGCAAGCGTATCTACGGTCACATGGACTACGGCAAGAAAGACCCCTCCCTGGGCTGGCGCTTCACCGATGCCTGGTTCTCCATGGCTGGCGGCGGCGACAAGGGCCTGCCCAACGGTCTGCCGGTGGACGAGTGGGGTATTCGCGTCGAAGACTGCCATCCGGTCGGCTCCAGCGTCACCCGTGGCGGCGATACCAACGGCCCTGCAGCGGTGTTCGCCACCACCAAGTACGTGGACTGGTTGAAGAAGTACGCGCCGCCGGAAGCGGCGGGCATGACCTTCTCCGAATCCGGCCCGGTACCGTCCCAAGGCAACATCGCCCAGCAGATTTTCTGGTACACCGCGTTTACCGCCGACATGACCAAGCCGGGCCTGCCGGTGGTGAACGCCGATGGCACGCCGAAATGGCGCATGGCACCTTCGCCACGTGGTCCGTATTGGGAGCAGGGCATGAAGCTGGGGTATCAGGACGTGGGTTCCTGGACATTCATGAAGTCCACGCCTGAGAAACAGAAACTCGCGGCCTGGCTCTATGCGCAGTTCGTGACGTCCAAGACCGTGTCGCTGAAGAAGACCATCGTTGGCCTGACGCCGATTCGTGAGTCGGACATCAACTCCCAGGCGATGACCGACCTGGCGCCGAAACTCGGTGGCCTGGTGGAGTTCTACCGCAGCCCGGCCCGCGTGCAATGGACCCCGACCGGGACCAACGTGCCGGACTATCCGCGCCTGGCGCAGCTGTGGTGGAGCCACATCGCCGAAGCCGCCAGCGGCGAGAAGACCCCGCAGCAGGCCCTCGATGGCTTGGCCAAGGACCAGGATGCGATCATGACGCGCCTGGAACGCTCCAAGGCCCAAGCCACCTGCGCCCCGAAAATGAACCCCGAGCGCGACGCGCAATACTGGTTCGACCAACCGGGTGCACCGAAGCCGAAACTGGCGAACGAGAAGCCTAAAGGTGAAACCGTGAGCTACACCGAGCTGTTGAAATCGTGGGAGGCAGCACGCAAGTAAAGCCCCAAGCGTGAAAACGAACGGCACCGAAAGGTGCCGTTTTTTTTTGCGTGCGCTTGCACAGTTTTTCCGCGTCGCTCACAGACCTCGCGTACACCACAAATCCCTTGCTCGCGAAGGCGGTGGCACATTCAGCATTGATGCAAGCAGACCCACCGCTATCGCGAGCAAGCTCGGCTCCCACAGGGATCGGCAGTGAGCACTGATCCTGTAAACAACCAAAGAACTGTGTGGAGGGCGATCTGTGGGAGCAAAGCTTGCTCGCGATAGCGGTGTGACAGTCAATGAAGGTATTGGGTGTCAGCCGGGGACCTGTGCGTTAGCCGGCCTTGGCCGAGCTTACCTGGGGGCGTTCGGCCATGGGCGATGGCTTGTTTTTCATCAACGTGTCCAGCGCTTGCCGGTAGTTTTTGCCCGCCAGGCTCATGCTGTTGTTATGCGTGGCCCCCGGCACCAGCAGCAGGCGCTTGGGCTCCCGGGCGGCGTTGAACAGTTGCTCGCTGAAGCGCGGCGGTACGTAGCGATCGGCAGAGCCATGCACCACCAGCAGCGGCATGTTGATCTCGCCGATTTTGTCGATGGAGTCGAATTTCTGCGACAACAACCAGCGCACCGGCAGGGACGTATTCGCCATCGCGGTGGCGACATCGCCCAGGGAGGTGAACGTGGATTCGATGACCAGGCCTCGGACCTGGGCAGCACCATTCTTCGCGGCCTCCTGGCCCAACTGCGCAGCGAGATCCACCGCGACGGCACCGCCCAGAGAATGACCGTAGATCAGCCGCAGGGCCGGGTCCGGTTGCAGTACCTTGAGACGTTCCCAGGCGATGCGCGCATCTTCATAGACGCTGGCTTCCGACGGCAGATCCCCATGGCTTTTGCCAAAGCCACGGTAATCGATAGCCAGCACCGAATAGCCCAGCGCCCTCAGTTGCTGGATACGAAACAACTGGCCGGTCAAATTCCAACGCACACCGTGCAAGTACAGGATGGCCGGCGCATTCTTGCGTTCGGCCGGCCACCACCAACCGTGGATATTTTCCCCGGCCTTGAAGCTCTTGGGCTTGAGATCGAATTCCTGCACGCCGCTGGGAAGCCCACTGAACCAGCTCGCGGTCCCCGGCTCGATGCGAAAGACCAGCTCGCGTTCCTTATGCTGCAGCACTGCACAGCCCACCGGCAGCCCGACCACCATTGCGCTCATGACAAGGAAGGCCAGCCAGCGCCGCCGAAGGCGAGAGAATAAAGGTAAAGGCATCGACGCAATTCGCTACTCGAAACTGAAGATGCCTTGTAGCAGATTCTCCGAAAGCGGCGCAGGGATTTCGGACGGTCGTGGCGAGGTAGCAAACGCCCTCGCCACAGGTATACACCGCGTCCCTGTCAGTGCACATCCCCATACTCAACCAGCGTCAATACCTGCGCGGTCCGGCCGTACGCGACCTTGGGCACGCCCGCCAGGCGCTTGTTCAGTACTTGGGTCAACGACTCGCCTGGCCTCAGGCTGGCATCGCCAAAATCCTCGTCCAGTTGCATCGGATGCACGATGACCTCAAGCGAGCCATATGCCGGTGGCGCGGCGTAGTCCAGGTCGGCCGGGGTGCAAACGTAGTCCGCTGTCGCACCGCACAGGCTGCGAATGCGCCGGTTGAACAGGGTTTTGAAGATACGCTTGGGCGGGGTCAAGTTCGCCCCCAGGTTGCGCGCCAGGCGCATGGGCACGCCTTGCCTGGCGGCGAAGCGGGCCACCAGTTCGCCGATGGGCCAGATGTTGTGCACATGTTGATGGGAGTCGAGATGGCTGGGACGCAGGCCGCGGTCCAGGCAGTGTTGCCATTGCGCCTGCAGTTCATCTTCCACTGCCGCCAGATCCTTTGAACCCAGGCGCAGGCAATAACGCGACAGGTTCAGGTCGAACTGGCCATTGGCGTCGCAAAAAACCGGGCGCGAGGTGATCGCCTGGCCCAGCGGCGGGCCGTAGCTGAGGTTGAAATGCAGGCCAACGTGGCCGTTGAGCAGCGGTTGCCGGGCCATTTCACACGCCTGCTCGAAACCCGGCATGTTGGCCATGGCCGTGGCCGAACTGATCACGCCGGTCTCGAAGGCCCGCAGGATCAGCGCGTTCTCACTGAGGCTGAGCCCGAAGTCGTCAGCGTTGACGATCACTTGACGCGGCATCTGTCTTCTCCTGGTTTTTAGGGGGGGACGATGCCGTCGTCGCGGTCGGTTTGCTTCGGCGTTTGCCAAACCATGGCTTCAAGCTTTTCCAGAGTCGCAAGGCAAATCCCAGAAGCAAACCACCGGGCTGCCATGAATAGAAACTCCAGCGCCAGTGTTCCAGTTGGCCGGTCATGCGTTCGTGTAACTGATGGCTGGAGTTCTCCAGGCTGACCCGTGATGCGTCGATCCAGCGCCAGTTTTCGTCCAGCCCCCAGCGAATCCACTCCTCGAGCAACACCCGGCCGCTGCCCAGGTCGGCATGCTGCGGCAGGAACGCCAGGTTGTAGTCGTACAGCCGCCCCTGGTCCAGCAGGCCGAGGCGATAGCTGATGCATTCGCCGTTCAGCTCCAGCATCACCACCCGCACCAGGCCTTGGGCGGCGAGGGCGGTGAAGGCGAGGTTCATCCATTGCCGGCGCCCGGGGTCGGCGAAGATGCCGACGCCTTCCTCGCCTTTCCAACTGGCCGCCTCGACATCGGCGAGGGTCCGCAACAGCTGGCCCATGCTGATGGCGTCCGGTTTCACCCGGAGGATCTCGGCACCGCAGGCAGCGATCCGCTTGCGGGCCCGGCGCAACTTGTAGCGTGGGTCGCCAGAGATTTCCTGATGGTCATTGTCGCTGATCAAATGCACTGGCACCCGGCAACTCAGGCGGCGCTCCCCGGTGGAGCTCAGTGCCATCCAGGCGCTGAGGACGCTTTGCTCACCGACCGGCTCGATCACTTCATTCAATTGCAGCAGTGCGTGGGGCAAGTGCTGACGGATCTGCGTCAGCGCCTGCCCCATGCCTTCGGCGTCCAGGCGCACCATCAAGGCGATGCGGTCGGCCAATGGATAACCCAAGTGACGCAACACCCGGAACCGCAGCCCGCCGATACGCTCACGCCCCGATACCAAGGGCAGGCACAGGCACAGTGTCTGGTCTTGCCAGCCCAGCAACACGTGCAGCTGCTGGTCCGGCAGCAGGGCGAATTCCGCCGCTTGCAGCCAAGCCAGGGTGTTGAAGGGCGTAGCGTCGGGCACCTGGGTTCGCAGCTGTTCATAAGCTGTCATGGGAAAGTCCTCGGCGCCCAGGGAGCGACACCATTGGAACCGGATCGCCATGGGGGTCAGGCCGCTGCAGTCGAAGCAACCGGCTGGGCCGGTTTACGAAAGGCGTCCAATGCCGAGCCGTTGTAAAGCGTGTCGTGGAAAAAACGCCAGCGACCGAACAGTCGATACATGTGGGTGATCTTGCCGCGCTCCTGGAAGCCCATGCGCAGGTGCATCTTGATCGCCGGGATGTTTTGCAAGTCGCAGACATCGACCATCGTGCTGCAACCTTTGTCCGCCATGACTTTCCACATCTCCAGCTGCATGTCCGCCGATATACTGGAGCCCCAGTATTTACGAATCGCCTCGCCACCGAACTGAAAGTACTCGCCAGGCTTGATCGGGAAGTTGCATTGGTAGAAATGGCGGTCGAAATAGTCTCGCGTACTGCCCCAGGCGAACCCCACGGTGTCGCCTTGATCATCCAGGTACATCAAGCCTGTGTAGCCTTCGGCGGCCAGTTCGCGCATGGTTTTGACGCGGTCGCCGAAATACCGGGCAAAAGCGTCGGCATTGCTGACCGTGATGAACTCCAGGCGCATCGGCGGGTAGGCCTTGAGGTTATGCGGGGGCAGTGGAGTGCGCACATCGTGTTCCAGCCACACCAGTTTCGAGTGGAGAAACACGTAGCGTCTGAGCAGCTGTTTGAAGACGGCGCGCAGGCCTTTTTTCTGAATGCGGTCACGCAATTTCTGCAGAACGTTCATGGTGCCTCCTGACGGGTGGCGGGTTGGGGGGAAACGGGAGCGGTCCAGCTCAGGGCAAACAGGCTTTCTCCTGGCAGGAGAAAGCGGATCTGCCCGGCCTCGCAGTTGAACGGGGCGCTGAGGCTATGGTTGTCGGGGCCGAAATACACTAGCTCGGCTTTCGCCTGGGGGCAGGGCACGCCGTCCAGGCTGACCTGTTGCGGGCGGGTGCTTTTGTTCACGCCCAGCAGGCCGCGTCTTGCGTCGGTGGCCATGGCCAGCACGTCGACTTCAAAGGCGTCGTTGTCCAGGCGCAACACCTGTTCGAGCCAATGCTGTTGGATGAATTGCTGGGCCAGCCCCACCGGCTTGAGTTCCAAGCGCTGGTTGTCCAGCACTCGCACCATGCCTTTTGGGTACTCCGGTTCGTCGGCGGACTGGAACCAGTTGAGCATGTCCAGCCAACCGTCCGCCGAGGCATTGATCACCACGGACGTCCACCACAGGGCGGCGTAATGGGTTTCCTGGTCGTAGGGGCTCAGGCTAGAGCCGCTGGACATGTTGGTCTGATCCAGCAACAAGGCCTTGCGCGGCCGGCCGTTACTGTCCAGGCCCACCAGGTCGGCGGCGCGGCGCACGCTGTTGCGATAGACCCGGGTCGCCAGCAGGTCGCGGATCATCCATTCGTGCCAGGCCAGGGCGTCGATCTGGTCACTGGACTCGGCCAGCAAGCGTCGCGCCCAGTCGATCCCGCGTCGATCAGCGGCGTTTTCCGCCAGGGGACCATTGGTGAACCGGGAGCTGGCCGGTATGGCAATGCGCACCCCGGCGCGGGTGTTGGCGGGGTCGGCGCGAACCTGGCTGGCCATGCTCTTGAACACCTGCTGGAAGCTGGCGAAGTCCGGGTAGTTGAGGTTCGGCTCATCGGCGAAACTGAGGTAGTGGAGGCCTTTGCCGTCCATGGCGCGAGTCGACTTGAGCCAGGCCTGCAAACCGCTGGTGCTGACGCGATCGGCCTGCAGGTCGGCCTTGCGTGCGCTACCGGCCAGCAGGGTGATGTCCCGGGTAATGCCGAAGCGGTCCTGGTACAGGCGCCGGAACCTATCTTCGTGGTCCGGCTTGGCAGCGGTGACGTCGACAAAACTGTAATAAGTGGCGGCCTGGGGCTTGAGGGTATCGATTACCGGGTAGGCAGAGGGCGGGGGCATGGCGTAGGGCAGGGAAATGCCCAGTTTCGGGGTTGTTCCCAGGACGTCGCCATAGAGTTTCAGGTGAGCCTGCCCCGGGTCCTGGCGCAGCGGCTGCAGGTGCTCAGCGGTCTGGGCGAACAGGTTCGCCGTGCCGTCCAGCCAGAACGCTGCCTTGCCGTTGCCCTGCAACTGCAAACGCCAGGTTTGCTCGACGTTGGCAACGGGCAGGGCGACCTGATCGAACTGCCAATAGGCCGGGTATGGCTTGAGGTTCAGCTGCACCTGTTTGCCATCGGCGACGCGCCGGGCTTGCAGGCTGCGCACACCGCCGTGGAACTTGCCTGCCAGCACGGCTTGTTCACCGGGGGCGACCTTGAAGTACAACTCATCGCCGTCATGGGTTTCAGCGCTGAAATGCACCTTGGCCGGGGCGAACATCGCTTGGGTACGGGCGTCGTGCTCGACGGTGTAGCGGCGGAAACTGTAGCCGGGAATTTCCAGTCGATAACTGGCGGCTCCCGGCAGCAAGGGCCACTGCTGCTCGCCACGTTCCTGGGTCGCCTTGATCAAGCGCTCACCCACCAGGCGCCCCTGGCCGTTGAGCAGGTACAGGTGTTCTGAATTGGCGTTGGCCTGCCAGGCCGGGACCCAGCGCACGGTCACGTAATCCGGACGGTCGGTCTGCAGGTACAGGCTGCCGTCGCGGATGCCGGTCCATTGCATCGCCGCGCCCTGGGCCAAGAAGGCCAGGCTCCAGAGGCACAGGCCAGCAGCCATTTTCCACCAACGCTGCATCGGCCCCATCGCGAGCAAGCCCGCTCCCACAGGGCAATCAGCAACCCCTGTGGGAGCGAGCTTGCTCGCGATGGCGGTTTGGCAGGCAACCACACTCATGCCGATTTCCCCAACAGCATCTGGCGCATCGGCAGCAAGTCGCTGGGCAGGATGATCAGTGTCTGCCACAGCGCCACGCCGCTGAGGCGGCAGTACATGGCCAGCAGCGCCACGGTCACGCCCAGGTAGGCGATTGAAGACGCGGCGGCGGCCCCGACGATGCCGTAGCGGGGAATCAGGATCAGGTTCAGCGCCAGGTTCAGCACTGCGCCCACGCCCATCAACAGCGAAACCGTGCCGGGGCGGTTCTTGCCCAGCAGATCCAGGCGCAGGATGCTCGCGTAGCACAGCCCGAACAGCCCCGGCAGTAGCGCCAGCAAGGCGGGATACGCCGGCTGGTAGGCGGCGCCAAACAAGGTAACGATCAACCATTGACCGATCAGCGCCATACTCAGGCAGGCGCCGAGCATCACCGTGGCGGTCAGGCGCAGGGCCAGGGGCGTCAGGCGCTGCATGTCGCTGTCCTGTTGCAACAGGCGTTTCATCAGCGGCGTGGTGACAGCTTCGGGCACGATCAGCAGCAGTTCGGCGGCGGCGCTGGCCATGGCGTAGTGACCCAGGGCCGTGCTGCCCAGCAGGGCACCGATGAACAGGAAGTCCGAGCGCAGCAGCACTTGCTGGAACAGCAGGTCCGGGTGGCTGCGGGCACCGTAGCGCAACAATTCGTTCTGACCGGTGCGATCCCAGCGCAGGGTGACCACATGATCGCGGCGCAACCACACCCAACCGGCCAGCACCACCAGGCTCAAGCCGGCCAGCCAACTGATCAGCGCCGCTTCCAGGGCGGCGTCTTTCCACATCCAGAACAGTGCAACGAACAGCAGCAGGGGCGCCAGGGATTCCATCAGGCGCAAGGCATTGAAGGCGCCCACTCCGCCGCAAGCATTGTGCATCGTCAGCAGACCGCTCTTGAGCACGGTCAACGGCACGGCCAGCAACAGCAACCAGGCGAGCAATCCCAATTGCGTGGCGATGTCCAGTTCGCCGCCGAACTCGCGCACCAGCGCCACCACCAGCAAGGTTAACAAGCCAGCCAACAGGCAGCCGAAGACCAGCACCTGGCTGAGCAGCAGACCCATCGAGCGCTGCTGCGCCGCCTGATAACCCACGGCGGAATTCAGGCCACCGCTGGTGGCGGCGCTGATCAGGTCCGGCAGGGTGCTGAGCAAGGCGAACAGCCCGCGTTCACTGGGTCCGAGAATCCGCGCCAGCAGCACATTGCGCAGCAGGCGCAGGCCGATCATCGCCAGGCGCGTGCCCATGCTCAGTGCCAGGTGCTTGAGGTAATGAGCGCGGCTCATGGGCGTGTTCCTCGGCGAATGCGCCAGGCCAGTAATTCAGGGTGGTGGGCGTTGCTCTGGCTGACGCCGAAACGCGGCAGGTTCAGCGGGTCACCGTCGTTGCGATACAGCCCCGCCTCGGTGCCGAGGGCGAAGGCAAAACCGTGGGCCGCCACCTGTTGGCGTACCCGGGCATCGTGATCGCCGTTGGGGTAGCAATACACCGGCAAAGGATGGGCGCAGCCGTTTTCCAGGGCGATCCAGCTGCGCGTCAGTTCTTCGTGCAGGCGCTGGTCATCCAGCCCGGTCAGGATCGCGTGGCTGGCGCCATGGGGGCCGAAGCGGACCAGCCCGGAATCTTCGAGCATGCGTACCTGGGGCCAGTCCAGGGCCTGGGGCTGGGAACCCTGCGGGCAGGCGTCGGTGAGGTCGCTCAACGTGTGTGCATCGAGACTCTTGAGACTCTGCAGGTAATGCAGCAGCGCCAGGCTGCGGCGCTCGTCGTCGATGTCATCGAGCAGCACCGGCAACGGTCGGCCGACGTGCTGCAAGTGCTCGATCAATGAGCGCCGTGCCACCTGGCCATGGCTGCCCCAGAGGGTTTCACCGATGCTTTCCCACCAGAAGTGCTGGCGACTGCCGATGAAATCGGTGGAGAGGAAAATACTCGCTGGCACCTGGTATTGGCGCAGCAACGGAAAGGCATTCATGGCGTTGTCGCGCCAACCGTCGTCGAAGGTCAGGGCGACCCGCGGGCGGTTCGGAACGCTCTCAGGGTCGGCCAGCAACAAGCTCATCAGCGGCACACACTCGAAATGCCGTAGCAGCCAGATCAGCAGATGTTCAAACGCTTCGGGCCCCACGCACAGCTCGTTGCGATGGGGCAGTTCGGCGGCACGGTCGTTGTTCAGCACGCGATGGAGCATCAGTATGACGCCGGCGCCACGCAATGGATGGCGACCCAGGGACGTGTTCAGGTACAGCCAGCCGCCGGTGCGCTTGAAGACTTGTTTGATCGACATCGGCCGTACTCCTTAGCGATTCTGCTCGGGGTTCCACTGGCTATAGCGCTGGCCCCGCAGGAACTGCCAGAGCCCGATGCTCATGCCCGCCAGCGTCACCAGCACGAATGCGGCCAGGCGAAAGGGCCGGGGCAGGCGGTGGCGCGCGTCCATCAAGCCGATCAGTGCCATGGCGTAGCCGAGCAATTGCGCCACCAGGCTCAGGCGATAGAACGGATGGTCGTTCCACAGCCAGGCATTGCTCAGCAAGAGCGGCAGCAGCAACACCGGCGCCAGGCGGCGGATCAACTTGTGGCTGATCAACCCAATGGCGTAGAGCCCATGGCGCAGCGGGTTGAGCAGTTCCCGGCGCTGAGCCAGGCTCTGCAACCCGCCGACGGTGACCCGCTGGCGACGGCGAAACTGCTTGTCGGCTTCGTCCACACCCTGGTCGGTCACCCGGGCCATGGGGGCATAGACGATGGACTTGCCGGCGGCTGGCGCGCAGGTGCTGAGGAAAAAGTCATCGTTGACCTGGGCCGGTATCGGTTGGAACAGCACCCGGCGCAGGGCCAACAGCGCACCGTCGGCCGAGACCATGCAACCGGTGCGACTCTCCACCCGACGCAACCAGCCTTCGTAATGGCGATACAGGCTGTCGCCCAGGCTCAGGCCCTTGCCCGGCACCGGGATCTCCATGTGCCCGGCACAGGCACCGACTTCCGGATCGCCCAAGGGTGCCAACAGATGGCTGAGGGTGTCGCTGGCCCATTGGTTATCGGCGTCGGTGAACACCAGGATTTCGCCGCTGCTGTGGGCGACACCGGTATTGAGGGCGGCGGCCTTGCCCTGGCGCGGCAGGTCGAGCACGGTGATGCGCGGGTCGATCACCTTGCGTGCGCAGGCCACCGTGTCGTCGGTGGAGCCGTCGCTGGCGAGGATGATTCGCAATGAATGGGCCCGATAATCCTGGGCCAGCAAGGTGCGCAATTTTTCCTCGATGTGCCGCGCCTCGTTGTGGGCGGCAATGACGATGCTCACGTCCATCGGAAACGCCTTGCCGTAGCGCCGCATCGGAAACAGCGGCGCCAGCAGGCTCAACATCAAGGGATAACCGAGGTAGGCGTACACCGGCAGCAACAGGCACGACCAGTAAATGAATTCAGCCACGGGCAGGTCTCCTGGCATTCCAATGACACAGATTGAGCAGCAGGGCGGCGCCGGTCAGGTGCAGGCGCACCCCATGCAAGGCCCACAATTGCAAGGTCAGGCGCGGATCACGCCGGCTCTGGCGCAGGCTCAGGAACAAGGGTGGCAGGGTGGTGACCAGCAACAACGTCAGCGCCAGGTGCAATTGCCCCTGGAGCAACGCGAGCACCGCCAGCAGGTCCAAGCCCCAGGCGCCAATGGACAGCGCCGGGAAGCGCAGCAGGCGCAGGCTCGGGCCATGGCTGCGGAGCAATTGCAGATGGCTGCCCTGGCGCCACAGTTCCTTGCTCATCCACTCGCGCCAACTGCCTTCGTAGCCCCAGTGCAGGGCGACGCTTTCGTTGACCAGCAGCAATTGCGCGTCGGCCTGGCGCAGGCGCAAGGAGAAGTCCTTGTCTTCGCCGGTGCGCAGGGTTTCGTCGAAGCCTGCGACCCGTTCGAACCAGCTGCGACGCATCAACAGGTTGGCACTGGGCAGCCACTGCACCCGATGCAGGAGGCGTGACCCCGGACGTTGGCTGCGGCGCTGCCAGGCTTCGGCGAACCACGGCGCCTGCCGGGGCGTGTCGAGGTCCAGGCCGAGTACGTCGCCCTGGTGGCCTTCGAGTTCCAGCAACAGCTTGAGCCAGTCGGCCGGCATCTCGATGTCGGCATCGATGAACGCCAGCCAGTCACCCTGGGCGACGGCAGCACCGCGGTTGCGCAGGGCGCCGATGTGCACGCCTGGCACGATCAACACCCGTGCCCCCAACTCGTTGGCAATGCGCGGGCCATGGTCGTCGGAGCCGTTGTCCACCACGATCAACTCACATGCCAGGCCTGCCTGGCGGGCGGCTTCCTGCGCTGCGTGCAGCGTACGGCCGATGTGTCGGGCCTCGTTGTACATCGGGATCACAATACTGACGCAGCTCATGGACGAGCCTCCTGCGGCGCGGCCTGCTCGGCGTCGTAGCGCAACACACTGGTGAGGGCGAGCATGATCCACAGCAACTTGTGGTTCGGCGCACTGAGGAACATCAGGAACAACGCCAGCGAGAGGAAACTCATGCCCAGGTGCGTCAGCAGGTCCGCTTGCGCCCAGTCCCGGCGTTGCAGCCAGAGCCGACGGGCGTGCAGCAGGTTGTACAGGCCAAGGCCGATCATGCCGACGAACATCAGCCCGCCCGGGACGCCGATTTCGCTGAAGATTTCCAGGTAGGTGTTATGGGCCCGGCGATACAGGTCCCCCAGCTTGCGGTTGGCCGAGAACGCCTTGGCATAGCCGGTGGGTGCGTAGTGCAGCGGAAAGGTCCCGGGGCCTGAGCCGAGTATCGGGTTTTCGCGGATCATCTGGCTGCCGACGACGATGTACGAGGCGCGGCGGCCGAGGGATTCATCCTGGTGGGCGCTGGCGCCGGCGCTGAGGATGCTCAACGACTGGATGCGCGCGACATAGCCGGCCGGCATCACGGCGATCGCCAGGGGGATGATGAGCGCCAGCCCGAGCATGGCGAAGCCCAGGTGCCGTGGGCGGATGCGCGGCAGCTGCGCGCGGTAGTGATACAGCCCGATCATCAGGCTGAGCATCAACACCACCAGCCCCGAGCGCGATTCGGTCTTGGTCATGCCGCCCAGCAGCAGGATGAAACAGCCGCCCCAGAACAACCGGTGCAGCAAGCTCGGGCCGCGCACCACCAGCAGCAACGCCAGCGGCACGGTAAAGGCAATCAGCAGGGCGAAAGTGTTCGGGTCTTCCAGCAGGCCGGACGCGCGGCCCTGGTCCTGGTACTTGGCCGAGAACATCGCCAATACGCAGGTGGTGGTGACGCTCAAGGTCACCAGGCGACAGAACAGGTCCAGGTTCAATTCACGACCGATCAGCAGGGTGATTACAAACAGAATCAACCCCACCCCCAGTTCGCGAAAATGGGTCATGGACAGGCCCATGTTTTCCGACAACATCAGGCTCAGGCCATAGAGCACCATGAAACCGATCAGCGGCCGCCAGATATTGCTGCGCAGGCGTGTCCCGGGAATCTGGTGCACCGCCAGTTGCAACATCAGGATCATGATCAACGCCAGGCCAAGGAATTTGCTGCCGGAAAAGGCGTTGTCCTTGAACAGGCCTTCGAACGGCACCAGTGCGGCAATGCCCAGCAAACCCCAACCGGGCTTGCGGTACAGCACGGCGACGCCGACCAGGCCGAGCACAGCGCCCGGTGCCAGGAACGGATAAGGGCTGGCCAGCAGCGCCAGGCATACAAGGCCCAGCAGGCTGACGATCGAGAGTGGGACAATCATGAGCGAGCCTCCCGTGCCGTGCGGATGTAAAGCTGCGACCAGCGTTCGGCCAGCGTGCGCAGGTCGTAGCGGTCCCGTTGGGTGCGGCGTGCGTTATCGGCCAGGATCCGCGCCAGGGGCGGTTCGCTGAACAGCGTTTCGATCTGCGCCGCCAGTTCCGCGCTGTTGGCCGGTGCCGCGAGCAGGCCGTTATGACGGTCCTGCAACACGTCGGGAATGCCGCCGACGCCGAACGCCACCACCGGCACGCCAGCTTGCATGGCTTCGAGCAGAATCATCGGGGTGCCTTCGGTGCGCGAGCTGATCACCAAGGCGTCGAGGCGACTCCACCAGGCGTTCATGTCGGTCTGATAGCCCGGCAATTCGATGCGCGTGGGCAGTCCGGCGTCGGTGATGCGCTTGAGCAGTGCCTGGCGTTCCGGGCCGTCGCCGAGCATCACCGCGTGCAGCGATGCATGCTTCTGGCACAGCGGGATCATGGCGTCGAGGAACAGGTCCGGACCTTTCTCGCTGCTCAAGCGGCCGACGTAGCCGACCCGCCAGCGTTGCTTGTCAGAGCGGTGGGCCAGTGGCGTGCTGGCCGCTGGCAGGCCATTGGGGATGACGTCGAGTTTTTCCGCCCGCACGCTGGCCCGGCGATGCAGCGTGGCAATGCTCTCGGCCACGCAGACGACCCGCTTGACCGAGGCGGTGCGGCACAGTTGCAGGCTCAGCCAGGTATAGAAACGCTGCTTGGGGCTCCTTGGGGTGAAGCCATGCTGGGTAATCACCAGCGGCAGGCCCAGTAACGTGGCGGCGGACCAGCCGAACAACAGCCCCTTGAAGTTGTGGGTGTTGATCAGCGGCCGGTCGTCCCGGCGCTGGCGCAGGTGCTGCAACAACTCGGCCCAACTGGCGCAATGACGGCAATCGACCCCGGCCTGGCGAAAACGCGTGATCAAGGTCGGTGGCGCCGCCAGGAACAGCACCTGGTGCTGCCCGGGTGTCGCCAGGCAATGATCGAGCAGCATCCGCTCGGCCCCATAGAAGCCGCCGCTGTCGAGCAGATGAATGATCGACAGGGGGTTGCTGTGGCGGGGCGGGCCGAACGGCGCGTTCAATTTCGCACCCAATGGACAAGGCTGGGCAGGCTCCAGTTGCGGTGCGGGTTGACCTTGTCGGGGGACTGCTCGTTGATCACCAACAGCACCGGCACATCCAGTTGCTGGGTGATTTGCGCTGGATGCTTGAAGCGATGGTCGAAGAACTCACGCACATAGACCAGGGCAATCGCCAGCAGCAGGCCGCTGAACATGCCGAAGGCAATGATCAGCATCGGCTTGGGAAAGGCCGGGGCGGTTGGTTCGAACGGCGGGCTCAGGACCCGGGCGTTGGACAGGTCGTTGTCCAGCGAACGCGCGGTGCTGGCTTCGGCGAACCGCTGGGCATAGGTGGAGAACGCCGCATGCAGGGCGTTGATCTCGGTGTCCATCTGCCGCAGCTTGCTCTGGGTTTCCTGCAATTGATGGATACGCTGCTTGAAGGCGGCGATGCGTTCGATCTTCTGGTTGATCACCGAGCTGACGACGGCCAGGTCGGTGGTGCGTTCCTGGATCCGGTTGTTCACCACCTTCAGGAACTGCTGGCGCGTGCGGACGATCTGTTCCCGGGCCAGCAGCATCGGTTCGCTGCCGGGCTGGAAGATCGCCAGGTCATTCATGTAGCGGCTGACCTGGCTGGTCAGTTGCTCGCCCAGCTGCCTGATTTCCCGGTCTTCGAAGGCAATGTTGTCCACGGTGGTGGTGAAGGTGAACGGGAAGGTGTAGTCGTTGAACCGCGAGCTGTTCGCCGCCGCGAGACTGGTCTTGAGGTAATCGAGCCAGCGTTGGCTTTGCAGCAGGCGATCCTGGTACAGGTTCAGGGCCTGCTCTTCGGTATTGATGGCGTTCAGGCGGAAGGTGACTTCTTCCTTGGGATCGGACGAGCCGATGTTTTCAAGCAGCCCCAGCCGGTTGCCTTCCAGGCCGTCGAGACGGGTCTGGTATTGGGCTTTCTTCTGCTCATAGAACGTCTGTGGCAGCTCGATCGATTGCAGGTCCTGGCGGCTGCTGAGGTAGTTCTGCAGCAGTTGCGCCACGAACCGGGTGCCCTGGGCCGGGTCGCCGAAACTGTAGACGATGGAGATGACGTTGGAGCCGGGCAGGGTCTCGATCTTCAGGTTTTCGATGGCCTCGTCGGTCAGCGTATCGAGCACGGTGTCGCGCACCGGATCGACCTCCAGCCCCAGGCCATCGCGCAACGGGTTGATGACGTACTCGCGCAGGGGCTGGGTTATGTAACGCTTGAAGGGATCGCTCACCCACTTGTTGAAGATGCCCGGGCTGGGCGTGTATTCGCCCTGGTCGCGCAGGGTGCTGATGGTCTGCCGGATCAACGCCGGCGAGCGCAGGATATTGCTCTCGGTTTCCATGTCCGCCAGGGACGGCGGGATGAAGGTGGCGTTTTCCTGGTTCAGCGACGTGGTGGCGTCGCCCTGGGAGAGTTTTTTCGACTGGACGATCACCTGGGCGGTGATATCGAAGCTCTGCTTGAGCATCAACGGCAGCACCAGGGCGATCACGGCGAAAATCAGGAAGATACGCTTCACCCACTGCTTGTTGGCGAAGAAGATCCTGAAGAACTCATGCAGATAGTTTTCCTTGGGGTTCATGTCAGGTCACCTGGGGTCAGTTGCTGTTGCTGCCTTTGTTGTCGACGCGGTAGCCGAAGCTGAACCCCACGCCCTGGAACAGCACTACGTCGGCCAGTTGTCTGGCCAGTTCGCCGGCGCTGGCTAGCTTGGTCTTGGGCACGAAAAGCATGTCTTCCGGTTGCAGGTAGGCGATCTGCGAGGCGTCACCGCTCAGGGCTTTTTCCACGTCATAGTGGCGGGCTTCGACCAGGTTGCCGTTGCGTCGCATGATCACCACCGAGTCGAGCCGGGCCTTGACGTTCGTGCCGCGGGCCAGCGTCAGGGCTTCGAGCACCGAGATCGGCCGGCGGATCGGATAGGAACCGGGCTGGGCCACTTCCCCGAGGACGTAGATCTCGTTGCCGGCGGTGGACTTGAGCAGCACATCGACGGTCATGTGGCCTGGCAACTGGGCGTAGCGCTCGTTGAGGAAGGTCTCCAACTGGTTGACCGTCATGCCTTGCAGCGGCACGGAACCGATTTCCGGGAAGCTGGCGTAACCATCCCTGCCCACGGTGATTTCCCGGCTCATGCCGGTGCCCGGGTGGGTCAAGGTGTTGCGCAAGTTGGTCTCGCCGGACAGCGGACTGGTCACCAGCACCGTCAATTGGTTGCGATTGGGCTGGAACAGCATTTTCTGGTCATAGGCACGCTGCACCGCCAGGCGGGCTTCGTCGGTGGTCAGGCCGGCGACTTTCACCGAGGTGTTGGCCCCAGGCAGTTCGATAGTGCCGTCGGGCATCACCTGTTGCGTACCGTTGAGCTGGCTGGCGGCCGTGAAGTTCAGGGCAACCTGGTCACCGGCCTGCACGCGATAGGCTTGGGAGCCGGTGGTGCTGATGTGGAAAATCACATCCAGCACGTCCTGGGGCCGCAGGGTCTGTTCGACCTTGGGCATGTCGGTGGCCTGGGCGTTGGCCGGCGGGGCCGTGAGGATCTGCACCGGCATCGAGCGGGTATCGGTATTGCTGGAGCAACCGGCAAGCGGCAGCAACAGCAGGACAAGCATTCTGGCGTTCATCTCGTCATCCTTTTGCAGGCTTACAGGTTGTTGTAGAGCCACTTGGGCATGTAGTACTTGCGGCGATTGAACACGCTGCCTACCACTTTCGCGCCGGCCTGGGACAGGCGCTGGCGGGCGGCCTGGGCCACTTCCCAGCGAGTGTCTTCACCGCGCACCACCAGCACCACGCCGTCGACCTGGGTGCTGAGCACCAGCGTGTCGCTGGCCGAATACACTGCGTCGGCGTCGATCACCACAAAGCGGTATTGCGCCGCCAGTTGCCTGAACAGTGGGCGCAGTCGCTCGGGGCTCAAGCGTTCGGCATTGCGACCCAGGCGCCCATGGGGCAACACGTCGAAGGGCAGGCTGGACGCCTGCACCACGCAGTCCTGCAACAGGGGCGGGGCGAGGCTGTTGAACAGCAGGTCGGTAAAACCGCGCTCCTTGTGCAACGACAGTTGCTGGCTGAGGTTGCGCGGTGACTGGCTGGCATCCACCAGCAGTACGCGACCGTTGCTCATCTGCGCCAGTTGAGCAGCCAGCGCCATCGCGCTGGTGCTGGTTCCGGTGCCGGTGTTGGCGGCCGTCAAAAGCAGGATCCGCAGGGAAGGGTCGAGCACGGTCGAGGTCAGGTTGGTCTCGCTCGGGCTTGCTATGGTCAGGATATTGGTTGAACCGTCCATTTAACTCGCTCCGTGGCCGCTGAAAACTTTGAAGGGGGTAATCATCAGGATCTTCAAATCCAGCCACAGGCTTTGTTCAGCGATATAGCTGAGGTCCAATTCCACACGCTGGTCGAAGTCGATATTGCTGCGCCCGGAGATCTGCCAAAGGCCGGTCATGCCGGGATAGATGCTCAGGCGCACAAGATGGTTGTCCTTGTAGCGATAGGCGTTGAACGAGGTCGGCCGCGGGCCCACCAGGCGCATGTCGCCGGTCACTACATTGATCAGGTTCGGCAGTTCGTCGAGGCTGCTGCGTCGCAGGAACCGGCCGATGGGCGTGATGCGCGGATCGTTGTCGATCTTGAAGTCGATGGCATCGGCGCCGTGTTTGTTGAGGTGGCGCAGCGACTCCTTGAGAGCCTCGGCGTCGGCAACCATGGTGCGGAACTTGTACATGCCGAAGACTCGGCCGCGATAACCGGTGCGCTTCTGCACGAACAGCACGGGACCGGGGCTGGAAAACTTGATCAGCAGCGCCAGGCCCAGCAGCAGTGGGCAGAGCATCAGCAGGATCGCCAGGGCGCCGAGGCAGGCCACTACGCGGTTGGTGCGCGAGACGGTCCAGGGCCGACCACCGTCGCGACCGGTCAACCAACCTCGGCCCTGACGGTGGATGGCCGCGTCCAGGCGCCTGCGGTGGTCGGGATCGACACGCTTGTCGCGTCCGGGGGCGTTGATCTCGATGACTTGCTCATGTCGGGTCATGGATTCCTCCGCTGAGGTTGGGCCGCAAGCGTTCAGTCGCGAGCGGTGCGTGGGCAGGCCGTGCGTAGTAATCGAGGAACCACTGGATGAAGCGGCCCAGGCCTTCGTCCAGTTCGATACGCGGCTTGAAACCGGTGGCTCGTGCCAGGTCGCTGGCATCGGCGCAGGTGTTGAGCACATCCCCCGCTTGCAGGGGCAGCAGTTCGATGCGGGCGGTTTGTCCCAGGTGTTTTTCCAGCAGTGCGACATAGCTGCGCAGCGCCACCGGGTGCTGCCCGCCGATGTTGTAGATCCGCCAGGGCGCACGGCTGGTGGCCGGGTCCGGTTGTTCGTGATCCAACAGGGGGGTGACCTGGGGCGCACGGTCGATCAGGCGGGCGATGCTTTCGACGATGTCGTCGATGTAGGTGAAATCGCGTTGGTGCTCGCCATGATTGAACAGTTGCAGCACACGGTCTTCGACGATGGCGCGGGCAAACTGGATCGGCGACATGTCCGGGCGGCCCCAAGGGCCGTACACCGTGAAAAACCGCAGGCCGGTGCAGGGAATGCCGAACAGGTGGCTGTAGCTGTGGGCCATCAGTTCGTTGGCTTTTTTGCTGGCCGCGTACAGCGACAGCGGATGGTCGACGTTGTCCTGCACCGAATAAGGCGTGCGCGGGTTGGCGCCGTATACCGAGCTTGAGGAGGCGTAGATCAGGTGCTTGACCGGATAGCGACGGCAGTTCTCCAGGATGTTCAGGAACCCGGTGATGTTGCTGTCTACATAGGCCTGCGGGTTTTCCAGGGAGTAGCGCACGCCGGCCTGGGCGGCGAGGTGAATCACTACGTCCGGCCGCCGGGTCTGGAACAGTTCATCGATGGCCGGCGCGTCGACCAGGTCGATCCGCGCCAGGGGGAACTCGCCAGCCTGGTCGTTTACCCAGGTCACACGGTCGTGCTTGAGCTGCGGGTCGTAGTAGTCGTTGAAATTGTCCAGCCCGCACACCCGATGGCCGTCGCGCAGCAGTCGCAGCACGACGTGGGCGCCGATGAAACCGGCCGCGCCGGTGACCAGGATGTTCATGCTTGTGACCCGGGCAGCGGGGTGCCCGGCACGGTGTGCCGCAGCCCGATACCGCGATACAGCAGCCCGGCGGCGGCCAGGTGTTCGGGGTTGTACAGGTTGCGGCCATCGATGATCACCCGGGCGCGCAGCTTGCTGGCCAGCAGGTCGAAGTCCACCACGCGAAAATTTTTCCACTCGGTGCAGATCACCAGGGCGTCGGCGTCTTCCAGGGTGTCGTCGCGGGTGGCGCACAGGTTCAGGTCCTTGCGATAGCCGTAGAGGCGCCGGCATTCGGACATGGCTTCCGGGTCATAGGCGTGGACCCGGGCGCCTTCGCGCCACAGTGCTTCCATCAGGTAGCGGCTGGGGGCTTCGCGCATGTCGTCGGTGTTGGGCTTGAATGCCAGGCCCCAGATGGCAATCGATTTGCCGGCCAGGCCATCCTGGAATTGCGTCGCCAGTTTCTCGAAGAGGATGTGCCGCTGGCTGTCGTTGACATCGGTGACGCTGCGCAACAAGCGCAGTGGCATGCCGCTTTGTTCGGCGGTGTGGAGCAAGGCCCGCAGGTCCTTGGGAAAGCACGAGCCGCCAAAACCGCAGCCGGGGTAGATGAAGTGGTAACCGATGCGTGGGTCCGAACCGATGCCTTTGCGCACTGCTTCGATGTCGGCGCCCAGCCGTTCGGTGAGGTTGGCCAGTTCGTTCATGAAGCTGATGCGGGTGGCGAGCATGGCATTGGCGGCGTACTTGGTCAGTTCGGCGCTGCGGTTGTCCATGAACATCAGTTTTTCGTGGTTGCGGCAAAAGGGCGCGTAGAGCTCCGTCATCTGGTCGCGGGCCAGCGGGTCGGCGGTGCCGACGATGATCCGGTCGGGGCGCATGCAATCGGCAAGCGCACTGCCTTCCTTGAGAAACTCGGGGTTGGACACCACCCGCACGTTCAACTGCTTCAGGCCCCGCCGCGCCAACGCCTGGCGGGCGCATTCGGCCACCTTGTCGGCCGTGCCCACCGGCACTGTGGACTTGATGACCAGGGTGCGGTCGCTGTCCATGAAATCGGCGATTTGCTGGGTGACGGCCAGCACATGGCTCAGGTCTGCCGAGCCGTCTTCATCGGCGGGGGTGCCGACGGCGATGAAAATCAGTTCGCCATGGTTGACCGCGTCGCTGGCCTGGGAACTGAACGACAAGCGTCCGGACTTGATGTTGTCTTCGAGCAAGCTGGACAACCCCGGCTCGCTGATGGTGGGTACGGCTTGTTGCAGTTGCTGGATTTTTTTCGGGTCGATGTCGATGCACAGAACGCGGTGTCCGACGTCGGCCATTGCGGCCGCCTGGATCAACCCTACATACCCCGTACCAAATACGCTCACGTCCATTTTTGGCGCGCCTCGTAAACCGGTTGATGTAACTCGGATGAAACTGTTTAGAGGGGTATAGCGCAGCTTCAGAAAAGCGTGTCAGCAAAATGACAGTTGTCAGTGTTGGCAATTCAAGTGAAATCGGGCCTTTTGATATCAAGTCCTTGACTGTCTTAGTAAAGTGGCTGTTTTATTGGGCTTAACGGGAATTTGACAAAGCGATAAACGGTAGTAATCCATAGTTTTTTACATTTTGTGACGGGTTTTCGTGTCATTTTTGGGGTAACTTTTTTTTGACGCGTGGTGCGGTGAAGCATTTCTTGCGCTTTGAAAAACGGCTGCTAACGTGCAGGAACGAAGTGCTTTTGACACGGTGATCTGGTCGAGGAAAACATGGTCCGCTACCTCAAGGAATTGCTGCTGGTTCTGTACCTGCTCAAGGGATACGACTATTACCTCGACCGTCTCAACGCGTTGGGCCTGGGGTTCGCAACGTTGCTGTTCGGCGCCATGTTCGCGGTACTGGTGCTGGCGCTGTGGATGACTGCCTACATACGCCAGACCCTGGTGAGGCATGTGTTTGCCTTGGCGATGTTTGTTTCAGCAGTGTTTTTCGAGGTGTACACCCGGGTCACGGACAGTTACCTGACCTATAGCCAGTTCGTTTCGCTGGTGTACTCGGGGGGATTTATCCAGGAGGCGGCTTATCAGTACCGCGAGATGATTGTCAGCGCGGTGATCAGCGGCTTGCTGCTGTTGTTCGGTATCGCGCTCAAGCCTCGGCGGTCGGTGCGATTGCCCGGTTATCTGCCGATAGCGGCGCCGGTGCTGGGCGTGTTGTTGCTCAGTGGCGTGTTGTTCCTGCGGGCGGGCGAGGGTGCGCGCGGCCTGCCGGTGATGTACACGCCGTTGGCCTATTTGAATCTGTTTGCCTACGAGTCCTTGCACAACACCATTGGCCCTCGGGAGCCGGTCACCCTGGTGCGACGGTCGTCTTCGATCGAGCAGGATATCGTGCTGATCATCGATGAAAGCGTTGGCGGCAATTACCTGGATATCAACGCGCCATTCGGCGTGCACACCGGCCTGAAGACGCCGCCCGAGGGGGTGGATATCTTCAATTTCGGCTATGCGGCCTCTATCGCCAATTGCAGCGTCGACACCAATGTCACCCTGCGCTATGGCGGTACGCGCGCCGACTACATACGCATCAACAGCACCCGGCCGTCGATCTGGCAATATGCCAAAAAGGCTGGTTTGCGTACCGTCTACATCGACGCCCAGCGCACTGGCGGCTACCTGCAGAACCTGATGACCGAGCTGGAAAAACAGGACATCGACGAATTCGTCCAATTCGACCATACCAGCGTGCGCGACCGCGACATGGCGGCTGCGGCGAAGTTGATCGAACTGCTGGGCGACGACCAGGCTGAACTGGTGGTGATCAACAAGGTGGGGGCGCATTTCCCGGTACACGACAAATACCCCGACGACTTCATGACCTACCGTCCGGCCTTGCCGCGAGGGCAGTTCCAGGAAGTGGCGGACACGGGCAGCCGCGATGGCTTCAACGGCCAGAAAGATGACTGGTTGCTGTACCGCAACGCTTACCAGAACACCCTGCTGTGGAACGTCGGCGAGTTCTTCAAGCGAATCTTCCAGCAGGGCGATTTGAGCCATGCCGTGTTGATCTACACCTCCGACCACGGCCAGGACCTGCACGAGCGCGGCAACCCCGGGCTCAACACCCATTGCGGCGGTGACCCGGTGGCGGAGGAGGGGTTAGTGCCGTTGGTGGTGATCCAGGGCTCACAGTTGCATGCCCTGGATTGGCGCCGAGCCTGGGCACAGAACAAAGACCGCTCCAGCCACTACAACATCTTCCCGACGCTGTTGCAGTTGATGGGGTACGACCCGGCCGGGGTTGAATCGGCCTACGGGAAATCCCTGAGCCAACCGACCGATGATGATTTCACTTTCAACTATCGCTTCAATGCGCGGTTGGGGGCGAAACCGGCTTGGAAACACATCGACTTGGGCGACATCGTGACACCGCAGTCCGGCCAGGTTGAGATGGCGGTGGGGCATTGACTGGCGCTGAGCTCTTGTTGATTGAGTACATATCCATTGCCGCGGTAACGGCCACTTAGGGTTTCGCCCTTACGGCGACTCACTTTTTTTCAGACGCCAAAAAAAGTAAGCAAAAAAGGCTTGCCCCACCACTCGGCACCTCGCTTAGGCTCGGTGTGCCCTCACTCCGGCATTGCTCCGTGGGCCGCCGCGAAGGGCCATCCATGGCCCAGCGCGGCTAACCCGGCATCCATGCCGGGTTGCCCACTGCGCAATGCCTGCGTTCGGCCAGCGTGGTTTAACGGGGCGCCCAAGATCAAAAGCCAAAGCAAAGCAAAAACGGGAGCATGTCCAGCATCTATGTGGCTGAACCACCGCTATCGCGAGCAAGCTCGCTCCCACATTGGATCTTCAGCAGACACAAACTCCATGTGCACCTAGCCCCCCCTGTGGGAGCGAGCTTGCTCGCGATGAGGCCGGCATATCCAACATCCTCATCGACTGTGACACCGCCTTCGCGAGCAGGCTCGCTCCCACATTGGATCTTCAGCAGACACAAACTCCATGTGCACCTGGCCCCCCTGTGGGAGCGAGCTTGCCCGCGAAGAGGCCGGCACATCCAACATCTTCATCGACTGTGACACCGCCTTCGCGAGCAAGCTCGCTCCCACAGGGGAAACGCGGTCCCACCAAGAACCAGGTCGGCTGTTAGGCCGCCTCGCGGCGGGCCCACGGAGCAATGCCGGAGTGAGGGCATGCCGAGCCTAAGCGAGGCACCAAGTGGTGGGGCAAAAGCGTTTTGCTTACTTTTGACTGGGCCGGCTTCCGGGCTTCTCAAAAGTGAGCCGCCGTCAGGGCGGAACCCTAAGTCGCCGTTACCGCAGCAACGGATATACACCCCAACCCGACGAGCAAATACCCAGCCTCTGTGGCATCTACCTCGTCGTAGCTGTTCTGGTTGCTGAGTATCAGGCAGGTTCATCCCGGGTGGGGCCCATCACTCAACTCCGCTATCCTGACCCCCACGTTCATTCATCGAGCCTTTTCATGCTTGAAGTCCGCGATGTCTTCAAAAGCTACCCCACGCCCCAAGGCCCATTGCCGGTGCTGCAAGGTATCAACCTGACCCTGATGCCCGGCAGCAGTCTGGCGCTGATGGGGGAGTCGGGCAGTGGCAAGAGCACCTTGCTGCACCTGGTCGCTGGGCTGGACAAGGTCGATCGCGGCAGCATTCGCAGTGGCGAGTATCGGCTAGATGGCATGAGTGAAAGCCAGTTGGCGAATTGGCGACGCACGGAAATCGGCCTGGTGTTCCAGCAGTTCAACCTCATCAGCAGCTTGTCGGTGGAGGACAACCTGGCGTTCCAGGCGCGTCTGTGTGGTCGTTATGACGCAGCTTGGCAAGCCCATCTGGTGCAGCGGCTCGGGCTTTCGGCGCTGTTGCGGCGTTATCCCGAGCAACTGTCCGGCGGTCAGCAACAGCGGGTGGCGCTGGGGCGGGCGCTGGCCTCGCGACCGCCCTTGTTGCTGGCCGATGAACCCACCGGCAGCCTCGACGAAGCCACCAGCGACGAAGTGCTGCAACTGCTGCTTGAGCTGCTGGAGGGGAGCCCCACAAGCCTGCTGATGGTGACCCACAGTCCACGGGTGGCGGCTCGCCTGGCCCAGCGCGTGGTGTTGCACGGCGGGCAGTTGGCGCAGGTGGCCCAGGGGTGATGATTTTTCGCCAGACCCTCAAGGCCCTGCTCAGCCATTGGCGCCAACACCCGGTGCAATTCTTCAGCGTGCTGACTGGCCTGTGGCTGGCCACCAGCCTGCTCACTGGCGTGCAGGCGCTGAACAGTCAGGCCCGGGACAGCTACGCCCGGGCCAGCCAACTGATCGGCGGCGAACCCCAGGCCAGCCTCAGTGCACCCGGTGGCGGCACCTTCCCCCAGCAATGGTTTGTCGAGTTGCGGCGCCAGGGCTGGCCGGTGTCGCCAGTGTTGCAGGCTCGGGTGCTGCTCAAGGACCAAGAGGATCAGCGTCTGCAACTGATGGGCATCGACCCGGTGTCGCTGCCGCCCGGTGCCGCGCTGGCGGGGCAGGCACGAGAGATGAGCGAGGTGGTGGCGTTCTTTACCGACCCCGGCCGCACCTGGATCGCCCCGCAAACCTTGCAAGCCCTGGGGCTGACCGAGGGGGACCGCCCCCGGAGCGTCGATGGGCAATCCCTGCCACCGCTGCATGCCCAGGAGGACATGGCGCCGGGCGTGCTGTTGATGGACATCGGTTTTGCCCAACAGGTACTCGGATTGCCGGAGCAACTGTCACGGCTGCTGTTGCCTGCCACGTTCAGCGCCGCGTTACCGGAAGCGTTCAACGGTCGCCTGCAATTCAAGCACGCCGATGAAGAAAACAACCTGTCGCGCCTGACCGAAAGTTTTCACCTGAACCTCGACGCCTTGGGTTTTTTATCCTTCGTGGTGGGGCTGTTCATCGTTCACGCGGCCATCGGCCTGGCCCTGGAGCAACGCCGCAGCCTGTTGCGAACCCTGCGCGCCTGTGGCGTCAGTGCGCGGGTACTGGTCACCAGCCTGACCATCGAATTGGGCGCGTTGGCCTTGCTGGGCGGGATCGCCGGGGTGCTCAGCGGCTATTGGCTGGCGAGCCTGTTGTTGCCCGATGTCGCGGCGAGCCTGCGGGGGTTGTACGGCGCCGAAGTGGCCGGACACTTGAACCTCAGCCCATGGTGGTGGTTCAGCGGTGTCGGTCTGAGTCTGCTCGGTGCGTTGCTGGCCGGCGCTGACAGTCTTTTGCGGGCGGCGCGCCTGCCCTTGCTGGCGCTGGCCAACCCCCAAGCCTGGCACCAGGCCCATGCGCGATGGCTGCGACGCCAGGGGTGGGTGGCTACGGTGACGGCGTTGATTGCCGCATCGGCGTTGATCTGGGGCGATAGCCTGGCCAGCGGTTTTGTCCTGATGACCGCCTTGTTGCTGGGGGCGGCGCTGGCCTTGCCGGTGTTGCTCAACAGTGCGCTGAAGCGGCTGTTGCGCCGCAGCCGCTCGGTGCTCGGGCAGTGGTTTCTTGCCGATTGCCGCCAGCAATTGCCGACGCTGAGCCTGGCGTTGATGGCCTTGTTGCTGGCGCTGGCGGCGAACATCGGCGCTGGCAGCATGACCGCCGGTTTCCGCCAGACTTTCAGCAACTGGCTCGAACAACGGTTGACTGCCGAGCTGTACATCAACCCGCAGACCCCGGCCCAGGCGGAGGAACTGCACGCCTGGCTCAAGCAGCAACCGGCGATCACTGCCGTCGTTCCCCTCTGGCAAGTCTCGGTCCCGTTGCAGGGCTGGCCGACGGATATCCACGGCATCATCGATCATCCCCACTATCGACAGCATTGGCCGCTGCTGGAATCGGCCGGCGACAAGCCGTGGGAGCAACTGGCTGCCGCCGACACCCTCATGCTCAGCGAACAACTGGCCCGGCGCCTCAAGGTGAGTATCGGCGATCAGTTGACCCTGCCGACGCCGCAGGGGCCATGGGCACTGCGAATCGTCGGCATTTACGCCGACTACGGCAATCCCAAGGGCCATGTGCTGGTCAACGCCGACCACTTGCTGGCGCACTGGCCGAACCTTACGCCGAACCGTTTCAACCTGCGCATCGAACCGTCCGCGATCCCGGCGCTACTGACAGCGTTGCAAGGCCGGTTCAGCCTGGATGACAGCCGCATCGTCGACCAGGCCCGGCTCAAGGGCTGGTCGACCCAGGTGTTCGAACGCACCTTCGCCGCTACCGCCGCCCTCAACAGCCTGACCCTGGCGGTGGCCGGGGTGGCGTTGTTCATCAGCTTGCTGACTCAGAGCCAGAGTCGTCTCGGCCAGTTGGCGCCGCTTTGGGCGCTGGGGGTGACGCGTCGGCAGTTGATGCTGCTCAACCTCGGCCAGACCTGGCTGCTGGCGCTGCTGACCTTGGTCCTGGCGTTGCCGCTGGGCATCGCCCTGGCCTGGTGCCTGGACACGGTGATCAACGTGCAGGCCTTCGGTTGGCGCCTGCCGTTGCGGGTGTTCCCGTTGCAATTGATGCAGTTGCTGGCCCTGGCGATGCTCGCCACGCTACTGGCATCGGCCTGGCCGCTGTATGCGCTGTACCGCACGCAGCCGGCGGATTTGCTGAGGACTTTTGCCCATGAAGATTAGAGTCGGCGTGTTGCTGCTGGCGTTGCTCAGCGGTTGTGATGACTCCGCGCCAGCGCAAAAGGGCTTTGCCGGCCTCGGCGACCAGGCTGTCGCGTTCACGCCGGTTGTGCCTGGGCGGGTGTTCAGTTTCCCCGCCGACCATGGCCTTCATGAAGGTTTTCGCATCGAGTGGTGGTACGTCACCGCCAATCTCAAGGATGCCCAGGGGCATGAGTTCGGCGTGCAATGGACGCTGTTTCGCAGTGCCTTGAGTGCCGCACCCCAGGCCGGCGGCTGGCGCAACCAGACGATCTGGCTCGGCCACGCGGCGGTCACATCCGCCACCGTGCACCATGCCGCCGAGCGTTATGCACGAGGCGGGGTGGGGCAGGCCGGGGTGCAGGCGGTGCCCTTCAATGCCTGGATCGACGACTGGCAGTTCGGTACCCAGGCTTCAGGGGACGAGCCGTTGGCGGACATGCAATTGAAGGCGCGCGACCCACGCTTCAGCTATGCATTGCGGCTGACGTCGAGCCGGCCGCTGGTGTTGCAGGGCGATCAAGGTTTCAGCCAGAAATCCGAACAGGGGCAGGCGTCGTACTACTACAGCCAGCCATTCTTCCAGGCCAGCGGTGAATTGGAAATCGATGGCCAGCGTTACGCGGTCAGCGGCCCGGCCTGGCTCGACCGCGAATGGAGCAGCCAGCCCCTGACCGCAAACCAGACCGGCTGGGACTGGTTTTCCCTGCACCTGGACAACGGCGAGCACCTGATGCTCTACCGCATGCGCCACAAGGACGGCGAGCCGTATCTCACGGGCACCTGGATCGACGCCCAGGGCCAAGCGCAAACCCTGCACGCCGGGGAAATCAGCCTCGTGCCTCAGGAAACCGCCAAGGTCGCCGGACGCTCTATGCCGGTCGGCTGGGCGATCAAGATCCCCAGCAAGCAACTCGACATCACCCTCCACGCGCTCAATCCCAATGCCTGGATGAACCTGCGCATTCCCTATTGGGAAGGACCGGTGCGACTGCGTGGCAGCCAGGGCGGCACCGGTTACCTGGAAATGACCGGCTACTGAGAATCGCCGGAACTCCCCGCGAACGCCGACCCTCATAGTTTATGAATGTCTCGCAGGAGCCCGTCATGAGCGATGACCTCAAACTTCCGTCGCTGGCCGATTGGCAGCGATTGTTCGACGACAAGGCCTACTGGCAGCAGTCCCCCGATGCTCACTTCACCGAACTGATGCGGGTGGCCAATGACCTGTTCGGTCAGGGCGCCATCGACCTGGCGCAGTGGCAGATCTTGAAGACCAAGGCCGAACAACTGCACCAGCGCTCTCCGGATGCCAACGTCGCTGAAGAAGTCGCCGACCCCGACGCCTGATCCCAGGCCTGAAAGATTCAAGGAGTTCGCCATGCAGCACCGCCCCGATCAAACCCGGCAAAACCCCGACGCCCCGGCATTGCCCGGTGAAGTGGAACGCGATAACGATGCCTTGCGGCCCAATGACCCGGCCAAGCGTAAACAACAGCACGGTGACCCTGAGGCAGGGGATACCGATGCGCAGAAAACCGGTCGGCGTGGCTGAGGTTTGTCACGTCGACCGGCATTAAAAAAAGTTTTTTAATGACTGTTTAACTTTGTTTGGATGTGTTCGCGGCAGATAACTTTTGTACTTATTCTTGTTTTTGTATAGCTGCTGTACAGCGCTATGTAGCGGTGCCGTCCAAACACAAAATCATGGCGAGGGAGCTGGCTCACGCTTTGCTGTGTAGGAGCCGCGGAGGAGCGGCGTAGGAGCTGTCGAGTGCAACGAGGCTGCGATCTTTCCCCAAACACTTGAATCTCAAGCGAAAGATCAAAAGATCGCAGGCTTCGCCAGCTTCTGCAGAGATCGCGGAGATAGTTGTAACAATGAATAATTATTTAAACGGGCGCGCGGACATATTCGGAAAGTTCCATTATTATTATTCGCGTTCGCCCAGTGTCAGGCTCTTTACCAGTGCATGGATTGCCGAGGCCATCGCACTGGGCGAACACCACCCTGAATCAACAACTATCGATTATTTTCAACTGCACATCGACCTGCAGAATTGGCCGATGCGTGAGTGGCTGCCTCCGATTCAACCAGCGGCCGGCGAGCGCCAGTCATCGGAGCCCGAGGTACCGCTGACTTCGTGGGTCCAGGTGATTTTGCGATACGTGAAGTGCACGTCCTCCAGATGGGTGAAGTGTGAGTTTTCCGGGTTCTGGCAGTTGAGCATGTAGTCCTTGATATCGACGATGATCGCGTCCTCCAATGTGGTGGTGTAGTAGTGCTCCTGGGTGCCTGCGGCCGAAGTGCGGTACCACTGGATCTTGACTTCCTCCAGGCGTTCGCCGCTCGTCAGGGCGACCTGAAGCAGTGGCGAGGCTTTGTCGAATACCTTGGTGATGGTCAGGGGTTTGTGTATGCGCTGACCGGTTGGCTGACCGGATTGAGGGTCGCGAGGGATGGTCACTTGGTGCTCGAAAGCCTGCACCATGACCTGATCTTCATGACCCTCTTGATAGGTGTTGCCCACTGAATCGGCGGTAAACGCACCGGCAGTGATCAGGCCTTGTTTAGTGCCTTTAACGGACATGTACGCGGGGGTAGCCAATGGATGCTCTCCTTCCTGGATAACGATAGGGCCTGGGACGGGAGTCGCCCCGAGGTGGCCTCACGGATATCAAGAGCTATGCCATTTTTTAAAAATCTATATATATCAATAGGTTGATCTTCTATCGGGAAGCGCCTCCCTGCAGGCAAGCGAGAAATCGCTCAGAGGTTTGCTCGGCCCATTGCAGTTCCTCGCGGCCCGATCAGACACCGCGATACCCGGGCCGGGTGGCTGAGAAAGGCGCGCTGCGCGCACGCCTCTCAGGCAGTTTTTTGCCGTTTTGCCCTTCAGCTTATTCCTACACGCGCAATGCAGACCGGCACTCATCGATGGAGCGCTGTTGCGTCTGGGCGTACAGCCTCAGCTCATCGATGGTCGCTCGTCCCAGCGCCTCTTCGAAGGCCTGGCGATTGGACTGGCCGGCATAATGACTCTGGGCGGCATCGCCGAGGTTCGACTGGAAAATGCCGGCGGCGCTGACGGGCAGGAAGTCCTCGTACACCAAGGGTTCGGCGCGCAGGTATTGCTGCTCGAGCAAGTGCTCCAGGGAGACGGCTTGCTCAAGTGTGCCCTTGGCGGCAAGGCCCTTGGGGGTGACGAAATAGCGGAAGTACGCCAATGCCTGTCGGCGCAGTTCGTCGTGGTTGTCAGGGAATTCGACAAAGTGTTCGGCCATCAGCCGGTTGTAGCGTTCGGCGTTGGCTTCGTTGGGAAACTCTCCCAGCGCGTCGCGCGCGGCGTTCAGCAATTGATCGTAGAGCGCGCGGCCCTTGGGCGTGAGGGCGGCACCGCGTTGTTCGATTTCGCCGAAGCGGGCGCTGTGGCTGCCTTGGGACTGTGGCTGGTCGGTGAAGGCGACGGGTTCGTCGAGTGCCTTGAAACTGGTCTGGCGCAGCAGGATCGGGCATTGGCGGCGGGGTGGGCCTTCGATCACGGCCTTGGGGGTAATGCCGTGCACGGGCATCCGGGCCTGGACGATGTCGATGTCCAGGGTGCGCGGCGTCAGATGATTGATGTGCGGGCCCTTGAACGCCACCACGTCGGCGATCAGGCGATGCTGGGCGCTCAATTGTCGGTACTGTTCGGCGGTAACGGTGGCGCTGTGGTGCCAGCGAAAGGTTTCCAGGGCCTGTAGGACGAAGTCCTCAGCCTGGGCTTCCGTCAGGCCACCTTGGCGTTCGGCCAGGTCAATGAGCTCAAGGGCCCTGGGGGTGAAGATCTGTCGTTTGTCCAACACCGACTCGGCAAAGGCCCGAAGCTCGGCGTTCTCGATCAGTTCCAGGCGCAGCAGCGAGGTGAACACCCGAAACGGGCTGATCTGCAACGCGCTTTCGTGCACGGCGCGAAAGGCGGTGGAATGCACCGGCACCCCGGCAGGCGTGAGGTCGTAGTAGCCCACCGGCTGCATGCCCATGACCGCGAACAGACGCCCCAGGGTCGCCAGCTCGGCGGCGGTGCCGACGCGGATCGCGCCGTGGCGTTCCAGGTCCAGGCGCTCGAGTTCGCCGGTGCTGCGCAGGTGTGCGGCCAGGACCGGGTCTTCGGCCAGCACCTGGGCGTTGGTGTGCTCCACCAGCTTCATCAGGGCGCCATACAGCGGCACCTCGTCGCGGTACATGTCGGACATCGCCCTGGAGAAGCGTTGGCGGATCAGGTCGGGGCTGACGAAGCTCATCGTAAGAGTTCCTGGCGAGGGCTGTGGGAAAGATGGACGAAAGATCGCAGCCTTCGCCGGCCCCGGCAAACGAAGAATCTTCAGGACTTCATTCTGCCAGGGACTGATCCACCAGCTCGATCCAGTGCCGCACGGGCGTGCGACCGGCGCCGTCGAGGTGGTTCTGGCAGCCGACGTTGGCAGTGACGATCAACTCCGGCTGGCCACTTTCCAGCGCATTGAGGCGGTTATCCCGCAGTTGCCGCGCCAGGGCCGGCTGGGTCAGCGAATAGGTGCCGGCCGAGCCGCAACACAAATGGCCGTCGGGCACCTCGGTAAGGTTGAAACCCAGCCGCGTCAGCAGCGCCTCGATGCTGCCGGCGAGTTTCTGCGCGTGCTGCAAGGTGCAGGGGCAATGCACGGCAATGCGCTGGTTCCTGGCCGCGCAGATCTGTTCCAGCGGTTCCTTGCCGAGCACTTGCACCAGGTCCAGCGCCCGCTCACTCACCTGCCTGGCCTTGGCGGCGTAGGCCGGGTCATGCTCCAGCAGGTGCCCGTAGTCCTTGATGAATGCGCCACAGCCGCTGGCCGTCTGGACGATGGCTTCAGCGCCGTTTTCCAGGTGTGGCCACCAGGCGTCGATGTTCTGCCGGGCGCGATCCAGCCCAGTGGCCTGGGCGTCGAGGTGATAATCCAGGGCGCCGCAGCAGCCGGCCTGCGCACAGGTGATCACGCTGATGCCGAGTCGATCCAGCACTCGTGCTGCCGAGGTATTGGTGTTGGGCGACAGGCCCGGTTGCACGCAACCTTCGAGCATCAACACCGTACGTCGATGCCGCAGAGGCGGGCGCTCGCCGTGAGGAGGGGAAGGGCGGGGCAACTTGGCGCTCAGGTTCGCTGGCAGCAACGGACGGAAGATCGCTCCAAGACGCAGCAGGGCCTTGAACCGATCGGGGCTGGCGGCCAGGCTTCGCAGCCCCAGGCGCAGCGCGCGTTGGTCGGCGGGACGCGGCACGGCTTGGTCGACCACCGCCCGGCCGATGTCCAGCAGGTTGTGGTAATCCACGCCGGACGGGCAGGTGGTCTCGCAGTTGCGACAGGATAGGCAGCGATCCAGGTGCAGCTGGGTGCTGGCCGTCGCCGGCTGGCCTTCGAGCACTTGCTTGATCAGGTAGATGCGTCCGCGCGGGCCGTCCAGTTCATCGCCGAGCAATTGGTAAGTGGGGCAGGTGGCATTGCAGAAGCCGCAATGCACGCAGCTGCGCAGGATCCGTTCGGCTTCTTCGGCGCGGGGTAGATTTTTGCTTTCCTCACTGAACCGAGTCTGCATAGGTAGTGTCCTGTATCACAAATGCTGTTTCTTTTTGACGGCGTCTGTTGTCGTCATGCTGCGTTGCCGCTCCTCGCCATAGCGGGCTATGACTCGTCGCGGCGCCTTGCCTGACGACAACAGCCACTCGTCAAAAAGGAACGCATTTGCGACACAGGACACTAGAACTCCAGATACATCCGACCAGGGTTGAAAAGCCCCAGGGGATCGAGCTGGGTCTTGAGCTGCCGGTGATAGCGCAGCAGCGCCGGGGCCAGTGGCTGGAACGGTGTGTCGCTGGCACCCTGACGATAGCAGGTGGCATGGCCACCGACTTCATGGGCCAGGGTTTGCACCGTGTCGGCCTCGGTTTTCAACCAGCGTTGGGCGCCGGCCCAGTCGATCAACTGCGCGCCGGGCAGGGTGAGCGGCCCGGTATGGTTGGGCAGCGACAGGCGCCACAGCGGCAAGCCTTCATCGAAGAAGGCCAACTGATGTTCATTGAGTGCCGTCCAGTATTGATCGTCGATCACCTCGCCACCGAAACGCTGATGAGCGGCGCTGACCGAGCCTTCGCCACCCTCCAGGCGCAGGTGCAGGCAGTCGCCGTCATGGCTGGCTGCGCTGATGGGCAGGGGCTGACGGCCCCATTCGGCGAGTTTTTCCAGGGCCTCGGTGCTGTCCAGTTCCAGGCGGATACTCAGGCTGTGACGGGGCTTGGGCAGGACCTTCAAGGAAACTTCGGTGATCACCCCCAGGCAACCGAAACTGCCGGCCAACAGGCGCGACAGGTCGTAGCCGGCGACGTTTTTCATCACCTCGCCGCCGAAACGCAGCAACGTGCCGTGGCCACTGATCAGCCGCGTGCCCAGGACGAAGTCGCGCACCGAACCGGCCCACGGTCGACGCGGCCCCGACAGCCCGGCGGCGACCATGCCGCCGACCGTGGCGTCATCGCCAAATGCTGGCGGTTCGCAGGGCAGCCGCTGCCCGGCGGCGTCGAGGGCGGCAAGCAGTTCCCGCAGCGGGGTGCCGGCCCGGGCCGTGATCACCAGTTCGGTGGGGTCGTAGTGGACGATGCCACGATGCACGCGGGTGTCCAGCACTTCGCCGGCCACTTCGTGCCCCAGGAAAGCCTTGCTGTTGGCCCCCTGGATGCGCAGCGGCGTGGCGTCGGCCCGGGCGCGATTGACCTGTTCGAGCAGCAGGTGGCTGGCGTCCTGGTCGGCTTCGCGGTTCATCAGAAACGCTCCAGTTCAGGAAACGGCAGTTGTCCGCCATGGATGTGCATGGCACCGAATTCGGCGCAGCGGTGCAGGGTGGGGATGTTCTTGCCGGGGTTGAGCAGGCCTTGGGGATCGAATGCTGCTTTCACCGCGTGGAACAGGTTCAGTTCGTCGCTGTTGAATTGCGTGCACATCTGATTGATTTTTTCCCGGCCGACACCGTGTTCGCCAGTGATGCTGCCACCTACCTGGACACACAGTTCGAGGATTTTCCCGCCCAGGGTTTCGGCGCGCTCCAGTTCGCCGGGCTGGTTGGCATCGAACAGGATCAGCGGGTGCATGTTGCCGTCACCGGCGTGAAAAACGTTGGCGACGCGCAGGCCATGCTCGGCACCGAGGCTGGCGATGCGCTGCAGTACCTCGGGCAGGGCACGTCGCGGGATGGTGCCGTCCATGCAGTAATAATCCGGCGCCAGGCGACCCACCGCCGGGAAGGCGTTCTTGCGCCCCGCCCAGAAGCGCAGCCGCTCGGCCTCGTCCCGCGCCTGGCGCACCTCGGTGGCCCCGGCCTGCTCCAACACCTGGCGGACCTGTTCGCAATCGTCATGGACATCGGCCTCTACCCCGTCCAGTTCGCACAGCAGGATCGCTTCGGCCTCCACCGGATAACCAGCGTGGATGAAGTCCTCGGCGGCGCGGATCGCCAGGTTGTCCATCATTTCCAGGCCGCCGGGGATGATCCCGGCGGCGATGATGTCGGCTACCGCTCGCCCGGCCTTGTCCACCGAATCGAAACTGGCCAGCAGCACCTTGGCGACCTGGGGCCGGGGCAACAGTTTGACCGTCACTTCGGTGATCACCCCCAGCAAACCTTCGGAACCGGTGAACAGCGCCAGCAGGTCCAGGCCCGGCGAGTCCAGGGCTTCGCTGCCGAGGGTCAGGCGCTCGCCTTCGATGGTGAGGATTTCCAGCTTCAACAGGTTGTGCACCGTCAGGCCGTACTTGAGGCAGTGCACGCCGCCGGCATTTTCCGCGACGTTGCCGCCGATGGAACAGGCGATCTGCGACGAGGGATCCGGCGCGTAATACAGCCCGAACGGCGCCGCCGCCTGGGAGATCGCCAGGTTGCGCACACCGGGCTGAAGACGTGCGGTGCGGGCGTCGGGGTCGATGTGCAGGATCTGGTTGAACCGCGCCATCACCAGCAACACGCCGCTTGCCAGGGGCAGGGCGCCGCCGGACAGGCCGGTCCCGGCACCCCTGGCGACCACCGGCACATTCAGCCCATGGCAGAGCTTGAGCAGCGCTTGCACCTGCTCGACTCGCTTGGGCAGTACCACCAGCAGGGGCGTGGTGCGGTAGGCCGACAGGCCATCGCATTCGTAGGGCTTGAGATCTTCCTCCTGATGCAGGATGTCCAGGTCTGGAACCTGTGCCTGCAAGGCTTGAAGCAGCGCCTGTTTGTCCACCTTGGGCAAGGGGCCGTCGAGGTGTTCGTCGTAGAGGATGTTCATGAAGTCGATACCTCTGAGTCGGCTCGAATCCCTGTGGGAGCGAGCAAGCTCGCTCCCACAGGGATTCATTTTGTTATTTTCGCATCGCCGTCACTGCCCCAGCCCCTTGAGAAATTCCCGGTACAGCGCCGCGGTTTTTCCCGGTCGTTCGACCATGGGCATGTGGCCAATACCGTCCCAGATTTCCACCCGCAAATCGGCGATGCCCTTGCTCCACACCGGCACGCTGCTGACGTCGATCAACCTGTCCTTGCGCCCCCAGAGTAGCAGCGACGGGGCGCGGATGTCGGCCAGGCGCGGTTCCATCGGCGGGCTGGCGCGAAAATCGACGAAGATCTCCGCCAGTTCCTCGCGGCGCTGTTCGTAACGTTCGGCCATTGCCGCCAGCACCACGCTGGGCACCCAGGGCGGGGAGGCCATGGTCATTGCGTAGAACGGCGCGAAATCGTCCCGCGAGTCGACGAGGAACGGGTTATGCCCGGCGGCCAGGTGGCGTTCCATGTCGCTGGCCTGGGGCGCGGTGACGCCGGCCGGATCGATCAGCGCCAGGGTCAGCACGCGCTCGGGCGAGGTGGCCGCCAGCCATGCGGCGAGGTAACCGCCCATGGAATTGCCAATCACATGGACCTTGTCCAGGCCACAGGCGTCGAGCAACTCGATGACCCGCCGGGCCTGGGTCGGGATGTCATAGCCGCCGCCGGCCTTGAAGCCGGTTTCGCCATGGCCGGCCAGGTCGGGCACCACCACCCGGTAGTCGCCGACAAAATGTCGGGCGAAGCGCAGCCAGAGATTCTTGTCGGCGCTGTAGCCATGCAGCATCAGGATGCTGCCGGACGCTTCATAAGGCCCGCCTTGCCAGGTCGATACGGTCATCTCGCTGATGGGGACGGTGATCTTGTGCAACCGGTAGAGACGTGCCTCCAGCGCCATGCCCATGTCGTACAGCACATGGCCGATGCCTGGATATGTCAACCAGCTCCAGGCGATAAACACGGCAAGGACTACCCACAACACCAGCATGTTTTGCCCCCCATGGGTCAGGACAGAATGTGATCGGCCAGTCTGAGCCGACGGGCCAGATATTCTTAAGTGAAGCTGAAACCCGAGCACATCGCGATGACATGGCGCATTTGCTTTGCTACTTGCTATGACAGCCGCCGGATGACTCATGTATAGCCAAGATCCGCGGCAGGGCCCGACATTTGAAGGAGAATAAATACCCCCTCATTCAGTGGTGGCTATTTGATGCTGCCCTGATAGACTCCAAGCTACCCCCCGTCCCAACGACTTGGGAAACCCGCGGTGCAGAGGTTCCTATGCAAAAAACGGGAAAAAAGGGACGGACGCTGGCCAGGAGGCTTTATATATCGCGCATTCTGGGCCTGACGCTGGGGTTGCTGTTGGTGAGTGCTGCCGTCTTTCCCCTCGAGCCGGCGCCGTGGGTCTGGGGTTTCATGCTGTTCAACGGCCTGCTCTGGCCACACTTGTCCTACGGGTGGGCCCGGCGTTGCTCGGTGCCGTACCAAGCCGAACACATCAACTTATTGATCGATGCGGCGCTTGGCGGCTTCTGGGTCGCGGCAATGCAGTTCAACCCGCTGCCCGCAGCCGTCACGCTGGCGATGATGGCGATGAACAATGTCGCCATTGGTGGCCTGCGTTTCCTGCTCATTGGGGCCTTGGCCCAAGTGGCCGGCATTGTCGTGGGGGTGCTGATCTTCCCGCTGACCAGCGTGCCCATGACCAGCCCGGCGCAGATCTATGCTTGTTTGCCGTTGCTGTGCCTGTATCCGATGGCGCTGGGTTGGTTCTGCTATCGCCAGGCCTACATTCTGGGCCGGCAGAAACGCGAGTTGCTGGCCCTGAGTCGCACCGACAGCCTGACTGGTTTGCTTAACCATGGCGCCTGGAAAGATCGCCTCAACGAGGAGTTCCAGCGCTGCCAGCGTCACCCGAATGACGGGGCAGGGCGCGGCGCGATTGCGCTGATCGACATCGATCATTTCAAAGCCATCAATGACACCTATGGCCATGTCGCCGGCGACATCGTGCTGCGCCAGCTTGGCAAGATGCTCAAGCAAAACCTGCGCGCCGCCGATGTGGTCGGGCGTTATGGCGGGGACGAGTTCTGTGTGATTCTGCCGGACCTGACGCTTCACAACGCCGTGCAGGCCATGGACGGCTTGCGCGAGCGCTTTGCGACGCTCAGCTATGAACAGAACCCGGCGCTGAAGGTGAGCCTGAGTATTGGCCTGGCGGCCTTCAACCCGGCTTATGGCGATGCGACCCATTGGCTCAATGATGCCGACCAGGCGCTTTACGAGGCCAAGACCGGCGGGCGCAACCGGGTCACGTGTTACCGGCATCGGCAGGTGTTGGAGGTATCGGCCATTTCTCCCTGAGGTGGCCACCTGCGGTCTAGAGCCTTGACCCATTGTCGGGTAGGGTGCCTCTGGCACTCTTTCGATACGGAACAAGGATGAAATCATGATGATGACCGCTCTTCGCTCCCGTCTGGCCGTCAGTCTTGGCCTGAGCCTGGCCCTCGGCGCCTTTGCTCCCGTTGCTTTCGCGCAGCCCCATCAACAAGTCCTGAGCGACGCCGAACAGTACAAGGGCGAGGCCCTGAAACTGCTCGAACGCTTGGTGAACATCGACTCCGGCTCAGGCTATGTGCCGGGGCTGACCCAGGTCGGTGACATTGCCATCGATGAATTGCAGAAGTTGGGCGCCACCATCGAAAAGGTGCCTAACTCGGACGGCACCCAGCACATCCTGGCGACCCTCAAGGGCACCGGCAAGGCAAAAATCCTGCTGATGGCGCACATGGACACGGTGTTCAAGGAAGGTTCGGCCGCCGAGCGTCCCTTCCACATCAAGAACGGCCGGGCCTACGGGCCGGGGGTGATGGATGACAAGGGCGGCATCGTCGCCGGGATCTACGCCTTGAAGGTGCTCAAGAACCTGGACTTCAAGAACTACGCGCAGATTACTTTCCTGCTCGACGCCAGCGAAGAAACCGGTTCGGACGCCGCCACCGACCTGATCAAGAAAACCGCCAAGGCCCATGACGTGACGCTCAACCTCGAGCCGGGGCGCCCGGCCGATGGTCTGGTGGTGTGGCGCAAGGGCAGTGCCACGGCGCTGGTGGAGGTCAAGGGCAAGGCGTCTCACGCCGGTGTCGCGCCGGAGTTGGGGCGCAATGCGGCGATGGAAGCCGCGCATCAGATCTTGCAACTGGGCAAGCTCGGCGACGCGGAAAAGAAAACCACCATCAACTTCACGGTGATCAAGGCCGGCGACCGGACCAACGTGATTCCCGACCAGGCGAGCGCCAAGGCGGATGTGCGGGCAGCGGTGCCGGAAGAGTTCGACCGCATCGAAAAAGACCTGGCCCGGGTGTCGCAGGACAAGTTGATCGCCGACACCGAAGTCACCACCAGCCTCAAGCGTGGCTTGCCACCGATGCCGCAGACGGCGGAGTCGGACCGGTTGATGGCCATGGCCCAAGGCATCTATGGCGAACTGGGGCGCAAACTCACTGAAGAAGGTAGCGGTGGGGCGGCGGATGCCAGCCTGTCGGCCGGGGTTGGTACGCCGACGCTGGATGGCTTTGGCATTGTTGGCGGCAACATCCATACGCCGGAGGAATACGCCGAAGTCGAGAGTGTGGTGCCAAGGATTTATCTGTTGTCGCGGATGATCATGGAGTTGGCGGGGCGGTAAAGCGCTGCCCATTTTTTAAAGGATCGAAACATCGCACCGTCCCGCTGTGGGAGCAAGGCTTGCCCGCGATGCAGATGACGCGGTCTCCTGGGGAACCGAGGTGCCTGCATCGCGAGCAAGCTTTGCTCCCACTGGGATTTGTGTTGCGCCGCTTCGATCGTTCGGTGGCGGCTATACGCAGGTTGGTAGACCGGGTACCAAGGCAAACCCAGCGCGCCACAAGGGCGCCCCGCGCACAGCCGCCATAATAAATATGCCGGAGCCGTGCGCCTTAGTTTTACCCGGGCTACCAAACCCGATTGCTGATTCGTCAGCGACCCGGAAACGATAAAGCCCTGGCCTCAAGGCGCGCAAGCCGGCGGATTCTGGCGTAGTTGTAGGTAACGGCGCAAGACGATGTGGCTCGGTCCTACCCCGAGGCTAATGTGATAAACATCCAGGCTTTTGTAGTGAGGGAATTTAGCGAAATGTCGCAGCGTCCTGCTGTGGGAGCAAGGCTTGCCCGCGATGCAGATGACGCGGTCTCCTGGGGAACCGAGGTGCCTGCATCGCGAGCAAGCTTTGCTCCCACAGGGATTTGTGTTGCGCCGTTTGACCTGGTTCAGTAGACCCAAACCTCAACCCGTCGATTCCTGACCCTTCCTGCATCCTCGCTGTTGGCCGCCACCGGCATCAATGCGCCGAACCCCCGTACCTCTCGCAACGCCACGCCGTATTTGACCAGTTCGCGCCGCACCGCCATGGCCCGCAGTTTTGACAGAAGGTCGGCCCGCGCCGGGTCGTCCTTGGCGTCGCCAAACCCCACCAGGGTCACACGCCGGTCGGTTTTGCCATGCTGCTTTATATAGTCGAGCACGCGGCCCAGGTCCTGGTGGGCCTTGTTGTCCAGGCTGGCGCTACCTTCTTCGAAGCGGAAGTTCACGGTCAAGCGTTGGGCGTGGCGGCTCAGGGCCTGGTAACCCTCGGGCATCAATGCATTCGGCGTGACGGCCATGGCCTGGACGGTTTGGGCGATGAATCCATTGGCCGCGACGATGGTCTGGCCCTGCTCGCTTTGGGTGAACGCCACCAGCGCCTCGGCCCACGGGTTGGTCGCCTGGGGTGGCAAATAAAAGAACAGGCGCCGGGACAAGGGGTAGTCCTCGGTGGCGATCAGGTTGTTCAACGGCAACATGGGTTGGGAATCACCGTCGACAATCGCCAGTGCCTTGGCCTGGCGCACATAGGGCAAACCGATGAAGCCGATGCCTTGCGGGTCCTGGCTGACAGCGTCGGACAACTGTTCGCTGGATTCGAAGCGCCGTGCTGTAGGATCCAGCCGTTTTCCCTGTCGGCTGAGGACCAGTTCCTTGAAGGTGTCGTAGGTGCCGGACTGTTCATCCCGGGCATAAAGATGAATCGGCCCGCCAGCACCGCCCACGGCTTCCCAGGTTTTCGCCTCGCCACTGAATATCCGCGCCAGTTGCACGGTATCGAGCTGACGCAATGGGTTCTGCGGATGAAGAATAATCGCCAGGCCATCAATGGCGATGACCTGCTCGGCGGTGGGACTTTTCAGGTCGCCCAGGGACGACAGTTCCTTCAGCTCACTGTCCTTGATCGGTCGTGAAGAGGCGGCCAGGTCGGCGTTGCCCTGCTTGAGGGCGGCGAAACCGGTGCTGGAGCCGTGGGCGGCAATGTCGATTTCCACTCGCCGACCGTCAGTGGTCTGGCCGACGATCCGCTGCTCATTATCCGTGCCGGTGATTTCGGCGCTCACTTTGAGCAGCCCCTGGCTTTCCATCAGCCCTTTGACCAGCGCCGGGCCGAGCGTTGCCCCTATGGTATTGGAGCCTTGAAGGCGCAGGGCCGGGCCGGATTCTGGAAGAGGCAAGCCGGGAACAGGCTCGCGTTCAGCGCAGATCGCCAACGGCAGCCACAACGCCATTATCCAGACCACGCACAGACGCATGCCGACACCTTCAGAACCCAGGGAAGTGCCGGGAGAATAAGTCAGGCAGATGACTAAACGATGACAGGGCGATTGCGTTCTTAAGCGCCGGACTCCATTGCTGCCAGCTCGGTCACCAGATGTTCGATCAACGCCCTCACGCGCTTGGGTTGGACGCGGGCAGTCGGGTAGACGATCTGCAGTAGCGTGCTGCCGGCCGTGAACTCCGGGAGTAACTCCACCAACCGCCCGCTCTTGAGATCGTCGCGCACATCCCAGATCGACTTGAGACTGATGCCGTGTCCCTCCAGGCACCACTGGCGTACGAGGCCGCCGTCATTGGCGATTCGCCGACCCTGGACCAACACGCGATGCACCTCGCCGCGTCGGCTGAAGGTCCATTCCCGCGCCGTATTGATGCCCAGGCGCATCACCAGGCATTCGTGTCGGGTCAGTTCGGCGGGGTGCGTTGGCGTGCCATGACGCGCCAGATAAGTGGGCGCGGCACAGACCACGCGACGGTTTTCCCCCAAGGGCCTGGCGCGCAGTGAGCTGTCGGCCAAGGCGCCATAGCGAATGGCGAAATCGAGCCCCTGGCTGACCAGGTCCACGTAGCCGTCGCCCAGGTCCAAATCCAGGCTGACATCTGGATGCTCATCGAGAAATCGCGACAGGATGGGGTCGATGTATTGGCGTCCCAAATCTTGCGGGGCACTCATGCGAATCGGCCCGCTGAGGGTTTGGGTGCCGGCGCGAATGCTGCTGTGCAACTCGCCGGCTTCGGCCAGTAACCGGCGGGCCCCTTCGACCAGCAACTTGCCTTCGTCGGTCAGGCTGATCGCACGCGTGGTGCGATTGAGCAGGGTGGCGCCGTAGTAGGTTTCCAGGGTGGCGAGCCGTTCCGAGACCGAAGCGGGGGACAGCCCCACCTCCCGGCCGGCAGCAGAGAGTCCACCTTTCTCAACGATGAGTAGAAAAAGCTCGAGGTTCTTCAGGAACATTATTCGGTAATTCCGAAATGTATTTTCGCCAGTGGATCAATTATCAGGAAAACACGCAAGGCATACCTTAGTGCCTCAGACGATTGCACTTCAGTGTTTTTTCCAGGAGTCCGCCATGGCCATTTCCGAGGTACCCGATGCTACTCACAACCCCGAACGCAGGACCTTCCTGGCCCAGGCGAGCGCTGGTGCTGCGTTGCTGGCGGCGGGGGACCTTTTGACGACGGGCTCGGCGCAGGCCGGTATCTCGACAAAAGCCGTCGGCGTTTCCAAGAATGGTTTCTGGCCGGGCGACACCCGCTTGGTGATTTCGATTTCCATGCAATTCGAAGCCGGAGGGCAACCGCCCAAGGGGACCGACAGCCCGTTTCCCCCAGTGGATTTCCCTGACAGTGTCCCCTCCGATCCGGCGACCAATACCTGGTTTGCCTACGGCTATCGGGAAGGTATCCCACGCATGCTGGATTTGTGGGACCGCCATGACGTCAAGGTCACGTCCCATATGATCGGCGAAGCGGCGCGGCGCCAGCCGTCCCTGGCACGGGAGATTGTTGCGCGCGGTCACGAAGCGGCCGGCCATGGCCCGCGTTGGAGTTCGCAGTTTGCGATGAGTCGCGAGGAGGAACGGACGTTCCTGCGCCAGGCCGCCCAGATGGTGCAGGAGGTCACCGGGCAGCCGGTCACCGGTTACAACTGCAACTGGTTGCGCCGGGGGCCCAATACCCTGGCGTTGCTGCAGGAGCTGGGCTACCTCTACCACATCGATGACGTCAGTCGCGACGAGCCCTTCATCGAATCGGTCAATGGCAAGGACTTCGCAGTGGTCCCCTACACATTGCGCAATAACGACATCGTGCTGATCGAAGGCCGGCATTATTCGCCCCAGGCCTTCCTGGAGCAGGTAAAGCTCGATTTCGACCAACTCTACGAAGAAGCCGGCACACGGCGGCGAATGATGTCGATCAGCGCCCATGACCGTATCAGCGGCACGCCGCAAATGGTGCGGGTCTGGGATGAGTTCCTGCGTTACGCCAAAAGCCACCCGGGCGTGACGTTCATGCGCAAGGACGATATTGCCCGCTACACCCTCGCCAGTGCGCTGTCGGTGCGTGAAGCCGAAACGCTCTGAAGCCTTTTTACAAAACCGGGCCCCGGCCCTTGATCGACCCGAAGGAACCTACCATGCCGTTCTCATTCCTTGCCCTGCCTGGCGGCTTGCGCCTGGCCGGTTTTTCCCTGGCCCTGGGCCTGTCGCTGGGGGCCTCGGCCGCCACCGATGCGCTCGTGGCGCCCCAGAGTCTGATTGTCGACCAGAGCCTGTCGGCGTGGCAGGCGTCCGCCATGATCCTCGCGGCCCGGCGTTATGACACGTTCTGGCACACCGGAGACGAAGCGCTGGCCCGCGAAGCCCTGGCGCCTGGCTTCATCGACAAGACGCCACCTGCCGGGCGCAAGCAAGGCCCGGAAGGACCGTTACTGGCGTCTCGAGCCTTCCGTGGCGCAGTGCCGGATCTCAGTTGTGTCGTGGAACAGATGTTGGTGGTGGGGGATCGGGTCGTGGTGCACCTGCGCTTTCGCGGCCATTTCACCGGCACCTTTGACCAGCTCCGGGGCCAGGGCCAACCCGTGGAGTTCATCGCGACGGATATCTATCAGGTGGACCAAGGAAAAATCGTCGCCAACTGGCACATCGAGGACAACTTGAGCCTGTTCAAACAGCTGGGTGCTCTCTGACAGACAGGCTCGCCTTTGGCGAGCCGTTTTGCTGATCAGCTCAACTGCAACCAGATCGGCGCATGGTCCGACGGTTTTTCCATGCCTCGCAGTTCGTAGTCCACGCCGGCGTCCTTGACCCGCGGCAGCAGGCCGTGGGAGGTGAGGATCAGGTCGATGCGCAGACCGCGCTTGGGCTCGTCCTCGAAACCGCGGCTGCGGTAGTCGAACCAGCTGAAGCGGTCGGTGACGTCCGGGTTCAGGTGGCGGAAGCTGTCCACCAGGCCCCAGTTCTTCAGGCGGGCCATCCATTCGCGTTCTTCCGGCAGGAAGCTGCATTTGCCGGTTTTCAGCCAGCGTTTCATGTTGTCCGGGCCGATGCCGATGTCGCAGTCTTCCGGGGAAATGTTCACGTCGCCCATCACCACCACCGGCTGGTCGTTGCTGAAGCGGCTTTCCAGCAGTTGCTGCAAATCGCTGTAGAAACGTTCCTTGGCCGGGAATTTGGTCGGGTGGTCGCGGCTTTCACCTTGTGGGAAATAACCGTTCATGATGGTCACCGGCACGCCGTTGGCATCGGCGAAGGTGCCCCAGATGAAGCGCCGCTGGGCATCCTCGTCGTCGCCCTCGAAGCCCTTGTACAGGCTCAGTGGCGCCTGGCGGGAGAGCAGGGCGACGCCGTAATGGCCCTTTTGCCCGTGGTAATGCACGTGGTAGCCCAGGGCCTGCACCTCGGCCAGGGGGAATTGTTCGTCGTGGACCTTGGTTTCCTGCAGCCCGATCACGTCCGGCTGGTGCTTCTCGATCAGCGCCGCCAACTGATGGGGGCGGGCGCGCAGCCCGTTGATGTTGAAGGAGACGATCTTCATGGTCGGCTGTCCTGGCAAAACTGCGATGCTAGCTGACATGTCGGAACACGGCCAGCGTGGCAGTAGGACAAATGCGCTGCTAATGTCCTGTGGGTGTAGGAACGATCGCAACCCAATCGGGTTCGTACTCAATAAGAGCAGGGCCTCATCGAGCCTCGCCCCAGGAGAACTACCGTCATGCCTGAAACCGCCACCGCCATCGCCGACATCCATATGCTCGACAGTGGTTATTCCCGTGAAGCCCGTTCGTTGCTGTACCAGGCCTATCGCCACGAGCCGACTTTCAGCTACCTGTTCGAATCCGAGCGTCCCGGTTATGAACAGCGGGTACGGGCCACGGTGCGTGAGCTGGTCAAGCAGCATTTTCTCCAGGACCTGCCGGCCATCGGCTTGCTGGTCAACGACCGCCTGATTGGCATCGCCCTGATCGCCCCGCCGCAGCGGCGCCTGGGCATCACCGAAAGCTGGGCCTGGCGCCTGCGGATGGTCTTGAGCACTGGTTTTCGTTGCACCCGGCGCTACCTGGAATACCACGCGGCGGTGCTGGCCTGCCTGCCGTCGGATGCGGTCCATGTATTGCCGCTGCTGGGGGTGCATCCACAGTTCCAGGGCAAGCATTTCGGCGAACAGTTGCTCGAAGCGGTTCATAACTGGTGTGCGGTGGACGAGCATTCCCAGGGCGTGGTGCTGGACACCGGCAACCCACGTTACCTTGAGTTTTATAAACGCCAGGGTTACGAGGAAATCGGTGAAGTGGCGGTAGGACCGATCCGCGAGCATGTGTTCTTCCACGCCAACCCGCAGGTCCTGCAAAGCGCAACGGCATAGTCTGGCGAACTTTTGCGAAATGTCCGGCTCTATCAAGCACCTACGCTCGTGATAGCATCCGCGCCATGAACCTCCCAGGAAGAATGACCAGTGGCGCGCTCCTGCTGTCTCTCAGTTGCGCAGCGCTGGCAAACAGCGAATTGGAAGTACGGGTCAAGCCGTCCAACGATGAACTCAAGGCCAACGTAGAAGGTTACATCGGCGGCGTGGGTGATCGTGACGAGGAGGCCTTGCTGCGCTTCAGCCGTGGTGCCGAGGAGCAGGCGCGCAAGGCCGCCCAGGCGTTGGGCTACTACCAGCCGCAGATCGACAGTGAGGTCAAGGGCGGCAAGGACCCACGCCTGGTGCTGACCATCGACCCCGGCGAGCCTGTGCATTTGCGCAACGTCACCGTGCGCATTGATGGCCCGGCGGCATCGCTCAAAGCCTTTCGCGTACCCAGCAACGCCGCCCTCAAGCCCGGCGCGGTGCTCAACCATGGGCGCTACGAAGACGCCAAGCGAATCATCCAGAACCAGGCCTCGCGCTATGGTTTTTTCAGCGGGCGTTTCACCCAGCAGAAGCTGTTGGTTGACCCCCAGGCGGGCATTGCCGACATCGAACTGATTTACGACAGCGGCCCGCGCTATGCCTTGGGCCCGGTGAGTTTTGAGGGTGATACGCCGTTCGACGAAGATCTGCTGCAGCGCATGGTGCCGTTCAAGGCCGGCACGGCGTACGACTCCGAACTCATTGCAGAGCTCAACCAGGCCCTGCAATCGAGCGGTTATTTCGAAGGCGTCCGGGTGGATGCCGCACCGACGGCGGCCACTGACAACGTGATCCCGGTGGCGGTCAAGCTCGACACGCGCAAGCCGCGCACCATGGGCCTGGGCCTGGGTTTTTCCACCGATGTCGGCCCACGGGTCAAAGCCAATTGGACGCGTCACTGGGTCAACCCCCAGGGCCACAGTTATGGCTGGGAAGCGGAAGTGTCGGCGCCCCGGCAGAACGTCGGCCTGTGGTACGACGTGCCGCTGGATCCGCCGCTGACCGACAAGATACGTTACGCCGGCGGTTATCAATATGAAGAACTGGCCGGCACCGACAGCCTCAGCAAACTGCTCACCGTGGGCCCGGAATGGCACAGCAAGTTGCCCAGCGGCTGGCAGCGGGTGGTGTCGCTCAAGTGGCAGCGCGAGGAATATCGCCTCGGCGACGATGCGGGCCTGAGCACACTGCTGATGCCGGGCCTCAGCTATTCCTACCTGCGCAGCGACAACCGCATCGATCCGCACAACGGTTACCGCTTGCAGTTCGACACCAAGGTCGCCAAGGAAGGGCTCGGCTCGGACAACAACCTTTTATACGGCACCGCCATGGTCAAGGGCCTGACCACGGTGTTCGACAAGCATCGTTTGCTGGCGCGTGCGCAGATCGGCGGCAGCGCCACCAATGGCTACAAATCCATCCCGCCGTCCCTGCGCTTTTTTGCTGGTGGCGACCAGAGCGTGCGGGGTTACGACTACCAGAGCCTGTCGCCGGAAAACGCCGAGGGCGACCGTATCGGTGGTCGCTACATGGTCGCCGGCAGCCTCGAGTATCAATATTCAATCGCGGAAAAATGGCGGGTGGCGACGTTCATCGACCAGGGCAACTCGTTCAACAGCCTTGAACTGCCGAGCCTCAAGACCGGCGTGGGCGTCGGCGTGCGCTGGGTTTCGCCGGTGGGTCCGATCCGCCTCGACCTGGCCCATGCGATAGACGACGACGGTGGTATCCGCTTGCACTTTTCCATGGGGCCTGAGCTGTGACGCGTGGTTTGAAGATAACGCTGCTGGCGCTCGCCGGGGTACTGGTGGCGCTCGTGCTGGCCTTGAGCGTGGTGCTGGGCACGGCATTGGGCAGCCGTTGGGCCCTCGGCCTGGTGCCGGGGCTGACCGTGGAGAATTTCCAGGGGCGGCTGGGCGGACAGTGGAGCGCCGATCACCTGCTGTGGCAGCAGGACGCCAGTCGGGTGGAAGTGGATCGGCTGATATTCGCCTGGTCGCCGCTGTGCCTGGCACGCATGACCTTGTGCATCGAACAGCTCAAGGCCGACCAGGTCGCCTTGCAATTGCCAGCCTCTGCCGATGAGCCGAGCAGCGGCCCGATCAGCTTGCCGGATCTGGATTTGCCACTCGCCATCGAACTGGGCGACGTGCAGGTCGGCAGCCTGTCGTTCAACGGCAGCGAGCAGCTCAAGGGCCTGCAATTGGTTGCCCACTGGACCGCCGCGGGCATGCAGATCGATTCGGTGCAGTTGCAGCGCGATGAGCTGAGCCTGAAACTCTCCGGTCTGCTGAAGCCGGGCGGCGACTGGCCGTTGAACGCCGAGGGCCGGTTGACCTTGCCGGCGCCGGGCGCAACGCCCTGGGCCCTGGACCTGAAAGTCGACGGCAACCTGCTCAAGACCCTCAACCTCAAGGCCGACAGCAGCGGTTACCTGCAAGGCCAGTTGAACGGTGAGCTGCAACCGTTGGCGGACAACCTGCCCGCCAAGGTGCGCATCACCGCCGACGGCTTCAAGGCCAGTGCCGATTTGCCCGACACGTTGTTGCTCAATCAACTGGAATTGACCGGCGAAGGCGATCTGAAAAACGGCTATCAACTGCTCGGCAAGGCGACGCTGCCCGCCGAAAAAGGGCCGGTGGCGTTGTTGCTGCAAGGCACGGTGGACGCCAACGGCGCGCAGATCGCCGGCCTGGATCTGGATGCCGGCGATCAGCAAAGCCTGAAACTCAGCGGCCAATTGGACTGGCGCGAAGGCCTGCGCGCCGAGGCGAAAGTCGCCTGGCTGGATTTCCCCTGGCATCGCCTCTATCCGCTGATCGACGAGCCACAGGTGACGCTGCGCAGCTTCGACGGCGAAGTCTCCTACACCGATGGCCAATACCTGGGCAACTTCCAGGCCGCGCTGGACGGACCCGCCGGGGCCTTCAGCCTGGGCAGCCCGTTCAGTGGCGACCTGACGCAAATCCATTTGCCGCAGCTCAAGCTCGCGGCGGGGCAGGGCAAGGCCGAAGGGCACCTGAGCCTGCAATTTGTCGAGGGCATTGCCTGGGACACGGCGCTGCAACTGTCGGCCATCAACCCGGCGTATTGGCTTGGCGAACTGCCCGGGACCCTGGCCGGGCCGTTGCGCAGCAAAGGGATGATGAAGAACGATCGCCTCGATCTCGACGCGGACCTGGACCTCAAGGGCAAACTGCGTGGCCAGCCCGCGGTGTTCCAGGCCAAGGCCAGCGGCGCTGGCGAGCAGTGGAAGCTCAGCGCGCTGGATATTCGCCTGGGGGATAACCGCATCAACGGCAGCGGCAGCCTGCAAGAGAAGCTGACCGGCCAGATCGACATCAAGCTCGCACGCCTGGCTCAGCTCTGGCCGCAATTGCGCGGCCAAGTCGTCGGCCGTGTCGACGTGGCCGGCACGCTCAAAGCCCCCCAAGGCAAGCTCGGCCTGCAAGGCACGCAACTGGCCTTCCAGGACAACCGCCTGCAAAGCCTGAACCTGGATGCGATCCTCGACAGCGCCCAGCGCGGCAAGCTCGACCTCAAGGCCAGCGGTATCCGCGCCGGCGAAACGTCACTGGGCGTGCTGACGGTCAGCGGACAGGGCGACATCAAACGGCAAGCACTCAACCTCGACTTGCAAGGGCCGCAGCTCGACACGACCCTGGCACTCGATGGCGCGCTCGACCAAGGCAATTGGCGCGGGCGCCTGGCCAGCGGCGACGTGCAGGCCGGCGGTCAAGCCTGGCGCCTGCAAGCCCCGGCTAAACTGGAGCGCCTGGCCGATGGCACGCTCAACGTCGGCGCGCATTGCTGGCGTTCAGGCGAGGCCAGCCTGTGCGGTGAGGACCAGCGGCTGATGCCGGAACCGAAGTTGCGCTATCACCTCAAGCAATTCCCCATCGAAAGCCTGGCCCAGTGGATGCCCAAGGATTTTGCCTGGCAGGGCCGGCTCAACGCGGACCTGCAACTGGACCTGCCGGCCAGCGGTCCGAATGGCCGGATCCTGGTGGACGCCAGCGGCGGTACTTTACGGATTCGGGACAAGGAGGGCGATAAGGCGCAATGGCTGGACTTCCCCTACCAGACCCTGACGCTCAACAGCCGCCTGACCCCCAAGCGCATCGACACCGACCTGAATTTCGTCGGCGCCAGGCTCGGCGAACTGATGCTCCAGGCACAAATCAACCCCATACCGGCCAGCAAACCCGTCAGCGGCTCGTTCCGCCTGACCGGCCTGGACCTGTCCGTGGCGCGGCCATTCGTGCCGATGGTGGAAACCCTCACCGGTCACCTGAACGGCAGCGGAACCTTGTCTGGTGGTCTGCTTGCGCCCCAGGTCAACGGCAACCTGGTGCTCAGCGACGGTGAAGTGTCTGGCCCGGAACTGCCGGTCAGCCTTGAAGCCTTGCAGATGCGGGCAGCGATTACCGGCGAAGCGGTGCAGCTCAATGGCAATTGGAAAAGTGGCAAGAGCGGGCAGGGCAGCCTGAACGGCAACATCGGCTGGGGCGACGCCCTGACCATGAACCTGGCCCTCAAGGGTTCGCAACTGCCAGTCACCGTCGAGCCTTATGCGGTGCTCGACGTGGCGCCCGACCTGAACATCACCATGCACGGTGAGCGGCTTTCCATTGCCGGCAAGGTCCTGGTGCCCAAAGGCGAGATCACCATCCGCGAACTGCCGCCGTCCACCGTCAAGGTTTCGGATGACACGGTGATCGTCGGCCACCAGACCGAAGAGGGCAAGGCGCCGCTGGCCATGGCGATGGACATCGACGTGATCGTCGGCCAGGACAAGCTCGCGTTCTCGGGTTTCGGCCTGACCGCCAACGTGCAGGGCCAGGTTCACATCGGCGACAACATGGACACCCGCGGCGAGCTCTGGCTCAACGACGGTCGTTATCGGGCCTACGGGCAACGGCTGACAGTGCGGCGGGCGCGGCTGCTGTTCGCCGGGCCCATCGACCAGCCCTACCTGGACATCGAAGCGATCCGCCAGACCGACGACGTGATCGCCGGCATCCGCTTGAGCGGCAGCGCCGAACAACCGACCACGCAAATCTTCTCGGAACCGGCCATGAGCCAGGAACAGGCGTTGTCCTACCTGGTGCTGGGCCGGCCGCTGAGCACCACCGGCGAGGACAACAACATGCTCGCCCAGGCGGCGCTGGGCCTGGGGTTGATGGGCAGCTCGGGGGTGACCACCAGCCTGGCCAATAACCTGGGGATCGAGGATTTCCAGCTCGACACCCAGGGCAGCGGCAATGCCACCAGCGTGGTCGCCAGCGGCAACCTGTCGGAAAAACTCAGCCTGCGCTACGGCGTCGGCGTGTTCGAGCCGGCCAACACCATCGCCCTGCGCTACAAGCTCAGCAAGAAGGTCTACCTCGAAGCCGCGAGCGGCGTCGCCAGCTCGCTGGACATCTTCTACAAGCGCGATTTCTAACCTTCCCCGAACCCCCCTTTGTGGGAGCGGGCTTGTGTGGGAGCAAGGCTTGCCCGCGATATAGGCAACTCGGTCTATCAGTCGAACCGAGGTGATGCTATCGCGGGCAAGCCTTGCTCCCACAGGACCAGCTCCCACACACTTCATGTGAATAGCAAGCTAACTATTCGATTGACATTTGCTGCCTAAGCAGTAATATCTCGACATACATTCACTGCCTAGGCAGCAAACGGTGGTCAGATGAAGCATTTCACTCCAGACAACTTTCACAATTGCCATCTCGGCATGCTGCTCGGCCGCACCGCGCTGCTCAAGGATCGGATCATCGACACTCACATGGAACCTGTCGGCATCACCGCCGCGCAGTTCAAGGTGTTGATCATCATGGCCCAGTACGGCATCGAGACGCCGGCCGAGCTGTGTCGTTACCTGTCCCTGGACAGCGGCTCGATGACGCGGATGCTCGATCGCCTGGAGCAGAAAGGTTTCCTGGCCCGTGAACGCTCCGCCCAGGACCGCCGGCAAGTGCGCCTGGTGCTGACTGAAGCCGGCCAGGCCCTCGCCGATCGCCTGCCGTTTATCGGTGCCGAAGCCATGAACCAGTTGGCCGGCGCCATCAGCCCCGAGGAGCTGCAAACCCTCGAACAGATCCTCAAGAAAATTCTGCTCGCCGCCGGTGACCCCATCACCGTGTCGCGAATGGGGGGAAAATGAAGCGTAGAACCTTGCGTACCCGATTAAGCCTGGTGGTCTTGGCCATGAGCCTGGCTGGCTGTGCCAGCTACAGCGGCCTGAAGACCGAAGGCGTCAGCCTGGAGGCCCAGAGCCTCAAGGCTGGGCAATCGCTGAATGGTGTCACGCTGTCGCAGGCCGCGTGGCCGAAAAGAGATTGGTGGAAGAGCCTCGGCGACCCGCAACTCGATGGCCTGATTCGTGAAGCCCTGCGCGATAGCCCGGATATGCAGATCGCCAGCGCCCGGGTCCATCAGGCCAGTGCCGCCGCCTATGCCGCCAACGCGGCGCGCCTGCCGACCCTCGATGCCAGCGGTGGTGCCAGCCGTTCGCGCCTGTCCCGTGACCAGGACCCGCAAGGGCAGGGCGGGGCGTACAGCACCCTGCGCACGTTAGGTGTGGACTTCAATTACAACTTCGACCTCTGGGGCGGCCAGCGTGCCACCTGGGAAGCCGCCCTCGGCCAGGCCCGCGCCGCCGAGATCGATCGCCAGGCCGCGCAACTGACCCTGGCCGCCGACGTGGCCCGGGCCTACAGCGACCTGGGCCAGGCCCACATCATTTATGACCTGGCCTCCGAGGACCTCAAGCGCACCCGGCAGATGCTCGACCTGGGCAAGCGCCGCCTCACTGCCGGGATCGACAGCGAATATCAGTTCCAGCAGACCGAAAGCCTGGAAGCCAGCGCCGATGCAACCCTGATCGACGCAGAGAAACGCCTGCAAAGCGCCAAGATCGCCCTGGCGGTGTTGCTGGGCAAGGGGCCTGACCGCGGCAATGAAATCCCCCGGCCCAACGTGCTGCAAGCCAGCACGGTCGCCTTGCCATCGAACCTGCCGGCCGAGTTGCTGGGGCGGCGTCCGGACCTGGTCGCGGCACGCTGGCGGGTCGAGGCGGCGAGCAAGAACATCGAGGCTGGCAAGACCAACTTCTACCCCAATCTCAACTTGAGCGCAGCCGCCGGAACCCGGTCGTTGCTGGGCGATGCGATGTTCGGTTCGGCCAGCCGCTTCTTCAATGTTGGGCCGACGGTGTCGCTGCCGATCTTCGATGGCGGCCGCTTGCGGGCGGACCTGGATGCCCGGGACGCCGATTACGACCTGGCGGTGGCGCAATACAACAAGAGCCTGGTCACGGCCCTTGGCGATGTCAGCGACACCATCAACCAATTGCGTGACATCGCTCGCCAGATCGGCGCCCAGCAACATGCCACTGATATCGCACAGAGCTCCTACGACACGGTGGTCCAGCGCTACGGCTCGGGCATCGGTAATTACCTGGACGTGCTGAGCATCGAGCAGCAATTGCTCCAGGCCCAGCGCCAACTGGCGAACCTGAATGCCGACCAGATCGATTTGTCGATCCAACTGATGCAGGCCCTGGGCGGTGGTTTCGAAGCCCAGACCCTGGCGGCGGCCACCCCGGCCGCTACCACGCCAAATAACTGATTCGAGGTACTTGTCATGGCGACTGCCGAAACGACTCAATCCGAACATGCGCAGGACGGCAACCCACGCAAGCGCAAGGTCATGCTGCTGACACTGGCGCTGCTGGTCATTCTCTCGGGCCTGGGCGTCTGGGCCTGGCACGAACTGTATGGCCGCTGGAGCGAAAGCACCGACGATGCCTATGTGAACGGCAACGTGGTGGAGATCACACCGCTGGTCACTGGCACCGTGGTGAGCATCGGGGCCGACGACGGCGACCTGGTGCGTGAAGGCCAGGTGCTGGTGCAGTTCGACCCGAACGATGCCGAAGTCGGGCTGCAAAGTGCCCAGGCCAACCTGGCCCGGACCGTGCGCCAGGTGCGTGGCTTGTACAGCAACGTCGATGGCATGCGGGCGCAGGTCAATGCGCAAGAGGCCGAAGTGCAGAAGGCCCAGGAAAACTACAGCCGACGCAAGAACCTGGCGGCCGGCGGGGCGATTTCCAAGGAGGAACTGTCTCACGCCCGGGATGACCTGACCTCGGCGCAGAACGCCTTGGCCAATGCCCGGCAACAGCTCAAGACCACCAGCGCCTTGGTGGACGATACCGTGGTGTCGTCCCATCCCGATGTGCAGTCCGCCGCCGCGCAACTGCGCCAGGCCTTCCTGGCCAACGCCCGCAGTACCTTGATCGCACCCGTCACCGGTTATGTCGCCAAGCGCACCGTGCAACTGGGCCAACGGGTGCAGCCGGGTACGGCGTTGATGGCGGTGATCCCGCTGGATCAGCTGTGGATCGACGCCAACTTCAAGGAAACCCAACTGCGCGACATGCGCATCGGCCAGCCAGTGGACATCGAAGCCGACCTGTACGGCAGCGATGTGAAGTACAGCGGCACCATCGACAGCCTCGGCGCCGGGACCGGCAGCGCATTTGCCTTGCTGCCGGCGCAGAACGCCACCGGTAACTGGATCAAGATCGTCCAGCGGGTGCCGGTGCGCATTCACATCAATGCCCAGGAGCTGGCCAAGCATCCGCTGCGGGTCGGCCTGTCGACCCTGGTCAGTGTCGACCTGCACGACCAGAGCGGCCCGGTACTGGCCCAGCAGCCACCGCAGAAAGCCTCGTTCAGCACCCAGGTCTACGACCAGCAGCTGACCGATGCCGACGCGATGATCGCCCGCCTGATCCACGACAACAGTGCGGTGGCGAGCAAGACCGTGCAGCGCTGATCGCAATTGCAGGCCAACCTCTGAAACCTGTGGGAGCCAGGCTGTTGGCTTTGCTCCCACACAGCCAACAGCCTGGCTCCCACAGGGTTTGTGTCTTGCCCTAAGGGATTTCGCCACCTTCGCTTCATAGGATTTCGCAATGAGCAATAACGCGTCTTTCACGCCGCCCAGCCTGTTGCTCAGCACCATCGGGCTGTCGCTTGCGACGTTCATGCAAGTGCTCGACACCACCATCGCCAACGTTGCCTTGCCGACCATTTCCGGCAACCTGGGTGTCAGCTCGGAGCAGGGCACTTGGGTGATCACCTCGTTCGCGGTGAGCAACGCCATCGCCTTGCCGCTTACCGGCTGGCTGAGCCGGCGGTTTGGCGAGGTGAAACTGTTTTTGTGGGCGACGATGCTGTTCGTGCTCGCGTCGTTCTTGTGTGGTATTTCCACCTCGATGCCGGAGCTGATCGGCTTTCGTGTACTTCAAGGGCTGGTGGCCGGGCCGTTGTACCCGATGACCCAGACCTTGCTGATTGCCGTGTACCCGCCGGCCAGGCGCGGCATGGCCCTGGCGTTGCTGGCGATGGTCACGGTGGTGGCGCCGATTGCCGGGCCGATCCTCGGCGGCTGGATCACCGACAGCTACAGCTGGCCGTGGATCTTCTTCATCAACGTGCCCATCGGCGTCTTCGCCGCGCTCGTGGTGCAACAGCAGCTCAAGGCGCGGCCGGTGGTCACCAGCCATCAACCGATGGATTATGTGGGGTTGATCACGCTGATCATTGGCGTTGGCGCGCTCCAGGTGATTCTCGACAAAGGCAACGACCTGGACTGGTTCGAGTCGAACTTCATCATCATCGGTGCGCTGATTTCGATCATTGCCCTGGCGGTGTTCGTGATCTGGGAAATGACCGACCGTCACCCGGTGGTCAATCTCCGCCTGTTCGCCTATCGCAACTTTCGCATCGGCACCATTGTGCTGGTGGGGGGCTACGCCGGGTTCTTCGGCATCAACCTGATCCTGCCGCAGTGGTTGCAGACCCAGATGGGCTACACCGCGACCTGGGCCGGGCTGGCGGTGGCGCCCATCGGTATCCTGCCGGTGCTGATGTCGCCTTTCGTCGGCAAGTACGCCCACCGGTTCGACCTGCGCGTGTTGGCCGGGCTGGCGTTCCTGGCCATCGGCCTGAGCTGCTTCATGCGGGCCGGGTTCACCAACGAGGTGGATTTCCAGCACATTGCGATGGTGCAGTTGTTCATGGGCATCGGCGTGGCGCTGTTCTTCATGCCGACCCTGAGCATCCTGATGTCGGACCTGCCGCCGCACCAGATTGCCGACGGCGCGGGGCTGGCGACGTTCCTGCGGACCCTGGGTGGCAGCTTTGCCGCGTCCCTGACCACCTGGATCTGGATCCGCCGGGCCGACCAGCATCACGCCTACCTGAGCGAAAGCATCAGCACTTTCGAGCCGGCCACCCGCGAAGCACTCAACCAACTCGGTGGTGCGAGTGCCCCGGCCTATGCCCGGCTCGAGCAGGTCCTCAACAGCCAGGCGTACATGCTCTCCACCGTGGATTACTTCACGCTGCTGGGTTGGGCGTTCATGGGGTTGATCGTGCTGGTGTGGCTGGCGAAGCCGCCGTTCGCGGCGAAGGCTGGGCCTGCATCGGCGGGGCATTGATCCACACACAACACCCTGTGGGAGCGTACCTGTGGGAGCAAGGCTTGCCCGCGATGCAGGCGACATGGTTCAACTGCAAGACCGTGTCATCGTTCATCGCGAGCAAGCTTTGCTCCCACAGGCTCGCGCCCACAAAGGAGATCTGCGGTCTTTAGGTGCTTGGCAACGCCAACTGCGCATTACCAAACCCAAACGGCGCCAACGCAAACCCCTGTTCGTCCACCTGCAACGCCCAGCCTTGCTTGTCCCAATCCCCCAGCACAATGCGCCGGGCGGCGTGTTCGCCCAGTTGCAACTTGTGGATGGCGGGCCGATGGGTGTGGCCGTGGATCAAGGTCTTCACGCCGTATTGCTGCATGATCCGTGGGATCTCTTCGGGCGTGACGTCGACGATGTCATTGGCTTTCATGCGTGTCTGCGTGCGGCTTTCGCTGCGCAGTTTGCGCGCCAGCTTCTGGCGGCTGCCCAGCGGCAGGTGCCGCAGGACGAACAGCGTGACCGGGTTGCGCAGCCAGCGCCGCAGCTTCATGTAGCCTTCGTCGCGGGTGCAGAGGCTGTCGCCGTGCATCAGCAGCACCGGCTCGCCATTGAACTGCACGACACTCGGGTCCTTGAGCAGGGTGCAGCCGGCCGCTTTGCAAAAGGCCTGACCCAGCATGAAGTCGCGATTGCCGTGCATCAGGAAGATGGCCGTGCCGCTGTCGCTCAATTCGCGCAGGGCCTGGCAGATGGAACGCTGGAACGGCGTCATGGCATCGTCGCCGATCCAGGCTTCGAAAAAGTCGCCCAGAATGTACAACGCTTGCGCCGAGCGGGCGCGTGTGGCGAGTAAATCCAGAAACGCCCGGGTGATGTCCGGGCGCTCCTCTTCCAGATGCAAGTCTGAAATCAGCAATATCACTCAATGATCTCGGCTTTCTCGATGATCACGTCTTCTGCCGGGACATCCTGGTGGCCGGCCTTGGACGTGGTGGAAACGCCTTTGATCTTGTCGACCACGTCGGTGCCTTCGATCACTTCACCGAACACTGCATAGCCCCAGCCCTGGGTGGTCTTGCCGCTGTGGTTCAGGAAGCTGTTGTCCGCCACGTTGATGAAGAACTGCGCGGAGGCCGAATGCGGCTCCATGGTACGGGCCATGGCAACGCTGTACTTTTTGTTCGGCAGGCCGTTGTCGGCTTCGTTCTGGATGCTTGGGCGCTTGTCTTTCTTTTCCTTCATGCCGGGCTCGAAACCGCCGCCCTGGATCATGAAGTTGCCGATGACGCGGTGGAACACGGTGTTTTCGTAATGGCCGGCCTTGACGTACTCGACGAAGTTGGCAACGGTCAGCGGTGCCTTCTCGGCGTTCAGTTGCAGGACGATGTCGCCGTGGTTGGTGGTCAGTTTGACTTTGCTCATGATCGGTACTCTTTCAAGGAATTCGTGGGTTTCGGGGCTTCACTGCCCGCAACCGGTCTGGCTGTAATCGGCCAGGCTGGGCAGTTTAGCGTGCCGGGCACGAATTTCGAGGCTGTTTTTCATCTGGCCGTCGATTAAATTCAATCGTTTGCCGGCCTGGCCTGTCAGGTGCTTGACAGCATCGGCTATGATACGGGCTTTGATTTATCAGGCCGCACCCGGCCGCGCACTTGTCTGTTCAAGGATCCTATGAGCAAGCCCACTGTCGACCCTACCTCGAATTCCAAGACCGGCCCGGCCGTGCCGGTCAACTTCCTGCGCCCGATCATCCAGGCGGACCTGGACTCGGGTAAGCACACACAGATCGTCACTCGCTTCCCGCCAGAACCCAACGGCTACCTGCACATCGGCCATGCCAAGTCGATCTGCGTGAATTTCGGCCTGGCCCAGGAGTTCGGCGGCGTCACGCACCTGCGTTTCGACGACACCAACCCGGCCAAGGAAGACCAGGAATACATCGACGCGATCGAAAGCGACGTCAAATGGCTGGGCTTCCAATGGTCCGGTGAGGTGCGCTACGCCTCGCAATATTTCGACCAGTTGCATGACTGGGCAGTGGAACTGATCAAGGCCGGCAACGCCTACGTGTGCGACCTGACCCCCGAGCAGGCCAAGGAATACCGTGGCAGCCTGACCGAGCCGGGCAAGAACAGCCCGTTCCGTGACCGCAGCGTGGAAGAGAACCTGGACCTGTTCGCCCGTATGCGCGCCGGTGAGTTCCCGGACGGCGCTCGGGTGCTGCGTGCCAAGATCGACATGGCTTCGCCGAACATGAACCTGCGCGACCCGATCATGTACCGCATCCGTCACGCCCATCACCACCAGACCGGCGACAAATGGTGCATTTACCCCAACTATGACTTCACCCACGGCCAGTCGGACGCCATCGAAGGCATCACGCATTCGATCTGCACCCTGGAGTTCGAAAGCCATCGTCCGTTGTACGAGTGGTTCCTCGAGCACCTGCCGGTGCCGGCCACCCCGCGCCAGTACGAATTCAGCCGCCTGAACCTGAACTACACCATCACCAGCAAGCGCAAGCTCAAGCAACTGGTGGACGAGAAGCACGTCAACGGCTGGGATGACCCGCGCATGTCGACGCTGTCGGGCTTCCGTCGTCGCGGCTACACCCCCAAGTCGATCCGCAATTTCTGCGAAATGGTCGGCACCAACCGTTCCGACGGCGTGGTGGACTTCGGCATGCTGGAATTCAGCATCCGTGACGACCTCGACCACAGCGCCCCGCGCGCCATGTGCGTGCTGCGTCCGCTGAAAGTGGTCATCACCAATTACCCGGAAGGCCAGGTCGAGAACCTCGAACTGCCGCGCCACCCGAAAGAAGACATGGGCGTGCGCGTCCTGCCGTTTGCCCGGGAAATCTACATCGACCGTGACGACTTCATGGAAGAGCCGCCTAAAGGCTACAAGCGCCTGGAGCCTACCGGCGAAGTGCGCCTGCGTGGCAGCTACGTGATCCGCGCCGACGAGGCCATCAAGGACGCCGACGGCAACATCGTCGAACTGCGTTGCTCGTACGATCCCGACACACTGGGCAAGAACCCGGAAGGTCGCAAGGTCAAGGGCGTGATTCACTGGGTGCCGGCCGCCGCCAGCGTCGAGTGCGAAGTGCGCCTCTACGATCGCCTGTTCCGTTCGCCGAACCCGGAAAAGGCCGAAGACAGCGCCAGCTTCCTGGACAACATCAACCCTGACTCCCTGCAAGTACTCACTGGTTGTCGTGCCGAGCCTTCGCTGGGCAACGCACAGCCGGAAGACCGTTTCCAGTTCGAGCGCGAAGGTTACTTCTGCGCGGATATCAAGGACTCGAAACCCGGTGCTCCGGTATTCAACCGTACCGTGACCTTGCGCGATTCCTGGGGTCAGTGATCAAGTCTTAAGGGAAACCCTGTGCTTACGATCTACAACACGCTCACCAAGAGCAAAGAAGTCTTCAAGCCGCTGGATGGCAACAAGGTCCGCATGTACGTCTGCGGCATGACCGTGTACGACTACTGCCACATTGGTCATGGTCGCAGCATGGTCGCCTTCGACCTGGTAACCCGCTGGCTGCGGTTCAGCGGTTATGACCTGACCTACGTGCGCAACATCACCGACATCGAAGACAAGATCATCAACCGTGCCCGCGAAAACGGCGAGCCTTACGATGCGCTGACCGAGCGCATGATCAAGGCCATGCACGAGGATGAGGCGCGCCTCAATATCCTCAAGCCGGACCTGGAGCCCCGTGCCACGGACCACATCCCTGGCATGCTGAGCATGATCCAGACCTTGATCGACAAGGGCTACGCCTACGCACCGGGCAATGGCGACGTGTACTACCGCGTTGCCAAGTTCATGGGCTACGGCAAGCTGTCGCGCAAGAAGATCGAAGACCTGCGTATCGGCGCGCGTATCGAAGTCGACGAGTCGAAAGAAGACCCGCTGGACTTCGTGCTGTGGAAGGGCGCCAAGCCGGGTGAGCCGAGCTGGGAATCGCCATGGGGCGCCGGGCGTCCGGGCTGGCACATCGAATGCTCGGTGATGTCCACCTGCTGCCTGGGCGAGACCTTCGACATTCATGGCGGCGGCAGCGACCTGGAGTTCCCGCACCACGAAAACGAAATCGCCCAGAGCGAAGCGGCCACCGGCAAGACCTACGCCAACGCGTGGATGCATTGCGGCATGATCCGGATCAACGGCGAGAAGATGTCCAAGTCCTTGAACAACTTCTTCACCATCCGCGACGTGCTCGACAAGTACCACCCGGAAGTCGTGCGTTACCTGCTGGTGTCGAGCCACTACCGCAGCGCCATCAACTACTCGGAAGACAACCTCAAGGACGCCAAGGGTGCCCTGGAGCGTTTCTATCACGCGTTGAAGGGCCTGCCGAGCGTGCCGGCCGCCGGTGGCGAAGCGTTCGTGGCGCGTTTCACTGAAGTGATGAACGACGACTTCGGCACGCCGGAAGCGTGCGCGGTGCTGTTCGAGATGGTGCGTGAGATCAACCGCCTGCGTGAGAGCGATCTCAATGCCGCGGCCGGTCTGGCGGCCCGCCTGAAAGAACTGGCCAGCGTACTGGGTGTGTTGCAGCTCGAAGCCGATGACTTCCTGCAGGCTGGTGCCGAAGGCCGCGTGGACGCCGCCGAAGTCGAGGCGTTGATCCAGGCGCGCCTGACTGCGCGCGCCAACAAGGATTGGGCCGAATCCGACCGCATCCGCGACCAGCTCACTGCCATGGGCGTGGTGCTGGAAGATGGGAAGGGCGGCACGACCTGGCGTCTGGCGGACTAAAATCTTTTAACGTTCGCAATACCCCTGTGGGAGCGAGCTTGCTCGCGATAGCGGAATGTCAGACAACATTATTGTCGACTGATACACCGCCATCGCGAGCAAGCCCGCTCCCACATTTTTTTGTGACCAGCCTGGCATTCATTGTTTTATGAGCTAGTACTGTCAGGTCGATTCGACGTTCTCTGACAGGGTTCTTCCATGTTGGCTCATTGGTCTCTCGCGGCAATTCATCTGCTGGCCTTCGCCCTCGGGTTCTGGGCGGTGCTGACGCGCGGCACGGCGCTGCGACGCCTGGCGAGCGGTGTGGATGCGGTTCGGAGTGTCTTGGTCGCTGACAATCTGTGGGGCCTGTCGGCGCTGGTGTTGTTGGTGACTGGTGGGATGCGGGCGTTTGGCGGGTACGAAAAAGGCACGGATTATTACCTGCACCAACCGCTGTTTCACCTGAAGATGACCTTGCTCCTGCTGATCCTGTTGCTTGAGATCGCGCCAATGATCGCCCTGATCAAATGGCGGATGGCGCTGGGCAAAGGGGCTGCGATCGATCCTTCGAAAGCTGGCCGGTTTGCACGGATCAGCCACATCGAGGCTTTGTTGCTGATCTTGATGATGATCGCCGCCACGGGCATGGCGCGGGGCGTGAGCCTGGGTTGACCGGCCGCGAACGCCCGCTTCGTCATCATTAAAACGAAACGTCTGACAGCCATGCTAAGCGCCATGTCATTAGTATCGGTTCAACGGGCTGGACGAAAAGAAGTGGGATGGGCAGGGTAAGACACGGTCGACCAGAATCTTTAGCCAGCCATTGCGGCGATGCAAACGGGCTGGCTACGGACTGCAGCAAGGCTCAGGGAGTTTGCGGCTTGTCGGGGGCAGTGAGGCCCGCCTGAATACGCTGGTAAATCTCTTCGCGATGCACCGCAACGTTTTTCGGGGCGTTGATGCCGATCCGGACCTGTTGGCCGCTAACGCCCAGAATGGTGATCGTGATGTCGTCACCAATGTTTATGCTTTCACCGACTTTGCGGGTGAGTATCAGCATGGTGTTCTCCTTGATTGCTTTATAGGGCACCTGATTCAGACAGTGCAGATGTCGGTACTGCTTATAGATTAGTGCTAAGTGTCACAATGTGGGTGCCTCTTTCTGACGTACAGATGCAGCATTAATTCCCAGGGTGCGACTATACAGAGACGCCGGGCAGGATTCTCGTGTTTTGAGCACTGTTTGCGGCGATCTTGAGGGGCACGGGTGCTAAAATCCGTCCCTCATGTCTTCCGAGGGAAACGTTGTGCGCAAATTGGCTTGGGTTATTGCGGTATTGGTGCTGGCAGGATGCGGTGAGGGGCGTGACGTCGAAGCACCGAAACCCAAACCCGTAGCGACCTCCGCACCGGCCGCCGCTGCCGCGCCGCAGTGGGCCGTCGAGGTTCGCGGCGAAACGCCGCAGGCGGTCAGCGACCTGACCGGTTGGCTCATCGAACACAGCTTCATGTCGAACGTGGTGCGGGAAAACGGCAAGGAGCGCGTCCTGGTCGGTCCTTTCAGCTCCAAGGCTGAGGCCGAAGCCAAGCAGGAACAGGTGACGGCTGCCCTGGTCCGGGCGAAAAAACGCAACATCGAGACGTTGGTGGTGGATTACCCGACGGCCCAGTAATCGGGCAGCACAAATAAGCCAGTCAAGCCACAAAACCTGTGGGAGCGAGCTTGCTCGCGATAGCGGTGGATCAGCCAATGTTGATGTTGACTGACATGCCCCTATCGCGAGCAAGCTCGCTCCCACAGTTTCATAAATGCGAGGTCAGCCGCAGGCCTTCATGTCCACCGGCCCCACGAACTCGTTCCCGCGGCCCATGACGCACGCCACGCTCTGGTTGCGCTGACGCTCCCAGCTTTCGACCGGGTAGGTCTTGTCCCAGGCCTCATACAAGCGCCGGTCCTGATTCGAGAGGCGCAGGCCATATTGCTTGCTCATGTAGAAATAGGTCCGGGCGATCATGCCCCGGATAGAAGGGCGGGGCATGACCTTCTTGGCCTTGAAGTCCACCTGGGTCAGGCATGAGCCGTACTGACCCTTCTGCACCGGCAGCCAGCCGAAACTGAAATTGCTGCGATCACCGTTCACTTCCCCGATGCTCGGCACCAGGTTGTGCAGGTCGGCCTCGGCCCGTTGATAGACCGGGTCATAGCGGGTGCAGTTCTTGCGACCCCCTTGTTGCCAGCATTGACGCTGATGGCCGATCTGCCACGCCGGGACAATATGCTCCCACTCGATGCGAGCGGCGCGGCTGGCATTCTTGCGCGGTACATAACCGCAGGCGGCCAGGTTCACGCGATTGCCGGTGTATTTGCAGCCACAGTAAAACTCGGTGGATTGTGGCGCGTAGAGTTTCCAGGCGACTTTCTTGGCTTCGTTGAAGGTGCGCGGAGCACCGGCCTGTGCGCCCATGGCGATAAACACAAGCAAAAAAGCTAAACAGCGAACACTCATCAGACTCAATCTTCCTTCGGCACAACCCAGAAAACCTGCACACCACCATCGTCGCGATAGGCGAGGGTCACGTTGTCGTTCTCGTCGATTTCTTCCAGCAGGCGCTCCCACTCATCCACCGGCTCGTCGGGAAGACGGAAGATCAGGGCTGCCTTGGCTTTTTGCGCGGTGGGGGCGTTGATGATTTTCGAGACCCGCAGGCCGAGTCGTGTATAGGAATCTAAAGGGGTAGTTGCAGCGGAGGGCGGGGCCACAGGATTATCCTTATTAAGCTGTACGTGCATACAGTATTTAACCGTAGGCAATTACGCAACTGCTTAAAATTCAAGAAAATCGTCTGACAGCACTTTTTTCGTTTTGGTGTAGGCGAAAGGAATTTTTTATTGGCTGGCATAAATGGGTGGATCAACCGCTCTGGCCTGTGGCGGATTTGCGCGAGCGCTAAAGAAATTGCTTTGGCGGGCGATGTCCTGCGTAGGAATCCCACCCATGGAGTTTTGTCATGTCGTTTACAGTCGGCTTTCCCAACGCGGCGGCCGTGACCATCGGCGGTCAGTCCGCAGCCACCCTGAAGGCCTTGAATGAGGCGAGTACCGAGGCCGCCGATGAGGCCCTTGGCGAGACGCAAACGCCCGGCAAAGTCCGTGCGGGGGCGGGCGCGGAAGCGACCGATCAGGCACAAGAGAGCGGCAGCACCCAGAGCATTGCCGTCCAGATTTTGCTCAAGCGGATGCAAGAGCTTCAGCAACAGCTCAGGGAGCAGCAGCAACAACTGGCCGCCGCACAGGCGCGCGACTACCCAACGGCGGAAGCCAAGACCTCGGCGGTCATGGCGGCCCAGGGACAGATCGCCGACACCAGTGGCGCGTTGCTGGAGGTCACCGGCCGTTTGGTCACGGAGCTGGCAAAGGGCGCCAGTTCGGGTACGGTGGTCAATACGACGGCCTGAACTGCGACGTTGCGGATGAAACCGCAACGTTGACAAATCCCCGAAGCCTTACCATAGTTCACTTCACGCAAACGTTTGCGCGGCGTTCCGTGCATTGATTTGCTCACAATAATCATAAGATCGGAGTGAACCCATGAAGTTGCCATTCGCTGGACGCCTTCTCGCTGTTGCCATGCTCGCGGCCGCATCCGCTGCGCTGCCTATCTCCTCGGCATTCGCCCAGACCGCAGAAAAACCCAAGGTCGCCCTGGTCATGAAATCCCTGGCCAACGAGTTCTTCCTGACCATGGAAGACGGCGCCAAGGCTTATCAGAAGGAACACTCCGCCGATTTCGACCTGATCTCCAACGGGATCAAGGATGAAACCGACACTGCCAACCAGATTCGCATCGTCGAGCAGATGATCGTGTCCAAGGTCGATGCGCTGATCATCGCGCCAGCGGATTCCAAGGCCATGGTTCCGGTGATCAAGAAAGCCGTCGACGCTGGCATCACCGTGATCAACATCGATAACCAGCTCGATCCGGTCGTCGTCAAAAGCAAGAACATCAATGTGCCGTTCGTAGGCCCGGACAACCGCAAAGGGGCGCGCCTGGTGGGCGAGTACCTGGCCAAGCAGCTCAAGGCCGGTGACGAAGTCGGCATCATCGAAGGCGTGTCCACCACCACCAATGCCCAGGCACGCACCGCGGGCTTCAAGGACGCGATGGAGGCGGCGCAGGTCAAGGTCGTTTCCCTGCAATCGGGTGACTGGGAAATCAACAAGGGCAACCAGGTTGCCGCGTCGATGCTCAGCGAATACCCGAACATCAAGGCCCTGCTGGCCGGTAACGACAGCATGGCGGTCGGCGCTGTATCGGCCGTGCGCGCGGCGGGCAAGGCGGGCAAGGTGCAGGTAGTCGGCTACGACAACATCAATGCCATCAAGCCGATGCTCAAGGATGGTCGTGTCCTGGCGACGGCCGACCAGTTCGCCGCCAAGCAGGCCGTGTTCGGCATCGAGACGGCGCTGAAGATCCTCAAGGGCGAAAAAGTCGACAGCGGTATCAACGGCGTTATCGAAACTCCGGTCGAGCTGGTGACCAAGTAGTTATCCTGGCGACACAACGGTGCTCGCCCATCCGGGCGAGCGCATTGGAGAGTTTGTTATGTCCGTTCTCGACCCGAACGCTGTCCTGTGCGTCAGCGGTATCGGCAAGACCTATGCCCAGCCTGTACTGACCGATATCAACCTGACGTTGATGCGCGGTGAAGTGCTGGCGCTGACCGGCGAAAATGGCGCCGGCAAAAGTACCTTATCCAAGATCATCGGCGGGCTGGTGACGCCGACGACCGGGCAGATGCAGTTTCAAGGTCAGGATTATCGTCCTGGCAGTCGGACCCAGGCTGAAGAGCTGGGCGTGCGCATGGTGATGCAGGAACTCAACCTGCTGCCGACGCTTTCCGTGGCCGAAAACCTGTTTCTCGACAACCTGCCCAACCACGGCGGCTGGATCAGTCGCAAGCAATTGCGCAAGGCGGCCATCGAGGCCATGGCCCAGGTGGGGCTGGATGCAATCGATCCCGACACGCTAGTCGGCGAACTGGGGATCGGTCACCAGCAGATGGTCGAGATCGCCCGCAACCTGATCGGCGACTGCCATGTGCTGATTCTCGATGAGCCGACGGCGATGCTGACGGCCCGTGAAGTCGAGATGCTCTTTGAGCAGATCACTCGTCTGCAGGCTCGCGGCGTGTCGATCATCTACATTTCCCATCGCCTCGAAGAACTGGCGCGGGTCGCCCAGCGCATTGCCGTACTGCGCGATGGCAACCTGGTTTGCGTCGAGCCGATGGCCAACTACAACAGCGAGCAACTGGTGACCCTGATGGTCGGCCGGGAGCTGGGCGAGCATATCGACCTGGGCCCACGCCAGATCGGCGCGCCGGCGCTGACGGTTAAAGGCCTGACACGCTCCGACAAGGTCCGCGACGTGTCCTTTGAAGTGCGCAGTGGCGAGATCTTCGGTATCTCCGGCCTGATCGGGGCAGGGCGCACCGAACTGTTGCGGCTGATCTTCGGTGCCGATACCGCCGACAGCGGCACGGTGGCGCTGGGTTCGCCGGCCCAGGTCGTGAGCATTCGCTCCCCGTCCGATGCGGTGGCCCATGGCATCGCGTTGATCACCGAAGACCGCAAGGGTGAAGGCCTGCTGCTGACCCAATCCATCGCCGCCAACATTGCCCTGGGCAACATGCCGGAGATTTCCAGCGCCGGCCTGGTCAATGGCGATGCTGAACTGGCCTTGGCACAGCGGCAGGTCAATGCCATGCGCATCCGCAGTTCCAGCCCGACCCAGTTGGTGTCCGAGCTGTCGGGTGGTAACCAGCAGAAAGTCGTGATCGGGCGTTGGCTCGAACGCGATTGCGCGGTCATGTTGTTCGACGAGCCGACCCGTGGCATCGACGTCGGCGCCAAATTCGACATTTATGCGCTGCTCGGCGAGCTGACGCGCCAGGGCAAGGCGCTGGTCGTGGTGTCCAGCGACCTGCGGGAGCTGATGTTGATCTGTGACCGGATCGGCGTGCTGTCCGCCGGACGCCTGATCGACACCTTCGAGCGCGACAGCTGGACCCAGGATGACTTGCTTGCCGCCGCATTCGCCGGCTACCAGAAACGTGATGCGTTGCTCAATGAAGCAGCGCCTAGGGATTTTTCATGAAAACCGCACCTGCCGTCGGCAAATCGAGTGGCAACTTCTATGGTCTCGGGACCTACCTGGGCCTGGCCGGCGCGCTGCTGGCCATGGTCGCGCTGTTCTCGGCCCTGAGCAGCCATTTCCTGTCCTATGACACCTTCAGTACCTTGGCCAACCAGATTCCGGACCTCATGGTGCTGGCGGTCGGCATGACGTTCATCCTGATCATCGGTGGCATCGACCTGTCGGTGGGGTCGGTGCTGGCGCTCGCGGCATCGACGGTCAGCGTGGCCGTGCTCGGCTGGGGCTGGAGCGTCTGGCCATCGGCCTTGCTCGGCATGGCCGTGGCGGCGCTGGCGGGTACGGTCACCGGTTCGATCACCGTGGCGTGGCGGATCCCATCGTTCATCGTCTCCCTCGGCGTGCTGGAAATGGCCCGAGGCCTGGCGTACCAGATGACCGGCTCCCGGACCGCCTACATCGGCGACTCGTTCGCCTGGCTGTCCAATCCCATCGCCTTTGGCATCTCACCTTCGTTCATCATCGCCTTGCTGGTGATCTTCATTGCCCAGGCAGTGCTGACCCGTACGGTGTTCGGCCGTTACCTGATCGGCATCGGCACCAATGAAGAAGCCGTGCGCCTGGCCGGTATCAATCCAAAGCCTTACAAGATCCTGGTGTTCAGCCTGATGGGCTTGCTGGCCGGTGTGGCTGCGCTGTTCCAGATTTCGCGCCTGGAAGCGGCGGATCCGAATGCCGGTTCAGGGCTTGAGCTGCAAGTCATCGCTGCCGTGGTCATCGGTGGCACCAGCTTGATGGGTGGGCGCGGTTCGGTCATCAGCACCTTCTTTGGCGTGCTGATCATCTCCGTGCTGGCGGCGGGCCTGGCGCAAATCGGCGCTACTGAGCCGACCAAGCGCATCATTACCGGTGCGGTGATCGTGGTGGCAGTCGTGCTCGATACCTATCGCAGCCAGCGCGCCAGTCGGCGGGGCTGAACCATGGCGACGATCAAGGATGTAGCAGCGCTCGCCGGGATTTCCTACACCACCGTGTCCCACGTGGTGAACAAGACGCGACCGGTCAGCGAGGAAGTGCGGCTCAAGGTCGAGGCGGCCATCGAGCGCCTGGACTACGTGCCCAGCGCCGTGGCCCGATCGCTCAAGGCCAAGACCACGGCGACCATCGGCCTGCTGGTGCCCAACAGCCTCAACCCTTACTTTGCCGAGTTGGCCCGGGGGATCGAGGATTACTGTGAGCGCAACGGCTATTGCGTGATCCTGTGCAACTCCGACGACAACCCGGACAAGCAGCGCAGCTACCTGCGGGTGCTGCTGGAAAAGCGCATCGATGGCCTGATCTTCGCGTCCGCCGGCGGTGATGTCGGCTTGGCCGAGGGGCTGTCCAACGTGCGCACGCCCATGGTGATCGTCGACCGCGGGCTCGAGGGCGTCGACGCAGACCTGGTGCGTATCGATCATGAATACGGCGCTTACCTGGCGACCCGGCACCTGCTGGAGCTGGGTCACCGCGATATCGCCTTCATCGGTGGCCCGGCCAACACCAGCGTGGCGCAAATGCGCTTGGCCGGTTACTGCCGTGCGTTGAAAGAGGCCGGGATCGAGCTGCCCGTCGAGCGCATGCTCGAGAGCGATTTCACCAGTACCGGCGGCTACCGCGCCGCTGCGCAACTGCTTGAACAGCAGCCGCCGAGCGCGATTTTTGCGGCCAACGACATGATCGGCATCGGTGTGCTGCGCGCCGCCGCTGAACGTAACGTGCGCGTGCCCAGCGAACTGTCGGTCATCGGTTTCGATGACATCCAGATGAGCCGTTATGTCTACCCGGCGTTGACCACGGTAGGGCAGTCGATCCTGCAACTTGGCGAGATGGCGGCCGAAGTGCTGCTGCGACGAATTGCGACGCCGGGCCTTGCCGCCGAGCAGCGGATCGTGACGCCGAGTATTGTCCTGCGAGAGTCGACTGCACCGCTGTCCGGTACATTCGCCCAATACCGCTGAACCGAATTGATGAGTAGTGATGTATGCCAGCAAAAGTAGTGGTAATAGGCAGCCTGAACATGGACCTGGTAACCCGGGCGCCGCGTCTGCCGCGTGGTGGTGAAACACTGATCGGCGAGTCGTTCTCCACCATCCCGGGCGGCAAGGGGGCCAACCAGGCGGTGGCCGCCGCGCGCCTGGGGGCGCAGGTATCGATGGTCGGTTGCGTGGGCAATGATGCCTACGGCGAACAATTGCGTAACGGGTTGTTGGCCGAGGGCATCGACTGCCAGGCGGTCAGCGTGGTGGAGGGGGCCAGCGGCGTGGCGCTGATCGTCGTCGACGACAACAGCCAGAATGCGATCGTTATCGTCGCCGGTGCCAACGGTGCGCTCACCGCCGAGGTCCTGGACAGTGTCGATGAAGTGCTGCAAAGCGCCGATGTTGTCATCTGCCAGCTCGAAGTGCCGGATGCCACCGTCGGCCACGCCCTCAAACGCGCTCGTGAGTTAGGCAAAATCGTCATCCTCAACCCGGCGCCAGCCTCGCGGAGATTGCCGGCCGACTGGTACGCCTGCATCGACTACCTGATTCCCAATGAAAGCGAAGCAGCGGTCTTGAGCGAACTGGCGGTGGACTCCCTGGAAACCGCCGAAGCCGCCGCGGCGCATCTGATCGCCGCTGGCGCCGGCAAGGTGATCGTGACCCTGGGTGCCCAGGGGTTGATGTTTGCCAACGGCGCCAGCTTCGAACACTTCCCGGCCCCACGGGTCAAGGCAGTGGACACCACGGCGGCCGGAGACACCTTTGTCGGCGGCTTCGCGGCAGCCCTGGCCAGCGGCAAAAGCGAGGTCGACGCGATTCGTTTCGGCCAGGCCGCCGCCGCGCTGTCGGTCACCCGCGCGGGCGCGCAGCCTTCAATCCCCACGTTGCTGGAAGTACAGGCTTTCAAATCATGAAAAAGACGCCGTTGTTGAATGTGGCACTGTCACGACTGATCGCTTCCCTGGGCCATGGCGACAAGGTGGTCATCGGTGATGCCGGCCTGCCCGTGCCGCCCCATGTCGAATTGATCGACCTGGCCCTGACCCATGGCATTCCTGACTTTGTCAGTACCTTGAAGGTGGTGCTCAGCGAAATGCAGGTGCAAAGCCATGTCCTGGCCGAGGAGATCCTCGATAAACAACCGTCGGCCCTGACGACCCTGGAGGCGCTGCATGCCGAGGGTGCGCTGGGCGAGCGGGAGCTGGTCAGCCATGAACAATTCAAGATCATCAGCCGACAGGCGCGGGCGATCATTCGCACAGGCGAGTGCTCTCCGTACTGCAATATCGTGCTGGTCGCTGGAGTGACGTTCTAACCCTCTTCAACCCTGCACAAGGAGTGCGCCATGCACCGCTATGCTCAGAAAATGCATCAACTGATCCGGAGTCTGCTGCTTTTGTCATTGATCACTGCTACGAGCGCCCAGGCGGCGGAAAAAATCGACCTGATCATCGACACCGATCCAGGGGCTGACGACGTGGTGGCGCTGTTGTTCGCCCTGGCGTCGCCCGAGGAGCTGCATATCCGTGCGCTGACCACCGTCGCCGGCAATGTGCGCCTGGACAAGACCTCTCGCAACGCTCGCCTGGCCCGGGAATGGGCGGGGCGCGAAGACGTGCCCGTGTATGCCGGTGCGCCGAAACCGTTGATGCGCACGCCGATCTACGCGGAAAACATCCATGGCAAGGAAGGCCTGTCGGGTGTCACCGTGCACGAGCCGAAGAAAGGGTTGGCCGAAGGCAATGCCGTCAACTACCTGATCGACACGCTCAAGGCGGCCAAGCCACACAGCATCACCATTGCCATGCTTGGCCCGCAGACCAACCTGGCCCTGGCGCTGGTGCAGGAGCCCGATATCGTCCAGGGCATCAAGGAAGTGGTGATCATGGGCGGTGCGCATTTCAACGGCGGCAATATCACGCCGGTGGCTGAATTCAATCTGTTCGCCGACCCGCAGGCGGCCGAGGTCGTGGCCAAGAGCGGCGTGAAGCTGACGTACCTGCCGCTGGACGTGACCCACAAGATCCTCACCAGCGAAGCGCGCCTGAAGCAGATCGCGGCGCTGAACAACAATGCCAGCAAGCTGGTGGGCGATATCCTCAACGAATACGTCAAGGGCGACATGGAGCACTACGGGATGACGGGCGGGCCGGTGCATGACGCGACGGTGATTGCCTATCTGCTCAAGCCGCAGTTGTTCACTGGTCGTTCGGTCAATGTCGTCGTGGACAGTCGCGAGGGCCCGACGTTCGGGCAGACCATCGTCGACTGGTACGATGGCCTGAAAGCACCGAAGAACGCGTTCTGGGTGGAAAACGGTGATGCCCAGGGCTTCTTCGACCTGCTGACCGAGCGCCTGGCGCGCCTCAAGTAACCTGCCTGGCTATGCGCCCGCAGGTTGGGCCTGCGGGTGCGTGAGTATCAGTCCACGGCGTCGACCACGCTCGGGTAGCGTTCGAATGCCTGCTGGATGAAGTTGCGGGCGACCTCCGTCCCCAGTTCCCTCACCAGCAATTCTATGCCGATGATTGCCAGTTCCTCGGGGCTGCTCGGGCTATAGGAGCTATGGCCCTCCGACCATTTGGCATTGATGGTGGCTTCGATGCTGACGGTGCTCATGGTAGGGCTCGCGAGTTGGAGGGCTGTAAGTGGAGTTAAGCATTTTTGCCCCCGGTTTGGCACTGCGACTTAGGCATTGGAGGAGGGCTGTGCGACACTCTTTTTTTTGTTTTTAAAGGAGCCCCGCCGTGCAGATCGATTTGAACGCTCCGGATGGCCTGACCCTCGAGGCGGTTCGCCAATTACTGGCTTCGGCCAGTGATGACGAGCATACCCAGCTGCGCGTGACCAAGGGCGGTATCGCCTATTTGTCCTCGGGTGTGGTCGGTGGCGCTGACATCGATGGTTTGCTGTTTCGGCTCGAGACCTGGGCGAAGGGCTCGGGATATGTCGGGCGGGTCGCTGCCAGCGACGAGGTCTGGGTCATGCAGATCTACAATGCGCTGAAGGATAACTGGCCCAATCCTCCGTTCGATTACATCGACGTTTATTGAGCGGCGTTCATATCCAGTCACGATTCATGTCTGAACAGCGGTAGCGGCTCAGGCAAACTGCTGGTTTTCCGGATGAGCCAGACCGAGGGCTGTGGTGTTGAAACCAAGCGCCGTTTGGGTTGTCGCACGCTCTCTGTTTATTTATCGAAAAAGGAGGCTTCATGCCTTGGAAGCTCGCGTCATTGAGTACTCTGTTGGCCGCTGTGGTCTTGAGCGGTTGCAGCAGCACCTCGGAATCGACCCCCGAACCCGTGGCGACCGAGACCGGTCACAGCCGCTGCGAAGCAAAGGGCGCCGAGTTCGCCATTGGCAAGCAGGCCTCGCCACAATTGCTGGAGCAGGCTCGTACCCGTGCCGGCGCGCAGATTGCCCGGATCCTCAAGCCCAACGACATGGTGACGCTTGAGTACCGCTCCGATCGCCTGAACCTCAATACCGATGCCAACCTGGTAGTCAACCGGGTGAACTGCGGCTGACAGGCGGTTTTCAATCGCCCACAAAAAACCCCGTCACATGGACGGGGTTTTTTTAGTGCGCCGAGAAATTACTCTGGGCGAACCTGTGCAGCTTGCATACCCTTTTGGCCTTTCTCAGCCACGAAGGAAACGGTCTGGCCTTCTTTCAGGCTTTTGAAACCGTCGCTTTCGATAGCTTTGAAGTGTACGAACAGGTCGTCACCGCCACCTTGAGGAGTGATGAAGCCGAAGCCTTTTTCATCGTTGAACCATTTAACGGTGCCGGTTTGGCGATTAGACATGGTGTATCTCCAAGAAACATATATTTTCAGTGTACTGTGCTGCTCAGGCCAACTGGGCACACCCGGGTATCATAGTCGAAATGTTCGATTTGGGACCCCCCCAGACGCGCTGTTTGCCAATCAGTCGTGTTTACTTTACTGCCTTTACCCGCTGAAAGGCCCGGTTTTAAAGGCTTTCAGCCGAAAGTAAAGACGATAAAAAAAGCTGTAAAACCTGAATAAATCGTTCAAAAAAGCCTGAAATCAGAGCTTTTCAACCCTGCCGGGCCTGTTCAGGAACCCTGCTTTCTCACTTTTTCGCCTTGTTGTCGGCCTTGCATTTTGCGATCTCCCCCAGTGCCTTTTGCTGCAGCTGTGGGGTGGCCTTGTTGTCCATCAAGGCCTGGATGTCCGCGGCTGGATAGGACTTGATCGCATCGGCGCCACAGGCGCAATGCGCCTTGGCAGCGGCCGGGCCGATCTGGGGCGTTGCCGCCTCGGTGCATTGAGCCATGTATTTTTCGCGCTCGCCTTTGGGCCAGTCGGCATGGGCGGTCAGTGGGAGCAGCAGGGCGAGGGGGGCGACTACTGCAAACAATGTATTGAGACGCATGCGAAGATGCTCCTTTCGGGTCGATGTCTTGATATCTGAGGCGTTGCGCTCGGTTCAGTTCAGCACTCTGGCATAAAAACCGTGGATTTACGCCTGCTTCAATTCGAGCGCGGCGATGACCGTTCATCTGTGCTAGCATGCCGGGCTCGGGTATTTCCAGGCTGCGGATGACAACTCGTCCCGGCGGCAAATGTTCGAATAACCCTGATTTGAATCCCAGTCACTCTGGTTCGGTTTTCCCGGTTGGCCGCAAGGCTCCTGCCGCTGTAAGGCAGGCGTTCGTCATTGAATGGCCTGGACTGGATCTTGTACTGGCTCATCCCAACCCACGTGACCTTTGGTAGGGGTCACCACTAGGAGAGGAGGCGCCATGCCAACTATTACTCTTCCCGACGGCAGTCAACGTTCATTCGATCACCCGGTTTCCGTAGCCGAGGTCGCCGCATCCATCGGCGCGGGCCTGGCCAAGGCGACCCTGGCCGGCAAGGTCAACGGCAAGCTGGTCGACGCCAGTGACGTCATCGACAGCGACGCCACGCTGCAAATCATCACGCCAAAGGATGAAGAGGGGCTGGAGATCATTCGCCACTCTTGCGCGCACCTGGTCGGCCATGCGGTCAAGCAGCTGTACCCAAGCGCGAAGATGGTCATCGGGCCAGTCATCGACGAAGGCTTCTATTACGACATCGCCTTCGAGCGTCCTTTCACGCCGGAAGACATGGCGGCCATCGAACAGCGCATGCAGCAGCTGATCGAGAAAGATTACGACGTCATCAAGAAAGTCACCCCGCGCGCCGAAGTCATCGAAGTCTTCAAGGCCCGTGGCGAGGACTACAAGCTGCGTCTGGTGGAAGACATGCCGGACGAGCAGGCCATGGGCCTGTACTACCACGAAGAATACGTCGACATGTGCCGTGGCCCGCACGTGCCGAACACGCGTTTCCTGAAGTCCTTCAAGCTGACCAAGCTGTCCGGCGCCTACTGGCGTGGCGATGCGAAGAACGAGCAGTTGCAGCGCGTCTATGGCACTGCCTGGGCGGACAAGAAACAACTGGCGGCCTACATCCAGCGCATCGAAGAAGCCGAGAAGCGCGATCACCGCAAGATCGGCAAGCGCCTGGGCCTGTTCCATACCCAGGAAGAGTCCCCGGGCATGGTGTTCTGGCACCCGAACGGCTGGACCCTGTATCAGGTGCTCGAGCAGTACATGCGCCAGGTCCAGCGTGAGAACGGCTATCTGGAAATCAAGACGCCGCAAGTGGTGGACCGCAGCCTGTGGGAGAAATCCGGGCACTGGGCCAACTACGCCGACAACATGTTCACCACCCAGTCGGAAAACCGCGACTACGCCATCAAGCCGATGAACTGCCCATGCCACGTGCAGGTGTTCAACCAGGGCTTGAAGAGCTACCGCGAGCTGCCGATGCGCCTGGCCGAGTTCGGTGCCTGCCACCGCAACGAGCCGTCGGGTGCGCTGCACGGCATCATGCGCGTGCGTGCATTCACCCAGGACGATGCACACATCTTCTGCACCGAAGAGCAGATGCAGGCCGAATCCGCCGCCTTCATCAAGCTGACCATGGACGTCTATCGGGACTTCGGCTTCACCGAAGTCGAGATGAAGCTGTCCACTCGTCCGGAAAAACGCGTTGGCTCCGACGAGCTGTGGGATCGCGCCGAAGCGGCCCTGGCCGCCGCCCTTGATAGCGCGGGCCTTGCGTACGACCTGCAGCCGGGCGAGGGGGCCTTCTACGGTCCGAAAATCGAATTCTCGCTGAAAGATTGCCTCGGTCGTGTGTGGCAGTGTGGTACCTTGCAGCTCGATTTCAACCTGCCGATCCGTCTGGGCGCTGAATATGTGTCCGAAGACAACAGCCGCAAGCACCCGGTCATGCTTCACCGCGCGATCCTCGGTTCGTTCGAGCGTTTCGTCGGGATTCTGATCGAACACTACGAGGGCGCGTTCCCTGCGTGGCTGGCGCCGACCCAGGCAGTGATCATGAATATCACTGATAAACAGGCAGATTTTGCCGCCGAAGTCGAAAAAACTCTCAATCAAAGCGGATTTCGTGCCAAGTCCGACTTGAGAAATGAAAAGATCGGCTTTAAAATCCGCGAGCATACTTTGCTCAAGGTTCCCTTTCTCTTGGTTATTGGAGATCGGGAGGTCGAGATGCAGACTGTCGCTGTGCGTACTCGTGAAGGTGCTGACCTGGGCTCGATGCCCGTCGCCGAATTCGCTGAGTTTCTCGCGCAAGCGGTTTCCCGGCGTGGTCGCCCAGATTTGGAGTAATTATTATTAAGCGTGAAATGAGACAAGATAAACGAGCTGCACCGAAAGCCCCGATCAACGAGAATATCTCGGCACGCGAGGTTCGGTTAATTGGCGCTGACGGCGAGCAGATTGGCATCGTCTCGATTGATGAAGCGCTTCGTATTGCTGAAGAAGCCAAGCTTGATCTGGTAGAAATTTCCGCAGACGCAGTCCCACCGGTTTGCCGGGTGATGGACTACGGCAAGTCGATCTTCGAGAAGAAGAAGCAGATTGCCGCGGCGAAGAAAAACCAGAAGCAGATTCAGGTAAAAGAAATCAAGTTTCGTCCAGGGACGGAGGAAGGGGATTACCAGGTAAAACTGCGCAACCTGGTACGTTTCCTGAGTGACGGGGACAGGGCCAAGGTATCCTTGCGATTCCGCGGCCGTGAGATGGCCCACCAGGAGCTGGGGATGGAACTCCTCAAGCGGGTTGAACAAGACCTGCTCGAGTACGGTTCGGTCGAACAGCATCCTAAGATGGAAGGACGCCAGCTGATCATGGTCATCGCCCCGAAAAAGAAGAAGTAATCACCAGGGCACGGCAGGCCTTGCGATTATGTTTATCAACTGAATGCGGAGTATCCGAACATGCCAAAGATGAAGACCAAAAGTGGTGCTGCTAAGCGGTTTCTGAAAACTGCTAACGGTATCAAGCACAAGCACGCTTTCAAGAGCCACATCCTGACCAAAATGTCGACCAAGCGTAAGCGTCAACTGCGCGGTAGCAGCTTGCTGCATCCGTCTGACGTGGCAAAAGTCGAGCGCATGCTGCGCCTTCGTTAATTTTTGGATCAAGAATAGAGGAAGTAACTCATGGCTCGTGTAAAGCGTGGCGTCATTGCCCGTAAGCGTCACAAAAAAATTCTGAAACTTGCTAAAGGCTACTACGGCGCGCGTTCCCGCGTATTCCGTGTTGCCAAGCAAGCGGTAATCAAGGCAGGCCAATACGCCTACCGTGACCGTCGTCAGAAAAAACGTCAGTTCCGCGCTCTGTGGATCGCTCGTATCAATGCTGGTGCTCGTGTTAACGGTCTGTCCTACAGCCGTTTCATCGCTGGCCTGAAAAAAGCGTCCATCGAGATCGACCGTAAGGTTCTGGCTGATCTGGCAGTGAACGAAAAAGCGGCGTTTGCTGCGATTGTCGAGAAAGCTAAAGCCACCTTGGCTTAAGTACCCCCGGCAGTCACCGGGGCCTACATCTGTGGGCCCAGGTGTCGAACGTCATAAATAGGGGAAGAGCCTTAAAGCTCTTCCCCTATTTCGTATCTGGAGTCTGTACATGGAAAACCTGGACGCGCTGGTCGCTCAAGCACTAGAGGCTGTGCAAAGCGCTGAAGATATCAATGCCCTGGAGCAAATCCGGGTTCACTACCTTGGCAAGAAGGGCGAGTTGACTCAGGTGATGAAGACCCTGGGGAACCTGCCAGCCGAAGAGCGTCCGCAGGTCGGTGCGCTCATCAACGTTGCCAAGGAGCGTGTCACAGAGGTCCTCAATGCGCGCAAGGCGTTGTTCGAGGAGGCGGATCTGGCTGCCAAGCTCGCCGCCGAGTCCATCGACGTGACCCTGCCTGGCCGTGGCCAGACTTCCGGTGGCCTGCATCCGGTGACCCGGACGCTGGAACGCATCGAGCAGTTCTTCACCCACATCGGCTACGGCATTGCCGAAGGCCCTGAGGTCGAAGACGACTACCACAACTTCGAAGCGCTCAACATCCCAGGCCATCACCCGGCCCGGTCGATGCATGACACTTTCTATTTCAACGCGAACATGCTGTTGCGCACCCATACCTCGCCGGTACAGGTCCGCACCATGGAATCGCAACAGCCGCCGATCCGCATCGTCTGCCCAGGCCGTGTGTACCGCAGCGACTCCGATATCACCCACTCGCCGATGTTCCACCAGGTCGAAGGCCTGCTGGTTGATCGCGACATCAATTTCGCCGACCTGAAAGGAACGATCGAAGAGTTCCTGCGGGTGTTCTTCGAAAAAGAACTGGCCGTGCGTTTCCGCCCTTCGTACTTCCCGTTCACCGAGCCATCGGCTGAAGTCGACATGGAATGCGTGATGTGCAGCGGTAAAGGCTGCCGCGTCTGCAAACAGACTGGCTGGCTGGAAGTCATGGGCTGCGGCATGGTTCACCCGAACGTGCTGCGTATGTCCGGGATCGATCCGGAAGAGTTCTCGGGCTTTGCCTTCGGCATGGGCGTCGAGCGCCTGGCCATGCTGCGTTACGGTGTGAATGACTTGCGCCTGTTCTTCGACAACGACTTGCGGTTCCTTGCGCAATTTCGCTAAGCCGCAGACCCGTAACGAATCTAATAGGAGAGCAGGATGAAATTCAGTGAACAATGGCTGCGCGGCTGGGTAAGCCCGCAGGTAAGTCGGGACGAGCTGGTTGCTCGCCTGTCGATGGCCGGCCTTGAGGTCGATAGCGTCACGCCGGCCGCCGGTGATTTCAGCGGTGTGGTAGTGGGCGAGGTGCTGGGCACCGAGCAGCACCCAGACGCTGACAAACTGCGGGTTTGCCAGGTCAGCAATGGCGCGGAAACCTTCCAGGTCGTCTGTGGAGCGCCCAACGTGCGCCCGGGCCTGAAGATCCCGTTCGCCATGATCGGTGCCGAACTGCCGGGCGACTTCAAGATCAAGAAAGCCAAGCTGCGCGGCGTCGAGTCCAACGGCATGTTGTGCTCCCAGGCCGAGCTGCAGATTGGCGAAGGCAACGATGGCCTGATGGAACTCCCGGCGGATGCGCCGGTTGGCCAGGACATCCGTGAATACCTGGGCCTGGACGATGCGAGCATCGAGGTCGACCTGACGCCGAACCGTGGCGATTGCCTGTCCCTGGCCGGCCTGGCCCGTGAAGTCGGCGCGTTGTATGCCGCTCCAGTGACGCGTCCCGTGGTTGCGAGCGTGCCGGCCGTGCACGACGAAGTGCGTTCGATTGAAGTCCTGGCGCCGGCCGCGTGCCCGCGTTACCTGGGTCGTGTGATCCGTAACGTCGACCTGTCCAAGCCGACGCCGCTGTGGATGGTCGAGCGCCTGCGTCGCGCCGACGTGCGCAGCATCGACGCCGCTGTCGACATCACCAACTATGTGATGCTGGAGCTGGGTCAGCCGCTGCATGCGTTCGATCTCGCCGAAATCAACGGTGGCATCCGCGTACGCATGGCCGAAGAGGGTGAGAAGCTGGTGCTGCTCGACGGCCAGGAAGTGACCCTGCGCAGCGACACCCTGGTGATTGCCGACCACTCCCGTGCCCTGGCAATTGCTGGCGTAATGGGCGGCGAGCACAGCGGTGTCTCCACGACGACCCGCGATGTATTCCTGGAAAGTGCGTTCTTCGACCAGATCGCCGTCGCTGGCAAGGCCCGCTCCTATGGCCTGCACACCGACGCCTCGCACCGCTACGAGCGTGGCGTGGACTGGCAACTGGCCCGTGAAGCCATGGAGCGCGCCACAGGCCTGCTGCTGGATAACACGGGTGGTGAAGCCGGCCCGATCATCGAGACGGTCAGCGAACAGCACCTGCCCAAGATTGCCCCGGTCACCCTGCGTGCCCAGCGCATCACCCAGATGCTGGGCATGGAAATGGACCCGGCCGAAGTCGAACGACTGCTCAGCGCCTTGGGCCTGAACATCAGCGCCGATGGGGCAGGGCAGTGGCGCGTCGAAGTGCCAAGCCATCGCTTCGATATCAGCCTGGAAGTCGACCTGATCGAAGAACTGGCCCGCTTGTACGGTTACAACCGCCTGCCGGTTCGCTACCCGCAAGCACGCCTGGCCCCACAGGCCAAGGCTGAAGCCCGCAGCGACCTGCCGGAACTGCGCCGCCTGTTGGTGGCCCGTGGGTATCAGGAAGCGATCACCTACAGCTTCATCGATCCACGCCAGTTCGAGCTGTTCAATCCGGGTGTCGAGCCGCTGTTGTTGGCCAATCCGATTTCCAACGACATGGCTGCCATGCGCTCGTCCCTGTGGCCAGGCCTGGTCAAGTCGCTCCAGCACAACCTGAACCGCCAGCAGGATCGCGTGCGGCTGTTCGAAAGCGGCCTGCGTTTTGTCGGTCAGCTGGAAGGCTTGAAGCAAGAGCCGATGCTGGCCGGTGTCGTCTGTGGTAGCCGCTTGCCGGAAGGCTGGGCGCAAGGTCGCGATGTCGTCGACTTCTTCGACGTCAAGGCTGACGTCGAAGCGGTGCTGGGCTTCGCCGGTGCGCTCGACGCGTTCACTTTCGTCCCGGGCAAGCACCCGGCGCTGCACCCGGGGCAGACCGCGCGCATCGAACGAGACGGGCGTGAAGTCGGCTATGTCGGTGCCATTCACCCGGAATTGTCGAAAACCCTGGGCCTTGATCGTCCGGTCTTCGTTTTCGAGCTGGTCCTGGCCGAAGTGGCGCTGGGGAAAATGCCGAAATTCCAGGAGTTATCGCGCTTTCCTGAAGTGCGTCGTGACCTTGCGTTGCTGGCCGACCGTGACGTTGCTTCCAGCGCTGTGCTGGACGTAATCCGTGAAAATGCAGGCGAATGGCTCACGGACCTCAGGCTATTTGACGTGTATCAGGGTAAAGGCATTGATCCGCATAGAAAAAGCCTTGCAGTCGGCTTGACCTGGCAGCATCCATCGCGCACTCTTAATGACGATGAGGTGAATACCGCAACGCAGAATATCCTCACCTCGCTCGAAACCAGGTTGAACGCCACGTTAAGGAAGTGACGTATGGGGGCTCTGACGAAAGCTGAGATGGCGGAACGTCTGTATGAGGAGCTGGGCCTGAATAAACGGGAGGCCAAAGAATTGGTCGAACTGTTTTTCGAAGAAATCAGGCACGCTCTGGAAGACAACGAACAGGTCAAATTGTCCGGTTTTGGCAATTTTGACCTGCGGGACAAACGCCAGCGGCCTGGCCGCAATCCGAAAACGGGAGAAGAAATCCCGATCACGGCTCGCCGTGTGGTCACCTTTCGTCCAGGGCAGAAGTTGAAGGCCCGAGTTGAGGCTTATGCTGGAACCAAGTCATAACGACGAACTACCCGTCATCCCGGGCAAACGCTACTTCACCATTGGTGAAGTCAGCGAGCTGTGTGCGGTAAAACCGCACGTGCTGCGCTATTGGGAGCAGGAGTTTCCTCAACTCAACCCGGTCAAGCGCCGCGGAAACCGTCGGTATTATCAGCGCCAAGACGTGCTGATGATCCGGCAGATCCGCGCGCTGCTCTATGACCAGGGGTTCACCATCGGCGGAGCGCGTCTGCGCCTCTCCGGTGATGAGGCCAAAGACGATACAACCCAGTACAAACAGATGATCCGCCAGATGATCGCCGAGCTTGAAGATGTTCTGGTGGTGCTCAAGAAATAAATTTCTGCTTTTAAATACTTCCAGTTTTCAAAAGCTTGCGATATATTCCTGAGCGTTCCGTTGAGAAGCGGAACAAGATTCACGCCTAGTCGGGGCGTAGCGCAGTCCGGTAGCGCACTAGCATGGGGTGCTAGGGGTCGAGTGTTCGAATCACTCCGTCCCGACCATATTTTTCAATGACTTAGCCCAACTCTAGCCAGTTGGGCTTTTTCATTGGTGGGGAGTTTTTCGGGACTTCATCCTGTTTTCCTCTTCAAGATTGTCAGCACCGGTCCCCTAGAGTCGGTTGCTGATACCATATTTGCAGCTTCGATCAGATGCCCGAGCTCGGCGCCCGAGTAGTGACTGGTGATGCTGCCGTTCTTGTGTCCCAGCAAAGCCTTTCGGTCTTCCTGCGTGACACCTGCCGCCCGAAGGCGACGGCCAAACGTGTGCTTCAGGTCGTGCACCCTTATGGATGCATACCCAGGGTGAGCGGGGCGAAGGTTTTCCTCCTGCCAGAGTTTCGCCGCTCTCACCCGTGCTTTCTTCCAGGCCGAGTCGTTCATGCGATGCATGGCCGTGCCGTTGTACGGGAAAACCCATTCCTTGCTCAGGCCGCGCTGCTTATCAATGATCGACTTCGCCACGTTGTTCAGCACAACCAACCGCTCGTCGCCATTTTTCACGCCTGACCGTTCGTTCCTCCCGCCGAAGTCGGACGGTATCAGGAACACGCTGGTGCCAAGCTCCGGCACCGGAATCTCCCAGTCCCATCTCAACTTGCAGACCTCTTGCTCGCGGCAACCCGTGTTCACCTTGAACAGGGCCATCGTTTGCAGGTGCGCCGGCAATTCCCCGAAGAGGATCGACTGCTCTTCCCATGTCATGGGGTAGGGCTCGCGAACCTTTTTCTTCAGGTCCAACCTGGTCAGCATCGGAACCGAGTCCAGCCAGGGCCTGCGCTCCTCATCCCTCCATTTCCTCACGCAAAGCGAAAGGACCCGTATCACCCGCTCGATTGAGATGTTGATCGTTCTGGGCGCTACCGGCTTCAATTGCTTGCCGCACGGCATGACCATTCCCTTCAAGCGATCCCTCACGAACGGCTCAAGAGCCTGGTCATCGATGTGCGTCAATGGCAGATCCTTGAGATAAGGGTGCAGTTGCTTCAGGTGATGCGCAGTCAGCTTGATCGACGGCTGGTCCTTGTTGTCGATCAGGAACTTCGTTGCCGCCTCATCCCAGGTGCGCATCCGGCGCACGCCATACACCTTTTGCTGCCGAAGCTGCTCCAGGCGGTGAATCAGGTACTGCTCGGCTTCTTGCCGGTCACTAGTGCCAGTGCTTTCTCGAAGTCGCTCACCTCGGAAAACTTTGTCGATTTGCCAGATTCCACCTTTCTGGTAGAGGCCGGAGATCGCTTTTCTCGCCATGGTTTACCTCCTGTTGGTTCGCCACGGCGCTCGCTGCGGGGGCGATTGTTGTCCTGATTCGCTGCCTTTTCAATCGACTTGCTCTCGACGTAGGCGTCAGCCCACTGATCAAGCTCGATCCGATCGAAGGCTACCCCCTGCTTCCCGATCGGGAATTCGCGCACGTTTGGTCGAACCGTTTTGTTGAATTCGTCCCGGCACATACCGAGATAGCCGGGTGCATCCATGAACCGGATGAACCTCGGCGGAATGCTTGTTGCCTTTGCCGCTGTGGCGTTTGCCATGTACTTGCTCCGTGCCGCGCCTGGCGGCAGAAAGGGTTACGCGGGGCGCGCCTTCTGGATGATGTAAATGAGGATGCAGCCGGTGGCGGCGAGCCAGACCATCGAGCCGAAGCCGGCGGTGATCAGGCCTGCGTCCGAGCCCTGCTCGACCATTTCCGGCATCGCGTAGACGAACCAGAGCAGCGTGATGAGCAGGTACAGCAGGGCGCTGATCAGAACTTCAAACAGCTTTTTCGCTGACATAGGAATTCCTCGCCCGCCGTTCACCGGCAGGCTGTAGGTGGATTGGGTTAGTGGCGTTTCATGAAGGTGATCCAGTGCGTCTTTTCGCGCTTACCGGACTTGTGTCCAAACAGTGGTTGCTCATCGGTCAGGGCCAGGATCTCGCTGACTCGGACCTGGGTTTCGTTCCATTTGAAAATCAGGAACTGACCGGGGCGCAACACGCGGAAGCACTCGGCGAAGCCTTTGCGCAGGTCGTCCCGCCAGTCATCAGTCAGTATTCCGTACTTCAGGCGTAGCCAGCTCTCACGGCCCGCGCGAACCAGGTGCGGTGGGTCGAAAACAACCATGTTGAAGCTGGCATCGGGGAATGGCAGGTTGCGGAAATCCATGATGACGTCGGGCTCTACCTTCAGCACCCGGCCATCACACAGCACATGCTCTTCATCACGGATGTCGCCGAACAGGGCGCGCTGGTCGCCCTTGTCGAACCACATCATGCGGCTGGCGCTGCATGGATCAAGGACTTGCGCGTTCATGGCCTCGGCCCCCTGTAGATCAGGTGGGCCATGTAGAGCAGGGGGAGGATCATGGCGTCACCCGCTTGAACTCGATGACCCAGACCCATGGGTTGGCGTCCCAGGCATCAGGGCCATTGACTGCGTTCCAGAGGTTGGCGAACGCCCAGCGCGGCGCGCCAAGGCACTGTTCATGGCTGGTAGTCTTGTCCCACATCCAGCCATTGAGCTGCGGGTGATGCGCTTCCGGCGCAGGGCACGACCCGACATCGGTCCAGCCTTTACCACCGTGCCCGCACTTGCGGCCGTAGTCGGTGAAGAAACAGCCTTCGGCCTTGGCCTGGTCCTCGCTGATGTCCTGCAACCGCTCGACGCGGACGGCGGCGACCTCAAGCAGGATGCGGCAGACCCAGCGGTGCATGTGGATGCTCGGCCTGGAATCGCGCGGGTAATCCCAGTGGGCAACAGAGCCGTTGTACTCGGGATCTTCGCAACGGGCGTATAGGACTGGCTCCCTGTCGGCGGCGTAGCGTGACAGGACAGCACCGTTGGTTGTGTCGTAGTCCGCCTCGGTGGTCTCGCGCACCCACAGTCGGTCGCCTGGCTTGCCGTAGGGGCAGCGGCCATAGATCGCCAGTTCGGCGGCGCACTCTTCCTCAGTCGAGCCAGAAACGATGAATCCGTATCGCCGGTCATGCTGGCCTACCGCGATCCATTGGCAGCCATCGATATCAGAGCTACCGCGGTGCGGGATCTGGTCGCCCTTGACTGGGCGCCGGGTGACCGTCTTCCGGTCGTCCAGGATGGCGCGCACCATCGGCGCCGAGAACAAGATCGGCCGTTCCTTTACTTGAGTCATGGCGTCACCTCTCGGCGTGCCCACCAGCAGACCGGGCCGTCGTCCGTATCGTGAATCGCCAGGCAGAACCAATCCTCGCCTTCGGGACGGTCAGGATCCCAGTAGCTGCAATCCGGATCGCCCGCTTCGAAGTAGCGCTCCGAGACTGCCTCGTCGCTGTGGTATTCGAGCTCAACCATCTTCACCTGCAAGCGCTGTTCAGCGATCCAGGCTTTGGACTTTTCACCGTCGCCCTCTTCAAAGTCAGGCAGGTCGGGGTGCTGGAAAAAGCCGTTCTCGTCGCGCACGACTGGGGCTGGTTGAATCAATTTGATTTCTTCAGGCATGATTTCGTCCTTGCCGCTATAGCGGCTGAACTGTATGGATAAATTAAAGGACCTGTGAAATTTGGTGGTGTGCGTTATTATCGAGTAGCTTTAGTAGGTATTAGAAAGTCTTTTGCGTAATTATTGTCGGGGGTGCGGTTTGAGATCTGAGACTAAAACTTTAATTAACGAATCTGATAGAGGGTGCGTTATCATTGCAGCGGTAATTCTAGAAAAGCGGTTGGTCGACGACATAAGTGCGATTTTTGCAAAAAATGAACTTTCGAATAGATATATGTCTCACATATTCGACGGCAATGGGGCGCTTGGTAATTTCTCCTCAAAAATTTTAGTGGCGAAGGGCATGGGGCTGATATCTGGAGAGGTCATGCACGATTTGATGGTTATTAGAAAAATGCGAAATGAGTTTGCTCATTCTCTAACAGATGTCTCATTTTCTGATCCTAAGGTAAAATCACGTATCGATTCTATGTTTTTTGCTCGCCGAGCCAAAGAAAGTATGAAGGATAACCCAGCTTTCAACTTATCTGATGACCCCAATGGTCCTCCTGTATATTCATATAAGTCAATATTCTGTATCGCTGTTAAGGATTTGGATATTTATTTACTTGAAGCTCGCGTCTTAAGGTCTGGGTTGAAAATTAGGGCTGAAATCTAGATCAGTTACAAGAAATTAAGAAAGAGCTATTGGGGATGCTTGGCGGTGCATGCCCGGGCGGTGGAGTGGGTTGGAGAATCAGCTACAGTTCAGCGACCACAACGGAGGTTGCTATGAGCTGCTATATCTGCGGTAAAGACGTTGAAGCTGTTGTGTTCGCCGACAGCGAGGAATATCCGTGCTCAGACTGCGGACACTACCGAATTTCGGGAACGGCAATGGCGCTCTTCAAGTCGCACAACTGGACGTTCAATATTGATCTGGCGCGGCGATGGATCGCATCGCAGCAAGGTAATGGCACCATCCCGTTAATCGATTCGAACCGGGCGGCATCGCTGATCTAAGCGGCAGCCTTAAGCGCTTCGATGACCCGTTCGCCGGCCAGCGGCGGCACCGCATTGCCGGTCATGTGCATGGTCAGCCTATGATTGTCCGGGCGCTTGGTGTCTGGACCGAACGATTGGGCCGCCAGAGCCTCGTCAGCCGACAACATACGCATCTCGTCACCCCGCACCAGGGCCCAGCGGTCTAGCGTCGTGATGGTGCCGATTGGCCGGTCCAGGCTGCGACCGGTCAGGCCGGAGCCAGAGCCGTAATACGGCATGATGAAGTGTTCGCCGAAGCGCTCACGGCCATTTTTAACGCGGATCAGTGTCGATTCGGCGCGGCCAGGCTTTTCGATCTTGCTCCACTTCCCAGCGTTGAAGTCGAGGATGTCGCGGGCGGGCACATGCTGGCACCGGGGCAGCTGAAGGTGCAGCGGTGCCTTGCTGCGAGAGCAGACCATGAACAGCCGCACTCGGTGCTGGGGAACGCCAAGATCGGCGCAGTCAACTATGTGAGGTGCCAGCGCATAGCCAAGGCGTTGCATCGCGTCTGCCCAGGCCGGGTACAGAACCCAATCCATGAACTCCGGAACGTTTTCGATGATGGCGAAATCTGGGCGGTTGACTTCGGCGTTCGACACCGGAGACCAAGCAGTTGATCGTGAGTTGTCGTGCTTTGGATTGCCGTTATCCCGGCCCCTGGCCTTGGTGTGGCCTTGGCAGCAGGGGGAGGCAAGCATCAGGTCATGCTTTGGCACCTGCGACCAGTCGGCCTGGTGCAGATCCTGACAGACATGCTGCGTTTCAGGATGGTTGGCGCTATGCCATTCCACCGCGGCAGGCCAGTGGTTGGCCGCCCATAAGACCTGGAGCCCGGCGGCGCGGCCACCGGTGGTCCATCCGCCTAAACCGGCGAACAAATCGATTGCTGTGAGCATGCGTAATCCTTCGGCTATTGCGGTCGCTGGGTTGTGGTCAGGCGGTTGCGGACAGAGCGAGAGTTTCCTCGCCGCCGCGTGCAATGCCGGCGTGCAGCTCGACCTTGCTCCCAGCAAGCATGCCGGCGATTTGGGCGTTCATATCCAACTCAACGCCTTTACTTTTCCGCGACTCTTTGATGTCTTGAGCGGCCAGGTACTCGCTGATCAAGGCCTTGTCCTGCACCTGAATTGCGACGAGGCCTTGGCCAGCGGAGGGCTGACCGAGCGAATCATCGTCGCCTTGGGGCACAAGCGCTTTCAGCTTCGACTGGACCTCCCAAACCCACGCCAGTGCAAAGTGGTCGCCGGCGGTTTCTGCCGAATACTCACTGCGCCGAACTCCAGACCTGACTGCTGAGCAGTACTCCTTCCGCGCCTGTGTGAGCTTGGTGTGCAGGGCCTCATACGCATACAGCGCGATGTTCTGGGCCGGAGAAACGCCGACGAATATCGCGCACTCGATGACCTGGCCTTTTGCTGGACTCCACTTCCTACGCCGCAGGGTCGTGCAGCTGAATGCTTCCGCTACGGCGATGCTCAGTTGTTGGTCCCAAGCCGGCCGTCGCTTGGCGCGGAAGAGAGCCGACTCGACTTCGCCGACGTCGCTCAACTTCACATCCATCTCGGTGAGGCGGTATTCGCGCATCAATGCCTGTGCCTGCCGCAGCGCCGTGGCGGCTTCGTTCTCGTTGGCGCTTTGGGCCAGTGCCAGGCAGTGCTTGATTTTGCGGATCGCACGCTCAAGCTTCTTTTCGTCGATTTGTTGTGCGGACATAGAAGATCCTCGCCGGCTGGCGTGATTCGTTGAAGTGGGGTATTTGTGTCGCTCAAGACTGAGTTGGGCGGACGGCTATGGATCGGATAACCAAGGTTTTTGTGTTAGCTGTTGAGCTCGATAAGCTACAAAAGTATCCATGTAGAAAATGTAATCTTGAGACAAGGCACAAAGTGGTCGCGTGCTTGACTGAAAACGGCTCCCAAGACTGCGGCGGTGGTCACAGCGTTGACTGGACCGAAGAGAATCAGTTAATCCAGTGTATGGGCTGTGAGGAAGTGTCGTTCCGAGTCTGCTCAACAAATTCTGAGGACTATGATCATGAATATGACACGGGCCACCGCTTTTTCAATGAGACGATTACTTATTATCCCGGTCGCGCAATTGGTTCTAAGGTAATAGATCATTGGCTTCTACCGTGGGGCATAGGTCAAATTTATAAGGAAGCCCGGTCGGCTGTAGAGAATGAGCTATTTATCATCGGTGGCATAGCTATCAGAACATTGCTGGAGTCCATTTGCTCGGATGTTGGGGCAAAAGGTCGAAAGCTTGACCAGAAAATCGACGATCTTCATGCCAAATCATTGGTAACAAAGGAAGGCGTAGAAACACTTCACAAAATAAGAATTCTTGGTAATAGGGCAGCGCATAAGTCTGAAGCACATTCTAAAAATCAGCTTCTTTTAGCGCTTGAAGTAATCGAGCACATCCTCATTGGCAGTTACATAATTCCAGAGAGAGCGAAAGAACTCTTTAAGAATTTGGAAGTCGTGAAGCAGCTTCCATCTCCTGCTGACGCTCCACCATGATTGACCTCTATTCTTGCTGACGAGTCAGGCGCCGCCCTCCGTGACCGGTGGTGGCATGATTCGTTGAAGTGGGGTATTTGTGTACAAAATTAGTTTTGAGGAACTGGATAAATGGAACCGAAGGATTGGGTAACCTTCTCTCTCTCTGCCGCAGCTTTTGCGGTTGCTGCGGCTAGCTTCTATTTTTCGCACATACATAGGCCATCCGGAGCAATGCTGATATTGCTGGAGCGGCTATTCAGCCCGGAAAGGAGAAGGTTGACTGACGAGAAGGATGAGCAAGGGAACAATGTATGGGCCACTACTTCAGTGCAGACCCGAAACTTAAAGTACAGTCTGAGCAATACTGGCAAACAGGCACTGTATATAAAAAATGTCGAATTGCTGCAAGGGCCAGATAGTAGAGGGCATCTAAAAGGGCAGGGCTCATTTACAATAATTCCGAGCATGCCTGTTGATTCTTTTCTAATTGAGCCGGGTGAAATCAAAATCATTGAAATAGTGCATGCGACTAACTTCCAATTTCCAACAGGTTACGATTTCAAAAAAAATTGCTATGAGTTAGTAAGCCTTGAAGTCGTCTCTGCTGACGGAAATCGTTATCAAATTTGTCACGACATCACTAACCTAGGCGCTTCAGGCCCTGACATACATCATCCACTATGGGATGGGAAGGCTCTTGGCTCACCGGTTCGCGGATCGGGCTTCGTTTAAGTTAGATCAGGTATGAGGATCTCGTCTTCTGGCTCGCCGAGATCTGCGCTTAACGCGGCAATGCTCTTATTTCGGAAACTCTGCGACACCTTTGCGCTAGGCTCGTAAGGTGTCGTGACACAGCGCAGCATTGCGGCCTGGGTCTCGAAGTCTGCCGCGATCAGGTTCATCAGCAGCCGCTGGTGGACGTCCTGCTGGTTGTTGATGCCGTGGGCCTTCATGACTCGCTGAAGGTCCTTCTTGAAAACGCCGGCAACCTCAACCGTGAACTTCTCGATGCCCAGGGCGGCAGCCTTCGCCGCTGCCTTCTCGCGCTTCCGGCGCTGCTTGAGCGCTTCCGCCGTCGGCTGCTGTGTTTCGGCCATGGCCTGCTCCTTCGATTCCACTGGCCGGCAGTGCCAGCCAGGTCTGTCGTTTGCGTTGTTGGGTGCGAGCTATGCGGCGCATGAAGTGCAACCGCGCCGCGCTTTCGGGTAATCGATGCCGTGCTCGGCGAGGATGCGCTCGAACGTCTTGTTGGCGATCCCGAGTCGGCCACAGACCTGTCGCCGGGTGATGCCAAGCTCAAGGAAGGCTCTGATCCGCTCGGCGAACTTCGCGTCACGCTCCTCCAAATGCTTGTTTCGGTCTTCTCCGCCAGAGCGCAACCGAGCCGGCCGCTTGAATGTCAGGTTGTGGTCCTGGGCGATTCCGTACAGCGTACGGCGGCTGATGCCAAGGGCGTCGACGATCTCGGCCTGCGTGTGCGTCGGCGCCATCTCGCGAATCTTTTCGATCTGCTTCATCCGCGCCTGGTGGCGAATGTCCTGGGCGGACAGTGGTGGAGGCGGTGCCGGAGGGCGTCGGCGAACAAACGGCTTTGGTGCCGGCGGCATCTGGTTGCTGTAACTGATCGGCTTTGGCTTGTAGCCGATCGGCTCGGCCTCTTCGATTTTTCCGCCCGCGGCCAGGTATTGCTCGGCCTGCGCCGCCAGCTTTTCGCGTTCCGGCCGAAGGGCCTCGACCATGCTGAGGTGGTTGCTGATCATGCTCAAGCTCCCAATCTATGGGCCTGCGCCCGTGCTTTGTCTGCGACTTCATCAACCATCCGGCCAAGTTCCAGATTGAACTGGACCAGCTCTTGATGAAGCATCGCGATGTACTCGTCATCGCGCATAATGGTCTCGATGTACAGGCGGCAGTCTTCATCTTGGCGCGGATCGAACGACAGGAAATCCCACCATTCCCGGCCCGTGACGAACATGCAGCCCTGAACTTGCGGCTTATGTTCCTCGGGCATGCCTTCGAGCCAGGTGCGAACGTGGACGGCCTCATTGAATGGACATTTCGACTCAATGCCCCCGTCTTCACCAATCAGGCCGTCCGGCGAACAGCCCAGCCAGTCGTACTTTGGGTGGACCACAAAGCCCGACTTGATGACGTTATTTCCGGTCAGGATTTCGTAAAAGTCATGACTCGACTGCTCAACCTCGGTACCCCAGGCCATCGACTTACTGCTGACCGAATGTTTCGATCTGTTAGCCAGCCGTTCAAATGCCAGTTTGTGCATATAGGTGGTGCAGGCAGAAAGGGGGGGGGGCGCTTGCCGTGCCTGTCACGATCTCCCCAAGCAATCACATCCTTGAACCTGCTTGCTGTTAGGCGACCGCTGCGGTCCTGATGCCACTGTTCCGTGCGCTGAAGCTCTACAGAGGCGCTCATTGATTGCCGTCCTGCAGATCGCTGCCGGCATTAACGTCGAATCCCTCCTTGAGAGTTGTGAACTCTGCTTCGATAGTCTGCGCAATCGACTTCAGCTCGCCGTGACGAGTTACACCAATGGCGCCGCGCTGCTGCGGCTTCAGCGCCTTCCAAGCCTTTTCGTAACCCTCAATACCCTGCTCCTGAGCGATCTTTTTCAACTGCTCGAATAGGTCTGCGGTTGCGTCGGTTGTATCACCCTGAGGAACTGACGCGGCGCCCACGTCTGCTGGCTTTTCGTTAGTAGATCTCGGGGTAACATCTGTTTCAGGAAGCGTGTAGCCGTCGTCCAGCTCGTCGCGTGTGTACACGCTCAAGATCACGTCAGGGCAATACAGGCGGGCCCATTTTTTTGAGGGCCTGGTACGCGATCTGCTGCTTTGGATCGTCCGCCCATAGCGTCGAGTTCCGTGTCCGCGCCTGAGTCATCAAGGTGGTCAGTTCGCGGGGAGCGTCCTCGCCCACGAACGTAGCCCAAACGCGGACCTCAAGCCCTTTCTCGTCATTTATGTTCCAGTTTGGGACGCGGTACTTCTTCGGCTGCGGATACCGTATTCGCAGCCTCGATCAGATACCCAAGCTCGGCGCTGTCGCTGGCTTTTTGCTGACAAGGGCTTCGATGCTGAAGCCCAGCGGCGCTACTGTGACCATTGCCGGATGCGGCCGGTAATAGATCCAACACTACATCTGGCTATCGCGGCTTACCTTGAAGCACTGTTGCGAGAATCGGTCATGGCCGACAACGCCACGGAGGTCGCTGCTGTGCGCGTCTCTACACCTAACTTCACATACACATGTTCCAGATGTTTGTTCACGGTGCGTGGGCTCAGATCGAGAATGGTGCCAATGTCGCGGTTGGTCTTGCCGCAGGCCACCCAGCGCAGAACCTCGACTTCCCGACCAGTGAGCTGAAAGCGTGCCGACAGCACCCTGTGCGCCGGCTCGTCGTCCAGGCTCGGCGCGGCTGGCTGTGACGCCGCTCGGGCCGACAGCAGGATGCGCGAGGTGCGCAGGTGCGCGGCGACCCTGGCCAGCACTTCGTCGGTCTGGATCGGCTTGGTCACGTAGTCGCTGCCACCCACTTCAAAGCCCTGGACCACATGCCTGCTTTCCGTCAGCGCGGTCATGAACAGCACCGGAATATCGGCGTTGACCGGGTGCTCCTTGATCCGCCGGCAGGTCTCGAAGCCGTCCAGGCCCGGCATCATCGCATCCAGCAGGATCAGGTCCGGACGCCGACGTTCGATGCGGTTCAGGGCGCTGAGCCCGTCGAGGGCCACCAGCACCATGTAGCCGGCATCGTTGAGGGCGTCGGAGAGCATGGCGAGGTTGTCCGGGGTGTCGTCCACAATCAGCACGACACCGGGTTCAGCGACTGTGGTCAGTGCATTCATCTTCTGCCTCCTTGAGGGCGCGGTTGATTTCGTCCAGGCGAAAGTTTTTCAGCAGCTTGCGTAGCGAACTGATGAAAGGGGCGGTGGCTGGCGTCTCGGCCTGGATGGCGTCGAGTTTTTCGTGCAGACCGCGTACGTAGCCGATGGCGCTGAGTTCGCCGAGGGCGATGAGGTCAGGCTGTGAGGGCAATATCCCCGGTTCGGGGAATGTCGCAGGGGCTGGTTTTTCGCGGCGCAGCCAGTGCAGGTCGAGCTGCTTCTGGATCCGTTCGAGCAGCTCCGGGGTGTGTACCGGCTTGGCAAGGTAGTCGTTGCAGGCACTGGCCAGGCTGCGCTCGCGCTCGTCGTTAAAGGCATTGGCCGATATCACGATGATCGGTGCCGTGGACAACGCATTGCGGCGGATCAGCCGGCTGGTTTCCCAACCATCCATCGTCGGCATAGACAGGTCCATGAGGATCAGGTCCGGCCCCAGCAGGGCGACCTGGCGAATCGCTTCCTGGCCGTTGCTGGCCTGGACCACTTCAAAGCCCAGGGGCGTGAGCATGCCGCTGAGGACCTTGCGATGGTCCACATGGTCGTCCACTACCAGCACCAGACGCCGCGGCCCCTGGTAGCCGATGATGTCGTGTTCGACATGGATCACCGCCTGCGGCACCCGTACTTGCGAGAGAAACAGGCGCACCTGGAAACAGGTGCCCTTGTCCTGCTGACTCTTGACCTGCAACTCGCCGCCCATCAACGAGGTGAGCATGCGAGTAATGGTCAGGCCCAGGCCAACGCCCTTGTCCTGGCGCATCAGATCACCGCGTTCGAAAGGCTGGAAGATTCGCTCGATGTGCTCGGGGTCGATGCCGATACCCGTGTCGATGATGTCGAAGGTTGCCGTCTCGCGCATGTAACTGACCCGCAGGCAGACCTCGCCGCTGTCGGTGAAGTTGACCGCATTGCCCAACAGATTGATGAGGATCTGCCGGACGCGCTTTTCGTCGCCTCGCACCACCGCCGGCATCTTGCCGATCAGCTCCAGGCGAAAGCGCAACCCTTTGTCCCGGGCTTGTGGGGTAAACATCAGCTCCAGATCGTGGATCAGTTCCGGGAAGGGGATTTCCGTCGCTTCCAGGCGCAGTTTGCCGGCCTCGATCTTGGCCACATCGAGCAGGCCGTCGATCAGCGACAGCAGGTGCGAGCCGCTGCGCAGGATGGTCGCCAGGGCATCCTGATGCTGCTCCGGCATGGCCGCGTCGCGCTGCAGGATCTGGGTAAAACCGAGGATGCTGTTCAACGGCGTACGCAGTTCGTGGGACAGTCCGGTGACGTAGCGACTCTTGGCCGCGTTGGCCGCCTCGGAAGCCTCCTTGGCATCTTGCAGGGCCTGGTCGGTCAAGCGGTGGGCTTCGATTTCCTGCATCAGCAGTTGGGTCTGGCGGTCCGACTCTTCCTGGGCCACGTGGCGGCTTTCCCGCGTCAGAACCACCCACCAGGCGAGAATGGCCGCCAGTACCGAGAGCGTCAGGAAGGCCTTGAAAAATGCCTGGTACAGCGTCGCCTGGGCTTGCGGCGAGTGGGGCAGCCCCTGGGAGGCCTGGCCATAGATCAGCGCCAGAGCGCCGCTGAGCATCAGGATCAGTGCGAGCAGCAGGCCCAAGTAATGCACTAGCCGGGTGTGCAGGCGTGGCACCGTTGCATTGGGCAGCAACCAATGCAACAGCGCTTCGAACTGCGCCGACAGACGCCCGTGGGGTTTGCAGCGATCGCCGCAACGCGCGTCCAGCGAACAGCAAAGTGAGCAGATGGGCGTGCTGTAGGCCGGACAGAAAGCCATGTCGGCGGTTTCGAACGGGTTGCTGCACAGGCCGCAGGTGATCTGCGTGCTCGGTGCCACCGGTTGCAGCAGTAGCGGATCGCTGGTGCGGGCGATGTAATAGCGGCTGCGGGTGGCCCAGGCCAGCAGCGGGGTCATGACCAGCGAGGTGCCGAGGGCGACGAAGGGCGGGGCGGCCTGGGCCAGCGCACCAAATAGACCGAAGTGGGCGAGGACCGACAGCAGCGAGGCAATCAGCATAGAGCCGACGCCCACCGGGTTGATGTCGTAGAGGTGAGCGCGCTTGAACTCGATGTGTTTCGGTGACAACCCCAAGGGTTTGTTGATCACCAGGTCGGCGACCACCGAGCCGATCCAGGCGATGGCGATGTTGGCGTAGAGACCGAGCACCTGGTCGATGACGTCGAATACCCCCAGTTCCATCAGCATCAGGGCAATCGCCACATTGAACACCAGCCAAACTACGCGGCCGGGGTGACTGTGGGTGACCCGGGCGAAAAAGTTCGACCAGGCCAGGGAGCCGGCGTAGGCGTTGGTCAGGTTGATCTTCATCTGCGAGACGAAGACGAACAGCACCATGGCCGCCAGGGCCCATTCCGGCGAGGCGAACACATAACCGAAGGCCACCAGGTACATCTGGGTCGGTTCCGTAGCGCGCTCGATGGGGATCTCGTGTTGCAGGGCGAGAAACGCCAGGAAGGCGCCAGCGAACATTTTCAGGGCGCCGGGCAGGATCCAGCCGGGGCCGGCGCAGAGTAGGGCGGCCCACCAGCGCTTGCGGTTGGCCGCGGTTTTTTCCGGCAGGAAGCGCAGGTAGTCGACCTGTTCGCCGATCTGCGTCACCAGGGACAGGGCCACGGTACAGGCCGCGCAAAACGCCAGCAGATTGAAATCGCCGCCGCCGGTATCACGGCCCTGAAAACTGGTCCAGTCGCTGAAGGCCTCGGGGTTTTTCAGCAGTACAAACAGGTAGGGCAGCACCAGCAGCGCCAGCCACAACGGTTGGGTCCAGAGTTGCAGGCGGCTGATCAGGGTCACCCCATAGGCCACCAGGGGGATCACCAGCACAGAGCAGATCACATAGGCAAAGGCCAATGGGATATGGAAGTACAGCTCCAAGGCCAGGGCCATGATCGCTGCTTCCAGGGCGAAGAACAGAAAGGTGAAGCTGGCGTAGATCAGCGAGGTGATGGTCGAGCCGATGTAGCCGAAGCCGGCACCGCGGGTCAACAGATCCATATCGACGCCGTAGCGGGCTGCGTAGTAGCTGACGGGCAGGCCGGTGAGGAAGATGATCAGGCTCACGGCGAGGATCGCCCAGAAGGTGTTGGTGAAGCCGTAGCTCAGGGCCAGCACCCCGCCAATCGCCTCCAGGGCCAGGAACGACACCGCACCCAGGGCGGTGTTGGCGATGCGCAGTTCCGACCACTTGCGAAAGGACTTTGGTGTGTAACGCAGGGCGTAGTCTTCCATGGTTTCGTCGGCGACCCAGCTGTTGTAGTCGCGACGGATCTTGGCGATGCGCTGGGTGCCAGGTGGAAGCACGGTGAAAGACTCCTGGGGTCAAGGCGCTCCGTGCCTGGCGGGTGTGCCCGTGGCGGATAGCCGAGCAATTTTCATGCCCTGCACCACGGCGTCTTGCCGCGCCAGCTGGTGCCTGCGCGCGCGTCCGCGCAGTGCCGGTCGGTCGGGACCTGGAGCAATAGCCTGCGCCGCCTTGGTGCATTTTTCCCTACGTCAAATGACGTATGCGCTTACGTCAGGCTGCGTATACCCGTCGTCGAGACGCCCCTCCATGCTGATACCACCACCGTTGCTGGCCGCCATAGGGCGTACCACCAGCGTCACCGCAGAGGAGTAGCAGCATGCAACCACCATTGATCCGGACTAAAGGCCTGTTGCCGCGCCGCTTGGCGCTAGGGGCGGCGGCCCTGTCGTTACTGGCTGCCAGTGTGTTCAGCCAGGGTGTATGGGCGGACGAGGCCAACAGCACCGGCCTGGCGGTGACCGCCACTGAAGTCACGGTCGGCCAGTTGCACTCGGCCACCGGCACCATGGCGATTTCCGAGACCGGTTCGATCCAGGCCGAACGCTTGGCCATCGAGCAGATCAACGCTTCAGGCGGCATCCTCGGTCGGCAGATCAAGGTGATCCAGGAAGACGGCGCCTCCGACTGGCCGACCTTCGCCGAGAAGGCCAAGAAGCTCCTGGTCAACGACAAGGTGGCCACGGTGTTCGGCTGCTGGACCTCGGCCTCGCGCAAGGCTGTGCTGCCGATCTTCGAGAAGGAAAACGGTCTGCTGTACTACCCGACTTTCTACGAGGGGCTGGAGCAGTCGAAGAACGTGATCTACACGGGCCAGGAAGCCACCCAGCAGATCCTCGCCAGCCTCGACTGGATCGCCAAGACCAAGGGCGCCAAGACCTTCTACCTGGTGGGTTCGGATTACATCTGGCCACGCACCTCGATGAAGATCGCCCGCAAGCACATTGAGAACGTGCTGCACGGTACCGTGGTCGGCGAAGACTACTACCCCTTGGGCAACACCCAGTTCGGTTCGCTGATCAACAAGGTCAAGCTGAAGAAACCCGACGTGGTGTTCGCCGCAGTGGTGGGTGGCTCCAACGTGGCTTTCTACAAACAACTCAATGCGGCGGGCGTCAATTCGGCCAAGCAGACCTTGCTCACGCTCTCGGTCACCGAAGATGAATTGCTGGGCATCGGCGGCGAGAACATGGCCGGTTTTTATGCCTCGATGAAGTACTTCCAGAGCCTGGACAACCCCAACAACAAGGCCTTCGTCGACGCCTTCAAGGCCAAGTATGGCAAGGATTCGGTGATCGGCGACGTGACCCAGGCCGCGTATCTGGGCCCATGGTTGTGGAAGGCTGCGGTGGAAAAAGCCGGCAGTTTCGATGTCGACAAAGTGGTTGCAGCCTCGCCGGGCATCGAGCTGAAAACCGCGCCTGAAGGCTACGTCAAAGTGCATGAAAACCATCACCTGTGGAGCAAGACCCGCATCGGTGAAGTACAGCCCGATGGTCAGTTCAAGGTGGTTTACGAGTCTGATCTGATCGAACCGAATCCTTTCCCTAAAGGCTACCAGTAAGGGCTGGCGTCATCCCTGGCAAACCAGCTCCTACGGGCGTTGTGTAGGAGATGGCTGGCTGGTGATGGGGCCCCAACGGTTTCCACATCCTCCCTCCAAGCAGGAGTCCATCATCATGGAATGGCTATCGGAATTTGGTGCCATCGCGGCGATGCAGGGGTTCAACGGCTTGTCCGTGTTCTGCGTGCTGCTGTTGATGGCATTGGGGCTGGCGATCATTTTCGGCCAGATGGGGGTCATCAACATGGCCCACGGCGAGTTCCTCACGATCGGCGCCTACACCACCTATGTCTGTTCGAGCCTGACCAGCCATTTCACCCCGTGGTTTCAACCCTATTACTTTTTCATCGCCATCGCCCTGTCGTTTCTGGTGGCCGGGGCCATTGGCTGGCTGGTGGAGTGGGCGATGATCAGTCGGCTCTACAAACGTCCGCTGGACACGCTGCTGGCGACGTGGGGGCTGTCCCTGGTGATGCAACAGACCTTCCGTTCGGTGTTCGGCGCCCGTGAAGTCAGCGCCACGCCGCCGGAGTGGCTGATGGGCTCGTTCAACTTCACCGAGTCCATCGAGATTCCGCGCAACGGTCTGTTCATGATGGCCCTGACCCTGCTGCTCACCGGGGCCATTTTTCTCTTGCTCTACCGCTCGCGCTGGGGTCTGCAAGTACGGGCTACGGTACAGAACCGGTTGATGAGCCGTGCCGTGGGCATCAATACGCGCAAGGTCGATCGCATGACCTTTGCCCTCGGTTGCGGTGTCGCGGGGGTGGCCGGCGCGGCCTTTACCACCATTGGCTCAACCGGGCCCACCGCGGGCTCGCAGTACATAGTCGACACCTTCCTGGTGGTGGTCTTCGGCGGCGCACAAAGCCTGTTCGGCACTATTGCGTCGGCGTTCGTCATTGCCCAGACCCAATCGATCTCGGAGTTTTTCCTCAGTGGTTCGATGGCCAAGGTACTGACCCTGTCCGGGGTCATCCTGATCCTGATGTTGCGCCCTCAAGGGTTGTTCTCCATCAAAGTGCGCAAGTAGAGGCGAGCCAATGAAGCTTTTAGACAAGATGCTGGCGGGCAAGCAGAACCTGTTGGGCGTGGGCCTGTTGGCGCTGCTGATTTTCGTGGTCTTCCCGCTGACCCTGGATGCCTTTCGCCTGAACATGGTGGGCAAGTACCTGACCTATGCCTTCGTCGCTGTCGGCCTGGTGTTGTGTTGGGGCTATGGCGGCATTCTCAGCCTCGGGCAGGGGGTGTTCTTCGGCGTCGGCGGCTACTGCATGGCGATGTTCCTCAAGCTCGAAGCCTCCGACCCGCAGAGCACCAAAATCCAGTCGACGCCGGGCATTCCGGATTTCATGGATTGGAACCAGATCACCGAACTGCCGTGGCTCTGGGTGCCGTTCCACAGTTTCAGCTTCACCCTGTTGGCGGTGATCCTGGTGCCGGTAGTGCTGGCCTTCATCATTGGCATGGCGCTGTTCAAGCGGCGGGTGGGGGATGTTTATTTCTCCATCGTCAGCCAGGCCATCGCGCTGATTCTCACGGTGCTGATCGTCGGCCAGCAGGGCCTGACCGGCGGGGTCAACGGCATCACCGATCTCAAGACGCTGCTCGGCTGGGACCTGCGCAGCGACAGCGCCAAGTTGCTTTTGTACTTCATTAACGCGGCTTTGCTGTTCGGCTGCATTTTCATCGGCCGTTTCGTCCTCGCGTCGAAGCTCGGGCGGCTGCTGATGGCGATGCGCGACAAAGAGGAGCGGGTGCGCTTCTCCGGTTATGACGTGGCCAGTTTCAAGATTTTCGTGTTCTGCATCGCCGCTGCCTTCTCGGCCATTGGCGGCGCCATGTTCGCCTTGCAGGTGGGCTTCATGTCGCCTTCGTTCGTCGGCATCGTGCCGTCCATCGAGATGGTGATCTTTGCCGCCGTCGGCGGGCGCATGTCGCTGCTCGGCGCGGTGTATGGGGCCTTGCTGGTGAACTACGGCAAGACCTATTTCTCCGAGTCCTTCCCCGAGCTATGGCTGTACCTGATGGGCGGGCTGTTCATTGCCGTGGTCATGTACTTTCCCAATGGCTTGGCCGGACTCTGGGACAGCCATGGCCGCCAGACCCTTGGCCGTTTATTACGGCGTACCCCGCAGCAAGCCGCCGTTGCCGCGCCCCTGCCGGAGACGTCGCGCACTGCGCCGCCGACCCCGGCTCCTGAACGTCCTTCGCTGGAGACGCAGCCATGACCGCCGTGGGTTTTCAAATGAACAAGCCGGTGCTGGTTATCGAGGGGCTGACGGTGTCCTTCGACGGTTTCAAGGCCGTGGACAACCTCAACCTGTACATCGACCGCAATGAAGTGCGGGTGGTGATCGGGCCCAACGGCGCAGGCAAGACCACGGTACTCGACCTGATCTGTGGCAAGACCCGCGCCACCAGCGGCAGCATCCAGTTCGATGGAAAGGAACTGACCAAGATGCGCGAGTACAACATCGTCCGTGCCGGCGTCGGGCGCAAATTCCAGAACCCGTCGATCTACGAAAACCTCACGGTGTTCGAGAACCTGGAGATGTCCTACCCGGCGGGGCGCAAGGTGTTTGGCGCGTTGTTTTTCAAACGCAGTGCCGCAGTGATTGCCCGGGTTGAAGAGGTGGCGCGGGAGATCTTTCTCGGCGAGCTGTTGCAGCAACAGGCCGACCTGCTGTCCCACGGCCAGAAGCAGTGGCTGGAGATCGGCATGCTGCTGATGCAGAACCCTGACCTGTTGATGCTCGATGAACCGGTCGCAGGGATGAGCGTCAACGAGCGCGTACAGACTGCGGAACTGCTCAAGCGCATCAGCCAGGGACGCTCGGTGCTGGTGATCGAACACGACATGGAATTCGTCAAGAGCATCGCCCATAAGGTCACGGTGCTGCATCAGGGCAAGGTCCTGGCCGAGGGCAGCATGGAGTCGGTGCAGAACAACCCGAAAGTCATCGAAGTCTATTTAGGCCATTGAGGAAGCAGGCATGTTCAACGTAGACAAGCTGTCCTGTGGTTACGGCCAGAGCCAGATCCTCCACGACCTCGACCTGGCCGTGGCCAAACGCGAAATCGTCGCCGTGATGGGACGCAACGGTATGGGCAAGACCACGCTGTTCAAGAGCTTGATGGGCATCCTTCCGCAGTGGCGGGGGCAGGTCTGCGTCGATGGTCAGGAAGTCTCGAACCTGGAAACCCACGAGCGGGTGGAGCACGGCATCGCCTATGTACCTCAGGGACGGATGATTTTCCCCAGCATGACGGTGTTGGAAAACATTCAGACCGGCCTGCCGGCATCGGCCCGGGGCCAGGTGCCCGAAGACCTTTATGCGTTGTTTCCGGTACTCCACGACATGCGCTCGCGCAAGGGTGGCAACCTTTCAGGCGGGCAACAGCAGCAACTGGCCATTGCCCGGGCGCTGGCGACCAATCCCAAGGTGTTGTTGCTCGATGAACCCACTGAGGGCATCCAGCCGTCGATCATCAAGGACATCGCCCGCACTTTGAAAGAGATCCGCCACCTGCGCGACCTGACCATTGTGGTCTCCGAGCAGGTGCTGTCATTCACCCTGGAAATCGCCGACCGCTTCCTGGTGATCGAGAAGGGTCGCTTCGTGATTGAGGAGACCCGCGACAAGGTCGACGAAGCCACCATCAGTCGCTACCTCTCCGTGTAGGCGCGATCGGGCGGCGCGATGGTTTATAGGCCCCTTTTGTAGCAGCTGGAAAGCCAGCTCAAAGGGGTACGTCATCCAACGTATTGGCCGATTCGTGCCGCCATTCGAGACTGGTTCCAACGCGGTACATCCCTAATGTTCAGGAGCTTCGCCATGACCGATACCTTGATCAAAGTCGACCTCAACCAGCCCGCCACCGAGAACGAACAGATCCACAACCGCTGGCATCCGGACATTCCCATGGCCTGCTGGGTCAAGCCGGGGGATGATTTTATTCTCGAGACCTATGACTGGACCGCCGGCGCGATCAAGAACAACGACGACGCCTCGGATGTGCGTGACGTCGACCTGTCCACCGTGCACTACCTGTCCGGTCCGGTGGGCGTGCATGGCGCCGAGCCGGGGGATCTGCTGGTGGTCGACCTGCTGGACATCGGCGCCAAGGCCGAATCGATGTGGGGTTTCAACGGTTTCTTCTCGCGGCAGAACGGTGGCGGATTCCTCACGGATCACTTTCCCAGCGCACAGAAAGCCATCTGGGATTTCAAAGGCATGTTCACCAGCTCGCGGCACATTCCCGGGGTCAACTTTGCCGGCCTGATCCACCCCGGATTGATCGGTTGCCTGCCCGACCCGGTAATGCTCGGCGACTGGAACCGCCGCGAGCAGGAGCTGATCGACACCCACCCGACCCGCGTGCCGCCCTTGGCCAACGCGCCGCTGGCCGCCACCGCGCACATGGGCAAGCTCAAGGGCCAGGCCCGGGATGATGCTGCGGCCACCGGCGCACGCACCGTGCCACCGCGCGAACATGGCGGTAACTGCGATATCAAGGACCTGTCCCGGGGCTCGAAGATTTTCTTCCCGGTGTACGTCAAAGGCGCCGGGTTGTCGGTGGGGGATCTGCACTTCAGTCAGGGCGACGGCGAGATCACCTTTTGCGGTGCTATCGAGATGGCCGGCTGGGTGCATATGAAAGTCGAGCTGATCAAGGGCGGCATGGCCAAGTACGGGATCAAGAACCCGGTGTTCAAACCCAGCCCGATTATCCCGACCTACCAGAACTACCTGATCTTTGAAGGTATCTCGGTGGATGAAGCCGGAAAACAGCACTACCTGGACGTCAATATCGCGTATCGCCAGGCCTGTCTGAATGCGATCAACTACTTGACCAAGTTTGGTTATTCGCCCGCCCAAGGCTATGCACTGTTGGGCTCTGCGCCGGTGCAAGGGCATATCAGCGGCGTGGTCGACATCCCCAACGCCTGCGCGACCCTCTGGTTACCCACCGAAATCTTCGAGTTCGACATCAACCCCAACGCCAACGGCCCCATCAAACACCTCGACGGCAGTATCGATCTGCCGATTGCCCCGGACCTGTGAGACACGCCCGAGCTCGATCAATGTCTGGAGAGTGCCATGCCGACTTATGAGTACGAATGCCAAACCTGTGGCTCTTTCACAATGTTGCGGCCCATGGCCCAACGGCACGAGTCGTGCCAGTGCCCGTCTTGTGCGGGCCCAGGAGGGCGGTTGCTGTTGTCTGCGCCGGCACTGACGACGTTGTCGAGCAGTCAACGCCAGGCCATGGCGACCAACGAGCGAAGTGCCCACGTGCCGCAGACGCTTGGCGAGTACCAGCAGAACCGTCGTCATCCCAGTGGGTGCAGTTGTTGCGCACCGAGCAAACCGCTGGCCCCGACCAAAGAGAATCCACAGGGGCTCAAGAGTAAAACCGGCTCCAGACCTTGGATGATCAGCCATTAACAGAGGTAAATTTCATGCGTCATGGTGATATTTCCAGCAGCCCGGACACCGTGGGTGTCGCGGTCGTCAATTACAAAATGCCGCGGCTGCATACAAAAGCCGAGGTCATTGAAAACGCCCGCAAGATTGCCGACATCATCACCGGTATGAAAAGCGGTCTCCCCGGCATGGACCTGGTGGTGTTTCCTGAATACAGCACCATGGGCATCATGTACGACCACGATGAGATGATGGCGACTGCCGCCAGCATTCCAGGCGAAGAGACGGCGATCTTTTCCGCCGCGTGCCGTGCGGCTGACACGTGGGGGGTGTTTTCACTGACCGGTGAGCGGCATGAGGAACATCCCCACAAAGCCCCGTACAACACGTTGGTGTTGATCAATAACCAGGGCGAAATCGTCCAGAAGTACCGCAAGTGCATTCCCTGGTGCCCCATTGAAGGCTGGTATCCGGGTGACCGGACCTATGTCTGCGAGGGTCCCAAGGGCCTGCAAATCAGCTTGATCATTTGTGATGACGGCAACTACCCGGAGATCTGGCGCGACTGTGCAATGAAAGGAGCGGAGTTGATCGTCCGTTGCCAGGGCTATATGTACCCGGCCAAAGAGCAGCAGGTGATGATGTCCAAAAGCATGGCCTGGGCCAATAATTGCTATGTGGCAGTGGCCAATGCGGCCGGCTTCGATGGGGTTTATTCCTACTTTGGTCACTCGGCGATCATTGGCTTCGACGGTCGCACCCTGGGCGAATGCGGTGAAGAGGAAATGGGCATTCAGTACGCACAATTATCCGTTTCGCAAATCCGCGATGCGCGAGCGAACGACCAATCACAGAATCATTTGTTCAAGCTGCTGCATCGCGGTTACACCGGGGTCTACAACTCCGGGGATGGCGACAAGGGAGTGGCTGACTGCCCGTTCGACTTTTACCGCACCTGGGTACTGGACGCGCAGAAAGCCCGGGAAAACGTCGAAAAACTGACCCGTAGCACCGTCGGCGTGGCTCATTGCCCGGTGGGAGAGATTCCCCACGACGGTAAAGAAAAACACGCAGGCTAAACCATGCCTTTCGTGAACGATCGCATCGACCCAAACCACCCACAGCCGAGCCTGACCAGCGCATCACCGGCAGCAGATTTGTTGACCTCACGCTTCGCCTTCAATCCCGCCCAAGTCATGGCGTTGTTGCGCAGTCGAATTGTCGGCCAAGAACAAGCCATGAGCGCGGTCGAGGCGTTGCTGAACGTGGTTAAGGTCGATATTGGTGAACGTGAGAGGCCGTTGACGGTGAGCCTGTTCATGGGGCCGACCGGTGTCGGCAAGACCGAAATCGTCCGTCTGCTGGCACTGGCCATACACGGTCGCGCCGATGCTTTTTGTCGCATCGACATGCACACCTTGGCCCAGGAGCATTACTCGGCGGCGCTCACCGGAGCGCCACCTGGTTATGTGGGGAGTAAAGAGGGCGTCAGTCTGTTCAATAGCGAATTGATTCAAGGTACCTACAGTCGCCCAGGCATCGTGCTGTTCGATGAACTGGAAAAGGCCAGCAAGGAAGTGGTGCGCAGCTTGTTGGGCATTCTTGAGAACGGCCAGCTGACCTTGGCGGGCGGTAGCCGAACGCTGGATTTTCGCAATAGCCTGATCTTCATGACCAGCAACATTGGAGCCCGGCAAGCGACCACCTACAGGGAACGTTTTTCACGCGGTTGGCGGCGCTGGCTCGGCATCGCCCCACAAGGTGAGCAGGCTATGTTGGAGCTAGCGTTGCACGCCTGGTTCGAACCGGAATTTCTAAACCGTATTGATCGCATCCTGGTTTTCCAACGCATCGAAAGCCAATGGCTGGAAGCGTTGTTGCAGATCGAACTGAACAAACTCAACCAACGGCTCGGTCAGCATCGACGTACGCTGGTCCTGGACGTTGCGGCAAGCGACTGGCTATGCCGAAAGCATGACCCACGCTTTGGTGCTCGGGCCCTGACAAGGCGAGTGCGGGTCGAGCTGGAGCCTGCCATCGCTGAGTGTCTGCTGGCTTATCCGCAGGCAATGCAGATGACTGCGACGGTCGAATCAAACAGGCTCACGGTTGTTCCATTGTCGTAAGAGACGGCACCGGATTGCGGTCTGATGCTATAGCCTCGGGAATCGCTGTCGCACTACGCTGGGTGACGATGCGCATCACTCAGCGTGTTGGCTTTTACAGCGTCGGGCTTTTTCATGTCTGCGATTTTCGCTTTTGAAAGTTAAAACTGGATCTTACTGGCGCAGTTGTCTTGGGGATGCGTTCAACAGGCGGCGCATAAGTCGCCGCAGGGCCGTGGCATCCTGGTATCCCACCTGCTCGGCGATGGATTCAACGGAGTGTCTGCTGGTTTCCAGTAGCACGCGGGCCCTGTTCAGCTGCACACGCTGGATCAAATATTGGGTTGAAAGGCCGGTTGCTTTTCGAAGGTGCCGGGACAGCGTTCGCTCAGACATGCCCACGTACGCCGCAAGGCTCGGAACGCTAGGAGGATGGGGCAGACAGGCTTCTATATAGGCGGTGAGGTTGGCGACCAGTGTATTACCCCGGGCCATGATCGCTGGGTTGATGAATGGGGATTGCAACTGTCGGCCGTCGAGTAGAAGAGCCTTGCCCACATAGTCGGCGAGCGTCGGGGACAGGCGCCTGCGCAGCAGGTGCAGCATCAGGTCAGTTTGCGCGAAGGCTGCGCCAGCGGTCGTCAAGGGGGGATCGCAAAGCACCATGACGTTGGGGTCGACAATGCAGTCAGGCGCAATGCTCGACAGCCAAGGGGCGAGCCACCAGGAGGTCGTTACCTTTCGACCGTCCAGTAATCCTGCGGCATGCAGGAGAAAGACAGCCGAGCACGAGGCGGCAATCTCCTTGCCTTCATTCACATGTGCCCTCAGCGCTGGCAGTGCCTGAAGTACCCAGTCTTCTTCAAGACGCTGCAGCAGCGCGTCGAAGTCGCTGATGCCAAGGCCCGGAATGACCCAGCAGGAGTTGTCCTCGACGTCTGTCGTCAGTTCGTCGACCAACAGTTGCATGCCTTGCCCTAGCGTAATCAGCCCTGGCTGCGGCCCGCAAACTCGCCAGCGTGGCACGGCGAGGCCTTGGCGCTGCGCAAGTGTCGCGGCGGTGCCGAGGATGTCCAGGGTGGCCGCCACGCTTGAGGCGAACGACTCGGGAAAGACTAGAACAGTGAAATCGTACATTGTCCGATTATGCCCGAAAGAAGGCGAATCGGTCACTTATGGAGTGGAGAGATAACTGGCCCAATGGCGCTTCCAATTAACAGTGAGGTTTTGCCATGCCAAACATCTTGATCAAGGTGCCTACGGGAGCTTTCAATCAGCCACAGCGCCAACAGTTGCTTCGAAGCGTGAGCGACGTGGCAATACTTAATGAACACATGGGCGATACCCCTCAGCAGCGTGCTTTGTGCTGGGTACTCATTGAGGAAATTCAGGCCGATGAATGGCTGTGTGGAGGCGTTGCTCTTCATGTCAGGGCCGTTCCATGCATTGTCATCGTCAAGGTGCCTGCCGGCGTTCTTGATGCACCGATGCGCCAGCGCTACGTACGTGAATTGCATTGCGCAATACAGTCGAGCCTGGCAACGGAGGATCAGCGCCAGTTGCTGACCTCAATACAGATCCAGGAAGTTGTCGATGGCACTTGGGGGGCGAACGGTGATATTTGGCATTTGGCCGACTTCACCCGTGCGGCCGGGTACGGACATCTCACTCCCTAGGCTATAGGCCTTCCAGAAAGTGCAATGCTTGGGGACCGTCTCATTGCAGAGTGTTGACGCGTGCATAAGCATGCACATATAGTCGGTTGCATGACTGATCGAATCCTTCACCGAACCCGCGCAATTGACGCTGCCATCGAGTCTCTCGATGGCGCTTTCTTCAAGGCACTTTGTGAGCCTTCGCGTGTCGCTGTGCTCAAGCGTGTGATGCAACTGGGGCGCGCCGATATCGGCGAGATTGCGCAAGGATTGCCCCAGGAGCGTTCAGTTGTTTCCCGACATCTGCAAATGCTGTTAGAGGCAGGTATTGTCCGCGGCACCAAGGTCAGCAGGCAGATGTTCTACGAGGTGGACGGTCCGGCGGTGGTGGCACGCCTCGAAGCCATTCTTGAGCATATGAAAAGCCTGGCCCCGTTCTGTTGCCCAGGTACGTCCTGATTTTTTTTGTCTTTTAGTGTGCATGAGTGTGCATATATGAATGTAATAAATGAAGTCATGGATGTCATCGTAATTGGCGCTGGCCAGGCAGGATTAGCCTGTGGTTGGTATTTGCAGCAGCACAACCTCAGGTTCCTGATTCTGGATGCCGAGCGATCTGCGGGAGGGAATTGGCGCAATTACTACGACAGCCTGAAGCTTTTTTCTCCAGCGGCTTACTCGTCATTGCCGGGCATGCGCTTCCCGGCGGAACCTGATCATTACCCACTTCGTGATGATGTCGTGCGCTATCTGGAGGACTATGCAAAGGCATTCAACTTGCCAGTTCGTCAGTCCACCCGCGTACAGCATGTACGCAGAGAGCACGGGCTGTTTCGGCTTCAAACGGACGATGGGGAAGATTTTTGTTCCAAGGCGCTGATCGTCTGCACGGGTGGATTCAATCAGCCTTTCATTCCAGATATTCAAGGGCTTCAGGGTTTTCTCGAGCGCAGTTTGCACAGCGCGCAATATCGAAATGCCGATGGCTTTGGTGGGCAGCGAGTGGTTGTGGTCGGTGCTGCAAACTCGGCTGTTCAAATCGCTTATGAACTGGCTCATGTGGGCAAAGTCGTGCTGGCGAGCAGGGAGCCGATTCGGTTTTTTCCGCAGAAGATACTCGGCCTGGATTTTCATGCGTGGCTGAAGTGGTCAGGGTTGGAAAAGACTCGTTGGTTGAGCGATCAAAGTACGCCGGTGCTCGATGACGGGATCTATCGTCGAGCCCTTGAGCAAAAGCTTTTCGAGCGCAAGCCGATGTTCGAGGCGATAACACCAACCGGCGTGATCTGGGCTGATGGGCAGCACACTGAGGTGGATAGTTTGGTGTTTGCTACAGGATTTCGCCCGAACCTGGAGTTTTTGAGCGGGTTGGAATGCGCAGGCAATGAATATTGGGCTCATCGTAACGGGCAGGCGAAGCATCTGCCTGGGCTGTATTTCGTCGGTCTGCCGAAACAACGGAATTTTGCTTCAGCGACACTTAGAGGTGTCGGCCAGGATGCGGCCTACATCATGCCCAGCTTGATGCGATTTGTTCGCGATGTGCCTGTTTAGCGGGCAACTTTCGAGTTTTTCCGAAGGGAGGGGTTTATCTATTATTCGTAAAACCATATATTCGAAAAACCGTATATTAGTCGAGGCTTCACAATGACCAGCAAAGCCCGTGTTCTGTCCGCTGAGAATCGATATGGCTGACCATCTGACACCGACCACTGTTTTCAAATGTCTGGCAGATGACACCCGCGTGCGCACCATGCTGCTCATCACTAGTGAAGGAGAGCTTTGTGTTTGCGAGCTGACCTGCGCGTTGAACGAGAGTCAGCCAAAAATCTCCAGGCACCTGGCGCAGTTGCGCACTTGCGGCCTGCTTTCGGACCGTCGGCAAGGCCAATGGGTGTATTACCGACTGCACCCGAATCTCCCCGATTGGGTTCATCAAGTGCTGACCACTACGCTGGAAAGCAACAAGTTCTGGTTAAGCCCTGATGCCAAACGCCTTGATGAAATGGGTGACCGCCCTGAGCGTGCAGCCGTGTGCTGTGAAAGGCAGACCGCCTCATTACGCTGATTGGCACGCTGTAGCCTCAGGAACAATGATCATGAGTAACAGGAGCCCTCCCTCCTGTATCGGCTAGTTCGACAACCAGTCGAACGCCCACTGACAACAGAGCACAACAACATGACTATCAAAGTTGGCATCAATGGATTTGGTCGTATCGGTCGCCTCGCTCTGCGGGCTGCCTGGAGTTGGCCTGAGTTCGAGTTCGTGCAGATCAACGATCCAGCGGGTGACGCGGCGACTCATGCACACTTGATCAACTTCGATTCGGTGCATGGCCGTTGGAACAACGAAGCCCGCGCCGAAGGCGATAGTGTCGTCATCGACAATAAGCGGATCAAAGTCACGGCCAACAAGGCGATTGCCGACACAGATTGGTCGGGCTGCGATCTGGTGATTGAAGCCAGCGGCAAGATGAAAACCGTCGCGGTGCTGCAGGCTTACCTGGACCAGGGGGTCAAGCGTGTGGTGGTGTGCGCGCCGGTGAAGGAAAAAGGCGCGTTGAACGTCGTCATGGGCGTCAACCAGCACCTGTTCGACCCGGCGCAGCACCGTATCGTCACCGCTGCCTCTTGCACTACTAATTGCCTGGCCCCAGTCGTGAAAGTCATCCACGAAAAGCTGGGTATTCGTCACGGTTCGATCACCACCATTCACGACCTGACCAACACCCAGAGCATTCTCGATCAGCCACACAAGGATCTGCGTCGTGCGCGGGCCTGCGGCATGAGCCTGATTCCAACCAGTACCGGCTCGGCCACCGCCATTGCCGAAATCTTCCCGGAGCTGCGTGGGCGCCTGAATGGTCACGCCGTACGTGTGCCGCTGGCCAATGCGTCGCTGACTGATTGTGTCTTTGAAGTCGAACGGGCCACCACCGTCGAAGAGGTCAATCAGTTGCTCAAGGACGCTGCCGAGAATGAGCTCAAAGACATACTCGGTTTCGAGGAGCGCCCGCTGGTATCCATCGACTACCGTACCGACCCGCGTTCATCGATCATCGATGCGCTGTCGACCATGGTCATCAACGGCACCCAGGTCAAACTTTACGCCTGGTATGACAACGAGTGGGGCTATGCCAATCGCACAGTCGAACTGGCCAAAATGGTCGGTCTGGCAGTCTGAGGAGCGGCTATGAAAGCGTTGTTCGCCCTCGCTCCGCAAGTGCGGCAGTACCTGCTCGTGACGGGCAACTACTGGGCCTTCACCCTCACCGACGGCGCTTTGCGCATGTTGGTGGTGCTGCACTTTCACGCCTTGGGCTACAGCCCGCTGCAAATCGCGGCGTTGTTTCTGTTCTATGAACTCTTTGGTGTGATTACCAACCTGGTGGGTGGTTATCTTGGCGCTCGGCTTGGCCTGAACCGAACCATGAACATCGGGCTGGGGCTCCAGGTCGCGGCGCTGCTAATGCTGACGGTGCCGGTAGCCTGGCTGAGCATCCCATGGGTGATGGCTGCTCAGGCACTTTCGGGAATTGCCAAAGACCTGAACAAGATGAGCGCCAAAAGCTCCATCAAACTTCTGGTTCCCGATGGGCAACAGGGCAAGCTCTACAAGTGGGTGGCGATCCTCACCGGTTCGAAGAACGCACTCAAGGGTGTCGGCTTCTTTCTTGGCGCAGCTTTGCTGGCATGGGTCGGTTTCAAAGGCGCGTTGCTGACCATGGCGGGGGGCCTGGCGTTGATTTGGATCAGTAGCCTGATCCTGTTGAAGAAGGACCTGGGCAAGGCCAAAGCCAAGCCCAAGTTTCGTGACATCCTGTCCAAGAGCCGGGCGATCAACATCCTTTCTGCGGCGCGGATGTTCCTGTTCGGCGCCCGCGATGTCTGGTTCGTGGTGGCCTTGCCGGTGTACCTGAGCAGCGTGTTTGGCTGGGACTTCTGGAAGGTTGGCGGCTTCCTGGCGGCCTGGGTGATTGGCTACGGCATCGTCCAGTCGTTCGCGCCCAACATCACTGGAAAGAAACGAGGTCACGTGCCGGATGGTCGTGCGGCGTTTCTGTGGGCACTTGCACTGGCGGGTCTGCCCGCGGCCATTGCGCTCGGTCTGGACACCGGGCTGTCGCAACAAATGGTGCTGTTGGGTGGACTGATGGTTTTCGGTGCTTTGTTCGCCGTGAATTCGTCGCTGCACAGCTACCTGATCGTGTCCTACGCCAAGGAAGACGGCGTGTCGCTGGATGTGGGGTTTTATTACATGTCGAACGCCATGGGGCGCTTGATCGGCACCGTGCTCTCTGGCTGGATTTACCAGGTGTTTGGATTGGGCGCATGCCTTTGGATATCAAGCGCATTCGTGTTGCTGGCCGCCTTGATTTCCATCGCTTTACCCAGGCATGCCGAGGCGATATGAAGCTGCCAGGCAGGACGGCATGAACCTTATCGGGCTACGTGCATGTGGAGGAATTGGCAGGGCCCGCCGTCGAAATCCAGCCCTGAATATCCGCAACCGTCGGAATTTTCCCGCTGCTGACAACCTTCTCGTTGATCACCAGAGCCGGCGTGGAGAGGATGTCATAAGTCATCATCTTGCCCATGTCAGTGATCTTTTCGAATTCGGCCTGGATATTAAGATTCTGCGCAGCTTGACGGGCTACGGCCTCCAGTTTCTTGCAGTTGGCGCATCCTGAACCGAGGATTTTGATGTTCAGCATTGGAAGCTCCCTGATGTGAATGTCAGCTTGCTGTTTGTTGACGCTGAGAACGGATCAACTGGCAGATTGCAGCGGTTATGGCCAGCGCGACCGCCACCCCTGCAGCAAGGGTGCGCCAGCCGGTGCCATCGACCCAGGCACCGTAGAGCAGGCCTGCCACGATGCTGAACGACGCGACTAACCCAACGTAGGCGGCGGTCTTCTTGCGACCAATCACAGCCACCACCATGAGCATGCTCTGCAAGCTAAGTTCAGGATCTGCCATCAGATAGGCCAGGAGCGGGCCAGGATGCATACCAAGATCGAGGAACATGCGGGCGACGGGCACTTCTACCAAGGTGGGGAAGTACATGAACACGCCGAACCCTACTGCTATGGCATTGGCGAGCACGGAATTGCTGCCTGCAAGACTTTCAATCCACTCGGGTTGAATAACCTGGCGAACCATGCCGACGATGAATACACCCACCACCAGCACAATAAATATCTGCTTGACGAAGCGCCAGGCTTCCCACAGCCAGCCTTGCCAGTCTTCGGCTGGCAGTTTTCGGGCAAAGTACCAAACAGACAATAGGGCCAGTGCGACACCGAATAGTCGACCCGTGAAGATGAAAACCAACATGCCAGGTTCTGGCGTCAGGCGCATCGAGGCGATCAGCAAAGTACTGGCGGTCAGGCCCAGTGCAACCCATGTCCAGCTGTTGGCACCTTCGGTGATGTTATCCAGACCACGCTTGGCCGTGGCGGCAATCATCAGGAGCAGGGCGATGAGTACAGACCCTTGCAAGCTCACGCCTTCTTCTCCTTTGCTGGCGTCATATGGAACCCAGTCAAACAGGGTGTCCTGCCACGCCTGGGCCCAGAAAAGCGGGACTTTGATACTGATCAGGCCTGCGGTCAGGGGCCACAGTCTCAAGGTGCCCGCTATCAGCAGGGCCACCAGAGATAGGAGAATGCCCAGGGCAGGTCCGGAAATGCTGGCCTTCTCTGCGAACAGGGCATCTGCCTGTGCATCGTGGGTCAGGTCGTCTTTCCAGAATAGAGTCGCCATTATCAAGCCAATACCGATGCCGAAGATCAGGCAGAGAATCAAACGGGCAATTGCAAACTCTGCTCCCAGAATGTTGCCGGTATAGGCGAGGGCCATGATATTTCCTGCCGGGGCAAAAAACAGAAAGGTGATCGCCGGGCCGATACCCGCGCCTTTGCGGTAAACGCCCGCGAACAAAGGAACAATGGTGCATGAGCAGACGGCAATCAGTGACCCGGCCAGTGCCGCTGCAGGGTAGGAAACATAGACAGGTGCATGCCGACCCAGCCAGTGAGTGATGCTGGCTTTGGGAATAAGTGCTGCCATGGCCCCGGCAATGAAAAACGCTGGCAACAGACAAAGTAGGACGTGGGCTGCCAAGTAGGAAGCCAGACTGCCAGCTCCACCATTGATTAGCTTAAGCAAAAGGTCCATGGCAAACCCTGGAACATGACCATTAAAAGCCAGGCTCCAAGGTATTTGTTGTGCGCTGAACGGGCTTGACGTAGATCAGTTGCATGCTGAAAAACTTTACGTGATTCGCTAGACCACTGCACGGCGCGGCCCAGCGCAAAGCAAATCATCGCCAGGAAAACCGTCAGTATCCACTTTCATCCTGCAGGCCGAGTCGACTGTCTTTGCTTTCAACGCACCAGTGCCGAAGGGTTTTCCTGCAGCAGCACCGAGTTGTGCAGGGTAGCAAGCGCTTCCTTCAACATGGATTGTTCCTGCGCATCCTGGGACTTCTTGCTTTGCTTGGCGGCGTATTCCAGCAATACCAAGTGACTGCGGCTGGTTGAAGCTTCCTTCGGCACCACTGTCTCTTCAACCATTTTGCCCAGGACGTACTGCTGTGTCCGTGTGCCCTGGCTGGCGTTTTGCGTGACAGAGGCCCTGGTCAGTCGGCCGTCCTTGTAGGCGAGGCTGGCCGAGCTGCTGGCCTTGTCATTCACTTCTACGTAGAGATAGTTCTGCGAGTCGGTAGTTGTGCCTAGCACGGGGGCTTTCCCGCCCTTCAGGCTCTTGTGGTAACTGGCCGCTAGACTCGATTGCTGGACTTGATCGACGCTGCGATTGCTCATTATGGAACCTGCAACGACAGTTTTTTGCGACAGGGTATAAGCAAAGCTATCGACTTCAGACAGGCGCATCGGGTTGGACGCGTTGTTGGTTTGTTTGATGGACGCCTCGAAGTCTGCGAGCCCAGTCAGCAGGCCTTTGTCCGTCGCGTTACGGGTCAGTGGCTGTGACGGGGTAGCGCCCTGTGGATAGTGGCTGTTCATGGCGCTGAAGGCGTCCTTGAACATCTCCATCAGGGCAGCCTTGGCGTTGCCACGCTCCTGTACTCGCTCAAGCTGGGCGAGGTAGCTGTTCAGGGCGTTGGCCTGTTGCTTGGCATCGCCCAGGATTGCGCTGTTCTTCAGATCCACGCTCAGGTTCAATTCGCCATCCGGACCACTCATTTGCGTGGTGCGGCTCTGGCTGTCGGCGCGGTAGGCAAGGATCAGGTCCTCACCGTCCACGCCCTTGAGCTTGGCGTTCAGATCAATGGATGCCAATACGCTGGAGTCGAACTGCGTCAGCTTGCCCAGGTCGAGCTTGGGAGGCACGGCGGTCAACCCGTCGACAGCGGCCTGGAAGGCACTGCCCAGAACGCCAATCGCCTTGAGTTCGTCCTCGCTCAGCGGGCCACCGTCTACCGTGGCTTGAACGCCAAGTCCATCGTCCTGGCTGGTCAGGCTGAAGGTGACCGTCTTGCCGCTGGCGGTCTTGATGCTGAGGCTGATCAGGTTATCGGCTTTATTGTGCAGCAGCGTCTGTTCGGATTTTATCTCGGCGGCGTTGTGAGCCTTGTCCGCGGTGGTATGGAGCACTGACTGGGAAATGCTCGAACCGCTCTTGGCGAACTGCTCTACCAAGGCTGCACCCAGGCCGTGGAAGCGGTTGGCGATCGACAGCGATTTGGGGTTGATTCCCATGACGTTAGTGACAGCGTCCTGACCTGCCTTTTCCCAAACACGAACAGTCTCCTGGCCGGGCAGTTGCCCGAGTCGGGAATAGGTCTGTGATTCGATATCGGCCACGGGGTTGCCCAGGCTGACGATTGCCGCTGGTCGAGCCGGCAAGACATCAGCGCTCTCTATCACTGTTGCAGGCGATGCCGCGACGGCAGAGCGAGTCGGGATCTGGATGGGAATGGCAGGGCTGATCGGGGATAGGGTAGTCATGACAGTCCGTGTCGAAGGAGCAAAGTTACGTTCAATGTAGTGAATACACCGTCCGATTGAAAGCGTGGACGCTGAGATAAGTGGCAGAAAGCCATCCGGCGTGGTTGTTCAGGTCCTTGGCATGGGCGCATGCCGAAGCGACTGGCATGGCTGGAAAGGTCATGATCCTGACATTCAGTTGCCCCATGTGCCCGGTCACGAATTGGCAAGGATAGTGGCGGAGGTGGGGAGGGATGTCACTCGGTGGAAGCTTGGACGTCGACGGCTGACCTCAAAGGATCCTTCTTTGCGCTGGGTTTAAGGCCATCTTGATATGAAGGGTGACTCGCTTTTAGCGAAAGCGTCTATCCAGCTCTTCGCAAAGAAGTAATAAGGACATTACGTGCTACAAAAAGTGATTCTGCTGATTCTGATCGCCAGCTTGAGCGGCTGCATGGCCACCGCGATGCGGATGGATTACGACAAACACCGATGCCCCTATATCGGCCTGCGGTTTGACTGGTGGCTGGTGGGCACGTCCAAGGGGAAGCTGATCCCATTCTTGCTTATCGACGCGCCGTTTTCATTGGTGGTCGATACCGTATTCTTCCCCTTCGAATACCAGTACAGCTGCAACCTCTAAGAGACAGGGATTTTTACGCGTCGGGGATTTGTGGTTACTGTTGGCGTTGGTTCGCGGCCAGGCCCGTCCGCGAACCCGGATTCAGGCATAGCGCTTTTCTAAAGTAGAGGGATCCTCATGAAAGCCGTAGTTTACGAAGCCTTTTCCCAACCCCCGCGTTTGATGACTGTCGAAGACCCGACCGCCGAGCGTCACGGTGTGGTGGTTCAGGTCCTTGGCACGGGCGTCTGTCGAAGCGACTGGCATGGCTGGAAAGGTCATGATCCTGACATCCGGCTGCCCCACGTGCCCGGTCACGAATTGGCAGGGATCGTGGCGGAGGTGGGTCGGGATGTCACTCGGTGGAAGGTGGGCGATCGCGTCACCGTGCCTTTTGTCGGTGGCTGTGGGGCGTGCCCGGAATGCAATAGCGGCAACCAGCAGGTGTGCCACAGCCAGTTTCAGCCGGGCTTCACCCATTGGGGTTCTTTCGCCGAGTACGTGGGGATTCACAAGGCGGATTTGAATCTGGTCGCGCTGCCTGAAAACATGGATTTCGCCACGGCGGCGAGCCTGGGCTGTCGGTTCGTCACCTCGTTCCGCGCGGTTGTCGATCAAGGCAAGGTCTCGGCGGGCCAATGGGTGGCGGTTCATGGCTGTGGCGGTGTGGGGTTGTCCGCGGTAATGATCGCCAACGCTATCGGGGCGAACGTCATCGCCATCGATATCTGCGACGACAAGCTCAAGCTTGCCCAGTCGCTTGGTGCCGTTGCGACGGTCAACGCAAGCCGCGTGGCGGATGTGACCGAGGCGGTACTCGAGATTACGAAGGGCGGCGCTCATGTTTCGCTGGATGCCCTGGGCCATCCAACGACCTGCTTCAACTCCATCAATAATCTGAGACGGCGCGGCAGGCACGTCCAGGTCGGTTTGATGCTGGCGGACCAGAGCACGCCGGCAATCCCCATGAGCAAGGTCATTGCCTACGAGCTGGAGATCTGTGGCAGCCATGGCATGCAGGCTCACCGTTACGGCGCGATGATGGAGATGATCACGTCTGGCAAGCTGGCGCCTGAAAAACTGGTGGGCAAGACCATCAGCCTCGAACAATCCATTGATGCGCTCATGAACATGGATCGGTTTGACACGGCAGGGGTGACGGTCGTGACGGAGTTCTAAGTGGTAACGACGACGTTCTCCACTATCAACTGCGCTCGAGCGCAGGAATGCAGGCAATTCGTTGCCTGCATCTCAGCGGGGGAAGGTAGGGCTCCTAAACTGGACGTTTAAGCTCCAGATGTAAAATATATTCTCATCTGTCATCCGCGCGCCTTTGCAAGCACATCGTATTAGGACGGTGATTGTTCAGGTCGACGAGCGCTCAATACTTACTTATCGAAAACGTCTCGCTGCCAGGGCCTGAGGGCTGAATGGCGGGGGACGATCTATCCCATATATCAAAAATACATATAAACAATAAAAAATTGTCCCAATAGATATAGGACAAGGCGCCGCCAAAATAATATCCTAATTGAAAGAAAATAATTTCGCAATCCGAAAAAATCAAAAAAGAGCGAAAAAAATGATCAAGACTCCAAAGCATTCAGAAGGCAGCTCCGATCCGATCCAGGGTTGGGACGAAAAGAAGGCTCGAAGCACCGTTCAATCCTTGGCCAAGGGGTTTCGCGTACTGGAATCGTTCACTGCCGAAAACGATGAGTTGACCTTGAGTCAGATCGCTGCGACGGCCGATCTTGATCCTGGTACGACCTTCCGCATGCTCAACACGTTGGTAGATTTGGGGTATGTCTCCAGAATTCCGGAAAGCCGTCGTTTTGCGTTGACGCTCAAGGTGCTGGATCTGGGCTTTCATGCTATAGCCCGGACTGATTTGCGCAGCATTGTGCGACCTATCCTCCGAAGCCTGGTCAGTGAAACCAGCGAGGCTGCCAGCTTTGCCGTCCTGCAGGGCGCCGATGTGCTCTACCTGGAGCGGGTGCGGGCGGGCATCACCCGATTGGGCGTGGATATCCGCATCGGCACCACGGTGCCTGCAACCCAGACGGCCATCGGCCAGTCGATCCTTGCCTTCCTGCCGGAGCATCAGGTGCAGAAAGTCCAAGAACTCACCCCCACGACGCCATTCATCATGAAGCCACACGCCCTGGAGCGTCCGCTGTCGGAGTTGCTTGGGCAAATTCGCGACAATGGCTTCGTGTTGACTGAATCCCTGTTCACCGAGGGATTGAGAATTCTCGCGGTCCCCGTGCTGGACATCGACGGATATCCAGTGGGAGCGATCAGCATTGCCGCCCCTTCAGTCCGGTGTACGGCGGACGAGCTTAAAAGCCGCGCACTGAGCTCTACCCTGGAAGCTGCCAAGGATATTGGCAAGGCACTGGAGGCCAATGGAAGTATCGGTTCGAACTTCTAAAAGCTAGTCATGATTACACGGGCTCACGCTAAAGCCCGTTAGTTACTCAATGAACTTCAAGCATTGTGAAATTCACAACGCTCGCACCTGCACGCCCCGACAATATTGAAAATAAGAAGGAAGTGCCATGTTGATGCAAAACTTAGAAACAGAACCTGTGACTGAAGGGCTTAAAAGCCAAGCGAATATCAGTGCGAGACTTGAACGTTTGCCTATTACCCGGCAGGTCTTCTGGGCCAGGAATATTATTGGCGCCGCCACATTCTTTGATGGTTATACAGTCATCGCGATTGCCTATGCGATGCCGGTATTGGCCAAGGAATGGAACCTGACCGCGACCCAGATCGGCATGATTTTATCGTTCGGTTACCTGGGCCAGTTGTTGGGTGCGGTGTTCTTTGGTTGGTTGGCTGAACGTATCGGGCGGATGAAAGTGCTGACGTTCACCATTCTTCTATTCGTTGCCATGGATGTGGCCTGTCTGTTCGCCTGGAGCGCCGGCTCCATGATCCTGTTTCGCTTCTTGCAAGGCATCGGCACGGGAGGCGAGGTGCCGGTCGCCAGCGCTTATGTCAACGAACTGATTGGTTCGAAAAAACGCGGCAAGTTTTTTCTGCTCTATGAAGTCATGTTTCTGCTCGGTCTGGTAGGCGCGGGAATCATTGGTTACCTGCTGGTACCGATCTACGGCTGGAAAGCCATGTTCGCCGTAGGCCTTGTCCCTGCCACGATTTTGATCCCGCTGCGCTTCTTTCTCTTCGAGTCGCCACGCTGGCTGGCCTCTAAAGGTCGATTGCAAGAGGCTGATCGCATTGTGACGCGCCTGGAAAACAGCGTCTTGAAAGCCGGCAAGCAACTTGCGCCCGCCGTGGAAGTGCCTCAGATAGCAAGACCTGGCGCTACTCAAGGTTGGCGTGAGCTGTTCCATGGCATGTATTTCAAACGGTCCATGGTCATCTGGGCAATGTGGTTTGGTGCCTACATGGTTGCCAATGGCTTGATCACCTGGTTACCAACGCTTTATCGCCAACATTTCAATCTGCCCCTGGACACCAGTTTGGCTTACGGCTTTATCACGTCGGGGGCTGGCGTGGTTGCCGCCGTCATCTGCGCCTTGTTGATCGACAGGTTCGGTCGCCGCCGCTGGTATATGGGGGCCCTGTTTCTGGCTGCAATTCCCTTGTCGGTCCTGGCGCTGACCGGTGCGACGTCACCCTTGCAGATCCTGCTCTTGGCCGGCCTCGGGTACGCACTGGTGCAAACCGTTACATTCTCACTTTATCTGTACTCGGCAGAGCTTTATCCCACGCGCCTGCGTGCATTGGGTACCGGACTGGGCAGTGCCTGGTTGCGCTTGGGGTCCGCCACGGGGCCGTTGGTGGTGGGTCTGACAGTAACCAATGTCGGTGCGCATTATGTGTTTGGCATATTCGCAGTGATATTAATCATCACCGGTTGTGTCACTGCATTGTTTGCTGTTGAAACCAAGGGGCGAATACTGGAGGAACTTTCGCCTTGATAAGTGTTACGCCGGATCATTGATTAATTAGCTGCACACGTAATCTCCAATAAACCCCAAGTGATACTTGATTGTATTGCTTGCGTTCCTGCACGCGTCAGTTGCGGACACTTAGTAAACCAGAGGAAATAAAATGAGTACTAAGAACACGATTGATCTCAAAGGCCTGGTACCGGCTCCAGTCACTCCGTTTACCCGCGACGGCAAGGTCGACCATGATGCGATCCAGAAGCTTGGTTCCTGGTTGGGTAGCTTCGATGGCGTCAAGGGCTTGGTGGTGCTGGGGCACGCAGGAGAGGGCACGTTCCTCACCCAAGCCGAGCAGGCCTCGGTGATTCAGAGCTTCAAGGAATCGGTAGGCGGGCGGATCCCGATCATTGCTGGCATTACGGGGGAAGGCACCCAAGTGGCAGCCGAAGAAGCCCAGCGTGCCGTTGACGCAGGCGCCAGCGCGGGCTTGGTTTATCCCTCTCATGGCTGGCTGCGTTTTGGCTACCAGAAGGGGGCCGCACAGGACCGTTATCGGGCGATCTATGAGCACAGCGGTCTGCCACTGATTCTGTTCCAGTACCCGGATGTGACCAAAGCCACCTATGACCTGGAAACTCAGTTGGAAATCGCCAAGCAGCCAGGGGTTTTCGCCATGAAGAACGGCGTACGCAACATGCGCCGTTGGGACACTGAGATCCCGGTGGTACGTCGTGAGGTTCCGGACCTGCAGATCCTCACCTGCCATGACGAATACCTGTTGCACACCATGTTCGATGTGGACGGGGCATTGGTGGGCTACGGCAGCCTGACGCCTGAGCCGTTGATCGAGTTGATCGCCGCCGGCAAGCGCAGGGATTATCCGGCCGCTCGTGCCATCCATGACAAATTGCTGCCAGTCACCCGCAACGTTTACCACCGTGGCTCCCACATGGAAGGCACGGTGGCGCTCAAGCATGGCCTGGTAGCGCGCGGGATTCTGGATCACGCCACGGTGCGTTCGCCGTTGCTGCCACTGGCGGAAGGCGCTGATCGCGAAATCGCCGACGCCTTGCGCTCCGCAGGTCTGATCTGACCCGAGGAGGGGCGCTAACCAGGCGCCCCTCCTGCTGTGCTTGGCCGAACAGGGTTCCGTGATCTCGGGCCCTTTTTGGTCCATTCGCACCTACTGAAATATCCGATCCAACCATCGATCAGCTCCATCCCTCCGGCGATTCGACAAGTCGTTTCCCGAGGGAGAGCAGACCGCGTGTGCCCTTCAATAACAACAACAGGGGAATCATGGTCGTGAAAACAATAACGCTGCGTCTCGCTGGCATTTTACTGTGTGTCGGATTGCTGTCGCCTGGGGTGTTCGCCCAAGGTTTGGTTGAGGACAGCAAGGCAACGCTGACCTTCAGAAACTTCTTCTTCGAACGTCATTTCACTGCGCCTGATGCCGCACAGGGCCAGGCACGGGAATGGACACAGAGCTTTATTCTCGATCTTCGATCCGGCTTTACCTCAGGTACCGTTGGCGTGGGTGCCGATGTATTGGGCAAGTACGCCGTCAAGCTGGACGGTGGGGCGGGACGTTACGGCGCGTTGTTATTGCCCAAGGACGGTGATGGGGACCCGGCGGGCAGCTTTGGCCGGCTTGGGGTTGCCCTTAAAGCGAAAATTTCCGCCACCGAATTGAAAGTGGGCGAATGGATGCCCAACCTGCCGATTATCACCGCCGACGACTTCCGAGCGTTGCCACAAACGTTCGAAGGGACGCAGTTGTCTTCGCAGGATGTGAAGTACTGGACGCTTTTCGCTGGGCAATTCAACAAAACCAGTTTGCGTAATGATTCATCCATGGAGGACCTGGCTTTCGGTAGCGCTCATAGCGATGCGTTCAACTATCTAGGAGCCGACTACCGCCCAGCCTCTAAAAGCACCACATTGCGTTTATGGAGCGGGCAGTTAAAGGACATCTACCAGCAGCAATATGTCGGTCTGAACCAGCGCTGGTCGTTATCCCCGAGCGTCACCTTGAACACTAACCTGGGTTATTTCTGGGGCAAGGACGACGGCGCAGCCAAGGCTGGTCGTTTGGATAATCGAACGGCGTCATTGGTGATCGGCCTGGGCATTGATCAGCATACATTCAGTCTTGGTTGGCAACAGGTCAGCGGTGAGACTGGCTGGATGAGAGTCTCCGGTACTGGGGGCATCTACCTGGCGAACAATACTTTCAACCATGCCTTTGACAACCCGGGGGAGCGATCCTGGCAGTTACGTTACGACCTGGATTTCGCTGGTTATGGCGTTCCGGGGTTGTCATTGATGACCCGCTATGTCCACGGTGACGACGTAAGGTTACAACGCGTCGATGATGGTTCGGAGTGGGTGCGTGAGAGTGAGCTTGGGTATGTGGTTCAGAGCGGTCGGCTGAAAAATCTGGCTTTGCGTTGGCGCAATGCAAGTGTGCGCCGTGGATTCAACAGTGCGGATTACGATGAGAATCGTGTGATCATCAGTTATCCCTTGGGCTTTCTTTAAAAAAATTTTTACAGCGGTCGCTGATGGAGAGGTCGTCATCGATGGCCGAGCGATTCCCGATAATGCGCTTCGTCGACTTCGGTCAGGGTTGCATAACCGTCGTAGTGATAGATTCGATGTTGGTCACGGGCGTAGCGGTCATTCAGGAATTGGAGGGTCGTCAGGTCGATCCGCTTGGCGCTCAGCGGGCGTCGGTGGCAGAACAACTTGCGCGTGCCCAGTTGCAGGAAGTCGGGATGGGGCACGCGGACTTCATCAGGGTCGAATGCCACATCCAGTGGCTTGCCCTCCGAGAGAATCAGGCTAGGGCTGATGGCATAGGTGCCGAGAATGCGGGTGTCCGAGGGATGTAGCCGCTTTTTCGCCTCGCCGTAGTAATACACCGCATCCCGATCCTTGGCCCAACCATGACCGCAGGATTCGAACGTGGCCGCTTGCGCCTTACGAATCGGTTCCGGGACGTGGTAAAAAATCCGGTGACAGAACACGGTCTTACCGTCAGTCAGGTAGGGCGCACCCAGTGAGCGGAAATGCTCCGCGGGCTCCTGGGAAAATCGTTCAGGTACCTCGGATTCGGCGTTATGAAACGGGATCAGATACAAACCCTGGGCATCGCCGCACAGGTGCGTGTCCAGCAGTTTGAAACTTGCCGCGTCCAGCCCGTTGATCACGCGTCCACGGAAATACACCTGGCGGCCCAGCTCGAAACCCTGGCCGATGGCACGCAAGGGCAGGGTTTCTGCAGGCGTTTGCGATGTTTCAGGCAGGGCCTGTAGGCGGTGCCACCAATAGTCCTTCAACTGCGGATGGGCTTCGAAGTAAGGAGCCCATGCCTCTTGCATGGCCGCATCGATGATGCCGCCAGAACCCAGCGGGCCGTGCTTGTCACCGACCAGCACGGGCGCGTAATCCTGGTCATTACGATAGAGCTGGGTCACTACGAAGCTTTCCACGTCGACATCAAGGCGTTTCTGGCGTCTGTAGACGTGCTGATGATCACGGTAATAGTCGAACCCCAAGTGGCGAAAACTCGGACCATGGGCATCACGCAAGCGGGTTCCGGCGGCGTAGACGAATGTGTCGTCCACGGCAAAATAATCATGCTCGCGTTCGCTGGCGCTGACCACGCTGCCGCACTCATCAAACACTGGCTGCCAGCATTTGAGCAGGTGGAAATCGCCAACGTAGCGAATGCTCTTGCCGGTCAGGTAATAGGCGCGGTGCCGGTCTTTGGCGTAGCGTTCGTTAAGCACGGTGAAGGTCGCCAGGTCGGCATTGTCGATGCGGTAGAAGTATTCATATGAAATGCTCGACCCTTGCTGCGCTTGCACGATGATCGATTGCCCATCGGTGCCCCAGCGATGGGCGAGCATCTGGAAGTCGTCGGGGTTTGCGATCGGCAGCGGCGTGCCGTCCTTCTGATGCAGGGGCTTGAAGCCCTTGTAGACCTGATCGTCGATCACTCGATAGGAAGGGTGGTTGCAATAGCGCACCCGCGCCGTGGCGCTGGCGATAAATAGCCCTTGCAGAAAGATATTCACTCCGTCGCTGAACAGGGCAGAGGCTGACGTCACCGAGGCTGGCGACGCTGGCAACAGGGCCAGGCTGTCGGGTCGTGCCTCGGGGATTCGGCTGATCGCGTAGTCGCCAAACCAATAGGCGCCGGTTGCGTCGCGCCAGTACTGGTGGCCGAGGCTTTCCAGGCCGTTGTCGAAGCGAAACGGCAGGGCCTGCAGCGCGTGGTAGCCGTGGCGCTCCCGGTAGGCTGGAAGCAGGTAGTAATCACGCAGGGCGTCGCGCAAGACCCAATGGTTGCGTCGATGTCGCCAAACCGGCTGATCGGCCAGCAAGGGCGAGGGCGGATAACGCCCAGCACTGGCAGATTGTGCTATCGCGCTGGGGTATGCACCTTCGGGGTTGAGCATGATGTACACATCAGGCACTTGCCCGTCGCCCAGCAGCACACCGTCGACGAAGGCGAAACCTTGATGCCATTCAAGTTGCAGCGGCTCCCAGTCAGCCTTATCCGTCCCTGTGATTGTCATGTTATTGCGAACTGCTCTCCAGGGAGGTGGAACGCCAAGGCAATGATCGCCGCTGCCACACTCAGAAAATGAACTTGAACAGCGCAATCACCACGATCAGGCCAATCAGGAAAATGATGCCTACGGTACCGCCAAGGAATTTCAACATAAAAACGCTCTCATCGGATGGGCTTAATCGTCTAGACCGCTACCGATATCGCTCGTTTCGTTGAATATTCATGCGTGGTGATCAATGAACCGCAAAGGATCTGGGCACTGGCACATGCTCGAATTTGGAAATGGTCTTGATCCAGTAGCGGCGATAGTCCGTCTGGTCCGGCGCCAGCGGTTTGTGGCTGGACCAAGGATGTTTCTCCTTCAGGCTGGCGCGGTACGCTTCCCATTCTTTCTGCTCGGCCACTTCCCGGGCTTTGCTCCGGTCGTCGAACCAGCCCAGAACGTAAGCTTCGCCCTGGTCCGTGCCGTGCGCTATCAGCAAATAAATCTCTGTCATGACTGACCTACCGTTCTGTCCTGCGCCCCAGTCGCGGGGTCTTATCCTGGGTATCGGCCGTTATTTGCCGTTTTTGAGATTGATCGCAGAAAAACGCTGAGCCCAAAGGTGCGCCTGACGAAATTGTTGAACAGTCGAGCGGTCGCTTTGGCTGGCGAGTGCTTCCATGGCGGTTTTACCCAGATCGGTGCCTTGATCCACGATCCAGACGCCCGGTTCCCGGTCGCGCAGGGCCATTTCACCGAAGCGAGTGGAGATGACGGGCAGGCCGAGGGCGCGGTATTCGTAGTATTTGATCGGGTCGACCGAGGCGGTCAGGCGGTTGAGCTTGAACGGGATCAAGCCCACCGAAAACGTTGCCATGGCGGCGATTGCACTGGCGTGGGAGCATTCGGCGAGCAGCTCGATGTTGGCGGGCAATACGCAAGGCGGCGGTGTGAAGAGGGGGCCGATCAGCCGTATGCGGTTTCCAGGATTGGCCTGCGCCAGCGCGATGACCAGCTCCCAATCGAACCAACGCCCCAGCGTGCCAACGTAGCCGAGTACCTGTTGCTTGGCACCGAAGTCCAGGCTTTCGACCGGCGCCAGTGCGTGCATGTCACAGGCATTGAGGGCCAGTTCCACCTGGTCGGTTGTGCCCAGGAGTTTGTCGCGAAGGGGGTTGGAGGACGCCAGTACTTTGGATACCCGTCGAATGAGCTGTGCCTGGCGACGTTCCATGGACCTGCGTGACAGGCCCTGATAAAAGGCCGGGAAATCATCCATGGCATCGTAGACGGCATGGCTTGCAGGGATGAGGGCGAGCAGTTGCAGGGCCAATTCGGAAGGTTTTCCGACACAGATCAAGGGCGACCCTTCTGCGGAAAATGCCGCAGCCTCTTTGAACAGGTTGCACCACAGTCGCTTGAGGAGCATGGCCGAGCCCGGAATAGGCTCGATGGGTAAGCTCCGGGGTTTGCAGACCTGCAACCAGGGCGGAACGGTGACGCTTTGCCGGTCGGCAACAGGCGGCTTGCGCTTGAAATCGTTCAGCGTGGGTAAACGCGTCGGGTACGGATCGATCCAGAGTACTGGCGCGCCGGTCTGGTTGTGATACCAGTTGACGAAGTGATGGGGGCGCTGGCTGAAGCTGGCCCATGGCAACGGGGACAGGTAGATCATGCGCATGGCTGCAAGTGCTGCCTTAAAACGTCGACGATGCGCGCGGCGGCCTTGCCATCGCCATAGGGGGACACCCCGCGTGCCATGGCCTGATAAGCCTGCGGATCATCGAGCAGCCGCTGTGCTGCTTCGACGATGGTGTCCCGGTTGGTGCCGACCAGCTTGACCACGCCGAGGTCGACCGCCTCCGGGCGTTCGGTTTCCTCTCGAAGGACCAGCACCGGTTTGCCCAGGGCCGGGGCCTCTTCCTGCACGCCCCCGGAGTCACTGATGATCAGGTACGAGCGCTTCATTGCCGCGATAAACGGCGCGTAATCCAGCGGTGCGCAGAGGATGATGTTCGGGGTCCGCCCGAGCAGTTGGTGCGCGACATCCTTGACGTTCGGGTTGGGATGGACGGGATAGAGGATCTGGATGTCCGGATTCCGTTCGGCCAGGTGCTTGAGTGCCTGGCAGATATTCTGGAACGGTTCGCCGAAGTTTTCCCGGCGATGGGCGGTCACCAGCACCAGGCGTTTGCTGGCATCCAGTGGGATAGCCAAAGTGGAGTCTTGTGCGGCCGTCATCAGCAAGGCATCGATTACGGTATTGCCGGTCAGGGTGATATCGCTGGTGGCGACACCCTCACGCAGCAAGTTGTCCACGGCCTGCTGGGTGGGCGCGAAATGCCAGCGGGTCAGCTTGCCGGCGATCACCCGGTTGGCTTCTTCGGGGAACGGATTGCCGAGGTCCCCGGTACGCAGGCCCGCTTCGACATGGCCAAAGGGAATCCGCAGGTAGAAACACGCCAGTGCAGCACTCATGACCGTGGTCGTGTCGCCTTGAGCCAGCACGACATCCGGTTTCTCGGCTTGCAGTACGCCGTCGAGTCCAAGCAGCAAGCGTGAGGTCAGCGCCGCCAATGACTGGTTGGGGCGCATGATGTCCAGGTCCAGGTCGGCGGTGATTGCGAAGCCCTCAAGCACCTGATCCAGCAGGTCTCGGTGCTGGGCGGTGGCGAGCACCCGACAAACGATATTGTCTTGGGCCTGGAGCGCCTTGATCACGGGGGCCATTTTGATGGCCTCCGGACGCGTACCGACGATGCAGAGTACCTTGCGGGTCATGCCTTTTGATTTCCTATCGTTGTTACGAGTGAGCGTGCTATCCGGTCCGCGTTGGCCATGAGGGTCAGCGTGTGGGATTTCTCGGTAAGGCTGGGCAGGCAGGCGCCGTCGACAATATGCACACCGCCAAGGCCCGCGACTTCGCCAATGCAATCGGTCTGCCCGATCCTGGGCGTCGAGTGCATGGGCAGGGTTCCCGCATAATGGATATCCGCCCCCGGCTTGCCGACGGTGAAGCTCATGGGCATCAACAGTGCGCCCATTTTCCAATAGATCCGGCGCAGCGTTGCCTCGGCAGTTTTCATGAGCCCGGGGAGCTCGGGATGTGCTTGGCCGTTGATGCGCAACGAGCCGTTGGGGCGCAGGACCGCGGTGTTATTGGACAGGTGCCCGGGAAGGAAGATGTTCCCGACGAGGCAAGCGCTTAGCAGGTTTTTCAGCAGTTCGATGCTGTAGCGTTTGCTCATGGGGATCCGGCTGACAAACTCGGTCATCGGCAAGCCTGTGGTACTGAACGTCGAACCGAAAGCCGTGGTACTGGCCGTCAGCGTCAAGGCGAACGATAGCTGGCCCAGGCCAAATGTCGACACCCTTGGGGTTCCGAGCATTTTTGGCAGCCACAGCAGGAAGGCGGCCGTCGGTGATGACAGCAGCGGTATCGGGGCCGAATGGTTCAAGCCCTTGAGGGCGAGCCGGGTCGTGGCCAGGGTGCCCGCCGCCAGCAGCAGGCGCGTACCGCAGAAGCGCCGGGCGGAGCGATGGTCGGTGATCGCCCATGCACCGTCCAGTTTCTGCAGATCCTCCACGAGGAAGTCCTGGACGTGCTGGAACCCAGGGTATTGCTTGAGTTTTTGCAGCTCTTGCGAGGCGCTGTACAAGGCCTGGTTCTGACAGCCCCACAAGCAGTTTCCAGACAGGTCGCAAGCCTTGCGCTCGTCCAGCGGCTGGCTCAATACGGCGACCCTGGAGCGGCCAAGGCGAAACCCCAGTTCGGGAAACGCCGAGCGGCGCCGGGTGTACTGATCGAGCAGACGCTGGTGCAGTGTGTCCAACGGCAGGGGCGGTTGCGACCACTCATCGAGGCCGAAGTAGCTTGAGAGGTCGTCGTCGATCCGGCCACTGATACCGATCCGGCGAGATACCGTTTCATAGGATGCCTGCATCTCGGAACAATCGATGGGCAGCCCGGCAAAGTCGCTGGCCCCGAGCGTTGCCACGCCGCAACCCCAGGCATTGGACAGGCCTCCGGTGGCCAGTGAACCGATGCCGATAAAGTTGTCGGTCTCGATGCGATTGCGGGCGCTGAACCCTTCGAAGACATGGGCGTGGGTCGGCGTCTTCAGCTTGGGCGATACCGCGTCCAGTTGGTTCAAGGCGTGGAAGTGTTCGCCGATCATCCATTTCCAATGATGCTCATCGTTTGCCCTGGCGCTGAGAAATGGACGCGTCGGCGGCGGCGCTGAGCCTGTATTGGCCTGGGCGTCGACCATCAGGACGTTCAGGCCCGCCTTGACCAGCGGATAGGCCGCCGAAGTCCCGGCCGGGCCGCTGCCGACAATGATCACATCAAATTCAGGCTTCACGGTGGGCTTCACTTCCAAGCAACAACTGGCGGGCAAAGGGGCGGCCCAACAGCGCCGCTATCTTCCACGCCAGCGCTTTGACCGAGGTGAGTCCCAGCGCAACCAGCGTGGCGATCAGGCTGCGCGGCTGTTGGGTGCCGAGAAACACCTGCGCCCCCTGGGGGCTGGCTTCGGCAATACCGAGTGCAATCTGCAGGCGCCAGGCCAGTTCCTGGCCGTCGGGCTTGTGCAGGACACCGGGATTGTCCAGGAGCGCCAGGAATATCGGCCAGCGCATCAGCAAGCGTGAATGAATGATGGATCGGGTTTTGCCCGCACGTTCCAACGCCCTGGCGTAGCGACTGACCAGGCTTTTTTGCGGCGGGCGTTTGAGCAGGTAGTGCAAGAGCACCGTGGCTTCTTGCAGAAGCCCACGACGTTGCCCATGGCCGGAGCGATGCATGCCGTGGGCAAGGGGGCGCAACCGGATGCCGAGTTTCTGCAAGGAACGTTCGCTGTCCATGGGCGGCAGGTGGATGAGGGAAAAAATCCGTTCAAGGCCCAGTTTGGCGCTCAAGGATTGTCCGAGTGACAGGCGCAATAGCCTGAGCAATGCCACCGGCAGAGGGACAGGCAGGCGAGCGGCACGCACCCGGTGCGCGGCAATCGACATCAGGAAGCGGCCAAAGGCAATCGGCTGTACGGCGCCCAGATTGAGGATTTCGGCGTGAAGGTCATCCCGCTCGACGACCGCCAGTATCGAGGCTGCCAGGTCGTCGACATGAATAGGTTGTACGCCAGGCGCCGGCATCAGGATCGGAATAAACGGGCTTCGGCGCACCAGCCCTGACAACAGGCCAAAGAGCCCGCGTTCGGGGCCACCATACACTTGGCCGGGACGGATTACGCTGCCCCCGGCGGCCAGCACGTGCTGTTCGATACGCCACTTTGTCCGGCCATAAACGCCAGGGGCCGTGGCCTCGGCGGTTTGACTGGAGATGAAGATGAACCTGGCCGAGCCTTGTTGGGCGCAACGGATCAGTGCCTGGGCCGCCTTTATTTCGTCGTCCGCGTCGGCGTCAGCGCTTGTCGATGTGTCGGCCGCCAAATGGATCAACACCTGGGTGCCCGCCGGGAACTCGGGCGCCGGGCCCCGCAGGTCATAAGGGAGCCAAGTATAGGTGGCGGGACACGGCTGGCGCGTGGCGCACACGACCTCGTGTCCGCTTGCCGCCGCGAGGACAGACAAGCGTTGTCCGATGTAGCCTGTCGCGCCGGTAATCAGTAGCTTCATCGTCATGCGCCTTCGCCGCGGTCAGCGGGAACAGGCGGGCGCGCAGCGGAATGGAACACGAACAGTTTGCTGATCCAGTAGGTCAGGGCCACACAGACCACGTCGGAGACGAATTTCACCGGGGCAGGGCTGTTGACGAAATACAGCCCCACGCTGAACAGCGCTGAAGCGAGCGGAATATTGATGGCAAGCAATGAGAAATAGCGCACCGCTTGAACCTTGCTGCTGCCCCCGGTCGACTGGAACGTGAAGTGCCTATGCAAAAAGAACGCGAACACACCGGCGACGCCTTTACCGGCGATGTTGGCCAGGACGGGTTGATCGTTGAACAAGGCCATCAACAGCAAAAAGGTTCCCATGTCCAACGCATAAGCCACGAGTTGGATGGCGCCGTACCGGATAAAGGTCAAGACTTCCTCCGGATGACCACGATGTGGTGCAGCGCCAATACCCGTCTCAACGGATACAGCAGTTTTTCAACGACCTTGAGCACAGGGATCAGCGCGTCGGGCAGCAACTGGCGAAAGTTCAAGCCACCGGAAATCAGGTAGCGCAGATAATTGCCGCAGATTTCCTGGTGGACGATTTCCAGGCCCGGGTGCTTGCGCTCGAACGCCTGCCTGTCGCGAACGAAGACGATGTAGCTGAGGGCCTGGTTGGCGCCGTTCATGGGCCCGGTCGACGGGGTTTCCCAAGACGGGAAGTGCATATCGAAGCCTTCGGACTTGAACAGGCGCTTATAGAGAAAAGCGGCAAAGGGGCCGTGGAAGGGTTCGATCAATATGGCGCCGCCGCCGACCTTGAGGGTTCTTTCCAGCTCCGTGAAGAAACGATCGGGATGAGGGAAGTGGTGAAAACAGTTCTGGCCGTAAAATACTCTGGCTGAATGATCGTCCAGGCTCATTGCCTCGGCATTGAGCGCCATGTCCAGTTGCTCGGTGGCGACAATGTCCGTCGCCAATACTTCAGGGTACGAATTGCGCATGGGCGCGATGCCTGCCCCCAACTCCACCTCAAGACCTTCGACCTTGAAATAGCGGTCTGCCAGGCGATGAAACGCGTGGTGGAACTCCACGAATACTTCCCGAAGCATTCGCTTGCGTTCAAGCACTTTGCCGTGAAGTTCCAGGCGTTCGCTGCCATCGACATCCAATGTCTTGAGCGACGGGTCCGATAAAATCTCTCTCAGCGCTTTAATGAGTTTTCTTCCCGCAATGAGGTGGCTCTACCACGCCTGGATTGCCGTGGCCTGCTGGGTACGGAGGCGATGTCATAACCGAGGAACGCCATGATCAGTTGCAACCCCATGAGCATGGGCAGAGCGCTGAGCATCACGGTTCCGGCCGGCGTCGCGATGCCATTCTGTGCCGATTCATACCAGTGATAACTGCCGAAAAAGATGCCGAACAGGAACATGAGAATCCCGATCGGCAGCTCGATCGAAGCCAGGGACATGTCGCGCAGATAATAGTTGTAGAGCACGCGCTTGGTGAAATTGCGCAGGTGTTTGAACAGGAATTCACCGACGATTTTCGAGATCTTGAGGTGACTGACCTCATCGCCGTACCGGGCTTCCATCGGAATATCCACCACGACGGCGCGCACGGTATTCAGGCGGAACAGAATGTCTGTCTCGAAAAAGTAGCGTTGGCTGACCTTGTCCAGGGGTAACAGCCTGGCGACGTCACGGTGAATCGCCGTGTAGCCGTTGGTGGGGTCGAACAGATCCCAGTAACCCGTCGACAGTTTGGCCATCAGCGACAACACGGCGTTGCCGAAAAGGCGAATGCGCGGCATCGATTGGACTTCTTCCAGATCGAAAAACCGATTGCCCTTGGTGTAGTCGGCTTCTCCCGCCAGGATCGGCTCGATGAACAGCGGGATCAGGGTCGGGTCCATCTGACCGTCCCCGTCGACTTTGACGATGATACTCGCGCCGTCGTCGAGGGCGGCTCGATAACCGGTCATGACCGCACCGCCCACGCCTTTGTTGACGTCATGGGGCAGCACCTTGACCCGAGGGTCGTTACAGGAGGCCAGGACATGCCCGCCTGAACCGTCCGGGCAGGCATCGTCGATCACGTAGATGCGCCAGACCTCCGGCCCTATGGCCGCTATGACGGCGCCTATATGAGCGGTGACCCGATAGCTGGGGATGACGACGGCGACGCGTTGCTCGTCCGTGAAAAGCGCTGTTTTTGAGTTCATCGATATCGCCAACTATTGCCTGAATGAAAGTGACTTGAACTCCAGGGGAGTGTCGGTATGCCCGGATGCGTAAATGATCACGGATGTGGCATTGGCAGGGGCTACGACGTTCATCTCATGGGTCTCCCATTGCGTGGTGCAGTCAAACGTCTCGATGCTGGTGGTAATGAAGTCGCCTTGTTCGTCCATCCAATTGGCCTGGATTCTTCCGGCCGTGGCTGTCGTTGCGCAGCGTGCCGACACGCTGTTGATGTACGTCAGCCCCGGCGTCACGTCGACACGCTGGGTTGCCGGTGTCTTGACACTGACGGTCAGGATCTTGCGCGCGGCGTCGTAGGTCGAGGGTGACGTCAGGCTCCAGCCCTCAAGGCTGGACAGCTCTGGGTTGAGCAGGTGCTCGTAGTGCGTGTCATTGAGCTTGCGCAGTTCCATGTCACCCAGTCTGGCATACGACGTGGACACCGTGAGCAGCCGATCGAGTGGTGCCTGGGGAAGGGACTTGAGGTCGATCACCAGCCAGCTCACCTGGCGCCGGCGCAAGCGCTGGGCAAGTTCTGATGGCGAGGCCGCCGCGTCGAACTCGCTTTTCCATTTCAGGTTGTACCACGACGCGTAAAGAGCATCGCCATGCAAACCCGCCATCAAGGGCGACGCAAAGACCGCTACGGGCTGATGCCCGGTATTCAAGGCATTGACGGTGTCGACCATTTTTCGGATGGGCAGGCGTTCCAATAGATAGGCATCCCGACCTGTCGTGCTCAACAGTGCAGAGGGTTTGATTTCGCCATAGTAAGTCGCGGCCTGGATGAAACGGGTATTGGTCAGGATCAACACGGCACCGGCCACGATGGCGAGGCTGCGCGGGAAGATCCTGGCGTCGGAAAAGGGCAGGGCCAGGATCACTGAGAACAGCGCGAAGGAGGGGAACACATAACGCAGGTAGGCTGTTGAGTGGAACGTCATGAACATTGCGCCGGCGCCGACCAGGAGGATGCACAGGGCTTTCTTGTTGCCGCTCAACAGCACGGCGACGGCCGCCGTGGGCAGCAGCAGCCATTGAAAGCCCGCCGCGCCAACCCGCCCCTCGATGAACTGCGGCGACTTGAAGACCATTCGATAGAGGGTGTCCCAGGTTACCCCGGTACCGAAAATGGCCGGTGGTTCGAAGTTGATGTCCGGCCAGAGCGGCGAATGGAAAATGGCATTGAAAAACGGGAACACGGGGTTGCCGGTCAAGTACTCGGCAGAGACGTAAGGGGTAGCACCGGCCAGTATCAGGCCGGCACTGCCCAGCAGGAGTGTCTTGACGATTCCTGGGACAGCCCAGGCCTTGTAGTGCAGCAAGAGGATCACCAGCAGGACCGGCAGGACGCTCAAGGTCACGGCCTTGGTCGCCATGGCGAAGCCCAGCAGGAGGCCCGCCAGGAGCAATTGCGACAGGCGCTCCCTGGGCTCCGGCGTGAAGCTTGAGACCTTCAGGATCGCCAGCGTCCCGGCCATCATGAAGGCGGTCCACGCCGATTCGATATGCAGGCTGCTGCTTTCAGCGAAGGCGAGGGGCGTTGACAGAAAGATCAGGCTGGCCCAGCGGGCGCTTGTGGCAGAGCCACCGGCCCAGAGGGTCATGTTGCGGATCTGCCAGGCCAGCAGCAAGGTGAATGCGCTGTTGCTCAGGCGCGAGGCGGTTTCACCGGCCAGCATATAGACAATGCTGTAGATCCAGTCGGCCAGCATGGGCATGACCGCCCACACATAGGTGTTTGCATCGAACTTCCATTGATGCTGTTGGGCCAGGTGTGACGGGACGAAGAGGTGCATGGCCAACGCGTCATGCCCGACCTCCGGCATGAAGGCGACCAACACGTAGAGGCAGGCGAAGCTGCAGATCAGTACGTCGAACCCCGTCTGGAGGGGTGTTTGCGCTGAGCGGCTGGCCCGGATTTGCCGCAACAGTTCACGGCCTATCGACGTGACGTGCCTGTGACCCAATACAAGCGGCAACAACAGCAGCGCGCCATACAGCCAGGGGTAGTTGATTGGCAAGTAGGCCGCCAGGCCTGTCAGTGTGCCGAACGTACCGGCTCCCACCAGCAGGTGGACGCTCCAGTCGTCCAAGGCGTCCTGCCTGAGCAGCCACCTGCCGAGCACGGTCGAAGACAGTGCGAACACCGCGACGACCATCACCGGCCAAATCTGTGCGCAGACAATGGACAGGCACGCCAGCAGACCCAGGCAAAGAATGATCGGTGGCTTGCGAGTGAAGACGGTGAGGGCGGCCAGGCCTGCCAGTGACAGCAATATCGTTCGGGTGCCGCTGTTCATGGACGCCAGTTCAAGCGTCGAAAAACCGTATACGCCGACCACCGCACTCGCCAGTAAAACCAACAACACCACTGCGTATTTCAGGCTGAATCTGGGCAAAATATCGTCTCGGCTGTTCAGCACCTCGGTGCCATGCAAAAGGGTGCTTATACGTCTCGGTAGGTGTGCGGGACCCAGGATCCCCACTTGCTTTCGTAGATCGCCCGGTTCTTTTCGAAAAGTGCCTGTTTTTTCTTGGCACCCAAGGTGTCGAACGAGGCGGACAGGTGGTGGTGAACGAAGACGTCCTCGGCACAGGCCGCGCGCATGCCACGCCGCTGCACGCGACGGCAGTAATCGTCATCCTCGAAGAACCCCAGGCCATACTCTTCGCACAGGCCACCGATCTGCTCGTAGGTCGAACGCGGGAACATCACGCAGAAAAAGGCCAGGGTGTTGATCTCGAACCACTCACCCATGCGCGCGCGGGTCATTTGCGCGGCTTCGGCGGGCATGTCTTCTAACCGGTCATAGCCGGTGCTGACTTTGGCCTCATTGCCGATGTTGTTGGTGATCGGGCCGATGATGCCGATTTCCTTGTTGTCCTGCAGATGACGGATCAAGCCTTTGATCCAACCGGCGGTGACGACCGTGTCGTTGTTCAGGACCACCAGATAGTCGCCACTGGCTGCCGCTAGGCCCAGGTTGTTACCGGCGGCAAATCCCTTGTTGTCCGGGTTGAGGATGACGATCCGGTCTGGATGCCCCTTGGCCCAGGCGGTGAGGTAGGCCGGGGTCTGGTCGCTGGAGTGGTTATCGACAACGATTATTTCAAGGTTCGGGTATTGGCTCTGAGTCAACAGGCTGTCGAGGCAGGCCTTGGTCAGTTCGAGGTTGTTGTAGGTCAACACCACGACGCTGACTTTGGGCCGGGGCAATGTTGCGATGGCCTTGCGCAAGCTGGCGGCCCGATGCTGCCAGGTCTGGCCCCGGGCGAACGATTGGCGCGCCTTTGGCGTGGCGCTGGCTTCTGGCACTGCGTCCAGCGCATCGCGTATGGCCGAGATGAACTCGGTCGGCTCCTCAACCGCCCAGACCAGCTTGCCGAACTGGCTCAACTCCGGCAGTTTCACCGAGACCACCGGTTTTCCCGCGCTCAGGTATTCATAGACCTTGACCGGATTGGTGGCGAGGGTCAAAGGCATGACCTTGAACGGCAGCAGGCAAACGTCCATGGCATAGAGATAATAAGGCAGGGAGGCGTACGGGACTTCGCCTTCCAGGACCACATTCGGGCAGGCCTTGAAGTATTTTTTCGCCTGGACGGTATCGCTGCCGATCAACAGTATCAGGTGCTTTGGGAATGCCTGGGCGACTTGCTTGATCAGGTCCAGGTCGAACCATTCGGCAATGACGCCGTAGTAGCCAATGATTTTTCTGTTGGCGGGGTCCCGATAGATTTTGTCGGGACGTTGGCTGAAGAAGCTGAACTCGCAGGCGTTGCGGATCACCTCGACGTTGCGGTTTTCCCGCTTGCCGTGTTGTTCGATCCAGTCGGATGTCGCCACCAGCAAATCCGCCCTGCGCATCAGGGCGATTTCAAGGTCGAGCAACTCCTGGGCAACGTTGCCAAAGCCTTCATGGTGATCCATGCAGTCATAGACCAGCGTGGAGTTGGGGACACGCCTTGCCAGCGGGAACCAGTAGGCGTGCTGGACGATGCAATCCACGACATCGACGTTCGCCCATTGCAGGAGCATGGCCAGGCCTTGGCACAACTGGCGGATCGCGGCAGCTGACGGTGGGGCATGATAAATGGCCGGTGCGCCGAGCACCTTGAACCGGATCTGGAACAGCCGGTTGGAGCCCTCCAAGGGTTCCACTTCGAAGCCGGGGGCCTCATCGTCGATAAAATGGTTCGAGATATAAAATGTCGTTTGTCCCGCCCGGGCCAACTCCTTGGCCAGGTTTTGCGGGCGCTGGATGCGGAAGTGCCAGTCAATCACGCCGAACATCAGGATCATGGGTTGCCCGGGGCAAGACGGTACTTCAAGGTTTACGGGCGGTGGCAGGTGTTGCAACGGGGTGAGGCTTGCTGGCGCCGCTGATTCGCCCGGCGTTGCCTTGCGGCGCTTCAACCAGCTTCGAATCCGGTGCGCCAGCTTGCTTTTCTGCTGGGCGGTGAGTGGCAGCCAGGCGTAGACCCGGCGCGATAGCTTGTACAACTGCTTGCGTATCGAATAACGCAGCGGAGCGCGTTCGATGGCGTTGCCCCAGTCCGAAAGCTTGAACAGCTCAGCCTGCTTTGCCGCCAGTTGGGCGCGCAAATCCACCGCCCAATCGGACAGCGCGACAGCTTCGCTTTCTTTTGTCTGGAGTAGTGTCTCGACCTCTTTGAGGCGCTTTTCAGCCGCCCGCAGTTGCTCGCGCAGTCGCCCGGTCTCACCTTCTTGAAGTGACACGCGGGTGCGAAGCGCTTTTGAATCAAGGTTCAGTTGTTTGATAAGCCGATCTCGATTCTCGATTTCCTTGACCAGTTGCAAGGCTTCGATGGATCTGGATTGTGTTGAGCGAGTCAATTTGTCAATGCAATCAACAAGACGGTTGATCTGGTCCATGCGGTTTTCTGGTCCTTTGGTCAATACGGCAACGCAAACTCGGTCTTGCAGGATCGATGTTGGCTTCAATCATCAGACAGGCCCAGGCTCCAGCCGTGCCATGAATCATCATAGCGGTTGCTGGATGGGGCGCCACGCAACCAAGCGTCATATGACGTCGGCAAAGCCTTTGCGTGTTCTCTGGAACCAGGCGAACCCTGCGCAGGCAATCAGCACGGAGATCGCCGAATAAGCGGCCAGGTGCTCCCATTGTGGCGCCTTGCCCCAGAACATGACATCGCGAACCATTTCCACCGGCAGCGTCAGGGGGTTTGCCTGCAGGGCGGCCTGGTAGCTTTGGGGCAGTATCGAAAGTGGATAGAAAATCGGTGAGAGGAACAGCATCGCCGTGATGATAATGCCGATGAACTGGCCTATATCGCGCAGGTAGACGCTTATCGAGGCGAGAAACCAGGAGATCCCCAGCGTCAGCAACACCAATGGGAACAGCACCACCGGTAGCAGAAGAGCGGTTACCGGAGGGGTACCGAACAGGACGATATAGAAGACCAGCCAGGCCAGGACGCTGACACCCATGTGAAACAGCGCTGCGCCGAGGGACACCAGGGGCAGGGTTTCCAGTGGGAACACAATCTTCTTGACGTAGTTGGTATTGGCCAGCACCAGGCCCGGCGCACGGTTCACGCATTCGGAAAACAGGTTGAACACCAGCAGGCCAGCGAACAGCACCAGGGCGAATTCGCTCTTGGATTCTCCGCCGCCAGACCAGCGGGCCTTGAAGACAACGCTGAACACGAACGTGTAGACCACCAGCATGAAAACCGGTGTGAAGAACGACCATAAAATACCGAGCATCGAGCCTTTGTAGCGACCGATGACTTCTCTGCGGATCAACACGTAGATCAATATTCGATTGATCAGGACACTCTTGACCATGGCGGCAGGGGACGTGCTGAACGACTGCATCGGTGCTTGATCCTTAGGACAATAGCGGATGCTTCTTGAGTCGCATCCTCATGGAGGGTAGGCCAAGTGTAGATTCATTCGCAGTTTTTTATCCCATCTGTGCTTAACTCATCCGCAGCATCCAGCGAAGGACTGATTCAGTAACGCCGCAATAATGGCCGTGATTCATGGAAGGGTTTTGCCGATGTCGTTTGAAGTGGCCATCTGCGCCGAAAACCTGAGCAAGTGTTATCAGATCTACGATGCGCCCAAGGACCGTCTGTTGCAGATGCTGGTACGTGGCAGGAAGCGGTTCTATCGCGAGTTCTGGGCCCTGGACGATGTTTCCCTGACTATCGCAAGGGGGGAGACTGTCGGTATCATCGGCCGTAATGGCAGTGGCAAATCCACCCTGTTGCAACTGATCTGCGGAACGTTGATGCCAACCCGGGGCAGTGTCCAGGGGCATGGCCGGATTGCGGCGTTGCTTGAGCTGGGGTCCGGTTTCAATCCGGAGTTCACTGGCCGGGAAAACGTCTATGTGAATGCGGCGGTGCTGGGCTTGAGTCGCTCGGAAATCGACACCCGCTTCGATGACATCCTCGCCTTTGCCAATATCGGCGACTTTATCGACCAGCCCACCAAAATCTATTCCAGCGGGATGCTGGTACGGTTGGCCTTCGCGGTTTCGGTCTGTGTCGAGCCCGAGATCCTGATCGTCGATGAAGCCCTGTCCGTCGGCGATGCCTCGTTTCAATTCAAATGCTTGAATCGGCTGGAAGAACTGGCTGCCAACGGCACGACGCTGCTGTTCGTCTCCCATGACATGAGCATGGTCAAGCGCTTTTGCCACCGGGTCATCTATCTGCGCGCAGGCCGGGTCGTTGCCAGCGGCTCGCCCGATGAAATGGCCGAGCTGCATTTGCTCGACATGCGCGACGAGCAACGCCGCTGGGCCAGTGGCGGGGTCATACCGGTTACGCGCAAGTCATTCATGGGCGGGCAGGAGGGGATGGCCTTTGGGACCGAAGAGGGGCACATCAGCGCTGCCTGCTTCACCAACACTCGGCAGCTCTCCTCCAGTTACCTGTATGGCGACGACATCGAGATCCGCGTCGAGGCGTTGCTCCATGAGTCGATCACGCAACCCAACATCAGCTTCACCATCCAGGAAGCCAGGCTGCTGGTGATCGGCGGGGGCAACTTCGCACTGCAACCAGGCCCGGCCGAGAATGGCTGGCGGCGCACAGCGATCACGGTGCGCTTCCCGGCCAACCTCGCCGAGGGGCGCTATCATGTCACGCTCAAGCTGTTGCATGGCGCGACGGAAGATACCTCGCAACTGATCGAGAAACAGGTGGCGCCCTTGGCGTTCGACATGTTGCCGAACCACAAGAATTTCCTGGGCATGGTTGACCTGGGCTTGCAGAGGATCGACCCTCGACCAGTCGAGGCGCTTGCCAAGGCCTGCGGGACTCAAGGAGAGAAGGTTTTGACGCAACACCTGGACGAGCGCACGTGGCAGGTCGCTATATTCGGAACCTTTGATGTAGAAAACTACGGTGACCTGCTGTTTCCGATCATTGCCGAGGCGGAGCTGGCCCGGCGCTTGGGTTCAGTCAACCTGCATCGGTTTTCCTATCACGGGAAAACCCGATCTGAATGGCCCTATGCGGTGACGTCGTTGACGCAGTTGCCTCATGTAGCGGCCAGCCTGGATGGTGTTTTGATCGGCGGTGGCTTCCTGATCCGCTTCGATAAAGTCGTTGCCCACGGCTATGGTCCGACAACCGCCAATATCCATCACCCTACCGGTTATTGGCTGACCCCTGCACTCATCGCGCAGCAGCACGGGGTTCCGGTCATGTGGAATGCCCCCGGGATGCATTGCAACAGTATTCCCGACTGGGCCAGGCCGTTGTTGACGATGGCTCTTGAGCAGAGCCAGTACGTGCGAGTCCGTGATGCGCTGTCGCGCGATGCCCTCGGCGCGCTCACCCAGCAGGCCGAGATCGAAGTGCTGCCCGACACCGCGTTCGGCTTGCCCCGCCTGATCGATGAGCAGCAGCCTGGCGCCGAGTTCGTTCGCCTGCGCGAGCAGGCCGGGCTGACCGGGCCCTACATCGTGATCCACGCCATTCATGTGGTGGAATCTTTTGTAAAACTGTTCGAAGACCACGCCGAGGCGTTCCAGGGCTATCAGTTCCTGGTGGTGCCGATTGGCCCTGTCCTGGGTGACGATCCGTCGGTCATTGCGGCGCGCCTGCCCCAGGCCATCACCTTGTCGTTCTGGCCAGAGCCGTTGCTGATGGCGGAAATTCTCAGCCAGGCCCAAGCGGTGATCGGCCATAGCTATCACCTGGCAATCACCGCTCTGGCGTTTGGCGTCCCGGTGTTCTGCTCGGCGGATCTGACCACGGGCAAGTACACGGCGCTGGCGGAGTTCGATTCACTCCATGCGTTGCCGGACGCGGCGACGGTCGATCCACAATGGTTCCTCGCGCGCGTGGGCAAGACCCGGCCATCGCCTGCGGCGCGTGCGGCGGCGGATCGGTTGGTCGAGCACTGGGACCGGGTCGCGGCGATCATCCGCCAGGGCAAAACCTCGTCCCAGCCGGTGTTGGGCGCTTTTCTACAGCATCTACCCAACCTGCTCGAAGCCGCGGCCGAGGGGCGTGATCCATTGCCGGCTGAATGTCCGGTAAGCCCCGCCGTGCCGGAGCCTGAGGTCATCGAGCCGGCGCCGGAGCCGGCAGTAGAGACGCTTGCCCAGCAGCAACGGATTGCCCAGCTCAGTCAGCAACTGGCCCTCAGTGACGCCAGGATGCTTGAGTTGCAGAATTCCAATTCATTCCGAATGACCGCACCACTGCGTTCCATCGCCCGTGGTATCAGAAACCTGACAGCGAACAAGAACAGACAATGCTAGATCTCTCTCGTCTCACGCCAGCGGCGCTAAAGTCTCACCCGTTCTCATGGGCTGAAATTGACAGTCTGTATTCGGCCGAGGATGCCGCTGCGTTGGCGGCGACCTTCCCTCATGATCACTTCAAGACGGTGAGTGGTTATGGTGGTGAAAAAAACTATGACTATGAGGCCCGCGCCCTGGTAGACATGGGCACCCATACCATCGCTTTCCCCGAAGAACTGAGCGAGGCGTGGTTGAGGCTGGCGCAGGATCTTGGCTCGGCCGGCTATCGAGAGGCCATGTCGGAGCTGGCCGGGATTGATCTGCGCAGCGTGCCGATGGAGGTCAACGTTTTTCATTACGGTCCTGGCGCGAGCCTGGGGGCGCATCCGGACCTGCCCGATAAACTGGTCACCCATATCCTGTATTTCAATGAGTCCTGGGACCGCAACGACGGCGGGTGCCTGAACATCCTGCACCGCAACGATCCCACTGCCGTGGCGGCCGAGATCGAGCCCCTGGTGGGCAATTCGGCGATCCTGGTGCGTTCGGATAACTCCTGGCATGCTGTCACGCCCGTGGTAAGCGGCTGCCATTCCTCCCGCCGCAGCCTGACGGCGACGTTCTACCGACCGGGGTCCCTCAGTTCCATGTGGCCGCCGGGCGACAGCACTCCACTGCATGGATACCCACGTGCTTAAGCTCGACAGCACCTTGATCGACCGCGACGCCGCCTTGGCTCAAAGAGATGCGGCCATCAATGAGCGCGATATTGCCTTGGCAAAAGTCGACTTCCTGCAAAACACCCGTTCGTGGCGTTTCACCCGACCACTGCGCTCGCTTTTCCGGTTGATGCGTTATGGTTTTAGCGCCACGCAGGAATTCCCCGAGACGGCCGCTGCAATCGTCTATCCGGCCGCACCACAGCCGTTGCCGAACCCTGACGTCGCCCCGGATTTCACCACGAAAGGGCGCCTGGATATTCTCTGCTTCGCCAACATTGAGTGGGCTGCACGCTTCCAGCGACCGCAGCAGTTGATGAACCAGTTTGCGAGCAATGGTTACCGGGTGTTTTATATCGTCCCCTCCAGCGTGCCGGAACAGGGACAGCTCTATCGGTTGACCTCAGTGGCGCCCAATATTTTTGAAGTGGCGCTGCAGCGTGATGTGCAAGAGGCGTATTACGAAAAAGTGGTGACGCCTGAGAATCATCAGGCTTTGCTGCTCGCCATGGCCGCACTGGTCGCCGATATGCAGATCAGAACCGCCCTCTCGGTGGTGCATATTGCTTACTGGAGCCCCGTGGCACTCAGCCTGCGAACCATGCATGGCTGGCGCATTCTCTATGACTGCATGGATGACTGGGATGGTTTCCCGAACATCGGCGAACAGCTGTTGAGCGAGGAAAAGACCCTGATTGTCCAGGCCGACCTGGTGACCGTTTCCGCCGCGTTGCTTTACCACAAGTGGTGCGCCCATAACCCACGCTGCGTGCTGGTGCGAAACGCGGTGGATTTCGCTTTTTTTCGGCAGCACTGCTTTACCAATGATGTGCTGAGCGGGCTTGCCGGGCCTGTCATTGGTTACTACGGTGCCCTGGCGCAATGGCTCGATTATCCCTTGCTGGCGGCGTTGGCGGACAGGCGGCCAGAGTGGAACTTCATTCTGGTGGGGGATATTTTTGTCGACGATCTGGCGGGTCTTGAGCACAAGCCCAATGTCCAGTTGTTGGGCAGGAAGCCTTACTCGCAAATGCCGCTTTACCTGGATCATTTCGATGCCTGCCTGATTCCTTTCAGGCTCTACAACGTGACGCACGCGGTCGATCCGGTGAAGTTCTACGAGTACATCAGTGCAGGCAAGCCGGTGATTTCCACGCCTTTGGCGGAGATGAGCATTTACAAAGACCTGTTGTACTTCGCAACCGGAGTCGATGAGTTCATCGAGCAGATCGAGGGTGCCTTGGCCGAGCGCGACCTGGCCCTGTACAAACGACGCGTAGAACTTGCCCGGGCCAATGATTGGAAAGATCGATTCGATAGCATGCAACTGGCTATCGTCGGGCTGTATGAAAAAGTCTCCATCGTGCTCGTGACGTACAACAACCTCAATCTGACGATTCAATGTGTAAACAGCATTCTGCGCAATACCACCTGGCCCAATTACCAGCTCATTGTCGTCGACAACGGCTCGGAGGATGGTACGGGCGATTATCTCGAGCGCCTGCGCCAGGAAGTGCCGACCGCGAAGGTCATCCTCAACCCGGACAACCGAGGCTTCGCTGCGGCCAATAACCAGGGCTTGCGAGAAGCCGACGGTGACATACTGCTGTTGCTCAATAACGACACGGTAGTGCCAGACGGCTGGCTGGATCCGCTGGTCCGGCATTTGAGAGACCCTAGTATCGGCTTGGTCGGACCGGTCACGAATGCGGTAGGAAACGAAGCGAAAATCGAAGTTTCCTACACCGACATTCAACAGATGCAGGATTTTTCAGACTGCTATACCAAAGCCCACAAGGGGCAGTCGTTCGATATCTCGATGCTCGCCATGTTTTGTGTCGCCTTTCGCCGAGGCATTCTCGAAGAGGTGGGGTATCTGGATGAAGCATTCAGTATCGGAATGTTCGAGGACGACGACTACAGCCGTCGCGTGCAGGCGGCTGGCTACCGGACGGTCTGCGCCGAAGACGCGTTTATCCATCATTACGGGCAGGCTTCGTTCAGGAAGCTGATCGCCAGTGGTGAGTACCAGGCCCTCTGGGACAAAAACCAGGCGTATTTCGAAAGCAAATGGGGCGCTTGGCAAGCCCACGTTCATCGCGACGAGCCTGGCGTGGAGACAGGGGACAAGGGCTAGATCTCGACAAGGCCATGACCTTCAACATCCTCGTCGACGGTGACTCCGCCGTCGCGAGCAAGCTTTGCTCCCACAGTTCTGATGGGTGTACGACCGGGAGAGCCAGGTCGGCTACTAGGCCGCCTCGGCGTGGACGTTGATCTCGGGCGCCCCGTTAACCACGCTGGCTGAACGAAGGTATTGCGCAGTGGGCAACCCAGCATGGATGCCGGGTTAGCCGCGCTGGGCCATGGATGGCCCTTCGCGGCGGCCCACGGAGCGATGCCTTCGTTCAGGCATGCCGAGCCTAGGCGAGGCACCGAGTGGTGGGGCAAAGCGTTTTTGGTTACTTTTGACGCTTTTCCAAAAGTGACCCGCCGTAAGGGCGGAACCCTAAGCCGCCGTTACCGCAGCAACGGATATACACCCCGCCCCAGAGAAGCACATTTTTCCCTAAGCAATCCAGACCCAAACCATCCCACCTATCGACCAGGCAAATCCTCACCCATCAGATGAAACGCCCTGGGAGCAAAACCAAGCCAATCACTGGCGGGCGAATGGTCAAACACCAAGTCCTCGTTCATCCGCGCCACCAGCGCACTTGAAAGATGTCGATAGCGCGGCAGACACCGCATGATCGAAACGCCCCGGCTTAATACCTGGGCAGGGAGGGGCAGCGTTCGCTCCGGACGCCCCATGGCCTGGAATATTCGCCTCACCATCGTGTGATACGGCAAGACTTCCCCCCCTGAGAGGTTATAGCCGCCACTGGGCAGGCCAGGCGTGCTCATGGCGGACAGGCACGCCTGGATCACGTCACCAGCATGCACCGGCTGGCGCAGTCCGGTTCCGCCCCCGATAAGCGGGAAAAATCCGAAGCGTTGAATGAAACGTGCTATTTGCGAGATGTTCTTGTCGCGACCAAAGCCATAGATCATGGTCGGCCGCAGGATCACCCATTCGACTTGCCGTTCGATCGCCCACTGCTCGAGCTGTTCTTCTGCGCGTATCAAGCGTTGCGCCACGTCCCGTTCCCGAGCATCGGGCGATGTTTGCTTGGCAAAACGGCTTGTGGAGGACAGCACGACAACGCGTTTGACGTGGGTGCTGGCCAGGCGTTCCAGATAGTCGGGTAACACCCAGACAGGGGCGAATGACAGGAAGGTGTCCAGCGTCAGTCCGTGCCAGTCGTCAGCATTTCGCCACGTCACACCGGGGCAGGACACCGTGGGCAGGCTTCGAGTGAAGGCGTTTGTCGGGAGACCGGTTTGTGCCAGCAATGGCAAGGCGTGCTCGCCCAAGAGGCTGGAGCCGCCCAATATTCCTATCCGCAATTGGGGTCTCTTATCGTAGGTTCCATGCATGTTTAAACCGGGTAGCCGCGTGACGAAGGACCATCAGGCTGAATCGAAACCAGACCCCGATCACCACGCTGACCCATAGCACGGCAGGGTATTTGCGGCGGAAAAACTTGCGATAGAAACGCAGGATCCCCAGGTGTTTGTGCCATTCGACGAAATAGGGACGCTGGTGACTGCAGCCACCGAATACATGCATCACCTGGGCATCTGGCACGAACAGCACGCGCCAGCCGGCCTGATGGAAGCGCATGCACCAGTCCAGGTCCTCGCAATGAAGGAAATAGTCTTCGTCCCATAACCCGACACTCTCGATCGCTTCGCGCTTGACCAGCATGCAAGCCCCGGAAATGGCCTCAACGACAATGGGGGTGCCGGGTAGCGGCTCCTTGTGCAATAAAAAGTCGGACAACAGTGATGGGAAAAGTGCTGAGAGCCGCGAAAGTCCGAAAGCCCGCATGAAGGCGCGTCTGGGCGTTGGAAATACCCGGCGCCCACCGGCTTGCTCGCTGCCGTCCGGGTTGCACAGGAACCCTCCGACCATGCCGATCTCCGGCGCGCTATGCAGCGCCAGCAGCAAGCGGTCTATGGCATCGGCGGCCAGTACGGTGTCCGGGTTCAAGAAAAATAAATTGGGAGCCGCTGACAGGCGGGCACCTTGGTTGCACGCCACGGCGAAGCCGAGGTTGGCGGCATTGCGTACGATTTGAAGCGAGTCGCCGACAGCGTGGGTTCGCTCCACCAGCATCAGGCTATCGTCGTGGGAATCGTTGTCCACCACGATCACGCTGGAAGCGCCGGCGGCAAACGCCGACCTTACACACGCCAACAAAAGTTCACCGGCATTGTAATTGACGATGATCACATCACACTCGCCACGTAGAGATGATGTGCCCCATTCATCAATAACGAGCAGTTCCACTGCTTCCAACTTCATCACTCCATTGCTCAAACCTGGATACGTATGGGATCGCAACTACTCAGGTCTGTATCCAAGATAGCAGATCCGTGCCCTACGACCAGTTCCGGCCAGCGCTTTCAGAACGTTTGTCCCAAGGAAAACTGAAACACCTGCGTATCAGCGTTATCCGGCGTTCGGACCGGAAAGGCCACGTTGGCGCTCAATGGGCCCAGCGGGCTATACCAGGTCACCCCGACCCCCACCGAGCTGGCCATCTGGCTGAGATCGACCCCGTCGCATCCCTGGGTAGTGCTCAGATAGCACTTGTCGGAATAGACGCTGCCCACGTCCCAGAACACCGAGGTGCGCAGTGATTTGTTGTCTTTGATGAAGGGCAGTGGGAACAGGTATTCCACGCCGCCGGTGATGAGTATGTTGCCGCCCAGTGACTCGGTGTCCCGGTCGGAGTAGTACGCTTGGCCGGCACTGGCATAGGTGCCGGTGGCCGGTGTGTTGCGCGGGCCGAGAGTGCCGCTTTCAAAACCACGCACCGAGCCTTCGCCACCGGCGGTGTAGTTTTCATAGAACGGCAGGCCGTCGGTCGAACCGTAGCTGTTGCCGTAGCCGAGCTTGGTGTGCAAGCGCAGCGAGGTCGCGTCGCTGACCGGCAGGAACGTCTGCCCGGTGTAGTCGATCTTGTAGAAGCTCAGGTCGCTGCCGGGCACCGTCGCCATCAGGTTCAGGCTTTGCGAATGCCCACGGGTGGCCAGCACGCCCTTGTTCAGGGTCGATTCCGACCAGCCGAGGCTGGCCTTGAAGTTGGTGAAGTCCTTGCCTTCGCGCTCGATGAAATCGTAGATCTCATCGGCGCTGTAGGTCCCTGGTTCGATGCTGTCATGTTGCACCGTCACGCCGAAATTCAACCGTGAGGTTTCATTGATCGGGTAGCCGAGGGAGGTGCCGGCGCCGTAGCTGTTGATGGAATAGTACGAATTATCGTCATCGTAGTATTCGTTGTAGTCGGTGGCGTTATAGAACGCGTTGTAACCCAGGCTCACGCCGTCCGGCGTGAAGTAGGGGTCGGTAAAACCGATGTTGTACTTGCTTTGGTAGGACGAGCGGGTCAGGCCCAGGCTGGCGTAGTTGCCGGTGCCGAGAAAGTTGTTCTGGGTGATCGAGCCGCCCAGGATCAGGCCGGCGCTTTGCGAGAAACCGACGCTGGCGCTGATCGAGCCGGAAGCCTGCTCTTCGACGCTGTAGTTCACATCGACCTGGTCATCGACGCCCGGTACGGCCGGGGTCTCGACGTTGACTTCCTTGAAGAAGCCCAGGCGCTCCAGGCGGGTCTTGGA
>NZ_VZPJ01000008.1 GCF_008801605.1 Pseudomonas brassicacearum subsp. brassicacearum | reverse complement strand
CCGACAGCAAGTCGGCTTCGACGGCCAACGCACTGCCTACGCCTACGGCCTCAACGGCCACCTGCTGGAAAAAACCGAGCACGGCGAGGACGGTTCACAACGGCTCACCCAGTACCAGCGCGACGCGGCCGGGCGGCTGCGGGTCAAGACCTTGCCCGACGGCCAGGCCATCGAATACCGCTACGACGAGCTGGGCCGATTGGTCCACGTCGACGACGGCAGCGATCATCCGTTGGCCTTCGAATACGACGCCCAGGACCGCTTGGTCTGCGAGCACCAGGGCTGGGGCACCCTGCGTTATCGCTACGACGCTTGCGGGCGCCTCAATCACCTGCGCCTGCCGGACGACAGCCAGCTCGACTACCACCATGCCCCGGGTGGCGCACTGACCGCCATCGACCTCAACGGCTCGCGCCTGACCGAACACCGCTTTGACGGCGGGCGCGAACGGCAACGCCAGCAAGGCCGGCTGCTCAGTGACTACGACTACGATGAACAGGGCCGTCTCAAGGCCCAGACCGTGTGGCAGAGTCGACAGCAGCAACTGTTCTGGCGCGATTATGCCTACAGCGCCAAGGGCAACCTGCAAACCCTTTCCGACAACCGAAACCGCCGCAGCTACCAGTACGACCCGCTGGATCGCCTGACCCGCATCGACTTTTCCCACAGCGAGCCGCCGGAACACTTCTGCCACGACCCGGCCGGCAACCTGCTGATGCAGGACCGCCCCGGCCCGACCACCCTCAAGGGCAACCGCCTGCTGAAGGAGGGCGACCGCCACTACGACTACGACGCCTTCGGCAACCTGATCCGCGAACGCCGCGGCCAGGCCCTGGTCAGCGCCTACCGCTACGACAGCCAGCACCGCCTGATCGGCGTCACCACGGCGGACGGGCGCGAAATGTCCTACCGCTACGACGCCTTCGGCCGACGCATCAGCAAAACGGTGGACGGCCTGACCACGGAGTTTTTCTGGCAGGGCGACCAGGTCATCGCCGAAAACAGCCCACGCCACCACCGCAGCTACGTCTACGAACCCGGCACCTTCCGCCCACTGGCGATGCTCGATGGCGAAGGCCCGGAAAAAGCCACGCCGTTCTACTACCACCTCGACCACCTGGGCACGCCCCAGGAACTGACCAGCTTTAGCGGCCAGATCGTCTGGTCGGCGCGCTACAACGGCTACGGCCAACTCACTGAACTCACGCACGGTGGCGGCGAACAGCTTGAGCAACCGCTGCGCTTCCAGGGCCAATACTTCGACCCCGAAAGCGGCCTGCACTACAACCGGCACCGCTACTACAATCCCGAGACTGGCCGTTACCTGACGCCCGACCCGAGCAAACTGGCGGGCGGGCTCAATGGGTATCGGTACACCCTGAACCCGACGGGGTGGGTGGATCCGTTGGGGTTGGTTGATTGTCCGGGGAAGGGTGGGTGTAGGCCGGCGGTTGGGGAGCAGGATCCGGCGGTTAAGGTTGGGGTGGATGAGGGGGAGCCGCGGCTGCCGATGACGGCGGAGCAGCGGGCACAGGAGCATGAACTAGCGGAGGCAAAAGCTTATAAGGAGTTAAGGGAAATGGAAGGTTCTATTGATGGCGCTCACTTTCTGGAAAAACACGGTGCGCAGACCACCTTGCAATCGCAAATGGAACGGCTGCAATCTGGTAAAAACCCTACAACGGGTGAAATTGAACGTTATACCAAAGGTAAAAAAAAGGGAGAACCTAAAATTCCTACTGCGGCAACACACTTCATAAGTCATCGAGATCAACTTTATGCGATAAATAGAGCGCGGCTCGTTTTCAAAGAGAGTGGTCTGCAACAATCTCGTGAGCCTATTGAGTTTGGAAGAAAAGTCGGAGAAGGATATAAAAAGGAAGGGTTGGAATATGGCGAGCAAACAAAGGCTGTGGTGATACTGAATGATAAAGGCCTTCCGATAACCAGCTATACGGAATTTGAGTGATGACGAAGTCGTCTGATATGGTTGTGCTAAGAAGTCTATTATTTGTATTTGATATAGAGAATACGATAGATGAGGCAAGGGAGGAGGTTATTGTCTCGAAGGATATCAACGCCGACTCCGAATTGGTGGAGTTGTTTGATTCCTTGCTTAAATCCGATTTTTTAATATTTCAATCTCATGAGCGCGAATGGTTTATTGAAAGAATTTTCTTCTATCTGGAAGAGGGGGCGAATTTTGATGAGATATTTTCGAGGATAACCACATATTTCGATGATGATGTTAAGGATCAGCGTCACTTTATGAGAGTTTTGCTGAGCTGCCTCAAACGCTATCAGTCAGAGGTGGCCGAAAACTCATAACTTAATTAGAAAGAATATTTAATCGTTACCTGCTGCGTGGGAATGCATCCCGTAACGCTATCCGTCACATTCAGAAGCAGAACGCGGAGCGTCCCTGGCGACATTCCCACGCTGGAGCGTGGGAACGATCGATCAAAAGATCGCAGGCTTCGCCAGCTCCTACAAAGCCCCCTCGCCACGGGGCCGCGCCAGATGCTTCACCCTGACAATCCCAACGCCACCACAGGCTCCCGCTCCGCCAAACCATCCACCAAATACACACTCCCCCCCAGAATCTCCTTGGCATGATGCTTGGCCTGCGAAGCCAGCTCAGCCAACTGACTGGCATCCAACTCTTCGCAGGCCTCGGCACGCAGATGCACCACCCCAATCGATAGCGACAACAACGCGAACTCCTGCCGAACGCCCTGTCGGTTCAACGCCGTAAAACATCCCGCCTCCAGGTGCTCGGGGCGGTAGAAGCGGCGGCAGTGGGTCTGGAAGTCGCTGAGTAGCTGGTCCAGGCGTCTGCGCCACTCTTCCGGGCCGAGGACCAGCAGGAAGTCGTCGCCGCCGATGTGGCCGACGAAGTCGCGGCTGGGGTCGATGCGTTCGTTCAGGCATTGGGCCAGGCACAGCAGGACTTCGTCGCCGCGACCGTAGCCGTAGATGTCGTTGAAGGGTTTGAAACTGTCGATGTCCACGTAGCAGATCACCGATTCCTGCCGTTGTTGCAGCAGGCGCGTGAGGCATTGCTGGATCGGGACGTTGCCCGGCAGCAGGGTCAGGGGGTTGGCGTAGCGGGCCTGTTGGATTTTCAGTTCGGTGATGAGCTTGAGCACATCGATCACCCGGCCCAGGCCCAGGTAGCCGCCGTTGAGGGTGATGATGAAGTCTTCTTCGATGCGTTGTCGGGCGCGGCTGGTGATCAGGCGGCTGACTTGTTGCAGTGACTGGTTCAACTCTACCGCGAGAAAGTCGTCGCTCATCAAGCGACTGATGGGTTTGCGGGCGAACAGGTCGGTGGCGAAGGGTTTGAGCAAGGCGTCCGAGAGCGAATGGCGGTGAACGATGCCGCAGGGCTGGCCTTGATCATCCAGCACTGCCAGGGAGTTGAGGTTGGCCTGGCGACGAAACGCTTCCAGCACGGTGGCTGTCGGTGTGTTGTGGGCCACTGCCGGTTGTTCGTTGAGCAGCGCACTGAGGTCGTTGACCTCATCGCTCAACGCCGCCACGCCGCTATCCTGCTTGGGCATCAGCGCCCTGGCGTCGCGTGACGGTTGTTCTTGAGGCCGAGCCAGCAGATAGCCCTGGACCAGGTCGACGCCCATTTCGATCAGCACCGCCAGTTCTTCCGGCAGTTCGATGCCCTCGGCAATCACTTGGGCGCGGGAGGCCCGGGCGATTTTCAGGATCGAGCCCACGAACTCGCGCTTGAGGGCGTCCTGGTGGATGCCGTCGATGAAATGCCGGTCGATCTTCACATAATCGGGCCGCAATTCAGACCACAACCGCAGGCTCGAATAACCGGCGCCCAAGTCGTCCAGAGCAATCGAGAAACCCATCGCACGATAATGATGCAGCGCGGTTTGCAGGAGCTGGAAGTCATCGATGGGAGTTTGTTCGGTCAGTTCGATCACGACCTGGCTGGGGGCAATGCCGAAGTCCTGCAGCAGTTGCAGTGTGCGCCCCGTCTGGTGTGCCGATTCCAGCAGCGACTCGGGCGAGACGTTGAGAAACAGCTTGCCCGGCAGCTTTTGCTCATTGAAGCGCTGGCAGGCGCTGCGGCGGCAGGCCAACTCCAGTTCGCTGAGGCGGCCGGCCTGGCGTGCCACGGAAAGCAGCGCGATGGGGGAGTGCAACGGGCTGTTGGAGGGGCCGCGGGTCAAGGCTTCATAACCCACGATGCGCCGTTCGGAAAGGCAGATGATCGGTTGGAACAGGCTGTGCAAACCGCTTTGAGCCAGGATCGAACTCAAGGCACTCAGCTGTTCTGTCGTGGTCATGGCAATCTCTGGCGATAAAAAAAGGACCGGGTGCGCGGCACCCAGTCCTGTATTTCACGACAGACTGATGTCAGTTTGATGACACTCCGACGAGCATCACCATTAAATGGCCATCATCTTAGTGCTTGGCGATCGCCGTGTTGAGTTTCAGGTAATCCAGCAGGATCCGCCCGGTCTCGCTCAGGTAGGCATCGTCTTCCGGCTTGGTTTTCTCTGGCTCGGTGATCAGGTCTTCGTCCTCTTTCTTCAGCTCTTTGAGCGGTTCTTCGCCCTTGGCCTTGCGACGCAGGTTTTCCATGGTCAGTTGCTTGGCCTCGATGTCGGAATGCTGCGCGCGACGATCGGCTTCGTTGAGGGTGACGGTTTTTTCCATCATCAACTTCTGCGCCAGGGCCAGCTTGTCGCGGATGAAGACAAACTCTGCATCCTGGGCCGTGCGGGTGTCATGCTCGGACTTGAGTTGGGCCAGGAACGGCTTGAACGGGTCCACGGCGGGTTTGATCGCAGGCCGGATGGTGTCCCACGGCATGGCTTCGGGCAGGGCGCTTTCACCGATTTCCTTGGTGTCGATGATCGACGGGTAATCGATGTCAGGCAGCACGCCCTGGTGCTGGGTGCTCTGGCCCGAAACCCGGTAGAACTTCGCCAGGGTCAGTTTCAGTTCGCCATGGTTGAGCGGCTGGATGGTCTGCACGGTGCCTTTGCCGAAGGTCTGGCCGCCGATGATCAGCGCACGGTGATAGTCCTGCATGGCGCCGGCGAAAATCTCCGAGGCCGACGCGGACAGGCGATTGACCAGCAAGGCCATTGGCCCCTTGTAGAACGCACCGGGGTTTTCGTCTTCCAGTACATCCACCCGGCCATCGGCGTTACGCACGAGCACGGTCGGGCCCTTGTCGATGAACAGGCTGGTCAGCTCGGTGGCTTCCTGCAGGGAGCCACCGCCGTTGTTGCGCAAGTCGATGACCACGCCGTCGACTTTTTCCTTCTGCAGCTCGGTCAGCAGTTTCTTGACGTCGCGGGTGGTGCTCTTGTAGTCCGGATCCCCGGCGCGGAAGGCCTTGAAGTCCAGATAGAAGGCCGGGATCTCAATGATGCCGAGCTTGTAGTCCTTGCCGTCCTGCTTGAGGTTGAGGACCGATTTCTTCGCTGCCTGTTCTTCCAGCTTCACCGCTTCACGGGTGATGGACACGATCTTGCTGGTCTGGTCGTTCGGCGCATTGCTGGCCGGGATGACTTCCAGGCGCACCACCGAGCCTTTCGGACCACGGATCAGCTTGACCACTTCGTCCAGGCGCCAGCCGACCACATCGACCATTTCCTTGTTGCCTTGGGCGACGCCGATGATCTTGTCCGCCGGGCTGACCTGTTTGGTCTTGTCCGCAGGGCCCGCCGGGACCAGGCGCACGATTTTCACCTGGTCGTTGTCGCTCTGCAGCACCGCACCGATGCCTTCCAGGGACAGGCTCATGTTGATGTCGAAGTTTTCCGCGTTATCCGGCGACAGATAATTGGTGTGCGGGTCGTAGGACATGGCGAAGGTGTTGATGTACGCCTGGAAAATGTCCTCGGCGCGGGTCTGGTCCAGGCGAACCAATTGGTTCTTGTAGCGCTTGGTCAGGGTTTCCTGGATCTGCTTGGGATCCTTGCCGGCGATCTTCATGCGCAGCACTTCGTCCTTGACGCGCTTGCGCCACAGGTCGTCGAGTTCGGCTGTGCTTTTGAGCCAAGGGGCGTCCTTGCGGTCGACCAGCAAGGTTTCCTTGGTATTGAAATCGATTTTGTCGACGCCTTTGTTCAGCTCGGCAATGGCGTAGTCCAGACGCGCCTTCACGCGGTCCAGGTAGCGCTTGTAGATGGTGAACCCGGCGTTCAGGTCGCCGCTCTTGAGGAAGTCGTCGAACTGGGTTTTCCACTTGTCGAATTCAGCGATGTCGCTGGCCAGGAAGTAACTGCGCGACGGATCGAGCAGCTTCAGGTAGCTGTCGTAGATGATGACTGAGCGCGCATCATCGAGTGGCGGCTTGCTGTAGTGATGGCGCTTGAGCAACTCGACGACGTTAAGGCTGGCAATCACCTCGTCACGATCGGGCTGAAGCTTGTCCCAGCTGTTGGCTGCGAACGTATCGTTCGACAACGGTAACAGGCCGAGGCCAATGACTAGCGCGAGGGCGGTACTGGGGAACAGATGCTTCATGCTGATTCGACGCAGGGACAATTGATAACGCATATTAGGCCGTCTTTGAAGTCGCCGGTTCCATGTGGCCCGGGCGCATAATGCAAGAAAGCCCGGCGTTGAAGCAGCGGGCCCAGTCGAGACTCACTATGGAGGCACTGTGAAAGCATTGCAAGGCGTTGAAGGCCAAGTGGTATGGGCAGATGAGCCGAGCCCGGCGTGTGATGTCGGGCAAGTTCGTATTCGTGTGGCAGCCGCGGGCCTGAATCGGGCCGATTTGCTGCAAAAAGCCGGACTTTACCCGCCGCCACCCGGCGCCAGCCAGGTGTTGGGGCTGGAATGTGCCGGAGTCATCAGCGAGGTCGGGCCGGGCTCGTCCTGGCAGGTGGGTGATCGGGTTTGCGCGTTGCTGGCCGGCGGCGGGATGGCCGAGGAGGTGGTGGTCGATGGCCGGCATGTATTGCCGGTGCCGGAGGGTTTGTCATTGGCTGAAGCGGCCGCGCTGCCGGAGGTTTACAGCACCGCGTGGCTGAATCTGTTCCAGCTGGCGGCGCTCAAGCCGGGTGAAAAAGTACTGTTGCACGCCGGGGCCAGTGGCGTCGGCTCGGCCGCGATCCAGCTGTGTAAGGCGTTCGGCAACCCATGTTGGGTCAGTGTCGGCTCGACCGAGCGGCTGGCCTATTGCGAGGCACTGGGCGCCCAGGGCGGCGTGGTACGCACCGATGGCCTGGAGAGTTTGAACGATCTCGGTCCGTTCGACGTGATCCTCGATCCGGTGGGCGGCAGCTACGCCAAACTCAACGTGAAACTTTTGTCAGTTGACGGCCGCTGGGTATTGATCGGGCTGATGGGCGGGCGCTCGACCGAGCTCGATCTGGCGCAGGTGCTGGGCAAGCGCATCCAATTGCTTGGCTCGACCTTGCGCAGCCGGGACGAGCAGTTCAAGGCCGATCTGATCAGCGAACTGGGTCAACAGGTGTGGCCGCTGTTTGCCGACAAGCGCCTGAGCCCGCAACTGGCCAAGACCTTCGCCATCAAGGACGCCGAAGCAGCATTCGCGGAACTGGCGACCAACCAGGTGTCCGGGAAGCTGGTGTTGGTGATCGATGAGAGCCTGAGCTGATTTCGGAAACCGTGCGCAGACCTGTGGGAGCGAGCTTGCTCGCTCCCACAGACGTCATTATTTCCAGAAACACTGACGTGCCGGATAGCAAGACACCCTGTCAAGTCTGACAGTAGACGCCTTTCGGACCCCATTCTAGAGTGGGGTGCGAGAGTGTCGGCTGTCTCTCCGATCAGTCTTTTCCAGACTCAGGTAGGGTGCTGCCATGTCCGCTTACGCTGCCAGATACATGCTGTTTTTCACGCTCTCACTGATGGCCTGCGGGGCTGCCCGAGGGCAAGTGCCGTCAGACACATCGGAACAAGGCGCCTGGGGCAATTGGGGCGCCGCTGCATATTGCCCCCAGGGGCAATATGTCTGGGGGTTCCGACTCAAAAGTGAACCCTATCAGGGCAACGGCGACGACAGTGCTTTGAATGCGGTCCAGCTTATCTGCAAGAGCGGAGTCAACGGGGCGGCCACTTATATCCAAAGCCTTGAAGGAAAGTGGGGAAGCTGGGGCCGGGACCATGTGTGTCGCGAGACACCAGCCATCGCATTTGCCATTCAGGTGGAACGCTTTCAGGGCCGGGACAAGGAAAAGGGCTCGAAGGACGATACCGCCGCCGGCAATATCAAGATGAATTGTGGGTCGGAAATCCTCGTAGGCGACCCGCCAGTCGCATGGGGAGATTGGACCGGGTTCTACAGTTGCCTCGATGGCACCGGTTACAAAAAGATCAGGGGGTTCCGAACCAAGGTGGAGCCTGACCAGGGCAGCGGGGATGACACGGCCATGAATGCGATGCAGGTGTATTGCGGGCTCTAGCGCCAGGGTTTGTCGCTGACAGCTACCCCCATCCCTCTCGACAGTGGTTTGAACCTCTGACCGGCGCCTACGGGCAAGCTGACCTTCGGTCGGCAGCCCGTATCCGATGCGCGCGCGCTGCTAGCGTTAACTAATGGGGGATGGGGTAACCGCAGCTTTCATTTCACCCGCCAGGTGAAGAGGTTGATCATGGCCATCGCCGAATGGCGCATGCAGGGCGTCGAGTTCGTTGCCTGCAACTGCAATTGGGGCTGCCCCTGCCAATTCGATGCGCCACCGACCCATGGTCACTGCCAGGCGGTGGCGTCGATGCGAGTGGAGCACGGGTATTTCAATCAGGTGGCGCTGGACGGCTTGTGCTGGGCCGCCACCTTCGCTTGGCCGGGTGCCATCCATGAGGGCAACGGCAGTTGCCAGGTGTTCATTGATGAGCGCGCCGACGAGGCGCAGCGCCAGTCCTTGTTGACCATCCTCTCTGGCTTGGAGAGCGACCCTGGGGCCAATGTGTTCCAGGTGTTCAGTAGCACCATGAGTGAAGCGTTCGAACCGCTGTTCGTGCCCATCACCCTCTCCATCGATGTCGATCAGCGCTTGGCGCACCTGGACATTCCAGGCGTGCTGCAGGCCAGCGGCGAGCCGATCCGCAGCCCGATCGACGGCTCCCCTCATCGAGTCCGCCTGTCCCTGCCCAACGGCTTCGAGTTCCTCGAGGCCGAAGTGGCCAGCGGTAGCTACCAGACGCATTCTGCCCTGAAACTACAATCCCAGGGCAGTCATAGCCACCTCGCCCACGTGCACTTCACCGGCCATGGCATAGAGCCGTAATGGCCGAACCTCAGGCGGCGACGCCGAGCAAGCGACTGACGGGCGAGCAGTGGCTGCTCCTGCTCTGCCTGCTCGCGCTGACCGCCCTGGCCTGGCTGCTGCTGTTGCGCATGGCCCACGACATGAGTGCGCCGGGCGGCATGGCTGATACGGCAATGGGCGGCATGCTCATGCCCTGGAGCCTGGCCGATGCGCTGCTGATGTTCGCCATGTGGGTGGTGATGATGGTCGGCATGATGCTGCCCAGCACTTTGCCCATGCTGTTGATCTACCAGCAGATGCTGCGCAAGCGCATGCCGGCACCGCAGCGACACTTGGCCCTGCTGCTGTTCTGCAGTGCCTATGTCCTGGTCTGGGCCGGTTTCGCCCTGGGCGCCACGGCGCTGCAATGGGCGCTCGAGCAACTCGCCCTGCTCAGTCCGGGGATGCGCAGCACCAGTACCGCGCTGGGCGCCGGCCTGCTGCTGGTTGCAGGTATCTATCAGTGGCTGCCAAGCAAGGCGGTCTGCCTTGAGCATTGTCGCGGGCCGCTGCATTTTCTGCTCAGCTACTGGCGCCCCAACGTGCTCGGCGGCTGGCGCATGGGCCTGGCCCATGGCGCTTATTGTCTGGGCTGCTGCTGGGCCCTGATGGGCCTGCTGTTTGTGGTCGGCGTGATGAACCTGCTCTGGGTGGCAGTGATCGGTGCCTTCATCTTGCTGGAGAAAAACCTGCCGCAGGGACTCTGGCTCAGTCGTCTCTGCGGTGTGTTGTTGCTCGGCTGGAGCCTGTGGCTGCTGCTGGGCTGAACCTGAACCTGTGGGAGCTGAGCTTGCTCGCGATGGCGGTGTATCAGATAAATCAATGCCGGCTGATCCACCACTATCGCGAGCAAGCTCGCTCCCACACGAGGCTGCTTATTTCCAGGTATGGATTGGCCACCCGGTCAGTTCAGCGTGGGCCTTCAATACCGGGTCCGGGTTCACCACGTGGGGGAAATCCACCCGCTGCAACAACGGCAGGTCATTGCGCGAGTCGGAATAGAAACTCGCGCCTTCCAGGTTCTCCTCCTCGGCATCCAGCCAGTCCAGCAGCCGCGCGATCTTGCCTTCGCGGTAGGTCAGGGTGCCCACGGTCTGGCCGCTGTACACCCCATGGGTCACTTCAAGTTCGATCGCCAGGATCTCGTCGATGCCCAGGCGTTCGGCAATCGGCTTGACCAGGTGCGTGCCCGAGGCCGAGATCACCAGGATCCGGTCACCGGCCTTGCGGTGTTCGGCGATGGTCTTGGTGGCGTCGCTGAAGATGATCGGTTCGATGAAGTCTTCCACCCACGGTGCCACCAGGTGTTCGATTTCTTCCGGTGTGCGGCCGATCATCGGTTCCAGGCTGAAGTCCATGTACTCTTCCATGCTCAGCTTGCCGTGGCTGTAGGCGTCCATCAGCGCGTTGTTGCGCTGCATGAACGACTCGGGATCGACCCAGCCCAGGCGTCCCATCTGTTCGCTCCAGAGGGTGGCGCAGTCGCCGTGGATCAGGGTTTCGTCCAGATCAAAAATTGCCAGGGCCATCAGCGCGTTTTCCTCTTCAAGATCAGCTTCAAAATCGATAAAGCCATCAGGCTACCTCACACAGCGCCGACGGATCGATGGAAAGTGACAAGCGTGCGCCATCGGGGTGCAGGTCGGCGGCCGAGCGATTGAGTACATCCACCACCAGTTCCACGCCACGGGCCTCGACCCGGTAGCGAATCACGTTGCCCAACAGGCTGTGGCTGCGGATCAGCGCATCGGCCTCGCCGTCGCGGCTCAGCTCGATGGCTTCCGGACGGATGGCGATACGGCCGCTCATCGGCCGTTGCAGCAGTTTGGTCGCGCTGTCGGCGTCCAGCAGGTTGTAGTTGCCGATGAAGCCGGCGGCAAAGACGTCGACTGGCGCTGTGTAAAGGGTTTCTGCATCGCCGCTTTGTACGATCTTTCCCTGGTTCATCAGGAAAATCCGGTCAGACATGGTCAGGGCTTCTTCCTGGTCGTGTGTGACGAAGATCGTGGTCAGGCCCAACTCACGCTGGATCTGTCGGATCTGTTCGCGCAAGTGCTTGCGAATCCGTGCATCCAGGGCCGACAGTGGCTCGTCCAGCAGCAACAGGCGCGGCCGGGTCACCAGGGAGCGGGCGAGGGCGACGCGCTGGCATTGGCCGCCGGACAGTTGATGGGGATAGCGGCCGGCAAAATCATGCAGCTCCACCAGGCGCAGGATCTCCAGCACACGCTTGTGGCTGTCCGATGCCTCGACTTTTTGCATGCGCAGGCCGAAGGCGACGTTCTGTTCCACGGTCATGTTGGGGAACAAGGCGTAGCTCTGGAAGACCATGCCGATGCCGCGTTTCTGCGGGCTCAACGGGACGATGTCTTGCCCGTCGAGGATGATCTGGCCGGCATCCACCGCGGTCAGGCCGGCAATGCAGCGCAACAGCGTGGACTTGCCACAACCGGAAGGGCCGAGGAGGGTGACGAATTCGCCCTTGCGGATCTCGCAATTGATGTCGCTGAACACCGGCGTGCCGGCGTAGCTTTTTTGCAGGTGTTGGACGCTGACGTAGCTCATTGGCTTTTGTCCTTGTTCAAGATGTTGGCCGCCCAGGTCAGGACCAGTACGAAGAAGAAGTAGGAAATCACCAGCGCACTGGTGAAGTGACCGCTGCTGTTGCGCATGTTGTTCAGGTACACCTGCAGGGTTTCATAGCGAGTGCCGACGAGGATGTTGGCAAACACGAATTCGCCGAACAGGAACGAGAAGGACAGCAGCAACGCCACCATCAAGCCCTTGCGCAGGTTTGGCAGCGCCACCAGGAACGCGGCCTGGAAAGTGCTGGCGCCGAGCAGTTGGGCGGCGTCCATCAGGTCGCGCAGGTTGATGGCTTGCAGGTTGTTGGTGATCGCCCGGTACATGAACGGCAAGGCGACAGTGAAGTAACAGCCGATCAGGATCCACGGCGTGCCGACCATCGCCAGCGGCCCGGAGCCGTAGAGTTGCAACAGCCCCACCGACGACACCACCGGCGGCACCGCGAAGGGCAGCAGGATGAGGATGTTCATCAGCGCGTCGAGTCTGGGGAAGTGGTAATGCACCACGAACAGCAACGGCAGGATCAACACCACCGAGAGCACCAGCGCACCGACGCAGACCAGCAGCGATTGGCCGAAGGCGTGGAGAAAACGCGGGTCGCTCCACAACTGCACATACCATTTGAACGTGAAGCCGCTGGGCAGCACGGTGGCCGACCAACTGCTGGCGATGGAGTAGACGAGCGTGCCGGCCAGGGGCAGCAGCAGGATGGCGAACAGCAGGTACACCACCGCCCGATGATAGAGCCCGACGGAGCCCGGTTCAGCGCGAGACATGGTAGCTCCTCTTGAGCAGCAACTGATGGACGATGGTGACCACGGTCATCAGCGCCACCAGCACCACGGCCAGGGCACTGGCCAGGTTCGGGTCGAGGGAAATGTCGCCGGAGACCATGGCGGCGATGCGGATCGGCAACACGTTGAAGTTACCGGTGGTCAACGCGTAGACCGTGGCGTAGGCGCCGAGGGCGTTGGCCAGCAGGATCACGAAGGTGCCCAGCAGCGCCGGGGTCAGCACCGGCAAGCCGATGTGGCGCCAGAACTGCCAGCCATTGGCGCCCAGCAGCTCGGCGGATTCGCGCCAGTCTTCGTGCAGGGCATCGAAGGCAGGATAGAGCAGCAGCACGCCCAGGGGGATCTGGAAGTAGGTGTAGAGGATGATCAGCCCGGTTTTCGAGTACAGGTTGAAATCCTCGATGATCCCCGCCTGTTTGAGCATGATCGTGATGCTGCCGTTGAACCCGAGCAAAATGATGAAGGCGAAGGCCAGGGGCACGCCGGCGAAGTTGCTGGTCATGTTGGCGAAGGCGTTGACGAAGTTGCGCAGCCGCGAATCCACCCGGCGCAGGGAGTAGCTGCCCAGCACGGCGATGACGATGCCGAACACACTGGACCAGAAGCTGATCTCCAGGCTGTGCTGGATCGCTTGCAGGTAGAACTTGGAACTGAAGATCTTGCTGAAGTTGGCCAGGCCCCAGCCGAACTCTTCCGATTCCAGGCTGTTGAGCAGCACCCAAAGCAGCGGGGCGATCTGGAACACGATGAAGAAAATCGCGAAGGGCACCAGGCACAACGCTGCCAGCCATTTGCCGCGCGTCATGGCGTTCACTTGAGTAACTCCTGGCAATAGGGTTTGTCGTGATCGACGCCGAGCAGTTGGCAAATGGTGCCGCACAGTTCGGTCTGCCTGGGTGCCGCAGCGGGATCGAGACTGAAGCTGTCACCCAGGACGAACAGCGGCACTTCCCGTTCCTCGGCCAGCAGACCGTTATGGGAGCGATCGTTGTTCATGCCGTGGTCGGACGTCACCAGCACCTGGTAACCGGCGTCGAGCCAGCCTTGCAGGTAGACCGCTAGGTTGATGTCGGCCGAGCGGGCGCTGTTGCGGTATTGCGGGGTGTCGAGGCCGTGCTTGTGGCCGGCGTCGTCGATGTTCATCGGGTGCACCAGCAGGAAGTTCGGCAGGTAGCGCTGACGCAGGTGTTCGGCGTCGGCGAACAGATGGGAATCGGGGTAGTGGTCATTCCAATAGAAATGCCCGTACTGGATCGGCAGGTCGGGGTTGTCGGTGTGACGATCGCGACCGGCCACGAAGGGCGAAACGTTGTAGAGCTCGCTGACCCAGTGATACGCCGCGGCCGCCGTACTCAAGCCGGCCTGGGTGGCGTAGTGGAAAATGCTGCGCTGGTTCGACAGGCGCGTGACGTTGTTGTGCACGATCCCGCTGTCAATGGGCACGACGCCGGTGAGGATGCATTCGTAGAGCGGGCGGGACAGGGCGGGCAACTCACATTCCAGTTTGTAGAGGGCCGCGCGTCCTGCGCCGACGTAAGCCTGCAAATGCCCCATGGCATGCCGGGCGACCTCATGGTTGAGACCGTCGAGCACCACCAGGATGACGTTGTGCTTCATGGGTACCGGGACTCCGGGCAGATACCAGAAAACTCGAATCCTCCAAGCTCCACTGTAAGAGCAGGCCTGTGGGAGCAAAGCTTGCTCGCGATGCTGGCGACACGGTGCAATTTCAAGACCGTGTCATCGTTTATCGCGAGCAAGCTTTGCTCCCACAGGGACCGCTTCTACAGTTGGGTGCCCAGTGGATATCCGAGCGGGAGCTAGCGCCTCACTTCATCTCGACGATGACTTGTTCATTCCACGCCTGCGGCAGTGCCTTGGAAGTCTTCTCCCAAGCATCCGCGTCCTTGATCGGGGTCACGCCTTTGTACTGCTCGTTCGGCAGCAGCTTGGCCTTGACCTCTGCCGGCAGGGTCAGGTGCTCGGCGCGGATCGGACGGGCGTTGCCCTTGGCCAGGTTGATCTGGCCGGCGTCGCTGAAGATGTACTCACGAGCCAGCTTGGCGGCGTTCGGGTGCTTGGCGTATTTGTTGATGATGGTGGTGTAGCCGGAGATGACCGAGCCGTCGGACGGAATCAGCACGATGTAGTCATCCGGGTTGGCCATCTTGGCCTTGTAGCTCAGGCCGTTGAAATCCCAGACCACGCCGACTTCGACTTCACCCTTTTCCATCGTGGCGATAGTTGGGTTGGCCATGGACAGGCGCCCTTGCTTGGCGATTTCGGCGAACATCAACAGCGCCGGCTGGACGTTCTTCTCGTTACCGCCGTTGGCCAGGGCCGCGGCCAGCACGCCGTTGGCGGCCTGGGCGGCGGTGCTCACGTCACCGATGGAGACTTTGTATTTGCCGGTCTTCAGGTCCGCCCATTTGGTTGGTACTTCGGAACCGTGCAGCAGCTTCTTGTTGACGATGAACGCGATGGTGCCGGTGTAGGCCAATGCCCAGTTGCCGTCCTTGTCCTTGGCCCAGGCAGGGACTTGTTCCCAGGTGCTTGGCTTGTAGGGTTGAACCACGCCCTGCTTGACCGCGATCGGGCCGAAAGCTGCACCGACGTCGCCGATGTCGGCGCTGGCGTTGTCTTTCTCGGCGGCGAACTTGGCGATTTCCTGGGCCGAGCTCATGTCGGTGTCGATGTGTTTCAGGCCGTAGACCTTGGCCAGGTCGTCCCAGGTGCCTTTCCAGTTTGCCCAGTCATCGGGCATCCCGACGCTGTTCACGGCGCCTTCCGCTTTCGCAGCGGCTTCCAACGTTTTCAGATCGGTGTCAGCGGCCATGGCGGCGGTGCACATGGCAATGGTCGAGCCTAACAGTGATGCCAGGAAAAGCTGTTTCATCCGAAGCTCCTATGGGCGTTTTCAACGCTGCGATTGCGGTTGTGTTGGTCTAGGTCAGCAATACCTGAGCCAATGTAGGCGAGCCCTGTGACATTTTGATGTCGGTGGTGGAGGGTCCAGGAAATGCCCGGCTCGTGGAGGTTGCCTGCGAATTAAGCGTAGACCATGGTTAAACAGCTGATCTGAAAGGACTTGGCCGTTAATTTGCACGCTTGCAAAACGACCGTTCGGCGGCTCTGTCATCTGCCAGTCATGTGCAGTGCCTAGGCTTGCTGGACCAAGAAGCGGATCGATGGACAGTCGATCTTGCCCCGAAACAGTGCTGGTCTAGTCCAGATAGGTAACGTTGATGCGCATCGATGCAACCAAAGCGGTGACAGCCATCGGACAGGTCCTGCAAGAGCAGCTCGACCACGGGTTGCTGGCGCCCGGTAGCAAGCTGCCGGCCGAGCGCAAGCTCAGTGAATTGTTCGGGACCACGCGGATTACCGTGCGTGAGGCGTTGTTGCAGCTCGAAGCCCAGGGGCAGATTTATCGGGAGGAGCGCCGGGGCTGGTTCGTCTCGCCGCCGCGCCTGGCCTACAACCTGATGCAGCGCAGCCATTTCCACGCCATGGTCGCAGCCCAGGGGCGTGTGCCTTCTACCCAAGTGATCTCGGCGCGCCTGCAACCTGCCTCGGCGGCGGTGTGTGCCTGGTTGCAACTGCCGGCGTTGTCCAGCGTGATCCAGATCTGCCGCGTGCGGCGTATCGACGAGCGGCTGGTGCTATACGTCGAGCACTACCTGAACCCGCAGTATTTTCCGGACATTTTGGGGTTTGACCTCAACCAGTCCATCACCGAGCTGTACGCCCGCCATTACGACCTGCACTACGGCCGGGTGAAGTTTGAAATCGTGCCCACCTCTTTACAGCTGGAAGCGGCAGCGGCGTTGAAGGTCTCGGTGGGCAGCCCCGGGCTTCGCATCGCACGGGTCAACTATGACCAGCATCAGCGGCTGATCGATTGCGACCTGGAGTTCTGGCGACACGATGCGATCCATGTCGGCGTGGATGTGCCGGAGCAAGCTGTGCCGGAACAATCGCCCGCAGCCTGAGGCAGGGTCAGAGCGACTCGTTGAGCTTGCTCAGGATCTTGATCACCACCGTGGCGAGGATCAACAACATGCCGATCCACATGGCAAAGACCCCGACGCTCTTGTCACGGAAGTTGAAGCCGATGGCCAGCAGGATCATGCCTGCAACGATGGGCACCAGCATGGCGTTGAACGAAGACATCGAGATCATGGCGACAGCCTTGTCAGGGAAGGATAAGGCCAGTCTAGTTGGGGTTTTGCCGGGGTGTGCTGATGTATGTCACATCGCCCTCATTCCCGAGGCAAACACTGTGTGGGAAGAAAACTGTATGGGAGCAAAGCTGTGTGGGAGCAAGCCTTGCTCCCACAGGGTTCATCATGCCTTCGGGGCGGTTATGGCAACTCGCGAGAGGCGTAGAACGCGCTCAGCACCTTCACCAGATGCGCCAGGTCATGGCTGCCGCACAGTTCACGGATCGAATGCATGGCGAAGGTCGGCAAACCGATGTCCACGGTGCGCACGCCCAGCTGGCTGGCGGTGATCGGGCCGATGGTCGAGCCACAGCCCATGTCGCTGCGCACCACGAAGCTCTGCACCGGCACTTCTTCGGCCATGCACAGGTGGCGGAAGAACCCGGCGGTTTCGCTGTTGGTGGCGTAGCGCTGGTTGCTGTTGACCTTGATCACCGGGCCGGCATTGAGCTTGGGGCCGTGGTTGGCGTCGTGCTTGTCGGCATAGTTGGGGTGCACGCCGTGGGCGTTGTCCGCCGACACCAGCAGGGATTTCTGAATGGTGCGGACGAACTCTTCACCTTCAGGCAGCAGGCGACGCAGGGTTTGCTCCAGCATCGGGCCGTCGGCGCCACAGGCCGAGCACGAGCCGACTTCTTCGTGATCGTTGCAAACCAGCACGCAGGTTTCTTCGGTGTCAGTGTTCAGCAACGCTTGCAAGCCGGCGTAGCACGACAGCAGGTTGTCCAGGCGCGCACCGGCGATGAAATCGCCGTGCAGGCCAATGACCGCAGCGCTTTGCGTATCGTAGAAACTCAACTCGTAATCGAGTACCACGTCGGCATTCAGGCCGTGTTCGCGAGCCAGTTGATCGGTGAGCACGGCACGGAAGTCGACGCGCTCGTCCCCGGCGAACTGGGCAAGGATCGGCGGCAGTTCATTCTGCGGGTTGATGGCCCAGCCCTGGTTGGCTTCGCGATTGAGGTGGATGGCCAGGTTCGGAATCGTGGCGATCGGTGCCTTGAAATCGATCAACTGGCTTTCGACCTTGCCATCGCGACGGAAGGTCACGCGTCCGGCCAGGGACAGGTCCCGGTCGAACCACGGCGCCAGCAATGCACCGCCGTAGACTTCCACGCCCAGTTGCCAGAACCCGTGGCGTTGCAGTTCCGGCTGCGGCTTGACCCGCAGGCAGGGGCTGTCGGTGTGGGCGCCGACCAGGCGGATGCCATCGTGCAACGGTGAGTTGCGGCCGAGCTTGAAGGCGATGATCGAGGAGTCGTTGCGCGTGACGTAATAGCGACCGTTGGCCTCGGTGGCCCAGGTCTCGCGTTCGTCAAGACGCTGATAGCCTGCCGCCTCCAGGCGCTTGGCAAGGCTGGCGGTGGCATGGAACGGGGTAGGGGAGGCCTTGAGAAAGTCGATCAGGCCCTGGTTCAACTCTGCGCGCATAAGAAACTCCAGACAGCAATGGGCGGCAGTTTACCGTATTGCTGATGGATGGGGGGGCATCCCGTTGGTTGTTCAACCTGTGGGAGCGAGCTTGCTCGCGATAGCGTCAGATCAGCCAGCAGGGTGATCGACTGACACACCGCATCGCGAGCAAGCTCGCTCCCACAGGCGGTCATGCGAAACTTCAGAACGGTGCCGGGCACTCGAAGCGCAAGCGCTCGCCGCTTTGCGGATGGGTGAAGCTGAGCATGCTGGCGTGCAGGCACAGGCGCGGCCAGGCAGCGAGGGCCTGCGGGTGGGCGTAGAGTCCGTCGCCCAGCAACGGATGACCTATGGACAGCATGTGCACGCGCAATTGGTGCGAGCGCCCGGTAATCGGCGTGAGTTCGACGCGGCACCAATCGCCGCAACGTTCCAGCACGCGCCAGAAGGTCAGGGCGTGTTTGCCGTGCTCATGGTCCACCACATGCCGAGGTTTGGTCGGCGGGTCATAGCGCAAGGGCAGGTCGATGCTGCCGCTGTCCAGTTCCGGTTGGCCCCAGCACAGTGCCGTGTAGGCTTTTTCGGTTTCGCGATCATGAAATTGCCGGGACAGTTCGCGATGGGTGTCCGGGTCGCGGGCCAACAGGATGATGCCGGAGGTTTCCCAGTCCAGTCGGTGCACGATTCGGGCTTCCGGATAGCCGTTTTCCTGCAGGCGGGTAATCAGGCAGTCCTTGTTGTCGTCGGCCCGGCCGGGCACGGAGAGCAACAGGGTCGGCTTGTCGACCACCAGGACGGCGGCGTCCTGATGAATGATGCGGATGTTGGACAGGGGCATTGAAAACAGTCTCGTTACAAACGCCAACGGCGGCTCGGGCCCTTTTTTCCTAACCCTGTGGGAAGGACTCCAGGACCCGAGCCGCCGTGGCTCCCGCAGGATCTATCAGCGATCCGGCAGGGTGATGTTGAGTTCCAGGATCGAGCAGCTGCCCTGGCTTTCCAGTGCCACGTGCACGTCATCGCTACCGATGTTGACGTATTTGCGGATCACTTCCACCAGTTCCTTCTGCAAGGCCGGCAGGTAGTCAGGGGTGCTGCGTTGGCCGCGTTCGTGCGCCACGATGATCTGTAGACGCTCTTTCGCGACCGAGGCGGTACTGGGCTTTTTGTTGGCACGAAAGAAGTCAAAAAGGTTCATTACCTACCTCCAAACAGGCGCTCGAAGAAACCTTTCTTCGTTACATCGAGGAAACGATGCTCCACGGTTTTGCCCAGCAGGCGATCGACGGCATCGCTGTATGCCTGGCCGGCGTCGCTCTGGTCGTCGAGAATCACCGGTACGCCGGAGTTGGAGGCCTTGAGTACCGCTTGGGATTCCGGAATGACACCCAGCAGGGTGACGGCGAGGATTTCCTTGACGTCTTCGACGCCCAGCATTTCGCCATCGCTGACCCGTTGCGGGTTGTAGCGGGTCAGCAGCAGGTGTTCCTTGATCGGCTCTTCGCCCTTCTCGGCGCGACGGGATTTGCTCGCCAGCAGGCCCAGCATGCGGTCGGAGTCACGCACCGACGACACTTCCGGGTTGGTCACGACGATCGCTTCGTCAGCGAAGTACATGGCCAGGTGGGCACCTTTCTCGATACCGGCCGGGGAGTCGCACACCACGAACTCGAAGTCTTCCTTGAGTTGCATCAGGACTTTTTCCACGCCTTCCTGGGTCAGCGCGTCTTTGTCGCGGGTCTGACTGGCGGCCAGCACGTAGAGGTTCTCAAGGCGCTTGTCCTTGATCAGGGCTTGCTGCAGGTTCGCTTCGCCGTTGACCACGTTGACGAAGTCGTAGACCACGCGACGCTCGCAACCCATGATCAGGTCCAGGTTACGCAGGCCGACGTCGAAGTCGACGATGACTGTCTTGTGGCCGCGCAGAGCGAGGCCGGTACCGATAGCGGCGCTGGTGGTGGTCTTACCCACACCACCCTTGCCGGATGTAACCACGAGAATCTTGGCCAAGGTGTTTCACCCCTAAGGAAAAAGGACTTTTTCAGCCCCTGAAAAACATCTCTGGAAAACTGCTGCAATTGGACAGGCTTGGCTGGAATCGGATGTCGGGCGGGGTCTACCTCCGGTAAACACTGCCTGATCCTTTTTCCTACGTCGTTTAAGCCGTTTTCGCTCGTTTTAGAGATGCTTGGAAAATGCGGCAGTATCCGTTAAAGCCGAATGATGTTCAACACGTCGCCCGACAGGCTGATCTGAACGCCGGCCCCCCACAACGGATCGCGGCGCAAATCCTCGGAGACCTTGTACTGCCCGGCGATGGAGACCAGTTCAGCGCTCAATTGCTGACAGAAGATCCTGGCTTTCGTATCGCCCTTGACGCCGGCCAGCGCACGACCGCGCATCGGGCCGTATACATGGATGTTGCCATCGGCGAGAAGTTCCGCCCCCGGGCTGACCGAGGACACGATGACCAGATCGCCACCCTGGGCATAAATCTGCTGCCCGCCGCGCACTGGCGAGGTGATGACACGCGTCGGCTTGATGGTGGGCTCTGGTGGTTTTTCCGGGGCTTTCTTGGCTTCGACCGGGCTCAGCTCCAGCACGCGCTCCCGGGCGCCGGACGGCGGCAGCACCGGAATGTCCACGGCGATGGCGGCGGCGATGTCTTCGATGCGGCTGGCGCGGATCGCCAGGGTGCGCAGGCCGTGCTGGCGGCAAACGCGCATCAGGCCTGGCAGGTCCACCGCGCCTTCGCCGGCCGGCAGCTTGTCCAGGGCCAGCACCAGCGGTGCATTGCTGAAGAAGTTCGGTGCCTGGGCGACTTTGGCCGCCAACTGCCGGTCAAGGCCTTCCAGGTCGTTGCGGGCCAGCTCCAGCACCGTAATGGCGAGCATGCTGCCCTTCAGCTGGAACACGGGATCTTGGTCTAGCGGTTCGGTTTGGCTCATGGTCGGCGTACAACGGCTTGTCACTAAAAGTGCCGAGACTTATAACGAGATCGTCCGCCAGCCGCAACCCGGGTCGAACAATGTAGAATGCGCGGCCCATGTCCTAATGGAAGCTGTAATGGATCGCCCGCGTTTTCGAGCTGCATTTTTTCATCCGCGTTTCTGGCCGCTGTGGTGCGGCCTGGGCCTGTTGTGGCTGATCGTTCAATTGCCTTATCCGTTGTTGCTGCGGGTCGGTCGCGCACTGGGCGCGCTGATGTATCGAGTAGCCGGCGACCGACGGCGCATCGCCCGTCGCAACCTGGAACTGTGTTTCCCGCAAAAGTCCGCCGCCGAACGCAAGCGTCTGCTCAAGGAAAACTTTGCCTCCACCGGCATCGCCTTTTTCGAAATGGCCATGAGTTGGTGGTGGTCGCGTTCGCGCCTGGCGAAACTGGCCCATGTCGAAGGGCTGGAGCATCTCAAGCAGGCCCAGCGCGAGGGCAAGGGCGTGATCCTGATGGCACTGCATTTCACCACCCTGGAAATCGGCGCGGCCTTGCTCGGCCAGCAGCACACCATCGATGGCATGTACCGCGAGCACAAGAACCCGCTGTTCGACTACATCCAACGCCGCGGCCGCGAGCGGCACAACCTCGACTCCCTGGCCGTGGAGCGTGACGACGTGCGTGGCATGCTCAAGCTGCTGCGGGCCGGGCGGGCGATCTGGTATGCGCCGGACCAGGATTACGGCGCCAAGCAGAGCGTGTTCGTGCCGCTGTTCGGCATCCAGGCCGCGACGGTCACCGCCACCAGCAAATTCGCCCGCCTGGGCAAGGCGCTGGTGGTGCCCTTCATCCAGGAACGCCTGGCCGACGGCAGCGGTTATCGCCTGGTGATCCAGGCCCCGCTGACGGATTTCCCGGGTGAGACCGAGGAGGCCGATTGCATCCGCATCAACCAGTGGGTCGAGCAGTCGGTGAGTGATTGTCCCGAGCAATACCTTTGGGCCCACCGGCGTTTCAAGAGCCGTCCACCGGGCGAGCCGAAGCTGTACGACAAACGCGGTTGAGTCGGTAGTCCGCCATTTTTCAGCAGCACCTTGAGCACGGAGCATTGCGATGACCCCAGCTGAACCGGTTACAGGTTTGATTCTTTCCGGCGGCGGGGCTCGAGCGGCGTATCAGGTGGGCGTACTGGCGGCCATCGCCGAATTGTTGCCGGACGGTGCGGACAATCCGTTCCCGGTGATCGTCGGCACGTCGGCCGGGGCGATCAACGCGGTCAGCCTTGCGAGCGGGGCGATGGACTTCAAGACCGCCATCGAGCGGCTGACGGCGTTCTGGCAAGCGGTGCGCAGCCATCAGGTCATGCGCAGTGACTGGTGGGGCGTGATCGCCCAGGCGACGCGGTTCATTACCCACAGCCTGTTGGGCCTGGGGGCCAAGTTACCGGTGGCGCTGATCGACAGTTCGCCATTGCGCGAACTGCTCCAGGCCCAATTCCACGCCTCGGGCATCGAACAGGCCATCGTCGAGCAGCAACTGCGCGCGGTGGCGGTGACGGCGTTCGGTTATGAATCCGGCCAGGCCGTCACCTTCTACCAGGGGCGCGGGACCATCGATGCCTGGCTGCGCCATCGACGTATCGGGGTGCCGACGCAGTTATCGGTGGAGCACCTGCTGGCCAGCTCGGCGATTCCCTTGTTGTTCGCGCCGGTCAGGATCGGCCCGCAATACTTCGGTGACGGCGCGGTGCGGCAATCGGCGCCCATCAGCCCGGCCTTGCACCTGGGGGCCAATCGGGTGCTGGTGATCGGCGTCAGCGGCAACCCCCGTGGTGCTGGCGGGCAGGATCCCACCGAGCGCAGCTATACCGGCCTGCAACCGACCCTGGCGCAGATCGGCGGCCATATGCTCAACAGCACGTTCATTGACAGCCTGGAAAGCGACATCGAGTTGCTTGAGCGCCTGAACGGGTTCAGTCACCTGCTGCCCGATGACGTACCGGCCCACGCCCTCGGCGCGGCGCCGGTGGACGTGCTGGTGATTTCCCCGAGCCAGCCGATCGACGAAATCGCTGCCCGCCATCGCCAGGAACTGCCCCGTGCGTTGCGGTTATTCCTGCGCGGGCCGGGCGCGACCAAGACCAGTGGCGCAGGGGTGCTGAGTTACCTGTTGTTCGAGTCGGGGTATTGCAGCGAACTGATCGAGCTGGGACGCCAGGATGCGTTGGCGCAGCGTGAGGCGTTGAGTCGGTTTTTGGGGTTGGCATAAGGGATGTAAGCAGGTCCACCGCCATCGCGAGCAAGCTCGCTCCCACAGGAGATTTTGCGGTGGACGCTGAAACTGGGTCCAACACACAAACCCATGTGGGAGCGAGCTTGCTCGCGAAGGCGACTGAACATTCAACATTGATGTTGGCTGATGGTCCGCTTTCGCGAGCAAGCTCCGCTCCCACAAGGGATTTGTGGTGAGCCCTGAACCTGAGGCTCAGTCAGGTCAGAAATGGTACTTCAGCAAGAAGCTGGTATTGCTCTGGTTGGTCTTGAACCCGTCGCTGTCTTCGATCCCGTACTTGTTCTTCCAGTAGTCATACTCCACGCCCACATACAACTGCTTGGCACCGAGCTTCAACGCCTTGCCCAGGTCATATTTGATCTGCGGGTTGATGTGCAGGTTGGCGTGGTAGGTGCCCTTGGAGTTGGTGTCGTTGTCCACCACCCAGTCGATGAAACCGTCGATCAGGATGTCGGATGAACCCACCGGGAGGGTGTATGCCCAGGTCGGGGTGATCTGCCAGACGTTGTCGCCGGCGCGTGGGCCTTCGGTCTGGCGGTTGTAGAAGTTCAGCTGGAAGTAGTCGAAGCCGGGAATCGCCAGGTCGAAACCCGGGCCGATCAGGTAGGACTCGTTGTCGCCTTCGCCGAATTCATACGTCATGGCCAGCAGCACATCCTTGATCGGGCCCAGTTCCAGCTTCTGGTCGAAGATCTTGCCGAACGACAGGCGTGGGCTGAACTCACCGTAGTAGGTGTTCGGGCCGGACTGGCTGTCGTCCTGGCCGTTGTAGAAGATCCGATCGAGGAAGAAGAAGTTGTCCCCGTATTTCCAGGCGTCGGCGTGTTCGAAGGTCACGGTCTGCTGGATGCGCGGGTTGACCTGGAAATCCTTGCCATACAGGTAGGTCAGGCTGTTGTTCTGCCACTGGAACAGGTCGTCGGCCATCGCTTGGCCCCCGGCCGACAAGGCTCCTGCGAGTATCAGGCTGGTGCACGTACGTTTCATTCGGTTTGCTCCCAAAGGTAAGTGGTACCGCTTTTTTTTCAGGTCAGCGCTCTGGTGTGGCGCCTTTTTCCTCGGATTAAAAACATCCGTTCGGTCAGCTTTTCGCTTGTGGCCAGTGCTGATAGCAAGAGCTGAGCCAAGGTCAAAAAAGGCTCGTCCAGCTATTTGGAACAGTCGAAAAAGGTGTTTTCCAGAGACACCCGATATCCCCCGTGATGCTGGGATAAGCTGGCGTCTCGGTCAGGATTCGATGATTTTTACAGTGCTCGGATGCGAACGGCCGCGCAGGGTACGGGCTTGCCCTGACGGGCTCAAGTGCCCTGCAACGGCGCATTCGCGGCGAATTTGGGGCGCGGCTCAGTTGGTCCGCGCGCCCTGGTTGATCCACGCGCCGATCAGGTCGCGTTCCTGCTGGGTCATCTGGGTGATGTTGCCCAGGGGCATGATCTGGTTGGTCACGGCCTGGGCCTGGATGCGCGCGGCCTGTTGCTGGATCTGCTCTGGCGTATCGAACATCACCCCACCTGGTGCGGCGCTGAACAGCGGGCTGGTGGGCTTGGCCGAATGGCAGACCGAGCAGCGTTCCTGGATCACGCTGTGGACCTTCTCGAATGAAGGGCCCTGGGCGTTGGCGGCCTGGGTGGGCGCCGCTGTCGGTGCGGCGGGGGCCGTCGCCGGTTTTGCGCCACCACCCACTGCCGTTTCCGGCAACGGTTGGTACTCGATCACGCCAGGAGCCTTGGCCACCTCCGGTGCGGTGGGCATGGGCTTGGGACCTGTGACATAAGCCAGGCAGATCATCGCCAGGGCTCCGACCGGCAGCGTCCAGGCAAAGCGGTTGCTGTCATGGCGCGTGTTGAAGTAGTGGCGCACCAACACCGCCGCTACGGCGATCCCGGCCAGGATCAGCCAGTTGTACTGGCTGCCGTAGGTGCTCGGGAAATGGTTGCTGATCATGATGAACAGCACCGGCAAGGTGAAGTAGTTGTTGTGGCGCGAACGCAACAAACCCTTGGCCGGCAGTGCAGGATCGGGCGTGCGGTTCTCGGCGATGGCCGCCACCAGTGCACGCTGGGCCGGCATGATGATGCGGAACACGTTGCCGACCATGATCGTCCCGATGACCGCCCCGACGTGCAGGTAGGCGCCGCGACCGCTGAACACCTTGCTGAACCCGTAGGCCGCGGCGATCAACAGCACGAACAGGATCACGCCGAGCAGGGCTGGGCGCTTGCCCAGGGCCGAGTCGCAAAGAAAGGAATAGACGAACCAGCCGACGAGCAACGAACCGAGGCCCAGGGCGACGCCTTCGGGCCCGCTCAGGCTGCTGCCGGGGGCCAGCAGGTAGACGGTCGGGTTCCAATAGAACACCACGCACAACAGCGCGATGCCGGACATCCAGGTGAAGTAGGCTTCCCACTTGAACCAGTGCAGGTTGTCCGGCATGGAGGGAGGCGCGAGTTTGTATTTTTCCAGGTGGTAGATGCCGCCACCGTGGATGGCCCACAGGTCACCGGCCAGGCCGCTCCTGGGGTTGACGCGATTGAGGTTGTTTTCCAGCCAGACGAAGTAGAACGACGCGCCTATCCAGGCCACGCCAGTGATCATGTGAACCCAGCGCACGCTCAGGTTCAGCCATTCCAGCATATGTGCTTCCACAGTCTTTACCTCTCGCCCGTCACGCTTGTCTTCGCGTGATCGGACCTTCTCTTATTGGTGGGGGGCGAGGATCAAGTACTCATCCTCTTGGAAAAAATGCTCATCGCAGTTATTGCCTGTGCCACTGCGATCAACCACCAGGAAGTCATCCCGCTTTTCGATCGTCAGCACCGGGTGGTGCCAGACGCCGCGATGGTAATTAATGCCCTGCCTGCCGTTGGTGACGAAGGCGCGGACCAAGCCTGATACAGGTGCATCGCCAAGTGGCGCGACCACGATCAGAAAGGGGTTGCCGAGCAGCGGAATGAACGCCTGGCTGCCCAGCGGATGGCGCTCCAGCATGCGCACGGTCAGCGGCATGTCCAGCGCGTCGGCGCGGAAGATGCTGATGATCGCCTTGTCGTCCGGCGTGGCGGTTTCCACCGTCGCCAGGCGATGGAAGCGCATGGTCGAACCGTTGTTGATCATGAAGTGATCACTGCCGTCGGTTTCGATCACGTCACCGAACGGGGCGAAGGCTTCTTTGGTCAACGGTTCGATCTTGAGTGTGCGCATGCTGGTCTTCTTAATCTTTTGAGTTTGATCGTTCCCACGCTCTGCGTGGGAACGCCGCCATGGACGCTCCGCGTCCACTGTGACGCGGAGCGTCACGGTATGCATTCCCACGCAGAGCGTGGGAACGATCATCGCAATCTTACTTCGACACCTTGCCCAGCACCCGCAGGCGACTCACGCCACCATCCGGGAACACATTCAGGCGGATGTGGGTGATCGGCCCCAGCGCCTTGATCTGCTCGGCGAAGGTATGTTCGGCGTGCATTTCCAGCTTCTGGCTCGGCAACAGCTCACGCCAGAACAGCGATTGGGTTTCGATCTGGCTGTCGGTGCCACCCTTGACGAACGCGCCCTGGATCGAGCAGCTGTCGGGATAGTTGCCCTTGAAGTGCAGGGTGTCGACGATGACTTTCTCGACCTCGCCGGCATGGCCCAGGGCGACGATCACCCAGTCATTGCCCGGGGTACGACGACGGGCGGTTTCCCAGCCGTCGCCCATGTTCACGCCACGACCCGGGTTGAGGATGTTGCTCATGCGGCCGAAGTGTTCGTCGGAGCAGGCCAGGGCACGGCCACCATTGAGGGCGGCAGCCAGGTCGATCTGTTCATTGTCGCCGACGGCCGACCAGTCGCGGTACGGAATGCCATAGACCCGCAACCGGGCCACGCCGCCATCGGGGTAGATGTTGAAGCGCAGGTGGCTGAAGGCCTGGTCGTTACTGATTTCGTGATAGTGGTGGCTGTTGCCTTGCAACTCGACGGCCGACAGCACTTCAGTCCACTGGGTGTTTTCGTCTGGCTCGCCTTCGGTCAGGAAGCAGGCTTCCAGGGAGGCCGACGGTGGGTAGTTACCGGTGAAGAATGAGGTGTCGATGTCCACGCCTTTGATCGAGCCGGCCACACCCAGGCGGATCACCGCGCTGTCATAGCCTTCGAAGCGCTTGCGCCGCGATTCCCAGCCGTCCATCCACTTGCCGTTGTCATCGAACACGCCCTCCTTCCATACGGCCGGGGTCGGTTGGAACAAACGGTTGGCGTCGGCGAACCAGTCATCGGTGACCGAAATGATCTTGGTGCCGAGGCGGGCGTCGGCCAGGTTGACGAACTTCTCGAAAGGTACGGCGTAAGCTTTCATTCTTCTTGTCTGCCTTTAAATAAGTTGGCTGGGGATGCTTGCAGGATCCTGGGGCTCAGGACTGCTCGCTAAAGGGTCAGTAGTCGGAACAACGCTATCTTGTTGATCTCTGCCAGCGCGCATTTGAATTCGGTGTCTACCGAATGATGGATGCGCGTTTCGAACGCCGCGAGGATCTGATGCCGGTTGCTGCCTTTTACCGCCATGATGAAGGGAAACTTGAACTTGGCCTTGTAGGCGTCGTTCAGCTCGGTGAAGCGCTGAAACTCATCGCTCGAGCATTGGTGAATACCGGCGCCGGCCTGTTCGTTCGTGCTGGCTTCGGTCAGTTGGCCCTGGACGGCGGCTTTGCCGGCCAGGTCCGGGTGAGCGTTGATCAGGGCCAGTTGGCTGGCGTGATCGGCACTCAACAGGATGTCGCTCATGCGCTGGTGCAGGGTTTCGATCTGGTCGATCGACGGGTCCTGGCCCAGGTCGAAAGCCTTTTCGGCGACCCATGGCGAATGTTCGTAGATATCGGCAAAAGCCCGGACGAAGGCTTCACGGCTCAAGGTGGATGGCTTGAGGGTCTGGAAGGCAGTCATTTCGAAGCTCCTGGTTTCGAAGCTTGCGGGCACGGGTGAGTCTGTTGCCAGTGGCGGGCGATGTCGACACGACGGCTGAACCAGACCTGTTCATGACCCTTGGCATATTCAAGGAAGCGCTTGAGGGACGCGAGGCGGGCAGGGCGGCCGATCAGGCGGCAGTGCAGGCCGATGGAGAGCATCTTGGGGGCTTCGGCGCCTTCGGCATACAGCACGTCGAAGGCGTCCTTGAGGTATTGGAAGAAATCATCGCCCTTGTTGAAACCCTGCACCTGGGTGAAGCGCATGTCGTTGGTGTCCAGCGTGTACGGGATCACCAGGTGCGGCTTGCCGTGGGGTGTGTTCGGTTCCCAGTAGGGCAGGTCGTCGTCGTAGGTGTCGCTGTCATAGAGAAAACCGCCTTCCTCCATGACCAGCCGGCGGGTATTGGGGCCGGTGCGACCGGTGTACCAACCCAGCGGACGCTCGCCAGTGATTTCGGTGAGGATGCGGATCGCTTCGAGCATGTGCTCGCGTTCCTGGGCCTCATCCATGTATTGGTAGTCGATCCAGCGATAACCGTGGCTGCAGATTTCGTGACCGGCGGCAACCATGGCGCGGATCACGTCCGGATGGCGCTGGGCGGCCATGGCCACGGCGAAAATGGTCAGCGGGATATCGAATTCCTTGAACAGCTTGAGGACCCGCCAGACCCCGGCACGGCTGCCATACTCGTAAAGCGATTCCATGCTCATGTTGCGCTCGCCCTGCAGCGGTTGCGCCGCGACCATCTCCGAGAGGAACGCCTCGGATTCCTTGTCGCCATGCAGGATGTTGCGCTCGCCGCCTTCTTCGTAATTGAGCACGAAGGACAGGGCGATGCGGGCATTGCCCGGCCACTGGGGATGGGGAGGGTTACTGCCGTAACCGATCAGGTCGCGTGGGTAGTCAGCGCTCACTGCAGTTTTCCTTCTTGTTCGAACCATGTGGGTGGCGCCCTGATGATGGATCATGGGCTGGCGTCACGACGATGGAGTGATTGTATACAACTTTATGTGCGATTTGTAAGCCTGATTTTTTGCATTTTTCACCGCAGTCCCCGGTTTGTCTACACTGCAAGAAACCTGCCCATCTGGTCAATTAATGGCTGGAAGAATGGCGTATCCGTTGGTTTGGCTTGAGATTGGGCAGGAACCTTTGTCGGAACATGCATGGACTAAATATCTGTTTTTTATTGTGTACAATTTTCTTTTAAAGTGTCTTAATTCGCTCATCGCCGTGGCGTTTCGTGCTCCGAAACGGTGCGGCCTGTCTTTCAACTGATTCAGGAGGCGTCGGGCCGGACTGCACAGCAGCGAGGCGCGCACAATCAATGGGACGTTTGACTACTCACGTTTTGGATGCTGCACACGGCTGCCCGGGCAGCTCGATCAAGGTCGAGTTGTACCGCGTGGAAGGTTCGCAACTGCAACTGGTCGCCAGTGCGCAGACCAACAGCGATGGTCGCTGCGACGCACCGCTGCTGCAAGGGGATGACTACCGTTCGGGTGTCTATCAGATTCAATTCCATGCCGGTGATTACTACCGCGCCCGTGGTGTCGAGCTGTCCGAGCCGGCGTTCCTGGATGTGGTGGTGCTGCGCTTCGGCATTTCGGCCGAACAGGATCATTACCACGTGCCCCTGCTGATTTCGCCTTACGCCTATTCCACCTATCGGGGCAGCTGACCCCCAAGCAGCTGCCTTGTCCTGGAAGCGACTGCGCATGGCGCTTCTTTGGTTTTTCGCCCGCTCACACTGCGGGCTTTTTTTCGTCCGTGGAAATGGGCTGTCTGGGAGGGACTCATCGTCGGATCGCCGCCCGGAGCAAGCTCGCTCCCACACTGGATTTTGCCGCTCACAAAAAACCTGTGGGAGCGAGCTTGCTCGCGATGCTTTTGCTTTTTTAGCGGCTCAACAAGGAGGCTGCGCCCGCACCGCCAAATAATCCTGCGCTGATGCGGTTGAACCAGCCCTGGCCTTTCCCCGTACGCAGATACCGCGCCGCGCCATGGGCACCAAGGCCGTAGGCCAATTTGCACAGCAGGTCGAGTACGGTCCAGGTGGCGATCATGATCAGCAGTTGTGGCAGGAATGCTTGTTCGGCGCTCAAGAATTGCGGCAGGAAAGCGGCGAAGAACAGGATGTCTTTCGGGTTGCTGGCGCCCAATACGAACGCCCGGCCGAAGAGGGCGCGAAAGCGCGGGACGGCTGCGGCCTGGGGCACGTCGGCGCCTTGGGACGGTTGGCGTGATTGCTGCCAGCTCTGCCAGGCCAGGTAAAACAGGTACAGGGCACCGACAATCTTCAGGGCACTGAACAGCTGTTCCGATGCCATCAACAACGCACCGAGCCCCAGCGCCGAGGCACTCAGCAGGCAGATCGAAGCGATCACGCCACCCAGGAATGCCGGATACGAGCGGCGCAGGCCGTAGTTCAGGCTATTGCCGATCATCAACAACGACAACGGGCCGGGGATGAGGATCACCACCAAGGCGGCACCGCTGAACAACAGCCAGGTTTCCAGATTCATTGCTTTGCTCCTGATGTACAAAAGCCTCACCCATTGGGTGAGGCGGGTGAATACGGTGCCGCTTACAAGAAGATGAACTTGGCGATGAAGATCGCGCAGAGCACCCACAGGCTGACGGAGATTTCCTTGTGTTTACCGGTGCCTGCCTTGAGCACCACATAGGTGATGAAACCCAGTGCGATACCGTCGGCGACCGAGAACGTCAGGGGCATCATGATGGCCGTGACAATGGCCGGGATGCTGTCAGTCGCCTCGTCCCATTCGATGTGGGCCATGCCGCCCATCATCAGCATGGCAACGTAGATCAAGGCCCCGGCCGTGGCGTAGGCTGGGATCATCCCAGCCAGCGGTGCGAAGAACATGGCGGCAATAAATAGCACACCGACGGTCACCGCGGTAAGCCCCGTGCGGCCACCGGCGGCCACACCAGCGGCGCTTTCCACGTAGCTGGTCACCGGCGGCACGCCGACCATGGCGCCAAATACGCTGGAGGCGCTGTCGGCTTTCAAGGCGCGGGACAGGTTCTCGATCTTGCCATCGGCTTTCACCAGGCCGGCGCGCTGGGCAACGCCCATCAGGGTGCCGGCGGTGTCGAACATGTGCACGAACAGGAAGGCCAGCACCACGCTGATCATGCTGACGTTGAACACACCGGCCACGTCCATCGCCATCCAGGTGGGGGCCAGGCTCGGCGGTGTCGACATGACGCCGTTGTACTGCACCAATCCCAGGCCCCAACCGGCCAGGGTCACGGCGATGATGCTGATCAGGATTGCGCCGAACACGCGGTGATAACTGAGCACGGCGATCATCAGGAAGCACACTGCGGCCAACAATGGACCGGGCTCACGCAACGAGCCGAGCTTGATCAGGGTGGCGGGGCTGTCGACGATGATCCCGGCGGTTTTCAGGCCGATCAGCCCGAGGAACAACCCGACCCCCGCGCCCATGGCGAACCGCAGGCTCACCGGAATGCTGTTGAGCAGCCACTCCCGCACCCGTGACAGGGTCAGGACCATGAACAACACACCGGAAACGAACACCGCGCCCAACGCAGTTTCCCAGTTGTAGCCCATGGTGCCGACCACGGTGTAGGTGAAGAATGCGTTCAAGCCCATACCTGGCGCCAGGCCCACCGGCCAGTTGGCGTACAGGCCCATCAACAGGCAGCCCAGGGCCGCGGCGATGCAGGTGGCGACGAACGCGGCACCGTGATCGATGCCGGCGTCGGCCATGATGTTGGGGTTGACGAAGATGATGTAGGCCATGGTGATGAAGGTCGTCAGGCCGGCGATCAGCTCGGTCTTCACCGTGGTGCCATGCAAGCTGAGTTTGAAGATGCGCTCCAGCCAGCCACTGCGTAGTGGCGGCGAGAGGTCCAGCGTCCGGGCTTCGGGTTTGCGGCTTTCCACAGCGAGTACTCCTCAAGAGTCTTATTGTTATTTCCAGCACCGCACACGCCCTGGGGTGGCTGCGATGCGCTGAGGCAGGTAAGGCTGGCGAAGTATGTTGACCTGTTGGTCAGGAACTCGCACGAAGCGAATTATGCTTTTGTATACAAATAAAGCAAATAATGTTTTCTGTGTTGTCGACGAAATTTCGGGCGATAGGGATATATCGCCCTGGCGGACGCTATCGCGAGCAAGCTTTGCTCCCACGGCGGGCGTCCACTGACCCTCTGTGGGAACAGTTTTGCTTCCAGCAGGTGTCCGCTGAGACCCTCTGTGGGAGCAAGGCTTGCCCGCGATGGCGATAGACCGGGCAATACACAGCTTGCAGAGGAAACTCAGTCGACAGCCACCTGACCCTTTCCCAGCCCCAGATTCACCGCCAACCACCCATCCACCGCCGCTTCCCCGGCCTCGGCAAACACCCGCTCCAGCAATTTCACCTGCTCACGCCGCAATGCCTGTTCGAAGCGTTCGCCCTCGGTTGTCAGTTCCAGCAGCCGCTTGCGCTTGTCGGTCTCGGACGCGACGCTGTTCACCAGATGCATTTCCATCAGTTGTCGTAACGGCATGTTCAGCGCCTGCTTGCTCACCCCGAGTACCGCCAGCAATTCCTTCACGCTCAATGACGGGTAGCGGGCGATGAAAAAAACGATGCGCTGGTGCACCCGGCTCAACCCGCGGCGCTCGAGCATTTCATCGGCCTTGGCGGTGAACGCCTGGTAACCGAAGAAAAACGCTTCCATGGCCATTTGTTGGGAAGTCGGGTTTTTAAGGTCAAGCATATTGACGTATCCGTAGAGGTCGGCGTAATTTCGGTCAACCAGTTTGACTTATTCTTCCCGTGCCCCGCTACAGGTGACCTCCATGGCTTTTTCCGAACGTGTCTCGCGCCTCAAAAGTTCTTTGATTCGAGAAATCCTCGCGGCGGCGCAGCGCCCTGAAGTGATGTCGTTCGCCGGCGGCCTGCCGGCCGAAGCCATGTTGCCGAAAGTGGAATGGGCGGCCATGCCGTTGTCCATGGGCCAGTACGGCATGAGCGAAGGCGAACCCGCCCTGCGCGAAGCCCTGGCGGCCCAGGCGCGGGCGCTGGGTGTGGCCTGTGAGGCGAGTCAGGTGCTGGTGGTCAGCGGTTCCCAGCAAACCCTCGACCTGGCGGCCAAGCTGCACATCGACGTCGGTACGCAAGTGATGCTCGAAGCGCCGACGTATCTGGCGGCGTTGCAGATTTTCCAGCTGTTCGGCGCCGACTGCATCACCGTGCCCCTGGAGGCCGACGGCCCGGACCTGAAACAGTTGCGGGCCCGCCTGGAGCAGCATCGGCCAGCGTTCATCTACCTGATCCCGACGTTCCAGAACCCCTCGGCGGTGCGCTACAGCGAAGCCAAGCGCGATGCGGTGGCGGCGCTGTTGGACGAGTTCGACGTGACCCTGATCGAGGACGAACCCTACCGCGAGCTGACGTTCGATGGCGGCAGTGCCACGCCAATTGTCAGTCGCTTGAAGAAGGCCAGCTGGATCTACACCGGCACCGTGTCGAAAACCCTGTTGCCGGGGCTACGGGTGGGCTACCTGATCGCCAGCCCGGATCTGTTCCCGCACCTGCTGCGGCTCAAGCAGTCGGCGGACCTGCACACCAATCGCATCGGCCAATGGCAGGCGCTGCAATGGATCGGCACCGAGCAGTACCGCAGCCATTTGAGTGAGTTGAGGGATTTCTATCGGGATCGTCGCGACCGCTTTCAGGCGGCGCTGCACAAGCATTTTGCCGACATCGCGGACTGGAGCGTGCCCCAGGGTGGGTTGTTTTTCTGGCTGACTCTCAGGCAACCGCTGGACACCCGCACCTTGCTCCCCGCCGCGCTGGCGGCCGACGTTGCGTTCATGCCGGGGGAACCGTTCTTCCCTGAACCGGACCAGCATCCGGGGCACTTGCGCTTGAACTTCAGCCACATCGATCCGGCGCGGTTGGATGAAGGGCTCAAGCGGTTGGCGGGGGTGGTGCGGGAGGCGTTGGCGGTAAAAGCAGCCTGACTTATGTGGTGACTGGACTGGCCTCATCGCGAGCAAGCTTTGCTCCCACAGGGACAGTGGTGAATACAAATCCAGTGTTCACCAAGCCCCCCTGTGGGAGCAAAGCTTGCTCGCGATGAGGCCAGTCGTCGCACTAGAAAACTATCAGGCTGCCGAGAACCGCTTATCCAGATAATCAATGATCACCTTGGACTCATACATCCAGGTGGTCTCGCCATTTTCTTCAATCCGCAGGCACGGCACCTTGATCCGGCCGCCTTGCTCCAACAGGGCCTGGCGATCCTGCTCGTTGTTTTTCGCATCGCGCAGGGCCACGGGTACGTTGAGGCGTCGCAGGGTGCGGCGGGTTTTCACGCAGAACGGGCAGGCGTGGAACTGATACAGCGTCAGGCTGCGAGCGGCCTGCTCGACCTGCGCCTGGGCCTCGGTCGGGCGCTGTTTCTTGCCCGGGCGGGTGATGAAGTCGATGAAGATGATGAGCTGGCCCAAGCCAACCCGAAGCGCTTTGACGATCACGGTATTAAGCCTCGCGGCAGGGAAGAAGAGGGCGCGCAGCTTACCTGATTTTTCACAGGCGAAAAAAAACCGGCGATCAATGCCGGTTTTCTTCGTGCGACGGATTACTTGATGAGGCTGAGGAATTCGCTGCGAGTGGCGGCGTTTTCCCGGAACTCGCCGAGCATCACCGAGGTGATCATCGAGGAATTCTGCTTTTCCACACCGCGCATCATCATGCACATGTGCTTGGCCTCGATCACCACCGCCACGCCCAGGGCGCCAGTCACTTGCTGGACCGCATCGGCGATCTGGCGGCTGAGGTTTTCCTGGATCTGCAGGCGACGCGCATACATGTCGACGATGCGCGCGACTTTCGACAGCCCCAGCACCTTGCCGCTCGGGATGTAGGCCACGTGAGCCTTGCCGATGAAAGGCAGCAGGTGATGTTCGCACAACGAGTACAACTCGATGTCCTTGACCAGCACCATCTCGCTGTTGTCGGAGCTGAACAAGGCACCGTTGGTGACTTCTTCCAGGGTCTGTTCATAACCGCGGCAGAGGTACTGCATGGCCTTGGCAGCACGCTTGGGCGTGTCGAGCAGGCCCTCGCGGGAAACGTCCTCGCCCAGTTGGCCGAGAATCGCGGTGTAATTCTGTTCCAGAGACATGAAACTACCTGTGGGATTTTACGCAAAGGGCAAGGGTACGGTGGCGGACACGGCGCTGCAAGCTCGGCAAGCGAGGGCTATTCGTCGCGGCCTTCCATCATGGTGCGCTTGAGCATCACGTAGACCGCCCCGGCGCCGCCGTGTTTTGCCTGGCAGGAGGTGAAGCCCAACACTTGTGGGTGCTGGCGCAGCCAGGTGTTGACGTGGCTCTTGATCATCGGCCGCTTGCCGTCCAGGCGCACGGCTTTGCCATGGGTGACGCGCACGCAGCGGATTTCGAACTTGGTGGCTTCGGCCAGGAATGCCCAAAGGGTTTCCCGGGCTTTTTCAACGCTCATGCCGTGCAGGTCGAGGCTGCCCTCGAAGGGGATCTGGCCGACCTTCAGCTTGCGCATCTGGCTTTCCTGGACACCGTCGCGTGCCCACATCAACTCGTCTTCCGGTCCGACGTCGATCACGAACTGATCGGACAGGCCATCCACGGTCGTAGCGTCGGTGCGCACGGTGGCGGCCTGGCGCAGCTTGGCGATTTGCGCGCGATCGGCCTTGGGCTTGCCGGTTTCGGCGCGGTCGTGCTTGATCGGTTTTACGCCCTGGATCGCACTTTTGAACAGGGAAAAGTCGTCGTCTTGCATGTCAGCCTCCGCGAAGGCCGGCCAGTTTACCCAACTCTGGCGGGATCAGGCGCGACAAAACGTCGGATGGCGGGTCAGTCGTGCTTTTTCATCAGGTGCGGAGCCATGGCCAGCTCCAGGGATTGGCGGGCGCGACGGCGGCAGCGGCGCCAGAGCCAGACGCCCAGTAACAACACGAAAAGACCGACTGCCAGGATGATCGCCGAACCCAGCGGAGTGGCGTTCAACTCACCCAGTGCGGGCGGGCGGCCCAGCAGGCTGGCGGCACCGGCCATGGCCAGCAGCACACCGAATGTTGCCAGTAGCGCAGCGATTGCCGCGCCAAAACGAAACCGCCAGTTGCTCGGGCCCTTGGGCCGCAAGCGACGTGCGTCAAAACCATCGGATAACTTCATTCCGACCTTCCTCAATGGGTATCGGCCCTTCGACCGGAAGATGTTCGGGTTGTTCCTGACAGTATGGCAATTGCGGCAAATGAGAGGCTTTTGCGGATGAGCGGCGGGAGTGGCCGCTCATCAAGGCGAATCAGATGAAGTCACGAGTCAATGCCAGGGTGGCGAAGTTGTCCGCCATGATCGCCATTTCGGTCTGCTGAACGTGTTCGGCGCTGAGGACGCCGCCCTTGTATGGCAGGTCGCGGGTGGCGCAGGCATCTTCCACCAGGGTACAGCGAAAGCCCAGGTTCTTGGCGGCGCGCACGGTGGTGCTGACGCTGGAGTGGCTCATGAACCCGCACACGATCAGGTCCAGGGGGCCGAAGTCTTCCAGGCGCTTTTTCAACTCGGTGCCGTGGAAGGCGCTGGGCAGCAGCTTTTCGATCACGGTTTCGTCGGCTTGGGGTTCGAGGCCGGGAATGAACTCCCCGCGCTCGCCTTGCGGATCGAACAGCCCGCCATGGGTGCCCAGGTGGCGCACATGCACGATCGGCCGACCGGCTGCACGGGCCGCACCGAGCAATTGCTTGATGTTCGCGACGGCTGCATCCATGCCGCTCAGGGCCAGGGGGCCGGCGAGGTATTCTTTCTGGGCATCGATGATGATCAGGGTCGCTTGACTCAGGTTGGCCGCTGCATAACCACGGCCGCTGAGTTGAAACATCGTTTTTGGAACGGACATTCTGGGGCTCCTTCGAGTGGGGCTTTTGCGACATTGTCCTCTGGCTGAGCGGTTCTGTGAATCGCTTCCATCGCAAGGGCCGCCGTTGCTGGCCTACAGCCTTGTCAAGATGCTCATCTTGTTCAATAGGCGGATCAAAAAACGGATAATTCCTACGATTGGTCCGGGGTTTTTCGTTCGTCATCGGGGCGTGTTTGGGTGGGGCCGCGTTTGGCTGGTAGACTCGCCCGTCGATTTTTCTGGAGTTTGCCGCCGTGATCACTTCCCGTCTCCGTACCCTGCGCGACCATATCCGTTGGGCCGTCAGCCGTTTCCATGGGGAGGATCTGTTTTTCGGTCATGGCACCGACAATGCGTGGGACGAAGCCCGGCAACTGGTGTTGGGCGCATTGCACCTGCCATGGGAAATTGCCGACAGCTATCTGGACTGCCGTCTTGAAGACGAAGAACTGGTCCATGTGCAGCGCCTGCTGCGCCGGCGTATCACCGAGCGTGTGCCAACCGCCTATTTGTTGGGTGAGGCCTGGTTCTGCGGGATGTCGTTCATCGTCGACGAGCGCGTGCTCATTCCGCGCTCACCCATCGGCGAACTGATCGAAAAGCATTTCGAGCCGTGGCTGGGCCAGGAGCCGGCACGAATTCTTGATCTGTGCACCGGTTCCGGCTGCATTGGCATTGCCTGTGCCTATGAGTTCCCGGAGGCCGAGGTGGTGCTGGCCGACCTGTCGTTCGAAGCGCTGGAAGTGGCCAACCAGAACATCGAGCGCCATGGCGTCGATGAGCGCGTGTTCACGGTCCAGGGCGATGGTTTCGACGGTCTGCCGGGGCAACGTTTCGACTTGATCGTGTCGAACCCGCCCTACGTCGATGCAGAAGATTTCGCCGACATGCCGCAGGAATACCAGCACGAGCCGGAGCTGGGCCTGGCTTGTGGCGATGACGGCTTGAACCTGGTGCGCCGGATGCTGGCCGAGGCGGCCGATCATCTGACCGAGAAGGGGTTGTTGATTGTCGAGGTGGGCAACAGCCAGGTGCACGTCGAGGCGTTGTACCCGGAAGTCGATTTCGCCTGGCTCGACTTCGAACGCGGCGGCCATGGTGTGTTCATGCTCAGCGCCGAACAGTGCCGCCAGCACCAGGGGTTGTTTGCTTCGCGGGTTTGATCCCCCTTATCCATCTGGGTGCACCCACTGTGGGAGCGAGCTTGCTCGCGATGGCGTCGGATCAGCAGCATTGAAGTTGGCTGATTCACCGCTATCGCGAGCAAGCTCGCTCCCACAGGGTTGTTCAGGCGCTGTCGGGCTTAATGCCGCGTCGCAATCCAGATCAGCAACCCCGCCTGGAACATGGCGAAGGCCACCAGGCAGGTGATGGTGAAGCGCAGGCCGGCGTCTTCGCGCTTGAACTTGGTGACCTTTTCTTCCTGCTGCTTGAGTTTGACTTCCTGTTCCGCCAGGTTCTGCTCGGCCTGTTGCAGCATCTGCGCCGCTTCAAGGATTTCCACGAATTGCAGCTTTTCGGTGTTCCAGTCCCCGAGCAGATCGCCAACGTGGGTTGGCTTGACGCTGCCCTTGAGGTGCTGGGCATCGGCATAGACCACCTCGAAGCCCTGGGCCTTGAGAAAGCGGTCGCGGCGCAGGCGAGTGTCTTCGTTCAGGGCGTCCTTGTTATCCAGGTCGGTGCCGTCTACCCGGTAGGCCGACCAGCGTTTCTTGGCCCAGGTGATGCCCTGGGCCGCCAGGAAACGGCCGATGCCACGGTTGGACGGCTCGACTTGCAGGTTGTCCGGGGAAAAAAACAGGCGTTTTTCGACGTGGTCGGCCCAGACGTCCAGGTGATTCTGTTCCTTGCGCACGCGCTGGTTCGGCAGCTGGATGCTCATGCGCAGCAGGCTGCGTTCCTTGCTGTGGCGCTCGACATAGCTGAACTCGACAAACCGCAGCGGCCGCACACCGGTGGCGCGGTCGGTCTTGAGCGGCGCCAGCCGGAGCATTTTGTGATGCTCGGTATGCACGTCGGCCCACGGCAGCTCTACCGCAGGCGAGGCGGGAGCTTCGGCAGCGGTGTTGGGGGAAGTTTCAGTTTCAGTCATAACGGCAAAAATCCTGTCCAGGCCGGCGGGTCGGCAGCCATAGCGCTGCCCGACACCGGGCTATCGGCCGTTTTTGCCAGTCCTGAAGCTAAATCGACTAAAACCGCCTAACGCGCGGCTAACGAGTCAATAAAACGCAGAATTCGCGAACCAAGCTCGGCCGCCAGGGGCAGGTTGGGATCCTTGTAGGAGGCCAGTTGCCGTTTCACGTCGTTGGGCACGATGCGCATCACGTGGTTCATGCCCTCGATCAGCGCCAGTTCGGCGTCGGGCTTGGCGGCTTTCAGCTGCCTGGCGTCATCGACGCTGACCTGGATATCGCTGCTGCCCTGGATGATCAAGGCCGGCATTTTCAACGCCGCGAAGGCCTGGGCCGGGTCCTGGCGGAACAGCGAGATCAGGTAGGGCTGCACGCTGGGGCGGAAAATGACCTGCAGCTGTGCCGGTACGTTGTCATCGAGTCGACCGGCCTTGAGGCTGTCGAGCAGCTCGTTGCTGCGCAACATCAGCGGCGGTGGCAGGCGGTTGCTCAGTTGTTGGCGCAGCACCTGGTCGATCGGTCGGGCGCTGCCAGACAGCGAAATCACCGCCGCCGCGTTGGCCTGGGGCGCGGCGAGGCTGGCGATCAATGCGCCTTCGCTGTGGCCCAGCAGGATCAACGGGCCCAGTCGCGGATCGGCGGCGAGCTTGTGGCTCCAGGCCACGGCATCGGCCACATAGGCCTCGACGCTCAGGTTGCGTTCGTCCGGTGTCGCCGCGAGGCTGGCCGCTACACCGCGTTTGTCATAGCGCACGCTGGCAATGTTGTGTTTGGCCAAGACCCAGGCCAGGCGCTTGAGGCTGTCGTTGCGCCCACCGTCGGGGTTGTTGCCGTCGCGATCTGTAGGACCTGACCCGGAAATGATCAGGACAACCGGCACCGGCGTGTCGGACTTGGGCAGCAACAACGAGCCGAAAAGCTCACCATTGCCCGTATCGAGGCTGATTGGGCGTTGCAGCACCGTGGCCTGGGCCAGGCCGCAAAACAGGCCGGTGAACAAGGTAAGGCTTAAGGCAAGCAGCTTTAACATCATCACGCCATTAGTTGCGAAGGTGCCGGTTGGACTGGTGGCCGCCGATAAGGTTCGAGGATGAACTACGCGGGGAGCCTGCGTATACTGGCGCGCATTACGAATCCAAGGTTGAGTCTCTCAGCGATTTCACGGAGCACCCTGCATGTCCGGCAATACCTACGGCAAGCTGTTCACTGTCACCACCGCGGGCGAAAGCCATGGCCCGGCGTTGGTCGCCATTGTCGACGGCTGCCCGCCGGGCCTGGAGATTTCCCTGGACGACCTGCAGCGTGACCTGGACCGCCGCAAGCCCGGCACCAGCCGCCACACCACCCAGCGCCAGGAAGCCGATGAAGTCGAAATCCTGTCTGGCGTGTTCGAAGGGCGCACCACCGGCTGCGCCATCGGCCTGTTAATCCGCAACACCGACCAGAAGTCCAAGGACTACTCGGCCATCAAGGATCTGTTCCGCCCAGCCCACGCCGACTACACCTACCACCACAAATACGGTGAGCGCGATTACCGTGGCGGCGGTCGCAGCTCGGCGCGGGAAACCGCCATGCGCGTGGCGGCCGGGGCGATCGCCAAGAAGTACCTGGCCAGCCAGGGCATCGTCATTCGTGGCTACATGAGCCAGTTGGGCCCCATCGAAATCCCGTTCAAGACCTGGGACTCGGTGGAACAGAACGCGTTCTTCTGCCCCGACCCGGACAAGGTGCCAGAACTTGAGGCCTACATGGATCAACTGCGTCGGGACCAGGATTCGGTCGGCGCGAAGATCACCGTGGTCGCCGAAGGGGTGATGCCTGGCCTTGGCGAGCCGATCTTCGACCGCCTCGACGCCGAGCTGGCCCACGCGCTGATGAGCATCAATGCGGTGAAAGGCGTGGAGATCGGCGCCGGTTTCGCCTGCGTTGCCCAGCGCGGCACCGAGCACCGTGACGAACTGACCCCGCAAGGTTTCCTGAGCAACAATGCCGGCGGCATCCTCGGTGGCATTTCCTCGGGCCAGCCGATCGTGGCGCACCTGGCCTTGAAGCCAACGTCCAGCATCACCACGCCGGGCCGCTCCATCGACATCCATGGCAACCCGGTGGACGTCATCACCAAGGGCCGTCACGATCCGTGCGTCGGCATCCGCGCCACGCCCATCGCCGAGGCGATGATGGCGATCGTGCTGATGGATCACCTTCTGCGTCATCGCGGCCAGAACGCCGACGTTCGCGTCAGCACTCCGGTGCTGGGGCAGCTTTGATGGTTGGCCTGCCGACCGCCGTGGCCTGACGACCATGGCGGCACTGCCGTACTGGCGGCTCTCCAGTTTCTATCTGTTCTATTTCGCGCTGCTCGGTTCGACGGCGCCGTTCCTGGCGCTGTATTTCGATCACCTGGGGTTCAACGCGGCGCGCATCGGCGAGCTGGTGGCGATTCCCATGTTGATGCGCTGCGTGGCGCCGAACATCTGGGGCTGGCTGGGGGACTACACCGGCCGACGCCTGGCGATCGTGCGGTTTGGCGCGATCTGCACGCTGCTGGCCTTCTCGCTGATCTTCATCGATAAAAGCTACGCCTGGCTGGCGATGGTCATGGCGCTGCATGCGTTCTTCTGGCACGCGGTGTTGCCGCAGTTCGAAGTCATCACCCTGGCCCATCTCGGCGGGCAGGCCTCGCGCTACAGCCAGATCCGCCTGTGGGGCTCCATCGGCTTCATCATCACCGTGGTGGCGCTCGGCCGTTTGTTCGAATGGCTGAGCCTGGACATCTACCCGGTGGCGCTGGTGTTGATCATGGCCGGCATCGTTCTCGCCAGCTTCTGGGTGCCCAACGCCCAGCCACTGCAGGGGCCGCGCGTCGCAGGGGAAGGGTTCCTGCGGCAACTGCGCAACCCTGGCGTGCTGGCGTTCTACACGTGTGTGGGCCTGATGCAGGTGAGCCACGGGCCGTATTACACCTTCCTGACCTTGCACCTCGAACACCTGGGTTACAGTCGCGGGCTGATCGGCCTGCTCTGGGCCCTCGGAGTGGTGGCGGAAGTTTTGGTGTTCCTGCTGATGAGCCGGATCCTGGCGCGGTTTTCCGTGCGCCGGGTACTGCTGGCGAGTTTCCTGCTGGCGGCGTTGCGCTGGTTGTTGTTGGGCTCGCTGGCCGAGTTTCTCTGGGTATTGTTGCTCGCCCAGGTGCTGCACGCGGCGACCTTCGGCAGTTTTCACGCCGCCGCCATCCATTTCGTGCAACGCAGCTTCGGTCCTCGCCAGCAAGGCCAGGGGCAGGCGCTGTATGCGGCGCTGGCCGGTACGGGCGGGGCCTTGGGCGCGTTGTATTCCGGCTATAGCTGGAACGCCTTGGGTGCCAGTTGGACATTCAGCCTCGCCAGCCTCGCGGCTTTCGCGGCAGCCGTTATCATTGCCACACGTATGCAAGAGGACCGGCCATGAGCCTTCGAACCATTAATTTGCTGGAGCCTTTGTCATGAGCAGCCTGTCGGTCTATCACGTTTCGAGCCCAGACATTCCGAACAAAGTGTTGACCCACGTCGAGGACATTGCCGCGACCCTGGCTGAACAAGGTATTCACTTTGCCCGTTGGGAGGCGGCGGTGAAAATCCAGCCGGGTGCCAGTGAGGAGGACATCATTGCGGCTTACCAGGCTCAGATCGATGGGTTGATGACTGAGCGGGGTTATGTTGCGGTCGATGTTGTCAGTGTCAGCAGCGATCAGCCGGAACAGGCTGGGGAGCTCGATGAGTGTCGCCATAGCCAGGATGAAGTGCGGTTTTTCGTTGCCGGTCGTGGCTTGTTTAACCTGCACGTTGGGGATTATGTCTACGCGGTGCTGTGTGAAAGGAATGACTTGATAACGGTGCCTGCTGGTATGCCGCATTGGTTTGACAGGGGGGAGCGGCCGCATTTCGTTACGATTCGTTTGTCTGGTGATTTGCAGGGGTTGGTTGCTGAGGTTACGGGGGATGATATTGCTCGGCGGTTTCCTCGTCTGGAAGACTGACCTGCGTTGGTGGTGCCCTGAGCTTGTGTGTATATCCGTTGCTGCGGTAACGGCTACTTAGGGTTCCGCCCTTACGGCGGGTCACTTTTGGAAGAGCCGGGAGCCGGACCAGCCAAAAGTAACCAAAAGCGCTTTGCCCCACCACTCGGTGCCTCGCTCCAGCATTGCTCCGTGGGCCGCCGCGAAGGGCCATTCATGGCCCAGCGCGGCTAACCCGGCATCCATGCCGGGTTGCCCACTGTATCGCGAGCAAGCTCGCTCCCACATTGGATCTTCATCAGATACAAAATCCATGTGCACCGCAAAACCTGTGGGAGCGGGCTTGCTCGCGAAGAGGCCGGCACATCCAACATCTTCATCGACTGTGACATCGCCTTCGCGAGCAGGCTCGCTCCCACAATGGGCTGCAGTGAACACAGAACTCATGAACACCCAGGATCCCCTGTGGGAGCGAGCTTGCTCGCGATGAGGCCGGCACATCCAACATCACCGCAAACTGACACATCGCTTTCGCGAGCAAGCTTTGCTCCCACAGATCTAACGGGTGTACGACCAGGAGAGCCAGGTCGGCTGTTAGGCCGCCTCGCGGTGGACGTTGATCTCGGCGCCCCGTTAACCACGCTGGCCGGAGTGAGGGCACACCGAGCCTAGGCGAGGTGCCAAGTGGTGGGGCAGGAGCGTTTTGCTTACTTTTGACTGGGCCGGCTTCCGGGCTTCTCAAAAGTGAGCCGCTGTAAGAGCGGAACCGTCAGCAGCCATTACCGAAGAAACGGATATACACACCGAAGCGGGCTTTCCCAAGGCGCAAAAAAACGGCGCTCCCCATTTCTGAAAGAAGCGCCGTTTTTTCAAGCAAGAGCAAGCAGCTCCGCGTTTTTCCAGCAGGCTCAAGCGCTATGGTAAGTCGGCAAAGCAAACCGATGCTGGCTCTGCAACAAGGTGATCTGTGGCAACTCGCTAGCCTGTTCAGCCAGGTCACGACGAATCGCGCTGATCGCCCAGGACAACTGATCCCCCGCATGCAGTTGAGCGTAGGAAATCGTGCGTTTGAACAGCTTGCCGTCGCTATTACGCAAGGTCAGCAGAATGCCGCCATCCGGGCGGGGCTGGGTGGTCACTTCGTAGTTGGAAAACAGGGACGCAAACTTTTCTTGAATCATGTTCATAGTTGACTGCTCCATGGTATGGCAAACCGTGGAGGGGGAGTTGCACTGTCTGTGCCAGCATTCGGCTTTATATAAAATCCTTTAAAAACATATAGTTATATTTTTTCTGTATTTTTGATTTCGTGCATCTTGCATGAATAGCCATCGTGCATCCTGCATTTTGCGTGGTCGGGCAATGATTTTTGGAACCAAATCGTTTCCCGGTGCTCGCGCTTCGCCTGTCTCGGGCAGCGGATACAAAACATTGCAAAAACCGCGTGTACAGCGCCGCAATTGCCAGCGTACTTTCGAGCCAAAATCACCTGCTGCCCGATAACAAGAACCGAGACCCACGAGGTCGAACGGGGAAGATCACCATGAGTCGTACACCCAGCGACGCGATTACCTGGGGCATGATGCTGCGCAAGCTGCCAGCCATTGCCAAAGCCGTCCCCCGGATCGTCAAAGGCATGAAGCTGGCCAACGTCCAGGACCCGACCCAGCCTTGCGGCCTGGGCTGGTGTTTCGAACAGGCCACGCAACGCAATCCCCAGGGCCCGGCACTGCTGTGCGGCGAGACGGTGTTGAGTTATGCACAGGTCAACGCGCAGGCCAATCGCATCGCCCATTACCTGCTGGCCCAGGGCATCGGCAAGGGCGATTGCGTGGCGATATTCATCGAGAACCGGCCACAGCTATTGATCAGCGTGTTGGCAATGGCCAAGGTCGGCGCGGTCAGTGCCATGCTCAACACCTCGCAAACCGGCGATGCGCTGGTGCACAGCCTGGCCCTGGTCAGCCCGGTCGCGGTGGTGGTGGGGGATGAACGGGTCGCGGCCTTCAACGACATACGAGAACGAACCACACTGTCGAGCAGCAGGACCTGGTGGCTGGCGGATCAGGACAGTGCCGATATCCCGTCCGATGCCCCATCCGGTTTCATCGACCTGATGGCTGGCAGCGAGGATTACCCGAGCGATAACCCGGCGTGCAGCCGGCAGGTTTTCTGCAACGACCCTTGTTTTTATCTCTATACCTCGGGCACCACCGGGCTGCCCAAGGCCGGGGTGTTTCGCCATGGTCGCTGGATGCGCACGTCCACCAGCTTCGGCCTGATCGCCTTGGACATGCAGCCCGACGATGTCGTGTATTGCACCTTGCCGCTGTACCACGCCACCGGCCTGTGCGTGTGCTGGGGCGCGGCGATATGTGGGGCCTCGGGGTTCGCGATCCGGCGCAAGTTCAGCGCCAGCCAGTTCTGGAGCGACGTACGCCGTTACCGGGCGACCACGCTGGGGTATGTCGGTGAGTTGTGCCGCTACCTGATCGATCAGCCTGCCGCTGCCGATGACCGTCACCACGGTGTGAAGAAAATGATCGGCAACGGACTGCGCCCCGGGGCCTGGTCGACCTTCAAGAGCCGGTTTGGCATCGACCACATCTGTGAGCTGTATGCCGCCAGCGACGGCAATATCGGTTTCACCAACATCCTGAATTTCGACAACACCATCGGGTTTTCCCTGATGGGCTGGGAGCTGGTGCAGTACGATCATGCCAGCGGCCTGCCGTTGCGCAACCTGCAAGGTCGCATGCAAAAAGTGCCCAGGGGCCAACCGGGTCTGTTGCTGGCGCGGATCGATGAGAAGGCGCCGCTGGATGGCTACACCGATCAGGCCTTGACCGAAAAAACCATCTGCCGGGATGTCTTTGCGCCGGGCGATCGTTACTTCAATACCGGAGACCTGTTGCGCAACATTGGTTTCGGGCATGGGCAGTTTGTTGATCGCCTCGGCGACACCTATCGCTGGAAAGGCGAAAACGTCTCCACCACGGAAGTCGAAAATGTGCTGCTGCAACATCCGCAGGTGGCCGAGGCAGTGGCTTATGGTGTGGAGATCAATGGCACCAATGGCCGTGCGGGCATGGCGGCAATCACCCCGTCCGAATCCCTGGCGACCCTGGACTTCAGCGAGTTGTTGCAGTTTTTGCAATGCAAGCTGCCAGCCTATGCCGTGCCGCTGTTCCTGCGCATCAAGGTGAAAATGGACACCACCGGCACCTTCAAGTACCAGAAGACCCGCCTCAAGGCCGAAGCATTCGACCCATGCGTCACCGGGGATGAGCCGGTCTACGCTTGGTTGCCGGGCACCGATACTTACGTGCGGGTGGATCGGCAGCTGGCAGTTCGGATTCAGGGCGGACAATTGCGTTATTGATTCTGGCTATGACGGGCACAGTGAAAAAAGGGATGACAGCGCCCGGGTCCCTCGTGAAACTAGCCGCTTTGCGAAGAGCCGAGTGGAGTTTCCCATGTCCGATACAAGCCGCCAGATGACCCCGGAAGAGGCTGCGGAGTTTGCCGAACAGGTGTTCAACGTCGCACGCCAGGGTGATGCGGCCATGATGGCTGCGTTGCTGAGCAAGGGTCTGCCGCCCAACCTGCGTAACCACAAGGGCGACACCTTGTTGATGCTGGCCGCTTACCACGGGCATGTGGAAACGGTGAAAGTGTTGCTGGAGCACAAGGCCGATCCGGAAATCCGCAACGACAACGGCCAGAGCCCGATTGCCGGCGCGGCGTTCAAGGGCGACCTGGCAGTGGTTTCGGCGTTGGTGGAGGGCGGCGCGCAAGTGGAAGGCGCCTCCTTCGATGGTCGTACCGCGCTGATGATGGCAGCGATGTTCAACCGCGTGGAAATCGTCGACTACCTGATTGGCAAAGGTGCCGACCCGAAAGCCAAGGATGCCAACGGCGTCTCGGCCCTTGATGCCGCCAAGACCATGGGCGCGGTGGACACCACGGCGCAGTTGGAAAAGTTGTTGGCCTGAAAGACTGTGGGAGCAAAGCTTGCTCGCGATACAGGCACCTCGGTTCCAGAGAGACCGCGTTGTTTTCATCGCGGGCAAGCCTTGCTCCCACAACGCCACAGGTCCTTCTCCAATCCTAATCCGCAAGCGAATGCGTTATCCTGCCCGCCCTCAAAACACCCTTCGCCACAGGATTCACCGCCATGAAAGCCGCCCTCATCGAACTCATCGGTAAAATCAGCTCCGGCTGCCTCGGCGAGGCGGACATCGCGAAAATCGCTGACGAAGCGGCCCAGGCCTACGCCGATACGGCGGTTTTCCTGGCGGCCAACCCCGATATCAACTACGACGACACGTTCCCGATCCCGTTGGGTGAGTGGGTAGTGGTGGGCAGCCTGCCGGACACCGTGCTGTTCCAGGCCGACACCTACGTGGACCTGTTCGAACAGATCGTCGCCTCGTTCGGCCCCGGCGTGGCGTTCAACCTCAAGCCCAAGCAACTGGCGAAAACCGAAGCCCTGACCGCGCTCAACCGCATACAGATCCAGATGAGCAGCCTGAACAAGGAAAACGGTGGCTACGTGCTGATGAACTTCAGCCAGTTGCTCGACGATGAATTGCAGATGGTGCTGGTGTACGGCAACGATGTGCCGCGGGTGCTGGAGCTGTGTGCCGAGGTCGGCATTGCCGCCGCGCCCTCCCTGGAAGCCCTCAAGGTCGCGGTTCACGTCTGAAGCAATAAAACGGAACCCTTGCCTGGGGCCCGCTATCCTAAGTGTGCACATCACCATTTGGGAGCGACACCATGGGTTCCACCTTCAACGGCCTGGTCGGCCTGATCATCCTGGCGCTCGATATCTGGGCGATCATCAATGTACTCAAGAGTGGCGCGGAAACCGGGATGAAAATCCTCTGGGTGCTGCTGATCCTGCTGTTGCCGGTACTGGGCCTGATCATCTGGGCGATTGCCGGGCCGCGTGGCAACGTGCGGATCTGACACGCTCCACCAAAAAGCCCGGGCGCTGAAGGCGACCGGGCTTTTTATGCGTGGGGTATTCAGGCCGTAGCCAGGGACGGCTTGCGCGAGGTGCTCAAGAAGCGCAGCAAGGCCAACAGTGGGAAGGCACTGCCGACGATCACCACCCACAACCAACCGCCGTGTTCGTACACCGCACTGGCAATCGATGAGCCGAAGGCGCCACCGACGAAGATACTGGTCATGTACAGCGCATTCAGTCGGCCGCGACTCTTGGCATCGAGGGCATAGATGGTGCGCTGGCCCAGGACCATGTTCATCTGCACACAGAAATCCAGGACCACGCCAGTCACCGCCAGGCCGATCACGCTGTAGAGCGGATGGATGAATGCCGGCAGGAAACTCAGGCTGGCGAACAACATCGCCAGCAACGAGGCGTTGCGGGTATGGCCGGCATCCGCCAGGCGACCGGCGATGGGCGCGGCGATGGCACCAATGGCACCGACCAGGGCGAACAGCGCGATTTCAGTCTGGGACAGGCCATGGTTACGTGACAGCTCCAGCGGCACGGCGGTCCAGAACAGACTGAACGTGGCGAACATGCAAGCCTGGTAGAACGCCCGTTGCCGCAGCAGCGGTTGCTGGCGCAGCAGGGTACCGAGCGAGCCCAGCAGTTGACCGTAGGTAGCGCTATGGTCGGGCTGGCGCTTGGGCACGGTCAGCGCCAGGACGATGCTGATGGCGGCCATCAACACGGCGGCGATGATGAACATGGCCCGCCAGCCGAAGTGATCGGCCACGACGCTGGAGACCGGCCGCGCCAGCAGGATCCCCAGCAGCAGACCGCCCATGATCCCACCCACGACCCGTCCCCGGGTTTCTTCCGGCGCCAGGTGCGCGGCCAGCGGAATCAGGACTTGCACCGACACCGAGCTGAACCCCACCAACAGCGAAACCAGCAGGAATACATTCGGTTGATCGGTGAACGCTGCCCCTAACAAACTGGCGATCGCCACCACGGTGGTGATGATCATCAGCCGACGGTTTTCCAGCAAGTCCCCCAGTGGCACCAGGAAAAACAGGCCAAGGGCGTAACCGATCTGGGTCAGCGAGACGATCAGGCTGGCCATGGTGCTGCTCAGGCCGACGTCGGGTGCGATCAGTTCGATGATGGGTTGGGCGTAGTAGATGTTGGCGACGATGGCGCCGCAGCAGAAGGCGAAGAGCAGGACCATGCCGCGGGTCAGGGGGCTGCCGGGCGAGGTAGGTGAATGAGCACTCATGGCAATCTCGTCAGTGAACAGGAAAGATGGCGCGAGGCTAAAGCGTTATGGGGCCCTGGAACAGGGCTTGTGGTTGATATCAGACATGCTTGCAGTTGATGATGGGACGCACAAGGACGCTGGGAAGATTTTGTGGCAAGGGGATCTGAGGGAGCAAAGCTTGTGTGGTCGGGGCAAGCTTGTGTGGGAGCAAGGCTTGCCCGCGATACAGGCACCTCGGTTCCAGAGGCCCCGCGCTGTTTTCATCGCGAGCAAGCTTTGCTCCCACAGATCCCCTCGCCACAGGATCGCGTACAGCTTGTCCTCTCTTATTGCCCGCTGTAGATCTGGTCGAAAACCCCACCGTCATTGAAGTGAGTCTTCTGCACCGTGCGCCAGTCGCCGAAGGTTTTTTCCACCGACAGGAAGTCCACTTTCGGGAAGCGGTCGGTGTATTTGGCCAGTACCGCCGGATCCCGTGGGCGCAGGTAGTTGGCGGCGGCGATTTCCTGGCCTTCGGGCGACCACAGGTACTTGAGGTAGGCCTCGGCGGCTTCGCGGGAGCCTTTTTTCTCGACAACCTTGTCGACCACGCTGACCGGCGGCTCGGCCTCGGCGGAAACGCTCGGGTAGATCACTTCGAACTGGTCGCGACCGAATTCGCGGGCGATCATTTCCGCTTCGTTCTCAAAGGTCACCAGCACGTCGCCGATCTGGTTGGTCATGAAGGTGGTCGTCGCGGCGCGACCGCCGGTGTCCAGTACCGGCGCTTGCTTGAACAGCTTGCCGACGAAGTCCTTGGCCTTGTTCTCGTCACCGCCATTCTTCAGCACATAACCCCAAGCCGAGAGGTAGGTGTAGCGACCGTTGCCGGAGGTTTTCGGGTTGGGCACGATCACCTGCACACCGTCCTTGAGCAGGTCGGGCCAGTCTTTCAAGGCTTTCGGGTTGCCTTTGCGTACGATGAACACCGTGGCCGAGGTGAACGGCGCGCTGTTGTTCGGCAGGCGGGTGACCCAGTTCTCGGGCACCAGTTTGCCATTGTCCGCCAAGGCGTTGATGTCGGTGGCCATGTTCATGGTGATGACATCCGCCGGCAGGCCGTCGATCACCGAGCGCGCCTGCTTGCTGGAGCCGCCGAACGACATCTGCACGGTGATGTTTTCGTTGTGCTCGGCCTGCCAGTGCTTCTGGAAGGCTGCGTTGTAGTCCTTGTAGAAATCGCGCATCACGTCGTAGGAAACGTTGAGCAGGGTCGGGGCGGCGTGGGCCAGGCTGCCGAAGGTCAGGCCGACGGCGAGAAGTGAGGCGCCAAAGAAGTTCTTCACAGCGAATTCCTTTTTATTCGAACGGGGGTTCCGGGCAATTAGCCAGCACACTAGCTGCAAGCCTATAGACCTTCAAGCATCAAAAAGTGCTTTGCTTATTCCAATTTCTTAAACAGCGCATTGCCACAACGGGAGCAGAAAGCAGCACCGTGTTCGTGGTTGTTTTTGCTGCACACCGGGCAATCATGCTGGAGCTGGTCGCCGCGCATGGCGGTGGCCAGTTCAGCGGTGAAAATGCCCGTCGGCACGGCGATGATCGAATAACCGGTGATCATCACCAGGGACGACACCACCTGGCCCAGTGGCGTCTTGGGCACGATGTCGCCGAAGCCCACGGTTGTGAGTGTCACGATAGCCCAATAGATGCCTTTGGGGATGCTGGTGAAGCCATTCCCAGGGCCTTCGATGACGTACATCAGCGTGCCGAAGACGGTCACCAGGGTCGAGACGCTGAGCAGGAACACGATGATTTTCTGCTTGCTTCCCCGCAGCGCCGCCATCAGGTAGTTGGCTTGCTTGAGGTAGGGACTGAGCTTGAGCACCCGGAAAATCCGCAGCATCCGGATGATCCGAATGATCAACAGGTATTGGGCATCGCTGTAGTACAGAGCCAGGATCCCCGGCACGATCGCCAGCAGATCCACCAGGCCATAGAAACTGAAGGCATAGCGCAGCGGCTTGGGCGAGCAGTACAGGCGCAGGCCGTACTCGACGATGAAGACGAAGGTGAAGCCCCACTCGATACCGGCCAGCAGGGCCGCGTAATTTTTGTGCACGCTATCGATGCTGTCGAGCATCACGATCACCAGGCTGGCGAGGATGATCAACAGCAAGGTGCTATCGAAGCGCCGGCCGGCCACGGTGTCGGCCTGGAAAATGATCACGTAGAGGCGTTCACGCCAATTGTTGCTGCTTTGCATAATCTTCGCCTGAACCGGAATCAGCGAAGCCTAGGGCGATTGCCCTGCAGAGCGCAAGGCGCGCTGTCGAGGCTGGCTTGGCGCCACGCCCGGCCGGTGGCCTGGATCAACCAGCAGGTGAGGATGAACGGTGCCGTCAGGGGAGGCAGGCCGAGGGCGATAAAACCTGGGGTAAGCATGACCGCCAGGAGAATGCCCGCCAGCGGCAGCCAGGCTTGGCGGCGCTGTTGGCTGAGGGCCAGCGCCACCAACACCGGGTTGTAACCGCCAAGGCCGCAAAGAGCGGTTGCGTTTTCATGTTGCGACAAGGCGAAGGCCAGGCCGGCGGCGGAACCGAACAACGCCCAAGCAGCGGCACGACGGTCGGCCAGCAGCAGACCCGCCGCGATCAGCGCACCCGCCGCCGGATGGCCGAGAAACATGACCTGGCCCAGCCCGCTCAAATGCGCGGCCAACAGGTTGGGTACTGTCATTTCAATCGAGGTGGTTGGGGACGGCGGCAGGGTGAGACTCACCAGCAGCCAAGCCAACCCTACAAAAGGCGCGGTGTAGGCGGGCAGGCATCGAGGGCCACGGGTGCGCTTGAGCCATTGCTGGGTCAGCATCGCGCTGAGACCGCCTGCCGCGATGATCAACGGTGGCAACAGGACGGACCAGGGCAACGCGAGGCTCAGCAGCAAGCCCAGCAGAATGCCGTTGTAGCTGAACAGCCCGGCTTGCCGGTCGGCCTTGGCGTAACCGCGTCGCTGGGCCGTGAGCAACCCGGCCACCCCACCCAGCAACGCGCCGCCGAACAGGGCGGGCGCAGTGAGCAGAATCGCCAGCAGGCACAGCAGGCCGCACAACGGATGGCGCTGTAGGAAGATCTGGCTGAAGCCGTTGAGCAGGGCGGTGGCCCAGTCGGGGCAGTGGGTGTTGGGCATGGTTGATATATCTGATGGACCGAGTTGCCCTCATCGCGAGCAGGCTCGCTCCCACAAGGGTTTTGTGGTCGCCGCAAATCCAGTGTGGGAGCGAGCTTGCTCGCGAAGGGGCCAGTACAGGCGCTAGATCAACGTCTCAATGCGCAACGAATTGGTCGACCCCGGCTGCCCGAACGGCACGCCCGCAGTAATCAGCAAGGTATCGCCGCGCTGGGCCATGCCTTGGGCCTGGGCGATTTCCAGGGCCGTGGAACAGACTTCATCCACTTGCTTCAACCGATCGTTGACCACCGAGTGCACGCCCCAGGCCACCGTCAGGCGGCGAGCGGCCTGCAGGTTCGGCGTGAGGTTGAGGATCGGCACCGTAGGCCGTTCCCGCGCCGCCCGCAGGCTGGAACTGCCCGATTCGCTGTAGTTCACCAGCACCGCCACCGGCAGCACATTGCTGATACGGCGGATCGCGCAACTGATCGCATCCGACACTGTGGCCTCGGCTTTCGGCCGGCTGACATCCAATTGCGCCTGGTAGTCGGGGCCGTTTTCCACTTGGCGGATGATCTTGCTCATCATCTGCACGGCTTCGAGGGGGTAATCCCCTGAAGCGGTTTCCGCCGACAGCATCACCGCGTCGGCCCCTTCGGCCACGGCGTTGGCCACGTCGGTGACTTCGGCGCGGGTGGGTGCCGGGGAGAAACGCATCGATTCGAGCATCTGGGTCGCCACCACCACCGGTTTGCCGAGGGCGCGGCAGGTGCCGATGATGTTCTTCTGGATCTGCGGCACGCTCTCGGCCGGGACTTCGACACCCAGGTCACCGCGAGCAACCATGATCGCGTCGCTCAATTCGGCGATTTCCCGTAGTTGGGTCACCGCCGATGGTTTCTCGATTTTCGCCATCAGGAACGCCTTGTCGCCGATCAGCGCCCGGGCCTCGCGGATGTCCTCGGGTCGCTGGACGAACGACAATGCCACCCAGTCCACGCCCAGCTCCAGGCCGAAACTCAAGTCGCGCCGGTCCTTGGCGGTCAAAGGACTCAGGTCGAGCACGGCCTGGGGGACGTTCACGCCTTTGCGGTCCGACAGCTCACCGCCGTTGAGCACCTCGGTGTCGATGGCGTCGCTGTGCCTGGCGGTCACGCGCAGGCGCAATTTGCCGTCGTCCAGCAGCAGGTCCATGCCGGGCTCCAGGGCCGCGATGATCTCCGGGTGAGGCAGGTTGACCCGGCGTTGATCGCCGGGCGTCGGGTCCAGATCCAGACGCAGGGCCTGGCCGCGTTGCAGCAGGACCTTGCCGTCGGCGAACCGGCCGACCCGCAGCTTCGGGCCTTGCAGGTCCATCAGGATGCCCAGCGGGTAATTGAGCTGCTGCTCGACCTCGCGAATCCACTGGTAGCGCTGGGCGTGATCGGCATGCTCGCCGTGGCTGAAGTTCAGGCGGAAGATGTTCACGCCGGCCTGTACCAGCGCGCGGATGTCATCGATGCCGCGGGTGGCGGGGCCGAGAGTCGCGAGGATCTTGACCTTTTTATCAGGCGTCATGTTTGGGGTTCTCGAGGATCAGGATGGCGCGAAAGTCGTTGACGTTGGTGCGGGTCGGTTCGGTGACGATCAGCGCATCCAGGGCGGCGAAGTAGCCGTAGCCATTGTTGTTGTCCAACTCGTCGCTGGCGCACAGGCCCAGCTCGGCGGCGCGGCGATAACTGTCCGGGGTCATGAGGGCACCGGCGTTGTCTTCGGAACCGTCGATGCCGTCGGTGTCGCCGGCCAGCGCGTAGATGCCGGGATGACCCTTGAGGCTGTCAGTCAGGCTCAGCAGGAATTCGGCATTGCGCCCGCCACGACCGTCGCCGCGCACGGTGACGGTGGTTTCGCCGCCGGAGAGGATCACGCACGGCGCCGCCAGTGGCTGGCCGTGCAGGGCGATTTGCCGGGCGATGCCGGCGTGGACTTTCGCCACCTCCCGGGATTCGCCTTCCAGGTCACCGAGGATCAACGGGCTGAAACCGGCCTGGCGCGCCTTCACTGCCGCGGCCTCCAATGACTGCTGGGGGCGGGCGATCAATTGGAAGTGGTTGCGGGCCAGGCTCGGGTCGCCGGGCTTGACGGTTTCCGATGCCGGGCTGTTCAACCAGTTGCGCACCGAGGCCGGCACCTCGATCCGGTAGCGCTGCAGAATCGCCAGGGCTTCGGCCGACGTGCTGGGGTCGGCCACGGTAGGGCCGGAGGCAATGACCGTGGCAAGATCCCCGGGCACATCGGAAATCGCGTAGGTGTACACCGTCGCCGGCCAGCAGGCCTTGCCCAGGCGCCCGCCCTTGATCGCCGAGAGGTGCTTGCGCACGCAATTCATTTCGCCGATGGTCGCGCCGGACTTGAGCAAGGCTTTGTTGATCGATTGCTTGTCGGCCAGGGTGATGCCTTCGGCGGGCAAGGCCAACAGGGCAGAACCGCCGCCGGACAGCAGGAAGATCACCCGGTCGTCTTCGCTGAGGTTGCTGACCATTTCCAGCACCCGCCGGGCCACGGCCAAGCCGGCGGCGTCAGGCACCGGGTGGGCGGCTTCCACTATTTCGATTTTCTGGCAGGGCGCGCCATGGCCGTAGCGGGTCACCACCAGGCCAGACACTTCGCCCTGCCAGCAGCGCTCGACCACTTGCGCCATGGCTGCCGCGGCCTTGCCGGCACCGATGACGATCACCCGACCGCTGCGGCCGCTGGGCAGGTAGCGTTCAAGGACGTGTTGCGGATGGGCCGCGTCGATGGCTGTGGCAAACAGCTCGCGCAGCAGTTGTTGCGGATCGACCGACATGGCGGGCTCCCGGTTTTTATTATTAGTGTTGATGCGGACCCTGTGGGAGCGAGCAAGCTCGCTCCCACAGGGGGGAGTGCAGGGCTTATTTGTCGCGGATGGAGAAATTGGCCATATGCTCCAACCCCTTGATCAACGCGGAGTGATCCCAGTTGCTGCCACCAATGGCCGCGCAGGTGCTGAACACTTGTTGGGCGTTGGCGGTGTTGGGCAGGTTGATGTTCAGTTCCCTGGCGCCTTGCAGGGCCAGGTTCAGGTCCTTCTGGTGCAGGCTGATGCGGAAGCCTGGATCGAAGGTGCCCTTGATCATGCGTTCGCCGTGCACTTCGAGGATCTTCGACGAAGCGAAACCGCCCATCAGCGCTTCACGGACCTTGGCCGGGTCGGCACCGTTTTTCGAAGCGAACAACAAAGCCTCGGCCACGGCCTGGATGTTCAGGGCAACGATGATCTGGTTCGCGACTTTGGCGGTCTGGCCATCGCCATTGCCGCCCACCAGGGTGATGTTCTTGCCCATGGCCTGGAACAGCGGCAGGGCGCGCTCGAAGGCGGCGCTATCGCCACCGACCATGATGCTCAGGGTCGCCGCCTTGGCACCGACTTCACCGCCGGACACCGGGGCATCAAGGTACTGCGCGCCTTTTTCATTGATCTTCGCCGCGAACGCCTTGGTGGCGGTGGGGGAGATCGAGCTCATGTCGATCACCACCTTGCCCGCGCCCACGCCCGCCGCCACGCCGTCGGCGCGGAACAGCACGTCTTCGACCTGCGGGGTGTCCGGGACCATGACGATGATGAACTCGGCTTCCTGGGCCACTTCCTTTGGGTTGGCCAATGCCACTGCGCCACCGGCCAGCAGATCGGCCGGGGCCGGGTCGTGGTGCTGGGACAGGAGCAGGCTGTGACCGGCCTTTTGCAGGTTCAATGCCATGGGGTGGCCCATGATGCCGGTGCCGATGAATCCGATTTTAGCCATGGGAAAATCCTCTTGTTGTTATCGCTGCTTCAGGCAAATGGGGGAATGCTTTCCTGTGGGAGCGAGCTTGCTCGCGATAGCGGTGGGTCAGTGCCGGTGATGTTGGCTGTACCGACGTCATCGCGAGCAAGCTCGCTCCCACAAGGGGAGGAGTTGGGTCAGATCGCGTTATGGGTTTTCAGCCAGCCCAGGCCCGCTTCGGTGGTGGTCAGCGGCTTGTATTCGCAGCCGACCCAACCCGTGTAGCCGATGCGGTCCAGGTGTTCGAACAGGAAGCGATAGTTGATCTCGCCCGTGCCCGGCTCGTTGCGGCCCGGGTTGTCCGCCAGTTGTACGTGGTTGATCTCGCCCAGGTGCGCTGACAGGGTCCGGGCCAGGTCACCTTCCATGATCTGCATGTGGTAGATGTCGTATTGCAGGAACAGGTTGGCGCTGCCCACCTGCTCGCGGATCGACAGGGCCTGGGCGGTGTTGTTCAGGTAGAAGCCTGGAATGTCGCGGGTGTTGATGGCTTCCATTACCAGCTTGATGCCTTTGGCCTGGAGCTTCTCGGCGGCGTATTTCAGGTTGGCGACGAAGGTTTTCTCCACCAGGGTTTCACTGCAGTTCTGCGGGCGAATCCCCGAGAGGCAGTTGACCTGGGTGTTGCCCAGCACCTGGGCGTAGGCGATGGCCAGGTCGACACCGGCGCGGAATTCCTCGACTCGGTCCGGCAGGCAGGCAATGCCGCGCTCGCCCTTGGCCCAGTCACCGGCCGGCAGGTTGAACAGCACCTGGGTCAGGCCATTGGCGTCGAGCAAGGCCTTGAGTTCGGCGGAGCTGTAGTCATAGGGGAACAGGTATTCGACGCCACTGAACCCAGCCTTGGCGGCGGCTTCGAAACGGGCGAGGAAATCCTGCTCGGTGAACAGCATGGACAGGTTGGCGGCGAAACGCGGCATGGTGGTCTCCTGTAGATAGTTGGCAGGCCCCCTGTGGGAGCGAGCTTGCTCGCGATAGCGGTGTGTCTGCTTGCATCCATGTTGAATGTAGCGCCGTCATCGCGAGCAAGCTCGCTCCCACAGGGACGCCGTTCGGTCAGTCGAGTAGCGAAATGGCAGTCGGGGCATCGTTGCCCACAAGCGCCAGATCTTCAAACTCATTGACGGCGTTGATCTCGGTGCCCATGGAAATGTTGGTCACCCGTTCCAGGATGATCTCGACGATCACCGGCACCTTGAACTCCTCGATCATCGCCTGGGCCTGGCGCAGGGCCGGCTGGATACCGGACGGCTCGAACACTCGCAACGCCTTGCACCCCAGGCCTTCGGCCACTGCAATGTGGTCCACGCCATAGCCGTTGAGCTCCGGTGCGTTGAGGTTGTCGAAGGACAGCTGCACGCAGTAGTCCATGTCGAACCCGCGCTGGGCCTGGCGAATCAAACCCAGGTAGGAGTTGTTCACCACGACGTGGATGTAGGGCAGCTTGAACTGCGCACCCACCGCCAGCTCTTCGATCATGAACTGGAAGTCATAGTCACCCGACAGCGCCACGACCTTGCGGCTCGGGTCGGCCTTGACCACCCCCAGCGCGGCCGGAATGGTCCAGCCCAAAGGACCTGCCTGGCCGCAGTTGATCCAGTGGCGTGGCTTGTAGACGTGGAGGAATTGCGCCCCGGCGATCTGCGACAGGCCAATGGTGCTGACGTAGCAGGTGTCCTTGCCGAACACCTGGTTCATTTCTTCGTACACCCGCTGTGGCTTGACCGGCACGTTGTCGAAGTGCGTCTTGCGTTGCAGGCTGGCCTTGCGCTGCTGGCAGTCTTGCAACCAGGCGTCGCGGTTTTTCAGCTTGCCGGCGGCTTGCCATTCACGAGCCACTTCGATGAACACCGTCAGGGCCGAGGCGGCGTCGGAAACGATGCCCAGGTCGGGAGTGAACACGCGGCCGATCTGGGTCGGCTCGATGTCCACGTGAATGAACGTGCGGCCTTCGGTATAGACATCCACCGAACCGGTATGGCGGTTGGCCCAGCGGTTGCCGACGCCCAGCACCACGTCCGACTTGAGCAAGGTTGCGTTGCCATAGCGATGGGAGGTTTGCAGGCCGACCATGCCGACCATCAGCGGATGATCGTCGGGGATGGTGCCCCAGCCCATCAAGGTCGGGATGACGGGAATGCCGGTCAGCTCGGCGAACTCCACCAGCAGTTCGCTGGCGTCGGCGTTGATGATGCCGCCGCCAGCCACCAGCAATGGACGTTCAGCCTGATTGAGCATCGCCAGGGCTTTCTCGATCTGCACGCGGTTGGCCGCGGGTTTGGCCAGGGGCAGTGGCTGGTAGGCGTCGATGTCGAATTCGATCTCGGCCATCTGCACGTCGAACGGCAGGTCGATCAGCACCGGGCCCGGACGGCCGGAGCGCATCTCAAAGAACGCCTTCTGGAAGGCATACGGCACCTGGCCCGGCTCCAGCACGGTGGTTGCCCACTTGGTCACGGGTTTGACGATGCTGGTGATATCCACTGCCTGGAAGTCTTCCTTGTGCATACGGGCGCGGGGCGCTTGCCCGGTGATGCACAGGATCGGGATCGAATCGGCCGAGGCGCTGTAGAGCCCGGTCACCATGTCGGTGCCGGCCGGGCCCGAGGTGCCGATGCACACACCGATATTGCCGGCCTTGGTGCGGGTGTAGCCCTCGGCCATGTGCGAGGCGCCTTCAACGTGGCGAGCAAGGACGTGATCGATGCCACCCACCTTCTGCAGGGCGGAGTACAGCGGGTTGATCGCGGCACCCGGAATACCGAAGGCGGTGTCCACGCCTTCACGGCGCATTACCAGGACTGCGGCTTCGATTGCTCTCATTTTGCTCATTGTTTTGTGCCTCTTACGTTTTGTAATTGTATACAAGTGGCTTTGCGCAGAGTGTATTCACGGCAAACGGCGCAGGTCAATCCATTTCCTCAAGCATCTGTTTCATTCGTCGGAAGGCCAGGTTTTGCTGCGGCCTTTCATCGATCAAGGTGCTTTGTGAAAATTATTGTATACAAAAATATGTTTTGTTGTGTTCTATTTGTTGTGTTCGGTTTTTCTGAAAGTGAAGCCCGCAAGGCTCTCCCATAACAAAAGAAGGACAGCACCCATGAGCGTTCTAACCTTGAAAATCGCCGTCAACCTCGCCGGGCAAGCCCTTGCCGCCGGTCGTGAAATCAGCGCTGCGCCCCTGACCGTCGCGGTCCTGGACAGCGGCGGGCACCTGGTTGCCTTGCAGCGCGAAGACGGCGCCAGCCTGCTTCGCCCGCAGATCGCCATCGGCAAGGCCTGGGGCGCCATCGCCCTGGGCAAAGGCTCACGCCTGCTCGCCCAGGACGCCCAGCAACGCCCGGCGTTTTTCGCGGCATTGAACGGGCTGGGACAGGGCAACGTCGTACCGGCCCCGGGTGGGGTATTGATCAGGGATCAGGATGGGAAGGTGCTGGGGGCGATTGGTGTCAGTGGTGATGTTTCGGATGTGGATGAGCAGGTGGCGGTCAGGGCGGTGGAGGCGGTGCAGTTGAGGGCCGATGTGGGGATTACTGTTTGATTTTGCGGTGAATTGACGGGCCTCATCGCGAGCAAGCTCGCTCCCACAGGGCTTGATGTTCGACACATGATGTCTGAACACCGCAAGCCTAGTGTGGGAGCGAGCTTGCTCGCGATGACGATCTACCAGACACATCCAGCCAAGAGTCTGTCCGGCATTCAAAAATCTACAGGCCTAGCCTTTGATGACCTGATCATTGGAGAGGCGAAGGAATGCCTGATCTACCTGCTTCACGTCGTTTGCGCACCGGCCGTTACGGTGAGTTGAATCGAATCTATCTATTGACCACTAACACGGCTGAGCGAAAGCCGATTTTCCAGGATTTCGCTTTAGGTCGATTGGTCGTTGAGCAATTTAGGTGTGCCCAGGTTGAGAGAAGGGCGAAGTCATTGGCTTGGGTGATCATGCCTGACCATTTCCATTGGTTGATTGAATTGCAGCAAGGCTCGCTGAATGAGCTGATGCAAAAAACCAAGTCCTTGAGTGCTCGGGCGGTAAACATGTCCACAGGGCACAGAGGTAGCCTTTGGCAACCGGGATACCACGATCGAGCTCTGCGGCGGGAAGAGGATTTGGTAAAGCTGGCTCGCTATGTTGTGGCAAATCCACTGCGGGCAGGCCTGGTAGAGCGACTTGGCGACTATCCGCTGTGGGATGCCATTTGGCTTTGACTTGAAATCGAGTTGTCTTCAATCGCGAGCAAGCTCGCTCCCACAAGGGCGCCGCAAAACCCTGTGGGAGCGAGCTTGCTCGCGATGAGGGCTACTCAGTCTTCAGTCTGGCTCACACCCCTTCAACACCAACCGAATAATCGTCTGCGCCGCCGCTTCGTAATCCGCCTCATCGAGCTTGGCCTTGCCGGTCACGGCGCTGATCTGCCAGTCGAAATCGGCATAGGTCTGGGTGGCGGCCCAGATGCTGAACATCAGGTGGTTGGGGTCGATGGGGGCGATCTGGCCGCGGTCGATCCAGGTCTGGATGCAGGCGATGTTGTGCCGGGCCTGGGCGTTGAGTTGGTCCACCAGGTCGGGGCTCAGGTGGGGGGCGCCGTGCATGATTTCGCTGGCGAAGACTTTCGAGGCGAAGGGCAGGTCTCGGGAAATGCGGATCTTGGAGCGGATGTAGTGGCTCAGTACCTCGCCGGGCACACCGTCGGCATTGAACGGTGTCGAAGCCTGGAGAATCGGCTCGATGATGCTTTCCAGGACCTCGCGGTAGAGGTTTTCCTTGGATTTGAAGTAGTAGTAGACGTTGGGTTTGGGCAGGCCTGCCTTGGCCGCGATGTCGCTGGTCTTGGTCGCGGCGAAGCCCTTGTCGGCAAACTCTTCGCTGGCGGCACGCAGGATCAATTCTTTGTTGCGCTCGCGGATAGTGCTCATAAACCCAGGGGTTCCTTGCCTGTTCTGGCGGTGGCGCATGGTAGCACCGGCCTCGCGCGGCGCTCAAGAATGCCCAAGGCGCCGCGGCTCGCGGTATGCTGCGCGGCATTATTATTCAAGGAGCCCCTCCATGGCTGGAAGCAGTTTGCTGGTACTGATCGACGATATCGCCACCGTGCTCGACGATGTTGCGCTGATGACCAAGATGGCCGCCAAGAAGACCGCTGGCGTGCTCGGCGATGACTTGGCGCTCAACGCCCAGCAAGTCTCTGGTGTACGGGCCGAGCGGGAGCTGCCGGTGGTGTGGGCGGTGGCCAAGGGTTCGTTCATCAACAAGTTGATCCTGGTGCCATCGGCGCTGGCGATCAGCGCCTTCGTCCCGTGGCTGGTGACGCCGTTGTTGATGGTGGGCGGCGCTTATCTGTGTTTCGAAGGGTTCGAAAAACTGGCCCACAAGTTCCTTCACAGCAAGGCTGAAGACCAGGCCGAACATGCGCAACTGGTCGAGGCCGTGTCGGATCCGGCGGTCGATCTGGTGGCGTTTGAAAAGGACAAGATCAAGGGCGCGGTACGCACCGACTTCATCCTGTCAGCGGAAATCATCGCCATCACCCTCGGCACCGTTGCCGACGCCGCACTGACCCAGCAGGTGATCGTCCTGTCGGGCATCGCCATCGTCATGACCATTGGGGTCTATGGCCTGGTGGCCGGGATCGTCAAGCTCGATGACCTGGGACTCTGGTTGACCCAGAAGCCAGGGCAGGCCGCCAAAAGCATCGGCGGCGCCATCCTGAGTGCGGCACCCTACATGATGAAAAGCCTGTCGGTGATCGGCACGGCGGCGATGTTCCTGGTGGGTGGTGGCATCCTGACCCATGGCGTGCCGGTGGTGCATCACTGGATCGAAAGCGTGACGGCCAGCGCCGGTGGTGCCGGGTTTATCGTGCCGACGTTGCTCAATGCGGTGGCGGGGATTGTCGCGGGGGCGGTGGTGTTGGTCGGTGTGCTGGCGGTGGGCAAGATCTGGAAAGCGCTGAAAGGCTAAAAGTGACAACACATAACCCCTGTGGGAGCGAGCTTGCTCGCGATGAGGGCCTGACATCCAACATTAATGTTGCCTGACAGACTGCTATCGCGAGCACGCTCGCTCCCACAGTGGGTTTTGGGGTGGCCGAAAGTTATTCGGCAATCTGCAACTTGCGCGACTCGGTGTACACGTAGCGCACCTTCTCATACTCGAATGGCGAGTTCAGTTGCCCATAGCGGAAACCGGTCTGGTAGCGCTTGTCGACGCCGCGCAGAAGCAGCAGCTCCGGGTGGTTGGAACTGACTTCGGAGACGTTCAGGTAGTTGATCGCCGATTCGGCTGTGTAGTCCACCAGCAGGCCTGAGGTGTCGCGCAGGTTCGACGGGCCGAAGATCGGCAACACGAAGTAGGCGCCGCCCGGTACGCCGTAGAAGCCCAGGGTCTGGCCGAAGTCTTCGCTCTGGCGCGGCAGGCCCATGGCGGTGGCTGGGTCCCACAGGCCGGCGATGCCGACGGTGGTGTTGAGCAGCAGACGCGCCGTGGTTTCCATCGAACGCTTGCCCTTGAATTGCAGCAGGCTGTTCATCAGGTTTGGCACATCCCCCAGGTTATTGAAGAAGTTGCTGACCCCGGTGCGCACGAAGCTTGGCGTGACGTAGCGGTAGCCATCGACCACGGGCAGGAATACCCATTGGTCGAAGCGGTAGTTGAAGTGGTAGACGCGGCGGTTCCAGGACTCCAGCGGGTCATAGACGTTCAGGGCGTTGAGGGTCGAGCGCTCGAATTCGCGCTGGTCCAGGCCAGGGTTGAACTTGAGCTTGCTCAGCGGCTCCTTGAAGCCGTCCGAATCCACCACCACAGGCGCATTGGCCTTGCTGTTGTCGGCGTGGACCATGCCCGCACTCATTAACGCAGCGATAAGCAGCAGATATTTAGCCACGGAAGAACTCCAGCATGGCGTCGCTGTTGACGCGGTAGTTAAGGTTGCCGCAGTGGCCGCCCAGTGGATAAACCGTGAGGCGATCGCCAAAGGTCTTGCGCAGGAAGCCCAGGTCGCCCGGGCCGAGGATGACGTCGTCGGCATTGTGCATGACGGCAATCTTCGGGCTGTCATGCAGGTAATCCTTCAGCGCGTACAGGCTGACCTGATCGACCAGTTGCAACAGGCTGCCGCCGTCAGTGCGCGCGCGCCACATCGGGATCACCTGCTCGGTGAGGTAACAGTCGAAATCGCATTGCAGCGCACGCTTGAGGAACGGCGTCAGGCTGGTGCTTTCGGTAATCGGGAACTTGGGCGGGATGATCAGCCCGCGGCGGTTGATCAGGTCCGAGGTGAACGCGATGTCGGCGGCCGAGAAACGGAACGAGGTGCCGATCAACATGGCCATCTGCTCGTTGCTCAGGTGTTGCTTGGACTGCTGGAAGTCGTAGAGCAGGGCATCGTTGAGGTCGATGTAGCCTTTTTGCTGGAAGTAGCGCGTCAGCTTGTTCAGCACCAGTTCATAGAAGGTGGTGGTGTTGTTGATACCCTTGACCTCGGTCTGGACCAGTTTGTCCAGGTTGGTGATCGAGGTGTAGAGGTTCACCGGCGGGTTCAGCAGCAGCACCTTCTTGAAATTGAAGCTGCGCCGGGTTTCGTCCAGGTGTGCGACGAAGGCCGCATCCAGGGCGCCGAGGCTGTAGCCGGTCAGGTAGTACTCGGTCACGGGCAGCTTGGGGTTCTGCGCGCGCACGGCTTGCATCACCCGGTACATGTCTTCGGCGTCTTCCTTGGAAATGCCTGGCGTGGCGAAGCGCGAAGCGGCGCTCATGAAGTCGAAGCTGGTGGGCGAGGACAACTGCACCACGTGGTAGCCGGCCTTGTAGTAGAGGCGCTTGAGGTATTCATTAATGCTACTGTCAAAGCGCGCACCGGTGCCGGCGATCAGGAAAATCAGCGGTGCGGGTTTGTCCTGGGTGGCCATGCGGTATGTGAGGCTTTTCACCGGCCAGAAGTTGTCCGGCAGGATGAACTCGCGTTCCGGGCGCAGGGTCAGGCTGTGGTCTGCCTGGTTGATGTCTTCGATCAGCGGCAACTCCGGACGCAGGTCCGGTGGCGTGGTGGCGATGGTCGCCTCGAACGGGTTGGTCAAGGGGTAGCCATAGCTGGCGGCGTCAATATCTGCCGCCAGCGCGGACGCACTCAGGATAAGGCCGCCGAGAAGGGCAGCGAAGCGCAAGGAACGGAGCATGACTGGATCCCTTAGAGGAAGGTGCCGAATGAGGTTCGCAGGCTATGACCACCGAAGCGGAGCCAAGTGCCATGATGGGCACAAAACAGGCACGGACGGGGCGCGATAGTAGCGGGAAGATACACGGTCGTGCGTGCTGGCGGCTAGTTATCTGGCGTTTGCCGGATTTGACCGCAAATCTCACGTGTGGCGCTGGTACAAATGCCTGGAACTGAGAGCTGGCGTTCTGATGTCGTTTCTCGTTGCCTCGACGTCGCAGACAGAGCAGGTTCCGGATCGGAGCAGGTTGATGATCAACGAGTCAGTACTCCACTGGCGTTCAGACCGGTTTGAGGGCGAGCGTGATGGGGGCGCTGAGCATCATAACTATACGTTGACGCCGCCCGGCATCCGTCGGGCGCAGCACTTTCGGGGAAGTAACGATGAAGATGCGACGACTCTTGGGCGCAGGTGCCGCACTGGTACTGGCCATCAGTTCCACCTTGGCCAGCGCCGAAACCAAAACCCTGAGCATCGGTTACGTTGACGGCTGGTCCGACAGCGTCGCGACCACCCACGTGGCCGCCGAAGTGATCAAGCAGAAACTCGGTTATGACGTGAAGCTGCAAGCGGTCGCGACCGGGATCATGTGGCAAGGCGTGGCCACCGGTAAGCTCGACGCGATGCTCTCGGCCTGGCTGCCGGTGACTCACGGCGACTATTGGACGAAGAACAAGGACCAGGTGGTCGACTACGGCCCCAACTTCAAGGACGCCAAAATCGGCCTGATCGTGCCGGAGTACGTCAAGGCCAAGTCGCTCGAGGATCTGAAAACCGACGACTCCTTCAAGAAGCGCATCGTCGGCATCGACGCCGGTTCAGGCGTAATGCTCAAGACCGAACAGGCCATCAAGGATTACGACCTGACCGGTTATCAACTCAAGGCCAGTTCCGGCGCCGGCATGATTGCCGAGCTGACCCGTGCCGAGAAGAAAAATGAATCCATCGCCGTCACCGGTTGGGTGCCGCACTGGATGTTCGCCAAGTGGAAACTGCGCTTCCTGGAAGACCCGAAAGGCGTCTACGGCGCGGCTGAAACCGTGAACAGCATCGGCAGCAAGGAATTGGAGGCCAAGGCACCGGAAGTGGTCGCGTTCCTGAAGAAATTCCAATGGTCTTCGAAAGACGAGATTGGCGAAGTCATGCTGGCGATCCAGGAAGGTGCCAAGCCTGAAGCCGCCGCCAAGGACTGGGTTGCCAAGCACCCGGACCGCGTGAAGGAGTGGACCGGCAAGTAATCGGCCTGGTTTAGCTGTTCCGAAAAACCGCATGGCCGTGTGTCATGCGGTTTTTTTGTGCCCGCAATTCTGAGCGCAACGCAAACCCCTGTGGGAGCGAGCTTGCTCGCGATAGCGGTGTGTCAGCTTGCATCTACACTGACTGTGCTACCGCCATCGCGAGCAAGCTCGCTCCCACAGGGGAGGGGCTTGGTTTTTTTTGCGGAAAACTGGCAGAACCGTCATGTCGTTCTAATACTAAGGTCGTCTGGAACCTGGCCTTGAGCCGCATAGAGTAGGGCTGTTCCAATTAAATCTGTGCTGCGAGGATAAAAACAATGAACGACAGCATTTACCTCTCGATTCAAAACAGCCCGCGCTTCAAGGAGCTGGTGAGAAAACGGGAAAAGTTCGCCTGGATTCTCTCGGCGATCATGCTTGGGCTGTATTCCGGCTTCATTCTTCTGATCGCCTACGGGCCACACATTCTCGGGGCCAAGATCACGCCTGAGTCCACCATCACCTGGGGCATTCCCATCGGTGTCGGCCTGATTGTCTCGGCCTTCGTCCTGACCGCTATCTACGTACGACGCGCCAATGGCGAGTTCGACGACCTGAACAATGCGATTCTCAAGGAGGCTCAGCAATGATCCGGCGTCTACTGGCTCTATTGAGCATCGCAGCGTTCGCCCCGGGCGTCTGGGCGGCTGAAGCCCTGACCGGTGCCGTGCAGAAACAACCCCTCAACGTCGCGGCTATTCTGATGTTCGTGGCCTTCGTCGGCGCGACTTTATATATCACCTACTGGGCGTCCAAGAAAAACAACTCGGCGGCCGACTACTATGCGGCCGGCGGCAAGATCACCGGTTTCCAGAATGGCCTGGCCATTGCCGGTGACTACATGTCGGCGGCGTCCTTCCTGGGGATCTCCGCACTGGTGTTCGCCTCCGGCTACGACGGTCTGATCTACTCGATCGGCTTCCTGGTGGGCTGGCCGATCATCCTGTTCCTGATTGCTGAACGCTTGCGTAACCTGGGTAAGTACACCTTTGCCGACGTGGCGTCCTATCGCCTTGGGCAAACCCAGATCCGCAGTCTGTCCGCCTGTGGCTCGCTGGTCGTGGTGGCGTTCTACCTGATCGCGCAAATGGTCGGTGCCGGCAAGCTGATCCAGCTGCTGTTCGGCCTGGACTACCACGTTGCGGTGATCCTGGTGGGCATCCTGATGTGCCTCTACGTGTTGTTCGGCGGCATGCTGGCCACCACCTGGGTACAGATCATCAAGGCGGTGCTGTTGCTGTCGGGTGCTTCGTTCATGGCCCTGATGGTCATGAAGCACGTCAACTTCGACTTCAACATGCTGTTTGCCGAAGCGGTCAAGGTTCACCCTAAAGGTGAGGCGATCATGAGCCCTGGCGGCCTGGTGAAGGATCCGGTCTCGGCCTTCTCCCTGGGTCTGGCGCTGATGTTCGGTACCGCTGGCCTGCCGCATATCCTGATGCGCTTCTTCACCGTGAGCGACGCCAAGGAAGCGCGCAAGAGCGTGCTGTATGCCACCGGCTTCATCGGTTACTTCTACATCCTGACCTTCATCATCGGCTTCGGCGCGATCCTGCTGGTCAGCACCAACCCGGTCTTCAAGGACGCGGCAGGTGCCTTGCTCGGTGGTAACAACATGGCGGCGGTGCACCTGGCCAACGCTGTGGGCGGCAGTATCTTCCTGGGCTTCATCTCGGCGGTAGCCTTTGCCACCATCCTGGCGGTCGTCGCGGGCCTGACCCTGGCCGGTGCCTCGGCGGTGTCCCATGACCTGTATGCCAGCGTGATCAAGAAAGGCAAGGCAAACGAGAAGGACGAGATTCGCGTCTCGAAAATCACCACCATCGCCCTGGCGGTGCTGGCGATCGGCCTGGGCATCCTGTTCGAGAAGCAGAACATCGCGTTCATGGTGGGCCTGGCGTTCTCCATCGCGGCGAGCTGCAACTTCCCGGTACTGCTGCTTTCGATGTACTGGAAGAAGCTGACCACCCGTGGCGCCATGATTGGCGGCTGGCTGGGCCTGGTCAGTGCCGTGGGCCTTATGATCCTCGGCCCGACCATCTGGGTGCAGATCATGGGTCACGAGAAGGCGATCTTCCCGTATGAATACCCTGCGCTGTTCTCGATGGCCATTGCCTTCGTCGGCATCTGGTTCTTCTCCATTACCGACAAGTCGGCTGAAGGTGCAAACGAGCGGGCGCTGTTCTTCCCGCAGTTCGTGCGTTCGCAGACTGGCCTGGGGGCGAGTGGGGCGGTTAACCACTGATGCGCCAGTAAGCTGCAAGCGTTGTGTTTGAAGAAATACCCCTGTCGAGAGGCTGGGGTATTTTTTTGTGCCGGGTTTATGAGGGGGTGCAGATCTGCCGCCATTGTCGGAACGCCGCCCGGAGCGATCTCCCCCCCTGTGGGAGCGTACATAGATCCAGTGTGGGAGCGAGCTTGCTCGCGATGCGCCGGGCCTGTCACCGCAGCTTCTGGATCAGACAAAGAGGGCACAAACAAAACAGCCCCTGCTCTTATATAAGAAGCAGGGGCTGTTCGGTGCAGCTTGGGACCTATAGCAAGGCAGGTCTTACTTGCGGTCTTCCAGCTGGGTGATGTCACGCGACTCGTAGCCGGTGTACAGCTGGCGCGGGCGGCCGATCTTGTACGGGCTGGAGAGCATTTCCTTCCAGTGGGAGATCCAGCCGACGGTCCGCGCCAGGGCGAAGATCACGGTGAACATGCTGGTTGGAATGCCGATCGCCTTGAGGATGATCCCCGAGTAGAAGTCGACGTTCGGGTACAGCGAGCGCTCGATGAAGTACGGGTCGGTCAGGGCGATCTCTTCCAGGCGCATGGCCAGTTCGAGTTGCGGATCGTTCTTGATCCCCAGTTCCTTGAGCACTTCGTCGCAGGTCTGCTTCATGACGGTGGCGCGCGGGTCGCGGTTCTTGTAGACCCGGTGACCGAAGCCCATCAGCTTGAACGGATCGTTCTTGTCCTTGGCCTTGGCGATGAACTTGTCGATGTTCGAGACATCGCCGATTTCATCGAGCATGGTCAGTACCGCTTCGTTGGCACCGCCGTGGGCAGGGCCCCAGAGTGCGGCGATACCGGCGGCGATACAGGCGAACGGGTTGGCACCCGAGGAGCCGGCCAGGCGCACGGTGGACGTGGAGGCGTTCTGCTCGTGGTCGGCATGGAGGATGAAGATCCGGTCCATGGCCTTGGCGAGCACCGGGCTGATCGGTTTGATCTCGCACGGGGTGTTGAACATCATATGCAGGAAGTTCTCTGCATAGGTCAGGTCGTTGCGCGGGTACATCATGGGCTGGCCCATGGAGTACTTGTAGACCATGGCTGCCAGGGTCGGCATCTTCGCCACCAGGCGGATCGCGGAGATTTCGCGATGCTGGGGGTTATTGATGTCCAGGGAGTCGTGGTAGAAGGCCGAGAGGGCGCCGACAACGCCGCACATGACGGCCATCGGGTGGGCATCGCGACGGAAGCCGTTGAAGAAGGTCTTCAACTGCTCGTGAACCATGGTGTGGTTCTTCACGGTGCTGACGAACTGGGCCTTTTGCTCTGCGGTTGGCAGCTCGCCGTTGAGCAGCAGGTAGCAGGTTTCCAGGTAGTCCGATTTTTCAGCCAGTTGCTCGATCGGGTAGCCGCGGTGCAGCAGGATGCCGTTGTCGCCGTCGATATAGGTGATTTTCGATTCGCACGAGGCGGTCGACATGAAACCTGGGTCAAAGGTGAAACGGCCCGTGGCCGTCAGGCCCCGTACGTCGATTACATCGGGACCAACGGTGCCGGTTAAAATGGGCAGCTCGACGGGGGCTGCGCCCTCGATGATCAACTGCGCTTTTTTGTCAGCCATGTGGCCTCCTATTAATGCTTGAAATCATCAGACAGACCCCCCACGCAGGGCCCGCACCACTATAGTGAGATAAATTCGAAAGTCAATTTGCCTAAAGTCTTGCTCCAGAAGGCTTTAACCGGACTTTTTCCGCGAAATTACCTGCCGTTTACGCCTTTTGCGTCGTATGTGCAATGCGCTATTAGGGGAAGGTGAACGCGTTGTCATTAGTAGCCTAACTGTCTATACTCGGCCACCGACCGCCAGGGGCTTTTGGGCCTGCTTTCTTGGGGGTCGTCACTCCCTGGGTGGTGAGTACCTGACCAGTGCGCGCCCCAACAACTTTGCCCTGATTGTTAGGGGCTCTTCAGTGTGAAAAAAAAGCCGTGAAAAGCCAACGACCTGTAAACCTAGACCTAAGGACCATCAAACTCCCAGTCACTGCTTACACGTCCATTCTTCACCGTATTTCCGGTGTCATCCTCTTCGTCAGCCTGGCCATCATGCTTTATGCATTGGACAAGTCGCTCGATTCGGAAGAAGGCTTCGGTCAGGTGAAAGCGTGTCTGACCAGTCCGCTAGCCAAGCTAGTGATTTGGGGCATCCTGTCCGCCTTGCTGTATCACTTGGTTGCCGGTGTGCGCCACTTGATCATGGACATGGGCATCGGTGAGACGCTGGAAGGCGGCAAGCTGGGCTCGAAAATCATTATCGCCGTGTCTGCGGTGCTGATCGTTCTGGCAGGAGTCTGGATATGGTAACCAACGTCACGAACCTTTCGCGTTCGGGCCTCTATGACTGGATGGCGCAGCGTGTGTCTGCGGTCGTTCTCGCGGCTTACTTCATCTTCCTGATCGGATATGTCGTAGCAAACCCAGGCCTGGGCTACGCCCAATGGCATGAACTGTTCGCAAACAACTGGATGCGTATCTTCAGTCTGCTGGCACTTGTTGCACTGGGCGCTCACGCCTGGGTCGGCATGTGGACCATCGCGACCGACTACCTGACGCCAATGGCGTTCGGCAAGTCGGCGACTGCCGTACGTTTCCTCTTCCAGGCAGTATGCGGCGTTGCGATGTTCGCTTACTTCGTCTGGGGTGTGCAGATTCTCTGGGGTATCTGATCCATGGCTAACATTCCAACGATTTCTTTCGACGCCATCATCATTGGTGGTGGCGGTGCCGGCATGCGCGCAGCGCTGCAACTGGCACAGGGCGGTCACAAGACTGCCGTGATCACCAAGGTTTTCCCGACCCGTTCGCACACTGTTTCCGCCCAGGGCGGCATCACCTGCGCCATCGCTTCGGCCGACCCGAACGATGACTGGCGCTGGCACATGTACGATACCGTCAAGGGTTCCGACTACATCGGTGACCAGGACGCTATCGAGTACATGTGTCAGGAAGGCCCGGCTGCGGTGTTCGAGCTGGACCACATGGGCATGCCATTCTCGCGTACCGAGCAAGGTCGTATCTACCAGCGTCCGTTCGGTGGCCAGTCCAAGGACTACGGCAAGGGCGGCCAGGCTGCACGTACTTGCGCGGCGTCCGACCGTACCGGTCACGCGCTGCTGCACACCCTGTACCAGGGCAACCTGAAAGCCGGTACCACGTTCCTGAACGAGTACTACGCCGTTGACCTGGTGAAAAACCAGGACGGCGCCTTCGTCGGCGTGATCGCGATCTGCATCGAAACCGGCGAAACCACCTACATCCGCGCCAAGGCCACCGTACTGGCGACCGGCGGTGCAGGCCGTATCTACGCATCCACCACCAATGCCCTGATCAACACCGGTGACGGTGTCGGCATGGCCCTGCGTGCTGGCGTGCCGGTACAAGACATCGAAATGTGGCAGTTCCACCCGACCGGCATCGCCGGCGCCGGTGTACTGGTGACCGAAGGTTGCCGTGGTGAAGGTGGTTACCTGATCAACAAGCACGGCGAGCGTTTCATGGAGCGTTATGCTCCGAACGCCAAGGACCTTGCCGGTCGTGACGTGGTTGCCCGTTCGATGGTTAAAGAAATCATCGCTGGCAACGGTTGCGGTCCGAATGGCGACCACGTGATGCTCAAGCTCGACCACCTGGGCGAGGAAGTGCTGCACAGCCGCCTGCCAGGCATCTGCGAACTGTCCAAGACCTTCGCTCACGTCGACCCGGTCGTTGCGCCAGTTCCAGTGGTTCCAACCTGCCACTATATGATGGGCGGCGTTGCCACCAACATTCATGGCCAGGCGATCACCCAGAACGCCGAAGGCGTGGACGCAATCATCCCTGGCCTGTTCGCAGTGGGTGAAGTGGCTTGCGTATCGGTCCACGGTGCCAACCGTCTGGGCGGCAACTCGTTGCTCGACCTGGTGGTCTTCGGTCGCGCTGCCGGCCTGCACCTGGAAAAAGCGCTGTCCGACGGTATCGAATATGACGATGCCACCGACGCCAACATCGAAGCTGCCCTGGCGCGTCTGTCCGCTCTGAACGAGCGTACCGAAGGCGAAGACGTGGCGACCCTGCGTCGTGAGTTGCAAAACTGCATGCAGAACTACTTCGGTGTATTCCGTACCGGCGAATACATGCAGAAGGGTATTGCCCAGCTGGCGCAATTGCGTGAACGAATCGCCAACGTGAAGATCAACGATAAGTCGCAGGCGTTCAACACTGCCCGTATCGAAGCGCTGGAATTGCAGAACCTGCTGGAAGTGGCCGAAGCCACCGCCATCGCCGCAGAAGTGCGTAAAGAGTCCCGTGGCGCCCACGCCCGCGAAGACTTCGAAGACCGTGACGACGAAAACTGGCTGTGCCACACCTTGTACTTCCCGGGTGAAAAACGCGTCGCCAAGCGTGCCGTGAACTTCTCGCCGAAGACTGTTCCGACTTTCGAACCAAAAGTCCGGACTTATTAAGGGTGACCGCTATGTTGCAAGTCAGTGTTTATCGCTACAACCCTGATCAGGACGCTGCGCCGTTCATGCAGGACTTCCAGGTCGATACCGGTGGTAAAGACCTGATGGTGCTGGACGTGCTGGCCCTGATCAAAGAGCAGGACGAGGGTTTCTCCTATCGTCGCTCTTGCCGTGAGGGCGTTTGCGGCTCCGACGGCATGAACATCAACGGCAAGAACGGCCTGGCGTGCATCACGCCGCTGTCTGCCGTGGTCAAGGGCAACAAGCTGATCGTTCGTCCGCTGCCAGGTTTGCCGGTTATCCGTGACCTGGTCGTCGATATGAGCATCTTCTACAAGCAATACGAGAAGGTGAAGCCATTCCTGCAGAACGACACGCCGGCTCCGGCCATCGAGCGTCTGCAGACTCCTGAAGAGCGTGAGAAGCTCGACGGTCTGTACGAGTGCATCCTGTGCGCTTGCTGCTCGACCTCGTGCCCATCGTTCTGGTGGAACCCGGACAAGTTCCTGGGCCCGGCCGCCCTGCTGCAAGCGTACCGCTTCCTGGCAGACAGCCGTGACACCAAGACGTCCGAGCGTCTGGCTTCGCTGGATGACCCGTTCAGCGTATTCCGCTGCCGCGGGATCATGAACTGCGTCAACGTCTGTCCGAAAGGCCTGAACCCGACTAAGGCCATCGGTCACATTCGTAACATGCTGCTGCAAAGCGGCGTTTGATTCAGCTGCTGTACCCGTAGGACCGTTGTACCCGTAAAGGCCAGGGCGCGGGCTTCAACCCGCGTCATGGCTATAACCAGAACAGCCGCTCACAAAGCGGCAGTTCTTATTTTGAAGAAATGAGACAAGCAGGGGCATCCGGGCTGGTACCCGGACTATCAGCGTGATCCTAAGTGGCTTGTTTTAGTCGCTGCACTCGGACTTCTGCAAGTTTGCTCGGTGTTTTCGCCGGTGGTGTTCCCCTAATCGAGGGTGACCAAGCATGCAAGAAAGCGTGATGCAGCGCATGTGGAACAGTGCCCACCTTTCCGGTGGTAACGCTGCCTATGTGGAAGAGCTTTACGAGCTCTACCTGCACGACCCTAACGCTGTGCCAGAAGAATGGCGCACCTACTTTCAGAAGTTGCCGGCTGACGGTAACTCTGCCACTGATGTTTCGCACTCGACGATTCGCGATCATTTCGTGCTGCTGGCGAAGAACCAGCGCCGCGCTCAACCGGTGTCTGCCGGCAGCGTGAGCTCCGAGCACGAGAAGAAGCAAGTTGAAGTATTGCGACTGATCCAGGCCTACCGGATGCGTGGCCACCAGGCAGCCCAGCTTGACCCGCTGGGACTGTGGCAGCGTCCTGCACCTGCAGACCTGTCGATCACTCACTACGGCTTGACCAATGCCGACCTTGATACGACCTTCCGTGCCGGCGACCTGTTCATCGGCAAAGAGGAAGCGAGCCTACGCGAAATTCACGAAGCGTTGCAGCAGACATATTGCCGCACCATCGGCGCTGAATTTACGCATATCACCGATTCCGAGCAGCGCCAGTGGTTCCAGCAGCGTCTGGAAAGCGTTCGTGGCCGTCCGACGTACTCCGCCGACATCAAGAGCCACTTGCTCGAGCGCGTCACCGCCGGTGAAGGCCTGGAGAAATACCTGGGTACCAAATACCCGGGCACCAAGCGTTTCGGCCTGGAAGGCGGCGAGAGCCTGATTCCAATGCTCGATGAGCTGATCCAGCGTTCCGGTTCCTACGGCACCAAGGAAGTTGTCATCGGCATGGCCCACCGTGGCCGCCTGAACGTACTGGTCAACACCTTCGGCAAGAACCCGCGCGAGCTGTTCGACGAGTTCGAAGGCAAGAAGAAGGTCGAACTGGGTTCCGGTGACGTGAAGTACCACCAGGGCTTCTCGTCCAACGTAATGACCACAGGTGGCGAAGTACACCTGGCCATGGCCTTCAACCCGTCCCACCTGGAAATCGTTTCCCCGGTGGTCGAGGGTTCGGTCCGTGCGCGCCAGGATCGTCGCAACGATCCGACCGGCGAGAAGGTGCTGCCGATCTCCATCCACGGTGACGCGGCATTCGCCGGTCAAGGCGTGGTCATGGAAACCTTCCAGATGTCGCAGACCCGCGGTTTCAAGACCGGCGGTACCGTGCACATCGTGATCAACAACCAGGTCGGTTTCACCATCAGCAACCCGGAAGACTCGCGCTCTACCGAGTACGCAACCGACGTTGCGAAAATGATCCAGGCGCCGATTCTCCATGTGAATGGCGATGACCCGGAAGCCGTGCTGTTCGTGACCCAGTTGGCCATCGACTACCGCATGCAGTACAAGCGCGACGTGGTGATCGACCTGGTCTGCTACCGTCGTCGCGGCCACAACGAGGCCGACGAGCCAAGCGGTACTCAACCGCTGATGTACCAGCAGATCGCCAAGCAGCGCACCACCCGTGAGCTGTATGCCGAGCGCCTGACCCAGGGCGGTGTGCTGGATGCAGCGCGCGTCCAGGAAAAAGTCGATGAATATCGCAATGCCCTGGATAACGGCCTGCACGTTGTAAAAAGCCTGGTCAAAGAGCCGAACAAAGAGCTGTTCGTGGACTGGCGTCCGTACCTGGGCCACGCCTGGACCGCGCGTCACGACACCCGTTTTGACCTCAAGACCCTGCAGGAACTGTCCGCCAAGCTGCTGGAAATCCCGGACGGCTTCGTGGTTCAGCGCCAGGTCGCGAAAATCTACGAAGACCGGCAGAAGATGCAAGCCGGCGGCTTGCCGATCAACTGGGGTTATGCCGAAACCATGGCGTACGCGACCCTGGCATTCGAAGGTCACCCGGTGCGCATCACCGGCCAGGACGTAGGCCGCGGCACTTTCTCGCACCGCCACGCGGCGCTGCACAACCAGAAAGACGCCAGCACCTACATCCCGCTGCAACACCTGTACAAAGGCCAGCCACGTTTCGACCTGTACGATTCGCTGCTGTCCGAAGAAGCCGTCCTGGCGTTCGAATATGGCTACTCCACCACCGAGCCGAATGCGCTGGTGATCTGGGAAGCCCAGTTCGGCGACTTCGCCAACGGTGCCCAAGTGGTTGTCGACCAGTTCATCACCAGTGGCGAACACAAGTGGGGCCGTCTCTGCGGTCTGACCATGCTGTTGCCGCACGGTTATGAAGGGCAGGGGCCGGAGCACTCTTCGGCACGTCTGGAGCGTTACCTGCAGTTGTGCGCCGAGCACAACGTCCAGGTCTGCGTACCGACCACGCCGGCACAGATCTACCACCTGCTGCGTCGTCAGGTCATCCGTCCGCTGCGCAAGCCGCTGATCGTGCTGACACCCAAGTCGCTGCTGCGTCACAAACTGGCGATCTCCACGCTCGAGGATCTGGCCGAAGGCTCGTTCCAGACCGTTATTTCGGAAATCGACACCCTGGACGCGGCGAAGGTCACTCGCCTGGTCCTGTGCAGCGGCAAGGTCTACTACGACCTGCTGGAAAAACGTCGTGCCGAAGGCCGCGAAGACATCGCCATCGTGCGTATCGAGCAGCTTTACCCGTTCCCGGAAGAAGACCTGATGGAGGCCATCGCGCCTTACACCAACCTCACCCATGTGGTGTGGTGTCAGGAAGAACCGATGAACCAAGGCGCTTGGTACAGCAGCCAGCATCACCTGCGTCGCAGCATCGGCAACCATAACAAGGCCCTGGTCTTGGAGTATGCCGGCCGTGATGCTTCCGCTGCACCTGCGTGTGGTTATGCGTCGATGCACGCCGAGCAGCAGGAAAAACTGCTGCAAGATGCCTTCACTGTTTAACGCCTTCGCGCTGACTGAAACCGAATTTTAAGGACCCACAGATAATGGCTATCGAAATCAAAGCCCCGTCATTCCCGGAATCGGTTGCCGATGGCACCGTTGCCACCTGGCACAAGAAACCAGGCGAGGCCGTCAAGCGTGACGACCTGATCGTCGACATCGAGACCGACAAGGTCGTGCTGGAAGTATTGGCCGAAGCTGACGGCGTGCTGGGCGCAATCATTGCCAAGGAGGGCGATACCGTTCTGTCGAACCAGGTCCTGGGCTCGATCGAAGAAGGCGGCGCTGCTGCTGCCGCTCCAGCCGCTGCTGCACCGGCTGCCGCCCAGGCCGCCGCGCCAGCCGCCGCTGGCGAAGACGATCCAGTCGCTGCCCCTGCTGCGCGCAAGCTGGCTGAAGAGAACGGCATCAACATCGCTTCCGTTGCCGGCACCGGCAAGGGTGGTCGCGTGACCAAGGAAGACGTGGTTGCAGCCGTTGCCGCCAAGAAAGCCGCTCCAGCCGCCGCGCCAGCCAAGCCTGCCGCACCTGCCGCTGCCGCTCCGGTGTTCGCTGCCGGTGACCGCGTTGAAAAACGCGTTCCGATGACCCGCGTTCGCGCTACCGTGGCCAAGCGTCTGGTAGAAGCCCAGTCGAACATGGCGATGCTGACCACCTTCAACGAAGTCGACATGACCGAAGTCATGGCCCTGCGTTCGAAGTACAAGGATCTGTTCGAGAAGTCCCACAATGGCGTACGCCTGGGCTTCATGTCGTTCTTCGTCAAGGCTGCCACCGAAGCGCTGAAACGCTTCCCGGCCGTCAACGCGTCGATCGACGGTTCCGACATCGTCTACCACGGCTACGCCGACATCGGTGTCGCTGTTTCCAGCGACCGTGGCCTGGTGGTTCCGGTACTGCGTAACGCCGAACTGATGAGCCTGGCCGAAATCGAAGGCGGCATCGCCACCTTCGGCAAGAAGGCCCGTGACGGCAAGCTGTCCATCGAAGAGATGACCGGCGGTACGTTCACCATCACCAACGGTGGTACATTCGGTTCGATGATGTCGACCCCGATCGTCAACCCGCCGCAAGCGGCTATCCTGGGCATGCACAACATTCTGCAGCGTCCTATGGCGATCAATGGTCAAGTCGTGATTCGTCCGATGATGTACCTGGCACTGTCCTACGATCACCGCCTGATCGACGGTAAAGAAGCCGTGACGTTCCTGGTAACCATCAAGAACCTGCTTGAAGATCCGGCTCGTCTGCTGCTGGATATCTGATTTTCGCCGCGAGGGCCGGTCTGTTTTGACCGGCCTCTTGCTGAAACAACCGGTTTCGTCCCTCGACGGTCATCACAAGTGACCGTCCGGTTTGATTCGAAAAGGAATGACTCATGACTCAGAAATTCGACGTGGTAGTGATTGGTGCGGGCCCTGGCGGCTACGTAGCGGCCATCAAGGCTGCGCAACTGGGCCTTACCACTGCCTGCATCGAGAAATACACCGACAAGGAGGGCAAGCTGGCCCTCGGCGGTACTTGCCTGAACGTCGGTTGCATTCCTTCCAAGGCGCTGCTGGACAGCTCCTGGAAGTTCCACGAAGCCCAAGACGGCTTCGCGATCCACGGCATCAGCACGGGCGACGTGAAGATGGACGTGCCGGCGATGGTGGGTCGCAAGGCCAACATCGTCAAGAACCTGACCAGCGGTGTTGCCACCCTGTTCAAGGCCAACGGCGTGACTTCGATCCAAGGCCACGGCAAGCTGCTGATGGGCAAGAAAGTCGAAGTGACCAAGCCAGACGGCTCGGTTGAAGTGATCGAAGCCGAGAACGTCATCCTGGCACCAGGCTCGCGTCCGATCGACATTCCACCGGCTCCGGTCGACCAGAACGTGATCGTCGATTCCACCGGTGCCCTGGAATTCCAGACCGTGCCAAAACGCCTGGGCGTGATCGGCGCTGGCGTGATCGGCCTCGAGCTGGGTTCGGTATGGTCGCGCCTGGGTGCGCAAGTGACCGTACTGGAAGCCCTCGATACCTTCCTGATGGCCGCTGACGCTGCGGTTTCCAAGGAAGCGCTGAAAACCCTGACCAAACAGGGCCTGGACATCAAGCTGGGCGCTCGCGTGACCGGTTCGAAGGTCAACGGCGAAGAAGTCGTGGTGACCTACACCGACACCAACGGCGAACAGACCATCACCTTCGACAAGCTGATCGTCGCGGTCGGCCGTCGTCCTGTGACCACTGACCTGCTGGCTGCCGATAGCGGCGTGGAAATCGACGAGCGCGGCTTCATTGCCGTCGACGACCAGTGCGCAACCGCGGTACCGGGCGTCTTCGCCATCGGTGACGTGGTTCGCGGCATGATGCTGGCACACAAGGCATCCGAAGAAGGCATCATGGTTGTCGAGCGCATCAAGGGCCACAAAGCCCAGATGAACTACGACCTGATCCCTTCGGTTATCTACACCCACCCGGAAATCGCATGGGTTGGCAAGACCGAGCAGGCCTTGAAAGCCGAAGGCGTTGAAGTTAACGTCGGCACCTTCCCGTTCGCAGCCAGTGGCCGTGCCATGGCAGCCAACGATACCGGTGGTTTCGTGAAAGTCATCGCCGATGCCAAGACGGATCGCGTATTGGGCGTTCACGTCATTGGCCCAAGCGCTGCCGAGCTGGTACAGCAAGGCGCGATCGGCATGGAATTCGGCACCAGCGCTGAAGATCTGGGCATGATGGTCTTCTCCCATCCGACCCTGTCCGAAGCCTTGCACGAAGCGGCCCTGGCCGTAAATGGCGGCGCCATCCACGTGGCCAACCGCAAGAAGCGTTAATAGACAATAAGAAACCACGGCGGTTTGGCCCGTCGTGAGCCTTGCGAGCAAGACTCACCGCGGAATATCCGCTGGACGCAGCCTTGCGTAGCCGAACCGGTTAACCGGAACGCTACGCAAGCAGCAGTCACAGGTGGTGCGGCACCAGAACGGTGCAGCACCGAATGCGCAGTACCTAACGAAGACGGTAATAAGCATGAATCTTCACGAGTATCAGGGTAAGCAGCTGTTCGCTGAGTACGGCCTGCCAGTATCCACCGGTTACGCGGTAGACACCCCGGAAGCGGCAGCAGAAGCTTGCGACAAAATCGGCGGCAGCGAATGGGTTGTCAAAGCCCAGGTTCACGCCGGTGGTCGCGGTAAAGCGGGCGGCGTCAAGCTGGTTCGCAGCAAAGAAGACGCCAAAGCCTTCGCACAGCAGTGGCTGGGCAAGCGTCTGGTGACTTACCAGACTGACGCCAACGGTCAGCCAGTCACCAAGATCCTGGTTGAATCGTGCACTGATATCGCTAAAGAGCTGTACCTGGGCGCTGTCGTTGACCGTTCGAGCCGCCGCATCGTGTTCATGGCTTCCACCGAAGGTGGCGTGGACATCGAGAAAATCGCTCACGATACCCCTGAGAAAATCCTCAAGGCCACCATCGATCCACTGGTTGGCGCACAGCCATTCCAGGGTCGCGAGCTGGCATTCCAGCTGGGCCTGGAAGGCAAGCAGGTCACTCAATTCGCCAAGATCTTCGTAGGTCTGGCCAAGCTGTTCCAGGACCACGACCTGGCACTGCTGGAAGTGAACCCGCTGGTGATCAAGGCCGACGGCGACCTGCACTGCCTCGATGCCAAGATCAACATCGATGCCAACGCCATGTACCGTCAGCCTAAGCTGAAGACTTTCCACGATCCGTCGCAAGACGATCCGCGCGAAGCGCACGCTGCCAAGTTCGAACTGAACTACGTGGCCCTGGAAGGTAACATCGGCTGCATGGTCAACGGTGCCGGCCTGGCCATGGGTACCATGGACATCGTCAACCTGCATGGCGGCAAGCCAGCCAACTTCCTCGACGTGGGCGGTGGTGCTACCAAGGAACGCGTAACCGAAGCGTTCAAGATCATCCTGTCCGACACCAACGTCGCTGCAGTACTGGTCAACATCTTCGGCGGCATCGTTCGCTGCGACATGATTGCCGAAGGCATCATCGGCGCCGTGAAAGAAGTTGGCGTGAAAATCCCGGTTGTTGTTCGCCTTGAAGGCAACAACGCTGAGCTGGGCGCTAAAGTACTGGCAGAAAGCGGTTTGAACATCATCGCTGCTACCAGCCTGACCGACGCTGCTCAACAAGTTGTCAAAGCTGCGGAGGGCAAATAATGAGCGTCCTGATCAATAAAGACACCAAGGTTATCTGCCAGGGTATTACCGGTTCGCAAGGTAGTTTCCACACCCAGCAAGCCATCGAATACGGCACCAAGATGGTTGGCGGCGTAACACCGGGCAAGGGCGGCACCGAGCACCTGGGCCTGCCAGTGTTCAACACCGTGAAAGACGCTGTAGCTGCCACTGGCGCCACCGCCAGCGTGATCTACGTTCCAGCTCCTTTCTGCAAGGACTCCATCCTTGAAGCAGCGTTCGGCGGCATCAAGCTGATCGTCTGCATCACCGAAGGCATCCCGACCATCGACATGCTGGAAGCCAAGGTCAAGTGCGACGAGCTGGGTATCACCCTGATCGGCCCTAACTGCCCAGGCGTGATCACTCCAGGCGAATGCAAGATCGGCATCATGCCAGGTCACATTCACTTGCCAGGCAAGGTCGGTATCGTTTCCCGTTCCGGCACCCTGACCTACGAAGCTGTGAAGCAGACCACTGACGCCGGTTTCGGTCAGTCGACTTGCGTCGGCATCGGCGGTGACCCGATCCCAGGCTCGAACTTCATCGACATCCTGAAGCTGTTCCAGGAAGACCCGAAGACCGAAGCGATCGTCATGATCGGTGAGATCGGCGGTTCGGCTGAAGAAGAAGCGGCTGCCTACATCAAGGCCAACGTGACCAAGCCGGTTGTTTCCTACATCGCTGGTGTGACTGCTCCTCCGGGCAAGCGCATGGGCCATGCTGGCGCAATCATCTCTGGCGGCAAAGGTACTGCAGACGAGAAATTCGCTGCACTGCAAGACGCAGGCGTGAAAACCGTGCGTTCGCTGGCAGACATCGGCAAGGCCCTGGCTGAGCTGACTGGCTGGGAAATGAAGAAGTAAGCTTCGGCTGACCTTTTCGTTCCAGCAACAAAGGCCACCTTCGGGTGGCCTTTGTCGTTTCCGGCACTGTTGAAGCAAGGCTTTGTGAGAACAAGGCCCTGTGGGAGCAAGGCTTGCCCGCGATGCAGGCGACTCAGTTCTATCTGTCAGTTCACGCTGACGCTATCGCGGGCAAGCCTTGCTCCCACAAAGCCTTGCTCCACAGATAAAGGCCCTTACAGCAAGGGGCTTCGCAGGAAAATAGATACGTAAACGCGACACGCGAACGTCGCGCATCGGATAGTTCGCCCCTTAACAGTGCGTTCTCTCGCTAAATTCGTTAGGCTAGCAGCCATTTTTGCGACCGCTGCCCACAAGGAAGCGCCGCGCTAAACGGGTCGGTCCCATACGGATCGGCAGCATTTCCCTCACCCATAAGGGAAATCCCTCTCTAAATTCCGATTCAGTAGTGTGGTTTCCTTAATGAAAGTGTTGAAAGGCCAGGACATCCTGGCGCTTGGTTTCATGACATTTGCCCTGTTCGTCGGGGCCGGCAACATCATCTTCCCGCCTATCGTCGGTTTGCAGTCCGGACCTCATGTCTGGATGGCGGCGCTGGGCTTTTTGATCACGGCGGTCGGGCTACCGGTCATCACGGTCGTTGCACTGGCCAAGGTGGGCGGTGCGATGGACGCCTTGAGCAGCCCCATCGGCAAGCTCGCCGGTGGTGTACTGGCGGCAGTGTGCTACCTGGCCGTCGGCCCGTTGTTCGCCACGCCGCGTACCGCCACCGTTTCGTTCGAAGTCGGCCTGGCGCCGTTGACCGGTGAAAGCCCGCTGGCGCTGTTCCTCTACAGCGCAGTGTATTTCCTGCTGGTGTTTTTCATCTCGCTCTATCCGGGCCGTCTGCTGGACACCGTCGGGCGCTTCCTCGCGCCACTGAAGATCATCGCCCTGGCCGTGCTCGGCATCGCGGCGTTTGCCTTGCCCGCGGGTGATATCGGCGTGGCGACCCCCGAGTACATCGCGGCACCGTTCTCCCAAGGGTTCATCAATGGCTACCTGACCATGGATACCCTGGGCGCCTTGGTGTTCGGCATTGTCATCGTCAACGCGATCCGTTCCCGGGGCGTCGAGTCGCCGGCCTTGATCACCCGCTATGCGATCATCGCCGGGCTGATCGCCGGGGTGGGCCTGGCGCTGGTCTACGTCAGCCTGTTCCGCCTGGGTTCGGGCAGCCATGAAGTGGCCGTGGGCGCAACCAACGGCGCCGCTGTGCTGCATGCCTACGTGCAACACACCTTCGGCAGCCTGGGCAGCGGTTTCCTTGCGGTGTTGATCTCCCTGGCGTGCCTGGTGACCGCAGTCGGCCTGACCTGCGCCTGCGCCGAGTACTTCAGCCGCGTCCTGCCGCTGTCCTACAAGACCTTGGTCGTGATCCTGGCGGCTTTTTCGCTGCTGGTGTCCAACCTGGGCCTGACCAAGCTGATCGCGTTCTCGATTCCGGTCCTCACCGCGATCTATCCGCCGTGCATCGCCCTGGTGGCCCTGAGCTTCTGCAAGGACTTCTGGCACGAGCAGGGGCGCATCGTTGGCCCGGTGATGCTGGTGTCGTTCCTGTTTGGCCTGATCGATGCGCTCAAGGGGGCCGGCCTGGTGGACTGGATGCCGGCGCAACTGGCCCACCTGCCGCTGAGCGAGCAGGGCCTGGCCTGGCTGGTGCCTTCGGTGATGACCCTGGCGGTCGCGGTGGTGTGCGATCGCCTGCTGGGCAAGCGCAGCGAAGCCTTGGCTTAAGCGACAACGGGCAGATCCATCGGCAAGAACTGAAATGCCCCGTATCAATCGATACGGGGCATTTTTTTTGAGTGCAGTGTCTTTTTCCGTGGACTGTGGGAGCGAGCCTGCTCGCGATAGCGTTGGAACTGCCGACATCGAAGTGAAAGTTATACCGCTATCGCGAGCAGGCTCGCTCCCACAGGGTTCGCTGATACTATTGCCACAGATTTTGTTTCGTCACAGGAAATCGAATGTCATTCATCCAAGCCAACCTGATCCACCTGCTTGCCGCCGCCTGGTTCATCATCTGCTGGGCGGGCTACACCCGTTATGCCTCTTGGAAGGCGCGCGACACGGCGTGCCTGGCCAGCGTGATGCACCTGTACCGCGAAGACTGGATGCGCCGCATGTTGCTGCGTGAGAACCGTATCGCCGATGCCAGCGTGATCGGCAACCTGGAGCGCAATGCATCCTTCTTCGCCTCCAGCACGCTGATCATCCTGGCCGGTATCCTGACGGTACTCGGGGCATCTGATCGGGCGGTGTCGTTGCTGGCGGACATACCGATGGTGCAGCAGGCTTCCCAGGGCATGGCGGAGGTCAAGTTGCTGTGCCTGGCACTGGTGTTCGTGTATGCGTTCTTCACGTTCAGCTGGTGCATGCGCCAATACAACTTTGCGGCAGTGCTGATTGGCTCGGCGCCGATGATCGGCGAGCGCCATGTGTCGGAGCAGGAGCGCAAGGCCTTTGCGCTGAGGGCGGCGCGAGTGATCTCCATGGCCGCCAACCAGTTCAACTTCGGCCTGCGTGCCTATTACTTCGGCATGACCATGTTGGCGTGGTTCGTCAGCCCGTGGTTATTCATGCTGATGAGTGCTGGTGTGGTGTTCGTGCTGTATCAGCGCGAGTTTCACTCCGATGTGCTGGACGTGATGGTCTATACCCCCACCGAAGCGCCAGTGTCCGAGGTGGGCAAGGAAGCGGCCTGACAGGCGTCGCCGCCAAATCGCAGGCAAAAGAAAACCCGCACCAGGCGGGTTTTCTCTACTGCTAAAACCGTATCAGTTGGTTTTAGGCGCGGTAGCAGGTGCTTCCTGCTGGGCGGCGCTGTTCGATTCAGACTGAGCTTTGGCGGCTTCGGCGTTTTCTTTCGCCGCGTCGTTCACTTTATCCTGTGCTTTGTTCATGTCTTGCTGAGCTTGCTCAGCGTGTTGTTGGGCATCTTGAGCTTTGTCCTCGGATTTTTTATCGCAGGCAGCGAGGCCGAGGGAGGCGGCCAACATCAAGGCAATAGCAAAAGTCTTACGCATGGGGTGTTTCTCCTTATGGAAATAACTACTGGCCTTTTGAACGCCGCCCCTCGGATTAAGTTCCTGTTGCGTAACAGATATATAACTTTGCACTGCAATGGAACTTTGTGCATTGCGCCTGTTTTCAGGTCTCGTCACTCATTGGAGCGCTAATCGAATGGCCGAAGACCCCGTTTTTGAGCGTGCGACACGTTTTTTATCCGCACTCAGGCATTGCCAGGTGCTGGGCTTGAAGTTGCACAGTGCCAGTCGTGACGGGCTGACGGTCATCCTGCCGTTCAGCCCGCAAATCGTCGGCAATCCACTGACGGGCATCATCCACGGCGGGGCCTTGACCTCATTGATGGACACCGCGTGCGGCATGTCGACCTTATGTGTGCTGCCGCAATTCGAAGTCTGTCCCACCCTCGACCTGCGCATCGACTACATGCACGCCGCCGAGCCCCATAAGGATGTCTACGGCTTCGCGCAATGCTACCGAGTCACCCCGGACGTGATCTTCACCCGGGGTTTCGCCTATCAGGACGATCCCGAACAACCCATCGCCCATGTGGTGGGTACCTTCATGCGCCTGGGCCAGCATGCCAGGGGAATAGGGAAGGGCGGCCCGATGACCGCTGTGGGCCAGCCATGACCGATATCACTCAGGAACAACTGCGCCGCGCTTGCGAGCAGGGCGACTACGCGCTGCTGCTCGCTTCGATCCCCTATGCCCAACTCATCGGCGTCCAATGCACGCGCCAGGGCGACGACTTGTTGTTTCGCCTGCCGGCCAACAAAGACAACATTGGTAACCCTTTACTGCCGGCCATCCATGGTGGGGTCATCGCCGGTTTCATGGAACTGGCCGCTGCCGTGCATCTGTTGATCGCCACCGGCACGCCAGGCATACCGAAAATCATCGATTTTTCCCTGGATTACCTGCGCACCGGGCAGTTTCGCGACACCTATGCCAAATGCCAGGTCTGGCGCCAGGGCCGGCGGGTCGCCAACGTCGCGATCACCGCCTGGCAAGACGTCGAGGCCGAACCCATCGCCACTGCCCGGGCGCATTTCAAGATCCAGGAGCCGTCAAAACCGGATCGCCCTTGAACTGATCACTCAGAGCTCGGTGAAGTTGATGATGGCATGTTCTTTTGTTCGACCCGGAAGGTCAGATAGTTTGAGGCGAAGATAATCACTGCGCCGACCAGTACCCAGATTTCGAGAGGCTCGCCGTAGAGAAAAAAACCAACGACGGCAATGAGCGGCACCCTGAAAAAATCAATCGGGATGGCAATGGAGGCTTCCATGACGCTGAGCGCCTTGGCCATGGCGAAGTGCGCACTTAAACCTGTTATGCCCAACAGCAGGATCCAGGGGATGCAGGCAAGCGTAGGGGTACGCCATTGTGCCAGGGACAGGCCAAGGCCCAAGGGCAATTGTAGAAGCACCATCCAGATCACGATGATGGCGGGACTGCTGGTCAACGTCAGTTTTTTCACCATGATGATGGATGTTGCATAGCCCATGGCGGCCAGAAGAACGATAAACGCGGCGGGTTCGATGCTATCAAGGCCGGGCCTTAGAACGACCAGGACGCCCAGGAAACCGCCGATGGCGCCGAATACCCTGGCGGTGGAGAGTTTTTCCTTCAAGAATAAAAACGCCAGGAGGGAAACCCATATCGGCGTGGTGAACTCCAGGGCAAAGACCTTGACCAACGGAAGCGATGCCACGCCAATGGTCCAGGCATATTGTCCGGCGAAGTGAACCGCGTTCCTGCCAATCTGCAGGCCCAGGTCACGGGCTTGTTTGAGCTTGGCGCGCTGTTGGTAAATAACCGGAAAAATAATGATCAGTCCGACCAAGGACCTGAAAAACAGGATCTCGAAGATCGACATGAACTTGGAAAGCTCTCGGGCCGCGACAGCCATGCCTATGAATGAAAGCAGGCTTGCTGCCATCCATAATGCTCCACCTGATGGCAGCTTTACCTGATGCATTGATGCTCCTTTTTACTCGGCCATTGTTCTTCGTGAACCGCCGTCGGGTATTAAAGCAGCGATTATCCGTGGCTCAGGCAATTTCTTCGCAACACATTTCCATCAGTACCCGGCCAGGTGCCAGAGGCGGGTGGCCAACGTCGCAATCACCACCTGGCAAGACGTCGAGGCCGAACCCATCGCCACTGCCCAGGCGCATTTCAAGATCCAGGAGCCGTCAAAACCGGATCGCCCTTGAAATCATCAGCGTTGCCCCCACCTTGAGGACATCCCGCCGCCAATCTCAGCGAGGCGGACACCACCATCCACTTGGAGTTTGATGACCATGAGCGTGGAAACTCAAAAGGAAACCCTGGGCTTCCAGACCGAGGTGAAGCAACTGCTGCACCTGATGATTCACTCGCTGTATTCCAATAAGGAAATTTTCCTTCGCGAGTTGATTTCGAACGCCTCTGACGCTGTCGACAAATTACGTTTCGAAGCCCTTTCCAAGCCTGAATTGCTGGAAGGCGGCGCTGAGCTGAAAATCCGTGTGAGCTTCGACAAGGACGCGAAAACCGTCACCCTCGAAGACAACGGCATCGGCATGAGCCGCGAAGAGGTGATCACGCACCTGGGCACTATCGCCAAGTCTGGCACTGCCGATTTCATGAAGAACCTGTCCGGCGACCAGAAGAAAGATTCCCACCTGATCGGCCAGTTCGGCGTCGGTTTCTATTCCGCGTTCATCGTTGCCGACCAGGTCGAAGTGTTCAGTCGCCGTGCCGGCCTCGCTGCGAGCGAAGGCGTGCACTGGTCGTCCAAGGGCGAGGGCGAGTTTGAAGTCGCCACCATCGACAAGGCTGATCGCGGTACCCGCATCGTGCTGCACCTCAAGTCCGGTGAAGACGAGTTCGCCGATGGCTGGCGCTTGCGCAACATCATCAAGAAGTACTCCGACCACATCGCGCTGCCGATCGAGCTGCCGAAGGAAGTCACCGCTGCCGAAGGCGAAGAAAAGCCTGAAGTGGAATGGGAAACCGTCAACCGCGCCAGTGCCTTGTGGACCCGTCCGCGCACCGAGGTGAAAGACGAGGAATACCAGGAGTTCTACAAGCACATCGCCCACGACTTCGAGAACCCGCTGAGCTGGAGCCATAACAAGGTCGAAGGCAAGCTGGAGTACAACTCGCTGCTGTACGTGCCGGCCCGTGCACCGTTCGACCTGTACCAGCGCGAAGCGCCACGCGGCCTGAAGCTGTACGTGCAGCGCGTGTTCGTGATGGACCAGGCCGAATCGTTCCTGCCGCTGTACCTGCGCTTCATCAAGGGTGTGGTGGACTCCAACGATTTGTCGCTGAACGTTTCGCGGGAAATCCTGCAGAAAGATCCGATCATCGATTCCATGAAGTCGGCACTGACCAAGCGCGTGCTGGACATGCTGGAAAAACTGGCGAAGAACGAGCCCGAGCAGTACAAGAGCTTCTGGAAAAACTTCGGCCAGGTGATGAAAGAAGGCCCGGCCGAGGACTTCGCCAACAAAGAGAAGATCGCCGGCCTGCTGCGCTTTGCGTCGACCCAAGGTGATGATGGCGAGCAGATCGTTGGCCTGGCCGATTACCTGGCTCGCGCCAAGGAAGGTCAGGACAAGATCTACTACCTGACCGGTGAAACTTATGCACAGGTCAAGAACAGCCCGCACCTGGAAGTCTTCCGCAAGAAAGGCATCGAAGTGCTGCTGCTGACCGACCGCATCGACGAGTGGCTGATGAGCTACCTCAACGAGTTCGACGGCAAGAGCTTTGTCGACGTGGCCCGTGGTGACCTGGACCTCGGCAACCTGGATTCGGAAGAAGACAAGAAAGCCGCCGAAGAAGTCGCCAAGAGCAAGGAAGGCCTGGTCGAGCGGATCAAGACGGCCCTGGGCGATGCTGTCAGCGAAGTGCGTGTCTCGCACCGTCTGACCGATTCCCCGGCGATCCTGGCCATCGGTGAGCAGGACCTGGGCCTGCAAATGCGTCAGATCCTCGAAGCCAGCGGCCAGAAAGTCCCGGACTCCAAGCCGATCTTCGAATTCAACCCGGCGCACCCGCTGGTGGAAAAACTCGACAACGAGCAGAGCGAAGAGCGTTTCGGCGATCTGTCGCACATCCTGTTCGACCAAGCGGCCCTGGCGGCTGGCGACAGCCTGAAGGACCCGGCGGCGTATGTGCGTCGCCTGAACAAGCTGTTGGTTGAACTGTCAGCTTAAACAAGTGCAGGAAAAACCCGCTTCGGCGGGTTTTTTCATTTCTGGTGTTCAGTCAAAAAGGAGTCCGTGATGAGTCAGGTTACGGTTCGTTCGCTGGTCTATCAGATCGAAGGTCAAACCTATGAAGGCCGCCTGGCCTTCGACGTCAGCCAACAGGGCTCGCGCCCGGGGTTGCTGATGGCGCCGAATTGGATGGGCGTAGGGGCGGGGGCCGAGGACATCGCCAGATCGGTGGCGGCCAACGGTTATGTGGTGTTGATCGCCGACCTCTACGGGCAGACGGTCCGCCCGAGCAATGCCGATGAGGCGGGGGCGGCGATGATGCCCCTCAAGAACGACCGGGCGTTGTTGCGCAAGCGCATGCAGGCGGCGCTTGAGCAACTGCAGAGCCAGGGCGAAGCGCAGGTCGACGCTTCCAGGCTGGCCACGTTCGGCTTTTGCTTCGGGGGTTGCTGCGCCCTGGAACTGGCCCGCAGCGGCGCACCGCTGAAGGCGGCGATTTCCTTCCACGGCACCCTGGATACACCGAACCCGGCCGATGCGCAGAACATCAAGGGCGCGGTGTTGGTCATGCATGGCGCCTCGGACCCGCTGGTGCCGAAAGAGCAGCTACCGGCCTTCGAAGATGAAATGGACGCCGCCGGGGTGGATTGGCAACTGCTGAGCTACGGCGGTGCGGTGCATTCGTTCACCGACCCGCAGGCCAATGTGCCGGGCAAGATGATGTACGACGCCAAGGTCGCCGGGCGGGCGTTCCGGTCGATGCATAACTTGTTGGATGAAGTGTTCAGGGGCTGAGATTGGGGCGTTTGATACAAAACCATCGCGAGCAAGCTCGCTCCCACATTTGACCGGGGGGGTCGCAGCACTTGCGAACGACACCGATCCAGTGTGGGAGCGAGCTTGCTCGCGATGACTGCCTGACAGGCAACCTTGAATCTAGGGCAATTCGATCCGCTCGCTTTCCCCCGGCACCGTCGGCCAGTCCCCAGCCGCCCAGCGCCGGCGGGCTTCATCGATCCGGGCCGGGTCGCTGGAGACGAAGTTCCAGTTGATCCGTCGCGGCCCGTCCAGGGGCGCACCGCCGAATAGCACGGCGTGGCAGTCACTGTCGGCAAACAGCGTCATTTCTTCCCCTGTCGGCAAGATCACCAGGGAACGGGCTTCTACCGGCTCGCCATCCAATAAGGCCTCGCCGCTCAGCACATACAGGGCTCGCTCTGCATGCTCGTTGGGAATCAACAAGGTCGTCGCGGTCTGCAGGTTCAATTCGGCATACAGCGTCGGCGACAGCACCGGCACTGGCGATTCCAGGCAAAAGCCTGACCCGGCGATCATCCGGATGCTGACCCCCAGGTTCTCGCTGACCGGCAGGCTCTGTGCCGGGTGATGGCTGTAGTGCCCGGGGCCTTGTTCATGGGCCTTGGGCGAGGCCAGCCAGACTTGCAATCCGTGCATGACGAACGCGCTGCCCAGCAATGACTCGGGGGTGCGCTCGACGTGGGCGATGGCGCTGCCGGCGGTCATCCAGCTGACATCTCCGGCGTCCACCACCTGGTCGGAACCCAGGCTGTCCTTGTGCTGGAGTTTTCCTTCGAACAGGTAGGTGAGGGTGGACAGGCCGATATGCGGATGCTGGCGGATATTCATGCCTCTCCCGGCCGGGTAGGTGGTTTGCAGCATGTGATCGAAGAACACGAAAGGCCCGACGCTGCGGCATTTGGCGGACGGCAGTGGGCGAAGAATCGGCTGGCCTTCGACATCTTCGGCGCGGGGGCGAACGGTCAGGGGAGTGGTCATGTTGTCTTCCAGGTTGAACAACGGTTGCACGAAGCATAACCCGTCGCCGGCAGACGCGGCAGATACGCCTTGAACCCCGGCGGGACGGTTGGGGTCTACGCTCTTCAAGGCTTCTGGAGACTGCCCGTGCCCCTGACCCGTTTGATCTGCGCCTGGCTACTGGTCGTTTCCAGCAGCGGCGCCGTGGCTCGCGAATATGCCTACAGCGATGCACACCTGCATTACGTCGATTTCTTCCAGGAAACCGCCGGCATGCCCAAGTTGCTCCAGGCGATTGCGGACAATCGCATTGAGCATGTGATGATTTCCGGTGTGCCGGTGGCCAAGAAATGGCATGAGGACGAGCCCAAGCGTCCACGCTATTACGCCGGTGACGATGCGGATGCCTATTGGTACAGCGCCACCGACGTGATTGTCGCCGCGGCGGTGAGCAAGCTGACCGACGAGCAGCGTCGGCACTTTCATCCATTCCTGTCGGGCTTCAATCCCAACGACAAGAACTCCGCCGCCCATATCCAGCGCATGCTCGATCTCTACCCGGGTTTGTGGCAAGGCATCGGCGAGGTCTTCACCCGCCATGACGATCTGACGGCGCTGACCTCAGGCGACACCCCAAGGGCCAACAACGAAGCCATGACGCGGATCTATCACCTGGCGGCCGAGAACGACCTGCCGGTGATGCTGCATTCCAACATCACTTCCAAGCGTGAGAAAAATCCGCTGTACCTGGCAGAAATCGAGGAGCCGTTGCGCAATCATCCGCACACGCGCTTCATCTGGGCCCACGCCGGTACCAGCATGGAAATCCATCGCCACCAGACCCGCTTGGATTTTCTGTTGCCGACCCTGACCCGCATGCTCGAGGCCTATCCCAATCTGTACATAGACCTTTCCTGGAGCGTGCTCACGCCGTACTTGCTGGACGAGGCGGGTAAGCCCCGGGATGAGTGGGTAACGCTGGTGGAGCGCTTTCCTGAGCGCTTCATGGTGGGCTCGGATGTCGTCGGGCGGTTCGACAGGTTGGGCAAGGAGCTGCGCAGCTTCGATCCGTTCCTCGATGCCTTGCCGCAAGACGTGGCGCGGAAGGTAGCGCGGGATAACTTTCTGGCGGTGTTGTGTGGGAGCAAGGCTTGCCCGCGATGAAGACGACGCCGGTTCTCGGGGAAACGAGGTGCCTGCATCGCGAGCAAGCTTTGCTCCCACAGAGCAACATCGCTTTGTCATCAGCCTGTCACTCCCGCGTCATACCCTCGCGCTCATCTCAATCAAGGAGCGCACTATGCACCTCACCCGTTCAAGCGCACTGGTCGCGCTGTTGTTGACCTGCGGCCTGGCACAGGCCGAAGTCCGTGTCGAAGGCCCGGTGGAGTACGGTGTTTTCGAAGGGCCGCAAGCCGAGCTGCAATCGGGAGAGCGGGTCCTGCGGCGCGGCAACGAGCAGATCCGCCAGACCGAGAGCGTGCCGGCGAAGCTGGGTACCAAGTTCGGCATGCGCTACCAGTTGGCCGGCAAGGTCGCGGATGACCAGCCGTTGACCCTGTTGTACTTCACCCCCGGCATCCGCACCCCTGATGGCGTGCGCCACGACAAGTTCGAGGTCATCCAGAAACTGGTGCCCGGCGCGCCCCAGGATGTCATGGCCTACGAATTCACCGAAAGCCACGAAGTGGTGCCGGGGGAGTGGCGGTTCATGGTGTTCCAGGGTGATCGGCTGCTGGCGCAGCAGCGGTTTGTCGTGCGCTGATTGAGGGAACACGTGGGAGCGAGCTCGCTCCCACAATGAACTCAGGCATATTCGCCAGGCAAAAAAAACGCCCCGAACCAGTCAGGGCGTTTTTATTGACTTGTAGGAGCTGGCGAAGCCTGCGATCTTTTTCGCTTTAAAAAGATCGCAGCCTGCGGCAGCTCCTACGCGCCCTGCCAGCGCTTCAGTACCAGGGTGGCGTTGGTGCCGCCGAAGCCGAAGCTGTTGCTCATCACGGTATTGATGGTGGCGTTTTCGCGAGTCTTGGTCAGGATTGGCAGATCGGCTACTTCTGGGTCCAGCTCGTCGATGTTGGCCGAACCGGCCATGAAGTTGCCTTCCATCATCAGCATGCAGTAGATCGCTTCGTGAACGCCGGCGGCGCCCAGGGAGTGACCCGACAGGCTCTTGGTGGAGCTGATGGCCGGGGCATTGCCGCCGAACACTTCGCGCACACCTTTCATTTCCGCGACGTCGCCGACCGGGGTCGAGGTGCCGTGGGTGTTCAGGTAGTCGATCGGTGCGTCAACGGTGGACATGGCCATCTGCATGCAACGGATGGCGCCTTCGCCACTTGGAGCGACCATGTCGTAGCCGTCGGAAGTGGCGCCGTAGCCGACGATTTCCGCGTAGATCTTGGCGCCACGGGCCAGGGCGTGTTCCAGCTCCTCGACCACCACCATGCCACCGCCGCCGGCAATGACGAAACCGTCACGGTCGGCATCGTAGGCACGGGAAGCTTTTTCCGGCGTGTCGTTGCGCTTGCTGGACAGGGCGCCCATGGCGTCGAACAGGAACGATTGGCTCCAATGTTCTTCTTCACCGCCGCCAGCGAACACGACGTCCTGCTTGCCCATCTGGATCTGTTCCATGGCGTTGCCAATGCAGTGGGCACTGGTGGCGCAGGCAGAGGCGATGGAGTAGTTCAGGCCCTTGATCTTGAACGGCGTGGCCAGGCAGGCGGAAACCGTGCTGCTCATGGTCCGCGTGACGCGGTATGGGCCAACGCGCTTGACGCCTTTCTCGCGCAGGATGTCCAGCGCTTCCATCTGGTTCAAGGTGGAGGCGCCACCGGAACCGGCGATCAGGCCGGTGCGCGGGTTGGAAACCTGCTCTTCGGTCAGCCCGGAGTCAGCGATGGCGTCCTTCATGGCCAGGTAGGCGTAAGCCGCCGCGTGGCCGACGAAACGGTAGATCTTGCGATCGATCAGCTCTTCGAGGGGAAGGTCAATGGAGCCGGAAACCTGGCTACGCAGACCCATTTCGGCATATTCCGGGTTGAACCGGATGCCAGGGCGACTTGCACGCAGGTTAGCGGAGACGGTCTCTTTGTCATTGCCCAGGCACGAAACGATGCCCAGACCAGTGATAACGACGCGGCGCATGCGGATAACCCTTAGAAGTTGTCAGTGGAGGTGAAAACGCCGACCCGAAGGCCTTCGGCGGTGTAGATCTCGCGACCATCCACGGCAACCGAACCATCGGCAATGGCCATGTTCAGCTTGCCCTTGAGGACGCGTTTGATATGAATGTTATAGGTGATTTTCTTGGCGGTCGGGAGGACCTGACCAAAGAACTTCACTTCGCCCGAACCCAGGGCGCGACCGCGACCCGGCAGGCCTTGCCAGCCGAGGAAGAAACCGACCAGTTGCCACATGGCGTCCAGGCCCAGGCAGCCCGGCATCACCGGATCACCTTCGAAGTGGCAGGCGAAGAACCACAGGTCCGGAGTGATATCCAGCTCGGCGACCAATTCACCTTTGCCGTACTTGCCACCCTCTTCGCTGATATGGGTGATGCGATCCACCATCAGCATGTTCGGGGCGGGCAGTTGCGCGTTACCTGGGCCGAACAGCTCACCGCGACTGCAGCGCAGCAGATCTTCCCGGGTAAAGGCGTTTTGTTTGGTCATGCGAGCTCCTCAATAGTCCCATGCGGCAGGGTGGGGCAAATCTTCCCGGCCGATCGAAGCGTTCATGCCTCGAGTCGACAGCCTACTCATAGACTATTGCGTTGTAGTGAAAGTCACAGCACACGGGAAATGAATGTACACCTGTGCACTGAAATTTTTATTCAAGCCCCAATCGAGGCTTGTTCGGGTGCCTAAGACTGCCGCACTTTCGCCTTTCACGCCAGTCACAGATGGTCCAGTGACCTGTTCTAGTTCACCCAGCGCTGCAGAATCTGCTGCAGGTCGTTCCTTTTGAACGGCTTGGCCAGGTAATCGTTCATGCCCGCCGCGAGGCAGGCTTCGCGGTCACCCTGCAAGGCGTTGGCCGTCAGGGCGATGATCGGCACCTCGCCGCAGCCTGGCAACTGACGGATCTGCCGCGTGGCTTCGTAGCCATCGATGATGGGCAATCGGCAATCCATGAGGATCGCTTCGAAAATCAGGCTTTCGGCGCTGCGTACAGCTTGGGCGCCATCGGTGGCGATGCTGACGGTGAAGCCGAGGCTGCGCAGCATGGCTTCGACCACCGTCTGGTTGACCGGATTGTCTTCCACCAGCAACACGTTGCGGCCTTCGCCATCGCCGCTGCCAACCGGCAGGCGCGGCGCCAGGATCGGTGGTGTCTGGCGCGACAGGGCCAGCGGGATTTCGAGGGTGAACACCGAGCCCTGGCCTTCTTCGCTCTGGGCCCGCAGCGTCCCGCCCATGCGCTCGGCCAGGGTACGGGCGATCGGCAGGCCCAGGCCGGTGCCGCCGTAGCGCCGAGAGATCGAATTGTCGGCCTGCTGGAAGGCGTCGAACATGCGCTCCAGACTCTCTGCCGGGATACCGATGCCACTGTCGCGCACTGTGCAGGTGAACCACAGCAGTTCGTGGTCCAGGGCCTGCCACTGGCATTGCACGGTGACACGACCTTGCTCGGTGAATTTCAGTGCATTGCCGATCAGGTTGACCAGGATCTGCCGTATCCGCGTCGGATCGCCCTGGACCTGCAAGGCCTGCATGTCGTCCGGGACCAGCAGGTCCAGGCCCAGCTTGCGCTGCGCGGCGCTGTGCTGGAACGACTGCGCGCAACTGCTCACCAGCTCTGCCAGGTTGAACGGGATGTGCTCCAGCTCCAGGGCCGAGCGTTCGATGCGCGAGAAATCGAGGATGTCGTTGATCACCTTCAGCAGGTGTTCGGTGGATTCCGAGGCCAACGCCGTGTACTCGTGCTGCTCGTCGGTCATGCGGGTGGTTTCCAACAACTGCAGCATGCCCAGTACGCCGTTCATGGGCGTGCGCAGTTCATGGCTCATCATCGCCAGGAATTCGGACTTGGCGCTGTTGGCTTTTTCCGCTTCTTCGCGGGTCTTGATCAACTGTGCCATGGCCTGGTGCTGTTCGCGGCTGGCTTGCCCCAAACCATCGGCCAGGTTGTTGATGTGCCGCGACAAGGCCCCCAGTTCGGCGTCGTCGACGATGGGTAGCGGGGTGCTGTAGTCGCCTTGCTGGATGGCCTTGACCGCGTTGCCGATATCGCGGATCGGCCGGGACAGGTTGGTCGCCAGCCGGCGTGCCACCAGGAAGGTGAACAGCAGGGCGAACAGCGCCAGGATCGCGGCCTTGAACAGGATTTCCTGCTGCCGCTGACTGAAGGCGTCACTGGACATGCCGACGATCACGCGGCCCAGGTAATCTTCGCCGGAGGCCTCCACGGATGGGCTGTTGCCCTGCAGGAAGTCATTGTTCAGGGCGATGCGCTGCAGGCGCACCGGGGCCTGGAAGACTTCGACCTGTTGGGCACGGCTGCGGGTTTGCTCGGGTTGTTCGACGTACACCAGGACCTTGTCGGTGCTGTCCTGGACCTCCAGGAAGCGCACGTGCGGGGTTGCCAGGGTGGCGGTGAGCAGGCTTTCCAACACTTCTTTGTTGCCGGAAATCACCCCGTATTCCGTGGCAGGGGCCAGTTGGTTGGCGATCAGTTGCCCGGTGTGATTGAGTTCCTGGCGCAAGTCCTGGATCCGCACGAAGGTAAAGAAACTGATCAGCAGCACGGTCAGCAACAATGCCGGGCCGAGGGCGATGAGCTGGGTTCGGGTGTTGATGTCCCAACGGCGACGCAAGGTCATGGGCGGTGTTCTCCTTCGGCCAACGTTGCCGCGACGGATTCGGCATCAATCGGTTCGATCCCCAGTGAGCGGGAGACTTGCCGGTTGCCCAGGACCTTGAAACGGTCCGGATAGAGGGTGCGCGGCCAGGTGGTGGCGGGGCGGTCGAGCAGCTCGTCGAGAATCGCCAGCCAGTCTTGTTGGTCGCTATAGGTGCTGGCCAGGCTGCCGGCCTTGACGAACGCGGCGCTGGGCCCGATCAGGGCGCGTTGCCGGGCGTAGCTGCTGAGCAACAGGTTCTTCACGGTCTTGGGGTTGTACAAGTCGGGGTCATCGAGACCCAGCAGCACGTCGCTCTGGCCCAGCAGGTTTTGCAGGGGACGGCTGTCGTTGGTGTCGTCCCAGCGTTCGCTGACGATGGCCAGGCCCAGCGGTGCCGCGGCCTGTTGAATGTCCTTGAGCAGGAATTCGCTGTGGGTGTCGTAGAGCACGCCGACCCGTCGCACCTGCGGCAGGATGGTGCGAATCAGCCGCAATTGCCGCGCCATCGGTGGATCGCTCCACAGCAGGCTCAGGTGCGCAGGCGTTGCTTCGCCCAGGCGATCGCGGGCTTGCTGGCGGCTGATGCGCAGCACCAGGGTGGCCGGCCCCCGGGCGTCTTGCAGGCGCCAGTCGAGGCTGGGCAGGTCAAGCAGGACCAGGCGGACATTGCCCGGCAACTTGTCTGGCGCTGGCAGGTTGGCCAGCGGCGTGAACCGCACGCTGTCTTCGGGGCGCAGGGTTTTCAGGGCCTGGGTAAAAGATTGCACGCCGGGGCTGTCCTCGGCGCCGGTCAGCAGGATCTCGGCGGCCCGGGCCTCGATGGTCGCCAGCCAACCGGCAAACGCCAGGCATAGGGCTAGCGTCAGGCGGCCATGAAATGGCGTCTTGCGCGGTGGGCGTCGGGACATCTAGAAGGACAACTCCGCGCTGAAGTACACGACATGGCGGGAGTCGTAGCGGTTGTCGATAAAGGTGGTGGGCTGGTTATCCAGGCGTTGCTGCAGGACCCCCGCCAGTTCCAGGCTGGCCTTGCCCAGGGGAATGCGCCGGGCGAGGCGGGTGTCCATCCGTTCGTAGCGATAGCCATTGAGGGCGTCGGCGGCGTAATAGAACAACGCACTGTTCCAGCCTTGGCCCCAGTCCCGTAGCCAGCCGGCCGAACCGCTGTTGCGGGCGGTCAGTTGTTCGTCGAGGGGGTTGCTGGCCTGGGCGTCGACATAGGCATAGGTCAGGCGCAGGCGGTCGGTGCTGGTCAAGCGCCAGTCGAACTGGGTTTCGGCCCCGGAGAATTGCGATTCGTTGCTGTTGCTGGCGATGTACTGATTGTTGCGCAACGGTTCGCTGATCATGCCGGTGATTTCGTCATGGAACAGTTTCACATCGACCGCCAGCCCCAGGTCCACGAAATAACCGTTGTAGCCCAGTTCCCGGGAGCGCATGTGCTCTTGCTCCAGGTTGCCCGGGCCGCGGGTCCGGACGAAGTAACGGGCGCTGTTCTGGCCGAAGGCGGCGGGTTGCAGGTTGGTGACCTGATAGCTCCAGTTGACGTTGTTCTCGAACATGTCCGGGGAGCGCACGGCTTCGGAGTACACCGCCCGCAGGCCGTGGCGCGGGGTGATCAGGTAGTTGACCGCGACCCGTGGGGTCAGCGAGCTGCCGGTCAGGCGGGTGTCTTCGAACATCGCGCCGCCCTGCAACAACCAATGTTCGGTGGCCCGCCATTCGAGCTGGCCGAACAGGCGCCACGTGGTGTCGTCCAGGGTGCCGTTGAAGTAGGTCTCCGAGTCGGCCCGGTCATAGCGATAGTTGGCGCCGGTGACCAGTCGCAGGCTGTCGGACAGGCTCAGGGTGTCCTGGATCTCCAGGTCGTAGCGCGATTCCCGGGCGCTTTGGTCGATATCGCCGCACAGGGTTTGCGAGGCGCCGTTGCGCCACTGGTCGAGCACCTGATTGGCCAACGTTTGTTCCTGTGGCGTGCCGGCTGGCGCGCCGCTGTTGATGTAGCTGGGGATATTGCGTGCCAGCTTCTCGGCATAGTTGGGGTTGAGCTGCCACAGGTCGGTCAGTTGCGGGCTGAAGGACACCTCGGCGTCGCAGGCGCGCCAGGTCTGCTGGCGATCCCAGTGCTGGATCGAGCCCTGTACATAAAGACTGTGGTTGGGGTCCAGGTCCAGGTTCCAGCGCAGTGAGCCGGCGTAGTCCTTGGCGATGACGTCGGAGTTATCGCCAGCGGCGGTAATCCCGGCAAACACCGGATGGTAGGTATAGGGCCGCTGATTGGTCCCGTCCTTGGCGCTCAATTGCCAATCGATACTTTGCTGCTCGTCCAACGTCTGGCTGACGGACAGGTTGAAGCGGTTCAGGCGGCGGCTGTCGCGGTAATCGGCGCCGTTGCGGTCGCTGTCAAAGCCATCGTCTTCCTGGCCGGACAGCGACAGCCGCAGGTCGCCGCCGTCCCAGCCGCTGCCCTGGCTGGCGTACCAGTCGCTTATGCCACGCTGGCCACGGGTGATTTTCAGCCGGGTGCCATGGCTGTCGGCCGGGGCGCGGGTGATGATATTGACCACCGCCATCAGCGCATTGGCGCCGTAGCTGACGGTGTTGGGGCCGCGGAAGACTTCGATCCGCTCGATGTCCTCCATAGCCACCGGAATATCGCTCCAGTCCACCGTGGCCAGGCCGGCGCGGTATACCGAGCGGCCGTCGATCAGCACTTGCATGCGGCGGGCTTCGCTGGCGTTGGTGCCATGGTAGTTCACGGCAGCCTGGTTGCCGCTGATGTTGCCGACCATCATGCCCGGCACCAGGCGCAGCAGTTCGCTGATATCGCGGGCGCCGCTGGCCTTGATCAACTCGCTGTCGAGCACGGTCATGCTGCCTGGCACTGCCGCTGGTGATTGCTTGAGGCGCGTGGCCGTCAGCACCTGGGGCATGGGCTGGCTGTCCACGAACAGGTCGTCGCCCAGCACTGGCGGGCTGATGATCAGTGCCAATAGCAGGGACGAACCTGGACGGGAAGGGCCAACGGACACGGCACAGCCTTTGAGATAGGGTGGATGGCGGGCATGTTAACCGAGCTGAACGACTTTTCCATTCGCGTTGACAGCATTTTCCTAGGAATTGATGGTCAGCTTCCTACAACTGGTGGTAATTGTTGCCGGGGCTGGTCGCGCTCTGGCCGCTCCGTATAATGCCCCGCATTGCCACTTGGTATGGATGAACGGATTGCATATGACTGAACAGCGCCCGATTGCGGTCCTGGGAGGCGGGAGTTTCGGCACCGCCGTGGCTAACCTGCTGGCCGAGAATGGTCACCCGGTGCGCCAGTGGATGCGTGACCCGGAGCAGGCCGAGGCCATCCGGGTCAATCGCGAGAACCCGCGTTACCTCAAGGGCATCAAGATCCGCCCGGAAGTGGAACCGGTGACTGACTTGCAGGCAACCCTGGAGGGCAGCGACCTGTTCTTCGTCGCCTTGCCGTCCAGCGCCTTGCGTTCGGTGCTGGCGCCCTACGCGGAACGCTTGAGCGGCAAGCTGTTGGTGAGCCTGACCAAGGGCATCGAAGCCAAGACCTTCAAGCTGATGAGCGAGATTCTCGAAGAAATCGCGCCCAAGGCTCGGATCGGTGTGATCTCCGGGCCGAACCTGGCGCGGGAAATCGCTGAGCATGCGCTGACCGCTACGGTGGTCGCCAGTGAGGATGAGGAGCTGTGCCAGCGGGTCCAGGCGGCACTGCATGGCCGTACCTTCCGGGTCTACGCCAGTGCCGACCGTTTCGGTGTGGAGCTGGGCGGGGCGTTGAAGAACGTCTATGCCATCATCGCCGGCATGGCGGTGGCGCTGGGCATGGGCGAGAACACCAAGAGCATGCTGATCACCCGTGCGCTGGCGGAAATGACCCGCTTTGCCGTCAGTCAGGGCGCCAATCCGATGACCTTCCTGGGGTTGGCCGGCGTGGGCGACCTGATCGTCACCTGTTCCTCGCCCAAGAGCCGCAACTACCAGGTCGGTTTTGCCCTCGGCCAAGGCTTGAGCCTCGACGAGGCCGTGTCGCGCCTGGGTGAAGTGGCCGAAGGGGTCAATACCCTCAAGGTGCTCAAGGCCAAGTCCCAGGAGGCGGGGGTGTACATGCCACTGGTCGCCGGGTTGCACGCGATCCTGTTTGAGGGGCGCACGCTCGAACAGGTGATCGAGCTGTTGATGCGTGGCGAACCGAAGACCGATGTCGATTTCATTTCCACCAGCGGTTTCAACTGAACCTTTATTGACCGCAAGCAGGAGCGAGCCATGAACGATCCGCAAGGGCAACCCCAATACGAATCCATCCTGCTGCGTGTGCTGTGGATGGTGATTTACCTGCTGGTCTGGCAGGTGGCGCAATTCATCCTCGGCGCCGTGGTGCTGGTGCAGTTGATCTATCGGCTGATCTACGGCGCACCCAGTGCCAGCCTGATGAATTTCGGCGACAGCCTGAGCCAGTTCCTGGCCCAGATCGGTCGTTTCGGCACCTTTCACAGCGACCAGAAACCCTGGCCGTTCGCGGACTGGCCGACCCCGCGCACGCCGGAAGGTGAAGCACCTCACACCGTGGCGCCGGCCCCGCATCCCGCCCGGGACGAGGAGCCGAAGCTATGAAGTTGTGGGTGTTGCGTCATGGTGAGGCGGAGCCGTACGGTGCCCGTCCGGATCCGGAGCGGGCCCTGACGGCTCACGGTCGCGAGGAAGTGTTGCGCAGTGCCGCGCAATTGATCGGCCAGCCCCTGGCCGCCATTTACGCAAGTCCCTACTTGCGCGCCCAACAGACCGCACAACTGGTGCGCGAAGCGCTGGGTTTTCAGCCTGAGCTGATCACGGTGAACTGGCTCACTCCGGACACCCGGCCGCAAAAAGTCCTGGAGCGCCTCGAGGACCAGGACAATGTGCTGCTGGTCAGTCATAACCCCTTGGTGGGCAGCTTGCTGGGCTTTCTGCAGCACGGCCATCTGCAGCACCCCGAGCAAGTGCAAACCGCCGGCCTGGCCGAGCTGGAAGGCGACATGCCGCTGGCCGGGGCGATGAAGCTCAAAGGGATCAGGCATCCCTGAGCAGATCGATTGCAGGACTGGGTAAAACAATAATCACACAGGAAGGGCAACGATGAGTCTGTGGCGCACCACCCCCAACATCGAGCAACTGAACGCCGCCGGTAAAAACACCATCAGTGAAGTGCTGGACATTCGTTTCGAGTCGTTCGACGACGAATCCCTGACCGCCAGCATGGTGGTCGATCATCGCACTCACCAGCCGTTCGGCCTGCTGCATGGCGGTGCTTCGGTGGTGTTGGCCGAAACGGTCGGGTCCATGGCGGCCTATCTCTGTGTCGATGCCAGCAAGTTCTATTGCGTGGGCCTGGAGATCAACGCCAACCATCTGCGCGGCGTGCGCAGCGGACGGGTGACCGCCACGGCCCGGATGGTCCACCTGGGCCGCACCACCCAGGTCTGGGACATTCGCCTGGTCAATGACGAGGGCAAGGTCAACTGCGTGTCGCGCCTGACCATGGCCGTGGTGCCGCTGGGCGAGCAACCGCCGGCGCGTTGATGTTCTAGCTGGACGCAATCCTGTCATGGGGTGATTTCCTGTGGGAGAAGGCTTGCCCGCGATGGCGTCGACGCGCAACACCTGATCCACCCCAGCGTCTGCATCGCGGGCGAGCCTTGCTCCCACAAGTCTCCTCGCCACATGGGGCAGTGCTTACCGCTTGATAGCCCCATAGCCCAAGCCCGACTGTCATCATTCCTGTCAGTTACGGTCATTGCCGTGCCGTCGGGTTCTGCGGACAATCTGCCCCAGTTCCCCCAATGGATCGGCTGTCATGTCGCAACAGATTTTTTTCGCCCACGCCAACGGTTTTCCCTCGGCCACCTACGGCAAACTGTTCGCCGCGCTGGCGCCGCAGTACCAGGTCGCGCATCTGGAGTTGCACGGTCATGACCCGCGTTTCCCGGTGGACGATAACTGGCACAACCTGGTGGACGAACTGATTCATCACCTGGAGCTGCAACCGGCGCCGGTGTGGGGCGTTGGTCACTCCCTGGGCGGCGTGCTGCACCTGCACGCGGCGTTGCGCTGCCCCCAGTTGTATCGCGGCGTGGTCATGCTCGATTCGCCGGTGCTGACCCGTACCGACCAGTGGGTGATCCTGGCCGCCAAGCGCCTGGGCTTCATCGACCGCCTGACACCCGCGGGCCGGACCCTGGGTCGGCGTGAGGAGTTCGCTGACCTGGAGTCCGCCCGGCAGTATTTTGCCGGCAAGACCCTGTTCCGCGGCTTTGACCCGGATTGCTTCGACGCCTACCTGCAACACGGCCTGCAACAAGTCGGCGACCGGCTGCGACTGCGCTTTGACCCTGCCACCGAAATCAGCATTTACCGCGGCGTGCCGCACACCAGCCCCGGACGGCCCCGCAAGCTCAAGGTGCCGCTGGCCGTGGTGCGCGGCCGGCAGAGTCGCGTGGTGATGCGTCATCACACCCGTTCGGTGGGGCGCATGCTCCATGGCGAATCCCTGAGCATGCCCGGCGGCCATATGTTCCCCCTCGAACGTCCACAGGACACGGCCAACCTGCTCAAGAACCTGTTCCAGCGTTGGGAAGGGCGCAGCGCATGAGTGTGGTCGAGGAAGTCCGCCTGAGCTTGCCGCACATCGAACTGGCGGCCCACCTGTTCGGGCCGGAAGACGGACTGCCGGTAATTGCCCTGCATGGTTGGCTGGACAACGCCAACAGCTTCGCCCGCCTGGCGCCCAGGCTCGAGGGCCTGCGGGTGATTGCCCTGGACATGGCCGGCCACGGTCACTCCGGGCATCGGCCGCCCGGTGCCGGTTATGCCCTCTGGGACTATGCCCACGATGTGCTGCAAGTCGCCGAACAACTGGGCTTGAAGCGTTTCGCTCTGTTGGGGCATTCCATGGGCGCCATTGTCTCGCTGGTGCTGGCCGGCTCCTTGCCGGAGCGGGTGACGCACCTGGGGCTGATCGACGGGGTGATTCCTCCGACAGCCAAAGGCGATAACGCGGCCGAGCGCATGGGCATGGCCCTGCAAGCCCAGTTGGATCTGCAGCAGAAACGCAAGCCGGTCTACAAAACCCTGGAGCGGGCCATCGAAGCGCGGATGAAGGGGCTGGTGGCGGTCAGCCGCGAGGCCGCTGAACTGTTGGCCCAGCGTGGCCTGATGCCGGTGCCCGGGGGCTATACCTGGCGCACCGACAACCGCCTGACCTTGCCATCGCCTTTGCGCCTGACCGATGAACAGGCCATGGCGTTCGTGGCGCGGGTCGCTTGTCCGGCGCATCTGGTGGTGGCGGCCGACGGCATGCTGGCCCAGCACCCGGCGTTGCTGGAGCGTGTACCCTTCAGTCATGAGCAGTTGCCCGGCGGCCATCATCTACACCTGAACGACGAGGTCGGTGCCACGCTTGTAGCAGACTGTTTCAATCGGTTCTTCACCGTTCCTTGACTTGCGGCGGGCAACTGTCGAGGCTGGGCGGGTTGAAAGGGAGACAACCATGACAGACCTCTGTTTATCAGCCTCGCGGTGCATCGACGACGCCCGTTGCGTCCAAGCGTCCCAGGCCAAGCCGACCCGATGAAATTATCCGTTCACTCACTCGTCCTGCTGGTGCTGGCCTGCTTCAGCCCGGCGTCGTTCGCCGCCGATGTGCCAGGCAGTCGCGACCTGGAGCGTGTGCCGCGCATGCCCGACGCGCAGATTGTCGATTACCGGCAGACCAGCGACCTGGAACGCGTCTACCCCATGGGCTCGATCCGCAAGATCAGCGGCCAGCTGCGCTTCGACGGCCAGGTCGATGCCCGTGGGAACGTCACGTCGGTCACCTACGAACTGCCGCCGGAACATTCCGCCACCCAGGCCTTTACCGCAGCGCGCGAAGCGTTGCAGAAACAGGGCGCCGAGCTGTTGTTCTGGTGTCAGGCCCGCGATTGCGGCGAAAGCAGCCTGTGGGCCAACGACGTCTTCGGCAACTCCAAGCTCTATGGCGCCGACAACGGCCAGGCCTTCCTGCTGCTGCGCCTGGCGCCACCGACGGACAACACACTGATTGCGCTGTATGCCATCACCCGCGGCAATCGCAAGGCCTACCTGCATGTCGAGCAGTTCGAGGCGAGCGCAGCGCTGGGGGACCTGTTGCCGACGTCGGCCACGCTGCTGCGCCAGCTCAAGGACACAGGGGTCCTGGATTTGCCGCGTCTTGCCGGTGAGCCGGACGATACCTGGTTGCGCCTGTTGTCCCGGGCGCTGAACCTGGACACGGGCTTGCGGGTCAGTATCGCCGGGCCCCGGGCCGAGGATTGGCTTGAGGCTCTGGCGGGCCAGGGCGTTCGGGCGGCGCGCATGGAGGCCGCCAGCGGCGAGGCGGCGGGATTGCACCTGGAGTTGCTGCGCTAAGCTGTTTCGGGGCGGCGGCTTTCACGCCGTTGCCTCGCTCCTGTTCATTTTTTCGAGACCCTACATGATCAATAACGATCGGCTGTTGGTGCAGATCCTCCTCCTGGTGTTGTTCGGTGCAAGCCTCTGGGTCATGGCGCCGTTCTGGTCGGCGCTGTTCTGGGGCGCGGTGCTGGCGTTCGCCAGTTGGCCGCTGATGCGCCTGCTGACCCGCTGGGTCAATGGCCGCGAATCCCTGGCGGCGGCGTTGCTGACGGTGGGTTGGATGTTGCTGGTGGCGGTGCCGCTGGTGTGGCTGGGTTTCAACCTGGCCGACCATGTGCGCGATGCCACCGCATTCATCAAGGACGCCCAGGTCGACGGCCTGCCCGAAGCCCCGACCTGGTTGGCCGGTGTACCGCTGGTGGGCGAACGGCTGGTCGGCATCTGGAACAGCATCGACCAGCAGGGGGCCGCGCTGATGGTGTCCGCCAGGCCTTACCTGGGACAGGTCGGCAACTGGCTGCTGGCCCGCAGTGCGCAGATCGGCGGCGGCATACTCGAACTGACCCTGAGCATCGTGTTCGTGTTCTTTTTCTATCGCGACGGCCCGCGCCTGGCGGTGTTCGTCCACGGGTTGCTGGAGCGTCTGATCGGCGACCGCGCCGGTTACTACATCGAACTGGTGGCCGGTACGGTGCAACGGGTGGTCAACGGCGTGATTGGCACTGCGGCAGCCCAGGCCGTGCTGGCGCTGATCGGCTTCCTGATCGCCGGGGTCCCGGGGGCGCTGGTACTGGGTATCGTCACGTTCCTGTTGAGCCTGATCCCCATGGGGCCACCGCTGGTGTGGATCCCTGCCACGGCGTGGCTGGCGTGGAAGGGTGAGTACGGGATGGCGGTGTTTCTTGGCATCTGGGGCACGTTCATCATCAGTGGCGTGGACAACGTGCTCAAGCCGTACCTGATCAGCCGTGGCGGAAACCTGCCCCTGGTCATCGTGCTGCTGGGGGTGTTCGGCGGGTTGATCGCCTTCGGTTTCATCGGCCTGTTCATCGGCCCGACCCTGCTGGCGGTGGCGTATAGCCTGTTGACGGACTGGAGCAAGAGCCAGGCGCGGTAACCCACCCCAGAGGCAAGCACAAACCTTTGTGGCGAGGGGATAAATCCCCTCGCCACAAGTGAGTTTCAATCCAGGCTTGCCGGTGAATCAGGTCGCCACGTTCAGGTGTTTCCCTACAGTGGCGACGTTATCCAGCGAGTATTGCCGGCTGAGGTTGGCGATCATTCTGTTCAACGCCTCGCTGACATTGGCCTGTTCGGTGGAGCTGTCGCTGCGGCGACCGGCCTGCAAGGCGTTGTTGAATTCGTCGCTGCTGACGCCACCGCTGCTGTCGCTGTCGAGTGCTTCCATCAGCATCGCGCTGGTGTCGGTGCTCGTGGACGTACCGTTGCTGGCCTGCAAGGCGCTGCTCAGTTCGCTGGCGGTGACGGTGGCGTCGCCATCGGCATCGAGCTGGCTGAACAACTCTTCACTGGAGGCCTGTTGCGGTGGTGGCGGTGGCGGTGGCGCAAGGCTGGCGGCGAGTTCGTCGAGGCTGACAGTGCCGTCTTCATTCTTGTCCAACGCCGAGAACACTTGCTGGCTGTCGGCATCGCTGTCCGTGCTGGCCAGGCCGTTGCTCAACTCATCGCTGCTGACCACGCCATCACCGTCGGTGTCCAGGACGCTGAGCAGCGCATCGGCCAGTTCGGTACTCGGTGCCTGGTCGCGTGGTGGAGGAGGTGGCGGCGCCATTGCGGCCATTTCCTCGCTGCTCAGGTCACCACTGCCGTCACTGTCCAGGTCGCCAAAATTGTCGCTCAGGCTGACCAGGATGCCGTCGTCGCTTTTTTGCGACAGGGCGGTGCTCAACTCTTCCTGATTGACCGAACCGTCGCCGTCACTGTCGAGCTTGTTCAGCAGTTCCTTTTGAAACTGCTGGCTGCGGGCACTGCTGGTTGCGGTACTGCTGGTGCTGGTATAGGTCGAGTAACTGCTGACGCTACCAATCATGGGCGCTCTCCTTGGGCTGGGATAGCCGGTGAGTGCACCGGCTTATGCAGCCTCGGCGGGGTAGTTGTCGTGGGTATGTGGGGTTTGTACCGAGAGAAATACACAGCGTTCGCTCCCACAGGGGAGATAAGAGGGCTTAGAGACGAGGCAGGCTGATCACCGCCGTCAACCCGCCCCCTGGCGTCTCTTCCAGGATCAATTGCCCGCCCAGGCGTTCGGTGGCTTCCCGGGCGATGGTCATGCCCAGGCCGACGCCGCCGGAGTTGCGGTTGCGCGAGCCTTCCAGGCGAAAGAACGGTTCGAACACCGCCTCGCGTTTGTCCGCCGCGATACCGGGACCATGGTCGATGACTCGAATCAGCACCTGCTTATGTTGGTCTTCCAGGCTAATCAAGGCATGGCCGGCGTAGCGCAGGGCATTGTCGATGAGGTTGTTGAGGCACGAACGCAACGCCATCGGTTGCACCTGCAGCGGCGCGCAGGTGCCGCTGACCTGCACATCGGCGCCCTGGTCCTGGGCGTTTTCGCTCAACGATTCCACCAAGGCCTGCACGTCCATCCATTGCAGCGCTTCACTGGTGCGTTGTTCGTGCAAGTAGGTGAGGGTGGCATCGAGCATGCCGATCATATCGTCCAGGTCCTGGCGCATCTGGCCTTGCAGCTTGATGTCATCGATCTGCTCCAGGCGCAGCTTGAGCCGCGAAAGCGGCGTGCGCAGGTCATGGGACACCGCGCCGAGCATGCGCGAACGCTGCTGCACCTGCTCGAGAATCCGTTGCTGCATCAGGTTGAACGTATGGGCCGCCTGTCGCGCTTCACGGGGGCCGTTTTCATCCAGCGGCGGGCTGTCGAGGTTTTCGCTCAGGCGCTCGGCTGCATCGCTCAGGCGCTGGATGGGGCGGGTCAGGAGCTTGGCGCCATACCAGGCCGCGACGATCAGGAACACGAATTGAAAGGTCAGCGGCACCACCGGGCCGCCGAACCAGGGCCGCGCAGGACGATTAGGGGGCGGGCCGAAGCGCGGGGGGCCTTCGGCTTGTCGGGAAAATTGCGGCGGTGGCCCGGGAGGCGGTCTGTCGTAGTGAGAAAACCAGGCAAACGCCAACAGATGCGCCAGGACAATCGCCAGCAACAGCACGCCAAACAGGCGGCCGAACAGGGAGTCGAGGCGCAGTTGCATCAACCGATGTCCCGCGCGTCGAACAAGTAGCCCTCACCGCGCACGGTCTTGATCAGTTGCGGGGCCTTGGGGTCGTCGCCCAGCTTCTGGCGCAGGCGTGATACAAGCAGGTCGATGCTGCGGTCGAAGGCCTCGATGGAGCGCCCGCGAGCGGCGTCCAGCAGTTGTTCGCGGCTGAGCACTCGGCGCGGCCGTTCGATGAAGACCCACAACAGGCGGAACTCGGCATTGGACAGCGGCACCACCAGCCCATCGGCGGAGATCAGTTGGCGCAGTACGCTGTTGAGCCGCCAGTTGTCGAAACGGATATTGGCCCGCTGCTCGCTGCGGTCGTCGCGCACTCGACGCAGGATGGTCTGGATACGCGCCACCAGCTCCCTGGGTTCGAACGGCTTGGCCATGTAGTCATCGGCGCCCAGCTCCAGGCCGATGATGCGGTCGGTGGGCTCGCAGCGGGCGGTGAGCATCAGGATCGGGATGTCCGATTCGGCGCGCAGCCAGCGGCACAACTGCAAGCCATCTTCACCCGGCAGCATCAGGTCGAGCACGATCACGTCGAAGTGTTCGGCCTGCATCGCCTGGCGCATGGCCGCGCCATCGGTCACGCCGCTAGCCCTTATGCTGAAGCGGGCCAGGTAGTCGATCAGCAGCTCGCGGATCGGCACGTCGTCATCGACGATCAGCGCGCGGGTGTTCCAGCGCTTGTCATCGTCGAGCACTTTTTGATCGTCAGAATTTGCAACAGGGGTGTTCTGCATGGATGCATCATCTGCCAGGTAGGCTGCCAACCGCAAAGTAGGCGGCGAGGTTGAGCCCTCAGCATAGGCTTCGTGCCGTGAGGCGTGAAGCGCTGAAAGGACGGGTTGCGGCGGCGGACGGTAGCGTGTGGACGTGTTGTACGCATGTCATGAGTGTATCGGCTTCGACACAAAGGCCGGTATCGTCCATGCTGCAGGGGGACGATGAGATTTACCGATCATCGGGTCCCGCACGGGCGCTCGTTCCGCTACAATGCGCGCCGATTTCGACTTGCCTGAGAGCCCGCTCATGTCCGCCTGCCAGACGCCCATCATCGTCGCCCTGGATTTTCCCACCCGTGACGCCGCCCTGAAGCTGGCCGACCAGTTGGACCCCAAGCTTTGCCGGGTCAAAGTCGGCAAGGAACTGTTCACCAGTTGCGCTTCGGAAATTGTCGGGACCCTGCGCGACAAGGGGTTCGAAGTGTTCCTGGACCTGAAGTTCCACGATATTCCCAACACCACCGCCATGGCCGTCAAGGCGGCTGCGGAGATGGGTGTGTGGATGGTCAACGTGCATTGCTCCGGTGGCCTGCGCATGATGGCGGCCTGCCGTGAAGTGCTGGATCAGCGCAGCGGCCCGAAACCGTTGCTGATCGGCGTGACCGTGCTGACCAGCATGGAGCGCGAGGATCTGGCCGGGATCGGCCTGGACGTCGAGCCCCAGGAGCAGGTGCTGCGGTTGGCGGCGCTGGCGGAGAAGGCCGGCCTGGACGGTCTGGTCTGTTCGGCCCTGGAGGCCAGCGCCCTGAAGGCGGCTCACCCGTCGCTGCAACTGGTGACCCCGGGGATTCGTCCGGCGGGCAGTGCCCAGGACGACCAACGTCGCATCCTGACCCCACGCCAGGCGCTGGACGCCGGTGCCGATTACCTGGTGATCGGTCGCCCGATCAGCCAGGCCGCCGACCCGGCCAAGGCGCTGGCGGCGGTCGTGGCCGAACTGGCCTGACCAAACACCGAAGATCCCCAATGTGGGAGCGAGCTTGCTCGCGATAGCGGTATGTCAGTCATATCAATGTTGACTGACACGGCCCCATCGCGAGCAAGCTCGCTCCCACAGTTGTTTTGTGTCAGACCTTCAATACCAACTTCCCGAAGTTCTCCCCACTGAACAATTTGGTCAGTGTCTCGGGGAATGTCTCCAGCCCTTCGACAATGTCTTCCTTGCTCTTGAGCTGCCCCTTGGCCATCCAGCCGGCCATTTCCTGCCCGGCGGCGGCGAACTGCGCGGCGTAGTCCATGACCACGAAGCCCTCCATGCGCGCCCGGTTGACCAGCAGCGACAGGTAGTTGGCGGGGCCTTTCACCGCTTCCTTGTTGTTGTACTGGCTGATGGCGCCGCAAATCACCACGCGGGCCTTGAGGTTCAAGCGGCTGAGCACGGCATCCAGGATGTCGCCGCCGACGTTATCGAAATACACGTCCACGCCCTTGGGGCATTCGCGCTTGAGGCCGGCGTGGACGTCTTCGTTCTTGTAGTCGATGGCGCCGTCGAAACCCAGTTCATCGACCAGGAACTTGCATTTGTCGGCTCCACCGGCGATGCCCACCACGCGACAGCCTTTTATCTTGGCGATCTGCCCGGCGATGCTGCCCACCGCACCGGCGGCCCCTGAGAGCACCACGGTCTCGCCAGCCTTGGGCGCGCCGACGTCCAGCAGGGCGAAATAGGCGGTCATGCCCGTCATGCCCAGGGCGGACAAATAACGTGGCAGCGGAGCCAGTTTCGGATCGACCTTGTAGAAACCTCTTGGCTCGCCGAGGAAATAATCCTGCACCCCCAACGCACCGTTTACGTAGTCCCCGACCGCGAACCCCGGGTTGTTCGAGGCAATTACCTGGCCGACACCCAATGCGCGCATCACCTCGCCGATGCCGACCGGCGGTATATAGGACTTGCCCTCGTTCATCCAGCCGCGCATGGCCGGGTCCAGCGACAGGTATTCGTTTTTCACCAGGATCTGGCCGGCTGCCGGTTCGCCGACCGGTACTTGCTGATAGGTGAAAGTCTCGCGGGTCGCCGCGCCTACCGGGCGTTTGGCGAGCAGGAACTGGCGATTGGTCTGGGCAGTCATGGCGGGCACTCAAGATGAATGAAGCCTTGTTGATAGACCTTCGAAGCATTTGTCGCAAGGTTTGCTGGTACAGCGAATGCAGTTCGATCCAACACAGTGATAGTTCGCCTGGGGGGCTTATCACTGGCGCCCATGAATGCTCAAACGGCAGTTGGATAGTGCTGCCGCGTCCTCGGGACCTGTGACTAGACTGGCGGCATCTCCCGCATTCTTCGAGGAACAGACAATGAGCATGACGTTTTCCGGACAGGTCGCCGTGGTTACCGGCGCCGCCGCTGGCATCGGCAGGGCCACTGCCTTGGCGTTCGCGGCAGAGGGCCTGAAGGTGGTGGTGGCCGACCTGGACGTGGCGGGCGGCGAGGGCACGGTACAGTCGATTCGTGATTCGGGCGGCGAAGCGGTGTTCGTGCGCTGCAACGTGACGCTGGAAACCGATGTGCAGCAGCTGATGGACGAGGTGATCAAGACCTACGGTCGCCTTGACTACGCCTTCAACAACGCCGGGATCGAGATCGAGAAGGGCAAGCTGGCCGACGGTACCCTTGATGAGTTCGACGCGATCATGGGGGTCAATGTGAAGGGCGTCTGGCTGTGCATGAAGTACCAGTTGCCATTGCTGTTGGCCCAAGGCGGCGGGGCGATCGTCAACACGGCCTCGGTGGCGGGCCTGGGGGCGGCGCCGAAGATGAGCATCTATGCGGCGTCCAAGCATGCAGTGATCGGCCTGACCAAATCGGCCGCCATCGAATACGCCAAGAAGAAGATTCGCGTCAATGCAGTCTGTCCGGCGGTGATCGACACCGACATGTTCCGTCGTGCCTATGAAGCGGACCCGAAAAAAGGCGAGTTCGCCAACGCCATGCACCCGGTGGGACGTATCGGCAAAGTCGAGGAAATCGCCAGCGCCGTGCTGTATTTGTGCAGCGACGGGGCGGCTTTCACCACGGGCCATTCCCTGGCGGTGGACGGCGGCGTCACGGCGTTCTGAGGACGTGTCCCTCAGCTTGTAGGACGAAGCCCGCACTGGTTGCGGGCTTTTTCGTGTAGGGCCGAAAAAACCTCGGAACGGCCCTCAATGTGTTTCAAAGGGTGAGAATCGACGGTTTTGGCGACGTTGTCGTACATCGTCCCATAGCGGCCTGTGCTTAACTGTTTCCGGAAATAAAACAAACGCTTAGGAGCTTGGTTACTCATGGAGTTGAGAATCGACCGACAGGCCCTGGTGCCTGTCGTGCAGCAAATCGTCGACGCGCTGACCGGCTGGATCCGACAGGATGCGGTGCAACCGGGAACTCGGCTGCCATCCGTCCGTCAACTGGCGCGGGAGAACCTGCTCAGCCAGTCCAGCGTCAATGAAGCGTGTGAACGCCTGGTCGCCCAGGGCCTGTTGGCGTCCCGCCATGGTTCCAGCTTTTTTGTCGCACCACCCCCGTCGCCCGGGCCCGAGCCCAACGATCAGAATCGACAGCAGGACACGTTCGCCGACGGGGGCGACAGCTCGCAATGGGAATTGAAGCTGGGGTGTGGCGGGCTGCCCGAGAGCTGGCGCGAAAGCGATGACCTGGGCTATGCGATCCGTCAGGTCACTCGCACCGACATGGCGGGATTGTTCAACTACAGCACATCGTTGGGGCTGCCCGCCCTGCGTGAGCAACTTTCCAGGCGCTTGAAACAATTCAATATCGAGGCCGATAAAGACCTGATCCTGACCACCACCGGAGCGACCCACGGGCTGGACCTGATCGTACGGACGCTGTTGCCGCCGGGTTCCTGCGTGGTCGTGGAGAACCCCGGCTATTCAAGCCTGTTCGACCTGCTCAGGTTGCACGACATCGACATGATCGAATTGCCCAGGACCCCGCGCGGCCCGGACGTCGATGCGCTGCAAGACCTGTTGACGATGCACCGGCCCACTGCGCTGTTCGTCAACAGCGCCTGCCATAACCCGACTGGCAGCAGCCTGGCTCCGGCTGTTGCTCAACGGCTGCTGCAATTGACGAAGGAACACGGCGTACTGGTGATCGAAGACGATGCCTATGGCGATTTCCAGAGCTCGGCACGGACCCGGCTGGCGGCACTGGACCCCGAGGTGGTCTACGTGGGCAGCTTCTCGAAAACCCTGAGCAGTTCGTTGCGCGTCGGTTTCGTGGTGGCCGGGCCCTCCATCATCGCGCGCCTGAGCGAGGTCAAGGGTATTACCAGCATGGGTGGATCGCGGTTCTGTGAGTCGGTCCTTGCCTGCCTTCTGGCCAATGGTGCCTATCGCAAGTTGGTCCAGCGCCAGCGGCAGCGCCTGGGCGCCGATATGGCGGCGCTGTTGCAGGTTCTGGAAGACGCCGATTGGGAGGTCTTCGGCAAACCGGCCGGCGGGCTTTTCATCTGGGCAAGACCGCCATTGTGTGACTACGCTGGAGTACAAGGTCTGGCCAGGCGTTTCGGCGTGCTGCTGTCTTCGCGTAGCGCATTCAGCCCTTCGGGCGCCGACAGCGACTGGCTACGGATCAACGTGGCGTATGCCCGTGACCCCAGGGCGCAGGCGTTCTTCCGGGCCGCGGCTCTGGATCGACCTCTAGTGTCCTGAAAACGACGCGGCTGTAGCTTTTTGCCATTATTCCGACGCCAGCATCTTGTGCTGCAGGGCGTCTCGTTGCGAATCTGCAATCAACACACACTGGCAGAGGACTGAGCGCAATGATTTCGGCCGTGCAAGGACGTTTTGCCAACCTGGGTATGGCAAAGAAACTGGGTATCGGATTTGTCCTGGTGCTGTTGCTGACCGCGGTGGTCGCGGCCATCGGTGTCTGGTCCCTGCAGACCATCAGTTATCGCTTCGATGGCTTGAAACAGATGTCCTCCCTCAACAGCGGGTTGCTCAAGGTTCGGCTGCTGGAGCAGGAATACGCCTCGCGCTCCGATCCCAAGACGGCCGATGCCCTGCGCCAGGGCGTCGATGGACTGCTGGCCCAGGCGAACGAACTCAAGGTGCAGTCGGCTGCCAACGTGCCGGTGATGAACGACGTGGAGCAGGCGCTGGCCGCGTATCGCAAGGCGTTCGACGAATTTGTCGGGTTGAGCCAGAGCAAGGACCTGGCGCTGGAAATGGCCAGTTGGTCGGTGTCCAGCGTCGCCAATAACCTGGATGTGTTGCAGGCCGGGCTGGCGGATGACGGCGCCTATACCTTGAAAGATTCCGAGGGCAAGGAGGGGGCCGAGTTCATCGAGCAGGCCAACCAGGTCAGCGAAGTATCACGCTTGATGTTGCAGGCCATGAACGAAGCGCGGGTCCGCCTGGACCAGAGCCGCAAAGGCAATGTCGAGGGCGCCGCAGAAGGCAGCATCGAACAGGCCGAGCAGGCGATGAAACAGGCCGAAGTGCTCAAGACCACCGTCAAGGACCCCGGTTACCAGACCGTGCTGAATGAAGTGGCCGGGCATATCGCCGGGTTCAATGAACAATTGGCCGAATACACCGGCCTGCTGGCGAAGGAAAAAGTCGTCTACCAGCAACTGCACGAGCGGGCCGATCAAGTGGTGGCGCGGGTTGACCAGGCCTTCAGTGCCGAAGACCATGCCATGCAGACCGAACTGAAGAAGAATTCACTGCTGATCATCGGTTCGTCGGCCCTGGCGTTGCTGGTGGGATTGATCGCTGCGTGGGTCATAACCCGGCTGATCGTGACGCCGCTGCGCAGTGTCATTCGCGTGGCCCAGCAGATTGCGGCGGGTGACTTGAGCGCCACGGTCGAAGTGACGCGCCGGGACGAAATTGGTCAGTTGATGCAGGCGATGCAACAGATGGGCGCGGGGCTGAGCAGTATCGTCAGCGGCCTGCAGGCCGGTATCGAGCAGTTGGCCAATTCGGCCCAGTCGCTGTCGGCCGTGACTGAACAGACCAACCTGGAAGTCAGCAGCCAGAAAGAGGAAACCGAGCAGGTCGCCACGGCGATGAACCAGATGACGGCGACTGTGCATGATGTGGCACGCAACGCGGAAGAAGCCGCACAAGCGGCCCAGACTGCCGACGACAAGGTCGAAAGCGGCCAGCAAGTGGTGCGTCAGAGCATGGTGCGCATCGAGCAGTTGGCCGACTCGGCCACGTCGGCCAGCTCCAGCATCGAAAGCCTCAGCGCCGAGATCCAGAACATCGGCACGGTGCTGAGTGTGATCAAGAGCGTGGCCGAGCAAACCAACCTGTTGGCGCTCAATGCCGCTATCGAGGCGGCCCGGGCCGGGGAGCAGGGCCGGGGCTTTGCGGTCGTGGCCGATGAGGTGCGGGCGTTGGCCAGGCGCACGCAACAGTCCACCGAGGAGATCGAGCGACTGGTGAGCGCCTTGCGTTCAGCGGCCCAGGCTTCCGTGCAGCAGATCCAGAGCAGCGGCGAGTTGGTGAAGATGGCGGTCAGCGATGCACTGCAGACCGAAAGCGCCTTGGGCAGTATTGCGGCGGCGGTATCACTGATCCAGCAGATGAACCAACAGATCGCGGCGGCGGCCGAGCAGCAGAGTTCGGTGGCCGAGGAGATCAATCGCAGTGTCACCAGCATTCGCGCCAGTGCCGATCAATCCTCCCTGGCGATGCGCGGCAATGCCGCTTCCAGCATCGAGCTGGCGCAGTTGGGGGTTGAGCTGAAAGGGATGGTGGGGCATTTCAAGTTGTGACAAAGACGACGCAACCCCTTGTGGCGAGGGGATAAATCCCCTCGCCACAAATGATTCGTATCCGACAATGAATCCTCAGTCGTAAACCTTCTTCTTCTTCCACTCGTCGTTGACTTCGGCGTCCTTCAGCCCTTCGGTCAACTGGTTGACCTCGCCTTCGACCGGCTGGGTGCTGGCCAGGACCTGGGCATTGGCGCGGGCCAGGAGTTTCTCCAGGTAGGCCAGTTGTTCGGCGTAGACCTGGGGTTCCTGTTGCTTGCGCAGGTACTGCACGCCGCGCTCGAAGGCCAGGCGGGCCTGCCCGGGTTGTTCTTGCTGCAGGGCTTGCTGGCCGAGGTTGTTGAAGAACTCGATGTGCAGCAGCACCAGAATGTGCCGTACTTCGCGAATCCAGCGCTTGGCTTCGTTAGGCGGCAGGAAACCGTCCTGGGCGGCGCGGGTGATCTGGCCGTGCAAGGCCTCGAGCAGAAACCGTACGTCCTTGGCCTTGGCTTCGGTCTGGATCGGTGCCGGTGGATTGTTCACCGGGATCGATTCACCCTGGGCGGCCAGTGCGCTCAACTCGTCCAGGCGTGCCTTGACCGCGGAATTGGTCTTGTCCAGGTTCAGCAAGCGCTGACAGACGTTCATCTCAAGGCGCGTCATCAACAACTTCAGGGCCGGGGTCATCAATTGCCCGGGGAAGGTTTCGGTGAGCTCGCCACAGCGACGCATGCGGTCGTTGAGTTCTACCTTGGTGCGGGCCTTTTCCAGCTTGTTGTTTTCCACCACGTGGTTCATGTAGCCAATGGCGATCAACAGGGCGATCCCGGCTACGACGAGCAGGGTGATCATGAGTGGTGTCACCGGTAAGACCTCTTTATTGTGGTACGCATGTCATGAGTGTAGTGGCTTGGCTTTTAAGCGCATAGGCCCGAGCGACGCGATTAGACGGGCGTCGTGCTGTTTATGGGAAGCATAACCGGGTGGGTGCACATTGCCATCATTTGCCGGGCGCGACTATAGCGTCTCGGCGGGTGACAGAATATAGGCGTCAGAGACCGGGCGGGCAAAATGTCCGGATCGCCTCCAAACCGGGCGAAGTCATTGATTTAAATAAATTTATATCTGGGGGTTGACGACCCTTCAATCCATCCATAGAATGCGCGCCACTTACAGCGTAAAGCACTCAGCCAAACGCTATAAGTAGTGAATGTTGTACGTGTGTCCCCTTCGTCTAGTGGCCTAGGACACCGCCCTTTCACGGCGGTAACAGGGGTTCGAGTCCCCTAGGGGACGCCAATGCGGGAATAGCTCAGTTGGTAGAGCACGACCTTGCCAAGGTCGGGGTCGCGAGTTCGAGTCTCGTTTCCCGCTCCAATTTTAAACAGCGTTGCTTTCGGGCAGGGCTGAGTGAAACCAGAACCAAGTCTTCGGAGGCGGGTCTGGGCACTGGAACACACACCATGTGTTCCGGGCAGCGTGTCCCCTTCGTCTAGTGGCCTAGGACACCGCCCTTTCACGGCGGTAACAGGGGTTCGAGTCCCCTAGGGGACGCCATTTGCGGGAATAGCTCAGTTGGTAGAGCACGACCTTGCCAAGGTCGGGGTCGCGAGTTCGAGTCTCGTTTCCCGCTCCAAATTCAAAAAGACGCCGCTCATTTGAGCGGCGTTTTTTTATGCGCGTAAAAAAGCCATTTAAATGCCCAAGGTTATGTATCCGGCGCTCAAGGGCCTTTAACGAGCGATTTGCGTTGTCTGCGGGGCTGGCAACGATTTTCCTTAATATTGAAGGGAAGGTGAGAGTACTTCCTGCAAAATTTAAGGGAAAACGCTTAGGAAGATTAATAGTTCATTCCTAAAGAAATGCACTTCTCCTAACCTTCCAGTACCCATTCTGGAGATGCATTTATGCTGATTTTCGTTAAATCGATGGTCATTGGGCTGTGCATTGCAGCCCCTGTAGGACCCATTGGGCTGTTGTGCATACAGCGAAGCCTGATGCTTGGGTGGAGAGCCGGTTTCGCGACGGGATTGGGCGCGGCCACAGCCGATTCGATCTATGGATTCATCGGTGCCCTGGGTGTCACGGCCATCATTGCGACGCTCATCAGCTTCAAACCCTGGTTGTGTATCTTTGGAGGGCTGTTCCTCGCCTACATTGGCTATCAGACAATACGATCGAAGGGCGGCTCGACGGCCATGGCGGGCGAGCGGGCCAATATGTTCAAAGCCTACTCGACCACGCTGTTCCTGACGCTGTCCAACCCCATGACCATCTTGTCGTTTATCGCGATATTTGCCGCATTGAGTGACGGCATGGCCAGTGACCAAGGCGGCCAGCACGCCTTGCTGCCGATGGTGACCGGTATCTTCCTGGGTTCGGCGGCCTGGTGGCTGGGGTTGAGTGGGTTCTCCTCCATTTTCAAGGCGCGGATTGCCGAATCAAAGCTCAGGCTGATCAACTACTTTTCAGGGGCAACCATCACCATCCTGGGGGCCTACCAGGTCGCCACTGGCGTCATGCTCGCCACGGGAACCTGACCTGGAGCTTATGCCTCGCTGAGCGAGGCATAAGCCTGGTATCTCCCCTGCGTTGCATGGGGACGTTTTACTGCAGTCTGAACTCGACGTACGCCCTGAAACGGCCTATCGCCTGGGTGATTTGCGAGGCGGTTGCATTGCTGAACGACAGCCTGACCTGGGTGGTGGCCTCATTCATCAGCGAAAACAAGGTGGTGGGAAATACAATCACCTTGAACAGCCTGGCGCACTCGCGCATTTCAGAATATCCAAAGACGAAAGGCAGCTGCACATTGATGAAGAAGCCGCCTGCCGGATGATTCCAGCTGACCGCTCTTTGAGCGCCGATCCTGAATGGAAATTCGCGCTCAAGGCATTCAAGCATGTGATTTCTTTTCTTTGTATAAGACAGCACCCTGGGTTGGTTCAGTCCTTTCAACGAGTAGTTGTGCTCGATCAGCAGGCCTGCGACAACCGCTTGGCACAAGGCAGGGGTGTTCACCGTGATCAGGCTTTTGGCTTTGCACAATCGGCTGCTGAAGGACATGACCCCAGTGCCCTCTGGGGCGACCACATAGCCCATGCGCAAGCCCGGGAAAATCGATTTGGCAAACGAGCCCAGCAAGAACACTCGGCGGCTATCGATGGACTTCATGGACGCAATGGCATCGCCTTCGTACCTGAAGTAGCGGTAGGCAGTGTCTTCGAGGATGAAAAAGTTCTTTTCATCGGCCAGGGAGAGCATGGCTCTTCTGTTGTCATGGGAAAGGCTGTCGGCGGTAGGATTGCTGAAATCAGGAATCGCATAAAGCGCCTTGATTCTTTCACCTCTGGATTCCAGCGCTTCAATGAGCCTGCGCAGGGCGATCGGATCAAGAAAGGTCGTCATGGGGACGGGGACTATTTTTATACCCAGCAGTTTTGCGATACCCGTGATGCCGGAAAACACCGGGTCAGGTACCAATAAAACCCCACTGCCTTCAAAAATGGACAGGAGCGTCAAGGTGCAGGCTTCTTGAAAGCCCATGCACACCACAATGCTTTCAGGGTCGGAAACGTTGATCGCTTCATCCACCTGCAAATGGCTGGCGATTATTTCATTGATGATTCCAGAGGTTTTTCCATACTGGCAGAGCAGCGTCGCAAGTGACTGTTCGGTGCCGGCAACGTGATCTTTGTATTGGGCCAGGCCCCTGTCGATGAGCGAAGGGTCGCACTGCTCATCATCGGGTCGACCGGAGGCCAGTGAAATGGCCTCCGGGTTCTCTTGGGCAATGGAGTTCAGTAGGTGGATGACGTTCAGGATGGGGTCGTCGAATATCGTGCTTTCGAATGCGCTGGACACTTTCGCTTCTCCATAAAAAGCAACGAGCCATTGAAGGCCCGTTGCTCATGATCAACACCCGCTACGCAGGATCGAGTGAGCGTTCTTGATCGACCTGCCTCTCCATGGCTTCGAATGCCTGCAGCAGGTCGTCCTTGAGGTCATCCAGGTCCTCCAGGCCAAAGCACAATCGAACCAGGCCTTTTTCGATGCCCATGTCCGCTTTTTCCTGATCTGTCATCGAGGCATGGCTGCCACTGAAGGGCTGGGCAACCATTGATGTCACGCAGGCCATTCCAGTGCCCGTGCCAAACCATTTGAGCGTGCTGGTGAACGTTTTGTAGAAGGGAACCAGGTCGGGCCGAATATCAACAAACACAATGCCGCCGTAACCGGTCAGTTGTTTGCCATCGACGCGTGGATAATAGACATGCTCAATAAAAGGCAGCTCGCGCAGATAGTTGAGCATGCTTGCTGTCGTCTGGCTGTGCTTTTCCATGCGCAGGTTGAACGTCTGCATGCTTCTGCGAAGCAGCCATGCGCTATTGGGCGTTAATATCGTGCCTGAATAAAAGCGACCCTCAAGCAGGCGGTTGTAAATCATTTCGCTGTTGACCAGAACCAGGCCACCCATGACATCGCTATGCCCGGAGAAGTATTTGGTTGCGCTGTACAGTGAAATGTCGGCGCCAAAATTCAACGGCTTCTGAAATATCGGCGTGGCCCAGGTGTTGTCAACCACCACCAGTGCTTGCGGGTTGTTTTGCTTGACGGCCCGGCTGACCGCATGAATATCGATGTCTTTCAGGAACGGGTTGGTCGGTGTTTCGAAAATGACCATGTCGACGTTCGCCGGCAAGGCATTCAACCCATCTTGTGTGGTGAGATCCAGAATCGTCAGGTGTGCGCCGATACGTGCCGCATAGCGCTGGAACAATTTATAAGAGCAGCCATAGATGTATTTGTTGATGACCAGCGAAGCACCCGGTTTCAACAGTTCCAACACCATGTAGATGGCGCTCATCCCGGTGCTGTAGGCCAGGGCATATTCGCTGCCCTCCAGGGACGCGACAACCTGTTCCAATTCGGTCACATTGGGATTGGCCTTCCTTGAGTAGAAGAAGGCCGAATCGGCGCTGAAGGCGCTGCACTGATAAATAGGAGTGACCGAAGGACGCGCGTCCCGGTCATCGACCTTGATATGAAGTATTTCAGTGGACACTTTCATGCTTGGCTGACCAGTTTGATGACCTGTTCATACATGTTCTGCTTGCCCTCGTAACCAATGGTCGGGGTAATGTCGTTTTGCGAAATACCAATCTCTTCAATCGACTCCGTGGGGAAGTGAGCCCTGTCGAATACTTCATGAAGGTTCGAGTTCACTCCGTTGGGGAGCCAGACCTCAGGACCGGTTTCATCGATGCGTGCCTTGGCAATAATGAATCGATAGCTTTCATGCGGCCGCAGCGTCAGTGATTTCCAATCGCTGTTGTGCCCGTCCGTATAGTTGCGCCGCAGGTAGACGGTCTGTTCGAAATCTTCGGTATTGAGCACTTGGGCGTGCAGCGACACGATATCCCCATGCCACTCGAACTTGCGTTTCTCGTAAGCGCTCAGCGCGTCCTCTCGCAGCTCGACTGGAGCGTTCGCCTGGTGTTCGCCCAGTAATTTGAAATGCGCATCGTGCCCGCATCGAGAGCAGCAACCCTTGCTGTCCAGCCCGATGATTTCAGCGTTCAAGCCGTAGCGGGTGACGAGCAGGGCGTTACAGTTGTTGCAACTGGTGTTGGTTCCCTCGACATCATTCACGTTGCCCAGGTAGACATGCTCAACGCCCATGCTGCGAGCTACGTCCCGAGCCTTCAGCAGCCGGTCCACAGGGGTGCGGATGCTGTTGCTCATTTTGTAATCAGGGTGGAACCTGACGAAGTGCAGCGGCACATTCGGGCCCAGCTCATCCAATACCCACTGGCTGATTTTCCGGGCCGTTTCCTCGTCGTCGCTGATGTCGGTCACCATCAAGGTGCTGACCTCGACATATTTGCCGGCGTCATAGACCTTCTTGATGCCCGCGAGGACCGGTTCTACCCAGCCGGTCGTGACCTTGCGGTAGTATTCCGGGGAAATGGATTTCAGCGAAATCGAGAAAATATCGATGACCGGCAGTAATTCATCGATGGCTTCTTCACTGATAAAGAACGCCGATTTATACAGGTTGATCAGGCCCGCTTCCTTGGCCAGCTTTGCCGTGTCGAGGATGAATTCATGCCAGACAACGGGATCGTTATACGTCCAGGAAATGACGCGTATTCCGTGCTTGAGTGCGGTTTCCACAACTTGTTCAGGGGTGTAGTAGTAAACGTCTTTGTCGGTGACGTACTTGGCTTGCGAGGTCTTCCAGTTGTGGCAATAACCGCAGTTGAGCATGCAGCCGATATTGCCCAGGGACAGGATCCGCTCTCCAGGCGCAAAGTGGAAAACGGCTTCGGTCTCAATCGTTTCTTCCGTGCTGTGAACGCCTTTGCCGTAGTTCAATGTAACGAGTCGGCCGCCACGGTTTCCGCGCACTTTGCAAAAACCTACCTTGCCCTCCTGTATGACACAGTTTCGCGGGGAAAGATGACACTTGACGACGCCCCCTGGGAGTATTTCTTCCAGTTTTGCCGGGCTGCTTTCCAAGGTCCAGTTCTTATTTTTTGTAGTGTCCATCTTTCTCACTCCTCATCACGGAAGTTGCTGTCAATATCATCGGTTGAAAAAGTCGAGGCGAAACAATCCCGTCGCCATGAATGGCAATCATCTTTATGGGTATTAGTAGGCGGATGAAGCGCGAATCAATCCATGGTTCTTGAGTGAAAAGCGCTTGGCATTCATGTTCATGAAGGGTTGGATAAGCGGGCCGATCACTAACAGGAATGCAATCGTTCCCACGCCGAATGGGCCGCCTAAAAGCCAGCCGCTCGAAAAGATGCCGATTTCAATGATCATTTTGGCTTTGGTGAATGACCAGCCCCACTTGGAAACCATGGTCAGTACCACGAGGTCCATGATTCTGATTCCAATACCGCTCATGATGATCAACGCGGAGGAATAGGCACATAACATCAGCCCCGTCGCCAATAACGTGTACTCATTCATTCTCGCGATCAAATACTCTCCGAGCCCCAGCCATGACCAGAGATCAATCAACAGACCGGTCAGTGTTGTTGTAATAAAGGGGCTTATCGGCGGGTATTTTTTGTTCCAGAGCATCCACCATGTCAGGAAGAAGAGGGACACGATAGCTGAACAGATGCCCATGCCCAGCATAAATATTTTATCGATCGAGATGATCAAGACGTCTAGTGGGTCGGTGCCCAGTTGACTGATGATGAAACACTTGGCACCCAGCGAAAAGAGACCGACACCCATCAAGTACATCAGGATCTGGTCCTTCTTGAATCGTCGCAGATTTAGCACTTGCGTGCCAATGTGCTGGGTGAAAGAGTATGACTTTTTTTCACACTTTATCTTTTCATCTTCCATGCGAACACCATCCCTGGAGAGAATATTTTATTATGAGTGCGTCACGCTAAAGAGCAGGGCTATTGATTGCCCTCAGGCTTTCAGGCTGGAAATAGACTAGCGCTCTGCTTTATTTTGGTGCATGCTTTTTTTAATGAAAAACGCGGGCTTTTCATTAAAATTTATACTTTTAACCGGGGAAAACGCACATGGATCGTATAGACGTCAAAATCCTGGGTAAGGTACAGGACTGTGGTCGCATTTCCATCACAGAGCTTTCCAAGCACGCAGGTCTTTCTATTCCTGCCACCAATGACAGGTTGCGTAAACTTGAAGACTCAGGGGTGATCAAGGGCTATTGCGCTCAGTTAGATCCAACCAAACTGGGGTACGGCATATCAGCTGTCGTCGGCATCACCACTCTCAAGCCGGCGAAGTCCAAATTAATAGCAACGCTCACCGACATACCCGAAGTCGTAGAGTGCCTGCACATCACCGGAAACGACTCCTATCTGATCCGGATCTACGCCAGATCCATGGCTGAGATCGAGGACATCATTGCGAAAATCAACGCGTACGGAGAGACGCGTACCAGCATTGTTCTGTCCATTCCTATCGAGAGAAGAAAGCTCGCCCCATGAGCCTGGGTGCTGCGCACTGACTACGTACTTTGCTGAACAAACATGGCTCACCTCTCAAGGCTGTGCACCAGGTTTTCAATCGCTTCCAGAGCCGCCTCATCCGGAGGTGGCGGTGCAGGGTTTGCGCTGCGCATCTGGTACGCAAGACGGTACTCACTGGGGGTGCAACTGGCGTATTGCTTGAAGGCGCGGGCGAAGTAGGACGGGTCCTTGAAGCCTGCCTCGTAGCCGATGCTGGTGATGGGCATCTGGCTGTTATCGAGCAGTTCCTTGGCAAAGCTCATGCGTTTGTTCAGCACATAGTCGGTGAAGCCGAGCCCGTTGGCTTCCTTGAACACCCGGCTGAAGCGAAATGTGGTCATGCCGCAGCGCTTGGCCAGATCGCGCTGATCGATGCTTTCGCGAAAATGCTGGTCGATGTACAGCATGATGTGGCTGAGAGCCTGGTGTTTCTGGTGCCCGGAGGTCAGGCGGATACTGTCCGGCAGGGTCGGGGAGTGGTCGATCTGCGAGGTCTTGCCCCGGCCATTGGTATTGCGACGCAGTTCGCACAGTTGCACCACGGCCGTCAGGTAGCGCTTTCTCTCGGCGGTAGACAAGGGCACCACCATGTATTCCCAGACGCTGGAGCGCATGGCCCACACCGCCAGTTCTTCGGAGTGCTGCACGGTGAACATGGTGATGGGGGTGGCAGGAACGGTCCGCTTGATCTCCAACAGGCGCCGCAGGCCCGGCGTGTCCGGGCGATCGAAGTGGATGCAGATCATGTCGACCTGTTCCCCGCCGGGCAGCATGGCGTTCTTTGCCAGCGTGCAGTCGCAGGTGTCCTGGAACTGGGAGACGAGTTCCTTGGTGGACCGATCGTGAGTCAGATCGAACCATAACAGCTTTGGTTTTTCAGTCAGACTTGGCGCCATAGGACGACTACCCAGAGGTTCTTTCTGCCCTTTAGCTAGCAGTATTGTCACAGTGCTATCACTTCGCCGAATAATTTTTTATAAAAAACCGATCTTTTAGCGCCGTCCCCGCCATGCGCCGCTTGCAAGCACCCGCTTGTGCTGCCGCACGGGATGGATTTCCCCGATTCGAGTCATTTTCCATTCCCGCAAAAAAATCCTAGCGATGTGCAAAATCCTCCTAACGGCTATGACCACCTGCTGACTAGGGTTGCATCAGGCAGTTCGCAATGTACTGCCTCTTTGAAAAACAACCCCGATGAGGTGTGCGAAATGACTCTTCAAACTATCAAGGCTTCGGTACTGAAGTTCGCCAAAGATGAAGACGGCCTGACCATTGTGGAATACGCCGTGGCCGGTGGGTTGATCACGGTGGCTGTGGCGGCGATGTTCGTCTTGCTGGGCAGCGCCGTGAACACCCGGATTACCGCACTCTGCGCCGCGGTCAAGGGCTCTGCCTGCTGACAACCGCTCCCTTTCGGGAATGGGATGAAGCCCATCGAGGCGCCGGTTTCAGCATTGCCTGATAAAGCTTCGAAGTATTTGCTCAATGGGCTTCGCATTGTTCTTTATCAGCCGGTTTTATGACCGTTGAAGTGAGGTAAATGACATGAAAGTTCAAAGACTCAGAACTTCGATAGTTAAGTTTATCGATGATGAAGACGGCCTGACCATTGTGGAATATGCCGTGGCCGGTGGGCTGATTACGGTGGCGGTTGCCGCGATGTTTGTTCTGCTGGGCGGTGCGGTGAATGATCGGATCACTGCGCTCTGCGCCGCGGTAAAAGGCTCTGCCTGCTAACTCCAACCGCACGATGGAGACGCATCATGTCCATGGAATTGCTGATGTCGACGGTATTGCTGCTAGGACTACTGGGTGTGGCGGTGGTGAGCGATCTGCTTCGCCACCGCATCCCCAACACGCTGGTGCTGTTGGGCCTGGCCTTGGGATTGGCCAGCCAGATTTATACAGACGGGATTGGCGGGCTCGGCGACAGCCTGTTGGGCATGCTGATCTGTTTCGCGCTGTTCCTGCCCATGTACGCCGTCGGTGGCATGGCTGCCGGTGACGTCAAGCTGATGACCATGGTCGGCAGCTTCCTGCCCTTTCATTACGCACTGTGGGCGGCGCTGTTCAGCCTGATCGCCGGCGGTGTGTGCGGTTTCCTGATCGTCCTGGCTCGCGGCCAACTGCTCCAGACCCTGCAGCGCTACTGGTTGAGCGTCCGTGCGCAGGCGTATCTGGCGCCTGGGTCGGATGAAGTGGCCGGCAAACCTTTTCCTTACTCGATTGCGATCCTGATCGGCACTTTGAACAGCGTTTACTGGCAGCTGGTTGCCGGTGGCTGGGGAGTCTAGTCATGCACGTCATTAACGATAGCGATGCCTACCCCAGCGAACGGGAAGCAGTACAGCGGTTGGCGCCGCAGCCGAGCTCGATTCGCGACACGGGGCTGACCGACAGTTTTCTCGGCGAGCTGGTGTGCAAACATCTGCACGATGCCGGTGTGTTGGACATGTCGCGGCTGGTGGAGCGCCTGGCGCTAACCGGCGCGGTGCTGGAAGAAGTCCTGGCGTTCCTGCGCAAGGACGGTCGCGTCGAAGTGCTGGGCCAGTTGGGGCAATCGGGTGGACAGACGCTGCGTTATGGCCTGACCGAGCGCGGCCGCAGTTCGGCGCGTGACGCCCTGGCCCGTAGCGGCTACATCGGCGCGGCCCCGTTCCCGGTGAGCACCTATCGCTCGCTGATCAAGATCCAGACCATTCACCATGGCCGCATTACCGCCAAGGACATGAATCACGCCCTGGCAGGCATGGTGTTGAGCCAAGGCATGCTCGACCAGTTGGGCGTCGCCCTGAATTCCGGGCGGGCAATTATGATCTACGGCCCGGCGGGCACGGGCAAAACCTACGTCAGCAGCCGATTGATCCGGCTGTTCGCCGAGGCGATCTGGGTGCCCCATGCCATTGTCATCAACGAGTCGGTGATCGAGATCTACGATCCGCAGGTGCACCAGCGCCTGGATGACAACGGCCAATCGAACAACCTGATGCTCAACGAAGGCATCGACCGCCGGCTGCTGTGCTGCAAACGCCCGATCGTCATCACCGGCGGCGAGCTGAACATGGAACAGCTGGACGTGCGCTACGACCCATTCACCCGGCAATACCAGGCGGCGTTGCAGCTCAAGGCCAGCAATGGCCTGTTCATCATCGATGACATGGGCCGCCAGCGCATGGCCCCGGCCGAATTGCTCAATCGCTGGATCGTGCCCATGGAGGAGAAGCGCGACTTCATCAACCTGGGCGGCGGCCGGCATTGCGAATTACCGTTCGACCTGGTGCTGGTGTTTTCCACCAACCTCAATCCCCTCGAATTGGCCGACGAGGCCTTCCTGCGGCGCATTGGCTACAAGGTGCAGTTCGGCTACCTCAAGCCCGAGGAATACGAACAAATCTGGCGCCAGGAGTGCGAACGCCTGGGCATTCCTTATGACCCGCTGTTGGTGCGCTATGTCCTGCAGCGGTTGTATGCAGCCGAAGGCATGCCGCTGGTGCCTTGCCATCCCCGTGACCTGTTGAACATGGCGCTCGACCGTCAGCGTTACCTGGGCGGTTCCGGCCCCCTGTCGCCGCAAGAGCTGGAATGGGCCTGGCACAACTACTTCGTTCAGCTCGACTTCCTTTGATCTGGAGATACCGACATGAGCTCTCGTACGCTTCCGCTGATAGGCATTTCCCTGGTAATGGGCCTTGGTGCCGCATGGATGGCTGACTCCTGGTTGAGCGCGCGACTCAACGCGACCCCCGACGATCACTTGCGAAGCGTGGTGGTCGCTACGGTGGAAATCCCCTTTGGGCAAATGGTCGAGGCCCAGCAAGTCACGACCGTGCGCATGCCCATGGACACGATCCCGGACGACGCCTTCGATTCCAGCGAGCAGGCCGTGGGCAAGATCGCCACCTTCGACATCCTGCGCGGCGACATCGTGCGGGGTGCGCGTCTGAGCGAGCACTTGGGCGGCAGCACCCTGGCTTCGCTGATCGCACCGGACAAGCGGGCCATATCGGTGCGTGTGGATGATGTGGTCGGTGTCGGCGGGTTCCTGCTGCCAGGCAACCGGGTCGACGTGTTGGCGACCAAGACCACCAACGCCGGCAGCAACAGCGCGACGTCCCGGACCCTCCTGGAAAACCTGCGGGTGCTGGCGGTAGACCAGACCGCCGGCACGGACAAGACCCAACCGGTAGTGGTGCGGGCCGTGACGCTGGAAATGTCGGCCACCGAAGCGGAATTGCTGGTCACCGCGCAGACCGAAGGCAAGCTGCAATTGGCCTTGCGCAATCCGTTGAACCTGGAGAAAAAAGCCGTGGCCGTTGCGCCGCCAGCCCCTGCGCCGGTCATGGCGATGGCGGCGGCCCCAATGCCAAAACCTGTGATGCAGCGCAGTGCCAAGCCGCAAGGCGGGGCGATCACGTTGATCCGCGGGGTTGAAAGCAGCGTGATCAATGTCCGCTGAGTGATGCCTCCATGCCAGGCCGTTAAAGGTCGTGGCGATGCCGATCCTCAAACGTTGTAATGAGGGCTCGATGATGAATGCCAATATCCGGCGCCAGGGAGGGGCGGTGAGTGTTTTGATGGTGATAGCGTTGGCGGCGATTGCCATGATGGCGGCCTTGGCCCTGGATGGCGGGCACATGCTGCTGAACAAGACCCGTTTGCAAAATGCCGTGGATGCCGCGGCTCTGGGCGGCGCCAAGACGTTGAGCCAGGTGACGGGCGGCATGAACATGGCCAGCACGACGCGCGCCGCAGCCTTGGATACCTTGAGCAGAAATGCCAGCGCCGTGGGCAACGCCGAACTGGCCACCGCCGTCGCCGGCAATCCGGGTGCTTTTGCGGCGGTGGAATTGTCCAGCAGTGTCTATGGCCCTTTCTCTTACCCCGGCCCCACGGACGCCAAGTACGTGCGGGTGTCGGTTGCCAACTATCAACTCAACGGTTTTTTCTGGAGTTTCGTCCAGTCGATGGGCAGCGGCGGCTTGGGTGGCAAAGCCGTGGCGGCGATCGCCACCGCCGGGCCCAGTCCCACTTCACCTTGCGATGTGGCACCCCTGATGGTCTGTGGCGACGCCAGCCAATATGACCCCGCCGCGGGTAACTTCTGGAGCTACCACTTTGGCGACCTGGTGGTCTTGAAGACGGCGGCGGGCAATACCTCACCGATCGGACCGGGCAACTTTCAATTGCTCGATTTCGGCTCCGGCGGCAGTTCGGTTCGTGAGGATCTGGCGGGTGGCGGCTCGGTCTGCCGTGCCGTTGGAGACAACGTCCAGACGTCCCCAGGTAATACCGTCGGCCCGGCGTCCCAGGGACTGAATACACGCTTCGGCATCTACAACGGCCCGGTCAGTGCGTCCGACTATCCGCCGGATCTGATCACCGCTTCGAGCTCACCGGCGATGACCTACAACGATGCGCTCTCACAGGCGCAATACAAGGGCAAGCCGGTTGTTTCAAGTAGTGGCGATCTTTCGGCGGGCGGCGAGGAGATACAGGACTACAACGACTGGCGGACCCAGGTCGCCGCGTGTGTGGCGGGAAGCGGCAGTGGCTGCCAGAGCAACGGGGTGTTCGAGCGCCGGATGCTGAAAATCGTAGTGGGCAACTGCACCGGCAAACAAGGGGGCTCGACTTCTATTCCTGTTCTGGGGTTCGGCTGCTATTTCGTCGTGCAGCCCATGAGCGGCGGTGGCACCCAGGCGCAGATATTCGGCCAGTTCGTCCATGAATGCGAGGGTGACAACGTCCCTGGCCCGACGCCGTCCAACGACGCTGGCCCGCAAATCATCCAGCTCTACAAAACCTATCTCAACGGCAGCGGCACGCCGAGCACCGACTCGTAGGAGGCGTCATGGGACTTTCTCATTTCAAACCAGCGCAAGCCCAGCAAGGCGTGGCGCTGGTGGAGTTCACCCTGGTGCTGCCGTTGCTGCTGTTGTTGCTGCTGGCCTTCGGCGAGTTCGGTCGCATGCTCTACCAGTACAACGTGCTGTTGCAGGCCAGCCGCGATGCCGACCGCTTCGTCGCCAGCCAGGCGTGGAACTCCACCCTCGGCGCCGTCGCCTTGGGCGGCACGCTCCTGACCCAGACGAAAAACGTCGCGGTGTATGGCGTGCCCAGCGCTACTGGAACCGCCGTGGTGTCCGGGTTGACCACGGCTAACGTGCAGGTCGCCGCCGTGGGCATTGATCATGTGCGCGTCACCATTACCTACACCTTCTGCCCGGTGATTGGTGCGGGCAGTTGCAATGGGTCGATCCCCGGTTTTTTTGGCAACGCCATTCCGCTGGGCATCCAGTTGGTGGCGACCACCGTCATGAGGGCGCTCTGATGAACAATAAGCACATGCGCGGCACGTACGTCGTGGAGTTCGCCTTCGTTGGCCTGCTGGTGTTCACCCTGCTGTTCGGGGTGCTGGAAATGGGCCGGTTGTATTTCACCGTCAACGCCCTGGATGAAGCCGCACGGCGCGGTGCGCGTCTGGCGGCGGTGTGCAACATCAGCGACCCGGTGGTGTTGCGCCGGGCCATCTTCAACGCCGCAACGGACGCCGGGACCAGTCAACTGATCAGCAGCCTGGCGACCACGAACCTGGCGCTGACCTACCTGGACGTCGATGGCGCCGTGGTGGCGAACCCCGGCGACACGTCCAGCGCCACAGGGTTTCGTGCCATCCGCTATGTCCGGCTGAGCGTGCAGAACTTCGTTTTCAACCTGTTCGTTCCCGGCTTAGGCGTGCCCATCACCTTGCCCACGTTCCGGGCAACCTTGCCACGCGAAAGCCTTGGGCGTCATTCCGATTCCGGGGAGATCACACCATGCTGAACACCAGGGAAACTCCGCTTTCGACCGCGACTGGCAGAGCCGGGCTGCGGATACTGATCAGCAGTCGCGATGCCACGTCCCTGCGCGACCTGCAATGCGTCTGCCAGCGCATGCCTGGCCTTGAAGTGAGCACGCGCCTGGTCAGCAACGGCCATGTCGACCCGCTCTACGGCCTGGACCGCATGCCCGACCTGCTGCTGCTACGCGTCAGCCACCTGTGGCGTGAAGAACTGTCGGCGTTGCTGCAACGTCCGGCCCATGAACGTCCGCCGATGCTGGTGTGTGGCCCTTTGGGTGAGCAGGAGGGCATGCGCCTGGCAATGCAGGCCGGCGCCCGGGACGTGCTGCCCGAACCCATTGCCGATACCGAATTGGTGGCGGCGTTGAATCGCCTGGTCGCGGATGTGCGCCTGGGCAGTGGCAACGAGGGCAAGCTGGTCGCCGTGATCAGCGCCAAGGGCGGCTCCGGCGGAACCCTGGTGGCCTGCAACCTGGCCCAGCAGCTCAGCGCCCGGGCAGGCAATACCTTGCTGCTGGACATGGACCTGCAATTTGGCAGCGTGACCCATTACCTGGACGTGGCGCAGTCCCACAGCCATCTGGAAGTGCTGCAGCAGATCGATGACATGGACAGCGTCGCGCTGCGGGGTTTTTGCAGCCACTTCAGCCCGACCCTGCACGTACTGGGTGGCCGGGCTGGCGAATTGTGCCTGCCCCAGGACGCCCAACCGGAACAGCTCGACGCCCTGTTGCAACTGGCCCGCGCCAGTTATGACTGGGTGGTGGTGGACCTGCCGCGGCAGATCGATCACCTCACCGGTTCGGTGCTGGAACAGGTGGACCGGGTGTACGTGGTGGTGCAACAGAGTGTCAGCCACCTGCGCGACGCCAGTGCCCTGGTGCGCATCCTTCGCGAAGACCTGGGCGTGCGCGGGGATCAGTTGCAGATCGTGATCAACCGCTATGACAAAAACGCCGCCGTCAGCCTCAAGGACATCGGCGAGGCCCTGCGTTGCACGAACCTGTCGAAATTGCCCAATGACTTCAACCTGGTCAGCCAGAGTCAGAACACTGGCGTGCCGTTGGGGCTGCATGCGCCGAAGGCGGCAATCACCGCCGCCCTGCGCGATTTGACCGAAGACCTGGTCGGTCACCAGATGGCCACAGACAAGGGCCTGCTTAAACGTGCCTTCAACCGTTTTTTCGGGGGATGACCCATGATCAGCGACTTTCGTAACCGCTTGCGCAAACAGCCCATCAAACCTGGCGCTTCAGCCGACGCCCAGCCCGGCGACGGCCAGCCGGACCCGACAGCCGCGTTGATGGCCTGGGAGCAGGCCATCCCTGACGTGCTGTACGAAACCCGCAGCCAGGTCACGCCGGTGGAGGCCGAGTGGCGGGAAAAGATCTACCAGCAATTGCTCAAGGTCATGGACCTGTCGTTGCTCGATGCCCTGGAACAAGTCGAGGCCGCGCGGCAGATACGCGATATCTGCCAGCGTCTGCTCGAGGAACATTCGGCACCGGTGAGTACCGTCAGCCGTCAGCTGATCATCAAGCAGATCACCGACGAAGTGCTCGGCCTCGGGCCGCTGGAGCCGCTGTTGGCCGACCATAGCGTGTCCGACATCCTGGTCAACGGGTTTGCCTCGGTCTATGTCGAGCGCTTCGGCAAGCTGCAGCGCACCGACGTGCGTTTTCGCGATGACCAGCATTTGCTGAACATCATCGACCGCATCGTTTCCAGCTTGGGGCGACGTATCGACGAGTCCTCGCCCTTGGTGGACGCCCGGCTCAAGGACGGTTCGCGGGTCAACGCGATCATTCCACCGCTGGCCATCGACGGTCCGAGCATGTCGATCCGGCGCTTCGCCGTGGACCTGCTCAACACCGACAGCCTGATCCAGGTCGGCACCATGACCCCGGCCATTGCCTTGCTGCTCAAGGCCATCGTTCGCGGGCGCCTGAACGTGCTGATCTCCGGCGGGACCGGCAGCGGCAAGACCACCATGCTCAACGTGCTGTCCAGTTTCATTCCCCACAACGAACGCATCGTCACCATCGAGGATTCGGCCGAGTTGCAACTGCAGCAACCCCACGTGGTACGCCTGGAAACCCGCCCTTCGAACATCGAGGGACGCGGCGAGGTGAGCCAGCGGGAGTTGGTGCGCAACAGCCTGCGGATGCGTCCGGACCGCATTGTCATTGGCGAGGTGCGCGGCGCCGAGGCGCTGGACATGCTCACGGCGATGAACACCGGCCACGACGGCTCCCTGACCACCATTCACGCCAACACCGCACGGGATGCGTTGGGGCGAATCGAGAACATGGTGTCGATGACCGGGGCGACGTTTCCGATCAAGGCCATGCGTCAACAAATTGCCTCGGCCATCGGTGTAGTGATCCAACTGGAGCGTCAAGAAGACGGCAAGCGACGCGTGGTGAGCATGCAAGAGATCAACGGGATGGAAGGGGAGATCATCACCATGACCGAGATTTTCTCCTTCGTGCGCCAGGGCATCGGCGAGCACGGCGAGGTGCTTGGGGAGTATCGGCCCAGTGGCATGATCCCGGCCTTCCGCGATGTGCTCGCCAAGCGCGGCATCGAATTACCGCTGGCCCTGTTTCGCCCTGAGTGGATGGAGGGCCGCACGTCATGAGCAATATCCCCAGTGAGTTCATTCTGATTTTCCTTGGCATGGTATTCATCGCCGTGTTCCTGCTGTCCCAAGGCGTGGTAGTGCCGGTGTTCGGCGAGGCCGGGAAAATGCGCAAGCGCATTCGCGGGCGCCTGCATGTGCTGGAGAAGGCCAACCACTTGCCCAACATGCAGACCGTGTTGCGGCAGAAATACCTGACGCGCCTGTCCCCCTTGGAAGCCCGCCTGGAACAGCTGCCGTTCATGGCCAACCTGACCCAACTGATCGAGCAGGCCGGGCACGAGTACCGGGCTTATCGGGTGATGCTGCTCGGTCTGATCCTGGGGGGGGCGGCCGGTGCCTTGGTACTGATGCTCTCGCAGGTCTGGTGGCTGGCGCTGCTGGCGGCATTTGCGCTGACCTGGCTGCCGGTGCTGAAAATCCTGCGTGACCGCAACAAGCGTTTCGCCGCGTTCGAGGAAGGTTTGCCAGATGCACTGGACGCCATGTGCCGGGCCTTGCGTGCCGGGCATCCGTTCAACGAAACCCTGCGTCTGGTCGCCGAGGAGCACAAGGGGCCGGTCGCCCAGGAGTTCGGCATGACGTTTTCCGACATCAACTATGGCAACGATGTGCGCCGGGCCATGCTCGGCCTGCTGGAGCGCATGCCGAGCATGACGGTGATGATGCTGGTGACCTCGATCCTGATCCACCGCGAGACCGGCGGCAACCTGACCGAAGTGCTGGAGCGCCTGAGTCGCTTGATTCGCGGGCGTTTCCGTTTCCAGCGCAAGATCAGGACGCTGTCGGCGGAAGGGCGCATGTCGGCCTGGGTGCTGGTGGCGATCCCGTTCGTGCTGGCGATCGCCATCGTACTCACCAGCCCTAGCTACATGCCGGTGCTGATCAATGACCCCATAGGGCACAAGCTGATCATCGGCGCGTTCTGCGCCATGTTGATCGGGATTTTCTGGATAAAAAAAATCATCCGGATCCAGGTATAAGCGCTGTTGCGCCGAGAGGTTTGAGTCATGGACTTTTTGCTCGGATTGTTGAGTCGGTTTACCGGCAACGAAGAGCTGGCACGCCTGTTGTTCGTCACCGTGGTCGGCGTCAGTACGGTGTTGGCGGTCGTCGCGCTCATGCTATTGATGCTGGGCCTGCAGGATCCGGTGCAGCGGCGCCTGGCGCTGATCAAGCGCGGTTACGCGGGCAACACTGTGGGACAGGAGGCGCCCAGTAACCTGCAGCTCTTGCTGGAACGGGTTGGTCAGCGCTTTGCCTCGACCGATCAGGCCCACACGTCCGCCACCCAGACCTTGCTGACCCATGCCGGTTACCGGTCTGCCTCGGCGGTGCAGATGTATTGGGCGGTGCGCCTGATGTTGCCGTTGTTGATGGTTGGCGTTGCGTTGTTGCTGCTGCCGATGGTCAAGGTTTCAGTGGCCATCGGCCTGCTGGCGGTGACCCTCGTGGCGGGCATTGGCTGGTTGCTGCCGGCGATCTACGTCGGCAAACGCAAGCAGGCACGGCAAGGCCGGCTGCGTGCCGCGTTCCCGGATGCACTGGACTTGATGGTGGTTTGCGTCGAGTCGGGCCTGGCCCTGCCCACGACGATCGAGCGGGTGGCCGAAGAGATGTCGGTCAGCCAGGTTGAACTGGCCGAGGAGCTGGCGCTGGTCAATGCGCAGATCCGGGCGGGCATCACCAGCACCGAAGCGCTCAAGCAACTGGCCGTGCGTACCGGACTGGAGGATATCCAGGGTTTGGTCAGCCTGCTGGCGCAGAGTATCCGTTTCGGTACCAGCGTGGCCGATACCCTGCGGATCTACGCCGATGAGTTTCGTGACCGGCGTACCCAGGCTGCGGAAGAAATGGGGGCCAAGATTGGCACCAAGCTGATCTTTCCGCTGATTTTCTGCCTGTGGCCGAGCTTCTTCCTGGTTGCCATTGGTCCGGCCATGATCGGTGTGTTCAGGGCTTTCGGGAATATGTAGATCGGTGGTCTTATGTTCACCACAGTCCCATTGTGGGAGCGAGCTTGCTCGCGATGGCGGCCTGACGGCTGGCCTTGCTCTTGTTGACCGGGGGCCGGGTACATATCCATTCCTGCGGTAACGGCTGCTTAGGGTTCCGCCCTGACGGCGGCTCACTTTTGAGAAGCCCGGAAGCCGGCCCAGTCAAAAGTAAGCAAAACGCTCTTGCCCCACCACTCGGCACCTCGCCTAGGCTCGGTGTGCCCTCTCTCCGGCATTGCTCCGTGGGCCGCCGCGAAGGGCCATCCATGGCCGCGGCTATCCCGGCATCCATGCCGGGATGCCCACTACGCAATGCCTACGTTCGGCGATCGTGGTTAACGGGGCGCCCGAGATCAACGTCCACCCCGAGGCGGCCTAGTAGCCGACCTGGCTCTCCCGGTCGTACACCCATCAGCTCTGTTTGAGCAGGACCTGTGGGAGCAAAGCTTGCTCGCGAGGCGGCCTGACAGCCGACCTGGCTCTCCCGGTCGTACCCCGATCCCATTGTGGGAGCGAGCCTGCTCGCGAAAGCAGTGGGTCAGTTTGCATGGATGTTGGAGATGAAGGCCGCTTCGCGAGCAAGCTCGCTCCCACAGGTGATCTTGGGTGTTCATGAGTCTTGTGTTCACCACAGGCCCATTGTGGGAGCGAGCTTGCTCGCGATAGCTGTGGGTCAGTTGCATGAGTGTTGGGGGCCCCAGGTTTTTCCGGCGGTCAGCCAAAAGACCGCAGCCCTCGGCAGTTCCTACATCGGATCAAATGTAGGCGCTGTCGAGGGCTGCGGTCTTTTCGTTTCCTGCGTTTTTCATTTACTGCTGGTGATATCGCCTCCCGAGTCCTGGTCAAAGAATTCCGGGATCGGATAGGTGAAGCTGTTGAGCCAACGCTGCATGGCCATCTCGCGTTCGGCGGCCGAGGCGGTTTGCAGGTTGGTGGAGGCCACCACGCCGCGAATCTGCAGTTGCATCCAGCTCTCGGTGCCTTGCTGTGCGGGCGAAGAGGGGCCTGGTTCAATGGCCCAGGCGCTGCTGGAAAGGCTCACCATGCAGGCGATCATCAATTGTTTGGTCATCATTTCTTGGACTCCTCGTAACGCTCTACTTGACCGCGCCGGTTGAGGCGTCGACAACCTCGGTCAGGCGGTTGGCTTGTGACGTCACTGCGTTAGCGGCCGAACCCCTGATTTTTTCCGCACGGGCTTGGGCATCTGCCACTTGCTGGGGGCTCAGCTTGGCCATGTTCGCGAGCTCGGCGGCCTGCTTCCAGTTATCCTGGTAGATCAGCAGGGTCACCATATTGAGTGCTGCCAGCGAGTCTGACTGCTGGAGCTCCATCGCGGTCATGAACTCGAAGCGGGCTTCTGAAACGCGTCGTTGGTTGAGGTAGACGACCCCCAGGTCGTTGCGGATCTTGCCTTCGGTCGGGGCCATTTTCGCTGCGCGTTCGAGGTATTGCGTAGCGGCCGCATTGTCATTTCTGGCGGCTGCCAACTGGCCAAGGCCATGTTCACCGTCTGCGGCCAGGCATGTCCCGAGCAGGCTTTTGTACAACGGTTCGGCCTCGTTGCGGCCCATCAGGCGCAGCACCCGAGCCTTGCGCAGGCGGACCTGGACCAAGTCCTCGGGCAAGCGTTCGAGGTTCGCCAGGCTGGCGTACAAACGACCTTCGTTGGCCATGTCTTCGGCCATGTTCAGGGCCAGTTCCTGGTCGGATCCGGGCTTGGCGCAATCGGCCGTGCGTGAAGCCACTACGCTGTTGCTGGCACAGCCGACAAGCATCAAGCTCGCCGCTATTGCGATCACTGCTTTCATTGAATGCCCCTTGGCAACCCGTTGGATATCGGATGCCTTGCCCATCAGGTGCCGGCTCATTGGGAAAGCCCGCTGCGGTTGTCGAACTCGCCATGTTCGAGGAAGTACATGCGGTAGAAATTCGGGTCGTAATTACGCAGTTGCTCGCCCGGCAATGTCGGCAGTTGCGCATCGGCCGCCAACGGTTGGACCAGGTGCGGCGTGACGATCATCAGCAGCTCGCGCTCTTCGCGGTTGATGGAGTTGTCGCGAAAGAACGCGCCGAGAATCGGCACATCGCCCAGCCCCGGAAACTTGTTCACCTGGGAGCTGTTGCGCGTGCTGATCAGGCCGCTGATGACGAAGCTTTCGCCATCGGCCAGGGCGATACTGGTATCGGTACGGCGTACCGTGAGCGCCGGAACCAGCGTCCCGGCGATGTTCACCGCGTTGGTGAAGTCCAGCTCACTGACTTCCGGTGCCACCTTCAGCATGATGCGATTTTTGCCGATGACGGTGGGCGTCAGGGTCAGGCGGATGCCGAACTCCTTGTACTCGATGGACACGTTGTCGCTGCCGGCACTGGGCACCGGGATCGGCACTTCGCCACCGGCCAGGAAACTGGCGCTCTGCCCACTGAGGGCCACCAGGCTCGGCCGCGCCAGGGTATAGGCGAAACCGCTGCCTTCCAGTGCGTTGATCATCAACAGCGTTTTACCGGTGGCAAAAGACAGGTTGAACATGTCGTTATTGACCGGTAATGAAGGCCGGACAATACCGCCGACGGTGGGCAATGTCCTCGGCGAACCGAACAGGAAGTTGCCACGGGTGCCGAAAATCGACGTCGAGGCTTCCTTGAGCTTGGTCCGGCTGACTTCAACGAAACGAATGTCGGTCTGCACCTGGGCGAGCAGCATCGGGTCTTCGGAAGGGATGCTCGCTGCGCTGGTCAGCGCCTCGGTGGCCCGGCCTTTGACAAAGACCATGCTCTGGCGCGGTATCTTCGAACAGTCGGTCCAGACCATCAGGCTGGTGGCGCCTGGCGCCAGGCCCGTGAGAATAAACGCATCGCTGCCACTGGGCTGCACATCGGCAATTTTCGGGTCGCCGACTGCCAACTTCGTCACGGGGGCGAGGATGCGCAGTTCGCTCTGGAGCCCTTGGCCGACCTCGAAGGTTGCCGGCAAATTGTCCAGTTGCGAACAATTTGCCGCTGCGGCCTGGGCCGCATCCAAGCCAAGACCCATCCAGAACAGGCCATGAATGAAATGTTTTAGAACGGGAGCAGTACGATGGGTCATGAAGTGATCCTCGATGAAGAGACCATCCCTAGGCTTAACTATTTGCCTCGGATCACTTAAGAGGCCCGGGCTACCCCTTTCCATCTAGCCTGATGGTCCATTGGGTCCGGTTTCAGGCCTCGTCGCTTACCAGCAAACGGGCGCATTTCACCGGCCTGACTGACCGACAGGCTGCTTGCAAACGACTTTTCGGTACCCGGGGGCTCCGGGATTTTCGAAGGCAACGACGGTGTCGATCAGGTCGCTTCAGGAGCGTTTTGCCGACCCTGTCATCGCTTCTGTTTGACGGTAGTTCAAGCATGGCAAAGCGCCACGCCTTGAATAAAAAAAATGACTAAAAAGTGACGGAAGGGAAAAACTCGCGCAAGCGTGCGTCAATAATCTGTCTTTTTGTGTTGTGAAGGGGATTTGCAGGAGCCAGATCTGACAGGGGGAGGCGAGGCCTGCGAGCCATTGCTGGTCGCAGGGGTTGGCGGATATCAGGCCACGTGGTAGTGCACTGACAGTGTTCCTTTCTTCTGCGAAAGCGAGGCGATGGTGACTGTTCCCAGGTCTTGCAGGCGCTGCACGTGAGTGCCGCCGCAACCGTAGGCGGCAAGCTCACCGAAACCGACTTCGCGCAGGCCTTCGCGTAACGTGATCAGGCGCGGCAGGTCGTTGGCAATCCATTCGTCGATGCCTTGCTGAATGATCGAGATGTCCAGTTCCTGAGGATTTCCCCCCGGCTGGAACTGCACGCGGCTTTCACCGGGCCAATGGTGGGCCTTGATCGGTGTCCAGCCACGGGTTTCGGCGAAATGGCCGATCAGATGCCCAGCCGAGTGCAGGCGCGCATTCAGCTGCCGACGCTGCGCATCCACGCTGATCGCAGCCGTGCCCAAGGCCACCGGACGGTCGACGTAATGGACGATCTGTGGCCCTTCCTGGACCACGCGCAGCACCTGGCTTTCACCGATCCATCCGGTGTCGCAGGGCTGACCGCCACCCTGGGGGTGGAACAGCGTGGCGTGCAGCACCACGGCAAACTCATGGTCCCGGGGGCTGCAATCCAGGACTTCCGCGTTGGCCTTGAGGTCATCGCTATGGAAAAAGAGGCGAAGCGTCATGTGCCATACCCACATCAGAAATTGTGACGGGATTATAGATAGAGCGTAAAAGGGTGATAATCCGTTCAAATTTCAATGGACTGTTGCGCCATGAGCACAAATCTACCGTTGCCGTTGCTGGCCGAAATGGCCATCTTCGTCAAGGTCGTGGAGACCGGCAGCTTCTCCGAGGCGGCCCGCCAGTCAGGTTCATCACCGTCGGCCATCAGCCGCAGTATTTCTCGCCTGGAGAAAGCCCTGGCGACCCGTTTGTTGCAACGCACCACCCGCAAGTTGCGTTTGAGCGATGGTGGGGAAGAGGTGTTCAAGCGCTGTCAGGAAATGGTTGCCGCCGCTCGGTCAGTGATGGAAATCAGCGGGCAGTTCACCCAGGAGGCTGAAGGCCGCATCCGCGTCAGCGTACCCAAGGCGGTGGGGCGTTTCGTGATTCATCCGCACATGCCCGAATTCTTGCGTCGTTATCCGAAGGTCGATGTGGAGCTGTTCCTGGAGGATAGGCAGGTTGACCTGATCGACGATCATGTCGACCTGGCCATCCGGATTACCGATCAACCTCCGGTCGGGCTGGTGGGGCGTCAGTTGCTGACCATCGATCACCTGCTTTGCGCCACGCCGCAATACCTGGCCGAACATGGGACGCCCACACATCCTCATGACCTGTTGGAACACAGTTGCATTTACCTGGGGGTGACCCCGAACGACGCGCGGTGGAAATTCAAGAAAGGCAGCAAGTCCGTCACCGTCGGCGTGCACGGGCGCTACGCGGCCAATCACACGGGTGTGCGGTTGGGGGCCGTCTTGCAGCACATCGGCATTGGCAGCCTGCCGTACTTCACCGCCCGCCATGCCTTGGAGCAAGGCTTGATCGTGCAGGTATTGGCCGACTGGACGTTCCTGGCTTCCTATCACGGTGGCTTGTGGTTGCTGCATTCCCCGACTCGCTACCTGCCGCCCAAGCTGCGGGTGTTCATTGATTATCTGGTGGCGTGCCTGGAGAAAGAGCCGACCTTGAGCACGGTGGGCGGCGGGAGTGGCCCTAGCAAGGTCGTGACGGGTTATGAGTTGCCGGAGAGTGATGGATTGTTTTGACCGGCCTCATCGCGAGCAAGCTCCCACAGGTGAGCGATGGTGAGCTGCGGCTTCTGTGGGAGCGAGCTTGCTCGCGATGGGGCCCGTCCAGGCAAAACACTTTGGCAAGGCAAAAAAAAGCCCGCCGGGTTAATCGTGCGGGCATTTGCATGACGGATCGCAATCAGTGCTTGCTGTCCTGGTCCGACATCGCCAGCAATTGCTTTTCCTGGTTCCAGTCGAAAGGCTCGTCGTTTTGCTCGGCTTCGAAACGACGCTCCTCCAGGGCCTGGTACAGGGCGATTTCTTCGTCGGGCATGTAGTGCAGGCAGTCACCGGCGAAGTACCAGAGCAGGTCGCGAGGCACCAGGTGGGCGATCTGTGGGTAACGGACGATCACTTGGCACAGGAGGTCCTGGCCCAGGTACTGGCTTTCGATCGGGTCGACGGGCAGTTGCGCGCGCAACTCGTCGAAGCGCTCCAGAAACAGGGCATGGCTTTCTTCGGGCACCTGTTCGGCCTCACCCACGGCGACCAGGATGCTGCGCAAGTGGTCAAGCAAGACAAGGTGATCGGCAACGACATTGGACACGAGATAAGTCCTCAAGAGCAAAACGGGCGCAGGAGTATAAAGCCCTTGCGCCTGCTTTTATAGATGAGGAGCGTAGCTGGCCGTCAGGATCAACGGACCTTGTCCTGCGCCAGCGTCAACTCGTCCTTATCAAAATCATCCACATCGATGACCTTGCGCCGCGCCGCCTCGGCAGCGCGCAAGGTCTGCGCTTCACCGGCTTGCAGCACGCCGGCCTCCAGGGCCGCATCGATGAGGGGTTCGCCTGGCGCAGGGTTGAGCTGACCCTGCTTGAGCGCCACGTGCAGTTTCTTGTGCAGCGGATGGGCGGCGGCCAGCAGGTCGGCGGCGTGTTGCAGGGCGCCCACCGGATCATCGGCTGATTGTGGGCGATAGCAGCCCTGCAGCAACTCTTCGAGGGTCGGGTCACCCTTGGGCCGACCGATGACCGCCGCCACCTCGGCGTCGAGCCTGTCGCTCGGGCCCTTGTGACGGCGACCGAAGGGGAACACCACCAGGCGCAACAGGCAACCCAGCACCCGGTTCGGGAAGTTGCTCAGCAGTTCATCCAGCGCACGTTCCGACTGGCCCAGGCTTTCCTCCATGGCCCAGGTGAACAGCGGTGTCATGTGGTCCGGCGAGTCCAGGTCGTGATAGCGCTTGAGTGCGGCGGACGCCAGGTACAGGTTGCTCAATACGTCGCCCAAGCGGGCCGACAAGCGTTCCCGGCGTTTGAGTTCCCCCCCCAGCAGCATCATGCTCAGGTCCGCCAGCAGGGCGAACGCCGCAGCCTGCCGGTTGAGGGCGCGGAAATAACCTTGGCTCAAGGCATTGCCGGGAGCCTTCTCGAAATGCCCCAGGCCGAGGTTGAGCACCAGGGTGCTGGCGGCGTTGCTCACGGCAAAACCAATGTGCTTGAGCAGCAAGGCGTCGAACTCGACCAGCGCCTGGTCCTTGTCTTCACGGCTTGCCAGGGCCATTTCCTTGAGCACGAACGGATGGCAGCGAATGGCGCCCTGGCCAAAGATCATCAGGTTGCGCGACAGGATGTTCGCGCCTTCGACCGTGATGAAGATCGGCGCACCTTGCCAGCTGCGACCCAGGTAGTTGTTCGGGCCCATGATGATGCCCTTGCCGCCATGCACGTCCATGGCGTGGCTGATGCACTCGCGGCCGCGTTCGGTCAGGTGGTACTTGAGAATGGCCGACAGCACCGAAGGCTTTTCCCCCAGGTCCACGGCGTTGGCGGTCAGCATGCGTGCAGCATCCATCATCCAGGCGTTGCCACCGATGCGCGCCATGGCTTCCTGGATACCTTCGAACGCCGACAACGGTACGTTGAATTGCTCGCGCACCTGAGCGTACTGGCCCGTTACCAGGCTGGTGAACTTTGCAGCACCGGTGCCCACAGCCGGCAGGGAAATCGAGCGCCCGACCGACAGGCAGTTCATCAGCATCATCCAGCCTTTGCCGAGCATGGCCTGGCCGCCAATGAGGAAGTCCAGCGGGATGAACACGTCCTTGCCCCAGTTCGGCCCATTCATGAACGCGGCGCCAAGGGGTAGGTGACGGCGGCCGATATGCACGCCAGGGGTGTCGGTGGGAATCAAGGCGAGGCTGATGCCCAGGTCTTCTTCGTCACCCAGCAGGTGGTCGGGGTCATACGCCTTGAAGGCCAGGCCCAGGAGCGTGGCCACCGGGCCGAGGGTGATGTAGCGCTTTTCCCAGTTCAGGCGCAGGCCCAATGTTTCCTGGCCTTCCCATTCACCCTTGCAGATGACGCCGGTGTCGGGCATCGCCCCTGCGTCGGAGCCGGCCAGTGGCCCGGTCAGGGCGAAGCAGGGAATATCGTCGCCACGGGCCAGTCGCGGCAGGTAATGGTCGCGTTGTTCATCGGTGCCGTAGTGCAGCAGCAGTTCCGCCGGGCCGAGGGAGTTGGGGACCATCACGGTGGAAGCCAGGTCGCCGCTGCGCGTGGCCAGTTTCATCGCCACCTGGGAGTGGGCATAGGCGGAGAACCCCTTGCCGCCGTATTCCTTGGGAATGATCAGTGCGAAGAACCCGTGCTCCTTGATATGGGCCCAGGCTTCAGGCGGCAGGTCCATGGCCTGGCCGATCTGCCAGTCGCTGACCATCGCGCAGAGGGCTTCGGTGGGGCCGTCGAGGAACGCTTGCTCCTCCTCGGTCAGTTGCACCTTGGGGTAGGCCAGCAGCAAGTCCCAATCCGGGCGGCCGCTGAACAGTTCGCCGTCCCACCACACCGTGCCGGCGTCGATGGCGTCGCGCTCGGTCTCGGACATGGGCGGCAGGGTTTTCTGGAACCAGTCGAACATCGGCGCACTGAAATACCGACGGCGCAGGTCCGGTAGCAGCAGCGGGGCCGCGACAGCTGCGAGTACCACCCAGAGGATCAGCAGCAGCCAGCCGGGCGCATGGCTGAAAATGCCCATGGCCAACAGGTAGACCGCGACGATACCCAGCGCGGGCAGCGGGTCGATGCGCCGATGCGCCAGCCAGGCGATCCCGACGACCAGGACCAGTATCCACAACAACAGCATATGTAATCCTCCGTGAACCAAGGCAAAACCGACCTTCAGAGCTTAGACGGCATCTGCAAAACCGGCGGTCAGCGCAATGTGATTGATTTCGTGGGAAACCCTGGGTGCATTGCGCCAGTCTGGTTGGCAACAGCCGTGGGAAATCGTTCGTTAACAAGGTGAGAAAACGCCATTGTTTGGCCGGAATGCCGTTATCGCTGGCTGGGGGCTGTGGATAAACTCGAGGCAAGCGGTGATGTTTCCCGAGAGGTCTTCCCTTTATGCAGCAATACCTGAACCCCGGCCCCTTCATCGACAGCGATCACCCCGCGGTCATCGACTTCACCGAAACCCACCGCGGCACCGACCGCGACCCGCTGGCCCAGGCGGTCAGCCTGTATTACGCCGTGCGCGAGGCGGTGCGCTACAACCCCTATACCTTCAGTCGCGACCCGGTGACCCTGCGCGGCAGTTACGCGCTGGCTGCCGGCGAAAGCTATTGCGTGCCCAAGGCTACCTTGCTGGCCGGCTGCGCCCGGCATTGCGGCATCCCGGCGCGCATCGGCCTGGCGGATGTCCGTAATCACTTGTCCACGCCGCGCTTGTTGGAATTGCTCAGGAGCGACGTGTTCGCCATGCACGGTTATACCGAGCTGTACCTGAACGACCGCTGGGTCAAGGCCACGCCGGCATTCAACCAAGGGCTGTGCGAGTTGTTCGACGTGGCCCCGCTGGAATTCGACGGTCGCCACGACAGCGTTTTCCACCCGTTCAACCGGCAAGGGGCGAAGCTGATGGAATATGTCACCGACCACGGCCAGTTCGCCGATGTACCCGAAGCGTTCTTCTTCGAACACCTGGAAAAATGCTACCCGCACCTGTTCGGCGCGCAGGTGCCGTGCTTGCTCGGTGACATGCAGGGTGATTTGAGTCGCGCCTGATCCGGCGTATGCTGCGGCGGCATTTATCCATCGAGGGACGCCGTGATGCTGAAGATATGGGGCCGGAAGAATTCATCGAATGTGCGCAAGGCGTTGTGGTGCGCAGAAGAGTTGGGGCTGGCCTACGAGGCCATTGATGCGGGCGGGGCATTCGGTGTGGTGGACACGCCCGAGTACCGTGCGAAAAACCCCAATGGTCGGGTGCCAATGATCGAAGACGATGGCTTCGTGCTCTGGGAATCCAACACCATCGTGCGTTACCTGGCTGCTCGCCATGCGTCGGGTTCGGCCTGGTACCCCGCTGACATACAGGCACGGGCCCAGGCTGAAAAATGGATGGACTGGACCACCTCCAGCTTTGCCGCACCGTTTCGCACGGTGTTCTGGGGCGTCTTGCGTACCCCGGCCGAGCAACAGGACTGGGCGGCCATCAACGCGGCGATCAAAGAGTGCGACGACTTGCTGGCGATGGTCGAGCAGACCTTGAGTGAGCAGCCCTACCTGTCGGGTGATGAAATCGGCATGGGCGACATTCCCCTGGGCAGTTTCATTTATGCCTGGTTCGAGATGCCCATCCAGCGCGCTGCGCTACCTAACGTGCAGGCCTGGTACGCGCGGTTGCAGCAGCGTCCGGCCTACCGCAAGGCTGTCATGACCGCGTTGACTTAATACTTACTATCGACACACTTGACTGTACTTGTGCGGCGACGCCGAGCACCATTGCCTTCGTGCGCCGTGGTTGCATTGCTCGCCGCCCGCCCTTATCTATTCTTTTCCTCCCTCCCTTCTTGGTGCGTAATCCGATATGAGTTCCGCTCTGTCCATCCGGCAGCTAACCAAAACCTACGGCAACGGTTTCCAGGCCTTGAGTGGTATCGATCTGGATGTCGCCGAAGGTGATTTCTTCGCCTTGCTCGGCCCCAATGGTGCCGGCAAATCCACCACCATCGGCATTCTTTCCACGTTGGTGAACAAGACCAGCGGCACGGTGAACGTCTTTGGTCATGATCTGGACCGCGAGCCCGCCGCCCTCAAGCGCTGCATCGGCGTGGTGCCCCAGGAATTCAACTTCAACCAGTTCGAGAAGACCTTCGACATCGTCGTGACCCAGGCCGGTTACTACGGCATTCCGCCGAAGATCGCCAACGAGCGCGCCGAGCAGTACCTGACCCAACTAGGCCTGTGGGATAAGCGCGACGTGCCGTCCCGTTCATTGTCCGGCGGCATGAAGCGGCGCCTGATGATTGCCCGTGCGCTGGTGCATGAGCCGCGCCTGTTGATTCTCGATGAACCGACTGCCGGCGTGGACATCGAACTGCGTCGTTCGATGTGGGCCTTCCTCACCGAGCTGAACCAGAAAGGCATCACCATCATCCTCACCACCCATTACCTGGAAGAGGCTGAACAGTTGTGCCGCAACATCGGCATCATCGACCACGGCACCATCGTCGAGAACACCAGCATGCGCCAGTTGCTCAGCCAACTGCATGTGGAAACCTTCCTGCTGGACCTGAAAAACGACCTGACGACGGCGCCCCGGCTCATGGGTTATCCGGCCCGCCTGGTGGACAGCCACACCCTGGAAGTCCAGGTGGACAAAGCCGTGGGTATCACCGGGTTGTTCGCCCAGCTGGCCTTGCAGAACATTGAAGTGCAGAGCCTGCGCAACAAAACCAATCGCCTCGAGGAGTTGTTCGTGTCCCTGGTGGAGAAAAATCTGGCGAAGGTGGCGGTATGAGCATGAGTTCCGAACTGCGCCCCAACCTCATCGCCCTCAATACCATCGTTTACCGTGAGGTTCGGCGTTTCATGCGGATCTGGCCGCAGACGCTGCTGCCGCCGGCCATCACCATGGTCTTGTACTTCGTGATCTTCGGTAACCTGATCGGCCGGCAGATCGGCGACATGGGCGGCTTCACGTACATGGACTACATCGTGCCGGGGCTGATCATGATGTCGGTGATCACCAACTCCTATGGCAACGTGGTGTCGAGTTTCTTCGGCAGCAAGTTCCAGCGTTCGATCGAAGAGCTGATGGTCTCACCGGTGTCGCCCCATACGATCCTCATCGGCTATACCCTGGGCGGTGTGCTGCGCGGCCTGGCGGTGGGCCTGATCGTGACCCTGCTGTCGTTGTTCTTCACCCATTTGCAGGTGCATCACCTGGGGGTGACGGTATTGGTGGTGGTGCTCACGGCCACGATCTTTTCGCTGCTGGGTTTCATCAATGCCGTGTTTGCGCGCAACTTCGATGACATCTCCATCATCCCGACGTTCGTGCTCACGCCGCTGACCTACCTGGGCGGAGTGTTCTACTCGATTTCCCTGCTGCCGCCGTTCTGGCAGACCGTGTCCCTGGCCAACCCGGTGCTGCACATGGTCAATGCCTTTCGCTACGGCATCCTCGGGGTATCGGACATCAAGATCAGCATCGCCATTACCTTCATGCTGGTGGCGACCTTGGTGCTTTACATCGGTTGTGCGCGGTTGCTGGTCAGCGGGCGCGGGATGCGTACCTAACCTTCCTGTGGGAGCGAGCTTGCTCGCGATGGCGTCAGTATGAACGCCAAAAAAAGGCCTCCATTCCCAGGAGGCCTTTTTGCATTTCACATCCGGCTTTTCTTGCGCCGCTTCCACTGTCGGGCCACCCACCAGCGCCAGTAACTCATGGTGACGAAGTAGGCGAGGGCGCCGAGTACCAGTCCGGTCACCACCGAGCCGAGCAGGAACGGCTGCCACAAGGTGGACAACTGGCCGCTGATCCATTCCCAGGTCAGCTCTTCGGGCAACGTCCGGGCGGGCACGTCCATCAGCCAGGCGCCGGTCTGGTAAGTGCAGAAGAACACCGCCGGCATGGTGATCGGATTGGTCAGCCACACCAGGCTCACCGCAATCGGCATGTTGCCGCGCACTGTGATGGCCAGTGCGGCGGCCAGCAACATTTGCAACGGGATTGGCAAGAATGCGGCAAACAGGCCTACAGCCATCGCCCGGGCGACAGAGTGCCGATTGAGGTGCCAAAGGTTGGGATCGTGCAGCAGGGTGCCGAGAAAACGTAAGGATTTATGTTCCCGAATGCTCTCTGGGTCTGGCATGTAACGTTTGAAAAGGCGCCGGGGCATAAGGCTTCTCGGTCGGTTCAACGCATTAAGGCCGCAAGTATGTCCGGATTCTACGGCTGACAGATTCAGACTTTGTGACAATTGATAACGCCAGCGGTGCCGTGGACCGTCTATGCCTGAAGAGGGCACTCTCAAGGACGGGTTATGCGCACAGGGTTAGTCGCGCTTGCACTGGGGCTGTTGGCCCCGATTTTTTTGCCGGCACTGCCGCCGATATGGCTGATTACAGCCATGCCGGTGCTGGCGCTGATGGTGTTGCCGTTTCGAACCTACCCGCTGGGTTTTTTCCTGTTCGGGCTGGCCTGGGCCTGCCTGTCGGCGCAGTGTGCGCTGGATGACCGGTTACCCATCGCGCTCGACGGCGAAACCCGCTGGGTCGAGGGTCGAGTGATCGGTTTGCCGCAACAGGGCGAAGGCGTGATGCGCTTCGAACTGGCCGATGTCCATTCACGCCGTACCCGTCTGCCGACGGCGATGCGCCTCGCCTGGTTCGGTGGTCCGCCGGTCAACAGCGGCGAACGATGGCGATTGGCGGTGAAGCTCAAGCGGCCCAGTGGGCTGCTGAACCCGCACGGCTTCGACTATGCCGCCTGGTTGCTGAGCCGCGGCATCGGCGCGACCGGTACCATCAAGGATGGCCATCGCCTGCAAGCGGCCCGGGGGGCCTGGCGTGACGAGGTGCGCCAGGCGCTGGCACAGGTCGATGCCCACGGCCGCTCCGGTGCGCTGGCGGCTCTGGTGCTGGGCGACGGCGGCGGGCTGAGTCGCGAGGATTGGCAGGTGCTGCAAGACACCGGCACCGTCCACTTGCTGGTGATCTCCGGGCAACACATCGGCCTGCTCGCCGGCCTGGTGTACCTGTTGGTGGCCGGCGCGGCGCGTTATGGTCTTTGGCCGGTGGGTCTGGCCTGGTTGCCTTGGGCCTGTGGGCTGGCCTTCTGTGCCGCCCTGGGCTACGGCTTGCTCGCCGGCTTCGAGGTGCCGGTGCGGCGGGCCTGCGCGATGATCGGCCTGGTGCTGCTGTGGCGCTTGCGTTTCAAACAGCCAGATCCGTGGTGGGCATGGCTGCTGGCCTTCGTCGGGGTGCTGGTGTTCGACCCGCTTGCCAGCTTGCGGCCGGGGTTCTGGTTGTCGTTTGCGGCCGTGGCCATATTGATGTTCACCTTTGGCGCTCGCCTGGGGCCCTGGCGCTGGTGGCAAACCTGGACCCGTGCCCAGTGGCTGGTCGCGCTCGGCCTGTGTCCGTTGTTGTTGATCGTGGGTTTGCCGGTCAGCCTCAGCGGGCCGTTGGTGAACCTGCTCGCGGTGCCCTGGATCAGCCTGTTGGTATTGCCGCTGGCGCTGCTTGGCACGGCATTGTTGCCGGTGCCGCTCATGGGCGAAGGCCTGCTGTGGATTGCCGGTGGGCTGCTCGATCTGCTGTTCAAGGGGCTGGCACTGGTTGCCGGACGAATGCCGGCCTGGGTTCCTGCCGCAGTCCCGCCCTGGGCCTTGGGCATCGCCGCCTTCGGTGCTTTTTTGCTGCTGTTGCCCAAAGGTGTGCCGCTACGTGTACTGGGGTGGCCGATGGTGTTGCTGATGGTTTTTCCACCGCAAGAACACCTGCCGCAAGGGCACGCCGAGATCTGGCAACTGGACGTGGGCCAAGGGCTGGCGGTGCTGGTGCGGACCCGGCGGCACGCCCTGCTTTACGACGCCGGGCCGCGCTTTGGCGAGGCTGACGCGGGCGAGCGGGTCGTCCTGCCGACCTTGCGCAAACTGGGTGTGCGCCGCTTGGACCTGATGTTGCTCAGCCATGCCGACGCCGATCACGCTGGCGGTGCCCGCGCCGTGCGCAATGGGCTGCCGACGCTGGAAGTGATCAGCGGCGATCCAGACGCGCTGCCCGCCGAGCTGCTGGCCGGGCCTTGCGACAGTGGCAGGCGCTGGGAATGGGATGGGGTCGGGTTCGAACTGTGGCGGTGGGCCTCTGCCGTCGAGAGCAACCAGAAGTCCTGCGTCTTGCTGGTGGAGGCCGGCGGTGAACGCCTGCTGCTGACCGGCGATATCGACACCCCTGCCGAGCGCGCCTTGCTCGACGAGGCCCTGGCCGTGCCGATCCAGTGGCTGGCCGCGCCGCATCACGGCAGTCGCAGTTCGTCGTCGATGGCGTTGCTGTCGCGTCTCAAGCCGCATTCGGTATTGATCTCTCGAGGGCAGGGCAATGCGTTCGGCCACCCTCATCCCCAGGTGATGGCCCGGTATCGGCGCTCAGGCCTGGCGATCTACGACAGTGCCGAGCAGGGCGCCATTCGTCTGCTACTGGGGGCTTTCGGGGTGCCGCGCACCGAGGCCGGGCACCGCCGTTATTGGCGTGATCCGCCAGCCGTCGGGCCACCGGGGCAATATTGATCCAGCGCAATCGGCTGATGCGCTTATCGGTGGGGGCGGGTCTGCAAGGCGAGTCTGTGTGATAAAGTGGCGCACTTTTTCGAGGGGGCAGTCACTGTGTGGGAATTGGTCAAATCCGGCGGCTGGATGATGTTGCCGATCATTCTGAGTTCCATCGCGGCACTGGGTATCGTTGCCGAACGCCTGTGGACCCTGCGGGCCAGCCGCGTGACCCCGGAGCATCTGCTCGGGCAGGTCTGGGTCTGGATCAAGGACAAGCAGCTGAACAAGGACAAGCTCAAGGAGCTGCGAGCCAGTTCGCCCTTGGGGGAAGTCCTCGCCGCCGGCCTGGCGAACTCCAAGCATGGTCGCGAGATCATGAAGGAGTGCATCGAGGAAGCCGCCGCCCGGGTCATCCATGAACTGGAGCGCTACATCAATACCCTGGGCACCATCGCCGCCATGTCCCCGCTGCTGGGCCTGCTGGGTACGGTGCTGGGCATGATCGACATCTTCAGTGCGTTCACCGGCTCCGGCATGACCACTAACGCCGCGGTGCTGGCGGGGGGGATCTCCAAGGCTTTGATCACCACCGCTGCTGGCCTGATGGTCGGTATCCCTTCGGTGTTCTTCCACAGGTTCCTGCAACGCCGCGTCGACGAGTTGGTGGTGGGCATGGAGCAGGAAGCCATCAAGCTGGTCGAGGTGGTGCAGGGGGACCGTGACGTGGACCTGGCTGGGGGCAAGAAGTGAAATTCCGCCGCAAGCCACGGGAAAACATCGAGATCAACCTCGCGTCGCTGATCGACGTGGTGTTCATCCTGCTGCTGTTTTTCGTCGTGACCACCACGTTCACCCGGGAAACCCAGCTCAAGGTTGAATTGCCACAGGCCGTCAGCGGCTCGCCGGCCGAAGACCAGCAACTGAAGAACCTGGAAATCACCATCAGCGCCGAAGGGGCGTTCTCGGTGGACAACCAATTACTGCCCAAGAGCGACCTGGCGAGCCTGATCGAGGCCCTGCAGAAAGAGTCTGGCGGCGACACCAACCTGCCGCTGTCCATCAGCGCCGACGGCAAGACCCCTCACCAATCGGTGATCACCGCCATGGACGCGGCTGGCAAGCTCGGTTTCAGCCATCTGCGCATGACCACGGTCGAGGCGGCCCCCGCACCCTGATGGCCATGTCCGATCGATTGCTTGCCGCGTGGTATGAAGGTCACCCGGCCCTGACCCTGCTACGGCCGCTGGAGTGGTTGTACCGACGGGTGGTGGTGGGCAAGCGCGAGCGTTTCCTGGCGGGTGAAGGCCAGATCTACCAGCCCCCCGTGCCGTTGGTCGTGGTGGGCAATATCACCGTTGGCGGCACCGGCAAGACGCCGTTGATCCTGTGGATGATCCAGCACTGCCAGCGCAGTGGCCTGCGGGTCGGCGTGGTCAGCCGGGGTTACGGCGCCAAGCCGCCGCAACTGCCTTGGCGGGTCGCGGCCGAGCAGGGCGCCGACGTCGCGGGTGACGAGCCGCTGTTGATTGTCCAGCGCACCGGTGTGCCGTTGATGATCGACCCTGATCGCAGTCGCGCCATCCAGGCACTGCTGGAGGCCGAACCGCTGGACCTGATCCTGTCCGACGACGGCATGCAGCATTATCGGATGGCCCGCGACCTGGAGCTGGTGTTGATCGACAACGCCCGTGGCCTGGGCAACCGACGTTGCCTGCCTGCAGGGCCGTTGCGCGAGCCGGTCGAGCGCCTGCAATCGGTCGACGCCGTGCTGTACAACGGCGCCAGTGCCGACCGCGAAGACGGTTTCGCCTTCCAATTGCGTCCCACCGCGCTGGTGAACCTGGCCAGTGGCGAGCGGTGCTCCCTTGAGCATTTTCCACCCGGCCAGGCCCTGCATGCCGTGGCCGGCATCGGCAATCCCCAGCGTTTCTTCAAGACCCTCGAAACGCTACACTGGCGGCCAATACCGCATGGGTTTGCCGACCACGCCGAATACAGCGCCCAGGCCTTGAGTTTCACGCCATCGCTGCCGGTGGTCATGACGGAAAAGGACGCAGTCAAATGCCGTGCCTTCGCCGCACCCGACTGGTGGTACCTGGCGGTAGACGCCGCGCCGTCGCCGGCCTTCGCGGCCTGGTTCGATACGCAGTTGATGCGCCTGTTGCCGGATCGGCTTTTGCCTTAAAACCTTTTATCCAGGGGAATTCCATGGACACCAAACTGCTCGACATTCTGGCCTGCCCGGTCTGCAAAGGCCCGCTCAAGCTCAGCGCCGACAAGACCGAACTGATCAGCAAGGGCGCCGGCCTGGCCTACCCGATTCGCGACGGCATCCCGGTGATGCTCGAAAGCGAAGCCCGTACCCTGACCACCGACGAGCGCCTGGATAAATGACTGCAGCCTTTACCGTTGTCATTCCGTCGCGTTTCGCTTCGACGCGCCTGCCCGGCAAGCCGTTGCTGTCGATTGCCGGCAAGCCGATGATCCAGCATGTCTGGGAGCAGGCTTGCAAAAGCAGCGCCCAGCGTGTGGTGGTGGCGACTGACGATGCGCGCATCGTCGAGGCCTGCAAAGGCTTTGGCGCCGAAGTCGTGCTGACCCGTGAAGACCATAATTCGGGCACTGACCGCCTGGCGGAGGTCGCGGCGAAACTCGGTCTTGCCGCCGACGCTATCGTGGTCAATGTGCAGGGTGACGAGCCGTTGATCCCGCCGAGCGTGATCGATCAGGTCGCCGCCAACCTCGCGGCCCACACCGAGGCGCGCATGGCCACCCTGGCTGAGCCGATCGAGGATGTGCAGACCCTGTTCAACCCCAATGTGGTCAAGGTGGTCAGTGACCTCAATGGCCTGGCGTTGACCTTCAGCCGCGCGACATTGCCCTGGGCGCGGGACGCATTCGCCCAAAGCCGTGACGTGATGCCGGAGGGCGTGCCGTACCGCCGCCATATCGGCATCTATGCCTACCGCGCCGGCTTTCTCCAGGACTTCGTCGCCTGGGGCCCGTGCTGGCTGGAAAACACTGAATCCCTGGAGCAGCTGCGTGCCCTGTGGCACGGCGTGCGGATCCACGTCGCCGATGCGCTGATCGCCCCGCCGACCGGTGTCGACACCGCCGAAGACCTCGAGCGCGTTCGTCGCCTGCTGGAGGCTTGATGCGGGTCCTGTTCGTCTGCCTCGGCAATATCTGCCGCTCACCCACCGCCGAAGGCATCCTGCGCCACAAGTTGCGTGAGGCCGGGTTGGCCGGGCAGGTGGAAGTCGCTTCCGCCGGCACCGGTGACTGGCACGTCGGCAAAGCGCCGGACAAGCGCAGCCAGGCGGCGGCCCTGAAGCGTGGCTACGACTTGTCGGCCCTGCGCGCGCAACAGGTGACCCGCGCCGACTTCGCCGCCTACGACCTGATCCTGGCGATGGACAGCAGCAATCTGCGTAATCTCAAGGCTCTGCAACCGGCTAATGGCAAGGCCGAGCTGGATCTGTTCCTGCGCCGCTACGAGGCTGAACTCGACGATGTACCGGACCCGTACTACGACGGCGAACAAGGCTTCGAACAAGTGCTGGACCTGATCGAACGCGCTACCGATCGCCTGGTGATCGAATTGAAGGGGCGGTTATGACCTTGCAGGTTCGGGCGGGCGTCAGCCTCAAGCCCTTCAACAGTTTTGGTGTGGACGTCACTGCCCGGTTGTTCGCCGAAGCCCACAGCGATGACGATGTTCGCCAGGCGTTGGCTTATGCCACCGAACATGCCGTGCCATTGCTGGTAATCGGCGGCGGCAGCAACCTGCTGCTGACCGGCGACATCGATGCATTGGTGCTGCGCATGGCCAGCCACGGTATTCGCCTGCTCAGCGATGACGGCGAACGGGTGGTGGTCGAAGCCGAAGCAGGGGAGCCGTGGCATCCTTTCGTCCAGCACACCCTGGTGCAAGGTTGGGCGGGATTGGAGAACCTCAGCCTGATTCCCGGCACCGTGGGCGCGGCACCGATGCAAAACATCGGCGCCTACGGTGTGGAGATCAAGGACGTCTTCGCCGGCCTCACCGCGCTCGATCGCCAGACCGGCGAACTGCGCGATTTCAGCCTTGAAGACTGTCGGTTCGCTTATCGCGACAGCCTGTTCAAGCAGCAAGCGGGTCGCTGGTTGATCCTGCGGGTGCGTTTTGCCCTCAGCCGCGCCGCGCACTTGCATCTGGAATACGGCCCGGTGCGTCAGCGATTGACCGAGCAGGGCATCGAGCAGGCAACACCCACCGATGTGAGCCGGGCCATTTGCAGCATCCGCAGCGAAAAACTCCCGGACCCGGCGGTGCTGGGCAATGCCGGCAGCTTCTTCAAGAACCCGCTGGTGCCGGCCGCGCACGTGGCGCACTTAAAGCTGCAATACCCTGACCTGGTGGCTTATCCACAGCCTGAGGGGCAGATGAAAGTCGCTGCCGGCTGGCTGATCGAGCGCGCCGGCTGGAAGGGCTTTCGCGAAGGTGATGCCGGGGTGCACAAGTTGCAGGCGTTGGTGCTGGTCAACTACGGCAGCGCCACGGGCCCGCAACTTCTGGACCTGGCCCTGCGCATCCAGAAAGACATTGCCGAACGTTTCCAGGTCGAGCTGGAAATGGAGCCCAATCGGTACTGAACCGCGCTTTGCGACCGCCTGAAAAAACGCCCTGCACACCCCGCACACAAGCATTTGTGCAGGATTGTGCAGGGCGTTTTGCGTGATCCTGGGTTAATTTAGCTTCCTAACGATGCGACCATCGCATCCTAAAGGCCCGATGCAGACGCCTGCGTGCGCCGGCATAAGAGAGCCCGATCAGCCTGAGCCAGTCTGCGACAACCGAACCGTCAACCCGGCGGCAGATTGCTCGACCCCATAACTCGATAACTATGCGGGCGTGCCCATGATTACCCTGAAACTCAATGGAAAAGACCATCAACTGGATGTGACCGAGGACATGCCGCTGCTGTGGGCTATTCGGGATGTAGCCGGTTACAACGGCACCAAATTCGGCTGCGGCATGGGCCTGTGCGGCGCGTGCACCATCCACATCGACGGCGCCCCGGCGCGCAGCTGCATTACGCCAATCGGTTCTGTGAATGGGCAAAATGTCAGCACCATCGACGAACTTCATGTCGATCCGGTCGGGCAAATCGTCCAGAAGGCCTGGCTCGACACGGCGGTGGCCCAGTGCGGTTACTGCCAGGGCGGGCAGATCATGTCGGCGACCGCCTTGCTCAAGACCAACCCCAACCCGAGTGACGAGCAGATCGAAGAAGCCATGGTCGGCAACATCTGCCGCTGCGGCACCTACAACCGGATCAAGACCGCGATCCGCCAGGCCTCCACTCACCTGAAGGAGGCCAAGGCATGAGCCGCTTGCCCGATGATTTTGTCCTGAGCAACCTCAGCCGTCGCGGCTTCCTCAAAGGCGCGAGCGCCACCGGTGTGCTGGTGCTGGCGGCCACGTGGGGCCTGCCGGAGGCCTTTGCCGAGGAAAAGAAATTCGGTGCCGAGGGCATGCCCCATGGCGCGGTCGACGACCCGAAGGTGTACGTCAGCATTGCCGCTGATGGCAGCGTGACCGTGATCTGCAACCGTTCGGAAATGGGCCAGGGTGTGCGCACCAGCCTGAGCATGGTCGTGGCCGATGAGCTGGAGGCCGACTGGGCGCGTGTGAAGGTGCAGCAGGCGCCGGCCGATGAGGCGCGCTTCGGCAACCAGGATACCGACGGCTCGCGTAGCATGCGTCATTGGTACGAGCCGATGCGCCGTTGCGGTGCTGCCGCCCGGACCATGCTGGAACAGGCCGCCGCTGCGCAGTGGAAGGTGCCGGTGGGTGAATGCCATGCCCAACTGCACAAAGTGCTGCACCAGCCTTCGGGGCGTGAACTGGGCTATGGCGAATTGGCCGCTGCGGCCAGTGCCTTGCCGGTGCCGGGGCGTGACAGCTTGCGCCTCAAGCAGCCATCGGAGTTCCGCTACATCGGCAAGGAGGCGAGCCGGGCCATTGATGGTGCGGACATCGTCAACGGTCGTGCCGTGTTTGGTGCCGATGTGCATTTCGACGGCATGCTCTATGCCGTCATCGCGCGTCCGCCGGTCTATGGTGGCAAGGTCAAGAGCGTGGACAGCAGCGCGGCGCTGAAAGTACCGGGCGTGATCAAGGTGGTGCAGATCGAAGGGCGCCCGCTGCCCTCGGAATTCCAGCCGTTGGGCGGCGTGGCGGTGGTGGCGAAGAACACCTGGGCGGCGATCAAGGGCCGCGAAGCGTTGAAAATCCAGTGGGACGACGGCCCGAATGCCGGGTATGACTCCATTGCCTATCGCAAGGAACTGGAAGCGGCGGCCCTCAAGCCCGGAAAAGTCGTGCGCAGCAGCGGCGACCTCGACGACGCGTTGGCCAAGGCCGACTCGACCCTGGAAGCGGCGTATTACTTGCCGCACCTGTCCCAATCACCGATGGAGCCGATGGTTGCCGTTGCCCGGTTCAAGGACGGTCAATGCGAGGCCTGGGCACCGAGCCAGGCCCCGCAGGTGACCCGTGAACGTGTCGCCGAACGCCTGGGCATTCCTTTCGATAAGGTCACGGTGAACATCACGTTGCTGGGCGGTGGTTTCGGACGCAAGTCCAAACCCGATTTCGTCGTCGAAGCAGCGGTGCTTGCCAAGGAGTTTCCAGGCCAGCCGATACGGGTGCAATGGACCCGCGAGGACGACATCCATCACTCGTATTTCCACACTGTATCGGCCGAATACCTCAAGGCCGGCCTGAACCAGGACGGTATGCCGTCCGGCTGGTTGCACCGCACCGTGGCCCCGAGCATCACCGCACTGTTTGCGCCGGGCATGACCCACGAGGCGCCGTTCGAAATAGGCATGGGCGTGACCAACATGGCCTACGCCATCCCGAACCTGCGCCTGGAGAACCCCGAAGCCACGGCTCACACCCGGGTGGGCTGGTACCGTTCGGTGTCGAACATCCCCCATGGTTTCGCGATCCAGAGTTTCATCGACGAATTGGCCCACAAGGCCGGCCAGGATCCGCTGAAGTACCAGGTCAAATTGCTCGGGCCGGACCGCAAGATCGATCCGCGTACCTTGAGCGAAGAATGGAACTATGGCGAATCCCCCGAGCGTTATCCGATTGATACCGCGCGGATTCGCACGGTGCTGGAAACCGCTGCGAAGGCCGCCGGTTGGGGCCGGGAGCTGCCGAAGGGCCGTGGCCTGGGGTTGGCGGTGCATTACAGCTTCGTCACTTACGTGGCGGCGGTGATCGAGGTGGAGGTCAAGGACGATGGCACGGTGATCGTGCACAAGGCGGACATTGCCGTGGATTGCGGTCCGCAGATCAACCCCGAGCGCATCCGTTCCCAGTTCGAGGGCGCCTGCGTCATGGGCCTGGGCAATGCCATGGTAGGGGAAATCAGCTTCAAGGACGGCAAGGTGCAGCAGGACAATTTCCATATGTACGAAGTGGCGCGCATGTCCCTGGCGCCCAAGGAAGTGGCGGTGCATCTGGTCACGCCGCCGGGTGAGGTGCCGTTGGGCGGTGTCGGCGAGCCGGGCGTGCCGCCGATTGCGCCTGCGCTGTGCAACGCGATTTTCGCTGCCACTGGCAAGCGTATTCGTAGCCTGCCTGTGCGCTATCAGCTGCAGGGCTGGCAGCAGGCGAAGGCCTGATGGACAGCGTTGATCTGAACGTCCTGCGCAGCGTGCTTGAGTGGCGCCGCGCCGGGCGGCGGGTGGTGCTGTTCACTGTGGTCCAGACCTGGGGTACCGCGCCAAGGCCGCCGGGGGCGATGCTGGCCCTGCGCGAAGATGGCGTGGTGATTGGTTCGGTGTCGGGCGGTTGTGTCGAGGATGACCTGATCGCCCGGTTGCACGACGGTCGCATTCCGGCGGACGGTCCGCCGGTGCAACTGATCACCTATGGCGTCACCCGCGAAGAAGCGGCGCGCTTCGGCCTGCCGTGCGGCGGCACCCTGCGCCTGACCGAAGAGCGGGTGGGCGACCCATACTGGGTCGCGCAGTTGCTGGAACGTTGCGAAGCCCATGAGATTGTCGCCCGTGAGCTGACAGTCGCCAGCGGCAACGTGGTCCTGACCCCGGCCAGCAAGACCGACGCCCTGGTGTTCGATGGGCAGGTCCTGCGGGCCATATACGGTCCGCGTTGGCGGCTGCTGCTGATTGGCGCAGGGCAACTGTCGCGCTACGTGGCGGAAATGGCCCGGCTGCTGGACTTTGAAGTGCTGATTTGCGATCCGCGCAAGGAGTTTGTCTATGGTTGGGAAGAGCAGCATGGCCGCTTCGTCTCGGGGATGCCCGACGAAGCGGTGTTGAGCATCCAGACCGACGAACGCACCGCCATTGTGGCCTTGACCCATGACCCACGCCTGGACGACATGGCGCTGCTTACGGCCCTGGACTCCAAGGCTTTTTATGTCGGCGCCCTGGGGTCGCGAGTCAACAGCCAGAAGCGCCGGGATAACCTCGCTCAGCTAGGCTTGTCAGCAGAGGCCATTGAACGCTTGCATGGACCCATCGGCTTGCACATCGGTAGCCACACCCCGGCGGAAATCGCCTTGTCGCTGCTGGCCGAAATCGTGGCCATCAAGAATGGCGTTGAACTGCGGCAGAAAAAGCCGCTGTAAGCCGTGGGCAAGGAGGGCGTATGAGCGAGTCGATTGGCGTGATCATTCTGGCGGCCGGATCGGGCAGCCGTTTCCGCCGTATTGCAGGCCCGGACAAGGATAAATTGCTGGCTGATTGCGCCGGGCGTGACGGCGCCGTGCGGTCGGTGATCGAACAGGTGCTGGTGAATCTGCCAGCCGCCCTGGAAAAGCGCCTGCTGGTGACGAGCAGGGATCGGCCGCAAGCCGTTCGCATGGCCCAGGCCTATGGCTGCGATTTCGTGGAGCTGGACTCGCCCGGCCTGGGCGACAGCATTGCCGCAGGCGTCCAGGCCTGCCCGGACCTTGATGGCTGGCTGATAGTGCTGGGCGACATGCCCTTCATCCTGCCGTCGAGCATCGAACAGGTGGTGGCAGGGATCCGCACGGACGGCATCAGCGTGCCGGTCCTTGCCGGTGAGTACGGGCATCCGGTGGGATTCGGTCGTGGGTTTGGACCGAAACTGATGGCATTGACCGGTGATCGGGGGGCCAAGGTATTGTTTGCCGGGGCGCAAGTGGTCGAAGTGCCGGTGGATGACCCGGGCGTAACGTGGGATGTAGATGTGCCAGAGGCACTGGCCTTCAAATAACAGACGACGCAGAAGCCTGTGGAAGCGAGCTGACATTCAGTATTGATGCAAGCTGACCCGGCGCCATCGCGAGCAAGCTCGGCTCCCACATTGGATCTTCAACGGGCATAAATCTTGTGCCCGCCCCCAGATCCCTGTGGGAGCGAGCTTGCTCGCGAAAGCGGTCTGGCATTCAGCATTGATGCAAGCTGACCCGGCGCCATCGCGAGCGAGCTCGGCTCTCACATTGGATCTTCAGGGGGCATAAATCTTGTGCCTGGTCCCAGACCCACTGTGGATAAGTATGAAGGCATAAAAAAGCCCCGCCTGGCATGACCAGGCGGGGCTTTTTACTGGGCGGTGGAATCAGGCGTGAGGTTTAGGCTCGTGCTCTTTTTCCAGGGCTTCAGTGTGACGCGGCACGACTTCTTCAGCAGTGTGCTGAGGTTCGTCGAACGTTGGAGCCGATTCAGCCGGGGCCTCGGCGACCGGGGCAGGGGCTGCCTCGGCGACTTCTTCCACGACTGGAGCTGGTTCGACAGCAGGCGCTTGAGCGGCAGCAGCGGCAGCTTGTTCGGCTTCCTTCTGCAGACGCTCGGCTTCACGCTTGCGACGACGCACTTCACGCGGATCGTTCGGCGCGCGGCCATTTGCGGTCAGGGCGCTGGCAGGTGCTGGCTCTTCAACCGGGGCCGGTGCTTCGACAACCACGGGTGCTTCGACCACTGGAGCAGGCTCGACCACTTCTGGCTCGACCGCTTTCACGGGTTCTGGTGTCGGTTCTGGCTCGACAACAGGTGCCGGTGCAACTGGCTCGGCGGTCCAGTTGAACGCAGTCTGCTCCTCGCGGGCAGGCTCTGGGGCCTTTTCCTCGGCCGGTGCTTCGAAGGCCGGCTCAGCGGCTACCACTGGCTGCTCGACGACCGGTGCAGGCTCGGCGACCACTTCAGTTTCAGCAACCTGGGCTTCATGGGCCGGGGCGACTTCCACTTCTGGCGAAGCAGTGGTTTCTACCGGAGTAGTGGCTTCGACTACCGGAGCTTCAGCAACTGGCGCGCTTTCCACGGCAGCGGTAGCGCGTTCGGCTTGTTCGTGAGCCTGGGCTTCGGCCGGGGCGCTGATTGCGCTGCTGGCAACGGCGGCAGTCACGGCCAGGCCGGCGGCCAGGTCGGCAGCGCTTGGCGCTTCAGCGTTCTCGGTGGACTCGGACTCTTCCGAACCTTCGATCACGTTGCCGTTGGCGTCACGCTGACGCTCACGACGGTTGCTGCGACGACGCTGGCCACGGGAGCGGCGGCGTGGACGATCGCCTTCGGCGGTGTCCTGGCCGTCTTCCTGCAACTGCTCTTCGGTGTTCAGCACTTCTTCTTCGCTGGCAGCGGCGGCTGCCTGCTCGGCGCGTGGCTGGCGCTCTTCACGTGGCGGACGCGGTGCACGTTCTTCACGAGGCTGGCGAGCCGGACGCTCTTCAGCGGTGGCGGCGGCGGCAGCCGGGGCGGCATCCAGTGGCTCGCGCAATTCGCGAACACGTTCTTCACGCTCGCCACGTGGCTTGCGATCTTCACGCGGTGCGCGCGGCTGGCGTTCTTCACGCGGCGGACGCGGTGCACGCTCTTCGCGGGCTACGGCTGGCGCTTCCTCACGAACTTCGCGCGGCTGACGCTCTTCACGCGGCTCACGTGGCGCGCGTTCTTCACGCGGTGCACGCTCTTCGCGAGGTTTGCGTTCTTCGTCACGACGACCGTTGCGGTTGCGGGTCTGTTGGCGACCGTTACGGCGTTCTTCGTTGCGGGTAGGACGCTCGGTCGTGGCAGGCTTGGCGACGACGGCCGGGGCAGCAGGTTCTTCCTTGGTGGCGAACAGGCTGACCAGCGACTTCACCAGGCCTTTGAACAGGCTTGGCTCTGGTGCAGCGGCCGGGGCGGCAACCGGAGCGGCCACTTCGGTCGGAACCGGAGCGTTGGCGCGGGCCGGAGCGGTCTTGACCGCGGCTTCCTGGCGAACCAGGGTGCGAGTGGCGGCGGCCGGCTGGACTTCTTCCACTTCGGCAGCGGCAGCAGCGATTTCGTAGCTGGACTGGTTGGTGTGGGCTTCCGGGCTGTCATCGCGCAGGCGCTGCACTTCGAAGTGCGGCGTCTCGAGGTGATCGTTCGGCAGGATGACGATACGGGCGCGGGTACGCAGTTCGATCTTGGTGATCGAGTTGCGTTTTTCGTTGAGCAGGAACGCGGCCACCGGGATCGGCACCTGGGCGCGAACTTCGGCGGTGCGGTCTTTCAGGGCTTCTTCTTCGATCAGGCGCAGGATCGCCAGGGACAGCGACTCGACGTCACGGATGATGCCCGTGCCGTTGCAACGCGGGCAAACGATGCCGCTGCTTTCGCCCAGGGACGGACGCAGGCGCTGACGGGACATTTCCAGCAGGCCGAAGCGCGAGATGCGACCGACCTGTACGCGGGCGCGGTCGGCTTCCAGGCATTCACGGACCTTTTCTTCCACGGCGCGCTGGTTCTTGGCCGGGGTCATGTCGATGAAGTCGATGACGATCAGGCCGCCGATGTCGCGCAGGCGCAACTGACGGGCGATTTCCTCGGCCGCTTCAAGGTTGGTCTGCAGGGCGGTTTCTTCGATGTCGCTGCCTTTGGTGGCGCGGGCCGAGTTGATGTCGATGGACACCAGGGCTTCGGTCGGGTCGATGACGATGGAGCCGCCGGACGGCAGTTCGACGACGCGCTGGAAGGCGGTCTCGATCTGGCTTTCGATCTGGAAACGGTTGAACAGCGGAACGCTGTCTTCGTAGAGCTTGATCTTGCTGGCGTACTGCGGCATCACCTGGCGAATGAAGGTCAGGGCTTCGTCCTGGGCTTCGACGCTGTCGATCAGCACTTCGCCGATGTCCTGGCGCAGGTAATCGCGGATGGCGCGGATGATCACGTTGCTTTCCTGGTAGATCAGGAACGGCGCGGAGCGATCCAGCGAGGCTTCTTTGATGGCGGTCCACAATTGCAGCAGGTAGTCGAGGTCCCACTGCATTTCTTCGCTGCTGCGGCCAAGGCCGGCAGTGCGCACGATCAGGCCCATGTCAGCCGGTGCAACCAGGCCGTTCAGGGCTTCACGCAGTTCGTTGCGCTCTTCGCCTTCGATGCGGCGGGAGATGCCACCGGCGCGAGGGTTGTTCGGCATCAGGACCAGGTAACGGCCGGCCAGGCTGATGAAGGTGGTCAGGGCGGCGCCCTTGTTGCCACGTTCTTCTTTTTCGACCTGGACGATGACTTCCTGGCCTTCGCTCAGGACGTCCTTGATGTTGACGCGGCCTTCAGGGGCCTTCTTGAAGTATTCGCGGGAGATTTCTTTGAGGGGCAGGAAGCCGTGGCGCTCGGAGCCGAAATCGACAAAGGCAGCCTCAAGGCTTGGTTCGATGCGAGTAATCCGGCCTTTATAGATGTTGGCCTTCTTCTGCTCGCGTGCACCGGATTCGATATCCAGGTCGTAGAGGCGCTGGCCGTCTACCAGTGCAACACGCAACTCTTCGGGTTGAGTTGCGTTAATCAGCATTCTTTTCATGTAGTACCGTCGGTTTCCGGGCTGCCGGAAACGGCGTTCGGCACACACGACTTCTCACGGTCGGTGTCAGGTGCGTCCTGAAGATGGCAAGGCCACTCCAGTGTCCAGCGAGTTCGACCCAATGATGGCGAAGTCGCGACGGACGCGTCCTGCTTGCTGGTACTCAAGCACTCAGTCAGGAGGAGGAATCAACCGGCGCCTGTGGACGAGATGAAGCGTCTAAATATAAGCCTAGTGCTACACAGTCCGACGGTTGTACATCTCCACCCTACACGTATCCCTGATAATTCGGGTGCTGCCGCGCGCAGAATCCGCAGCGGGTTGGCATTTACCGTGAGCTCCGAAAGGGGAGGTCACGCATCATGGCTAATTTAGGCGTTGTTTCCGAAGCATTCGCTCGGGGTCGTCCGCAGCTGACTGCACTTTGTGAACTGGCCGTGAATGTGGCGCGCAAGGCGAGTCAAAACTCTGCTTTGCGGCGTATTTCAGGCCTCATGTCACCTGCGCTCGTTACACCTGAAAACTCTACCGTTACGTAGCGAAAGCCCCGTAGGACGGCCTCTCGTCCTCGTGAATTGCGTTGGTCAGGGCCGGTTTTTGACCGTTAGTCCACTGTCCAGCCACTTTTGGCGGCGTTCGCGACTATAGCAGCAATGATTAAGTGCTTCAATTCCATAAAAAATTGTTATGATCGCCGCCATGACAACTACTGCCCCTTCGACCCCTGGCGTTCAACTGCTCGAGGTCTCGCCGGAATATGCCGGCCAACGAATCGATAACTTCCTGCTGGCCCGGCTCAAAGGCGTGCCCAAGACCTTGATCTACCGCATTTTGCGCAAAGGCGAAGTGCGGGTGAACAAAGGTCGGATCAAGCCCGAATACAAGCTCCAGGCCGGTGACATCGTGCGCGTGCCGCCGGTTCGCGTGCCCGAGCGCGATGAGCCGGTGCCTCTGGCCCAGGGTCTGCTGCAACGCCTTGAAGCCTCGATTATCTATGAAGACAAAGCCCTGATCGTGATCAACAAGCCCGCGGGCATTGCGGTTCACGGCGGCAGCGGCCTGAATTTCGGAGTGATCGAAGCCTTTCGTCAGTTGCGTCCGGACGCCAAGGAGCTGGAGCTGGTCCATCGCCTTGATCGCGACACCTCCGGCCTGCTGATGATTGCCAAGAAACGCAGCATGTTGCGCCACCTGCACGAGCAATTGCGCGGCGACGGCGTCGACAAGCGCTACATGGCGCTGGTGCGTGGCCGCTGGGAAACCTCCATCAAGCAAGTCCGTGCGCCGTTGCTCAAGAGCAACCTGCGTTCCGGCGAGCGCATGGTCGAAGTCAACGAGGAGGGCAAGGAGGCGCTGACGGTGTTCAAGGTGCTGCGCCGCTTCGACGACTTCGCCACCCTGATCGAGGCCAAGCCCGTGACCGGGCGTACTCACCAGATCCGTGTCCACACCTTGCATGCCGGGCATTGCATTGCCGGCGACAGCAAATACGGCGATGACGATTTCACCAAGGAAATCCGCGATCTGGGCGGTAAGCGCTTGTTTCTCCATGCTTACATGCTGACCGTGCCGCTGCCCGATGGTGGCGAGCTGAAATTGCAGGCCCCGGTGGATGACATGTGGGCCAAGACCGTGGAGCGGTTGAGTGCATCCTGACTACAAGCTGCTGATCTTCGATTGGGACGGCACTCTGGCCAACTCCATTGGTCGGATCGTGGAGGCGATGCATGTCGCCTCGGACCGTATGGCGTTTGCCCGGTGCGACGACTTGGCGGTGAAAGGCATCATCGGTCTCGGGTTGCCAGAAGCCATTCGCAGCCTGTATCCGGAAATTGACGACAGTGAGCTGGTGGTTTTTCGCCAGCATTACGCCGATCACTATATCGCGCTGGACGCCGAGCCTTCACCATTGTTCGATGGCGTGGCGGGTACGCTGGAGGCTCTGCGTACCGAGGGCTATCACCTGGCTGTCGCGACCGGCAAGGCTCGTCGCGGGCTGGATCGAGTGCTCAAGTCCCATGGCTGGGAGGATTATTTCGATATCACCCGTGCCGCGGATGAAACCGCCAGCAAGCCGCATCCGCTGATGCTCGAGCAGATCCTGGCGCATTGCAACGTGCGGCCGGATGAGGCGCTGATGGTGGGGGATTCGTCATTCGACCTGCAGATGGCGCGCAACGCCGGCATGGGCTCGGTGGCGGTCAGCTACGGCGCTCAAACGATCGAGGCACTGCGGGCATTCGAGCCGCGACTGGCCATTGATCATTTTCCTGAGTTGCACGCCTGGCTGAGCCAGCGGGCTCTTTAAGTTTTGCTGGGGATTCACGCATGACCGATGAATGGAAAGCACCTGTCAAGGCGAGCGCCGAGAGCGGGGATGACAAAAGCTGGAAGCTGTTGGAAACAACCTTGCTCGCCAGCGTGCAGGAACAGCGTCGCTCCCGTCGCTGGGGTATTTTCTTCAAATTGCTGACCTTTACTTATCTCTTTGTTGCATTGGCGCTGTTCACGCCGCTGATGGATATGGAGAAAAGCGCTGTCGCCGGCTCGGCATACACCGCCTTGATCAATATCGAGGGCATGATCGCCGACAAAGAGCCTGCCAGTGCCGACAACATTGTCGGTAGCCTGCGGGCCGCCTTCGAGGACTCGAAGGTCAAGGGCGTGGTGCTGCGCATCAACAGTCCCGGCGGTAGCCCGGTGCAATCGGGATACGTCTACGACGAGATCGTGCGGTTGCGCGCATTGCACCCGGATATCAAGGTGTATGCGGTCATTTCCGATCTCGGTGCTTCCGGTGCCTATTACATTGCCAGTGCGGCGGACCAGATCTATGCCGACAAGGCCAGCCTGGTGGGCTCCATTGGTGTGACAGCGGCCGGCTATGGCTTTGTCGGGACCATGGAGAAACTGGGCGTGGAGCGTCGTGTGTATACATCCGGCGAGCATAAATCCTTCCTTGATCCGTTCCAGCCGCAAAAGCCTGAAGAAACCGCTTTTTGGCAGAGCGTGCTCGACACCACTCACAAGCAATTCATTGCCAGCGTCAAGAAGGGCCGAGGCGAGCGCCTGAAGGACAAGGAGCATCCGGAGCTGTTCTCCGGGCTGGTCTGGTCGGGGGAGCAGGCATTGCCGCTGGGCCTGATCGACGGCTTGGGCAGTGCCAGTTCGGTGGCGCGGGATGTGATCGGTCAGAAGGACCTGGTGGACTTCACGATCGAAGAGTCACCGTTCGATCGCTTCTCGAAAAAGCTGGGGGCAAGCATCGCCGAGCATCTGGCGATGTGGATGGGCTTCCAGGGGCCGACGTTGCGCTAGCTCCTCGTTTCGCGCGATCTTCTGTGGTGAGGAGATTGCCGTGGGAGCAAAGCTTGCTCGCGATGAGCGATAACTCGGCTGGCCTGTATCATCACGGGCCTGCATCGCGGGCAAGCCTTGCTCCCACAAATGAATTCCTTCGCCACACATTGTATGTTGGATCAGGGAACCTGCACGCCCTCGGCCAGCAACATATCCACAAGACGAATCAGTGGCAGGCCGATCAGGCTGGTGGCGTCTGGCCCTTCGGTGCTCTGGAACAGGCTCACGCCAAGTCCTTCGGCCTTGAAGCTGCCGGCGCAGTCGTAAGGCTGCTCGGCCCGCAGGTAGCGTTCGACGCGCTCTGGGTCCAGGGTGCGCATGGTGACGGTAAACGGAATGCAGTCGACCTGGCAGGTGCCGGTCTGGCTGTTGAGCAGTGCCAGGCCGGTCAGGAACGTGACCTTGGTGCCGCTGGCAGCCAGCAGTTGCTCGCGAGCGTTCTCGAAGGTGTGAGGCTTGCCCAGGATGCGTTCGCCGAGCACGGCGACCTGGTCTGAACCGATGATCAGGTGCGCCGGGTGGCTGTCGGCCAGTGCCAGGGCTTTTTCCCGGGCCAGGCGCTTGACCAGTTCAAGGGCGGGCTCGCCGGGGCGATGGCTTTCGTCGATGTCGGGTGAGCAGCAGACGAACGGCAGTCCCAGGCGGGCAAGCAATTCCCGGCGATAGACCGAGCTTGAGGCAAGTAATAAAGGCAGCATGGGCGGCTCCAAAAGGCAGGGCTGAATTCTAGCGAGGCGCGCAAGTGACGGACAGGGCTGAATTTCCTTTGACATGGCCGGGGGCATCCCTATAATGCTGCGCCTATGTTGAATGACCCGATTCCACCTCACGTTGACCCGCGCAAATTGGCTGACCGTGGCACCACCCTTCAAGGTGAACTGCTGCTGGCCGATTTGAAGAGACTCTGCGACCCGCTTTCCGACGATGTCGGTACGGTCCAGGCCAAATTCGTTTTTGAACGAGATGAACGTAAATCTGTGGTTATCCACAGCTTTATCGACACTGAAGTCAAAATGGTTTGCCAGCGTTGTCTTGAGCTGGTCACCCTGCCGATCCACAGCGAGTGCAGTTACGCCGTGGTGAAGGAGGGTGCGAATACCCAGTCGTTGCCGAAAGGTTATGACGTGCTGGAACTGGGCGAAGATCCATTGGATCTGCAGTCACTGATCGAGGAGGAGCTTCTGCTCGCCTTGCCCATTGTGCCTGCTCATCATCCGGAAGAATGCCAGCAGCCGGCGGGAGCAGATGAGCCCGAACCGAGCGAGGACGAGGTAACGCGGTCCAACCCGTTCAGTGTATTGGCGCAGTTAAAGCGTGACCCAAACGTTTAGGAGTTAATCAATTATGGCTGTTCAGCAGAACAAAAAATCCCGCTCTGCCCGTGACATGCGCCGTTCGCACGACGCTCTCGAGGCTAGCACCCTGTCCGTAGAAAAAACCACTGGTGAAGTTCACCTGCGTCACCACGTATCGCCAGAAGGCGTATACCGTGGCCGTAAAGTGATCGACAAGGGCGCTGACGAGTAATCACTTGTCCGCTCAAGTCATCGCGATTGACGCAATGGGCGGGGACTTCGGTCCCCGCAGCATTGTTCAGGCCAGCCTCGCTTGTCTGAATGCTACACCCTCGCTGCACCTGACCCTCGTCGGTCAACCCTCCCTCCTGGAAGAAATGCTCAGCGGCCAATCGGCTGTCGATCGCGCGCGCCTGACTATTGCCCCAGCGTCCGAAATCATCACCATGGACGAAAAGCCGGCCCAGGCCTTGCGCGGCAAGCCCGACGCTTCGATGCGGGTGGCCCTTGAGCTGCTGCGCGATGGCAAGGTCCAGGCATGCGTCAGCGCTGGCAATACCGGCGCGCTGATGGCGCTGTCGCGCTACGTGCTCAAGACCTTGCCGGGTATCGACCGGCCCGCGATGGTGGCGGCGATCCCGACCCAGCGTGGGTTTTGTCAGTTGCTCGACCTGGGGGCCAACGTCGATTGCAGTGCCGAGCATTTGCTGCAATTTGCGGTGATGGGCTCGGTCGCGGCAGAAACCCTGGGCATCGTGCGCCCGCGTGTGGCGTTGCTGAACATCGGCACCGAAGACATCAAGGGCAACCAGCAGGTCAAGCTGGCGGCCACGCTGCTGCAGGGCGCGCGCGGCATCAACTACATCGGCTTCGTCGAAGGCGATGGCTTGTACCGTGGCGAGGCCGATGTGGTGGTGTGTGATGGCTTCGTCGGCAATATCCTGCTCAAGTCCAGCGAAGGCCTGGCCACCATGATCGGCCAGCGTATCGAGACTTTGTTCAAGCAAAGCTTGGCCTCGCGGGTAGTCGGCGCCTTGGCGTTGCCGTTGATGCGTCGGTTGCAGGCCGACCTGGCGCCGGCGCGGCATAACGGTGCGAGTTTTCTCGGGTTGCAGGGGATCGTGATCAAGAGCCATGGTTCGGCGGGCGTGCAGGGTTTCCAGAGCGCGATCAACCGAGCGGTGATCGAGATCCAGGAAAACCTGCCGGAGCGCCTGCATGGTCGCCTCGAGGATTTGTTAACTTAGGCGTTTTCGTCCGACAATGCTTAAATGTGACCGGTCGGTTCAAGCCGCCATCCAACTCTCAGTTTCCTAGCGCCCCCAGGGGCGTCAATTTTTGACGACAAGATCATTAGGGGCTTTGTTTTCATGTCTGCTTCCCTCGCATTCGTCTTTCCAGGACAGGGCTCGCAGTCCCTCGGCATGCTGGCCGAGCTGGGCGCGCAATACCCGCTGATCCTCGAAACATTCAAAGAAGCTTCCGATGCGCTCGGCTATGACCTCTGGGCACTGACCCAGCAAGGGCCGGAAGAGCGCCTCAATCAAACCGATAAAACCCAACCGGCCATCCTGACCGCCTCTATCGCATTGTGGCGCCTGTGGCTGGCTGAAGGCGGCGCGCGTCCGGCATTCGTCGCCGGTCACAGCCTGGGCGAATACAGCGCCCTCGTAGCCGCTGGCAGCCTGAGCCTGGGCGACGCGGTGAAGTTGGTGGAGCGTCGTGGCCAGTTGATGCAGGAAGCGGTTCCGGCCGGGCAGGGCGGCATGGCCGCGATCCTCGGCCTGGAAGACGCCGATGTGCTGGCCGCCTGTGCCGAAGCGGCGCAAGGCGATGTGGTCAGTGCGGTGAACTTCAACTCCCCGGGCCAAGTGGTCATCGCCGGTGCCAAGGCCGCTGTCGAGCGCGCCATCGAGGGCTGCAAGGCCCGTGGCGCCAAGCGCGCCATGCCACTGCCGGTCAGCGTGCCGTCGCACTGCGAACTGATGCGTCCGGCTGCCGAGCGCTTTGCCGAATCCATCGCCGCCATCGACTGGCAGGCCCCGCAGATTCCCGTGGTGCAGAACGTCAGCGCCAACGTGGCGCCGGATCTCGAGACCCTCAAGCGTGATCTGCTGGAGCAACTCTACAAGCCGGTTCGCTGGGTCGAATCGGTGCAGACCCTGGCGGCCAAGGGCGCGACCGAGCTGGTCGAATGCGGCCCTGGCAAAGTGCTGGCAGGCCTGAACAAACGCTGCGCCGAAGGCGTGTCGACTTCCAACCTCAACACCCCAGACGCCTTCGCTGCCGCCCGTGCAGCGCAGGCCTGAACAGGAGAAGCTTGCATGAGTCTGCAAGGTAAAGTTGCACTGGTGACCGGTGCAAGCCGTGGCATCGGCCAGGCCATCGCCCTGGAACTGGGTCGTCAAGGCGCCATTGTTATCGGCACCGCGACTTCCGCTTCGGGCGCCGAGCGTATCGCTGCGACCCTGAAGGAAAACGGCATCCAAGGCACCGGCCTGGAGCTGAACGTCACCAGCGACGAATCCGTTGCGGCGGTGTTGGCAAGCATTCAGGAGCAGTTCGGTGCGCCGGCGATCCTGGTCAATAATGCCGGTATCACCCGCGATAACCTGATGATGCGCATGAAAGATGACGAATGGTTCGACGTGATCGACACCAACCTGAACAGTCTGTACCGGCTGTCCAAGGGCGTTTTGCGTGGCATGACCAAGGCTCGCTGGGGTCGAATTATCAGTATCGGTTCGGTTGTGGGTGCCATGGGCAACGCAGGCCAAGTAAACTATGCTGCGGCGAAGGCCGGTCTGGAAGGTTTCAGCCGTGCGCTGGCGCGTGAAGTGGGTTCGCGCTCGATTACGGTAAACTCGGTTGCACCGGGTTTCATCGACACCGACATGACCCGTGAACTGCCAGAAGCACAGCGTGAAGCCTTGTTGACGCAGATTCCGCTGGGTCGTCTGGGGCAAGCTCAAGAAATCGCGTCCGTGGTCGCTTTTCTTGCGTCGGACGGTGCGGCATACGTGACCGGGGCTACAATCCCGGTAAACGGCGGGATGTACATGAGTTAAATGTGACGGATTGCTTCAAAAAAATGTCATACGAGCTGTCTAAAATCCGTTATAAAGCTGCAATCAATTTATAGACGGCGGGCCGCAGGGTTTGAGGAGTGAAGCTTTCGGTTGAAAAACCGAAAAGTTCTTCTATACACTTACCCACCGGCCAGCTGCCTGAATTTGTCCATTAGGAGTGAAAACAAGGTATGAGCACCATCGAAGAGCGCGTCAAGAAAATCGTTGCCGAGCAACTGGGCGTTAAAGAAGAAGAAGTTGTGAACACCGCTTCCTTCGTTGAAGACCTGGGTGCCGACTCCCTTGACACTGTTGAGCTGGTGATGGCTCTGGAAGAGGAATTCGAGACCGAGATTCCTGACGAAGAAGCTGAGAAGATCACTACTGTACAAGCTGCTATCGACTACGTTACCAGCCACCAGGCGTAATCGTTTTTAGTCGTCGCTAGCTGTCATGGAAAAACCGCACTGCCATCACGGCGTGCGGTTTTTTCTTTAGGCCTGATGCAAAGTCGTCATTAGAAAAAGGAGAGTGCTGTGTCGCGTAGACGCGTCGTAGTCACCGGTATGGGTATGTTGTCGCCACTGGGCACGGATGTGCCGAGCAGTTGGCAGGGCATTCTGGCTGGCCGCAGTGGCATTGGTCTGATCGAACACACCGACCTTTCTGCCTATTCCACCCGTTTTGGCGGCTCGGTAAAGGGCTTCAATGTCGAGGAATACCTGTCGGTCAAGGAAGCTCGCAAGCTTGACCTGTTCATTCAATACGGCTTGGCAGCCGGTTTCCAGGCAGTGCGCAACGCCGGGCTGGAAGTCACCGACGCCAACCGTGAACGCATCGGCGTGGCCATGGGTTCGGGTATTGGCGGCTTGACCAATATCGAAGAAACCAGCCGCACGCTGCACGAATCGGGGCCGCGACGGATTTCTCCGTTCTTCGTGCCGGGCTCGATCATCAACATGATTTCCGGTTTCCTGTCCATCCACCTGGGTGCCCAGGGACCCAACTACGCCATTGCCACGGCGTGCACCACCGGTACCCACTGCATCGGCATGGCCGCGCGCAACATCATGTACGACGAAGCCGACGTGATGATTGCCGGTGGCGCAGAGATGGCGGCTTGCGGCCTGGGCATGGGTGGCTTTGGCGCTTCCCGTGCGCTGTCGACCCGCAACGACGAGCCCGCCCGTGCGAGCCGGCCGTGGGACAAGGGCCGCGATGGCTTCGTGCTGTCCGACGGTGCCGGTGCGCTGGTGCTCGAAGAACTGGAACACGCCAAGGCGCGCGGCGCGACCATCTACGCCGAACTGATCGGCTTTGGCACCAGTGGCGATGCGTACCACATGACGTCGCCACCGGCCGATGGCGCCGGTGCTGCCCGGTGCATCGCCAACGCCTTGCGTGATGCGAAGCTCAACGGCGAGCAGGTGCAGTACATCAACGCCCACGGCACTTCGACCCCGGCCGGCGACCTGGCCGAAGCCCAGGCGATCAAGACCGTGTTCGGCGAGCACGCCTACAAGCTGGCGGTCAGCTCGACCAAGTCCATGACCGGTCACCTGCTGGGTGCGGCAGGGGCGGTGGAAGCGATCTTCAGCGTCCTGGCGATCAACAGCCAGACAGCGCCGCCGACCATCAACCTCGATGAGCCGGACGAAGGTTGCGACCTGGACTTCGTGCCGCACACTGCCCGCGGCATGGACATCGATGTGGTGCTGTCCAACTCCTTCGGCTTTGGCGGGACCAACGGTTCGCTGGTGTTCCGCCGGTTCGCTGGTTGATGGAAAGCTGGGTCGACGGTCAGCCGGCCGACGTCCTGTCGCTGAAAGATCGTGGCCTGGCTTACGGCGATGGGTTGTTCGAAACCCTCGCCGTGCACGCTGGCGGGCCAGTGTTGCTGGACCGTCACCTGCAACGCCTGGAAGCCGGTTGCCGGCGGTTGGCGCTCAACGTTGACATGAGCGCGTTGAGCACCGAGCTGAATGCCTATGCCCGGTGCCTGGGCAACGGCGTGCTGAAGTTGATCGTGACCCGTGGCGACAGTCTGCGCGGTTATGCCGCAGATCCCTTGGCCCCGGCCCGACGCATCCTGCAAGGGAACCCGCCAGCCGCTTATCCTGCCGCCCATGCCGAACAAGGCGTTCTTCTGTTTCCCTGCAGCGTGCGGTTGTCCGAGCAGCCCTTGCTCGCTGGTCTCAAGCACCTCAATCGCCTGGAACAAGTGCTGGCTCGTGCCGAATGGAGCGACGGGCAGTATGCCGAGGGCTTGATGCTGGATACGTCCGGGCGGGTGATCGAAGGTGTGTTCAGCAACCTGTTCCTGGTGCGCGATGGCGTGTTGTTCACGGCCGACCTGAGCCGTTGCGGCGTGGCCGGCGTGATGCGCGCAGAATTATTGTTTCAAGCCAAGTCCCAAGGCATCGCCACGCAAATCACGGATATCAGTCTCGAACAGTTGCACCAGGCTGATGAAGTCTTCGTCTGCAACAGCGTTTATGGCGTGTGGCCGGTACGCGGATGCGGTTCGGCGCGCTGGTCGGTTGGCCCGCTCACCCGTAAACTGCAAACCCTTGCCCGTGCGCTATTGGATGTTTGATTCGTGAGACGTAAATTCTTGCTGCTGCTGGAGACCGGACTGGTTCTGGCAGGGCTGTTGTTGGGCGCTTCGGCCTGGAAGATTCATTCGGCGCTGCAACAGCCGCTGAACATCACCCAGGAAGAATTGCTGGACGTGCCCAACGGGACCACCCCGACCGGAACCCTCAAGCGCCTCGAAGCCGATGGCCTGATCAAGGACGCCTTCTGGCTGCGGATCTATTGGCGCTTCAATCTCGCCGACCAGCCACTGCATTCCGGTGAATATCGGATGGTGCCGGGCATGACCATGGAAGGCCTGATCGGTGTCTGGAAGCGCGGCGAAGTGGTGCAGTACAGCGTGACGCTGGTGGAGGGCTGGAATTTCCGTCAGGTGCGCGCGGCGCTGACCAAGGATGAAAAACTCCAGCAGACTCTCACCGGCCTGAGCGACGCCCAGGTCATGGACCGTCTTGGTCACTCCGGGATATTTCCCGAAGGCCGGTTCTTCCCGGATACCTATCGCTTCGTGCGCGGCACCTCGGATGTCGACCTGCTGAAAAAAGCCTACGACCGCCTGGAAGACGTGCTCGCCAAGGAGTGGGCACAGCGTGCCGCCGATGTGCCTTACACCCAGCCGTATCAAGCGCTGATCATGGCGTCCCTGGTGGAGAAGGAAACCGGTGTGCCCCAGGAGCGCGGGCAGATTGCCGGCGTCTTTGTGCGGCGCATGCGCCTGGGCATGCTGCTGCAGACCGACCCCACGGTGATCTATGGTCTGGGCGAGCGCTACACCGGCAAACTCACCCGCGCCCATCTGAAAGAAGAAAACCCCTATAACACCTACCTGATCCCGGGCTTGCCGCCGACGCCGATTGCGATGGTGGGGCGCGAAGCGATTCATGCGGCATTGAACCCGGCGTCGGGCAATAGCCTTTACTTCGTCGCGCGTGGTGACGGCAGCCACGTGTTTTCCGATGACCTGGAGTCGCACAACAACGCGGTGCGCGAATTCCAACTCAAGCGCCGTGCCGATTACCGCTCCAGCCCGGCTCCGGCAACATCGGACGAGCAGGCACCGATTCCCGCGGCATCACCCGACACGGCGCCCGACGCTGTACCCCAGGTGCCGCCCCAAGTACCTGCTCCCGAACCGGATGCCAGCGAGCCGCCGAGCCCGCAATGACTTTGATTAAGGATCGCCTGTGACTGGCTTGTTTATAACGCTGGAAGGCCCGGAAGGCGCCGGCAAGAGCACTAATCGCGAATACCTGGCCGAACGCCTGCAGGCCGCTGGCATCGAGGTGGTGTTGACCCGTGAGCCGGGCGGTACGCCGCTGGCCGAGCGAATTCGCGAGGTGCTGCTGGCGCCCATTGAAGAGGTCATGAACCCCGACACCGAGCTGTTGCTGGTGTTCGCCGCCAGGGCACAGCATCTGGCCGAGGTGATTCGCCCGGCGCTGGCCCGTGGCGCGGTGGTGCTCTGCGATCGTTTTACCGATTCGACCTATGCCTACCAGGGCGGCGGCCGGGGCTTGTCGGTGGAGCGCATCGCCGCGTTGGAAGCCTTCGTCCAGGGTGACCTGCGGCCAGACCTGACCCTGGTGTTCGACCTGCCGGTGGAAATCGGCCTGGCCCGCGCCAGTGCCCGTGGCCGCCTGGATCGTTTCGAGCTTGAGGGCCAGGCTTTCTTCAATGCCGTGCGCAATGCCTTCCTGAGTCGCGCCAAGGCCGATCCGGCGCGTTACCTGCTGATCGATGCCGCGCAACCGCTGACCCAGGTCCAACAGTCCCTGGACGGCTTGCTGCCGCGTTTGCTGGAGCGTGTCCGTGGCTGAAGCCTATCCCTGGCAAGACGGCCTCTGGCAGCAACTGGCCGGTCGTGCCCAGCATGCCCATGCCTATCTGTTGCACGGCCCGGCCGGCATCGGCAAGCGGGCACTGGCCGAGCGCCTGATGGCCAGCCTGCTGTGCCAGCGCCCGGGTGTCTCGAATGCCTGCGGCGAGTGCAAGTCCTGCCTGCTGCTCAAGGCGGGCAGCCATCCCGATAATTACGTGCTGGAACCGGAAGAGGCGGACAAGGCGATCAAGGTCGACCAGGTTCGGGACCTGGTCAGCTTCGTGGTCCAGACCTCGCAGATGGGCGGGCGCAAGGTGGTGCTGATCGAGCCGGTCGAGTCGATGAACATCAACGCCGCCAACGCCTTGCTCAAAAGTCTTGAAGAGCCTTCCGGCGACACCGTGTTGCTACTGGTCAGCCACCAGCCGAGTCGCTTGCTGCCGACCATCAAGAGTCGCTGCGTGCAACAGGCCTGCCCGCTGCCGAGCGAGGCGATGAGCTTGCAGTGGCTGGCCCAGGCCTTGCCCGACAGCAGCGACGAAGAGCGTGTCGAGTTGCTGACCCTGGCGGCCGGCTCGCCCCTGGCGGCTGTCAGCCTTCAGGCCCAGGGCGTGCGGGAGCAGCGGGCCTTGGTGGTGGAGGGGGTCAAGAAACTGCTCAAGCAGCAGCAATCCCCCACGCAACTGGCCGAGGGTTGGAACGCGATCCCGTTGCTCTTGCTGTTTGACTGGTTCTGCGACTGGTCGAGCCTGATCCTGCGTTACCAATTGACCGAGGATGAGGCTGGCCTGGGGTTGGCGGACATGCGCAAGGTGATCCAGTACCTGGCGCAAAAAAGCAGCCAGGATAAAATCTTGAACATTCAGGACTGGATTCTTGCCCAACGTCAGAAGGTGCTGGGCAAAGCGAACCTCAATCGGGTGCTGTTGCTCGAGGCGCTGTTGGTGCAGTGGGCGAGTTTGCCTGGTCGAAACTGACAGACACGGCCTAGTGTCCTGTGATACAGGACACTAAACTCAGCTCAATCGCAGCGGAGATCAGCATGAACGAACCTGTCAGTCCCGGGCCACGCAACGGTATCCTGTCCCTGACCATCAAGGACAAGTCGGTGCTCTACGCCGCCTACATGCCCTTCATCAAGAACGGCGGCCTGTTCATTCCGACCAACAAGAATTATCGCTTGGGCGATGAAGTGTTCATGCTCTTGAGCCTGATGGATGAAGCGGAAAAGATCCCGGTCGCCGGCAAGGTGATCTGGATGACGCCCAAAGGCGCCCAGGGCAATCGGGCCGCCGGCGTCGGTGTGCAATTCAGCGACGGCGACAATTCCGCCCGCAATCAGATCGAAACCCACTTGGCCGGCTCCCTGAAGTCCGACCGTCCCACCCATACGATGTAGCCCGGCCTTTTATGCTTGTAGATTCCCATTGTCACCTTGACCGTCTCGACCTCGCTGCCCATGGCGGCTCCCTGGATGCTGCGCTGGACGCGGCCCGTGAACGGGGTGTCGGTCATTTCCTGTGCATCGGCGTCAGCGCCGACAACGCCGCCGACGTCAAGGCCCTGGCCGAACGTTATGCCGATGTCGATTGTTCGGTCGGTGTTCATCCGCTGGATGTCCAGCCCGACGCTGCGCCGGCGCTCGATTGGCTGTTGCGTGAGCTGGACCATCCACGGGTGGTCGCCATCGGCGAAACCGGCCTGGACTATCACTACGAACCGGAAGCCGCTGACGTGCAGCAGGCGTCATTCCGGCTGCACCTGGAGGCCGCCCGACAAACCGGCAAGCCGGTGATCATCCACACCCGTGGCGCCCGGGCCGACACCCTGGCCTTGCTGCGTGACGCCGCGCTGCCCCAGGCCGGGGTGCTGCATTGCTTCACCGAAGACTGGGACATGGCCAAGGCCGCCCTGGACATGGGCTATTACATTTCCTTGTCCGGGATTGTCACGTTCCGCAATGCCGATGCATTGCGCGACGTTGCCAGCAAAGTGCCGGCTGATCGGCTGTTGGTGGAGACCGACTCGCCTTACCTGGCGCCCATTCCCTATCGTGGCAAGCCGAACCTTCCGCAATACGTACGGGAAGTGGCAGAGTTCCTGGCGATGCTGCGCGGTGAGTCCTACGAGCGGTTTGCCGAGCAGACGACGGAGAATTTTAAGCAATTGTTTCCGCTGGCTCATGTGCGGGCGGCGCAAGCCTGAATTCCATGCAAAAAAAACCCGGGTTCTGGGGGGTGAATCCGGGTTAAGACCATTAGGAGTAAAACAAAGGTACGCGGTCCGTTGGTACCTTCATCAGCGCGTCACTTGGGGGAGATGTCGCGCCGACAGTTCAAGTATTGATCAGTATGCCAACCCGTCCAGTCTGGCCGGGGCGGTTTTTAAACAAATTTGGAATACGCTCGCTTCGGATAAGTTCTCACTGTCGCCAAAGCTCGCAGGCACGGCGCATTGGCGTGAGAAACGGTGAGCCGGGTGTGTACGGTTTTGTGAAGAACAGTGGCCGAGAACGGATGATCCGTGCATTTTTGCGTAAGTTAGGCATAATACCCGGCTTCGAATTTTGACCCTTCAGACCTTTTTCTTATGCACAAAGAACCTCGTAAGGTCCGTGAGTTTCGCCGCCGCGAGCAGGAAATTCTCGACACCGCGCTCAAGTTGTTCCTCGATCAGGGTGAAGACAGTGTCACCGTCGAGATGATTGCGGATGCCGTGGGTATCGGCAAAGGCACGATTTATAAACATTTCAAATCCAAGGCGGAGATCTACCTGCGCCTGATGCTCGACTACGAGCGCGATTTGAACGAGCTGCTGCACTCGGCCGATGTGGACAAGGACAAGGAGGCCCTGTCCCGGGCCTACTTCGAGTTCCGCATGCGCGACCCGCAGCGCTACCGCTTGTTCGATCGCCTGGAAGAGAAGGTGGTCAAGGGCAACCAGGTGCCGGAGATGGTCGAGGAGTTGCACAAGATCCGCGCCTCGAACTTCGAACGCCTGACCCTGCTGATCAAGGGCCGGATCAGCGAAGGCAAGCTTGAAGACGTGCCGCCTTATTTCCATTACTGTGCTGCCTGGGCGCTGGTGCACGGTGCGGTGGCGCTGTATCACTCGCCGTTCTGGAGCAACGTGCTGGAAGATCAGGAAGGTTTCTTCCAGTTCCTGATGGACATCGGCGTGCGCATGGGCAACAAGCGCAAGCGCGATACCGACGTCCCTAGCAGCTAAGGCCGCACGGGCCAAGACATTCAGCTGCCTTATTGCGCCATGTCCGCTTACATGGCGCAGTGTCCCAGTAATATACTCAGGCTTGGGTCTTGCGAAATCTTGATTTCTAGGTCAATTTTCGCGAGTCCGATTTTTCTTGTGCCGGAGTGATCCATGATCGTTGACCGTCAAGGCAGGCGTTTCCGTAATCTGCGGATCAGCCTGACCTCAGCCTGCAATTACGCCTGTACCTATTGCGTGCCTGATGGCAAGCGGTTGGTGGCTGCGCAGGATGAACTGTCGGCCGAGGCCATGGCGCGTGGTGTGGCCTATCTGATCGAGGCCGCCGGCATCGAGCGGCTGCGCATCACTGGCGGCGAACCGTTGGTCAGCCCCAAGCTCGAGCGTTTCATGACGGCGGTGGGGCAGATGGGCCTGGAGGACATCAGCCTGACCACCAATGGCCAGTTGCTGGCGAAAAAACTGCCGTTGCTGGTAGACGCCGGTATCCGTCGCATCAACGTTTCCCTCGACACCCTGGACCCCGCCGCGTTTCGCAGTATCGCCCGTGGCGGCGACCTGGCGACCGTGCTTGACGGCATGGAACAGGCTCGGGCCGCCGGGATGAAGATCAAGGTCAACATGGTGCCGTTGCGCGGGCAGAATCTGGACCAGGTGATGCCTTTGCTCGAATACTGCCTGGAACGTGGCTATGAGTTGCGTTTCATCGAGTTGATGCGCATGGGACACCTGGCCAGCGACTCCAACGCCTTCCTGCAGCAGTTCGTCAGCCTCCAGCAATTGCTCAGCCTGATCGGCGATCAGTACGAATACCTGCAAGCCGATGCGCCGGTGGATGCCACTGCGGTGCGCTATGAGATACCGGGGTTGGGTCACTTTGGCGTGATCGCCAACGAAAGCGTGCCTTTCTGCCGTACCTGCTCACGGTTGCGGTTGTCTTCCACTGGGTGGCTGCATGGCTGCCTGTCGTCGAGCAACCGTCACTTCGTCGGCGACCTGCTGGACAAGCCCCGTCACCAGGCATTGCCGGCGCTTCAGCGCTTGTTGGTCAAGGCGTTGGGGGACAAGCAGGAAGTGGCATTCTCCGGCGGCGCGACCATCATGAAAATCATCGGCGGCTGATCTATTGCTATCGCGGGCAAGCCTTGCTCCCACATGATAAGCGTCGTACTTGTGGGAGCAAGGCTTGCCCGCGATAGCAATTTTCCATTCACTTGGATACATCTGACCCCCATCTCGATGAGCTGGCGCAAAAGCTGCATCCCACGACCATTCGCCGGTTTTCCGACACCGGTTTTTTGGAGGGTAGGATGCGTAGCCTGGTTTTGCTGCTGGCCGTTTTGGCGCTTGGTGGCTGCATGAATGTCAGCGACATGGGAGAGGGCGTTCGTTATCACATGAGCGACGCCGGCCTGCTGGACCATAGCGACAGCCGTCGTGTGAACAACCTGCGTATTCAGCCCGACTCGTTCATCTACATCGCCCAGGGCGCCTTTGCTCCGCCAGGCAGCGCTTACCCGCGTCCCAACGTCGTGGCCGAAGAGGCCTTCAATGGCTTCATCGAATATTTCCCCATGGTCCGTCGCGCCCGCGTTCCCGAGGGCCTCGACCAGGCCATGGGTGAAGCCCGCTCCGCCGGTGCCCATTATTTGCTGTACACCCGCTTCGCCAAGGCTGACAACCGCATCGGCAACACTGACGAATGGCAGGATGAAGAAGCCTTGGATCGCCTGGGTGTCGATACCAGCGTGATTCAAATCATGTTGATCGAGACCAGCACCCAGTATTTGATTGATACTGCACGGATCAAGAGTCGTGGCGGTTTACTGACGTTGCACGACAAGCAGCCACAAGACCTCATCGCCACGCCTTTGCGTGAATATGCCCGCAGCCTGCTGGGGATGAGCGACGAATAAATAATCAGGAGTCACCATGAGCGGACCGCAAAAAGCCAATGATTTGCTGGGGCAGATCCCCAAGACCAAAGGCCTGCCGCCGGTCCACTTGTGGAATCCCGACTTCTGCGGCGACATTGACATGCGCATCGCCCGGGACGGCACCTGGTACTACCTGGGTACGCCCATCGGGCGAAAGCCGATGGTCAAGTTGTTCTCTACCATCATCCGCCGCGACGGCGATGATTACTTCCTGATTACCCCTGTGGAAAAAGTCGGCATCAAGGTCGATGACGCGCCGTTCGTGGCCGTGACCCTTGAGGTCGAAGGGCAGGGGGAAGGGCAGTTGTTGCGCTTCACCACCAATGTCGAGGAAACCACCGAGGCCGGTGCCGAGCATCCGCTGCGGGTGGTGATCGATCCCCTGACCCAGGAACCCGCGCCCTACGTGCATGTGCGCAGCAATCTCGAAGCACTGATCCATCGCAATGTGTTTTACCAACTGGTGGAGCTGGCGGTCAGCCGCGAGATCGACGGGCAGCGCTGGTTGGGCGTGTGGAGCGGCGGCGAGTTCTTCCCTATCGGCCTGGAACCGTAAACCCTGTGGGAGCGAGCTTGCTCGCGAAGGCGCCGGCGCATCCAACCTCATTCTCCACTGACCCACCGCTATCGCGAGCAGGCTCGCTCCCACAGTGGCCAAGTAAAATTCAAATTGACACCCAATCGTATGATGATTAGCGTGGGCCTCCAATAAGAGTGGCCCGCGGGGTTTTCATGTCCAGCAGTTTTCATGCATCGACCGTCGATTGGCTGGGGGGCTGGATAGCCGCCGGCCAGGTCAAGCCTGGGCAAACCATCAAGGTCGAAGCGGACTTGGGCGAGCAACTGGGCGTCAGTCGCACAGTGATTCGCGAGGCGATCAAGACCCTGGTGGCCAAAGGCATGCTGGAAGTCGGGCCGAAAGTCGGCACGCGGGTACTGCCGGTGCGGCGCTGGAATCTGTTCGACCCCCAAGTGGTTGGCTGGCTGTCACGCAGCGGCCTACCGGAAAATTTTGTCGATGACTTGCTGGACCTGCGTCGCACCATCGAGCCGATGGCGGTGCGCTGGGCCTGCGAGCGGGCCACGGCCGATCAGGTGCAGGCGATCCGCCTGGCCTACCATGCGCTTGAGCGAGCCGTGGACAGCGGTGCCGATTACAACCGTGCCGACCAGTTTTTCCATGAGTGCATCCTGGCCGCCAGCCATAATCAGTTCATCGAGCAAATGGTCCCGGCCCTCGGTGCGCTGCTGGCGGTGTCGTTCGAAGTATCGGCGGCCGACCCGGATGAGCTGCGCCGCACCTTGCCCATCCACAAGGACATCGCCGACGCCATCGCCGCTCGTGACGCGGCGCGTGGCGTCTGGGCCTGCATGACCCTGATCGATAACGCTGACCTGGCCATCAAACGCTTTTACCCCAATGTCATGGCCGGTCGAACAGACGCTGCCGGACAAGCCGGGAACGGGAGGTTTCAATGAAGTGGACGGCTGTGACGGAACACCGGGCGAAGTTGGGCGAGGGGCCCTTCTGGGACGAGCCGACCCAGGCGTTGTATTGGGTCGATATCGCCGGCAAGCAGGCACTGCGGCTGATCGGCGCCAACGTACAGATCTGGCAGATGCCCGAGCACGTGTCCGCTTTCATTCCAACCCAGAGTGGCGACGCCCTGGTGACCCTGAGCAGTGGTGTCTACCGCCTCGATCTCGATTCTCCGGGCCTGGAACCGCGCCTGACGCTGCTGTGCATGGCCGATCCCCAGCCAGGCAATCGTCCCAACGAGGCCCGTTGCGATGGCCAGGGTCAACTGTGGCTCGGCACCATGCAGAACAATATCGGTGACGAAGGCGAGGACTTGCCGATCGAGCGGCGCTCCGGCGGGCTGTTTCGCGTCGCCGGTGATGGTCGGGTCATGCCCTTGCTGCGCGGGCTGGGCATTCCGAACACCTTGCTCTGGAGCCCCGATGGCACCACGGTGTATTTCGGCGATAGCCTGGATGGCACGTTGTATCGGCACTTTATCTACCCTGAGGGCAACCTGGCGCCTGCCGAAGTCTGGTTCGGCCCCCATCCCCGTGGCGGCCCGGATGGCTCGGCGATGGATGCCCGGGGCTATATCTGGAACGCCCGCTGGGACGGCAGTTGCTTGCTGCGGTTGAGCCCGGACGGCCAGGTCGATCGGGTGATCGAACTGCCTGTCAGCCGCCCGACAAGTTGTGTGTTCGGCGGCGACGACCTCAAGACGTTGTACATCACCAGCGCGGCGAGCCCATTGGGTCATCCGCTGGACGGTGCCGTGCTGTCGATGCGTGTCGATGTGCCTGGCGTGGTGTGTACAAGGTTTGCAGGCTGAATCCCAAAATATGGGATGTAAATATATATATTGAGATTATTTGGCGGCCGGGTTTATAGTCGGCTCCATCGGCAATACGCACTCACACTAAAAAAACAAAACAGGTGAAGTGATGCAACGATCTTTCCCCGTACGCCCCGGCGGCGTACGCTGGCCACTGTTCTTTCAAGCGCCTCTGCGCCGGTCATCCGTGGATGCCCGGTTTTTGTCGTGCCCGCGCGCAGGAGGCTTGAACCATGGCTGAGCCTTTGGTCTTGCCACCCGTGCCGGAGCCACCGAAGGGCGAGCGCCTGAAAGACAAGGTCGTGCTGTTGACTGGTGCCGCCCAAGGCATTGGCGAGGCCATCGTCGCGGCGTTCGCGTCGCAACAGGCCCGGTTGGTGATCAGTGATATCCAGGCGCAGAAGGTCGAGGCGGTGGCCGCCCATTGGCGTGTACGCGGGGCCGACGTGCAAGCGCTGCAGGCCGATGTGTCGAAGCCGCAGGACTTGCAGGCCATGGCCCGGCGCGCCGTCGAGCTGCACGGTCGCATCGATGTGTTGGTCAACTGCGCCGGCGTCAATGTCTTCCGCGACCCGCTGGAAATGACCGAAGAGGACTGGCGCCGCTGCTTCGCCATCGACCTGGATGGCGCCTGGTACGGTTGCAAGGCGGTGTTGCCACAGATGATCGAGCAGGGCGTGGGCAGCATCATCAACATTGCCTCGGTCCATTCGTCCCACATCATTCCCGGCTGTTTCCCTTACCCGGTGGCCAAGCATGGCCTGCTTGGCCTGACTCGCGCCCTGGGCATCGAATACGCGCCCAAAGGGGTACGCGTCAACGCCATCGCCCCGGGTTATATCGAAACCCAACTGAACGTCGACTACTGGAACGGCTTTGCCGATCCCCATGCCGAACGCCAGCGTGCGCTGGATCTGCACCCGCCACGGCGTGTCGGGCAACCGATCGAAGTGGCAATGACGGCCGTGTTCCTGGCCAGTGACGAAGCAACGTTTATCAATGCCTCATGCATCACCCTCGATGGGGGACGTTCGGTCATGTACCACGACTGAATATTCCTGGATTGCAGTGGGAAACTTCGCCTGTAATCCAATCATCATACGATATGACTATTCAGGCCTATGCTGTGTAGCAACTTGCTGTAACCGCCCAGCCTGCGTATTTCCACCGACGGTGGAGCAGAAACCTGGACGTTTGGCTTTCAATAAAAAAAACAAGGAGTCAACTATGAAACATCGTCGTGGGATCCGTTCCCTGTGTCGCGCCGCCCTGGCGGTTACCGCGGTCAGCCTCAGCAGCCACTTGCTGGCGGCCGATGCGGTAAAAATTGGTTTCCTGGTCAAGCAGGCCGAGGAGCCTTGGTTCCAGACCGAATGGGCGTTTGCCGAGAAGGCGGCCAAGGATAAAGGCTTCCAGTTGATCAAGATCGCCGTGCCCGACGGCGAGAAAACCCTCTCGGCCATCGACAGCCTTGCCGCCAACGGGGCCAAGGGCTTCGTGATCTGCCCGCCGGACGTATCCCTCGGCCCGGCCATCATGGCCAAGGCCAAGCTCAACGATCTCAAGGTGATTGCCGTGGACGACCGTTTCGTCGACGCCAGCGGCAAGTTCATGGAAGACGTGCCGTACCTGGGCATGGCCGCATTCGAGGTGGGCCAGAAACAGGGCGCCGCCATGGCTGCTGAAGCGAAAAAACGCGGCTGGGATTGGAAAGAAACCTATGCGGTGATCAACACCTACAACGAACTGGACACTGGCAAGAAGCGCACCGACGGTTCGGTCAAATCCCTTGAGGAGGCCGGTATCCCGAAAGACCACATCCTCTTCGCCGCCCTGAAAACCCTCGACGTACCCGGCAGCATGGACTCCACCAACTCGGCCCTGGTGAAACTGCCAAGCGCCGCGAAAAACCTGATTATCGGTGGCATGAATGACAACACCGTGCTGGGCGGCGTGCGCGCCACCGAAGCCGCCGGGTTCAAGGCGGCCAATGTGATCGGCATCGGCATCAACGGCACTGACGCTATCGGTGAGCTGAAAAAGCCTAACAGCGGCTTCTTCGGTTCGATGCTGCCAAGCCCGCACATCGAAGGCTACAAGACCGCCGAAATGATGTACGAGTGGATCACCACTGGTAAGGAGCCGCCGAAGTACACCGCCATGGACGAGGTGACGCTGATCACCCGGGAGAACTTCAAGCAAGAGCTGGAAAAGATCGGCCTGTGGAACTGACGGCCGGTTGATTCAAAAGCGGCCCTGGTCACATGAGTGGCGGGGTCGCTTGATCTCTGTAAGTTCGAGGTGGTTATGCAAGCGCAAACAGCGACACGGCAACACAACATCGGCGGCAGCTTGCGATTCAACGGGATCGGCAAGTCCTTTCCCGGCGTGCAGGCGCTGGCCAATATCAGTTTCGTTGCCCATCCGGGGCAGGTCCATGCCTTGATGGGTGAAAACGGCGCCGGCAAGTCCACGCTGCTCAAGATCCTGGGCGGTGCCTACATCCCGAGCAGCGGCGACTTGCAGATCGGCGAACAGACGATGGCGTTCAAAGGCACCGCTGACAGCATCGCCAGTGGTGTGGCAGTGATTCACCAGGAGCTGCACCTGGTGCCGGAAATGACCGTCGCTGAAAACCTGTTTCTCGGCCATTTGCCGGCGCGTTTCGGCCTGGTCAATCGCGGTGTACTGCGCCAGCAGGCGCTGACGCTGCTCAAGGGCCTGGCCGACGAAATCGACCCGCAGGAAAAGGTCGGGCGCCTGTCCCTCGGTCAGCGCCAACTGGTGGAAATCGCCAAGGCCTTGTCCCGTGGCGCCCACGTCATTGCTTTCGACGAACCCACCAGTAGCCTGTCGGCCCGTGAAATCGACCGTTTGATGGCGATCATCAGTCGACTGCGGGACGAGGGCAAAGTGGTGCTCTACGTCAGCCACCGCATGGAGGAGGTGTTCCGCATCTGCAATGCGGTGACGGTGTTCAAGGACGGTCGTTACGTGCGGACCTTCGAGAACATGAGCGAGTTGACCCATGATCAACTCGTCACGTGCATGGTCGGTCGCGATATCCAGGACATCTATGATTACCGTCCTCGGGAGCGCGGCGATGTGGCGCTGCAAGTGAAGGGCCTGCTGGGGCCGGGCTTGCGCGAACCGGTGAGTTTCCAGGTGCACAAGGGCGAGATCCTCGGCTTGTTCGGGCTGGTCGGCGCCGGTCGTACGGAGCTTTTTCGCTTGCTCAGTGGCCTGGAGCGCCAGCGCGAGGGCAGCCTGGTCCTGCACGGTAAGGAGCTGAAACTACGTTCTCCACGGGATGCCATCGCCGCGGGCGTTCTGCTCTGCCCGGAGGATCGCAAGAAGGAAGGCATCATCCCGTTGGGCAGTGTGGGCGAGAACATCAACATCAGTGCGCGTCCGTCTCATTCCACACTTGGCTGCCTGTTGCGTGGCGACTGGGAGCGGGGTAATGCCGACAAACAGATCAAGTCGCTGAAAGTGAAGACGCCGGCGGCCAGCCAGAAAATCATGTACCTGTCCGGCGGGAACCAGCAGAAGGCGATTCTTGGTCGCTGGCTGTCGATGCCGATGAAAGTCCTGCTGCTGGACGAGCCTACTCGTGGCATCGACATCGGCGCCAAGGCGGAGATCTACCAGATTATCCACAACCTGGCGGCCGACGGTATCGCGGTGATTGTGGTGTCCAGCGACCTGATGGAAGTGATGGGCATTTCCGACCGAATCCTGGTGCTCTGCGAAGGAGCCATGCGCGGCGAGCTGCCGCGTGACCAGGCCAACGAATCCAATCTGCTGCAACTGGCGCTGCCGCGCCAACGCGTTGCCGACGCGGCGAACTGAGAGGTAAATCATGACCATTCAAAACAATGCACTGCCAACGGCACGCAAACCCCTGGACCTGCGCCGTTTCCTGGATGACTGGGTCATGCTGCTGGCGGCCATCGGCATCTTCGTGCTCTGCACCCTGATGATCGACAACTTCCTGTCGCCGCTGAACATGCGCGGGCTGGGCCTGGCGATTTCCACCACCGGCATCGCGGCCTGCACCATGTTGTATTGCCTGGCGTCCGGGCACTTCGACTTGTCGGTCGGTTCGGTGATTGCCTGTGCCGGCGTGGTCGCGGCGGTGGTGATGCGCGACACCAACAGCGTGTTCCTCGGCGTCAGTGCGGCGCTGGTGATGGGGCTGATCGTCGGCCTGATCAACGGCATCGTCATCGCCAAGCTGCGGGTCAACGCCTTGATCACCACACTGGCGACGATGCAGATCGTCCGCGGCCTGGCCTACATCTTTGCCAACGGCAAAGCGGTGGGGGTGTCGCAGGAATCGTTCTTCGTGTTCGGCAACGGCCAATTGTTCGGCGTACCGGTGCCGATCCTGATCACCATCGCCTGCTTCCTGTTTTTCGGTTGGCTGCTGAACTACACCACCTACGGGCGCAATACCATGGCCATCGGTGGCAACCAGGAAGCGGCGTTGTTGGCGGGGGTGAACGTTGATCGCACCAAGATCATCATCTTCGCCGTGCATGGCGTCATCGGCGCCCTGGCCGGGGTGATCCTGGCATCGCGCATGACCTCGGGCCAACCGATGATCGGCCAGGGCTTCGAACTGACCGTGATCTCGGCTTGCGTGCTAGGTGGGGTGTCGTTGAGCGGTGGCATCGGCATGATTCGCCACGTCATTGCAGGCGTGCTGATTTTGGCGATCATCGAAAACGCGATGAACCTGAAGAACATCGACACCTTCTACCAATACGTCATCCGCGGCTCGATCCTGCTGCTGGCGGTGGTGATCGACCGCTTGAAACAACGCTGAACCCTGCAGCAACCGGGCCGGCCGCTTTCGCGAGCAGGCTCGCTCCCACAGGATTTTGTGCCAGGGCTCAGAACCCCGGCACAGCACAGAGCCAGTGTGGGAGCGGGCTTGCTCGCGAAGGCGTTCTCCCAGACGCCGACAATCACCCCGCCTTGCGCAACGCCTCAACCAATTCCTGCTTACGCATCTTCGAGCGCCCGGGAATGTTTTTCGCCCGGGCCTCCTTCATCAAGCTGTCCACTGTCTGGGTCGCGTGGGAGGCTTTACTGGTGCGCGGGTGACCTTCGCGGGTCTTGGCGGCGCGCCGGGCCGATTCCTTGCGGTCGGTTTTCTTGGCCGTCGCCGGTTTTTCCTTGCCAGAACCACCGGAGCGTTCGCCACCACCGGACTGTTTGTTCACGGTCGCCCAGGCGCGTGCCTCGGCTTCGTTCTCGGACACACCTTTTTTCTCGTAGCTTTTTTCAATGTGTGCGGCCTTGCGCTTTTGTTCGGCGGTGTATTTGTCTTTGCTTCCACGAGGCATGGGATGTTCCTCCTCAAATGTCTGAGCAGAGGCTACTGGCTGGCGGCGCCACCTTCGGAGCCCGAACCACCGGTCGTGGTTTTCGAGCCCACCCCGGTGTCGGCGTTATCAGGCGCTGTCGAGTCCGGTGTATTCATGCCGCCCTGACGACCCGTGTCATTACCCTGCACACGCGGATCGGTGCCGGTGGCGGGTGGCTGGCCATTGTTCAGGCCACTGCCGGTGCCGTCGGTGTTCAGCTTGGGCAGGCCTTCGGTTGCGGGAGAGTTGGGCGCCTGTACCGGGTCGGTCGGCCCGGTGCCGGAGGTCGAAGCCGCGAAAGCCACCGACGACAGCAGCGCGGCGAAGGTGAATGCGGTCAGCCTTTTAGTGATCATGAGTGTCGCCTCCATTTTTCAGAATGCTTACCTGATCTTGGGCCTCGCTGGATTTGGGTTTGTGCCTCGGGCGCGACGAATGGTCTAACCGTCGAGTCCGGCCTCTTCCATGAATTGCTCCATGAAGCTTTTCAGCTTTTCGTGGCGGATCAGCGCCATGTGTTGCCCGGTGGCAGTCTGGAAACCGTCGGCCAGGTGCAACAATTTGGTCTGGAAATGATCGAGGCAGAAACGTCGATCATCGTAATCCCGGGACTTGGCCTGCGGATCCTGAGGGTCATAGAGTGCACTGCCCATGCGTCCGGCTACATAGAATGTGCGGGCCACCCCGAGCAGGCCCAATGAGTCGAGGCGGTCGGCGTCCTGGAGAATTTTGGCTTCGAGTGTGATCGCTGCGATATTGGCCGAAAAACTGTGAGCCTCGATGGCATGGGCAACGGCGCTGATTTTTTCGTCTGGCCAGTTCAGTGTCGACAACAGTGTCGATGCCTTATCCGCTGCCAAGCGAGAGGCCTGGGCGCGCAGCGGTGAATTTTTTTCCACCGCCACGCAGTCATGCAGCAGCGTTGCCGCCAGCAGGATAAGCAGGTCTGCGCCTTCATGACGGTGGAGCAAGCGTACGTTGTGCCAGACCCGTTGCAGATGTGACAGATCGTGAGCGCCATCCTCCGATGGCTCCAATGCGTGAGGCAGCAGCTGGGCAGCGACGGTTTGAAAAGGTGCAAAGGCGGCAGCGGTCATGACAGATCCTTTGTATGTCGGTACTTCGAGGGTTCGTGGACGATGTTCATTTTCATATGTGACGAGCGCCCCGTGGCGGCTTAGTATGGCGCTTTCAATTGGCTACAAGGCCTGTTCATGTCCATCGAGATCCGTCCTGCGCAACCCAGCGATGCGCCTCAAATCCTTGCCTTCATCACCGAGTTGGCCGATTACGAAAAGGCCCGCCACGAAGTCATCGCCAGTGTGGCGGACATCGAGCGCAGCCTGTTCAGCGAGGGCGCAACGGCCCACGGGTTGATCTGCCTGCGTGATGGCGTGCCGATTGGCTTCGCGGTGTTTTTCTTCAGTTATTCCACTTGGCTGGGCAGCAACTGCCTGTACCTCGAAGACCTGTACATCACGCCTGACCAGCGCGGTGGCGGGGCGGGCAAGACGTTGCTGCGCCATTTGGCGAAAGTTGCCTGTGACAACGATTGCGGGCGCTTCGAATGGAGCGTGCTGGACTGGAACACGCCGGCCATCGAGTTCTACAAATCCCTCGGCGCGCAACCACAGGAAGAGTGGGTGCGCTACCGAATGGACGGCAAGGTGCTACGGGATTTTGCTAACGGCAACTGAGCATTTCATGAGTGCGCGGCGCACGCGTACTCGGCAAACCCCGGGCGCTGCTCAAGGCGTTTGCAGTAGGCGGCCACCGCAGGATAGTCCGGGCGTTCCATGGGCGCCTGGCGCCAGCGGTGCACCGACAAGCCGATGAGCACATCCGCAAGGGAAAACGCCGTACCGGCCACATAGGCGCCGGTGCGGTTCAATTGCTGTTCCAGCAAACCCATCTTCTCGTTCCAGCCTTTGATGCCGGCGGCGATGCGTTGCGGGTCCTGGAAGTCCGGATTCTTGCGTACCAGGGCGTGGAATGCGTAGCCCCATGACGGGTTGAGCTCTGTGGCTTGCCAGTCCATCCACTGCTCGACACGCGCCCGTGCGGCAGGCTCGACAGGCAGCAGGTCGCTGCGCCCATGCTTGCCCACCAGGTAACGGCAAATGGTATTGGACTCCCAGAGCACACCGTTCTCATCAATGATTACCGGCACCTGGGCATTGGGATTCAGGGCGAGGAAATCCGGATCCTGGGTCGAAGAAAAACCAATGCCCCAGTCTTCGCGCTCGTAGGCGATTTCCAGTTCCTGGCAGGTCCACAGCACTTTTCTGACGTTGATCGAGGAAGTGCGGCCGAGGATTTTCAGCTGTTGTCCCATTACTTTTTCCCTGAGTTGTTTGGCGTCCGATCAGAAACGTAGCAGGGTCTTGGGCGGATGGCGATTGGCTTTGTGGTGGATATGAAAAATCCCAATATATGGGAGAGATATTTATATATTGAGATTTTGCTGCGCCCAGGTTTATAGTCCGTTCCACTCACTGCCAAAAAACAGAACAGGTGAAGCGGATGCAGGCGCAATTGATCGCGCTCGATTGGGGGACCACCTCATTACGGGCTTACAAACTCGCAGCCGGTGGCGAGGTGCTCGAGCAGCGCTCGCTGTCATCGGGGATCATGCAGTTGCCTTCCGGGCCGCGAACCGTGGCCGGCCGGGTGTGCATCGACGGTTTCGAACTGGCCTTCGACGAAGCCTGCGGCGACTGGCTCGATGCTCAGCCAGGCTTGCCTGTCATCGCCTGTGGCATGGTCGGCAGTGCTCAAGGCTGGCGTGAAGCGCCTTACTGCGACACACCCGCCAACGTCGCCAATCTCGGACATTCCCTACGAACCGTTCGCAGCCTTCGCGGTGTCGATGTGCACATCGTGCCGGGCGTGATTCAGCGTTCACGCTTGCCCAATGTCATGCGCGGCGAAGAAACCCAAGTGCTCGGCGCCTTGCACAGCCTGCCGGACGAAGCGGTGCTGATCGGCTTGCCCGGCAGTCATTCGAAATGGGTGGAAGTGGCCGATGGCTGCATCGTGCATTTCGACACCTTCATGACCGGCGAGATCTTCGCCGTGCTCAGTGACCACAGCATTCTCGGCCGCACCCAGCAACGGAGTACGACCTTCGATGGCGTGGCCTTTGATCGTGGCGTACAGGTGGCGTTGTCGGTGGATGGCCAGATCGGTCCGTTGTCCACGGTGTTCAGTGCCCGCAGCCTGGGCTTGACCGGCGAACTGGAGGCCAGCGCCCAGGCCGATTACCTCTCGGGCCTGCTGATCGGCCATGAGCTGACGGCGCTGGCCGAGGTGCAGCGTCGGCGACGCGACAGCCTCCACCTGCCGACGGTGGTGCTGATCGGCAACTCCCAACTCTGTGTCCGTTATCAACGGGCCCTCGACGCCTGCGGCTTCGCCCGGGTGGTCCTGGCCGAACAGGCCACCGAACGCGGTTTGTGGCAACTGGCCGTGGCGGCCGGGTTGCTCGATTCCACCGCCCCCTGAACCTGACTGGAGGTCTGACATGCTCACACAAGCACTGGCGCACAACGGGCTGATCGCGATCCTGCGTGGTCTGCGTCCCGAAGAGGCGGCGGCCATCGGCGAAGTCCTGTACAGCGCCGGATTTCGCGTCATCGAAGTACCGCTCAATTCCCCCGAACCGTACGAAAGCATCCGCATCCTGCGCAGTACCTTGCCCGCCGATTGCCTGATCGGTGCCGGTACCGTGCTCACGCCGGAACAGGTCGAGCAGGTGAAAGCCGCTGGCGGCCAAGTGATCGTCATGCCCCACAGCGATCCGAAGGTGCTGCGTGCGGCGAAAGCGGCGGGCTTGTACCTGTCGCCAGGCGTCGCCACGCCCACCGAAGCCTTTGCCGCGCTGGCCGAAGGCGCCCATGTACTGAAGATGTTCCCCGCCGAGCAAATGGGCCCGGCGGTGGTCAAGGCCTGGCTCGCGGTGCTGCCGGCCGGGACCGTGCTGGTGCCGGTGGGCGGGATTACCCCGGACAACATGGCGGTGTTCGTCGAAGCCGGCGTCAAGGGTTTCGGCCTTGGTTCCGGGCTGTTCAAGCCGGGCCTGACAGCGGATGAAGTGGCGGTGCGCGCCAAGGCCTACGTGGCCGCATGGAACGCCTTGAACTGAAGACTTTTCCAGCGCCCCGTGCGCTGCATCTGACAAGAGAGACAACAAGATGAAAATCACCAAGCTGACCACGTTTATCGTTCCGCCGCGCTGGTGCTTCCTCAAGGTCGAGACCGACGAGGGCGTGACCGGTTGGGGCGAGCCCGTGGTCGAAGGCCGTGCCCACACGGTGGCGGCGGCTGTCGAGGAATTGTCCGACTACCTGATCGGCAAAGACCCACGCAACATCGAAGACATCTGGACCGTGCTCTATCGTGGCGGCTTCTACCGCGGCGGGGCCATTCACATGAGCGCCCTGGCCGGCATCGACCAGGCGCTGTGGGACATCAAGGGCAAGGCCCTGGGCGTGTCGGTCAGCGACCTGCTGGGCGGCCAGGTGCGCGACAAGATCCGTGTGTATTCGTGGATCGGCGGCGACCGGCCGGCCGACACCGCTCGCGCGGCGAAAGAAGCCGTGGCGCGGGGCTTCACCGCTGTGAAGATGAACGGCACCGAAGAGCTGCAGTTTCTCGACACCTTTGAAAAAGTCGACCTGGCCCTGGCCAACGTCGCGGCGGTGCGGGACGCGGTGGGGCCGAACGTCGGCATTGGCGTGGACTTCCACGGCCGGGTGCACAAGCCGATGGCCAAGGTACTGATGAAGGAACTCGATCCCTACAAGCTGATGTTCATCGAAGAGCCGGTGCTCAGCGAAAACTACGAAGCCCTCAAGGAGTTGGCGCCGCTGACCAGCACCCCGATCGCTCTGGGCGAGCGCTTGTTCTCGCGCTGGGACTTCAAACGTGTACTCAGCGAAGGCTACGTGGACATCATTCAGCCGGATGCATCCCACGCCGGGGGTATCACCGAGACCCGCAAGATCGCCAACATGGCCGAGGCCTATGACGTGGCGCTGGCGCTGCACTGCCCGCTGGGCCCGATCGCCCTGGCGGCGTGCCTGCAACTGGACGCGGTCTGCTACAACGCCTTCATCCAGGAACAGAGCCTGGGCATCCACTACAACGAGAGCAACGACCTGCTGGATTACATCAAGGATCCGCAGGTGTTCGACTACGACAAGGGCTTTGTGAAGATCCCGAACGGCCCGGGCCTGGGCATTGAGATCAACGAGGAATACGTCATCGAACGCGCGGCCATCGGCCACCGCTGGCGCAACCCGATCTGGCGCCATGCCGATGGCAGTTTTGCCGAGTGGTGAGTCACGCCTGATCACTCTGATAGGAATCCTTTCAGGAGCAAAAGACTCCTGTGGAGCAAGGGGTTCTGTGGGAGCAAGGCTTGCCCGCGATGAAGTCGATGCGTTTTCCAGGCAGACCGGGTCATCGTTCATCGCGGGCAAGCCTTGCTCCCACAGGGTCTTGCTCAATCCTTGCCGTATTCGACAAACATAAAAAGAGGCACCTCACATGCAAGCGCACACCCTGAGCGCGCAGGCGTCGTTGGTGACGCCCAGCCGCAAGCGTTTTTTCATCATGGTCCTGCTGTTCATCACCGTGGTGATCAATTACCTGGACCGCAGCAACCTCTCGATCGCCGCTCCCGCACTGACCAGCGACCTGGGCATCGATCCGATCCACGTCGGGCTGATTTTCTCGGCGTTCGGCTGGACCTACGCCGCCATGCAGATACCCGGTGGCTGGCTGGTGGATCGGGTGCCGCCGCGGATTCTGTATAGCGTGGCGTTGCTGTTGTGGTCGGTGGCCACGGTAATGCTGGGCTTTGCCGCCAGTTTCATCGCGCTGTTCGTACTGCGCATGGCGGTCGGTGCCCTGGAAGCGCCGGCTTATCCGATCAACAGCCGCGTGGTCACCACCTGGTTTCCTGAGCGCGAGCGGGCCACGGCCATCGGTTTCTATACCTCCGGGCAGTTTGTCGGGTTGGCCTTCCTGACCCCGGTATTGGCCTGGCTGCAACACGCCTTCGGTTGGCACATGGTGTTTGTCGCCACGGGCGCGGTGGGCATTATCTGGGCGGCGATCTGGTACGCGGTGTATCGCGAACCGCGGGATTTCAAAGGTGCCAACGCCGCCGAAATCGAACTGATCCGCGAAGGCGGCGGGCTGGTGGATATCCAGGCCGATACCGCCAAGGTCAAGGCCAAATTCAGCTGGACCGACCTGGGGATTGTCCTGACCCAACGCAAGTTGTGGGGCATTTACCTGGGGCAGTTCTGCCTCAACTCCACGCTGTGGTTTTTCCTGACCTGGTTCCCGACCTACCTGGTGAAATATCGCGGCATGGACTTCATCAAGTCCGGCCTACTGGCGTCCCTGCCATTTCTCGCGGCGTTTGTCGGCGTGCTGTGCTCCGGGTTCTTCTCCGACTGGCTGATTCGCCGCGGCGCCACCGTGGGGTTTGCACGCAAGCTGCCGATCATTGGCGGGTTGCTGATCTCGACCTCGATCATCGGCGCCAACTTCGTCGAGTCGACGCCGCTGGTGATTGCCTTCCTGGCCTTGGCGTTCTTCGGCAATGGCCTGGCGTCGATCACCTGGTCGCTGGTCTCCACACTGGCGCCGGCGCGACTGCTCGGGTTGACCGGTGGGGTGTTCAACTTCATCGGCAACCTGGCGGCCATCGCCACGCCGATCGTCATTGGCTTTCTCGCCAGCGGCGATTCGTTTGCCCCGGCCATCACCTATATCTCTGTCCTGGCACTGGCTGGCGCGCTGTCCTACATCCTGCTGGTCGGGAAGGTCGAGCGCATCGAGTTGTAGTCCGACGGGGCGGGCGACCATAATGCCGCCCGTTCCCCGCTCACTGTTGAAGGCCGGCTATGCAGCAAGACGATCCAAAAATCACCAAGGACGCCGCACCTACGGGCACGCAGACATTGTTGCGTGGCCTGGGGGTGGTCCAGGCGGTCGCCAGCGGCGCCCGTGACTTGAAGGAAATCGCCCGGCTGATCGGCACCACCCGCAGCACCACCCATCGCCTGGCCAGTTGCCTGGTGGATGAGCGTTACCTGCGCGTGGTGCCGCAAGTGGGCTACCTGCTGGGGCCGAAATTGATCGAGCTGGGTTTTCAGGCCCGGGAAGAGTTGCCACTGGTGAGCCTGGCGGGGCCTTACCTGGACGAGCTGTCGGCGCTTACCGGGGACACCGTTCACTTGGCGATTCGCGAAGGTGACGAAGTCTTGTACCTGCTGAAGAATCCGGGGCGCAACGGCCCGGAAATGCGCTCGCGCGTAGGCCATCGGATGCCGTTGGCGCGCACTGGGATCGGCAAGGCGCTGATGCTCGATGACTCGCAGGAACAATGGAAGCGGCTGTATGAAATCAGCCTGCCAGCCGGTGGGAAGAATCAATTCTGGCCCCTGCATCAGGAGCAATCCTGGGAACAGTTCCAGCAACGGATGGTGGAGTATGTGGCGGGGGGCTATGCCTTCGACCTGGAAGACAACGAACCGTCGATTCGCTGTGTGGCGGCGCCGATCCGTGACGCCGGCAAGCGCATTGTTGCCGGCATCAGCATCGCCAGCACCGTGCCGTACATGCCGCTGGAAAAAATGGCCGAGCTGATTCCCCTGGTCAAAGGGGTCACAGCCCGGTTGTCGGCGGAACTGGGCGCCAAGGTTTGACGAACGTCAGGCCTTGAGCGTGGCCATGTCGATGACAAAGCGGTATTTCACATCCCCGGCGATCATGCGGCTGTAGGCCTCGTTGATCTGGCGGATGTCGAGCATTTCAATGTCGCAGCTGATGTTGTGTTCGGCGCAGAAATCCAGCACTTCCTGGGTTTCGGCGATACCGCCAATCAACGAACCGGCCAGGACCCGACGGCCCATGATCAATTTTGCCGCGTGTACCGGCGGATCGATCGGCTCGACCAGACCTACCAGGATGTGCACTCCGTCGAAACGCAGCGTGTCGAGGTAGGGATTGAGGTCGTGCTGTACCGGAATGGTGTCCAGCAGGAAGTGGAATCGTCCGGCTGCTGCGGCCATCTGTTCGGCGTCGGTGGATACGATCACATGGTCCGCGCCCTGGCGACGGGCTTCTTCGGCCTTGCTCGCCGAGCGGGTGAACAACGTGACTTCTGCGCCCAAGGCCTTGGCGAACTTGATGCCCATGTGGCCCAGGCCGCCCATGCCCAGCACGCCAACCTTGTCGCCAGCCTTCACGCCATAGTGCTTGAGGGGCGAGTAGGTGGTGATGCCTGCGCAGAGAAGTGGTGCGGCGCTGGCCGGGTCGAGTGCTGCCGGAATGCGCAGCACAAAGTGTTCGTTGACCACGATGCTGTTGGAATAACCGCCCATGGTGTGGCCGCCGCTCACACGGTCCGGGCTGGCGTAGGTCTGGGTCATGCCTTCGAAACAGTATTGCTCCAAGTCAGCGCGGCAGGCTTCGCACTCGCGGCAGGAGTCGACCATGCAGCCTACGCCCACCAGGTCGCCAACCTTGTAGCGGGTGACGTCCGCGCCGACGGCGGTGACTTTGCCGATGATTTCGTGGCCGGGCATCAGCGGGTAAACGGCGATGCCCCATTCGTTGCGGGCCTGGTGGATGTCGGAATGGCAGACGCCGCAGTAGAGAATGTCGATCGCCACATCGTCGGCTCGCGGGCTGCGACGCTCGAATTTCATGGGGGCGAGGGGAGTGGTGGCCGACTGGGCGGCATATCCGATGGCTGTGTACATGATGGACCTCGCTAAGCAATGAACGTTGAGGGTTTCATTCTGGGAGTCCCGGCGACAGGTGGCGATGGCGATTCCTCCGCCTGTCATGCCTAATCCTCCGGTCTTGGCCAGGATCTGATCCTATGTGACGCCAGACCTGCGATGATGGTTTCATCCCTTTTTTCGTGAAGTTTTCGCCCATGTTGTTGACCCGCCATCTCGATGCCAACGCTACGCTGGTTTCATTGATAGAACCCTTGGCGACCCGCGACGGTTTCGTCCCGACGCCACTGCCCGGCGTACATGCGCTTCGGGCCAGCCAGGACGTCGCCCGTGGCCCGCAGCTCTACGAGCCGAGTCTGGTGATCATCGCCCAGGGCAGCAAACTGGCGTACCTGGGACCGCGCACACTGGAATATGGCGCCGGGCACTATCTGATCCAGGCCTTGCCGGTGCCGTTCGAGTGCGAAACCTACGCCATGCCCAATGCTCCGCTGTTTGGGGTTTCCGTTGCGATCGATCGGGCGATGCTGGGGGAGTTGGTACTGGCCATGGGGCTGGTGCCGGGGCGGAACCTGGCGCCCCAGACGCCGGAATCAATGACCTGCGCAGTGCTCGATGACGCCATGCGTGGGTGTGTCGAACGCTTGTTGCGTTGCTTGCACGACCCACTGGAATGCCAGGTCATGGGCCAGGCGCGGCTGCGGGAGTTGTTGTTCGTCGCGTTGCGCGGGCCCCAGGCCGATGTGCTGCGGGCGCTGGTGGAGCAGCAAGGCCAATTCGCCCGGATTGCCGCGGCCCTGGGCCATTTGCATGCGCACTTCACCGAGCCGCTGAACGTCGAGACCTTGGCCAGTTGCGCGAACATGAGCGCCTCGACCTTTCATGAGCATTTCAAGCGCAGCACCTTGCTGTCGCCAGTGCAGTACCTCAAGCGCTTGCGCCTGCTCAAGGCCCAGCGGCTGCTGCTCACCGAGGGCATGGGCGTGGCCCAGGTCGCGCACCAGGTGGGGTATCAGAGCTCGTCGCAGTTCAGTCGGGAGTACAAGCGCTACTTCGAGCGCAACCCTGGGGAAGAGCGCGCCGCTTGATCCACTGATATCACCCCCTGTGGGAGCGAGCTGTGGTACTGCTTGGATGGCAGGCAACAAAAAGGCCCCCATTACGGGAGCCTTGATGTTCAGCGCAATGGCTTACATGTTCGGGTAAGTCGGTCCGCCAGCGCCTTCCGGCGACACCCAAGTGATGTTCTGCGAAGGGTCCTTGATGTCACAGGTCTTGCAGTGCACGCAGTTCTGGGCGTTGATCTGGAAGCGTTTCTCGCCGTCTTCCTTGGTCACCACTTCGTACACGCCGGCCGGGCAGTAGCGCTGGGCCGGTTCGTCGTACAACGGCAGGTTCTTGCTGATCGGGATGCTCGGGTCGGTCAGCTTCAGGTGGCAGGGCTGTTCTTCTTCGTGGTTGGTACCGGAGATGAACACCGAGCTGAGTTTGTCGAAGCTGATCTTGCCGTCCGGTTTCGGGTAGTCGATTTTCTTGCAATCGGCTGCCAGCTTGAGGCAGGCGTAGTCGGGCTTGGTGTCGTGCAGGGTGAACGGCATTTTGCCGCCAAGGATATTCTGGTCGAACCAGTTGAAGCCGCCACCGATGATCGCGCCGTATTTGTGGATCGCTGCACCGAAGTTGCGGCTGGCGAACAGCTCTTCATACAGCCAACTGCTCTTGAAGCTGTCGACGTAGGCGGTCAGTTCATCACCGCCTTCGGACTCGGCGAACAGGCGATCGGCCACGGCGTCGGCGGCAAGCATGCCGGACTTCATGGCGGTGTGGCTGCCCTTGATCTTGGCGAAGTTCAGGGTGCCGAGGTCGCAACCGATCAGCGCGCCGCCCTTGAAGACCATTTTCGGCAGCGAGTTCAGGCCGCCCTTGCAGATGGCACGGGCGCCATAGCTGACACGCTTGCCACCTTCCAGGTACTGCTTGAGCACCGGGTGATGCTTGAGGCGCTGGAACTCGTCGAACGGCGACAGGAAAGTGTTGCTGTAGGACAGGTCGACGATCAGGCCGACCACCACCTGATTGTTTTCCAGGTGATAGAGGAAGGAACCGCCGGTGTTCTCGGTGCCCATGATGTCCAGCGGCCAGCCGGCGGTGTGCACCACCAGGCCAGGTTGATGCTTGGCCGGGTCGATTTCCCAGATTTCCTTCAGGCCGATGCCGTAGTGCTGGGCGTCGGCCTCGCTGTCCAGGTTGAAGCGCTTGATCAGTTGCTTGCCGATGTGGCCGCGGCAGCCTTCGGCGAACAGCGTGTATTTGCCACGCAGTTCCATGCCAGGGGTGTACAGGCCTTCCTTCGGATTGCCTTCGCGGTCGACGCCCAGGTCGCCGGTGATGATCCCGCGCACCACGCCGTTCTCGTCGAACAGCGCTTCCTGGGCGGCGAAACCCGGGTAGATTTCCACGCCCAGGTTCTCGGCCTGCTGGGCCAGCCAGCGGCACAGGTTGCCCAGGGAAATAATATAGTTGCCTTCGTTGTGCATGGTCTTGGGCACAAAGAAGTCAGGGATTTTGCTCGCGGCCTCGGCGTTTCTCAGGACATAAATGTCATCACGCACGACGGGCGTGTTCAACGGGGCGCCGAGTTCTTTCCAGTCCGGGAACAGTTCGTTCAGGGCGCGGGGCTCGAACACCGCACCGGAGAGGATGTGCGCACCGACCTCGGAGCCTTTTTCGACCACGCAGACGCTGATTTCCTTACCGGCTTCGGCGGCCTTCTGTTTCAGTCGGCAAGCGGCAGACAGGCCAGCGGGGCCGGCACCGACGATGACCACGTCGAATTCCATGTATTCGCGTTCCACAGGGCTATCTCCTACTCAAGGCTCACAGTTTTTTCTAATTGGAGGTTTGGCGTTGCATCCGTTGTTTCCTTCGCGAAAAGCGACGAAAGCGACAATGGATGAAACGCGTGTCTCTCTTAAGCGGCGCATTATATCTACACCACTCTCAGGGTCCAATACAAACGTTTGTTTGAAATTGCCGCAGCCCAGATAAATCACTGACGTACGGCTTATGACTGACCATTTTGCCGTATTGACCGGAATAGGCGTTCCGGTCAAGATACGGGCGGTTTTGCGCTCGCCGTAGGCTGACTGTTGGTTTCAAGAGCACCTCTAAAGACAGGGCGAAGGCAGCACAAAGTGACGCATTGCGTGGTTCTGACGCGCAGTTTACACGCCGCGATAATGAATGACTCATCGGTCATCACTGACGAATGGTCTTCACTCCCGTGAGCTGGGTCATGTGTGGTTCATGCCGGCGTTTTTAGAGGTGCCCTTGCGCCCATGAGCATCAACCGCCAGGTTCGCCTAGGCGACTTTTTTTCACCGGAGAGTAACGAGGAATCCATGAAGGTTCTTGTAGCTGTCAAACGAGTGGTCGACTATAACGTCAAGGTTCGCGTCAAGGCGGACAACTCCGGCGTCGACCTCGCCAACGTCAAGATGTCGATGAACCCTTTCTGCGAAATCGCCGTAGAAGAAGCCGTACGCCTGAAGGAAAAAGGCGTGGCGACTGAGATCGTCGTCGTCTCCATCGGCCCGACCACCGCCCAGGAACAACTGCGCACCGCGCTGGCACTGGGTGCCGATCGCGCCATCCTCGTCGAATCCGCCGAAGAGCTGACCTCCCTGGCCGTGGCCAAGCTGCTCAAGGCCGTTGTCGACAAGGAACAGCCATCGCTGGTGATCCTCGGCAAGCAGGCCATCGACAGCGACAACAACCAGACCGGCCAGATGCTCGCTGCATTGAGCGGCTACGGTCAGGGCACCTTCGCGTCCAAGGTCGAAGTGTCCGGCGACAGCGTTGCCGTGACCCGCGAGATCGACGGCGGCGCGCAGACCGTTTCCCTGAAACTGCCGGCCATCGTCACCACCGACCTGCGTTTGAACGAGCCGCGCTATGCGTCTCTGCCAAACATCATGAAAGCCAAGAAGAAGCCGCTTGAAGTGCTGACGCCTGACGCTTTGGGCGTTTCCACCGCCTCCACCAACAAGACCCTCAAGGTCGAAGCGCCAGCTGCACGCAGCGCGGGCATCAAGGTCAAGTCGGTGGCTGAACTGGTCGAGAAACTGAAAAACGAAGCGAAGGTGATCTGATCATGACTATCCTCGTAATCGCCGAACACGATAACAAGGCGCTGGCTCCAGCCACGCTGAACACCGTTGCTGCTGCCGCTAAAATCGGTGGCGATATTCACGTGCTGGTAGCGGGTCAGGGCGCTGGCGCCGTGGCTGAAGCCGCTGCGAAAATCGCTGGCGTGGCCAAAGTGCTGTCGGCTGACAACGCTGCCTACGCACACCAACTGCCGGAAAACGTTGCGCCGCTGGTAGCCGAGCTGGGCAAGGGCTACAGCCACATCCTGGCTGCCGCTACCTCCAACGGCAAGAACATCCTGCCACGCGTGGCCGCTGCACTGGACGTCGACCAGATCTCCGAGATCATCTCGGTAGAAAGCGCCGACACCTTCAAGCGTCCGATCTACGCCGGCAACGCCATTGCCACCGTGCAATCGACCGCTGCGGTCAAGGTCATCACCGTCCGCGCCACCGGTTTCGACCCGGTTGCCGCCGAAGGTGGCTCGGCTGCCGTTGAAGCCGTAGGCGCTGCCCACGACGCCGGCATCTCCAGCTTCGTCAACGAAGAACTGGCCAAGTCCGATCGTCCTGAACTGACCGCTGCCAAGATCGTCGTTTCCGGCGGCCGCGGCATGCAGAACGGTGACAACTTCAAGCACCTGTACGCCCTGGCCGACAAGCTCGGTGCCGCCGTCGGTGCTTCCCGCGCCGCGGTCGACGCCGGTTTCGTGCCCAACGACATGCAGGTCGGCCAGACCGGCAAGATCGTTGCGCCACAGCTGTATATCGCCGTCGGTATCTCCGGCGCGATCCAGCACTTGGCCGGCATGAAAGACTCCAAGGTGATCGTTGCGATCAACAAGGACGAAGAAGCGCCGATCTTCCAAGTGGCCGACTACGGCCTGGTGGCGGACTTGTTCGAAGCCATCCCTGAGTTGGAGAAGCTGGTCTAATCCGGCGTCTTCACTTATAAAGAGCCCGGCCCTTTGGCCGGGCTTTTTATTTCCGCATCAGAGGAGCGTATTGCCATGGATCTGCGTCGTTTGGCCGGCTGGCCGTTGCTGTGGACGTTGGCGCTCGTGCCAGGCCTGTCTGTCGCCGCCGGCAAATGTGAACGACTGATCGCCACCGGCAGCCCGGATGCACCACCCTATCTCTGGCAGGACCCTCAGGACCCCAAGCACTTGATTGGCGCCGGCGCCGACCTGCTGGCGCAGGTCGGGCAAGAACTGGGGATCAAGATCGAACTGCTGTATGCCGGCAAGCGCGCCCAGGCGTTGGACGAAGTGCGCAGTGGACGCATGGACCTGCTCACCGACGCGCCACTGACCGTTACCGGGCTTGAAGTGCTGGATTACGTTCATCCGCCCTTGCTCGAAAACGATTACCTGGTCTGGACCCGCAAGGATTCGACGCTGGTCATCGACCAGCCCGCAGACCTTCACGGTCATCCCGGGGCTTTGTCAGAAAAGGCCCGCATGACCCAGGAATTCGGCGTCTTTGCCGAGCGGCAATTGTCCCTGGTACGCACGCCCAACCTGACCCAGGCCTTTCAGAAACTGCTGCTGGGCGAGGTGGAATATGTCCTGGCGGGGCGCTACGCGGGCCTGGCAATGGCGCAGACACTGGGGATGGCCAATGACCTGCAAGCCGCACCGCAACCGGTGGACAAACCCGGGCTGTTCCTCGCGATTTCCCATAACTCCGCCTGCAATGACCCATGGTTACGCGGACAGCTGGCGCAAAAGATGACAGAATTGGCCGCGTCCGGCCTGGCGGAGGCTGTGTTGCAACGCAATCTCGAGCGGTGGAATACACAGTTGCAGCCATCTGTCAGCGCCCCAAAACAGTAGGGAACATTAGTGACTATTCGACCTCTTTTCGCTGCCCTGGCCGTTCTGGCTCTGGCGGGTTGCGCAGCCGATCCGGCGCCGAATGAACAGATCCGCCTGACTGAACAGGCACTGGAGCAAGCCCGGGCCGTTGGCGCTACTGCCGATGAAGTGCCCGAATTGAAACTGGCTGAAGAAAAATTCGCCCGCGCCAAATCCAACATGGCCGACGAATCCTACAAGAAGGCGCGCATGCGGGCCGAACAGGCCGAACTCGACGCCCGCCTGGCCGAAGCGAAGGTGCTGACCCTCAAGAGCCAGGAGCAACTGAACGTGCTCGACACCCGCATCAAGCGCTTGCGCAAACAATTGAGGGAGGATGCCCAATGAAGCACTCCCACGTATTGGGTGGCCTGGTGCTCGCCGGCCTGGCGAGCTTGTATGGCTGCGCCGGCCAGCGCAGCGAAGCGGCGCTCGAGCAGGCCAGCACCGACTTCCAGAAGGTCAAGGAAGACGCCAACGTATTGCGTGCCGCACCCCGGGACGTGATCCGCGCTGGCGAATCCCTGGCCCGTGCCGATCGTTTGTCCAGCTACTGGGGCAGCGGTGAGGATGTGCAGCATTACGCCTACCTGAGCCAGCGCTACAGTGCGATTGCCCGGGAGCACAGCAACCAGGTGCTCAACGAAGAGCGTGCCGCCAAGCTCGAACTGGAACGCCAGCGCCTGCAATTGGCCCTGCGTGAATCCAAGTTGCTGAGCGTGCAGCAGCAGGGCAAATGGCTTGAAGAACAGATCATGGCGATGGCGACCACACAAACCGATCGCGGTCTGGTGATGACCCTGGGTGACGTGCTGTTCGACACCGGCGAAGCGGAACTGAAGAACTCGGCCAACCGGGTCGTGCTCAAAATCGTGCAGTTCCTGCAGCTCAACCCCAAGCGCGTGGTCCGTATCGAGGGGTACACCGACAGCACCGGCGGCAAGCAGGAAAACCTCAAGTTGTCTCGCGACCGCGCGCAAGCGGTGGCGGATGTGCTGGTGGATCTGGGGGTAGACGAAAAGCGTATCCAGGTTGAAGGCTACGGTGACCAATACCCGGTGGACGTCAACGCCTCCGAGCGTGGCCGGGCACAGAACCGTCGCGTTGAAATTGTGTTCTCCGACGAAAAAGGCCAGCTCGGCGCCGCCCGCTAAGGGCTGCGTCACTGGAAAACCCGGCCCCTGTAAAAGGCGCCGGGTTTTTTTGGCCCTGCAATCGATGCACGATGGGTACAGTTAGAGCTGTCACTCCACTGTACTGTCGAGTAATCTGGCAACTGTCCCAGTACACTTCTAAACTGTTCCGGTATCGTTTCCGACAAGAATAAAATGCCCGTGAAATCGAGTGCTGCGTCATGACCAACCTTCTGCTCTATCAACGTATTGCTCAACAGCTGGCTGAAGACATCCGGCGCGGTGTGTATCAGCCCGGTGAGCGCGTACCGTCGGTGCGCAAGATGAGCTCGCAGCTCAACGTCAGCCATGCCACGGTGCTGCAGGCCTACGCCAACCTTGAAGACCAGGGGCTGATTCGCGCGCGGCCGCAGTCGGGCTACTACGTGCACCAGACGCCGGCCCTGACGGCACCGACGCCGGACATTGCCCGGGTTGAGCGTCCGGGGCTGGTGACACGCAGCAGTATCATCCAGCAAATATTGGTCGAGTCGCGCCGCGAAGGGGTGTTTCCCCTGGGGGCTGCGGTGCCGAGCGTCGACTATCTGCCTGTCCGGGCTCTGCATCAGCAGTTGGCCAAGGTCACGCGCTTCCACAGCCCGCGGGCGTTCAGCTACATGTTCAGCCCGGGGTTCGAGCCGTTGCGTCGCCAAGTGGCGATTCGCATGCGCGATGCCGGCGTCGTGGTGGACCCTTCCGAGGTGGTGATCACCCACGGCTGCGTCGATGCGCTGCAGATGTCCTTGCGGGTGCTGACGCGGCCGGGGGATTTGATCGCCGCCGAGTCGCCGACCTATTACGGCTTGCTGCAACTGGCGGATCTGTTGGGCCTCAAGGTTATCGAGATCCCCAGCGACCCGGTCACTGGCATGAGTCTGGAGGCCTTGCAGCTGGCGGCCAACCAGTGGTCGATCAAGGCGCTGGTGCTGACCACGCGCCTGAGCAATCCTCTCGGCGGCACCATGCCGGAAGAGCGGCAAAAGCAACTGCTGCGCCTGGCGTCGGACTTCGACATCCAGATCGTCGAGGACGATATCTATGGCGAGTTGATGTTCGAGCAGGGGCGCACCAAGGCCCTCAAGGCCTACGACCGGCTGGACCGGGTCATCTACTGTTCGAGTTTTTCCAAGACGTTGTCGCCGGGTGTGCGCATCGGCTGGATGATCGCGGGGAAATTCCAACAGGAAATCCAGCGGCTCCAGACCTTCAGCACGCACTCGGCGTGCAGCGTCACGCAGATGGGCATTGCCGCGTACCTGGAAAACGGCGGCTATGACCGGCACTTGCGCTATATCCGCCAGGAATACCGCAAGAACCTCAGCGCCTTTCAGCTGGCGGTGCAGCAGTACTTCCCCGAAGGCACGCAGATGAGCCGTCCCACTGGAGGCTTCATCCTGTGGGTCAGCCTGCCGGGGCGGGTCAATACCCAGGAGTTGCATGTGCGGGCGTTGCAACAGGGCATCAGTATCGCGCCAGGGCTGATTTTCAGTAATACCGAGCAGTTCAACCACTGCATTCGCTTGAACTGCGGCATACCCTGGAACCGGGAGGCGGAGCGGGCCTTGATGACGCTGGGGCTGTTGGCCACTCAATTGTGCCAGGAGACGGCCAACGGATTTCTTTAGATATCAGCGACTTGGCTCGATGTGCTTGTCAGCGCCTCATTATCAGGCGAGCATGGGGGTCTCTGCCGTCAATGCTGTTGTATTTATGAAAGCCATTGTTCCTGCTGCCTGGGTTTTGATCGGTCTGTTGAGCGTCTTCCACATGGGAGGCGTCGTCGCGGCAGCGCCAGCGCAGGAAAAACCGGCTGCCAGTGCCACGAAGGATGCGCCGAAAAAAAACACAGCGGCCAAGAAGCCTTCCGCCAAGAAAGTGGCACCCGCGAAGAAAAAACGCGCCCCCATCGCCTCCAAGAGCAAATCCGCCCACGAGGTCGCCAAGACCCCATTGCCGCCGGCCAAGCTGGATTTGAGCTTGCCCCATGAGATGGTCGATAAACTGCAACCACCGGGTAAGGTGGTACAGTCCAGGCGTGAGCCGCTCTTGCCGTCGATGTTCGGTGAGAAACCCGGTCCCTTTCAGCTCAATGGCCGTTTGTTGAGCAATGAAATGCAGCTGCCACTGCGCAGCCCGGAGCGCCACGAGGTGGAAGGCGCGGCGCTGGACTTCGAATTCAAGCAATAAACCTTCGGCAGGCCTGCGGTTCGTCGCTGACCATTCGGTCATCTCGCCGTGGGCAAAAAAACACGCAGACGGTAATTTAAAACGAGTGTTTTAGCCGTTACTCTGTGTTCTGTTACTAACCATTACTGTCGTGAGGATGTTGTCGTCATGAAATGCCGTGAAGGCTGTGGCGCCTGTTGCATCGCCCCTTCCATCAGCTCACCTATCCCTGGCATGCCCCAAGGCAAACCGGCGGGAGAACGTTGCGCGCAATTGTCGGTCGATAACCTGTGCCGGATCTTCGGCCAGCCGGAGCGTCCGGCAGTGTGCTCGGCGTTCGAAGCCGACATCGAGGTTTGCGGCAGCAGCAGTGAAGAGGCCATCCGACTGATCGGTTGGTGGGAGCAAATCACGGCAGCGTAATGAGTCAATGAACGGATCCTAACTGAACGAACTTGGACAATAAGGAAAAGAACTATGGGTTCGCTGCATCGTATGGCTGTGTTGTGTGGGTTGACCGTGTTGCTGGCAGCGGCCACCGCTCAGGCAGAGGACTGGCAGGTTGCCAAGGAGAAGGACGGTATCAAGGTTTCCCTCAGTGAGGTGACGGGCTCCAAATACAAGGCCTACCGTGGCGTGACGGTGATGAAAACCACCATGGCCAAGCTGCGGGCCCTGCAGGAAGACGTTCCCGGTGCCTGCGCTTGGATTCATGAATGCAAGAGCCAGAAACTGCTCAAGCACGAAGGCAATCAGAGCTGGACCTACACCCAGTTCAACACGCCATGGCCGGTGACGTCCCGGGACTCGGTGCTTGAAGTTACCACCGAAGAGGGCGCTGATGGCAGCCTGACCCGCAAGCTCAAGGGCGTGCCGAAATACCTGCCTGAAGAGCAAGGTTTCGTGCGGGTGACCCAGGTCGACGGCTTCTGGAAGTTCACGCCAAAGGGCGCTGACCAGATCGAAGTGACCTACCAGGTCCATACCGAACCAGGGGGTGACGTGCCGTCCTGGCTGGCGAACAAGTTCGTGGTGGATGCGCCGTTCAACACCTTGAAAGCCCTGAAGGAACGCGCCGAAAACTGATCGGCCACGGCTGCACTGCAAGAGACCGCCCCGGAGGCGGTCTTTTCATGTGTGCCGTCCAGACGCCCGGCGGAACGATTGTCCGGCCCTCAATGTCGAGATAGAGGTAAGCCAGGCCCTGAATTGATCAAGGAGACACCGATGCAAAAGTGGGAAATCACTTTCGTGGATGATCATGGCGAAGCCATCGCCGAGCAGTTCGACTACGAGCAGGAGCCTACGATGGAGCAGGCTGCACAACTGATTCGCGAAAAATTGCTGCCCGTGCCCGCCCAACTGGACCTCAACGACCTGGAAGGTCGCACCGAAGATCCCACCGTCAAGAACCTCAAGTCCCAGCACAGCATTGAAATCATCAGCATTACACCGATTTCATGAAACGGTGCCTGGTCTCGCTTGGCAGCGGCTGCCACTTGCGGCTACTCTGCAATTGAGATCAGCGAAAGGATCGCGAAGGTCCGGTCTTGTCAGCTACATGCTTGTGTCCCGACGGCCATTTGATGCCGTACCGCTTGCAGCCTGAGGGCTTCACGCACGGGAAGACGGAAAGTCTATCCATTGGTTTCAGGAGGACGTTTCATGAGCACAGCCTATCAAGAAGACATCAGCACCAGCGTGTTGCGCCGCATGAAAGAAGGCGGTTTCGATTTTTCCCGATTCCATCCCATTGAGTTCTACGCCATTTTCCCGGACGAGGAGCGGGCGCGCAGGGCGGCAGGTCATTTTCGGGGAGAATCGTTGAACGCGCAGATCAGTGCACGGGACGATGGGGCTTGGTCGTTGGAACTGAGCCGGGTGATGTACGCCACCTACGATGACATTGGCGACTTCGAGCAAGACTTTGAGGCAGTCGTCGAACCCTTGGGTGGTGTGATCGAGGGCTGGGGTGTCAAGCAAGAGATCCGGCGCCTGCAGGCCTGACAGTTACTCACCGCAACCACAGCAACGGCTGACCTTTGTGTCGGCCGTTTTCATGTCTGTGAGCTAACCGAACATTGAACATTACTGTGGGAGCCAAGCTTGCTCGCGATGGCGGCGGCACATTCAACATCGATGCGGGGCTGACCCACTGCCCTCGCGAGCAAGCTTGGCTCCCACAGGGATTTGTGGCGGACGCCGAATAGGCGAGCATGTCCCCCGGCAACACCACAAGCGCCAGGTTTTGTACCTAACTGTATCCAGATCAAGCCGCGTCGTTTTTCCGTGACTATGCTCAGCAGAGCGACGCCCCTGCGTCGCAATGAAGCGGGGGACAGCGGGGTGGGGGCATTTGTTGCACTAGAAAAGTGCGCGGCCTGTCAGAGGAGAATCCAACCCGTTGATCATAAAGCGTTTATGCCGATGGCACGGGGCTTGCGAAGCCTTGCTGCCAGGGTGACAAGGAGTACGGCATGATCCGCAGCGGTTTTGATGAAATGTACGATGCCAACGGCCAGGTCCGCCCGCATTACCAGGCGTTTGCCCGCTGGCTGGCTGAAACGCCTGATGAGCTGCTGGCGCAACGCAGGCGCGAAGCCGACCTGTTGTTTCATCGTGCTGGCATTACGTTCACGCTCTACGGCGACGAGCAGGGGACAGAGCGCCTGATCCCTTTCGACACGATCCCGCGCAGCATCCCGGCCAGTGAATGGCGGGTGGTCGAACGTGGCTGCATCCAGCGGGTCAAGGCGCTGAACATGTTCCTGGCCGATCTCTACCACGAACAACGGATCATCCGGGCCGGGATCATTCCCGCCGAACAGGTGCTGGCCAACGAGCAGTACCAACTGGCGATGCAAGGGCTGGATCTGCACCGTGACATCTACGCGCACATTTGCGGTGTCGACCTGGTGCGCGACGGTGACGGCACGTACTACGTGCTCGAAGACAATCTTCGTACGCCCAGCGGCGTCAGCTACATGCTCGAAGACCGCAAGATGATGATGCGCCTGTTCCCCGAACTGTTCGCCGCCCAGCGCATCGCCCCCATCGACCATTATCCGAACCTGCTGCTCGATACCCTGAAAAGCTCCAGCCCGCTGGACGATCCCAGTGTCGTGGTGCTCACGCCAGGGCGTTTCAACAGCGCGTTCTTCGAGCACGCGTTCCTGGCCCGGGAGATGGGCGTGGAATTGGTGGAAGGCGCCGACCTGTTCGTGCGCGATGACAAAGTGTTCATGCGCACCACCGACGGCCCGAAAGCGGTGGATGTGATCTACCGTCGCCTCGACGATGCGTTCCTCGATCCACTGGCCTTCAATCCGGACTCGATGCTCGGGGTGCCGGGCCTGTTGTCGTCCTACCGTTCCGGCAACGTGGTGCTGGCCAATGCCATCGGCACGGGCGTGGCGGACGACAAGTCGGTGTACCCGTTCGTCACCGACATGATCCGTTTTTACCTGGACGAAGAGCCGATCCTGAAGAACGTTCCTACATGGCAATGTCGTAATCCTGCCGAGCTGTCCCACGTGTTGGCGAATCTTCCCGACCTGGTGGTCAAGGAAACCCAGGGTTCCGGCGGTTATGGAATGCTGGTGGGGCCGGCCGCGACGACGGCGCAGATCGATGCCTTCCGCGAACGGATCAAGGCCAAGCCGCACGCCTACATCGCTCAGCCGACGCTGTCGCTCTCGACCTGCCCGACCTTTGTCGAAAACGGCATCGCCCCGCGCCACATCGACTTGCGGCCGTTTGTGCTCGCTGGCCGTGAGACCCGCGTGGTGCCTGGCGGGCTGACACGGGTGGCGCTGCGCGAAGGTTCCCTGGTGGTGAATTCATCCCAGGGCGGTGGGACCAAGGACACTTGGGTAGTCGAGGATTGAGGAGCTGCCATGCTGAGTAGAACCGCCTCGGACCTGTACTGGATGTCGCGCTACCTGGAGCGCGCGGAGAACCTCGCACGGATGCTCGACGTCAGCTATTCGTTGTCACTGATGCCCCAGGACGGTCGTGGCGACGGCCTGCACGAGCTGGCCATGCCATTGCTGATCACCGGCACGCTGGATGATTACCGGGAGCGACACGGCGAGCTGCACGCCGAGCGCCTGCTGCATTTCTTTGCCCTGGAAGCGGCCAACCCGGCCAGTATCTACAGTTGCCTCGGCGCCGCGCGAGCCAGTGCCCACGCGGTACGTGGGCGAATCACCGCCGACATGTGGGAAAACATCAACGCCACCTGGCTGGAAATTCGCGGTATCGCCGAGCAGGGCTTGAATCGCTACGGCATGAGCCGTTTCTGTGAGTGGATCAAGGAGCGATCCCACCTGTTTCGTGGTGCAACCTACGGCACCATCATGCGCAACGACGCGTTCCGCTTCATTCGCCTGGGGACCTTTATCGAAAGGGCCGACAACACCCTGCGCTTGCTCGACGCCCGCTACGAAATGGCCGGCGACCAGGCCGACACGGTCAGCGATGGCACGGCCCACGCGTATTACCAATGGAGCGCCTTGTTGCGGGCCTTGTCGTCCTTCGAGGCCTACACCGAGATCTACCGTGACGCCCCGGGCGCTCGCCATGTGGCTGAGTTGCTGCTGTTGCGCGCCGATGTGCCGCGTTCGCTGCGCGCCTGTACCGAAGAAATCAACCAGATCCTCGCGAGCCTGCCGGGCACCAACGGTCGGCAGGCACAACGGCTGGCGGCGGAAATGGACGCACGCCTGCGCTACACCGGCATCAATGAAATCCTCGACGGGGGCCTGCATGCCTGGCTCACCGAATTCATCCCACTGGTCCGTGAACTGGGCAATGCCATTCACAGTTCCTACCTGGAGGTCATATGAGACTCTCGATCAGCCATGAAACGGCCTACCACTATGAAGATCAGGTGCGCGCCAGCATCCAGTACCTGCGCCTGACGCCCCACGACAGCGAACGCCAGCATGTGTTGAGCTGGCAACTGGATTTGCCCCGGCCGGTGCGGGCGCAGCTGGATCCGTTCGGTAACATCCTTCACGTACTGACCCTGGACGAACCCCACGAAACGGTCATCATCGGCGCCCGCGGACAGGTGGACATCGATCCGTTGCGCGAAGCCGAGCACGAGAGCCAATCGGCGCTACCGTTCCTGCGCTTCACCCGGCTGACCGAGGCGGACGAGGCCCTTCGCACCTTCGCCGCGCAGCAATGCCAGCAGCGTCGCGATCGCACGGCGCTGATCGACCTGATGCACGGGCTGAACCAGCACATGATCTACACCCCTGGCACCACTGAGGTCGAGACCAGTGCGGCGCAGGCTTTTGCCGGTCGTAGCGGGGTGTGCCAGGATCACACCCACGCCTTCCTGGCCTGCGCCCGTAGCCTGGGGGTGCCGGCGCGGTATGTCTCGGGGTATCTGTTCAGCGAAGAGAGCGAACACCTGGCAAGCCATGCCTGGGCGGAGGCCTGGCTTGACGACGCCTGGTACAGCTTCGATGTGACCAACCAACTGGCTCGTCCGGAGCGCCACCTGAAGCTGGCTGTGGGCCTGGATTACCTGGACGCCTGCCCGGTGCGTGGCATGCGCCGCGGCGGTGGTTGCGAGCAGATGCATGCCAAGCTGGTCGTGCCTGCTGCACCGGTGATCACGGTGCAACAACAATAACCTTCCGACGAGGGCGCTTCTGTGGCGAGGGGATTTATCCCCGCTGGGCTGCAAGCAACCCAAAACAGACAACTCAATCCGTCTGGCACACTGAGGAGTCTGGGTTCAGGGCCGCTTCGCGCCCCAGTGGGGATAAATCCCCTCGCCACAAAAAAAGCGATCTCACGGGGCCAATGGCTGCTTGCGTCCCGCCATATGCTTCAAATAACCCACCAGCAAATCCAGCTCCGAATCCGGCAGCACCGCTGCCGAGAACCCGGGCATCTTGCCCTGGGGCCAGCGACGCAGCGCTTGCGGGTCGCGAATGTAGCGCTTGAGGAAATCCCCGGAGAAGTATTCGGTCGGGTTGAAAGGGATGTTCAGGTCCGGGCCGAACTGCGCATCACCCGCGCCATTGAGCCGATGGCACGCCAGGCAATTTTTCTGGAACAGCTCGAAACCTTTATTGACCGGGTCGTCCTTGGCCAGGTTGGGCGCCGGCAGCAGGGCCGGGAAGCGTTCGGCCACGGCCGACAGGCGCTTGATGGTCGCCACCGCGTAGGGCCATTGCTCCGGGCTGATGTGGCCAGCCTGCGGATCGGTCCAGACCAGGTAGAAAGGCCCGGCGCTGTGCTTGCCTTCCCCCAGCGGCGGCCAGGGCTTGGCCGGGTCCTCGATCGCCAGCCACGCTCGGGCGCCACTCTTGTTGAGTAACGGCGCCGCAGGCATTTCGGCAGCGAAGCCGTCCAGGGCAACGGCTTGCAGGTGGTCGTCCGCCTGGATGCCCGTCAATAGAGCCGTCAGCGGCACGGCTCGATAGCTCATGGGTTTCTTGTAGGAAACGTCATCAGCGATCTGGACCGTTTGAGCGTCCGGGTGCTTGAGCAGTTCTTCGGTTTGCCAGGTGCGCGTGCCCGCGCCCAACTCCAGCACCAGTTGCGCGGCATAAAGGGGCGTGCTGAGCAGCAACGCCCCGAACACAATAAGAGCTTTCAAGTCGATCGCCTTCCATGTCGAGGGGTGCCGCAAAGGTTGGCACAGCCATCGCGGCTCGAACAGAGAACCCGTCACATTTTTTGGCGACACAACTAACGGATGATGCAGATGCCCTCGCGCAGGATTCAGCCAATCACCTTGGTGATATTCGGCAAAATCAACAGCAGCGTCGTGGCAAAGAGAATGAGTCCGGCTTGGCGAACTTTCGAATGTTTGAACATGGCTGACCCGCCTTTATTGTTATTTCCTAAAAGCCAGCCTGCATATCCATGGCGGCTGGCGTTGCACTTCCTGTTCGACAAGCGCCTCGGCAAAACCCGACGACTTTCTTGTACAAGGATTACATTAGGGGCCGCGGCGGCCTTGGCTTAGATCCAATTCATATCAGCTTGGTACAGGTTGCTCTAAAAAGGCTATGAGGCCTATTGCCACCTTCCTGCCGGCCCTTTTGCTAGACAGCTTGCCCTCCTGAATCGGTTAACCCGATAGCTCGCTACCGTTCGTCTGAGCGTGGCCGTCAACGCCATTGAGCGCTGTGGTCATTGAATCCGGCGCCGCTGGGCTTATGGTTGAAGGCATCGCATTACCCCCGTAGTTTCGAGGACGTCATGACCCAAGCTTTGATTTTCGACGCATTACGCACGCCCCGTGGCAAGGGCAAGGTCGATGGCGCCTTGCACAGCGTCAAGCCGGTGAACCTGATGGGTGGTCTGCTAAGCGCCTTGCAGCAGCGCATGGATCTGGACACCAGCCAGGTCGATGACATCGTGCTCGGTTGTGTGACCCCGGTGGGTGAACAGGGGGCCGATATCGCCAAGACTGCTGCGCTGGTGGCCAATTGGGATGTCAGCGTGGCAGGCGTGCAACTCAATCGGTTTTGCGCCTCGGGCCTGGAGGCGGTGAACCTGGCGGCCATGAAAGTGCGTTCCGGGTTCGAAGACCTGGTGGTGGCCGGCGGCGTCGAGTCCATGTCCCGGGTGCCCATGGGCAGCGATGGCGGCGCGTGGGCGCTGGACCCGCAATCCAACCTGCACGGTCACTTCGTTCCCCAGGGCATCGGCGCCGACCTGATCGCCACGCTGGAAGGCTTTAGCCGTGAGGATGTCGACGGTTATGCGCTGCATTCCCAGCAAAAAGCGGCGCGTGCCCGGGCTGACGGTTCGTTCAATAAATCCCTGGTCGCCGTGCGGGACCAGAATGGCATCGTGCTGCTGGACCACGACGAATTCATCCGCGCCGACTCCACGCTCGAAGGTCTGGGCAAGCTCAAACCGAGTTTCGAAGCCATGGGCCAGATGGGCTTCGATGGCACGGCGCTGCGCGTCTACAGCCACGTCGAACGAATCAATCACGTGCACACGCCGGGCAACAGTTCCGGCATCGTCGACGGTGCCGCGCTGATGTTGATCGGTTCCGAAGCCAAGGGGCGCGCCATGGGCCTGCAACCTCGGGCGCGGATCGTCGCCACCGCCGTCACCAGCACCGACCCGACCATCATGCTCACCGGCCCGGCGCCGGCTACCCGCAAGGCCCTGGCCAAGGCCGGGTTGCGGGTGGAGGACATCGACCTGTTCGAAGTCAACGAAGCCTTCGCCTCGGTGGTGCTCAAGTTCATCAAGGACATGGCCATCGACCCGGCCAAGGTCAACGTCAACGGCGGCTCCATCGCCATGGGGCACCCCTTGGGCGCTACGGGGTGCGCAATCCTTGGCACGTTGCTCGACGAATTGGAGGTGCGTCGCCTGCGCTATGGCCTGGCGACCCTCTGTGTCGGCGGCGGCATGGGCATTGCCACCGTCATTGAACGCCTCTGAGCCCGACTTCAAGGAACACTTTTTCATGACCGATGCCATTCGTTACGAAACCGGCCAGGACCGGATCGTCGTCCTGACCCTGGACATGCCGGGCCAGAGCGCCAACACCATGAACGCGGTGTACCGTGAGGCCATGGCCGCCTGCGTCGCCCGTTTGCAGGCTGAAAAGGACTCGATTGCCGGTGTGATCATCACTTCGGCCAAGCACACTTTCTTCGCCGGCGGTGACCTCAATGAATTGATCAAGGTCGGCAAGCCCGAGGCCAAGGCTTTCTACGACATGGTCCTGCTGCTCAAGGCCCAACTGCGTGCCTTGGAGACCCTGGGCAAACCCGTGGTGGCGGCCATCAATGGCGCGGCCCTCGGCGGTGGTTGGGAAATCTGCCTGGCCTGCCATCATCGCGTGGCCCTGGACCTGCCGTCGGTGCAGCTCGGCTTGCCGGAAGTCACGCTCGGTCTGTTGCCAGGCGGTGGCGGGGTGGTGCGGATGGTGCGCCTGCTCGGTTTGGAAAAGGCCTTGCCGTATTTGCTCGAGGGCAAGAAGGTCAATGCGCAACAAGCGCTGCAGGCCGGTTTGATCGATGAGCTGGCGAAGGATCGTGACGAACTGCTGGCCAAGTCCCGGGCCTGGATTTTTGCCAACCCCAGCGTCATCCAACCCTGGGATGCAAAGGGCTATCGACTGCCGGGTGGCACGCCGTCTGACCCGAAAGTTGCGCAAATGCTGGCAATCGCCCCTTCGATCCTGCGCAACAAGACCCAGGGTTGCCTGCCGGCGCCGGAGAAAATCCTCTGTGCTGCGGTGGAGGGCGCCCAGGTTGATTTCGACACCGCGCACGTGATCGAAACCCGCTACTTCACCGAACTGACCACCGGCCAGGTGGCGAAGAACCTGATTGGCACCTTCTGGTTCCAGCTCAACGAGATCAAGGCCGGTGGTTCTCGCCCACAGGGTTTTGCGCCGTATCTGACGAAAAAAGTCGGCGTGCTCGGCGCGGGCATGATGGGGGCGGGTATCGCCTATGTCAGCGCCGTGGCCGGCATCGCAGTGGTCCTCAAGGATGTCGATCTGGCGGCGGCCGAGAAGGGCAAGGCCCGTTCGGCGGCGTTGCTGGATAAAAAGGTCGCCCGCGGCCGACTCACCGCCGAGCAGCGCGAAGCCACGCTGGCGCGGATTCACCCCACCGACAGCAACGCAGACCTGGCCGGCTGCGACCTGATCATCGAAGCGGTGTTCGAAGATCGCGCCCTGAAAACCAGCGTGTCGGCCGCCGCCCAGGCGGTGGTGGGCGATGATGCGGTGATCGCTTCCAACACCTCGACCTTGCCCATCACCGGCCTGGCCATGGCTGTGCCGGACCCGACGAAGTTCATCGGCCTGCACTTCTTCAGCCCGGTGGAGAAAATGCCCCTGGTGGAGATCATCAAGGGTGCACGCACCAGTGACGCGACCCTGGCCCGGGGGTTCGATTTTGTCCTGCAGATCAACAAGACGCCGATTGTGGTCAACGACAGTCGCGGCTTCTTTACGTCCCGGGTATTCGGCACCTTTACCAATGAGGGCATCGCCATGCTCGGCGAGGGCGTGAGTGCGCCGATGATCGAGACCGAAGCGCGCAAGGCCGGGATGCCGGTCGGGCCTCTGGCGATCTCTGACGAAGTTTCCCTCGGCCTGATGAGCCATATCCGCGCGCAAACCGCCAAGGACCTGTGCGCAGAAGGGAAAACGCCGATTGAGCATCCGGCGTTCGCCGTGATTGACTTGCTGCTCAACGAATACAAGCGACCGGGCAAGGCCGCCGGCGCCGGTTTCTATGAATACCCGGCCAATGGGCAAAAGTCCCTGTGGCCGTCGCTCAAAAGCCGCTTCGAGAAAGCCGACGGGCAGATTTCCCCGCAGGATATCCGTGATCGCCTGCTGTTCATCCAGGCCCTGGAAACCGTGCGCTGCATGGAAGAGGGGGTGCTGACTTCGACGGCTGACGCCAACGTCGGCTCTATCTTCGGTATTGGTTTCGCGGCCTGGACCGGCGGTGCACTGCAGTTCATCAATCAATATGGCCTGCAGGACTTTGTCGGTCGCGCCCAGTATCTGGCCGAGCAATACGGCGAGCGCTTCTCACCGCCGGCCTTGCTATTGGAGAAAGCCGCTCGCCACGAACTGTTCTGACAGACCCGGGAAGGGGCTTGCCTTGGGACCGTGTTTCAGGGCAGGCTCTGGGGTGTGCAATATTCCCATCATCGTGTCAGGTATTTTTTATGTCGCTACGCATCTGCATTCTGGAAACCGATATCCTGCGTCCGGAACTGGTCGACCAATATCAGGGTTACGGGCAGATGTTCCAGCGCCTGTTTTCGCAGCAGCCCATTGCGGCCGAATTCGTCGTGTACAACGTGATGGAGGGGCATTACCCCAGCGATGACGAGCAGTTCGACGCTTATCTGGTGACCGGCAGCAAGGCTGACTCCTTCGGCACCGACCCTTGGATTCAAACCCTCAAGACCTACCTGCTGGAGCGCTACCAGCGCGGCGATAAATTGCTCGGTGTGTGCTTTGGTCATCAGCTGCTGGCGTTGTTGCTGGGCGGCAAGACCGAACGCGCCACCCAAGGCTGGGGCGTCGGCACCCATCGCTACAAACTCGCCGCCAAGGCGCCTTGGATGAGCCCGGTGATGGAAGAGCTGACGTTGCTGATCAGCCATCAGGACCAGGTCACCGAACTGCCCGAAAGCGCGACGGTCATCGCCTCCAGCGATTTCTGCCCGTTTGCCGCCTACCACATCAACGACCAGGTGCTGTGCTTCCAGGGTCACCCGGAATTCATCCATGATTATTCCCGGGCCTTGCTGGAGATTCGCCAGCAACACCTCGGCGAGCAGATCTATAGCCAGGGCGTGGCGAGCCTTGCCCACGAGCACCATGGCACCACGGTGGCGGAGTGGATGATGCGTTTCGTCGCTCACAAGCCGCAGGCCGAAGCCACCCAAGGCTAAAGATCACCACTCTCTAATGTGGGAGCGAGCTTGCTCGCGATCGCGGTGGATCAGTTGGCGTTGATGTTGGATGTGCCGCCGTCTTCGCGAGCAAGCCCGCTCCCACACTGGATCTGTGTACGACGCAAATCCCTTGTGGGAGCGAGCTTGCTTCGGGCGGCGTTCCGACGATGAATCCCACACAAATTCCACTGTTCGCCTACAACCACCCCGATCGCTTGAAGCTCCACCACAGTGATGAGCAGCCCACCGCAATAACCCCCAGCACCGCGAAATAGCCGTATTGCCAACTCAACTCCGGCATGTCCTGGAAGTTCATCCCATAGATCCCGGCCACGGCCGTGGGAAACGCCAGGATCGCCGCCCAAGCCGCGAACTTGCGCTGCACCACGCTCTGACGCGACGCTTCGAGCAGCACGCCGACTTCGATGGTTTGGCTGGCGATGTCGGCCAGGGTGGTCAGGTCTTCCATTTGCCGCGTGACATGAATCTGCACGTCGCGAAAATACGGGCTCATGTTCTTGTCGATAAAGGGGAAGTCGAGTTTCTGCAACTCTTCACTGATCTCCACCATTGGCGCCGCGTAACGGCGCAGGCGCAATACGTCGCGGCGCAAGCTGTGCAGGTTCTGGATGTCCCGTTCGTTCAGGGAGCTGCACATGACATTGTGTTCCAGCTCATCGATTTCGGCGTGAATGGCCTCACCCATGGGCTGGTAGTTTTCAATCACGAAATCAAGGATGGCGTAGAGGACGAAATCTTCCCCGTGTTTCAGCAAAAGCGGACGTGCCTCACAGCGCTGCCGGACATGGGCGTAGGACGCTGAGTGGCCGTTGCGAGCCGTGATGATGTAGCCCTTGCCGGCAAAGATATGGGTTTCGATGAACAGCAGCTTGCCGTCCTTGCGTATCGGCGAATACGTGACGATAAACAGCGCATCGCCAAAGGTCTCCAACTTGGGCCGGCTGTGTTTCTCCATGGCGTCTTCGATCGCCAATTCGTGCAGGTTGAACTGCCGCTGCAGGTTGGTCAGCTCCACGGCGCTCGGCTCTTCGAGACCAATCCATACAAAATGACCAGGTTTGGCAGCCCAGGCGCTGCCTTCGTCGAGGGTGATATTGGTGACTTTCTTACCGGCGCTGTAGACCGCAGCAGCAACGACTCTACCCATAATGGTGGTTCACTTCTTATTGGAAATGGCAGTGGCAGGCAGCGTTTAGCTTAACGCGCCCTGTAGCTTGAGAGTCAGCAAAATCTGCGGAGTTCGGCGGCAAAAGAAAACCCGCCGAGGGGGCGGGTTTCCATTCAGGCGGCTTGCAACTGCCGGTCCATTGTCGCGATGCACTCGCGCATCTGTTCACGGCATTGGGCAATGAGCTGGGGCATGTCATCCATACTCAATCCGGCCGTAGGAATCGCCGGCAATGAACGTATGAGGATGTCACCGCTGCGCCAGCGATTGAGGCGCATGTGCTTGATGTAGCTGCTGACGCACACCGGAACAATCGGCACTCCGGCGGCTATTGCCATCTGGAAGGCGCCTTTCTTGAACGGCAGCAGATCCTCGCCCAAATTGCGCGTGCCTTCCGGGAAAACCCAGATAGAGGTGTCCTCGTGCTGCAAGGTATGGGTGGTGGTCAGCATCGACTTTCGGGCCTTGATCGCGTTGCCGCGGTCGATCAACACGTTGCCCGCCAGCCAGAACAATTGCCCGAACAGCGGCACCCATTTCAGGCTCTTCTTGCCGATGCACACGGTACGGCGCGGCACCACGTTGCCAAACATGAACAGGTCGTAGTTGGATTGGTGGTTGGCGATGATGACGCAGCCGTTGGGCTTATTCACCAGCGAGTCGACTTGCGTGCGGACCCGCAGGCGCAAAATGCACATCGCCGGCAACGCGTACAACCTTGCGCATAAACGGCTGTTGTCCGGGTTGAACGGCCGGCACAGCCCCAGAATCACCCCGAGCACGCCAGCCAATACAAAATGCAGGCCCATCAACAACATACGCAATACAAACAGCATCTACAGGCCCCATCGGGACAAAAGGTGGCGCAGTGTACGGATGTGCACTGTTTTCGGCAATTGCCGCTATAGAGGTAGGAGATGGACGATGTTTAAGCGCATGTTTCCACGCGTCGTGACAGAAGCGGCCCAGAGCGGTTGCGGACTTTTAAACGACGCGCGTAGGAAAAAAGCCTGGCTCTAGGGGATGGCTGCACCGGTGGTGAGGGAGTTTGCTCTCGCTGGGCTCGTAGGCGCTGACGAGCGGAGCGAGGCTGCGATCTTTCCATTACCCATTGAGTCCGGAGCGAAAGATCAACAGATCGCAGCCTCGCTCTGCTCGACAGCTCCTACAGCGTCAGCCCAAGTGCTCCTGATCCAGCAGAATCGCACTGTCCAGCGTATCCAGCAGAGCCTTACGCACTTTCAGCTTGGTGTTCTTGTGGGCTGTCATGTTGATCTTCTTCAACTGACGCGCCGCTTCCAGGGCCGTGCCCTGCAGTTCTTCGGCCGACACCACCTTGTCGAGGAAGCCGGCATCCACAGCGCCCTGTGGGTTAAACATCTCGGCATTGATTACCGAGCGATGGAACGCCGACTTGCGCAGGCGATCACGGGCCAGCTCGATACCAGCGTGGTGCATGGTCATGCCGATCTGCACTTCGTTCAGGCCGATGCTGAACGGCCCTTCCACACCAATGCGATAGTCCGCCGAGAGCAGCAGGAACGCACCCTTGGCCACCGCATGCCCCGGGCAAGCGACAACGACAGGGAAGGGGTGCGACAACAGGCGGCGGGCCAGGGTCGAGCCGGCCGTGACCAGGCTCACCGCTTCCTTGGGGCCGGCGGTCATCACCTTCAGATCATAACCACCCGACAAAATCCCCGGTTGCCCGGTAATGATCACCACCGCCCGATCCGCCGTCGCCTGGTCCAGCGCTGCGTTGAACGCGGCAATCACATCTGGCGAGATGGCATTGACCTTGCCGTTGTTCAAGGTCAGGGTCGCGATACCGTCTTCGAGATGGTAGGCAATCAAGTCGCTCATGACGCTATTCCTTGTAAGAGAAGTGACGCAGACGTTACTCACCGCCGCAGGTCAGGTAAAGCGCCGTGACTGACTCACCGGTCAGCCCCAGGCCCTGCAAACAGCCTGGCCCGCCCATCCTGCTTCGCCTTCATCTATAGAGCAGCGTCTGCATAGCCCCGAAGATTGGCCGGTTTGCCATGCCCAAGCGCGTTTGAAATGCTCGACCAAGCTTAACCGCATGAAAATTCTGAAAAAAACCTTTGCCATCGGAAAAGCTTTCGACTACATTAGCGCGCCTCGACAGACTGAACAGTTTGCCGAGATACGGTGAAGTGTCCGAGTGGCTTAAGGAGCACGCCTGGAAAGTGTGTATACAGGAAACTGTATCGAGAGTTCGAATCTCTCCTTCACCGCCACATTCGATACACACAAAACCCCTGGTTTTCCAAGAAAACCAGGGGTTTTGTGGTTTCTGCCGTCTGAAAAAATGACGATAGGGGCAATGGCCCCCAGATGATACGCCGGCAGCGCAAAAGGTGTGGATTTCCTAACCTTGACTCCGCCACCCAAATGACTATCCCCCCATGTAGCCGTGCTACAAAACGGCCTGTTCAACGCGTGGGAAAACTCCGATGCCACCGCTCTCCAACGACAGGCCCTCCAATCGATTCGGCCTGTTTTGCGTAGCCAGTTTCCTTCTGTCCATTTCTTATGGCGCCACTTTCCTGGTCTCGCTGCTGGTGTCCTCCCTGGGGGGAACTGAGCGCGATGCAGGGCAGGTCTTTGCCGTTGCCATGACGAGTACCCTGGTCGCGGTGGTCGCCTCGGGGCATTTGATGCAGCGCGTAGGTGCTGCACTGTGCATGGCCCTTGGCGCTGTATTTCTGGTCATTGCGTCCATGGGTTTTGCGCTGCTATCGGACCTTGGCATCGGTTTGTTGGCCTGCGGTTTGATGCTGGGGATCGGGTGGGGACTGTTTTACACGGTTGGGCCCATCATGGTCGCAGCGATGGTCGAGCCAGCCAGGCGGACTCATTGCTTCGCGCTTTTGTCGGGCAGCATGTTGACGGGGATCGGTAGTGGCCCTCTGTCAGGCAAGTTGGCCAGCTCCGTTGGGTTACCCATCCAGACAGCTTTCTTCTTTGCCGCTGCCGCGGCATCGCTGGGTGGGCTGTATTTCTGGTGGCTGAGAACGGGCTTTGCCGAAGTGGAGCGCCGGTCTGGCGATAAGGCTCGGATAGGGCTGAGATCGGCGACGGATGTGCTGCGCTCACGTTCAGCGTTGTCCATTTTGATGGTAGGGCTGGGGGGCGCGATCTTCGGTGGCCTGGGCAGTTTCCAGACCAGTTATGCAGCCAGTCAGGGGCTTGACTACTCCCTGTTTTTCGTCGGTTTCATGGGGGCGGCTATCGCTTGTCGGTTGTTGATTGCCGGGTGGGTGGTCAGCCGTGACCCTTTCGCGACTTCTTGCCTGCTGACCACGCTGATGCTGGTCGCCGTGACGGGGTTCAGTGTGTGGGTCCATGACAGTCTGAGTTATGGGTTGACCGCCGCCTTGCTTGGGGTCGGTTATGGTCTCAACTATTCCGTCATTAATGGCTTGGCTGCCAACGAGGCGCCACCTGGACTGACCGCACAAGCACTGCTGCTTTTCAGCCTGTCCTACTTCATTGGCGTATTCGGGTTTCCCTTTATCGCCGGCAAGCTCATCAGCAGCACGGGCGTGAATGGGATGCTGCTTAGTGTCGGATTGATCGCTCTGTTTGCCTGGACCTTGAGTGTCAGTCGCTGGCTGGCCGGGCGATTCTGGAAACCAGCCTCTCTCTCGGAATGAAAAATTCTCCCCTGGCGTGCGATAGCTTCCCGTTGGGGGTGGGAGTTTGAGCACAGGTGCAAGAAGGTCGCGAAGACTGAAGGCAGAAAGGCACGGCAAATTGCTTGATGAACGGCTGCTCGTGGAACCTCGCCACTGAATAGCATCAGGCAACCTCACAGCAGTATCGGGCAAAGGTTTCTGGGCACATGCCGTTAAGGTTCTCCTGGAAGAGCGTCTTATCAACTGCATTGCTGTGAGAGAACATCATGACCAGATGGATGAATTTCGCTTGGCGCGTCCAGGCGCTTGCACTGTCTTTTATATTTTTTACGAACAACGTCTGGGCTTCGGAAAACACCCAGCACGCGAATGCGACGCTGGTCCGCCAGGCGTTCACTCACTGGCAGCAGGGCAAAGGCACGGTGTTCGATCTGCTGGCGCCCAATGCGAAATGGACCGTGGCCGGGACGAGTCCTGTTTCCGGTGTCTATAACAGCAAGGCTGAGCTGGCCCAAGTCGTGCGGCCGATTACCGCGCGACTGGCAACACCGATTGTCCCCACGGTGCAGAGCATCGTGGCTCAGAATGATGTCGTGGTTGTTCTGTGGAACGGAACAGCCATGGCGCTTGATCACAAACCCTACAACAACACCTACCTGTGGCACATGACCTTCAAGAATGGTCAGATCATTGAAGTCACAGCCTTTCTGGACACTTACGTGCTGAACGATCTTATCCGGCGCGTAGAACCCCCACAGTAGTGGCTGGACTATCTTGTTGGCTGTGAAGCAGTTCGCTTTTCCGTAGTGTGCTCTGCAAAAGGTTTACTCGATTCAGAACAAAAACTGGAGATGCGTGGTCTCTGTCAGTACCCCAAGTTCGTCTCTCCCTGAGGTCGCACATGAGTCTGATCGATTGCCCTGAATGCGCTTCCAGAATTTCCGACAAGGCCTACGCCTGCCCACATTGCGGCAATCCTTTTCGGGAGCCGAGTTTCCGCCTGACCGAAAAGAACGTGGGGCAGATTGCCGGGGTGACCGGCGTCTGGCTCACCGCGCCCTGGATCGCGCGGATGGTCTTTGGCGTGGTGGCCGTGATTGCGGTGGCCGCGGTGTTGATCTTGCGGTGACCCGTATCCGCGATTGTCGGCTTATGTATTCAACGGCAACTGCGGACTGTCCGGGTTCAACTGCTGCCGCCTGAACTGCCCCGGCGGCTGTCCGTGTATCTGGCGAAAACGCCTGGAAAAATAGGCCTCGTCGGCAAACCCGCACAACCTCGCCACTTCGCCCACTGGCCGTGTTCCGTTGAGCAAGTAATTGCGCGCCGCATGCATCCGACGTTCGAGCACCAGCTCGGTGAAGGTCTTGCCAATTTCCTTGCGCAGCCAGTGGGTCAGGTAGGTCGGTGACAGGTAAGTCGCCGCGGCCACCTTGATCAGGTTGAGGTCGGGGTCGGCGATGTTCTTGCGCAGGTACTCGGACATCCGGCCCAGCGCATCGCGTCGGCTGACTTCGGCGGCGTTCTCTTCGGCCAGGCGCTTGAGCGGCTCGGCGTACAAGGCGCAGACGCTGCCGATCAGTTGCAGCAACAAGCCCTTGAGCATCTCGCGGGTGCCGAACTGACGGTTCTGGTCCAGGCCACGCATCTGCTCGATCAATGCGCAGATTTTGGCGAAATCCTCATCCTCCAGAATGAAGTCCAGGTGTTCCTGGAAACGGAACGGCGACAGTTCCGGCGCCAGCAGAATCGAGACTTCTTCCAGGTCCATCGGGTCGCATTGCAAATGCGGCAGCAGGAAGGTCTGGGAAAAATTGATCACCATGAAGTTGCTCTCGGCCGGGTGCGGAATCACGTGCACGCGGTGGGGCAGGATGAAGGCCAGGGTGTTGCGCGGAAATGGACGTTCGACGTTGCCAATGTGTTGCACGGTGTCGCCGCCGAGGTTGATCTGGATCTGGAAATACTCGTGGCGATGCGGGCTGGTTTCGGCGCGCCGGCCCTTTTTGTCGCGAATGTAGAAATCCGTCAATTCGCTGCGTTGCTGCATGACATAGGTAGGGACTCGGCTCGGTGATGACATCTCCAGGGAATCCTTTGCGGTGCATGGCGGTGATGACGATTGTGACGGTGTATCTGGATGACTTTCAAGAAGTCATACGATGACGAGGCCGTAGGCGTGAATTTTCTGTCTCTCGAAAATGTAGGGCGCTTGTCCAAGAATGATAAATTCTGTTTTGTTAATTTATGTTTTAAAAACAAATAGTTAATTGAAACTTAAAAAGAATATGAAAAAAATCACCAATCTGATTTTTTTGGACAGGTTCCTTGGACACGGTTTTAAACGGGAAAAATGATCTAACAGCTCAGTTGATTTTGATTTGTTGTACGACCACTGTTGAGCCACGCAACCCGACCCTCCATCCAAAAACAATCAAAAGGTGCGCACATCATGAACCTGTTCCTGCTTCTCGCTGACCCTCCCGACCGCTCCTGCAGCAGATCCTGTTGCAAGGTCTCTTCGAACACCTGACACCGGCTGTTCGCACCTCTCATTCCTGTAGCGATTGTTCTGCCCCGGCATCGAGGGCATTGATTTCGGCTGCTCGTAAACATTTCGACGCTTCTAACAATAACGAGGTCCACTCATGTCGAATTCCCACACCTCCCAGACCGCCGCAGCACCGGTGGTTGCCGGCGCCCGGGACGCCGCAGTACCAGAACGCCTGCCGTCACGGCGGCGCTGGTTCATGCTGTCGCTGCTGTTGATCGCGACGATCATCAACTACATCGACCGGGTGAATATCTCGATTGCCGCGCCGTTCCTCGCCAAGGACCTGGGCCTGGACAAGATCGAGATGGGCCTGATTTTTTCCGCGTTTGCCTGGACCTACGCGATTGCACTGGTGCCCGCCGGCTTCATCGCCGATCGCTTCGGTTCCCGGTTCACCTACGGGGTGTCGCTGATCAGTTGGTCGACCGTCACCGTGTGCCAGGGCTTGGCCACGGGCTTCGCTTCGCTGTTCGGTCTGCGCCTGGCCGTCGGCGCAATGGAAGCGCCGGCGTTTCCGGCCAACAGCCGGGCGGTCACGGTGTGGTTCCCGGCGCGTGAACGGGGCCTGGCCAGCAGCATTTACGTCTGCGGCCAGTACTTGGGCACGGCGCTGTTTACCGGTGCGCTGCTCTGGCTGGCGACCACCTATGACTGGCGCCATGTGTTCTACAGCACTGGCGCACTCGGCATCGTCTTCGGTGTGGCCTGGCTGTTCTTGTATCGCGACCCGATGAACTGCAAGAAAGTCAGCAAGGAAGAACTCAAGTACATCGAAGCTGGGGGAGGGCTGGTCAAGAGCAGTCAGGAGCGCACCCGCTTCAACTGGCGGCAGATCGCCGAGCTGTTCAGCTATCGGCAGGTCTGGGCGATTTGCATCGGCAAGTTCGCCAGCACGTCGGCGCTGTACTTCTTTCTCACCTGGTTCCCCACGTACCTGATCGAAGAGCGTCAGCTGACCATGATCAAGGCCGGGATCTTCGCCGTGCTGCCGTTCGTGGGCGCGACGGTGGGCATCCTGCTCGCCGGGATCGTGTCCGACCTGCTGATCCGTCGCGGCTACTCGCTGTCCTTTGCCCGCAAGTTGCCGTTGGTGGTCGGGTCGATGCTGGGCATGTCCATCGTCCTGGTGAATTTCACCGACTCGAACGTGATCTGCATCGCCGTGCTGACGGTTGCCTTCTTTGCCCAGGGCATTGCTTCGTCCTCGTGGGCGGCGGTGTCGGAAGTGGCGCCCAAGGAACTGATCGGACTGACCGGCGGGATCACCAGCCTGGCGGCCAACATTGGCGGGATTGTCACCCCCATAGTGATTGGCGCGATCGTCCAAAAGACCGGCTCATTCGCCTTGGCTTTCTGGTTCATCGGTGGCGTGGCGCTGATCGGCACCTTGTCCTATTCGTTGCTGCTTGGCCGTTTGTATCGCATTGAACTGAAGGCGCGCTGAGCCCGGAAAAAACCGTTTTTCTCCAACACGAGGCGGCATTCCTCCAACTTCGCCAGGGATTGCCGCCGTACGCTGACGCTTCCAACAGGACTTTTATCAGGATGAACATGCCCGAGTATGTCTTTACCCCGGACCTGCCAGTGACCTTGCCGGTTGTCGGCACCCCGCAGCGTTTTCCCGTCGGCCGGGTCTTTTGCGTTGGCCGCAACTATCCCTGGCCTGATACCCAGGGTGAATCCCGAGTGCCACCGGTGTTTTTCATGAAGCCTGCCAGCTGCGTGGTGGAAGCGGCCGGTGAGGTGACGTTTCCATCGGTGACCGAGGAGTTCGCCCACGAAATCGAATTGGTCGTGGCCATCGGTGAGGGCGGCGCCAACATCCCTGAGAGCCAGGCGTTGGCTTATGTATGGGGCTACGCGGCGGGTCTGGATCTGACCCGGCGTGATGTCCAGCGCATGGCCAAGCGCAACGGTTTGCCATGGGAGGGCGCCAAGGTGTTCGACGGCGCCGCGCCAATGACCGCCATCGTGCCGGTCTCCCGGGCGGGGCACCCCGATGGCGAGTTGTGGTTGAACGTGAACGGCCAGGAGCGCCAGCGCGACAGCCTCGACAGCCAGATCTGGTCGGTCAGTGAAGTGATCGCCCGCATCTCCCAATCGGTGGCGTTGCGGGCCGGCGACCTGATCATGACCGGCAGTCCGTCAGGCGTCGATGTGTTGCAGCCGGGTGATGTCATCACGGCTGGCATCGACGGTATTGGCGAATTGGAAATGCGCGTCGGTCCGCGTTTGTCTTACTGAATTCGAGAAAGGAGAACCCACATGTCCAACACATTGAAAGTGGCTTTGGTGACTGGCGCCGGCAGCGGGATTGGCCGTGCGGTGGCCCTGGGCCTGATGGAAGACGGCTACACACTGGTGTTGGCCGGCCGCCGGCCAGAGCCCTTGCAGGCATTGGCCGAGTTGGCGGCCAGCCAGGGTCGCGAAGCCTTGGCGGTGTCCACTGATGTGCGCGACCCGGTCAGTGTCGATGGGCTGTTTGCAACCATCGCCGAGGTCTACGGACGCCTGGACGTGGTGTTCAACAACGCCGGGGTCAACGCGCCCGCCGTGCCGCTGGATGAGCTGACGTTCGAGCAGTGGCGAAACGTGATCGACACCAACCTCAACGGCGTTTTCCTTTGTGCCCGCGGTGCCTTCGGCCTGATGCGCCGGCAGCAGCCCCAGGGCGGACGGATCATCAACAACGGATCGATCTCGGCCCACACCCCACGACCGTTCAGCAGCGCCTACACCGCCAGCAAACACGCGGTGCTGGGGCTGACCAAATCCCTGGCCCTGGACGGACGTGAATACAACATCGCCTGCAGCCAGATCGACATCGGCAACGCCCTCACTGAGATGTCCGTGCGCATGACCAAGGGCGTACGCCAGGCCAACGGCAGCATCGCGGTGGAGCCGATGGTGGACGTCAAGCACGTCGCCGACGCGGTGCGCTACATCGCCGGCCTGCCGTTATCGGCCAACGTCCTGAACATGACCGTCATGGCCACGGCCATGCCGTTTGCCGGTCGCGGTTGAGCCAGCCTTTTTTATTCTGTTACGAGGTCTACATGAAGCCAGAAGTCTTGCAACTCAGCCCGATCCTGATCCCTGAAATCAACGCCCGGCTCAACGAGCTGTTCACGGTGCGGCGCTATTTCGAACAGGCCGACAAACAAGCCTATCTGCAAGAACACGGGGCCAATATTCGCGGTGTCATTACTGGCGGGCATACCGGCATCAGTCAGGCGCTCATGGCCCAACTGCCCAAGCTGGAAGTAGTGGCGGTCAACGGCGTAGGTACCGATGCCGTGGACCTGGCCTACGCCAGGGATCGCGGAATCCGCGTGACGGCCACCATCGGCGCGCTGACCGAAGATGTCGCCGACCTGGCGATTGGTCTATTGATTGCCGTGTGTCGCGGGCTGTGCACCGGTGACCGTTACGTGCGCTCAGGCCAATGGCCCCACAGCCCGACGCCACTGGCCCCGCTGCCATTGGCCCGTCAGGTGTCCGGCATGCGCATCGGCATCGTCGGCATGGGCCGGGTCGGTCGCGCCGTGGCAACCCGCGCCGCCGCGTTCGGGTGCTCGATCAGCTACACCGACTTGCAGCCCATGAGTGACGTGAGCCACACCTTCGTCGCCGACCTCAAGCAACTGGCCCGCGACAGCGACGCCCTGATCCTCGCGGCCGCCGCGGACAAGGCTGAAGCCATCATCGATGCCGAGGTGCTGCGTGCCTTGGGCCAGGGCGGGTATCTGATCAATGTGGCCCGGGGCAAACTGGTCAACGAGGCCGACCTGGTGGCGGCGCTGACCGCTGGTGAAATCGCCGGTGTGGCGCTGGATGTGTTTGTCGATGAGCCGCATGTGCCCGAGGCATTGTTTGGCAATGAGCAGGTGGTGCTGCAACCCCACCGCGCGAGCGCGACGTTGCAGACCCGCACGCGTATGGGGGAGATGGTGGTGGCGAGTCTGGTGGATAGTTTTGCTGGGAAGGTGCCGCAGGGGTGTGTGACGGGGTGAAGGTGTGGAGCTTTAAGGAGGTCGCGAGACGGTCAAATTTATGAACTTGCTGTGTTGAAGCGGAAGTGGAGGTAAGGTCTCAGGTTATGTGCTGGTCTGTGCTTTGCCCGTGCAGTTAATAAAGACCAAAATAACGACCTATTTTGAAGGAGCCGCCTCCATGCAACTCGTTTTGGCTGATTTGGCCGTCAGCCTATCCGAACTCAAAAAAAATCCGTCATCCGTCCTGAGCGGTGCTAACGGCGCGCCAGTAGCGGTGTTGAACCATAATCGCGTCTTGGGCTATATGGTCCCGGCAAGTGTCTACGAGGCCATGGTTGAGCGCCTGGATGAACTGGAGCTGGCACAGGTGGTAGGGGCACGGATCGAGGCCAACCAGACGCCTCTTTGGGTGTCTCTTGACGAGCTCATTGGCGAGGCAGAGGCTGATATCGCCGATGGGCATTGATTACATGGTGGGGCAGTACCGATGGAACCAGGCTAGAAGTGATTTCCACTTTAAATTAGGTGGACACCATCGCTTTTGACGTCGGGGTCAGTAAGACATGTTAGCCAGCCCCGCATACCGTTGCCTTGGATGATGGATATTCCGTCGCTATGTCAAACCGCTCGATCGACGCTGCATCGGATGTCTCAAGGCATCTCGCCCGTAGTGATCAGGTTCAAAAACTGTTCCGCATCGAAGATGAAAGCACCAGCCGCTAGTGCCTTTGCAACCTTAGTCGGGCCGGCGTTATCGCCATAGCAAAGAAACGTCAGAGTCTTGCCTGGAGTACTCATCACCCTTAACCCAAAATCCTGCGCCTTCTGTTCAAGGTCTGCCCGATGCGCAGCAGCAAAACCGGTGAAAAGAATTTGATTTATCCCCCCTGGCGGCGACTTGGGACGGGGACAATTGGAGGCGGCCTCCTGTGCTGCCAAAGCAGACGGTTTTGGTTTTGGCGAAAGCCTTGGAGCGGGAGGGGCGGCGTCGTTCAGTAATAGCTCCGCGCCCGACAATATCTCAACAATTCGATCCTTTCGGAAGGTTTTTGGGAATGAGTCGCCAGTGGATCGTCCCTGAATGTAGAGTGAGTTCTCTGACCATTGGATCAGTTCTCGGACACTCAAATTACCCCTCGCATCTTTGTAGCTGAACTTGATAATCGTCACTGCGTCACTCCCTGTGATTTTCACATTACCGGCCAAACCTGCATCTACCCGGAATCCTTCCGGTATTCGTTACGGTTGGGAAACATTTGATCCTCAACGTATGCCGTCGAAATCTACCACCATTACTTCGTCACGAGGCAATGCAGTTGTATCAAGCGTATCCGGGTGGGAGCCGCGTCGCGACCTGGCTCCAACACCTGGCAATCTCCTTGGCAATGCTGCCGCGGCCTTTCCTGGGCTCCAGCTCATCACTTGCACTGATGTGCTCCAGCAGCCACTCATCCGTCCATCCCGCCCATTCACCCGCCACGGACCTGAGGTTCGCTTCGAGCACCGGGAACACTTCATTCCACAGGATGCTGTGGATTTCCTTTGGCGAATAATTGGTTTCAAGGACTACGCGAGCGATGTAGTTGTAGGTCAGGTCGTCGATCTCGGTATCCAGGAAGAACGAGGAAAGGGCCTGCCAGGTTTTCAGGCGGTTCGAGTCGACAGGGTTCATGTTTTTGTCTCGGGATGTGTAGGTGATAAGCCCATTTGGCCCAATGCTGCCGGCTAAATCGCCTGCTTGCCACCGTATGAGTCCCTCTGCTGCCAATAAATCGTTGTTGTTAAAAAACACAACCAGAGTGCCATCGGCTCAAAGACAAGGAAGCCCATGGATATACTCACGCCATCACGTTTTGACGACGCTGCGATTTTGTACCCGAACGACAAGGCCGGGCTTGATCGATGCCTGCGCATTTTGAGGATGGCGCGCCCCAAAGCGTTCGCGGACCTGCAAAAGCTTTTCGGTACGCACGGTGTCGACTTGTTCAAGCCCAGAGCCGCAATGAACTGGGTGGTGATCGACGTAGGCGCCAATAATCTCAGGGTGATAGGTGGCGTCAACTACACCCGGCAGAAGATCTACGTCAAACACATCTACACGCATGCCGATTACGACGTTGCCAACGTCTGGTATGCAAGAAACAAAGGGGTAAGACGATGAGCGCAGCCCGGAACGACTTTCAAACCGTGATCGCAACGCTTGGCGAGCTACATGCGTTACTGGATCGCCTGCGCGGTGAGTTTGTGCATGGCATCAAGACCCCTGCCGACTATGAGCGTGCGACCGACCTGCTCGATGCGCTCACCGACGGGCGCGAACTGAGCAAGACTGAGGAGAAAATTCTCGTTGAGCTCGAGGACGAAATCCTGGCCTACCAGCGCAACTGCGAACAGTTTCGCGAGTCCCATGCCGCTTTTGAGGCGACCTGCACGCCTGTGCAATTGATCAAGGATCTGATGGAGACGCGCGGGCTCACCGGTTCAGACCTCCCTGAGATCGGTGATAAAACGGCGGTGTCCAAAGTGCTCAATGGCGATAGGCCTATCAGCCACAAGATGGCGTATGCGCTGGCGGAGCGGTTTGCGATGGAGCCGAGTGCTTTCTTGACCGCGACTTCAGCAAAGGTGGCGGCTCATATCGAAACTGTCCCTCTTTCCGTCAGTAAAACTTCAGCTCATTACCTTTTGCACGAGGATTCTTTGATCGCATATTCAGTGGAAGAGGCCGGTGCCGGTGAATACAAAGTAGTGACTTCGAAGGGTCGCAGAAAGACGGCCAAAGAGCCGGACAAGGGGTAGGGCAATCATCTGCTGATCAGGGGGCCGGGTTGGTTGTCGATCCACGGGAGCTCAGGATGATACGCGGCCCGATACATCGGCCATTGCAGCCAATCCCCGAACCCTCTATAAAATCTCGCGCTGGCATCGCGTTCCTCTCGACCGTCGTTGGCCATGGATATCTGACCCGCATGGAGCATCATCGTGAGCCAATCGCCACGCCCTCTCAACTCCCGAATCAACTTCTGCCCGCGCAAAAAGTCGTCCCGCGTGCTGCAGTATGCCTTGAGCATCAGCGTCCTGACCCTGCTCACCGGCTGTGGAGCGCTGTCGGATGTCCGCTCTTTCTCCACCCCTTATTCAACGCCTGACGGTGGCGAGACCGCGCGCTTGCGGGTGATCAGCGATGGCATGGTCAGGGCCGTACCCAAGTCCGATTGTGTGGACTTCCGCCTGCCGGGCGCGGGCGTCATGGTGGCGTTCCGCGATGGCTACGCCAATCGCAACGGCGAAAGCCTGGGCATGCCGGATGACGACAAACACTCATCTTCCACGGTAATGACTGAGCTGCTGGTGCCTGCCGGGCAGCCCATCGCGTTTCATTACATCGGTGCTCAATGCTACAACATGTTCCGCTTTGTCCCTAAAGCAGGGGCGGACTACCAGCTGGACGCCGCGGGGCGATACAAGTGCACGGTGACCCTCAAGCAACTGTCCGTGAAAACGACCGAGCTTCCCCCTTTATCCTTGGAGGACAGCAAACTGTGCAGGGCGACGGATAACTTTTAGCGTGGAGGGTTTTCCAAGGACGCCATAACGTTGAAAAAGGAGTTTCATCATGAGCCCCATCCCCACGTTCCAAACCCGCCGTCTCATCCTCACCCCCCTTGAACTGACGGATGCACCGGCGATCCAACAGCTATTTCCCCATTGGGAAGTGGTCCGTTACCTGGACAGCCGCGTGCCCTGGCCTTATCCGGATGACGGCGCGCTGACGTACGTGCGCGACCATGCGCTCCCCGCTATTGCAGCCGGACGCGAGTGGCACTGGATGATCCGTATTGCCGAAGAGCCGACACAGAGCATCGGCAGCATCAGCCTCTACGACCAGCCCGGCAACAACCGTGGTTTCTGGCTGGCGCCGCAATGGCAGGGAAAGGGCTACATGCGCGAGGCTTGTGAAGTGATCAATGCCTATTGGTTTGAAGCGCTGGGGCGCCCTGTCATGCAAGTGCCCAAGGCAGTGGGCAACCTTGCTTCGCGCAGGATTTCGGAGCGCGAAGGCATGCGCCTGATCGGGACGCAGGAAGGGGATTTTGTCTGTGGGGTGTTGCTCAAGGAGGTCTGGGAGATGACGCGTGACGCGTGGCTTGAAAGGAAGGCCAAACCTGGAGTGCATTGAACGGAATCAAGCTTCGTCATCATGAGTTTCATCGTCGACATTGATCAAGGAAGAACACATGCAACCGTCACTCAATCGAATCATGCTGTATGTCCGGGACGTTCAAGCGACCTGCGATTTTTATGAGCGTCATTTCAGTTTTACCAGTGAAAGAAAAACCGATGACCGCGTCACCGAATTGAGCCCTGCAAACGGTGGCGCGATCCTGATGGTTCACCCGGCAGGGAAGGCCGTTAAAACAGGGCAAGTTACCGTAAAGCTTGTCTTTGATCTCCAGGATGTCGAGGGTTTCAAGGCAAAGTGCCTGGCCCAAGGCCTGAAGTTTGGCGCTACGCACAGGGCGGACGGTTACTCTTTCGCCAACGCCAAGGACCCCGACGGTAATTCCATTTCCATCTCCAGCAGGGCGTTTGCATGCCGCTGAACTTTCAAAAGATGCATGCCAATGGCGATGACTTCGTTATTGTCGATTCGCGAAATTCGGCCAACCCGGTGACGAGTGCCATGGCCCAGCGAATGGGGGATCGGAACTTGGGCGTGGGCTTCAACCAACTCGCGGTGTTGCTCGATTGCGACGATGCCGATGCGCGCGTGATGTTCTGGAACGCGGATGGCTCCGCGCTGGAACGTTTGCGGCAGCGCAACACGGGGAGCGGCGGATATGCTGATGCGCGAAGCAAATGTTGCTTCGGTAGCGCTGCGCACCAACCGTGGTCTGCTCACGTGCGAGCGTACCTCAACCGGCGACATTTCCGTCGACATGGGTGTGCCACTTTTCGGCTGGTCGGACATCCCCTTGGCGCAAGCACTGGACACCGCTGTGTTGCCACTTGCCGGCAGTCCAGCCGCGTGCAGCATGGGTAATCCGCACTGCACTTACTTTGTGGGAGATTTGGCAACCGTTGATATCGCGACCATCGGCCCGGCCATCGAAACCCACGCGCTATTCCCACTCAGGACCAACGTTCATTTTGTCCAGATCATTGATCGCACGCATATTCGGTTGCGCATCTGGGAGCGCGGTGCAGGGATTGCACTGGGTTCAGGTTCTTGCTCGTGTGGCGCGGTTGTTAATGGAATTCGTCGTGGTTTGTTGGACAGCACCGTCGAGGTTGAATGTGATGGTGGAAGCGTGACGGTTCAATGGGATGGCGTGGGGGCGGTCTTTCTTATCGGGCCGGTGGAGGCGAGTTTTTCGGGGACGATGAGTCAAGCTTGAGTTGGTAGGCGTTTCTATCCTGGAGCAGGGATTTACGCCCCAAGCCGGTGGCCGTTGCGACTGATGATTCCAGACGGCTTGGAACAGGCAGCCAGCCGTGAGCATGCATTGATTCAACCCGAGTGAAGGTAAGCGCGAGGTGATCTGCGCGTTGATTGGATTGGTCATTGCCATCCTGACCAAGCGTTCGACCGTCAATGTCATATTCATCCTTTTGGAATCGGTCCGGTCCTGGCGCCCCGACAGATGTTTGAGCAAAATCAGGTGAGCCAAGGCACCAAGCGCATAGATCTCAAGGACGCCCAATGATATTGCAAAGTCGGCCAGTGAAGGCTGATGACATCAAGACCCTCTGCAGCTTTGCGCAGGACGCTCGGGAACTGTTCTATATGTTCCCGAAAGCCCAATACCCCCTGACTGAGGCTCAGCTGTCTGACGCCATCGCTCAACGATTCGATTCGACGGTCATCGAGGCTGGGAACCGTGTCGTTGGTTTTGCTAACTTCTATCGGGCTGAAACAGGTGGAGTTTGCTGTATCGGCAATGTCATCGTTGCCCAAGAGGCACGAGGTAAAGGCGTTGCAACCTTTCTTGTGGAAACGATGACGGCCCTGGCGTTCGACCGTTATGACGCCACTGAGGTGCAGGTATCGTGTTTCAATGAAAACACGGCAGGCTTGCTGCTTTATCCAAAGCTGGGCTTTTTGCCCTTCGCTGTTGAAGAGCGAGTTTCTCCAGACAGTCGTAGAACCGCACTCATCCATATGCGTCGCGGTAGAACGGGCCGCCCCTAGATCCTTTTGAGCGGCTACCGCCAGAAATGCCTGAAAACCCAAGCCCATCCCAACGCGACTGATTTACAATACCGCATCTTCGACAGAGGCCGGTATTTCGTGGATGCGTTTTCCCTTGTCTATCAACACCTGAGCGCATGGGTGATCGCCCCCATCACCCAGCAGTTCCTCGACATCTTCAACTTGAACGGTCGGTTCGGAGTCCTGTTTCTCTGCGCTTCCTACGGTGTCGCCTATGGCCTGTTCCGTTTCAGAAAACACCGCCGCCTGACTGACGCTCGTTCGTTCTGGCAATTCATCGGTGGTCGTGGGGTGTACCTGCATCGTTCGGCGTTGCTGGACTATCGCTACTACTTCGTCCGGGCGATTCTCAAGATTGCCTTGGTGTTGCCCATTGTTCATCTGGTCGATCCGTACATCCTGCGCTCCGGGGATTACCTGGCTTTTTTCAGCAACCTCTGGGGCGCGCGTCCGCGCCTCGGTGAGAATTTTTCGCTCGCGTTGCTTTATGGGCTGGGGGTGTTCCTGGTGAAGGATTTCGTCCACTACTGGGCACACCGGGCGTTTCATTCGCGCTGGCTCTGGGCGTTTCACAAGGTGCATCACTCGGCGCCCGTGCTGGTGCCGGCCACCGCGAGTCGGATGCATTTTGTGGAGAAAATCGTCGAGAAGCTCGGCATCACCGCCTGCCTGGGTCTTTTCGCGGGTGGCTTCTGGTATGCCAGTGGTGGTGAGATCAGCCGCTACACGTTGTTCGGCGTGACGTACCTGGTGTTCATTTTCAATAGCCTGGCGGCCAACCTGCGTCACACCCATGTCTGGCTGTCCTTTGGTCCGGTGCTGGAACATGTGCTGAACAGTCCGGCCCAGCACCAGATCCACCACAGCGATGCACCGCGTCATTTCAACCGCAATTTCGGCGTCAACCTGTCGCTGTGGGACTGGATGTTCGGCACGCTCTATGTCACCAGCACGCAGCCTGAGCACTTGCGTTTCGGCACCGGAGAACAGGACCACCAGCGTTACTTGACGGTGTATAGCCTGATTGTCACGCCTTTCGTTGAAACTGCCCGCAAGTGCCTGCCCGCGTTTTCATATCAACGCCAACACGCCACAATGCGCCCAACGCCTGCCATCGGATCAGCGAGTGCTGACGCGGGCGAGGTTGAGCGAAAATCCAGCAAGGAACGCCCATGAATTTCTTCAAGAAGCTCTTCGGTTCATCGAAAGCCCCTGAAACCCAAGACGACCAGCCCGCGCCGCAATCCCACGAGCTTGGCGACCTGACCGAGGCTGAAGCCGCCAATCTGGCCGTCCGGGAAGCCGGCGCAGCGTGCCTGGATCGTCATTGGAGCGCTGTTGGCACGGTCGAGCGGGATGTCCTTGCCTACCTGATCAGCCCGACCTTTTCCGGCGGCCCTTACTGGCCTTCGACCCGCCAGGCCTACCGCGTGGTTCGTCGTGGCGACACGATCATTCTCGCCACTGAAGGCCTGTCCGATCCATTCGATGATACGGAAGGAATGGGCAACGGCTTCGAGATGGAATTGTTCGTCGAAACCGCGGATATCCCCGAGCACGCCTATGGTCCTGTGGGGGAGGTCGATCCTTTCAAGCGCAGTTGGGCTTTCGAGCTGCTGGAGCACGTCGCCAAAACGGTGGCCGACGCTGGCGGCATCACCCACCAACTCGACCAATACGGGACGCTATCCCTTGAACTGCCAGGGCTCAGCCAATCGCACCACATGGGCGATCAACTGCCCAAGCTCTTCGTGACCGATGACGACTCCACCGGCGTTCTACTCGGCGCCCCGGCGCCGGATTTTCCTACCCAACTGGATGACATGCCCTTGTCCCCGGTCAGATTGGTGCCGGTGGTATTGATTACGGCGGCGGAGCTGGAGTACGTGCGTTCGGGAGGGCGAGCGGCGCGGGAGGATCTGGTGAGTCGTTTGAAGGCGGCGGGTGTTGGGCATATGAGCAGCTTGCATCGGGCGAGTGTGGTGTGATGCTGGAGCCGGTCATCGAACCTGGCGGTATCCCTTTGGCCTCCTGCTGACTCTTTCAATCCCATCTTCAAGGACGAACCCGTGACCGCATCCCCCGCCAAACTCATCTTCCTGCCCGGCGCCTCGGGCAACACCCAGTTCTGGCATCCGGTCGCTGAACGCTTGGCCCACCCGGCGCAGCAAGTACACATCGGCTGGCCCGGTTTTGGAGACACGCCGCCTGTGCCTGACGTGACCGGCATGAGTGACCTGGTGGCGCGTGTGCTGGCCGAGATCGACCGACCCACAGCGCTGGTGGCGCAATCCATGGGCGGTATCGTCGCTGTGCTCGCAGCACTTGAACGCCCTGAGCTGATCACCCACCTCGTGTTGACCGTCACCTCGGGCGGGGTGGACATGTCGGCGCTGGGCGCACACGACTGGCGCCCGGATTTTGCGGCGGCCAACTCGACACTGCCGAGTTGGTTTCTCGACGACCGCACCGACCTCACGTCTCGCTTGATCGAGTTGCGCATGCCGGTCCTGCTGCTCTGGGGCGACGCTGATCCGATCAGCCCCGTTCGTGTTGGCCAGTACCTTGCCCAGCTGTTGTCCCGCGCTGAACTGCACGTTTTTCCTGGCGCCGATCACAGCCTGGGCTTCACTCACGCAGATGAGGCGGCGAGGCTGATCGAGAGACATCTGGCGAGCGAGTAAGCGGAGCACTTGTTATCAAAGTGTCGGACTGATTGTGCGGCGCGGCGTGTTTCAAGACCTCCAGGACCCAATACCTTTTTCGAGACATCAATGACTGACTACCGCGGACTCATCCTCGAAGACACCCGTGAAGGCGCCACCGAGCGTGCCATCACGCAACTGGAAGCCAGCCTGGGGGCTCGCTTGCCGGACGACTATCGCCAATTCCTCAAGACCTGCAACGGCGCCTATGTGGAATACGATGTGCTGGCGACCCTGGCCAATGGCGATGAGGAACTGCTCAGTTTTTCACTGTACGGGCTGGACCCGGACAAAGAATATGAATCCAACCCCTTTGAACTGGAGCAACTGCGGGCCCAGCCCGGTTTCCCCGCAACGGGATTGTTGCCGATCGGTCGCGACGGCGGCGCGAGTATCTTGCTGCTGGACCTGCGGGAAGGGCGCCAGGACGTGGCGGCGATGGTGGCGGGCCTACCTGCCTGGACCGGTCGCCGTCAGCAGGGCGATGAGTACGTGGTGCTGGCGGATTCTTTCAATGGCTATCTGGATTCGCTGCATTTATCGCAAGAGCGGATCGAGGAGCATATCAATCACTTCATCATTAGCCCTGAGAGTATTGAGGCGACGTTGGAGTGGTTGGATAAGGGCAGTCCGGGGTGGCGGGAGCGGTATCGGGAATTGTGGAATGCGAGGGTTGTGGATCGGTTGATTTGAAGACTGATTGGGTGGATGAATTCCGGTCTTGTCCCCTGGAGGCTGTTTACCTCTACTTCCCAAGTCGTCGCCACCAATCGGCAGCATTACGGGCGTTCGTAGCTTTTTTAAAGACTGCGGATCTTGGCGATGCTTCCAGATAAAGCCGGCCTTCATCTGGAAGCAGAGATATAGGTAAAAACGACCTGTTGATTCGAGCAGAATTATCTTGGCTGTCTTGCCTAAGGCTTCAGGCAACAATGTTAACTTTCGATAAGCTATGAGCGATGCAAGTGGGCGCTATAGACACGAAGCGGCCTTGGTCAGCACAGTAGCTGTAACTTCGATCTTCAGTCAGCAAGGACATCTCATTGAACGACTCTGAACATGTGAAAGAACTGTGCGCCCGTTTCAACTCCGGAGAACATCTGAAATTTACGTTTTTCTGGGGGCACCAGCGCAGCAAAATTGCCGTTACGGCTTCGTGCTTCAGCCAATGGTTCGAGGCCGGGTTCATTGTCGAGGGGCAACATTACCCGACAGCCGAACACTTCATGATGGCCGAGAAAGCGGCCTTGTTCGACGATCAGGAAATTCGTGCGCAGGTGCTCCACGCACCTACTCCTAATGCCGCCAAGGCACTTGGCCGCAACGTGCGCGGATTCGATGATCAGGTTTGGCTGCAACACCGATACGACATCGTCGTTCGAGCGAACCAGGCCAAGTTCTCTCAAAATCCGCAGTTGAACGAATATCTTCTACAAACCGGTTCGAGCGTTATTGTCGAAGCCAGCCCGGTTGATAACATCTGGGGTATAGGGCTCGCACAGGACAACGCGGATGCGAACAATCCGAATCTGTGGAAAGGCTTGAATCTGCTGGGATTTGCGCTGATGCAGGTGCGGGACGGGGAGTAAGTTATCCCTTCGCCGCTTGAATCCAGTCCTCAGTCGAGACGCTCGATGGCGCGTGCAAGATTTGCGTGTGCCTGCTGCTCGAATGCGTCGAAGTACGCTGCGGTCGTATAGATCCGCCCGCGCGCCTGGAATCCCTCCAGGACCTGGCGCCGCTTTTGGCGGTACACAGGCAGAGGCACAAATTGGTACTCGTGGCGAATCTGTTGGTCGTATTCCTCGAACCGTTCGAACGACGCTCCAAGGATCGCCAGATCCGTGTCCACCAACACCGCTTCGTCTGCCGACTTCGGGGCGCCATCGTGTCGCGTCACCATGATCAGGTCGTAAAGCCTGCGTCGCGTTTCATCGCCCAGGCCGCTATCACGTGCCACGTCGTCCAACCATTGCGCGCTACGCAGCTCGTTGTCGCTGCGAAGGGGCTCGTAGATCGCGTCATGGAACCACAGCGCGAGGTCGATTTCGGCGGGGGCCTGGCAGGCCGCATTGACGAATCGGCGCACTTGAAGACATTCCTTCAGGTGCTGGAGGGTGTGGTAAGCGCGATGCGGCTCGCAGTAATGTCGAATGAGTTCTTCGTACGTCTCTCGTGACGCGCATACGACGCCAAGCTCGGCCCAGACGCGAGCCCAGGCGTCGAAATCCGTGCCATCAACTGCGTCGAGGTCGCCCTGTGGGCTGGCCGGGAATAGACCGTTCTCTTCTGGCGAACCCGTCATCGTTTCTCCTGCACTTCAAAAATGAAAAAGATAATTATTGAGCATCACCCGCCGGCGCGTCGTCGGCATCGTCTGCTGGCGCTCCGTAAGGTGCGCCAATCTCGACCCGATCAGCCTTTACCCAACCGGTATAGTCGTCGCCGCTCTTGGCGATGAAGTTCACTTCCAGCCATGATTCGTCTTCAAGGCTGGAGTAAACGGTGAGAGAGTCGCCGGGGATTACGAAAATCTTCTTATTGGCACAGGCTTCATCTGGCGCTTCGTGGAAATGCAGGCGCCCAGTGCCAATGACCTTGCCTTGCACTGACGGATGAAACTCAGGCACCGTTCCGGAGATCTTTTCCGCCAGGGCCGAACAGTTGACAGCGGCCTGGCTCAGGCTGCTGAAAAGGCACAGGCACAATAAGCTTGAACGCAGATACATCGTGGCGAATCCGTTTGGGGTGGAGGCGTAGGATAGTTAAGTCAGAAACTATTGGGAAAGAGACATGAAAAAAGGGGACTGGAAAAAGTGCAGAAAGAGGTGCTCATCTGCAAATACCCTGCTATCCAAACCATCCACTCAGCAACACCGCGCCCAACGCGACTAACGCGGTATTGAGACAGACCAGCGTGAAGCCAAACCTTACCAGTTCGCCTTCCTCCTTGGCCTGGGTCTTGGCAAGTCCCAGGATCAGCATGACAACCGACAGCGAGCCCAGCGCTGCATGCCCTGCCGAGCTGTTCTGGACGGCAGCCAACAACAGGCGAGAGGATTCGGGCAACATCGCGATGGCCGGCATGAAGATCGCGTTGCCGCCAACATTCGACCCCGTCATGTAGCCTGACAGCGCGCCAAACAGGGCAACCAGCGACGTCGCGGCGGCGGGCGACAGGCCCGCCAGCATTTGCATCAAGCCCGCGAGGAAGCCGGCCTTCACCATCATCTGCGACATCGCGAGGAAGAAGAAAATGGTCAACAGTGGTCGCTTCGCCCGCGCCACCAGCGCAGCAGGCATACTGACGTCGAGTGCTGTCTGGCGTTGTGTGTGGCGCGTGTGAAACCCTAGCCCGATCAGCACCAGAACCAGTGCCAGGCCTGGTGAGGAGAGTGGCTTCCAGGTGACCTGAGCGCCCTGTACAACCCAGTGATCCTGCCAGGAGGTGATCGCCCACACCATCTTCAATGCGACAATGCAGACAATCAGCACCAGATACGGCCATGCCTGACGCGGCCATTGCACTGCACCGCGCTCGCTATCGTTGCGGCGCAAGCGCCACAGCCCAGCAGAGAGTACCGCTGCGGCCGTCACCAGGCCCGCGGCCACGCCGGCCACTTCCGGCCCCAGCCACCGACTGGCACTGTAAAGCACGCCAACAAACAGCAGCCAGAAAGCCCCCAACGCCCTCCATTCCCGCGAGTCACGAACGCCTGCAAGAGATAGCGCGATTGCACTGAGGACCAAAAAAACCGGTGCGCTGGTCAGTGCCGAGGTCGATGCCAGCGCGGTTGCGTCCAAGTGAACCAACGAAGCACCAATGACCGATGCCAGGCCCAGTGTTCCCCAGGGCATGATTGCCATGCCGGTCAGTGCTATTCGTAGCGCGATCCGACGCTCGAAGAGACTGAGCAGCAGGGGCACCGTGGCGATCAACGACACGCCGAAGCCGGTCATCGCTTCGAGCAGCGGTGCCAGTCCAAGAACGATAAACACTACTTGATCGCCGCGCCCAAGCCCCAGTGACTGCACCCATCGGCTAAGCGCCAGGTTGACGCCCATGCGCTCGATAAAAATCACGAAGACCAGACCTGGAACGATCACGAAAGCCGTACTTGCAAACAGCACGGCCGTATCTTGAGCGGCGGCCACCATACTGCCTAGGCGCCACGCGTCTGCAGCGCCGGCGAGCCAGAGCACCAGGACCAATGCAGTGCCTGCAATGGCGGCGTGCATGGGGGGCCGGCGCAGCACGACAAGCATGGCTGTAACCAACAGGACAGGGGAAAGATGGAACAGTGCGAGCATGCCAATAATATCCTGTGTGTGTTGCGACTAAGGCTGCGTACGCAGACTGCTGGCAAGATAATATTTCTCTTGGCTAGATAAAGGGGCGCGGTTTTCTGTTAGTTTTCGAGAAAATTTCTCACGGGTTTGCCATGGCCAAAAACGACGCAGCACTTGAATCGTTGGACAAATTCGACCGTGCCATCCTGGACCTCGTCCAGCGCGACAACACGATGCCGCTGCGCCTCATGGCCGAGCAGGTCAATCTTTCCACGGCCGCCGTTCAGCGCCGTATCAAGCGGATGGAAGCGGGGGGCGTCATCACGGGCAACGTAGCCATCGTGGATCCCACCGCCGTAGGACGGCCGATCACGATCATTGTGGAAGTGATGGCAGAGCGCACCAGCATCGAGGCACTGGAGGCGATGAAGGCACACTTCGCGGTGCCCGAAGTTCAGCAGTGCTACTACGTCACCGGCGAAGTGGATTTCGTCCTGGTATTAACCGTTGCCAGCATGAACGAATACCAGACGTTGGCGCGGCGATTGTTTGCCGAAAATTCCAACGTGACCTGGTTCAAGACAATCGTGGCGCTGGACCGTGTGAAAGTCGGGCTTAATGTGCCGAGCATGCCTGTGGGGATCGTCATCTAGCCTTCTTATCAAGCTCTCCAGGTGATTGCGCCAGAAACGCCGCGATCAGCGATACAACCTGCTGCTGAATCACCCCACGAGCACGGCCGCCATCCCCATCCTGACAAATAATGCCATCTCCCGGCACGTGCTCTTCGAGGATCTTCTGCGCACCAGGTTTGCACATCGACATGAAGCTGAAATGGCTTGCGTCTTTGATCTCGACATAGCGGCTTGTCGCCGAGGGCAGGCGCTTGGCCAGGTTGGCAGATTCCAACTCGGCGGGAAGCTCTCGCGACGGTACACCGGCCGCGATCACCAGGGCGGGGACAGGCAGCGTGACCAAGCTTTTATCGGTCAGGCCCCGTGAAAGGCCCAGGTCCAATGTCACCACCGCAGTGATGCGTTTATCACGCCAATCGGCGGCCAGTTCGGCCTTTGATTCAGCGGTGCTGGCGGGATTCATCTGTTCGTAAACGGTGCAACTGGATAACTGCGAATGGGCTTTGCAGTCTTGGGCGAAGCGCTCTGGGTCGAAGCGAGCGCCGGCGATTTCCAGGGCGGTCCAGCCGCCGAGTGAATGGCCCACGGCTGCAATTCGTCCATTGGCGACCCGGCCAAATTTTTCAGGTTGAGTCGTGACCGCATCAATGACCCGACGCAGATCGACGGGCCGCTGCCATAACTGCGCCGCTGCTTGCGGGCTGCGGTCATGGGTGGTGCTGCCGGGGTGGTTGATGGCGGCGACGATGTAACCCTTCTGGGCCAAGGCACTGGCCAGCCAGATCTGGTTGCTCCAGTTACCCCGGTATCCGTGGGAGAGCACCACCAATGGGTGTTCGCCGGCAGTGGGCGGCGCGTTACGCACGGCAGAGGCGCCGACAAACACCGCGTTATCGGCGATCAGTTGCGCGGTTTCGGTGGTTGCGCTGGGGTACCAAACGACCATCTCCAGTGCGCGGCCATTGTGCGGATCCAGGGTGGAAGATTGGAAACCGATGGGGTTTTCGTCAGCAAATGCGATGGTCGTCAGGCAAGCCAACAACAGGGCGCCGAAAGCTGTTTTCAATGTCGTTTCTTCCTTGATTAGACGAATGATGGGGTCGATAAGCACGGGCATTAAAGCTCAGATTCGAACCGCTGCGCATAACTTTTATCGACTAAAAACCTAGCCCCCGAAAGCAAACTCCGAGGGGGCGAATCGGTCGCTGGTGTCCATACGAATATTGCGCAGCGCCACGGTTTCCAGGTGTGACGCGTAGAGCGACTCAGAGAAATAGCTGATCAGAATGGAACGACGGCGTGCGCCGATCACGTTCAGGCTGCCCGCGTGTACCAGGTCGACATCGAACACCAGGATGTCACCGGCAGAGCCTGAAAGCTGTACGGCGCGTGACTCGTCATTGAAGTCGAAGGGTGGGGCGCCCGGCTCAGGTCGATGGCTGCCGGGGACGATCCGTGTCGCGCCGTTCTCGGGGCCGTAATCGTCGAAAAAAGCCAGGGCGATGGCGATGTCGCCTGGCCGCTGGGCTGACAAGTCGCGGTGCAGTTGTTGGTGGCCGTTACCCGCCAGGGGCTCGCGTCCTTCCACTTGGGAGAGAAAGAATCGCTCGCCGATCAACTCACCTGCCACCGCCAGTAGCTGGGGTAGACGACATACGGCCTGAATCTTCGAATCATCGTCCAACATCGAATAGCGCCAGTCCATGCCGCGGGGCACTGGCCATTGGTCTGACGGACGTACACCTGCATCGAACACGGCACGAAGGTCGGCCAGCCACTCGGTCGGGATTGCTTGACGGAGCAGGGCGTAGCCGTCTTGGTGGAGTTGTTTGTGGTCAGGCATGGTTTTTTCGACTTCCTTGTGCGGACCTTTGGAAGGCTAGTATGCAAACCAAAGTGGGACCACCAGCCCTTGATGAGTCAGGGGCTCTGTAGGAGCTGTCGAGTGCAACGCCGTTCAAGCGGGAGCAAGCTCTCGTGGAACAAATTGCAACCATGTGATTTTTAAGGCTGAAAATACATATCGATCGTTCCCACGCTCCTGCGTGGGAATGTCGCCAGGGACGCTCCGCGTTCCGCTTCTGGAAAGTGACGCAGAGCGTCACGGGATGCATTCCCACGCAGAGCGTGGGAACGATCAAAAATAGATACCTCGTGGACGTCGCTCTAGTTCCCTGCGCGACAGCGCAGCGTCGAAGACGTGGCGGGGACTCCTCGCCACAGGTTGTCGGCTTGCAGGCTTATTTGGCTGGCAGGCTTATAGAGTGGAACCTGCCGGTGCAGCATCCAATCGTCGCGCAATCACATCCATCACATCACACCCATCACGCAGTGGGATGCAGCAAAGCTGCGCCAGATCTTGCAAGGTCGCGGGGTCGATGGTCTGTTCATCGCGCATCGCCAAATTCTCCAGGAATTGGGTGGCGGCACGGATTTGGTAGGCTGCTGAGTCGAGCAGGATGTGCAGCGGGGCGGTGGTATCGACGTAGAGGGGGGGGCGACGGCGTTGCTGGTAAGGCCCATGTATTGATTCATAAGTAAGCACCACTGGATAGTTTTTGCCCACTGCGGGTCGCCAAACCCGGTCGCCATCTGGGCGACGGCAAAACTATAGACAGACGCCCCCACAAAAACGACGCAATAGATGGATAGGCAGGCCAATTCCCAACGATATGTAGGACCTTTCTGTAGCCCCACCCCCCATGTTCGCCTTTCATCCCCCATTTGCCCCCCGACGCGTCCCACAATCCAATCGCGCATTCCCATTCAGCGCGGGATAATACGGCCCTGCTTGGGGTCACAAGCTTTTCCCCTCGTTGGTATTGGCGGCTCAGAAGGATCGAACGCAATGACAGATTGGCTCCAGAGCTATGGAGAAATGGCTGAGCGGGTTCGCCGCCATCCTTGGGAGGACACGCCGCTCGGGCCGCCTGCCCAGTGGCCCGATGTATTGAAGACCACCGTGGCGCTGAGCCTCGCCTCGCATTTTCCCCAGGCCATCGTATGGGGGCCGGACCTGATTACGTTGTACAACGATGCGTTCCTGCCGATCCTCGGCAGCAAGCCCGAGGCGTTGGGGCGGCCGTTCAATGAGGTTTGGCAGGAGGTCTGGAGCGATATCGGGCCGATCGTGCAGGGCGCCTTCGATGGGCAAGCGACCTTTATAGAGAACTTCCCCCTGGTCATCGAGCGCGGCGGCGGTCCTGAGCAGGCTTATTTCACCTTCTGCTACAGCCCCATCCGTGACCAGTTCGGCAAGGTCGTGGGCATGCTGGATACGGTCACCGAGACCACGTCCACGGTGTTCATGACCCAGCGCCTGGCCGTGCTGGATGCCATCGGCAATGCCGTGGCAAACGCCACCGACCCGCAGAGCATCATGGCAGCCACCACACGGATCCTGGCGGCGCACCTGAACCTGTCCAACTGTGCCTACGCGGACATGGATGAGGACGAGGACGGCTTCACCATTCGTGGTGATTGGGCCAGGGTGGGGTCGCCGCATATCCTTGGGCATTATCGACTGGCGGATTTTGGCCGACTGGCGGTCACTAACCTGCGAACTGGCAAGCCGCTGGTGATCAACGATAACCTCAAGGAGCTGGCGCCGGAGGAAGCGGCGACGTTCCAGGCCATTGGCATCGCGGCCACCATCTGCGTGCCGTTGATCAAGGGCGGGCGATTGACCGCGCTGATGGCGATCCACGATAAAACGCCGCGAGTCTGGTCATCCAACGACCTGGCGCTGTTGATGGAAGTCACAGAGCGATCCTGGGCCCACATCGAGCGTGCCCGTGCCGACGCTGCCGTGCGCGAAGGCCTGGCGGCCCTGGCCGAATTGAACGCGACGCTGGAAGAGCGGGTCGAGGAGCGCACCACGCGCTTGAAACAGACCGAAGCGGCGCTGCGCCAATCGCAAAAGCTCGAAGCCATCGGCCAGCTCACCGGCGGCGTGGCCCATGACTTCAACAACCTGCTGACCATCATTCGTTCTTCGGTCGACTTCCTGCGCATGCCCAGCCTGTCCGAGGAGCGTCGGCAGCGCTACATGACTGCGGTGTCCGAAACCGTGGAGCGCGCCTCCAAGTTGACCAGCCAGTTGCTCGCGTTTGCCCGACGCCAGCCGTTGAAGCCGCAAGTCATCGATGTGGGCAAGCAAGTGCAGAGCCTGGGGGACATGCTGCAAACCGTCACCGGGGCGCGGATCCAGGTCCATGTCGAGTTGTGCGATCGGCCCTGTTACATCCGGGCGGATCTGAGCCAGTTCGAGACCGCGCTGATCAACATGGCCCTCAATGCCCGGGATGCCATGAATGGCCAGGGTACGCTGTGGCTTCGGCTCAGTTGCGGCGGTGGCATGCCGCCGATCCGTGGTCATGCCGGGGCCGGGCAATCCTTTGCTGCCATTGCCTTGGCGGACACCGGTACCGGTATTGACTCGCCAGTGCTCGAGCACATCTTCGAACCCTTCTTCACCACCAAGGAAGTGGGCAAGGGCACGGGGCTGGGCTTGTCCCAGGTGTTTGGCTTTGCCAAGCAGTCCGGTGGCAACGTCGATGTTTCGACCGTGGTGGGCGAGGGCACGGTGTTCACCTTGTACCTTCCAGAAGTGGCGCCCGAGAAAAACCACGAGCCGGTCAAGGAAGAACTCACCCACCTGCTGCCGGAAAAGGGCAAGTGTCGGGTGTTGATCGTGGAAGACAACCTGGAGGTGGGGCGTTTTGCCAACCAGATCCTTCAGGACCTAGGCTACGAAACTGCCTGGGCGACCAACGCCGAAGAAGCGCTGGAAATGGTCGGTCCGGATGCGATGGCATTCGACGCGGTATTTTCTGATGTGGTGATGCCGGGGATCAGCGGCATTGCCCTGGCCAGGGAACTGCGCCAGCGGCGCCCGGATTTGCCTGTGGTGCTGACCTCTGGTTACAGCGAAGAGTTGGCCCACAGCGGCCATGAGGGCTTTGAATTCTTGTCCAAGCCCTATTCTGCGGATCAGGTTTCCCGGGTTCTAAACCGGACTATATTGGGGGCTGAATGAGTGTTTCCTTTTTGAAACAGTGAGTTCCATTCGTCGGCCAAGGGCTTTGTTGAATCAACAGTCTGTTGATGACCGACTAGTCTCATTGTCGTGAAGGTCGATATTGTCAGGCAACCGGTTGTTGCCGGTATGGGCCTCGATGAAGGGGAAAGGCAATGGGAGCACCGTATAGCGAGGAGAACACTGCCGCGTATCCGATCAATGAAGGGTTGCAGTGTGGCCAGTCGGCCTATCATGCGGACTTCGGTGACGAGCCGATCAAGTCCATCAGGACGAAGGTGGCCAAAGTGCAGCGAGGGGAGAAGGCCAAGTTCTTGCCCAGGGTCCCGGTCAGAAAGTGACGGCGGATCGTGGTAGGGGAGCTTGCTCCCGCCGGGCTGCATAGCAGCCCTTTTTTTTGATCGTTTTTTTCATTCCCATGCTCCTGCGTGGGAACGTCGCCAGGGACGCTCCGCGTTCCGCTTCTGGGGCCTCTCTACATAAATATTTTTCATCTTTTCTCAACTGGCATTTACTTTCACGTTTCTTTCACAAGCAGGTACGTACTCTCAGCTCATCCGTTAGAAAGCAGTACCTGCCCGTTTCCCCAGCGGGCTTTTTTTTGCCTGTCATAAAATAAACCCCCGTTTTGTTGTCCAACCATCATGGCTGACGCTGTCTGGCGTAAACTCGCGCCCGCGCGCACCGGCCATTTCTCCCCGATGCGGCATTTTTGAGGTTTCTATCATGCGTTTGACTTTGTCCACCTTGGTACTGGGGTTGGTGGTTGCCCAGGGCGCGATGGCTGCCGGCGACGGTACCGCCGCGGTCGGCGGTGGTCTGGGCGGTGTATTGGGCAACGTGGTCGGCCAGCAGATGGGCGGCAGCACCGGCGCCGCGATTGGCGCGGGCGTTGGCGGCGCAGCCGGCAGTGCCGTAGGCGCTCGCAAGGGCAGCCGCACCGAAGCGGCCATTGGCGGTGGCTTGGGGTCGGCCGGTGGTTCGGTTGTCGGTAACCGTCTGGGCGGCTCGACCGGCTCCACCATCGGCGCAGGCATCGGCGGCGCGGCGGGTGGCGCGTTGGGCAGCAATCTGTCCAATGACAACGACCGTCACTCCAGTGGCAAGAAGTACAAGCACAAGAGAAAGCATCGTTAAGCGGATGCTTGGATGAATAGACCCGGCCTTGTGCTGTGATGCTGTTCATCTGGAAAAAACGGCGCTTCTTTCAGAAATGGGAAGCGCCGTTTTTTTTTGCTTCTTTTGATGCCCAAAGCAAGCGCAACAGACAGCTCCAGCCGCTATGCAACCGCACCACCGCCATCGCGAGCAAGCTTGCTCCCACATTGGGCCGCAGTGAACATAGAACTCATGAACACCCGAGATCACCTGTGGGAGCAAAGCTTGCTCGCGATGAGGCCAGCAAACCCAACATCCATGTGACTGAGCCACCGCCATCGCGAGCAAGCTTTGCTCCCACAGATGTGATGGGTGTATGACCGGGAGAACCAGGTCGGCTATCAGGCCGCCACACGGTGGCCCACGGAGCAATGCTTGTGTTCAGGCACATCGAGCCTAAGCGAGGTGCCGAGTGGTGGGCATAAAAGCGTTTTGCTTACTTTTGACTGGGCCGGCTTCCGGGCTTTTCAAACGTGAGCCGCCGTCAGGGCGGAACCATAAGTCGCCGTTACCAAAAAAACGGATATACACTCCAACCTGACCCCCCCAAAAAAACGGCAAATCAAAATCTCCGGAACGATTGCCATCCCCCCGCTTCGAACTCATACATCCATCAACAATTGCGAGGTGTACCATGACGCCGCAAACGCAAGGCCAGGAAGAACAAGACTCCTCGGGCGCACCTGTGGTCAATGACCCGGGCAATGAAGACCCCGGTTCCCTGATGGATGACGCCCAGGTTCCCTTGATCGAGGAAGATGAAACCCCGGAATACCCGCTGCCTTCGCCCACCAACTCCCTGAGCCGCGACCAGCGTCCACCCGATGACGATGCGGGCGTCGAGCAGGTACCCAGCGACGATGAGGATGTCGAAGCGACCCCGGATGACCCGGACATCGCCGGTGACGATGCCTCCGGCAAGCCGAGCTGATCGCAGGTCCGTCTGTCGATTCAGCGGCACCATCGTCCCGCCACGCGTGCCACACATCAGGTAAGGATCTTGAAAAGGAGACTCACCATGATGAAGTCCAACATGACAGCGCTGACACTCGCCGGGATTCTTTCGCTCAGTTCACTGGCTGCCTTGGCAGAATCTTCGGGCGGCACGCCCCCCGTGGACAAGGGCGGGATGCCCCCCTCCTCAGAAATGGAGGCCGGCTCCAACTCCGGTGCCAACGGTAACGCCTTGCCCCCGGGCTCCGTGAGCGGCGGCAACGGCGGCGATGCCAACGGCAGTAGCACCAGTCCCGGCACCGGGAGCGGTTCGATGAGTGGAGGCAGCACGATGGGCGGTGCCGACGCCGGCGGTGGGACCAACGGAGGAACCGGTACCAGCGACAGTGGTGCCAGTGGTTCGGGCTCTGGCAGCTCGGGCCAATAGCCGTCCCACCATCATCCGGCATCGATCTGCTTTTGTGACGAGGGCGCTTGCTCCCGCTCGGTTGCACCGTAGGAGCTGTCGAGTGCAACGAGGCTGCGATCTTTCCCCTGTCAATTGAGTCCTGAGCGAAAGATCAAAAGATCGCAGCCTCCGGCAGCTCCTACAGAGCGCAACCCAGCGGGAACAAGCTCCCTCGTCACGGACCCCGTCCATAGATTTCCCATTGCCGGTTCCAAGCCCCCTTCGTTATCCTGCTGAATCCTTTAAGGCGAACACGCTGCCCTGGCCGCACCTGAGCCATCCCTGGAATGTTGTGTTGATAACGGATCAGATGCGATGAATGCACCCCTGAAAGAGTTTGGCCCGATCAAGGCTGTGATTTTCGACATGGATGGGCTGTTGCTGGACACCGAGGGGATCTACACCGAGGTCACGTCCATCATCGCCGAGCGCTACGGGCGCACGTTCGATTGGAGCGTCAAACAGAACATCATCGGGCGCGGGGCCACGGACCTGGCCAATTACGTCGTTCAGGCGCTGGAATTGCCGATCACCCCCGAAGAGTTCCTGGTCATCCGCGAGCCCTTGATGCGCGAGCGTTTTCCTCATGCCCTGGGGATGCCCGGCGCCGAGGAACTGGTGCGGCATTTGAAGGCCCACAACGTTCCGATTGCGGTGGGCACCAGTTCGTCGAGCCCCACGTTCGCACTGAAAACCACCTTGCACCGGGAATGGTTCGCACTGTTCGACTTCATCGTGACGGCGGATGACCCTGAGGTCGGCGCGGCGAAACCGGCGCCGGATATCTTCCTCACTGCTGCCCGGCGCCTGGGTGTCGAGCCGCGCGACTGCCTGGTGTTCGAGGATTCGCCGTTCGGGGTGACTGCCGCGAAAGCCGCCGGCATGACCGCCATTGCCATTCCGGATTCGGCCATGGCGGATGAAAAGTACGCCCACGCCGACGGGATCATTCGCTCCTTGAAAATGTTCCAGCCCAGCCTTTGCGGTCTGCCGGAGTTGGAGTGGGCCTGACCCCATCGCGCTACACAACAAAACGCCGGTCATGGTTAAAGCCATGACCGGCGTTTTTTCATGCCTGTATCAGGCGCCGAAACCACCGTCGATGGTCAGGCTGGCGCCGGTGATGTAACCGGCTTCCGGCCCTGCCAGGTAGGCGACGAAGCTGGCGATTTCATCGACGTTGCCGTAGCGCCCGACAGCCATCAGCGACATCAGGCTGGAGGCGAATTCGCTGTCGGCCGGGTTCATGTCGGTGTCCACCGGGCCGGGCTGCACGTTGTTGACGGTGATGCCGCGTGGGCCGAGGTCACGGGCCAGGCCTTTGGTCAGGCCCACCAGCGCGGCCTTGCTCATGGCATAGGGCCCGCCGCCGGCGAAGGGCATGCGGTCGGCGTTGGTGCTGCCGATGTTGATGATCCGGCCCCCTTCGCCCATGTGCCGCGCAGCGGCCTGAGTGGCGATGAACACGCTGCGCACGTTGATGGCCAGGGTCTGGTCGAAATCTTCGAGTTTGAATTCATCCAGCGGCCCTATCGCCAGCACGCCAGCATTGTTGACCAGGATGTCCAATCGGCCAAAAGCCTCGACGGTGGCCGCGACGGCGTTACGGATGGCCTCGGCGTCGGCGCTGTCGGCCTTGATCGCCAGGGCCTTGCCGCCTGCAGCGGTGATGCTGTTCTGCAGTTCTTCAGATTTTGCGCCAGAGCTGACGTAGGTGAAGGCTACGGCGGCGCCTTCTGCTGCCAGGCGTTTGACGATGGCGGCGCCGATGCCGCGAGAACCGCCCTGGATCAAGGCGACTTTACCGCTCAGTGCTTGGTTACTCATGATGATCTCCAAAAAGTGCCGGGGCGAGATGCCGCGGTGATGGGGCGAGTATCAAGAAGGTGCCGTGGGCTGTGTAGACCGTCATTGCTATAGTCTGTCTAAACCAAAAGTTTAGAGTGAGGCTCATGGAGACCTTCAACAGTATCGAATGCTTCGTGCGCAGTGCCGAAGTCGGCAGCTTTGCCGAGGCGGCGCGACGTCTGAGCGTGACCCCGGCCGCGGTGGGTAAAAGCGTCGCCAAGCTGGAGGCGCGAATGGGCGTACGCCTGTTCCAGCGTAGCACCCGAAGCCTGAGGCTGACCGAAGCCGGCCAGTTGTTCTTGGGGGAAGTCGGTAGCAGCTTCAACACCATCCAGAACGCCGTCGCCAACCTGGCCAGCGCCGGCGGGCAACCGGCGGGGACGCTGAAAGTGAGCATGGGCACGGCGTTCGGTCGATTGTATGTCGTGCCGTTGCTGGGGGAGTTTCTGCGACGTTATCCGGCGATCAACCCCGACTGGCATTTCGATAATCGCCAGGTGGACCTGATCGGCCAGGGCTTCGATGCCGCCATCGGCGGCGGTTTCGAGCTGCCCCAGGGGGTGGTGGCGCGCAAGTTGACGGTGGCTCATCGGGTGCTGGTTGCATCAACGGACTATCTGCAAGCGCATGCCGCCGTGACAGAACCGGAAGATCTGTCACTGCATCAAGGCATCCTGATTCGCTCACCACAGACCGGGCGGGTGCGTTCCTGGCAACTGACCAGCCGCAATCGGGAACACAGCCCGCTGACGCTCAAGACGCGCATGACCATGAGTGATTCGGAAGCCGACTGCGCGGCCGCCGCCCAAGGGTTGGGCATCGGCCTGGTGAGCATGCCGATCGCCGTTCCCTTCCTGGAAAACGGGACTCTGCAGCGGGTGCTGCCGGACTGGTATGTCGACGATGGCAACATCTCCATCTACTACGCCGAACACAAACTGTTGCCGGGCAAGACCCGGGCGTTTGTGGATTTCATCATCGAGCAGTTTTCCGAGCAGGGGTTGGCGCGGCGGTTCAGTGCGGTTTGAGTCGGGCTTGGAATCGAGTTGGCCCCAATCGCGAGCAAACTCGCTCCCACATGGGTTTACGGGTGTTCACAACATGTGCACACGACACAAAAACCTGTGGGAGCGAGCTTGCTCGCGATTCGGGACACTTCGGTCTAAAGCCGTGAACTCACCGCCCAAACCGCCCCGGCCAGCCAATGATGGTCTTGGGCCGAGGCGTCGCGTAAGTGCGTACTTTCGACGTCGACAACCCCAGCCGCACCAGCGCTTCGGCAATGGTCACCGCCGCCGTCACCCCATCGACCACCGGCACGCCGGTGCGCTGGCGGATCTGCTCGTCGAGCCCGGCCATGCCGCCGCAGCCCAGGCAGATCACTTCGGCCTTGTCCTGGCTCACCGCCAGTTCAGCCTGTTGGACGATGGCTTCAATCGCCCGTTGCGGATCCTGCTCCAGTTCAAGCACCGCCAAACCACTGGCCCGTACCGAGGCGCAGCGGTCGAACAGGCCGGACAGCTTGAGCCGGTCTTCGATCAGCGGCACGGTGCGGTCCAGGGTGGTGACCACCGAGTAAGCGTGGCCGAGGAACATGGCGGTGCTGGCGCCGGCATCGGTGATGTCCACCACCGGCACGTTGAGCAGTTCCTGCAAGCCTTCACGACCGTGTTCGCCATAACCGGCCTGGATCACCGCGTCGAACGGCTGGTCGTAGGACATCACCCGGTCCATCACCGCGATGGCCGCCAGGTAACTTTCAAAATTGCCCTCGATCGAGTCGGCACCGAAATGCGGCGTGAGCCCGACGATCTCGGTGCCCGGGGCGGCGACGGCCTGGGCCTGGCGGGCGATGGCCTGGGTGATGGATTCGGTGGTGTTGACGTTGACCACGAGAATTCGCATGAGCTGTCCTCCTTAACACATAAAAATAAGTGGCCCGAACCTGGCGGGCCGCTTGAGCAATCAATGATTGACGTTATCCACAGCGATGGATTCGCCGCTGACGTCCTCGTAGTACGGCTGGCGCTTGGCGATGATCAGGTACAGCAGCCCTGCAATCGAAGCGCCAATCAGCCAGGAGAATGGTGAAACGCTGTCAAAACCAGGCACCAGCGCCAGGATGATCGCGATCAGCGCCGCTGGAATGAACGCTGCCACCGCCCGCAGGTTGACTCCATTGCTGTAGAAATACGCCCCGTTTGGGTCCTCGCTATACAGTTGCGGCACGTTGATGCGGCCTTTTCGCAGCAGCCAGTAGTCGACCATGATCACGCCGTACAGCGGCCCGAGCAGGGCGCCGAGGCCGGACAGGAAATACACGATCACCAGCGGGCTGTTGTAGAGGTTCCACGGCAGGATCAGCACGGCAATGGCGGCGCTGATCAACCCGGCGCGGCGGAAGGTCAGGTATTTGGGCGCCAGGTTGCTGAGCACAAAGGCCGGGGCGACGAAGTTGGCCATGATGTTCACCGCCACGGTGACGATCAGGAAGGCCAGGCAGCCCAACACGAGGAAGAAGGTGTTGGGGATCGAGGCAATCACCTGGGTCGGGCTTTCAATGATTTGCCCATTGATCTGGAACTGCGCACCGCAGAGCAGGATGGTGATCCCGGCAAACACCAGGATGTTCACCGGCAGGCCCCAGAAATTGCCGACGACGATGGTCCGGCGGCACGGCGAGGAGCGGGCGAAGTCGCAGAAATTGAGAATCAAGGTGCCGTAGATCGACAGCCACAGCGCGCCACCGGCAAAGATATTGCGCCACATCTCGCCTCCGGTCAGCGGTTCGCGGATCGACCAGGCAATGGTGGCGTCGGCCTGGGTATACATCCAACCGGCCAGGGCGGCGACAGTCACCAGGATCACCGGCCCGGCAAAACCTTCGTAGCGGCGCACTGTTTCCATGCCGTAGGCCAGGATCACCAGTTGCACGAACCAGATCGCCACGAAACACACCCAGCCCAGGCTCGACAGGCCGAGGATCGAGTCGTGGTCGTAGTCGGCGAAGCTCGGGTGGATCGCCACCAGCAACACCCGGAACACCACCGACGCCAGGTAGGTCTGGATACCGAACCAGGCAATGGCGATGACCGCCCTGATCAAGGCCGGAATCTGCGCGCCATGGATCCCGAAGCTGATCCGGCTGATCACCGGGAACGGCACCCCGGTTTTCTGGCCCATGTAGCCGGACAGGTTCATGAAGCCATACACCAGCGCCGCGCCTATCCCGAGGGACAGCAAGATCTGCCAGCCACCCAGGCCCAGGGCATAGAGGCCGATGGCGAAGGAGTAGTTGGCGATGTTGTGCACGTCGTTGGTCCACAGGGCAAAGATGCTGTAGCGACCCCAGCGTCGACCTTCGGCCTTGGTCGGCGCCAGGTCTTTGTTGTGCAGCCTCGGGCTCAGGGCCAGGGACGCGGCAGTGTTGTCGTCGAGGGCCGTGGTGGTGGAGGGCAGATCCAGCGCGATGTTATTGGAGAGACTTGTACGCATTCCGGCAGGCTCCTGATTCTCGGCGCAGCGATGACTGTGCATGAGCGCGGAGCTCGACAAATCTTCGTCGCGGCGGGCGAGCATCATTGATTACGGGGCATCTGCAGCCTGTACGGGATAGGGCGCTTCAGGCTTGCGGATCTAAAGTGTGTGTATGTTTTATATAAGTTGTATACAAAACACGTGTCGACTAAAGCCAGATCTATGCCACTTACGGATCTATTCGAAGAAGCACTAATTTCGTTTTGTTATGATCGTTGAGTAACTAACTGAAATACCGTGATTTAAAACTGACCGTTTAAACAGGTATTTATTTTTTGGCGAACGCCAGTGGAGTTGGAAGGGCAGGCGAGGCGGGAAGGTGTGTGTAACCTTTGGGGGCAGTAACGTAATAAGTGCACACAAAAATGCCACTTGTAGTGACATTTTTGTGTACAGGGTGCGGCGGACGCTTAGACGGTCTTGGATTTGGCGATGATGTTACCGGCATGCAGCCCGCATTCTTTCTGCGTGGCTTCTTCCCACCACCAACGGCCTTCGCGCTCGTGCTGGTTTGGCAGCACCGGGCGGGTGCAGGGCTCGCAGCCGATGCTGATGAAACCGCGTTCATGCAGGCTGTTGTAAGGCAGCTCCAGCATGCGGATGTAACCCCAGACTTCTTCGCTGGTCATCTGCGACAGGGGGTTGAACTTGTACAGGGTACGCTCCGGAGTGGAAAACGCCGTGTCGATTTCCAACACCGCCACCTGGCTGCGGGTGCCGGGGCTCTGGTCGCGGCGCTGGCCGGTGGCCCAGGCGCGGACATCGGTCAGTTTGCGCCGCAATGGTTCGATCTTGCGGATGCCGCAGCACTCGCCGTGACCGTCCTTGTAGAAGCTGAACAGGCCTTTTTCCTTCACGAAGGGTTCAAGTTTCGTGTAGTCCGGCGAAACCAGCTCGACGTCGATCTTGTAGTGCTCGCGCACCTGGTCGATGAAACGATAGGTTTCCGGGTGCAGGCGGCCGGTGTCGAGGCTGAACACCTTGACGTTCTTGTTCAGTTTCCAGGCCATGTCCACCAGCACCACGTCTTCGGCGCCGCTGAAGGATATCCACAGCTCGTCGCCGAATTCGGCGAAGGCCAGTTTGAGGATGTCCTGCGGGGACTTGTTGGCATAGGTCGTGGCGAGTTCCACGACGTCAAACGATGGGCTCATCAGGGCGGTTTCCTACAGGTCGGTGGCGCTGGGCGCTCTATATGGGGCTGATGGTAACAAAAGCTGTCGGGGCTGGCGCGTTCCTGTGCGTTGCGCAGGCTTCGACGAATGGCTAGAGTCGGCAAGCCTTTTGTTCGCTCAACCGATAAACATCAGAAAAAATGGGAGTGTCTTGTGGAAATTGCCTGTCTCGACCTGGAAGGTGTACTGGTCCCGGAGATCTGGATCGCCTTCGCTGAAAAAACCGGGATTGACTCCCTCAGGGCAACCACTCGGGACATTCCCGACTACGACGTGCTGATGAAGCAACGGTTGCGCATCCTCGATGAACACGGCCTCAAGCTTTCCGACATCCAGGAAGTCATCGCCACCCTCAAGCCGCTGGACGGCGCCATAGAATTCGTCGACTGGCTGCGTGAGCGCTTCCAGGTGGTGATTCTTTCCGACACGTTCTACGAATTTTCCCAGCCGTTGATGCGCCAGTTGGGCTTCCCGACGTTGCTCTGCCATCGCTTGATTACCGATGACAGCGGGCGGGTGACCGGCTACCAGTTGCGTCAGAAAGATCCCAAGCGCCAGTCGGTCCTGTCCTTCAAGAGCCTGTACTACCGGGTGATCGCGGCGGGGGATTCCTACAACGACACAACGATGCTGGGCGAAGCCGATGCGGGGATTCTGTTCCATGCGCCTGAAAACGTGATCCGTGAATTCCCGCAATTCCCGGCGGTGCACAGCTTTGCCGAGTTGAAGCAGGAATTTCTCAAGGCTTCGAACCGCAGCCTCAACCTGTAAACCCAATCCCCTGTGGGAGCGAGCTTGCTCGCGATAGCGGTGTGTCAGTTAGCACAAAGGCTGCTGACCCAACGCAATCGCGAGCAAGCTCGCTCCCACAAGGTCTTGTGTCAGGCCTGGGGTCTGTTCAGAGGTTCTGCAAGGTTTCCAGCAGCACCTTCACCTTGGTAATCGACTCCTGATACTCGGCCTCCCAATCCGAGTCCGCGACAATCCCGCCGCCGCCCCAGCAGCACACCTGCCCATCCTTGACCAGCAGACTGCGGATGGCGATGGAGCTGTCCATTTCCCCGCGCACGTCCAGGTACAGCAACGAGCCGCAATACAGGCCGCGTCGGGTCGGTTCGAGTTCGTCGATGATTTGCATGGCGCGGATTTTCGGCGCGCCGGTGATCGAGCCGCCGGGAAAGCTGCCGGCAATCAGGTCGAGGGCGTCTTTACCCACAGCCAACTCGCCGGTCACGCTGCTGACCAGGTGATGCACGTTCGGGTAGCTTTCCAGGCTGAACAACTCCGGCACCCGTACCGAGCCGATGCGGCACGTGCGGCCCAGGTCGTTGCGCAGCAGGTCGACGATCATCAGGTTTTCCGCCCGGTCCTTGGGGCTGGCCAGCAGCTCGGCGGCGTGGGCCGCGTCTTCGCTGGGTGTTGTGCCGCGGGGCCGGGTGCCCTTGATCGGCCGGGTTTCCACCTGGCCTTCGCTGACCTTGACGAAGCGTTCGGGGGACAGGCTCAGCACCGCGCCGCCATCGGGCAGGCTCTGGAAGCCGGAAAACGGCGTCGGGCACGCCGTCCGCAGCGCCTGGTAAGCGGCCCAGGCATCGCCCTGGCAGGGCGCGCGGAAGCGCTGGGCAAAGTTGACCTGGTAGCAGTCACCCGCCTGGATATACGCCTGGATACGTTCGAAGGCCTGTCGATAGGCTTCGGCGCTGAGGTCGGGGGTCATCGGTCCTTCGAGGCTGAAGACGCCAACGGATGTCGCAGTCGGCTGGCTGAACAGCGCGATCAGGCGCTGGCGTTCGCCTTCGCCACAATGAGGGTGGAACACCAATTGGCTGGTGCCGGCCTGGTGATCGCTGACCAGCGCCCAGTCGTACACGCCAAAACGCGCGTCGGGCAGTTGCAGGTCGTCCTTGGCGTGGGAAGGCAAGGTTTCGAGGTGTCGGCCGAAGTCATAGCTCAAGTAGCCGATCAGGCCGCCGGCAAAGGGCAATTGCACCGTGGTCGGTAGTTCCGCGTCACCTAGCAGCGTCAGCTGAATACGCAGGCGTTGCAGGAAATCGCTACCGCTTTCGTCCGGCAACACCGCCAGTTGCACCAATGGCCAGGCGCTGAGCAGGTCGTAACGCCCACGTTCGGCACTCGGCCGGCCACTGTCGAGCAGCACGCTGCCAGGGGCATGACGGATCGCCGCGAAATACTCGGCAGGGTTGGCGCGGTAGGGCAGCGGGTGTACGGAGCAGGTTGGCATGGGCGGGGCAGGTCAGCCGTTCAGGCGGGGGAGCGATTGTAATCCCTCTGTAGGATTTGCTCCTAGAGGGATGTCGGAGATGGGCAAGTATGGGGTTATCGAAGATATTTGGGTGTGAACACTCTGTGGCGAGGGGATAAATCCCCTCGCCACAGGGGAGGCAGCCTCAACCCTCAATCGGCGGAATATGCCCAAACAACGCCTGGGCAAACGCCACGCGTTCTTCCACGGTTTCGGTAACGCCGCGGGCCTTGAGTTCTTCCAGGTGGGCTTCCACCGCGTGGGTGCGCAAGGTCAGGCCGCAGTCGTTGGCGATCTGGATGTTCAGGCCTGGCCGTGCGTTCAATTCCAGGATCAACGGGCCTTTTTCCTGGTCCAGCACCATGTCGACGCCGATGTAGCCCAGCCCGCATAGTTCATAGCAACCGGCGGCCAGCTTCATGAAACCGTCCCAGTAGGGCAGTTGCACGCCGTCCACCGCGTTGGTGGTGTCGGGGTGTTTGGTGATGATGTTGTTCAGCCAGGTGCCGCGCAGGGTCAGGCCGGTGGCGAGGTCGACGCCCACGCCGATGGCGCCTTGGTGCAGGTTGGCCTTGCCGCCGGACTGGCGGGTTGGCAAGCGCAGCATGGCCATCACCGGATAGCCCATCAGTACAATGATGCGGATGTCCGGCACGCCTTCGTAGCTGATGCTCTTGAAGATCTGGTCCGGCGTCACGCGGTATTCGATCAGCGCCCGGTCACGGTGCCCACCCAAGGAATACAGGCCGGTGAGGATGCTGGAGACATGGTGCTCGATTTCCTCATGGCTGATGATCTTGCCGGACACCGTGCGATAGCGGCCTTCGAAGCGGTCGGCGATGACGATGATGCCGTCGCCGCCAGCGCCCTGGGCCGGCTTGATCACGAAGTCGGTGCGTCCGCCGATGATCTCGTCGAGCTTGTCGATTTCCTTCTCGGTGGAGATCACCCCGTACAGTTCCGGCACATGAATGCCGGCGGCGATGGCCCGTTCCTTGGTGATGATCTTGTCATCGACGATGGGGTACAGGCTGCGCTTGTTGTACTTGAGCACATAGTCGGCGTTACGCCGGTTGATGCCCATGATGCCCCGGGCTTCCAGGGCCTTCCAGGTCTTCCAGAAGCCGAACATCAGGAGTCTGCCTTGAGGAAGGCCTTGAACCGTACCAGCTCGGTCAGGCGGTAGCCGCGATAACGACCCATGGCCAGCATGAAGCCCACCAGGATCAGCAGGATCGCCGGGAAGGTAAACACGAAGTACACCAGTTCCGGCACGCTCATGATCAGGTGCGCCAGGGACGCGGCGAACAGGGTGCCGATGGCGACTTTCATCGCGTGGCCGGCGCCGCGTTCTTCCCAGGTGATGGACAGGCGTTCGATGGTCATGGTCAGGATCACCATCGGGAACAACGCCACCGACAAGCCGCGCTCCAGGCCCAGCTTATGGCTGAACAGGCTGATGGCGGCGATCAGCACCACCACGAACGTCAGCACCACCGAGAGCCTTGGCAGCATCTGCAGCTTGAGGTGCTCCAGGTACGAACGCAGCGACAGGCCCAGCGTGGTGATCACCGTGAACAGGATGATGCCAAAACCCAGTTGGGTCTCGCGGAAGGCCAGGGCGATCAGCACCGGGGTGAAAGTCCCTAGGGTCTGCAGGCCGATCAGGTTGCGCAGGATCAGGATCACCAGCACGCCGATCGGGATCATCACCATGATCATGAAGGTTTGCTGGGTCTGCAGCGGCAGGCCGTAGAGCGAGTATTCGAGGAAGTTGGCGTCGGTGTTCTCGTCCGTCAGCTTGGCCAGGCGAATGGCGTTCATTTCGCTGTTGTTCATGCTGAAGGTAACGGTGGCTTTCTTGCCGCCATCGACGGTGATCAGGTTTTCATCGCCGGTCCACCACAGCAGGCGGTCGGTGGGCAGGCCCTGTTCGCCGGTGTCCGGGTTGAAATACAGCCAGTCGGTGCCGTTGAAGCTGCGCAGCCACAGCTCAGGTGTCTGCGGCTGCTCGGCCACCAGGCGGATGGTGTGGACCTTTTCCACCGGCACGTGGGCGATGGACAGCACCAGTTCGACGATGCGCGCCTTGTTGGCCGAGGAAGGGTCGCCGGCCAGCAACAGCTTGACGTTGTCGTCGTTGAGGTTGTTGACCCGCTTGATCGCTTCGCTGATGAATGTCTCGACGTCGGCCGAATGCTGGCGGATCGGCGCGAGCAGGGCTTCGGCGGCCAGTTTCTCCGGGCCTTCGACGGCGATGCTGTCGCGGAAGGTCGGGCCCTTGACCTTGGTTTTCTCGGCGCTGTAGCGCTTGGTCAGCACCAGGCGGTAATACAGGGTCTGGTTGCCCTTGGCGCGACGGGCCGACCACGTCACCTTGCGGTTACCGTCGACCCGGTTCACCGCCACGCCGTAATTATTGGAAATGAAACTCTCGTTGAGGCTCACATAGTCGCGGCTCAGCGGTGGCACGAACATCTGGATCTTCACCGGGTCCTTGGCATTGGGCACGAACTCGACCTTGGCGTCGATGTTCCACAAGTCGTCGGTGGCGTCTTCGGTGACCGGAATGCCGAGCACGAAAATCTGATAGGCCGTCACCGACAGGCCCAGCACCACCAGGATGGCGATCAGCATTTTCAGATGGAGGGTAAGGGAGCGCATTGGAATTACTCTGCGGTTTGAGCGGCATTGGCGCAGGCGGGTTTGCCGGCAGCGTATTTAAGACTGGGGTCGACCAGCGCGTCGAAGCGCTTGAGCGCCTCGGAACCGATCAGCAACGGGTATTGGAAGGCGCTGCGGTCGGTCAGGTTCACTTCGATGCTGCGCAGGGCCGAGCCCATGCAGATGTCCAGTTCGATGACCGGCCGGGCCGTGTATTTCTTGCCTTCTTCCGGGTCGTAGTCACCGGCGCGGCGCTTGATCTTGCTGACCCGGGCCAGCGGACGTTCGATGGGGTGCGAGTGGGCCGCGTCGATGGCCAGGTAAAAGCGCACCCAGGATTCGCCATTGCGCTTGAAACGCTTGATGTCCCGGGCACTGAGGGACGCGGTCTTGGCGCCGGTGTCCAGCTTGGCGGCGACCTCCAGGTCGATGCCCTGCAGGGCGGCGTATTCGTTGAGGCCGTACACGGTTTTTTCACCCGCCACGGCAAGCCCCGGCAGGCACATGAAATAAAGAGCAGCGGTGAAGGGCTTGAGTGTCATAGATCCTGGTGCGCAGCGTTCCGTTTATCGGTTCAGGCCCTGGCATTACTGCACAAGCTCCCTGGGCAGCCTTCCCTATAAAAGGAGAGCGGCAAATCGCGCGGCATTCTAGCACGGTGGTTTTCTGACGCCACCGCTGGCCGGACGCTACGACGCATTCAAACGAGCGGTTATGGCGGATGGGCTTATTAGACGATTGTCGACAATGTTGATTTTTTCTTTGACGTTAACGTCGCTATTGGTTAGTTTTTGCCATATTGATTTGCAAGGTGTCGACAATATGCTCGATCAGCTCGAAACCCCGGTGATGGCCCAGGACGATTCGGAGACCCTCTCCGAGAACGTCTTCCGACGTATCCAGGCCGCCATCGTCAAAGGCGAGATCGCCCCCGGCAGCAAGATCTCCGAGCCCGAGCTGGCGCGCACCTACGGCATCAGCCGCGGGCCGCTGCGCGAGGCGATTCATCGCCTGGAAGGCCAGCGCCTGCTGGTGCGTGTGCCTCACGTCGGTGCCCGGGTGGTGTCGCTGAGCCATGCCGAGCTGCTGGAACTCTACGAAATCCGTGAATCCCTCGAAGGCATGGCCTGCCGCCTGGCGGCCGAACGCATGACCCTGGAAGAAATCGACGAGCTGCGCCGGGTGTTGGAAACCCACGAACGCGATGCGGCGTTCCAGGCCGGTGTCGGTTATTACCAGCAGGAAGGCGATTTCGACTTCCATTACCGGATCATCCAGGGCAGCGGCAACCGCACCCTGACGCAAATGCTGTGCGGCGAGCTGTACCAACTGGTGCGCATGTACCGCATCCAGTTTTCCACCACGCCCAACCGTCCGCGCCAGGCCTTTGCCGAGCACCACCGGATTCTAGACGCCATCGCCGACCGTGACGGCGAACTGGCTGAATTATTGATGCGCCGGCACATCGGTGCGTCCAAACGCAACATTGCGCGTCATTTCCAGGACAGCGCCGCCACTGAACGAGGTGAGTCATGAGTTCCAGCAAGAGCACGCCAGGCCAGCGTTTCCGCGATGCGGTCGCCACCGAGCATCCGCTGCAAGTGGTGGGCACGATCAATGCCAACCACGCGCTGCTGGCCAAACGCGCCGGGTTCAAGGCGATCTACCTGTCGGGCGGCGGCGTGGCCGCCGGCTCCCTCGGCGTGCCGGACCTGGGCATCACCGGCCTGGATGACGTGCTGACCGATGTGCGCCGTATCACCGACGTGTGCGACCTGCCGCTGCTGGTGGACGTGGACACCGGGTTCGGTTCCTCGGCGTTCAACGTGGCGCGCACGGTCAAGTCGATGATCAAGTTCGGCGCGGCGGCCATTCATATCGAGGACCAGGTCGGCGCCAAGCGTTGCGGCCATCGTCCGAACAAGGAAATCGTCTCGCAGCAAGAGATGGTCGACCGCATCAAGGCCGCCGTCGATGCCCGTACCGATGACAGCTTCGTGATCATGGCCCGTACCGATGCCCTGGCGGTGGAAGGCTTGGAATCAGCCCTGGACCGCGCCGCGGCCTGTATCGAGGCCGGTGCCGACATGATTTTCCCGGAGGCCATCACCGAGCTTGAGATGTACAAGCTGTTCGCCAGCCGCGTGAAAGCGCCGATCCTGGCCAATATCACCGAATTCGGCGCGACCCCGCTGTACACCACCGAACAGCTGGCCGGTGCCGACGTGTCCCTGGTGCTCTACCCGTTGTCGGCCTTCCGCGCGATGAACAAGGCGGCCGAGAACGTCTACACCGCGATCCGCCGCGACGGCACGCAACAGAATGTCATCGACACCATGCAGACCCGCATGGAGCTTTACGATCGCATCGACTACCACACCTTCGAGCAGAAGCTCGATGCGTTGTTCGCGGCGAAAAAATGAAAAGATCGCAGCCTCGCTTCGCTCGACAGCTCCTCGTAGGAGCTGTCGAGTGCAACGAGGCTGCGATCTTTCCCCATTCTCTACAAATCTAAAAAATGGAGACAGCAAATGGCCGAAGCAAAAGTACTCAGTGGCGCCGGACTCCGCGGCCAGGTGGCCGGGCAGACCGCATTGTCCACCGTAGGCCAGTCGGGCGCCGGCCTGACTTATCGCGGCTACGACGTTCGCGACCTGGCGGCGGATGCGCAATTTGAAGAAGTGGCCTACCTGCTGCTGTACGGCGAGCTGCCGATCCAGGCACAGCTGGACGCCTACACCGGTAAACTGCGCCAGTTGCGGGACTTGCCCCAAGCCTTGAAAGAGGTTTTGGAGCGCATCCCCGCCGACGCCCACCCGATGGACGTCATGCGCACCGGCTGCTCGTTCCTGGGCAACCTGGAACCCGAGGAAGACTTTTCCGAGCAGCACGACAAGACCGACCGCCTGCTGGCCGCGTTCCCGGCGATCATGTGCTACTGGTATCGCTTCAGCCACGAAGGCCAGCGCATCGAGTGTGTGACCGACGAAGTGTCCATCGGCGGCCATTTCCTGCACCTGCTGCACGGCAAGAAGCCGAGCGAGCTGCACGTCAAGGTGATGAACGTTTCGCTGATCCTCTACGCCGAGCACGAATTCAACGCCTCGACCTTCACCGCCCGGGTTTGCGCCTCCACTCTGTCGGATCTGTTCTCCTGCATCACCGCCGCCATCGGCTCGCTGCGCGGCCCGTTGCATGGCGGTGCCAACGAAGCGGCGATGGCAATGATCGAGCGCTTCAGCTCACCGCAGGAGGCCATCGAAGGCACCCTAGGCATGCTGGCGCGCAAGGACAAGATCATGGGCTTCGGTCACGCGATCTATAAGGACAACGACCCGCGCAACGAGGTGATCAAGGGCTGGTCGAAAAAACTCGCCGATGAAGTGGGCGATACGGTGCTGTTCCCGGTCTCCGAAGCCATCGACAAGACCATGTGGGAGCAGAAGAAACTGTTCCCCAACGCCGATTTCTACCATGCCTCGGCGTACCACTTCATGGGCATCCCGACCAAGCTGTTCACGCCGATCTTCGTTTGCTCGCGCCTGACCGGCTGGGCCGCCCACGTGTTCGAACAACGCGCCAACAACCGCATCATCCGACCGAGCGCCGAATACACCGGCGTCGAACAGCGCAAGTTCGTGCCAATCGAACAACGCTGAGCTGGAGGGTTCTAGCCGCAGGAACTGGATACCCCCGAAACCCTGTGGGAGCGAGCTTGCTCGCGATTGCGTACTGACATTCAACTAATGTCGACTGATACACCGCTATCGCGAGCAAGCTCGCTCCCACAGTGGCCAGGGGCGCTTCAAGTCCGGCGCCAACCCTTCTGAAACCACCGTGACCGAGTCCTGACGATGAACACAGAATTTCGCAAACCGCTGCCCGGCACTTCGCTGGATTATTTCGACGTTCGCGAGGCCGTGGATGCCATTCGCCCTGGCGCCTACGACGGCCTGCCGTACACCTCCCGCGTGCTGGCGGAGAACCTGGTGCGGCGCTGCGACCCGGCCACGCTGGGCGAGTCGCTGCTGCAACTGATCGAGCGCAAGCGCGACCTGGACTTCCCGTGGTTCCCGGCCCGCGTGGTGTGCCATGACATCCTCGGCCAGACCGCGCTGGTGGACCTGGCTGGTCTGCGCGACGCCATCGCCTTGCAGGGCGGTGACCCGGCGCAGGTCAACCCGGTGGTGCCGACCCAACTGATCGTCGACCACTCCCTGGCGGTGGAAAGCGGTGGTTCCGACCCGCAAGCCTTCGCCAAGAACCGCGCCATCGAAGACCGACGCAACGAAGACCGCTTCCACTTCATCAACTGGACCAAGAAGGCCTTCAAGAACGTCGACGTGATTCCGCCGGGCAACGGGATCATGCACCAGATCAACCTGGAAAAAATGTCCCCGGTGATCCAGCAGCGTGACGGCGTGGCGTTCCCCGACACTTGCGTGGGCACCGACAGCCACACGCCGCACGTCGATGCCCTGGGCGTGATCGCCATTGGCGTCGGTGGCCTGGAAGCCGAAAGCGTCATGCTCGGCCGCGCCTCGTGGATGCGCCTGCCGGAAATCATCGGCGTCGAGCTGACCGGCAAGCTGCAACCGGGTATCACCGCCACCGACATGGTGCTGGCGCTGACCGAATTTTTGCGCAAGCAAAAAGTCGTCGGTGCCTGGCTGGAGTTTTTCGGCGAAGGCGCCAGTGCCCTGACCTTGGGCGACCGCGCGACCATTTCCAACATGGCCCCGGAATACGGCGCCACGGCGGCGATGTTTTACATCGACCAGCAAACCATCGATTACTTGAAACTCACCGGGCGCGAAGACGACCAGGTGCGACTGGTCGAGACCTACGCCAAGCAAGCAGGCCTGTGGGCTGACAAGCTCAAGGGCGCGCAATACGAGCGGGGCCTGACCTTCGACCTGTCGTCGGTGGTGCGCAACATGGCCGGTCCGAGCAACCCGCACGCCCGTGTCGCGGTGTCGGATCTGGCTGCCAAAGGCATTTCCGGCCAGTGGGACGATGTGCCGGGTCAAATGCCCGACGGCGCGGTGATCATCGCTGCGATCACCAGTTGCACCAACACCAGCAACCCGCGCAACGTGATCGCCGCCGGCCTGCTGGCGCGCAACGCCAACCGCCTGGGCTTGGTGCGCAAGCCGTGGGTCAAGTCGTCCCTGGCGCCGGGTTCGAAAACCGTGGCGCTGTACCTGGATGAAGCGGGCCTGACCAAAGAGCTGGAGCAATTGGGCTTCGGCGTGGTGGCGTTCGCCTGCACCACCTGCAACGGCATGTCCGGCGCGCTGGACCCGGTGATCCAACAGGAAATCATCGACCGCGACCTGTACGCCACCGCCGTGTTGTCGGGCAACCGCAACTTCGACGGGCGTATCCATCCGTACGCCAAGCAGGCGTTCCTCGCCTCGCCGCCGCTGGTGGTCGCTTATGCCATCGCCGGGACCATCCGCTTCGACATCGAGAAGGATGTACTGGGCGTGGTGGACGGTCGGGAAATCCGCCTCAAGGACATCTGGCCGAGCGACGAAGAAATCGATGCGGTGGTCAAGGCCTCGGTGAAACCCGAGCAGTTCCGCCAGGTGTACATCCCGATGTTCGCCATCCAGGAAGACACCGGGCCGAAAGTGACGCCGCTGTACGACTGGCGCCCACAAAGCACCTACATTCGTCGTCCGCCGTATTGGGAAGGCGCGCTGGCCGGTGCGCGGCCGCTCAAGGGTATGCGCCCGCTGGCGGTGCTGCCGGACAACATCACCACCGATCACCTGTCGCCGTCCAACGCCATCATGCTGGACAGCGCCGCGGGTGAATACCTGGCGAAAATGGGCCTGCCGGAAGAAGACTTCAACTCCTACGCGACCCACCGTGGCGACCACCTGACCGCGCAACGCGCCACCTTCGCCAACCCGAAACTGTTCAACGAAATGGTCCAGGAAAACGGCAAGGTCAAGCAGGGCTCCCTGGCCCGGGTCGAGCCGGAAGGCAAGGTCATGCGCATGTGGGAAGCCATCGAGACCTACATGGAGCGCAAGCAGCCGCTGATCATCATTGCCGGCGCCGACTACGGCCAGGGTTCGTCGCGGGACTGGGCGGCCAAGGGCGTGCGCCTGGCCGGTGTAGAGGCGATCGCCGCCGAGGGTTTCGAGCGCATCCACCGCACCAACCTGGTGGGCATGGGCGTGTTGCCGCTGGAGTTCAAGCCCGGCACCGATCGCAAGACCCTGGGCATCGATGGCAGCGAAATCTATGACGTGATCGGCGAGCGCACCCCGCGTGCGACGCTGACCCTGGTCATCACTCGCAAGAACGGCGAGCGCGTCGAAGTGCCGGTGACCTGCCGCCTCGATACCGCTGAAGAAGTGTCGATCTATGAAGCCGGGGGCGTGCTGCAACGCTTTGCCCAGGACTTCCTTGAATCGGCGGTTGCCGTTTAAACCACAGCTGCGGACACCCAGCGTGTCCGCTTGAGGAGCATCATGGCTCACGCACCGCAAATCAGAATACCCGCTACCTATATGCGTGGCGGCACCAGCAAAGGCGTGTTCTTCAGCCTGCAAGACCTGCCCGAAGCGGCCAGCGTCCCAGGCGCCGCACGGGATGCCCTGTTGCTGCGGGTGATCGGCAGCCCCGACCCGTACGAGAAGCAGATCGATGGCATGGGCGGCGCGACGTCCAGCACCAGCAAGACTGTGATCCTGTCCAAGAGCACCCGGGCCGACCACGATGTCGATTACCTGTTCGGCCAGGTGTCCATCGACAAGCCGTTCGTGGACTGGAGTGGCAACTGCGGCAATCTGTCGGCGGCGGTCGGTTCATTCGCTATCAGCAGTGGTTTGGTGGACGCCGGTCGCATCCCACAGAACGGCATGGCCGTGGTGCGGATCTGGCAGGCCAACATCGGCAAGACCATCATCGCCCATGTGCCGATCACCGACGGCGCGGTGCAGGAAACCGGGGACTTCGAACTCGACGGCGTGACCTTTCCGGCGGCCGAAGTGCAATTGGAATTCATGGACCCGGCCGCCGAGGAAGAGGGCGGTGGCGGCTCGATGTTTCCCACCGGCAATCTGGTGGACGACTTGGAAGTGCCCGGTGTTGGCACCTTCAAGGCGACGCTGATCAACGCCGGGATCCCGACGATTTTCATCAATGCCCGGGACGTTGGTTACACCGGCACCGAATTGCAGGGCGCCATCAATGGCGATCCCAAGGCATTGGCCATGTTCGAAACAATCCGCGCCCACGGCGCCTTGCGCATGGGCTTGATCAAGCACCTGGACGAAGCCGCCCAGCGCCAGCACACACCGAAAGTGGCGTTCGTCGCGCCGCCGGCGGACTACGTTTCATCCAGCGGAAAAGCCGTCGCGGCCGGGGACGTTGACCTGTTGGTGCGGGCGCTGTCCATGGGCAAGCTGCACCACGCCATGATGGGCACCGCAGCGGTGGCCATCGGCACCGCCGCGGCGATTTCCGGCACCGTGGTCAACCTCGCGGCCGGCGGCATCGAACGCAACGCGGTGCGTTTCGGCCACCCGTCCGGCACCCTGCGCGTCGGCGCCGAGGCCAGCCAGGTCAACGGTGAATGGACCGTGAAAAAAGCCATCATGAGCCGCAGCGCGCGGGTGTTGATGGAAGGGTTTGTGCGGGTGCCGGGGCAAGCCCTGAGCTGAGTTGAACCCTGTGGGAGCGAGCGTGCTCGCGATGGCGGTGTGTCGGCCGACATCAATGTTGGATGTGCCGGCCTCATCGCGAGCAAGCTCGCTCCCACAGTGGATCTGTGGTGAGCACAGAATCTTCGAACATCCACGATCAACCCTGTGGGAGCGAGCCTGCTCGCGATGGCGGTGTGTCAGCCGACATCAATGTTGGATGGGCTGGCCTCATCGGGAGCAAGCTCGCTCCCACAGGGGACTGCTGTCAGCCTCCGGTCAGTGCGGTGACCACCAGCCCTACATTACTTTCCAGCTCCGCCACCGGATCGGCCCCGTCGGTGCTCAACACCAGCAATTGGCTTCCTCCCTCTGTGATGGCTGCCTTCAGCGCATCCGAGGGCTGGCGATGATGCAGCACCAGCGCGACGTCATTGTCTTTCAACGTCGCGCTCAACTGCTTGAGGGCTTCGTCTGTCCATTCGGCGTCGGGCCGGACATCGGTGCTGATTGCGTCCAGGTTGAGACCGCTGATCAGGTAGCCGAAATGCTCGCTCAAGCTGACCACGCTGAGGTTATCGGCGCTGGCGAGGCGTTTTTCGCTGTCGGCGCTGAGTTTGAGCAGGCGCTGCTTGAGGGCCGCCAGGTTGGCGTCGATCTTCGGTTTGTCCGCCGGGGCCAGGCGCACCAGGTCGGCGGCGATCACGTCGGCCATGCGCCCCAGGTTATGGCTGGCCATCCACGGCTGGCTCGCCAGGCCGTCGGCCATGCCCGGTTGCACGGCGATACCGGGCAGGGCACCGTCCACCGGGCGCGCGGCATCGACTTCGACGATGCGGATATTGCTGCGTCGCGCCATGGGGTACAGCGGATCGTCCGGCCATAGCGAGCGCAGCCCGATTACCCCGTCAGCATCGCTGGCCAGTTTGCTCAAGTCCGGCGCGCCACGGCCGCTGAAGTAGGCGCTCTGCCGGGTGCCGGGCAGATTGGCGGGCGCGGCCCGCTCCAGGCTGACCTCGGTGCCCTTGAGCAAGGCCTCGCCCAATCCGTAGGTGACCGGCAACGATGCCAGCAGACGGACCTTTTCGCTGGCGAATGACGAAGTAACAGCCACGCCGCATAACGCGACGGCCAGGGTCAGTTGTCGCAATGAAAAAACCATTTATCCAAGATTCCCTTTGAGGCTGGGGACGACACCGCGGGCGATGGCGCTCAGGGCGAAGGCGATGCCGGCCACCAGGATGATCGCAGCGCCGGACGGGATCGGCAGGTCGAACACAATTGGCGCGAGAATCCCGCACAAGGTGCTGGCGGTGGCGATCAGCACTGAACACCAGAAAAAGCCTTTCAATGATTGGCTGAGCAGGCGTGCCGCCGCAGCCGGAATCACCAGCAACGCGCCCACCAGAATGGCGCCGATGACTTTCACCGCCGCCACGGTGATCAGCGTCACCAGGATCACGAACAAGTAGTCCAGCGTCTTGACCGCCACCCCGCGCACCGCCGCCAGTTGCGGGTTGAAGCTGGCGAGCATGATGCGGTTGTACAGCGGCAAGGCCAGGGCCATCACCAGCGAGCCGACCACCGCCAGCACCAGCAGGTCATTGCCATTGACCGTCAGCACCGAACCAAACAGTACGTTCTCCAGAATGTGCACGTTGATCTTGCCCGCCAGGATCAACAGCAGGCTGGCGCCCAGGGCCAGGGACACCGACAGGAAGACGCCAATCAACGTGTCGGGCGCCAGGCCGGTGCGGTTGCGCAGGTAATTGAGCAGGATGCCGAACAACAGGCAGTAGCCGAACAGGCTGCCGTAAGGCCCGGTGTAGGGTTCGCCGAGCAGGATACCGATGGCCACGCCGGTCAGCGCCGCATGGCCCACCGCCTCGGAGAAAAACGCGAAGCGCTTGACCACCACCAGCGTGCCGAGACCGCCCAGCACCGGGCCGATCAACAACCCGGCCAGCAACGCATTGACCACGAACCCGTAGGCCAGCGCCTCGGGCAGATAACCGGACGAGGCCCAGCCCTGGACCATCAGACGAAAGGCTTCATAACTCATCAGGCAGCGCTCCCGTTCGTGCGCGGATGGGTGGAAAACAGCGTCAGCAGGCGTTCTGGAGTCAAGATCTGGCGGGGCGGGCCGTCGAACAGCATTCGGCGATTCAGGCCTGTGACGCGGTCGGCCAGGCGCCCGACGGCTTCCAGGTCATGTTCGATCCACAGCACGGTGATCCCGGCTTGGCGCCAGTCCTGCAGCAACTGCTCGAACACCTGGATGCCGGCCTCATCCAGGGCCGACATCGGTTCATCCAGCACCAGCAATTGCGGCGAGGGAATCAACCCCTGGGCCAGCAACACCCGCTGGCGCTCACCGCCGGACAGCGCGCCCATGCGCCGCTTGCGCTTGTCCTGCATGCCGACCCGCTCCAGGGCCTGTCCTATGGCGCCGGCGTAATGCTTGCTCAAGCCGAGAAAGGCCGGTCGCCGCTGACACATCGCCGCCATGAAATCGTCCACCGTCATGGGCAGGCCCCGGTCGAACTCCAGCGCCTGGGGCACGTAGCCGATCACACCGGGCTCGCCCGGCCATTGCAGGCTCAGGCGTCCCTGGTGCGGCATCTGCCCCAGCAACGTCTTGATCAGCGAACTCTTGCCGCCACCATTGGGGCCCACCAAGGCATGGATGCTGCCGGGCTCCACCTGAAACGCCACGCTGTCGAGGATGGTGGTGCGGCCCAGGTTCAGGCTGACGTCGGCGAACTCAATCAAGGGGCCGACGCGGTGCAGGGTGAGGGTTTCCTGGACGGTCATGCGCCAGACTCCTGGATGGCCCGGACCACGGTATCGAGGTTGCCGGCCATTTCCTTTTCGTACTTCTCGGGGCTGTAGTCGCCGTAGGAAATGTGCGAGAGCGGGTACAGCTTCACGCCCGATTCACGCTGGATGGTGTCGACGTAGGTGGACGGGAAATCCATCTCCGAGAAGATCACCTTCACGTCCAGCTCGCGCAGTTGGTCGATGGTCTTCTTCAACTGGCTGGGGCTCGGTTCGATGCCATGGGCCGGCTCGACCACGGCGGTCACTTCCAGGCCGAATTCGCGCAACAGGTAGTCGTAGGCGGCATGCACCGTGGCGACCCGCAACTCGGCATTGGGGGCCTGGGTCAGCTTCGCCAGGGCGGCGGCGCGCATCTGCCGCAGGCGCTTGCCATAGGTGCGGGCGTTCTGGGTGTAGGCCTTGGCATTGTCCGGGTCGAGCTTGCCCAACTCCCGGGCGATGTTATTGACCTGAGCAATGGAGGCGCTGATGGACAGGAAAGTGTGCGGGTTCACGACCTTGCCCGCGCCACGGGCCGCCGTGCCGGTGGCGGCCAGCAGGGGCACGTTTTCATTGGCCTCGATCACTTTCACGTTCGGGGTTTCGCTGGCGGCGATCATGCGGTCGGCGAAGTCGTCGTGGCCCACGCCGTTGAGCACGATCACGTCGAGACCGCTGATGCGCTTGATGTCCTCGGCCCGTGGTTCATAGGCATGGGGGTTGAAACCGGCCGGGATCAGCGGCACGACCTCGGCCTTGTCGCCGACGATGTTGGCCACATAGCTGTAATAAGGGTGCAGGGTGATGCCGATGCGCAGGCGCTTGGCTGTTTCGGCGTACGCCTGCGAGGTAAACAGGCAGGCCAGCAGGCCGATCGACAGCAGGCGCAGCAAGGGGCGGCGTTGGGATGCAATAGGCATGGGCAAACGGTCTTCTCTCGAATGAAGGCGTGGGATCAGTGCCGGTGCTGGCGGGTCACGCCGGCATCGAATTGCGCGACGATCTGTTGCCAGCCGGCGGCGGACAAGGCGGCGTCGTCCAGCGCGGTAGGTGTCGCGAGGCCATTGCTGCGGTTGAGCCAGATGTCCGGTGCGGCGTCGGACGCTTCGCCGATGCGCATCAGAAACGAACCTGCGACGGAAGAGTTGGCACTGGCGCCGAAGTAGGCCTGGTCCTGCAGCTGCTGCCAGGCGTGGCCGCCCCGGCTGACAGCGCTGGCGTCCTGTGCGAACGGCGCGAAGCCTTCTTCGGCCAGGGTTTGCGGGCCGGGCAGGGTGGGTTGGTCTTCGCGCAGCAAGCGGATTTCATCCAGGGTCACCCGCAGGTCGGCGTAGATGCCCTGCTCGGCGGCGCTGAGGTCGCGGCGGGCGTCGAGTTGGTTCGAGGCCAGGTGCGTGGTGTCTTCGGCTTTGCCATGCCAGGCCACCACGGACCCGGCGACCAGTACGATGACCAGGCACAGCAGCAACACATACAGGGTTTCATGGCCCGCGCCAGCGGGGCGGATGACTTGAGTCGTGGTGTTGGTCATGGGGCCTCGATGTCGGCTTGGTCGATTTCCACAACGTGGCCGGGGCCGGCGTCGAAGAGCACGTAGAACTCAGCGTCCGGCTTCTTGAAGGTCAGCTTCGAATCGGCGCCGAGCTTGCCCGGGACGAGGATGGTCTCGTCATAGCCGATCACGTCCAGGGTCACTCCGGGCGCGCCGCTGCCGTCGGAAAAACCGCCGGTACATTGGATCTGCTCGGCGTCGATGGCCTTGCATTCGCACATCGGGTTGTGGGCCAGGGCGCTGGTGCTTGCGCCTGCGCAGAACAGCAACGCCAGGCCGTTGGATAAGGCGCGGAGGGTCATGGTTTGGGTCCTTGGTTCTTCAGCCAGGCGACGGTGGCCGGGGAGGCCTGGCTCAGGGGAATGGAGGCCTGGTGCATCGAACCGTCCCAACCCTCGAGGGTTATCCACAGTTCGGCATCGGGCTGGGTCTTTGGCGGGACCGGCAACAAAGCGCTCATGCGATAGGGCGAGCCGAAGAAAATCACCCCGGCGGCCCTTAGGCTGCGAGGTTTGCCGACGCGCAGGTAGGTGGCCTTGACCTCGCCGATACAGCGTTCGCACAGGGCCGCGTTGAAATGTTTCATAGGCCCGGCAGGTCCCTGGACACGTGGGGCTTCGTTGCGAAATTCCGCCAGGCGCAGGCTCCAGGGACCGACCTGGACTTCGCCGACTTCCCGCTCGCCAAGCCCGGCGTCCCCGCGAAACAGTGCGGCTTCGGATAAATATTTGGGCATGAACCCCAGGGGGATCAGCAACAACAGCACGTTGAGGTGGAAGCGCCATTTGTGCCAGAACAGGCTCAGGCGTGACGGTGATGAAGTGGTATTGGCCGGATTCACAGGCTGCCCTCCGACGACTCACGGTGGACCGACGGCTGCAATGCCTGCGCGATGCGGGTTTCACGGGAGGATTTCTGGCTGCGCTTGAGGGCATTGGCGGTGGCCAGGGCCGTGCGTTTGGTCCAGATCAGCAGCCCGCTGAGAACCATCATGCTCAGGACCAAACCGAAGAAAAACCAGATGAGCTTGATCCAGATGCCGCCGAAATCCCCTGTGTGCAACGGACGCATGGATTCGGTAACGAATTCCAGCGTCGTGCGGTCGGACAGCAACCGTGAGGCAGCGACGTCGCCGTTGTAGGGGTTGATGGTGGCGGTCTGGAACATCAGCGGATACCAACCGCGGCCGCCGATTTCCAGATGGCTGTAGGCATTGCCGGGCAGGCTGACGAAACTCGCTTCCAGGCCCGGGATGCGTTGTTGGGCGATTTCAATGGCCCGGTCCAGATTCAATTGCGGCGGAGCAAGACCATCGGCCGACAGCGGAACGCTTTCACGCGCCACCACCGGAATGACTGGCGCACTGGAAATGGAAATCTGATTGTCGGATAGCAAGGCTTCGATCAGGAACCAGGTGCCGGTGATGGAAATCACCGCGATGAACCAGATCGACCAGATGCCGCTGAGCCGATGGAAATCCCCCCAGAAAATCCGTGCGCCGTGGCGGATCCGCAGCGTCGGACGGAAAAAGCCTTTCCAGAAACGCTTGTAGACCACCAGCCCGGTCACCAACGAGGCCAGCAACGGCAGCCCCAACAAGGACACCAGGTACCAGCCCCAGCTGTAGCCATTGGTGAACGGCACCAGCCACCAGCCATGCAGGGCACGGGTAAATCCCCTGAAGTTGAACGTCGGCGCCGAGCCTTGGATGACGCCGCTGTAGGGGTTGACGTAGACCTTGTCGGGGCGTCCGTCGGGGTAGGTCACGCTGACCTCCAGCGCAAAGTGCGACTCGTCCGGGCGGACGATGCCTTGCACCTGGGTTTGCGGCTGGGCGTGCTTGATCGCGGCGATCACCTGGTCATAGCTGAGCAGTTGGGCATCGTCCGAGGGCTTGCTGGCGCGCATCTCGGGGTTGACCAGCCAGACAATCTCCTGGCTGACCACCGCGAGGGTGCCCGTAACGCAAACGATGAGCACGAAAAACCAGATGGGCAATGCCAGCCAGCTATGGACCAGGAACCAGAGTTTGGAGCGGGACTTCTTCGACATGATTGAACGTCTTGATTCGATGAAAGGTTCGGTATTACGGGCTTCGCAATACCGTGAACCGCAAAAAAGCAGACCGTGGCTTTTGCCGACGCGGCCTACTGCATCTAATTAAGACGAACGAGCGATGGAAATCCCGAAGAGGAAGATGAAAGAAAATGTTTCGCGTGGCAGGAGCTGCCGAAGGCTGCGATCTTTTGATCTTTCGCTTGAGACTCAAGTGTCAGGGGAAAGATCGCAGCCTCGTTGCACTCGACAGCTCCTACGGGGCGTAACCCCGCGGGAGCAATGGTACGTCAGCCTTGTTGAAACATCTCCCTGGCCCGTTGCTCGATCTGTTCCTGGCTCAGATCTTCCTTGTGCGTCGCCAGGAACCAGAGATGCCCATAGGGATCTTTCAAGGTGCCGGTACGATCGCCGTAGAACTGGTCCTTGACCTCGGAAATCACTGTGCCACCGGCAGCAATGGCCTGGGCAAAGGCGCTGTCCACGTCCTCGACATATAAATGCAGGCCGACCGATGGCGATTGGTCCGGGTTGCTCAGCGGGCCCTGGTCGCAAGGCGTGCCGAGCATGATCGGAAACCCGTTTATCCGCAGTTCTGCATGCCCGATGCCGCCGTCGGGCATGGCCAGGCGCATGACCTCGGTGGCATTGAAGGCTTTTTTGTAGAAATCGATGGCTTCGGCAGCTTTTTGAATGCCCAGGTAGGGCGTGATGTTGTGGAAACCTTCGGGAATGGCTTTGACGCCCATGACGGTTCTCCTTGTTGTTATGGGAGGCGAAGAGAGTCTTCGTCGGTTTTGCGCCCATCCACTATAGGCCAGCAGCCGTATACAGGCCCTCGGCCCGACGAACGTCTCACGACTATTCCAGCAGATGCGCCCCCGGTCCCTGTTGGCCTAGCACGTCGCCCTGATTGCGCAGCGGGCAAGCCTCCATCGACAGGCATCCGCAGCCGATGCAGCCGTTGAGTCGATCACGCAGCGTCATCAATTGGTTGATGCGCTCGTCCAGGTCCCGGCTCCACTGCGCCGACAAGGTCTGCCAGTCGGCGGCCGTTGGCGCACGGTTGTCCGGCAGGTTTTTCAACGCCTCGCCGATTTCCGCCAAGGGAATGCCCAGGCGCTGGGCAACCTTGATCAGCGCCACGCGGCGCAAGACTGCCCGTGAGTAGCGACGTTGATTGCCCTGGTTGCGCGTGCTTTTGATCAGCCCCTTGGATTCATAGAAGTGCAGGGCCGTGACCGCCACGCCGCTGCGGGCGGCCACTTGGCCAACGGTAAGTTCCTTGTGGACATCGATCTGCGTCATCGCCTCAATTCACTGCTTGACCTCTAGTTAACTTGAGGTTTTACCCTGCACGCGTTCGGATCGCAAGATCCGCCTTACGTGCAGAGGGGACCTTTCATGCAATCACCAAGGAACAATCGCAGTTTCACCCAGTTGATGGAATTCGATATCGAGCCTCAATGGCAGCAGGCGCTGGTAACCGCCTTGTCGGAACAGACCGAGCGCCTGGCTCGGGATCACCAGGGGTTCCTGAGTGCCAGTATCCAGGCCAGCGAGGATGGTCGGCGGGTGCTCAACTATTTGCAGTGGCAAACCCGCGAGGCAGGCGAGGCGGCGCTTCAAAGCTTCGAAAGTGGCGAGCAGGATTTCTGGCGGCTGATCCAGGCTCATCGAGCCAGAGCCGTGACGTTCGGCTCGTTCCAAGTGCTGCGCAACATCGAGCGCAGCCTGGACAACGCGCTGCATTGCCAGTTGGTCGACTGAATGCGGCGGCTGATCCGCAAAGGCAATAGCCACTATCGAGAGGGTTGATTTCTGCGGCGCAGGGCTGGCGGGTAGCCTTTGTTCATCGCCCAACTCCAGAACACCGGACACTTGCCATGAACCGTACCTTTGCTGTTTTGCTGCTGTTGACCGCCACCCTCCTGGGCGGTTGCGCCAGTTCTTCCCCGGAGCTGCGTCCCTACACCGCCGACGAGACCCGCGAACTGGCTCTTGAAGCCTTGAATCGTCGCGGCCTCTCGTTCGATGAGTACTACGCGAAAAAAGCCGAGCTGCTCGGTTCGTCGCAGAAAAACGTGGGTTTCGACGATCAGGGCCAGATGAGTGCCGAGCGGGTCGAGCAACAGCCAGGCCGGTCAAGCTGAGGGACTGTACCGCTTAAAGTTTTGCCCAACTGTCCGTGGGTTTGCGCCAAGGCGTGGGGTAGGGTCATGACTTGACTGACCGCCCTGATGGACTGACTTGAAATGACCCTTTCGCTTGACCTGCTGCTGGGCTTCGCCCTGTTTGCCCTGGTGACCTCGATCACGCCTGGCCCTAACAACACCATGTTGTTGGCCTCGGGTGTCAATTTCGGTTTCAACCGCACCATTCCTCACATGCTGGGTATTACCTGCGGCTTCTTTTCCCTGGTGCTGGCGGTGGGCCTTGGCCTGGGCGCGGTGTTCCAGACTTATCCACTGCTCTATACCGCGCTGCGCTACATCGGCGCGGCGTACCTGTTGTACCTGGCGTGGAAAATCGCCCACTCCGGTCCGGTTTCGGAAAGCCAGCCGGGGGACAATACGCCGATCAGCTACTGGGGCGCAGCGGCGTTCCAATGGGTCAATCCCAAGGCCTGGATCATGGCCATCGGTGCCATCAGTACGTACACGCCACTCCAGGGGTATTTCTTCAACGTGTTGGTGATTGCGGCGGTGTTTGCCCTGATCAACCTGCCAAGCGTGAGCCTGTGGGTAGTGTGCGGCAGCCTGTTGCGCAACCTGTTGCGTGATCGTCGCTGGTTGCGCGTGTTCAACTGGGGCATGGCGCTGCTGTTGGTCGCTTCGCTGTATCCATTGTTGCTCGAAAGCATCAGTTGAGGGCTGAGCTTCGCCGCGATGCCTGCTAAGCTCGCTGTTCAGGAGCGTTCCTACGCACTTTTAAACGAAGTCCGACTTCTTTAAGGTCTTTGATCAGGTATTGCTAGTCTCGAACCCAACGAGGGCGCCTGATCCTGGAGCAGGCTCTGCGAGTTTCCTATGAATAAACGTCCTTTGTATTTCGACTACGCCGCCACCACGCCGGTGGATGAGCGGGTCATCCGGGTCATGGTCGAGTGTCTGGGCTTTGACGGCAACTTTGGCAACCCGGCTTCCAGTTCCCATGCCTTCGGCCAGGAGGCCCGGCGCTCGGTAGAGAGTGCCCGCCAGCAGGTGGCGCAACTGGTCGGGGCTCAGCCCGAACAGATTGTCTGGACGTCCGGCGCTACCGAATCCAACAACCTGGCCCTCAAAGGGGTAGCCCAGGCGCGCGGTGGTTCCACCGGCCATGTCATCACCAGTCTGATCGAACACAAGGCGATTCTCGACACGGCGCGCCAGCTCGAAGAGAGCGGCTTCGCGGTGACCTGGCTGGCGCCGGACGCCGAGGGCCTGATCAGCCCGCAAGCGGTTCGCGAGGCGTTGCGCGAAGACACGTTCCTGGTGTCGCTGATGCTGGTGAACAACGAGTTGGGCACCGTCAACAACGTCATCGCCATCGGCGAGATCGTTCGCGAGCACAGTGCGCTGTTTCATGTGGACGCAGCCCAGGGCGCCGGCAAGGTGCAGATCGACCTGTCTCGTTGGCCGGTGGACCTGATGTCTTTTTCCGCGCATAAGATCTACGGCCCCAAGGGCATCGGGGCGCTCTACGTTGGCGACCGTGCCCGGCCACGGCTGTCGGCACAGATTCACGGCGGAGGCCATGAAGGCGGTTTGCGCTCCGGGACCCTGGCGACCCACCAGATCGCAGCCATGGGCGCTGCGTTCGAACTCGCGGCCGAGGCATTCGACGAAGAGCTCGCTAAAATCGCCCGATTGCGCAATCGTTTGCTTGAGCCGCTGCTGGCCTTGCCCGGTGTGCGTATAAACGGCAGTGCGAGCCGCCGGATTCCCCACACGTTGAGCCTGACCTTCAACGAAGGTGAGTTCAACCCGGCGACGTTGGGCGCATCGATTGCATTTTCCGCGACCTCGGCCTGCAATTCGGCGCAGAACAGCCCGTCCCACGTGCTGCTGGCCTTGGGGCACGATGCGCGTGCGGCCGGGCGGACCATTCGCTTGAGCCTGGGCCGCTTTACCACTGAACAGGATATCGACGAGGCGGTGCGGTTGATCCAGGCGGCGTGCGCGACTGAACCGGCGTTCTGGGCCACTACCCCATAAGCCGTCTTCGGCATCGAACAACAATATCAATGAGCAGGAGAAGCAATGAGCACCGAGCCTATGCCCCATGGACTGGTTCCCCAGCGCCTGGCCCAAATCCGCCAACTGATGAGCCGAGAGGGCATTCATGCGCTGCTGGTGCCATCAGCCGACCCGCATCTGTCTGAATACTTGCCGGGCTATTGGCAGGGACGGCAATGGCTGTCGGGCTTCCACGGCTCGGTGGGTACCTTGATCGTGACTGGCAGTTTCGCTGGCGTCTGGGCCGATAGCCGTTATTGGGAGCAGGCCACCAAGGAGCTGGAGGGCAGTGGTATCGAGCTGGTCAAGCTCATTCCTGGCCAGCCCGGCCCCTTGGACTGGCTGGCCGAACAAACACCTGAGGGTGGGGTGGTCGCCGTTGACGGTGCGGTCATGGCCGTGGCATCGGCCCGCACCCTGGGTGGCAAGCTTGCGGAGCGCGGCGCGCGGTTGCGTACCGACATCGATCTGCTCCAGGAGGCCTGGAGCGATCGCCCTAGCTTGCCGGATCAGCCGGTCTACGCCCATTTACCACCCCAGGCGACCGTCAGCCGGGTCGAGAAACTCGCCAAGCTGCGCGAATCCCTCAAGGAACGAGGTGCCGACTGGCATTTCATCGCCACGCTGGATGACATCGCCTGGTTGTTCAACCTGCGCGGCGCGGATGTGTCGTTCAACCCCGTGTTCGTCTCCTTCGCCTTGATCAGCCAGCAACAGGCAACGCTGTTCGTAGCCCTGGACAAGGTTGACGCGGCACTGCGTGCCGTTCTTGAACAGGACGGCGTGACCCTGCGCGATTACAGCGAAGCCGCCGCCGCGTTGCGCGAAGTGCCGGACGGCGCGAGCTTGCAGATCGATCCGGCGCGGGTGACGGTCGGTTTGCTGGATAACCTGGGCAGCGGCGTGAAGCTGGTCGAAGGTCTCAATCCAACGACGCTGGCCAAGTCCCGCAAAAGCCTGGCCGACGCCGAGCACATCCGTCGGGCCATGGAGCAGGATGGCGCGGCGCTCTGTGAGTTCTTCGCCTGGCTGGAAGGGGCTTGGGGGCGCGAGCGCATCACCGAGTTGACCATCGACGAGCACCTGACCGCCGCCCGCACGCGCCGGCCGGACTTCGTCTCCCTGAGTTTCAACACCATCGCCGCCTTTAACGCCAACGGCGCGATGCCTCATTACCACGCCACGGAAGAAGCCCATGCGGTCATCGAAGGTGATGGCCTGTTGCTGATCGATTCCGGCGGCCAGTACTTGGGGGGCACTACTGACATCACTCGCATGGTGCCGGTCGGCACACCCACCACTGAGCAGAAACGTGATTGCACGCGCGTGCTCAAGGGCGTGATTGCCCTGTCCCGGGCCAAATTCCCGCGGGGTATTCTTTCGCCGTTGCTGGATGCCATCGCCCGCGCACCGATCTGGGCGGAGCAGGTGGATTACGGCCACGGCACAGGTCATGGCGTCGGCTATTTTCTCAATGTCCACGAAGGCCCGCAGGTGATTGCCTATCAAGCCGCTGCCGCGCCGCAAACGGCGATGCAGGCGGGCATGATCACCTCCATCGAACCGGGCACTTATCGCCCCGGTCGCTGGGGTGTGCGCATCGAGAACCTGGTGTTGAACCGTGACGCCGGAAGCAGCGAGTTCGGCGAGTTCCTTGAGTTCGAAACCCTGACCCTTTGTCCGATCGACACCCGCTGCCTGGAACCTTCGCTGCTGACCCAGGACGAAAAAGACTGGTTCAACGCCTACCACGCCGAGGTTCAGCGTCGCTTGAGCCCGTTGCTGGACGGTGACGCACTGCAATGGCTCAACACGCGAACGATAGCGATTTGAAGTAGAGGATCAGGCGAGGGCTTCACGGACGAAGTCCAACCGATCCTGGCCGAAGAACAACTCGTTGCCGACAAACATGCTCGGGGCGCCGAACACGCCCCGTGCGATGGCTTCTTCAGTGGTGATCTTGAGTGCTTGCTTGACCTGCTCGTCGTTCGTCAATGCCAGCACATAGTCGGCATCGAAACCGCCCTCGTTCAGGACCGCTGCGACAGTCGTCGGGTCGTTGAGGTTGCGGCCATCCACCCAAAAGGCGCGGAACAGACAATCGACGAAGGCCTCGAAGCGTTCAGGTTGGCGCAACTGCATGCCAGTCACCGCGCGCATCAGCTGCAGCGTGTTGATGGGGAAGTGTGGATTGAACTTGAAGGCGACGCCGTAGCGTTTGGCGAAGCGATTCAGGTCCTTGAACAGGTAAGGGTTCTTGGCCGGCACTGTCGCCGGTGATGCATTGCCGGTTGCCTTGAAGACGCCGCCCAACAACATCGGACGATAGATCAACTGGCTGTTGGTCTGCGCGCACAGCGTCGGCAACTGGGTGTAGGCCAGGTAAGTGGTCGGGCTGCCGAGATCGAAGTAAAACTCCACCGATTTGCTCATGGGATCTGCTCTCTTGTTGTTGTGAGGGGAGGGGTTACCAGCGTTCGCTCCAGGGCCGCAGGTCCAGCTCGAAGGTCCAGGCGTCGCGGGGTTGGCTGTGCAGGTACCAATAATTGTCGGCAATGTGTTCAGGGTTCAGGATGCCGTCCTGATCCTTGGTGGCATATTTTTCCGGGAAATTATCGCGGATGAAGTCGGTGTCGATGGCGCCGTCCACCACCACGTGGGCCACGTGAATATTCAGCGGCCCCAGCTCACGGGCCATGCTCTGGGCCAGTGCCCGTATGCCATGTTTGGCGCCCGCGAATGCGGCGAACCCCGAAGCGCCGCGCAATCCCGCCGTTGCCCCGGTAAACAGAATCGTCCCGCGCTGGCGCTTGACCATGCGCTTGGCCACTTCCCGTGCATTGAGAAAGCCTGAGAAACAGGCCATTTCCCATATCTTGAAATACTTGCGCGCGGTTTCTTCGAGGATGCTGCAGGGGACGTTGGCGCCGATGTTGAACACAAAGGCTTCGATCGGGCCGATCTGGTTCTCGATTTGCTCGATGAGTGCGATCACGTCGTCTTCTTTACGCGCATCACAGGCAAACCCGTGGGCTTCGCCGCCTTGGGCACGAATTCCATCCACCAGGGGTTCGAGTTTGTCGGCGCTGCGGCGAGTAACACAGGCAACAAAACCTTCCTGTGCAAAGCGTCTGGCAATCGCGCCACCCGTGGCGTCGCCCGCGCCAACAACCAGTACGACTCTATTGTTATTCATGGTCAGCCTTATTGGTAAACGATCGTTAACTAAACGGACGTTATGCTAAGATCCGGCAAGCGTCAAGGTAAGCAATCAGGGGCAGGGCCATGCGATATTCAGCCAATCACAAAATGGAAACCCGCGAGAAACTGCTCGCCAGCAGTGCCGTCTCCGCCAAGAAGTCGGGTTTCTCCACGGTCGGTGTCGATGGCTTGATGAAAGCAATCGGGTTGAGCGGCGGCGCGTTTTATAGCCACTTCTCATCGAAGGATGAGCTCTTCAAGGCCATTGTCGAGCGGGAGTTGGCCCAAAGCCTGGATCGTCTGAGTGGCGACGGTGCCATGGACTCAATGAAGCTGGAGCGCTGCCTCAAGCAGTACTTGAGCATGAGCCATGTTGAGCAGCCCGATGCAGGGTGTGCGTTGCCAGTGCTGGGGGCCGAGATCGCGCGATCGGATGTCCAGGTGAGGGAGACGGCGCAAACGTGGATCTGTCGTTTGCACGAAAGCTGGGCGCGGATATTGGGAAGCGATAGTCTGGCCTGGGCCATCCTGTCTCAATGCGTGGGAGCATTGGTAGTTGCGCGGATGCTGGTCACGCCGCAGGTCCAGCGTGACGTCCTCAAGTCCAGTCATGAGGAGATTAGGCGCCGAATGGCCGAGCAAGGGCTCGACTGACGTGACCTATTTACAAATGACGATCATGCTGCGGCTGGTATAGCCAGCGGGATTGAGCCCGAAGGGATAGTCCCCGGGTTCCTCGACGACGTCGCCGGACTTGGCAATGACCTTGTAACCCTTGGGAGCACATGAATTGGCGGCGCTGGCGGCGCACTGATCCCAGGATGAGGATAGGCCGGAGCAGTTGATGTGCAGGCCTTTTTTACCGCGTTTGACTTCAGTTTTCGATGTTGCCGCACAGCCCGCTACTGCAAGTACGGCGATCAGTATCAAAATTCGTTTCATTCCTGTCCTTATAATCGTCGTGAATCTTGTGTCCACGTACGATTGTGTTCGCTCTTGCTTGAAGCGTTCATGACGTCCTGTATGAAAAATCCATGTTTGACATTGGGTTACCGGTCTAAACATGGCCTAAATGCGTGGCAAATACCAGACCTTCGTTAAATCCTGCTTCAATCTGCCGCGACGGCAGGCTTCGCAGTGTTGGCCATGGTCATCGTTGCGCCGACCGACGCGAGGATGATGCAGGTAATGGCTAACCATTGGGCCAAGGACAAGTACTCCTGCAGAAAGACCAGCCCCGACAGGGCCGCGACTGCCGGTTCGACGCTCATCAGCGTGCCGAAAGTGCGGGCTGGCATTCGGGTCAGGGAGATCATTTCCAGGGTGTAGGGCAGGGCCGTAGACAGAATGGCGACGCCGATGGCGATTGGAATCAGGCTCGGTGTGAGCAATGCGGCGCCCGCGTGCACGATACCAATCGGTGCGACGAACAGGGCGGCGATCATCACCCCCAGTGCGGCGGTTTGCACACCATTGTCCGCGCCAGCCTTCTGGCCAAACAGGATGTACAGCGCCCAGCAGAAACCTGCGCCCAGCGCATAGCCGGCTCCAAGCAGGTCGATACCGGCATTGGTCGCTCCGGTCGGTATAAGCAGAAGCAGGCCAACGACTGCCAGGGCGATCCAGAGAAAGTCGATTGCCCGGCGCGAGGCGTAAATGGCGACTGCCAGAGGCCCGGTGAACTCCAGTGCCACGGCAATGCCCAGTGGAACGGTACGAACCGACATATAGAAGAGAAAGTTCATGCCGCCCAGTGCCATTCCATAAACGATCACAGTGCGCAGGGATTGGGCGGTGAGCTTGGCGCGCCAGGGACGTAGCAATAACAGCATGATGAGGCTGGCAAAAATGAGTCGCAGCGTCGTTGTGCCCTGTGCGCCCACTACCGGGAACATGCTTTTGGCGAGGGAGGCTCCTGATTGGATTGAAGCCATGGCTATTAATAGCAGGGCAACCGGGTACAGGGTGGAGGCCAGGCTGCGATGTGGAGGGGGCGTCATTACGAAGTGTCGTCCAGAATAAAGGCGGGGGGCTGTTTTGAGCAGTATATTGCGCATATGCAGCGATTCCGTCTATATACCGGGCAGATTTAAGTGTCGTGTCGGGCTAAAGATAGAAAAATCAAATTAAGGGTTGACGGCAGATTCTGGAAGTCTATAATTCGCCCCACTTCCGGCGCAGTCGAAACGGAAAACTCCTTGATATTCAATGAGTTAAGTAGGTTTCGAAGGTGCTGGGCTTCAGTTCATCGAAGCCCGGAAGGAGCAGGTAGAGCGGTGTTGTTTGGCTCTATCCGCGGTTCGATCTTCTCGGTCGAAAGCGGTGAAAAAGAGGTGTTGACAGCAGCGAGTAACGCTGTAGAATTCGCCTCCCGCTAACGAGAGATCGGAAGCGCAAGTGGTTGAAGTTGCAAAGGAAACTT
>NZ_VZPJ01000007.1 GCF_008801605.1 Pseudomonas brassicacearum subsp. brassicacearum | reverse complement strand
CCAACGACAGCTACAACTCCAGCTACGACAACGCCAAGGAAAAATCCTGGCAAGTGCGCCACGACTTCAACTTCGCCGCTGTCGGCGTGCCGGGCCTGACCCTGATGAACCGCTACATCAGCGGTGAGAACGTGCACACCGCCACCGTTGATGACGGCAAGGAATGGGGCCGTGAAACCGAACTGGCCTACACCGTGCAAAGCGGCGCGCTGAAGAGCCTCAACGTGAAATGGCGTAACGCATCGATTCGTCGGGACTACAGCACCAACGAATTCGACGAGAACCGCATTTTCATCAACTATCCATTCTCGCTTCTGTAATACCAGGATCCATTTGCCATGAGCGCATCCCATGGCAACCTGCGGCAGGGACGCCGATCCAGAGCGGTTCGTCGATCAAACGTTGACAAGGTAACGGAAGGATAAGGATATTCCCTCTCGGTCGTACGACAACTTATAACAACTGTACCTCTCATAGTTTGCTCAGGTAATGCCATGACCACGACACAGATTCGCCACCCCCTCAATCGCCTCCTATTGACCGGTGCCGCCGGCGGCCTTGGCAAAGTTTTGCGCGAGCGCCTCAAGCCTTTCGCCCGCCACATTCGCCTGTCGGACATCGCCAACATGGCCCCGGCAATCGACGAAAGCGAAGAAGTGGTGCCCTGCGACCTGTCGGACAAGCAGGCCGTACATCAACTGGTCGAAGGCGTCGACGCCATCCTGCACTTCGGCGGTGTTTCGGTGGAGCGTCCGTTCGAAGAAATCCTCGGCGCCAACATCAGCGGCGTTTTCCACATTTATGAAGCTGCCCGCAAACACGGCGTCAAGCGGGTGATCTTCGCCAGCTCCAACCACGTCATCGGTTTCTACAAACAAGACCAGACCCTCGACGCCCTCTCCCCTCGCCGCCCGGATGGTTACTACGGCCTGTCCAAGTCCTACGGCGAAGACGTCGCCAGTTTCTACTTCGATCGCTACGGCATCGAGACGGTCAGCATCCGCATTGGCTCGTCGTTCGCCGAACCGCAGAACCGCCGGATGATGAGCACCTGGCTGAGCTTCGACGACCTCACTCAACTGATCGAATGCTCGCTCTACACCCCGAAAGTCGGCCACACCGTGGTCTACGGCGTGTCCGCCAACCGCGACGTCTGGTGGGACAACAGCCAGGCCGCACACCTGGGTTACCAGCCCAAGGACACCTCGGAAATTTTCCGCGCCAAGGTCGAAGCGCAGCCGATGCCGGCCGCCGATGATCCGGCCATGGTTTATCAGGGCGGCGCCTTTGTGGCGGCCGGCCCATTCGACGACTGATTCGCTGTTTTTCATGGGATACGCACGCACAAAGGAATCACCATGCAAGCCGAATTGATTGTCGATGCACGCAACGCCGTCGGGGAAAGCCCGGTTTGGGTCCCCGAGGAAAATGCCCTGTATTGGGTGGACATTCCCAGCGGTGGCCTGCAACGCTGGAATGCCAGCAGCGGAAAAATCCAGGGCTGGGAAGCCCCTGAAATGCTCGCCTGCCTCGCCCGTCACCAGGACGGTGGTTGGGTAGCGGGCATGGAAAGCGGTTTCTTTCGCCTGCACCCAAATGATGACGGCAGCCTGGACAGCGAACTGTGCGCAAGCGTCGAGCACAGCCGTACCGACATGCGCCTCAACGATGGCCGTTGCGACCGCCAGGGCCGCTTCTGGGCCGGCAGCATGGTGCTGAACATGGGCGCCAACGCGGACGCGGGCCAGATGTATCGCTTCGAGGCAGGCCAGCGCAGCCCGGTCGAGGCGCAACTGAGCGGTTTCATCGTGCCCAACGGCCTGGGCTTCAGCCCGGACGGACGCACGATGTACCTCTCCGATTCACACCCGCTGGTGCAGCAGATCTGGGCTTTCGACTACGACATCGACAGCGGCACGCCGTCCAACCGGAGGCTGCTCGTCGACATGATGCCGTTGCCCGGTCGCCCCGATGGCGCCGCGGTGGATGCCGACGGTTGCTATTGGATCTGCGCCAATGATGCCGGGCTGATTCACCGTTTCACCCCGGACGGACGTCTCGACTGTTCGCTGCAAGTGCCGGTGAAAAAACCGACCATGTGTGCCTTTGGCGGCAGTCGCCTCGACACCCTCTTCGTCACCTCGATCCGCCCCGGTGACGACAACGACCCGCAGTCCCTGGCCGGTGGCGTGTTCGCCCTCACACCCGGCGTCAAGGGCCTGGCTGAACCTGCTTTCGGAGGACGGGAGCACTCCGCGAACTGATCTGCTTCACCGATTCACTGGATGAGCCATAAAAAAAAACAACAAGACTGGAGATTGACCATGAATTTCAAACGTACGCTTCTGATCGCAGCCCTCCCCTTGGCCTTTCTGGCCCAGGCGGCCCATGCCCTCGATATCAAGATCGCCGACATCCACCCCAAGGGCTACCCAACTGTAGTCGCCGAGGAATCCATGGGTAAAACCTTGGAAAAGGAGAGTAACGGCGAGCTGAAGTTCAAGTATTTCCCAGGCGGTGTACTGGGTTCTGAAAAAGAAGTCATCGAGCAGATGCAAGCCGGCGCGATCCAGATGTCCCGGGTCAGCCTGGGTATCGTCGGCCCCGTCGTGCCGGACGTGAACGTCTTCAACATGCCATTCATTTTCCGCGACCAGGCCCACATGCGCGCTGTCATCGATGGTGAAGTCGGCGATGCGATCCTCGATCGGATCACCAATTCCGAATTCGGCCTGGTGGCCCTGGCCTGGATGGACGGCGGCACGCGCAACCTCTACACCAAGAAACCGGTGCGCAAGCTCGAAGACATGAAGGGCATGAAGATTCGCGTACAGGGCAACCCTATGTTCATCGAGACCATCAACGCCATGGGCGGCAATGGTATCGCGATGGACACCGGCGAGATCTTCAGCGCCTTGCAGACCGGCGTGATCGACGGCGCGGAAAACAACCCACCGACCATGCTCGAGCACAACCACTACCAGAACGCCAAGTACTACAGCCTGACCGGTCACCTGATCCTGCCTGAGCCGATCGTGATGTCGAAAATCACCTGGAACAAACTCACCCCAGAGCAGCAGGACATGGTGAAGAAAGCCGCCAAGGCCGCCCAGGCTGAAGAGCGCGTGCTGTGGGACAAGAAGTCCACCGCCAGTGAAGAAAAACTCAAGGCCGCCGGCGTCGAGTTCATCACCGTGGACAAGAAACCTTTCTACGACGCCACGGCACCGATCCGGGCCAAATACGGCGCGCCGTATGCCGACCTGATCAAGCGTATCGAAGCCGTTCAGTAAGCCCTCTCAATCCGTACTCATGAAAAGGCTGGGCGCGCCTGCGGTTAAAAGGTGCGCCCGGTTACGGTGGAACCCGATGAAGAATTTGCTGCTGCGTATCAACGACACGATTTACATGACGTGCATCTGGGTAGCCGGCCTATCTGTCCTGGCAGTTGCCCTGATGATTCCGTGGGGGGTGTTCGCCCGCTATGTACTCGGTACCGGCTCAAGCTGGCCAGAGCCCACCGCCATCTTGCTGATGATCGTGTTTACCTTCATCGGTGCCGCCGCCAGCTATCGCTCCGGCTCGCACATGGCCGTGGACATGGTCACTAGCCGCATGCACCCGCACTGGCAAACCGCGGCGTCGATTTTCACCCAGCTATTGATGGCGGCGGTCTGCATCTTCATGACCATTTGGGGCACCAAGCTGTGCATGACCACTTGGAATCAATTCATGAGCGCCATCCCTACCCTGCGCGTCGGCATCACCTACATGCCGATTCCGGTCGGAGGTTTCCTGACCTTGATTTTTGTCCTGGAAAAACTCTTCCTGGGTGATCAAAGCCAACGTCGGGTCGTGCAGTTCGACCTGATCGAAGAAAGCGAAGGTGCCGTTTAATGGACGCTCTGATTCTGTTGGGCAGTTTTTTACTGTTGATCCTGATCGGCATGCCGGTCGCCTACGCGTTGGGCGCTGCCGCCCTGATCGGAGCGTGGTGGATCGATATTCCGTTCCAGGCCATGATGATCCAGGTAACGGGCGGGGTGAACAAATTCTCGTTGCTGGCCATTCCGTTCTTCGTGCTGGCCGGTGCGATCATGGCCGAAGGCGGCATGTCCCGCCGACTGGTGGCATTCGCCAGTGTGCTGGTGGGGTTCGTGCGTGGTGGCCTGTCATTGGTCAACCTCGTGGCCTCGAGTTTTTTTGGCGCGATCTCCGGCTCCTCGGTGGCCGACACCGCCTCGGTCGGTTCGGTGTTGATCCCGGAAATGGAACGCCGCGGCTATCCGCGTGATTACGCCACCGCCGTCACCGTCAGTGGTTCGGTGCAAGCGTTGCTGACACCGCCCAGCCACAACGCGGTGTTGTACTCCCTCGCCGCTGGCGGCACCGTCTCCATCGGTTCGCTGTTCATGGCCGGCATCGTCCCCGGCATCATGATGAACCTGTGCCTGATGGCGCTGTGCCTGGTCTTCGCGAAAAAACGCAATTACCCCAAGGGCGAAGTGATTCCCCTCAAGCAAGCGTTGAAGATCTGCAAGGAAGCCATGTGGGGCATGATGACCCTGTTCATCATCCTTGGCGGCATTCTCTCGGGTGTTTTCACCGCCACCGAATCGGCCGCCATCGCCGTGGTGTGGGCATTCTTCGTGACCATGTGCATCTATCGCGACTACAAGTGGAGCGAGTTGCCGAAACTGATGCACCGCACGGTACGCACCATCTCCATCGTGATGATCCTGATCGGCTTCGCCGCCAGCTTCGGCTACATCATGACGCTGATGGAGATCCCGGCGAAGATCACCACCGCGTTCCTGACACTGTCGGACAACCGCTACGTGATCCTGATGTGCATCAACGTGATGCTGCTGCTGTTGGGCACCGTGATGGACATGGCGCCATTGATCCTGATCCTGACACCGATCCTGATGCCGGTGATCGTGGGCATCGGCGTGGACCCGGTGCAGTTCGGCATGATCATGCTGGTGAACCTGGGCATCGGGCTGATCACGCCACCAGTGGGCGCGGTGTTGTTCGTCGGTTCCGCCATCGGCAAGGTCAGCATCGAAAGCACCGTCAAGGCGCTGCTGCCGTTCTACGCCATGCTGTTCGTGGTGCTGCTGCTCGTGACTTATGTTCCCGCCATTTCCCTGTGGTTGCCGCACCTGGTGTTGTAACAAACGACAAAATCCCCTTGTGGGAGCAAGGCTTGCCCGCGATGAAGATGATGCAGTCTCCAAGGAAACCGAGGAGCCTGCATCGCGAGCAAGCTTTGCTCCCACAGTGCGGTGCGACGTTTCTCTATATCCCCTCGCCACATCAGGGTTCGCACACAAGAATCCGGCTTTTCCCACATCAGTTTTTTCAACCTTGCAGAACAAGGCCAACATGACGCTGCCCCTTCTCCATCTCGAAGACGAACTCACCCGCCTCACCCTCGCCCCTCACCTGGGCGCCAGCCTCGTCGACTGGACGTTGCGCAGCAGCGGCGCGCAGCTGTTACGCCCTCCCACTCCGCAAGCGCTGGAAAACCGTTTGCCCGGCAAGCTCGGCGGCTTCCCGTTGATCCCCTGGTCGAACCGGATCGCCAACGGCGGTTTCGACTGCCCCGGCGGCTGGCTGGCCCTGGAGGCCAATAGCCCCAACGATCCGTTTCCGATCCATGGCAGTGCCTGGCAACAACCGTGGCAAGTGATAGAGCAAAGTGCCCAGGACGTGTTGCTGCAACTCGACAGCCAATACCCGTTCGCCTATTGCGCCAGCCTGCGGATTCGCTTGAGCGGCGGTCAGTTGCAGATCGCCATGCACGTCACCCACATGGCCGAACAGGCCGCCTGGCACGGGCTGGGGTTGCATCCGTATTTTCCGCGCACCGCCAGTACTCGCCTGCAAACCCGCGCCAGCGAAGTCTGGCTGTGCGACGCATCGAAACTGCCAACGGAACTGAGGGGCATCCCCGCAGAGTGGGATTTCCAGCACGCCCGGTTACTGCCAGACACGCTGGTCGACAACGGCTTCGGCGGTTGGGACGGGCACTGTCTGATCCAGCAACCGGACTTGGGTTATGAGCTGGAGTGCCGCGCCAGTGGCAGCGACTATTTCCTGCTGTACTGCCCCGTGGGCCTGGACTTCTTCTGCATCGAACCGGTCAGTCATCCGGTCAACGCCCATCACCTGCCGGGGCGACCGGGGTTGCGTTTGCTGGAGCAAGGGCAGTCGGTGGCGCTGGGGTTTTCGATGCAGTGTCGGTTGCTCTAAGGCCCACTTCCCTGTGGGAGCAAGGCTTGCCCGCGATGAAGTGAAGGCGGTCTCCTGGGAAACCGAGGCGCCTGCATCGCGAGCAAGCTTTGCTCCCACAGGGTTTTGGGTTGCCAATGAATCCGCAGCCAAACGCAGGTCCCATTGTGGGAGCGAGCTTGCTCGCGATAGCGGTGGGTCTGCTGGCATCAATGTTGAAGTGCCGCCGCCTTCGCGAACAGGCTCGCTCCCACAGGGGGTCAGGTGCCCAGGGTCAACCCATTGGCCGGCAACGGCAGCGCGGTCTTGTAGCGCACCTGCTTGAGGGCAAAGCTGGAGCGGATGTTCGCCACGCCCGGGACCTTGGTCAGGAAGTCCATCATGAACCGCTCCAGCGACTGGATGGTCGGCACCAGCACGCGGATCAGGTAATCCGGGTCGCCGGCCATCAGGTAGCACTCCATCACCTCCGGTCGGTCGGAGATCGCCTCTTCAAAGTGCTGCAGCGCCTCTTCCACCTGTTTCTCCAAACTCACATGGATGAACACGTTGACGTGCAGGCCCAGCAGGTCGGCGTCCAGCAGCGTGACTTGCTCGCGGATCACCCCCAGCTCCTCCATGGCCCGGACCCGGTTGAAGCACGGCGTGGGCGACAGATTGACCGAACGGGCGAGATCGGCGTTGGTGATGCGGGCGTTTTCCTGAAGGCTGTTCAGAATGCCGATGTCGGTGCGATCCAATTTACGCATGAGACAAATAATCCTGTTTTTTATCGTTGTGCAGATTTTTTATCTGCAAATGATCTGAACAGCAAGCTAACAGAGAAAAATATTCTTCTGCGTCGAGCCTATGATTGTTGTAGGACAATTTCCCGTACCCGGGGAAATTCGTCAGCTAGCGCGCCCACTACAAGAAATTCACAAGATCGAGCGTAGAAAGCCATGAACCCAGCGTATGAACCGCTACGCCTGCACGTCCCAGAACCCTCGGGGCGTCCCGGCTGCCAGACCGACTTCTCCTACCTGCATCTGTCCGATGCCGGCACGGTGCGCAAACCTCCCATCGACGTCGAACCCGCCGACACCGCCGACCTGGCCCGTGGCCTGATTCGCGTGCTCGACGACCAGGGCAATGCCTTGGGCGACTGGGCCGCGGACATTCCCGTCGAGATCCTGCGCAAGGGCATGCGTGCCATGCTCAAGACCCGCATCTACGACAACCGCATGGTCGTCGCCCAGCGTCAGAAAAAGATGTCGTTCTACATGCAAAGCCTTGGCGAAGAAGCCATCGGCAGCGCCCAGGCCCTGGCGTTGAACATCGACGACATGTGCTTCCCCACCTACCGCCAGCAAAGCATCCTGATGGCCCGCGAAGTGCCGCTGGTGGACCTGATCTGCCAACTGCTGTCCAACGAGCGCGATCCGCTCAAGGGCCGCCAGTTGCCGATCATGTACTCGGTCAAGAACGCTGGTTTCTTCACCATTTCCGGCAACCTCGCCACGCAATTCGTCCAGGGCGTGGGCTGGGGCATGGCCTCGGCGATCAAGGGTGATACCAAGATCGCCTCGGCCTGGATCGGTGACGGCGCCACCGCCGAATCGGACTTCCACACTGCCCTCACCTTCGCCCACGTCTACCGGGCGCCGGTGATCCTCAACGTGGTCAACAACCAGTGGGCAATCTCCACCTTCCAGGCCATTGCCGGAGGTGAAGCCACGACCTTCGCCGGACGCGGCGTCGGTTGCGGCATCGCCTCCCTGCGCGTGGATGGCAACGATTTCATGGCGGTCTACGCCGCCTCGCGCTGGGCCGCCGAACGTGCCCGCCGCAACCTCGGCCCGGCGCTGATCGAATGGGTCACCTACCGCGCCGGCCCGCACTCCACCTCCGACGATCCGTCGAAGTACCGCCCCGCCGACGACTGGAGCCACTTCCCGCTGGGCGATCCGATTGCGCGCCTCAAGCAGCACATGGTGAAGATCGGCCAGTGGTCCGAAGAGGAACATGCGGCAGTTACCGCCGAACTCGAAGCCGAAGTGATCGCCGCGCAGAAGGAGGCCGAACAGTACGGCACCCTCGCCGGCGGGCAGATTCCAAGCGCCGCGACCATGTTCGAAGACGTCTACAAAGAGATGCCGGAGCACTTGAAGCGCCAGCGTCAGCAGTTGGGGATCTGACATGAACGATCACAACAACAATATTGCGTTGGACACCGCCATGACCACTACCACCATGACCATGATCCAGGCCCTGCGCTCGGCCATGGACGTGATGCTCGAACGCGACGACAACGTCGTGGTGTTCGGCCAGGACGTGGGCTACTTCGGCGGCGTGTTCCGCTGCACCGAAGGCCTGCAGAACAAGTACGGCACCTCGCGGGTGTTCGACGCACCGATTTCCGAAAGCGGCATCGTCGGCGTGGCGGTGGGCATGGGCGCCTACGGTCTGCGCCCAGTAGCCGAGATCCAGTTCGCCGACTATGTCTACCCAGCCTCGGACCAGATCATTTCCGAAGCGGCGCGCCTGCGCTATCGCTCGGCCGGCGAGTTCACCGCGCCAATGACCCTGCGCATGCCCTGCGGCGGCGGTATCTATGGCGGCCAGACCCACAGCCAGAGCATCGAAGCGATGTTCACCCAGGTCTGCGGCCTGCGCACCGTCATGCCATCCAACCCCTACGACGCCAAGGGCTTGCTGATCGCCTCCATCGAAAACGATGACCCGATGATCTTCCTCGAACCCAAGCGCCTGTATAACGGCCCGTTCGACGGCCACCACGACCGCCCGGTAACACCGTGGTCGAAACACCCCTCGGCGCAAGTGCCGGACGGCTACTACACGGTGCCGCTGGACGTCGCCGCCATTACCCGTCCGGGCAAGGACGTGACCATCCTCACCTACGGCACCACGGTCTATGTGTCCCAGGTCGCCGCCGAGGAAACCGGTATCGACGCTGAAGTCATCGACCTGCGCAGCCTGTGGCCGCTGGACCTGGAAACCATCGTCAAGTCGGTGAAGAAAACCGGCCGCTGTGTGGTCGTCCACGAAGCCACCCGCACCTGCGGTTTCGGCGCCGAACTGGTGGCGTTGGTGCAAGAACACTGCTTCCACCACCTGGAAGCGCCTATCGAGCGTGTCACCGGTTGGGACACCCCCTACCCGCACGCGCAGGAGTGGGCGTATTTCCCAGGGCCGTCCCGTGTGGGCGCGGCGTTGAAACGGGTCATGGAGGTCTGAATGGGCACGCACGTTATCAAGATGCCGGACATCGGCGAAGGCATCGCGGAAGTTGAACTGTCGGTGTGGCACGTCAAGGTCGGCGACATGGTGGTCGAAGATCAGGTACTGGCCGATGTCATGACCGACAAGGCCATGGTGGATATCCCCTCGCCAGTGCATGGCCGGGTCATCGCCCTGGGTGGCGAGCCCGGTGAAGTCATGGCGGTGGGCAGCGAATTGATCCGCATTGAAGTCGAAGGTGCGGGTAACCTGAAAGAATCGGCCCAACAGACGCCAGCGCCAGCGCCGGCTGCGCAAGCACCGAAGCCGACACCCGTGGCAACACCTGAACCGGTGCTGGAAAAAACCACCGCGCCACGCTGCGCCCCGCAAGCGCCTGTGGCCCGCGACCCCGACGAGCGTCCACTGGCGTCGCCGGCCGTGCGCAAACACGCGCTGGACCTGGGCATTCAATTGCGCCTGGTCCAGGGCAGCGGCCCCGCCGGACGGGTCCTGCACGAGGACCTGGAAGCCTATCTGGCCCAAGGTCCGTCGACCCAGGCCAAGGGCGGTTCGGGTTATGCCGAGCGCCACGACGAGCAGCAGATCCCGGTGATCGGCATGCGTCGCAAGATCGCCCAGCGCATGCAGGAAGCGACCCAGCGCGCCGCCCATTTCAGCTACGTCGAAGAAATCGACGTCACCGCCCTGGAAGAGCTGCGGGTTCACTTGAATGAAAAACACGGCGCCAGTCGCGGCAAGCTGACCTTGCTGCCGTTCCTGGTCCGCGCCTTGGTCGTGGCCCTGCGCGACTTTCCGCAGATGAACGCGCGCTACGACGATGACGCCCAGGTCATCCACCGCTCAGGCGCGGTGCATGTGGGCGTCGCCACCCAGAGCGATGTTGGCCTGATGGTGCCGGTGGTGCGTCACGCCGAAGCCCGTAGCCTGTGGGACAGCGCGACGGAAATCTCCCGCCTGGCAACGGCGGCCCGCACGGGCAAGGCCAGCCGCGATGAGCTGTCCGGTTCGACCATCACCCTGACCAGCCTCGGTGCGCTCGGCGGCATCGTCAGCACGCCGGTGCTGAACCTGCCGGAAGTGGCGATTGTCGGCGTAAACAAAATCGTCGAGCGGCCCGTGGTGATCAAGGGCCAGATCGTGATCCGCAAGATGATGAACCTCTCCAGCTCTTTCGATCACCGGGTGGTCGACGGCATGGACGCGGCGCAATTCATCCAGGCCCTGCGTGGCCTGCTCGAACAACCCGCCACCCTGTTTGTGGACTAATCATCAATGGAGCAGGCGATGCAAACTTTGAACACCACGCTGCTGATCATCGGCGGCGGCCCTGGCGGCTATGTGACGGCGATCCGTGCCGGGCAACTGGGCATCTCGACCATCCTGGTGGAAGGCCAGGCGTTGGGCGGGACCTGCCTGAATATCGGCTGTATCCCGTCCAAGGCCTTGATCCATGTGGCCGAGCAGTTCCACCAGACCCGGCACCACAGCCAGGGGGCGGCCTTGGGCATCACGGTGGCGGCGCCGACGCTGGACATCGGCAAGAGCGTGGAATGGAAGGACGGCATCGTCGATCGCCTGACCACCGGCGTCGCGGCACTGTTGAAGAAGCACAAGGTCCAGGTCATTCACGGCTGGGCCAAGGTGATCGATGGCAAGACGGTCGAGGTCGGTGACACTCGCATCCAGTGCGAACACCTGCTGCTGGCCACCGGCTCGAAAAGCGTCAATCTGCCGATGCTGCCGGTGGGCGGGCCGATCATTTCCTCCACCGAAGCCCTCGCCCCCACCTCGGTGCCCAAGCATCTGGTGGTGGTCGGCGGTGGCTACATCGGCCTGGAGCTGGGCATTGCCTACCGCAAGCTCGGCGCCGAGGTCAGCGTGGTCGAGGCCCAGGAACGCATCCTGCCAGCCTATGACGGCGAGCTGACCCAACCAGTGCACGAGGCGCTCAAGCAGTTGGGCGTGAAGCTGTACCTCAAGCACAGCGTCGAAGGTTTCGATGCCCAGGCCAGCACCTTGCAAGTGCGTGATCCCGATGGCGAGACGCTGAACCTGGACACCGACCGGGTGCTGGTGGCCGTTGGTCGCAAACCCAACACCCAGGGCTGGAACCTCGAAGCGCTGGACTTGGCGATGAACGGTTCGGCGCTGAAAATCGACAACCGTTGCCAGACCAGCATGCGCAACGTCTGGGCCATCGGCGACCTGAGCGGCGAACCGATGCTCGCCCACCGGGCCATGGCCCAGGGTGAAATGGTCGCCGAGTTGATCGCCGGCCAGCACAGGGAGTTCAACCCAACGGCCATCGCCGCGGTGTGCTTCACCGATCCGGAACTGGTGGTGGTCGGCAAGACACCGGACGAGGCCAAGGCGGCCGGGCTCGATTGCATTGTGTCGAGCTTCCCGTTCGCCGCCAACGGTCGGGCCATGACCCTGGAATCGAAAAGCGGTTTCGTCCGGGTCGTGGCGCGACGGGACAATCACCTGATCGTTGGCTGGCAGGCGGTCGGCGTCGGCGTGTCGGAGCTGTCCACCGCGTTCGGCCAATCCCTGGAGATGGGCGCGCGCCTGGAGGACATCGCCGGCACCATCCACGCCCACCCGACGCTGGGCGAGGCCGTGCAGGAAGCGGCGTTGCGGGCGCTGGGGCATGCGTTGCATCTGTAACAGCTGTGGGTGAGTAACTTGTGGGAGCAAGATTTGCTGTGGGAGCAAAGCTTGCTCGCGATGCAGGCGCCTCGGTTCACCAAGGACCGCGTCGGCTGTATCGCGGGCAAGCCTTGCTCCCACAATCCCTCACAACGACCGCAGGGCTGTTTTCAGCTGCAGGATTCGTGTAACAGGCTGCGAAACAGCCCCGGAATGAAGTATTGTTGTCCCCATCCAAAAAACGTCAGAAGCCTTGAACCGTTTCGACGGTTGTTAAGAAATAGAGGGTGTCATGGGTAACGAGAGCATCAATTGGGACAAACTGGGCTTTGACTACATCAAGACCGACAAGCGCTACCTGTCGCACTGGCGCGATGGTGCCTGGGACGCGGGCACCCTGACCGAAGACAACGTGCTGCACATCAGCGAGGGCTCCACCGCCCTGCACTATGGTCAGCAGTGCTTCGAAGGCCTGAAGGCCTATCGCTGCAAGGACGGTTCGATCAACCTGTTCCGCCCGGACCAGAACGCCGCCCGCATGCAGCGCAGTTGCGCCCGCCTGCTGATGCCGCACGTCGAGACCGAGCAGTTCGTCGAAGCCTGCAAGCAAGTGGTCCGCGCCAACGAGCGCTTCATCCCGCCTTACGGCACCGGCGGCGCGCTGTACCTGCGCCCGTTCGTGATCGGCGTGGGTGACAACATCGGCGTGCGCACCGCACCCGAGTTCATCTTCTCGATTTTCTGCATCCCGGTCGGCGCCTATTTCAAGGGCGGCCTGACCCCGCACAACTTCCTGATCTCCAGCTTCGACCGCGCCGCCCCACAAGGCACCGGCGCGGCCAAGGTCGGTGGCAACTACGCCGCCAGCCTGATGCCCGGCTCCCAGGCCAAGAAGGCCAGTTTCGCCGACTGCATCTACCTGGACCCGATGACCCACTCGAAAATCGAGGAAGTCGGCTCGGCCAACTTCTTCGGCATCACCCACGACAACAAATTCGTCACCCCGAAATCCCCTTCGGTCCTGCCGGGCATTACTCGCCTGTCGCTGATCGAACTGGCCAAATCGCGCCTGGGCCTGGAAGTTATCGAAGGTGACGTGTTCATCGACAAGCTGTCGGACTTCAAGGAAGCCGGCGCCTGCGGTACCGCTGCGGTGATCACCCCGATTGGCGGCATCAGCTACAAGGACAAGCTGCACGTGTTCCACAGCGAAACCGAAGTCGGCCCGATCACCCAGAAGCTCTACAAAGAGCTGACCGGCGTGCAGACCGGCGACGTGGAAGCGCCAGCGGGTTGGATCGTCAAGGTTTGATCCAAGCCTTTGCGGGCACCTGAAGGCTTTTTGGCCTCAATAAAAAGCCCACCCCGGCTTCAGCAGGGGTGGGCTTTTTTATTCCTTCGCTCAGTTACCCTCGACGCAAAACCGGCCATCGCCCCCAACGCTGGCGAAACCATCCGTAACCGCTGACCAGCAAGATCCCGCCCAGCACCAGAACCGCGCCAACGATGAAGTTCGGCTCCAGCGGCTCATCCAGCAACCAGACGCCAAAACCGATGCCAAACAGCGGCGTCATGAACGACAGCACCCCCAGTTGCGAAGCGAGGTAGTGACGCAGCAGGGAGAACCAGATCAGGAAGCTGGCGAAGGACACCAGCAACACCTGGAACGCCATGCTGGCGATGAGTTGCGGCGTGGGGTTGATCGTCGTTTGCCCTAGCGCTATCGACAGTCCAATCAACAACACCCCGGCGCCAACCAGTTGGTAAAGCAGCGTCTGGCTGGCCGGCAGATTCGTTAAACGCGAACAGCGTACCGTCACCGTGGTTGCGCCCCACAGCGCACCGGCCAGCAAGCCCATGCCGTCACCGAGCAACGAGCTGCCGTTCGCTGCGCCCGAGCCCCCGCTGAAAGCCACCACGATCCCGCCGAAGGCAACGGCGATGCCCAGCCATTGCGCCGGCTTGAGGCGTTCGCTCGGCAGTTTCCAGTGCAAGCCGAGGGCGGCGAACATCGGTGCGGTATAGAGGAAAATCACCATATGCGAAGCCGTCGTATGCCGCAGGCCTTCGCCCACCATCACGAACTCCAAGGCAAACAACAACCCCACCAGCAGGCCCGGGCGCCAACTGCCATCGGCCAGGGACAGGCGTTCACCGCGCACCAGCACCAACAACCAGACCAGTGCCGCAGCGATGGCCGAGCGCACGCCCAGTTGCAGCATCGGCGCCATGTCGGCGGCGCCGGCCTTGATCGCGACTTGCTGGAAACCCCAAATGGCACAGAGGCCGGTCATCAGGGCGCAGACCTGGCCATCCAGGGCGCGGCGGGTGGTCATGGGAACGGTCCTTGGGCAGAAAGAGATGAAAGGATTATCTGCCTGACACCTTTGCTGGATATAGTGATTACCCGACAAGCCATCCCGGTAATCCGCCATTGCGGTCGATATGCAGCCTCCAGCCCAACATCTGAAGATTCCTCCGTTCGAAGCCGCCCTGCCCTCGTCGATTTTCTTTCGCAGCGCCTGCATGCCGGCCCATGCCACTTACCCCCGGCACCGGCATGCCTGGGGTGAGTTCGTCTACTCCTACAGTGGCGTGATGGAAATCGAGATCGCCCAGCACCACTACCTGGCGCCACCGCAGTACGGCATCTGGCTGCCACCGGACATGGAACACGTTGGCTTCAATCGCCATGAGGCCTGCCATTGTTCGTTGTACCTCGCCGCCGAACTGTGCGACGCGTTGCCGGCCGTACCCTGTGCGCTGACCTTGAGCCCGCTGATCCGCGCCCTGCTGGAAGAGCTGCGCAGCGATCCACCGAGCCAACCGCAGACGCCCGAGCAGCAGCGCTTGCTGCAGGTATTGGTGGACAAGCTGGCGCAGGCACCCCATGTCGGCAGCTACCTGCCCTCCTCGGATGATCCACTGCTGGGCCCCGTGCTGCGTGCCTTGGAAGCGAACCCCAGCGACCCGCGCTCCTTGCCGCAACTGGCCCGCGCCGCCAACACCACCGAGCGCACGCTGATGCGCCGGGCCCAGCGGGACCTGGGCATGTCATTGGTGGAATGGCGCCAGCGTCTCAGAGTCATCGAAGCCCTGGCCCTGCTCGAACGTGGTCAGAGCGTGGAAACCATCGGCCTGGACCTGGGCTACAGCAGCGCCTCGGCGTTCATCAGCATGTTCCGCAAGATGATGGGCACCACGCCGGATGAGTATCGGCGCCGGCATATGGCTGGATGACGCGGGTGGTGCTGAAACTGCTATAGCGAGCAAGCTCGCTCCCACAGGGGGGCTTGGGTGTTCATGAGTATTGAGTTCACCGCAGGCTCACTGTGGGAGCGAGCTTGCTCGCGATGACGGCGGTGGGTTTGACATCGATTTCGGCACTGACCCCAAACCGCCCCGCCATCTCCCGGCGACCAATGGCCGTCACCCCCAGAGCCCGGCTGTCCAGGTCCTGGATCACCCACTTGCGCTTGATCGCCACTTGCAGCAACGCCGCCCCCAAGGCACCGCCCAGGTGCGGACGGCGCATGCTCCAGTCCAGGCACGGACAGGCGAATCGGCGGCGTTGCGTGGCAAGGTGCTGGACATCGATGCCCAAGCCCTCGAACACCGCCTCGCCGGACTCACTCAGCCGATAGCCATCACCTTCCACCTCTATCAGCCATCCAGCCTCGATGATCCGATCATGCAGGCGCACCGCAAGGGTGCCGGCCATGTGGTCGTAACAGGTGCGGGCAAATTGCAGGCGATCCGGTGTGCGCGGGGTGAAGGTCGGTGCGGCGCTCTGGCCGATCACCATCAGCGCCTCGAGAGCCTGGGCGACGCGCGGATCGGCCAGGCTGTAATAACGATGACGGCCCTGGACATGCAGGCGCACCAGGGCCATTTGCTTGAGTTTTGCCAGATGGGCGCTGGCGGTCGAGGCGCTGACCTCGGCGATACTCGCCAATTCGGTGCTGGTGCGGGCATGGCCGTCCATCAACGCGCACAGCATCCGGGTGCGCGCCGGTTCGGCAATGGCCGCGGCCACTTGGGACACGCCCAGGTCATGGTGCTCTGCGTTCATATTTCGCTCCCCGACGAATCAAGCCATGCATCGACTGGAGATAGTAGCAACACTTTCTCCATCACGAACAAGGCAGCGCTTCATGGACCCGATCACCGCCGCGACGCATTCCGACCCTTACCCTTTTTACGCCGCCCTGCGCGCTGCCGGCGGGCTGGCGTTCGATCCCGGGCTGAACCTGTGGATCGCCAGCAGCGCCGAGGCCGTGTGCGCGGTGCTGCACCATCCCGATTGCCATGTGCGCCCAGCCCACGAGCCGGTGCCAAAGGCCATCGCCGAAGGGCCGACCGGACGGGTGTTCGGGCACCTGATGCGCATGAACGAAGGGGAGCGGCAGCATTGCCCGAGGGCGGCGATTGCGCCGCGGTTGCAGGACATCAATCCCCGGCAGGTCGAGGCACTGGTCAGGGCCCGCTTTCTCCGAGAGGGCGCCGAAGGCCTGCACCAGGCCCAGTTCATCGGGCCGGCCAGCGTGGTCGCGGCGTTGCTGGGTTTCAGCCCGACGGACTGTCAGCGGGTCAGCGAATTGACCGGGGATTTCGTCGCCGGCCTGTCGCCCTTGAGCCAAGCACCACACCTGGACGCGGCGCACCAGGCCAGCGAGCAACTGACCGGCTTATTCCAGGCGCGGATCGAGGCGCAGGACAACCCTTTGTTGCTGGGCATTGGCCAAGGCTTCGAAGGCGCTGATCCAAACAGTAAAATCGCCAACCTGATCGGTCTGCTCTCGCAAACCTATGAAGCCACCGCTGGCCTGATCGGCAACGCGTTGCTGGCGCTGATCGGCGATCCAGCGCTGCGCCGGACGCTGCGGGAGGCCCCCACACAGATCGGCTCATTGCTGGCCGAGATCCAGCGCTTCGACCCGCCGGTGCAAAACACTCGCCGCTTCATCGCCGCACCCTGCAAAATCCTCGGCACTGCGCTGAACCCTGGAGAGGTGGTCCTGGTGCTGCTGGCCTCAGCCAACCGCGACCCGCAGCTCAACCCCCGACCAGACACCCTGCTGCTCGACCGCCCGAACCGCCGCAGTTTCAGCTTCGGCAGCGGCCGCCATGAATGCCCGGGCCAAACCCTGGCCATGGACATCGCTTGCGCCACGCTGGCGGCAATTCTGGAGCGCGAACCGCCATTGGATCAGTTGACCTGGTGCTACCGCCCCTCCGTCAACGGCCGCATCCCGCTGTTCTGCGAGCGGTCACGTACCGACAGGCCATGACTCGCTCAGCCCATCAATCGTCCCGAGTCAGGACTTCCAGCAACTCGATTTCAAAGATCAGGTTGGCGTTGGGCTTGATGTGGGCACCCATGGACCGCTCACCGTAGGCCAGGTGGGCCGGCACCCACAACTTGCGCTTGCCACCGACTTGCATGCCCATCAGGCCCAGATCCCAGCCCTTGATGACGCGACCGGTGCCGATCACGCATTGGAAGGGTTTGCCGCGACTGTAGGACGAATCGAATTCGGTGCCGTCTTCAAGGGTGCCGCGGTATTGGGTGGTGATCAGCGCACCTTTGACTACGCTTTTGCCGTCGCCCTGTTCCAGGTCGATGATTTGCAGCTCTTCATTCATGGCGGTATCCCTCGTGTGATCCAGGCGCGGGGTTTTCGCAGAAATCCGCGCGCATGGCAAACGTTGTATGCCATGCGCCAGGGAACCGCGACGGTCTCTTCGGTTCACATGGGTATCGACCCTGCTTTTCAGATAAGGATTTTCTGATGATCGACTCTCGCCCGCTCCACGGCTTCATTCCGCCGTACATCCTCAATCGCATCATCGCCCACGGCTCCGAACAGCAACGCTCCAGCGCCCTCGGCACCTTGACCCACGTGCGCAGCCTGCGGCACAACCCCGGCCCGCCCGGCAACCTTCCCGCCGCCGCGAAGCTGCCCAAGCCCGGCAAGGCCGGACAGCCGCAACGCAGCGTGCATGACGCCCAGAACACCATGGAACTGCCCGGCCAGCCGGTCCGCCTGGAAGGCCAGCGGGCCAGTGGCGACCCAGCCGTGGACGAAGCCTACGATGCCCTCGGCGCCACCTACGATTTTTTCTGGAAGGTCCTGGGGCGCGACTCCATCGACAACAAAGGCTTCGCCCTGGTGGGCAGCGTGCATTATGGCCAGGGTTATGAAAACGCCTTCTGGAACGGCGCGCAGATGGTGTTCGGCGACGGCGATGGCGAAATCTTCCAGCGCTTCACTCGCTCCCTGGATGTGGTGGCCCACGAGCTGGCCCATGGCGTCACCGAAAGCGAGGCAGGCTTGGTCTACGCCAACCAATCCGGTGCGCTGAACGAGTCCATCTCCGATGTGTTCGGTGTGCTGGTCAAGCAGTTCGTACTTGAACAGACCGCCGACCAGGCCGACTGGCTGATCGGCGCCGACCTGCTCACCGACAAGATCAACGGCAACGGCCTGCGCAGCATGTCCAACCCCGGCAGCGCCTACGATGACCCGTTGCTGGGCAAGGACCCGCAACCGGCGCACATGCGCGAATTCGTCATTACCCGTGAAGACAACGGCGGCGTGCACATCAACTCCGGCATCCCCAACCGGGCCTTTTATCTGGTGGCGACCACGCTGGGCGGATTTGCCTGGGAAAAGGCCGGCCGGATCTGGTATGAAACCTTGTGCGACCGAAGATTGGCCAATGACGCGTCCTTCAGCGACTTCGCCCGCCTGACCGTCGAGCACGCCCGCCAGCGCTTCGGCACGCGGGAAGTGCAAGCGGTGCAGAACGGCTGGGCCCAGGTCGGCGTCGACCTGACACAGGAGAGCTGATGAAAACCCTTCCAGACCTAGACGACAAGGCGGTGATACGGCTGTCGCGCCAGGGCGGCGTGGCCGCCATCCATGCGCTGACCCGACCACGGGAAATCGAATTCGCCCAGTGCGACCTCGACCAGCGCACACGCATCAGTTCGGTCCTGGAGGGCTGCCTGCCACTGACCTCCTCCACGCCCGGGCGCGGCGACCAGCGTTTTTTCCAGATCGAGGTGCACTATCGCGCCAACGACCAGGACGACGAGATGGTGCTGCAGGTGCCTGAGGACCAGGCACCCGGCGAGCTGGTTCACCTGTGGGACAAAGGCGAAGTGCTCTGACCTAACGCGTGGCTGGCACGATCTTGACGATTGCGCCGGACACGGTTTCGATCAGCAAGTACTTGTCGTCGATCTGCACCCATTGCTGCTCGTTTGTCGGTTGCTCGAGTTTCTTCTGTTTCCAGTCTTTCATGGCCCTGTCCGCGCGCTGGTAGTCCGCCGGCACCCGGTCGTTCTCCACCAGCCTGCGGCCATTGCTCGGCGAATGCTCCAGGGCGTCTGCGGTTTTCTCGACCGCTTGCGCAACAGGCCCAAGGGCTCCGAGGCCGGCGATCAGGACCAGGCTGGCGATCAGGGATGGTTTGCGCATAGAAAAAAACTCCAGTTATTCGAGGGACTGAATCTGGGACTTCGCGGGCGGCGAATCATTCCTTAATTTCTGGAAACTGTACCCCCTGCTTGCTCCCTCGCCACGGGTTGTGCCTGGCATGGCATAGTGGCAAGTCTTGGCCCAACACCCGCCGGACGGACCCATCATGAGCACCAACACCTCTTCCCCTGCCCTCAAGGAAATCTTCAACAGCGCCCGCCTGGAGCACATCGCTGACGAAATGCGCGCGGTTTATCCAGCGTTCGATGCCCCGGCGTTTTTGCACATGGCCAACGACGGGCTGGCCGAGTTATCGGTGATGCAACGCATGGCCCGAGTCAGTGAGTGCCTGCATGCGGTGCTGCCCCTCGGTTATGAAGCGTCGCTGGAGGTGCTGCGCGCCCTGGCCCCGCGCCTGAACAGCATGTTCGTCAGCATGTTCCTGCCACACTACGTGGCGTCTTATGGCCGGCATCGCTTCGACGTGTCGTTGGACGCGCTCAAGTATTTCACCCGGTTCGGCTCGTCGGAGTTCGCCGTGCGGCACTTCCTGCGCGACGACCTGGAACGCACCCTCAAGGTCATGCACGACTGGTCGCTGGACGCCAACGAGCACGTACGCCGCCTGGCCAGCGAAGGCAGCCGGCCGCGCTTGCCGTGGTCGTTTCACCTGGAGCCGATCCAGGCCAACCCTGACCTCGCCGCGGCGATCCTCGACACGCTCAAGGCCGACGATAGCCTTTATGTGCGCAAATCCGTGGCCAACCACCTCAACGACGTCACCAAGCAACATCCCGACTGGGTGCTGGACCAGATCGAAGGTTGGCCCCTGCAGAACCGCCACACGGCGTGGATCGCCCGGCATGCGCTGCGCAGCCTGATCAAACAAGGCAACCCCAGGGCGTTGGGCGTCATCGGGGTCGGCGGCAAGGCACAGGTCCAAGTGCTGGATTTGCAAGTGACGCCTGCGGTGATTCGCCTGGGGGAACAGGTCACGCTGTCCTTCACGGTGCAATCAACCCTTGAGCAGAGCCAACGCCTGGTGATCGACTACGCGGTCGACTACGTGAAAGCCTCGGGCGGCACCTCGGCCAAAGTCTTCAAGCTCAAGACCTTCGACCTGCCCGCCCAGGGTTGCGTCAACCTCAGCCGCTCCCAGCACATTCGCGAGCTGACCACCCGCAAACATTACGCGGGCCGGCATGCCGTGCACCTGCTGGTCAACGGCGAACGGCTGGGCAGCACGGCGTTCGATATCGTGCCTTGAAGTGGTTCAGCCCACCGCCACCCGTTGTGCCTGGCGAATGTCGTGGATGAACCGCTCAGCCGGCAGTGGATGCCCCAGCAGATAGCCCTGCAGCGAATCGCAGCCCAACTGGGTCAGGAAGTCTTGTTGCATATCGGTCTCCACGCCTTCGGCGACGATCCGCAGGCCCAGGGCCTGACCGAGGGCGACGATGGCCGAGACGATCGCCGCGTCATCGCTGTCGTGTTCCAGGTCACGCACGAAGCCGCGATCGATCTTCAACTCGTTGGCCGGCAGGCGCTTGAGGTACATCAGGCTCGAATAGCCAGTGCCGAAGTCGTCGATGGACAGGTCCACGCCCATGTCCGAGAGCTGTTGCAGCACCGTCATGCTCGCGTCCGCATCGCTCATGGCGGTGGTTTCGGTGATTTCCAGGGTCAGGCTGTTGGCCGGCAGCTGATGCGTCTCCAGGGCCTTGGCCACGCTCTGCACCAAACCGGTATGGCAGAACTGCAAGGCCGACAGGTTCACCGCAATGCGCCAATCGGTATAACCGAGCACGTACCATTCGCGCATCTGCCGACAGGCTTCGTTCAACACCCATTCGCCGATGGGGATGATCAAGCCGGTCTTTTCCGCCAGGTCGATGAAGGTGTCGGGCATCAACAGGCCCTGGGTCGGATGGCTCCAGCGCAACAAGGCCTCGGCGCCGACCGGCCGGCCGTTGGCGGCGTCGAACTTGGGCTGGTAGTACAGGCTGAACTGCCGCTGTTCGACAGCGATGCGCAGGTCTTGCAGCAATTGCAATTGCTTGCGGGCGTTGCTGTTCATCGACGCGTCGAAAAAGCTGTAGCCGTTTTTGCCGGCGCCCTTGGCGTGGTACATCGCCGCGTCGGCGTTCATCAGCAGTTCTTCGGCACTCTGGCCGTTGCCAGGGTAAAGGGCGATACCGACGCTGGCGGAGATCTGCAAGTCATGGTCGGCCACCCGGAACGTGCGGGCGATCAAGCCGACCTGACGTGCCGCCAGTCGCAAGGCATCATCGGGTTCGGCCAGTTGCACCAGCAGCACGAACTCATCACCGCCGATCCGCGCCAGGGTGTCCTGGCTGCGCAGGTCTTCGCGCAGGCGCAAGGCCACGTCCCGCAGCAACAAATCGCCCATGTGGTGACCAAAGGCGTCGTTGACCGGCTTGAAACCATCCAGGTCGATGAACATCAGGGCGAAGCAGCCGCCCTGCTCTTGCACCCGGTGCATGGCCTGGTCGATACGATCAGCCAGCAATACCCGGTTGGGCAGTCCGGTGAGGGGGTCGTGCAGGGCCAACTGGGTCAGTTCCCGGTTGGCCAGGGTCAGGGACTGGGCCAGCTCGGCGGTGCGGGCTTCCAGACGCGCATCGAGAATCGACGTCAGCAAGGCGATGGCCAGCACCGCCAGGGTGGTGATCAACACCAGATTGTCCAGGCCCTTGCCGCTCAAGCCGTCCAGGGAGCCACAAAAGCTGCCGTCGCTGAACCGCGCCCCGGCCATGCCGGTGTAGTGCATGCCGACGATGGCGATGCCCATGACCACCGCAGCGCCTGCACGAGCCAGACGCACGTGGGGGGTGTTCTGGCGCAGGCGAAAGGCAATCCACAGCGCCGCCGCCGAAGCGCCGACGGCAATCACCAGCGAAGCCCCGAACAGCGTCGGGTCATAGTCGATGCCTGGCTGCATTCGCAGCGCGGCCATGCCGGTGTAGTGCATGGTGCTGATCCCGGCACCCATGATCAGCGCACCGAACGCCAGTTGCCACGCCGGTAATCGTGGCTGGCTGACCAGCCATAGGGCAAAACCGCTGGAAAGAATCGCGACCAGCAGCGACAGTGCGGTGATCGATATGTCGTAGCCAAGCTCCACCGGCAAGCTGAACGCGAGCATGCCGATGAAGTGCATGGACCAGATGCCCACCCCCATCGCCAGCGCGCCCCCGGTCATCCACAAATGCGCGGCGCGCCCCTGGGCGGTCGCGATCCGCCCGGCCAGGTCCAGGGCGGTATAGGAAGCCAGCACAGCAACAAACAAGGAAATCGAAACAAGGGCGGGGGAATAACTGCCGATGAGCATGGTTTTTTCTCGTAACTGGAGACCGGACTGCTTCCATGCCCGGTTGAAGGCCGGCGATTGTACTTAATCGTGACAGGGACGCACGAACCAAATGTCAAAAAGCCATCAAAGCTGGAATATTTTCGACGAAAGACACCATCCTTCGCAGGGTGAATATTTTTGTAAACCATCAATCCTGTGTTCACCGCAGATCCATTGTGGGAGCGAGCTTGCTCGCGATGGCGGTGTGTCAGTCTACGCACCTGGCCCAAGCCGTTCAGCTACTATCGAAGAACCACTTCAAGGAGGATTCATTCATGGGCGTTGCCGCCAATCGGGCTTTGACCACCGCGCTGGTAGTCATCGATGTACAGAACGACTTCATCCCCGGCGGCCAACTGGCCGTGCCAGGCGGCGATGAGATCGTGCCGCTGATCAACCAGCTTGGCCATTCATTCAGGCACGTCGTCCTTGCCCAGGACTGGCACCCGGCCGGGCACGCCTCGTTTGCGTCCAGTCATCCGGGCAAGCAACCATTCGATATCGTCCAATTACCCTACGGCGAACAGAAACTCTGGCCCGACCACTGCATACAGGGCAGCAACGGCGCCGCGCTGCACCCGGCACTCGACCTCGCCCATGCCAAGCTGATCATTCGCAAGGGCTGCAACCCGGACATCGACAGCTATTCAGCCTTCATGGAAGCGGATCACCTGACCCCTACCGGCTTGACCGGCTATCTCAAGGAGCGCGGCATCGACACGGTTTACCTGGTGGGGCTGGCCCTGGATTTCTGCGTGATGTTCTCGGCGCTGGATGCCCGGTTGGCGGGGTTCAATGCGGTGGTGATACTGGATGCCTGCCGGGGCATCGATATCGACGGCTCGATGGAGGCGGCAATCCGACGGATGCAGGAAGCGGGCGTGCAATTGATCGAGTCCACTGCGATAGCCGATCGGCCCTTCGCTTGATGGCTCATACTAAGTCTCCTTTGCGCACAGTGAGTCTCCATGCCCTTCCTCGCCCGCACCCACCCGCGTCTGTCCAGCGCCACGGTCCTTGGCCTGGCGGTAGGTATCCTGGTTCCCGTGGACTCGATCATCAGCAAAATCCTGATCGGCTGGAATGTCGGCGTCTGGACCTACCTGGTGCTGATGTCCTGGCTGACCGTGCGAGCCAAGGCGCCCGACGTGCGGCGCATCGCCGAAATCGAAGATGAAAATGCCGGGCTGGTCCTGCTGGTGGTCTGCATCGCGGCATTGGCCAGCCTGGCCACCATCACCCTCGAACTGGCCGGCAGCCGCGACCTGAATGCCGCCGGCAAGCTGTTGCATTACGGTTTCACGGCAATGACCGTGATCGGTTCCTGGTTGCTGATCGGGGTGATCTTCAGCGTGCACTACGCGCGCTTGTATTACACCTGGGAGGGCAAGGAGCCGGCGCTGCGGTTTGCCGAAGGGCTGACCACGCCCAACTATTGGGACTTCCTGTATTTCTCTTTCACCATCGGCGTGGCGGTACAGACCGCGGACGTGGGCGTCGCCACGCGGCAACTGCGCAAGATCGTCCTGGCGCAATCGCTGATCGGTTTTGTGTTCAACACGGCGATCCTGGGGTTTTCGATCAATATTGCGGCGGGGTTGTTTGGGTGAGGCGTATGGGGGCCGCTTCGCGGCCCAGCGGGAGCAAGCTCCTCGCCACAGAGACGGTGTCAGGTATCAGGCGTTGGCAGCCACAGCCTGAAGCGCGCCCCACCCAGCGGCGAGGCTTCGACGGTCAGCGTGCCGCCCTGGGCTTCCAGGGCTCGGCGGCTTATGGCCAGGCCAAGACCGAAGCCGCCAGTGGCGCGGTCGCGGCTGCGGTCCAGGCGGTAGAACGGCTCGAACACGCGCTCGCGTTCGCTGTCGGGAATGCCGATGCCGTCGTCATCGACCCAGATCTCACAGCCTTGATCACCCACCAGCACACCGATCTGAATGCGCTTTTCGCAATAACGCATGGCATTGCGCAGCAGGTTCTGCAAGGCCCGTGCGGTCAGGCGCGGGTCCAGTACGAAACGCTCCAGTGCCCCGTGCAACAGCACGTCGATCACCACGTCCGGCGCCGCCAGGTCCTCGTCGACGCTGCCCAGGATGCTGTCGATGAACTCGTCCAGCGCCACCTCGACCCGTTCGGGCAGGCGTTGCGGGTTCTGCAAACGGCTGTAGGACAGCAGTTCCAGCACCAACTCATCAAGCTCGCGAATGTGCGCCACCAACCCTTGCAGGCGCTCACGACTGGCCGCCGGCAGGTCATCGGACAGCGCCAGGGCCAGGCCGAAGTCGAGCCGCGTCAGTGGCGTGCGCAATTCGTGGGACACGGCGTTGAGCAGGTCCCGTTGTTGGTTGAGCAGGTTCTCGATGTCACCCGCCATCGTGTCGAACACGTGGGCCAGGCTGCCGATGTTCGAACTGGAGGCAATGTGCGTACGCTCGCCCAAATGACCTTTGCCGAAGCGTTCGGCGGTGCGCCTGAGGCGTTCCAGGTCGCGCCAGTGAGGCCGCAACCAGAGCAACAGGCACGCCAGCATCGTCGCGCCGATCAACACGTTGATGCTCCAGTACAACCAACTGACGTCAGCCGGGTCCGGCGGCACGACCATCTTCACCGCCGTGCGCCCGTCCAGCGGCGCCGCCGCCAAGGTGCGCCAGGCCCAGTCGCCAATACGCACCACGTTCTCGCCGCGCTTGAGACGCGCCTGCTCTTCGGCACTGAAGCCGCCGTCATCGAACGCAGCCAGCTCGATTCGCAGTGGCTCGAACTCCTTGTCCATCTGCGCCGCCAGCGCCGGCCACTGCTCGCTGGGCACGGCGCGGAACTGCTTGACCATCAAGGTTTGCAGGCCACGGGAATAATCGAGGTTGTAGGTCAGGAAACGGTCGTGAAACAGGCGGACCACCAGTTCCGGCATCAGGTAGATCGCCGCGCTGTAGGACACGATGGTGACCAGGTAAAGGCGAATCAGCAGCTTCCACATCGGCTCAGCATTCCCACTCGGAACGACTGAACAGATAACCCTTGCCCCACACGGTCTTGATTTTGCGGGCCTCGTCGGCGTTGTCGTCGAACTTGCGCCGCAATTTGGAAATCGCCACGTCCACCGAACGGTCGGTGCCGTTGAACTCAATGCCGCGCAGGCGCTGCAGGATCTGGTCGCGGCTCAGCACTTCGCCGGAATGCCGGGCCAGCACCACCAGCAAGTTGTACTCGCCGCTGGACAGCTCCACCGCTTGTCCGCGCCAGGTTACGGTACGCTCGGACAGGTCGATGCAGAGGTTGCCCATGACAATGCGGTCGTTGACTGTCTGCGGCTCGGTAAGGCTGCTGCGCCGCAGCAAGGTACGCACCCGCGCCAGCAACACCCGGGGCTCGCAAGGCTTGGTGACGTAGTCGTCGGCGCCCATCTCCAGGCCCAGCACCTGGTCGTGGCTGTCGTCCCGGGCGGTGAGCATCAGGATCGGCAAGGTCGCCGAGTCGGCCCGCAGCAGGCGGCAGACCTGCAAACCGTCCAGCCCCGGCAGCATCAGGTCGAGGATCACAAGGTCCGGCGGATCGACGCGCGCCCGCTCACGTACATGGTCGCCACGGCTGAGCACGCTGACCTGATAGCCGTTGCGCTCCAGGTAACTGGCGATCAGCTCGGAGAGTGCGGTGTCGTCTTCGACCAGGAGGATGTTGGGCATGGGTGTTTCCAGAAAAGTGCTGTGGCGCCTGGTGGGGCCACAATCGCGAGCAAGCTCGCTCCCACAGGGATGTTCGGTACGACACAAAACCAGTGTGGGAGCGAGCTTGCTCGCGATGGCGGCATGCCAGGCGCAGAGAATCTCAAGCTGCCAAGGATATACGCCCTCATCTACCGCCGAGCAAAACCCTTACATAATTTCACATAACCTCTACGAATTATTACCCCGAATACAAAAATGCCCCGACATTGTCGGGGCATCACAGCGCTCAAGGCAGAACTCTTCAATCAGAAGAAATAACTCAACCGCAAGCTACCACTCCAATCCTGACTGACGGTTGTCCCTTTGCTGCCTCCAACCTGACCCGAGACCTGCCAGTTACGTTGGGCCGGCGTCCACTTCAGGCCCGCACCGTACTCAAGCGCTGTGCTGGCGCGGTCGTCATCGAAGCTGTCGTCGTTGATCCTGACCTCGTTGGTCTTTATGAACTCATGATTAATGCCCGCCGACAAACTCGGCTCCAACAGGCCGCCATTTTCGAGACTGATCACGCGTCCGCCCCTGAGGCCCACGTTCCCTTGCACAGAACGCATAGTGTCGGCTTTGACTTCAAGGCCGTTGTCCAGTCGGTAGCTATCGCTCTGGGTCACGCCCGTCGAGACTCGCACCTGTGGCTCGATGAAATAGTTATCTTGCAAGCGAATATGCTTGCCCACCGCGACCGAACCGCTTGCGCCCAATGCCTTGTATTCACCCTTGGAGCGTGTACCGTCACTCATGGTGACCCTGGCTTTATTGTTGAACTGGTTGACCTTGGCCATGACGTTGACGAATACACCGCTCTGGACATCATAGGTACTGCCGTAGACACCGAGGTTTACGCTGTCGACCGTTGCGCTGGATCCGTACCGCAAATCCATGTTGGTGTGGCTGGTGCCTACGAAACCACCGAGTACCCATGGGCGATTGCCAATATCCACCAATGTATCGGCACCGCCGGTGATCCCGTTCTGGTTCTGCGAGTAACCATCGCCATAGGCGTTGTCGACGCTGTATTGATTACCGTAAGTACGTACCCAGACGCTGTTGCTCAACTTGATGTCGTTATCGCTGGCCGAACGCATTGACGCATCGGGCCGTGCGCTTAATCCCCGATCACCGATCTGATCGTTGAGCATGTTCATCTCTGCGTTCAATACGCTACGAGCACTGCCGGCCAAAGCCAATGCGGTATTGGTGGACGGGCTGACGGTGTCCCGGTCGGGATCAAGGTACAAACCCTCCCCATCCTTCTTCAAGCGGTAGACGAAGGTACCGGCATCGACCGTTTCTCGACCACCCAGCGAGAAACTCGCATCGCCAGCGGCAATGTTGCCGATTTTGACGGCGTCGGCACTGGTTGGCGTAGTCCCGGTCGCGGAGACCAGCAACTGATGTTGCCCGCTGGCAGTACCGGTAACATTCAGGAAGTCCGTATTGCCGTTACCCAGGTCGGTGCCCATTACAAAAGTACCGTTACCGGAAAGCTCACCTATGTTCAGTTGCTGGAACTGCTCATTGGTGCCCATGCGGACCACACCACTGCTCAAGCCCAGACGCTGTACTGTATTGTCGCCAGTCATCACCCATTGCGCGGCATTGTCAATGTTCAGGTTGCTCGAGTCGGTAATCTGGCCCGTCAGCACGGAGCCGTTGTTGAGCAATACAGTGCCATTGGCATCCGAGAGCACATCGCCGGTCATCTGGCTGTTGTTGTCGAGCTTGAGATCAAACACGTTCTCCACGTTGCCATTAATCACTGAACCGTTATTCAGGCTGACCGCCGTCCCTGTCCCCGCAACGGCCATTACGTTACCGTTCAGGGTGCTATTGTTGTTGAGGTTGACGTTGGTAACGTTCTGCAGATTACCTTCAAGCGAGGAGCCATTCTGCATCAGCCAGGACACCGTACTGCCGGTATCGGCTATGACGTCGCCGCGTAGAGCGCTTGCATCGACGTTGACGTTGGCTGTGGAAGTATTGCTGGCTTGAAGCAGTGTTCCGTTGCCGCCGTTCAACTGCGAGCCATTGAGTACGTTGATGGTCGCGACAGCACCAGGACCACCGAAGGCGCCAACGACAATTGCCGACCCCGTGTCCCCCGTTACGACTGTATTATTCAAGGTCACCGTGCTGGCAGTCACACCGGTATTGTCCACGCCGATTCGCAGGCCATCCTGACCACCGGAGATCGTGCTTCCGGTCGCCGAAAGCGTTGCCCCTTCCAGTTGAACGCCGTAACTGGTCGCACCAGTGCCACGCAAGGTCGAATCGTTGACCGTCAGGACGCTGAAGCCCGTGGCGTTTGCGCCGCCGACGAGTCCGGTAATTGTGCTTCCACCTGTGACCGTGGCGCTGGAGGCGGTTGGGGTGTTGATGTTACGCCCCAATAGCAGGCCCATGCTGTTGGTACTGGTAATAGTGCTACCTTGGATCGTGGCGGAGCTATCGCTGAGCGCAAACGCTCCTCTCCCCGTCGAGCTTTCTACAGTTGCGCCGGTCATCGCGATATCGGAGCCATCGCGAGCGTCAATCCGCGCACTCTGACCACCATTGAATATGACATTGGCATTTTGCGAGCTGATCGTGAGTGCGCTCGCATTGTTTATTGTCAATGTTCCACCTTGAGACACAGCCCACACCTCTGGTGCTGGAGGATTAGTAACGGTCTCACTTTCCCCAGGAGCAAGAATTCTGGCATGAACCGCAGGAGTGCCGAGGAACAATACGGCAAGCAGATAGCCCGTACTCTTGCGATTTATGAGCGTTGGAAATTGAGGCATGGGGACTCCGCATAATCAATTTAACAACCTCTCTTCAAGCAGAGAAGTCATCGAAAAAAACGTTCGCAAGACTAAACAGCAATCCAAACGAAAGATGTCGGAAATCTCTTCACCAAAAGTAGGAAAAATCCCTTAATCTCTGAAACATACAACTCATAGACAGCAGCCAAACAGTATCGCGAGAGGGTCAGCCCCTCTCGCGATACTTACTTCATGGTGAAGGTACAGGCAGCCTGTCGCAGTACTCGCCGCTGGAGGTGATTGTATCAAGCGGCTTAATGACCGGTATCGAGGTCTGTAAACCACCAATATCGGCAGTGTACCAATACTTACCAAATGCACGAGAACCGAGCACCGGTTGTGCTGCTTTGAACACCGCAGCACTTCCGACAGTAGCGACATCCACTGTCGTTGCGTCTTGGATAGTATAGAGCTGTGAATCTTCCGTACCGGGGATCAAATTAGCTCCAGCAGCATCCGTATAAGCCGCAAAATGTGCAGTAATGACTAAACCTTGCGGCAGAATGGTCGATTTCGGAATAGTAAGAGCCAAACGCCAGTTGGTAGTTGCGTCGTTCATTGCAAAACAGTCGATTTGATCCTTGGTGGCAGGGTTGCGAATTCTGATAGTTGGCTCTGGCAGATCAATTCTTCTGCCTCGGACAATGACCGTCTGGGATTCAGATTTGATTACGTTCTTGTCGATCCCGGTTTTTTGTCGTGTCCAGTGCGCAAGCACGCTGGGCGTCGGAAGCGCGGCTATGGCATTCGCCGCAATAGGCACCTCGAATTCAATCGCGTTACTAAAGGGTGAATAATCGCCCACCAACAGATTATTCACATAACATTTAACCGTCTCCGCCGAAGAAATCGGTGGATGCGTGAGGGGGAGCACAACTTTGAATTTACCCGCCTTATCGCGATCGCCTGGCAGCAACTCGTTAGTTGTCAGCGACTGCCCCGTTACTACAGGCAAAGCAAATGCGGGATTGGTCAGATCCGGCAACTCTGGATATAGCCCTCCTGGCGGATACAGATCCATCCAGAAAAACAATGGAGGGGAAGGAAATGGCGCTGCTGCACCGCGCTCCAGTTCAAAATAGGCTTTGACTTCCAAGGCATCTGTTGACGCGCCAAAAATACCCTTTAGCCCAACGTCATAAGGAAGCGTAAAGTTCAAATCCACATCGGCAAGAGGTTGGGGGCCAAACGCCTTGAAATTAGTTGGGTCATTTGCCTCTTCGACGTAAAACGTTATCTGGTCGCCTGGCTCAGCATTATCGATGGGCAAACGCTCGACAATGCCCAACACCCCGCCGCCGGAAAAATCATCGAGGTATAAGGTTGTCGTCCCATTCGGATCAGTGACCGGGACTAAAGGATGCTTGTTCAGGACCGGATCCAGCGCAAGCCCCAGCGTCAACAGCGCGGAGGGCAATGAGCTTGCGCTTCTATTTCCAGGAAGGTCCGTCCAAAAATAATGGATGTTGATGCGCCCATTCGGCAACCCTCGCAAGACACTGCTCGCCACCGTAAACACACCCGTTGCGGGAACTGTCGCGTTGTAGACCTCAATATCCGTACCGCCGGTGGCAAAATGCACCTCCAGCACATCGTCGAGACGACGTAGTGGATAGGTCACGTCAACCGTAAATTGCAGTTCCGTGTTGGCGGCCAGCCAGGCTTCGTCCACCGTTCTCAAGGGATCCACGGGCGCATTGGTAAAGGCCGGGGTAGGCGCAGGCGGATTTTTTTTACGTGATGGATACTTGACTTCAAACGGTGCCGTTCGGTCTATGTTGAATTCTACAATATTGGTGAAGTCATAGTTGCCTGCACCGTCCTTAAAAAAAATCAACTGGACCTGCCAACGGGTGGGCGTTGCGGGTTGGGCGTCTTCAATAAAGTCAGCCGCTGGAAGAGGAATAGGTATGACGCCAGCAGGTCGGTCAACGATCGCGCCAAGTAGTACAGTATTTTTAGCGTCGCCTAACGCTTCTCCTACCCGTGCATAATGTATGTCAACCTCGTCGTCCTCCCCCTCTTCCGTCGGTACAGGCCGCTCCATATTTGCAATAATTTCACCGGACTCCAGAACAGCAATTGAGATTGACTCGTCCGCCAACTTGTCAATATCCAAATCTAGGTCCAGCACTCCGGATTGCGTGGACACAGGACGAGTTTTTGGGGGAACAATTTTGATAGCCATGGTTGTCTCTCCAATTACATTCATGCTGAGGGATTACTTTCACCGGGTGTCACTCTGTCTATTCTCACCAACCCTTTATTTGACTCGGCAACGAGCTTTCCCCCTTGAAATAGTTGATACACCACCACTGCAGAATCGTTATCAATCAGCGGCCTGATATTGGGCTGAAACGGAACCACCAAATCAAAACCAGCTGATATGTCTGGGGCTTGAAGTGTTCGTTCCCAGACGCCGTATGTCTCCGTCACTGGCGGTCCGCTGCCATTCAAGCTCGAATAGCCTTGCCATTGAACTTTTACCCGATCCCCTGGCACGGCGATATTGGCCAAACTCGGTACAGCAATCGTAGCGCCACTCGTTAACGGCGGAACGGTATTGTTATTCAAATACCCCCAAAGAGTCGCGTGTGGAAATGTTGGCGCGGCTAATATTATGAGCGGTGTGTGATTGATGGTGAGTTGTCTGGGAGGGGATGGATCATCATTGCCACCTGCCCCCTTCCATACCTTGTAATAAACATACGCCACACCATCCTTGGCTAAATGTTGAGGCGTCAAGTCGAAATATAAAAAATTCACCGTCAGGGGCACTGGATAAAACATGGTATAAAGCCGACTTTCCAGCCCATCTTGAAGCCAGGTGATCCAGAGTTCATCATTGGGACGCGGATCAATCCAATACGGGATAACAATTCGTGTCCCCCGCTGCAATATTTCGCGAGGCACATGACCTTCCAGATCATTATCATTTATGCCTTCCACCGAGAGGGGTTTCGCCTGAACTTCGCTATTCGTACTCTGTTCCCGACTTTCTTCTTGCGAAGCCATCGCGATCACCCTATCAAAGACTTCAATCGAAATTTCCCCAGTCCGTAAGGGCATTTAGCGCGGGATGATGATAATTTCCAACTGTCAGATCTGACAGGTAGCAACGCCGTTCATCGGATAAACGAAAAGAACCGAGGCTTGGACAAACGGATAGAGGGATCAAACAGATAACGAGGGGGGCGCCCCCCTCTCACTGCAGACGAGTGCCTTCCCCCATTACAAATGGGCTCAGAAGGGGATTTGCGCTTACTTAGTTGTCAGGTAGGCGGGTTTACTAATTGCGCGGCGCAATCTGCAATTCGTCCACAGGCGATAGCCAGCTCTCCCCGTCCCACCACCAACCCAACCCGAATATGCCCCGCCGCACTCGGCCCAAACGCCTCCCCCGCCAGCACCGACACGCCATATCCGTCCAGCAGCCGCTCGGCAAACACCTGGGCCGCCAGGCCGGTCTGGCGCACATCGATCATCACGAACATGCCGCCATCGGGCCGCACGGGTTTGAGACCCGGGCAGTCGTCAAGCAAGGCACACACCAGGTCCCGGCGTTGGCGATATTCCTCGCGCATCCGCGTCACTTCAGGCAAATCCTGCTCCAGCGCAACCTGGGCGGCGCGCTGGACGAAATCCGGCAAGCCGAACAACATGCACAGCGACAGGTTCGCCAAATGTCCAGCGAGAATTTCGGGGCCGATGGCCCAGCCGACGCGCCAACCGGTCATGGCGTGGGATTTGGACAAGCTGTTAATTGTGACCGTGCGTTCGGCCATGCCCGGCAGTCCGGCCGGGCTGATGTGTTCGCCTTCGTACAGCAAGTCACTGTAGACCTCGTCGCTGATCAGCCACAGGTCATGGTCGATGCACAGGTGCGCCAGTGCTTGCCAGGTCGGCAGTGGCAGGCTGGCGCCGGAGGGATTGTTGGGGCTGTTGAGCAGCATGGCGCGGGTGCGCGGGGTGATCAGCCGAGCGACGTCGGCCGGTTGGACCCGGAAAGCGTTTTCCGGGCTCACCGGCACCGGCACCACTTTCGCCCCGCAGGCGCCGAACACCGCTTCGTAGGTGACGTACATGGGTTCGGCGACGATCACTTCGTCGCCAGGGTCAAGCAGGCATTGCGCGACCGCGTAGACAGCACATTGCGCTCCGGGCAGCACCGTGACATGCCCGGCGCCTACCGGTTGGCCGCTACGTGCTTGATGGCGTCGGGCAATGCTGGCCCGCAGGGAGTGCAGGCCACGAGTATCCGAGTAGTGAGTGTCGCCGGCCCGCAAGCTGGTGACAGCGGCCTCGACGATGGCGCGCGGTGTGTCAAAATCCGGGTCGCCCACCGACAGCAACAACACATCCATGCCCTGTTCGCGCATGGCCAGCGCCCGGTCGTGAATCTGCCAGGCGGCGGCACCATCGCCGGTGATGCGTTGGGTCAAGACTGAGAAGCGCATGTATCTCTCCTGATTGCGCGATATCCAGCCTCAACCCTATCTCAAATCACAAACCGCGCCACCATCGCATTCAACCCCACCGCCAGGCGCGACAGTTCGTGGGTCGCGTCGCTGGTCTGTTTCGCACCGCTGGCCGATTGAGTCGCCAGGTCGCGAATGTTCACCAGGTTGCGGTCCACCTCACGGGACACCTGGGCCTGCTCCTCCGACGCACTGGCGATGACCAGGTTGCGTTCGTTGATCTGATGGATCGACTGAGTGATCTGCTCCAGGGCCACTCCGGCGGCGCGGGCCATTTCCAGAGTGCTTTGGGTACGCTGGTTGCTTTGCTGCATCGACTGCACGGCCTGGCCGGTGCCGTTCTGGATGCCGGCGACCATTTTTTCGATTTCCTGGGTCGATTGCGCAGTGCGATGGGCCAGGGCCCGGACTTCGTCGGCCACCACCGCGAAACCGCGTCCGGCCTCCCCGGCGCGGGCGGCTTCGATGGCGGCGTTGAGGGCCAGCAGGTTGGTCTGTTCGGCGATGGCGCGGATCACGTCCAGCACCTTGCCGATGTCGCGGCCCTGGACCGCCAGGCCTTCGATCATCGAGGCGGTCGCCTGCACATCGTGGGTCATGGTCTGGATCGCGTCGACGGTTTCGACCACACGCGTGCGGCCTTCCTGGGCGGCCTGGGTCGACTGGTTCGAGGCTTCGGAGGTGGACACCGCGTTACGGGCAACCTCTTCGACCGCAGCGGTCATTTCGTTGACTGCCGTGGCCGCCTGTTCGATCTCGTTGTGCTGCTGTTGCAGACCGCGGGAGGATTCCTGGGTGACTGCACTCAGTTCTTCGGCCGCGGCGCCCAATTGGGTGGCGGAACCGGCGATCTGCTCGATGGTTTTGCGCAAGCTGTCTTGCATCACGGCCAAGGCTTGAAGCAAACGCGCCGGCTCATCCTTGCCATCGTCCGCAATGACCTGGACCAGGTTGCCACCGGCGATGGTCCGGGCCGCCTCCAATGCCCGGTTGAGCGGCGCGACGATGCTGCGGGTCAGCAGCAAGGCCAGCAGGACAGTGGCCAGTGCGGCAATGATCGAGACAACGATGATGCCGGTGATGGCGCTGCTGTAGTTTTCACCGGCCTTGGCCGATGCTTCGCTGGCGCCGGCCACGTTGATCGCGATGAGCTTGTTGAGCTGCTCGCCCATCAGGTCGGTACCTTCCTTGATTCGCGTATTGATGAGGCTGCGCAACTGGTCGGCCTTGTCCTGTCGCGACAGTTCAAGCATTTCCTGCTGGGCTTGCAGGTATTTTTCCAGGGTCGCCGAAAAGGCCTTGTACAGCTCGGTCTCTTCCGGAGTGGCCGGCAGCGCGGCGTAGCTGTTATTGGCCTTGTGCAGCTTTTCCACCAGCACGTTGATGCGGGTCTCGGCCTCTTTCAGGCTGGCCGGGTCCCGGTTGACCAAGATGCGAAACGAGAGGATGCGCATGCGCAGCACGTTTTCCATCACATTGCCCAGGTAGCCGACACTGGGCAGTTGATTCTGCTCCATGTCCAGCGAGGCCTGGCGGATGATCGACATGCGACTACCGGCAAACACGCCGAGCACAACGACGAGCAAGGCAATGACGGTGAAGCCGAGAAAGGCTCGGGGGGCGATATTCAGGCTGCGTAGGGACATGGAAAGACCTCGAAATGTTGGGTCGAGCATCCATGCCGGCAAGCGCACTGATTGGAGTTATGGGGGTATACGCTTAACCCGTTATCGGCTGGGCTTTAGGGTTTGTGCAGGGTTATGTAAAAAAATATTTCCTGCAGGGGCTGGCGAAGCCTGCGATCTTTTGATCTTTCACTTTTGACTCGACTGCCTGAAACAAGATCGCAGCCTCGTTGCACTCGACAGCTCCTACAGGCCTCCTACATGGCTACTACAGGTCCACGCGTCCGTTGGGTCTACCGCGCCGCCACCCGCCAAAGCCGTGCAATGTCCCGGGCACGCTCGCTCAGCAGGCGCGGGGCGTCGGTGCAGGCTTGCTGCAAGGTCATCGGCCCGCTGGCCAGGGCGAAGGCGGCGTCGATGCCGTGTTCATACAGCGCTTGGTAGCCCTCCCCCAGCGTGCCGGCAATGACCACCACCGGTACGCCGTGCTGGCGGGCGATGCGGGCCACGCCGAAGGGGGTCTTGCCGCGCAGGGTCTGGGCGTCGAAACGGCCTTCGCCGGTGATCACCAGGTCGGCGCCGTTGACCACCTCGGCAAGCCCGGTCAACTGGGCTACGACGTCCACGCCGGTACGAAACTGCGCCCCCAGGAACGCCTTGGCCGCGAACCCCAGGCCGCCGGCTGCGCCACTGCCCGGCTCGTCGCGCACATCCTTTTTCAACGCCCGCGCGCAATGTTCGGCGAAATGCCCCAGGGCCCGGTCCAGCGCCTGCACTTGAGAAGCCGAGGCGCCCTTCTGCGGACCAAAAACCACGGACGCGCCATGGGGGCCGCAAAGCGGGTTATCGACATCGGCGGCGATCTCGAAGCTGACCCGGGCCAGGCGTGGGTCCAGATCGCTCAGGTCGATACGCGCCAGGTTCGCCAAGGCCAGGCCGCCGGGAGGAAGGGGACGGCCCTGGTCATCCAGCAACACCACGCCCAGAGCCTGCATCGCACCGGCTCCGGCGTCGTTGGTGGCACTGCCACCGATCGCCAGGATCACCCGCCCGGCGCCTTCATCGAGGGCTGCGCGAATCAGCTCGCCGGTGCCGTAGGTGCTGCTGGAACAGGCATCGCGTTGCCCCGGCGGCACCAGTTGCAAACCACTGGCCTCGGCCATTTCAATGATTGCGGTGCGACTCTCGGCCAACCAGCCCCAGCGCGCCTCGACGGCAACACCCAACGGACCACGAACCCGGGTGTGGCGCCACTCACCGTTGCAGGCCGCCAACACCGACTCCACCGTCCCCTCCCCGCCGTCGGCCATCGGGCATTTGATCAACTGCGCATCCGGCCAGACCTCGGCCAGCCCCTGGGCGATGGCATCGGCGACGCCCTGGGCGCTGAGGCTGTCCTTGAACGAGTCGGGGGCGATGACTATTTTCATATTATTCTCCGGTTCCGATGCACAGCATGCTGCCAGCTGACCACAGCCGTGACGCCGGTCCGCTGCACAAAAGACACCGGGTATTATTGTTCAAATTCACAAATACCGGTTTTCCAGGAAGATTCAGGTTGAAGCTGCCGGCCTCATCGCGAGCAGGCTCGCTCCCACAGGGTTATGTGGGTGTATCGGCGGTCTGCGGCAATAGCTGCACCCCCAGGTACAACGCCAGCATCCCGTCCAGGCGCAACGGGTCCACGCCGCTGAGTTCGGCGATGCGTTCCATGCGGTAGCGCAGGCTGTTGCGGTGGATGCCCAGGGCGTCGGCGCAGGCCTGGCTCTGGCCGTCGTGCTCGCACCAACTGCGCAGGGTGGCGAGCAGTTGGCCGTTGCTGTCCTTGGCGATGACCTTGCGCAACGGGGTCAGCAGTTCGTCCAGGGCATCGTCGCTGCGATGGCGCCAGAGCAGCACCGGCAGGCGATAGCGGTTGAGGGCCAGCAGGCGCGATTGCGGCAACACATCACGCCCATAGGCCAGCAGATCAGCCACCCGCCGATAGCAACGCCGCAAGCCCGCCAACCCTTCAGCCTGCCCGCCCACTGCGATCCGCAGGATGTTCCAGCCCAGCCCATCGAGCTTGCCCAGCAACCGCTCGTTCTCCACCGAGGCGGTGACCGGCCGGCACCAGAGCAAGGAAGATTTGGACGAGGTCAGGCACCAACTGTCCGGGTAGCGCGACATCAACCACGCGCTCAACGTCTCGACGGTCTGCCCGGGCCCATGTTCCAGGCCCAGTTCGAACAGATACGGCACCCGCGACAATTGCGGCTTGAGGCCCATTTGCCGGGCTTCGTCCAACAATCGCGGCGAATCCCCCGCATCGCCCAACAGCAGCGCCAGCAAGTCATCACACCGCTGGCGGCGCCATTGCTGCTCGGCCTGCTGGTTACGCTGTCCCACCAACATCTCGGCGGTCATGCGCACCAGCTCGGCGTAAGTGCGCAGTTGCGCAGGCTCACCCGTGATGCCCAGGACGCCGATCAGCCGTTGATCGAGCATCAGCGGCAGGTTGATCCCAGGCTGCACACCCTTGAGGTGCATCGCGGTGTGCTCGTCGATTTCCACCACCCGACCGTTAGCCAGGACCAGTTGCGCGCCCTCGTGACGGGTGTTGACCCGCTCGCGCTCGCCGCTGCCGAGGATCAAGCCCTGGTTGTCCATGACATTGACGTTGTACGGCAGGATCGCCATCGCCCGGTCGACGATGTCCTGCGCCAGGTCGTGATCGAGTTCGAACATGGGCGGTGTTCCTTGCAAGCGGCGTGAATTGTTGTTTCCAGGCATGGGTTTGGTCAGGCGCACAGGGTCTGCATTCAAACCCTGTGCTCTGGCACAAAGACACGGCCCCCTGGGCTGGCCGAGACTCAAGGGGCGGTCAACGTTACCCCTTGGCTCGCAAAAATCATAATAATGAGAGACCCGCCATGTCCCAGAGCGCAATAGCCCTCCTGGCTACCCCCGACGAAAAAAATACCGTCTACAAGCGCATCACCCTGCGCTTGATCCCCTTCATTTTCATCTGCTACCTGTTCAACTACCTCGACCGGGTCAACGTTGGCTTCGCCAAGTTGCAGATGCTCGACGCCCTGAAATTCAGCGAAACCGTGTACGGCCTCGGTGCCGGGATCTTCTTCATCGGCTACGTACTGTGCGGCGTGCCAAGCAACCTGGCCCTGACCAAGTTCGGTCCACGGCGCTGGATCGCGCTGATGATGATCACCTGGGGCACCTTGTCGACGTGCCTGCTGTTCGTCACTACCCCCACCGAGTTCTATACCTTGCGGCTGTTCACCGGCGCCGCCGAGGCCGGGTTCTTCCCTGGCGTGGTGCTGTATCTCTCGCAATGGTTCCCGACGTTCCGACGGGGCCGGATCATGGCGTTGTTCATGTCGGCCATCCCGGTGTCCGGCCTGCTGGGCAGTCCGTTTTCCGGGTGGATCCTCAACCACTTCGCCGCCGGCCAGGGCGGCCTGGCGGGTTGGCAGTGGATGTTTTTGCTGCAAGGCATTCCGACGGTGATCCTCGGGGCGCTGGCGTTCTTCCTGCTCAGCGACACCTTCGCCAACGCCAAATGGCTGACCGACCAGGAACGCGACGTGCTCACCGCCGACCACGCCGAAGACCTGGCCAACAAACCAAAGACCGCCACCGACTCGCTGTTGGCGGTGTTCAAGAACCCGGCGATCTGGGCCTTCGGCCTGGTGTACTTTTGCATCCAGAGCGGCGTGTACGCGATCAACTTCTGGCTGCCGTCGATCATCAAGAGCCTGGGTTTTGGCGATAACCTGGTGATCGGTTGGCTGAGTGCAATCCCGTACCTGTTGGCGGCCGTGTTCATGTTGCTGGTGGGCCGCTCGGCGGACCTGCACAAGGAGCGCCGCTGGCATCTTGTCGTGCCGATGCTGATGGGCGCCGTCGGGCTGCTGATCGCCGTCAACTTCGCCACCACCCCGGCCATCGCCATCATCGGCCTGTCCATCGCCACCATGGGCGCCCTCACCGGCCTGCCGATGTTCTGGCCGGTGCCCACGGCCCTGCTCAGCGCGGGCGCGGCGGCCGGTGGGTTGGCGTTGATCAACTCCATGGGGCAGATGGCGGGATTCCTGAGCCCGTACCTGGTGGGTTGGGTCAAGGACGCCACCGGCTCGACCGACGCGGCGCTGTACCTGTTGGCGGGCGTGATTGTCTGCGGCAGCCTGCTGGCGTTGCGCATGACCCGTACCCTAAGGGCCTGACACCCTTTTTTCCCACAGAGGTAGTTCCACAGTTGATTGGGGTGTTTGAGAATTCTGTTTGATCCGTGCGGTGGTTCTGGGGTTTGATTGAATCTTTCCCCATGGATAAAAGGATCTTGTCATGAGCTACCGCACGCTAGGCCATTCCGGGTTGCAAGTCTCGACGCTGACCCTGGGCACGATGATGTTCGGCGAACAGACCAGCACCGAGGATTCGCTGCGGATCATCGACAAGGCCTGGGACCAGGGCATCAATTTCATCGATACCGCGGACGTCTACACCAACGGCCGTTCCGAGGAAATCGTCGGCGAGGCAATCGCCCGTCACCGCCAGGAATGGGTGCTGGCCACCAAGGTCGGCTTCGGCCCGCCGGACGGCATGCCCAACCGCAGCGGTCTGAGCCGCAAGCACATCTTCAATGGCATCGAAGCGAGCCTGACGCGCCTGGGCACCGATTACCTGGACATCTATTACCTGCACCGCGAAGACCACAACACGCCGTTGCACGTCACCGTGTCGGCCATCGGCGACTTGATTCGCCAAGGCAAGATCCGCTACTGGGGCCTGTCGAACTACCGTGGCTGGCGCATCGCCGAGGTGATCCGCATCGCCGACAGCCTGGGCATCGACCGGCCGGTGATCAGCCAACCGCTGTACAACATCGTCAACCGCCAGGCGGAAACCGAGCAGATCACCGCGGCACAGAACTACGGCCTCGGCGTGGTGCCGTTCAGCCCCCTGGCCCGAGGCGTGCTCAGCGGCAAGTACGCGCCGGACGTGGCGCCGGACGCCAACAGCCGTGCCGGACGCCAGGACAAACGCATCCTGGAAACCGAATGGCGGGTCGAGTCCCTGCGCATTGCCCAGCAGATCCTGCAATACACCCAGGGCCGCGGCGTGGGCATCGTCGAGTTCGCCATCGCCTGGGTGCTGAACAACAGCGCCGTGACCTCGGCCATCGTCGGGCCGCGCACCGAGGAGCAGTGGGATTCGTACACCAAGGCGCAATCGGTGAAGATCAGCGCAGAAGATGAAGCGTTCATCGATTCGCTGGTGACGCCGGGGCATGCTTCGACGCCGGGGTTCAATGATGTGAGCCATTTCGTGCCGGGGCGAGTGCCTGTGGGAGCAAGGCTTGCCCGCGATGAACGATAACGCGGTTCACTGTTAAACCGTGGCGTGGCTATCGCGGGCAAGCCTTGCTCCCACAAGCCTTGCTCCCACAGGCCTTGCTCCCACCATCAACACCCTCGCCACAGGCAGGGTGTTGATTGATCGCCCTCAAGAGAATCACCGTGTCCAAAGGCATCGTTCTATCGGTCTCGGCCTCCGCGCTGTTCGCCGTCATGTACTACTACACCTCGCTGCTCTCACCGCTGACAGGCGTGGAAATCTTCGGCTGGCGCATGCTGCTGACGATGCCGTGCATGACCGCATTCCTGCTGGTGACCCGGGAGTGGAAACTGGTCACGGCGCTGATCCAACGCCTGATCGCCACGCCACGGCTGTTGATCGCGGCGATCGCCTCGTCGGCACTGATGGGCGCGCAACTGTGGCTGTTCATGTGGGCGCCGCTCAATGGCTACAGCCTGGACGTGTCGCTGGGGTACTTCCTGTTGCCGCTGTCGATGGTGCTGACCGGACGCATCGTCTACGGCGAACGCCTTTCCTACCTGCAGAAAGTCGCCGTGTTCTTCGCCACCCTTGGCGTGTTCAACGAGTTGTACCAGGTGGGTGGTTTTTCCTGGGCAACCTTGCTGGTGGTGATCGGCTACCCGATCTATTTCATCCTGCGCAAACGCATCAAGACCGACAACCTGGGTGGGCTCTGGCTGGACATGACCCTGATGCTGCCCGTGGCGCTGTGGTTCGTGCAAAGCGGTGAACAGGGCCTCGACGTTTTCGATCAATACCCGTGGCTGTCGCTGCTGATCCCGGTGCTCGGGGTGATCAGTGCCAGCGCGCTGGTATCCTACATCGTCGCCAGTCGGTTGCTGCCGTTCAGCCTGTTCGGGTTGTTGAGTTATGTAGAGCCGGTGTTGCTGCTGGGCGTTGCACTGCTGTTGGGCGAAAGCATCAAGGCCGGTGAATGGCTGACCTACATCCCCATCTGGATGGCGGTGGCGGTGCTGGTGTTCGAAGGGTTCAAGCACTTGGTGCGGCAGCAGCGCAGGGCCTGAGCCTTACACCGCTCCCACATTTGGAACTGTGTCGGGCAATAAAAAGCCCGCCCGGCATCACTGCCGGGCGGGCTTTTTCATGGCTCAGGCCTTACTCGGTCGCCAGCACACCTCGACGCACCTGGTCGCGCTCGATGGATTCGAACAGCGCCTTGAAGTTGCCTTCGCCGAAACCATCGTCGCCCTTGCGCTGGATGAATTCGAAGAACACCGGCCCCATCAGGGTTTCCGAAAAGATCTGCAGCAGCAGGCGCTTGTCGCCCTGCTCGGAAGCACCGTCCAGCAGAATGCCCCGCGATTGCAGTTCATCCACCGGTTCGCCGTGGTTCGGCAGGCGGCCTTCGAGCATTTCGTAATAGGTGTCCGGCGGCGCGGTCATGAAGCGCATGCCGATGCTTTTCAGGTGATCCCAGGTCTTGACCAGGTCATCGGTGAGGAAGGCCACGTGCTGGATGCCTTCGCCGTTGAACTGCATCAGGAACTCTTCGATCTGCCCGGCGCCCTTGGACGATTCTTCGTTCAACGGGATACGGATCATGCCATCCGGGGCGGTCATGGCCTTGGAGGTCAGGCCGGTGTATTCGCCCTTGATGTCGAAGTAGCGGATCTCGCGGAAGTTGAACAGCTTCTCGTAGAAGCCGGCCCAGTAGGCCATGCGTCCGCGATAGACGTTGTGGGTCAGGTGGTCGATGATTTTCAGGCCCGCGCCCACCGGGTTGCGGTCAACGCCCTCGATGAACACGAAGTCAATGTCATAGATCGAGCTGCCTTCGCCAAAACGGTCGATCAGGTACAGCGGCGCACCGCCGATGCCTTTGATCGCTGGCAGGTTCAGCTCCATCGGGCCGGTCTCGATGTGGATCGGCTGGGCGCCGAGTTCCAGGGCACGCTTGTAGGCCTTTTGCGAATCCTTGACCCGGAACGCCATGCCGCACACCGACGGACCGTGCTCGGCGGCAAAGTACGACGCCACGCTGTGGGGTTCGTTGTTGAGGATCAGGTTGATCGCGCCCTGGCGATACAGGTGCACGTCCTTGGAGCGGTGGGTGGCCACTTTGGTGAAACCCATGATCTCGAAGATCGGCTCCAGGGTGTTGGGGGTCGGGGATGCGAATTCGATGAATTCAAAGCCCATCAGGCCCATGGGGTTTTCGTATAGATCTGCCATGTCGGCGCCTCATCAGTCGGGTCAATTAACAAAAAACGTTAGTTGCTGGCGATGCTGAGGACACGGGGCGGCGCGCAGGAAATGCCACGAACGCTGCGGGCGAGGAAATCGCCATAGATCAGTTGAAACCCAAGTATCTTCATTGTCGACCCAAGGCTCTTGCGGGCGAGGCTTCTGCTGCCAGAAGACGTTATTCTTATATGCGTAACTCGATTCTACACAGCGTAACCAGGTTTGTCCGCCTTCTGTATCAAATCGCCTTTTCCTTCGACCGCGCAAGGGGTTTGTTGCACAGGAAAATGCCCACCAGGATCACGCCCCCGCCGACACACATCAAGGCCGTGAGCCGTTCGTCCAGCAGCAGCGCCCCCAGCAGCACCGCCGTCAACGGATTGAGCGCGATGAACACCCCGGAACGGGTCGCACCGATCCGACGAATGCCGTCATACCAGGCGATATAGGCCAGGGCCGAGCCCAGCACGCCGAGGTACAACAGGCTCAGCCATTGCTCAACGTCCAGGCCGCGCAGGGCTTCGACACGAATCTCGCCCGCCGCCGCGCAGGCCAGCCACAACATCAGCGTGCCCAGCAGAATCGACCAGGTCACGGTCTGCAAGGGGCCGAGGCTGTCATTGAGTTTTTTCGAAAACAGCGAATAGATACCCCAGCCCAGCACGCAGCCAAAAATCAGCAGATCGCCGATCCAGCCCTGCGCGGCGCCTTGCAACAAGGACGGATCACGACTGACGATCACCAATCCCGCCCCACCGATGCAGAGCACGATGCCCGCCACTTTCAACCGGCTCAGCCGCTCCTTGAACAACCACCAGGACGCCAGCCCGATCACCGCCGGGTTCAAGGCCACGATCAGCGAGGCCCGCGACGCATTGATGTACTGCAAGCCATAGAAGAAGCACAGGTTGTAGAAAAAGATGCCAAAGAACCCCAGCGCGGCCAATTGCAGCCCCTGTTTCACACTGGGCCTGGCCAGCGGGATCCCGGCCAGGGCGAGAAACGACAGCAGCGCGAGACTCGCCAGCAGGAAACGCAGGCTGGCGGCAAACATCGGCGCCAAGGCATCGGCAAGGATCCGGCCGGCCACGAAGGTCCCGCCCCAGATCATGGTGACCATGGCGAGCTTCAAGTAGACCGGCAGGTCCGACGAGGCTGGGAGGGTTTGTTCGAGAGTTTTCATGGTTTCACCACCGCACGCTAATGAGAACAACGCAGAACCTGTGGCGAGGGTGGTTAATTGTGGGAGCAAAGCTTGCTCCCACAGGGTGGAACCTTGCCAAAAGGTGTTGTGCAGCTTCCTGATTCAAGTCAGATACCTCATTATTTGGCTCATGCCTTGTCATCGTAAAATGAGCAATTCCTCATGACCCTCACCCAACTCGAAATCTTCTCCCTGGTCGCCGAGCTGCGGGGGTTCACGGCGGCGGCAACGCGCCTGGGCATCGGCCAGTCAGCGGTATCCCACGCCATCAAATCCCTGGAACAAGAATTGGGCGTTGAATTGCTCAGGCGTCATCAGTCCCAGGTGGAACTCAGCGACATTGGTCAGCAATTGCTTCTGCGGGCCCGGGCCATGCTCGGGCTGGCCAACACCTTGCGCCAGGAAGCCGCCGATGCCCGGGGCATGCGCCGAGGCACCTTGCGCATCGGCTCGTTCGGGCCCACGTCATCGATGAAACTGTTGCCCGGTATCCTGCAGCGCTATCGAGACTTGCACCCGGGCATCGAAGTGCACATCGACGAAGGACCCGACAGGCAGGTCCTCCAGTGGCTGGACGAACGGCGGATCGACGTCGGCTTCGTGGTGTTGCCCGAGGAGCGTTTCGATACGTTCATGCTGATGGAAGATCAGATGGTCGCCCTGCTGCCCACTAACCATCCCCTCGCCGCCCGGGCCAGCCTGAGCCTCAAGGACCTGTGCAACGACCCCTTCGTGCACACCGAGGCCGGATCATCGGAGCTGGTTTCGCGCCTGTTCAATGCCGCCCGGCTGACCCCGAATGTGCGTTTTCGGTGTTCGCAACTGCTCAGCACCCTGGATATCGTCAGGCGCGGTGAGGCGGTGAGCGTGGTGTCCGAAGGTTCGTTGCCGGAGGGCGAAAGCCTGGGCTTCGTCGTGCGCCCCTTGTCGCCGCGGGTGCCGCGCCAGATTGGCCTGGCAGTCCTGGACAGCCGCCAGGCCTCGCCCGCCACCCTGGCGTTTATCGAGCTGGCCCGGCAGTCATGAGCCCGGCATCAAACCTGTGGGAGCCTGGCACTGAACCTGTGGGAGCAAAGCTTGCTCGCGATGAAGGCACCTCGGCTCTCCAGGTGGACCGAATGATCGTTCATCGCGGGCAAGCCTTGCTCCCACAGACCTCGCTCCCACAGTCACCCTGTGGTCAGCAAGCACCCGGCAAGCCATCTATCATGGTCGGCATCCGACGATTCCCCCTCATCCCTTTTCTTCTCAGGTTGTGCCGATGCCCTTGACCGCTACGCGCTCGCATACCCGGCCCCGTCGCTATCTCGTCACCCTGCTTTGCGGCCTGGTACCGATGCTGTCAGGGCTGGCCATTTTGTACATGCAGGCCGAACGGACGCTGGCGCAACAGACCCGGCAGACCGCCGAGGAACTGGTCAGGCAGATCGAGCTGATGCTCGACAACACGGCCTTGGCGGCCCATGAACTATTACCCCTGGCCGGCCAGCCCTGCGAAGCGGTGAAGCTGGCATTACGCGAACAAGTGACGCGCCGGCCCTTTGTCCGTTCGACCAACCTTATCTGGGACAACAACCTGTATTGCAGCTCGCTGTTCGGTGCATTCGAGGAACGCGTCAACCCGAGCGACTACCATCAAGGCACCTTGTGGCTCATGGACGGCAACCCGGTCACGCCGGATACCGCGCTACTGATTTACCGGATCAACGAGGGCCATCAAGGCGCCTTGGCCACGCTTGACGGGTACCACCTGACGAACGTCTTGCGCTTGATCGGCCGCCAGACCCGGCTACGGCTGCAAGTCGGGCCGAACTGGCTGGCGGCGGACGGCAAGGTCCGACCGGCGCCCATACCCGGGCTGCCGGTCGCCCAAAGCGAGCTGGGTTCATCGCGCTACGCCTTCAACGTAGAAGCCGGCTTCGATGAGGGTGAAACCTGGCGCTACATGGCCAGGGAATATCCGCCGCTGTTCAGCTTGCTGATCTTCTTCGGCGTCGTGGCCGGGACCCTCGGGCACTGGCTGCAAAAACGCGCCTCCTCGCCCAGTCGTGAACTGCAACGGGCCCTGGAAGCCGGCGAGTTCGTGCCCTATCTGCAACCGGTCGTGCACAGCGACAGCAAACGCTGGGCCGGCGTCGAAGTGCTGATGCGCTGGAATCACCCCAAGGAAGGCCTCGTTCGCCCGGACCTGTTCATCCCGTTCGCCGAACACAGCGGCCTGATCGTACCGATGACCCGGGCGCTGATGCAGCAGACCATGCACCTGCTGGCACCGCTGGCGCCTCAACTCGAAGCACCGTTTCATGTCGGCATCAACATCACCGCCCGCCACTGCCAGGATCTGGCGCTGGTGGACGATTGTCGCGAATTTCTCGCCGCCTTCGCGCCGGGTGCGATTGCCCTGGTGCTGGAGTTGACCGAGCGCGAACTGATCGAACCTACGCCCGTTACCCGGCAACTGTTCGACCAGCTGCGGGAACTGGGCGTCAAGATTGCCCTCGACGATTTCGGCACGGGTCATTCCAGCCTGGCGTACTTGCGCCAGTTCAACGTGGATTTCTTGAAGATCGACCAGAGTTTTGTCGCGATGATCGGTGCCGATACGCTGTCACGGCACCTGCTCGACAGCATCATCGAACTGTCGGGCAAGCTGGGCCTGGACATGGTGGCCGAGGGCGTCGAAACCGTCGAGCAAAGCGACTACCTGAGCGCCCATGGGGTGAACTTTCTACAGGGTTATCTATTTGGTCGACCGATTAGCGGGCAGGCGTTCATTGAGACCTTGACCGACCTTAATGGCAGTTAACCGCCGCCGATCTATTGACGACGATGCCCAACTGATAAAAGCTTTTGCTGTTGTTACATAACGAAAAAGTTACGATTTACACTTTCCGGATTAACTACTACAATTTTTCTACCTGTGCCAGATAGCAGGAGAGTCATTAACACCAAGGCGCTCGGCTTATAGCTTTGTTTGCGGTTGGTATCAGCCAAATATTTTGATTGGAGTAACGATTTTGTCCAGACTCGCTGAATTTCGTGCAGCCGAAAAGGCCCTTCAAGAACAGCTCAAGCAGTTGGAATCGCTGAAGAACGATGCCGGGCTCAAGAAGGAAATCGAATTCGAGGAAAAGCTCCAGGGACTGATGAAAACCTATGGCAAGAGCCTGCGCGACATCGTCGCGATCCTCGACCCGAACCCGTCCAAGGCGAGCCTGCAATCGACCAAACCCATCAAGACCCGCCGTGCGCGAGTGGTAAAGGTTTACCAGAACCCGCACACCGGCGAGTTGATCGAGACCAAAGGCGGTAATCACCGCGGTCTGAAAGCCTGGAAAGAACAGTACGGTGCAGCTACCGTCGATTCCTGGTTGCGTGGTTGACAGCGTCCATGATCAAAAAAAGCCCTGAATACACTCAGGGCTTTTTTATGGGCTAAACTTTTTGGATTAAATCCCGAGCGTATTACACTGACGGCCTTATAGTTTCAAACTGTTTCGCACCGACTGTATTTCATCCTGGCTTTCAACAAACACCTGCGCCTGCCCTGCATAGGACAGCACATAAGCCTTGCCCCCATTTAGTGCCGCGACGAGTGCCTGAGACAATACATGGCGTCCGTTTTGCGTGATCGTGCAAGTGGTTTCCAATGCAGTTACGCCGCCCAACATGGAAGCATGGATCTTATTGCACACACTTTGGTAACCGCCCTGGAAGAAATCCTTCTGGATCGACTTGCGCATTTCCAGCAACACGCCTTGCAAGTTGACCTGGTGATCGGGCTCGACGGTAGTCGTGGTCAATTCCATGACCATCACGGCATTGCCTGCCGAATCGCTCTTGGTTGCACGTTGTCGCAAGGGGCCCGACGCCGCCGCATCGGCGGGCAGTGGCTCGACAACCCAGCCTTGGGGCCAGGCGATCTGCGGTTCGTCCGCCTGGACGCCGCCGACACTCGCAATGCAGGCAAACAGCAGGACAAACAGCGAAAGGAACGGTCGAATCATTGCGTTGGCACTCAAGGGCGAATCGTAAAGTCTGAAGCCCGAGGCAGAAGCAGGCAATAGCCACACGCGGTTTGGCGACACCGCGTCCCTTGCGTATCATGGGCGCACCTGCAAGGAAGCCGTCTGACGCAAGCCCAGGAACCGTCGCAACCAAGCTTGCGACGCCGTTTGCCCCACTTATTTTCCGGAGGGCCCATGAGCCTGCACGAACTCAATACTTTCCCTGGCGTCACCGCACAACCTGATGCCGCCACGGCCAAGTTCGTCTTCAACCACACCATGCTGCGAGTCAAGGACATCACCCGGTCCCTGGACTTCTACACCCGCGTGCTGGGTTTCTCGCTGGTGGAGAAACGCGACTTCCCGGAAGCCGAGTTCAGCCTGTACTTCCTGGCACTGGTGGACAAGAACCAGATCCCGGCGGACGCGGCGGCGCGGACCGAATGGATGAAGTCGATCCCTGGCATCCTGGAACTGACCCACAACCATGGCACCGAAAGCGACCCGGCCTTCGCCTACCATAACGGCAACACCGACCCACGCGGCTTCGGCCACATCTGCATCTCGGTACCGAACATAGTCGCCGCCTGCGAGCGCTTCGAAGCACTGGGCTGCGATTTCCAGAAACGCCTGAACGACGGCCGCATGAAAAGCCTGGCCTTCATCAAGGACCCGGATGGCTACTGGGTTGAAATCATCCAGCCTGCGCCGCTGTAAACCTCTCCACCGTCCCCCTGTGGGAGCGAGCTTGCTCGCGATGACGGCGGCACATTCAACCTGGATCCAGGCTGACCCACCGCTATCGCGAGCAAGCTCGCTCCCACAGGGGGATGCGTGATCCAAAACAAAACCCCATGAGCCAGGCTCATGGGGTTTTGTTTTTTCCGCTATCGGTTGTTCAGGCCGGCGCAGAGGTTCGGATCAGGTGGTCGAAAGCACTCAGCGAAGCCTTGGCGCCCTCGCCTACGGCAATCACGATCTGCTTGTACGGCACGGTGGTCACGTCACCGGCGGCGAACACGCCAGGGATCGAGGTTTCACCCCGGGCATCGACGATAATCTCACCCCGCGGTGACAGCTCGACAGTGCCTTTGAGCCAATCGGTGTTGGGCAACAGACCAATCTGCACGAAGATCCCCTCCAACTCCACATCCCGCACGTCACCGCTCGGACGGTCCTTGTAGCGCAAGCCATTGACCTTCTGACCGTCTCCAGTCACTTCGGTGGTCTGGGCGTTGGTAATCACCGTCACGTTCGGCAGGCTGTGCAGTTTGCGCTGCAATACCGCGTCGGCACGCAATTGCACATCGAACTCCAGCAACGTGACGTGGGCGACGATACCGGCCAGGTCGATGGCCGCCTCGACGCCGGAGTTACCACCGCCGATCACCGCCACGCGCTTGCCCTTGAACAGCGGACCGTCGCAGTGCGGGCAGTACGCCACGCCCTTGTTGCGATACTGCTGCTCGCCCGGCACGTTCATTTCGCGCCAGCGGGCACCGGTCGCCAGGATCACGGTCTTGGCCTTGAGGCTCGCACCGCTGGCGAACTTGATTTCATGCAGCCCGCCGTCTTTGCCAGGCACCAAGGCGTCGGCACGTTGCAGGTTCATGATGTCCACATCGTACTGCTTGACGTGTTCTTCCAGGGCGACGGCCAGTTTCGGCCCTTCGGTTTCCTGGACCGAGATGAAGTTCTCGATGGCCATGGTGTCGAGCACCTGGCCGCCGAAACGTTCGGCCGCCACGCCAGTGCGGATGCCTTTACGGGCCGCGTAGATCGCCGCCGAAGCACCGGCCGGGCCACCGCCGACTACCAGCACATCAAAGGCGTCCTTGGCGCTGATTTTCTCGGCCTGGCGTTCGATGCCGCTGGTGTCGATCTTGGCGAGAATCTCTTCCAGGCCCATGCGACCCTGGCCGAAGTTCACACCGTTGAGGTACACACTCGGCACGGCCATGATCTGGCGTTCATCGACTTCGGCCTGGAACAGCGCGCCGTCGATGGCAACGTGGCGAATGTCTGGATTCAGTACGGCCATCAGGTTCAGCGCCTGGACCACGTCCGGGCAGTTCTGGCACGACAGCGAGAAATAGGTCTCGAAGTTGAACTCGCCCTTGAGGGAGCGGACCTGTTCGATGACGTCGACACTGGCCTTCGAAGGGTGACCGCCAACTTGCAGCAAGGCCAACACCAGCGAAGTGAATTCGTGGCCCATGGGAATGCCAGCAAAACGCAGGCTGATATCGGCTCCCGGGCGATTCAACGAAAACGAAGGCTTGCGCGCATCGCTGCCGTTGTCGAGCAAGGTAATCTGATGGGAAAGACTGGCAACGTCTTGGAGTAACGCGAGCATTTCCTGGGATTTCGCACCGTCGTCGAGGGAGGCGACGATCTCGATCGGCTGGGTGACCCGTTCCAGGTATGACTTCAACTGAGCTTTAAGATTGGCGTCCAACATACGGGCGATTTCCATTTTTTGAATTCAGAAAAAACAACGCCCGAGCGAATCTCGCCCGGGCGTTTTTTGGGGCGAAGCGGCTTACTTGATTAAGAGCGGATCGCCCTCGGATGACTCACAGACTTAGATCTTGCCGACCAGGTCCAGGGACGGAGCCAGGGTGGCCTCGCCTTCTTTCCACTTGGCTGGGCAGACTTCGCCCGGGTGAGCAGCAACGTATTGAGCGGCCTTGATCTTGCGCAGCAGCTCGGAAGCGTCACGGCCTACACCGCCGTCGTTGATTTCAACGATCTTGATCTGGCCTTCAGGGTTGATCACGAAAGTACCGCGGTCAGCCAGGCCGACTTCTTCGATCAGCACGTCGAAGTTGCGCGAGATGACGTGGGTCGGGTCGCCGATCATGGTGTACTGGATCTTGCCGATGGCTGGCGAAGTGTTGTGCCAGGCAGCGTGGGCAAAGTGAGTGTCGGTGGAAACGCTGTAGATCTCGACGCCCAGCTTCTGGAACTCGGCGTAGTTGTCGGCCAGGTCTTCCAGCTCGGTTGGGCAAACGAAGGTGAAGTCAGCCGGGTAGAAGAACACGACAGACCATTTGCCTTTCAGGTTGGCGTCCGATACTTCGACGAATTCGCCGTTTTTGAAAGCGGTAGCGTTGAACGGTTTAACTTGGCTGTTGATGATAGGCATCGATGTTTCTCCGTCAGGGTTGAAAGTTGATGGAGAGGATCTTAACCACTCATCCCCAGGCTGGCTCATTGGCAAACCTGATGCGAATGATTGGTTTTGGCTATCAGCAGCTAAATAGATAGAAGAAAACTTAATATGGCGAGCCGGCTCGCTCGCCATATGTTCGTCGGGTGGTCAGGAGGCGACGGGCGTACGCATCGTCACGAATTCTTCGGCAGCCGTCGGGTGCACGCCGATGGTTTCGTCGAAGTCGCGCTTGGTGGCGCCGGCCTTGAGTGCGATGGCCAGCCCTTGGACGATTTCACCGGCATCCGGCCCGACCATGTGGCATCCCAACACCTTGTCGGTCCGGGCATCCACCACCAGTTTCATCAGGGTGCGTTCCTGGCATTCGGTCAGGCTCAGCTTCATCGGCCGGAACCGGCTTTCGAAAATCTCTACCTCATGCCCCTCCTCCCTGGCCTGCTCTTCGGTCAGGCCAACTGTGCCGATGTTCGGCAAGCTGAACACGGCGGTGGGAATCATCCGGTAATCCACCAATCGATACTGCTCGGGCTTGAACAGACGCCGCGCCACCGCCATGCCTTCGGCCAGGGCAACGGGGGTGAGCTGGACGCGACCGATCACGTCGCCAATGGCCAGGATCGACGGTTCAGCGGTCTCGTATTTTTCGTTGACCTGGACAAAGCCCTTCTCATCCAGCGTGACGCCGGTGGTTTCAAGGCCCAGGTTGTCGAGCATCGGCCGCCGGCCGGTGGCGTAGAACACGCAATCGGTGAGCAACGTCTTGCCGTCCTTGAGCTCGACCCTGAGGCTGCCATCGTCCAGCTTTTCGATGGACTTGATGTCTGCGTTGAACTGCAGGTCCAGGCCACGGCGGGTCAGCTCTTCTGCCAGGTGCTTGCGCACCGCACCGTCAAAGCCGCGCAGGAACAGCTCACCGCGATAGAGCAAGGACGTCTGCGCACCCATGCCGTGGAAGATCCCGGCGAACTCCACCGCAATGTAGCCACCGCCCACCACGATGACGCGCTTGGGCAGTTCCTTGAGAAAGAACGCCTCGTTGGAGCTGATGGCGTGCTCGCGCCCCGGAATGTCCGGGATCACCGGCCAACCGCCCGTGGCGATCAGGATGTGCCTGGCGGTGTAGCGCTGGCCGTTGATCTCGACCTCATTGGGCCCGGTCAGCCTGGCGTGACCTTCGTGCAGCACGACGCCGCTGTTGACCAGCAGGTTGCGGTAGATGCCGTTGAGGCGATTGATTTCCCGGTCCTTGTTGGCGATCAACGTGGCCCAGTCGAAACTCGCCTCGCCCGCCGTCCAGCCATAGGCCGACGCCTGTTCGAAGTCCTCGGCGTAATGCGCGCCGTAGACCAGCAGTTTTTTCGGCACGCAGCCCACGTTCACGCAGGTCCCGCCCAGGTAACGGCTCTCCGCCACGGCCACCTTGGCCCCGAAACCGGCGGCAAACCGCGCAGCCCGCACACCACCGGAACCGGCGCCAACCACATACAAGTCAAAATCGTAGGCCATTTTCTATCTCCTTCGGCAGGTCATCAGCATACCTGCTGTTTTCACCTGAGGCAGCGTTGCGATGGTTATGGGGGCGGAAAATGGAAAAGCCAGTTGGGCCGCTCAAGTTACGCCGATCCATGTGGGAGCGAGCTTGCTCGCGATGGCGGCGGCACATTCAACATGGGTGTAGGCTGGCCCACCGCTATCGCGAGCAAGCTCGCTCCCACAGTTGTTTTGGGGTGGTCTCAGGATTTTTCATATCCCACAGGGTTTTGTTTGTGTGATTGATGATTGGCGAGAGACTTTTCCCCAAGCCAAAAAAAACGCCCCGAACCAGTCGGGGCGTTTTTTTCAAGGCGTGGCGCAGGCTATCAGTAAGCCTTGCCCGTCTTGTAGAAGTTCTCGAAGCAGAAGTTGGTCGCGTCGATGTAGCCTTCGGCGCCACCGCAGTCGAAACGCTTGCCCTTGAACTTGTAGGCCATGACGCAGCCGTTCTGGGCCTGTTTCATCAGGGCGTCGGTGATCTGGATCTCGCCGCCCTTGCCTGGCTCGGTCTGTTCGATCAGGTCGAAGATATCCGGGGTCAGGATGTAGCGACCGATGATCGCCAGGTTCGACGGTGCGTCTTCAGGTTTTGGTTTTTCAACCATGCTGTGAACGCGGTAGATGTCGTCGCGGATCATTTCGCCGGCAATCACGCCGTACTTGTTGGTTTCCTGCGGATCGACTTCCTGGATCGCCACGATGGAGCAGCGGAACTGCTTGTACAGCTTGACCATCTGGGTCAATACGCCGTCGCCTTCGAGGTTGACGCACAGGTCATCCGCCAGGACCACGGCGAACGGTTCGTCACCGATCAGTGGGCGGCCGGTAAGGATCGCGTGGCCCAGGCCTTTCATTTCGGTCTGGCGAGTGTAGGAGAACGAGCACTCATCCAGCAGTTTGCGGATACCGACCAGGTATTTTTCCTTGTCGGTGCCCTTGATCTGGTTTTCCAGCTCGTAGCTGATGTCGAAATGGTCTTCCAGGGCGCGTTTGCCGCGGCCGGTGACGATGGAGATTTCCGTCAGGCCCGCATCGAGGGCTTCTTCGACGCCGTACTGGATCAGTGGCTTGTTCACCACCGGCAGCATTTCTTTGGGCATGGCTTTAGTCGCTGGCAGGAAGCGAGTACCGTAACCGGCTGCTGGGAACAAGCATTTCTTGATCATATAAGTCCTTGAAAAGGCGGTGTGTACGAGTTTCGGCGCAGTCTAATCAGGCAACAGGCACCTTACAATGCCCGCGCTGGCCAACCGGTGCCATCATAGAGAAATAAAAAACGGCGGATAGTTCAATCGCCTTTCGTTTCGATGGCTCCAGCGGACCCACTGTACGCCAGTGAGCGCTGTTTGCGAGCATTTGACGTATCATGGTGCCCTTGATCACGCCAATGAGGCAGCTAGATGTCGGCAACAAGAAACGCAAACGGTTATTCGGTCAGCCAGGGCAAGGACGGCCAGTGGTGGATTATCAACTACCACGGCGAGCAGGTCGCCGGTCCCTTGCCCAGCAAGGCCATGGCGGTGGAAGTGGCCGCGGTATTCCAGGATGAGCGCGCTGCCCCCGCAGTGAAAGAACGCGACACCGCCCCCGCCCGCAGCCCCCGCCGCAAGAAGTAACCAGACGAGCCTCGTAAAAATGCCACGCGGGCATTGAACGAGGCTTGTTTAGCTGTACCGGAGTGGCCATTCGCTATAATCTCGCGCTTGCCCTTCCCTCCTTGATGACGACCCCATGAAGACACTTCTGGCACTGTTTGCAGTCCTGGCCCTGGCGGGCTGTGCCTCAGCCGAAAAAACCTACCTGGACAACGGCGAACAAGGCCTGGCCATCGACTGCTCGGGTGAGGCCAACTCCTGGGCGACGTGCTACGAAAAGGCCGATGCGTCCTGTGCCGGCACCGGCTACCGCATCGTCGGTACCGACGGCACGCCCCAGGCCAAGGAAAGCGAGAAGACCCTGGGCGTCGACGTCGGCAACTTCACCAGCCGCAGTGTCGTGGTGGTCTGCAAGTAATCAAATGTGAATCTCGGCAAACTTGATGCCCAGCCCGCGCAGGGTTTCGATCAGTTCGTCGAGACGGGCAAAGGACTCGACTTCGTCCTGGTCATCCACCAGGAAAAAACTGCGTCCGGCGCTTTTCTTGAAGAACACGATCCATTCGCCCGGGCTCGCCGGGTTCTGAATCACGTGGGTGGCACAGATAAGACCTTCTGCATGGCGCTCGCGCACCTGCTCGCGTTTCATCGACTGACTCCATGAATGACAATGCCGCCAACGTGAACCGTGGCGGCATTTTTTGTCGAGGGCAGTAGTTTATCCGATGCCCGGTCCGCTCGTCAGGCGCGCAATGCGATCAGCCGGAAATGCAGGCGTTGGCCGCATCCTGCACGTCGCCCGGACGCACCGGTACATTGGACATGCTTTCGTGCAGCTTGATGCTGCTGCCGCTGGAGCGCTCGTCAATGTCGAACACCGCCGCCGGCAGGGTCGACAGTTTGCCCGGGACGATCAATCGAACGCCATTCTTGTGTGGCTCCACTTGCAGCGGACCACGGCTTTTGGCCAGTTTGTCGGAAACACACTTGGCATATTCGTGAGGTTTCTTTCCGGAGATGACGCTCATGGTGGGGGGCGTCTGGTTGATGTCCGATACCGATGCACATCCACTCATGGCCAATGCCAACACCCACACGCTGCGCTTCATATGATTCCTCCGATAAAGATCCTCCGACAGTGCAGACGCCGTTTTTCTCCGGTGCCGCACCGCTTTATTTTTCCCGCAACCTGCAATAAATGAACAAAGCCTGGAGCGCGGGCCGGATATTAACACTCGGGGCTGATAAACTGCGCATCATTGCCCCTTGCTATCGTTTTGATTTTGTAGAAAAAGCCCTTCTGGAGGCGCCCATGAAATTCATCCACCAGCGCGAGCACCTGAACGAAGACGACATTGTCGTCATCGAATGCTCCCAAATGTGCAACATCCGTTTGATGAACGACGCCAACTTCCGTAGCTTCAAGAACGGCGGCCGGCACACGTATCACGGCGGCGCGTTCGACACCTTCCCGGCCCGGATCACTGCCCCTAGCACCGGTTTCTGGAACATCACCATCGACACCGTCAACCGCCGTGCAATCAGCGTCACGCGCAAACCGACCCTGACCCACAAGATCAAAATCATCCGGCGTTCCAGCTCGAAACTGAGCTGAGCCTCGCCCACTTTCAAGACAGGCAAAACCGTGTCCCAGACGACCAAATACGTCATCAAGTACAAGCTCAACGACGAACGCCGCTTCGAATTCGCGCAACTGGAAACCGGGACCGAGGAAGAAGCCAGGGCCGCATTGCAAAAGCTGCATGGCCAGACCGACGACGTGATCAGCGACGTCAAGGTCAGCAAAGCGCTGTAACAACTCATCCGACTGTTTTTGTGGGAGGGTTATCCCCATTGTGGGAGCAAGGCTTGCCCGCGATGCAGGCGCCTCGTTCACCCCGACAGAACGCGTTGCCTTCATCGCGGGCAAGCCTTGCTCCCACAGATAATCCTCTCGCCACAGGGTGACGGGTGTGTCAGCTCAGGGTAGGTGAGCGCTCGGCCGTTGACACACCGCAAGATCCGGAGTGTCAGCCGTCAAAGCACTCCCCAGACTGACCAGTCCTTTCTACCAAGGATTGTCATCATGTCCCTACCCTCGCTAATCCAATGCATACACGACCTGGACTGGCCAGCCCTGGAGAACAGCCTCGACCAGGACGGCTGTGCAATCATTCGCAACCTGCTACCGACAACACAATGCCGGCTGCTGAGTGGTCTGTACGCCGAACCCGGGCTTTTTCGTTCGCGGGTGATCATGGCCCGCCATGGATTCGGGCGCGGCGAGTATCAGTATTTTCGCTATCCGCTGCCCGACCTCATCCAGCAGTTGCGCCAGTCGTTGTATCCAGCGTTGGTACCGCTGGCGAACCGCTGGAATGAACACATGGGTATTGAAGTGCGCTACCCCCACGAACACCCTGACTTCATCCGGCGCTGTCACGCCGCCGGGCAATCGCGGCCTACGCCGTTGTTGCTGCAATACGGTCCGCAGGACTACAACTGTCTGCACCAGGATCTGTACGGCGAGCAGGTGTTCCCACTGCAGGTGGCGATCCTGCTGTCGGAACCGGGTCGGGATTTTACCGGCGGCGAGTTTGTCCTCACCGAACAGCGCCCGCGCATGCAATCGCGGCCCCAGGTCATCGATCTGAAACAGGGCGATGCCGTGGTGTTTGCCGTGCACCAGCGGCCCGTCAAAGGCGTTCGCGGTTATTATCGGGTGAACATGCGCCATGGCGTCAGCTGCGTGCACAGCGGCAGGCGGCACACCTTGGGAATCATTTTTCATGATGCGCAGTAATGACACACCGCTCACATTGGACCTGTTCGCCGACCAGGCGCCCACCACGCCTGGCCAGGTCGAGCAGATCGGCCAGCAAGCGTTCGTGCTGCGCGGGTTCGCCCTGCCCTGGCTCGAGCGCTTGCTGCCGGCGCTGGAAAGCGTCTTGCAGGCGGCGCCTTTCCGGCAGATGGTCACGCCCGGTGGCTTTACCATGTCGGTGGCCTTGAGCAGTTGCGGTGCGCTGGGCTGGACCACCGACCGCAGCGGCTATCGCTACACCGCCCACGATCCGCAGACCGGCCACCCCTGGCCCGACATGCCGGCGGTGTTTCGCGAACTGGCCCAGGCCGCCGCCCGGCAGGCGTACTTCGAGCATTTCGAACCCGACGCCTGCCTGATCAACCGCTACGTGCCCGGCGCGCGGATGTCGCTGCACCAGGACAAGAACGAACGCTCCCTCGCCGCCCCCATCGTCTCGATGTCCCTGGGCTTGCCGGCGGTGTTCCAGTTCGGCGGCTTCGAGCGCAGTGACAAAAGCCTGCGCATCCCGTTGTTCCATGGCGACATCGTGGTCTGGGGCGGCGTGGACCGGTTGCGCTACCACGGCGTGTTGCCGCTCAAGGAAGGCCAGCACCCGCGCCTGGGTACCCAGCGGATCAACCTGACGTTTCGCACCGCCGGGTGAAGGTGCAGAATTCAACCGCAAGACCCGGAGTGTCGCCACTGGAATGGCTCGCTATTGTAGGCAAAACGGGCCAATGGACATAACGACCATGAACAGCACTTCGAACAATCTCGCCCCTGAACTGGATCCTCGCTGGGCCGCCGTGCTCGCCCGGGATCCACGCGCCGACGGCACCTTCGTCTATGGCGTGAAAACCACCGGCATCTATTGCCACCCAAGCAGCCTGTCGCGCCTGCCCAACCCGCGCAACGTCGAGTTCTTCGACACGCCGGAACAGGCCCAGGCCGCCGGTTACCGGCCCAGCAAGCGCGTGGCTCGGGACCAGACCCAGATCGCCGCCCAACAAGCGGCACGGGTTGCCGCCGCCTGCCGGCAGATCGAGGCGGCCGAGGAACTGCCTGGCCTGAATGAACTGGCAGAGAGCGCGGGCTTGAGTCCCTTTCATTTTCATCGGGTCTTCAAGGCAGTCACTGGCCTGACCCCCAAGGGTTATGCCGCCGCCCACCGCTCACGCAAGGTACGCGAACGCCTGGCCGATGGCGGCACGATCACCGAGGCGCTGTACGACGCCGGCTTCAACTCCAACAGCCGCTTTTATGAGGCAGCCGACAAGGTGTTGGGCATGAAACCCGCCGACTATCGCGCCGCCGGGCAGAACACCGACATCCGTTTCGCCGTCGGCCAATGCTCCCTCGGGGCGATCCTGGTGGCGCAAAGCGAGCGTGGCGTGTGCGCGATCCTGCTGGGGGACGACCCGGACGCGTTGGTGCGGGACCTGCAAGACAAGTTCCGCCGGGCCAACCTGATCGGCGCCGACCGCGAGTTCGAGCAGTTGATCGCCCAGGTGGTTGGCTTCATCGAAGCACCGGCCCTGGGCCTGGACCTGCCCTTGGACCTGCGCGGCACCGCCTTCCAGGAGCGGGTCTGGCAAGCCTTGCGGGATATTCCCGCCGGCAGCACCGCCAGCTACGCCGAGATCGCCCAGCGCATCGGCATGCCCAAGGCCGTGCGCGCCGTGGCTCAGGCCTGCGGCGCCAACAGCCTGGCGGTGGCGATCCCTTGCCACCGAGTGGTACGCAGCGACGGCAACCTGTCGGGCTATCGCTGGGGTGTGGAGCGCAAGCGTCAGTTGCTGGCGCTGGAGCGCTCGTCCGGGGATTGAATGCCGATGTAGATCGCCACCGAATCGGGGCCGCTGTAGACCTCGAAATCGGTGGTAAAGCGGCGCAGCGTCTGCGGATTATCCGCGAAGTACGCCCAGATCAGGCCCCAGGTCTGGATCACGCAGTCGGGCATCGGCCCCTTGGCCGCAAACATCAGGTAATCCCCGCCCTCGATGTCCACGGCGGGGTAGCCTGCGCTGGTCGCATCCACTTGCACCCCGGCCGTCACATCGAAGTGGCCAGTGGCATCGGACTCGTAATTGGAATACACCCCGTAGACGAACGACTCCGACTGCCGGGCCGGAATCGTGTCGAACAGCCCATCATTGAAGAACTGCTGCCACATCGGGCCGATCCGAGCGGTGTCGGGCTGCTGCTCGTCGGTGTTGCGGGTGCGCACCTGCAAACCGGCCACGGTGAAGGGTTCGACGGTCTTGAGTTTCACGTCCATGGGTTGGGCTCCTTGATGTATGAAGCCCGCATGGTAACCCTCCCGCCGTCGGGATCAAGTTGCAACGCTCGATTGAAAAACTCGACTGGCCCTCGCCGGCCCACACCTGCTAAAACCGCTGTTTCCTTCTGCCGTCGGAGACCCGCACATGAGCCAGTGGCCAGACACTCGCATTCTTGACCTGCTCGGTATCGAGCTGCCCATCATCCAGGGGCCGCTGGCCGGGGTGACCGGGCCGGCCATGGTGGTCGCGACGAGCAATGCCGGCGGGCTGGGTTCGATGCCGGCGGCGATGCTCGATGTCGAGCAACTGCGCCAGGCGCTGACGACCATCGGCGAGCAGACCGACAAACCGTTCAATGTGAATTTTTTCTGTCACCAGCCGCCGGCCTTTGACGAACAGCGAGCCGAGGCCTGGAAGCAACGGCTCAAGCCGTATTATCAGGAACTGGGCGTCGACTTCGACGCGCCGACCCCGGTGTCCAACCGCACGCCGTTCGACGATGCCGCCTGCCGGGTGCTGGAAGAGATGCGTCCCAAAGTTGTCAGTTTCCATTTCGGCCTGCCGGAAAAATCCTTGCTGGATCGGGTGAAGGCCACTGGCGCGAAAATCCTTTCCTCGGCCACCACCGTCGAGGAAGCCATCTGGCTTGAACAGCATGGTTGCGACGCGATCATTGCCATGGGTTACGAAGCCGGTGGTCATCGCGGAATGTTCCTCAGCGACGACCTCAACACCCAAGTCGGGCTGTTTGCCTTGCTGCCGCAGGTGGTGGATGCAGTGAAGGTGCCGGTGATCGCTGCCGGCGGCATTGGCGATGCGCGGGGAATCGTCGCGGCATTCGCCCTGGGTGCCTCGGCGGTGCAACTGGGCAGCGCCTACCTGTTCACCCCCGAGGCGAAGATCAGCGCGTCGCATCACCGGGCGTTGCGCACGGCCAAGGAAAGCCAGACGGCTGTCACCAACCTGTTCACTGGTCGCCCGGCCCGAGGCATCGTCAACCGGGTGATGCGCGAAGTGGGCCCGATGAGCCCACTGGCCCCGGCTTTTCCCTTGGCGGGTGGTGCATTGATGCCGTTGCGCGCCAAGGGTGAAGCAGACTTCAGTAACCTCTGGGCCGGCCAGGCCTTCCCTCTGGGCCGCGAGCTGTCGACGGCCGAGCTGACTCGGCGGCTGGCCGAGGAGGCGTTGGCCCGGCTCCACAGGGCGGATGCCTGATCGAACGCCATCGCGAGCAAGCTCGCTCCCACAGGGGATTGGGGGCAACCGGCACATCCAGGCACACCACCGGACCTGTGGGAGCCGAGCTTGCTCGCGATGGCGGTAGCACATTCAAAATGGATGCTAGCTGATCCACCGTCTTCGCGAGCAAGCTTGGCTCCCACAGGGGATTGGGGGCAACCGGCACATCCAGGCACACCATCGGACCTGTGGGAGCCGAGCTTGCTCGCGATGGCGGTAGCACATTCAAAATGGATGCAAGCTGACCCACCGTCTTCGCGAGCAAGCTTGGCTCCCACAGGGGATTGGGGGCAACCGGCACATCCGGGTACACCACCGGACCTGTGGGAGCCGAGCTTGCTCGCGATGGCGGTAGCACATTCAAAATGGATGCAAGCTGACCCACCGTCTTCGCGAGCAAGCCCGCTCCCACTGGGGATTGGGGGCAACCGGCACATCCAGGCACACCACCGGACCTGTGGGAGCCGAGCTTGCTCGCGATGGCGGTAGCACATTCAAAATGGATGCAAGCTGACCCACCGTCTTCGCGAGCAGGCTCGCTCCCACAGGGGATTGGGGGCAACCGGCACATCCGGGTACACCACCGGACCTGTGGGAGCCGAGCTTGCTCGCGATGGCGGTAGCACATTCAAAATGGATGCTAGCTGACCCACCGTCTTCGCGAGCAGGCTCGCTCCCACAGGGGGTTGGGGGCAACCGGCACATCCGTGTACACCACCGGACCTGTGGGAGCCGAGCTTGCTCGCGATGGCGGTAGCACATTCAAAATGGATGCAAGCTGACCCACCGTCTTCGCGAGCAAGCCCGCTCCCACTGGGATTGGGGGCAACCGGCACATCCAGGCACACCACCGGACCTGTGGGAGCCGAGCTTGCTCGCGATGGCGGTAGCACATTCAAAATGGATGCAAGCTGACCCACCGTCTTCGCGAGCAGGCTCGCTCCCACAGGGGATTGGGGGCAACCGGCACATCCGGGTACACCACCGGACCTGTGGGAGCCGAGCTTGCTCGCGATGGCGGTAGCACATTCAAAATGGATGCTAGCTGACCCACCGTCTTCGCGAGCAGGCTCGCTCCCACAGGGGGTTGGGGGCAACCGGCACATCCGTGTACACCACCGGACCTGTGGGAGCCGAGCTTGCTCGCGATGGCGGTAGCACATTCAAAATGGATGCAAGCTGACCCACCGTCTTCGCGAGCAAGCCCGCTCCCACTGGGATTGGGGGCAACCGGCACATCCAGGCACACCACCGGACCTGTGGGAGCCGAGCTTGCTCGCGATGGCGGTAGCACATTCAAAATGGATGCAAGCTGACCCACCGTCTTCGCGAGCAGGCTCGCTCCCACAGGGGATTGGGGGCAACCGGCACATCCAGGCACACCACCGGACCTGTGGGAGCTGAGCTTGCTCGCGATGGCGGTAGCACATTCAAAATGGATGCTAGCTGACCCACCGTCTTCGCGAGCAAGCTTGGCTCCCACAGGGGATTGGGGGCAACCGGCACATCCAGGCACATCATCGGACCTGTGGGAGCTGAGCTTGCTCGCGATGGCGGTAGCACATTCAAAATGGATGCAAGCTGACCCACCGTCTTCGCGAGCAAGCTTGGCTCCCACAGGGGATTGGGGGCAACCGGCACATCCAGGCACACCACCGGACCTGTGGGAGCCGAGCTTGCTCGCGATGGCGGTAGCGCATTCAAAATGGATGCAAGCTGACCCACCGTCTTCGCGAGCAGGCTTGGCTCCCACACCCTTGCACCTCACTCCCCGGGCGAAATGCCGCGTTCCGTTTGTCGGTCATTCGCTATATATTCCGGTATATAGCGAACCTGACCCCACGGAGCCTCATCCATGCCTCTCACCCGCTTCGCGCCGTTGCTGCTGACCACGTTCTTTGCCATTGGCGCCGCCCAGGCCGCTGAGGTGCAGGTGGCAGTCGCTTCCAATTTCACCGCGCCGATCCAGGCCATCGCCGCCGACTTCGAAAAAGACACCGGACACAAACTGGTGGCGGCTTACGGGGCCACCGGGCAGTTCTACACCCAGATCAAGAACGGCGCGCCATTCGAAGTCTTCCTCGCCGCCGACGACACCACCCCGGCCAAGCTCGAAAGCGAAGGTGACACCGTCAAGGGCTCGCGCTTCACCTACGCGGTCGGTACCCTGGCGCTGTGGTCGGCCAAGGACGGTTATGTCGACAGCCAGGGCCAGGTGCTCAAGCACAACGATTTCCAACACCTGTCCATCGCCAACCCGAAAGCCGCGCCCTACGGCCTGGCCGCGACCCAGGTGCTGGACAAGCTCGGCTTGACCGCGCAGGTGAAAAGCAAGCTCGTCGAAGGCCAGAACATCACCCAGGCCTATCAGTTCGTCTCCACCGGTAACGCCGAACTCGGCTTCGTCGCCTTGTCCCAGGTGTACAAGGACGGCAAAGTGACGGGCGGCTCGGCATGGATCGTCCCGGCCGAACTGCACGACCCGATCAAACAGGACGCGGTGATCCTCAACAAGGGCCGGGACAACCCCGCTGCCGTGGCCCTGGTGGATTACCTCAAGGGCCCGAAAGCCGCCGCCATCATCCAAACCTACGGTTACCAACGCTAAATGCCACTGACCAGCGCCGACTATGCCGCCATCTGGCTGACCCTGAAACTGGCGTCATTGACCACGGTGATCCTGCTGCTCATCGGCACGCCCATCGCATTGTGGCTGTCGCGCACCCGCTCCTGGCTGCGCGGGCCGGTGGGTGCGGTGGTCGCGTTGCCGTTGGTGCTGCCGCCCACGGTGATCGGCTTCTACCTGTTGCTGGCGTTGGGGCCGAACGGCTGGATCGGCCAGCTCACCCAAGCTCTCGGGCTAGGCACCCTCACCTTCAGTTTCACCGGGTTGGTAATCGGCTCGGTGATCTATTCCATGCCGTTTGTGGTGCAGCCGTTGCAGAACGCCTTTGCCGCCATCGGCAGTCGCCCGCTGGAAGTCGCCGCCACCCTGCGAGCCGGGCCTTGGGATACGTTTTTCAGCGTCATCCTGCCCCTGGCCCGCCCCGGCTTCATCACTGCGGCGATTCTTGGCTTTGCCCACACCGTCGGCGAATTCGGCGTGGTGCTGATGATCGGCGGCAACATCCCGGAGAAAACCCGGGTGGTGTCAGTGCAGATCTACGACCATGTCGAAGCCTTGGAATACGCCCAGGCCCACTGGCTCGCGGCGGCAATGCTGGTGTTTTCATTCCTGGTGCTGCTGGCGCTGTACTCCAGCCGCCGAACCCGTGCCGGTTGGAGCTGATCGATGATTCACGCGCGTTTGCAGCTCGACCACGGGGCTTTTTCCCTGGACCTGGATGTGCAACTGCCCGGCCGTGGCGTGACCGCTCTGTATGGGCCGTCCGGTTCCGGCAAAACCACCTGCCTGCGTTGCATCGCCGGGTTGGAGCGGCCGGCCCGGGGTTTTATCGAGGTCAACGGCCAAGTCTGGCAAGACAGTGAGCACGCTGTGTTCGTGCCGCCCCATAAACGGTCGGTGGGGTATGTGTTCCAGGAGGCGAGCCTGTTCGCCCATCTGTCGGTGCGGGCCAACCTGGCGTTCGGCCTCAAGCGCATCGCGCCGGCACAACGGCGGGTGGACATGCAACAGGCGACCGAACTGCTGGGCATCGGGCACTTGCTCGATCGGCAGCCGCACAACCTGTCCGGCGGCGAGCGCCAGCGGGTGGGTATCGCCCGCGCCTTGCTGACCAGCCCGCAACTGCTGTTGATGGATGAGCCGCTGGCGGCCCTCGATAGCCGGCGCAAAAACGAAATCCTGCCGTACCTGCAACGGCTCCACGATGAGCTGGACATCCCGGTGCTGTATGTCAGCCATTCCCAGGATGAAGTGGCGCGCCTGGCCGATCACATCGTGCTGCTCGACGGCGGTCGCGCGCTGGCCAGTGGGCCGATCGGCGAAACCCTGGCCCGGCTCGACCTGCCATTGGCCCTGGGGGATGATGCAGGCGTGGTGATCGAGGGCAAGGTCAGCGGGTACGACCCGGCTTATCAATTGCTGACCCTGAATCTGCCCGACAGCCAACTGAACGTACGCGTGGCCCACACCTCCCTGGCCCTCGGCCAGCCGCTGCGCTTCAAGGTCCAGGCCCGGGACGTCAGCCTCAGCCTGGCGAACGATGCCCAGACCAGCATCCTCAATCGCCTGCCAGTCACCGTGGTCAGCGAACAGGCCGCCGACAACGCCGCCCACGTGCTGATCCGCCTGGAAGCCGCCGGCACCCCGCTGCTGGCGCGTATCACCCGCTATTCGCGCGATCAGCTGAAATTGCATCCAGGGCAGGTGTTGTGGGCGCAGATCAAGGCGGTGGCGGTGTTGGCGTAGGGTCCGAAACCAGCGGATCACACTGTGGGAGCTTGTGGGAGCAAGGCTTGCCCGCGATGCAAGCACCTCGGTGTAGCTGATAGACCGAGGCGATGCTATCGCGGGCAAGCCTTGCTCCCACAGGTTTGCTCCTGCTGGTTTGCTCCTGCTGGTTTACTCCTGCTGGTTTACTCCTGCTGGTTTGCTCCCACAGGTTTTGCGGCAACCTTAGAATCTTGGCACGACGGCAACAGCCTGCGGTCAATGAATTCACAGGCCACCGGATTCGCTGCCAAGGACTCTTTTCATGCCCGATACCCTGCCGCCGGATGCACTGCCGGCCGACCTGCATTATGTCGATGACACGGCCCCGGGCATCACCCGTAAAAAGCAGCGGGGCAAATTCTGTTATTTCGACCCGCAGGGCCAGCGCATCACCGACGCAGCCGAGATTCAGCGCATCAATGCCCTGGCGGTGCCGCCGGCCTACACCGATGTCTGGATCTGCACCGACCCGCGCGGCCATCTCCAGGCCACCGGGCGCGATGCCCGCGGGCGCAAGCAGTACCGCTACCATGCGCGCTGGCGTGAGGTCCGTGATGCGGACAAGTACTCGCGCATGCTGGAATTCGGACGGGCCCTGCCGCGCTTGCGCAAACGCCTGGAGGAAATCCTCGCCACGCCGGGGTTCAGCCGCGACAAAGTCATGGCCACGGTCATCACCCTGCTGGACGTGACCCTGATCCGCGTCGGCAACAGCCAATACGCCCGGGACAATCGCTCCTACGGCCTGACGACCCTGCGCGACAAACATGTCGAGATCAACGGCAGCGCCATCGCCTTCCAGTTCCGTGGCAAGAGCGGCATCGAGCACCAGATCACCGTAAAGGATCGGCGCCTGGCGCGGATCATCAAGCGTTGCCAGGAGATCCCCGGGCAGAACCTGTTCCAGTACCTGGACGAACACGGCGAGCGCCACGCCATCAGTTCTTCGGACATCAACGCCTACCTCAAGACCCTCACTGGCGCTGACTTCACCGCCAAGGACTACCGCACCTGGGCCGGCAGCGCAGCCGCTCTGGCCGGGTTGCGGACGCTGCGCTGGGAAACCGAGAGCGAGGCCAAAAGACACGTCGCCGAGATGGTCAGGCAAGTCGCCCGACAGCTGGGCAACACGCCGACCGTCTGTCGCAAGTGCTACATTCATCCTGCGGTGGTGGAAGGTTTCCTGCTCGGTGCCCTGACCCAGTTGCCCAAACCCCGGGCACGCAAAGGCCTCAGCGAAGAAGAAGCCGGGCTGACGCTGTTTCTGCAGCGCATGACGCAAGCCGCCCAGAAATGCGAACAGCAGCAACCGGCTTGATGCGCTCACCAGCAGCCAGCCACGGATGAGGAACATCCGCAGACCGCTGGACTCCCAACTGTACGGCACAGCCGATCCGCAGGCACTTCAAAAAGGGTGAAGTCGACAGGAGTTTCAGATGTCCGAACACATTGTCCATTTTCATTGCCAGATCGATCAGGGAACCACCGAACGCTTTCGCGATAACTGCCTGGAGGCCATTGAGAAAGGCGCCGACTCGCTGATGCTCAATCTCTCCACAGTCGGTGGCAGTACCAACTTCGGTTTCACCCTCTACACCTTCATCAAGTCCCTTCCGGTACCGGTACGTGCGGTGAACGCCGGCAACATCGAGTCGATGGGCATCGTCATGTACCTGGCCGCCAGCGACCGCACCACCACCCCGCATTCGCGTTTCCTGATTCATCCGATGAACTGGTATTTCGGCCAGAAATCCGTGGACCACTCACGCTTGCGCGAGTACCTGTCCAGCCTGGACAACGACGTGGCGCGCTACGTGGAAATCTACGTCAAGGAAACCGCTGGCGCGGCGACGCAGTTGGATATCTTCAAATGCCTGTGCGCCGAAGAGCGGGTGATCCCGGCGGAAAACTCCCTGGCTTTCGGCATTGCCCATCGGGTCGAGCAAGTGATTTTCCCCACGGATGCCAAGCATTGGAAAGTCAGCGGTGGCGAGGATTAGAAGTGAAGACTGAGGGCTGACCATTCGTCGCCAGCAAGCGGTTTTTTTTAAACTTCCCTCAGCCATTTTCTTTCCCAACTAATGCGAGGCACGTTGCTCGCTCAACCAAAATGAGGATTCTCGAAATGGCCAGTAGCGGAAACAAAAACCCAGGCAACTTCGCCAATGATCGTGAAAAAGCATCGGAAGCCGGCAAGAAAGGCGGACAAGCGTCGGGCGGCAACGTTGCCAACGATCGGCAAAAAGGCACTGGAGCCGGTAACAAAGGTAGCGAACGCAGCCAAGGCGGCGGCAGAAAATCGTAACCACCCAAATCGTTGGGGCGCAGACGTACTGCGCCCCGGCGCTATCCGCTCTTCCCCTCGCCACAAATACGAAATTCCATATATTCGATTGTCCGCATATACTCCGGCGCAGCCCAACCTTGCGCTTATCGGAGCCGATCGATGAAAGTCCTCTTCATGTGCACAGCCAACAGTTGCCGCAGCATTCTCAGCGAAGCGATGTTCAACCATCTGGCCCCAGCCGGGTTCGAGGCCGTCAGCGCCGGCAGTTTCCCCAAGGGCCACGTGCTCCCGCGCAGCCTGAGCACCTTGCAAGAAGCCGGTATCAGCGTCCAAGGCTTGCGCAGCAAGGGTTACGACGCGCTCGAGGGCAGCCCGCCGGACATCGTCATCACCGTGTGCGACAGCGCCGCTCGCGATGCTTGCCCGGTGTACTTCGGCCCCGCCATCAAGGCCCACTGGGGCCTGGTCGATCCATCGACCGTCAGAGGCAACGACGATCAGATCGGCCAAGCCTACCATTCCACCCTGGATCGTATCGAAACCCGCTGCCGGGCGTTTTTCGCCCTGCCCTTCGACCAGCTCGATGCCCAGGCCCTGAAAGCCGAGCTCGACCGCATCGGCACCCTCTGACCGATCAACCTGCGCGATAGGCCTGCTTCACCGTCTCGATCCAGCTCGGGTCCAGACGCGATTGTTCGGGGTCCAGGCCCAGCGCCTGCATCTTCGCCAGGTGCGCCTCGGCCTCTCGCGCCAGGGAGCCCTGGGCGCTGGAGTTGGCGTCCAGCTGATGCATCTGGGCCAGTCCCAGGTGATAGAAGCGCAGCAGTTTCATGGCGGTGGGGTCCTGGGCCTGCACCCCGGCGGTCACCTGGTGCATCACGTTGGTGATTTTCATCAGGCTGCGCTTGAGCTGCCAACCGTACACGGCGGCGGCCATCCACGGCTGCGACCAGAAATACAGGCGCATCAGCGCAGCCATCGCCAGCACCGCGACAATCACTCCGCCGAGATTGAAACGAAAGTTATCGCCTCCGGGCGTGCCCAGCAGCATCACGGCCAGGCTGGATAGCAGCATCGCCAGGGCCAGGAACACCACCGCGATGATCAGGGTGCTGCGGCGAGTCTGCTTGCGGTACGTGTCGCCATCCCACGGTTTGATCTCGAACATCGCGGTGCAATTTCCTTGTACGGCATCAAAAGAGTCACGCATTATCGCCTGCCCGGTCGATTTAGCTATGCTGGAGCTCATTTTGTAGCGCAACCGACTCGCCGGGTCCGGACCAAAGTCCATGGCGATAGCGCAAGGATCGTGCGATCTTTCTGCGTGGACGTTTTTTTCAAGATGCCGTCGTTGTGTGCATGGCATCGTTTTCAAGGAAAGCTGAATGACTCAAAGACATGTAATCAACGCCTCGGTAAGCCCCAAGGGCAGCCTGGAGACCTTGTCCCAGCGCGAAGTCCAGCAACTGAGCGAAGCCGGTTCCGGCAGTATCTATACCCTCTTCCGCCAGTGCGCCCTGGCCATCCTCAACACCGGCGCCCATGTTGATAACGCCAAGACCATCCTGGAAGCCTACAAGGACTTCGAGATCCGTATTCACCAGCAGGACCGGGGCGTGCGCCTGGAGCTGCTGAACGCGCCGGCCGACGCCTTCGTCGACGGCGAAATGATCGCCAGCACCCGGGAAATGCTGTTCAGCGCCCTGCGCGACATCGTCTACACCGAGAACGAGCTGGACAGCCAGCGCATCGACCTCAGCTCGTCCCAGGGCATCAGCGACTACGTGTTCCATCTGCTGCGCAACGCCCGCACCTTGCGTCCAGGCGTGGAGCCGAAAATCGTCGTGTGCTGGGGCGGTCACTCGATCAACACCGAAGAATACAAATACACCAAGAAGGTCGGCCACGAACTGGGCCTGCGCAGCCTGGACATCTGCACCGGTTGCGGCCCTGGCGTGATGAAAGGCCCGATGAAAGGCGCCACCATTGCCCATGCCAAGCAGCGTATCCATGGCGGTCGCTACCTGGGCCTGACGGAACCGGGCATCATCGCCGCCGAGGCGCCGAACCCGATCGTCAATGAGCTGGTGATCCTGCCGGACATCGAGAAACGCCTCGAGGCTTTCGTGCGTGTCGGTCACGGCATCATCATCTTCCCGGGCGGCGCCGGTACGGCGGAAGAGTTCCTGTACCTGCTGGGGATCCTGATGCACCCGGCCAACCAGGACCTGCCGTTCCCGGTGGTTCTCACCGGGCCGAAAAGCGCCGCGCCGTACCTCGATCAGTTGCATGCGTTTGTCGGTGCAACCCTGGGTGAGGAGGCGCAGAAGCACTATCAGATCATCATCGACGACCCGGCCGAAGTGGCACGGCAGATGACCCAAGGGCTCAAGGAGGTCAAGCAGTTCCGCCGCGAGCGCAACGACGCCTTCCACTTCAACTGGCTGCTGAAGATCGACGAGGGCTTCCAGCGCCCGTTCGACCCGACCCACGCCAACATGGCCAGCCTGGGCCTGAGCCGCGACCTGCCCGCCCACGAACTGGCCGCCAATCTGCGCCGGGCGTTCTCGGGGATCGTGGCCGGTAACGTCAAGGACAAGGGCATCCGCCTGATCGAAGAACACGGCCCGTACGAAATCCACGGCGACGCCGCCATCATGGAACCCCTCGACCGCCTGCTCCAGGCCTTCGTCGCCCAGCACCGCATGAAACTGCCGGGCGGCGCGGCGTATGTGCCGTGCTATCGCGTGGTGACCTGACCGGTTCAAAGACCACAGCAGATCCAATGTGGGAGCAAAGCTTGCTCGCGATAGCGGTTTAAAGGCCCAACAGAGATATTGCCTGTGATGAGGCTATCGCGAGCAAGCTTTGCTCCCACAGGCGCGCTCCCACAGGGGATTGTGTGGTTAGGGGATTGTGTGATTACTGAATCCGCATCAGCCCGGCTTCATCCACCTCAATACCAAGCCCAAGGTAATCCTTGATCTGCGGATGAAGGGTGACCACCGGGTGCGTATGCGTCGCCGTTACCACCAGCACATCCGCCTCGGCCGCCTCGCCTGCCCGGATGCCCGCCTCGGCGTCTTCAAAGACCAGGCATTCTTGCGGTGCCACTTGCAAGCGTTCGGCCGCCAGGCGATAGCAGGCTGGGTTGGGCTTGCCATCGCTGACGTCTTCGGCCGTGACCATGACCAAAGGACGTGGAATTCCGGCGGCTTCCATACGGCGCAAGGCCAATGCCATCGGCGCTGAGGTGACGATTGCCCAGCGCTCTGGCGGCAGGCTGTTCAGAAAGGCCTGCGCACCGGGCACCTGCACCACCCCTTCGACGTCTTCGATTTCCTCCCGGGTAATCTGCTCGGCCCCGGCCTGGGCATCCACCCCTGGCAGGTGCTGGCGGGCGATGGTGTCGATGGCGCGCACGCCATGGATCGTCGGCAGGAACGTCGCCACGTCCACGCCATGACGCACGGCCCAGCGCGTCCAGATCCGCTCGGCGGCGGCGATGGAGTTGAGCAATGTGCCGTCCATGTCGAACAGGAAGGCGCGATAGGCAATGTGGGTGGGGAGACTGGCAGACATCGGATCCTCGGTGGCGGCGTGGCGGGTGATGGCCACTGTAACATCGCCAGAACCCAATCCTCTGTGGAAGCGAGCCTGTGGGAGCAAAGCTTGCTCGCGATAGCGGTTTTAAAGCCAACAGGGGCGTTGTATGTGATGAGGTCATCGCGAGCAAGCTTTGCTCCCACAGGCTGACCCACTGCTGACCCAAAGAGGATTTGTGTTGTGTCAGAAAGCTCTGTTCTACACCAGCCGCTCGATCGGCTGATGCTGCCACACCCGTTTGTAGTACAGCGTCTGCAACAGCAGCATACTCAAGTAGGCCACCGGGAACGCCATCCACACCCCTTGCAGCCCGAAGTGAGCGTCCAGCAGATACGCCGCTGGCACTTGCACGGCGACGATGCAGAAGATCGAGATGGCGACCGGCACCAGCACCGTGCCGCTGGCGCGCATGATGCCGCCGACGATCGCCTGGAAGCCGAACACCAACAGGCTCCAGAGCATGATGTGCAGCAGGTGTTCGGCCTGGACCCGTGCCGCCGGGTCGGTGATGAACAACCCCAGCAGCCAGTGGGACAACAGATAGCCCAGGACCACCAGCCCACCCGTAAGCCAGAGGTTGATCAACAGCCCCGTGCGCAGGATCGGTCCCAGGCGCTCCAGGCGTCCGGCACCGATGGCCTGGGCGCCGAGGATCGAGGCGGTGATGGCGATCGACAGCGCCGGAAACTGCACGTAGTTGACGATCTGCGTCACCGCGCCATAGGCCGCCGTGGCCTGGGAACCATGGCTATTGACCAGCGTCAGGATGACCAACTCCGACAACGAGATCACCACCATCTGCAACCCTGTGGGCAAGCCAATGCGCAGCACTTTGCCAAGGATCTCCGTGTCCAGGCGCATCGCCGCGAACAACGCCCGGTCCGGTGCCAGGGCATGCTCGCGACGGTTCAGGCGCCATGCCAGCATGGCCATGGCCGAGGCCGTCCCCACCAACCCCGCCAGCGCCGCGCTCTGGATGCCCATCGGCGGCAACCCCAGCCAACCACGAATCAATACGGGCGTAAGCAGCAGCCCGACACTGGTGGAGATCAGCAGCGCCAGCATCGGTGACACCGTATCGCTCACCCCGCGCAGCAGTTGAGTGAACAGCACAAATACCAGCAACATCGGCAGGATCCACATCATGACCCGGGCATAGGAAACGGCATCCTCCAGCACATCGGCCGGCGTGCCGAGCCCCTGCAACGCCTGACGCGCAAAAACACTGCCGAGCACCGCCGCCGTCAGGCCGATGATCGCCCCCAGCAACAACGTCGAACCGGCAATCGCCTTCACCGTGCCGGTTTCTCCGGCACCGTAGGCCTGCCCGATCAACACCCCCGCCCCCGCCCCGAGGCCAATCACCAATGCGATAAAGAAAAACACGATGGGAAACATGCCCGACACCGCAGCCAAGGCCTGGGTACCGAGCATCTGGCCGATGTAGATGCTGTTGAACGTGCCAGACATGGACTGCAGGAAGTTGGACAGGACCATGGGGGCCAGGAACAGAAGATAGGTTTTCCAGAGGGGCTGGGTGGGCATGGGGGCTCTGATGGCAGGTTCGAAATCCAATGCGGGGTAATTTAGCGCAATCCATTCAGTCTGTTTCAGAAGAATCAACCGGAGAGCACTCTTGAGGGTTCTATGTTGCGGCTTATACCTTCGTCGGGTGCATTCGACATTTCACAGACAGCGTCTAATCTGAAGTAGCACAGTGCCACGTACTGTGTAGGCCAATGCCTATGCAATACCGGTATCGGACAGCCGGTCTTAAAGTCCGAGTAGAGGTCGCAGATAACCAGTTATTCGCAAATAACCTGTTAGAAACTCTGTTCAAGGACCGAACCATGACGTCGTACCCACACGGTCATTCCTTCGCCCAACCACCTCGCATCCTCTGGAACACAGTGCTCGTCGCTTTTGTTGCTGCCGTTGGCGTCTTACTGCTCAACGGTCCAAGTGTTCAAAACATCATCCTGGCTGTTGCCCTCCTGGCCGTTGGCGTCGGTGCTGGCGTATGGGGTGCGCGTTCGCAACGTCAGCAGTTCGACCGCGCCATCGCCGCCGCCATGGCCCGCCACGACCTGCAAGCCAGCGAGCACCTGGCCCATAAAACCAGCGAGCAACTCAACGAAGTCATTCTTGGTGCGATGCCGATCTGGGCCAAGCAGGTCGAAAGCTCCAGGCAGCAGACCGAAACCGCAATCGTCTCGCTGACCAGCCGCTTTACCGGCATTTCTTCGCGCCTGGAAGAGACCGTGCAAGCCTCGCAACTGGCCGCCGGTGAGTTGGCCGGCAGCAGCAGTGGCGGTGCCGTACAGGTGCTGGCCCAGAGCGAAAGTGAACTGGTCAAGGTCATCGATTCCCTGAAGGCCACCCAGGCCAGCCGCGATGAAACCCTTGCCCAGGTGCGCAACCTGACGGCCTATACCGGCGAGCTGCGGACCATGGCCGCCGATGTCGCGGCGATTGCCGCACAGACCAACCTGCTGGCCCTCAACGCCGCCATCGAAGCCGCCCGTGCCGGCGAGGCCGGGCGTGGGTTTGCCGTGGTGGCCGACGCCGTGCGCAGTCTCTCGAGCAAATCCAGCGAGACCGGCCAGCAGATGTCGGCCAAGGTCGACATCATCAACAACGCCATCACCCAACTGGTGCATGCCGCGTCCAGCGGCGCGGACCAGGACAGCCATTCGGTCAGTGCCTCCGAGCAAAGCATCCAGCAGGTGCTGGAGCGCTTCAAGAGTGTCACCGGCAGCTTGGCCGACTCGGCCGACATGCTGCAGCGCGAGAGCTTCGGCATCCGCGATGAACTCACCGAGGTGCTGGTCAGCCTGCAATTCCAGGATCGGGTCAGCCAGATCCTCAGCCACGTGCGCGACAACATCGAGGACCTGCATGTGCACATGCAGCAGGCCAGCCAGTCGCCCGAACAGGCTGTTTCCATCGACGCCCGTCAATGGCTGGCGCGCATGGAAACCACTTACGCCACCGACGAGCAACGCCGTAATCACCACGGCGACTCGGGCGCGCAACAGACTTCACAGGAAATTACCTTCTTTTAGGAGCGCCGTTCATGGCTAAAAGTGTATTGGTTGTCGACGACTCCGCGAGCGTTCGACAGGTGGTCGGCATCGCGTTGAAAAGTGCCGGCTATGACGTGATCGAAGCCAGCGATGGCAAGGACGCGCTGGGCAAGCTCAATGGCCAGAAAGTGCACCTGATCATCAGTGACGTGAACATGCCCAACATGGACGGCATCACCTTCGTCAAGGAGGTCAAGAAGCTGGCCAGCTACAAGTTCACGCCGATCATCATGCTCACCACCGAATCCCAGGAATCGAAGAAGCAGGAAGGCCAGGCCGCCGGAGCCAAGGCCTGGGTGGTCAAGCCGTTCCAGCCGGCGCAGATGCTGGCGGCGGTATCCAAGCTGATTCTTCCTTGATAGCCGGAGGCTCCCATGCCGTGGCAATACGAGACACACGATGACACCGCCCAGGTGCACATCGACGGCGAGCTGACGATCTACACCGCCGCCGACCTGGCCGCGCAATGGTTGCCGCACCTGGGCGCAACACCGCGAATGGCCCTCGATCTGTCGCAGATCACCGAGATGGACGGCGCCGGCCTGCAACTGCTGCTGATGGTACAGCGCGAGGCCGCCAAGGCCGGCACCCAACTGACATTGACGGGCCAAAGCAAGGCCGTCACGGAAACACTTGCCCTGTGCAACCTGGTTGCCTAGGGCTGTTGCAATACGTCGGACACGACAAAGGATATGAGCGTGAGCATCAATCTCGATCAGGCACAACAGACCTTCATCGTCGAGGCACGGGAACAGTTGCAGGCGATGGAAGAGTCGCTGCTGCAACTGGAAACCGACCCCGGCGACGATGACGCCATTGGCGCGATCTTCCGGGCGGCGCACACGATCAAGGGCTCGGCCGGGCTGTTCGGCCTGGAACCGATCGTCAGCTTCACCCATATCGTCGAAGACGTGCTCGATCGCCTGCGCAATGGCAGCGTCGAGGTGGACGCCGGCCTGATCGCGGTGCTGCTCAAGTCCAGCGATCACATGCTGGAACTGATCAACGTGGCCGCCAACCAGGGCGGAGCGCTGCCGCCACCGGCCCTGCAGCGGGAAGTGGAGCTGTGCCAGATCCTGCAGGAGTACCAGGCGCCCTCGCCCGCTGCGGCCCCGACATCTACCCCTGAAATCAACACCAGCGAACCCGGCGAAACGCGCCTCTGGCACATCTCCCTGCGCTTCGGCCAGGACGTGTTCCGCAACGGCATGGACCCGCTGTCGTTCCTGCGCTATCTGCAAACCCTGGGTGAAATCGTCGACCTCACCACCTTGACCGACGCCCTGCCCGCCGCCGATGCCTGGGACGCCGAATCCTGCTACCTGGGCTTCGACATCGAGTTTCGCTCGGCCGCCAGCCACGGCGCGATCAACGAAGTATTCGACTTCGTCCGGGAAGACTGCGTGATCGAGATCGTTGCCCTGGATAACGACATCGCCCCCCAGGCCAACACCGGCCTGGTTGCCACGTCGCCGGAACAGGTCGAGGAAAACACCGCCCTGGTCACCACCGGCGAGTTGTTGTCCGACCAACGCAAGACGCCGCGCGTGCCTGCCCAGATCGCCAGCGACAAACAAGCGGTGACCAGCGACAGCAAGGCCAAGGACGGCACCTACGTGCGGGTCAATGCCGACAAGCTCGACGAACTGATCAACCTGGTGGGCGAACTGGTCATCGCCAGCGCCGGTGCCAGCCTGCTGGCCCGCACCTGCAACAACGATCCGTTGCAGGAATCCACCTCGACGGTGTCGTCACTGGTGGAGGAAATCCTCGACGGCGCCCTGCGCCTGCGCATGATCCCCATCGGCGAAACCTTCAACCGCTTCCGTCGGGTGGTGCGCGATGTCAGCCAGGAACTGGGCAAGGACATCGACCTGATCATCAGCGGTGCGGAGACCGAGCTGGACAAGACCGTGGTGGAAAAAATCGGCGACCCGCTCATGCACTTGCTGCGCAACGCCATGGACCACGGCATTGAAACCGCCGAGGCGCGCCTGGCCGCTGGCAAACCAGCCAAGGGGCACCTGCACCTCAACGCCTATCACGACTCGGGCAGCATCGTGCTGGAAATCGCCGACGACGGCGCCGGCCTGAACCGCGACCGGATCCTGGAAAAAGCCCAGGAACGTGGCCTGGTAACACCGGGCGCGAGCCCGACCGACCAGGAAATCTACAACCTGATTTTCGAACCTGGCTTCTCCACCGCCCAGGCCGTGACCAACCTTTCGGGGCGTGGCGTGGGCATGGACGTGGTCAAGCGCAACATCACCCTGCTGCGCGGCACCGTCGACCTGGACAGCCAGCCTGGCAAGGGCACCGTGGTCCGTATCCGCCTGCCGCTGACCCTGGCAATCATCAATGGTTTTCTGGTGGGCATCGGTCAATCGACCTATGTCATTCCGCTGGACATGGTCCAGGAATGCATCGAGCTGAGCGAAGACGATGGGCTCGCCAGCCGCGAACAAGGCTACCTCGACCTGCGCGGCGAGGTGCTGCCGCTGGTCTACCTGCGCGATCACTTCAGCCACGAAGGCCCGGCCGCGCGCCGGCAGAACGTGGTGGTGGTGCGCTACGCCGAACTCAAGGCCGGGCTGGTGGTGGATGACTTGCTGGGTGAATTCCAGACCGTGATCAAGCCGCTGGGCAAGCTGTTTGGTGCCCTTCGCGGCATCAGTGGCTCGACCATCCTGGGCAGTGGCGCCGTGGCGTTGATTCTCGACGTACCGGCGCTGCTCACCCAGATCGCCCAAGTGGAAAACCGCTACACACCGACTCAATTCCAACAAGCCAACGCTCGCTGACGCTTTAGCAATTCCATGGAGAGGTACTTCCCAATGAAATGGTTCTACGATCTTAGAATCGCCACCAAACTGATCACTTCATTTCTTGTGGTGCTGGCACTGACAGCCGTCATGGGTGTGTTCGCGATCATCCAACTGGGCGAAGTAAACAGCACCACGGTCGAGATCCGGGAAAACTGGATGCCGTCCATGCGTGCCGCCTCGGGCATGCGTTTCTACGGAGCGAACTATCGCCTCAAGGAAAACCGTCACATTACCGCCGACTCCGAACAGGAACGCGTGACTGTCGAGCAAGAAGCGGAAGAAGCCAGGAAGGGTTTTGAAACACGCCTGGCGACCTATGAAAAATTGCTCTCCAATGCAGAAGACCGTCAACTGTTCGAAACCACCCGCAATGACTGGACCGCTTACCTCGCCGTGAGCAAGGACCTGTTTGCACTGTCCCGGCAAAACCTGACCGAGCAAGCCCACGCACTGCTCAAGGGCGAGTCCAAACGTCAATTCGATCTGGTGACCACTGATCTGCAAAAAATGGTGGAGCTCAATGATGTCGGAGCCGGCAAGGCCAGCGAGCGTGGCGCAGCGCTGTTTGAAAAATCGCGCCTGTCGATCATTGCCGTGCTGATTGCCGCCCTGCTGGTGGGCCTGGGCCTGGCGCTGTTCATCTCGCGCATCATCTCCCGCCCATTGAAACAGGCCGCGGCCGTCGCCGAACAATTGGCCGAAGGCAACTTGAACGCAAAAATCGAGGGCGGGTCCAAGGACGAAACCGGCATGGTGCTCAACGCCATGCAGAACATGGTGGGCAAGCTCTCGCACATCATCGGTGAAGTGCGTAACGCGGCGGACAACCTGGCCAGCGCCTCCGAAGAAGTCAGCGCCACCGCGCAATCGATGAGCCAGGCCACCAGCGAGCAAGCGGCCAGCGTCGAAGAAACCAGTGCCTCCATCGAACAGATGAGCGCCAGCATCAACCAGAACACCGAGAACGCCAAGGTCACCGATGGCATGGCCAGCAAGGCTGCCAAGGAAGCCACCGACGGCGGCGAATCGGTGCAGCAGACCGTGGTGGCGATGAAGAAAATCGCCCAGCGCATCAGCATCATCGACGACATCGCCTACCAGACCAACCTGCTGGCGCTCAACGCCGCCATCGAGGCTGCCCGCGCCGGTGAACACGGCAAAGGCTTCGCGGTGGTCGCCGCCGAAGTGCGCAAGCTGGCCGAACGCAGCCAGGTGGCCGCCCAGGAAATCGGCGAGCTGTCGTCCAGCAGCGTCGACATGGCGGAAAAGGCCGGGAACCTGCTCAACGAGATGGTCCCTTCGATCAACAAGACCTCGGACCTGGTGCAGGAAATCAGCGCCGCCTCCGAAGAACAGGCCGCCGGTGTGGCGCAGATCAACACCGCCATGACCCAGCTCAACCAGGTGACCCAGCAAAACGCCTCCAGCAGCGAAGAACTGGCCGCCACCGCCGAGGAAATGAGCAGCCAGGCCGAGCAGCTACAACAGGCCATGAGCTTCTTCACCCTGGACACGCCGCCCAAATCCGCCGTCCAGGTCGCTCGGGTCGACAACACCCCCGGCCCGTCCAGCCGCAAACCGGCCCGGACTCAGGCACCGGTCATGCCCAAGGCGTTTGCCTACAACATGGCCAGCGCCCCGGACGAATCGGAATTCACCCGGTTCTGATGGCCCGGTTCCACTGGCTTGCTTAAAGGAGAAAAAGCAATGGGCGCCATCGCGACCACACGTCAAACCGCCATCGCGGTCGAGGAAGAAGCGCAATACCTGACGTTTATGCTCGGCACGGAGATGTTTGCCATCGGCATCCTGTGCATCAAGGAAATCATCGAGTACGGCAACCTGACCGTGGTGCCGATGATGCCGGCCTTCGTGCGCGGGGTGATCAACCTGCGTGGCGCGGTCGTGCCGGTGGTGGACCTGTCGGCCCGTTTCGGCCGGCCGAATTCGGCGATCAGTCGCCGCAGCTGCGTGGTGATCATCGAGGCGGCCAGCGCCGACGGCCAGGCCCAGGACATTGGCCTGTTGGTGGACACGGTATCGGCGGTGCTGGAAATCCCGGCCTCGCAGATCGAGCCGCCACCGAGTTTCGGCGCGAAGATCCGTGCCGATTTCATCAGCGGCATGGCCAAGGTCGATGGCAAGTTCGTCATCGTGCTGGAGGTGGACCGTGTGCTGTCCATCGACGAGATGTCCCTACTCGCAGAAGCCAGCCCGAGCGCGCTGGAAGTGGATGCCCCGTGAACGCCGATACCTGCAAGGAACGCACGCTGAACGCACAGGCGCTCACTGACCGAGAGTTCGGCCAGTTCCAATCCTGGCTGTACCAGGCCGCCGGCATCAGCCTGTCCGAGGCCAAGAAAGCCCTGGTGGCCGGGCGTTTGTTCAAGCGCCTCAAGCACTATGGCTTGGACAGTTACGGCGAGTATTTCAAGCTGATCATGAACGGTCAGCGCACCGATGAGCTGCAGGTGGCGCTGGATCTGTTGACGACCAACGAGACCTACTTTTTCCGCGAGCCCAAGCATTTCGACTTCCTGCGCCAGCACGTGCTGCCCCATGCGACACCGGGCAAGACCTTCCGCCTGTGGAGCGCGGCCAGTTCATCGGGGGAAGAGCCCTACAGCCTGGCCATGACCCTGGCCGAAGGATTGGGCACCACACCCTGGGAAGTCATCGGTTCGGACATCAGCAGCCAGGTGCTGGCCAAGGCGCGCGCCGGGCATTACCCGATGGAACGTGCCCGCACCCTGCCCCATCCGCTGCTGGTGAAATATTGCCTCAAGGGCACCGGCAGCCAGCAAGGCACGTTCCTCATCGACCGGGCATTGCGCAACCGGGTCAACTTTATCCAGGTCAACCTCAACGACACCTTGCCGGATCTGGGGGAGTTCGATGTGATCTTCCTGCGCAACGTCATGATCTATTTCGACCAACCCACCAAAAGCAAAGTGGTTGCCCGCTTGTTCCCCCGGCTCAAGCCCGGCGGGTATTTCATCATCAGCCACTCGGAAAGCCTCAACGGTGTGTCCGATGCATTGAAACTGGTGGCGCCATCGATTTACCGCAAACCATGAACGCCGCCATCAGGGAAGTGGCCGAGGTGTACCTGGCGCCTGGGGAGTTTCGCTTCGCCACCTGCCCGACCCGCCTGCGCACGATCCTCGGCTCTTGCGTGGCGATCACGCTGTGGCATCCGGAACGCAGGATCGGCGCCATGTGCCACTTCATGCTGCCCAGTCGGGTGCGCTGCTCCACCGCACTGAACGGCCTCTATGCCGACGAAGCCATCGAACTGTTCATCCACCAGGCCCGGGCCCACCACACCGAACCCGAGGACTACCAACTCAAGCTGTTCGGCGGCGGCGAGATGTTCCCCGAGCTGCAACGCCACGTGCCCTACGGCGATGTGGCGCGGCTGAACGTCAACGCCGCGCTGGAAATGGCCGCCCTCTATCGCCTCGACCTGATCGCCCAGGACATGGGCAGCACTGGCCACCGCAGCATCATCTTCGACCTTTGCAGCGGTGATGTGTGGGTCAGGCACCAACCTATAAGGACCCGGCACTGACTATGTCAAAAAAGATCAATGTACTGCTGGTGGATGACTCTGCCGTGGTTCGCCAGGTGTTGCTGGCGATCCTCAGCGACACACCGGACATCCACGTCATGGGCGCGGCGTCCGACCCGATTTTCGCCATGGACAAACTGGCCAAGGAATGGCCCGACGTAATCGTGCTGGACGTGGAAATGCCGCGCATGGACGGCATCACGTTCCTGAAGAAAATCATGAGCGAGCGCCCCACTCCGGTGGTGATCTGCTCGTCCCTGACACCCCGGGGCGCGGAAACCACCTTGCAGGCGATGGCCGCTGGTGCGGTGGAGATCATCACCAAGCCCACCACCGGCCTGAAGAACTTTCTGTTGGAGTCGGCGCCGGAGCTGGTGTCGGCGATCCGTGCCGCCGCCCAGGTCAACGTGCGCAACCTGGGCAAGCGCCCCGCCCCGATCGCGCTGACACCCGCGACCAAACTCACCGCCGACGCCATGCTGCCCGCCGCCAACGGCCACGCCATGGCGCAGACCACCGAACGCATCGTCGCCCTGGGCACCTCCACCGGCGGCACGCAGGCCCTGGAAGCGGTGCTCACTGCCCTGCCGCGAGTGTGCCCGGGCATCGTCATCGTCCAGCACATGCCGGAAAAATTCACCGCCTCGTTTGCCGCCCGGCTCAACAGCCTGTGCCAGATCGAAGTGCGCGAGGCCCGCAACAACGACCGTATCCACCCGGGCCTGGCGCTCATCGCACCAGGCGGCAAACACATGATGGTGACCCGCAGCGGCGCGTTCTATCACGTGCAGGTGGTGGACGGCCCGCTGGTCAACCGCCACCGCCCTTCGGTGGATGTGCTGTTCCGCTCCGTGGCCAAATTCGCCGGCCGCAACGCCACCGGCATCATCATGACCGGCATGGGCGACGACGGCGCCCGCGGCCTGAAGGAAATGCTCGACGCCGGCAGCACCACCGTGGCCCAGGACGAAGCCAGTTGCGTAGTCTTCGGCATGCCCAAGGAAGCGATCAAACTCAACGCCGCACAACGAGTGATGGGGTTGCAGGAGATTGCGCAGGTGATTCTGCATCGGTAACAACGACCGTCCCTACAGCGGAGCTTGATCTGGTGAACGATCGTTCCTCACGCTCCGCGTGGGAATGCCGCCAGGGACGCTCTGCGTTCCGCTTCTGGAAGGTGACGCAGAGCGTCACGGGATGCATGCCCACGCAGAGCGTGGGAACGATCAGGTGGCGGGGCGGTGAACGATCGTTCCTCACGCTCCGCGTGGGAACGCCGCCAGGGACGCTCTGCGTTCCGCTTCTGGAAGGTGACGCAGAGCGTCACGGGATGCATGCCCACGCAGAGCGTGGGAGCGATCAGGTTGCGGTGGCGGTGAACGATCGTTCCTCACGCTCCGCGTGGGAACGCCGCCAGGGACGCTCTGCGTTCCGCTTCTGGAAGGTGACGCAGAGCGTCACGGGATGCATGCCCACGCAGAGCGTGGGAGCGATCAGGTTGCGGTGGCGGTGAACGATCGTTCCTCACGCTCCGCGTGGGAATGCCGCCAGGGACGCTCTGCGTTCCGCTTCTGGAAGGTGACGCAGAGCGTCACGGGATGCATGCCCACGCAGAGCGTGGGAACGATCAGGTGGCGGGGCGGTGAATGATCGTTCCTCACGCTCCGCGTGGGAACGCCGCCAGGGACGCTCCGCGTTCCGCTTCTGGCGGAGGGCAGTGAGCGCCGCGGTCAATACCATCGCTGAATCTCAATCAACCCTTCCATCCCCGCATAATTGCGTGCACTGGAGTAGCGCCAATGCTCCGGTAACTCCACGTACCCACGCTTCACTGGGTTGAAATGGATGTAATCCAGTTTCTGGCGCATGACCGCTTCGCTATGGATTTGCTCCGCATGTGAGCCTTCTTGCCAGAGCTGATAGACCCTGTCCTGCTTATGTGCTCGCTTGCTGAACCGCAGGCGTTGCAATGCCCGCGCAGCGCCCTTGCTCTGTAGGTCGTTGATGATCTGGCGCGCCGTAAAGGATTTGAACTGACGCAAGCACTTGCCCAGATTCGGCGCTTGGGCAACGAAATGCAGATGGTTTTCAAGAACGACATAACCGAACAACTGCAAGTTTTGATGGGTTTGCTGATAGCGCCAGCACCCAAGCAGGTGATCAACGAGATAGGGCCGTATGAACAGCGGCAACCACTCCATCAATGTGCAGGTGAGAAAGTGGGGTTTTTCGGGTTCGGTAATGACGTAGCGGCTCCGGCCCATGGGATGCCTTCCTTTGCGGCGTGAGGAACAACTATGTTGCCGGCTTGGAGCCATTTGCGGATAGACGAACAGGGCTCGGAGCATGTGGGAATGGTCGGAAAAAACTCGATGATCGTTCCCGCGCTCTGCGTGGGAATGCAGCCTGGGATGCTCTGCGTCCCTTCAAGAGCCGAACGCGGAGCGTCCGTGGAGGCATTCCCACGCAGAGCGTGGGAACGATCAATGAAATCGCTCTCCGCAGGCTTTCCAGCAGCCGTTGCCTACACGGGCGAAATCGTCGCCAGCACGCCGATCAAAATAGTCAGCGCCAAAAACCCACCTAAAAAAATCGCCATCTTCGCCATGAGCACTCCTGGACCAAAAAATTGCAGTACACGGGCCGTCCGATAGGCAAACCGCGTGGTTATTCTGGGGTGGGGGCCGGGTTCATTACAGAGGCACCTGACGCAGGAAAATACGGATCAGACGAACGCCCTCCCGCCCCCCTCGCGCAACTTTCAATAGGCGAAAAATATGGCGAAGTTCTTTCACCGAAGGGGAACGGATATACCAAAGTATATTTTCATGTCCCAAGTCAGCGTGGTCTTCAGCCCAGGCAGCCCTTAATCTTGCCGGGCATTTAACGCACCCGTTCAAGTGCGCTTCAACTTCATGACTTCCAATGATCGCAAGTGTGGTCGCAGCTCTGGCTTTGAACAGTAAATAGAGGTGATCCATGCGCCCTTCTTTCCTTGCACCTGTATTGACGCCCTTCAAAAACCGGGAACAACTTCCTGCTAGTTCCTGGCGGGCCGATATAGCGCTGCTGGGCCTCCTGGTGCTCTTGGCTGCCTTTGTCTTCCATGGCCTGGATCAAATGAACCAGCCCCTCGGCGTGCTTGACTCTTCGCCGCTGTCCCTTGATCTGGTGCATCTGCCGGAATATACCTTGCGCACCACTTTGCGCATGTTCATCGCCTTGTTCGCTTCGTTTGTTTTTTCCTTGGTCGTCGCCACGTTGGCCGCCAAAAGCCGCAAGGCTGCAATCGTTATCCTGCCCGCCTTGGATATTCTCCAATCCGTGCCAGTCCTTGGCTTTCTTACGTTTACCGTTGTGTTCTTCATGGGACTTTTCCCGGGCAAGGAAACCGGCGTGGAGTGCGCGGCCATCTTCGCCATCTTCACCAGTCAAGTCTGGAACATGACCTTCAGTTTCTATCAATCGCTGAGAACCGTGCCCAACGATCTTTACGAGGTCAGCCGACAGTTCGCGTTTTCGCCATGGCAACGCTTCATCAGGCTGGAGTTGCCCTTCGCCACGCCGGGCCTGGTGTGGAACATGATGATGTCGATGTCCGGCGGCTGGTTTTTCGTGGTCGCTTCCGAGGCCATCACCGTCGGCGACACCACCGTCAGCCTGCCGGGGATCGGTTCATGGCTGGCGCTGGCAATCGAGCAGCAAAACATCGCCGCGATTGCTTGGGCAGTGCTGGCCATGGTCGCGGTGATCATTGCCTATGACTTGTTGTTTTTCCGGCCTATCGTCGCCTGGGCGGACAAATTCCGCTTCGAGCAAACCGCCTCCCAGAAGCGTCCACGGTCCAGGGTCTACGACCTGCTGCGCTCGACCCGCCTGGTGCCCTTGGTGTTGCTGGCGCTGGGCAGCATCAAGGCCTCGTTATTCCTGGAGAAGCTCCCCCGGCTGCCGTCCATCCGCTTCAAGACCAGTGCCCGCGTCAGCCGCACAGCCGACCGGGTCTGGCTCGCCCTGGTCGCCGCTGCCTGCATCGCCGGCATCCTGCAGTTGTCGCGGTTCATCGGCAGCACGTTAGGTTGGGAGGACGTCGCCAGTACGTTTGGCCTGGGCCTGATCACCCTGGTGCGCGTCAGCGTGCTCATCGTGCTGGCCAGCGTGGTGTGGGTGCCCATCGGCGTCTGGATCGGCTTGAACCCGCGCTGGGCCGAGCGCCTGCAACCCATCGCGCAGTTACTGGCAGCCTTCCCGGCCAACGTGCTGTTTCCGTTCGCGGTGATCGCCATCGTCGCCCTGAAACTCAACCCCGATGTCTGGCTTTCGCCGCTGATGATCCTGGGCACCCAGTGGTACATCCTGTTCAACGTGATTGCCGGCGCCAGCGCCCTGCCGACCGATTTGCGCGAGGCGGCGCGCAGCTTCCACATACACGGCTGGCAGTGGTGGCGCCAGGTCGCGCTGCCGGGCGTCTTCCCTTACTACGTCACCGGCGCCCTCACGGCAGCGGGCGGCTCATGGAACGCCAGCATCGTCGCCGAGGCGGTGTCCTGGGGCGACCACCATTTGTACGCGTCCGGCTTGGGCTCCTTCATCGCCCAGGCGACCACGGCCGGGGATCTGCAACGAGTGGCGCTGGGCGTTGTGGTCATGTCGATTTTCGTGGCGGGTTTCAACCGGTTGCTGTGGCGCCCGCTGTACGGTTTCGCCGAGCGTCGGCTTCGAATTGATTGAGGGGTGATCCAATGCAAGTGATGGACAAACGCTGCCTCGTGGATGTGCAGCAAGTCGGCCACGTCTACGGCACCGCTGGCGGCGCCGAGCGCCGGGTTCTGGACAACGTCTGCATGCGCCTGGACGAGGGTGAAATCGTTGGCCTGCTCGGGCGCTCGGGCTCCGGCAAATCGACCTTGTTGCGCTCCATAGCCGGCCTGATTTCGCCCACCTCCGGCGTGGTGGATTTTCCAAGCAATGCCCAAGGGCTGGCGAGCTCGGTGCGCATGGTGTTCCAGAGCTTCGCCCTGTTCCCCTGGCTGACGGTGCTGCAAAACGTCGAGGTCGGCCTCGAGGCCCTCGGCGTGGCGGCACCTGAGCGGCGTCGGCGAGCGCTGGCCGCCATCGACATGATCGGCCTCGATGGTTTCGAAAGTGCCTTCCCCAAAGAGCTGTCAGGCGGCATGCGCCAGCGCGTCGGCCTGGCCCGTGCGTTGGTGGTCAACCCGGACGTGTTGTTGATGGACGAGCCATTCTCCGCATTGGACGTGCTGACCGCCGAAACGCTGCGCACGGACCTGCTGGATTTGTGGCGTGAGGGGCGCATGCCGATCCGGTCGATCCTGATGGTCACCCACAACATCGAAGAAGCCGTGCTGATGTGTGACCGGATTCTGATTTTCTCCTCCAACCCGGGGCGGGTCATGAGTGAGATCAGCGTGGACCTCAGCCAGCCGCGCAATCGTGCCGACCCGGCGTTCCAAGCCCTGGTCGAGCACATTTACGTGCAGATGGCCGGCGGCGCGAATGCCGGCTCCCCACGCCAGGAAACCTTTGCCGGCAGCGGCGTGGGCATGGTCCTGCCGTCGATCTCCAGCAATGCCCTGGCCGGGCTGATCGAAGCGGTGCAGGACCAGCCGTTTGCCGGCCAAGCGGATTTGCGCGAACTCGCCAGTGCATTGCGCTACACCGCCAGTGACCTTTTGCCGGTCGCCGAGGTGCTGCAACTCATGCGCCTGGCCGACCTGCAGGACGGCCACATCACCCTCCTGCCGGCCGGGCAGCGCTATGCCGAGTCGGCGGTGGATGAGCGCAAGCAACTGTTTGCCAAGCACCTGCTCAAATATGTCCCGTTGGTGGGGCATGTGCGCCGGGTGCTGGACGACCGCCCTACCCGCACCGCACCGGCCAGGCGTTTCCGCGACCAACTGGAAGATTTCATGTCCGAGCACGACGCCGCCATTACGCTGGACTGTGTCACGCAATGGGGTCGCTACGCCGAGTTGTTCGCCTACGACGAAGTGGCCGATCAGTTCAGCCTGGACAATCCATCCTGAGACGCTGCGGTATAAACTGCGTGGATAAGGCCTGGTCGTTGGAGCAATGCGCGATGGACATTCAATGAGAAGAACGGCGTTGACCCTGCGTCTACTGCTCCTGCTGGGATTGGCCCTGGGCATCGCGGCGATCGATACCGTCACCGACCTGGAAATCGCGGTCGGGGTCTTCCAGATCGTGGTGGTGCTGATCGCCGTGAGAATCCTGCCAGCGCGCGCCGTGGCCGGGGTCTCGGTCATCTGCATGGTCCTGACGATTCTCAGCTATCGCTTCACTCGTTTTGGCGACACAGAGGCCGGGCTGATCAACGTGCTGATCAGCCTCGCCGCCATCGCCGGCACCACGTACCTGGCGCTGCGTCTCTCGGCCGCCGTGCGCACGGTGCATCAGACCCGCGCCCACCTGGCGCACATCGCCCGCATCAACATGCTCGGCGAACTCGCCGCCTCGATTGCCCACGAAGTCAACCAGCCCCTGGCCGCCGTTGCCGCCAGCGGCAGTGCCAGCCTGCGCTGGATGGCCACCGAGCCGCCCAACCTGCCCAAGGCCCGGCAGGCGGTAGAGCGGATCATCGCCGACACCCATCGGGCCAGCGACATCATTGCAAGGTTGCGCGGCATGGCCCGGCATCAAGCGCCGACGAAGCAATGGCTGAACGTCGCCGACACGGTCCATGCCGCGCTGCGATTGTTGGCCGGTGAACTGAACGAGCAGAACATCACCTTGCGCGTACAGGTCCAGGAAGGCCTGCCGCCGATGCTGGCAGATGAAGTACAAATCCAACAAGTGCTCCTGAACCTGGCGATGAACGCGCTCGACGCCATGCGCCAGGTTGACGTCGACCAGCGGATTCTGCAGTTTCAGGTGACGCTTGAGTCGCCCCAGCAACTGCTCTTTTCGGTGTCCGACCAGGGCAATGGCTTGTCGGCAAGCGACCGGGAACGGGTGTTCGACGCCTTCTACAGCACCAAGCAGGACGGCATGGGGATGGGGTTGGCCATCAGCCGCTCGATCATCGAGGCTCATGACGGGCGGATCTGGGTCGCCAGTAATCCACAGTCCGGCTCAACGTTTCACTTCACCCTGCCAGCCGTTACAAGGGAATCCGATGAGCCAAACTGACGTTCATGACCTGGCCGATTCGATGGTCTACATCGTCGACGACGACCACTCGGTGCGTGCCTCACTGCAAGACCTGCTGACCTCCGTGGGCCTGGCAAGCATGGCATTCGGCTCGGCCCGTGAGTTCATCGACGCCCAACGGCCGGACGTGCCGGCGTGCCTGATTCTGGATGTGCGCATGCCGGGCTTGAGTGGGCTGGACTTCCAGCAGGAAATGGCGCGCTTGAACATCCTGGTCCCGGTGGTGTTCATCACCGCCCATGGCGACATCCCCATGTCCGTCAAAGCCATGAAGGCCGGCGCGCTGGAGTTCCTGACCAAGCCATTTCGCGAACAGGACTTGCTCGATGCCATCACCCAGGGCCTGAACCGCGATCAGGAACGGCGCAAGGCCGCAGCGAGCATGGACGCGTTGAAACGCCGGCATGACACCCTGACTGACGGCGAACGCGAGGTGATGGAACTGGTCGTGTCAGGGCTGCTGAACAAGCAGGTGGCCGGCCAACTGGGCTTGAGCGAGGTGACCGTGAAAGTGCGCCGCGGGTCGTTGATGCGCAAGATGAATGCGGACTCGTTGGCAACGCTGGTGAAGATGTCGGAAAAACTCAAGGAAGCAGATCGCTAGCGGCCCATGATCACGGCTATCATTGCCGCTCGCCCTGTTGACGGGCGATGTCGCAGCCCCTCAAGGACTCAGGTATGAACCTTCTGCCGTCACGCTCCACCCTCTTCGTCTCCAGCCTTTTGCTCAGCTCGCTGTGCTTCGCCGAAGGCGAGCCAACCGACGGCAGCCTCATCAAGGACTCAACCAAAGCAGCCGTCTCAACGTTCATTACCGCCGGCAAGAACCTGCTCGGCGGCGTCAGTGAAGGCGTGCTCGATGGCCGCGAATCGGCCCAAGGCACCGATGGCGCCGCGATCATTTCCTCCAGCGAGCAAATGAAAGACCGCATCGCCGTTGAAGTGCTGAAGCTCGAGCCCAGCGACGACAACGTCAGCATCACCCTCGGCTTCAAGAACAGCACCGACACCCAACTGCGCGTGGTCAACCTCGGCCAGACCGGCGTGCTGCTGGCCATCGACCAGGCGGGCTACTCCAACCGCCTCACCGGCCTGGACAACCCGGATGAAGTCACCATTCCGCCGAAGACTGCCGTGCGGCAGAAGTTTGTTTTTGAAGGCATGAACGAAGCGGTCAGCACGGTACGGGTGTGGGGGCAGGATTATCCGGTCAAGAAATAATGCACCCGCTCGTTCGGACGATCGTTCCCACGCTCCCGCGTGGGCATGCATCCCGTGACGCTCTGCGTCACCCTCCAGAAGCGGAACGCGGAGCGTCCCTGGCGACATTCCCACGCGGAGCGTGAGGAACGATCGTTCAAAGTTGTAGGCATAACGCAACCTGTGGCGAGGGGATTTATCCCCGCTGGGCTGCGCAGCAGCCCCAAAAAACCGCGTAGCAGAACACAGGATTCATTGATAAACCCCAAGCTCAACCCGGGTCAGGTAATCCTCTACTAACTTGAAACCCTGCGCATTATCGATCAGCTCCAATGGCACCTGACCGTCCAGGTACGTACAGGGCTTCCTCAACCAGTCTTCAGCCAACCGCTGGCTGCCGAAAACATTGGCGGCGTGTTCCAAGGCCTTGGCGTATGGGGCTCCAGGCATCGATCTGTCCTCACGATATAAAACCAAGCTGAGCGCGCCAGATGCCACGCTGAGCACTGAGACAATCCAGATCGTAAGGCTGGTACTTCCGAAGGCCAACCCTAAAAAGTTGTCAGAGACTTCTGTGATTTATCCCAAAGCGATCGCCTGTCTGTAGGACGGTGTTCCATGGCACTCCGTGTGGCGACAACATCCAACGTCATTGCCGACACCCACAACAGAATCAACCGACTTTTGCCCCACTCCCCGGCTCAAGCCTCAACGCCAGCACGCTCACCAACACAATCACCGCCCCCACAATAACCATCGTTGACGGGCGCTCAGCCAGCACCAAAGAAGCCATCAACATCGCCGTGGGCGGTATCAGGTAAAGCGCCATGGAAGCGCGGCTCACGTTGCTGTGCGCCAGCACGTAAGCCCAAGCAAGGTACGCCAACGCGCTGGGAAAAATACCCAGAACCAACACCGCCAGATTCACCGAAGCCGAAGCCTGTCGCGCCGCACTCAACATCCCCGGCGCAAAGATGCACAACAGAATCGTGCCCGACCAAACGGTGTAGCAAACCACGGTCAAACCGTCATAACGATGGGCATGGCGCTTCTGCAAAGCGAAATACAAACTCCAGGACAGCGCCGCCAACAGGATCAAGAGCCCATGGGCGTCCATGTCACCCAGGCCACGATCCCCCGCGACCACCACGCCAGCGCCAAGCAAGCCGCACAGCACACACCCCCACTGCCAACCACTGACCCTGTCCTTGAAGACAAAATGCGCCAGCAGCGTGCTGAACAACGGCGTGGACTGGGCCAGCACACTGGCCGCCCCGGCGCTGACGCCCCGCTGACCGTAATTGAGGGCGATGTGATGCAGGCTGACGGCAAAAAAACCCAACACCGCCAGCAACGGCAAATCCCTGAGACGCGGCCAGGAAATACCCTTCACTATCGCAACGAGGGCCATGAACACTGACGCGATGAGAAACCGCACCAACGCCAATTGACCCGGCTCATAAGCCTGCAAGCCAATGCGAATACCAATCGGTGAATAGGCCCAGCAAACGATCACCAACAGCGTCGCCAGGATAACCTTCACACCGGTTTTGCCGGAGGAACCTTCAACCAGCGCAAAACGCGTTTCCATCTAGAGTTCCTGCTCACTGGCCGATTTGCCTCGAAGTATCGAAACCACCCCACCTCAGCACAAGTGACTTAAACTCAGCCAATCATTCACTTCTGGTGAGCTATGGAACTGTCCCAACTGCGCATGCTCAAGACGGTCTGCGACACCGGCAGCATCGCCCGCGCCGCCGAAGTGCTGCACTGCGTGCCGTCCAACATCACCGCGCGCCTCAAGTCCCTGGAACGGGAACTCGGCACGCCGCTGTTTTTCCGCGAAGGTCGCGGGCTGCGGGTCAGCCCAGCGGGCGAAGTGTTTCTGGAGTACGCGACAAAAATACTGAGCCTGACAGAAGAGGCCCGCCGCGCAGTCGCCCCCACCCGCGCACCGAGCGGCCCACTGCGCATAGGCGCCATCGAGTCCAGCGCCACCGGGCGCCTGCCGCAGTTGCTCGCCAAATACCACGCGCAGTATCCGCAAGTGTCACTGGAACTGAGCACCGGCACCTGGGCGCAGCTGCTGGACGATATCCAACATCACCGGCTTGATGGCGTGATCGTAGCGGTGGACATCGAACGGCCTGGACTCAAGCGAGCCGTGATGTACCGCGAAGACCTGGTGCTCATCGCCTCCGAGTCCCACGGCCCGCTGCGCAGCGCCGCCGATTTGCAAGGCAAGGCAATCTTCATGTGGCCCACGGGCTGTCCGTACCGCTTGGCGCTGGAACAGTGGCTGCTGCGTCATGACCAAGTGCAACCGATCATCAGCATCGCCAGTTATGGCGCCATTGTTGGTTGTGTCAGCGCCGGTGCCGGCGTCTCGCTGGTGCCCCGGGGGATCTATGAGCAATATCGCCAGGGCGCTGGTTGGACAGGGTATGAGTTTCCCGAGCTGACGGGCATCGATAACCTTTTTTACTGGCATGAAAACGCCGGCCGGCATCCTGCCAGAGAGGCGTTTTTGGCGATGTTGCAGGCGGAGTTCGAAGGCTAGGTGTAGCACGCTCCCCTGTGGCGAGGGAGCTTGCTCCCGCTGGGCTGCGCAGCAGACCTGAAGCTGACACCCCGGCCTGTTGATGGTTGTGAATCAGTCGAGCCGGCCATGTCAGATCCCTCCGGCAAAAAACGATCGCAACTCCTACGAAGCTTTAGGAACCCATCACCTTCCCCACCCAATCCGGCAAAACCTATAGTGATGCCCATCGCTCAATAGCGATCAGGTTTGGCGACCTGAGGATCGAGTGCAAAAGTACTGCGTTTTTTGCGGAGGCTTTGGCACACTTGCACGGCTGCCCGTTACGGCAGTTGTGCGTGGGAGGCCTTCGGGCCTGCCGGTTTTCGATCCCGGTTCGCCAACCTGCGTACAACTGCCACCTAATTGTTTGGCGACGATTGAGTGGTTAAAACCTCATTAGATCGGAGTTTTTAACATGGAAAGATACGTCCCCATCACCGGCATCGACTGCACCCCCGCCTCCCTACTCATCGATACCGAAGCCCCGCTGGATGTCCTACATGCGACAGCCGATTACCGCATCCGAGTGGTGACCCAGGTACTGGAGAACATTGCGTTTCGCTCTGAAATCACTAGCGATACGGTAGTGCTTTCGGACTTTGCACAGCTTTTGGTGATTCCGTTGCGGGATGGGTGCGATTTGCTGGAGGTGATTGGTCGGCGGCTTCAGGCGCAGGTCGAAAGCTGATGGAACGACGGGCGCCTGAAAGCGCCCGTTTTACGTAATTAGAGGTGGTATCTGCACCGAACCTCAAATCTTGCTACCTAGTTCAAAGGTTCCAACCGGCAGAGATCGGCCAGAATCTGCCTCCCAGAAAGCTAATGCGGAGCGGTCACTCGTCAAACAAGGTCCAGCCATGGCAAATGCCGACAAAGTCCTTTGCCGTAAAAAATAATGTCAGTTCCTCTGGGTCAAATTCTTTGTAGAGCCAGTGCCCAGGAATTGGGCCTCTGGTTATCACGTATTCCAAGCGGTATTTTTGAACAGGTCCAAAACTGAAGGAGCGTGAGTTCAACTCAAACCTGTCACCTCTGTCGAGCGCCCATAGCTTTTCAACAAGGCAATCATCAAGCACCACCTCTCCCGCTATCTCAATGAGATGCTTTGAATGAAGTTTCTTTTGAAGCCTAACGCTTCTGGCCATACATCAACCTACCTATGAACAGTCCGGGCATCGGCATAATAATACTGGAACATGAAGATGACCGCTTTGGGTCGGTTAGCGACGGCTTGACTTCGACCGTCGCTATGCATAGTCAAACCTCAGTTTGTTCCGCCATCTCCAGGGCGTCATCGACCTCAACCCCCAGATATCGAACGGCGCTCTCCAGCTTCGTATGGCCGAGCAGCAGCTGAACCGCCCGCAGGTTCTTCGTCCTGCGATAGATGATGATGCCTTGGTACGTCTCATTGTGTGAGTGCCATACATGGCTGGGTCAAGGCCAACGGCTTTCACACAGTCTTTGACGATACGAGCGTATTGACGAGTGGATAGATGGTTTGAGGTATGCAGCCGGCTAGGAAAAAGACAGTCCTCGCTGCGTAGCTGGGCCTGATGTATCTAGGCCGTGAGAGACATACCGTGTCTGCTCAGTGATCTCGAATTGCACTGGCCGCTGCGTTTTCTGCTGCATCACCATGGCTCGTGATGATATGTACTCACCATGGGCAATGTCGCGCACGCGGAGATTGGTTAAGTCGTAGGCTCGAAGCTTGCTGTCGATGGCCAGATCGAAAAGAGCTAGATCCCGGGTTCTTTTTGCGATTTGAAGCCTTACTCGGATGGCCCAGTTATCTCTCAGTTGGAGTGGAGATTTCTGCCCGACCAATTTTCCTTTGTTCCACGGCTGACGGCTGCAGGTAGCGATGATTTTCATGACAAGTCCTCCACGTGTGGAAGGACAAGGATGGCTACTAAGAGCAACGGTCGCTAACCGACCCAAAGCTGACCTTCAGGTGGGTAAATTTTTGTCACCTCGTGAATGGCATCTTCAAGGACTTTGCGATCCGAGCTAAAATTTTTATGCATTTTTCAGAAACAACGAGCGGTGGTTCGTCAATCATGTAAAGCAGGTGTTCGAACGCTACTCCAGCCTCGTTGTGATCGACATAATCCAGAACTATTTCACCACCATTCTCTAAACCTGCCTGAGCTAATGCATGGTCTTCCGGTACAGGGCCGAGCTGGTCGTATGCAATGGACATCAGCGTCGAGATTTCCTCAAGTGCCTCAACGAAATCGGCCCTCAAGTCGTTGTTAAGGTGGCTCATAACAAACATTCCTTCGATTATGGTGACCTGCGTTCCGTTCCCGTCTGGTCGATTGTTGCCCAAGACCTGGTCTTTGCGCACGCGCTTGGGAAGCTAAGGTCGACTGTCCACTCTTGGGTCACGCTTTACCCATTTCCTCGTACGAAGCATCGACGAACGTGATGTGCTCATCCCAAGCAGCTTCAGCTAGATCCCGGATAATTTCAGCGAGCGTCTCAACATCCACCCCCTGAGCTTCGATGCAGGCCAAGCGTCCGGGCGACCAGTCGATGACGAAACACTGTGGATACTTCCTTAGCAGTGCGGACAGCGCTTCCTGAGGAGGCTCTTTGTGGGTATACATGAAGTCAAAGTACGGGGCACTGGCATTCTGAAGCGGGTACACCAGAGCCCAGGCATTTGATGGGCCGGGAAAGCAAATATGGACATTACGATGCGCCCATTCCGGCCCACTGTGTTTGATGTGGCGAAGTACTTCGATGATCGAATGACAATTGGCTATTCGGATCATGCGATCAGGGTCAAACGTCCAGCCAGACCCAGGCTGGGTTGCTGCGTTACTGGTCAGAGGTGCAGTCATTCTTGTTTTTCTCTTCATCGCATTACCTTAGGTTCGAACGTCTGCTCTTGGCCGATGGTTGCCTGTCGCGGAGGACAGAGAACGACCCAAAGCGCCCGATCAGCATTGGCTGAAATGAGCCGATTGTGGTCTGCTATGAAGCAGCTATCGGACCAACAAAAAGGGGACGGATCTATTTACAAGCAAATAAATCCGTCCCCTTTTTCGTTCCGTATTTCTCGATGCCAGCAGAAACTCAATCTAGATCGACTTTCTTCATCAGTGCGTCACAAACTAGCTTTCTTCACGACCTAACCGATGACTCTTCAGGTCGTGAATTTTGATCAAGGTTAAACTCACGTTCGCGTTGCCACTTCGGGCCGAAGAAGTACATTCCTCCCGTCACTACCGTCAACTACTGAAGCGACAGCGGGAGGCCCTAATGCTTCCATCTTTCTATCAGAGTCCTAGATCTTTGCTCAATTTCTGCACAAAATATTCGTTAGACAGCACGTCATTCATACTCACAGTAGAAGGGATGACCTCTTTCAGTGCAGAGAGAACTTGGAAGCCTGACACTCCAGCAATCTCGAACTTACTGAATACAAACGCGCTATTGAGAGACGGGTCTGATTCCATCAATGTTGCGATTGTTTCCAGGCCCGACAGACCTGTCGAGTGATTCTGATTATTAGCCCCCACAGGCACAAAGGCGTCGCAGATGCCTCTGCCATCAAGGTCTGAGCCCAAAGTTGCCTTGAGGATTTCAGAGCGAAGCACGCAAACTCCGTGCGGACCTGAAACAAAATTATTGATCGCTTCTCTGATGATTTTTACTCGTGCTGTGCTACTCATCATGATTGTTACTGCTCCATTTTACAAAAAGGGGACGGATCTATTTACAAGCAAATAAATCCGTCCCCTTTTTCGTTCCAGCCAACACCAAACCTTCCTCCAGCGCACTAGCCATGATGTCTGCTCCAGGTGCGCTGACCCAGGTCGAAATATCAGTTTCGCCCCTCGACGCAAGCCAGCGTCCGACCATTTGATAGCCTAACGAGTAACCAAGCCATTTGGGTTTGTCGCCAAAACCAAAGAACCACTCGTTGTGATCGTAATACCTCGACTCGAGAATTTGCAGTCCAACCGGTGAGCGTAAAAGATCGGCAGATGCGATGGCATGCTCCCAAGGCTCCGGATCGCTACCAAGCACATGCCGAACAAACTGACCGGCAAGCCCTTCGCTGACCAACGCCTCGCCTAACGTCCAGCCATAACCAGGGCCGCCCATGCGCAGGCAATGGTGAACCTCATGAACAACATGCCGACGCAGTGCGCCGGTGCGCAGGCTGGAAAAGAAATTCGGATTGTCGGGATCAAGGGTCATGGTAAACATGGAGCTGCGATACGCCCGTCCTACCAGGCCCATTTCTGGAATGGTTTCGCCCGGTAGCCGCTGAATCAGGACATCGAGTCGCGGCGGGGGCATCAGGCGAGCAATGGCTTCGTAGGCGGCGTCAAACTCATCAACCAGCTCGCGGCGAAGCTCGGCAAGACTCCCCGAGGCCTCCAGCCAGTGCAGCGTCCATTTCTCCATGTCCCCCTCTCCTTTATTAATCAAATCACCAGGCTCGATGACTCCGGGCCGCTCGCGACGGTAGATCCCCGCCGGGCAACTGTCCAGCGTCGACCAGATTCGACTGCTCCTTTGTCTGCCCGGTTATCTCTGGCAAAAAACTGTCTCGACTCCTACAAGGCTATCGGAAGCAGGTGCCTTGCCTGTCCAATCTGGTGAAATCTATAGTCATTCCCATCGCCGCAGAATGGCGATCAGGTTTGGCGACCTGAGGGATTGGGTGCAAAAGTACTGCGTTTTTTGCGAAGGCTTTGGCACACTTGCACGGCTGCCTGTTATGGCAGTTGTGCGTGGGAGGCCTTCGGGTCTGCCGGTCTCCAATCCCGGCTCGCCAACCTGCGTACAACTGCCGCCCAATTGTTTGGCGACGATTGAGCGGTTAAAACCTTATTAGATTGGAGTTTAGAACATGGAAAGATACGTCCCCATCACCGGCATCGACTGCACTCCCGCTTCCCTCCTCATAGATACTCAAGCTCCGCTGGACGTCCTGCATGCAACCGCTGATTACCGCATCCGTGTGGTGACGCAGGTACTGGAGAACATTGCGTTTCGCTCTGAAATCACCAGCGATACGGGGGTGCTTTCGGACTTTGCACAGCTTTTGGTGATTCCGTTACGCGATGGGTGTGATTTGCTGGAGGTGATTGGTCGGCGGCTTCAGGCGCAGGTTGAAAGCTGATGGAATGACGGGCGCCTGAAAGCGCCCGTTTTACGTAATTAGAGATGTGTATCTGCAGCGTGCCTCAAATCTGGCCACCTAGTTTAAAGGTCCCAACCGGCAGAGATCGGCCAGGAGCAGACCTTCCTTAAATCTCCAAATAGGTTTACAAGCCAGATACGTTCACAAGTTTAGGCAAGACGGCATGACACTTTCCAAGGGCAGTATCATAAAACTGATCACTATTGACCGGGCGGCGGCGGTACTCAGGGACTGGATGAGTTCTCGGGAGGCGGCTCCTGGAGATATCGCCGTGGTGGAAAGGGTTTCAATGGGGGAGGCTGGATGTACCGTTCTCTTGTTGTGCGAGCCAGAAGTAGGATTCCTTGAGTGGAGAGCATCATATTTTGAGGCTGGGTTGACCTATGAGGTGCTTAGTAGCAGTCCCACTGACGTCGCCTCTTGAATGTCTGCTCAAGGCCGATTTCTACCTGCCGCCACCGTCAGCTTTGGGTCGATAGCGGCCACTTGCGAACGGCTCTTTTGCCCAATTACGGACCGCCAGAACGAGAGCGCTAACCAGTAGCCCACGAGTTGTACTTCTGGAGTAGGGTAGCTTAACCAGTGCCAACTGCAGAGGTACTCCCTACCAGTCATGCGAGAGTGGCTGGCGAGAAATTAGCTTAGCTAGGCTTGGATTGAGAGCCTCCGGGCTTTGAAGCTCCCTTCACGATCTTTCGCGTTCCTAAGCAGCGAGGGTAAGAGGTGCAGCCGAGGAATTGCTTGCCTCTGTTCCGACCCGTCTTGGCGGTTCTAGTCACCATAGGACTCCCGCAAAGCAGACACAGGGAGAGAGCATCCCAATGTTCTTTCGGAGGCTTTGCTCTCTCAATGGCCTCAAGGCGGGCTGTTTCAGCGGACTTTCTCTCAGCCTCTTTTTTAGCCTCCTTTCGCCCACTGAGCTTGACGAGGGCAAAAAAAACTCCGCCGATGCCGAGGAGCCATAACAGCCCTTTCCCGGACAGTGAGCCTCCTCGGCTGCCTGAGTGACCTCCTCTGCCGCGACCACCTCGTCCTCCTCGTGCAGAAGCGCTATTAGCCAGCAACAGCAGTGGACTGAGGAGAAGCAATCGTCGTGAAATTTTGTCAGCCATTGTCAGCAGTCCTTGCCACGTCGGTGTTCAAGGTAAACGGCCCCGGGAGCCCGAGCCCACCTCATTGCCACGAGAGCATTATCCCAATGGTCGGCTAGCGACCTCATGAGTTTCTCAATCTACACGATGCGGAAACCATAGCTATCATTCTGACATCCTTGTTCGATCATTTGGATGCGCATCGTATGAAATTAAAACGGGAAGCCAGGACGCTCAAGAGCAAAGCCATTGCTTCCCTTCGGCGAGGTCTGGAGGTGTTCAATGGTCACGACGACCACGGCCGTACTGAGGCAGTGCTTCTCCACCTTCAGCACAGCAGCGAAATGCTGACCAAGGCACTCCTGGTCCAGAAATCAAAGGAGGTCTTCGACAAGCAGAAAGGGCTCGCTATCGGGCTCGATAAAGCTCTCAACGTAGCGACCTCAAGCGGTTTTATTAGCGCTGCTCAGGCTGGCTCTATTCGTGCACTAGATACAATGCGGAATGCTGCACAACACTGGATGATTGTTGTGCCGGAGGATGCGTTGTTCGTCACTACTCGAGCGTTGATCACCACGCTGGATGAGGTGCTAGCGCAGCACTTTGCGGATACGCTGGCGAATAACCTTCCACTCCGGGTGATGCCACTGTCCACAACGGCGCTTCCAAGTTTCGATATTTTGGTGGATCGCGAGTTTCGGCACATTGCTGAGCTGCTGGCGCCGAACAAGCGTGCACGAGATGAAGCCCGTGGGCGTATCCGCACGCTGCTGGCGATGGAGGCGCACACGAGTGAAATCGTCGAAGTGTCCGAGCGTGACATTAATCGTATTGAAAAGGCCATCAAAGCGGGTAATCAGGTAGAACAAGTCTTTCCGAGGCTCGTAGCGCTCTCCAGTCAGATTACTGGGGAGGGGCCGACTCTCCGTGTCCATTTCAGCAAGAAAGACGGTGCTCCTGTTCGGTATGTGTCAGGTGATGATCCAGAGGCGGCGGGAGCGATCCGTGAAGTGGACCTCCAGAAGAAGTATCACTTGAGCCCCTCGGTGCTAGCTGAGCGAGTTGGGCTGAATCCCAGCAAGTGCAAGGCTCTTCGCGAAATGCTGAGGGTGGATGAGGATCAAGCGAACATGATGGTGTTCGAGTTCGGTAGCCAAAAGCACCCGCGCTTTTCAGATAACGCCCTGCGCATCCTGCTTGAGAACAATACGCCAGAGCAGGTCGAAACCGCTTGGCAGGCACGCCGAAGACGGGGCCGGTGAAGAATATCTGTCGATCGCGGGTCGAGGGACCACATGAGGATCCCCCCGCGGAGGCCATAACGTTCTGCGTGGTGCCGGACTTGTTCCGGACTATGGGCACCCTCCCCTCCCTGCGTCCAGATCATGGGCTATATAACCGGTTTCTCTATTACCTTAAACACTCTCACCATCACTGATATGAATACCAAGATCACAACGACCCGACGCAAGATGCGATTTAAGCGTCAACGCCGGAATTTCGTAATCGCCGTGATTCTGGCGACGAAATGGCAAGGGTTGATCACTGAAGAGCGTATTCAAGCGAGCGGCATAAGCCGTGCAAATGGATTGGAACCGGGTGGCGTCCATTTTGCTGGTCTTATAAATTGGGAAGGCCGGCATGACCGTGAAGCCAGGATAGAAAAGCACCCCATGCTGGATGGGAAATAGCAGGTCATCCAACGCGCCGTTCACCCCTCGGCCACTGTAGTGGGATTCCCAACCGCCCATTGTGACCACCAACATGGCGCGCTTGCCTGCCATGCTGCCTTCGCCGTAGCGATCGCCCCAGTGGTTTTCGCTATGTTCGCCGACCCCATAGGCAAACCCGTAAGCGTAGACGCGTTCGATCCAGCCCTTGAGAATCGCGGGCATCGAGAACCACCACAGCGGAAATTGAAAGATGACGGCATCGGCCCAGCGCAATTTGGCCTGCTCTGCCTGGATGTCCGCCGGTTGGCTGTCAGCGGCAAATACACGCTGGGATTCAAGCGCTGGGTTGAAAGGCGTTTCTGCGTCATAACCTGGGGCGTCGTCCGGATCGAGAGACGCTTTCCACCGCATGTCGTAGAGATCTGAGACTTCGACCTCGTGGCCTGCTGTTTCCAGGTGAGTGATTGCAAAATCCTTGAGCGCGCCATTGAGCGAACGAGGTTCGGGGTGGGCGTAGATCAGTAGTATTTTCATGAGGGCTCCGCGTTGAATGTGTCCCTCAGCGTAAGCATGCATCCGCTATGATAGAAATGAATTCCCGAAACACATGGTATTTGCATGCACAATAGCTTGCGCCGCCTGGATCTTAATTTGCTGGTCACATTGGATGCCTTGCTGGCCGAGCAAAATGTGACGCGGGCCGCGCGCTTGCTCAATCTCGCGCAACCGACCGTCAGCCTGCAACTGGGCAGGCTGAGAGATCTTCTTGATGATCCGCTTTTACTGCCTGGCCCCCGAGGGATGTCGCCCACCGAGCGTGCTCGCGAATTGCAGGGGCCCCTGCGTGACGCGTTGGCCGCGCTGGAAAGCGCACTGAGTCCTGTTGCCGCTTTTGAACCCGGACGGTCCCATCAAACGTGGAAGATCGCTGCCAGTGATTATGCGACGACTGCCTTGATCTGGCCGTCGCTCTCGCGGCTCAGGCGCCTGGCGCCGTATACGCGGTTGGCGCTTGTGAATAAACCGACTGTCGACTTTGCCAAGGATCTGGAAAACGGCCTTATCGATCTGGCGCTGCATACCCGCGATGAAGCGCCGCCCAAGTTGCGTCAGCGCTCCTTGATTCACGAACGCTATGTGCTGGCGGCGCGGCGCGGCCATCCCGCGCTGGCAACCAGGCTGTCGCTCAAAGCGTTCTGCGCGCTTGAACATGCCGTCATGTCACCTGATGGCGCCGGCTTCGTTGGCAGTACCGACCACGCGCTGGCAGCTGAAGGTCTGGAGCGGCGAGTGGTATTGTCCGTGTCCAATTTCAACTCGCTGGTCTCGGCATTGGTGCACAGCGATTTGGTTGCGGTGGTGCCGGAACGGCTGGTGAAACATGAGCCAGCGCTTCACGTCCAGGCACCTCCGCTCGCCATTCCCGGGTTTGAAATGCTGATGTTATGGCCCGAGCGACTGCATCGCGATCCTGCCCATATGTGGCTGCGCGACCTTATCGCTTCGACGTTGGAAACAACCGGCGCGCAGAAATAAATGGACCGGACCATGAAACGATGACGACGCCCCCCTGCCCCCGTGTCCCGTTAATAATGTCCAATTCACTCCAAGGAAGAAGCTAATGTCCTCCGATCCCCTATGCCTGGTTTTCGTACCCGCCCTTGCAGCTGTACTCACAGCAGCCGAGTCCAAAAAAGGCACCCCACTCACCGAACTCGAAGTCTGCAACATCCGAGACCAAGCCACCTGCATTGCAGTCACCTTTGCCACCGCGCTGGCGATGGAACAAGAGCGGGGCTATGCGGATATCGTTGCCGAGGATTGCTGGAATGAGTGGCAACGGTTACGTCGCTCGATTCAACAAAGCCCACGTTGAGGGGCTGACACCTCCGCCCCCCCAGGGCTCAAGAATTTGAGAAAATTACAGCACGTTTAGCGTTATGCAGGTGGTCAGCTCCATCCGAAGTAACGGGTTGCTTTCGGCCAGAAGCGGCCAAACGATGACCGCTGGGGCTGTATTTTGCGCCTTCCTGCAAACAGATGGCTAAACCGTTGGTACTGTTCCGCCGTCGATCACAAACTCACTTCCCGTGATAGATGCCGCTCGCGGCGAAACCAGGAAACCGATCAGGTCAGCCACTTCGGAAGGTGTCGATGGACGGCCGAGCGGGATACCCCCAAGTGCTTTCATGATGATCTCTTTACCACCTTGATAGTCAGTACCTGCCTCCTGCGCGAGTCGCTCGGCTAATGCGACCGACGCTTCGGTTTCAACCCAGCCCGGCGAAACCCGAACCACGCGGATGCCTCTGGGCGAAACCTCTTTCGATAAACTTTTGCTGTACGTCGAAAGCGCGGCCTTGGCCGCCGCGTAAGCTGTTGTCGCTTGCGGCAGTGGCAGCCGACTCTGGATGGAGGTGACGTGGATGACGACCCCTTCCTTGCGCTCCAGCATACCCGGGAGCAAGGCGCGGTCGAGGCGCACCGCCGGCAACAGGTTCAGGCTGAGCTCTCGTTGCCACTGTTCCTCGTCCAGTGCAGCAAAACCACCGCCGGGTGCCGACGAACCACCCAGGACATGGATCATTATGTCCACGCCACCCAGCCGCTGTTGGATCGCGGCGATCAGCACGTCACAACCTTCCCGGGTCGAAAGATCAGCCGCAATCAGAATAGCGCCCGGCATTTCAACGTCCACCTGCCTGGCCGAGGTAATGACCTTCGCGCCCTCGGCCAGTAACAACTCGACGACAGCCTTGCCGATGCCTTTGGTGCCACCGGTGACGAGGACCCGCTTGCCAGTCAAACCTAGATTCAGCATGGCGTGATCTCCAGGGAACGGATTCGACCGCCCTCCAGCGTGAAGACGTGACTCAATTGAACCGGGCTACCGGGGAAATTCCCAACAAGGTGCGCAATGACAGTCAGCCTGCCCTGCCCCTGCAGGGCATGCAGTGGTTGGACCTGATAGATAAAGGCTCTACGTGCCTCCTGTTGCCAGGCTTCGATGGCAGTTGTTCCTTCGTATGTTTTTCTCTCATCCGAAACCGTGGCGTCCGAGCGGAAGCAGCTCGCAAGTTGCGCTGCATCGCCACCATTGGTGACCGCAAAGTACGCCTGCACGACGTCGGGAAGCTGAAGGGTCATGTTTTCGCTCTCCAGAATCTGGTTGTATGAAGCGATCTTGTGCACTTTTGTACGCGAACCTGATGCAATGCGGCATCCATCCGGGCCGGGCATCAGGAGATCAACCCCAGTTTCGCTGCCTTGAAGGTGGCGGCCGCTCGAGTCGAGCATTCCAACTTTCGGAAGATGCTTTCCACGTGCGTGCGAACGGTGCTAGGACTTATTTCCAGCAACCTCGCCACTTGCTTGTTGTTGGCGCCAACGCTGATCTCCCTGAGGATGCGACACTCTCGCCCAGTGAGTAATAGCCCACCAAGCTGCTGGATCTGGTGCTCGCCGTGTGCGGCCAGCCTCAGCAATGCATCACATGCTTGAGGTGGCGAGCATTCAGCAGTAACCCAATCGCTTCCACTGCCGATGTCAAAGTACGTCTCAACAACGCTGACACGCTGAAGGCTCATTTGCTGATCTCCTGGATAGATTTCCTGGAGCGATCTTGCTGCCTGACGGATAGTTTGTTCAACTGGGACAAACCCTTATGACCAATCCCGAAATTCAGGACAATCCATGTCACAAGATCGTTTAGGCCTCAGTGATCTGGACGCTGTCATAGCGGTCGCACGCAGGGGTTCGTTTCGGCAAGCCGCTATCGATCTCGACGTCTCCGCCACCGCATTGAGCAACACCATTGCCCAACTGGAAGCCCGCCTCGAATCGCGGCTGTTCAATCGCACTACCCGTAGCGTGGCCATCACCGAAGCGGGCAGGATATTTCTGGAGCAGGTGGGGCCAGCCTTGCAGGATTTGCGTGCTGCACTCGATGCAGTGCGATCGCATAACGCCGGCCCCTCGGGCACGCTGCGTATCAATGCGTTCGCCAGCGCTGCCCGATCGGCGCTCCTGCCACTGGTGATGGAGTTCCTGCAGCATCATCCGAAAGTACACATCGACCTCGTAACCGAAGGCCGTCTGGTGGATATCGTTGCTGACGGCTTCGATTTCGGCGTGCGTTCAGCAAGCCTCGTTCCGAACGACATGATTGTGATCCCTCTCGGCCAGCCGCAACGGTACGCTGTGGTCGGCTCGCCGGCGTACTTCGAAAAACACGGCAAACCGCGAACGCCATCCGAGCTGCTCCAGCATCGATGCATCCGCGTTCGACTACCGAATGGGGCGATTTTCCCGTGGCATTTCGAGCGGGACGCAGAAGTGACTCGTCTCGATGTGAGCGGGCCGCTTACGCTGGATGAATCCAGCGTGGTCAAAGTGGCAGTGCAGGAAGGCATGGGGCTCGGCTTTTTCATGGAGCAGGACGTTCACGAGGAAATCCGCGCCGGACAGTTCGTGCGGACTCTCGAAGACTGGACACCGCCCAGAGACAAGCTGTGCCTGTACTACCCGAACCGCCGCAACCCCTGCGCGGCAGCCAAGGCATTCATCGACCTGGCACGCGCCAGTCAAGCCGATCAGGACGGGCTCGCATGATTCAGGCTTGACCCGGACCTGGCTCAGGCAATCAATCCCAGTGTCAGTCCCTTCAAGGTAGCGGCTGCCCGGGTCGAGCATTCCAGTTTGCGAAAGATGCTTTCCATGTGCGTGCGAACCGTGCTCGGACTGATGTCCAGCAGCCGCGCCACCTGCTTGTTGCTGGCGCCACGGCTGATCTCCAGCAGGATGCGGCACTCGCGAGTCGTGAGTACCGAAGCCTTCGGTTGACGCATCCGACGCTCGCCACCTGCGGCGGCAATTACTGCTTCGCAAACATCGTTGTCGAACAAGCCACTGCCAGCATCCTGTTTGAGTAGCCTGGCTGCATCCGCTTCGCCGTGGGCCGATCGCCATGGCCTGGCTTCCCTTAGCGCGACCCAGGCTACCGATGTGGCGAACAGGCGATGCTCGGCACACAGCGCATCACCCGCCACGCCTCGAAAATAGCCACTGCCGTTGAGCCGTTCATAGGCATGGGTTGCAATCTCTGCGGGCACGGCCAGTTCAGTGATAGGTCTAAGCGCCTGTTGCGTCCAGTAAGGGACAAGGCGCACCCGCTCCGCAGCGCCGTATGGCAACCTCCCTGCGGTATTCCAAAGGTGGTTCGAAACGGCTGCCCGGCCGAGACCGTAGATGAGCGCGGACTTGCCAATTTCTGTCAAAGTGGGCTCACGCAGCCCCCACAGGCGCGCCGCTTCCACGGCGACATGCGCTACCTGCCGCGAATGCCCTGCCAACCACGGGAGCTTCAAGTCGATGATGTCTCCCACCAACGTCAGTGAGACGCAACGCTGCTCATGCGCGTGGTCAACCGTTTTCGAAAGCGTTTCCAAATCCGCCAGCCAGTCCTTTGCGTTCCCCAGAAGCAACGATACTAGCGACGCGGGATAGCGCCGATCCGACTGCTCTCTGATCCAGCGCAGCGCCGCGTCGAGGCCGTGTGCACGACTGAGAATATCCAGATCACCTGCAAGTACTACTTGATAGGCGACCTCCGGAATGTGCTCATGGGTCAGGCCCAGCGGCCGGCCAGTGCCGTCGTAGGTTTCGAACACGCGACACAAGCCCGCCTCGACGGCGGCACCGAGCTGGAGGGTTTTGGCGATTGCTCCAGACACCTCACAGTGCACGACGGCAAGCGGGGTTGCCTGATGCACCGCGTTCATTTGCTCATTGCCCAGCGTCAAATCGAGCATCGCGCGGCGGCCATCGACGTCGTCGCCCAGCAGATCCGCAAAGCCTTCGGCATTGGCGGTGCAACCGGACCAGCGCAGCAAGGCAACCTGTTCCGCTACCCTCAGGTGCTCACCGTCGCCGTGCTGGGCCTGCGCCAGCATCCGCGCCAGTGCGGCAACACGCCGGGAATGACCGAGTGGTTGTCCCATGCTGAGGTCACCGACCTGGGCGATCGTCGCCAGTGCCCCGCCCAGGGAGATATCCAGTTGCAACACTCTATCCATGAAAAATGTCCCGGGGTCGGATAATTGACCGATGCCCACAACGCAGGCTAGTCAGCAGAATTTGAACTCCCGAACAGGAGCTCATCCAATGAAAACATTCAAATCGAAAATCGCTACCGTCGCCTTTGCCCTAGCCGGTACCTTCATCGCAAGCGCCAGTCACGCGCAGGATACAACGCCCTCCGTGGTGATCGTACACGGCGCGTTCGCCGACGGCTCCGATTGGGCCAAAGTGGTGCCACTGCTCCAAGCCCAAGGGGTGGCCGTTACGGTTGTGCAAAACCCGCTCACCTCGCTTGCCGACGATGTTGCCGCTACGCGCCGCGCGTTGAGCAACCAGCAGGGCAAGGTGATTCTAGTCGGGCACTCTTGGGGCGGCACTGTGATTACCGAGGCCGGTAGCGACCCGAAGGTCAGCGCGCTGGTGTATGTCGCCGCCTTCGCGCCAGAGGCCGGGCAAACCAGCGGCGAACAAGGTAAAGGTGCGCCCACGCCCCCTGGCATCAGTCAGATCAAGGCAGACGGCAACGGTTTCCTCTATTTGACGCCGGAAGGCATGGCCAAGGACTTCGCCCAGGATCTCCCGGCAGCGCAGACCGCCGTCATGACCGCCACGCAAGGTCCCATCAAGGCATCTGCCTTCGAAGATAAAACGACCGTGTCGTCCTGGAAGGCCAAACCGTCCTGGTATCTGCTTGCCACAGAAGACCGGATGATCCACCCCGACGTCCAGCGCTCTGCCGCCAAGCGTATCGGTGCCACCCTTGCAGAGGTGCACACCAGCCATGTTCCCCAGCAGTCACAGCCCGCCGAGGTCGCCGCAGTGATTCTTAAGGCAGTGCACAGCGTTGGCGAACAATGATCGTAGGGAAATGACGCCACTGATAACCGCAAATTCAATCGCTGCATCGATACGGAGCGTCCGCATGAATCATCTGCATGATCAACACTATGATTTCATTGTGTGCGGTGCAGGTACGGCGGGCTGCGTGGTCGCAGCCCGTCTTGCCGATCAGAAAAGCGCACGCGTCTTGCTGATTGAAGCTGGCGAGGGGTACTCGGGCCCCGAGGTTGCCGAACCGGCACAATGGCCGATGAACCTCGGTTCAAAGCGCGACTGGGCATTCGAGGGGCAACCCAACCCACACCTCAACGGTCGACGACTATCCCTGAGCATGGGTAAGGGACTCGGCGGTGGCTCCAGCATCAATGTGATGGTCTGGTCGCGCGGGCACCGCTCCGATTGGGACCATTTCGCTGCCGAGTCCGGCGACCCGGCCTGGGGCTACGATTCGGTACTCAATTACTACCGCCGGATCGAGAACTGGCAAGGCAGCCCTGATACCACTCGGCGTGGTTCAGGTGGCCCCGTGCATGTCGAACAGCCGGCCATGCCTCAACCCCTCGCGTGGGCAACGCTGGAGGCGGCAAGCCGGCTGGGTATCCCCAGATTCGACAGCCCCAATGGCGAGATGATGGAAGGCCCGGGCGGGATCGCTATTACCGACCTGCGCATCAACCAGGGCAAGCGCGAATCCGTTTACGACTCCTATATCCGGCCACGGTTGCACTATCCGAACTTGACGGTTCTGACAGGGGCATTGGTGACCCGCGTATTGCTTATCGGTACACGGGTTATCGGTGTCGAAGCGGTGATCGCAGGCGAACGGCAGTGCTTCTATGCCGCAGCCGAGGTCATCCTGTCCTTGGGCGCGGTGCAGACACCCAAGGTGCTCATGCAATCGGGAATCGGCCCGGAAGAGGAACTGCGAAACCACGGCATCGCACCGACCAATCACCTTCCCGGCGTGGGCCAGAATCTTCAGGACCATCTCGCCTTTGGCTGTACGTGGGAGTACCTGCAACCCCAGGCAGTCGGTAGCGGCGGGTGCGAAACCACCTTGTACTGGAAAAGCGACAGTCGCCTGGAGGTCCCGGACCTGTTGCAGTGTCAGCTGGCGTTTGCGGTACCCTCTCCGCCTGAGGTCGCGATTGAGCCGCCACAACATGGCTGGACAATGTTCGCTGGACTGGCCAGGCCTGCCAGTCGAGGACGCTTGCGCCTGTCGGGTGCCGGGCCACTGGATGCCCCACTCATTGAGCCGAACTCGCTGAGCGCGCCCGAGGATATGACAGCGGCGTATGCGTCGATCGACCTGTGCAGGGCCCTCGGTAACAGCGAAGCCTTCAACGGGCTGGTCAAACGCGAAGTTGTGCCCGGGCCGAAAGAACATCGCGCTATGGAGCAGTTCATCCGCAACTCTGCCGTGACTTACTGGCACCAATCCTGCACCGCGAAAATGGGTCGAGATACGATGTCGGTGGTCGACCATCAACTGCGTGTGTATGGCATCGATAAACTGCGCATCGCTGATGCCTCGATCATGCCGCGAATTACCGTTGGCAACACGATGGCGCCGTGCGTCGTCATCGCCGAACGAGCAGCAGATCTTGTCCTCGCTGCGCATGGTGTGACGGCTGCGGCCATAGCGCTGACCGGTAATTCATAAGAATACTGATACAACCCATGCTCGCTGGCAGAAACTGGCCGATTGCTGCCCGCTACGAAGCACAGTCGGCCCAAGATCCAAAACGCGGTCAGCACAACGACTTCTGGTAATAGAGCCGGGTATGCCCCGGTGGATAGTCTGCCAGGCGCCCGAATTCGGAGTAACCCAGTTTTCGATAAAACCCGGGAGCCTGAAAGCTGAAGGTCTCCAGCCAGATACCAATGCAATGTTTTTTCTGCGCAACTTCTTCAGCCATACGCATTAGCCGTTCTCCGATACCCTGACCACGCACCGACTCGGGAACGCTGATAAGATCGATGAGCAGCCATCGATAAGAGACCTTGCCGTACAGCCCGCCAATCACTTCATTGCTGTCAGCGTCTCGTAGCAATAGAGCAAAAACCTCATAGGCGTCGTCTCCACCGTTGGCCAAGTTATGGGCAAGCAATGGGGTCAAAATTCCTATTCGCTCTGCTTCAGTCGCATTTTCCGAAAGCTGGATTTCTACAGGCATGGCGCTCTCCCTGAGCAGTGAGTAACTGGGTCAACAAGGTATCCCATTCAGTGGATACAACAAGTCCAGGCAGTTGGGCAGCCCCACTTATCCAACAGAATCGGCCGAAAAGCCATTTGACCCTGAGGGATTCCCGAATTTTCTTACGCGCGACCTTATCGCTTCGACGTTGGAAACAACCGGCGCGCAGAAATAAATGGACCGGACAATAAAACGATGACGACTGGCCCCCTGCCCCCGGCGCAAAAGCGCTTTTCAAGCCTCTTCAAGCGCTCTCGAAACCAGCCCATCTGGAACATCGCTGCTAATTAGCCACCGCTTCGAACGCACCCAAGACCGCACCCGTAAATTAACCCCTCGCTGGCAGGCTCGGACGTTGGGCGCATAGTAGATTGGCTTTCAACTCTGCCCTGCTCTGCCGCTCCTGCTTCCAGGCCGGTTGACCTGGAGCGCTGCGCCAAGATTCGTTAAGCGGGCTATTATCGACAGTGTCGAATCCAAACTCATTATAGAGCCGGGTCACAAATTCGATTGCCTCTGGGAAGTCGCTGGAGGCCGCTAGAGCTAGCCGATCTGGTGACCCGGCCGGCTTGCCCCAAGTAGTGATTCGTGGGGCCTGAATATGCGTAAAGGCCTTGACTACTTTGGCTTTGGGAAGATGCTCCTGGCGAAGTTCGTGAATGGTTTTCTGGCCGGTGTCCACGAGGTCGAAAGCGCCGTCACGCCAAGCCATATAATTGTTGGTATCCAGCACGATCTTACCTGCAAGCTCCTCAACCGGTATGTCGTTGATCCTTTTCAGCGGGACGGCGACAACGATGACCTCGCCAGCCATCGCGGCACCTGCCGCAGTTTCCGCGCGCGCTAACGGGCCCAATTCGTTGATCAGATCTACTAGGGTGTCCGGACCGCGAGAATTGGCGATGACGATGTTATAGCCGCACGCAATGGCTGCTCGGGCAATCTGGCTGCCGACCTCGCCTGCCCCAATGATGCCGATGGTAGTCATGAAGAACTCACCTGATGTCTGCTATCAAAACTATCCGCAGGTTATGAACGCCTGACGCTAACGTGGTGCACGAGTCCGACGTGGGCCGGGCAGTGGAAAAACCTGCCCGGCTATGTGTCAAGCGCCGAAGGCACCGTCAATTGTATGCATTGCTCCGGTCACAAAACCCGCTTCCGGACCGGCCAACCAGGCCACCATTCCCGCGACCTCTTCAGAACGGCCATGGCGTTTGATCGCCATGAAGCTATGCATAAGGTCTTTCATCGGACCGTTCGCTGGATTGGCTTCGGTATCAATCGGCCCCGGCTGGACGATATTGATCGTAATTCCACGCGGGCCGAAATCACGGGACAGCCCTCGCGCCATACCTTGCAGTGCGGACTTACTCAAGGCGTAGGACGCCATGCCGGGAATGGGCATGCGGTCGCCGTTCACCGAACCGATCACGATAATCCGACCGCCTGCGGGCATCTGTCGCGCCGCTTCCACCGAGGCATGGTAGGGCGCTTGCACATTGATGCGGAACAGACGATCAATCGCGTCCGGGTCCTGCTCTAGCGCGTCGCCGAAGATGGCGATGCCAGAATTGACGATCAGTATGTCCAGCGGACCGCTGTCGCGGACACGAGTAATGACTGCATCACGGTCGGCGCTGTCCGTTGAGTAGGCACTGGCGCCGGTTTCGGTAGCCAGAGAATGTGCCGCTTCCGGCGAACCCGAGTAAGTAAAAGCAACCTTGGCACCATCGGCAGCAAAGCGCCTGACAATCGCCGCGCCAATTCCACGGCTGCCGCCAAGTACCAACACCGACTTATTCTTGAAATCCGACATGAACGTACCCTCCTGATTAATGTAGCGCATGATACAATTATCCAGAACCTCCCTGTCAAAGGATTTTGTAATAGTGACTACAAATAAGTCAGTGCGTGGGCGTCCTCGGCGGTTCGATCCGGATCAGGCAGTAGCCACCGCCCAGCGCTTGTTCCATGCCAAAGGCTACGACGACGTAAGCGTTGCAGATCTCACGACAGCATTCGGTATCAATCCGCCCAGCTTTTATGCGGCATTTGGCAGCAAGGCCCAGTTGTACAAGAGGGTCCTTGATCGGTATGCCCAGACTGGGGCCGTCCCGTTATTACAGATACTCGGGGCAAACCGGCCGCTCGCTGTCTCGCTTGCGCAGGTGTTGGAGCAGGCCGCGCGCGCCTACGCTGCCGATCCTTCAGCCACTGGCTGTATGGTTCTGGAGGGCACTCGAAGCAACGACGTGGAGGCGCGTGAGGCCGCTTGCGCCTTCCATGTCGCTGCGCAAGAGGTGATTAGAAACGCCATTGCCGAGCGTTACCCACTTGAGGCCGACCGGCTAGCGGATTTCGTCAGCACCACGATGGCTGGCCTTTCGGCCAGCGCGCGTCACGGACAAAGCTTGGACCGTCTGCTGGCCACCGCACAGCTTGCCGGCGTGGCGCTCGCCCAGGCTCTTCCGGGCTGAGGTATCAATAAGGGGACGGAACTGTTTTCAAGCAAATAAATCCGTTCCCTTTTCCGGACGGCTCAATAACAAGCGAGCTTTGCGCCACAGAATAAGCGCCAACCTGATTTGAAAATGGATAACTGCCTATCGTGACCGCCTGACGCCGACGTTGCCTGCTTGGTGCTACGGTGATGGCTTTCTAGCAACCCATTCGAGATATCCATATGAAACCCGATCCGACGATCGATAACGTATTACGCGTCGCGTTGGTTACAGGATCCACTTCCGGTATCGGCGCAGCCATTGCGCGTGTACTAAGCCGGGCAGGCTATGCGGTGGTGCTCCATTCGCGAAATTCTGCTGATACGGGACGCGCTATGGTTGCCGAAATGAAGCAGGCTATTTACGTGCAAGCCGATCTTGCTTTCGAAGCTGACAGGGTCAGGCTTATTAACGAGGCGATCGCTGCGTGGGGGCAGCTCGACGTACTGGTCAATAATGCCGGTATTAGCAGAGTCATTCCGCACAGCGACCTTGCCGCGGCCAACTCGACGGTGTGGCACGAACTTAACGAGGTTAATGTCGTGGCGCCGTTCCACCTGGTCGCATTGGCCGAGTCGGCATTGCGCGATGCCGCCCGTTACCGTCGAGCCGGTTGCGTCGTAAACATCAGTTCCCATGCCGGCATCCGTCCTAAGGGCGCATCGATTCCCTATGCGGTAAGCAAAGCTGCGCTTAATCACATGACCCGCTTGCTCGCGGTATCGCTGGGGCCAGAAATTCGCGTAAACGCTGTGGCGCCTGGCTTGGTCGACACGCCTCTGACCGCAGAATGGACAGATGCCCAAGAGTTGTGGCGAACTCGCGCACCCATGCGCAGGGCCGCTAGCCCAGACGACATCGCAAAAGCTGTTGTCATGCTGGTCGAGTCGGACTACTTGACCGGCGAGATACTCCTCTCAGACGGCGGGTTGAATCTGACCTAGGCGAGCGTGCTCCGGTGTAGCAGGTGAGAAGACGGGTCACTCTGTTTCGCCGGCTCACCCAAAGGACGGGCAGCATAGCTTCTCAGGACGGACTAGGGTTTGTCTGAAAGTCGCTTTGACTAAAAGCCTCGACCAGGCCTGCCGCGTTTGTGTGACGGGTCTCAGTACAAAAAAGCAACGTTATTGAGCGGTTGTTCAGCTGGCTCAAGGAAAAACGTCGGCTCTGTACGCGTTACGACAAACTTGCCAGCAGCTTTAAAGCCATGGTCACACTGGCCTGCATCGAGAGATGTTTGCGGGCTGACTTTTCATACAAGCCCTAGGTCGCCTGCACTCATTTGTGCCATATTCATTTCCGAAAACTGCAGAGTAATCTTTCAAATCGGCAGCGCCGTACGTGTGCGGATGGCTAAGGCTGGCTACGTTACCGCTTAGAATGAGCCCTTCCATCAGCCAACGAGCACGCCATGAAGCCGGACAATCTGAGTTGGGATGATCTGCGGATCTTCATGCACGTCGCCAGGTGCCAGAACCTCTCCCGAGCGGGAAAACAGCTGAAGATCGACCAGTCGACGGTAAGCCGCCGGATCAACCAGCTGGAATACGCCCTTGGCTTTAGCGTATTCGAGCGCAGCAGTTCCGGCTTGCAGTTGAATGACCAAGGCGCTCGCTTGCTGGCGCAGGTGGAAGTGATGGGCAACGGTTTTTCCGGGCTGCTTGAGCAGTTGTCCTCGGGCACCAACACGGTTTCCGGCAGGGTCCGGGTCGGTACCATGGAAGGCCTGGCCTCGCTCTACCTGACCCAGCAGGTGCCAAAGCTGCAATTGCTGCACCCCAACGTCACCCTGGAGTTGGTCACTTCGACCCACCAATTGCAGGTGACCCGGCGCGAGGCAGATATCTTCCTGGGCTTCTTCGAACCCTCGGGCCAGGGCTTTCACACCGAACGAGTCGGGCAGTTCGAATTGAACCTGTACGGTAGCGACGACTACTTGCTATCTCACGGCACCCCTTCGCTGCAGACATTGGAGAACCACTTGTTCGTCGGCTACATCGAAGAGTTGGTGCAGATCGAGGCGGTCAAATGGCTCGATGAACTGATTTCAACGCCTAAACTGGTATTCCATTCCAACAGCATGCTCGCGCAGATGTTTGCCGCCAGCGCCGGCGCAGGGCTGGTAATGCTGCCCTCCTTTGCCCATGCCGAACGCTTTGGTCTGCGGAAAATCCCGCTGAATGGGCCCAAGGTCACCCGCGATCTATGGCTGAGCGTCCATCAGGACCTGCGTTATGTGCCGCGAATCAAAACCATGCTGGAGCACCTGTCGCGGCTGTTTCGTAACGACGAGTTATTCACCATCAACTAATACCACGCGACATTCAAAGTTGATAATTGCGCACTTTTGCACCATATCGCAGCACTTCTTCATTTCAAGCACCGTTTCGGCGATGCAGCTTTGCAATAGGCGTTGTTGCATTACGGCTTGGCAGTCTGGGCCCGTACTTTAAACTGAGTTCGCCACCTACCCGACCGAGGCGCACTCAATGAAACAAGACTCCATCTGGAGTGCCATTTTCGAGCACCCAAACTTTGCAATACTGGTTAAACGACGGCGCCGGCTGGTCTCCACGCTGATGCTGATCAGCATGGTGGTGTACTTCGCCATTCCATTGTTCTCTGCATACTTCCCCGAATTTCTTTCTTATAAGATTTATGGCGCCATCAATGTTGGCCTGGTGTATCTGGTCGGGCAATATTTCTTCGGTGCTGCGATTGCCATTTTTTATGCCTGCCGCTTGAAGAACATCGACGCGATGTCCGTCGCCCTGGTTTCCGAAGCTTCCGTGAGCGTCAATCATGACCCAAACCAACCGCACTAACCGCTTGGCCACCCTGCGCGGCTCGACAGCATTCAAAGCCTGCATGGGGCTGGCCGCCTTGCTCACGGCCAGCCAGGGCAACGCCGCCACGCTGGTCTCCGAAGCCAACCGGCCACTGACCTTCGGCGTGTTTGCCGCGCTGTTCCTGATCACCCTTGGGATTACCTTCTGGGCCGCGCGCAAGAACAGTTCGGTGAAGGATTTCTATACCGCGGGCGGTGCATTGTCCGGCCGGATCAACGGCCTCGCCATTGCCGGTGATTACCTGTCAGCAGCCGCATTTCTAGGGGTCTCCGGCCTTATCGCCATCTATGGGTTGGACGGTATAACCTACGTCATCGGCTTCTTTGTATCTTTCATACCGGTGCTACTACTGATCGCCGAGCCTTGCCGCAACTTGGGTAAATATACCTTGGGCGATGTGTTGGCGTTTCGTAATAACTTCCGCGCCTCGAAGTTCGCAGTAGCGATTTCCAGTGTATTGGTCGCGCTCTTTTATATGGTGCCGCAGATCGTTGGCGGCGCCGTGATCATCGCTGCACTTATCGGTATCCCATTCGAAATATCGGTGGTGTCGGTGGGCGTGCTGATGCTGGTCTACGTGCTGTTTGGCGGCATGCGTGCCACCACCTCGGTGCAGATCCTCAAAGCCACCTTGCTGATTGCCTTCTGCTTCCTGTTGGTGGTACTGAGCTGGGCCCCTTATGGCTTCAACATCAGTGCCTTTTTCAGCGACCTGGTAGGCAGCTCGGCCGTGCAGAAACACGTGCTCGGCACCTTGCTCAACGGCGTGTCCCAACTCTCGGCGGAACAAGCCGGGCAACGCTTCATGGAGCCTGGGCTGTACCTGAAGAATCCGCTGGAACAGATCTCCCTGAGCCTGGCGCTGGTGCTCGGCACGGCGGCCATGCCCCATATCCTGATGCGCTTCTTTACCGTGCGCGACGCACAAAGTGCCCGTACTTCGGCGCTGACCGCCATGCTGCTGATCGGCCTGTGCCATCTGTTCATCATCGTCATCGGTTTCTCCGCCGCGCTCCACCTGGGGCCCTTCGCGATTACCACCATGGACAAGGGCGGCAACCTCGCCGCCCCGATGCTGGCCCAGTTCCTGGGCGGTGGCGCCGATAGCCTGCTCGGCAACCTGATGCTCGCGTTCGTCGCGGCCGTGTCCTTCGCAACCATAGTCGCAGTGGTCGCCGGGCTGACGCTGGCAGCAGCCTCCACACTCGCCCATGACGTGTATGTAGGCGCCGTGCGCCAGGGCAAGGCCACCGAGGGCGAGCAGGCCACCGCAGCCCGCCTGGCGACATTGGCGATCGCCGTCATCGCCATCTGCGTGGGCATTTCGGCCAAGGGCCAGAACGTCGCGCAACTGGTCGGGCTGGGCTATTCGGTCGCCGCGTCGGCCAACCTTCCGGCACTGCTGCTGACCCTGTACTGGCGCCGCTGCAGCACCGCTGGCGTGATCGCGGGCTTGCTGGGCGGCACGGTGCTGTCCATCGGCCTGGTGCTGGTGTCGCCGAATATGAGCTACCCGCTGCAGCAAAAACAGGTGGCGCTGGCCGCAGCCGCTAAATCCCAAGCCAAAATCGAATTGATCGACAAGGGCGCATTGGTTGCCACCGCCACGGAGCGCGAGCAATTACTCAGCGATGTGACCAAGCAACAGGCAACCGCCAGCCTGATCCCGGACTCGGCCACCAGCCTCATCGGCCTGCGTGAGCCATGGGTGCAGCTGCGCAACCCGGGGTTGATCTCTATCCCGCTCGGCTTTGCCCTGGTCATTCTGTTTTCGCTGCTGTTCCCCAGCCAGCTGTCGCTGTCGCGCTGGGTGGAGTTTTCCGTGCGCCGCGAGACCGGCCTGGGCGTCGCACAAGCGGCTCAACACTAATTCGTCAAGGTTTCCATCATGTCCCTGCCTACTGTAAAAGTCGCCGCCGCCCACGCCGCGTCCGTGTATATGAACAAGGCCGCCTGCGTAGACAAGGCCTGTTCCTTCATTGCCGAAGCGGCCGCCAATGGCGCCGAACTGGTGGTGTTTCCGGAGTCCTTCATCCCAGGTTTTCCGGTCTGGGCGGCGCTGTGGGCGCCCATCTATAACCATGATTGGTTCAAGCTGATGGTCGAGAACAGCGTGATGATTGACGGCCCGGAGATCACCGCCATCCGCTCCGCCGCACGGCGCCATGGCATCCTCGTTTCCTTGGGGTTCAGTGAAGCGACGCCGGCCAGTGTCGGCTGCATCTGGAACTCGAACGTACTGATCAGCGAACAAGGCACCGTGCTCAACCACCATCGCAAACTGGTGCCTACCTTCTATGAAAAGATGGTGTGGGCACCCGGCGATGGTCACGGCCTGCGTGTGTCCGATACCCGCATCGGCAAAATAGGCACCCTGATCTGTGGCGAAAACACCAACCCCCTGGCCAAGTACAGCTTGGCGGCGCAAGGCGAGCAGATCCACATCTCCGCCTGGCCGGCGATCTGGCCGACGCGCAAACCCGGCGGCCAGAATTTCGACAACCTCGCGGCCAACAGAATTCGCGCAGGGGCGCAGTGCTTTGAAGCCAAGGTATTCGGCATCTTGAATGCAGGCTTCATGGATGACTCGATGCTCGACATGCTCTCGGCCAGCAGTGATGAGCAAGCCATCGAAGTGCTGCGCAACAGTCCACGTGCCGCTACGCAATTTCTCGACCCGGCGGGGGCCTCCATTGGCGACCTGTTGCAGAACGAGGAAGGCCTGGCGTACGCCACTTTCGATTTGAACGAATGCGTGGAGCCGAAGCAGTTTCATGACATCGCCGGTTATTACAATCGCTTCGACGTATTTGACTTGACGATAGACCGGCGCCGGATTACCCCTGCCACCTTCAACGACCCTGTGGACTCTAACTGCAACCGGGAATTACAGGCGTTGCCTGAGCTGGACTGATTGCTGGAAAACGCAATGAGCTTCTGCTGAAGGCCGGTGTGGCAGTTGTGGGGCAGACAGTATGCACTGCCTATTCGCCACTATCGAGAAAGGCAGTAGGAATGGCTTATCCTTCAGCCAGCTGAAACCGCAGGGTATGGGGATAGCCCTCCTGATTGGTGCCTCAAGGTATCCAGTATTCGAGCGTTAAAATCCATTGCCGGAGCAACATCGTGGCCCTGCGACTCACCTTGTTGGTTCATGCCCGTGCAGCATCTGCACGCTCGGGCAGCTTTTCTAGTGACGAGCCCCTCGAAATGGATGGGCCTATGGATGGATTCACTGGACGGTAGGGGGAGAGTCATCGCGATCACCCAGCGGACTGACCACCAAAATATACCTCGCCTGCGACACCCATGGCTTCCCGCTGGCCATAATGCTCTCACCCGGCGAGAACGTTATTGAGCGACTGTTCAGTTGGCCCAAAGAAAAACGTCGGATCTGTACGCGTTACGACAAACTGGCCAGCAGCTTTAAAGCCATGGCCACACTGGCCTGCATCGAGAGATGCTTGCGGACTGACTTTTCAGACAAACCCTAAGGGCCCTTATCGCATCCGGCAGATCGCGTTCTGCTGTTTCAAAAAGGTTCTTCAAGCGAAAGTCTGTCTGTAATCAAGTTAGCCAATGCATCGTGATCGCTGGGAGGGAACTTGGCACCGAAAGCTATTCTGTTCGATCTGGACAACACACTCACCCATCGCGCGCTCAGCATTGACCGCTACGCTGAGCGATTTCTGCATGAGTTCAAGATTGAAATCGCTGAGGCAGACAGCCGTCAGATCTCTCATCTGATCGCGCGCATCGACAACGGTGGATATCTACAACCGGGATCGGAATATTCTTCCATCCGCGAGGCGATTGGGTACACGCTAGCCCAGGAGCTGAAGTGGACTGGGCCAGTCGATCCCAAGCGATTAATTACACACTGGATGAATCACTTCCCGAGCGCTGCGGTTGAAATGCCAGGCGCTAGCGCGATGGTTCAAGCGCTTCATCGCAAGGGTATTGGCATGGGCGTCATCTCCAACGGCGCCGAGCATTCGCGACGGCAGACCTTGGAGGCACTACCTTTCGGCGAAACAATTGAAACGATGATTTGCTCCGAGGCGTGCGGCATTGCGAAACCGACGCCTGAGATATTCCATCTGGGAGCGCAGGCGTTGGGAGTTCGTCCTGAGCATTGCTGGTTTGTCGGTGATCACCCACAGAACGATTACCTGGGTGCTACAGCAGCCGGAATGCTTGCCGTCTGGTTGAGTGGATTCCATCCATGGCCAGCGAGCATAACGCCAGCGGAGCGTTCCATTAAAACATTGGAAGGACTCCTGGACATGCTTACAACCTAGCAACGGTCCACCGCTTACATCCGATGATGCTCCACCAAGAAATCCACAAACAACCGCACCCGCGCCGGCATTGCCGAGCCCCCTACGAACACCGCATGAATCGGTTCCCGGTCGCCGGGGTTCCAGGCTTCCAGCAGCGGTATCAGGTCGCCGCGCTGCAGGTCCTCGCTCACGGTGAACTCGCCGATACGCGCAATGCCGGCACCTACTCGCGCAAGTTGTGCCAGCGCTTCACCACTGCTGCATTCGATGTTGCCGCTGACCTTCAGGGAGAACTCTCGTCCGTCGCGGATGAACGGCCAGTTGGGTTCGGCACGTCGGAAGTTGAAGCGTAGGCAGTTGTGCCGGAGCAGGTCTTCCGGTTCCTCGGGGGTGCCGTGGCGCCGCAGATAGTCGGGCGATGCCACCACTACCTGGCCGGTGTCGCCGATCCTGCGCGCGGTCAGCGGGCTGTCGGGCAGATGGCCAAAGCGTACCGCTACGTCGGCCTGGCCGCCGAGAATGTCGACCACTTCGTCGCCGAGAGTGAGGTCGACGACGATGTTCGGGTAACGGGCGCTGAAGGCGGCCACCAAGGGAACGATGGCCAGCCGCCCATGGCCAAGGGCGGCGCTGACGCGCAAGCGACCCCTGGGTACGCCCTGGTCGGCGATGGCTTCTTCGACTTCGGCCATGTCGGCCAGGATACGCCGGGCGCCGCGCAGGAACGCCTCGCCCTCGGCGGTGAAGGTGATCGCTCGGGTGGTGCGCAGCAACAGGCGGGTGCCAAGGCGTTGTTCGGTACGCGCGATGATCCGACTGACCGCCGAGGGTGTCAGCCCCAGTGCACGCGCGGCGGCTGAAAGGCTGCCTTCTTGCGCCACGGTGGCGAACACGCTCATTTCACCGGACCTGCCGTTAAAGTCCATTTGTGCCTCTTACGCAAAGGTGATTGCCAAAAATGCTATCTACCGCCTGAAAAAGTTGGATCGTAGCATTGGCGGCATAGATAAGGAGCCTTCCATGCGTATCAATCCACCACTTGTCGCACTCGCCATTGGTGCCTTCGGCATCGGCGTTACCGAGTTCGCCCCCATGGGCATGTTGCCGGGCATCGCTGCGGATCTCGGCGTCTCCATTCCCGCTGCGGGTCTGTTGGTCAGCGCTTACGCCCTGGGCGTTCTGCTCGGCGCGCCGCTGATGACCCTGACCACCGGCAGGATTCCCCGGCGCTATCTGCTGATCGGACTCATGGCGATTTTCACCTTGGGTAATCTGATGTCAGCCTTGGCGACCGATTACTACAGCCTCATGGTCGCCAGGGTGGTGACCTCACTGAACCACGGTGCGTTCTTTGGCGTTGGTTCCATCGTAGCCGCCAGTGTGGTCGCCCCAGAGAAGCGTGCCGGGGCGGTCGCGGCCATGTTCATGGGTCTGACCCTGGCGACCATCGGCGGCGTGCCGCTGGCCGCCTGGTTTGGCGAACTGTTCGGCTGGCGCACCGCTTTCTGGGGTATTACCGGCCTAGGCGTGGCGACCATGGCCGCGTTGTGGTTCGCCCTGCCCAACCTGCCGGCGCCGCAAGGCGTCGGTGTACTGGCCGAAATTCGGGTACTGGGCCGCGGACCGGTGCTGGGAGCGTTGGCCCTGACCGTCGTCGGCTCGGGTGCCATGTTTACCGTCTTCACCTACATCGCGCCGATCCTCAGCAGCGAGACCCATGCGTCCACCGCCTACATCACGGCCATGCTGGTGCTGTTCGGTGTGGGGTTGACGCTGGGCAACATGTGGGGCGGCAAGGCCGCCGACCGCTCGATAGACCGCACCCTGATCGTTTCGCTGAGCGTGCTGATTCTTGTCTTGCTGGCGTTCACCGTACTGATGCGTTGGCCGCTGCCGGCCGCCGTGGCCATCCTGATATGGGGTATCGCCAGCTTCGCCCTGGTGCCGCCGCTGCAGATGCGCGTCATGGAAGCAGCCAAGGACGCGCCCAACCTGGCCTCGGCGGTGAACATCGGCGCCTTCAACCTCGGTAACGCGATTGGTGCGGCGCTGGGGGGGGCGGTGATCAATGCGGGGCTGGGTTATCCGGCGATTTCCCTGGCCGGAGCGGCAATGGCGGGGCTGGGGCTGTTGATGGTGTTGGCTTTTGCCTGGCGTTCCAGAGCGATTGCGGCTGCGGTGGTGTGAGGATGATGTGAGGGGGGCTGTTAGTCGCCATTGAGGCGCTCAAGCAGCCCCTTTGAAATGACAATCAAGCCCTGCGCTTGGCGCAATACTCCAGCATGAGCTGAGTGACCGCTGCCACAATCGTCTGATCCGCATCAGGCGAGGTGAACAGCCGACATTGCGCATCCGGCAAATCCGGCAACCCATGTTCTACCCCAATGACCGCCAATCCTTGCCCCAACTGACTCAGTGGCATGGGCGCTACCGCGAAGCCTGCCAAGGCCGACGCCCGTAACCCGGCCGTGCTGCTGCACAACATCACTGTGCGTTGGGCGATCCCCGCCTGCGCCAGCCTTGTCAGCGCGGCCTCGCGATAAGGGCACGGCTCGGGGAACAGGGCCAGCGGCAACGGCGTGGGTAACCGGGCGACGGGTTGCGCCGACCAGGCCCACACCAGCGGTTCTTGCCATAGCAACAGCCCCGCTTCGCTGGTTTCGCACAGCGAACCGATGACCACCTCCAGATGCCCTTGCTTCATCAGCGCCAGTAACGTCCCCGGAATGTTCACCTGCACCTCGATCTCCATTCCGGGGTACTGCGCGGCGAAATCCTGAACAGTGCGCAGTAATCGAGCCTCGACAAAATCTTCGGACACTCCGATCCGCAACCGTCCATGAAACGGCGTGCGTGTCAGGTCTGTCCAGGCATCACGGTTCAACGCAAGGATCGTGCGCGCATAAGAGACCAGGCGCTCGCCATCGGCCGTCAGTTGCTGGGAACGGGTGGTGCGCGTCAACAGGGGTTTACCAATCTGTTCTTCCAATCGCCGCACGTGGCCACTGACCGCAGACTGCGTCAGGTGCAGCTTCTGGGCGGCGCGGCTGAAGCCGTCTTCATCGACGACCGTGACCAATGTCTTGAGCAGCAGAGCATCGAACATAGTTTTATACGTGATCAATTGAGCTTTAATTTACGATTTATATTTCAATTACAACTATGTTGCAATGCTCCCACCTGCCCTGCCTTCCTCTCATTCAAGGTGTGTCATGACGACTCTTCTCCATATTCAGTGTTCTCCACGCAAGCACCGCTCGGCTTCCCTTGAAGTCGCGCGCAGCTTCATTGCGCGTTATCAAGCAAACACCCCGGACACCGAAATCATCACCCTCGACCTCTGGAACATGGCCCTGCCGGAATTCGATGATCTGGCCATGGAGGCTAAATACGCCGGGCTCAATGGCACGCCGTTGACCACCGCACAACAAGAGGCCTGGAACACGTTAGAAGCGTTGGCAAGTCACCTGCACCGTGCGGATGTTCTCGTGATGTCCGTACCGCTGTGGAATTTCAGCATCCCGTACAAACTCAAGCACTTCATCGACCTGGTATCGCAGAAAGACATCCTGTTCAGCGTTGACCCGCAACGCGGTCTGGAAGGCATGCTGCACAATAAACTCGCCGTGGTGATGTACGCCCGCGGCCTGGATTTTTCGGCGCAGTCGAGCACTCCGGCGGAGCGCTTCGACTTCCAGAAACCCTACGTGGAAGCCTGGCTGAAATTTATCGGCATCACGGATGTGCATTCGGTGATTGTGGAGAAAACCATCCTGGGAGAAGACGTCGATCGGCACGCGCGTGAGGCCGCGACTCAGCAGGCCAGGAACCTGGCAGACAGCTTTATCAGCACCTGATGATCGATGAGAAGAAGGCAGAAGATCCGGCGTGTGGGCGTTTGAAGGATTGGCTGGTTGCTCAGTTCAAGTAAAGTCAACGAACTTAACCTTGCCTGACAATATCGACCGAGATCTCCACCGCCGCAATCGTGCCTCTGTTCTCAAGCCAGTGCGTGGTGTTCCTGTCCTCGGGCCAGCCCACTCCCGGCCCGTAATCCGTGGCGACGCCATTTCGATGGTCAGTGATCGTTCCTTGCAGGATGTAGACGGTGCCTGGTCTGTCGACATGGTTGTGAATCGGCCCGAAGACGCCTCCAGGCTCGATGGTCACCCTGCGCATCCTGAGTTGGCGCCCGGCCATACCCTCGATCTCAGGCCCCAGGTCAATCGTTGACAGTAACGTCACCGTTACCCCTTTCGTCTCAGGCGCCACCTGTTCGTTGCTCATCGCGCGCTCCCAACTTTACTTACAGGGCCTAACTGGAAGTAAAGACCCTGAAAGGTGTGATCCGTTGGAAGGCGACAAAGGGTCGATTGCCGGCCTTCGCGACAGGCCGTTGTAGACCCAGGCTGTGTAAAAACGTATCCCTGCTTTTTGACCTATGTATCAAAATCCCAATCTGACACCTCCCACTACTGCGCAACCGCAAAACCGAACGTGTGCTCTTGCAGGCTCGTTTTGATCAACGCGGCCAGTTGCCGGATGGCGGGCGTCGGGTCTTCTCCACTGCTGTGAAGCACATAGCCAAGGCTTGGTACGGCCGGCAAGCCGGAAACGACGGCGAGATGACTCGGCAGCCCGATGCGAGTTCGCAGCGTCAAGCCCAAACCGGCAGCGACGGCCGCCCAGATACTCGCGACGCTGGGGCTGGTCAGGGCGATTCGCCAGGGAATTTTCGCGGCATCCAGTGCCTGTGTGGCAGCGCTACGCAATACGCAAGGCGCGTCGAACATGATCAATGGCAGCGGTGAGTCAGCAAGGCGGGTAAGTGACGGCATGTCACGAGCCCCGATCCAGTGCATCTGCGTTTCGCCCAGCCGCGTGGCATAGGGCGACATATGCCCTGTGTCCCATGTCAGGGCCAAGTCCAGGCCAGCACTTTCGACCAACGCAAGCAGTTCGGCGTTACGCGCGATCCTGACCTCGAGAATCACCATCGGGTAAGTCTGGACGAAGCGTCGAAGAATCTCGCTCAGTAAATGTTCCCCAAAGTCTTCTTGAAGCCCGAGGCGAATTGTCCCCGCGGTTTGGCTTTCATGCAGGGTCTGGAAAATGCCGTCGTTCAGTTCCAGCAACCGACGGGCATGACTGAGCAGTGATTCACCTGCGGGCGTCAAGACTAACCCTCGACCGGATTTGGCCAGTACCGGAGTACCGATCTGCTCCTCAAGTTTCTTCAATTGAGCGCTCACGGCAGAAGTCGATCGACCGAGACGATCCGCCGCTTTGGCAAAGCTGTTGAACTCCACGCCGGTGACGAAAGTACGCAATACATCAAGATCGAAGGTCGGACGGCGCATTGAATAGTCCACTAATTTGGGATGATCACCTCTATTAAATCTGATATTCGGAACTATCGCGACTTGATAGTTTTCCCCCCTGTCGCTTTAGCCATGGGAATAACTGTTATGCCGTTTTCACGTATTTCACTGCACCGGGGGAAGTCGGCCGAGTATCTACAAGCATTGTCCCAAGGGCTGCACGACGCCTTGGTTGATAGCTTCGAGGTGCCGAAGACCGATCGCTTCCAGGTCATCCACCAACATGAAGTGGGCGAGTTGATATTTGATCCCGACTACCTGGGTGGGCCGCGTAGCCATGACTTTGTGCTGATCACGATTACCGCTGGCCGCCCTCGAAGCGTCGAGACGAAACAGCGTTTCTACCGCGACCTGGTCGAGAAACTGACGCGAGCTCCAGGTCTCGACGCGGAGGATGTAATGGTGGTGATCACCACTACGGCCAGCGATGAATGGTCGTTTGGTGGTGGCCGGGGCAACTAGCCTTCAAGTTTGTGCGGGGTACGACGGCCATCGTGGATGACTGTACGGTGGCGGTGCACCCTGCGCACCGCCTACTCCAACCGCAACAAACTTTATCGCTTAGATGAATCCTGTGATACTTAATGCAAATTACTCTCACAAGCATTAGCATCTAAGGATCTATCCATGTCGACTTGTGCCACCCCGCCACGTCACTTCACCCCTGCCCGCAATCTTCTGGCCATGGCAATTTGCATGGCCACCCTCGCCCCAGCCTTTGCCGATGACAACAGCACCACCCCACCCGCCACCCTGGAACTAGACGCAACCGAGGTCTCCGGGAGCGGCCAACTGGGGAGTACCACGGAAGGCACCGAGTCCTACACCACCGGCGCGATGTCGACCGCGACCAAACTCCCGCTGACGATGCGTGAAACCCCACAAGCCGTCACCGTCATTACGCGCCAGCGCATGGATGACCAGGTGATGACCGACATCAACGACGTGGTCAAGGCGACGCCCGGTTTGTTCCTGGACTTTTCCTCTGGTCCTGGTCGGCAGATCTACAAGGCACGCGGTTTTGAAATCGACAACTTGATGTATGACGGCATCCCGAGTGGCTACAACGGCGTTAACGTTGGCGCCCAGCCTAACTTGGCCATGTTCGATCGAGTCGAGGTGGTGCGCGGTGCCACCGGCCTGGTGACAGGTGCAGGCAACCCTTCGGCCGCCATCAACCTGATCCGCAAGCGGCCATTGGCCGAGCAGAAAGTCACCCTGACCGGTGCGGCCGGCAGCTGGGACAACTACCGCGGCGAGGTCGATGCCTCCAGCCCGCTCAACGACAGTGGCACGCTGCGCGGCCGGGTCGTGACCTCTAACCAGGCCGCCAACAGCTTCATCGACAATGTCGAGGAGGACCACGGCCTGTTCTATGCCGTCACCGAAGCGGACCTGAGCGAAGACACCACCCTGACCCTGGGATTTTCCCATCAGAAGGACAAGACCAATTACTTCTGGGGCTCTTCGATGATCGGCCAGGACGGCCATCATCTGGACCTGCCACGTTCCTACAATCCGGGGACGGATTGGGAGAACAAGGATCAGGAGATCAACACCGTATTCGCCGAAGTCCGTCATCGCCTGGCCAACGACTGGAACGTTCAGGTCAACGCCAACTACTCCGAACAGAACGCGTTGTTCTCCGGCTCTTACCAATCGCGCTGGGTCAACAACACACTGGCCCGCACGGTCTACCAGGCCGACTTCGATGAAAACCAGGCCGGAGTAGACGCATTCGCCAGCGGGCCCTTCGAGGCGTTCGGACGCAGCCATGAACTGGTGGTGGGCGCCAGCAAGCGCATCTACGACATGACCACCCACAACTACAGCCCGTACGACACCAACTGGCCGTTCAATGCGGGTAAACCGGACTTCGTCCACACCAACAACCAGCGCGAAGTGACCACTCAGGATGGCGTCTACCTCACCACACGCCTGAGCCTGGCCGACCCGTTGAAGCTGATCCTCGGCGGGCGCCTGGACTGGTACGACTACGATAACCGGGATGGCGATGGCGACTACAAGGTCACCCGTAACCTCACCCGTTACGCCGGCTTGATCTACGACCTGGACGAGCATCACTCAGTCTACGTCAGCTACAGCGATATCTTCACGCCGCAGAGCTCCAAGGATACTTCCGGTAGCCCGGTCAAGCCGATCGTCGGCAAGAACTACGAGGTCGGCATCAAGGGCGAATATTTTGATGGCGCGCTGAATGCGAGCGTGGCGCTGTTCCGCGTCGACCAGGAAAACCGCGCCGTGCAACTGTTTACAGCAAACTGCCCACAGGCAACCTGCTACGAAGCCTCCGGCGAGATTCGCAGCCAGGGTATCGACTTCGAACTGCAAGGCGCCTTGACCGAAAACTGGCAAGTCGGCGGTGGCTACACCTACGCACGAACACACACCATCAAGGATGCCGCCAACCCGCAGAACGTAAACAAACAGTTCGACACCGACACGCCGGAGCATCTGTTCAAGCTGACCACCAGCTACCACTTCCAGGGCCCGCTGGAAAAACTGCGCGTGGGCGGCAACGTCTCCTGGCAGAGCCGCATGTACAACGACATCCTGCTGGCTGATGGCAGCAAATACCGCCTCGAACAGGGCAGCTACGCGATCACCGACCTGATGGCCGGCTACCGGGTCAGCCAGAACCTGGACTTGCAGGTCAACGCCAACAACATCTTCGACCGCAGGTACTACTCGACCATCGCCAACTCCGTGAGCTATGGCGGTGACTCCTACGGCAACCCTCGCAATATGATGCTGACCGCCAAGTACAGTTTCTAGAAAGCAGAAAAAAGGGGACGTAACTTGGAGCGTCCCCTTTTCAACCCATAGCAATGCACTTGCGACCATCCTCATGGTCTACCGGAAGCCGCAAATTTCACCTCCCGCACACATCTGCGCTAGAGAGACAAGTACATGAAAATGGCTGCCATTTTTGCACTCACCTGGATTGGCTTCACCTCAGCGGGTGCATTTGCCGGTGATCGGAACCAGGACTATCGAGAGGCAAGCAGGCGCCACTGGGAGCAGCAGCGGGAAATGGATCGAGCCGCAGACAGGAAACACCGCGAGCGCCATCAAGAGAGGGAGCGGGAAGAACGCAAGCATTATGAGGAAATGGAGCGGGAAGAGGCCAGGCGTAGAGCGCAGTACTATCAAGAGCGGTAGAACGTCTGCCGCGATTGGCTTCATCAGGCGCCTGATTCTGTCACTGCCTATATATCCGGAATTGAACTGGCCTGTAGCATGCAGAGACCTATGCCTCAGCAGAAAATCCGGATCAGACTATAACTTGACAGCCGTGGTCTGACCCGACTCTGCGATTTTGGCGCGATCTAGTTACCTTTACAAATATCTGGAAAAACCAAGCTTGAAAGTTCCTTGAAATTATTAGCATCAAGAAAACTCATGTCCTGCTTCGCGATCACGCGTCCAGGATAGCTTTTTTTCTTTCTGTCAAAAGTTGTGGAAACGAAGCCATGGTTACCGACCATTCTAAGCGCCTTTGAAATACGCTCAGGATAGCTCTTGCCTGCCCACTTCCGCAGGGTATCTTCTGGCGCACCACGCAAGTTCAGCTCCTCGCAAACGGCCTCTTGAACAAATCTACCAAGATCACAGGATGCGATTAGCCGAGCATCAATTGCGGCTAGATACCGCATGAGTATGGAGACGAGTGTAGAAATATCCTTAAGAGATGGCTCGCTCTTAGAACTGTATCGCTCAAGGGTTTTTTCGAAGTCTATACCGGCATGCTCGGCAGCCAGATACTCCTTATCCGCGATCAAGTCCGAAACGACCTTGGGATCTAGCGGATCCGTATCCATGTCGTGTACGAGTACATTGCGCCATGCAACCAATAGGACCACAGCCGAGTGATAGGACGGTCTTAGAGGAATGGCGGAAATGGCAGGTCCGTTCAAGGTTTGAGCGTGGGAAAAAAGCCCACCACAACGAGCATTCAACGATAGCGTTTTTTGTTTGCCACAGAACTTTTCCGAAAAATCACGCAGGACAGACTTGATCTCGGATGGGCGATCGATGACTTCATTCAGTCGCGTCTCGAGCATTGATATGCCGCTTGGCGTGAGCGCCTGGCCCCTTTGGATAATCTGAGGCTCTTTTCTCAGCACTGAACGTAAGGTCATATCAGCCAATGGGCTCGGACCAACGCCTAAGTCTTCAAGGTAATGATCCAAGGCATCACAGGCCGTTACCATCAAAGACTTTATTGCAAACCCTCTTGCCTCACGCTCAGCCTGGATGAGATCACCAGGAGCCCAACTAACAGCAAGATCCTTGGGTTTCAACGCGATTCCTGCACCGACCCCGCATAAACCGATCACGACACTGTTCAGGTTTCGCACCGGATTGCCAAGCTTGGTACGGAACAGCTTCAAAGCTCGCGTACGTAAAATTATAGTGCTCGTCATATTGCTGCTTAACGTGAAGTAGGCCGGATTCGAACCGGCATGGAGAAAACTTCTTCTCCCCCGCGGATAATGTAAAGCCGAAGCTTAAGTAAAGGGCGGGTGAGCTTACCGATGCTCAACTACTCCGTCGCGGATAGTACCAACGCAACTGAGTGATATCAACTCAACATCACTCAGAATGAGCCCGCTTCGGCCTCCGGGTAACGTTCGTTTGAGTGCCTCCATGCCGCCAAGCACAGTACTATCTGTAATCAGCCAATGAAAAAGGACCTTTCCTTGAACAAGAAACAACGTGACGACATCAGCAAGCTCCTCAGCTACGTACTACGCCATGCCCCCGAATCCATGGGGCTCGTCCTGGACCGCGACGGTTGGGCCGACATTGATAATCTGATTTCGAACGCCAACCAACATGGCCATACCTTCGACTACCAGATGCTGCACGAGGTGGTCGAGACCAACGAAAAGAAGCGTTTCACGCTCTCTGAAGATGGTCAACGCATCCGAGCCGCACAAGGTCACAGCACCGGGCAGGTCCAGGTGCAACACGTCGAAAAAACACCACCTGCCCAGCTCTATCACGGAACCGCCAGCCGCTTCATGGCCTCCATCGAGGTGCAGGGCTTGATGCCAGGCAGTCGGCACCATGTCCATCTGACTGAAAGTCCCGAAACAGCAATGGCCGTTGGCAAGCGCTATGGACAACCTGTACTACTCGCTGTTGATGTACAGGGTATGAGAGAGGCAGGGGTTCGGTTCTTTCAGGCGGACAATGGCGTTTGGCTGGTGGAGTCGGTACCTGCGGCCCACTTGAAGACGGTAGAGGACAAAACTCACACATGAATGGGTCCGTTTTTTACCGTGGTCTGACCCCGATTTCCTATGACCCCGATTTCTCATGTCCGGACGAACATCTTTCCAGCGGATTATGAAAGAAGCGCTCTCAGTTGCGCGGGAACGGCTACAACTTCTTTGGTTTCCGGCGAGACACATACATGAGTGACATTCGCCACAAAAGATAAGGGCCCATTAACAATGAACCCTTCGACCAAAAACGTGAACGAATGAACGCCCAACTTCGCCACGCTGACTTTGATAGACAACTCATCATCCCACGTCAAAGGCATCAGAAACTCCATTGACATGGCGCGTACGGGCGGCAATATCTCAAAGCCCATCAGGGTTCTAAGACCGGGCGTGCCCAGCCATTCATCGAGTGCCACATAGATAGCCTCTACTGAAAAATATGAAAATCGCGGTGTGTAAACCACTCCTGCCGGATCACAGTCGCCAAACAAAATAGTTCTACTGACGAAAACCGCCTTGGGCATTGGTCTATTTCCCTTTAGTTTTCAGAGCCTTGGTACATATTTTGTCACTCAAGGATGATAACCATTATGAGCGTAGAAAGCCGTATTAATACCTGGGACCGGCTTTCGCCGGTTCCGTGCGTTCATTGTCCAACCGCCCCCTCATACCGCCGCTGAATCCGCTCCAACTCCCCGGAACGCCGCAACTGCTCTAACGCACTGGCCCACGCCGCCACCACTTCATCGTCACTGTCAGGGCTGAAGGCGATGTACAGCGACGAGCGATACAGTTCGATAGGAATTCGCCGCAGCGTGCCCGGCGCGATGTTCAACTGACGGCTGTAGTAAGCCACGCCCGCATCGGTGTCGCCGATGATGATGTTGGTGCGTCCGGCAAGCAGCATGCGGTAAAGCAGCTTGCTCTCGGTGGCGCTTTTATCCAGGTTGTTGAAGCCCAGCGACTGCAACATCTGCGGCACCAGGCCGGCGTGGCGGGTGGTGATCTGCGGGGCACGCAGCAGTTGTTCCAGGGAGTTCACCGGCGGCGTACTGGCCAGTTGATAGGGATGGATGGACTCTTCCACGATCGGTCCGACCCATTTGTACAATGGCTCGCGCTCCGGTGTGCGGAACAGTGAGTACATGATGGTCTTGGGTCGCGTCTTCAGTACCTGGGTGGCTCGCATACTCGGCTGCAACAGCACCTCGAAGTCATTCCCGGTGAGCGCCATGATGGCCCGGACGATCTCGGTGGTCATGCCGGTGAGCTGATTGTTTTCCTGATAGTTGTACGGTGCCCACTCTTCGGTGATGACTTGATACTCCTCGGCCCCGGCATCAACCGTGCCGAGCAACAGGCAGAGCAGCGCTGCAGCCGGTGTCGAATGTCTCACGTGTTCTCCCGCCGGATTGTTCGGTGTTTGTACATGGATGAAGCCTGATTCAAGGGGGCAAGGTAAGCATAGACCCAAACACACGCCCAACAGTTGACGCAGTCCACATTCCGCCCCTTAGCAACCCCCAGGCCTTGGTGTACGATCAGCGCGATCCGGATATCGGCCAGCGTACGCGGCGCTCCCCTTTCGCCCTTCTCCCTGTGACCCCGCCCACATGAATCCAATCGACCCACTGTCGTTTCAACGCATCATCACCGCCCATGGCAACGTCGAAGGCGCGGCGTATTTCGACGCTGAGGAAAGCCTCGTCCATGACGTGTTTGCTGACCGCATCGTTTTCCAGACCAACTACCTGGATTACCGCAGTTATGAGGTCGATCTCGCCGAGGGCAGCGTACGCGTGCGCAAGACGCGGCTGGATAACTACTCGCGCGGCCATAAGGCACAGGTGATCGATGACGACATGGACGACGAGGACTGGGCCGAGCTCGGTAGCCTGTGGCAGCGCTTGAGCCACGACCTGGACACCCAGGAGCAAGGGCCTCAGCCCGATTTGGCCGAGACCCTGGCCGATCTGTTTGATTGCCTGTTCGACGAGGCGCGCGCGCAGGCGCTCATTCAAAACATCCCGGTGCCTACCGGGCAGTGGGATTGGGCTTGGACGCAGGTTGAGTCAGCGCTCACCGAGGCCAATCAGTTGGCGGGGTTCGAATGGAAGGAGTGGTCGTCCTACGGGGTCGATGCCGTCAATGCCCTCGCCCCGCTGCGGCAACTGGGCATTGAAATCCCTGCGCCTGAGCGTAAAGCCATCGATGCTATCAACCGCGCCAACGATTGGGAGCGTGCGCTCCTGCAGTATTTCAACGCCCAGCTGGAGGCCCATGACTTGAAGTTGTTGGCCATCGGCACGCACTTCGATGAATACCAGGCCTTCGCCTGCCTGCCCATGAACGGTCTGGGCCTGATCAACGCCCTGGAGATCATGGGCAGGCTGGGCATCGTCTACAAATATTAAGCGACTGACGCCACGCGCTTTCGGTCCGTTTTAACAAGCCCATAAAGGGCTACCCCTCCTTTGAGCCTCGAAGTGACGACATGACAAACTGTGATCAATGCGGGTTCCTCCTCCCTTACGACACTGCTGCTTGCCCGCGATGCGCCGGGGAAATTCAGTACATGGTAGAGGCACACGCGCCAAGGTCCCAGCCGTCGAAAGGGCAGAAAATCCTGAAATGGGTGCTGATCGGTATTGTGGTCGCAGTGCTGGCAGCGGTGGCGGCGGTCATGTGGATCTTGCACTCGCTGGGGCCGATGCCTTCTTTTGGTTGATGGCGACAGATACTTCCCAACCCACGGATGGATGAACACATGAAAACCACCATCGATCACCTCGTCATCGTGGCAACGGACCTCGATACCGGCTGCGCGTTCGTGACTGACGCATTGGGCGTCGCCCTTCAACCTGGCGGAGTCCATTCACGCATGGGCACCCATAACAGGCTGCTGCACCTTGGCCCCGGGCTCTACCTCGAAGTGATTGCCGTGGACCCGTCCGCCATACGTCCGGACCGGGCACGCTGGTTCGGCCTTGATCAATTGGCCCCCCATTCGCCGGCACGCCTGGCGACCTGGGTGGCACGCACCGATGATATCCATGCGGCTCGTGATGCCTGCCCTGGACTTGTCGGGGATGTCGAACCCATGACGAGAGGAACATTGAATTGGCAAATAACCGTACCGGCTGATGGAAGCCTTCCCATGGATGGATCAATCCCCACCCTCATTCAATGGGCACCTGGGCCTCATCCGGCGGACATGCTCCAGGACAAGGGCTGCACGCTATTGGCACTGGATGTCTTTCATACGAATCCGGAAAAAATCAAAGCGATCCTGACGGCCATGAACTTTTCTGGCCCGGTCCATCTTCATGCACTGCAAGCGCCTTCGGCACCCTACCTGGTTGCGCATATTCAAACGCCAAATGGCCTGAAGACATTGCCGCTTTTACACGTGTGACCGTTTGGGGCGGCTTCGCCACCCAGCGGGAGCAAGCTCCCTCGCCACGAAGACTCACCTCGCAACCGAAGCGAAACGCAGCTATTGGAATTTTCCAATAGTTGCTATCGATACCGGCGCCGTTCTCGTCCACGGCCTCTCTCTCTAATCTGCCCACCAACGCGATCGACGACGATCGCCGCAGATCAAACCGACCTTATGGAGAGAGAAACGATGAACACATTCAACCGCACCCTCGCTGTCGCCACCCTGGCATTGGCCACCCTCAGCGCCGAGGCCGCGTCGCCTGTCCAGGCCGCTGCCAGTGCGTCTGCTGTCGGCAGCGTGGTCCAGTCCGCCAGCTACATCACCACCAAGGATGGTGTCCAGCTGTATTACAAGGACTGGGGCCCGCGCGATGGTCAGGTCGTGACCTTCAGCCACGGCTGGCCACTGGACTCCGACAGCTGGGAAGGCCAGATGATGTTCCTCGCCTCGAAGGGTTATCGCGTGGTGGCTCACGATCGTCGCGGTCACGGTCGCTCCAGCCAGCCTTGGGAAGGCAACGACATGGATCACTACGCCGATGACCTGGCGGCGGTGATTGAAGCGCTGGACCTGAAGGACGTCACCCTGGTGGGCTTCTCGACAGGGGGCGGTGAAGTGGCTCGCTACATCGGCCGTCACGGCACCGCTCGAGTGAAGAAAGCCGTGCTGGTGTCCTCTGTCCCGCCGTTGATGCTCAAGACAGACACCAACCCTGGTGGCTTGCCTATCGAGGTGTTCGATGGCCTGCGCAAGGCGTCCCTGGAGAACCGCTCGCAGCTGTACCTGGACATCGCCTCGGGCCCGTTCTACGGCTACAACCGCAAGGGCGCCAAGCCATCCCAAGGGCTGATCCAGTCGTTCTGGGTGCAAGGCATGCAGGGTGGCAGCAAGAATACCTATGACTCGATCGCGGCATTCTCGGCGACCGACTTCCGCGGCGATCTGAAGAAGTTCGATGTGCCGACACTGGTGATTCATGGCGATGACGACCAGATCGTGCCTATCGACGCTTCAGGCCGAGCCTCGGCGGCGCTGATCAAGGGCGCTCGACTGATCGTCTACCCTGGCGCGCCGCACGGCCTGACCGAGACGCACAAGGATCGCCTCAATCAGGATCTGCTGACCTTCCTCAAGGAATAAAAGCCCAGATCCCTTGTGGGAGCGAGCTTGCTCGCGATGGCGGTAGATCAGCTTGCCTCAATGCTGAATCTGCCTACGCCTTCGCGAGCAAGCTCGCTCCCACAGTTGCTCCAGGATGGATCTCGGGTTCAATGCCGCAACAACTTACGCAATGGAATCTCATCCTTGCGCACCGGTGACTTGATGACGATGTAGCTGAAGTACTTGGAGATGCCGATGTTTTTGTCCAGCAGGCTTTCCATCACGTCCTGGTAGTCCTGGATGCTGCGGGTCATGAAGCGCACCAGGTAGTCGTAGCCGCCACTGATGAGGTGGCATTCGAGTACTTCATCCACCAGGCGGATGTTGGATTCGAACTTGGCGAAGTCCTCACGCTTGTGGTCGCTCAGGGTGACTTCGGTGAAGACCGTTACCGAATCGGTAATCTTGGCCAGGTTCAGATGGGCCTTGTAGCTGGAAATGTACCCCAACGACTCCAGTCGTTTGACCCGCTGCAGGCACGGGCTGGCGGACAAGCCCACGGCATCGGCCAGGCTGACGTTGGTCATGCGGCCATCTTTTTGAAGCTCTACCAAAATGCTGATGTCGATCCGGTCCAGTTTCGCTAAACCTTCCATCGCATACCTCTTGCCTGCCGTTTGTAAGACAATCTTCTAACAAAATCAGCGTCGTAAGGACAGCTGATGCTGAGCGACCAGATCAGCCATGCTGTTGATGCAGTAGTCCGCCGCACAGGGCGCGGGAGACATGTCGGCGTTGCGGCAGATCAGGCAGACAGCCCCAACCGACCGTGGGTGGGCGCCGGGACGGGTCACCTGGAGAATCGTCTCGGCGCTCAGGCCATTGGCCGCCAACCAATCGTGATCCTGCAACGGGTCGCTCGCCAGCGAAATAAAATCATCAGGCTCGATGCCCAGGCGCTCGCACAACACGCCCCGGTCCTCGGCATCGCGATCCCCCTGCACCAACAACCGATAGAACTTGCGCAGGTAGAGCATCGCACCCGGCGCATCCTCGAACAGCGTCCAACCGGCAGCCGAGCGGGCGAAGCTCATGCCCTCCTCCCAACTGACCTTGAGCTTCCAGCGCTCGGCCAATTGACGGTGGGCGAAACACAGCAAGCCGCTGAAGCCCAATTCGCCGAAACGCGGGTACAAGGCTTGCAGCACCTCGTCAAAATCGGCGAGCACCTGTGCTTTGTCCAACGGCTCGCCATGGTTTTCCAGCAACGGTTGCAACGCCGTCCAGACGCCGGAGTCCCGATCCACCAGGACCTCATCGCAGTCGATCAACAACGCCCGATATTCAGTCAGCCTCATCTGTAAAGCCTCCGATGATGTCCCATCGATCAACGCTCCATTAACAACCGCCACTGACGCTCGCCCAGGCAAACGTCATGAACGCGGGCGTCAGCCCAGGACGCGTGCCAAGGCGCCGTCGAGAATCTGCAACGCTTCGTCGATCTGCGCCTCGCTGGTCACCAGCGGCGCCAGGAAGCGCAAGACGTTGCGGTACACCCCGCACTTGATCACCAGCAAACCACCGGCCCGGGCTTCGTCGATCAGGCGTTGGTTCAGGTCGGCGTCCGGGGTGCGCGCGTCGTCATGCTTGATCAGTTCGATCGCCAGCATGAAGCCGCTGCCGCGCACGTCGCCGATCTGCGGGTAACGGGTTTGCAGATGCAACAGGCCCTGGCGCAAGCGCTCACCCAGGACTTCACCACGGGCCAGCAGCTGTTCCTGCTCGTACGCCTCGATCACCGCCAGCGCCGCCGCGCACGACAGCGCATTACCGCCGTAAGTACCGCCCAGGCCACCCGGCAGTGGAGCGTCCATGATCTCGGCCTTGCCAACCACGCCCGACAGCGGCAAGCCACCGGCGAGGCTCTTGGCGACCGTGACCAGGTCCGGCTGGATGCCGGCGTGCTGGAAGCCGAACCATTTACCGGTGCGACCGAAACCGGTCTGGATTTCATCGAGAATCAACACAATGCCATGCTTTTGCGTCAATGCGCGCAGGCCCTGCAAAAACTCGACGGGGGCCGACAGGAAACCGCCATCGCCCTGCACCGGCTCGATGATGATCGCTGCGACCCGTTCAGGTGCCACTTGAGTGGCCAGCAGCTCGTCCAGTGCCTGGAGCGCCATCGCGCTGGTGACGCCGCGATAGGCATTCGGATACGGCGTGTGGAAGACCTCCGGGGCGAACGGACCGAAGTTCTGTTTATACGGCTGGCTCATGCCGGTCAGCGTGGTGCCGAGCAAGGTCCGGCCATGGAACCCGCCGCGAAAGGCAATCACGGCCGAGCGGTTGGTGTGGGCCCGGGCGATCTTCACCGCGTTTTCCACCGCTTCGGCACCCGAGGTGAAAAATGCGGCTTTATAGGCATGCTGGCCGCCGATCATTTCGCACAGGCGCTGGGCCAGGTCCAGGTAAGGCTTGTAGGCCACGACCTGGAAGCAGGCATGGGAGATCTTCTGCAGCTGGGCCTGCACGGCCGCGACGACCTTGGGGTGATTGTGGCCGATGTTCAACACACCGATGCCGCCGACGAAGTCCAGGTAGCGCTTGCCGTCCACGTCCCATAATTCCGAGCCCTGGGCCCGATCGATCACCAACGGGTGCGCGGTGACCAGGCCACGTGGCACGAATTGATCACGCTGACGGAGCAAACTTGGGGTTTCTTCGACTTTACTGTTCATTGGCATTTCCCATCGTGAGCCTCGCAGCCAGGAAGCGGCTGCGGTGTGTTCACAGGTTAAGCGTTCGACGCGATTGTCTAAGCCGAACTTGGTCGTTGAGAAATTCGGATCGACTGTTTACACCCCGGCAAACAGCAGAATCCTCCAGAGGCATTCCAGCCCCATGGAATCTGCCGCAAGAGGCACCTTGCAACGCAGCGTGATGCTGCTACACCGGCCCTTTCGACAGATCCTGCTCTGGCATTGAGGCATGCTAGGGGCTCCTTGATTTCAGGCGAGAAGTGACCCATGGCCCTGCTCTATAAAGCTGACCCGGTACGCGGCGAACACTGGCGGCGCCTGTTCGCCGAACACGCGCCGGACATCGAATGGCGTGCCTGGCCAGACATCGGCGACCCGCGGGATATCCAGTACCTGGCGGCCTGGCAGGCACCGGACGACATCGAAACGCTGTTGCCGAATCTGCGAGTGCTATTCGCCTTGTCAGCCGGCGTGGATCAACTCGACCTAAGCCGCTTGCCGACAACGCTGCCGGTGGTGCGCTTGCTCGACCCCGGCATCAGCCAAGGCATGTGCGAGTACGCCAGTTTCGCCGTGCTCAGCCTGCACCGGGACATGTTGCGCTATCGCCAGCAACAGGCCGAACGGTGCTGGCAAGCACACCGGCTGGTGCCCGCCGGGCAACGCCGGGTGGGCGTCATGGGCCTGGGTTTGCAGGCACGGCAGATACTCGCCACCTTGAAGACCTTTGGCTTTGCCTTATCCGGTTGGGCCCGCAGCGAACATCACATCGACGGGGTGGCGTGCTTTGCTGGCGACGAGCAATTGCCGGCCTTTCTCGGCCAATGCGAGATTGTGCTGTGCGTCCTGCCGTTGACCGAACAGACCCGAGGGATCCTCAACCGCCAGCTGTTCCAACACCTGCCCAAGGGCGCAGCGTTGGTCAACATGGGCCGAGGTGGGCACCTGGTGGAAGAGGACCTGCTTGAAGCCCTTGCCGACGGCCAACTCAGCGCCGCGGTGCTGGATGTCCTCGAGCAGGAGCCAGCGCCAGCGGACCATCCCTTCTGGCACCATCCCCACATACTGTTGACCCCGCACATCGCGGCGATGACTCAGCCTGAAAGTGCCTTTGGCGTGTTGCTGGAGAACATCCGCCGGCATCAACGGGGTAAATCGATGCTGGGCCTGGTTGATCGTGAGCGCAGCTATTGAGCCCTGACGGCCTCTGGTTTCGATCTGAACAGCGAAAAAACGACCCGGTATTTACTGCTGGCCAAGCGTCTGATTTGAGCAAGAAATGTGGCCGGCAGGGCCGTTGCTTACGCAAGATACCGAATCGATGTGCCGCCCTTGCCAGGCCCGGTGGCAGGTGAGATACAAAGACTTTCAGCGCACATATCCATCCGATTTCGTCCCTTATTTTATGGTGATCAGCCATGTCCATTTCGCAACGCCCTACTTATTTCTATCGTGCCATGACCACCACCGACGTGCCTTCGGCCCATGCCTTGTCCGTGCAGTTGAAATGGCCCCATCGCCTGGAAGACTGGGCGATGTTGCAGCGCGTCGCCCAGGGGTTTGTCGTGGAAGACCAGGGTCGTTTGATCGGAACGGCGTTCACCTGCGCCCAAGGGGACTACGCCACCATCGGCCTGGTGATTGTCGACGATGAGTACCAGGGCCAGGGAATCGGTCGCAAGCTGATGGAACTGGCAATCGAAGCTTGCGGCTCGCGAACCGCCATCCTCAACGCGACCCTGGCCGGTGCCCCGCTGTATGCCAGTCAGGGGTTCGTTGATTTTGGGCATATCCAGCAGCACCAAGGGCAAGCGCTGGTTCCGGCCCCACTGGAACTGGCCGCCGGCGAGCGCTGCCGCGAGCTGAGCGCAGCCGATCACGCCGAGCTGATCAAACTGGCCAATGCCGGGAGCGGGCTGGAGCGGAGCGTTGTGCTCAATGACCTGTTCGAGGTCGTTGAACATTCAGCGGGTATCGAGCGCGACGGTCACTTGTGCGCCTTCGCCCTGCTGCGCCCCTTCGGCCGTGGCCGCTGCATTGGCCCGGTCATCGCCCAGAACCTGGAACAGGCCCAACACTTGATCGCCGTGCTGCTGGCTCAGGTGCCGGACGCATTCGTTCGCATCGACATCCCTTCAAGCAGCGGCCTGGCCCCTTGGCTGGAAGAGGCCGGGCTCAAGCAGGTCGACACCGTCGCCCAAATGGCACGGGGCACGCCCCCGCAGGCGAGCGGTGCGGTTCGACAATTTGCGCCGGTGACCCAGGCCATTGGCTGAAACCCACACTCCCCTCAACGCTTCCCTGGAGAATCATCTTCATGCTCGAACCCACTGCAGTGCTGTTGGCACACGCCGATGGCCGCCTTGCCTCAACCCCGTTCACCCCGGGCTCGCTGGGCGCCAACGATCCGTTCGACCGACTCATCGCCTATGCCGGGGCGGATGGCATGGCTGCCGGCGTGGTCCGGGCGAACGGGCTGTTCAGCGTCGATGAATACCCCTTCAGTGAGACGCTCGTGGTGCACGCCGGCGCAGTGACGCTGCGCAGCCAGGGGCAGACGCTGCAGCTCAAGCCGGGTGAAAGCGCGGTGATCGGTCGGGGCACGGCACTTGAGGTCGAGGCGCAGCCCGGCTCGCTCTGGGCCTTCTGTGCCGAGACCCAACGCATCGAAGCGCACCTTGCCGGGCTGACGGCACTCCCCGCCCACACCCTGCTCTCGCCTTCTGCTGCCCCGGATGACGAGATCCTGCTCAGCCCGCCGCCGCAATGTCGCTCGCACAATCTGTTTGTCGAAGAAGCGAGCAACCTGCGCATCGGTATCTGGGACTCGACGCCCTACACCCGCAAGTCACGACCGCACAAACTGCATGAGCTGATGCACCTGCTCGAAGGCAGCGTCACCTTGCAGGCAGCCGATGGCAGCGACTTGACGGTCAACACCGGCGACACCGTTTTCGTCCCGCTGAATGCACCGTGTGCCTGGAAAAGCAGCGTCTATGTGCGCAAGGTGTACGTCGTCAAGTAATCCGGTGTATGGCAGCACTTGCTCGCGATGGCGGCGGCACAGCCAACATCACCACTAGCTGATCCACCGCTATCGCGAGCAAGCTTTGCTCCCACAACGGGTTGCGGGTGGATGTGAAATCTGCGGCCAACCGAGAACCCAATGTGGGAGCGGGCTTGCTCGCGATGGCGGCGGCACATCCAACATCACCACTAGTTGATCCACCGCTATCGCGAGCAAGCTTTGCTCCCACAACGGGTTGCGGGTGGAGGTGAAATCTGCGGCCAACCGAGAACCCAATGTGGGAGCGAGCTTGCTCGCGATGGCGGCGGCACAGCCAACATCACCACTAGCTGATCCACCGCTATCGCGAGCAAGCTTTGCTCCCACAACGGGTTGCGGGCGGAGGTGAAATCTGCGGCCAACCGAGAACCCAATGTGGGAGCGGGCTTGCTCGCGATGGCGGCGGCACAGCCAACATCACCACTAGTTGATCCGCCGCTATCGCGAGCAAGCTTTGCTCCCACAACGGGTTGCGGGTGGAGGTGAAATCTGCGGCCAACCGAGAACCCAATGTGGGAGCGGGCTTGCTCGCGATGGCGGCGGCACAGCCAACATCACCACTAGCTGATCCACCGCTATCGCGAGCAAGCTTTGCTCCCACAACGGGTTGCGGGCGGAGGTGAAATCTGCGGCCAACCGAGAACCCAATGTGGGAGCGGGCTTGCTCGCGATGGCGGCGGCACAGCCAACATCACCACTAGCTGATCCACCGCTATCGCGAGCAAGCTTTGCTCCCACAACGGGTTGCGGGTGGAGGTGAAATCTGCGGCCAACCGAGAACCCAATGTGGGAGCGAGCAAGGTTTTTTGGCGGGTGGCGGCGGATCAGCAAAAAAAAGCCCGCAGTGTGAGCGGGCAAAAGGTGTCGCAGGTTAGATCGAGCCTCAGAGCACGGCGGCGATGGCCCGGCCAACATCCTGGGTCGAACCTTGTCCACCCAGGTCGGGGGTGATGGGGCCTTCGGCGATTACTTGTTCGATGGCCTTGAGAATCCCATCATGGGCCGCGCGGTAGCGTTCATCGCCGTTACCCAGGAAGTCGAGCATCAAGGCGCCGGACCAGATCATCGCGATCGGGTTGGCGATGTTCTGCCCATAGATATCCGGCGCCGAGCCATGCACCGGTTCGAACAGCGATGGGTAGCGGCGCTCCGGATCGAGGTTGGCCGACGGTGCGATGCCAATGGTGCCGGCACAGGCCGGGCCCAGGTCGGAGAGGATGTCGCCGAACAGGTTCGACGCCACCACCACATCAAACCGGTCCGGCTGCAAAACAAAGCGAGCGCACAGGATGTCGATGTGTTGCTTGTCCCACTTCACATCCGGGTACTGCTCGGCCATCAATGCCGTGCGCTCGTCCCAATACGGCATGCTGATGGAGATGCCGTTGGACTTGGTGGCCGCTGTCAGGCGTTTGCGCGGTCGGGTCTGAGCCAGGTCGAAGGCGAACTTCAGGATGCGGTCGACGCCTCGGCGGGTGAACACCGACTCCTGCAGCACGAACTCATGCTCGGTGCCTTCGAACATCTTGCCGCCGATGGAAGAATATTCGCCCTCGGTGTTTTCACGGATCACCACGAAGTCGATGTCCCCCGCCTTGCGCCCGGCCAGGGGACACGGCACGCCCGGAAACAGCCGCACCGGGCGGATATTCACGTACTGGTCGAAGTCGCGGCGGAACTTGAGCAACGAGCCCCACAGGGAAATATGATCCGGCACCTTGTCCGGCCAACCCACGGCGCCGAAGTAGATCGCGTCGAAGCCCTTGAGTTGTTCGAACCAGTCGGCGGGCATCATCTGCCCGTGCTCCAGGTAGTAATCGCAATGGGCCCAATCGAGCACTTCGATGTCCAGCGACAACTGCCACTTTTTCGCGGCTTGCTCCAGTATCCGCAGCCCTTCCGGCAGGACTTCCTTACCGATGCCATCGCCGGCAATCGCAGCGATTCGAAATGGTTTGCTCATCAATCGTGGCTCCCTGGTGTCTGTTCAAATGACGGTCGCATCACAACCCACCGATGTGGAAGGCTTTGACTTCAAGGTACTCGTCCAGGCCGTACTTGCTGCCTTCGCGCCCCAGGCCCGACTGCTTGATGCCGCCGAAGGGCGCGACTTCCATGGAGATAAGCCCGGTATTGAGCCCGACCATGCCGAACTCCAGCGCCTCGCCGAAACGCCATGAGCGGCGCAGGTCCTGGGTGAAGTAATAAGCGCCCAGGCCATAAGGCGTGGCATTGGCCAGGGCCAGGGCCTGCTCCTCAGTAGTAAAGCGCATCAGCGGAGCCACCGGGCCGAAGGTTTCTTCGTTGGCCAGCAACATCCCGGCGTGGGCCTCCCCCAATACCGTTGGCTGGACAAACTGACTGTCGCCCTCGGGAACACCGCCACAGAGCAGACGCGCGCCCTGGCTCAACGCATCGTCGATGTGCCGGGCGACTTTGTTCACCGCAGCGAGGTTGATCAGCGGGCCGATCATCACGTCAGCCTCCAACCCGTTGCCGACCTTGAGCTTGCCCACCTCCTCTACCAGGCGCGCGGCGAAGCGTTCGTAGATACCGTCCTGCACCAGGATGCGGTTGGCGCAGACGCAGGTCTGGCCGGCGTTGCGAAACTTGCTGAGCATGATGCCGGCCACCGCCTGCTCCAGGTCTGCATCGTCAAACACGATGAACGGCGCGTTGCCGCCCAGCTCCAGGCTCAAGCGCTTGATGTGCTCGGCGCTCTGGCGCATCAGCAAGCGCCCGACCGCCGTAGAGCCGGTAAAGGAAATCTTGCGTACCGTCGGGTTGCCGGTCAGCTCTTCGCCGATACCGGCCGGCATGCCCGTCACGACATTGAACACGCCGGCCGGAATCCCGACCCGCTCGGCCAACACCGCCAGGGCCAAGGCCGACAAGGGGGTCAGGTCCGAGGGTTTGACGATGACCGGGCAGCCGGCCGCCAAGGCCGGTGCGCACTTGCGGGTGATCATCGCATTGGGGAAATTCCATGGGGTGATCGCGGCACAGACACCCACCGGCTGCTTGAGCGTAAGCAGGCGTCGGTCGCCGCTGGGCGCCGGGATGGTCTCGCCATAGACCCGACGGGCCTCTTCGGCAAACCATTTGGCGAAACCGGCCCCGTAGCGGATTTCGCCTTTGGCTTCGTTCAACGGCTTGCCCTGTTCACAGGTCATGATCAGCGCGAGGTCGTCGAGGTTGTCCATCATGGCTTGATACCAGCGCTCCAACAGCGCTGCACGCTCCGCCGCCGGACGCGCGCGCCACGCTGGCCAGGCGCGCTCGGCGGCCTCGATGGCACGCCGGGTTTCCACGCCTTGCATCGCCGGTACACGGGCGAGCACCTGACCGGTGGCCGGGTCAATGACGTCAAGGGTGGCGGCGTTGTCGGCGCCGATCCACTGGCCGTCGATGTAAGCGAGTTCTGCCAACAGGCTGGGGTCTTTCAATCGATTCTTGAGCATGGTCGCGTCCTGTTCCGAGGTGATTCCAGTCTAAGGAGATGCCACGGGGCAGGATGCTGAAAGCGGGGTTTGGGCAGTGTTGGATGCTGAAGTTTCGAGGTGGGACGGCAGGCTCTACCGAGGCCCCAGGCTAAGCACCGAACACTGAATACTGAACACTGAACACTGAATACTGTGGGAGCAAAGCTTGCTCGCGATGGCGGTGGATCAGGCGACATCGATCAAGACCGTGTCATCGTTCATCGCGAGCAAGCTTTGCTCCCACAGGTGTGCTCCCATAGGTGTGTTCCCACAGGTGTGCTCCCACCTTTTGTTTTGTGCAGGGCTTAGATTTTCAGCGAGCCGAGCAACCCTTCCAGAAACCGCTCCCCGGCCTCCATCTGGCTGATCTCGATGAACTCGTCGGGCTTGTGCGCCTGTTCGATCGAGCCTGGGCCACAGACCACCACGGGCACGTCCAGGCGCTGCTTGAACAGGCCGCCTTCGGTGCCGAAGGAGACCTTGGCGGTGCCGGTGTCCGGGGTGGCGAAGTTTTTCAGGAAGCGCACGGCTTCGACGCTCGGATGGGTGTCGAGGCCCGGATAGACGTTGAGGGTTTCGATCTCGATGTCCGCGACGCTGGAGAGCTTTTTCGCCTCGCGCACAATCACCTCGGCGCGCTCGCGCAGTTGCTCCAGGAACAGGTCCAGATCGTCGTCCGGCAAATTGCGCACTTCGAAATCCAGGGTGCACAGGTTCGGCACGATGTTCAGTGCCTTGCCGCCGACAATCTGCCCGACATGCACGGTGCTGTAGGGCACATCGTAATCCGCGTCCTGGGCGCCTTGTTCCTGCAATTGCTGCTGGCTCTGGCGCAACGCCGCGATGAAATCGCAGGCCACGTGAATCGCATTGACCGAGCGCGGTGCCAGCGATGAGTGCGCTTCCAGGCCGCGACAGTAGGTGCGATAGGAGCCCTTGCCCTTGTGGCCGAGCACGAACTGCATGTTGGTCGGCTCGCCAATCACACACAGAAACGGTCGCACCGGCGCCAGGTGCAGCACATCGAGCAAGCGCCGCACCCCCACGCAACCGATCTCTTCATCATGGGAAAGCGCCAGTTGCAATGGCCGGTTCAAGGAGTGGTCAGCGGCATCGAGCATGGCGTCGATGGCCAGCGCAATGAAACCTTTCATGTCACAACTGCCACGCCCGTACACCCGTCCATCGCGCACGGTCGCCTGGAACGCCGGAACGGTCCAGGCCTGCCCCGCCGCCGGCACCACGTCGGTGTGGCCGGACAGCAGGACCCCGGGCAACTCACGCGGACCGGTGCTGGCGAACAGGTTGGCCTTCTTGCCGCTCTCATCCTTGACGATCAGCGACTCGATACCCTTGCTCAGCAACAGCTCGCGCACGTACTCGATCAGGGCCAGGTTCGATTCTGAAGAGACCGTTTCAAACGCCAGCAGGCGTTCGAAAATGGCTAACACGCGGGGTTTCATGAGGCCTTGCTCCGTTGCTCGGCGGAAAGGGCGAACCGGCGGATGGAGAACGGCTCGATGAAGGTTCGAGTGCTGCCGGTGCTGATCAGTTCAGCCATGACATCGCCAACGCCCGGACCGAGCTGGAAGCCATGGCCGCTGAAGCCGAACGCATAGTACAAGCCATCGACGTTGCCACTGGGCCCCATCACCGGCAGGGAATCGGGCAGGTAGCCTTCGATGCCGCTCCACACGCGGATGATGTTGAGATTGCCGACACCCGGCAGCAGGCGACGCATCTGGTCCAGTTGGTTGAGGATGCTGCGCGGCTCGACATAGGCCCGGCGGTTGAGCATGTCCGGCTTGCAACGATAGCCGCCGCCGATGACGATATTGCCCCGGGGAATCTGGCGAAAATAGATCACTTCTTCAGGAATCTTGGTGTACACGCCGATCACCGTCGGCAAGGCATAAGGCACCGGTTCGGTGACGGCCATCTGCGGTCCGTTGGGCTCCAGCGGCACTGGCTCGCCGAACTGCGCCGAGAGCTTCTGGCCCCAGGCGCCCGCAGTAATCAACAGTTGCGCGGCGCTGAACTGACGACCATCGGTGGTGCTGATGCTGAACCCGTCACCGACCTTCTGCACCTCGGCCACCTCGGTGCGTTCCTCGATGCGCGCACCGAGTCGCCGCGCCGCCCGGGCAAACGCCGGGGCGGCCAGACGCGGATTGGCGTGACCGTCGTGGGGCGCATAGGAGCCGCCCTTGACGTCCTTGCCGAGAAACGGAAAACGCGCATGCAGCTCGCTGCCGCGATAGATCTGCAAGTCCAGTTGCGCCGCTTCCGGTGCCGCTGCGTAAGCCTCAAGCTCGGGTATTTCATCCTCGCGATAACACACGCGCATGTGCCCGCTGGCGATGAACTCCAGGTCGTCGTCGATCAGCTCCGGCAAGCGTTTCCACAGCGCCCAGGACCGATTCGCCAGTTCCAGTTGCCCGAGAAAACGCCCCTGGCGCCGCACATTGCCGAAGTTCACGCCGCTGGCGTACTGCCCGATCTGGTCACGCTCCAGCAGGATCACCGACTGCCCCCGTTGGCGCAGGAAAAACGCTGCCGCCGAACCCATCAGGCCGCCGCCGACAATCACCACATCGGCTTTATTCAGCGTCATGGCGTCACCTCTCGAGTGAGCATCGAAAGTGGTTTCACGGGGGCCTGACCACGCTGGCGCCCCACCTCCTGCACTTGAACACCCGCTGCTGCCGCAATCACTTCGGCCCCGGCCTGGGAGCAATAACGCCCCTGGCAGCGGCCCATGCCGACCCGGCTGAACGCCTTGGCCCGGTTGACTTCACAGGCGCCCTTTTCGCTGACCGTGCGGCGCAGTTCGCCGGCGCTGATCATCTCGCAGCGGCAAACGATGGCCTCGTCCGGCAAGGCCTTGGCTTGTGCCGCTGGCCAGGGAAACGCCTGGGCCAGGCCGAGGCGAAACGCATCCATTACCTTGAGCGCCTGGCGCTGTTCGGCGACGAGTGCGGCGTCCACCGGCTGCTGCAGATCGCTCAACAACGCCAAGGCGACCAGGCGCCCGGCATGCTCGGCTGCATCGGCGCCACGGATCTTCGAACCATCACCGGCGGCGTAGACACCGCTGACCGAGGTCCGCCCCTCCTCGTCCGTGTCCAGCAGCCATTGGCTGGAGGCCTCGTCAAAGCGCAGGCGGCAGCCTGCCAGGTCGGCCAGTTGGGTTTCCGGGCGCAAGTGATAACCCAGCGCCACCGCGTCGCACGCCACCGTCAAGGTTTCCCCGCTCGCGCTACGAACCCGCACGCCGCTGACACCGGTGGTCGCCTCGCCCAGAATTTGCAGCGGCGAAATACCCAAGTGCACAGCAATCTTCGCCCGGTACAACTGCGCCAACAGTTTCATGCCGGTGAACAGCAAGCTCGGGCGCGCCATGAGTTTGGGCAAGGCTTTGATGCGCTGGCCCAGCGGCGATGTGTCCAGCACTGCCGCGACGTTGGCGCCGGCCTTGAGGTATTGGCTGGCGACCAGATACAGCAACGGTCCGCTGCCCATGAACACCACGCGGTGGCCGATGGAAACCGCCTGGGCCTTCAAGGCGATCTGCGCGCCGCCGAGGCTGTAGGTACCGCCCAACTGCCAGCCCTCGATGGGCATCAGGCGGTCGGTGGCGCCGGTGCAGAGGATCAGCGCGTCGTAATCCACCGTCGTGTGCTGGCCCTGGCTGACGCAGCACAATTGCCCGGGTGTCAGGTTCCACACCAGGGTGTCCGGACGGTAGTCGATCTGCGGGCGCAAGCGGTCGAAGCTTTCGTGCAGGTCGCGGGCCTTGTCCGCCTCGGTGCCGTACAGCGTGGCGTAGCTGCGGGTGAACCCTTCGGGCTGGCGCCGGTAGATCTGCCCGCCATCGCGACGGTTTTCGTCGAGCAGGATCGGCTTGAAGCCCGCAGCGACCAGGGTCTGGGCGCAACGGATGCCGGCCGGTCCGGCGCCGACAATGACGACTCGATGCGTGTTCAGCCGCGCAGTGGCCATATCGCCTCCGGTTGTTGAGTAATGATGTCCAGCCCTTCGCGCACTTCATTGGAGCAAGCTCGCAGGCGCTCGCCGCCGCGGGTCCAGACCCAGCAATCCTGGCAGGCGCCCATCAGGCAGAAACCGGCCCGGCTGCCCGGATCGAATTCCGACTGGCGCAACGCCGGGCCGTGGGTCAGCAATGCGACCATCAGGGTGTCGCCCTGCAACGCCTCGACCGAGACGCCATCCACTTTCAATTTGACGACGGGCCGGCCCTTTTCGGCCAACCTCACGAAACGCGCGTTCATGCGTAGGCTCCCACGATCATGCTGTTTGAATCCTGTTGGCGCTTGAGCAACTCGGCACTGTCGTGATGACAGAGCACCTCGCTGCCGCCGTCGATAATCCGCCGGGGCGGCGCGGTGTGGTTGCACAGGCCGTCGACCCGCGCCGGGCAGCGATTGAGGAAGGTGCACAGCTCCGGCACCTCGGCGCGCGCGCCCAACGCCGGCAGCGTGCCGCAGGTGGTGGCGCCACAACTTTCCAGCCAACCCTGACGCATCTCCGGTACCGAGTGGATCAGCAGGTCGGTGTAGGGATGGAACGGCGCCTGGGCGAACGATTGCCGGCTACCCTCTTGAACCTTATGGCCGCTGTACATCACCACAATGTCGTCGCACAGCGCCCGCACCGTGGAGATGTCATGGCTGATGAACAAGTAGGACACCCCCAGTTGCTGGCGCAGGTCGCGCAGCAGTTCGAGAATCGCCGCGCCGACCACGGTGTCGAGAGCCGAGGTCACTTCATCGCACAGGATCAGGTCTGGTTTGGCCGCCAGCGCCCGGGCCAGGTTGACCCGCTGTTTCTGTCCGCCGGAGAGTTCGCTCGGGCGGCGCTCGGCCATGTCCCGTGGCAGACGCACCAGGTCGAGCAATTCGCCGATACGCTCACGCAGCGCCGCGCCCTTGAGGCCGAAATACATCTTCAACGGCCGGCTCAGGATGGTGCTGATGCTGTGCATCGGGTTGAGCGCGGTGTCGGCGTTCTGGAACACCATTTGGATGCGCCGAAACTGTTCATCCGTGCGCTCGGACAGGCTGCCGCCCAGCGGCTGACCGTCAAACGTCAGCCCGCCCAGGGCCGGGGTCAACAGCCCGGCCACCACTCGCGCCAGAGTCGATTTTCCAGAGCCTGATTCACCGATCACACCGATGGCCTGGCCCCTGCGCACGGTCAGGTCGATGTCTTCGAGCACCCGGATCGCCGGCATGCCGTGCTGGTTCTTGTTGCCGTAGCCAGCGGTCAAGCCCTTGATGGTCAGCAGTGGCGTGTCTTCGGCCACACCGCATGGCGGGCGAATCGTCGTGTCCGGCCGTGCCGCCGCCAGCAGGCTGCGGGTGTAGGCGTGAGCCGGGCCCTTGAGCAGCGGCGCGGTGGCGCTCTGCTCGAAGATCTGCCCGCCGTTGAGCACCACGATCTGGTCGGCCATCTGCGCCACGACGGCCAGGTCGTGGGACACGTAGACCGCCGTCGCGCCACGTTCGCGCACCACCCGCTTGAACGCACGCAACACGTCGATCTGGGTGGTCACATCGAGGGCCGTGGTCGGCTCATCGAGCACCACCAGCAGCGGATCGCTGATCAGCGCCATGGCCGCCATCACCCGCTGCAGTTGCCCGCCGGACACTTGATGGGGATAACGCTGGCCGATGCGCTCGGGATCCGGCAGCGCCAGGTCGCGGAACAGTTCGATGGCCTTGGCTTCGAGCACGGCACGGCTGCCCAGGCCATGGATCAACGCGCCTTCCACCACTTGGTCGATGAGTTTCTTGGCCGGGTTGAACGCCGCCGCGGCGCTTTGGGCGATGTACGACACCCGATTGCCGCGCAGGCCTTGCAGCTCGCGCTCACTCAAGGCGAGCATGTCGTGCTCGCCAATCTGCACCACCCCACCCGCCAGGCGACAACCGCGCCGGGCATAACCGAGCAGCGCCAGGGCGATGGTGGTCTTGCCCGAACCGGACTCGCCGATCAGCGCCAGCACTTCACCTTTCTCCAGGGAGAAACTCACGCCCTTGACGATCTCCACCTCGCTGCGCTCGCCACAGGCGACCACACGCAGGTTCTCGACTCGGATCAACTGGCTCATATCAATGGCCTCCCGTACGTCGGTTGCGCCGCGAAGACAAGCGGTCGATAAACAGATTGACGCCGATGGTCAGGGTGCCGATGGCCAGGGCTGGAATCACGATGGCCGGCGCGCCCTGGTTGAGGCCGCCGATGTTTTCCCGCACCAGCGAACCCAGGTCGGCATCCGGCGGTTGCACGCCCAGGCCGAGGAAGCTCATGCCGCTGAGCAGCAGGACGATGAAGCCAAAACGCAGGCCCAGGTCGGTCAGCACCGGGTTGAGCATGTTCGGCAGAATTTCCACGCAGGCGATGTACAGCCGGCGTTCGCCACGGGTGCGGGCCACTTGCACGTATTCCAGGGCCTCGATGTTCACCGCCATGCTGCGGGCGATACGAAACGCCCCCGGCATGAAGCTGAGCACCGCCGTGCAGACCAGCAGGGTCACTGACGAGCCGAACGCCGAGACCATGATCAGCGCGAGCATCTTGCTCGGGATCGAAATGAAGGCATCCATCAGGCGGCTGATCAGCTCATCCAGCCACTTCGGCGAAACCACCGACAGCAACGCGCAACTGGTGCCCAGCCCACTGGCCAGCACCGCCGCCACCAACGCCAGGCCAACGGTAAACTGCGCGCCCACCAGAATGCGGCTGAGCATGTCGCGGCCCAGGTAATCGGTGCCCAGCGGATAAGCGGCACTGAGGTTGTCGAAGACATTGTCGGAGACCACTTCCCCCACCGGGTGCGGCGCCAGCCATGGCCCTAAGATAGCCACCAGCAACCAGATCACACACATCGCGGCGCCGATCAGGCCGAGCCAGGGGGTTTTGCGCGACACCTTGCCCAAGGCCAGTTCGGGCGCCGCAGGCGGGGATTTCACAATGAGATTGTTCATTGGTTTCTCAGCCTCGGATTGGACAGGATCGCGCACAGGTCAGCCACCAGCACCAACACCAGGTACGCCGTACAAAACAGCATGGTGCAGGCCTGGACCAACGCCATGTCGCGGTTGGTCACGGCATCGACCATCAAGCTGGCGATGCCGGGATAATTGAAAATCGTCTCGACGATCACCACCCCACCCAGCAGGTAGGACAGGCTCAGGGCGATGGCATTGGCGATCGGCCCGATGGCATTGGGCAAGGCATGGCGCAGCACCACCCGCACCGGGCTCACGCCTTTGAGGCGGGCCATTTCCACGTAGGGGCTGTCGAGTTGATCGATCACCGCCGCCCGGGTCATGCGCGCCATTTGCGCGACGATGACGCAGCACAGGGTCATCACCGGCAAGGCATAGGTGCGCATGAATTGCAGCGGCGAAGTGATCTCGCTGGAATAGGACAGCGCCGAAAGCCAGCCCAGGTTCACCGCGAAAATCAGCACGGCAAGGGTGGCGACCAGGAACTCCGGCACCGCCACCATCGTCAGGGTGAAGAAGCTCAGGAAGCCGTCGATACGCCCTCCTCGCCCCATCGCCGAGCCGATGCCCAGGATCAACGCTACCGGCACCGACACCAGCGCCGTGGCCGCCGCCAGCATCAGCGTGTTGGGCACCCGGCCAGCCATCAACTCGCTGACCGGCGTGGCGTTGGAGATCGACACGCCCATGTCGCCGCTGAGCAGGCTCATCAACCAGTGCAGGTAGCGCAACACACCCGGTTGGTCCAGGCCCATCTTCACCCGCAGCGCCGCCACTTGCTCAGGCGTGGCGAACTGTCCAAGGGACTGTTGCGCCGCGTCTCCCGGCAACACCGCCGTAATGGCGAACACCACCATCGATACGATCAACAGGGTCACGACCGCAGCGCCCAGGCGCCGGCCGATCAACCAAAGTGTGTTGCTATTCATCGCCCTACCCCTTGTGCCATGTCACGCCGCAAGACAACACGCATCAAGCGTCAAGCCAGACTTGCTCAGCGAACATATAGCCCATGAAACCGCCCAGCGGGTTGGTGCCATAACCCTTGACGCGTTGGTCGACGCCATCGATGTTGCTGATGAACACCGGGATGCCGATGCCGCTGTGGTCATGCACCAGGGTCTGCATGTCGGCATACATCTGCCCGCGCTTGGCCTCATCGGTTTCACCGCGAGCCTGGATCAGCAACTGGTCGAACTGCGGGTTTTTCCAGCCGGATTCGTTCCACGGTGCCGTGGACTGGAAGAACTGCGAGAACAACATGTCGGCGTTAGGCCGCGGGTTGATGTTGCCGAAGCTCAGCGGGTGCTTGGCCCAGTGGTTGGACCAATAGCCGTCGCTCGGCAGCCGATTGACGTTGAGCTTGAGCCCGGCCTCCTTGGCCGATTGCTGCAGCAGCACGGCAACGTCGACCGAACCGGTGGCGGCCGGCGAGCACATCACCGGCATGCTGATGTTTTCCATGCCGGCCTTCTTCAGCAGGAAACGGGCCTTCTCCGGATCGTAGGTCCGTTGCGGCAGGTCGGCGTTGTAGAAACGAGAGCCGGGCGCAATCGGATGGTCGTTACCGACCCTGGCGAACCCACGGAAGATCGCCGACTTGACCTGTTCGCGGTCCAGCAGCAGTTTCATCGCCTCGGTAAACTCCGGGCTCTGGCCGGGCATCTGGTCTTGGCGAATGATCAGGTCGGTGTAGTTACCCGACGGCGAATCCACCACGCGATGGGTGGTGCTGTCCTTGATGCGCGTGGTCGAGCGCGGGTTGACCTCATTGATGATCTGCACGTCGCCCGACAGCAACGCGTTGACCCGTGACGGTTCGTCACCGATGCCGATGAATTCGATTTCGTCGAGGTACGGCAGGCCAGGCTTCCAGTAGTTGGTGTTGCGCGCACCGATGGAACGCACCCCAGGCTTGAATTCCTTGACCTTGAACGGGCCGGTGCCGATGCCCTGGTTGAAGTCGCTGGTGCCCTCGGGGACGATCAACAGGTGGGATACGGCAAGGATCGACGGCAGCTCGGCATTCGGGCCGCTCAGGCGTATCTGCACTTCATGGGTGCCGGTAGCCTTGACCTCGGCAAACTGCTCGGCCAGCGGCAAGACCTTGGAACCGGTGATCGGGTCCTTGTGACGCATCAGGGAAAACACCACGTCGGCGGCGGTGAGGCCCTTGCCGTTGTGGAAGGTCACTTCCTTGCGCAGGGTAATCACCCAGAGCGTGGCGTCGGTGGTGTCCATGCGTTCGGCCAGTTCCAGTTGCGGCACCATGTGGCTGTCGAAACGCGTCAGGCCGTTGTAGAACATGTAATGACGCACGTAGTCCGTGGACGATGAGCCTTTGGCCGGGTCCAGGGTATCGGCGGTGGAACTGGAGATACCGGCGACCCGGATACGCCCGCCGGGCTTGCCTTTGCCGGGGCTTGCCTGCTCATCGGCAAGCAGCTTGCCGGCGGCACCGAACAGACTGCCGGCACCCGCCGCGGCTACACCGGCCAGCCCGAGCATCTGCAATGCATGGCGGCGCGACATACCGCGGTTGAGCCCTTCGAAAACACGCAGACTTTCTGTACCGGTGATCAACTGGTCTTTGATGCCGTTTTTATTGTCACTCATGTCAGTTCTACCTTTCGGAAAATGATAGGGCTCGATTACGTGCGTTAACGCAACGTGGTTGAAACGCCAAACAACGCGGTGAAACTCAGTGCAGGTAGTCCTGCAAGCGGTAATACGCGCCGACCAGCGGCAAAAACCAAGGTTTGCCGAAGTGTCCGGGAATGGCCGGCCAATCCAGTTCGCGCCAAGGGTTGGCCTCGACCTTGCCGGCCATGACCTCGGCCATCACCTGCCCCATGTGCACCGACATCTGCACACCGTGGCCGCTGTAGCCCATGGAGTGATAAACCCCGCCATGCTGGCCGGCCCGGGGCAGGCGATCGGAGGTCATGTCCACCAGGCCGCCCCAGCAATAGTCGATCCGGGTGTTCGCCAACTGCGGGAACATCCGCACCATCGCCGCTTGCAGCACCTTGCCGCTCTTGGCGTCGGACACGCTGTCGGACATGGCAAACCGCGCACGACCGCCAAACAGCAAACGGTTGTCCGGGGTCAGGCGAAAGTAGTTACCGATCATGCGGCTGGTGACATAGGAGCGCCGGGCCGGCAGCAGGCTGTCGATCAGCGCCTGGGGCAGGACCTCGGTAGCGACGACGAAGCTGCCCACCGGCACGATTCGCCGCCGATACCAGCCCAGGCCGCCCTGCTGACTGGCGCCGGTCGCCAGCAGGATCTGCGAGGCCTGCAGCGTCCCTTTGCTGGTGTTGACTCGATAACCGCCGGCACTGGTCTTCCAGTCCTGCACCGCCACCCCCTGGAAGATCAACGCACCGTGACGGGCGGCCGCTTCCGCCAGGCCGACGCCGAAACGCCCGACATGCATCTGCACGCCATTGCGCTGCAACAGGCCGCCGTGAAACTGCGCCGAATTGACTTCCTCCCGCGTCTCCCGGGCCGACAGCAGCTCGACCTCGGCGTCGACTTCCTTGCGGATCAACTCACAGGTGCGCGCCAACCCTTCGTAGTGCATCGGCTTGGCGGCCAGCTTGAGCTTGCCGTTGCGCTTGAGGTCGCAAGCAATCTGCTCTTGCTCCACCAGCGTCACGACGCTCTGCACGGCGCTTTCATAGGCTTGGTAATACGCCCGAGCCTTGTCGGCGCCGAGGCTGGCGGTGAGTGCCGCGTAATCCTGGGCCACGCCGGTACTGCAATGCCCGCCATTGCGCCCTGACGCCTCGCCAATCACCCTGCCCGCTTCCAGCACCGCCACGCTGGCCCCCTTCAAGGCCAGGGCCCGCGCCGCCGCCAGGCCGGTGAAGCCGCCACCGACGATGGCGACATCGACCTGCCCGGGCAATCCGCCGAGTTGAGCACCGGTGAACGCCGGTGCGGTGTCGAGCCAATAGGACTCACTGCCCATGTCTAACCCCTTTCGCCTTCAAGCGTGCGTCGAGACTCAGAGCCCGACCAGCGCGGGCAACCCGCCGATGTCCGGGATCTGGTGGTAGCCAAAGGCAGCGTTGGCCGGGTGTTCATGACCGCGGGCGACGAAGGCTTTGTGCTTGATCTTCATGTCGTGGGCCGACATCAGGTCGTAACGGAAGCTCGACGACACATGCAGGACGTCTTCCGGTCCGCAGCCAAGGTTATCGAGCATGAACTCGAAGGCGGCCAGGCGCGGCTTGTAGGCCTGGGCCTGCTGGGCCGTGAAGACTTTATGGAAAGGTGCGCCGAGCTTGTCGACGTTGGACATGATCTGCTCGTCCATCGCGTTGGAAAAAATCACCAGGGGGATCTTGTCGGCGATTTTCGACAGGCCCGCCGGTACATCGGCGTGGGGGCCCCAGGTTGGCACGGCGTCGTAATAGAGCTGGCCTTCGCCACGATATTCGACGCCCCAACGCTTGCAGACCCGCATCAGGGAGGTCTTGATGATTTCATCATAGGGCCGCCAGTCACCCATCACCTGGTCCAGGCGATAAGCGGAGAAGTCCTTGACGAACTGGTCCATCTGCCCGGCGTCGACACGGTCGGCGAACAGCTCGCGGGTCATGGTGCCCATCTGGAAATTGGTCAACGTGCCGTAGCAGTCGAAGGTGATGTACTTGGGTCGAAGAAAGCTCATGAGTGCGGTCCTGGATTGTTGTTGAAGGCTCGACGAGGCGAACGATGGCGCCTTTCGTGAGGCATCGGTGCAACGCTGCATCACGTTTTCATTACAACACCATGAGACCGTGGATAAATCGTTAAAAATACCGGCCGCTTGGTACAAACCACCGTTTTGCGGGGCTCGCTCAGCAGACTTTGCGGGATGCTCCAGGCGTGGGCGTCGTGCCCGTGTTTCTGTGGGTTTGGGGGCATTTATGGTGCGCCAAACGGCTCTGCAAAGAGTTGTTTTCGGCAGAATCTACGCTTGGCGCAGCAGCTTCAGCATCCGCGGTGAATGGGCCGGCGTCATCGCGAGCAGGCTCGCTCCCACAGGGGGATGGTGGTGGACACCGGTTCAAGGAACGCCGCAGATCCATTGTGGGAGCGAGCTTGCTCGCGATGGCGGTGGTCGGTAGGAGCAGTGTCCTATTCAGACCTTCAGTTCGGCCTCCAGGAAGCTCACCAACGCCTGCACCCGCGCGCTGCGCAGTTTGCGCGAGGGCACCAGCAGGTTGATTGGGGCGCTGTCGAATTGCCAATCGGCGAGCACCCGTACCAGGCGGCCGTCGGCGATGGCTTTGCTGACGTCCCATTGCGAACGCAGCACCAGCCCCAGGCCCTGTTCGGCCCAGCGTCGGGCCACGCTGCCGTCGTTGCTCAACAAGGCAGGCTTGATCCGCAGGGTCTTGCGCCCGTGCGCATTGCGCAAGTGCCACAGGGTGACATCTTCATCGTTCTCACGAATACAGATGCAGCGATGCTCGGCGAGTTGCTCCGGCGCTAGCGGTGTGCCGTTCTGCTCCAGGTAAGCGGGACTGGCGCACAGCCATCGGTCATTTTGCGTGAGGGGTCGGGCGACCCACTGGCTGTCGCTCAGGTGACCGATGTGAATCACCGCATCGCTGTCATGACGGTCAGGCCAGGGCGTTTCCCGAAGATCCAGATGCAGGCATAGCTGCGGGTGCAACCTGGCAAAACGGGCCAGCAGCGGCGCGAGGCGTTGGCGTCCATAGCCGAACGGTGCCGCCAGCCTGAGAGTGCCGGCCAGTTGATCGTCTTGCTGCCTGAACGATTCGGGAAGCGCCTCCAGCTGTTCCAGCAATAGCGCACTCTGGCGCGAGAAACGCTCGCCGTCAGCGGTCAGGCTCAGCCGCCGGGCGTCGCGATTGGCCAGGGTCAGGCCCAGGAGCGTCTCCAGTTTGCGTAGGCGCATGGACAGCGCCGGCGGCGAAACATTGAGGGCCCTGGCAGCGGCGCTCAACGATTCGCAGCGTGCCAGCGTCACGGCCATGCGCAGGTCTTCGAGGCTGATCATTCAGTTCAACTTAATGATTGATGACAGCGCATTGAACCACGGCTTTACGATGACTGAGTAGAGTCGAGCCTGTCTTTCACCCGCGAGTCTCGTTCATGCCAGTCTCAATTGCTTCCCTCGATACCCCGGTCGCGCTCATCGATGTGCCGCGAATGCAGCGCAATATCCAGCGCATGCAACAACGCATGGACGCCTTGGGCGTGCGTTTGCGCCCGCACATCAAGACCAGCAAATGCCTGCCGGTGGTTCGGGCGCAGCTTGCAGCAGGCGCCAGCGCCATCACCGTGTCGACCCTTAAGGAAGCCGAGCATTGCTTCGCCGAAGGCATCCGCGACATCTTTTATGCCGTGTCCATGGCACCCGGCAAACTGGCCCAGGCCCTGACGCTGCGGCGCAAGGGCTGTCGATTGAGCATCTTGACCGACAGCCTGGCGGCGACGCAGGCCATCGTCGAGTTCGGCAGGCAGCACGACGAACGTTTCGAGGTCTGGATCGAGATCGATTGCGACGGTCATCGGTCCGGCGTGCGCGTTGAAGACGATGCACTTGTCGACATCGCGCGGCGACTCAGCGAAGGCGGCATGCAGCTTTGCGGCGTCATGACCCACGCCGGGTCCAGCTACGAGCTCGATACGCCCCAAGCGCTGCAAGCCTTGGCCGAACAAGAACGCCACCTCTGCGTCAGCGCCGCCCAACGCATCCGCGCAGCCGGGCTGGCCTGCCCCGAGGTCAGCATCGGCTCCACACCCACGGCACTTTCGGCGCAAAGCCTGGAAGGCGTTACTGAAGTGCGCGCCGGCGTCTATGTATTCTTCGACCTGGTGATGCACAACATCGGTGTTTGCCAGGCGGATGAGCTGGCCCTGAGCGTACTGACCACAGTCATCGGTCACCAGCCGGACAAAGGCTGGATCATCACCGATGCCGGCTGGATGGCCATGAGTCGTGATCGGGGTACGCAGCGCCAGCAACGGGATTTCGGGTATGGGCAAGTGTGCAGCGAAGCTGGCGACTGGATCGAAGGCGCCCTGCTCACCAGCGCCAACCAGGAGCACGGCATCGTCACCCTTTCCAGTCCCGCGGACATCGATATCACCGAGCGGTTTCCCATCGGCAGTCGCCTGCGCATCCTGCCCAACCACGCCTGCGCCACCGGTGCGCAATTCCCTGATTACCGCGCCTGCGATGCCTCGGGCGCGGTGCACACCTGGAGTCGTCTGCATGGCTGGTGAAATCGAGTTGATTCACACAACCCAGGCGGCCGCTGCGGGCGGACATTACGCCCAAGCGGTCTTGCACCAGGGCGTCTTGTACGTGTCCGGGCAACTGCCGATACGCACCGATGGCAGCCACAGCGTCGACCAACCGTTCGAAGTGCAAGCCGCCATCGCCCTGGACAACCTGATGGCGATTCTCGGCGCAGCAGGCCGCAGCCCCAGCGACCTGCTGAAAGTGACGGTCTATGTCGCCGGCATCGAACACTGGCCGGCTTTCGACCGGATCTACGCCCGCTATCTCGGCGAACACCGGCCTGCGCGCGCGGTGGTGCCCGTCCCCGCCTTGCACCATGGGTACCTGATCGAAATCGAAGCGCTGGCAGGGAGTGAGAGAACATCATGAAGCCAGAAAAAAGCGATGTACTGATTATCGGCGGCGGCATCATGGGGTCGGCGTCGGCGTTTTTCCTGCGCCAGCGTGGGCACTCGGTGACCCTGCTGGAACGCGACCTGATCGGCCAATACGCCAGTGGCGTGAATTTCGGCAACGTGCGACGCCAAGGGCGATTCCTCGGCCAGCTGGAACTGTCGAATCGCTCGTACGGGTTGTGGAAACGGCTCCCCGAGTTGATTGGCGATGACCTGGAGTTCATCCCCAGCGGCCATATGCGCGTCTGTTATCGCGAGGACGAAATCGCCGAGCTTGAAGCCTACGCCGCCGCCCCCGAAGCCCGCGAACTGGACTTGCAGATCATCACCGGCAAGGCCTTGCACGCACGTTTCCCGTTCCTCGGCGCGCAGGTCAAGGGCGGCTCGTACGCCCCTCACGACGGCCACGCCAACCCGCGCCTGGCCGCCCCGGCATTTGCCCGCGCGGCGACACGGGCCGGGGCCAGCATCCGCGAGCGAACAGAAGTCGCCACGGTGCAAAAGGTGAATGACCAATTCCACGTGACCACCACCGACGGCCAGCTATTCATCGCCGAGCAACTGCTGATCACGGCGGGCGCGTGGGGGGCGAAGCTGTCCGAACAATTCGGCGAAGCGGTGCCGTTGGAAGCCAATGGCCCACAGATGTCGGTCACCGAGCCGGTGCCCTATGCCTTGCCGACCGTGATCGGCGTGTTCACCAAGATAAAGGAGGAGGTGATTTATTTCCGGCAGATCCCCCGAGGCAACCTCATCATCGGCGGCGGTAACCGCTGCAAACCGGACATGATCAACCGTCGCGCCTACTTCAAGCCCGAGAGCCTGCTCAACCAGATGCATCAGATGAGCCGCCTGCTGCCCGGGGTGGCGAACCTCAACATTATCCGGGTGTGGAGCGGCATCGAAAGCTATACGCCAGACTCGCTGCCGATCATGGGGCCAAGCGGCAAGGTCAAGGGGTTGTTCTATGCCTTTGGGTTCTGCGGGCATGGCTTCCAGCTCGGCCCCGGCGTCGGCGACGTCATGGCCGAGCTGATCAGCACCGGCAGCACCCGCACCCTGATCAGCCCCTTTGATATTCGCCGGTTCACCGAACCGACCGCCCTGACAATGCCTCAGATGAGCACGCCTGGCACCGGCAGACTCATATGACACAAGCGACTGGGCGCCCTTTTTGCCCCGGACGGACGCTGCCACTTTTTTTGCCAAGTTAGCCCGGCAGATACAGCAGATTCTTCTTTGCCAGGCTTGAGAACGGCATATCCCATCCGGGCCGCTTTGTTAGTTTATCGAGAAGAAAACGGCCTCAGGATCTGTCGCCGGCAGTGCTATCACCGCTCTATGGGAGCCCGTTGGATGACCACCCCCTTTTTGAACACCCCGCCTACGTCCCAGCAGTTCTATATCAATGGTGACTGGCAGTCTCCGGCATACCCGGCCACGCTGCCCGTGGTCAATCCCGCTACCGAGCAAGTCATTGCCGAGGTCGCCCGAGGGTCCGGCGAAGACGTTGACCGCGCCGTAGCGGCGGCTCGCGCAGCATTTCCCGACTGGTCCGCCACTTCGGTGCAAGCGCGCGTGGCGATCCTGGGAAAGATCCATGCGCTGATCCTTGAACGCAAAGAAGAACTGGCCCAGGTGCTCTCGCTGGAAATGGGCGCGGCCATCGGCTTCGCACGGGCCATGCAAGTGCCGCTGGCCGCCGAACACGTTCGGGTGGCCCGCGATGTGCTGTCCACTTACAACTTCCAGAAGATTGAGCATGGCACGGCCATTCAACGCGAACCCATCGGCGTCTGCGGCCTCATTACGCCGTGGAACTGGCCGCTGTATCAAATCACCGCCAAAGTCGCCCCGGCGATTGCCGCCGGTTGCACGGTGGTGTTGAAACCCAGCGAACTGTCGCCCCTGAGTGCCCTTCTCTTCGCACAATTGGTGCATGACGCTGGCCTGCCTGCCGGCGTCTTCAACCTGGTGAACGGTAGCGGTGCCGAGGTCGGCGCGGCCATGGCGGCGCATCCCGACATCGACCTGATCTCAATCACCGGCTCGAACCGCGCCGGCGCACTGGTGGCCCAGGCCGCCGCCCCTACAGTCAAGCGCGTTACCCAAGAGTTGGGCGGCAAGTCACCGAACGTGCTGTTGCCCGACGCCGACTTCGCCAAGGCCGTGCCGCCGGGCGTGATGTCGGCATTTCGCAACGTCGGCCAATCGTGCAGCGCACCGACCCGAATGATCGTGCCAAGGAACCGCCTGGCGGAAGTCGAGGCGTTGGCTGCTGCCACCGCCAACGCGATCATCGTGGGCGATCCACAATTGGAAGCAACCGTGCTCGGTCCCATCGCCAACGAGGCCCAGTTCAATCGCGTGCAAGCCATGATCGAAGTGGGCATGAATGAAGGTGCCAAGCTTGTCTGCGGCGGCCCAGGACGCCCGGAGGGTCTCGAACAAGGCTTCTACACCCGCCCCACGGTTTTCTCGCAGGTCGACAGCGCCATGCGCATCGCCCAGGAAGAAATCTTCGGCCCGGTGCTGTGCATCATTGCCTATGACACGTTGGATGAAGCCGTCGCCATCGCCAACGACACCGTCTATGGGCTGGGCGCGCATGTCCAGGGCCAGGACCTTGATCTTGCCCGCGCCGTTGCGTCGCGTATTCGCGCAGGGCAAGTGCTGTTGAACTACCCGGCGTGGAACCCGATGGCACCGTTCGGTGGGTACAAGCGTTCGGGCAATGGTCGTGAGTATGGGGTTCACGGGTTCGAGGAGTATTTGGAGATCAAGGCGATTGTCGGCTTCGAATGACCGCCCTACTCCTCGGCCCGCCCTGTCCACTCGCGATCATGCTCGTAGTGTCGGGTGAGCGGAAACGCCGGCAGCCAGGACTCACGGCGCACGGTCCAGCTTTCGTAGGTGGGCATCAGTTGATCGGGGGCGTCCAGCGTCCCAAGGTGCACTTCTATTTCGTCACCCGAGCGGGCGAACAGCGACGAGCCGCAGCGAGGGCAGAAAAAGCGTCCGGCATAATCCCGTGTTTCACCTTCGATCGTCACGGCATCCTGGGGAAAAACGGCGGCAGCGTAGAAGAGCGCGCCGTGATGCTTGCGACAGTCGAGGCAGTGACAGAGGCCAACCCGATACGGACGGCCCGAGGCTTGGATGCGAACGTTGCCGCACAGGCAACCACCGGTGAATCGGTCCATGGTGGGTCTCCTCTACACACTGGGCAGTCGGCTTTCAAGATACATGTCGATCAATGATAGGCGCATGTTGCGCCATCAGCTCCACGACCCAGTCGATGAACACCCGCAACTTGGCGCTGATGTGCCGGTTCGGGGGATAGGCCAAATACAGCGGCATCGGCTCGAGGTGCCAGTCTTCGAACAGCGGCACCAACCCGCCCTGCGCTTGATGAGGCCCGGACATGTACTTGGGCAGCCAGAGCACGCCCAGCCCTGCCAAACCGGCCGCGAGGTAAGCGTTGCCGTCGTCGATGGCCAGCGCGTAGCGCCCTTTGACGTGAAGCAGCTCACCGTCACGACGCATGGCGTAGGGCAAGGATTTGCCGGTGCGTGCCCACAGGAAACCCACGGTGCGGTGGTGCGAATCTTCCAGTTCGCGCGGATGCGCGGGCATGCCGAACCGTGCCAGGTAACTCGGCGCGGCAAAGACACCAAGGGCAAGGTCGCCGACACGCCGGGCGATCAGCGACTGATCCCTCAACTCACCACCGCGCACCACGCAATCGACATTCTCATCGAGCATATCGACGATGCGATCGCTGACGCCCATGTCGATCTGGATGTCCGGGTATCGCCCGTAGAACGTTGGCAAGGCCGGTATCAGGATCATCGCCGCCAGCGGGCTCGGCACGTCCACCCGCAGTCGCCCGCGAGGTAACGCCTGGGCGCCGGAAACGCTGGTCTCGGCATCGTCCATGTCGGCCAGCAGCCGGATCACCCGCTCGTAATAGACCGCGCCATCGGCGGTGACGTTGACCTTGCGCGTGGTGCGGTTGAGCAACTTGACCCGCAACCGTGCCTCGAGCTGCTGCACCAATTGGGTCACGGTGGTCTTGCTCATGTGCAGGGTTTCAGCCGCCTTGGTGAAGCTGCCCGCCTCCACGACTCGAACGAACGCTTGCATCGCATCAAAACGATCCATTTGTGCCTCGGGTGTCGATCCGATTGTTTGGTTTCTACAAACAGTGATCGCCAAGGTTGCTCGTTTATCGCCTGGACACAAGCCCCTAGAGTGAGTTCATCGTTTGGAACCCACTCTTTGATGGAGATATTCATGACACAGCGCGACGTGGTTTTCCCGCCTGGACGCCGGGCACTCTATGAGCGTAATCGCTATTCGCCGGCGATTCGGTCCAATGGTTTTCTGTTCGTCTCGGGACAGGTTGGTAGCACCGAAGAAGGTTCGCCGGAGCCCGACCTGGAAGCTCAGGTTCGGCTGGCGTTCAACAACCTGAAGGCGATACTCGCCGCGGCCGATTGCAGCTTTGACGATGTGGTGGACGTCACGGTCTTCATGGTCGACCCCGAATCGACCTTCGAGCGGGTCTGGAGCGTCGTGCCCGAGTTCTGGGGCAGCGCGCCGCATCCGACGCTGACGGCGGTGGGCGTGACGTGGCTGTATGGGTTTCAGTTCGAGATCAAGGTGATAGCCAGGTTGCCTGAAACCACTCTATAGGTCCGCTGCATCAAGGTGGCTGTACCGGCGCCTTCGCGAGCAGGCTCGCTCCCACAGGGGGATCTGTGCTGGTCGAAAAATAGAAGTCACCACCCACCAATGTGGGAGCGAGCTTGCTCGCGATAGCGGTGGGTCAGTTTGCATCAATGTTGGCTGTGCCGGCGCTATCGCGAGCAAGCTCGCTCCCACAGGGGAATGATGGTGGTGATTCGTCGGCTAGCCTTTCACCGCGGCTTCAATCGCGGCAATGTCGATCTTGGTCATCGTCATCATGGCCTCGAAGGCACGCTTGGCGACCGTTTTATCGGAACTGGTGACCGCGTCAACCAACACGCGAGGGCTGATCTGCCACGACAGCCCCCACTTGTCCTTGCACCAGCCGCAGGCGCTCGCCTGGCCGCCGTTGTCGATGATCGCGTTCCACAAGCGGTCCGTTTCGGCCTGGTCATCGGTTGCGATCTGAAATGAAAAAGCCTCGTTGTGCTTGAACGTCGGCCCGCCGTTGAGGCCGATGCAAGGGATGCCGATCACCGTGAAATCCACGGTGATCACATCGCCTTGCTTGCCCGACGGATAATCGCCCGGGGCAAGATGGATAGCGTTCACCGCACTGTCGGGAAACGTCTTGGCGTAGAACTCCGCAGCTTCCTGTGCGGTACCGTCGTACCAGAGGCATATCCTGTTTTTATTGTTCATGCCGGCTCTCCAAATGGGACTGGACGATAAAGTCTAGCAGTCCCTCCGAAAGTTGCAGGTTACCGGGCCTCAGGTGAACAGATCGACGCCCAACTGAAACGCAACCCACAACGCCAGGCCGGTGGCAAACACCAGCGCAATATTCTCGAACAGGTTGTTGCGGTATTCCTTGCCCAGCAGGGACTTCTGGTTGGACATGATCAGCAGGCCCAGGGAAATCACCGGCAAGCCGATGATGTTCAGCGCGTTGACGCCGATGGTCAGCGTGACGAAGTCCGGCATGCCGGGGAGCGACCAGATCAGTGGCGTCACGAGAATGAACAGCATGAACCATTTGTGCATCGGGTCACGGTGGAACTCTTTGCCGTAACGTTCCCGGCGCTCGGGCCGTACGTGCTGGAAGGCGTCGGTGATGAGCATCGGGAACGCCGTGGTCTTGCCGGAGATGCTGGCGAACAGCGTGGCAAACACACCGATAAAGAACACGTACCAACCGATCGAACCGAAGAACATTTCCAGGGCCTTGCCCAAATCGCCCAAGGTGTTGACCTCGATGCCGTTGGGCCGCAGGATTTCCGCGCCGACGATCCAGATGGCCAGGTTGATGATGATCCCGACAAACACCGCAAACAGCAGGTCGTTACGCTGGATACGCTTGTGTTCAGGCCCTACCCAGCCCTTCTGGCGCATGACATACGGATGAACGAAGTTGGCGATCGAACCGGCCACCGCACCGATCACCGAGACGGCTACCAGCAACGCGCCGTGCACCCCTTCATCGGGCGGGATACTGAAGCCGATGGTGCCTCTGACAATGCCGGCGACATCCGGGCCGGACATCACCGCCAGGGCCAGGAACGCCAGCGTCATGATCGCCAGCAGCCCTTTCATCACGCCTTCGATCATCGAATAGATATTACGCCCGACGAGCATCCACACCGCCAACACCACAGCCACCGAACACAGCATTGGATAGTCGATCTTGAGCAACATGGCCAAGGCTTCGCCAGCCCCCTTGATCATGTAGGCGTTCATCAGGTGCCCCATGAGCAACGCATACACCAACAGGAACCAGGCGAAAAACGGATTGAGCTGGGCATAACCTTGCAGGATGGTCATGCCCTGGTTATTGCAGAGCTGGAAGCGCGCGATGATGTTGACGATCAGGTAACGCAGCAGCAGAGAGACCGCCAGTACCCACATCATCGCGTAGCCATAATTCGCGCCGGCCACGGATGAAGTGATCAAGTCGCCGGCGCCCAGCCAGGAAAGGACCGCAATGATGCCGGGACCGAGAAGCTTGAGCAGGCGAACGAAACGGCCTTGCGTGGACGCCGCAGCCTGGCCTTCAGCGGAAGGAATGCTCGTCATGGATGGAATCTCCGTTTATTTTTTTTGTGAGAAACGGCCACAGTCGAACATATTAGATACGACGTCGTACAACCATTATTAATGCGTAATTATGTAGAAATGTTTCATGGCATCCGCTCTCAAAGTACCGTTGTATTCCAGGAGCAAATTGCCACTAACCCCTCACCTGCTCGCCGTTATCGACCATCCAGCGCACCATCCTCGCCAACGGCACCCGATGCTGCTGGATGGCGCACCAACTGACGTGTTCATGGCGATACAACTCGACATATCGGTTGAGCAGCACGTGGCGGCCATCCTCGGCCAACCGCAGTTCAACCTCACGGCAATGCAGCACATCCGGATCGAGCGCGCGCATTCGCCGATGCAGTACCAACGCCTGGTTATTCATCTGCAGCGGCTCCGTCCTGGCATTGCGGGTCTTCCTGCACCACCGCTCCCAACTTGCCTTGGGCGACAAGATCGGCACGCCGCTGCGCCGTTGCATCACGAAGCGCCGCGTAGTAATCCGGTTCGGTCTGCAACTGGTCGGTCAGCGGCAATGCCTCGGCGCGGCCATCGACAACACCGCCGACGGTGTTGATCGTACCCAGGGTATCGACGGTGCTGCTGTTGCCGCCAAACGGGTCGACGGCAAAACTCAGCACTTTGCCCGTCGCGTCTCTCAGGTTGGCGCTGCCCAGCAACGGCAGTTCCACGATCGGTCCGGGGGCGACGTTCCAGACGCCGAAGGTCTGGCCGAAATCGGCCTTGTGGCGCTCGATGCCCAGCTTGCCCGACACATCGATCAGCCCGACGATGCCCGCGGTGGTGTTGATGACGAACCGCCCCAGTGTGTTGACCGAGCGTTGTGCATTGCCTTGCAGCAAGTCGTTGATGAACACCTTGGGCTCACCGAAGTTCGCCACGAAGTTGTGGACGCCGGCCTGGAACATCTCCGGCAGCTTGAGATAACCACGGGCAACCGGGGCCAGCGCATAGTCATCCACGGTCCGATTGAACACGAAGATGCCGCGGTTGACCGGTTCTGCGGGATCGTGAACGGTATAGGTCGCGCGTTCACAGGAGCCTGGTTTTGCAGCTGGTGTGCTGGAGCAACCGCTGGCGAGTGCCGTCAATACAACCACAACGGTGGATCGAACAAACAACGGAGCGGGTCTGGTGATCGGCATACAGGTTGATCTCGACGAGGAATGGGGAATTGCCAATCAGCTAGGAAACGGTGCCAGACACAACCCTTGTGAAGAGGAGGACGCTTGCTGTGGGAGCAAGGCTTGCCCGCGATGCAGGCGACGCGGACTTTCAAGTATCGAGGCGCCTGTTTCGCGAGCAAGCTTTGCTCCCACAGAAATCCCCTCGCCACAGGTTTTGTGTAGGGCTGACTCGTTTTTAACTGACCGACATCAAAGGCCATCCTGCCGCTGTTTTTTTGCCTGGAGATTTCCAGAATATTGCCCGCCGGCAACTTTATTGCCGGATTGAAATATATGACGCAGGCCCTGGATTGACCCTAGTATCGCCTCCTGTATTCATTACCCTGCGTGCCCACCGTGAGCCATTTATTACTGGTGGACGATGACCTCGAAGTCCTCGCCCTCTTGCGCAAATTCCTCGAACAACATGGCTACAGCGTGGATGTGGCCGCCGACGGCACCGCCTTGTGGCAGGCGGTGGAACGGCGGGTGCCGGACCTCATCATCCTCGACGTCATGCTGCCGGGCGACAACGGCCTGGTGCTCTGCCAACGACTGCGGGCCGAGCACACGGTCGGCATCATCATGCTCACCGCCATGGGCGAATTGAGTGACCGCGTCGTCGGCCTGGAGCTGGGGGCGGACGATTACCTGACCAAGCCGTTCGACGCCCGCGAGCTGTTGGCCCGGGTGCGTGCCGTGCTGCGGCGCACCGGTGAAGCCAGGGACACGCTGAACGACTCCTCCCGGCCAATCCTGGAGTTCGAAAACTGGCAACTGGACGTCACCCGGCGCGAACTGCGTTCACCGGACAAGGTCATGATCCCGCTGTCCACCGGGGAGTTCGAACTGCTGCTGGTGTTTGCCGAACACCCGCGCCGGGTGCTGACCCGCCAGCAGTTGCTGGACCTGGCTCGCGGCGAAACCTTCGATGCGTTTGACCGCAGCATCGATGTCCAGGTCAGTCGATTGCGGCGCAAGTTGGAGACCGATCTCACCGGCGTATCGATGATCCGTACCGTGCGCAACAGCGGCTACCTCTTCAGCCCCCACGTGGTGAAGCGATGAAATACACTCGACGGCCAAGGGATACGCTGGCGCGGTGGATCGCCCTGACCACCCTGGTCGCCATGCTGACATTGCTGGCCCTTAACGCGCTGTTCAGCCAACTGGCTGATGCCTGGGCCCGCCCGCCCCTGATGGAAACCGGCCTGATTGAAAAGGTCGCCGCCATCACACGCATCATCGACTCGGCAGCGCCCGAACAGCGGCCCACCATTGCCAGGGCGGCCAGTGATCAGAGCTTCAACGCGCAATGGCTCCAACGCCATGAAGATGCCAAGCTGCCAGTGATCGACGACCCCGAATACAACGATGGCGCACTGCGGTTGCGCCAACAGTTGGGCCGGCCCGATGCGAGGATCGAGGGCTATGAGCCAAGCGATTGGCACGCCGGCCAGCCCGGCGCACGCTACGCCGCGATGATCGAATTGACCGACCACTCGTGGGTCGCGTTTTCCCTGCCTGCGCGCAGTTGGGGACTGGAGGAATGGGAGCGCAGCCTGATCATGCTGGCGCTGATCCTGGTGTCGACGATTATCGTCGCGCTGATCGCCACGCGACACCTGGCAGCCCCCTTGCAACGCTTTGCCGAAGGCGCCAGACGCTTCGGCGTCGACCACCAGGCACCACCGATTCCGGTCATCGGCCCCCACGAAATCCGCCAGGCGATCCTCGCCTTCAATGCCATGCAGGCCCAGCTCAAGCACTTTCTGCAAGACCGCACGCAGATGCTCGCCGCCATCTCCCATGACTTGCGCGCGCCGTTGACGCGCATGCGCCTGCGCGGGGAATTCATCGAGGATGCCGAGCAGCAATCGCGCTTGTTCAGGGACGTGGACGAAATGCAGGCGATGATCAACTCAGCCCTGGAATTCTTCCGCGACGATGCCCGCCTGGAACATGCCACCGCGTTCGACCTGGCCGAGCTGCTGCACACCATCGTCGATGACCTCAAGGACGCCGGCACCGAGGTCGCATTCGATGACGCCCACCGCTTGGTTTATGTCGGCCGCCCCATCGGCATCAAACGCGCCTTGGTCAACCTGATCGACAACGCAATCAAATATGGCAACGCGCCGACTGTTCGACTCGAGGCCGATGCCAATCGTGTGGACATTTGCATTCTGGATCGCGGACCAGGCATCGCCGCGCAACACCTTGAGCAGGTCTTCACGCCGTTCTTTCGCATCGAAGGCTCTCGCAACAAACACACCGGCGGCGTCGGGCTGGGCCTGTCGGCGGCCCGGGCGACAGTGCTGGAGCATGGCGGCACGCTGACCCTGAGGAATCGACGCGGCGGCGGGTTGGAGGCCAGGGTCTCGCTGCCGCTTGACTGAAGTGCCCGATGTACCGATCCGCTCTAAACAATCAGCCCCTTCCTCGGTAGGATGTCCGGTTTTTCCGGCCTGGACCCTGTTCCAGGAAGGTGCTCTTGTTTGTATCGCCCGACTCAATGCCATCGTTCGCGCTCACGACAGACAGGAATCGACGGAGCCAAACCAAGGAATTCACCGATGATTCTTATCATTTATGCGCACCCCTACCCCGACAAATCGCGGGTCAACCAGCAGATGCTCAAGCGAGTGTCGACCAACCCGGACGTGGTCATACGTTCGCTCTACGAGCTTTACCCCAACTTCGACATCGACGTCGAGGCGGAACAGCGAGCGGTGGAACAAGCAGAGCTTGTCGTCCTCCAGCACCCGATGTACTGGTACAGCACACCGCCCCTGCTGAAACTGTGGATCGATAAGGTATTCACCCACGGCTGGGCCTACGGTAAAGACGCCATCGCCCTCAAAGGCAAGCGCTTGCTGTGGGCCGTTACCACCGGTGGCGATCACGCGCATTTTGCGATCGGCGACTACCCCGATTTTTCGGCGCTGGCCCAACCGCTCCACGCCACGGCCATTTACTGCGGCATGCGCTGGCTGGAGCCGGTGGTCGTGCATGGCGCCTATGCCGCCGACCCTGAGGCCCAACACGCACAAATCGAACACTACGGCGAACGCCTGGCCGCCTGGAAGGAAGATTGAAATGGAGACGCACAGCCTGATTGAAATGCTGATCTACCTGGCCTCGGCGACGCTGATCGTACCGATTGCCGTTCGGTTTGGCCTGGGTCCGGTATTGGGTTACCTGCTGGCCGGGTGCATCATCGGCCCATGGGGGCTGAAGCTGATTACCGACGTAAAGGCCATTCTGGAATTCGCTGAAATCGGCGTGGTGCTGATGCTGTTCATCATCGGCCTTGAGCTCGACCCCAAACGGCTCTGGGCCCTGCGCAAGATGGTGTTTGGTGGTGGCGCCCTGCAGATGCTCGCCTGTGGCGCTGCCATTGGCTTGTTCTGCACGGCCCTTGGCCTGAACTGGACGGCAGCGCTGCTGGTCGGCCTGACCCTGAGCCTCTCCTCCACGGCCATCGCCATGCAGGCGATGAGCGAACGCAACCTGACCGCCACCGCCGTCGGCCGCAGCAGCTTTGCCGTGCTGCTGTTCCAGGACATCGCGGCGATTCCGCTGGTGGCGATGATTCCGCTGTTGTCAGCCCACGGCGACACGCCTTCGGGCACGGCGTTGTTGCTATCGATTGGCAAAATCGTCGCCGCCATCGCCATCGTCGTGCTGTTGGGACGCTACGTGACACGGCCGCTGCTGCGCTTCGCGGCACGCTCAGGCTTGCGCGAGATATTCAGTGCCGTCGCGCTGTTCCTGGTGTTCGGCTTCGGCTTTCTGCTGGAAGAGGCCGGTTTGTCGATGGCCATGGGCGCGTTCCTCGCCGGGGTCCTGCTCGCCAGCTCCGAATACCGCCATGCCCTGGAAAGCGACATTGAGCCGTTCAAAGGCCTGCTGTTGGGCTTGTTCTTCATCGGTGTCGGCATGTCGATCGATTTCGGCACCCTGATCAACGCACCGCTGAAGGTCGTCACCCTGACGTTGGGTTTCATTCTGATCAAGCTGCTGGTGATCAAGATGGCGGGCCGGTTCCTCAACGTCCCCGCCGGCCAGCGCTCCTGGCAGGCGGTGTTGCTGGGCCAAGGCAGCGAGTTCGCCTTCGTGGTGTTTGGTGCGGCGACCGTGGCCGGCATCTTGACCGATCAATGGGGCAAGAGCCTGACCCTGGCGGTGGCCTTGTCCATGTGCCTGACGCCCTTGCTGATCGTGTTGCTGGATCGATTCGAGTCCGTTGCCAAGAAAAACAAACGCGAATCCGACCTCGTCGATCAGCAGAACCCACGGGTGATCATCGCCGGGTTCGGCCGTTTCGGCCAGATCGCCGGACGTCTGTTGATGTCTTGCGGCGTCGAGGTGGTGGTATTGGATCACGACCCGGACAACATCGAGACGCTGCGCAAGTTCGGCGTGAAAGTCTTTTATGGCGATGCCACACGCCTCGACTTGTTGCATGCAGCAGGCGCGGCCCAAGCGGTGGTGCTGATCAATGCGATCGACGATCGGGAAGACAATCTGACGCTGACCCGACTGGCCCAGGAGCACTTCCCTGCGTTGCAGTTGATCGTGCGGGCGCGGGACATGGGCCACCTCATCACCCTGCGGCAGATGGGCGTGGAGGCGGCCGAGCGGGAAACCTTCGAGAGCGCGCTGTCATTGGGTCGCAGTGCGCTGGAGCACATGGGCGTCGGGGCTTACGAAGCGCGCGAGCGGGCTGACCAGTTCCGACGGCTGAACCTCAAGATGCTGGAGGAAATCGTCGCCCAGCCGGAAGATGACCTCAAGTTCCGCCACGATGCCTACCGGCGCGCCAATGCGCTGCTCACGGACATGTTCAACGAAGACCGTGCCCGCCCCGTCGACAACTGGCAGGAACATCATCGCAACGAAACGGAAAAGACGGCCGGTTGACCGGCGTCACACACGCCCGAACTTGCGCCGGTACACCACCGGCGTCAGCCCGGTCAGCGCCTTGAACATACGCTGCAAATTGGAACTGCTGCTGAAACCCAGCTCGGCGCCGATGCTGGCGAGAGGCAGCGCCGTCAACGTCAGGCGTTCGCTGACCTGGTTCAACTTGATGCGCCGGGCGTAGGCCGCGACAGTCTCACCCGTTTCACGGCTGACCTTGCGTGCCAACGTGCGCTCGGACACCGCCAGTTCGCTTGCCAGGGCCTGGACGGTGACCCGCTCGGCCGGCATCTGTTCGATCAACCCATGCAAGTGCCGCAACCATCCGCTGGGTTGCTCGATCAGGGCAGTGCCCTGGAACGCCGCATGGGGAATGGCCGGGCGCGGCAGCACCATGAGCCGCGTGATATCGCGCAGTACGTCGCTGCTGACGCTGCGTTCGATGAGCTTTTCGGCGATGGGCAGGTAGCCGTTCACCCCGGACGCGGTCGCCGTGCGCTCGTTGAACACGCAGTTCTGCTCGCTTTGCCAATGGACTTTTCGATACTGCTGCTGCATCGCCTGCGCCAGCCACCAGGTCACTGTCGCGCCCTGCCCGTCCAATCGACCGGCGGCGGCCAGCAGGCAGACACCGGTGCAATAGGACCAGAGCTGAAGCGATCGGGCATGCTTGGACAGCGCGCTCACGAGGGCTGTCTGTTCAGCCAACACCGCATTCACCTGCTCGGCCGATTCGGCCCAGAAGCCAGGAACCAGAACGGCATCCAAACCCGCGCTGCCCAACACCGCTTCCGCCTGCAGGGCCACGCCATGGGCACATACCACCGGCCCGGCCTGCAACGCGATGTAGCGAGCCTCGAACAGCACCCGCCCTCTTCTGCGGTTGGCGGCATGCAGCAGATCGGCGAACGCGAACAGGCCCGCGGGCATGCAGCCGGGAAACAGGAGCAGACCGACTCGAAGTTTTTTGATCATGACTGGAAACGAATCAAAGATGTCAGATCCGGCCATTATGCACATGGGAAAGGATCGGCACCATGAAGCGCTCGCTCAACAGGAACGCCTCATGAACATCCAGCAGATCCGTAACGCCACGATCATTCTTGAATTCGGCCCGTATCGCGTGCTCGTCGACCCGATGCTGGCTGGCAAGGGCACGCTGCCGCCGCTCCGACTGTTTGGTGCCACGCAGCGTAATCCGCTGGTGGCGCTTCCGGCCTCGACAGCGAAGGACCTCGATACGGTCACCCATTGCTTGATCACCCACTGTCAGAAAGGCCATTTCGACCATCTGGATCGCGCAGCCAAGCAGTGGCTGAGGGAAAAACAGATCCCGGTCATCTGCACACCCCATGACACCCCCTACCTCACCAAGCGTGGCCTGAATGTCCAACCACTGGCCAAGGCGCATGACCAACCCAACCCATTCCTGGGCGGCACTATTCGCTCCGTTCGATGCACCCATGGGCTGGGTCTGGTGGGCAAGCTGATGGAGCATGGCGTCGGCTACCTGATCGAGCTGCCCGGCGAACCGAGCGTCTACCTCACCGGCGATACCGTGCTCACCCCCACCGTGTGCGAATTCGTCTTGCGACACCAACCGCAGGTCAGCGTAGTTCCGGCAGGCGGGGCACGGTTCGATATCGGCGGCGACATCATCATGGGCATCGACGAGACACTGGAGTTCACTCGTTTATCTCGCGGGACCGTGGTGGCCAATCACCTGGAAGCGATCAGCCACTGCCCGACGACACGCAAAGCCCTTGCCGAAGCAGCCGCGCTGGCCGGTGTCGCAGGCCGGTTGTTGATACCGAAAGATGGCGAGACGTTGGTCTTTCGGGCGGCCTAGGCCAACCCGTCCAACTCGGCCAGCATCGGCGCAGGGATCTTCAGCTCACTCGCAGTGAGGTTTTCCCGCAGGTGCGCCAACGACGACGTACCGGGAATCAGCAGGATATTCGGCGCCCGTTGCAGTAACCACGCCAGGGCCACGCACAGCGGTGATGCCTGCAGGCGCGTCGCCACGCTGGAAAGGGTTTCCGATTGCAGCGGTGTGAAGCCACCCAGGGGGAAGAACGGCACGTAGGCGATGCCCTGCCGGCCCAGGTCAGCGATGAGTTGTTCGTCGTCGCGATGAGTCAGGTTGTAGTGGTTCTGCACACAGATCACCTGGGCAATGCCCTGGGCCTGCTTGACCTGCGCGGCCGTGACGTTGCTCAGGCCCAGGTGACGGATAAGGCCCTGGCGCTGCAGCTCGGCCAGTGTCGTGAACGACTCTTCGATGGAGTCTTCGGTGGGCGAATGCAGGTCGCCCCACACCCTGAGGTTGACCACGTCCAATACCTCCACGCCCAGGTTGCGCAGATTGTCGTGGACCGCACGGGTCAACTCGGCTGGGCTGTGGGCCGGGTTCCAGGACGCGTCGGCACCGCGAACAGCGCCGACCTTGGTGACGATGACCAAGTCCTGGGCGTAAGGGTGCAGCGCTTCGCGGATCAGCTGGTTGGTGACATGGGGCCCGTAGAAATCGGCGGTGTCGATGTGGTTGACCCCGCTCGCCACTGCTTCGCGCAGCACGGCGATGGCGGCCGCCGGATCTTTGGGCGGCCCGAAGACCTGGGGCCCCGCCAACTGCATCGCGCCGTAACCCATGCGATTGACCGCGCGATCGCCCAGTAAGAAGTTGCCTGCCTTGCCTGCAATGTTCATCTCGTCGCCCTCGGATCAATGTGAGTGGGCCGACTATAGGCGTTGACCATTCCCTTGATAATCAGGTGCAATCAGCACGGGTTGTACGGCGGAGAGAACAATGGCAACGGATATTCAAGACTTGCTGGCCTTTGTGGCCGTGGTCAATGCGAAGGGCTTTCGTGAAGGTGCGCGGCTGAGCGGCAAGTCCGCGTCGAGCCTCAGCGATGCCGTACGCCGGATGGAAAGCCGGCTCGGTGTACGCCTGCTCAACCGTACCACCCGCAGCGTGGTCCCGACCGAGGCCGGTGCGCGGTTGATGGAACGCATCGTCCCGGCCCTGGGCGAGGTAGAGGCGGCGATGGACGTGGTCAACGACTTTCGCGACCGTCCTTCGGGCACCCTCAGGTTGAACGTGCCGGTCAGCGCCGCCCGGCTGGTGTTGCCGGCGATCATCACGCCGTTCCTGAAAAGCTACCCCGACATCCGCCTGGAAGTGGTCACCGAAGAAAGTTTCGTCGACATGCTCGCGGCGGGCTGTGACGCCGGCATTCGCTACGACGAGCGCCTGGAGCAGGACATGATCGCCATTCCCATCGGCCCACGGTTCCAGCGCTTTGCAACGGCCGCTTCACCGGCCTACCTCGACGCCAGGGGCCGCCCCGAGCATCCACGGGACCTGCTTGGGCATGCCTGCCTGACGGGCAAGTTTCCCAGCGGCGCCCTGCCCCTGTGGGAATATGAACGTGACGGCGAAACGATGAGCGTCGACCCGAGCGGCCCGTTGATCGTGCGTATTGGCGGCGCGATGGACCTGGCGGTACAGGCTGCGGTGGATGGGCTGGGCATTGTCCATCTGTTCGAGGACTGGTTGCGGCCCTACCTGGACAGCGGCGCCCTCGAGCCGGTACTCGAACCCTGGTGGCAGCGCTTTACCGGGCCATTCCTCTACTACCCAGGCCGCCGCTACCTGCCCTCGCCGCTGAGGGCTTTTGTGGATTTCATCCATGCACAACAGCGTGGGAGCGAGCTTGCTCGCGATGGCGTCAGCACAGCCAACCTCCCCGCAAGCTGATACACCGCTATCGCGAGCAGGCTCGCTCCCACAGGGGTTCGGCTGCGTAGCTAAAATCCTGCCCCACCACAAATCCATTGTGGGAGCGAGCCTGCTCGCGATGGCGGTCATGCATTCACCCCTTTGCCCGCTCGTCTCCCCGCCGCAAGGATTTTCGAACCAAGCCATTCGCCACGGCTCGGACCTACATGACACCGCTGAAAGCCACGATGACGCGCTTCGACCGTCACGGCCTGAACGGCGGGCACATCGGGAATGCTTTGCGTTTCACTGCCGGGAGTTTTCGTTATGTGTGACAGTCTTGTTCAACACGTTTCTTCAAAAGACTCCCTGGCGTATTTCGCCCAGCGAGACACGCCCGGCAGCCGTTTCGATGCAAGCGTGACGCCCCTGGACCTGCACGTGACAACGCCGCCCAAGGCCCAGGACCGCCAGAGCCTGATCAAGCCAGACATGCAGGTCAGCGCCATTCGTCGTCGCGGTGGGCACCTGGAGTGCATCAAGGTTCGCTGGGGTTGGTCACCGATCTGGTCGGTCGGAACGATGCCGCCGCTGACCCATCTGCCCTTGCATCTGGTGATGCGCTCCAAGGTCTTCGATCCCATCAAGCACGAGGGCCGCGTACTGGTCGCCGTGGAGGGTTGGTATGAGTCGCAAGCCCCCGCCTCGCCCTCCCAGGCGCAACGCCTCACCTACACCACTTCGCGGCAATCGGCGCCAATCTTCCTGGCCGCCCTGGCCCAGGCCAGCGAGACCCCGTTTGGCTGTGACGGGCTGGCCCTGGTGACGTATGGCGACATCGTCAACCAGCAGCAGCGGGTCCTGGCCTTCAGCGCCGACGATGCGCTCGACTGGCTGGAGCCCGCGCTGGGATGGGAACAGGCACAACAGCTGGCCGCACGCCTGAACAGCGCGCAACCGCACCTTGAAGCGGAAATGACAACCCAGCGTCCGGCCCAGGGCGGACTTTGACTTTGGGAGATAAAGCCATGTACGTGATCATGGGCGCCACAGGCCACGTTGGTTCGGCCACGGCCCGAGCCTTGCTGGCGCCAGGGCATGCCGTGACTATCTTGACCCGCAACGCCACCCACGCCACCGAATGGCACGCCAGGGGCGCTCAAATCGTCGAAGCGGACGCCGAAAACGTCGAGTCGTTGCGCGCCGCCTTTCGGCTCGGGCGCAGGGCGTTCATTCTCAACCCGCCGGCGGCTCCCAGTACCGATACCGATGCGGTGGAACGGCGCACGGTCGCCAACATCCTGGCTGCCCTCGACGGATCGGGCCTTGAGAAAATCGTCGTGCAATCCACCGCCGGCGCCCAGCCTGGCGAGCGTATCGGCGATCTCAGCGTCTTGTGGGAATTGGAAGAAGGGCTGAGCAACCAGTCGATCCCGGCGGCGATCAATCGCGGGGCTTATTACATGAGCAACTGGGACAGCCTGCTCGATACCGTGCGCGAGACCGGCAAGCTGCCCACGCTGTTTCCAGCCGACCTGGCCTTCCCCATGGTTGCGCCCCGGGACCTGGGCGAAGTGGCGGCCGCGCGGTTGCTATCGTCGGTTGATGACATTGGCGTGCGTAACGTGCAGGGACCTCGCCTGTACTCGCCCAACGATGTGGCGCAGGCATTTTCCCAGGCGCTCGGCCGGCCGGTCGAGGTGCACGTGATACCCAGGGACCAATGGGAAAGCACCTTCCAAAGCCTCGGCTTCAGCCTCGCTGCGGCGCAATCCTATGCGCGCATGAGCGCCGTCAGCCTCGACAGCGGCTTCGACGTGGGCGACGACGCCTTGCACGGCACCACGACGCTTGAGGCCTACATCCAGGCGCTGGTGCAAAACAACGGGCTGGGAGCGCACGGATAAAGGAATGCAGGAACGGCGCAGCAATGGACGGTAAACTGCGGCGGTCTTTTTCTTTTCCAGCATGAGGCTTTGCATGAGCAACCCAGACATTACGTTTATTCCAGATCCGGATGCGGACTCCATTTCCTCCGACGTCGCCGGTTTCGGCGGCCTGCTGGTTTCCACGCAAATCCCCACCCACGCCGACGGCAGCCTGGAACTGGGCGACATCACCCGGCAGAGCGAATGCACGCTGCAAGCCCTCAAGACCGCCCTGGAGGGCGCCGGCAGCTCCATGGATCGGGTCCTGCACCTGACCATCTACCTGACCGACATGGCTGACCGCGCCGCTTTCAACGAGGTCTACAAACGCTTCTTCGCCAAACCCTGGCCGGTTCGTGCCGCCGTGGGCGTGGCGTCGCTGGCGGTTGAAGGAATGAAAGTGGAAGTAACGGCGATGGCGGCGAAGGGCTGAGCGAGCCCACTGCCTAGAAGCGGAACGCGGAGCGTGAGGAACGATCTTCCGCAGCTCCCGCAACCTGATCGTTCCCACGCTCTGCGTGGAAATGCATCCCGTGACGCTCTGCGTCACATCCCAGAATCGGAACGCGGAGCGTCCCTGGCGGCATTCCCACGCGGAGCGTGGGAACGATCGACTGGAGTATGCCTGGCTATTCCTGGACCAATCCCCTCCCCCAATCCCCGCCTATACTTCTTTGCCAATCCCCCCGGGGCCTGCACTTCCAACAATAAAAAGCAGAGGTGGAACATGGTCTGGCAACAAGTCTACGATCCCTTCGGTAATGCGGTGCTGTCGACGCTCCTGGCGGCGGTTCCCGTGGTGGTGATGCTGGCGTCCCTGGCGTTCTTTCATGTCAAGGCACACCTGGCGGCGTTGATGGCCCTGGCCTCGGCCTTGCTGATCGCGATCTTCGCCTTCGGCATGCCCGCCGGCATGGCCGGTTCGGCGGCACTTTACGGCGCGGCCAACGGGCTGCTGCCCATTGGCTGGATCGTCCTCAACATCATTTTCCTGCACCGGCTGACCACCGAGAATGGCTCGTTCAAGGTCTTGCAGGATTCCCTCGCACGCATTACCGACGACCGACGCCTGCAATTGCTGCTGATCGCGTTTTGCTTCGGTGCGTTCTTCGAAGGCGCGGCGGGTTTCGGCACGCCGGTGGCGGTGACCGGGGCGATCCTGATCGGGCTGGGCTTCTCCCCCTTGGCCGCCTCGGGCCTGGCGCTGATCGCCAACACCGCGCCCGTGGCGTTCGGCGCCCTGGGTACGCCGATCATCACCCTGGCCAAGGTTACCGGGCTGGATGAAATGGAGTTGTCGATGATGGTCGGTCGGCAGTTGCCGTTTTTTTCGGTGATCGTGCCGTTCTGGTTGATCTGGGCGTTTGCCGGGTGGCGCAAGATGCTGGAGATCTGGCCGGCGATTCTGGTGGCCGGTGTCAGCTTCGCCATCCCGCAGTTCCTGGTGTCGAACTACCACGGGCCGATGCTGGTGGATGTGATTGCCGCGCTGATTTCCATGGCCTGCCTCACCGGCTTTCTAAAGGTCTGGAAACCGGCCACGGTGCACACGTCCGCAGCGTTGTCGGGACGGGTCGATGATTCGAAAATCGACGCCAGCGAAGATGAAAAACCGCAGGCCAGCGCCACCTTTTCCAGTGATGCGCGACCGGCTGTGCTGCGGGCCTGGATGCCATGGATCATCCTTACAGTCTTCGTGTTCGCCTGGGGCACCCAGAGTTTCAAGAACCTGTTCGATACCCGCCCGGCGCTGGACCCGCAGACCCAATCGGCCAAGCTCGACCCCCAAGGCAAGCCGATGCGTGAGGCCAACCCGATCTTCTCGCCCCTGGTGACCTTCGGCACCATCCACCAGCAGATCGAAAAAGTCCCGCCCGTGGTGCCCCAGCCTAAAACCGAGGAAGCGGTCTACAAGTTCAACTGGTTCACCGCCACCGGCAGCGGCATCTTCCTGGCGGCGATTCTCGGTGGCTTGCTGATGGGCTATTCCATCCCGCAACTGCTGCACCACTACCTGCGAACGCTCTGGGTGGTGCGCTACTCGCTGATTACCATCGTGGCGATGCTGGCCCTGGGGTTTCTCACGCGCTACTCAGGCCTGGACGCGACCATGGGCCTGGCCTTCGCCGCTACGGGCATTTTCTACCCCATGTTCGGCACCTTGCTGGGCTGGCTCGGCGTGGCGCTGACCGGTTCGGACACGGCGTCCAATGTGCTGTTCGGTGGTTTGCAACGGGTGACAGCGGAACAGTTGGGGATCAGCCCGGTGTTGATGGCTGCGGCCAACAGTTCCGGCGGGGTCATGGGCAAGATGGTCGACGCCCAGTCGATCGTGGTCGCCTCCACCGCCACCCGTTGGTACGGTCACGAAGGCGAGATCCTGCGCTACGTGTTTTTCCACTCGGTGGTGCTGGCGATTCTGGTGGGCGGGCTGGTGACGTTGCAGGCGTATGTGGCGCCGTTCAGTCATATGGTGGTGGGAGGACGCTAACAGGAATATTGATCGTTCCCAGGCTCCCGCGTGGGAATGCACCCACTGACGCTCTGCGTCACGCTTAACGGAACGCGGAGCGTGGGAACGATCAAAACAACGGTGTTACTGAACGTTTTTCAGCTTGACCACATCACCAGACACCGAGGTGGTGTAGCCGGTCAGGACCCAGGCCCAGAACCAGTTTTCCTGGACTTGGGTGTTGATCATGGCGTCGCCGCCCTTGGCCTTGATCGCCGCGTCCTGAGCACGCACGAAACGGTTGTTCTGGCGAATCGGGATCACGCCGAACAGCAGCAGGCCGGTGGCCTTGGCTTCGCTGTGGCCGACAACGGTGTATTGGCTGCTGTCGTATTGCTGGGTTTTCATCGGGGTGCCGGTGCAACCCGCCAGGGCCAGGCCGAACAGTGCGCAGGCGACAACTTTGCTGATGTGATTCATTGAATACTCCATGAGAAAACGCCCGGGATCCGTCTCTCGGGCGGCGCGTACTCTAACCGATCAGCAACAAATTGACATACGATAATCCGCCCTATTCAGCGCCTGGAAGGCTCATCGCAGAGCCATCCGTCAGTTGCGCCTCCAGCGAAGCAGGCCCTCGTCGATAACATGAAAACTGCGCCATGGAAGGCAGTTCTTGCCTTGACGGCCGATAGGTAACGGCCGGTCCCGTTGGAGGGTTTTATCATGATTGACCTGACTGTCTGGAACATTACCCTGCCCGTGCAAACGCCGGCGCAGGTCGTGGCGACCAAAGCCATGCCGACCCTGAAAAACAAGTACTTCGACAACAACGGCCAGCGGATCGTCTTCTGGGCGCCGGTCACTGGCTCCCATACCGGTAAAAGCGAATACCCGCGCTCGGAACTGCGGGAAACCGGCAAAGACGGAAAGCTGCGCAACTGGCGCTACAACAGCGGCACCAACACCCTCAAGGGCGAGCTGTCGGTGAACCAGGTGCCTTCCGAAGGCCGCGTGGTAGTGGCACAGATTCACGCCAAGGACGCGCCGACGCCGTTGTTGAAGCTGGTGTATCGCTACGAAAAGGGTACCGGCAATATCGACGTGGAATACCGGGTCAAGCCCAAGGACAAGAAGAGCCCGGTGATCTACACCGTGCCCAAGGTGCCGTTGAACAAATCCTTCTCGTACACGCTGCAAATGGACAAGCAAGGCCAGCTCTCGGTGCTGATCGGCAACAGTGGCAAACAGGTGAAGCTGGACAAGTCCTGGCAAGGCTACGACTTCTATTTCAAGGCCGGCGTCTACACCTTGGACAACAAAGGCTATTCCAACGAAGGCGGAAAAGTGACCTACACCAAACTGGACGTCAGCCACAAATGACTGACGCCCAGCCCTGCTTGTGCTTCAGGCCTTTGATGGCGCGCTAACCGCCTGCCGGCCGCTGAAGGAAAACAGGAAACAGGCGAACACCAGCAACGCGAAACCGGCCGGGAACAGCCAGATGCTTTTCCAATCGTGGCCGCCCTCCAGGACAAAGTGATCGGTCACCTGCCCCGCGACCCAGAAGCCGATCAGCATCCCCACGCCATAGGTCGCCAGGGTAATCAGGCCCTGAGCCGAACTGCGCAAATGCTTCGGCGCCTTGGCATCGGTGTAGATCTGCCCCGAGACAAAAAAGAAGTCATAACAGATGCCGTGCAGGGCAATGCCGGTGAACAGCATGAACGCCAGGTCGCCGTTATTGCCGTAGGCGAACAACAGGTAGCGCAGCGCCCACGCCAACATGCCCACCAACAGCGCCAGCTTGATGCCGAAGCGTTGGATGAACAGCGGCAACAGCAACATGAACAACACTTCCGAGACCTGCCCGATGGCCATCTTTGCCGTCGGGTTGGTCATGCCGGTTTCGGCCAGGAACGGGTTGGCATTCTGGTAATAGAAGGCCAAGGGAATGCAGATCAGGATCGAGGCGATGAAGAACACCAGGTAGCTGCGGTCCTTCAACAGACCCAATGCATCCAAGCCCAACAACTGCTTGATGCCGCCACCGCTCGCCTGCTCTTGGAACGGCGCCGTGGCCGGCAGCGTGAAACTGTAGAGCCCCAGGACCAGGGAAGCGATGGCCGCCATCAGGAAGGTATTGCGCAAACCGCCTGCAGAGATCGCTTCACGCGAATCCCAGGCGAACACAAAACTGATCACCACGCCCGCGACGATCCAGCCAATCGTGCCCCACACCCGGATGCGCGAGAACTCCAGCGCCGGGTCGCGCATTTGCCGGAACGCCACGGAATTGACCAGGGCCAGCGTCGGCATGTAGACCACCATGTACGCCAGCACATACGGGTAGAACACGCTGAAGTCCGCCGCCGAATACAGCTGATACAGCAACGCCGCGCCCAGCAGGTGCAACACCGCCAGGATCCGTTCGGCATTGAAGTAGCGGTCGGCGATCAGGCCGATGACAAACGGCGCAATGATCGCCCCCCACGACTGAGTGGAAAACGCCATGCCGATCTGCCCGCCGCTGGCGCCCAGCGTGCTGGAGAGAAAAGTCCCCAGGGTGACGAACCAGCCACCCCAGATAAAGAACTGCAGGAACATCATCACGCTGAGGCGTGCGTTCATCGTGGTCATGACAGTCACCGTTTTATTGTTGTTCTTGTGAAGAAAGAAAAAACGCACCGCTTTTGTTGCAAAGGGATTTACCTCCACTGTGGGAGCAAGGCTTGCCCGCGATGGCCGCGCCACGGTCTAACCGTTGAACCGCGTTTTCGTTCATCGCGGGCAAGCCTTGCTCCCACACTGGGTTTCCTCGCCACAGGTTTTTGGGTTGGGCCGGCTACCTCAACAGGCCCAGCAACCGCCGGTTGGAGTCTTCATCCGCCGTTACACCAGCAAAATCGTCGAAAGCCTTGCGCGTCTTGCTGATCATGTGCCGCTGGATGAACGCAGCGCCTTCTGCGGCGCCCTGTTGCGAATCCTTCAGGCAACACTCCCATTCCAGGACCGCCCAACCGCTAAAATCGTATTGGGTCAATTTGCTGAAGATCGATTTGAAATCGATCTGGCCATCGCCCAACGAACGGAACCGCCCGGGCCGATCGACCCAGCCCTGGTAACCGCCGTACACCCCGGAACGGGCGTCGGGGCGGAACTCGGCGTCCTTGACGTGGAACATGCGGATGCGCGCGTGGTAGCGATCGATGAAACCCAGGTAGTCCATCTGTTGCAGCAGCAGATGGCTGGGGTCATAGAGGATCGCCGCCCGCGGGTGATGATCGACGGCCTCCAGGAAGCGCTCGAACGAGGCCCCGTCGTGGAGGTCTTCGCCGGGGTGGATTTCGTAGCACAGGTCCACCCCCGCCGCGTCGAAGCAGTCGAGAATCGGCAACCAGCGCCGCGCCAGTTCGGCGAACCCTTGCTCCACCAGGCCTGTCGGACGTTGCGGCCATGGGTAGAGATACGGCCACAGCAGCGCGCCGGAAAACGTTGCATGAGCCTTCAGCCCCAACCGCTGGCTGGCGCGGGCGGCCAGCTTGAGTTGCTCGATCGCCCACTCGGTACGTGCCTGGGGCTGGCCGCGCAGATGGGCCGGGGCGAAGTCGTCGAACAGCGCGTCGAACGCCGGGTGCACCGCCACCAACTGGCCTTGCAGGTGCGTCGATAACTCGCTGATCTCGACACCGGCCTGGGCACAGGTGGCCTTGAGCTCGTCGCAATAATCCTGGCTCTCGGCGGCCCGGGCCAGGTCGATGTATTGGGTGCCCGACGTCGGTAGTTGAATGGCCTTGTAGCCTTGCGACGCCGCCCACTGGGCGATGTTGGCCAGGGTGTCGAACGGCGCTTCGGCGGACATGAATTGCGCCAGAAAAATGCCTGGGCCACGCAGGCCGCTCGGTGTCTTGTCGAGGGTATTCACAACAGGGATGCTCCGGTTTGCACGGCGGTCCACTTCGCGTCGCCACGGTGGTTGAGGATGGCGGCCTCGATAAATGCCATGCCACGCAAACCGGTCTCGATGCCGGGCACGCCAGGGACGTCAGGGCCTTCGACATGGTTGCGAATGGCCTGGGCGAAATCGCCGTAGAGGTTGGCCATGGCCTCCAGGTAGCCCTCGGGATGGCCGGCCGGCAGGCGCATCCGCCGCGTGGCCGCCGCGCACAGCCACGGCTGGCCGACACCGCTACGCAAGATGCGCAGGGGTTGGTCAAAGGCGCGATGGATCAGGCTCGCCGGTTCTTCCTGGCGCCACTCCAAGGCGCCCTTGTCGCCGTAGACGCGAATCTTCAGCGGGTTCTCTTCGCCAGTGCAGACCTGGCTTGCGATCAACGCGCCGCTGGCACCGCTCGCCATCTTGAACAGCATCGCGGCGTCGTCATCCAATTGTCGGCCCGGGACGTGCGTACCCAAGACGGCGCATAGCTGTTGGATAGGCTGGTCTGCGACGAACTCGGCCAGGGAAAACGCGTGGGTGCCGATGTCGCCGATGCAACCGCCCAGGCCGGACTGCCCGGGGTCATCACGCCACTCCGCCTGCTTATTACCCTGAGCGGCGACATCCTGGCTGAGCCAGCCTTGGGGGTACTCGACCAGCACTTTGCGCACCTGGCCGATCTCGCCCGAACGCACCATCTCCCGGGCCTGCCAAACCATGGGATAGCCCAGGTAGGTGTGGGCCAGGCCGTAGAGGCAACGGCTGCCTTGCAGCACGTCCCTGAGGGCCAGCAACTCGTTGAGGTCCAGCGCGGCGGGTTTCTCGCTGAACACATGGAAACCGGCTTTCAAGGCCTGGCTGGCGATAGGCGCATGGAGGTGATTGGGCGTGACGATCACCAGCAGTTCCATGCGCTGATCCAGAGGCAGCAGCGCTTCGGTGTCGAGCATCTGCTGCCAGTCGTGGTAGCAACGGGACGCTGGCAGGCCCAGGGCCGCGCCGGTCTGCCGAGTGTTGTGAGGATCGCGGCTGAATGCGCCGCAGACCAGTTCGAAACCGCCGTCCAGGCCCGCGGCCTGACGGTGGGCCTGGCCGATGAACGCGCCCTCTCCACCGCCGACGAAGCCCATTCTTATTTTCGGTGCTACAGGATTCATCGCGATTGTCTTCCTGTGAGGATGATGATGTAACCGGTTACATCATGGCGGAAATCTAGGCTCAGTTTTCCTGCGTGTCAAACCCCACGAGGTCACGCATGAACATTTGTGAGGCGCTCAACCTGCGGTAAGCTCCCCAACCGTAGCCCCTGCCCCCCGAGGTGATTTTGTCCAACATTCGTGAAGTGGCCCGGCTGGCCGGTGTGTCGGTGGCCACGGTGTCCAGAACCCTGAAATCGCCCGAACGGGTGCTTCCCGAGACGCGGGACAAGGTCAACGCGGCGGTGGAACAGGCCGGCTATCGACCCAACCTGATGGCGGTGCAATTTCGCTCCCGGCGCACCGGCAACCTGGTGATCCTGGTGCCGACCATCGCCAACACGTTTTTCGCCCGGGTCATCAGCGGCGCGCAGCAGGCCGCGCAGGCGGCGGGTTATCGATTGCTGCTGTGCGACACCCAGGGCCGCGCGCAGATCGAGCGGGAATTCGCCGCGCTGGTCTACGCCCACCAGGCCGACGGGGTGATCCAGTTGCGCGCCAGCGATCCTTTCGAATCGATGCCCGCAGGCGCTGAAAGCCTGCCGCTGGTCAACGCCTGCGAAGTGGTCAAGAACGCCCCCTACCCAACCATCAGCCTCGACAACCGGGCCGCCGCCCAGGCCATGACCGAGCACCTGATCGGCCTCGGCCATCGCCGCATCGGCATCATCAAGGGACCGCGCAGCAGCCCCTTGACCCTGGACCGCGTGGCCGGCTACCAGGATGCCCTGAGCCAGGCCGGTATCGCCGTCGACCCAAGCCTGATCTGCCATGGCGACTTCACCTTGAAGGCCGGTGATGACGGCGCCGGCGCGATGTTGGCGCTGGTCGACCGGCCCAGTGCGTTGTTCTGTGAAAACGACGAGATGGCCATCGGCGCACTCAGGCGCATCAAGCAAATGGGCCTGCGGGTGCCCGAGGATATTTCCCTGGTGGGGTTTGACGACATCCCGTTCGCCGCCTATTGCGACCCGCCCCTGACCACCATTGCACAACCTGCCGAAGCGTTTGGTCAAAAAGCGGTAGAGATGCTGATTGCCCTGATCGAGAAAAAGCCGATTGCCGAACGGCATGTGGTGTTGCCGTTTGAGTTGACGGTGCGAGGCAGTACGGCGCCCCTGGCATAACCACAAAAACCTCCTGACCACGGCTCGACTCGCCACCGCCCCCGTTTGAACTACAGTGGAAAGACTCTGCATACAGCCATAACAAGACGGAGAGGTCCCCATGCGAGTCAACAAGCGCTTCACCCTCCTGGCCGCCGCGGCAGCCCTGGTGGTCAGCACCACGGCCCAGGCAGCCCCGGTGTATATCAACATCCTGACGGGGGGCACCAGTGGGGTTTATTACCCGATCGGGGTCGGGCTGTCGCAGATCTACAGCAGTGGTATCCAGGACGCCAAGACATCGGTGCAAGCCACCAAGGCCTCGGTGGAAAACCTCAACCTGCTGCAAGCCGGTCGTGGCGAGCTGGCCCTGGCCCTGGGCGACTCGGTGGCGGATGCCAGGAACGGTGTGGAAGACGCCGGTTTCAAGGCACCGTTGACCAAACTGCGCGCCATCGCTGGCGCCTATCCCAATTACATCCAGATCGTCGCCAGCCAGGAGTCCGGCATCAAGACATTGGCCGACCTCAAGGGCAAGACCGTTTCCGTCGGCGCGGCAAAATCCGGCACCGAACTCAATGCCCGGGCGATCTTCAAGGCCGCAGGGCTGACCTACCAGGACATGAAGGTCCAGTACTTGCCGTTCGCCGAGTCGGTGGACTTGATCAAGAACCGCCAACTGGATGCCACACTGCAGTCCTCCGGCCTGGGGATGGCGGCCATTCGTGACCTGGCCTCGACCATGGCGCTGAGCTACGTATCGGTGCCCACCGATGTGGTGGAGAAAATCGCTAACCCGGCCTATCAAAGCGCAATGATTCCGGCCAACACCTACGACGGCCAGACCGACGCCGTACCGACCGTGGCCATCACCAACATCCTGGTCACCCGCGAGGACGTGCCGGATGAGGTGGCGTACCAGATGACCAAGCTGCTCTTCGAGAACCTCACTCGCCTGGGCACTTCCCATTCGGCGGCCAAGGACATCACCTTGAAAAACGCCGCGAAAAACCTGCCGATCGCACTCCACCCCGGTGCCGAGCGCTACTACAAGGAAGTGGGCGCGCTGTAACACCCTACGCATCAACGGCGCCCGTCGCCGTTGATGCATCGTGTTTTCGCCCCTTGAATGTGAACAGAAGGCAGGCACCTCATGAGTGAAGACCAGCACGGCATCGCCACGGACCCGCGGGACTGGCCCAAGACACTGTTTTACGTGGCCTTGCTGTTTTCAGTGTTCCAGATCGTCACCGCCGCGTTTTCTCCAGTCTCCAGCATCGTGCTGCGGGCGGTGCATGTCGGCTTCCTGCTGTGGGTGGTGTTCCTCAGCTACCCGGCCTATGGCAAGCAGCGTCCCTGGCAACCCCTGGCCTGGGTCCTGAGCCTGGGGAGCGTGGCGACGGCGCTCTATCAATGGGTGTTCGAAGCCGACCTGATCCAGCGCTCTGGCGACCTGACCACCGCCGACATGATCATCGGCGTGATCCTGATCGTGCTGGTCTTCGAAGCCGCCCGGCGGGTGATGGGCATCGCGCTGCCGATCATCTGCGGCCTGTTCCTGGCCTATGGCCTGTTCGGCGAATACCTGCCGGGGGATTTGGCCCATCGCGGCTATGGCGTCGATCAAATCATCAACCAACTGTCATTCGGCACCGAAGGCTTGTACGGCACGCCGACCTACGTGTCGGCCACCTATATCTTCCTGTTCATCCTGTTTGGCGCCTTCCTGGAAAAGGCCGGCATGATCAAGCTGTTCACCGATTTCGCCATGGGCCTGTTCGGCCACAAACTGGGCGGGCCGGCGAAAGTGGCGGTGGTGTCATCGGCGCTGATGGGCACCATCACCGGCTCAGGCATCGCCAACGTGGTTACCACCGGGCAATTCACCATCCCGTTGATGAAGCGCTTCGGCTACAAGGCCGCGTTTGCCGGCGGTGTGGAAGCGACTTCCAGCATGGGCAGCCAGATCATGCCGCCGGTAATGGGCGCGGTGGCCTTCATCATGGCCGAAACCATCAATGTGCCGTTCGTTGAAATCGCCAAGGCCGCATTGATACCCGCGTGCCTGTACTTCGGCTCGGTGTTCTGGATGGTTCACCTGGAAGCCAAACGCTCCGACCTCAAGGGCCTGCCCAAGGACCAGTGCCCCAGCGCCTGGGGCGCGGTCAAGGAAAACTGGTACTTGCTGATCCCGCTCGGGGTGTTGGTCTACCTGCTGTTTTCCGGACGCACACCGCTGTTTTCCGGCATGGTGGGCCTGGCATTGACAGCCATCGTGATTCTCGGCTCGGCGATCATTCTCAAGGTCTCGAACTATGCTTTGCGCTGTGCCTTCTGGATCGCCTTGGGGCTGCTGTGCGTCGGTTTTTTCCGGTTGGGCATCGGTGTCGTGTTCGCGGTGATCGGCGTGTTGGTGGTGGTCTGCTGGTTCATGCAAGGCACGCGGGAAACCCTGGTCATCTGCCTGCACGCGTTGGTAGATGGCGCGCGTCATGCCGTTCCAGTGGGGATCGCCTGCGCCTTGGTAGGCAGCATCATCGCCGTGGTCTCGCTGACCGGCGTGGCCTCCACTTTTGCCGGCTACATCCTCGCCATCGGCAGGGACAACCTGTTGCTGTCGCTGATCCTCACCATGCTCACTTGCCTGGTGCTGGGCATGGGCATCCCGACCATTCCCAACTACATCATCACCAGCTCGATCGCCGCGCCCGCCCTGCTGGAACTGGGCGTGCCGCTGATCGTGTCGCACATGTTCGTGTTCTATTTCGGCATCCTCGCCGACCTGACCCCACCGGTGGCGCTGGCCTGTTTCGCCGCCGCGCCCATTGCCCGGGAAAGTGGCCTGAAGATCAGCTTCTGGGCGGTGCGCATCGCCCTCGCCGGTTTCGTCATTCCGTTCATGGCGGTCTATAACCCGGCACTGATGCTCCAGGGCGACAACCTGTGGATGACCGCGTACATGCTGATCAAGACGTTGTTGGCCGTCGGGCTTTGGGGCATGGCGTCCACCGGCTATCTGCAACAGAAGATGCCGGTCTGGGAGCGCCTGTTGTGTTTTGCGGCTGGCGCGTTGCTGGTGGTGGCCCTGCCGCTGACCGACGAGATTGGCTTCGTGCTGGGTGGGCTGCTGATTTTCCAGCACATCTGGCGCTCGCGGCGTGCCGGACGGGCCTTGGCGTGATCGGGCTGTGTCTGGGCCTGTCCGGCGTGGTCTGGGCCCAGCTTCCCGTTGCCGATTTCACGCTGGCATGGAACCACACCATCGAAAAGATCCGCTGGGAGGAAGATTATCGCGTGACCGCACAAGGGTTGGTCCTGGGTGAAGCCAGGGTCAGAGGCAATGGCGCAGGCATGGAGATTCCCGAAAACGCCCGACTGGAAAATGGCAGTTGGCACTACCAACGCCAAATGCCGCCGCTGCAACCGCTGAAATTGGGTCGCACGCCCGAGGCCGGCGACTATCAGGTGTGCTTCGATGGCGCTTGCCGGCCGATGAGCCATTGGTTGGGGCCGCCGACAGAGGGCCAGCCGACCGTGGAGCTATGGAGTTGCGGACAATCCTGAACCCATCAGAGGATACTCACTGAACACACCCTTGTGACTAGGCCGTGGGAGCAAGGCTTGCCCGCGATACAGGCGACTCGATTTCTGAAAGACCGCATCGCCTGTATCGCGAGCAAGCTTTGCTCCCACAGTATCCTCGCCACAATGGAGAACCGCTCAATCAGGCAAACGTCGCCCCCCGTGTATTCACGAACAGCGAATACAGCGAATGGCTGCCGGCCATGAACAACCGATTGCCTTCCCGCCCTCCGAAGCAGACGTTGGGGCAGCGCTCCGGCAGGGAGATGTGCCCGATGGCTTTGCCTTCAGGGTTGAACACTCGCACACCGTCGAGTTTTTCCAGGTCGGCCTTGGGGTCGCCATTGCCGCCCCAACCGCACCAGAGGTTGCCGCTCTCGTCGCACTTGATTCCATCGATCGCCGCGTAATCCAGGCCTTCGATGTGCTTGCGCCGCTCCCCCAGCGTGCCATCGTCCTTGACCGTGATTGCCCAGATCAAGCGGTTGGGCTTGGCCCGGCCTTCGACCACGTAGAGGATTTTCTCGTCCGGGGAAAAACACAACCCGTTCGGCCCCGCCAGGTCGTCGATCACCCGGCTGACCTTGCCGGTTCCGCCGTCGATGCGATACACCGCGTGGGGCTGGGCGGGGGTGACTTTGTGTCCCTCGTAGTTGTTGCCGGTCTGGAACGGCGGGTCGGTGAACCAGACCGAGCCATCACGCTTGCACACGATGTCGTTGGGCGAGTTCAGCGGCTTGCCTTCGAAACTGTCCGCCAGCACGGTGATAGTGCCGTTGTGCTCGGTGCGAGTGATGCGTCGGCCTTCGCTGGCGGTGGTGGAGCCTTCGCACACCAGCAGCCGGCCCTGGCGATCGCGGCACATGCCGTTGGAGAAGTTGGAATTCTCGCGGTACACCGACAGGCTGCCGGTGATTTCATCCCAGCGCACGATGCGGTTGTTTGGAATGTCGCTGACCAGCAGGTAACGACCGTCACCGACCCACACCGGCCCTTCTGCCCAACGCAGACCGGTGGCGAGTTTCTCCACGCTGGCGTTGAAGATGCGCAAGTCCATGAAGCTGGGGTCAAGGATATTGATCAGCGGGTCCGGGTAACGCTGGCTCAAGGGTTCGGCCTGGGCGAGCCCTGGCAGATTGCCAAGGGCGGCGGCAGCGGCCGAGACCACCAGGGATTTTTTCAGGAATACCCGGCGGCCCTGATCGGCGGCGGTTGCAGATTGCGAAGCATCCATCGGTGCGTCTCCGTTAATTATTATTGGACGGGACGACAGTTTTACTACGTGATAAGACATCGTACAAGTATGTGAATCTGCTCTTGCGGACAGTCGATCAGGCCGGGTTCAGCGGTATACGAACGGTAAATGTCGTGCCGACTTGCGCCTCCGAGTGGACCTTGATGGTGCCCTGATGGGCCGATACGATCGCCGAAGCGATGTGCAGGCCAAGTCCGAGCCCAGCCGTGGAACCGTACTGCATTTCACCGCTGCACAGACTTCGGACCATTGGGTTGAAGATGTTGGCAATGGCCTCTTTCTCGATAGGCTTGCCCTGGTTGTTGATCGCAATCACGGCCATATCCTTTTCCACGCTCAACGAAACAGTCACCGGCGTGCCTTCGGCACCATGCTGGACGGCGTTGCCAATCAGGTTGGCAAATACTTGCTCCATGCGGGCGGGATCAAACCGCGCCTCCAGGGCACCGGTCGTTTCAAAGCGGATTTCGCTTTCCGGGTGATAGGCCCGCGCCTCCTCCACCATGCCTTCGCAGGCGGCCACCAGATCGCCGTTGAAACGCTGCACCGGAATGCCCGAGCCGAGTTGGGTACGGGTGAAATCCAGCAGATCGCCGACGATTTTGTTGGCCCGCTTGACGCTGGTGTAGATACGCGAAGTGATCTTGGTGGCCTTGGCGGGCAGGTCCCCCGCCCGCAGCAGCACTTCGGAACTCAGCAGGATCGCGCCCAAGGGGCTGCGCAGGTCATGCCCCAGAATCCCGAGAAAGATGTTGCGCGACGCATCCACCGCCCCCGAGTAACTGACGACGGACTCGGCCAAGGCCTGGTCCACGGCCTCGTTGAATCGAATCAGATCGTCCATGACCTGTTTGTGATCCAACTGCGTGTGCGGCATCCAGAGCATGAGCACGCTGGTGCGCAGGGCCCGGTATTCGGAGACCATTTGTTCCACGGTGAAACCCGAGGACTGGCGGATGACCGCATGGGTTTCGGCGGCGGTTTCGGCATCCGCCGTCGGGGCCTCCCCGTGGGACTTGGCAATTGCCTCCTTGCGCGTTTGCGAGGTGCGCAGGTCAGCAGCGATGGTGCGCAGCATCTGCTCGGCATGGTCGCGCAGGGCCACGGAATCCATGCCAATGGATGCGGGGGTGATGGTTTTGGCGAAGTCTTCCCACGCCTGAAGAATCGGCTCGATATTGTCGAGAATGAAATCGGCCAGGCGCATGAGTTTTTCCGCAAGAAGGGCGATGCTGTAAACGACACAGCGGCCAGGTTTGTTGTACAGCAAAGCACCGGATAATGTGCGTAATGCTGTTCATTTTGATATTCCGCTGTGTTTTTTTTGGGGGGTGTATATCCTTTTCTGCGGTAACGGCGGCTGGCGGTTCCGCCCTTACGGCGGGTTACTTTCGACTGGGCCGGCTTCCTGGCTTTTCGAAAGTGACCCGCCGTAAAGGCGGAACCCTAAGTAGCCGTTACCGCAGAAACGGATATACACGCCAAAGCAACTAAATACCGAGCGTACAGCCCTGCCGACCTTGTCCCTTGCACCCCACGAGGTAAAAACCTTACAGTCGTACGACAACCTATAACTAAAAACAGCCGATCCAGGACCTTTTGCCTTGGCGGCCGCCATAGAGACACCTGCCATGACTCGCCCCATCGCTGCACCTGACACCCCCACGCCGTTACCCCGCCACCTCGCGGCGCTCGTCCTGCTATGCATGGGCTGTGCCTTCGCCGGGAACCACGTCGCCGCGCGGGCCGCGTTCGATGACGGTGCCGGTGTGCTGCTGGCGATCTTGCTGCGCTCGGGCGGGACGCTGCTGGTGCTGGCTGCGATGGTGCTCTGGCAACGACAGAGCCTGCGCCTGCCGCCCGGTGCGTGGCGCTGGCAATTGGCACTGGGGCTGTTGATCGGCGCCCAGAGCCTGTGCCTGTACTCCGCCGTGGCGCGGGTTCCGGTGGCGTTGGCGCTGTTGGTGGGCAACGTGTTTCCGATCCTGCTGGCTTTGCTGACCTGGGCCCTGGGCGGGCCACGCCCGACGGCGCGCACCGCCGCGTTGATGGGCATGATCCTGGTGGGGCTGGTGTTCGTGCTGGAAGTGCCGGCGCGGTTATCGTCTGGGCAAGGCGTCGGCCCGCAATGGCTGCTGGGGGTGGGTTTGGCCTTTTGCGCTGCTTGCGCCTTTGCCTGCGCACTGTGGATCACCGATCACAAGTTGTCCCAGGTACGCGGCTCGGTCCGCAGCCTGCTGACGATCTTCATCGTCTTCAGCAGCGTCAACCTCGCCGGCCTGACCGGTGCCCTGCCCGGCGGTTTCGACCTGCCAGCCAGCAGCACCGGTTGGTTCGCCCTGGCGACCCTGGTGGTGCTCTACGGCACCGGCTTCACTGTGCTGTTCATTTCCGTGCCCCGCCTGGACATGCCGCGCAACGCCCCGGTGATGAACATCGAACCGCTGGCCACGCTGCTGATCGGCTGGCTGGTGCTGGACCAGATGCTCAACCCGGGCCAGGTGATGGGTGGCGCGATTGTGGTGACGGGCATCGTGCTGCTGACCTATCGCAAGGTCGAACGGGTCAAGGTGCCTGTGGCTGAAACGGCGAATTGAACCCACTGAACACAGTTGTGCCAGCCCGCAGATACTCTTCGCCTTCCTGAAACTTGTTTCAAAACCGACAGTCCTACCCCAGCCGTGAAAACCCCGCCGATCTGCAGCGACGGGTTTTCCAGCTGATCGGCGCCAAGCCTGGCGCTAAAGCACCTCCCCCTTCTTGAGCCGTTCGCCCCATGCGCCACCCTGTTCGCTCTTGCCGTTTCGTTTCGCTGTGCTTGCTTGCCCTGTTTCCCTTATTTGCCAGCCCCGCCCATGCCCGCGGCGAAAGGCAGCTGGTGGACGCCATCAACGATTTCCGCAGCCAGTCGCGCCGCTGTGAATGGCGCACGGTGCGTGCCACCCAGCCACTGGTACTGCGTTCGAGCCTGGGCTTGCCGATGGGCTTTCGCGGTGGCCTGCGGGAAACCTTGAAAGACGCCGGCTATCAAGCCCGGGCTGTGCGCAGCATCCGCCTGACCGATGCGCGGGACGCCGAAGAAGCCTTCGACATGTTGGCCGACGAACATTGCGCAGCGCTGCTGGACAACCAGTACGCCGACATCGGTGTCAATCGGGTCGGTGATGAATGGCGCGTGGTGCTGGCGCAGCCCATGGCTGGCACACGGATGAGCGACGCGGGTGCGTCGGACAAGTCGCTGCTGGCCCAGGTCAACGCCGCCAGGGCCAAGCCACGGATGTGCGGGCGCCAGCGCTTTGCGGCGGCCCGGCCGCTGAGCTGGAACGCCGCGTTGGGAACCGCCGCCCAAGGCCACAGCCGGTCGATGGCCCGCGAGAACTATTTCGCCCATCGCGATCCGGACGGTCGCTCCTCTTCCGATCGCGCCAAGAGCGCCGGCTTTCGCGGACATAAACTGGGCGAGAACATCGCCGCTGGTCAACGCTCGCCGAGCCAGGCCATGCAAGACTGGCTGGACAGCCCGGGGCACTGCGCCAACCTGATGAACCCGATGTTCACCCAGATGGGCGCAGCTTCCGCCAGCGACTCACGCAGTGATGCGGGGGTGTACTGGACGATGGTGCTTGGTGCACCGTGATGTGACGGACACCTTTGTGGCCAGGGAGCTATGGCAAATCTGCCGCCTCTCACGCCGGCCGACGAACCGCCCTCACCTTGCCACTGCCACCGCCGCCACAGAAAAACCGGTCGGCCCCGTCGGACTCCAGCCCCGACACACCGGTCCCGGGTGGCATCGTCACGCTTTCCAGCACTTGCGCCGTTTGCGGATCGATACGTCGCAGGTCGCTCTCGTCGTTTTCCCAGGTGCCGTGCCAAAGCTCTCCATCGACCCAGGTCACGCCCGTGACAAAGCGGTTGGATTCGATGGTGCGCAGGACCCTTCCGTCGGCGGGATCGATCTGCAGTATCTTGCGCGCCTTGTACTGACCGACCCAGAGCGATCCTTCGGCCCACGCCAGGCCGGAATCATCACCGCTGTTGGGGGCCGGAATCGTCGCCAATACCTGACCGGTGCGTGGATCGATCTTGCGGATGCTGTCGCCGGCAATCTGGAATAAATACTCACCGTCGAACGCCGTGCCCGCATTCGCCGGGACATCGAGCGAATGCACGGTCTGGCCACTGGCGGGATCGAGGGCATGCAACTTGTCGCCTGAAGCGAACCAGACGCGCTCGCCGTCATGGCTCACGCCATGCACGCAATCGACGCCCGGGAAAGGACCGTATTCACGCAGGATCTGTGCCTCTGAACGTTTCATCTCACTCGCCTCATCAGTGGGGTGTGACTGCAGCCTAATCCTCCGATGGCAGCGCAGTGAGTAACAATACCGTCGCGAATCCAGGCATCGGTGGCGCCAACCAGCGACGGGCCCTGGCGCGCCCGAACGACTGCGCCTTACCGGCGGCGGCCAGTGTCTCCAAGGCCCGTTGCACGCTACGCTGACTGATGTCCAGCGCCAGCGCCAGGGCTGAACTGGACCAGGCTTCACCGTCGGCCAGCAATGCCAGCACCGCTGCGTAGGGCTCCTCGACGACTCGCGCCAGCACCACGACCTCGTCGGCATGTCGCGGCACCAGGGTAAAACCGCGCTGGGTTGCCCTCACGTCAGCCAACGGACGAAGCGTGGCACGCAACCGCCCCATCTCGACCCGCAGCCGGGCGCGATGGGATTCATCCGTCAGTTTCAAGCCGAAGGCCTGGGTCATGAGCGTTTCCCTTGGCACGTCGCCAGGCCAGGCTTGAGCCAGCCCTCGCGCCAAGGCGAACAATACCGGACGCCGGGCAAGGCTGACCTGAATGCCGGCGCCGCTGATCCCATAGCGGCACGCGTCCACCACCAACGCCGGCCCGGCCAACAGCGCTTGCACTTCTTCCAGCAGGAGCAAGCGCTCCTGGCCTCGGGCGATCAGCCGCGCGGCGGGTGTGCGCAGTAGCCGCCAGGCGCTTTCAATTTCGGCGCTCAGCGCGCCGATTCCCGCTTGCCCTGCGGCTTGCCCGGCCCGTTCGAGGGCGGCGCGGGCGGCCTGTGTTTGCAACCGTCGCATGGCGATTCCCGCAGCCACTAACTCGCAAGCCGCCCGTGATGCCAAGGGCAGGCAGGCAAGCTCCAGGTCAACGAGCCTGCGTTCGGCCTCGTCGAGCCGACCGATCAACAGCAGCCGCCGGATTTCGATCGTGTGGGCGTGCGCAACGTTCGCCCGGTCGTCGTGGGTTTCGAGCACCGCCCGCGCGGCGTCGAGGCGCTTCATCGGCCAAGCCAGGTCACGGGACGCCAGGGCGATTTCGCCTTCGGCGACCACACAACGCGCCCGTGCCACGGCCTCCTTGGGCCCGAAGGCCGCGCCCGCCCGACGCATCAGGGCCCTGGCCCGAACCAGATCCCCCAACTGCGCCATGGCAATGCCGCGAAGCGCGAGGGCCGGGGCATCGTTGCGCAGCGCGACGCGATTGAGCGCAGCGACAGGGTCCCCCGCCGCCAGTGCTCGCGCCGCTGCGGTGATCAGAGGGTCAGCTGTCATCGGTCTTGGGGTCAGAGGCGGATGTCGGCAGCCGGCACCACGTCGATCCGCGATACCGCACTGCTCAGCCGCCCCAATCGGTTGTTGTGATTGGCGATGATCTGCTCAGCCGCCATGCTGCCGTTGTCCACCGTGGAGTGGGCATCGGCCGCCAAAACCACGTCGTACCCCAGGGCATGGGCTTGGCGCACGGTAGCGTTGACGCAATAGTCGGTTTGCAACCCGCAGACCACCAGGCGGTCGATGCCTCGGGCCTGCAACAACGGTTGCAGGTCGGTCTGGTAGAAGGCATCGGGGGTGGTCTTGCGCACCCGCAGGTCATCGGCAGCGGTCAGCAGGTCGTCGGCCAGTTGCCAGGCGGCAGAACCATACGTCAGCGAGCCTTCCAACTCTTCGTGCTGGATCAGGATCACCGTCAAGCCCAGGGCCCGGGTTTTGGCCGCCAGTTCGTTGATGGTCCGGATGATGCGCTGGCTGTCGAAGCATTCCTCTTCGCCTGAGCACAGCGCGTTCTGGACATCGATGATCAGCAATGCGGTGTTCATGACCTTCCCTCTTCAAACAATATCGCAGCCGCGCGATAACTCAATACCCCAGCGACAACCCAGTGTTGCGACGGGGGTCGTTGGCGCCATAGAAGCGGTTCTTGCCCACCGGTTTGCCACCCAATGACGGCGCACCGACCAGGATCGCGGCAATGTGGTTGGGGTCCTGCGGGCCGGCAAACTTGTGCCCCCAGCTCTCCAGCAGCTTGCGGGTATCCGGGCTGGCCGCAAAAGTCTCCAGGTTGGTTTCCTCCGGCATCCACTGTTGGTGGAAACGTGGGGCGTCGACAGCCTCCTGGAGGTTCATGCCGTAGTCGATCACATTGAGGATCGTCAGCAACGTCGCGGTGATGATCCGGCTGCCGCCCGGGGTACCCACCACCATGACCGTCTTGCCGTCCTTGGTGACAATGGTCGGGCTCATGGATGACAACGGCGCCTTGCCCGGCGCGATGGCGTTGGCTTCGCCCTGCACCAGGCCATACATGTTGGGCACGCCGACCTTGGCGGTGAAGTCGTCCATTTCATCATTGAGAATCACCCCGGTCTTGCTTGCCATGACACCGGCACCGAACCAGTCGTTCAGGGTGTAGGTGACCGAAACGGCATTGCCCCACTGGTCGACGATGGAGTAATGGGTGGTGTTGCTGCCCTCATGGGGCGCCACGCCGGGCTTGATCTTCTGCGAGTCGCCGGCCTTTTGCGGTTCAATCGCCGCCCGCAGTTTGGCGGCGTAGTTTTTATCCAGCAGATGGTCGATGGGGTTCTTCACGAAGTCCGGGTCCCCCAGGTAACTGTTGCGGTCCACGTAGGCGTGGCGCATGGCTTCGATCTGATAGTGCATGCCCTGGGCCGAATGGAATCCCAGGTCCTTCATCGGATAGCCGTCGAGGATGTTCATGATCTGGCACAGCACCACCCCGCCGGAACTGGGCGGCGGCGCCGAGATGATGTGGTAGCCGCGGTAGTCACACTCCACCGGGGCCAGCTCGCGGGTCTTGTATTTGTCCAGGTCGGCCTGGGTGATGATGCCTTTGTTGGCCTGGCTGGAGGTGACCAGGGCATCGGCGACCCAGCCCTTGTAGAAACCGTCGGCACCCTTGGCGGAGATTTCCCGCAGGGTCTTGGCGAGGTCTTTTTGTACCAGTTTCTGGCCGACCTGCATGGGCTCGCCGTTGTGCAGGAAGATCGCCCCGGAATCGCGCATGTCCTTCTTGAACACATCGGTGGCGGTTTCCAGCAGATCGACATCGCCCTGCTCCAGGGTAAAGCCTTCCTCGGCGAACCTGATGGCCGGAGCGATCAGCTCCGCCCGCGGTTTACTGCCGTATTTCTTCAACGCCAACTCCATGCCGGAGACGGTGCCGGGCACGCCCACGGCCAGGTGTCCGCGGGTGCTGAGGTCGGGGACGACGTTGCCATCCTTGTCCAAGTACATGTTGGCCGTGGCGGCCAGGGGCGCTTTTTCGCGGAAATCCAGGAACGTCTTGCGGCCATCGGCCATTTGCAGGGTCATGAAGCCACCCCCGCCCAGGTTACCCGCCGCCGGATACACCACCGCCAGGGCATACCCCACCGCCACCGCCGCATCCACGGCATTGCCGCCGCTCTTGAGCACATCGACACCCACGTGGGTCGCCAGGTGCTGGGCGGTGACCACCATGCCGTTCTCGGCGGCCACTGGCGCCTGGGAGGCGGCCTGGGCATACAAACAGCTGAGGGTCAGGGTGGTGGCAATGAGGGTCCGGGCAAAGGATTCGAACTTCATGAGTCGGCCTCTTCTTGTTTTAAAAAGTCGGGGATCGCATCAAGCAACTAGCTAGTATGGCCTGGTTTGCGTAATGCGCCTGTTCTCCCGTCCACCGGGTGACGCCACGGTAGCCTTTGAGATAGGCTCCTGCGGTTCATCTTGACTGCATAAGGACATCGCCGATGACGCTACGAATCGAACGCACGGACACGCCCACCGACGAAGAACGCCAAGCCATCCTCGCCCCGCTACGCGCCTATAACACCGCCAAGACCGGCGGGACGGTGCCTGAACTGGTGGCTTGGCTGGTGCGGGACGAACAGGATGAAATTGTCGGGGGGCTCTATGGCCGAGTGTTTTTCCGCTGGCTGTATATCGAGCTGCTGGTGGTGCCGGAACAGGCCCGGGGCCAGGGCACGGGCTCGACCCTGATGCAGATGGCCGAAGAACTGGCCCGGGAGAAAAACTGCGTGGGCATCTGGCTGGACACCTTCGACTTCCAGGCGCCGGAGTTCTACCGCAGGCACGGTTTCACCGAGTGCGGCCAGATTGACGACTACCCCCCGGGCCACCAGCGCTTCTTCTTCCAGAAACGCCTGACGCCTACAGATTGAAACGCAAACCCTGTGGGAGCGAGCTTGCTCGCGATCGGCCTATCTGCTTAAAGACACGTCGCCAACGCCGCCAACCGGCGCTTGGCCACGAAGTCGTCATGCTTGGCGTAATAACTCAACTCGGTGCCTGTCGCACCGTCATGCAGATCGACAAACGATTCGGCAGAGCGGGTGTAGACCGTCGAGCCGCCCTTCTTGCCCGGTTGCAGGTAGGCGCCGGCATCGACACCAAACACCGCTTCGTCCTGCCAGGAGAACTGCACACACTGGGCCACGACCTGTTCGGGTTTGTCCGAGGTCAGGGTCTTGTAAGGGGCCTGGGTCCGGGCCTCGTTCATCGCCGAACCCGCGCAGCCGGCCAGCAAGGTTGCGGCCAGGGCCACGGTCAACATTCGCATTGCGTTCACTCATCTAGAAAAAAACGGACTGTAGCACTGCGGCCCGGGCCTTCGTGCTGCTTTACTGAAATTTACACGGGACATCGGCCTGCGATTCGCGCACCCTGTCGCGCCATTGCCACCAGCCACGCGGAACACCCCATGACCCCCAACGCCGAATTCTACAAACCCACCGCCGAATACGCCGACAAACTGATCAGCCAGATCGGCCAGACACCGTCCTGGATCGCCAAGCGCCTCGGCGTCACCGACAAGCGGATTCGCTACATCCTCGACGGCGAACGCACCGTCAAGGGCGAAACCACGCCGATCCAGATGACCTACACCGAACAATTCGCCCTCGAATGCCTGGCGGCTGCGGCCAAGGCCAGCAAGAAGCAGTCTGCATCCCCCAAGGAGTGACCATGGCGGCAACCGAACAGCAACACGAACGAGCCCTGGAAAAATTCCTCGACGAGCGCCCCGAGCTGCGCGTCGAGCTGGACCACCTCAACCCGCTGCTGGCCCAGGCCAAGGGCGAGACTGCCGCGCAGTACCGCGCCGAGCGGTTGCATGAAGCCTTCGAAGCCGAGGCCGAGCGCCTGGGCCTGTTTGCCTGGGAACTGACCCTGCAACTGACCGCCGCTTCACCCCAGGACTACCAGGCCCAGCGCCTGGAAGTGCACAAGGAGGTGGCGGAGATGGCGGGGATGGAATGGGCGGAGTATTGCGAGTTGCATGGCCTCAAACTCCAGGACTGAGCACTTTCCCTGTGGCCTGTAGGAGCTGCCGAGCAGGAGCATTCTTTAAATGCCCCTGAACCAAACAGGTCTCGCCCCCTTCCCTGGCAATCGCCCCACCGCCCATAAAGCTTTATCATGGCCGCAGTTTTGCTGATCGGGTCTGTCATGAAGTTCGCCATCGCGCTGTTTTCCGCCGCCCATGCGCCCTCCTCGCGCCGTGCCCTGCTGTTTGCCGAGGCTGCGCTGGCGGGCGGGCATGAGATCGTGCGGCTGTTTTTCTATCAGGACGGCGTCTATAACGCCTGCGCCAGTGTCGTCACGCCCCAGGACGAACAGGACCTGCCCCGGCAATGGCGAACCTTTGTCAGCGACAACCAGCTCGACGGCGTGGTCTGCATCGCGGCGGCGTTGCGTCGTGGGGTGTTGAACGAGGAAGAGGCCCAGCGCTACCAGCGTTCGGCGGCCAGTGTCGAGGCGCCCTGGGCCTTGTCCGGGCTGGGCCAGTTGCACGATGCGATCCAGGACGCCGACCGTTTGATCTGCTTTGGAGGCGCGTGATGGCCAAGTCTTTATTGCTCATCAGCCGCCAGGCCCCATGGTCCGGCCCCGGCGCCCGTGAAGCGCTGGACATCGTCCTGGCCGGCGGTGCGTTCGACCTGCCGATCGGCCTGCTGTTTCTCGATGACGGGGTGTTCCAGCTCACCGCCAACCAAAACGCCAAGGCGGTCCAGCAAAAGGACCTGAGCGCCAACCTGCAGGCGTTGCCGATGTTCGGCGTCGAGGACCTGTTCCTCTGTGCCGACAGCGCCGCCGAACGAGGTATCGCCACCGATACCTTGGCGCTGGGCGACGTGAAAGCTCTGACCGCGCCGCAAATCGCCGCGCTCATTGACCGTTACGACCAGGTGATCACCCTCTGATGTCGACTTTGCATGTGTTGTCTCATTCGCCCTTCGGCGATAACCGCCTCGCCAGTTGCCTGCGGGTACTGGGCAATCAGGATGCGCTGCTGCTGTGCGGCGACGCGACGTACGCGTTGCAACCGGGCAGCCCACCGTTTGAGGTGCTGCAGGCCGCTGGGGTGAACCTGTTCGTGCTCGCCGAAGACCTCCAGGCCCGCGCCCTGGACACGCCAGACTGGGCCGAAGCCATCAACTACTCAGGTTTCGTCGAGCTGTCGATCGAGCACGACAAGGTCAACACCTGGCTATGAAGACGCTGAACGTGGGCGACCGCGCCATCGCGCTGGACAAGGACGGCTACCTGGCCGACCTTGACGACTGGTCGGCCGAGGTCGCCACGGCCCTGGCAACCGCCGAAGACATCGAGCTCGGCCCCGAACACTGGGAAATCCTCGAACTGCTGCGCGGCTTCTACAACGAATTCCAGCTCTCCCCCGCGACCCGGCCGCTGATCAAGTACACGGCACTGAAACTGGGCGCGGACAAAGGCAATAGCCTGCACCTGAACCGATTGTTCAAAGGCACTCCCGCCAAACTCGCCGCCAAGCTGGCGGGCCTGCCCAAACCGACGAATTGCTTATGACCGACTTCCCATCGCTGACCCTTGAGACCCCGGCCGAACACCCGTTCGCCCAGTTCGTGCGCATCCTTGGCAAAGGCAAGCGCGGTGCCCGCAACCTGACCCGCGAAGAAGCCCGCGAAGCCATGGGCCTGGTGCTCGACGAAAAGGTCGAGGACACCCAGCTTGGCGCCTTCCTGATGCTGCTGCGACACAAGGAAGAAAGTGCCGAGGAGATGGCCGGTTTCACCGAGGCCCTGCGTGAACGCCTGGTAGTCCCGGCGTTGGCGGTGGACCTCGACTGGCCGACCTACGCCGGCAAGAAACGCCATTTGCCGTGGTACCTGCTGGCGGCCAAGTGCCTTGGGCAGAACGGCGTGCGGATTTTCATGCACGGCGCCGGCGCTCATACGGCAGGTCGGCTCTACACCGAACAATTGCTGGGCTTGTTGCAGATCCCACTGTGCCGGGATTGGCAGCAGGTCGGCAGCGCGCTGGACAACGGCGGCCTGGCCTTCATGCCGCTGGTGGACTGGGCGCCGCAGATGCAGCGGATGATTGACCTGCGCAACACCCTGGGCCTGCGCTCGCCGATCCACTCCCTGGCACGCATCCTCAACCCGCTGGCCGCCCGGTGCGGCTTGCAAAGCATCTTCCACCCGGGCTATCAGGCCGTGCACCGCGATGCCAGCGGCTTGCTCGGTGATACCGCCATCGTCATCAAGGGCGACGGCGGCGAGATCGAAATCAACCCGGACGCCGACAGCCACTTGTACGGCACCACCGGCGGCGTCAGTTGGGACGAAGAATGGCCGCGATTGGCCGAGCAGCGCCACGTCAAACCGGAAAACCTCGATCCCGAGCACTTGAAGGCGATCTGGCGTGGCGACGTCGAGGACAGCTACCCACAACTGGCGCTGATCGCCACCATGGCCCTGGCCTTGCGTGGCCTGGGCCTGGCGCGCGAAGAAGCGTTCGACAAAGCCCGGCAGTATTGGGATGCCCGGGATCGTTCGATTTAACCGATCATTAGCGCCCAACCTTTGCGCTTTTACTCCGAACCTATCGGAATAGACTCGCCTCCAACGTTTATTGGCCGAGGAGATCGAGATGGGTTTGTTAGTCGAGGGCCGCTGGCAGGATCAGTGGTATGAAAGCAAGGACGGCACCTTCCAGCGCGAACAGGCGCAACGCCGTCACTGGGTGACTGCCGACGGCAGCGCCGGCCCTTCAGGCGACAGCGGTTTTGCCGCCGAGGCCGGGCGCTACCATTTGTACGTGTCCCTGGCCTGCCCCTGGGCGCACCGCACGCTGATCTTGCGCAAGCTCAAGGGCCTGGAAAACTTGATCGATGTGTCGGTGGTCAGCTACCTGATGTTGGAAAACGGCTGGACCTTCGACAAGACCCACGGCTCCACTGGCGACAAACTCGACAACCTGAGCTTCCTGCATCAGCGCTACACCGCCGACACGCCGGACTACACTGGCCGCGTTACCGTGCCGGTGCTGTGGGACAAACGCCAACAACGCATCGTCAACAATGAATCGGCGGAAATCATCCGCATGTTCAACAGTGCCTTCGACGACTTGACTGGCAACGACCTGGACCTGTATCCCGAACACCTGCGCCGCGATATCGACGCCTTGAACGAGCGGATCTACCCGGCGGTGAACAACGGTGTGTACCGTGCCGGATTCGCCACGACCCAAGCCGCGTATGAAGAAGCCTTCGACCGGCTATTTGCCGAACTGGATTGGCTGGAAGCGTTGCTGGCAACCCGCCGTTACCTGGCTGGCGAATACCTGACCGAGGCGGATATTCGCCTATTCACTACGATCATCCGCTTCGACGCGGTGTACTTCGGCCACTTCAAATGCAACCTGCGGCGCATCGCCGATTATCCGAACCTGTCGAACTGGCTGCGGGAGTTGTACCAGTGGCCAGGCATTGCCGAGACCGTGGATTTCACCCACATCCAAGGCCATTACTACGGCAGCCACAAGACCATCAACCCGAATGGGATCGTGCCCAAGGGGCCGAAGCAGGACCTTACGGTCGCCCATGATCGGGGAAGGTTGAGTGGGAAAGGGATTTGGCGTGGGGCTGGGGATTGAACCTGGGTTTTCGCTGTATTTGAGGGCCTCATCGCGAGCAAGCTCGCTCCCACATTGGACTGTATTCAAACACGGTCCACTGTGGGAGCGAGCTTGCTCGCAATCGGGACAACACGGTTTCAGACCTGGCCTTGAGCCCCTTCAAACCACGCCAGCTTCTCGCGCAGTTGCACCACTTCCCCAACGATCACCAGGGTCGGCGCATGCACTTCGTGCTCGGCCACCAGCCGTGGCAAGTCCGCCAAAGTGCCGGTAAATACCCGCTGGTTGGACGTCGTGCCCTGCTGGATCAACGCCGCTGGCGTATCCGCCGCACGGCCATGCTTGATCAGCTCGCTGCAGATCATCGGCAGGCCGACCAAGCCCATGTAGAACACCAGCGTCTGGGCCGGAGAGACCAGGTCGGCCCATGGCAAGTCGCTGGTGCCGTCCTTGAGATGGCCGGTGATGAAACGCACCGATTGGGCGTAGTCGCGATGGGTCAGCGGGATTCCGGCGTAGGCCGCGCAACCACTGGCCGCGGTGATGCCCGGGACGACCTGGAACGGGATGCCATGGGCCGCCAGCTCTTCGATCTCCTCGCCGCCGCGCCCGAAGATGAACGGATCGCCGCCCTTCAACCGCACCACGCGCTTGCCTTGGCGAGCCAGGTCCACCAATTGCTGGTTGATCTGGTCCTGGGGTACGGCATGTTCGGAACGGCGCTTGCCGACGTAGATGCGCTCGGCGTCGCGCCGGCAGAGCTCCAGGATCGCCGGCGCCACCAGGCGGTCGTACAGCACCACGTCCGCCTGTTGCATCAAGCGCAAGGCGCGGAAGGTCAACAGGTCCGGATCGCCCGGCCCGGCGCCCACCAGATAAACTTCGCCCGGCGCGTCCGGCGCCTGGCCATCGATCTTTTCCCGCAGCAGGCGCTCGGCTTCAGCGCCCTGCCCGGCCAGTTGCCGGTCGGCGATAGGACCCTGGAACACTTCTTCCCAGAACGCCCGTCGTTGCTGCACATCGGGAAACAAGCCTTTGACCTGGCTGCGAAAACGCGCCGCCAGCCCAGCCAACTGCCCGTAGGTCGACGGAATCCAGGTTTCCAGCTTGGCCCGGATCAGCCGCGCCAGCACCGGCGCGTCGCCGCCGCTGGACACCGCGATCACCAACGGTGAGCGGTCGACGATCGCCGGGAAGATCACGCTGCACAGCGCCGGCGCGTCCACCACGTTGACCGGCACACAACGCTTATGAGCGTCAGCCGAGACCTGGGCATTGAGCGGTTCGTCGTCGGTAGCGGCAATGATCAGCCCGCAACCGTCCAGGTCCGTTTCAAGGTAACCGCGCTGGAGGCACTCGCCGCCGCTGCCACTGACCAGTTCCCGCAACTGCGGTTCGATGTCGGGTGCGACCACCCGCAGCAACGCGCCGGCATCGGCCAGCAGGCGGGACTTGCGCAAGGCAATCTCCCCACCGCCGACCACCAGCACGCGGCTGCCGCGCAGGTTGTGGAACAGTGGCAAATAGTCCATTTAGCCGATGACCTCGATGCCGCCCATGTAGGGCTTCAACACTTCAGGCACACGGATCGAACCGTCGGCCTGCTGGTAGTTTTCCAGCACCGCCACCAGGGTACGCCCCACCGCCAGGCCGGAGCCATTGAGGGTGTGGACCAGTTCCGGCTTGCCGGTTTCCGGGTTGCGGAAACGCGCCTGCATGCGGCGGGCCTGGAAGTCGCCGCAGTTGGAGCACGAGGAAATCTCGCGGTACTTGTCCTGGCTCGGGATCCAGACTTCCAGGTCATAGGTCTTGACCGCACTGAAGCCCATGTCGCCGGTGCACAGCGCCAGGGTGCGATACGGCAGTTCCAGCAGCTGCAAGACCTTCTCGGCGTTGGCGGTCAGGCTTTCCAGCGCTTCCATGGACTTCGAAGGCTCGACGATCTGCACCATCTCGACCTTGTCGAACTGGTGCTGGCGGATCATGCCACGGGTGTCACGGCCCGACGCCCCGGCTTCACTGCGGAAGCACGGCGTGTGGGCAACGAACTTGATCGGCAGTTGCTTGGCGTCGACGATTTCGCCGGCCACGATGTTGGTCAGCGACACTTCGGCGGTCGGGATCAGGTACAGGTCTGCCTCGCCTTCGCGGCTGATCTTGAACAGATCTTCCTCGAACTTCGGCAACTGGCCAGTGCCTTGCAGGGCCGGGGCCTGGACCAGGTACGGCGTGTAGGCTTCTTCGTAGCCGTGCTCGGTGACATGCAGGTTGATCATGAACTGCGCCAGGGCCCGGTGCAGGCGGGCAATCGGCCCGCGCAGCAAGGCAAAACGGGCGCCCGACAGCTTGGCGGCGGTTTCGAAGTCGAGCCAGCCGAACTTCTCGCCCAAGGCCACGTGGTCCTGCACCGGGAAATCGAAGGCTTTCGGCGTGCCCCAACGGCGCACTTCGACGTTGCCCTCTTCGTCTTCACCGACCGGCACCGATTCGTGAGGCAGGTTCGGGATGCCCAGCAGGATCGAATCCAGCTCGGTCTGGATCGCGTCCAGCTCGACCTTGCCGGCGCTCAATTCTCCCGCCATGCGCTCGACATCAGCCATCAGCGGCGCGATGTCTTCACCGCGCTGCTTGGCCTGGCCGATGGACTTGGAGCGCGCGTTACGTTCAGCCTGCAGGGCTTCGGTGCGGGTCTGGACGGTCTTGCGCTGTTCTTCCAGCGCTTCGATGCGCGCGACGTCCAGGGCAAAGCCACGGGATGCCAGGCGGTCCGCTACGTCCTGAAGGTTGCTACGTAACAGTTTGGAATCGAGCATGTCGGTCTCTCGTTATCAAAGTTTGGTCAAGGACAGGCCAGCCCAGGTGGCGAGCAGCCCGCCGAATACGCTGATGGCCGCATAGCCCAGGGCCAGCGGCACTTGCCCGCTTTCCAGCAAGCGCACCGTATCCAGTGAAAAGGATGAAAAGGTCGTCAGGCCGCCAAGAAAGCCGACGATCAGGCCCGCACGCACCTCGATAGGCACTTCCGGGCGCATCAAAAACAGACCGTATAGAACACCGATCAGCAGACAGCCCAAGATATTAACGGCCAGCGTCGCGGTATAGAAGTGCCGCGGCCAATTTGCGTTGATCCAGTTGCCGGTCGCGAAGCGCACCAACGTACCCGCAACGCCACCGGCGGAAACTGCAAGAATCAAGGGGATCAAGGTTTTCTCCGCTGCCGTGGACTCAAGCGGTCCAGTTGCGCCAAGTGGTTGAGCTTCTCGCCGATCTTCAGCTCCAGGCCACGAGGCACCGGCTGATAGAAGCGCTGGGGTTCGAGTTCATCGGGAAAATAGTCTTCGCCGGCGGCATAGGCGTCCGGCTCATCGTGGGCGTAACGGTATTCTTCGCCGTAGCCCAGCTGCTTCATGAGCTTGGTCGGCGCGTTGCGCAGGTGCAGCGGCACCTCGAGGGAACCGTGCTCGGTAGCGCTGCGCATCGCCGCCTTGAAACCCATGTACACGGCGTTGCTTTTCGGCGCGCAGGCCAGGTAGGTGATCGCCTGGGCCACGGCAAGCTCGCCTTCCGGGCTGCCGAGGCGCTCCTGCACGTCCCAGGCCGCCAGGCACAGGCTCAGGGCCCGCGGGTCGGCATTACCGATGTCTTCGCTGGCCATGCGCACCACCCGCCGCGCCAGGTACAGCGGATCGCAGCCGCCGTCGATCATGCGCGCAAACCAGTACAAGGCCGCGTCGGGGTTGGAACCGCGGATCGATTTGTGCAGCGCCGAAATCTGGTCGTAGAACGCCTCGCCGCCCTTGTCGAAGCGCCGACGGGTGTCACCCAGCAGGCTTTGCAGCAGCTCGACGCCGATCTCGCTGTCGTCTTCGGCCAGGTCCGAGGCGTTTTCCAGCAGGTTGAGCAAGCGCCGGCCATCGCCATCGGCGGCTGAAAACAGGATCTGGAAGCCTTCATCGCTGAGGCTCAGATGCCGCTTGCCCAGGCCGCGCTCCTCGGTCAGCGCGCGATGCACCAACTTGCGCATCGCCGCCTCGTCGAGGCTCTTGAGCACATAGACCCGCGCCCGCGACAGCAAGGCGTTGTTGAGTTCGAACGAGGGGTTTTCGGTGGTGGCGCCGATGAAAATCAGCGTGCCGTCTTCGACGTAGGGCAGGAATGCGTCCTGCTGGGACTTGTTGAAACGGTGGACTTCGTCGACGAACAGGATCGTGCGCTTGCCGTATTGCCCGGCCTGCTGCTTGGCCACTTCCACCGCCTGGCGGATCTCCTTGACCCCGGCCAGTACCGCCGACACCGTTTCGAAATGGGCGTCCGAGACTTCCGCCAGCAGTCGCGCCAGGGTGGTCTTGCCCACGCCCGGCGGGCCCCAGAAGATCATCGAGTGCAACGCACCCTGCTCCAAGGCCTCGCGCAGAGGCTTGCCGCGGGCGAGCACATGCTCCTGGCCGACGTACTCATCCAGGTTGGTCGCGCGCAGGCGGGCGGCCAAGGGCTGGGCAATCGGGGCGCTTCGAAACAGGTCCATCACTACTTATGCAACCTCCACTGAATCCTGGTGCCGATGATCTCTGCCGGAGCAGACCTGTGGGAGCAAGGCTTGCCCGCGATTGCATCGCCTCGGTCTACCAGATACACCGAGGTGCCTGTATCGCGGGCAAGCCTTGCTCCCACAGACCAATTCCCACAGACCATTCCTACAGGCCATTTCCCACAGGGGGTCTTGGTTTATTCCTGGATCACGTCCGCACCCTTGGGGATATCGAACTTGAACTTGGACGCGGCGATCGGCTCGTTGGCCTTGACCCCGGTGAACAGGATATTGGTGCGCTGGCCAACACTGTCGATCAGTTGCATGTCGTTGACCAGGCCGTTACGGAACGACAGGCGCAGACTGTCGAACAGGCTATCCTTGGTCTTGGGCTTGAGGGTGAAGTCAATCACGCCACCGGCCTCCTTGGAGGTGATCTCGAAGCTCTGGCTGATCTCGGAAATGTCACCGGAGAGCAGCAGCGCCGGCGTCTGGGTCAGGCGCTGGTCGAGGGTCTTGATGGTCACCTGCTCCAGGTCCGGGTCCCACAGGGAAACTTTCTTGCCATCGGAGACCATCAATTGCTCGGCTGGCGCATCGGTGTGCCAGTAGAACAGGCCTGGACGCTGCAGGGCCATGTCGCCAGCGGTTTCCTGCAACTGGGTACCACTGCCATCGAGAGTCAACTGGGAGAAACGCGCGGTCAGGGTCTGGGAGCCTCCCAGCAATTGGGTCAGGCGAGCCACGTCCTTTTCGCCGGCGTGGGCCGACAAAGTAGACAAGGCCAGTACGGGCAACAGCAACATGCGAATCAGGCGCATGGGAGTCCTCATGAAGTCGTGGGGGTCGAGCGGTCTGTCAGCAGGCCGCCCGGGTCGTTAGTCGCGCATCGGGCCCGGCGCCAGTACTTCGCGCGAGCCGTTGGTGTTCATGGCCGTCACCACCCCGGCCATTTCCATGGCTTCGATCATGCGGGCGGCGCGGTTGTAGCCAATCTTCAGCTTGCGCTGAACGGCAGAAATCGAGGCCCGGCGGCTTTCCAGGACGAATTGCACCGCTTCGTCATAGAGCGCATCGGTTTCAGCATCGTCGTCACCGCCGCCGCTGCTGCCCTCGAAACCGCTGCCGGCTTCTTCGACACCGTTGAGGATGTCGTCGTTGTATTCAGGAGCGCCACGCAGTTTCCAGGCCTCCACCACGCGGTGCACTTCGTCGTCGGAGACGAACGCGCCATGCACACGGATCGGCAGGCTGGTGCCCGGCGGCATGTAGAGCATGTCACCGTGACCAAGCAGCTGCTCGGCACCGCCCTGGTCGATGATGGTCCGCGAGTCGATCTTGCTCGACACCTGGAACGCCATGCGGGTCGGGATGTTGGCCTTGATCAGGCCGGTGATCACGTCCACCGACGGCCGCTGTGTGGCGAGGATCAGGTGGATACCGGCCGCACGGGCCTTCTGGGCAATACGGGCGATCAGCTCTTCGACCTTCTTGCCGACGATCATCATCATGTCGGCGAATTCGTCCACCACCACCACGATGGTCGGCAGCTTGTGCAGCAGCGGCGCTTCGTCGTGGATATTTTCGCGGTGATACAGCGGATCGCTCAACGGCGTACCGGCCTCTTCGGCTTCCTTGACCTTGGCATTGAAGCCCGACAGGTTGCGCACGCCCATCTTCGCCATCAGCTTGTAGCGGCGCTCCATCTCGGCGACGCTCCAGCGCAAGGCGTTGGCGGCGTCCTTCATGTCGGTGACCACCGGGCAGAGCAGGTGCGGGATGCCTTCGTAGATCGACAGCTCGAGCATTTTCGGGTCGATCATGATCAGCTTGGCGTCTTCGGGACCTGACTTGAACAGAATCGACAGGATCATCGCGTTCACGCCCACCGACTTACCGGAACCGGTGGTACCGGCCACCAGCAGGTGGGGCATTTTCGCCAGGTCAGTGATGACCGGCTTGCCGCCGATGTCGTGGCCCAGGGCCAGGGTGACCGGCGACTTGTGGTTGTCGTACTCAGGCGTCGACAGCACTTCGGAGAAGCGCACGATCTGCCGGTCTTCGTTGGGAATCTCGATGCCCACGGTGGTCTTGCCGGGAATCACTTCCACCACCCGCACGCTGGTCACGGCCAGGGAACGCGCCAGGTCTTTCGCGAGGTTGGAGATGCGGCTGACCTTCACGCCGGCGGCCGGCTGGATTTCGTAGCGGGTGATGACCGGGCCCGGGTGAATCGAGTCCACCGAGACCTCGACGCCGAACTCCTTGAGCTTGATCTCCAGCAAATGGCCGACGGCCGCCAGGGATTCGGGCGAGTAGTTGAGCTGTTTCTTCTCGGCCGGGTCCAGGATCGAGATCGGCGGCAAGGTGCCTTCCACCGCGCTGTCGACGAACAGCGGCGCCTGTTTCTCTTTCTGGACGCGCTTGCTTTGCTCGGGCGGCTTGGCCGGGGCCATGGTGATGACCGGCGGCACCTGTTTCTCGCGATCGGACATGTGCTTGCTCAACGCCTGCTCACGCTCGATCAGGCGCTCCTTGACCTTGGCCTGCTCGCGCTTGTCCGGCGTCGTCGGGGCTACCACGTCGTGGACACGGTCGTCGACTTCACGCAGTTGCGCCACCAGTTGCTTGCGCTCGGTGCGCGCCGCCCACCAGCGATTCATGGCGCCCTGGATCAGCTCGATCAGGTCGAGGGTGATCTTGCCGGTGACGTCCATGACCTTGAACCATGACAGGTCGGTGAACACCGTCAGGCCGAACAGGAACAGGGCGATGAACAGCAGCGTGCTGCCCTGGATGTTCAGGGCGTTCCTGGCCAGGTCGCCGAGGCTTTCCCCCAGCGCCCCGCCCGCCCCGGCCGGCAAGCCGGTGGGCGCGTGGAAATGGATATGGGCCAGCGCGGCCCCCGACAACACCAGGAACACCAGGCCGATCAGGCGCCAGGAGAACAGCCAGCCGCTCCACTGCCACGGCTCGTGGCGCTGGCGGAAGATCTGATAGGCCTTGATCGCCAGCAGCAGCGGGAAGATGTAGGCGAAATAGCCCAGCACCATGAACAGGATGTCGGCGCTGTAGGAACCGGCCGGACCGCCGAAGTTCTGCACGTCGTCGATCTTGCTGTTATGGCTCCAGCCCGGATCGTCCTTGCCGTAGGTCAGCAGGGCCATCATCAGGAACAGGCACAGGGCGCCGATGGCGATCAACGCACCTTCCTTGAGCCGGTAGTGCAATTGCTGGCGCCAGAGCGGAACGACTGGTTTGGGTGCTGCGGTGGATTTCTTCAAAACGCTTCTTTTCCTGCGCCAACGGCGCGTCCATCTGTTGAATGACTATAAAAAACTGCCCATGACGAGCAGGTAAAAAAGTGAATGTGCACAACCGGTACTACTTTTACCACTGTGGGGTGCATCCAGAAAACCGCAGGTGTTGCCGAAGATTTTGATCTTTAGCCCATCCTGCGTTCAAAACTCAAGCATTGTACGGGTTTGTCCGCGCCAAGGCATTGCCTGACAGCATAGCCGGATACAGGGTGTACACGCGCCAATTGGACCATGCATTCTCTTTTGTGACAAAGGCTTATGAGGTGTTTTTTATGAGCGAAGTGAAGCATTCACGCCTGATCATTCTCGGTTCCGGCCCTGCGGGGTACAGCGCTGCCGTCTATGCTGCCCGCGCCAACCTCAAACCCGTTGTCATTACCGGTCTGCAGGCCGGTGGCCAGCTCACCACCACGGTGGAAGTCGATAACTGGCCCGGCGATGTCGAAGGCCTGACGGGCCCGGTACTGATGGAACGCATGCAACGGCACGCCGAGCGCTTCGACACGCAGATCGTCTACGACCATGTCCACACCGCCAAGTTGCAACAGCGCCCATTCGAATTGATCGGCGACAGCGGCACCTACACCTGCGATGCGCTGATCATTGCCACCGGTGCCTCAGCCCAATACCTGGGACTGCCTTCGGAAGAAAGCTTCGCCGGCAAGGGAGTTTCGGCGTGTGCGACCTGCGATGGCTTTTTCTATCGCAACCAGGTGGTGGCCGTGGTCGGCGGCGGCAATACCGCGGTCGAGGAAGCCCTGTACCTGTCGAACATCGCCAGGGAAGTGCACCTGATCCACCGTCGCGACAAGCTGCGTTCAGAGAAGATCCTGCAGGACAAACTCTTCGAAAAGGCCGCCAGCGGCAATATCAAGCTGCACTGGAACCAGAACCTGGACGAAGTCCTGGGCGACGCCAGCGGCGTGACTGGCGCGCGCCTGCGCCACAGCGAGACCGGCGAAACCAGCACCCTGTCCCTGGCCGGCGTGTTCATTGCTATCGGCCATAAACCCAATACCGAGCTGTTCCAGGGCCAGTTGAAGATGCGTGACGGCTACCTGCTCGTACGCGGCGGCAACGAAGGCAACGCCACCGCGACCGATATCGAAGGCGTGTTCGCCGCCGGCGATGTGGCCGACCATGTCTATCGCCAAGCGATTACCTCCGCCGGCGCTGGCTGCATGGCCGCACTCGACGCAGAGAAGTATCTCGATGACATCCCGGCCGTTTGACGGTTAACCTTCCAGGCGGGCGCTCGCTGATGGACGAGGCCCGCCACCTGCCGCCCTCCCCTTCTACTAAGCCGGATACCAATGCTGACCTGGTTACAACGCAACACTTTCGAGTTCCCGCCACTGGCAAAAGCCATGCGCGATCCCAACGGGTTATTGGCCGCCGGTGGCGATCTATCCGCCGACAGGCTGATCCAGGCCTATCGCCATGGTTGCTTCCCATGGTTTTCCGAGGGGCAGCCGATCCTCTGGTGGTCGCCGGACCCGCGCACGGTGCTGTTTCCCGACGAACTGCACATATCCCGCAGCCTGGGCAAACTGCTGCGCAAGCAGCGCTATGAAGTGACGTTCGATCGGGATTTTGCCGCGGTCATCCAGGCCTGCGCCGCGCCGCGGGACTATGCCGAGGGCACCTGGATCACCGACGCCATGCAAACCGCTTATCTGGAACTGCACCGACGCGGTTTCGCCCATTCGGTGGAAGTGTGGGACCAAGGGGCATTGGTGGGCGGCCTGTATGGCTTGGCCATGGGCCAGCTGTTTTTTGGCGAGTCCATGTTCAGCCGGGCCGACAATGCGTCGAAATTCGGCTTCGCGAGGCTGGTCCAACACCTCAAGGCCGCCGGTTTCGTGCTGATCGACTGCCAGATGCCCACCGAGCATCTGCACAGCCTGGGCGCCCGCTCGATTCCACGGACTGAGTTTGCGGGCTATCTCAAGGCCCATCTGGATCAACCCAACCACGCAACCTGGGTTTGCTGAGCGACATTCGCGCTCGTGGCTTACACTTAAATTTAAAAGCTTATCCGAGGGTTGATCATGACCGAGTTGGCGCGCTTGAAGTTCTATGCCACTCAGCCCCACTCTTGCAGTTACCTGCCAGAGGAGCAGGCCACGACGCTGTTCCTCGACCCTAGCCAGCCCATGGATGTGCATGTCTACGCAGACCTGTCGGAAATGGGCTTTCGTCGTAGTGGCGACCATCTCTACCGGCCCCATTGCCAGCATTGCAACGCCTGCGTCCCGGCGCGCATCCCTGTGGCGCAATTTTTGCCCAATCGTCAGCAGAAACGCATTTTCAAGCGCAACGCCGACCTTCAGGTCCGCCCAGCCAAGCCGCAGTTCACTGAAGAATATTTCGACCTGTACCAGCGCTACATCGAACAACGCCATGCCGATGGCGACATGTATCCGCCCAGTCGGGATCAGTTCTCGACCTTCCTGGTACGTGATCTGCCGTTTTCCCGCTTCTACGAATTCCGCCTCGAAGGGCGTCTGGTCGCCATCGCCGTCACGGACCTGCTGCCCAATGGGCTTTCGGCGGTGTACACCTTCTACGAGCCAGACGAAGAACGGCGCAGCCTGGGGCGGTTTGCCATCCTCTGGCAAATCAACGAAGCCCGGCGCCTGGGACTGGAAGCGGTGTACCTGGGCTACTGGATCAAGAACTGCAAGAAAATGAACTACAAGACCCAATATCGCCCCATTGAACTGCTGATTAACCAGCGGTGGGTTGTCCTGAGTTAGATCCCTTCGGCTTAAAAGCTAGAACCCCTTGGCTTGAACCCCCTTTTTCGGGCACAATGCACGCCGCTTTTGCCTGGCGCAGTTGCACCGGGCCATTCACTGGATACCGAGGGCTTTACTGCATGTCGAAAGAAGACAGCTTCGAAATGGAAGGCACTGTCGTCGACACCCTGCCCAACACCATGTTTCGTGTGGAGTTGGAAAATGGGCACGTCGTAACCGCGCATATCTCCGGCAAGATGCGCAAGAACTACATTCGTATTCTTACCGGTGACAAAGTGCGCGTCGAGCTGACGCCCTATGACTTGAGCAAAGGGCGCATCACTTACCGCGCTCGCTAACAAGTCAATACAAAACGCCCGGCTGATGCCGGGCGTTTTTGTTTGTGGGAGCCAAGCTTGCTCGCTCCCACAAGGGATTGGTGTGGGGCTGGAATAGCAAAAAGGCGCCTTTCGGCGCCTTTTGCTGTGTTGCGACTAACGATCAGGCCATTTCGGCCGTGGTTTCGAAGTCGAAGGTCAGTTCGCCGTCCTTGATGTCGATGTGGACCACACCGCCATGCTCGGCCAGTTCGCCAAAGAGGATTTCCTCGGCCAGCGGACGCTTGATCTTGTCCTGGATCAAGCGAGCCATCGGCCGCGCCCCCATCGTCACATCGTAACCACCTTCTGCCAGCCAACTGCGGGCCGCATCGGTGACTTCCAGCAATACACGCTTGTCCTCGAGCTGCGCCTGAAGTTCGGTAAGGAACTTGTCCACCACGCTCTTGATGACTTCATGGCTGAGGCGACCAAACTGGATAATGGTGTCCAGGCGGTTGCGGAATTCAGGCGTGAAGCTCTTCTTGATCACTTCCATCGCATCGGACGAGTGGTCCTGATGGGTGAAACCGATCGAAGCTCGAGCCGCGGTTTCGGCACCGGCGTTCGTGGTCATGATGATGATCACGTTGCGGAAGTCCGCCTTGCGCCCGTTGTTATCGGTGAGCGTACCGTGGTCCATGACCTGCAGGAGCAGGTTGAAGACTTCCGGATGCGCCTTCTCGATTTCATCGAGCAACAATACGCAGTGTGGCTGCTTGGTGATGGCTTCGGTCAGCAGGCCGCCCTGGTCGAAACCGACATAGCCTGGAGGCGCACCGATCAGACGCGATACGGTGTGGCGCTCCATGTACTCGGACATGTCGAAGCGAACCAGCTCGATACCCATTGCCTTGGCCAGCTGCCGCGCGGCCTCGGTCTTGCCGACACCGGTAGGACCGGCGAACAGGAACGAACCCACTGGCTTGTCTGGCGACTTGAGACCGGCGCGGGACAGCTTGATGGCGGTCGACAGCGAGTCGATGGCCGCATCCTGGCCGAACACCGTCAGCTTCAGGTCACGCTCCAGGTTACGCAGCAGCTCCTTGTCGGAACTGGTGACGTGCTTAGGCGGAATACGCGCGATTTTCGCCACGATGTCCTCGACCTGAGGCACTTCGATGCGCTTGACGCGTTTCTCCACCGGTTGCAGGCGCTGGTAGGCACCCGCTTCGTCGATGACGTCGATGGCCTTGTCCGGCATGTGCCGGTCGTTGATGTAACGCGAGGCCAGCTCAGCCGCCGCGCGCAGGGCTTCATCGCTGTATTCGATGTTGTGGTGCAGCTCGAAACGCCCTTTCAGGCCGCGCAGGATACCTATGGTGTCTTCCACCGAAGGCTCCGACACATCGACCTTCTGGAAACGCCGGGCCAGGGCACGGTCTTTCTCGAAGATCCCGCGGAATTCCTGGAACGTGGTCGAGCCGATGCAACGGATATCACCCGACGACAGCAACGGCTTGAGCAGGTTAGACGCATCCATGACCCCACCCGACGCCGCCCCGGCACCAATAATGGTGTGGATCTCGTCGATGAACAGGATCGCTTGCGGACGTTTTTTCAACTCGCCAAGCAACGCCTTGAAGCGTTTCTCGAAATCACCGCGGTATTTGGTACCGGCCAGCAAGGCACCCAGATCGAGGGAGTACACCACGCTGTTGGCCAGCAGGTCCGGCACCTGGTTGTCGACGATGCGCTTGGCCAGGCCTTCGGCGATTGCGGTCTTGCCCACGCCCGCCTCGCCCACCAGCAATGGGTTGTTCTTGCGACGCCGAGCCAGGATCTGTGCGACACGCTCGACTTCCGCTTCGCGCCCGACCAGCGGGTCAATGCGTCCCTGGCGTGCCAGTTCGTTCAGGTTGCTGGCATAGGCATCCAATGGGTTGCCTGAAGAAGAAGACTCACCGCCCTCGTCGTCCTGCATATCCTGCTCACCCTCGGAATGATCGCCATGCCCCGGCACCTTGGAGATGCCATGGGCGATGTAGTTGACGACATCGATACGCGCAACGCTCTGCTGCTTGAGCAGGAACACCGCCTGGCTTTCCTGCTCGCTGAAGATGGCAACCAGCACGTTGGCGCCGGTGACTTCACGCTTGCCCGAGCTCTGTACATGGAAGACAGCACGCTGCAGGACACGCTGGAAGCCCAGGGTTGGCTGGGTTTCGCGATCCTCGTCATGGACGGGGATCAATGGCGTGGTGGAGTCGATGAACTCCTGCAGATCATGCTTGAGTTTATCGAGGTTCGCGCCGCAGGCACGCAAAACGGTGGCGGCAGCCTCGTTATCCAATAGGGCCAGCAGCAGGTGTTCGACGGTCATGAATTCATGACGCTTCGAACGAGCCTCCTTGAAGGCAAGATTGAGGGTGACTTCGAGCTCGCGGTTTAACATAGCTTCACCTCATACCCAAGTGGTCGGCGTTAACCGTCCTTCTCGATTTCACAGAGTAGCGGATGCTGGCTTTCCCGGGCGTACTGGTTGACCTGCATGGCCTTCGTCTCGGCGATGTCGCGGGTAAACACTCCACATACTGCCCGTCCCTCTGTATGGACGGCCAGCATGACCTTGGTCGCCAGCTCGCGATTCAGGTTAAAAAACACCTCGAGCACTTCGACGACGAAATCCATCGGTGTGTAGTCATCGTTGAACAAAACCACCTTGTACATCGGTGGCGCCTGTAATGCAGGCTTTGCCTCCTGAACAGCAATGCCTGCGGAATCGTCGTCGTGTAGATCCGGGCGATCCTGATTGAATGTTAGTCGAATCTGGCTGACTGCATGCATGGAAAGAAAGGTTCGTTTAGTTGGCGAATACAGTGATGGGGGCGCTTGTGGGCGATTTCAACCACGACCACCCGGCCACCTTGACTATCGGCAAAACGGTGTTACAACCAATAGAGCCCATCGTGGGTTAAAAAGGTCCGTGGAATCTATCCTTACTTCAAGATTAGCCTGCGGATGGACTGGATGATACTCCAGTGATGGAGTGCGTTGCAGAGGGAAATGGGTTATGTCGGTCGTCAAGATGAATGGCAAGGTGAAATGGTTCAACAATGCCAAGGGCTACGGTTTCATTATCGCGGCCGGCAGGGATGATGAAGACCTTTTCGCCCATTACTCGGCCATCAACATGGAAGGCTATAAAACCCTGAAGGCCGGACAGCCTGTGACGTTCGACGTCATCCAGGGACCCAAGGGCCTGCACGCGGTCAACATCAGGGTTGTCACCGTCGAAGAAACGCCCGCCCCTGTCCAGGTCAGGGTCACCGAGACCCATTGACCGGCCGCCGCACCGGACAAATGAAAATGCCCGACTCGATCACTCGAGCCGGGCATTCGCGCTGAGCGCCGATCCGCTTACATGTGCGAGATCAGGGCATCACCGAAGCCCGAAGACGACACCAGCTTGGCGCCCTCCATCAGACGTTCGAAGTCATAGGTCACGGTCTTGGCCGAAATCGCGCCGTTGGTGCCCTTGATGATCAGGTCGGCCGCTTCGGTCCAACCCATGTGACGCAGCATCATTTCCGCCGACAGGATCAGCGAGCCAGGGTTGACCTGGTCCTTGCCGGCATACTTGGGCGCGGTACCGTGGGTGGCTTCGAACATTGCCACGGTGTCGGACAGGTTGGCGCCTGGCGCAATACCGATACCACCCACTTCCGCCGCCAGGGCGTCGGACAGGTAGTCACCGTTCAGGTTCAGGGTGGCGATCACGTCATATTCGGCCGGACGCAACAGGATCTGCTGCAACATCGCATCGGCGATGGCGTCCTTGACGACGACATTCTTGCCGGTCTTCGGGTTCTTGAACTGCATCCACGGCCCGCCGTCGAGCAGGGTCGCGCCGAACTCCTCGGCCGCCACTTCGTAGGCCCATTCCTTGAAGGCACCTTCGGTGAACTTCATGATGTTGCCTTTATGCACGATGGTCAGCGAATCGCGGTCATTGTCGACAACATATTGCAAGGCCTTGCGAGCCAGGCGCTGGGTGCCTTGCTTGGAAACCGGCTTGATGCCGATGCCGCAGTCCTCGTCGAAACGGATCTTGGTCACACCCATTTCTTCTTTCAGGAACTTGATGACCTTGGTGGCTTCAGCCGAACCGGCCTTCCACTCAATGCCAGCGTAGATGTCCTCGGAGTTCTCGCGAAAGATGGTCATGTCCACGTCGCCAGGCTTCTTGACCGGGCTTGGCACGCCTTCGAACCAGCGCACCGGACGCAGGCACACGTACAGGTCGAGCTGCTGGCGCAGGGCCACGTTCAGCGAACGGATACCACCGCCCACCGGCGTGGTCAGCGGACCCTTGATGGAAACCACGTAATCCTTGACCGCGTCCAGGGTTTCCTGGGGCAGCCAGGTGTCCTGGTCGTAGACCTGAGTCGCTTTCTCACCGGCATAGACTTCCATCCAGGAAATCTTGCGCTTGCCGCCATAGGCCTTCTGAACCGCAGCGTCCACAACCTTGATCATGACCGGACTGATATCGACGCCAATGCCGTCGCCTTCGATGAAGGGGATGATCGGGTTGTCGGGAACATTAAGAGAATGGTCTGCATTGACGGTAATTTTGTCACCGACGGCTGGAACCTGAATCTTTTGATACCCCATGCTGAACTCCGTTGCTTGGATTGAACATCTGGCTGCGTTCGAGCGTACCCCACTTGAATCGGCGCGCAAACCCTACGTTAGGCTCATCCGGGGTAAAGCGTTGCAGTTCGCGGTGTACAACCCTGAAAACCAAGGGAAAAGCGCCAAACATGAGCATAGCCTGCTCCTTGGGTACTGCGACGTTTAGACCAATGGACGTGTACGGAAGTCTATGAACCATCGGCAGATTGCCAGCTACCTATGTATAATGCCGCCGCTGACCACAGGGTCACACTGGCTGAGCGCTCTATCACAGGTCTTTCCGCCAGTTTAAAAGCCGGACCGTTACCGCGGCCCAACCGCTTGACGCTCGACTGATGCACCCAACATCACCGCGAAGAAACCTCGACATTCGGTTCACGGATGACTTTGAACGAACGCGCTTACCCGGCGCCCCTCGAGTTTCTGCGCATGCTTTAGCAAAGAAGAGAGTTAATCCGAATATGCCCACCCGCTCGAAGATCATCTATACCTTCACCGACGAAGCGCCCGCCCTCGCCACCTACTCGCTGCTGCCGATCGTCGAAGCCTTTACCGCTTCGGCCGATATCGCCGTGGAAACCCGCGATATCTCCCTCGCAGGGCGCATCCTGGCCAGCTTCCCCGAGCAACTGGGTGACAAAGCCGTAGCCGACCACCTCGCCGAACTGGGCGACCTGGCCGTTACGCCCGAAGCCAACATCATCAAGCTGCCGAACATCAGCGCCTCGGTACCGCAACTGCAGGCCGCGATCAAGGAATTGCAGGCCCAGGGCTACGCACTGCCGGACTACCCGGAAACCGTGACCAGCGACGCCGAGAAAGACGCTCGCGCCCGCTACGACAAGATCAAGGGCAGCGCCGTGAACCCGGTCCTGCGCGAAGGCAACTCCGACCGTCGCGCGCCGCTGTCGGTCAAGAACTACGCCCGCAAGCACCCGCACAAGATGGGCGCCTGGGCAGCCGACTCCAAATCCCATGTAGCCCACATGAGCACCGGTGATTTCTACGGCAGCGAAAAAGCCGCCCTGATCGACGCCGCCGGCAGCGTGAAAATCGAGCTGATCGCCCAGGATGGCACTGCCACTGTCCTGAAGGAAAAAACCACCGTACAAGCCGGTGAGATCCTCGACTGCGCCGTGATGAGCAAAAACGCCCTGCGCGACTTCATCGCCGCTGAAATCGAAGACGCCAAGCAAAAAGGCGTCCTGCTGTCGGTTCACCTCAAGGCCACCATGATGAAGGTCTCCGACCCGATCATGTTCGGCCAGATCGTTGCCGAGTTCTATAAAGACGCCCTGGCCAAGCACGCACAGGTGCTGGAGCAGATCGGCTTCAACCTGAACAACGGCATCGGCGACCTGTACGCCCGCATCAAGGCCCTGCCGGCCGAGCAGCAGGCGCAGATCGAAGCCGACATCCAGGCGGTCTACGCAGCGCGTCCATCCCTGGCGATGGTCAACTCCGACAAAGGCATCACCAACCTGCACGTGCCGAGCGACGTCATCGTCGACGCCTCGATGCCGGCCATGATCCGTGACTCCGGCAAGATGTGGGGCACCGACGGCCAACTGCACGACACCAAGGCCGTGATCCCGGATCGCTGCTACGCCACCATCTACCAGGCGGTGATCGAAGACTGCAAGCAACACGGCGCCTTCGACCCAACCACCATGGGCAGCGTGCCGAACGTTGGCCTGATGGCCAAGAAAGCCGAAGAGTACGGCTCCCACGACAAGACCTTCCAGATCAAGGTCGACGGCGTGGTCCGTGTTTCGGACAGCAACGGTCGCACCCTGCTGGAGCAGAGCGTCGAAGCTGGCGACATCTTCCGCATGTGCCAGACCAAAGACGCGCCGATCCAGGACTGGGTCAAACTGGCCGTCAACCGCGCCCGCGCCAGCAGCACCCCGGCGATCTTCTGGCTGGACCCGATGCGCGCCCATGACGGCGTCGTGATCGAGAAAGTCCAGACCTACCTGAAGGACTACGACACTGCCGGCCTGGACATCCGCATCATGTCGCCGGTCGACGCGATGAAGTTCACCCTGGCCCGCACCCGCGAAGGCAAGGACACCATCTCGGTGACCGGCAACGTACTGCGCGACTACCTGACCGACCTGTTCCCGATCATGGAACTGGGCACCAGCGCCAAGATGCTGTCGATCGTGCCGCTGATGAACGGCGGTGGCCTGTTCGAAACCGGCGCTGGCGGCTCGGCCCCCAAGCACGTGCAGCAGTTGCTGGAAGAAAACTTCCTGCGCTGGGATTCCCTGGGCGAGTTCCTGGCCCTGGCTGCGTCCCTCGAGCACCTGGGCGTGACTTACAACAACCCTAAAGCACTGGTGCTGGCCAAGACCCTGGACCAGGCTACCGGTGAGTTCCTGGACCGCAACAAGTCGCCTTCGCGCAAGGTCGGCGGCATCGACAACCGCGGCAGCCACTTCTACCTGACCCTGTTCTGGGCCCAGGCACTGGCCGCTCAAGACGACGACGCAGCCCTCAAGGCTCAGTTCGCTTCCCTGGCCAAGACATTGACCGACAACGAAGAAAAAATCGTTGCCGAACTCAATGCCGTGCAAGGCAAGCCCGTGGACATCGGCGGTTACTACTTCGCCAATCCGGAGCTGACCAGCAAGGCCATGCGCCCGAGCAACACCTTCAACGCGGCGATTGCTGCGCTGGTGTAAGGTTGTAGGCAGTACCACAAACCCCGGCCTAGTGCCGGGGTTTGTGTTTCTGGCATTTAGAACCCACCCCTGTGGGAGCGAGCTTGCTCGCGATTGCAATTCATCATTCAATTCAAATATTGACTGACCCACCGCTATCGCGAGCAAGCTCGCTCCCACAATAAGATCGGGGTACGGTCGGAGAGATAGGCCGGCTGTTAGGCCGCCTCGCGAGCAAGCTTTGCTCCCACAGATCTGACAGGTGTATGACCAGGAGAACCAGGCCGGCCGTTAGGCCGCCTCGCGAGCAAGCTTTGCTCCCACAGATCTGACAGGTGTATGACCAGGAGAACCAGGCCGGCTGTTAGGCCGCCTCGCGAGCAAGCTTTGCTCCCACAGATCTGACAGGTGTATGACCAGGAGAACCAGGCCGGCCGTTAGGCCGCCTCGCTTTTGATCTTGATCTGGGGCGCCCCGTTAACCACGATGGCCGAACGCAGGCATTGTGGAGTGGGCATCCCGGCATGGATGCCGGGATAGCCGCGCTGGGCCATGGATGGCCCTTCGCGGCGGCCCACGGAGCAATGCCGGAGAGAGGGCATGCCGAGCCTAAGCGAGGCACCGAGTGGTGGGGCAAGAGCGTTTTGCTTACTTTTGCGCTTTTCAAAAGTAAGCCGCCGTCAGGGCGGAACCCTAAGCGGCCGTTACTACAAAAACGGATATGTACTCGATCCCCCCCAATCTGAGCAATAAAGGAACCTTATGAACTGGCAACCCCACATCACCGTCGCCACCATCGTCGAAAACAACGGCCGCTTCCTGATGGTGGAAGAATCCAAGGCCGGACGCGCAGTGCTCAACCAGCCCGCCGGCCACCTTGACCCGAACGAAACCCTGATCGAAGCCGCCGTGCGCGAAACCCTGGAAGAAACCGGCTGGGACGTCGAACCCACGGCCGTGGTGGGTATTTACCTGTACACCGCCCCCAGCAACGGTGTGACCTACCAGCGCGTCTGTTTCGCCGCCAAGGCCTTGAAACACCACCCCGAGTATCAACTGGACGACGGCATCCTCGGCGCCAAATGGCTGACCCGCGACGAACTGCTCGAACAGCGCGAGCACTGGCGCAGCGAGCTGATCATCCGCTGCATCGACGATTATCTGGCCGGCCATTGCCACAGTCTGACGCTGATCCGTCCTTCTCTTTAGCCTTGTGCGCCCGGGCCTGATAGAATCGCGTCCTTTTTCAAGACACTCATTGAACTCCTATGCGTGATCCAGCTCCTTCTGACACATCCAAGAAGCGCGTCATTGTCGGCATGTCCGGCGGCGTGGACTCTTCCGTTTCCGCCCTTCTGCTGATCGAGCAGGGTTATGAGGTGGAAGGCCTGTTCATGAAGAACTGGGAAGAAGACGACGGCACCGAATACTGCACCGCCATGGACGACCTGGCGGACGCCCAGGCCGTGTGCGACAAGATCGGCATCAAGCTGCACACCGCCAACTTCGCCGCCGAGTACTGGGACAACGTGTTCGAGCACTTCCTGGCCGAGTACAAGGCCGGCCGCACGCCGAACCCGGACATCCTCTGCAACCGCGAAATCAAGTTCAAGGCGTTCCTCGACTACGCCATGATGCTCGGTGCCGACCTGATCGCCACCGGCCACTACGTGCGCCGCCGCGACATCGACGGCCGCACCGAACTGCTCAAGGGCCTGGACCCGAACAAGGACCAGAGCTACTTCCTGCACGCCGTCGGCGGCGAGCAGATCGCCAAGACCCTGTTCCCGGTAGGCGAACTGGAAAAGCCCGAAGTGCGCGCGATCGCCGAAAAACACCAGCTCGCCACGGCCAAGAAAAAAGACTCCACCGGGATCTGCTTTATCGGTGAGCGCCGTTTCAGCGACTTCCTCAAGCAATACCTGCCGGCCCAGCCGGGCGAGATCAAGACGACCGAAGGCGAAGTCATCGGCCGTCACCATGGCCTGATGTACCATACCATCGGCCAGCGCCAGGGCCTGGGCATCGGCGGCCTGAAAGACGCCGGCGAAGAGCCGTGGTACGTGCTGGTCAAGGACCTGGAGCACAACGAGCTGATCGTCGGCCAGGGCAACGACCACCCATGGTTGTTTTCCCGCGCCCTGCTCGCCTCCGATATCTATTGGGTCAACCCGATCGACCTCGGCGAACCACGCCGCCTGACGGCCAAGGTTCGCTACCGCCAGAGCGACCAGCCCTGCACCCTGGAAAAAACCGCCACGGGCTACCGTGCCACCTTCGATGACCCGCAGCGGGCGGTCACCCCCGGCCAGTCCGTGGTGTTCTATGACGGCGAAATCTGCCTGGGCGGCGGTGTGATCGAAGTCGCAGAGCCCTGGAGCAGCAAGGCATGACCCCCATCCAGGAACAACTGACGGCATTGGGCGGCGTATTCCTCGCCGCCGTGCTGGTGGACAGGATCGCCAAGACCGGCCAGGCCACCGAAGCGGGCGTGGCCTGCATGCTCGGCAGCCTGCTGGTTCGCGACCCCAAGGACACCCTGGAAGTCTACGGCGGCGACGACTTGAACCTGCGCGAAGGCTATCGTGCGCTGATTGGCGCCCTGGAGCGCGATCCCAGCGCCCTGCAACGCGAACCGCTGCGCTATGCCCTGTCGATGCTGGGCCTTGAGCGTCAGCTGGCCAAGCGCGACGACCTGCTGGAAACCATCGGCAAACGCTTGCCGCAGATCCAGTCCCAGGTGGAGCACTTCGGCCCGTCCCACGAAAACGTCGTCGCGGCCTGCGGCGCGCTGTACCAGGACACCCTGAGCACCTTGCGCCAGCGCATCCAGGTGCATGGCGACATGCGCAACCTGCAGCAACCGAGCAATGCCTCGAAGATCCGCGCCCTGTTGCTGGCCGGTATTCGTTCGGCACGGCTGTGGCGGCAGTTGGGCGGCCATCGCTGGCAACTGGTGATCAGCCGGCGCAAATTGCTTAAAGAGCTTTACCCGTTGATGCGCAACGAATAAGTCGCCTCAACCCGTTTTTTTAGTTCGTTACGCGTAATACGCCGGTCAGTTGGCGACGGACCGGCGATTGTTTTCATGTATGATACGCGCCCCATTTCGTTGCCCGACTGTCCGAGAACACCCCATGCAGCTCTCTTCGCTCACTGCGGTTTCCCCTGTTGACGGCCGCTACGCCGGCAAAACCCAGGCCCTGCGCCCGATTTTCAGCGAGTACGGCCTGATCCGTGCCCGCGTCCTGGTTGAAGTGCGCTGGCTCCAGCGCCTGGCCGCCCACCCTGCCATCAGCGAAGTCCCGGCGTTTTCCGCCGAAGCCAACGCGGTGTTGAACGCCCTCGCAGAAAATTTTGTGCTGGAGCACGCCGAGCGCGTCAAAGAGATCGAGCGCACCACCAACCACGACGTCAAGGCCATCGAATACCTGCTCAAGGAGCAGGCGGCCAAGCTGCCGGAACTGGCCAATGTCAGCGAGTTCATCCACTTCGCCTGCACCAGCGAGGACATCAACAACCTGTCCCACGCCCTGATGCTGCGCGAAGGCCGTGATGAGGTGATGCTGCCACTGATGCGCCAGACCGCCCAGGCCATCCGCGAGCTGGCGATCCGCTTCGCCGACGTGCCGATGCTGTCGCGCACCCACGGTCAACCGGCTTCGCCGACCACCCTGGGCAAGGAACTGGCGAACGTGGTCTACCGCCTGGAGCGCCAGATCGCCCAGGTGGCCGCCGTGCCGCTGCTGGGCAAGATCAACGGCGCCGTGGGCAACTACAACGCCCACCTGTCGGCCTACCCGGACATCGACTGGGAAGCCAACGCCCGCGCCTTCATCGAAGACGAGCTGGGCCTGAGCTTCAACCCCTACACCACCCAGATCGAACCGCATGACTACATCGCCGAACTGTTCGATGCGATCGCGCGCTTCAACACCATCCTGATCGACTTCGACCGTGACATCTGGGGCTATATTTCCCTGGGTTACTTCAAGCAGCGCACCATCGCTGGCGAAATCGGTTCCTCGACCATGCCGCACAAGGTCAACCCGATCGACTTCGAAAACTCTGAAGGCAACCTGGGCATCGCCAACGCGCTGTTCCAGCACCTGGCGAGCAAACTGCCGATCTCCCGCTGGCAGCGCGACCTGACCGACTCCACCGTGCTGCGCAACCTGGGCGTGGGTTTTGCCCATAGCGTCATTGCCTACGAAGCCAGCCTCAAGGGCATCAGCAAGCTGGAACTGAACGAGCAGAAGATCGCCGCCGACTTGGACGCCTGCTGGGAAGTCCTGGCCGAACCGATCCAGACCGTGATGCGTCGCTACAACATCGAAAACCCGTATGAAAAGCTGAAAGAACTGACCCGTGGCAAGGGCATCAGCCCTCAAGCGTTGCAGACTTTCATCGATGGCCTGGACATGCCTGCCGACGCCAAGGCTGAGCTGAAAAAGCTCACGCCGGCCAGTTACATCGGCAACGCAGCAGCACAAGCCAAGCGCATCTGATCCACGGCTTTACCTTTGAGACGCCCGGCCGCGCCGGGCGTTTTTATTCGCGTCTGAAAAGTATATTTTTTCAATAGGTTACACATGAATCCTGATATTCCTCTGCAACTCCTGGGCGGCATCACGGCACGGGAGTTCCTGCGCGACTACTGGCAGAAAAAACCCCTGCTGATCCGTCAGGCGATTCCTGACTTCCAAAGCCCGATCGATGCCGACGAACTGGCCGGCCTGGCCCTGGAAGAAGAAGTCGAGTCGCGCCTGGTGATCGAGCATGGCGAGCGTCCCTGGGAATTGCGTCGCGGCCCGTTTGCCGAAGACGAATTCAGCAAGCTGCCAGAGCGCGAGTGGACCCTGCTGGTACAGGCGGTCGATCAGTTCGTACCGGAAGTCAGCGAGCTGCTGGAGAACTTCCGCTTCCTGCCGAGCTGGCGCATCGACGACGTGATGATCAGCTTCGCCGCACCCGGTGGCAGCGTGGGTCCGCATTTCGATAACTATGACGTGTTCCTGCTGCAGGGCCACGGCCAGCGCAACTGGAAAATCGGCCAGATGTGCGACTCCGAAAGCCCGCTGCTGCAGCACGCCGACCTGCGCATCCTCGCTGAATTCGAAGCCACCGATGAGTGGACCCTGGAACCGGGCGACATGCTCTACCTGCCGCCGCGCCTGGCGCACTGCGGCGTGGCCGTGGACGACTGCATGACCTACTCGGTGGGTTTCCGTGCGCCGAGCGCCGCTGAAGTCCTGACCCACTTCACCGACTTCCTCAGCCAGTTCCTGCCGGACGAAGAACGCTACACCGACGCCGACGCACGCCCTGTAGCCGATCCGCACCAGATCCAGCAGGACGCCCTCGACCGCCTCAAGGGCTTGCTGGCCGAGCACATGAGCGACGAGCGCCTGCTGCTGACCTGGTTTGGCCAGTTCATGACCGAGCCGCGCTACCCGGAACTGGTGGTGGGCCCGGAACTGGAAGAAGACGACCTGCTGGCCAGCCTGGAACAAGGTGCCGTGATCATTCGCAACCCGAGCGCGCGCCTGGCCTGGTCGGAAGTCGATGACGACCTGCTGCTGTTCGCCAGCGGCCAGAGCCGTTACCTGCCGGGCAAGCTGCGCGAGTTGCTGAAAATGATCTGCGCCGCCGACGCCCTGCACATCGAGAACCTCGGTCCGTGGCTGGCCGACGAAGACGGTCGCGGCCTGGTCTGCGAGCTGGTCAAGCAAGGCAGCCTGGGGTTCGCTGATGAATAAAATTCACGTTCGTGTCGCAGACTGGCAAAAGGATAACGCCGAGATCCGGCGCATTCGTGAGACCGTGTTCATTGCCGAGCAGTCCGTTCCACCTGAGCTGGAATGGGATGCCGACGACCAGAGCGCGGTGCATTTTCTGGCGTTTGAAGGCGACTTTCCCATCGGCACCGCCCGCCTGCTGACCGACGGCCATATCGGCCGCGTCTCGGTCCTCAAGGACTGGCGTGGCCTGAAGGTGGGCGATGCGCTGATGCACGCCGTGATCGCCGAAGCCGAGAAGCGTGGGCTCCAGCAGCAGATGCTCAGCGCCCAGGTGCACGCCACGCCGTTCTATGAGCGGCTGGGGTTTGCAGTGGTCAGCGAGGAGTTCCTGGAAGCCGGGATTCCGCATGTGGACATGGTGCGGCGCTCGGCCTGAAACCTGTGGCGAGGGAGCTTGCTCCCTCGCCACAAATGAATCATGCAACCTCGAAACGCCCCGCCATCTACCGATGCCGGGGCGTTTTGCCGTCTAACATTCAACTTGCGCCACCCGGGGCCGACAAACTGGCAATATCAGGCCTTTGTCTCATGGAGAAATGGACATGCTTCTACGCACCCTGCTGACCCTCTTGCTGCTTGGTAGCAGCCTGTCAGCCGTGGCCGATACGCAAATCGTGCCGCTGAACTACCGCACCAGCGCCGACCTGCTGCCGGTGGCACAGAACTTCATCGGCAAGGACGGCCAGGTCAGCGCCTACGGCAACCAACTGATCGTCAACGCCGAGCCCGGCAAGATCGAAGAACTCCGGCAGTTCCTGGCCCAATTGGACACTGCGCCCAAGCGCCTGCTGATTACGGTCGACACCAACGAAAACAACCTGCAGGGCGACCAGGGTTACTCGATCAACGGCGCCGCGCCCAGCCAGACCCGCATCATCAACCGCAGCACCGCCAGCCGTGACGGCGGCGTGCAGCAGGTGCAAGCCAGCGAAGGCCAGCCGGCGCTGATCCAGGTCGGCCAGAGCGTGCCCTTCACCAGCAGCCAGACCGACAACTACGGCCGCCTGCAAAGCCAGACCGAATACCGCAACGTCACCCAGGGTTTTTATGTCACGGCGAGCGTCACCGGCGAGACCGTTCATCTCAGCATCAGTACCAACCGTGACCGCATGAGCCAGGAACGTCCCGATGTAGTGAACGTTCAGAGTACCGACACAACCGTCAGCGGTCGCCTGGGCGAATGGATCACCCTGGCCGGCGTGAATCGCCAGACTCAAGCCGACAAGCAGGGCCTGACCCGCAGCTACTCTACCCAGGGCCGCGACGACATGATTTTGCGGGTCAAGGTCGATACCCTGAACTGAAGCACCAAAAACTGACTGATGAGTCGTATTAGACCAAAGATGTAGTGCTATAAAAAAAGCACTACAAAACGTTTGACGAGGCAAAAAACCGAAGGCATGATGGCCTCGCTCCCGCTAATCAGGGGCCCTGGCAAGGGCCTTCGGGTCGACGCTTGCAACTACCCTGCGAGCCGATTCGTGTCTGTACCGCCCACAAGGTGTGTTTGACGAGGTTGCGACTGGAACGAAGTTGTCCCGAGGGACGGAAGCGTAACTAGGTAACCCGGCATCACTCTGAGTTCGTATGGAGGCCCACGACGCCCGAATGCGCCCGCAGTTCGCCCCTACCTGCTCACTTTCCCCTCGAGCCCATCGTTCATCCCGTCGCCTCCCCGCCTGAACCGACTTGTACGCCAACCCCTGGTCGGCAGGAGCAGGAATTTTCCACCAAGACCTATGCGACGAGGTTTATCTCCATGGCACTGACACGCGAACAGCAAATTGCAGCCCTTGAAAAAGACTGGGCTGAAAACCCGCGCTGGAAAGGCGTGAAGCGCAATTATTCCGCTGCTGACGTCGTCCGTCTGCGTGGCTCGGTTCAACCTGAGCACACCCTTGCGAAAATGGGCGCCGACAAGCTCTGGAACCTGGTCACCCAGGGCGCCAAGCCAGCCTTCCGTCCCGAGAAAGATTTCGTCAACTGCATGGGTGCCCTGACCGGCGGCCAGGCTGTGCAGCAAGTCAAGGCCGGCATCCAGGCGATCTACCTGTCGGGCTGGCAAGTGGCCGCGGACAACAACTCCGCCGAGTCGATGTACCCCGACCAGTCGCTGTACCCGGTGGATTCGGTTCCAACCGTGGTCAAGCGCATCAACAACTCGTTCCGTCGCGCCGACCAGATCCAGTGGAAAGCCGGCAAGAACCCGGGCGACGAAGGCTACATCGACTACTTCGCGCCGATCGTGGCTGACGCTGAAGCCGGTTTCGGTGGCGTCCTGAACGCCTACGAGCTGATGAAAAGCATGATCGAAGCAGGCGCCGCCGGCGTTCACTTCGAAGACCAACTGGCTTCGGTGAAGAAATGCGGCCACATGGGCGGCAAGGTACTGGTTCCAACCCAGGAAGCTGTGCAGAAGCTGACCGCTGCCCGCCTGGCCGCCGACGTTGCCGGTGTACCAACCATCATCCTGGCCCGTACCGACGCCAACGCCGCTGACCTGCTGACCTCCGACTGCGACCCGTACGACCAACCGTTCGTAACCGGTACCCGCACCCAGGAAGGCTTCTACAAGGTGCGTGCCGGTCTCGACCAAGCCATCGCCCGTGGCCTGGCCTACGCACCGTACGCCGACCTGATCTGGTGCGAAACCGCCAAGCCGGACCTGGACGAGGCGCGTCGCTTCGCCGAAGCGATCAAGAAGGAATACCCAGACCAGATCCTGTCGTACAACTGCTCGCCTTCCTTCAACTGGAAGAAAAACCTGGACGACGCGACCATCGCCAAGTTCCAGCGCGAACTGTCCGCCATGGGCTACAAGCACCAGTTCATCACCCTGGCCGGCATTCACAACATGTGGCACAGCATGTTCAACCTGGCGCACGACTACGCCCGCAACGACATGACCGCCTACGTGAAGCTGCAAGAGCAAGAGTTCGCTGACGCCGCCAAGGGCTACACCTTCGTCGCTCACCAGCAGGAAGTGGGCACCGGCTACTTCGACGACATGACCACCGTGATCCAGGGCGGCACTTCGTCGGTGACCGCACTGACCGGTTCCACCGAAGAAGAACAGTTCCACTGATACACGCCGTAAACGGCCCTTGCGGACCGAGTAAAAGCTAACCGCAAAGCCGATGATCTGAAGCCCCGACTGGTTCGGGGCTTTTTTTTGCCGGTTTTTCCCGCTCCGTTTTTCACACCTTGAAGTGACTGACCAACTGCTGCAACTGGTTACCCAGGCGCGCCAGTTCGATGCTGGAGGCTGCGGTTTCTTCACTGGCTGAGGCGGTCTGCTCGGATACATCGCGCACGCTCAGGATACTGCGGCTGATTTCCTCGGCCACCGAACTCTGTTGCACCGCGGCGGCGGCAATCTGCTGGTTCATGGCCTGAATGCCGGAAACCGCCTGGGTGATGTTGCCCAGGGAGGTGCCGGCTTTGCCTGCCAATTCCACGCTGCTGTCGGTCAGTTCGCGGCTGTTTCGCATGATGCTCGATACCTGGCGCGTGCCGTTCTGCAAGCCCGCCACCAGGCTTTCAATCTCTTCGGTGGAATGCTGGGTACGCTGGGCCAATCCGCGCACTTCATCGGCGACCACGGCAAAACCGCGCCCGGCGTCACCCGCGCGAGCGGCCTCGATGGCGGCGTTAAGGGCCAGCAAGTTGGTCTGCTCAGCCACCGCCCTGATCACGTCCATGATCTTGCCGATGCGCCCGCTTTCCTGTTCCAGCTCGTTCATGGCTTCGACTGAACGCCCGACCTCGCCGGCCAGGCGCTCAATCTGAACGATGGCTTGCGCGACCACCTGGTCGCCAATACGAGCTTGTGCATCGGCCTCTGATGCAGCTGCGCGAGCTTGTTCGGCATTACGCGCGACTTCATGCACGGTGACCGACATTTCGTGCATGGCGGTAGCCACCTGATCGGTCTCGGTCTTCTGACTGTTGACCCCGGCACTGGTCTGCTCGGTGACAGCCGAGAGCTCTTCGGCGGCACTGGCGATTTGGGTAACGCCATCGCGGATGCCACCGATCAGGTCGCGCAAGGTGCTGCCCATGCGCTCAATACCCTGCTGCAAGACACCCAGCTCATCACGACGGGTCACGATCACGTGCTGCGTGAGATCACCTGCTGCAATGCGATTGACCACAGCCAATGTGTCCTGCAACGGCCGTGTAATCTGGCGGGTGATGATCAGGGCGGCAAAAATCCCCAACAACATCGCCAAGGCCGTACAACTCAGCTGCAGGATGCGCGCCTGGGCGCTGTCTTCGTCACGGGAGACCAGTTGGCTGGCATACATTTCGTCAGACAGACGAGTGATGGTTTCACCCAGATCGATAGTGTCCTGCACGGCCTTGCCAATGGCCTGATTGCTGGCAGTGAAATCCTGCACCGAACGGCGGTAAGCAATCAGCGCGGTTTCCAGCTGCTTGATGGTGTCGGCATAGGTCGGACCGAAAGCGCCGTTGAGGGTTTCGATGCCCTTGAGCGCATTTTCCAGCTGGCGGGCGGCGGCGAGCTCGGTGGCGCTGTTGGGGTTGCCGGTATAGCCACGCACTTCATAACGCACCAGTGCCAAGTCCTCTTTTGCCTTGAGGATGACCCTGTACAGCTCGAAACGGCGCTCATCCGAGGCAGGCATTGCTTCTACGTCATTGATGACCTTGGCAATCAGCGCGGCACCCTTGACCGCATTGACGCCCATCTCCTTGCGCATGGCCGCGTCATTGCGATAAGCCTCGCGCATCGTATTCAGTGCCACTTGATACTGCGTGCTGGCCTGCTCGATCAGCGCAAGTTTTTTCAGGTTTTCAGGTTTTCTCAACTCGTTTGCGAGGCTTTTCTGCTTGGCGACAAACTGGTCCAGCGACGCCTGGATCAATGCACCCTTTTGTTCATCTCCCCGGTCCAGCTGGTATTGCAAGCGTGCCCTGCGCAGGTGATCAAGACGGTTGCCGAGTTCGGTGATGCTGGTCATTCGATCAGTACGCTCGATCATTTTCCCCAGGCTGAACCAGCCGGTCGCGGCGAGGATAGCGGTCAGAAGCAGCACAACGGCAAAGCCCAAAGCCAGCTTGAGCATAACGCTCATATTCGCGATCCAAGAGTTCATGGCATTCCTTGTGGTCATCAGCCGCGAACGATGAAACCTGGCGCGGCTATCTAAGAAGGGACGTTAGCCTAATCAAGTATTGATATAGATGATTAGATGAATGAAGCACAAAGATAGCCATTTGACATCATTCATTCAAGGAAAGTCGAGGATGCATCGATTGGACGGGGGCTGGCGAGCAAAAATTGGCACGAGACCGGGCCTAAAGCACCACAGCGGTGTCGCTTAAACGTGCAAACCCCATGGCCACAGGTTCTGCATTGGCTCAACTGATCGACATTGATCTGACGAACCTGGTTTTTTCACCCGTTTTTTTTGAAGCAACCTACGCTGTAAGAGCAAGCCTGCATCTGTGGGAGTCAGGCTTGCCCGCGATGAACGATTACGCTGTCTGCCTCGGGACCGCGTTGCCGGCATCGCGAGCAAGCTTGGCTCCCACAGGAGCAGTCCCCGACACAGATCCAACCTTCACCGCCCCCTCCTCCACAAAACTTCGGCGCACGGGTAGAAAAATTGATCGAACGCAGTATTGGGCAGTCCGAAAAGGAGTAAAACGTTCGGCGCTGACAATTGCAGTAGCGGCGATGTAAGACAGTCTTTCAGGCACAACACAAAGTGCACCGTAGAAAGGCCGCCACAAATAATAATAATTATCATTTGGAAGTCATTATCATTGTTGCATTCCGCACAAAATATTATTGATGAATAACCGGCCAACGCCCACCAGGCCTGGGCCGCAGGGTCTTGGAGGCACGCTATGTCCTTATTCCAATAAATAATTTCGCTATAGGAATTTTACTTGCCCGGTGTTTAGCCATAAAATCACCGCGATTGATTGCTGCGACATATCGTCACTGCGTTATTTCATTCAAGCTCAGAGACCTTTGCTCTCTGTTAAGGATTTCCAGCATGTCCGAAGCGACAGGACTCATGGCCCACAATTGGGGCTTTGCCATTTTCCTTCTGGGCGTTGTTGGCCTGTGTGCTTTCATGCTCGGTGTGTCGAGCCTGCTTGGGTCAAAAGCCTGGGGCCGCAGCAAAAATGAACCGTTCGAGTCCGGCATGCTACCTACCGGTGGCGCCCGCTTGCGGCTCTCAGCCAAATTCTATCTGGTCGCGATGCTCTTCGTGATCTTCGATATCGAAGCCCTCTTTCTCTTTGCATGGTCTGTGTCCGTCCGCGAAAGCGGCTGGACCGGATTCGTCGAAGCTCTCGTTTTCATAGCAATTCTGTTGGCAGGTCTTGTCTACCTTTACCGAGTGGGGGCGCTTGATTGGGCTCCGGAAGCTCGGCGCAAGCGGCAAGCGAAGCTGAAACAATGAGGCTTTGGCAATGCAATACAATCTCACCAGGATCGACCCCGATGCTCCTAACGAGCAGTATCCGATTGGCGAACGGGAAACCGTTGCCGATCCGTTAGAAGATCAAGTCCACAAAAACATCTTCATGGGCAAGCTCGAAGACGTGCTGAACAGCACGGTCAACTGGGGTCGCAAGAACTCCCTGTGGCCGTACAACTTCGGCCTTTCGTGCTGCTACGTGGAAATGACCACCGCCTTCACGGCGCCCCACGACATCGCGCGCTTTGGCGCCGAGGTGATCCGGGCATCGCCACGCCAGGCGGATTTCATGGTTATCGCCGGTACCTGCTTCATCAAGATGGCGCCGATCATCCAGCGTCTCTACGAGCAAATGCTCGAACCTAAGTGGGTTATCTCCATGGGTTCGTGCGCCAACTCCGGTGGCATGTACGACATCTACTCCGTCGTTCAAGGGGTGGACAAGTTCCTGCCCGTGGACGTCTACGTGCCCGGCTGCCCGCCTCGCCCTGAAGCTTTCCTGCAAGGCCTGATGCTGTTGCAGGAGTCGATTGGCCAGGAGCGTCGCCCACTGTCCTGGGTCGTTGGCGATCAAGGCGTCTATCGCGCCGACATGCCATCGCAAAAGGAACAGCGCCGCGAACAGCGTATCGCAGTCACCAACCTGCGCAGCCCCGACGAAGTCTGATCCAGCTCTGCTCTGCATAAGAAACGAGAACCTGGCTTCATTCTTTACGTTGACCGAAAGCGATAAATAACCATGACTACAGGCAGTGCTCTGTACATCCCGCCTTACAAGGCAGACGACCAGGATGTGGTCGTCGAACTGAACAACCGTTTTGGCCCCGAGGCGTTCACCGCCCAGCCGACCCGCACCGGCATGCCGGTGCTTTGGGTTGCCCGCGCCAAACTCGTCGAAGTCCTGACCTTCCTGCGCAACCTGCCCAAGCCGTACGTCATGCTCTATGACCTGCACGGCGTGGACGAGCGCCTGCGCACCAAGCGTCAAGGGCTGCCCGACGGCGTCGATTTCACCGTGTTCTATCACCTGATGTCGATCGAGCGTAATAGTGACGTAATGATCAAGGTCGCCTTGTCCGAGAGCGACCTTAGCGTGCCGACCGTGACCGGCATCTGGCCGAACGCCAACTGGTACGAGCGTGAAGTGTGGGACATGTTCGGGATCGACTTCCCCGGCCACCCGCACCTGACCCGCATCATGATGCCGCCGACCTGGGAAGGTCACCCGCTGCGCAAGGACTTCCCGGCCCGTGCCACCGAGTTCGACCCGTTCAGCCTGTCCCTGGCCAAGCAACAGCTCGAGGAAGAAGCCGCGCGCTTCAAGCCTGAAGACTGGGGCATGAAGCGTTCGGGCGCCAACGAGGACTACATGTTCCTCAACCTCGGCCCGAACCACCCTTCGGCCCACGGTGCGTTCCGCATCATCCTGCAGCTGGACGGCGAAGAGATCGTCGACTGCGTGCCTGACATCGGCTACCACCACCGTGGCGCCGAGAAAATGGCCGAGCGCCAGTCCTGGCACAGCTTCATCCCGTACACCGACCGCATCGACTACCTCGGCGGCGTGATGAACAACCTGCCGTACGTGCTGTCGGTCGAGAAACTGGCCGGGATCAAGGTACCGGAGAAGGTCGACGTCATCCGCATCATGATGGCCGAGTTCTTCCGTATCACCAGCCACCTGCTGTTCCTGGGGACCTATATCCAGGACGTGGGGGCCATGACCCCGGTGTTCTTCACCTTCACCGACCGCCAGAAGGCCTACACGGTGATCGAAGCCATCACCGGTTTCCGCCTGCACCCGGCCTGGTACCGCATCGGTGGTGTTGCCCACGACCTGCCACGCGGCTGGGAAAAGCTGGTCAAGGACTTCGTCGAGTGGATGCCCAAGCGCCTGGACGAATACACCAAGGCTGCCCTGCAGAACAGCATCCTCAAGGGTCGTACCATCGGGGTCGCCGCCTACAACACCAAAGAGGCCCTGGAATGGGGCGTCACCGGTGCCGGCCTGCGTTCCACCGGTTGCGACTTCGACCTGCGCAAGGCGCGCCCCTACTCCGGCTACGAAAACTTCGAATTCGAAGTACCGCTGGCGGCCAATGGCGATGCCTACGACCGCTGCATGGTTCGCGTCGAGGAAATGCGCCAGAGCATCAAGATCATCGACCAATGCATGCGCAACATGCCGGAAGGCCCGTACAAGGCGGATCACCCGCTGACCACGCCGCCGCCAAAAGAGCGCACGCTGCAACACATCGAGACCCTGATCACGCACTTCCTGCAGGTTTCGTGGGGCCCGGTCATGCCGGCCAACGAGTCCTTCCAGATGATCGAAGCGACCAAGGGCATCAACAGTTATTACCTGACGAGCGACGGCGGCACCATGAGCTACCGCACCCGGATTCGCACCCCAAGCTACCCGCACCTGCAGCAGATCCCTTCAGTGATCAAAGGCAGCATGGTCGCGGACTTGATCGCGTACCTGGGTAGTATCGATTTCGTTATGGCCGACGTGGACCGCTAAGCATGAACAGCACGCTTATCCAGACAGACCGTTTCGCCCTGAGCGAAACCGAGCGCTCGGCCATCGAGCACGAGCTGCATCACTACGAAGACCCGCGCGCGGCGTCGATCGAAGCCCTGAAGATCGTCCAGAAGGAACGTGGCTGGGTGCCTGACGGCGCGCTCTACGCCATCGGCGAGATCCTCGGCATCCCGGCCAGCGACGTCGAAGGCGTGGCCACCTTCTATAGCCAGATTTTCCGCCAGCCAGTAGGCCGTCACATCATTCGTGTCTGCGACAGCATGGTCTGCTACATCGGTGGCCACGAATCGGTGGTCGGCGAGATCCAGAACAAGCTGGGCATCGGTCTGGGCCAGACCACCGCCGACGGTCGTTTCACCCTGCTGCCAGTGTGCTGCCTGGGTAACTGCGACAAGGCGCCAGCGCTGATGATCGACGACGACACCTTCGGTGACGTCCAGCCTGACGGCGTCGCCAAACTGCTGGAGGGCTACGTATGACCCTGACTTCCTTCGGGCCCGCCAACCGCATCCAGCGTTCGGCCGAAACCCATCCCCTGACCTGGCGCCTGCGTGACGACGGCGAAGCCGTATGGCTGGACGAGTACCAGGCCAAGAATGGCTACGCCGCTGCGCGCAAGGCGTTCAGCGACATGGCCCAGGACGACATCGTCCAGACCGTGAAAGACTCCGGCCTCAAGGGCCGTGGCGGCGCGGGCTTCCCCACGGGTGTGAAGTGGGGCCTGATGCCCAAGGACGAATCCATCAACATCCGCTACCTGCTGTGCAACGCGGATGAAATGGAGCCCAACACCTGGAAAGACCGCATGCTGATGGAGCAACTGCCCCATCTGCTGATCGAAGGCATGCTGATCAGCGCCCGCGCGCTGAAAACCTACCGTGGCTATATCTTCCTGCGTGGCGAATACACCACCGCCGCCAAGCACCTGAACCGTGCCGTGGAAGAAGCCAAGGCCGCCGGCCTCTTGGGCAAGAACATCCTGGGCTCGGGCTTTGATTTCGAGCTGTTCGTCCACACCGGTGCCGGGCGCTACATCTGCGGTGAAGAAACCGCACTGATCAACTCCCTGGAAGGCCGTCGCGCCAACCCACGTTCCAAGCCGCCCTTCCCTGCCGCTGTAGGCGTGTGGGGCAAGCCGACCTGCGTGAACAACGTCGAGACCCTGTGCAACGTGCCGGCGATCATCGCCGACGGCGTGGACTGGTACAAATCCCTGGCCCGTGACGGCAGCGAAGACATGGGCACCAAGCTCATGGGCTTCTCCGGCAAGGTCAAGAACCCTGGCCTGTGGGAACTGCCGTTCGGCGTCACCGGCCGCGAGCTGTTCGAAGACTACGCTGGCGGCATGCGCGACGGCTACAAGCTCAAGTGCTGGCAGCCTGGCGGCGCCGGTACCGGGTTCCTGTTGCCGGAACACCTGGACGCCCAAATGTACGCCGGCGGCATCGCCAAGGTCGGCACCCGCATGGGCACCGGCCTGGCCATGGCGGTGGACGACAGCGTGAACATGGTGTCGCTGCTGCGCAACATGGAAGAGTTCTTCTCCCGTGAGTCGTGCGGTTTCTGCACCCCTTGCCGCGATGGCCTGCCGTGGAGCGTCAAGCTGCTGCGGGCCCTTGAAAACGGCGAAGGCCAGGCCGGCGACATCGAGACCCTGCTGGGTCTGGTGGGTTTCCTCGGCCCAGGCAAGACCTTCTGTGCTCACGCACCGGGTGCCGTGGAGCCGTTGGGCAGCGCGATCAAATACTTCCGTCCAGAGTTCGAAGCCGGCATCGCGCCCACCAGCGCCGTCGTCCCGCCTCTGGCAAAGCCGATCGTAGTCGGCGCGTAAACGCTTAAAAAGGCGAAGGGTCCGTGCCCTTCGTCTTCTCGTGTGATGACGCCGTAAACGGCTGTGTTGATTCACGCGAATAACAAGATTCCATTAGCCACGCCCGCTGACACCGGGCCAACGAAGAACTTTGAACCATGGCCACTATCCACGTAGACGGCAAAGAGCTCGAAGTCGATGGCGCAGACAACCTGTTACAGGCATGTCTGTCGCTGGGCCTCGACATTCCTTATTTCTGCTGGCACCCCGCCCTTGGCAGCGTTGGCGCTTGTCGCCAGTGCGCGGTCAAGCAGTACACCGACGAAAACGACAAGCGTGGTCGGATCGTCATGTCCTGCATGACCCCTGCCACCGACGGCAGCTGGATCTCCATCGACGACGAAGAAGCGAAAGTGTTTCGCGCCAGCGTCGTCGAATGGCTGATGACCAACCACCCTCACGACTGCCCGGTCTGTGAGGAAGGCGGCCATTGCCACCTGCAAGACATGACGGTGATGACCGGCCACAACGAGCGCCGTTATCGCTTCACCAAGCGTACCCACCAGAACCAGGACCTCGGCCCGTTCATCTCCCACGAGATGAACCGCTGCATCGCCTGCTACCGCTGCGTGCGTTTCTACAAGGACTACGCCGGCGGCACCGACCTGGGCGTGTTCGGCGCCCACGACAACGTGTACTTCGGTCGCGTTGAAGACGGCACCCTGGAAAGCGAATTCTCCGGCAACCTCACCGAGGTCTGCCCGACCGGTGTGTTCACCGACAAGACTCACTCCGAGCGCTACAACCGCAAGTGGGACATGCAGTTCTCGCCGAGCATCTGCCATGGCTGCTCCAGCGGTTGCAACATCTCCCCGGGCGAGCGCTACGGTGAACTGCGTCGCATCGAAAACCGCTTCAACGGTTCGGTGAACCAGTACTTCCTGTGTGACCGTGGTCGTTTCGGCTATGGCTACGTCAACCGCAAGGATCGTCCACGCCAGCCGCTGCTGGCAAACGGCGCCAAGCTGAGCCTGGACCAAGCGCTGGACAAGGCCGCCGAGCTGCTGCGCGGTCGCAACATCGTCGGCATCGGTTCGCCACGGGCCAGCCTGGAAAGCAACTACGCGCTGCGTGAACTGGTCGGCGCCGAGCACTTCTACAGTGGCATCGAAGCCGGTGAGCTGGAACGCATCCGCCTGGTGCTGCAAGTGCTCAAGGACAGCCCGCTGCCCGTGCCGAACATGCGCGACATCGAAGACCACGACGCGGTGTTCGTCCTCGGTGAAGACCTGACCCAGACCGCCGCCCGCATGGCCCTGGCCCTGCGCCAGTCGGTCAAGGGCAAGGCCGAAGACATGGCCGACGCCATGCGCGTCCAACCTTGGCTCGACGCTGCCGTGAAGAACATCGGCCAGCACGCGCTGAACCCACTGTTCATCGCCAGCCTCGCTGAAACCAAGCTCGACGACGTGGCCGAAGAGTGCGTCCACGCCGCCCCTGACGACCTGGCCCGCATCGGTTTCGCCGTGGCCCACGCCCTGGACGCCAGCGCCCCGGCCGTCGACGGCCTGGACAGCGAAGCGGCCGCTCTGGCCCAACGCATCGCCGACGCCCTGCTGGCGGCCAAGCGCCCACTGATCATCGCCGGCACCTCGTTGGGTTCCAAGGCGCTGATCGAAGCCGCGGCCAACATCGCCAAGGCCTTGAAGCTGCGCGAGAAGAACGGTTCCATCAGCCTGATCGTGCCGGAAGCCAACAGCCTTGGCCTGGCCATGCTCGGTGGCGAATCGGTGGACGCCGCCCTGCAAGCGGTGATCGACGGCAGCGCCGACGCCATCGTGGTGCTGGAAAACGACCTGTACACCCGCACTGACAAGGCCAAGGTCGATGCCGCGCTGAACGCCGCGAAAGTGCTGATCGTCGCTGACCATCAGAAAACCGCCACCACCGACCGCGCCCACCTGGTGCTGCCGGCGGCGAGCTTCGCCGAAGGCGACGGTACGCTGGTCAGCCAGGAAGGTCGCGCCCAGCGCTTCTTCCAGGTCTTCGACCCGCAATACCTGGACGCCAGCATCCTGGTTCACGAAGGCTGGCGCTGGCTGCACGCCCTGCGCGCCACCCTGCTGGACCAGCCGATCGACTGGACGCAACTGGACCACGTTACCGCCGCCGTCGCTTCGAGCAGCCCGCAACTGGCCGCCATCGTCGACGCCGCACCGTCCGCCTCGTTCCGCATCAAAGGCCTGAAGCTGGCGCGCGAACCGCTGCGCTACTCCGGTCGCACCGCCATGCGCGCCGACATCAGCGTTCACGAACCGCGCACCTCCCAGGACAACGACACCGCGTTCTCGTTCTCCATGGAAGGCTACTCGGGCTCGACCGAACCGCGCTCCCAGGTGCCATTCGCCTGGTCGCCGGGCTGGAACTCGCCGCAAGCCTGGAACAAGTTCCAGGACGAAGTCGGTGGTCACCTGCGTGCAGGCGACCCGGGCACCCGCCTGATCGAAAGCCAGGGCGATCACCTGAGCTGGTTCGCCAGCGTGCCGCGCGCCTTCAATCCGGCACCGGGCACCTGGCAGGTCGTGCCGTTCCATCACCTGTTCGGCAGCGAAGAGAACTCTTCCAAGGCCGCACCGGTGCAGGAACGCATTCCGGCCGCCTACGTGTCGCTGGCCAAGTCCGAAGCCGACCGCCTGGGCGTCAACGACGGTGCCCTGCTGAGCCTGAACGTGGCCGGCCAGACCTTGCGTCTGCCGCTGCGCATCAATGAAGAACTGGGCGCCGGCCTGGTGGCCCTGCCGGCTGGCCTGGCAGGCATCCCGCCAGCTATTTTCGGCAAAACCGTCGACGGTCTGCAGGAGGCAGCGCAATGAGCTGGTTCACCCCTGAAGTGATCGCTGTGATCCTGACGGTCCTCAAGGCCATCGTGATCCTGCTGGCCGTGGTGGTCGCAGGCGCACTGTTGAGCTTCGTCGAACGTCGCCTGCTGGGCTGGTGGCAGGACCGCTACGGTCCGAACCGCGTCGGCCCATTCGGCATGTTCCAGATCGCCGCCGACATGATCAAGATGTTCTTCAAGGAAGACTGGACGCCGCCGTTTGCCGACAAGGTGATCTTCACCCTGGCACCGGTGGTCGCCATGAGCGCCTTGCTGATCGCCTTCGCGATCATCCCGATCACCCCGACCTGGGGTGTGGCGGACCTGAACATCGGCCTGCTGTTCTTCTTCGCCATGGCCGGCCTGTCGGTGTATGCGGTGCTGTTCGCCGGCTGGTCGAGCAACAACAAGTTCGCCCTGCTGGGCAGCCTGCGGGCCTCGGCCCAGACCGTGTCCTACGAAGTGTTCATGGGCCTGTCGCTCATGGGCATCGTGATCCAGGCCGGCTCGTTCAACATGCGCGACATCGTCGAGTACCAGGCCCAGAACCTGTGGTTCATCATTCCGCAGTTCTTCGGTTTCTGTACCTTCTTCATCGCTGGCGTGGCCGTGACTCACCGTCACCCCTTCGACCAGCCGGAAGCGGAGCAAGAACTGGCCGACGGTTACCACATTGAATATGCCGGCATGAAATGGGGCATGTTCTTCGTCGGTGAATACATCGGGATCATCCTGATCTCGGCGCTGCTGGTAACGCTGTTCTTCGGTGGCTGGCACGGTCCGTTCGACATCCTGCCGCAACTGTCCTTCGTCTGGTTCGCCCTGAAGACCGCGTTCTTCATCATGCTGTTCGTCCTGCTGCGCGCCTCGATCCCGCGCCCACGCTACGACCAGGTGATGGACTTCAGCTGGAAATTCTGCCTGCCGCTGACCCTGATCAACATGCTGGTGACCGCTGCGATCGTTTTGATGAACGCGCCTGCGGCCGCGGTTCAGTGAGGATTTGACCCATGTTCAAATATATTGGCGACATCGTTAAGGGTACCGGTACCCAACTGCGAAGCCTGGTCATGATCTTCGGCCATGGCTTTCGCAAGCGCGACACCCTGCAATACCCGGAAGAGCCGGTCTACCTGGCACCACGCTATCGTGGCCGCATCGTCCTGACCCGCGACCCCGACGGCGAAGAGCGCTGCGTGGCCTGCAACCTGTGCGCCGTGGCGTGCCCGGTGGGTTGCATCTCGCTGCAGAAAGCTGAAACCGAAGACGGTCGCTGGTACCCGGACTTCTTCCGTATCAACTTCTCGCGCTGCATTTTCTGTGGCCTCTGCGAGGAAGCCTGCCCGACCACCGCGATCCAGCTCACGCCGGATTTCGAAATGGCCGAGTTCAAACGTCAGGACCTGGTGTACGAGAAAGAAGATCTGCTGATTTCCGGTCCCGGTAAAAACCCTGATTACAACTTCTATCGTGTTGCAGGTATGGCCATTGCCGGTAAGCCAAAAGGCGCCGCGCAGAACGAAGCCGAACCGATCAACGTGAAGAGCTTGCTGCCTTAAGGAAGAAAGATGGAATTCGCTTTCTATTTCGCATCGGGTATCGCGGTGGTGTCCACGCTTCGTGTGGTCACCAACACCAACCCCGTGCACGCCCTGCTCTACCTGATCATTTCGCTGATCGCCGTGGCCATGACCTTCTTCGCCCTCGGTGCACCGTTCGCCGGTGCCCTGGAAGTGATCGCCTACGCCGGCGCCATCATGGTGCTGTTCGTGTTCGTGGTGATGATGCTCAACCTCGGCCCGGCCGCGGTCCAGCAGGAACGCTCCTGGCTCAAGCCCGGCATCTGGGCGGGACCGGTGATCCTGTCCGCCCTGCTGCTGGGTGAACTGCTGTATGTGCTGTTCGCTCACCAGAGCGGCCAGGCCATCGGCCACACCACCGTAGACGCCAAGGCCGTGGGCATCAGCCTGTTCGGTCCGTACCTGCTGGTGGTCGAACTCGCCTCGATGCTGCTGCTTGCCGCAGCCGTCACGGCGTTCCATTTGGGCCGTAACGAGGCGAAGGAGTAATCACATGCCTGCTATCCCTCTCGAGCATGGTCTGGCGGTTGCCGGCATCCTGTTCTGCCTCGGTCTGGTTGGCCTGATGGTCCGCCGCAACATTCTGTTCGTGCTGATGAGCCTGGAGGTCATGATGAATGCCTCCGCCCTGGCTTTCATCGTCGCGGGCGCTCGCTGGGCGCAGCCGGATGGACAGATCATGTTCATCCTGGTGATCAGCCTGGCAGCCGCCGAGGCCAGTATCGGCCTGGCGATCCTGTTGCAGCTGTATCGCCGCTTCCACACTCTCGATATCGACGCTGCCAGCGAGATGCGCGGATGAACCTAATCTTTCTGACTTTCGTATTCCCCCTCATTGGTTTCCTGCTGCTGTCGTTCTCCCGTGGACGCTGGTCGGAAAACCTTTCGGCGCTGGTTGGCGTGGGTTCCATCGGCCTGTCTGCCATCGTCACGGCCTACGTGATCTGGCAGTTCAACGTCGCCCCGCCCGAAGGCGGTGTGTATGTGCAGGTGCTGTGGCGCTGGATGGCGGTGGAAGGCTTCACGCCGAACTTCGCCCTCTACCTGGACGGCCTGTCCATCACCATGCTCGGCGTGGTGGTCGGCGTGGGTTTCCTGATCCACCTGTTCGCCTCCTGGTACATGCGCGGTGAAGCCGGTTACTCGCGCTTCTTCGCCTACACCAACCTGTTCATCGCCAGCATGCTGTTCCTGGTGCTCGGCGATAACCTGTTGTTCCTGTACTTCGGTTGGGAAGGCGTGGGTCTGTGCTCGTACCTGTTGATCGGTTTCTACTACAGCAACCGCAACAACGGGAATGCCGCACTCAAGGCGTTCATCGTCACCCGGATCGGCGACGTGTTCATGGCCATCGGCCTGTTCATCCTGTTCCAGCAACTGGGCACGCTGAATATCCAGGAACTGCTGGTAAAGGCGCCCGAGCACTTCAAGGTCGGTGACTTCTGGATCGTCCTGGCGACCCTGATGCTGCTGGGCGGCGCCGTCGGTAAATCCGCGCAACTGCCGCTGCAAACCTGGTTGGCGGACGCGATGGCCGGCCCTACCCCGGTCTCGGCACTGATCCACGCCGCGACCATGGTGACCGCTGGCGTCTACCTGATCGCCCGTACCCACGGCCTGTTCGCCCTGGCGCCGGACATCCTGCACCTGGTGGGCATCGTCGGCGGCGTGACCCTGGTACTGGCCGGTTTTGCCGCGCTGGTACAAACCGACATCAAGCGCATCCTCGCCTACTCGACCATGAGCCAGATCGGCTACATGTTCCTGGCCCTGGGCGTTGGTGCCTGGGAAGGCGCGATCTTCCACCTGATGACCCACGCCTTCTTCAAGGCGCTGCTGTTCCTTGCTTCCGGTGCGGTGATCGTTGCCTGCCACCACGAGCAGAACATCTTCAAGATGGGCGGCCTGTGGAAGAAACTGCCGTTGGCCTACGCCAGCTTCATCGTTGGCGGCGCGGCCCTGGCGGCCCTGCCACTGGTCACCGCCGGCTTCTACTCCAAGGACGAGATCCTCTGGGAAGCGTTCGCCAGCGGTAACCAGGCACTGCTCTATGCCGGCCTGGTGGGTGCGTTCATGACCTCCCTGTACACCTTCCGCCTGATCTTCATCGCGTTCCATGGTGAAGCCAAGACCCAAGCCCATGCCGGCCATGGCATTGCTCACTGGCTGCCACTGTCGGTGCTGATCGTGCTGTCGACCTTCGTCGGCGCCATGATCACCCCACCGCTGGCCGATGTGCTGCCGCAAAGCGTCGGCCATGCCGGCGGCGAAGCCAAGCACAGCCTGGAAATCGCCTCGGGCGCCATCGCCCTGGCAGGTATCCTGCTGGCCGCCCTGCTGTTCCTGGGCAAGCGTCGTTTCGTCACGGCGATCGCCAACAGCGGTATCGGGCGATTCCTTTCGGCCTGGTGGTTCGCCGCCTGGGGCTTCGACTGGATCTACGACAAACTGTTCGTCAAGCCATACCTTGCGATCAGCCACATTCTGCGCAAAGACCCGCTCGACCAGACCATTGGCCTGATCCCGCGCATGGCCAAGGGCGGCCACACTGCCCTGAGCCGTACCGAGACCGGTCAACTGCGTTGGTATGCGGCTTCCATGGCGGCTGGCGCCGTGCTGGTTATCGGCGCCATCGTGCTGGTAGCGGTCTGATATGAACCTTGCGAACTTGCGAAAGGAAACGAGCCCGTCATGATTCTGCCCTGGCTAATCCTGATCCCCTTCATCGGCGGCCTGCTGTGCTGGATCGCGGAGCGCTCCAGCTCCACGCTCCCGCGCTGGATTGCGCTGCTGACCATGTCCCTGGAACTCGCGCTCGGCCTCTGGCTGTGGGCGACCGGCGACTATTCATTTGCTCCGGCTCCTGGCGCCGATCCAACCTGGGCGCTTGAATTCAAGCATGCCTGGATCGCGCGCTTCGGCATCAGCGTGCACCTGGCCCTCGACGGCCTGTCGCTGCTGATGATCCTGCTGACCGGCCTGCTGGGTATCCTCTCGGTACTCTGCTCCTGGAAAGAGATCCAGCGTCACGTGGGTTTCTTCCACCTGAACCTGATGTGGATCCTGGGCGGCGTCATCGGCGTGTTCCTGGCGCTGGACCTGTTCATGTTCTTCTTCTTCTGGGAAATGATGCTGGTGCCGATGTACTTCCTCATCGCGCTCTGGGGTCACAGTTCTTCGGACGGCAAGAAAACCCGGATCTACGCGGCGACCAAGTTCTTCATCTTCACCCAGGCTTCCGGCCTGATCATGTTGGTGGCGATCCTTGGCCTGGTGCTGGTCAACTTCAACAACACCGGTGTGATTACCTTCAACTACGCCGACCTGTTGAAAGTGCAGATGTCCAAGACCACCGAGTACGTGCTGATGCTCGGCTTCTTCATCGCCTTCGCGGTGAAGCTGCCAGTGGTGCCGTTCCACTCCTGGCTGCCGGACGCCCACGCCCAGGCGCCGACCGCAGGTTCCGTGGACCTGGCGGGTATCTTGCTCAAGACGGCGGCCTACGGCCTGCTGCGCTTTGCCCTGCCGCTGTTCCCCAATGCGTCGGCCGAGTTCGCGCCGATCGCCATGACCCTGGGCCTGATCGGGATTTTCTACGGTGCGTTCCTGGCGTTCGCCCAGACCGACATCAAGCGCCTGATCGCGTTTTCCAGCGTTTCGCACATGGGCTTCGTGCTGATCGGGATCTACTCCGGCAGCCAGTTGGCCCTGCAAGGCGCGGTGATCCAGATGTTGGCTCACGGCCTGTCGGCGGCGGCGCTGTTTATCCTCAGCGGCCAGTTGTACGAGCGCCTGCACACCCGGGACATGCGTGAGATGGGCGGCATCTGGTCGCGCATCGCCTACCTGCCGGCCATCAGCCTGTTCTTCGCAGCCGCTTCCCTGGGCCTGCCAGGCACTGGCAACTTCGTCGGCGAGTTCCTGATCCTGATCGGCACGTTCGCCAGCGCTCCGTGGATCACCGCCATCGCCACCTCCGGCCTGGTGTTCGGTTCGGTCTACTCGCTGATCATGATCCACCGTGCCTACTTCGGCCCGACCAAGTCGGACGAAGTGCTGCGCGGCATGGACGGTCGCGAACTGATCATGGTGCTCGGCCTTGCGGCGCTGCTGGTTTACCTCGGCGTTTCCCCGCAACCGTTCCTCGACACCTCTGCCGCCACGATGCATGGCGTGCAGCAGTGGCTCGGCACCGCCTTCTCTCAACTCGCTTCGGCCCGGTAAGAGCGCTATGGAATTCACGATTCAACACTTTATCGCGCTTGCGCCGCTGTTGATCACCAGCGCCACGATCATCGTGGTGATGCTGGCGATCGCCTGGCGCCGCAATCACTCACAGACCTTCCTGCTGTCGGTGGCGGGGCTGAACCTGGCCCTGCTGTCGATCTTGCCGGCCCTGAAAGTCGCGCCCCTGGCGGTCACCCCGCTGATTCAGATCGACAGCTTCGCCTGCCTGTACATGGCGTTGATCCTGGTCGCCACCCTGGCCTGTGTCACCCTCGCCCACGCCTACCTCGGCGATGGCGGTTCGGGTTACCCGGGCAACCGCGAAGAGCTGTACCTGCTGATCCTGATGGCCGCCGCCGGTGGCCTGGTCCTGGTCAGCGCGCAGCACCTGGCCAGCCTGTTCATCGGCCTGGAACTGCTGTCGGTACCGGTCTATGGCCTGGTGGCCTACGCCTTCTTCAACAAGCGCTCCCTGGAAGCCGGCATCAAGTACATGGTGCTGTCGGCGGCCGGTTCCGCGTTCCTGTTGTTCGGCATGGCCCTGCTCTACGCCGAAGCCGGCACCCTGAGCTTCGTCGGCATCGGCCAGGCCCTGGCCGCCACCGGCCTGCCTAGCCCGATCGCGCAACTGGGCCTGGGCATGATGCTGATCGGCCTGGCGTTCAAGCTGTCGCTGGTACCGTTCCACCTCTGGACCCCGGACGTCTACGAAGGCGCCCCGGCGCCAGTGGCGGCGTTCCTGGCCACCGCTTCGAAAGTGGCGGTGTTCGCGGTCATGGTGCGTCTGTTCCAGATCTCGCCAGTGGCCAGCAGCGGTGTGCTGAGCAACGTACTGACCATCATCGCCATCGCGTCGATCCTGTTCGGTAACCTGCTGGCACTGACCCAGAGCAACCTCAAGCGTCTGCTGGGTTACTCGTCCATCGCCCACTTCGGCTACCTGCTGATCGCCCTGATCGCCAGCAAGGGCCTGGCCGTGGAAGCCATCGGCGTGTACCTGGTCACCTACGTGATCACCAGCCTCGGCGCCTTCGGTGTGATCACCCTGATGTCCTCGCCGTACAACGGCCGCGACGCCGACGCCCTGTACGAATACCGCGGCCTGTTCTGGCGCCGTCCGTACCTGACCGCCGTGCTGACCGTGATGATGCTGTCCCTGGCCGGCATCCCGCTGACCGCCGGCTTCATCGGCAAGTTCTACATCATCGCCACCGGCGTCGAGGCTCACCAATGGTGGCTGGTCGGCTCCCTGGTGCTGGGCAGTGCCATCGGCGTGTTCTACTACCTGCGCGTCATGGTCACCTTGTACCTGATGGAACCGAACCTGCGTCGCCACGACGCCGAGTTGCACTGGGAACAGAAGGCAGGCGGCGTGATGCTGCTGGCCATCGCCGTACTGGCGTTCTTCCTCGGTGTGTACCCGCAGCCGTTGCTGACCCTGGTTCAGCAGGCTGGCTTGACGGGCTGATCGTGTAGCGGTAGATCGTAGAAAACAGAAACGGCACCTTTGGGTGCCGTTTTTTTTTTAGGCCAGTGCCATGGACGTTAGCCTTGGACACTATTTATTCAGTTACCCGATATAGCTCATGACTCAGGCCCGCCACGGTGCAAGCGCCCCTTCGAAAAGTGAAAAGGCTCCATGCAGGAAACGGTTGAAGCGAGCGGCATCACGCCGCAGCCCTGCCTGCTGACCACCAATCAGGCACAGATGGGCCACCTGACCAATCACTTCTGCTTGCCCTGGCATATGGACCAGGCGGCGGCACGTCCGTATCGCGAAATCCAGTCGTCTTGTGTCAACACGCTGCTGAAACTCGCCTACCAACGGATCGTGCAGCGACCAGGCTCGGATGGAAACTTCCCGCCCAGGTTGTTTCTCAGCGGCAATACTCAAATAGCGTTTCAGGATTTCGCCCGCGCTACTGCCCTGCCCCGCATAAGCGAGCATGCGCTCCGTGTAGTCTTCTTCCCAAGCGGCCAGCAAGGTGCGGACAAAATCCTCGCGATTGCGGAAATGGTGATAGAACGATCCGCGGGTCACATTCAATCGGCGCGATAGACTCTCGGCCGAAACACCGGTATGCCCTATTTGGTCGAGGGCCTCAAAACCAGCCGCGATCCAATGGTTACGAGTCAGTTTTCTCACCGGTCATTTCGCTCCCTATTTAGCGCCATACAGACTGTGTATGGCGCGTAACCGATCGGTACGCTGCGAACACCAGCAGAGATGGCCGTTGCGTTTTGCACGCCAGCACTTTTCATGGAGCTCGCCTTGAAGAAAATCGTTCTGGTTGCTTTCGACCAATTCACTGATATCGACCTATTCCTGATGTGGGACATCTTAGGCCGCAACACTGAGGACTGGCACGTCCGAATATTGGGTTCCAGCGCTATCGTGCGGTCGGCGCACGGCCTGCCTGTTTCGGTGCACGGTCCGCTTTGCGAGGCCAACAGTGCCGACGCGGTATTGTTCGTCAGCGGCAAGGAAGGAATACCCGCTGCACTTGCCGCCCCGGATTTCCTGCCGTCGTTCGAACTTGACTCCAGACGCCAGCGAATCGGCTCCATATGCGCCGGAGCTTTCATTCTCGAACGGCTTGGGCTGCTCAACGGCCCAGCCACTACCCACCCGGATGCGCGATCGAGCTTGCAAGCTCTGGGACTTGAACCCATGGACCAGCCTCTTGTATGCCAGGGGAACGTTGCAACCGCTGGTGGATGCCTTTCGGCGCTCTATCTGGTGGGATGGTTGGTTGAATCCTGGTTCGATGCCGACAAGCGCCGTGCGACGTTGCTCCCTGTTCTGCCGGCTGGGCAGCAAGCGCTCTATGATGCCTTGATCGGGCTCAGTATCCGACAAGGAGAAGTTGGCGCCTTCCAACAAAAAACGCGACATGGCATGTCGTCGAATTGGTAGTTAGAACTCAGGAGATATCCCCGATGCCCCGAGAATTTGAGCTCATTATGTCCGTGCCAGTCCCCTCGGGGTCCGGCATCACCCACCTTTACAAGTCGATGAACCTGGCGGACGCTTTTGCGATTCGGCTTCCTGCGGGCACATCCGGCAATCCAGATTTGCTGGCTCGATTCATCTTTTCCCACCAGCCATCCTGGATCGGATGGCTCCTGAAAGTCCGGGACACTGTCGTTGCCTGTTTTGGCCTCAAGACAGCCAGACATTTGGCAACCCTTGCTGATCGGGTAGGCGTCTTCAAGGTCTACAGCACGAATCAGACTGAAATCGTGTTGGGAGAAGACGACAAGCACCTCGACTTCCGGATATCGATCCTGTGTTCTGGAGAGGCAGAGCCAGAAGACAGTCGCCAGTTGGTTCTTTCAACCGTGGTCCAGTGCCACAACCGTCTAGGCCGGGCCTACATCTTCGTTATCGCCCCGTTCCACCGCTTGGTTGTCAAAGCCAGCCTCCTGCGTGCAGCACGCGTCGGTTGGCCTCTGGCTACCTGCCCCTGAGGCTGGGAGCGCTGTATGGCCCACGCTACATCCACTTCCCAAGCAGGGCTATCCTCAACCCGCCAACCTGCGATCCCTGAAGGAGGAACAACGTTGAGTGTCGATATCGAGTGCGTCGTCGTAGGCGCTGGGGTCGTCGGGCTTGCCGTGGCGCGAGAGACGGCCCGAGCCGGGCATGAAGTGCTGCTGATCGAAGCCGCCGAAGCCATCGGCATGGGCATCAGCTCGCGCAACTCCGAAGTCATCCATGCGGGCATCTATTACCCACCGGGCAGTCTCAAGGCGCAGTTGTGCGTCGAAGGCCGACACCAGCTGTACACCTTTTGTGAAAGCCACGGCGTCGCCACCCGCCGGCTCGGCAAGTTGATCGTTGCCACGGATCAGGCGCAGGTGGCCGGACTCGAAACATTGCTTGAGCGTGGCTTGATGAACGGCGTGGACGACCTGCGCCTGCTCGACCAAGAACAGGCGCAGGCATTGGAACCGGCCCTGGCCTGTGTCGCCGCGCTGTATTCGCCTTCCACCGGTATCGTCGATTCCCACGCTCTGATGCTGGCCTTGCTGGGTGACGCCGAAGCGGCCGGGGCGAACATTGCTTTCCACACGCCTTTACTGGGTGCTCGCGTCATCACTGGGGGGTTCATGCTGGAATTGGGCGGCACGGCGCAAATGACCTTGTCCTGTCGCCTGCTGATCAACGCCGCCGGCCTCCAGGCACCTGCCCTCGCCCGCCGCATCGAAGGCCTGGAGATGCAATCGGTGCCCGAGGACTTTTTGTGCAAGGGCAACTACTTCAGCCTCGCCGGGCGAGCACCGTTCCGGCACTTGGTCTATCCCGCCCCGGAAGCCGCCGGCCTGGGCATCCACATGACGCTGGACCTGGCCGGCCAGGCGCGTTTCGGCCCGGACACAGAATGGGTCGAGTGCGAGGACTACCGAGTGGATCCGGCCCGGGCCGAAGCGTTTTACCCGGCGATCCGCAATTATTGGCCGGGCCTGCCGGACCAGAGCCTGCAACCGGCCTACAGCGGCATTCGCCCGAAGATCTGCGCGCCCGGCGAACCGGCCCGCGACTTTGTCATCAGCAGCGAGGCCGAACACCGGGTGCCAGGGTTGATCAACCTGCTCGGGATCGAATCGCCCGGGCTGACGTCCTGCCTGGCAATCGCCAGCCGGGTCCGACAACGGATCGAAAATGTCTAGCCACCAGCGCAAAGTGCAACGCGTTTTGCCCCCCGCTCATGCAGCTTGCACGACGCCGGAAATTCTTTTCGTTTCAACTTATTGTTTTTAAAGGGTTTTAAATCGATCTTCGGCTGGCACAGCTGATGCAATCCAGCTCTTACGCGGCGTAGGCGTCTCCAAGCCTGCCCGCTTCCGTGTATTGCCGAGGAGCTACCCATGAATGCCATCGATCTGTTGAAAGCCGACCACGAACGCGTCAAAGCCATCCTGACTCAACTGAGCGAGTCGACTGAACGCGCCGTGAAAAAACGTACCGACCTGTTGGCGAAACTGGAAATGGAAATTTCCATCCATACCCGCCTGGAAGAAGAAATTCTTTATCCGGCTTTCAAGCAGGCCGGTGGCAAGGACGAGGCCGAAATGTATTACGAGGCCAAGGAAGAACACCGTACCGTCGACTCCCTGGTGCTGCCAGACCTGAAAGCCACCGATCCAACCCAGCCGGAATTCGCCGGTCGGGTGAAAGTGGTCAAGGAACTGCTTGAGCACCACATCGAGGAAGAAGAAAAGGAAATGTTCCCGCACGCGAAAAAACTGCTGGGCAAGGCAAAACTCGATGCCTTGGGTGCAGACATGGAAACCATGAAAGCGCAGTACAAAAAAGAACTGAGCAGCGCCAACCTCGCCGCCTGATCAAAGCGCCGTAGATGCTTCAGCCGTCATGTGACGGCTGAATGCGCTGCGGCGCTTTATTGCATATGTTCACGCAAGAATTCCACCAACGCCTGAACCGGGCGTGCACTTTGCCGATGCTGGGGATACACCGCAGATAGCGCCAGCGGTTCGGTCTCGAAACCTTCCAGGACCTTGATCAGCCGCCCATCCTTCAAGGCGTCGCCGAGGATGAAAGCGGGCAGATAGGTGATGCCCATGCCGGCGATGGCCGCGTCCCTGAGCAAATCCCCGTTATTGGCGCGCATGCGTCCCGTGACCTCCAGGGTCAGCGGTTTGCCGGCCCCCACGAAACGCCACTGCACCTGACGACTGTGACCATAGGGCAGGCAGTCGTGATTGCGCAGGTCTTCAGGCCGCGCGGGTGTGCCTTTTTGCGCCAGGTAGGTCGGGCTGGCGCAGTACACCCGCTCGATAGTCGCGATGCGCCGGGCAATCAGCGTCGAATCCTCCAGCACGCCGATGCGCAGCGCCAGGTCATAGCCCTCTCCCAGCAGATCCACCGAGCGGTCGCTCAGGTCCACCTCGACGCTGACACCCGGATAGCGCTGCAGAAACAGCGGCAGCAGGCTGCCCAGGTGCGCCACGGCGAAGGACAGCGGTGCGCTGAGGCGAATGGTGCCGCGGGGTTCGCTGGTCTGGCCGCTGATGCCCTGCTCCACCTGTTCGACTTCATTGAGCAGGCGCAGCGCCGCTTCGTAATAGCGCTGGCCCAGGGGCGTGACGTCCAGCCGCCGGGTCGAGCGATTGAGCAGGCGTACGCCGAGGCGTTGTTCCAGTTCCATCAGCTTGCGGCTGACGAACTGCTTGGACAGCCCCAGTTTTTCCGCCGCAGCGGTGAAACTGCCCGACTCCATGACCTGGGCAAAGATGCGCATTTCTTCGAAGGGGTTCATTGTCATTCCTGGGGTGGACAGTCAGGGGGATTGGCTGGGCATTGTGGTCTTGGTGAGTCAGATTGCCTAGCTGTTGAATGTGCCACCGCTATCGCGAGCAAGCTTTGCTCCCACAGGTTTTCCCACAGATCCAATTGTGGGAGCGAGCTTGCTCGCGATAGCGGTGGCACAACTTGCGAGGCGCTGATGCCAGACACAAAAACGCCCGCACAAGGCGGGCGTCGTTCAGCATGGACTGCTTACTTGGCCGTCAGCGCCGAGTAGCTGTTCATCAGGTTGCGGTAGTTCGGAATGCGCTGGGACAGCAGGTTGCCCAGGCCTTCGATGTCGTTGCGCCAGTCGCGGTGCAGCTCACAGGCCACCGAGAACCAGTTCATCATCTGCGCGCCGGCAGCGGTCATGCGTACCCAGGCGGCCTGTTGCACGGTTTCGTTGAACGTACCCGAGGCGTCGGTCACCACGAACACGTCAAAACCTTCAGCCAGCGCCGACAGAGTCGGGAACGCCACGCAGACATCGGTGACCACGCCAGCGATGATCAGTTGCTTGCGGCCGGTGGCCTTGATCGCCTTGACGAAATCTTCGTTGTCCCAGGCATTGATCTGGCCTGGACGCGGGATGTACGGCGCGTCCGGGAACATTTCCTTGAGCTCCGGCACGATCGGACCGTTAGGGCCTTTTTCGAAGCTGGTGGTCAGGATGGTCGGCAGTTCGAAGAACTTCGCCAGGTCGGCCAAGGCCAGCACGTTGTTCTTGAACTCGTTGGGCGAGAAGTCCTGGACCAGGGAAATCAGGCCGGTCTGGTGATCGACCAGCAGGACGACCGCGTCGTCTTTGTTCAGACGGTTGTAGGCGGGAACGTTGCTCATGGGATGACTCCTTTGGGATGGATGCATTGAAAAACAATGTGGGAGCGAGCCTGCTCGCGATGACGGTGTGTCAGCTTGCGGCGATGTCGGATGTGCCGACGCCTTCGCGAGCAGGCTCGCTCCCACAGGGGAGAATCGGTGTGTTAGTCAAAAAGCAAAGCAGGAACAGCCAAACGCGCCCCAGAAGCCTTGGAAATCGCTGACCGGGACGTTCGACAACCTCGCCCGTTCATGGCTGTGGGAATGCACCGTGCACGGACCGCTGCACTGGTGGACCTGGGCCTGCAACGGCGACGTCGGGCGCCAGTGCCCTGGGACCTTGACCACCGGCGACCAGTCCGGCAGCACCGGGACGCTGGCCGGCCCGAGTTTTTCGAAGTCGCCGGCGGCATACACCACCTTGCCGTCGACCACGGTCAGCACCGACTCGATCCACTTGATGGCTTCTTCCTCGACGCTGAAGAAGTCCGCGCTCAGGGCCGCCAGGTCTGCCAATTGGCCGACCTTGATCTGGCCTTTCTTGCCCTGCTCCGATGAGAACCAGGCGCTGCCGTGGGTGAACAGCTCCAACGCGGTCAGGCGCGGCAGGCCCTCTTCGTGCAACGAAAGGCCGCCGACCGTGCGCCCGCTGACCATCCAGTACAACGAGGTCCACGGGTTGTAGCTGGAGACGCGGGTGGCGTCGGTGCCAGCGCCCACCGGCACGCCTTCGGCGAGCATGCGCTTGATCGGCGGCGTGGCTTCGGCGGCCTTGGCGCCGTAGCGGTCGACGAAATATTCACCCTGGAAGGCCATGCGATCCTGGATCGCAATCCCGCCGCCCAACGCCCGTACGCGCTCGATGTTCTTCGGCGTGATGGTCTCGGCATGGTCGAAGAACCAGGGCAGGCCGTTGAACGGAATGTCGCGGTTCACCTTCTCGAACACATCGAGCATGCGGCTGATGGATTCGTCGTAGGTGGCATGCAGGCGGAATGGCCAGCGCTGCTCCACCAGGTGCCGGACCACCGGCTCCAGGTCCTGCTCCATGCCCGGCGGCAGGTCCGGGCGCGGCTCGAGGAAGTCCTCGAAATCCGCCGCCGAGAACACCAGCATTTCCCCGGCGCCGTTGTGCCGCAGGAAGTCATCGCCCTGGTGCAACTTGACGCTGCCGGTCCAGTTCTTGAAGTCGCTGAGTTCTTCCTTGGGCTTCTGGGTGAACAGGTTGTAGGCGATGCGCACCGTCAACTGCTGCTCGCGGGCCAACTGCTCGATCACCGCATAGTCGTCCGGGTAGTTCTGGAAGCCGCCGCCAGCATCGATGGCACTGGTCAGGCCCAGACGATTGAGTTCACGCATGAACTGGCGAGTGGAGTTGACCTGGTACTCCAACGGCAGCTTCGGCCCTTTCGCCAGCGTCGAATAAAGGATCATTGCGTTAGGCCGCGCCACCAGCATGCCGGTGGGCTCGCCCTTGCTGTCACGCACGATCTCGCCACCCGGCGGGTTCGGCGTGTCACGGGTGTAGCCGGCCACCCGCAGCGCGGCACGGTTGAGCAAGGCACGGTCATACAGGTGCAATACGAACACTGGCGTATCGGGAGCAGCCTGGTTGAGCTCTTCCAGGGTCGGCATGCGTTTTTCGGCGAACTGGAATTCGTTCCAGCCGCCCACCACACGCACCCATTGTGGCGTCGGCGTGCGGTCGGCCTGGTCCTTGAGCATGCGCAAGGCATCGGCCAGGGATGGCACGCCCTCCCAGCGCAGCTCCAGGTTGTAGTTCAGGCCGCCGCGGATCAGGTGCAAGTGCGAGTCGTTGAGCCCGGGAATGACGGTGCGGCCCTTGAGGTCGATGACCTGGGTGCCGCTGCCACGCAAGGCCATGGCCTCGGCGTCGGTGCCGACCGCGACAAAGCGCCCCTGGCTGATGGCAACCGCACTGGCGCGGGGCTTTTCACGGTCGACGGTATGGAACTGGCCATTGAACAGAATCAGATCGGCGTTCATCGGATTTCCTTCTGGATGAGTAGAGGCAAGGGACAGCCGCGGCCAGAAAGCCGCCGCAGCGCTGAGCAAGGACCCGGCGGCGAGCAATTGGCGGCGCAGCGGATCGGTTGGGTCGTCCTTATTGGCCATGGCCGGGCTCCAGGTGCACGTGGGCTTTCGAGGCCTCAAGCCACGGTGCGAACAGACGGGTCGCCAGCGGCATGCACACGTACACCACAGAGAGCACGATGGTCAGGGTGATCAGGAACGTGGCGACCACGTAGTTGGAAAGAAAACTGTTGAGTTGCAGCAACGGCCCCCAGATCAGCGGTACCAGCAAGGTATGCGGCAGGATCACCAGCAGCGTCACCACGGCCTGCTTCCAGCGCGGCGGCGGTGTAGCCGCATCGGCCAGCGGGGTGAACCAGAACTCCTTGTGCGACCCGACTTCGGTCTTGTCACCGTCGGCCAGCAACGGCATGGCCTCCTCCACCAGTTCGCGGCGCTCGGGCGAGTCCAGCCAGCGCTGCATGGCCTCGGTGGAGCAGAAACGCAGCACGCAGGTGAACAGCGCCAGCCCGCCCTGCTTGCCCCGCACCACATCCACCCCCAAATGACCCGGCCACTGGCCGGCCACGCGCACCGTGCGACGCAACCAGGCCTCGTAGGCAGCCTCCTGGCCAACCTTGATCCGGTGCTTGACCACCAAGGTCACGATTTCATCGAAGCCGGGCCTGGCCGGGCTCGCGGTGGATTCAACGGTTTGAGACTCAGACATGGCGAAGCACTCCAACAAAACGCGTATTGATTGCCAGGCGTCCGGGCCCGGCGATAAACACACTGGTAAATACGATCAACAGCAACCAGCCGAACTGGCCTTCTTCCAGGCTCCATTGCGGGTGCACCACCAGCAGCGCCACCGCCAGCAGAAACAGGATCGGCAGGCACGCCAGGCGCACCAGCACACCGGCCATGATCAGCAGCGGACACAGCACCTCGGCGAAAATCGCCAGGATCAGGGTCGGCGCCGCGCCAAGGTGAAACGGGTCTTCGATACGGGTCAGCTCGACGCTGTAGTGCAACAGCTTCGGCAGCCCATGGACCCACAGCAGAAACAATCCGCCGCTCAAGCGCAGGAACAACAAGCCCAGATCCTGCAGCGGGCGCTCATCAGTCATGTTCATCGGTGGGCTCCGTCCGCAGTGATCGAGGCCGCCGCTGGCAGCGGTTGGGACATGTGACTGGCAATGCGCGAACGCAGCCAGCGCTCGGCCGGGTCGTTGTCATGCACGCCGCTCCAGACCATCGACAGTTCAGCGGCATTGATCTCGAACGGCGGGTCCTCGGCGCGCAGTGCGCAGCCTTCCACCAGCGCGCAGGCCGCATAGTCGGGCACGGTGGCGATCAGCTCGGTGCCGGCCAGCAAGGCCCGCAGCCCACTGAACTGCGGCACCGCCAGCACCACTTTGCGGGTCCGGCCGATGCGGGCCAGGTCCAGGTCGATGTTGCCGCTCAGGTCGCCCGAGAACGAGACCATGGCGTGGGGCCGCGAACAGTATTCATCCAGGGTCAAGGGCCCCGGGCGCTTGTCGCCACGCAAGACCTTGCAAGGAATGTCCCGCAGTTTCTTGCGCTTGGCATTGGCCGGCAGATCGGTGGTGTAGCTGACGCCGACGCTGATTTCACCGCTGGCCAGCAGCGACGACATCAGCAGGAAGTTGGCTCGGCGCACCACCACGATGATCCCCGGCGCTTCTTCGCGCAGCTGGCTCAGCAGCGGTGGAAACAGGCCGAATTCGGCATCGTCGGACAGACCGATGCGAAACACGTCGCAACTGGTGGACGGATCGAACGCCTTGGCCCGGCTGACCGCGCCAGAGATAGTGTCCATGGCCGGTTGCAGCTCTTGCAGGATCGCCAGGGCCCGCGGCGTCGGCTCCATGCCGCGACCGTGGCGGATCAGCAACGGATCATCGAACAGATCCCGCAGCCGCCCCAGCGCCGCGCTCACCGCCGGCTGGCCCATGAACAGCTTTTCGGCGACACGGGTCAGGTTTTTCTCGAACATCAGCGCCTCGAAGATCACCAGCAGGTTCATGTCGAGACGGCGTAAATCATTGCGGTTCATGGGTGTTGTTCCTGTTGAATGCCAATCCTGTGGGAGCAAGCTCGCTCCCACAGGTGTGTGGCTTGATCAACCCTGGATGAACGCCAGCAGGTCCGCGTTCAGGCGGTCCTTGTGAGTGTCGGTCAGGCCGTGGGGCGCGCCGGGGTAGATCAGCAGCTGCGAGTTCTTGAGCAACTTGGCGGCGGCGATGCCAGCCGTTTCGATGGGGACCACCTGATCGTCATCGCCATGGACCACCAGGGTCGGCACGTCGATGTTGCGCAGGTCTTCGGAAAGATCGGTCTCCGAGAACGCCTTGATGCAGTCATAGGTATTCTTGTGGCCGGCGAGCATGCCCTGCATCCAGAACCAGTCGATCATGCCTTGGGAGACTTTGGCGCCCGGACGGTTGGCACCGAAAAACGCGCTGGCCACATCCTTGTATAGCTGAGAACGGTCGGCCAGGGAGGCCTGGCGGAAACCGTCGAACACTTCCACAGGCAGGCCGCCGGGGTTGGCCGGGGTCTTGAGCATCAGCGGCGTCACCGCCGAAATCAGGCCGAGCTTGGCGACACGGGCAGCACCATGGCGGCCGATGTAGCGCGCCACTTCGCCACCGCCAGTGGAGAAGCCGAGCAACACCGCGTCCTTCAAATCCAGCCGCTCGATCAGCTCGGCCAGGTCATCGGCGTAGGTGTCCATGTCGTTGCCGTCCCAGGGCTGGCTGGAGCGCCCGTGCCCACGGCGGTCATGGGCGATTACCCGGTAGCCATTGGACGCCAGGAACATCATCTGCGCCTCCCAACTGTCCGAGTTCAACGGCCAGCCGTGGCTGAAGACCACCGGTTGACCGCTGCCCCAGTCCTTGTAGTAAATCTCGGTGCCGTCGCGGGTGATGAAGGTGCTCATGACGTGACTCCTTGAGGTGGGTGGATCGCTTTATGGTCCGGCCATGGGGGGCACCTGCGTGAGTTAAACGTTGTTAATTTTTTCGGAACCGGCGTGTTAAAAGCCCGCTCCCTCGCCACAGGGTCCGGCGCCTGGAAGGCAGGGAGTAGAGCCTGCGCCGTTGCGCTTGAAGCAAAACCTGAGGAATATGCTCGGGTAAAGCCCAGGCACCGGGACCAGAACATTGAGAGCAACATGAGCCAATACCTCAGCCTGCCCGTCGAACAGACGGTGCATTTCGGCCCTTACCGAGTCCATCCTCGCCAACGCCTGGTGCTCGAGGGTGGGCAACCGTTGCGCCTGGGACGGCGGGCCGTGGAGATTCTGCTGGTGTTGCTCGAGCACGCCGGCGAGGTGGTGAGCAAGCAGCAACTGATCGCCCGGGTCTGGCCCAGGAGCGTGGTGGAAGACACCAACCTGCGCGTGCACGTCGCGGCACTGCGCAAGGCCCTCGGGGATGGCCAGGCCGGGCAGCGCTACATCGTCACCGTGGCGCAGCGCGGCTACAGTTTTGTCGCGCCGCTGTCATTCGAGCCGTTCGACCAATGGGCGCACATCCCTCATCCGTCCTTGACGCGCAACCTGCCTCTGCAACGCACGCGCATGATCGGGCGCCAGGCCCTGGTGGAAAACCTGGTGGCCCAGCTACCGAGAAAACGCTTCATTACCCTGGTCGGTACCGGCGGCATCGGCAAGACCACCGTTGCCCTGCGGGTCGCTGAACGGCTGATCGGCCAGTACCGTGACGGCACGCATCTGCTGGACCTGGCATCGCTCAACGACGCGGCCATGATCGCCCCCAACCTGTGCGCCTTGCTCGACCTGCCACTGCAGGACGGTGATCCGCTGGACGCCATCGCCCGGCAGCTCAAGGAGCGGCATCTGCTGCTGGTGATCGACAACTGCGAGCACCTGATCGACGCCATCGCCCTGCTCAGCGAAACCCTGCTGCGCGGCGCACCCCACCTGCACATCCTGGCCACCAGCCGCGAAGGCCTGCGCGCCGAAGGCGAACACGTGCAGCGCCTGGACGCCCTGGCGTTCCCGCCCCGGGAAATGCCCATCGAGGGCTACCCCGCCCTGGAATACCCGGCGCTGCAACTGTTTGCCGAACGGGCGATGGCCAGCCGTGACGACTTCGAACTGAGCGACCGCGAGGTGCCGTTGGTGGTCGACATCTGCCAACGGCTGGACGGCATTCCCCTGGCCATCGAGCTGGCTGCCGCGCAAATCGGCCGTTTCACCCTGGAGGAGCTTCACCGGCAACTGCAAGACAGCGTCGCCCTGCTTCACAACGACTCCGACGCCGCACCGCGCCAGCAAACACTGCGCGCCACGCTGGACTGGAGCTTCGCGTTGCTCACGGCCTGCGAACAGACCTGCCTGCGGCGGCTGGCGGTGTTCATGGGCAGTTTCAACCTGGCCTCGGCCGCCGCGGTGATCGTCGGCAAGCATGTCGCGCCCGAACAGGTGCTGGTGTCGGTCAGCCAGTTGGTCGCCAAATCGTTGCTCAATGTAGAGATCGGCGATGAAGAGGTGCGCTATCGCCTGCTGGACACCACCCGCCGCTATGCCTTGGAACAACTGGCCGAAGCCGGGGAGCTGGCGGTCAGCCAGGAGCGCCACGCCGAACGCTGCCTGGCGCTCATGGGACAAGCGGAAAACGATTGGGAAAACACCCCCACCCGACTGTGGATCGCCCGCTATGCCGACTATCGCGACGACATCCGCGCGGCGCTCGACCGAGGCTTGGGCCCGCAGGGTTCACACGCCGTAGCGATCCGCCTGACCGCCCGTACCCTGCCCCTCTGGCAGGAACTGTCGCTGCTCAAGGAACACGGCCTCTACGTCAACAAAGCACTGCAATTGTTGCGGGCCAGCCCCGCGCCATGCCCGCGCTTGACCCTGGCCCTGGAGCTGGCCCATGCCAGTTTCAACTACCACACCGAGGGCGGCACGCCGGCCACTGTTCGAGCCTTCGCCACGGCCCGGCAACTGGCCCGGCAATGCCAGGACCTGGCCAGCGAGCTGCGGGCCGTGTCCGGGCAAATGACCGTCGACCTCAGTTGCGGTTACTACCAACAGGCCTTGGCACACAGCCGGGATTTCGACCGGTTGGGCTTGCAGGGCGACCCGACCCTGTCCTTGAGCACCCAACGCCTGCGGGTGCTGGCGTTGCATTTCACCGGCGACCAGCGCGCGGCGCGGCGCGAAGCCGAACAGGTGATCCAGCGCCTGGCCCAGAGCGGTCACCTCAGCCGCTTCAGCCACGGCTTCGGCGTGCAATACGATCAGAGCGTGGCCGCGCTGACGGTTCTGGCGCGCATCCTCTGGCTGCAAGGTTTTGCCGAGAAAGCCCAGCGTACCGCCAACCTGGCGCTGCAGATCGCCGTGCAGATCAACCACGGTATTTCGATCTGCTACACCTTGGCGCTGGCCGGTTGCGTGATCGCCCACTACACCGGCGATCATTCGACTGCCAGGAAAAGGCTCGACCTGTTGAAGCAGCAGGCCAAGAAACATTCGGTGATGCTGTTCCATGACTGGGCTTGCCATTACGACCACGCATTCGACGATCAGCCCCTGGCAACACGCCCGACAAACGGGTTGATCCAGGACATCGCCGTCACCCTGCGCAGCGACTTCGTCAGCCCGGTGCAAATCGAACGGGCCCGCAGCGGTGCCGCGGGCTGGTGTTCGGCGGAGATCCTGCGGGCCGGTGCCGAGACCTTGCTGGCGCGCAATGAACCGTCCCTGGAAGAAGCCGCCGAAGCGCAACTGCTGGCCGCCTTGGCCGTGGCACGTCGTCACCAAGCCCTGGCCTGGGAACTGCGCAGCGCCACGTCCCTGGCCCGTTTGTGGCAGCGCCAAGGGCAGGCGCATGCCGCGCAGGCACTGCTCGGCCCCGTCTATCGACGCTTCACCGAAGGTTTCGAGACCCCCGACCTATTGGACGCCAGCGTGCTGCTCCAGGCGCTGACTTGACGGTTGGGGCCTTGAACGCCGGACTCCCCAGGCACCTTGCAGCACGTAACGCCGATGAAACACAGGCCACTGACCACTGCGCCGCAGTTTGTCCATGGCATAGGCGCGAGTGGTGTGGAGCAGATGGAAGCGCCCCCCTTCGGCAAGCGGTTCGACCATCAGCAGTGACACGCTCACCAGCCGCGACAGCAGCGAGGGTAATTGCCCGACACTCAGTTCAGCGCAACTGATCACGGCCAGCGCCGCCTTGAGCGTAAACGGCCCCTCGAACACCGCCAGGCGCCGGAATGCGGTTTGTTCGTCAGCGCTCAAACGCTCGAAACTCGAGTCCAACACCGCCTCCAGGCTGCGGTGCCGGGCCACCGCCGTACGCCGCCCATGGCTCAAGAGTGATAAACCGTGATCCAGTTGTTCCAGGACGCCAGCCACTCCCAAGGCATCGACCTGGGCCGCCGCCAGTTCCAACGCCAGCGGCAATCCGTCCAGGCGCTGGCAGATCTGTGCGAGCGTCGGCCAGTCGCGGCCACCCGGCTTGAAACCCTCCTGCCGGGCACCAACCCGTTCCATCAGCAACTGCACCGCCGGGCATGCCTCGATCTGGTGCTCCGGTTCCAGGGGCGACGCCACGGCCAGGCCCGGCAGTGACACAATCCTTTCATCCGGCAAGTCCAAGGGTTCGCGACTGCTGAGCAGCAGCGACACCCCAGGCGCCGCAGCCACTGCCTGGACCAGCTCCCTACAAGCGTCGAGCAGATGCTCGCAACCGTCGAGCACCAGCAACATCCGACAGGGTTCGAGGCAGCGGGCCAAAGCACCCTGCTCCACGCCCAGCACGCCGGCCACTTGCGCCACCACTTGTGAGGGATCGCTGGCGGCCGCCAGGTCAACAAACCAGGCACCGTCCTCAAAGTGTTCGAGCAGCAGCTCCGCCACCCGCAACACCACGGTGGTCTTGCCGACCCCGCCGGGGCCGGTCACGGTGGTCACGGCTTGACGGGGCACTTGCGCCAGTAACCGTCCCAGGAATTTGTCGCGACCCACCACCGGGCTCAAGCGCGCGGGCAGATTGTGCCGCTCGGTTTGGGGGCTGAAAGGCGACTCAACGCGCTCCTGCGCCACCAGGGGCAGCGCAAGGCAATAACCTTGTCGAGGATGATTGAGGATATAGCGAGCGCCGCCCCGCCCGTCACCGAAGGCCCGCCGCAGCGCCGCGATGTGCACCCGCAGGTTGATGGCCTCCACGACGCTGTCTGGCCAGACGTGGGCGATGAGTGTTTGCTTGCTGACGTAGTGGCCGGCGTGTTCCACCAGCACCTGCAGGACGTCCAGGGCACGGCCGCCCAGCGCAAGGGGCTGGCCGTCACGGGTGACCAGCCGCTGCTGCCGGTAGAAGGCGAACGGACCGAAGCCCACCGCCGGCTCGCTATCGGGTTTGACGTAACTGTTCATGGGCGATCCAGCGCCGGATAACCGGTGCGGGCGTCAGCGTGCGGATCACCGACCACGTCTGCCCTGGCTCCTGCGCATCCTTTCCAAAGGGTTCGCCGTTATCTTGGCAGGCGCAGGCCTCAGGACAATGCTGGCACAGGGAGCGCCACGGACATCACGGTGCCCTGGACGGACACCGATGGCTCAACTGAACTGCTGGCGATACTGCACCGGGGTCAGGCCGAGCTTTTCACCGAACAAAAAGCGCATGTGCCGCACGCTGCCGAAGCCACTGCGAAACGCCACGGTCTTGAGCGGCAGGTCGGTGGTTTCCAGCAATTGACGCGCCCGGTCGATGCGCGCGCCCTGCAGGAACTCCATGGGTGTCATCTTCACCTCACGGGCGAAGACCCGGGCGAAATGCCGCGCGCTCATGGCGGCCAACGCGGCCATGCGCTCGATGGTGAAGGGTTCATCCAGATGTTCCATCACATGATTCTGCACGCGGGTAATGGCCGACTCCTGCGTCGACACCGCCGCCACCGAGGGGCTGAACTGCGCCTGTCCACCCTGGCGTTTCATCACCACCAACAACACCTTGGCCACGTCCAACGCAACTTTGCGACCGTGGTCCTGAGCGACGATGGAAAGGGCCAGGTCGATCCCGGCGGTGACGCCGCCGGAGGTGATCAGGCGCCGGTCCTGCAGGAAGATCTTGTCGGTTTCCACCAGCGCCTTGGGGAAACGTTGTATCAGGCGGTCGGTGTAATGCCAGTGGGTGGTGACGTGATAATCGTCGAGCAAGCCCGCCTCACCGAGCACAAAGGCCCCGGTGCAGATGGAGCCGTAGCGCGTAGCCCGTTGTGCCGCGGCCCGCAACCAGATGTGCAGCCCCGGATGCTGGTCGTTATAGGCCCCCGGCCCGCCCGGCACCAGCAACACGTCATAAGCCGCCCATGCCTGGTCGATATGGATATCGGCCTGGACCATCACGCCGTTGGACGCCCGCAATGCCCCGCGCTCGGTTCCCAGGGTCAGCAATTGATAACGCAGGTCCCCTGCGAGGTAGCGATTGGCGATGGAAAACACCTCCATAGGCCCGGCCATGTCGAGCAGCAAAAAATCCGGGAACAGCACCATTGCAACGGTTTTCATCGGGGATACGCCAAAAAATCCAGAACTTGTAAATGTCCCATGTGGGAGCGAGCCTGCTCGCGATAGCGGACAATCAGTCAACACAAGCGCAAGCTGGACCGACGCTATCGCGAGCAGGCTCGCTCCCACAGGTTTTATAGCTTCAAAGTCTCAGCATTATGTCGAAGCGAAGCATCTGCCGGTAGGGTTGTCTATTGTCCACCCAAAACGGACAGTCTTTCGTTTTTCACCTACTTATTGAACATATGGATAACCATTAACCTTCTTCTGAACCCGGCGAACGGCCCAGCCGTCGCCCACAGACATCAGGAGAATTGATCATGCTGACCCTTCGCAAAGCTTCGGATCGCGGCATTGCCCGCCACGGCTGGCTGACCTCGTTCCACACCTTCTCGTTCGCCAACTACCGTGACCTCAACGAACAGGGCTTCTCCGACCTGTTGGTCATCAACGATGACCGGGTCGCCGCCGCCAAGGGTTTCGGCCAGCATCCCCACCGGGACATGGAGATCTTTTCCTATGTGCTCGAAGGGGCGCTGGAACACAAGGACACCCTGGGCACAGGCTCGGTCATTCGCCCGGGTGACGTGCAGTTGATGAGCGCCGGCAGCGGCGTGGCCCACAGCGAGTTCAACCATAGCGCGGACGAGCTGGTGCACTTCCTGCAGATCTGGATCGTGCCCAACGTCAGCGGTGCCACACCACGCTACCAACAGGAGCATTTCAGCAGCGAGCAGAAACGCGGTCGCCTGCAATTGATCATCTCCCCCGACGGCGCCGACGGCTCGCTCCAAGTGCACCAGAATGCACGGGTCTACGCCGGGTTGTTCGATGGCCAGGAAAGCGCCACCTTGACCCTGGCCCCGGATCGCTATGCCTACGTGCACGTGGCACGAGGCGCTGTCGAGCTCAACGGCATACCGTTACAGGAAGGTGATGGCGTGCGGGTGCGCGAGGAGCAGGTCCTGACCTTCAGTAACGGCCAGGATGCCGAAGTGCTGGTGTTCGATCTGCGGCCGCAGGAACTGCCACAGATGCCGTGAAGCAACCGTGCCCCCTTGTGGGAGTGAGCCAGCCCCCACAAGGGTTATCTTGCGCAATAAGCGAAGAAAGATTCGAAAGTCCTGAATCCATGATCAATGACGTATTTCAGGCGAAAAACATCTAAAAAAAATCAGCCAACCTGAATAATTCAGGCTTTGATAATGGAGGGTGGCGTATTTGGAGAGATTCACTGGGCCGCCTCAAATGCGTTCCTCTGTTGCCACGAGCCAGGTCGATCTATAAAGTTCCCGAAACGATCTCGTTTCTGACCAATGGTCGTCGGATACTAACCAACGCAAATTGACTCAATGCACGCGCCAAGGCAAAATGATTTCACTTTGCCACTAATTCTCCTGACTTGCTTATTCACGGAAGAAAGCATGAAAATCGTTATATCCCTCGCGTTACTCTCTATTGCGTGCAGTGCGGCCGCGGACGTCCAGAACATCAAGTACCTCTACGATGATTCGGATGCGGTGTACTCCATCGTTTCGTTTGTCGACGACGGTCCAGCCATCCAGGCCACCATACAAAGATCGGGCGCTTACTTCACCAACTACACAAAGCTTGAACTCGACTGCGCCACCCGCAATGTTCGGCACATGGGGATGTACAACAGCCTTTCAGGGGTGGAAAAAGCTCAGTTCGACCAGATGGAAGGGCGAATCGTCGATGGCTCGATAGCCGACGAAGTTGGAAAAGTGCTCTGCAAGGACACAACCCTGACCGCTTCGCAAGCAGCGAAGCAAACTGAAGACCTGCCCTCCGAAACACGGACAGGCGATAACACCTGATTTATGTCCGCAGCGCGGAAGCTGTGCAGGAGCAGCTCCCGCGCTAAAGCGCGGCAACGCCCTCTCCCCACCCTAACAACTCATCCCTGATTTGCCAGCGTCTTCATCGCACGGTTTGTTTGCGCTCCGATTTCGAGCGATAGCTACCAGGTGGCACACCAAAAAAATCCCGGAAACGACGCTGGAAGTGCGGGGAGCTGACGAAGCCCGTCGCCACGGCGATTTCGGTCACGGATCGATTGGTTTGCTGGATGAGCTGGCGGGCACGCGTCAAGCGCAGTTCCAGGTAATAGCGTGTGGGAGTCGCACCGAGAAAACTGCAGAACCGCCGCTCCAACTGCCGCTTGGAAATCTTGACGCACGCCGCCAGCTCATCGATGGTCAACGGCTCTTCTACGTTTTGCCACATCAGTTCCAGAGCCAGCTTGAGGCTTTCCGGCAGTGTCGGGTCGGTCTCGACGAAAACCGGCGGCAAGTCCGTCGCATCATCGCCAGACTCATCACAGCGAAGAATTTCCTCGATGGCGCCCACGAGCGCCGCCCCGCCCGTCTGGCGAATCAATTGGAGCATCATGCGCAGCGAACTGTTGGCGCCCGCGCAACTGACCCGTTCCCGATCAACCACATAGGCCCGGCTGGACACCTTCACGTGGGGAAACACCTCCGCCATCATGGCGCGGCTTTCCGGGTGGACAGCGCATTCGAAACCATCCAGCAGATTGGCATCGGCAACGAAGAAGGCACCGTTCCACAACCCGCCCAGGATCGCCCCGGACGCCGCATGGGCGCGCAGCTTGCGGCGCAGCAAGGGATGGCCTTGCAACTTCACGCGAAAGCCCCCGGCGACGATCAGCACGTCCTGGTTTTCCGGCATCTGCGCCAGTTCGATGTCGGTCGAGATGACAATGCCCAGGTCGCTCGTGACTTGCCCACCTGAAACCCCCACCGTCAGCACCTCGTAGAGGGGCATGTCGCTCATCAGGTTGGCGGTCACCAGCGCATCCACCGCACCGGTGAAAGACATCATCGAGAAGTTGTCCATCAATACAAACGCGACGCGGATCGGCGCCTGGCTGGCGGGCGCCGCGCCGAGCGGTCGATAAGCCATGTTCTTGTTTTTGAGTACGCTCTCGAATGCGCTTGGCATAGGGCCTCGTTAATACATTAAAGACGATGAGGATTGCTGCACGAGGGTGCCTTGAACCCCAGGGCGAAGGCGCAGGGCAAACCACGTTATCTTCCAGACTAGTGACGCCGGCTGCAATCGCGCCTGCGCCGTCTACCGATCATCCCGCGCCAAAATGGCAAGCCTCAAGTGCCTACGACTTTGGTCGATACACTGGCAGTAGGCATGGGTGCTTTTCCCTTAAGAGACTCGCAACGCCAACCACTGCTGTTTCCGCCATCCAAACACTTAAAATATCCCGCGGGAGAAGTCATGAATATCAAACAGAAGCTGACATGGGCGTTCGCGGCCATCGCCTGCCTTCCGGTTATCCTGGTGGCGGTGCTGGTCGTGCTGAACCTGCGCGACGCCGCAAAAGCCAACTTTCTAGACAGCAGTGGCCGTGAAATCCGCCAGATCGACAACGGCATGAAGCAGTTCTTCGATGGCATCAGCCAGAACGTCGAACTCTTTGCCAGGGATCCGCGGGTCATCGCCGCCAAGGGCTTGAAAAACTATTCCAGCGCCGACGCCGCACAAGCCCCCTTCCCTGAGATCAATCAACAGCTTCTGGAGATCTTCGAAAGATTCGCCAAGAGCCATCCGACCACCGCCTATCTTTCCGTGGGCATGGATGACGGCGGCTACGCGAGCTGGCCGGACGATCCCAAAATGGCCAAGTACGATCCGCGCGTGCGTCCATGGTACAAGGCCGCCATGGCCGCACCGGGCACAACTGTGCGCACAGACGCCTATTACTGGGCGCCGGACGATGTGTCGCTGATCGGCACCGTACAAACTGTCGCTGACTCCAGCGGTAAATTGGTGGGTGTTGTTTGCCTGGACGTGTCGCTCAAACAGCTCACCGAACTGGTCAAGAACATCAAGCTGGGTGAAAGCGGCTACCTGATGCTGGTCGAAGCCAACGGCAACGTCCTGGTGGATGCTGCCGATGCCAAGCATAACTTCAAGCCGTTGGCCGACTTGGGCCCCAACTATGCCGAGCTGGCCAAAAGCAGCGATGGCGTGACCCAGATCGAGATCGACGGCGTGCCCTACATGGCCAACGTGGTCAGCTCCAAAGGGTTGGGCTGGCGCTTCATCGGCCTGATCAAGCGCGATGAAGTGATGGCCGAGGCTTCGAGCCTGACTTGGCTGATCGCCGCCATTGCTGCCGTACTGGCTGTGGTATTCGCTTTGGTAGGCGCCAGTTTCGCCAGCGTGATCGTGCGGCCGATTCGCGGTGTTGCCAACGGCCTGCAGGAAATCGCCGAAGGTGAAGGTGACCTCACCCGCAAACTCATCGTGCAAGGCAAGGACGAAACGGCCACCCTGGCGGGCTGGTTCAACCAGTTCCTGGGCATGATCGCGCAACTGATGCAGCGCATCGGCAGCGCCTCTTCCGACCTGCAAACCGCCGCAGCCGATACCAGCCACGTGGCCCAGAACATGAACGACGCTGCCGGGCGCCAGCGCCAGGCCGTGGAGCTGGTGAGCACCGCGTTCAACGAAATGGTTGCCACCGCCAACGAAGTGGCCCGCTCTTGCAGCCAGGCCGCCTCCAGTGCGGACGAAGGCTATCGCGATGTACACGATGGCCAGCATCACATCGGCGAAGCCACCGGCAGCGTGCTGAAACTGAGCGACGACCTGCAAAAGTCGACCCAGACCATGCAGGCGCTGGAACAGGACAGCAAGAACATCAACACCATCCTCGACACCATCCGCTCGATCGCTGAACAGACCAACCTGTTGGCCCTGAACGCCGCCATCGAAGCTGCACGGGCCGGCGATCAAGGTCGCGGGTTCGCCGTGGTGGCCGACGAAGTCCGGGCGCTGGCACGGCGTACCGCCGACTCCACCGGTGAGATCGACAGCCTGCTGGGCAACCTCGCACGGCGCACCCAGGAAGTGACCCAACAGATGCAAAGCAGCCTGCAGGTGTCGCAAACCAGCGTGGAACGCATCCAACAGGCCCGCGACAGCTTCGACAAGATCCGCCACTCGGTGGACTCGATTCGCGACCAGAATACGCAGATCGCCACAGCGGCTGAGGAGCAGCACCAGGTGGCCGAAGACATCAACCGGCACATCGCGCAGATCCATGCCGATGCCCAGTTGGTCGAGGAATTCGCCCACTCGGCGCAGACCGGCTCGGGGCGTCTGACGGATATTTCCGGACAACTCAAGGGTTTGGTGGGGCGCTTCAAGTTCTAAGCGGTAGTGCCTGGGAGAGCCAGGGATGGCTCTCTGCTTATGACGACTGGACGGTAGGGAAAATCGCTGGCAAGGCGCTTGACCTACCCTTTCGCCTTGACTGCATACAGGCCACCGATCACCACCAGGCTAGCCCCTACCACTGTCCATAGGTCCGGCAATTCGCCGAACACGAACAGGCCGATGAACGTGGCGAATACCAGCAGCGTGTAATTGAAAGGCTGGAGCGTGGCCGCCGTCGCATACCTGAGCGCCTGGATGAGTAAAAGCTGGGCCACTACACCTGTGGTAGCAAGCACTCCCATCAAGACCCACTGCATCGGGCTCGGAACAACCCATCCGGGAAGGCCGGGTACGGTGACGGCCATTGCGCCGAAAAAACCCATGTAGAGCATGTTCGTAGCAAACGAATCGTCGCGGCTAATCCGCCGCGTCAACACATTGAACACAGCGAACCCCAGCGCGGACATCAAGGGAATCAGCGCTGCGAGTTCGAAGACACCGCCGCCGGGGCGAAGAATGACCAAGGTGCCCAGGAAACCTATCGCAGCGGCAATCCATCGACGCACGCCGACGAACTCCCCCAGCAATGCTCCCGCCAAGGCCAGCGTCATCAGCGGGAAAACCGCATACAAAGCATGCATCTCAGCCAAGCCAAGATAACGCAGGCCAAATCCAAACAAAGCGATTTCACCCACCCCAACCAGGGCACGAGTTATCTGGAGAAAGGGATGCTGGCTTCGACATGCGGTTCGCAAACTTCCCTGATAAACGCTATAGCCAACAGCAAACGCAAGGAATACCCAATAGCGCACCATGACGAGCTGGGCGACGGGCAGATCCCTTACCAGCAGTTTGGTGACGCCATCCTGGCTGGCAAAGATCAGCATGGACAAAAGACACAAGGCGATGCCTAGCTGAGGCCGCGGCGCATCATGATCACGCACCATGCACACCGCCCTTGGCCGATGCCATCAGGGCGGTATCGTCACGCAGGCCTTTATTTGCGCGCTGTCGTGCGATGCTATGGCGCAACGTATCCCTCTCCAGCGTCTCGACCGCTACAAAGGCTTCAACGCCGGCCCCAGCTTCCACCTTTTCAATGAGATTCAAAATCGCCTTCTTCATGAACCAATGTGAGGTGCGATCCAACTTGGCCGCCGCCGATTTCAGCCTGGCACGCGTTTCCCCATCCAATTTGATGCCCATTGTTGTTACCGACATAACTCAGCCTCTGAATGAATCAAGCCCCATAAAGCAAGAAGTGGAACGCACGTCGATCTCATTGCATGAATACAAGAAGGCGGATTGAAGACAACGCCCCCCGCACCAGGACTCCACCACCCAACATCCTCCCGATACCAGTCACCCGGCGAAAGAACGAGGTAGAACTCGGCAGGCGGGTGTTGGTGATAGGGGTAGCTGGTCTTGGGCATCATCAGCGCCAACCCCAAGGTCAAGGTGGAACATTCAAATAGCGCTCCAGGGCCGGCGATCATCCCGTGGCGATGGCGCTCCACAAAAGCGCTGTCCTGGTTGGCCCGGGCTTGGCGGTTTATCCAGGGAAGATGGGGCAAGAGCGTGCTCAGCTCAGCCAGTATCGATATCAGGTCATCATCGGTCCTGGGCGCAGCGTCAAGCGCCTCGGATAAGTGACGCTCCAAACACCGGGGCAGCACATTTGAAGTCTGCGCAGTCTTGCTGATATTCCATTGGGCCGTGCTCAGAGACGCGACATGTGCTGGCGCCTCATTGCAACCGCTGCCCGACAGGACGCTCTGGAGCGAACGCCTGAGCGACTTCCCACTACGGATAATGTCCTGGTCCCACGATGGATCTTCAGTGCTGTTCATCATCGTTTTCGATCCCATTTCCCGAGCAACTTATCGAACTGGCTTACAGACGGCTCAGTTGTTCCAACAGGTCAACGGGAACACTGATCCCATCATTCTGTGCGGTGAGCGTTAAGTGTTGCCGTTCCCATCCCGGCCTGTGGACGCCCATCTGCGTCAGGCGGGTCAGTTGGCTGGACAGTCGCTGTTCAAACCCGCTTGAAAAGAAGGCCGGCGCCAGGAGCAGGATCAACAGGCCACAGCCAGGCGTCTGGTTTCCCTGGTTAAACGCCGGCGCATCCAACGACCAGTTGGCACCCGTGAGCCCCGCCGCCAGGACCTCGACCATGAGCATCAGATTGGCCCCACGATGTCCGCCAAAAGGCAGCAGCGCACCGCTCAACGCCGCCAAGGCATTACGTGTGCCGTTGCCCTGTTGGTCCACCGCCCAACCGTCAGGGATGTCGCTGCCCGTCGAAGCGGCGTGGGCGATATTCACGAATGCCGCGGCACTGCACGCCTGGTCGAACATCAGCGGGATGCCGTCGGCTGAGGGCGCGGAAAATGAAAGCGGATTGGTCGAGTAGGTCTTGCCCTTGGCACCAGGAACGGCGACCAGGGCCGGCCCGTTTGCGACCGCCAATGCAATCAGCCCGGCCTGGGCAAACCGCAACGTGTAGTCACCCAGTTCACCGCTGGTGAAACTGTTGCACTGGCTCAGCGTTGCCATACCATTGGCGTGCGCGGCATGGCACAGCGAATCGAAACAGCGATCGACACCCAGTTGGGCAATTCCGCCTTGGGCATCGGACTTGAAGATAATCGCGCCAGCGCGGGAGATGCGTGGTTCGGCACGTGGATTGATTCGTCCGGAAGAAAAGCCCGGCAAGTAATCGGCGAGGTGGCGAAACCCCACGGCCTGGTTACCGCGCGCTTGCGCAGCCACGGTGGCGTGAGCCAATGAGAGGGCAACCGCGGGTGAGCAGCCCTTCGATTCACAGAGATGCTTCACCCAGTCGACCGCCTCATCCAGGGTAAAGCGACGATAGGCTGTGGTTTTCAAGGGTATCGCCTGAATGTTCGTTCGATGCATCCGATGCCCTTCACGCAGGACATCGGACTGCAACTCAACTATTGAATAGCAGCAGCCATCACTGGGACGGTGTGACGGAGGCGGTCTGACTGCCGAACATCGCCTCGAAGCGAGGCTTGTTGGCGGCGTAGTACTCTGCAACGACCTTGTCTGCCGAACTGTCACGGGCGGTGGACATCAACTTCTCAAGGTCAGCCTTGGGGATCTTGAAGTTGGCGAAGAACCGGGCGACATCAGGATGCTCGGCGCTGAAGCCTTTGCGGGCAACCGCATGGATTTGCTCAGCACCACCGAAAATCTGCTTCGGATCATCCAGGTAGCGCAGCGGCCACTTGGCGAACATCCAGTGGGGACTCCAGGCGTTGATCAACGACCATTTGTCACGCTTGATGTTGCGATCCAGCTCGCTCAGCATTCCAGACTCTGAAGAGGCGACCATCTTGTAACCATCGAGCTTATATTCCTTGATGGCCTTTTCCGTCAGCTTGTACTGACCATTGCCCACTTCCGACGTCAGGATCTTGCCGCCCAGTTTTTCCCGTACTTCAGGCTTGTTGAGGTCTTCGACACTGGCGATCTCGCTGGTCGGAATGGACGTTGGCACGGCCATGCCGATCCGACCTTCATACAGCACGCCGAGGTCTTCGAGCTTGTCCTGGTATTTGTCGTAGAACGCCTTGTGAGTGCTCGGCAGCCAGACCATCGGAATCAGGTCGATATTGCCGTTAGCCAGGGCCTGGAACTGAATGCCGATATCGGCGAGTACCAATTTGACCGGTTGCTTCAAGTGGTCACGCAATGCCGTATCTGCCAGCTTTACAGCGATTTCCGTATCCGACCAATTCACCCATCCAATACGGATAGGCGTGGGTTCCTCGGCGTGAGCCGTCAGGCTACCGGCGACCATCGCCAGGCCTGCAAGCCAGCCGATACAAGTTTTACTGGATAACGTAATCATGGTGCATCTCCGCGTACTGTATTAATAGTTATTGGCAGGGCAGCAGAAGAATTAACTTCCCTCATAAAAGCAGAGTGCCATTACACCCTCAAGGGATTTTATGTTATGCATGGATAAGTTTTAGTTATACGAAAAGTCTTCATGTATTCAGGTCGTTCGGCCCTCCTCCGCCACTTGGCGGAGCTTATGAATGTAATCACTCACAATGCTTTTTCGAGCGCCGGCAAGGCCTCGAACAAATCCGCCACCAACATGTAATCCGCCACCTGGGCAATCGGCGCCTCGGCGTCCTGGTTGATCGCAACAATGACCTTCGAGCCACTCATGCCCGCCAAATGTTGAATGGCGCCGCTGATACCCGCAGCGATGTATAGCTCTGGCGCGACGATTTTCCCCGTCTGCCCGACCTGCAAATCATTGGGGGCAAAACCCGAATCCACCGCGGCACGCGAGGCCCCTACGGCACCACCGAGCTTGTCGGCCACACGCTCGATCAAGGCGAAATGTTCCTTGGATTGCATGCCGCGGCCACCGGAAACAACGACGCGGGCACTCGACAAATCGGGCCTTTCACTGGCCGTCAGTTGTTCGCTCACGAAACGCACGTTGCTTGTGCTTTGCCCGCCCTCCACCGCCACCACTTCGCAACGATGTTCATGGGACAAGGCCTGGGTGAACGCCGAGGCACGAACGGTCAGCAACTTGATCGGGTCAAGGGACTGCACCGTGGCGACGGCATTGCCGGCATAAATGGGACGCTGGAAGGTGTCCGCCGAAACGATGTGGGTGACGTCGGAGAGCATGCCGACATCCAGGCTGGCCGCGACCCGCGGCAACACATTGCGGCCCATGCTGCTGGCGTCGGCAACGACGTGCGTATACCCCTCGGCCACCAGTGAAGTGATCAGCGGTTGGGCATTTTCAGCCAGGGCGTTTTCGAACATCGCACCTTGTGCGAGCAGCACCCGGCCCAGGCCCTGGGTCAGTGCTGCCTGTTGCGCCACTGCCGACGCGTCCGTCCCGCCCATCACCAGCAAATCCGTCTCGGCACCCAGCGCCATGGCGGCGGTCACGGCACTCCACGTACCCGCCGTCAGCTCACCTGCACTGTGCTCGGCGATCACCAATGTGCGCATCAAATCACCCCCGCAACGTTTTTCAGTTTATCCACCAGCTCGGCCACCGAACCGACGTTGATGCCCGCTTTGCGCACCGCAGGCGGGACAACCCCTAACAATCGAGCGTGTTCCTTCACGCTCGCGCCCAAGGTGTCAGCAGCAATGATTTCAAGCGGTTTTTTCTTGGCTTTCATGATGTTCGGCAACGAGGCGTAGCGCGGTTGGTTCAGGCGCAAATCACAGGTCACCACGGCCGGCATGGCGAGGGCGAGCACCTGGCTGCCACCGTCGACCTCACGCTCGACCACCCATTGCCCGTCGACGTGATTGATTGCCGAGGCGTAAGTGGCCTGACCGCTGCCAATCAGCTGCGCGACCATTTGCCCGACCTGGTTGTTCTCCTGGTCGATCGCCTGTTTGCCGAACAGGATCAGTTGCGGCTTTTCCTGATCGATCACTTTGCTCAGGTACTTGGCGACGTTGAGCGGCTCGAGCAGCTCACTCGTCTCGACCAGCAGCGCCCGGTCCGCGCCGAGTGCCAATGCCGTGCGCAGTTGCTCCTGGGCGGCCGAAGTGCCCACCGAGACCACCACCACTTCGGATACCAGCCCCTTCTCCTTGAGGCGAATCGCCTCTTCCACCGCGATTTCGCAGAACGGATTCAAGGCCATCTTCACGCCATTGAGCTCGACGGCTGAACCGTCGGCTTTCACCCGGACTTTCACATTCGGATCGATGGCGCGTTTTACCGCAACGAGCACTTTCATAGTTCTTTGCATAGCCCCCTTGCACTCTGGATCGATGCGGGATGACCGACCGGATACGCCGGATCCCCCCTGTTTCGACTGGATGGTAATCCTGGTTTTTCCACCACGCAAGAAAAATGTACACCTGTGTCTCAATCGTTGACACACATGAACATTCGACATACCGTTATGTCAAACCAAGCCTGATGTTCTGTTCCCGGAGCGCAACACCATGTCCAGCGATCCTCTGCTGCAGCCCTATAAGATCAAACACCTGACCCTCAAAAACCGGATCATGACCACCTCCCATGAGCCCGCTTATCCTGTCGACGGCATGCCGAAGGATCTGTACCGCGCCTACCACGTTGAACGTGCCAAGGCTGGTGTGGCGCTGACCATGACGGCGGGCTCCGCCGCCGTTTCCCGGGACAGCCCGCCGGTGTTCAACAACGTGCTGGCGTACAAGGATGAAGTGGTCAAATGGATGAAGGACCTGACCGACGAATGCCACGAACACGGCGCGGCGGTGATGATCCAGCTGACCCACCTGGGACGGCGCACACGCTGGGACAAGGCCGACTGGCTCCCGGTCGTCTCGCCTTCCCATCGTCGCGAAGCGTCCCACCGGGCCTTCCCGAAAAAGATGGAAGAATGGGACATCGACCGGATCATCAAGGATTACGTGGACGCCGCCGAGCGCATGAAGGCCGCCGGTCTCGATGGGTTGGAATTGCAGGCCTACGGGCACCTCATGGATCAGTTCTGGTCGCCACTGACCAACGATCTCGACGGGCCCTACGGTGGTTCGCTGGAAAACCGGATGCGCTTCACTTTTGATGTGTTACGCGGCATTCGCCAGCGTTGTGGCGAGGATTTCCTGCTCGGGGTGCGCTACACCGGCGATGAAGACCTGCCCGGCGGCTTCGGTGCCAGCGATGGCCTGCAGATCTCCCACATGCTCAAGGACAGTGGGCTGGTGGACTTCCTCAACGTCGTTCGCGGACACATCGATACCGATGCCGGCCTCACCGACGTGATTCCGATCCAGGGCATGCGCAACTCGCCGCACCTGGATTTCGCCGGCGAGATTCGTTCGGCCACCGGCTTCCCGACGTTCCATGCTGCCAAGATCCCGGACGTCGCCACGGCGCGACACGCCATCGCCTCCGGCAAGGTGGACATGATCGGCATGACACGCGCGCACATGACCGACCCGCACATCGTGCGCAAGATCATCGAAAAGCGCGAAGAAGAAATCCGTCCCTGCGTCGGCGCCAACTATTGCCTGGACCGCATCTATCAGGGCGGGGCTGCGTATTGCATCCACAACGCCGCCACTGGCCGCGAAACCAGCATGCCCCACGAAATCCCCAAGGCGGCTGTCAAGCGCAAGGTGGTGGTGATCGGCACCGGCCCGGCGGGCCTGGAGGCGGCACGGGTGGCCGGCGAACGTGGCCACGACGTCACGGTGTTCGAAGTGGCGGATCAGCCCGGTGGGCAGATCCGCCTGACTGCCCAGAGCGAGCGTCGCCGCGAAATGATCAGCATCATCGACTGGCGCATGGCGCAATGCGAACGGCTGGGCGTGAAGTTCCATTTCAACACCTGGGCCGAAGCCGAGACCGTCATGGCCGAGGCGCCGGACGTGGTGATCGTCGCCACCGGCGGTTTGCCCCATACCGAGGTGCTCAAGCACGGCAATGAACTGGTGGTGTCGACCTGGGACATCATTTCCGGCGACGTCAAGCCCGGCCAGAACGTGCTGATCTTCGACGACGCCGGCGACCATGCGGCGTTGCAGGCGGCCGAGGTCATCGCCAACAGCGGTGCAAAACTGGAGATCGTCACGCCGGACCGGTCGTTTGCGCCGGAGGTGATGGCGATGAACCTGGTGCCTTACATGCGCAGCCTGCAAGACCTGAACGTCACCTTCACGGTCACCTATCGGGTCGACTCCGTGGAGAAGCGCGACGGTCAGTTGGTGGCCAACTTCGGCAGCGATTACGGCCAGGTGCACAAGCAGCGCGTGGTCGATCAGGTGGTGGTCAACCACGGCACCCTGCCCCTGGACGATTTGTACTTCGAACTGCGCTCGCATTCGAGTAATAACGGCGCGGTGGAACAACACGATCTGATCGCCGGCAAAACCCAGAATATCGTGACCAACCCGCAGGGCCGTTTCCAGTTGTTCCGGATCGGCGACGCGGTGTCGGCGCGCAATACCCACGCGGCCATCTACGATGCGCTGCGACTGGTCAAGGACATCTGAAGTCATGCCCCTGATCCTGGATCAGGGGCCATTTTTCCTATTCGACACGAGGCTCTTCCATGTCAGCACAGACCTTGAAATCAAGGGCTGCGGTCGCATTCGCGCCCAATGAACCGTTGCGGTTGGTCACCATCGATGTGGCGCCGCCCAAGGCCGGTGAAGTCCGGGTTCGCATCATCGCCACTGGCGTTTGCCATACCGACGCTTTCACCCTTTCGGGCAGCGATCCCGAAGGCATTTTCCCCACGGTGCTGGGGCATGAAGGTGGTGGTGTCGTCGAGTCCATCGGCGAAGGCGTGACGTCGCTGCAAGTCGGCGACCATGTGATCCCGCTCTACACCGCTGAATGTCGGCAGTGCAAATTCTGCCTATCCGGCAAGACCAACCTCTGCCAGGCCGTCAGGGCCACCCAGGGCAAAGGCTTGATGCCCGATGGCACCTCGCGTTTTTCCTATGAAGGCCAACCGCTGTTCCATTACATGGGCTGCTCGACTTTTTCCGAATACACGGTGCTGCCGGAAATTTCCCTGGCGAAGATTTCAAAAGACGCGCCGCTGGATCAGGTTTGCCTGCTCGGCTGCGGGGTGACCACGGGGATTGGCGCGGTACTCAACACGGCAAAAGTCGAAGCCGGTGCCAGCGTGGCGATCTTCGGGTTGGGCGGTATCGGCCTGGCCGCGATCATCGGTGCAAAGATGGCCAATGCCGGACGCATTCTGGCCATCGATATCAACCCAGCCAAGCGCGACGTTGCCCTGTCATTGGGCGCAACGGACTTCATCAACCCCAAGGACGATGACCGCCCCATCCAGGACGTCATCGTCGAACTCACCGACGGTGGCGTGGATTACTCCTTCGAATGCGTCGGCAATGTGCAACTGATGCGCGCGGCGCTGGAGTGCTGCCACAAGGGTTGGGGCGAGTCGATCATCATCGGTGTGGCCGGTGCCGGCCAGGAAATCAGCACCCGCCCGTTCCAGCTTGTCACCGGTCGCGTATGGCGCGGCAGCGCCTTCGGCGGCGTGAAGGGCCGCACCGAGCTTCCCAGTTATGTAGAGAAGGCCAGCCGCGGGGAAATCCCGCTGGAAACCTTCATCACCCACAACATGCCCCTGGACAAGATCAACGACGCCTTCGAGTTGATGCACAGCGGGCAAAGCATTCGCACCGTCATTCATTTCTGAGCGCCGGTCGATCGTCCAACTACCCATAGAAAGGAAACCAAGATGTCTGTTTTTACCCATGTCACCGTCGGCACCAACAACCTGGCAAAAGCACGTGCGTTTTATGATGCCACCTTGAAAGAGATCGGCCTCAAGCGTGTTGCCGATCTCAACGAGGCCGGTTCCATCTGGGGCGTCGATAAGCCTTCATTCTTTGTACTCAACCCGGCCAATGGCAGTCCGGCGACCATTGGTAACGGTGTTACGGTGAGCTTCGAGGCACCGAACCGTGCTGCGGTTCTGGCGTTCCATACGGCTGCATTGGCGAACGGTGGCGTATGTGAAGGCCTGCCAGGCCCGCGTGGCTGGGCGGACAATGCCTATGCGGCTTATGCTCGGGATCTGGATGGGAACAAGCTGGCGGTGTATTGCTTCAAGGCTGAATAGGATTTGAGGTTGGCTTGAGGAAAACGGCGCCTTTCGTTTTTTGGAGGAGTGCCGTTTTTTATCTGGGGGTGGGGTTGCTCGCGAAAGCGGTGTCACAGTCAATGAATATGTTGGATGTGCTGGCCTCTTCGCGAGCAAGCCCGCTCCCACAAAGGGTTTGTGTTGGGCATGTATGTTGTGTCCGCTGAAGATCGAATGTGGGAGCGAGCCTGCTCGCGATGCGGTGGTGGCCGTTACCCGACCCCGATCGTTTTATCAGGCTTGAAGCCCCGTGCGGGCCACCGCGGCACCTGCTTGCAGCGCCCTTCCAATCTGCTCTTCGAAATACCCCTGGGTCATCGCCTGCAAGGCGGCGGCCGTTACACCGCGGTAGGCCACCAAGGCGTCGATCATCTGCTGGGCATCACGGTTGGCCAGCAGCTGGCTGCTGTGGACCACGACGTTTTTCGCGGCAAGCTGCGCGATATCACCAGGTATACCGGCCAGCATCGCCTGATTGGCCAGCGCCGTCATCAACAAGGCCGGAAAGGCCGGGCCGGTGCCTGAGAGTGCAGAGAGGTAATCGATGAAGTCTTCTTCCTGGACTTCAGCAGCGGTGCCCACACACTCAAACAAGCGCTGCACCAGGATTTTCGTCGTCGCCTCTACCCCGCCCGAACAATACCAGGGCGTAAAGGACTGCTCGATTTCCACCGCCGCATTGGGCATCGCCCGTACGACTGCCGACGCCATGGTCTGTGTAGCAATTGCCTGTGCCGTGATGCCGGCCATCAAGGAGATCACGGTTTTGCCCGTCGCATTGATGTTCAAGCTGGCGAACTGCTCGGGGCGAACCGCGATGATCACGACGACGCTGCGATCCACCAGGTCCTGGTTGTTCGTGACCAGACTGGCACCTTGTTGGACCAACGGGTGGTTTCCCGAACGATTGGAGATGATCAGATTTCCCGCCGGCACCAGTCCCTTTGCCAGGACGGCCTTGGCAATCGCGCCGCCCAACCAGCCGGTTCCGCCAATGATCCCCACGGTCTCATTGGTCATCGCCGTTGCCTTCGAAAGTGTCCGTCAACGGAACAAAGACCCCGGGCTCTTTTTCGGCATAGCCGAACTTCCCATAGAAACGATCCAGCTCACGCTGCTTGGGGACTTTGCCGGTGAAGATGCTCACGTAATGAGGGATGCGCTGGAAACGCACGGTGATCAGCTCACTCGTATTCATGGTGATATAGCCGATTTGAGTCAGATAAATCGTTCGGGCCCGGGTATCAGCTCCCTGGCTGTCATAACCAAAGCGCTTGAACATGTTCGCCAGGGCGTTCATTCGCTGCTCGTCTACCGCAGCGACCTCCTGGGCCACTTCAGCGGACTGCAGCGCCCAGCTGCGCACGGCAAACTCGAACTGCGAGTCGAACAATTGTGGGTTGAGCCAGCACTCGAACACATTCAGGATCGCCTCGGAGATGCTTTCGGCATAGCTTTCACATTGCCGGATCAAGCCCCCCGTATTGGTCTCTCGCCAACGCGACAGCAACGCCGCCAGCAGTTGCTCGCGATCCTCGAAGAACCAGTAGAAGCTGGTGCGTGACAAGCCCAGGCGCTTGGCCAGCGGCATGACTCGAACAGCATCGATGCCCGATTCCTTCAGGGCCTCGTAGGCCGCTTCCAGCCAGCCCTCCGGCGAGCCCCGCCAGCCTGCGTCCTGGGCCTTGCCGCGTGCCTTCCCTACCTGGGGCATCTTTGCTTACCTTCTTTAAAATAATGCGTAACGTGAATGTACTCGGATGACCGTCGAATGTACACCTGAGTACATTTGATTGACTTTTTCGCCCGAGAAGTGGTGAACAATTAATGATCAAAACTCATGAGACACTGACATAAAATGGTTTGTCAGCAAAAGGCACTTGGATAACTATCTTCCACAGGCAACGGACTCCAAACCAAAACAACAACGAGCCGCCATCATGAATCTTGCAGTGCACACCTCTGAAGGACACTCGACACCCGGCCAAAGAATGCCGGGGCGACTGGCTTTGATACACGCGTCTTCCGTTACTCATCCCCTGCCCAAACTTCGATAACTGCTCACGCGACGCCTCGCGCAGTCGTTTTGTGTTGCCTGGAACCTGGCACACGGAGCTGCGCCCGGGCGGTTGCTGGCGTGCTGTTTCTTTCCATCAGCCGGATTAGTGATATGTGGATTACACAAGAAAAGCTTCCACTGGGTGAACATATCGCCCGGTATGTCGAATGGTTGACACAACATGGTGCTGGAGTTTTCGACGCCATATCGCTGTCGCTGTCGGGCGTCATCTCCGCGTTTACCAGCGCACTCCTCTGGTTCAACCCCTTGGCGTTGATCGCTGTATTTGCGCTGCTTGCCTATTACATCCAACGCAAGGCCAGTCTCACCCTCTTTGTCACCCTCTCCTTCCTGCTGATATTCAATCTCGGTTACTGGCAGGAGACCATGGAGACCCTCGCCCAAGTGACCTTCGCCACACTTGTCTGCGTGGTCATCGGTGTACCGTTGGGCATCGTTGCAGCCCATCGACCATGGTTCTATGCAGCCTTGCGGCCGGTGCTCGACCTGATGCAGACCGTGCCCACCTTCGTGTACCTGATCCCGACCCTGACACTTTTCGGCCTGGGGGTAGTCCCAGGCCTGATTTCCACGGTGGTGTTCGCGATTGCCGCGCCCATCCGCCTGACCTACCTGGGCATCCGCGACGTACCGGACGAACTGATGGACGCTGGCAAAGCCTTCGGCTGCTCCCGTCGCCAGCTCCTGTCGCGCATTGAACTGCCCCATGCGATGCCGAGCATCGCGGCCGGCATCACCCAGTGCATCATGCTGTCGTTGTCGATGGTGGTGATCGCCGCACTGGTGGGCGCCGATGGCCTGGGCAAACCCGTGGTCAACGCACTTAATACCGCCGATATCTCGATGGGTTTTGAAGCCGGCCTGGCGATCGTGCTGCTGGCCATCATCCTCGACCGAATCTGCAAACAACGTGAAGCCGTGAAAAGAGGTGACGCATGAGCATCATCCGTTTTGAAGACGTTGACGTCATCTTCTCTGCCCGTCCGAAGCCCGCCCTGGATCTACTCGACAAAGGTTTTTCCCGCCCGGAGATTCTTCAGAAAACCGGTTTGATCGTTGGCGTGGAGAAAGCCAACCTGGAGATCAACAAAGGCGAGATCTGTGTGCTCATGGGCCTGTCCGGCTCCGGTAAATCCAGCCTGTTGCGCTGCATCAATGGTTTGAACACCGTCAGCCGCGGCAAGCTGTTCGTCGAACATGAAGGCCGGCAGATCGACATCGCCTCCTGTACCCCCGCCGAACTGAAGATGATGCGCACCCAGCGCATCGCCATGGTGTTCCAGAAGTTCGCCCTGATGCCCTGGTTGACCGTGCGCGAGAACATCAGCTTCGGCCTGGAAATGCAGGGCCGTCCTGAGAGAGAACTCCGCAAGCTGGTGGATGAGAAGCTGGAGCTGGTGGGCCTGACCCAATGGCGCAACAAGAAGCCCGACGAGTTGTCCGGTGGCATGCAGCAACGGGTCGGCCTGGCCCGCGCCCTGGCGATGGACGCCGACATCCTGCTGATGGACGAACCCTTCTCCGCCCTCGACCCGTTGATCCGCCAAGGCCTGCAAGATGAGTTGCTCGATCTGCAGCGCAAGCTGCACAAGACCATCGTATTCGTCAGCCATGACCTGGACGAAGCCCTGAAGCTGGGCACGCGCATCGCCATCATGAAAGACGGCAAAATCATCCAGTACAGCAAACCCGAGGAGATCGTGCTGAACCCGGCTGACGACTACGTGCGTAACTTCGTCGCCCACACCAACCCGTTGAATGTGCTGTGTGCGAAAAGTTTGATGACCCCGCTGGACCAGTGCATTTTCGTCCGCGACGAATATTGCCTGGATACAGCTCAAAACCTGTGGATGGTGGTGAACCCGCAGGGTCATTTGACCAGCCTTCGAAAAGGCGCTACGACAGCGCACGTCCAACCATGGAATCCGCCCCAGCCAATCGAGACCCTGGCTCGACAGCCCACTTGCGTACCGTCGACGACTACCATGCGCGACGCCCTGCAGATTCGCTATGAAACGGGCCATCCACTGATCGTGCAGAACGAGGCCGGTACTGTCCTGGGCATATTGGGCGACGGTGAACTGTATCGGGCACTGCTGGGACATAACCTGTCACAGCCCGCGCCTTCTGAACCCGCAAGAGAATCTTCGGTGGCTTGATTCACCAGGCAACGACGTCGGAACGCACCTATGCAACCCAGCGATATCGATAAAAAGGTCAAGGGCTATCGGCGGTTGATACCGTCGATGACGGCGTTGCTGGAATTCGAAGCCGTGGCGCGATTGGCCAGTTTCACCCTGGCCGCCCAAGAGCTGGGCGTGACCCAGGCGGCCGTCAGCAAACAAATCCGGTTGTTGGAAGATACCCTGGGGACCAAGCTGTTCCATCGGCTTCATCGGGCGATCAAGCTGACTCACGAAGGCTATATCCTGCATCTGGTCGTCGCTGAGTCCATTCATCGCATGGCCAGTGTCTTCGACAAAATTGCCGAGGGCATTGGTGAGCAGGAGATCACCATCGCCTGCACGGAGGCGTTCTCTCACTTGAGAATACTCCCCAGATTGATCGCTCTGCGCACCCTGCAACCGAAGTTGAAATTGCGCCTGATGACGCAGCAGGTCTCGCCAAGTTCTTATCGGGATGACGTCGACCTGGCCATCCGTTTCGGTAATGGAAAATGGGAGGATGGCAGCTCGGTCTTCCTGTTCGATGAAGAAGTGTTTCCCGTTTGCTCGCCGGCCTGGCTCGCCGCCAACCCGGCACCTTCATCCATTACCGATTTTCTGGACACGGCGCTGATTGACTCAGATTCCACCCTTGAAGGCTGGATGACCTGGAACCGTTGGTGCCGGGAACTGGGCGATATGCGCCCCAAGCTCAATTATTCATTTCGCTGCAGTTCCTACAACGATGCGATCCAGGCGGCCATTCAAGGCCACGGCATTGCACTGGGATGGAGTCGGCTGATCGCGCACCGTCTCAACAGTGGCGAACTGATCAGAATCACGCCCTACGTGGTCAAGCCAAAAGACGCTTATTACCTGGTGATTCCGAGCGGTCGAAAACTTGAGCCCATTACCCAGGCACTGGTCGATTGGTTGCGCGATGACAGTTATCTAACTCACTGATAATCAACAAGTTAAAGTCAACTTTCAGGCATAACGCAAAGTTATGCGAGCGTGAAAATAAAGCGCGTTGACGGTCTTATTCCACCTTTCCAAACTGTACTCGCCGCCTGATCAATTTGAATGTGAGCGAGACCTATAATGACAATCAATGCCGTGAAGACCCATCGTGAACTCCTGGCCGACCGCACGCCCGGCCATGGCATGCCAGGCGGTTTGTTTGGTCGCCAGGATATTTTTGAAACCGATGTCGAGGTCTTCTTCACCAAACATTGGATTCTGGTGGGCGTCACCAGCGATGTCCCCGAACCCGGTGATGTCTCGACCCTTGATATTGGCAAATCCTCCATCCTCCTGGTACGCGACGATGACGAGCACGTGCAAGCGTTTCGCAATGTCTGCCGTCACCGCGGGGCTCGCCTGAAACAGGCCGGCAAGTCGACGGTGGGCATGCTGGTCTGCCCCTACCACCAGTGGAGCTACGACCTGGATGGCAGCCTGAAACATGCGGCACACATGGGCAAGGACTTCGACCCTAAATGCAAAAGCCTGATCCCTGTGCACACCCGGGTCATCGGCACCCATGTCTTCGTCTGCCTCGGCGACGAACCACCAGAAGACATCCTGTACCTTGACCAGGTCATGACGCCGCGTTTCGCCCAATACGACATCGCCCACTCAAAGATCGCCTACGAATCGGAAATCATCGAGAACGGCAATTGGAAACTAGTGATCGAGAATAACCGCGAGTGTTATCACTGCGCCGCCACCCACCCGGAATTGACCGCTTCTTTCCTGCCCGAAGATTTCGGTTTCTGCACCGATGGGCTGGGCGAGGATTCACTTCAGGCACTGGCCGAATATCACCGCCGCAATGCCGACACCAAGGCCAACTGGGAGCGCGAAGGCTATATCTGCGATGCCGTCGAACACCTGGGTGAAGACGCCGTGACCCAATTCCGCTCGCAGCGACTGGCCATTGCCGGCAACGGCGAATCCCAGACCCTGGACACCCGCGTGGCGTGCACCCGGCTGTTTGGCGACCTCACCCGCCGCGACTTGGGCGACGTGCATCTTTGGACGCACAACTCCTGGACCCATGTCATGAGCGATCACGCCGTAGTCTCCTACATCATCCCGCTGGCACCCGATAAAACCCTGGTGCGCACCAAATGGCTGGTTCATGCCGATGCCGTCGAAGGCGTCGACTACCAGGTGGATAAGCTGACCGAAGTCTGGGCGGCGACCAACCTGCAAGACGCCAGCCTCGTCGGCATCACCCACAGCGGCACCCAGGATCCCGCCTACACGCCCGGGCCGTTCTCGGCCTTTACCGAAACCTATGTCGACCAGTTCTCGCGCTGGTACGCGGCGCGTCTGGCCGCCCACGGCGTGTGAGGAATGAACATGACGACTTACGAAAACCTGACGTGTCCTGGAAACACCAGCGCGGTCCAGCGCTTTACCGATCCGACCACCTGGGGCACGTTCGGCTCGCAATGGCACAGCGGGGAACAGAAAACCCTGCAATGCTGCGCTGTGCGCCAGGAAACCCATGACGTAAAAACCTTCATTTTTCGTTGTGCGGACTTCAGCGCACTGAGTTTCGAACCCGGTCAATTCATCACGATCTCACCGGTCATTGGCGGGCAGACCCTCTTCCGCTGCTACACCCTGTCGTCCTCCCCGACCCGGCCCTTTGCGTTTTCCATTACCGTCAAACGTGTGCCGGGGGGCGCGGTATCGAACTGGCTGCATGACCACCTCAAGCCCGGCGACAGCCTGAAGGCGTCCGGTCCGGCGGGCAGCTTTACACCGGTCGGCCATCCTGCGACCAAGTTGTTGTACCTGTCGGCCGGCTCGGGTGTAACGCCCCTGATGTCGATGACCCGGGCCGCCTGCGACATGGCCGGCAACCTCGACATTGTCTTCGTACACAGCGCGCGTACTCCTGCCGATATCATCTTCCACGCAGAATTGACGCGCATGCAGGCCGCCATGCCGGGACTGCGGGTCATCAGTGTGTGCGAAGGACTTGGCGACACCGCTCAATGGCAGCAACCGATAGGCCGGCTCGATTTGCCGTTGCTGAGCCAGCAAGTGCCGGACTACAAGGAACGGGAAATCTTTACCTGTGGTCCCCAGGGCTACATGGAAGCGGTCAAGTCGCTGCTCAGGGAAGCGGCGTTCGATTTCGCCCACTATCATCAGGAAAGCTTCGACATCAGCGCACTGAACGAGGAACCGTTGCTCGAGCAAGCCCCTTCCCTCGATCAGCAGGAGGTGTTCACGGTAACCTTGTCGCGCTCGGGGAAGACGTTCAGCATGCCGGGCAATCAGACCGTGCTGAGCGCCGCAAAAAAGGCCGGGGCAATCGTGCCCTCCTCCTGCAGCCAGGGCGTTTGCGGCACCTGCAAGACCGCCCTGCTACAGGGTACGGTCGAGATGAATCACAACGGCGGTATCCGGCAACGGGAAATCGACAAAGGCCTGCGTTTGCTGTGCTGCAGCAAGCCCACTTCTGACCTGGTCCTTGATCTTTAGCCTTGCATCGCGAATAAGGTAGTCACTGCACACTGGCTTCTGCACAATCTCCGTGCGCTTACCCTAATAAGACAGTGGCCCAGCCTGATGAAACTGCAACCCTTGCCGCCCCTCAACAGCCTGGTGGCATTCGAGGCCGCCGCCCGCCACTTGAGCTTCACCGTGGCGGCACGCGAACTGAACGTCACCCAAGGCGCAATCAGCCGCCAGGTGCGCTTGCTCGAAGACTACCTGGGCACGGCGCTGTTCACCCGCACGACCCGCGAAATCAACCTCACCGCCACCGGCAGCCAGTATTACGAAAGCGTGCGCGATACGCTGCAACAGATCGCCCAGGCCACGGCGGGAATACGCCATTGGCAAGGCGCGCAGCAGGTCACTGTCGTCACCAGTACGGCGATGGCCTCATTGTGGCTGCTGCCGCTCGTGTCGGAGTTCCAGCGCCAGAATGAAGAGATTGACCTGCGCATCATCGCGACGGATCAAGTCAGTGATTTTTCCCGGCTGGACTGTGACCTGGCGCTGTATTACTGCAGCACACCGCCGAAAAACATGAAAGTCACGCCGTTATTCAACGAAGAGATTTTCCCGGTATGCAGCCCTGCCTATCTGGCGCAGCATCCAGGGATCGAGACGCTGAAGCAGTTGGGCGGATGCACCTGGTTATGGCTGGAAGACCAGCACCGCGACTGGATTGGCTGGAAGGAATGGTTCCAACGCCTTGGTTACCAGGCGCCAGAACCTCGACGGCGCATCAATATCAACAGCTACTCCATGTTGATCCAGTCGGCGCTGGCTGGCCAGGGGATTGCCTTGGCCTGGTCGGGCCTGCTCAGCAATCACTTGCAAACCGGCAACCTGGTGCGGCCGACGCAAGCCATCCTGCGCACCGATGCGCAGTTCTGCCTGCTGGAACCTCAAGGCCGGGCCCCAAACAGACAAAGCGTCAACCTCTTCCGCCAGTGGCTGATGGCGCATCTGGCGGAGACAGTCGACGTTTGATGGGCCTGGCGACCTAGCCGATTTTCACATTCATGGTGATGCGCGCCGTGAAGACCTTCACCCCAGCCTCGTCGAAGATCTCGACCGGGACAATCTTGTCGCCCGAAGTCTGCCAGTCGATTTCGCTACCGTCGGCAATCGCATGGATGGAGGTCTTGGCCTTGGCCAAGTACTCGACGGTCATGCCTTTGGGAATCCAGCGCGCGCCGCTGGGGATGGACACCTCGGTCATCATCCCGCCCGCCAGTTCTGCCGCGTTGCACAACGCGATCGCGTGAACGGACGCCAGGTGATTGGTGATTTCCTTGCGAAACGGCACCTTCACTTCACCGCGACCGGGGGTCAACACAGAAATTTCCGGGTTGATGGTGCCGAAATACGGTGCCATCTGGCAGGCCATATTGCTGAAAGCGGACGGGCCAACGCTTTGGTACATGCTGAGAGTCTGGCTCATGGGGGATCTCTGGTCAGGTGGATTGAAGTCACGGACAGAACATCATTCCATTACAGAATATTGCTCTGTTACAGAACAATATTCTGTAAATGTCCGCCCTGTCAATCGCTCGTGCCTGGCCGTCGTTTCAATTACCATGGCCCCTTTTTGCCTGGGCCGAAAAATGGAACCTGTCGATCTCCTCGAGCGTTGCTACCCAGGGCGCCGTGCCGAGTCCAAGCGGCACATTCTCCGATGTGCCCTGGCGCTGTTTAACCAACAGGGCATAGAAGCGACCACCATCGACATCATCCGGGCCGAAAGCCAGATGAGCGTGGGAGCGATCTATCACCATTTCGATAACAAGGAAGGCTTGGTCGCGGCGTTGTACATGACCGCCCTGGATGACCAGGCACGGCTCAGGGACAGCTACCTCGGCGCTGTCACGTCAACCAGGGAATGGGTCCACGCCTTGGTGTTCAGCTACGTGGATTGGGTGGTCAGCCAACCCGATTGGGCGCGGTTCCAGTACCAGGCTCGCTTTGCGGTCGCACGCAGCAGCTTCAACGAGCGGCTCGCCGAGGCGAATGTCGCCAGGAACGCCGCGCTCAAGCAATGGTTCAGCGACCCTGCCCACCAGCAGGATTTGCAGGACCTGCCTTTTGAACTGATCCCGTCACTGATCATCGGTTCAGCGGAGAGCTATTGCCGCGCCTGGCTCTCGGCCCGAGTCAAACGCAGCCCTGAACTCTACCGGCAGCAACTGGCCGAGGCCGCCTGGCGCGCCGTTGGCGCTGGCGGCTGAGCAGTTCGCTCGCGTTTCTCCGGGTTCATGGCGCTCCCAGTCAACTCTGGCCGTTGCGCTCAAGCATCACCCAACACCGGGACTTAAAGTCGAAGTGCCAGGGGACATTCCCCCGCTCACAATTCCAAGAATAGAGCCACTTCAATGAGCCTGACCAAATCCCTGCCAGCGTGCCTGGCACTCAGCTTCGCGTCATTTGCCGCCCATGCAGCCGACGGCCCTCCTCCACCTTCCGTAAGCCAACCCAGCGGTATCAACCTGGGCGGCACCAGCTTCTACGACGGGTTTGCGGGGCCACCCGGGCTGACTCACCAGACCTACCTGAAGTTCAGCACCGCCAGCAGCATCAGGACCAACGGCGGCAAGAAAAACGGCGCCTTCGATGACCCGAAGATCAACGTCATCACGATGATCAATCAGCTGAGCTACTACTCACCCGACACCTTCGCGGGAGGGGCACACCTGGGTTGGAGCCTGCTGGTACCCGTTGTTTCCCTGGACGGCGACTTCGGTGACAACGGTGCCAAGCTCAAGGACAACGCTACCGGCCTGGGCGATGTCACGGTCGGGCCACAGGTCCAGTTCGATCCGATCGTCGACGCCAGCGGCCGGCCGGTTTTCGTGCAGCGCATGGCCTTCGACACCATCCTGCCAACGGGCAAGTACGACAAAGACAAAGACCTGAACCCTGGCTCCAACCACTTCTCCCTGAACCCCTACTGGGCAGCGACCTGGATGCCGGCACCCCGTTGGGAAGTGAGCTGGAGACTGAACTATCTGTACAACTTCAAGAACGACGATCCGGCGAGCAGTTCGCAGCAGTTCTTTGAAGGGCAAGCGGTGCGCGACACCCAGTCAGGACAGTCGGCATGGGCCAACTTCACCGCCTCGTACGAAGTGTTTCCGAAGGTCTCGGTGGGCATCAACGGCTACTACTTCCGGCAGATCTCGGATGACAAGGTCAACGGCAACACCCTGACCGACTCCCGGGAAAAGGTGCTGGGCTTTGGCCCGGGTCTGTTCTGGAAAATCACCGAAGACAAAGCCTTCTGGCTCAACACCTATAAAGAAACCGGCGTCGAGAACCGCTCCCGAGCGGATTACCAGGTGCAGGTTCGCTACGTCCACAAGTTCTGATTGACGTGTAGGCCGGCTCACGCATGAGCGGGCTCTTTACCTGAGGTGATGCTTCATGAACGCACTCGACTCCATCGACAGCAAAAAATCACTGGGCGCCATCTGCCTGATGATGGTCATTTCCCTGGGGACTCTACAGATCCAGCCGATCCTGGGCGGTGCCTTGATCGACCAACTCGGCCTGCCGCTCAATGCAATCGGCGCTCTTTTCGCCGCTGAACTCATGGCGATGGCCATCGCTTGCGGGGTCTGCGCCCTATTCATGGCGAGCGTCGACCGCCGTCGCTTCGCCCTGGTGGCCTTGTTGATCCTGGCATTGGGTAACCTGGCCAGCACACAACTGCACAGCCAGGCCGGACTGGTCATTTCCAGGATGATCTGCGGCGCCAGCGGCGGCGCGGTCATGGCGGTTGTCTATGCCACCGCAGCGCTGCGCACGTCCAAGGACGCGACTTTCGCGATCATCAACATCGGCAACCTGCTGTGGGGCATGCTGCTGGTGACCTCCATGCCGCTGGTCCTTCAAGCATTTGGCGTGAATGGCGCGTTTTCCCTGTTGGCGATCACCAGCGTGCTCGCGGCGCTGGGTTGCTGGAGAGTACCCAAGCGCTACCCGGACGCCCATCGCGCGGCCAATGGCTCGATCCAGCCATTTGGTCTCACTGCCGTGCTGTTGATCCTGCTGTTTGCCCTGCTGTTCTTCGGCCACTCCGCCCTGTGGGTGTACCAGGAACGCATCGGCAAGAGCATCGGCCTGGAGCCCCAGCAGATTGGCGGAATCCTCGGCGGCAGCATCCTTGCCGGTGCCCTAGGCGCCGGGCTGGCCGGGCTGATCGGACGGCGCCTGGGCCTGCTGTTTCCACAACTGTTGAGCTTCGGCACGGCATTGCTGGCGACTTTGATCATGGTCTATGGCACCAGCCCCGTTGCCTTTATCACCACGGCCTGCCTGATCCATATGGTCTGGTTTTTCAGCCTGCCCTACCTGCTTTCCATGGCGGCGGAACTGGACCCTTCCGGCCGACTGGCAGGCCTGGGTAACGCTGCGATTTTCATCGGCCAGGGACTCGGCCCGTTTGGCGCCGCACTGGTCGTGGGCGAGGGACACTTGCGCGCGGTCGGATGGCTGGCCGCCTCAGCCTATCTGCTAGCCTTGGTGATCTCGTGCCTGGTCGTTGCACGCTTTCGCCGCGGCGTGAAACCTTCCGGGCCGGCGATGTCCCCGCAATCGGCCTGAACATGAACGAACCCGCACATTGACGAGATTGCCCGATGAGTATTCCATTCCCTCAAACCCCTGAATTTTCCGGCGCTCTCTATACGCCCAGCCGCGTGGAAGCAGAGGTGTTCGATCTTGAGATCGAAGGCATCCTGCCCGCTTCGATCTGTGGGACTTTTTATCAGGTGGCGCCAGACCCGCAGTACCCTCCCATGCTGGGTAACGACATTTTCTTCAACGGCGACGGCATGGTTAGCCGCTTCAACTTTGCCAATGGCAAAGTCTCGATGCGACGCCGCTACGTGAAGACCGATCGCCTGCTGGCCCAGCGCCGTGAAGGGCGTTCGCTCAACGGCGTCTATCGAAACGTCTACACCAATGACCCCCTCGCGGCGAAAAACAACACCACCGCCAACACCACCGTCATCCCCCACAACGGCGTCCTGTTGGCGCTCAAGGAAGATGCCCTGCCTTGGGCGATGGATCTCGAAACCCTGGAGACCCTCGGCGAATGGAGCTTTGATGGGCAGATCAAAGCTGCGACGTTCACCGCCCACCCCAAACTCGATCCGGTGACAGGCAACCTGCTGGCCTGCAGTTATGAGGCCAAAGGCGACGGCACGCCCGACCTGGCCTATTTCGAAATCTCGCCGGACGGAAAGCTGCTGCACGAGATCTGGTTCCAGGCGCCTTATGCGGCCATGGTGCACGATTTCGCGGTGACCGAACGCTACGTCGTGTTCCCGTTGATTCCGTTGACGGTTGACGTCGATCGCATGAAAAACGGCGGGCCGCATTTCCAGTGGCAACCCGACCTGCCCCAGCTGTTCGCCATCGTGCCGCGCAACGGGCGTGGGCAAGATGTGCGTTGGTTCAAGGGGCCCAAGGACGGTTTCCAGGGGCATACGCTCAATGCGTTCGATGAGGACGACAAGGTGTATGTGGACATGCCGGTCACCGGCGGGAATATCTTCTACTTCTTCCCCCAGGCCGACGGCTACGTACCACCGCCTGAAACCCTGGCCGCCAGCCTGATGCGCTGGACCTTCGACCTGCATGGCGCGCAGGAGGACGTTCAACCGCAGCCACTGACGGAATATCCCTGCGAGTTCCCACGGTGTGATGATCGCTACATCGGTCGAAAGTACCAGCATGGTTTCCTGCTCGCCTTCGATCCTGAGCGCCCCTACAACCCGGCGAATGGGCCAATCCCCTTCCAGTTTTTCAACCTGCTGGCGCACCTGGACCTGCAGACAGGCCGCACCGACGCCTGGTTTCCCGGCGACAGCGGATGCTTCCAGGAACCCATCTTCATACCGCGCTCGGCGGATGCAGAGGAAGCCGATGGCTACGTCGTAGCCCTGCTCAACCTCATCGCAGAGGGACGCAGTGAGCTGGTTGTGCTGGACACCCGTGACATGGCCAGCGGGCCCATTGCCCGCATCAGGATTCCCTTCCGGATGCGCATGTCGCTGCATGGCTGCTGGGCACCAATCGATTGATTGGCATCGGGTCCTGATGCCCGTCAATTAAGCACAATCCCTGTGGGAGCGAGCTTGCTCGCGATGGCGGCGGTTCAGTTACATGAGTATTGAACTGGCTGGCCTCATCGCGAGCAAGCTCGCTCCCACAGGTTTAGAGCCCTTTTCGCACCTCCCCTTGCTCCCCAGGTCCGCCAAAGGGACAGTCGCGCCAAAAAATACATAAATTCCATATTTTAGGATTTTTGTACAAATCCTACTTTACAGGATTTTATAGCAAGACTAGATTAACCCTCATTGCACCCTTCCTCTCTCCAGGAGCCTCCATGAAACTCGCAAGTTTTATTGTCCAAGGCCGTAGCAGCTACGGTGTGGTCGAAGGTGATCAAATCATCGACCTGGAATCGCTCAAGCCAACCCTTGGCAGCGATCTCAAACAGGCCATCGGTCATAACCGCCTGAACGAACTGAGCACTGCGCGCCTGGCAAGCCTGCCGCGTATCCCCTTGGCTGACGTGACCTTCCTGCCGGTGATCCCGAACCCGGGCAAAGTGCTGTGCATCGGCATCAACTACGCCACTCACGTGCGCGAAACCGGTCGGGAAATGCCGACCTATCCGATGATCTTTACCCGCTTCGCCGACAGCCAGACCGCCCACCTGCAACCCATCGTTCGCCCGACCGCGTCCCACAAGCTTGATTTCGAGGGCGAGCTGGCGGTGGTGATCGGTAAAGCGGCCCGCCACGTCAAACCTGCCGACGCGCTGGACTACGTCGCCGGTTATGCCTGCTACAACGACGGCAGTGTCCGCGACTGGCAGAAGCACACCATTCAGTTCGTCCCAGGCAAGAACTTCCCGAACACCGGTGGTTTCGGCCCCTGGCTGGTGACCGGCGACGAGATCGGCGACCCGCAGGACCTGGAATTGACCACCCGGCTGAACGGCGAAGTGATGCAGCACACCCGCACCAGCGACATGATTTTCGATGTGCGCCAGCTGATCGAGTACTGCTCCACCTTCACCGAACTGGCCCCCGGTGACGTGATTGTCACCGGCACCACTGGCGGCGTCGGAGCGTTCCGCGAGCCGCCGGTGTGGATGAAACCGGGCGACGAAGTCGAGATCGAGATCGCTCGAATCGGCACCCTGCGCAACAGCATCGTGGACGAGCAATAAGCATGGAAAACCTACACACCCCTGACGCCCTGCCCGAGCAGGATGGCGACAGCAAAGGCTCGAGCCTGGAGCGCATGCTGCGGGTACTCGACCTGTTCACCGAACAGAGCCCGATCTGGGCGGTGGACGACATGGGCGGCGCCTTGGGTTTTACCCGTTCGACGATCTACCGCTACGTGCGCGAATTGGCCGAGGCCAACCTGTTGTTCCAGGTCGAAGCCGGGCGTTATGCCCTGGGCGCGCGGATCATTACCTGGGATCGCCAGCTGCGCCTGAGCGACCCCCTCGTACGCGCCGCACAATCGCTTGAGCCCAGCTTCCCGCAGTGGAGCGAACATCAGGTGTGGCTGATCTGCCGGCTGTTCAAGGACCAGGTCGTGTGCATTCACCAGCACGGAGACCTGTTCAGTGAGGTCAGCTACTCCCGTGGCTCGCCCAGGCCTTTGTTCCTGGGGGCGACGTCCAAGGCGATCCTCGCCAACATGACCTCGCGCCAACACAGCCAACTGTTTCTCGACCACCCCGATGAAGTGCGCGCCAGTCAACTTGGCCAGACCTGGGAGGCATTTCGTCGCTCGCTGCAGCAACTGCGTCGCCAAGGCTATGTGGCCAGCGCAGGTGAAGTCGACGCGGGCGTCTATGGCCTGGCCGCGCCGATCTTCGATGGCGATGGCAAGGTCGTCGGCAGCATCAGTTGCGTGCGCCCGGTGCGAGAACGCGACAGTGCCCAGGAGGAGACACAAGGGCAGCAGATCCTTGCCCTGGCGCAGGAACTGTCGCAACGCATGGGTGCGCTCGCCAACCGCGCCAAGCCACTGGGCTGAGCCATCCGGAAGGGAATAACAATGACAACCCTCAAACGCATCAATACCCAGGTCCTGGTCATCGGTGCCGGTCCTACCGGGCTGACCCTGGCCAACCTGCTCGGCCAAGCCGATGTGGACACGCTGATCATCGATCGCAAGCCGGGCACCGTGACCGAGCCGCGCGCGGTTTCAATCGATGACGAATCCTTGCGCACCATGCAGGCCATCGGGCTCGATGCCGCCGTGCTGCGTGATGTCGTGCCCGGCTACGGCGTGCATTACTTCACCCGGCCCGGCGGTCGCTGCTTCGGCAAGGTCGAGCCGACCGGCAAGCTGTATGGCTTCCCCAAGCGCAACGCCTTTCGCCAACCGCTGTTTGAAAACACCCTCAGGACAGGTCTCGAACGCTTTGCCAGCCTGACGGCTCGGTTCAGCCACGAGCTGGTGGAATTCACCCAGGACCCACACGGCGTGTGCGCGCTGGTGCGTGACGCTGATGGGCAACTGATGGAAGTCCACGCGGCTTACCTGGTGGCCTGCGACGGCGGCCGTAGCCCGGTGCGCAAGCAACTCGGGATCGAGATGGTCGGCTCGAGCTTCTCCTCGCGCTGGCTGGTGGTCGATACCGACCAGGACGACGACCCCTTCTGGCAGACCCGCGTGTATTGCGACGCCAGACGCCCGGTGGTGGAAGTACCCGGCCCTCACCGTACGCGCCGATTCGAGTTCCTGCTCAAGCCCGATGAAACGGACGAACAGGTGCTCGACGAAACCTGCCTGCAAGCATTGCTGCGCCCGTTCAAGGGAGACGCGCCGGTTTCCATCGTGCGCAAGACGGTCTACACCTTCCACGCCCGGGTCGCCGAGCGGTGGCAGGTGCAGCGGGTGTTTCTCGCCGGCGACGCCGCGCACCTGACCCCGCCCTATGCCGGGCAAGGCATGAACAGCGGCGTGCGCGATGCCCACAACCTGGGCTGGAAGCTGGTCGGCGTGCTGAAGGGAAAAATGGCGGAAAGCGCACTGCTGTCCTACGAAAGCGAGCGTCGTGATCATGCATGGGCCTTGATCAAGTTGGCCTTGAACCTCGGCGTGGTCATGGCACCGGCCACCGTCCTGCGCGCTCGCCTGATCAGTGGTGCATTCGCCTTGATCGGCCTGTTGCCGCCGTTGCGCGATTATTTCCTGCAAATGCGCTTCAAGCCCAAACCCCGCTTCACCCGGGGCCTGGTGCTGACCGAGGGGCAAGCAGGCACGTTGTCCTGCGGACAGATGTTCCCGCAACCGATACTCACCGACGCCCACGGCCAGGAACGCCTGCTCGATGACGCCATCGGCGCCGGCTTCGCCTTGATTCAATACGGCGACCCGACCCGCCAGCGTATCGATGAACTCAAGCATGGCCTCTGGAGCCACCTTGAAGCCAGACGCATCCTGATCCTGCCCGCGTCTGTCCAGGCGATGCCGTCGATCCCCGGCTGCACGGTGCTCCAGGACCGTGAAGACCAGCTCAAAACCCTGCTGGGCGATTCGCACCCGTTCCTGCTGCTGCGTCCGGATCGCTATATCGCCGCGATTTTCGACAAGGCTACCGAAACCCGGGCCGCCGAATCGTTGCAGTCGCTGTTCGGCATCGCCGTGGCCCACAGCAGCGCAATCGAGCCGAGCATCGCGCCCGTCTTTCATTAAACCTTCAAGCACAGAGGTGGTTATGCAAACACTCCAGACTTCCACACCTGCACGCCTGTGCTACCTGCACCTGGCGAGCAAGGACGCGCAACGGCAAATCGATTTCTATCGACGGATGCTGGACATGGACAGCCAGGCGCAAGCCGATGGCAGCTGGATGCTCAGCGGCCCGCAACGCGCCATGCTCGTGTCTCCCGCCGACCACAGCGGCCTGCTCGCGGCGGCGTTCGACCTGGGCAGTCAGCCTCGACTGCAATCACTGCGGGTTCGCCTGCTCGGCAACGGCTGCGTCATCGAAGAGGTCGACTCGCCGCTGCTCGAAACGGGGGCTTTCCTGATCCGTGATCCCCAGGGCCGGCAAACGATATTTGGCGTCGCTCACCCCGCTCTCCAGGCCTCCGGCCAAGGCATGCCCGGCCGCTTGCAACATGTGGTGTTCCAGACCACAGAGCTGGAAGCCATGATCGATTTCTACGTCAACACGGTGGGCTTCACTGTTTCGGACAATGTCGTGGATGAGCAGACCGGCCAACTGATGACGTGCTTCCTGCGCTCGGACGACGAGCACCACACCTTGGCATTTTTCCGCGGTTCGAAAAACGAGTGGGACCACCACTGTTACGAAACCAACGAATGGAATGACATCCGCGACTGGGGCGATCGTTTCGCCAAGGAGCGCATCACCATTTTCTTCGGGCCCGGCCGACATGGGCCGGGCAACAACCTGTTCTTCATGGTGGTCGATGCCGATCGCAACCGCCTGGAGTTCTCGGCTGAGCTCGAAGTCACCGATGCCAGCCGCCAGCCCGGTGTCTGGGCACAGGAGGAATACACACTCAATTCCTGGGGCCGCGCCTGGATCAGGAGCTGAGCAATTTTCCCCATCGGCGTTTGCACCCTTGATTTCTAAACGAGGCGACCACCTGCCTCCAAAGGTAAAAGACCATGACGACTCAACCGCTCGTGCCCTACGCCATCAACGGCGACCAATACATCAACGGCACCTGGCGTGCAGGGCGCTCCGCACGCCGCCTGGACGACCGCAACCCTTTCAACGACGAACAGCTGCTGGAGATGCCCCTGGCCTCGATTGCCGATCTCGACGACGCCTATCAGGCAGCGCAGCAGGCGCAGGCAGCGTGGGCACAGCTGCACCCCACCCAGCGCGGCGCACAACTTGAAAAGCTCGCCCAGGTCATCCAGAACCGCCGCGAAGAAATCATCGACTGGCTGATCCACGAGTCCGGCAGCACCCGGATCAAGGCGAGCATGGAATGGCAATTCACGCTGAACCTGGTGCGCGAATGCACGACGATGCCGATGCAGGTAGAAGGTCGGATCCTGACCAGCTACAAGCCCGGCGAACAGAGTTTTGTCTTCCGTGAGCCCTTGGGTGTGGTGGGCGTGATCAGCCCATGGAATTTCCCGCTGTACCTGAGCATGCGCTCGGTGGTGCCGGCACTCGCCCTGGGCAACACGATTGTGCTCAAGCCCGCCAGCGACACAGCGGTGACCGGCGGCCTGCTGATCGCCCACCTGTTCGAAGAAGCCGGCTTCCCCGAGGGTTCGCTCAACGTCGTGGTCGGCGCAGGCTCGGAAATCGGCGATGCCTTCGTCGAGCACCCGGTGCCGAGCCTGATTTCCTTCACCGGTTCGACGGATGTGGGGCGCAATGTCGGCCGTATTGCCACCGGAGGCAAACACATCAAGCGCGTGGCCCTGGAACTGGGCGGCAACGCGCCGCTGGTGGTGCTGGATGACGCCGATATCGAAATTGCGGCACACGCCGCGGTGGTCGGGCGTTTCCTGCACCAGGGCCAGATCTGCATGAGCGTCAACCGGGTGATCGTCGACCGCTCGCTGTATGCCGATTTCGCAGCGCTGGTGGTGGAGCGCGTGCGCAACCTCAAGATTGGTGATCCGACCAAGGCCGACACGGTGATCGGGCCAGTGGTCAATCAGAGCCAGCTCGATGGCCTGCTGCGTAAGCTCGACGGCGCCCGGAGTGCTGGCCTCAAGCAGCTTTGCGGCGGCCCGGCATTCGGGCTGGTGCTACCTGCCCATGTGTTCGGTGAAGTGGGAGCCGATCAGGAACTAGCCCGCGATGAGACGTTCGGCCCCCTGCTGCCGCTGCTGGTCGCAGAAAACGAAACCCATGCATTGGCGTTGGCGAACGCCAGCGAGTATGGCCTGTCCAGCGCCGTGTTCACCCGGGACATGGCCCGTGGCTTGAACTTCGCCCGTGGCATTGTGGCGGGCATGACCCATATCAACGACATCACCGTCGATGACCAGCCCAATGCCCCGTTCGGTGGTGAAAAGAATTCCGGCCTCGGTCGCTTCAACGGTCACTATGCCCTGGATGAGTTTACCCGTGCCCATTGGGTGACCTGGCAGCCCGGAGGCCATCACTACCCGTTCTGAGTCTTTGGCACCCTTGATCAGGCCCGGATCGGGCAAATCGACCCCTTTGCCCGATCCGTCAGAAAACAATAATAAATAGAGGCGAAAAATGAATCATTTAGCCTGCGTGTCCACCGATCAGGTTGTTCGCTCCGACCGCCTGATGAAATGGAAAGAGTTCATGAGCGATCACCTGGGGCGTACGCCGGACTATATAAAACGGCTGGAATCGACGTTCATCGACCCGTTGCATGAGAGCAACTTCCAGGGTCGGCTGGAGTACGGGGACCTGGGCCAGTTGCGTTTCTGTCGAATGACCGCCAGCGCCCATCGATATTCGCGCCACCTGAGCAAGGCGGTCGACGCCCTCGATACGCCGCGCATGTTGATCATGCAGGTGGCTGGTGTCAGTCATTTCGAGCAGGGCCAGCAAAGCAGCGTACTGGCCCCTGACGAAATGCTCCTGGTCGACTGCGGCAAACCTTTCAATGTGACCAGCACGCAAGGTTGCGAACACTTCATCCTGCTGTTCCAGGGTGCATCCGGGCAACTGGCGCAAACCGGCGACATGCACCTTAACGGTCGCAATGGACTGGGGCGGATGCTCATGCACCTGATCAGCGATGCCTACAATCAATATCCCTTGCTGAACAACCATTCGGCCGGGCTGATCGGTGACAGCATCACCGGGCTGCTGGATAACGCGCTGAAGAACAAACAGGAAGAAAAGCAACTCGAACACGACTTCCGCTTCTTCAAGCAGAACCGCCTCAAGGCGTACATCGAGCGCCACCTGGCCGACCGCGACCTGACCATCGAACGCATCGCCAACGCCGAACAGTGCTCGGTCCGCAGCCTGCACCGCGCCTTCCAGGATGAACTGGGGTGCAGTGTCAGCGAATACATCTGGCAGCGGCGCCTGTCACGTTGCGCCGAAGACCTGCGCAACCGGGAACATGCCCACCGCTCGCTCACCGAGATCGCCTACGCCTGGGGCTATGGCAGCAGTTCCCACTTCAGCCGGCATTTCAAATCGACGTTCGGCATGTCACCCAGACTGTTCCGCGACACCGCGAGTGACAGCCGGGAAAAATCGACAGCGGCTTGAGCCTGTTTCCAATTCCTATGGTTCACCATTGCCCTGTGGGAGCTGGATTCGGTGCTCACCACAAATCTTCTGTGGGAGCTGAGCTTGCTCCCACGGGGTGCTCCGGGGAGGCATGGGTCCGATGCTCACCACAGATCCCCTGTGGGAGCAAAGCTTGCTCGCGATGGCGGTGGGTCAGTCTGCCGTGATGTTGGATGTGCTGACGCTATCGCGAGCAAGCTTTGCTCCCACAGGGGCGGGTTCCTTAATTCCAGCCGCCGCCCATCACCTTGTACAACGTCACGCGGTTGCTCTGCTCGGTCAGGCGCAGGGTGATCAGGTCCTGTTGCGCGCTGTACAGGGAACGCTGGGCGTCGAGGGCTTCGAGATAGCTTTGCGAACCGCCACGGTATAACGCGTCGGAGAGTTCGAAGCTCTTGCGACTGGCGTCGGTCAACGCCTGTTGGGCCTCGATACGGCGATCCAGCGTGCTGCGCTCCGCCAGGGCATCGGCCACTTCCTTGAAGGCGCTCTGCAGTGTTTGCTGATAGGTCTGCACCTGAATCTCGCGCTCGGTCTTGGCCGAGTCCAGCGTCGCGCGGTTACTGCCGGCATCGAAGATCGGCAGGCTGATGCTCGGGGCAAATGTCCAGGCGCCACTGCCGGACTTGAACAGGCCGGACAGGGCCGAGCTTGAGGAGCCGGCATTGGCCGTCAGGCTGATGCTGGGAAAGAACGCCGCACGGGCGGCGCCGATGTCGATATTGGCCGACTTGAGCGTATGCTCGGCGGCCAGCACATCGGGGCGTCGTTGCAACAGGCTGGAAGGCAGCTCTGCCGGCACCTGCACCAGCGCCGCGGCCGATTCCAGGTACGCGCCCGGCAACAACTCTTCGGGAATGTCGCTGCCCACCAGCAAGCGCAGTGCGTTGCGATCCTGCAGGATCTGGCTTTCATACGCCGCCGCGTCGACCCGCGCCGACTCCACGGTGGTTTGCGCCTGGGCCACGGACAGACCGGAGGAGCCGCCCAAGGCGTGGCTGCGTTGGGTCAGTTCGTAGGTCGCCTGCTGGCTGCGCAAGGTTTCCTGGGCCAGGTGCAGGCGCTCGTTGTCGGCCGCCAGGGTCAGCCAGGCCGTGGCCACTTCGGCCACCAGGCTGATCTGCGTGCTGCGTCGGGTTTCGGTCAGGGCCAGATAGTCTTCCAGGGCTTCGTCCTGGAGGTTCTGCACCCGTCCAAACAGGTCCACTTCATAACTGCTCAAACCCAGTTGCGCACTGTAGTCATGGGTGGTGGCCGCCGAGCCCGTGTTGGACAACAAGCCGGGCGTGCGACTGTGAGTGCCACTGACACTGGCATCGATCGAAGGCAAGGACTCGGCGCGCTGGATACGGTATTGCGCCTGGGCCTTTTCAACGTTCAGGACCGCCAGGCGCAGGTCGCGGTTGTTGCTCAGCGCCAGGGACTGCAAGCGCGCCAGGCGGCTGTCGGTGAAGAAGCTTTGCCACTCGATGTCGGCGCTCACCTGGCCCTTGGGCGTGCTAGCGGCCGGCAGCCATTGCTCGGCGACTGGCGCCTCAGGGCGTTCATACTGCGGCGCCAGATTCATGCAGCCACCGAGCAGCGTGAGGATGGCCAGCAATGGCCAGCGGAACTTGATCATGCGTCACCTGACTGGGCGGATGGAACAGAGGTCGAAGCCGTGGAAACGCGACCGAAACGCCGGCGAATCTGCACGAAAAACAAAGGAACGAAGAAGATCCCCAACACCGTGGCGGACAACATGCCGCCCAGCACACCGGTACCAATGGCCTGACGTCCGGCGGAACCGGCACCGCTACTCAGGGCCAAGGGCAATACGCCGAACATGAAGGCCAGGGACGTCATGAGAATCGGCCGCAGGCGTTGGCGCACAGCGATCAATGTCGCCTCGCGCAAGCTGTTGCCCTGCTCTTGCAGGTGCTTGGCGAACTCGACGATCAGAATGGCGTTCTTGGCGGCCAATCCCACGGTGGTCAAAAGCCCGACCTGAAAGTACACGTCGTTGCTCAAGCCACTGACACGCGTGGCCAGCACCGCGCCCACCACCCCAAGCGGCACCACCAGCATCACCGAAAAAGGCACCGACCAACTCTCATAGAGCGCAGCGAGGCAGAGGAATACGAACAGCACCGAAATCCCGTACAGCAACGGTGCCTGCGAACCGGAAAGGCGCAACTGATAGGACTGCCCGGTCCACTCGTAGCCGATGCCCTCCGGCAATTGCTTGACCAGCGCTTCCACCGTATCCATGGCGTCCCCGGAACTGACGCCGGGCGCCGGATCGCCAACCACCTCCAGCGAGGCGTTGCCGTTGTAGCGCTCCAGCAACGGCGAGCCGTAGCTCCAGGAACTGCTGGCGAACGAGGAAAACGGCACCATTTCATCGTTGCTGTTGCGTACGAACCAGTGCTCCAGGTCAGCCGCCTGCATCCGCGCCGCAGCTTCACCCTGGACGTAGACCTTCTTCACCCGCCCCTGGTTGAGGAAGTCATTGACGTAAGTGCCGCCCAACGCCGTGGACAACGTGGTGTTGATGTCGCTGGTGCTCAGGCCCAAGGCCCCGGCCTTGCGATCATCGATGCTGACCTTGAGCTGCGGTGCGTCGTCCAGGCCATTGCTGCGTACCCCGAGCAAGCGAGGGTCCTGGTTGGCCAGCTCGATGAGTTTTTCCCGCGCCGCCACCAGCGCATCATGCCCCAGGCCGGCAAGGTCCTTGAGTTGCAGGTCGAAGCCGGACGTCTGTCCCAGGCCGCGCACGGCCGGCGGTTGCATGACGAACACATTGGCATCGCCGATGCTCGACAGCGCCATGGTCGCGCGCTGGGCGAAGGACGCCGCACCCTGCCCTGCGCCCGTGCGCTCGCTCCAGTCCTTGAGCCGGATAAAAGCACGGGCGCTGTTCTGGCTGTTGCCGTTCATGCCCAGGCCGGAAATGCTGATCAGCGCTTCGACTTCCGGCTGTTCGAGGAGGTAGCTTTCGAACTGCTTGACCACCGCTTGGGTGCGGCTGTCCGTGGCCCCGACTGGCAACTGCACCTGGGCCATGAGAATGCCCTGGTCTTCGTCAGGCAGGAACGAAGTCGGCAGGCTGAAATAACCGGCGGCCATCACCAGCAGCACCAGCCCATACACCAGCCAGCCGACGCGCCCGCGCTGCAAAATGCCCCCCACCTGGCGTTTATAGGCCTCGGCAGCCCGCTCGAACGTGCGGTTGAACCAACCGAAGAATCCGCGTTGAGCGCCATGGCCCTGACCATCGGACGGCTTGAGCAGGGTCGCGCACAATGCCGGCGTCAGCGTCATGGCGACGAGTACCGAGAGCACCATGGCCGAGACGATGGTGACCGAAAACTGCCGGTAGATAACGCCTGTGGAGCCGCCAAAAAACGCCATGGGAATGAACACCGCACTGAGCACCAGGGCGATGCCGACCAGGGCGCTGGTGATTTCATCCATCGACTGGCGCGTGGCGTCCAGGGCCGACAGCCCCTGCTCGCCCATTACCCGCTCGACGTTCTCCACCACCACAATCGCGTCGTCCACCAACAGGCCGATGGCCAGGACCATGGCGAACATGGTCAGGGTGTTGATCGAATAACCGAACAGCGCCAGCACGCCGAATGTACCCAGCAGCACCACCGGCACCGTGATCGCGGGGATCAACGTGGCCCGCAAGTTCTGCAGGAAAAGGAACATGATCAGCACCACCAGGACAATCGCCTCGCCCAGTGACTTGACCACTTCTTCGATGGACAGGCTGACAAAGGGCGTGGTGTCGTAGGCAATCACGTTCTTGAGTTGCATCTCCGTCGGATAGAACGGTTCCAGCTCCTTGAGCTTGGCCTTCACCGCCTCGCCGACGTTCAGGGCATTGGCCCCGGCGGCGAGCTGGACGCCCATGGCGGCAGCGGGTTTGCCGTTGAGGGCAGAACTGACGTCGTAGCTTTCACTACCCAATTCAACCCGCGCCACATCCCCAAGCAGCACCACCGCACCGTCGCTGGTAGACTTGACCACCACATTGCGAAACTCCTCGACGGTTTGCAGCTTGCTGCGGGCGCTGATGGTGGCGTTCAACTGCTGCCCCTTCACCGCCGGCATGGCGCCGAGTTGACCGGCAGAAACCTCGGTGTTCTGCGCCTCCAGGGCCGTGCTGACATCCGAAGGCATCAGCGCGTATTTTTCCAGCAGGGCCGGGTCCAGCCAGATGCGCATGGCATAGCCGGAGCCCAATGTCTGCACATCGCCGACACCGTCGATGCGGCTGATGGAATCGAGCAAGGTGCTGGAAATGTAATCCCCGATCTGCGTGCCGGTGACGCTCGGATTGTCGGAGGCCAAGGCGGCAATCATCAGGAAGTCCGAACCGCCCTTGGTCACGGTCAGCCCCTCGCTTTGCACCGACTGCGGCAGCCTCGACTCGGCCTGTTGCAGCTTGTTCTGCACTTGCATCTGGGCCACGTCCGGGTTGGTGCCGGCGGTGAAGGTCAGGCTGATGCTGGCGCTGCCATCCGAGCTGCTGGAGGCCGACATGTAGGTCAGGTTGTCCAGGCCCTTCATTTGCTGTTCGATGACCTGGGTCACCGAGTCTTCCACGGTCTTGGCCGAGGCGCCGGTGTAGGTCGCGGAAATGCGCACCGTCGGCGGCGCGATGTCCGGGTACTGTTCCAAGGGCAACTGGCTGATGGACAAGGCGCCAGCGAGCATGATGACGATGGCGATGACCCAGGCGAAAATCGGCCGGTCGATAAAGAAACGCGCCATGTTCAGCCCTCCTGCGCAATGGCAACAGGTGTCGCTTTCTGCGTACGGCTGCGGGTGCCGGCGTTCTGTGCCACGACGCTTTCACCGACCCGGACCTTTTGCCCGCCCTCGACAATCACCTGGTCTCCCGCGTTCAGCCCCGCCGTGACCCACCATTGGTTATCCACGGCGCGGTCGATGGTCAACATGCGCTGCTCGACCTTGCCATTGACCACCACCAGCACCGAAGTCGCACCGCTGGCACTGCGGGTCACCGCCTTCTGTGGAATCAGGATGGCCTTGTCATCCCGCGCCTGCTCCAGCACCGCTCTCACGTACATGCCCGGCAGCAACAGTCGGTCCGGGTTGGCGATTTGCGCCCGCAGGGTCACCGTGCCCGTGCCCTCATTGACGCTGACCCCACTGAACTTCAAGCGACCTTCATGGGCATAGGTGCTGCCGTCATCGAGCTTGAGGCTGATCCGCGCTTCACCTTCGCCATTGCTCTGCAGCACACCGCTGGCCAGGTCGCGCTTGAGCCGCAACAGTTCGGTGGTCGACTGAGTGACGTCTACATACATCGGGTCCAACTGCTGCACGGTGGTCAGTGCGCTGTCCTGGTTGGCCACCACCAGCGCGCCGGGCGTGACCGTCGAGGTTTCGATGCGCCCACTGACGGGGGAACTGATTCGGGTATACGCCAGGTTGATGCGTGCGGTGTCAACATCGGCCTGGGCCACTTGCACTTCCGCTTCGGCGGTCAGCAGGCTGGCCTGGGCATCCTCGTTGTCCTGCTGGCTGATGGCATCGATCTTTACCAACTGGGCGTCACGCTTGGCCGTGGCCTGGGCCGACTTCAAGGTGGCGCGTGCCTTGGCGAGGTTCGCCTGGGCCTCAGCCAATGCGGCCTTGTAAGAGGAAGCATCCAGTTGATACAGCGCCTGTCCGGCCTTGACCTCGGCCCCTTCGACAAACAACCGCTGCTGGACGATACCGCCAACCTGCGGGCGTATCTCGGCGATCATGAACGCCTGGGTGCGTCCGGCCAGCTCAGTGGTCAGCGCCTGGCTTTGCGGCTGCACGGTGATCACCGAGACCTTGGGCGGTTCGGGCGTGGGTGCCGATTCGCCGGAGCAACCGCCCAACATGAACAAAACGATCAAGCACACCAGGATGGCGGCGGTCACCAGGGATTTGGCGAATAATTTGGTCGACATAAATGCCTCTGCAGGACGGATGGTTCAAGCCAGGCGCCATACTGCGAGGCAAATGTGCAGGAAAATTGAAGATTGCCCGCCACCCTTGAATCTTCATCGCACCAGGGCCTAAATGGTCGGGCCATTCATCGAACTGCCCGAGCCCATGAAACTGAGCATCTCCACCAAGCTGTTTATTGCCGTCATGGCCAGCGTGCTGTTTGTCATCCTGAGCATGGGGGTGGCCAACGGCTGGAGCTTTGGCAACGGTTTTCTCGACTACCTCAACGAACAGGCACTGTTGCGCATGAAGCCGGTGCTACCCCGCCTGGCCAGTGCCTACGAACGCGAAGGCAACTGGGAGTTCCTGCGCAACCAGCCGGATCGCTGGTTCGAACTCCTGCGTCCGGAGCCGGGGGAAAACACCACCTACCCGGAACGGCCGCCCATGTCGATGTCCGACCTGACCGGGGCTGTGTTTCGCATCGCCCTGCTCGACCAACAAAAGCAATTGGTCATGGGCTACTCGGCGATTGCCGACGACGCGCTGATGCGCCCGATCGAGGTTGCCGGCAAAACCGTCGGCTGGCTGGCAGTGACGCCGTTCCAGAACGTGACCGAAGCTGGCGGTGAACGCTTTCGTCAGTATTTGGTGCGCACCAGCCTGGCCGTGGGCGTGCTCTCGTTGCTGTTGGCGATGCTGATTGCCTGGTGGATCGCCCGTACCCTGCTTGACCCGGTCAAGCGGGTGGCCGCCGCCACGCACCGCTTGGCCGCTGGGGAATACAGCAACCGCGTGTCGGTGGCCTCCAATGACGAAGTCGGTCAGTTGGCCCGAGACTTCAACCAACTGGCGTATACCCTGGAACGCAACGAAAAAATGCGCCGGGAATTCATGGCCGATGTGTCCCACGAACTGCGCACCCCGTTGTCGGTATTGCGCGGCGAGCTGGAAGCCATCGAAGACGGCGTGCGCACCCTCGACCCTTCCTCGATGAAATCGCTGCAAGGCGAAGTCAGCATGCTCAGCAAACTGGTGGATGATCTCTACGAACTGTCCCTGGCCGATGTCGGCGCGCTGACCTACCGCAAGAGCGAATGCGACCTCAACGACTTGCTGGACGGTTGCGTGGCGATGTTCCAGGAGCGCTGCAATGCCCGGCATCTGCGTTTGGAGCTGGAACTGCCGACAACACCGCTGCAGGTCGAAGCCGACCCCAAGCGTTTGCAACAACTGTTCAGCAATCTGTTGGAAAACGCGGTGCGCTATACCGATGAAGGCGGTGTGCTGCGCATTCGTGCCGCCAGCGAGGACGACGTCGTGCGCATCGACTTTCTCGACTCCGGCCCCGGGGTCGATGCGGATCAACTGCCGCGATTGTTCGAGCGCTTTTACCGCGGCGAAACCTCACGCAATCGCGCCAGTGGCGGCGCCGGCCTGGGACTGGCCATCTGTCACAGCATCGCCCTGGCCCATGGCGGCAGCCTCAGCGCCGATCACTCGCCGCTGGGCGGCCTTTGGCTGACCCTGCGCCTGCCACGGAATGCCTGAACATGACCCCTGACAGCCCAATCCTTATTGTCGAAGACGAACCCAAACTGGCTGCTTTGATGCGCGACTACCTGATTGCCGCCGGCTACGCGACCCAATGCCTGGACAATGGCCTTCAAGTGGTGCCGGCGGTACGGGCCAGCGAGCCACGGTTGATCCTGCTCGACCTCATGCTGCCGGGGCGCGACGGCCTGCAAGTCTGCCAGGAGCTGCGCAGCTTCAGTGCCGTGCCAATCATCATGATCACTGCCCGCGTGGAGGAAGTGGATCGCCTGCTCGGGTTGGACCTGGGGGCCGACGACTACATCTGCAAGCCCTTCAGCCCGCGTGAAGTGGTGGCCAGGGTCAAGGCGATCCTGCGGCGCAGCCCGCAACTACTCGTCACCGCGCCAGCCCGCCTGCTGATTGATGAAGACCGCTACCAGGCGTCACTCGATGGCGTCGCCCTGGACCTGACGCCCTTGGAACTGCGCCTGCTCAGCACGCTGGCCCAGTCCCCCGGGCGGGTGTTTTCCCGGGATCAGTTGCTCGACCGGATCTATTCCGATCATCGGGTGGTTACCGATCGTACGGTTGACAGCCATATCCGTAATCTGCGGCGCAAGCTTGAGCAGGCCTGCCCGGCGGAGAATCCTATCGAGTCGTTGTATGGGGTGGGTTATCGGTTTCAGCTTGCTGACGTTTGAAGCGTGGCTAAAACGGTGCGTCATGGTGAAAGGGAGGATGGGTACATATCCGTTTTTTCGGTAACGGCGGCTTAGGGTTCCGCCGAATAGATAATGGTTTGCGCACTCCCCCCCGCAGCAGGCCGGCGAGTGAAATAGGTGTCGCCTTCGTCTGTCTGGATCTCGTAGTCGGCCTTGCTGGCGACCCGGCTCGCTGCATCGGTGTGCTTGATGATTTTCAGCACCCGCTGGAACTTCACGCCTTGCGTGCCGTTCTGGGCGGGGCCGGTGAGTACATTGACTTTCTGGAACCAACCTTCCTGCTTTTTGTTCGACACCAAGGTGCCGCTCAGTGCTTCAAAACGCTCAAGACGGGTAAATCCCCAGAGTGTCTGTTCCTCGACCACCTTGCCCGGGGTGGCGGAACCGGTGAAGACGAACAGGTTAAGGCTCGGATTGTCTTCGCAGAAGAAGTCATAAGGCACCAGACCGTCGACCATTCTCTTGCCGGGAACGAAACCCTTCTTATGAACCAGAAACATGAGCACCTCCACGCTGAAACACCAGCAAACGCTGAGTAAGTTTGAGCGCAAAGTCTACTGAGGCGGGGCGTACAGGGCCGTCAAGCCAATGTAATATCGTGTAAAGATCACGCCCTACGAGGCAAGCTGATTTCCACGGTCAGCCCACCGGACGGCTCGTTGTGCGCCAGGATGGAGCCGCCGTGTATTTCCACGGCCCTTGAGGCAATGGCCAGGCCCAGGCCGAAGCCGGCACTGGCTTCGTTCAAGCCACGTTCGAACGGGTTGAAGATGCTCTGTAGCCGCGAATGTTCAACACCCGGGCCCTGATCGCGGATCTGCACCGTCAGGCCGTCTGCGGCGCCATTGACCTCGGCCACGACCATCACCGTGGTGTTTGGCCGGGTATGGCGCACCGCGTTTCGAATGACGTTCTCGAAACACCGATACAACAGCTCACCGCTGACCCGACTGACAAACGCCGGGCATGCCTGCAAGGTGACCTGGCAGCCTTTCATTTGTGCTTCGAATCGGGCGTCCTCGACGATCACCGACAGCAACTCGACGACATCGATTGGCTCGCGCTCGATACTCTCCGGTCGCCCCTGCAGGCGTGCCAGGGTCAACAGCGCTTCGATCAGCGTGTCCATGCGCACCGACTCACGGTCGATGCGTTCCACCATTTCCAGGCGAGCCGGATCTTGCTGCAGCAGCCCGATGGCCGCTTGCATGCGGGTCAGCGGTGAGCGCAGTTCGTGGGAGATGTCGTGCAACAAGTGTTGCTGGGCGTCTACCAACAGCTTCAACTGGTTGGCCATTCGATCGCAGTCTTCGGCCAGATCGACGATTTCATCACGTCGCGCGCCCATGATCGGCTTGACCCGGGTCTCGAAGCGCCCCTGGGCCACGTCACTCATGGCGCGCCGAAGATAGGCCAGCGGCCATGCCAGGTAGAACGCCATGTAGCCGCTGAACAGCGCACTCATGACCGTGCCAATGATCAACGGCGTCCAGTGGCTGGGCCCTCTGTCGCCTTTCTTGCCCAGGGGATGGGTTGACTTGAGCGACAGCACGATGCCGTCCTTGCCGATGATCGATCGCTCGTAGGCCGGTTGCCGCACCGGCGTGCCGGCCAACAGCTGACCGGCGCTGTCATAGACGCCAACGGCCTGGTCATCCGGGTGTTCCCACACCGCCAGCAGTTGCCGGCCCGACTCGATGCCAAACTGTCGCAATAGCTGCTCTTCCGTGGCAAGGATCGTTTCCAGATGAGGATCACCAGGCCTGGAACTGCCCATGACGAAGAGACCCAACCCCACCAGAAACGTCAAGCTGGTGGCGAGCCAGAACGCCAGGAACAGTTTCCAGAACAGTCGGCTAGGCTTCATCATTCGGCGATCAACAGGTAACCGAGGCCCCGCACGCTCTGGATCCAGGCCTTGGCATCGGGGCGCGGTCCCAGCTTGTGGCGAATGCTGCTGATGTGCACATCGATGCGCCGGTCATAGCGAGTCAAGGGGCAGCCCAGGGCATTGAGCGACAGGTTCTGTTTACTCACCACCTGCCCGGCACAGCGGGCCAGTTCCTCGAGCAAACTGAACTCGGTGCTGGTCACCCCCAGTTCGCGCCCCTGCCAGAGCGCCTGGCGCTTGCCGGGCCACAGGACCAGCGGCCCGGTCCTGATTACTTCACTGGTGGACTGATCCACTGGCTGCACCCGGCGCATGATCGCCCGCAAACGCGCCACCAGCTCCCCCGGCGAACTGGGCTTGGGCACATAGTCATCGGCGCCCAGCTCCAGGCCGGTGATCTTGTCGATGTTGTCGCCACGAGCCGTCAGCAACACCACCGGCACCTGGCTCACGGCCCGAATGCGCCTGAGCACCTCGATACCCGACAATCGCGGCAGCATCACGTCCAGCACCACGATGCTGTAGCGACCGGACAGCGCTTGCACTTCGCCCTCCTCCCCCGTGTGCACGGCAGTCGCCTCAAAGCCTTCGCGCTCCAGGTATTGGCTGAGCATTCCCGTCAGTTCCTGGTCATCGTCGACTAGCAATACAGAGATCATGGGGCGCTCTTGAGTAGGTGTCGGCCCATTATCGCCCGTGCGCCGCGCACCGTCATCGCCGCAGGCCAACCTTTACCTAACTTGACATTGGGTTAACCGCACCAAACGCAGCGAACTTTTATGCTTGCTCGCCACCAGCCCGCTCGCTCCCGCGGTGACTCGTCTTGCGGTGAGATATCCGCGTCCACCTACACCACCTGTCGATGTGTCCTGGATAAGATCTTGATGAATTTTTCGCGCCTGCTCTGCTCGGCTGCACTGCTGCTCAATGTCACACTTGCCCACGCCCAAGGCTTCAAGATTTCCGATATTCGTATCAACGGCCTCCAGCGCGTTTCCGCAGGCAGTGTCTTCGGTGCCTTGCCATTGAACGTCGGTGATAACGCGGATGAGCGGCGCCTGGTGGAGTCCACGCGTGCGCTGTTCAAGACCGGTTTTTTCCAGGATATCCAACTGGGACACGACGGTGATGTGCTGGTCATTACCGTTGTCGAGCGTCCCTCTATCGCCAGTATCGAGATCGAAGGCAACAAGGCGATATCCACTGAAGACCTGATGAAAGGCCTCAAGCAATCCGGCCTGGCCGAAGGCGAGATCTTCCAGCGCGCCACCCTCGAAGGTGTACGTAACGAGCTGCAACGCCAGTACGTTGCCCAGGGCCGCTACT
>NZ_VZPJ01000006.1 GCF_008801605.1 Pseudomonas brassicacearum subsp. brassicacearum | reverse complement strand
GTCTGCAAATGAACCCCCAACCGTGCCAGTTCGGCGCTGGAGGCGGCGGTTTCTTCGCTGGAGGAGGCGGTTTGTTCGGAGACATCGCGAACGTTCACGACGCTGCGGTTGATCTCTTCGGCCACGGCGCTCTGCTGCTCGGCCGCAGCGGCGATCTGTTGGTTCATCGACTGGATCGCCGAGACCGTACGGGTAATGTTTTCCAGCGAACCACCGGCACGGCGGGTCAGTTCGACGCTGCTGTCGGTCAGGCTACGGCTGTTGTCCAGGGTGGTCGCGACCTGTTCGGTGCCCGATTGCAGGCCCAGGATCAGCTCTTCGATTTCTTCGGTGGACTTCTGGGTGCGCTGGGCCAGGCTGCGTACCTCGTCGGCCACCACCGCAAAACCACGTCCGGCTTCACCGGCCCGGGCTGCCTCGATGGCGGCGTTGAGGGCCAGCAGGTTGGTTTGCTGGGCCACGGACTTGATCACGTCCAGCACGCTGCCGATCTTGTCGCTCTCGCGCTTGAGGTGGCCCATGGCTTCGGTGGAGTTGCCCACTTCCTTGGACAGGCGTTCGATCTGGGCGATGGCTTCGCCGACCACTTTTTCGCCTTCGCGAGCCTGCTGGTCAGCGGCAACTGCCGCTTCGGAGGCTTCCTCGGCATTGCGCGCCACTTCCTGCACGGTGGCGGTCATTTCGTGCATCGCAGTGGCGACCTGATCGGTTTCCACTTTCTGGCTGTTGACCCCGGCGCTGGTCTGCTCGGTGACGGCCGAGAGCTGTTCGGCGGCGCTGGCGATTTGCGTGACGCCGTCGCTGATACCCCCGATCAGTTGCCGCAGGCTGATCACCATTCGCTGCAGGCTGCCTTGCAGTTGACCCATGTCGTCGCGGCGGGTGACCACCAGGTTATGGCTCAAGTCGCCGGAGGCGACACGTTCGAGAGCTACCAGGGTCTGTTGCAGTGGACCGACGATCTGCCGGGTGATGATCCATGCAGCCAGCAGGCCAAATGCCAGTGCCAGGATGGTGACGATGATCAGCGTTTCTTTCGCTTGAGCCGTTTCCTGGTCGCGTTTCTCGATCTGCGAGGTGGTCAAATGATTGTTCAGTTCATGCAAACGGCTGTCCTGGTCGGCCATTTTCTTGAGGGCCGAAGCACTGGCGACCTGTGAGTCGCGGAACTGGCTGACGGCAGCGCGATAAGCCTTCATCGATTCAGAAGCTTGTTGCAGGTTGGCGGCGTGTTGTTCCGGCAGTTTGCCCGGCAGGCTTTCAAGGTTTTTCAAGACGTTTTCGATGGCATCCAGTGCCGGTTGCTCTGCATCGGCCTTGCCGCTGTAGGTGTAGCCGCGGACCTGGTAGCGCGCCTGCTGGATCAGTTTGCTCTGCTCAACCACAGCGTTGAATTGAGCAACGCTGTCACCTTGGCGCAAGGCATTTTCGACTTCTGTCACCTTGGCCACGGCGTTGTCGGCGTTGGCGCCAAGCTTGGAGCGGGCCGATTCGCGGTTCTGTGTCGCCTGGGTCAGGTCGGCAAAGGCGCGTTTGTACTCATCGAGGATAGCCAACTGCTGATTGAGCAACTCCTGGTCTGCCGGACGTACAAACCGTTTGAGGGCGGCTTGGATGCTGTCCTGAAGCTTGCCCAGGAACTCGCTGACGACTGCTGGTCCTTGTTCGCCGCGCCGCATCTCATACTCGAGACTGGAGATTCGCAAATCCTTGGCCAACTCATTGAGGCTGGCGATGGACGCCTGTTTATCCGCGCGGCTGATCACGCTGCTCAGGCTGTTCCAGCCCGCGAAGGTGCTCAGGAGGGTCATGAGCAGCACCAGGCCAAAACCGAAACCCAGTTTGCGATTGACACTTACGTTTCCCAGCTTTTCGGTTAGCCAACTGAACATGCTGATACTCCCTCGAACCTTTTATAGGTCTTATGAGGAGATTATCGACCATGTGACGGGGATCTGTAGAAAATAGGGCGGGGGATATCCGTGGTGAGGACGCTTGCCCACGCCCGGCGGCGAAACCGTTGCCAGTCCGAACGCCGTTGACGGCCGATTCGCGCTCGAACGGGAGCAAGGCCCCTCGCTACGGGGCTGTGCTCGCCGCTTTTTCGGTGTTTAGACTTTGAAGCGTCCCACCAGTGTCTGCAAATGAACCCCCAACCGTGCCAGTTCGGCGCTGGAGGCGGCGGTTTCTTCGCTGGAGGAGGCGGTTTGTTCGGAGACATCGCGAACGTTCACGACGCTGCGGTTGATCTCTTCGGCCACGGCGCTCTGCTGCTCGGCCGCAGCGGCGATCTGCTGGTTCATCGACTGGATCGCCGAGACCGTGCGGGTGATGTTTTCCAGCGAACCACCGGCACGGCGGGTCAGTTCGACGCTGCTGTCGGTCAGGTTGCGGCTGTTGTCCAGGGTGGTGGCGACCTGTTCGGTGCCCGATTGCAGGTTGCCGATCAGTGCTTCGATTTCTTCGGTGGACTTCTGGGTACGCTGGGCCAAGCCACGCACCTCGTCGGCCACTACTGCGAAACCACGCCCGGCTTCACCGGCACGGGCCGCCTCGATGGCCGCATTGAGGGCCAGCAGGTTGGTTTGCTGGGCGACGGACTTGATCACGTCCAACACGCTGCCGATCTTGTCGCTCTCGCGCTTGAGATGACCCATGGCTTCGGTGGAATTGCCCATTTCCTTGGACAGGCGTTCGATTTGGGCGATGGCTTCACCCACCACTTTTTCGCCTTCGCGAGCCTGCTGGTCCGCGGCGACCGTCGCTTCGCAGGCCTCTTCGGCATTGCGCGCCACTTCCTGCACCGTAGCGGTCATTTCGTGCATGGCGGTGGCGACCTGGTCGGTTTCCACTTTCTGTTTGTTGACCCCGGCGCTGGTCTGCTCGGTGACGGCCGAGAGCTGTTCGGCGGCACTGGCGATTTGCGTGACACTGTCGCTGATGCCGCCGATCAATTGCCGCAGGCCCACGGTCATGCTCTGTATGGCGCGTTGCAGTTGGCCCAGTTCGTCGCGGCGCTCGGCGCTGAGGTTGTGGGTCAAGTCACCTGCCGCCACGCGTTCGGCGACCTTGAGCGTCTGCTCCAATGGTATGACGATCTGCCGGGTGATCGCCATGGCAGCGATCACGCCGAACAGCAAGGCCAACGCGGCGGCCGAGACCAGCAACGTGTTGGCTTTGGTCGCATCATGGTCGCGCACGACTGTCTGGGACAGCGTGAGGTCTCGACTGGCCCCGCGTAGCACAACCCCCAGGTCGGACATGCGTTTGATGGCGGCAGCGCTGGCGGTCTGGGCTTCACGGAACTGGTTGACCGCGGCACGATAGGTCTTGAACGACTCGCTGGCCTGTTGCAGGTTGGCGGCGTGTTCTTCGGGCAGTCGGGCCGGCAGGCTGCCGAGGGCTTTCAGCGCGTTATCGATGGCATCCAGGGCTGGCTGCTCGGCGTCGGTCTCAACGCTGTAGGTATAACCGCGAACCTGATAGCGGGCTTGCTGGATGGCCTTGCTCAGGCTGACCACACTGTCGAGTTGAGCAGCGTTGTCGCTTTGCCGTATGGCGGTTTCAACGCTGGTGACTCGGGCCACGGCGTTATCGGCACTGGCGCCCAGTTTGCTGCGCGCATCCTCACGACTGGCCATGGCTCGGACCAATTCGGCGAGGGCAACCTTGTAATCGGCGACAGCGGCCAGTTGTTTGTCGACGATCGCCACATCGGCTGGCTGTTCGATCGATTGACGGGCGGTCTGGAGCCCTGGCTCCAGTTTGCCGATCAGATCGTTGATTTCCCCCGAACCCTTTTCACCCCGGGTCGAGTAATAGTCCATGCGCGCGGAGCGCAGGTCCTTGGTCAGGTCGTTCAGGCTGGCGATGAGCCCGAGTGTGTCGCCGCGTGCAATCACATTGCCTAGGCCGGTCCATCCGGTGAAGGCAATCATCAAGGTTAAGAGCAGCACCAGACCGAAGCCGAAGCCGAGTTTGCGATTAACGCCTACGTTACCTAGCCATTGGAACATGCTGATACTCCCTTGAAGGGCGGAACTGCTTTGTACAAAGCGCTATCGGCCCATAAAGGGGGAACAGGAGAAATGAGTTAGATGCGTTTGGAATACGGTGGCAAACCAACGGGATCAGAACAGTCGTGCAAGCAGCGCGGTAACCGCGGTCTCGACCCGCAGGATCCGCTCGCCCAGTTGCACCGGTTGCAGGCCGGCCTTGGCCAACAGGTCGATCTCGTAGGGAATCCAGCCGCCTTCCGGGCCGATGGCCAGTGTCACCGGTTCTGTCAGCGCGCGAGGGCAGGGTGGGTAGTTGCCAGGGTGACCGACCAGGCCCAAGGTGCCGTCGGTCATGGCTGGCAGGCGGTCTTCGACGAAGGGCTTGAAGCGTTTTTCGATGATGATTTCCGGCAGCACGCTGTCCCGGGCTTGTTCCAGGCCCAGGATCAGTTGCTCGCGGATGGCCTCGGGTTCGAGAAACGGCGTCTGCCAAAAGCTCTTTTCCACGCGATAGCTGTTGACCAGCACCACGCGCGGCACGCCCATGGTGGCGACGGTCTGGAACACCCGCCGAAGCATTTTCGGACGTGGCAGGGCGAGCACCAGGGTCAGCGGCAACTTGGCCGGTGGAGGCTGGTCGAGGGTCACTTGCAGTTCGGCCTCGCGGGCTTCCAGGCGCAGCACCTGGGCGGTGCCCATCAGCCCCCCGATGCGCCCGACGCGCAGGCTGTCACCGACGGCGCTGCGATGGACTTCCTGCATGTGGGTCAACCGGCGATCGCTCAGGACCACGCGGTCAGGCCCGATGAAGTCGGCCTCTTCGAGCAGCAGCAGGTTCACGCTTGGGTCGCTGGCGGCTGGTCGTTGTGGTCATCGACCGGTTGTTCCTCGGGCTCTTCTTCCCGGCGCTTGCGCACCAGGCCACCGAACAGGATGCCGATCTCGAACAGTAGCCACATCGGCACCGCGAGCAGGGTCTGGGAGAAGATGTCCGGCGGGGTCAGGATCATGCCGACCACGAAGCAGCCGATGATCACGTAGGGGCGGATCTTCTTCAAATAGGCCACGTCGACCACGCCAATCCACACCAGCAGCACCACGGCCACGGGGATTTCGAACGCCACGCCGAAGGCGAAGAACAGCGTCATGACGAAATCCAGGTAGCTGCTGATGTCGGTCATCATTTCCACGCCCGCCGGGGTGGCGGCGGCGAAGAACTTGAAGATCAGCGGGAACACCAGGTAATAGGCGAAGGCCATGCCGGTGTAGAACAGCAGGATACTGGACACCAGCAGCGGCACGGCGATGCGCTTTTCATGCTTGTACAGACCCGGTGCGATGAAGCCCCAGATCTGGTGCAGGATCACCGGAATCGCCAGGAACAGCGAGACCATCATCGTCAGCTTCAGAGGCGTCAGGAACGGCGACGACACGTCGGTGGCGATCATTGTCGCGCCTACCGGCAGGTACTGGCGCAGTGGCGTGGAGACGAAGGTGTAGATCTGCTGGGTGAAGGAAAACAGCCCGGCGAAGATAATGAAAATCGCCGCGACGCAACGCAGCAGACGGGTGCGCAACTCGGTGAGGTGCGATACCAGCGGCATCGGCTGGTCGTTCTCTGGGATATCGCTCATGGGGCTCGCGGCGGCAAAGTAGGGTCGTTAGGCGCAGGGACAGCAGGGGGCGCTGTATCCGTTACCGTCGGTGTCACTGGCGCCGGTTCAGCCACCGACCTCGCACCATCCACCGGCGCCTGGGGCGCAATCGTCGGTTCGGCCACGGGCTGAACCGGCGTCGGTTCCTGTTGGGTCGGCGTGAAGATTTTCCGCGCTTCCTGCTCCAGGGACAGAATATGTTCGTTGTGAAGTTGCCGACGGATGTCGTCGGCACCGATCTCACGTTCAACTTCCTGTTTGATCGCATTGAAGCTGCGCTTCAGGCGGCCGATCCACAGACCGGCGGTGCGCGCAGCACCCGGCAGGCGCTCGGGGCCCAGTACCAGAAGGGCGACGAGGCCGACGAGCAGCAGTTCAGTGAAGCTGATCCCAAACATTAGTCAGTGCTCACGAGTCTTTGCGGACGGGCTCTTCGACTTTCTGGGCCTGCACGTCGATGGTGTGCGGCGCATTCACAGGCTGGCTGGCCTGGGGGTGTACCGGTTGGGTCGGCTGCGCGGGTTGGCCAGGAGCCGCCGACGGGTCGGCCGGTTTTTCGTCATCGTTCATGGCCTTGCGAAAGCCCTTGATCGACTCACCGACATCGGTGCCGAGGTTTTTCAGTTTCTTGGTACCGAACACCAGCACCACGACGACCAGGATGACGATCCAGTGTTTCCAGTCAAAAATACCCATGGAGCTATTCCTCTCAAAAGTTGATCAGGCGGACGGGCGCGAGGCTTTCTCGACGTGCCCGGACAGACCGAAGCGACGGTCCAGTTCATCCAGTACGGCCTGCGGATGCTGCCCCAGTTGGGCCAGCATGACCAGGCTGTGGAACCACAGGTCGGCGGTCTCGTAGATCACGTCGCTGCAATCGCCACTGATGGCGGCGTCCTTGGCGGCGATGATGGTCTCGACCGACTCTTCGCCGACTTTCTCCAGAATCTTGTTCAAGCCCTTGTGGTACAGGCTGGCGACATAGGAACTGTCGGCCGCGGCGCCCTTGCGCTCTTCCAGCACCTGGGCCAGGCGGGTCAGGGTGTCACTCATGGGTATGTCCTGAATAAATGGCATGCGGGTCCTTGAGCACCGGGTCGACGGTTTTCCAGTCGCCGTTCTCGAAGACGCGATAGAAGCAGCTTTGACGGCCGGTGTGGCAGGCAATCTCACCGACTTGCTCGACCATCAGGATGATGACGTCGCCGTCGCAGTCCAGGCGCATCTCATGCAGGTGCTGCACGTGCCCGGACTCTTCACCTTTGCGCCACAGCTTGCCACGGGAACGTGACCAATAGATGGCGCGGTTCTCGGCGGCGGTCAGGGCCAGCGCTTCGCGGTTCATCCAGGCCATCATCAATACGCGCCCGGTCTTGTGGTCCTGGGCGATGGCCGGCACCAGGCCGTCAGCGTCCCATTTGATCTCGTCCTGCCAGTTTTTCATCTTTGACTCCGACCATGGGCCGCGCACCTGACGTCGGCGGGCCCAGCGTTGAAACAGTGTGCCAGTGCGAACCGGTGCTGGCTATCGGCGAACGACCAGATACAGACCGACCACCATCATGATACCGGCTGGCCAGTGACCCAGTTGGCTCAGCGGCCCGCCGGTCGCCAGCACTGCGCCGCCTCCCAGGTGAGCGGCGCCCAGCAGGCGCAACAGCCAGTCGTCCTTGCGTCGGTGCCACGGGGGCGCCGGGTCGTGGGCGTGGGGCTGGGACATGCGTTCGAGCAGGTCGCGGGTCATGTTGGCCAGGTGCGGGAGCTGCTCGAACTGGCTCTGCACGTTGCCCAGCAAGGTTTTGGGACTGACGCGCTCGCGCATCCAGCGTTCGAGGAACGGCTGGGCGGTGTTCCACAGGTCGAGCTCCGGGTACAACTGGCGGCCGAGGCCTTCGATGTTCAACAGGGTTTTCTGCAACAGCACCAGCTGTGGCTGGACTTCCATGTTGAAGCGCCGCGCGGTCTGGAACAGGCGCATCAGCACCTGGCCGAAGGAAATATCTTTTAACGGTTTTTCGAAGATCGGTTCGCACACGGTGCGGATCGCCGCTTCGAACTCGTTGAGCTTGGTCTCGGCCGGCACCCAGCCCGAATCGATGTGCAGTTGCGCGACGCGACGGTAGTCACGCTTGAAGAAGGCGAACAGGTTGCGGGCCAGATAGTCCTGGTCTTCTGGTGTCAGGCTACCGACGATGCCGCAGTCGATGGCGATGTACTGCGGGCTCCACGGCTGCACCGTGCTGACGAAGATGTTGCCCGGGTGCATGTCGGCATGGAAGAAGCTGTCGCGAAACACCTGGGTGAAGAAGATTTCCACGCCGCGTTCGGCGAGCATCTTCATGTCGGTGCGCTGGTCGGCCAGGGTCGCCAGGTCGGTGACCTGGATGCCGTAGATGCGCTCCATCACCAATACTTTCGGCCGGCACCAGTCCCAATAGACTTGCGGCACATACAGCAGCGGCGAACCTTCGAAGTTGCGGCGCAGCTGGCTGGCGTTGGCGGCCTCGCGCAGCAGGTCGAGTTCGTCGTAGATGGTTTTCTCGTAGTCCTGGACCACGTCCACCGGGTGCAGCAGGCGGGCATCGGCCGACAACCGCTCGGCGGCGCGGGCGAGGATGAACAGCCACGCCAGGTCCTGGGCAATGATCGGCTTGAGGCCCGGGCGGATGACCTTGACCACCACTTCTTCGCCGCTCTTGAGTTGTGCGGCGTGAACCTGGGCGACGGAGGCCGAGGCCAGGGGCTCGACGTCGAAGCGGCTGAAGACTTCGCTGATCTTCTTGCCCAGTTGTTCCTCGATCAGCGCCACCGACACCTTGGAATCGAACGGCGGCACGCGGTCTTGCAGGCGCATCAGTTCATCGGCGATGTCTTCGGGCAACAGGTCGCGACGGGTCGAAAGGATCTGCCCGAACTTGATGAAAATCGGCCCCAGGTCCTGCAAGGCCAGGCGCAAGCGCGCACCGCGACTCAGGTCCAGCGTTCGCCGGGGAAACCAGCGCCACGGCAGTACGAAGCGCAGGGCCAGGAGAAACCAGGGCAGCGGCAGGGCGAACAGCAGGTCATCGAGGCGGTAGCGGATCACGACGCGCTGGATGCGCAACAAACGGCGGACGGCAAGCAGCTTCATGCGTTATCGCTTGGTTTCAAGGGATCGGGAAAGGCGCTCGAAACGCGCCTCGAGACGTTCCAGGTCAAGTTTGATCTGGTCCAGTTCATTAAAACGGGCTTGTGCTTCGCGTTGGCCTACGAGGGTACGCGATTCTTCGGCCAGGTATTCACTCAGATTCTGCCCCAGGCTGGCGAACCCCTGCCGATACCAGCGGCTGCGGCTGCGCAAATGGCCGCTGAGCAATTGGGTCGCCACCGGACCGATCCAGCGGGACACTTCGTATTCCCAGTCCAGCTCCAGGTCCTGGAGAATCGCCGCCAGCTCCAGCAGTACGCCGCTGTCGCCGTCGAGCTCCACGTCGGGGCTGTGCAGCACCGCGGTCTTGTCCTTGCCCAGGGCCAGGTTCAGCAGGCTCGACGCCGGGGCGCGCAGCGTGCAGTCGGCCTCGGCCTCCCAATGCGCGGCGAGCATCAGGCCTTCGTCGCTGGGCAGGATGAACAACCGCAGCGCCGGGCTGCGACAGTCCACGGCAATCACCTTGCCACTCAAGTGCGCCAGGCGCGCGAGCGCCGTGCTGTCCAGGCGCAGCACCCGGTTGAGGCCGAGTTCGACGCTGGCGAGCAGGCCGGTGAGCAGCATCAGGGTTTGATACCGCGGTGCAGGGCGACGATGCCTGCGGTCATGTTGTGGTAGGTCACGCGGTCGAAACCGGCCTCGACCATCATCGACTTCAGGGTTTCCTGGTTCGGGTGCATGCGGATCGATTCGGCCAGGTAGCGATAGCTTTCCGAGTCGTTGGTGATCAGCTTGCCCATCAGCGGCATGAAGGCGAACGAGTAGGCGTCATAGGCCTTGGACATCAGCGCGTTGGTCGGCTTGGAGAACTCCAGCACCAGCAGGCGACCACCGGGCTTGAGCACCCGCAGCATCGAGCGCAGGGCATCTTCCTTGTGGGTGACGTTGCGCAGGCCGAAGGCGATGGTCACGCAGTCGAAATGGTTGTCGGGGAACGGCAGCTTTTCAGCGTCGGCCTGGACGAACTCGACGTTGCCGGCCACACCCAGGTCCAGCAGGCGGTCGCGACCGACCTTGAGCATGGATTCGTTGATGTCGGCCAGGACCACCTGGCCGGTCGGCCCGACGATGTGGGAAAACTTCTTCGTCAGGTCGCCCGTGCCGCCAGCGATGTCCAGCACGCGATTGCCGCTGCGCACGCCCGACAGTTCTATCGCGAAACGCTTCCACAGGCGGTGCATGCCGCCCGAGAGCAAGTCGTTCATCAAGTCATACTTGGCGGCTACGGAGTGGAAAACCTCAGCGACTTTTTCCGCTTTCTGGCTTTCCGGCACGTTCTTGAAGCCGAAGTGAGTGGTGGGTTCGGCATCGCTGCCTTTGCGCTGATCAGTCATATCGCGGTCACCAAAAAAGAATGCGGGACATTCTAATCCCGGTGGAGGGCTTTGTCTTGGCAAGGCTGAAGGTAAGATGGGCTACCGCCGGGACGTTTTGACGCAGCCAGGGTCTGAAACGTTCAGGCAAGTCCCGATAAAACAGGAGTCACCCGATGGCCCGTATAACTGTTGAGCGTGCCCATGGCCTGGGCAAGGAAGTGGCGCGAGAGAAAGCCGACAAGCTGGCGCAGAAGTTGTCCGACAGCTATGGCCTGGAGCCGCAGTGGGAGGGCGACACCCTGAAACTCAAGCGTTCCGGGGTAAAGGGCGAAGTGCATGTGGGCGACGACTCGATCCGCGTCGACGTGGAGCTGGGCATGTTGATGTCGGCCATGAGCGGCACGATCAAGACGGAAATCGAAAAGGCGTTGGATAAGGCGTTGGCTTGATTGATTGAAAGGGTGGGTGGAATGCATGACTCAAGTTCACCACCTGTCCACCTGTGGGAGCGAGCTTGCTCGCGATAGCGGCGAGTCATTCAACATCAATGTTGCTGGTCCACCGCAATCGCGAGCAAGCTCGCTCCCACATGGGAAGTCATCGCCCTCAGGTTTTGTGTCAGTTGTTAGGGTGCCCTTTCTAATTATTCTCACTACTTTGTGCCTGAGCCCGTCCATGTGCGGGCAGTTCCTCAAACCTTTTTTCGAGTGAGGTGCACCATGGCCAAAGTTATTCTGAAGAAAAAAACCGACGTTGAATCTTCCACGCTCAGCGACGTGAAAACGTACGCGCGCAAGATCTGGCTGGCGGGCCTGGGCGCCTACACGAAGGTCGGCCAGGAAGGCAGCGAGTACTTTCAGGAGTTGGTAAAGGCTGGCGAAGTTATTGAAACCAAAGGCAAAAAGAAAATTGCCGGAAAACTTGAAGCGGCCAACAGCGAATTGATTGAAGCCAAGAGCGACGTCAATACTTTCAAGGCCCGGGTTGAAGTACAACTCGATAAAGTCGAGAAGGTATTCGATGCCCGTGTTGCAAGTGCCTTGAATCGTATCGGCATTCCGTCTAAACATGACGTTGAGACACTCTCTGCTAAGCTCGATGAGCTGACAGCATTGCTCGAACGTGTCGCGCGTAAACATTAAGGAGAACGGGATGGCTGGCAAAAAAATCACAGAAAAAGAGGGCAGCTCGTGGGCCGGGAAGATTGAAAAGTATTCCCGCAAAATCTGGCTTGCTGGTTTAGGCGTGTACTCGAAGATCGACACTGACGGCAGCAAGCTCTTCGAGTCCCTGGTTAAGGACGGCGAAAAGGCCGAAAAACTCACCAAGACGGCAGTCGGCAAACAAGTCGATGCAGCCAAGGACTCTGCCGAGTCCGCCAAGTCGCGAATCGGCGGCGTGAAGGATCGTGCACTGGGCAAATGGGACGAACTGGAAGGGGCTTTCGACAAGCGCCTGAACAGTGCGATCTCGCGCCTGGGTGTGCCGAGCCGTAATGAAGTCAAGGCACTGCACAGCAAGGTCGACACCCTGACCAAGCAGATCGAAAAACTCACCGGCGCCAAGGTCGCACCGGTGGCGACCAAGACTGCAGCGGCCAAGCCGGCTGCTAAAACGGCGGCCAAGCCACTGGTCAAGGCTGCGGCGAAACCCGCTGCCAAACCTGCGGCGAAAGCAGCGGCCAAGCCCGCGGCTAAAACTGCTGCGGCCAAGCCTGCTGCCAAGGCGGCGGCCAAACCGGTAGCGGCCAAACCTGCGGCCAAAGCGGCAGCCAAGCCTGCGGCCAAACCTGCGGCTAAACCCGCGGCTAAAACGGCAGCTGCCAAACCGGCAGCGAAACCCGCCGCCAAGCCTGCGGCAAAAGCGGCGGCCAAACCTGCTGCGGCGAAAAAACCGGCCGTGAAAAAACCGGCCGCGCCGAAAGCCGCTGCACCGAAGGCGCCGACCGCAGCCGCCAAACCGGCGACCCCGACGAGCCCGGCGAACTCCGCCGCCGCTCCGACCCCGGTCGCCACGCCAACTCCAGCGCCGGCTCCATCGACGCCTACCACCCAGTCCTGATTCTGCGGGACATGCAAAAACGCCCGGCCTCTGAAGGTCGGGCGCTCGTTCCCACGCTCCCGCGTGGGAATGCCTCCGGGGACGCTCTGCGTTCCGCTGTTTGGGGCGCGGAGCGTCCCGGGTTGCATCCCCACGCGGAGCGTGGGGACGAGCGTCACACTGGGTTACTCGTGTTCTTCCAGGTAGCGCAACGCCAGTTGCTCAGTCGCGACCTTGGTCGCGGGCGGCAGGTGTGGGGCCACCAGCATCATGATCTGGTAGACCACCAGCCGAACCTCGCCCTCGCGGTCCAGGATCCGCTGGTAGTCCAGGGAGAACAGCAAGGTCATGGTGATCTGCTCCACCAGTTGCCCCAGGGCCTGGGTATCGCTGACCAGCAATCCCTGGGCCTTGAGCTGTGCCAGCAGTGAGGCGAGGGTGCGCTTCAGGGCATTGAGTAACTGACGGATGCCCTTGGCCAGCTTCGGCAGGCGCCCAGCCAGGTTCGACAGGTCCTGGAACAGAAAGCGGTACTGCGCCAGGCGCTCGACGATCAAGTGCAGGAACAGCCAGTAGTCTTCCGGCGCCAACTGCACGTCCGCCGGAGGGTCCAGCAGCGGCGCCAGTTCGCCCTGGAATCGCTCGAACAGCCCGAGGATCAGCGGTTCCTTGCCATGAAAGTGGTAATAGAGGTTGCCCGGGCTGATGCCCATTTCGTTGGCAATTTCCATGGTGGAGACGTTCGGTTCGCCCTTTTCGTTGAACAATTGCAGGGCACATTCAAGGATGCGGTCGCGGGTTTTCATCCGGTCTTCTTAATGATCAAGTCATGCCACGGCCAATCGCCTGGCCGTGGGGTAAGGCCTTCAGCGCACGCGAACATAGGTGCCGGGAGCTGCGTCCAGAGGCGGGTAGTTCGCATTGCCCAAGGTCATCTGGGTTTCGTGCTGGGCGCCGGAACGCTCCTGGATCCAGCCCAGCCATGGGGTCCACCAACTGCCTTCGACGTGCTTGGCGTCGTAGTACCAGGCCCGTGGGTCGCTGCTCAATTTTGCGCTTTCGATGAAGTTGGCCTTGGGGTTGCCCGGCGGGTTGAGGATGCTCTGGACATGGCCGCTGTTGGAAAGCACGAAGCGTTTTTCGCCACCCAGCAACAGGGTCGAGCGATACACCGCGTCCCACGGCGTGATGTGGTCATTGATGCCGCCCACACTGAAGCTGTCCACCGTCACTTTCTGCAGGTCGATGGGCGTGCCGCACACTTCCAGGCCGCCGGGATGGGTCAGCGGGTTGTGCTTGAAGAAGTCCAGCAGGTCGCCGTGGTAAGCCGCCGGCAGGCGGGTGCAGTCGTTGTTCCAGTAGAGGATGTCGAAGGCCGGCGGCTCCTTGCCCAGCAGGTAGTTGTTGATGAAGTAAGTCCAGATCAGATCGTTGGGGCGCATCCAGGCGAACACCCGGGCCAGGTCGCGGCCATCGAGGATGCCTTTCTGATAGGAGCGGCGCTTGGCGGCTTCGAGGGTCTGCTCGTCGATGAACAGCGAGGCCTGGCTGTCGATCTGGCTGTCCAGCAGGCTCACCAGGTACGTGGCACTGGCGACCCGACGCAACTGGCGCTTGGCTTGCAGGTGGCCTTGCAGGGCGGCGATGGTCATGCCCCCGGCACAGGCACCCATCAGGTTGACCTCGCGGGCGCCGGTGATCGCCCGGCAGACGTTCATGGCTTCTTCCACGGCCTCGACATAGCTGGACAGGCCCCACTCTCGGTGGCGTACGTCGGGGTTGCGCCAACTGATGATGAAGACCTGCAAACCGTTTTTCAGGGCGTACTGGACGAAGCTGTTGGAAGGGCTCAGGTCGAAAATGTAGAACTTGTTGATCTGCGGCGGCACGATCAGCAACGGCTTGGCGTATTGCTTTTCACTCATGGACCGGTACTGGATCAGCTCGAGCAATTCGTTGCGAAACACCACCGCGCCGGGAGTGGTCGCCAGGGTCTTGCCGACTTCAAAGGCATGGGGGGTGACTTGTCGCGGCAACCCATCGTTGTGCAGCAGATCGTCCACCAGATGGCTGAGGCCTCGAACCAGGCTGGTGCCGCCGGAGTTGAACAGCTCCTTGACCGCCAGCGGGTTGAGCAAGGTGTTGGACGGCGAAACGGCGTCGTTGAGCAGGGCGAAGGCGAAGTGGGCGCGGGCGCGGTCATCCTGGCTCATGGTGCTTTCATCGATCCAGCTCGTCACCTGCTTCTGCCAGCTCAGGTAGGCCTGCAGGCTGCGGCGGTAGAACGGATTGAGCTGCCAGGTGGGGTCGGCGAAACGCTGGTCGTTGGGGTTGGTGGGGTGCAGGGTCTCGCCCAGCAGCACTCGGCCCAGTTGACCGCCCAGCTTCAACGCGTGCCGGGCACTGTGCACCGGGTTGCGCAAGCCGTGTACGGCAACGCTGCGCAAGGTGGACAGCAGGTCCCTGCCACGCAGGCCGGTGACCGCACTTTGTGCGTTGATGAAGCTGGCAGGGGCGGGCATGGAACCCTTCGCCGGTTTGTCGCGCATGAGTCAACTCCTTCGTCATCAGGCTAAAAACAAACACACCGAACCAGACAACATAGTCGCTGTTTCGGGTCGCTGCGCGGTCCGGCGTCCTGCCAGGCGCTAATGGGCGGTTTCAGCCGCCCAGTGGTGAGGGGTGCGGATGCATCACCGCACGCTGACGTTCTTCCTCCAGGAATTTCATGATGATCGGCGCCACCGCCTCGGCCCGAGTGATCAGGAACAGATGGCCGTCATCGATGATGTGCAATTGGGCGTTGGGAATGCGCCAGGCCAGCATGCGCATGTTGATCAGCGGGATCAGCGGGTCGTCGTCGCCGGCCAGCACCAGGGTCGGCTGGTGGATCTTGTGCAGCCAGTGGATGCTGGTCCAGCCCAGCCCGGCGAACAGTTGCCAGTAATAACCGAGCTTGCCCGCCGAACGAACCTTGGCCGCATGGCTGGCCGCCAGGCTCGGGTCGCGACGGAACGAACCGCCGTAGATCAGCGGTGCGATACGCATCACATGGGACGGTTGAATGTAGCGCCGGGGGCTGGCCATCATCCACAGCACCTTTGGTTTGCCCGGCACCATCACCGCCCCGGCCGCCGTGGCCGCCAGCACCAGCTTCTTGCAGCGCTCGGGGTAGTCATAGGCAAACTGCTGGGCCAGGGCGCCCCCCCAGGACACGCCGATCACATTGACCTGTCCGTAGTCCAGGTAATCGAGCATTCGCGCGGTGAGTTTGGCCAGGCCAGGAAAGCGATACGGCCGGTTGGGCGTCGATGAACCGCCGACACCGGGTACGTCAAAGGCGATGACTTCCAGATCCGGGTCCAGGGCCTGGATGAACGGGAACACCAGCTCGAGGTTGGCGCCGATGCCGTTGAAAATCAGCAGCGGCGTCAAGTGAGGCTTGCCGGGACGTACCGCGGTGCGCAAGGTCTGGCCATCCAGATCGACGGTACGGAAGATGTACGGTTGCGGCATGCTTCAAGCCCTGTGGGTTGGGTCGCTGTCTTTCATTTTCCCCGATCCCCTGTGGGAGCGAGCTTGCTCGCGATTGCGATGTGTCAGCACATACAGGTGTTGAATGTGCCGCCGTCATCGCGAGCAAGCTCGCTCCCACATGGGATCTGCTGTGAACATGAGTTTTATGTTCGCCAGCGCTGTGGGCCTTGCATTCAGTGTCGGCTGGCGGGATGTATTCGTGAGCAAGCCCACTCCCGCGCCAGACGAGTTGCATCCATTACCGCTCATGCACATAAGTGCCGGGCGCCGCTTCACCGGCCGGGTAGGCCTTGTTGCCCAGCACGGTCGGGGCTTTTTTCAGTTTGCCCGAGCGCTCGGCCTGCCAGGCCTGCCAATGCAACCACCAGGAGTCGGTGTGCTTGGTTGAATTCTCCTGCCAGTCCTCGGCCTTGGCCGGCATGTCATCACTGGTCATGTAGCGCGACTTGGGGTTGCCTGGTGGGTTGAGGATGCTCTGGATATGCCCGCTGCTCGACAGCACGAACTCCACCTTGCCGCCAAACAGCTGCGCCGACTTGTAGCAGGACTTCCATGGCGTGATGTGGTCGTTGGTGCCGGCCAGGGAGTAGATGTCGGCGGTGACCTGCTTGAGATCGATGGGCGTGCCGCACACTTCCAGTGCATTGGGACGGATCAGTGGATTGTTCTTGAACATTTCGATGAGGTCGCCGTGGAACGCCGCCGGCAGCCGCGTGGTGTCGTTGTTCCAGAACAGGATGTCGAACACGGGCGGCTCGTTGCCCAGCAGGTAATTGTTGACCCAGTAGTTCCAGATCAGGTCGTTGGGGCGCATCCAGGCGAACACCTTGGCCATGTCGCGACCTTCGAGTACACCGGCCTGGTAGGAGTGGCGCTTGGCCGCTTCCAGGGTCTGCTCGTCGACGAACAGCGCCACGTCGGTGTCCAGGGTGGTGTCGAGCACGCTGACCAGCAGGGTCAGCGCATTGACCTTTTTCTCGCCGAGGGCGGCGTAATGGCCCAGCAGCGCGGTGCAGGTGATGCCGCCCGAGCAGGCGCCGAGCATGTTTATGTCCTTGCTGCCGGTGATGGCCGTGACCACGTCCACCGCCTCCTTGAGCGCCTCGATGTAGGTCGACAGGCCCCACTCGCGCTGCTCCTTGGTGGGGTTGCGCCAACTGATGACGAAGGTCTGCACGTTGCTGCGCAGGCAGAAGCGCGCCAGGCTCTTGTCCGGGCTCAGGTCGAATACGTAGAACTTGTTGATTTGTGGCGGCACCACCAGCAGCGGTCGCTCGTGGACCTGCTCGGTGATGGGCCGGTAGTGGATCAGCTCCAGCACGTCGTTGCGAAACACCACGGCGCCTTCGGTCACGCCCAGGCTCTTGCCGACCTCGAACGCACCCATGTTGACCTGGCTCGGCATCCCGCCGTTGTGCACCAGGTCCTTGGCCAGGTGGGACAGGCCATCCAACAGGCTCTTGCCGCCGGTTTCGAAGAAGCGCTTGACTGCCGCGGGGTTGGCCGCCGAGTTGGTCGGGGCCATGGCTTCGGTCATCAGGTTGATCACGAAATGCCCGCGGCTGATGTCCGCGGGCGAGAGGTTGCTGTCATCGATCCAGGCGTGCAGCTCCTTGCGCCACGCCAGGTAGGTTTGCAGGTAACGTTTGTAGAGGGGGTTCTGGCTCCACGCCGGGTCAGCGAAGCGACGGTCGTCGCCGGCCGGTTGCAGTTCGGATTTACCGAACAGGACATTCTTGAGTTCGACGCCGAAATGGGCGACGTGCTTGACGCTGTGCAGCGGTTGCTTGATGGCCTGGGTCAGCACCATGCGGGCAGAGGCCAGCAGATCTTTTCTGCGCAAGCCGACGACGGGATTCAACCCCAGGGTATTTTCCGAGGCTTGATACTTCAGGTCATCGTTGTTCTTGTTGCTCATCTACGACGCTCCATTGTCCTTCAGACGAGTACCCGGATCGTGTGCCGCAAGCCACACAGCCAATACCAGGTACGCTGCTCGGGTGACCGTTAATTCCGCATCGAGGGCCAATGAGGAAACGTATGCCAGGAACTTGTCGGTTCCTTTGCAGGGAACTTGCCAGCTCCATTGGTTACCCGAGTTTAATTTTTTTCGCAAGCAGGCCAGTCATTGACGTTGCCGCGCGGGCATTCAAGCAGATGAGTCTAGAAAATTCGCCCTAAAGCGCCAGCCCTTGAGCTAGAGCATCAGCTTGACGACGGACTCGTTCGGATCGCGGGTTTTTCCGGCGGCCTTGAGTTCGCCAAGATAATCGTTCCACAAGTCTTCCTGACGCACCGCCAGCTGGTAGAGATAGTCCCAGGTGAACAGCCCGCTGTCGTGGCCGTCGTCGAAGGTCAGTTTCAGTGCGTACTGGCCGGCCGGTTCGACCTTTGTCAGGGCAACGTTGAGCTTGCCATATTGCAGGATGGGTTTGCCGTGGCCCTGGACCTCGGCGGAAGGCGAGTGCACCCGCAGGAACTCGGCGGGCAGGTGATACTCCTCGTCCGGCGCGTATTTGAGCGTCAGGGTCTTGGAGGCTTTGTGCAGGTTGATGGCGGTGGGGAGTTTGGTCATGGCCTGTGATCCGTCTCGGAAGGACATCTTGATCTATAAAACGACACCGTCAAATGTGGGAGCGGGCTGTGTGGGAGCAAGGCTTGCCCGCGATGAAAACGCCGCGGTCTCTTGAGGACCGCAGCGCCTGGATCGCGAGCAAGCTTTGCTCCCACATAGCCCGCTCCCACAGGTCCGCGTTTTCCTGTAATTGTGGGTTACAGGATATACCGCGACAGGTCTTCGTTCTGCGCCAGCTCGCCCAGGTGACTGTTGACGTACTCGGCGTCGATGAGGATCGGCGCTTCGTTGTGGGCGCTGGCCAGGTCGCCGGCGCTGAACGAGACTTCCTCGAGCAAGCGTTCGAGCAGCGTGTGCAGGCGACGGGCACCGATGTTCTCGGTCTTCTCGTTGACCTGCCAGGCGATCTGGGCCAGACGCTTGATGCCTTCGGGGGTGAACTCGATGTTCAGGCCTTCGGTCTTGAGCAGCGCGCAATACTGTTCGGTCAGCGACGCGTGGGGCTCGCTGAGGATGCGCTCGAAGTCTTCCGGCGTCAGCGCCTTGAGCTCGACACGGATCGGCAGGCGACCCTGCAGCTCCGGCACCAGGTCGCTCGGCTTGCTCAGGTGGAACGCCCCGGAGGCGATGAACAGGATGTGGTCGGTCTTGACCATGCCCAGCTTGGTGTTGACCGTGCAGCCTTCGATCAGCGGCAGCAGGTCGCGTTGTACACCTTCGCGGGACACATCGGCACCGCCGACATTGCCGCGCTTGGCGACCTTGTCGATTTCGTCGATGAACACGATGCCATGCTGCTCGACTGCCTCCAGCGCCTTGGCCTTCAACTCTTCTTCGTTGACCAGGCGACCGGCTTCCTCATCGCGCACCAGTTTCAGCGCTTCCTTGACCTTGAGCTTGCGGTTTTTCTTCTTGCCCTTGCCCATGTTGGCGAACAGGCTCTGCAGCTGGTTGGTCATCTCTTCCATGCCTGGCGGCGCGGAAATATCGACGCCGGCCATTTCGGCCACTTCGATCTCGATTTCCTTGTCGTCCAGCTGGCCTTCGCGCAGGCGCTTGCGGAACAGTTGACGGGTGTTGGAGTCCTGGGTCGCGGCGGCGTCGGCGTTGAAGCCCATGCGCGCCGGTGGCAGCAGGGCGTCGAGGATGCGCTCTTCGGCGGCGTCTTCGGCGCGATGGCGGACCTTGGTGATTTCCTGTTCGCGCAGCAGCTTGATGGCGGCATCGGCCAGGTCACGGATGATCGACTCGACGTCGCGGCCGACATAGCCGACTTCGGTGAACTTGGTGGCTTCGACCTTGATGAACGGCGCGTTGGCGAGTTTGGCCAGGCGACGGGCGATCTCGGTTTTACCGACACCGGTCGGGCCGATCATCAGGATGTTTTTGGGGGTCACTTCGACGCGCAGTTCTTCGGGCAGTTGCATCCGGCGCCAGCGGTTACGCAGGGCGATGGCGACGGCGCGCTTGGCATCGTCCTGGCCGATGATATGGCGGTTGAGTTCGTGGACGATTTCGCGGGGAGTCATGGACATAATAATGGGTGGTCCTCAAGCAAGAATGGGCCGTGGCGTGGTTCGCCTGGACAGGCTTATTCCGCGAGGTCCTGCTCCTCAATGGTCTGGGTGTGGTTGGTGAAGACGCAGATGTCGCCGGCAATGCCCAGGGCTGTCTCGACGATCTCACGGGCCGACAGGTCGGTTTTTTTCAGCAGGGCGCTGGCCGCAGCCTGGGCGTAGGCTCCGCCGGAACCCATGGCGATCAGGCCATCCTCGGGCTCAACGACGTCGCCGTTGCCGGTGATAATCAGGGAGGCGTCCTTGTTGGCGACCGCGAGCATGGCTTCGAGGCGGCTCAGGGAGCGGTCGGTACGCCATTCCTTGGCCAGTTCCACGGCGGCGCGGACCAGATGACCCTGGTGCTTCTCAAGCTGGCCTTCGAAACGTTCGAACAAGGTGAAGGCGTCGGCAGTGGCCCCGGCGAAACCGGCGATGACTTCGCCGTGATACAGGCGGCGGACTTTCTTCGCGTTGCCTTTCATCACGGTGTTGCCCAGTGAAACCTGGCCGTCGCCGCCCATGACGACTTTGCCATGACGGCGGACTGAAACGATGGTGGTCAAGGGAGAGTCTCCACGCAGCGGGGCGAAAATGCCCGGATGGAACTCATATGGGGGTGGCGCGGGGTTTTTCAACTGCGGGGGTGCAGAGGGGACGAGCGGCCCCCCGATGATCGTTCCCATGCTCCGCGTGGGAACGCCTCAAGGGACGCTCCGCGTCCAGTGACGCGGAGCGTCACGGGCTGCATTTCCACGCAGAGCATGGGAACGATCGGTGTGCCTAGCGGCTCTGGCGTTGTTGTAACAACAGATTGCTGAAACCGCTGCCAGCCAGTTGCTTCTGGGCCTTGGTCAGTTCCTCGCGGTTGCTGAACGGCCCGACCAGTACCCGGTACCAGGTTTCGTCCTTCACGGTGCCGGACTCCACCGACACGGACTGGCCCAGCAGAATGATCTGCGCCCGGACCTTGTCGGCGTCGGCTTCCTTGCGGAACGAACCGGCCTGCAGGAAGAACTTCGTCACCGGCGCGGCTTTCTGCACCGGAGGGGCCGGCGGTGGCGTGATGCCGGCCAGGGCCGCCTGGGCGCGAGCGGTGTCGATCTTCGCCGCTTCGGCCGGGGTCACCGGCGTGGTGGGCACTTGCGGCGTCGGCAGGGTTTTCTCCGGCACGGCATCGGGCGGCACGATGACTTCCGATTCCGGCAGCAAGGTGTAGAAGTCGTACTTCGGCTTCACCGGTTGCGTCGGGCTCGGCGGGGTCTTGTTGGCCTCGGCGATCCGCGTGGCTTTCTGCTGCTCTTGCCGGACGCGCTTGACGTCATCGCCCTGGCCCGGCTCCAGCTTCATCAGAAACACAATGAAAGCGCCGACGGTCAGGCCGATGGCCATCCACAACCAGCCCGGAATCGGTTTTTTGGCTGGAGGCTGGTAACGACTGGCGCCGCGTTTGGGTGCAGGTTTTTTCTTGGCGGCCAACTTACATGCGCTCCAGGGTTTCCAGGCCCAGCAGTTCCAGGCCTTGCTTGAGCGTACGCCCGGTCAGCGCGGCGAGGCGCAGGCGGCTCTGCATTTGCTCTGGGGTTTGCGCGTTGAGGATCGGGCAGTTCTCGTAGAAGCTGGAGAACAGGCCGGCGACATCGTACAGGTAGGCGCACAGGGTGTGCGGCGTGCCCTTGTCGGCGACGTTGTTCAACACTTCACCGAACTGCGCCAGCTTCGCCGCCAGCTCCTGTTCGTGAGGGGCCTCAAGCACAATCTGGCCGTCCACTTCATTGAAGCTCTTGCCGAGCTTGCGGAACACCCCCGCCACGCGGGTGTAGGCGTACAGCAGGTACGGCGCGGTGTTGCCTTCGAAGTTGAGCATCAGGTCGAAGTTGAAGCTGTAGTCGCTGGTGCGGTGCTTGGACAGGTCGGCGTATTTCACCGCGTCGATGCCCACGACCTTGGCGATCTTGCGCAGTTCGTCCTCGGCCAGCTCGGGGTTCTTGCCCTTGACCAGGGTGTAGGCGCGGTCCTGGGCTTCGGTCAGCAGGTCTATCAGCTTCACCGTGCCGCCATCGCGGGTCTTGAACGGGCGGCCGTCGGCGCCGTTCATGGTGCCGAAGCCCATGTGCTCCATCTCCATTGGACGGGTCACGAAACCGGCCAGGCGCGCGACTTCGAACACTTGCTGGAAGTGCAGGGCCTGGCGCTGGTCGACGAAGTACAGCACCCGATCGGCCTTGAGCACGCTGTTACGGTAGCGCACGGCTGCCAGGTCGGTGGTGGCGTAGAGGTAGCCACCGTCGGCCTTGACGATGATCACCGGCAGCGGCTCGCCATCGGCGGTCTTGAACTGGTCGAGGAACACGCACTGGGCGCCGTTGCTTTCCACCAGCATGCCCTTGGCCTTGAGGTCGTTGACCACGTTGATCAGGTCGTCGTTGTAGGCGCTTTCGCCCATCACGTCGGCCATGGTCAATTTGACGTTCAGCAACTCGTAGATTTTCTGGCAGTGGGACAGGGAGATGTCCTTGAACTTGCTCCACAGCGCCAGGCACTCGGCATCGCCGGCCTGCAGCTTGACCACCAGGCCCCGGGCACGGTCGGCGAACTCGGGCGACTCGTCGAAGCGTTGCTTGGCGGCGCGGTAGAAGTTCTCCAGGTCCGACAGTTCGTCGCTGGTAATGGGGTTTTCCTGCAGGTAGGCCATCAGCATGCCGAACTGGGTGCCCCAGTCGCCCACGTGGTTCTGGCGGATCACCGTGTCGCCGAGAAACTCCAGGACCCGGGCCACGCCGTCGCCGATGATGGTCGAGCGCAGGTGGCCGACGTGCATTTCCTTGGCCAGGTTGGGGGCCGAGAGGTCGACCACGGTGCGCTGCAACGGACCGGCCTTGCGTACGCCAATGCGCTCGTCAGCCAGGGCCGCGTCCAGGCGCGAAGCCAGGGCCTGTGTGTTCTGGAAGAAGTTGATGAACCCGGGGCCGGCAATGTCGGCCTTGCTGACGTTCTCGTCGGTCGGCAGGGCGGCGATGATTTTCTCCGCCAGGTCCCGGGGCTTCATGCCGGCCGGCTTGGCGAGCATCATCGCGATGTTGCTGGCGAAGTCGCCGTGGGTCTTGTCGCGGGTGTTTTCGACCTGAATCGCCGGCGACAGGCCTTCTGGCAGCACACCTTCAGTGACGAGTTGGGCGATGGCTTGCTGGATGAGCTGGCGAATGGTGTCTTTCATGGTCTTCTCTTTCAACCGCAGGCGCGGCGGCGCTTCGATGCGCTGGTGGAAAAACTGGGCATTATCCGTGGCGAAGACGGGCTTGCCAACTGTAGCGGGTCGGTTGGGGATGTGTGGTGACTATTCGAGCGTCATCGCGAGCAGGCTCGCTCCCACATTGGAATGCGATTCCCTGTGGGAGCGAGCCTGCTCGCGATGACGATGTCTGAATCAATACAAATCCACCGGATCCACATCCAGCGACCAGCGCACCGCCCGCCCGCTGGGCATCTGTTCCAGTACCAGCAGCCAGGCGCTCAGCAGTCGATGCAGCGGCGCCCGGGCATTGGCCTGCAATAAAAGCTGCGCGCGATAGCGCCCGGCCCGCCGTTCCATCGGCGCCGGCACCGGGCCCAAGAGTTCGATGCCGGTGAGGTTCTGCTCCGCCAGCAAGCGCTCTGCCTCGCTGCAGGCCTCATCGAGAAAGCCTTCGGCTTGCCCCGGCTTGTGGGCTTCGGCCCGCAACAGCGCCAGGTGGGCAAAAGGTGGGAGGCCGGCGCTGCGGCGTTCGCTCAAGGCCTGCTCGGCGAAGGCGAAATAACCTTGTTCGGTCAGTTGGATCAGCAACGGGTGATCGGCCAGGTGGGTCTGGATGATCACTTTACCCGGCTCCTCGGCCCGCCCGGCCCGGCCTGCGACCTGGACGATCAACTGCGCCATGCGCTCGCTGGCGCGGAAGTCACCGGAAAACAGTCCGCCATCGGCGTCGAGGATCGACACCAGCGTGACCCGTGGGAAGTGGTGTCCCTTGGCGAGCATCTGCGTGCCCACCAGGATGCACGGCTGGCCCTTCTGGATCGTGGCGAACAACTGGTTCATCGCGTCCTTGCGCGAAGTGCTGTCGCGATCCACCCGCAGTACCGGGTAATCGGGGAACAGGATGCCCAGCCGTTCTTCTGCGCGTTCGGTGCCGGCGCCGACCGGGCGCAAGTCCACTTTGCCGCACTGCGGGCAGTGCCTTGGCACGCGCTCGACGTGGCCACAATGGTGGCAACGCAGCTCGCCATGGCGTTGATGCACGGTCATCCGCGCATCGCAGCGTTCGCAGCCGGACATCCAGCCGCAGTCGTGGCACAACAGCGTCGGAGCGAAACCGCGGCGATTGAGGAACACCAGGACCTGTTGCCCGGCAGCCAGGGTCTGGCCGATGGCTTGCTGCATCGGTCCCGAAATACCGCTGTCCAGCGGGCGACTTTTCACGTCCAGGCGCAGGAAACGCGGTTGCTTGGCGCCGCCGGCCCGCTCATTGAGGCGCAGCAGGCCGTAGCGGCCGGTATAGGCGTTGTGCAGGCTTTCCAGCGATGGCGTGGCCGAGCCGAGGACGATCGGGATGTTTTCCTGGCGGGCGCGCACCAATGCCAGGTCGCGGGCGTGATAGCGCAGGCCTTCTTGCTGTTTATAAGAACCGTCGTGTTCTTCGTCGATGATGATAAGGCCAGGGTTCTTCATCGGAGTGAACAGGGCCGACCGGGTGCCGATGATGATGTCGGCCTCGCCGTCACGGGCGGCGAGCCAGGCTTCCAGGCGTTCGCGGTCGTTGACCGCCGAGTGCACCAGGGCGATCCGGGCGTTGAAGCGCTGTTCGAAGCGCGCCAGGGTTTGTGGGCCGAGGTTGATTTCCGGAATCAGTACCAGCGCCTGCTTGCCGGCCTCCAGGGTCTGGCGGATCAGTTGCAGGTAGACCTCGGTCTTGCCGCTGCCGGTGACACCTGCCAGCAGAAAGGCGTGATAACTGTCGAAACCTGCGCGAATCGCTTCGCAAGCGGCCCGCTGTTCGGCGTTGAGCGGCAGTTCCGGCTGGGCCAGCCAATGTTCATGGCGGGCGCCGGGGGCGTGCCTGCGCACTTCCACCTGAACCAGGTCCTTGGCCAGCAACAGGTCGAGGCTGTCCTTGCTGAGCATCAGTTTGCTCAACAATTGATGCGCCACGCCGTGGGGATGTTGGGCCAGGGTCGCCAAGGCCTCGCGCTGGCGCGGGGCGCGGGCGATGCGTGGATCGTCCAGCGAGGCGCCGGGCGCCACCGACCAGAACCGCTCCTGGCGCGCCTCGGCCGGTTCGCCCTGGCGCAGCAGCACGGGCAGCGCCCAACTCAGGGTGTCGCCGAGGCTGTGCTGGTAATACTGGGACGTCCACAGGCACAACTTGAACAGCGCGGCGGGCAGTGGTGGCGTGGCATCGAGCAGGGCCAGGGCCGGTTTGAGCTTGTCGACCGGGACCTCGCTGTGGTCGGTGACCTCCACCAGGATGCCAATCATCTCCCGCCGGCCGAACGGCACCCGCAGGCGCATGCCCGGGTGCAACTGGGCGCGCAGGACCCCGGCCGGGGCGCGGTAGTCGAACAGGCGGCGCAGGGGCGAAGGCAAGGCGAGGCGCAGGATGGCGTCGGGCACGCGGGGGATCTCGATAGGCGGACAAATTCGCAAGGCTGAGCACGATTCAATGTGGGAGCGAGCTTGCTCGCGATGGCGGTGGTTCAGTGACGGTGATGTCGACTGTGCTGTCGCAATCGCGAGCAAGCTCGCTCCCACAGGGATTGTGCTTGAGGCCGGGAGCCTAGCAGACGGTTGGTACAAGTCATAGCTTGCGTGATTGATGTTGTCTGGTAGAATCCGCGGCCTAATTACGTGCGGTATTCAACAATAGTGTTGGGTGGCGGCACGCTAGCCTGAGGAAAACAGCATGAAAACCGATATCCATCCGGAATACCCAGTAATTGCCGTAACCTGCAGCTGCGGCAACAAGTTCGAAACGCGTTCGACCTACGGCAAAGCCCTGGCGATCGACGTTTGCAACGAATGCCACCCGTTCTACACCGGCAAGCAAAAGACTCTGGATACCGGCGGCCGTGTTCAGAAGTTCGCCGATCGTTTCGGTGCTTTCGGCAAAGTTACTCCAAAAGCCTGAGGCTGATCATTTTGGATGGTCGTCTCGACCGCTCCAGACTGATGAAAAAGGCGCCCCTTGTGGGCGCCTTTTTTGTGTCTGCGATTTGGCTCTGTGGCGCCCAGGCGTCCTGTCCTTCGCCGGGTAACCTGCCCCAGGTGGCGGTGCAACGGGTGGTGGATGGCGATACCTTGTACTTGGAGGATGGCCGGCGCATTCGGATGATTGGGCTCAATAGTCCGGAACTGGGCAAGCGAGGCCGCGCCGACGAACCATTCGCCGTGGCGGCGCGTCAGCGACTCGAGGCCTTGGTAGCCGCCAGCGATGGCCGAGTGGGCGTGTTGCCTGGCAAGGATGATCGGGATGATTACGGTCGCACGCTGGCCCATGTCTACAACGCCCAGGGCGAGAACCTCGAGGAGCGTTTGATTGCCGAGGGGCTGGGGTTTCTGGTGGCGGTCGCGCCGAACGTCGACCTGGTCAGTTGTCAGCAAGTGGCCGAACGTCATGCGCGGCAAGCTGGATCCGGTCTCTGGAAAAAATCGCCCGTCGTGCGAGCGGAGCAAATCAATGCGCCCGGTTTCGTGCTGATGAGCGCACGTGTCGAAAACGTGCAGCGCAATCGCGGTGGCATCTGGATTGAATTGCAGGGGTCGGTTGTCTTGCACATTGCACCTGGTGTGCAGAGGCGCTTCGACGCCTCGGCCCTGAAGCGGTTAAAGGGCCGAAAAATCGAGGCCCGTGGCTGGGTCGTCGACCGCGCCCGGCGTGGTGGCCACAAGGCCGGGCAGGCGCGATGGATGTTGCCGCTGACCGATCCAGCCATGCTGCAAACGGTCTTGTAAGAAAAAATTGTAGACATTTTATCAGTGAATTGTATGCATGTTGCCCTTGTGTTTCGCGGCTCTTGGCCCAAAGTCGTAGGGCAGGGCGCTTGACAGCAGTGACTGGTCAGTCTTGTGGGGACTTTGCGAGGCGCGTATCCTCGGCGGTCCGTCTGTCCAACACAGTAAAAAGCGGAATGCCCACATGTCTGATCTGAAAACTGCCGCTCTCGAGTATCACGCTAATCCTCGTCCAGGGAAGCTGAGTGTCGAGCTCACCAAGGCCACCGCTACTGCTCGCGACTTGTCGCTGGCCTACAGCCCCGGCGTAGCCGAACCAGTCCGCGAAATCGCTCGCGACCCTGAACTGGCCTACAAATACACCGGTAAAGGCAACCTGGTTGCAGTCATTTCCGATGGCACCGCGATTCTCGGCCTGGGTAACCTCGGCCCATTGGCTTCCAAGCCAGTCATGGAAGGCAAGGGCGTGCTGTTCAAGCGCTTCGCCGGTATCGACGTATTCGACATCGAAGTCGATTCCGAGAGCCCGCAAGCCTTCATCGACACCGTCAAGCGCATCTCCATCACTTTCGGCGGCATCAACCTGGAAGACATCAAGGCACCAGAGTGCTTCGAGATCGAGCGCGCCCTGATCGAACAGTGCGACATTCCGGTATTCCACGATGACCAGCACGGCACCGCGATCGTCACCGCGGCCGGCATGATCAACGCCCTGGAAATCGCCGGCAAGACCCTGCCGGAAGCCAAGATCGTCTGCCTCGGCGCTGGCGCTGCGGCCATCTCCTGCATGAAGTTGCTGGTGAGCATGGGTGCCAAGATCGAAAACATCTTTATGGTCGACCGTACCGGCGTGATCCACTCCGGCCGTGACGACCTGAACCAGTACAAGGCCGTGTTTGCCCACACGACCGAGAAGCGCTCCCTGGCGGACGCGCTGGACGGTGCCGACGTGTTTGTTGGCCTGTCGGGTCCGAACCTGCTGAGCGCGGAAAACCTGCTGCGCATGGCGCCGAACCCAATCGTGTTCGCTTGCTCGAACCCGGATCCGGAAATCGCCCCGGAACTGGCTCACGCAACTCGTAACGACGTGATCATGGCCACCGGCCGTTCGGACTACCCGAACCAGGTCAACAACGTACTGGGCTTCCCGTTCATCTTCCGCGGTGCCCTGGACGTTCGCGCCAAGCGCATCAACGAAGAAATGAAAGTCGCGGCCGCCAACGCCCTGCGCGAACTGGCCAAGCTGCCGGTGCCTCAGGAAGTGTGCGACGCCTACGGCGGCATCAAGCTGGAATTCGGTCGTGAGTACATCATCCCGAAACCAATGGACGCCCGTCTGATCACCCTGATCTCCGACGCCGTGGCCAAGGCCGCCATCGAGACTGGCGTGGCCACCCTGCCGTATCCGAAGAACTACCCGCTCAAGAGCGTGGATGATGTGTTCAACGGCTAAGCCGTTGTAGCGCTTCAAAAAAAGCCCCGGCTCCTGTGAGTCGGGGCTTTTTTGTGCCAGCCGGTTTTGTGTGACCACTGCAGAATCCCTGTGGGAGCGAGCTTGTTCGCGATTACGGTCGGGCATTCAACATCGATGCAAGCTGAGCTGCCGCCATCGCGAGCAAGCTCTGCTCCCACAGGGATGTATGTTGATCGTTCCCACGCTCCGCGTGGGAATGTAGCCTGGGACGCTCCGCGTTCCATCAAGAGCCGAACGCGGAGCGTCCGTAGAGGCATTCCCACGCGGAGCGTGGGAACGATCAACACAAAAAAAGCCCCGCACTTCTTCCGAAGGCGGGGCTTTTGGGGTGGGGCCCGGTCAGAACAGATCGATCGGCGCCGCCTCGTCCGCCGGCAGCGGGCTACCCGGTGCGACGCCGTTGCCCAGCTCGTTGGCCGACGGTGGCGTGTCTTCGCTCTTGAACAGTTCGAAGTACGCACCCGGGGTGCCCGGTGTAGCGGCGCGGCCACTGACCGGGTCGACCCGCAGGCTGAGGATGCCTTCCGGTTCCGGCTGGGTGTGAGGCGGTTTGTCCTTGAGGGCGGCGCCCATGTAGCTCATCCAGATCGGCAACGCCACGGTGCCGCCGAACTCGCGGCGACCCAGGCTTTCGGGTTGGTCGAAACCGGTCCAGACGGTGGTCACGTAGTCGGCGTTGTAGCCGGAGAACCAGGCGTCCTTGGATTCGTTGGTGGTACCGGTCTTGCCCGCCAGGTCCGTGCGGCCCAGGGCCAGGGCGCGACGGCCGGTGCCGAGCTTGATCACGTCCTGCAGCATGCTGTTGAGGATGTAAGTGGTGCGGCCATCGACAATGCGTTCCGCGATGGCGGGCGCCTGGGGCAGGCCCGGGGCCGTGGTGGCTTCGCCCGGTGTCGCATTGACCGTAAACGTCTCAGTGGATGGTGCGGCGACGCCATCGCCGGCCTGCTCACCCGTGGGGACGCGTGGCGGGTTGGCGACGAACAGCGTCTCGCCGTTGCGGCTTTCGATCTTGTCGATGATGTACGGGGTGATCTTGTACCCGCCGTTGGCGAACGTACTCCAGCCGGTGGCGATCTCCATCGGCGTCAAGGTCGCGGTGCCCAGGGCCAGGGACAGGTTGCGCGGCAGGTCCTGCTTGTTGAAGCCGAACTTGCTGATGTAGTCGATGGTGCGGTCCACGCCCAATGCCTGCAGCAGGCGGATCGAGACCAGGTTGCGGGATTTGTACAGCGCCTCACGCAAGCGAATCGGGCCGAGGAACGTATTGGTGTCGTTCTTCGGTCGCCAGACCTTGTCCAGGTATTCATCGACGAACACGATCGGTGCGTCGTTCACCAGGCTGGCGGCGGTGTAGCCGTTATCCAGGGCGGCGCTGTAGACGAACGGCTTGAAGCTCGAGCCCGGTTGGCGCTTGGCCTGCAACGCGCGGTTGTAATTGCTTTGCTCGAAGGCGAAGCCACCCACCAACGAACGGATGGCACCGTCCTGCGGGTCGAGGGACACCAGGGCGCCCTGGGCGGCCGGGATCTGGCTGAACTTGAGAGTGTTGTCCGCCTGGCGCTGGACACGGACCAGGTCGCCGACCTGGGCAACGTCGGACGGTTGCCGTGGGTTGGCGCCCATGCTGTTGGTATTGAGGAACGGCCGGGCCCATTTCATGGTGTCCCAGGCCACATGTTCTTCCTGCTCGCCGTTACGGGTCAGCACCTTGATGCCGTCCTTGTCCGCCGACGTGACAATCGCCGGCTCCAGGCTGCTGATGGTGCGCTGCTTGGTCAGCTCCAGGGCCCAGGCTTCCTTGGTCTTGCCCGGCAGGCGTGATTCAGGGCCACGGTAGCCGTGGCGCTGGTCGTAGGTCATCAGGCCCTCGTGCAGCGCGGTGTTGGCCATTTCCTGCAAGTTGCTCGGCACCGTGGTGGTCACCCGGAAACCTTCGGTGTAAGCGTCGCTGCCATAGCGCCCGACCATCTCGGCACGGGCCATCTCGGCGATATACGGGGCGTTCACTTCCGGGGTCGGTACGTGATAGCTGGCGTTCAGCGGCTCATTGATCGCGGCGGTGTAGTCGGCCTCGCTGATCTTGCCGAGCTTGTACATGCGCCCCAGGATCCAGTCGCGACGCTCCTTGCTGCGCGCCGGGTTGGCCAGCGGGTTGAAGCGCGAGGGTGCCTTGGGCAGTCCGGCGATCATCGCCATCTGTGCCAGGCTCACGTCGCGGATCGACTTGCCGTAATACACCTGTGCCGCCGCCTCGATGCCGTAGGCGCGGTTGCCCAGGTAAATCTTGTTCACGTACAGCTCGAGGATTTCATCCTTGGTCAGCTGCCGCTCGATTTGCAGGGCCAGGAGGATCTCGGTGGTCTTGCGCGAGAAGCTGCGCTCGCTGGTCAGGAAGAAGTTCTTGGCCACCTGCATGGTGATGGTGCTGCCGCCGGACTGGATATGCCCGCTCTTGACCAGCTGGCTGGCGGCGCGCATCAGGCTGCCCGGGTCGACGCCGTAGTGATTGGCGAAGTTATCGTCTTCAGCACTTAGTAACGCATTGATGAAATTGGGGGGAATGTCGGCGAAACGGATCGGCGTGCGGCGCATTTCGCCAAATTCGGCGATCAACTTGTTGTCGCTGCTGTACACCCGCAAAGGAATCTGCAACTGAATACTTCTCAGCGCCTCCACGGACGGCAATCCCGGACTAAGGTAAAGAAAGGCACCGCTCAGGCCCAAGAGCAGTCCGCAGAAAACGGCGACGATGGACCATCCGAAAAATTTCAGCAGACGAATCAAGGCTTTTGGATATCCAGGCAAAGAATGAAAAAGGCGCCAGGTGCAGGGATGGACCCGTGCTTGCAACAAAGCGAAAAAAAACGCTGGGCATTATAAGCATTTTTTTTCGTCGGGAATGCCATCCGGACGTCCGTCGGACCGGTGTGATTGAACGCAATGCATATTAGAGAGTCCGTAACTCACGGATAGTCATAGGGAATTGGTAGTGCTACGACTCTTCAATAAAAAAGCCCATGCGCTTCTGGGGATCGACATCAGTTCGACGTCGGTGAAGCTGCTGGAGTTGAGCCGCCAGGGCGATCGATACCGCGTCGAGTCCTACGCGGTCGAACCGTTGCCAGCCAACGCTGTGGTCGAGAAGAACATCGCCGAGCTCGAAGGGGTGGGGCAGGCGTTGTCGCGCCTGTTGGCCAAGGCCAAGACGCCCTTGCGTAGCGTGGCGGTGGCGGTGGCGGGTTCAGCGGTGATCACCAAGACCATCGAGATGGACGCCGGCCTGTCCGACGATGACATGGAAAACCAGCTCAAGATCGAGGCCGATCAATACATCCCCTATCCCCTGGATGAGGTGGCCATCGATTTCGAAGTGATGGGTGTTTCGCCACGCAGTGCCGAGCGCGTCGAAGTGCTGCTGGCGGCGTGCCGCAAGGAAAACGTCGAGGTCCGCGAGGCCGCATTGGCGCTCGCCGGGCTGACGGCCCGGGTGGTCGATGTGGAGGCTTATGCGCTGGAGCGTGCTTTTGGCCTGCTCGCCACGCAACTGGCTGCCTCCCAGGAACGGCTGACTGTGGCGGTCGTCGATATCGGCGCCACCATGACCACCCTCAGCGTGCTGCACAACGGGCGCATCATCTATACCCGCGAACAATTGTTCGGCGGCCGCCAACTGACCGAGGAGATCCAGCGCCGCTATGGCCTGACACCCGAGCAGGCTGGCCAGGCAAAGAAGCAGGGTGGCCTGCCGGACGACTATCTCAGCGAAGTGCTGCAACCTTTTCGCGAGGCTCTGGTACAGCAGGTCTCGCGGTCCTTGCAGTTCTTCTTCGCCTCGGGCCAGTACAGTGCGGTGGACCACATTCTGCTGGCCGGGGGCACGGCTTCGGTCGCCGGCCTGGATCGGCTGATCGAGCAGCGCCTGGGCACGCCGACCCAGGTGGCCAACCCGTTTACCAACATGGCCCTGAGCAGCAAGGTCAATGCCGGCGCCCTGGCCGGTGATGCGCCGGCACTGATGATTGCCTGTGGGCTGGCCCTCAGGAGTTTTGACTGATGGCACGGATCAACCTGCTTCCCTGGCGCGAAGAGCTGCGTGAAGAACGGCGTAAACGCTTTTTGCTGGCCTTGGTGGGGGCGCTGATCGGCGCGGTCGGCGTGGTCCTGGTCGCGGTCCGCTACATTGACAGCGCCATCGACCGCCAGGTCGCTCGCAATAGCCATCTTTCCGAGCAGATCGCCGTGCTGGACGAGCGCATCAAGCAGATCAGCGAATTGAAGGCTCGTCGCCAGCAATTGCTGGAGCGCATGCGCATCATCCAGGACTTGCAAGGTAACCGGCCGGTCAGTGGGCGCATCTTCGACCAATTGGTGCGGACCTTGCCGGACGGGGTGTATTTCACCGAAGTGAAGATGGAAGACCGGACGCTCTCGATCAAGGGGGCCGCGGAATCGAACAACCGGGTCTCGGACCTGATGCGCAACCTGGACTCGTCGGACCTGTTCGACACGCCCAGCCTGACGGAGGTCAAGGCCACCACCGCTGGGCAGCTCGACCAGGCCAATGTCTTCCAGCTGACGGTACGCCAGACTCGCCCGGCCGATGCGGAGGACGCCCAATGAAACCGGGGGAGTGGTTCGACGCACTGCGCAAGATCGATCTCAGTGACCTGGACACCAACAACATCGGTTCCTGGCCCGCGCCGATCAAATGGCTGGCGGGTGTCCTGCTGGTGGTCCTGGTGCTGGGGCTGGGCTATAACTTTGCCTTGAGTGACCTGGAGAACCAGTTGCAGCAGGTGCGCGAGGAAGAAAACACCCTCAAGGCGCAATTCGCGGGCAAGGCCCACATGGCCGCGAACCTGGAGCGCTACACCGAGCAGATGAAGCAGATGGAAACGTCTTTTGGTGTGCTGTTGCGGCAATTGCCCAGCGATACCGAAGTGCCGGGCCTGCTGGAGGACATTACTCGCACCGGCCTGGGCAGCGGCCTGGAGTTCGAGGAAATCAAGCTGCTGCCGGAGGTCACCCAGCCGTTCTACATCGAGTTGCCGATCCAGATCACCGTGACCGGCGGCTACCACGACCTGGCGACGTTCGTCAGTGGGGTGGCGGGGCTGCCGCGGATTGTCACGCTGCACGACTTCGAGATCGCGCCGATGGAGCCCGAGGCCGGCGCGAAGCTGCGCATGAGCATCCAGGCCAAGACCTACCGGTACAACGAGCAGGAGGCGCAACCATGAGGCCGGTGTGTCGCATCTGCCTGCTGGCAGGCCTGGTCGCGCTGGCGGGCTGCGGTAACGACAACGGTTTCAGTGATTTGGACGCCTACATGAACGAAGTGCGCCTGCGGCCACCCGGCAAGATCGAGCCGACGCCGACGTTCAGACCCTACGAAACCTTTACCTACAGTGCCGCCAACCTGCGCAGCCCGTTTTCCCGGCAGGTCCGGGTGGACCAGGCCGAACGGCAGCGGGGCTCGCGCAACGTCCGGCCCGACCCGAACCGGGTCAAACAGTATCTGGAAGGCTTCAACATCGAGCAGTTTGAAATGGTCGGTACGATCTCCAACGTCAGTGGCTCCTTCGCGCTCCTGCGGGGCGCGGGCGGGGTGCACCGGCTCAAGGTCGGTGACTATCTGGGACGCAACGACGGGCGGATCGTCAACATCAGTGCCACCCAGGTCGATGTGGTCGAAATCGTTCCCGATGGCGAGGGTGCCTGGCTGGAGCGACCACGGACCATTCCTTTGAAAGAGCATTCATAGTGGAACTCGAACAATGAACAGGTTTTTTTCAGCCCTCGGTATTTCGCTATGGATAGCGCTGTTGTCGCCGATGGTTCTCGGGGCCAGCCTGAAGACGTTGGATGTGGCGGCGTTGCCGGGGGACCGTGTCGAGTTGAAGCTCTCCTTCGACGGGCCGCCGCCGTCACCCCGGGGCTACACCACCGAACAACCGGCGCGGATTGCGCTGGACCTGCCGGGCGTGACCAATCAACTTTCCAGCAAGCGCCGCGACCTGGGCGGGGGCAATGCACGCAGCGCCACTGTGGTCGAGGCTGGGGATCGTACTCGGTTGATCATCGGCCTTACCCAGCTGGCGCCGTATGACACCCGGATCGAAGGTAACAACCTGTTCGTGGTGGTTGGCAAGGGCGCCGCCCCGAAGAGCACTGCCCCGAAGAACTCCACCACCCAGGCCCCGCGCCCGGCGGTTGCCAGCGCTGCGCCTGCGAGGGCCAGTGCGCCGGTGGGCAAGGCGATCCGTGGGGTGGACTTCCAGCGCGGGACCCAGGGCGAAGGCAACGTGGTGATCGACCTGTCTGATCCGTCCATCGCCCCGGACATCCAGGAGCGCGAAGGCAAGATCATCCTCAATTTCGCCAGGACCCAGTTGCCCGAGCCGCTGCGGGTGCGCCTGGACGTCAAGGACTTCGCCACCCCGGTGCAATTCGTCAATGCCAGCGCCGGCAGCGACCGGGCGACCATCAGCATCGAACCCAGCGGGACTTTCGACTACTCGACCTACCAGACCGACAACAAGCTCACCGTCAGCGTCCGGCCCATGACCGTCGACGACCTGCAAAAACGCAACGCCGACCGCGCGGCCTACAGTGGCGAGAAGCTCTCGCTCAACTTCCAGGACATCGAGGTGCGTTCGGTCCTGCAACTGATTGCCGATTTTACCAACCTGAACCTCGTGGCCAGCGACACGGTGCAGGGTGGCATCACCCTGCGGTTGCAGAATGTGCCCTGGGACCAGGCGCTCGACCTGGTGCTCAAGACCAAGGGGTTGGACAAGCGCAAGGTCGGCAACGTGCTGTTGGTGGCTCCGGCCGATGAAATTGCCGCTCGTGAGCGCCAGGAACTGGAGTCGCAGAAGCAGATTGCCGACCTGGCACCGCTGCGGCGTGAACTGTTGCAGGTCAACTATGCGAAGGCGGCCGACATCGCCAAGCTGTTCCAGTCGGTGACCAGTGCCGAGGCCAAAGCCGATGAGCGCGGCACGATCACGGTCGATGAGCGAACCAACAACATCATTGCCTACCAGACCCAGGACCGCCTCGACGAACTGCGCCGGATCGTGGCGCAACTGGATATTCCGGTGCGCCAGGTGATGATCGAGGCGCGGATTGTCGAAGCCAATGTCGACTACGACAAAAGCCTGGGCGTGCGCTGGGGCGGTTCGGTTCAAAACAAGGGCAACTGGAGCTCCTCGGGGGTTACCACGGGCGATTCCACCACCGTTGGCACGCCGGGTAGCACCAGCACCAACCAGCCGTTCGTCGACCTGGGCGCCTCGGGCAATACCTCGGGCATCGGCATTGCCTTCATCACCGACAACGTATTGCTGGACCTTGAGCTGACGGCCATGGAGAAAACCGGCAACGGGGAGATCGTCTCCCAGCCCAAGGTGGTGACGTCCGACAAGGAGACGGCAAAGATCCTCAAGGGCACGGAAATTCCTTATCAGGAAGCCAGTTCCAGCGGCGCTACGTCGGTGTCGTTCAAGGAGGCTTCGCTGTCGCTGGAGGTGACCCCGCAGATCACTCCAGACAACCGGATCATCATGGAGGTCAAGGTCACCAAGGATGAGCCGGACTACCTGAACAAGGTGAATGATGTACCGCCGATCAAGAAAAACGAGGTCAATGCCAAGGTCCTGGTCAATGATGGCGAGACCATTGTGATTGGCGGGGTTTTCTCAAATACTCAGAGCAAGGTTGTAGATAAGGTGCCATTTCTTGGCGATGTGCCGTATCTTGGCCGCCTTTTCCGGCGTGATGTGGTTTCGGATAGCAAATCCGAGCTGCTGGTGTTCCTCACTCCGCGTATCATGAATAACCAGGCGATTGCTGTGAGTCGTTGATTCTGTGCGAAATTTGATTCTTGTTGGGCCGATGGGCGCTGGAAAAAGCACCATCGGCCGTTTGCTGGCCAAAGAGCTGCGCCTGCCGTTCAAAGATTCCGACAAGGAAATTGAATTGCGCACGGGTGCCAATATCCCATGGATTTTCGACAAGGAAGGCGAACCGGGCTTTCGTGACCGTGAGCAGGCGATGATCGCCGAGCTGTGCGCGTTCGATGGCGTGGTGCTCGCCACCGGTGGCGGCGCGGTGATGCGCGAAGCCAATCGTCGGGCGCTGCATGCCGGCGGACGAGTGGTCTATCTGCATGCTTCTGTCGAGCAGCAGGTGGGTCGCACCGCTCGGGATCGCAACCGCCCGTTGTTGCGCACCGCCGACCCGGCCAAGACCCTGCGCGACCTCCTGGAGCTGCGTGATCCGCTGTATCGGGAGATCGCCGACCTGGTGGTGGAAACCGACGAGCGGCCGCCGCGGATGGTGGTGCTGGACATTCTCGATCGCCTTCAGCAACTGCCTCCCCGTTAATGCGCCTGGCGAAATGCGCTATCCTCGACGTCCCGTCATGGCCCGCCTGGGGCGTGGCGGATGGCCATTAACTGGCGTCAGAACAAGCACCGTGGACTTTCGTTAATTGCAGGCAGGACGCCTGATTCCATCTTCACTGTGGGGACACATGCAGACACTTAAGGTCGACCTGGGCGAGCGCAGCTACCCGATTCATATTGGCGAAGGCTTGCTGGACCAGCCCGAACTGCTGGCGCCGCATATCGCCGGGCGGCAAGTGGCGATCATTTCCAATGAAACCGTCGCGCCCCTGTATCTGGAACGTCTGACCCGCAGCCTGTCGGCCTTCTCGGTCATTTCCGTGGTATTGCCCGACGGCGAAGCCTTCAAGAACTGGGAAACCCTGCAACTTATTTTCGATGGCCTGCTGACTGCGCGCCACGATCGCCGCACCACGGTGGTTGCCTTGGGTGGCGGTGTGATCGGCGACATGGCCGGTTTTGCAGCCGCCTGCTATCAGCGCGGCGTCGATTTCATCCAGATCCCCACCACGCTGCTGTCGCAGGTCGACTCGTCGGTGGGCGGCAAGACCGGGATCAACCATCCGCTGGGCAAGAACATGGTCGGTGCTTTCTATCAGCCCAACGTGGTGCTGATCGACACCGCCACCCTCAATACCTTGCCGGCTCGCGAACTGTCTGCGGGGCTGGCAGAAGTCATCAAGTACGGGCTGATCTGCGACGAGCCGTTCCTGGGCTGGCTCGAGGAGAACGTCGACCGCCTGCGGGCACTGGATCAAGTGGCCCTGACCTACGCCATCGAACGCTCCTGCGCCGCCAAGGCTGCCGTGGTGGGGGCCGATGAGCGTGAGTCGGGGGTGCGCGCCACCCTCAACTTGGGGCACACCTTCGGCCATGCCATCGAAACCCACATGGGCTATGGTGTCTGGCTGCACGGTGAAGCGGTTGCGGCCGGTACGGTCATGGCCCTGGAGATGTCTGCGCGCCTGGGCTGGATCAGCGAACAGGAGCGTGATCGCGGTATTCGTCTGTTCCAGCGCGCCGGGTTGCCGGTGGTTCCGCCCGAGGAAATGAGCGAGGCGGATTTTCTTGAACACATGGCAATCGACAAAAAAGTGATCGACGGTCGTCTGCGTCTGGTGCTGCTGCGCCACATGGGCGAAGCGGTGGTGACCGACGATTATCCGAAAGAAGTTCTACAGGCCACGCTGGGAGCGGACTACCGCGCCCTGGCTCAGCTTAAAGGTTAATAAGATCCGATGACTAGTTTGCATGCCGACGAGGCTTTCCTCGGCCATTTCCAATTGAGTCATGACCCTTTTGCACCGCGGGTCCCGGGCTTCAAGTTCTTCCCTGCTCAGCGCAAACCGGTACTGGGCCAGTTGCATCACCTGGCGCGCTACAGCCAGTTGCTGCTGGTGGTCACCGGTCCCCAGGGCAGCGGCAAGACCTTGCTGCGCCAGGCCCTGGTGGCCAGCACCAACAAGCAGTCCGTGCAAAGCGTGGTGGTATCGGCCCGTGGCGCCGGCGATGCAGCCGGTATATTGCGTCAGGTGGCCCAGGCGCTGAACGTCGCGCAGGCCGAAGTCGGTGCAATTCTCGATCAGATCGTGCAACTGGCGCTGACCGGGCAGGAAGTCTATCTGCTGGTGGACGATGCCGAGCAACTCGACGAGTCGGCCCTCGAGGCCCTGCTGGCCTTGGCGGCCGGTGCGCCGGAGGGTCGCCCTCATGTGTTCCTGTTCGGCGAGTCGTCGCTGATCGCTGATCTGGACCAATTGAATCTTGAGGAAGAGCGCTTCCACGTCATCGAGCTGGCGCCCTACACCGAGGAAGAAACGCGTGAATACCTGGCCCAGCGTCTTGAGGGTGCGGGCCGGGGTATCGAACTTTTTACCGCCGATCAGATCTCTGAGATTCACGAAAGCGCCGACGGTTGGCCTGGCAACATCAACCAGGTCGCCCGCGATGCTCTGATCGAAGTCATGATTGCCAGCCGCTCAGCGGTGAAGCGTCCAAGTATGGGGTTCAACATGCCGAAGAAACACGTATTGGCAATTTCCGCCGTCGTCGTGGTCGCGGTTGCCGCCGCCTGGCTGATGCCGGGTCGCACCAAGGCACCCACCACGGGTGCCCCTGCCAACGAACAGGCGCAACTGCCTCTCGGCCAGGGGACGCCGCAACCCAACGGTGGTGCGCCGGCAGTGGAATTCGCCGGCAACACTCAGCCGATGCCACTGCCGCTGGTCGGCCAGTCGCAACCGGTCATGCGCGGTCCGCTGGCTGAAGCGGCCGGTGGCATCACCGAAGGCGACGACGGCGCAGCGCCACCGGTCGACGACAGCAGCGACGTGCCGCCGACCGTGACCACCACCGCACCGCCTGTGGGCGTGCCCGCCGGTCCTGCCCCGACGCCTGCCCCGGCCGCCAAGCCGACTCCGGCGCCCACCCAGGTGGCCACCGCCAAGCCTGCCCCGGTTCCAACGCCTGCCAAGCCGGCGGCGCCAGCACCCGCACCCGCAGCCAAGCCTGCTGCTCCGGCCAAGGCCACGGGCGGTAGCTGGTACGCTGGCCAGGCACCGGGCAACTACGTAGTGCAGATCCTCGGCACCAGTTCCGAAGCCGCGGCACAGAACTTCGTCAAGGAGCAGGGCGGCGAGTACCGCTATTTCAAGAAAGTCCTCAATGGCAAGCCGCTGTATGTCATCACCTATGGCAGCTTTGCCAACCGTGATGCAGCCGTTTCCGCCATCAAGGCCTTGCCAGCGAAGGTTCAGGCTGGTAAACCTTGGCCTCGCACTGTCGCCAGCGTCCAACAGGAACTGGCAGCAACTCGCTGAAGATTCGGCGGCCTTACCCAGGCCGCCTCTCCCGGCAACCTCAAAATTTCCGCAGGGGCGGGCGACCTTTCAGGCCGCGCGCCTTGTGGTGTCTGCGTCACAGTAGTGTTTGAGTCGTAGCGGTCGAACCCAAAAAAGTTTTGACTAGCACAGCATATAGCTTTAAACCTTTCACAAATGCGACATGGATTTGCGACAGTTCGTCGTCAAATTTGTGAGCCTCTGTGTCGGTGTGTACAATGACCTCCCTTTTGCCCCCGCAAAGCTGGCGTACGTTCGGCGCGGCATGCAACTGGTTGAATTGAAAAGAAATTTGCCTCGATTAGAGGCAGCCTGGTGAGAAAGTGTCTATGAAAGCAGGTCTGTACCAACCAGATGAATTCAAGGATAACTGCGGTTTCGGCCTGATAGCTCATATGCAGGGCGAGCCCAGCCACACCCTTTTGCAAACGGCCATTGAGGCCCTGACCTGCATGACCCACCGTGGTGGGATCAACGCCGACGGCAAGACCGGCGACGGTTGTGGCTTGCTGATTCAAAAACCCGACGAGTTCCTGCGTGCCATTGCCCAGGAAACGTTTGGCGTGACCCTGCCCAAGCAGTACGCCGTGGGCATGGTGTTCTTCAACCAGGATCCGGTGAAGGCCCAAGCGGCTCGCGAGAACATGAATCGCGAGATCCTGGCCGCCGGCCTGCAACTGGTAGGCTGGCGCAAAGTGCCGATCGACACCAGTGTCCTCGGCCGTCTGGCGCTCGAGCGCCTGCCGCAGATCGAACAGGTGTTCATCGCCGGCGACGGTCTGAGCGACCAGGACATGTCGATCAAGCTGTTCAGTTCCCGTCGTCGTTCGTCCGTGGCCAATGCCGCCGACACCGATCACTACATCTGCAGCTTTTCCCACAAGACCATTATCTACAAAGGCCTGATGATGCCGGCGGACCTCACCGCCTTCTATCCGGACCTGAGCGACGAGCGCCTGAAAACCGCGATCTGCGTGTTCCACCAGCGCTTCTCCACCAACACCCTGCCGAAATGGCCGCTGGCCCAGCCATTCCGCTTCCTCGCCCACAACGGCGAGATCAACACCATCACCGGCAACCGCAACTGGGCCGTGGCCCGTCGCACCAAGTTCGCCAACGACCTGATGCCCGACCTTGAAGAACTCGGCCCGCTGGTCAACCGCGTGGGCTCGGACTCCTCGAGCATGGACAACATGCTGGAACTGATGGTGACCGGTGGTATCGACCTGTTCCGTGGCGTGCGCATGCTCGTGCCGCCAGCATGGCAGAACGTCGAGACCATGGACCCGGACCTGCGCGCGTTCTACGAATACAACTCCATGCACATGGAACCGTGGGATGGCCCGGCCGGTATCGTCATGACCGACGGTCGCTACGCCGTGTGCCTGCTGGACCGTAACGGCCTGCGTCCGGCGCGTTGGGTCACCACCACCAACGGGTTCATCACCCTGGCGTCGGAAATCGGCGTCTGGAACTATCAGCCTGAAGACGTCATCGCCAAGGGCCGCGTAGGCCCGGGCCAGATCTTTGCCGTGGACACCGAGACCGGCCAGATCCTCGACACTGACGCCATCGACAACCGCCTCAAGTCCCGTCATCCGTACAAACAATGGCTGCGCAAGAATGCCCTGCGCATCCAGGCGACCATGGAAGACAACGACCACGGCTCGGCTTTCTACGACGTCGACCAGCTCAAGCAGTACATGAAGATGTACCAGGTGACGTTCGAAGAGCGTGACCAGGTGCTGCGTCCGCTCGGCGAGCAGGGTTACGAAGCGGTCGGCTCCATGGGTGATGACACGCCGATGGCCGTGCTGTCGCAGCGCGTGCGTACGCCGTACGACTATTTCCGCCAGCAGTTCGCCCAGGTGACCAACCCACCGATCGACCCACTGCGCGAAGCGATCGTGATGTCCCTGGAAATCTGCCTCGGTGCCGAGCGCAACATTTTCCAGGAGTCGCCGGAACACGCCTCGCGGGTGATCCTCAGCTCGCCGGTCATTTCCCCGGCCAAGTGGCGCTCGTTGACCAACCTCGACCGCCCGGGTTTTGCGCGCCAAGTCATCGACCTGAACTATGACGAAAGCGTCGGCCTGGAAGCGGCGATCCGCAACGTTGCCGATCAGGCTGAAGAAGCCGCGCGCGCCGGTCGTACCCAGATCGTGCTGAGCGACCGTCACATCGCGCCGGGCAAGCTGCCGATCCATGCCTCGCTGGCCACCGGCGCGGTGCACCATCGCCTGACCGAAAAAGGCCTGCGCTGCGACTCCAACATCCTGGTGGAAACCGCCACCGCCCGCGATCCGCATCACTTCGCGGTGCTGATCGGTTTCGGTGCCTCGGCGGTGTATCCGTTCCTGGCCTATGAAGTGCTGGGCGACCTGATCCGTACCGGTGAAGTGCTGGGCGACCTCTACGAGGTGTTCAAGAACTACCGCAAGGGCATCACCAAGGGCCTGCTCAAGATCCTGTCGAAGATGGGTATCTCGACCATCGCCTCGTACCGTGGCGCGCAACTGTTCGAGGCCATCGGCCTGTCGGAAGAAGTCTGCGAGCTGAGCTTCCGTGGCGTGCCGAGCCGCATCAAAGGTGCGCGTTTCGTCGACATCGAAGCCGAACAGAAAGCCCTGGCGGCCGAAGCCTGGAGCCCGCGCAAGTCGATCCAGCAAGGCGGCCTGTTGAAGTTCGTCCATGGTGGCGAGTACCACGCCTATAACCCGGACGTGGTCAGCACCTTGCAAGCCGCCGTGCAGCAGGGCGACTACAGCAAGTTCAAGGAATACACCTCGCTGGTGGACAACCGTCCGGTGTCGATGATTCGCGACCTGCTCAAGGTCAAGACCCTCGACACGCCGCTGGACATCAGTGAAATAGAGCCGCTGGAATCGGTGCTCAAGCGCTTCGATTCGGCCGGTATTTCCCTGGGCGCCTTGTCCCCGGAAGCCCACGAAGCCCTGGCCGAAGCCATGAACCGCCTCGGTGCGCGTTCCAACTCCGGTGAAGGCGGCGAAGACCCGGCGCGCTACGGCACCATCAAGAGTTCGAAAATCAAGCAGGTGGCAACCGGCCGCTTCGGTGTGACGCCGGAATACCTGGTCAACGCTGAAGTGCTGCAGATCAAGGTTGCCCAGGGCGCCAAGCCCGGCGAAGGCGGCCAGTTGCCCGGCGGCAAGGTCAACGGCCTGATCGCCAAGCTGCGCTACGCGGTACCTGGCGTGACCCTGATCTCGCCACCGCCGCACCACGACATCTACTCGATCGAAGACTTGTCGCAACTGATCTTCGACCTCAAGCAGGTGAACCCGAAGGCGCTGGTCTCGGTGAAACTGGTGGCGGAAGCGGGCGTTGGCACCATCGCGGCCGGCGTGGCCAAGGCCTATGCCGACCTGATCACCATCTCCGGCTACGACGGCGGCACCGGCGCATCGCCGCTGACCTCGATCAAGTACGCTGGCGCGCCGTGGGAACTGGGCCTGGCTGAAACCCACCAGACCCTGCGCGGCAACGATTTGCGCGGCAAGGTCCGGGTGCAGACCGACGGTGGCCTGAAAACCGGCCTGGACGTGATCAAGGCCGCCATCCTCGGCGCCGAGAGCTTCGGCTTCGGTACCGCGCCGATGATCGCCCTGGGCTGCAAATACCTGCGCATCTGCCACCTGAACAACTGCGCCACCGGCGTGGCGACCCAGAACGACAAGCTGCGCAAGGACCACTACATCGGTACCGTCGACATGGTGGTGAACTTCTTCACCTACGTGGCCGAAGAGACCCGTGAGTGGTTGGCGAAGCTGGGCGTGCGCTCGCTTGAAGAGCTGATCGGCCGTACCGATCTGCTGGAAGTGATCGAAGGCCAGACCGCCAAGCAGCAACACCTGGACCTGACCCCGTTGTTGGGCAGCGATCTCATTCCGGCAGACAAGCCACAGTTCTGCCAGGTCGACCGCAACCCGCCGTTCGACAAGGGGGAGCTGGCCGAGAAGATGGTCGACATGGCCGCTGCGGCGATCAACGACCTGAGCGGTGCCGAGTTCGACCTGGACATCTGCAACTGCGACCGTTCCATCGGCGCACGGATCTCCGGCGAAATCGCGCGCAAGCACGGCAACCAGGGCATGGCCAAGGCGCCGGTCACCTTCCGCTTCAAAGGCACCGCAGGCCAGAGCTTCGGCGTCTGGAACGCCGGTGGCCTGAACATGTACCTGGAAGGCGATGCCAACGACTACGTGGGCAAGGGCATGACCGGTGGCAAGCTGGTCATCGTTCCGCCCAAGGGCAGCGTCTACAAGACCCAGGACAGTGCCATCATCGGCAACACCTGCCTCTACGGCGCCACGGGCGGCAAGCTGTTCGCCGCCGGCACCGCAGGCGAGCGTTTTGCCGTGCGTAACTCCGGGGCCCACACTGTGGTGGAAGGCACCGGCGATCACTGCTGCGAGTACATGACCGGTGGTTTTGTCTGCGTGCTGGGCAAGACCGGTTATAACTTCGGCTCTGGCATGACCGGCGGTTTCGCCTACGTGCTCGACCAGGACAACACCTTCGTTGACCGGGTCAACCACGAACTGGTGGAAATCCAGCGGATCAGCGGCGAGGCGATGGAAGCCTATCGCAGCCACCTGCAAAACGTGCTGAACGAGTACGTCGCGGAAACCGACAGCGAGTGGGGTCGTGAACTCGCCGAGAACCTCGATGACTACTTGCGCCGTTTCTGGCTGGTCAAGCCCAAGGCTGCCAACCTGAAATCGTTGCTTTCCAGCACTCGTGCCAACCCGCAGTGATATGCGCCTGAAGAGTTTGATGAGGTTTTAACAATGGCTGAACGTCTGAATAACGACTTCCAGTTCATCGATGTCGGGCGCAAGGATCCGAAGAAGAAACTGTTGCGTCAACGCAAGAAAGAGTTCGTGGAAATCTACGAACCTTTCAAACCCCAGCAGTCGGCCGACCAGGCCCACCGCTGCCTGGGCTGCGGTAACCCGTATTGCGAGTGGAAGTGCCCGGTGCACAACTTCATTCCCAACTGGCTGAAACTGGTGGCCGAGGGCAACATCCTCCAGGCCGCCGAGCTGTCCCACCAGACCAACACCCTGCCGGAAGTCTGCGGCCGGGTGTGCCCGCAGGATCGTCTGTGCGAAGGTGCGTGCACCCTCAACGACGGTTTTGGCGCGGTGACCATCGGTTCGGTGGAGAAGTACATCACCGACACCGCGTTTGCCATGGGCTGGCGTCCGGACATGTCCAAGGTCAAGCCGACCGGCAAGCGCGTGGCGATCATCGGTGCCGGCCCGGCGGGCCTGGGCTGTGCCGATGTGCTGGTGCGTGGTGGCGTGACCCCGGTGGTGTTCGACAAGAACCCGGAAATCGGCGGTCTGCTGACCTTTGGCATTCCCGAGTTCAAGCTGGAAAAGACTGTGCTGAGCAATCGTCGCGAAGTCTTCACCGGCATGGGCATCGAGTTCCGCCTGAACACCGAGGTGGGCAAGGACGTGACCATGGAGCAACTGCTCGAAGAATACGATGCGGTATTCATGGGCATGGGCACCTACACCTACATGAAGGGCGGCTTTGCCGGTGAGGACCTGCCAGGCGTCTACGACGCACTCGACTTCCTGATCGCCAACGTCAACCGCAACCTGGGCTTTGAAAAGTCGCCGGAAGATTTCGTCGACATGAAAGGCAAGAAGGTCGTGGTACTCGGCGGTGGCGACACGGCGATGGACTGCAACCGCACCTCGATTCGCCAGGGCGCCAAGTCGGTGACCTGTGCCTACCGTCGTGACGAAGCCAACATGCCCGGTTCGCGTAAAGAGGTGAAGAACGCCAAGGAAGAAGGCGTGAAGTTCCTCTACAACCGCCAACCGATCGCCATTGTCGGTGAAGACAAGGTCGAAGGGGTGAAGGTGGTCGAGACCCGTCTCGGCGAACCGGACGCCCGTGGCCGCCGCAGCCCCGAGCCGATTCCCGGTTCCGAAGAGATCATCCCGGCCGACGCCGTGGTCATCGCCTTCGGCTTCCGCCCAAGCCCGGCGCCGTGGTTCGAGCAGTTCAGCATCCAGACCGATAGCCAGGGCCGCGTCGTGGCCCCAGAGCAGGGCCAGTACAAGCACCAGACCAGCAACCCGAAGATCTTCGCCGGTGGCGACATGGTCCGGGGTTCCGACCTGGTGGTGACGGCGATCTTCGAAGGCCGCAATGCGGCGGAAGGGATCCTGGATTACCTGCAAGTCTGATCAAGCGACACCAAACCCTGTGGGCGAGCTTTGTGGGAGCAAAGCTTGCTCGCGATCCAGGCGCCTCGGTACTCAAGAGACCGCGGTGTCTTCATCGCGGGCAAGCCTTGCTCCCACAAAAAAAGCTCCCACAGTTGTTTTGTGGTGCTGCTGAACTTCATTGCACCGCGACAAATTGCCCCGATAGATAAAAGGCACGGCTCTTGCCGTGCCTTTTGCCTCGCGCTCTGAGAAAATGCCCGCACTTTTTTTCCGGATGCCGACATGACTGCCCTGAAGAACGACCGTTTCCTTCGCGCCCTGCTCAAGCAACCCGTAGACGTCACCCCGGTGTGGATGATGCGCCAGGCTGGTCGCTACCTGCCGGAGTACCGCGCCAGCCGCGCCAAGGCCGGTGACTTCATGAGCCTGTGCATGAACCCCCAGTTCGCCTGCGAAGTGACGATGCAGCCGCTGGATCGGTATCCGCAGCTGGACGCGGCCATCCTGTTCTCCGACATCCTGACTATTCCCGATGCCATGGGCCAAGGCCTGTACTTCGAGACCGGCGAAGGTCCGCGCTTCAAGAAAGTCATCAGCACCCTGGCCGACATCGAGGCCCTGCCGATCCCAGATCCGCAGAAAGACCTGGGCTACGTCATGGACGCAGTCAGCACCATTCGCCGTGAACTCAACGGTCGCGTGCCACTGATCGGCTTCTCCGGCAGCCCATGGACCCTGGCCACCTACATGGTCGAAGGCGGCTCGTCGAAGGACTTCCGCAAGACCAAGGCGATGCTCTACGACAACCCGCAGGCCATGCACCTGTTGCTGGACAAACTGGCCCAGTCGGTCACGTCCTACCTCAACGGCCAGATCCTGGCCGGTGCGCAAGCGGTACAGATCTTCGATACCTGGGGCGGCAACCTGTCGGCGGCGGCGTACCAGGAGTTCTCCCTGGCCTACATGCGCAAGATTGTCAGCGGCCTGATCCGCGAGCACGAGGGGCGCAAAGTCCCGGTGATCCTGTTCACCAAGAACGGCGGCCTGTGGCTGGAAAGCATCGCCGATGCCGGCGCCGACGCTCTGGGCCTGGATTGGACCTGCGACATTGGCAACGCTCGCGAGCGCGTCGGTCACAAGGTCGCTCTGCAAGGCAACATGGACCCGACCGTGCTCTACGCCAAGCCTGACGCCATTCGTGCTGAAGTCGGGCGTATCCTGGCCAGCTACGGCAGCGGCAGCGGCCACGTGTTCAACCTAGGCCATGGCATTACCCCGGAAGTCGACCCCGAACACGCCGGTGCCTTCCTGCGGGCGGTGCATGAGTTGTCGGCGCAATATCACGTCTGATTGCAACCCTGTCACCCAGCCTGTCCGGCCTCGTGTCGGACAGGCTTTTTATTGCCCGGTCGTTGATGTTTCGGGCGCCTGCGCCACCCAGCGGGAGCAAGCTCCCTCGCCACAAAGGGTCCACGCTGTCCCTGGTTGGGTCGTGAAGTCGTGATGGCTTAAACCTGCACATTCCCCGGCAGCAACGGTAATTTCGCCAGCTTCACCGCCACCCACAATGCGACCACCAGCAAGCCACCGATGAACAAGCCGACACCGTTCCACCCACCCAGGTGCCAGGCCACGCCGCCCGCCGTACCCGCAACGCTGGATCCGGCGTAATAGCTGAACAGATAAAGTGACGAAGCCTGGCCCTTGGCCTTGAGGGCGCGGCGGCCGATCCAACTGCTGGCGACCGAGTGGGCGCCGAAGAAACCGAAGGTGAACACCAGCATGCCCAGCACTACCAGCCACAGCGGGGTGGCCATGGTCAGCGTGAGGCCGGCCAGCATCAGTGCAATGGTCGCCCAGAGCATTTTGCGTCGGCCGAGCCTGTCCGCCAGTGCACCGACTTTTGCCGAGCTGTAGATGCCCGACAGGTACACCACCGACAGCAACCCGACAAAGGCCTGGTCCAAGTGATAAGGCTCGGCCAGCAGGCGGTAGCCGATGTAGTTGAACAGCGTCACGAACGCGCCCATCAATACGAAAGCTTCAAGAAACAGCAGCGGCAAGCCGGCGTCGCGAAAGTGCATGGTGAAGCCGTCCAGCAGGCTGCGCGGGTGCAGCGAACGAGGACGGAAGTTGCGTGACTCAGGCAGGATTCTCCAGAACACCGCTGCCGCGATCAGCGCCAGGCCGCCAATCACCAGCATCGCGGTGTGCCAGCTGACAAAGTCGATCAAGACCCCGGTGATCAGGCGTCCGCACATGCCGCCGATGGCGTTGCCGGCGATGTACAACCCCATCGCCAGGCCGATGTGCTTGGGATGGATTTCTTCGCTCAAATACGTCATCGCGACCGCTGCCAACCCGCTCAACGACAGCCCCACCAAGGCACGTAGCAGCAATACACCCTGCCAGGTCGGCATCATGGCGCTGGCAATCGTACACGCCGAGGCGGCGAACAGCGCCGCGACCATCACCGGCTTGCGCCCGATGCGGTCGGAAATCGGGCCGGTGATCAACAGGCCGATGGCGAGCAGGCCGGTCGCCACCGACAGGATCAGGCTGCTCTGCGCCGCGTTGATGGAAAATTCCTTGGACAACAGCGGCATCATCGGTTGCACGCAATACAGCAGGGCAAAGGTCGCAAAGCCACCGCTGAACAGCGCCAGCACCGTGCGCATGAACATCGGCGTGCCCTTCTCGATATAGATGTCCTTGAGTTCGGCGACGACATCATCCTGCACACGCGGCGGGATTTCATGGGTCAGTGGAGCGACAGCAGTTTTCACGGTGGACCTCGCAAGGGCACGTTCTGGCAGGCAATGAAAAAAGCATATAGCCGGCTAATGATTCTATCCAATATATTGTTCGACCTGTTTAAGACGTTATACGACCTATTGGATTGCCCATGGAATTGCGACACCTGCGTTACTTCATCGCCGTTGCCGAAGAACTGCATTTCGGCCGTGCCGCGCTGGCCCTGGGCATCTCCCAGCCGCCCTTGAGCCAGCAGATCCAGGCGCTGGAGCAGGAGATTGGCGCACGGTTGTTCGAGCGTACCAATCGTCGGGTCGAATTGAGCGAGGCCGGGCGGTTGTTCCTTGAAGAAGCGCGACGGGTATTGGTCCAGGTCGATAAAGCCGCTGACGTCGCCCGCCGCGCCCAACTGGGGGAGTTGGGCGAGCTGAAAATCGGCTTCACCTCCTCGGCGCCTTTCAACTCCACCATCCCCCAGGCGATTTTTTCATTCCGGCAACGCTTCCCGGCGGTGCACCTGAACCTGCGGGAAATGAGCAGTACCCAAGTGGCCGACGCACTGGTGGATGAAGAGATCGAGGTGGGCATCATGCGACCCTTGCCGTTGCCCGACTCCTTGGTGGAAATCGAACTCAGCCGCGAACCGCTGGTAGCCGTGCTCAGTGCCAAGCATCCCCTGGCCCAGGGCAATGAAGACGGCCTGTTCCTCTCGGCCTTGGCCCAGGAGCCGTTCGTGTTCTTCCCCCGCAGCTACGGCAGCGGCCTCTATGCCCAGCTCCTGAACCTGGCCCGCGACGCCGGCTTCAGCCCGCACTTCGCCCAGGAAGCCGGCGAAGCCATGACCATCATCGGCTTGGTGGCGGCGGGGCTGGGTGTCTCGGTATTGCCGGCGTCTTACCAACGCATGCGTATCGATGGGGTGGTGTATCGACCGCTACTCGATCCGGCAGCGGTGTCGGCGGTGTGGCTGGTCCAGCGCAAGGACCAGCGTTCGCCGATGGCGAAGGCGTTTGTGGCGTTGTTGACAGGTAATACCGAGTAGCGGGTCAAGCGGAAAAACGCCTGTGGGAGCGAGCTTGATCGCGATGCAGATATTGGATGTGCCGACGCCATCGCGAGCAAGCTCGCTCCCACCCTTGATCGTCGGTGGTCGCAGAACCTTCAATCACCGCAAATCTCCTGTGGGAGCGAGCTTGCTCGCGATAGCGGTGCATCAGCCACCAAAGATGTTGGACGTGCCTACGCCTTCTGGGCTCTCTATCTCAATCCCCCCAGACGGTCGCCGGTTTGTTTACGTGATAATTATAGAAACCCTGGAGTGTCCACGTATCGCCCTGGCGTTCGAACGCGGCGCGCCACAAGCCCCGGCCACCTCCTGGAACCAGTCGAGCCATGTCGTACCAGTAATACTGATTGATTTTCTTCGTCGTCACCCTGCCAGCACGAATGTCATCCATGATTTCTACTACTTTCGCCCTGGCTGTTTCAGGGAAGTTATCGTAGGACATTTGCGTGTCCGCCAGTGGGCTGGTATCGACCATGAACTTGTCGGCCGCAGGCGACGGAACCGCTGAAGTAGGTGGCGTGGTTGGAGGTCGGGTGCCGGTCACCCTGTTTGTCCGGGCCTGTGTCACGACCTCGATGTCGAACGCATCATAGCGGGATAAGTTTCGGGTGAATTTTGTAATCTCCTCTTCGGTAACAACCATCATCCTGCGTTGCGACTTGCCTTTGTTGGCGATGATGTAAGGGATTTCATGTTGCCTGATTTCTGTCAGTAGCCCGAGTCTGTTTCTGCGGCGCATTTCCGTACTGAAGGCATTGATGAATTTTCTTTTGTATTCGTCTTGGCGTTCGGCGGCGTTAACGTATCTTCTCCTGGCGGCCTCTACATCCGGGCCGCTCCCTGGGAATAGCGGTTCCAGCTCGGCGAGGAGTTTGGCTTGTGCGACTTCCAATATTTCGGTATGGGTATCTGCAATATTACGGACGGCGTCTCGCTTTTTTCCTCGTTCGGGGGTGATCGCTAGAAATACAGCCCCGGTGACGTTATCTGGCAATATGGTGATGGCCGTATTGAACTCACCTCGGTGATTGAACAGCTTTGGACCAAGTATTTCTATCTTGTCAAATATCAGTATTTGTTGGGCGGCTGTAAGGTTGAAGCCATCACCTCTTGATTCGATGACTTTGGTCGCAGTATCGACGTGCATCCATATGTTGATTTTATGCTTCAAGTTTGCGTGGGGAATTACCTGCGTTTGATAGAGAGAGGTTATTTGTGCGCGATAAGAATCCAAGTCTCGCATGCCAACATCCTCCATGCTCTCATGGAGTATGCGTACAGCCAGCTCATCAGGCATTGAATCAACAAGATTCTTTACGGTGTTGACCAATTCAACGGAGGGCCTGCGTTGGTCCGCCAAAGCACCTTCCAGCAATATGTTGCATCGCTTCTGTTGCAGGGTCTCTGGAGACCGGCCGATCAGGCTCTGTAATGCCCCGCCACCCAACAACCGGTTTTGCGCTTCAACCTGCCATCCGCCATTTCTCCAGGTCACCGTCCGCTGGTTTGTACGGTTGTTAGGCGCGTAGATAATCCGTTCGCCTCCCTGAATCGCCGATTTGTAGAAGTACTTTCCTATGGTCAGGTAACCCTGCCCGCTGGTGTCCCTGTACCGATTGCGGCCTTCGGGGATCAACCCCTTGCTGTCAAAGCCCCTGAGGTGAAAAGGCTCCAACTCCGGATCTGGCATGCGGGGCAGGGAGGACAGCGCCGGGCGTGCCTGATGACGCCTTGCACGCGCCATGATCAGATCCTGCCCGGCTTCGGCGATGACCTCGCCCAGTCCGCTGATAAAATCACGTGTCCACTGGCTGAAGTGACCGTCTTCGACATCGATTGCCGCCACCGCCGTCCCTCCGGCCATCGTTGGCAGGATCGCACGTCCCAGTATTCCGCCCAGCCGGCCCGCAGGTGCCATCGACATCGCCCCGGTCAACAACATGACGCCGTTTCTGCGCCCCTCCCGCGCGGCTGCGCTGTCGCGTTCGGCGTTGGTCACCGTCAACATGTCCGCGGTTTTCATCGCGTGGGTTATTTGCGTTTCATACAGTGCTTGGAGCAAGTTCCCTCCAACCACGGGCGAGGAGATTTTCGTCGCAAAGTCGTTCTGTGCCCTGGTCCTCGCCCAGACGAAAGCCGACTGTGTGACTTTTCTTATCTTCTCCTCGAACGTCAGCTTTTCCGAGGCCGGCACCATGCTGGCAAGCTGTACGGCCTGCTCCAGCAGCGGCAGTTGCGAAATGAGCCAGCGGGTCATTTGTGGCGTGGCAGTGAGCGTCTGCGCCAAGGTGCTTTCCAACGTTCGACCGCTGGCCGCATCCACGTCCCTGAACACCTTGCCGTCCGGTGCTCCCGGCGTGTACAGCGTCAGCGACGGGCGGCTCGACACGGTTTTCACCCCAAACGCCAGTATCGACCTGAGCACGCTGTTGCCCCACTGCAGTTGACGGACCACCACGTCGTGCCCGTTGACCTTGGCGCGCCGATCCGGTGTCGGACTGTCCAACGCTGCCAGCACCAGGTTCAGTCCGATACTGTCCTTGTCGTGCCTCAGGTCGCCCGAGATATGGGCGGTCCACGCCTGCGCCCGGATCTGTTGCGCTTTCAGGGTCATCCATTGCGCTTGTGATTGGCGGGCGGCGAGTTGCACATCGGTCGCCAGCCGGGTGCCGATGTCTGCCCGCTCGATGGTCTCTATAATCTGCGCAAAGCTCAGCGGCCCGACGACGCTAGGCTGAGCGGCGTTGCGTTCGTCCTGGGTCAGGTTGGACATCGCCCACTCGGTCATGGAACGGCGGTCATCCATGACCCCCCTCACGCCACCTTGCGAAACCCCGGACCCGAACGGTGAGGCGCCCGTTGGTGCATGCGGGTCAGTCAGTTGTTTTCTGATACTCAGCGACACATCCTCAGGGTCGGCTGGCGGGTATTTCTCCCCGATGAAGCCGGCGAGCAGGCGACGGGTCCGCTCCCGAAGCGCCTGCGCGGTGGCCAGCGTCACCGGGTCCGCTGGGGGCGGTGTATCGACCAGGCTGCTGTGCAGGGCCTGCGCCGCCCGCCACCATGCCAGGCGGTCGTCACCGGTGATGTGGGGGAGGTCGTGCAGCCAGTCATTCAAGTTTTTCAGGTTCAGCCGCAGCTCGCGCTCGTCCATGGCGCCCGCCAGGTCCAGCTTATCGCCGATGTCCGCCGCGGCATCCAGCCTGCTCACCCAGGCGGCGATTTCCTCTTCCTCGGTCGGGCCGTTCAACAAGGTATTGCTCACGGCTGCTTTCTGCACCGCCCGCAAATCGCTGACCAAATGAACAAGGAAATTCCCTGCTATTGGTGCGGTGTCCAACCGGTCCTCAACGTTATCGTCCTCCATCAGGCTGGCCTTCAGTTCCGTCAGGCTGCCATGCACCTCCAGCGGATGACCCGGACGGTACAGCACGGCGTCCGCCGAATGATCGGTATGGTCGGGCCGTGTCAGCACGACGGCACCCGGCACCGGCAGGCTGAATCCCCAACCTTGGAGAGTGAGGCTCAGGTTGAAAACCCCGGGTCTGGTGGCCTGCGCCGCCAGATGGTCTGTCACTGCCTTGTGCATTGCCTGGCTCAGCGTTGTATCCAGCAAATGAAGATCCGCTTGTACCTGCAGTTGCGTGCCCAGTTCTTCCGCCAGCCAGTCACCGACGTTGCGGCCTCGGGTGAAATCGGCCGGTTTACTCCAGAAGTCGTCCAGGACCCGCGCCAGCAGCCGTTCATAAGACGCTGGCGTGGTGTTCAGCAGGCGTTTGATTTCCTCCTTTGCTTCACGACTGTTCAGGGCGCTGGGCACTTGGGTGAGGTTGTCTTTCGTCACGACAACCTCGAGGTTGTCGATTTCGAGGAAAAACTCACGGGTATTCATCTGCCCGGCAACGGCGCGCCAGAAAAGGGTCTCGAGGAAAACGATATCTTTCACTGTCCGCCGGGACATCGGTCCGTCGGGGACTCGTTTCGATGGCGGGATAGGCTCCTCTTGCAGCGTGCACACCGACAACGTTTCGACGGCCATGGTGCCCGCCAAGGCGGGGAAGGTTCTTTTGAACCAGTAGTCCAGATGCTGTCTCGTGGCCGTCGAGGGCCAGGGAACGGCACAGTTCAAGCGGATCATGTGCTGCTGCGAGGTCGTGAGCCGGCTTGTCAGTAGGGCGCTGGCGTCAGTGACGCTATCGGCCTGCGGAAGGTTGAAAGACGGTATGGGGGCGGTATCTTCCTGCATGTGCTCTTCCTGAGAGTTTTTCGGAAGGGCAACCTATTGAAGGCAGGCGACGATAGGGTGGTAGATAGATACCGCACATACAAAGGAAGGTGCTGTACGAGCGCCTGTGACAAAGCGAATTTGACTGATTGTTTATTGTGCAAGAAAGGTCAGGATAGCGTCGCGGGTAGCCTGCGGTTGTTCTTCCAATACCCAATGTCCGGTATTGACCAGTATTAATGAGTGCGGTTGCGTAGCAATGTGCAAGGCCTGCTCGGCCAAGGTTTTACCTCTCGAATTGTCGCCGCCGATGGTGAGCAGCGGAACCGTCAACTTATTCTGGGCAAAAGCCAGGTTGTCATTCACATCATGCTCTACCCAGGCCGAATAAAGCTTGAATGCCGCCTCCATGCGCCCAGGTCGGGAGTAGTCCTCCACCAGCGCCTGGCGCACCTCTTCACGTACCGTACCGTTGCCCGCGAAGACAAAATTATCAAAAAACATGTCCAGGTAGGTTTTCTCCTGCCTCTGGATCATGGACAGGGCCGTTTTACCAAAAAAGCGAAAGTGCCATTTACTTGCCACGCCCGCTTCAATATTTCCGTTGTAAGCGGTTTCCCATCCAGGGATGCCAGGAATGAATCCATCCATCAAGATGATATGTTTGGTTTCATCGGGGTAAAGCGCGCCGTAGGCATAGGCAATGATTAAACCCATGTCGTGACCAATAATATCGACCTGCTTGATGTTCAGGAGGGATACCAGTTGGTGTAGGTCATGCGCCATGCTTTTTTTGTCATAGCCACCTGTTGAAATATCAGTTTCGCCAGCACCGCGATAATCAGGAACGATCGGGGTAAAACCAGCACGCACCAATGGCCCCATCAACGTCTCCCAGCTGCGCCAACTTCCCGGAAACCCATGCACCAGCAAAACCGGGTGTTCGCCATTACCGCTCATAAGATAGTGAAGGCGAATGCCATTCACCTGCGCATAGGCGCGGGTAAATAGCACACCGTCCACAACAATGCCGCCTTGTTCCAAGGAGGGCGATGTGGCGTGGCGTTGAGAAGACACGGCTGTGACGCCTGACCAGGCGATCGTATTCATCAATTTTTTATCCATTTTTGAAACCGGGTTTAAACATCTGAAAATAGAAAAGCAATTTTTCAAGTGGTTAAAGCCTGATGGGATCCGGAACCCCACCGATACTGTCGAAGATGACAGTTCCGACAAACGGCAAAAACAGGATTGGACTGTCAGATTCCTCTTGGCTGTAGGAAAGTGCGCATTTTCTTTTCCGAAATTTCCTGTTTGCTCCTAATGCCGTGCTGCCGGGATTGCGACTTGCTAGCGCTGCAACGTCTTATTCATTGCTCCGAAATTCGTCCGGCTTAGCGTTCCAAAGGCCAACGGATAACGTCCCTTGAACAGGAGCCTTAGTAATGAATGAACTCTTGCTGTCCCCATACACCAACGAAGTCTCTGCTGAATACCTCCGCCATTTGGACGACTTGTACTTGGAGCAACGGCAACTCGACGGTTACAGCAAAGAAGTCGTGGCATGGATTAATCGACAAAAGGCGCACGTCCAGGCTCATCCTCCCATCGCTATTTACCGAGTGGCCACCGAGGGCAGCCAGACGCGTAACGGCGGAACGATCCAGCAAGTGTCATCGTCGTTGACGTTCACCCTGGATAATGGCTGGAAAGTACGAGCCGCGCAGAAAGGCGATCAGGTTGTGTATGCCGATGGCACCACGGCACGGATCATAACCGCCGCCGGGGAAGCCAACAGCAACATCGCACTGGTCGGCAGCCGCCTGAGCAATGGCGACGAGATCATCAATACACTTCAGAGACGTTTCCTGATCATCGTGCGTGAAGGTGTGCCGATGGCAGAGGATTTTTTGCCTGCTCTCAGGCTGGCGGATGTTCATCACCTGCACTCGAATGCGATGAAGGAGAACATCCAATGAACAGGGGTTACTTCATCGGCCAGGGTGACAAGACCACTTGCGGTGGGAAAATGCTGGATGGCGATGGCAAGGTGAACATGTTTGGCCTGCAGCATGCCCGCGAAGGTGACCGCGTCTCTTGTGGAAAGGACGGGAACACCTATCAGATCAGGGGCGGTATCGGGCACATGGTCAGCCATGGCAGGCATATGGCCGGCACCCTGGATAGCCACAGTACCTGCCCCTGCAAAGCACGACTGATCCCCTCGGTATTCTGGGTCACCTACAAAAATGCAGACCCCGCACCGCAAGCCAGCCGAGTCGCTCAACTGGCTTAATGACCTGTGGGAGCGAGCCTGCTCGCGATGACGGCGGCACAGCCAACATCACCGGTACTGACCCACCGCTATCGAACCCTGCAGGAGCTGCCGAAGGCTCGGGCCGCGTTCGGACGATCTTTTGATCTTTCGCTTGGGACTCAAGTGTCTGGGGAAAGATCGCAGCCTCGTTGCACTCGACAGCTCCTACACAGTTCCTATACCCCAGCGGGGACTTCAAAAGGTGCTTTTTTATTGCACCTTCGCCAAATCCCCTTTCAACGCAACACCCGCCATGATCGCGCCGGCGTGGCATTCGTAGGTGGTGGGGTCCTTGCGTTCGTTGCTCTTGTAGAAGCTGACGATGTTGGTGACGGCATTGGCGCCGGCGTTCTTGGCGGCTTGGTGCAGGCTGATCAGGGCCGATTGCAGGACCCATTCGCAGGCTACTTCATCGGATTTGTTGAAGGCGTTGGTTTTCTTGTTGGTCACCGCCCCTGGGCTGACCACGGTGACGTTGCCGGCCGGTTTGTTGCCGGCCAGGTAGAACTTCACGCTGCCGTCGATCTTGCCGGTGCGGATGGCTTCGGCGACGACTTTGTCGAACGGCAGGAACAGCGCGGTATCACGGGCCTGGCTGAGGCTTGGCAGGGTGCTGAGCAACAGGGCGGCGGTCACGGCGATTTTCTTCAACGACATCATGGTCTCCTTGACGAGGGGTAACAGGGTTTTGAATCCGATTCAGTGCCAGCGGCGGAAAATCAGCGAGGTGTTGACCCCACCAAAGGCGAAGTTGTTGTTCATCACGTATTCGTTGCTCATCGACCTGAACTCGTTACGCAGGTAATCGAGCTTGCCGCATTGGGGATCAACCTCATCGAGGTTGAAGGTGTGCACGTAGAGGTCGCGGTTCATCATTTCGATGCTGAACCAGGACTCCAGCGCGCCGCAGGCGCCCAGGGTGTGACCGAGGAAACTCTTCTGCGAGCTGATGGGCATGTGTTCGCCAAACAGGCTGCTGGTGGCCAGGGTTTCGGCGATGTCACCTTGTTCGGTGGCGGTGCCGTGGCCGTTGACGTAGCCGATGGCCGAGGGTTCGAGGCCGGCATCTTCCAGGGCCAGTTCCATGGCCCGGCGCATGGTGAGCAGTTCGGGGCGGGTGGCGTGCTGGCCGTCGGCGTTGCTGCCAAAGCCGACGATCTCGGCATGGATCCGCGCGCCGCGTGCCAACGCATGTTCCAGTTCTTCAAGCACGAGCATGCCGGCGCCTTCACCGATCACCAGGCCGTCGCGGTCCTTGTCGTAGGGGCGCGGGCTGGTTTGCGGTGCTTCGTTTTTCAGGCTGGTGGCGTAGAGCGCATCGAACACCATCGCTTCGGTCGGGCACAGCTCTTCGGCGCCACCGGCAAGCATCAACGGCAGGCGCCCGAATTTGATGGCCTCGTAGGCATAGCCGATGCCATGGCTGCCGCTGGTGCAGGCGCTGGAGGTGGGGATCAGGCGCCCGGTCAAGCCGAAGAAGATGCTGATGTTGGCCGCCGTGGTGTGGGGCATCATTCGCACGTAGGAGTTGGCGTTCAACCCTTCGGCCACGCTGTTGAGCAGCATGTTGCCAAAGGCCTTGATCTCGTCGGTGCTGCCGGTGGACGAACCGCAGGACACGCCCATGCGCCCGTCCTTGATCGACTCGTCGCCCAGCAGGCCGGCGTCGGCCAGGGCCTGTTCCGCCGACGCAACCGCCAGGCGCGAAACCCGGCCCATGCTGCGCAGTTGCTTGCGGGTCCAGTGGGCGGGGACCTGGAAGTCATCGATGGGCCCGGCCAGGCGGGTGTTAAGTTCGGTGAAACGGTCCCACTCATCCATGCGCCGGATGCCGCTGCGGTTGGCGGCGAAGTTGGCGGCGATGGTTTCCCAGTCGCTGCCTATGGAGGTGATACCGGCCATGCCGGTGACGACGACGCGCTTCATCAGCACAAGCCTCCGTTGACGGCCAGGACCTGCCGGGTGATGTAGCCGGCTTCGGCGGACATCAGGAAATTCACCGCACCCGCCACTTCTTCCGGGGTGCCCATGCGCTGGGCGGGGATCATTTTCATCAGTTCTTCCACGGGTACGTTTTCATCGAGCATGGCGGTGTCGATCAGGCCTGGCGCGACGCAATTGACGGTGATCTTGCGCTTGCCCAGCTCGATTGCCAACGCCTTGGCCGCGCCGATCAACCCGGCCTTCGAGGCGCTGTAGTTGACCTGGCCGCGATTGCCGATCAGCCCGGAAACCGAGGTGATGCAGACGATCCTCCCGGCGGCGCGACGACGGATCATCGGCATCATCACCGGATGCAGCACGTTATAGAAACCGTCGAGGTTGGTGCGCATCACCACATCCCAGTCGTCTTCGCTCAGGGCCGGGAAGGCACCATCGCGGGTCAGGCCGGCGTTGAGCACCACGCCGTAATAGGCGCCGTGGGTTTCGACATCGGCTTCGAGAATGGCCTTGCACGCGGCCCGGTCGGCCACGTCGAATTGCAGCACCCGGGCGTTGCGGCCCAGGGCCTGGATTTGCGCCTGGACCGTCTCGGCCTCGGCGCGGCCGCTGCGGCAGTGCAGCACGATGTCGTGCCCGGCCTGGGCCAGGCGCAGGGCGATGGCGCGGCCGATGCCACGGCTGGAGCCGGTGACCAGTACGGATTCAGTCATGACGGGTTTCCTGTTGCGGACGGTTCATGAAGGTAATGGGCGGCCTGGGGCGGACGGAATACGTTGAGCCGGGCCGAGGCATGGATGCCGGGGGCGTGGATGTGACATTCGAACACGCCCATGCCGTTGTCGTCTTCCAGGGAGCGCACGCCGTGGATGGTCAGCTCGACGCCGGCGGGAAAACACTCGACGTTGCATTCGAACTTGCGGGTGCCGAGCAAAAAGCCCAGGGCCACGGCATCACCCCGTTGGCGTGCATGGCAACCGGCAAACGCCGCGACGCTTTGAGCCATCAGCTCGATGCCGACCCAGGCCGGCAGCGCGCCGTCGTCGCGGTTGAACAAACCGCCGGGCTTGACGGTGGCGTGGGCATGGATCTGTTCGTCATCGAACGACAGGATCCGGTCGATGAGGATCATGTCGCCGGCATGGGGCAGCAGTTCGGCGAGCGGCCAGTCAATCATGGGGCGTCTCCGATAATCAGGCTGACGTTGTTGCCGCCGAATGCAAATGAATTGCTCATCAGGCGGCGCGGGGTGACCGGGTTCAGGTGGGTGCCGGCGGTGACCCAGTCCAGCGCCGGCAGGGCCGGATCGGCCTGGCCGTCCCAGACATGCGGCGGCAGGGCCAGGGCGGTGTTTTCTGCGCTCAGGGCCAACCAGCAGAATGCCGCTTCCAGTGCCCCGGCCGCGCCGAGAGTATGGCCGGTCATGGGCTTGGTGGACGAGCAGGGCACGCCCGCTGGAAACAGCCCGGCCACCGCCTGGCTTTCCATGGCGTCATTGTGTTGCGTGGCGGTGCCATGCAGGTTCAGGTAGTCGATCTGGCTGGCCTCGAGGCCAGCGCAACGCAGGGCTTTTTCCATGGCCTGGCGGGCGCCGCGACCACTGGGTTCAGGTGCGGAAATATGGTGGGCATCGGAACTGGCACCGTCACCGAGCAAGGCAATCGGTGTCCCGTCACCTGGCGTCTTGCTCATGAGGAACAGCACGGCTGCTTCGCCAATGTTGATGCCGCTGCGGTTCACTGAAAACGGATTGCAGCGTTCGTTCGACACCGCTTCCAGTGCGGAAAAACCGTTGAGGGTCAGTTTGCACAGGCTGTCCACGCCACCACATAGCACGGCATCGCACAGGCCCAGGTCCAGCAGGCGCCGGGCGCTCATCAAGGCGCGGGCGCTGGAGGTGCAGGCCGTGGAAATCACGTAGGACGGACCGCTCAGGCCGAGCCAGTCGGAAAGAAAGTTGGCCGGCGCGCTGAGTTCCTGTTGCTGGTAGTCGTAGCCGTCGGGGAAGTGTTGCTCGCGCAGGTAATGGGCAATGCCCTGGCTGGCCTCATCGATCCCCGAAGTGCTGGTGCCCAACACGATGCCGATGCGGGCGCGACCGTAGGCCTGGATGGCCTGGTCGATCTCGGCGCGAATCTGCAGCCCGGCTTCCAGCAGCAGCTGATTGTTGCGGCTGCGGTGCGCCAACAGGGTTGGGGGGATGGGGGCGAGTTCACCCGGCACCGCGGCAACCGGTAATGCACGTTCGGCGACCCAGCCGTCCTTGATACGCACGCCCGAACAGTCGCCGGCAAACAGGTTGTGCGCGACGGTGTGCTTGTCGCGGCCCAGGGCACAGATCACCCCGAGGGCATTCAAATAGGCGGTCATGGGGCGTTCTCGGTCAACGGTGTGATGCGGTAGCGGGGGCCTTGGGGCAGGCTCATTTCAAAATCCAGCGGCTGCGTGTAGCGCACCTGCCAGCGGGAATCGAGGGTCCGTTGCGACGCTTGTTGCCGGGCGGTCGGGTAGTTGCCCGGCAGTTCGGCTTCGGGGGTCAGGGCGAACAACAGCGCGGCGAACAACTCCCGGGCTTCGGCATTGGGCGGCAGCAGACCGTCGGCCTGCCACTGGCCAGCGACCAGGCGCTGGCGGGCCACGGGAATGCCCAGCGGGTCCATCATCGACCAACGGATGCCGGCGTCTTCGCGCTGGATCACCAGCAGCCAGTCCTGGCGTTGGCCGGCCAATGTCCGCTCGATGTGCAGTTGCATCGGCAAGGCCAGGGTTGGCGTGCGCTCGGGCAGCGGCGCATGGCTGGCGCAGGCACTGAGCAGCAACAGGCAGCCGACAAGCAGGGCACGAATCATCCGATGGCCCCTTCGACGGGCTTGCGAGCCACCACATTGACCAGGGTTTCCTCGCGCTCGCCGAACGGTTTGGCGCGGCGCAGGCCAAAACGCTCCAGCAAGCCGAAGTCCTTGGCGCGGCTCCACCACAGGTACGGGTAGGAGACGTTGCGGGCTTCGAACTGGAAGCCTTGCTCGCGGATCATCTCCAGGTACTGCGCGGCACTTTTCTGTACGTGCATGGGATGGCGGAACAGCCAGCGAATCACCCAGGTGTCGATGTAGGCTTCGGTGGATTCGGCGAACATCAAATAGCCGCCGGGCTTGAGTACGCGATAGAACTCGGCGAGGGCTTTCTCCTGCTCCACCAGGTGATGGAAGGTCTGGTGGCAGAACAACAGGTCGACGCTGGCATCGGGCACCGCCAAGGTCGCGCAGTCGCTGCCGATCAGTTCCACGGCCATGCCTTGGCGTGCGGCTTCCTCCCGGCTCAGGTCCAGGCTGTGAGGGTCGGCATCCACGCCGATCAGGCGCTGTGGCGCGAACACCTGGCGCAGGTACTGGAATGATTTGCCCTGACCGCAGCCAGCGTCGAGCAGCACCGGGTTGCTCGGCAGCGGGGTGCTGAACAGGCTGCGCAGGTCGTTGATCGCCACGCGCAACACATGGTGCTGCCAGGTGTGGCTGCGCAGGAACCAGAAGCCGAAACGGGTCTCTTCGACGTAGTTGTCGCTCAGGTAGCTCATGGTTGCTGACTCATGGCGCCGGGCTCGCGCAGATTTCCGAGAGCATGCGCAGGCGCCGCTTGGGCTCGCTGACAAACGGATTGCGCTGATCCCAGGCGTAGCCTGCCAGGATCGAGCTGATCATGCGGCGGATGTCGTCCGAACCTTCGGTGTAGAAAATCACGTCCTGGAAGGTGCCGGCGTACCAGCCCTCGACATAGCAGCGGAAGGTGTCGACGCCGCGCTTGAGCGGCTCGGCGAACTCGCTTTGCCAATCCACGCTTTCACCTTGCAACTGCCGGTGGAGCACAGCGGCGGCCATGCTCGCCGAGCGCATGGCAATGGTCACGCCGGAGGAAAACACCGGGTCGAGGAATTCCGCAGCGTTGCCCAGCAGGGCGAAGCCTTGGCCGTGCAGGGTCTTGACGTTGGCCGAGTAGCCGCCGATGGTCCGCGCCGGGGTATCCCACACGGCGTTCTGCAGCACGCCGGCCAGGCTTGGGGTTTCATCGATGAAACTGCGCAGGCAGGCATCGAGGTCGTCGGTGCGGCCGGCGAAATGTTCCGCCGCCGCGACCACGCCCACCGAGCAGCGCCCGCCGCTGAACGGAATGGTCCAGAACCACACGTCGCGTTTGCTCGGGTGGGTGGTGATCAGGATCTTTTCTCGATCGAACGCCGGGGCGTCGATGCGATCCTCGATGTGCGTGAACACCGCCTGGCGCACCGGGAAATTCGACGGTGCTTCAAGGTCCAGCAGGCGCGGCAGAACACGGCCATAGCCGCTGGCATCGAGCACGAAGTCGGCCTCGACGCAGTACTCGCTGCCATCTTCGCGCTGCACGCCCAGTCGTGGCTTGGCGAGGCTGAAGTCGGCGCTGGTGATCGCTTGGCCGTAGCGGATCTCCACGCCTTGCAGGGCGGCCTGGTCGGCCAGCAACTTGTCGAAGTCGGCGCGTTGTACCTGGAAGGTCGTGGGTTTGCCATTGCTGAAGGTATCGCCGAAATCGAAGGCGCTGTAGCGCTCGCCCCAGGCAAATGCGGCGCCGTTCTTGCGCTGGAACCCGGCGGCATTCACCGCGTCGAGCATGCCGGCTTCTTCGACGAAATCCAGGCAATGGGACAACAGGCTCTCACCGATGGAGAACCGGGGGAAATGCTGGCGCTCGATGACCAGCACATCGTGGCCCTTGCGCTTGAGCAGCGCGGCTGCGATGGCGCCGGAAGGGCCTGCGCCGATGATGACGACCTGTCGACGTTCCATTTCAACTGTTGGCACTGGAGCTCCTGGCCGGGACGGCAATCGAGGGAATACGGTGGAAACCGGTCACGGCCGGCAGCAATGTGGCGATCAGTCCCATCAGCATCAGCGTGAAGTACAACGCGGGGCTGATGAGCTGTTGTTGCAAGAGCAGATTGAGGAAGACGATTTCACTCAAGCCGCGAATGTTCAGCAGGACACTTTCGCGCCAGCGACTGGCGCCGGCGAATGACGCGGCGGCCCAACCCAGGCCCAGCCAGTTGCCCAGCAGTTTGCTGGCAATGGGCAACAGCAGCAACGCCGTCAATTGCACCCAGTCGAGGCTGCTCATGGCGCTGTGCACGTCGATCTGCACAATGCCGAACGTGAGGATCAGCGGGATCGCCAGGTATGTCTGCAAGCCCTGCATCCAGGCGATATTGAGCGGCAGCCTCAAGGGCACTTTGAGCGCGGCCATGCACAGCAGATAACCAATGCCGACGATCAGTGCATTGAGCCGGTAGTGCTCGGCCACCACCAGCAGGGCAAAGAACACACCGCTGTACAACAATGGCTGGCGCAGGCCAACCAGGCGCAACAGCAACGGCACACAGGCGCCGGCCAACGGCAACAGCAGGCTGCCCAGGTGGAGGCTGCCCTGCGCCAGGCCGAACAGGCTCCAGCAGGCCAGGTCGATCAGGATCGCCGTTTGCACCAGTCGCCGGGTGGCGGCGGGTGGGTAGTCGATGTGACGCAGGTACAGGTACAGCACCGGGATCGCCGTGATCGCAAACAGCAGTCCCACCGCCAGGGAGCTGATCCAGGGCTGGGGCGGCAGCAGCCAGAACGCTGTCGCCAGACCGCAGGCGAATGGAACGACGAAGCTTGGCAGGGCGATTTTCATGCTCTGGCGGTCCAGGCGCAGGTCGATCACGTCGCTGAGGATGTGCCCCAGCAACAGCGCGAACGCGAGGCTGTAGAGGTTCTTTAGCCACACCGGCGATACCAGTTGTACGCCGCTGAGTTGCCAGCCCGGTTCGATCCAGAAATACATCAGCAGCGGCAGGCCGAAGGTCGCCAGCAACAACTGGCTGACAATCGGGATCAACCCGAAGCGAGCGCCCAGGCGTGTGGCGACTGCGAACAGCCCCAGGGCCATGAGCCAGAACAGCAGGGTCATCATTGGGCGGGCTCCGGGACCGTCGCCGCGTGGGCTTGATGTCCCGCCCACGGCGCCAACATGAAGCTGAAGGCCAGCCCCAGGCTCACCGCCAGGCCGAAGTTGCTCACCGCCGGTGTGCTGGACAGCGCCAGCAGGCCGAACGACAGCCAGGTGGTGACCGCCGCCAGGAACGTGCCCAGCAGGCTCACGGCGGCACCGCCGATCTGCTCGCGCATCAGGATCGCGTAGTCGACGCCGATGGCCGTCACCAGCAACAGGCCGAACAGGCTGAACAAGGTCAGTGGCTGTCCCAGCCAGCCGAGGCTCGCCAGGCTGCACAGTGCGGCCAGCAACGGCAATGCCACGATGCGCAAGGCGCCGCCGACACCAAACGGCCAGATCAGCACCAGCACAATCAGCACGCAGGAGGCCAGTTTCAACTCGGCGGCGCTGACCTGCGTGGCGGCGAAGACTCGGTTCAGGTCGCCCAGGCGATCCACCAGTTGTACGCCTGGCAGATCCACCGCCTGTACCCGCAGCAGCGTCGCATCGTTCAAACCTTGCAAGCTGACCACCGCCGCAACGCCTTGCGCTGTTGGTCCGAGCCAGAGTGTGCGATACGGCTCGGCCAACGGACCGACCAGCGCGGCGTCAATGTCGGTCACTGGCAGGGCCTGTAATTGCTCCAGCTCTGCTTGCAGCGCAGCGACCGGGACGCCCAGGTCCAGCAGCGGTTGCCAGAAGGCTGGCAAGCGGGCCAGGGCCTCACGCACTTTCTGCTGTTCGGCGGGCGGACTGACCAGTTGGTTCAGCGACAGGTAGCCCTGGAGCTTTTCCAGGCCGATCAACTGATCCAGCCGCTCGTTGAGGGCGGTCTGGCGCTCCAGCAGTTGGGATTGATCGTCGGCGCGGATCAGGAAGAACTGACTGGTGGGCTGGAAACCGGTGATGCGCGCGATGTCGCGGGCTTCGTCGGTAAGGTGCTGGGGCGTGCCGATCCACTGGCGGATGTCGTTTTTCGTGGTCAGGTGCCAGAGCCCACCCGCGCAGAACGTCAGCAACAACATCAGCAGGACCGGCGTGCGTACCCGTTTCAGCAGGGCTTCGCGGGCCTTGAGCAGGTATTGGCAGACCTGGAGCGGCCATTGGGCGGGGCGCAACTCTGCGCCCTTGAGCAGCGCCGGCAGCAGGCAGACGGCGCTCAGGTAGGCACCCACCAGCCCGGCGGCGGAAAAAATCGCGATCTGGGTCAGGGCCGGGAACGGCGTCCAGGCCAGGGCCAGGTAGCCGATGCAGGTGGTCACAAGGCTCAGGCTCAGCCCCGGCAGGGTCAGGCGCAAGGCCGGCCAGCTGCGCCAGGGCTTCAGGCTCCAGCTCTTGGACAGGTAGTGCAGCGGGTAGTCCACGGCTACGCCAATCAGGCTGGAACCCAGGACCAGGGTCATGACATGCATGCGGCCAAACAAGGCCACGCAGGCCACCGCGCCAAACAGCACGCCCACCAGCACCGGCACGAACGCCAGCCATACGCGCAGGCGCCGGAAGGCCAGCAACAGCAGCAGCAAGATGCCGACGGTCGCGCCACCGCCGACCCAGGTGATTTCCCGGGACGCCTGTTGCTGGCCGCTGGCGGCGTACAGCAGGCCACTGGCCGCCAGCAGTTGACCTTGGGCCTGGTTCGCCTGGTCGCGGCTGCGTTGCAGCAGCTCGGCCACTTGCAGCGGCAGGTTCATGTCGAAGGCGTTGCCCTGGGCGCGGGCCCGCAGCATCACCCAGCTTTTACCGTCGGCATCGGCGACCAACGCACCGCTGCCGATGTCGAACTTTATCGCGCCGCGCTGTGGCTGGCTGTTCTGGATGCGCCCGGTCAGGCCCAGCCAGTCGTCCTGGTTCGGCACCAGGCTGAAGCCGCTGAACGGATCGAACAGAGCCTGCACCCGTTGTTGGATGAATGCCTGGGGCTGCTCGATCAATTGCTCCCGGTCCGCCGCCGAGAGCATCGCCAGCCTCCCGTTGAGCAATTGCGCGCGCAGCGCCGGCAAGTCGGCCTGCAACGTCCATTGCACCTTGTCGAACAGACCGCTGGCCTGCCATTGCTCGCCGAGGGTTTGCGCCAGGGCGATGGCTTGCTGGCGATCGGTGTGACCGACCAGCACCAGCACTTCGCGGTTGAGCGGCTCCTGCATGCGTTGTTCGGCGATGAGCTCCAGGGCATCGGGCGACGTGCCCGGCACCAGCTCCATGAGATTGGCCGACAGCGGCGCGCCGTTACGCCATTGCCAACCGGCGAGCGCGAGCACTGCCAGCAGCAGGATCAGAAACAGCCGGGGCAGCATCCGTTCACTCGGCAAAATCATGTTGCTCCGCTTCGCTCAAGGGTTGTGCGCTGTTGCTGTCCTGCATGCGCAGCACGGTACTGTCGCCTTGGGTTTCCAGCAGTTCGATGCGCTGCACCAGTTCGCCGCCGTCGATGTTGATCTGGTTGAAAACCTGTTTGAGCAGCACCGACCGCGGGGTCAGGGTGAGCTTCCATTGTTGCGGCTCGCCCGACAGGCTCAGTTCGAAATCCCGTTGCAGGCCTGTGCTGTCTCCTTGCAATACCGCCAGGAACAAGCGGTTCTGCTCGGCGCCGGCGCTCTTGTTCGGCAGCATCTGCCAGGCGTTACCGTCTCGCCGGGCGATGCCCTGGGCGGTGATGCGGTAGTCCTGTTGCAGCGGGGTTTGCAGCAGCCACAGCAGCCCGTGGTTTTTCGCCAGCACGAAGCGTCCCTTGCTGGTGAGGGGCTGGGGCAGGGCGCGCAGGTGTTTTTCCTGGATGAACTGCCCGTGGATCACTTCCGGGCGGGCCAGTTGGTCGCTCAACTGTTGCAAGTCGAACGCCTGGGCCACGGGTGCCAGGCAGCACAGCAACAGCCAGGCTGACAGGCGCTTCATGGCAGTTTCCTTTCCACGGCTTCGACAAAGACCCGGGGCGAGGCCAGCAGCATTTCGCGACTGGCGAGGTCCACGGCCACTTGCACCGAACTGGCACGGGTCAAGCGGTCGCCGGTGGTTGCGTCGCTGATCAGGTAATTGATCTTCAGCCGGTTTTCCCACTCCACCAGGCTGGCGCGCACGGTCAGGGCCTGGCCGAACATGGCGCTGCGCACGTAGCGCAGTTGCAGGTCGATGATCGGCCATGCGTGGCCGGATTCGAGCATGTCGTTGTAGTTGTGGCCGATCAGGTCGAGCAAGGCGCAGCGGGCCACTTCCAGGTATTTGACGTAGTGGCCGTGCCAGACCACGTTCATCGAATCGACATCGAAAAATGGCACCACGACCTGCGTGTCGACGTGCAAGACACCTTGGTTACGCATGCAGCCTCCAGTGTTGGTTGGCGATGCGTTGCAGGCACAGGCGCAGTTCACCTTCCAGGGCGCGGTCCTCGATCACTGGCGGGAAATCCTCGGCCAGTTGCTCGTGCATGGCGGCCAGGGCCGGTGGCAGTGGGCGGGCGTCTTCGGCACGGCTGCGCAGCCACACGCCCTGGTTGGCGGCCAGCAAGGTGGCGGCGGCGACTTGTTCGGTCAGCTCCAGTACGCGGATGGCGTCGCGGGCGGCGATGGTGCCCATGCTCACCTTGTCCTGGTTGTGGCACTCGGTGGAACGCGAGAACACGCTGGCCGGCATGGTGTTTTTCAGGGCTTCGGCGGTCCAGGCACTGGTGCCGATCTGCACGGCCTTGAAGCCATGGTTGAGCATCGCCCGGTCGGCGCTGGCGCCGGACAGGTTGCTTGGCAGGCCATGGTTGTAGCGCTCGTCCACCAGCAGCGCGAGCTGGCGGTCCAGCAAGTCGGCGACGTTGGCCACCAGGTTCTTCAGGCTGTCCATGGCGAAGGCGATATGCCCACCGTAGAAATGCCCGCCGTGCAGCACGCGCTCGGCTTCGGCGTCGATGATCGGGTTGTCGTTGGCACTGTTGAGTTCGGTTTCGATGAACGCGCGCAGCCAGCCCAGGCTGTCGGCCAATACCCCAAGCACATGGGGCGCGCAGCGCAGGGAATAGCGGTCCTGCAGGCGATGCAGCGGCGCGGTTGGAGCGTCGATCGCCAGGTCCTTGCGCAGCCACGCGGCGACTTGCATCTGCCCCGGGTGCGGCTTGGCGGCGAACAGGCGTTCGTCGAAGTGTTCCGGGTTGCCTTGCAGGGCGACGACGTTCAGCGCGGTGATGCGCGTCGCCAGTTGCAGCAGGTAGTCGGCGCGGGCGAAGGCCAGGCAGGCCAGGCCGGTCATCACGGCGGTGCCGTTCATCAGCGCCAGGGCCTCCTTGGGCCGCAGCACCAGCGGGGTCCAGTCCAGTTCGCGGTGCACATCGGCGGCCAGGCGCCGTTCGCCACGGAACATCACTTCCCGCTCGCCCGACAGCGTTGCGGCAACGTAGGACAGCGGCGTCAGGTCACCGCTGGCGCCCACCGAGCCTTCTTCCGGAATCAGCGGCAGGATGTCGTGTTCGAGAAAGGCCTGCAGGCGTTCCAGCAGTTCCACCCGCACCCCCGACACGCCGTGGCACAGCGACTGCAGACGCGCCGCCAGCACCGCACGGGTGGCCTGGGCGTCGAGCAGCTTGCCCAGGCCGCAGCCGTGGAACGTGTACAGGTGACGCGGCAGGGCCTCGACGTGGTGCAACGGCACGGCCACCACGCAGGAGTCGCCGTAACCGGTGGTCACGCCGTAGATAACGCCTTCCTTGTCCAGCAAGGAATCGAGGAATTGCGCACCCTTGGCGATGCGCTGGCGGAACGCCGGGTCATCCTGCAACTGCGTCGGTGCCTGACGGTTGGCCAGGGCCAGCACATCTTCGATGCGCAAGGGGCGTTCGCCGAAGGTTACCGGCTCAAGAGTGGGCATCGTCATCGGTCTTCCAGAAAGGGTAAAAGTTGAACCACTGTTGGGGGGCCTGGAGGCAGTATTGCGCCAGACGCTCGGCATAGCGGCCAGCCCAGTGGGCGATCACTTGCTCGCGGTCGTTGCGTTTCCACACCACGGCATCGGCGAAAGGTTCGAGGGTGACGCGATAGCGCCCCTCGTGCTTGAGGCACATCAGCAGGTTGACCGGGCATTTCAGCAGGCCGGCCAGTAGCCAGGGGCCCTGGGGAAAGGCGGCCGGGTGGCCCATGAAGTCCACGGTCACGCTGCGCCCGCCGTGCAGCGGTACGCGGTCGCCGGCAATTGCCAGCCACTCGCCGCGCTCCAGGCGTTCGCTCAACTGCAACATGATCACCGGGTCCAGCTCGCTGACCTGGATCAGCCGCAGATGCGTGGCACCGGCTTCGCCCAGCAAACGGTTGAACTGCTCGGCGTGCTTGGTGTGCACCAGCACGTTCATGGTCACTTTCTCGCCTAGCTCGGCCAGGGCCCGGCACATTTCCAGGTTGCCCAGGTGCGCGCCCACCAGCATTTGCCCGCGGGTGTCTCGCAAGTGATTGCGCAGCAGCGCCTTATCGACGATTTCGATCTGGTCGATGCTCAGCTTGCCGTTCCAGACGTCGAGCTTGTCCAGCAGGGAGTCGGCAAAGGCCATGAACTGCCCGAACACCCGCCAGCGGGTCGGGCGCAGCTCGGGACGTGCGCTCCAGTCGGCCAGGCGCTGCTGATATTGCCAGGCCGCCTGGCGCGCGCTGCGGCCGAAAATGAAGAAGTACAGGACGATGCCGTACAGCACCGGGGTCAGCAAGCGCCGGCCGAGCACCTTGGCGGCGACTGCGGTGAGTTTCATCAGCCAGAAACTGCCGCGCTCCTGGCGGTCGGCCCAATGTTGCTTGTCTTGCTGAAGGCTCATGCCCGCCACCGTCGCCAGAGAATCAGGGGAAAGCGCACGAGCATGCCGAAGAACAACCGGGTGTGCATGCTGGAAATCAGCACGTTGTCGTGGAACAGGCGAAAGTGCGAGACCCCGTCCTGGGGGTAGTGGACCCGCGTGTGCAGCCAGTGCATCGGCTGATTGCGCCAGGCCAGGCGCACGAGGATGTCCGAATCGAAATCCATGCGCTTGCCGATATTGGCCGAGTCGATCAGCGCCAGGGTCGGTGCCAGCGGATAGACCCGAAAGCCGCACATGGAGTCGCGGATTTGCAAGGACAGGCTGTTGATCCAGACCATCACGTGGGTCAGGTAGCGCGCGTACAGGCGACCTTTCGGCACGCTGGCGTCGTAGCGCGGATAACCACAGATCACCGCGTCCGGGTGGGCACGGGATTGTTCGATGAAGACTTTCACGTCGCCTAGATCGTGCTGCCCGTCGGCGTCCACCTGCAAGGCGTGGCTGAAACCCAGGCGCGAAGCCTCGCGCAGGCCGGTCATTACCGCGCCGCCCTTGCCCTGGTTGACCGCCAGCCTGACCAGATGAACCCGCTCGCCCTCGGCCAGCCGATCGAGCACGGCGGCACACGCCGGGCTGCTGGCGTCATCCACCAGCACGCAGGGCAGGCCGTTGGCGAGCAACGCCTGGACCACCGTCGAGATGGCGGTTTCATGGTTGTAGACCGGTATGACGGCGCAGGGGTTATGCATGCTCATCCCTTTCCCCCAGCACAATCCGCCCGCTGGAGCAGGCCGCCGTGTCATTGCGGTAGGCGAAGTACAGCTTGCCGCGCTCGCGGTCGAAGCGCAGGTGCAGTTGGATTTCATCGCCGGGGCGCACCAGTTGCTGGAATTTCAGCACTTCCATGCCGACAAACCGGGGCGGCAGGTCCAGCAATTGACGGCCCAGGCTCAAGGCCCAATCGACCTGCACCACGCCCGGCAGTACCGGCGCGGTGGGGAAGTGGCCGCTGAAGTACGCCAGGTCTGGCGGCACGACCAGTTGCAGGCTCCACTCACCGTCGGTTTCGACGTGTTCCAACACTTCGGGAACCTTGGGCCGTGGCGCCATCAGCAGCGCCTCGACTTCGGCCTGGGGCAGCTTGCCCTGGGGGTTGAGCGGCAACTGCCGCAACCAGCGCCAGCGCCGTGGCAGGGCGAGGGTTTCGCAATGTTCGCTCAGGTGCCGGCGCAGGCCTTCGGTAACGGCGCGCCGGCCCTGGTTGCGCAAGGCTCGCAGGCCGGCGTCGCTCAGCACCAGCAGTGCGCCGAGGGAGGCGCGGTTCTCCTGCACCACCCCCAGCCGCGCTTCGCTGACCCAGTCGTGGGCCACCAGCGCTTGTTCGAGCATCGGCAGGGAGATGCGTTTTTCTTCGAGCTTGACGATACGGTCCAGTCGCCCGAGCAACTCAAAGCGCCCATCTTCGGCGATTCGTGCCGCGTCGGCGGTGTGTTCCACATGCCCGGCCGGCAGATAGGGCGAGGCGATCAGCAAGGCGCCGTCGCTGTCCTGGCTCAGTTCGACGTCGGCAAAGGGTTGCCACAATCCGCTGCCCTGGCGCCAGGCGATGCCGCCGGTTTCCGAACTGCCGAAAATTTCCGTCGGCCATTGCCCCAGGCGCTGCTGCAAGCTTTGCGCTGCCTCGGGGGGCAAGGCGCCGCCAGAGGAGAACACCCGGCGCACGCAGCTCAAGGCCGGCCAATCGAGGTTGTCGCCCATGCGCTTGAGCAGTGCCGGGCTGGCGACCCAGGCGAAGGTCGGTTGCTCGCGGCTGGCGCGTTGCAGGTCTTCCGGGAAGGCCAATTGCCGACGCACGAACGCACGCCCGGCGCACAGCGGCCACAGCACCCGGAACAGCAACCCGTAGATGTGCTGGGTAGCAACGCTGCCGATCATGCAGGCCGGGCCCAGGTCGGCGCCCCACAGGTGTTCCAGGGCCTGGACCTCGTTGCTTAACTGGCGCAGGGTTTTCTCGATGCGCTTGGGCTCGCCGCTGGAGCCGGAGGTGCACAGGCTCAGCCAGCAGTGATCGAGGTCCAGTTCGGCGGCGTCCATCGGCGCCTGTTGCAAGTTGCCGGGATGTGTATCGCCGGGCTGGTCGGTCAGCCACAGGTCCACGTCCGCCGCCCAGCGCTGGCGTGTCTGCGCTTGCAGGTCGGCCGGAAGCAGGACTCGGACCCCGGCGCGCCAGGCACCGAGCAGGGCGACGGCGAGGTCGGCGGCATCTTCCAGGTGCACCGCCACATGCCGCACGCCCCGAGCTTGCAGGCCAGCCGCCAGGCGCAACGCCGCGTCCCGCAGTTGCGAGTGATTCAGCGCCGGATCGACCGCAACGGCGCGTTCCGGCTGAGCCTTGAGCAGCATCTGCTCAAGTGTTATCCAATTCATGGGCGGCCTCTTACCCGTTGTCGTATGAGCCATTCAATGGCAAACAGCAGCCCCATCAATCCGTAGGAAATCAGGCCGGTGTACAACATCCACCAGCTCAGCGGCGCCCAGAGGGTCAGGGCGGCGGCGAGCAAACCGTTACATAGGAAAAACACACTCCAGGCCACCGTGACCTGGCGCGTATACACCACCGCCTTGGCCGGCAGCTGCGGTTCGCGCAGGCGGGCCAGGCGTTCGATCATCGGCGGGCCGTATTTCAGGCTCAGCACGAACAGCCCGAACATGAACGCGCTGATCAGCACCGGGTACCAGCGCAGCAGGAGCGGGCTGTCGAACAGCGCGAGCAATATACAAAACACGATTGCCGTGGCCGCCATCCAGCGGCTGCCGGCCCCACCCTTGCCAAGCAACGCCCGGGCCAGCCACAGGCTACCCAGCAGCAGCCCGAACTGCCACGGGGCGAAGTGCTCCATGCCGAAATACACCGCAAAGGGGTAGAGCAGGCCCGCCAGCAGCAAGCCGAGGCCAATCAGCCGGGTCATGCGGCCGGTTGAACCAGTCGATAAACTGCCTCGACCACGTCATTGACGGTGCGCACCGACTTGAATTCTTCGGCGGCGATTTTCTTGCCGGTCTGGCGCTTGATGTGGTCGATCAGGTCGACCGCGTCGATGCTGTCGATTTCCAGGTCCTGGTACAGGTTCGATTCCAGCGTCACACGCTCAGGGTCCAGCTCGAAAAGCTCGACCAGAGCATCGCGCAGGGTGTGGAAAATATCGTCACGAGTTTGCATGATCCGGTCTCAGGGGCGTTTTGCAGTGACGAAGGCCGCAAGGCTTGCCACATTGCTGAAATGGTTACGGGTGTCCTTGGCGTCGGCGTCTATCTTGATGCCGTACTTCTTCTGGATCGCCAGGCCTAGTTCCAGGGCATCCACAGAGTCCAGGCCCAAGCCTTCGCCGAACAGGGTCTGATGGTCGCCGATGTCATCGACTTCAATGTCTTCCAGGCCGAGCGCTTCGATGATCAGCTGTTTGATGTCACGGTGCAGATCGCTCATCTTCGGCGAGCTCCTTGATGTAATAGTGATGCAGAAAATCGTTGAGCCTGCGCGAAGCCTGGGGTGGCGGGCCGAGCGCGGCGAACGCCTGTGGGTCTATATCGGCCCCGACGTGAAAACTGAAGTGCACGCGGCGCTGGGGGATGCGATACCAGGGTTCAGCCTTGGTCAGGGTCGTGGGGCAGACCTTGATCGTGACGGGTGTGAGGATTTTCGCACCCCGCAGGGCGATGGCCGCCGCCCCCCGATGAAAGGCCGGCACCTGGCCTGGCTGGGTGCGCGTCCCTTCGGGGAAGACGATCAGCGTCTGGCCCTCTTGCAGGGCGTCGCTGGCGGCATCGAGCATGTCCATGCTGCCGTCGTTGCTGATGTATTGGGTCGAATGCAACGGGCCCCGGGTAAAGGGGTTGTCCCAGAGGCTTTGCTTGACCACGCAGTTGGCGTCGCGCACCAGCCCGATCAGGAACACCACGTCGATCAGCGACGGGTGGTTGGCAATGATCATCTGCCCGGGGCGCCCGAGTCGTTCGGCGCCATCGATTTTGTAGGTGAGCACGCCGGTGCGGGCCATGAACCGGATAAAGAACCAGAACAACCGCCCGACCGTGCGGCGCGCCCTTTGGCGGTGGGCCTGGGCATCGCCGGGCCACCAGGCCAGCAGCGGGAACACCAGCAAACGCAGGCACAGCCCGCCCAGCCCGAACAGGGCGAAGCTTGCAGCGGTCGCGATCAGGCGCCAGTAATAGGCGTCGCGATGTTTCCCGGTCACCGGTTGCGTTGCCAGGTCCATACACGATTCTTCCAGGCATGTTGGCAGGTGGTTCTGTCGTCCAGCAGCGTACGCAATAGATCCAGGGCATGGGGCCAGTCGCTGCCCGGCGATTGGCCGGCCTGCGCGCACAGGTCCAGTTGCCAGTCATCGCCCGGGGTCAGCAGCAGGCCCATGGCATAGGGAAACGGCACGTCATCGACCCACGGTGCATAGACTTGCGGAGGTTGTTCTTCGGTGATCACCAGCAGCACCGCAGGCGACCCTTCGTTCAACAGCGCGACGGCCTCCAGCACGCCGTGTTCCAGGCCATCGCCAGTGGCGGCCAGGGCGGTCATTTCGCTGGTTTCGCCGCGCATGATCGACCACAGGCCAATCACCGCGTTGTGCACCGACAGACTGAATTGGGTCGGCGACAAAGGCTGGTCGGCTGCCAGGTCCTTGAGAATCTCAAAAGTGCGCGGGGTTTCGCCGTGGCGGGAAATAAAGACCAACGGTAGGTCCGGCCGGCCCTCGGCCAGCGGCCAGCCAACACTGAAGGCCATCCGCGCCAGGCGGCTGAGGCGCCGGCGCTGCATGGCCGGCAGGAACGAAACGTCAGGGGCGGCATCGCTGGCCGGCAATACGACCGGCTGTCGGCTCCATGCCTGCCAATCGTCCACGCTTTCGAGCCCAGGGGCCCATGCGCGCCATTGGGCGATATTGAAATTGATCACAAAAATTCATCCCACCCCTGCGGGCTTTTATTGTCACGGTTCAGTGGCTTGACCCGCGTCCATCCCTGCATGGTCTTGAGACCCAAGTGGCGCGCATTATCCCGGTGCGACTGGCTTGTAGCAAATATTGGTTACATTTTGCCCAACGAAATGTACGAGTTGGTCCGCTCAAGGCCAGGCTTGGACCATTGTCGCGATCATCATGAGCCTGTCTGTCGGTTGTTTCTGTCACGGTCTGGACGAATTGACGCCTGAATCGTTGGAAAAGCCACTGTTGCTTGTAGTCCTTCTACGCAGAAGGTAGCTAAGCGGTGTCGCTGCCTACTACACTCGGGAATCTTTGATACACGGAGGTTTTGACATGCGGCGTGTGGTGTTCAATCAGAAAGGTGGCGTGGGCAAATCCAGTATCGCCTGCAATCTGGCGGCAGTGAGCGCCAGCGAAGGCTATCGCACGCTGTTGGTGGACCTGGATGCCCAGGCCAACTCCACTCAATACCTGACTGGTTTGACCGGCGATGACATTCCCATGGGCATTGCCGACTTCTTCAAGCAAACCCTGTCGTCCGGGCCGTTCTCGAAAAAGAACAAGGTGGATATCTACGAAACGCCGTTCGACAACCTGCACGTGATCACCGCCACGGCGGAGCTGACGGATCTGCAGCCCAAGCTTGAGGCCAAGCACAAGATCAACAAGCTGCGCAAACTGCTTGAAGAGCTGGAGGAAGATTACGACCGGATTTACCTGGACACCCCGCCCGCACTGAATTTCTATGCGGTTTCAGCATTGATCGCCGCCGATCGGGTACTGATCCCCTTCGACTGCGACAGCTTCTCCAGGCAGGCGCTGTATGGCCTGCTGGCGGAAATCGAAGAGCTCAAGGACGACCATAACGAAGGCCTGGAAGTCGAAGGCATCGTGGTCAACCAGTTCCAGGCCCGGGCCAGCCTGCCGCAGCAGATTCTCGACGAACTGATCGCCGAAGGGCTGCCGGTATTGCCGGTGTACCTGAGCAGTTCGGTGCGCATGCGCGAATCCCACCAGGCCAGCCTGCCGCTGATCCACCTCGACCCACGGCACAAGCTGACCTTGCAGTTCATGGAGCTGCATAGCCTGCTGGAAAGCGCCTGATCTGGCCTGTGTAAAACCAATGTGGGAGCAACTGTGTGGGAGCAAGGCTTGCCCGCGATGAAAACGCCGCGGTCTCTTGAGGACCGCAGCGCCTGGATCGCGAGCAAGCTTTGCTCCCACAAAGCCCGCTCCCGCATGAGCGATTTGATTCAAATCCCCTGGCTGCGCAACCAAGCCATCAACTGCGGCAACGGCAGCGCCCCACTCTGGCGCGCCACTTCCCGGCCGTTCTTGAACAGGATCAGGCTGGGAATCGAGCGGATTCCCAGCTGCGCCGATAATTGCTGGTTGGCCTCGCTGTCGAGCTTGGCCAAGCGGCATTTGCCCGACAGCTGCGTAGCGGCTTGTTCGAACACGGGCGCGAAGGACTTGCACGGCCCACACCAATCGGCCCATACATCCACCAGCAATGGCAGGTCGCCTTTGATCTGGCTGGCGTAGTCGCCTTGCTTGAGTTCGAACGGTTTGCTCAATAACACCTGGGCCTTGCAGCGCCCGCACTTGGGCTGGTCGCCCAGGCGTTCGGCGGGTATGCGATTGAGCCCGTTGCAATGGGGGCAGGGGATCAGCATCAGGTCAGTCTCCAGAAAATCATGGGTACAGATTGAACACTATATAGAAACCACCACAAAAACTTGTGGGAGCGAGCTCGCTCCCACAGGGGTAAATCGGTGTGGCTGTTATTTGGCGTTGGTCAGCGTGTTGTAGCTGGTCATCAGGTTGCGGTAGTCCGGGATGTGGTTGGAGAACAACGTCGCCAGCCCTTCCACGTCGTTGCGCCAGTCGCGGTGCAGTTCACAAGCCAGGCCGAACCAGGTCATCAACTGAGCACCCGAGGACGACATGCGGTCCCAGGCCGATTGACGGGTCAGTTCGTTGAACGTGCCGGACGCATCGGTAACCACGAACACGTCGAAACCTTCGGCCAGGGCCGACAGTGCCGGGAAGGCCACGCAGACTTCAGTAACCACACCAGCGATGATCAGTTGCTTCTTGCCGGTGGCCTTGATGGCCTTGACGAAATCTTCGTTGTCCCAGGCGTTGATCTGGCCGGGGCGAGCGATGTACGGCGCGTCCGGGAACAGGCTCTTGAGCTCGGGCATCAACGGGCCGTTGGGGCCGGTTTCGAAGCTGGTGGTGAGGATGGTCGGCAGCTGGAAGTACTTCGCCAGATCGGCCAGGGCCAGCACGTTGTTCTTGAAACGGTCCGGGTCGATGTCGCGCACCAGGGACAGCAGGCCGGCTTGATGGTCCACCAGCAGGACGGCGGCGTTATCTTTGTCGAGACGGTTGTAGGAAGTGGTCATGGCGTAGTCCTCATTAAGTTTTGGTTGCCGAAGGTGTCGGCGTGGTTAAGGTTTTCAATGTCGGTGTAGCGATGTTCGGTGACTCATCCGGTCGAAGCGCCCCGGCTTCAACCCGTGTTGCGTTTCGATGGGTGTAGATTAAAACTGGCACCTTTGATGCGCTAGACTGCAAAAATCCGCCTTAGCGTTCTATTTGGAGAACGATCATCGAAGACCTCAACACGCTTTACTACTTCACCCAGGTGGTCGAGCACCGTGGGTTCGCCGCTGCGGGCCGGGCGCTGGACATGCCAAAGTCCAAGCTCAGCCGGCGTATCGCCCAGTTGGAAGATCGGCTCGGGGTACGCTTGCTCCATCGCACCAGCCGCCACTGCACATTGACGGAGATCGGCCAGGCCTATTACCAGCGCTGCCTGGCGATGCGGGTCGAAGCCGAGAGTGCAGCGGAAGTGATCGAGCGCAATCGCTCCGAGCCCCAAGGGCTGGTGCGCATCAGTTGCCCGACGGCACTGCTCAACAGTTGGGTCGGGCCGATGCTGACCCGCTATATGCTCAAGTATCCGCGGGTGGAGTTGTTCATCGAGAGCACCAACCGCCGGGTGGACCTGATCCATGAAGGGTTCGATATCGCCTTGCGGGTACGCTTTCCGCCGCTGGAAAACACCGACATGGTCATGAAAGTGCTGAGCAACAGTACCCAGTGCCTGGTGGGCAGTCCGGCTTACCTGGAGCGCTTGTCTTCACCGGCTTCCCCGGCAGACCTCAACGGCTTGCCCAGCGTGCATTGGGGCGCGGCGCAGCGTGAATACCAGTGGGAATTGTTCGGCCCGGACGGCACCCGTGCGCTGATCCGCCATGAACCGCGCATGGTCACCGACGACCTGCTCGCCCTGCGTCACGCCGTGCTGGCCGGCATTGGCATTGCCCATCTGCCCACCGTGGTGGTCCGCGAAGACATAGCGGCCGGCCGGCTGGTGGAGCTGGTGCCGGGCTGGACACCCAAGTGCGGGATCGTCCATGCGATCTTTGCTTCACGACGCGGGTTGCTGCCGTCGGTGCGTACGCTGATTGATTTTCTGGCCGAGGAATTCAGTCAGAGTGATATGGCGTAGGGCAGACTCCCTTGAGTGAGCGTGCTTCTGTGGGAGCTGAGCTTGCTCGCGATGAACGATAACGCGGTCTTCCGGTAGGTCGAGGGTGCCTTCATCGCGAGCAAGCTCAGCTCCCACAGGCTGTTCACCGACCTTCCTTCCGGGGTTCGCCAAAGTTATCCAAGGCTGCCATTCATCAGGTGCGCCGCACTGAAAAGGTGTCACGGCCTCAAAAAGACACCACGTATCTGTTTGCAGACTCAGGAGGTCCCATGAGCCATCCTCAAGACCCAGCCACTCCCCAGGCAGTGGACAACCCCAACGACGACGGCTTCGTCCTCGGCACCGCCGGTCGCGACGAAGACCCCAACGCCGCCCCTTCTTATGCCATCGATCGTCGCCACGACCGGGACGAACTGACCCCTGAAGACGCCCGCGGCATGCCCGGCTATCCCGAGGAAAAGCCAGCGGCCAAACCCAAGGAGAAGGGGGGTGAAGAGGCAGAGCCGGGGATCGAGACGCCTGAGCAGGGGAACGATAAGGTTGGATGAGCAGGACTCATATCTGCTCACATTTCTTACCGAGGCCTAAAGCTTTTGGCGACTAGGCTGGAAACCAGCAAGAGCTAACCATTTGTCTAATTGGCGCTATCGCAATTTGCGATGCGCCAGATTTGTGTTTAACTTCCCCATAGCAAAATGCGATAAGGACGTTGCATGCATGTGATCACTGAGAAACGCATTTGGGAGGCCAAGGATAAATGGCCACATTCAGCGAATGCGTTGGATCAATGGTATCGGCTGATCAAGCGCAATAGTCCGGCTGATTTCGCGGCGATGAAATCCATATTTCCGGCAACCGATAAGGTCGGTCCGCTGCATGTGTTTGACATCGGTGGAAACAAGTTGCGGCTGATTGCGGTGATTCGATACCGAGCGCAGCGTCTGTATATCAAATGCGTGCTTGACCATCGGGAATACGACAGAGGCAAGTGGAAGGAGGAAAAGGGATGAGTGCACTGATCGAACAAGTCGCCGCCCATTGGGAGTTTGTGTCGCCCCTGCTGCGTAAGCCCAGGAGCGAAGAGGATTACGACCGGTTGGTTGCAGCGCTCGATGAATTGTTGGAGTTGGTTGGCGAAGAAGAAGCCCATCCGCTGATGAGCCTGGTGGACATCATCGGTGAATGGATCGAGGCCTGGGATCATCAACACCGGCCGATGCCCAAGGCCACTGGTGTTGAGGCGCTTCGTTATCTGATGCGCGAACACGGTTTGAGCCAGAGCGATTTGCCGGGCATAGGCGCCCAGTCGGTGGTATCGGAGATATTGAGCGGCAAGCGCCAGCTCAATTTAAGGCAGATCCGCTGGTTGGCGGAGCGCTTCGGCGTATCGGTTGAGACCTTTATTTGATGGCTTGGCGCGGCGCACTAACTGCGGCGAGGGAGCTTGCTCCCGCGCCACAGGGGGAGGCGCTATGTCGGCTGGCGGGGCTCGACATTGTCCAGTGCCCGGTTCGCCAATAAGCTGCTCAGTTCGATCAACTGCTGAACGCCCATGGCAACGTGCCGCCTGGAGCCTTTCAGATCGAATGCCAGGTCACTGATCATGGCGTTGGCCGAAGCCAGGTTTTCGCTGAGATTGGCGAGCAAGGTTTCGGTGTCGACGCCATTGACGACGGTGAACAGTTGGCTTGGATCAGCCTCGGGTTTGCTGGGTTTTGGGTTGAGGTAGTAGTCGAGGACGCGGTCAGCCGTTTCGTCGAATTCTTTTGAGTTTGGGTGGCCTGCATCGGTATCTGGCGGGTTGGGGGTTGCTTTGAACATGGTGAATCTCCGTGATTGGTTGAGCCACCACGACCTATCGCTAAACAAGTAAAGGTGGCGGCTGTACGCAGGTTAGCGATCCGGGTCACAGAAACCCCGGGTAGACCAGAAGGTCTCCCACGCACAGCCACCATTAAGCGAGTTGCAGACGTAAAGGACTGCAATCGAGACTGGGCATTGTTGCGTCTGTGTTGAGTCGGATCGCTAAACCCGATCGCTGATTTTCAGCGACGGGGAAACGATAAAGCCCGACCCCAAGGCGCACAAGCCGGCGGATTCTGGCGTAGTTGTAGGCAATGGCGCAAGGCGGCGTAGCCTGCTCCTGAATGGTCCTACATCGAAATAAACGTGGTGATCGTCACGGGGAGTGGATTGGCTTCATGTGCAAGTGCTGGACTGAGAAGTCTGTGGTGAATTGAAGATCGCCATCGCGAGCAAGCTCGCTGCCACAGGGGTTGGTTGTTGTCGCAAATATCGCGATAACACAGTTCCCAATGTGGGAGCGAGCTTGCTCGCGATGACTGTCGTTCAGACAACCCTGAACCTTTGGCGAGGGAGGGTTACGACGAGCAACTGATCTCCAGATGCTTGCCCCACTCCGGCGGACGTTGCGCGTAGCTGTCCATGCCCGGTTGTTCCTCGAACGGCTTGCTCAGCACTGTGTGCAGGCGGCGGACTTCTTCGTAGTCGCCGGATTCGGCGGCGTCGATGGCTTTCTGCGCCAGGTAGTTGCGCAGCACATACAGCGGGTTCACCGCGTGCATCCGGGCGCGGCGCTGGTCTTGCTCGACAGCGCCGTCGCGGTTGACGCGGGCGATGTAAAGCTCGCCCCAGGCATCGAATCCCTTGAGGTCGACAAAGTCATCGCGCAGGGTGGCGATGGCTTGCTCGGGGGCTTGGTCGCCCAGCCGGCGGAAGAACAGGCTGTAGTCGACGCCGCTGTTCTGCATCAATTGCAGCAGGCGCTCCAGCAGTTTCTGGTCATCCTCCTCGGCGCGGGTCAGGCCGAGGCGGCGGCGCATCAGGTCCAGGTAGTGGGCCTGGTATAGCGGCAAGTACAGGCCAAGGGTCTCACGCAGGGCTTCGACGCTGATGAACGGCGTCAAGGCCTGGGCCAGGGCGCTGAGGTTCCACTGGCCGATGGGCACCTGGTTGCTGAACGAGTAGCGGCCCTGGTCATCGGAGTGGTTGCAGATGAAGTTGGCGTCGAAGTCGTCGAGGAAGGCGAACGGCCCGAAGTCGAAGGTGATGCCCAGGATCGACATGTTGTCGGTGTTCATCACGCCGTGGCAGAAACCGTAAGCCTGCCATTTGGCAATCAGCTCGGCGTTGCGCTCGACGATCTCGCGGAACATCGCCAGGTACGGCTCCGGTTGTTCACGGCACTCGGCAAAGTGCAGGTTCAACACGTGCTCGGCGAGGGCCGCATGCAGCTCGGGTTTCTTGGTGTAGTAGAAATATTCGAAATGCCCGAAGCGTACGTGGCTGGGTGCCAGGCGCAGCACCATGGCGGCGCGCTCCTGCTTTTCGCGCCACACCGGGGTGTCGGAGCCGATCACGCACAAGGCGCGGGTAGTGGGGATGCCCAGGGCGTGCAGGGCTTCGGAGGCGAGGAATTCGCGGATAGAGGAGCGCAGCACCGCGCGCCCGTCGCCCATCCGTGAGAACGGCGTCTGGCCGGCGCCCTTGAGGTGCAGGTCCCAGTGTTCGCCGGCCTCGTTGTACACCTCGCCCAGCAGCAGCCCGCGGCCATCGCCCAGTTGCGGGTTGTAGTGACCGAACTGATGCCCCGAATACACCATCGCCCGGGGCTCGGTTTCGGCCCAGAGCTTGTGGCCGCCAAAGATCTCGGCAAACAGCGGTGCCTCGGCTTCCACCGGGTCCAGGTCCAGCAGTGCCATGGCGGCCGGGCTGGCGACGACCAGCCGCGGATTGTCGATGGGCTCGGGCAGCACGTGGGTCGATAAACCGTCGCCCAGGCGGGCGAAGCGGTTATCGAAGGTCAAGGTTTCCAGCGTTTTCATGGCCGTCTCCGGCGCGCCGCCCTCAGGCAGCGCGCATCAGTCGAGTGTGTCTTGCGGCGGCTCGGGCACCGGTTTGATGTTGGCTACGGTCGAGGGCACGGGCGTGAGGGTCTTTTTATCAGGCTCGGCGGGCACCAGTTTGTATTCCTGGCCTTGCAGGTTCTTCAGATAGATTTCCATCTGCCGGAAGGAGATGTTGATGTGCTCCTTCTTGAACTCACGGTTGATGAACCGGTTGATCTCGTCCAATACCGGGTTGCGGTCGCCGAGGTCGCGCACGTGCATGCGCAGCTCATGGTCCAGGGTGCTTTCACCGAAGTTGAGGAAGTACACGATCGGTTCCGGTTCCTTCAGCACACGTGGGTTCTCGCGGGCGGCCTTGAGCAGCAATTCGCGCACCCGGTCCAGGTCCGAACCGTAGTCCACGCCCAGTTTCAGGGTTACCCGGGTGACGGTGTCGGTCAGCGACCAGTTGATCAGTTGCCCGGTGATGAAGGTCTTGTTCGGGACGATGATGTCCTTGCGGTCGAAGTCGGTGATGGTGGTCGCCCGAATGCGGATCTTGCTGACCGTGCCCGACAGGTTGCCGATGGTGATGGTGTCGCCGATGCGCACCGGACGCTCGAACAGGATCATGATGCCGGAGATGAAGTTGGCGAAGATCTCCTGCATGCCGAAGCCCAGGCCCACCGACAGCGCGGCCACCAGCCATTGCAGTTTGTCCCAGCTCACACCCAGGGTGGACAGGGTGGTGACGAAACCGACGCCGGCGATCACATAGGACAGCAGCGTGGTGGTGGCATAGGCACTGCCCTGGGCCAGGTTCAGTTTCGACAGCACGAACACTTCCAGCAGGCCCGGCAGGTTGCGCGCCAGGGCGAAGGTGATGCCGATGATGATCAGCGCCCCGAGCATGTCACCGATGCTGATGGGCACCATGCTCATGTTCGCGCCAGTGCCGCTGGTGTATTCGTAGAGGGTGATGTTGTCCAGGTACGAGAACACGCTGATCAGGTCCGACCAGACCCAGTACAGCGCGGCGATGAAACCGCCCAGCAGCGCCAGGCGAATCAGGCGCAGGGACTGCTCGTTGACCTTTTCGATGTCCAGGGTCGGTTCCTCGACCACCGCTTCGCCGTCGCCGGCCTCCTTGGCGGCCTGGCGCTTGGCCAGGGCACGCTGGTAGGCCAGGCGCCGCGCCGCGACCGACAGGCCGCGGACGAAGGTGGCCTCGATCACCAGCCAGAACATCAGCAGGTACAGGGTGTTGATCAACCGGTCACTGAGCTTCAGCGCGGTGTAGTAGTAGCCGAAGCACACCGCCACGAACAGCGCGATCGGCAGGGCGGTGAACAGCACCCCGACCGCCTTGCGGAATAGCGAGGTGTTCTTGTGTGTAGGGCTGCTCAGCAGCAGGCGGCTGAGCAACCACGCCATCAACGCGTAGCAGGTCAGCACCACCGGCATGCCCAGCACGTCATCGGCCAGGGCCGAGGGTTGCAGTTCGGCCACGGCCACCACGGCTACCAGCGCCAGCACCACCAGCCCGAGACGGCGGATCCAGCCCTGGAGGAATTCGACCTGGGGTTTCTCCCAGCGGAAATGCAATTCGGCCACGCCGCCGGGGGCCAGTACTCGATAGGCCGTGTAGAACACCAGCCAGGCTTGGCCGATCTGCAGCAGCGCCGCGCCGAGGTTGGCGTTCTGGCCACGAGCGTCGATCTGCAGGGCGTAGCCGCACAGGGCCAGCGCCAACGCCAACGGCATCGCCAGGAGAATATTGATCAGGATCGCCTGGGGCGTGTGCCATTGGCTGTCGCGCTTGAAGTGGCCAACGTCCTGGTGAACCTTGTTCAGTCGGGCATAGAGACTCTTGCGCCGCCACAGCAACGCACCGATCAGCAGCGCCAGGGGCAGGAACAGCAACGGCCGTTGGGTCAGGCCATCGGCCAGCTCACTGAGGCTCGAAGCCCAGGGCAGTGAGTCGATCTGTTTCTCCAGGCGCAGCGGCACGCCGCGCATCCAGTCGAAATCCAATGGTTTGTTGCTGGGGATCCAGAACATCTGCTCTTCAAGGGTCTCGCGCAGGTTTTGCGCGGTGCTGAGCAGTTGTTTCTGGTTGAGCTGCAGGGTGATGGATTCGTTGAGCACTGCGCTCAATTCGCGGTTCAGGCGTTCCAGCAGGTCGACGCGGGTCAGAGCCAGTTCCAGCAAGGTCTTGCGCAGTTGCGGTGTGGCTTGCTCCGACGGCTGGGAGGCCAGCAGGCTGTCGACATAGGCGCTGGGATTGTTCAGCAGCTCGCGCTGTTGGCTGACTTCGAACTGGTACAGGCGGATGTCGGCGATCTGGTCGGCCAGGTTCTGGTCCAGCTTCAGGCGCGGCAGGGTCTGGCGTTGCTTGTAGAGGATCTTGGAGAGCAGCAGGCTGCCCTTGAGCACGCTGATCTGCTCGTCCAGGGCGGCGTCGGTCTGGGTGACGCTGTCCAACAGTTGCTTGGTCTGCAGGTTCTGCTGGGTGACCTCGTTGAGGCGGTCGGTGCTCTTGAGCAGGTAGTCGGAGAGCTTCAGGTTGGCCGCGCTTTCGGTTGCCAGCAGGCTGCTGCCGCCGGCCTTCTGGGCTTCGATGGATTGCTGGGTCACCGTTTCCTGGGACTGGGCCAGGCGCTTCTGGTTGATCAGGTTTTGCAGGTCCTGGATTTCCTGCTCCGTGCGGGCGATTTTTTCCATCAGCAAATCGTGCTGACCGTTGCCCAGGTCCTGCAGTTGGCTGTTGCCGGCCAGCTCCTGGCGGCGCAGCGGAATCAGCGCATTGAGCGCCGCCAGCTCGGCGTTGAGCTGGTCGCGCTGCTCGGCGCTCAGGGTTTTGCCAGCGTCTCGGCCGGCCTTGAGGATGGCGTTGATCTGCTGGATGCGGGTCTGGCTGTTGGAGATTTCCGCCTGGGCCCGCTCGGGGCGGGTCTGGGCGGTGATGATCAGACTGTTGGCGTCAGCCAGGGCTTTTTGCAGGTCACCCTGCTGTGTGGAGCGATCCGTGAGCATTTGCTCGAGCTGGGGAATTGGCAGGTTGGCGTAGCGTTGCGCCACCGGCACCACCGTGGTGCCCTTGAGCCGCGCCAGTTCGCGCTGGTTCTCGATGTTCTGCTTGGGCGCAGTGGCCAGTTGCTGTTTGAGCGCCTGCAGCTTCTGTTCGTAGTCGGCCTTGTTGCTGAGCTGGGTCAGCGTGTTCTGCAAGATCGCCTGCAGGGCTTTCTGCTCGGCTTCCGGCAGTTTGCGGTCGGCGATTTTGTCCAGGCTGGACTGCACTGAAGCGCTGGCGGGAAGGTCAGCGGCTTGCAGTGTGCAGACGGAGAGACTCAGGCCCAGCAGGGCGATGGCGAAAAAGGAGCGCAGGGTAGGCATAAAGACCGGTCGAGCAAGTGAGAGTGGGAGCAGTTTAGAGGAACAAGCCGGGACCCGGGCGACTTCCTTCGGGGAATCTGACGCCCACTTTGGCGATCTTGTTCCCGTCCATGACCGCGACGGTCCATAGGGTGTTGTTCCAATCCACCTGGTCGCCGACTACCGGCGCACCGCCGACTTTCTGGGCAATGAAGCGGCCCAGGGACATGTCGGGATCGATGCCGTCCAGCTTCAGTCCGTACAGCGCCGCAACCGCGGCCAGCTGGGCGTCTCCTTCGAGTACGAAGTCGCCGAAGAAACGCAGATCCAGGCCCCGTTGCGGCGCCTGGCTGAACAGTTTTCCCAGGGCCGGCAAGTCGTGTTCATGGCCGATAACACACAGTAAATCACCGACTTCCAGCACGGTACTACCCGACGGATGGAGCAATTGCTGGCCACGAAACAGGGCGGCGATGCGCGTGCCGTTCGGCATTTTCAGGTCCCGCAGGGGCGAGCCGATGCACCATTTTTCCGCGCCCAGGCGATAGATGAACAACTCCCACTCGCTGGTGACATGGACTTCCAGCGCCGCCCGGGAAATCGGCAGCGGCTCGGGCGGGACGGTCACGTGCAGCAACTTGGCGACCCACGGCAGGCTGGTACCCTGCACCAACAGCGAGACCAGCACGATAAAGAACGCCAGGTTGAAATAGAGCTGGGCGTGGGGCAGGCCAGCCATCAGCGGGAACACCGCCAGGATGATCGGCACCGCGCCGCGCAGGCCGACCCAGGAGATAAAAGCTTTTTCGCGACCGTGGAACGCCTTGAATGGCAGCAGGCCGACCACGACCGACAGCGGACGTGCAAACAGAATCATCCACAATGCCAGGCCCAGGGCGGGCAGGGCGATGGGCAGCAGGTCGTGGGGGGTGACCAGCAACCCCAGCACCAGGAACATGCCGATCTGTGCCAGCCAGGCCATGCCATCGAGCATATGCAGGATGCCGTGGCGACTGCGCACCGGGCGGTTGCCGATCACCAGGCCGCACAGATACACCGCCAGGAAGCCGCTGCCGTGCAGGGCGTTGGTCAAGGCGAATACCGCCAGGCCGCCGCTGATGACCAGGATCGGGTACAGGCCGTTGGCCAGGTTGATGCGATTGACCAGTTGCAGCATCAGCCAGCCGCCGCCCAGGCCAAGCACCGCGCCGATGCCAAACTCGCGCACCAGATGCCCCAGCAGGCTCCAATGCAGGCCGGTTTCGCCGCTGGCGAGCATACCGATCAGGGTAACGGTCAGGAACACCGCCATGGGGTCGTTGCTGCCGGACTCGATCTCGAGGGTGGCGCTGACCCGTTCGTTCAGGCCCTTGCCGCCCAGCAGCGAGAACACCGCCGCGGCATCGGTGGAACCGACGATGGCGCCGATCAGCAGCCCCTGGATCAGGTTCAGGTTGAACAGCCACGCCGCCGCCAGGCCGGTCAGCCCGGTGGTGATCAATACACCGACGGTGGCCAGCGACAACGCCGGCCACAGTGCGACGCGAAAGCTCGACACCCGCGTGCGCAAGCCACCGTCCAACAGGATGACGGCCAATGCGAGGTTGCCGACCAGGTAGGCCGTGGCGTAGTTATCGAAAAGAATACCGGCGCCGTCGACACCGGCCACCATGCCCACGGCCAGGATGATCACCAGGATCGGGATGCCCAGGCGAGACGAAAGAGAACTCACCAGAATGCTCGCACCTACCAGCAACGCGCCGATCAAGAACAGGCTGTTGATGGTCGTCGCAGTCAAAGGCGTTACTCCGGGAAAACTGAAGGGCGGGCACAGGCTGACCATGCAGTCTGCGTGCCAGCGATTCTAACCTGTTGAAATGTGATGCTGTCAAAAAAGGTTGGGAGGGAGGGGAGCTGATCGGTCCCACGCGGAGCGTGGGACCGATCATCAGGGGTTAAAGGCTGAACCGCCCAACCATGCTGTTCAGATCCACGGCCAGGCGCGACAGTTCGGCACTGGCGGCGCTGGTCTGGTTGGCGCCGGTGGCCGATTGCACCGACAGGTCGCGGATGTTCACCAGGTTGCGGTCCACTTCACGGGCCACCTGGGCCTGTTCTTCGGCGGCACTGGCGATCACCAGGTTGCGTTCGTTGATCTCGACGATGGCGGTGTTGATCGTGTCCAGGGACATGCCGGCACCGCGGGCGATGTTCAGCGTCGACTCCGCGCGTTCGGTGCTGTTGCGCATCGAATCCACAGCGTGTTCGGTGCCGCTCTGGATGCTGCCGATCATGCGCTCGATCTCGCTGGTCGACTGTTGGGTACGGTGGGCCAGGGCGCGGACTTCGTCGGCGACCACGGCAAAACCACGACCAGCCTCACCGGCACGGGCGGCTTCGATGGCGGCGTTCAGCGCCAACAGGTTGGTCTGGTCGGCCAGGCCGCGGATCACGTCCAGCACCTTGCCGATGTCACGGGACTCATCGGCCAGGTTGCCGATCAAGGCGGCAGTGCTTTGCACATCGGCGCTCATGCGTTCGATGGCGCTGACGGTTTCCTGTACCAGGTCGCGACCATCGCCTGCGGAGGTGGTGGCGTTTTTCGAGGCTTCGGAGGTGCTCACCGCATTGCGCGCGACTTCTTCCACGGCGCTGGTCATTTCGTTGACCGCGGTGGCGGCCTGCTCGATTTCGTTGTTCTGCTGGGTCAGGCCACGAGCACTTTCGTCGGTGACGGCGTTGAGCTCTTCGGCCGCCGACGCAAGCTGTGTGGCCGACCCTGAGATCCGCTGCAAAGTGTCGCGCAGTTTTTCCTGCATGGTCGACATCGCCCGCAGCAGGCGACCGGCTTCGTCGCTGCCATCGACGACAATCGGGCGGGTCAGGTTGCCCTTGGCGATTTCCTCGGCGGCATCCAGCGCGTTGGCAATCGGCTTGGTGATGCTGTTGGTCAGCAGCCAGGCGAACAACAGGGTCAGGCCGGTGGCGATGACCAGCAGTGTGACAACCCAGTTGAAGGCCTTTGAATATTGGTGCTCTGCCCCCTTGTTCAACGCGTCGGCTTGTTGGTTATTGATCTCCAGCAGGCGGCCGAGTACCGCGTTGACGGCTTCGGAGTTGCTCAACAGCTCGGTGTTGAGCAGAGCCCGCAGATCTTCGATCTGATTGTTGCGCGACAGGGTTTTCATCCGATCTTCAAGTTGACGGTACTGCCCCAGCAGTTGCACGTATTGATCATAGGCGGCCCGTTCTTCAGGGGCGCTGATCAGCTTTTCATAGGCAGCCTGGGCCGCGCGGATCTGCTGGTTGCGCTGCTCGAACAGATCGTAGGTTTTCTGCTGGATGTCCGGTTCGCGGTTGGTCAACAAGCGATAGGACAGCACCCGCAGGCGCAGGGTGAGCTGGGTGAACTCATCCAGGGCCTTGATGCTGGGCACGCTGTTGCGGGCGATGCTTTCGCCAGATGCGCGGATGGTGCTCATCTGGGTCAGGGCAAATACCCCAAGGGCGAGCATCAGGGCGCCGATCAGGGCAAACCCCAGGAATGCCCGAGGCGCGATGTTCATATTACGTAGGGACATGGAAAGTACCGGAAGTAGCCGCGTCCGTGCGGGGCTGTGACTGCTGTTACCTGACTTATCGGTCATACGACTAAAGTCTTGAGTGACATGCGTGCTTTTGTCACAGAGCAAAGGTTGCGGTGCGACGAAGGGTCGGAACCAGATTCCCCATTTGCAGTCTCTAAAACTCGCCGCAAAGCCCTGCTACCCCGTAAAGCGTGGTATTGGCAGTGACTTTTCTTTATCGTACGCGCCCCTTGAAAATGCCTGGAAATCAATATGTTGGAAACATCCCTCAGCCAGTTGGAGCAACTGGTCAATGACCTGGTGCAACAGAACCGTCACCTCACCGGCCTGAACGAAACCCTGGGCGCGGAGCTTGCCAAGGTCAAGGATGAAAACGAAAGCCTGCAACTGAGCCTGATGGAACAGGAAGAACTGCACGGCACCACCGCCGCCCGCATCCAGGCCCTGATCGAGCGCGCCAGCGCCGGGCCTGTCAGCGCATGAAGCACGGCGCCGATGGGGTGACAGTCATCTCGATCCTGGGAGAGGACTATTCAATCAAGGCGCCGGCCGGGCAGGAACAGGCCCTGCTGGACGCCGCTTCGATGCTCAAGGCCGCACTGGCCGACACGAAAAGGAAATACCCGACGCTGATCGGTGATCGCCTGTTGGTATTGGCGGCCATGAACTTGTGTTCGCAGCAGATGGAAATGCAGAAACAACATCAAGCGGAACTCGACCGTTACCAAGAGCAAGTCAGCGCCACGGTCGATGTGATTGCCAAGACGATCCAGCAGGCCTGAAACCGCCAGTTAGGGTTGACTGTGGGAGCGAGCTTGCTCGCGAAGGCGGTATGTCAGTTGCAATTGATTTGCCTGATCCACCGCCTTCGCGAGCAAGCCCGCTCCCACAGTGGATGGTGGTGAACGCAGATGTCGTGTTCACTTGGAACCCCCTGTGGGAGCGAGCCTGCTCGCGATGGGATTCAGCCCCGCTGCATGATCTGGCTCAGAACCACTCATCCCGCATCCCCAGGCACGTATCATCCCGCGCCTCAAGAATCGCCAGCTCATGATGACAACCCGGCACTTCCCAGGTCAGGAAGTAGCGCGCCGCTTGCAGCTTGCCCTTATAGAAGTCGCTGTCTGCGGTATCCCCTCTGGCCAGGCCTTCCTCGGCACGAATCGCCTGTTCCAGCCAGCGCCAGCCGATCACCATGTGCCCAAATACCTTCAGGTACAGCGCCGAGTTGGCGAGGCTGCTGTTGACCTTGCCCTGGGCCAGGTCCGTCAGCAGGCCGAGGGTGACCGTTTGCAGGCGCGCCACCAGCGCTTCCAGCGGCTGGCGCAACGGTGTCAGTGATGCGTGCGCCTGGGCGCGTTCAGTGGTGTTGGCCACCAGGCGGATCAATTGCTTGAGCCCGGCACCGCCGTTCTGCGCCAGTTTGCGCCCCAGCAGGTCCAGGGACTGGATGCCGTGGGTGCCTTCATGGATCGGGTTCAGGCGGTTGTCGCGGTAATACTGCTCCACCGGGTATTCGCGGGTGTAGCCGTGGCCCCCCAGAATCTGGATCGCCAGCTCGTTGGCCTTCAGGCAGAACTCCGAGGGCCAGGATTTGACGATCGGGGTCAGCAAATCCAGCAGCTCATGGGCGCGCCGACGCTCGGCTTCGCTTTCCAGGGTGGTGGTGTCGTCGAACAAGCGCGCGGCGTACAGGCCCAGGTCAAACGAGCCTTCAACGTAGGCCTTCTGGGTCAGCAGCATGCGGCGCACGTCGGCGTGCTGGATGATCGCCACGGGGGCGGTGGTCGGGTCCTTGCTGTCGGGCACCCGGCCCTGCGGGCGTTCGCGGGCGTATTCCAGGGAATACAGGTAGCCGGCGTAACCCAGCATCACCGCACCCATGCCGACGCCGATCCGCGCCTCGTTCATCATCTGGAACATGTAGCTCAGGCCGTGGTGCGGTTTGCCTACGAGGTAACCGACACATTCGCCGTTGTCGCCGAAGTTCAACGCGGTGGAGGTGGTGCCACGCCAGCCCATCTTGTGGAACAGCCCGGCCAGCAGCACGTCGTTACGCGGGCCGAGGCTGCCGTCGTCGTTGACCAGGAATTTGGGCACAATAAACAACGAAATGCCCTTCACGCCCGGCGGCGCGTCCGGCAGTTTCGCCAGGACCATGTGCACGATGTTTTCCGACAACGGATGATCGCCGCCGGAAATGAAGATCTTGTTGCCCTTGAGTCGATAGGTGCCGTCGGATACAGGCTCCGCGCGCGTACGAATATCCGACAGCGAAGAGCCTGCATGGGGCTCGGTCAGGGCCATGGTGCCGAAGAAACGGCCGTCGATCATCGGTTGCAGGAAGCGTTGCTTCTGCTCCTCGCTGCCGAAGCTTTCGATCAGGTTCGCCGCGCCCATGGTCAGGAACGGATAAGAGGTCGAGGCGGCGTTGGCCGATTGGAAATGCGCGAAGCAGGCCTGGGACAGCAACGTCGGCAGTTGCATGCCGCCCGCCTCGAAGCTGCGTGCTGCGTTGAAAAAACCCGCCTCGAGGAAGGCATCCACCGCCGGTTTTACCTCGGGAATCAGAATCGCCTCGCCGTTCTCGTAGCGCGGTTCGTTTTCATCGTTCTTGCGGTTGTGCGGCGCGAAAAATTTCTCGGCGATGCTGCGGGCCGTACCGATGGCGGCGTCGAAGGTTTCGCGATTGTGCTCGGCAAACCGCTCGCGCTGAGTCAGGCCCTCGGCATCGAGGACTTCATACAGCTCGAAAGCCAGATTGCGGGAACTGAGCAGCGTCTCGGACATGGCGGCTTACCTTTTTTTGGGGTGGGCCGAGTCTAGGCGTGGGAATGGAGGCTGAACAGGATGATTGATGACAGTGATGCAGAGGTGCGGGCGACACTAATCCCAATGTGGGAGTGGGCTTTGTGGGAGCAAGGCTTGCCCGCGATGAAAACGCCGCGGTCTCTTGAGGGTCGCAGCGCCTGGATCGCGAGCAAGCTTTGCTCCCACAAAGCTCGCTCCCACAGGGATTTCCTCCCACAGGGATTTCCTACTACCAGGCACCCATTGCAGGTGCCTGGTTTACAGCGGTTTAGCCGATAGTCATCAGGCTGGCATTACCACCCGCGGCGGCGGTGTTGACGCTCAACGCTCGCTCGATCACCAGGCGCTCCAGCGCCACGCTGGTTTCGCCCTGGGACAGGCCATGGACCCCGACGATGGCGCCGGCGCGCTTGGCAACCTGCTGGCAGACGCTGCGCAGTTGATCCGAATCGCCGTGGTGCAGGACCGCGTCGAACAGCACCTCGTCTTTGTTCCAGTCGGCAACCCGTTGGATGCGTGCCTGAATCTCCTTCGGCAAGCGTGCGAACAAAGCCTTGCTGGTGTCGGTTTCCGGCCACACGGCCGAGCCGCCCACGGCCAGTACGGCCGCCAGTTGTGTCAGCAGGTCGCCTTCCACGTCGGCCAGGCACAACACGTGCTCGCGCGGCAGGATGGCGTAGCTGTTGCGCTCGCCAGTCGGGCCGGTCAGGGTCCGGGTAATACCGCTCTGCGACTGGGCCGCGAACTGCACGCACAGGGCGCTCAGCTCGGCGAGCTTCTGGCTGTCGGCCCAGGCTTGCAGTGCGGTCAGCGGTTTGCTCATGGCGTCGCGTAAACGCAGGTCTGGCGCTGTCAGGGCGTCGCCACGGACGAAGGATTGCTGGATCGCATCGGTAGGACGTGTCGACAGCAGGCGGTACAGGTACAGCGGACCACCGGCCTTGGGACCGGTGCCCGACAGGCCTTCGCCGCCAAACGGCTGCACGCCGACCACAGCACCGACAATGTTGCGGTTCACGTAGACGTTGCCCGCATGCACATTGTCGATGACCTTGGCGATGGTCTCGTCGATGCGCGTGTGCACGCCCAGGGTCAGGCCGTAGCCGGAAGCGTTGATCTGGTTGATCAACTGATCCAGTTCCTTGCGCTTGTAGCGCACCACGTGCAACACCGGGCCGAAGATTTCGCGCTGCAGCTCGTCGAAGCTTTCCAGCTCGATCAGGGTTGGCATGACAAAGGTGCCGCGCTTGCACTCGTCGCTGTCGGCGATTGCCATCTGGTACACGGTGCGACCTTTGTCGCGCATGGCCTGGATGTGTTTCTCGATGCCGGCCTTGGCTTCGGCGTCGATCACTGGGCCGATGTCCACGGACAGACGCTCAGGGTTGCCGAGGCGCGATTCGGCCATGGCGCCCTTGAGCATTTCGATGACGCGGTCGGCGGAATCTTCCTGCAGGCACAGGACCCGCAGGGCCGAGCAACGCTGGCCGGCACTGTCGAAGGCTGACGACACCACGTCGATGACCACTTGTTCGGTCAGCGCCGAGGAGTCGACGATCATGGCGTTCTGGCCGCCGGTTTCGGCGATCAGCGGGATCGGACGGCCCTGGTTGTCCAGGCGACCGGCGATGTTGCGTTGCAGCAGGCGAGCGACTTCGGTGGAGCCGGTGAACATTACGCCTTTGACTCGCTCGTCACCCACCAGGCGGGCGCCGACGGTTTCGCCGCGACCCGGCAGCAGTTGCAGCACGCCTTCCGGAATGCCGGCTTCGAGCATCAGGCGCACAGCCTGGGCAGCCACCAATGGCGTCTGCTCGGCGGGCTTGGCCAAGACCGGGTTGCCGGCGGCCAGGGCAGCGGCGACCTGGCCGCTGAAAATCGCCAGCGGGAAGTTCCACGGGCTGATGCAGACCACCGGACCCAGTGGGCGGTGGGCATCGTTGGTGAAATCGTTGCGCGCCTGCACCGCGTAGTAGCGCAGGAAATCCACGGCTTCACGCACTTCGGCAATGGCGTTGGCGAAGGTCTTGCCAGCTTCGCGGGCCAGCAGGCCCATCAGCGGCTGGATCTCGCCTTCCATCAGGTCAGCGGCACGTTCGAGGATCGCGGCGCGCTCGGCTGGCGGCGTGGCTTGCCAGATCGGTGCGGCGTTGAGGGCGCACTGGATGGCGTTGTCGACGTCGGCGACCGTGGCTTCCTGCACATGGCCAACCACGTCGCGGTGATCGGACGGGTTCAGTACGGGGGCCGGGGTTTCTTCGCTGGCGGCACAGCCGAGCATCGGCACGGCTTTCCAATCGTTATGGGCAGTGGCAAGCAGGGCGCAGGACAGCGACGCCAAGCGATGTTCGTTGGCCAGGTCGATGCCGCTGGAGTTGGCGCGGTCGCTGCCATACAGGTCGCGCGGCAGTGGGATGCGCGGGTGCGGCAGGCCGAAACCGCCTTCCAGCGTCGCCATTTGCTCGATGCTGGCCACTGGATCGGCCACCAGCTCCTGAATCGAGATGGACTGGTCGGCGATACGGTTGACGAACGAAGTGTTCGCGCCGTTTTCCAGCAGACGACGTACCAGGTACGCCAGCAGTGTTTCGTGAGTGCCGACCGGAGCGTACACACGGCACGGACGGTTCAGCTTGCCTTCGGAAACCTTGCCTACAACCTGTTCGTACAGTGGTTCACCCATGCCGTGCAGGCACTGGAATTCGTACTGGCCCGGATAATAGTTCTGACCGGCGATGTGGTAGATGGCTGCCAGGGTATGGGCGTTGTGCGTGGCGAACTGCGGGTAGATGACTTCCGGCACCGACAGCAACTTGCGGGCGCAAGCGATGTAGGACACGTCGGTGTACACCTTGCGGGTATAGACCGGATAGCCTTCCAGGCCTTCGACCTGGGCGCGCTTGATCTCGCTGTCCCAGTACGCGCCTTTTACCAGGCGAATCATCAACCGGTGGCGGCTACGGCGGGCCAGGTCGATGACGTAGTCGATCACGTATGGGCAACGCTTCTGGTAGGCCTGGATCACGAAACCGATGCCGTTCCAGCCGGTCAGTTGCGGCTCGAAGCACAGACGCTCCAGCAGATCCAGCGACAGCTCAAGGCGGTCGGCTTCTTCGGCGTCGATGTTCAGGCCGATGTCGTATTGCTTGGCCAGCAGGGTCAGCGACAGCAGGCGCGGGTACAGCTCGTCCATGACGCGCTCGTACTGGGCACGGCTGTAACGTGGGTGCAGGGCGGACAGCTTGATGGAAATGCCCGGGCCTTCATAAATCCCGCGACCATGGGACGCTTTGCCGATCGAATGGATGGCTTGTTCGTACGAGGCCAGGTACTTCTGCGCATCATGTTCGGTGAGTGCGGCTTCACCCAGCATGTCGTAGGAATAGCGGAAGCCTTTGGCTTCGAACTTGCTCGCGTTGGCCAGGGCCTCGGCGATGGTTTCGCCGGTGACGAACTGCTCGCCCATCAGACGCATGGCCATGTCGACGCCCTTGCGGATCATCGGCTCGCCGCTCTTGCCGATGATGCGGCTCAGGGAGGAGGTCAGGCCCGCTTCGTTATGGGTGGCGACCAGTTTGCCGGTCAGCAGCAGGCCCCAAGTGGCGGCGTTGACGAACAGCGACGGGCTGTTGCCCAAGTGTGGCTGCCAGTTGCCGGTGCTGATCTTGTCGCGGATCAGCGCGTCACGGGTGCCTTTGTCCGGGATGCGCAGCAGTGCCTCAGCCAGGCACATCAGTGCTACACCTTCCTGGGACGACAGGGAAAATTCCTGCAGCAAACCCTGAACGATACCGGCACGGCCGCCGGCACTTTTCTGATTACGCAGTTTTTCCGCAATCGAAGCAGCCAGCTTATTGGTGGCTTCGGCCATTTGCGCCGGCAGACGGGCCTGCTCGATCAGCATCGGCACCACTTCGGGTTCCGGGCGACGGTAGGCGGCAGTGATGGAGGCGCGCAGGACCGATTGCGGCAGGATGCTCTCGGCAAATTCGAGGAAGCACTGGTGAGCATGGTCGACCTGTACATCGCCGGCATCATCACTGTCGGTGCGAGGTGAACCGTTCAGCTCGGTCAGGGTTGCACCACCCTCGAGTTTTTCCAGGTAATTGAAAATTGCCTGCTTGATCAGCCAGTGCGGCGTGCGATCAATCGAGGTTGCGGCCGCCTTGAGGCGTTCGCGGGTCGGGTCATCGAGTTTGACCCCAAGGGTGGTGGTAGCCATATTTTTATCCTCATGTTTACCACGTATCGCGTGGCATCAGCTGGCGGCAAGATTAGCTGCGGGATGATTGAGGTGCAACCGGGTGCAACCCTTTTTTTCTCGAAATGACAGGCAGCTCATCCGGAAGCGAATGTTGCCCCGTGAATCCTGCACCGGCTTAGTGCTTTGGCTTCTAGCTGAGCGCTGGGAGCTGCACTAAAAGGGAGCAAAAAACACAGATTTTGCGATAAAACCGATCAGGTGCAACTTATTCGAGCGAAACTGGTTGCACCTTATTTGATTTGTTGAATAGCATTCGCGGCCAAGGTGCAACCGGTTAAAAACCGAGGGGCATCGGCTGATGGCTTTCCTGGGGAAACATCAGTCATAAATTCGCGGGACTGCAAATCGTCGCTACAACGTCTGTGTTGTCGACGCTTTAAACTGCCACCGCTACATAAAAACAAAGCCAGGGCGTAACTCATGAGTGTAAGTAATCCCACCTTGATCACTTTCGTGATCTACATCGCAGCCATGGTCCTGATCGGTCTGATGGCTTACCGCTCCACCAACAACCTTTCCGATTACATCCTGGGCGGTCGTAGCCTGGGCAGCGTCGTGACGGCACTGTCTGCCGGTGCTTCCGACATGAGCGGCTGGTTGTTGATGGGTTTGCCCGGTGCAATCTACATGTCCGGCCTGTCGGAAAGCTGGATCGCCATCGGCCTGATCGCCGGTGCCTACCTGAACTGGTTGTTCGTGGCTGGTCGCCTGCGGGTACAGACCGAGCACAACGGTGACGCACTGACGCTGCCGGACTACTTCTCCAGCCGTTTCGAAGACAAGAGCGGCGTGCTGCGGATCATCTCTGCGGTGGTGATCCTGGTGTTCTTCACCATCTACTGTGCTTCCGGCATCGTGGCCGGCGCCCGTCTGTTCGAAAGCACCTTCGGCATGTCCTATGAGACCGCGCTGTGGGCCGGTGCTGCAGCGACCATCGCCTACACCTTCGTCGGTGGTTTCCTGGCCGTGAGCTGGACCGACACCGTACAAGCCACCCTGATGATCTTTGCGTTGATCCTCACGCCGATCATTGTGCTGCTGGCTACCGGTGGTGTGGACACCACGTTCCTGGCCATTGAAGCAAAAGATCCTACTTCGTTCGATATGCTGAAAAACACCACCTTCATCGGCGTGATCTCGCTGATGGGCTGGGGCCTGGGTTACTTCGGCCAACCGCACATCCTGGCGCGCTTCATGGCGGCGGATTCGGTCAAGTCGATCGCCAATGCCCGGCGCATTTCCATGACCTGGATGATCCTCTGCCTGGGCGGCACCGTGGCTGTCGGCTTCTTCGGTATCGCTTACTTCTCGGCACACCCAGACGTGGCCGGTCCGGTGACCGAAAACCCTGAGCGCGTGTTCATCGAGCTGGCGAAGATCCTGTTCAACCCATGGGTTGCCGGTGTGTTGCTGTCGGCGATCCTGGCGGCGGTCATGAGTACCCTGAGCTGCCAGTTGCTGGTGTGCTCCAGCGCCCTGACCGAAGACTTCTACAAGACTTTCCTGCGCAAGGGCGCTTCCCAGTTGGAACTCGTCTGGGTCGGCCGCGCCATGGTGCTGTTGGTGGCGTTGATCGCCATCGCCCTGGCCGCCAACCCGGAAAACCGTGTACTGGGCCTGGTGAGCTACGCCTGGGCCGGTTTCGGTGCCGCCTTCGGCCCGGTTGTCCTGATCTCCGTGATCTGGAAGAACATGACCCGCAATGGCGCGCTCGCCGGCATCCTGGTGGGTGCAATCACCGTGATTGTCTGGAAGCATTTCGCCTTGCTGGGCCTGTACGAAATCATCCCGGGCTTCATCTTCGCCAGCCTGGCCATCTACATTGTCAGCAAGATGGGCTCGCCTACCGCGGGTATGCTGCAGCGCTTCGGCGCGGCGGAAAAAGATTTTCGCCTGAACCAGTAAGGCCTTCGGCGAGGCCTTGATGGCTCGCAGGGCGACTTGCATAAAAACGGCCCGTCTCCAATGGAGGCGGGCCGTTTTTTTCATGGGCTCAGTCCGGGTTGGCGTCAGGCTGGTTGAGAAAGATCAACACGCCCAGGATCGCCATATAGAACCTGAATGCAGCGTCCTGGCCATTCCAGATTTCTGATTGCCACATCAGGAACCACTCGCCACCGACGACCATGAAACCAAAGAACCAGACGAAGAAGCCCACCGTCAGACCGGCAACGGCCCAGCGCTTGGCGCGGGCGAAAACCGCGGCCTCGGCCTGGCGTGCCAGCCACAGCTCCAGTGCGCCGTAGCCCAGCAACCCTGCCGTCATCGCTTCGCCGAGAATAATCAGCCAATAGGCCCCGTGCCACATCCACGGTTGATCGATAGCCCGATACCGGGCGGCATTGTCGGGAAAGGTGGTATCCATACTCAGTACGTGATGGACGAAATTGAAGTTGGAGCTGTAGTCCGTGATGTTATTGAACACGGTCAGGAAGGCGAATGCGGCGAGCGCCAGGGCCATTGCGATCTTTGCGTAACGTGTCGTCATCTCGTGCGTCCTTTGCTTTTTTTGCGACCAGCGCACGTTATCACGGCTGTCACGGCGCCGAGATCCGTCGTGTTGCAAGAAACGGCTGATTCATTCGTGGGACGGTTGCGGTTGGCTACGATGCCACGAATGTCTATCGGAAAATGCATCGCATCTTGCCGCTTTTGGCTCATCGGCTGTAAGGCAAATCTGTTTTTCCTGACCTCCAATCCACTCCCCCTATCGCTCGTGCAGAATCGCCCGCTTCCATTTCGCAGAGGCACATCGGATGTTCCCGCCTGCCAACCAACCGCGTTTCACGCTGACGCTCGACAGCGGGCCGAATGAACTCAAGGTGCTCGAGTTCAAGGGTAAGGAAGCCATCAGCCAGCCCTATCGCTTTGATCTGGAACTGATCAGCGAGCGGTCTGACCTGGCGCTGGAAGAGCTCCTGCATCGCCAGGCATTTCTGGGGTTCGATGATTGGGGCAGTGGCGTACACGGTCAGGTCTATAGCGTGGCCCAGGGGGATTCGGGCAAACGCCTGACCCGTTATCAGATCAGCCTGGTGCCTCGCCTGGCCTACTTGCGCCATCGCATCAACCAGCGGATTTTCCAGCACCTGAGCGTGCCCGATATCGTCGCCCAGGTGTTGAAGGAGCACGGGATCCTGGCGGATGCCTGCCAGTTCACGCTTGGCGGGCAATACCCCGAGCGCGAGTATTGCGTGCAGTATGGCGAAAGCGATCTGGCCTTCATCGAGCGGATCTGCGCCGAAGTCGGCATCCATTATCACTTCAGGCATCGCCCTGACGGTCATCTGCTGGTGTTCGGTGACGACCAGACGGTGTTTCCGCGCCTGCCTGAGTCGACGCTATACCTGCCGGACAGCGGCATGGCCGTCGACGAGCCGGCCATCAAGCGCCTGGCGGTGCGGCTCCAGACCCGTACCACTGCCGTGACGTTGCGCGATTACGACTTCCGCAGGCCCGGTTTGTTACTGCAAACCCACCTCGACAATCGACAGCGCCCTGTGCTCGAGGACTATCACTATCCCGGCGGTTTCTGCGCCCGTGACGACGGCAAGCATCTGACCCGACGCGCCCTTGAGCGCCACGGCGCCGACCACTGCGTGGCAGAAGGCGGCAGCGATGAAAGCGCCTTCGTCAGCGGACACTTCATGCGGATCAAGGAACATCCGCGGGAACCGTGGAATGATCTCTGGCTCCTGACGCAGATCGACCATCATGGCCGCCAACCGCAGGTGCTGGAAGAAACGGCCGGCGCCGGCCCGGATGAATTCCAGGGCTACAAAAACACCTTTCTCGCCACGCCATGGGACGTGTTCTTTCGGCCACCCCTGCATCACGAAAAGCCCCGTGCCCATGGTTATCAGTCGGCGGTGGTGACCGGGCCGGTGGACAGCGAGATCCATTGCGATGAATTCGGACGGGTCAAGGTGCAACTGGTCTGGGATCGCGACGGTCAATGCGACGAGCATTCCAGTTGCTGGCTGCGCGTGGCCTCCGGTTGGGCTCACGATCGCTATGGCGCCGTGATGATCCCCAGGGTCGGGATGGAAGTCCTGGTGGGGTTCATCGATGGCGACGTGGACAAGCCGTTGGTCGTCGGATGCCTGCCCAACGGCGCCAACCCGGTGCCGCTGGACCTGCCTGCGGACAAGACCCGCAGCGTGTTGCGCAGCCTGAGCAGCCCGGGCGGGGGAGGCTACAACGAATTGCGCATCGAGGATCGCAAGGGCGCCGAGGAGATCTACCTGCGGGCCCAGCGCAACTGGACCCAACATGTGCTGCATGACCAGCGGGTGCAGGTCGATCACGAGCGCAGCATCGTTGTCACCGGTACGGCACGGCACGAGCTCAAGGCCGATGAGCAGCGCCTTACCCACGGTCAACGCCGGGCAGAAGTGCGGCAGGACGATCATCTGCTGGTGAGCGGCGAGCGGCATATTCGTGTCACCAGCCAGGTCCTGAGTGCCAGCCAGCAGTTTCATGTCAGCGCCGGCCAGCAAGTGGTCTTGGACGGGGGCGCGAGCGTGACCCTTCAGGCCGGCGGACATTGGATCAACATCGGCGCTGGCGGGATTTTCAGCAGTGTACCCATCGAGGTCGGTGGGGCGCCGATGGCGGTCATGAGCGCGGCGTCCGGCTCTCCAGGCGGCGCCGAGAAGCTGGTCGCTGCGACGGCACCTGCGCTTTCCCTTGCGCAGATTCTCAGTTTCCAAGGTTCGGCGCCGTTCTGCGAGGAGTGTGAGCGTTGCAGAAGCGGCGCCTGCGCAGCGCCGCTGGCCTTTCGCAAACCTGTCGATCTCCGGGGGCGTGCATGAACAGCGATCAATCTCCTCGCGCCTGGCTTGAGGACTACCCCTTGCGGGCCTCCGAGCAACTTTTCGCCATTTTCAGCAATGCCAGTAGCGCCGGGGCGTTGTCGGCCTGGAGGCGCTCGATGAACTCGACAGCCAGCCCGATCTGGGCCGATACACCGTACGCCGAGTGGGAAGCGGTCATGCCCTATGTAGGGCTGGTCAGCGCAGACAGTGAATTGCTTGATTGGATCGCCGCCACCGACGCCCTCGATTGGGGCTGGCTGGCGGTTTCGTGTGTGAGCCAGGAAACCCTTGCGGAACACTTGCGAGGGCTCACACAGGTGCTGTTGCCCGATGGCAAGCCGGTCTTCCTGCGTTTTTGGGATGGGCGCTTCATGCGGCCTATCCTGCAATCGACGGCGGTGGAGGCCGGGCAACTCTTGCCGGTCATCAAGCGCTGCCTGATCAACGGGCAATCCCTTGAGGTCGTGGGAAATGTCCAGCGGCAGGCCCAGGCTTTTCCCTGGTGGCAAGTGCCCGTCGCGCTGTTGGACGCAATGGCCGAGGGCCCGACGGACTGTCTGCTGGACAACGTGCTCACTTGGCTGGGTGAAGAGCATCCGCATGTGTTCGAGCGGGTCGACGGCAGCGTCCTGCACTGCAAAGTTGCCCACTTTCTTGAGCGATCGGCGGCGGTTGAGGCGAAAATGGTGCCATTGCAGGCGTATTTGCTGCGAGAGCTGGGCTGATGGTGGCCTGTCCGCTGGGCTGCGAACCCCTGACGTCCGACGCGCTTCAAGGTAAACTCGTCGCCCTTCGCAGGAGCCGCCATGAATTATCGCCACGCCTTCCACGCCGGCAATCACGCCGATGTGTTCAAACACCTGACCTTGACCCGCCTCATCGCCTTGATGTCGCGCAAGGAGCAGCCCTTCGCCTACCTCGATACCCATGCGGGTATAGGGTTGTACGACTTGCAGGGTGACCAGGCCAACCGTACCGGTGAGTACCTGGAAGGCATTGCGCGGTTGTGGGGCGAGAGCGATCTGCCGCCGCTGACCGCCGATTACATGAAGGTGCTGCACGAGATGAACCCGGACGGGCAGTTGCGCTACTACCCGGGCTCGCCGGAGTTGGCGCGGCGCCTGACCCGTTCGCAGGACCGTGTGCTGCTCAATGAGAAACACCCTGAAGACGGCGTGTTGCTCAAGGACAACATGAAAGGCGACCGTCGCGTGGCGGTCCACCTGGGTGAGGGCTGGCATGTGCCGCGGGCGCTGCTGCCGGTGGCAGAGAAGCGTGCCCTGATGCTGATCGATCCGCCTTTCGAACAGCTGGACGAGATGCAGCGCTGCGCCGCCTCCCTCAAGGAGGCCATTGGCCGGATGCGCCAGACGGTGGCGGCGATCTGGTACCCGGTGAAGGACCAGCGGATGTTGCGCCGCTTCTACCAGGACCTGGCCGGCACGGGCGCGCCAAAGCTGTTGCGGGTGGAACTGTTGGTGCACCCATTGGCGACGCCCAACAGCCTGAACGGTTCCGGCCTGGCGATTGCCAACCCGCCGTGGGGGCTGGAGGAAGAGTTGCGTGAACTGCTGCCGTGGCTGTCGAAAAAGCTGGGGCAGACCCAGGGTGGGTGGCAGATGGATTGGTTGATCGCTGAGAGCTGATGCATCGATGGCGCCTGGAGAGGCGCCATCGCGAGCAAGCTCGCTCCCACATGGGTTGTGGGGTGTTCACAGAGCTGCAACTGACAAAAATCCCTGTGGGAGCTGAGCTTGCTCGCGATGGCATCGCCTTGGTCTATCGGATGCACCGAGGGTTTGCATCGCGGGCAAGCCTTGCTCCCACAAGCTCAGCTCCCACATGGGTTGTGGGGTGTTCACAGAGCTGCAACTGACAAAAATCCCTGTGGGAGCTGATCTTGCTCGCGATGGCATCGCCTTGGTCTATCGGATGCACCGAGGTGTTTGCATCGCGGGCAAGCCTTGCTCCCACAAGCTCAGCTCCCACATGGATTGTGGGGTGTTCACAGAGCTGCAACTGACAAAAATCCCTGTGGGAGCTGAGCTTGCTCGCGATGGCATCGCCTTGGTCTATCGGATGCACCGAGGTGTTTGCATCGCGGGCAAGCCTTGCTCCCACAAGCTCAGCTCCCACATGGGTTGTGGGGTATTCACAGAGCTGCAACTGACAAAAATCCCTGTGGGAGCTGAGCTTGCTCGCGATGGCATCGCCTTGGTCTATCAGATGCACCGAGGTGTTTGCATCGCGGGCAAGCCTTGCTCCCACAAGCTCAGCTCCCACATGGGTTGTGGGGTATTCACAGAGCTGCAACTGACAAAAATCCCTGTGGGAGCTGAGCTTGCTCGCGATGGCATCGCCTTGGTCTATCAGATGCACCGAGGTGTTTGCATCGCGGGCAAGCCTTGCTCCCACAAGCTCAGCTCCCACACTGGGTCTGGGGTGTAAAGGTCAGATCGGGCAGGTCACGCCCGTACCGCCAATCCCGCAATAGCCTTCAGGGTTTTTCGCCAGGTACTGCTGGTGGTAGGCCTCGGCGAAGTAAAACGTCGGTGCTTCTTCGATTTCGGTCGTGATGGTGCCTTTGCCTGCCTTGGTCAACTCGGCCTGGAATACTTGCTCGCTGTGTTTGGCCGCCGCCAGTTGAGCCGGGTTGGTGGCATAGATCACCGAACGGTACTGGGTGCCAATGTCATTCCCCTGGCGCATGCCCTGGGTCGGGTTGTGCAGTTCCCAGAACATTTTCAGAAGCTGCTCGTAGCTGACTTTTGCCGGTTCATAGACCACCAGTACCACTTCACTGTGGCCGGTCAGCCCCGAACAGACTTCTTCATACGTCGGGTTCGGCGTGAAGCCGCCGGCGTAACCCACCGCTGTACTGACCACGCCTTCGTGCTGCCAGAACTTGCGCTCTGCACCCCAGAAGCAGCCGAGGCCGAAGATCGCGAAATCCACGTCCATGGCAAACGGGCCCAGCAGCGGCGCGTCGTGGACGAAGTGTTTTTCCGGCACGGTCATTGGGGTTTCACGGCCAGGCAGGGCTTGTTCTTGAGTAGGGAGCACGTTTTTGTTCACCAGGATTTCCGAGCGCAAGACCATTTATCAGTCCTCTCAGTCAGATTGAGTTGAGCGAAATAGACCGTCAGTGTGCCCAATGCCGATTCGTTAAGAAAGCGACAACCGTGGCGAGGGGATAGACGTAGGGGGGGCTACGGCCGTCAGACGAGCGGCCCGCGGGGGTAGCGCTTGAGCTTTTCGATCAGCTCGGCGCCGGGGATCGGCCGGTCGAACAGGTAGCCCTGGCCGACATCACAGCGGTGGCGTCGCAGAAACGCCAGTTGCTGGGCGGTTTCGATGCCTTCGGCCACGACCTTGAGTTTCAGGTTGTGGGCCATGGCGATCACCGCCGAGGTGATTTCCATGTCGTCCTGGTTGTCCGGGATTTCGTGGATGAAGCTGCGATCGATCTTGATGATGTCGATCGGGAATTTCTTCAGGTAACTGAGCGACGAATAACCGGTGCCGAAGTCGTCCATGGCCAGGGTCAACCCCAAGCGCTTGAGCTGGTCGAGCTGCAAGTGGGTGTCTTCGGTGGCTTCCAGCAACAGGCCTTCGGTCAGCTCCAGTTCCAGCAGCCGGGCCGGCAGTTGTTCTTCCTTGAGGATGCTGGCGATGGAGGCGACCAGGTCCGGGTCGGAAAACTGCTTGGGTGACAGATTGATCGCCACTTGCAGGTTACCCAGGCCGGCTGCGGTCAGCTGTTTGCTCATGCGGCAAGCCTGGCGGGCGATCCATTTGCCGATGGGAATGATCAGGCCGGTTTCTTCGGCCACGCTGATGAACTGGTCCGGGCGGATCATGCCCTTTTCCGGATGGTTCCAGCGCAGCAACGCCTCCATGCCCAGCAGGCGACCGCTGCGCAGGCACAACTTGGGCTGGTAGAACACGTCCAGTTCGTTCTGGGTCAAGGCGCGGCGCAGGTTGTTTTCCACGAACAGCTTGTAGCTGGCCTCGGCATTCAGTGCTTCGGTGAACACCTGGACCTGGTGCTTGCCGTTGGCCTTGGCCTTGTGCAGGGCGAGGCCGGCGTTGCGCATCAGGGTCTGCGGATCGCGGCCGTGCAGCGGCGCGCAGGCCAGGCCGACGGAGCCGGTCACGCTGATCAACTGGTTATCGACGAACATCGGCTTGTCGAGGGTCATCAGCAACTGACTGGCGATCTGCTGCCCGGCTTCCAGGCTCGTGTCGTCCAGCAGGACCGCGAATTCGTTACTGGCGAATCGCGCCAGGCTGCCGCTGGGGCTCAAGCTGTTGCGCAGGCGCCGGGCCAGGCTGATCAGCAGTTTGTCACCGGTCTGGTGGCCGAGGCTGTCGTTGATGCGCTTGAAGTTGTCGATGTCCACCAGCAGCAGGCTGATGGGCGAATCACTGTCCCGGGCGAAGCGTTCATCGAGGTTGCGAATGAACGCCGGACGGTTGCCCAGGTTGGTCAGGTTGTCGGTGTACGCCAGGCGCTCGATGCGCTGCTGGGCCAGCTTGGTCTGGGTAATGTCTTCGTAGATGCCGATGTAGTGGGTCAGCTCGCGGTTATCGCCGTAGACCTTGGAAATCGACAACTGGCCCCAGTAGGGCTCCAGGTTCTTGCGCCGACTCTTGAACTCACCCTGCCAACTGTTGCTCTGGGCCAGCGCCGAGGGTGCGTCGAACAGCAGCTCGCTGAGATTCTCCAGGGCTGGCAGTTCGGAGAGGCGCTGGCCGTGGACTTCCTCGGTGGTGTACTGGGTGATCGCGGTGAAGCTCGGGTTGACGTACTCCACCACACCGTCGCAATTGACCAGCAGGAACGCGTTGGCGCTCTGTTCCACGGCGCGCTGGAACAAGTGCAGGGCGCTGGTGGCGGTGCGTCGGTTGTGGTTGTTGATGACCTGGGCGAACTGGTCCGCCAGCTCGCCGGCAAAAGCGATTTCATCCGACTGCCAGGCGCGGGTGACGCCCACTTGCTCCAGGCACAGCACGCCCACCACCTGGCCGTCGATACGCACGCTGGCGTCGAGAATGGCATTGACGTCACGGGCGCGCAGGCTCTCGGCCATTTCCCGGGTGCGCGGGTCGCGCATCGCATTGTGGGCGTCAATGGCGCGGCAGGTCTGCAGCGCCTCCATGTAGTCGGGAAAGTCGTTGGCATCGATCACCGCAGGCAGGAAATACGCCTGGGACGCGCGGTTGTAGGCGGAAATCGGTACCAGTTTGCCATCGTCCAGGTTCCAGAGGCTGGCGCAGTCGATCTGGTAAATGTCGCAGGCGCTGCGGGTGATGAGTTCGGCGGCTTCGAGCAGGGAGTTGTTGGCGCTGTAGCGTTGACGGGTCAGCAGCAGGATCAGGTCCTGTTGGGCGCGTACCCGGTCCAGGTGCTGGAGCTGCTCTTGCTGGGCGCGCTGGTTCAGTTCCAGGGCGATCTGCAGGCGTGAATTCTGGGTTTCCAGGTCCAGGGCCGGCATAGAGGGTTCGCCCTGCAACAAATTGTCCACCGCCAGCAGGTAGCCGCGCAACAGATGACGATTGTGTTGCTTATAGGCTTCACCCGTCTCCAGCACGTTCATCGGGCCCTTGGCGGTGTGGAGCGTGTAGCGAATCTGGTAATGCGCGGCCTGGGCCAATTGTTGCTGGATGGCGTCGTGCAACTGATAGCGTGCTTCGGGTTCCATCAAGCTGGCGTAGGGCGAACTGACCAGCGAGCACAGCTCTACCGCCGGCAGGCCGAAGTATCGCTCGCAGTTGGGATCGAGGAACAACAGCGCCCAGCTTGCTTCATTCAGCCGTTCGAAACGCAGCATACCGAGCCGCGAGGGCACCGGTAACTGCGTCACTACCTCGGCCGCCATACGGCTGGCGGCATCGGGTTGGCTTTTCATGGGGAAACTCGCTTCGAAAATGCTGATCGCGCCGGGCTGACGCCCTCGTTATTACGGATTGGCGCAAGGTTGCATCATTGCGGCACTGGCTGACAAGAGACATGAAGGCCAAGTGCTATAAACCTTTTATCGGCCGACGAGAGGATTTCTCCAGTCGCCGACCGATCAGAGGGCGTGGAAGATCATTGCAGTGGGATATCGACGGTCTGCAAAGGGTTGCCGTCCCGGTCGTGGAAGGTGACTTGAAGGCTCTGGGCCGTGACCTGCAGATGGGCGAAGTTGTCCTGGCTCACCACTTTGCTGGTCAGTTCATAGCGGTACTCACCGCTTTGGGTACGGGCCATGGGCCTGTGGAAAATAAAATCCGAGGCTTTCGCAAAAGGCAGCAATTTACTGTTGTAGAACGGCGAGGAAACCACGGTGTTGACCTCGAAATCAGGATCCTCGCTGTGACGCAGGCGGCTGGTCATGGAGCCGTGGACATCGCCCGAGACGAAAACCACGTTTTTGATCCGATGGCGACGTATGGTTTCCAGCAGGCGCAGGCGTTGTTCCGGGAAGGCCTGCCAGGCGTCACCGTCATCGTGCTTGCTGTCAGGGAAGAACATGACGCTGGTCACGACGAGTTTGACCCGGGCGGGGCTGTCGATGAGCCATTGGAGCAGGGACTGTTCCTGCTCCTCGTCGAGGATGCGCCGGTCATTCGCCAACAGGTTGCGTTGCGTCCGGCTGTCGGTGACGAACCATTGGATATCGCCGTGGGTGAAGGTGTACCAGTAGCGGGTTAACGACTTGTTCAATGTCCCGTCGCTCGACAGTTCGTGGGCGGGCCCATGGCTGGCCTGATAAAGCCCATAAGCGCCCATGGCATTGGCGTATAGAACATCGTCGTTAGCGGTTTTCCTGGCGGGCCAGTTGTCTTCGATCTCATGGTCGTCAAGGATCATGTAGGTCGGGACGCCAGACATCAGTTTCCGGATATGTGGCTGGCTAAATACCGATCGGTATCTGAAAAGGATGTTCTGATAGGTTTGGGCCGGTCCTATGACATTCAGGTCATCCAGATAAACCTGGTCGCCGGTCATCAATATCGCGCTGATCGGTGGGTCGGCCTGCGCCACGATGCGGTTGATGCCGGCAAAGGTGCGGTCCCCAAGCCCCGGTAGCAACGGGGTGCCGGCGGCGATTCGCAAGTAGCGGCAAGAGCCCACGATATAAGCGCGTGGTGCGTCGGTTTTGCTGGCCGGCGTGCGTAAGCAGTAGGTGTTCCCGGGCCATTGCAGCGGCAGTTCCTGGACGGTTTCCACGGTATGGGTCGGGCTCAAGGGGCTGAACCAGCCGGCCTGGTACTCGTAGGCGGTATCGGGTTGAAGGCCTTTCAACACGATGACATCGGACATGTCGCGGTAGGCCTTCAAATGGACAAAATGCCCTTTCGACCAGCGTGTATCGCCTTGGCGCCGGTGGCGAATACCGGCGAATACCCGGTTGTTGCCGCGATCGCCGCGCAGGAATATCCGCGCGTGGTCCGTTGTCGTGTGGCCGACGATGGGGCCAACGGTAGGTTTGAACATATTCGAATCCATTCGAAGTTTTAGTAGTGGGGGCAAGCATCAAGTTGCCTTGGCGGTCTTGATGCTAAAGCCCGGCGCGCCATAAATATCGATAGGGAAGGGGGCGCAGGTTGTGGGTAATGACTAACAGGGGGTGTAGTCATTTAAAACTTGCGGGGTAGGAAAATGCCGGGGTTGCCTGACAGACCGCCATCGCGAACAGGCTCGCTCCCACAGGGGGAGAGGTGTCAGTTTAAAGTGCTGTGCAGCGCCAAAAATCTATTGTGGGAGCGAGCCTGCTCGCGATGCGGCCGGCACAGCCAACATCCATGCACCTGGCCTGAATTCCAGGCAAAAAAAAGCCCCGCCAAACGGACGGGGTTGAGGTACGAGCGTGGCGCTCGGAAAACAGTGCTCCGAATGGCCCTCCGCAAGGGAGGGCCGCCCGGTGTTACAGCAGGATGGTGCGGATGTCGCCCAGCAGGTCGCTCAGACGCTTGGTGAAGCGTGCAGCGGCGGCGCCGTTGATCACACGGTGATCGTAGGACAGCGACAGTGGCAGCATCAGCTTCGGCTGGAAGGCTTTACCGTCCCAGACCGGCTGGATGGTGGCCTTGGAAACACCCAGGATCGCCACTTCCGGCGCGTTGACGATCGGCGTGAAGCCGGTGCCGCCAATGTGGCCGAGACTGGAGATGGTGAAGCAGGCGCCTTGCATGTCGTCGGCGGTGAGCTTCTTGTTCCGGGCTTTTTCGGCCAGGGCAGCGGCTTCGGCAGCCAGTTGCAGCAGGCTCTTCTGGTCGACGTTGCGGATGACCGGTACCAGCAGGCCTTCCGGGGTGTCGACGGCAAAGCCGATGTGCACGTATTTCTTGCGGATCACAGCCTTGCCACTCGGGGCCAGGGAGGCGTTGAAGTCCGGCAGTTCCTTGAGCAGGTGCGCACAGGCCTTGAGCAGCAGCGGCAGCACGGTCAGCTTGACGCCGGCCTTTTCCGCCACGGCCTTCTGCGCAACGCGGAAAGCTTCCAGCTCGGTGATGTCGGCCTGGTCGAACTGAGTCACGTGCGGAATGTTCAGCCAGCTGCGATGCAGGCTCGACGCGCCGATCTGCATCAGGCGAGTCATGGCCACTTCTTCGGTTTCGCCGAAGCGGCTGAAATCCACCGCCGGGATCGGCGGAATGCCTGCGCCGCCAGCAGCGCCTTCGGCTGGTGCGTTCTTGGCCTTCTGCATCATGGCCTTGACGTAGGCTTGCACGTCTTCTTTCAGCACGCGACCGTGAGGACCGCTTGGGCCGACGGCGGACAGCTCGACACCGAATTCACGGGCCAACTGACGCACCGCAGGGCCGGCGTGCACCTTGGCACCGCTTGGCGCAGGCGCGGCGGCAACCGGAGCAGCCTCGGCCTTGGCGGCTGGCGCGGCAGCCGGAGCCGGAGCCGGAGCGGCTTCAGCTTTGGCGGCAGGCGCTGCGGCTTGGGCGGGCGCGGCAGGTGCGGCGGCACCGGCTACTTTCAGCTTGAGGATGAAATCGCCTGTGCCCACTTCATCTTCCAGCTTGACCGCGATGCTTTCCACCACGCCGGCAGCCGGCGATGGGATTTCCATGCTGGCCTTGTCGGATTCCAGGGTGATCAGCGACTGGTCGGCTTCGACGGTGTCGCCAACCTTGACCAGCACTTCGATGATCTTGGCCTTGCCCGACGAGCCGATGTCCGGGACATGAATGTCCTGGACCGTGGCAGCGGCAGGCGCAGCAGCTGGCGCGGGAGCCGCTTCGGCAGCCGGTGCGGCGGCAGGCTTTTCAGCCGCGGCCGGGGCAGCAGCAGGGGCGGGCGCTTCAGGCGCCGCAGCGGCGCCCTCGACTTCCAGCTCCAGCAGTTCGTCGCCTTCTTTCAGGCGGTCGCCCAGCTTCACTTTCAGGCTCTTGATGACACCGGCCTTCGGCGCAGGCACTTCCATGCTGGCCTTGTCCGATTCAAGCGTCAGGATGCTCTGGTCGGCTTCGATACGGTCGCCGACCTTCACAAACAGTTCAATTACTTCACCTTCACCGCTGCCGATGTCAGGTACGCGAATGAGTTCGCTCACGAAAATTCTCCTCAGCAGTCCAGTGGGTTGCGTTTTTCCGGATCGATGCCGAACTTGGCGATGGCTTCGGCCACCACTTTAGGTTCGATATCGCCACGGTCAGCCAGGGCTTCCAGGGCTGCCAACACAACGAACTTACGGTCGACTTCGAAGAAGTGACGCAGCTTCTTGCGGCTGTCGCTACGGCCGAAACCGTCGGTGCCCAGCACTTTGAATTCCTTGGAAGGAACCCACTGGCGGATCTGCTCGGCGAACAGCTTCATGTAGTCGGTGGACGCGATGACCGGACCTTTGCGGCCGTTCAGGCATTCTTCGACGTAGCTCAGCTTTGGCTTCTGGCCAGGGTGCAGGCGGTTGCTGCGCTCTACGGCCAGGCCGTCGCGACGCAGTTCGTTGAAGCTGGTGACGCTCCAGACGTCGGCGCCGACGTTGAACTCTTCACGCAGGATCTTCGCTGCCTCACGCACTTCGCGCAGGATGGTGCCCGAGCCCATCAGTTGGACGTGGTGCGCCGCTTCGCGGGTGTCTTCCTCGAGCAGGTACATGCCCTTGACGATGCCTGCCTCGACACCGGCCGGCATGGCTGGCTGCTGGTAGGACTCGTTCATCACGGTGATGTAGTAGAAGACGTCCTGTTGCTCTTCGGTCATCTTCTTCATGCCGTCCTGGATGATCACCGCCAGCTCGTAGCCGTAGGTCGGATCATAGGTGCGGCAGTTCGGGATGGTCCCGGCCAGCATGTGGCTGTGGCCGTCTTCGTGCTGCAGGCCTTCACCGTTGAGCGTGGTCCGGCCCGCGGTACCGCCGATCAGGAAGCCACGGGTACGGCTGTCGCCGGCCGCCCAGGCCAGGTCGCCGATACGCTGGAAGCCGAACATCGAGTAGAAGATGTAGAACGGCAGCATCGGCTGGTTGTGGCTGGAGTACGAAGTACCGGCGGCAATGAAGGAGCTCATGGCGCCCGCTTCGTTGATGCCTTCTTCGAGGATCTGGCCCTTCTTGTCTTCGCGGTAGAACATCACCTGGTCTTTATCGACTGGCTCGTAGAGCTGGCCGACGGACGAGTAGATGCCCAACTGACGGAACATGCCTTCCATACCGAAGGTACGGGCTTCGTCCGGGATGATCGGAACGATGCGCTGGCCAATTTCCTTGTCCTTGACCAGTTGCGCGAGGATCCGCACGAAGGCCATGGTGGTGGAGATTTCACGGTCGCCCGAGCCGTCCAGGATCGCCTTGAGGGTTTCCAGTGGCGGGGTCGGAACGCTGAAGCTCTTGGCGCGACGCTGCGGCACGAAACCGCCCAGTGCGGCACGGCGCTCGGCCAGGTAACGGGCTTCGGCGCTGCCTTCTTCGGGCTTGAAGAACGGCAGGTTTTCCAGCTCGCTGTCCTTGACCGGAATGTCGAAGCGGTCGCGGAACAACTTCAGGCTGTCGACATCGACTTTCTTGGTGTTGTGCGCGGTGTTCTTCGCTTCGCCGGCGCCGGTGCCATAACCCTTGATGGTCTTGGCCAGGATGACGGTTGGCTGCTCTTTGTGGTTGACCGCCTGGTGGTACGCCGCGTAGACCTTGTACGGGTCGTGGCCGCCACGGTTGAGCTTCCAGATCTCGTCGTCGGACAAGTCGGCAACCATGGCCTTGAGTTCAGGCGAGTTGAAGAAGTGCTCGCGGACGAACGCGCCGTCCTTGGCCTTGTAGTTCTGGTATTCGCCGTCGATGACTTCGTCCATGCGGCGTTGCAGGATGCCGTCGACGTCCTTGGCCAGCAGTGGGTCCCAGAAGCGGCCCCAGATGACTTTGTTGACGTTCCATTGGGCGCCACGGAACACGCCTTCGAGTTCCTGGATGATCTTGGCGTTGCCGCGAACCGGGCCGTCGAGGCGCTGCAGGTTGCAGTTGATGACAAAGATCAGGTTGTCCAGCTTCTCGCGGCCGGCCAGGGAGATTGCGCCCAGGGATTCCGGCTCGTCGCACTCGCCGTCACCCATGAAGCACCAGACTTTCTGCTTGCCTGGCTGGATGAAGCCACGGGCTTCCAGGTACTTCATGAAGCGTGCCTGGTAGATCGCCTGGATCGGGCCCAGGCCCATGGAAACGGTCGGGAACTGCCAGAAGTCCGGCATCAGCCAAGGGTGCGGGTACGAAGACAGGCCGTTGCCGTCCACTTCCTGGCGGAAGTTGTTCATCTGGTCTTCGGAAATACGGCCTTCCATGAACGCACGGGCGTAGACGCCTGGCGATGCGTGCCCCTGGAAGTAGATCAGGTCGCCGCCGTGTTCGTCGGTCGGGGCCTGGAAGAAGTAGTTGAAGCCGATGTCATACAGCGTCGCGCTGGAGGCGAAGCTGGAGATGTGACCGCCCAGGTCAGAATCTTTCAGGTTGGTACGCATGACCATGGCCAACGCGTTCCAGCGTACCAGCGAGCGAATGCGGCGTTCCATGAACAGGTCGCCAGGCATGCGTGCTTCGTGGGTAACGGGGATCGTGTTGCGGTACGGCGTGGTGATGGCGTAGGGCAGTTGCGAACCGCTGCGGGTTGCGAGTTCGCCCATACGGGTCATCAGATAATGAGCACGGTCTTCGCCTTCTTTGTCGAGAACCGATTCCAGGGCGTCCAGCCATTCCTGGGTTTCGACGGGATCGAGGTCTTGCATGGCTTGCTCCAGGGCGGAAAGGCTACCAGAATCGGTTGCCTGAGTTTGCGACTGGCCTTGTGGGCAGACGATATAAATTCTTGGATTGCCGAAGGTTGTTTCGGCGGCGTGTAGTTTTACTACAAATCGTCGGCCGTTTCAGCCTTTCGAATGTATAGACGAGTAGTAAAACTACACATGAGCGGCTTATGGCCCCTCGTTTCGTTGTGAGAATAATCGTTACTGTTGGTCTTTAGCCAACTCGAACAGGTAAAAACTTGATGCCGGCTGCCAATAAAATCAGATTTTCAGCTATTTATCATCTTTGTTCGACAGTCGATCAGGTAGTGTCTTTCGAAAAAACACTACATCCAGCCTCCCCCGCGCCGATCAAGGATAGACCATGAGCCTGCCCTCGCTTGCCCCAATACTGGAAACGGTACCGGCCATTCTCCAGTCATTGGTCAGTCGTGCCGAGCAGTCGTTCCGTGCGGTGGTCGCCTTGCTCGACGACGATCACGGGCTATCGGCCTGGACCCCGCAGCGCTGGGAGGCATTCAACCGTATTGCCGCTGCCAGCGACTTTGTCATCGAGCAGAGTCTCCGTGACCCGGTGATGCTGCTGGAGCTGGTGCGCAGCGGCGAACTGGACCGCAGCCTGGCGCCCGGAGAAATGTGCGCGCAGATCGGTGCCGCCGTGCAGGCCGCCGAGACTGAAGAAGAACTGGGCCGCGTCCTGCGCCGCCAGCGCACCCGCCAGCAGGTACGGATCATCTGGCGCGACCTGACCCGCCAGGCCGACCTGGTCCAGACCTGCCGCGACCTCTCGGACATGGCCGACACCTGCATCGACCAGGCGTATCAATGGTTGTACCGGCGCCTCAGCCAGCAATTCGGCGTACCCACCGGACGGCGCAGCGGCGAGCCGCAGCAGATGGTCATCCTGGGCATGGGCAAGCTGGGTGCCGTGGAGCTGAACCTGTCGTCGGACATCGACCTGATCTTCGCCTACCCCGAGGGCGGCGAAACCGTTGGCGTCAAGCGACCGCTGGATAACCAGGAGTTTTTCATCCGTGTCGGCCAGCGCCTGATCAAGGCCCTGGACCCGATGACCGTCGACGGTTTTGTGTTCCGCGTCGACATGCGCCTGCGCCCCTACGGCTCGGCCGGGGCGCTGGTGCTGAGCTTCAACGCCCTGGAGCAGTATTACCAGGACCAGGGCCGCGACTGGGAACGCTACGCCATGATCAAGGCGCGCGTGGTGGCGGGTGACCAGGTGGCGGGTGCGCAATTGCTCGACATGCTGCGCCCGTTCGTCTATCGCCGTTACCTGGATTTTTCCGCCATCGAAGCGCTGCGCACCATGAAACAACTGATCCAGCAGGAGGTGCGGCGCAAGGGCATGGCCGACAACATCAAGCTGGGCTCGGGCGGCATTCGTGAGGTGGAGTTCATTGCCCAGGCGTTCCAGTTGATCCACGGCGGTCGCGACCTGAGCTTGCAGCAGCGTCCGCTGCTCAAGGTGCTGGGGACTCTGGAAGGCCAGGGCTATCTGCCGGCCAAGGTGATCGACGAGCTGCGCCAGGGTTATGAATTCCTGCGTTATACCGAACATGCGATCCAGGCGATTGCCGACCGCCAGACCCAGATGTTGCCGGACAACCCGCAGGACCAGGCGCGCATTGCGTTCATGCTGGGTTTTGCCGACTGGTCGGCCTTTCACGAGCAATTGATGTACTGGCGCGGGCGTGTGGCCTGGCATTTCGGCCAGGTCATCGCCGACCCTGATGAAGAGGCGGGTGGCGAAAGCGAAGTGGTGGTGGGTGGCGAATGGTTGCCATTGTGGGAAGACAGCCAGGATGAAGAGGCGGCGTGTCGTCAGTTGGAAGAGGGCGGCTTCGTCGATGCACCCAAAGCCCTCAAGGCCTTGGCCGCCCTGCGCGGCAGCCCGCAACTGCGCGCCATGCAGCGCCTGGGGCGCGAGCGTCTGGACGCCTTCATCCCGCGTCTGCTGGCCCAGGCCGTGGAACATGCCGATCCGGACCTGGTGCTGGAGCGGGTGCTGCCTTTGGTGGAGGCGGTGGCCCGCCGTTCGGCCTACCTGGTGCTGTTGACGGAAAACCCCGGCGCCCTGCGTCGTTTGCTGACGTTGTGCGCGGCGAGCCCGTGGATTGCTGAACAAATCACCCGTTTCCCCTTGCTGCTCGATGAATTGCTCAATGAGGGCCGGCTGTTCAAGCCGCCCTTGGCACCGGAGTTGGCGGCGGAGTTGCGAGAGCGCCTGACGCGCATCCCCGAGGATGACCTTGAGCAACAAATGGAGGCGCTGCGGCATTTCAAGCTGGCGCACCGCCTGCGGGTGGCCGCCTCGGAAATCGCCGGCAGCCTGCCGCTGATGAAAGTCAGCGATTACCTGACCTGGCTGGCCGAGGCGATTCTCGAACAAGTGCTGGCCCTGGCCTGGCGCCAGACGGCCGCCAAGCACGGCGTGCCATTGCGCACCGATGGCAGCTTGTGCGATCCGGGCTTCATTATTGTCGGTTATGGGAAAGTCGGCGGCCTGGAATTGGGGCATGGTTCCGACCTGGACCTGGTGTTCATCCACGATGGCGATCCTCAGGCGGAAACCGACGGCCCGAAACCCATTGACGGTGCACAGTTCTTCACCCGGCTCGGCCAGCGGATCATTCACCTGCTGACTGCCCAGACCAACTCCGGGCAGCTGTATGAAGTGGATATGCGCCTGCGGCCATCCGGGGCGTCGGGGTTGCTGGTCAGTTCACTCGGGGCGTTTGCCCGTTACCAGGAGAACGAAGCCTGGACCTGGGAGCATCAGGCGTTGGTGCGGGCGCGGGTGTTGGTGGGCAGCCAGGACGTGGGCCAGGCGTTCGAGAAGGTCCGCGCCCTGGTGTTGGGATGCAAGCGTGACTTGCCGACCCTGCGTCAGGAGGTCAGCGAGATGCGTGCCAAGATGCGCGACAACCTTGGCAGCAAGGCCACCGCCGCCGGGACCGCGCCGAATGCCTTCGAGGCGACGGCGCCCTTCGACCTCAAGCAGGATGCCGGAGGTATCGTCGATATTGAATTTATGGTGCAATACGCGGCCCTGGCGTGGTCCGAGGAACACCCGTCGCTGGTGCGCTACACCGATAACATCCGCATTCTGGACGGGTTGCAGGAGGTCGGGCTGATGCCGGCCGAAGATGCCACGCTGTTGCGCGAAGCCTACAAAGCCTACCGCTCCGCCGCCCACCGCCAGGCCTTGCAGAAAGATGCCGGGGTGATCGCAGGCGACCAGTTCGTGGATGAGCGTCGGCAGGTACTGCGGATCTGGCGGGAGCTGGGGCTGAGCTGAAGATTTAAATGTGGGAGCGAGCTTGCTCGCGATGACGGAGTGTCAGGCGACATTGATGTTGAGTGTGCCGGCCTCATCGCGAGCAAGCTCGCTCCCACAGTGGATTTGCGGTGTTGCACCGTGCTGAAGACATATACAGACCCCTTGTGGAAGCGAGCTTGCTCGCGATAGCGGAGTGTCAGGCAACATTGATGCTGGATGTGCCGGCCTCTTCGCGAGCAAGCCCGCTTCCACAGTAGATGGGTGGTGTGTTGTAGATTAGGGCAACAGGCAACGACCTAAGCCACAGTGATTCTCGAGGCGGGGAGGCGTAGGCCTCCCCGTATCGTTTTTGGAAAGCACATGAATATTCTGATCGTTGGGCCCAGCTGGGTCGGTGACATGGTGATGGCGCAGACACTGTTCCAGTGTCTGAAGCAGCGTCATCCGCAGTGCGAAATCGACGTCCTGGCCCCCGAGTGGAGCCGGCCGATCCTTGAGCGTATGCCCGAGGTACGCAAGGCCTTGAGCTTCCCGCTCGGCCACGGCGTGCTGGAGCTGGCGACCCGCCGGCGCATTGGCAAATCCCTGGCCGGTCAGTACGACCAGGCGATCCTGTTGCCCAATTCGTTGAAATCGGCACTGGTGCCGTTCTTCGCTGGCATCCCCAAGCGCACCGGCTGGCGTGGCGAGTTTCGCTACGGCCTGCTCAACGACGTGCGCACGCTGGACAAAGAACGTTATCCGCTGATGATCGAGCGCTTCATGGCCCTGGCCTACGAGCCTGGGACCGAGTTGCCCAAGCCGTATCCACGACCGAGCCTGCAGATCGACCCGGTCACCCGCGAAGCAGCGCTGGCCAAGTTCGGCCTGAGCCTGGACCGTCCGGTATTGGCCCTGTGTCCGGGCGCCGAGTTCGGTGAGTCCAAGCGCTGGCCGGCCGAGCATTACGCCCAGGTTGCCGAGGCGAAGATTCGCGAAGGCTGGCAGGTCTGGCTGTTCGGCTCGAAAAAAGATCACCCGGTGGGGGAAGACATCCGCTCGCGGCTGATCCCGGGCCTTCGGGAAGAGTCGGTAAACCTCAGCGGCGACACCTCCCTGGCCGAGGCCATCGACCTGCTGTCCTGCGCCGATTCGGTGGTCTCCAACGACTCCGGCCTGATGCACGTGGCCGCGGCCCTGAACCGCCCATTGGTGGCGGTCTACGGTTCCACCTCGCCGGGCTTCACGCCACCGCTGGCCGACAAGGTCGAAGTCGTGCGCCTGGGCATCGAGTGCAGTCCGTGCTTCGACCGCACCTGTCGCTTCGGTCATTACAATTGCTTGCGCCAGCTCATGCCGTCGTCGGTGAACGAGGCCCTGGAGCGTCTGCAGGGCACACCCGTGGAGGTTCGGTAACTTGCGGGTATTGCTGATCAAGACCTCTTCGCTGGGGGATGTGGTCCACACCTTGCCGGCGCTGACCGACGCGGCGCGGGCGATTCCTGGCATCAAGTTCGATTGGGTGGTGGAAGAAGGCTTCGCCGAAATCCCCATCTGGCACCCGGCCGTGGGCAAAGTCATTCCGGTAGCGATCCGTCGCTGGCGCAAGAACCTCTGGCAAACCATCAAGAGTGGCGAATGGCGACGCTTCAAACAGAGCGTGCGCGCCGAAAAGTACGACCTGGTCATCGACGCCCAAGGCCTGCTGAAAAGTGCCTGGCTGACCCGTTACGTCAAGGCCCCGGTGGCCGGTCTGGATAAAAATTCGGCGCGTGAGCCCCTGGCGGCGCGCTTTTATTCCCGGCGCCTGGCGGTGGCTCGCGGTCAGCATGCGGTCGAGCGCGTACGGCAGCTATTTGCCCTGGCGCTGGGCTATGACTTGCCGCAGACGCTGGGTAGCTATGGCCTCAACGTCGACCGATTGGTGGAATTGCCACGCCCCTATCCCTACGTGGTGTTCCTGCACGGCACGACCTGGGAGTCCAAGCATTGGCCCGAGCTCTACTGGCGCCAGCTCACCGAACGCATGGGGCAGTTCGGCGTGGTGGTAAAACTGCCGTGGGGCAACCCCGCCGAGAAGGCCCGGGCCGAACGCATCGCCAACGGGTTGCGCAACGCCCTGGTGCTGCCGAAGCTGAACCTCGGCGGGATGGGCAAGGTGCTTGCCGGTGCCCAGGCCTGTGTGGCGGTGGACACCGGTCTCGGTCATCTGGCCGCGGCCCTGGACGTACCGACCATTTCGCTGCTCGGCCCGACCAATCCGGTGCTGACCGGCGCCTACGGCAAGGGCCAGATTCACCTTGCCAGTGATTTCCCTTGCGCGCCGTGCATGCAGAAACAATGCACTTACCCGCCGACCGCCGAAGATGCCCGGCGGTTTGACCTGAAACGCGAGCAGCCCCTGTGCTTCACGCGTCTGAACCCCGAGCGTGTTGCCAGCCACCTGAGCACGTTATTGGCTGAGGAGCCGCGCTGATGCAATTGGCTTTTGTCCTTTATAAGTACTTCCCCTTCGGTGGCCTGCAGCGTGACTTCATGCGCATCGCCCTGGAGTGCCAGCGACGCGGTCACCAGATCCGCGTCTACACGCTGATCTGGGAAGGCGACGTGCCGCCCGGCTTCGAAGTGCTGGTGGCGCCGGTCAAGGCGCTGTTCAATCATCGCCGCAACGAGAAGCTCAGCGCGTGGATGGAGGCCGACCTGGCCAAGCGCCCGGTGGACCGTTTGATCGGCTTCAACAAAATGCCCGGCCTGGACGTGTACTACGCCGCCGACGGCTGCTTCGAAGACAAGGCGCAGAACCTGCGCAATTCGCTGTACCGGCGCTGGGGCCGCTACCGGCATTTCGCCGAGTACGAGCGGGCAGTGTTCGCCAAGGACGCCAAGACCGACGTGCTGATGATTTCCGAAGTCCAGCAGCCACTGTTCATCAAGCACTACGGCACGCCGCTCGAGCGCTTTCACCTGCTGCCACCGGGCATCGCCCAGGACCGGCGGCGGCCCGCCGACGCCGACCAGATCCGTACGGCGTTCCGGGCCGAATTCGAGCTGGCCGATGACGACCTGCTGCTGGTGCAGATCGGTTCCGGGTTCAAGACCAAGGGCGTGGATCGCAGTCTCAAGGCCCTGGCCGCGCTGCCCGCCGAATTGAGAAAACGCACTCGGCTGTTTGTAATCGGCCAGGACGACCCCAAGGTATTCCAACTGCAGAGCGCCGCACTGGGGCTCGGTGACAACGTGCGGTTCCTCAAGGGCCGCAGTGACATCCCGCGTTTCCTGCTGGGCGCCGACCTGTTGATCCATCCGGCGTACAACGAGAACACCGGCACCGTACTGCTCGAAGCGCTGGTGGCCGGGTTGCCGGTGCTGGTCAGCGCAGTGTGTGGGTACGCCCATTACATCGCGGAGGCCGACAGTGGCCTGGTGCTGGACGAGCCGTTTGAACAAGCGCAACTCACCGAGTACCTGGGTCGCATGTTGAACGATGCCGATGCCCGGGCGGCCTGGAGCCGCAACGGTCTGGCCTTCGCCGAGACGGCCGACCTCTACAGCATGCCGCAGCACGCGGCCGATGTGATTTTGGCGGAGCACGCACAATGAAGTTGATGCTGGCCGAACCGTTCAAGAGCCTTTGGGCCGGGCGCGATGCGTTCGCCGAAGTCGAGGCGCTCAAGGGCGAGGTCTATCGCGAACTGGAAGCCCGGCGCACCTTGCGCACGGAGGTGGACGGTCGTGGATTTTTCGTGAAGATCCATCGCGGCATCGGTTGGGGCGAGATCTTCAAGAACCTGTTCACCGCCAAGCTGCCGGTACTCGGCGCAGGTCAGGAATGGAAAGCGATCCAGCGTTTGCAGGAAGTCGGCGTGCCGACCATGACCGCTGTTGCGTACGGCGAGAAGGGCAGCAACCCGGCAGACCAGCACTCGTTCATCGTCACCGAAGAGCTGGCGCCGACCGTCAGCCTCGAAGACTTCAGCATCGACTGGGTCAAGCAGCCGCCGCAACCGGCACTCAAGCGTGCCCTGATCGCCGAAGTGGCGCGCATGACCGGCATGATGCACCGCGCCGGGGTCAACCATCGTGACTGCTACATCTGCCACTTCCTGCTGCACACCGACAAGCCGGTGACACCTGCCGATTTCAAACTTTCGGTGATCGACCTGCACCGCGCCCAGACCCGTCCAGCCATTACCACTCGCTGGCGCAACAAGGACCTGGCGGCGCTGTATTTCTCGGCGCTGGACATCGGCTTGACCCGCCGCGACAAGCTGCGTTTCCTCAAGGGCTATTTCCAGCAGCCATTGCGCCGGATCCTCGCCGAAGAGGCGTCGTTGCTGGCCTGGCTCGAAGGCAAGGCCAACAAGCTGTATGCCCGCAAGCAGCGATACGGGGACGCGCTCTGATGTCAGGCTGGAAACTGGAACCGGCCTACGCCGATCTGGCGCAGGATTTCGGCAGCCTCGAGGCGGTGTTCGCGTTGCAAGGGGAGCGTTTGACCCGTGATCCGTTGTCGGAGGTGATCCGGGTGCAGCGCAATGGCGTGAATTACTACGTCAAGCGCTACGTCGGGGCCGGCAAAGGCTTGCGGCGTTACCTGGGCAAACCCCGGGTCAAGTCCGAATGGCAGAACCTCAAGCGCTTCGCCAAATGGGGCATTCCCACCGCCGAAGTCGTGGGCTGGGGCTTGGAGCGAAGCGGCGCGACCTATGCCCGTGGCGCGCTGATCACCCGCGAGCTGCCGCATACCGAAGACCTTTCGGCCCTGGCCGACCGTCGCGATCCAAGGCTGGCCGACCGGGCCTGGGTCGAAGGGGTGAGCCGGCAACTGGCCGGTTACACACGGACCATGCACGAGCAGCGCTTCACCCATAATGATCTGAAATGGCGCAACCTGCTGGTCGATGACCAGGCGAAGCTGTTCCTGATCGACTGCCCGAACGGCGACTTCTGGCGCGGTTTCTGGCTCAAGTACCGTATTACCAAGGATTTGGCATGCCTGGACAAGGTGGCCAAGTATCACTTGTCGGCCACGCAGCGCCTGCGGTTCTACCTGCAATACCGCCAGCGCGACCGGCTCGATGCGTGCGACAAGAAACGCATCCGTCACGTGGTGAGATTTTTCGAGGGGCGTGAATGACTGATTTTCTGGCCGCTGAAGACCAGGCGTTGTTGCAACGTCATGGCCTGGACAGCTTCGAGGCCTTGTGGACGCGGCAACTGGACGCGGTGGACGAACCCAACACCTCGGGTGACGGCTGGAGCAGTGTGTTCCGGTTGGACCTGGAGGGGCAGGGTTATTACCTCAAGCGCCAGAGCAATTACCTGACCCGGACCTTGTCCCACCCGTTTGGCGAGCCAAGCTTCTCCCGGGAGTTTCGCAACATCAGCCGCTATCGCCAGTTGGGCATTCCGGCCCTGCAAGCGGTGTTCTATGGTCAGCGCAAGGTGAACGGCGAGGTGCGGGCGGTCCTGCTGACCCGTGCCCTGGACGGCTGGGATGACCTGGATTCACTGGTGCAGCGTTGGTCGAGCCTGACGGCGGCGCAGCGCACCACCATCCTCAACGCCTGCGGTTTGCTGGCGCGGCGCCTGCACGGCATGCATCAGGTGCACGGTTGCTTCTATCCAAAACACATCTTCCTGCAAGCCACCGCCGACGGCTATCAGGCGCAATTGATCGACCTGGAAAAGACCCGGCCGCTATTGTTCGGCCTGCGTGATCGGGTCAAGGACCTGGAGCCTTTGCTGCGGCGCGCCTCTGTCTGGAGTGATGCCGATGTGCGCCAGTTGCTGTCCAGTTATCTGGACCAGCCGCTCGACAGTGGGCTGGTCGACCGCTGGATGACCCGTCTGAACGCTCGGCGCAGCCATAAGGAAGCCCGTTGATGCATCTGTCCGAATTGAAGAATGCCGGCCGCAGCCCCAGCCTGCCCATGAGCCTGGAACTGGCCGATGCCGCCGGCCCGGCGAAGTTGCAACTGCTTTCGCTGTTACGGGTGTTGCCGGGGCAGCGTTACGTCGGCGCGGGCGTCTGGCGTGGCCGGCCGGTATTGGCCAAGTTATTGGTGGGCAACAAGGCCGCCCGGCATTTCCAGCGGGAACTGCAAGGCGTTCGCCTGCTGGCAGAGCAGGGGCTGACCACGCCGTTGTTGCTGGCCGATGGACTGAAAGAGGGTGAAGGCGGCTGGTTGTTGTTCGAATTGCTCGAAGACGCCGAGAGCCTGGGGGATGCCTGGAAACAGGTCGAACACCTGCCATTGCTGGCCGACGAACAGACGGCGGTGCTGGCCGAAGCCCTGGGCGCTATCGCGCAATTGCACAGCAAAGGCCTGTGGCAGGAAGACTTGCACCTGGACAATCTGCTGCGTCACGACGGCAAGCTCTATTTGATCGACGGCGCCGGCATCCGCGCTGAAACCCCAGGGCAGCCGCTGTCGCGGCAGAAAGTATTGGAGAACCTTGGGGTGTTTTTCGCCCAGCTTCCCAAAGCCCTCCAGCCGTTCAATGAAGAGCTGTTGGTGCATTACCTGCTGGGCAACGCCGAACACGCGCTGCCCATGGAAGCGCTGCAAAAACAGATCGACAAAGTGCAAGCCTGGCGCCTGAAGGATTTCCTCGCGAAAGTCGGGCGCGACTGCAGCCTGTTCAGCGTGCAGCGCGGGGCCTTTGGCCTGCGGGCGATCCGCCGTGATGAAGAAGCGGCCATGATACCGGTGCTGGAGCAGGCCGATGCATTGCTCGACCAGGGCCACCTGTACAAGACCGGCGGCGCGGCCAGTGTTGGCAAAGTCGAGGCGAACGGTCGCACCTTGGTGATCAAGCGCTACAACATCAAGAACTTCGCCCATTGGCTCAAGCGCTTCTGGCGCCCGAGTCGCGCCTGGCATTCCTGGCGCGAAGGCCATCGCCTGGCCTTTCTCGGCATCGCTACGCCCAAGCCCCTGGCGCTGCTGGAAAAGCGTTTCCTGTGGCTGCGCCGCGGCGCTTACCTGGTAACCGAATACCTGGCGGGGCCGGACATCATCGAGCGCTTCGGCCCTTACGTGCAAAACGGTGACGCCCCCGAGGCGGAATTGCTGGCGCTGGATCGCTTGTTCGCCGACCTCATCCGTGAACGTATCAGCCACGGCGACTTCAAGGGCCACAACCTGTTCTGGCAGCACGACCGCTGGGCGCTGATCGACCTCGACTCGATGTGCCAACACCGCACCCACGCCAGCTTCGCCCAGGCCTACGCCCGGGATCGCGCGCGGTTCATGCGCAATTGGCCACAGGACAGTGCGCTGTATCGGGTGATTGATCAGCGGGTGCCCAAAACAGTCGATAGCGCCTCGTCCACCCTATGAACCACAAGTGAAGACCCAGCTGTTCACTTGAGGTCGCCGATGCATCCTCGCCACGGACTGCATAGACCTTCAGGTCGAGAAGCGGGGGCGGATTCAGGTGTGAAATGCACTGCCGCCTTCGCGAGCAAGCTCCCACACTGGGATTGGGTTCATCTGGGAGGACCAGGTCGGCTGACAGGCCGCCTCGCGAGCAAGCTTTGCTCCCTCAGATCTGACAGGTGTACGACCAGGAGAGCCAGGTCGGCCGTTAGGCCGCCTCGCGGTGGACGTTGATCTCGGCGCCCCGTTAACCGCGATGGCCGAACGCGGGCATGCCGAGCCTAGGCGAGGCGCCGAGTGGTGGGGCAAAGCGCTTTTGGTGGGCCTGTCCCCCGGCTCTTCCAAAAGTGACCCGCTGTAAGAGCGGAGCCGTAAGCAGCCGTTACCGAAGAAACGGATATACACCCCACCCCACCCCATTCCATCCAAAAAAAGACCGTCGCAAGGTACTTCAATGTATTTCAAAAAATGTAGGAGTCTTCTACTCCATGAAAATAAAAAATCTACAGTAAAAGAATAATACCCGTTCCCTGCGTCGCGCTGAGTCAATCTTTGGTAAGGACTGTTAGGTCCCATTGAGCGTTTTTAACGTCATAGGCGGTAAGTTGCACCCACAAATTATAGTATCCCGCTTTAATTTTTACTGTTCCGTCCCCATGATCTTGCACTTCAAAACTAATCGCCGAGCTGCCGTCTGCGGCGCCTCGTGATGACATTACTCCCCCCCATCACCTGTTGTGGCTAATACAAGATCGCGTTCAATTGCATTGGTTTTCAAAGGGCTCGCCACTGTCAAAGTTGACAGTGGCGACAAGCAGTTGCTTGAGTTATACAGAGTTATTGATTATTCCGTTGGGCTCTGTTTTTTTGTGTGCCCAGCGCTAGCTGTCGGAATGGATCATATGGCCGTATAGGCTGTCTTTTATTTGTCTTTTGCGGATGTTCAGATACTGCATGGGGGCAGGCATCGCTCGTTGTCGAAAGTGTGTACAAGCGTTTACGTGCCCACAAAACACGACCGGTCGATGTGTTCAAGGTTAAAAATCTTTAGCGCCGTGAGCGTCAATGAGTGCCCGAGCGACAGTGCTCAACAAGCTCCCACTCACTGCTAGAGGTTTAAGGGCGCTTTTAAGCTATAATCCCGCCCTTTAGCTGCCCCGTGCCCCAGATACGCGGCACATCAATTTTTCGAGGCGCTTGTCGCCCGTATGCAGACATAAGAGGCTAGACCCCTGTGGCATTGACGATTCTTGGCCTGTCCGGCGCCCTTAGCCATGATCCTTCCGCAGCGCTGTACATTGACGGCAAGCTGATCGCGGCGGCCGAGGAAGAGCGCTTCGTACGCGATAAACATGCAAAGAACCGCATGCCTTACGAGTCGGCGAAGTTCTGCCTGGAGCAGGCCGGCATCAAGCCTTCCGACGTCGATGTGGTGGCGATCCCCTTCGCCCCGATCAGCCTGTTCGGCGAGGCGCGCTGGCACTACGCCAAGCGCTACTGGTATGCCCCGGACCGGGCCCTCGACGCGATCCTGATGGGCAACCGTCGCTACAAGCGCTATCGCCGCAAGATCGTCTGGTGCCTGGAGCAACTGGGCTTCGATCCGAAAAAGATCAAGATCGAGCCGGTCGAGCATCACCTGGCCCACGCCTCCAGCGCCTACCACTGCTCGGGCTTCCAGGAGAAAACCGCAATCCTGGGCATCGACGGCAAGGGCGAATACGCCACGACCTTCTTTGGTTATGGCGAAAACGGCAAGATCCACAAGATCAAGGAGTTCTTCGACCCGGACTCCCTGGGCGGCCTGTACGGCGCGATCACCGAGTTCCTGGGCTTTGAAATGCTCGATGGTGAGTTCAAGGTCATGGGCATGGCGCCCTACGGCGATGCCACCAAGTACGATTTCTCGCGCCTGGCCTCTTTTGAAAATGGCGAACTGGTGATCAACACCGACTACGCCAACGTGATCGGCCTGCGTCGCTATAAAGAGAAGGGCAAGGGTTTCTACTTCTCGCCGAAGCTGATCGAATGGCTCGGCCCGAAACGTGAAGGCGACATCGCCGATGAGCCGTACATTCACTACGCGGCGAGCATGCAAGCGCTGTTCGAGAAGCTCGCGCTGCAAATGATCGATCATTACCTGGGCGACGTGCTCAAGGAAACCGGCAAGCTGGCCTTCGCCGGCGGCTGTGCGTTGAACGTCAAGTTGAACCAGAAAATCATCGCCCGTGACGACGTCAAGGAGCTGTTCGTGCAACCGGCTTCCGGCGACGCCGGTACTGCCGTGGGTGCGGCGGCTTATGTGTCCCACGCCCGTGGCGTGCCAGTAGAGAAGATGGAGCACGTCTACCTCGGCCCGGCCTACAGCAACGAAGACGTGATCGCTGCGTGCGCCCGTCATCCGAGCAAGCCTGCGTGGCGCAAGATCGACAACACCCCTGAGCGCATCGCCAAGATCATGGTCGACGGCAACCCGGTGGCCTGGTTCCAGGGGCGCATGGAGTTTGGCCCGCGAGCCTTGGGCGGTCGTTCGATCATCGGTTGCCCAAGCGCCAGCGGCGTGGCAGATCGGATCAACGAACAGATCAAGTTCCGCGAACGCTGGAGGCCTTTCTGCCCGTCGATGCTCGACACCGTTGCGCCGCAGATGATCAAGGTCGACCACCCGGCGCCATTCATGACCTTCACCTTCGAAGTGGCCGAAGAATGGAAAACACGCGTGCCGGAAGTCGTCCATGAAGACGGTACTTCCCGGGCCCAGGTGCTCAAGCGCGAATACAACCCGCGCTACTACGACATGATGAAGGCCCTGGAAGTGCTGACCGGCAACGGCGTGTCGCTGAACACCTCGCTCAACCGTCGTGGCGAACCGATGATCTGCTCGCCGACCGATGCGCTGAACATGTTCTTCGGTTCCGATCTGCAATACTTGATCATGGAAGACATCCTGGTGGTCAAAGACGGCGTGGACGCTTATGACACGCTCGGCTGAGCGACATGTGCTGCAGTTCTGCCACGGTTATGACGGGCCGTTCCTGGACTGCGCCCGTCAGTACGCCAGCCTGTTCGCGGGCACTGGCTATCGCGTGACCACGGTGTTTCTCACCGGGGCGGCGGACGCGCAAGTTGCCGCCGCTTGTGCCTCGGACGAGGTGCTGTTCATGGAGTACCGCTCCAGCGCCATTCGTGGCCTGAAGCTGGGCGCCATCAGCGACCTGCGCAAGATTGCCGCCTCGCGCAATTTCAGTTTCTGCATTGCCCATCGCTTCAAGCCGATCTACATCGCCCTGCTCGGCACTCGCCTGCCGGTGATCGGCGTTCATCATGCCTTCGGTGACTACAAGCGGCGTACCCGCCGGCTGTTCGCCCATGTTTTTCGTAAACGCCTGAGCCTGCTCGGGGTTTCCGATGCGGTGCGTGACGACATGCGCCGCTGCCTGCCGAAATGGCCGGCGGCCCGGATCCAGACTCTCTACAACCGCATCGACCTCGATGTCACGCAGGCCAGCCTGGTTTCTCGGGAGGAGGCGCGGCACACCCTGGGGCTGGACGCACATGCCTGGATTGTCGGCAATGTCGGCCGCCTGCACCCGGACAAGGACCAGGCCACCTTGTTGCGTGGTTTTGCTACGGCGTTGGCATATCTGCCGGCCAACAGCCAGTTGGCGATTCTCGGTGAGGGGCGTCGGGAGCCGGAGCTGCGGGCGTTGGCGCTGAAGCTAGGCATCGCCGACCGCGTGCTGTTGCTCGGCCAGGTGCCCGAGGCGCGTCGTTATTTCCGCGCGTTCGATGTGTTCGCCCTGAGTTCCGACCATGAGCCGTTTGGCATGGTGCTGCTCGAAGCCATGGCCGCCGGTGTACCGTTGCTGGCTACTGCTTGCGGTGGTGCCAAGGAAGTGGTCGAAGGCGTCGGCATCCTGTTTCCGCTCGGTGACGCCGAGCACATGGCTCAGGGGCTGCAACACCTGGCGGCCATGGACGATCTGCAGCGTCGCCAATGCGCCGAGCTGATGCTCGACCGCTTGCGCGAGCGCTTCTCTGATCGCGCCGTACGCGAGGCATTCTGGCGTTTGCCCCAAGTCAACGAACTGGCGCCGAGGGCCTGAATGTTCAATCGATTCCAAGGCTGGCGTGAGCGCGGCTGGACAGCCGTAGACGCGTCGATTTATGCCCAGGCCTGGCAGCGTTTTGGCGGCAGTGTGGCCACCCATCCCCTGGTGGTCGAGCGCCTGGCGGCCCTGGCCGGGATTCCCGTGCGTTATCTGGCGTTCGAGCAGAACGGTGAACTCAAGGCGGCCATACCGACCTGGGGCCGCGACCTGGCGTTGTCCAAGGACGTGCTCAAGCGCAGCGGCAAGAAGGGCTTGTTCGATCTGGGTAATGCCGAGCTGATCCTGCCGGCGGCGCCCGATGCGCAAGCACCGTTGCGTCATCGTGGACGTTACCTGTCGGCCCTCAACGAGGGGCGTTTCAGTGGCTTGAAGTTGCAGCAGGAACAATTGGCCATGGCCCGCACGCCGGAAGAGCTGTCCAAGAAGTTTCGCTACAACCAGCGCCGTGAGCTGCGCTTGCTGGAAGAGGCGGGCGGGGTGGTGCGGCCGGTCGACGAGTTTTCCAGTGCCGAGCTGGCTTCGATCTACTGCGACCTGTTCCTGCGTCGCTGGGGCTTTGCGGCCACCGGTGCCGAGCGCATGGGCGAGGTGATCGAGTTGCTGCGCGAATGGCTGATCGGTTCGGTGATCTTCCTCAACGATGCGCCGATTGCCATCCAATTGGTGTATCGCGTCGAAGCGCCCGAGTGGATCAGCGTCGAGTACATCAACGGTGGTGTCGACCCACAGACTCGCGAATTCAGCCCCGGTAGCGTGTTGAGCTTCCTCAACACCCAGAGCGCCTGGGAACATGCCCGTGCCGCCGGCAAACCGTTACGTTTTTCGTTCGGTCGGGCGGACCGGGAGTACAAGGACCGTTGGTGCAACCCCGTGCCGGTGTTTACCGTATGAATCCACCGATCAGTCGCAAGCAACAGTTGCTCAAGCGCCACCGTCGCAACAAGCGCGCGGGGCTGCTGCTCGCCCTCATCGCACTGGTCTTGCTGGGGGTGGCAGTGGCCTGGTGGTTGCCCCTGGTGTTGGCGGTGCTGGGCTGGATCGCCCATGAGGCGTGGTTCGCCGATCATCTGTTCTATTCGCCCAGGGATGATTACCAGTACAGCTTCCCGCCGTTCACCCAGCAACCCAAGGTGCACCTCAATGCCGGGCGGCTGCGGCTGGACGAAGGCGTGATTCTGGACGATGGCGCGACGTTGATTCTCGCGTTGCGGGTCAAGAGCACCTGGCTGGGGTGCTTCATCGACCCGGTTGTCGAAATGTTGGGCGGTGAAAGGGACCTGCAAACTTTCGAGCGCGGGGTCAACGGCCTGCGCTATCTCAATCTCAGCGAGCAGGGCCCGGCGTTGTCCCGAGGTGAGCTGCGCCTGCGCGGGCGCCATTGCCGTTTGCTGGGCGAGCCGACGCTATGGTCCTTCACGTCGCCGCAAGTGCAGCGCCAGCGGGTGATGGTCATCGCTCCCCATGCCGACGATGCGGAGCTGGCCGCCTACGGCTTGTACAGCCAGGCTGACGAAGCCTGGATCGTCACGCTGACCGCCGGTGAAATCGAAGCCGAACATTATCGACAGATGGGCTTGGACCGCGTTGAAGCTGCGCGGCTCAAGGGCCGTTTGCGCGCCTGGGACAGCATTGCCGTACCGCGTTGGGCGGGAGTGCCTGAAGCGCACTGTGTGCAGTTGGGTTACTTCTGCCTGCAACTGGCCGCCATGCAAGCGGCGCCGAGCCAACCCCAAGGTTCTCGCGAGGCTGACCTGAGCGATACCCGGCTGTTCCGTCAGTTGAACCCGTTCCTCCTGCCCGGCGATGCCGACGGCGCGCCGACCTGGGACAACCTGTTGGCGGACCTGCGCGAACTGCTGCTCAAGGCGCGCCCGGAGGTCATTGTGTTGCCGCATCCGACCCTTGATCCGCACCCCGACCATCTCTGCGCCCATCATGCCGTCCTGCAAGCCCTCGAAGGCCTGGAATGGCAGCCGACCACGCTGTTGGGCTACGCCAATCACTTGCACGACAACGATCGTTGGCCCATGGGCAATACCGGAGAAGGCGTGGCATTGCCGCCGGTCTTCGATCCAGGTCAGTTGATGCAACCCCTGAGCTTGCCTTTGTCATTGGCAGCCCAGCGGGACAAGGCCATGGCCTTGGGAATGATGCATGACCTGCAACCGCCTGCGCCTTTGAAGCGCCGGTTGAGGCGGTGGATACAGTATGTCCTGACCCGTAGAGTGGGGTCTGTTTATGGCGAGAACGATTTTTTCCGCAAAGCGGTCAGGCGTCACGAGCTCCTCTGGCTGCTGACACCTGCGAAGCACAGGTAACACATAAATGACGCATAACCACCTCCAGCGTCCTTCGTCCTTGGTGAATGTGAGCTTGCTGTGATCAATCCATGCCCGCGTATTCTTTTTATCATTCCGTATTTCGGACGCTGGCCGTTCTGGATGCCATTGTTTCTCGAAAGTTGCCGGCGTAATGCTGATATTGATTGGCTGTTGTTCAGTGACTGCGGTGTTCCGGAAAATCTTCCACCGAACGTGACGGTCGAAAGCACCACGTTCGAGGCGTATTGCCAGCTGGTTTCCCGGCGATTGGAGATCGAATTCAGGCCGAAACAGCCCTACAAGCTGTGTGATATCAAGCCTGCCCTCGGGTACATTCATGTCGATCGTCTCGACGGCTATGACTTTTGGGCTTTTGGCGATATCGACCTGGTGTACGGTGATCTTCGGCAGTATTTCACCGCTGAACGCCTGGCCAGCCATGACGTGTTTTCCACCCATGAGCGACGTGTCGCTGGCCATTTGTGCTTGATACGCAACAGCGCCCGTGCGCGTGAAGTGTTCAAGCTGATCAAACACTGGAAAGAACGTTTTACCGATGATCGGCACCACGCGTTGGACGAAGGGGCGTTCAGCCGTATTTTCCTGTGGCGCAAGAATTTTCCCGAGCCGCTGTTTACCCTGGTGGGTAAATTCAATCCATGGCGTCGACGCAGTGAGTTCACAGAAGCGTTCAGCACGCCGGGTGGTTGCATAAAGTGGCATGACGGTTCGGAGAATTTCCCCCTTCGCTGGTACTGGCGTAATGGTCGTCTGACGAATGATCGGGATGGGGACCGCCTTTTCCCTTATTTTCATTTCGTCTGCTGGAAGCGCAACGAGTGGTCGGCCCTGCCCGAGCCAGATCCTGCCGGGATACAACGGCTGGCGACATCGCCTGCCTGGATGATTGATGCGGCGGGTTTGCACCAAGGAGAATTATGAGTCAGCGGTTGAAGGTGCTGCAGCTGCAGCCGGATTACAACGTTAAGCAGCATGATTTCGCCGATCTTGCGGAACAGATCGTCAAGGCCCTGCCCAGTGAGCGCTACGAGGTGACAGCGGCTTTTTTGCGTGGTCGCCCGGGGCCTGGCGAAGCCGTCAGTCGGGCAGACCGTTCGGTTTATTTCGAGTTTTCCGACAAGGCGCTCAAGGGAATGCGCCTTCGAGCGATGTGGCAGTTGTACCAGTTCTGTCGCCGGGAAAAATTCGATGTTGTCGTGTGCAATCGTTTCAAGCCCGTCAACATGATGTTGCAGCTCAATCGATGGCTGAAAATCCCGCTGTGCATCGGCATTTCCCACGGGTTCGGGGAATATGACCGGTTTTATCGTCGCCGCCAGACGCAGCGGCTGGTGGATCGCCACTGGCGGTTTGTCGGCGTGTCGCCGGCCGTCAAGCAGTATCTGCTGGACTGTCGTTGCGGTTTTACCGATTCCAATACCTACGCCATCACCAACGCCATTGATATCCAACAGGCTGAAGCCTTGCAGCACCCGCGAGAGCGCGCCCGTGAACTGTTGGGTATCAGCCCTTCGGTGAGGCTGATTGGTGCCTTGGGTCGGTTGGTTCCGGTCAAGGGGCACACATACCTGCTGCAAGCCTTTGCCGCGCTCAAGGACAAATACCCTACGGCCCAACTGGCGATCATTGGCGCCGGACGGGAAGAGTCCCGGCTGGCGGCGCAGATCGATCAGTTGGGGCTGAGGGATCGCGCCCACCTGTTGGGCTTCAAGGAGAACGCTCTGCAATACGTGAGGGCATTCGATATCTGGACCATGCCCTCCCTGGCCGAAGGCTTGGGCCTGGCGCTGCTGGAAGGCATGAGTGGACATCTGCCGGTGATCGCTTCGGACGTACCGGCCATGTTGCCATTGATTGAGGGGGCCGGAGGCCTGGCGGTAACGCCCGCCGATGTGCCGAGCCTGATAACGGCACTCGACACCTACCTGGGGCTTTCGGACTCCGAGCTCAAGGCCTGTGGCGAGCGAGCCTATCGATACCTTGTCGAGCAGCACGATATCGAAGTATTCCGTCGGCAATACCTTGAGCTGATCGAGACCGGCCTGAATGAAGCCAAAAAGGAGCAGTCATGAGTGCCGCGCAACCTGTTGTAAGCGTGATCATCGCGTCTTATAACCATGGCCGATACATTGAGGAATGCATCCTCAGTGTCCTGGGGCAGACCTATCCGAACATAGAGCTGCTGGTCATCGATGATGGCTCCACTGATGACAGTGTCGAACGTATCCAGCGCTTGCAGGCGGTGCATGGCTTCGACTTTCGGGTCCAGCAGAACCAGGGGCTGACCAATACGCTTAACGAAGCAGTCGCCCGCTGCAGTGGCAGCTTGATTGTGCCGTTTGGTTCCGACGACATTATGCTGCCCGAGCGGATTGCCGTTCAGGTGGCCTACATGGACGGCAAGCCCGAGGTCGGTATCTGTGCGGGTAATATCGAACTGATCGATGCCGACGGGAATCTTTTTCCCGAGAGTCGTCAGAACCGCGAGGTACCCTTCCGGCGACTGGATTTCGAAGACATGTTCATGGAGCGCAAACCCTACCCGCCGGCACCGACCCTGATGATTCGTCGCGAGGCGCTGGAGAAGGTAGGTGGGTTCGATCCGCAGATTCGCCTGGAAGACCTGTTGATCGAGCTGAAAGTGACCCGGGCCGGTTATTTTATCGATGGCCTGAGCGTCTTGATGGCGCGCTATCGCAAGCACGCAACCAACTCCTACAAGAACCATCGGTTCATGACCGACAGTATTCTGCGCACCTATGCCTTGTTCAGCGATCATCCGCTTTATGACCAGGTACGCTATAAGTTTCTCAATTCCATGTTCCTGAAAACGTCCAACCGCGACCACACGTTCGCCCGTGAATTATTGGCGCAGATTCCCTTCAGGGCCTGGAATAAAAAAACCTGGCGGGGCTTGGGTCGGCTGTTTTTCTGCCCGCTGGAAAAACACTGAAGCCCGACCACCTTTGGCGGAAAAATCCAGGCCGCTACATTCGGTATCGAAGAGCGGCCTGCGCTAAAAGTCTGGGATTCGAGGGGGCATCATGCCCGGGCTGGGTTGCTTCCCGACAAAATACGCTTTTGCAGGTTATCGACGGCCGGTTTTGAGGCAACCTTGGCGTAACCGTCAAGCAGCGCCTCAAGATGTTGTTCGAAAAGCCAGCCGTAATCTTCCTTATAACGCTGCATGTGGCGCAGATTGCGCTGGCGAAGCGCGATCCTGAGGGACGACGGATAGAGATGCAGGTCGGCGACATCGATCAGGCCGAATTCACCGTTTTCCAGCACCAGCACATTGCCCAGATGCAGTGAGCGAAAGTAAACACCTCGCTCGTGCAGTTGCGCCATGAACTTACCAAAGCCTTCGACCAGGGCGTGGCGCTGCGCGGGCGTAGAAGTATCTTGCAGCGCCTGGCGCAAGGTTATCCCTGGGAGGGGAACGTAGTGCACCGCGCTGCTGCCGTCGTTCAGATGGTACACGTGGCGGATTGTCGGGCTCGGTATTCCCAGGTTTTGCAATTGTTGGCTGTGCACCGCAAAGCGCTCGGAATAAGGATTGAAGCCGCCCGAGGTGTACCAGCGGCGTGCGCGAAACAGCTTGAGAAAATCTCCCCCCTCCAGGCGCAGGACTTTTGGTCCCAGACCGTCGGATTCGATCACTTGGGCGCCTGAGGCAAGGCTGTCCAGGGCTTGCGGTGTCAGCCGTTGCACAGGCGTGACCAGCAAGCGCCTGGCGCGATAATTGATGCTCAAGGCGGCGATCAGGGCCAGGGGGATCCACAGCAGGAACCAATGCTCCTTCGGCCGGGAAAGAATGCCGCCACCTTCAGTCAGCCCCGCTGCCATGCCGTATACCAGCCAGGTGGAAGCGACCACCAACAAGGGCTGGACCCGATAACGCCAGCTGCTCAGCAAGCTCCAGGCCTGGAAAAAGATCCATGGAACAAAGCCAATAATCCCGACGTAGTACAGGACGCCGAGGGCAAAGTTATGAGGCTCCGCCAGCATGTAGCCGATGCCTGGATCCACCTCCAGGTCGGCGCCGTAGCCGTGACCGATCCAGGGATGCTCGGCTATCGCCTGCAAGATGATCTGCCAGATCTCGAAGCGGTACGAGTCCCCGCGGGCGAAGATCATCTCGTAAAACAATACGCCTGTGACGCCGCCGCCAATGATCAGGAGACTGAACAAGGCAAGCGAACGACGATTCCAGCAAAGGACGCCTATCCAGATGGCGGCGGCGCACAATGCGACCAAGGGGGTCCGTGAGCCGGTAGCGACGACTGCGGTGAACATGACCAGGGCCGCAGGGACGGTCAGCCAGAAAATATGGCGATTTTTCCAGAGCATGCTCAGGCTTAACCAGTAGACGCAGAAAAAGCCGTACAGGTGTGAGGCGAGCAGTGGATTGTCGAAGGCGCCGCCGCCAATCAGGCGCATTTCCGGCTGATATATCTGGGCAAACGCATATAAGTTGTAGAGCGTGGCGATCAGGGCGACCGTTGCCGCGCAAAACAGTAGAGGATGCAGCAGGTCGCTACGATAGCGCACCAACAGGTAACAGCCGACGAACAAGAACACGGTATGCAATGCGGTTTTGATCGGGCGTGCGATTTTTTCGGCCTCGGGTGCCCACGACAGGCTGATCAGCGCCCAGCCCGCGAATATCAAGAGGGCGACGAAAACCGGCTCGCGGATCAGTTCCTTCAACGCGCTCGGCCTCAGGCACACGGCTATGAGGGCGGGGATGCTGAACAAACCGTAGAACAATTTATGGTGCTGGCTGCGCCCCGGCAGAAAGAACAAGGCGCACAGCAGCAGCAAGAAGCCAAGCGGAAGAATCCATTGGCAGATGAAGTCGAAAACTCTATTGGACGTGGCGAGGTGCTTGGATAACATGCTTAGGAATTCATTCCTGAAATCGGTTGGCCATTCAAGGTGATGGCTTTTTGGTGTTTTGCAGACGCGTAACAATAACAGCCTTAGCGGTTTGCCAGAACACCGAAGAAGCTGTGTTAAAGTCAGCCTCCTTTTTATCGATATTCGCGTGATATGGCCGACTCCAGTCTTCCCGCAAGCCCTTCGAGCTTGAAAATCTATTTCCGCCTGCTTGGCTACGTGAAGCCCTATATCGGCTTGTTCGGGCTGAGTATCATCGGGTTCCTGATTTTCGCTTCCACCCAGCCGATGCTCGGCTACATCCTCAAGTATTTCGTCGACGGCCTCTCCAATCCGAACGCGGTGCTGTTTCCGACGGTCCCTTACCTGCGTGACCTGCAGTTGCTACAGGCCGTGCCGCTGCTGATCATCGTCATTGCTGCCTGGCAGGGATTGGGTTCGTACCTGGGCAATTATTTCCTGGCCAGGGTTTCGCTAGGGTTGGTACATGACTTACGGGTGCAGTTGTTCAACAACCTGCTGACCCTGCCCAACCGCTATTTCGACAAACATAACTCGGGTCACCTGATTTCCCGTATCACGTTTAACGTGACCATGGTGACGGGGGCGGCAACGGATGCGATCAAGGTCGTTATCCGTGAAGGCATGACCGTGATCTTCCTGTTCGCGTCACTGTTGTTCATGAACTGGCGCCTGACCCTGGTGATGGTGGCGATCCTGCCATTGATCGCGCTCATGGTCCGTACCGCGAGCAAGAAATTCCGCAAGCAAAGCAAGAAAATCCAGGTTGCGATGGGCGACGTGACGCATGTCGCCTCCGAGACCATCCAGAGTTATCGCGTCGTGCGCAGTTTCGGTGGCGAGGTCTACGAGCAGAAACGCTTCCTCCAGGCCAGCCAGGGCAATACCGACAAGCAGTTGCGCATGACTCGTACCGGTGCGATCTACACGCCGGTGTTGCAACTGGTGATTTACAGCGCCATGGCGGTGCTGATGTTCCTCGTCTTGTATTTGCGTGGAGATGCTTCGGCGGGCGACATGGTGGCCTACATTACCTTGGCCGGTTTGCTGCCCAAGCCGATTCGCCAGCTGTCGGAAGTCAGTTCCACCATCCAGAAAGGCGTGGCGGGGGCCGAAAGCATCTTTGAGCAGTTGGATGTCAAGCCGGAAACCGATACCGGTACTATCGAGCGTGATGCTGTCAGCGGGCGGTTGGACGTGCGCCATCTGAGCTTCACCTACCCGGATACCGACCGGCAGGTACTGAACGACATCAGCTTCTCTGTCGAGCCTGGGCAGATGGTTGCATTGGTGGGGCGTTCGGGCAGTGGTAAATCGACCCTGGCTAATCTGATTCCGCGTTTCTACCACCATGACGAAGGCGAGATACTGCTCGATGGTGTTGAGATCGAACAGTACAAGCTATTGAATCTGCGCCGTCATATTGCCCAGGTGACCCAGCATGTAACGTTGTTCAGCGACACGGTGGCCAACAATATCGCTTATGGCGACCTGGCCGGTGCGCCGCGAGTCGATATCGAGAAAGCGGCTCAAGACGCCTATGCCATGGACTTCATCAGGCAGCTGCCTCAAGGCCTGGACACTCAGGTCGGGGAAAACGGCGTGTTGCTCTCCGGCGGCCAACGCCAGCGCCTGGCCATTGCCAGGGCCTTGTTGAAAAACGCCCCGCTGTTGATTCTGGACGAGGCGACTTCCGCACTGGACACCGAGTCCGAACGACACATCCAGGCTGCGCTGGACCAGGTGATGAAAGGCCGTACGACCCTGGTGATAGCCCACCGTCTTTCGACCATCGAAAAAGCCGATCTGATCCTGGTGATGGATCAGGGGCGCATTGTCGAGCGCGGGACCCATGGCGAACTCCTGGCGCAGAATGGTTATTACGCACGCCTGAATGCCATGGGGCTGGACGCTCCGGCCCAGGATATCGCCTGAATACAAGTGGAACCTGCGGGGCTGGGCCGGCTCAGCCCCCAAAGGCATTTGTAACAAGGTCGATACCCATATTGACCAATCCACCATAAATCTACGACTCGCGCTTGGTAAGGTTCTGGCCACAGGACTTTCCTGGACTCACCTCTGTCATCGAGGGGGCACCCTCTCGCGCGAGTACTTGAATGCTGCAACGTTATCTCTGGAAGCTACTGCCCAAGTCGCAGCGCTCCTTTCTATTGGGGCGCCTGTCGGTTGTCGACCGACAGGTCGTGAACAAATCGATGTCGGCCAATTGCCGTTTCCCCGAAGCTTTCGCCCAGCGCGGCTGCCTGTTCATCCATGTGCCCAAATGCGCCGGCAGCAGTATTTGCGTGGGGCTTTTCGATGGCTACAGCCCGGGTCACCTGCCGTTGTATTGGTACGAAGAGCAGTTCGCAAAGCAGTACGCCGCCAGTTTCAAGTTTGCCTTTGTTCGTGATCCGCTGGAACGTGCATATTCGGCCTATGCTTTCCTGCGTGGCAACACCTTGGGGCCGCGGGATCTTGCGGCCCAGAGACTGGTTGGCCAATACCGCGACTTCGATGATTTCGTCGCGCGTTGGCTGCATCCGGAGAACATCACCCGGCAAATGCATTTCGCTGCCCAGACGGACTTCCTTACCGACTCCCTCGGCCACCTGGCGATGGACTTCATCGGTTATCAGGAATACCTCGGTCGGGACTTTCAGCGAATATGCGAGCATCTGGGGCTGGCCGCGACGTTGCCTCATGTGAACCGCACCCGGCAGCGCGCTGCGGTGCCGGTAAGGGAAATCTGCTCGGTACGGACCCGTCGGCTGGTGCGGCGGGTGTACCAACGTGACTACGAGATGCTTGGTTATGAATGAAACGTCAAAGGTATCGATGCAACAGGTGCAGATTCGTCCTTGTGCGCAGGCGCTCACGCCCGAGGATCGGGCCACCATCAAAGCCCAGCGCCCCCGCTGTATCTGGCTGACCGGGCTGTCGGGGGCGGGCAAGTCGACACTGGCCAATGCCCTGGAAGTCCAGCTCAACCAGATGGGCCTGCACACGGCCCTGCTCGATGGCGACAACCTGCGCCAGGGGTTGTGCCGGGGCCTGGGCATGGATGCCGAGGCCCGCAAGGAAAATATCCGTCGCATTGCCGAAGTGGCGCGCTTGATGATCGACGCCGGCCTGATCGTCATCGTTGCCGCCATCTCACCGTTTCGCGCTGACCGGGAAGCGGCCCGACAGCTGTTCCCCGAGGGCACCTTCGTGGAGGTTTATGTGAGTACCCCTTTCGGTGTCTGTGCCCAGCGTGACCCGAAGGGGCTGTACCGCGAAGCCCTTGCCGGGCGGATCAAGAACTTCACCGGGCTCGACAGTCCCTACGAGGCGCCGCTTGCGCCGGACTGTGAGATCAACACCAGCGAGGTGGATCTGGCCCAGGCTTGTGCGCGACTAACGGCGTTGCTGCAAATCTGATCGAGCACACATCCTGGCTTCGCGTTGCAGCCATGGACAAGCCTTCGTTCGCCCTGTGCTAATATCCCCGCCCTGTTCATTTTGTATGTGGGATGCTCCATGAAGTTGTCCATGCCGCGATTCGATCAAGCCCCTGTATTGGTGGTCGGCGATGTCATGCTCGACCGCTATTGGCATGGCGGTACCTCACGGATTTCCCCTGAGGCGCCGGTACCGGTAGTCAAGGTCGAACACATCGAGGATCGCCCCGGTGGTGCCGCCAACGTTGCCCTGAACATCGCCGCCCTCGGCGCGCCGGCTTCCCTGGTGGGCGTAACTGGCGACGACGAGGCTGCCGACAGCCTGACCAACAGTCTCAAGGGCGCCGGCGTGCGTGCGATATTCCAGCGCATCGCGCACCAGCCGACTATCGTCAAGCTGCGGGTCATGAGCCGTCACCAGCAACTGCTGCGCATCGACTTCGAAGAACCTTTCGCCACCGATCCCCTGGCCCTCGGTGCCGAGGTCGACAACCTGCTTGAAGGCATCAAGGTGCTGGTGTTGTCGGACTATGGCAAAGGCGCGTTGAAAAACCACCAGTCGCTGATCCAGGCCGCTCGTGCCCGTGGCATTCCGGTCCTGGCCGATCCCAAGGGCAAGGATTTCTCCATCTACCGTGGTGCCAGCCTGATCACGCCGAATCTCAGTGAATTCGAAACCATCGTTGGTGGTTGTGCCGATGAGCACGAACTGGTGAGCAAAGGCGCGCAACTGATGCAAGACCTCGACCTTGGCGCCTTGCTGGTAACCCGTGGCGAGCATGGCATGACCCTGTTGCGCCCCGATCACCCTGCGTTACACCTGCCGGCCCGTGCCCGTGAAGTGTTCGACGTGACGGGTGCTGGCGACACCGTGATTTCCACCTTGGCCGCGGCGATTGCTGCAGGCGAGGAATTGCCCCATGCGGTCGCCCTGGCGAACCTGGCGGCAGGCATTGTCGTCGGCAAGCTCGGCACGGCAGCTATCAGCGCCCCCGAGCTGCGTCGCGCCATCCAGCGCGAGGAAGGCTCCGAGCGAGGCGTGCTGGGCCTGGAGCAACTGCTGCTGGCCGTTGACGACGCCCGTGCCCACAACGAAAGAATCGTCTTCACCAACGGTTGCTTCGACATTCTGCACGCGGGCCACGTGACCTACCTCGAGCAGGCCAGGGCCCAAGGCGATCGCCTGATCGTCGCGGTCAATGACGATGCATCCGTGAGCCGTCTCAAAGGGCCAGGGCGTCCGATCAACAGCGTCGACCGGCGCATGGCGGTCCTGGCCGGCCTGGGTGCGGTGGACTGGGTAATCAGCTTCAGCGAGGGAACGCCGGAAAACCTGCTGCGCCAGGTCAAGCCGGATGTGCTGGTCAAGGGCGGTGACTACGGGATTGATCAGGTCGTGGGTGCGGACATCGTCACGGCCTACGGCGGTACAGTGAAGGTGTTGGGGCTGGTGGCAAATAGTTCGACGACGGCGATTGTCGAGAAGATTCGCAGCCGTTGAAGGGATCATTTTGTATTCCAGAGAAGGCCTTATATGGCAAGCGTTGCCTTTGCGGCCTGAGCTTGCTCATGGGGCCAGCTCGTTTCGTTTCGTGGTTAGTTAACTTATGAAAATCATGCTTCTGGTTATGGATGAACAGCGTGTGATCCTTGATCGATTGTATGCAGTCGTGCGAGAGAATTGCGACGACTGCACAATCTATCGCTTGAGTAAGCCGCAGCAAATGAAACTTGGCAAGTTCCTGGCCTCGGTCAATTATGAAGATTTCGATCGGGTGGTGATTTTTTCGCGGGTCAAGCGCCTGGCACCGCAATTGAGCGTATTGAAGTGTATTCCGGGGCTGATCTTCCTGGAGCACGACGCTTATCAGAACTACATGCCTGAAAGTAAATATCAGGGCGTTTACTCGCGTCTGTACCGTCGTTTGCCCAGTTGCCGCGCCTTGGTGTCAGGGGCTGTGGTGGCTCGCCGGATGCAAGCCGAGAACATCGATGCGGTGTTCGTCTCCAAAGGTTATGACGAACAGATGCTGCGCAATACCGACAGTGTCCGCGATATCCCCATTGGTTTTCTCGGCAGTCTCAAGAGCACTGAATATGCTCAACGCAAAGCGCTGCTTGAATCCCTGGTACAACGCACCGGCATGCTCGTGACACGCACCCAATCGGGGCGCGAGTATCTGGAGACACTCAACCGCATCAAGATCTTTGTCAGCGCCGACCTGGGAATGGGGGAGTTCATGATCAAAAACTTCGAGGCCATGGCCTGCGGTTGCGTGTTATTGGCCTGGAGTCAGGGCGAGGAAGATCGACTGCTGGGCTTTGAGGACATGGAAAACACCGTTTTCTATCGTTCCGAGGACGAGGCGGTGCAGAAGCTCGAGCTGCTGCAGCGTGATCCGGAACTGGCCGCGCGGATCGCCCGCAATGGCCAAGCCTTCGCCGAGAGCCGCTATTCTTTTGCGCGTGTCGGGCGGGCCCTGGCCGAGGAAATCCAGCGTGAAATGCGCCCCTGGCAAGCCCCTTCGGTATTCACTCGCGGATGGGTCAAGCTGCGTTATGGCATGAATGTGCCGGGGTAAACGACATGGCGGATCGTGTACCTCAAATCAATGATGAGATGGCGCTCGATAGATTGCCGGGCGGTCATCAATCGCTGGCGGAGGCGTTGCCCCAGGCGTTGAAGGACTGTTTGGGAAGAGCGTCACGGGTGGTGCTGGTGGCGAATAATCCAGCGATCACTGCGGCCGATTTCCAGGCGCTCGATATCGGCAGTGACGACGTGGTCGTGACCTTCAATACCTGCGTGAAGTCGGCACTGCTCAGCCCGCGCAGCGTTAATGTGTTCGTCCATGGCTTTAATGCCCCCGACGCTTATTTCTTCGGCCTGCCTTACAACGCCGAGGTCCAGCGATTGTTCGACCAGCCCGACGCACGCTGCTTCACAATGTTGGTGGGGTGCACCGGGGATATGTCGCCACTGCCGGGCGTGGCCTTGTTTTGGGAACGCATTCCATTACCGCCTTTGTGGAACTATCCGGTCAACAGGGAGGGTGGCAAGCGCTATGTCGGTCCTTCGACGGGCTTCAATGCACTGGTGCTGTTCGATTGGTTGCGCGGCCATGCCGGTTATACCTATCAAATCATGACCCTGGGTTTTTCCAACGAGGCGGGAAAGTTCTGGAGCGGGCACGCTTGGGAATATGAGCGGCAATGGCTGCTCGAGGCCGATGTGAGTGTTGTGCCGTTGCAACGCTGCCGTTGGTGGCAAAGGTGGTTTCGTCGCCCTTGAGTCGCATTGGCAAGTTGAGCCATTTGATGCGATGCCGCCGGGCAATTCTTTTTTACGACAAGGGCAGGACGCGTGTTGAAAGTTGCGCTGGCTTTTTTTGGTATTCCGAGAAACTCGGAAATCTGTTTTCCCTCTATTCAAGAGAACGTCCTGGCACAGATTCCTGCCGGGAGCGAAGTACAGTGTTTTTATCATCTGTACAAAATCGATGAAATCCGCAATCCGCGCTCGGGGGAGCAAGGTGAACTGAAAGCGGACAACTATGCGCCGTTCAGCACCATGACCGGTCGCCTCGACTCTACCGAGGGAGTCCTGGAACGCTGGGACTTCGAGCGGGTCAAGTCCTTGGGCGATACCTGGGGAGATGAGCATGCTTCGCTCAGAAATCTGATCTACCAGCTCAATTCCCTGAATGCCGTGACGGCCATGATGGAACCGTTTGATCCGGATTTCGTCGTATTTGTGCGCCCTGACAATTTCTACCACACAGCGCTTCCGGCATATGTGTTCGCTCATCCTGATGCACGCAGATTGAATGCCTACATCCCGGACTGGCAATGGTGGGGGGGCTTGAACGACCGTTTCGCTATTTGCGGGCGTGATGCCTACCGAGCCTATGGCAAGCGTATCGAACGTATTTTCGATTTTTGCGAGGCAACGGGTAGGCAACTGCATTCCGAGCGGCTGCTCAAATACGCATTGCAACAAGCACAGGTGAAGGTTTGCACCCTGCCGACCACGGCGTCACGGGTGCGAATCGATGGCGCCTTCGCCGAAGAGTCTTTCTCACCCAAGCGTGGCATGGGTAAGCGCGAGAATCGCTATTTCCATCTGTTTGCACGGTGGCGAACCTATCTGGATAAGCGGCGTTCCAGTTGACGCTATTTGTGTAGCGTCCCGCGAACCATGCGCATCAGGCCCATGGCTTTCTTGTGCAAGGTGGTCAGGCCTTGGCGACGAGGCGTGTGCACTTCCAAGCCTTGTTTCACCAGCCAATCCTTCCAGCGGATGCGTTCGTCGCGGACCACCCAGCCCTCTTGGCTGGCGAAGCTTTCGGCCAGGTGCAGGCCTCGGGTGCTGGCCGCAATCAGTTGATCACGTTTAAGCGTATAGAGCTCACCAATCGGCTTGCCATCTTCAAGCGGCATCAGGTACAGATCGGGCCGTTTGCGATCCAGGCGCGCGACCAACTGGTCGCCTTCCAGACGCTCATCGACGTGAAACAGGCTCAGGGACTTGGCTTCCTTGGGCACATCCAGGCGCAAGTCATAAATCAGTTGCAGCGATGCCGTCGGCAGGTGCACGTAGGCCCGTGGTCGCTCGATCAGTTGCAGGTTGGCGCTGCGCACCGGGCGGGCCGATCCCGAGAGTGGCGTCAGCCGAAACGGCAAGGCTTCGCGGTAATGCAGGGCCGTGGCGTAGGGGGCCGGCAGCCAGGTGTCGTTGAAACGCCCTCCGAGCCAGCCTTCCGGGGTTTCCAGCAGGCATTCTTCGGCAATTTCGCTGATGGCGGTGAGCAGCGGCAGGTTCAGCTCGTGGGCCGGGACGTAGCCGGAAATCAGCTTGAGCACCACATCGCCGCGATCCTGCCGGCGCTGGCGCACCAGTACCCAATAGTCGCGGTTCTGCCAATGCAGGGTCAGGCGCACGGAAACGCCCAGGTTTGCCAACTCCAGGGAAAAACGCTCGGTATCGGCCACGGCTACCGGGCGGCGGCGCTGCAAGGTCTGGGCGAAATTCAGCGGCATCCCGACGCTCTGGTAAGTCAGGCCTTCGGGTGTCGCTTCGACGAACAGGGGTAGGGTCTTGAAGTTGCTGGGATTCTTTCTGATGAGCGTACGCGGCATGTCGGCTCCTTCCTTAAGGCCGCGTAGGGCGGCGTCAGTTTTTACGCAGGACCTTGGCTACGGTCGCGACGTTATGGGCGAGGTGCAGCGGATTGATGGTGCCGACAATAGCACTGGCGACACCAGGATGCTCAAACAACAGTTCGAAGCTGGCGCGAACCGGGTCTACCCCGGGGCTCAGGCAGACGTGACCACTGGCCAGGGCTTTCTTCACCAGGATCGCTTTGCCGTGTTCGCTGGCGTAGTCAATGACAGCCTTTTCGTTTCGTTCGTTCAGATTGTAGGTGACCATCGCACAATCGCCTTGCTCCAGGGCTTTCAAGCCACCGTCGACGGTCTTGCCGGAAAAACCGAAGCCGCCGATCTTGCCCTCGCGCTTGAGCGCCGCCAGGGTCGGGTAGACCTCGCTGTCGTTGAGGATCGCCAGGTCGTTGCCATCCGAATGTACCAGGACCAGGTCGATATAGTCGGTTTCCAGGCGCTTGAGGCTGCGTTCCACCGAAAATCGGGTATGGGCGGCACTGAAGTCGTGGCGCGATTGGCCGTCGCTGAATTCTTCGCCGACCTTGCTGACAATCACCCAGTCCTGGCGTTGGCCGCGCAGCAGCGGGCCGAGGCGCTCTTCGCTGCGGCCATAGGCCGGCGCGGTGTCGATCAGGTTGATACCCAGGTCGCGCGCCAGTTTGAGCAACATGCGCGCTTCGTCGTCATCGGGGATCTGAAAGCCGTTGGGGTATTTGACGCCTTGGTCGCGACCGAGCTTGACGGTGCCCAGGCCCAGGGGGGAGACCCGCGGGCCGTCATGGCCCAGGGGGCGATAGAGGTCATGCAGGGTCGGTTGGCTCATGGCAGCAGTTGCTCCCAGGCAGGGACGCCCATGGGCGGCTTCGGCAGGTCCGGCAGTGGGGCCGGGTGGCTTGGCTGGATACCATCGCGTTGCAGGGCATTGACCACCCGATCGGCGAAGTCCGGCGCCAGGGCCAATTTAGTCGGCCAGCCCACCAGCAGGCGATCCTGTTCGGCGAGGAAGGCGTTGTCCGGGCGGGTCAGGCCTGACTGCAACGGTTCGGCGCGGTCAACCCGCAGCGTGGCCCATTGCGCGGTGCTCAGGTCAATCCAAGGCAACAATTGGCCGAGTTCTTTCTGGGCGGCGGCGATCTGCGCGGCAGGCTCGCGGGTCACGCCATCACCTTCGGCCAGATCGCCACCCACGTACCAGACCCATTGGCCATCGGCCGCCGGGTGGGTGGTCACGGTGACGCGCGGCTTCGGTCCGCCGCCCAGACAATGGGCGTAGAGGGGCTTGAGGCTGGGGCCCTTGACCAGGACCATGTGCAACGGTCGGCGCTGCATGGCTGGCTGGTCCAGGCCCAGGGCGCTGAGCAGGTCGGCGGTGCCGCCCCCGGCGCTGAGGACAATGCGCTGGGCACGAATCTCGCGGCCATCGACCTTGAGTCCGATCAGCTCGCCACCTTCGCGCAGCGGTTCGATGTGCTGCCCGGCCAGCAAGCTGTCGCCGGCCAGTTCCGCCAGGCGCGCGATCACACTCGGCACGTCCACCACCAGCTCGGCCAGGCGATAGACCTTGCCCTTGAAGCGCTTGTCTTGCAGGGCCGGTGGCAACTGATCGCCCTTGACCTGATCGACCCGCCCGCGCACGGCCTTGCTGGCAAAGAAACTGGTGAGGTTGCCGGCCAGGGTGCCGGGGGACCAGAGGTAATGGGCATCGGACAGCATGCGCACGCCGGACAGGTCCAGCTCACCTTCACCTTTCAGGGCCTCACGCCAGCGACGCGGCATGTCGGCGATGGCTTCCGAGGCACCGGTCAGGGCGCCGTGCAGGGCGTACTTGGCGCCGCCATGGATGATGCCCTGGGATTTGACACTCTGCCCGCCGCCGAGGCTGGCGCTTTCCACCAGCACGGTCGAAAAACCCTGGCGACGCAGGCGTGCATTCAGCCAGAGGCCGGCGACGCCTGCGCCGACAATCAGAATGTCGGTGGAAATAACGGATGGCATGAGCGACCTCAATGTTCAAGACGAGGGCGCAGTATACAGACTCGATGCAGAGGGAATTTGTTGGCGATCAACCTGTGGGAGCAAAGCTTGCTCGCGATACAGGCAACTCGATTTCTTTAAGACCGCAGAGCCGTCATCGCGGGCAAGCCTTGCTCCCACACGAGCCTTGTTCCCATAGTTTCTGACTCTTGTTAGTGCCCGGCAGTCTTGGAAAAGAGTTGGATCACGACAACCCCGAGAACAATCAACGCCATCCCCAGCATCGCCGGCACGTCCAGTTTCTGCCCGTAGATGAACAGCGCCGCCACACTGACCATGACGATCCCCAGCCCGGCCCAGACCGCATAGGCCACGCCCACCGGTACGGTGCGCACCACCAGCGTCAGCATCCAGAATGCGGTGCCGTAGCCGACGATGACCAGCAGCAAAGGCAGAGGTGTGCTCAGGCCCTTGATCGCTTTCATTGAAACGGTGGCGATGACTTCGGCGCAGATGGCGATGGCCAGGTAGTAGTAGGCGTTCATGAGCGGTTCCTCTTCGACGGTTGCGTCTTTCGATGGGGCCATTCTAGAGATGGGGCAGATGCGGTAAAGTCATTACCTATCTGTAATGGAGATAGGTTGAGCCATGAACGTACAGTGGAACCTGGAGCAATTGCGGCTATTTGTCGGGGTCGCCGAGAAACGTTCGTTTTCAGCCGTGGCCCGGGATCAGCGCAAGGCCCAATCGGCCATCAGCAGTGCGATTGCGTTGCTGGAGACGGATTTGGGCGTGAGCCTGTTCGAGCGCAGCAGCGGTCGTCAGCCCAGGCTCACCGACGCTGGCGAAGCCTTGCTTGAAGAGGCCAGGGAAGTGCTGCGTCAGTGCGAGCGTCTCAATGGCCGGGCCCTGGCCCTGATGCGCGGGCAGGAAGCGTCGCTGCGCCTGGCCCAGGACGAAGCCATGCCCTATCAGCCGGTCATCGACAGCCTGGCGGCCCTGGCCGAGCAATTCCCCACCCTCGAAGTGCAACTGGCCAGCGCCGCCCAAGGCGATGTGGCGCGCAAACTGGTGGAGCGCCGCGCCGACCTCGGCTTGCTGTTCTATCACGACCAGATCCCCGAGGCGCTGGAGCGCCGGGTGCTGGGCAGCGTCGAGATGGTGACGGTGTGCGGCAGGGGCCACCCACTGGCGAACCATGCTTATGTGACCTGCCGGGAAATGGCCCGGCATCGCCAGTTGTTGATGGCGACCCAGTCCAGTGTCTATCCCGGCAGTGAGCAGGCCAGCCCGCAGGTCTGGCGGGCCGACAGTTTCTATGTGCTGGCCGAATGGCTGAGGAGTGGCCTGGGCTGGGCCTGGTTGCCTCGGCATGTGGTGCAATACCCGGCGTACCTGGGCGACATGGTCGAACTCAGCAGCGAATGGACCCCGCCGGCCCTGGTGGTGGAACTGGTCTGGCGCCGCGACGAACCCCTGGGCCCGGCCGCGCGTTGGCTGGCGGAACGTTTTGCCGTGCAGTTGCAGGCGATTGGCTGAAAAACCGATAAACTCCGCCGCCATGAACAGAACTCTCTATAGCGCGTTGTTTTACCTGGGGCTGCCACTGGTAGCGATTCGGCTGTGGTTGCGGGCCCGCAAGGCGCCGGCTTATGCCCGGCGCATTGGCGAGCGGTTCTCCTGGGGGCTGCCGGTCATGGTGCCTGGGGGCATCTGGGTCCACGCGGTGTCGGTGGGCGAGAGCATCGCCGCCGCGCCAATGATCCGCGCCTTGCTGCAACGTTATCCACAGCTGCCGATCACGGTCACGTGCATGACGCCCACCGGTTCGGAGCGGATCCAGGCGTTGTTCGCCAACGAGCCGCGCATCCAGCATTGCTATTTGCCTTACGACTTGCCCTGCGCCGCCAAGCGTTTTCTCGACCGGGTCCGGCCGTCCCTGGCGGTGATCATGGAAACCGAGCTGTGGCCCAACCACATTCACCAATGCGCCAGGCGCGGCATTCCCGTGGCCCTGGCCAACGCGCGGTTGTCGGAGCGCTCGGCGCGGGGCTATGGGCGCTTTCCCAAGCTCACCCGGCCCATGCTCGCCGAGATGAGCCTGTTCGCCGTACAGACCGAAGCCGAAGCCGAGCGTTTTCGCCAATTGGGCGCGCGGGCGGAAACCGTCGAAGTCACCGGTTCCATCAAGTTCGACCTGACCATCGACCCGCAACTGCTCGAAGACGCCAGCGCCTTGCGCCGCCAGTGGCAGGCAACCGAGCGCCCGGTGTGGATCGCCGCCAGTACCCATGAAGGCGAGGACGAAGTGGTGCTGGCCGCCCACCGTCGGTTGCTCGAGAGTTATCCCGATGCGTTGCTGATCCTGGTGCCGCGTCATCCCGAGCGCTTCGACGCAGTGCACCAACTGTGTGTAAGCGAAGGGTTGGCCACGGTGCGGCGCTCCAGCGGCCAGTCCGTGACCGCGCAGGCTTCGGTGTTGCTCGGTGACACCATGGGTGAATTGCTGTTTCTCTATGCGTTGGCCGACAGCGCGTTTGTCGGCGGCAGCCTGGTGCCCAACGGTGGGCACAACCTGCTCGAGCCGGCGGCGCTGGCGAAACCGGTGCTCAGCGGGCCGCACTTGTTCAACTTCCTTGAAATAGCCGCGCAACTGCACGCTGCCGGTGCGCTGGCGGAAGTGGACGATGCCGAAAGCCTGGCCCTGGCGGTACAGCGCCTGTTCGAACTGCCCCGCGATGCCCAGCGTATGGCCGAGGCGGGGTTGAAGGTGATGCGCAGCAACCAGGGCGCATTGCAGCGATTGCTGGAGGGGTTGGGGCGGTTGCTCGCCAGACAGTGATCATTCCCACGCAAAGCGCGGGAATGATCGGCACTTAATTACTGCGTCGGCCGTGAGCGCAATTGCGCCGCTGCCGCTTGCGCCAGGTCCGGCGGCAGGAAGTCGCGGTCCGGGTTGTAGTCGGGCTTGAGGTAGCGCGACAGGTCCTGCAGGTCCGCTGGGCTCAACGTTCCGGCCGCCTGCTTGAGACGCAGGTTGTCGAGGATGTAGTCGTAGCGGGCGTTGTTGTAGTTGCGCACCGAGGTGTACAGCTGACGCTGGGCGTCGAGCACATCAACGATGTTGCGGGTGCCCACCTGGTAGCCGATTTCCGTGGCTTCCACCGCGCTCTGGTTGGAGATGATCGACTGGCGCCGGGCCTGGACCTGTTCCACGTCGGTGTTTACCGCGCGGTGCAGGTTGCGGGTGTTTTCCACCACCTGCCGGCGCAGGCCTTCGCGTTGCTGCTCGGTCTGGGTGAGCTGCGAGTAGGACTCACGCACTTGGGAGCTGGTCAGTCCGCCGCTGTAGATCGGGATGCTCAGTTGCAGGCCGATGGTGCGTTGCTCGGCATCGCCGCCATAACGCTGGCCTGTGGGGTTCGGGTTGGTGAAACCGAGGCCGTCGTTGTCGCCTTTTTTGTACTGGGCTATCGCATCGAGGGTCGGCGCATGGCCAGCCTTGCGTTGGCGCAGGGTGTCCTCGGCGGCATCGACGGCGTAGTTGCTGGCCAGCAGGTTCAGGTTCTGCTTGGCCGCCGTGTCGACCCAGGCTTTGGCATCGTTCGGCGTCGGCGGCAGGATCGGCAGGGTGTGGACGATGCCCTGGAGCGAGTTGTACTGGCGGTTGGTCAGGGTGATCAAGGCTTCGAAGGCATCGTCGACCTGGCGCTGGGCGAGGATCCGGTTGGCCCGTGCTGTGTCGTAGCTGGCCTGGGATTGCAGCACGTCGGTTTTGTCCGACAGGCCTACGTCGAAGCGTTCGTTGGATTGGTCGAGCTGGCGCTTGAACGCGGCCTCCTCGGCCTTGGTCGAGGCCAGGTTGTCCTGGCTGCGCAGCACGTTGAAGTAGCTCTCGGCGCTTTGCAGGATCATGTTCTGTTCAGTGGCCGACAGTTGCAGCGACGCTTGTTCGTCGACGGACTTTGCCGCCTGGAGCTGGAACCAGCGGTCGGCGCGGAAAATCGGCTGGGACAGCGTCGCCTGGTAAACCGTGGAGCTGCGGGTGGCGGTCATCGCCGGCTGGTCAAGCTCGGTACGCGTGTTGTTCAGGTCGGCGCCGGCCGAAAGGTTGGGCAACAACCCGGCGCGAGCCTGGGGTACCACTTCCTTCTGGGCGCCATACTGGGCGCGGGCCGCGGCCAGGTCGGCGTTGTTGTCCACCGCTTCCTGATACACGCTCACCAGATCGGTTTTGGTGGTCAGGGGCGCTTCGGCAGCCCATGCCATTGCGTTGGACGCACAAGACACGGCAAGGGCCAGTGAAAGTTTGCGCAGCATGAGGCTATCCCTGCTTTATAAAATGAGAGTTCACGAATGAGAGTGCGCATATCGATGTGCGCGGCGTAGCGAGTGTAGTTGCGCCTGCGCGCGGCAACAATCCTGTATATGCGCCATTCATCACGCCTTTTGCCCTGGTGATGGCGTTCTCTCGTGGTTGTGTCTAGACTGGCCGGGTTCTTGTCGGGGTGCCTTGCTATGAGGCTGAGATCGAATAATTTCGGATCCCGTTGAACCTGATCAGGTTAGCGCCTGCGTAGGGAACAAGATTTCTCGTCACCCGGCGAGTCCTCTTGTGCTTCGTCCGGGATGTTGTTCGACCATCGACTTTCGATCTTCGAACATGCTCGAGCAGCAAGCACAGCGTCCGCACTTTCGTGCTGGGACGCGTCCATTCGTTACAGGTTCGCTCCGACAAAAATCCACTGCCTGGATGTGTGTCTGGAGAGCCCGTGATGACGACAAAATCAAAAAACGCGACCAACCTGAGTGAATCGGCCCAGGTCGATCAGCAATCGGTTCAGCCCTTTACCCGCTCGCAAAAAATCTATGTCCAGGGCAGCCGCCCGGATATCCGTGTGCCCATGCGCGAAATCAGCCTCGACGTGACCCCCACCGACTTCGGCGGCGAAATCAACGCGCCGGTCGTGGTGTACGACACCTCGGGCCCCTACACCGACCCGAACGTGATCATCGACGTGCGCAAAGGCCTGGCCGATGTGCGCTCTTCGTGGATCGAAGCCCGTGGCGACACCGAGCGCCTGGCGGGCCTGAGCTCCAGCTTCGGCCAGGAACGCCTGGCCGATCCTGAGCTGACCAAGCTGCGCTTCGCCCACGTGAACAACCCGCGTCGCGCCAAGCCGGGTGCCAACGTCAGCCAGATGCACTACGCGCGCAAAGGCATCATCACCGCCGAGATGGAATACGTCGCCATCCGCGAAAACATGAAGCTGGAAGTCGCCCGCGCCGCTGGCCTGCTGGACCAGCAACACGCCGGCCACAGCTTCGGCGCCAGCGTGCCGAAAGTCATTACCCCGGAATTCGTGCGTGACGAAATCGCCCGTGGTCGCGCGATCATCCCGGCCAACATCAACCACACCGAACTGGAACCGATGATCATCGGCCGTAACTTCCTGGTGAAGATCAACGGCAACATCGGCAACAGCGCGTTGGGTTCGTCCATCGAAGAAGAAGTGGCGAAGCTGACCTGGGGCATCCGTTGGGGTTCGGACACGGTCATGGACCTGTCCACCGGCAAGCACATCCATGAAACCCGCGAGTGGATCATCCGCAACTCGCCGGTACCGATCGGCACTGTGCCAATCTACCAGGCCCTGGAAAAAGTCGGCGGCGCGGCCGAAGACCTGACTTGGGAGCTGTTTCGCGACACGCTGATCGAACAGGCCGAGCAGGGCGTCGATTACTTCACCATCCACGCCGGCGTGTTGCTGCGCTATGTGCCGATGACCGCCAAGCGCGTCACCGGTATCGTCAGCCGTGGTGGTTCGATCATGGCCAAGTGGTGCCTGGCGCACCACAAAGAGAACTTCCTCTACACCCACTTCGAAGACATCTGCGAAATCATGAAGGCCTACGACGTCAGCTTCTCGCTGGGCGATGGCCTGCGTCCGGGCTCGATTGCCGACGCCAACGACGAAGCGCAGTTCGGTGAGCTGGAAACCCTCGGCGAGCTGACCAAGATCGCCTGGAAGCACGACGTGCAATGCATGATCGAAGGCCCCGGCCACGTGCCGATGCAACTGATCAAAGAGAACATGGACAAGCAGCTCGAGTGCTGCGACGAGGCGCCGTTCTACACCCTCGGCCCGCTGACCACCGACATTGCGCCGGGCTACGACCACATCACCTCCGGCATCGGTGCGGCGATGATCGGCTGGTTCGGTTGCGCGATGCTCTGCTACGTCACGCCGAAGGAACACCTCGGCTTGCCGAACAAGGATGACGTGAAGACCGGGATCATCACCTACAAGATCGCCGCCCACGCCGCCGACCTTGCCAAGGGCCACCCGGGCGCGCAGATCCGTGACAACGCCTTGAGCAAGGCGCGTTTCGAGTTCCGTTGGGAGGACCAGTTCAACCTCGGCCTGGACCCGGACACCGCCCGCTCGTACCACGACGAAACCCTGCCCAAGGACTCGGCCAAGGTCGCGCATTTCTGCTCGATGTGCGGGCCGAAGTTCTGCTCGATGAAAATCACCCAGGAAGTGCGCGAGTACGCGGCCAACCAACGCATCGAGGCTGTGGACGTGGACGTTGCCCAGGGCTTGGCGGAGCAGGCAGAGCGGTTCAAGAAGGAAGGTAGTCAGCTTTACAAGAAAGTCTGATTTGAGCTGATGGGGGCGGTGTTTTCACCGCCCCCATCGCGAGCAAGCTCGCTCCCACAGTGGGTTTCTGTTGTTCACAAGATTTGTGTTCGCAGCAGGCCCCCTGTGGGAGCGAGCTTGCTCGCGATAGCGGCCCCCAAAACAACAAATATCCCTCTGAGACAACAACCCTTGAACATCCAACCCAGCACCTACTCCCCAGACACCGCCGTGCCCCTGGACAAGCGCGTCTTCGGCGCCCGCGATCTGTTTTCCCTGTGGTTCTCCCTGGGCATCGGCCTGATGGTCTTGCAGGTCGGCGCCTTGCTCGCGCCGGGCCTGGGCTTGAGTGGTTCGTTGCTGGCGATTTTCCTCGGTACGCTGGTGGGCGTCCTGCTGCTGGCGGCCGTCGGCGTGATCGGCAGCGACACCGGCCTGTCGGCCATGGCCACGCTCAAGCTCAGCCTTGGCGGCAAGGGCGCGAGCGTGCCGGCGGTGTTGAACCTGCTGCAGCTGATCGGCTGGGGCTCGTTCGAAATCATCGTCATGCGTGACGCCGCCAGCCTGCTCGGTGCCCGAGCCTTCAGCGAAGGCAGCCTGGGCTCCAACCCACTGCTGTGGACGCTGTTCTTCGGCGCCCTGGCGACCCTGCTCGCGGTCAGCGGGCCGTTGACGTTCGTGCGCAAGGTCCTGCGCAAGTGGGGCATCTGGCTGCTGCTGGCGGCGTGTATCTGGTTGACCTGGAATCTGTTTGCCAAGGCCGACCTGGCAGCGCTGTGGGCCCAGGCGGGCGACGGCTCGATGCCGTTGGCGGTGGGGTTTGATATCGCCATTGCGATGCCGCTGTCGTGGTTGCCGCTGATCGCCGACTACTCGCGTTTCGGCAAACGCGCCAAAAATGTGTTTGGCGGCACCGCGTTGGGGTTCTTCATCGGTAACTTCTGGCTGATGAGCCTGGGCGTGGCCTACACCCTGGCGTTCGCGCCAAGCGGTGAAGTCAATGCGCTGCTGCTGGCCCTGGCGGGCGCCGGGTTGGGCATTCCGTTGCTGCTGATTCTGCTGGATGAGTCGGAAAACGCCTTCGCCGACATTCACTCGGCGGCGGTCTCCAGTGGCATGTTGTCGGGGCTGAAGGTCGAGCACCTGGCCTTGGCGATCGGCGTACTCTGCACCTTGATCGCCTGCTTCGCGCCGTTGGCGCAATACCAGAACTTCCTGTTGCTGATCGGCTCGGTGTTCGCACCGCTGTTCGGCGTGGTGCTGGTGGACCACTTCATCCTGCGCAAACGCAGCAGCCAAGTGGTGTCAGCCGCGTTGCGCTGGCCGGCCCTGTTGGCCTGGTTGGGTGGGGTGAGCACTTATCACTTGCTGGCCAACTTCTATCCGGACATCGGCGCAACCCTGCCGTCGCTGATCCTGGCAGGGTTGCTGCAACTGTTGCTGGGCCGGGCTTTCAGCTACGGCCGGGGAACAGCTCGGGCTTGAGGATGCCATTGAGGCGTGGGTAAGCGATCTTCAATTCGATGTGGCCCAGGGCGTATGGCGCGATGGTGCTCACTTCGTACTTGAGGATCACCCCGCCGTAGGTCAGCGCCACGTGTGGGGTTTTCTGGAAGGACCACTGTTTCAGGAACTCGGGTTCCTGATCCAGCTTGGTGCTGATCAGCCAACTGTTGTGGGCGACCTGGGCGGCTTTCCAGAACGCTTCTTCCTGGCCCGGCAGGAGCATGTCCGACAGTGTCAGCACCTTGTGTTGCTGGCGCGAATAGTTGATGAAGCCACGGCCCGGCGTACCGTGGGCGCCGCCGGTGTCCAGGTAGCTGGACAATTCGATGATCACCAGGCCGTCATGTTGCTCACGTACCTTGGCCTGCAAATAGCTGCTGTTGCGGGGCGTGGCGTTGCGCAGGAACTGCTCGCGATAGGCGGCAAGCGTCGGCGCAACCGGTGCGTCCGGGGTGGTGCGGGTCATTTGCAGCAGGCGTTTTTCGACGATGCCGTCCAGGGCCGGCTCGGTGGGGAAGTGCAGGGTATCGATGTTCACCAACGGGCAGTCGGCACTGGCGCAACCTTGTTGCAGTTGTTCCGACGCATCGCGGGTGGTTTCCAGCGGTGCGCGGTAATTGGGTTGGAACAGGCTTTGGCAAGCGCCCAGGGTCAGGGCAATGGCGGCCACGGAGGCAGTTTTGAAAAGCGACATGGGCGTCCTTCATGGAACAGGGAAAGGCGAAAAGTTACCCGCTTCGACTGCCAGCAGGACAATCAGTTCGCCACTAAGCTCATTAGAGTTCTTTCACCTTCTGCCGTCCATCCCGATGAGTGGAAAGGGGCTGCATCAAAGGGTACGGGCGCGTTAGGATGGCGCGAAGCCGAGGTTGGAACCTCGTATTGATCCATTGCACACGAGGATTGTCATGACCGATTTCGCCAACGCCGCACCGAGCACCGTGGACATCGTCAAGCGCGAGAGCTGCTTCCAGGGTTTCTACAAACTCGACCGTGTGCACTTGCGTCACGAATTGTTTGCCGGTGGCATGAGCCGCGAAATCAGCCGTGAATTGTTCGTGCGCCATGACGCGGTGTGCGTGTTGCCCTACGACCCGCAGCGCGATGAAGTGGTGTTGATCGAGCAGTTTCGCGTCGGCGCCATGGACAAGATCGCCAACCCTTGGCTGGTGGAATTGGTGGCCGGCCTGATCGACAAGGACGAACAACCGGAAGAAGTTGCTCATCGTGAAGCGCAGGAGGAAGCTGGGCTTGCCTTCGCTGCGCTTTGGCCGATGACCAAGTATTTTCCATCCCCGGGCGGCAGCGATGAATTCGTCCATTTGTACCTGGGGCGTTGCGACAGCACGGGGGCGGGCGGGCTGCATGGCCTGGTGGAAGAGGCGGAAGATATCCGCGTCAAGGTCTGGTCTTTCGAAGATGCCCTGCAAGCTGTGCGCGACGGACAAATCTGCAATGCACCGAGCATCATCGCCCTGCAATGGCTGGCCTTGAACCGCGAGGAAGTGAGGGGGCTATGGTCCTGAACAAGCTGCGCGATCGCTATCGCGTCGATCTGGTGGGGTTGCAGGCCGCCTGCGAGGCCAACTACGCCCGCCTGATGCGCTTGTTGCCGGACATGCGCAACGATCCGGCGCCGCGGCGTATCGCCGTGACCCACGGCGACCAGATGCTGGGCGTGCTGGCTCTGGAAGTGTTGCAGACTTGCCCCTACACCACCACGCTGCAAGTGCGCCAGGAGCACAGCCTGCCCTGGCTGCCGGTGCCGCAGCTGGAGGTCCAGGTCTATCACGATGCGCGCATGGCCGAAGTCGTCAGCGCCGAACATGCACGACGCTTTCGCGGCATCTATCCTTACCCCAATGCGTCAATGCACCAGCCGGATGAAAAAGCCCAGTTGAACCTGTTCCTGGGCGAGTGGCTGAGTCATTGCCTGGCGCTGGGCCACGAGTTCGAAGTCGTTCGGTAGTTGTGAACCGGTTCCGGTTCGCGGGTTTCCCCTTTCGATCATCCCCCAGCATAATTGCGGCTTCATGCAACGGCGTGACTGCGCCTGGGAGAGAGCGATTTGCCGAGCGTATCCAGCTTGACCACTGCCGATGCGGCGTTGCTGGTCCAACTGTCTGACAGCCATTTGTTCGCCGAGGCCGATGCCTCGTTGCTGGGCATGAATACCCGTGACAGTTTGTGGGCGGTCATTGATTTGGTGCTCAAGCAGCAGCCGGACATTGACCTGATGCTCGCCACCGGGGATCTGTCCCAGGACGGCACGCTGGAGTCCTACGCGGCGTTTCGGCAATTGACTGCGCGAATCGATGCGCCGGCGCGGTGGATTCCCGGCAACCATGATGAGCCGCAGGTGATGCTTGAGGCGGCGGTCAAGAGCACGTTGCTCAATCCGGTGGTGGACATTGGCAACTGGCGGGTGACGATGCTGGATTCCGCCGTGCCTGGTTCGGTGCCGGGTTTTTTGGCCGAGGAGCAGTTGATTCTGTTGGCCAATGCCTTGAGCGAGGCGCCGGAGCGGCATCACTTGGTGTGCCTGCATCATCATCCTGTTTCGATTGGGTGTGCGTGGATGGAGCCGATTGGGTTGCGTAATCCTGAGGCGCTGTTTGCGGTGTTGGATCGGTTTCCTCAGGTGCGGGCGGTGTTGTGGGGGCATGTGCACCAGGAGGTTGACCGGATGCGCGAGGGGGTTCGTTTGTTGGCTTCGCCTTCGACCTGTATTCAGTTTGAGCCGGGGAGTGAGGATTTTGCGGTGGGCTCGCAGGCGCCGGGGTATCGGTGGTTGCGATTGTTGCCGGATGGGCGGTTGGAGACGGGGGTTGAGCGGGTGGTTGGGTTTGCGTTTACCCCTGACTATGGCTCCAACGGTTACTGAGGACGAGGCGGCCTGACAGCCGGCCCGTCTCTCCCGGTCGTACATCCTTCAGATCTGTTTGAGCAGGACCTGTGGGAGCAAAGCTTGCTCGCGAGGCGGCCTGATAGCCGACCTGATTCTCCGGTCATACCCCGATCCAATTGTGTGGGCTTGCTCGCGAAGACGGCGGTACATTCAGCATGGATGCAAGCAGACCCACCGCCATCGCGAGCAAGCTTTGCTCCCACAGGGATCGGCGGTGGACACTGATCTTATAAACAGCCAAAAACCTGTGTGGGAGCGAGCTTGCTCGCGATGGCGGCTGACAGCCGACCAGGGTTTGTGGGAATGGTCGGACATCCTTCCTGGTTCAAGCAGATTTTTCCGACGAGCTCTGGCGGTTGCTGGGTGGGAAGGGCTGTCGCTAACCTTTTCCCGTCGCTGAAAGTTCAGCGGCCGGGCCTGGAAACCCGAAAGTAGGAGGGCGTTATTTCAATCCTAGTGGAGCGCCAACATGTCTGAAGATAATTCTGGGCCAACAAAAAAAGATTCCATTTCTCCCGAAGCCAGCCAGATTCCCCCGATACTCGATGAAGCCGCCAAGCGCGCCATCGACCATTATCTTGACCCCAAACCTCAAGCCAAAAAGAAAAAGCCCTCAGGTCAACTGTTCACCGTCGTGGAAGGCGTCGACACCGAAAGCCTGCTGGCCAACCTCAGCGAAACCCTGGCCTCAGCCGATGCCATGGTCAGCGACCTTGCCTTCGACCTGAAAGGCTCGCGACGCCATGTTGCCCTTGGCATTCAGCAACTGATCGAGCTGGGCGCTTTATTGGCGAATCGGATGCTGGACAACGTCAATACACAATCCTGACCACACCGCGCGCAGAGGCGAGCAAGATCGCTCCCACAATTGGACCGGAGTACGACCGGGAGAACCAGGTCGGCTGTCAGGCCCCCTCGCGAGCAAGCTTTGCTCCCACAGATCTGACGGGTGTACAACCGGGAGAGCCAGGTCGGCTGTTAGGCCGCCTCGTGGTGGACGTTGATCTCGGCGCCCCGTTAACCACGCTGGCCGAGCGCAGGCATTGTGGAGTGGGCAACCCGGCATGGATGCCGGGTTAGCCGCGCTGGGCCATGGATGGCCCTTCGCGGCGGGCCCACGGAGCAAATGCCTTCGTTCAGGCACACCGAGCCTAGGCGAGGTGCCAAGTGGTGGGGCAAGCCTTTTTTGCTTACTTTTTTTGGCGTTTGAAAAAAAGTGAGCCGCCGTCAGGGCGGAACCCTAAGTGGCCGTTACCGCAGAAATGGATATGTACTCAGTTAAGCCGCCATCGCGAGCAAGCTTTGCTCCCACAGGTGCTGTGATCGACGATTCATGGGAGGCAACAACACGGTCAAATCCCCCCCAATCACCGCAATCTCCCTGTAAACTCCGGCTTTTGCCCAACACCCAGGGAGTCGGCAATGTCGGGTTCGATCCTTTATATCCATGGCTTCAACAGCGCCCCGGCGTCGACCAAGGCCTGTCAATTGACCGAGGTGATGGCACGCCTGGGCCTGAGCGACCAGTTGCAGGTGCCCGCCTTGCATCACCACCCCCGCCAGGCCATCGGTCAGTTGGAGCAGGCGATTACAGAACTGGGGCGCCCGCTGCTGGTCGGCAGCTCGCTCGGCGGCTACTATGCGACTCACTTGGCCGAGCGCCACGGCCTCAAGGCCCTGTTGGTGAACCCTGCCGTCAGCCCGCATCGGATGTTCGACGGTTACCTGGGCACGCAGAAGAATTTGTACACAGATGAAACCTGGGAATTGACCCACGACCACGTCACGGCCCTGGCCGAACTGCAAGTGCCGGCGCCCCGGGATCCGCAGCGGTTTCAGGTATGGTTGCAAACCGGTGACGAAACGCTGGATTATCGCCACGCCCAACAGTATTACCGCGCCTGTGCCTTGCGCATCCAGGCCGGCGGCGACCACAGTTTCCAAGGGTTTGCCCAGCAGTTGCCGGCGCTGTTGAGTTTTGCCGGCATTGGCGCCGATTTGTACCAGGCGATCGACTTCACGTCGCTGTGAGCCCATCGCCCCTTTTTCATTGAACACTGACGACGAGACCCCATGGCCACTCCCAGCGCTAGCTCTTATAACGCAGACGCCATCGAAGTCCTCTCGGGCCTCGACCCGGTGCGCAAGCGCCCCGGCATGTACACCGACACCAGTCGGCCGAACCATCTCGCCCAGGAAGTCATCGACAACAGTGTCGACGAAGCCTTGGCCGGGCACGCTCGTTCGGTGCAGGTCATCCTGCACGCCGATCACTCGCTGGAAGTCAGCGATGATGGCCGCGGCATGCCGGTGGACATTCACCCCGAAGAGGGTGTGTCGGGCGTCGAGCTGATCCTCACCAAGCTCCACGCCGGCGGCAAGTTTTCCAACAAGAACTACCAGTTCTCCGGCGGTCTGCACGGGGTGGGTATTTCCGTGGTCAACGCCTTGTCGACCCAGGTGCGGGTGCGGGTCAAGCGTGACGGCAACGAATACCAGATGACCTTCGCCGACGGCTACAAGGCCACCGAGCTGGAAGTGGTCGGCACCGTCGGCAAACGCAACACCGGGACCAGCGTGTATTTCGCTCCGGACCCGAAGTATTTCGATTCGCCGAAGTTTTCCGTCAGCCGCCTCAAGCATGTGCTCAAGGCCAAGGCCGTGCTGTGCCCGGGGTTGCTGGTCAGTTTCGAGGACAAGGCCACTGGCGAGAAAGTCGAGTGGCATTACGAAGACGGCCTGCGTTCTTACCTGGTGGACGCGGTCAACGATTTCGAGCGCCTGCCCAACGAGCCGTTTTGCGGCAGCCTGGCCGGTAACAAGGAAGCCGTGGACTGGGCGCTGTTATGGCTGCCCGAAGGCGGCGAAAGCGTTCAGGAAAGCTACGTCAACCTGATCCCCACGGCCCAGGGCGGCACCCACGTCAACGGGTTGCGCCAGGGTTTGCTCGATGCCATGCGCGAGTTCTGCGAGTTCCGCAATCTGCTGCCCCGTGGCGTGAAGCTGGCGCCGGAAGACGTCTGGGAGCGCATCGCCTTCGTGCTGTCTATGAAGATGCAGGAACCGCAATTCTCCGGCCAGACCAAGGAGCGCCTGTCGTCCCGTGAGGCGGCGGCGTTTGTCTCCGGGGTGGTCAAGGATGCGTTCAGCCTGTGGCTCAACGCCAACCCGGAAACCGGCCTGGCCCTGGCAGAGTTGGCAATCAATAACGCCGGCCGCCGCCTCAAGGCCAGCAAGAAGGTCGAGCGCAAGCGCATCACCCAGGGCCCGGCATTGCCGGGCAAGCTCGCCGATTGCGCCGGGCAGGACCCGATGCGTTCCGAGCTGTTCCTGGTGGAAGGTGACTCCGCCGGCGGCTCGGCCAAGCAGGCGCGGGACAAGGAGTTCCAGGCGATCCTGCCGCTGCGAGGCAAGATCCTCAACACCTGGGAAGTGGACGGCAGCGAAGTGCTGGCCAGCCAGGAAGTGCATAACATCGCGGTGGCCATCGGTGTCGACCCGGGCGCCGCGGACATGAGCCAGCTGCGCTACGGCAAGATCTGCATCCTCGCCGACGCCGACTCCGACGGCCTGCACATCGCCACGTTGCTCTGCGCTTTGTTCGTCCAGCATTTCCGCCCGCTGGTGGACGCCGGCCACGTTTATGTGGCGATGCCGCCGCTGTACCGCATCGACCTGGGCAAGGAAATCTACTACGCCCTGGACGAGGCCGAGCGCGACGGCATTCTCGATCGCCTGGTGGCCGAGAAGAAACGCGGCAAGCCGCAGGTCACTCGATTCAAAGGCCTGGGCGAGATGAACCCGCCGCAACTGCGTGAAACCACCATGGATCCGAACACCCGCCGTCTGGTGCAGTTGACCCTGGATGATTTCGAAGCGACCTCGGAGATGATGGACATGCTACTGGCGAAGAAACGCGCCGGCGATCGCAAGTCCTGGCTCGAATCCAAAGGGGACCTGGCCGAGGTGCTGGCCTGATGCGCAACGGTTTCGCCCTGGCGTTGTTGCTGTGGGCGGGGGTTGTGGTCGCAGGGCCTGCACCGGAGCTGAAGTTGCTGTCCGAGCATGCCGTCGATGGCATGCGCGGCGGTAATCTGTCCGGGTTGGCGCTGTGTGGCAGCGAAATGTGGACGGTATCCGATCGCGACGATGATCGGATCTATCGCCTCGCGCCCTCCGAGTCTTCGCTCTGGCAGGCCGAGGTGGTTGAAATCGAGGTGCCGGCGGTTCCCGACAGCGGTTTGCCCTGGGGTTTGAAGTCCCGAACCTGGGCAGCGTCGTTCCTGCGCGGTGGCGAGCTGGATTTCGAAGGCATCAGTTGCGACAGCGCTGGCAATCGCTATGTGGTCAGCGAGTCCCAAGCCGCCGTGTTGCAGGTACCGCCTGCGGGGCCGGCGTCGTGGTTGAAAATTGCACCAACAATGATCCGCCAGGCCCGCGCCAGCGGCATGTTGTTGCATTTCAATGCGCTATTCGAAGGCTTGGCGGTCAACCCGGCCGGTGACCAACTGTGGTTGGCGGCCGAGCGTGAGCGTCGCGGGCTTTTGTTGATCAAGCGTCAGCAAACGGTGTGGGACTGCGATGGCAACTGTGTGTTGCTGAGTGAAGCGGGGCTGGAGATGCAGCCGGCGCAGTTCCCCAAGGCCAAGGCGGTTTCGCGGGATTTTGCTGATTTGTCATTGTTCAATGGCAAGCTGTTTACCCTGGAGCGCAACGCCTTTCAGATCTGCCGGCGTGACCCGCAGACCGCCCAAGTGGAGCGGTGCTGGTCGTTCGCCGCCGAGGCGTTGCAGGACGGTCGGCGTTATTCCCAGGATTATGGGCTGGCCGAAGCGCTGGTGGTGGACACCGAGGGCGCCTGGATCGGCCTGGACAACAACGACGGTGCTCGCGCCGACGGCGAAACGCGGCCGATCATCTGGCGCTTCGCCGCGCCGGACGGGGGCTGGGGCGCCTCGCCATGAGTCAGTCGCCGCCGGGCAGGCGTGCTGGCAGGGTGTTGATGATATTGGCCTGGTGCGCGGCGCTGTTCCTGGCAACGCGGTTTTTTGCCCAATGGGAGCAGCGCCAGCAAAACCCCAATGCCCAGGTGTATTCGCAAAGAGGCGAAGGGTTTATCGAGGTGAAGTTGGTCGGCAATAGACAGGGCCATTTCGTCGCCAGCGGCCAGATCAACGGTCAGCCGGTAGATTTCATGCTCGACACGGGCGCCACCGATGTGGCGATTCCGGTGGAGTTGGCCGAGCGCCTCAAGCTGGAAAAGGGTTTCGGCGTGACGTTGAGTACCGCCAACGGTTTGAGCGAGGGCTATCGCACCCGCATCGACCGGTTGCAATTGGGTGACATCGTGTTGCGCGATGTCCGTGCCCTGGTGGCGCCAGGCCTGGGTGGCACGCAAGTGCTGCTGGGCATGAGCGCCCTGAACAAACTTGAATTTACCCAGCGCGACGGCACCATGCTGCTGCGCCAGACAACGAACTGATGAGGCCCGCATGAGCGACATTCTTGCAGACAGCTTAGACGGCGTAGAACGCCGATCGCTGGCTGACTTCACCGAAAATGCCTACCTCAATTACTCCATGTACGTGATCATGGACCGTGCCTTGCCGCACATCGGCGATGGTTTGAAGCCGGTTCAGCGGCGGATCATCTATGCCATGAGTGAGCTGGGGCTGGATGCGGATTCCAAGCACAAGAAATCGGCGCGTACCGTCGGTGACGTGCTCGGTAAGTTCCACCCCCACGGCGACTCGGCCTGCTATGAAGCCATGGTGCTGATGGCCCAGCCATTCAGCTATCGCTACACGCTGGTGGACGGGCAGGGCAACTGGGGTGCGCCGGATGATCCCAAGTCTTTCGCGGCCATGCGTTACACCGAGGCGCGGTTGTCGCGCTATTCCGAAGTGCTGCTCAGCGAGCTGGGCCAGGGCACTGCGGACTGGGGGCCGAACTTCGACGGCACCCTCGATGAACCCCTGGTTTTGCCAGCGCGTTTGCCGAATATTCTCCTCAATGGCACCACCGGCATTGCCGTGGGCATGGCCACCGACGTGCCGCCTCACAACCTGCGGGAAGTGGCCACGGCGTGCGTGCGTCTGCTGGACGAGCCCAAAGCCACGGTGGAACAACTCTGCGAGCACATCCAGGGCCCGGACTATCCGACCGAAGCGGAAATCATCACCCCGCGTGCCGACCTGCTGAAAATCTATGAGACCGGCCGTGGTTCGGTGCGCATGCGCGCCGTGTATCACGTTGAAGACGGCGACATCATTGTCACGGCGCTGCCGCACCAGGTTTCCGGGGCCAAGGTCTTGGAGCAAATTGCCGCGATGATGCAGGCAAAACCGTCGAAAGCACCACAAGTGGCTGACTTGCGCGACGAATCCGACCACGAAAACCCGTGCCGCATCGTGATCATCCCGGTCAACAGCCGAGTCGACCACGACGCGCTGATGCAGCACCTGTTCGCCAGCACCGACCTGGAGTCCAGCTACCGGGTCAACATCAACATCATCGGCCTGGACGGCAAGCCGCAGTTGAAAAACCTGCGGGCATTGCTGGTGGAGTGGCTGGAGTTCCGGGTCAAGACCGTGCGTCGGCGCCTGCAATTCCGCCTGGACAAGGTCGAGCGTCGCCTGCACCTGTTGGACGGTTTGCTGATCGCCTACCTCAACCTGGATGAAGTGATCCACATCATCCGTACCGAGGAGCACCCCAAGGCCAGCCTGATCGCCCGTTTTGCCCTGAGTGAAATCCAGGCCGACTACATCCTCGACACCCGCCTGCGGCAGTTGGCGCGGTTGGAAGAGATGAAGCTGCGTGCCGAACAGGATGAACTCCTCAAGGAACAGGCCAAGCTGCAAGCCTTGCTGGGCAGCGAAGCCAAGCTCAAGAAACTGGTGCGCACCGAACTGCTCAAGGACGCCGAAACCTACGGCGACGACCGTCGCTCGCCAATCGTCGAGCGTGCCGAAGCCAAGGCGCTGAGCGAGCACGATCTGCTGCCGAACGAGAAAGTGACCGTCGTACTGTCAGAAAAAGGTTGGGTGCGTTCCGCCAAAGGTCATGATATTGACGCGACGGGGCTTTCCTACAAGGCCGGGGACGGCTTCAAGGCCTTGGCGGCCGGGCGTTCCAACCAGTTTGCGGTGTTCGTTGACTCCACCGGGCGCAGCTATTCGGTGCCGGCCCACACCCTGCCGTCGGCTCGTGGCCAGGGCGAACCGCTGACCGGTCGTTTGACGCCGCCGCCGGGTGCAACTTTTGAATGCGTGCTGATGCCTGATGATGATGGACTGTACGTAATTGCATCGGACGCGGGCTACGGGTTCGTGGTCAAGGGCGAGGATCTGCAAGCCAAGAACAAGGCGGGCAAGGCGTTGTTGAGCCTGCCGAACAACGCCAAGGTGATTGCGCCGCGGCCGGTGGCCGATCGGGAGAGCAACTGGCTGGCTTCGGTCACCACCGAAGGCCGGTTGCTGGTGTTCAAGATCAGCGACCTGCCACAGCTGGGTAAAGGCAAGGGCAACAAGATTATTGGTATTTCCGGCGAACGGGTTGCCAGTCGTGAGGAATATGTCACGGATATTGCAGTGTTGCCGGAAGGCGCCACGCTTGTGCTACAGGCAGGCAAGCGCACGCTTTCGTTAAAGGCGGACGATCTTGAGCATTACAAGGGTGAACGTGGTCGGCGGGGCAACAAGCTTCCAAGGGGGTTTCAGCGAGTCGATGCGCTGCTCGTCGAAAACCTCAATTAGGCGTACTAGAGGGCTCGGTCTGCGATTAAATGCCGCAGATCGATACTTTCGCGCTGGAGTCGGCGCGCATATTCACGGATGATAGGCCCTTTCAAGCGCCGGCGTGGCCGAGCGTTCTTCATAATGACCGAGTATTTTTTCACTGTGGTAAGCCTTGTGGCTGCCACCTGGACGGAACGATGACTGCTCTGCGCCTCCCTATTTTGTGGCTCGCCGGCCTGCTTGGCCTGGCGGGCTGCAGCATGAACCAGCCGGTGTCGCTGTACCAACTGGACAGCGGAACCCCGGCCCAGCCTGCGCAAAGCACAGGCATGGCTGTATTGCTGGGGCCGGTCCTGATCGCCGACTACCTGCAACGCGAAACCTTATTGCAACGCCAACCGGACGGCAGCCTGCAGGCCGCCACTGACGGTCGTTGGGCTGGCAGCCTGTCTTCCGACATCGATCAGTTGCTGCTGCGCCAGGTCGCCGGGCATCTGGACAGCCAGCGTGTAGTGCTGGCACCCGCGACCCAAGGCTTCACCCCGGATGTACAGGTGCTGCTGTCGATTACCCGCCTGGACTCGGGTAAAGCCCAGCCGGCAGTGCTCGATGCCCAATGGCGGTTGATCGACCGTCGTGGCAAGGTGCGTGAGAACCGCATCGTTCATCTGCAAGAGCAACATGCCGGCACCACGGCGGCACAGGTCCAGGCCCAGGGCGTGCTCCTGCAACGCCTGGCCGAACAGCTGTCCGTGTCGCTCAAGCCCCTGGCCAACCAGCCACCTGTCGCAGAAGTCCCACGCAAGGCCGCTCCCGCCCCGGCCAAGCCGGTAGAAAAGGATAAGGACAAGATCCCCATGGCCTTGCCGATTCGTACGGACATGGAAGTGTTCAGGTTCTGACGCCAGGACTGGATGCAAAACAAAGCCCGCGTTGAAGCGGGCTTTGTTGTTTCTGCCGGTTGGGTTTTCCGGTGCCTGTACCGGCCTCATCGCGAGCAAGCTCGCTCCCACAGGAGGATCCTGCAGCCACATATCCAATGTGGGAGCGAGCTTGCTCGCGATGGCGGCGCTAAAGGCAACAAAAAAGCCCGCAGACAATCACTCATCTGCGGGCTTCGTCATTTCAAGTCCTGAGGCTCAGGCCTGGCGCTCATGCATCCGCGCCAACTGCCGCTCCAGCATTGATGGATAAGGTTCCATCAAGCGTTCCACGCAGCACGCGCCTTCGGGGCTGGCGATGGGGCGGATGCGAGCGCGTTGGCGGATCAGGGCGTCGTCGTTGATCTTGCGCTCCACCAGCAGCAGGTTGCGGCTGTGTTGCGACAGTGCCAGGGCGTCCTGGGCGGTTTCGGTCAGCAGCAGGTCGATCTGGCTCAGGCCAAACAAGCCATCGCCCAGGGTCAGGCCCAATTGTAGTTGCAGGGTGATGCCGCTGTCGGCGACTTCGATCTGCAACTGGTGGCCCAAGGCGCGCAGCAACTCACCGCAGCAAATGGCGTTGGTCAGGTAGTCGTCACCGCTGTCTTCGGTGTGAAACAGCATTAGCGTGCTGCCATCGTTCAGGGTGTGCAGTTCGCCCTGATAGAGCGATGCGGCCTGGTCGAGGCAGTCGCGGTAGCGCTCGAGCAATTCCTTCAGGCGCGCCTGGGGCAGGCGGCGCAGTTGGTCCTGGGCGCCCAGTTGCACGGCCAGTACGGCACTGTGCTGGGGCAGGTTCGAGGCGACTGGCCTGGCGACCGGTTGAGGTGTTCCATCGACTGACTCGTCCCGCAGGTCGGCAAACGCGTCGTCGTCTTCATCGTCTTCAACCGTGCGTACCACGTGGCGTGGAGCCGGTTTGGAAGCAGGCATTGGCTGGCTTTCATCGAAGCCCGGGTCGCGCAGGTTACGCACTTCGAAGCCCGGCTCGGCATCGTCGTCGTCCACGTAGTCGATGTCTTCAGGTTCCGGCACGGGCTCAGGTTCCGGCGCGAAGCTGGCGTGCAGTTGCCGGGCCAGATCGCCGATTTCGTCCTGGCGCTGGGTGGCTGGCGTGTGTTCGTCGATGTCCCGCAGCCAGACGCGCAATTGCAACAGCGGCGTGGAGATGTGCCGCCCCAGGCGCAGGCTCAAGGCCAGTGCCAGTGCCAGCAGGATCGCGCTGAGGATACCCATGCTTTGCAGGCTGATGGTCATCGGTTGCTGGAACTGGTCCATGTCCAGGCTGATGCGCAGCTGCCCGGCGGTCACGTCCTGGAAGGTGATCTTGCTCTGGTACATGCCGCCGGACTCGCCCAGCAGGCCTGGCTTGGGACGCTGGCCGGCCTCGGCGAGGATGCGGTTGTCCACGCTGTAGATGGCGGCGTGGGCCACCAGTTTGTTCTTGGTCAGGTTGTTGAGCAGCACGTTGAGGCTGAGGATGTCGTTGGACACCAGCAGCTCGGTGGCGGACGTGGCGGTCTGGGTGGTCAGGCTTTCACCCAGGGCGTCGGCCTGCTCGTGCATCGCCTGCTTGAACTGCAAGCCCATCACGCAGGCGTAGATGACCAGGGCCAGGGCGACCAGGATCACGTTATGGCTGGCAATGCGCAATGCTATCGGCACACGACGGTGACGCAGTGCACGGAAGATCAGCAGGAAGAAGTTGTCGGTTTTGACTGGCGTGGGCCGGTTCACTGAGCTCGGCTCTTTGTCCGTGAAATTGACGCGCAGTATAGCGACAGCCCCATGACCGGCAAAGCACTGGCGGTGCCCGATGGTCACTGAATGTGGGTAGAATGCGGTTTTTTTCCACCTGCGGGGGTGCGCCTTGCGCGAAATCGTCCTGATAAACATCACTGGCAGCGACCGTCCGGGTCTGACTGCGGCCATTACCGGCGTTCTGGCCCAGGGTGGTGTGAACATTCTCGACATCGGTCAGGCGGTGATCCACGACACGTTGTCGTTCGGCATCCTGGTTGAAATCCCGGACGCCGAACAAGGCAAGTCGGTGCTCAAGGACATCCTGTTCACCGCCTACAAGCTCGACCAACAGGTGCGCTTCACCCCGGTGTCCGAGGACGATTACCGACATTGGGTGGCCGGCCAGGGCAAGAAGCGCCACATCGTTACCCTGTTGACCCGCAAGGTTACCGCCGAGCAGTTGCAGCGTGTCAGTTCGATCACCGCCAAATATGACCTGAACATCGACCATATCGACCGATTGTCCGGGCGCATGCCGCTGGACACCCCGGACGACAAGGGCAAGGGTTGCATCGAGTTTTCGGTGCGCGGCGAGCCGGCGGATCCCCAGGCGTTGCGTGCCGAGTTCCTCAGCGTGGCCCAGGAACTGAACGTCGACATCGCCTTCCAGGAAGATTCGCTGTTCCGCCGTAACCGCCGCCTGGCGGTGTTCGACATGGACTCGACGCTGATCGAAGCCGAAGTCATCGACGAACTGGCCAAGGCGGCCGGCGTGGGCGACAAGGTCTCGGCCATCACCGAGCGAGCCATGGCTGGCGAGTTGGATTTCCGGGCCAGCTTCAAGGAGCGCCTGGCGCTGCTCAAGGGGCTGGACGTCAGCGTGCTGGATTCCATTGGTGCTTCGCTGCGCCTGACCGAAGGCGCCGAGACGCTGTTCGCCGAACTCAAGCGCCTGGGCTACAAGACCGCCATCCTGTCCGGCGGCTTCACCTACTTCGCCAAGCAGCTGCAGGCCAAGCTCGGCATCGACTACGTGTTCGCCAACGAACTGGAAGTGGTGGATGGCAAGGTGACCGGCGTGGCCGTCGAGCCGATCGTCGATGCCCAGCGCAAGGCGGACCTGCTGCGTGAACTGGCTGAAAAAGAAGGCCTGCGCCTGGAACAGACCATCGCCGTGGGCGACGGTGCCAACGACTTGCCGATGCTGGCGATAGCGGGCCTGGGCGTGGCGTTCCGCGCCAAGCCGCTGGTCAAGCAGTCGGCCAGACAGGCGATTTCCACCCTGGGGCTGGATGGGGTGTTGTACCTGTTGGGCTTCAGGGATCGTGACGGGCAGCTCTGAGTCTGTCGCAATCTTTGTGGCGAGGAGATCTAGCTGTGGGAGCAAGGCTTGCCCGCGATAAACGATAACGCGGTCTATAAAAGAACCGCGGTGCCAGCATCGCGAGCAAGCTTTGCTCCCACAGAGAATTCTCTCTTCACAAAGGGTTACGCGTTGGCTGCCTACAGCGACTTCCACAACGAATCAAAATTCCCTTCTTGCTCGCCGCCATCCCCGTTGGCGGTTGAGTCTTCCGGGTGATAAGCAAACTGATTGAAACTGTGGGTGCTGGTGACCCGGCGGTCCAGGCCGGCGCGGCGTTCCTGGCCGTTGGTGTTGATCAACACCCGCTGGCCCTCCTGGAACGGCAGGCGCGGGGCGATCATGGTGGGGGGGAGATCAATGGCGCTGATCTCGGGGAGTAACAGCCCGCGCAGGTAGTGACCGTGCTCATTTTCTTCGCGGACCAGTTGCAGCCCACAAGGCTGGGCATGCGGTGCGACCAGCTCGATGCCCATTTGCATGGCGCCGTTGCGCACTTGTCGGATCCAGCGCACCACGGCAACGCTCCAGGCTTGGTCGCTGGTGTCCCGGATGCCGATCATTTCCCCGGCTTGCAGTTGTTCCGGCACTTCCTTGGGCCAGCCGAGGCAGTAGCCGCCGGGGCTGTGGTTGATGATTGGCAAGTCGTAGGTGGGGAAGTGATGCTGGTTGTCGGAGCTGGTGCCATCGTCATCGGCCGGGTTGACCGGGTACTCGATTTCTTCATAGGGCAGCAGGTCGCTGTCGCCGGCGGGGGCGGCGTCGAACGCTTGCTTCCAAGTGTCGCTTGTCTTGCTTGGCGAGGCTTCGAAGCGGGCCTTGCGGGTGCCGGGGCTTTTCAGTATCTCGGTGAAAGAGCGCTCGCCGCCGAGGTAGTAGTGCAGCGCGCTCATGCCCACGCACAGGGTCAGCGTGCCGTTGCCCTCGGTGCGCTGGAAGCTGCGTTCGGCCGCTTCGCCCCAGGCGGCTTGCAGGTGATGCAAGGTGTCGACGCTCATGCCGCCCGGTATTGGCAGGCTATGCTCGGCAGGTTGTTCCAGGTGCGTGGCGATTGCGCGCACCAGGGGTTGTGGATCGAAGCCCTGCAAGGTTGGCTGCTGTTCGGCGCGGAACTTGGAGCGGTAGCGTGGCCCGACATCCAGCTCCGGAGCGACCGCGAACAGGCTGGCAGCGCTGGAGGTGGGATCGAGCTTGACCCACTGGCTCCAGGATTCGAGCGCCTGGGTCAGCCACCCGATTTGGCTCTGGCGCAGTTGATTGCTGCGTGACGCTCCCAGCAACAAGGCAACGACATAGGTCTGTTCGGGGTTCAATTGATGAACCTGGCTCGCCAGTTCGTCACTCACGCTCAGGTGCTGCAACCGGTGCAGGCAGGCGATCCGGTACAACTGATGTAAATCGAGCCACAGCCCTTCAGGCACTGGGCTGTACAACTGACTGGCGCGCAGCAGCGGGCCATTGAGGGCATGCATCGCCCGTTGCAGCGCGGTGCTCAGCAGACGGGCCCGGTCCTTGGTGTATTTCGATGCCATACGCGCCACGATCTGTTTGTAGCCCATCGCCAGCTGGGTTTGCAGCGCCTGGCACAGGTTGACGATCTTGCGCGAGCGTTCATCCAGCACGATGGCCTGTTGCAGGAAGTGCCGCTCCAGGTGCTTGCAGACGTAATACACCTCGGGCCGCAGCAGCTCGAGCAGTTGCAGGCGATTGTCGCTGGGCGTGAGCAGTTGGTTGAGTTCGCCAAGGGCTTGGTACAAAAGGCGAGCTGTTTCGCCGATGTTGGCCTTGGGCAGGTTGGCGATCCAGCGCTTGAGGTCCCGTGGCGTGGCGTCGCAGAACGACAAGCGTGCTTGCGTCGGGGTCATGACGCGCAATAGCTGGAGAGGGCTGGTCTCATTCATGCCGTGTACGGGCTCCGGCGGGAAATAAACGTGATGTTTCCAACTCTAGCAGCTGACAGGCCGGCGTGTTGGCCTGAGTGTGCTGTGTGAGCAAAGCTTGCTCGCGATGCAGGCGCCGCAGTTTCTTTTGGACCGCGTCATCGTTCATCGCGGGCAAGCCTTGCTCCCACAACCCTGCTTCAAAGGACGGGCGTGAATCAGGCCTTTGGCAGTGCCAGGCCCTGGCCCATCTGCACGGGCGAACCGGCTACCAGGCCTTCGGCCCATTTCACCTGGTCCGGACCGAACAGCACGATGGCTGTCGAACCCAGCTTGAAGCGACCCAGTTCGGCGCCTTTTTCCAGATGAATCGGCGCGCGGGCGGCTTCGTCATAACGGAAGGTTTTCAGCTGGCGCTTGGGAGGTGTCACCAGTCCGGCCCAGACGGTTTCGATGGACGCTACGATCATCGCGCCCACCAGTACAACGGCCATCGGCCCGCGTTCGGTGTCGAAAATGCACGCCACGCGCTCGTTGCGGGCGAACAGCTCAGGAACGTTTTCGGCGGTGGTCTGGTTGACCGAGAAAATCCGTCCAGGGATGTAGACCATCTCCCGCAGGGTGCCGGCCAGTGGCATGTGCACGCGGTGATAGTCCTTGGGGGAGAGGTAGATGGTGGCGAAATCGCCGCCCATGAACGGCGCCGCGTTGGCCGCATCACCGCCCAGCAGCTCCAGCACGCTGAAGCTGTGGCCCTTGGCCTGGAACACCCGGCCATGCTCGATCGGGCCGAGCTGGCTGACGGCACCGTCGGCGGGGCTGAGGATCGCGCCCGGGGTATCGTCCAGCGGGCGTGCGCCGTCTTTCAGGGCGCGGGTGAAGAAGGCGTTGAAGTGCTCGTAGGCAGTCAGGTCTTCCACCAGTGCCTGGGACATGTCCACTTGGTAGCGCTTGGCAAACCATGCGGTGAAGGCGTTCTTGAACCAGCGCACGCGGCATTCGGCAATGCAGCCGGCCAACCGCGACAGCAGGTGGTGGGGCAGCAGGTATTGAGTGAGGATGAACAAACGGTTTTTCATTAACTGTCCTTAAGAACCTTCAAAGCTCGATGGGTGTGTCGGGGTGGTTGCCCCATTCACCCCAGGAACCGGCATAGCCTTTGACTCGTGGATAACCGAGCGCCTTGGCCACCAGGTAGGTGAAGCCGGAGCGGTGGTGAGTCTGGCAGTGGGTGATGATTTCTTTGTCAGGCGTGATGCCCAATTGTTCGAGGATTTGCGGCATGTCCTTGCGGATGCGCAGGTTGCGCGCTTGGTCCATGCCGGCAGTCCATTCGAAATTGACCGCGCCGGGAATGTGTCCGCCTCGGGCTGCGACGACTTTCTCTCCGGAATATTCCAGCGGGCCGCGAGCGTCCCAGATCGCCAGGTCGGCAGCACCGAGGCGGCTTTGCAGGTACTCGCGGGTGGCGGTGGGTGTTTCGTGCAGCGTCAGGCTGACCGGGCCTGCGACGGGCGCAGGCACTTCGACGGACACCGGCAGGCCTTCGTCCAGCCACGACAGCAAGCCGCCGTCGAGGTAGTGGTAGTTTGAATGGCCGATCACGTCCAGCAGCCAGATAAACCGCCCGGCCCAGCCGCCGCCTTCATCGTCATAGACCACGTAGACCGCATCGGGGTTGTGTCCGAGCTCGCCGAACAGGGCTTCGAGGTCGGCTTTGGCCGGCAGCAGGCCCGGCGCCGGCGGTTGACCGAGCTGGGTACGCTTGGGGTCGACGAAGCGTGCGCCAGGGATATGGCCGGTGCTGTAGCGGGCGGCGCTGGTCAGGTCCACCAGAATCAGTTCGCGGGTGTCGAGGCGCGGCAGCAGCTCGCTTGGCTCGATCACCAGCGGCAAGCCAGAGAAGTCAGGCATGTGAGGTCTCCAGGGGCGCAAAGGGAAAAGATTGTAGCAAGTTCAGCGGCCGCGGTTGGTAAAGGTATGCAGGGCCCGTTCGATGCATTGCACGGTTTTGCCGAAGGCTTGCACGGTCACGTCCGAGAACGGTCCGCCGCCCTGGTCCACCACCACCAGCATGATCACCCGGCCATTGCAGGTCAGCGAGCGCAGCAGCAGGTGCTCCCCGCGAAACAGGCTGCGCAGGCCCGGTGGCAGCAGCGCCGAAAACTGCGCGTTGTTGTCCGGGTTCAGGCGAACCTGGGCCTGCTGGGCCAGCAACCGCTGCACTATTTTGCTCTGGCTGATGGTAAAGCTCATGGCCGCGGCTTCTTTGGGCAGGCCGGCGGTCTGGTGTACGCGCACGCTGGTCTGGTTGCGGTCGGCCATCAGGATCATCACCCGGCGCATGCCGCAAGCCACCAACACGTCCCGTGCCGAGGTGGTCAGGTGCATGGCATTGCTGAAGGGGCTCGGTTCCACCAGCAGTGCGGAACATTGCTTGCGCCACTGGCTCAGGTCCTCGGCGCTGGGTGGGGGAGCAGGTAGCAAGCCGGGGTGGATGCGACGGCTGCCCCAGGGCCAGAGCAACGCCACGGCCGGATGCCAGAGGTCTGGCATGGCGTCATGACGGGCGCTGGTGACGGCTTGTTGGTGCAGCTGTTGCTGAACCTCATCCATCGGCATCTGCAGGTACAAACTGGTGAGGTATTGCCAGCGGGCACTGTGGGGGCCGTCCCAGGCCTGTTGCGCTGAGAGTGCCAGGCCGTTGGCCAGCAACACGGTATTGGCCGGTTGATTGAGCCAGCGCCGCAGGGTTGGGTCGTCGTCCAGGCGATTCTGCTGGCGCAGCGGGTGCTCGCTGTCCCGGGCGATGCGCAGAACCTGCACCAGCTCGCGGCGTTCATTGAGCAGCAGGCGATAACCTTGCGTCACCCAGATCGGCAGGCGCCAGGTCTCTGCCAGCGCCAGGCAGATTTTCATCAGGCTGACGCCGAACAATTCGCGCTCAACCTTGCGCGCGGGCTCGCCTTTGTGGACGACCCGCAATTCCCACTCCCCCAGCAACCGCGGGTGAGTCAGGGCCAGTGGCCAGAGCGGCGAGAGAAACAACAGGCTGCCCCAGTGAATGTCCTGCCACAGTCGCGCCAGGCGGCTGGCAAAAAAGCCATTGGCCTGTTGCGTGGCGTGTTGGCTGATCAATTGCAGCTGGCGCAAGGCGATGGGGATTTCGTGCCCTGGCAACGACGGCAGGCGAGCGAGCAGTTCCTCGGTACGTTTGAGACCGAGGCGGTTGATGGCCACTTCGAGATTTTCCGCAGGTTCAGCAAGGCTGCCATGGGTGTGATGGTTGGCCTCGCGGATGACGCTCAGGGCCAGGGCGGGGCTGTCCTGCATCAGTTCGGCGATGTCACGCAACGAGCGGCGGCTGTCGGCAATGGCCTTGCAGACCAGGTCATGGCTGGCCTGGGGCACCGGCAGGTGCACGCCATCGAGCAGCTTCACCCAGCCTTCGAGGGTGGTCGGTCGTGGCGTTGGAACCTTCGTTTCGTTAGTCATGGCTGGACGTGATCATCGTATGAATTCTCTACGCCCGGAACGGGGCAAATTGGCTTTTCGCCAGAACAGCCTATAGTCTGGCGCAGTTTTGCCGATAAGTAGAAGAAGAGATTTTTCAGCTTCCGAATATGACCTTGAACCCGACTTAAATAAGTACTTTCTATCTATGGCTAAAATTATCGGCATCATCGTCGTGTTCGCGAGCGTGCTCGGCGGATACGTGCTTTCCCATGGCAAGATTGCCGCCCTGATCCAACCTTTCGAGGTGATGATCATCGGTGGCGCGGCCCTCGGTGCATTCCTGCAGGCCAACCCCGGCTACATGACGATGCACGTGCTCAAGAAATCCCTGGGCATGTTCAGTTCGCGTTTCAGCCACACCTTCTACCTCGAAGTGCTGGGCCTGATCTACGAGATCCTCAACAAAAGCCGCCGTGAAGGCATGATGGCGATCGAAGGCGATATCGAAGACGCTGCCGCCAGCCCGATTTTCGCCAAGTACCCTGCGGTACTCAAGGACGCTCGCATGACGGCGTTCATCTGTGATTACCTGCGCATCATGTCGTCCGGTAACATGGCGCCCCATGAACTCGAAGGCCTCTTCGACATGGAGTTGTACAGCCTCAAGGAAGACCTGGAGCATCCATCCCACGCGGTCACCGGTATCGCCGACGCCATGCCTGGCTTCGGTATCGTCGCGGCGGTATTGGGTATCGTGGTGACCATGGCGTCCCTGGGCGACGGCGACCAGAAGTCCATCGGCTTGCACGTTGGTGCGGCACTGGTGGGTACCTTCTTCGGTATTTTGGCCGCATACGGTTTCTTCGGCCCGCTGGCCCACTCCCTGGCCCACGACGCCAAGGAAGAACTCAACGTCTACGAAGCCATCAAGGCTTCCCTGGTGGCCTCGGCCTCCGGCATGCCGCCATCGCTGGCGGTGGAGTTCGGTCGCAAGGTCCTGTACCCGGCGCACCGTCCAAGCTTCGCCGAGCTGGAACAAGCGGTTCGCGGTCGTTAGTGCTTTGCTTTGCAAATACGTTCCTTTTTTGGCGAGTGGCTGTTGCTGCCAGACAAGGCGCCGCGACGAGTCATAGCCCGCTATGGCGAGGAGCGGCAACGCCGTATGGCAGCAACAGGCACCGTCAAAATGGAACAGTATTTGTGAAGCAGAGCACCTAGGTCATGGAAAATAACCAGCCGATTATAATCAAGCGCGTCAAGCGCATCGCCGCGGGGCATCACGGGGGCGCCTGGAAAATCGCCTTCGCCGACTTCGCGACGGCGATGATGGCGTTCTTCCTGGTGCTGTGGCTGCTGTCCACGGCAACCCCGGAACAGAAGATCGCCATCGCCGGTTACTTCAAGGACCCGGTCGGTTTTACTGAAAGCGGCACGCCGTACATCATCGACCTGGGCGGATCACCGACCCTGGCACCGGATACGACCCTCAACCCCGAAGTCAAATCCCAGCCCCAGCCCGACAAGGTGACGACGGACACCGAGCAGGTCGAAGGCATGGCCGAGCAGATCGAGCGCGAACGCCTGGAATTGTTGCTGCAGGAATTGCAGAACAAGGTCGAAGAGAACCCGCAACTGCAGAAATTCAAGGACCAGATCCTGTTCGAGATCACGCCGAACGGCTTGCGCATCCAGATCATGGACGCCGAGAACCGGCCGATGTTCGACTCGGGTAGTGCGCGCCTGAAACCTTATTTTGAAGACATCCTGCTGGCCATGGCCGACACCATCAAGGCGGTGCCGAACAAGATCAGCATCAGCGGTCATACCGATGCCAAGCCCTACGTCGGCAAAGGTGATTTCGGCAACTGGGAGCTGTCCGCCAACCGTGCCAACGCGGCACGTCGCGCCCTGGTGGCTGGCAGTTATCCGGACGAGCAGGTGGCGCGGGTGGTGGGTTACGCATCCTCGGCGTTGTTCGACCGCAAGGACCCGTTCAACCCGGTCAACCGGCGTATCGATATCGTGGTGTTGACCAAGAAGGCCCAGCAAGCCATCGAAGGTTCGCAAACCGATGACCCTGCACCGGATCCGGCCCAGGGCCAGGGCGCGCCGGGTGAAGTGCCGGCCACGCCTGGGGCTGCGGTTGATCCGAACGCCTTGCCAGCGGATCAGCAACCCGTGCCGGCCCATGAGCTGCGCGAACGCCTGAACCTGTTCGACGCGGCGCCCAAGCCGGCCGAGCCGCCGGTACAGTGATCTGACTGGCGATAGCAAACCTGTGGCGAGGGGATTTATCCCCGCTGGGTTGCGCAGCAGCCCCTCTTTTCATCTGATACTCGAGATGGAATACAAAGGGGGGCGCTTCGCGCCCCAGCGGGGATAAATCCCCTCGCCACAATTGTGTCCGGCTCACATCCGGGTCAGTAACTGCTTTCCGGCAAGCTGGCGATGATCGAGCGGTAGCTGTTCATCCGCTGCTGATGCACGCGACCTTCTTCCAGCGCCTTGAGCAGGGCACACCCGGGCTCGCGGTCGTGCTTGCAGTCGCGGAAGCGGCAGGTGCCGATCAGCTCATTGAACTCGATGAACCCGGCTTCCACATCGGCCCGGCTGACGTGGCCCAGGCCGAACTCGCGGATGCCCGGTGAGTCGATCAATTCACCGCCGCCGGGGAAGTGGAACAGCCGCGCGGTGGTGGTGGTGTGGGTGCCCTGGCCGGACAGCTCGGACAACGGCCCGACGCGCGTCTCGACGTCCGGCAGCAGGCTGTTGACCAGCGATGACTTGCCGACGCCGGACTGGCCGACGAACACACTGATGTGCCCGTCCAGTTGCTGTTGCAATTGCTCCATGCCGTTGCCGTGGTGGGCCGAGACTTCCAGTACCGGGTAACCCAGATCCCGATAGACCGACAGCAGGGCGTTCAGCGCCGGGGCGTTGTGCTCGTCGATCAGGTCGAATTTGTTGAGCAGCAACAACGGACGGATGCCGGCGTGTTCGGCGGCCACCAGATAACGGTCGATCAGGTTGGCGTGGGGTTCGGGCAGCGGGGCGAACACGATGACGATCATGTCGACGTTGGCGGCCACGGGCTTGAGCTGGCCCCGGCTGTCCGGACGGCACAGTTCGGTGTGGCGCGGCAATTGTGCGACGATCACGCCGATGCCCTGGTTGCCGGCACGCCAGACGACCTGATCGCCCGTCACCAGCGCCGGCAGGTTGGCGCGCAAGTGGCAGCGGAACACTTGGCCGGCCAGCTCGCCTTCCCGGGCTTCGACCTCGACCTGCACGCCGAAGTGGGCGATCACCAGGCCGGTCTGTTCAGGGCCCAGGTCGCCACCCTCCAGGGCTTCGACAGCACTGGATTCGCGTTTGGCGGCGCGGGCGGCGCGCTCGCCCTGGATCTTTTCGATGCGCCAGTTTTGACGACGATTGAGTTGGCGTTTGGCCATGGGTGTTCCGTATGAAGAAATGCAGCGAATAGGGTAAAACGGTCGCGAGTTTAGCACGCCCAAGGGGCGGCCTAGGCTAAACTGCGTGGCTACGCCGAGGAGCTTCCCTATGCAAAACCCGCAGAACCTGATCTGGATCGACCTGGAAATGACCGGTCTGAACCCGGACACCGACGTCATCATCGAAATGGCCACCATCGTCACCGACAGCGACCTCAACACCTTGGCCGAAGGCCCGGTCATTGCGATCCATCACAGCGACGAGATCCTGGCCGGCATGGACGAATGGAACACTCGCCAGCACGGCGGCTCGGGCCTGACCCAGCGGGTGCGCGAGAGCAAGATCAGCATGGCCGAGGCCGAAGCCCAGACCATCGCCTTCCTGGAGCAGTGGGTGCCCAAGGGCAAGTCGCCGATCTGCGGCAACAGCATCTGCCAGGATCGTCGCTTCCTGTACACCCACATGAAATCCCTGGAAAGCTACTTCCACTACCGCAACCTGGACGTCTCCACCCTCAAGGAACTGGCCGCCCGCTGGGCACCGCAAGTACGCGACAGTTTCCAGAAGGGCGGCAGCCACCTGGCCCTGGACGACATCCGCGAGTCCATTGCCGAGTTGCAGCATTACCGTAAGCACTTCATCAAGTTCTGATTGAAGCGCACGGCGCTCTTGTGGCGCGGGGATTTGTGGGAGCAAAGCTTGCTCGCGAAACAGGCGACTGGGTCCCTGGAAGACCGCATAGCCTTCATCGCGGGCAAGCCTTGCTCCCACGGATATCCTGACCACAGATTCCTTGTTTGGCTTGGTCGATGGCTGCCCTCTTTTGGTGCCTGCCCGAAATGGCTAGACTGCGCGCCTTCTCGTAAGGACCGCCATCATGTTGCTGATGCTTTATCTGATCGCCATCACCGCTGAAGCCATGACTGGCGCCTTGTCTGCCGGGCGTCGGGGTATGGACTGGTTCGGCGTGGTGCTGATCGCCTGTGTCACGGCGCTGGGTGGCGGTTCGGTGCGTGACGTGCTGCTCGGGCATTACCCGCTCACGTGGGTCAAGCACCCCGAATACCTGGTGCTGACCACTGCCGCAGCGATGTTGACGGTGTTCCTGGCGCGCTGGATGCGCCATCTGCGTTCATTGTTCCTGGTGCTCGACGCCGCGGGGCTGGTGGCGTTCACCCTGATCGGCTGCATGACGGCCCTGGAAATGGGCCATGGCATGCTGGTGGCGTCGGTCAGCGGAGTGATCACTGGGGTGTTCGGCGGCATTCTGCGGGACATCTTCTGCAACGATATTCCGTTGATCTTCCGTCGGGAGCTCTACGCCAGCGTTTCGTTTGCCGCTGCGTGGTGTTATCTGCTGTGCGTCTTCCTGCAACTGCCAAGCGAACAGGCGATCCTCATCACTTTGTTCGGCGGTTTCCTGTTGCGGCTCCTGGCGATCCGTTTTCACTGGGAAATGCCGAAGTTCGTCTACAACGACGAGGCTTGACGCTCGGCATGTTGCCGCAACGCCCACTCCACGTGCTCGCGCACCAGCTCCGACGGGTAGTCGCGCCGCGCCTCCAGCGCTTGCAGCACGGGAATCGTTGACGGCGCATTACCCAGGCCCACTGCCAGGTTGCGCAGCCAGCGCTCGTAACCGGCGCGGCGCAGCGGCGAGCCTTCGGTGCTGCTCAGGAACGTCGTTTCGTCCCACATGAACAGCTCGGCCAGCCCGGCATTGTCCAGGTTGTGCCGTGGCTTGAAGTCGCTTTCCCCGGACGGCCGGGCGAAGCGGTTCCATGGGCAGACGATCTGGCAGTCATCGCAGCCGAACACCCGGTTGCCGATCAACGGCCGCAGTTCTTCGGGGATGGCGCTTTTCAGCTCGATGGTCAGGTAGGAAATGCAGCGGCGGGCATCGAGTACGTAGGGCCCGACGAAGGCATTCGTAGGACAGATGTCCAGGCACGCGGTGCATTTTCCGCAATGTTCGCTGGCATGGGGTGGATCCACCGGTAGCGGCAGGTCGACAAACAGCTCGCTCAGGAAGAAATAGCTGCCGGCCTTGCGGTTCAACACCAGGGTATTTTTACCGATCCAGCCCAGGCCGGCCTGTTCGGCGATGGCTTTTTCCAGGACCGGCGCGCTGTCGACGAAGGCGCGATAACCAAAGGGACCGATCACCGCCTGAATTTTTTCTGCCAGTTGCTGTACACGTTTACGGATCAATTTGTGGTAATCGCGGCCCAATGCATAACGCGAGACGTAGGCTTTCTCCGGTTGGCCGAGCATCTGCGCCATGTGCGTGTCGCCCGACAGGTAGTCCATGCGCAGGGAAACCACCCGTAGCGTACCCGGCACCAGTTCCTCGGGATGCGAGCGTTTGCTGCCGTGGGCGCCCATGTAGTCCATTTCGCCGTGGTAGCCGGCATCGAGCCAGCGTTGCAGGTGTTGCTCATGCTCGGCAAGGTCCAGGCCGCTGATGCCGACCTGCTGGAAGCCCAGCTCGCGGCCCCACTCCTTGATGGATTGGGCGAGGGCGGGGAGGTCTGTGGGAATGGCAGGCATGAGGCGAGAGAAACCAGAGCTGAGATGCGTATAATTCTGCCAGACATCGGAGCCCGAAGACGCATGCCGCACACTAAAGATGATTTTCCCGACGCGCTGTACAGCGCCGCGCAGGTCCGGGCCCTCGACGCACAACTGATCGCGGCCGGCACCACCGGTTTCGAATTGATGCAGCGCGCCGCCCGCGCCACCTGGCGAGCGATCGTCCGGCGCTGGCCTGACGCCCAGGAGCTGACGGTGCTGGCCGGGCATGGCAACAACGCTGGCGATGGCTACCTGGTCGCGACCCTGGCCCGGCGCGCCGGCTGGTCGGTGCGGGTGCTGACGGTGGGCGAACCCCGGCGCTTGCAGGGTGACGCCGCCAATGCCCACGCCGAGGCGGTGGCGGTGGGCGTGCCGATGGAACCGTGGTCGGATGAGGCTGAATTGCGCGGTGTGTTGCTGGATGCGCTGCTCGGTACGGGCTTGAGTGGTGATGTGCGCGAGCCTTATGTGCGGGCTATCGATACGATCAATGTCAGCGGTCTGCCGGTCGCAGCGGTGGATATCCCCTCGGGGTTGTGCGCCGATACCGGTCGGGTACTGGGCACGGCGGTGGTGGCCGACCTCACCGTGACCTTTATTGGCTTGAAGCTTGGTCTGTTTACCGGCGAAGCGGCGGACCGGGTCGGTGAACTGGTGTTCAACGACCTGCACGCCGATCCAGATATTGTTGACACGGCACCGGCCAGTGCCCGATTGCTCTCACCCCATAATCTGCCACGTCTGACGCCTCGTGCCGCCACGTCCCACAAAGGCAAGTTCGGTCACGTGCTGTTGATCGGTGGCGACCGGGGCTTTGGCGGCGCGATCCAGATGAGCGCCGAAAGCGCCCTGCGCTGCGGTGCGGGGATGGTTTCGATGGCGACCCGCTGCGAGCATGTATCCGCCGCGCTGACGCGTTTGCCGGAAGTGATGGTGCAAGGCACCCATTCGGCGAACCAATTGATGGGCTTGCTCCAGCAGGCCAGCGTGCTGGTGGTCGGGCCGGGCCTGGGCCAAGCCGCGTGGGGGCGCAGCCTGTTGTCGGCGGCGGCCAATGCGCCGCTGCCGCAAGTATGGGATGCCGATGCGCTGAACGTGTTGAGCAGCGGCGAGGTTCGCTTGCCTGAACAGTGTGTCATCACCCCGCACCCGGGCGAGGCGGCGCGATTGTTGGAGTTATCCACAGCCCAGGTGCAGGCCGACCGTCCGGCGGCGGCCCATGCATTGAGCCAGAAATACACCGCCACGGTGATCCTCAAGGGCGCCGGCAGCCTGATTGCCAGCCCGGACGGTCGCCTGGCGGTTTGCAGCCAGGGCCATCCGGCCATGGCCACGGCAGGCCTGGGGGATGTGCTGGCTGGCGTGGTCGGCGCCTTGCTGGCCCAGGGCATGGAGGGGTTCGAGGCCGCGTGCCTGGCGGTCTGGCTGCATGCCAACGCAGGTGCCCAGGCCGGTCGCTCGGGGCGGGGTGTGGCGGCCACCGATCTGATTCCGGCCATTCGTCAGTTGTTGGAGGAGCATTCACCGTGTCTGAAGTAACCCTGTACGTGGCGGACGAACAAGCCATGACACAATTTGGCGCCCGCATCGCGCAGATCACCGCCGGCCACGGCCTGATTTTTCTCGAAGGCGACCTCGGCGCGGGAAAAACCACCCTGTCCCGTGGCATCATTCGCGGCCTCGGGCACGTCGGCTCCGTCAAGAGCCCTACGTTCACCCTGGTCGAGCCCTACGAGATCGGCGACATTCGCGCCTTCCATTTCGACCTGTATCGACTGGTGGATCCTGAAGAGCTGGAATTCCTCGGTATCCGCGATTATTTCGAAGATGACGCCTTGTGCCTGATCGAATGGCCCCAGAAGGGTGCAGGCTTTTTGCCAAAGCCCGACCTGACCATTACCATTGGCGCGCAGAACGGCGGGCGTTCGCTGAAACTGACGCCGCAAGGCTCGCGTGGCGAGTCGTGGTGTGCCGCTTTGGCATTGGAAAACTAATTGATGATGGGGTTTGGTATGCGCTTTCGCGCGGTGGTTGCTGTCGTAGGACTGTTGCTTACGGCACTGGCCGTCGATGCTGTGGCCGAGACAAAGGTCAACAGCGTTCGCCTCTGGCGGGCGCCGGACAACACACGGCTGGTGTTCGACCTGACGGGCCCGGTGCAGCACAGCGTATTCACCCTGACCGCCCCGGATCGCCTGGTGATCGACATCAACGGTGCGTCCCTGGGCGCGCCATTGAACGTGGCGACCGCCAACACGCCAATTACCGCGATGCGCTCGGCCCAGCGTACGCCGACCGACCTGCGGGTGGTCATCGACCTGAAAAAAGCCGTGACCCCGAAAAGCTTCACCCTGGCCCCCAATGCCCAATACGGCAACCGGCTGGTGGTGGACCTGTTCGACAACCCGGCCGATGCGGCGCCACCTCCGCCGCCGCCGACCAATGTCGCCACGGTACCGGCAGTGCCGGTGACCCCGACCGAACCTGCGCTCAAGCTGCCACCGGCGCCGGCCGGCAAGCGCGACATCATCGTGGTGATCGACGCCGGTCACGGCGGCGAAGACCCGGGCGCCTCGGGCTCGCGCGGGCAGCGGGAAAAAGACGTGGTGCTGTCCATCGCCCGCGAATTGCAGCGCCAGGTCAACGGCATGAAAGGCTTCCGCGCCGAACTGACCCGTACTGGCGACTACTTCATCCCCTTGCGCGGACGTACCGAAATCGCTCGCAAGAAAGGCGCCGATCTGTTCGTCTCCATTCACGCCGACGCCGCACCTTCGGCGGCGGCGTTCGGGGCCTCGGTGTTTGCCCTGTCCGACCGCGGTGCCACGTCCGAGACCGCCCGTTGGCTGGCCGACAGCGAAAACCGTTCCGACCTGATCGGCGGTGCCGGCAACGTCAGTCTCGACGACAAGGACCGGATGCTCGCCGGTGTATTGCTCGATTTGTCGATGACAGCCTCGTTGACCTCCAGCCTGAACGTCGGCCAGAAAGTCCTGAGCAACATCGGTCGCGTCACGCCGCTGCACAAGCAGCGCGTCGAGCAGGCCGGGTTCATGGTGCTCAAGTCGCCGGATATCCCGTCGATCCTGGTGGAAACCGGCTTCATCTCCAACGCCAACGAAGCGTCCAAGCTGTCGTCTTCCAACCACCAGCAGGCGCTGGCCCGTTCCATCAGCAGCGGCGTGCGGCAGTTCTTCCAGCAGAACCCACCGCCAGGCACTTACATTGCCTGGCTGCGCGACTCCGGCAAGATCGCCCAGGGCCCGCGGGACCATAGGGTCAGCCCCGGCGAAACCCTGGCGATGATCGCCGTGCGTTACCAGGTGTCGCCCGCGACCTTGCGCAGCGCCAACAACCTCAAGAGCGACGAGCTCAAGATCGGCCAGACCCTGACCATTCCCGGCAATGACGTGGCGGTCCAGCAATGAGTGATGAAGTGATCGGCAGCAACGCTCGCATCGAACTGCTCAGCCCCCGGCTGGCGAACCAGATCGCCGCCGGTGAAGTGGTCGAGCGCCCGGCGTCGGTCATCAAGGAACTGCTGGAAAACAGCCTCGACTCCGGAGCCAAGCGCATCGACGTGGATGTCGAGCAGGGCGGCGTCAAGCTGCTGCGGGTCCGCGATGACGGTGGCGGTATTTCTTCCGACGACCTGCCGCTGGCCCTGGCGCGTCACGCCACCAGCAAGATCCGCGACCTGGAAGACCTCGAGCGGGTCATGAGCCTGGGGTTTCGGGGCGAGGCGCTGGCATCCATCAGTTCGGTGTCGCGCCTGACCCTCACCTCCCGCACCCGCGACGCCGAGCAGGCCTGGCAGGTCGAGACCGAGGGCCGGGACATGGCCTCCCGTGTGCAGCCTGCGGCTCATCCGGTCGGCACCTCGGTGGAAGTGCGCGACCTGTTCTTCAACACCCCGGCCCGACGCAAATTCCTCAAGGCCGAGAAGACTGAATTCGATCATCTGCAAGAAGTCATCAAGCGCCTGGCCCTGGCGCGTTTTGACGTAGCGTTCCATTTGCGCCACAACGGCAAGACCATCCTCAGTCTGCACGAGGCCCACGATGATGCGGCCCGCGCCCGCCGTGTCGGCGCGGTGTGCGGCGCAGGTTTCCTGGAGCAGGCATTGCCCATCGAGGTGGAGCGCAATGGCCTGCACCTGTGGGGTTGGGTCGGCTTGCCGACCTTCTCGCGCAGCCAGGCGGACTTGCAGTATTTCTACGTGAACGGTCGGGCGGTACGCGACAAGCTGGTGGCCCACGCGGTGCGCCAGGCGTATCGCGATGTGCTGTTCAATGGCCGGCATCCGACATTCGTGCTGTTTTTCGAAGTCGATCCGGCCGTGGTCGACGTCAACGTGCACCCGACCAAGCATGAGGTGCGTTTCCGTGACGGGCGCATGGTCCACGATTTTCTCTACGGCACCTTGCACCGCGCCTTGGGCGATGTGCGCCCGGAAGATCAACTGGCGGCGCCGGCGGCGGTGGGCGGCATGGTCCGGCCAACGGGGTTGGAAGCTGGCGAATTCGGGCCTCAAGGCGAAATGCGCCTGGCGGCCAATGCACTGCTGGAGCAGCCCCAGCCTCAGCCGAGCTACAACACGGCCGGGAGCGGTGCCGGCAGCGGCTATCAGTATCAATACACGCCGCGCCCGCAATCCAACGTACCGGCAGCCGAGGCCCAGGCGGCCTATCGCGAGTTCTTCAAACCCTTGCCGGAAGCCGGAGCTGCGGCGATGCCCGACGGCCAGGGCGATATCCCGCCGCTGGGCTATGCCCTGGCGCAACTCAAAGGCATTTATATCCTCTCGGAAAATGCCCAGGGCCTGGTCCTGGTGGACATGCACGCCGCCCATGAGCGGATCATGTACGAGCGGCTGAAAATCGCCATGGCCAGCGAAGGCTTGAGTGGCCAGCCGCTATTGGTGCCCGAGTCCCTGGCGGTCAGCCAGCGCGAAGCCGATTGCGCCGAAGAACATGTGGCCTGGTTCCAGCGCCTGGGCTTCGAATTGCAGCGCCTGGGCCCGGAAACCCTGGCGATCCGTCAGATCCCGGCCTTGTTGAAGCAGGCCGAGGCCAATCGTCTGGTCAGCGACGTGCTGGCGGACTTGATGGAATACGGCACCAGCGACCGGATCCAGGCGCACCTGAACGAACTGCTCGGCACCATGGCCTGCCACGGCGCGATCCGCGCCAACCGGCGCCTGGCCCTGCCGGAAATGAACGGCCTGCTGCGGGACATGGAAAACACCGAGCGCAGTGGTCAATGCAATCATGGCCGGCCGACCTGGACCCAACTGGGCCTGGACGACCTGGACAAACTGTTCCTGCGCGGTCGTTGATGAGCCAGTTGCCACCCGCGATTTTCCTGATGGGACCGACCGCCGCCGGCAAGACCGACCTGGCCATCGAATTGACCAAGGTCCTGCCCTGCGAGTTGATCAGTGTCGATTCGGCCCTGGTCTACCGGGGCATGGACATCGGCACCGCCAAGCCGTCGAAAGAACTGCTGGCCGAATTTCCCCATCGCTTGATCGACATCCTCGACCCGGCCGAGGCTTATTCGGCGGCCGATTTCCGCCGTGACGCACTCCAGGCCATGGCCGAGATCACCGCGCGGGGCAGGATTCCGCTGCTGGTGGGTGGCACGATGCTGTATTACAAGGCCTTGGTCGACGGGTTGGCGGACATGCCGGCAGCCGATCCCGAGGTGCGTGCGCAGATTGAAGAAGAGGCCGCGCGCCTTGGCTGGCAAGCCCTGCACGAGCAATTGGCGATCATCGACCCGGAATCGGCGGCGCGTATCCACCCCAATGACCCACAGCGGCTCAGTCGGGCCCTGGAGGTTTATCGGGTCAGCGGCCAGAGCATGACGGCCCTGCGCCAGCGACAATCTGCGCAAAGTACTGAAGCAGCCGCTTCGGGACTGCAACAATTGCCCTATACTGTCGCGAATCTGGCCATCGCTCCGGCGAACCGGCAAGTGCTGCATCGGCGAATTGAACAAAGATTCACATTAATGTTGGAACAGGGGTTCATAGACGAGGTCGTAGCCCTGCGTGAGCGAAGTGACCTGCATGCCGGGTTGCCGTCTATACGTGCGGTAGGTTATCGACAAGTCTGGGATTACCTGGACGGCAAGCTGACGTCAGCCGAGATGCAGGAGCGTGGGATCATTGCCACGCGCCAATTGGCGAAACGCCAGTTCACCTGGCTGCGCAGCTGGACTGACTTGCATTGGCTCGACAGTCTCGATTGCGACAATCTGCCACGCGCCTTGAAATACCTTGGGACCATCTCCATATTGAGCTGAGTCCTTGCAATTGCCGTCTATCCTTGGGGGTGTGACGGCCCAAGCCATCTGATTCCGATTTTTATTATTGATCCTTAAAGGAGTGCGGCACATGTCAAAAGGGCATTCGCTACAAGACCCTTACTTGAACACTTTACGTAAAGAGAAAGTTGGGGTGTCCATCTATCTGGTCAACGGGATCAAACTGCAAGGCACGATCGAGTCTTTCGACCAGTTCGTCATCCTTCTGAAAAACACCGTCAGCCAAATGGTCTACAAACACGCGATCTCGACAGTCGTGCCAGTTCGTCCAATTCGTCTGCCTAGCGCAACCGAATCCGAAGGCGGTGACGCTGAACCGGGTAACGCCTGATAGGAGCCTCCTTTGTTCTTTGAGCGCCACGGTGGTGGTGAACGGGCCATTCTCGTTCACTTGGATGGACAGGACCCTGAGGCGCGCGAAGATCCGCAGGAGTTTCAGGAATTGGCACTTTCGGCCGGCGCCGAGACCGTCGCGTTTTTCAACGTGCCGCGTCATCGGCCAACCGCCAAGTTCCTGATCGGCAGTGGCAAGGTCGAGGAGTTGCGCGACCTGGTCAAGGCCGAACAGGTCGATCTGGTGATTTTCAATCACATCCTCACGCCCAGTCAGGAACGTAACCTCGAACGTGTCTTCGAGTGTCGCGTGATCGACCGTACGGGGCTGATTCTCGATATTTTCGCCCAACGCGCCCGCACCCATGAAGGCAAGCTCCAGGTCGAACTGGCCCAGCTTGAGCACATGAGTACGCGGCTGGTTCGCGGCTGGACTCACCTTGAGCGGCAGAAGGGCGGTATCGGCCTGCGCGGCCCGGGTGAAACCCAGCTGGAAACCGACCGACGCCTGTTGCGGGTGCGCCTGCGCCAGATCAAGGGGCGGCTGGAAAAGGTCCGTAGCCAGCGCGAGCAGTCGCGACGCGGCCGCAAGCGCGCGGATATCCCGACGGTTTCACTGGTGGGTTATACCAACGCCGGCAAATCGACCCTGTTCAATAATGTCACCCAATCCGACGTCTACGCCGCCGACCAATTGTTCGCCACGCTCGACCCGACCCTGCGCCGGCTCGACCTGGACGACCTGGGGCCGATCGTGCTGGCCGACACCGTGGGCTTCATCCGTCACCTGCCGCACAAGCTGGTCGAGGCTTTCCGGGCTACGCTCGAAGAGTCGAGCAACTCCGACCTGCTGCTGCACGTGATCGATGCCGCCGAACCGGACCGGATGCTGCAGATCGAGCAGGTGATGGTGGTGCTGGGCGAGATCGGGGCCCAGGACTTGCCGATCCTCGAGGTATACAACAAACTCGATTTGCTCGAAGGCGTGGAGCCGCAGATCCAGCGCGATGCCGACGGCAAGCCGCAACGGGTCTGGCTGTCGGCCCGCGATGGCACCGGCCTGGACCTGCTCAAGCAGGCGGTGGCCGAGCTGTTGGGCAACGATCTGTTTGTTGGCACCCTGAAGTTGCCGCAACGTTTCGCCCGGCTGCGAGCTCAGTTCTTTGAGCTGGGGGCCGTGCAAAAAGAAGAACACGACGACGAAGGCGTCTGCCTGCTGGCTGTTCGCCTGCCTCGGGCGGAGCTCAATCGGCTGGTCAGCCGCGAAGGGCTGCAACCGATGGAATTCATCGAGCAACACACTTTGCAATAAAAGCCTGAGAAAGCTGTGTCAGGCATTCTGTAGCATTGGTCGGCGCGCCGTGGGTGCGTCTTTGCTTTATCAGATGGAGAGCGCTATGGCTTGGAATGAGCCGGGTGGCAACTCGAATAATCAGGATCCTTGGGGTGGCAAGCGTCGTAACAACGGCGACCGCAAGGGGCCGCCGGATCTCGACGAGGCCTTCCGAAAGCTGCAGGAAAGCCTGAACGGTTTGTTCGGTGGTGGTAAAAAACGCGGTGACGAGGGTGGCGGTCGTCCGGGCAAGGGCGGCGGTTTCGGCCTGCTCGGCATCGGTCTGGTCGTGCTGGCGGCTGTCTGGCTGTACAGCGCGGTCTATGTCGTGGACGAGCAGGAGCAGGCCGTGGTGCTGCGCTTCGGCAAGTACTACGAGACGGTTGGGCCGGGCCTGAATATCTATTTCCCGCCGATCGACCAGAAGTACCTGGAAAACGTCACGCGTGAGCGGGCGTACACCAAGCAGGGCCAGATGCTGACCGAAGACGAGAACATCGTCGAAGTGCCGCTGACCGTGCAATACAAGATCACCAACCTGCAGGACTTCGTGCTGAACGTCGACCAGCCGGAAACCAGCCTGCAGCACGCGACCGAAAGTGCCTTGCGCCATGTGGTGGGTTCCACCGCCATGGACCAGGTGCTGACCGAAGGTCGTGAACTGATGGCCAGCGAAATCAAGGAGCGCCTGCAGCGGTTCCTCGATACCTATCGCACCGGTATCACCGTTACCCAGGTCAACGTCCAGAGCGCGGCAGCCCCGCGTGAGGTCCAGGAAGCCTTCGACGACGTGATCCGTGCCCGTGAAGACGAGCAGCGTTCGCGCAACCAGGCCGAAACCTATGCCAACGGCGTCGTGCCGGAAGCCCGTGGTCAGGCCCAGCGCATCATCGAGGATGCCAACGGTTACCGTGACGAAGTGGTCTCCCGTGCCAAGGGTGAGGCTGATCGCTTCACCAAGCTGGTGGCCGAATATCGCAAGGCTCCAGAAGTCACCCGCGAGCGTCTGTACCTGGACACCATGCAGGAAGTCTTCAGCAACACCAGCAAGGTCCTCGTGACCGGCAACAAGAACGGCCAGAGCAATCTGCTGTACCTGCCGCTGGACAAGATGGTCGAGAGCGGGCGCAACACCAGCGCGCCGGCGACCAGTTCGGCGGCCGCCAGCAATGAAGCCAACGCTCGTGCGGCGGCGGACCTGCAGCAACAGCAAGCACGTACCAGGGAGAGTCGCTGATGAGCAATAAATCGCTGATCGCCCTTATTGTCGGTGTCGTCGTGGCGATCGCTGCCTGGAACTGCTTCTACATCGTGGCTCAGACCGAGCGTGCGGTGTTGCTGCAATTCGGTCGCGTGGTCCAGGCTGATGTCCAGCCGGGGCTGCATGTGAAGGTGCCGTACGTCAACAAGGTGCGCAAGTTCGACGGCCGCCTGATGACGCTGGATGCGCCGACGCAACGCTTCCTGACGCTGGAAAAGAAAGCCGTGATGGTGGATGCCTATGCCAAGTGGCGCGTGAAGGATGCCGAGCGCTTCTACACCGCGACCTCGGGCCTGAAGCAGATCGCCGACGAGCGCCTGTCCCGTCGTCTGGAGTCGGGCCTGCGTGACCAGTTCGGTAAGCGCACGCTGCATGAAGTGGTGTCCGGTGAGCGTGATGCGCTCATGGCCGACATCACCCGTTCGCTGAACACGATGGCGGAAAAAGAGCTGGGTATCGAAGTGGTCGATGTCCGGGTCAAGGCCATCGACCTGCCGAAGGAAGTGAACCGCAGCGTGTTCGAGCGGATGAGCACGGAGCGTGAGCGTGAAGCCCGCGAGCACCGCGCCAAGGGTAACGAGCTGGCCGAAGGCATCCGCGCCGACGCCGATCGTCAGCGCCGTGTGCTGCTGGCCGAAGCCTATCGTGAATCGGAAGAGGTCCGTGGTGATGGTGATGCCCAGGCCGCTGCGATCTACTCCAAGGCTTATGGCCAGGATCAGGAGTTCTACGGGTTCTATCGTAGCCTGCGTGCCTACCGCGAAAGCTTTGCGAACAAATCCGACGTCATGGTCCTGGACCCAAGCAGTGACTTCTTCCGCTACCTGGAAAAGGCCAAGCCTTGATGCGACGTTGACCTGAGGCACTCCGCCCGGCGGCTAAAGCGTCGGGCGGGGTGATCCTTTGGGAAAACGTGTGTATGATGCGGCAGCCGGGAAATTCCCGGCTTTTTTGCGTCTGCACGTTCGATTGCGGTTCACAGGTGCAGGCGTCGGGTTGAACGACTCGACAGGTTTTTCGAGGGAAGTGCTGGGCGAGGCCGATTGCGGGCCATTCGTCACGTCGCTCTTGCGCGTTTTTTGCCCATGATGCGCGCCTGGCGCAGGCATTTTCTGCTTCACTCAAGGCCAGCCCGAAAGCTGGCCGCCCGGACCATAGGGGAATGGCGTAATGGCAACGGTAGACCGCTGGCTGCTGCCAGATGGCATCGAAGAAGTACTGCCACCGGAAGCTGCGCGTATCGAAGTAGCGCGTCGGCAGGTGTTGGATCTGTTCCAGAGTTGGGGTTACGAGTTTGTCGTCACCCCGCATATCGAGTACCTGGAATCCCTGCTCACCGGCGCGGGCCAGGACCTGGACCTGCGCACCTTCAAGGTTATCGACCCGCAGTCGGGCCGGCAGATGGGCTTTCGTGCCGATATCACGCCGCAGGTGGCGCGCATCGATGCACACACCCTGCGCCGCGAAGGTCCGAGCCGCCTGTGCTACGCCGGCAGTGTGCTGCATGCCCAGCCGCGTGCCTTGTCGTCTTCGCGCAGCCCGATCCAGTTGGGCGCCGAGTTGTATGGCGACGCCAGCCCGAGCAGCGACGTAGAAGTCATCAGCCTGATGTTGGCCATGCTGCAACTGGCTGACGTGCCGGATGTCCACATGGACCTGGGGCATGTCGGCATCTATCGCGGCCTGGCCCGTGCGGCCGGTTTGTCCGGCGAAGTGGAGCAACAGCTGTTCGATGCCCTGCAGCGCAAGGCCATCGACGAAGTCATCAGCCTGACCGAGGGCCTGCCGGCCGATCTGTCGGACATGCTGCGGGCGCTGGTGGGCCTGTGTGGCGGACGTGAAGTATTGGCCGCTGCCCGTGAACGCCTGGCCCATGCGCCGGCGCCTGTGTTGGCGGCGCTGGACGACTTGCTGGCGATTGCCGAGCGTCTGTCGGTGCGTTTCCCCGAGTTGCCGTTGTATTTCGACCTGGGTGAGTTGCGCGGTTATCACTACCACACGGGTGTCGTGTTCGCCGTGTTCGTCCCGGGCGTGGGCCAGTCCATCGCCCAGGGCGGCCGTTATGACGACATCGGTGCCGACTTTGGTCGTGCCCGTCCGGCGACCGGTTTCTCTACCGATTTGAAAACCCTGGTGACCCTGGGGCGTGCTGAAGTCGAGCTACCGTCTGGCGGTATCTGGATGCCTGACAGTACGGATGCGGCACTCTGGCAAGCAGTCTGCCAGTTGCGCAGTGAGGGTCAGCGTGTCGTCCAGGCCTTGCCTGGGCAACCTTTGGCCGCCGCCCGTGAAGCGGACTGCGACCGGCAATTGATTCAGCAGAACGGGCTTTGGCAAGTATTGCCGCTGGCTTCTTGAGTTTTCCTGCCGGCCGCGGCCGGCACCAAGTTTGCGCGAATGAGGACAAGTGTTATGGGTAAGAATGTCGTAGTCCTGGGCACCCAGTGGGGTGATGAGGGCAAAGGCAAGATCGTTGATCTGCTGACCGAACATGCTGCCGCCGTAGTGCGCTACCAGGGTGGCCACAACGCAGGTCACACCTTGGTGATCGACGGTGAAAAAACCGTTCTGCACCTGATTCCGTCGGGCGTACTGCGCGAAGGCGTTCAGTGCCTGATCGGCAACGGTGTGGTGGTTGCTCCCGACGCCTTGCTGCGGGAAATCATCAAGCTGGAAGAAAAAGGCGTACCGGTGCGCGAGCGCCTGCGTATCAGCCCGTCCTGCCCGCTGATCCTGTCCTATCACGTCGCGCTGGACCAGGCCCGTGAAAAGGCCCGTGGCGAGCTGAAGATCGGCACCACCGGTCGCGGCATCGGCCCGGCCTATGAAGATAAAGTAGCCCGTCGTGGCCTGCGCATCGGTGACCTGTTCCACCGTGAGCGTTTCGCCGCCAAGCTGGGCGAGTTGCTGGACTACCACAACTTTGTCCTGGTCAATTACTACAAAGAACCAGCCATCGACTTCCAGAAAACCCTGGACGAGTGCATGGAGTACGCCGAGCTGCTCAAGCCGATGATGCTCGACGTCACTGCCGAGCTGCACGAGCTGCGTCGCGCAGGCAAGGACATCATGTTCGAAGGTGCCCAGGGTTCGTTGCTGGACATCGACCACGGTACCTACCCGTACGTCACCAGCTCCAACACCACCGCCGGCGGCATCGCCACCGGTTCGGGTTTCGGTCCGATGTACCTGGACTACATCCTGGGTATCACCAAGGCCTACACCACTCGCGTGGGTTCGGGTCCGTTCCCGACTGAGCTGTTCGACGACGTCGGCGCCTTCCTGGCCAAGCGTGGCCATGAGTTCGGTGCTACCACCGGCCGTGCCCGTCGTTGTGGCTGGTTCGATGCCGTCATCCTGCGTCGCGCCATCGACGTCAACAGCATCTCGGGCCTGTGCCTGACCAAGCTGGACGTGCTGGACGGCCTGGAAACCATCAACATCTGCGTGGGCTACAAGAACCAGGACGGCGCCGTCATCGACGCACCGACCGACGCCGACAGCTACATCGGCCTGGAGCCGGTGTACGAGCAGATGCCGGGCTGGACCGAATCGACCGTGGGCGCCAAGACCCTGGAAGAGCTGCCATTGGCGGCCCGCAACTACATCAAGCGCGTCGAAGAGTTGGTCGGTGCGCCGATCGACATTATTTCGACGGGGCCGGACCGCAACGAAACCATCGTTCTGCGTCACCCGTTTGCCTGATAAGTCGTTGATGTAAAAAACAAAGGCCCCTCGTTTGGGGCCTTTGTCGTATCTGCCTGTCGAACGGCACGACCTTTGCTATGCATCGTTAACAATAAGTACTTCTTTGAAGTGCCATCAATTTAATGGCGTTTAGTAGAGGGATTCCCCTGTGTCGGCCGTTCTCTCACTGTTACAAAGCCGTCTATTGCGGCCTGTGTTCGTTACCCTGGGTATCGCCCTTTTGGTGCAAGTGCTCGTGGCCGTCGCGCTGACCCGAAGCACGGTCACCGCGCTGGAGGCCGAGCTAGGGGTCCGGCTGGGGGTGGATAGTCAGAAATTGTCTGGCGAACTGGAGCAGGCCGGACGCGAGGTCACCTCAAGCCTGGACAGTTTGTCTGCCAGCACTCGTCAGCGCCTCACCGCCGGTTTGTCGACGCGGCTGAAGGACGAGCAGGCGCAGTTGCGCACGACACTCGAGAAATCGCTCAAGGATTCCGCCAATGATATGGCGCAACTCCTGGCCTCGGTCGCGCCACGCGCCATGTGGGACAGCGACATACCGACCCTTTCCGAATTCGCCCGCCGGGCCCAGCGCAACCCTAATGTGTTGTTCGTTATTTATGACGACGCCAGTGGTGAGCACCTGACTCGTTACCTGAACCGGGAAAACCCGATCAACAAGGCGCTGCTGGAGAAAGGCAAGGGCGAGCGAGCGTTGGATAAAGTGCTGGATGCGGCGAAGAGCGACCCCTCGGTGTATTACCTCGAAGCCTCGATCAGCCCCAACGGCGTAGAGATTGGCAAAGTATTGATGGGCGTTTCCACGGCTTCCGTTGAAGCTGACCTGAAGGCGCTGGACCAACGCTTCTTGGCCTTGATCGCCAGCAGCGACCAGTTGGTCGGTGACAGCCTCAAGGGGGCGGCGGCCGACAGCGCCACCGCCATGCGCGGTCGTCTGGAGTCGGCCCAGGCCACCGCCACACAGATGCAGACCAATACCTCTAGCACTGTGCAGGAAGCCGCAGGCACCTTGCGCTGGCGCATCGGCCTGGGCCTGGCGCTGGTGGGCTTCGGCGTGCTGGTGCTGCTGGCCGTGGTGCTGGGGCGTCGGGTGGTCAATCGCTTGAAGTTGCTGATCGCGGCCATGAACGACTTGGCGGCGGGCGAGGGTGACCTGACCAAGCGTGTGCAAATCAACAGCAAGGACGAAATCGGCGACATGGCCTCAGCGGTCAACCGCTTTGTGGATAAGTTGCAACCCATCGTGCGCGAGGCGGGCGATGTGGCCCAGCGTACCGGTGTGGAAATCGGTGCGATGACCTTGCGCAACTCCGGTGCCGATGCGGCGGCCGGGATGCAGCGTGATGAGGTGGCCGAGAGCCTGCGTGCGCTGTCGCAAATGGCGGATGAGGCTCAATCGGAAAGCCAGGCGATGCAGGCGGCTTTGCAGCAGGTGGTGGAGATCCGCCAGGCCACCGATGAAAACACTCGCACTTCGGCCAAGGTCAGTAGCTTGATCGAGGCGTTGGCCGGGCAGGTAGACACCGGGGCGAAAGTGATCGAGCGGCTGGCGCAGCAGAGCGAACAGATCGAAGTGGTGCTGACGGTGATTCACGGCATCGCCGAGCAGACTAACTTGTTGGCCTTGAACGCGGCCATCGAGGCGGCGCGGGCCGGGGAGACCGGGCGCGGGTTTGCCGTGGTGGCGGATGAGGTGCGGGCCCTGGCGAGCAAGACCCAAAGCTCAACGGGCGATATCCAGGCGCATATCGTGGCCTTGCAGCAGGGGGCTCGCGAAGCGGTGGCCGCTATCGGCCAGGCCGGGCGCCAGGCCAGCGAAGGCTTGTTGGTGCTGCGAGACAGCGCGCGGTTGCAGCAGTCGGTGCAGGCATCCGTGGAGCAGGTGCATGCGGCCATCGGCCTGGCGACTCAGGCAGCGGCTCATCAGGCCCAGGGTGCGCAAGCGGTGCGCGGGCGGGTGGAAACCATTCATGCCCAGGCCGAGAAGGCGGCCCAGGCCGTGGTCGAGACCACCGCCAGCGGCAAGGTGCTCGACAACCTGGCGGCGCAGTTGAAGGCAAGCCTGGGGCAGTTCCGGGCTTGATCAGGCTGCTAGGCTGGCCTCATCGCGAGCAAGCTCGCTCCCACAGGTGATTTTTAGTGGATACAGATTTTGTGTCCGGCATGAATCCCTTGTGGGAGCGAGCTTGCTCGCGATAGCGATGTCAGCGGCTCAGATATATTCCCAGAGGCCAGAAACGCAAAAACCCGCTTTCGCGGGTTTTTGTGAGGTTCAAGGCCGTAACCTTGAAGCTTGAATTGGTGCCCAGAAGAAGACTCGAACTTCCACGACCTTGCGGTCACCAGCACCTGAAGCTGGCGTGTCTACCAATTTCACCATCTGGGCAGCATCTTCAGCGTTGCCGCTGTTGATGTCGCGCACTATACGGAGCGCATTTTGATCTGTAAACCCCTGTTTTTGTTTTAGTAATTGCCAAACGCAATTGCAGGGGGCAAAAATGCAAAAACCCGCTTTCGCGGGTTTTTGTTGAGCATGCAGGTCATTGACCTGTTGCTCGAAATTGGTGCCCAGAAGAAGACTCGAACTTCCACGACCTTGCGGTCACCAGCACCTGAAGCTGGCGTGTCTACCAATTTCACCATCTGGGCAATATCGACATCGTGTGTACGTCGTCGATGGCGCGCACTATACGGAGCGTCTTTTTAACTGTAAACCCCTCCTGAGAAAAAAACCGCTAAATTTCACGAGCGGTGCTTTTCCGGGCTTCCAAGGCGGGCCAAATGACTTTAGAAAAGCGATCGGATGCTTGAAATTTCCCGTTTCATTAAGCCTATGCCAAACTAACCCGCATATAGACAAGGTGAAAACTCTCTAATGGCCGATTGGCAGTCCCTCGATCCCGAGGCCGCTCGTGAAGCGGAAAAATATGAAAACCCTATTCCTAGCCGCGAACTGATCCTGGCGCATCTCGCCGATCGGGGGTCGCCTGCTAGCCGCGAGCAGTTGGTCGAAGAGTTCGGTCTGACCACCGAGGACCAACTCGAAGCCCTGCGCCGCCGTCTGCGCGCCATGGAGCGCGACGCTCAACTGATCTACACCCGGCGCGGCACCTATGCGCCGGTGGACAAGCTCGACCTGATCCTGGGCCGCATCGCCGGTCACCGTGACGGCTTCGGTTTCCTGATCCCGGACGACGGCAGCGACGACCTGTTCATGAGCCCGGCGCAAATGCGCCTGGTGTTCGACGGTGACCGGGCCCTGGCCCGTGTTTCCGGCCTGGACCGTCGTGGTCGCCGTGAAGGCGTGATCGTCGAAGTGGTGTCCCGTGCCCACGAGTCCATCGTCGGCCGTTACTTCGAAGAAGGCGGTATCGGTTTTGTTGTGCCGGATAACCCGAAGGTCCAGCAGGAAGTGCTGATTACCCCGGGCCGTAATGGCGCCGCCAAGGTGGGTCAGTTCGTCGAGGTGAAAATCACCCACTGGCCAACTGCGCGCTTCCAGCCACAGGGCGATATCGTTGAAGTGGTCGGCAACTACATGGCGCCGGGCATGGAGATCGACGTCGCGCTGCGCACCTACGACATCCCTCACGTCTGGCCCGAGGCTGTGCTCAAGGAAGCCGCCAAGCTCAAGCCGGAAGTTGAAGAGAAAGATAAAGAAAAACGCATCGACCTGCGCCATCTGCCGTTCGTCACCATCGACGGCGAAGATGCCCGCGACTTCGACGATGCGGTCTACTGCGAAGCCAAGCCTGGCAAGCTGCGCCTGTTCTCCGGCGGCTGGAAGTTGTTCGTCGCGATTGCCGACGTGTCCAGCTACGTGAAGATCGGTTCGGCCCTGGATAACGAAGCCCAGGTGCGCGGCAACTCCGTGTATTTCCCTGAGCGCGTGATCCCGATGCTGCCTGAGCAGCTGTCCAACGGGCTGTGCTCGCTGAATCCGAAAGTCGACCGTTTGGCCATGGTGTGCGAGATGACCATCTCCAAGACCGGCGAAATGACCGACTACCAGTTCTACGAAGCGGTGATCCACTCCCAGGCGCGCCTGACCTACAACAAGGTCAGCACCATCCTGGAAACACCGAAGACCAGTGAAGCCAAGACCCTGCGTACCGAATACGCTGGCGTGGTGCCGCATCTCAAGCAGCTGTACTCGCTGTACAAGGTATTGCTGGGTGCCCGTCACGTGCGTGGCGCAATCGATTTCGAGACCCAGGAAACCCGGATTGTCTTCGGTTCCGAGCGCAAGATCGCCGCAATCACCCCGACGACCCGTAACGATGCGCACAAGCTGATCGAAGAGTGCATGCTGGCGGCCAACGTAGCCACCGCGGAATTCCTCAAGAAGCACGAGATTCCTGCGTTGTACCGCGTGCACGACGGCCCGCCGCCGGAGCGTCTGGAAAAGCTGCGCGCCTTCCTCGGCGAGCTCGGCCTGTCCCTGCACAAAGGCAAGGACGGCCCGACGCCGAAGGACTACCAGGCACTGCTGGCCAGCATCAAGGACCGTCCGGATTACCATGTGATCCAGACCGTGATGCTGCGCTCCCTGAGCCAGGCGGTTTACAGCGCCGACAATCAGGGCCACTTTGGCCTGAATTACGAAGCGTACACCCACTTCACCTCGCCGATCCGCCGTTACCCGGACCTGCTCACGCACCGCGCGATCCGCAGCGTGATCCATTCCAAGCAGAACACCCCGCACGTCAAGCGCGCCGGTGCCATGACCATTCCGAAGGCACGGATCTATCCGTACGACGAAGCGGCCCTGGAACAGTTGGGCGAGCAGTGCTCCATGAGCGAGCGCCGCGCCGACGAAGCCACTCGCGACGTGGTGAACTGGCTCAAGTGCGAGTTCATGAAAGACCGCGTGGGCGAGTCGTTCCCAGGCGTGATCACTGCAGTGACAGGCTTTGGTTTGTTTGTCGAGCTGACCGACATCTACGTCGAGGGCTTGGTGCACGTCACCGCCTTGCCGGGTGATTACTACCACTTCGATCCTGTGCACCACCGCCTGGCGGGCGAGCGCACCGGTCGCAGCTTCCGTCTGGGCGACACCGTGGAAGTGCAGGTCATGCGCGTCGACCTCGATGAGCGCAAGATCGACTTCGGAATGTCTGACAAGCCCGCCGAAGCACCGACTGGCCGTAAAAAGCGTGGCAACGAGACCGCAGCGCCTGCGACCAAAGGTAAGGGTAAAGGTGCTCCTGCAAAAACCGCGGAGCCTGAGCCAGCCAGGGCCGGTCGCCGTTCGTCTGTCAAGGACAAGGCTCCCGAGGCCTACCGCCCCAGCGACGCTGCGGCGAAAAACGCCGAACTGCGCAAGAGCCGCGAGTTGAAGCAGCAGTTGCTCAACGAAGCCAAAAGCGGTGGTAAAGCGGCGTCTGGGGGAAAGTCCCACGGGGCGGAAAAACCGTCGAGCAAGCCAAGTAAACACCGTAAAGGCCCGCCAAAAGCGGGTTCGGCCCCCGCGAAAAGCGGCGGGTCGCGCAAACCTAAGGCCAAGTCATGAGTCTGGAAAAAATCTACGGCGTGCACGCCGTAGAAGCACTGCTGCGTCACCACCCTAAACGTGTCAAGCAAGTATGGTTGGCGGAAGGTCGCAGCGAGCCGCGTGTGCAGGCGCTGGTCGAACTGGCCACCCAAAACAAGGTTGCCATCGGCCAGGCCGAGCGTCGTGAAATGGACGTGTGGGTCGAAGGCGTTCACCAGGGTGTGGTTGCGGACGTAAGCCCGAGCCAGGTCTGGGGCGAGGCGATGCTCGACGAACTGCTCGATCGCACCGAAGGCGCGCCCCTGCTGCTGGTGCTGGACGGCGTGACCGACCCGCATAACCTCGGCGCCTGCCTGCGTTCGGCGGATGCGGCGGGTGCGTTGGCGGTGATCGTGCCTAAAGACAAGTCGGCAACCCTGACGCCGGCTGTGCGTAAGGTCGCCTGCGGCGCGGCGGAAGTGATTCCACTGGTGGCGGTGACCAACCTGGCGCGTACCCTGGAAAAACTCCAGCAGCGCGGCTTGTGGGTGGTTGGCACGGCGGGTGAGGCCGAGGTCAGCATTTATGACCAGGACCTGACGGGCCCGACGATCCTGATCATGGGCGCCGAAGGCAAGGGCATGCGCCGCCTGACCCGCGAGCACTGCGATTACCTGGTCAAGCTGCCGATGGCCGGTAGCGTCAGCAGCCTTAACGTTTCGGTCGCGACCGGTGTGTGCCTGTTCGAAGCGCTGCGCCAGCGCAGCGTCAAGGCTTCCGCCAAAAAGCCTTGATCTTGTTGTAACCCCTGTGGGAGCGAGCCTGCTCGCGATAGCGGTCTGACATTCGGCATCTATGTTGAATGAGATACCGCTATCGCGAGCAGGCTCGCTCCCACATTGGGTTTGTGTCTGGATGAAGATCGGCGGTTGTTCAAATAATCGCCAATTGCCTTGCACCTCCCTCGGCCCTTCTCTACAATTGCGCCCCTTGCTGTGATGGCAGGCACTTATGTGTCTAGCGTCCACAAGTCCATAAGTGTCATTCACTCCTTGTCTGACCGTTTTTGAGCGGCAGGCTACAACCCGTAAGGAGCATTCATGCGTCATTACGAAATCATCTTTTTGGTCCACCCGGATCAAAGCGAGCAAGTCGGCGGCATGGTTGAGCGTTACACCAAGCTGATCGAAGAAGACGGCGGCAAAATCCACCGTCTGGAAGATTGGGGCCGTCGTCAACTGGCCTACGCAATCAACAATGTTCACAAGGCTCACTACGTGATGCTGAACGTTGAGTGCACTGGCAAGGCCCTGGCCGAGCTGGAAGACAACTTCCGCTACAACGATGCAGTGATCCGTAACCTGGTCATCCGTCGCGAAGAAGCCGTCACCGGCCAATCCGAGATGCTCAAGGCTGAAGAAAACCGCAGTGAGCGCCGTGAGCGTCGCGACCGTCCTGAGCACTCTGACAGCGCCGATGGCGATGACAGCGATAGCGACAGCGACAACAGCGATAACGCTGACGAGTAATCCACGGACCTTTTAAGGAGCCAATCACATGGCACGTTTCTTCCGTCGTCGTAAATTCTGCCGCTTCACCGCTGAAGACGTGAAAGAGATCGATTACAAAGATCTCAACACTCTGAAAGCCTACGTATCCGAGACCGGCAAAATCGTTCCAAGCCGTATCACCGGTACCAAAGCTCGTTATCAGCGTCAGCTGGCCACCGCTATCAAGCGCGCCCGCTTCCTGGCCCTGCTGGCCTACACCGACAGCCACGGCCGCTGAGACCGGGCAGTCGACGAGTAGTAAGGGATTGAATGCATGCGCGCCTTAGCTGACTTCATCATGCGGGGACGTGTGCAGGCCACGTTGGTTGTGGCCGGATCCGCGGCATTGCCGCTGTTGTTCTGGTTGAGTGCCGCCGCTGGGTGCCTTGTGCTCCTGCGGCGCGGTTCGGACGCCTTGAGCGTCCTGGGTATCGGGATGTTGTCAGCGTTGGTGAGCTGGTACTTCCTGAAGGACCCGACAACACTTTTGGTGTTGCTCGGGGCTTGTGGCCTGGCGTTGGTTCTGCGCGCCGGACATACCTGGAATCGCGTGCTGCTGTGCAGCGTGGCCGTGGGGTTGTTGTGTGCGGTGAGCCTGGGAACTGTCTTCAGTTCCTTCATCGAGTCACTGGCGCAGACGTTCGAAGACGTCCTGCCGCTGGCGATGGGTGGGGTCTACGAGACATTCTCGGCAGACCAGAAGGCGTTTTTCATCGCCCTTAGCGCTCCGCTGATGATCATCTCGATAGCGTTATCGTCGCAGATCTTTAGCGTGCTGTGCCTGATCCTTGGGCGCTATTGGCAGGCGTTGTTGTATAACCCCGGTGGTTTCGGTCGCGAATTTCGCGCCATCCGATTCCCCAAGAGCGTGGCGCTGTCACTGCTGGCCGTCATGTGTGTTGCTCCGTTTTTCGGACTGCATGCACTGATCCTGTTGCCGTTGTGCAGTGTACCGCTGGTCTTCGCCGGCCTGGCCCTGATTCACGGGCTGGTGGCGCAGAAACGACTGGCCACTTTCTGGCTGGTGGGGTTGTACGTGACGTTGTTGCCTTTCATGCACTTGCTCGGTCCGTTGCTCGTGGTCATGGCCATCGTTGACAGCCTGATTGATTTTCGCGGTCGTATGGCGTCGAAAGACGCCGACAACGCGAACGGTGAAGGTTAAAAGTTAGAGGATTTTCACATGCAACTGATCCTTCTGGAAAAAGTCACCAACCTGGGCAACCTGGGTGACAAAGTAAACGTTAAGGCCGGTTACGGTCGTAACTACCTGCTGCCTTACGGCAAAGCCACCGCTGCGACCGCTGCCAACCTGGCTGCGTTCGAAGAGCGTCGTGCTGAGCTGGAAAAAGCTGCCGCAGACCGTAAAACCTCGGCTGAAAGCCGTGCTGCCCAACTGGCTGAGCTGGAAGTGACCATCACTGCCACCGCTGGCGACGAAGGCAAGCTGTTCGGTTCGATCGGTACTCACGACATCGCTGACGCACTGACCGCCTCCGGCGTTGAAGTTGCGAAAAGTGAAGTTCGTCTGCCGAACGGCACCATCCGCAACGTAGGCGAATTCGACGTAGCCGTGCACCTGCACGCCGAAGTTGAAGCCACCGTACGCGTTGTCGTGGTAGCAGCCTAAGCAACACCTGTCGGTTGGCACCCTCGGGTGCTTGCCGGTAACATCGGGCACGATCCTGTTTACAGGTCGTGCCCTTTGTCTTTCTGCAATTCCTGATTTTCATAACCAGAAGTGGCCATGAACGAAATCACCGCTCCCGAGCAATACGATCTGCAAACCGCTGCCCTGAAGGTGCCTCCGCATTCCATCGAGGCCGAACAGGCCGTGCTCGGTGGCCTGATGCTGGACAACAACGCCTGGGAGCGTGTGCTCGATCAAGTCTCCGACGGCGATTTCTACCGGCATGACCACCGTCTGATTTTCCGTGCGATCGCCCGTCTGGCCGATCAGAACATGCCGATCGACGTCGTGACCCTGGCCGAGCAATTGGACAAGGAAGGGCAGACGTCTCAGGTCGGCGGCCTCGGTTACCTGGGTGAACTGGCGAAAAACACGCCGTCGGTCGCCAACATCAAGGCCTATGCCCAGATCGTGCGCGAGCGGGCGACCTTGCGCCAATTGATCGGCATCAGCACCGAAATCGCCGACAGCGCCTTCAACCCGGAAGGCCGCACCGCCGCCGAGATCCTTGACGAAGCCGAACGGCAGATCTTCCAGATCGCCGAGGCCCGCCCGAAAACCGGCGGCCCGGTCAGCGTCAACGACCTGCTGACCAAGGCCATCGATCGCATCGACACCTTGTTCAACACCGACAACGCCATCACCGGCCTGTCCACCGGTTACACCGACCTCGACGAGAAGACCAGCGGCCTGCAACCGTCCGACCTGGTCATCGTCGCCGGCCGTCCGTCCATGGGTAAGACCACCTTTGCGATGAACCTGGTGGAAAACGCCGTGCTGCGCAGCGACAAGGCGGTCCTGGTGTACTCCCTCGAGATGCCAGGCGAATCGCTGATCATGCGTATGCTTTCGTCCCTGGGGCGTATCGACCAGACCAAGGTCCGTTCCGGCCAGCTGGAAGACGACGACTGGCCGCGCCTGACGTCGGCGGTCAACCTGCTCAACGACCGCAAGCTGTTCATCGACGATACGGCCGGTATCAGCCCGTCGGAAATGCGCGCCCGGACCCGTCGCCTGGTGCGTGAGCACGGTGACATCGCGCTGATCATGATCGACTACCTGCAGTTGATGCAGATCCCTGGTTCCAGCGGCGACAACCGGACCAACGAGATTTCCGAAATCTCCCGTTCCCTCAAGGCCCTGGCCAAGGAATTCAACTGCCCGGTGGTGGCACTTTCCCAGTTGAACCGTTCCCTGGAACAGCGCCCCAACAAGCGCCCCGTGAACTCCGACTTGCGGGAATCCGGAGCGATCGAGCAGGACGCCGACGTCATCATGTTCGTGTACCGCGACGAGGTGTATCACCCCGAGACGGAGCACAAGGGCATCGCCGAAATCATCATCGGCAAGCAGCGGAACGGCCCGATCGGCTTCATCCGCCTGGCGTTCATCGGTAAATACACTCGGTTCGAGAACCTGGCGCCGGGTAGCTACAATTTTGACGACGATGAGTAAGCTCTTCATCGTCTGATCCGGCCTCATCGTCGGAACGCCGCCCGGAGCAGGCTCGCTCCCACCTTGGAATACATTCCTCTGTGGGAGCGAGCCTGCTCGCGAAAGGTGCGCCACCAATTTCCGACCATAGCCGTCGGAATTGGTTATTTTTTGTGCTATATTCCGCGCCCGCGATTTTTCATCTTTTATACCGGTTATCGACATGCAAGCAGCCAAGCCGTTATTTGACTATCCCAAGTACTGGGCCGAATGTTTCGGTCCGGCGCCATTCCTGCCCATGAGCAGGGAGGAGATGGATCAGCTCGGCTGGGATTCGTGCGACATCATCATCGTAACCGGTGATGCCTACGTCGATCACCCGTCGTTCGGCATGGCGATCATTGGCCGTTTGCTGGAAGCCCAGGGCTTTCGCGTCGGGATCATTGCCCAGCCGAACTGGCAGTCCAAAGACGACTTCATGAAGCTTGGCGAGCCCAACCTGTTTTTCGGTGTCGCGGCCGGCAACATGGATTCGATGATCAACCGCTACACCGCCGACAAGAAAATCCGCTCCGATGACGCCTACACCCCGGGCGGCATGGCGGGCAAACGGCCGGACCGTGCGAGCCTGGTCTACAGCCAGCGCTGCAAGGAAGCCTACAAGCATGTGCCGATCGTGCTGGGTGGTATCGAAGCGTCGCTGCGCCGTATCGCTCACTACGATTACTGGCAGGACCGGGTGCGCAACTCGATCCTGATCGACGCCTGCGCCGACATCCTGCTCTACGGCAACGCCGAGCGGGCGATTGTCGAAGTCGCCCAGCGCCTGTCCTACGGCCACAAGATCGAAGACATCACCGACGTGCGCGGCACGGCCTTCATCCGTCGTGACACGCCGCAAGGCTGGTACGAAGTCGACTCCACGCGCATCGACCGTCCGGGCAAGATCGACAAGATCATCAACCCGTACGTCAACACCCAGGACACTCAAGCTTGTGCCATCGAGCAGGAGAAGGGGCCGGTCGAGGACCCGAGCGAAGCCAAGGTCGTACAGATCCTGGCGAGCCCGAAAATGACCCGCGACAAGACCGTGATCCGTCTGCCATCGGTGGAAAAGGTTCGTGGCGACGCGGTGCTCTACGCTCACGCCAACCGCGTGCTTCACCTGGAAACCAACCCAGGCAATGCCCGCGCCCTGGTGCAGAAGCACGGCGAAGTCGATGTCTGGTTCAACCCGCCGCCCATTCCGATGACCACCGAAGAAATGGACTACGTGTTTGGCATGCCTTACGCACGTGTTCCCCATCCGGCGTACGGCAAGGAGAAGATCCCGGCCTACGAGATGATCCGTTTCTCGGTGAACATCATGCGTGGCTGCTTTGGCGGCTGCACGTTCTGCTCGATCACCGAGCACGAAGGCCGGATCATCCAGAACCGCTCCGAAGAGTCGATCATTCGCGAGATTGAAGAGATCCGCGACAAGGTCCCGGGTTTCACCGGGGTCATTTCCGACCTCGGCGGCCCGACCGCGAACATGTACCGCATCGCCTGCAAGAGCCCGGAAATCGAATCCGCGTGCCGCAAGCCGTCGTGCGTGTTCCCCGGCATCTGCCCGAACCTGAACACTGACCATTCTTCGCTGATCCAGCTGTACCGCAGCGCCCGGGCCTTGCCTGGCGTGAAGAAGATCCTGATTGCCTCCGGCCTGCGTTACGACCTGGCGGTCGAGTCGCCGGAATACGTCAAGGAACTGGTGACCCACCACGTCGGCGGTTACCTGAAGATCGCTCCGGAGCACACCGAGGAAGGCCCGCTCAACCAGATGATGAAGCCGGGCATCGGCAGCTATGACAAATTCAAGCGGATGTTCGAGAAGTACACCAAGGAAGCCGGAAAAGAGCAGTACCTGATTCCGTACTTCATCGCCGCCCACCCGGGCACCACCGACGAAGACATGATGAACCTGGCGCTCTGGCTCAAGGGCAATGGTTTCCGGGCCGACCAGGTGCAGGCGTTCTATCCGTCGCCGATGGCCACGGCCACGGCCATGTACCACTCGGGCAAGAACCCGCTGCGCAAGGTCACCTACAAGAGCGACGCGGTGACCATCGTCAAGAGCGAGGAACAGCGCCGCCTGCACAAGGCCTTCCTGCGCTATCACGACCCCAAGGGCTGGCCGATGCTGCGCGAAGCGCTGACCCGCATGGGCCGCGCCGACCTGATCGGGCCGGGCAAGAACCAACTGATTCCGTTGCACCAGCCGGCCACCGACAGCTACCAGAGCGCCCGTCGCAAGAACTCGACGCCAGCCGGCAGCCACAAGGTGGGCAAGGAAACCACCAAGATCCTGACCCAGCACACCGGCCTGCCACCGCGCGCCAGCGACGGCGGCAACCCGTGGGACAAGCGCGAGCAGGCCAAGGCCGCGGCATTCGCCCGCAACCAGCAGGCCGCCAAGGAACGCAAGGACGCCGCCAAGGGCAAAGGACCGAAACCGGCGCGCAAGCCTGTCGTGCCGCGCTGATCGCCTAGCCACCTCGTAAAACGCCAGCCTAAGTGCTGGCGTTTTGCTTTCTAGCGAGGGTGCTGGCCGTTTGTTATCGTGGCGCCCGCCTTACGGCACGATGGCGGATGCATAGCCTTTGTGGCGAGGGGATAAATCCCCTCGCCACAAGGTTCAGTGTGGACAAAGATTCACCCTCCGATTCTCAAGGACGATTCATATGAGCAGCGCTTCAACGGGCATCGGCATGGACCTGAGTTTCTCCCAGTTCATGGCCCGCAAACGCATCGAAAGCCAGATCAACCTGCCACGCCTGTTTGCTGCCATCGACGCCGATCCTGGCATCGCCGGTGCGGGTGTGGTGTATATCGATTCCGAATACAACGTCGTGACCCTGCGCGAATTCAAGCCGATTTGCAGCATCGCGCCCAAGCGCATCATTCTGCGCGAGGCGAAAAAATACATCGCACCGCAGCAATTCATCGATCAGGTAAAAAGCAGCCCGCGCGAGTCCAAGCTTGGGCTTGAAGCAACCAATGCCGGCTTGTCCTGTGTCGCCGCTGTGATTGGTTGGGTGGTGGTGTTCAGTGGAAGCGTCGCCGTGCCCTTTACGGCGGGGGCAAGTGCCTTTGTCGTTGCCCTGGGCGCCGCTGCCGCGACGGCCAGCACCGCGCAATGCGTCATTGGTGGGATGCGGGTGGCCAATGAGCTGACCAATCCGACCGGCAACGATGAGATGAATGACGCTGACTGGTACAACATCGTGTCGCCGATCCTTGACGGGGTTTCCCTGGTGGGTGTTGGTGGCTCGGCGCTGACGACTGTCCGGCTACTCAAGGCCAACAAAGCGGCCGGCACTGGAAAGAGTTGGTATCAGTTGCTCAAGGGCCTGAATCGGCAAGAGCGAAGCAAGCTGACCAAGGAACTGTTGACGCTCAAGGACCCGAGCCTGACGGCGAAGTTACTCAAGTTGCAGCAACGCGCGGGGGCCATGCCCAAACGTTATTCTTCAGCTGAAATCAGGCACGCGACGCTGACTCAGATAAAGGACTCCCTCGGAGGCGCGCTGGGGATCATTGGCAGTTATACCGGCGAGGGCGCCGTGAAAACGGTTGCCGTCGGCTTGTACGAGGAGTTCACGGAATGATCGGTGGCGGATCGCTGAAGCCATTCCTCGCCCGCTATTTTCCGGTTTTCATGGGGACGATCCTGCTGGGCTGCTTTTCCGGGTCCACGCTGCTTGTGTTGGCCGGGACCACTTATTGGCGTGCCCTGGAGCCGTCAGCCAGGACCGACTATGTCGGGCTCGGTACTTTGGCCCTGGTGATCGTTCTGGTCTCGGGCAACCTCTTGATCGCTCGCGGGCGCGCCTGGGCGGTCTGGTGGGTGGCGGGGTATTTCCTGGCCTGTCTGGCGGCGGTGCTGCCGACGTTCGCTTATCGACCGCATCAGGGCGTGTACCTATTCGCGGTGTTGTTGCCACTGCTGGGGCTCTTGCTGCTCAACAGCAAGCGCCATCGGGAGATGCGCAGCAAACTCGTCGACATCCGCCGCCAACGCGCGCTGATCATCCAGGCCGCCAAGGCATCACGCCCGCGTCGCTGAGTCGATTTGCGCTGCCGGCGCCGCATTTATGTGCATTGCTTTGCAGATGAATTCGGGCAGCGCGCGTTTTTAGTGCTCTACTGCCTTGAGTAGACAAAGAAAGTGTCCGGCCTGCCTGCATGGCATAAGTCTTGCGCCGCTTTCGATAACGCCCAGGCTCGCAGGAGGCACGTCGTGTCGATTCATGTCGCATTGCATCACGTCACGCATTACCGCTACGACCGCGCCGTCGAGCTCGGCCCGCAGATCGTTCGCCTGCGCCCGGCGGCCCACAGCCGCACGCGGATTCTTTCCTATTCGCTGAAGGTTTCACCCGAGCAGCATTTCATCAACTGGCAGCAGGACCCCCAGGGCAACTACCTGGCGCGGCTGGTGTTTCCCGAGAAAACCCGGGAGATGCGCATCGAAGTCGATCTGCTGGCGGAAATGGCGGTGTTCAATCCGTTTGACTTCTTTCTCGAGCCCTACGCCGAAAAGATTCCGTTCGCCTACGCGGCCGACGAGCGCAAGGAGTTGGCGCCTTACCTGGAAACCCTGCCGCTGACGCCGAAATTCCAGGCCTATCTGGACGGCATCGACCGCACGCCGTTGCCTGCGGTGGATTTTTTGGTGGCGCTCAACCAGCGCCTGAGCGAAGACATCAACTACCTGATTCGCATGGAGCCGGGCGTGCAGACCCCGGAGCACACCCTTGAGCACGCATCCGGCTCTTGCCGCGACTCGGCCTGGCTGTTGGTGCAGCTGTTGCGCAACCTTGGCTTGGCCGCGCGTTTCGTTTCCGGTTACCTGATCCAGTTGACTGCCGATGTGAAAAGCCTTGATGGCCCGTCCGGCACCGACGTGGACTTCACCGACCTGCATGCCTGGTGCGAGGTCTACCTGCCCGGTGCTGGCTGGATCGGCCTGGATGCGACATCCGGGTTGTTCGCCGGTGAAGGCCACATCCCGTTGGCCTGTAGTCCCGATCCGTCCTCGGCGGCCCCGATCAGTGGCTTGGTGGAGCCTTGCGAGTGTGAGTTCAGCCACGAAATGTCCGTCGAGCGGGTCTGGGAAGCACCGCGGGTGACCAAGCCTTACACCGACGCACAGTGGCTGGCGATCCAGGCACTGGGGCGCCAGATTGATGCCGACCTGTTGGAAGGCGACGTGCGCCTGACCATGGGGGGCGAACCGACCTTTGTCTCCATCGATGACCCGGATGGCGCCGAGTGGAACACCGCGGCACTCGGGCCGGACAAGCGCCGGCTCTCCGCCGAGCTGTTCCAGCGCATGCGCAAGCACTATGCGCCCAAGGGGCTGGTGCATTTCGGCCAGGGCAAGTGGTACCCCGGCGAGCAATTGCCGCGCTGGTCGCTCAATTGCTATTGGCGGCGCGACGGGGTGCCGATCTGGCACAACAGCGCGTTGATCGCCGATGAGCAGGAGGACTACGGCGCCGATGGCGAACTGGCCGGACGTTTCCTGGCGAGCGTTGCCGAGCGTTTGAAAATTCCTGCGCGGTTCGTGTTTCCGGCCTACGAAGACAACTTCTATTACCTCTGGCGCGAAGGTGCATTGCCTTCGAATGTCACGGCCGAGGACCCACGCCTGGAGGACGCCCTGGAGCGTGCACGGTTGCGCAAGGTCTTCAACCAAGGCCTGGACAAGGTCATCGGCCAGGTCCTGCCGCTGGCCCGCACCGCCAAGGGCGATCAATGGCAAAGCGGTCGCTGGTACCTGCGTGACAGTCACTGCCGCCTGGTGCCGGGGGATTCGCCCCTGGGCTATCGCTTGCCACTGGCGTCCCAGCCTTGGGTGACGGCGGCCGAGTACCCGTTCATCCACCCCACCGACCCGAACCAGGACTTGCCCGAGCTGCCCGGCACCGAGCAACTGGCGCGTCACGGCGAGCCGGCGACCGAGCAGGAGCGTGTCCCGGAGATCGACAAATCCGCCGACTGGCTGACCCGCACGGCTTTCTGTGCCGAGGCCCGCGAAGGTCGGCTGTACCTGTTCATGCCGCCACTGGAGCGGGTCGAGGATTACCTGGAACTGGTCAGCGCCATCGAGGCGACGGCTGAGGAGCTGCACTGTCCGGTGCTGTTGGAGGGCTACGAGCCGCCGAGCGACCCGCGCCTGGGCAATTTCCGCATCACCCCCGACCCCGGTGTGATCGAGGTCAACGTGCAGCCTTCGGCGACCTGGGATGAGTTGGTCGAGCGCACTGAATTTTTATACGAAGAAGCGCGACAGACCCGACTGACCACCGAGAAATTCATGATCGATGGCCGGCACACAGGCACCGGCGGCGGTAACCATTTCGTACTGGGTGGCGCGACACCGGCTGACTCTCCGTTTCTGCGGCGTCCCGACCTGCTGCGCAGCCTGATCAGTTACTGGCATAACCATCCGTCGTTGTCCTACCTGTTTTCCGGATTGTTCATCGGCCCGACCTCCCAGGCACCTCGCGTGGATGAGGCGCGCAACGACGCGTTGTACGAGCTGGAAATCGCTTTCGCGCAAATGCCACAGCCCGGCGAGGAATGCCCGCCGTGGTTGGTCGATCGCCTGTTGCGCAACCTGTTGATCGACGTGACCGGCAATACCCACCGTGCCGAATTCTGCATCGACAAGCTCTATTCGCCGGACGGCGCCACCGGACGTCTCGGCCTGTTGGAGTTGCGTGCTTTCGAGATGCCACCCCACGCCCGCATGAGCCTGGCCCAGCAATTACTGCTGCGGGCGCTGGTGGCGCGGTTCTGGCGCGAGCCTTATGCGCCGGCGAAACTGGCGCGCTGGGGCACCGAGCTGCATGACCGGTTCCTGTTGCCGCACTTTATCGAGCAGGATTTTGCCGACGTCATCCATGAGCTGAACGCCGCCGGCTACCCGCTGCGGGCCGAGTGGTTCGCTGCGCACCTGGAGTTCCGCTTCCCCAAGGTGGGCGATTACGCGGTCAGCGGTATCGAGCTGCAATTGCGCCAGGCCCTCGAGCCTTGGCATGTGCTGGGGGAAGAGGGCGCGGTGGGCGGTACCGTGCGTTATGTGGATTCCTCCTTGGAGCGCTTGCAGGTCAAGCTCAGCGGCCTGGCGCCGCAACGCTACCTGCTGACCTGCAATGGTGTGCCGGTGCCGTTGCAACCCACCGGCCGGGTCGGCGAGTTCGTCGCCGGGGTGCGTTTCCGCGCCTGGCAACCGGCCAACTGCCTGCAACCGACCATCCCGGTGCATGCGCCACTGGTCTTCGATTTGCTCGACACTTGGATGCAACGTTCCGTGGGCGGCTGCCAGTATCACGTGGCCCATCCGGGCGGGCGTAACTACGACAGCCTGCCGGTGAATGCCAACGAGGCCGAAAGCCGGCGGATGGCGCGTTTCTTCCGTATCGGACACACGCCAGGGAAACTTCCGATACCCAGCCTGGCCATGGATGACGAGTTTCCGCTCACACTCGATCTGCGACGCTTTCCAGGGGCTTCAATGTAGGAGCTGTGTAGGAGCTGTCGAGTGCAACGAGGCTGCGATCTTTCCCCAGACACTTGAGTCCCAAGCGAAAGATCAAAAGATCGCAGCCTCCGGCAGCTCCTACAGGGCACGACCCAGCGTCTGGTCACACTCTTCCACCTATCCGGGCGTCATGCGCTTGCGCTAGTCTCACCTTTTATTGCCGTCTGCCGAGCTTTCCATGCCTGACCTGCTTGACCGTTACCCGCTGACGACGGGCACCTATCACGAACTGTTGGACGACAACGGTGCGGTGCGTCCGCACTGGCGGCGGTTGTTCGATCAGTTGCAGCGCAGCACGCCGGCTCACCTGATCCAGCGTCAGGCGCTGCTGGCTCGGCAGATCCAGGAAAACGGTGTCACCTATAACGTCTACGCCGATCCGAAGGGCGCCGACCGGCCGTGGGAGCTGGACCTGCTGCCCCACGTGATCGACCCGCAGGAATGGAAACATCTGTCGGCCGGGATCGCCCAGCGTGCGCGGCTGCTCAATGCGGTTCTGGCCGACCTGTATGGGCCACAGCGGCTGATCAGCGAAGGGCTGCTGCCGGCAGAGCTGGTATTCGGGCACAACAATTTCCTTTGGCCCTGCCAGGGCATTACCCCACCGGATGGCAGCTTCCTGCACTTGTATGCGGTGGATCTGGCGCGCACGCCCGATGGCCGATGGTGGGTCACGGCGGATCGGACCCAGGCGCCTTCGGGGGCCGGTTATGCGCTGGAAAATCGCATGATCGTTTCCCGCGCGTTCCCCGAGCTGTATCGCGACCTGAGGGTGCGCCACCTGTCCGGGTTCTTCCGCACCTTGCAGGAAACCCTGGCACGACAGGCACCCAGCGACGGTGAGTCGCCACTGGTGGTGCTGTTGACGCCGGGGCGGTTCAACGAAAGTTATTTCGAGCATCTTTATCTGGCACGCCAGCTTGGCTATCCGCTGGTGGAGGGGGGCGACCTGACCGTGCGGGACGCCACGGTCTACCTCAAGACCCTCAGTGGCCTGCGCCGGGTCCACGCCATCATGCGCCGGCTCGACGACGATTTCTGCGACCCCCTGGAGCTGCGTACCGATTCAGCCCTCGGCGTGCCGGGACTGCTGGAAGCGGTGCGCCAGGGCCGTGTGCTGGTGGCCAATGCCCTGGGCAGCGGCGTGCTGGAGTCACCGGGCCTGTTGGGGTTCCTGCCGAAGATCAACCAGTATCTGTTCGGCGAGGAATTGATACTGCCGTCCATCGCCACCTGGTGGTGCGGTGAGCCGCCGGTGCTGGCCCAGGCCCTGGAAAAGCTGCCGCAACTGTTGATCAAGCCGGCGTTTCCTTCCCAAAGCTTCACCCCGGTGTTCGGCCGGGACCTGAACGAGGCGCAGCGCGGCCAACTGGCGGCGCGCATGCAGGCTCGGCCCTATGCCTATGTCGCCCAGGAGCTGGCGCAACTGTCCCAGGCCCCGGTCTGGCAGGCCGAAGACGGGCACATCCAGCCTCGGGCCATTGGCATGCGCGTGTATGCCGTGTCCGGGAAGGATGATTATCGGGTGCTGTCGGGGGGCCTGACCCGCGTGGCCGCCGAGGCCGACGCCGAAGTGGTGTCGATGCAGCGCGGCGGCGCCAGCAAGGATACTTGGGTGTTGGGCGAGCAGGCCCCCGGTGGTGAACAATGGACGGCCCAGCGAACCGTAGGCGTCCACGACCTGGTTCGACGCGATCCGTACCTGCCGTCGCGGGTGGTGGAAAACCTGTTCTGGTTCGGCCGTTACTGCGAACGCTGCGACGACAGCGCGCGGCTGCTGCGGATCATGTTGGGGCGTTACGTCGATGGCGACGACCCGCAGGCCCTGCAGTCGGCGGTGTCCCTGGGCGAAAGCCTGATGCTGCTGCCTGAGGAGGGCGAGCTGCACGAGCGTTTGCTGGCGGCGCTGTTGGGGGACGATTGGTCGTTCAGCCTGCGCTCCAACCTGCAGCGCTTGCAGTGGGCGGCCTCGCAGGTTCGCGGCAAGCTGTCCCGGGAGAACTGGCAGGCGCTGGTGGAGTTGCAGCGCGAAGCGATGGAGCTGGAAACCGAGGAGCCGGATTTCGGTGAGTTGCTGGATTTCCTCAATCGGCTAGTGATGTCCCTGGCGGCGTTGTCCGGATTTGCCTTGGACGACATGACCCGCGACGAGGGCTGGCGCTTCTTGATGATTGGCCGGCGCCTGGAACGCTTGCAGTTCCTCAGCAGCAGCCTGGCGGCGTTTTTGCGCAGCGATGCAGTGTTCGACCAGGCTGGGCTTGAGTGGCTGCTGGAACTGGGCAACAGCAGCATCACCTACCGTTCGCGCTACCTGGCTGTGGCGCAACTGATCCCGGTGCTGGACCTGTTGTTGCTGGACGAACAGAACCCCCACGCGGTGCTTTTCCAGTTAAAGCTGGTGGCCCGCACGCTCAAACGCCTGAACGACGATTTTGGCGCACCGAAGGAAACGGCCTTGCCAGAGTTGGTGACGCGTCTTTCTCGCTTTGACTTGCGTTGCCTGGAAAACCCCCTGTTTGGTGAGGCCAGCCTGCGCGCAGCACTTGATGGGCTGGCCGACCTGTTGCAGGAAGTGGCCGATGTCGGTGGCCAGGTATCCGATCGCCTGGCCTTGCGTCATTTCGCCCACGTCGATGACGTCAGCCAACGTACGGTGTCCGTCTGATGAGCGCTCGTTACCAGATACTCCACGACACCCATTACCACTACGACAGCCCGGTGTCCCTGGCCCAGCAGCTTGCCCATCTGTGGCCGCGCGCCTGTGACTGGCAGCGTTGCACCGAACAGCAGTTGCTGATCAGCCCGGAGCCGACGACCCGTCGCGATGAGCAGGATGTGTTCGGCAATCCGCTGACGCGCCTGGCCTTCGAACGCCCCCACGACGAGCTGCTGGTCAATGCTCGCCTGGGCGTCGAGGTGCTGTCTCGCCCCGCGCTGGACTTCAACCTGTCCCCGGCCTGGGAGTCGACCTGCAACGCGCTGACTTACAGCGGCCGGCCACTGGCGGCGCCATTGCTGGAGGCGTGCCGTTTTCGTTTCGAGTCACCGTATGTGCACCTCAAGCGCAGCTTCGTCGAGTTTTCCGAAAGTTGCTTCCCGCCGGGGCGACCGTTGATGGTTGGCGTGCGGGCGCTGATGGAAAAGATTTTCGATGAGTTCACCTTCGATGCCGAAGCCACCCAGGTGGCCACGCCGCTGGTGGAGGTGCTGGAGCGGCGGCGGGGCGTGTGCCAGGACTTCGCCCACTTGATGCTGGCCTGCGTACGTTCTCGCGGGCTGGCGGCGCGTTACGTCAGTGGCTACCTGCTGACCCAGCCGCCACCCGGCCAACCAAGGCTGATTGGCGCCGATGCGTCCCATGCCTGGGTCTCGGTGTATTGCCCGGTATTGGGTTGGGTGGACTTCGACCCGACCAACAACGTCCAGCCGGCCTTGGAACACATCACCCTGGCCTGGGGCCGGGATTTTTCCGATGTGTCGCCGTTGCGGGGAGTGATCCTGGGCGGCGGCAATCATGACCCCGAGGTACGGGTGACGGTGATGCCGCTGGAGTCATGATCGCTGTGTGGAAAATGTGGGAGCAAGCTCGGCTCCCACAGGGTTAGGCTCCCACAGGTTGTGTGTCCTGTGGATGATGAGGTTTCACCATGTTCCCGGTTTCCATCAAAGGCGTGCTGCAATCTCCCGAAGGCCTGGTCGTGCTGATGCTCAACGAACGGGACGAATGGGAGCTGCCCGGTGGACGGATCGAGCTGGGCGAAACGGCGCCGCAGTGCCTGGCACGGGAGATCGATGAGGAGCTGGCGGTTGAGGTAAGCGTGGGGGAGCCGCTGGATTCGTACTTGTTCGAGGTCATTCCCGGCAAGCACGTCTTCATCTCCACGTACCGCTGCCAGTTGCTGGGCGGTTTCGTGCCGATGATCAGCCATGAGCACAAGCAGATCGGGTTGTTCGAGCCTGGCCAATTGCCGGCCAATCTACCTGCAGGCTATCGCCTGTCGATTATCAAGGCGCTGGGATTGTGAGGGCCGGCAGTGGGACTGCCGGCCCTGGACACAGAACCGGGGGGCCGGATCGAATCATCGGGCCCTGGGGGTATCAGGCGTCGGGAGCCTGATCTTTCGGTGCATCAACATCATCTTCTGCCGCCACTTCGCCTTCGGCATCCGGGGTCAGTGCGGCTTCTTCTTCAGCTGTGGCTTTCTTGCGCTGCAGCTTTTCCTCTTTCTTCTGCTCCTTGGCCAAGTCTCTCTGACGTTTGGCGAAGGAATAATTGGGTTTGGCCATGGGCGATCCTCTGGGGTCGAAGGTGAGGTTGAGCGGCGCATATTCTGCCCTGTATCGGGGCCGAGCCGTTAGCTGGGTTTTTGTTCGGCCCACTTTGGCTGCACTGACGGTTGCCATTCGTCCAGCGCATCGAGCAGGTTCTGCGCTGATTCGCTCACTTGCAGCATGTCACGATGGGGCGCGCGGACGAAGCCTTCGCCGACGATATGATCGAGAAAACCGGTGAGCTTGCTGTAGAAACCGTTCACTTCCAGCAACCCCAGCGGTTTGCCGTGGTAGCCGAGCTGGCCCCAGGTCCAGACTTCGAACAGCTCCTCCAGCGTGCCGAGGCCGCCGGGCAGGGCGATGAAGGCATCGCTGAGTTCGGCCATGCGTGCCTTGCGGGCGTGCATGCCGTCCACCACTTCCAGGCGGGTCAGGCCGCTGTGGCCGATTTCCTTGTCCTTGAGGCTTTGCGGGATGATGCCGATGACCTCGCCGCCGGCCGCCAGGGCTGCGTCAGCGACGATCCCCATCAGGCCGACGGCACCGCCGCCGTAGACCAGGGTCAATTTTCGTTCCGCCAATGCCCGGCCCAGGGCCTGCGCCGCTTCACGATACGCTGGATCGGTGCCGGTGCTGGCGCCGCAAAATACACAAACAGACGCGATGGACATGCTTTACTCCATGATCAGTAACCGACCCAGAGTAAAGCCTGGCCTTGATCGCGCAAAGCGTTTAAACCTCGCGTTGAGGCTTTTCGTAGGTGCCACTGGCGCCGCAGGCGTAGGCGGCGAGCAAGCTGCATAACAGGCTGTTGACGTTCATGATGGGCGCTCCCGAGAGGTGGTGAGGCTGATCATAGAGCGGCGTCATCCCTCTGGCTGGTTGATTGTGTCCATCAGGCTGATAGCCTTAAGTTGTATACAATCTTTGATTCAGGTCATAGGAACTTGTCTGAAATTCAGGCAGTCTTCCCCTTTGACGGATTTTTGTTAACCATGCCTTGGAGATTCACGATGTTTGCCAAACTTGTTGCAGTATCCCTGTTGACGCTGGCCAGCAGCCAACTGATGGCAGCGGAGTGCAAGACCACCATCGACTCGACCGACCAGATGTCCTTCAACACCAAGGCCATCGAGATCGACAAGAGCTGCAAGACGTTCACCGTTGAGCTGACGCATTCGGGCAGCTTGCCGAAAAACGTCATGGGCCATAACTGGGTGCTGAGCAAAGAGGCTGACATGCAGCCGATCGCCACCGATGGCCTGGGCGCTGGCATCGACAAGAATTACCTGAAAGAAGGTGATACTCGCATCATCGCCCACACCAAGGTCATCGGAGCCGGGGAAAAAGACTCGGTGACCTTCGACGTGTCTAAACTGGCTGCCGGTGAGGCATACGGTTTCTTCTGCTCGTTCCCGGGCCACATCTCGATGATGAAAGGCACCGTTACCCTGAAATAATCAGCTTCAGGCACAAAAAAGCGGCGCTTCTTTCAGAAATGGGAAGCGCCGTTTTTTTGGGTTTTTTTCGGTGGGTGTCTGGTTGTTTTGGGGTGTATATCCGTTTTTTGCGTAACGGATATACACACCAACCCACGCCCCTCAGCCATCGCGAGCAAGCCCGCTCCCACAGTGATTACCCGTTACGGAGCGTAAGGCATCACCCGCTTGTGCTCAGTCTTGCGATAAGTCTCGCAAATGATCCTGAACGCCTCGTCCCGCACAGGCTCGCCGTGCAGGAACGCATCGATCTCGGCATAGGTCACACCGTGGGAGGCTTCGTCCGGCTTGCCTGGGGACAGGTCCTCAAGGTCGGCCGTGGGGATTTTTTCCACCAGCGACTCCGGCGCACCAAAGTCACGGGCAATGGCCCGGACCTGGTTTTTCACCAAGCCACTCAACGGCGCCAGGTCGCAGGCGCCATCACCGAACTTGGTGAAGAAACCCATCACCGCTTCGGCGGCATGGTCGGTGCCGATCACCAGGCCGTGCTCGGTGCCCGCGATGGTGTATTGCGCCACCATGCGCATCCTCGCCTTGGTATTGCCCAGCACGAAATCCCGCGAGACCGCTGCCTTGCCTTCGAACGCCGCGACTTGATCGGCCAAGGCCTTGACCGCCGGGCCGATGTTGACGGTATGGCGCTCGTCCGGGTCGATGAAGTCCACACAGGCTTGGGCTTCATGCTCGTCGAACTGGGTTTCGTACGGCAGGCGCACGGCGATGAACTTGTAGGCGGCGTTACCGGTTTTCTCCCGCAGTTCGCGCATGGCACGTTGGGCCAGCAGCCCGGCGGTCAACGAGTCAACGCCACCGCTGATGCCCAGCACGAGGGACTTGAGTCCGGAGTTGACCAGGCAATCCTGAATAAAGCTCACCCGACGGGCGATTTCGGCCTTGAGGGCCGCGTCATCGGTGAACGGCGGCTGGACCTTGAGCTGTTCAGCAATCTCACGCTGTACGGCTTGCATGAATTCACTCCTTGCTTGATGTGTCAGAAAGGGCGGCAGGTACTTGGAAAACATGTCGCATGTAGGCGACGAAATTCGGGTCTTTGCAGTGGGTCTTGCCGGGCTCGTCTGAAATTTTGGCCACGGGTTGCCCGTCACAGCTGATCATTTTAAGCACGATGCTCATCGGCTCTACACCTGGAATGTCACACGTCAGGTTGGTGCCAATACCGAAGCTGACATTAATGCGACCACGCAATGCCCGAAAAATCTCCAGGCATTTGGGCAATGTCAGGCTATCGGAGAACACCAGGGTCTTGCTCATCGGGTCGATGCCGAGCTTGTGATAGTGGGCAATGGCTTTTTCGGCCCAGATCACCGGGTCGCCCGAGTCATGGCGCAAACCGTCGAACAGCTTGGCGAAGAACAGATCGAAATCCTTGAGGAAGGCGTCCATGGTGATGCAATCGGTCAGGGCGATCCCCAGCAGGCCCCGGTACTCGCGCACCCAGCAATCGAGGGCGGCGATCTGGCTGTCGATCAGTCGCGGGCCCAGTTGCTGGTGGGCCATGATCCACTCATGGGCCATGGTGCCCAGGGGCTTCATGTCCAGTTCCCGGGACAGGTGCACGTTACTGGTGCCGACGAAACGCCCGGGGAAATCGTGCTTGAGCACGTTGACCACTTCTTCCTGGACGCGGAAGGAAAAACGACGACGGGTGCCGAAGTCCGCGACTTGCAGTTCGGACAGTTCTTCGGCGCTGGCGTTGGCGCTCAGCCAGTCGAACTTGCGATAAAGCTGTTCCCGCGCCTGTTCCAGGACGATTTCACGATAGCGATAACGATTGCGTACCTCGCTGACGATGGCCAGCAGCGGCACTTCGAACAGAATGACGTGCAGCCACGGCCCGCGCAGGCGGATGAACAACTCGCCGTTTTCGATACCGGTGTGCACGTAGCGCAGGTTGAAACGAAACAGGCCCAGGAAACGCAGGAAGTCCGGCTTCATAAAGCTGATGCGCTCCAGGAAACCCAACTGGTCGGCGCTCAGGCTCAACTCGGCCAGGCGCTCGATCTGAAAGCGGATCTCCGCCAGGTACGGGCGCAGGTCTTCGCTGTTGCGGCAGCGAAATTCCCATTCGACTTCGACGTTGGGGTAGTTGTGCAACACCGCCTGCATCATCGTCAGTTTGTAGAAGTCGGTGTCGAGCAGGTTCTGCACGATACGATCGGCAAATACGCTCTCGCTCATAGGGTTCTCCAGACAGGCCGCAGCCGTGGGCAGCGAGGTTCGGCGGTTTGTAGTGAAAGGGCTAGTGGCGCATATCACTCATGATGATTGCCAGTTTTTTTTGGTCACTGGGTCTTTTTCGGCAAAGAGCGTTATCTTTGGCGAGGGGATTTAGCGAAACGTCGCACCGCCCCGCTGTGGGAGCAAGGCTTGCCCGCGATACAGGCGACTCGGTTTCCGGGAGGCTGTGGCGCGTTCTTCGCGGGCAAGCCTTGCTCCCACAGGTTCGCGTCGGGTTATGCCGGTATATCCGGGGTGTCGATCTGCTCCAGCATCCACTCCACAAAAAGCCGCACCTTGGGTACTTCCGCCGAATGTTCCGGATAGGCCAGGTAATAGGCGTTGGTGCTGGGCATCGCGTGTTGCCAGGGGATGACCAGTTTGCCGTCGGCCAGTTCTTCCTCCACCAGAAACCGCGGCAGCAGGGCGACGCCGCAGCCGACCTGGGCGGCGCGGATGCACATGTAGAAGGTTTCGAAACGCGGCCCGTGGTAGCTGTGTTCGGTGTGATAGCCCTGATTGTCGAACCAATCGTGCCAGGCCTGGGGCCGCGAGGCGTTTTGCAGCAGCACCAGCTCGGCCAGTTGGGTCGGGTCGGTGAAGGGCTGGTCAGGCAGGCTGCCGGGCGCACAGACCGGCACCAGTTCTTCGCCAAACAGCTTCAGGGATTCGGTGCCGGGGCGCGAGCCTTGGCCGAAATAGAACGCCAGGTCGCTGCGCCCTTGCAGCAAATCGTCGGCCTCCTGCTCGCTGCACAGATCCAGATGAATCTTCGGATGCCGCAATCGCCAGCCCTTCAAGCGTGGGACCAACCAGCGGGCGCCGAAGGTCGGGGGCGTGGAAACGCGCAGGACTTCGGTGTCGCCGCCGTAGGAGCGCAGGTAATGGGTAGACATCTCCACCTGCGTGAGGATTTTTCGCACTTCCCCCAGGTACAAATCACCGGCTGGCGTCAGTTGCAAGCGTCGGCGCACGCGTCGGAACAGCAAGTGCTGCAGCAACTCCTCCAGTTGCGCGACCTGTTTGCTGACGGCGCTCTGGGTCAGGTTCAGCTCTTCGGCGGCACGGGTAAAGCTCAGGTGGCGGGTCACCGCTTCGAAGCATTGCAGCGCCGTGATCGACGGCAAATAGCGTTTATTGAGCATGATGAGGCCTTATTTCTTGTGGCTCTGCTTATCCGGTCATGGCCAGCATGAATAAACGGAATGATATCTCGCTTAAAGGTCGTTTGTTGGCAAGTCTCGAGCCAGCTACAACTACAGGTCTGATCAGTCGCATTCGTCCGGCTGCCAATCCTTTGTCTTTCGTGTGAGGAAATTTTCCATGGTTGCTGCATTGCTTGATCGCTTGGGCGTTGACTCGGCCCTGTACCAGAACGGCACACAACCGGTGCATTCGCCCATCGATGGCAGCCGTATCGGCGCCGTGAACTGGGAAGGCGCGGCTGAAGTCGAGCAGCAGGTCAGCCGTGCCGAACACGCCTTCGACCTGTGGCGCCAGGTGCCGGCCCCGCGTCGCGGCGAGCTGGTGCGTCAATTTGGCGACCTGTTGCGTGAATACAAGGCCGACCTTGGCGAACTGGTGTCGTGGGAAGCCGGCAAGATCACCCAGGAAGGCCTGGGTGAAGTGCAAGAGATGATCGACATCTGCGACTTCGCCGTCGGCCTGTCTCGCCAGCTGTACGGCCTGACCATCGCCTCCGAGCGTCCGGGCCACCACATGCGTGAGTCCTGGCATCCGCTGGGCGTGGTCGGGGTGATCAGTGCCTTCAACTTCCCCGTGGCGGTCTGGGCCTGGAACACCACGCTGGCCCTGGTGTGCGGCAACGCGGTGATCTGGAAACCGTCGGAAAAGACCCCGCTCACCGCCCTGGCGTGCCAGGCGCTGTTCGAGCGCGTGCTGAAGAACTTCAGCGATGCACCGCCGTACCTGAGCCAGGCGATCATCGGCGGTCGCGATGCCGGTGAAGCGCTGGTGGATGACCCGCGCGTGGCCTTGATCAGCGCCACCGGCAGCACCCGCATGGGCCGCGAAGTGGCGCCGAAAGTCGCCGCGCGTTTCGCCCGCAGCATTCTGGAACTGGGCGGCAACAACGCCATGATCCTGGCCCCGAGCGCCGATCTGGACATGGCCGTGCGCGCCATCCTGTTCAGCGCCGTCGGCACCGCCGGCCAGCGTTGCACCACCCTGCGCCGGCTGATTGCCCATGAATCGGTGAAGGATGAAATCGTCACCCGCCTCAAGGCCGCCTATTCGAAAGTGCGCATCGGCCATCCGCTGGAAGGCAACCTGGTCGGGCCGCTGATCGACAAGCACAGCTTCGACAGCATGCAGGATGCGCTGGAGCAGGCCTTGAGCGAAGGCGGGCGAGTCTTCGGTGGCAAGCGCCAGCTTGAAGACCAGTTTCCGAATGCCTATTACGTCTCGCCAGCCATCGTCGAGATGCCCGAGCAGAGCGATGTGGTGCGCCACGAAACCTTTGCACCGATCCTGTACGTGGTCGGCTACAAGGACTTTGCCGAGGCCTTGCACCTGAACAACTCCGTGCCCCAGGGCCTGTCGTCTTGCATCTTCACCACCGACGTGCGTGAAGCCGAGCAATTCATGTCGGCCGTGGGCAGCGACTGCGGCATCGCCAACGTCAACATCGGCCCGAGCGGCGCGGAGATCGGCGGCGCATTCGGGGGCGAAAAAGAAACCGGTGGCGGTCGCGAATCCGGCTCCGACGCCTGGCGCGGCTACATGCGCCGCCAGACCAACACCGTGAACTACTCGCTGGAGTTGCCATTGGCGCAGGGGATTACCTTCGACTGAGGTCGAGTCAACAAAGTCCCCTGTGGGAGCGAGCTTGCTCGCGATAGCGGTCTGTCAGTCACATAGTTATTGAATGTGCCGCCGCCATCGCGAGCAAGCTCGCTCCCACAATGAATTTGTGTGTAGTGGTTAGGTTTCTTTTTCGGAGTCTGGCAATGCCGTTACGCGAAGAATGTCTGTGGGAAAAACTGACGCCGCAAAGGCCTGAAAACAGCGCGCTCACCGGCGAAGTCACGGCTGACGTCTGTGTGATCGGCGCGGGTTTTACCGGGCTGTCGGCGGCGGTGCATTTGCTCGAGCAAGGCAAACGCGTGGTTGTGCTGGAAGCTCATCGGGCCGGGCACGGCGGATCGGGGCGTAACGTCGGGTTAGTCAACGCCGGCCTGTGGATCCCGCCGGATGACATCGAGGCCGGGTTCGGCGAGGCGGTGGGCAGCCAGCTCAATCGCATGCTGGGGGCGGCGCCGGCCCTGGTGTTCAGCCTCATCGATAAATACAACATCGATTGCCAACTGCGCCGCGAAGGCACCCTGCACATGGCTCATAACGCCCGGGGCGAGGCCGACCTGCGCAGTCGCGAAGAGCAATGGAAGCGCCGTGGTGCGCCGGTGGAATTGCTCACCGGCCAGGCCTGTGTCGATGCCACCGGCACGTCGAAAATCGCCGCGGCACTGCTCGACCGCCGCGCCGGCACGCTCAACCCGATGGCCTACACCAGCGGGTTGGCCAAGGCGGCCACGGACCTTGGCGGCCAATTGTTCGACCACTCGCCGGTGACGCGCCTGGAACGCCAAGGCCAGCGCTGGTCGGTGCAGACTGCCCAGGGTTCGGTGCTGGCCGAGCAGGTGGTGATCGCCTCCAACGCCTATACCGAGGGCGACTGGACCGAACTGCGGCGCAATTTCTTCCCCGGTTATTACTATCAGGTCGCCTCGGTCCCGCTGACCGACGAGGCCGCCCGACGCATTCTGCCGGGCGGGCAGGGCTCGTGGGATACCCGCCAGGTGTTGAGCAGCATCCGCCGGGACAAGGACGGCCGTTTGCTGCTGGGCAGCCTGGGCAACGGCAACCGCAAGCCGACCTGGTTCCTCAAGGCCTGGGCCGACCGGGTGCAGCAGCATTACTTTCCTTACCTCAAGTCGGTGGAGTGGGAGTGCACCTGGACCGGTTGCATTGCCTTCACCCCCGATCACCTGATGCGTCTGTTCGAGCCCGCTCCCGGGCTGGTGGCCGTTACCGGCTACAACGGTCGGGGCGTGACCACCGGCACGGTGGTCGGCAAGGCGTTCGCCGATTACCTGTGTCACGGTAATGCCCAGGCCCTGCCGATCCCGTTCGCACCCATGCAGCCATTGGCCGGGGTGGGATTGCGCAGTTGCCTGTATGAGGCGGGCTTTTCCCTGTATCACGCGGGCCAGTGCCTGCGGATCGTCATTTGAGTGTTGAAAATTGTTGCTGGAAGCCGCGTTTTCCGGCGTAGCGTCTAGCCTGTTATGGTGCGGGTTGTAGCAATCGCGCACCGACAGTGTGCAGTTCGGTGACGTGGGTTGTTACACAGTGGTTGCACGCCGTTTCGTGCGATGGTTGCAATGATGGCTCACGGAGGGTTTCACCCATTTAAATAAAAGGTTGCACCTCGTGCGGTTTAGACGGTTGCACGCCCTATGAAAAAGGGCTCGAAACAGTCGAAATAACAATAAAGCAGCGACTTTTTTCAGAATAAAAAACCGATGGCACGGCCCTTGCTCTGAGCTTTTCAGTGAAATGAAGTCGCAGTGCCAACTAAAAAAACCTTGGAGCACCACCTCATGTCCCAGACGTTTTACAAGAAAGGTTTCCTGGCCCTCGCAGTGGCAACTGCGTTGGGTGTTTCTGCGTTTGCTCAAGCTGATGTGAAATTTGGTGTGGCGGGGCCGATGACCGGCGCCAATGCTGCATTTGGCGAGCAGTACATGAAGGGTGCCCAGGCGGCAGCCGATGCCATCAACAAGGCAGGTGGCGTCAACGGTGAGAAGATCGTACTGGTCGCTGGCGACGACGCCTGCGAACCCAAGCAGGCCGTGGCCGTGGCCAACCGCCTGGTTGACCAGGACAAGGTGATCGGCGTGGTCGGGCACTTCTGCTCGTCCAACACCATCCCGGCCTCGGAGGTCTACGACGAAGCCGGCATCATCGCCATTACCCCGGGCTCCACCAACCCTGCAGTCACCGAGCGCGGCCTGAACGCCATGTTCCGCATGTGCGGTCGTGACGACCAGCAGGGCATCGTGGCGGGCGACTACATCGTCGACGTGCTCAAGGGCAAGAAAGTGGCCGTGCTGCACGACAAGGACACCTACGGCCAAGGCCTGGCGGATGCCACCAAGGCACAACTGGCCAAGCGTGGCGTGAAGGAGGTGCTGTACGAAGGCCTGACCCGCGGCGAGAAAGACTTCAGCGCCGTGGTGACCAAGATCCGTGCGGCGGGTGCCGACGTGGTCTACTTCGGTGGCCTGCACCCGGAAGCCGGCCCGCTGGTTCGCCAGTTGCGCGAGCAAGGCCTCAAGGACGTGAAGTTCATGTCTGACGATGGCATCGTCACCGACGAACTGGTCACCACCGCCGGCGGCGCGCAATACGTCGATGGCGTGTACATGACCTTTGGTGCCGACCCGCGCCTGCTGCCAGACAGCAAGGCCGTGGTTGAAGAGTTCCGCAAGAACGGCACCGAGCCTGAAGGCTACACCCTGTACGCCTACGCTTCGGTCCAGGCCCTGGCCGCCGGCTTCAATGGCGCCAAGTCCAATAAGGGCGAAGACGCGGCCAAGTGGCTCAAGGCCAACTCGGTCCAGACCGTGATGGGCAAGAAGGAATGGGACACCAAGGGCGACTTGAAAGTCTCCGACTACGTGGTTTACCAGTGGGACAAGGACGGCAAGTATCACCAGCTGGAAAAACAGAAGTAAGGGCCGAAGCGACCGTCCACGCCTTCTTTGGAACCGGGCACGCCCCGGTTTACAAGGGCCGCGCGTCGGTCGTGGCTGACATTGCTCCGACGTAAATCTGTATTTTCCTTAGAAGAACCGCACACCCCAGGGTGTGCAGGTTCTCACTGCGTGAGATTGCGTTATGGATGGTATTTTCCTGCAGCAACTGATCAATGGCCTGACCCTCGGGTCGGTCTATGGTCTGATCGCCATCGGCTACACAATGGTCTACGGCATCATCGGCATGATCAACTTCGCTCACGGCGAGGTTTACATGATTTCCGCTTACCTCGCGGCAATCAGTCTGGCTCTGCTGGCTTACTTCGGTATTGAATCCTTTCCGCTTATGATCCTCGGCACCCTCGTGTTCACGGTCGTGGTCACCGGGGTATATGGCTGGGTCATCGAACGCGTCGCCTATAAACCCCTGCGCAACTCGACCCGGCTGGCACCGCTGATCAGTGCCATCGGCATCTCGCTGATCCTGCAGAACTACGCGCAGATCAGCCAGGGCGCCCGCCAACAGGGTGTCCCGACACTGCTCGAAGGCGCCATGCGCGTCGATATCGGCAGCGGTTTCGTCCAGCTCACCTACACCAAGATTTTCATCCTGATTGCCGCGTTCGCCGGGATGGGCTTGCTGACCTACATCATCAAGTACACCAAGCTCGGACGCATGTGCCGCGCCACCCAGCAAGACCGCAAGATGGCCTCGATCCTGGGGATCAACACCGACCGGGTGATTTCCTACGTGTTCATCATCGGTGCGGCGATGGCGGCCCTGGCCGGCGTGCTGATCACCATGAACTACGGCACGTTCGACTTCTATGCCGGCTTCATCATCGGCATCAAGGCGTTCACCGCGGCGGTACTCGGCGGCATCGGCTCCCTGCCTGGGGCGATGCTCGGCGGGATCATCCTCGGCATTTCCGAGTCGCTGTTCTCCGGTCTGATCAACTCTGACTACAAAGACGTGTTCAGTTTCTCGCTGCTGGTGCTGATTCTGATTTTCCGTCCCCAAGGCCTGCTGGGTCGCCCACTCGTGGCGAAGGTATAAGTATGTCTGCTGCCAATAAATCGATTGATATCAAAAAGAGCGTCATCGACGCGATCCTGGCCGGCCTGATCTCGCTGATCGTGTTCGGGCCGATCGTCGGCGTGGTGCTCGACGGCTACAGCTTCAACCTGCAACCGGCCCGCGTCGGCTGGCTGGTGGCGATCGTGATGATCGGGCGCTTTGCCTTGAGCCTGTTCCTGCAAACTCCCAAGGGACTGAAGATTCTCCAGGGTTTCGAGAGTACCGGCTCCGGCGTGCATGTGCTGCCACCGGACTACAAGTCGCGCCTGCGCTGGGTCATCCCGGCGTTGATCGTGATTGCCATCGTGTTTCCGTTCTTCGCCAACAAATACGTACTCACTGTGGTCATCCTCGGGCTGATCTATGTGCTGTTGGGCCTGGGCCTGAACATCGTTGTCGGCCTGGCGGGGCTGCTCGACCTGGGTTACGTGGCGTTCTACGCCATCGGTGCCTATGGCCTGGCGCTGGGCTATCAATACCTGGGGCTGGGGTTCTGGACGGTACTGCCACTGGCGGCCATCGCGGCGGCGATGGCGGGGTGCATATTGGGCTTCCCGGTGTTGCGAATGCACGGTGACTACCTGGCCATCGTGACCCTGGGTTTTGGCGAGATCATTCGCCTGATACTCAACAACTGGCTGTCGTTCACCGGCGGGCCGAATGGCATGCCCGTGCCGTCGCCAACCTTTTTCGGCCTGGAGTTTGGTCGAAGGGCCAAGGATGGTGGGGTGCCGTTCCATGAGTTCTTCGGCATCGACTACAACCCCAATATCAAATTCCTGTTCATCTACATCGTGCTGTTCATCACGGTACTGCTGGTGCTCTATATCAAGCATCGCCTGACCCGCATGCCAGTCGGGCGTGCCTGGGAAGCCCTGCGCGAGGATGAAATCGCCTGCCGCTCCATGGGCCTGAACCATGTGCTGGTCAAGCTCTCGGCCTTCACCATTGGCGCCTCCACGGCGGGCCTGGCAGGGGTGTTCTTTGCCAGTTACCAGGGCTTCGTCAACCCGTCTTCGTTCACCTTCTTCGAGTCGGCGCTGATCCTGGCCATCGTGGTGCTGGGCGGCATGGGCTCGACGGTCGGCGTGGTGATTGCCGCCTTCGTACTCACTGTGGCGCCGGAGCTGCTGCGCAGTTTCTCCGAATACCGGGTGCTGCTGTTCGGCGTATTGATGGTGTTGATGATGATCTGGCGTCCGCGCGGCCTGATCCGTATCAGCCGTACCGGGGTGACGCCGCGCAAGGGGGTAGCGCCATGAGCGAAGTCGTACTCAAAGTTGAAAACCTGATGATGCAGTTCGGTGGCATCAGGGCCCTCAGCGACGTCAGCCTGCAAGTCAAACGCAACTCGATCTTTGCCCTGATCGGCCCCAATGGTGCGGGCAAGACCACGGTGTTCAACTGCCTGACCGGTTTCTACAAGGCCACGGGCGGGAAGATCGAACTCAACGTGCGTGGCGAGCAAACCAACGTCATCAAGCTGTTGGGCGAGGCGTTTCGCCCGACTGATTTCGTGTCGCCGAAGTCCTTCGCCAGCCGGCTGTACTACAAGATGTTTGGCGGCACCCACCTGGTGAACCGCGCCGGCCTGGCGCGCACCTTCCAGAACATTCGCCTGTTCAAGGAAATGTCGGTGCTGGAAAACCTGTTGGTGGCCCAGCACATGTGGGTCAACCGCAGCATGGTGGCGGGTATCCTCAACACCAAGGGCTACCGCAAGGCCGAAAGCGACGCCCTGGACCATGCCTTCTACTGGCTGGAAGTGGTGGACCTGGTGGATTGCGCCAACCGCCTGGCGGGCGAGCTTTCCTACGGTCAGCAACGGCGTCTGGAGATCGCCCGGGCCATGTGTACCCGCCCGCAGATCATCTGCCTCGACGAACCGGCCGCCGGCCTCAACCCTCAGGAAACCGAAGCGCTGAGCGCGATGATCCGGCTGCTGCGCGACGAGCATGATCTGACCGTGGTGCTGATCGAACACGACATGGGCATGGTAATGAGCATTTCCGACCACATCGTGGTGCTGGACCACGGCAACGTGATCGCCGAGGGCGGTCCGGAGGCGATTCGCAACGATCCGAAGGTGATCGCGGCCTACCTGGGTGCCGATGAAGAGGAACTGGTATGAGTGGACCTATCCTCGAGCTCAAGGAGCTGGACGTGTTCTACGGGCCGATCCAGGCCCTGAAAAAAGTCTCGATGCACATTGGCGAAGGTGAAACCGTGAGCCTGATCGGCTCCAACGGTGCCGGCAAGTCCACGTTGCTCATGTCGATCTTCGGCCAGCCGCGTGCAGCAGGCGGGCAGATCATCTACCAGGGTGTGGACATCACCCACAAGTCGTCCCATTACATCGCCTCCCATGGCATCGCGCAGTCGCCGGAAGGGCGGCGGGTATTCCCGGACATGACCGTCGAGGAAAACCTGCTGATGGGCACCATCCCCATCGGTGACAAGCATGCCAGTGAAGACATGCAGCGCATGTTCGAGCTGTTTCCACGGCTCAAGGAGCGCCGCAACCAGCGGGCCATGACCATGTCCGGCGGCGAGCAGCAGATGCTCGCCATTGCCCGGGCATTGATGAGCCGGCCAAAGTTGTTGCTGCTCGATGAGCCGAGCCTGGGGCTGGCGCCAATCGTGGTGAAGCAGATCTTCGCCACCCTGCGTGAGCTGGCGTCCACCGGGATGACCATCTTCCTGGTGGAGCAGAACGCCAACCATGCCCTCAAGCTGTCGGACCGGGCCTATGTGATGGTCAACGGCGAAATCCGCCTGACCGGCACGGGCAAGGAGCTGCTCGCCAACGAGGAAGTGCGCAACGCGTACCTGGGCGGGCATTGAGGCGGTTGTTGCAATGAAAATAACCGGCGAGTGATCGCCGGTTTTTTTATATCCCCAGAACACCACCAACCCCTGTGGGAGCGAGCTTGCTCGCGATAGCGGCGTGTCAGCCACTCTCCATGGCACTGACAGACAGCCATCGCGAGCAAGCTCGCTCCCACAGGGTTTTTATGCGTTTTTGCAATTGTGGACAACAATCCTGAACCCTTGCGAAACCGCGACATAAAGTCGCCGCAAACAGTTGTTTTGTCACGGTTTTGACTTGTCCCCGTTTGCTGTGGAGCTGGCTGTGGGTAACGTGGGAGTAGCTGGCTGCGAGCCTTTGAATACGTGGCTTCCAGGGCTGTGGTTGTTTTTTGATCAGGCGTTTTTGCTCAAGCGGGAGTGACGGTTGTCAACACTTTTATGAGCGCCGCAATGGACTCGAAAATCGGTGGGCAAGCCTGTGGATAAGTCTGTGATTAAACTCTGGAAAGACCGCGCTGAGCACCGTCGTTACTGGCTTGGAGCCATCGCCCATCTCGCGTTGGCTTATAGCAGATAACTTGCGCTGCACAACCTCACTTGCAGGGTCAAGCGAAAAAATTTTCCAAATACCCCGCAAAGCCTTATGCACAGCGGCTTGCAGGTTTTGCACTTGCCCCCGATTACTGTGGACGTGCCTGTGGATAAGGTGCGGGCAACCGGCTGCGGCCCTTGTTTGGCAAGGCCTGGCGTTGATTGGTTGTTTTATGAGCAGTCGTGGGGCAAAAGCCGTGTGCAAGTCTTGCTCCTACCGTGCCAGGGCGGGCATGCTGTGGGCCGATTTCCATTCAATGGCTGTTGAAGTTCAAACAAGGAGAACACGATGTCTGACACCCTGTTTATTACCGGCGCGACGTCCGGTTTTGGTGAAGCCTGTGCCCGTCGTTTTGCCGAGGCCGGTTGGAAACTGGTGCTGACCGGTCGTCGTGAAGAACGCCTCAATGCCCTCTGTGCCGAGCTGTCGAAGCAGACTGAAGTCCATGGCTTGGTTTTGGACGTGCGTGATCGCAAGGCCATGGAAGAGGCAATCGCCAACCTGCCGCCATCCTTCGCCAAATTGCGCGGGCTGATCAACAACGCCGGCCTGGCCCTGGGCGTCGACCCGGCACCCAAGTGCGACCTCGATGACTGGGACACCATGGTCGACACCAATGTAAAAGGGCTGATCTACAGCACTCGCCTGCTGTTGCCGCGCCTGATCGCCCACGGCCGTGGGGCCGGGATCGTCAACCTGGGCTCCATCGCCGGCAACTACCCGTACCCGGGCAGCCACGTGTATGGCGCGAGCAAGGCGTTCGTCAAACAGTTCTCCCTGAACCTGCGTTGCGACCTGCAAGGCACGGGCGTGCGGGTGAGCAATATTGAGCCGGGCCTGTGCGAGAGCGAGTTCTCCCTGGTGCGCTTCGGTGGCGACCAGGAGCGCTACAACGCGACCTACGCCGGCGCCGAGCCGATCCAGCCACAGGACATCGCCGATACGATTTTCTGGGTGCTCAATGCGCCAGCGCACATCAACATCAACAGCCTGGAGCTGATGCCGGTGAGCCAGACCTGGGCCGGGTTTGCCATTGAACGCAACAAAACATAAGAGCGCGTTATCGTTCATCGCGGGCAAGCCTTGCTCCCACAGGTTTGATTCATCTCTGAGAGCAGGGCTGCTCAAATCCCTGTGGGAGCAAGGCTTGCCCGCGATAGCGGTTTGCCAATCAGCCTAGATAATCGGCTAGCCCGCGATAGCAGGTCAGCAGGTGATACGGCGTGGTGGACGGCATGTCCCGGCGGCTGACGATGCCGTCGGCGTCCAGGCATTCGTTCCAGCCCTTGGCATGCAGGAAATGCTGCTGCAGCGCCTGCAATTGACGCAGCAGCAATCCTTGGCTGCCCGGGCGCAAGGTGAGTGCCCGCAAGTATTCCGCCTGGGCCCAGATGCGTTGGGTGGCATCGCGTGGGCCTGCCTGGGACCCCAAGGCCAGCATTGCACACACAGCGCCGGAGTCCGGGGCTACGCCGCGCTGTTCGGTATGGCCGAAGCTGTGCTCCAGGGCTGTGTGCAACTTGCCGTTGCGCAACAGGGGCGATGAGGCCAGCAAGTAATACCATTCGAACTGGTGTCCCGGTTCGAACCAGTTATCCACAGCCTTGAGCGGCTTCTCCATCATCACGCGTTGCTGCGGCTCGATGAACTGCTTGGACATCCCGTCGCAAAGGCTCAGCAACGCCTGGCGGACGTTGGCGTCTTCGCGAACCGACAGGGTGGCGAGGAACGCTTCGGCCAGGTGCATCAAGGGGTTTTGCAACGGGCCGGATCCGGTCGTCGACCAGTCGCGCTTGAGGCTGGCTTCGTAGAGCCCGTCTGCGCTGGCAAAGCGCTGGGCAATGACCTCCAGGCTCGCGTTGAGCACTGACTCCACCAGCGGTTCGCGGACCTTGCCCCAGTAATGGGCGCAGGCGAACAGGATAAAGGCGTGGGTGTAGAGGTCTTTGCCGGTGTCCAGCGGCGCGCCTTGCGGGTCGATGCTGTAGAACCAGCCGCCGTGTTCGGCATCGTGGAAATGACGCTGCAGCGAGCGGAACAGTGCACTGGCTCGCTCCTCGGCCTGGGGCACTTCGCCGATCAGGCTGGCGAACACATACAACTGCCGCGCACAGGCCATGGCGCGGTAACGCTGGGGTGGCAGCGGCACATGTTCTGCATCCAGGGATTCATAGGGCAACGCCAGTTCGGCATTCCAGCCCGGGCCTTGCCACATCGGCACGATCACGTCGTGAAAATGCTGACGCACCGTTGCGAACAGGGCGGTCAATTCAGGCTGGGGAGTGGGGCGGGAAGCATGAGGCATTGGCGGACGTCGTCACGGCTGGGGGCGATTGCGCGACATGGTAGCAGAGTGACCGACTTCAGAGAGATGGCGCCTGCAAGTCCGTCATCGCGAGCAAGCTCGCTCCCACAGGGTGCGGTGTACACCGATTAAAGTGTGGAAGCAGGCTGGCTCCCACAGGGGCTGGTGTACCCGATCAACTGTGGGAGCGAGCTTGCTCGCGATAGCGGCCTGGCAGGCGCTAAAGAATCAGCCCGCCAGCAACCAGACCCCAGCCGCCGCCGAAGCTGCCCCGGCCAATCGAACCAATGGAGCCGCCGCTCGTGGCAGCACCCGCACCAGGGCAAACCCGGCGCCATGCAGCGCCGCTGTCGCCGCGACGAACCCTGCCGCATAGGCCCACGGGCTCGACATGTCCGGCAGTTCCAAGCCATGGGCCACGCCATGGAACAGCGCAAACAGTGCCGTCGCACCGACTGCCAGGCTCAACGGCGGACGCACCGCCAGTGCCACCGCCAGGCCCAGGGCGAGTACCGAGGCGGCGATCCCGCTTTCCAACGCTGGCAGGTCCAGGCCTTCAAAGCCCAGCAGGCCGCCGAGCAGCATCGTACCGACGAAGGTGCATGGCAGCGCCCAGCGCGCGGCACCTTGTTGTTGTGCGGCCCACAAACCGACCGCCAGCATCGCCAGCAAGTGGTCGAGCCCGCCGATGGGGTGGCCGAGGCCGGCGATCAGGCCATTGTCGCCATGGCCGGGATGGGCGAAGGCCAGGGCTGGGGTCAGCAGCAGGGCGAGGGCGCCGAGAATGCGTTTGAAGGTCATGGATAAGCTTCCTTGTGGTCAGTCGGAAAAAATCAGGCGGCGGTCAGCAGGCCCTGGCGCTCGATGAACGCAATGATGTCGTCCAGGCCCTGGCCGGTCTTCTGGTTGCTGAACACGAAGGGCTTGCCGTTGCGCATCCGCCGGGTGTCGCTGTCCATCATTTCCAGGGACGCCCCCACCAGCGGTGCCAGGTCGATTTTATTGATCACCAGCAAGTCGGATTTGCAGATGCCCGGCCCGCCCTTGCGCGGCAGCTTGTCACCGGCCGAGACGTCGATCACATAGATGGTCAGGTCCGACAGCTCCGGGCTGAAGGTCGCCGACAGGTTGTCGCCGCCCGACTCCACCAGAATCAGGTCCAAGCCCGGGAAGCGCCGGTTCAACTGGTCCACCGCCTCCAGGTTGATCGACGCATCTTCGCGAATCGCCGTGTGCGGGCAGCCGCCGGTTTCCACGCCGATGATCCGCTCCGGCGCCAGGGCCTCGTTGCGCACCAGGAAGTCGGCGTCTTCGCGGGTATAGATGTCGTTGGTGACCACTGCCAGGTTGTAGCGTTCACGTAGCGCCAGGCACAGGGCCAGGGTCAGGGCGGTCTTGCCGGAACCTACCGGGCCGCCGATACCGACGCGCAGAGGTTGTGTATTCATGAGTGTCTCCTAGGAACGGAACAGACGGCTGTACTGGCGCTCATGGGCCATGCACGCCAGGGACAGGCCAAATGCGGCGCTGCCGTAATGGTCGGGGTCGATGTTCGAGGCGTTGTGCTGGGCCTGTTGCAGCAGCGGCAGCAGCTCGCTGGTCAGGCGTTGGGCGGCTTGCTGGCCCAGAGGCAGGGTTTTCATCAGCACCGCCAGTTGGTTTTCCAGCCAGCTCCACAGCCAGGCGGCGAGGGCGTCCTGGGGAGCGATGTGCCAGGCGCGCGCCGCCAGGGCCCAGCACAGCGCCAGGTGCGGCTCGCTGCGTTGTTGGAGACTGAGCTGTTCAAGAAAACCGCGCGCGGCACCGTCGAGTTCCGGCAGGCCGGCAAGCAGTTGCTGCAACGAGTAGCCCATCTGCCGGCTCTCCTGATACAGCTCACGGGTTTCCCGGCTGGCGCGATGTTCTTCGCAATGCAGCAGCAGGGCGTCCCAATCGTCAGCGGCGGCTGCGCTGCAGTGCGCCAGCAACAAGGGCGCTTCGAAACGCGCCAGGTTCAGCAGCAGTTGATCGCTGATCCAGCGACGGGCGTCGTCGGGATTCTTGACCTGGCCGTTGTCCACCGCCATCTCCAGTCCCTGGGAATAGCTGTAGCCGCCAATCGGCAGCTGCGGGCTGGCCAGACGCAGCAGCGCCCAGGCCGGGTTCATGTGCGCACGCCAAACTGATGCAGGCGCGGCGCGTAGTTGAAATCTTCGTCGCCGTGCCGGGAGTGATGGTGACCGCCGCCATAGGCGCCGTGTTCCGGCTGGAACGGGGCTTCGATGGATTCGGCGCGGGCGCCCAATTGTTCGAGCATCGCCTTGAGCACGTAGTCGTCCAGCAGGCGCAACCAGCCATCGCCCACTTGTAAGGCGACATGGCGATTGCCCAGGTGATAGGCGGCGCGGGTCAGTTCGAAGGCGTTGGCGCAGGTGACATGCAGCAGTTGTTCGGCGCGGGCGCAAACGCGTACGACGCGCCCATCTTCAGCTTGCAGGCATTCGCCGTCGTACAGCGGCGGTTGGCCTCGTTCCAGGAACAACCCCACATCTTCACCCTCGGCACTGAAACAGCGCAGGCGGCTTTTGCTGCGGGCGTCAAAGGTCAGGTGCAGCTCGGCGTCCCAGCGCGGTTGAGTGTCGATTCTGCGATGAATCACCAGCATCGGAGTGCTTCCAGCAATGAACAGTGCTGTGTTTAGAGCAAGGGGCTTGCCAACCGAATGATATGTAGGAAATAGCTGGGATTGCGTTTCAGGATGGGGCGGATTGCGTGCCATGTTGGTGCGTGACGGGCTGCCGCGCACCATTTTGCGTCTTGCACAAAAAACCTGTGGGAGCGATAGCGGTCTTTCAGCGGCATTGATGGTGGCTGACCCACCGCTATCGCGAGCAGGCTCGCTCCCACAGTGGGTACATCGGGGTTATTCGGTACTGCCCAGCCCTTGCCAATGCTTGAGGCCAATAAAGATGAACCGCAGTTGCTGGGTAATCTTCGCCTGGGGCGTGAGGTGTTCGGGGAGGGCTTGGGCGGGTGGGTCGATGATGTCCGGCAGGGTGGCGAACACGCTCTTGACGATGAGATCGGCCATCACGCCCAGGGCGGCCAGGTCCAGGTGCTGCAACTTGGGCATCAAGGCCAGGTCGGCTGCCAGGTCCGAACTGATGTATTCGCGCAGTTGGGCGATGGCCTGGCGCACCGGCAGGGAGCCGCCGTATTGCTCGCGGGCCAGGAACAGGAACTGCGATCGGTTGGCCTGCACCACATCGAGAAAGATCCGCACTGACGCGTCGATAATACCGCCCATGACGAATTCGTTGTGGCGTACCAGGCGGATGGTTTCGCGGAAGGTCTGGCCGACTTCACTGACCAGTGCCAGGCCCAGTTGGTCCATGTCGTCGAAGTGCCGGTAGAACCCGGTGGGCACGATGCCTGCCGTCTTGGCGACTTCCCGCAGGCTCAGGCTGCCGAACCCCCGGCCGCACTCCATCAAATGGCGGGCTGCGTCCATCAGGGCAATTCGGGTCTGTTGTTTCTGTTCGGCGCGGGGCAGCATCGCAAGGCTGGCTTCTGATTCACGGGAGCGACGCACTCTAGCAAATCGGCTTTGCCGACGTCGAACGGTAGAGAGGGATCAGGCGGGGAAAACGAAGTGCTTGAAAAGTCAAAAGCCCGATTGCAGGAATCGGGCTTTTTTCAGGGCCGCCATGGGCTCAGCTCACTGCGCCGTTGCGTTCGATCACACGGTCACCACCGCCTTCGGCCACGGTATCGCCCATTTTAGTGCGGGAAGAACCGTCTTCGGCGAGGGTCTGGCCTGGAGTGCGGTCGGAACCGTCAGCTGCCAAGGTCTGGCCTGGAGTGCGGTCGGAACCGTCAGCTGCCAAGGTCTGGCCTGGAGTGCGGTCGGAACCGTCAGCTGCCAAGGTTTGGCCTGGAGTGCGGTCGGAACCGTCAGCTGCCAAGGTCTGGCCTGGAGTGCGGTCGGAACCGTCAGCTGCCAAGGTCTGGCCTGGAGTGCGGTCGGAACCGTCGGCTGCCAAGGTCTGGCCTGGAGTGCGGTCGGAACCATCAGCTGCAACGGTATCGCTTTGTTTGGTGCGGTCATAACCGTCCTCAGCGAGACCTTTTTCTTCCAGGCGATCACGGCCGCCTTCGGCAACAGTCTGGCTGTAGACAGAATGGCTGTCCTTGACCTGTGGCGTGGCTTGTTCGGAAGCTGGCAATGCAAAGGCAGTCGAGGCCAGCAGTGAAAGGGACAGGCTCATCAGTAATTGGCGTTTCATGATCGTTGCTCCTTGGGAGGGCGATAAAGTGGGTACGAGGGCAATGCTACTCTCGATAAGTCGATATAAAAGTTCATAAACGCAATGGTAATAATCAACGGAATTGATTGTTCTGGGCGAAGGCTCTAGAACGGGCGTTTCCGAGGTGTGGTTTTGCACCGAGGTGGGTATTTTGTACCCATCTCCGCCTCGCAAATGTGCGGGCGCGGTAACGGTTTGTTGGCTGATCGGTCAGGATTGTTGCTTTTTTTGTGCCGTTCATCGGCACCTGTGGGCCGCTTTGCCAGTCCAACCCTTCATAACGAACCGACTGCAGGGTCGTGTTCCCAGTGGCGTCGCGGTTGCGGACGCTGACTTGTCATCAGGAGCCTTGTGCATGACGCGCACCTCGAAAATCCTCGCCTGGAGCTTTGCCAGCCTTGTTGTCCTGCTGGCCGTGCTGGTCCTGGTCATCGCCTTCTTCGACTGGAACCGCATCAAGCCCACGCTCAATGCCAAGGTTTCCGAGGAGTTGCATCGCCCCTTTGCCATTAACGGCAACCTGGCGGTGGCCTGGCAGCGTGAGCCGGAGGAAGGGGGCTGGCGAGCCTGGTTGCCGTGGCCCCATGTGGTGGCCGAGGACTTGAGCCTGGGCAACCCGGAGTGGTCGAAAACTCCGCAAATGGTCACGCTAAAACGTGTTGAGTTGCGCGTGTCGCCCTTGGCCTTGCTGGCCCGGCGGGTAGCGATTCCGCGCATCGACCTGACGGAGCCCGACGCCAACCTGCAACGTCTGGCTGATGGGCGCGCCAACTGGACCTTCCAGTTCGATCCGAAAGACCCGGACGCCGAGCCGTCCAGCTGGGTGGTGGACATCGGTGCCATCGGCTTCGACAAAGGCCACGTCACCCTTGACGACCAGACGCTCAAGACCCGGCTCGACCTGTTGATCGACCCGTTGGGCAAACCCATCCCGTTCAGCGATATCGTCGGTGACAAGGCTGCCAAAAAAGCCCAGGACCAGGGCGCGACACCGCAGGACTACGCGTTCGCCTTCAAGGTCGACGGGCAGTATCATGGGCAAGCCCTGGCCGGCTCCGGCAAGGTTGGTGGTTTGCTGGCATTGCAGGATGCGTCACGACCCTTTCCGCTCCAGGCCCAGGCGAAGATCGCCGAGACCCGCGTCGAACTGGCCGGCACCCTCACCGACCCGATGAACCTCGGGGCCCTGGACTTGCGCTTGAAACTGGCTGGCAACAGCCTGGCCCATCTCTACCCGCTGACAGGCGTGACCCTGCCGGATTCGCCGCCTTATGCCACCGATGGCCGCTTGATTGCCAAGCTGCATGAGCCGGGTGGGGCGCTGTTTCGCTATGAGGCGTTCAACGGCAAGATCGGCGACAGCGATATCCATGGCGACCTGGCCTATGTCGCCAGCCAGCCCCGGCCGAAACTCAGTGGCGCGCTGGTCTCCAATCAACTGCTGTTCAGTGATCTGGCGCCGCTGATCGGTGCTGACTCCAATACCGAGCAAAAAGCCCGGGGCGGCGCCAGCAAGCAGCCGACCGGCAAGGTCTTGCCCGTGGAAGAGTTTCGCACCGAGCGCTGGAGCGTGATGGACGCCGATGTGGAGTTCACCGGCAAGCGCATCGTCCATAGCGAGCAGTTGCCGTTCACCGACCTTTACACCCATCTGGTGCTCAACGATGGGCAGTTGAGCCTCGAGCCCCTGCGCTTCGGCGTAGCCGGTGGCCGCCTCGATGCGCAGATCCGCCTCAACGGCCATACCCAGCCCCTTGAGGGCCAGGCCAAGCTGACGGCGCGCGGTTTCAAGCTCAAGCAGCTGTTCCCCGGTTTTGAGCCGATGAAAACCAGCTTCGGCGAATTGAACGGCGATGCCGATATCACCGGGCGCGGCAATTCGGTGGCGGCGTTGCTGGGCACCTCCAATGGCACGTTGAAAATGCTCATCAACGATGGCGCCATCAGTCGTGAGCTGATGGAGCTGGCGGGGCTGAACGTCGGCAACTACGTGGTGGGAAAAATCTTTGGCGACAAGGAAGTGAAGATCAACTGCGCGGCGGCGGACTTCGACATCAAGACGGGCCTGGCGACCACGCGCCTGTTCGTGTTCGATACCGAGAACGCGATCATCTACATCGACGGCACGGCGAACATGGCAAATGAACAGCTGGACCTGACCATCACCCCCGAGTCCAAGGGCTGGCGCCTGATTTCCCTGCGCTCGCCGTTGTACGTCCGCGGCCCGTTCGCCAAGCCCGCCGCCGGGGTCAAGGCGGTGCCGCTGATGCTGCGCGGCGCCGGGATGGTGGCGTTGGGTGTGATCGCTGCACCGGCCGCCGGCCTGCTCGCGCTGGTAGCGCCAAGCGGCGGTGAGCCGAACCAGTGCGCGCCGCTGCTGGAGCAGATGAAGGCGGGCAAGGCGCCGGTGACGGTCAAGCCGACCCGGTAGCCGAGCCTTGCAATGATACTGCCGGCCCCATCGCGAGCAGGCTCGCTCCCACATTCGACCGAGTTTCTTCAGGAAGAGTGCGGTCCCCTGTGGGAGCGAGCCTGCTCGCGATGGCGGTACTAGAGATCAGCCAGGATATCGGCCATGTCATCGGCATGCTCTTCTTCCTGGGCCAGGATGTCTTCGAAGATGCGCCGGGTGGTTGGGTCTTTTTCGCCGATGTACTGGATGATTTCCCGATAGCTGTCGATGGCGATCCGTTCGGCCACCAGGTCCTCGTACACCATTTCCTTGAGGGTGTTGCCCGCCACGTACTGGGCGTGGGAATTGCGGGTCAACAGGTCGGGGTTGAACTCCGGCTCGCCGCCCAATTGCACGATGCGTTCGGCGAGTTTGTCGGCGTGTTCGGCTTCCTGGTTCGCGTGCTCGAGGAATTCACTGGCCGCCACGCTGGCCTTGAGGCCGGTGGCCATGAAGTAGTGGCGCTTGTAGCGCAGCACGCAGACCAGTTCGGTGGCCAGCGCTTCGTTGAGCAGGCGGACAACTTCCTGCCGATCGGCGCCGTAGCCTTCGGTCACTGCGCCGTTCTGCACGTTCTGCCGTGCACGTTCGCGCAGGGTGGTTACATCGGATAAGTGCATGTCGCTCATCTCGTTCTCCTGGAGGCTGATCCGGTGGGAGCGTCACGCTCTGATGGCGCGATCACTCTAAGTCTGAGTGACACGGTCCTGAAAAAGTTTTACCGAGTTTTTCAGCGCATAGCCGGACAGCCGGGCTTCCTCCCCTAGCCACTGGAAGAACGCCCGTACCGGCGGATGGCGTTCGCGGCCCGGGACGCACAGGGCGCTGTAGCCGGCGCCATTGACCTGGACGTCCGGGCGATAGCCCACCAGCAAGCCGCTGGCGATGCTTTCAGAGGCCAGGATATTGCTCGCCAGCACCAGGCCCTGCCCGGCAATCGCCGCTTGCAAGGCATAATGCTCCTCGTCGTACTCGCGCATGCATGGCTGCCGGTTGAGCCAGTTCTCCCCGGCCTGGGCGCACCAGGCATCCCAGCCGTGGGCGTACAGCTTGGAGTTGTGCCAATGCACGCTGATCAGCGTCGGCACCTGCCGTGCCGCCAGGGCCACCTGTTCAGGCGAGCCATAGACCCCGAAGCTTTCATCGAACAGGCACATGCCGTACAGGTTCGGGTAGGCGTCCAGGCTGTAGCGCACCACCAGGTCGACGCTGGCGTCCTGGTGCAGGTCGATCACTTCGCAGTGGGTGTCCAGGCGCACGTTGATGTTCGGGTGACGCGCATAAAAACGTCCCAGGCGAGGCACCAGCCACAGGGCGGCAAACGCTGCGGTGGTGGACAGTGTCAGGTGGCTGTTGCTGCGTTGCGGGCGCAGGGTGTCGACGCTTTGCGCCACCTCCAGCAATGCCCCGTGCAGGCTGTGGAACAAGCGTTGCCCGCCGTCGGTGAGGCGTACCTGGCGTGGCAGGCGCTCGAACAGCACCAGCCCCAGCCAGGTCTCCAGGGATCGAATCTGATGGGAGACCGCCGTAGGCGTCACCGACAGCTCCGCCGCAGCCGCCTTGAAACTGAGCAGCCGCGCGGCTGCCTCGAAGGCACGCAGGGCGTTGAGCGGCAGGTTGGCGAACATTCTAATTCTCCTGAAATGCGATGGATGAAATTAACTCATCCAGATGAACTAACGCTCATTTGTCCGCCAGCGGCGACGAGCTTCAAGCTGCAAGGCACAAGCAGTGTTGATTGTAGCCGCATAAAAGGAGATTCAGATGAGTAAGATTCTTGTGGTACATGGCAGTCCCCGTGGCGAGCGCTCTCATTCCCGGCGCTTGGCCGAGGCCTTCGTTTCGGCGTGGCAGGCTGACCATCCGCAATCCCAATTGACCCGCCGCGAAGTCGGGCGGGCAGTGATTGCGCCGGTCAACGAAGCGTTCATCGCTGCGGCGTTCTACCCCGAGCCTCAGGCTCGACCGTTGATCATGCAAGCGGACCTGGCCCTGAGCGATGCCTTGGTCGAGGAGTTGCAAGCCCATGACCGATTGGTGATCTCCGCGCCGATGCACAACTTCAGCGTGCCCAGCGGCGTGAAGGCCTGGATCGACCAGATCGTGCGCATCGGGCTGACGTTCAACCACAGCCTGGATAACGGCGTGTCGCACTACGAGCCGCTGTTGCTGGGCAAGAAGGCGCTGATCGTGACCAGTCGCGGCGATTTCGGTTTCGGCCCCGGCGGCCAGCTGGAAAGCATGAACCACGCCGACACGCTGTTGCGCACCGTCCTGGGGTTTATCGGCATCACCGATGTGACGGTGGTGGCGGCCGAAGGCGAGGAGTCGGCCGAGCGCAGCTTTGCGTTGTCCTACGCCGAGGCCGAGGAGCGTTTGCTGGCGCTGGCGCGGACTTTTTGAAAAAGGGCTGCTGCACAGCCTAACGGGAGCAAGCTCCCTCGCCACGGATTCATCTGGGTGTCATAGACTGGTCATCATCGGTACCGATGCTGAGCCCTCTTGATCACAAGGATGTCGCCATGTCGCAACGCTGCGCCACTCGTTATCCGCTGGTACTGGTCCCGGGCATGCTCGGGTTCATACGCCTGGTGTTGTATCCGTACTGGTATGGGATCGTCTCGGCGTTGCGTCGCGGCGGGGCCGTGGTCGTGGCGGTGAAGGTTTCGCCGCTGCATTCTTCCGAGGTGCGCGGCGAGCAATTGCTGGCGCGGATCGAGGAGGTCCTGCGGCAAACCGGTGCGCAGAAAGTCAACCTGATCGGCCACAGCCAGGGCAGCCTCACCGCCCGCTATGCAGCCGCCAAACGCCCGGACCTGGTGGCGTCGGTCACGTCGGTGGCCGGCACCAACCACGGCTCCGAGCTGGCGGATTACCTGCAAGCCCATTACCCCGCCGACAGTGCCAAGGGGCGCGTGCTCAGTGCCGTGCTGCGCCTGATCAACGCCCTGATGAGCCTGCTGGAAACCGGTTATCGCGGGCCCAAGCTGCCGGTGGACATTCATGCGTCCCATGCCTCCCTGACCACCGCCGGGGTAGCGCTGTTCAACCAACGTTATCCACAGGGCTTGCCGCAAACCTGGGGCGGGAATGGACCGGAAGAGGTCAATGGCGTGCGTTATTACTCGTGGTCCGGCACCTTGCAGCCGGGCAAGACCGACAAGGGGCGCAACCTGTTCGACGGCACCAACCGCAGCTGCCGTTTATTTGCGCGTACGTTTGTGAGGGAAGCGGGGCAATGCGACGGCATGGTCGGACGCTACAGCTCGCACCTGGGCACCGTCATCGGCGATGACTATCCGCTGGACCACTTCGATATCGTCAACCAATCGCTGGGGTTGGTGGGCAAGGGGGCCGAGCCGATCCGGTTGTTTGTCGAGCATGCCGAGCGGTTGAAGGCTGCCGGGGTGTAACCCGCTGGACCGCGTTATCGTTCATCGCGAGCAAGCTCGCTCCCACATTGATGGTGTACACACTCCCCTGTGGGAGCGAGCTTGCTCGCGATGGCGGTAGCTCAGGCACAGAGGAGCAACCTGGTGAAGGTGTAACAGGCTTTGTCTACACTGCACCTCATCGCCACACCCTCGTGTGGCAGCCAGGAGAAACATCATGAAGATGCTGCGTGTCCCTTTGTTGATGATCGGTTTGCTACTGTGTTCCCAGGGCTTCGCCGCGACGGCGCAGCAGACCAAGATGACCACCTGCAACGCCGACGCCACCGCCAAGGCGCTCAAGGGCGACGAGCGCAAGGCCTTCATGAGCACCTGTCTCAAGGCTACCGCCGCACCGAGCACCCCGCAGGAGCGTATGAAAACCTGCAATGCCACGGCCACCACCCAGGCGTTGAAGGGCGATGCTCGCAAGGCGTTCATGAGTGAGTGCCTGAAGAAAAAATAAGCAGAGGATTTTCTGAAGCCTGTGCCGACGATAGGGTCGGCACAGCCACCGAAAAAAAACCCTGAACTGCGACCAAGGTCGGCCGATACAATCCTAGTGCTGCTAGTGGAAGGCTGGCAGACTGCCGATCCTTTCACGCCGTTTTGTCCTGAGGCTGTATGCCAACGTTTTCTCAGCGTCATGTATTGTTGGTGATCAGTTGGGTGATCATTTTTGGTGGGCTGTTGCTGGTGCTGCCGCTGCGCCTGTTGCCGAGCCTGCTGGCCGGGCTGCTGGTGTTCGAACTGGTCAACATGCTCACCCCGCAGCTGCAGCGACTGATCGAAGGCCGCCGCGCTCGCTGGTTGGCGGTAGCGTTGCTGGGCACGCTGGTGGTCAGTGTGCTGACGTTGATCTTCGCCGGCGCTTTCAGTTTCCTGCTGCATGAAGCGGAAAACCCGGGCGCGTCCCTGGACAAGTTCATGACCGTGGTCGACCGTGCCCGTGGGCAATTGCCGCCGTTCATCGACGCTTACCTGCCGGCCAGCGCTGCCGAGTTCCGGGTGGCGATCGGTGATTGGGTGAGCAAGCACCTGAGCGACCTGCAACTGGTGGGCAAGGACGCGGCCCATATGTTCGTGACGCTGCTGATCGGCATGGTGCTGGGGGCTATCGTTGCCCTGCAGCGCATCCCCGACCTGACCAAGCGCAAGCCCCTGGCCGCCGCGCTGTTCGATCGCCTGAACCTGCTGGTCAAGGCGTTTCGCAACATCGTCTTCGCCCAGATCAAGATTTCCCTGCTCAACACCTTTTTCACCGGGATTTTCCTGGCGGTGGTGCTGCCGCTGTTCGGCATCAAGCTACCGCTGACCAAGACCCTGATCGTGATGACCTTCCTGCTGGGGCTGCTACCGGTCATCGGCAACCTGATGTCCAACACACTGATCACCATTGTCGGCCTGTCGCTGTCGATCTGGGTGGCGGTGGCGGCGCTGGGTTACCTGATCGTGATCCACAAGCTCGAATACTTCCTCAACGCCCGCATCGTCGGCGGGCAGATCAGCGCCAAGTCCTGGGAATTGCTCATGGCGATGCTGGTGTTCGAAGCCGCATTCGGCCTGCCGGGGGTGGTGGCGGGGCCGATTTATTATGCGTATCTCAAGAGTGAGTTGAAGCAGGTGGGGATGGTCTGATCCGGTAGGCGTCGCCTGTTCTGACGTCATCGCGAGCCTGCTCGCGATGAACGCGCCGCAGAACTGGATCAGACCTGTGTGCCGTACCGCTTCATCGCCTCGATCGCCAACCCGCTGCCGATACTGCCGAAGATATTGCCTTCCACATGCTGCGCCTGGGGCAGCATCGCCGAGACGCTGTTGCGCAGCGCCGGGATGCCGCTGGAACCGCCGGTAAAGAACACCGTGTCCACCTGATCGACCCGCACGTTGGCATCGTTGAGCAACTGCGTGACGCTGCCGCGCACCCGCTCCAGCAAGCCGTCGATGGCCGATTCGAACAGTGCCCGGCTCAGGTCCACGCTCAGGCCCGGCTCGATCCGGTCCAGGAGCAAATGGCGCTGGTCGGCGTGGGTCAGCTCGATCTTGGTTTCTTCCACTTCCATCGCCAGCCAGTGCCCGGCGCGCTGTTCGATCAGTTTGAACAGCCGGTCGATGCCGCCAGTGTCTTCGATGTCGTAGCGCATGCTGCCCAGGGCGAGGGTGGATTTTTGCGAGTACACCGCGTTGATGGTGTGCCAGGTCGCCAGGTTCATGTGGTGACTGGTGGGCATGTAGGCGCCACTCTTCATGCGGCTGCCGTAGCCGAACAGCGGCATCAGGCCGGCCAGCGAGAGCTGCTTGTCGAAATCGGTCCCGCCGATGTGCACGCCACCGGTGGCGAGGATGTCGTCGTGGCGATTGTCGTGGGTGCGGCGCTCGGGGGACAGGCGCACCAGGGAGAAGTCCGAAGTACCGCCGCCGATGTCGACGATCAGCACCAGCTCTTCCTTCTCGATGGTCGATTCATAGTCGAATGCCGCCGCGATAGGTTCGTACTGGAACGAAACCTCCTTGAAACCGATGGCGCGGGCGACGTCGACCAAAGTGTTTTCCGCTTCCTGGTCGGCCATTTCATCGTCGTCGACGAAAAACACCGGGCGCCCCAGTACCACTTCTTCGAATTCCCGACCGGCGGTGGCTTCGGCGCGTTTCTTCAACTGGCCGATGAACAGCCCCAGCAGATCCTTGAACGGCATGGCCGTGCCCAACACGCTGGTGTCGTGCTTGATCAGCTTGGAGCCCAGCAGGCTCTTGAGCGAGCGCATCAGCCGGCCTTCGTAGCCTTCCAGGTATTCGTGCAGGGCCAGGCGGCCATACACCGGGCGACGTTCCTCGAGATTGAAAAAGACCACCGAAGGCAGGGTGATCTTGTCGTCCTCCAGCGCGATCAACGTTTCCATGCCGGGGCGCAGCCAGCCGACAGTGGAGTTGGACGTGCCAAAGTCGATGCCGCAGGCACGGGCCGGGGATGCGTTTTTCATGTCTTTCGGGTTCCAGTTGAAAAAACGGCCGCGCAGTGTATGTCAGTGTGGCGCGGATTCGAAGGCCGGTTATCTGCTAATTCGCAAACACCGGCCTTGAAAGACTGGCTTATACCCCCAAACTTGCTGGCATGGGCCTGGTAGCACACGGCGGTACAAGAACCGCCACCGGCTGCCGATAAACTTCTGACGCGCCGCCCGGTCACAAACCTTGAGATTGGTCAAACTCCGGGGCTTGTACCACGAGCATGCTGTGCATGGCGGTGCTATATCGATAACGGATGGTGATCCTTCAATGGACTTCAAAGACTATTACAAGATCCTGGGTGTCGAGCCGACGGCCGACGACGCCACGATCAAGGCCGCCTATCGCAAACTGGCGCGCAAGTACCACCCGGATGTGAGCAAGGAAAAGGACGCCGAGACCAAATTCAAGGACGTCTCCGAAGCCTATGAAGCGCTGAAAAGCGCCGACAAGCGCGCCGAATACGACGAACTGCGCCGCTACGGCCAGCACGGCCAGCCGTTCCAGGGACCACCGGGCTGGCAGAGCCGTGGTGGTTTTGGCGGCCAGGACACCGGGGACTTCTCGGACTTCTTCAGTTCGATCTTCGGCAATCGCGGGCCGGGTTTCGGTGGTGGGCAGTCAGGTCGCAGTGCCGGCCGTCGAGGACAAGACGTGGAAATGGAATTACCGATCTTCCTGGAAGAGACCCTGTCGAGCGAGTCGAAAAAGGTCAGCTTCCAGGTGCCGCAGTACAACGCGGCCGGCCAGCATGTGAGCAACACCAGTAAAAGCCTGAACGTGAAGATTCCGCTGGGGGTGACCGACGGCGAACGCATCCGCCTCAAGGGCCAGGGGGCGCCGGGTATCGGTGGCGGTGCCAATGGCGATTTGTACCTGACCATTCGTTTCGCGCCGCACCCCAAGTTCGACGTCGAAGGCCAGGACCTGATCATCACCTTGCCCCTGGCGCCGTGGGAACTGGCGCTGGGCACGGAAGTGGCGGTGCCGACCCTCACCGGCAAGATCAACCTCAAGGTCCCGGCCGGCAGCCAGAACGGCCAGCGCATGCGCGCCAAGGGCCACGGCCTGCGCAACAAGGCCGGCGAGCGCGGCTACCTGTTCGTGCAGCTCAAGGCCGTGATGCCAAAGACTGGCGATGAGGCGGTCAAGGCGTTGTGGGCGGAACTGGCGAAGAAAGCCGCGTTCGATCCGCGGGAGAACTTCTGAATACATCGCATGTGGGAGCAAGGCTTGCCCGCGATGAATGCAACTCGATCTCCAGGAGTTGAGGCGCCTCTGTCGCGAGCAAGCTTTGCTCCCACAGATTGGGTGTTCACAAGGGTAGACGGGGCTAGACTCGACAGTTAAAGCATTGGGAGAAGCAGACCATGAGCAACCCGATCATTGAACTGAACCTGAGGGAGTTCTGCGAGGCCGCTTCGTTGGCGGACATCCATGTCATCGAAATCGTCGAGCATGGGATCCTCGAGCCCGAAGGCACGGTGCCGACAGACTGGCGTTTCACCGATTACGAACTGCTCCTGGCCAAGCGTGCCGCCAAGCTGCATCACGACCTGGACCTGGAGTGGGAAGGCGTCGCCCTGGCCCTGGATTTGCTGGAAGAGGTCCAACAGTTGCGCACCGAGAATCGCCGGCTGCGACAGCAATTGAAACGCTGGGTGGGATAACGGCGGCGGGTCATATCCCGTCGAAAATAGATAGATAGCGATAACCATAAATAGTTACCGCATCCAGCGCTGTGGCACTGAGTAGGCTCGGGTTTTCCAACAACAAGGATGACCCGATATGCCAGAACCGATTCTTGGCCCTGTGCGCCCGGAAAGCCGCGGCATGCACTTGGACCTGCTCAAGACCCGAATTCCCGGCTGGTACAGCGGCGCTATCGTGCAACGCCAGCAGGAACTGAGCGACCATGTGCTGGACCTTCCAGATTGGTACGTGAAGGCCTCCCACGAAACCAGGGCCCGCCTCAAGCACAGTCACGCCCGCTACCGCGAAACCCTGAACCAGATCGACAATGTGCTGGGCAATGTCCAGGACATTCGCGCCTTTGCCGAGCCGTTGCTCAACCAGGCGATCCAGGATGAGTTCAAGCGCACGCAGAACGTCAATCAGGTTTATTTCGTCCGCAAGTACGGGCGCCAGGCGCGCGGTGATTTTTTTGGCGCGTTGGTGCTCGACAGCGAGGGCAGCCATTTCGATCGCTACGAATACCACGGCACTTCGTTGCTGGAGGCCGCGCTGGCCAATTTCGACGCCGACGAAGAGCGCAAGCCTGGCTGTGACGACTGCAGCCTCATTACTACGGTGCGGCCGTTTTATACGGGCGAGGTTGTTCCGGCCATCAACGCCTTTCGCGCCGGGGCGTTGCCGATCACGCCCGAGGCTTTTGCCAGGCTGTGCCGCAAGCTGGACCTGGGGCGCCGCTATCAGGAACACATCAACGCCATCGTACGGCCGATCGACCACCAGTTGGATCGCCAACTGCGCGCGCATCACCAAGAGGGATTGGCGCTTTGTGTCGAGGTCGCCTGGGCCAAGGGCGACATCAGCCTGGCCGCTTACCGAATGTTGCAGCAGGTGGTCAGCGATCAGCGCGAGGTCATGCTCGATGGGCGGGCGGTGACGTTCACCTCATTGAACATTTTCGGCATCGGCTTGGTTGGCCCGGTACTGATCGGGCCCGACCGGGAGAGCAGTCGGCGGGTGGAACGGGTGGTGGCCTACCTGCCGGGCGATCCTGAGCAACCCCTCAAGGAATATGCGTCCAGCGGCGAATTCATGGTCGATCTGCGCCGGCGTTTGCATCGCGTCGCCTACCGGCGCTTCTTCAGTCGCTTTGTACCGTTGCGTCAATTGGGCGGATTTTTCCAGCGTTTCAACCGCCTCTATCAGCCTGGCGCGCCAGCGGATGATCAGGCCGATTACCCGCTCAAGTCGAAATTGCCGGCACTGCCCATGGAGACGTCCTCCCTGCCCGACCCCTTGTGGGAATCGCTGCGTCGCAGGCAGATCCAGAAGATCCAGGCCGATGCCCGGGCGGTGGCGGTGCCCACCGGCGATGAAGACAAAAAAGCCCGTCTGGCGCGGCTGGACAGTTACCTGGATGCCGTGATCGATGTCTTCAACCTGGCAGCGTTCGTGGTGCCAGGGCTTGGGCCGCTGATGCTGACGGTGGGCGCTGTGCAGATGTTCAACGAAGCGTTCGAGGGCATCGAAGCGTTCGAGCGCGGCGAGACCAGGGAAATGTGGGCGCATTTCTCCAGCGTGGCCCTCAACACGGCATTCGTCGCCACCGGTGCGGCGGTGCTGCCGCACATTCAGTGGTCGAGCACGGTGGAGCAGTTGGAACCGGTCCAATTGGCCAATGGCGAGTCACGCCTCTGGCGCCCCGACATGGTGCCTTACCGGAGTACGCTGGAGCCGCCGGCGACCTTGGTCCCGGATACTCTAGGGCTGTACCGGGTCGAGGGTCGAGACGTTGTGTCGTTGGACGACCAGAATTACCAGGTGCAACAGGACCCGACGACCCAGCGCTATCGCATTCGTCATCCTTCCCGCGGGCCGGACGCCTATCAGCCTGGGCTGACGGACAACGGTAGCGGTGCCTGGAGCCATGAACTGGAACGGCCGCGCAGCTGGGAAGGGGCTACGCTGATGCGCCGGCTCGGCCATCGCGTCAAGAGGTTCAGCGACGCAGAGCTGGAGCAGATCCGTACGGCCAGTGGCACCAGCGAGCAGGTGTTGCGGCGGCTGCATGTCGAGGGTGAACCGATGCCGGCCTTGCTGGCCGACACGATCAAGCGCTTCGACCTGTGCCGGCAAGTCGACGATTTCATCGGGCAACTGCAAAGCGAAGATCCGCTGCAGTATGAACACGCCGATCCGATGACCCAGTTGCATCTACTCACGGGCTACGGTCCGTGGCCAAAAGGGCTCAAGCTCAAAGTGGTCGACGGCGGGGGCAGGACGCTTTGGGAGTACGTTCGCCCATCGGAAGAAGGGGACCGGGTTCGCGACGTCATCATCCCCGAGAGGAAAGTCCGCACACCCTGGGTGTTGAAGAATCTGATCGAGACGGTGGACGCTGCGGGGGGCGATCTGTTGGCGGGCACGAGCCCGGCAATTGCGAAAACCAATATGGACGCTCGGATCCAGCAGCTGCGCAAGACACTCGCCGCCGTGGTGGTGCGGGAAAAAATGCACGTGTTCAACGATTACTACGCCAAGGAAGACGTGTCGAGCGAGCCGCGTGCAGCACTGATCAAGTCGCGGTTTCCCTCGGTTCCAGCGGCGGCCATCGAACAGGTGGTGGCGTTTGCCAACCCGGCCGAGCAACAGCAAATGGCCGCTTGGGACTTCGCGGATACGACCCAGACCAAACCCATTCCACTGCGTATCGCCGAAGAGCTGCGGGACTACCAGCGAGCGCTGCGTTTGAACCGGGCCTACGAAGGGCTCTATCGCGAGGCGTTGGTTGCGGCCGACACCCCCCGACTGGTGTTGGCGACCTTGAAGAGCTTGCCCGGATGGAACGACGCGGTGCGCATCGAGCTGCGCGACGAGGTGTTTTCAGGCGCCTTGATCGACAGCGTCGGCGCCCAGGACGCAATGCAGACCAAGGTCGTGGTCAAGGACGGTGAGCGCTACAAGGCCTTCGACGACAACGGCAATGAACTGAGCCACTGGGATAGCCTCTACGAGGCCGTGCAGCATGCGCTCCCCGATGCGGAGCGGCGGGCCATGGGCCGCCCTTCGGTTCATCACGGCGCCCTCTTGCAGAAGGCTGTCGGTGCAACACCATTGAGCCGAGCTTCGCTGGCGAAGCACCTGCAGATGCAACCGCGCAAGTCATCCTTCAAATCACCGATGCGCCTGGCCTCGGGCAAGGTTGGTTACCCCATGAGTGGCGTGCGGGGGTTGTTGGGCCTGGGGCGGTCCCCCGAGCGTCGGGTGCTGGATTTGTACCCGGACTATACGAGTGAGCAAGTCCAGGCCCTGTTGCGGTCCCTGGGGGATCAAGCCGTTCCCGAACTCAAGCGGCGCAAAGTCGAGCTGGATACGCTGATCCGCGATCTGGACCGCTGGGCCACCACCCCCGTATGGCTTGATGCGGGTAATGATCGTCTCGAGCAACTGCTACCCGCGATCAAGCGGGGTGTGGCTAATCGAATTCAATGGTGCTGGCGGCGCCAAGGCCCGATCGTTGCGGCGGTGGATGGCAGCAGGGTTGGCTATGAGCTTAATCTGAGCGGGGTGGCGTTAGGGACGCTGCCAGGTCTGTCGGCCGACTTCAGCCATGTGGTCTCGCTGAAGCTGCGTAGCATGCGCTTGGCGGAACCCTCATGCGACAAGTTCCTCAAGAGCTTCTCCGCGCTCCGTTGGCTGGACATGTCGTTCAACCGCCTGAACGATCTTCCCCCTTCGGTGGAGTTGATGGAGGGGTTGACCCGGCTGCACTTGGCGATGAATGAAATCACCCTGTCCGCGCGCAGCATTCAGATCCTTGAAGGGCGTACCCAGCTGAAAATCCTCGACCTGAAATGGAACCCCCTGGGCCAATTACCGGATTTCAGCCGGTTGCCCGACCTGCGTGGGCTGAATCTGAACGGTACCGATATCAGCACTTGGCCGACTGGCCTGCGCGACCTGCCGCTGGAAGAACTCGATTTGCGCAACAACGAGCTGACCGAAGTACCGACCGAACTGACGGATCCACCGGCCGAGCGTGCTCACGCCACGGCACGGGTCAATGGCGTGACCTTCGTGCAGAACAATCCACTGAACGAGGCGACCCAGCAGCGCTTGCGTGATTATTGGGCGAACCTCGCAACGTCGCATCCCGAATGGGTGACCTTTCGTTCGCCTGGCGCGTTTGAACATGTCCCAGGGGGAAGGCTATCGGATGTGGATCGATGGCTGCTAGACCTGCCCAGGGAGCAACAGCAGGACAAAAATACACTGTGGCGGAGCCTGGAGGCTGAAACGCAGTCCAGGGAGTTTTTTCAGCTGTTGAACCGATTGGCCGGCTCTTACCAGGACGTGGAAAATTATCCGGACCTCCAGGCGCGTGTCTGGCAGATGCTTGAAGCGATCAGGGACTCCACCGACTTGCGCCGTGAGCTGTTCGACCTGGCTGGCGCGCCGGCGTGTGAGGATCGCGCCGCGTTGTCCTTCAGCTACCTGGAAATCAAATTGATGATCCACAACGCCAAGGCCCTGATGGTGGGAGAACAGGAGGCTGTGGCGCTGATCCGGCTGGCCAAGGGGCTGTTTCGCCTCGATGAGGTGGAGCGTATTGCCCTGCAGGATATCCAGCAGCGGCGTGACACGATCAATGCTCGTGAGGATCTCACCGCCGCGCAAAAGAATCGGCTCATCAGGCAGATCGAAGAGGTGGAGGTGCGCCTGGCCTACCGTGTCGGTCTCAAGAGTCGACTGGAACTGCCGGGACAGCCCAAGGGTGGGCGCTTTATCCAGATGGCCGGCGTTACGGCAGAGATGCTCAATGCGGCGGCGGCCGAGATCCTGGCGCTGGATGATTCACCGAAGCAATTGCAGTCGCTGGTTGGCCGGGACTTCTGGATCGATTACGTGAAGCAAAAACGCGCGAGCCTTTTCCAGGCGATGAATGATGCCCTCATCGCCAATCAGCTTGCGCTGGATGAGGCGAAAGCGGCCGGAACCCTGGAGGAGCCTGACTATGTCAGCCAATCCGAGACACTGGGCTTGCAACACAAGGTCAAGGAAGCGGAACTCATCCAGTTATTGACCGAAGAGGAGCTGGACGCCCTGGTGGAAAGCACGGACCTGTAAGACGACCCCGAAAAAATGTGGGAGCGAGCTTGCTCGCGATAGCGGTGGTTCAGCTTGCATACGTGTTGAATGTGCCGCCGCCATCGCGAGCAAGCTCGCTCCCACAGGATCAAAACAGGAAATAGCGCTGCGCCATCGGCAGCACTTCAGCCGGTTCGCACCACAGCAACACGCCGTCGGCCTTGACCTGGTAGGTCTGTGGGTCAACGTCGATGCTCGGCAGGTAGTCGTTGTGGATCAGGTCGGTCTTCTGCACGTCGCGGCAGCCTTTGACCACGGCGATTTTCTTCTTCAGCCCAAGCTGTTCCGGCAACCCGGCCTCGGCGGCGGCCTGGCTGATGAAGGTCAGGCTGGTGGCATGCCGTGAGCCGCCGTAGCTTGCGAACATCGGCCGGTAGTGCACCGGTTGTGGCGTCGGGATCGAGGCGTTGGCGTCACCCATCAGGCTGGCGGCAATCGCCCCGCCCTTGAGGATCAACGTCGGCTTGACGCCGAAGAACGCCGGGCGCCACAGCACCAGGTCGGCCCACTTGCCCACTTCGATGGAACCCACTTCATGGCTGATGCCGTGGGTGATCGCCGGGTTGATGGTGTACTTGGCGATGTAGCGCTTGATGCGGAAGTTGTCGTTGCCTTCGCCGTCGCCGGGCAGGGCGCCGCGTTGCTTCTTCATCTTGTCGGCGGTCTGCCAGGTGCGCGTGATGACTTCGCCGACGCGGCCCATGGCCTGGCTGTCGGAGCTGATCATCGAGAACGCGCCGAGGTCGTGGAGAATGTCTTCGGCGGCGATGGTCTCGCGGCGGATGCGGCTTTCGGCGAAGGCCACGTCTTCGGCAATGCTCGGGTCCAGGTGATGGCAGACCATCAGCATGTCCAGGTGTTCGTCGATGGTGTTGCGGGTGAACGGCCGGGTCGGGTTGGTGGAACTGGGCAGCACGTTGGCGAAGCCACAGGCCTTGATGATGTCCGGCGCGTGACCACCACCGGCGCCTTCGGTGTGGTAGGTGTGGATGGTGCGGCCCTTGAAGGCGGCGAGGGTGGTTTCGACGAAGCCCGATTCGTTGAGGGTGTCGGTGTGGATCGCCACCTGCACGTCGTACTGGTCGGCCACGCTCAAGCAGTTGTCGATGGCTGCTGGTGTGGTGCCCCAGTCTTCGTGCAGCTTCAGGCCGATGGCGCCGGCCTTGACCTGCTCGATCAACGGCTCCGGCAGGCTGGCGTTGCCCTTGCCGGTGAAGCCGATGTTCATCGGGAAGGCGTCGGCGGCCTGGAGCATGCGCGCCAGGTGCCATGGGCCGGAGGTGCAGGTGGTGGCGTTGGTCCCGGTGGCGGGACCGGTGCCGCCGCCGATCATGGTGGTGACGCCGCTCATCAGCGCTTCTTCGATCTGCTGGGGGCAGATGAAATGGATGTGGGTGTCGATGCCGCCGGCAGTGAGGATCATGCCTTCGCCGGCGATCACTTCGGTGCTGGCGCCGATGGCGATGGTCACGTCGGGCTGGATGTCCGGGTTGCCGGCCTTGCCGATGGCCGCGATGCGTCCGTCCTTGAGGCCGACATCGGCCTTGACTATGCCCCAGTGGTCGATGATCAGCGCGTTGGTGATCAAGGTGTCGACGACCTCGGCGGCCAGCAGCTGGCTTTGGCCCATGCCGTCGCGAATCACCTTGCCGCCGCCGAATTTCACTTCTTCGCCGTAGGTGGTGAAGTCTTTTTCCACTTCGATCCACAACTCGGTGTCGGCCAGGCGGACCTTGTCACCGACGGTGGGGCCGAACATGTCGGCGTAGGCTTGTCTCGAAATCTTCATGTGCTCGCCTTGAAACTCAATTGATAGTAAGGCCGTTCGCTGCGCTCACTTTTCGCGAGCAGGCTCGCTCCCACAGTTGACCGCATTCCCCTGTGGGAGCGAGCCTGCTCGCGAAGGGGCCAACGCAAATGCCGTGACCTAAAGGTTGCCCATGACCCGCCCGGCAAACCCGAACACCCGGCGATGCCCGGCCAGGTCCACCAGTTCCACCTCGCGGCTCTGGCCCGGTTCGAAGCGCACCGCGGTGCCGGCCGGGATGTTCAGGCGCATGCCACGGCTGGCGGCGCGGTCGAAGGTCAGGGCGTCGTTGGTTTCGAAAAAGTGATAGTGCGAACCGACCTGGATCGGCCGGTCGCCGCTGTTGGCGACGTTCAGCGTGAGCGTGCGGCGGCCGACGTTGAGTTCGATGTCGCCAGGCTGGACCTGGTATTGCCCTGGAATCATTGCGGTTGCCCCAAAGTCTTGTAGTAAATGGCGGTCGGTGTGTAGGTCCCGTCCGGGCTCTGGCAGTAGTCGGGCAGTTCGCCGACGCGGGTGTAGCCCATGGCCCGGTAGAACGCCTCGGCCTCGGAGCCGGCCTCGGTGTCGAGGTACAGCAGGCCGCGCTTGTGCTGACGGGCGCCGAGTTCCAGGGCACTCATCAATTGCTGGCCCAGGCCACGACGGCGGGCCTCGCCGCGGACCAGCAGCTTCTGCACTTCGGCGCGATTGAGTCCGTTGGGCTTCTGGCACAGGGCAAGCTGGACGCTGGCCTGCACCTGTTCATCCTTGACCACCACCCACAGCAGCAGGTGGCCCTGGTTGAGGCTGGCCTGGACCTCGTCGAAATAGGCGCGGGCCTGGACGGCATCGAGATCGGCCATGAACCCCACGCTGGCGCCGTACCCGACGGCGTCGAGCAACAGATCGATCAGGCCCTGACGATAATGCGCAAAGCTTTCAGCGTGGACTCGACGTAACTGGGCGGGGTTCATAGGCATCACTCCTTGTCGAAGACGGGCGGTTGCGCCCCGGGATTGAGGACCAACTGCATGAAAGTCAGATCCAGCCAGCGGCCGAACTTGGTACCCACCTGGGGCATCTGCCCGGTGGTGACGAAACCGGCGCGCTCGTGCAGGCGAATCGAGGCAACGTTGCCGCTCTCGATGGCGGCGACCATCACGTGTTTGCCGCAGGCCCTGGCGCGCTCGATCAGTGCGCTCATCAACAACGGGCCGAGGCCATTGCCGCGCTGGTCGCTACGTACGTAGACCGAATGCTCCACGGTGTGCCGGAAACCGTCGAAAGGCCGCCAGTCGCCGAATGAAGCGTAGCCGAGCACGTTCTCCTCGGCGTCGACCACCACCAGCACCGGATAGCCTTGGGATTGTCGTGTACTGAACCACGCCTGGCGATTGCCCAGGTCCACTGACTGTTCGTTCCAGATCGCGGTGGTGTTCAGTACCGCGTCGTTGTAGATATCGCGGATCGCTGGCAGGTCCGGGTGTTGGGCGTCACGAACGTGGTGAGTCATTGCGTGGCCTCAGGCGATGGGCTGGTGGACGGTGACCAGTTTGGTGCCGTCGGGAAACGTCGCCTCGACCTGGATCTCGGGGATCATTTCCGGGATGCCTTCCATCACCTGTTCGCGACTCAGCAGCGTGGTGCCGTAGTGCATCAGCTCGGCGACGGTCTGGCCGTCACGGGCGCCTTCGAGCAGGGCCGCGGAAATATAGGCCATGGCCTCCGGGTAGTTGAGCTTCAGGCCACGGGCCAACCGTCGTTCGGCGACGAGGCCGGCGGTGAAGATCAACAGCTTGTCTTTTTCGCGTGGGGTCAGGTCCATGTGCAATCCATAAAGGCAGATAAAAAATTTTCGCGGTAAACCCATTCCACTGTGGGAGCGAGCCTGTGGGAGCAAACTCTGTGGGAGCAAAACTTGCTCGCGATAGCAGCGCCTCGGTCGATCAGAAGGACCGCGTTATCGTTCATCGCGAGCAAGCTTTGCTCCCACAGAGTTTCATTGCTTCCACTCCATTGCTTCCACAGAAAAGCAGATTCATGTGCTCCAGATCCGGGGTGGCACGGCCTCTCTTCCAAGCAATGCAGGCCTGAGCAAGCGCCACAACTCAATCAACCACCCGCGCGCCAGCAACGCCTCGCTCGCCAGGCAGCGGGCCACGACCAGGCCGGGCAATTGGGTCAGGTCGCCACGTACGTCATGGCCCAGGGATCGGCACTGCTCCAACAGCTCGCTGTCGATCTCGCCGGTCACCAATAACGTGGCAAACACTGGATCGCCGCCCAGCCCGATGGGTGAGTCGAGCAACCCATCACCGCCCACAATGCGCTGGCGCTCGTGCCACAGCAACTGGCCGTCGCGGCGAATGTCCAACCGTGACTGGAAATGCCCCAGGTCGAACCGCTCGCCGCTGGCCGGTCGGCCGAGGGCAACCATGTCCCAGTAGAACAGGCGCCCGTCGCCCTGCAGGTCGATGCAGGTGTTGAGTTCGGCCTGGGCCGCGCTGAAGACGATGGTTTCCTGGGGCAGCCATTCCAGGGTCGCGCCGGGAGCCACGCTCAGGGTCAATTGCTGATACGCAGGACCCGCGGCGCGATACCACTTGGCCGCGCCGGGGCTGGTCAACTGCGCCCAGGCGCCCGGGCCGACGTGGGCCGAGATGTCCAGTCGGTCACCGCCGGCAATCCCGCCGGGCGGGTGGACAATGATGTGCTGGCACACCTCAGGGCCTTCGGCATACAAGTGCTTCTGCACCCGCAGCGGGCCTTTATGACGGCGCTGTACCGGACGCGTGCAATCGCCGAATCGGGCGTAACCCAGTTCCAGCTCGGCATGCCAGCTGGGGGTGAAGATGGCCGAAGGCGCCAATGAACAGACAGGTAGATTCATGATTTCTGATTATCTTCAGGACGCTACAGACTAGATCGTAACCAGCCCGCGCACACCCTCGGCTTCCATATTTTCTCCGCGCCCCTGCTGCACGATCTCGCCCCGGGACATCACCAGGTACTGATCGGCCAGCTCGGCGGCGAAGTCGTAGAACTGCTCCACCAGCAAAATCGCCATGTCGCCCCGGGCCGCCAGTTTCTTGATCACCGCTCCGATCTCCTTGATCACCGAGGGCTGGATGCCTTCGGTGGGCTCGTCGAGAATCAGCAGGCGTGGACGGCTGGCCAGGGCCCGGCCAATGGCGAGCTGCTGTTGCTGGCCGCCGGACAAATCACCGCCACGGCGTTGTTTCATCTGCAGCAGCACCGGGAACAATTCGTAGATGAATGCCGGCACTTCCTTGGCTTCGGAGCCGGGAAAGCGCGACAGGCCCATCAGCAGGTTTTCTTCCACCGTCAGCCGCCCGAAAATCTCCCGGCCCTGGGGCACGTAGGCGATGCCGGCATGCACTCGTTGGTGTGGCTTGAACGTGGTGATGGCTTTGCCTTCCCAATTCACCGCGCCTTCCTTGGCCGGCAACAGGCCCATCAGGCATTTGAGCAGGGTGGTCTTGCCCACGCCGTTACGCCCCAACAGGCAAGTCACCTCGCCGACCTTGGCGTCGAACGACAGGCCGCGCAGGATGTGGCTACCGCCGTAGTACTGGTGCAGTTTGTCGACTTGCAGCATGTCTTGAATTCCCCTCAAGTCCTCTGTGGGAGCAAAGCTTGCTCCCACAGGGAACAGTGTTTGCAGGTCTACCGACCGAGATACACCTCGATCACCCGCTCATTTTCCTGCACCTGTTCCAGCGACCCTTCGGCCAGCACGCTGCCCTGGTGCAACACGGTGACGTGGTCGGCAATCGCGCCGACGAAGCCCATGTCGTGTTCCACCACCATCAGCGAATGCTTGCCCGCCAAGGACTTGAACAGCTCGGCGGTGAACTCGGTCTCGGCGTCGGTCATGCCCGCCACCGGCTCGTCGAGCAGCAGCAATTGCGGGTCTTGTACCAGCAGCATGCCGATCTCCAGGAACTGCTTCTGCCCGTGGGACAGCAGCCCGGCAGCGCGGTTGACCGAGGTCGTGAGACGAATGGTCTCGAGTACTTCGCCGATGCGATCGTGCTGCTCGCCGCTCAGTTTCGCCCGCAGGCTGGCCCACACCGATTTGTCGGTCTTGAGCGCCAGCTCCAGGTTCTCGAACACGCTCAACGCTTCGAACACCGTGGGCTTCTGGAACTTGCGACCGATGCCGGCCTGGGCGATCGCCACTTCGCTCATGCTGGTCAGGTCCAGGGTTTCGCCGAACCAGGCCTTGCCATGGCTGGGACGGGTCTTGCCGGTGATCACGTCCATCAGCGTGGTCTTGCCGGCGCCGTTGGGGCCGATGATGCAGCGCAATTCGCCGACGCCGATGTACAGGTTCAAATCGTTCAAGGCCTTGAAGCCGTCGAAACTGACGCTGATGTCTTCCAGGGTCAGGATGGTGCCGTGGCGGGTGTTCAGGCCCTGGCCGGCTGCTTGGCCGAGGCCGATGGCGTCGCGGCTGCTGCCGGCGTCCTGGCTGGGTTGCGGTGGAAAGAAGGCGGGTTCGAGCATGAATTCGGCACTCGCTGTGATTCTCATTGTTCACCTCTTTTCTTCAGCAGACCGATCACGCCCTTGGGCAGATACAGGGTCACGACGATGAACAGCGCACCGAGGAAAAACAGCCAGTACTCAGGAAACGCCACGGTGAACCAGCTCTTCATGCCGTTGACCACCCCGGCGCCCAGCAGCGGCCCGATCAGCGTGCCACGCCCGCCGAGGGCGACCCACACGGCGGCCTCAATGGAGTTGGTCGGCGACATTTCGCTGGGGTTGATGATGCCCACCTGCGGCACGTACAACGCCCCGGCCAGGCCGCACAACACCGCGCTCAACACCCAGACGAACAGCTTGAAACCACGGGGATCGTAGCCGCAGAACATCAGGCGGTTTTCCGCGTCACGCAGGGCGGTCAGCACCCGGCCAAACTTGCTGCGGGCCAGGCGCCAGCCGATGAACAGGCTTGCCACCAGCAACAACACCGTGGCGAAAAACAGCACCGCCCGGGTCCCCGGCTCGGTGATGCCAAAGCCCAGGATCGAGCGGAAATTGGTGAAGCCGTTGTTGCCGCCAAACCCGGTTTCGTTGCGGAAAAACAGCAGCATCCCGGCGAAGGTCAGGGCCTGGGTCATGATCGAGAAATACACGCCCTTGATCCGCGAGCGGAAGGCAAAAAAGCCGAACACCAGCGCCAGCAAACCCGGCGCCAGCACCACCAGGCACATCGCCCAGAGGAAACTGTCGGTGCCGGCCCAGTACCAGGGCAACTCGGTCCACGACAAGAAGGTCATGAACGCCGGCAAGCCATCGCCGGCGGCCTGGCGCATCAGGTACATGCCCATGGCGTAGCCGCCCAGGGCGAAGAACAGGCCGTGGCCCAGGGAGAGCAAGCCGGCGTAGCCCCAGACCAGGTCCAGGGCCAGGGCGACGATGGCGTAGCAGAGAATCTTGCCCACCAGGGTCAGGGTATACGCCGAGACGTGCAGCGGATTGTCAGCCGCCAGCAGCGACAGTAGCGGCAGGCTCAGCAGCACGGCCAGGATCAGCATGCCGACGACGAGGGTGACTTTGGGACCGGCCTTTTGCGTGGCCGTGAGCATCAGGGGCTGGTTCATCAGTCGATTACCCGTCCTTTGAGCGCGAAGAGGCCTTGCGGACGCTTCTGGATGAACAGAATGATCAGCGCGAGGATCAGGATCTTGCCGAGCACGGCGCCGATCTGCGGTTCGAGGATCTTGTTGGCGATGCCGAGGCCGAACGCAGCGAACACGCTACCGGCCAACTGGCCGACGCCGCCGAGCACCACCACCAGGAACGAGTCGATGATGTAGCTCTGGCCCAGGTCCGGACCGACGTTGCCGATCTGGCTCAGGGCCACGCCACCGAGCCCGGCGATGCCCGAGCCGAGGCCGAAGGCGAGCATGTCCACCCGCCCGGTGGGCACGCCACAGCAGGCGGCCATGTTGCGGTTCTGGGTCACCGCGCGCACGTTCAGGCCCAGGCGTGTCTTGTTCAGCAGCAGCCAGGTCAGCACCACCACGAACAGTGCGAAGGCGATGATCACGATGCGGTTGTACGGCAGCACCAGGTTCGGCAATACCTGAATTCCGCCAGAGAGCCAGGCTGGGTTGGCAACTTCGACGTTCTGCGCGCCGAACACCAGGCGCACCAGTTGGATCAGCATCAGGCTGATGCCCCAGGTGGCGAGCAGGGTTTCCAGCGGCCGCCCGTAGAGGTGGCGAATCACCGTGCGCTCCAGGGCCATGCCGATGGCGGCGGTAATGAAAAAAGCCACCGGCAGGGCGATCAGCGGATAGAACTCGATGGCGTTCGGGGCGAAGCGCTGGAACAGCATCTGCACCACATAAGTGGAGTAGGCACCCAGCATCAGCATCTCGCCGTGGGCCATGTTGATCACCCCCAGCAGGCCGAAGGTGATGGCCAGGCCGAGGGCGGCGAGCAGCAGGATCGAGCCCAGGGACATGCCGCTGAAGGCTTGGCCCAGCAATTCGCCCACCAGGAGTTTGCGTTTGACCTGGCTGAGGCTGGTTTCAGCCGCGGTGCGCACAGCGGCATCGGTTTCGACGCCGGGTTCGAGCAAACCTTCCAGGCGCGTGCGGGCCAGCGGATCGCCGGTTTCCCCCAGCAGCCGGACGGCGGCCAGGCGCACACTCGGGTTGGCATCCACCAGTTGCAGGTTCGCCAGGGCCAGACTCAGAGCAGCATGCACATCTTCGTCCTGCTCGCCGGCCAGTTGCCGATCGAGAAACGCCAGTTGCGCCGGGCGCGCGCTTTTTTGCAGTTGCTGCGCCGCGCCCAGGCGTACGCGGGCATCGACGGCGAGCAGTTGATGACTGGCGAGGGCGGTTTCGATCAGCCCGCGCAAGCGGTTGTTCAGGCGCAGGGTCTTGGGTTGGCCGTCGACGGTCAACTGGCCCTGTTGCAGGGCATTGATCAGTTCGACGCGCTCAGGCTCCGGCTGCGCGGCCCAGCTTTCCAGGAGTTTGGCCTGCTGGGTCGGGTTGGCGGCGACGAAGTCTTCGGCTTCCCCGGCGTGGGCGGCCATTGGTAGCAGCAAACATGCTAGGAGGAACAAACGATAAAGGGACATAGCTACGTCCTGTAAGGCGACGACGGACCCTGTGGGAGCAAAGCTTGCTCGCGATGGCGGTGTGTCTGGATGACCGCGATCGCGAGCAAGCTTTGCTCCCACAGAGTTAGGGGCTTGCTCCCAGGCTCAGTTGCTCTTCACCGCATAGTCAGGCTTCTTGTCGTTGCCGGCGATGAACGGGCTCCACGGTTGCGCGCGGATCGGGCCTTCGGTCTGCCAGACCACGTTGAACTGACCGTCGGCCTGGATCTCGCCGATCATCACTGGCTTGTGCAGGTGATGGTTGGTCTTGTCCATGGTCAGGGTGTAGCCCGACGGTGCGGCGAAGGTCTGGCCGGCCAGGGCTTCGCGGACTTTGTCGACGTCGGTGGACTTGGCTTTTTCCACGGCTTGCGCCCACATGTGGATGCCGACGTAGGTGGCTTCCATCGGGTCGTTGGTCACTGCTTTGTCGGCGCCTGGCAGGTTCTTGGCCTTGGCGTAGGCTTTCCATGAATCAACGAATTTCTTGTTCGCCGGGTTATCCACGGATTCGAAGTAGTTCCACGCCGCCAGGTTGCCTACCAGTGGCTTGGTGTCGATGCCGCGCAGTTCCTCTTCGCCCACCGAGAACGCCACGACCGGTACGTCGGTGGCTTTCAGGCCCTGGTTCGCCAGTTCTTTATAGAACGGCACGTTGGAGTCGCCGTTGACCGTGGAAATGACTGCGGTCTTGCCACCGGCCGAGAACTTCTTGATGTTGGCCACGATGGTCTGGTAATCGCTGTGGCCGAACGGGGTGTAGACCTCTTCGATGTCCTTGTCCGCCACACCTTTGGAATGCAGGAACGAGCGCAGGATCTTGTTGGTGGTGCGCGGGTAGACGTAGTCGGTGCCCAGCAGGAAATAACGCTTGGCACTGCCGCCTTCTTCGCTCATCAGGTATTCCACCGCCGGAATCGCCTGCTGGTTCGGCGCTGCGCCGGTGTAGAACACGTTTGGCGACATCTCTTCGCCTTCGTACTGCACCGGGTAGAACAGCAGCCCATTGAGCTCTTCGAACACCGGCAGCACGGATTTACGCGACACCGACGTCCAGCAGCCGAACACCACGGCGACCTTGTCCTGGGTCAGCAACTGCCGACCCTTTTCGGCGAACAGCGGCCAGTTCGACGCCGGGTCCACGACCACCGCTTCAAGCTTCTTGCCGTTCACACCACCCTTGGCGTTGATCTCATCAATGGTCATCAGCGCCATGTCCTTGAGGGACGTCTCGGAGATCGCCATGGTGCCGGACAGCGAATGCAGGATGCCGACCTTGATGGTCTCGGCGGCCTGGACGGTCCAGGCCATGCCCATCGCGGCAATGCTTGCCGAGAGTGTAAAAACCTTGATCAAGCTACGACGCTTCATTGTGCGATCTCCATGGACTTATGAATTTTTTTGAGGGCAGATGCAAACGCTGCAAGCGCTTTTGCAAGGGGTGTGCCCGGTCGGGGGAAGGCTTTGAAATGCGGGGTTGGCGTGGGAGGTGCACGAGCGGTTGCACCATGAGTGAGCGCGTTGCGGGGGCTGGTGCGAAGAGGTGCGCCACATTGGGGCGAGAGAATTGCGATGCCCCTGTGGGAGCGAGCTTGCTCGCGATAGGGGAGTGTCAGTCACCGCTAATTTGACTGATCCATCGCCATCGCGAGCAAGCTCGCTCCCACAGGTGATTTTTGTGATCAGGAAAAGACGCCGCTCAGCGACGCCGCATGAGTCCGATGAAAAACAATCCGCCGATAGCGGCTGTCGCGACCCCAATCGGCAAGTCTTCCGGCGCGATCAACGTCCGCGCCGCCACGTCCACCCACACCAGGAACAGGCTGCCGAGCAGCACGCAGGCCGGCAGCAACCGACGATGCTCGGCGCCCACCAGGCGCCGGGCAATGTGCGGGACCATCAGCCCGACAAAACCAATCGAACCGCTGATGGACACCAGCACGCCGGTCATCAGCGAGGCGATCAAGAAGATCCACAATCGCACCTTCGCCGCGTTCAGGCCCAGGGTCACGGCGGTCTGTTCGCCGGCCATCAGCGCGTTCAGCGGCCGGGCCATGCCCAGCAGCAACACCAGTCCCAGCACCACACTGGCCGCCGGCACCGCCAGCAGTTCCCAGCGGGCCAGGCCCAGGCCGCCGAGCATCCAGAACATCACTGCCGAACTGGCGCGATGGTCACCGAGGAACAACAACAGATTGGCCGCCGCCATCATCACGAAGGACACCGCCACGCCGCACAACAACAGCCGATCACTTTCCAGGCGGCCCTGGCGGGCAGCGATGGTCAGCACCAGCAGCATGCTCAGCAGCGCACCGATGAACGCCGCCAGCGGCAGGGTCAGCAGGCCGACAATCTCGCCGACATGCAGCACCACGATGACCGCTCCCAGAGTCGCGCCAGAGGTGACGCCCAGCAGGTGCGGGTCAGCCAGCGGGTTGCGCGTGACTGCTTGCAGCACCGCACCGATCAACGCCAGCCCGGCGCCGACCAAGGCACCGAGCAGCAACCGCGGGACGCGGATCAGCCAGACGATATGCTCCTGGCCGGGCGTCCAATGGACGTCACCCACCCTGAAGGCCTTGTTCAGCAGGATGTCCCAGACCACGGCCACCGGCACCCGCGCCGGCCCGAAACCCAGGGACACCACACACGACACCAGCAGCAGTGCGCCGAGGACCATCAGCAGGGCGCCATAGCGACGACCGTTCATTGGCCGTGAAAACCCCGCGCCAGGGTTTGCACCGCCAGCACGTTATCGATGCCCGGCGTGGCCTGCACGTAGGGAATCACAATGAAGCGCCGTTGCTGGATCGCCTCCACCGATTGCAGGGCCGGGTTGTTCAACAGGAATTGCTGTTTCTGCTCGGCGCTGACTTCGCCGTAGTCGACGATCACGATGACCTGCGGGTTGCGCTCGACCACGTTCTCCCAGTTCACCCGGGTCCAACTGGTTTCCACGTCATCGAGGATGTTGCGCCCACCGGCTGCGTCGATCAGGGCCTGGGGCATGCCCAGGCGCCCGGAGGTCATGGCGCGGTCTTCGCCGCTGTCGTACAGGAACACCCGCGGTTGCTGGGTGGGCAGGTGCTTGCGCACTTCGGCCACCTGGGCCTGCATCGTGGCGATCAGCGCGTTGGCGCGATCCTGCACGTCGAAGATCTTCCCGAGGTTGCGCAGGTCGTTGTAGGTGTCCTCAAGCGAGGCCGCCGGACGCTTCATCACGAACGCGCAGGATTCGGTCAGTTCGTAGACATTGATGCTCAGCGGTTCCAGAGTCTGCGGGGTCAGGTCGCCGCCCACCCGCATGCCGTAGTCCCAACCGGCGAAGAAGAAATCGACGTTGGCATTGAGCAGGTTTTCCACCGAGGGATATTTGGCGGCCAGTTCCGGCAGGCCATCAAGGATCCTGGCCATCTCGGGCGTCACCGATTTCCAGCCGCTGATGCCGCTGTAGCCGACCATGCGCGGTTTGAGCCCCAGGGCAAGCATCATCTGGGTCATGTTGATGTCATGGCTGACAGCGTGCCGAGGTGCCTCGTTGAACACCACCTGGCGGTTGCAGCTCTGGATCGTCAACGGGTAGTGGGTGGCTTCGGCCAAGGCGTGGGCACTGCCCAGCAGCAGGGGTAGCAACAGCAGGGAACGCAAGGTCATGGTTGGGTTATCCAGGTGATTCGTGGGTAGCCGGACAGCGGGTGTTCATCCACCAGGGCTTCGATGCCGAACACCTCGCGCAACAGCTCGACGCTGAGGACGTCCTTGGGCGTGCCGCTGGCGACGATGCGCCCGTGTTCGATCACGTACAGGCGGTCGCAGAAGGCGGCGGCCAGGTTCAGGTCGTGGAGGCTGGCGAGGGTGCCGATGCCCAGGCCCTTGATCAGTTGCAGCAATTGCAATTGATAGTGGGGGTCGAGGTGATTAGTCGGCTCGTCGAGGATCAGCAACTGCGGTTGCTGGGCCAGGGCCCGGGCGAGGATCACCCGTTGCTTCTCACCGCCCGAGAGGGTGGCGAATGCATGGTCGCCAAAGCCTGCGAGCCCGGCCGATTCCAGTGCCTGGCGCACCAGCCGGCGGTCGTCGTGATTGTCGCCGTCGAACAGACCTTTGTGGGGCGTGCGGCCCATGGCGACCACTTCCTCGACCGTCAGGCCGAAGGCGTCGGGAAACTCCTGCAGGACCACGGCGATGCGTTGGGCGCACCAGCGCGAGGACTGTTTCCAGACGTTGTGATGCTCGAGTTTCACCTCGCCATGTTCCGGCCGGCTGAAGCGATAGGCGCAGCGCAACAGGCTGGTCTTGCCACTGCCGTTGGGCCCGATCAACCCGACAAACTCCCCGGCCGCCACCTGCAACGTCACGTCACGCAGCTGGAACTGGTGATGACAGTGGCCATGGCCCAGGGGCGTCCAGGCGAGGTGGGAGAGGGTTAGGGAGGTCATGCAGCTACTCGGCATTTGGTGTGAAACACAGTCTCATTGTGGGAGCGGGCTTTGTGGGAGCAAGGCTTGCCCGCGATGAAAACGACGCGGTCTCTTGAGGACCGCAGCGCCTGGATCGCGAGCAAGCTTTGCTCCCACAAAGCCCGCTCCCACAGTTTGAACTGTGTTCGTGGTTTGGAAAGCGGTCGCGATTGTAGAGGTTTCGCACCGCCTTCCGTTAACGCACTGTCTTCAGCTTGAAGATGAAGCAATCTCAGGCTGGCGATTGAAACGGGTGACGAGGCGATCCAGCAACCACACCACCACCAGCGAAGCCCCCACCAACGGAAACACCACCGCCAGGGCCAGCATGATGAACACCCCGGCCTTCCAGGTCGGCAGGTCGTGACGCAGCGGCGGTACGCCGAACTTGCCCGCTGGCCGGCGCTTCCACCAAATCACCATGCCACTCACGGCGCTGAGCAGGATCATCAGGCAAATCAGCAGCACGATGATCTGGTTCAGCGGGCCGAACATCTTGCCTTCGTGCAGCATTACCCCGGTTTCGGTGGCGCGGGCCACGACGCCGTAGTGCTCCCAGCGCACATCGGCCAGGACCTTGCCGGTGTATTGGTCCACGTGCAGGGTGGCGTCGTTGCGCGGGTCGTCGGCAAACACGGCGACGGTGAACACGCCGGTGGACGTGGTCGGCAGGGTGATGCTGTAGCCGGGCGTGACCTGGCGTTCGGTGGCGATATCCTGCACCGCTTGCAGGCTGACGGTCGGGGCGGCGGGGCCTTCGTGCATGCCGCCGTGGCCCATGTGCTCGGCATGGTCGCCGGACATCGGCATCGGGGTATTTTCCACGGCCCAGGGCACGGTTTGACGATGGGCGTTGTTGAGGCTGCCGGCCTCGACGTCGGACTTGGGCACGTCATTCCACATCGCCGCCGGGAAGCGGTTCCAGAGGTTGGCGTATTGTTTGCCCCAGAAGCCGGTCCAGGTCATGCCGCTGAGCAGCATTACCAGCAGCAATGCCGCGCCCCAGAAACCGACGACGACATGCAAGTCACGCCAGAACAGCCGACCGCGCGCGCTCCAGCGCGGCCACAGCACTCCGGCTGATGATTGCCCGCGCGGCCACCACAGGTACAGCCCGGACACCACCAGCACCACGCCCCAACCAGCGGCCATTTCCACCAACCGGTCACCAACGGTGCCGATCAGCAGTTCGCCGTGAATGGCCCGGGCCATGGCTTGCAGGTTGTTCTTCGCATCCTGCTCGCCGAGGACATCGCCGTGGTACGGGTCGATGAACACATTCAGTTCCCGGCCCTGGTCGATCACCACGAATTGCGCGCTGCGCTCGGCATTGACCGGTGGCAGGTACTGTTTGACCTGGCCTTGGGGGTAGGCCTGGCGGACTTGCTTGAGCAGGTCGTCCGCCGCCAGGGTGTGATGCCCGGCCGGCACGTTCAGCAGGCTGCCATACATCAGTGGATCGAGTTGCGGCTTGAACAGGTAAATGATCCCGGTCAGGGCCAGCATCACCATGAACGGCGCCACGAACAGCCCGGCATAAAAATGCCAGCGCCAGGCCAGGTTGTAGAAATTGGGTTTCGGTTGGCTCATCGGAAAGCGCTCCGCAGGGCAAATTGGGTTGTTATGTTTTTGGCGGTTGCTGCGCAACCGATCGCGGGCAAGCCTTGCTCCCACAGGTATTCCCATTGCTGAGGGAGCACAATTTGTCCCGCAGCCATGACAAATACTGTGGGAGCAAGGCTTGCCCGCGATGCTTTTAGAAACTCATATCCACCTTGGTCCAGAGCGTGCGCCCCGGTTCGTTGATGGCCTGCGGGTCGCTCGCCGGGTAGCCGAACCCGGCGTTGCCGGCCAGGTTCAAGTGCTCGGCGTAGGCTTTGCCGAACAGGTTGTCGACGCCGCTGCTGACCTTCCAGTGCTTGTTGATGCGGTAGGCACCGTTGAGCGAGAACACGCCGAAGCCGGAGCTTTTGCCGTAGTCCTTGCCGACCACGTTGCCCTTGTTCTCGTCGACCCGGTGCTGCGCCGCCACCACCCGCCACAGGGCGCCGGCGCTCCAGCGATCTTCGCTGTAGGTCAGGCCCAAGCGTGCGTCCAGCGGCGGCATTTGCGCCAGGGCGCTGCCGTCGCTGCTGTTCTTGCCCCAGGCATAGGCCAGGGTGGCGTCGGCTTTCCAGCGCTCGCTCAGCTTGTAGGCCGCACCCAATTCACCACCCATGATCCGTGCATCGATGTTCTCGGCCCGCGAGGTGGTGCCCATCATCCCAGGGGTGTAATCGAACAGGATGTAGTCGCGCACCTGCCCGACATAACCCGATGCCCAGGCTTCGAGGGTTTCGGTCTTGTACTGCAGGCCGAAGTCGAGCTGGGTGGTTTTCTCCGGCTTGATCGCGTCGAAGGCATTCAGTGAACCGCTGGGGCCGACGTTCGCCGAGAACAGCTCCCAGTAGTCCGGGAAGCGTTGTGCGTGACCCACGCCTGCATAGAGGGTGGTGGGGCTGTCGTCCAGGTCGTGTTCGTAGCGGACGAAACCGCTGGGCAGCGTGTCGGCACGGGTGTCATCGGCGGTGGGGTTGGGCCGGGCCGACATGCCGGAACCGATGCTCTGGCGGTAGTCCTTGGCCGAGGCACGGTCGAGCCGGGCGCCGGTGATCACCCTGTCGCGGTCGGCGGCGTACCAGGTCAGTTCGCCGAACACCCCGTAATTGTGGAAATCGGCGTCCTTGCTGTACGGCAGGTCCTTGTAGGTATCCACGCCCATGCTGCTGCGTTGGCGATGCTCGTTGGTCTGCGCGTCCAGGCCGCTGATCAACTGCACATCGGCCCAGCGCCAGGTGGCCTTGATGCGGGCGCCGAGGGTGCGGCGGTCGACGTTGGAGGCCATGGGCCCGGCCATCATCCCGGTGCCGGACGGCGTGCGCAGCGTGTAGTTGTCCATCACGTGGTCGGCGTAGTTGTAGTAGACCTGGGCCTCGACCTTGTCCAGCACCTCGCCGATGTTCGAGCGCTCGAAACGCAGCCCGAGGCTTTCACGCTTGAACTGCGAGCCGTCCATGCCGCGCCCGGCGTAGCGTGCTTCACCGTCGCCCTTGCCGGCGGTCAGCTCCAGCAGGGTATCGGCGTCCGGCGTCCAGCCGAGGGTGACGTCGCCATTCCACTTGTCATAGCGCGACGGCACAGTGTCGTTATTGCCGTCGCGGTAATCGTCCGAATGCGCGGTGTTGCCGATTACCCGTACATACCCCAGCGGCCCACCGGCGGCAGCATCCACCACTTTGTCGAAACGGCCGTTGGAGCCGGCCAGCACACTGGCGTTGACCCGGGTGCCGAGTTCGCCGAACTGTTCCGGCTCGCGCTCGAACAGCACGGTCCCGGCCGATGCGCCGGGGCCCCAGAGCACTGTTTGTGGGCCTTTGATAACCGTGAGCTTGTCGTAGGTTTCTGGCGATATGTACGACGTCGGTGCGTCCATCCGACCCGGGCAAGCACCCAATAGCATGCTGCCGTTGGTGAGGATGTTCAGCCGCGAGCCGAACATGCCGCGCAACACCGGGTCGCCATTGGTGCCGCCGTTGCGTACCAGGGCGAAGCCCGGAATGGTCTTGAGGTAGTCGCCGCCGTCACTGGCCGGCACCGGTTGGCGCGGGTCCTTGGGGTTGGTGACGACGGTCAGGGGTGAGCTGGGGGCGATGGCGGTGATGACCGTCGGGCTCAGTTCTTCAACCTGATTGTCGTGATGCTCGTGCTCATCAGCGAGTACGTAGGGCGTGAGCAGCAGGCCGCACAGGGCGGCAATGGTTTGGCGTAAACGAACCCGTGGTTCGTTCAGGGAGCAGCGTACCTGGGCAGCGCCCAAAGCGATGTCAGCAGAAAACCTGGACATGATGATTCCATCGAACAGACGTAGACGACACGGTCGGGCAGCATGAAGCTGTCTTGTACGACCGGGGTGAGGTAAGTGTCGGGTTTACGCGTCGAGGGGCGGTGCGCGGGTGCGGGCACCCGGGAAGGACGCTGGCCGGGCATGGCCCAGGCGTGGGGAAAGGCTGGTGTAGGTGTTGGTCTGGGGTGTGTCGAAGACCGCGAAGGTGTGACCGCCAGGCAGTGCGGGGCAATTGAACAGCAGGCTGCAATAGCCGCATTTTTCCCACAACGCATGGTGCTCGCTCTGGGGCGGGCAGTGTTCGGCTGCCGGCGCTTCGTGCGCCGACATGTCCATGCTCATCTCCATGTTCATGTCCATGGACACAGGCATGGACATGCCCTGACCCATCGGCATCGACTGGGAAATCAGCGGGCCGATAAAGATCATCAGCATGGCGAACAGGCTGATCCAACTGCCGCGGGTCAGGCTCATGGGCTGACGGCGGGGCATGGACGGCCTGGCGCGAAGTGGTTGCACGGGCGGCTACGTCTACTGGGCGTGCATGTGTGTCTTGGTGCCGTCGGGGGCTTTTTTCTGCACCGCAACGTCGACCGTGACATTCCCGGCTTTTTCGAAATGCAGGGTCATGGCAAAGCGTTTGCCATCGCTGAGCAGGCTGCGGTCCTTCAGGTCCAGCAGCATCACGTGATACGCCATCGGCGCGAAGGTGACGGTCGCACCGGGGGCGATATCCACGACGGGCACCGGTTGCATCTTCATCAGGTCGTTTTGCATCACATGCTCATGGAGCTCGGCCTTGCCGGCAATCGGCGAGTCGACGCTGAGCAGCTTGTCGGCGGTCGTGCCGCCGTTGTGGATCACGAAATACGCGGCCACGGTCGGTGCGTTGGGCGGCAACTCCTGGGACCACGGATGGGCGATCTCAAGCTCGCCCACCTTGTACTGGTGAGCCTGGGCGAAGCCGACGGGAAGCAATAGGGCAGCCAGCAGGATAAGTCTGTTCAACATGGCAATTCTCCGGAACGATTCAGGGCGCAGTTTTATGCGGGAAGAATCAGACCAGAGGCGAGGCGCGGGGATTGAGGCTGGGCCACTGCTGGCGTGGCGTGGGGCTGTCGAGCTTCGAATGGACTGCACTGCGATGGGCCAGCTGTGCATCCAGATACAACTGCGGAACATGCCCGGCGAGCGCCACCAAAGGCGCTGAGCCTGAGCAGCACCAGCAATGCTGCATCGTTGAGTGATTGTCTTTCTGTTGCGTGCTTTGTTCGAGTTTGCCCAGGGAAATCGCCAGCATCTTCGTGCCGCTGGAGGAGCAGAAACTGCCCCACAGCAGTTGCTCGGCTGGCGAATTGGCCTGCGCATTCGCCATCGTGCCACCGCTGCCGGAAAGCGGCATGGCAAGCATGTTGAACAGCACTGCGAAGCAGGCGATCCAGGCAAATGCAAGCCGTTGTCGGGACATGGGGCAATCCGCTCGATGGGCGATCAGGTGGCGGTATTTAGCCTGATCGGGGTTGAGAAGTAAAAAGGCCACGTGCGGTATAGGGTCGCAGGGCTGGTGTTAACAGTAGCAACAGATCTTCAAGTGAGTGCTTTTGTGGTGAGGGAGCTTGCTCCCGTTGGGGCGCGTAGGAGCTGTCGAGCGAAGCGAGGCTGCGATCTTTCCACAGGCGCTTGAGTCCCAAGTGGAAAGATCAAAAGATCGCAGGCTTCGCCAGCTCCTACAGAGCCCAGCGGGAGCAAGCTCCCTCGCCACAGAGCGGCGGCTGTGCGCAGGTTAGTCGACCGGGGAGTCCAGCATTACCGGCGCGCCCGAAGGCGCCCTGCGCACAACCACCATCAAGTGCAGGGATGAAATACCTGACTGACGAAGCTTGTGAACCCGCTGAAAACCTCGGGCGACTAAACCCGATCACTGAAGGGCAGTGACGGGAATCAAGTTACCGAGGGCCTCCAAGGCGCACAAGCCGGCGGATTCTGGCGTAGTTGTAGGCAGCGACGCAAGGTGATGTAGCCTGCTGACGTAGTTCTGACAGGACAGGCTTGTAGGACGGTGCAGTTTTCTGTCAGATCAACTGCCGCAGCCCCTGCAACACCTCATCCACCGTCCCAAACTCCCGATCCACCCCCGCCAACACCGGCCGCTTCAACACCAACACCGGCACCCCCCGCTCCCGCGCCGCCTCCAGTTTCGGCTCGGTGGCCGTGCTGCCGCTGTTCTTGCTCACCAGCACATCGATCTGTCGCCGTTCGAACAGCTCGCGCTCGCCCTCGATGTGAAACGGCCCACGAGCTCCAATGACTTCGCAGCGCTCATTACCGGGGTAAGCGTCCAGGGCACGCAAGGTCCAGAATTGCTCGGGCGGAATTTCATGCAGATGTTGCAGGGGTTCGCGACCTAGGGTGAAGAGGGGGCGGTGAAAGGGTTGCAGGGCCTGGATCAGTTCGGCCCAGTCGGCCACTTCGCGCCAGTCATCGCCGGCCTGGGGCTGCCATGCCGGGCGGCGCAGGGCCCAGCAGGGGATAGCGCAGGCGCGGGCTGCCTGGGCGGCGTTGTGGCTGATTTGTGCTGCGTAGGGGTGGGTGGCGTCCAGCAGCAGGTCGATGCCCTCGGCGCGGATGAATTGCGCCAACCCTTCGGCGCCGCCGTAGCCGCCGACGCGCACCTGGCAGGTCAGGTCGATGGGAATGCGACCGATGCCGGCCAGGCTGTAGATGTGCTGGGGCCCGAGGGTGCGGGCGATGGCCAGGGCTTCGGTGACGCCGCCGAGCAGCAGGATGCGTTTCATTTCAAGGCTCTTCATGACAAGGCTCCCGCGTGGCCGACAATCCCGCCTTGGCGGTCGATGGCGAAGACTTCGACCTGGACCTGGGCCGGCACCACGCTGCGGGCGAAGGCCAACGCGTGCTCGCACACCGCGTCGCCGAGGGCGATGCCGGCGGCGCTGGCCATTGCCAGGGCTTGCTGGCTGGTGTTGGCCGCGCGGATGCCTTGCTGCAACGCCTCATCGGCACCGATGGCAGCGGCCCACTCGGCCAGTTGTGGCAGGTCGATGCTCGAGTGACGGCTGTGCAGGTCCATGTGGCCGGCGGCGAGTTTGCTGATTTTGCCAAAGCCGCCGCAAAGGCTGAGCTTTTCCACGGGGACCTTGCGCACATGTTTGAGCACGGCGCCGACGAAGTCGCCCATTTCGATCAGGGCGATTTCCGGCAGGTTGTAGACCCGGCGCATGGTGTCTTCACTGGCGTTGCCGGTGCAGGCGGCGATGTGCAGGTAACCGTTGGTTTTTGCCACGTCGATACCCTGGTGGATCGAGGCAATGTAGGCCGCGCAGGAGAACGGCCGGACGATACCGCTGGTGCCGAGGATCGACAGGCCGCCAAGAATTCCCAGGCGTGGATTCATGGTTTTCAGCGCCAGGGCTTCGCCGCCCTCGACGTTGACCGTGACTTCGAAACCACCGGCGTAACCGCTTTCCTCGGCAAGCCGACCCAGGTGGTCGTTGATCATTTTGCGCGGCACCGGGTTGATCGCCGGTTCACCGACGTTCAGCACCAACCCCGGTCGCGTCACCGTGCCGACGCCGCGACCCGCGACGAAACGTACACCGGGCTCGGCGATCAAGCGCACCTGGGAAAACAACAGGGCACCGTGGGTTACGTCCGGGTCATCGCCCGCGTCCTTGATTGTCCCGGCTTCGGCGCCTTGTTCGGTCAGCCGGCAGAACTCCAGGCGCATCTGCACTTGCTTGCCCTTGGGCAGTACGATTTCCACGGCATCGGCTTCGGTGCCGCGCAGCAGTAATCGAGCGGCCGCCAGGCTGGTGGCCGTGGCGCAACTGCCGGTGGTCAGGCCGCTGCGCAGGGGGGCGGGTTGTTCGGCGGTTTCGTCACGCATCGAGAGGCTTGACCAGGTCGAGCAAGGTGATCGGCAAGGCCTGGCGCCAGGTGTCGAACTCGCCCAAGGGCTGGGCCTGGGCGATGTGGATGCGGGTCAGTTCACCGCCGTGACGTTCGCGCCAGTGCATCAGGGCCGTTTCGCTTTGCAGGGTCACGGCGTTGGCGACGAGCCGGCCGCCGGGCTTGAGTTGGGCCCAGCAGGCCTCGAGCACGCCTTCGCGGGTGACGCCGCCGCCGATGAACACCGCGTCCGGCCGCTCCAGGTTCTCCAGCGCCTGGGGGGCTTTGCCGCGAATCAGTTGCAGGCCGGGCACGCCGAGGGTGTCGCGGTTGCGCTCGATCAAGCCTTGGCGGCCTTCGTCGGCTTCGATGGCCAGGGCCCGGCAACTGGGGTGGGCGCGCATCCATTCGATGCCGATGGAGCCGCTGCCGGCGCCGACATCCCAGAGCAGTTCGCCGGGCATCGGGGCGAGGCGTGCGAGGGTGATGGCGCGCACGTCGCGTTTGGTCAACTGGCCGTCATGCTCGAAAGCGGTGTCCGGCAAACCGGCCAGGCGTGACAAGCGCGGTGTCGACGGTTCGGCCCGGCATTCGATGGCGATCAGGTTCAGGTCGGCGACGGTGTCATCGGACCATTGCGCGGCGCAACCGTCGATCCGACGTTCTGCCGCACCGCCCAAATGCTCCAGCACGGTCATGGTGCTCGGGCCGAATCCCCGCTCGCGCAATAACGTCGCCACGGCGGCGGGACTGTGGCGATCGTTGCTCAGCAGCAACAGCCTGACACCGGTGGATAGGTGGACATTGAGCGCCGCCAGGGGCCGGGCCACCAACGACAGCGTGACCACATCTTGCAACGGCCAGCCCATGCGTGCCGCCGCCAGCGAACAGGAGGAGGGCGCGGGGATGACCAGCATCTGATCACTCGGCACCTGTTTCGCCAGGCTGGCACCCACGCCGTAGAACATCGGATCGCCGCTGGCCAGCACGCACACCGGCTCACCCTGCCGAGCAAGCAGCGGTTCCAGGGAGAACGGGCTGGGCCACAGCTCCCGTTGGCCGCGGATGCACAGCGGCAGCAGATCCAACTGACGCTGCGCGCCAACGATCCGCGAGGCACCGAGCAGCGCGCGGCGAGCAACCTTGCCCAGGCCCTTGAAGCCCTCTTCGCCGATGCCCACTACGGTCAGCCAGGGTGTCATCTCTGTTCCTCGAATAGATCTGTTTGATCGGCGGGCCTGTTTCCCCGCGAACCGGGTCGCCATCATACCGTGCCCCGGCGGATCAGGCGCCTGGCGCAACATCATCTTCACAGCCAGACCGCTATCGCGAGCAAGCTCGCTCCCACAGTTTGGAATGGGGGCGTTCGGAAATTGTGTGTCCGCCGTCAGCAATCCGACCGGCAAGCTTTTCATGACCCCCGGCAAAGCAGGCATAATGGCGGTCCTTCGCCGATGTGGCGTTTCTTATTTGTCGGTTTTCCCTTGAACGAACGTCCATCCTCCAGCGTCGTACGCCCCTCCGGTTGCCCGGGGTTGCTGCGTGTCGTCCAGGCGCTGGACGGTGGGATCTGTCGGATCAAGCTCGATGGCGGTGCCATCCAGGCGGATCAGGCCGAAGTCGTGGCGTCGGTGGCCGAGCGGTTCGCCGGGGGCGTGATCGAGGCGACCAACCGGGCCAACCTGCAAATCCGTGGGATCGGTCCCGGGCACGACGCGCTGATCCAGCCATTGCTGGCCGCCGGGCTTGGCCCGCGCAAGCCGGCCGGCGATGACGTGCGCAACCTGATGCTCAGCCCCGCGGCCGGGATCGATCGGCAGATGTTGTTCGACACCCGGCCGTTGGCGGCGCAGATCCTCTTCACCCTGCAAACCCACGAACGCTTCCCTGAGTTGTCGGCCAAGTTCGCCGTGCAACTGGACGGTGGCGAAGCGTTGGCGATGCTCGAACATCACCACGACCTGTGGCTGTCGGCCCTGGTCCGTGATGGCGAGCCTTGGCTGGCCTTCGGCTTGGCCGGTTCCCCATTGGATAAACCGGCGGGCAGGGTGCCCCTGGCCCAGGGGCATGCCTTGGTGGTGGCGGTGCTGGAGCTGTTCCTCGACCTGGCGCGCCCGGACCAGATCCGCATGCGCCACTTGCTGGCTGAAATTCCCACCGATGAATTCATGAGCCGATTGGCCCGCCGCGTGCCGCTGCAAGCTTGCCTGGATTGGCAGCGGGACGGCTCCATCGACGGACTGCACATCGGCGTTCATCCCCAGCACGACGACCGCGTCTACGTCGGCGCGGCGGCGCCTCTTGGTCGACTCGACGCCCGCATGCTGCGGGGGGCGGCGCAATTGGCGCGGGAGAAGGGCGACGCAAGCCTTCGTTTCACCCCTTGGCAAAGCCTGCTGCTGCCCAACGTGCGCAGCGAGGACGCCGACGAAGTGCTGGCGCGGCTTGAGGGGTTGGGCCTGTTGTGCTCTGTCGATCAGCCCCTGGCACAACTCATTGCCTGCACCGGCTCCAGTGGCTGCGGTAAAGCCCTGGCCGACACCAAGGCCGACGCCCACCAACTGGCCGAGCTGCTGCAACGCCAGGGCCAGACCCTGAAAGTCCATCTGTCGGGCTGCCCGCGTTCCTGCGCGGCAGCCCATATCGCGCCCGCCACCCTGCTGGCGGTCGCCCCCGGTCGTTACGACCTGTATTTCCGCGATGCCACGCTGCCGGGTTTCGGCGCGTTGCAGGCACACAATCTGACTATTGAAGCGCTCGGCCACTGGCTCGACGCTCGCCCCCGGAGCCCCCTTGATGCTTGATTACATCCGCGACGGTCAGGAGATCTATCGCAACTCCTTCGCGATCATCCGCGCCGAAGCCAACCTGGCGCGCATTCCGGCCGACCTGGAAAAACTCGCGGTGCGGGTGATCCACGCCTGCGGCATGGTCGAGGCCATCGATGGCTTGCAGTTTTCCGAGGGCGCGGGCACGGCCGGGCGCCAGGCGCTGGCCGCCGGGGCGCCGATCCTGTGCGATGCGCGGATGGTCTCCGAAGGCGTGACCCGGGCTCGCCTGCCAGCCAACAATCCGGTGATTTGCACCTTGCGCGACGAAAGCGTGCCGGCGTTGGCCCTGGAGCTGGGCAACACCCGTTCGGCGGCGGCGCTGGAGCTGTGGCGCCCGCACCTGGAAGGCAGCGTCGTGGTCATCGGCAACGCGCCGACCGCGCTGTTCTACCTGCTGGAGATGCTCGATGCCGGCGCGCCGAAACCGGCACTGATCCTCGGTTTCCCGGTGGGCTTCGTCGGTGCTGCCGAGTCCAAGGCGATGCTGGCGGCCAACAGCCGCGGCGTGCCGTTCGTGATCATGCAAGGCCGCCTGGGCGGTAGCGCCATGGCCGCCGCCGCCGTCAACGCCCTCGCTACGGAGATTGAATGATGCAGCAGCCTGGACGTCTGATCGGCCTCGGCGTGGGCCCCGGTGACCCGGAACTGATTACGGTCAAGGCCCTGCGCCTGCTGCGCGAATCGCCGGTGGTGGCGTACTTCGTGGCCAAGGGCAAGAAGGGCAACGCCTTCGGCATCATCGAGGCCCATTTGCAGGATGCGCAAACCTTACTGCCGCTGGTCTACCCGGTCACCACCGAAGCGCTGCCGGCGCCGCTTTCCTATGAACAGGTGATCGCCGACTTCTACGACACCGCCGCCGGACAGTTGGCCGTGCACCTGGATGCCGGTCGTGATGTGGCGGTGATCTGCGAGGGCGATCCGTTTTTCTACGGCTCCTACATGTACCTGCACGATCGCCTGGCCGAGCGCTATGAGGCCGAGGTCATTCCCGGGGTGTGCTCGATGCTGGGCGGGGCCTCGGTGCTCGGTGCGCCGCTGGTCTATCGCAACCAGAGCCTGTCGGTGCTCTCCGGCGTCTTGCCCCACGACGATCTCAAGCGTCGCCTGGCCGACGCCGATGCGGCGGTGATCATGAAGCTGGGGCGCAATTTCCCCAAGGTTCGCCAAGTGCTGCAGGAATTGGGCATGGACGCACGGGCGCTGTACGTCGAGCGGGCGACCATGGCCAACCAGAAAATCGTGCCATTGGATGAAGTCGAGCCGATGTCTTCGCCGTACTTTTCGCTGATCATCGTCCCGGGCGAACGGTGGCAGGGTTGATGACTTCTACCGCGCCGGCCATCGTCATCCTCGGCCCGGGCAGCCTCGCCACGGCCCGGCGGATCCAGCAACGCTATCCCGATGCCTTGATCCACGGCCTGGCCGCAAGGGTCGAGGGCGTGGATCGCCAATACCTCGAGTTCGGCGCGACGTTGCGCGAGCTCTACCAACTGAACACACCGATCATCGCCCTGTGCGCGGCCGGCATCGTCATCCGCACCCTGGCGCCGCTGTTGCTGGAAAAAGGCGCCGAGCCGCCGGTACTGGCGGTGGCCGAGGATGGCAGCGCCGTGGTGCCGCTGCTGGGCGGTCTGGGCGGGGTCAACGTCATGGCCCGGGACATCGCGGTAACGCTGCAAGTGGCGCCGGCGATCACCACCAGCGGCGAATTGCGTTTCGGCACCTGCCTGCTCAATCCGCCAAGCGGCTACAGCCTCGGCGACCTGGAGCAGGGCAAGCGCTTCGTCTCCGACCTGTTGGCCGGTGAACCGGTGCGCATCGAAGGCGCGGCGCCGTGGCTGGATCAGGCGCAGTTGCCGCAAGACCCGCAGGCGCGGCGCACGATCCACGTCGGCCATGCGGAGCGTGACGCGAGCACTCACGAACTGTTGATTTATCCGCGCAGTGTCGCGGTGGTGGTGAGCGCCGAGGTGGCTGATCTGCCGGGTGCCATTCGTGCCGCTTTGCAGCAAGCGAAAGTAGCGCTTCAGAGCCTGGCGTGCCTGGTGGCGGCGGATACGCTGATGGCCAGTGTGGCCTTGCGTGAAGCGGCGCTGGAACTCGGGGTGGCGCTGCGCTTTGTGGTGATGACCGGCGATGCCGCCACCTTGGCGCGCAGTTCGGTGCCGGCGGTGAACATCCTTTCGGCGACTGACAACCTGGCCATCGCCGTTGCCGCGCAACCCTTGGAGGTGGCCCAAATCGGTCGCTCGCGCGGACGCCTGGCGGTGATCGGCCTGGGGCCGGGCGCGGCCGAACTGATGGTGCCGGCGGTGAAAGCCGAACTGGCGCGGGCCACCGATGTGCTCGGCTACGAAACCTATGTGCGCATGGCCGGCCCGTTTCGCGACGATCAAGTGCTGCACTGCACCGACAACCGCGAAGAAATGCAGCGTGCGCGACACGCCTTTGAATTGGCTGCGCAAGGCCGTTCGGTGATCGTGGTATCGTCCGGCGACCCGGGTGTATTCGCCATGGCGGCGGCGGTGCTTGAAGCGTTGCACGAGTCCAGCGATCCGGCCTGGCATCAGGTTGACCTGGAGATCCTGCCCGGTGTGTCCGCCTCCCTCGCCACCGCCGCCCAGGCCGGTGCGCCGTTGGGGCATGACTTCTGCGTGATGTCGCTGTCGGACAATCTCAAACCATGGTCGATCATCGAGAAGCGCCTGGATCTGGCGGCCGAAGCCGACCTGGCGTTGGCTTTCTACAACCCGATTTCCCGTGCGCGGCCGTGGCAATTGGGGCGTGCGCTGGAGATCGTCGGCCAGCACCGCACGCCGGAGACGCCGGTGGTGTTGGGGCGTGACATCGGTCGTCCGGGCCAGACCCTGCGTGTCACCACGTTGGGGCAACTCACGGCCGAGCAGGTGGATATGCGCACCATGGTCCTGATCGGCTCCTCCACGACCTGTGTGTTCCCGCGCGCATCGGGTGGAAACTGGGTGTATACGCCACGCTGGTATGGGCTCAAGCCGGCCTGAGTCGCAACACAGTTCCATTGTGGCGAGGGAGCTTGCTCCCGCTGGGCGTAGGAGCTGCCGAAGGCTGCGATCTTTTGATCTTTCGCTTGAGACTCAAGTGGCTGGGGAAAGATCGCAGCCTCGTTGCACTCGACAGCTCCTGCACAGCTCCTGCTCGCAGCCCAGCGAGAGCAATCTCTGGCCCCGTTTTCGTTTCTTTCGTCTTGTTTTTCGCCTGTTAAATGAAAGAGCAATTTGTTGTCTTGATCCTCCTTTGTAATGCATTGAAAGCCTTCCCGTTTGAACTGCCGGGTGCTAAGCGTTAGTTTGCGCGCCTGATAAGTTTCCGGTGTGCGCTTGTCAGTGCTTGGCATAGGCTTTAGTTGTCGCCAAGTTAAAAAATATCAATGGAATGAACGTTCGCCAGAGCACCTTCTGGCGACAATGCTTTTATATGCCTGTTCTTTTTCTAGCGGACAGGCCGGGAGTGTCTTTTTTATGCAGGAAGCAAACGTCCAGACGCGTGATGGTGCGCTCGGATTCATCAGCCTTTTCAAACTGGCCGACCTCGAAAGGGCATTGCTGCCCTACAAAAACAATGAACAATATGACGCGGTCATCCGTTATTACTTTGCCTGTATCGGTATGCCGGATTCCCACAGGCTGCTCGAGCCGCTGGGGCTCTTGAAACAGACGCTCGCCCAGGTCCTGGGCAGCCGCAGGGTGAAGCGCAGCCTGGAGGGGCGTACGTCCGGCCCTGGCGAGACAGCGATGGATCTGCCGCGAATCTATGACAAAGTCGAACGTCATGAAGCACGCCTTCAGTTCAGCACCGAACAGATGAAGCGAGTGCCAACGGAGGTGCCCAAGACGTTGCACTTTGTCTGGCTCGGCGGCGGGCTTGGCAACATTCAGCGCGACTATCTAAATGTGTGGAAAGAAGTGTTGGCCAGGCAGGGTTATAGCCTGAATCTCTGGTATGACAGCGATGCGCTACTGGCCTGGCAAACCAACAGGTTGATTGTCGAAGCCGCCAAGACCGATGTTTTTCTACAAGGGGTTGATGAGCGTATCTCCGAAGTTGAATTGGGCGGCTTATACAACGAGCGGACCATTGTTCTGAAACAACAGATGCATGCACATATCAGTGCGGCAGTGGTGGGCGGAGGGTCAGCCGACGAGGCCCGAATGGATTTATTGTCCCGCGCCTACGGCCAGGATGTGCAAGTACTGCGCAAACAGTTGGAAGACAATCGTCGCAGTGTCTTGGATATGGACGGTTTCAAGTTGCGTGACATCGCGACAGGGGACGTTTCGTTGCAGTTGCAGGATGTCTATGAGCGGGAGATGTGTTTGCGCGGCAATATGGCGGCGGCGTCTGATGTTGTGCGCGCCGAGGTCCTGTATGCCGAAGGCGGTAGCTATACCGATGTCGACCACCTTCCGCCGTTGTCGCAAACCCTCGGCGCTGTTGATATCAGCGGTTTTGACCGTAATGCCCGCCTTGGAGTCCTGCAACTGCTGCTGAACAACAACCCCGAATGGATGCCGGGTCGCCAAGCCTCTTCCAGCCATTACACACACATTGGCGCCGAGTATTTTCCAGCGCTGCAAGCCTTCGCGCAAAGCCGGCCAAGCCTGAGCGAGGTCTTCGCGCAACCGGCGGATCGGCTTGCGCGTCCCTTCGCGCTGCGGGCCTTGGCCATGCAGCAATCGTTATCCAATGCGTTTCTGATGGCCCATCCGGGCTGTGCGGTTCTCAACAGTGTGATCGAGCGTTTGCGCGCCAACTACGCGTTGATCGATGCTTCGACCCGGTTGGCCGCTCAGCGCGATATTGCGTTGAGTGATGTTGCTGGCATGTTGAGGCTGGTGGAGGAAGTGTTCGAAAAAACCAATGGACCGCTGACTGGACTGTCGATGGAAGACGTGCCGAGAGCGATAGCGCTGATTACGGCCATCGCGACCCACTTTGGCGATGGTATTCGGTTCGAAAGCGAGGGCACCATCTACCTGACGGGGCCCGGCGCCATGCGCGATGGCATGGTCGACTATGCGAAAGCGCACTTGGGCGCCGCCATTGCCGAGAGCCTGAGCAAAGAGGCGGCCATTGCGCCCAATGGGACGGTGAACGGTGCCACCGAAGAGGAGCAGGATCACTCCTGGAAAGAAAATGAGACCGATCACGAGAAATGGGTCAGCAACGAACAGACGAGTTGGCGTGAGGGGCTGTACTCCACGCGCTACAGCGGTGATATGGCGCAGTTGCTCAAGCACTCGACCATCGAGTTCCAACAGGGCTGGCCGCTGATCGAAGGGCGAGCGGTGCTGCTGACCGATGTGCTGGAGCAATTGGTCGAGGGGCTCGGCGAGCCGTTCATCGAGGCGATGAGCCAGGGGCATGACGGTGAAATCCGCTTCGAGAAACCACTGCCGCTGAGTTTCGATGATCGCCAGCGTATCCGGCATCAGGCTGCCGATGCGCTGGTTCCGGTATTCCTGAGCGATGCAAGGATGCAAAACCTGGGGATCGATGAAGTGCTGATCGATATCGCCAGTGGCGCCCGCCGTCTCATCGAAGCCAGCCCTTTGCAAAGGGTGTCGCTGGGCCTGCTGCTAGGCTTGGATGCGCTGGATAACCAGCGTTTCAACGCGGCCACCAGTGAGCTGGAGAACCTGGCCAACAGCGTTGCCGAGCAGGGCGTGTCCGGCCGTTATGCAGTCATCGAGCGGCAATTGTTCAAGCGCAAGGCGGCCGGATTCATGGACGGCCTGTCGAGCGATCCGGCGTATGCGCCGATGCCGTCCGACAGCACGCTGGACCTGAAGAAAGCGGCCTTGAAAGAGGCGCGAACGCTGTTCCAGTGGGGCCGCCATGTTGCACGGATCCAGAAAGCGGCGACCCTTGAACATCGTGTCCAGATCGTTGAACGCTCCGCGCAGGTGCTGGATGGCTTCGGTCACAACGGCGTCCAGATGGTCCCCCAGGATTTGCTGCTCGGCAGCGATGGCGAGACGATTGGTGGGCGTTGCTATCCGTTGGCGCTGGCGATGAGCGCGGCGCTGGCCCAGGGCGATGTAGCCTCCGGGCAGTTGCGCGAGCGTTTCTTCCTGACGGTGCTCGAACCCGGGCAAGCCGACTCCCAGGCCTTTCTGCAAACCCTGGAAGCCCTGCGAGACGTGTCGCTGGGTGACGTTGGCACGCGGCTTGGCCAGGCCGACCTGGATCAGGTCACGGCCGCACTCGAAAGACACGCCGCCCCCCGTACGCTGATGCTCAACTCGGACAACCATTCGATGCTGGTGGCCAAGACCGTCAGCGGGGAACGCGCCACCTATCATTTTTTCGACCCGAACTTTGGCCTGTGCAAATTCGACCATCCGGACGGGCTGCAACGTGCGCTGGAGCACTTTTTCCAGACCGAGGGCATGGCCCGCTATTACGCTGCCTATGGTTCTGAAGCGCGACCGCAATTCGATCTGATCGACCTGCACAGCGCCAAGATCTCGGCCTTGGAGCTTTCTGACGGATTCACGGTGGAGCACCTGCTCAAGCCCGATCCTTTGCCAGGAAAACCGGCACTTGCGATTCGCCAGCGCCTGAACCGTGCCTACGGAAGGTCCCTGGTCGACAATTCGCACCTGGGCAGTAGCTTGCTGGCGCTGGACAGCCATTGGTGGGGACAGCAGATCGCCCAGGCAACGGTCGATTTGCAGGCGCTGAATGACTCGCCGACGCCGCTGGTGCCCTTGTTCGATACGCTGGAGATCACGCCCGAAGGCCAATACCGAGTGAGCCTGATCGATCCCGCGCAACCGCAACAGCAGGTCTGGGTGCTCAGTGACGATCATCGCCTGTTACGCATCAAGAACTGGCTGTCGGAACAGTTTTCGACCCTGGCGCGCCAACCTGTGCAGAGCGGTGGTGTCGTGGATCCGACCGAGGCCGGCAGCGTCCATACCCTAAACGCTGGCTTCACCATCCAGGCCTTGATGAACGCCTTGCGCGGGCGCGAAGGGGATGACCGAACGTTGACCACCGCCGTGCGCCTGCATGCCTACGTCAACTATGCGCAGTTGGTGCACGGCAATGTCATGGACGTGACGGGGTTGGTGCAGTTGGCCCGCACCGCCCTGGCGGAAGAACGGCTCATTGCCCGCACGTGTGCGCCGGTCGTTGGCCAGGCGCTGGGGCATGCGGCTAACGAGGGCGTCGGCGCGGTGTTGGGGCTGGCCAATGTCGGCTTTGATATCTATCAACTGAAGACGGCGCAAACCGGCATCGAGAAAGCGCAGTTCGGTACCCAGCTGACATTCGACTCTGCCAGCCTGGCCTTGACGGCGGGCGGTGTTGGCGCGGGGTTGGCCGGGGCGTCGACCGCCGCGGCGGTGCTCGGCGGTGCGGGTGTGATTCTTGGTGGGGTGGCGGTCGGGGTGGCCGCCCTGGCCCAGGGATTCGCCAGCATCGCGCAGCAGGCGCGGGACGTCGGTCAGTTTTTCGATGAGCTGGAGCAGGCCTATCGTGGTGACGGCTACTGCTACGATCACACGCTGGCCGCGTGGGTGGCACGGCCTTCACTGATCGTCAGAAGCATTGACCTGGAGGAGGGGACGTTGCAGCTCGACAGTCCAAAGCTGTATCCCCTGCATGATCATTTCGGTGTGCCGGGCTTCGATCCCGATGAGGCGCGGGCGATCGACATCCGTCGAGAACTGGGGCTGCCTGGACGGATCGGATTCGTCCCGCCGGCAGGACAACCCATCGTGCTGCCCTGCACGCCGCAAACCACTTACGGCTATGAATACAAGGCGCTGCCCTTTGCCCGCTGGCGCCATGATCGCGGCTTCGACACGGCCCGGCGGCTGGAGAAAAGGCAAGCGGACGGGACCTGGCTGTTTTTGTTCTCGTTCTATTCGTTTCCGTCCGACTACATTCTCAATCGCCTGAGTCCGGTGTACGGCGAAACGGTCATCCGGGTGTACCTGGATGCAGTAGAGCGGACACTGGTGGTTCCCGTGATGCCGGAAGCCTGGCAAGGCAAGTTGTCCTATTGGCTCCGAGGGGCCGACTCGCGTTGTACCGTGACGCTCAATCCCGGGGTCGATATCAGCCTTGTCTCACCGAACCTCATGTATTGCCGCTGGGTGTTGCAGGCCTCCTGGGCCAATGACCGGGATATCCGGATCGAGCCTTCCGGCGAGCTGTACATCGGCACCGTTCATGTGAGCCGTGTCGGCCAGCAGGAGGTGCTGATTCGCACGGCCGACCAGCTGTTCAGAGTCCCCCAGGGTAAACGCCAGCTGGATATCCTCGAACAGACGGCGCCGGAAGGGCTCGATGAACAGGCGCTGCTTGACCACTACAAGGGCCTGGCGCGCGAGCATCGATTGGCGCTGCCGTATACGCCGGTCCATCACTATCTGATCCCGTTCGAGGATCCCCGGCAACCGCGCTACACCACGGCCTGGTATGACGCGGGCGAGGACCGCTTTCTCTACATTCGTGACGACCTGGCCGTGCTCGGTGAGCCGCAGCTGTCGGTCGTCATGGGTGAGTCCGCCTATTTCTACGATCCCGACGGGTTCCAGATCTGGCAGACGGATTGCGCCACGGGTTTGCTCAAGTGTCGCTACCTGTTACTGCTTCAAGAGGGGCAAAGCACGATTCGCAGCCTGGAAGCGGATGCGCAAGGGGTGATTCATGTCGTGCAGGAATACGTCCTCGACAACCAAACCGTCCGGCAATATCGCTACCTGATTCATGACAGCCAATTGCTGTTGAGTTCCGTCACCTACGACACGGCGCCGCAACTGCAGGCGCTGCTGTTGAGCAGCGATACCCTGGCCGGGTGGTCGTCCGTACTGGGCGACTTTCTGCGGCTGCCCCTCGGGCCTTCGCATAACGGGGCGACGACCGTCGATTGGCAGCCGGCTTCGTACGTTTCGATCTGCTGGACGATTGCGCCCGATTCCCGAGACCTGGCATGGGTACGCCGCAGCGATCGACGTCTGATCCTGGCGCCACCCGCCAGGCATCATTTCCGTGGCTGGGATGACTCGATCAAGAACCTGGACGGGCTGATGCTATTGCCCATGGCCGACGACAGCGAGGTGTTCTTCGTTTACCAGCGAGTCACCGCCAACCAGACGCTCTGCCGACTGCAACGCAACGTGAACGACGGCAAGGCGCAATGGACCCGGCAATGGGTGCAGCCGGAGGGGCTCAAGCAGATCCTGGCCGTCGACGGGGGGTATGTGGCGCTCGATGAAAACGGGCTGTTTTTCAACCTGGGCGCGCAAGAAACGTTGCAGTTTGCCGGCGTGAGCGAACAGTGGCTCAAGGGGCGTAGTCGGTGGTGGCAGGCGCTTGAGCCGTTGGCCAAGCGTTACCCGGGCAGGGATTTTGCCATTGCCGGTCTGCGCAATGTCGCTGGTGACGGCAACCTGTGTGCCTGGTACGTGAATAACCGCTTGCTGTTGTGCGATCCGGGACTCGACAAGGAAGTTCGCTTGCTCGGCATGACGCCCGATAATCAGTCGGTCTGGCTGTTCGATCGGTCGAGTGGTGAAGTATTGAGCCAGGCATTCTTCGACCCGCAGCGGCTTGACCAGGCTTTCGGCGCCGGCTCGCAATTGCTGGCGGGCGACAGCCTGCCGACGTATCAGCGGGAGTGGGCGAGCTGGCGCTTCGCCGATGTCACGCTCGAAGGCAGCGGCTTGCGCGGGATAAGCGTGGACGGCCTGTCGCTGGCGCTGCGTCATCAGGAAGCGGGGACCATCACTGGGGTCAATCACGACTGGGTGAGCGCCCAGGGCGAACACCTGATCGAAGCTCTCCAGCGGTTGCTGGAGCAAGCGCAGCATACCGAGTTCGTGTCGGTGGAATCCGAGCCTGGGAGCCTGCAATGGTATGACGTGCAAAGTGCCCGGCTGCTGCGGGTGACCGGCAAGAACCTGCCCAGGAACTTTACCCTGCTCGGCACTCAGGCTCAGGTCAACGTGCTGCTGCACAAGCATCAGGATGGGCGGGTGCTCATCTATCCCGACAAGCGCAGCATCGGGCCGTTCGATTATGTCCAGCGCAACGCCCAGGTGCTGGTCGTCGAAGGGGCGAAGGTCGGCCGCGATCTCCTGCCGCTGATCCCCGATGAGGTCAATACGTTGATTCTGCGCTTGGGCCAGGGCGCGGTGACGTGTCATTTGACGAAGAAGGAGTGGCTGAAACTGGACTCGGTCATTGTCGACTGTCGACATGCCCTGGATGAACCACCCGCCATGGCAAGCACATTGATCTGGGCATTCGATGAGCCTGGAAAACTCGTGTTCGAGATCGTCCAGGCGCATCTGGTCATTGTCGATCCGGACAGTGAACACTGCCTGATCCTGCGTGATGTGTGTTCCGCCGACCCGCTCTTGCGCGGTGAAATATGCCTGGGCTTCAACGCTGCGCATGCCCGCCCGGTGTCGACATTCGTGGCACGGCTACGGGACCTGGGTGGGGTTGGCAGTGCAACCCTGAAAGAGCTGCTGGCGCCGGCGCCGGTCGAAGGCCAGGTGGTCCCCCTTCAGGGCACCAGGTAGCCCTTCACCCCGGTAAAAATGATCTGCGCCGCCAAGGCGCAGACAAACAACCCCATCAGGCGGCTGACGATCTGCAAGCCCTGGTCGCCCAGGATCCGTTCGATACGGCTGGACAGGTAGAGCACGACGCCGACGGTGAAGCTCGCCAGGGCGATGCTGATGATGGCCATGAGTTTGTCGTCCCAGTGCGGCTGGCTCACGCCCATCACCAGCAGGGCACCGATGGTGCCGGGGCCGACGGTCAATGGAATGGTCAGCGGGACGATGGTCACGTCCTGCTGCACGTTGTCGGTCTGTACGGCCGACTTGCCCTGGGCCATGCCCAGTGCCGAAATGAACAGCACACTGCCGGCGCCGATACGGAAGGCGTCCACGGTGATGCCGAACACGCTGAAAATCACCCGCCCGAACAAATAGAGCAACACGCTGGAGACCAGCGTCGCGGTCGCGACTTTCCAGGCCAGGCGGCGTTGTTCCTTGCGCGAATAGCCGCGAGTCAGCCCGATAAAACACGACAGCACGAAGAAGGGGCTATAGAGCACCAGCATCTTGAGGTACACGCTGAATAGCACGTGGAGCATGGTTCAGACTCATTGCGAAAGACATCGCCGGAGTCTATCAGCCTCTGAATCGACTGTCGGCATTTGATTGGTTGAAGTGGAAAGGGTGGTGTTTTATTCGAGCGTTTTTTTGACTTTATTTGATGGCTGTTAATGGGCGGTTTTATTTTGAAGTTACAAGTAGAGAGTTGTTGGGTCTGGTTCGGTTGATTAATGTGGGGCTGCAAGTCATGGAGTGGCTTGCTTAATAATTTAAGGAGTAAGTGATGAGTTTTGAAATGTGTGATAGCGCTGTAGCCGCCTGTGTGGCGCGGTTGGAAAGTTATGATATTTACCCTGATGTCAGTCCTCGTTCGTTGTATGTGGGCGATGTTGAGCCACCGGCGAAGGGATCGGTTGTCGGTGAAGGCATCCTGGCGTTCGCCGGTGGTCTTTCTCCCCAGCATCAAGAGGATGCGCAGCATGCTTTTCTCTTTGCTTCCCTGGTCGCCAACAGGCAATACCCTCTCGAATCCCAAGGACGAGAGTGGTACTACAAGTTTGTTGAAGTCATGACGAACGCCGGTTGGGTCGCTACGCAGCGCTTCTATGATGACCTGAGCGTCGGCGGTAACACCGTGCGGATGGACAAGCTGGTGTTGGACATCCTCGCCTCCGTAGTGTCGGGTATTGCCCTCGGAAGCGCGACTTCGGCGTTGCTGTTGAGGGTCGTCGACAGTGCAATCACTGCCTTGCAGAAGAAGGAAGAGACCCTGACCCTTTTTGAGCGAAACCTGCTGGAGCATGGGGTAGGCGGAATGGCAGCGGGTACCTGTGTCGAAATTGACGGTGAAGTCAGCATGATGCTTGGCACCGTGCGCTTTATCCGGCGCAACAGCGCAACCCAGGTCTTGTTTGCGGATTGGAATAGCCGCGAAGTGAAGTTATATAAAGGCGAGTCGGTTTTTCGAAAAGTTCCAAGTGTTGTCGAGCGAACTCGAGATATCATTATTGGGCGGCTGGGTAATCATGCCGTAAGCAAGATCGAAGAGTACGAAATCTAAGTTCTGTTTCAATGAGGCAATCGACTATCGGTTGCCTTTTTTTAGAAGGAGTCAGGTATGGATAAGGAATATTCGGTTTTTGTTAACGCTGCGGCGATTGTTTTAGCGCCCTGCACACTACGGCGCACGGAAGTTGACGACCTGATGAATTCGGTCTTGCTCGCACAACTGGTTGCTGATAAGAGTCTGCTGCGTGCACCAGCGGTTGATTGGTACGCCACTTATTTGGAGGTCTTGAGTGTCGCCTGGATATCAGCTGCCAAAAGGCGAAAGGATCTGCAGCCGCAAAAAGAAGATACCCATTCGCCATTGGAGTGGGTGGCGGCCATCCCCTTGGATGATCAGGTGGATCAGCAACAGCGGATCATGGCGGTGATGGAGCGTATCGCAGCGTTACCCGGCTCGCTGCCTGCGATGGGGATTGTGCGCAAGCATGTGCAAAAACAATACGAGCCTGACGCGGCACAGAGCCCGTCATCTTCCAGCCCCGTGCGCTTGCTGGTGATCGTGGCGCAAAGCCCTGTTTCGATGGCTGGTGTCTATTTGCAATTCAACACAGCGAAAGTGATCGAGGCCAATCCTTGGAGGCAGTGCTTTGATGGCAAAGACATCGACGGTTGTGTGACGGCACGTTATTTCCGCACGCAACTGAGCGAAACATTGTTCGCGCCTGCCCGTGAGGTTATCGCCCGTAAGGTCGCGGCTGCCGTGGGTGACAACATTGTCGATATCACCAAGGCTATCGATGATTCAGGTGTTCTTCCTGCCGAAGAGGTCTGCAGATGAGGGGGCCGATTCCATCTGCCGCAGTCGTTGGCGGCAGTGTCGTTTCGTTCGCCGCCGGTCTACCTGCGTCCCATCGGGAAGATGTGTACTTGAGCACGATGTATGCGCAACGGGCCACCTGGTCAGCCTATCGCGACGGGTTGTCCGGTCACTGGTTCGACTATTTCTGCAGCCAGCTCAGATTCCTGGGCTGGGACGTACCGCGCCCGCAGACGCTGTCGACCATTGAAGGTCCGATGGGGGTGGGAGCGACACAACATATCGAGGCTCGTCTTGGCGAAGCTTTTCACGCCCCGGCCAGTGGTGCGTTGGTGGCATTGGAGAGCAATCCCAAAGCGCTAGAGCTGTTCGAATCAACCAGCCTGTCGCGCGACACAGGCATTTTCCAGATGATGCCCTGTGTGCCGAACGGCACCCATCGAATTGAAATGGGCGTTTATCACTGCCAGTTCCAGCTGCGTCGACAGGCGTCTCGATTCTTGTTCATCGAGCGAGGCGACTGGGTGCGCAACAGCGTCGAGCAAATGACCGTCATCAACTTCAATACGCTGTACTACGCCACCTTCAGGGAAAAGGTAAAACGTTCAGTGCTGTCCCAAGCGTCCACCTACCTCAGTGCCCTGGAACTCTGAAGCGTGTTTGCTCGCAGGCTTGGATCGGTTCAATAAGTCGATGCAGTCGGTTTTTGCTGATCGCGCTGGGCCACCCAGTGTTCGATCAGCTCACGCAGCTGCGACAGCTCCACCGGCTTGGCCATGTGACCGTCCATCCCGGCCTGGCGGGCGCGTTCCTTGTGCTCGGCCAGGATGTGCGCGGTGAGCGCCACCACGGGGGTGCGGGTGCGCTGGTTACCCATTTCCCAGGCACGCAATTGCTGGGTGGCGGAAAACCCATCGAGGATCGGCATTTCGCAGTCCATCAGGACCAGGTCGTAACGCTGCTCCTTCATGGCCTTGAGGGCTTCTTCGCCGTTGCTGGCGGTGTCGGGTTGCAGGTTGAGCTTGCCGAGCATGCCGCGGATGACCTTGGTGGAGATGCTGTTGTCCTCGGCCACCAGGATGCGGAAATCGCTCGGCACCTTCACCGGAATGGGAGGGCCGGCGTTTACCTGCACATTCGTTGCCTGGCCCCGGTTGCGCTGGTTCAGCTCGTCCGCCAGGGTGGTCTTGAGGGTATAACCGGCCACCGGTTTGGCGAGGATGCGCTTGACCCCGCTGTTGCGCGCCACGATCTTGCTCGGCGCGTTGCTGATACCGGTGAGCATGATCAACAGGATGTCGTGGTTCAGGCTCGGGTCTTCCTTGATCTTGGCCGCCAGTTGCATGCCGGTCATGCCCGGCATGTTCTGGTCCAGCAACACCACGTCGAAATAATCGCGCAGGTGCGCCTTGGTGCGCAGCAGCGCCAGGGCTTCCTTGCCCGATGGCACCGCACTGACGTTCAGGCCCCAGGCGCTGCACTGTTGCACCAGTACTTTGCGGCAGGTGTCGTTGTCGTCGACGATCAATACCCGCGCCCCTTGCAGCGGGCCATCGAGGTCGGAAGTTGGATGTTCGAGGCGATCCGGGTCCAGCGGCAAGGTCAGCCACAAGGTACTACCCTGGTTGCTACCGCTTTTGATACCGAATTCTCCGTGCATCAGGATGATCAACTGACGGGCGATGACCAGGCCCAGGTTGCCCCCCAGGCGCGTGGCCGACAGGAAATTCTTGCTGTGCAGTTCGGCGTGCATCAGCGTGTCGCGCTCTTCGGCGTCCATCGGCGTCCCGCTGTCCTGCACGGCGATGCGCAGGCGCGGCTGATTGCTGCGCTCGTCGAGGGCGACGACGATCAGCACTTCGCCCTCGTCGGTTTTCTTCAGGGCGTTTTCCAGCAGGCTCAGCAGCGCCTGGCGCAGCCGCGTAGGGTCACCGCTGATCACGCGCGGCACCTGGGGCTGGATGAAGCTGATCAGCTCGACATTCTGCTGTTCGGCCTTGGCACGGAAGATACTCAGGCAATCCTCGATCAGGGCATTGAGGTCGAACTGCACGTCGTCCAGTTCGATCTGCCCGGATTCGAGCCGGGAGATGTCGAGGATCTCGTTGATCAGGGTCAGCAGCTCATTGCCGGCGCTGTGGATCGTCTGCACGTAGTCGCGTTGCTTGACCGACAGCGGCGTACCCAGCAGCAGCTCGGTCATGCCCAGCACGCCGTTCATCGGGGTGCGGATCTCGTGGCTGATCTTGGCCAGGAACTCGGCCTTGGCATTGATCTCGGCATTGCTCGCCGCCAGGTCGCGGCTGATGCTGAACCGGCTTTCGTTGATCGAGCGCTGGCGCTCGCCCAGGGCGACACTCATCAACAGGCCGCTGATGCAGATGAAGATCAGCAGGGTGATGATCAGGCCTTGGGGAGGAACCTCCGTGAGCCCTTGCAGTGCCGGAAGGATGATCAACGTGCCCAGGTTGAAGACCACCATGGCCGCGACGAACAGCCGGGCCGGGCGGTAGCCCTTTTGCCAGTGCCAGGCGCTGACGAGCAGCATGCTCAGGCCGGCCAGGGCCACGAGGGCGTAGGTCATGATATTGAGCGGCAGCGTGTTGACGAACAACAGCAACAGGCTGCACAGCATGACGAGCACGATGTCCCCCAGCAGCAGCCGATTCAACGGGTGCGGCCCCAGGGGCGCAAAGAAACGGTAGGCGAACATCAGGCCGCAGGGCGCCGTCAGCAGCAAGGCCAGGTAGGCCCCGGGCGTCTGGACGGCTGGCCAGTCGGGCAGCCAGGGCCCGGCCAGGTTCAGCAACAGCGCCAGGCTGAGCATCAGCAACCCTTCACAGGCTGCCAGCCACAGGCAACTGCGTGAACGGGTGTAGGCATAGCGGGTGAGGTTGTGCAGGACCAGCATGGCGATGCAGCCGAACAGCAACCCGTAGATCAGCGTCTGGTTCTGATCGGCCGCAGCCACGACTGCCGATTGCAAGGTGATGTAGGGGCGCAGTTCATGGCGCGAGGACAGTCGCAGGTAGACGTCCAGCGATTTGTCGCTGCGTGGAAGGGGCAGCATGAAATCGCTGCTGGGTACCACCGGTTCGGTATGCGGCGTGGCATTGCCGCTGATTTGTTGGTCAACCAGGGCATCGCCGTCCAGCACATAGAGGTTCAGGCGTGACAGGTCGGGGGCGAAGATGCGCAGGATCTGTTCATGCCGGTCGGGGGCCAGGCGGAAACGCAACCACAATGCCCCGCCGGGCTCGGCGGCCTTGAGGCGGTCCAGGTCGATGGGGCTGAATTGATTGGTGTAGCGGGCAGAACGGATGTCGCTCAGCGTGAGGTCGCCCTGTTCGTCGAGCAATACCGCCCAGCCACTGCCTGGCGCGGCCTGGGCCGGGAGCATGCAGAGCATCGTCAGCAGGGTGACGGTAAGGCCTATGGCAATCCTGAGCCAGCGCACGGCGAAATCCCTTCGTAGGTTGATGCCAGATTATAACTATGCGCGGCGCCGGAACAGTCAGGCAAGGGCCGTAGACCCTTGCCTGGCTGAATGGCTGGGTTATTCCAGATTTTCGCCACGCTCGCGGGCAATGGCGCGGTAGCCAATGTCCTTGCGGTAGAAGCAACCTTCCCAGTCGATCTCGGCGGCAAGCTTGTAGGCCTGCTGCTGAGCTTCGTCGACACTGGCGCCCATGGCGGTGGCGCACAGCACACGACCACCGGCGGTGACCACTTGCCCATCCTTCAACGCCGTGCCTGCATGGAAGACCTTGCCTTCCAGGCGGGCTGCGGCGTCCAGGCCCTGGATCGCGCTACCTTTGGCGTAGTCGCCTGGGTAACCGCCAGCCGCCAATACGACACCGACGCTTGGGCGCGGATCCCACTGGGCTTCGACCTTGTCCAGTGCCTGGGCCAGTGCGGCCTCGACCAGCAGGACCAGGCTCGATTGCAGGCGCAGCATTACCGGCTGAGTCTCAGGATCGCCGAAACGGCAGTTGAATTCGATGACTTTTGGGTTACCAGCCTTGTCGATCATCAGGCCGGCATAGAGGAAACCGGTGTAGACGTTGCCTTCTTCGGCCATGCCACGCACGGTCGGCCAGATCACCAGGTCCATGACGCGCTGGTGCACTTGGGCAGTCACCACCGGGGCCGGGGAGTAGGCGCCCATGCCGCCGGTGTTCGGGCCGCTGTCGCCGTCGCCGACACGCTTGTGGTCCTGGCTGGTGGCCATTGGCAGGACGTTCTTGCCATCGACCATGACGATGAAGCTGGCTTCCTCGCCGTCGAGGAACTCTTCGATCACCACGCGGGAACCGGCGTCACCGAAGGCATTGCCGGCGAGCATGTCGCGCACGGCGTCTTCGGCTTCGGCCAGGGTCATGGCAACGATCACGCCTTTACCGGCCGCGAGGCCGTCGGCCTTGATCACGATCGGTGCGCCTTTCTCGCGCAGGTACGCCAGGGCCGGTTCGATTTCGGTGAAGTTCTGGTAGTCGGCGGTCGGGATCTTGTGACGCGCCAGGAAATCCTTGGTGAACGCTTTCGAGCCTTCCAGCTGCGCGGCACCGGCAGTCGGGCCGAAGCAGTCCAGGCCACGGGCGCGGAACAGATCGACCACGCCGGCGACCAGCGGCACTTCCGGGCCGACGATGGTCAGCGAGACGTTCTTCTCGGCGAAGTCGGCCAGTTGCTCCAGGGCCAGCACGTCGATGGCGACGTTTTCGCATTTGGCTTCGATGGCGGTGCCGGCATTGCCCGGTGCCACGAAAACCTTCTGCACACGTGGATCCTGGGCTACTTTCCAGGCCAGGGCGTGTTCGCGGCCACCGCTGCCAATGATCAAAACATTCATTTCAAAAACCTCGGATGACGCTGATTCTGGATGCAGCGCTAAAGCTGCCTTTCTGTGGGAGCGAGCTTGTGTGGGAGCTGGGCTTGTGTGGGAGCAAGGCTTGCCCGCGATAGCATCACCTCGGTTTGCCTGATGGACCGAGTTGCCTGCATCGCGGGCAAGCCTTGCTCCCACAGAGCCTTGCTCCCACACCAACCCAGCTCCCACAGTGGGTCGGTGTATCAGTGACGGAAGTGACGCATGCCCGTAAAGACCATTGCGATGCCGGCCTCATCGGCAGCCGCAATCACTTCATTGTCACGCATCGAACCACCCGGCTGGATCACGGCGGTGATGCCGACCTTCGCTGCGTTGTCGATGCCGTCGCGGAACGGGAAGAACGCATCGGAGGCCATGACCGCGCCTTGTACCTGCAAACCGGCGTGTTCAGCCTTGATGGCGGCGATGCGGGCCGAGTTCACACGGCTCATCTGGCCGGCGCCGACACCGATGGTCTGACGGTTCTTGGCGTAGACGATGGCGTTGGATTTTACGTACTTGGCGACTTTCCAGGCGAAGATCAGGTCGTTGATTTCCTGCTCGCTCGGGGCGCGCTTGGTCACCACTTTCAGGTCTTCGCTGCCGATCATGCCAATGTCGCGGCTCTGGACCAGCAGGCCACCGTTGACACGCTTGTAGTCCCAGGCCGGCGCACGGTCGGCCGACCATTGGCCGCAGGCCAGCAGGCGGACGTTGGCCTTGGCGGCAACGATGGCGCGGGCTTCTTCGGTGACCGAAGGGGCGATGATCACTTCGACGAACTGGCGCTCGACGATGGCCTTGGCGGTCTCGGCGTCCAGTTCACGGTTGAAGGCGATGATGCCGCCGAAAGCCGATTCGGTATCGGTGGCGTAGGCCAGTTCGTAGGCCTGGCGGATACCGCCCTCGGCGTCCGGGCTCACGGCCACGCCACACGGGTTGGCGTGCTTGACGATCACGCAGGCGGGCTTGACGAAGCTCTTCACGCATTCCAGCGCGGCGTCGGTGTCGGCCACGTTGTTGAACGACAGTTCCTTGCCTTGCAGCTGGGTGGCGGTGGCAATGCCGACTTCGGCGGGCTTGGCTTCCACGTAGAACGCCGCGCTCTGGTGCGGGTTCTCGCCGTAGCGCATTTCCTGGGCCTTGACGAACTGGGTGTTGAAGGTGCGCGGGAATTCGCTGCGGCCTTCGGTCGACAGGGTTTCAGCGGCCTGGTTCACGGTGCCCATGTAGTTGGCGATCATGCCGTCGTAGGCGGCGGTGTGTTCGAAGGCCTTGAGCATCAGGTCGAAACGCTGGGCGTAGGTCAGGCCACCGGCCTTGAGGTTTTCCAATACGCTGGCGTAGTCGCTGGCGTTGACCACGATGGTCACGTCCTTGTGGTTCTTGGCCGCCGAGCGGACCATGGTCGGGCCGCCGATGTCGATGTTCTCGATGGCGGTCGGCAGGTCGCAGCCGGGCTTGTTGATGGTGGCTTCGAACGGGTAGAGGTTGACCGCTACCAGGTCGATCGGCTTGATGCCGTGTTCGTTCATGATGGCGTCGTCGATGCCGCGACGGCCCAGGATCCCGCCGTGGATTTTCGGGTGCAGGGTCTTGACCCGACCGTCCATCATTTCTGCAAAACCGGTGTAGTCCGCGACTTCCACTGCGGCGACGCCGTTGTCCTGCAGCAGCTTGAAGGTCCCGCCGGTGGAGAGAATCTCGACACCCAGCTGTTGCAGCTCGCGGGCGAATTCGAGGATCCCGGTCTTGTCGGAGACGCTGATCAAGGCGCGGCGGATCGGCAGGCGGGTGGTCTGGTCGGTCATTTCAATTTCCATCAAAAGCAAGGGAAGTCAGCAAAAAAGGCGACCGTTTTTTACGCGGGCGCCTTTCTGGTTTGATTGAATGCTTACAGCAGATCGTACTGCTTGAGTTTCTTGCGCAGGGTGCCGCGGTTCAGGCCCAGCAGCTCACTGGCTTTGGTCTGGTTGCCCTTGACGTAGTTCATCACGCTTTCGAGCAGAGGCGCCTCGACTTCGGAAAGCACCAGGTTGTACACATCCGTGACGGCAGCGCCCTCAAGGTGGGCGAAATAATTGTGCAGCGCCTTCTCGACACTCCCGCGAAGGGTCTGGCCTTCTTCGCTGGGCGTATTGAGGTGCTGTTTCAAATTCACGTTGTCGCTCACGGGTGTTGTTCCACTCACTAAAGTCTCGGTCATCATCGTCATGCGGCCACCCCTTCGTCCCCTGTCAGGCTCTTGTAACGCTCAGCGAAGAACGCCTGAACGTCGGCGCATTGTGCTTGCGTACCATCCAAACGATTGAAACGGGCGCGAAACTCCCTGGCGCCCGGCAGGGTTGCGAGATACCAGCCCACATGCTTGCGAGCAATGCGTACACCCATGACTTCTCCGTAGAAGGCATGTAGCGCGGCCAGATGCTCTAGCAGAATACGTTCCACCTCGGACAACTGCGGCGGCGCGAGCTTTTCGCCCGTGCGCAGGAAGTGTTCGATCTCACGAAAAATCCATGGCCGCCCCTGTGCGGCCCGGCCAATCAACAGGCCATCGGCCCCGGTCGCGTCCAGCACGTACCGGGCCTTCTCGGGCGAATCGACGTCGCCATTGGCAAACACCGGAATCGACACCGCCTGCTTGATCGCGGCGATGGTGTCGTACTCGGCTTCGCCGGTGTACAGGTCGGCACGGGTGCGGCCATGGACCGCCAGCGCCGTGATGCCCGCCTGTTCGGCGATCTTCGCCACCACCAGGCCATTCTTGTTCTCCCGGTCCCAGCCGGTGCGTATCTTCAGGGTCACCGGCACATCCACTGCGGCGACGACCGCCTGCAGGATCTCGGTGACCAGCGCTTCATCTTTCAACAGCGCCGAGCCTGCGGCCTTGTTGCAGACCTTCTTCGCCGGGCAGCCCATGTTGATGTCGATGATCTGCGCCCCCAGCTCGACATTCGCCCGGGCCGCCTCCGCCAGCATCTGTGCGTCGCCACCGGCGATCTGTACCGAGCGGGGCTCGGGATCACCTTCGTGGATCATGCGCAGACGCGATTTGCGGGTGTTCCACAAACTCATGTCGCTGGTGACCATTTCCGAAACCACCAATCCTGCACCCAGTCGCTTGCACAACTGACGAAAGGGCTGGTCGGTGACCCCCGCCATAGGGGCGAGAATCAGGCCGTTCTGCAATGTATATGGGCCGATGCGTACCGCCGACATAGGACTTCCCTGAAGTGGGGCCGGATCATGAGACTTCGAAAAAGGGTTGGCATGATACCCGCTCTCGATGACTGGATAAAGATCGAATTGGATAAAATCTGAACAGCTATTTTGTTATCGCCAGCGGTTTGGTCTGGGTGGGGTCAGTCAGAAAGCTGCCGTCAATTGGCCGACCCTGGCCGGCTTCATTCGGGGGAATGGAAGCTCAGACTGTAGTTTACCGCTTTGGGGCCAGGGTCCAGGATATCCAGCGCGATGTGAATGGGCGTCTGGGGCGGCATTTCGCCGCGGTCCTCGAGGTCGCCACCCAGGTACTCGCCGGGCTTGAAGCGACGGCTGGCGATCAGGTGTCCGTTGAGGTCGGCAAAGCGCAACTCCAGCAACGGAAAAGGTTGGGAGAAGGGCGCACGGTTGTAGATGATCGCGTCCACCACCAGGGCTCCGCTGAACTCCGGATGGCTGCGCACCACCAGGTTGCTGCTCTTGATCTTGGCGATGTCGACCTTGGACGGTACTTCGCAGCCGATGGTCGGACAGATTTGCAGGAACCACGGCCGGTACTGGTCCTGGCGGGCCAGTTCTTCGAAATGGTAGGCGATGTACTGGCCGCCCAGGGCCGCGCTGGCGAGCAGTATCAACAGGCCCCACAACAAGCGTCGGCCCCAGGGCGAGCGGCGTTTGCGCCAGTCCAGTTGCAGCGGGTCGTCGTCCAGGTCGTGGAGGGCTTCGGCGCGTATCCCCGGCTCCTGGCGTTCCCGTGACTTGCGCAACGGCGCCAGTTGCTCGGGTTCGTCGTCGTGGTCGTCGGTGGCAGACAGGCGCTCGAGGTGTTCGTCGGGCTCGTCGTCCGGCGCCAGGTGGAGCGGGGCGACCGGTTCGTCGTCCGGTTCCAGTGGTTCAAGGGCCAGGGACAGGGACGGCTCGGTGCGCGGTGGCCGGGCCGGTTCGTGGGGTTCGAACGGTTCGATGGGGTCCTGGAGGACGGCTTCGACGCGCTCGCTGGAAGATTCGCTGTACAGGCTGTCGGGCCAGGCTTGCTGTTCGCTGGAGAGCGAGTCGCGTTGCGCGCTGAGGTTGTCTTCCCGGCGCCGGCCGGTATTGCCTGGCGCGCGATTGTCGCGTCGCTCCAGGCGCGCCAGCTCCTTGTCCAGGTCATCCAGATCCAGCTCGGCCGCGCTCCATTGTTTCTGGCTGATCGCCCGGGGCGGGGCTTCGACCGCAGGTTTGGCGGTCGGCGCGACGGCAGGCGCCGGTTGCTTGGCAGTGCGTTGTTCCAGCAACTGTCGTGCGGCATTGAACACTTGCAGGCACGAGCCGCAACGAACCACCCCGCGGGCCACGCTCAATTGAGCATGGCTGACGCGAAAACGGGTATGGCAATGCGGGCACTGGGTGACGAAACTGTCAGTCATGCGGCAATCCGGTGGATACAGGCGCTCATTCTAGCGCCGACGTCCGGTGATGCGCACCCAGCCATCGCGATTGGCGATCGGGTCCAGGTCAAAATCCGCGGCATAAGCGGCGGCGACTTCTTCACCCTGTTCGGCCAAGATGCCCGACAGCGCCAGGCGTCCGCCCGGCTTGACCAGGCTCGACAGTTGCGGCGCCAGGGACACCAGCGGGCCGGCGAGGATGTTGGCCACCAGCACGTCGGCCTGGACCTGTGGCAAGTCCTGCGGCAAGTACAGCGGGAACAGGGCTTCGGCAATGTTGTTGCGCCCGGCGTTGTCGCGGGAAGCTTCCAGGGCCTGGACGTCGATGTCGGTGCCGACGGCTTCCCGGGCGCCCAGCAGGAGCGCGGCAATCGCCAGGATCCCCGAGCCGCAGCCGAAGTCGAGTACGTTGCAGCCCTTCAGGTCCTGGGCGTCGAGCCATTCCAGGCACAGTGCGGTGGTCGGGTGGGTGCCGGTGCCGAACGCCAGGCCCGGGTCCAGCAGCAGGTTGACCGCGTCCGGCTCTGGCGCGGCGTGCCAGCTCGGGACAATCCACAGGCGCTGGCCGAAACGCATCGGCTGGAAATTGTCCATCCAGCTGCGTTCCCAGTCCTGGTCCTCGATCACTTCGCTGTGATGCTCGGGCAGCGGGCTGCCGGTCAGCAGCTCGAGATGGGCCAGTACGCTGGCCGCCTCGGTGCCGCCTTCGAACAGGGCCAGCAGGTGGGTATGGGACCACAGCGGGGTGGTGTTGAGCTCCGGCTCGAAGATCGGCTGGTCTTCGGCGTCCATGAAGGTTACCGATACGGCGCCTACTTCAAGAAACGCGTCTTCGTAGGTTTCGGCTTGTTCCGGGCTGATGGCCAGACGTACTTGCAGCCAAGGCATGGCGGGCACCTTTGGAAAAAAATCTACAGGGGGCAGCGCAGGGCTGCAAAGGCGCGCAGTGTACGCCAGGTCGCGGGCAAAGTGGATAAGCGAGTCTCGCGCCGTCCGGGTGGGTGTTTCGATATATATATGTATGCCATGGGCGTATCGCCGGGCGGATAAGGTGCCGGTCCACACAGCAGGGAGGAATGTGAATGGACATCACTGCCGAACGGCAAAGCAACATGGCGCGCACGGGGCCGGTCTCTTCCCCGCAGGCGGCGACTGCACAAATGACCCTGGAGAAATTGACGCGTTGGCAGGCGGCTATCGACGCGCGACTGCAAACCCAGATGAGTTTGCTGGAGGTGCTGGAAGAGTACCTGCTGGTCGAGCTGCGCACCCACTATCACCAAGGCAACATCGATCCGCACTTCATCGACACCCTGCTCGACACGGTGTTGCAGCGCATGATCGACCAGGCGCCTGTGGTTTATGACGAAGCGCAGGACGTGCCCTACCGTTGGCCCGAGGGGGTAGACCTGGGGTTTGCTCCCGAGCGCCGGGAGTGCGTTGCCCAGGCGGTGGAAAGCGCGGCGTCGAGGTTTGTCAGTCACTACGAGGATTATCTGCGGCGGCATTGGCGAATGGTGTCGCAGGATGTCTCGCTCGAAGCACTGGTCAGGCAAAAGCTTGACGAGCATCGGGTCGCGGTCGACGGGCTTTTTCAGCCTGACCATCTGGCCGGCCTGGACGTCGATCAGTTGCGAGAGCAGATCGAAGAACTCCAGGACGCCTGGCGCCAGACGAGTCGCTTGACGGCGTTGGCAACAACCCGTGAGCGGCGGGATCTTGGAGCGGTCGCGCGATTGCAGTTGCCGCATTGGCTGCGGGGGTTGAGCAATCCAGATCGTGAACGGCTGCGGGCTTTTGAAAACCAGACCGTGCTGGCGCAGGCACAAGTCGATGAACTGATCGATGGCCTGGGTTCGCTGCGGGCCTTCGCTCTGCAATTGGCCAGGGACTATGTCAGGGATGAATTGGACATGCTGGTCGAGCCTGACAGCATTCGCGTGCAGTTACAGTGGCGAACGGTGATGGGCCAGCCGGTGCACACCTACAGCCTGAGTGAGCTGGTGGCGGTAGGCCCGGTACGACCGGACGCGGTGTCGGTGTTCCTGGTGGAAAATGGCGGCATGCTGCGTAACCAGTCCCTTTCGCCAGCCTTCATCGGTCGATTGTTGGCAGACGTCGATGCGCCTGCCGGGTACCTGCAAGCACTGGCCGACCGATATGAACGAGCGGACCTTAAAGAGGCCATGTTCGATTGGTTTTTGGCGCGGCTGCAGCACAGTGCATTTATCGCGCGTTGCGCGGGCCAGTTGTCGGCGACCGGTCATGACTCGCTCAGTGCCCTATGGGAGAGCGACGTTGCGACGCCAACCGCCAGCGTGTGGCGTGTCGCCGACCTTGTGCTTCCCAATGGCTTGAAGTGTGCCGATCTTCTTCTGTTCTACCGCGAAGATGTGGGCGACGACGTCAGCGGTCTGCTGCTGTATGCCCCGGGCAAACCCGATGGCCATGAGTGGGTCGAATTGACCTCGCTTCGGGCGTTGAGCGGGGAGGTCGGTGCCTGGACCCAACATGAAGCTGGTCGCGAGTATCTGCTGCAGCAACTCTCTGTGATCGATCAAGGGCGGGCCCGGGAATACTTTGCCGGCGTGGCGCAGAAACCTGCCTCGTGGGACCTGGGCAGAGACCTCAGGGGAGCGGTCAGCGATTTCAGGGCTGGTCTTCGCAACGCGGTCTTGACCGGCCTGGCCAATAACCTGATGCAGGTGGAGCTGAACGAGTCGCCTCGCTGGTACTCGGCGCTGCCGCTTGAGTCTCGGCGCAACATCAGCGGCTTGAACCAGGAGTTTCTGGTTCAGCGGCAGGTGTTCGATGAGCAGATGGTCGACTATGAAGTCTTCATCGACTTCGCCAAGCGCACCTTCGCCCATTTGATTGCGCCGTACCTGCGCAGCAAGGGGGTGCTTGAAGCGGTCGATCCAGCCACTGTGCTCATCGACTACAGCACCGGGCTGGCAACCGAGAAAAAAACCGCCAGCCTGTTGGACCTGGCCATTTTTGGATACGAGCACAGCTCGGATATCGACGACCCCGCAAAAGGCGTGCGTTCTTCTGTCGGGCAGGACTTGAAGCAGGTTCGCAGCGCCGAATTGGCGTCGTACATTCGCGTGGCTTACCTGGGGGAACGATATGCCAAGCACATCCGCGCCACCTTTCTCGATGCCAAGGACCCTGAGTATCTGAAACGCCGCGAGGCATGCCGCTACATGCTGTTGGCCCGGATGGATCGCGACCTGCGTGTGGCCCATGGCAAGTCGATGTTGAACACCGACGAATTCCAGTGGCTCACCCGGCAAGTCACGCTGCTAAGCGATGGGAGGCCGGTGAGCAGCGCCACGCACCCCAGCGCCGCCGTGACGCGCGAAGGCGTGATCAAGTTGACCGTCGGCGGTCATGTCGTGCAAGGGGTCTACGTTTTCACCTACTTCGACCCTAAGGTTTTTTACTGGTTGTATACACCCGACGCTCCGGACGGGATCCTGTTTCGCAAGTACCTGGACTTCTCCGGAAGCATTGCGGCGCAACTGCATCATTACGTACTGGAGCGGATCGCACTGAGCGCGCGAGCCTCTGCAGGACGTTCGCTGGTGGCTTTGGCGAGCGGGAGCGCGCGGGTCGATACAGTGCGCGAATTCAATCGGGTCATGGACGTCAGCGCTGAATTCGATGCCTGCATCGAGCGCGCTGTCACCGATGTGGAGGACATCACCACAAGTCGTGCCGAAATGATCAGGGATCAGGTGTTCAAAGGGTTGATCTTCGCGGCGGCTCCTGTGTGCATGGTCTACCCCCCGTTTGCCTTGTTGCTGGACATTGGCTTGGTGGCTGTCAGCGCCGGGCAGGCAGTCGAGGCGCATGGGCAGGGCGACACGGAAGGCGCGCTTGGCCACTGGCTGGCCGCGACCTGGGGGACGCTGTTCGCCACGCTCGGTGCCGCAAGCATGGCCAGGCTGCTAGGGCGTGCGGCCAGGAACCTGAAGCTCGCGGTGAAACCCCTGTCATTGTCCGCTCAACGCTTGAGGCGCGCGACATCGGGCATCGTCAAAGAAGCCGGGCCGGTGATCCCGCCCATACGCCTGAAGCCGCAGCAGGCGGTCAGCAGAGTACCGGAGCACTTGCAGCCGGTGACCGAAGAGGGGATTTTTTTTGGCACCTATCGCAGCCCACCCAGCGCAACGCAACCGCGAAGCGCCCACTACATACGGAGCAGGGGGCGGTACTACCAGGTGATGGAGGATCCCTACTTCGGCGGGTTGTGCCTGGTGGATGCCAGGCGTCCCGGCGCGTTGTACAAACTACCCATCCGCAGGCTGGCGAATGGCAAGTGGACCCATAACAAGGTCGGCTTGAGAGGCGGCAATGACCATGTGCGCAACCTTGGGAGAGTAGGGGATCTGCGGGAGGCGTTTCCCGGGCATGTCTTCCCGGACGCGACCAGGGGCGCGTTGCAGGGCGAGGCTGTGGTGGCAAGGTTCAGCGAGGCGGCGGACAACTATCTGTTCTCGCTGAATGCGCAAACGTGCGTGATCGCTTCGTTGTACAACTCTGCCACCAAGATGGGGGCGGTCATTCATTTCGATCACAACATCCGTGCGCTGATCGAGCGCAGCATCCGGGATGTGACGCGGCGCCTGGGGGGATCGCCCAAGGATATTCGTGCCACGCTGGTGGGTGGGGATTGGCTGACGGGGGCTGACATTGGCGAGCCGGTCCGGTTGGTAATGAGGCGCCAGGGTCTGCAACCCACCTGGGATCACTGGTCGTATTCTTCCTGCTTCGGGAATAACTATGGTGTTGCGCTGGATCTGCGCAGTGGTATCACCTCTGTGTTCAAGACCTCGCAGAGTCAGGTCGAACGCTACTACGTACCCGTGCTGGCGAGGGCGAAGCGGGGTTCTGATCCGGTATCGGTACGTGCGCGCGGGTTCATGACGCGCTTGCGCAGCGAACCGTTGGTGGCCAATGCCAACGGTGCCGTTCGCACCCATCAGGGCCGGTCGGCGACTGCGGCGCAACTTGCCTTGCAGGAATTCTCTACGGTGATGCTGGGCTGATGCCGTTGCCCGCATCGTGAGCGACAGGCAAAAAAAGACCCCGGCCAATGGACCGGGGTCTTTTTACATCACTTGAAGCATCAGTGCTGGTTGCCCAGCTTGTGTTCCAGGTAATGGATGTTGACGCCACCTTTGCAGAAGCCTTCGTCACGTACGAGGTCGCGGTGCAGCGGGATGTTGGTCTTGATCCCGTCGACCACGATTTCGTCCAGCGCATTGCGCATGCGCGCCATGGCTTCGTCACGGGTCGCCCCGTAGGTGATCAGCTTGCCGATCAACGAATCGTAGTTCGGTGGAACGGCATAACCGCTGTACAGGTGCGAATCGACACGAACGCCATTGCCGCCCGGGGCATGGAAATGCTTGACCGTGCCTGGGCTTGGCATGAAGGTTTTCGGGTCTTCGGCGTTGATCCGGCATTCCAGCGCGTGACCGCGGATGACCACGTCATCCTGGGTGAACGACAGCTTGTTGCCTGCGGCGATGCTGAGCATCTCCTTGACGATGTCGATACCGGTGACCATTTCCGAAACCGGGTGCTCCACCTGAACACGGGTGTTCATTTCGATGAAGTAGAAACGACCGTTCTCGTACAGGAACTCGAAGGTACCGGCGCCGCGATAGCCGATGTCGATGCAGGCCTTGACGCAACGCGCCAGGACTTCCTCGCGAGCCTGCTCGTCGATGCCCGGTGCCGGCGCTTCTTCGAGGACCTTCTGGTGACGACGTTGCAGCGAGCAATCGCGGTCGCCCAGATGGATCGCGTGGCCCTGGCCGTCGGACAGTACCTGGACTTCGACGTGACGTGGGTTGGTCAGGAATTTTTCCAGGTAGACCATCGGGTTGCCGAACGCCGCGCCAGCTTCGGAGCGGGTCAGTTTCGCCGAGGAGATCAGGTCTTCTTCCTTGTGTACCACGCGCATGCCGCGACCACCGCCGCCGCCAGCGGCCTTGATGATCACCGGATAACCGACTTCGCGACCGATGCGCAAAGCGGTTTCTTCGTCTTCAGGCAGTGGGCCGTCGGAACCCGGAACGGTCGGCACACCCGCCGCGATCATGGCGTGCTTGGCCGAGACCTTGTCGCCCATCAGGCGGATGGTGTCGGCTTTCGGGCCAATGAAGGCAAAACCGGAATTTTCGACCTGTTCGGCGAAGTCGGCGTTTTCCGCCAGGAAGCCGTAGCCAGGGTGAATGGCGGTAGCGCCGGTCACTTCGGCAGCGGCGATGATCGCCGGGATGTGCAGGTAGGAGTGCGCAGCCGACGCCGGACCGATGCAGACGGATTCGTCCGCCAGGCCCAGGTGCATCAGTTCTTTGTCGGCCTTGGAGTAAACGGCGACGGTCTTGATGCCCATCTCTTTGCAGGCACGCAGAATCCGCAGGGCGATCTCACCGCGGTTAGCGATCAGAACTTTTTCCAACTTCGCAGTCATCAAAGGCTCTCCGCGGTTCAAACGATGGTGAACAGCGGTTGGTCGTACTCAACCGGCTGGCCGTCTTCGACGAGGATGGACTCGATCACACCGCTGGTTTCAGCTTCGATGTGGTTCATCATCTTCATGGCTTCGACGATGCACAGGGTGTCGCCTTTCTTCACGGTCTGGCCGACTTCAACGAAGGACGGCGAGGATGGCGAAGACTTGCGATAGAACGTGCCCACCATTGGCGAACGGGCGACAGTGCCGTTGAGCGCTGGCGCAGCCGGTGCGGCTGGCGCTGCTGCGGCAACCGGGGCTGCTGCTGGAGCAGGCGCGGCGGCTGGAGCGTGCATCGGTGCCGGCGCATAGAACTGCTGGGCCGGGGTCTTGCTGTGGCGGCTGATGCGTACGGACTCTTCGCCTTCCTTGATCTCAAGCTCGTCGATGCCGGACTCTTCCAGCAATTCGATCAATTTCTTAACTTTACGGATATCCATGAATCATCAACTCCCAAGGGTCGGTCAGGGGCGTTTAACGCTTGTTGTTCAAGCTGTTGCCTGTTTTTCAAGCTGCTCTAGGGCGGCCTCCAGGGCCAGCCGGTAACCGCTGGCGCCAAGGCCGCAGATCACTCCCACCGCTACATCCGAGAAGTAGGAGTGATGGCGGAAAGGTTCGCGTTTGTGCACGTTGGACAAATGCACTTCGATGAATGGGATGCTCACCGCCAGCAGCGCGTCACGTAATGCGACGCTTGTGTGTGTAAAAGCTGCTGGATTGATCAAAATGAAATCCACGCCTTCGCCACGTGCGGCATGGATACGGTCGATCAATTCATATTCGGCGTTGCTTTGCAGATAGAGCAAATGATGGCCGGCGGTGCGGGCCCGCTGCTCCAGGTCCTGGTTGATCTGCGCCAGTGTCACGGCGCCGTAGACGCCCGGCTCGCGGGTGCCCAGCAGGTTCAGGTTGGGTCCGTGCAGGACCAATAGGGTCGCCATCTGCTGTTCCTTGTTATCTGTGAGCAGGTATCAGAACCTGGCGACTATGCCGCAAAGCCTTTGTGACTGTCCAGTTCTCTGCAATAGCCAGCACGATGACCGATGTTTGCGCGAAATTTGTGACCCAGGTCCCTGATCCGGTCATACGGTTGGAGCCGAACCCCTGTGGGAGCGAGCCTGCTCGCGATGACGGCGGCCCATTCAACATCAATGCAAGCTGACCCAGCGCTATCGCGAGCAGGCTCGCTCCCACACTGGATCTGAGGTCTAAACCCGAAACGCCTGTACTGCCGTATGCAACCGCCCGCCCAGTACCAACAGGTTGTCGCCTTGTTCGCGCCCCTGGCCGATGCGCAGCAGGTTGTCGCCGCCCAGTTGGTGAATCCGCTCGCTGTGATCGCGGATTTCGCTGACGGCGCCGCTTTGTTGGGCGGTGACGTCGGCGATGCGTACCGCCGTATCGGAGATGGTCTGGATGGCACCGACGATCTCATCCAGCGCGCCATCAGCCGCTTGCGCCTGGTTGGCGGTGGCTTCGGCGTGTTCGACCTGGGCGCGCATGCCGTCCACCGATTGGCGCGCGGCCTGTTGCAAGCGGGCGATCAGCGTCTGGATTTCGGCGGTGGCGCCGGCCGTGCGTTGGGCCAGGGAGCGGACTTCCTCGGCCACCACCGCGAAGCCCCGGCCCATTTCCCCGGCGCGGGCGGCTTCGATGGCAGCGTTGAGGGCCAGCAGGTTGGTCTGGTCGGCAATCGAGCGAATCACCGTCAACACGCCGCCGATGGTGGCGGACTCCTCGGCCAGTTGTTCGATCATCTGCGCGTTGCCTTGTACTTCTCCCACTAACGCATGCAAGCCTGTAAGGCTCAGGCCGATGACTTTCTGTCCTTGCTCCACCGCCTGCCCGGCGCTGCGGCTGGCGTCTGCGGCCTGGCTGGCATCGCCGGCCACTTGCTGGATTGTCGCTTCCAGTTCGCTGAGGGAGTCGCGGATCAGCGCCGTGTCGCCAGCCTGATGCTCGGCGCCACTGTGCAGCTCGCCGCTCAGTTCGGCCAGGGTTCGGCTGCTACCCGCGACCTGTTCGGCGTTTACTCGAATGGTGCCCACCAGGTCCACCAGGTAAGCGCGCAGGCGATTGAGCGAAGCCTCGATGTCTTGCAATTCGCGGTTGCTGGCGCCCACGTGGATATCACGGCTGAAGTCGCCCTCGGCCCAGGTCGACAGGGCTGGAGCCAGGTGCGTCAAGGTGCGGGCCAGGCGCCGCTGCAAGGTGTCGATGAGCAGCGCAATCAGCAGGATCAAGCCAATCATCACCCCCTGGATCAAGCGAACCTCTCCCTGGATCTGCCCATGCTGGGCACGTACCGCCGGCTCCATGGCATCGATCGCCTGTTGCACGTCGGCGATTTTCAGGTGCGTGGCGCTGCTCAGTTCAGTGCGTTTCTGGATAAGTTCACGGGTGCGGGCCAATTCTGCCGGGTAGCGGCCGAGCAGGCTGTTGAGTTCGCGCTTGAGGGCGATGCCAGCATCTTCGGCGGCGGTTTTTTCTTGGGTTTCCAAACCCATCAGCGCGGCGAAATCGTCGCTGCCTGATTCGCTGCTGGCGGTGACGCCCAGCAGGGGCAGGCTGTCGAGGCGTTCGGCCTCCACACGGATGCTCGCCAGTTCCCGCTCGACGTCGGCGGCCAATTCGCTACGGCCACTGCTGACCAGTTTGTCCCGGGTGAGGGATAGGCGGCCCAGGTGCTGTGACGCGGCAAACAGCGCGGGCAAGTAGGCCGGGGCGCCATTGGCGTATTGGGCCAGTTGGTCGAGGCTGGCACTCAGTTCACGCTCGGCCTGCAGCAGCAAGGCCTGCGGATCGCCGGCCAGTTTGCCGGCGGCCAGCAGATCGGTCTTGCTGAAGCCATCGAGGTTCGACAGGCTCGGGCGCAGGGGCTTGGCCAGTGCCGGGGGAAATTGATCGAGGTCTTTTTGCAGGGTCTCCAGGGCCTGGGTGGCAGCACTCAGGCGCAAGGCGTCGCCGCTGGCCAGGTAATCCTCGATATTGCGCGCTACTTCGCCCTGGAACTGCCGCGACAATCCCAGGTAGCGCTCCATCAGCAGATAGGGTCGCTCCAGGGCGATCTGCGACCACCACAGCGTGGCTCCAAGGCCCAGGCACACGGCAACTAAAAGAAGGGTGTTGAGATTGGTCAGCAGCTTCAGGCGCATTAAAGGTCTACCAGGGGCAGAATCGTAAGTGCCTGAAGTTATTGCGTTTGCGTTACAGGTTTATGACCGAATCGGTCGATTCCGATGAAAAGGTGGCACTTTGCTTTGATTGGCGGGCGCTCTGTACCCGGTTGCGCCCGGCGTGCTTGGCGCGGTACAGCGCTTCATCCGCCTGGCTGGCCATCATCAGGCTGTCGGAGTCATCGCTCATCTCCACCACGCCGGCGCTGAAGGTGCACCACAAGTCATGGGGCTGGGCCGGGTAGTGGATTTCGGCAAAGCGCTGGCGAATTTCATCCAGCACTTTGCAGGCTGCGTCGATGTCGGTGTCGGGCATGACGATGGCGAACTCTTCGCCGCCGTAACGGCCGATGAAGTCGGTCTTGCGCAGGCGCTGCTTGAGAAACAGCGCCAGGCTCTTGATCACCCGGTCCCCCATGGGGTGGCCGTGGCTGTCATTGACCCGTTTGAAATGGTCGATGTCGAGCATGGCGAAGCTCAGGGGCTTGCCTTCGCGACGAGCACGGAAGCTGCAATCCTCGAGCAGTTGCAGGATATGGGTGTGGTTGTAGAGTCCGGTGAGGCTGTCGCGCACCATCCGCGCCTTGAGGTTGCGCGCCCGGGCGGCACGGTTGCGCACCGTGGTGATCAGGTGCCGGGGCTTGATCGGTTTGGTCAGGAAGTCGTCGCCACCTTCGCTCATGGCGTCGAGTTGCTTGTCCAGGTCGTCTTCGGCGGACAGGTAGATGATCGGCACGCTGACGTAGCGGTCGTTGTGGCGTATCACCTTGGCCAGTTCCGTGCCGGTGCAGGCGGGCATATACATGTCGAGGATGATCAGGTCGGGCTGGAAGTCCGCCAGTTCGGCCATGGCCTGGATCGGCTCAATCAGTGTGCGGGTGATGATGCCGGCGCTGTTGAGCAGGCGTTCGGTGTGCATGGCCTGGGCACGGGAGTCATCGATGATCAGCACTTTGTACGGATCGTACTGGGCAACGCAGGTCAGCACTTCGATCTTTTCCAGCAGGCTCGAGGCTTCGAGGGTGCCGGTGAGAAATTCCTGCCCACCGGCGCGCACCGCGGCCAGGCGTGTCGGCGTGTCGGTTTCCATCAAACTGAAGAACAACAGTGGCAGCGGTTGCTCCAGGCCTTCCTGGGCTTCGGCGGCCAGTTTCAGGCCGGCGCCGGGGCCGCTGAAATCCACATCCATGACGATCGCCGCCGGCAGGCGCTCGACCATCGAGGCGCGGAACGCCACGACACTGTTCAGCGCCTGGGCGCTGAGGCCGAAGAACTCCAACTGCTTGGCCAGGCGCTCGGCGCGGTCATGGTCCTGCAGCAACACGTAGATGGGTTTGCGCAGCGGCGGCAGGAAGGTTTGTTCGAGCTGGTCGCCATGGCGCAGGCCAGTACGAGACAAGCGCTGCATCAGGCGGTTGATTTCGGTGATCAGGTGGCTGCTCAGGCGCCCGCGATTGGCGTCCACCGCTTGCAGCGACTGGCTGATGCCTTGGGCCAGTTGGGAGTGCTCGGGCTGTTCGAAGCGCTCGGCAAAGCGCAGCAGGCGCATATTGGCTTCGCTGAGTTCCGACAGGTCGGTGCTTGTCCACTCACTGCGTTGCAGGCGCTGCCAAATCTCCAGGATCTGACGAGCCTGATGAATTACCCGCTGGGCAAAGTGGTGCTTGAGGCGCTCACGGCTGGGGTCTTCTGGCTCGGTCATATCCTGACTACTAGTTAGGGTGCATGCTGAGATCGACTGGTGGCTCTATGCTAGCACCTCTTTTCCTTCGCATGAGTGTCATACGTCAATATTCTGTCCAGTCGCGAAATTCAGTTTGTGACTGACCAGTCTCGTAGGCCGATGGCAACGCTTCCTTTATAGTGCTGTTCAATTACCCTGTCGCGCCCGGCATGATTGGTGCCGCATTATCGCGTTTCAAATCAGGCACGATGGCGTAGGGTTGTGGTCGAACCGAGAACTCAAGTGATTGAAGGGATATCACCATGCTGGACTGGAAAAATCGCGCGGGCAGCGCGCCTGAACGTGCCGCCGAGCCGAAATCGGACACCCGCAGCTACCTGGGTGGGCTTTTTTTCAGCCGCGCACTGGCGACGCTGATCGGCCTTTACCTGCTGGTGACCATTGCCGTCGGCTGGTATTGGAGCCAGGAGCCCGCGCTGTTCCCTGTGCAGCAGAACGCCCAGGCCGCAGCGGAGAAAGATGGCCGGCAGATGGTGGTGGGCTACACCACGGTCGAGACGCTCAAGACGGTGGCCGGAACCCTGCTGAGCAAGCCGGGTGGCTACATCTCCAACGACCGCTTCCCGCCTGGCCTGTGGATGGACAACATGCCGAGCTGGGAATACGGCGTGCTGGTGCAGGTCCGCGACCTGAGCCGCGCCCTGCGCAAGGACTTCGCCCGTTCCCAGTCGCAGTCCGCCGAGGACGCCGACCTGGCCAAGGCCGAGCCGCGCTTCAACTTCGACAACCGCAGTTGGGTGCTGCCCTCCAGCGAGTCTGAATACCAGGAGGGCATCAATTCCCTGAGTCGCTACCAGGCGCGCCTGTCCGACCCGAGCCAGAAAAGCGCACTGTTCTACGCCCGCGCCGACAACCTGAACAACTGGCTGGGGGATGTCGGCACTCGCCTGGGTTCGTTGTCCCAGCGCCTGTCGGCCAGCGTTGGCCGGGTCAAGCTCAACACCTCGCTGAAAACCGAAGTCCCGGCCCCGGGCCAGGTACCACAGGTGGATGAAGAGGTAGTCGAGACCCCGTGGCTGCAAATCGATAACGTGTTCTATGAAGCTCGTGGCCAGGCGTGGGCGTTGTCGCACCTGCTGCGCGCCATCGAAGTGGACTTCGCCGATGTCCTGGCGAAAAAGAACGCCACGGTCAGCGTGCGGCAGATCATCCGTGAGCTGGAAGCGTCCCAGGAACCGGTCTGGAGCCCGATGATCCTCAACGGCAGCGGCTTCGGTGTATTGGCGAACCACTCGCTGGTCATGGCCAACTACATTTCCCGAGCCAACGCAGCGGTCATCGACTTGCGGCAACTGCTGAACCAGGGTTGATTCATGAGCGAAAGCCCCCGGGAGGTCGCTCATCGAGTGGCCTCGGATGCCGAGCTGATTGCGTGGGTCGATGAGCACGACAATCTGCTCGGCAGCGTGGTGCGCTCAGAGCTGCGTGAGCGTGGCCTGATCGGACGCGGCACCTACATCATGCTGTTCAATTCGTCCGGTGAGCTGTGTGTACATCGGCGCACCCTGAGCAAGGCCATCTACCCAGGTTTCTGGGACGTGGCGGCGGGGGGCATGGTGCAGGCCGATGAGACCTACGCCGAATCGGCTGCCCGTGAGTTGGCGGAAGAGCTGGGCGTGAGCGGCGTGGAACTGACCGCCCACGACCATTTCTATTTCGAAGACCCTGGCAGTCGCCTGTGGTGCTCGGCGTTCTCGGCGGTATGGGACGGCCCGTTGGTCCTGCAGCCCGAAGAAGTCCTCGAGGCGCGTTTCCTGCCCCTCGAGCAGGTGCTCGATGAAATCCAGCGCAAGCCTTACTGCCCGGACTCCCTGGCGGCGCTTGAACGCTATTTGCGCGTCCATGGCAGCGGCGTCGCAAAGAAGCTATAAATTGGCGCTGATTGGCCCTTAGCAAGTCGGCTTTTTGCCGTTACACTGCGCGACTTTTCAAGCTGAACCGTGTCTGCGGTCCAGTAGCGCTGCCCCTGCCTGAGTGGGGTTTCGCGGTCGAGGCATGTTCCCCCTCGACCAGTCTTTGTCCTCCCGAGAGGATTGCCGGTGGCCAAAAAAGCCGCATCCTTCGCCGCCCTGGGCGGCCTGGTATTTTCTACCGACGCCGGTCGTCATTGTCCTGATTGCCGTCAGCCGGTGGATGCCTGCATCTGCAAACAGACCGCCATCCCTGCCGGTGACGGCATTGCGCGCGTGCGCCGTGAAAGCAAAGGTCGCGGCGGCAAGACGGTGACCACGATCACTGGCGTGCCGTTGGCCGAAGACGCGCTCAAGGAGCTGGCCACCACGTTGAAGAAGCGCTGTGGCACCGGTGGTGCGTTGAAAGACGGCATCATCGAGATCCAGGGCGATCACGTCGAGCTGCTGCTGGCGGAACTGGTCAAGCACGGCTTCAAGGCAAAGAAATCCGGCGGCTAGCAGCCTCTGTGAAAACCACCCTCGGCTTGACCCGAACTCAACGTTCGAGGTCGCCCGCATGGTTTTCACAGAGCCTGTTCTGAACGGGTTTCTAAACTCATCGCTGGGAGCAGGGTCTACCTTGCTAACAGGCAATTCGTCATTTTCACTCTCTAGACTGCCCCAGCCTCCGACCGGATGGTGCATTTTGACTTCTTTATAGGGGACTTCGATGTCCGTACGACGCACACGCAAAGACGATGGCAGCCAATGGACAGTTGCGGACAGCCGCAGTGTTTACGGGATTCGCCATTGGGGGGCCGGGTATTTCGCGATCAATGAAGCCGGTCGCGTCGAAGTCCGTCCGAACGGTCCCGACAGCTCGCCCATCGACCTGTTCGAGCAAGTCGACCAGTTGCGCCAGAGCGGCCTGTCGCTGCCCTTGCTGGTGCGCTTCCCCGATATCCTGCAAGACCGTGTGCGCCAGCTCACCGGCGCCTTCGACAGCAACATCGCGCGCCTGGAATACCAGAGCAAGTACACCGCGCTCTATCCGATCAAGGTCAACCAGCAGGAAGCGGTGATCGAGAACATCATCGCCACCCAGAACGTCTCCATCGGCCTGGAAGCCGGTTCCAAGCCGGAGCTGCTGGCGGTCCTGGCCCTGGCGCCGAAGGGCGGCACCATCGTCTGCAACGGCTACAAGGACCGCGAATTCATCCGCCTGGCGCTGATGGGCCAGAAGCTCGGTCACAACGTCTTCATCGTCATCGAGAAAGAGTCCGAAGTCGGCCTGGTGATCGAAGAGGCGGCAACGCTCAAGGTCAAGCCGCAGGTCGGCTTGCGTGTGCGCCTGTCGTCCCTGGCGTCGAGCAAGTGGGCCGATACCGGTGGCGAGAAGTCCAAGTTCGGCTTGTCGGCCGCGCAACTGCTGTCGGTGGTCGAGCGCTTCCGCGCTGCCGGCCTGGACCAGGGCATTCGCCTGCTGCACTTCCACATGGGCTCGCAGATCGCCAACCTGGCGGACTACCAGCACGGCTTCAAGGAAGCGATCCGTTACTACGGTGAGCTGCGCAACCTCGGTCTGCCGGTGGATCACATCGACGTCGGCGGTGGCTTGGGTGTGGACTACGACGGCACGCACTCGCGCAATGCCAGTTCGATCAACTACGACATGGACGATTACGCCGGTGTCGTGGTCGGCATGCTCAAGGAGTTCTGCGATGCCCAGAGCCTGCCGCATCCGAACATCTTCTCCGAAAGCGGCCGCTCGCTGACCGCTCACCACGCCATGCTGGTGGTGCAGGTGACCGACGTCGAGAAACACAACGACGACGTGCCGGCGATCGACAACAAGCAGGAACTGCCGGAAACCGTGCAATGGCTGGTCGACCTGCTGGGCCCGACCGATATCGAGATGGTCACCGAGACTTACTGGCGCGCCACCCACTACATGAGCGACGTGGCGACCCAATATGCCGACGGCAAGCTGACCCTGGCCGAAAAAGCCTTGGCCGAGCAGTGCTACTTTGCGGTCTGCCGTCGCCTGCACAACTCGTTGAAGGCGCGCCAGCGCTCGCACCGCCAGGTGCTGGATGAGCTCAACGACAAGTTGGCCGACAAATACATCTGCAACTTCTCGGTGTTCCAGAGTCTGCCGGACACCTGGGCCATCGGCCAGGTGTTGCCGATCCTGCCGCTGCATCGCCTGGACGAAGAGCCGCTGCGCCGCGCCGTGCTGCAAGACTTGACCTGTGACTCCGACGGCAAGATCAAGCAGTACGTCGACGAGCAGAGCATCGAGACCAGCCTGCCGGTTCACGCACTCAAGCCGGATGAAGACTATCTGCTGGGCATCTTCCTGGTGGGCGCCTACCAGGAAATCCTCGGTGACATGCACAACCTGTTCGGTGACACCGACTCGGTGAACATCTACCAGAACGCCGATGGCAGCGTGTACCACGCCGGTATCGAAACCCACGACACCATCGAGGACATGCTGCGCTACGTGCACCTGTCGCCGGAGGAGTTGATGACTCACTACCGCGACAAGTGCGCCAGCGCCCGCATCAGCGCCGCTGAACGTACCCAGTTCCTCGATGCCTTGCGCCTGGGGCTGACGCGTTCGTCCTACCTGTCTTCCTGATAGAACCCTGTGGCGGGAGCAAGCTCCCTCGCCACAGGTTTATTTAACTGATCGGCAATGCCCTCCCGGGCTGTCAGAAAATGCACCGCACGCTGCGGGTTTTTTCGGACAGTCCCGGAGGGCGTTTTAATTTGTGCCGTCGTTATTTCTGAACGTCGGTGCATTTAACCGGCGATGTCCTTATTTCGTGTAGTCCCTTTCCTAACTTGTACTTGGCCCCTCTACTCGGCCATGGCTCTCGGCGAGAATCCCCGACCGCCCCTCCTGTAGAGAAACGCCGATGTCCGATCCAGCCAGCGAACCAGCCTTTCGTCTGGAGATAGCCGGTCTGCCCGAGCCTGTTGACGTCGTGGCCTTCACGGGTAGCGAAGCGATCAGCGAACCCTTCGTCTATGAAGCACAACTGTTGTTGCGCGACGCGAACCTGGACCTGGCGGGCCTGTTGTACCGCAGCGTCTGGTTGAGTTTCGGGACCCCAGGCCGAGGCATTCATGGGCAGCTTCATGAGTTGGTCCAACACCGTCATGGCGCCGGCTGCCGGGTGCGTATCGGGCCGAAGCTGGCCTGTCTGGCGCAGCGTTTCAGCCAGCGGGTCTTCAGCGCCCGTTCGGTGCCGCAGATCATTCGCCAGGTGCTCAAGGCCCATGGCATCAGTGGCCGCAGCCTGTGCCTGGACTTGAGTGGCGATTATCCGCTGCAGGATTTCTGTACCCAGTATCGAGAGTCGGACCTGCAGTTCCTGCAGCGCCTATGCGCCCAGGCGGGTATCCACTTTCATTTCGAACACACTCGGGACGGGCATTGCCTGGTGTTCGCTGATAATCCGCACAGTTTTCCCCCTGCCGGTAAGACGGGTTATGCGGACGACGATCCGATTGCCGCGGTGCGCTCCTTCAGCGTGCAAACCGATGTGTCGGGGGAGCAGGTCGCCCAGGGCCGCAGCGATTTGATGAACCTGCAGAGTGGTCAGGTGCTGACGCTGACGGCCCATCCGTTTGCCGGCTGGAACCGGCGCTGGCTGCTGACGAAGGTCGAGCACCGCGCACAGGCGGGGGTGTACGGCAATCATTTCAAGGCGATTCCCCGGGGCGTGCTGTTCGTGCCGGACGAGGTCCCTGCAAAACCACGCATGGTGAGCCGGCAACGTGGCTGGGTCGTGGCGGTGAATGAACCGCCGGAGCTGGGAGCGGGGCGCGTGGCGGTGCAGTTTGACTGGGTCTACCAGGGCGAAGGTTCCAGCCCCAGTCATTGCTGGCTGCCTTTGGCGCCCGAACTGGCCATGGGCGGGGCGGGCGCCTTGAGTGATGGCACCGAGGTGCTGGTGAGCTTTATCGAAGGCGATCCGGATCGGCCATTGATCAGTGCATTTCTGAATGCGCCTGCCCCAGTAGAGGTTGTGGATGAATCATCCACAGGCGAAACATATGGGCCGTCGGTTGCCGATCCGCGCCTGTTGTCTGCAATCCGGGACGCCGAGCCGCTGGTCTTGTTGTGCTTGTTGCCCGAAGGCGGGCCTTTCAGCCCCTGCGCCCAGCCACTGTGCACCTGCCGTATGCTCATGCGGCGCGGTGCGGGCATTGCTCGATGAACGCCGCGGCCCTGCCTGGATCAACGCCGCAATGGTTGCTGCTCGACGTACCGAGTGCGCCTGGCGCTGGGCGGCTTGTGCGCGCGCAGTTCGCCAAGGCCGGGTGCTTTGCCTTGTTTGAAAACACCGAGCTGCATGGGCTGCGAGAGCACGGTCCGCTGTTGGTGGATTTGCGCCATTCGCCTGCGCTGGCCAGCCTCTGTCATCTGGACCCACGTTCCTGGCCGGGGCTGTTGTTGGTCAGCCCATCGCCCGCTGCGCAATTGCTGGCGCATCTGCGGCGCATGCTGACGGTGACCCTGGGCCTGCATCACAAAGCGTTGTTGAGCTATTACAACCCGCACATCGCCAGCTACTTCTTCGACGGTTGCGACCCTCGGGAGCTCAGTTGTTGGCTGGGGCCGATCAGTTTGTTGCGCTGGTTTGGCGGCACCTGGGCCGACCGGGCGATCGGCAGCCAGGGTTGGCAACAACTGTCCAACCCGGGGCTGTCGGTGGCGGCGCTGGAGAAGGAGCACGGCCTCAGCGACCGACAACAGGGCCAGTTGCAACGATGCCTGCTGGAGCGTCACGCCTGGCAATGGTCCCGTGCTACCGGATGTGATTACCAGCGGCTCTGGGGGAATTTGCAGCAGGGCCTGGCGCTGGGGTTTACCGAGCGGGCGGTGCTCGATGACTGGCTGTGGCTGCGCCTGCAATACCCCGATGCGCGGCCAGTATCTGGCCTGGTGGGCGGTTCGCAGCGCGAGCGGTTCGAGCATCTGCGTCGGCGCTGGCAGGGCCGCCAGGATTGAGCGTTAGTGGGCAGATGCACCGAGCCAGCGATCGTGTCGCTGCAAGTGCCAGGCGAAAGCACCGAGGGTCAGGCTGCGCAGGGCCATGAACAGCAGGAAGGTGATCCACAGCCCATGGTTGCCCAACCCTTGCAGCGCCCAGGCGATGGGCAGCACCAGCAGCAGGGTCAGTAGCATGCCGTTGCGCATTTCCCGGGCACGGGTGGCGCCGATGAACAGCCCGTCGAGCAAGTAACTCCAGACCGCAATCAGTGGCAGGGCCGCCAGGTATGGCAGGTAGTGATAAGCGGTGGCGCGCACGTCGGGGATGTTGGTCTGCATGTCGATGAACAGGTGGCCGGCGAGCAGGAACAGCAGTGCAAAGCCCAGGCTGGCAATCAACGACCAGCCGCACGCCACCACCAGCGAGCGACGCAGGGCCAGGCGGTCGCGGGCGCCAATGGCATGGCCGCACAGCGCTTCGACGGCATGGGCCAGGCCGTCCAGGGCATGGGCTGTCAGCAACAGGCCGTTGAGCAGCAGGGCATTGGCCGCGACGGTCGCATCCCCCAGGCGTGCGCCTTGCACGGTGATCAGGAAAAACACCGCTTGCAGCGCCAGGCTGCGGATGAAAATGTCCCGGTTCACCGCCAGCAACGGGCGCCAGCTGTGCCACAGTCCCAGGGCGGCCCAGGCGATTTGCCCGGGCCAGGCGCGCAGTGTGTTGCGGGCCAGGGCCAGGCCGACCAGCGCGCCGGTCCACTCGGCGATTACCGACGCCCGGGCCGAGCCGGTCACGCCCCAGTCCAGGCCGATCACGAACCACAGGTTCAGGGCGATGTTGACCAGGTTGGTTACCAGCAGGATCGCCAGCGGGGCCCGGGCATTCTGGGCGCCGAGGAACCAGCCTACCAGCGCATAGCTGGCCAGCGCCGCCGGCAAGCCGAAGAGTCGGGTGTGGAAGAAGTCACGGGTCAACTGGTTGAGCTCGGCGGACGGCTGCATGAAGTGCAACGCCACGTCGCTCAATGGCACGCCGACGGCACCGAGCAGTACCGCCAACCCCATCGCCAACAGCAGTCCTTGCAACAACACTTGTCGCAACGCCGCCCCGTCACCACGTCCGGCGGCCTGGGCGGCGAACCCGGTGGTGCCCATGCGCAAGAAGCCCATGGCCCACGCCAGTACCGTATACAAACTCGCCCCGACCGCCACGGCGCCCAACTGATGAGCATGGGGCAAATGGCCGATGACGGTGCTGTCCACCAAGGCCACCAGCGGTACGGAAATGTTCGAGAGAATCATCGGCGCAGCCAGCGCCCAGACCCGGCGATGGGTAAGGCGGTCGCGCCAGTCGGTGGTCAGGTTGGACATGCGGGCTCCTTGATGGAGCGCGATTGTAGCGGGTTCTCGCATTGATCTTTCCCACGCTCCGCGTGTGAATGCCCCTAGGGACGCTCTGCGTTCGATCTCAAGAAAATCTGTGGGAACAAGGCTTGCCCGCGATGAAGATGACGCGGTCTTTCAGGGAACCGAGGCGCCTGTATCGCGAGCAAGCTTTGCTCCCACCCAGTGCTCTGGGCCCTAGTGAATGATCCAACTCAACAACCACAACCCCAGCACCAGCCAGATGATGCCCATGACGATCGAGGCCCGCATGAACGCGCGGATCGCCGAGTAGAGCAGCATCAGCCCGAGGATCAGCGCGATGATGCTGATGATCGAGGTGTCCATGCCCAGGGTGCGTGATAGCCCATCGACGAAGTTGCCGCCAGCATTGGCCAGGGTGTTGAACAAGCCGCTGAGCAGGTCGACGATGAAACGGATCACCGAACCGAGCGCCTGGCCGAGCCATTCGAAAAAGCTTTCTACCTGCATATGTGCATCCTGATGGGAGGGGATCCGAGCTGAGCCGTTGGCTCCTGATTGTAGGAGCTGTGGCGGCCGAGTTGGTTCGATTATGGGGCAAACCGTCGCTTCGTACCGAGACTCTTGCCTTCGCTGGTCATCCCCCTGAAGCTATGCGCATTCAGGAGAACCCGATGAACCTTGTTGAACTGACCGAACGCCTGCATGCCATTCGTGACCGTAACGATTGGCGGCAATTCCACAGCCCGAAAAACCTCGCCATGGCCGCCAGTGTGGAAATGGCCGAACTGGTGGAGATTTTCCAGTGGCTGACCGAGGACCAGTCGCGCCAGTTGCCGGCGGACAAACTGGCCCACGCCGGGCAGGAGGTCGGTGACATCGTGTTGTACCTGTTGCTGCTTTGCAGCGAACTGGGCCTGGACATGGACGCCGTGGTGCGCAGCAAGCTCGCCGACAGCGAACGGCGGTTCGGCCAATGAGCGACCGTCATTTCGATCAGCTCGCCACGCGCTTTGCGGAAAAAATCTACGGCGGGGCCAAGGGGGCGATCCGCCTGGCGGTGCTTCAGGCCGATCTGCTGGAAAGCTTGCCACAGCGTCCGTTGCGCGTGCTGGACATCGGCGCGGGCCTGGGCCACATGTCGTTGTGGCTGGCCGAGCGCGGTCACCAGGTGACCCTGGCCGAGCCGGCCGAGCCCATGCTCGAAGGCGCCCGCCAGCGCTTTGCCGAGGCGGGCCAGAGCGCCACGTTCATCCAGGCACCGTGGCAGGACCTGCTCGGCCAGCTCACCGAGCCTTACGACCTGGTGTTGTGTCACGCGGTGCTGGAATGGCTGGCTGAGCCCTATGCGATCCTGCCGGTGCTGCATCAACTCACAGTCCCGGGCGGCTGGCTGTCCCTGGCGTTCTACAACCGCGACGCGCTGGTCTATCGCAACCTGCTCAAGGGGCATTTTCGCAAGTTGCGCAAAAACGACATGGCCGGCGAAAAACAGAGCCTGACGCCGCAACAACCCCTTGATCCGCGAGAATTGGCGGCGCAACTTGAAGGCCTGTGGCAGGTCGAAAACCAGAGTGGTGTGCGGGTTTTCCATGACTACATGCCGGTGGAGTTCCAGGGCCGCGTGGAGCTTGCGCAGTTGCTGGAAATGGAACTGGCCCACCGTCGCCATCCGGCGTTTGCCGGGTTGGGACGTTATCTGCACTGGATCTGCCGTCCAGTGTGACCGGAGAGCGAAATGAAAGGTCGTTCAGGGTTGTTGATGCTGTGTCTGGGACTGGCGGCTTGCCAGGGCAGCAACCCCTATGTCGCCACGTCCAATCCGCTGCCGCCGGCGCCGCCCGAGGCCACCACGGTGTTTGACCGCAGTGCTTATCCTGCGCCGCCCCGTGACTACGGGCGCTACCGCAGTTGGGCCTGGCGCGACGGGCGCCTGCCGTCGGGTACCGCCTGGGCGGATTCGGCCCAGGTGGCCGAAGCGGTGAGCAATGCCCTGGACCAGCGTGGCCTGCGCCCGCTGCATGACAACCGTCCCGCCGACCTGTTCGTCAGCGCCGACCTGCGTCTGGAAACCCGCGTGCGCCAGGTCCGGGATGACTACGATGCCGGCTACTACGGCGGCTATAACCGTTATGACCGCTATGGTCCGGGTTATGGCATGTACCATCCGGTGCCGATGGTGCGCACGTATCAGGAGCAGGTCGTGGTGGTGCGGGTAGACCTGTTCGATGCCCGTACGGGGCAACCGGTGTGGAGCGCCAGCGCCGAGACCGGCCAGCGGGGCAGTCAGAGCGAGCGCACCGATGCCATTCGTGCGGCGGTGGAAAAAGCCATGTCGGCGTATCCTCCAAGTTGATTACGCAACGGAGAAAAACCATGTTTCGCCGTCTTGCTCTACTGGCCTTCACCCTGTTGCTGGGCGCTTGTGCCTCTAACCAGGTCAACCATGACTTCGACACCAGCCGCGATTTCGCGGCGTATCGCAGTTGGAGCTGGAAAGAGCCGGCGCTGCAATATCGCCCCGATGACCCTCGCATCAAGAGCGACCTGACCGAACAGCGGATCCGCCAGGCGGTTGCCGATCAACTCGACCAGCGCGGCCTGCGTCCGGCGGCTGGCGGGCATGGCGATGTACTGGTCCAGGCCTATTTGATCGTCGAGGACCGCCAGCAGCAGATCACCACCAACTACGGCGGCGGCGGTTGGGGCGGCCCTTGGAATGGCTATTGGGGCGGACCGATGTACAACGAAACCCGCAACATCAGCTACAAGGTCGCCACCGTGCAGATCGACCTGCTCGATGGCAAGGACGGCAAGCTGGTGTGGCGTGGCAGTGACGAACAACTGCTCAGCAACTCCCCCAACCCGACTGACCGCAACACGGCCGTGCGCGAGACGGTGGGACGGATCCTGTCCAACTACCCGCCGCGTTGACCACGACGTATTCAAGATGGATGTGAGCTGACCCACCGCCATCGCGAGCAAGCTCGCTCCCACAGGGATTTTGTGGCGGACACCTGTTCTGTGAACACCCCGGAACAAACTGTGGGAGCGAGCTTGCTCGCGAAGACGGCCGAACAGTCAACATTGATGCAGACTGACCCACCGCTTTCGCGAGCAAGCCCGCTCCCACAGGGATTTACGGTGAACACCATCGACTTGCTCAGGCAACCGGCCGCCACTCTCCTACCATATGCTCCAAACCCCCAGCCCCTACCAGTTGCAGTTGCCCACTGGACCCCGCCGCGCTCGACAGCAGTATCACCTCACTGGGCAGGCGCACCGGTTTCTTGAAGGTCACATCGATCTCGATGTTGGCCTCGGGCAGGTGGTCATCCAGCGCCGCCAAGGTCCGGGCCTTGTTCCACAGGCCATGGGCGATGGCGGTGGGGAAGCCGAACAACCGGGCGCTGATGCCGCTCAGGTGAATCGGGTTGTAGTCGCCGGACACCTTGGCGTATTGCCGGCCGATGTCCGTTGGTGCGGTCCAGCGTGCGACTTCAATCAAGGACAGGCTGGCCTGCGGCGAGTCCTCCACGAGTGCCCCTTCGAGCTGGACGCCTTTGCACAGCATCTGGCTCTGGGCCTCCCATAGCGGCCCCAACTGATCATCGAGGCGGGTCACCAGGTCGAATACCGCGCCCTTGGGGTGGGCTTGAAGATTCTCGACATTGACGCTGGCCCGCACCTGGCCAACCCCGCCCATGGGCCGCAATACACGAATGCGGTTGCTCAAGTGGATCAGCCCCAGCAGTGGGAATGGAAAATTCCGTGCGGTGAGCAATTGCATTTGCAGGGCAAACGCCAAGACGTGGGGATAGGTCGACGGCAGCAGTCCGTTATCGACGAAACCGCAGACTTTGCGATAGGCCGCCAGGCGTTGCGGGTCGACTTGAAGCACTTGACGCAGTCCTTCCTCGGGCAGGGTCGTTCCGGTGACCTTGCGTCGTGTCACCGCTTTCCAGTAAAGCCCGGACATGGAGGACGGGCTGCTGACTTCCTGCCATTGGATCGTCATGGTCACGCTCCCAGAAGGCTTTGCCCGCATACCCGCAGCGCCTGCCCGGTCACGGCGCCCGTGCCCGGTTGCGCGAGCCAGGCCACGGCTTCGGCGACATCCTGGGGCAGGCCGCCCTGGCCCAGGGAGCTCATGCGCCGCCCGGCTTCGCGCAAGGCGAAGGGGATGTCGGCGGTCATGCGGGTTTCAATGAAGCCCGGCGCCACGGCGTTGATGCTGATACCGCGTGGCTGCAGCACCGGCGCCCAGGCCTGAGCCAGGCCGATCAGTCCGGCCTTGCTCGCCGCATAGTTGGTCTGCCCACGGTTGCCGGCAATGCCGCTGATGGACGCCAGCAGAATCACCCGGCCATTGTCGCGCAGGGTGCCGCTGTCGAGCAGGGCCTTGGTCAGCACTTGCGGGGCGTTGAGGTTGACGGCCAGTACCGCGTCCCAGAACTCCGGGGTCATGTTGGCGAGGGTCTTGTCCCGGGTGATGCCGGCGTTATGCACCACGATGTCGACGCCGTCGGGCAGGTGCCCGATCAACTGTGCGGCGGCGTCTTCGGCGCAGATATCCAGCGTGACGCTGCGTCCGCTCAGGCGTGCCGCCAGGGCGTCGAGGTCGGTCTTGGCTTGCGGGACGTCCAGGAGGATCACGTCGGCGCCATCGCGGGCCAGGGTTTCGGCGATGGAGGCGCCGATCCCGCGGGCTGCGCCAGTGACCAGCGCCTTGAGCCCCGTGAGCGGTCGGGTCCAGTCCTGGACCTGGGTGTCACAGGCGTTGAGACGAATGACCTGCCCGGAGATGAAGGCGCTCTTGGGCGACAGGAAAAACCGCAGCGCACCTTCCAGCTGGGCTTCGGCGCCGTCGCCGACGTACAGCAGTTGCAGCGTCCCGCCGTGGCGCAGCTCTTTGGCCAGGGAACGGCTGAAACCCTCCAGCGCTCGCTGGGCACTGGCGGCGAACGGGTCGGCAAGTTTTTCCGGCGCGCGACCGAGGATGACGACATGGGCGCTGTGGTCGAGGTTTTTCATCAGCGGCTGGAAAAATTCCCGCAGCTGCTTGAACTGGTCGGCCTGCACCAAATGGCTGGCGTCGTACACCACCGCCTTGATTTTCGGGCCGTGGCCAGGGATCCACTCGGTGGCCAGGGTCGGCTCGCCGCCGTAGATGAAGATGGTATCGGTCAGGCGCTTGGCAAACGTACCGATCTGCTCGGTCAACGGCCCGCCGCCCAGTAGCAATGCGCCTTCGATCGGCCGCAGGCGCCCGGCCTGCCAGCGTTCCAGGCGTACCGGCGATGGCAGGCCGAGGGACCCGACCATGCGCCGGCCAATGGGCGAGTTGGCAAAGTCGATATAACGGTCAGACATGGAACACACTCCGGCTGATGAGGTTCCAAGTGTGGACCATGATTGGCAATCAGTCGTTCGATTGGCGAGATAAAGCCTAAGCTTGAGCGGGAGCGCTTTTTCCAGGGCACCGCCCCCCTGTGGGAGCAAAGTTTGCTCGCGATGCAGACACCGCGTTTTTCAGGTACGTCGCGTCATCGTTCATCGCGAGCAAGCTTTGCTCCCACAGGGTGCGGTTGAGTGTTCTTAGTGCATTAGACCTACAGGGGAGTTCTTCATGACACAACTACGCCGCGTCGCGATCATCGGTGGTAACCGCATTCCGTTCGCCCGCTCCAACGGGGCCTATGCCACCGCCAGCAACCAGGCGATGTTGACGGCAGCCCTCGAGGGGCTGATCGAACGCTACAACCTGCATGGCTTGCACATCGGTGAAGTGGCTGCCGGTGCGGTGCTCAAGCACTCCCGCGATATGAACATGACCCGCGAATGCGTGCTTGGCTCGCGGCTGTCACCGATGACGCCGGCCTATGACGTACAACAGGCCTGTGGCACCGGATTGGAGACAGTGCTGCTGGTGGCCAACAAGATTGCCCTGGGGCAGATCGACAGCGGCATTGCCGGCGGCGTCGACACCACCTCGGATGCGCCGATCGCGGTCAATGAAGGGCTGCGCAGGATCCTGCTGCAAGCCAATCGCGCCAAGACCACCGCGGACAAGATCAAGACCTTCCTGCAGCTGCGCCCCCAGCACCTGGTCCCCGACCTGCCGCGCATCAACGAACCGCGCACCGGCCTGAACATGGGTGAGCATTGCGAGTTGATGGCCCAGACCTGGCAGATCCCCCGGGAGGCGCAAGACCAACTGGCCCTGGAAAGCCATCAGAAAATGGCCGCGTCCTATGCCGAAGGTTGGCAGAACGACTTGATGACACCGTTCCTTGGCCTGACCCGGGACAACAACCTGCGCCCGGACCTGACCCCGGAAAAACTCGCCTCCCTCAAGCCGGCCTTCGAAAAAAGCGCCAAGGGCACGATGACCGCGGGTAATTCCACGCCACTGACCGATGGTGCTTCGTTGGTGCTGCTGGGCAGCGAAGAGTGGGCCAAGGCCCGAGGCCTGCCGATTCTGGCGTACCTGCGCGACGGTGAAACGGCGGCGGTGGATTTCGTCAATGGCGCCGAAGGGCTGTTGATGGCCCCGGTCTACGCCGTGCCGCGATTGCTGGCGCGCAACGGTTTGACCTTGCAGGACTTTGATTACTACGAGATCCATGAAGCGTTCGCCGCCCAGGTGTTGTGCACATTGAAGGCCTGGGAAGACCCGGACTACTGCAAGACCCGCCTGGGGCTCGACGCACCGCTAGGGTCCATCGACCGCAGCCGGTTGAACGTCAAGGGCAGTTCCCTGGCCGCCGGGCACCCGTTTGCCGCCACGGGCGGGCGTATTGTCGCCAACCTCGCCAAGTTGCTCGATGCCGCCGGGCGAGGTCGCGGCTTGATTTCCATCTGCGCCGCAGCGGGCCAGGGGGTGACGGCGATTATCGAGCGCTGAGGACGGCGCCGTCCTGGCGGGACGCCAGTTCCCGGTGATGGCTGGCGTAGCGCTCGGCGAGGATCGAGCAGACGATCAACTGCAGCGGGTGATAGATCATGATCGGCAGCAGGATCAGCCCCAGGCCGGGATGGTTGCCAAAAATCAACGCCGCCATGGGCACCCCGGCGGCGAGGGATTTCTTGCTGGCACAGAACACCGCGGCAACTTCATCGGCGCTGCGCAATTGCAGGGCGCGGGCGGTACGGGTGGTCGCCCACAAGATGATCGCCAGCAGCACGGCACTACCAAGCACTGCGCTCAATAGCACGCCGTGGCCTTGCTGTTGCCAGATGCCGGACACCATCGAGTTGCAGAACGCGGCGTAGACCAGCAGCAGGATCACCAGTTTGTCGATGATGCTGGTGTAGCGCTTGTACCTGCCGAAAAAGCCAGCCAACCAACGCCGCAGGAACTGCCCCAGCACCAGTGGCAGCAGCAACATCATGCACAGGTCGAGCAAGGTGGACCCCAGGTCGATGCCACCGGCGCCGCTGCCGACCACGAAACTGACCAGCAACGGTGTCAGGAAAATCCCCAGTACGCTGGACAGGCTCGCGTTGAGAATCGCCGCCGGCACGTTACCGCCGGCACTGCCGGTCAGCGCCACCGAGGAAGAAATGGTCGAGGGCAGGGCGCACAGGTAGAAGAACCCCAGCATCAACAGCGCCGGCACGTGGCTGCCGACTAGCCAGTGGCTGATCAGCCAGAGCAACGGAAACACGCCAAAGGTGAAACCCTGCACCATCACGTGCAGGCGGATGTTCTTCAAACCGTGGCGGATCTGTTCGCCGGACAGGTTGACCCCGTGCAGGAAGAACACCACGAAGATGCCGATGTTGACCACCCATTCGGCATGCATGGCACCGCCCGTGGCACCAAAGGTTGGAAAGAAGTACGCCAGCAGCGTGGCGAGCAACATGCCGCACAGGAACCAGTCGGTCACCATGCGTTTGAGGTGTCTGAGGATATGCATAGGGCACCGCAAGTTGTAAGAAAAGTCGACTTAGCCTAACGTCGTCCCTACCAGTCGTCTTGCGACATAAGGCCAATCAATGCCGCCTAACGGACACCAACAGCTCGAACGCCGCATCCCCGACCTGGCGCAATTGCCGAGGCCGCTGTACGCCCGTGTCGAAAGTTTGAGCGCCGGTTCCTGGACGCAAGCCCATCGTCATGACTGGGTGCAGTTTTCCTACGCCATCAGCGGCGTTCTCGGCGTACACACCGCAGCGGGTAGCTTCTTTGCCCCGCCACAACGGGGCATCTGGATCCCGGCCGATCTGGAACACCATGTGGTGACCTCCACCCGAGCGGAAATGCGCAGCTTGTATGTGCATCGTCACGCCTGCCCCTGGGCCGATGAACGCTGTCGGGTGCTGGAAGTCACGCCACTGGCCCGCGAGTTGATCAAGGTGTTCTGTCAACTTCCGGTCGATTACCCGCAAGGCGACACTCAGGAGCAACGGTTGGTGCAGGTGTTGCTGGACCAGTTGGCGACTTTGCCGGAGGTGGGATTCTCCCTGCCGCTGCCGCAACATGCCCGTCTGCTGGGGCTGTGTAACGAGTTGATCGAACAGCCTGAGCAGAGCGTTACCTTGCACGCCTGGGCTGAGCGCCTGGGCACGTCGGAAAAAACCCTGATGCGCCTGTTCCAGCGCGAGACCGGCCTGAGCTTTCGCGCCTGGCGCCAGCGCATGCGCTTGTTGTCGTCCCTGGGCTCGCTGGAGCAGGGCGACAGCGTCACCAGCGCTGCGTTGTCCTGCGGATATGATTCAACGTCCGCGTTCATTGCGGCGTTCAAGGGGATGTTCGGGTTTACGCCGGGGGAACTGTTCAAGCATTGAGTCGTCGCACTCTCCTACAGCCGACGGTAGACATGACTGTCAGCTCTTGTCGCAAATGCCCGGGCATTCAGTTACCAATGCCAGGTTCGGTCTCGGCTATGATTCGGCTCGGTCGATTGATCCGGCACATTGTGTGCATCACAGGTTCATAGGTCGGCAACCCCTCCCCGTAGAGGAAGGATTGCCGTATAACGACTGTCATTCGCGTGTTTGGTAATAAAGGACCCACAATAAAAGCTGATGAAGACTCCAAAACGCATTGAACCCCTGATCGAGGACGGTCTGGTCGACGAGGTGCTGCGCCCACTCATGAGTGGTAAAGAAGCAGCTGTTTATGTGGTGCGCTGCGGTAACGAGCTACGTTGCGCGAAGGTCTACAAGGAGGCGAACAAGCGAAGTTTTCGTCAGGCGGCCGAATATCAGGAAGGCCGCAAGGTCCGCAACAGCCGTCAGGCCCGGGCCATGGCCAAGGGCTCGAAGTTCGGGCGCAAGGAAACCGAGGACGCCTGGCAGAATGCCGAAGTGGCGGCGTTGTTCCGCTTGGCTGGCGCGGGTGTGCGCGTGCCCAAGCCGTACGACTTCCTTGAAGGCGTGCTGCTGATGGAACTGGTGGCCGACGAGTATGGCGATGCAGCGCCGCGTCTGAACGACGTGGTGCTGGAGCCGGACCAGGCCCGTGAATATCACGCCTATCTGATTTCCCAGATCGTGCTGATGCTGTGTACCGGTCTGGTGCACGGCGACCTGTCGGAGTTCAACGTCCTGCTCACGCCAACCGGGCCGGTGATCATCGACCTGCCGCAGGCCGTGGATGCTGCGGGTAACAACCATGCCTTCAGCATGCTGGAGCGGGACGTGGGCAACATGGCGTCCTACTTCGGCCGGTTCGCTCCGGAGCTCAAGCGCACCAAGTACGCGAAGGAAATGTGGGCGCTGTATGAAGCCGGCACCTTGCACCCGGCCAGCGTGCTGACCGGCGAGTTCGACGAGCCGGAAGAACTGGCGGATGTCGGCGGGATCATGCGCGAGATCGAAGCCGCGCGCCTGGACGAGGAGCGCCGCCAGGCCGTACGCGCCGCCGACGATGCCCCGCCCGGCAAGACCGAAGAACCACCACCGCCATGGATGCAATGATCGGTTGAACAGAAACCCGGCCAAGGCCGGGTTTTTTGTGGGCACTCCAAAATCCCATATCCATCGCTGACCCCTTGTGGGAGCGAGCCTGCTCGCGATAGCGGTGGGTCAGCTTGCATCGATGCTGAATGTACGGCCGTCATCGCGAGCAGGCTCGCTCCCACAGTTTTACTTCGGCTGGCAACACCCCGACGCCAGTTCCTTGAGGATCGGGCAGTCCGGGCGGTGGTCGCCGTGGCAGTGTTCCACCAGATCCTGGAGGGTGTCGCGAAGCTCGGCCAGTTCGCGGATTTTCTGGTTCAGTTCTTCGATGTGCTGGCGGGCCAGGGCCTTGACGTCGGCGCTGGCGCGTTGGCGGTCTTGCCAGAGGGTCAGCAGTTTGCCGACCTCTTCCAGGGAAAACCCCAAGTCGCGGGAGCGCTTGATAAAGGCCAGGGTATGCAGGTCATCGGCGCCGTAGATCCGGTAGCCGCTGTCAGTACGATGGGCGGCCTTGAGCAGGCCGATGGACTCGTAATAGCGGATCATCTTCGCGCTCAGGCCGCTCTGGCGGGCCGCTTGGCCGATGTTCATCGCTTGTCCTCCAGCTGCTTGGGTGTCCAGAACTTCAACAGTAACGCATTGCTCACCACGCTGACGCTCGATAGTGCCATGGCCGCGCCGGCCAGCACCGGGTTGAGAAAACCGAACGCCGCCAGGGGGATGCCGATCAAGTTATAGACGAACGCCCAGAACAGGTTCTGGCGGATCTTGGCGTAGGTCTTGCGGCTGATGTCCAGTGCCGCCGGCACCAGTCGCGGATCGCCGCGCATGAGGGTGATGCCCGCGGCATGCATCGCCACGTCGGTGCCGCCGCCCATGGCAATGCCGATATCGGCGGCGGCCAGGGCGGGGGCGTCGTTGATGCCGTCGCCCACCATCGCCACCACCGAATGGCGCTTCAACTGTTGGACGATGGCGGATTTATCCGCTGGCAATACCTCGGCATGGACATTGGAGATCCCCAGCGCCTGGGCCACCACTCGGGCGCTGCCTTGGTTGTCGCCGGTGAGTAAGTGGCTGGCGATGTGCTGTTCATTCAAGGCCTGTACGGCGGCGAGGGCGCCGGGCTTGAGCGTGTCACCGAAGGCGAACAGGCCCAGCACCCGAGGCGTCGCGCCTTGTTCGATCAGCCAGGACAACGTGCGGCCTTCGGTTTCCCAAGCCAGTGCCGACTCGGCCAGCGAACCGGGCTCCAGGCCCAGTTCGTCCAGCAGGCGTCGATTGCCCAGGGCCAGGCGGCGCCCGTCGAGGCTGCCGGCGATACCGCGTCCAGCCAGGGACTGGCTGTCGCTGACATCCGCCACGTCCAGGCCGCGCTCGGCGCAGGTGTCCAACACGGCTTTGGCAAGAGGGTGCTCACTGCCGCGTTGCAGGGCGCCGGCCATTTTCAGCAGCGCGTCTTCATCTCCCTCCAGAGCCGTCAAGTGGGCGATACGCGGCGTGCCGGAGGTCAGGGTGCCAGTCTTGTCGAACACCACGGTGTCGACTTCATGGGCGCGCTCCAGGGCCTCGGCGTCCTTGATCAGAATCCCATGGCGCGCGGCCACGCCGGTGCCGGCCATGATCGCCGTGGGCGTCGCCAGGCCCAGGGCGCAGGGACAGGCAATCACCAGCACGGCGACGGCGTTGATCAGCGCGGTTTCCAACGGCGCGCCGTACAACCACCAGCCGATCAACGTCGCCAGGGCCAGCACCAGCACCACCGGTACGAAGACCTGGCTGACTTTATCCACCAGTTTCTGGATCGGGGCCTTGGCGGCCTGGGCGTCTTCTACCAGGCGGATGATGCGCGCCAGGACGGTTTCGGTACCCAGGGCCAGCGTGCGTACCAGCAGCCGGCCTTCGCCGTTGATGGCGCCGCCAGTGACTTTGTCGCCGGGCTGCTTGGGCACCGGCAGGCTTTCGCCGCTGATCAGCGCTTCGTCGGCATGGCTCTGGCCTTCCAGTACTTCGCCATCCACCGGGAAGCGTTCGCCGGGCTTGACCAGCACCAGGTCATTCAAGCGCAAGGCGCTGATGGCGACGTCCCGCTCCTGGCCATCGATCACCTGGATCGCCCGTTCCGGGCGCAAGGCTTCGAGGGCGCGGATGGCGCTGGCGGTTTGTCGCTTGGCGCGGCTTTCCAGGTATTTGCCGAGCAGTACCAGGGCAATCACTACGGCCGAGGCTTCGAAATACAGGTGCGGCATGCCGCCAGGGCGGGCGATCACCCATTCATAAAGGCTCAAGCCGTAGCCGGCGCTGGTGCCCAGGGCCACCAGCAGGTCCATGTTCCCGGCACCGGCACGCACGGCCTTGAAGGCGGCGACGTAGAACCGCGCACCGAAGATGAATTGCACCGGCGTGGCCAGGGCGAACTGCACCCAGGCCGGGAGCATCCAGTGCACGCCGAACGGCTGCAGCAGCATCGGCAGCACCAGCGGCACGGACAGCGCAATCGCCAGCACCAATATCAGGCGTTCACGGTTCAGACGGTTGGCCTGCGTGTCAGTGGGTTGTTCGGTCTGCCAGACTGTGGCGTCGTAGCCGGCGCGCTTGACCGCATCGATCAGGGATTGCGGATCCACCTGGCCGAGCAGTTCGAGGTGGGCCCGCTCATTGGCAAGGTTGACGCTGACGCTGTTCACACCGTCGACCTTGCCCAGGGCGCGTTCGACCCGGCCGACACAGGAGGCGCAGGTCATCCCTTCAATGTTCAGCTCCAGGGTTTGCACGGGGACGCTATAGCCGGCCTGTTCGACGGCCTGCATCAAGGCCGGCAGGCTGCCTTCGGGGGCCTGCACGCGCGCCAGTTCAGTCGCCAGGTTCACACTGACGGCGCGGGTGCCGGTGACTTTGCTCAAGGCCCGCTCAACCCGCCCGGCGCAGCTGGCGCAGGTCATGCCGGCAATCGGTAGATCGAACGTGGTGGATTCAGACATCGGTCAGGCTCCCTGTAGTGAATGACTACAGGATCAACCTTGCCATGTTGGCAAGGTCAAGCGCCAATCCAAAAAGCGATGTCGACTCCTAATATGGGATCTGGCTCTGTGGGAGCAAGGCTTGCCCGCGATGAAAGCACCGCAGCTTTCTGAATGACCGCGGCGCCTGGATCGCGAGCAAGCTTTGCTCCCACAAAGCTTGCCCACAGGGGCAAGAGGTGTGTCAGTAACCGAGCCCGGCCTGCTTGAGGTACATGCCTTGTTCATTCATGGCGATGCGGAACTTCAGAATGTCACCAGCCCTGAGCGTGATGTTCTGCGACCCTGGCGCGAGCATGCCCGGGTTGCACCCCGGTGCCTGGCCTGGCAGCAACTTCAGGCGCAAGGAAAACTGGCCCGGCGGCAGGTTGAACGAGGTGCTTTGCTCCTGGAACAGCCTGGCCGAGAGCTGATCCTGGATGTAGATGCCGATTTCGCAACTGGTCGCCACTTCCAGGCGCTCGCGAGAAATGATCAACACGCCGTAGTCTTCGCCGGCGGCCGATGCCTGGGGCGCCACCGCTGAAATACCGAGCATGCAAAACAGGCTGAACGCTGACCAGCGCATGGCTGAACCTCCGGTGTTAAATCCTTGATGTGTGCAGCTTGGCTGAGCGCGATGCCGATTGCCAGCCCGGCAGTTTTCGTCAGAACTTGACCTTGCCATGATGGCAAGCTTGAGACTGCTGGCAACCTCAATCCCAAGGAGTCATCTCATGCAAACTTTCAATGTACAGGGCATGTCCTGCGGTCACTGCGTCAAGGCCATCACCCAGGCTGTCCAGGCCAAGGACCCGGCGGCGGACGTGCAAGTCGACCTGGGTGCCAAGACTGTCCAGGTCCAGAGTTCGTTGCCGGCCGATGCCGTGCTCGCGGCCATCAAGGAGGAGGGCTATGAGGCCAGCCCTGCTTGAAGTTTTTTAATCGTTAGCGACCTACCGGAATGTTCAAGAGCGTCCGGCACGGCTAGACTGTCGGGCTGTCGAACGACGCCTGAGCTGGACGCCCGATGAACCTCCGTACGATTCTGATTCTTGGCGCCTTGAGCGCTTTCGGTCCCTTGGCGATCGACTTCTACCTGCCTGCCTTTCCGGCGATGGCCACGGCCTTCGGCACCGACGAAAAACACATCCAGCTGACCCTGGCGGCCTATTTCCTCGGCTTGTCCATCGGGCAACTGGCCTATGGGCCGGTGGCGGATCGCTTCGGACGGCGCATTCCATTGCTGACCGGCGTCGGTTTGTTCACGTTGGCGTCCCTGGCCTGCGCCTACGCGCCGAACCTCGAATGGCTGATCGGCGCCCGCTTCGTCCAGGCCCTGGGTGGATGCGCCGGGATGGTGATCTCGCGGGCGGTGGTCAGCGACAAATGCGACGCGGTGGGTTCGGCCAAGGTGTTTTCACAGTTGATGCTGGTGATGGGCCTGGCGCCGATTCTCGCGCCGATGCTGGGCGGGTTGCTGGTGAACCTGCATGGCTGGCAATCGATCTTCATTGCCCTGACCGTGTTCAGTGCATTGGCGTCAACGGCTGTGGCCTTGTGGCTGCCGGAAAGCTTGCCGGACTATGTGCCTCGGCAACCGTTGTCGGGGGCGTTGCGCCAATATGGCCGGTTGTTGACCGACGCTGTCTTCCTCGGCCATGCGCTGACGGGGGGCATCGCTATCGCTGGGATGTTTGCCTACATCGCCGGTTCGCCTTTTGTCTTCATCAAGCTCTACGGGGTACCGGCCGAACATTTCGGTTGGCTGTTCGGCACCAACGCGGCGGGCTTCATCCTGGTTGCCCAGGTCAACGCCCGGCTGCTGTCCAAGCGCGGCCCGGCGTTCCTGCTGAGCCGCGCGGTATGGGTCTACCTGGGCGCTGGGCTGAGCCTGCTGGCCGTCAGTTCATTGCAACCTGCGCAGTTGTGGCCGCTGTTGGTTCCGCTGTTTGTCTGCATCGCCAGCCTGGGGTGCATCCTTCCCAACGCCTCGGCTTGCGCCATGAATGGGCAGGGTGCCCGGGCCGGCAGTGCTTCGGCGATGCTGGGATGCCTGCAGTTTTCCGTGGCCGCCGGGGCAGCCTCGTTGGTGGCGGCGCTGCATGACGGCACCGCCGTGCCAATGGCGCTGGTCATCAGCCTTTGCGGGCTGTTGGTGGTGAGCGCAGCGATGCTGACCCGTCGCCTGCAAAATGCCCGGGCGCTGGCCCAGGCCAGTCGCGAGGGTTGACTCAGCCGGCCGCGCGCTGCTGTTGTTCGGGGAAATGATGGGGCGCGAGGATCCGCGCTTGCAGGGTGTTGGCGAAGGTCTGGGCTTCGGCCTCGGTACGGAAGGTGACGACGTGCTGGTCAAGGCGCACTTGCCATTGGGATTTTGCCACTTCTTTTATCAGGATCTTCATTGCTGACCTCCTCACGAAAAGATTGCGTTGCAAAGGCCTCGAGTGTAGACCCGAATGCGATCGCAATTGTGACAAGGATCAATTCTCGGACTGACGGTGCAGTTCCAGATTGATGCAACACCTGTGGGAGCGAGCTTGCTCGCGATAGCAGTAGACCCGCCGACATCAATGTTGCCTGAACTGGCCCCATCGCGAGCAAGCTCGCTCCCACAGGATTGTTTGCAGGGCGACTGCCCAGTGCTGTCAGAAACCCTCGAGCACAATCTTGCCCTTGGACTTGCCGCTTTCCAGCAAAGCATGCGCCCGGCGCAGGTTCTCGGCATTGATGGTGCCGAAATGCTCGCCAACCGTGGTCTTCAGGGTGCCGGCGTCGATCAGGGCGGCCACGCGGTTGAGCAGTTTGTGCTGTTCAAGCATGTCGGCCGTCTCGAACAGCGAGCGGGTGTACATGAATTCCCAATGCAACGACAGGCTCTTGCGCTTGAGCTTGGTCACGTCCAGCGCCTTGGGATCGTCGATCAGCGCCAGTTTGCCTTGGGGCGCGAGCGCTTCGACCAACTGGTCCAGATGCTGGTCGGTCTGGGTCAGGCTGGCGACGTGAGTCACTTGGGGCTGGCCTGCTTCTTTCAACACTTCGCTCAATGGCTGGCTGTGGTCGATCACCTGGTCGGCTCCCAGGTTGCGCACCCAGTCCTGGGTCTGCGCACGGGACGCGGTGCCAATCACCTTCAGCCCGGTGAGCTGGCTGGCCAGTTGCGTCAGGATCGAACCCACGCCGCCCGCAGCGCCGACGATCAACAGGCTCTGGCCCAGGTCGCTTTGGCCTTCCTGGATTTGCAGGCGCTCGAACAACAATTCCCAGGCGGTAATGGCCGTCAGCGGCAGCGCCGCCGCTTCGGCGAAACCGAGGGTCTTGGGCATGTGGCCGACGATGCGCTCATCCACCACGTGCAGCTCGCTGTTACCGCCGGCCCGGGCAATGGAGCCGGCATAAAACACCTTGTCCCCGGCCTTGAATAGCGTGACCTCGCTGCCCACTGCCTTGACCACGCCGGCCACGTCCCAGCCCAGCACCTTGGCTACGCCGTCTTCAGGCTGGACGTTCTGGCGGACCTTGGTGTCCACCGGGTTGACCGAGATGGCCTTGACCTCCACCAGCAGGTCCCTGGGGCCGGCGACCGGTTCCGGTAGCTCGATGTCCTGGAGCGATTGCGGGTCGGTGATGGGCAACGAGTGGTAGTAGGCGATGGCTTTCATGAAGCGGCTCCGTGAAGTGAGTTCGATGACGGCCATGGTTAGCTATTTATCGTCGAGATAAAACCGGCTAAAAGAACAGGCTCTTTCAATAATTCTTTGATAATGGAGTCGCCATGCTTCGCTTCGATGACTTGCAGTTGTTTGTCCGGGCGGCGGACCTGGGCAGTCTTTCGGCTGCGGCCAGGGGCATGGACCTGTCGGCGGCGGTGGCCAGTGCCGCGTTGAAACGGATCGAGCTGCACCTCGGCGCGCGGCTGTTGGCCCGTTCCACCCGTAGCTTGCGCCTGACAGCCGAAGGCGAGGGCTTTCTCGAATATGCCCGTGCCGCATTGAGCAGCCTTGACGAAGGCCGACGGTTGTTGACCAGCGGCCAGGATCAGGTCAGTGGGGTGTTGCAGTTGTCCGCGCCGTCGGACCTGGGACGCAACCTGCTGCTGCCCTGGCTGGATGCGTTCCAGCGCGAGCACCCCGGGCTGACGGTGCGGCTGTTGCTGGGCGATCGCATGGCCGATCTGTTCAAGCAGCCGGTGGACATCGCCTTGCGTTATGGCGAGCCGGAAGATTCGAGCCTGGTCGCCCTGCCCATTGCCGCGGATAACCGCCGGGTGTTGTGCGCATCGCCAGACTATCTGGCTCGCCAGGGTGAACCCCAGCAGTTGGAACAACTGGCCCAGCACAACTGCCTGTTGTACATGCTTGGCAGTCGGGTCCATGACCGATGGGGTTTTCATGACGGTAAACGGGAAGTGAGCCTTACCGTCAGCGGCGACCGTTTCAGTGACGACGCCGATGTGGTGCGACGCTGGGTGGTGGCAGGTGCCGGGATTGCCTACAAATCGTGGCTGGATGTGTCCACCGACGTGCTGGCCGGGCGCTTGAAAATTCTCTTGCCGCACCTGCAATGCGAACGCGCGCCCCTCAATCTGCTGTGTGCCCATCGGATGCAATTGAGCAAACCCATCAACCTTTTGCGGGACATGCTCCAGGCCCGCTGCGGTGAGTTGACGGCTCGTTTTCCACTCTCGACGGGGGCCGGCCATTAGTCGCGGGCAAATAGAGAATTTTCCCTCAGGAACAATCGCCTCCAAAGGTTTCCGGAGGACAGGAAAGCTCGACCGCCCCGCTTATACTAGCGACCGCCTGCGCCAGAGCAGTAGACGAATGATTCAACAGGGAGTGAATACATGGAACATGCACCTTGCATCAGCCAGATCGCCGCGCTGCTGGCTGACCCCAAGCGCAGCGCAATGATGTGGGCCTTGATGGACGGCACGGCCCGCCAGGCCGAGGAGTTGGCGTTGCTCGCCGGGTTGTCGCCGTCCTCGGCCAACGCGCATCTGGGACGCCTGTCCGCCGGAGGCCTGTTGAAAGTCGAAGCCCGGGGCCGCAAGCGGTTTTTCCGCCTGGCAGCACCTGAAATCGGTGCTGCCGTCGAAGCGCTGGCCAGCGCGACGCTGGTCAGTACGCCGCGGCAGATCCCGGACATCTTCAAGCGCCGAGTCATGCCGACCAAAGCGCCGTCGGCTCCCGCGTCGTTGATGCGGGCCAGGCTTTGCGACGATCACCTGGGGGGCACCCTGGCGGCGGACCTGTATCAGCGCCTGCTGGACGCCGGGTGGATCGAGCAGTTCGAGCCGCGGGTGATCGTCACCCACAAAGGCGCCAATCAGTTGGCCGAACGTGGCCTGTTCATCCAGGCCCTGGCCCATCGCAACGCCCGCATTGCCTGTGCCTGCCCGGACTGGAGCGAGCGTCGTCCACACCTGGGGGGCGCGCTGGGGGCGGCCCTGCTGCAACTGTTCATGCAGTCGGGTTGGCTGAGCTTGCCCAACGATTCGCGAGCCCTGCAGGTGACGATGCTCGGCCAGCAGGAAATCCACCGGTTCGCCCGGCAGGACGCGGTGGAGATGGCAATCTAGGAAACGCTCCTGGCGCGTCGCTCTGGGCTGTCGGCAGGTCGTATTCAGCAATAGCCACCTGCAAGGTTCGCGCACACTCGGTCCGGGGAATTATCGGATTGGGGGAGGCAGCATGGACACTCACGGCTACAGCGCGGCGGAACGATTGGAACGGTTACCCATCAGCGGTTACCACCGGGTCATCTTCATCATCATCGCCCTGGCGTTTTTCTTTGACTCCATGGACCTGGCGATGATGACGTTCCTGTTGGGGTCGATCAAAGCCGAGTTTGGCCTGAGCACCGCCCAGGCCGGTTTGCTCGCCAGCTCGAGTTTCTTCGGCATGGTGGTGGGGGCGTCGCTGTCGGGCATGCTGGCCGATCGTTTCGGGCGCAAGCCGGTGTTCCAGTGGAGCATCGTGTTGTGGGGCATTGCCAGTTACTTGTGCTCCACGGCCCAGGACATCGAGACCTTGACGCTGTTTCGCATCCTGCTGGGCATCGGCATGGGCATGGAGTTTCCGATTGCCCAGTCGATGCTTTCGGAACTGATCCCGGCCAAACGTCGGGGCCGCTACATCGCCTTGATGGACGGCTTCTGGCCGCTGGGTTTCGTGGCGGCGGGGGGGCTGTCGTATTTCCTGCTGCCGGTGGTCGGCTGGCGCGACATCTTTTTGGTGCTGGCGGTGCCGGCAGTGTTTGTCCTGGCGATTCGTTTCTTCATTCCCGAGTCACCGCGCTGGCTGGAACAGGCCGGTCGGGGTGACGAAGCGGACGCGGTGCTCAAGCGAATCGAAGACAAGGTCCGGACCTCGCTGGGGCATCAGAACCTGCCGGAGCCGATCCGTTTGCCAAGGGTTGAGAGTACGCCGGGCAGTTTCTTTTCCGCCTTGGCGCAGATCTGGTCACCGCTGTATCGCCAGCGCACGATGATGATCTGGAGCGTCTGGTTCTTTGCCTTGCTCGGTTTCTACGGCCTGACCTCCTGGCTCAGCGCGTTGTTGCAGCAGTCGGGGTTCGCGGTGACCCAGTCGGTGTATTACACCGTGCTGATTTCCCTGGGCGGGATTCCCGGCTTCTTGATGGCGGCCTGGCTGGTGGAGCGCTGGGGGCGTAAACCGGTGTGCGTCATCACGCTGCTGGGTGGCGGGGCGATGGCATTTCTGTATGGGCAGAGCGCGGTGTTTGGCGGCAACGTCGGCCTGTTGATCGGCACCGGGTTGCTGATGCAGTTTTTCCTGTTCGGCATGTGGGCGGTGCTCTACACCTACACGCCGGAGCTGTACCCCACCTCGGCCCGGGCTACGGGCTCGGGCTTTGCTTCGGCGGTGGGACGCGTCGGTTCGTTGCTCGGCCCGCTGGTAACCGGGCTGGTATTCCCCATCACCGGCCAGGGTGGCGTGTTCGCCCTGGGCGCGCTGTGCTTCGCCGTGGCGGCAGGGGTGGTCTGGTTGTTCGGGATGGAGACGCGGGGCAAGACGTTGGAGGAGTTGAGCGAAGCGACCGTCACCGATTAACACCATCTCCCTTGTGGGAGCGAGCTTGCTCGCGATAGCGGTCCGACATTCAACATCGATGTTGACTGACACTCCGCCTTCGCGAGCAAGCTCGCTCCCACAGGGATTTCGGTGAGGCTTAAGGTTTTACCAGGCGCGCATCCAGGCTGTTCTGGGCCAGGCGCTTGGCCTGGTCCTGGGTCATGCCCAGATGGGTATACAGCGCGTGGAAGTTCTCGGTGACGTAGCCGCCGAAGTACGCCGGGTCATCGGAGTTCACCGTCACTTTCACGCCGCGCTCGAGCATGTCGAGGATGTTGTGCTGCGACATGTCGTCGAACACGCACAGCTTGGTGTTGGACAACGGGCACACGGTCAACGGAATCTGCTCGTCGATGATCCGCTGCATCAGGCGCTCATCTTCAATGGCTCGCACACCATGGTCGATGCGCTGGATCTTCAGCAGGTCCAGGGCTTCCCAGATGTACTCGGGCGGGCCTTCTTCACCGGCGTGGGCGACGGTCAGGAAGCCTTCGTTGCGCGCACGGTCGAATACGCGCTGGAACTTGCTCGGTGGATGGCCCATTTCCGAACTGTCCAGGCCCACGGCCACGAAGGCCTCGCGGAACGGCAGCGCCTGGTCGAGGGTTTTCTCGGCTTGTTCTTCGCTCAGGTGGCGCAGGAAACTCAGGATCAGGCCGCTGGTGATGCCCAGTTGCTGCTCACCGTCCTTGAGGGCGGCGGCGATGCCGTTGAGTACCACTTCGAACGGGATGCCACGGTCGGTGTGGGTCTGCGGGTCGAAGAACGGTTCGGTATGGATCACGTTCTGCGCCTTGCAACGCAACAGGTAGGCCCAGGTCAGGTCGTAGAAATCCTGGGAGGTGCGCAGCACATCGGCGCCCTGGTAATACAGGTCGAGGAATTCCTGCAGGTTGTTGAAGGCATAGGCCTTGCGCAGGGTGTCGACGTCGCTCCACGGCAGGGCAATTTTGTTGCGTTCGGCCAGGGCGAACAGCAGCTCGGGCTCCAGCGAGCCTTCCAGGTGCAGGTGCAGTTCAGCCTTGGGCAGGGCGTTCAGCCAGTCGTACATGGTCTTTTCTCATCAGCGAATCGATGGCGGGCATTCTACAGGCGCTGGCCGCCTTGTCGGGTAAAACCTGACCGGCTGATCCACTACACGGCGAGCGACTCACGCCGGTAAGCATAGGTGTCGGCGAAGCGCGACAGCAGGAATTCGGCGCAGGTAGTCGTTGGGTACTTTGGCGGGTGGGCGTCATCCTGGCAACCGGGCAGGCATTGGATCAGCGTGTCGGGGTGCGGCTCGGCAAAGAACGGCATCGAGTACCGGTCCACTCCCAGCGGGCTGATCACCCGATGCGGCGTGGACAGGTAACGGTCGTTGCTCCAGCGCGCCATCATGTCACCGAGGTTGACCACGAAGGTGCCGTCGATGGGCGGCGCGTCGACCCACTGGCCGTCGACGTTGCGCACTTGCAGGCCGCCGGCGGCGTCCTGATAGAGCAGGGTGATGCAACCATAATCGGTATGGGCGCCAGCACCTTGCTGCTCGGCGCTACTGGCGGTGTCGCGGGGCGGGTAGTGGATCAGGCGCAGTACGCTGACCGGCTCGTTGAAGCGCGTGTCGAAAAAGTCCCGTTCGATACCCAGGGCAAGGGTCATGGCCCGCAGCAGGGTTTGCGCAAGCGCTTGCATGTCTCGGTAATGCTGCTCCATCAAGCTTTCCCAGCCAATCAGGTCCGGGTGGCGGTTGGGGCCACGCAGGGGTTTTTCCGCCAGCACGTCGGGGTGATCGGCCGGCAAGTGCAGGCCCATGTCGAAGGTTTCTTTCAGGTCGCTGGGCTTGGTCGGGTCCAATTGTTCGGTGGCGACGGCGCCATAGCCGCGGTGATGGCGGGTCTGGGTGATGTCGATCTTGAGTTTTTCTTCGACGGGCAGGGCGAAGAAGCAGTGGGCGCTGTCCAGCACCTCGGCGATGCGCGCCGGGCTGATGGGATGACCCTTGATGTAGAAAAAGCCCCATTGACGGCAGGCGCGGTCGATCTGCTTGGCGACGGTTTGCCAGGCGCCGGGGTCATCGCCGTAGAGTGGGCTGATGTCGATGATGGGAAGGCTGTTCATACTGCTTTCCTGACTTGAGATAGGAACCCCATGTGGGAGCGAGCTTGCTCGCGATCGCGGTGGGTCAGCCAATATAGATATTGAAGGTCAGTCCGCAATCGCGAGCAAGCTCGCTCCCACAGGGGTTTGGGTTGGTCTTGGGTTATTTGGGAATCTCAGCCTTCATGCCTTCGACGTAATAATTCATCGACGCAAGTTCCGCGTTGGTGGCGCTCACGCCCGCCGGGATTTTCTCGACGCCGGCCTGGTCCTTGATCGGGCCGGTGAACGGGTGGAAGGCGCCGCTCTCGATGTCGGCGATGATCTGCTCGGCTTCGCCCTTGACCGCTGCCGGCACCAGGTCGCTGATCGGCAGTTTCACCGTGCCTTCCTTCAGTCCACCCCAGTAGTCCTGGGATTTCCAGCTGTGGTCGAGCACGCTTTGGGTCGCCTGGATGTAATGCGGGCCCCAGTCATTGACGATGGACGTCAGCACCGCCTTGGGGCCGAAGTGGGCCATGTCCGAAGCGTAGCCCACCGCATAGACGCCGCGTCGCTCGGCGGCCTGGATCGGCGCCGGGCTGTCGGTGTGCTGGAACACCACGTCCACGCCCTGGTCGATCAGCGCGTTGGCGGCGTCGGCTTCCTTGCCCGGGTCGAACCAGGAGTTGACCCACACCACTTTGATCTCGCTGCCGGGGTTGTACTTGTTCAGGGCCAATTGGATGGCGTTGATGTCGCGGATGACTTCCGGGATCGGGAAGGAGGCGACGTAGCCGATCTTCTTGGTCTTGGTCATCTTGGCCGCGAGGAAACCACCGACGTAGCGACCTTCGTAGGTGCGAGCCAGGTACGTGCCCAGGTTCTTGTCCTGCTTGTAGCCGGTGGCGTGTTCGAAGATCACCTTGGGAAATTGCTTGGCGACCTTGAGCGTCGGGTTCATGTAGCCGAAGGAGGTGGTGAAGATCAGGTCGTACTTGTCCTTGGCCATGTTGCGGATCACCCGCTCGGCGTCGGCACCCTCCGGCACGTTTTCCACGTAGTTGGTGGTGATCTGCTCACCGAATTTCGCCGCCAGCTCCTTGCGCCCTTGCTCATGCTGATAGGTCCAGCCGTGGTCGCCGATCGGGCCGATGTAGACGAAGCCGACCTTCAGCGGGTCGGCGGCACTGGCATTCAGGCCTGCGCCCAGGCCGACGGCGGCGACGACGGCGCAAAGCAACTTCTTCAAGGGGCGTTTGTGCATGAACTCGAACTCCATTTTGTTGTGAGGTTGGCTGTGCAGCACCAATGCAAAATGCTGACCAACAAGACAACAAAATATGCGACACCTTGATGCCGTCATCGCGGGCAAGCCTTGCTCCCACAAGTGCAAGGTCAAACAATGTGGAATAAGGCCTTGCCCCAGCAGATGGGCAGCCCAACCTCATGGGAGGGCAAGCTCGCTTCACAAGTGCGACGCAATACCTGTGGGAGCAAGGCTTGCCCGCGATGAGGCTCATGAGAACAATAAAGGTGCACCCTGCCTGCAGACGCCACCCCCTGGTGCATCACACCGAACGAAACGTTCACCGCCTCCTATAGTCAGTAACTCATGACCCCGCCCACGGTGACAGGCCCGCGATGCTCACTTTGCTCAAGCAAGAAAAACTGCTGTTGCTGGCGCTGATCGCCGCGTGTATCGCCTATCCGCTGGAGCACTGGCTGCTGGGCAGCGGGCAAGTGGTGGCGTTGGCTGGCGGCCTGGTCCTGATCGGTTTCATCGTCGCGGCGTCCATGCGCGTGGCCCATCACGCCGAACTGCTGGCGGAAAAGGTCGGTGATCCTTACGGCACCATGATCCTGACGCTGTCGGCGGTACTGGTGGAGGTGGTGATCCTGGCGATCATGATGAGCAACGAGGCTTCGTCGACGTTGGTGCGGGACACGATCTACTCGGCGGTGATGCTCGACATCAACGGCATCCTCGGGCTCGCGGCGCTGATGGGCGGGATCAAGCATGGCGAGCAGGCTTACAACGACGATTCGGCGCGCACTTACAGCGTGATGATTCTCACCGCCATGGGGGTATCGATGGTGGTGCCGGAGTTCATTCCCCGCGAGAGCTGGAAAATGTATTCGGCCTTTACCATCGGCGCGATGATCGTGCTTTACACCTTGTTCCTGCGCATGCAGGTCGGGCCTCACAGTTACTTCTTCAGCTACAGCTATCCGGAAAAACGCCGCAAGAAAGAGCCGGTGGAAAACGAGCCGGAACCCATCAGCCTGACGCTTTCCATCGGCGCGCTGGTGTTTGGCGTGGTGGTGATCGGCGCCCTGGCCGAAGTCATGTCCAAGGCCCTCGACCTGGGATTGGAAGGCTCGGGTGCGCCGCCGGTGGTCACGGCAATCCTGGTGGCCGCCATCTCCGCCGCACCGGAAATCCTCACCGCCCTGCGCGCGGCCCTCGCCAATCGCATGCAGTCGGTGGTGAACATCGCGCTGGGCGCTTCGCTGTCCACCGTGATCCTGACCGTGCCGGTGATGGAGGCCATGGCCCTCTACACCGGCCAGCCGTTCCAGATGGCAATGACCCCGGTGCAGACGGTGATGATCTTCATCACCCTGATCGTCAGCGCGATCAACCTCAACGATGGCGAAACCAATGCCATCGAAGGCATGACCCATTTTGTGTTGTTTGCGACGTTCATCATGTTGTCCTTGCTGGGTCTCTAGAAGAGCATCGCGGGCAAGCCTTGCTCCCACAGTAAATGGTGGGTGTTTATGAGGGCAGCCTTGCCGCGAGACTTGCCCGCGATGGCGTCCGATCAGATGCCGGCGATCAACTCCCGTGCCGCCTGGCTGTGGTCAGCAATCAAGCCCTTCAAGTCCAACCCCTCGACTTGCCCGTCGATGACCCGCCATTGCCCACCGATCATCACCCGATCCGCCCGATCCGCGCCGCACAGCAGCAGTGCGGAAATCGGATCGTGGCTGCCGGAGAAACGCAGTTCATCGAGCTTGAACAGCGCCAGGTCGGCCTGCTTGCCCTCCGCCAATTCACCGATATCGCTGCGCCCGAGCAGTTGCGCCGAGCCCCGGGTCGCCCAGCCCAGCACGCGTTCCGGCGTGATCGCTTGCGCGCCGTAGCGCAGGCGCTGGATGTACAGCGCCTGGCGGGTTTCGAGGATCATGTTCGAGGCATCGTTGGATGCCGAACCGTCTACCCCCAGGCCCACGGGAGCGCCGGCGGCGGTCAGGTCCAGGGTCGGGCAAATGCCCGAGGCCAGGCGCATGTTGGAACTCGGGCAGTGACAGATGCCGGTGCCGGCGGCGCCGAGACGGGCGATTTCATCCGGGTTGAAATGAATGCCGTGGGCCAGCCAGGTACGCGGGCCAAGCCAGCCGACGCTGTCCAGGTAATCCACGGTGCGCAGGCCGAAGCGTTGCAGGCAAAACGCTTCTTCATCGAGGGTTTCGGCCAGGTGCGTGTGCAGGCGTACGTCGAGTTTTTCCGCCAGCTCGGCGCTGGCGCTCATGATCTGCGGCGTGACCGAAAACGGTGAGCAGGGCGCCAGGGCAATCTGGATCTGCGCGCCGTCGCCGCGCTCGTGGTACTCGGCGATCAAGCGCTGGCTGTCGTCGAGAATCACTTGGCCCTGCTGCACGGTCTGCTGCGGCGGCAAGCCACCGTCGGCCTCGCCCAGGCTCATGGAACCGCGGGTCAGCATCGCGCGCATGCCCAGTTCACGAACACTCTGCACTTGCACGTCGATGGCGTTTTCCAGGCCTTCGGGAAACAGGTAATGGTGGTCGGCCGCGGTGGTGCAGCCCGACAGCAGCAACTCGGCCAAGGCCACTTTGCTGGCCAGGGCAAGTTTTTCCGGGGTCAGCCGCGCCCACACCGGGTAGAGGGTCGTCAACCAGGGAAACAACGGCTGGTTCACCACTGGCGCCCAGGCACGGGTCAGGGTCTGGTAGAAATGATGGTGGGTATTGATCAACCCCGGCAGGATCACATGCTCGCGCGCATCGAAGATGTCGTCACAGGGCTGGGCGGGTTGCTGGCCGGCGCTTAGCAGTTCGACGATCACACCGTCCTGCAGGACGAGGCCGCCACGGGCATCGAGGTCGTTGGCCGTGAAAATGGCGAGGGGATTTTTTAACCAGGTACGGGTCGCAGGCATGGTGGCCGGCTCCTCTGAAAGTGGGTTCAGGTTAGCCAGCTCAGTGATGCCCTGTCTGCTGATCCAGGGTCGCCGTGGGGGGCGAGGGTCGGAGTTTACTCAGGTTGCCGGACACATTTCCAGTGCCCAACTCAGGTTCCTATTAGGAGAGGGCTTGGTGGGAGTGAGCTTGCTCGCGATGGCAGCCTCACATCCAACATCGATGTCGACTGACCTGCCGCCATCGCGAGCAAGCTCGCTCCCACATGGGATTAGCGGAGTTACCAAGGGATTGTTTCGCCCCGGTAGTTGACGAAATGATGCCCACCCTTGCCGGAAAAGGCATCGACCTGGTCGATCAGCCCGCGAGTGCTGGTCTCGACATCGATGTCCGCTCCTTCGCCGCCCATGTCGGTCTTCACCCAGCCCGGGTGCAGCGACAGCACGGTCAGTGACTGCTCGCCCAGTTGGCTGACAAAGCTATTGGTCATGGAGTTGAGCGCCGCCTTGCTGGCCTTGTACAGCGCCAGTTCCGGCGCGTCGGGCATGGTCACGCTGCCCAGCACCGAACTCATGAAGGCGAGCACGCCGCTGCCGTCGCGGATCTGGCCAACGAAGCGTTGGGCCAGGTTGATCGGCGCCACCGCGTTGGTGAAGAACAACTGGCCGACTTCGGCCAGCGTCGCACCGCCCGGGCTCTGGTTGTCCGGGCCCTTGACGCCGGCATTGACGAACAACAGATCGAAGGTCTCGCCCTTGAGCTGTTGGCTCAGGGCGATGACCGCTTGTTGATCGTCCATGTCGAGTTTTTCGATCCGCACCGGGCCCAGCGCCTTCAAAGCCTCTGCGTTCTGCGGGTTGCGCACGGTGGCGGTCACGTTCCAGCCATCGCTGAGCAGCGTCTTCACCAGACCGAGGCCCAGGCCCCGGGAGGCGCCGATGATCAATGCGTTTCTTGCCGAATTCATGAGAGGCATCCTTGAAAGAAAAAGGTCATGGATTTAATGGACAGCGTTGTCCGAGCCGTTGTTTCAGCTCGTGACGCAACGCGTCGAGTTCGGTGATGCGGGTTTCGATCAGGTTCAGTTTGTCTTGCAGCAATTGCGTCACGGCGCAGTCCGGGTCGGGGGCGTTCCACAGGGCGGCGACGCTGGCGCCGATCTCGCCCAGGGTAAAGCCCAGGCGCTGGGCTGTCTTGATATAGAGCACCAGTTGGACCACGTCGGCGGGGTAGTCGCGATAGCCATTGGCGCTGCGCGTCGCCGCGATCAGGCCCCGCTGCTCGTAGAAGCGCAGTGTGTCTCGACTGACGGCGCAGGCCTGGGCTAATTCACCGATGCGCATTGTGGAACTCCAGAGGACTTGACCTTGGAGCATACCCCAGGCTTTAGCCTTTTCGCTCCCCAATTATCTGGAGCAAAGTGTATGTGGACTTCGATGCAATACCGCCGGGTGGTGCTTGGCAGCGCCTGGTACGACCTGATCGTGTCGGCCGCGCTGGTCACGCCGTGGAGCTTTGCGGCACTGCATGGCGTGTTGGTGAGCATGACTCAGCTATTTGACCTGCCTGGGGACCTGCCGCCATTTGCGCCGGCGCATGTGTTGATGGTGAATTTGATGGGCTCGATTGTCTGCGTGTGGGCGGTGCTGCGGATTCGGGATCCGCAGGCGCTGTACGGGCGTTATGACGCGACGGGGCGGTTTCTGTTTTCGGCCTGGATGCTGTATGCGCTGCTTCATGGGGCCAGTGCGGTGTTGTGGGTTTTCCTGTTTTTCGAGGTGGTGTGGGGCTTGGTTCAGGTGTTGCCTGTTCGGGACTCATCGCGGGCAAGCCTTTGCTCCCACAGATCGCTGAAAATCTGTGGGACTCTTGAAAATCTGTAGGAGCAAGGCTTGCCCGCGATAGGCGCGCCGCAGTCTATCTCAGTGCCCCGCCTGCCAAGGCTGCCCCAGGGACACCGGCGCATACAGCCGGGTGCGCACGGCGTCCCGGGACAACAGCACCAGCACCACAATGGTCGCGGCATACGGCAGCATCGCCAGCAGACTCGATGGAATCGCCAGGCCCAGCCCCTGGGCCACCAGGTGCAGGATGCTGGCGAGGCCGAACAGGTAGGCGCCCAGCAGCAGGCGCCACACCCGCCAACTGGCGAACACCACCAGCGCCAGGGCGATCCAGCCGCGTCCGGCGCTCATGTTCTCGGCCCACATCGGCGTGTAGGCCAGCGACAGATAGGCGCCGGCCAACCCGGCCATGGCGCCGCCAAACAGTACCGCCAGGGTCCTCACCCGCAACACCGGCAGGCCCATGGCACTGGCGGTATCGGGATTTTCCCCGACGGCCTGGATGATCAACCCGACGCGGCTTTTCACTATCATCCACGCCACCAGGGCAAACAGGGCGAAGGACAGGTAAACCAGCAGATCCTGGGCAAACAGCATCCGCCCGATCAGTGGAATGTCACTCAAGTAAGGAATCGCCAGCGGCTCGAATCCCGCCAGCGGTTTGCCGACCCAGGCCGCTCCGACAAAGCTCGACAGGCCCACACCGAAAATCGTCAGCGCCAGCCCGGTGGCCACCTGATTGGCGTTGAATACCAGCGCCACCAGCGCGAACAACGCCGACAACAGCATGCCGGCAGCCATCGCCAGCAGCACGCCGAGCCACAGGTTGCCGCTGTTGAATGCGACGATAAAACCGATCACCGCACCGAACTGCATCATGCCTTCCTGGCCCAGGTTGAGGACGCCGCTTTTTTCGCAGACCAATTCACCCAGGGCCACCAGCAGCAACGGCGTACCGCAGCGGACCATGGCGTAGAAAATATTGCTCAACAGGTCGATATCCATCACAGCGCTCCTGCCTGTACGGCGGTGGTTCGGGTGCGGCGGGCCCAGCGCAGGTTGAGGCGTGGCCGGTACAGAATCAGCACGTCGCAGGCCAACAGGAAAAACAGCATCATTCCCTGGAACAGTTGGGTGATTGCCTGGGGAAGGTTCAGCGACATCTGCGCGCTCTCGCCGCCGATGTACAGCAACGCCATCAACAGGCTGGAAAACAGAATGCCAATGGGATTGAGCCTCCCCAGGAACGCCACGGTAATTGCCGCATAGCCGTAGCCCGGCGACACCTGCGGCACCAGTTGACCGATCGGCCCGGTCACTTCGCAGACGCCGGCCAGCCCGGCCAGTGCCCCGCTGATCAACAACGCCAGCCACACCAACGGTTTCTGGCGAAAACCGGCGAAACCGGCGGCGCGGGCATCGAGGCCCAGTACCTTGATCTGAAAGCCAACGAAGCTTTTCTGCAGCAAAACCCACACCGCCACCAGTGCCAGCAGGGCGAAATACAGCCCGGCGTGGACCCGGCCGTCCTCCAGCAGCAACGGCAGGCGACTGGCCTCGCCGAACATCGCCGACTCGGGGAAGTTGAAACCCGCCGGGTCTTTCAACGGTCCGTGAACGCAAAACAGCAACAGGTTCAGGGCGATGTAATTGAGCATGATGCTGGTGAGGATTTCATTGGCATTGAAGCGCGTGCGCAGCCACGCCGTGAGCCCGGCCCAGGCGGCACCGGCCAGGGTGCCGGTCAGCAGGATCAGCACCAGTGCCCAGCGGCTTTGCATGTCGATGATGTTCACCGCCAAGGCGCTGCCGGCCAGGGCGCCGAGCAGCAGTTGGCCTTCAGCGCCGATGTTCCAGATTCGCGCCTGATAGGCCACGGCCAGGCCGAGGGCACACAGCAGGATCGGCAGGGTCTTGACCAGCCACTCGGACACGCCGTACAGATCGCTGATCGGGGCGATCAACAGGGTGTACAGCGTTTGCAGCGGATCGTGCCCCAGGGCGATGAACAGCAGCGAGCCACAGGCCAGGGTCAACACGGCGGCCAGTAGCGGTGAGCACCAGAGCATCAGGCGCGATTGCTGGCCGCGAGGTTCGAGAGAAAGCAGCATGTAGAACTCCGTTTAAACCGGTGCGGGGGCAGGGGATTGAGGGGCGTCGAACTGGCCGGCCATCCAGCCACCGACGTCACTGAGCCGGGTCTCGACGGTGGGTCTCAAGGCCGACAGACGCCCGCCGCACAAGGCGCCGAGGCGGTCGCTGATCTGGAACAGTTCGTCGAGGTCTTCGGAGATCACCAGAATCGCCGCGCCTGCATCGCGCAGGGCAATCAGTGCGCGATGGATGGTCGCGGCCGCGCCGACGTCCACGCCCCAGGTCGGGTGAGCGGCCACCAGCAGCTTCGGCTGTTGCAGGATTTCCCGGCCGAGAATGAATTTCTGCAGGTTGCCTCCCGAGAGGCTGCGCGCCGGGGTTCTGGTGTCGGGGGTCTTCACGCCAAAGCGGCGGATGATCTCCTCGGCCAGGTGTTCGACCTTGCTGCGGCGAATCAGTCCGTGGCTGACCAGGCCCTGTTGGAACGCACTGAGCAAGGCGTTATCCGCCAGGCTCAATTGCGGCACGGCGCCGTGGCCCAGGCGCTCGGCGGGGACAAAGGCCAGCCCGAGCCGGCGACGGGCGTCGGGGCGTAGATGAGCCACGGGTTGCCCGTCGAATCGGATCGTTTCGCCTTGCTGGCGGGCAAGCGGCGTTTCTCCGCTGAGCAACGCCAGCCATTCGTCCTGACCGTTGCCCGCCACCCCGGCGATGCCGACGATTTCGCCGCTGCGCACCTCCAGGTCGATCTCCCGCAACGAGCAGCCGAACGGGTCCGGGTTGTGCCAGGACAGCTTGTTGATTTGCAGGAAGACTTTGTCTGCGCTGACCTTGGTGTAGTCCGTGATCAGTCCGGCCGCTTCGCCAACCATCAGTTGCGCCAGCTCCCGGTCCGAGCATTGCGCCGGCGTGCAATGCCCCGACACCCGTCCGCCGCGCAGCACCGTGGCGCTGTGGCACAACGCTCGCACTTCCCCGAGCTTGTGGCTGATAAACAGGATGCTGCAGCCCTCGCTCGCCAGTCGGCGCAGGGTCACGAACAGTTCTTCGGCTTCCACGGGCGTGAGCACCGAGGTCGGTTCGTCGAGAATCAGCAGGCGAATGTCCTGCATCAGGCAGCGAATGATCTCCACCCGCTGCCGCTCGCCAATCGACAGGCTGTGGACCAGCCGCTGCGGCTCCAGCGCCATGCCGTAACGCCGGGAAACCTCGCGGATCCGGGGTTCCAGCTGCGCCGGCGTACCGGCTGCCGCGCCCATTGCCAGGGCAATGTTCTGCGCAACGGTGAGGGTTTCGAACAGCGAGAAATGCTGGAACACCATGCCGATTCCCAGGCCGCGGGCCTGGGCCGGGTTGCGCAGGTTGATGCGCTGGCCTTGCCAGATCACCTCGCCCGAATCGGCAGGGGTGACGCCGTAGATAATCTTCATCAGGGTGCTTTTACCCGCACCGTTTTCCCCGAGCAGGGCGTGGATCTCCCCGGGTTGGATGCTCAGGTCGATGGCGTCGTTGGCCAGGCAACCGGGGTAGCGTTTGCTGATGTTGCGCAATTGCAGGCGCGCGATGGAATCGGGGTTGGACATGACAGGCTCGGGCCGATGGACAGGAATGCCTGTGGATAAAGCAATTTCCTGGCCATCAGGTCAGGAAATTGCCTCGGCCCGCGTCGCCAAGGCTCTCTGCATGTAGCCAGGGCATCTGCCGCAGGAAAATTCTGCACCGGCTTGGAGCGTGCAAGTTTTGCGCAGGCATCGGTTTGCCCTGAAATGGGTGGTTAAGAATTGAGCAAGCGGCTGCGAGCCATGCCCTTCTTGGGGTGGCAGGAGCCATGAACGGGTTATCCACAGGTTGCTCCACAGTTATTGTGTGCAAGCGGGAAACTCGGGCATAAGCACTGCGGGGCTTTCTTCTAAAGGTGATAAACCGCCGCAAGCGTTTGTTTTATGGATGGATTTGTCGGTTCCACGGGACTTTGGCTGAAAAATGAGCAACTCTCTGAAACCCGCATGACAGAAGGGTTACAGAGGGATGTGCTCAGGTTATCCACAGTCGGGTACACAGTGGATGTGGGCAAGTTGAACGATTGCGAGGCGCCCTGAAAGGTCGCAGGCTGATCTCAACGTGCCAGCAGAATCCGGCCACGGCTCAGGTCCGCCAGATGCGTTTGCAATGTTTCGATCTGCGCTTCGCCCACGGCCAGTTGAAGGTCTACGCCGTTGGCTGTAAAGCGCTCTTCATTGACCAACCCGGCGCATTCGGCGACACGCAGTTTCACCAGGGCCAGCTCGGCGAATCCGCAGGAACAGCGCAGCGCCACGCGACTGATCAATTCGATTTTCTCGGCGTTTTGCAGGCATTTGTTCGCGCCGCCGCCATAAGCCCGGGCCAGCCCGCCCGTGCCCAGTTGAATCCCGCCGTACCAGCGAATCACCAGCACCGCGACCTGATCGCAGGCTTGTGCTTCGATCGCGGCCAGGATTGGCCGCCCGGCGGTGCCTCCCGGTTCGCCATCGTCGTAGCTGCGGTATTGGTCGCCGAGTTTCCAGGCCCAGCAATTGTGCGAGGCATTCAGGTCGCTGTGCTGGTCGATAAAGGCCTGGGCGTCGGCGGGGCTGGTGATGGGCGCGGCGAACGTGATGAAGCGGCTTTTGCGAATTTCTTCGCGGTGTTCGCAAAAGCCGGCAAGGGTAAAGGGCATGGCGATCTTAGAGGGCAGGTGTCAGGCCGCAGCCTTTGAGAATGATGCGGATCAGGTTGTCGCCAGCCTCGACCATGTCCTGCTTGGTCAACTTGCTGCGCCCGGTCACGCGACAGATCTGGGTGGCGAAGTCGGCGTAATGCTGGGTGCTGCCCCATAACAGGAAAATGAGGTGAACCGGGTCGATCGGGTCCATCTTGCCGGCATCGATCCAGGCCTGGAATACGGCCGCCCGACCATTGAACCAGGCGCGATAATCCTGGTTGAAATACTCGGTCAGGCATTCGCCGCCGCTGATCACTTCCATGGCAAACAATCGCGATGCCTGGGGTTGGCGACGAGAGAACTCCATCTTGGCGCGGATATAGCGGGTCAGGGCTTCGGCCGGATCATCCTCGGCTGTGAGGGTATTGAAGGTGCTGTCCCACAATTCGATGATGTTGCTCAGCACCGCCACGTACAAGCCGAGTTTATTGGTGAAGTAATAATGCAGATTTGCCTTGGGCAGCCCGGCCTTCAGGGCGATGGCATTCATGCTGGTGCCTTTGAACCCGTGACGGGCGAATTCATCTTCGGCAGCCTTGAGAATCGTCTCTTCGTTCTTTTGACGAATGCGACTGGTGGGCTTGCCACCGTGGGCAGGGACTTCAAAGGTCATGGGCGTTTCCGGGCTGGGTCTGTGGGCAAGCAAGTGCGTTGATAGCGCACCGGCATCGATCCGACAAGTGCCATCACACTAAAAGCCTGACTAAACACCTGTGGGAGCGAGCAAGCTCGCTCCCACAAAGAGCAAAGGGTTAACGGGTGGCTGCGAGGCTTTCGAGAAAACTCTCCAGCACCAGGTGAGGCCGACGCCCCTTGCGCGTGACCGACGCCAGGCTCAGGTCATAGAAACGTGCGGAGGGCTTCAGGGCCCGCAGCCGACCTTGCTGGACCCAGAGGCTGGCGTAGTGATCGGGCAGGTAACCGATGTAGCGTCCGGTGAGGATCAGGAACGCCATGCCTTCGCGGTCCGATGCGCTCGCGGTGCAATTGAGCGCCTGGTAATGGGCCTGTATTTCGGCAGGCAGGCGGAAGGTTGGCGCGATGGCGTCCTGGCTGTTGAGGCGAGCGTCCTCAAGTTGCTGGTCATCGACATAAAACAGCGGATGCCCGACCGCGCAGTACAGCAGTGATCGTTCACTGTACAGCGGTTGATATTCCAGCCCGGACAGGGCACTGGCCTGGGGAACTACGCCGACGTGCAGGCGCCCGTCGAGCACGCCTTGCTCGACTTCGTTGGGGGCGATCATGCGGATCTGGATCTGCACGTCGGGCCCGCGTTCTTTCAATTGCGCCAAGGCGTGGGTGATGCGCATGTGGGGCAGGGTGACCAGGTTGTCGGTCAGGCCGATGGTCAATTCACCGCGCAAATGCTGGTGCAGGCCGTTGACCTCGGTGCGAAAGCTTTCCAGTGCGCTCAATAGCTGCAACGCCGATTGATACACCTCGCGACCTTCCTCGGTCAGGGAAAAGCCCGCGCGCCCACGCTGGCACAGGCGCAGGCCGAGGCGTTGCTCTAGATCGCTCATCTGCTGGCTGATGGCCGAGCGGCCGATGCCAAGCACGGTTTCTGCGGCGGAAAATCCACCACATTCCACTACGCTGCGGAAAATGCGCAGCAGGCGAATATCAAAGTCGCTGACCTGGGCCAGTGGATCGGGACGACGAGCGCTCATAGTTTAGTGATCTACAGACTGAAGGTTACAAAAGTTGGATTTCACCGACTTTATCGCCGTGGCAACTTAGCTGCAAGAACGCTTTCGATTCCCTGTCGCTTATGATCTGCGAGGTTTTGTCGATGAACATGCCCGAACACGCTGCCGGTTCCCTGGCCAGCCAGCTCAAGCTGGATGCCCACTGGATGCCTTACACCGCCAACCGCAATTTCCAGCGCGATCCGCGCCTGATCGTCGCTGCCGAAGGCAGTTGGCTGGTGGATGACAAGGGGCGCAAGGTGTACGACTCGCTGTCGGGCCTGTGGACATGTGGCGCCGGGCACACCCGCAAGGAAATCCAGGAAGCGGTCGCCAAGCAACTGGGCACCCTCGATTACTCGCCGGGGTTCCAGTACGGCCATCCGCTGTCGTTCCAACTGGCGGAAAAAATCACCAGTCTGACCCCGGGCAATCTCAATCATGTGTTCTTTACCGACTCCGGCTCCGAGTGCGCCGATACCGCGGTGAAGATGGTCCGCGCCTACTGGCGTCTCAAGGGCCAGGCGACCAAGACCAAGATGATTGGTCGTGCCCGTGGCTATCACGGCGTGAACATCGCCGGCACCAGCCTCGGCGGTGTCAACGGCAACCGCAAGCTGTTCGGCCAAGCCATGATGGACGTCGACCACTTGCCTCACACCTTGCTGGCCAGCAATGCCTATTCCCGTGGCATGCCGAAAGAGGGTGGCATCGCCTTGGCCGATGAGCTGCTGAAGTTGATCGAGCTGCACGATGCTTCCAACATCGCTGCGGTATTCGTCGAACCGATGGCGGGGTCGGCTGGCGTGCTGGTGCCGCCAGAGGGTTACCTCAAGCGCCTGCGGGAAATCTGCGACCAGCACAGCATTCTCCTGGTGTTCGACGAAGTGATCACCGGTTTCGGCCGCACCGGTTCGATGTTCGGTGCCGACAGCTTTGGCGTGACGCCGGACCTGATGTGCATCGCCAAACAAGTCACCAATGGCGCGATCCCCATGGGTGCGGTGATTGCCAGCTCCGAGATCTACCAGACGTTCATGAACCAGCCGACGCCCGAGTACGCGGTGGAGTTTCCCCACGGCTACACCTACTCGGCGCACCCGGTAGCCTGCGCGGCTGGCCTGGCTGCGCTGGACCTGCTGCAGAAGGAAAACCTGGTACAGAGCGTGGCCGAGATCGCCCCGCATTTCGAGAATGCACTGCACGGCTTGAAGGGCGCGAAAAACGTCATCGACATTCGCAACTATGGCCTGGCCGGCGCGATCCAGATCGCCGGGCGCGACGGCGACGCAATCGTGCGTCCATTCGAGGCCGGCATGGCGTTGTGGAAAGCCGGGTTCTATGTGCGGTTTGGCGGCGACACCCTGCAGTTCGGTCCAACGTTCAACAGCAAGCCGCAGGATCTGGATCGCCTGTTCGATGCGGTCGGTGAAGTGCTGAACAAGCTCGACTGATACGTCCTTCTATATAGCTTTCGATAACGGGCGTCCGGTCACGGGCGCCTGTGGATAAATTCTGGAGTCCCCATGAGCCTCATCCCGCATTTGATCAATGGCGAACTGCTGAGCGACAGCGCTCGCACCGCCGATGTGTTCAACCCGTCTACTGGCCAGGCCATCCATAAAGTGCCGTTGGCTGATCGCGCGACCATCCAGCAGGCCATCGACGCCGCGAAGGCGGCTTTCCCGGCCTGGCGCAATACACCGGCGGCCAAGCGCGCGCAGGTGATGTTTCGTTTCAAGCAATTGCTGGAGCAGAACGAGTCGCGCATCGCGCAGTTGATCAGTGAAGAACATGGCAAGACGTTGGAAGATGCGGCCGGTGAGCTCAAGCGCGGCATCGAAAACGTCGAGTTCGCCTGCGCGGCACCAGAAATTCTGAAAGGCGAATACAGCCGTAACGTAGGACCGAACATCGACGCATGGTCAGACTTCCAGCCTCTGGGTGTGGTGGCCGGTATCACACCGTTCAACTTTCCGGCGATGGTGCCGTTGTGGATGTATCCGTTGGCGATCGTCTGCGGTAACTGCTTCATCCTCAAGCCGTCCGAGCGTGACCCGAGTTCGACGCTGCTGATCGCACAGCTGTTGTTGGAAGCCGGTTTGCCCAAGGGCGTATTGAGCGTGGTGCACGGCGACAAGGCTGCGGTGGACGCGCTGATCGAGGCGCCGGAAGTGAAGGCGCTGAGTTTTGTCGGTTCGACGCCGATTGCCGAATACATCTATGCCGAGGGCACGCGGCGTGGCAAACGCGTCCAGGCACTGGGTGGGGCGAAGAACCATGCGGTGCTGATGCCGGACGCGGACCTGGACAATGCCGTCAGCGCACTGATGGGTGCGGCGTACGGTTCGTGCGGTGAACGCTGCATGGCGATTTCGGTAGCGGTGTGTGTCGGCGACCAGGTGGCGGATGCGCTGGTGGCCAAGCTGGTGCCGCAGATCAAGGCGCTGAAGATTGGCGCAGGTACGTCCTGTGGGCTGGACATGGGGCCGTTGGTGACGGGGCAGCATCGCGACAAGGTCAGCGGCTATATAGAAGACGGTGTGGCGGCGGGTGCTTCGCTGGTGGTCGATGGCCGTGGCTTGAGTGTGACCGGGCATGAGGAAGGTTTCTTCCTGGGTGGCTGCCTGTTTGATCGCGTGACACCTGAGATGCGCATCTATAAGGAAGAGATCTTCGGGCCGGTGCTGTGCATCGTCCGGGTCAATAGCCTGGAAGAGGCGATGCAGTTGATCAACGATCACGAGTATGGCAACGGCACCTGCATCTTCACTCGTGATGGCGAGGCGGCGCGGTTGTTCTGCGATGAGATCGAAGTCGGCATGGTGGGCGTCAACGTTCCATTGCCGGTGCCGGTTGCCTATCACAGCTTTGGTGGCTGGAAGCGCTCGCTGTTCGGTGACCTGCACGCCTACGGCCCGGACGGCGTGCGTTTCTATACCCGTCGCAAGGCCATTACCCAGCGCTGGCCGCAGCGTGCCAGCCATGAGGCTTCGCAGTTCGCTTTCCCCAGCTTGTAACCGGTAAACACAGAGGCCGGCGCCCTTGGGCGCCGGCCTCTGTGTTTACGGGGCTTTTTGACTGATGTGACAGAATTATGAAAATAGGTGTTGACGGCAGATTCTGGAAGTCTATAATTCGCCCCACTTCCGGCGCAGTCGAAACGGAAAACTCCTTGAGATTCAATGAGTTAAGTAGGTTTCGAAGGTGCTGGGCTTCAGTTCATCGAAGCCCGG
>NZ_VZPJ01000005.1 GCF_008801605.1 Pseudomonas brassicacearum subsp. brassicacearum | reverse complement strand
TTGACGACCATAGAGCATTGGAACCACCTGATCCCATCCCGAACTCAGCAGTGAAACGATGCATCGCCGATGGTAGTGTGGGGTTTCCCCATGTGAGAGTAGGTCATCGTCAAGATTAAATTCCGAAACCCCTATCTGCTGATGCAGGTAGGGGTTTTGTTTTGCCCGCGGGAAAGTTCTTACGACAAGCGCGGAAAGCTCCCGGCTGTCACAACCCCCCGACAGTGCTAAGGTTCTGCCCCTAGCTTTTGCAATTTCAAGGATGCCTTTCATGCCGGACGCAACGTCCCTTAGCCCAGCTTTCATGGTGGTTCACGGGAATCGCCTTGATGAATTGCGCAGCCTGGTGATCAGCTTGATGCGGCGCTATCCGCTGGCCCCCCTTGAAAATGAAATCGCCCTGGTACAGAGCAACGGCATTGCCCAATGGCTCAAGCTCGCACTGGCCGAAGACCCGGAAGACGATGATTCCGGTGGCTGCGGTATTGCGGCTGCCATTGATGTGCAACTGCCGGGCAGTTTCATGTGGCAACTTTATCGAACGGTCCTGGGACGCGACGAAATTCCGGCCAAGTCCCTGCTGGATAAGGCTCCGCTAACCTGGCGCCTGATGCGTCTGCTGCCGCAGTTGATTGAGCAGCCTCATTTTGAACCTCTGCGCCGATTCCTTACCCAAGACACCGACTTGCGCAAGCGCTATCAACTGTCCGAGCGTCTTGCCGATCTGTTCGACCAGTACCAGGTCTACCGGGCCGACTGGCTTGAGGATTGGGCGGAAGGTCGACACCAGACCAGAAATGTCCGAGGTGAAATCAAGCCGCTTGCACCGGCAAATTGCTGGCAAGCGGAGCTGTGGCGAGCCTTGCTGCTGGATGTGGGAGAGCAAGGCATGGCGCAAAGCCGTGCCGGCGTTCATCAGCGCTACATCGAGCGTATCAACAGTCTGGAAGTCGCTCCGAAAGGCCTGCCCGCACGGGTCATCGTGTTTGGTATTTCGTCGTTGCCTGCCCAGGTACTGGAGGCGCTCGCCGGCCTTTCCCGGTTCAGCCAGGTTCTGCTCTGCGTGCATAACCCGTGTCGCCATCATTGGGCGGACATCGTCGCCGACAAGGATTTGCTGCGTCACCAATACAAGCGCCAGGCACGCAAGGCTGGCATGCCCGTCGTCCTCGATCCGCAAACCCTGCATCAACATGCCCATCCGTTATTGGCCGCCTGGGGCAAGCAAGGGCGCGACTATATCAACCTGCTCGACAGCTACGATGACCCGAACAGCTATCGCTCGGTATTTCGCGATGGGCGAATCGACCTGTTCACCGATGGGACCCCCACGACCCTTCTCAGCCAGTTGCAGGATGACATCCTGGAGCTGCGCCCCCTGGACGAAACCCGGGAACACTGGCCTGTCGTCGATACAGAGCGAGACGGCTCGATTCGCTTTCATGTGGCCCATGGCGCCCAGCGTGAAGTCGAAATTCTCCACGACCAATTGCTGGCCCACTTCAGTGCGGATCCGACCCTGCGCCCACGGGATATCATCGTCATGGTCCCGGACATCGACAGTTATGCACCGCACATTCGCGCAGTGTTCGGCCAGCTCGACAGGAGCGACCCGCGGTTCATTCCCTTCACGCTGACCGACCAGGGCCAGCGTGGACGTGATCCACTGCTGATCGCCGTCGAGCATTTGCTCAAGCTGCCGGACAGTCGTTTCCCGGTCAGCGAAATCCTCGATCTGCTGGATGTCCCGGCGTTACGCGAACGGTTTGGCATCGATGAGGCCGACCTGCCGACACTGCACCGCTGGATCGAAGGAGCAGGCATTCGCTGGGGGATGAGCGCCGAACACCGTGCCGGGTTGGGCCTGCCTGCCGAGCTTGAGCAGAACAGTTGGCATTTCGGCTTGCGTCGCATGTTGCTGGGGTATGCCGTCGGCAGTTCGAGCGCTTATGAGGGCATTGAGCCCTATGACGAAATCGGGGGCCTGGATGCGGCGTTGATCGGTCCCCTGGTTGCTTTGCTGGATGCCCTGGAAGTTGCCCATCAGGAACTCACCCGGCCGGCATCGCCGCAGCAATGGGGTTCACGCCTGCAAGATCTGATGCAGCTGTTTTTCCAGGCAAGCAACGAGCATGACGACTATTTGCTGGCCCAACTCGAAGACTTGCGTGAAACCTGGCTGGAAACCTGTGAGTCGGTGGGACTGCACGATGAATTGCCGCTGACGGTGGTGCGAGAGGCGTGGTTGGCCGGACTGGATCAGGGGCGACTGTCCCAGCGTTTCCTGGCCGGCGCAGTCAACTTCTGTACCTTGATGCCGATGCGCGCGATCCCCTTCAAGCTGGTGTGCCTGCTGGGAATGAATGATGGTGATTACCCACGAGCCCAGCCGCCGTTGGACTTCGACCTGATGGGCGGCGATTATCGTCCGGGCGATCGTTCCCGCCGTGAGGACGACCGCTACCTGCTGTTGGAAGCGCTGCTTTCTGCTCGGGAAAAGCTGTACATCAGTTGGGTGGGGCGCAGTATTCGCGACAACAGCGAGCGCCCGGCATCGGTGTTGATCGGCCAACTGCGCGATCATCTCGCCAGTGGCTGGCGGTTGGCAGATGACGGCAAGCCTCTTCTCGATGCCCTGACCCAGGAGCATCCGTTGCAACCGTTCAGTGCACGTTATTTCCATCAAGGTGACGAGCTGTTCAGTTACGCCAGCGAATGGCGGATGCTCCATGACGCTTGCGATCAAACCGATAAAAACCGGATGCTGGAGCCCTATGTTCAGGAAGAGCCCTTGGGCCTCGGGCAGTTGCAGGACTTCCTGCGCAATCCTGTCCGCCATTTCTTCAGTCAGCGGTTGAAGGTGTTCTTCGAGGCCATCGAAGCGCCTTTGGCCGATGACGAACCTTTTGTGCTCGATGCGCTGCAACGCTACAGCCTGAGTGACAGTCTGCTCGAGGCCGCCCTGGTACGCCTGGACCAGCCGGATCTTGCCCTCACCGCCCACGCCAAAAGACTGCAGAACAGTGGTCTGTTACCCATGGCCGGTTTCGGTGAGTGCATGCAGCGTGAATTGATTGAACCCCTGCCGGATCTGCTCCAGCGTTACCAACAGCTTCTGGCGTTATGGCCGACACCGTCGGTCAGCGCTGTGCCAGTCAGCCTGCAATTGCAGGGAGTGAATGTCGAGGGCTGGCTCAGTGGTTTGCATCAGCGTTCCGACGGTGCGGTCCTCGCCATCACGGCCATACCCAACAGCATTGGCTCCACCAAGACCCGTAAGTGGCATCGCTTGATACGGCCTTGGGTCAACCATCTCGTGGCCTGCGCTAATGGCTTGTCGTTGACGACGGCGCTGGTGGCCAGTGATGACAGCTTGCTGCTGGCACCTTTTGACGAGCCTGTCGCACAAAGGCTACTGGGCGACATGCTGCTGGCTTGGCAGACCGGTATGCGCCAGCCGCTACCAATCGCGGTGAAGACGGCTTTCGCCTGGCTCGGCCAGACTGATCCGGACAAGGCCGAAGCGGCGGCTCGCAAAGCCTATGAGGGCGATGGACAGACGTTTGAAGGCGAACGGCGGGAAAGTCCGGCGTTGGCTCGACAGTTTCCTGATTTCGATGCCTTGATGGCTGACGAAACATTCCCCGATTGGTGCGATGCGCTTTACCGGCCGTTGCTCGAAGCCCCATGGCGTTCATTGGTCGGCGAGGAAGCCCGTTCATGAGTCGACAGACACCATTGGCCTTGGCTTTCCCGCTACATGGTAGCCAACTGATCGAGGCCAGCGCCGGTACCGGCAAGACCTTCACCATCTCGGCGTTGTACCTGCGTCTGGTGCTGGGGCATGGCGGTTCGGCGTCCGGCTTTGGCCGCGAGTTGCTTCCACCGCAAATCCTGGTAGTGACCTTCACGGACGCTGCCACCAAAGAGTTGCGTGAACGAATTCGCACCCGTCTGGCCGAAGCCGCACGCTTCTTCCGTGACGAAATTCCCGCCCCGGATTCGCTGATCGTTGCGTTGCGCGACGAGTTCAACGCCGACCAATGGCCTGGCTGCGCGAACCGGCTGGACATCGCTGCGCAGTGGATGGACGAAGCGGCCGTCTCGACCATCCACAGTTGGTGCCAGCGCATGTTGCGTGAGCACGCCTTCGACAGCGGTAGCTTGTTCACCCAGACCCTGGAAACCGACCACAGCGAATTGCTGGGCGAGGTGCTGCGCGATTATTGGCGGTTGTTCTGCTATTCGATGCAAGGCGAGGCGCTGAGCTGGGTGCGTACCCATTGGGGAGGGCCTGCTGCGCTGTTGCCGCGGGTACGAGGCTTGTTTTCCAGCGAGCGTGGCGATGGTGACGGGCTTGAGCCTGCCGAACTCATCGCCGCGGCCTTGCAGGAGCGCAGTGCCGCCTTGCTCGATCTCAAGGCGCCGTGGCGGCAATGGGCGGTGGAACTGTTGCAGATATGCCAGCAAGGCGTGGCCAGCAAGTCTGTCGACGGGCGCAAGATGCAGGCGCGTTACTTCGAACCGTGGTTTCAGAAAATCACTGCCTGGGTCGATGACGAAAGCCTTGAGCTGTTGGACATCGGCACCGGGTTCTCGCGGTTGACGCCCGAGGGCATGGCCGAAGCCTGGAAAGGTGACGTGCCCAACCATCCCGGGCTGGACGCCATGGCCAGTCTCAAGGCCAGCCTGGATGCGTTGCCCACGCCAGATGCCGCCGTATTGCAGCATGCCGCGCAATGGGTCGGGGCGCGCTTCGAGGCAGAGAAGCGTCGCCGCGCCGAGATGGGCTTCGATGACATGCTGCTGCGCCTCGACGCGGCCCTGCAGGCCGACGGAGGCGAGCGTCTGGCGAGCCTGATCCGCGAGCAGTTTCCGGTAGCGCTGATCGATGAGTTCCAGGACACCGACCCGGTTCAATACCGGATCTTCGAAAGCATCTACCGTATCGAAGATAACGACCCCGGGACCGGACTTTTCCTGATCGGCGATCCGAAGCAGGCGATCTACGCGTTTCGCGGTGCCGACATCTATACCTACCTGCGCGCTCGCGAAGCCACTGCTGGCAGGCTGCACACGCTGGGCACGAATTTCCGTTCCAGCCATGCCATGGTCGGTGCGGTAAACCATGTTTTCCAGAATGCCGAGTCCCGCCCGAAGGGGCGTGGGGCCTTTCTGTTCCGTGAACCTTCGGGCGAGAACCCGGTGCCGTTCCTGTCCGTTGAATCCCAGGGACGCAAGGAGTCCTTGCGGGTCGCAGGGCAGGTGGTCGCGGCGCTGAACATCTGGCACCTGTCGTCGGAGCAGCCGCTTTCCGGTGCGGTGTATCGACAATCCATGGCGGCCGCTTGCGCCAGTGAGATCACGGCGTTGCTCAACGGCGGCCAGTCAGGACGCGATGGCTTCACGGTCGATGGAAAAGTGCTGCGAGGCGTGCGCCCGGCAGATATCGCCATCCTGGTGCGCGATGGTAAAGAAGCGCAGGCGGTGCGAGACGCGTTGTCCGCGCGAGGCGTGCGCAGTGTCTATCTGTCCGACAAGGATTCGGTCTTTGCCTCGCAGGAAGCGCGTGATTTGCTTGTCTGGCTCAAGGCCTGTGCCGAGCCGGATGCCGAACGACCGCTACGGGCGGCTCTGGCCAGCATCACGTTGAATCTGTCGCTGACGGAACTGGAGCGTCTCAATCAGGATGAGCTGGCCTGGGAAGCCCGGGTCATGCAATTCCGCGGTTATCGTACGGTCTGGCGCAGCCAGGGCGTGCTGCCGATGTTGCGGCGCCTGCTGCATGATTTCGAACTGCCCCAGGCCTTGATGGTGCGCAGCGATGGCGAGCGGGTGCTGACCAACTTGTTGCACCTTTGCGAACTGTTGCAGCAGGCAGCCGGTGAACTGGATGGCGAACAAGCCTTGATCCGGCATTTGTCCGAGCACCTGGCCTTGTCCGGGCAGGCGGGAGAAGAGCAGATCCTGCGCCTGGAAAGCGATGAGCAACTGGTCAAGGTGGTCACGATCCACAAGTCCAAGGGCCTCGAATATCCGTTGGTCTTCTTGCCCTTCATCTGCTCGACGAAACCGGTGGACGGCAGTCGACTGCCATTGCACTACCACGATGAGGCCAACAAGGCGCAGATCAGCCTCAAGCCCACTGCCGAATTGATCGCCAAGGCCGATGACGAGCGTCTGGCTGAGGATCTGCGGCTTCTCTACGTGGCTCTGACCCGTGCACAACATGCCTGCTGGCTAGGTGTCGCGGATCTCAAGCGGGGCAGCAACAATCGCTCGATCCTCCATGTGTCCGCGTTGGGGTATCTATTGGGCGGTGGTGCACCGCTGACCGAGTCGGTGGAGTTGAGGCGTTGGCTGGAAGACCTGCAACAAGGCAGCGACGCGGTGAGCTACCAGCCAATGCCCGAAGCCACCGACGAGCACTACCGGCCCCCGCGCAACGAAGCCGTGTTGCTTGAGCCCTTGGTGCCCTTGCGAAAAGCCAGCGAGAACTGGTGGATCGCGTCCTACAGTGCCTTACGCATCAGCGAAAGCCTGAGCGAAGGCAGCGATACCGCGCCAGAGAGTCCGCAGGCCCAGAAACTGTTCGACGATGAACGACTGGATCCGGACGCTCCCAGGGAGACTATCGCTATCGGTGGCGACATCCACCGCTTTCCCCGTGGCCCCAACCCCGGCACTTTCCTGCATGGTCTGCTGGAGTGGGCCGCAGGGGAGGGCTTTTCATCGGCGCCAGCGGATATCGAGGATGCCATTGCCCGACGCTGCAATCGCCGAGGCTGGAAAGGCTGGATCACCACGCTGAGCGATTGGCTGCAGCACCTGATCAAGATGCCCATGCACGTCGGCAACGACCAGGCGCCAGTGGTGCTCGAAGACCTGAGCCAATTCCAGGTCGAAATGGAGTTCTGGTTCGCCAGCCACAAGGTCGATGTGCAAAAGCTCGACCAGCTGGTTTGCCGGTTCACCCATGGCGGTGTGGCCCGAGTTGCAGCGGAGCCGGTGCTGCTCAATGGCATGTTCAAGGGCTTCATCGATTTGACGTTCGAGCACGACGGTCGGTACTACGTGGCCGATTACAAATCCAACTGGCTGGGTGTCGATGACATGGCCTACACCGTACCGGCCATGGAACAGTCGATCCTGGACCATCGCTACGACCTGCAATACGTGCTGTACCTGTTGGCCCTGCATCGCCAGCTCAAGGCACGGCTCCCCGATTACGACTACGACCGGCATGTCGGCGGCGCGTTGTACCTGTTCCTTCGCGGAACCCGCTCAGCCAGTCAGGGTGTGTATTTCGCCAAGCCGCCACGGGCATTGATCGAACAATTGGATCGTCTGTTCCAAGGGGCGCCCGAACCCAAGGCCGAGCCGGCGTGGGTACAGGGAGAATTGCTATGAGTCGTTCTTTTGCCGACCTGCTGCCCAAGTCGTCCGACGACGAAAGCCTGGTGGAGTTGGCGCCCTTGAGCCGTGCGCAGGACCTGCTGTTGTTACTGACGCGCTGGGTCGAGCGCGGCTGGTTGCGCGCCCTGGACAAGGCCTTCGTGGCGTTCCTCCATGAACTGGCACCCGACGATGATCCATTGGTCCTGCTCGCCGCTGCGTTGACCAGTCATCAACTGGGTCACGGGCATGTTTGCCTGGATGTGTTCGAGACCCTCAAGGAACCGGATTTTGCTCTGTCCCTGCCTCCCGAGGGTGACCTGCAGACGGGTGTGATGCTGCTGCCATCGCAAATATTGGCGACACTGGACGGCGTCCATTGGTGCAAGGTCCTGGCGTCCAGTCGTCTGGTGGCCCTGGCCGTGGATGGGAGCGAAGAGGCGCAGCAACGTCCGTTGGTGCTGTCTGGCAAACGTCTTTATCTGCGCCGCTACTGGGGTTATGAACGGCGGATCGATGAAGCGTTGCGTCAACGGCTTATCGAGCATGAAGCGGCGCCCGGCGACCTGCGCGAGCGTTTGGACGGGTTGTTCGGGCCGGCCAATGCCAGCGGCCCGATCGATTGGCAGAAACTGGCCTGCGCGCTGGCAACCCGCGGGTCCTTCAGCATCGTGACCGGCGGCCCGGGCACCGGCAAGACCACGACCGTTGTGCGCCTGCTGGCCCTGCTCCAGGCACCGGCCGTCGAGGCCGGGAAGCCGCTGCGGATTCGCCTGGCCGCGCCCACTGGCAAGGCGGCGGCGCGCCTGACCGAGTCCATCAGCCAGCAGGTCCGGACCCTGGATGTGGACGACGCGGTGCGCGAACGGATTCCCTGCGACGTCACGACAGTCCATCGTTTGCTGGGCAGCCGCCCTGGCACCCGGCATTTTCGCCACCATGCAGGCAATCGCTTGCCACTGGATGTGTTGGTGGTCGATGAAGCGTCGATGATCGACCTGGAGATGATGGCCAATCTGCTGGATGCTCTGCCGGCCCATGCACGGTTGGTATTGCTGGGGGACAAGGACCAGTTGGCCTCTGTAGAAGCCGGTGCGGTGCTCGGGGATTTGTGTCGAGACGCCGAGGAGGGCTGGTACAGCCCCCGGACCCGAGCCTGGCTTGAGTCGGTCAGCGGTGAAAACCTGGCGGCCGGTGACCTGCAACAGGACCTCGACGGCACTCATCCCCTGGCACAGCAAGTGGTCATGCTCAGGCATTCCCGGCGCTTCGGCGAAGGCAGCGGGATCGGTCAGCTGGCTCGCTGGGTCAACCAGCAGCAGCCTGAAAAAGCCCGTCAGTTGCTGGAGCAAGGGCAGCATGCCGATCTGTCTTCCCTGAAGTTGGCGAATGAACACGACACGAAACTGGAGAAGCTGTTACTCGACGGCAAGCCAGATGGGTCCCAGGGGTATCGGCATTACCTGAACCTGCTACGGCAGCGACGCCCGGCCATTTCTCGCCCGCTGGAAGACCGTTGCTGGACCGATTGGGCCCGGGAAGTCCTGGCGGCCTTCGACGAATTCCAATTGCTTTGCGCGGTGCGCAAAGGTCCGTGGGGCGTCGAAGGACTGAACCTGCGAATCACCGCCGCCTTGCTCAAGGCACGCCTTATCGATAGCGATCATCAGTGGTACGAAGGACGCCCGGTGCTGATGACCCGCAACGACTATGGGCTGGGGCTGATGAACGGCGATATCGGTATCGCCCTCAAGTTGCCCGAGCGTGACGGGCCTGATGCTGGAAAACAGGTTCTGCGGGTCGCTTTCCCGCGCAACGACGGTCAGGGCGGTGTGCGTTTCGTCCTGCCCAGCCGCCTGAATGATGTGGAAACCGTGTATGCCATGACGGTGCACAAATCCCAGGGCTCGGAATTCACCCATACCGCGTTGATTCTCCCGGATGCGCTGAACCCGGTATTGACCAAGGAGTTGGTGTACACCGCCATTACTCGGGGCAAGCAATGGTTCAGCCTGATAGAGCCGCGAGCGGGGGTGTTTGAGGAGGCGGTGCGGCGCAAGGTCAAGCGCTTGAGCGGGCTGATGTTGGAACTGGAGGGTGATGACTGAATGATCAGCTTTCGTGATTCAATGCTGGGGTCACGATTTTGGCTGTTTTCTGTCAGATATGTCCGTAGGGCGCCGGCTCGCTGGCTTTTTGGCACTGTGCTATCGTTCCGACACTTATCGTATTATCTAGAGATTTTCCATGAAAGTGGCGGTTCGGGAGGCTGTGCGCAGCAAGGACTGGGGGCATTATCTGCTTGCCGGTCTTCTGTGGTTGCTGTCGCCTATGGTGCTTGCCGAAGACCCGTCCTCCACGAGTCGGGCTGAACAGCGGGCCGAATCGGTCACTCAAGTCGTCTTAGGCATTCTCAGCTACGCGCGCTGGCCAGTAGAGCCTGCGCAGTTGCAACTGTGCATCGTCGGCCCGACTCAATACACCGACGACCTGGTCAAGGGCACCACTCAGGCCACCGGTCGACCGGTGACCGTGCAGCGATTGCTGGCCGATCACCCCAACATCGCCACGGACTGCAACGCCGTCTACATCGGCAGGCTGACCAGCGACGAGCGTACTCGTCTGTTTGACTCCCTGATCGGCAAGCCCGTGTTGAGCATCAGCGAAGGCGGTGACCAGTGCACCGTGGGGAGCCTGTTCTGTCTGCGGGTCGGTGATGAGCAGGTATCGTTCGAGGTCAACCTCGACTCGGTAGCGCGCAGTGGCGTGCGTATCCATCCCAGCGTTCTGCAGCTTTCCCGTCGCAGGCCGGCAGTACCATGAGCCTGTCCAAATCGCGGGTCCGTCCCACCCTGGGCTCGGTCATCGGGCGCGGCCACCTGATTGTCGCGTTGGTGGCGATCACCATGGCCAGTGTTTCCCTGACGTTGCTGGGTGTGCTTGCGTTGCGGGTCTACGCCGATCACAACCTGCACCTGATCGCCCGCTCGATCAACTACACCGTGGAAGCGGCCGTGGTATTCGATGACGCGGCGGCGGCCACCGAGGCGCTGGCGTTGATTGCCTCCACCGAGGAGGTCGCCGATGCCCAAGTGTTCAATGAGCACGGCCGTCTGTTGGCGCGCTGGAAACGTCCGGATACCGGTTTATTGTCGGAACTGGAAATGCACATTGCCAAGGCGTTTTTGGAAAAGCCCATCAGTCTGCCGATCGTTCATCAAGGGCGGAACATCGGCAGCATTCTATTGGCAGGGCATGGCGGCAGCCTGTTGCGCTTTTTGCTCAGCGGTCTGGCGGGGATCATTTTGTGCACGGCGGTGAGTGCCTGGGTAGCGTTGTACCTGGCGCGACGTCAGCTGCGGGCGATCACCGGACCATTGCGCAGCCTGGCCGAAGTGGCCCACGCGGCACGCAGCGAGCGGGCCCTGGATCGGCGCGTGCCGCCGGCCGCCATCGCCGAACTGGATAACCTGGCCAATGACTTCAATGCACTGCTCGACGAACTGGAGTCCTGGCAGACTCACCTGCAAAGCGAAAACGAAACCCTGGCACACCAGGCCAGTCACGACAGCTTGACCGGTTTGCCGAACCGGGCGTTTTTCGAGGGCCGGCTGATCCGCGCCTTGCGCAACGCCAGCAAGCTCAACGAGCAAGTGGCCGTGTTGTACCTGGACAGCGACCGGTTCAAGGGCATCAACGACAATTTCGGTCATGCTGCCGGTGACGCGGTGCTGACGGCCGTGGCAACCCGGGTCCGGGCACAGTTGCGTGAAGACGACTTGGTCGCACGCCTGGGAGGCGATGAATTCGCCGTGCTGCTGGCACCTCTGCACAAGGCCGAGGACGCCGAGCGGATCGCTGAAAAAATCATCGCCAGCATGGAAATGCCGATTCAACTGCCTGGCAATGCTTCAGTGCTGACGTCCCTCAGTATCGGCATTGCCGTTTACCCCGATGATGGTGCGACACCGGGCACCCTTCTCCATGCCGCCGATGCGGCGATGTACCAAGCCAAACGCCTCGCCCGAGGCGGTCAACATACGGCGGAGTCGGATCACTCCGTCGCTGATCTTCAAACCAGGAGCTGACTCGTGCGTTCATATCCTTCATTTTCCCTGCGCTGGTTCGCGGCGTTTTTGTTGCTGGCCGTCCTGGCCATGAGCGGTTGCCAGACGGCACCGCAGAAGGGCCTGACCCCGGCGCAAATCGCCGTACTCAAGCAACAAGGGTTCGAATTGACTGACGATGGCTGGGCGTTCGGCCTGTCGGGCAAGGTCCTGTTCGGCAGCGACGTGGAAAACCTCAACCCGGCCAGCACCGAAATCGTCGAGCGTATCGGCAAGGCACTGCTGGGGGCGGGAATCCAGCGGGTACGCGTCGATGGTCATACCGACGCATCGGGCTCCCAGGCCTACAACGAACAACTGTCGATGCGGCGGGCCGCCAGCGTGAGCAAGGTGCTGACAGCCGTTGGCATGCGCGAAGAGAACGTCCAACTGCGCGGCCTGGGCAGCAGCAAACCAGTCGCCTCCAACGACACCGCCAGCGGCCGCACCGAAAACCGCCGTGTCGCCATTGTGGTCATCGCCGACTAGTCGGCGAACACCATCTCCCGGCTGTCGCCCATCAGCAGTGGCTGGTTCTGTTCAGTCACTTCGCGAATGTAATCCCACAACAACGTAATCCGCTTCAGCTTCCTCAAGTCCTCCCGGCAGTACATCCAGAACTGCCGGGTGACGGTGATGTCCTCCGGCAGGACCGGCAACAGCCGTGGGTCCTGGGCGGCGAGGAAGCAGGGCAGGATTGCCAGCGAGCGTCCTTGCTGCGCTGCCACGAATTGCGCGATCACGCTGGTGCTGCGCAGGTGGGCATTGGCGCCGGGCAGTACGTTGGCCAGGTAGAGCAACTCGGAACTGAACGCCAGGTCATCCACGTAGCTGATGAACGAGTGCTTGCTCAAGTCGGCCGGGCGCCGGATGGGTGGGTGGTTGTCCAGGTATTGCTGGGTGGCATAGAGCTGCAGCCGGTAGTCGCACAATTTGCAGCATACATATGGGCCATGTTCGGGGCGTTCGAGGGCGATGACGATGTCGGCTTCGCGCTTGGAGAGGCTGATGAAGTGCGGCAGCGGGAGGATGTCTACCGAAATGGCCGGGTAGGCGTCGACGAAGTGGCTCAGTTGCGGGGTGATGAAGAAGCTGCCGAAGCCTTCGGTGCAGCCCATGCGCACGTGGCCGGACAGTGCGACGCCAGAGCCTGAAACCTGCTCGCAGGCCATGTGCAGGGTGCTTTCGATCGATTCGGCGTAACCCAGCAGGCGTTGGCCTTCGGCCGTCAGGACAAAACCGTTGGTCCGGGATTTCTCGAACAGCAGCGTGCCCAACGAGGCTTCCAGCGAGCTGATGCGTCGCGACACCGTGGTGTAGTCGACGGCCAGGCGCTTGGCGGCAGTGCTGGCCTTGCGGGTGCGGGCCACTTCTAGGAAAAACTTGAGGTCGTCCCAATTCAGCGACCCCAGGGAGGTGATGTTTTTTTGCATGTTGGACCGGCTTTTATGTGCATTCTTATTAGAAGTTTGCACATCTATACTCCAAAAACCGTCTCATCACCAAGGTGTCTATGTACCTTGGTCCCAGCGCTCTCTATAAGAACAATCCCGGAGGCCAGCATGAACGTTTCCCTTACGCCCAGCGACACCACCCTGCAAACCGTCAGACTGTTGATCGATGGCGAGTGGGTTGAATCCCAATCCAGCGAATGGCACGACATCGTCAACCCGGCCACCCAGCAGGTGTTGGCAAAGGTTCCGTTCGCCACGGCCTCGGAAGTCGATGCCGCCATCGCCGCTGCCCAGCGTGCTTTCCAGACCTGGAAACTGACGCCCATCGGCGCGCGGATGCGCATCATGCTCAAGCTCCAGGCATTGATCCGCGAGCACTCCAAGCGCATCGCCGCGGTGCTCAGCGCCGAACAGGGCAAGACCATCGCTGATGCCGAGGGCGATATTTTCCGTGGCCTGGAAGTGGTCGAGCACGCCTGTTCCATCGGCACCCTGCAGATGGGTGAATTTGCCGAGAACGTCGCCGGTGGCGTTGATACCTACACGCTGCGCCAGCCGATTGGTGTGTGCGCGGGCATTACCCCGTTCAACTTCCCGGCAATGATTCCGCTGTGGATGTTCCCGATGGCCATCGCCTGCGGCAATACCTTTGTGCTCAAGCCATCGGAACAGGATCCGCTTTCGACCATGCTTCTGGTGGAACTGGCTATCGAGGCCGGCGTGCCGGCGGGTGTGCTCAATGTGGTGCACGGCGGCAAGGACGTGGTGGACGCGCTCTGCACCCACAAGGACATCAAGGCGGTTTCGTTCGTCGGTTCGACGGCGGTCGGCACCCACGTGTATGACCTGGCGGGTCGTCACGGCAAGCGCGTGCAGTCGATGATGGGCGCCAAGAACCACGCGGTGGTGTTGCCCGATGCCAATCGTGAGCAAACCCTCAACGCCTTGGTCGGCGCCGGTTTCGGCGCGGCGGGCCAGCGTTGCATGGCCACCTCCGTGGTGGTGCTGGTGGGCGCGGCCAAGCAGTGGTTGCCGGAGCTAAAGGCCCTGGCACAGAAGCTCAAGGTCAATGCCGGCAGCGAGCCGGGTACTGACGTCGGCCCGGTGATTTCCAAGCGCGCCAAGGCGCGGATCCTCGAATTGATCGAGAGTGGCGTGCAGCAAGGGGCGAAGCTGGAGCTCGATGGTCGTGGCATCAGCGTGCCGGGCTTCGAGCAGGGCAATTTCGTCGGCCCGACCCTGTTTTCCGGCGTGACCACCGACATGCGTATCTACACCGAAGAAATTTTCGGGCCGGTGCTGGTGGTGCTGGAAGTCGACACCCTGGATCAGGCGATTGCCCTGGTCAACGCCAACCCATTCGGCAACGGCACTGGCCTGTTCACCCAGAGCGGTGCGGCGGCGCGCAAATTCCAGAGTGAAATCGACGTCGGCCAGGTGGGCATCAACATTCCGATCCCGGTGCCGGTGCCGTTCTTCAGCTTCACCGGTTCCCGCGGTTCGAAACTCGGCGACCTCGGTCCGTACGGCAAACAAGTGGTGCAGTTCTACACTCAGACCAAGACCGTGACCGCGCGCTGGTTCGATGATGACAGCGTCAATGACGGTGTGAACACCACCATCAATTTGCGTTAAGGAGCCGGACATGAACATCGCATTTATCGGCCTGGGCAACATGGGCGCCCCCATGGCGCGCAACCTGCTCAAGGCTGGCCATTCGCTGAACTTGTTCGACCTGAACCAGACGGTGCTGGCTGAACTGGCGGCGTTGGGCGGCACGATCAGCGCCTCGCCTCGCGACGCGGCCCAGGGCACTGCGCTGGTGATCACCATGCTGCCGGCCGCCGCTCATGTGCGCAGTGTCTGGCTGGGTGAAGACGGTGTGCTGGCTGGCATCGCCGCCGGCACGCCGGCGGTGGATTGCAGCACCATCGATCCACAAACCGCCCGCGACGTGGCGGCTGCCGCGGCGAAACAAGGGGTGGCGATGGCCGATGCGCCGGTCTCGGGCGGCACCGGCGGTGCGGCGGCGGGCACGTTGACCTTCATGGTTGGTGCCTCGGCCGAGTTGTTCGCCACCTTGCAACCGGTGTTGGCGCAAATGGGCCGTAACATCGTGCACTGTGGCGAAGTCGGCACCGGGCAGATCGCCAAGATCTGCAACAACCTGCTGCTGGGGATTTCCATGGTGGGCGTCAGCGAAGCCATGGCGTTGGGCGATGCCTTGGGGATCGACACCCAGGTGTTGGCCGGCATCATCAACAGTTCAACGGGCCGTTGCTGGAGTTCGGACACCTACAACCCATGGCCCGGCGTGATCGAAACGGCACCGGCGTCCCGTGGCTACACGGGGGGCTTTGGCGCCGACCTGATGCTCAAGGACCTGGGCCTGGCGACCGAAGCCGCGCGGCAGGCCCATCAGCCGGTGGTGCTGGGGGCGGTGGCGCAGCAGTTGTATCAGGCGATGAGCCAGCGGGGCGAGGGCGGCAAGGACTTTTCGGCGATTGTTAACAGCTATCGCAAGCCGCAGTAAGAGCGACGATATCGACGGGCTTTTGTGGCAAGGGCAATTATCTGTGGGAGCAAGGCTTGCTCCGTCGCCACAGAGGCTGCGCAATCTACAAAGTTGTTTTCCGAGAGACCACGTCGGGTGGTCTCTCGGTTTTTTGTTTCAGGCAAAGACGAAATATTTGCGCACGGTCTCGACCACTTCCCACGTGCCTTTCATGCCTGGCTCGACGACGAAGATGTCACCGGCGCGCAGATGGATCGGCGCCATGCCGTCCGGGGTGATGATGCAGTAGCCCTCCTGGAAATGGCAGTACTCCCACTTCACGTAATCCACACGCCATTTGCCGGGTGTGCAGATCCAGGTGCCCATGATCTTGCTGCCGTCTTCGCTGGTGTAGGCGTTGAGGTTGACGGTGTGCGGGTCGCCTTCGAGTTTTTCCCATTTGCAGGCGTCGAGTACGGGCAGCGGATGGGTGTCGCGCAGGACGGTGATGGGTGCGGTCATGTGAGCTCCGAAAGGGGCAGAAGAGAACAGGCACCCTAACGCGCGGCATGAGCGGGTAGATGTCTGTGGTCGACACCGGGCTATCCAGAAGCGCGCATCAATCGGCCAGATGCCGAGCCAGGGCCGTGGCGTAGGCCGGCAAACCGTCGAAGTTGCGGGCGCACAGCAGCAACGCCCGGTGCGCCCAGGCTTCTTGCAACGTGACACATTGATACGAAGGCTCGGGTGGGCGCCGGTCGATGGTAGCCTTCGGCACGATGGCAATGCCTGCACCATGGGCCACCATGCGAATCATCCCGTCGAAACCATCGGCACGAATGCGCACTTGCATGCGTGAGCCGATGTGCAGGGCCTGCTCTTCCAGGTGGATCGCCAAGGCGCTGGATGCGTTCAGGCCGACATAATCGTGGCTGAGGGTCTCGCTGAAACGTACGGCGCGACCGTCAGCCAGGGGGTGTCCGGTCGGCAGGATCAATACCAGCGGATCGTCGCGAAAAGGCCAGGCCTGAAGGCCCTCGGTGTCCACTGCGTCGGAAACGATGCCCAGGTCCGCCGCGCCTTGGCGCAGCGCATGGGTGATCCGTGAGCTGGGCAATTCCTGCAGGTCAATGTCGAGGTTGGGATGGGCCTGGAGAAAGCCGGCCAGCAGCTCGGGCAGGTATTCGGTCATGGCGCTGGTGTTGCACAGCAGCCGCACCCGGCCTTTGACGCCCTTGGCGTATTCGGCCAGGTCCTGTCGCAGGTGTTCGGCCTGTTGCAGCAGGACCCGGGCGTGCTCGGCCAGGGCTTTGCCCGCGGGAGTGGGCGTTACACCACGCCGCCCCCGTTCAAGCAGGTCGATGCCCAGGGACGCTTCCATGGCTCGCACTCGTGCGCTGGCCGCGGCCAGGGACAAATGGCTGCTAGCCGCACCGGCGGTGATGTTGCCGGTGTCGAGAATGTTCAGGTAGAGGCGCAGGTCGGTGAGGTCGAAGTGCATGGGCGGGGATCCTGTCTCAAGTGCTGTGGCGCCTGGTTTATCGTCATCGCGAGCAAGCTCGCTCCCACATGGGATTGCATTTCAACTGTGGGAGCGAGCTGGCTCGCGATGGCGTCGGCCGCATCAGCGAGTTCACAGCCTCTTGCCGCAAGAGAGGCAGTCTCAGTATATGACAGATTTTAAAGCCGAGGCCTCGGGTGCAGGATACCCCCATGGACACACTCATCGCTTTCTATCAAAACCTCGGCCTGGCCCTTTCCCTGCTGGTTATCGGCACCTTCCTGCTGGCCGGCACCATCAAGGGTGTGATCGGCCTCGGCCTGCCGACCATCTCCATGGGCTTGCTTGGGTTGGCTATGGCTCCGGCGCAGGCTGCGGCGCTGCTCATCATCCCAGCGACCCTGACCAATCTCTGGCAACTGGCTTTCGGCGGCCATCTGCAAGCCCTTCTCCGGCGTCTGTGGCCGCTGTTGCTGGCGATTTTCATTGGCACCGGGCTCGGTACGCTGTGGCTCGGCATGACGGGCGGGGCCTGGGTGGTGCGGGCTTTGGGCGCGGCGCTGGTGCTGTATGCGTTGAGCGGGCTGTTGCTGCCAACGCTGCGGGTCGGCGCCCATGTCGAGCCGTGGATCGCTCCGCTCTGCGGGTTGCTCACCGGCCTCATCACATCCGCCACTGGCGTATTCGTCATTCCGGCGGTGCCCTATCTGCAAGCGCTGGGCCTGAGCAAGGACGAACTGGTACAGGCCTTGGGCCTGTCATTCACCGTTTCTACCCTGGCCCTGGCCGCCGGCCTGTTGTGGCGCGGCGCACTGGGTGGGGGCGAATTGAGCGCTTCGCTGCTGGCGCTGGCACCGGCGCTGCTGGGGATGTGGCTGGGGCAATGGTTGCGCCAGCGGATCAGCGCCGTGTTGTTCAAGCGGGTGTTTTTTGTCGGCCTCGGCGTGCTCGGCGGCCATTTGCTGATCAGCGGCTAGCCGAGGACGGGCTGAGCATGTCGACGCGGCGGATTTCGAAGTCGCGCTCCAGATAATCCATGCGTTGTTCGAAGAACTGCTGCATGTGCGGCAGGTTCGAGTGCACCTCCAGGTGCGCCTGGGATGCCCAGATCTCATAGAAGATAAACAGCGTCGGATCCTGCTGGTCCCGCAGCATGTGATATTCGACGCAGCCGGGCTCGGCACGGCTTGGCTCGACGTAGGCGCGGAACAACGCTTCGAAGGCTTCGGCTTTTTCCGGACGGGTCTTGGCGTGCAGGATGAAACCGTGCAGTTCGCTCATCGAGGTGGCTCCTGAGATAAAAGAGGTCTCGAAGTCTAAGGCAATAATCGGCCGTTCATTTGTGCGTATAGGTCAAATCAGTTTTGCCGTCGGGTGGCTTATTCCCCATGAAGCTCATCGTTATTCTGCCGCCATCATTTTCAACCTTTCCATGCGGCGGCCTTTGCCGGCCCATGCCGTGGAACCCGATGAGATTCCCCATGAAAAAAGTCCTGTTGCTCAATGGCGGCAAACAATTCGCTCACTCCGACGGTCGCTACAACGCCACCCTCCACGACACGGCGCTCAGCGTGTTGGACCGTGGTGGTTTTGATGTGAAAACCACTTTCATCGACGGCGGCTACGACATCAAGGAAGAAGTCGCCAAGTTCCTGTGGGCCGACGTGATCATTTACCAGATGCCGGGTTGGTGGATGGGCGCACCCTGGACCGTGAAGAAATACATCGACGAAGTCTTCACCGAAGGCCACGGCAGCCTCTACGCCAGCGACGGCCGGACCCGTTCCGATGCCTCGCAGAAATACGGCAGCGGTGGCCTGGTCCAGGGCAAGCAGTACATGTTGTCGCTGACCTGGAACGCTCCGCAGCAAGCCTTCGACGACCCGACCGACTTCTTCGAGGCCAAGGGCGTGGACGCGGTGTACTTCCCGTTCCACAAGGCCAATCAGTTCCTCGGCATGACCGGCCTGCCGACCTTCCTGTGCGTGGACGTGATGAAGCGCCCGAACATCGAAGAAGATGTGGCGCGGTATGAGCGGCATTTGGTTGAGGTGTTCGGTCTGAAGGTGTGACCTTTCTTTTGCTGCGCATCCCGATACTATCCTGTGGCGGGTGGGTGAACCTGCACTGTGGGAGCAAAGCTTGCTCGCGAAACAGACACCTCGATTCCCGAAAGACCGCGGCGTCTTCATCGCGAGCAAGCTTTGCTCCCACATAGCGAGGATAAATCCCCTCGCCACAAGAGAGATCAGTCGACAGGGGGATACGTGAAAGCCAGATCCGACGAATTGCAGATTTTCGTCTGCGTGATCGAGTGCGGATCCATCTCCGCCGCCGCCGAGCAGGTCGGGCAGACGCCGTCGGCGGTCAGCCGCACGTTGTCGCGGCTGGAGGCCAAGCTCGATACCACGCTGATCAACCGCACCACGCGGCGCATGGACCTGACCGAGGAGGGCAAGTATTTCTTCGAGCAGGCCAAAGGCATCCTCGACCAGATGGATGAGCTGGAAGAGCGCCTGTCATCCCGCCAGAAAAATCCTGCAGGCCGGTTACGGATCAACGCGGCCTCGCCGTTCATGCTGCATGCCATCGTTCCACACATCGACGAGTTCCGCAGGCGTTACCCGGACATCCAGCTCGAACTCAACAGCAACGACCTGATCATCGACCTGCTGGAGCAAAGCACCGACATCGCCATCCGCATCGGCACCCTCACCGACTCGACGCTCCACGCTCGCTCCCTGGGTTGCAGCCCGTTGCACATCCTGGCCAGCCCCGCTTATCTGAAGCAGCACGGCACGCCGTCAAGCGTCGCCGAGCTGGCAGGCCATGCGCTGCTGGGGTTTGCCCAGAACGAGGGACTCAACCAGTGGCCGCTGCGCCACGTACACGGTGATCGTTGGCTGATCCAGCCAGCCATCAGCGCGTCCAGTGGCGAGACCGTGCGCCACTTGGCGCTGCAGGGGCAGGGCATTGCCTGCCTGTCGGACTTCATGACCCGCGAAGACATCCGTGCCGGTCGGCTGAAGGTGCTGCTGGCCGATGCCAACAGTGGATATCGCCAGCCGATCAATGCCGTGTACTACCGCAACTCGCAATTGGCCTTGCGGATCCAGTGCTTCCTGGACTTCATCCAGGACAAGCTCGCCGGCTATGCCTCGCGGGAGTTCAAGGACTGATTCGTGACTTCAAGGCAAGAGTGATTTGGGCAATGTGGCCTGTTTCGTCAGGGATGGGGCCTCGATACTTGCGCCATCACTGATCTGGCCAAGGAGTTTGTCCATGAACGTATTTGTCACCGGCGCTGCCGGTTTTATCGGCGGTTCCATCGCCACCGGCCTGGTACGCGCCGGGCATCGAGTCATCGGTCTGGTGCGCAGCGCCGAACAGGCGAACGAACTGACGGCGCTGGGCATCGAGCCGGTTATCGGCACCCTCGAAGACAGCGCGCTGCTGACCGAGCAGGCCCGTGCCGCCGATGCGGTGATCAATGCCGCCAGCAGCGACCACCGCGGTGCGGTCCAAGCGTTGATCGAAGGGCTCAAGGGCTCGAACAAAGTGCTGCTGCACACCAGCGGTTCGAGCATCGTCGGCGATGCTTCGGGCGGTCGTTCCAGCGATGCGATCTACTACGAAAATGACCTGCCGGCGCCCACCGCCGACAAGGCTGCCCGTGTCGCCATTGACTACCTGGTCCTGGATGCGGCGAAGCAAGGCGTGAACTCGGCGGTGATCTGCAACACCTTGATCTATGGCCACAGCCTGGGCGTCAAGCGTGACAGCGTGCAACTGCCGCGCCTGCTCAAGCAGGCCGGTAAAAGTGGCGTGGTGCGGCATGTCGGGCCGGGACAGAACATCTGGTCCAATGTGCACATCGAGGACGTGGTCGAGTTGTACAAACTGGCCCTGACCCGCAACCAGCCGGGCACCTTCTACTTCGTCGAAAGCGGCGAAGCCTCGTTCATCGACATGACCACCGCCATTGCCCGGGCGTTGAACCTTGGCGAACCGCAGGACTGGCCATTGGCCGATGCCGAAGCGGAGTGGGGTTACGAAATGGCCAACTATGGCCTGGGTTCCAACAGCCGTGTACGAGGCAAGAACGCCCGTGAGCTGCTGGGTTGGACGCCGAAGCGGACCTCGGTGCTAGAGTGGATTCTTGATGAGATGGTGTGAGATCCATCAGTAGAACATAGGACCTGTGGGAGCGGGCTTTGCTCCCACCAAGCCCGCTCCCACAGGGTTTGTGTTGGCATGTCGTCAGTCGTGGTGCACGCCCGCGCGCTTGAGCATTTGCTTGCAGCGCTCGGACAGGTGGAACACACGCAGGTGCTTGCCGGCTTTGCTGTAGCGTTCGCGCAGGGTCTTGAGTGCGGCGACGGCCGAGTAGTCGACGAAGCTCAAATGCCGGCAGTCCAGGGTGACCTGGGCCGGGTCATCGGCCGGGTCGAACTGGTTGAGGAACGGCGTCGTCGAGGCGAAGAACAGCGTGCCGTGCAGGCGATAGAGTTTGCTGCCGTCGGCTTCCTGGTGCGTGTCGGCGTACAGCTCCCGGGCCTGTTGCCAGGCGAAGTTGAGCGCCGCGATGACGATGCCGCAGAGCACGGCCACGGCCAGGTCGGTGAACACCGTAATGACGGTCACCGCGATGATCACCAACACATCATTCTTCGGCACCTTGTTGATCACCCGCAGCGAGGCCCAGGCGAAGGTCTGCTGTGCAACCACGAACATCACGCCCACCAGCGCAGCCAGCGGGATGCGCTCGATCAGCGGCGACAGGAACAACACGAACAGCAACACCATCACCCCGGCCACCACGCCCGATAAGCGTCCGCGCCCACCCGAGCTGAGGTTGATCACCGTCTGGCCGATCATGGCGCAACCGCCCATGCCGCCGAACAGCCCGGAGGCGATATTGGCTGCGCCCAGCGCCACGCATTCACGGTCCGGATAACCGCGGCTCTGGGTGATTTCATCCGTCAGGTTCAGGGTCAGCAGGGTTTCCAGCAAACCGACCATCGCCATGATCACCGCGTAGGGCACGACGATCTGCAGGGTCTCCAGGTTCCAGGGAAGATCGGGCCAGGCGAAAGCGGGCAAGCCGCCGGCGATATGGGCCATGTCGCCCAGCGTTCGGGTGGACAGGCCGAGCAGGTAGACCGCCAGGCCGACACCGAGGATCGCCACCAGGGCCGGCGGCACGCTGCGGGTCAGGCGTGGCAGCAGGTAGACGATGGCCATGGTCAGTGCCACCAGGCCGGCCATCAGATACAGCGGATCGCCGCTGAGCCAGGTTTCACCCTGCTTGAAATGCTCCAGTTGGGCCAGCGCAATGACAATCGCCAGGCCGTTGACGAAGCCGAGCATCACCGGGTGCGGGACCATGCGCACCAGCTTGCCCAACCGCAACAGCCCGAAGGCCATCATGATCAGCCCGCCCAGCAGCACGGTGGCCAACAGGTATTGCACGCCGTGCTGCACCACCAGCGCGATGATGACCACGGCCATCGACCCCGCCGCCCCCGACACCATGCCTGGCCGACCGCCGAACAGGGCGGTCAGTGTGCAGATGATGAACGCGCCGTAGAGCCCCATCAGCGGGTTGAGGTGGGCCACCAGGGCGAAGGCGATGCATTCGGGGAGCAAGGCGAAAGAAGTGGTGAGGCCGGCGAGGGCGTCGGCGCGAAGACGTGCTGATTTCATGATTTACCTGACTGGGCGCCGGTGGAGAGTCGGCTGCCGGGGAGTGGTGCAAAAAACAGGTGCGGATGGTACGGAATTGAGTGCGGGGCGGCCAGCCGTTGGTCGGTTGTGTTGATCGTTCCCACGCGGGAGCGTGGGAGCGATCAACAAGTCAGGGCGATGAAAGTCTTGCGCTGAATTTTCATCAACGCCGTGTCGCGATGTCCGTCAGCGACAAATTTTATCTGTGCGCGAAAATTACTTTCAGTGGATTTGAAGATTATTCGTCGAAATGATTTATGAGTTTCACAACACATCGACGTGACCCCATTCGAGGAGTAACGCATGGCCCCTGCTTTCGGTTATTGGCTACTGGTCTACGCGGCCATCGCGATCATTGCGCTGATCGTGCTGATCGCCCGTTATCGGCTCAATCCGTTCATTGTGATTACCCTGGTGTCCATTGGCCTGGCGCTGCTGGCCGGGATGCCGCCGTCGGGTGTGGTGGGGGCGTACGAGGCGGGTGTCGGCAAGACGCTGGGGCACATCGCGCTGGTGGTGGCCTTGGGCACGATGCTCGGCAAAATGATGGCCGAATCTGGCGGCGCCGAGCGGATGGCGCAGACGCTGATCGAACGCTTCGGCGAGCGCAACGCCCACTGGGCAATGGTGTGCATCGCCTTCCTGGTCGGGCTGCCGTTGTTCTTCGAAGTCGGTTTTGTGCTGCTGGTGCCCATCGCCTTCACCATCGCCCGGCGTGTGGGCGTGTCGATCCTGATGGTGGGGCTGCCGATGGTCGCCGGGCTGTCGGTGGTGCATGCGCTGGTGCCGCCGCATCCGGCGGCGATGCTGGCGGTGCAGGCGTTCCAGGCTTCGGTGGGGCAAACCTTGTTGTACGCGATCCTGATCGGCATTCCCACGGCGATCATCGCCGGCCCGCTGTACGCCAAATTCATCGTGCCGCGCATCCAGCTGCCGGCTGAAAACCCGTTGGAGCGACAATTCCTCGACCGTGAGCCGCGCGCAAACCTGCCGGGTTTCGGCGTGACCTTGGGGACGATTCTGCTGCCGGTGATCCTGATGCTGATCGGCGGCTGGGCAAACCTGATTTCCACGCCGGGCAGCGGTTTCAATCAATTCCTGCTGTTCATCGGCAACTCGGTGATTGCCTTGCTGCTGGCGACCATCCTCAGCTTCTGGACCCTTGGCCTGGCCCAGGGCTTCAACCGTGAGTCGATCCTCAAGTTCACCAACGAATGCCTGGCACCGACCGCCAGCATCACTTTGCTGGTGGGCGCTGGCGGCGGTTTGAATCGGATCCTGGTGGACGCCGGGGTCACGCAACAGATCGTCGGCCTGGCCCAGGAGTTCCAGCTGTCACCGCTGGTCATGGGCTGGCTGTTTGCCGCACTGATGCGCGTCGCCACGGGGTCGGCCACCGTGGCAATGACCACGGCATCCGGCATCGTCGCGCCTGTGGCGATTGGCCTGGGTTATCCCCACCCCGAACTGTTGGTGCTGGCGACCGGCGCCGGGTCGGTTATCTTTTCCCACGTCAACGACGGCGGCTTCTGGCTGATCAAGGAATACTTCAATATGACCGTCGCGCAAACCTTCAAGACCTGGACCGTGCTCGAAACGCTGATCTCCGTGGTCGCGTTCGCCTTGACCCTCGGGCTTTCACGCTTGTTTTGAGCGCAACGCCACCCAACAGGAGCCGCCATGGACATCCTCTACCAGATCCGCTCCCGCCAGGATTCCTTCAGCGCCGGCGAAGGCAGAATCGCCCGGCTGATGCTCGACGACGTAGGCTTTGCCGCCTCTGCCAGCCTCGATGAACTGGCCCAACGGGCGGAAGTCAGCAGCGCTACGCTGTCGCGCTTCGCCCGCACCGTCGGGTGCCGCGACCTGCGGGACTTGCGCCTGCAACTGGCCCAGGCCAGCGGTGTCGGCAGCCGTTTCCTCGACCCGGCTGGCGCGCCTGAGCAATCGGCGTTTTATGGACAGATCGTTGGCGATATCGAGGCGACCCTGCGCCAGCATTTGTCGGCGTTCGAAGAGTCGCGGTTCGGCGATGCGGTGCGGATGATCGGCAAGGCGCGGATGATCCATGCGTTCGGCCTCGGTGGCTGGTCGGCGCTGTGCGGTGAGGAATTGCAGGTGCGCCTGGTGCGTTTCGGCTACCCGATTGCCGCCTGTCGCGACCCGGTGATGATGCGCATCACCGCCACTTCGTTGAGCGACCAACATCTGCTCATTGCCTGTTCGCTTACAGGTATCACGCCGGAGCTGTTGAGCGCGGTCGAACTGGCTCGCAGCTACGGTGCGGCGATCCTGGCCATCACTCGCGCCGACTCGCCACTGGCCCAATTGGCCGACTGCGTGCTGCCCCTGCAAGGCGCCGAAACCTCGTTCATCTACAAACCCACGGCGGCACGCTACGGCATGCTGCTGGCCATCGACGTGCTCGCCACCGAGCTGGCGCTGGCCCACCCCGAAGACAATCAAGAGCGCCTGCGGCGGGTCAAACTCGCCCTGGACGATTACCGCGGCGGCGACGATCACTTGCCGCTGGGAGACTGACATGCTGTACGACACGCTTATCCGCAATGCGCTGGTCATCGATGGCAGCGACACGCCTGGCTACCGCGCCGACGTCGCCATTCGCGCCGGTCGCATCGAACGCATCGACGACTTGCGCGATGCCCGCGCGGTTGAAGACATCGACGCCGCCGGCCGCGTGCTCGCGCCAGGCTTCATCGATGTGCATACCCACGACGACACGGTGGTCATTCGCCAACCGCAGATGCTGCCCAAGCTCAGCCAGGGCGTGACCACCGTCATCGTCGGCAACTGCGGCATCAGCGCTTCGCCGGTGAGCCTGCGGGGCGATCCACCGGACCCGATGAACCTGCTCGGCACGGCCCAGGCGTTCGCCTACCCGCGCTTTACGGATTATCGCGCAGCCGTAGAGGCCGCCACACCGGCGGTCAACGTGGCTGCGTTGGTCGGGCACACGGCGTTGCGCAGCAATCACATGGACGATTTGTTGCGCACGGCCTCGGTGGGAGAAATCGCCGCCATGCGTCGGCAATTGCGCGAAAGCCTGGAGGCCGGTGCGCTGGGTTTGTCCACCGGACTGGCCTACGCCAATGCGTTTTCGGCGTCCACCGACGAAGTCATGCAACTGACCGAAGAGTTGGCCGCGTTCGGTGCGGTCTACACCACCCACCTGCGCAGCGAATTCGAACCGGTGCTCGAAGCCATGGACGAGGCCTTCCAGATTGGCCGGCACGCCCAAAGCCCGGTGATCATTTCCCACCTCAAATGCGCGGGCGCCGGTAATTGGGGACGAAGCCCGCAGGTGCTCGCGGCGTTGGAAACCGCAGCGAAATCCCACCCGGTCGGCTGTGATTGCTACCCCTATGCGGCCAGCTCCTCGACCCTGGATCTCAAACAGGTGACCGATGCCCATCGCATCACCATCACCTGGTCGACAGCGCATCCGCACATGGGCGGTCGCGACCTGGCCGACATCGCCAACGAATGGAACTTGTCGCTGCTGGAGGCGGCCCGGCGCCTGCAACCGGCCGGCGCGGTGTACTACGGCATGGACGAGGGCGACGTACGACGGATCCTCGCCCATCCGTTGTCCATGGTCGGCTCCGACGGTTTGCCCGAAGACCCGTTTCCCCATCCACGCTTGTGGGGCGCTTTCCCACGGGTACTGGGACATTTCAGTCGTGACGTCGGGCTTTTTCCGTTGCACACCGCCGTGCACAAAATGACCGGCCTTTCTGCGGCGCGTTTTGGCTTGAAGCACCGGGGTGAAATTCGTGAAGGGCATTGGGCGGACCTGGTGTTGTTCAATCCCCAAACCATTCGCGACGTGGCTGATTTCAACGAACCCCAACGGGCTGCCGACGGTATTGATGGCGTGTGGGTCAATGGTGTCTTGAGCTATCGCGAAGGGCAGGCAAACGGGCGACGGGAAGGTCGATTCCTGGCGCGCGAAGGCGATCTGCGCCAGGGATTCAGTCCATCGGGCAGCGTTAGATGGCGTGTAAGCGGCTGAAATAACGTTAATTGGTGCCACAATAATGGCACTGCGACACTCAAGAAGCCGGGCTCAAGGCCGAAGCATTGGGATCAACCCATCTACACTGGGTCTTTTCAGCCAGGGAGCAACCCATGAGCTTCGGTAAAACCACCCCAATCCTGCGGATCTTCGATGAAGCCAAGGCGTTGGCGTTCTATGTCGACTTCCTGGGCTTTACCGTCGATTGGCAACATCGCTTCGGTGACGACTTCCCGCTGTACCTGCAAGTCTCCCGCGGCGACTGCGTGCTGCACCTGTCCGAGCACCATGGCGATTGCACACCGGGCTCGGCGTTGCGGATCGAGACCGATGAATTGGAAGCGTTCCAGCAGCAATTGCTGGCCAAGCAATACCGCTACGCCCACCCCCAGATCCAGGCCATGCCCTGGGGTAGCCAGGACATGGCGATCAGTGACCCGTTCGGGAATCGGTTGGTGTTTACCAATGCGATTAATGTCTAGAGCCAGATACCCATGTTCTTTCCGGGCCGTGCTCCAGGTTCAGGGCATGGCTTGTTTCAACGTCTCGGCTCATTATTTGATTTCCGATACATGAAAGTTGTACACCCCATAGTTCCTGGGGTTGCGGCCGGTCGAGATGCGGACGTTTTCGGGAATGATGCCGCTGCAGTTGAAGCAGGCAATAAATGGCTCCGGCTGGGTCAGCTGCCCCGTCAGCTTTTCGGTGAACAGCGTCGTATCCGAAAGCACCCGTTCAGCTTGGCCCGGATACAGCGCAACAACTGAGTTCAACACGCCAACTTCGCCATGGGCTCCCGGTCCTCCGGCTCGTATGGGAATGATTGCGTTGCAGGCATCGATATGCTTTTCGATGAGCTCGCGGGTCGGACCTTGGAGTTCATACAGGTTGTCGATTGTCCTGCTCAGCGTTGGGTCGAGCTTCAGCGCTTCAGGGTCGACTTGAAATTGATGGTTTGGGTCTTTTTTCCGGTCGCGGTAATTGTCGGCCAAGTGTTCGATGTAATCAGGCGTATTGCTGATCTTGTAGCTGCCGAAGTTCAAGTAGAACTTCTCGCTGGTGGCGGAGCCGTCGTAATCCTGGTCTACCCCGCGATATCCCGTTGGGCCGGATCTGGGCGCTGGCAGGTTGTAATGCTCGTTGAGGACCATATCGTTATCGCCCGTGCGGTCCTGAATAACGCCATAGGCGTGAACGACCAGTTCCTTGCGCTTTGTCTTGCTGAAGCTGGGGTTGCTATCGAAACCCTCTCCGTGCATTTGCGCAGATTGTTTCGTACGCTTTGTCGGCGGGGGCAACATCATTTTTTTCGAGCGTTCGTGACCATCACGCTGGGTCCATTCGAATGGGTCAATGTCCCGCCCTTGAGCGTCAACGAGCACCAGCCCTTGATGGTCGACGAATCGCAGCGGGTTATTCCCGACCATGCAATACAGGTTCAACCCGTCCACCGCTCCCGCCGGATCCGGGCTGATCCAGCGTTGCAGCCAGGGTGCGTAATACCGGTGTCCGTAGTAATACAAGCCGCTGGCATCGCGCTCCTTGCCGCAATAGCGAAGGGTCCGATAATCGGCTTCCACGGCCGAGCGGGAGGCTATCCAGGCAGTCCCTCCAAAGGGCAGGTAGCTTTCCTGGCTGATCAGAGCGGCCTGGTCGTCGAGTTCCAGTGAGCTGGAGCCCAGATGATCGTCCAGGCTGTAGCGCATCTGATTGGCGGCAATGCCAGAGGGGCGGCCTTCAGTCCAATGCAAGTAACGCACGTTGCAACGGCCGGCTTGCAGGGTGATGACTTCCAGGCGCTCGCCATGACGGGTGCGAATCTCGAGGCCCGGCAAGTAACGGACTTCTCGAGTCTGCGTCGCTGATGAGGCGTAGGTGGTTTGTATCTTGCGCACCCGCAGGCCGCTGCTGTCGTAGCCATAGCGTTCAATGTCAGGGAGACGGTCTTCGCGCTGGACCAGTAACACGCTGTCGAGTTGATTGCGGCTGTTCCATTGCAACACCCGACCAAGGTCCAGGCTCTGTTGGTTACCGTTGGCATCGAAGTCCATTGCTGTGGCGGGCATCGAGTGGCCTGTGCGCCAGGACAGGAGCCGATTGCTTGTGGCAGCGATGTTCAGTGTCCGGGTGTAGTGGTTGCCTTCGCGAGCATGGCGCAGTTTGGTCAGGTTGCCTCCGGCGTCGTATTCATAGTGCTCGGTAAAGTTGAACAGTTGCCCGGGGTCGACCGGTGTCTTGCTGAGCGCCGCAACGCTCAATCCCGCCGCTTCACGGCCCGTCGCGCGGATCAACTGGTAGAGGCTGTCGTAGGCGAATGTGCTGATGGCTTCGACCCGCTGATTATGGCCGAACCGCGCAGGTTGGACCTTGTCCTCGATTCGCGTCACGTTGCCCACCGCGTCGTAGCTGTAGTGCAGGTCTTGCAAGGTGCGGCCAGAGACCGATGCGCAGAGCGAGGTCAGTCGACCATTGGCTGGATCGAAAACGGCGCGGCTGATGACACCATTGCCGAGGGTCTGGGATTCAACTTGGCCAAGCGCGTTGTAGACGAAATCCTTTGCGATGGTTTTTTCAATGGCCGTGTTGTTTATTTTCAAACTCACGGACATCAGTTGGCCGGCAACATCAAACGCGTAGCGCTGTTGGTGCTGGGTTGCATCGGACTGTTGAATGGGCTGTGCGAGGGCGTCATAGCACCAACTCGTCCTGTGGCCTTTTCCCTCTTCAAGCAGTGAGTCTCGGTCTTTCTCATCGGCAGGCCAGTCGGGTGGCGTGATGTCAGCCAGCAAGCGCCTGGTCTGGCTCAGCGGCTTGCCGCAAAGCGCATGTTCGTCGATGAGCAAGGTGCCGGCGCTGTCATCGTGACGGATGAGCGCACCGCAGAGGTTGCGCGTCGCCGCCTCTGGCGAACTGTCGCCGTAGCGCAGGCACTCGACTCTGCGCGGGGCTTGTCCTGCTGCTCGCTCCAGGACTGCCGTCGGCCTGAGTTGGTTGTCGTAGGTCGTTCGCCAATGCTGTTCGTTTTGCTCCCAGCGGTGCACGATCTGCCCGGCATCGCCAGGCAGGTTCAGTCGCCAGCCGGCGTCGACACTGTTCACCAGCAGAGCCTTGCCGGACAGACTGTAGACGGTGACCAGATTGGCGTCGGTTGCCGTGGCAAACAGGCGAGGGTCTCGCTGCGCAACCTGTCGTCCGGCCAGGTCATGGTCTCGCTGGGTGATACGCGCCTGGGCGGGCTCATCCATTTGGCATCGATGGTAAGCGACGTGCCGTACCGGCAGGCCTCGGCTGTCGATGGCGTTGACCGTGGGTGTCTTGCGATGAAGGCGTGCGTTCATGCCGCACCTCCTGCGGTCGAGGGATATTCGGTCATGACGTCTTCCAGCGTGTCGTTCTCGTCCTCGTCCACGCTGTACCAGGGGTGGCGGGTAAGTCGTCGCAGATAGCAAAGGCCGTCTCGTTTGGCGAGACGGGTGTGGGTCGCACGCCCCAGCGCGTCGTAGAACTGCTGGTCGTAGTGGCCGAACTGCCGCAAGGACGCATCGTTGATGTAGCGATGCTGATCGGCAAAGTAAGGGCGGTAGATGCGGATCGCCAAGCCCTTGCTGTTGTATTCCACTCGTTCGCTGATGCGCCAGCGGGTGGCTGCGATCTGCTCCTGCGGTTTGCCGTCCTTGAGCGTCAGTTCACCGTTGGCGTCCACGACGTAGGCCATGCCCGACTCCACCCATTGCTTGCTTTGCAAGGTGCGACCAAAGCCGTCGAAGCACGTCACGGTGACGCGGATTTGCTTCTGGTGATCATCGGGGTAACGATCGGCAACCAGCGTGGTGATGTGCATCGGCTCACGTACCGAGGCGTGAAGTTCACCTTTCAGTTTTTCATCGTCGACAGAAAGTACCAAGAGGTTCGACAGTCGGGTTCGAGCCGAAGCGTAGATATGCCCGGTGGGGAGCAGGTCACGGTTTGCCACACAGCGCGCGAGCCAGTCGGCGTCCATCAATGCCGCCTTCGATACGCGACCCATCCAACTGAAGGGGGCGTAATAGGTGGCCGTGGCGGCCTGCTGTAGAGCCTCCCTGCGCGATTGGATGGCTTCTGCCGGGTCTTTGAAGAGCGCTCGGTCGAACTGCTCGAGCGGTTTGAAACCCACACGGGTGGCGTTCTCGTCGCCATAAACGCTGGTGGCCAACACTTGGCCGAACGCGTCCGCGAGGCATTCCTGTACGTTACCGTTGGGGTCGGTAATGCTCACGGGCAAAAGTGAGCGGTAATCGTAGCGGGCCCGAGTGGTACAGCCATCGGGCAGCTGTAACGCGGTGACAAAGCAGTTGTACGTGTCATAGCTGATCTCGGTCACGCCGTGGCTGCTGCTCGGCTGTAACCCCTTGGCGTTATAGAAACCCTCCAGCCCGGCATAGGTCGTGAAGCCACTTTTGACTGACCAGAGGGTTCTCGATGGCGTGCTCGCGGGAAGAAAGTCGGCCATGCGATGGTAGCCACATCGTTCAAGCAGTCTTCCCTTGGGGCGAGAGCTCGGTGGCAATAGTTGAAAGGCTTGCAGGGAGACTTCGTCCAGCTCGGCGGTTTCCAGATGATCGACCAGGGCCTCGAAATGAGCGACGCCGTCCGGCAAGGTTTCTGCGCGGGTGCTGTCTTTGTAGCGTTGTACGCAAAGGCCGGTCAGGACGCCCTGGGTCATCCAGGCCGTTTCCTTGCTGAGCCCGATGAGTTTTTCATACGTCAGGTCTTGTGGGGTCAAGCCTTCGGCCTCGGGTGCCTTGGGTCGTTTCCAGGCGTTGGTGCGTTGACGATAGGGCAGGCCCAGTCGCCATCCTTGAGAGGCTTGCAGATGGATGAACTCGGCGCGGGTTTCGCTCAAGTAGTAGAACTGTTGCGCCGGATCATGAGCGTCTCGCCACCATTGTTGCTGGTCAACATCGCTGAAGGGCGGGGTATCGCTGGCGGTTTTGCGTCGAGCGTAATGGACGTTCACGCTGTGAGTCAGGGCGCCGTAGCGGTCATGCTGCAAGTTGAGGGTGTGCTGGCACTGTGGGTCGTCGCTCAGACCTTCGTACAGGAAACTGATGGACTCAAGCAGCAAGGGCAGCAGGCGCGCATAACGCCGATCACCTTCGGGCGCTTGTAGCAGACGTACCCGGTAACGGTTTTCCTGGACCGAATACAACTGGCGGCGTTTATCCCTTGCGTAGGTCTCGCAGCGCAGTAAATGGCCACTCAGGGCGAGGCACATTTCAAGGGTGGTCGCTGCGTCTGGCGGATCAATCAGTACGTCGCTATTGCTGCCAGCATCGTATTGGCACAGCAACGCCTTGCCCAGCGCCACGGCTGCCCGGTCAGCGTCGTGATAGCCGGTTCGGGCCATGTCCACCGACTGTCCGGTATGAAACCAGCTTTTTTTCAAGCAGGGTGCGGTGAAGCTTGGTGAGTCAGCATCGTCGGGATGGGCTTCGTTGTCGGTTTGCAGCAGCAAGCCGAAGCCGCGAAATTCCCGTTCGATGCCATCGTAATAACCCTGGCGATAGGAGAATCTCTGGCTCAGGCGATTACCGCTGATCTCATCCATCTGGGTCTGGCGCGACACCAGGTGCAGAGGCAACGGCAGATGACAGGCAAGGGGGGCGCGGGCTTTTACTCTTGCCGCCTTTTCATCCAGCCATTCCTGGGCCGAGCTGCGGTAGGTGATGCTGTGGGCGGCGCCCATATTGTTGTGGGTGCCGGTCAGCAGATACGGTTTTTCACGAACAAAGTCGTAGCGCCAATGTTGCGCCGGGGTCAGGTACGGCACGCTCAGTATCAGGCTGGAGCAGCCGAGCCCTTGCAGGTCGGCGATGTTCACCTGGCATAAGCGGTCGTAGCGCAGGCCTTCCGGCCAGGGCAGCGCAACCGCAGGCGCGAAGCCGTTGCCACAGCGGTTCATGAAGACCAGTGCTTGATCCGCTTGCAGGTAGATCAGGTCGGTGGCACCGGAACCATCCAGGTCCGCAAAACGGATGCGCGAGGCATCGAAGGTCTGGTGGGCAAGGCCCGGAAAGTCCAACATGATGCCTTTGCCGAAACGTCCGCGACCCAGGTTTGGCCAACACTTCACTTCGTTGTGACGAATGCGCACCAGATGCTGTTGGCCGCTGCCGAGCAGATCACTGAACGCCACTAGCTCGGAGGGTGACGCGGTGAGTACCGGCAAGGCATCGTCATCGCCGTCGTGAGGGACTTCTCGGGCCGCGGCGAAGCCTTTTTCGCGCTGATTGGCATACAGGCGAATGCTGCGTGGGCCTATCAAGGCCAGGTCGCCGAGCCCTTCGCCCATCAGGTCGGCCAGTTGCCCTTGTGGATGGAAAAATTCTGCAGGGAACGCGTGAAACGCAGCGAAATCCGACCAGCTTCGATCAGCACCGAGGGAAAAAAAACCGTTGAGCCCCGGTTGGGCAACGACCCAGTCCAGCCGACCATCGCCGGTGAGGTCGCCTAGCGTCTGGCGCAGCGGCTTTGCCGTATCGGCGACGGGGATGCCGGGCAGCGCTTGCCACTGCTCGTAATCCACTTCGTCCGTCTTGGTTTTGGCTCGAATGGGTTCGCGGTAATACCAGCCAGTGTCGCTTTGATAGAGCACACCGGGCAGACCTTCACCGTACAGATCCACCAGTTGAAAACCCAGGTCGCCGCTGAGGCCTGGCATGTCTTGGAAACGTTGCCAGGCGGGAGGATCTGGCAAGCGCTTGAACTCGCTGGAGCTGAACTCGAGGGGAGGGCGGTTCTGCGCCATTGCGCGATCGTCGAACGCCTGATCATGGGCTGTGCTCAGGAGGTGATATCCCAACGGCGTCTGGCGGTAATCAAGCAGCAGGCGCCGAACGAGGGCGGGGGCGGTGCCCAGTTCCTCGGGAAAATAGTGGAACATCAACACCTGGCGACACAGGCGCTCGGTGCGTAGTTCAAAACCGTAGGCAAAGGTGGAAAAAGCATCGCTACGGGGTTGCCATCGCTGGCCTTCATAGCGCGGTCGCTGGTCGTACCCGGTGCTTCGTTCGCCATAGTCGAACACCAATTCGAAATGCCATTGCACAGCCGTGGGTTGACTCGCTTTCCACAGGTAGAGGTCGGCGTCGGCCTTGAAATTGCCATAGCGCACATGGCTCAAATAGCGTTGGGCCGACGTATCCCCCGTGTATTGATAAAGAATGTGCTCGCCGCGAGCGTTCAGGCTTTCCTCCAGCAGCCATTCACCGACACGGCTTGCTTGCTGGGGATCTGCCCGGCGCGACTGGGGATTCTTGCCGAACAGATGGAGGCTGCCATCGGCACCGTGCACGAGCCAGAAACCTGGTTTGTCGTTGTTCGACGACCAATGTTCAATCCGGTCGAAGCCGCTTTCGACTCTTGGAAAATGGCGCGTCACTGTGTAGGTCGTGCCCAGGGCCAGCGTGTTGTAGCGATCGATGAGGGTTGAACGGATGACGCCGTTTGCGTCGCGTTCGGGCAACCAGACCACACCGCTGGGGCCGATGATTTCGTCATCCTCGGCATAAGCCGGGACGCCCTTGTTGGTGCGTCGTGCCACGCAGGGTAACGACAGTCCCCAGCCGATACCGAACACGCTGTTGCCGACCGAGCTGTCGTAACGCAGAGACAAGGGCGGAGCAAAACCGCGCCCTGGCGAAATCGGCAACGCAATCTCGTAGGACGCGGTGCCGTGGGCGCCGACGTTTCCCCAACCTTTGCCGACGCTCTGGATGGCGCCGCCGCCCTTGGGCAGGGTCGGCGCGGTAACCGGCAATGCGGGTTGCTCGTTCATTGCGCACCCCCGGCGGCCCTGGCCGTATAGCTCACGTGCACGATGACGTCGCTCAGCGATTCCAACAGGTCTTTTTGTGCCTGAGGATTGGGGAAGGTCAGTTGCCACGTGGAGACAGCGCCGGTGTATTCGAACGGCAGGTAGCGTTCATCGTTGAAGTTCAGGGTGAACAAGCCGTTGTCGTCGACACCAGTGGAAAGGGCGATCTGTTGGTTGGCGCGCCGGTCCTCCATGACCTGTCGCGGGTCATCAGGGGCCATGAACACTTTGCTGGAGGTCTGGGTCAGCGTGGCCCGGATGTTTTCATAAGGAGCGACGACGACCGGCAGGGAAACGCTGATGGTTTTGATCCGCCGCAGGTAATGTTTCTGATCCTTGTAATCAGCGTCGAACAGTTCGTGGGGCAGCTCGAACGTGCATTGGCCTTTCTTCAGGTCGGCATGCATGTCCAGCCATGGCTTGTTGATCGTCGAGGTTGGGGTCTGGTCCTTCAATTGACGCAGTGAAATCGTCTTGCGGATCTCCAACTCTCGCTCGCTACAGCGCAGATAGCTGGCCTGCATGTTCAACAGGCTGAGTTTCAATTGCTCGCCTGCTCCTAGCCCTCGATAGGTGGTATTCCATGCGCCGGGTTGGATGAATCGCGTCGCGAACTCGGCAATTTCGTATTGCCAGCAGGTCTCGGCGGCGAGGCACAGGGCGAGCGTTGTGTCGTAGGCCTGGCGGTAGAACTGCGCGAACCGGCTGTTCAGCCATTGATACAGTTGCGTCTTTGTAAAGCGCTTGCTGAGAAAGTCGTAGTGGGACTTGGCTTGGCTCAGGCCGGTTTCAGCCAGGTGTAACTGAAGGCGGGTGGCGGTTTGCTGCTCGTTGAAGTGCGCCAGTTGGGCGTCGATCTGCGCAAGTTCGAGCTGCGCCTGATTGTGTCCCTGTATCCATTCATCCCGGCGGCGATTGAACGACTCCGTGCGGTCGATGTTTTCTGCGGCCATACGGCTGGTAATGGCGGCGCTGTGGGCTGATGCGCTGGCAGAGAGCATCGGACCTTCCCAGCGGCTGCCGCCAAAGGAGAAGCCGGCAATGTTCGGAATCACCATCAAGCCCCCTGCCGCGATCTGGCACGCCGTTGCCACGATCTCGGCCGTGCCACTGGCCAGTTGAAACTGGGTGGCCAGTCTCTCGTTTGGACTGACGTCCTTTTCCAGCAGCATTTTGTAGTGGTCGATTCGGCTTTGGACAATCGCCTGGCTGGCCAGCAGCGCCTGGTGTTGCTGACGGTCGATGTTCAAGGCCTGGCGTTGCAGGTCGACCGAGATTTTCGCCAGGTTCCATGCTTGCTGCTGCTGTAGCTCCTGCAACTGGGCCTGTTCTTTGTGCTCGATCAGCGACAACAGCGAAGCGCCAAATTGGCTGAGGCTTTCCACTGCACTCAACGCCTGGCTGTGCATGATCGAGAACCGATAGTGTGGGATCGATGCACTCGGCAGCCCTCGAACCGTATTGTCCGAAGTATTCAGTACAGGGCTACCGAGCAACGCGCGAGGGCCCAGCGGCACTGTAAATACCGGCAGATGCAGCGGCTTGCCGGCAATGTCGAGGTTGTGCCGCAAGTTGTACAGGCGGCTTTCAGCGATGTCCCAGCACTGGAGCAACTGCGGGTTGAACGGCAGACGCAAGTGCGGGCTGTCGATGGCTGGCCAGGACGCGTGCAGACTGCCCCCGCGAACGGGCAATGAGGGCAGGGAGCGGGCGAGTGATCGTTCAAATGTGCGTAAGTCGTCACTGGTGGTTTCGCCCAGCGTTTGCAGGCTGAGGCTTACCCAATGATCGACCGATTGAACGGTCGGGCGTGGCCCCAACAGATCCAGCACCCGCACGTACCACAGCTTTGCCTCGCTGAGGCCGTCCGGGGTCAGTTGGCGGTAGGCGGCGTCACCTCGATTGATCAGGATGTCCAGGTACAGGAAGTACAGCGCCTTGCGAAAGTGTGCCGGATGACTAAGCGCGATCTGATGAGGGTCGTGGGGCGCCTGGTCGGCATACGAAGGCGTGGTGCTATCGATTAAAGAAACGGCCCTCCAGCAATGTTTCTGGCCGCGACCTGGATCGAAGACACGGCGCAACCAGCGTTCGGCCTCCTCATAGCGCTGTTCGGCGTTCAAGCGCTGGGCGACCAGCCATGGCATGTAGAGGAACAGTTCGGTGAAGTAACGACCGTAAGGGCCGTGGAAGTCCATCCTGTCGTGAGTGCTGTCTGGTATGGCGGGTTCCGGCAGGCGTTGTGTGGTCCAGTCGAACAGCTCGTCCAGACTGTTCTCGGTACGGCGGATCAGTTCTGCGGCGAAGGTGGTGTTCAACCTGATCGGTTGGCGGAGTTGGTCTCCGGCATCGCTGGTCTTGATGGCGCTATGGGTGAAATCGATAAATTGGGTGGTGCCTAGTCCGGCCGTCGATGAGGGGGTAATGCCTGGAGCTTGAAAGTGTGCAGGGATGCAGTTCAGCTTGATGGCTTTAAGGGCGGAATAGAGCTTCGTTTCCGGTTCATCGGGGTAGACAAAGGCAACCCCACACAAAAATGTATCGCCGTCTTGGCTGAGATCCTCGCTATGCCAAGTGAACTCGAAAAAATCCCTCAGGTCCGGTGCCGGGTTGGACTGCGCCACCACTGTCAGGTTTTCATACGACAGCGGTTGAGCCGCCGAGGCGGTTGGCTGACGGAAAATCACATATTGAATGTTTCGCGGCTCATCAAGAAAGACTAGTGCCTTACCAAAATTTAGCGCTGCGGAGTTGTTTGCTTGTATTGATAAGTTTTGTACCTGTCCGGAAGTGGTGCTGCCACTATTGCGTCTACTTTCGATAATCAGATGGCGCACTGCCTCTGTAGAAAGTAATTTCCCCTGAAGGTCTGTGTAGGCATGCAGCGTGATACCGCGCGAGTGTTCAGAGTCTCTGAGCACGTCGACCATGTGGTCGAACGATAATATGTGGCTCTGGTTAAGAGGTAACGGAGCGTGGCTGGTTACTTCCAGGTATGAACCTGCATCCAGTTCCACGTAGGGTGTTTCCGGCAGGCTTCGGGCGGGAAACACTAAGTGAATCTGGATTCTTGGGAACTGATCGTGTCTGGTTTCAAGCCTTAAGCGTCTTTTTTCAGGTGGTTCATAGAGGCTGGCGCGATTGTCGATGTCTGCAGTCATGTGTAGCTTGAGCGTGGAGGCGGTATGGTCATGGGTGGATCGGATTCTGATCCACTTCTGGCAACCGTCGAAGTTAGACATGGAATCGCTCATGCTAGTCGGGAGGGAAGCTTCAGCGAGAATGATTTTCGAGCGTGTTTTTGTTTGAATACGTTGCTCGACAGCGCCTGTGAGCACTTTCACGGCGGCCTCGTAGGGGAGAGATTTTTCTGTTGCCGTTTGCTCCGTGGTAGCTGAGTTATTCAACTCAGGGATGAGATTTTTATCGATACAAGCCGTTTTAATGAATCTGAAATTGTTGCCTGCCGAGTAGGGCGTGTCGGTTTTGAGTTCTCGTGCACACAAGGCTATAAACAGTGAGTCATGCGAGCCGTTGTTGTAGTGCACCGCAACAGAGCCTATCAATGCCCGGGTTGCATCAAGGTCCTTTCCGCAAAGCGCTTTGTCGTTGCAGTAACCCTGCAAGCCAACTCGCGGCGTACTCCAGTTTCCATCCTGTTTTTTGAAGCAAAAGCTCAAGCGCAATAGCGGATGACTGGTGCCTGATTGCCCGGCGGAGGTATGAGCGGTGTCAATGGTGAAGGCTCGCGGATCCTGTTGTATGCATTCTGCCCAGGCAACAAACAGACGATTGTTGAACCAGACAGGACGAATCGTGTGTTCGACCGCGCTTTCGGGAATGGGCACATCGGCTTTCTCCCAATCCGACCAGGCATACGGATCCGGCTGATCCCGTTTGGCGGCGATGGCTGGGGCCTCTGGTGGCGTACCGTCCAGTGGACGTTGCGCCATGTCCAGCGAGCGCCAGAAATAAGTATTCTCCGATCGTGATTTGGCAATGAAATAGTAAGTGCTGTTGGCAAAGTCTTCGCCGTCGATGTAGCCGTTGAGAATATTCAGGTTGGCGATTTCTTCGAATCGGGTCAGGTAGGCCATGACCGCCGATTGAACCGCATCGGCCTGGATCCGGCTCTGGTTGAGGTCGTTTTCCAATTGCTGGAAGTTGCCGCTCTTGTTATTCCTCAGGGCCGGGTCCAGGTAACTTGCGGGGAAATACAGCAGCTTTTGATGAGCCGCCCAGATGGGGTACTGATGCATCTCGTTGCGCCACGTCTGCAGGTGCTCGGGCGTGATGCTTGCCTGGTCGTAGCCGGGCTCCATATTCATCAGGATGCGATTGATGTATTGCTGAAGGCTGGCGATGGCGCACGCTACAGGCGTGGTGGGTACATCCTGGCTGACCAGCACGTCCAGTAGCCAATATTCATAGAGGTCCTGGGGGGTCTTGAGCCGCACCGTCCCGGTCGGGTCATTGTCGGGCGCGACCTTGTCCAGGTAGAGCGCCAACTGTGCATCGCGCAGGCTTTCATCCAGCTGCTTTTTCATGGCAACGGTCATATTCAATCCTTGAATAAAAAATGTACGCCTCAATGGCACGCAGCGATCAGCCCTTCACCGACGATTTTCCAGTCCTGTGTCAGGCTGTCGCTATTGAGTGCGGCGGCCTTGAGCAGATGGTTTGCCGACAGGCCTGTGCTCAAGCAACACGCCTGGCAACGCATGACCCAATCCACGGCTTGCATGGTGGTGGCGCGTTTGGGCGTCAGCAGCGCGGTCAGGCAACTCACTTGCTCGGTGCTCCAGCCCAGCAGGTGGGCCAGCAGGCCGTTGACTGTCTCTGCTGAATGTTGCGGTAGGTCTTGGTTGGCGAGTTGCAAGTAATGCAACAGGTTTTCTTCTGACTGCGCCTGATGGCGCGCGCAATGATTGAACCGTTCGAGCAAATACAGCGTTTGAGGTGTAAGCGTTCCTGAACTGTTCGAGGCTAACCACGTGGGATGATGCATTAACACCTGTAGCGTGCTGCTGCTCAGATGCAATTTCTGGCAGGCGTCAGCGGTGCGAAGCACGTGCGCCAGCAATGGCGGTGTTTTGCCGACAGTGGTCATGATGGCCTGGACTATTTCCGTGGCATTCGTGCCGGCCATTTTCATCACGCTGGGAAGATATTCGGCGGACACGTCGGCCTTGTCGTGCAGCAGTGTTTCTACCAGGCGTTGAGGGTCGTTGGTGGATTGTGTGTGCTCCCGAAGTGCGGCCAATCGCTTTTCCAGGTTCTGATCCAACGGCAAGTCATGCCTGGCACTCTCGAACAGGCGACACCACTGCAACACATCGAGATCGTTTTGCTTGAGCCAGTCCAGGGCCCAATCCATCGCCATCAGTACGTCGAGAATGTCAGGGCCGGTGGTGGTCAGCGCTCCGGTCACCAGCGCCCGACAGAACGTATCCCCTCCCAGTAACCGGGCCAGTTCCGTGCACGTCAGCGGCGACAGGCCAAACATCCGGGCGATACGGGCCTGGCGGTAGAGCGAGGAGACTGTAGGCAAATCCTTTTTTAGCGCCAGGTACTTCCCGGTCTGTTTCACCAGCAACAACAACGCGTCTTCCGTGAGGGCGAGTCCCAGGCCCGCGCCGAGATAGCTGAGGGTTTCAAGATCCGCGGGATCGAGGTCCGTCGCTTGTTTCTCCCATGCCGGGCTGTCGAGTAAACGGGTGCGATTGAATACTTGGTCGAACAACGGAACACGTTCTGCGCAAGCGCTGGTCGGCATTTCGTACAACAGCGAGGCAAACTCCTCAGGGATGATGCCATGGCGCCGCTTCATGTACTGATAGACCCCAAGCGCGCGCAAGGTGTTGGCGCCGAGTGTCATTGCGGTGTTGCCTTCCGAATACAGGCTATTGACGATCAGCGTATCCAGTTCGGCAAAGGCAATACCGGTCCATCGTTGCAGTCGGACCATGCGCTGCATGCGGTCGAAACGTTCGTAGGACTTGTTGCCAAACCCTCGCTGGTTCGTTCTGGTTTCAAGCACCAACGCGGGGGCGGTGTCGGGGCCGTTGATGTAAGCGGCGCCCTGGAGGTTACGCGTCGGGGGCGGGTTATGGGGCGAGATGCAAGGGCTGTATCGGCCATGCGCCAGTAGCTGCTCAACCAGTTCCGTCGTCAGCCCGGTGCGCTCCTTGAAGAATGTGAAATCACCCAGGCGCTCGACATCTTCAGTGCCATAGGCTTTTTTCAAGGCCTCGAAATCGGAGTTCGAGGCGAGCGGTGCGAGCAAGAGTGCCTGTTGCGCCGGACTGAGCCCTGAAAGCAGTTTTTGCGCTTCGCCAGGCGATTGCGAAACGTGTCCATACGTTGAGCCGTCCTGGCAAAACGGCAGTTTCAGGCTGATCCGATAATTGACTTCACCCAGGGCGGGTTTACCTGCGCCCAAGCCAAGCAGGCATTGGTGGTGGTGAAGATCATAGGGCAGTGAAAAGGGGTAGTGTGCGTCGGCCAAGGCCTGATGGACGGTTGTGCCGTCATCGAGACTGGCCTCGATATGGCTGCGCAACGTGTCGTTGACGATGTTGAGCATCGGGCGTGCAACCAAGGCACTGTGTGGGTCGAGCATCAGCGTGTTGAGGTCCGGTCGACGTTTCTCCAGGGGGATCTTGCGGGCGTGGGTGGAGCTGTTTTCCAACTGCCTGGCAAACAGGTACAGCGCACGCAGGTAGGCCACGGGCGAGTCGATCGCGGCGATGTCACCGTCCTTGCAAAACCGATCCCAGTTTTCCTGGAACAGTGCTTGATAGCTGATCGGCCCGGATGTCGGGTCTGAGTCCAGGCTGCGTCGCACACGGAGCTTGGTGTCGCTGGAGCAGAGTTGATGCTCCAGGTACAAGCGGCTGATCTGCCGGGCGTGGCTCGACGCATTGTCGTAGGCCTGCGCGGCATCTGCATCGCGGTGCTTGGCGAGCGCCTGGGCGAACTGCGTCTTGCCCAGGCGCAGGATGTCGAATACCGACGTCAGTCCCATTCGCTGCAGGGCGGTCTTGAAATCGGTTTTTGCAGCGTCCTCTCCGTCTGGGGAGGCAACGAGCTTGTGCAACAGCGAGTCGTTGCTTACGTCCATGTGTGGTCATCTCCTGTGCGGACGGAATGTGCTTGTTCAAGCGAAAACCGTACAGGAGCGTGCAGAGAAAGGCGGTAGGACCGGGGGCGGGAGATTTGTACGAAAGAGCGATTCGTGGGCTGCGCGGATGCAAGTCCTGTGGGAGCGGGCTTGCTCGCGAAGGCGTCGGATCAGCCAGCATTAAGTTGACTGACCCACCGCCATCGCGAGCAAGTTCGCCCACAGTCGGCGGACGTTAGACGCGGAAGTGGCTGACCAGCATCTGCAACTGATTACCCAACCGTGCCAGTTCCACGCTGGAAGCGGCGGTTTCTTCGCTGGCGGCGGCGGTCTGTTCGGACACGTCGCGCACGTTGATGATGCTGCGGCTGATCTCCTCGGCCACGGCGCTTTGCTGCTCGGCGGCCGCAGCGATCTGCTGGTTCATCGACTGGATGTTCGACACCGTGCGGGTGATGTTTTCCAGTGACACGCCGGCCTTGCGGGTCAGGGCCACGCTGCTGTCGGTGAGGCTGCGGCTGTTGTTCATCACGGCCGCTACTTGTTGCGTGCCGTTCTGCAGCCCGGCCACCAGGCCTTCGATTTCTTCGGTGGATTTCTGCGTGCGCTGGGCCAGGCCACGGACTTCGTCGGCCACCACGGCAAAACCACGTCCGGCTTCACCGGCGCGTGCCGCTTCGATGGCCGCGTTGAGCGCCAGCAGGTTGGTCTGCTCGGCCACGGCCTTGATCACGTCCATGACGCTGCCGATCTTGTCGCTTTCCTGTTGCAGCACGGTCATGGCGTCGGTGGAACGCACCACCTCGCTGGCCAGGCGTTCGATCTGGGCGATGGCTTCGCTGACCACCTTGTCACCGGCACGGGCTTCGCCGTCGGCGGCGGCCGCGGCCTGGGAGGCCTCTTCGGCGTTGCGGGCCACTTCCTGCACCGTGGCGGTCATTTCGTGCATGGCGGTCGCGACCTGATCGGTCTCGACTTTCTGGCTGTTGACCCCGGCGCTGGTCTGCTCGGTCACGGCGGATAGTTCTTCGGCGGCGCTGGCGATCTGGGTCACGCCATCGCGGATGCCGCTGATCAGGTCGCGCAGGGTCACGCCCATGCGCGCGATGCCTTGTTGCAGCACGCCCAGTTCATCGCGGCGAGTGACGATGACCGTGTGCGACAGGTCGCCACCGGCAATGCGCTCGACCACGGCCAGGGTATCGCGCAGCGGGCCGGTGATCTGGCGAGTGATGATCACGGCTGCAATGACGCCAACCAGCAGCGCCAACAGGGTGCTGACCAGTTGCAGGGTGCGCGCCTGGGCACTTTCGGCGTCGCGGCGGTCGAGTTGGATCTGGTACAGCTGTTCGCTCAGCGTCACGATTGACGCGCCCTGGTCGGTCATTTCCTTGCGTGCCTGTACCGCGTCGGCGGTGGCCAGCTTGAAGGCCTGCACGGCGCTGCGGTATTGGGCCAGGGCGTTTTCCAGTTGGCGCAGTTCATCCTGGCGGGTACTGGAGAAATGCTCGTTCAGCGGCTTGAGCGAGGCGATGGCGGCGTCCAGCTGGGTGACGGCCTTGCGTTCGGTGTCGGCGTTGCTGTTGGCGGTGTAGCCGCGCACTTCATAGCGGGCCAGCATGAAGTCCTGCTTGGCCTGGGTGATGGCCTGGAACTGGGCGAAACGCTCGTCGCCGACACCCATTTTCCGCACGTCCGAATCCAGGGTCTCGATCAGCTTATAGGCGATCTCGGCGTTAGCGCCCATGGCATCGCGGGCGGTGTTGCCCGTGCGGTAGGCGCTGCGCATTTTGTTCAGGGACACCTGGTAGGCGCTGATGACTGCGCTCTGCTCCTTGAGCAACTTGACGTTTTCCGGGCTCTTGAAGCTGCTGAGCAGGGCGTTCTGTTGTGCCACGAAACCATCGAGGGTGGTCTGCACGTTTTGGGCGGCGGTCTCGTCACCGTTGGTCAGCATGTATTGCAGGCGCGTGACTCGAAGCTTGGTCAGGCCGGCGTTGAGCTGGGTGATGTCGCTCATCCAGTTGCTGCGGTCGATCAGCCCGCCCAGGCTGGTCCAACTGGTCAGGGCCAGCAGGCAGGTCAGTACCAGCACCAGGCCGAAGCCCAGGCCCAGTTTCATGTTGACGCTAATGTTGCCAAACCAGCTGTTCATCAAATTCCTCCAGGAACGTTGTGCTGCTTGATCGTCGGTACGCTGGAAGATTGTTGTTGTTAAGAGCCAGCAGAGCATGTAACAGGGCTGTATCGGCGGGGGGGACAAGATCTGTAAGTCTTTTTTCCGGATATCTGTGGGAGCTTTGCTCTCATCCCAAGCTTTTTTTCACATCTGTTTCACCGACTGCCTACGTCGGCCTCTCTACTGTCGCGCCAACGAATGACTGGGTGGATGCCGTTGGGGCGGCTTGATGTGGAACTGAGACTGAGCCTTTTCGGCCTGAGGCGCTCGATCAATACGCGCCGCTTTGTCCGTTACCGAAACGCTGTGGTCGTGCTGGCTTCGGCGCTGCTGGTCATCCCGTTGACCCTCTGGCTGCTCAGCCCGGCGGCGATACCGGACCTGGCCCACGGCAACGTCGCCGGCGCCCGGGCCTTGGCCGCTGGCTGGGCCAAGGGCGAGATGATCGTGCTGGTGCGTCATGTCGAGCGCTGCGATCACTCCAAGGCCGCGTGCCTGAATGATCGCGAAGGCATCACTGACCGGGCCCGGGCCGTTGCGGTGGAGTTGGGCGCGCGGTTCGAGCAACTGGGCCTGGGCAACGCCGACCTCTACAACAGCCCTCTGGTGCGTGCAGTCCAGACGGCGGGCTACATGTTCAACAAGGTGAGTGCTGGTGATGATTGGCTGAGCAATTGCCGCCGCGATCTTCTGCGCAATGCCCTGGCCCACAAGGTCGCCGGGCGCAATCTGATCCTGGTCACCCACAGCGAATGCATGCAGGCATTGGAAACCGCGCTCCAGCGGCCTACCTCGACGTTTGGCTACGGCGCTTCGCTGTTCGTCTCCGCTGCCCAGCCACAAGCCCCGCAGTTGCTCGGTTTTATCGAAGCCTCTGACTGGCGCTCGGTGGCGTTTCAGTAATTTTTCCCACGATTAGGACCGCCCATGCTGACGTCTGCTCGCGCCCGTTTCTACGGGCTCAATCTCGGAATTCCCCTGGTCTGCGCCGCGGTGGTGTTCTTGCTGTTCGACTTGACCCGCATCGACATCGCCTTCAGCAATTTATTCTATGACCCAGTGCACCAGGTCTTTCCGTTGGAGCACGTGCGGCTGTTCGAGAAAATCACCCATAAATGGGCCAGGATCATCCCGAACTGGACCGGCGAGGCGGCGATTATCGGGGCGCTGCTGTCGTTTGTCTGGACGGTCTTCCAGCCGCAAAAGCGCCCGGGATTACTTCGCCTGTTGGAGAAAACCCGGTTGGCCACACCGTTGCGTTTTGCCCACAAACACCGTCGCGACTTCCTCTACGTGGTCGTCGCCTTTTCCCTCAGCACCGGGGTGATCCATTACCTCAAGGGCCACACCAGTGTGTACTGCCCGGTGGAAACCACCCAATACGCCGGCAAGATCGAGCACAAGGAATGGTTCCAGAATTTCGACCTGCTGAAAGTCGCCGGTGATGGTCGCTGCTGGCCCGGCGGTCATGCGTCCGGCGGCTTTACAATGCTGGCGCTGTATTTCGTCGCCCGCCGCTACCGCTGGCGTCATTCGAAAGCCTTGATGCACGGGGCGCTGGTCTTGGGGTTTGTCTACGGCACGACGCGGGTCCTGCAGGGCTGGCATTACATGTCACACACGTTCTGGGCGGGGATTTTTGTCTGGTTGAGTTGCTTGCTGATGGCGTTGCTGTTTTATGGGCGGGCGGCCTTGGAGCAGCCAGTGTTGAAACCACAGCGAGCGACGGCAACGGCTGCCTTGCCTGCGTCGGGCAGTGCACATTCGTCAGCCTGAATGCAGGGCAAAAAAAAGCCCGCTGGGAGAGCGGGCTAAAACCTTAGTTTCTTGAATGAGCGAGGCGACTGTACCCAATCACGCGGGGGCGTGGGGTGAAGAAAAGTTTATGAGGTCGCCTCCCTGCACGACCTCATGCCTGCGGACTCTTCTCACCGCAGATCAAACCGATCCAGATTCATCACCTTGACCCACGCCGCGATGAAGTCCTTGACGAATTGCTCCTGCGCATCCGGGCTGGCATAGACTTCGGCCAAGGCCCGTAGCTGGGCGTTGGAGCCGAAGACCAGGTCGACACGGGTGCCGGTCCATTTGACCTGGCCGGTCTTGCGGTCGCGGGCCTCGAAGGTTTCCTGGGTGTCGGAAAGGGGTTTCCATTCCACGCCCATGTCGAGCAGATTGACGAAAAAGTCGTTGGTCAACGTCCCGGGCCGTTGGGTAAAGACACCGTGCGCAGTGTGGCCAACGTTGGTGTCCAGTACCCGCAGACCGCCGATCAATGCCGTCATTTGCGGGGCGCTGAGGGTCAGCAGTTGGGCCTTGTCGATCAGCAACGCCTCGGCGGACACGCGGTACCGGCCCTTGAGGTAGTTGCGAAAGCCATCGGCGATAGGCTCGAGGAAACCGAACGACTCGACGTCCGTCTGCTCCTGGCTCGCGTCCATGCGTCCCGGCGAGAACGGTACCGTCACGCTGAGCCCGGCATTTTTCGCGGCTTGTTCAATACCGGCGCTGCCGGCCAGCACGATCAGGTCTGCCAGGGAGATTTTCTTGCCGTCGGATTGGGCAGCGTTGAACTCGCCCCGAACCTTGTCGAGGGTCGCCAGCACTTGGGCCAGTTGCTCTGGCTGGTTGGCCGGCCAATCTTTCTGCGGGGCCAGGCGCAGGCGGCCACCGTTGGCGCCGCCGCGTTTGTCGGAACCACGGAAGGTGGAAGCCGCGGCCCATGCTGTAGACACAAGCTGTGAAACCGTGAGGACCGAGGCCAGTAGCTTGCCTTTGAGGGCGGCGATGTCACTGTCGTTGACCAGCGGATGGTCGACCGCCGGGATAGGGTCTTGCCACAGCAGTTCTTCGTTGGGCAGTTCCGGGCCGAGGTAGCGTGAGAGCGGGCCCATGTCGCGGTGGATCAGCTTGAACCAGGCGCGGGCAAAGGCGTCGGACAACTGGTCCGGGTTTTCCAGGAAGCGCCGGGATATTTTTTCGTAGATCGGGTCGAAGCGCAGCGCCAGGTCGGTGGTCAGCATCGTTGGGTTACGCCGTTTGGACGGGTCATGGGCATCGGGGATGATGCCCGCGCCTGCCCCGTTTTTCGGCGTCCATTGGTGCGCGCCTGCCGGACTCTTGGTCAGTTCCCACTCGAAGCCGAACAGGTTCTCCAGGTAGTTATTGCTCCAACGAGTGGGGGTGGTGGTCCAGGTGACTTCCAGGCCACTGGTGATGGTGTCGGGCCCCTTGCCGGTGCCGAAGGTGCTTTTCCAGCCCAGGCCTTGCAGCTCCAGGCCAGCGGCTTCGGGCTCGGCGCCGACATTGTCTGCAGGGCCTGCGCCGTGGGTCTTGCCGAAGGCGTGGCCACCGGCAATCAATGCCACGGTTTCTTCGTCGTTCATGGCCATGCGGGCGAAGGTTTCGCGGATGTCCACCCCGGCGGCGACCGGGTCCGGCTGACCCTCGGGGCCTTCCGGGTTGACGTAGATCAGCCCCATCTGCACGGCGGCCAGCGGGTTCTCCAGGTTGCGTCCATCGTCAGTGCGGCTTTCTTCGTTGCCAGGCTCGGCCACCAATTGGCCTTCGCCGGGGTCTTGCATGGCCGCTTTGTCGGGCTTGCCGTAGCGAACATCGCCCCCCAGCCATTTGTTTTCCGAACCCCAGTAGACGTCCTCATCCGGCTCCCAGACATCGGCGCGGCCACCGGAAAAACCGAAGGTCTTGAAGCCCATGGATTCCAGCGCGACGTTGCCGGTAAGGACGATCAGGTCGGCCCAGGAGATATTGCGACCATACTTCTGCTTGATCGGCCACAGCAGCCGACGTGCCTTGTCGAGGCTGACGTTGTCTGGCCAGCTGTTGAGCGGTGCAAACCGCTGCTGGCCGGAACCCGCGCCACCGCGCCCATCACCGGTGCGGTAGGTGCCTGCACTGTGCCAGGCCATGCGGACAAACAGCGGTCCATAGTGGCCGAAGTCTGCCGGCCACCAGTCTTGCGAGTCGGTCATCAGTGCATTCAGGTCTTGTTTCAGGGCCTGGAAGTCCAGGCGCTTGAACGCTTGGGCATAGTCGAAATCCTCGCCCATGGGGTCGGACAGCGAGGAGTGCTGGTGCAGGATCTTCAGATTCAGCTGGTTCGGCCACCAGTCGCGGTTTGTCGTACCACCGCCAGCGGCGTGATTGAACGGGCATTTCGATTCGTTTGCCATGAGAAGCTACCTTTGGTCGTATTCATCCAGCTATCCAGCCCGGCCGGGCTTCGAATAGCGACAGGCGAAATAGATGACACAGGGCGCAGGGCTCACAGTTCGCTCAACTGATCGTGTGCGGCCACACGGCAACGCGGGAGATGTCTGGTTACCCATTCGGTGGCCCACGGCAAGCCCAGTACGGTTCTGAACGCTTCGTATCTCTTTGTCAGGTTTCACGGGCCGGATTGCACCAGCCTGAATTCAGGCTAGTCCTCCTTTGCCAGATAGCTAATAGGCGCAGTATTAACGGTCGATAGGGATAATCTTTTATCGAAGCCAAGGGGCGAGGCAGATGATATGAATGGCGCCTGCCGTGACGGACCCAATAATGAACAAATGCCCGCGCAGCACGGCCTTCCACGAAGCCGGTCATGCCCTGGCTTTCTGGTGGAACGGCCAACCGATAAAACGCATCACCGTGCGTACCAAGGCTGAAGCCTGCACGGGTCCTCTGTTCGACCTGCGCGGCAACCCTCAATACGCAGAAGGGTGGGTGGAAGCGGACTATCTTGTCCCGCGCCCGGCATTCGACGCCCCGGGGATCGCTGAATTCCTGCCCTCGATGGTCGATGCCATTGAACGTGACCTGCTCCATTGCTTCGCGGGGCCAGTGGCCGAAGCAGTCTACCGGCACCGTCGGTCCGACCGGTTGATCAGGGGCAGCGGCCGCGGAGACCTGGACCGGGGGCACGAATTGATCAGCCTGCTGCCACCGCGCAAATTGCTCGACGCCCAATCCCAGGCCATCTCCCGCTGCAGTTGCCTGGTGCACCGTTACTGGCCGGCTGTCAGCGCCGTGGCGGGCTTTCTGCAAGAGCACGGCACGGTTGAGGGGAACGCCGTCACAGCGCTGTTGTGCGAGATGACCGGGGAGCGTCCGATGTCGCTTGGCCATCAAGTGGCAAGCCTCGATTCGTGATCAAGGCGTTGCCACTGGCCCTATCCGACTCGGATGAAGCCACTACTCGCTAGCGCTTCACTGTTTCCTCAAGAGAGAAGCGTCCCAGTGGGTTTTGTTGGAAGTGCTCGATGTTCTTGCGCGAAATATTGATGTACGGGCTGTAGTAGAGATCGATCCAGTTGACGTCCTGCTTGGCGATCACCTGAAGATCGGTATACATCTGCTTGCGCTTGGTCGGGTCCACTTCTACCCGCGCGGCCGCGACCAGATCCTTGACCTTGTCGTTCTTGTAGCGGGTCATGTAATTCATGTTGGTGTCATGTCCCAGCACGAATGTGGTCTTCTGGTCCGGGTCGAGGATGTCGTTGGTCCAGTACATCACGGACAGATCGTAATCGCCGTCGATCAGCATTTGCCAACTCTGGGTTGGGTCGACTTTCTGCAAGGTGGCTGTCACGCCGACCGCTGCGAGCTGTTGCTGGACCAGCACGGCGATCTGCTCGTCGGCTTCATTGCCCGCATTGACTACATAGTTGAGCTTCAGGCCTGAGGCGCCTGCATCCGCCAGCATTTTCTTGGCTTTTTCCGGATCGTACGGGCGCTGCAGATTATCGGCATTGTGATAAAGCGCGCCTTTAGGAATGTAGGAATAAGCCACCTGGCCATGGCCGAATGTCACGGTATCGACCAGGGATTTTTTGTTGATCGCAAGGTCCAGGGCCTGGCGTACTTCAGGCTTGCCCAGCAGTCCGTGCGCATGGTTGATCAGCAGATGATCCTCGCGGGTGGAGGGATCCATGTGTACGACCAGGTTGGGATCTTTCTTCAGGGTTTCGACGCGCGAGAAGGGCACGAAGATCGCCGAATCCAGTTCACCGGCCTGTACCTTCAACATCCGCGTATTGTCATCGGGGATGGAGATCCATTCCACGCCATCCAGGCTCACCTTGTCGGCCTGCCAGAAGTTGGGGTTCTTCTCCAGCACCACGCGATCGCCGCGTAGCCACTCCTTGACGATAAAGGCGCCAGAGGCGACGGGGTCCTGGGCATAGGCTTCCTCCCCCATTTTTTCCATGGCCTTTTGCGACAGGATGGAGACGTTGGGCAACGCCAGCTGCGCGAGGAAGGGCACTGAAGGGCTCGTGAGTGTCACCACCAGTGTCTGCGGGTCGGGTGCCTGGGCCTTGTCGATAATCTTGTAGGAGTCGCTCCACAGCGACCCTTTGTTGTCGCGAATGCGCAACAGACTGAACGCTGCATCGCTGGCGGTAATCGGTGAGCCGTCGGAGAACTTGGCCGAGCGTAGTTTGAAGGTATAGGTCAGGCCATCGTCGGAAACGTGCCAGCTTTCGGCCAGCCCCGGTACCAGCTTGGTGCCGGTGTTGTCGACGCGCACCAATACGTCGTAGACATTGGAGAACACCCAGTTATCACGGTTCTGCGCGCTTTTGATCGGGTCGAACGTCGTACTTTCTTCACGGCAACCGATGGTCAGCACGCCTGCTGCCTGGGCGACACCGGCCGCCAGTGTGCAAACGGTCAACGTTGCGGCGGTCAGTAACTTCAAATGTTTCGATCGCATGGTCAAACTCCCTATTGATGAATGTTTTTTAGAGCAATGGCTCTCCGAGCACACAGCTATAACGATGTCCATTGATGTCATGGCTGGGGGGCGGCGTTTTCGCGCAGATGGGTTGTGCATACCGGCAGCGCGGGTGAAAAGCGCAGCCGGATGGAAGGTTCAGGGGGCTGGGTGGCTCGCCAGGCAGGGGTTCGCTCAGCAACGGTCGAGTCGGGTCGATGTGTGGAATGGACTGGATCAGCGCGACGGTATAAGGATGCCGAGGGCTGCTGAACACGGCCTCCGTGGGGCCTTGCTCGACGATCTCGCCGAGGTACATCACGGCGACCCGATCACATAACCGCCGAACGATTGCCAGGTCGTGAGCAATGAACAGAATCGCCAGGTTCATGCGCTGTCGCAGTTCCAGCAGCAGGTTGATGATCTGTCCCTGGATGGAAACGTCCAGCGCGGCCACGCATTCATCGGCGATGATCAACCGTGGCTCGATGGCCAGTGCTCGAGCGATCCCCACACGTTGGCATTGACCGCCACTCAATGAACCTGGCTTGCGGTGGGCCAGCTCCGGTCGCAGGCCGACCAGGTTCAGCAGTTCATCGACCCGCTGGCGAATCAGCGGTGCAGGAATCGCACAGCGCACTCGCAACACTTCAGCCAGGGTGTCGCCGATGCTCATTCGCGGATTGAGGGCGGTATAAGGATCCTGGAAAATCATCGCGGTTTCGTGGCGCAGTCGCTCGATGTCGATCCGCTTGCCTTGAGCCATATCGACGCCATCGAACAGGATTTGTCCGGCGCTGACCTCAGTGAGGCGCAAGATGGCCCGACCCAGGGTGCTCTTGCCGCTGCCCGACTCACCCACCAACCCAAGCACCTCCCCGGTGGCCAGACTCAGCGACACACCGTTGACGGCTTTCACCCATTGCCGGTTGATCCCGAACGGACCGCTGCCAGGGGCGGCGAAGCGCACCTGCAGATCCTTCACGTGCAACAGGGTCATGACGAGGCTCCCACCGGCAGCGGGTAATGGCAGGCGACCCGGTGTGCCTCGGCCATGTCTTGCATCTGTGGCAACAGCCGCGTGCACTGGCTGCCCTGCTGAAGGCAGCGTGGATTGAAGCGACAACCGGTGGGCAGCGCATCCAGCAGAGGAGGCTGGCCGGCGATGGTCTTGAGCATGGCATGGCCGGCGCTGGTCGCCGGTTGGCAGTCGATCAGGGCCGCCGTATAGGGATGTCGTGGGTGAGCCAGCAGATCAAGCTTGGTGCCGTGCTCGCAGAGCCGACCGGCGTACATCACCGCGATGGAATCACAAGTCTGGGCGACGATCCCCAGGTCGTGGGTGATCATGATGATTGACAGCCCACGTTGGTCGCGCAAATCCAGGAGCAGGCGCAGGATCTGTGCCTGTACCGTGACATCCAGGGCGGTGGTCGGCTCATCGGCGATCAGCACCTGGGGGTTGCAACCCAACGCCACGGCGATCATGGCGCGTTGTCGCATGCCACCGGAAAACTCATGGGGATAACTGTCGACCCGCCTTAGCGGATCGGGAATGCCCACCTGGCGTAACACATCAATGGCCTTCGCCCGTGCTTCACGTTTGGACGCCCCCTGATGCAGGCGTATGCCCTCGCCGATCTGTTCGCCGATACGCATCAACGGGTCAAGATGACTGCCGGGATTCTGAAAAATCATCCCCAGCCGCCGACCCCGTATGCCCCGCATGTCGGCTTCATCCAGCGACAGCAGGTCCTCGCCGGCAAGGCGCACGGCCTTGCCCTGGACGCGGAGGTTTGCAGAGGGCAGCAAGCGCATCAAGGCCCGGCAGGCCATCGTCTTGCCTGAGCCGCTTTCACCCACCAGACCGAGGATTTCGCCTTCGGCCAAGTCAAATGACACACGATCCACCAGCGTGACTTCGCCCTCACCGTGGCCGGCGATCACGCTGAGGTCCTCGACGTGCAACACCGGTGTGCTCATGGGCGCTCTCCGAGGTGCTCGGCGACACCGTCGGCCAGCAGACTGAAGCCCATGGCCAGGGTGACGATCGCCAGTCCCGGGAAGGTGCAGATCCACCAGGCGTTGGTGATAAAACTCTGGCCCTCGGCGACCATCGTGCCCCACTCGGCGGTGGGTGGCTGGACCCCCAGGCCGAGGTAGCTGACCGCCGCCCCATTGAGCAGTACCAGCACCGCGTCGGACATGGAAAACACGATCGAACCGAACATGGCATTGGGCAACAGGTGCCGAAACAGAATGCGTCCATGACCGAAGCCCAGGCTTTTCGCCGCCAAGGCGAAATCGCTTTCCTTGAGTACCAGAATCTGCGAACGGATCAGCCGTGCATAGGACACCCAACCCACCAAAGCCATCGCAATATAAAAGCTGCCCAGGCCGGGGCCGAGGATGGCCATGATTGCCAACATCAGCACCAGGAAGGGGAAGGCCAGAATAATATCGATCAGGCGCATGCAGATCGTGTCGAACCGGCCACCGATATAGCCGGCCAAGGCGCCGACGCAAGTGCCGATCAAGAATGGGAAAACCACCCCGATCACGGAAATCTGCAAGTCGATGCGCGCGCCCCAGATCACTCGGGAAAGAACGTCGCGGCCGAAATTGTCCGTGCCGAACGGATGGGCCAGGCTCGGCCCCAGCAGGCGGATATCGGTGTTCTGGGCAATCGGATCGAAGGGCGCGACCCAGGGTGCGAAGAGTGCGAGCAACAGCCAGCCAAACAGAATCGCCAGGCCCAGCACGGTGGCCAGTCGCCGGTTGCGCAAGCCCAAACGCAGCGCAAGACGCCAGGTGGGACTGAGGGCCTGGCCGCTCATCGCATGTTCACCCGCGGATCGATCATCACAGTCAGCACATCGGCGAGGAAATTGACCGTGACGGTGGCGAGGGCCAGCACCATGGCCACGCCTTGGACCACCATGTAGTCGCGGGTAAAGATGCCGCGCACCAGCAATTGGCCGATGCCGGGAATGGCAAACAGACTTTCGATGACCACCGTGCCGCTGATCAACCAGCCGATGTTCACCGCCAGCAGGTTGACCGCCGGTACCAGGGAGTTGGGCAGCACATGCCGACGAAATATCGCCCGCTCGGACAAGCCCCGGGCCCGTGCGGCGGTGGCATGATCGGCTTGTAGCTCCATGAGCATGCTGGCGCGCAGATTGCGCACTAGAACGGCGGAGAGTGCCAAGGCAATGGTCAGGCACGGCAAGACCATGTGATGCAGTTTGTCCCACCCCGTACGTCCATAGCCTGAGACCGGGAATAGCCCCAACTGCACACTGAGCAGCAGGATCAACATGATGCCTAGCCAGAACGCCGGCATGCCGAGCCCTGCCGTGGTGAACAGGCGAATCAGGTGATCCTGCCAGCCGCCCTTGTTGCGCGCCGCCACCGTTGCCAGTGGCACGGCAATCAGCAGTGCCAGCAGTACGCTGCCGAGCACCAGGAACAGGGTAGGCTCAATGCGGGTACTGATCAGCTTCAAGGCATCGACTTTGTAGAGCAGCGATTGGCCGAGATCGCCTTTGAGCAGGTTCTTGAGAAAGTAGAAGTACTGCATCCACAAGGGCTGGTCGAGACCGTACTGGGCACGAATCCTGATCAGCGCCTCCGGCGTGCTGCGCGAGCCCAGCAGGGCCCGGGCGGGGTCGCCGGGGATTGAGCGCACGAGCACAAAGGTGATCATGCTGATGCCAAACAGCACCGGCAATAGCTGTAGCGGGCGCGACAGTATGAAACGGTAGCGCGCCAGGTTCATGGGCTAGTTCCGGTGGCGGTGCAGAAAATCCAGCAGGACTGGGAAATAGGCGTGGGGCTCTTCGTAGAACGGCATGTGGCTGCTGTTGGGGAACACATTCAGTTGTACATCCTTGAGCGCCATTTTCATGCGCATTGCACAGGCTGGCGTCAGTTCATCATGTTGACCGGTGGTGATCAGCACGGGCATTTCGAAGCTGGCCATCTGCTCGATGCGATTCCAGTCCTTGAGATTGCCGGTATAGAGAAATTCGTTGGGGCCCTGCATGGTCATGTAGGGCCCCATGTTCCAGTCGCCCAGGGAACGTGTCACCGGCGCTGGCCACTCGTCCAGACGGCAGACATGGCGATAGTTGAGCAGGGTGATGGCCGCCTGGTATTGCGGATGATCCAGGGTGCCCATGGCTTCATGGCGCTGCATCATCGCGACGGTCTCACTGCCCAGGGCGGCCCGCAGACGCTCCAGCTCCAGGGACAGGTGAGGGATATCGCCCGCGGTATTTTCCAGGATCAGGGTTTTCAGCGCTTGGGGATGATGAATGGCGTACTCGATCGCCAGCCAGCCACCCCAGGAGTGCCCCAGCAGGTGCACTTTGCCCAGGTCGAGGGCTTGGCGGACGGTCTCTACCTCCGCCACATAACGGGTGATGTCCCACAGGGATTCGTCAGTGGGCCTGGCCGAGGCGCCGGTTCCCAACTGATCGAAAGCGATGACCCGCAAGCCCTTTTCCTTGAGCCAGCCATGGCTGTCACGCAGATAATCGCAAGGCAATCCCGGGCCGCCATTGAGGCACAACAGCACCTCGTCGCCGTCGCCAAAGCCATAGGCCACCAGACGATGACCATCGACTTCCACGTCGTACCGCTGGTCTGGCTCGATCTCACGCCACATCATTGCTCTCCTGCTCAGGTACCGCCCGTTGGCTAAACCTTACCGAGGAAGCTACGCGCCCATAAGCTAGCAATTCTTATAGGTTTGATCTGGCATTCCCTCGCTCAGGCGTGGCATTCTACTTGCACGATTTCAGGATTGAAATTAATAAGGGAGCTGAATGGATGCAGGCCAAGCTGTCTGACTTCAATACCCGTCTTTTGTCTGGCAGGAGCCTGGACGAACAGATGGATAACACCCTGGGGATGGTCCAGGCGTTAGGCTTTGAAGCCTTGGTGTACGACTACAGTCCGGTGCCACTGGATCATGATGGGGCACTGATCACCCCGACTGTGCTGAAGTTGCGCAATACCCCCCGTGATTGGCACTCGCTCTGGTGTGAAGAAGGTTATTACCAGATCGACCCCGTCCAGCATCTGGCAATCAATGCCATATCTCCTTTTGTCTGGTCCTATCGACCGGAGGCCGACACGGTGCTGCAGCCGTTCATCGGCCAGAGTCATGCACCGGTCGTGAGCTACCTGCAGGATTCGCGCATGACCTGCGGCGTGACGGTGCCGATGCATTTGCCCAAAGGCGGCTTTGCGACATTGACCGGGCTGCGCGCCGATACGAAGGGGAGCACCCTGCAGGATGTCCGGCAAACGCTGGGCGACTTCAGCCTGATTTCCCATGCCCTGCAAGAGGCGGCTTTTCCGCTGCTCGGCAAGGAAGCCCGCGCATGCCCGGTTCGCCTGACCAAACGCGAGCGTGAGTGCTTGAGATTGGCCGCTGAAGGCTTGACGGCGGCGGACATCGCCAGGCAACTGAATCGTTCCTTGGCCACCATCACCCTCCACCTGACTTCTGCAATGCATAAGCTCGGCGCCAGGAACCGGGTCCAGGCCGTGGTCAGGGCAGTGCATTATCGGTTGCTCGATAGCTGAAATCGGGCAAAAACCTATCTGTTTCTCTAGTTATTCCGCCGGCCAGTCCCCGGTATCGTGTGCCGCAGGATTCCTGGGGAGCGGCACGAAATGGATTTTCCCGTAACGCACGAAGGCTTTGCGCCTTTTGGTCCGTATCAGACCTGGTATCGCATCACTGGCGATTTCAGCAGTGGCCGTACGCCGCTGCTGATCCTGCATGGCGGCCCGGGCTGTACACACGATTATGTCGATGCCTTCAAGGATATTGCCAACAGTGGCTATCCGGTGATTCATTACGACCAACTGGGCAATGGGCGTTCCACCCATCTTCCGGAAAAAGACCCCTCGTTCTGGAACGTGGCGCTCTTTCTCGATGAGTTGGAGAACCTGCTGGATCATCTGGGCATTGGCGACAATTACGCACTGTTGGGGCAATCCTGGGGCGGCATGTTGGCCAGCGAACATGCGGTGCTCCAGCCCGCGGGCTTGCGCGGGTTGATCATCGCCAACTCCCCGGCGGACATGTCCACCTGGCTCCTTGAAGTCAATCGCTTGCGCCAGCTTCTACCCATTGAGGTGCAGCAAACACTGCTCAAGCACGAGCGGGCTGGAACCTTGACGTCTACCGAGTATTTTGATGCCGCTCGGGTTTTCTACGACCGCCATGTCTGCCGTGTCACGCCCTGGCCCGATGAAGTCGCCCGTACCTTTGCCCAGATCGATGCCGATCCTACGGTTTATCACGCCATGAACGGCCCCACCGAATTCCATGTGATCGGCAGCATGAAGGACTGGTCCATCACCGATCGCTTGCCACGGATCAAGGTGCCGACCCTGCTGATTTCAGGCCGATACGATGAAGCGACGCCATTGGTGGTCAAACCCTATGTGGATCATGTTCCCGACATTCGCTGGGCGTTGTTCGAACACTCCAGCCATATGCCCCATATCGAGGAGCGGATGGCTTGCATGGGAACGGTGGTGAGTTTCCTGGATGAGTGTCTGTAGGCGTCTGCGCAATCTGAGCCGTCGTTTTTGTTGTGTTTCTCGACGCGTCCTGTGAGACGCGTCTCTTTTTTGAGTGGAAACTTCCCGCTCTCTTGAACCGAAAGCGATATGCAGGGTCTGGTGTGCGCGCATTGCTGTGCATGCCTGCTGTCATTTCTGTATCGAGGGATCGAACATGTCCGTATTTGCCTTAGGGACGAGGCTAGTTGTTGCGTCGCTGTGTTTTCTGGCGATGAACATTGCTGTCGCCGCGCCAACCCCCGGCGACACGGATCTGATCCGTGAACGTCAGGACCGGCTGCTCGAAGAGCAGCGCCGACGCCTTGAAGAACTCAAGGACTTGCCCGGCAAGGAGGCGAAGCCGGCCCAGCCCACGGCCCCTGTCGATACCCGTTGCTTCCCGATCAAGACCATCGAGCTCAAGGGCGCCGATGCTTTGTCCGTGGCGGAGCGCGAACGCCTGCTCAAGCCCTACATCGGCCAATGCCTGGGCGTGCCGCAGCTGAACGAGCTGCTCAAAGTCATTACTGACCATTATCTCGACAAAGGCCTGGTCACCAGTCGCGCCTACTTGCCGCAACAGGACCTGTCCAGCGGTCACCTGCAAGTGCTGGTGGTCGAGGGTCGCCTGGAAGGCTTGAGAGGTGCCGAGAACAGCAAGCTGTCGGATCGCGAGTTGGCGATGGCGTTTCCCGGCAAGACCGGCGAACTGCTCAATCTGCGTGAGATGGAGCAGATGGTCGATCAACTGAACCGGTTGCCGTCCAACCGTGCACAAATGGAACTGACCCCGGGGCAGAACATCGGCGGCAGCGAAGTGCGGGTCAATAACACCCCGCAGAAACCCTGGCGCGCCGGCCTGTCACGGCATAACGATGGGCAGAAAAGCACGGGCGAGCAGCAATGGGGCGCCTCCCTGGACTGGGACAGCCCCCTGGGTCTGGCTGACCAATTGGCCTTGCGCGGCGGCCACGATGTCGTCAGCGATCACCAGAAAACCTCGCGCAACGGCATGCTCTATTACAACCTGCCGTTTGGCTGGTGGAACCTGAGCTACACCTACAGCCAGAGCGAGTACCGCGCGCTGGGCCAGGCCAACGGTTTCAATTTCAAGCAGAGCGGCGACAGCCAGAACCATCAGCTGCGCCTGGAGCGTGTGGTCCATCGCGACGCAGTGAGCAAGACCTCCCTCAACACCGGCCTTTCGTACCTGCGCACCAACAACTTCATCGAAGACAGCAAACTCGCCGAGAGCAGCAATCGCATCAGCGAGGCGCAGTTCGGCATCAACCATGGCCGGCGAGTGGGCAATGCCTTCGTCAACCTCGACCTGGGCCTGCAACAAGGTATCGGTGCCCTCGATGCCCAGGGCGATCATGAGCCGGGCCCTGGAGTGCCAGATGCGCGCTATCGCAAATACACCGCGACCCTCAGCTATTTGCAGCCCTTCATGCTGGGCGGCGAGTCCTTCAGCTTCAGCAGCCTGATGACCGGCCAGCGTAGCGAAGACGTGCTGTTCAGCCCCCAGCGCATGAGCCTGGGCGGCCTGTCGTCGATTCGTGGCTACAAGGACCAGACATTGTCCGGCGACAGCGGCGGCTACTGGCGCAACGACTTGCGTTGGAGCCGCCCGGTGACCCTGGAATGGCTGCGCCCGGTCTTCGCCGAATACGGCACCAGCCTCGGTTATGACCAGGGCGTGATCAGCGGTAATCGCTACAACGGCGATCAGCACGGGCGCATGTCGAGCAACTCGCTGGAGCTGTTCGCCCGCGGTGAGCACCTGAGCGCCAGCGTCACCTTCGCCCATTCCCTGGAACGTCCGGATGCCCTGACCGAGCGCGAAGCGCCGATCTACTTCCGCGTGGATGTATCCATCTAATTTCTGCTGCAACGAGACCTGATCATGGACGACCGCCAATACGCCTTCCTGGCTCGCCAGCCTTCTGCTGCCCTGAAAACCCGCGACGCCTTCTGGGGCATGCCCAAGCGCGGCCTGGCGTTCCTGCTGGCAAACGTCATGTTCTGGCAGCCAATGTGGGCCCAGGCGGACGGCATCGTGGTCAGCGCCCCGGGCACCAGCCTCGGCCAGGCCGGCAACGGCGTGCCCGTGGTCAACATCGCCAAGCCCAATGGCAGCGGGCTGTCTCACAACCAGTTCAAGGACTACAACGTCGGCAGCAACGGCGTGATCCTCAATAACGCCACCAACGCCGCCCAGTCCACGCAACTGGGCGGGATCATCCTCGGCAACCCGAACCTCCAGGGCACGGCCGCGAAAGTCATCCTCAACGAAGTCAACGGCGGCAACCCGAGCCAGTTGCGCGGCTACACCGAAGTGGCGGGGCAGTCGGCCCATGTGATCGTCGCCAACCCCTATGGCATCACCTGCAATGGCTGCGGGTTTATCAATACCCCAAAGGCGACCCTGACCACGGGCAAGCCGATCATCGAAAACGGTCAGGTGGGTCGCTATCAGGTGGACCAGGGCAGCGTCGCCATTGAAGGCGCGGGCCTCAACGCGAACAACGTCGACCGCTTCGAAATCATTACTCGCAGCGCCAAGATCAACGCCGAGATCCAGGCGAAGAACCTAACCATCGTGGCTGGGCGTAATGACGTTAATGCCAATACCCTGAATGCCACTGCCCGGGCCGATGACGGCAGCGCGAAACCGGAGCTGGCCATCGACTCCTCGGCGTTGGGTGGTATGTACGCAGGCGCGATCAAGCTGGTGGGCACCGAGGCCGGGGTTGGGGTGAAGCTGGATGGCAAGATGGTTGCCAGTGGTGGCGACATCCAACTCGACGCCAACGGTCATTTGAGTTTGGCGCAGACGGCGGCTGCCGGCGCCGTCGACATCGACGCCAAAAGCTTGGAAACCCGCGGCCAGGTGTACGCCGGTAGCCGACTGAGGGTGAAGACCCAGGGCGACCTGACCAACCAGAACAACCTGGTGGCGCGCGACAGCATTCACCTCGACAGCGGTGGCACGCTGAGTAACAACGGCATTATCGAAGCCGGGGTCTACGCCGATAACAGCCGCAATACCACGGGTGATGTCACCCTCATTGCCAAGCAACTGAACAACGGCGGCAAAACCGTCATCGCCAGTCGCGACCTGAATATCACGACTACCGCAGCGCTGAACAACCAGGGCGGCACACTCAGTGGGCAGGGCAAGACCACCGTCACCGGCAACGTTGTGGATAACCGCAATAAAGGCCGGATCCTGGGTAACACCGAACTGCACCTGAGCGCCGATCAAGTCCTCAACAGCCAGGGCGGCCTGATCAATAGCCAGGGCCTGCTGACGGCCAACCTGGGCCATCTGGAAAACAATGCAGGCGAACTCTCGAGCCTGAACAGTGCGACCCTGGTCCTCGGCAGCCTGGACAACCTGACCGGCCTGGTCATGGCCGGCAAAAATCTCGACATCACTAACACCGGCGCGATCAATAACCGGGGCGGCGAGCTATCCAGCCAAGGCGTCATGACCGTGCGCACCGCCAGCCTGGACAACAGCAACAAAGGCACCGTGGCCGCCAATGGCAAGCTGCTGGTCAGCGCCACCGGCGCGGTCAACAACGCCGAAAAAGGCCTGCTCGCCAGCCGTGCTGCCGAGGTCGAGTTCGATGCTGCCAGTCTGAATAACGCCAAGGGCACGCTGCAAGGCGAGGGCCTGGTCACCGTGGATGTATCCGGCGACATCGATAACCAGGGCGGCAGCATCATCGCCAAGGACGCCAAGCTGAGTGTCTTCGCCACCAACCTGGACAACCGTGGCGGCGTGCTGTCCAGCGTCAAGGCGGCGCTGGAGGCACGCACCACCGGCGTGCTGAAAAACGGCTATGACGTGAACCGTCAGGGCGGCACGATCCAGGCCCAAGGACTCAGCATCCGAGCCTTGGCTGGGCTGTTCAACGACGGCGGACGCATGGCTGCACAAGCTGGCGATGTCGTGGTCACCAACGCAGCTGCGGATATCAACAATCGCAACGGTGGGATATACGCCACGGGCAAGGTCTGGATCACTGGCCGGGGCATGGACAACAGCGGCGGCGGGCAGGTCAGCGCCAGTCGTATCGACTTTGACCTTTCGGGTGCGCTGAACAACAACGCCGGCATCATCGAAAGCCAGGACAGCCTGGACATTCTGGCCGCCAGCCTGAGCAACCAGAAAGGCCAACTGCGCACCCTCGGCCAGAACAGCACCACGGTGTTCAAGATCGGTGGCCTGTTCGATAACAACGACGGCACCCTGGAAACCGCCAGTAATGATGTGGGCTTCAACACCGGCAGCGTCCAGAACGTGGGCGGCAAGCTACTGCACACCGGCTTGGGATTGTTCGGCATCAGCCAGGCCAACCTGGGCCAGGCCGGCGGTCAGCTGGTGACCTACGGCAACCTGACGGTGACGGCTGATCGCTGGACCAACAGCACGGCGATCCAGGCCGGGCACTTGGTCGTGAATGTCGACCAGTTGACCCAGACCGCCACCGGCCAACTGCTCAGTACCGACAGCATGGTGGGCCGTGGCAGCAACTGGCGGGTTGACGGCCTGATCGGCAGCGATGGGGCGATCGACCTGCAACTGACCGGCGACTATACAGGCAACGGCCGCTTGAGCAGTCTCGGCACCTTGGGCCTGAAGGCCGCGCTGATCAGTCTGGAGCAAAACGGCAGCATCGCTGGCGGCGGCAACACTACCGTCGTGGTCGATGGCGTCCTCAACAGCTACGGTCGCCTGACCTCGGCGGCGGACCTGAGCGTCACGGCCGCCACGCTCAACAACTACGGCACGCTGGGCAGTGCCGGCGCGCTCGGCGTATCGACCGGCGACCTGCTCAACGAGCACGGCTTGATCTTCAGCGGCGGCAACACCAGCCTGCGCGTCAATAGCCTGACCAACCGCTATGCCGATATCTACAGCCTGGGTGATCTGAGCATCGATCGCGACGGCCTCGGCACCCGTGCCAGCCGCATCCTCAACAGCTCCGGCACGCTGCAAAGCGACGGCAACATGCGCCTGGCGGCCAGCACGATCGACAACGTCCGCGAGATCTTGACCACCCACGATGCAGGCATCTACACCGCCTCGATCAGGGAAGTGGCCTGCATCCCAGGTGATTGCGACGGCCCCAAGCAAAACCACGTCTGGCAGATCATCCAGCGCGACAAGTTCGAAGTCACCGCGGCCAGCGCTGCCTCCAGCATCACCACCGGCGGCAACCTGAATATCCAGGGCGACACCCTGACCAACCGGAGCAGCAGCATCGGTGTCGGCGGTGCATTGACTGCCAACCTCGTCAGCCTGAACAACATCGGCATAGAGACTGGCGAGACCGAAACCTCGCGCACCTTCAGATCCCAACGCACGCGCCACCCGAGTGGCTGGCGCACCGCCGCGAATGACTTCACCAACAAATACTGGTTGCAGAGTCCGGACTACAACGCCAACGACCTGGGTGGCCTTGAAGCAGCGATGAGCCGCTTCATCGGCATGACCGAGACTGAGTTTCTGCAGTTTCGCACCCAGACCAGTACTACCGATAACCAGACCTATGCCGCGATTATCCAGGCCGGTGGTGCCCTCGACATTCCAACCCAGGGCGACCTCAACAGCGGCGTCGTGCGAGGCGGCTACAACTACGTTGGCGCCGGCCCGCGTACCGACACCCAGGCTGACAACGCCTTCTCGACCCGCATCAGCGTCAATCGGCAGCTACCCCCGAGCCTGACCCAGCAACAAGTCGATCCGCTGGCCTTGCCAGGTTTTGACTTGCCCACCGGGCAAAACGGCCTGTTCCGCATGAGCGGCGACGGCTCCACCACGCCGACCCAGAGCTCGGGCCTGACGCAAGTGCGTGGCCTGCCGGACCGCTCGTTCCGAGCCAACCCGCAAAAATACCTGATCGAGACCAACCCGGCGTTGACCGACATGCGCCGGTTCATGAGCTCCGATTACCTGCTGACAAACCTCGGCTACGACCCGGACACCGCCGCCAAGCGTTTGGGCGATGGCTTCTACGAACAACGCCTGATCCAACAGGCGGTGATCGCCCGCACCGGCCAACGCTTCCTCGACGGCCAGAACTCCGACGACGGCATGTTCAAGTACCTGATGAACAACGCCATCGCCAGCAAGGACGCCCTCAACCTGTCCCTGGGCGTCAGCCTGACCGCCGAACAGGTTGCGGCCCTGACCCATGACATCGTCTGGATGGAGACCCGGACGGTGAATAATCAACAGGTGTTGGTGCCGGTGCTTTATCTGGCCCAGGCCAACCATCGTCTGGCGCCGAATGGTGCGTTGATTCAGGGCTCAGACGTCAGCCTGATTGCGGGTAAGAACCTGAACAATGCGGGCACCTTGCGTGCGTCCAGCAACCTGAGGGCTACGGCGGGCGACAGTCTGGTTAACAGCGGGTTGCTGGAGGCGGGGAATCGGCTTGAGGCGCTGGCGGGTAATGATCTTACTAACCGGGCAGGCGGGGTTATTGCTGGGCGGGATGTCAGTGTTGTTGCCGTCGCTGGTGATTTGACCAATGAGCGAACCATTACCCGGCATGCCAGCGGCACTGGCTACAAGACTGAGCAACGCGAATTTGCTGACAACGCGGCGCGGATTGAGGCGAGTCATGACCTGACGATGGGTGCAGGACGGGATATCGCCAACAAGGGGGGCGTGCTCAAGAGCGGCAATGACATGGGCTTGCAGGCGGTGCGTGATGTAAACATCACCTCCGCCGAGCAGGTGGACAGCAACACGATGGGGAGCGGGCACCGGGACCAAACCATTACCCAAAATGGTTCCAGCGCTACTGCGGGCCGGGAGATGAAGGTGACGGCCGGGCAGGACCTGCGGGTCGTTGCCAGCAACGTCATCGCCCAGAGCACCCTGGCGCTGACTGCCGGGCGCGATATCGCGATCACGTCTGCCGCCAACGAAAGCCATCGCTCGTCCCAGAGCAAAAAAGTCAAAAGCAGCAGCGACCTGGTGCGTCAGCAGTCTTCGGTTATCCAGTCGGGTGGGGACCTCAGCGCCAAGGCAGGGCAAGACCTGAGTCTCGTCGCCAGTCAACTGAAAGGGGCCAAGGACGTTGCGCTCGACGCCACGCGCGACATCAGTCTGCTGTCCGCAACGGACGAAACCGCAGAGTTCTACTCGAAGAAAAGCAAAGGCTCCTTTGGCCGCAGTAAAAGCGAACAACGGGAAAGTTATGACAGCACCAACGTCGCGTCGGTGGTTGAGGCGGGGCAAGACCTGACGGTCAATACCAGCCAGGCCGCCGGTGGCGGTGTCACGCTGGATGGCGGCCGCAACGTCACGGTGATCGGCAGCCAGTTGAACGCCGGCAATGATTTGGTGGTGGGTGCCACTGGTGATGTGGCGGTGCTCTCGGGTATCGAAGAACACGGCTCCTACAGCAAGAAAACCAAATCGGGTTTCCTGGGCTTGTCCAAGAGCGGAAAAAGCGAGCTGAAAACCACGGCCTCCCAAGTGGCCAGCGAGCTGGAAGCAGGCAACGATGTGGTGCTGGTTGCGGGCAACGACTTGCGTTTGCGCGCCAGCAAAACCACCGCCGGTAATGACGTAGAACTGCGTGCGGGCTTGGTCAAGGATAGCGGCGACATCAACCTCGTCGCGGCCAATGACACAGCTTACAGCCATAGCGAGCAATACAAGAAGAAGACCGGGCTCTCGGTCTCAGGTGGCTTCCTGTCGTTCTCCTCGGCCAAAGAGTCGGGTCGAATCGCGCAGAGCAGTACCAGTGTGGGCAGTCAGGTGACGGCTGATCGTGATGCGACTTTGCAGGCTGAGCGCGATATCAACCTGGTGGGTAGTGGTATCGATGCTGGGCGCAATGTCAGCTTGAATGCCGGACGTGATGTGAATGTTCTGGCCGCGCAGAACAGTCGTTCCGAGCGGGATTGGGAAAAGAACAAGCAGGCTGGGATCGGTGTTTCTTCGGATGCTAATGGCATCAATTTCTTCGCAGGTGCCGATAGCCTCAAGAACAAGAATCGTCTGGAACAGCAAACCGCTGCCGCCAGCCAGATCAGTGCAGGGCAAGATGTTGCCATCAACGCTCAGCGCGATATCAACCAGACGGGCTCCGATCTGCGTGCCACCCGTGACATCGGCCTCACGGCTGGACGCAATATCAACATTGATGCCGCGCGTGAAACCCAACTAACCGAGCAGGAGCGTGAAGCCAGTCGTAATGGTCTGGGTATTTCGTTCAATCATAACTACGGCAACACCAAGGATGCGGTCAACGGCGCAGGAAAAGGGGAGAACGGCGTCAGTAAGGCATCCAGCACCCTTAAAGGTATCGATGCCGTCGCCCAATTTGTCAACGGACCGACCGTCGACGTCAAATACGGCAACAGCACGCAAACCAGCAGCCAGCAGGTCATTGAGCAGACCAATCGCGCGTCGACGTTCGATGCGGGCAACGACCTAAATCTCAATGCCGGCAACGACGTCACGGTCAAAGGTGGTCAGCTAAAGGCCGGGCGGGATATCAACGTCAAAGGTCGCGACGTCACGCTGGATGTGGCGAAGGGAAGTGTCAGCCAGGAAAGCACTGATCGCCAAAGCTGGAGCGGGATTCATGGTGGCACCAGTGGCGGTTTCAAACTGGGCGTCGGTGGCAGCTACGGTGTTGCTACCGAGGACGGCGTTCACGGCAGTTCGACGGCCACTCAGGTTGCCGCTGGAAGGGATGTCAACGTGGACGCCCGCCACGACATCAACCTGGTAGGCACTCAGGTCAAGGCTGGGCGAGATATTGCGCTCGATGCCGGTAATGAGTTGAACATCAGGTCGGCGCAGAACGCCAGCGACAGTGAGAGCAATCGACACAACGGTGGTGGTGAGGGGGGCCTGACGTTCGGGTCTCAAGGCGTAGGCGTCTACGTCAGCGTGAACATCGGCAAGGGCAATCTTGATCGGGAAGGTAGCCGACAGCAAGAAGCCTACCTCTACGCGGGCAACCGTCTGGGCTTCACCAGTGGCAAAGACACCAACATCAGCGGTGCCACCCTGCGCGGCGATGAGGTTGTTGGCCGTGTCGGCGGCGACCTGAACGTCTCCTCGGTGCCTGACACCGGCGAAGTCAAAGGCAAAGAGTTCGACCTCAGCGTCACAGCGACCTTTGGTCCAGGGGCTGGCGTCAGTGGCTCTGTGGGGTATGGACAGACAACCGGTGAGACCAATTGGGTTGAGCAGCAGACCAGCATCACCGGTAAAAACAAGGTCGACATCCGCACCGAGGATCACACCCAGCTGGACGGTGCCTTGATCGCTGCCGATAACGGCAACCTCAAACTGGACACCGGAACCCTGGGCTTCAGCGACATCGCCGGCAAGGACAAGGAGCACGGCTATTACCTGAACGTTGGTGGTAGCTACTCCAAGGGGGGCGGAGGCGCCCAGGACAGTAGCCAGGTTGGCAAAGGCGAGAAGGATAAAAACGGCTGGAGCATCAGCGGTTGGGAGTATGAGAAGGATCGTCAGCAGACCGTCCGTGCCACCGTTGGGGCTGGCGAAGTCGTGGTGCGCAATGACTCTAAAACCGGGGCTGATTCGACGGCAGGGCTCAACCGGGATGTGAGCAAGGCCTACGAGATCACCAAGGATGATGAATCTCGGACCGACTTGTACGTCACCAAATCCTCGGTGGACGCGGTGATGGATACCTCTGGGACCGTGACGGCTTGGAAGAACAGCATCAAAAGCTACCCCGATAGCAGCCTGAAAGCGTATGAGGACGCACTCAAGCTGGTTAATGGGCCGGTGCAGGCCGCTGGACAGGTCTGGAACAGCATACAGGCACAGCGGGTATCAATAGAGGAGGTTCCTGCTTCCGCGAGGGCTGCGTTGGGGGATGAGGTTGCGCTGAATGTTGCGAAGAACCTGGTTCGCAATGGTAAGGATCCTGATGACATCGCGAAGCTGGAGCCTAAGGATGTAATCGCTATCCAATACTTCGCGGACCTATTCACAACGTTTGCCAAGCAACAAGAAAGCTGTGGCGCTACAGGAGACTGTGCTTCGGGTGACGAGGGCCAGAAGGATCCGGTCCACTATGTTGATGCTGATGGCAACAGCATGATTGTGAATTTTAAGCCGTTGGTACCAAGTACCTCCGGCGGAAATGTGTTGGTTCAAGCTGACGCTTTACAGACCTATCTCGATAAATTGAACCCAGCGCAAGCGCAGCTTGTACGCTTGGGGATACAAGCCGTCATGGGACCAGTCAAAGCCGCGGTGAGTCTGGCCGGTAATGTGGTGGTGGATAAGCTGTTTGGAGACAAAATCGCCGACGCTAAAGATGCTTTGTCAAAATCCCTAGCGAGCGAGCTCAGTGGTAAGAGCAAGGACGATTTGGAGCATAGCGATGATCGTTTCAAGGAGCTTTCCAAGCTTGGGGCAACTACTCAAAAAGGTGATGTATACGTTCGTGGTGCAACGACGCTGCTGGATATTGCCTTGGGGATCGCCACCAACGCTGCCGGGTCTGTAGCGGGCAAGGCCATTGGTATTGTGGGTAAGGGGTCTTCGGATGGTGTAACGAAAGGGCGCGATGAGCTGGGGGGTGGTCCGAAGGATCCTGATTGGGACAAGAAGTTTGCGGAGAATCCGCCGAAGGGGTGGGTGGAAACGGGTGGGGCAAAAGGGCCCGACCAGGCTCTGCCCAATAACCAAAGGCTGCTTTCAGGAACTCCTGGTCAAGTAACTGGCGGTAGCTCAACAAAGCTAGGGCAGAATCTGAACCAAGCAATGGGGAGAAATCGCACCGACTCGTGGGCTGGTTATCAGGCTCAGCACCTGATTCCTTCGGAGTTAAAAAATCATCCTATTCTGAAGAAGGTAGGCATTGATCTGGATGACTCCTCTAATGGCATATTTTTGCCGGCAAGCAAGGCTAAGCCAGAGGGTGCCATAAGCGGTATGCCGAGACATACAGGTAGCCATCCAAACTATACTGAGGCTGTACGAAAAAGTTTGAATGAGTTGGACCGAAATCTACCTGTGGAACAGTTGCAAAAACAGGTTTTCGACTTGCAGGGAAGGTTGAGAAATGTTACTGGGTCGGGCATGCCTGTCCGCAACGTAGATGGTGCTAAGACAGAGGTGTGGTTGAAATGGTTAGGGAAGTAGAGTTGGGTGAAAATAGCAATCTGGTAAATGAAGTTATTGGCTTTGTAAATAGTGGGTTGCTCTTGAGATCTGTCAATCAGGTTGTTTTGGGGGATGCCGAAATTGCTGATCTTGCAACGGCAAAAAAATATGCTTGGGTTCAGGTCTATGGGGAAGAATCTTTCACTTGGGCCGACTTAAGATCTGAGAAAATGAGTGAGGTTTGGGATGTTGTTTACAGTGGGGGCGAAAAATATACTGAGATGGATATTAAATTATCCGAACTTTTGGATGAGTTGAGTCGCTCAGTTCAAAAGCAGCTCCTCCCAAAGCATAGAGAACTATTGGATGATGTTGTCTCGGATCTAAAGTGCTGTTTGTATAGTCGAGCTGTTCAAGGTAAGACTAATGAGTTTTTTGAGGGAATACTTTCCGCTTATTTAAGCGGTGGGTGGCCGTGTGGATGGGTAGGTGGCTGGCCCAAGGGTAGTCTCCTTGTATATCGTGACGATGCAACAGATACGAGGGGATCGAAAGGGGACAGATTTATTTTATGAGGTGAGCAGGCCTGTTGGTTTGTACGTTGATAAATAAATCTGTCCATTTTTTCAATTGCTACTTTAATTGTGCTGCGTTCCAATGAGAGGAAACAGATTTATTAGTGTGGTGGTGCTGGCTTTTTCATTGTTGGCTATCGTGTGGGGGGTGAGTACTTTTCTTGCGATGATAGTTGCAGTGTTAATTTCACTGTTGTTTCAGACTGATTCAAATTGGGTTTTTATTTGGCTCGGGTTCCCTCTGTCATGGATATTTGCATTGTACTGGGTTGTTACTCGTTGGGACTACGTTAAGTCTTTTATCTCCGGGCGGGGGGCGTGAGAGACAAAGGAAAAAGGGGGCGGATTTATTTTATAAGGCGCTGAGGGGGCGAGTTTATTGAATTCTCTCGGTTTCAAAAAAAATCTGTCCACTTTTCTCCAGATCTATAATTTTTTAGTATGTACTTGGAGTTACTCATGAAGAAAGCATCACTACTAATGTTGAGCCTGATCCTGACGTTGCCAGGCTGTAAATCCAACGTCAGAGACTCTTCCCCCACCGTGCTCAACGACGGCATCCAACTGCACCAAAACAAAGTGACCGTAGACGCCCAGCACGCCAAGGTGATCATGAAAGCGACGGGCAATGTCGTCCCTGTGGAATTTGCAATCAGGCGAGCGACGGATCCAGACCGGCGTATGGATGTGCAGGGGACAGTGGTGGATTCCGGTCGCGGCAAAGTGTTCGGCTGGATTGCCAAACTCAACGAAACGGCCCACAGCGCGACCTTGAAGCATTTCCCTCAGTTGGAAGTGCAAGCTGATCCCGATCAGCCATTTGAGGTATCGGGTTACGCCACTGGCGAAAGTATCAACCGCGGTTATCGTTGCGGTCCGATCAGCACCATTTTCACGCCGGAGAAAGGCAAGGTTTATCTGGCGGAACTCCAGTTTGTGGGTGGAGGCTGTGAACTGCATACCTATGACATTACGCAGCCTCAGGAGCGTATTCCTGTCGTAGGTAGCGCGCAAAACGGTGGCTTCGCCAACGCAGTCCCGGGTTGCAAGTCGGCAACGACCTCGGTGAATAATCAGCCGGTCACAACACAGTTTTGCATCAAATCCATCATGCTCCAGCCTTCGCAGTATCGCGTTAGCGTCAACGATCAGACTGTTTTCAGCGGTACCGATTACGAGCGCGTTGCTTTTGTAAAAACCGTTACGGAAGGGGCCGTAACCGGTGGTTGCAATGAAATGATCGAGGCGCAGTCGGGCACTACTCAAAAGCCTGTCGCCTTTAAAGACCTGCCAGCTGATTTAGTAGCGGGCTGCCACATTACTGCGGACGCTGAGGGCAGAGCCCAACCGTTTAGTAAAGATGAAGCCTGTGACAAGGTGTTCTACAAGGCCATGATGCCGGTTTTAGGCAAGGTAGTACCCGTGGAGGTGGCACGGCAATGTGTCGTCAGAATAGGGGGGCAGACAGTATTTGAGGACCGTTTCAGTTTCTGACTTAGAAAAAAAGGGGGCAGATTTATTTTGTGAAACGCAGAGGGGCAAGTTTTTTGGTTTTGCTCGGTTATAAATAAGTCTGTCCCCTTTTTTGGAAATGAATTTCTGAAGATATCTATGTGAAAAAATATACAGAGTTAGTGGTTGATGGTCAGCTTGTAATTGCTCCCAGTGTCAGTGAATGGGAGGAGATTTTGAAAGCAGGCAAATATAAAGATGGAACTGTTTTCAATGGAAATCTTGAAATTGTTGTGCGCAATATGCTTGATTTTGTATCTGGGCGCGACGGTAAATTCTGTTTGGGGCTACATTTAACTAAATCGTTGAAACCTTGGGTGCCATTACATTTATATCGTATGGATGAACGATGGCAGCGAGTGCTCATTGAAAGGGTGACTTGCGATCAATGTGATTGGGTTGGGGAAGTTGCTAATCCCTCAGATCCGATTTTATATTTCGGAGTTGATGGTGAGTTGGGAGTTGCTTATAAGGCATTATCGCTTCCTCGCTGTAATTGCCCGAAGTGTGGTATGGCGCTACCTCGGATAGCTGTGTGGGTCGACGATATTGAAACAGGGCAGGAGTAATTTTGTTGCAGGTACAGAGGATCGAAAGGGGACAGATTTATTTTATGAGGTGAGCAGGCTTGTTGGTTTGTACGTTGATAAATAAATCTGTCCCCTTTCCTTTCCTTTTCTTTCCTTTGCCTTTCCTTTTGTCCCCTTTCCTTTTTGCACACGCATACCTATGAATATGGTCCAGGCTATGGCTCCAATGGGAAAGAGACGAGGATCAATAATGATTAGTCTTCCAGAATTGAATGAATTGCTTGTTGCTCACAACTGCTTGCGTGCAATTAGTATTCAGTTGAATGTTGACGGGATGGCTTATGATTTATCTCTATCGATTTCGGCTTCTGAAAAGGTAGGGGCTGATGTCGTGAATATCAGATTCATTGATATTTGCCAATTTACGTCCCATGATTTTGGCGGCGGATTAACTCAGTTGATGCACATGAACGTTAGTAAGCTGGATTCTGGCTTTGATAGGATGCGTTATCAGCTGAGTGATCTTGAGGATAAAAAGTTGTCGTTCTACTTCTCATCATTCTCGCTTGATTAGCTGGTGCAAAAACAACTGGGGCTGCTGTAGATGACGCGGTCAAGGCATTACCAGCTCAGAGACTGAAAAGGGGACAGATTTATTTTGTGAGGCGCAGAGGATCAGGCTCATTGCTTTTCTTGGTTTATAAATAGATCTGTCCCCTTTCCTTGTCCTGATGAGTTGGGACTTCTTTTTTCGGAAGTGTTTCACGTTGACGAAAAGTTTAAGTGTCTATTGCAGTCAGGCGTCTCTGTGCTTGAATGGGGGCACTGGTGGGAACAAGGTGTTTTAATTCGCGCTGGGGATGAGTAGCGCATACGGAATTCATGTGGAGAGTGTAGAAGTGCGGCGAAGGAATTAAAGGTGTTCGAAAAGATGACAGATTTATTTTCTGCGGAGGGGCGGGCTTATTGGATTGCTCGGTTTACAAATAAATCCGTCCCCGTTTTTGGTTACGTTTTTGGTTGAAATAGAGGGCGTATTGTGATGTATAAAAATATTCGCTATATGCTAAAAGCTATATTTTCTGCAGATCTTGGTTTTCAGGAGGAAGATGCTAAAAATATATATGTAAGAGGCTTGAGGTCAAGTGGAAAGCTGGATGAGATGAGAGCTGAACTGGCTGCAGCGTTTGAGGATAGGAGTGTGCGTTGGAGAGAAATGCTTTTAAATGATGACTATGAAGTCCAAGATTTTGAAACTGAAGAGGAATCATTGACGTATGTAAAGAGAGTGCTTTGGGATCCCTTGAGCTCTTAGGGGGGATGTCGTTAAAGTGCAAAAAGCGAACAGATTTATTTTGTGAAACACAGAGGGGCAGATTTGTTGGTTTTGCTCGGCTTATAAATAAATCCACTTTTTTGTGAGGTTATGGGAGGTGGGATGTGATTTTGAATGAGTCGGGGTACTTTAGTGATGAATTGATGGCGTTCGTTTTTACATGTCTTTTTTGTGAAGCTATAAGCAGAGATGAATTTAATGCCTGGTGTGCTCAGGCTTCGTCGCTGAATGCTGCTCCAGCATTTTTATATGACTTGAAGGATTTTCATGATGAGATTTTCAAAGTCTATAAAGTTGTTGGTTATGTGCCCTGTTGGGAGCATGAGGAGAATGACGAATATGCGTTGTACGGTATCGCCGTTTGGCGAGGATTTGAGCCGTTTGATATGCCCGTAACCCCAAGTGAAGCACTTGATTTCCTTAAAACGTCACCAAAGATTGAACTACTATTTGGTCAGGTTTTTGACTTTATAAAGCTATAGTTTTAGTGCGAAAAGAGTTAGTTGGATGCGTTTCTATAGCGGCTTTACCCTGTGCTGCCTTACCTTGCTCGATGAGTTGTCGCGTGTCGAGCTGTGAGTAGGTGTTTCCTTCCAGAGGCTGCTTTCGATCAGGTTTGCAAGGATGCGTTGCGCCGTTCGCCGGGCGATTTCAGAATGCCAGGCCAAGAGCTTTGAGAGGCTCGCCCCGCTCCTGGATGCTTGGATGCTGTTCAGTAGTCGGTGCTCGAAGGCCACGTTGCGTTGGCGCTGTTTGAGGAGATTTTGGCGCAGTTATGGCGCAGTTCTCAGAACTGCGCCATCTTCATTTACTCCGCCGCCTGCGCCCGCAATCGCTTGCCAATCACATCCATCACATCACACCCATCGCGCAGCGCGATCGTCAGCATTTTGCAGAAGTCGGAAAGCACCAGCGTGTCGGAACTGATCTCTGAACGGAACGCGATGTTTTCCAGAAGCTGGGTCACGGTACGGATACGGTAGTCGGCGGTTTCGAAGAGGACATCAAGCGGGGCTTCGGTGTCGATCAGCAGGGTAGCGGGGACGCAGTCGACGCCGGTGATGGGCATGTATCGGTTCATCGGTAGGACCTCATTCAGTTGAAAGGAGCTACCTCGTTGTCGAGTCGCCAAACCCGAGTCGCCATTGGAGCGACGAGGGACTATAGCCCCCTCCGTCCGAGCGCTACAAGACGTCACTTTCCGAGCTTCATGTAGGAATTTTGGCCCATCAATGGTTGTATTTTCTGCGTCACTTTCGACCTTGACATAGCCTGCATAGGCGAATAGATTTTCGCCCAGCAGCTCAGTACAGCGCGCAGGCAATTGTTAGAACCTGCCCAGCAGTCCTGGGCTTTTTTTTGCCCAAGGAAAAGCCAGTGAAGCGAACCGCCGTTCTCATTGATGGAGGATTTTTCTTCCAGAGGGTTATGTTTTTCGGCCGCAAATACTTCAGCAAGGAACTGCTGTTATCCGCCGACCAGATATCCCAAATCATAAAAAAGCTCGTGAAGCTTCACATCGAAGACGAACGCTCAGCGAGTCGCGAGCTTTATCGAATCTACTACTACGACTGCCCGCCCCCCTCCAATCAGGTTCGATTACCCATAATCCCTGACGGTCATAAATCTGCAGGGCATATGGATTTCAAAGCTCATCCTCCCTATAGATTGCGAAGAGACCTTCACGATCAGCTTCGATCGAGCCGAAAAACGGCGCTTCGACTGGGCGAACTGGCCAAAAGCGGTGATTGGCAACTCAATTCTCATTCCCTTAAGGCCCTGTTGCGTGGTGAGAAGGTCTGGGCAGAGCTCACGAATGACGATTTCCATTACAAAGTCGAACAGAAGACTGTCGATACCAAGTTAGGCATGGACATCACGACTCTCGCCCTTGAAAAGCTCACTGATGTCATCGTTTTGGTCGCTGGTGATTCAGATTTTGTGCCGGCTGCGAAACTGGCGAGGATGAAGGGAATCGATTTCGTACTTGATCCGATGTGGGCCAATACGACTGGAAGCTTAAGCGAGCACGTAGATGGCCTTCGCTCTTTCGATATCGTCCGTCTCATTAGAGATGTCACCGGCCAATCGGTTACCACTCGGCCCGACTGGTGGGATGCTCGGACGAAGAGTGCGGCGCAGCTATATGAGAATGTTGAGATTGCCGTTGCTGGTGATCTGGAGCCTGATCCTGGATTGATATCTCAGGGCGCTGTGCACCCACAAACAACAGGCAGATGAACCCCGTTTCGCAGCACACCCTGCGCCCGCTCAATTCGGACTACTAAACCGTGCCAACCCCCAACCGCAACGTTCTGATCACCCAACTCGCCACCAACCCCGATGACACCACCACGCGCGCTTCGCTCTATCGCGATCTGCTCGACAGCGGGGAGGCGTCACTGGAAGGTTTACGCGTCGCGGCGGGCCTGGGCGATCCGGCGGCTAAGGTGGTGGTGGCTCAACTGAACACCACCGCCCATACAAATCGCCCCGGGCCATGGCTGTCGCAACTGCATGGCCTGCCGGTCGACCATCTGGAGTTGAACGACGCCGAGCCGGATTGGTGTGACGCCCTGGCCGGGCTGCCCTTGCGCACGTTGGTGCTCAACAGCCCGAGGTTTATCTGCGGCCCGGAGACGTGGCAGCGTTTGCCCGCCAATGCCCTAGAAACCTTGGAAGTCAGTAATTTTTCCCGCGACGATAACGCCAATTGCCTCCCGTCGCCCGCACGCTTGCGTCGGCTGAAGTTGCAAACCTACGGCGAGGACTTCGACGACCGTTTCCTCCGTCAACTGAGCGACAGCCCCTTGCAGGAATTGTCGTTGAACCGTTGCGATGACATCACCGACGACGGCCTTAAAGCACTGTCACGCCTCAAGCTGCGCTCCCTGACCTTGCAACGCGTGGGCGAGCTGACGTCCCGTGGCATGGCGCACTTGGCAAGTCATCCCCTCGAACAGTTGTCCCTCAGTGGCAGCGGCGCGATCCTCGACGATCCGTCCTGGCTTGGCGACCTGACGGGGTTGCGCGGGTTGAGTCTGGATGACTGTTATGCAAGCGAGAGCGTGTTGCAGGCGATTCAAAATCTGCCCCTGGAAAAGCTTTCGCTCCAATCTGCGTTCATCTGCGAAGACGATCTTGAAGTGCTGGAGGGAATGCCGCTCACGGAGCTGGACCTCAAGTGCCTACGCCAAGTGATCGAGCGGCTCGATGTGCTGCACGGATTTCCGCTCAAGCGATTGGGACTCTCCGATGTGCAGGGCGTCTGCGCCAGTACGTTGAGTGATCTGCGCGGGTTGGCGTTGGAGTCCCTGGACCTGTCCTTGAACGACATCACCTGGAAGGAGCTGAAACAACTGGCTGGCCTGCCGCTGAAGCGGCTCAATCTGAGCTTTTGTCAGGGCGTCGACGGCAAGGTTTTGCGCAAGCTCGTCGAGTTGGGGTTGCCATTGGAGGAGCTTGAAATAAGCGGCCTGAACCTGCGCGATGCCGACCTGGCTTGTTTGCGGGACCTGCCCCTGCAGCGCCTGGGTCTGTATGACAGCCCTTGGCTGACTGACGCCGGGGTGGCCCATCTCGCTGGCATGCCGCTGCGGGACCTGACGCTTGGGGCGGATCCAGGGGAATCGCGGATCACGTCGGCCGTGGTGCCTGTGTTGGAGCAACTGCCGCTGCAAACACTGTGGTTGCCCAACTGCGCCGGGATCGATGCAAACGGTTGGGATCGTTTGGCCAGGTTGCCAGCCCACGTGACCGGTCCGGGAATCTGACGCGCTGATAGGAATAGGCAATGCCCCAAGGCAAACCGGCATAGGTGGGCCATTTTTCGATCGTTACCATGGCCTCCTGCTTATCCAGTGGAGTTCACCATGCACGACAGAAAAACCCTCTTCATCACCGGCGTGAGCAGCGGCTTGGGCAACGCCCTGGCGCAAGAGGCGCTTGCAGCGGGCCACCGTGTCATTGGCACCGTACGCAGTGAGGCGGCGTTGCAGGCCTTCGAGGCTCTCTCCACGGAGCGTGCCCATGGCGTGATCCTGGACGTCACCGAGTTCGACCGAATCGATAGCGCAGTGGCGCAGATAGAAACCACTTACGGCCCGGTCGATGTCCTGGTCAACAATGCCGGCTACGGCCATGAAGGCATTTTCGAAGAATCGCCGCTGGAGGAGATGCGTCGCCAGTTCGACGTCAACGTGTTTGGCGCGGTGGCGGTGACCAAGGCCTTCGTGCCGTACTTTCGCCAGCGCCGTGCCGGTCATATCCTCAATATCACTTCCATGGGCGGCACCATTACGATGCCGGGCATTTCTTATTATTGCGCGAGCAAGTTTGCCCTCGAAGGCCTCTCCGATACGCTGAGCAAGGAGCTGCTACCGTTCAACATCTTCGTGACCGCGGTGGCGCCTGGTTCGTTTCGCACCGACTGGGCGGGGCGTTCGATGCAGCGTACGGCACGGAGCATTGCCGACTACGACGCTAGTTTCGATCCGATACGTAAAGCGCGCGTGGAAAAAAGCGGCAAGCAACTGGGCGATCCACGGAAAGCGGCGCAAGCGATGTTGCAGATCATTGCCAGCCCGACGCCTCCTGCGCATGTGTTGTTGGGCAGCGATGCACTGAACCTGGTGCGCGACAAACTCAGTCGTGCGACCAGTGAGATCGATCAATGGGAAGCGCTGACCCGTTCGACCGACGGTTGAGCGGCCAGCAAGGGGGCATCAATGACTCAGGCCTCAAACACTTCGCGCATGGTGCAGTTGATGGAACAGCTTGCGCCGGTCGAGGGCTACAACCTCAGCGCGCTGGAGGACATCCGTTTTCTGCGTTCGAACCGGCCGCTGACGCGCACGCCGGTGTTGTATGAGCCCGGTATCGTGATCCTGTGCCAGGGGCGCAAGCGCGGTTATCTGGGTGAGGACGTCTACGTGTATGACGCCCAGCACTATCTGGTGGTGTCTGTCCCGGTTCCGTTCACCATGGAGACCGACGCCACCGAAGCTGAGCCCATGCTGGCGGTCTACATGCGTCTCGACTTGCAGCTGGCCAGCGAGTTGATGCTGCAAGTGGACGAGACCCTCGGCCCCAGCGATGCCCAACCCAAAGGCATGTACGCCTCGCCCATGGACGATTTGCTGCGCAGCTCGACGCTGCGTTTGCTGGAAGCCATGAGTCGCCCGGGCGAAGCGCAAATACTCGGGCCGTCACTGGTACGGGAAATCTACTACCGGATCCTGACCGGCGAGCAGGGCGGCTCGATGCGCGCCGCGCTCAGTCGCCAGGGGCACTTCGGCAAGATCACTCGGGCGATCCGCAAGATCCACAGCTGCTACCACGAGCATCTGGACGTCGAAACGCTCGCCCATGAAGCCAACATGAGCATCCCCAACTTTCACCTGCACTTTCGCAGCGTGACGGACTCCACGCCCATGCAGTACTTGAAATCGACACGCCTGCACCAGGCGCGATTATTGATGCTGCGCAACACCATGAGCGCCTCGACGGCCGCGTTCAACGTCGGCTACGAAAGCGCCTCGCAATTCAGCCGCGAATTCAAGCGGATGTTCGGGCGAACGCCTCAGGCGGAGATTGAATGGATGAAGGCGACTTATGCGTTGCCTGCGCCTGTTGCGCCGTCTGTTTATGTTTCGTCGCATTAGGGGTGGGCTGGATTACCTCTATTCTGCAAGAACTGAAATTGTTCAAACTCTTAGCGTCTGAGCATAAATAACCAAAATATTAAATTTTATTGGTTGTTTTTGTGGTTTTTCTCAGGTTGTTGACGGGAAAACGCAATTTGCATCAAGTTATGTTCATTTATGATTGGATCCAATGTTCGGCGGCGTCAGATGCCGAGCCTGCCCACCTATGGACGTATCAAAAGGATAAACGCCATGATGCTTAAGGATCCTTCCAGCAAATATCGACATTTCACCACAGTGGATCTGCCGGACCGCACGTGGCCCGGTAAGGTCCAGTCCGTTGCGCCTAGCTGGTGCAGCGTCGATATGCGCGATGGCAATCAGGCCTTGATCGAGCCGATGAATGCCGAGCGTAAGCGTCGTTTCTTCGACCTGTTGGTCAAGGTCGGTTTCAAGGAAATCGAAGTAGGTTTTCCAGCCGCTTCGCAGACCGATTTCGATTACGTACGCGAACTTATCGAAACGGGTGCGATTCCCGATGACGTGACGATTCAGGTCATGACGCAAGCCCGCAGCCATCTCATCGAGCGCACGTTCGAGGCATTGAAGGGCGTTCCCCGCGCTATCGTGCATGTATACAACGCGACCGCCCCGGTGTTTCGAGACGTGGTATTCGGTGTTGACCGCGCCGGGTGCATCGAGATTGCCACCCAGGCCACTCGCGAAATCAAACAGCACATGGACAACAATCCCGAGACGCAGTGGACGTTCCAGTATTCCCCCGAGACCTTTTGTTTCACCGAGTTGGATTTTGCATTGCAAGTCTGCGAGGCGGTGACGGATGTCTTTGCACCAACGCCTTCCAACAAGATGATCCTGAACCTACCGACTACCGTCGAAGTCTCCACGGCCAATGTCTTCGCCGATCAGATCGAATGGTTCTGCCGGCATTTCAGCCGTCGTGACAGCGTGATCATCAGCGTTCATCCGCACAATGACCGGGGCACCGGGGTTTCCACCGCCGAGCAGGCCTGCCTGGCCGGTGCCGAACGGGTCGAGGGCACGCTGTTCGGTAACGGCGAGCGAACCGGCAATGTCGATATCCTCACCCTAGCCATGAATCTCTACACCAGCGGTATCGATCCGCAGCTGGATTTCTCGGACATCATCCACGTCCAGCGCGAGGTGGAACACTGTAATCAGCTGCCCACGCATCCTCGCCATCCTTACGCGGGCGAGCTGGTGTTCACGGCCTTTTCAGGGTCCCATCAGGACGCGATCAAGAAAGGTTTTGCAGTGCGCCAGGCCAATCCCGATGGCTTCTGGGAAGTGCCTTATCTGCCTATTGATCCGGCGGATATGGGGCGCAGTTATGAGGCGGTCATCCGCGTCAATAGCCAATCGGGCAAAGGCGGCGTGGCCTATCTGCTTGAACAGCATGGGGTCGTGATGCCGCGCCGGTTGCAGATGGAGTTCAGCAACCTAGTCCAGCAAGAGGCGGATGGATCGGGCCAGGAGATCAGTAGCGAGATGATCCTTGCGTGCTTTACCCGGCACTATCTGGATGAGGGCACGCCCTACACGTTGTTGCAGCCTAAATTGGTCAGCGAAGGCGCTGTGACTTACCTGGAGGGCGTGCTCGACATGGGGGGCACCAAGTTCGACCTCAGCGGTGAGGGCAACGGTCCGCTGGCGGCGCTGGTCGATGCATTTGCCCAGCGTGGCGTTCACTTCGATATCGCCGATTATCATGAGCACGCTGCTCGCGATGGGGCTCAGGCCGAAGCACTTGCCTATGTCGAGATTCGCGTGAATAACCGGCTGCTATTTGGCGCCGCGCGCGACGGCAGTAGTTTGCTGGCGTCCCTCAAGGCGGTGACAAGCGCCGTCAATCACGCATCGCGCCTGGGGCTGCTCAGCGTGATGAACGCTGGGGTGCCTTGCTGAGATGGCTGCGTGTACAGCCCTGGCGACGTTGGCCGGTAACTACGGTCATGGGGACATAGTGGCTTCGCATCGGCATGCCGAAGGGCAACTGGTGTATGCCATCAATGGCGTGATGTTGGTCTCGGTGGCCGGTACGACGTGGGTCGTTCCCTCCGGCCATACTCTTGGGTTGGAGACGCGCAGGGGCGGGAGCAGGCGTGGGAGAGTTTTGGTATGGCACAAAAAAAGACGTCCGTGGACGTCTTTAGATGATGAAGTGGTGGGCCGGGGTAATCTGAAACGGTAATTTATCTTATTGATTATTATAGTTAATATTAGTTGTGTATTTTGATTGGAATACCAAATGGAATACCTCATGAGATAGCATTCCGTTGACCCCCGCCTGTATTCGACCTGAAAACCTTGCTTCGCATCCATGATAAGCAGTGATCTTCTCGCCGCAGTCGGGACAACGGGCAGCAATCGATCCGAATCGGAAGGTGGCAACAGGCAGAAACCGGCCAAAAGCAGACACTCAACCCATCAGCAAAACTAGGGAAAACTCCGTTAACCTTCATCCAACTTTAGCTCAAACGCTATAGGAGCGCTTCTAAGCATCTGACCTGGGCCTGGACCAAAGCGTCTTGGCACTGTTTCTTGCTCCAATGATGTTTCCCAAATATCGCGAACTTTTGCAGAGTCGATTTGATGGCTATTCTCGGCAATCGTGATAAATCTCTTGATCAATGCCGCGATTATTGCATACGAAAGAGATATGACATGCGGAAGTACTCTATAACCGGTCTCGGAAAAGCCGTCATAGGCAATTTTGTTGTTTCTGCCGAGCAGGTAGCTTTTGGTTATCGCACTATGTGTCCTATGTGTATACTTGCTGAGGTCGCTGTAAAGATCGCTTAAGTTTTTAGCTTTATCCTGGCATTCGAATTTTTTTATGAATTCTCTAAACACCCTATGTGGAATGACTTCGTTGTTATACCACTTCGCGAGATTTTTCCTTGCCCCGTCACCAGCCAAATAGAAGTAGGCCGAAATATCCATTGTTTCTACCGCATCACGAAATAAGCGCGAAGCAATTCGATGCCTCTTTTCCTCTGTTAACTTTAAGGCATCTATTAGCGCCTCTAAGGCATCTATTTGTATTAGCCAGATCGCTTTGTCGAGAGTTTGTTCATCTCGATCAAAGTGCATGTCTTTTTCTGCATAGTGACATTTTATTGATGATAGAACTTTACAAGCCTCTCGATGAAACTGCTCTTGCCCCCCATACTCATAGGGTTCATTCCATGCATCCTCTGTGTCTCTGTCCCATACAAAACTTGGCATAAGTCACGCCCATTAAGCCCAACTGTCATTGATATGCCATCGCGATCTCAATCGCGATGGCGTGTCGCATAATGTTCCTTGTCGCCCTGTTAGTCCTTGTCCAGCTTTAAGGTGGTCGCGGTAGCTCTGGGAGAGACGCGACATGGATGACGGAAAGCCCTGCTACCCTCCAAATTCGAATTCATCATCGGTGACACTACTCATTTGCCATCGCCGTGTCCACCGTCCACATTCGGCCAGAAGCAGACAGCCACTGAAGGTAACCCCATGATCAATCGATGCCATTACGGGCGGTTCTCACCTCCACAGAAGAATCCGGATCCACAGCTATACTGTACAAGCACGTAGGATCTCGCTATGGCGATCACGATGGAGCGTTGACATGAAAGAAATTATTAATTTTTCTTCTTTTCTCGCGATGCTTTTTATCTACACTCTCGGATTCGCCGCTGATGCTGAAACGGATACCAAACTGCGAGCGGCGATAGCCACCGTGGTTCAATCGTTGCCAATGCCGATAGACAAAAGGACGACTCTCATATCAATGATACTGGAGCCTGGACATGTCCTAACATATCGGTATTCCGTGGATATGGCAGGAATGCTGGATGGCGCAGCTACGCAAGGAAATCTGACCCGTGCACAGCTTCTGGCAGGGCTGGAACGGAAAGCAGGTAGTGAGTGGCCAAAAGTATGGGCTGAGCAGTATATATTTCCATATATTTTGAAAAATGGTTGTAGCCAGCCTTTCACACAAACAATATTGAAGCTGGGGTACTCCATAAACCACACAATGATCAACGCGGACGGGACTTATCTTTTTGAGCGAACAATCAAACGTAATGAGTGCAACATTTAGACGTCAAAGCGCATCCGTTGGGCATAAATAGACGACAATCCTTTTGTTATGTGTTCGTCTTAGGCCTGTATTTGATGGACGCCTTTACGGAGGTTGCCGTTCATATGTAGCCCTGAATGCATATGAAAAACCTAGTCTAAGACTGGCTTCACCTATGACCGATGACTTAGCACGCAGCTTGTGCCAAGACGCGGAGCTGAACATATTTAGCCGCTAGCAGCCCTGGAGAACAGGCAGCTATCGGCCAAAAGCAGTCATCGGCTTTTATGCAAAGTCCGGAGCGATTCAGCTTATTATTTCTCTGAATTAACTTCGGTGGGCAGCTGAGTTTTAAAGGAGTCGTAAATATACGAAGCTGTTAAGGATCCTGTAACACCTAATGAAATAGCAAATACGCTCGATATTGCTAGGGCTGCTAGGGGCTTCGTCTTTACGAAATCGAACGCCCTGTAATAAAGGTGCTTTCGAATGTTTTTAATTTCTTTTTGTACCGTTTTAATCATTTTCGTTGAAATTCTTTCATTTTTTAGTCGTTCCTCGCACTCTCCGCATACAATAGGTTTGTCACAGGATTCGACGAGATCAGACTTAATGCCATTCATATCAAAAAGACAGCCGCGTGTTTCGTCGTGGGTGAAGCTTGGTGCTACTCCAAAACCAGGGATTTTATTTCCGGAGCGTCTGTAGAGCAACGTGTAGCTATATAGAACCCGGAGAACAACATTTTCAAGTGGTATGTTTTCCCAGTTCAGGAATTCTCGAATTTGGCAGAATGTTAGAACAATTTTATTATTTCCGAGGCGCCGAGAGTACCAGTTATCTTCAATTGGAACGTTAACTAATGCAATTGAGAAGTCAGCGCCAGCATTCGGAGGGAACTGAGTCTTCAGTAGCATATCGGAATAAGCCCAGTTAGCCTCGTCTGAGTCACATCGCAATGAAAGATTGTCAATGTCACCAATCAATTCAAATACTTCAGATTTCCAGCTTGACACCTCTTGGAGGTTGAGGTGCAGAGGAATATGGCTAATGGTTACGAGTTTTATTCTTACTTTTTCCATGCGCTAAAACGCTCTATTTAGATAGCTGTGAAAGTGCAGAAAATTACCATTTTTAGTGCGCGCCGGGTAATTTTTTTGCATAACTGACCCTATCATAATTGCTTTTTAGATAGAAACTAAGCTTATTTGGTCGCCCTGTCAGCCTGTTATGGTCTTGAGAAAAAGGGGGCGAATTTATCTCCAGCAAATAAATCTGTCTCCTTTTCACTGAGGTTGGATTCAAAACCTGTGACGTATTCCTGCAGCACTTGAATACAACGATGACTGGATTATCCCTATAAAATTGCTGTTTTTTTATTGTTCTGTTCATCTCGGTTGTGAGTGGAGTTCTGACTTCCATCTGCTGATTTCTCCATTAGTCCACGCAATGCGGACAATGACGATATACCCCAACCCCAAAAAATTTCAACCATGCAGTTGGGCGTCTTGATTGTTATTTACATAAATCCGGAGCCTCTTACTGGAGCCCCGAGAGCGACACCGTCCCATAGAGGGTGATGAAACTCAGGCCCGCTGGTTCCAAGATCTGAAATATCATGACATATTTGATATCGTGCGCCGTCAGCCGAAATCAACTCAATGCTAACTAGCTCATAGGCATTGAAGGCATAGTCAAAATCACTTGGCAGCTCAAATTCAACGGGATGATTTATATTAATTGGCAGAATCTGCCCCGGATCGAGTAGGCAGGAATTTATCTCAGTGTCGTATAAAATCGTGAACGAATGACTTGACCGCATATGCCCTCGCTTGTCAGGTCCTCTGAGAATCTCAACAGATTTTACATATAGTGCCTGTTTGCCGGTATTGCTTAAGGTGTACCTGAGGTGCCGTGTCGCGGGACTAACAAGACGATCCTCAGGTGTATCGTAAATATTGTCTCCAAATTGCAATAAAATTGACTCAGGTGTAAACGTTCTTTCGAGAAGGATCAACATCGCGCTGGAAGGTTTGTGTAGTTGAGAAAAATACAACGCTGCGAAGGAAACGAGCAATGCCCCGCCTGAAAGAGCCAACGTCATTAAGTCTTTCGCTTCCATCTATCAGCTCCATCTGCCCCCGCTATCACACCCGATTCCAAACCAAATTGCCAGCATGATCACGGAGGTCGGCGCCTGACTGGAGAAATCCTTGTTGTCGACCCACCAAATATGAGAGAAAACGTACATTCATGAGGTGGGTAGTTCGTATCTCGCTCTAGCTAAGCAGGCTTGTACAAAGCGAAGCAAGGGCATCAGCCCGTAAGAGTTACAGAGACATCAAGGAGAGAGTCGTGAAATGGATTCGCAAGCTTTTTGGTATGGGCGCTCAAGGCTCAAAAGCCTCGTCGGATGCTCCGGCAGAGGAACTGGTTGGTCACGATCGAGAAAGCGACGAGGATGGCGATCAGTACTTCTCGGACGAACCCATCACCTCAAAACATCAAGATAGGTTCGGGCGAGCGCCTTACGCAGCGCGTATCGCTGAGACAATCGCTAGGCGCCGCGATCCCTCAAGCATCGTCATCGGTCTGTTTGGCCCGTGGGGAGATGGAAAAACTTCAGTTCTCAAGATGATGGAGGAGTCGCTAGATCAGCACGGACAGGTCGTTACAATACGATTCAATCCTTGGCACTTTCCTTCAGAAGACGCGCTTTTGCGCGGTTTTTTTGCGACCCTGGCTGAGGCCTTGGGCAAAGAGCCAGCGTTCAAAGAAAAAGCGGCTGCGCTGCTTGAGTCCTACGGAGGGATCCTGTCTGTCATCTCAGTCGCTCTGCCGGGTGTAGAGATCAATCCAGGGGAAGCTGCCAAGCAGATCGGAGAGTCATTATCCAAAGTCAGTCTCGATAAGCTTAAGGATCAAATTGACGCTCTTCTGGGCCAAAGCGGGAAAAGATTGGTCATCCTTATCGATGATATTGACCGGTTGGACAGACAAGAAACCCATGCCATTTTCAAGCTGGTAAAGCTCTCGGCAAGCTTCAAGTACACCTGCTACGTTCTGGCTTTCGATGACGAGGTAGTCGCTGCTGCATTGGGTGAGCGTTACGGCGCCGGTGGACAAGAAGCAGGGCGCGCGTTTCTCGAAAAAATCATTCAGGTACCTTTGCATTTACCACCTGCTGATCAAATGAGTCTGCGAGAGATCGCTTTCGAGGGCGTCGAACATGCTCTCAATCAAGCAGGGATTGTTCTTGACCAGCGTCAGGTCGACGTATTCTGTCGCCATTTTGTAGACGGGCTTGAGCCGAAGCTTGAAACTCCACGAGTTGCCAAGCTGTACACAAACGCACTGATGTTTGCACTTCCACTCGTCAAGGGGGAGGTCAACATCGCTGAGTTCATGCTTGTTGAAGGGCTCAGGGTGTTGTACCCGAAGCTTCATACAGCAATTCGCGACAACGCAGATTTGTTTTTAAAAGGGGAGTCCCGTGAAGCTTTGCGAGGTTTGGAAAAACCTCCGTCCGCCGTTGATCGACTCCTCGAAATCGCAATGCCGGGTTCTTCCTCAGAAGAGCGAGGCCAGGTGCGAGAGCGATTTTTGAAACCTCTTTTTCCGCGAATCAGCAACATGATGTACGGGGGCGATTGGGAGGAGAGGTGGGCTAGAGAGCGAAGAGTCTGTTCGAGTCGGTATTTCAAACGCTACTTCGTTTACGGAGTGCCTGAAGGAGATATATCGGATAATCGTTTAACAGACTTGGTAGACGCCCTCGTCGCAGCAGATGCCGATTCGCAGCGCAGTCTGCTGAGCACGTATTCCAAGCGCGTCATGCCGCAATTGATCCAAGCACTTCGAGATCGTGCGAACTCTCTGGATGAAGTATCGGCGTTAGCGATAGCAATCGCTGTTGCGAGGAACGGAGATCTTCTTCCGCGCGAACGCGGAGCGTTCGTAATGGGCGGCACGATGATGTACGCCGGTATGCTGATTTCTCAACTTATCAGGCGTATTCCCTTATCAGACAGGCAGTCAGCCGCTGAGGCAGTACTTGGAGCGGCGCATCCAATGGCTATGGGTATGGAGTGCGTTCGTTGGCTCACACACTCAAAGGACACACCAGAGGAGCGACGAGTTCTTCCTGATGGAGCGGACGACGTTCTTTACCAACAGTTCGCTGTTCGCATCCGTGACGCGAACGAAGTTGAACCGTTGTTCATGCAGGCAGGAAGAGACGCACCAAATCTTTACTGGTACTGGCAGCACGGAAGAAATCGAGAAGAGATCGAAGAGGGCTTGCGTGAGCTTTTTGATAAAGACCCTGCGAAGCTGGATGACTTTCTCGACACCTACATTGGAGAAGGATGGGAGGTAGAAAGCGGCCTGCCGGTTAGGTCTGACCTAAGGCGCGAGACCTACAACAGTGTCGCGTCAATAATTTCACCGGACTACGTTTTTGATAACCTCCGTACCCGTTACGGTGCCGAGCTGGACGACCCTCAGTACTATCAGGATGGAAAGCCAGCGAGGATAACGGCCCACCAGTTCGCTTCTATACATCTTACGGTTCTCGCTGAACAGCTTCCTCAGCCCGCGGATGCCGACGGTTCAGGCAGTGACCTTGAGCAATTTGAGTGATGGCGATCAGGACGTGCCTCTAAAGAGAAACTGGCTCGACGCTTTTCACGGTTTGAATCGTCCCTAGTTTGTTAGACAGGCTGAATGACCGCTCTTGGCCGATTTCTGCCTGTCGCCAAGGGCAGAAAACGGCCAAAAGTGGACGTTTTTGGACTACCTCCGCTCCGGTAGAGACACTCTGCTTATGCAGATGGTGCCTAGTGCTGGGTAATGGTAAATACGCAGCCATACACTGCGAAATCTGCATGAGATGCTTCGACCTCAGCAGACCTATTCCTGCCGTGCGGCGTAACCCACTTGCAATAGACACGCTCCGTACGGATCGAGTAGTGTCGCGAGAGAATTTGCTCCCGCACCTGGTCGAGCAAACGAGGCTGTCCATCCATGGTGTATAACTCCCTTCTACGGTCATCGGAACGCTGGAAGCCTCAGCATAAACATGGATAGCGAGACGAACAAGGAATGTTATACACCACACCCGTCTGGGGAGTTATGCACCCGTTGGTGTCTATTTATAGTTAGGCTTGGCGAATGATAAGGAATGAAATGAAAATACCCTCAACACGAAACCCGGCTTCGCGATCCCATATCAATCCGAACATGAGATCCCACATTGACCCTCGGAGGCGCTCTCATATTGACCCCAATAGGAGAAGTCATATCGACCCTCATCGGCGATCTCATATAAATCCCAATCAAAGATCCCATATTGATCCTCGTAGGAGATCACACATTGATCCATTCCAAAGATCACATATCAACCCAAAACTGAGGTCGGCTATAGACCCTAAAAGGACGTCAAGCATAGACCCGAATAGAGTCTCAAATATTACAGGACTATATATTTTCTCAGAAAGTTGCCAGCCCATAGGCTTCACCGTAAAGGCAGACGAAGAAGTAATTCTGATCTTTGACACTGCATCAGAATGGGTTGGTTTTCTGGTTGCAACCGGGGACGGAGCATTTAATCAGTTTGATTTATCTAAAAATTGGATTGGATTCTGGTGTGATACAGGAGAAGAAAGTTTCAATATATTCAATATGAATCGGGAATGGATTGGATTCACCACTTAAAGCTTATAAAAAATAAAATACATCCGACGCAAAAAGCAGCCCTACAAGTCGCTGTTGTCGGACAATTTCTCCACCGCTTCGCGGCTACAAAATTGCTGTAAAGCTCTACGTTAGGTAAAGGAGGGTCTTGTGCAAGAAGAAATCATTGAGCTATATCGTCAGCTTCGAACTTCCCAAGATAAATATGCTTATTTTTTGCTGGCTGCGGTAGGTGCATCTATTGCTTTTGCCCTAAACCAGACTCAGGGGCTTTCTTTGAAGTCATCTCAAATACCTTTAGCCATTAGTATATTGCTCTGGGGCTTCAGCTTCTTTTTCGGTTGTCGGCACTTGCAATATGTAAGTTCTACTCTTTATGCCAATATAGAAATGTTAAAAATCGAAAGCGGCAGACACCCACAAGTTGGAAATCATCCGCAGGCTCTGGCTGCGGCTAGCGAAGGTGTTCGATCAGCAATTGAAAGCAACAGCGAAACGTCTAATAACCTTGCAAAGTTACAGTTCAGCCTGCTCATTGCCGGAGTAGTATTTTATATTTCTTGGCATACGCTGGAAATGTGGCTGAGATCCAATGCCTAACTAGTGCTTCAAATCGCTCGCTCCGCTCACTGGGACGGGCTAAAGCCCGCCCTTTAACCTAACGTTAGGGGTCAAATCGTGCACTCTTGTCTATCGGCCTCACTGCTGGCGCTAAGCACACTGATCTCAACTACTTTCTGCCAGATCCAATCGATGAGCAAAGTACCAGAGCATGGAGCACGAGCCACCTTCACCGAGAGGCCGCTTTTGGCCGATTTCCGCCGGTCATCACCAGGAAGCATGCTGATCAAGTCCGGCGCAAAGGACTGGTCAGTTCGAATGCAAAGCAGATCTGTGCGATTACTCTCCCAGCCTGAGCCAGCGGCGAGATAAACTAGGCTTCCTGTACCATTCCTCAAGGACGCTGCCGTGCCACATAACTTAGACTGCAAGATCGCCACGGCGGACGCTTTGACATTGCTCTTGCACAATCAGCATGCCCTGGGCGCAGCGATAGAAGAGATAACAAAGTGGCTCTCAGAAAATGGGGTTGGAAGTGTCGGCGCCAATGCGATGTCCGCCATGGAAACGCTGGACACAAATGCTCAAGCCATCACAGATGCCATTATGAGGATACGTCAGTCATAAATTAAATCAGGCAAAAAGGAAAGCAATGAATAATTTGTCTTCCAACGTGTTGGGGATAAGGTTTTAATCAGCTCTCCTCTATTTTGCCCAATATATCTTCCGCCTTTTCTACGCTCATAATCCGCACCATAGACGTCCCAAAACCTAATGGAAAAATTGGATTAGATGGATCTATAGAAATAAAGTGTTCGAGCAAAATCATGGCTGACTGTATATATCGGTATACGTATTCTGCGAATAGTTCTTCCAGTATTGCATCTGTATTGCTTGACTTGCAGTGCATAATCTCGTTTCTTAAGCGCTCAAGGCTCTTGAAGTCAGACCAGAAGCTTGCTGATTGAGGTGGCGGGCACTTCAGTATTGATGGCAATATGGATGCCACCTTCTCCGAAGTAGATATCCATCGCTCTATCTGTTCTTTGCTGTAATGCTCAGTAGACTTGCTCGTGGATTTTTTGTATATGTATGTGTCAGGAATTACGGCATTGCAAAACGATTCCACTGCCTTATATGAAAATATCGTCGCCACCTGAATGTTCTCGAGGTAATCATAGGCAAGGCCTACATTGCGATCGTATATAGACTCGGTAAATTCCGATAACCGCTCGAGATCCACTTTGATTTTTTGAGCTTGCCGCAAAGCCTTAGTTGCCACGCTTATGGCTAAAGTGATCTCGTTGGGGAGCGCCAATGTAATTATATTTGAACCAATTTTTGGTTTGATTATTTTTTGAAAAAAAGCTGTTTTGTTCGTGGATGCCTCGTGGATGCCAATAGGCTTATTTGCACGCCTGTCAGGCGCTGGCACAAATTCAGAAGGATCGTCTATATTGTTCATGTGATGAACGCAAATCAACTGGGTATGTAGCTTTAACAATTTTTACTCCGGAATCTAGGTGGCTTTAAAGATATGCTCCACCGATGTTATTAGAATCGCTGCTACGAATCGAAAACAGCAGATCGCGTATAATCTACAGGAATTCCTTTTTTCGAATGTCACACTCAGCTAGCACTTTATTCAGCCATGTTTCATACCAGTACCACGTATTCATGACGGTAACACCAAAACCCTTGCCTTGTTTTTTTGCTTCGTGGAATTGCCACATTTGCGTGTGATGCATCATGTTAAATCTCGGATAGCCTGCATTCTTTACTTTTTCGACAATTTTCGAAGGCAGATATTTAGGGCGCTCGGTCTCTTTGATTTGAATATACTTGGTGTTCATTCCTAGAGCCATTTCAGACCCTGGCTTGATAAATTCAATTACTTGATCCGCCTGGCCTTTATGATTTGCAGTTTTAGGGACAAAGAAAACGCGATAAGAAAATTTCGGATCATTGAATTCTTCCTCGGTTAGAGCTAAGTCAAACGAAGTTATATAGGCTCGGATATTTTCAGGGAGGCCGTCCGCCTGAGATAATCTGTCAACTTGATCCTTGTTCAAGGAGGAGAACTGAAGGCTAAAAGATAAATGCTTGTCTATGCCAAAGCTGGAACCAAATAAAGACTTTATAATTTCGTTATAATTTAAGCAGCAGGCCTGAAATCTAGCGCTTAAGAACTGATCAATCTTTGTTGTCATTTGGTGTTCGATTTCATGCCTCAAGCCGATTAGAAATCGGAGATTGTTAGCGGCGCTCAAATCTACCGGCGATTCAGGTTGATTTAAGCACTTCTCTAGTTCCCAATGCTTTACAGCGCCTTTAGCAGTTTTGTGAAATCGCTTTCGCGCGCCTTCCATTTTGAAGTACCGATATTCAATTCCTTTTTTTCGATAAAATGCGTGAAGGAGATAAGTCCAAGATATCATCATCAAAACAATGAATATTTCAGACTTAAAGGTGAGCGCAGGGTTATTGAATATTTGCACCGAAGCGAGGGCCGCCTCTCTGGATTTCTTTATAAGCTCGCCAGCTACGGAACCAACCGATCGCACTCTCTTCTCTGCAGCCATTTTGATCATCCTTGGAGTGAGCGATATTTTTATGTGCGCTTACTAAAGAGTGGCCAGCGTGCGAGCTCGGAATGGTCCTACTCTTCCTTTAAACATAGCGACAGATGGGCGAAAATCCAGTCTGGGCGGACGATTCACTACATTCTTCCTCTCATCCCGCGCTGACACTATGCTCAACGTGGTTGTATAAGCTGAATCCTTGCCTCTGAATGGCTTTCAAACGTTGCTGTCGTAGTAGCTACGAGAACTCCCCGCGGAGGGGGGCTTTTGGCCGGTTTCTGCCCGTCGCTACCCTCGGCTGCGGGGAGCTGGCGGTCAGTTAAGTATCGAGACTTTGGATGGAGCGTCAGTGTTAAATCCAGCCTGCGATATGATTAGCGTAACTGAGGTTTAAGGCCTCAATCGACACGAACTGGTCGGTCGGGTGACCTGCGGTAACAGATAACGATTTAGTACCAAATTAGACGGGCCGCTTACATCGACTTGACCGATACAACTTCCACAAATCTGAATTTTTTTCTGGCCGTCTTTGTAGCTTCTTGCTCCGCAACTAGTGAGCTCAGCGTATCGGCCTCATGTACCATCTCGTGCATTTTGCCTTCAAATTCATTTCCCACCCGCAGCGTGACTCTCAGCCTGGGCGTGAAGCCTTTTGAGACTTTCTTTTTCTTCGCTGCGTTTACCAGTTGTACCATCACGACAACCGGGACGGTGTCTTGCACGTGTGTGTTAAATGCTGGCGCAGGGGACTGAGAATCACCGAAGAGCGCCCGGCGCATCTCTTCTTCCGTCAATTCTGTATTCATAAAATTTCTCAGAAGGGCGTTATGTACAACCATGCCGATTCTATCAGTGTGGTCGGGCTCTGCAGTAGTCGTCGTTAGGTCAGAGCTGAAGCGGTGGAGGGCCACCAGTCACCGTCGAGCGTCATCGTCTGGCCGGCAGCTTCATTCGGATGTATAGCTTATTGATACTGCATGCTTGTGTTGTCACTGCTTCACATTTACGCTTTGTCCCGTCACGGTCAATCCCGTGGCCGGGTGTCAGAACCTGAATTGTTCGAGGCGCATAGCGCCATAGCCAGCTATTAAGTGCTTACATAGGCTTAGCTGCTGCTTTTCTATGGCGGTCCGTGCGGGGCAGGCTTCGGCCTGGCCGGTTCCCTCGGACGCCGGTTTCTGACCCCCGTACGGTCCGCCACCCATTTCGTGTCAGAACGGCTGGGTGGACGGCTCCTTAACTGTCCGAGGAGATAAGGAAAATGACCTGTCCCCCTTTTAAGCTCGTGCGCCACCCTGGCCAAATGATTCAAGCTGCAAAAGATCTCGGAGGATTCCGCGATGTTTGATCTTTCGCTTCTCATTGGCCTTCCCAAACCCAACAGCATCGATACTTCATCGCTTACCCCTGAAGATGCAGCGATTAAACTACGGCAGGCTGCAATACTTCGGCTTAATGGAGCACAGAGCGTCCTGCTTCATTTTCCACAGGATGTTGAGCTGGCGGTAGAGCTGTTGGATGACGCGGCTGTGTTGTTCGACAAGGCGTTTCGATGTTTGTCCGGTATCCCAGCTCAGCGCGTTCATCAACAGGGTGGTGAGTACGTCTCTGTCCCTTCAGCTGAAGGCTGTCCTGGTCTCCGAACACCTTGGGGCAATGAATTCCGCCCGATGATTGAGGACGGCGTTCGGTGCGCTGAGACCTGGCTCGATGGCTCATCATTGCCGCTGTGGTGGGCACTGGCGCAAAACCGAAAGCATCATCGTCCAGGTGATCCCCAAGAAGCATTTGAAGCAGGTTTTCTGCTGCGATTGCAGCAGACGCTGATCATGCGACGTGAGGCAGTCACTTCCCAATCAACCAGCATCGATGCCTGAGTTTGTAATTGACGTTTGAGACTTTGCTTTTCCCGCCAAACCCTCCGATTAAGCGATCTTTGATCGCGCCGATCGGAGGGTTCACTCGCTTTTTCTTGCAGCCACCGCGTTCCCCCCTTTCATTTCAAATTTGATCAGCGCCAGCCTTCTTTTACCCGTCAGTAATTGCTCGTGATCTGTATCGGGCGCAGAGCCGGTTCAGTGTCAAAGCGGATCCTTTCGTTGGGCATGGATATAGGTATGGCGACAGCGGCGACAGTGGCGACAACTCGCGTATAACGTGGTCTGGAGCATGGCGACAGAAGTGGCGACAGTCGCCACTTTCTCAGCGCATTGGCGGTGCCGCTTGACCGCCTTTTCGAGTGGGTATAACAATTGGCGCACGGATCGCTGTCGTTGACAGCACCTGCCCAGGTAGTCAGAACCTTTAAGGCTACGCCACTCGCGTGGTGGTTCTTCCCCAAGTGCGATTAGCGTCCGGCGGCTCGCACGGTCACTCCCAAGAGTGATGGATGCCTACTCGACCAATCTGCCTACTGCGGCAGACGATGGACCTTCCTCGCTGCACTGCAGCAACCTCACCTCTCGGCACACTTCGCTGCGCCAATCCGCGCCCGTCTCTTTCTTCTGGAAAGAGACGGGCGCTCGGACCACTGCTGCAAGCCACGTCGTACAGGGCATTGCCGCAACTCTCCTCGTGACAATCGACCTGACAAATCCGATTCGTCGCCATCCGCAACGACACAGGCACCGGTGCCGCAGCCAATGGAAAGGCTGCATCTGACTGACAGTCAGGCATGCCCCAGGTGTCCATGTCGTTGCCTTCTCCTACTCCAGATCTCCAGGTGCCGAACTCGTCAGTCGGCACAGCCTCTACCCGCCCGCATCTTCGGATGCGACTAAGGAGGCCAGATTCATGGGTTATGCCCTCGCTCCCGGTTGTAAGGAGCCGATCGTTCCGCGTCAGTGAACACCTCACAGGCCGCAGGGGCCTTGATCCCTGATAACACTCAACAGTCGTGGCGGGACTACGTGAGGACAATTAGCAATGATTGAGGAGAGGGCCCATGCAGCAGTTAGATCCGAAGCTTGAACTACCACGACCACCTCGACCGTTGATTGAGTCGAACCCCGTGCCCCAGCCTTATCCCGTGCAGGCACTGGGTGGGATTCTCGGGCTTGCGGCGGAGCGCATGGCCGAGGTCATCGGCGTGCCCCAAGCACTGGCAGCGCAATCGGTGTTGGCCGCCTCGGCACTGGCTACCCAAGGTCATGCCGGCTTACAGCTCGACGGGAGAAATTATCCCCTGTCGCTGTACCTGATCACGGTGGCAGCTTCGGGGGATCGTAAAACGGCGGCAGACCGATCTGCATTACTGCCAGCACGGCAATGGGAGCGAGAGCAGTGGCAGCGCTACCGTGAACAACTCGCCCGGTACCGTGTCGCGCAGCGACAGGCGCAGCGTATCAACCCTGGCGATCCCAACCCCACAAACGGCGTACCGCTTGAAGCGGAGCCCTCTGCACCTAGGCTGATCACCACGGATCCGACTATCGAGGCCCTGATCAAGGGACTCTGCCATGACTTGCCGAGCATGGGCCTGTTCTGTGACGAGGGGGGACAATTCCTCGGTAGCAGCACCATGAGTCGGGATAACCGTTTGAAAGCGGTCACGACCTTGTCGTCACTCTGGGACGGCAGTCCGATAGATCGCGCGCGGTCTATGGTGGGTGAAAGCTTGCGAGCTTACGATCGACGCTTAAGCCTGCACCTGATGCTGCAACCGTATCTAGCCATGCAGTTACTCAGTGACCCATTGCTGCAGGGGCAAGGCATTCTCGGTCGCTGCCTCATGACCTGGCCCACCAGCCTGGCCGGACAACGCAGTTACCAGGCTGTCGACTTGTCCAAAGACCCCGCCCTAAAGCGATATCACCACCGTCTTTCGGCCCTGTTTCATCAGCCTTGGTCACTTTCCGCTGACGGTGCCTTGCGGCTATCACCGCTGACACTCAGCCCGTTAGCCCGCCGTCGCTGGATTGATTTGCATGATGCCATCGAAGCTCAACTGGGTGAGTTTGGTGAGCTGGCCAGCGTGCGGCCCAGCGGATCGAAGGCCGCCGACAACCTGCTGCGCGTCGCCGGCATCCTGGCAGTGGTGGAGGAGAGCAGTGTCGTGGACGTCGACCATATCCAACGGGCCTCCACCTTGGTGGGCTACTACCTCACCGAGATCCAGCGCCTGACCGAACAGGAACCGGTGTGCCGGGTAAAAGAAGAGGCAGACAGGCTGCTGCGCTGGCTGCAGGTCAAAGATTGGAAGCGCTTCAGTATTCGGGAGCTGAACCGCAACGGTCCCCGTTTTGCCCGTAAGAGCAGTCGTCATACCGCCAAGCTGTTGGTCGAGTTGATTGATCATCAGTGGCTCATCACCGACGGCCACACCTTCGAGGTGCGCCATGTTCAATCTTGATGAAGCGCTGCGCAACCACCTGGCTCAGCGCCAAAAGGAGCCGAAAGCGCGGTTTGTCGCCGCGACTGTCGCCACTTTGTCGCCACGCTCAAAGCCAGACAAGGTAAGGGTTGTCGCCGGTGTCGCCGATGTCGCCATCACCCGTAAAGCTAGCACTACGACGACAGCCATCATCCAATGGTTGAAAAAGGAGGGCGCGCATCTATACGTCGCCGGCAACACGCTGTGTTTTCGCCCGACTGATTGGGCCCAGTTCGCTATTGTGAATGCACACTGGCGAGCCCTTTTTCATGAGCTCGCAGCAGTCGATCAGGAGCAGGAAAATGGCTCGGGTCGATAAGCGAGCGGGTCGTAATTTTGGCTTTGGTCGCCAGCTCAGCTATGCCGGACCGCAAGCACTGAAAGATCTATTTGGCGATGGCCATTTTGCTACCGTCAAAGCCCATAGCGATCGGTGGCAGGCCTTCGTGAATTGGTGTCGATCCGATGAAGGTCCGGGACTCAATGACGCGCGACAGATCGACCGTGAGATCCTCATGCGGTACGCCACGTATGTGCGTGAGCAGGTTGATCGGGGCAACATCGGCATAGCCACCGCGCAGAACCGACTGTCCAGCGTGAACCGAACGATGGCTGCGCTGCGCGGTGATCAGTACGTCAAAATCTCCAGTCCGAGCAAGGCGCTGGGTTTGCAGCGCTCAAGCGTACGCGGGGAGGCACCGCAAGGCCAAGATCGTGCTCAGATCGAATTGATCGCACGCGCGCTGTCAGAGCGAAGTCAGCAACGAGTGGCCGCAATTGTGCATCTGGCCCGGGAGACTGGTATGCGTCTGCGTGAAGCGATCTTGGCGGACCTGCCCCGACTGCAATGTGAGGCGCGGCAACTGGGCAAGATCAACATCCAAGACGGCACCAAAGGCGGCCGATCAGGCGCGTCAGCACCACGTTGGATTCCGGTCACTGATCAAATCCGTAGCGCCTTGGAGAGGGCCTGTGAGGCTTCGCCCAGTCGCAGTCGGAACCTGTTGGCTCCCAACGAGAGCTACAAAGAGTTTATGCAATCAGTTGTGCAACCGGCACGGGACCTCCTGCACGATCATGGATTGAAAGGCTTTCATGAGCTGCGGGCGGCTTTCGCCTGTGAGCGCTATGAGCAACTGACTGGCTTGAATACACCTGTCAACGGCGGTCGTGTTCATCGAGAAGATCGAGAGCTTGATCAGCGTGCACGACAGCAGATCAGCCACGAACTGGGACATAACCGCATCGATGTGGTGAGTGCCTACATCGGAGGCTGGCGATGACGGCCGAGTTCGACATAGCGTTATTCCTGTGCCCCGTGCTCAAAGGTGCACATGCCACGCGGCAGCGGCACATTAGGCAAGCAGAAAGGATGCACGAGGTGATTCGTGAGCGCTGGGGTTGCGCGACTCCCTGGTCCTGGAGAGAAAAGCACGTGAGATGGTTTCTGAAGCACTACCTGCGATGCTCAGCTCCAGCTACCGTCTACTACTACGAGTTAACAGCAGGGTTGATCCGCCTTAGAAAGGCAAAAGTCGTGGTTGTCTGATAGGCCTTTAAGCGTGAGCCCCTGAGTATGGGAATGCGGAGCCTTCCCATACTCAGGGGCTCGGCCGAAGAAGCGCTGGCAAGCTCCACTACACGGATGGCATGAACTGTCGCCGTGATGTCAGCGTATCGGCACCACCTTGCGGTCCCTGGTTTGATTGATGGCCGACGCTGACAGGCTGCCGGTAGCCGCTTTCTGGATATGTTCACTCCACCAGGCCATCATCGGGCGCCGACGTTCGATGTAATCCGCCCGGTTGTAGGCGCTCCGAACTTCGTCCTTGTCGACATGCGCCAGCGCGACTTCGATTAGCTCCGGATCCCATCCATGCTCGTTGAGGATTGTGCTGGCCATGGAGCGCATGCCGTGGCTGACCAAACGGTCCTGAAAGCCCATTCGTTTCAACGCCATGTTTGCTGTTTGGCTATTCGCGTGGGTGCGCGGGTTTCTATCTGACGGGAACACATATTCCCTGTGGCCGCTATGGTGCTTGAGCGTCTCCAATAACGAGAGTGCATGTTCGGTCAGCGGAATTGTATGCGGACGACGCTTTTTCATTCGCTCCGGAGGGATGGTCCAAATGCGTTTGTCGAAGTCGATGTCTGCCCATCGAGTGGTGGCCGCCTCGGCAGGGCGTGTCATGGTATGAAGTTGCCATTCGATCAGGCAGCGGGTCGTCCGCTTGATGCTGGCGTTCGCGATTTCCATCATGAGCTCCGGAAGTTCGTCAGGTGGTAGCGCGGCCATATTTTCTTTCTTGGGTTTCTTGAACACCGCTCGAATGCCACTGAGAGGGTTGGCAAAGATCATTCCGGAGTTGACCCCGTAGGTCATGATCTCGTTAAGGCGCTGGCTCACTCGCTTAACTGTCTCGAGGCTGCCTTTAGCTTCAATCGGACGAAGCAGCTTGATGACCATCGGCGCGTTCACTTCCGATAACGGCGTTGATTTCATGCTTGGAAAAACATGCAGTGTGAGCGAGCGCCAGATGTCTTCGGCATACGCCGGGGTGACGGAGTCCTTCTTCAATTCGAACCACGCGGTGGCTACGTTCTCGAACGTATGTTCCGTTTCCGCTCGTTTGGCTTCCTGCAGCTCATTGCGCTGAGCTTTTGGGTCGATGCCCTGTGCAAGCAGCTCTCTGGCCTCAACGGTTTTCTTCCTCGCTTGCGCAAGAGAAACCTCGGGATAAGAGCCGAGTGCCATGTTGATTCGATTCTTGGTGACGGGATGCCGGTAGTTGAAATTCCACTGCATCGAGCGATTGACCCTGACTCGCAGCTGGAGCCCGTCGCCATCGGTGAGGACGTAATCTTTGTCTTTCGGTTTGACCGCCTTGAGCTGGCGGTCGGAGAGGCGGGTGGTTTGAGCGCACATGAGAAGTACTCCATGACACCTTTTGGTATTCCCAAGATTAGCGCCGGGTAGCCGGGAATACCATTGGGAATACCAAATCGCCTGGAACTCTAAAAACCTCGAAAGCCTCCAGTAGCCCTGAAACTCCCGTATTTACTGGATTCCAGGCACAAAAAAAGACGTCCGTGGACGTCTTTAGATGTTGAAGTGGTGGAGCCGGGGGGATTTGAACCCCCGTCCGCCAGTACTCCGCTGTCGGTACTACATGCGTAGCCGTGTCTATTAAGTTAACCCTCAGCGACCCGACGGGCAGGGTGCTTTGGGCGAGTTGTGTAAGTTTTAGCCGCTTCGTCCACAACGTACTGCACGGCGATTCTGTTCTATATGACAATCACTTTGGGTTTACAGACATCCCCTAATGATTGCTGGACCCGAAGGTACCAGAAGCTCAGGTCTAAGGCTGCTTACGCAGCGATAGCGAATTCCTGGCCGTAGTTTTCGTCATTGGCAACTATAGAAGTTGCAACAGTGGATTTACGAGTTCTGTTACCAACTCGGCATGCACCTAAAGTTTCGCAACCGGCGTCGAATCCTAAACGGCCCCGAACCTGTCGCTCCATGAAGCTGGAGGAGTGGCAGGCATTTGCAGTGTACGCCAATCCGCGACTGAGGCCAACCCGAAGGTTGGCCGGACGCGACATTACTGCTGATCGCCTTTGGTGTTGTTCTGCAGTTTCTGAAGAGCTTGGGTGGTCAGCGAGATGCATTCCTTCGTGCCTTGCTCGGTACCTTTGGCCTTGGCAGCGGTGGCCTGTTGGACAGTGGCATCGATGTCAGACTTCATGCTTTCACTCATTTGCTCGCTGCTGACCTTGGCGTCCTTGATTTTTTGCAGATTTATTTGGCAAAGGTCTGCCTGGCTATCTGCAAACACCGGAGAGGCCAACATCGCAGCGGAAATGAACAAGCCAGCAAGTGCGGTGCGCTTCATGTGTATCTCCTTGAACGTATGGTCTCGGTGCCGCGGGACAGTGGCGGCCAGGCCGAGTCAGTGGATGGCCCAGCGCAGCCGGGCCTATTCAAGTGACTACAGCGACGCGCAGGAATTCGATTTTTCTTCGAGTCCCATCGCAAGGTCCTCACCGTTGACGGGCTTGGAGCGGGTGACACGGTCCACCAGATACACCAACCCGTGGTAGTCAATTGCGCCGTGTTGGGTAAGACCGATCTCACAGGTGCGGCTGGTGGAAATCCCTTCGCTGCAATGCTGTACCGCGTCCTTCAGTGAGCGCAGCGAGTGGGCGTTCAGCTCTGGCGTGGAGAAGCCCTTGTCGCCGGCGAAACCGCAACAATGGATGCCTTCCGGGATGACCACGTTTTTACTGCACTTGCGCGCCAGGTCGATCAGCGCCTGGCTTTCGCCAAGGTGCTGCGTGCTGCACGTGACGTGCACGGCGATGGGCGCCTCCTGGGGAATGAAGTCGAGCCGATCCATCAAGTGGGTACGGATGAAGCGAACCGGGTCATACAGGTCCAGGCGCACGTCGCCAAGGTCCTGGACCAGCCGCAATGTGCAGGGGCTGGTGTCACAGTAGATGGGGTCGAGCCCGCCGCGACTGGCGTGCAGCAGGGCGCCGATCAGTTCCTGGCGCTTGTGCTCGGCCTGTTCGGCGTAGCCTTTGGAGGCAAAGGGTTGGCCGCAGCAGAGGCTGTCCACATTGTCTGGAAAGACCACCTGATAACCGGCCTTTTCCAGCAGGCCGCGGGTCTTGTCGTACAGCGACATCTGCTCCTTGTCCGCTGCCGCCGGGCCCATGACCCGCGACACGCACGCCGCCAGGTACACGACTCTCGGCCGTTCGTCCGACACGGCGGGGCTGAAACGGATGGCCTTTTCCGGCTGGGGCATGGCGTTGGTCCACTGTGGGACTTGGCCTTTGGACAGCCGCGTCAACGAGGCCGACAGTTTCGCCAGGCGGGGCGCGCCCAGCAGCATGCGCGCACCGTTGGCGACGTGGAGGGCGAAGCGTGCGCCTTGCAATGTGGTGGCGAAATTTCCTTCAATCCAGTTGGCGGTTTTCGTCTTTGTTGCGTCACGGCTGCGCAGTTTTTTCACCAGTTCGCCGGTATTGATGCCTACCGGGCAACGTTGTGCACACAGGCCCGTGGCGGCACAGGTATCGATGCCCTGGTATTGGTAGGCACGCTCCAGTTCGGTGGTGTCCGTGCCGGCGCGTTTCTTGGCTTGGATATCCCTCCAGATCACGATGCGCTGGCGCGGGCTCAAGGTCAGGTCCTTGGACGGACACACCGGTTCGCAGAAACCGCACTCGATGCACTTATCCACAATCTCATCGGCGGCCGGCAGCGGTTTGAGGTGTTTGAGGTGGATCTGCGGGTCTTCGCTGAGCACCACGTCCGGGTTGAGGATGCCGTTGGGATCGAGCAGGCGTTTGAGCTGCCACATCAATTGATAGGCGTCACTGCCCCATTCCAGTTCGACGAACGGTGCCATGTTGCGCCCGGTGCCGTGTTCGGCTTTCAGCGAGCCGCCGAACTCCACCGCCACCAACTGCGCCACGTCATCCATGAACGCCTGGTAGCGTGCGACTTCTTCAGGGTTGTTGAAGCCTTGGGTGAAGACGAAGTGCAGATTGCCTTCCAGCGCGTGTCCGAAAAGGATCGCTTCGTCGTAGTGATGTTTGTCGAACAACTCGATCAGGCGGTTTACGCCAATGGCCAGTTGTTCCACCGGAAAGGTCACGTCTTCGATGATCACCGTGGTCCCGGTTTTGCGCACCGCACCCACGGCCGGGAAGGTGTCTTTGCGGATCGCCCAGAGCCGGGCGTTTTCCCTTGGGTCCTCGGTAAAGTCGACCTGTTTTTCCACCGGGAAACCGGCCAGCGAGGCCATGATCCGGGCCAGTTGCTCTTGCAGTAAAGATGAAGAGGCGGCGCGGGATTCGATCAGCAAGGCGCAGGCATTGATCGACAGATGCTGTACGAAATCCGGCATTCCCGGTTTGTCCTGCACCGAGCGCAGGCTGCGGCGGTCCAGCAGCTCCACGGCCGAGACTGGCTGGCTTTTCAGCACGGTGACGGCGTTGCAGCAGGTTTCCACATCGGGGAAGACGATCAGGGCCGAGGCTTTGTTCGGATGGTCGATGACGGTGTTGTAGGTCACCGCACTGATGAAGCCGAGAGTGCCTTCGGAGCCGACCAGCAGGTGGCTCAAGATATCCACAGGCTCATCGAAGTCCACCAGGGCATTGAGTGACAGGCCGGTGGTATTTTTCAGACGATATTTATGCCGAATTCGCGCAGCCAATTCAGTGTTGGCGCGGGTCTCGCGGCCCAGAGTCGCGAGGCGTTCCAGCAGTTCGCCATGGCTTGTACGAAAAGCCGCCACGCTGCTGTCGTCTTCGGTATCCAGGCGCGTGCCGTCGGCCAGTACCAGGCGAATGCCGGCCAGGGTGTGATAGGTGTTCTGCGCTGTGCCGCAGCACATGCCGCTGGCGTTGTTGGCGACGATGCCGCCGATTTTGCAGGCGTTGATCGACGCCGGATCTGGGCCGATCTTGCGCCCGAACGGCGCCAGCCAGGCGTTGGCCTGGGCGCCGATCACGCCGGGCTGCAAACGGATCTGCGTGCCCTGTTCACGAATCTCGCGCCCGTTCCAGTTATCCCCGAGCACAATCAGCACCGAATCGCTGATGGCTTGCCCGGACAGGCTGGTGCCGGCGGCGCGGAAGGTGACCGGGACCTGGTCGCGTTGGGCCAGTTTCAGCAAAGCAATCACTTCATCTTCGGATTCGACGCGTACCACCAGTTTCGGAATCAGCCGATAGAAACTGGCGTCGGTGCCGAAGGCCAAAGTCGACAGCGGATCGTCGAAACGGCGTTTCTGCGGGATCAGTTGTTGGACGTCGTGTAGAAAAGGGGCCGGAAGGGTCATTGGTCCTCCAGAATCAAAACAACCAGATCCTTCGGACCATGGGCGCCATAGGCCAGGACTTGCTCGATGTCGGCGGTTTTCGACGGGCCCGATACCAGCAGGGCATTGGTGGGCATGCCTTGGGCCCACTCGAATTCCTGCTGCACCTCATAGAAGTTGTCACGGATTTCGCTGGCCTTGAGCAGGGCGAAATGCACCGGTGGGACCAGGCTCATCAGTCGAGGCTCTTCCCGGGTTGGCCAGAGAATCAGGCTGCCGGTGGCGGCGATGGCGCCAAGGGTTCCGGTCAGGCTGGCGGGGGTGTCGTTGAACAACTCGGCTTTCCACTCTTCTACCGGGCGGTCGTAAGCCTTGAGGGTTGGCAGGTCCGGATTGTTCGCCCAGAATTGTGTGATTTTTTCCCCGTGCGCGGTGGTCGGGGCGATGAGCAGGCTCGGCAATTGACGGTCGCGCAGCAATTGCGCGAGCAGGGTCGGCCAGCCTTCCTCGGACGTCAGGTGGATTTCGGTGTGCACCGCCTCCATCAGCTTGCGCAATTGCGGGATACGTTCTTCGGGCGCATAGCGGTAGGTCTGCGTCACCAGCTCGACGTCGAAGTTGTCGGCAACGGGCGTGGCGCCGGTCAGACTTTTACGCAGCTTGGCGAGGATATTGTCCTTGGCGCTCATCGGCGGTCTCCCTGCTGGTTCAGGTGTTCGCGGGCCAGGTCATGCAATGAGCGGGCGGCGGGTTTGGGGGCGCTGTGGTTCTGGGTCCATGGCCCGACGTTGTTGGGCGTCAGGGCGCGCAGGCGCGTGGCGAGGAACCCGAACAGCCGATACAACCGTGGCGAACTGTTGAGTCGAGCCCAGGCGTTCCAGATGAAGCGTTCCTTGGGCGAGTATTTGCTGCCCTGGCCGCGCATCACCTGATGGGGGCTGTCCGGCGCCTTGACGTTTTCTTCCCGCAGCCGCCGCAGCAAAGCCGGGATCGGAATCTTCACCGGACACACTTCACCGCAGGCACCGCACAGCGAAGAGGCGCTCGGATGGTCCGGCACCTTGGCCAGGCCGACCATGTGCGGCGTGATGATTTTTCCGATAGGTCCCGGGTAAACCTCGCCGTAGGCATGACCGCCGATTCGGGTATAGACCGGGCAATGATTCATACAGGCGCCACAGCGGATGCAGTTCAGCGTCTGGCGCAATTCGCTATCGGCAAACGCCTGGCTGCGACCGTTGTCGAGCAGGACCAGATGGACTTCCCGGGGGCCGTCCAGTTCGTCAGGCTTGCGCGGGCCGGAGATCATGTTGACGTAGGTGGTGATCGGCTGGCCAAGGGCCGAGCGGGTCAGCAGCGACAGCAGCGGCACGACGTCGCGCAGGTTCTCGACGACTTTTTCGATGCCGGTCACGGCAATGTGCACCGGCGGCACGGTGGTGGACATCCGCCCGTTGCCTTCGTTTTCCACCAGCAGCAGCGTGCCGGTTTCAGCGACGGCGAAGTTGACGCCGGAGACGCCGATGTCGGCCTCGAAGAATTTCTGCCGCAATACCTTGCGACCGATCTGAATGAGTTGGTCAACGTCCTTGGTGTACTCCACGCCGAGTTTGTCGTGGAACAAGGACGCGACCTGACCGGCATTCTTGTGGATCGCCGGCATAATGATGTGTGAAGGCTTCTCGTGGTCGAGCTGGACGATGTATTCCCCCATGTCGGACTCAAGACATTCAATGTCCCGAGCCTCGAGGAAATGGTTCATCTCCATCTCTTCGCTGACCATCGATTTGCCCTTGATCACTTGCCGCGCCTCGTGAGCGCGGATGATCGAGAGGACGATGCCATTGGCTTCGTCCACCGTTTCCGCCCAGTGCACGTTCACACCGTTGCGGGTCAGGTTGCTTTCAAGTTGCTCGAGCAGGTCGGGCAGCTTCGATAACGCACGGGCGCGGACGGCATTGCCCAGCACACGCAGGTGTTCTCTTTCGTGGGCATCGCTGAAGGACGTTGCCCGCTTGGTCATCAGTGAATCCATCGCGCTGCGAAAGTTGTTTCGCAGTTGCGTGTCGGCCAGGGCCTTGTGGGCTCGGGCGCGAAAATCTTCCTGCACCTCAACGGTCGGAATCAGCGTCGGCGTGCTCATGCGACACCTCCGCTACGCTGCCAGAGGAAGCTCGCCAGGTGCTGGCCGCGTAACGCCTCCTGCTGTTTTTCCAGTGCGCCGTTGATGTTCATCAGGCAGCCACAATCGGCACTGATGACCTTGTGCGCGCCGGATTCCTTCAGCGCTCGGGTCTTGTCGGCCACCATCGCGCCGGAAATATCCGGCATGCGAACGCTGAACGTCCCACCAAAGCCACAGCATTCGCTTTCGTGGCTGTGGTCGACTCGTTCCACATTGCGTAACTGCGCCAACAACGCGCGGCCGTGCAGGTGGGTGTTCATTTCACGCCGTGCCGAGCAGGACGTGTGCAGCGCAACCTTCACCGGCTCACCGCTGTCGTTCAACTGCACCTTGCAGACAAACAGCAGGAATTCAGCCAGTTCATAGGTCCGGGCCGCCAGGGCCTGGACCTGTTTGAGCGTGTCGGGCTCATCCTTGAACAGGTCGGCGTAATGCTCGCGCAGCATGCCGGCGCAGGAGCCCGAAGGCACCACCACCGGATAGTCTTCGGCAAACAAGGCCAACTGCGCCCGTGCCACCGTCCGCGCCTGTTCGGTGTAGCCCGAGGTGTAGGCCGGTTGGCCGCAGCAGCTTTGCCCTTGCGGGTAGTCCACCCGGATTCCTTCGCGCTCCAGCAGATGAATCGCATCCATCCCTGCTTCGGGATAGAACAGGTCCACCACGCAAGTGCCGAACAGGTAGACCCTTTGCGGTTTCTCGCTGGGGTACTGCCGAGGCTCGGGCAATGGCGGGGCGACACGGGTCGCGTTCGGCACGGCGTTGTAAAAAAGCTCGCTCATCAGGCGTGTCTCCGGGTGGTCCCGGTTATCCGTCCGCTGAGGCTGCTGAATATAGACAGGAAATCTTTCAGCAGCCTTGCAGACCCGGTGGTGAATAGCAGACGCCGAATCACGGTTCGGCGTCGGTTTTTTCAGTATTGCGTGTAGGACTTAATGAACCAGCATGCCGGTAAACCAGTAGGCCTGGGCCAACGTGATCAGGCCGACAATCGTTGCAAAGAATAGGCTGTGTTTGAGGGTGAAACGGAACAGATCCGATTCCTTGCCCACCAGCCCGGTCGCCGCGCAGGCCACCGCGATCGATTGTGGCGAAATCATCTTGCCGGTCACGCCGCCGCTGGTGTTGGCCGCGACGAGCAAGGTGTCGTTGACGCCGAGCTGGTGCGCGGTGGTGGCTTGCAGCGAGCTGAACAGGGCGTTGGACGACGTATCGGAACCGGTCAGGAACACACCCAGCCAACCCAGGAACGGCGAGAAGAACGGGAACGCCGCGCCCGTGCCGGCCAGCACCAGGGCCATGGTCGACGACATGCCCGAGTAGTTGGTGACGAACGCGAATGCCAACACCATGCCGATGGACAGGATCGGCCAGCGCAGCTCGAAAAGCGTCTCTTTAAAAGTGGTAAGACCAGTTTTGATATTGATCTTCAGCACCAGCATCGAGATCAATGCGGAGAAGAAAATCGCCGTGCCGGTGGCGGAAATCGGATCAAGCTTGAACACGGCCGGAATGGCAGTGGGGTTGATCACGATGGGCGCGACCTTGATCACCATCTGGTCCAGGTGCGGGATGGCGAAGTTGAACACCCAGCCGTACATCGAACCGCCAGCGGCGAACATCGCCTTGAACGGCTTGAGGGTCCAGATCGTCACCAATACGGTCAGGATCAGGAACGGCGACCAGGCCTTGATGATTTCCCCCAGGCTGTAGGGCGAAGCGACGGTGCTGCGCGGTTGGCCGAAACCACCGGCGCTGGCGGTGACCGTGGTGCTGGAGGTGGCGCCGGCAATCTGGGCGCCAGCGGTACGCTTGGGCTGCCAGACTTTCAGGAACAGCGTCAGGGAAATCAGGCTGGCCAGGGCGGAGGTGATGTCCGGCAGTTCCGGGCCAATGAAGTTGGAGGTGAAGTACTGGGTGATGGCGAAGCTCAGGCCTGCCACCAGTGCTGCTGGCCAGGTTTCCCGCACGCCGCGCAGGCCGTCCATCATGAACACCAGCCAGAACGGCACGAACAGCGACAGCAATGGCAGCTGGCGACCGGTCATGGCGCCGATCTTGAAGGCGTCGATCCCGGTGACCTGACCGGCCACGATGATCGGAATGCCCAACGCACCGAACGCGACCGGGGCGGTGTTGGCGATCAGGCACAGGCCGGCGGCGTACAGGGGGTTGAAGCCCAGGCCGACCAGCAGGGCGGCAGTGATCGCCACCGGGGCACCGAAACCGGCGGCACCTTCCAAAAATGCGCCGAAGCAAAAGCCGATCAACAGCACTTGCAGGCGTTGGTCATCGGTAATCGACAGCACCGAGCTGCGAATCACCTCGAACTGGCCGCTCTTGACTGTCAGTTTGTAGAGGAATACGGCCGCGACGATGATCCAGGCGATGGGCCACAGACCGTAGGCAAAACCATAGCCGGCGGCTGCGAAGGCCATGTCGGCGGGCATATTGAAAGCGAAAATCGCCACGGCAATCGCCAGGGCCAGGGTGATGCTGCCGGCCACATGCCCCTTGAGGCGAAACACCGCCAGGGCCAGGAAGAAAAATACGATGGGAATGACGGCCGCGAGTGCGGACAAGCCGAGGCTGCCGAGCGGGCTGTAGAGCTGTTGCCAGGTTTGCATAATGGGTGGGCCCCTAATTGTTGTTGGTCAGGCACTGCCAGCGGGTTTGGTTAATTGGTAATACCAATTTACAATCGCTGTTGGCTAGGGTAAAAGCCTTGGTTGTCATGTGTCAATTTGCCGCCCTGAAACTTTCGTCGAATAAGCGGTGCAGAGCGCATCTGATCCGGTTGTGCAAAACGGCTTTGATGGGTGTGGACAAGGCCCGGATGGGCCAGAATAGAGAGCCCGGCGAGCCGTCGGGATCGTGGAGAATTGAGTTATGGGGTTTGATCAGATTCGTCAGCGCCGTTTGTCTGACGATATTGTCGAGCGGCTTGAAGGCATGATCCTTGAGGGCACGCTCAAGTCTGGTGAGCGGCTGCCGGCCGAACGGACCCTGGCTGAGCAGTTCGGTGTGTCACGCCCTTCGTTGCGCGAGGCGATCCAGAAGCTGGCGGCCAAAGGCTTGTTGGTCAGTCGCCAGGGCGGCGGCAACTATGTGGTGGAGTCGCTGGGCTCGACGTTCAGTGATCCACTGCTGCAATTGTTGGAAAGCAATCCCGAAGCGCAGCGCGACTTGCTTGAGTTTCGTCACACCCTGGAAGCGTCCTGTGCTTATTACGCGGCGCAGCGGGCCACGGATGTAGACCGCGAGCGGCTGACGGCGGCATTCGACGAGCTGCAGGACTGTTACTCGCGCCACGACGAGGTGAGCCGGGCGGAGGAGGGCGCGGCGGATGCCCGGTTTCACCTGGCGATTGCCGAGGCCAGTCATAACGCGGTGTTGCTGCATACCATCCGCGGCTTGTTCGACCTGCTCAAGCGCAATGTGGTGACCAACATCGGCGGCATGTACAAGCAACGCAGTGAAACCCGCGACATGTTGATCAGCCAGCACCGGGAGTTGTACCAGGCGATCATGGGCGGGCACGCCGAACAGGCGCGGGAAGTGTCAAGCCGGCACATCTTGTATGTGCAGGAGGTTCTGGAAGAGGTGCGTCAGGAAGTGCAGCGCGTGGCGCGGGCGGAGCGGCGTAAAGGGATGTAATCGCGCCTGTGGACCCTGTGGGAGCGAGCTTGCTCGCGAAAGCGGTCTGTCTGACACATCGCTGCCGGATGTGTCGACGCCATCGCGAGCAAGCTCGGCTCCCACAGTTGATCCCGGGCTAGTCTTCCTTGCCCTTGTTGCGCACCGCGCGCTGCAGCTCGCGGCCGGCATCGCGTTCGCGTTCGGTATCGCGCTTGTCGTATTCCTTCTTGCCCTTGCCCAGGGCAATCTCGCACTTGATCAAGTGCTTGCTCCAGTACAACGACGTGCAGACGCAGGTGTAACCCTTCTGCTGCACGGAGGCGAAGAGTTTTTCCAGCTCGCGCTTGTTGAGCAGCAGCTTGCGCGAGCGCGTCGGGTCGGCGATCACGTGGGTGCTGGCGGTGGTCAGCGGCGTGAAATGGCTGCCCAGCAGCCAAGCCTCGCCGTCCTTGAGCAGCACGTAGCTGTCGACCAGTTGCGCCTTGCCGGCACGCAGGCTCTTTACTTCCCAGCCGGCCAGGACCATGCCAGCCTCGAAACGTTGTTCGATGAAGTAATCGTGTCGCGCCTTTTTATTTTGCGCGATGGTCCCTGTGGGGTGTTTCTTCTGTTTAGCCATAGGGGCGGCATTATAGGCAGTTGCGTGCGTGTCGGCTACGGTGAAGCAGCGTGCTTGAGCACGTTGAGTGAATCCCGGACAATGCGGCCTCTTTTTTGAATGCTTGGGCGTGATCACGATGTCGACAGACAAGGTTTCTGTCCACGGCAGTTGGGCTAGCCGCTGGGTTTTTATATTCGCTGCAACCGGTTCTGCGGTGGGGTTGGGCAGTATCTGGAAATTCCCCTACATGGTCGGCGTCTACGGTGGCGGTGCCTTCGTACTGATGTTCCTGGCGTGCATTGCGCTGATCGGCGCGCCGGTAATGCTGGCCGAAACCCTGATCGGTCGTCGGGCCCGGCAAAGCCCGGCCAATGCCTTGAAGGTGTTGGCGGTGGCGGCGGGGCACTCGCCCAAGTGGTCGTGGGGCGCCTTCGCCGGGATGATCACGGCGCTGTTGATTCTGTCTTTCTATAGCGTGGTCGGCGGTTGGTCGCTGGACTACATCATCGACATGGGGCGTGGGGATTTTCAGGGTGTGACGCCTGATCAGGTAGGCGCCTACTTCGGCAATGTGATTGCCGATCCCTGGAGGCTGACCCTCTGGCACACGATTTTCATGGTGCTCTCGGCGGTGGTGATTGCCCGGGGAGTGGTTGCCGGGCTTGAGCGCAGCCTGCGGATCATGATGCCGTTGCTGTTCGTGATGATCCTGGTGCTGCTGGGCTACAGCATGACCACCGGGCATTTCATGGAAGGCGTGCATTTCATGTTCGACTTCCAGCCGGAGAAAGTCCTGGATGGCCTGCTGCCGGCCATGGGGCATGCGTTTTTCTCCCTGAGCGTCGGGGTCGGTTCGATCATGATCTATGGCGCCTACATGCCCAAGAATGCATCCCTGACCCGGACCGTTGTCGGTGTCGCGCTGTTGGATACCTTCGTGTCGCTGTTGGCGGGGGTGGCATTGTTTCCGATTGTATTCGCCGCCGGCCTGAACCCCAGTGAGGGGCCGGGGCTGATGTTTGTCAGCCTGCCTTTTGCCTTCGGCAGCATGGCGTTCGGCCAAGTGATGGGCGTGGTGTTTTTCCTCCTGGTGGCCATCGCAGCCTGGAGTTCGGCCATCTCCCTGTTGGAACCCATGGTGGCTTACCTGGTTGAACGGACCCGGCTCAGCCGCGCCTGGGTAACCTTCTGGTTGGCCTTCACCTGCTGGTTTGTCGGCCTGGGCACGGTGTTTTCCTTCAATATATGGAAGCAAGCGAAGTTTTTCGTGAACGAAGACGGGCTATTCCATCTCTACCAATGGGGCGCAACCGGAGGGCTGGATTTCTTCGGCGTGATTGATTTCTTCACCTCACGGATCATGCTGCCATTGGGTGGTTTGTGTTTCGTAGTGTTTGCAGGATGGATCATGGGGCGTGAAGCGGTGCGTGATGAATTGTCGCTGCGCAGCCCGGTATTGTTTGGTTTGAGCCTGTTCTTGATGCGCTACGTGGCGCCCATCGGCATTCTCGTAGTGTTTGCCGCCCAGCTGTGGAAGTGACGCTTACATGACGACACATATTCAACGCTCGGCCTTGCTGCCCTATCCGGCGCAGGCGCTGTATGACCTGGTCAACGATGTGGCGAGCTACCCGCAGTTCTTGCCGTGGTGCTCGTCGGCCGAGGTGCTGGAGAGCTCTGAAACCCATATGCGCGCCAGCCTCAACATTGCCAAGAGCGGCTTGAGCCAGCGCTTCGTTACGCGCAATACGCTGGTGCCGGGACAGTCCATCGAGATGAATCTGGAAGAAGGGCCTTTCAACCAGCTCCACGGTGTCTGGGTGTTCAAGCCGCTGGGTGAAAAGGCCTGCAAGATCAGCCTGGACCTGTCGTTCGACTACGCCGGTCCTCTGGTGCGGGCGACGCTGGGGCCGCTGTTCAATCAAGCCGCCAATACCCTGGTCGATGCGTTCTGCCAGCGGGCCAAGCAGAATGCAGAGCTCAAGCGTTGATTGAGATAGAAGTGGTGTATGCCTCGACGGAGCGTCAGGTCTTGCGCACCTGCGTGGTGCAGGAGGGCGCGAGTGTTCGTGCCGCACTGGCGGCATCGGGCATTGCCGATGTGTTTCCAGAGCTGGATCTGGCGACTTGCCCGGTAGGAATTTTTGGCAAGCTGGTTGCCGATCCAGAGCATCAGGTGGTGCAGGCGGCCGATCGACTGGAGATCTATCGCCCGTTGTTGGCCGATCCGAAGGAAATTCGTCGCTTGCGCGCGGCGAAGGCTGCCCAGGCACGCCAATCGGAGCAATAACCTGGCTTGAATGGCAGGCAATAAAAAACCCGGCATGCCGGGTTTTTTTATGCCGCAATTTATTGCGGCGAGGTGTCCAGGGGCTCTGGCGTCGGCACGGGTACGGTCTCGACTTTGTCCACGTCCTTCTGGATCTGGTCCAGCAACGAACCTGGCTTGACCGGTTTTTCCGGTTTCGGCTGTTCGGCCTTCTGGGTCGGGTCAGTAACGGTGTTGTCGCTGTCCTTGCCCAAGATGGCCTCGTCACGGCTCACGCCAGGCATGAAATCGCCCGACAGGCTGACGAGTTGGTCGTTGGGGCTAAAGATAACGCTGATGCGTTCCTGCTGGCGCTCACCGCCGCCTGGCTGCAAGCTGTACAGGTAATCCCAGCGATCGGCATGGAACGTGTCGGTCAGCAGGGGGTTACCCATGATAAACCGTACTTGCCGGCGGGTCATTCCCGGGCGCAACTGGTCTATCATGTCCTGCGTGACGACATTGCCCTGCTGGATGTCGATTTTGTAAACCCCGGGGAATGAACAACCGGCGAGTGCGAGCAGTCCCACAAAGGTGAAACTGGTTAGCAAGAGCTTGGTGTTTTGCATCGGTGGGCGACTTCCACTATCTTGGCTGGGACAACGTAAACGCCGATCATACCCGCATTAAGAGAAGCTGCGAAGCAGCATCGCGAGAAAGCTGACCATGGTTGAAAATAGCGAACTACGCAAAGCCGGCCTCAAAGTGACCCTGCCACGGGTCAAGATTCTACAAATGCTCGATTCCGCCGAGCAACGCCACATGAGTGCTGAAGATGTCTATAAGGCACTTATGGAGGCTGGTGAGGACGTCGGTCTGGCCACGGTTTACCGTGTTCTGACCCAGTTCGAGGCAGCTGGCTTGGTGGTGCGGCACAACTTCGACGGAGGCCATGCGGTCTTCGAACTGGACGACGGCAAGCATCACGACCATATGGTCAACGTCGAGACGAGCGAAGTGATCGAATTCTTCGACGAAGAAATCGAGCGGCTGCAGAAAGCAATCGTCGACAAGTATGGCTTCGAGATGGTTGATCACAATCTTGTGCTGTACGTACGCAAGAAAAAGTAAGCATGTCGCGCGGACTATTACGGTTCGTGAAACGAACGAAGGCGACCCCAGGGTCGCCTTCGTGCTTTCTGCCGTTCTCAGATTTTCGCGGTAACGACCATTTTTTTCGCGTGGGCCAGGGATTCCTTGGTGAGGTCGATGCCCCCGAGCATTCGCGCCACTTCTTCCACGCGCTCGTTTTTGTTGAGCTTGGAGACGGCGGTGCGAGTGGCATCCTCGCCGCGTACCTTGTGCACAAATAGATGCTGGTGTCCCTGGGCGGCGACCTGGGGCAGGTGAGTCACCGTCAGCACCTGGCCGCGTTCCCCCAGCCGGCGCAGCAACTGGCCGACAATTTCCGCGGTTGGGCCACCGATGCCCACGTCAACTTCGTCGAATACCAGCGTCGGCACACGAGAGGTCTGCGCGGTGATGACCTGGATGGCCAGGCTGATTCGTGACAGCTCGCCGCCGGACGCGACTTTGGCCAGGGCCTTGAGCGGTTGCCCGGGGTTGGCGCTGACCAGCAGTTCCACTTGCTCCAGGCCATTGGGCTGGAGCTCGTCGCCAGCGTTGGGGCGCAATTCGATGGTGAAGCGTCCGCCCGGCATGCCCAGGCGCTGGATTTCCTGTTCCACGGCGCTGGCCAGTCCTGTTGCGGCGTGCTGCCGCAGTCCGCTGAGCTCCTTGGCCTTTTCCTGGTAATGACGGGCATAAGAAGCCAGTTCGTCCCCCAGGCGCTCGATGGATTCATCGTTGGCGTTCAGGGTTTCCAGTTCTTCCAGCAGGCGCTGCTGGAGTTCGGCAACATCGGTCGGTTGGATGCGATGCTTGCGCGCCAGTGTATAGATAGTGTCCAGGCGCTCTTCCAGGTACTGCAGGCGGGCCGGGTCGGCATCGAAATGATCGAGGAACCGATTCAGTTCCCCGACGGCTTCTTCGACCTGGATCTGCGCACTCGTCAGCAGGTTGGTCGCTTCGTTCAGGGCGCCCACCGAATTGTTCACGCTGGAGAGTCGGTTCAGGCTCGCTGTCAGTGCATTGAGCACATTGCCTGAATCGCTCTCGCTGCATTGTTCGACCACTTGCCGGCAAATGCCCAGCAGTGCTTCGGCGTTGGTCAGGTTCTTGTGTTCCTGCTCCAGCTCTTCCAGTTCATTTTCACCCAGGGCCAGGTTCTCCAGCTCTTCGAGCTGGTAGCTCAATAACTGGTGACGGGCACGTTGTTCGTCGCCGGAATTGGAGAGTCGATCCAGTTCCTGGCGGGTCTGGCGCCAGCGTTGGGCCGCCAGTTGGACCTGTCGGGCCAGGTCGGTGGCGCCGGCGTATTCATCCAGCAAGCGGCGATGGGTGTCGGTCTTGAGCAGGGATTGGTGTTCATGCTGGCTGTGAATGTCGATCAGCAGCTCGCCGAGGGCCTTGAGGTCGCCCAGGGGGCAGGGCGTGCCGTTGATGTAGCCTCGGGAGCGGCCTTCAGCGGTGATGACCCGGCGCAGGATGCACAAACCGTCGGTGTCCAGGTCGCGTTCGGCCAGCCAGGCGCTGGCCTCGGGGATGTCGACCAGGTCGAACGTCGCCAGGATGTCGGCCTTGTCCGCTCCGGGGCGCACCACGCCACTGTCGGCGCGGTCGCCCAGCGTCAGGCCCAGGGCATCGAGCATGATCGACTTGCCTGCGCCGGTTTCACCGGTGATCACGCTCATGCCTCGATCAAGTTCGAGATCGAGGTGTTCGACGATGGCGTAGTTGTGTACGGACAGGTGCACCAGCATAAGGCCGCTCCCAGGCTTTAGGTCTGGTTATTTATACAGTGTTTTGTTTTGGCCTGACAATGCCCACGCTTAGCTCGATTTGCTTGGACAAATGATTTTCTTAGCGCTGCGGGGAATGGTTATGCAGCTGCTTTTTGTAAGGTTAATTCGTCAGATGGCCCTTGAAGCTGCAAAACCCGACCCCATATACCGGGGCAGAAGCGCGAGTTGAGCTCGCGGACGAAGTTGAGAGGAGAAATCTATGGCTGACGAACAGACGCAGGACACGCAAAATCTAGACGCCAATCAGGCTTCCCAGGATTCCGGTGAAGAGCTGGCGGCACGTGTACAAGTGCTCGAGGAGCAACTGGCCGGTGCGCAGGATCAGGCGTTGCGTGTAGCAGCCGACCTGCAGAATGTCCGCCGTCGCGCCGAACAAGATGTAGAGAAGGCTCATAAATTCGCCCTGGAGCGTTTCGCCGGCGACCTGCTGCCGATCATCGACAGCCTGGAGCGTGGCCTGGAGCTGTCCAACCCGGATGACGAAAACATCCGTCCGATGCGTGAAGGCATCGAGCTGACCCTGAAAATGTTCCAGGACACCCTCAAGCGTTATCAGCTCGAAACCCTTGATCCGCATGGTGAACCCTTCAACGCCGAGCACCACCAGGCCATGGCGATGCAGGAAAGTGCCGACGTCGAGCCAAACAGTGTGCTGAAGGTTTTCCAGAAGGGCTATCTGCTCAATGGTCGCCTGCTGCGCCCGGCCATGGTCGTGGTCAGCAAGACGCCAGCGCCGGTTTCGCCTTCTATTGATGAGCAGGCTTGAAATCGGTCGTAGCGGCCCCATCTATATGTCAAGCGTTTAAGTGCTACCGCAGTTAGCCACCACTGCTGCGGCAACAAAATCCAAGTTCCGGGAGAGTTAACATGGGCAAGATTATCGGTATCGACCTGGGGACCACCAACTCGTGCGTCTCCGTGCTGGAAAACGGCAAGGCCAAAGTCATCGAAAACGCTGAAGGCGCGCGTACCACGCCGTCGATCATCGCTTACGCCAATGATGGCGAGATTCTGGTTGGCCAGTCGGCCAAGCGTCAGGCAGTGACCAATCCGCATAACACCCTGTACGCGGTGAAGCGTCTGATCGGTCGCAAGTTCGACGAAGAAGTCGTCCAGAAAGACATCAAGATGGTTCCTTACAAAATCGCCAAGGCTGACAACGGCGACGCCTGGGTTGAAGTGAACGGCCAGAAAATGGCGCCGCCACAGATCTCGGCTGAAATCCTCAAGAAAATGAAGAAAACCGCCGAAGATTACCTCGGCGAAGCGGTGACTGAGGCGGTCATTACTGTTCCTGCCTATTTCAACGACAGCCAGCGCCAGGCGACCAAAGACGCCGGCCGCATCGCGGGCCTGGACGTAAAACGTATCATCAACGAACCGACTGCGGCCGCTCTGGCCTACGGTATGGACAAGGCCAAGGGCGATCACACCGTGATCGTTTACGACCTGGGTGGCGGTACCTTCGACGTCTCCGTGATCGAGATCGCTGAAGTCGACGGCGAGCACCAGTTCGAAGTGCTGGCAACCAACGGTGACACGTTCCTCGGTGGTGAAGACTTCGACATCCGCCTGATCGACTACCTCGTCGACGAGTTCAAGAAAGAAAGCGGCATGAACCTCAAGGGTGACCCGCTGGCCATGCAGCGCCTGAAAGAAGCCGCTGAAAAAGCCAAGATCGAACTGTCCTCGAGCCAGTCGACCGACGTGAACCTGCCGTACATCACTGCAGATGCCACCGGTCCTAAGCACCTGAACGTAAAAATCTCCCGCGCCAAGCTCGAAGCGCTGGTGGAAGACCTGGTTCAGCGCACCATCGAACCTTGCCGCATCGCCATGAAAGACGCCGGTATCGACGTTGGTTCGATCAACGACGTGATCCTGGTTGGCGGTCAGACCCGTATGCCACTGGTTCAGAAGCTGGTCACCGATTTCTTCGGTAAAGAAGCACGTAAAGACGTCAACCCTGACGAAGCTGTTGCCATGGGTGCTGCTATCCAGGGCGCGGTATTGGCTGGTGACGTGAAAGACGTTCTGCTGCTCGACGTCAGCCCGCTGACCCTGGGTATCGAAACCATGGGCGGCGTGATGACCGCGCTGATCGAGAAAAACACCACGATTCCTACCAAGAAATCGCAAGTGTTCTCGACTGCCGATGACAACCAGGGCGCAGTGACCATTCACGTGCTGCAAGGTGAGCGTAAGCAAGCCGCACAGAACAAGTCCCTGGGCAAGTTCGACCTGGCCGAGATTCCACCAGCACCACGTGGCGTGCCACAAATCGAAGTGACCTTCGACATCGACGCCAACGGCATCCTGCACGTCGGCGCGAAAGACAAGGCTACTGGCAAGACCCAGTCGATCGTGATCAAGGCCAACTCCGGTCTGTCCGAGGAAGAAATTCAGCAGATGGTTCGCGATGCTGAAGTCAACGCCGAGGAAGACCGCAAGTTCGAAGAGCTGGCCAGCGCTCGCAACCAGGGCGATGCCTTGGTGCACTCGACTCGCAAAATGATCGCTGATGCTGGCGAAAAAGTGACCGCGGAAGAGAAGGCCGCCATCGAAGCGGCCGTGGTTGCCCTGGAAGCTGCCGTCAAAGGCGACGACAAGGCCGCCATCGAAGCGAAGATCGAAGAGCTGTCCAAGGTCTCCGCGCCAGTGGCTCAGAAGATGTACGCCGAACAGGCTCAGCCTGCAGAAGGCGCGGCTGCGCAGGGCGAATCGGCCGAGAAAGCCGACGACGTCGTTGACGCCGAGTTCGAAGAAGTGAAAGACCACAAGTAATCGCTTGTTGGTCGGCCGGTTGACTGCATTTGTGCGGTGGCTGGTAGGATGTCGCCGCGCGGGAGCTTGCTCCCGCGTTGGCGTGTCTGGAGCCAATGAATTTTTACAGCATGCGACAACGCTCGGATGCTGGCGGTGCGTTCGGGAATGCTCCTGCTTTCCGGCGATGGGCACTGCGTTTTGGCCGGGGCCCTGGCTGAAATATTTAAAGACCAGGATCGTTGATGAATTGACGTGAGTTGGGTCCGGGCCTGTATTGGGGCTCAACGAGTTTGGCAAGGTTCAGGAGAGGTTTGCCGGACGTCCTATAAGAGTGCAAAGACTAATGGCAAAGCGTGACTTTTACGAAGTATTGGGTGTCGAGCGGGGGGCCAGCGAGGCAGACCTGAAAAAGGCCTATCGTCGCCTGGCGATGAAGCACCACCCGGACCGTAATCCCGGCGACAAAGCGTCGGAAGAGATGTTCAAGGAGGCCAACGAGGCCTACGAAGTACTGTCCGATTCGAGCAAGCGCGCGGCTTACGACCAGTACGGTCATGCCGGCGTCGACCCAAGCATGGGTGGCGGCGGTGCCGGTTTCGGCGGTCAGAACTTCTCCGATATTTTCGGTGATGTGTTCAGCGATTTCTTCGGTGGCGGTCGCGGCGGTGCCCGTGGCGGCGCCCAGCGTGGCAGCGATTTGCGCTACACGCTGGAGTTGAACCTGGAAGAGGCGGTGCGCGGTACTACCGTCAATATCCGTGTTCCAACGCTGGTCAATTGCAAGCCGTGCGATGGCTCGGGTGCCAAGAAGGGCTCCTCGCCCGTTACGTGTCCAACCTGCGGCGGCATCGGCCAGGTCCGCATGCAGCAGGGCTTCTTCTCGGTGCAGCAGACCTGTCCGCGTTGCCATGGCCAAGGCAAGATCATTTCCGATCCGTGCGACTCCTGCCACGGTGAAGGGCGTGTCGAAGAGTACAAGACGCTGTCGGTCAAAGTGCCGGCCGGTGTCGACACTGGTGACCGCATTCGCCTGTCCGGCGAAGGCGAGGCGGGTGCCCAGGGCGGCCCGACTGGCGACCTGTATGTGGTCATCAACGTGCGCGAGCATGCGATTTTCCAGCGCGACGGCAAGCACCTGTTCTGCGAAGTGCCGATCAGCTTCGTCGATGCGGCCTTGGGTGGTGAGCTTGAGATCCCGACCCTCGACGGTCGCGTCAAGCTGAAAATCCCCGAGGGCACGCAGACCGGCAAGCAGTTCCGGATTCGTGGCAAAGGCGTCGCGCCAGTGCGTGGCGGCGGTGCGGGCGACCTGATGTGCCGCGTGGCGGTGGAGACTCCGGTCAATCTGGGTCGGCGTCAGCGTGAGTTGTTGGAAGAATTCCGCAACTCGTTGGCGGATGACAACAGCCACTCCCCGAAAACCACTGGTTGGTTCGAAGGCGTGAAGCGCTTCTTCGGCGACCTGTAAGGAGTTCGCATGCGACGTATAGCTGTGATGGGCGCTGCGGGGCGCATGGGCAAGGCGCTGGTCGAGGCGGTGCAGCAACGCTCGCCGCTTTCCGGCCTGACGGCGGCCATCGTTCGGCCCGACAGTACGCTGGTAGGCGCCGATGCGGGCGAGTTGGCTTCGTTGGGGCGTATCGGCGTGCCGATGTCCGGCGGCCTGGAGAAAGTGCTCGACGAGTTCGATGTGCTGATCGATTTCACCCTGCCGGAAGTGATGCTGAAAAACCTCGCGATCTGCCGCAAGCACGGCAAGGCCATGGTGATCGGTACGACGGGTCTGGACGCTGCGCAAAAGCAATTGCTGGCCGATGCGGGCAAAGACATTCCGATCGTGTTCGCCGCGAACTTCAGCGTGGGCGTGAACCTGTCGCTGAAGCTGCTGGACATGGCGGCCCGGGTCTTGGGTGACGATGCGGATATCGAAATCATCGAGGCGCATCACCGGCACAAGATCGACGCGCCTTCGGGTACGGCCTTGCGCATGGGTGAAGTGATTGCCGATGCTCTGGGTCGCGACCTGCAGGAAGTGGCCGTGTATGGGCGCCAGGGGCACACCGGTGCGCGTGAGCGCAGCACCATCGGTTTCGCCACTGTGCGCGGTGGTGATGTGGTGGGCGACCACACCGTGCTGTTCGCCACTGAGGGTGAGCGCCTGGAGATCACCCACAAGGCGTCGAGCCGGATGACTTTCGCCAAGGGTGCTGTACGTGCCGCGCTGTGGCTGGATGGCCGCGAGCCTGGTTTGTACGACATGCAGGACGTTCTCGACCTGCGTTGATGCCCTTAAGTGCGGGGTTCAGGTTATACTGAGCCCCGTTTTACACCGCTTCGCGACGGCCTGTCGCATTCCCCTGCCTTTAAGGCTCATTAGCGGTGGACCAAAAAAGCCTTTTTCTGTAAGCTACAGCTTTAGTGTGTCCACTAAAAGCGCGCAGAATAATTCAGTGAAGAAGCGGGGTGACGTGTCCATACGTCACTCCGCTTTTTTACAACCTGCGATCGCCCTTTCAGGCTTTATTTACGGGAGGTCTTCTTGACTAAGCCAGCCATACTCGCCCTTGCTGATGGCAGCATTTTTCGCGGCGAAGCCATTGGAGCCGACGGTCAGACCGTTGGTGAGGTGGTGTTTAACACCGCAATGACCGGCTATCAGGAAATTCTTACCGATCCTTCCTACGCCCAACAAATCGTTACCCTGACTTACCCGCACATCGGCAACACCGGCACCACGCCGGAAGACGCCGAGTCTGATCGTGTCTGGTCCGCCGGCCTGGTCATCCGTGACTTGCCGCTGGTAGCGAGCAACTGGCGTAACACGATGTCCCTGTCCGATTACCTGAAAGCCAACAACGTTGTGGCGATCGCCGGTATCGACACCCGTCGCCTGACCCGCATCCTTCGGGAAAAAGGCGCGCAAAACGGCTGCATCATGGCCGGCGACAACATTTCCGAAGAAGCCGCCATCGCCGCTGCCCAGGGCTTCCCTGGCCTCAAGGGCATGGACCTGGCGAAAGTCGTCAGCACCAAGAAGCAGTACGAATGGCGCTCCACGGTCTGGGACCTGAAGACCGACAGTCACGCGACGATCGAGGCTTCCGAGCTGCCTTACCACGTGGTGGCCTACGACTACGGCGTCAAGCTGAACATCCTGCGCATGCTGGTCGAGCGTGGTTGCCGCGTCACCGTGGTGCCGGCCCAAACCCCGGCCGCCGACGTCCTGGCCCTCAAGCCCGATGGCGTGTTCCTGTCCAACGGCCCGGGTGACCCGGAGCCTTGCGACTACGCGATCCAGGCGATCAAGGACGTGCTGGAAACCGAGATCCCGGTATTCGGTATCTGCCTCGGTCACCAGTTGCTGGCCCTCGCTTCGGGCGCCAAGACCTTGAAGATGGGTCACGGCCACCACGGTGCCAACCACCCCGTGCAGGACCTGGATACCGGCGTGGTGATGATCACCAGCCAGAACCACGGTTTTGCGGTGGACGAAGCCACCCTGCCGGCCAACGTGCGCGCGATTCACAAGTCGCTGTTCGACGGCACGCTGCAAGGTATCGAGCGTACCGACAAGAGCGCGTTCAGCTTCCAGGGCCACCCTGAAGCCAGCCCGGGCCCGAACGATGTGGCGCCGCTGTTCGATCGCTTCATCAATGAGATGGCCAAGCGACGCTGACTGCGTGAAGCCCGAAGGCGGCCCCGAATACGGCGGCCCCTTCGGGCGCTACAAAGATTGTTCGACGGCCTAGCCGACTGACCTGCGGATTTGAGTGACAAACCCATGCCAAAACGTACAGACATAAAAAGCATCCTGATTCTCGGCGCTGGCCCGATCGTGATCGGCCAGGCCTGCGAATTCGACTACTCCGGCGCCCAGGCCTGTAAAGCCCTGCGCGAAGAGGGCTACCGCGTCATCCTGGTGAACTCCAACCCTGCCACCATCATGACCGACCCGGCCATGGCCGACGCCACCTACATCGAGCCGATCAAGTGGCAGACCGTTGCCAAGATCATCGAGAAGGAACGCCCGGACGCGCTGCTGCCGACCATGGGTGGCCAGACCGCGCTGAACTGCGCCCTGGACCTGGAGCGCGAAGGCGTCCTGGAGAAGTTCGGTGTGGAAATGATCGGCGCCAACGCCGACACCATCGACAAGGCCGAAGACCGTTCGCGCTTCGACAAGGCGATGAAATCCATCGGCCTGGACTGCCCACGCTCGGGCATCGCCCACAGCATGGAAGAGGCCAACGCCGTCCTGGAACGCCTTGGCTTCCCCTGCATCATCCGTCCGTCCTTCACCATGGGCGGCACCGGTGGCGGCATCGCCTACAACCGTGAAGAATTCGAAGAAATCTGCGCCCGTGGTCTCGACTTGTCGCCGACCAAGGAACTGCTGATCGACGAATCCCTGATCGGCTGGAAAGAATATGAAATGGAAGTTGTCCGCGACAAAAAGGACAACTGCATCATCGTCTGCTCCATCGAGAACTTCGACCCGATGGGCGTGCACACCGGTGACTCGATCACCGTCGCACCAGCCCAGACCCTGACCGACAAGGAATACCAGATCCTGCGTAACGCCTCCCTGGCGGTACTGCGCGAGATCGGCGTGGAAACCGGCGGCTCCAACGTCCAGTTCGGCATCTGCCCGAACACCGGTCGCATGGTGGTCATCGAGATGAACCCGCGGGTATCCCGTTCGTCGGCCCTGGCTTCCAAGGCCACTGGTTTCCCGATTGCCAAGGTCGCTGCCAAGCTGGCCGTGGGCTACACCCTGGACGAGCTGTCGAACGACATCACCGGCGGCAAGACCCCGGCGTCCTTCGAACCGTCCATCGACTACGTCGTCACCAAGCTGCCACGCTTCGCCTTCGAGAAGTTCGCCAAGGCCGATGCCCGCCTGACCACCCAAATGAAGTCGGTCGGTGAAGTCATGGCCATCGGCCGGACCTTCCAGGAGTCCTTGCAGAAAGCCCTTCGCGGCCTGGAAGTGGGCGTCTGCGGTCTTGATCCGAAGCTGGACCTGGCCGACCCGGAAAGCATGAGCGTGCTCAAGCGCGAGCTGACCGTGCCGGGCGCCGAGCGTATCTGGTACGTGGCCGATGCCTTCCGTGCCGGCATGACCGTCGAGCAGATCTTCGGCATGAACATGATCGACCCTTGGTTCCTGGTGCAGATCGAAGATCTGATCAAGGAAGAAGAGAAGGTCAAGACCCTGGGCATGTCCAGCATCGACCGCGACATGATGTTCCGCCTCAAGCGCAAAGGCTTCTCCGATATGCGCCTGGCCAAGTTGCTGGGTGTGACCGAGAAGAGCCTGCGTGCGCATCGCCACAAGCTGGAAGTGTTCCCGGTCTACAAGCGCGTCGACACCTGCGCGGCCGAGTTCGCCACCGATACCGCCTACCTGTACTCCACGTACGAAGAAGAGTGCGAAGCCGCGCCATCGACGCGCGACAAGATCATGATCCTGGGTGGCGGTCCTAACCGGATCGGCCAAGGCATCGAGTTCGACTACTGCTGCGTACACGCGGCACTGGCCCTGCGCGACGACGGTTACGAGACCATCATGGTCAACTGCAACCCGGAAACCGTGTCCACCGACTACGACACCTCCGATCGCCTGTACTTCGAGCCAGTGACCCTGGAAGACGTGCTGGAAATTGTCCGCGTCGAGAAGCCGAAAGGCGTGATTGTCCAGTACGGCGGCCAGACTCCGCTGAAACTGGCGCGCGCCCTTGAAGCCGCTGGCGTGCCGATCATCGGCACCAGCCCGGATGCGATCGACCGCGCCGAAGACCGTGAGCGCTTCCAGCAGATGGTCGAGCGCCTGAACCTGCGCCAGCCGCCAAACGCCACCGTGCGCAGCGAAGACGAGGCGATTCGTGCCGCCGCCAAGATCGGTTATCCGCTGGTGGTGCGTCCGTCCTATGTACTGGGCGGCCGTGCGATGGAAATCGTCTATCAAGAAGACGAGCTCAAGCGCTACCTGCGTGAAGCGGTCCAGGTCTCCAACGACAGCCCGGTGCTGCTGGATCACTTCCTCAACTGCGCCATCGAAATGGACGTGGATGCGGTCAGCGACGGCAAGGACGTGGTGATTGGCGCGATCATGCAGCACATCGAACAAGCGGGCGTTCACTCCGGTGACTCCGCTTGCTCGTTGCCGCCTTACTCGCTGCCGGCGCACATCCAGGACGAGATGCGCGAACAGGTCAAGAAAATGGCCCTGGAACTGGGCGTTATCGGCCTGATGAACGTGCAACTGGCCCTGCAGGGCGAAGACATCTACGTCATCGAAGTCAACCCGCGCGCTTCCCGGACCGTGCCGTTCGTCTCCAAGTGCATCGGTGTTTCCCTGGCGATGATCGCTGCCCGGGTCATGGCTGGTAAAACCCTGAAGGAACTGAATTTCACCAAGGAAATCATTCCGAACTTCTATAGCGTGAAAGAGGCGGTGTTCCCGTTCGCCAAGTTCCCTGGCGTCGACCCGATCCTCGGCCCTGAGATGAAGTCCACCGGTGAAGTGATGGGTGTGGGCGATACCTTCGGTGAAGCTTTCGCCAAGGCCCAGATGGGCGCCAGCGAAGTGTTGCCGACTGGCGGCACGGCGTTCATCAGCGTGCGTGATGACGACAAGCCACTGGTTGCAGGTGTAGCCCGTGATCTGATCAACTTGGGCTTCGAAGTGGTCGCCACTGCCGGTACTGCCAGGCTTATCGAAGCGGCAGGCCTGAAAGTGCGCCGCGTGAACAAGGTGACCGAGGGGCGTCCGCACGTGGTCGACATGATCAAGAATGACGAAGTCACGCTGATCATCAACACCACCGAAGGTCGTCAGTCGATCGCCGATTCCTACTCCATTCGTCGCAATGCGCTGCAGCACAAGATCTATTGCACCACGACCATTGCTGCGGGCGAAGCGATCTGCGAAGCGCTCAAGTTCGGTCCCGAGAAGACCGTGCGTCGCTTGCAGGATCTACATGCAGGATTGAAGGCATGAGCATAACCAAGTACCCGATGACAGTTCAGGGCGCGAAGGCCCTGGAAGAAGAACATGCTTTCCTGACCAAGGTCGAGCGCCCGCGCTTGAGCCAGGCTATCGGTGAAGCGCGTGAGCTGGGCGATCTCAAGGAAAACGCCGAATACCACGCTGCCCGAGAGGAGCAGGGGATGGTCGAGGCGCGTGTCCGTGATATCGAAGGTCGCATGCAGAATGCGGTGATCATCGATGTCACGACGATCCCGCACACCGGCAAGGTGATCTTTGGCACTACCGTGGAAATCGCCAACGTCGAGACCGATGAAAGCGTCACTTACCAGATCGTTGGTGAGGACGAGGCAGACATCAAGCTCGGCAAGATCTCCGTTGGTTCGCCCATCGCTCGCGCCTTGATTGCCAAGGAAGAGGGCGATGTGGTGGTGGTGAAGACGCCAGGTGGTGTCATCGAGTATGAGATTGTCGAAGTCCGTCACATCTGAACGAAGGCGCCCGCTGCGAGCGGGCGCCATGATCTGGCAGCTCACTCAGATGTTGTGGGTGGGCGGCGTCTGGTTGTTGCACGTCGGTTTGCTGCCGGTGCTGGGTCGAGTCGGCCTGGCGCCGCTGCTCATCGATGAAATCGCAGGCATGCTGACGGCGCTGCTGGTGGGTTTCTCCGCGGCGTGCGTAATGTTTCAGGCTTTGGTGCTGGTTCAGGCCGAGGGCCTTGCCAGTCTATGGCGCGACATTCGTGGGCAATTGTTGCTCATGTCGTTGTACGCGTGCGGGATGTTCTTTGCGGTGCGTCTCGGCTGGCCGGATGCGAGCCAGTGGCAGGCATTCAGTTACCTGGTGCTGGGTTTTTCCGGATTGGTGCTGGTGTTGCAACCGGTTCCCGGGTGGAGCGGCAGGGTGTGCGAGGCACACCCTTGACCCTTTGACATCACTTGAAGCGGTGAACGTTCGACAGTTGCTTGTTGACGCTGAAGTTCTTGCGATAAATCAGCGCCATCTTGCCGATGACCTGTACCAGGTCTGCCTTGCCGGTCTTGCACAGTTCGGCAACGGCAGCCAGGCGGGCTTCGCGGTCGAGGATGTTGAGCTTGATCTTGATCAGCTCGTGATCGCTCAAGGCGCGCTCCAGTTCGGCGAGTACACCTTCAGTCAAACCGTTGTCAGCCACAGTCAAAACCGGTTTCAGATGGTGGCCAATGGATTTGTATTGTTTCTTCTGCTCTTGAGTGAGCGGCATAATCTGACCCCTGCGTCTGATCTTGTAAAAAGCGGCGGCCAGTTTACCCGAGCAAGTCCGGGACCGCCCACTTAATCACGACCCGTTTTATTTTTGAGGTGGCCCGTGGCCCGTTCCAAGACAAGTCTTAAATGGCTGCAAGAGCATTTCAACGACCCATTCGTGAAAATGGCGCAAAAAGACGGGTATCGTTCCCGTGCCAGCTACAAGCTGCTGGAGATTCAGGAAAGAGACCGTCTGATCCGTCCAGGCATGAGCGTGATCGACTTGGGCGCCGCCCCGGGTGGCTGGTCCCAAGTGACCAGTCGTCTGATTGGTGGGCAAGGCACACTGATCGCTTCCGATATCCTGGAAATGGACAGCATCCCGGATGTGACCTTCATTCAGGGCGACTTTACCGAGGACGCCGTACTGGCGCAGATCCTTGAAGCGGTTGGAAAAAACGAGGTGGACCTTGTGATTTCCGATATGGCCCCCAATATGAGTGGATTGGCATCTGTTGATATGCCGCGATCGATGTTCCTGTGCGAGTTGGCACTGGATCTTGCGACTCGGGTGTTGAAGCCAGGTGGTGATTTTTTGATCAAGGTCTTCCAGGGTGAAGGCTTCGACGAATACCACAAAAGCGTGCGCAAGCAGTTCGAGAAGGTCACGACGCGCAAGCCGAAATCATCGCGTGATCGCTCCCGTGAGCAGTACCTGCTGGGCCGTGGTTTCCGTGGTCGCAGTGAGGAATAAGAGGTTTTTCGACCGGGGCGATAGGTTTTTCGTATTTCGTCCCGTGAGCATTAGCGAATATTGTGTAGAAAGTGTTTCACAAAGGGTTACAGACGGCGCCTGCCAGAGTCGTAGGTAATGTAGTAAGTTAGGCCGGTGAATATCATGCGAAGCGCGCGCCAGTAGCGGAGCTTGCTTCAGAGGGTAGTTAATTGAACGATATGGCAAAGAATCTGATCCTGTGGTTGATCATCGCCGCTGTCCTTGTGACCGTGATGAACAACTTCTCCAGCCCTAACGAGCCGCAGACCCTCAACTATTCCGACTTCATCCAGCAGGTCAAGGATGGCAAGGTCGAGCGCGTAGCCGTTGATGGCTATGTGATTACCGGTAAGCGCACCGATGGCGACAGCTTCAAGACCATTCGCCCGGCAATCCAGGACAATGGCCTGATCGGCGACCTGGTGGACAACCATGTCGTGGTCGAAGGCAAGCAGCCTGAGCAGCAAAGCATCTGGACCCAGCTCCTGGTCGCCAGCTTCCCGATCCTGGTGATCATCGCCGTGTTCATGTTCTTCATGCGCCAGATGCAGGGCGGCGGTGGAGGCAAGGGCGGGCCGATGAGCTTTGGCAAGAGCAAGGCCCGGCTGCTTTCCGAAGACCAGGTGAAAACCACCCTGGCCGACGTCGCGGGTTGCGACGAAGCCAAGGAAGAAGTCGGCGAGCTGGTTGAGTTCCTGCGTGATCCGGGCAAGTTCCAACGCCTGGGCGGTCGTATCCCGCGCGGCGTACTGATGGTAGGCCCGCCAGGTACTGGTAAAACCTTGCTGGCCAAGGCGATTGCCGGTGAAGCCAAGGTGCCGTTCTTCACGATTTCCGGTTCCGACTTCGTCGAGATGTTCGTCGGCGTGGGCGCCAGTCGTGTTCGCGACATGTTCGAGCAGGCCAAGAAACACGCGCCATGCATCATCTTCATCGACGAAATCGACGCCGTCGGTCGCCACCGTGGTGCCGGCATGGGTGGCGGTCACGATGAGCGTGAACAGACCCTCAACCAGTTGCTGGTCGAGATGGACGGTTTCGAAATGAACGACGGCATCATCGTGATTGCCGCCACCAACCGTCCTGACGTGCTCGACCCCGCGCTGTTGCGTCCAGGTCGTTTCGACCGCCAGGTCGTGGTGGGGCTGCCGGACATTCGTGGCCGCGAGCAGATCCTCAAGGTTCATATGCGCAAGGTGCCAATGGGTGACGACGTCGCCCCGGCAGTCATTGCGCGTGGTACGCCGGGCTTTTCCGGTGCCGACCTTGCGAACCTGGTCAACGAGGCGTCGCTGTTCGCTGCTCGTACCGGCAAGCGCGTCGTGGAAATGAAGGAATTCGAGCTGGCCAAGGACAAGATCATGATGGGCGCAGAGCGCAAATCCATGGTCATGTCGGAGAAAGAAAAGCAGAACACTGCGTATCACGAGGCGGGTCACGCGATCGTCGGTCGTGTCGTGCCTGAGCATGATCCGGTCTACAAGGTCTCGATCATTCCGCGCGGTCGCGCCCTGGGCGTGACCATGTTCCTGCCGGAAGAGGATCGCTACAGCCTGTCCAAGCGTGCATTGATCAGTCAGATCTGTTCGTTGTACGGCGGTCGTATCGCTGAAGAGATGACGCTGGGCTTCGATGGTGTGACCACTGGCGCGTCCAACGACATCATGCGTGCCAGTCAGATCGCCCGGAATATGGTCACCAAGTGGGGCCTGTCCGAGAAGTTGGGGCCGCTGATGTATGCCGAAGAAGAGGGAGAAGTATTCCTCGGTCGTGGTGGCGGTGGCCAGCATGCAAGCTTCTCTGGCGAAACGGCCAAGCTGATCGATTCCGAAGTGCGCAGCATCATCGACCAGTGTTACGGCACAGCCCGGCAGATTCTCACGGACAACCGTGACAAGCTCGATGCCATGGCCGATGCCCTGATGAAGTATGAAACCATCGATGCCGAGCAGATCGACGACATCATGGCGGGTCGCGTACCTCGCGAGCCTCGTGACTGGTCGGGTGGTACTGGCACCTCCGGTACACCTCCGGCTGTACAGGGTGAGCGTCCGGAAACACCGATTGGCGGTCCGGCCGCTGATGTCTAAGGCTTGAAATGACTTCTGTTCAGTCCTCGACCCGGTTGCCTTGCGGCAACCGGGTTCTTGATTTGGCCCATGCGCATGTCATGGGCATTCTCAATGTCACGCCTGATTCCTTTTCCGATGGTGGTCGATTCAGCCAGCTCGATGCTGCGCTGCGGCACGCCGAGGCCATGGTGGTCGCGGGCGCAACGCTGATTGATGTGGGTGGTGAATCGACCCGGCCGGGCGCGCGTGCGGTCTCGCCGACCGAAGAGCTGGAGCGAGTGGCGCCGATTGTCGAGCGTATCCATCGCGAACTTGATGTCATTATCTCCGTCGATACGTCCACGCCTGCGGTCATGCGTGAGACTGCGCGACTGGGGGCGGGCTTGATCAATGATGTTCGATCCCTGCGGCGCGATGGTGCCCTGGACGCTGCGGCGGCCACCGGGTTGCCGGTGTGCCTGATGCATATGCTCGGCGAGCCGGGGACCATGCAGAATGACCCGCACTATGATGATGTGACCAGGGAGGTGGGTGAATTCCTGGTGGAGCGTCTGGACCAGTGTGTCGCCGCGGGCATTCCCGCCGAGCGGATCATCCTTGACCCTGGGTTCGGCTTTGCCAAGACCCTGGCTCACAACCTGAGCCTGTTCAAGCATATGGAAGCCTTGCATGCCTTGGGGCGGCCCCTGTTGGTTGGGGTCTCGCGAAAGAGCATGATAGGCAATGCCTTGGGCCGCCCGGTGGGCGAACGCCTGTATGGCGGTCTCGCGCTGGCTGCCTTGGCCCTTGCCAAGGGCGCGCGTATATTGCGCGTGCACGATGTAGCCGAAACGATGGATGTCGTGCGGATGATCGCAGCTGTGGATTCAGCCGAATAAGAATGACGGAGCACTTATGAGCAAGAAATACTTTGGCACCGACGGGATTCGTGGTCGGGTCGGCGAATACCCTATTACCCCTGATTTCATGCTCAAGCTCGGCTGGGCGGCCGGCATGGCGTTCCGCAAAATGGGCGCTTGCAAGGTGCTGGTCGGCAAGGACACGCGAATTTCCGGCTACATGTTCGAATCGGCACTCGAGGCCGGCCTGACGTCGGCGGGTGCCGATGTGATGCTGCTGGGCCCGATGCCGACGCCAGCCATTGCCTACCTGACGCGTACGTTCCAGGCCCAGGCAGGCATCGTGATCAGTGCCTCGCACAACCCTCATGATGACAACGGCATCAAGTTCTTCTCCGGCCAGGGTACCAAGCTGCCGGATGATATCGAGCTGATGATCGAAGAGCTGCTGGACACGCCGATGACTGTGGTTGAGTCGAGCAAGATCGGCAAAGTGTCGCGGATCAACGATGCATCGGGTCGCTACATCGAGTTCTGCAAAGGCAGTGTGCCGACCGGTACCAGCTTTTCCGGCCTGAAAGTCGTCGTCGATTGCGCCCACGGGGCAACCTATAAAGTTGCGCCGAGCGTCTTTCGCGAGCTGGGCGCCGAGGTGGTGGTACTTTCCGCCCAGCCTAATGGCCTGAACATCAACCATAACTGTGGCTCCACCCATACCGAGGCGTTACAGGCCGCGGTGCTGGCTGAGCAGGCCGATCTCGGGATCGCCTTCGATGGCGACGGTGATCGGGTCTTGATGGTCGATCACACCGGCACGGTCGTCGATGGTGACGAGCTGCTGTTCATCATTGCCCGTGACCTGCATGGGCGCGGCAAGCTGCAGGGCGGCGTGGTTGGTACGTTGATGAGCAACCTTGGGCTTGAACTGGCCCTGGCGGACCTGGATATTCCGTTCGTGCGGGCTAACGTGGGTGACCGCTATGTGATCTCGGAGCTGCTGGAGCGCAACTGGGTGATCGGGGGCGAGAACTCCGGCCACATCGTGTGCTTCGACCATACCACCACAGGTGATGCGATCATTGCAGCCCTGCAAGTGCTGATGGCGCTCAAGGCGCGTAACGAAGGCCTCGCGCAGTCGCGCCAGGCATTGCGCAAATGCCCGCAAGTGTTGATCAACGTGCGTTTCGGTGGCGGTGTAAATCCTCTCGAGCATGCGAAGGTCAAGCAGGCCAGTGAGCATGTGACACAGGCGATGGCGGGGCGTGGGCGTGTGTTGTTGCGCAAGTCCGGCACAGAGCCTTTGGTGCGTGTCATGGTCGAAGGGGAGGATGAAGCGCAAGTTCGCGGTTATGCCGAAGAGCTGGCAAAACTGGTTACTGAAGTTTCTGCCTGAATTCGGCTTGCCAGTCATGAATCGGTTGGGTAACATCTGCGCCCACTTTGACCGACGAGGTACAGCATGCGTCGCCCTATGGTAGCTGGTAACTGGAAGATGCACGGTACCCGCGCCAGCGTCGCTGAGCTGATCAATGGCCTTCGTCATCTGGCCTTGCCAAGCGGTGTTGATGTTGCGGTATTCCCGCCTTGCCTGTTTATCAATCAAGTGATTGATGGCTTGAAAGGCAAATCGATTTCGGTCGGTGCGCAGAATTCTGCGGTGGAATCCATGCAAGGTGCGCTGACTGGTGAAATTGCGCCGAGTCAGTTGCTGGATGCAGGTTGCTCCCTGGTCCTGGTCGGGCATTCCGAGCGTCGCCAGATCATGGGCGAGCAGGACAAGACCTTGATCCGCAAGTTTGCTGCGGCCCAGGGCTGTGGTCTGATTCCGGTGTTGTGCGTAGGGGAAACCCTCGAGCAGCGTGAAGCCGGCAAGACCCTTGAAGTTGTCGGGCGTCAGCTGGGCAGCATCATCGAAGACCTGGGTGTCGGTGCTTTTGCAAAGGCAATCATTGCTTACGAGCCAGTCTGGGCCATTGGCACCGGGCTGACTGCTTCGCCGCAACAGGCGCAGGATGTGCACGCAGCCATCCGCGCACAGTTGGCGGCAGAGAATTCTGAAGTGGCACGAGGTGTGCGGCTTCTATACGGCGGCAGCGTGAAGGCGGCCAATGCGGTCGAACTGTTCGGCATGCCGGATATCGATGGGGGGCTCATTGGTGGAGCGTCCCTGAATGCAGATGAGTTCGGTGCGATTTGTCGCGCCGCGGGAAACTGAAAAAATGCTGGAAACAGTCGTAGTCGTTTTTCATCTGCTGGGTGCACTGGGCGTAGTTGCTCTCGTATTGCTGCAGCAGGGTAAAGGTGCGGATGCTGGTGCGTCTTTCGGTGCAGGTGCTTCAAATACTGTGTTCGGAAGCCAAGGTTCCTCTACCTTTCTTAGTAAGTTTACTGCTATACTTGCCGCCGGTTTCTTCATGACCAGCTTAGGGTTAGGTTACTTTGCTAAAGAGAAAGCTCATGAGCTGACTCAAGTAGGTTTGCCAAACCCAGCGGTACTGGAAGCGCCAAAGCAACAGCCGGCTTCTGATGATGTCCCGGTGCTTCAAGAGCAAAAGTCGGCCAACCCGGCGACTGACGTACCTCCAGCTCAAGAGCAGAAGTAAGAAGGTTTCAAACGCTGTATTGCCGAGGTGGTGGAATTGGTAGACACGCAACCTTGAGGTGGTTGTGCCCATAGGGTGTAGGGGTTCGAGTCCCCTTCTCGGTACCAATTATCAGGAGAGCCCGCGATTGCGGGCTTTCTTGTAGGTGGAAGGGTTACATTGACCCTGTAAGGGATCGGTCGTATACTTCCGCCCCAGCTTTGTCGCGGGATGGAGCAGTCTGGTAGCTCGTCGGGCTCATAACCCGAAGGTCGTCGGTTCAAATCCGGCTCCCGCAACCAGTTTCAGGGGCCCCTTCCAAGGGGCTTTTTGTTAGCTGGACACTTTATAACGCCGCTGTTCGACGGCGTTTCAGGGATGGGCGATTCGCCCATTTTTTTTTATTTGCACAGCATGCACAAACATGCACGAGGGGGTTCAGGTGTCGAGCAAGCTAGAACAGTTGCAGGCCTTGTTGGCCCCGGTGGTCGTGGCCCTTGGCTATGAATGCTGGGGTATTGAGTTCTCGGCTCAAGGTCGCCACTCACTGTTGCGCGTTTATATCGATAAGGAAGGCGGCGTGTTGGTGGATGATTGCGCCATCGTCAGCCGTCAGATCAGCGGTGTACTGGATGTTGAAGATCCAATCACCTCCGAATACACCCTTGAAGTTTCCTCGCCTGGCATGGAGCGCCCCCTGTTCACACTTGAACAGTTCGCTTCGTTTGCCGGTGAACAAGTGAAGATCAAGCTGCGCTCGCCTTTCGAAGGTCGACGCAACTTCCAAGGCCTTCTGCGCGGTGTAGAAGAGCAGGACGTCGTGGTGCAGGTAGATGACCATGAGTTCCTGTTGCCGATCGATATGATCGACAAGGCCAACATTATTCCCAGTTTTGACTGATACGTGCCAGATACTGCGGATCCCGCGGATCCAATGGCTTGCGAAAGGCGAGGCGTACGATGAGCAAAGAAGTACTGCTGGTTGTTGAGTCGGTATCCAATGAAAAGGGCGTACCGGCTAACGTTATTTTTGAAGCGCTGGAGCTGGCTCTGGCCACTGCTACCAAGAAGCGGTTTGAAGACGAAGTTGATTTGCGTGTGGAAATCAATCGCCACACCGGTGCCTACGAGACTTTCCGTCGCTGGACGGTGGTCGAGGAAGCCGACCTGGATGATCCGGCTATCGAAACCTGGCCGAGCAAGGTTGCAGAAACGCATCCGGGTGCCAAGGTTGGTGATGTAGTAGAAGAAAAAATCGAGTCCATCGAGTTCGGTCGCATCGCTGCACAGACTGCCAAGCAGGTTATTGTGCAGAAAGTTCGCGAAGCCGAGCGCGCGCAAGTCGTCGACGCTTATCGCGAGCGCCTGGGGGAAATCATCTCCGGCACCGTGAAAAAAGTGACCCGCGACAACGTGATCGTCGACCTGGGCAACAACGCCGAAGCGTTGCTGGCTCGCGAAGACATCATCTCTCGCGAAACTTTCCGGGTTGGCGTGCGTTTGCGTGCGCTGCTCAAGGAAATCCGCACCGAGAACCGCGGCCCGCAGCTGATCCTGTCGCGTACCGCGCCGGAAATGCTGATCGAGTTGTTCCGCATCGAAGTGCCGGAAATTGCTGAAGGCCTGATCGAAGTCATGGCCGCCTCCCGTGATCCGGGATCGCGTGCCAAGATCGCGGTCCGCTCCAAGGACAAGCGCATCGACCCGCAAGGCGCCTGCATCGGCATGCGTGGTTCGCGTGTCCAGGCCGTATCCGGCGAGTTGGGCGGCGAGCGCGTGGACATCGTCCTGTGGGACGACAACCCGGCTCAGTTCGTGATCAATGCCATGTCGCCTGCTGAAGTGGCGGCAATTATCGTCGACGAAGATGCCCACGCCATGGACATCGCCGTTGGCGCAGACAATCTGGCTCAGGCCATCGGTCGCGGTGGTCAGAACGTGCGTCTGGCCAGCCAGTTGACTGGCTGGACCCTGAACGTGATGACCGAATCGGACATCCAGGCTAAACAGCAAGCTGAAACCGGCGACATCCTGCGCAACTTCATCGACGAGCTTGAAGTCGATGAAGAGCTGGCGCAGGTGCTGGTGGATGAAGGCTTTACCAGCCTGGAAGAGATTGCCTACGTACCGGTGGAGGAAATGCTCAACATCGACGGCTTTGACGAGGAGATCGTCAACGAGCTTCGCGCTCGGGCCAAGGATCGTTTGTTGACCAAAGCCATCGCTACTGAGGAAAAGCTGGCAGACGCCCATCCGGCCGAAGACCTGCTCTCGCTTGAGGGCATGGACAAGGATTTGGCGATGGAACTGGCGGTGCGCGGCGTAATTACCCGCGAAGACCTGGCCGAGCAGTCTATTGACGATCTGCTCGACATCGACGGCATTGACGATGATCGTGCCGGCAAGTTGATCATGGCCGCCCGAGCCCACTGGTTCGAGTAATTAGGCGCGGCCTGAGGAGAGAAGTGCATGACGCAAGTCACGGTGAAACAACTGGCCGATGAGGTCAAAACACCGGTAGAGCGCCTGTTGCAGCAGATGCGTGAGGCAGGTCTGCCGCACACCGCCGCCGAGGAACATGTGACCGACAGTGAGAAGCAGTCCCTGCTGACTCACCTGAAGAGCAGTCACAAGGCGAAAGTGGAAGAACCGCGCAAGATCACTCTGCAGCGTAAAACCACCAGCACCCTGCGTGTTGCCGGTAGCAAAAGCATCAGCGTTGAAGTACGCAAGAAGAAAGTCTTCGTACAGCGCAGCCCGGAAGAAATCGAAGCCGAGCGCAAACGCGAACAGGAAGAACGTCGCGCAGTAGAAAATGCTGCTCGTCAGAAGGCTGAAGAAGAAGCCAAGCGTCGCGCCGAAGAAGAAGCGCGTCGCCAGCCTGCTGCTGCGCAAGCTGCTCCGGTAGAAGCCGTCGAGGCTGTTGCCCCGGTAGCCGAACCTGTGCGCGAAGCTGCTCCAGTCGTGGCTGCGGCTGCGGCTCCAGCCGATACTCGCAAGCGCGACGAACAGCGTCGTCCGGACAAACCACGTGCCGACGACAACCGTCGTGGCAGTGGCGATGGCGAGCGCAAGAACGCGCCTCATCGTGCTTCGGTCAAGGAAAAGGCACCAGCGCCACGCGTTGCACCACGTACCACCGACGAGGAAAGCGATGGCTTCCGTCGTGGCGGTCGCGGCAAGGCCAAGCTGAAGAAGCGCAACGCCCACGGTTTCCAGAGCCCTACCGGCCCTGTCGTGCGTGAAGTGAAGATCGGCGAGACCATCACTGTGGGCGATCTGGCCCAGCAGATGTCGGTCAAGGCTGCTGAAATCATCAAGTTCATGTTCAAGCTGGGTACGCCAGCCACCATCAACCAGGTACTGGACCAGGAAACTGCCCAACTGGTTGCTGAAGAGCTGGGCCACAAAGTGACCCTGGTCAGCGACACCGCCCTGGAAGATTCCCTGGCCGAGTCCCTGAAGTTTGAAGGTGAGGCGGTTTCCCGTGCTCCGGTCGTGACCGTCATGGGTCACGTTGACCACGGTAAAACGTCCCTGCTCGACTATATTCGTCGTGCGAAGGTTGCGGCAGGTGAGGCTGGCGGCATTACCCAGCACATCGGCGCTTACCACGTTGAAACCGACCGCGGCATGGTGACGTTCCTCGACACCCCGGGTCACGCCGCGTTTACCGCGATGCGTGCCCGTGGTGCCAAGGCGACCGACATCGTGATCCTGGTGGTTGCAGCGGACGACGGCGTGATGCCGCAAACCATCGAAGCCGTTCAGCATGCCAAGGCAGCTGGCGTGCCGCTGGTGGTTGCGGTGAACAAGATCGACAAGCCGGGCGCCGATCTCGATCGCATCCGCAGCGAACTGTCGGTCCACGGCGTGACCTCCGAAGAGTGGGGTGGCGACACTCCATTCGTTCCGGTCTCGGCGAAGATGGGTACCGGCGTTGACGAACTGCTCGAAGCCGTTCTGTTGCAGGCCGAGGTTCTGGAACTGACCGCTACGCCTTCGGCTCCAGGCCGTGGTGTGGTCGTTGAATCGCGCCTCGACAAGGGCCGTGGCCCGGTTGCGACCGTCCTGGTTCAAGACGGTACCCTGCGCCAAGGCGACATGGTGCTGGTCGGTTCGAACTACGGCCGTGTACGTGCCATGCTCGACGAGAACGGCAAGTCCATCAAGGAAGCAGGTCCCGCTATCCCGGTCGAGATCCTCGGCCTGGACGGCACCCCGGATGCTGGCGACGAGATGAGCGTTGTGGCTGACGAGAAGAAAGCCCGTGAAGTGGCTCTGTTCCGTCAAGGCAAGTTCCGCGAAGTCAAACTGGCTCGTGCTCACGCTGGCAAGCTGGAAAACATCTTCGAGAACATGGGTCAGGAAGAGAAGAAGACGCTCAACATCGTCCTCAAATCCGACGTCCGTGGCTCGCTGGAAGCGTTGAACGGCGCCTTGAATGGCCTGGGTAACGACGAAGTGCAAGTGCGTGTGGTCGGTGGCGGTGTCGGTGGTATCACCGAATCCGACGCCAACCTGGCTCTGGCCTCCAACGCTGTACTGTTCGGCTTCAACGTGCGCGCCGATGCCGGCGCTCGCAAGATCGTCGAGCAGGAAGGCCTGGATATGCGTTACTACAACGTGATCTACGACATCATCGAAGACGTCAAGAAAGCGTTGACCGGTATGCTGGGCAGCGACGTCCGGGAGAACATCCTGGGTGTGGCCGAAGTTCGCGACGTGTTCCGTTCGCCGAAGTTTGGTGCCATCGCCGGTTGCATGGTGATCGAGGGTGTTGTTCACCGTAACCGTCCGATCCGTGTACTGCGTGAAGACATCGTGATCTTCGAAGGCGAGCTGGAATCCCTGCGCCGCTTCAAGGATGACGCTTCCGAAGTACGTGCCGGCATGGAATGCGGTATTGGCGTCAAGAGCTACAACGACGTCAAGGTCGGCGACAAGATCGAAGTCTTCGAGAAGGTCCAGGTTGCTCGCAGCCTCTGACTCGCGCACTTCAAGAGCTGCACCGGGTAGCCGCATTAACATGCGCTGCTTCGTTGGCAGACTCTAAACGCAACGCCCGGTCTGGCTTTTGCCAGGCCGGGCGTTTGCCGCTTTCAGACCTCGCGGGTTTCACCGTGGGGCAGTAACAGGTAACAAGACATGGCAAAAGAATACAGCCGTACCCAACGAATCGGCGATCAGATGCAGCGTGAGCTGGCCCAACTGATCCGTCGCGAAGTCAAAGACCCGCGCGTCGGCCTGGTCACCATTACCGCAGTGGAAGTCAGTCGTGACGTCGGTCATGCCAAGATTTTCATCACCGTGATGGGCCAGGATAGCGCCGAAGAAATCGCCCAGAGCATCAAGGTGCTCAACTCGGCCGCCGGCTTCCTGCGTATGCAGCTGGCCCGGGAGATGAAGCTGCGCAGCGTCCCACAGCTGCACTTCCACTATGACGAAAGCGTCGTGCGTGGTGCGCATCTGTCGGCCCTGATCGAACGCGCCGTGGCTGAAGACAGCCAGCATCCGGTTGCGGCTGAACCCGAAGACACCAAGGAGTAATCGGTGGCTCAGGTCAAACGTATCCGTCGTAACGTCAGCGGTATCATCCTGCTCGACAAGCCGCTGGGGTTCACGTCCAACGCGGCGTTGCAGAAGGTTCGCTGGCTGCTCAATGCCGAAAAGGCCGGGCATACCGGTAGCCTCGATCCGCTGGCCACCGGCGTGCTGCCGCTGTGCTTTGGCGAGGCGACCAAATTTTCCCAGTACCTGCTCGATTCCGACAAGGGCTATGAAACCCTGGCGCAACTGGGCAAGACCACCACCACGGCGGATGCCGAAGGTGAGGTTTTGCTCGAGCGCCCGGTGACCGTTGGTCAGGCTGATATCGAAGCCGTGCTGCCAGCTTTTCGTGGGCAAATCAGTCAGATACCGCCGATGTACTCGGCTCTGAAGCGTGATGGCCAGCCCTTGTATAAACTGGCCCGGGCAGGCGAAGTAGTGGAGCGCGAGCCGCGTTCTGTTACTATTGCGCGCTTGGAATTGCTGGCCTTTGACGGTAATACTGCGCGGCTGGCCGTGGATTGCAGCAAGGGCACCTATATCCGGACCCTGGTGGAGGATATTGGTGAACAGCTCGGCTGTGGCGCGTACGTGGCAGAATTGCGACGGACCCAGGCCGGGCCTTTCACGTTGGCCCAGACGGTCACGCTGGAAGAGCTTGAAGCGGTACATGCCGAAGGCGGCAACGAAGCGGTCGACCGTTTCCTGATGCCATCGGACAGCGGCTTGCTGGATTGGCCGCTGTTGCAGTTCTCGGAACACAGTGCGTTCTACTGGCTCAACGGCCAGCCGGTACGTGCCCCGGATGCGCCGAAGTTCGGCATGGTCCGGGTGCAGGATCATAACGGTCGCTTCATCGGTATCGGTGAAGTGAGCGAAGACGGGCGTATTGCGCCGCGTCGACTGATTCGGTCGGAATGACCGGAACCAGCCTGCGTAACAGCAGGTTGGCGAGTGTGGCTGTTAACAGGCACGGTCACTACTCATTTATAGATACAGGGATTTGTCCCTGGCCTGTTGAAGCTGTTTCCTTGAAACAGTTTCCTGACTAAAAGGATTGCCTCATGGCTCTCGACGTTCAAGAAAAAGCTCAAATCGTAGCTGACTACCAGCAAGCTGTTGGTGACACTGGTTCGCCAGAAGTGCAAGTTGCACTGCTGACCCACAACATCAACAAACTGCAAGGTCACTTCAAGGCCAACGGTAAAGATCACCACTCCCGTCGTGGTCTGATCCGCATGGTAAACCAGCGTCGTAAGCTGCTGGACTACCTGAAAGGCAAGGACGTGAGCCGTTACAGCGCTCTGATCGCTCGCCTGGGTCTGCGTCGCTAATCAGCGATTGCGCTAGAGGTTGGTGGTCTGTCGTACGTCAGTGGGTTTCCCGCTGGCGCATGGCAGGCTCCCAGCCTCAAGTTTTATCTGGATACACGTTTTACCCTGGACAGACGTCGGGCCGATTCCCGCCATTGCCCAAGAATTTCGCAAGAAGACAAGTTCCCCAAGAGCCACAAAGAAGGTAGGACACCGTGAACCCGGTAATCAAAAAATTCCAGTTCGGTCAGTCGACCGTTACCCTCGAGACTGGCCGTATCGCCCGTCAGGCCTCCGGCGCAGTGCTGGTCACCGTTGACGACGACGTCAGCGTATTGGTGACCGTTGTCGGTGCCAAGCAAGCCGATCCAGGCAAGGGCTTCTTCCCTCTGTCTGTTCACTACCAGGAAAAGACTTACGCTGCCGGTAAGATCCCTGGCGGTTTCTTCAAGCGCGAAGGCCGTCCTTCCGAGAAAGAAACCCTGACTTCCCGACTGATCGACCGTCCGATCCGTCCGCTGTTCCCAGAAGGCTTCATGAACGAAGTGCAGGTTGTCTGCACCGTCGTCTCCACCAGCAAGAAAACCGATCCGGACATCGCTGCGATGATCGGTACCTCGGCTGCCCTGGCGATCTCCGGCATTCCTTTCGATGGCCCGATCGGTGCTGCCCGCGTTGCGTTCCACGAAAGCACCGGCTACCTGCTGAACCCGACCTACGAGCAACTGAAGGCTTCGAGCCTGGACATGGTCGTGGCCGGTACTTCCGAAGCCGTGCTGATGGTTGAATCCGAAGCCAAAGAGCTGACCGAAGACCAGATGCTGGGCGCGGTGCTGTTCGCCCACGACGAGTTCCAGGTGGTGATCAACGCCGTCAAGGAACTGGCCGCCGAAGCCGCCAAGCCAACCTGGACCTGGGCTCCGCAAGCCGAAGCCACCGAGCTGCTGGGCGCGATCCGTGCCGAGTTCGGCGAAGCGATCTCCCAGGCCTACACCATCACCGTCAAGGCCGACCGTTATGCGCGCCTGGGCGAGCTGAAAGACCAGGTCGTTGCCAAGCTGTCCGGCGAAGAAGGCCAGCCATCGGCCAGCGACGTCAAGGCCGCTTTCGGTGAAATCGAATACCGCACCGTTCGCGAAAACATCGTCAACGGCAAGCCGCGTATCGACGGTCGCGACACCCGTACCGTACGTCCGCTGAACATCGAAGTCGGCGTTCTGCCAAAGACCCACGGTTCGGCACTGTTCACCCGTGGCGAAACCCAGGCGCTGGTCGTTGCAACATTGGGCACCGCCCGTGACGCGCAACTGCTGGACACCCTGGAAGGCGAGAAGAAAGACCCGTTCATGCTGCACTACAACTTCCCTCCGTTCTCGGTGGGCGAGTGTGGTCGCATGGGTGGCGCCGGTCGCCGCGAAATCGGTCACGGCCGTCTGGCCCGTCGTTCGGTCCAGGCCATGCTGCCTGCCGCTGACGTGTTCCCGTACACCATCCGCGTGGTATCGGAAATCACCGAGTCCAACGGTTCGAGCTCGATGGCTTCGGTCTGCGGCGCTTCCCTGGCCCTGATGGACGCCGGTGTGCCGATGAAGGCTCCGGTTGCCGGTATCGCCATGGGTCTGGTCAAAGAGGGCGAGAAATTCGCCGTCCTGACCGACATCCTGGGTGACGAAGACCACTTGGGCGACATGGACTTCAAAGTGGCCGGTACCGCCAAAGGCGTCACCGCACTGCAGATGGACATCAAGATCAAGGGCATCACCGAAGAGATCATGGAAATCGCCCTGGGCCAGGCCCTGGAAGCGCGCCTGAACATCCTCGGTCAGATGAACCAGATCATCGGTCAGTCCCGTACCGAACTGTCGGAAAACGCTCCGACCATGATCGCGATGAAAATCGACACCGACAAAATCCGTGATGTCATCGGTAAAGGCGGCGCGACCATCCGTGCGATCTGTGAAGAAACCAAGGCTTCGATCGACATCGAAGACGACGGTTCGATCAAGATCTTCGGCGAAACCAAGGAAGCGGCAGAAGCAGCACGCCAGCGCGTCCTGGGTATCACCGCAGAAGCCGAGATCGGCAAGATCTACGTCGGCAAGGTTGAGCGCATCGTCGACTTCGGCGCGTTCGTCAACATCCTGCCGGGCAAGGACGGTCTGGTTCACATCTCCATGCTGAGCGATGCTCGCGTCGAGAAAGTGACCGACATCCTCAAAGAAGGCCAGGAAGTGGAAGTGCTGGTACTGGACGTGGACAACCGCGGCCGTATCAAGCTGTCCATCAAGGACGTCGCAGCAGCCAAGGCATCGGGCGTTTAATCACCCCTTCGCCTGACCGCTGAACAAGCAAACGCCCCGACTGGTTCGGGGCGTTTTGCTGTGTGGTGAAAATCCCTGTGTCGCGGGTTGCCTGGCCACAGGGGACGATGCTAGGTTTAGCCACCGCCCGTGTAGCTCAGTCGGTAGAGCAGCGCACTCGTAACGCGAAGGTCGCAGGTTCGATTCCTGTCTCGGGCACCATTCCCCTCGTTATTTCACTTTCCTGCTCAGATCCTCGACCGTGCGTTTGAGCTGATCCATCTCGCGATCCTGATCGCTGAGCTCCCGTTTCAGGGACGAAATCTCGCTGTTGCTCGAACTCGAACTGGAGCCGCTATTGCGCTTGAGTTCTTCCACTTGCTTGCCCAGATCGTTCAGGTCGCGTTCCTGTTCCTTGATGGTGCGCTTGAGCTCGTCGATTTCCTTGCTGCTGGAGGTGGAGCTGGAGCCACTGTTGCGCTTGAGTTCTTCGATCTGACGGGCCTGCTCGCTGAGGACGCGTTTCTGGTTTTCCAGTTCTTCAGCATTGTTCTTTACGGTTTTTGGCAGGTTTTCCAAGGCGCTGACGCTGACATTGGTCTTGACGAGTACGTACTTATCAAATCGGTCATAACGAAGGGCAGGAATAGCGTCGTCGGAAGACGGCCCATCAGAGGAGACTTCAACAGCTGCTTGGGCAGCGTCGACCAAAGTCAGGCTGCCGAGCAGCAAGGTCGCGGTAGCAAGCCGGGTCAACGAACGTTTCGAAAAGCTGCGCATCACTGGGGTTCCTTGTGAAGTGCCGGCATGGCACATGGCTATGACTGGTTATTTTGACAGATGTTCCCAGGCTCTCCTGGTTTCTCATGCGCATGGTTTTTTTTGTGGGATAGATGTAAAGAACCGTGTAAATCGTCGGCAAAACGTCCTATATTCATTGCCTGCATGTGCATCGCCCAGCAGTTTTCAGATGATCCCCGAATGGTTCTGAAGGCCAGATAGACCGGGCTTCACACGGTTTTTTTGCGTCAGAGAGATCCTTGATGATCCAGATCCATCTTCCATTCCCCAGATCAACGAGAACGCCATGACTGTTAAAGAATTGACCCAGGAAGCCAGGCACGAAGAAGCTCTGAAAAAGTACGTGTTGGATGCGCCCCAGTTGCTGGAAGAGATCAAGGACTTGTCTGCCGACGATCAGAAAGACCAGATCCAATGGGCGTTCGAGGACGAGGCCGAAGCCCAGGGGCTGCAGCCTTGGGAGTTGACGCTCAAGTACACCAGCACGCCTGAAGAATTCGAGACGCAGCGCCTTGCATTGCACAAGGAAGCGGCCGAGGTGCTGGGTGTGGAATGGGATGAGTACTGCGAGATGAACAATCTGGTGGTCTGAACAAAACGCCAGCCTTTCAAGGCTGGCGTTTTTTGTTGTCAGAGGCTCAAGCGCATCGACAGATCCACTGCCTTCACATCCTTGGTCATCGCGCCGATCGAGATGTAGTCCACCCCGGTCTCGGCAATCGGGCGCAACGTGCTTTCGTTGATCCCGCCGCTGGCTTCCAGCTTCGCCTTGCCGCCATTGAGGCGTACGGCTTCACGCATGTCGTCCAGGCTCAGTTCGTCGAGCATGATGATGTCGGCGTTGGCCGCCAGTGCTTCTTTCAATTCCGCCAGGCTTTCCACTTCGACTTCCACCGGTTTGCCCGGTGCGATCTTGTGGGCGGCGGCGATGGCCTGGGCGATCCCGCCGCAGGCGGCGATGTGGTTTTCCTTGATCAGGAAGGCATCGTACAGGCCGATGCGGTGGTTATGGCAGCCACCGCAGGTGACCGCGTACTTCTGGGCCAGGCGCAGCCCCGGCAGGGTCTTGCGGGTGTCCAGCAGCTTGACCTGGGTGCCGGCGACAAAGTCGGCCAGGTAACGGGCCCGCGTGGCAACGCCGGAAAGCATTTGCAGGAAGTTCAGCGCACTGCGTTCGCCGGTCAGCAGCGAGCGGGCCGGGCCTTCCAGATGGAACAGCGCTTGATCGGGGTTGACCCGGTCGCCGTCGCGCACTTGCCAATGCACCGCGACACGCGGGTCCAGTTGCCGGAACACGGCATCGACCCAGGCCGTGCCACTGATGATCGCCGCGTCGCGGGTGATGATGGTGGCCTTGGCCAGGCGTTCGGCGGGGATCAGTTGCGCGGTGATGTCGCCGCTGCCGATGTCTTCAAGCAACGCACGGCGCACGTTGGCTTCGATTTCGGCGGTCAGATCGGCGAGGCGTAGATTCGGCATAACGGGCTCCACAAACAAAGTGGCCTGATTATAGGGTGTCGAAACCTGCATTTGGTCGCGTCCTCGCAACATTTCCTCATTTCCCCGGTCACTTATTGCGCCGTATTTCGAGATGGATCACAGAGTGTGCTGGTGCGACAGGGTTGTTTTACCCGATAATCCGCCTTTCGATTGACGTCATAGCTTTGACGTTATGAGCCGCAGAAAACCGTTTCAGGAGGCCAGGATGCACAACGACGGGAATGTAGTGCCTTTGCACAAGGTCGCTACCGATCAGGCGAATCCTTCGCCGCTCGCCCGCCTGCCTGTGATTCTGCTTCAGGTTCGCGACAAGGCCGCCCAGCACTTGCGCCTGGGTTTGCAGGGGCTGTTCGATAACGCCGACGACACCTTGTTTGAAATGGCCGACCGGGCGCGCGACGACGTCGAGCAGAACCTGTACTTCGAGGCCATGCGGGACCTGCGCCTGAAGCGCAAAAGCATCGAACGTGAATTTATCGAGCAGTTTTTCGAGACTTTCGTCAGCCTCGCCCAATACGACTTGACCCACACCAGCTTGGCGCCGAACCTGGCAGACAGCCCAATCCAGCGCTCCCAGGACGACCTGGAGCGGCAACTGGCGGTCGAGGCGATGGTCACTCGGGTGCTCAGGCGCGATGGCGTGTCGCTGGAACAACTGACGGCACGGCTCAGTGTGCTGCTGGCCCGCCCGCTGGCCAATCAGCACAATCCCTTGAGCCCGGCATTGCTGTGCGAGAAGTTCCTGCAGGCCGGGCGCAACCTGGGCGTGGAAATCAAGGTCAAGCTGATCCTGCTCAAGCTGTTCGAGCGTTATGTGCTCAGCGATTGCGACCAACTCTATACCGAGGCCAACCAGTTGCTGGCCGCCACCGGCATCCTGCCAGAGCTCAAGGTTACGCTGGCGCGCCGGGCGTCGGATCGCACCGAGGATAGCCCCAGGCCCAACGCCGAGATGGCTGCCAAGCCCAGCGATGCCGAGGTTGATGACAGCGTGCAGGAAGTGTTCGCCGCCTTGCAGAAGCTGTTGATGCAGGTGCGTGGCACTGTGGCGCCGACCCTGGAACCCAGCGTGCCGCCCCAGCCGATTTCCACCCGTGACCTGCTGCGGCTGCTCTCTCATTTGCAGCAATACGTGCCTGCACCTACCGTTCACGACGAGTTCGATTTGCGTAGCCAGCTCGAACAGCTGTTGACCCGGGTCAGCGTCAGGAGTGGCAAGTCTCGCGTGGTCGAAGGCGCCGATGAAGACGTGATCAACCTGATCTCGATGATGTTCGAATTCATCCTCGACGATCACAACCTGCCAGACTCCTTCAAGGCCCTGATCGGCCGCCTGCAAATCCCGATGCTCAAGGTCGCGGTGCAGGACAAGAGTTTCTTCAGCCGTGGCAATCATCCCGCCCGGCGGCTGCTTAACGAAATCGCAGCCGCGGCCATGGGCTGGGGTGATTGCGACGATCATCAGCGCGACAGCCTCTACCTGCGCATCGAGCAGGTGGTGCAGCGCTTATTGAATGATTTTGTCGATGACCCGGCGATCTTCTCCGAACTGCTGGCCGACTTCCTGGCCTTCACCAGTGACGAGCGGCGCCGCAGTGAGCTGCTCGAACAGCGCATCCGCGATGCCGAAGAGGGCCGGGCCAAGGCCGAACTGGCGCGCCAGCGCGTCGAAGGGGCGCTGAACCAGGTGATGTTGGGCAAAGTCCTGCCGCAAGCCGTGGTGGAGTTCGTGCAACACGCCTGGAGCCAGGTGTTGCTGCTGACGTGCTTCAAGCATGGCAAGTATTCCGCCGAGTGGCAGGCCGACGTCTTGACCCTGGAGCAATTGATCTGGAGCGTCCAGCCTCACGATGAATCCGATGCCGGCCTGCGTTTGCTGGCGATGGTGCCCGAACTGCTCAAGGCCCTGCGTGAAGGCTTGAGTCGCTCGGCGTTCGATCCGTTCGCCACCAGCGAGTTTTTCAGTGAACTGGAAGCCCTGCATGTGCAGGCGCTCGAACGCACGGGCCAAACGACGGAACAGGCCCAGTCGTTCACTTCACCGGTCATGGTCGAGGTGCTGGAAAAAATCGTCTTGCGCCCCCCTCAAAAGTCGGCGGGGGAGAGCGTGGCGGTGCATTTGCCCGCCGATGACGTGGGCCTGCTGCAGGTCGACCAGTTGCACCTGGGAAGCTGGGTCGAGTTCCAGGAGGACGATGACAACACCTTGCGTTGCAAGCTGGCGGCGATCATCGAGGCCACCGGCAAATACGTCTTCGTCAATCGTACCGGCCTCAAGGTGCTGGAGCACAGCCGCACCAGCCTGGCTCTGGAGTTTCGCCGTGGCGCGGCGCGGCTATTGGACGACACCCTGCTGTTCGACCGCGCGCTGGAGTCGGTGCTGGGCAATCTGCGCCAGCTCAATCGCGGCAAGTGATCGCGCTGCCCGGTCCGATCACGGCATACTGGCGGCATTCACCGTCGTCATCGAAGGAACCTGTATGCAGTTGGACTCCGCGAGCGGTTGGTGCGAGGGGATACGTCATTGCCCATCGCCCAACTTCAATGCGCGCCCCGAAGGCGAAATCTCCCTGCTGGTGATCCACAACATCAGCCTGCCACCGGCACAATTCGCCACGGGCAAGGTGCAGGAATTCTTCCAGAATCGTCTGGATGTCACGGAACATCCCTACTTTGTCGGTATCGCCGACCTGCGCGTCTCTGCGCATTTTCTGATCGAGCGTGACGGCGCCGTGACCCAGTTTGTCTCTTGTCTGGATCGTGCGTGGCATGCGGGTGTCTCGTGCTTCGAGGGGCGTGAGACCTGTAACGATTTTTCCCTGGGCATCGAGCTTGAGGGCACGGATGATCTGCCGTTCACCGATGCGCAATATGCCGCGTTGGTGGACCTGACCCGGCAGTTGCAAGCGGCGTTCAGGGCGATCACTGTGCAGCGTATCTGCGGGCACAGCGACATCGCACCGGGGCGCAAGACCGATCCGGGACCGGCATTCGACTGGGTGCGCTACCGCGCGGCCCTGACAGAAGGGGAAGGACAATGAGTTTTCTGGTGTTGCTGCTGGCCGTCTGGATCGAGAAGTTCTCGGCCTTGCGCCAGCGGGTCCAGCGCGACGGCGGTTGGCTGCACGAGCTGAGCAAGCTCGAGGCGAGCCCACGTTGGGTCAACCGACCCTGGCTGGTGCTGACGGTGATGGTTTTGCTGCCCGTGGCGCTGCTGGCGTTGCTGCTGTGGGTGCTGGAGCCGGTGGCCTACGGTCTGTTGGCGCTGCCGGTGCATTTGCTGGTGGTGATTTACAGCCTGGGGCGCGGTGATCTGCTGGCCGGCCTCGGGCCGTTTCGCGACGCGTGGCGTCGGGAAGACCTGCAAGCGGCGGCCCATGTCGCCAAGCGCGACCTGGACATTGAAGCCAATGACGGTGAGCAGTTGCTGGAGCGGGTCCAAGGGCATTTGTTGTGGCAGGCCTACCAGAGCTTTTTCGCGGTGATTTTCTGGTATTTCGTGTTGGGCCCGGTCGCGGCCCTGAGTTATCGACTGCTGGCGCTGGCCGCCGAGCACAGCCAGAACCCCGGCGTGGCCGAGCGGGCCGCGCAAATGCGCCACGCCTTCGATTGGGTGCCGGTGCGGTTGCTGGCGGCGAGCTTCGCCCTGGTGGGCAATTTCGTCGCGGTCAGCCGGGTCATGCTGCATGAGCTGCTGAACTGGAACATCAGCGCCGCCGACCTTATCGACAAGGTCGGCCTGGTGGCAGGCGAGATCCCCCGGCCCGTCGCCGGCCCGGACGGTATCAACAGCCTGGACCGTCTCTGGGAACTGCTGCTGCGTGCGGCGCTGCTCTGGTATGCCGGGTTTGCCTTGTGGACGGTGTTGGCCTGAGAGCAACCAACACATTTCCTTGTGGCGAGGGATTCTGTGGGAGCAAGGCTTGCCCGCGATACAAGCGATGCGGTCTTTCAGAAATCGAGGCGCCTGCATCGCGGGCAAGCCTTGCTCCCACAGATAAATCCCCTCCCACAGCTGAACCGTGTCAGTCCTTCTCGTTAACCTTAAGTTACAAATCTCCCCGCCGATTTAGGCTATACAGGGACAGCGCCCGAATAGTGGCTTTCTGCTGTCTCCGTGCGCGAACTCATAACAATAAGAACACTACCGGGAGACTTCCTTGTGAAGAGTTTGCTCTGGCCCGCCGTCGCGCTGATGAACCGCCTGAGCTTCGGCATGAAGTTCAGCCTGATCAGCGTGCTGTTCCTGTTGCCAATGCTGGTAACCAACTTCTTTCTGGTGCGCGATTCCTATCGGGAATTCCAGGGCACGCAAGTGGAGCTGCAAAGCCTCGACCTGCTGGGCAGCAGCCTGGTCCTGCGCCGCGACCTGGAAACCCTAAATAACCTGGTGCAGATCAACGCCAGCCTGGGTCAGTCCGGCAAGGCCGGTGATGTCGAAGCGAAGATCGGCAGCCTGGAACAACAGGTCCTCGCGCGGCTGCAAGGCATGACTCCCGTGGCCATCGAGCCAGAGCAGGTCAGTGCCTTCGAGGCCAAGCGCGACGAAATGATCGGAGCTTTCAAGGCCCAGCAGGCCGAAAGCTCGCTGCAGAGCAAAAGTGCGCTGATCGGCAAGTTGCTCAACAGCGCCCAGATGTTCGGCCAGCTCATCGCCAGCCAGGCGGGGCTGAGCCGCGACAACCAGAGCGACATCCGCCAGCTCAGCGAGTTGATCATCGGCACGACCCCCAAGGTCACCCAGATTCTCGGCGAAGGCCGGGCGCTGGGCGCGTCCTCGTTGGGGCTGGGGTTTCTCAACTCGGCGTCGAGCACCCGCTTCGACGAGTTGCTGGCGCAGATCGAAAAGCTCCAGGGCGAATATGACTTGAAACTGCAGGATGCCTTGGGTTCCAGCAAGGCCGCCGGGCAGGCCCTTGCCGATCAGGCCAATGGCAGCAAGAGCACCCTCAAGAAGGCCAGTGAACTGATTGAAGAGCAGGTAGTGATGGCCGACACGCTCGATGCGCCATGGCCGGCATTTTATGAGCAAGTCAGTGGCCTGATGGAGCAGACCTATCGGCTGAACGAGGCGACCCAGGGCTTTCTTGGTGTGCAGTTGCAGCAGCGTCTGGAGCAGAACCGCAGCCACATGGTGCTGCAAGCCGTGGCGCTGGTGCTGGTGTTCCTGTTGATTTTTTACCTGTACGCCGGTTTCTACGCCTCGACCCGCACCACGCTCCAGCACCTGGGCCAGATGATGGACAAGGTGGCGGCGGGGGACATGACGGTCAATTTTGTTGCCCGCAGCAAGGATGAGCTGGGCGAATTGGGTGAAGTGTTCAACGGTACGGTGGCGAAGATCCATGATCTGATCGAACAGGTCGGTCGCACCGTCGCCGAAGTCGAACGCCAGGCCGGGCAGGTGGAAACGGTATCGGCCCAGAGCAACCAGGCCGTCGCCGGCCAGCGCAGCCAGATCGAACTGGTGGCCACGGCGATGAACCAGATGTCGGCCACGGCCCAGGAGGTTGCCCGCAGTGCCGCTGCAGCTGTGAGCAGTGCCCACAGCGTGAACGACGAAACCCTCAGTGGGCGCGGGTTGGTGGAATCCCAGCAGGGCAGCATCGCCCGCTTGGCCAGCGAGATCGACCAGTCCGTGCAGGTGATCAATCAACTGGCGACCGACAGCCAGGCCATCAGTCGCGTGCTGGATGTGATCAAGAGCATCGCCGAGCAGACCAATCTGCTGGCCCTCAATGCCGCCATTGAAGCGGCCCGGGCCGGTGAGCAGGGGCGCGGCTTTGCGGTGGTGGCCGATGAAGTGCGGACCCTGGCCAAGCGAACCCAGCAATCGACCGAAGAAATCGAAGCGATGATCACCCGTCTGCATGGTGGTGTCGGCGCTGCGGTCAAGGCGATGGGCACCAGCCATGAGATGGCCAGTGGCACGGTCAGCCAATCGGAAAAGGTCCAGCAGGCCCTGGAGAATATCCTCGGCGCCGTCGGCATGATCGTCGACCAGAACCAGCAGATCGCCGCCGCGGTAGAGCAGCAGACGGCGGTGGCCCATGACATCGACCAGAACATCGTCGAGATCAACCGCGCCGGCGAACGCACCGCCGAAGGTGCCCACCAGACCGAAGACGCCAGCCGCGAATTGTCTGCCCAGGTGGTGCAGCTCAAGCAGTTGATCAATGCGTTTCGGGTGTGATTCCCAGGGCCCACCACCGATCCAATGTGGGAGCGAGCTTGCTCGCGATAGCGGAGTGTCAGGCAACCTATTTGTCGACTGATGGGACGCTATCGCGAGCAAGCTCGCTCCCACAAGGGATCACCAGTTGAACAGTCGGCGCGCGTTGGCCGTGCTGGCCTCGGCCAGTTGCTCGGCGCTGATCGCCATGATCCCGGCCAACGCCTCACAAATCGCCGGCAAATGCGCCGGGCTGTTCCGTTGGCCGGGGAACATCGCCGGGGCCATGTCCGGGGAATCGGTTTCCAGCACCACCGCGTCCAGCGGCAATTTCGCCAGCACCCGGTGCATGCGCAAGGCCTGGGGCCAGGTCGCGGCGCCGCCCAGGCCGAGCTTGAAGCCGAGCTTGATGTACTCGCGGGCCTCTTCAAAACTGCCGGCGAAGGCGTGGATGATTCCTGCGCGTTTGGGGGCCATGCGCTTGAGCGTTGAGATCACGTCGGCATGGCTGCGACGCACATGGATCAGCGCCGGCAGCTCGAACTCCACCGCCAGTTGCAGTTGTGCTTCGAACAGCGCCTGCTGGCGTTCGCGGTCCAGGGTCGGGATGTAGTAATCCAGGCCGATTTCCCCCACCGCACACAATTGCCGGTGTCCGGCCAGGCGGCTCAGCCACTCGCGCAGTAGCGCCACGTCGTCGGGTCGGTGCTGATCGAGATACACCGGGTGCAGGCCCAGTGCGGCATGCAGGTCCGGGTCGCTTTGCACCAGGTCCCAGACCCGCTGCCAGTTGTCCCGGTACACGCCCAGTACCACCATTTGCCGCACGCCCACGGCGCGGCTTTCGGCCAGCAGTGCCGGGCGGTCCGCGTCAAAGTCTGGAAAATCCAGGTGGGTATGGGTATCGATCAACTCCATGCATCAATCCTGAAGAAGCTTCAGCCCTGGTGAATACGCTGCTTGAACGTCCGCGCGATGGCCTGCACGCCTGGCTGGTAGTCATCGTTTTCGATGGCCGCCAGGGCCAGCTCCAAGGCTTTTTCGGCGATCAGTTGGTGCTGCTGGGACATGGCATTGACCGGTAGCGGCAGGAAGTCCAGCAACTGCGTGTCACCAAACGTGCCCAGGCGCAACGGCCGCGACTTGAGCGGGAAATCGTGGAGGGCGTCGAACACCCCTTGCAGCAGCACGTAGGACGTGGTGATCAGCGCATCAGGCAGATGCCCCAGGCGTGCGAGCATTTCATCCATCAACTGGCGACCGCATTCACGGCTGAACGACTCGCCATGCTCGATCAGTACCTGGCCCTCGAACCCGGCCAAGGCTTCGCGAAAACCGGCGGTCCGTTCCTGGCTGATGCTCAACTCGGGACGAGCGCTGATCAGCGCGATTTGCCGAGGGTGGGTCTGCAGCAGGCTGCGCGTCAGTTGCAGGCTGGCCTGGCGGTCGTCGCTGATCACCGAGCAGAACCGCGCAGGGTCCATGACCCGGTCGATGGCGATGATCGGAATGCCCTTGGCCTGCAACTGCAGGTAGCTGTCGTCGCCGGCCGGCAGGCAACTGGCGACGATCAGCGCATCGCAGCGCCGGGCGCGGAACAACTGCAACAGTTGCCGTTCGCTGTCGGGTGCGTCGTCGGAACTGGCGATCAGCAACTGGTAGCCCCGCGCCCGCGCCCCTTGTTCCAGCAGCTTGGCGATGCGTGCGTAACTGGGGTTTTCCAGGTCTGGCAGGATAAAACCCAGGGTGCGGGTGTGGCGACTGCGCAGCCCGGCGGCCTGGGGATTGGGCGTGAAGCCGTGTTCCAGGACCACCGCCCGCACCCGTTCGACGGTGGCGCTGCTGATGCGTTGCTGTTCGGCCTTGCCGTTGATGACATAGCTGGCGGTGGTCACGGACACACCGGCCAGTTGGGCAATATCACTGAGTTTCAACCCGGTTTTCCTTGTTTTTTCGAGTTAGCCCCGACAATAAGGGCCATCCTACCCGATTCAAGCCGACGGTCACCGTCCAAGCGCTTACGACAAGTTGCACTTCAAGGATGAGAGATTATCGAGTAACGTGCCAATCTTTCTAGATTAAACGTTTCAGCAAGCGTATTTTCAAGGCTAGCAGGATTTTTGGCCCTTCTGCCGTGATCACGCCAAAAATCATCCTGCAACGCTAAGCTGATTCATTCAAAACAATACCTGGCGCCAACCGGACGCCAAAAAGGAGAAAGCATGCTCGAGCTCACTCTAGAGCAGATATCCATGGCTCAGACGGCTGTGGATAAAGACGCTGCACTGCAACTGCTCGCCGACAAACTGGTGGCCGATGGCTTGGTGGCTGAGGGTTACCTCGCCGGCTTGCAGGCTCGCGAAGCCCAGGGCTCGACCTTTCTTGGCCAAGGTATTGCCATCCCCCATGGCACTCCGCAGACCCGCGACCTGGTTCATTCGACCGGTGTGCGCCTGCTGCAATTCCCCGAGGGTGTGGATTGGGGCGATGGTCAGATCGTCTACCTGGCGATCGGTATCGCGGCCAAGTCCGACGAACACCTGCGCCTGCTGCAACTGCTGACCCGCGCCCTCGGCGAGACCGACCTGGGCCAGGCCCTGCGCCGTGCCGGTTCCGCCGAAGCGTTGCTGAAGCTGCTGCAAGGCGCGCCGCAGGAGCTGGCGCTGGATGCCCAGATGATCGGTCTTGGTGTGTCGGCTGACGATTTTGAAGAACTGGTATGGCGCGGCGCCCGCTTGCTGCGCCAGGCCGATTGCGTGAGCAATGGCTTTGCCGGGGTGTTGCAGCAAGTCGATGCGCTGCCCTTGGGCGATGGCTTGTGGTGGCTGCACAGCGAACAGACCGTCAAGCGTCCGGGCCTGGCGTTCGTCACACCGGACAAACCCATCCGCTACCTGGGTCAACCGTTGAGCGGGCTGTTCTGTCTCGCCAGCCTCGGCGAAGCTCACCAGGCCCTGCTGGAAAGGCTCTGCGCCTTGCTGATCGAAGGCCGCGGCCACGAACTGGGTCGCGCCACCAGCAGCCGCAAGGTGCTGGAAGTGCTCGGCGGCGAATTACCCGCCGATTGGCCCAGCGCGCGCATCGGCCTGGCCAATGCCCATGGCCTGCATGCACGCCCGGCGAAGATCCTCGCCCAGTTGGCGAAAAGCTTCGAAGGCGAGATCCGCGTGCGCATCGTCGATGGCCAGGACAGCGCCGTGTCGGCCAAGAGCCTGAGCAAACTGTTGAGCCTGGGCGCCCGTCGCGGCCAGGTCCTGGAGTTCATCGCCGAGCCGAGCATTGCCGCCGATGCGTTGCCGGCCCTGCTGGCGGCCATCGAAGAAGGCCTTGGCGAAGAAGTCGAACCGCTGCCGCCACCGAGTGCGCCGCGGGAAACCGTGATAGCCGAAGTGGCGACTGTCGTGTTGGCGCCCGAATCCGGCAGCCTGATCCAGGCCGTCGCCGCCGCCCCGGGCATCGCCATCGGCCCGGCCCACATCCAGGTATTGCAGGCCATCGATTACCCGTTGCGCGGTGAGTCGGCGGCCATCGAGCGCGAGCGCCTGCAAAACGCCTTGAGCCAGGTGCGCCGTGATATCCAAGGGTTGATTGAGCGCGCCAAGGCCAAGGCCATCCGCGAGATCTTCATCACCCACCAGGAAATGCTCGACGACCCGGAGCTGAGCGACGAAGTCGACACCCGCTTGAAGCTGGGCGAGAGTGCGCAAGCGGCGTGGATGGGGGTGGTTGAAGCCGCCGCGAAAGAACAGGAAGCCTTGCAGGACGCCTTGCTGGCCGAACGTGCCGCCGATCTGCGAGACGTCGGCCGTCGTGTGCTGGCGCAACTGTGCGGTGTCGAAACCCCGAACGAACCCGATCAACCCTACATCCTGGTGATGGACGAAGTCGGTCCGTCCGACGTGGCCCGCCTGGACCCGACGCGGGTGGCGGGGATTCTCACCGCCCGTGGCGGCGCCACCGCCCACAGCGCCATTGTTGCCCGGGCCTTGGGCATTCCAGCGCTGGTGGGTGCCGGTGCCGCGGTGTTGCTGCTGGCGCCGGGCACGTCCTTGTTGCTGGATGGCCAGCGCGGTCGCCTGCACGTGGACCCTGACGCCGCTACCTTGCAACGGGCAGCAGAGGAACGCGACACCCGCGAGCAGCGCCTCAAGGTCGCCGCCGAGCAGCGCCACGAACCGGCGCAGACCCGTGACGGTCATGCCGTGGAAGTGTTTGCCAACATCGGCGAAAGCGCTGGTGTTGCCAGCGCGGTGGAGCAGGGCGCCGAAGGCATTGGCCTGTTGCGCACCGAACTGATTTTCATGGCCCATACCCAGGCGCCGGACGAAGCGACCCAGGAAGCCGAATACCGCAAGGTGCTCGACGGTCTGGCCGGTCGACCGCTGGTGGTGCGCACCCTCGATGTCGGCGGCGACAAGCCGCTGCCGTACTGGCCGATCGCGAAAGAAGAAAACCCGTTCCTCGGCGTGCGCGGCATCCGCCTGACCTTGCAGCGTCCGCAGGTCATGGAAGCGCAACTGCGTGCCCTGTTGCGCTCGGCGGACAACCGTCCGTTGCGGATCATGTTCCCGATGGTGGGCAGCGTCGATGAATGGCGCCAGGCCCGGGACATGACCGAGCGCCTGCGCCAGGAAATCCCCGTGGCGGACCTGCAACTGGGGATCATGATCGAAGTGCCGTCCGCCGCGTTGCTGGCGCCGGTGCTCGCCAAGGAAGTCGATTTCTTCAGCGTCGGCACCAACGACCTGACGCAATACACCCTGGCGATCGACCGTGGTCACCCGACCCTTTCGGCCCAGGCCGATGGCCTGCACCCGGCGGTGCTGCAACTGATCGACATCACCGTGCGCGCTGCCCATGCCCATGGCAAATGGGTCGGTGTGTGTGGCGAACTGGCGGCCGACCCGCTGGCGGTGCCAGTGCTGGTGGGCCTGGGTGTGGACGAACTGAGTGTATCGGCCCGCAGCATTGCCGAGGTCAAGGCGCGGGTCCGCGAATTGAGCCTGGCGCAAGTACAAACCCTGGCCCAAGAGGCTTTGGCCGTGGGCAGCGCCGATGACGTGCGCGCATTAGTGGAGGCGCTGTAATGGCGAAGATTCTTACCCTGACCCTCAACCCGGCGCTCGACCTCACGGTGGAGTTGGCGCGCCTGGAGCCAGGGCAGGTCAACCGCAGCGACGCCATGCACGCCCACGCCGCCGGCAAGGGTGTGAACGTGGCTCAGGTGTTGGCCGATCTCGGCCATACGCTGACGGTCAGTGGTTTTCTGGGCGAAGACAATGCCCAGGTGTTCGAGACGCTGTTTGCCCAGCGTGGTTTTGTCGATGCTTTTATCCGTGTCCCCGGCGAAACTCGCAGCAATATCAAACTGGCCGAGCAGGACGGACGCATCACTGACCTCAACGGCCCCGGCCCGGTGGTTGATGAAGCCGCACAGCACGCCTTGCTTGCGCGTCTTGAGCAAATCGCCCCCGGTCACGACGTTGTCGTGGTGGCGGGCAGCTTGCCCCGGGGCGTCAGCCCGCAGTGGTTGCAGGCCTTGATCACGCGCTTGAAAACACTCGGCCTGAACGTGGCCCTCGACACCAGTGGCGAAGCCTTGCGCGTCGCCCTGGCGGCGGGGCCGTGGCTGATCAAGCCGAACACCGAGGAACTGGCCGACGCGCTGGGTTGCGAGGTGGTGAGCGAAGCGGCCCAGGCGCAAGCGGCGCAGCGCCTGCATGCCCAGGGCGTCGAACATGTGGTGATTTCCCACGGCGCCGATGGCGTGAACTGGTTCAGTGTCGGTACGGCGCTGCATGCTTCGCCACCCAAGGTCAGCGTCGCCAGCACCGTGGGTGCCGGGGATTCGCTGCTGGCGGGCATGCTGCACGGTCTGCTCAGCGCCGACACCCCGGAACAGACGCTGCGCACCGCCACGGCCATCGCCGCCATGGCGGTCACGCAGATCGGTTTTGGCATCCACGACACCGCGTTGCTGGCGTCGCTTGAACAGGGCGTGCGCGTGCGCCCCCTGACAGAACAATAAGAGGGTTAGCAAGAATGAAACTAGCCATTGTGACGGCCTGCCCCAACGGCATGGTCACCAGTGTGTTGTGCGCCCGCCTGCTGGACGCCGCGGCGCAGCGCCAGGGTTGGAGCACCAGTGTTGAAGTCCATGACACGGCCCACCCGGAAAGCCAGTTGTCGGCGGCGACCCTCGAAGCGGCCGAATGGGTCCTGCTGGTTGCCAGCGGCCCGATGGACATGTCGCGCTTCGTCGGCAAACGCCTGTTCCGCAGCACCCCGGCCCAGGCCCTGCAAGACGTCGATTCGGTGCTGCGTCGCGGCGCCGAAGAGGCCGAGGTTTTTCTCGCCTCGGATGTCGTGGAGGAGGTAGCCGCGGTGTCGACCGAGCGTGCGCCGCGCCTGGTTGCCATCACCGCATGCCCAACGGGCGTTGCTCATACCTTCATGGCCGCCGAAGCATTGCAGCAGGCAGCGAAGAAGCTCGGCTACGACCTGCAAGTGGAAACCCAGGGTTCGGTCGGTGCGCGCAATCCGTTGAGCACCGAGGCCATCGCCGAGGCGGACGTGGTGCTGCTGGCGACTGACATCGAGGTCGCCACCGAGCGTTTTGCCGGCAAGAAGATCTACCGCTGCAGCACGGGCATCGCCTTGAAACAGGCCGAAGCGACGCTGAACAAAGCGCTGGTCGAAGGTCGTCAGGAAAGCGCGTCGAGCGGTGCCAGCGCCCCGGCCAAATCGGAGAAGACCGGCGTCTACAAGCACCTGCTGACGGGCGTGTCGTTCATGCTGCCGATGGTGGTGGCCGGTGGTCTGTTGATCGCCTTGTCGTTTGTGTTCGGCATTACCGCCTTCAAGGAGCCCGGCACGCTGGCGGCCGCGCTGATGCAGATCGGCGGCGACACCGCGTTCAAATTGATGGTGCCGCTGCTGGCTGGCTACATCGCCTATTCCATCGCCGACCGTCCGGGCCTGGCGCCGGGGATGATCGGTGGGATGCTGGCGAGCACCCTGGGCGCCGGTTTCATTGGCGGGATCATCGCCGGTTTCCTGGCCGGTTACGTGGCCAAGGCGATCAACCGCTACGCGCGCCTGCCCCAGAGCCTGGAAGCGCTCAAGCCGATCCTGATCATCCCGCTGCTGGCGAGCCTGGTCACCGGCCTGGTGATGATCTACATCGTCGGCAAACCGGTGGCGGGCATGCTCGAAGGCCTGACTCATTTCCTCGACAGCATGGGCACCACCAACGCGATTCTGCTGGGCGTGCTGCTGGGGGCGATGATGTGCGTCGACCTCGGTGGGCCGATCAACAAGGCCGCCTACGCGTTTTCGGTGGGGCTGCTGGCTTCCCAGAGTTATGCACCGATGGCCGCGACCATGGCCGCCGGCATGGTGCCGCCGATTGGCCTGGGTATCGCCACCTTCATCGCCCGGCGCAAATTCGCCCAGACCGAGCGCGAGGCCGGTAAAGCCGCACTGGTGCTGGGGCTGTGCTTCATCTCCGAAGGGGCGATTCCGTTCGCGGCCAAGGACCCGCTGCGGGTGATTCCGGCCAGCATCGCCGGCGGCGCGCTGACCGGTGCGCTGTCGATGTACTTCGGCTGCAAGCTCATGGCCCCCCACGGCGGCCTGTTCGTGATGCTGATCCCCAACGCCATCAACCACGCGCTGCTGTACCTGCTGGCGATCGTGGCGGGGAGCCTGCTGACGGGGGTGGCGTATGCGCTGCTCAAGCGGCCGGAAGTGGTGGAGATGGCGTTGGAGCCGGCCAAGGCCTGATCACTGCTGTGCCTACTGTGGGAGCGAGCCTGCTCGCGATAACGGAGTGTCAGACAGCCTGTTTGTCGACTGATACACCGCTTTCGCGATCAGGCTCGCTCCCACATTTCGTTCTGCTGAGTTCATGAGGTCCTGTCACACCCACTTCACAGAGCCATGCTTAAGTTTCCCCATTTCAAGGGAGAACACCATGAGCGAATTCGACCTGGGCCGCCGTCGTGTGATGCAAGCCGTGGGGGCGGGGTTGTTGTTGCCGGGGCTGGCGCCGGCGGTGATGGCTTCGGTCAAGGATCGGCCGGTGCTCACCGACGGTGTGCAGTCTGGCGACTTGCAGGGCGACCGGGCGATGATCTGGAGCCGCAGCGACCGTCCGGCGCGGATGGTGGTGGAGTGGGACACCCGCAGCAAGTTCAGCAATCCCCGCCGCTTCGTCTCGCCCATGGTCGACGCCCGCAGCGATTTCACTGCCCGGGTCGAACTCACCGGGCTGCCCCGCGACCAGGCGATTTTCTACCGGGTGCATTTCGAAGACGCCCAGAGCGGTGTCGCCAGCGAACCCTGGCTGGGTCACCTGCGCAGCGTGCCGCAGTTCAAGCGCAACATCCGTTTTGTCTGGAGCGGCGATACCGTCGGCCAGGGCTTCGGCATCAACCCGGACATCGGCGGCATGCGCATCTACGAAGCCATGCGCCTGCGTCTGCCGGATTTCTTTATCCACAGCGGCGACACCATCTACGCCGACGGCCCGGTGCCGGCGCAAATCACCACCGAGGGTGGACGCATCTGGCGCAACCTCACCACCGAAGCCAAGAGCAAGGTCGCCGAGACCCTGGATGAGTATCGCGGCAACTATCGCTACAACCTGATGGACGAAAACGTTCGTCGCTTCAACGCCGAAGTGCCGCAGATCTGGCAGTGGGACGACCATGAGGTGGTCAACAACTGGTCGCCGGGCAAGCAACTGGACGAGCGCTACCAGACCAAGGATATCCACAGCCTCGTGGGGCGCGCGCGACAAGCCTGGCTGGAATACGCGCCGATGCGTCTGCAGAAGGCCGACGGCGGCGGACGGATCTACCGCAAGCTCGGTTACGGGCCGCTGCTGGATGTGTTCGTGCTGGACATGCGCAGCTACCGCGAAGCCAACGACGCCAACCTCGGCGCGGCCAAGCCGTTCCTGGGGCGTGAGCAGTTGAATTGGCTCAAGCGTGAATTGAAGCAATCCCGTGCCCAATGGAAAGTCATCGCCGCCGACATGCCCATCGGCCTCGGTGTGCCGGATGGCGAGGTCAGCCCCGGCGTGCCGCGCTGGGAAGCGGTCGCCAACGGTGACCCGGGCGCGGCCCAGGGGCGTGAACTGGAGATCGCCGAACTGCTCGGCTACCTGCGCAAGCATCAGGTGCGCAACTACGTCTGGCTCACCGCCGATGTCCACTATTGCGCCGCCCATCATTACCATCCTGAACAAGCCGCGTTCCAGGATTTCGAACCGTTCTGGGAGTTTGTCGCCGGGCCGTTGAACGCCGGCAGCTTCGGGCCCAATGCCCTGGACAAGACCTTCGGCCCCGAAGTGGTGTTCCAGAAAGCTCCGCCGGCCCAGAACACCTCGCCGTTTGCCGGGTATCAGTTCTTTGGCGAGGTGAACATCGACGGGCCAAGCGGGGAGATGAGCGTGGTGCTGCGGGATCTGGAAGGTGTGGCGGTGTTCGAGAAGAAGTTGCAGCCGGTTTGACTGTCAGTCGCGCCAGGAACCTCTGTGGGAAAAGCCACTGTGGGAGCAAAGCTTGCTCGCGATAACGGTACATCTGTCAATAAATGGCTGGCTGACAGTCCGCTATCGCGAGCAAGCTTTGCTCCCACAAGGGGTACTTAAGATGGGTGTCTGTCAGTAGACATCCCGCCGATACCGCCCCTGCTCGATCAGCCGCTCCACTTCCTCGCGCCCCAGCACGTTGTTGAGCACGTGATCCACCCCGGATGCCATGCCCTGCAAGCTGCCGCAGACATAGATCACCGCGCCGTCGGCCAGCCATTGCTTGAGCAGCGCGGCCGATTCCAGCAGGCGGTCCTGGACGTAGACTTTCTGCTTCTGATCCCGGGAGAAGGCCAGGTCAAGGCGTTCCAGGTCGCCTGAGGTCACCCATTCCTGCAACTCATCGCGGCAGTGGAAATCGTGTTCGCGGTTGCGCTCGCCAAACAGCAGCCAGTTGCGCTGCATGCCCTCGGTGACGCGTGCCTTGAGCAGGCTGCGCAGGCCGGCCAGACCAGTGCCGTTGCCCAGCAGTATCATCGGCACACCTTGGGCCGGCAGATGGAAGCTGCTGTTGCGGCGCAGCCGCAGGCTGACGGCGCTGCCCAGTGGTGCGTGTTCGGTCAGCCAGCCGGAACCGACGCCCAGGCTGCCGTCGGCGTGACGTTCCTGGCGCACGATCAGCTCCAGCATACCGTCGGCCGGGATCGAGGCGATGGAGTACTCGCGTATCGCCAGCGGTGCCAGGGCATCCACCAGCGCCTGGGCATGCAGGCCGACCAGATGGGCGCGGTTTTCCGGCAGTTGTCGGGTCGCCAGGGCCTGGTCGAGGCTCTGGGACAGGCCATCGACTTGCACGCGCGCGTGGCCGGAGAGGCCGAGCCCGTCGAGGAAATGCTCGATGGCCAGCAGGTCATTGCGCGGCAGGATTTCCACCAGGTCACCGGCCAGCCAACTGCTCGGGCCGGGGGCGGTGAGGCCCAGCAGGTATACGCCCGAGCCGCTGCTGTCGGGGTTGAGCAGGGTGCGCTGGCTGAGGGTCCAGTTTTCGAAGCTTGGTGCCTGCCAAGTGTCCAGCGGGGCTTGGCCGGTCAGCTCTGCCAATTGTTGTTGCCAGTGCCGCAGGGCGTAAGGATCGCCGCTGTCGACTTCCACCGGCGCGAACAGGGTCTTGCCGCCGTGTTCCGCCAGCCAGGCGTGCAGGCGCCGGGCGAAGCCGCAGAAGTGTTCATATTGCCGGTCGCCCAGGCCCAGCACCGAATACTGCAGGCGCTCCAGGCTCAGGGCCTGGCCCAGCACCTTGCGTTCGAAACCGCGGGCACTGTCCGGCCCTTCGCCGTCGCCAAAGGTGCTGACGACAAACAGCGCATGGGTGGCGTCGTTCAGGTCCTGCTCACGCACACCGGCCAGTGGCTGGACCTTCACGGGCAAGCCGGCGGCCTGGAGTTGACCGGCGGTCTGCCAGGCCAGTCGCTCGGCGAAACCGCTTTGGCTGGCGAAGCCGATCAGCCAGGCCGGCGCATTGCCCGGGTTGGCGATAATGGCCTGGCGGGCGTTTCTGACGTGGCGTTTCTTGCGGCGGCGGTCCAGGTACAGCAACCAGCCGGTGATGAAAAACAGCGGCATGGTCAGCGCGGCGACGGTCACCAGGATCCTCCCGACGAGGCCGAAGTAACTGCCGACATGCAGGGCATAGACACTGGTCAGCAACTGCGCCTTGAGGCTCTTGTCGCTGTAGCGGCTGTGCCGGCTGATGACGCCGGTGGCCGGGTCGAGGGTGAGCTGGTTCAGCGCCCGGTCGTGGGGTGAGTTTTTCAGCAGGTAGAACACGGTCGCCGGCTGCCCGGCCACGGGCGGCATGCGCACGTTATAGGCCGACAGCCCCGGGCCGGCGGCGCTGTAGATGCTGCTCCACATGGCCCGGTAATCGGCCGCGGGAAGTGGGCCGCTCGGCGCCGGGCCGCGATTGCGCACCCGTTCCTCTTTCGGTGAATCGGAAAGCAGGCGGGTCACGCCTTTGTTGTACCACTCGTAGGACCAGGTCAGCCCGGTCAGGGCCGCCAGCAGATAGAACACCAGGCACCAGGTGCCCGCCACGGAGTGCAGGTCCCAATTGAAGCTCCGGCCTTTTTTCCCCCAGTCGAGGGTCAGCCAGGCGCGCCAGCTTTTCCATTGGCGCGGCCAACGCAGGTACAGCCCGGACAGGCAGAAAAACACCAGGATCAGCGTGCAGGCACCAGTGATTTGCCGACCGACATCATCCAGGGTCAGGACGCGGTGCAACCTGAGCATCAAGCCGAAGAAGTCCTGGCCCGTCACATCGCCCATGAACTGTGCGTTGTAAGGGTTGAAATAACGTATGGCGCCACGTTTTTCCCCAGGAGGCGCCGCAAAGATCACCCGCGCGGCGTTGCCGCTGTCGGTCTCGACCCAGAGCATGGCGACGGTCTTGCCGGAGGTGGCCTCGATCTGTTCCACCAACTCGGCGGGCGGCAGGACGCCGGCCGGCTGCTTCTCGACCATCAGAACCTGTGGATTCAAGGCCCGCAGGATTTCATCCTGGAACGACACCACCGCCCCGGTAACGCCCATCAACGCCAGGACCAGCCCGGCACTGATGCCGAAAAACCAGTGCAACTGGAACAGGGATTTCTTCAACACGTCGCTCGCCTTGTTCATTTACTGTTCATCACGGCGTGCATTATGCCGTGTGTTATCGAGAAGCATTCATAAACACACTCAAAAGGCCCGATCATTTGCATGAGCGGGCCTTTTGCCCGCCGCCGACGACGAAATCCTGTGGGAGCGAGCCTGCTCGCGAAGGGGCCGGCACATCCAAGATCTTCATTGACCGGAACACCGCTTTCGCGAGCAAGCTTTGCTCCCACAGATCTAATGGGTGTACGACCGGGAGAGCCAGGTCGGCTGTTAGGCCGCCTCGCGGTGGACGTTGATCTCGGCGCCCCGTTAACCACGCTGGCTGAACGGGGGCGTTGTGGAGTGGGCAACCCGGCATGGATGCCGGGTTAGCCGCGCTGGGCCATGGATGGCCCTTCGCGGCGGCCCACGGAGCAATGCCTTCGTTCAGGCATGCCGAGCCTAGGCGAGGCACCGAGTGGTGGGGCAAAGCGCTTTTGGTTACTTTTGGCGCTCTCCAGAAGTGACCCGCTGTAAGAGCGGAACCGCCAGCGGCCGTTACCGCAGCAACGGATATACACACCAACCCATCAAAAAAAACGGCGCTTCCCATTCCTGAAGAAGCACCGTTTTTTTCAAATGAACAACACCACGCGACCGGGGCAAGAACCGCAGAGGTTCAAGTACCCAAACACATCACACGTAAAACGATTTCAGCGGCGGAAAGCCATTGAATTCCACCGCGCTATAGCTAGTGGTATAGGCCCCGGTCGACAGCCAATACAGACGATCCCCAATAGCCAGGTTCAACGGCAACCCGTACTTGTAGTTCTCATACATGATGTCGGCGCTGTCACAGGTAGGACCGGCGATGACCACTTCTTCCATCTCGCCTTTCTTCTCGGTCCAGATCGGAAACTTGATGGCTTCGTCCATGGTTTCGATCAGGCCGGAGAACTTGCCCACATCCGTGTACACCCAACGCTCGACGGCGGTACGGGACTTGCGCGCCACCAGCACCACTTCGCTGACCAGGATACCGGCGTTGGCGATCAACGAACGGCCCGGCTCCAGGATGATTTCCGGCAGGTCGTCGCCGAAGTCTTCCTTGAGGAAACGGATGATTTCCTCGGCGTAGGTTTCCAGGCTATTGGTGCGGGTGATGTAGTTGGCCGGGAAGCCGCCACCCATGTTGATCAGCTTCAGGACGATGCCGTCTTCTTCCTTCAGACGCTCGAAGATCACCTTGACCTTGGCGATCGCCGCGTCCCAGACGCTGATGTCGCGCTGTTGCGAGCCGACGTGGAACGAAATGCCGTACGGCACCAGGCCCAGGTCGCGGGCCAGGATCAGCAGGTCCATGGCCATGTCGGTCTGGCAGCCGAACTTGCGCGACAACGGCCAGTCAGCGGTGGTCGAGCCTTCGGTGAGGATCCGTACATAGACTTTCGAGCCCGGCGCGGCCTTGGCGATGTTGCGCAGGTCGGCTTCGGAGTCGGTGGCATACAAGCGCACGCCCTTCTCGTAGAAGTAGCGAATGTCGCGGGATTTCTTGATGGTGTTGCCGTAGCTGATCCGGTCCGGGCCGACGCCACGGCTCATGACCTTGTCCAGCTCATAGATCGAGGCGATGTCGAAGTTCGAGCCTTTATCCTTGAGCAGGTCGATGATTTCCACCGCCGGGTTGGCCTTGACGGCGTAGTAGACCTTGGCGAACTCGAAACCGGCGCGCAGGTCGTCATAGGCCTGGGAGATCATCGCGGTGTCGATCACCACGAACGGGGTTTCCTGCTTGTCGGCGAACGCTTTCATTTTCTGGAAGGTTTCGCGCGCGAAATAATCTTCGACCTGGATCGACATACTTGGGACTCCTACTGGCAAACATCAGGATCAATGGGTGTGAGGGCAAGCAGCCCTCGTGAACGTCCTCCGTATCCCCACTTTGGTTCGCCTACTTCCCAAGGCATGTCGCCGAAAGCAAAAAGGCCACGGGATGCGTGATTCCCTTGGCCTTGCTGTCTCGTCGTCAGTACTTGAGCCGGATGGATCGTTTCCAGCATGGACGTTCGGCGCGAACTTTAGGGCGTGAGGGGCCTGAGATCAACTAAAAATGTCGCGTTTTTGCACACATCCGTCGTGCGGCCCGCGACAGCTCATGATGTAACCGACCTGCGTGACAGATTGATGTTCCCTTGGATTGGTTTTTCAAGGCGGTTGATGATCGTTCCCACGCTCTGCGTGGGCATGCAGCCCGGGACGCTCCGCGTCCCCAGAGCCGAACGCGGAGCGTCCGTGGAGGCGTTCCCACGCAGAGCGTGGGAACGATCAGTCAAAGGCTGCTGTGCTCGATCAGGCCAACGCAGTCTCGGCCGGTGAGACAATGCTGGTCTTGCCCCCGCGCGAACGTCCGGAGCTCAGGTACTCGGCAATCGATTCCTGGGTCACTTCCCCGAGGAACACCCGCTCGGCATCCATCACCGGCAGCCACGAGCGGTTGAACTCGTACATGCGCGACAGCAGGATCCGCAGGTGTTCGTCATACGCGGCGGTGGCGTTGAATTCGCGCAGGTATTGTCCGCAGGTGCCGGTCTGGCGGTACAGGTCGCGGCGGCGCACATACCCCAGGGCCTTGTTCTCGGCACAGGTGACCACCACGTAGCGACGGTCATGTTCGTCCATCAACTCCAGTGCCTCACCCACTGGCGTCTCGGGGCTGACAGACGGGGCGTTGTCCGCCGCGTCTTCGGCCTTGACCAGCAACAGGCGCTTGAGCGTGCTGTCCTGGCCGACGAAGCTGCTGACGAACTCGTCGGCCGGATGGGCCAGCAGTGTGTCCGGGTGATCGAACTGGACCAGCTTGCCAGCGCGGAAGATCGCAATCTTGTCCCCCAGCTTGATGGCTTCGTCGATGTCGTGGCTGACCATGATCACGGTCTTGTTCAACGCCCGCTGCATCTCGAAGAACTCATTCTGGATCATCTCGCGGTTGATCGGGTCCACCGCGCCGAAGGGTTCGTCCATCAGCAGCAACGGCGCATCGGCCGCCAGGGCCCGGATCACGCCGATCCGTTGCTGCTGGCCGCCGGACAGTTCACGGGGGTAGCGATGCAGGTATTGCTTGGGCTCGAGCTTGATCATGCTCATCAGCTCGCGGGCGCGGTCGTGGCATTTCTGCTTGTCCCAGCCGAGCAGGCGCGGGACCACGGTGATGTTTTCCTCGATGGTCATGTTCGGGAACAGGCCGATCTGCTGGATCACATAGCCGATGTTGCGGCGCAGGGTCACTTCGTCCAGGCCGGTGGTGTCTTCACCGTTGATCAACACCTTGCCGGAGGTGGGCGGGATCAGGCGATTGATCATCTTCAGCGTGGTGCTTTTGCCACAGCCCGACGGCCCGAGGAACACGCAGATCTCGCCTTCGTTGACGGTCAGGTTCACCGAGTCCACGGCTTTGACGTCTTTGCCGTTGCTCTTGAAGGTTTTGCTGAGGTTTTGAAGTTCGATCATTTCAATAGTCCTTTTGGGGTCAGCGAGCGTTGCAGCCATTGCAGAAGCAGGTCGGCGAAGATGGCCAGGAGACTGACCAGCACGGCGCCGACGATCAGCATCGACATGTCGCTGCGGCTGATGGAAGCGAGGATGAGCACGCCCAGGCCACCGGCGCCGATGGTGGCGGCGATGGTCATGACGCCGATGTTCATGACCACGGCGGTGCGCACGCCGGCCAGGATCACCGGCACGGCGATGGGCAGTTCGACCATGCGCAGGCGCTGGCCGAAGGTCATGCCGATGCCACGGGCGGCCTCACGGATGCCCGGTTCGACGCCGGTCAGGGCCAGGTAGGTGTTGCGCATGATCGGCAACAGCGAATAGAGAAACACTGCAGTGATCGCCGGCATTGGGCCCAGGCCTTGGCCGAACTTGGAATAGAACGGCAGCAGCAGGCCGAACAGCGCAATCGACGGAATCGTCAGCAGCACCGTGGCGCTGGCCTGCAATGGGCCGGCGAGCGCCGGGAAGCGGGTCATGAAGATGCCCAGCGGCACACCGACGACAATGGCCAGGGTCACAGCGATGCCCACCAGGGTGATGTGCTGCCAGGTCAGGTGCAGTACCAGCGGCCAATCCAGATGGGAAAAGGCGTCAAGAAAATCCATGGCTTTTCCTCCAGGTCATTGGGTTGAGAGCAGCGAATGCTGGCGCAGGAAATCAGCGGCAACGGTGGAAGGGCTTTCGTGGTTGACGTCCACGCGGGCGTTGAGCTGGCGCATGGTTGCGTCGTCGAACAGCTCGGCCAGGGGCTTGAGCTGTTCGGCCAGTTGCGGGTGCGCGTCGAGGTACGCCTGGCGCACCACTGGTGCGGCGGTGTAGTCGGGGAAGTAATGCTTGTCGTCTTCCAGCAACTTCAGCTTGAACGCGTTCAACCGGCCGTCGGTGGTGTACACCAGGCCGGCGAAGACCTGGCCGTTGCGCAGGGCGGTGTAGACCAGGCCCGCGTCCATCTGCCGGATGTTCTTGCGGGTCAGGTTCATGCCGTACTGCTCGACCATGCCCGCCAGGCCGTCTGAGCGGTTGGCGAACTCGGTGTCCAGGGCCACCAGATGATCGTCATCGGCTTCGGCCTGCAGCACCGTGTTCAACTGGCTGATGCTGTTGATCTGCGGGTACTGGCGGGCGATTTTTTCCGGCAGGGCCAGGGCGTAGGTGTTGCTGAATTTTGACGGTGTCAGCCAGACCAGGCCTTTTTTCGCGTCGAGTTCTTTCACCCGGGCGTAGGACTGGGCGCTGTCGAGTTTCTCCGTGACGTGGTTGTAGGCCACCAGCGACACGCCGGTGTATTCCCAGAGCATGTCCAGTTGCCCGGTTTCATGGGCGCTGCGGGCCAGGTTGCTGCCCAGGCCACCGGTAATCTGCGCGTCGTAGCCCTTGCTGCGCAGGTATTGCGCGGTGATTTCCGCCAGCAGCGTCTGTTCGGTGAACACTCGGGCGCCAAGGCGGATCAACGGTTTTTCAGCGGCTTGGGCGAATCCTGCGAACAGCAGGACGCAGCCCAGTATCAAGCTCAACTTCTTCATAAACGATTTCCTTTATCCAGCCGGCTTATGACGGTCGCAGACCGCGTTCCAGCCAGAGGCGGCTGGCCATTGTCACCAGGCCGTCGAGCAGCAGCGCCAGCAGGGCGGTGCAGGCCGCGCCGAGCAACAGCTGCGGCTGGTTGTTCAAGGCGATGCCGGGGAAGATCAGGCTGCCGAGACTGTTGGCGCCGATCAGGAACGCCAGCGGCGCGGTGCCGACGTTGATCGCCAGGGCCACGCGCACGCCACCGACGATGATCGGCACGGCGTTGGGCAACTCGACTTTCCACAGTACCTGGCGCGGGGTCATGCCGATGCCGACGGCGGCTTCCTTGAGGGAGCCCTGGACGTTTTTCAGGCCTTCATAGGTGTTGCGCACGATGGGCAACAGCGAGGCGAGGAACAGGGCGAAGATGGCGGGACCGCTGCCGATGCCCAGGATGCCCAGGGCGATGGCCAGCACGGCCAGGGGCGGCACAGTGTTGCCGATGTTGAACACTTGCATGAAGCGTTCGGCGCGCCCGACCATGCCGGGGCGGCTGAGGGCGATGCCGGCGGGAATGCCCACGAGCAGGGCCGCCAGCATGGAGGCCAGTACCAGCAGCAGGTGCGCTTGCAGGTAGAACAGCAGATCGTCGTGGTAGCGTTGGATCGTATCGATGCCGATCCAGTGGACCAACAGGGCCAGGAGCGCGACGACGACCGCACCCCCGATAAGCCCTTTGCCATAGCGGATAGCCACAGGCGGACTCCTTTGTCTTTCAGTCGGCGCACGCTTTCCCGGGCGGCAAACCATCACTGGTTGCCGGGAAAACGTTCGCGAGAAGCAGCTCTTTTCCATACCGGTAAAACGGCAGGTAAATCGAGCCATGAGCGCAGCCTCGTCAGGCTAACTTGCTGATTTTCAGACCCTGACGAATAGCCGTAACAGGGTGGTGGACGCCTCCACACTGCTAAAGGTTCCCATGCCGGGGAAGATCTGGCCACCCTGGATGTGCTCAACGGTTCGGTTCCTGGCACAAGTTGAGCTATAATCGCCGCCCTTTTTTGAATCACCTGCCAGGCGATTTCCCATGACCAACCAGGCCGCCGAAGTCGCGAAACGCCGCACTTTCGCCATTATTTCCCACCCCGATGCCGGTAAGACCACCATCACCGAGAAGCTCTTGCTGATGGGCAAGGCGATTGCGGTCGCCGGCACGGTGAAATCTCGCAAATCCGACCGCCATGCCACCTCCGACTGGATGGAAATGGAAAAGCAACGGGGTATTTCCATTACCACGTCGGTCATGCAGTTCCCGTATCGCGATCACATGATCAACCTGCTCGACACCCCGGGCCACGAAGACTTCTCCGAAGACACCTACCGCACCCTGACGGCAGTGGACTCGGCGCTGATGGTCCTCGACGGCGGTAAAGGCGTCGAGCCACGGACCATCGCGCTGATGGACGTCTGCCGTCTGCGGGACACGCCGATTGTCAGCTTCATCAACAAACTCGACCGCGACATCCGCGACCCGATCGAACTGCTCGACGAGATCGAAGCAGTCCTGAAGATCAAGGCCGCGCCGATCACCTGGCCGATCGGTTGCTACCGCGACTTCAAGGGCGTGTACCACCTGGCCGACGACTACATCATCGTCTACACCGCTGGTCACGGGCACGAGCGCACCGACGTCAAGATCATCGAGAAGCTCGACTCCGACGAGGCGCGCGCGCACCTGGGCGACGAGTACGATCGTTTCGTCGAGCAACTGGAACTGGTGCAGGGCGCCTGCCATGAGTTCAATCAGCAGGAGTTCCTCGACGGTCAACTGACCCCGGTGTTCTTCGGTACCGCCCTGGGCAACTTCGGTGTGGACCATGTGCTCGACGCCGTGGTCGATTGGGCCCCGCGCCCGCTGGCCCGTGTCGCCAACGAGCGCACCGTGGAGCCGGTGGAAGAGAAGTTCTCGGGCTTCGTGTTCAAGATCCAGGCGAACATGGACCCCAAGCACCGCGACCGTATCGCCTTCATGCGCATCTGCTCCGGCAAATACGAAAAGGGCATGAAGATGCGCCACGTGCGCACCGGCAAGGACGTGCGCATCGGCGACGCCTTGACGTTCTTCTCCTCGGAACGCGAGCAACTGGAAGAGGCTTTTGCCGGTGACATCATCGGCCTGCATAACCACGGCACCATCCAGATCGGCGACACCTTCACCGAAGGCGAAACCCTGGGCTTTACCGGCATCCCGCACTTCGCCCCGGAACTGTTCCGCCGCGTACGCCTGAAGGATCCGCTCAAGTCCAAGCAACTGCGCCAGGGTCTCCAGCAACTGGCCGAAGAGGGCGCCACCCAGGTGTTCTTCCCGACCCGCAGCAACGACATCATCCTCGGTGCTGTCGGTGTGCTGCAGTTCGACGTCGTCGCCAGCCGCTTGAAAGAGGAATACAAGGTCGAGTGCTCCTACGAGCCGATCACCGTGTACTCCGCTCGTTGGATCGAATGCGGCGACAAAAAGAAACTCGAGGAATTCTCCAACAAGGCCGTGGAAAACCTCGCGCTGGACGGCGGCGGTCACCTGACCTACCTGGCCCCGACCCGAGTCAACCTGGCACTGATGGAAGAGCGCTGGCCGGACGTGAAATTCCGCGCGACGCGTGAGCATCACTAAGCGCTGAGTGTTGAAACCGAAACCCCGTTGCGAAAGCTGCGGGGTTTTTTATGGCTTGTCCCATGTCCTGAACATGAATAATTAACTGTGGGAGCGAGCCTGCTCGCGATAGCGGCGTGTCAGCTGGAGTTGATGTTGGATATGCCGGCCTCTTCGCGGGCGAGCCTTGCTCCCACACTGGATCTTCAGTGGACAAGAAACTTGTGCTCGGCACAGTTCCCTCTGTGGGAGCAAAGCTTGCTCGCGATATTGGTGGGTCAGCTTGCCTGGATGTTGGATGTGCCGGCCTCTTCGCGGGCAAGCCTTGCTCCCACACTGGATCTTCAGTGGGCAAGAAACTTGTGCTCGGCACAGTTCCCTCTGTGGGAGCGAGCTTGCTCGCGATAGCGGTGGGTCAGCTTGCCCGGATGTTGGATGTACCGCCGCCATCGCGGGCAAGCCTTGCTCCCACACTGGATCTTCAGTGGACAAGAAACTTGTGTTTGGCACAGTTTCCTCTGTGGGAGCAAAGCTTGCTCGCGATAGCGGTGGGTCGGCTTGCCTGGATATTGGATGTGCCGGCCTCTTCGCGGGCAAGCCTTGCTCCCACACTGGATCTTCAGTGGACAAGAAACTTGTGCTCGGCACAGTTTCCTCTGTGGGAGCAAAACTTGCTCGCGATAGCGGTGGGTCAGCTTGCATTGATGTTGGATGTACCGGCCTCTTCGCGGGCAAGCCCGCTCCCACACTGGATCTTCAGTGGACAAGAAATTTATGTTTGGCACAGTTCCCTCTGTGGGAGCGAGCTTGCTCGCGATAGCGGTGGGTCAGCTTGCCTGGATGTTGCATGTACCGGCCTCTTCGCGGGCAAGCCTTGCTCCCACACTGGATCTTCAGTGGGCAAGAAACTTGTGCTCGGCACAGTTCCCTCTGTGGGAGCAAAGCTTGCTCGCGATAGTGGTGGGTCAGCTTGCCTGGATGTTGGATGTGCCGGCCTCTTCGCGGGCAAGCCTTGCTCCCACATAGGTTCCTGGCGTTAGTAGGTTTGGAGATAACGCTTATTCGAAACCAATCTGTCGGGCTATGGCATTTCTGTCTGTTCTGGAGCGTCCTATCTGGTGAACCGGCCTGTTCAGAACTAGATTTTCTTGAGCGCCGTCAGGTCCCGGCTTTATCCGGAAAAGAAGGAATTGGCTATGAACAAGCTGCTACGCATGATGTTTTTGCTGAAGGTCTTGGTGATGCTGTCCCTGGGCTCCACCGCCGCTTGGGCGGAATGCGATGAGCACGAGCAGCACGCATCGAGTGGCTCGGTGGCGCAGGGTGAGTTGATGCTTGCTGCGTCCGATTCGGATGCCGGTGATCCGGATGATGGCGAGGACGATGATGGCGCGCCAATCGATACGCCGGACGGTGATGAAGATGAAAATGAAGAGGATGATAGCCAGACGTAGGTCTCTAACCTAAAGAAAACCCCTCCAGCCCAACTGATACTCAGTCGGGACTGGAGGGGTTTTTCATGCCTGATGCATTACCCAGTGCATGGGTTGAACCTGTGGATGATCAAGCCTTGCTCATGCCGCACCGTCGAGGAACTGCTCGGCGTAATGACACGCCACCTGCCGGTTATCGAGCAAGCGCAACGCCGGTTCTTCGGTCTTGCAGCGCTCGGTGGCGTACGGGCAGCGCTTGTGGAAGGCGCAGCCGGACGGTGGGTTGAGCGGGTTGGGCAGTTCGCCGACGATCTTGATCTTCGGCTTGTTCGGGTCCGGGTGGATGGTCGGGGTGGCCGACAGCAGCGCCTGGGTGTACGGGTGCAGCGGGCGGCTGTAGATGGACTCGTTGGGGCCCATTTCCACCGGGCGACCGAGGTACATCACCATCACGTCGTCAGCCACGTGCTGCACCACCGCCAGGTTGTGGGAAATGAACACGTAGGCGGTGTTGAATTCCTGCTGCAGGTCCATGAACAGGTTCAGCACCTGGGCCTGGATCGACACGTCCAGCGCCGACGTCGGTTCGTCCGCCACCAGCACCTTGGGTTGCAGCATCATGGCGCGGGCCAGGGCGATGCGCTGGCGCTGGCCACCGGAGAACATGTGCGGGTAGCGCTGGTAATGCTCGGGGCGCAGGCCCACCTGCTTCATCATCGCCTGGACTTTTTCCCGCCGCTCGGTGGCCGACAGGCTGGTGTTGATCAGCAACGGTTCGGCCAGCTGATCACCGATTTTCTGCCGTGGGTTGAGGGACGCGTACGGGCTCTGGAAGACCATCTGCACGTCTTTGCGCAATTGCTTGCGTTCGGCCTTGTTGGCGCCGGTCACTTCCTGGCCGGCGATTTTCAGGGAGCCGGAGGATGGCTCTTCGATCAGCGTCAGGGCCCGGGCGAGGGTGGATTTGCCGCAACCGGATTCGCCCACCACGGCCAGGGTCTTGCCGGCTTCCAGTTCGAACGACACGCCGTTGAGGGCGCGCACGGTCGCATGGCCCTTGAACATGCCGCGGGACACTTCGTAATGACGGGTCAGGTCACGGGCGGTAAGTACGACGGCCATCACGCCACCTCCTGGTTCAACGGGTAGAAGCAGCGGGCGAGGCTGTTGGATTTCGGGTCAAGGGCCGGGCGTTGTTGACGGCAGTTGTCCTGCACGTACGGGCAGCGCGGCGACAGCAGGCAACCTTGTGGGCGGTCGTAGCGACCGGGCACGATGCCGGGCAAGGTCGCCAGGCGCTCGGCGCCCATGCTGTGCTCCGGAATCGCCGCCAGCAGCGCTTCGCTGTACGGGTGGGCGGGGATGTCGAACAGCTGCGGCACCTTACCCACTTCCACCGCCTGACCGGCGTACATCACACACACGCGCTGGGCGGTTTCAGCCACCACGGCGAGGTCGTGGGTGATCAGCACCAGGCCCATGTTCTGCTCTTTTTGCAGGGCCAGCAGCAGGTCCATGATCTGCGCCTGGATGGTCACGTCCAGGGCGGTGGTCGGTTCGTCGGCGATCAGCAGCTTCGGCTCGCCGGCAATCGCCATGGCAATCGCCACGCGCTGGCTCATGCCGCCGGACAGTTGATGCGGGTAGGCGTCCATGCGGCTGGCGGCGCCTGGGATCTCGACTTTTTCCAGCAGTTCGATGGCGCGCTTGCGGGCGGCCTTGCCGGACAACTTCAGGTGCAGGCGCAGGACTTCTTCGATCTGGAAACCCACGGTGTAGCTAGGGTTGAGGGCGGTCATCGGGTCCTGGAAGACCATCGCCAGGTCCTTGCCGACGATCTGCCGGCGCTGGCGGTTGCTCAGCTTGAGCATGTTCTTGCCGTCGAAGTTCAGCGCATCGGCGGTGACGATGCCGGGGTGCTCGATCAGCCCCATCAGCGCCATCATGGTCACGGATTTACCCGAGCCCGATTCGCCGACGATGGCCAGGACTTCGCCTTTTTCCACAGTCAGGTCCAGGCCGTCGACCACCGGCACAGCGGTGGCGTCGCCGAAGCGGACGTTGAGATTCTTGATTTCTAGCAGTGACATGGGAATCTCCTCAGGCGGCATTCTTGAGTTTCGGGTCCAGCGCATCGCGCAGCCCGTCGCCCATCAGGTTGATTGCCAGCACGCTGAGCAAAATGGTCAAGCCAGGCAGGCTCACGACCCACCAGGCGCGTTCGATGTAGTCGCGGGCCGAGGCCAGCATGGTGCCCCACTCCGGGGTGGGCGGCTGCACGCCGAGGCCGAGGAAGCCCAGGGCGGCGGCGTCGAGGATCGCCGAGGAAAAGCTCAGCGTCGCCTGGACGATCAGCGGTGCCATGCAGTTGGGCAGCACAGTGATGAACATCAGGCGTGGCAGGCCGGCACCGGCCAGGCGGGCGGCGGTCACGTAGTCGCGGTTCAGTTCGCCCATCACGGCGGCACGGGTCAGGCGCACGTAGGACGGCAGCGAGACGATGGCGATGGCGATCACGGTGTTGATCAGGCCTGGGCCGAGGATGGCGACGATCGCCACGGCCAGCAGCAGCGAAGGCAGGGCCAGCATGATGTCCATCAAACGCATGATGGTCGGGCCGAGCAGGCGCGGGAAGAACCCGGCGAACAGCCCCAGCAGGATGCCCGGGATCAGCGACATCACCACCGACGACAAGCCGATCAGCAGCGACAGGCGCGAACCCTGGATCAGGCGCGAGAGCAAGTCGCGGCCCAGTTCGTCGGTGCCTAACAGGAACTGGATCTGCCCGCCTTCAAGCCAGGCCGGCGGCGTCAGCAGGAAGTCGCGGTACTGCTCGCTCGGGTCGTGAGGTGCGACCCAGGGGGCGAAGATCGCGCAGAACACCACCAGGATCATGAACAGCAGCCCGGCCACGGCGCCCTTGTTGCGGGAAAACGCGTGCCAGAATTCTTTGTACGGGGACGGATACAGCAGGCTTTGATCGACTGCTACCGCGGTAGTTGGAGTACTCATGGTTTTGATCTCAGCGCTGGTGACGGATGCGTGGGTTGGCAAAGCCGTAGAGGATGTCCACGACGAAGTTGACCAGAATCACCAGGCAGGCGATTAACAGGATGCCGTTCTGCACCACGGGATAGTCCCGGGCGCCGATGGCTTCGATCAGCCACTTGCCGATGCCCGGCCAGGAGAAGATCGTTTCGGTCAGGACCGCACCGGCCAGCAGTGTGCCGACTTGCAGGCCGACCACGGTCAGTACCGGGATCAGCGCGTTGCGCAGGCCATGCACGAACACCACGCGCGAAGGCGACAGGCCTTTGGCGCGGGCGGTGCGGATGTAGTCCTCGCGCAGCACTTCGAGCATCGAAGAACGGGTCATGCGGGCGATCACCGCCAGTGGAATGGTGCCCAGCACGATGGCCGGCAGGATCAGGTGGTGCAGCGCATCGAGAAACGCGCCGGGCTCATCGGCCAGCAGCGTGTCGATCAGCATGAAGCCGGTTCTCGGCTCGATGTCGTAGAGCAGGTCGATCCGCCCCGACACCGGCGTCCAGCCCAGGGATACCGAGAAGAACATGATCAGGATCAGGCCCCACCAGAAGATTGGCATCGAATACCCCGCCAGGGAGATGCCCATCACCCCATGGTCGAACAGGGATCCTCGCTTGAGTGCCGCGATCACCCCGGCCAGCAGGCCCAGGATACCGGCGAACAACAGCGCGGCCATGGACAATTCCAGGGTCGCGGGAAACAGGGAGCTGAACTCGGTCCATACGCTTTCACGGGTACGCAGCGATTCGCCGAGGTCGCCGTGGGCCAGTTTGCCGATGTAGTCCAGGTACTGGGCATACAGCGGTTTGTTGAGGCCAAGGCGTTCCATTGCCTGTGCATGCATTTCGGGATCGACCCGACGTTCGCCCATCATCACTTCCACGGGGTCGCCGGGGATCATGCGAATCAACGCGAAGGTCAGCAAGGTGATGCCGAAGAACGTGGGGATCAATAATCCCAGTCGGCGGGCAATAAAACTAAACATCTTCAGGTGTACCTCATCAGCCGGTTAGGCGTGCCCGGTAGCCCTCGGATAAGGGGTACCGGGCGTTTTCTTATCTACTTCACCTGGGTGGTGGCGAAGTTGTTGGTGGTGAGCGGGCTAATCACGTAGCCCTCTACGTTGTTGCGCATTGCTGTGAACATGCGGGTGTGGGCCATGCTGATCCACGGTTGGTCCTGGTTGAAAATCACCTGGGCCTGTTCATAGAGCTTGGCGCGTTCCTTGGGGTTCACTGTGGCGCGAGCCTGGTCGATCAGCGCCTGGAACTTCTCGTTGCACCAGCGCGCGTAGTTTTCGCCGTTCTTGGCGGCCTCGCAACTGAGCATAGGCGTCAGGAAGTTATCCGGGTCGCCGTTGTCGCCCGCCCATCCGGCGGACACCATGTCGTGCTCGCCGTTTTTTGCGCGCTTGAGCATTTCGCCCCATTCCATCACGCGGATGTCGACCTTGATCCCGACCTTGGCCAGGTCCGCCTGCATCATCTGCGCGCCGAGCATCGGGTTGGGGTTGGTCGGGCCGCCGCCGTTGCGGGTGAACAGGGTGAACACGGTGCCTTCCGGCACGCCGGCTTCCTTGAGCAGCTGGCGGGCCTTGTCCAGGTCGCGGGTCGGGTTCTTCAGGTCGTGGTTGAAACCCAGCAGCGTCGGTGGGTACGGGTTGACCGCCACGGTGGCGTTGCCCTTGCCGAACAGCGCGTTGACGTAGGCTTCCTTGTCGAAGGCCAGGTCGATGGCTTTGCGCACCCGCACGTCGCTCATGTATTTGTGGCTGGTGTTCAGGGCGGTGTAGGAAACAGTCATCGCATCCAGCTCGGCGACCTTCAGGTTCGGGTCTTTCTTGATGCTGGGGATGTCATCGGGTTTGGGGTACAGCGCGATCTGGCACTCGTTGGTCTTGAGTTTCTGCATGCGCACGTTGTTGTCGGTGGCGATGGCCAATACCAGAGCGTCGGCCGGCGGCTTGCCACGGAAGTAGTCCGGGTTGGCCTTGAAGCGCACCTGGGCATCCTTGTTGTAGCGCTGGAAGACGAACGGGCCGGTGCCGACTGGCTTGCTGTTGAGGTCACCAGCCTTGCCTGCCTTGAGCAACTGGTCGGCGTATTCGGCCGGGTAGATCGAGGAGAAGGCCATGGCGATGTCGGCCAGGAACGGCGCTTCGCGGCGGGTCAGGCTGAACTTGACCGTGTGCTCGTCGACTTTCTCGACGCTCTTGAGCAGTTCCTTGAAGCCCATGCTTTCAAAGTACGGGAAGCCTACGCTCGACAGTTTGTGCCACGGGTGATTCGGGTCCAGCTGGCGCTGGAAGCTCCAGACCACGTCGTCGGCGTTCATGTCGCGGGTCGGCTTGAAGTATTCGGTGGTGTGGAACTTGACGCCCTTGCGCAGGTGGAAGGTGTACGTCAGGCCATCGTCACTGATGCCCCAGGATTCGGCCAGGGCCGGAATCACTTCGGTGGTGCCGGGTTTGAAATCGGCCAGGCGATTGAAAATGGTTTCTGCCACGGCGTCGGCAGTGACTGCAGTCGTGTACTGGACCATGTCGAAGCCTTCCGGGCTGGCTTCTGTGCAAACCACCAGGGGTTTGGCCGTGGCGCCAACGGCGACACTCAGCAGCGCAGCGGCGATGGCGGCGCGTAGGGGGATCATGTTCATCGTCAATCCTCTGCAATCGGGTAAATGGCAAAAGACCGGACGGGCGACCTTGTGAGTCGACCGCCCGGTGGCAGTTTAGAGAATGTTGAACGGAATGGTGGTGACCAGGCGGAACTCGTTGAGGCTGCCGTCGGCCTGGTTTTCGCTGGCGCGGTGTGCGGTGTAGGTCGCACGGATCGCGGTGGCTTTCAGTGGGCCGCTCTGTACGGCATAGGATGCGCCGATGCCGTATTCGTAGTGGTGCTCACCGTCCATGGCCCGTACATCGCTATAACCGGTGCTGTTGTAGTGAGTACCGTCGATGCCCCAGCCGCGAGCCTGGTAGATGTTGAACTTCAGGCCTGGCACGCCGTATTCGGCCATGTTCAGGCCGTAGGCGATCTGGAAGGACTTCTCGTTCGGGCCGTTGAAGTCCGACAGCAGGGAGTTGGCCAGGTAGATGCCGTTGGTTTCGTGCAGGTAGTCGAAGTACTCGTTGCCGTTCACTTCCTGGTACGAGAACGTCAGGCTATGGGCCTGGTGCGTCAGGCCGAACGACAGGGAGTAGGTGTCGTTATCGATCTCGCCGAGCTTGCTTTTACCCGAATCCACGGTCTTGTAGTAGTTCAGGCCGGTGGTCAGGCTCAGCACCGAGCTGTCGCCCAGTTCATGGGTGGCGCCGAAGTAGTACTGGTTCCAGAGGTCTTCGGCCTGGGTCGCCCACAGGCTGGTTTTCAGGCTGGCCAGTGGTTGGTAGGTGATACCCGCGGTGTTGACGTGATCGGTTTCAACGCTGCTGTCGCCGTATTCGGAGCGGAACTTGCGCTGGCTCTCTTCGGTACGTGGCGAGTTGCGGTCGAAGGTGGCGACGTCGAAGGCCAGGTTTTCGAACTCTTCGCTGTGCAGGCTCACACCCTGGAAGCTGGAGGGCAGGGCACGGTTGCCGATAACGTCGACCATCGGGCTGCTGAAGTTCTGGCGGCCGGCAGTCAGGGTGGTGTTGGAAACACGGGCCTTGACGTTGGCCAGGCCCAGTTTGCTCCACTGGCCCACGGCGTCGCCGCCTTCGCGGGTCAGGGTACGGTTGTTGCCAGCGCCAGGACGGGTGGTCGGGGCACCGCCATTGTTGGACGCCAGGTCCTTGCGATCCTGGTCCAGGGCGATGACGTTGTAGGCGGCCAGTTCGGTGCTGAAGCCCACGGTGCCTTCGGTGAAGCCCGAGTTGTACTTGATGATGGTGCCTTGCAGCCAGTTGATACGGCGGTCGGTCTCGCGTGCTTCGCCGTTCTTGCGATAGGTGAGTTTCGCGCCGCGCTTGAATTGCTCGTTGGCGTACCAGTTGCGTGTGCTGCCACTGATGGATTGGCCGTCGATGAAGCCCTTGGCTTCGCTTTGCTCGCTGGTGGTCTTGAGGGTCACCGGGGTGACCGCCTGGCTTTGGGATTCTGCATAGGCCGTGGCGGTGATGCTGCTGATGGCCAGGGCCAGTATCGCGGTGCTGCTCAGTTTCATGGGTAACGCTCCTTTTCTTTCTTTTGATGCCGGTCTTTTTAGGTGATACGGCTATTGGTTTTTGCAACTCATTCACAGCTAGCAAACGTTTGCATGGCGCCTGATCGACGAATTCAGGCAAGGCGCCTGCGTGAGGGCTTCCAAAGGAAGCCCTCGCTGTGTGGCTAAGCGGTTATGGGTTCAGGCTGACGCCCGAGAACACGTTGCGACCGAAGGGGCTGACTTTGAACCCTTCGACTTTGGCACTCAGCGGCTGGTTGACCGTCGAGTGGGCAACAGGGGTGATCGGCACTTGCTGCTTGAGCAACTGCTGGGCCTGTTTGTAGAGCACGGTGCGCTGGTCGCGGTCGGTGACGACCTTGGCCTGCTTGATCAGCTTGTCGTAGTCCTGGTCACACCACATGGAGTAGTTGTTGCCGCCAATGGCGTCGCAGCTGTACAGCGTGCCAAGCCAGTTGTCCGGGTCCCCGTTGTCGCCGGTCCAGCCGATCAGGCTGATGTCGTGCTCGCCGTTCTTGGTGCGCTTGATGTACTCGCCCCACTCATAGCTGACGATCTTCACCTTCAGGCCGATCTTGGCCCAGTCGGCCTGGAGCATTTCGGCCATCAGCTTGGCGTTGGGGTTGTACGGGCGCTGTACGGGCATGGCCCAGAGGGTGATTTCGGTGCCTTCCTTGACCCCGGCGGCCTTGAGCAATTCCTTGGCTTTTTCCGGGTTGTAGGGAGCGTCCTTGACGGTGTCGTCGTAGGACCATTGGGTCGGCGGCATGGCGTTCTGCGCCAGTTGCCCCGCGCCCTGGTACACGGCATTGAGAATGCCTTGCTTGTTCACCGCCATGTCCAATGCCTGGCGCACTTCGACCTGGTCGAACGGCTTGTGGCGGGTGTTATAGGCGATGTAGCCCAGGTTGAAACCAGGCTTCTCGATCAACTGCAGCTTGGGGTCGTTCTTCAAGGCTGGCACATCGGCCGGACGCGGATGCAGGGTGACCTGGCATTCGTTGGCCTTGAGCTTCTGCACCCGTACCGACGCGTCGGTATTGATGGAGAAGATCAGGTTGTTCAGCTTGACCCGTTCCGGCGCCCAGTACTGCTGGTTGGCGACGTAGCGGATGTTGGAGTCTTTCTGGTAGCTCTTGAACTCGAACGGCCCGGTGCCGATCGGCTTCTGGTTGATGTCGCTAGGCTTGCCGTTCTTGAGCAACTGGTCGGCGTACTCGGCCGACAGGATCGCGGCAAAACTCATGGCGATGTTCTGGATGAACGCGGCGTCCACGCTGTTGAGGGTCATGACCACGGTCAGCGGCCCGGTCGCTTCCACCTTGGCGATGTTCTTGTTCAGGCTCATGCCGTTGAAGTACGGGAACTCGGTGGGGTAGGCCTTGCGGAACGGATGCTGCGGGTCAAGCATACGGTTGAAGGTGAACAGCACGTCGTCGGCGTTGAAATCCCGGGTCGGTGTGAAGTAGTCGGTGGTATGAAACTTCACGCCTTCGCGCAGGTGAAACGTGTACTTCAGGCCGTCTTCGGAAATGTCCCAACTTGTCGCCAAGCCTGGGACGACATTGGTCGCGCCTTTTTCAAACTCGGCCAGGCGGTTGTACAGCGGCTCGGCGGCATCGTTGTCGGTGGCCGTGGTGTATTGCGCAGTGTCGAAACCGGCGGGGCTGCCTTCGGAACAGAACACCAGGCTGCCGCCAGCGGCCTGGGCTGCGGACGTCGTGGCCAGCAGGCCGGTGCCCAGCAATGCGGATAAAACCAAGGTATGGCGCATGACGCTCCCTCTCTCGTTCGGGGTGTTTTAACAGTGAACCGGTGTCCTTCCGGGGACCCGGAGCACTGAGCTCATTCCATTGCGTCGCGATGCCGCAGGATCAGCAAGCCGTCCAGGTCCCGACGGTAGGAGCCGTGGGCCAGGCGGTGAATGCGTAATGCCTGAAAGACTTGTGGGAAAGGGCGATACGTCCTAAACCAACTGCTGTGGTACGCAGTGCTTTTGGATGCAGGCGATTTCCTGAGTCTTGGTCTCGGCAGATACAGCAACGGCGACGTTGAAGACGTCGCCGTTGCCTATCTTTATTTGCTGACGCTGACGCCGTAGAAGGAGTTCAAGCCAAATGGGCTGATCTTGAAATCCTGCACGTTGGCGCGCATGGGTTGATACACCGTCGAGTGAGCGATAGGTGTCATTGGCACGGCATCCTTGAGGACGTGTTGTGCCTGTTTGTACAGTTCGGTGCGTTTGGACTGGTCGGAGGTGCGCTTGGCTTGCTTGACCAGATCGTCGAATTTCTTGTCGCACCATTTGGAGAAGTTGTTGCCACTGAGCGAGTCGCAACCGAACAGCACGTTGAGCCAGTTGTCCGGGTCACCGTTGTCACCGCTCCAGCCGATGATCATCGCCTGGTTCTCGCCGCCTTTGGAACGCTTGATGTACTCGCCCCATTCGTAGCTGACGATGTTGACGTTCAGGCCGATTTTCTTCCAGTCGGACTGCAGCATCTCGGCCATCAGCTTGGCGTTCGGGTTGTACGGACGCTGGACCGGCATCGCCCACAGGGTGATGTTGGTGCCTTCCTTGACGCCGGCTTCCTTGAGCAGCTCCTTGGCTTTCTCAGGGTCGTACTTGGCGTCCTTGATGGTGGTGTCGTAGGACCATTGGGTCGGCGGCATGGCGTTGACAGCCAACTGGCCGGCGCCCTGGTAGACCGAATCGATGATCTGCGGCTTGTTGACCGCCATGTCCAGCGCCTGGCGAACTTTCAGGTTGGCCAGCACGTTCGGCTCGTTGCTGCCCTTGATCTTGTCCATCACGTTATAGGCGATGTAGCCCAGGTTGAAACCCGCCTGGTCAGGCATCTTCAGCGCTTTATCTTCCTTCAGGGCCTTGAGGTCGGCCGGGCGTGGGAAGAGAGTGATCTGGCATTCGTTTTTCTTGAGTTTCTGCATGCGCACCGACGGGTCGGTGGTGATGGCGAAGATCAGGTTGTCGATCTTCACGTCGTCAGGCTTCCAGTAGTCCTTGTTCCCGGTGTAGCGGATGTTGGAGTCTTTCTGGTAGCTCTTGAACACGAACGGGCCGGTGCCGACTGGCTTCTGGTTGATGTCGGAGGCCTTGCCTTCCTTGAGCAACTGGGCGGCGTATTCGGCGGACTGGATCGAGGCGAAGCTCATGGCCATGTTCTGGATGAACGCGGCGTCGACATCCTTGAGGGTGAACTTGACGGTGTGGTCGTCGACTTTATCGATCTTGGTGATGTTGGTGTCCATCCCCATGTCGGTGAAGTATGGGAACTCGGTCGGGTAGGCCTTACGGAACGGGTCATCCTTGCTGATCATGCGATTGAAGGTGAACAGCACGTCGTCGGCGTTGAATTCGCGGGTCGGCTTGAAGTACGGGGTGGTATGGAACTTGACGCCTTCACGCAGGTGGAAGGTGTAGGTCAGGCCGTCTTCGGAAATATCCCATTTGGTCGCCAGGCCAGGAATCACGGCGGTGCCGCCACGTTCGAACTGGGTCAGGCGGTTGAACATGGTCTCTGCAGAGGCGTCGAAGTCGGTTCCGGTGGTGTACTGACCAGGGTCAAAACCGGCCGGGCTCCCTTCGGAGCAGAACACCAGGTTAGTCGCGGCTTGGGCGAAAGGTGCGCTGGCTAATAAGCTTGCGCCGACTAAAAACGGAATGACCGCTTGTTTAAGCATGTTGGCCTCATGATTTGTTGTCATTTTTGGATTTGAGGGCGACCTCGTGAGTCGTCCTGCGGATACTTATGCAGGCCCCATACCCAATGCAAGATCCAGAGCGGTCACAAGTCCGAAACAGTGGCACGAACGTACCTTAATGTCGCATCTGTGTAACTTCCGACGCATTTGATCGTTTGCGCGTGTTTTTTCGGGGTAAATCACGCTCTTTTCGGGGGCGTTTTTCGGCTGTAGTGCACCGGGAATGGGCAGGTGTTACCACTTCAAACCCGCGCCGTAGATGGGTATGGGGGCTATGGGCTGAGTTTGAAATCCCTGTTTATCGCTCCAGTCGGTTGTCGGTTATCGGGGGGCAGATGTAAATCATTGCAGCATGTTCGCCATTTTTTGCGCGCTTGATGTGCTTGCTTCATTCATGCTGACGATGGTCTTGATCCGATTCTGCTGGAGCATTTGTGCTGCATTCGTGCGTTAGGGGGACGTTGCACCGTCATTGCTCATGAGTTGAGGGTGGTACCCGGCGCAACCTGCGGTTTCACTGGGTGGCGCCTTGTTGTTTTGGGGGCGAGGCTGTCTGGTCATACACCCGTCAGGCCTGTGGGAGCAAAGCTTGCTCGCGAGGCGGCCTGACAGTCGACCTGGCTCTCCCGGTCGTACCCGATCCAAGTGTGGGAGCGGCCTTGCTCGCGAAGGCGACCTGATAGCTGGCCTTGTTGATCGAGTACATATCCATTGCTGCGGTAACGGCTGCTTAGGGTTCCGCCCTGACGGCGGCTCACTTTTGAGAAGCGCAAAAGTAAGCAAAACGCTATATGCCCCACCACTCGGTGCCTCGCTTAGGCTCGGCATGCCTGAACGAAGGCATTGCTCCGTGGGCCCGCCGCGAAGGGCCATCCATGGCCCAGCGCGGCTATCCCGGCATCCATGCCGGGATACCCACTCCACAATGCCTGCGTTCGGCCAGCGTGGTTAACGGGGCGCTGAGATCAACGTCCGCCCCGAGGCGGCCTAGTAGCCGACCTGGTTCTCCTGGTCGTACACCCATCAGATCTGTTTGAGCAGGACCTGTGGGAGCAAAGCTTGCTCGCGAGGCGGCCTTACAGCCGACCTGTATCTTCGGCTGTCCCCAATCCAAATTGTGGGGGCGAGCTTGCTCGCGATGAGGCCAGTAAGCTCAACATCCATGTGACTGAACCACCGCCATCGCGAGCAAGCTTTGCTCCCACAGGAGAAACGCGGTCCCACCAAGAGCCAGGTCGGCTACCAGGCCGCCTCGCGGTGGACGTTGATCTCGGGCGCCCCGTTAACCACGCTGGCTGAACGAAGGTATTGCGCAGTGGGCAACCCGGCATGGATGCCGGGTTAGCCGCGCTGGGCCATGGATGGCCCTTCGCGGCGGCCCACGGAGCAATGCCTTCGTTCAGGCATGCCGAGCCTAAGCGAGGCACCGAGTGGTGGGGCAAAAGCGCTTTGGTTACTTTCACGCTTTTTGTACGGACCGGACACATGGTTGACACCTGTGCGGGGACATAGTGGACACATTATGCACCGTAGTCAGGGGTATTCACGTCGAAGGTCCGTAGGAAGTGATGGCAGAAGTAGACGTCAAACAAGCCATCGCTTTCAGCGTTAGGGCGTATTGCGATGTGCTGTCCAACCAGTCCTTTGGCGATGCTGAAGTAGCGTTTCTGAAAGCGAAACCGACTGTGATAAACCTTGGCCAACACATCATCCGGGCCATATTCAAAGTCTGACAGTTGCTGCGGATACGCCCAGGGGCTGCTCCGATAGCGGTCCATAGGCACCTTGTAGCCCAGCGCCTGATGCGGGCGTTGTAGGTTATAAACCTCACGCCATTGATCAAAAGCCGATTGAGCGTCCATCAGTGTGGAAAAGTGACGTCCATTGAGCACTTCTGCTTTGAGTGAACGATGGAAACGCTCGAGCTTTCCATTGGTTTGAGGGTGTCGAGGACGGCTGAAGCTGATCCGAATTCCCAGCCGAATCAGCCAGATACTCAGCTCTGTAATTTCTCCTGGATTGCGTGGCGAACCCCAGGGCGGGCCGTTATCAACGTTGATACGAGCCGGCCAGCCCGGCACCTTAACCACCTTGTGGCGAGGGAGCTTGCTCCCGCTGGGGCGCGAAGCGGCCCCAGCAGCAGCGACTGGATCCATCTGATACACCGAGGCGTCTGGTTTGGGGCTGCTGCGCAGCCCAGCGGGAGCAAGCTCCCTCGCCACGGAGTATTCTCACTCGGCTTCGGTGGTTCAGTCAGTGAGACTGGCTGAACCACCGCCGATCATCACTGCATCAACACCTCAACCACCCCATCCGCCGTCATCGTCACCTGGCTGGTGCCCGCTTCAACTTCCGGCGTCACCGACTCAGCATCCATGGACGCGGCTTTCATCATCATCTGCGGGCGCATGTACGGTTGTGGATAACCGTTGGTATTGAAGTTCAGGTTGACGATTTTGTAACCCTTGCCGCCCAGGGCGTCGGTGGCCAGTTGGGCGCGGGCCTTGAAGGCGTTGACGGCGTCCTTGAGCAGGGCGTCTTCGCTGGTTTTGCGGGTGGCGGTGGCGATGGCGAAGTCCATGCCAGCCATTTTCATGTCACCCAGCAGTTCGCCGGTGAGTTTGGACAGGGCGGCGAAGTCGGCGCTTTCCAGGCGCAGTTCCGCGCGCTCACGCCAGCCGGTGATTTTCCCGCCTTTGTTGTCGTAGATCGGGTAGCTGTTGCGGCTGCCCTGGCGCAGATTGATGTCCTTGACCTCTTTGGCCTGGCCGATGGCTTTGTTCAGCGTGGTGCTGACGGCGGCGGCGAGTTTGGCCGGGTCGGTGTTCTGCTCCTCGGTGTAGAGGGTGACGATCATCAGGTCGCGGGCCACTTCCTGGCTGGCTTCGGCGCGCAGGGAAATCTGGTTGTAGTGCAGCTCATCGGCGGCCAGGGCCGGCAGGCTGGCGGCGGTGCCGAGGCTGAGGGCGAGCAGGGCGGCGGGGCGACGGAACGTGTGCATGAAAGCTCCTTGGGATGGTGCGCAGGGGTGAGGTCCGGGCCTGCGTGAACGTTAAGACTCTAGCTTTTATGGGTGGGTTCGCACAGTTACAACTTCTATACAGATGTGCATGAGTCCAATTGACAGGGGGTGTGTCATTTCGAGGCTGTGGCGCTTTGCCGCATATCTGCCGCTGCAAGCCGCGCCTTGGTTATACTCCGTGCGATTCGCCTGGAGCGCTCATCAGGAGAGCTCATGCTCGCCCCTTTGCAAATGACATCCGCCTCTCGCCAGAACCTCTGGCGCCTGACATTCATCCGCATCCTGGTCCTGGCGGCCCAGGCCGGCTCGGTGGGGCTCGCCTATTGGTTCAACCTGCTGCCGCTGCCCTGGCTGCAATTGGCGATCACCCTGGTCTGTTCCAGCGTGCTCTGCGCGCTGACGGCGATTCGCCTGCGCACCTCGTGGCCGGTAACTGAGCTGGAATACGCCGTACAGCTGGCCGGCGACCTGTTTATCCACAGCGCGCTGCTGTATTTCTCCGGCGGTTCCACCAACCCTTTCGTCTCTTATTACCTGGTGCCGCTGACCATCGCCGCGGTGACGTTGCCGTGGCGCTTTTCGTTGATCCTGTCTGGTATCGCCCTGGCGCTGTACACCTTGCTGCTGGCGCGGTTCTACCCGCTGGAAACCTTCCCCATCGCCCGGGAAAACCTGCAGATCTACGGCATGTGGCTGAGTTTCGCCCTGGCCGCGGCGGTCATCACGTTTTTTGCCGCGCGCATGGCCGAGGAGCTGCGTCGCCAGGAAGAATTGCGGGCCATCCGCCGTGAAGAGGGCCTGCGCGACGAGCAATTGCTGGCCGTGGCGACTCAGGCCGCTGGCGCCGCCCATGAGTTGGGCACGCCGCTGGCGACCATGAGTGTGCTGCTCAAGGAGATGCGCCAGGATCACCACGACCCGGCGTTGCAGGAGGACCTCAGCGTGCTGCAGGACCAGGTCAAGCTGTGCAAGGAGACCCTGCAGTACCTGGTGCGCGCCGCCGAGGCCAATCGTCGGCTGGCCATCGACATGCAAGATGTCACCGACTGGCTCGATGAGGCGTTGAACCGCTGGCACCTGATGCGCCCGGAAGCCAGTTATCGCTTCCAGCGCCTGGGCCAGGGCCCGGTGCCACGCATGGCTCCGCCGCCGGACCTGACCCAGGCGCTGCTGAACCTGCTGAACAACGCCGCCGACGCTTGCCCCGAAGGGCTGGAAGTGGCGTTGGACTGGAATGCCTATGAGCTGACCATCAGTATTCGCGACCACGGCGCCGGTGTGCCGCTGGCGATTGCCGAGCAGATCGGCAAGCCGTTCTATACCACCAAGGGCAAAGGTTTCGGCCTGGGCCTGTTTTTGAGCAAAGCCAGCGTGACACGCGCCGGCGGCTCGGTGAAACTCTACCCCCATGAGGAAGGCGGCACGCTCACCGAGCTGCGCCTGCCCCATGCCGACCGAGGAGACGAAACATGAGTGACGAGATCCAAGTCGACGGCGAAGAGCTGCCGCACCTGTTGCTGGTAGATGACGACGCCACGTTTACCCGCGTCATGGCCCGGGCGATGTCCCGTCGCGGTTTTCGCGTCAGCACCGCAGGTTCTGCCGAAGAAGGCCTGACCATCGCCCAGGCCGACCTGCCGGACTACGCCGCCCTGGACCTGAAAATGGACGGTGACTCGGGCCTGGTGCTGTTGCCCAAGCTGCTGGAGCTGGACCCGGAGATGCGCGTGGTGATCCTCACCGGTTATTCGAGCATCGCCACCGCAGTCGAGGCCATCAAGCGCGGTGCCTGCAATTACCTGTGCAAACCGGCGGACGCCGATGATGTACTGGCGGCGCTGTTGTCCGAGCACGCCGACCTCGACACCCTGGTGCCGGAAAACCCCATGTCGGTGGATCGCCTGCAATGGGAGCACATCCAGCGGGTGCTGACCGAGCACGAAGGCAATATCTCCGCCACGGCCCGCGCCTTGGGCATGCACCGGCGGACTTTGCAGCGCAAATTGCAAAAGCGTCCCGTGCGTCGCTGAACCTGCGCTGAACAGGTGTTGTCCACCCCCGCGACACATCGGGTCGTTGCTCTATATGATCGGCCCGAGTCTGTTCTTTTTTTTATAGAGCCTTAACCATGAATCAGAACGCTGAATATTCCGCGGTCAATGACGCGGTGCGCGGGCAGTTTTTCCGCCGTGTCTGGCAAATGACCACGCCGTACTGGCGCAGTGAGGAGAAGGGCAAGGCCTGGACGCTGTTGATCGCCGTCATCGCACTCTCGCTGTTCAGCGTGGCGATCTCGGTGTGGATCAACAGTTGGTACAAGGATTTCTACAACGCCCTGCAAGAGAAGGACAGCGCGGCGTTCTGGCAGTTGATCCTGTATTTCTGCGGCATCGCGGCGGTGGCGATCCTGGGCGCGGTATACCGCTTGTACCTCACGCAGATGCTCACCATCCGCTGGCGGGCCTGGCTCACCGAGCAGCATTTCGCCCGCTGGCTCGGTGACAAGAATTACTACCGGCTGGAGCAGGGCGGTTATACCGATAACCCGGACCAGCGGATTTCCGAAGACCTCAACAGTTTCACTACCAACACCCTGAGCCTGGGCTTGGGATTGCTGCGCACTGTGGTCAGCCTGGTGTCGTTCTCGATCATTTTGTGGGGCGTGTCAGGCAGCATCGAAGTGTTCGGCTACACCATCCCGGGCTACATGTTCTGGTGCGCGCTGGTGTATGCGGCGGTGGGCAGTTGGCTGACGCACTTGATCGGCCGACGCCTGATCGGTCTGAACAACAACCAGCAACGCTTCGAAGCCGACCTGCGTTTTTCCATGGTACGGGTGCGTGAAAACGCCGAGAGCATTGCGCTGTACAACGGTGAACCGAACGAGAACCGTCGCCTGAGCGGGCGTTTCGGCCTGGTCTGGCATAATTTCTGGGACATCATGCGAGTGTCCAAGCGCCTGACGTTCTTCACCTCCGGCTACGGCCAGATCGCGATCATCTTCCCGTTCATCGTCGCTGCACCGCGCTACTTCGCCGGCAAGATCCAGCTGGGCGAGCTCATGCAGATCAACTCGGCGTTCGGCAATGTGCAGGAGAATTTCAGCTGGTTCATCAGTGCTTATGCCGACCTCGCCGCGTGGCGCGCCACCTGCGATCGTCTGCTGAGTTTCCGCCAGGCCATGAGCGACAACGAAGACCGTGTGCCGGCCATCGATGTGCAAAACCAGGGCGATGGGTTGAAGGTTCATCACTTGGGGCTGGACCTGGCCGACGGTCGCCATCTGCTCGATAACGCCGACATGACCGTGGAGCCGGGCGAACGGGTGATGCTCAGTGGCCGTTCAGGCAGCGGCAAATCGACCCTGCTGCGGGCGATGGGGCATTTGTGGCCGGCAGGGCACGGGACGATCCGGCTTCCGGCCGCGCGTTACCTGTTCCTGCCGCAGAAGCCTTATCTACCGATTGGCAGCCTGCGTGAGGTATTGAGTTATCCACAGGCCGGCGATATCTATCCCAACGAACGTTATGCCCAGGTGCTGGAAACCTGCCGCCTGCCGCACCTGATCCCGCGGCTGGATGAAAGCAACCACTGGCAGCGCATGCTCTCGCCCGGCGAGCAACAACGCCTGGCCTTTGCCCGCGCATTGCTTTATGCACCGCAATGGTTGTACATGGACGAAGCCACGTCGGCGATGGATGAAGAAGACGAGGCGACGCTGTACCAGGCGCTGATCGACCAGTTACCGGGCCTGAGCATCGTCAGCGTCGGCCACCGAAGCAGTTTGAAACGTTTCCATCCGCGACATGTGCGTATCGAAAATGGCCAACTGGTGGAGCGCACCGTGACAGCATAAACACCCAAAACCTGTGGGAGCGAGCTTGCTCGCGATAGCGGTGTATCAGTTGATATTGATGTGGCTGACCCACCGCCATCGCGAGCAAGCTCGCTCCCACAGGGGGTTTGTGGTGAGCCGGATGCAAATGCACGCAACCGCTCTAGTGTGGGAGCGAGCCTGTTCGCGATGAAGGCGAATCGGTCTCAGCACCAGACTCGCCGCTGCACCCACGGTGATCGTACAACCACGTTGCGCTATGATGATGCCATTCAGCCGTTTACCGAGACACAACCCCATGGAAAACCCGATCGAAGTACCACGCTTTCCCCGCAAGCGCCGCAGCCTGGCGCAGGAGCTGGTGACGGTGTTGACCGAGCAGATTCGCGACGGCCTGCTCAAGCGTGGCGATAAATTGCCCACCGAGTCGGCGATCATGGAAGCCCATGGCGTCAGCCGTACCGTGGTGCGCGAGGCGATTTCCCGCTTGCAGGCGGCCGGCCAGGTGGAAACCCGCCATGGCATCGGCACTTTCGTGCTGGACACGCCGAGCCCCAGCGGTTTTCGCATCGACCCGGCCACCGTGGTCACCTTGCGTGACGTGCTGGCGATCCTGGAGTTGCGCATCAGCCTGGAAGTGGAATCCGCCGGGCTGGCGGCGCAGCGCCGCAGCGACGAGCAACTGGCCGCCATGCGCGCCGCCCTCGACGCCTTGAACGAAAGCGCCGCCCACGCCAGCGATGCGGTGGCCTCGGACTTCGCCTTCCACCTGGAAATCGCCCTGTCCACCGGCAACCGCTACTTCACCGACATCATGACTCACCTGGGTACCAGCATCATTCCGCGTACCCGGGTGAACTCGGCGCGTTTGGCCCACGATGACCAGCAGCGCTACATGAACCGCCTGAGCCGCGAGCACGAGGAGATCTACGACGCCATCGCCCGCCAGGACTCCGAGGCGGCCCGTGCGGCCATGCGTTTGCATCTGACCAACAGCCGCGAGCGGCTGCGCCAGGCCCATGAAGAGGCGCAGGCGCAGGGCTAGCTGCTGTCAGTTGAGATGAGGTGAGTCACTGTTCCTGTGGCGAGGGGATAAATCCCCTCGCCACACAGATACTGCGTTGCTGCTCGCTTACCAGCCGACAAACGCACGGAGATGGCTACTACGCCTTGATCCGCAACATTTGCGGCTCGGATATATCGGGATCCCAGCTCTCGTAGCTAACCTCGTAACGAAGCTCAACCAATTTGTCGATGTAAGCTGTCAAGTCGGCATTGGTTAGCGTCATTGTCACATCCTTGCAGGGCGTACCTTCCTCACCCTCGGTCAGCGGTGTAAACGCACCTACCGGAGTTGGAGACGTCGAGCCGACGCCCAGAGTCAGTCGGGCGTTCGAGTACGGTTCAAAAGCTGCATCCGGAATCTTCACGCTCAACGTCTTTACCTTTGACAAGCTGATCGTGACTTCCCCAGTGGCTGGAAAGTCCTTGAGCGTCGGTTTCGCATAGCTCTTCGCCATGATGTCACTCCCTGTGAGGCAGCCCTGATCGTTGCGTACGGGCGACTCACTTAAAAGATTGAGAAAAGGACTACAGCCGGGCATGACACGGCCATGCCTGGGTTATGCCCCCTTGTCGTGACGACGCCTACTGACAGAGTTGACAGTGGCGATGAGCGGTCCTGGTGCTCGGTCGGCAAGTTTTATCTGTCTTTTCCATCCTGCTCAAAGGCCCGATTTACAAGGTTCTGCGACAAACGCCTCAACCCCTGCACCCGACAAAAGACGAAATGCAGTTGACGTTCATATTTTAAGTTGTACGATGACCTACAACTTCACGTGAAGCTGAACCGTTTCCTACAACACATCATTTGCGTCCAGGGTGTTCGAATAATGAATCCACAAGAACTGAAGTCCATCCTCTCGTCTGGCCTGCTGTCGTTCCCGGTCACCGATTTCACTGCTCAAGGCGATTTCAATCGCGACAGCTACATCAAGCGCCTCGAGTGGCTGGCCCCGTATGGCGCCTCTGCATTGTTCGCAGCGGGCGGCACCGGTGAATTCTTCTCCCTGGCCGCCAGCGAGTATTCCCAAGTCATCAAGACCGCCGTCGATACCTGCGCCACCAGCGTGCCAATCCTTGCCGGTGTTGGCGGTGCCACTCGCCAGGCCATCGAATACGCTCAAGAAGCCGAGCGCCTGGGTGCCAAGGGTCTGTTGCTGCTGCCGCATTACCTGACCGAAGCCAGCCAGGACGGTGTTGCCGCCCACGTTGAAGCCGTGTGCAAATCGGTGAAGATCGGCGTGGTGGTGTACAACCGCAACGTCTGCCGCCTGAACGCCACTTTGCTGGAACAACTGGCCGAGCGCTGCCCTAACCTGATCGGCTACAAGGATGGCCTGGGCGATATCGAACTGATGGTGTCGATCCGTCGCCGCCTCGGTGATCGCTTCAGCTACCTGGGCGGCCTGCCGACCGCTGAAGTCTACGCTGCGGCCTACAAGGCCCTTGGCGTGCCGGTCTACTCCTCGGCGGTGTTCAACTTCATCCCGAAAACCGCGATGGATTTCTACCACGCCATTGCCCGCGACGATCACGAAACCGTCGGCAAGATCATCGACGACTTCTTCCTGCCATACCTGGACATTCGCAACCGCAAGGCCGGTTACGCAGTGAGCATCGTCAAGGCCGGCGCGAAGATCGTGGGCTATGACGCAGGTCCTGTGCGCACGCCGCTGACCGACCTGCTGCCAGAAGAATACGAAGCACTGGCCGCGCTGATCGACAAGCAAGGCAAGCAGTAACAGACCCGATAAGGCCGCTGAGCAATCAGCGGCTTTTTGCGTAAGGCTCGATCGCTCCCACGCATCGCGTGGGAATGCAGCCAGGGACGCTCTGCGTTCCTAGACAGCTTTTGTAGAAGGAGTAGCTCCGTGGCAGATTCAAAGCGTTTCGATAACTACATCAACGGTCAGTGGGTGGCTGGTGCTGACTATTGCACCAACATCAACCCGTCTGACTTGTCCGATGTCATCGGTGAATACGCCAAGGCTGACGCAGCGCAAGTCAATGCCGCCATCGAAGCCGCGCGCGCCGCGTTCCCGGCCTGGTCGACCTCGGGCATCCAGGCCCGTCACGATGCGCTGGACAAAGTCGGTAGCGAGATCCTCGCCCGCCGTGAAGAACTCGGCCAACTGCTGGCCCGGGAAGAGGGCAAGACCCTGCCCGAAGCCATCGGCGAAGTGACCCGCGCCGGCAACATTTTCAAGTTCTTTGCCGGTGAATGCCTGCGCCTGTCGGGTGATTACGTGCCGTCGGTGCGCCCAGGCGTCAACGTTGAAGTCACCCGTGAAGCCCTCGGTGTGGTCGGCCTGATCACCCCGTGGAACTTCCCGATCGCCATTCCCGCATGGAAAATCGCCCCGGCCCTGGCCTACGGCAACTGCGTGGTGATCAAACCCGCCGAACTGGTGCCGGGCTGCGCCTGGGCCCTGGCCGAGATCATTTCCCGCGCCGGTTTCCCGGCCGGTGCGTTCAACCTGGTTATGGGCAGCGGCCGTGTGGTTGGCGAAGTGCTGGTCAACAGCCCGAAAGTCGACGGCATCAGCTTTACCGGTTCGGTGGGCGTGGGGCGGCAGATCGCCGTCAACTGCGTGTCGCGCCAGGCCAAGGTGCAGTTGGAAATGGGCGGCAAGAACCCGCAGATCATCCTCGACGACGCAGACCTCAAGCAGGCCGTCGAACTGGCGGTGCAGAGTGCGTTCTACTCCACCGGCCAGCGCTGCACGGCTTCGAGTCGCCTGATCGTCACCGCCGGCATCCACGACAAGTTCGTCGAGGCCATGGCCGAGCGCATGCAGTCGATCAAGGTCGGCCATGCGTTGAAGGCCGGCACCGATATCGGCCCGGTGGTTTCTGAAGCCCAGCTCAGCCAGGACTTGAAGTACATCGACATCGGCCAGAGCGAAGGTGCTCGGTTGGTCAGCGGTGGCGGCCTGGTGACGTGCGACACGGAAGGTTACTTCCTGGCGCCGACCCTGTTCGCCGACAGCGAAGCCTCGATGCGCATCAGCCGCGAAGAGATCTTCGGCCCGGTGGCCAACGTCGTGCGCGTGGCCGACTACGAGGCGGCGCTGGCGATGGCCAACGACACCGAGTTCGGTCTGTCCGCCGGTATCGCCACCACCTCGTTGAAGTATGCCAACCACTTCAAGCGCCATTCCCAGGCGGGCATGGTGATGGTCAACCTGCCGACGGCCGGCGTGGATTACCACGTGCCGTTCGGCGGACGCAAAGGCTCGTCCTATGGTTCGCGTGAGCAAGGTCGCTACGCGCAAGAGTTCTACACCGTGGTGAAGACCTCTTACATCGGTTCGTAAACGCAACACCGGCCGGGGCTGGATTTCCAGCTCCGGTCGTACAATCTGCTGACCCGCATAAAAATAAATAGTGGGAGTACCTCTACATGCAAGCGACCAAGCCGACTCACGTCCGCTATTTGATCCTGCTCATGCTGTTCCTGGTGACGACGATCAACTATGCCGACCGTGCCACCATCGCCATCGCAGGCTCCAGCCTGCAAAAAGACCTCGGCATCGATGCCGTCACCCTCGGTTATATCTTCTCCGCTTTCGGCTGGGCCTACGTGGCCGGGCAGATTCCCGGTGGCTGGCTGCTCGACCGTTTCGGCTCGAAAAAAATCTATGCCTTGAGCATCTTCACCTGGTCGCTGTTCACCGTGCTGCAAGGCTATGTGGGTGAATTCGGCATGTCCACGGCCGTGGTTGCACTGTTCATGCTGCGCTTTATGGTCGGTCTGGCCGAGGCGCCGTCCTTTCCTGGCAACGCACGTATCGTCGCCGCCTGGTTCCCGACCGCAGAACGCGGCACCGCCTCGGCGATTTTCAACTCGGCGCAATACTTCGCCACGGTGCTGTTCGCGCCGCTGATGGGTTGGATCGTCTATCGCTTCGGCTGGCAGCATGTGTTCATCGTGATGGGCGTGATCGGCATCGTGTTCTCGCTGATCTGGCTGAAAGTGATCCACAGCCCGCGTCAGCACCCAATGATCAACGAGGCCGAGTTCAATCACATCGCCGCCAATGGTGCGATGGTCGATATGGACCAGGACAAGGGCAAGGACAAGAAAACCGACGGTCCGAAGTGGGATTACATCCGCCAACTGCTGACCAACCGCATGATGCTCGGCGTGTACCTGGGCCAGTACTGCATCAACGGCATCACCTACTTCTTCCTGACCTGGTTCCCGGTATACCTGGTGCAGGAACGCGGCATGACCATCCTCAAGGCCGGTTTCATCGCGTCCTTGCCAGCGATCTGCGGTTTCATCGGCGGCGTCCTCGGCGGGGTGATTTCCGATTACCTGCTGCGCAAGGGCCACTCGCTGACCTTCGCCCGCAAGGCGCCGATCATCGCCGGCCTGCTGGTGTCCAGCAGCATCGTGGCGTGCAACTACGTCGACATCGAATGGATGGTGGTGGGCTTCATGGCCCTGGCCTTCTTCGGTAAAGGCGTCGGCGCACTGGGCTGGGCCGTGGTCTCCGATACGTCGCCAAAACAGATCGCCGGCTTGAGCGGTGGCCTGTTCAACACCTTCGGCAACCTGGCATCGATCACCACGCCAATCGTCATCGGCTACATCATCAGCGCCACCGGTTCGTTCAAATGGGCGCTGGTGTTTGTCGGTTGCAACGCGCTGGTGGCGGTGTTCAGCTACCTGGTCATTGTGGGGCCGATCAAGCGTGTCGTGCTCAAGGAACCAACGGCCAAGGATGCCGACATCTCCAGCCTGTCTGAAGCAAAATCCTGAAGGAGCGGCGTCAATGCAACTGATTGAACATGCCGATTCGCCGCGTTACATCCGCTTGCATGAGCGGGACAACGTAGTGATCGTCGTCAATGACCAGGGTGTACCGGCCGGGACCGAGTTCCCGGACGGCCTGGTCACTGTGGACTTTGTGCCGCAGAGCCACAAGGTCACCCTGGTGGACATTCCCGAGGGCGGCGAGGTGATTCGCTATGGCCAGGTCATCGGCTATGCACTGCAACCGATCCCTCGTGGCAGCTGGGTCAAGGAAGACCAGTTGCGCATGCCGACCGCGCCGCCGCTGGACAGCCTGCCGCTGTCCACTGATGTGCCGGTGGCCGATGCGCCGCTGGAGGGCTACACCTTCGAGGGTTATCGCAACGCCGACGGTACCGTCGGCACGCGCAATATCCTGGGCATCACCACCACGGTGCAGTGCGTGACCGGGGTGCTGGACCATGCAGTCAAGCGCATCAAGGACGAGTTGCTGCCCAAGTACCCGAACGTCGATGACGTGGTGGCGCTGACCCACAGCTACGGCTGCGGCGTGGCGATCACTGCCACCGATGCCTACATCCCGATCCGTACCGTGCGCAACCTGGCACGTAACCCGAACCTGGGGGGCGAGGCGCTGGTGATCAGCCTGGGCTGCGAGAAATTGCAGGCCGGGCAGGTGATGCATGAGGGCGACAGCTCGGTGGACCTCAGCGAGCCTTGGTTGTATCGCTTACAGGATTCCAGTCACGGTTTCACCGAAATGATCGAGCAGATCATGGAACTGGCCGAGACCCGCCTGAAGAAACTCGACCAGCGCCGCCGCGAAACCGTACCGGCTTCGGAGCTGATCCTGGGCATGCAATGCGGTGGCAGCGATGCGTTTTCCGGCATCACCGCCAACCCGGCGCTGGGCTACGCCTCGGACCTGCTGCTGCGGGCCGGGGCAACGGTGATGTTTTCCGAAGTCACTGAAGTGCGCGATGCGATCTACCTGCTGACCTCCCGGGCACAAACCCAGGAAGTGGCCCAGGAACTGGTGCGTGAAATGGACTGGTACGACCGTTACCTGGCCAAGGGCGAAGCCGATCGCAGTGCCAATACCACGCCGGGCAACAAGAAGGGCGGGCTGTCGAACATCGTCGAAAAATCCCTGGGCTCGATCGTCAAATCCGGCAGCAGCGCGATCAATGGCGTGCTGGGTCCGGGCGAGCGCTTCAAGCAAAAGGGCCTGATCTTCTGCGCCACGCCGGCCAGTGATTTTGTCTGCGGCACGTTGCAACTGGCGGCGGGGATGAACCTGCACGTGTTCACCACCGGCCGCGGCACGCCGTACGGCTTGGCCATGGCCCCGGTGGTGAAGGTCTCGACCCGCACCGAACTGGCCCAACGCTGGCCGGACCTGATCGACATCGACGCCGGCCGGATCGCCACCGGACGCGCGACCATCGAGGAACTGGGTTGGGAGCTGTTCCACTACTACCTAGACGTGGCCAGCGGCAAGAAACAGACCTGGGCCGAGCGGCACAAGTTGTACAACGACATCACGTTGTTCAACCCAGCACCGATCACCTGATGATTTTGTGATCGCCGGAGATCCAGTGTGGGAGCGAGCTTGCTCGCGATAGCGGTGGTTCAGCTAGCATCGATGTTGGATGTGCTGCCGTCTTCGCGAGCAAGCTCGCTCCCACAGGGGATTTGCGGAGAGTGCGGATTTTGTGTTCACTGAAGAACACATGTGGGAGCGAGCTTGCTCGCGATAGCGCTCCACCAGACGCCAATGCCGTGAGTGGCTTATCATTAGCCACCTAACGACACCCTCTCAAGGTCCCCGGCATGCTGGCAATTTTCCTCGAAACCCTGAACATCACCGCGCCGGTGTTTGCCATGCTGTTTTTGGGGGTGTTGCTCAAGCGCATCAACTGGATCAACGACAACTTCATCCACATTGCCTCGTCCCTGGTGTTCAACGTCACCATGCCGGCGCTGTTGTTCCTCGGCATCCTCCATGCCGACCTGCATGCGGCGTTGCAGCCCGACCTGCTGATCTATTTCTCCGTCGCCACCCTGGCAAGTTTCGCCATGGCCTGGGGCTGGGCGATCTGGCGCTGCCCGCGCGAGGATCGCGGTATCTATACCCAAGGTGCGTTTCGCGGCAACAACGGGGTCATTGGCCTGGCGCTGGCGGCGAGCATGTATGGCGACTACGGGATTTCCCTGGGGGCGATTCTCGCGGCGCTGGTGATCCTGTTCTACAACACCTTGTCGACCATCGTGCTGGCGGTCTACAGCCCGGTGATCAAGTCTGACCCGTGGAGCATCTGCAAGAGTGTGATCAGCAACCCGCTGATCATCAGCGTGATCGTCGCCGCGCCGTTCGCCTATTGGCACATCGGCCTGCCAAACTGGTTCGAGACCTCGGCCAAGTACCTGTCGCAAATGACCTTGCCCCTGGCGTTGATCTGCATCGGCGGCACGCTGTCGCTGGCGGCCTTGCGCAAGAGCGGCAAGATGGCCCTGAGTTCGAGCCTGGTGAAGATGGTCGGGCTGCCGCTGCTGGCCACTCTCGGTGCGTGGCTCTGGGGCTTTCGCGGGGCGGAGTTGGGGATCCTGTTCCTGTACTTCGGCAGCCCCACCGCCGCCGCCAGTTACGTCATGGCCCGGGCGGCCGATGGCAACCATGAACTGGCAGCGGCGATTATCGTCATCACCACGCTGATGGCGGCGATTACCACCAACCTGGGGATCTTTGTGTTGCAGTGGGGTGGGTGGATCTAGCCTTGGGTTTGCGCTGTTCTTGAGGTCCAAATCGCGAGCAAGCTCGCTCCCAGGTGTATCGCAATCATCTGTGGGAGCGAGCATGCTCGCGATAGCGATCCAACGGTCACTCAGGTTTCTGATAGCTATCGATCACTTCCTGCGCCGCCCGAAACGCATCGATCGCCGCCGGCACGCCCGCGTACACCGCGCAATGCAGCAATGCCTCGCGAATCTCTTCCACCGTGCAGCCATTATTCAGCGCGCCGCGCACATGGCCTTTGAGTTCCTGCGGGCACTTGAGGGCGGTGAGGGCGGCCAGGGTGATCAGGCTGCGGGTCTTCAGCGGCAGGCCTTCGCGGCTCCAGACGCTGCCCCAGGCATGTTCGTTGACGAAGTCCTGCAATGGCTGGGTGAACTCGGTGGCGTTGCCCAGGGCGCGGTCGACGAATGCGTCGCCCATGACTTGGCGACGCATGTCCAGGCCGGTCTTTGGAGTGTCGGTCATGGCAAATCCCTCTTGTGGTGTTGGCGGCGCCAGGCGCGCAAGGAGGTGAACAGTAAAAACGCGAGCAGGGCCGGCAGCACATAAAACAGCATCAGCCGTTCCAGTTGGCCGGCCAGGGGCATGCCGGTGGTGAAGGACATCACGTGCAGCCCATAGGCCAGGTACAACCCCAGCAACAGCAGCCCTTCGGCGCGGGTGACACGATAACCGGAATAGAACACCGGCAGGCACAGCACCGCCACGCCGAGCATCACCGGCAGGTCGAAATCCAGGGCGTTCGGTGAGACCGACAATGGCGTGGGGGCGGCGAGGGCGGTTATCCCCAATACCCCGAGCAGGTTGAACAGGTTGCTGCCGATGACGTTGCCCACCGCAATGTCCCGTTGGCCGCGCAGGGCGGCGATCAACGAGGTGGCGAGCTCCGGCAGCGAGGTGCTGACGGCGACAATGGTCAGGCCGATGATGCGCTCCGAAAGCCCCAGGTCCGTGGCCACTTCCACCGCCGCGCCCAGCAGCAGGTGCCCGGCGAAAATCAGCATTGCCAAGCCCAGCACGATCATCGCCAGGCTCATGGGCCACGACCCCCGGGTCATCTCGATATCCACCGTGTGCGGCCGTCCCGAGTGCCGCGACTGGCGCAACAACAGGCCCAGGTACACCGCCAGGCCCACCAGCAGCCATACGCCGTCCAGCCGGGTCAGTTCCTCATTCCAGGCCAGCACGAACACCAGCAGGCTGGCACCGATCATCAACGGAATGTCCAGGCGCACCAGTTGGCGCGAGACGCGCAATGGAATGATCAGCGCCGACAGCCCGAGGGTGACGAGGATGTTGAAGATGCTGCTGCCGATCACGCTGCCCACGGCGATGTCGGCGTTTTGCGCCAGGGTTGCCTGCAGGCTGACGGCCATTTGTGGGGCGCTGCTGCCGAACGCGACGACGCTCAGGCCGATGATCAGTGGTCGTACCTGCAAGCGTGCCGCCAGGCCCACGGCGGCGCGCACCAGCAGTTCGGCGCCGCCGATCAGCAACAGCAGGGCGCCGAACAATTCGATCAGGCTGAGCAGCGGTAGGGCGGTGAGTAGGGAAATGGCCGGGCTCCGTCTATCAATCGTCGAGGGCTTGCACGCGCACCCGTGCGGTGCCGCTGCGCAACATGCCCAGTTGCTCGGCGGCTTCGCGGGACACGTCGATCAAGCGGCCTCGGGAGTATGGGCCACGGTCGTTGATGCGCACCACCACGCTGTCATTGTTGTTCAGGTTGGTGACTTTCACCCGGGTGCCGAACGGCAACTGGCGATGGGCGGCGGTCAGGCTGTGCTGGTCGAAACGCTCGCCGCTGGCGGTGCGCTTGCCGTGGTGCCTGGCACCGTAATACGAGGCGACGCCGGTCTGGTCGTAGCCGTGTGGATCGACCGTCCCGCTCTGGCTGGCGCAACCGGCCAACAGGGACAGCAGGGCGCAGGCGCCGAGGAGACGCTTCATTCGATGACCCCATGATCGTTCCCACGCTCTGCGTGGGAATGCAGCCCGTGACGCTCTGCGTCACAAAAAGCGGACGCGGAGCGTCCAGTGAGGCGTTCCCACGCAGAGCGTGGGAACGATCACCGTCGATAAGTCAGCCCTCGAGCTTGCTTTTGAGCAGTTCGTTGACCTGTTGCGGGTTGGCCTTGCCCTTGGAGGCTTTCATGGCCTGGCCGACGAAGAAGCCGAACATTTTGCCGCGCTTGGCTTCGTCTGCCGCACGGTACTGTTCGACCTGCTCGGCGTTGGCCGCGAGCATTTCATCGAGCACGGCGGAAATGGCGCCGGTATCGGTGACCTGCTTCAAGCCGCGCTTCTCGATGATCTCGTCGGCGCTGCCTTCACCATTGGCCATGGCTTCGAACACCATCTTGGCGATCTTGCCGGAAATGGTGTTGTCCTTGATCCGCACCAGCATGCCGCCCAGTTGTTCGGCCGAGACCGGCGACTGGTCGATTTCCAGTCCCTGTTTGTTCAACAGGCTGCCCAGTTCCACCATCACCCAGTTGGCCGCCAGCTTGGCGTCGCCGCCGATGCTCACGACTTTCTCGAAGTAATCGGCCTGTTCGCGACTGGTGGCCAGGACGTTGGCGTCATAGCTCGACAGCCCGAATTGCGCCTGGAAGCGCTCGCGTTTTTGCGGCGGCAGTTCCGGCAGGGTGGCGCGCACCTCGTCGAGGAACGAGTTCTCGATAACCACCGGCAGCAGGTCCGGGTCGGGGAAGTAACGGTAGTCGTTGGCTTCTTCCTTGCTGCGCATCGGACGGGTCTCGTCCTTGTTCGGGTCGTACAGGCGGGTCTGCTGGATGACCTTGCCACCGTCCTCGATCAGTTCGATCTGGCGCTGGATCTCGCTGTTGATCGCCTTCTCGATGAAGCGGAACGAGTTGACGTTCTTGATCTCGCAGCGGGTGCCGAACTCGACCTGGCCCTTGGGCCGGATCGATACGTTGCAGTCGCAGCGCAGCGAACCTTCGGCCATGTTGCCGTCGCAGATGCCCAAGTAGCGCACCAATGCGTGGATCGCCTTGACGTAGGCCACGGCTTCCTTGGCGCTGCGCATGTCCGGCTCGGAAACGATTTCCAGCAGCGGCGTGCCGGCGCGGTTCAGGTCGATGCCGGTGGCACCGTTGAATTCTTCGTGCAGGCTCTTGCCGGCATCTTCTTCCAGGTGCGCCCGGGTGATGCCGACGCGTTTGACCGTGCCGTCTTCCAGGGCGATGTCCAGGTGGCCCTTGCCTACGATCGGCAATTCCATCTGGCTGATCTGGTAGCCCTTGGGCAGGTCCGGGTAGAAGTAGTTCTTGCGGGCGAACACGTTGTGCTGGCCGATCTCGGCGTCAATCGCCAGGCCGAACATCACCGCCATGCGCACCGCTTCGGCGTTGAGCACCGGCAGAACGCCGGGCATGCCCAGGTCGACCAGGCTGGCCTGGGTGTTGGGCTCGGAGCCGAACGTGGTGGAGCTACCGGAAAAGATTTTCGACCGGGTGGTGAGCTGGGTATGAATCTCCAGCCCGATCACGACTTCCCATTGCATGTGTTTCTCCTCAGAAGCCGGTTGGGGTGCGGGTGTGCCAGTCAGTGTTCAACTGATACTGGTGGGCAACGTTCAACAGGCGGCCTTCCTGGAAATACGGCGCGAGCAACTGCACGCCCACTGGCAGGCCATCGACGAAACCGGCCGGCATGGACAGGCCCGGCAAGCCGGCGAGGTTCGCGGTAATGGTGTAGACGTCTTCCAGGTACTCGGCGACCGGGTCACTGTTCTTGGCCCCGAGTTTCCAGGCCGGGTTCGGCGTGGTTGGACCGAGGATGATGTCGACCTCGTTGAAGGCGGCCATGAAGTCGTTCTTCACCAGACGACGGATTTTCTGCGCCTTGAGGTAGTAGGCGTCGTAGTAGCCGGCGGACAGCGCGTAGGCGCCGACCATGATCCGGCGCTGCACTTCGGCACCGAAGCCTTCGCCACGGGAGCGCTTGTACAGGTCGATCAGGTTTTCCGGGTTCTCGCAGCGATAGCCGAAGCGCACGCCGTCGAAACGCGACAGGTTCGAGGACGCTTCCGCCGGGGCGATCACGTAGTACGCCGGAATCGCGTGCTGCATGTTCGGCAGGCTGATTTCCTTGATGACCGCACCGAGCTTCTCCAGCTCCTTGACGCTGTTGTGGACCAGTTCGGCGATGCGTGGGTCGAGGCCGGCGCTGAAGTACTCCTTCGGCACACCGATGCGCAGGCCCTGCAGCGAGCCGTTGAGGCTGGCGCTGTAGTCCGGCACTGGCTCATCGATGCTGGTGGAGTCGTTCGGGTCGAAGCCGGCCATGCCTTGCAGCAGGATCGCGCAGTCTTCGGCGGTGCGGGCCAGCGGGCCACCCTGGTCGAGGCTGGAGGCGTAGGCGATCATGCCCCAGCGCGAGACACGGCCGTAGGTGGGCTTGAGGCCTGTGAGGTTGGTGAACGCCGCCGGTTGGCGAATCGAACCGCCGGTGTCGGTGGCGGTGGCGGCCGGCAACAGGCGTGCGGCCACGGCGGCGGCGGAACCACCGGACGAGCCGCCCGGTACGTGTTCCAGGTTCCACGGGTTTTTCACCGCGCCGTAATAGCTCGACTCGTTGGCCGAGCCCATGGCGAATTCGTCCATGTTGGTCTTGCCCAGGGTCACGGTGCCGGCGGCGGCCAGCTTGGCGACCACGGTGGCATCGTACGGCGCCTTGAAGTTGTCGAGCATCTTCGAGCCGCAGCTGGTGCGGATGCCCTGGGTGCAGAACAAGTCCTTGTGGGCGATCGGCGCACCGAGCAGGGCGCCGGTTTCACCATTGGCGCGCCGGGCGTCGGCGGCCTTGGCCTGGCTCAGAGCCAGCTCCTGGGTGAGGCTGATGAAGCTGTTGAGCTGTGGGTCGAGCTGGGCGATGCGCGCCAGCAGGACCTGGGTCAGCTCTTCGGAAGAAAACTTTTTATCGGCGAGTCCGCGGGCGATCTCGGCCAGGGTCATGTGATGCATGAGAGGCTCTTTCCCTTTAGTCGATGACTTTCGGAACCAGGTACAGGCCGTTTTCGACCGCTGGTGCGATGGACTGGTAGGCCTCGCGGTGATTGGACTCGGTCACGACGTCGGCGCGCAGGCGCTGGCTGGCTTCCAGTGGGTGTGCCAGTGGTTCGATACCGTCGGTATTGACCGCCTGCATCTCGTCGACCAGCCCCAGAATGCTGTTCAGGGCAGAAGTGATGTGTGGAAGATCGGCTTCATTGAGGCCCAGACAGGCCAGATGAGCGATTTTTTCCACGTCGGAGCGTTCAAGCGCCATGGGATTCTCCAGTGGAAAACAAAACGGACGCAGTCTGTCCGTGTGTTAGATTGTCGGAACACTACCGCATTTCTACGGTCTTACGGCCGCGATTTCGGGGTTTGGTGCACAGAAAAGCGGCCAATTTAACATATTGGCGCCTTGCCCAAAATCCCTGTCGTTGTTAGAGTTTGCCGCACTTTTTTACCCACGCGTTGCCTAGGGTCCCTTTCCCATGTTCAAGAAACTGCGTGGCATGTTTTCCAGCGATCTTTCCATTGACCTGGGCACTGCCAACACCCTTATTTACGTGCGCGAGCGCGGTATCGTCCTGAATGAACCCTCGGTCGTGGCCATCCGCACCCACGGTAACCAGAAAAGTGTCGTGGCTGTCGGTACGGAAGCCAAGCGCATGCTGGGCCGTACACCGGGCAACATCGCGGCCATTCGCCCAATGAAGGACGGCGTGATCGCCGACTTCAGCGTCTGCGAAAAGATGCTGCAGTACTTCATCAACAAGGTTCACGAAAACAGCTTCCTGCAGCCCAGCCCTCGTGTGCTGATCTGCGTTCCATGCAAGTCCACCCAGGTAGAGCGACGCGCTATCCGTGAATCGGCCCTCGGCGCCGGTGCCCGTGAAGTGTTCCTGATCGAAGAGCCAATGGCTGCTGCCATCGGTGCCGGCCTGCCGGTGGAAGAAGCCCGCGGTTCGATGGTCGTCGACATCGGTGGTGGTACCACTGAAATCGCGCTGATCTCCCTCAACGGTGTGGTCTACGCCGAATCCGTACGTGTGGGCGGCGACCGTTTCGACGAAGCGATCATCACTTATGTGCGTCGCAACTACGGCAGCCTGATCGGCGAATCCACCGCCGAGCGCATCAAGCAGGAAATCGGCACGGCCTACCCGGGCGGTGAAGTGCGTGAAGTCGACGTACGCGGTCGCAACCTGGCCGAAGGCGTTCCACGGGCCTTTACCCTCAACTCCAACGAAGTGCTCGAAGCGCTGCAAGAGTCGTTGGCGACCATCGTCCAGGCCGTCAAGAGCGCCCTGGAGCAGTCGCCGCCGGAACTGGCGTCGGACATCGCCGAGCGCGGCCTGGTGCTGACCGGTGGTGGCGCGCTGCTGCGTGACCTCGACAAGCTGCTGGCCCAGGAAACCGGGCTGCCGGTGATCGTTGCCGAAGACCCGTTGACCTGCGTTGCCCGCGGCGGTGGCCGTGCATTGGAAATGATGGACAAGCACACCATGGACCTGCTCTCCAGCGAATAAGTTGGCTGGATCGTCTATGTTGTTCGCTCCCGGGCAGCACTTTGCAGTGCTGCCCGTTGGCGTTTATCTTCTGTCATTCGTATCCAGGCCGGTTTGATGCCGTATGAATAAAGAAAACATTTGCCTGGGAGGAGCGGCCTATTAAACCGCTTTTCGCCAAAGGCCCCTCATTGGGTGTGCGCCTGCTGGTGCTGACCGTGCTCTCGGTCGCGCTGATGGTGGTCGATGCCCGCTTCACGCTGCTCAAGCCTGTACGCAGCCAGATGTCGCTGGTGTTGATGGAGTCCTACTGGATCACCGACCTGCCGCAGCGCTTGTGGCAAGGTGTGGCCAGCCAGTTTGGCAGCCGGACCGAACTGGTCGCCGAAAACGAAAAACTCAAGACCGAAAACCTGCTGTTGCAGGGGCGCATGCAGAAGCTGGCGGCCCTCACCGAGCAGAACGTGCGGCTGCGCGAGTTGCTCAACTCTTCGGCGCTGGTCAACGAGAAGGTCGAAGTGGCCGAGTTGATCGGCATGGACCCCAACCCCTTCACCCACCGCATCATCATCAACAAGGGTGAGCGCGACGGCGTCGTCCTCGGCCAGCCGGTGCTCGACGCCCGGGGCCTGATGGGCCAGGTGGTGGAGTTGATGCCCTACACCTCCCGCGTGCTGCTGCTGACCGATACCACCCACAGCATTCCCGTGCAGGTCAATCGCAACGGCTTGCGCGCGATTGCCAGCGGCACCGGCAACCCGGAACGCCTGGAACTGCGGCATGTGGCCGATACCGCCGATATCAAGGAAGGCGACCTGCTGGTCAGCTCCGGTCTTGGCCAGCGCTTCCCGGCCGGTTATCCGGTGGCAACGGTCAAGGAGGTCATCCATGACTCCGGCCAGCCGTTTGCCATCGTTCGCGCGGTGCCGACGGCTGCATTGAATCGCAGCCGCTACCTGCTGCTGGTATTCAGCGACAACCGTACGCCCGAAGAGCGTGCCAACGACGCCGCCGTGGCCCAGGAAGCCCAGGACCGCCAGGGCGGCGAGTCGGCCGCCCCAGCGACAGCAGCGCCTGCGCCTGTCCCTGCCACTGTGCCGAAACCACAAGTGCCTGCGCCAGTGACGGCGGCTCCGGCCACCACGCCTGCGGCCACCCCGGCTACCCCACCCGCCGCGCCTGCTGTGAAACCGACCCGCTCGGCCACCCACGCGCCCGCCGCGCAGCCTGCTCAGCCAGCCCGGCCCGCCGCCAAACCGCCAGCCTCCACGCCGGCCACCGCGCCAGCCCCCAGGGGAGCACGAGAAGAATGAGCAGTACCCAATCCGGTAACGGCTGGATGGTCTGGCTGACCTTCGCCATCGGCCTGTTGCTCAGCGTTTCGCCGCTGCCGCAGTTCATGGAAATCCTGCGCCCACTGTGGCTGGCCCTGTTGCTGGCCTTCTGGGCGCTGGCCTTGCCGCACAAGGTCGGCATGGTCACCGCCTGGTGCCTGGGTCTGGCCGAGGACGTGCTTTACGGCACGTTGCTGGGGCAGAACGCGCTGATCCTGACGCTGATCACCTTCCTGGTGCTGTCGTTGCAACAACGCCTGCGGATGTTCCCCATGTGGCAGCAGTGCCTGGTGATCCTGGTGATCTTCGGCCTGGCGCAACTGGTGCAATTGTGGCTCAGCGCGCTGACCGGCAACCGCCAGCCGACCCTGGCATTGGTGTTGCCAGCCCTGGTCAGCGCCTTGCTCTGGCCCTGGGTCAGCTTCGGTTTGCGTGGCCTGCGCCTGCGTTTCAAAATCAACTGATTCGGTCAGGCATTGGCCTTGATAGGGAGATGTCTTGATGAAACCGCTTTACCTCGCCTCAGGCTCGCCGCGTCGGCGTGAACTGCTCACGCAGATCGGCGTGCCCTTTACCGCCATCGGTGCGGAGATCGACGAAACTCCCCTGGACCACGAAACCCCTTCGGCCTATGTCGAGCGCCTGGCGCGCGGCAAGGCCGAGGCGGGTCGGCAAGCCCTGGACGCCGGCGTGGATGGCTGCGTGCTGGGCGCCGATACGGCTGTGGTACTGGACGGACGAATTCTCGGCAAACCCGTGGACCAGGCCGACTCCATGACGATGCTCTTGAGCCTGTCCGGTCGCGAACATGAAGTATTGACCGCCATTGCCATACTGGATGGGCAGCGTTGCGAATCCCGCGTTGTGCGCAGCCTGGTGCGTTTTCGTTCGATCACGGAACAGGAAGCGGCGGCCTACTGGGCCAGCGGTGAACCCCGGGACAAGGCCGGCGGCTATGGTATTCAAGGGCTGGGCGCGGTGTTCGTCGCCGGGCTTGAAGGCAGTTATTCAGCCGTCGTTGGCCTGCCGCTGTGCGAAACCGCAGAACTACTGGGCCATTTCGGCATACCCTGTTGGCAAACCTTGAACGCGCGCTGAGCGCCGTCTGACTTGATGCGGCCATAATCGTGAACATGCCTGAACGAGACCCTGCCATGAGTGAAGAGATCCTGATCAACATCACGCCGATGGAATCGCGCGTGGCGGTGGTTGAAAACGGTGTTCTGCAAGAGGTCCACGTCGAGCGCACGCAAAAGCGTGGCATCGTCGGCAATATCTACAAAGGCAAGGTGGTACGGGTGCTGCCGGGCATGCAGGCGGCCTTCGTCGACATCGGCCTGGACCGCGCGGCATTCATCCACGCGTCGGAAATTTCCATGCGCGAAGGGCCGGCCGTGGAGAACATCAGCGCGCTGGTGCATGAAGGCCAGAGCCTGGTGGTGCAGGTCACCAAGGACCCCATCGGCTCCAAGGGCGCGCGCCTGACCACGCAACTGTCGATTCCGTCGCGCTACCTGGTGTACATGCCGCGCACCGCCCATGTCGGCATTTCCCTGAAGATCGAAGACGAAGCCGAGCGCGAGCGCCTCAAGCAGGTGGTCAGCGACTGCGTGGAAAAAGAAGGTATCAAGGAAGCCGGTGGGTTCATCCTGCGCACCGCCGCCGAAGGGGCCGGGGCCGATGAGATCCTCATGGACATCCGCTACCTGCGCAGGCTTTGGGACCAGATCGCCGCGCAGATCAAGACCATCGCCACCCCCAGCGTGATCTACGAAGACCTGGGCCTGGCGCTGCGGACCTTGCGCGACCTGGTCAGCCCCAAGATCGAAAAAATCCGCATCGACTCCCGGGAAACCTTCCAGAAAACCACGCAGTTCGTCGCCGAACTGATGCCGGAAATCGCCGACCGCCTCGAGCATTACCCTGGCGAACGGCCAATTTTCGACCTGTACGGCGTCGAAGACGAAATCCAGAAAGCCCTGGAGCGCAAGGTGCCGCTCAAGTCCGGCGGCTACCTGGTGGTGGACCCGGCCGAGGCCATGAGCACCATCGATGTCAACACCGGGGCGTTCGTCGGCCATCGCAACCTGGAAGAAACCATCTTCAAGACCAACCTGGAAGCCGCCACCGCCATCGCCCGGCAACTGCGCCTGCGCAACCTGGGTGGGATCATCATCATCGACTTCATCGACATGGAAGATGAAGAGCACCAGCGCCAGGTGCTGCGGACCCTGGAAAAACAACTCGAACGCGACCACGCCAAGACCAACATCATCGGTATCACCGAGCTGGGCCTGGTGCAGATGACCCGCAAGCGCACCCGCGAAAGCCTCGAACAGGTACTGTGCGAGCCGTGCAGCAGTTGCCAGGGCCGTGGCAAGCTCAAGACCCCGGAAACTGTGTGTTACGAAATCTTCCGGGAAATCCTCCGGGAGGCGCGCGCCTACCAGGCGACTGGCTATAGAGTGTTGGCGAACCAGAAAGTGGTGGATCGCCTGCTCGACGAGGAGTCAGGCAATGTCGCGGAGCTGGAAGCGTTTATCGGACGCACGATTCGCTTCCAGGTGGAAACCATGTATTCCCAGGAACAATACGACGTGGTGCTGCTCTGAAGAGCTTCGGAAGCGGCGGGCCCGCGGATTTGATTGTCTTTGCCAGGGGAGCCCACTGACATGGAGCGTCTGACACGTATTTTGGCGGCGCTGACTCGCTGGGGGCTGGGGCTGTGTGCGCTGCTGCTGGTGTTGCTGGCGTTGTACGTCAGCCTCGGTCGTGAGCTGGTCCCGCTGGTGGCCGAATACCGCGCCGAGGTCGAGACCCGGGCCAGCGCTGCCTTGGGCATGCCTGTGCACATCGGAAGCCTCGACGGTAGCTGGAGCGCCCTGGCGCCAATCCTGGCAGCGCGCGACGTGGTGGTCGGCGAAGGCCCCAACGCCTTGCACCTGGACCAGGTGCGAGCCGTGCCTGACCTGTGGGACAGCCTGCTGGCACGTCAGGTGCGCATTGCCCACCTGGAAGTCAGCGGCCTGAAGATCAGCCTCAAGGAAGGCGCCGACGGCAAGTGGGCCCTGGAAGGCCTGCCGGTGAAGGACGACCAGCCCCTCGATCCGCAGCAACTGCTCGAACGCATGCAGGTGGTTTCCAAGTTCTCGCTGCTCGACAGCCAGGTGACCTTGCAACCTGTCGAGCAACCACCGCTGACCCTCACCTACGTCGGTTTGAGCCTGCGCACCGGCGCCACCCGCCAACGGCTGGACGTGCGCTTGACCCTGCCTGACGGTCAGCCCGTGGCGATCAACCTGCGCACCCGTATCCGCGCCAGTGATTGGAAGAATGGCCAGGCCGATGCGTACCTGAGCCTGCCGCAAAGCGACTGGTCCAAATGGCTGCCCAAACGCCTGACCCAGCAATGGAATTTTTCCCGGATCAAGGCCGGTGGCGAGTTCTGGCTGAGTTGGGGGGACGGTACGGTGCAAAGCGCGGCCATGCGCTTGAACGCTCCTGACATCCTGGGTGCCTACGCCGAGCGCAAGCCGGTGCAGATCCATAACCTGGCGCTCAATGGATATTTCCAGCGTGGCGACCAGGGATTTACCGCGACCTTCGATTCCCTGGCGATGAACCTGGGCGAAACCCGCTGGGAATCGCGCCTGCAACTGCAACAGAGTGCTGCCACCGAAAAGGCCGAGGAGCGCTGGCACCTGCAGGCCGACCGCCTCGACTTGACCCCCCTGACGCCTTTGCTCAATGCCCTGGCACCGTTGCCCGAAGGCCTGGCGACGACCATCGACCGTCTCAAGGTGACCGGTGGCCTGCGCAACGTGCTGCTGGACTACCGGCCGCAGAACACTGGTGACCAGAAAATCAGCTTCGCCACCAACCTGGACACCGTGGGCTTTGATGCCTATCGCGGCGCCCCGGCTGCGCGCAACGTATCGGGGAGCCTGAGCGGCGACCTCGGTGGCGGCGAGCTGCGCATGGACAGCAAGGATTTTTCCCTGCACCTGGACCCGATTTTCGCCAAGCCCTGGCAGTACCTGCAGGCCAACGCCCGGTTGACCTGGAAGCTCGACAAGCAAGGCTTCACCCTGATCGCGCCGTATTTGAAGGTGCTGGGCGAGGAGGGCCGGATTGCCGGCGACTTCCTGATCCGCCTGCATTTCGACCACAGCCAGGAAGACTACATGGACCTGCGGGTCGGCCTGGTGGACGGTGACGGACGCTATACCGCCAAGTACCTGCCAGCGGTCCTCAGCCCGGCGCTGGATGAGTGGCTGCGCACGGCCATCGTCAAGGGCGCGGTGGACGAAGGCTTTTTCCAGTATCAAGGCTCGCTCAATCACGGTGCCGAGGATGCGGCGCGCAGCATCAGCCTGTTTTTCAAGGTGCATGACGCCGAATTGGCGTTCCAGCCGGGCTGGCCTTCGGTCAGCAAGGTCAGCGGCGATGTCTTCGTCGAAGACAGTGGTGTGCGCATCTTCGCCAGCCAGGGACAATTGCTCGATACCCAGGTCAAGGATGTTTCGGTGAACATTCCCCATGTACCCAGCGGGCAGAGTGTTCATCTGTTTCTGGACGGCGGGTTCGCCGGAGGACTGGGCGACGGTTTGAAAATCCTCCAGACCGCGCCGATCGGGACCGCCGAGACATTCGCCGGCTGGGAGGGCGAGGGCGACCTGCAAGGCAGCGTGAAGCTCGACATTCCCCTGGTCAAAGGCGAGCAACCGAAGATCCTGGTGGACTTCGCCACCGACAAGGCCCGTCTCAAGCTCAGCGAGCCGATATTGGAACTGACCCAACTCAAGGGCGATTTCCGCTTCGACAGCAACAAGGGCTTGAGCGGCAAGGGCATCAGTGCCCGGGCATTCGACCGGCCCGTGACCGCGCAGATTTTCGCCGAGGGCCGCGCCGGAGCGCTCAACACACGGGTCGCGGCGTCCGGGCAGGTGGAGATCAAGAAACTCACCAGTTGGCTGAATGTCACCCAGCCGTTGCCGGTATCCGGTGTCGTGCCCTACCAGTTGCAAGTGATCCTGGACGGCGCCGACAGCCAATTGTCGGTCAGTTCCAACCTCAAGGGCGTGGCGGTGGACCTGCCAGCACCCTTCGGCATGACTGCCGATGTAGGGCGCGACACGGTGTTTCGCATGACCCTGCAAGGGCCGGAGCGCCGTTACTGGGTCAATTATGGCGACCTGGCCAGTTTCACTTACGCCGCGCCGAGCGGGAAAATCGCCGACGGTCGTGGCGAATTATTGCTGGGTGCCAGCGATGCCGTTCTGCCCGGGGCCAAGGGGCTGCGACTGCGTGGCAAACTGTCGGAACTGGACGTAAGTCCCTGGCAGGACCTGGTGAACAAGTACGCGGGCCAGGATCCGGGCGGCAGTGCCAAGCAACTGCTCAACAGCGTCGATCTGACCGTCGGCAAGCTCACGGCCATGGGCACGACCCTGGACCAGGCATCGGTGCAGTTGGACCGCAAGCCGGACGCCTGGGCCTTGCGGCTTGACAGTCAGCAGGCCAAGGGCGACGTCAGCCTGCCGGATGCGAAGGCCGCCCCGATTGGTATCAAGCTTGATTATGTGCGCCTGCCGGCCACAGACCCGACGGTCCAGGCGGATGAAAACTCTCCGGACCCGTTGGCGTCGGTCGATCCCGGCAAAATCCCGGCCATGGATATTGCCATCGACAAACTGTTCCAGGGCCCTGATCTCATCGGTGCGTGGTCGCTGAAAGTGCGACCGACCGCCAAGGGCATCGCGTTGAACGATCTGGACATGGGCCTCAAGGGCATGGTGTTGAACGGCAGTGGTGGTTGGGAAGGTACGCCCGGTTCCACCAGCAGTTGGTACAAGGGCCGTATCGGCGGCAAGAACCTGGGCGACGTGCTCAAGGGCTGGGGTTATGCCCCGAGCGTGACCAGCCAGACATTCCGTCTGGATGTCGACGGCCGCTGGCCCGGCTCGCCGGCGTGGGTCGCCACCAAGCGCTTTTCCGGCAGCCTCGACGCGTCGCTGAGCAAGGGCCAGTTTGTCGAAGTGGAAGGCAGCGCCCAGGCGCTGCGGGTATTTGGCCTGCTGAACTTCAATTCCATCGGCCGACGCTTGCGCCTGGACTTCTCCGACCTGTTCGGCAAGGGGTTGAGCTACGACCGGGTCAAGGGGCTGTTGGTAGCGAGCGACGGTGTCTACGTAACCCGCGAACCCATTACCCTGACCGGGCCGTCGAGCAACCTGGAGCTCAACGGTACGCTGGACATGGTGGCCGATCGTGTCGACGCCAAGCTGCTGGTGACGCTGCCGGTGACCAATAACCTGCCAATCGCCGCGCTGATCGTTGGCGCACCGGCGGTGGGTGGGGCGCTGTTTCTGATCGACAAACTGATCGGTGACCGCGTGGCGCGCTTTGCCAGCGTAAGATACGACGTCAAGGGGCCGTGGAAAGAGCCGAAGATCACCTTCGACAAGCCGTTTTGACAGTTCGACGCCAACTCCCTTGTGGGAGCGGGCCTGTGGGAGCAAAGCTTGCTCGCGATTGCGGTGTATCAGTCAGCCTATATGTTGGATGTACCTGCCTCATCGCGAGCAAGCTTTGCTCCCACTGCCGCCTTGGGCGAGGATAAAAAAGAGGGAGGAGCCATGCCAGTCGCAGTGATTCAAATGGTCAGCCAAAGCGATGTGCTCGCCAACCTGGCTCGTGCCCGTGTGCTGCTGGAGCAGGCTGCCGCAGGCGGTGCCAGGCTGGCCGTGCTGCCGGAGAATTTCGCCGCGATGGGACGGCGGGACATTGCCGATATCGGTCGAGCCGAAGCCTTTGGTCAGGGACCGATCCTGCCCTGGTTGAAACAGGTCGCCCGAGACCTCAAGTTATGGATTGTGGCCGGCACGTTGCCGTTGCCACCGGTGGACCAGCCCGAGGCCAGGTCCCATGCCTGTTCGTTGCTGGTCGACGATCAGGGGCAGATCGTGGCGCGCTACGACAAGCTGCACCTGTTCGATGTGGATGTGGCGGACAATCGCGGGCGCTATCGCGAGTCGGATGACTATGCTTATGGCGCTAACGTGGTGGTTGCCGATACCCCCGTGGGCCGGGTGGGCCTGACGGTCTGTTATGACTTGCGGTTCCCGGAGCTCTACAGCGAGCTGCGGGCTGCCGGGGCCGAACTGATCACGGCGCCGTCGGCGTTTACCGCGGTGACCGGCGCGGCCCATTGGGAGGTGCTGATTCGCGCCCGGGCCATCGAGACCCAGTGCTACGTGCTGGCGGCCGCCCAGGGCGGCGTGCATCCGGGGCCGCGGGAAACCTTTGGCCATGCCGCGATTGTCGATCCGTGGGGCCGTGTGCTGGCACAACAGGATCAAGGTGAGGCCGTGCTGCTGGCCGAGCGTGACAGCAGCGAACAGGCGTCCATCCGGGCGCGCATGCCGGTGGCCAGCCATCGGCGCTTTTTCTCGCAGGGCGCTCGACAGCGGCCTGTCCAAGACGACGAATTCAAGGCGTAAATCATATGAGCGGGTTGTTGTCCTCAGTCAGTGAACACCTTCTAGCCCCCGGCGGCGTGACCCTCGAAAGCCTGCAAGGCGTGCTGGGCGACCTGGCCGGCCCGGGCATCGATGCGGCCGACCTGTATTTCCAAGGGCAGATCTCCGAGTCCTGGTCCTTGGAAGACGGCATCGTCAAGGAAGGCAGTTTCAACCTCGACCAGGGCGTGGGCGTGCGCGCCCAGTCCGGGGAAAAGACCGGTTTTGCCTACAGCAACGCCATCACCCTCGAAGCCCTCGGCGCTGCTGCCCGTGCGGCCCGCTCGATCTCCCGTGCCGGGCAGAACGGCACGGTCCAGGCGTTCAGCAGCCAGGACGTGGCGCAGTTGTATGCGCCGGATAACCCGCTGGAAGTCATGAGCCGCGCCGAAAAAGTCGAGCTGCTCAAGCGCATCGACGTCGCCACCCGTGCCCTCGACCCGCGTATCCAGCAAGTGTCGGTCAGCATGGCCGGGGTCTGGGAACGGATCCTGGTGGCGTCCACCGACGGCGGCCTGGCGGCGGACGTGCGGCCGCTGGTGCGGTTCAACGTCAGCGTGATCGTCGAGCAGAACGGTCGCCGTGAGCGCGGCGGCCATGGCGGTGGCGGGCGCACTGATTACCGTTATTTCCTCAGCGAAGACCGCGCCATGGGCTACGCCCGCGAAGCGCTGCGTCAGGCGCTGGTCAACCTGGAGGCCATTCCGGCCCCGGCCGGTACGTTGCCGGTGGTGCTGGGGTCCGGCTGGTCCGGCGTGCTGCTGCACGAAGCAGTCGGCCACGGCCTGGAAGGCGATTTCAACCGCAAGGGCAGCTCGGCCTACAGTGGGCGCATGGGGGAAATGGTCGCCTCGAAACTCTGCACCATTGTCGATGACGGCACCCTGGCCGGGCGTCGTGGCTCCCTGAGCGTCGACGATGAAGGTACCCCGACCGAATGCACCACGCTGATCGAGAACGGTGTGCTCAAGGGCTACATGCAGGACAAGCTCAATGCCCGGCTGATGGGCGTGGCCCGCACTGGCAACGGTCGTCGTGAATCCTATGCGCACCTGCCGATGCCGCGCATGACCAACACCTACATGCTCGGTGGCCAAAGCGATCCGGCGGAAATCATCGCCTCGGTGAAAAAAGGCATCTATTGCGCCAACCTCGGCGGCGGCCAGGTGGACATCACCAGCGGCAAGTTCGTGTTCTCCACCAGCGAGGCCTACCTGATCGAAGACGGCAAGATCACCGCACCGGTCAAGGGCGCGACCCTGATCGGCAACGGGCCGGAGGCGATGAGCAAGGTGTCGATGGTCGGTAACGACCTGGCGCTGGACAGCGGTGTGGGCACGTGCGGCAAGGATGGGCAATCGGTGCCAGTGGGCGTCGGCCAGCCGACCCTGAAGATCGATGCGATTACCGTGGGTGGCACGGGCGCATGACCGGAGCATCGGGTGGAGTGCAAGGGCCTCCACCCGTGGGCGTTACTCAGCGCAGGCCGCGTTGGGTTTCGTCCAGCTCACGGATGTACTTGAAGATTTTACGGCTCGAGGCCGGTGGCTTGTTCTGTGCCAGTTCGTGCTGGGCCTGACGGATCAGGGAGCGCAATTGCTGACGGTCAGCCTCCGGGTAGTCGATGACGAATTTTTCCAGCACGCCGTCGTCGCCTGCGATCAAGCGATCGCGCCAGCGCTCCAGGTTGTGGAAACGTTCGTTGTACTGCCGGGTGGAGGCATCGAGTTGATCGAGCAGGACCAGGATGGCGTCAGTGTCCTGATCGCGCATCAGTTTGCCGATGAATTGCAGGTGCCGTTTACGCGCGATATTCGCGGTGTGCTTGGGCGCATCGGCCAGGGCCCGGCGCAAGGCGTCGGTCAAAGGCAGTTTGGCCAGCAAGTCAGGCTTGAGTGTTGTCAGGCGCTCGCCGAGGTCAACCAGAGCATGCAGCTCGCGTTTGACCTGGGATTTGCTTTTTTCACCCTCGTAGAGGGAGTCGTCGTAAGAATCAACCATGGTGGCAGTCCGCAAAGAAACGCCGCCATGATAACCAGTCGGGGGCCGCTTGTCCGGCCCGGTCGCTCGAAGGCCAAGGGTTTGTACGAAAAGTCGCCGAGCGGCGATCAGGCAAGGCGAAAACAGGCGAGGAAGCGGAGTTTACTGGTTGTAAATGAGCATTCCGAGCCTGTTTTCAACGCAGCATGATCGTCGCGCAGGCACTTTACGTACAAAGCCTTAACCGAAAGAAGAATTTGAGTGGAGAACACCATGAGTGCAGTTCAAAGCGTCGGCCCGCAGGCATTGCCGGCACTGCAGGAACAAGTCGAGCAGATCCTCGCCGAGGCCAAGCGCCAGGGCGCCAGTGCCTGTGAAGTGGCCGTATCGCTGGAGCAGGGCCTGTCGACGTCGGTGCGCCAGCGCGAGGTGGAAACCGTCGAATTCAATCGCGACCAGGGCTTTGGCATCACCTTGTACGTAGGCCAGCGCAAGGGCTCGGCCAGCACTTCGGCGAGCGGCCCGGAGGCCATTCGCGAAACCGTCGCCGCGGCACTGGCGATTGCCCAGCACACCTCCGAAGACGAAGCCTCGGGCCTGGCTGATGCCGCGCTGATGTGCAAGGAACTGCGCGACTTCGACCTGTTCCACGCCTGGGACATCACCCCCGAGCAGGCCATCGAACAGGCACTGCGTTGCGAAGCCGCGGCATTCGAGGCCGACAGTCGCATCAAGAACGCCGACGGCACGACGCTCAATACCCACCAGGGCTGCCGGGTCTACGGCAACAGCCACGGTTTTATCGGCGGTTATGCATCGACCCGCCACAGTCTCAGTTGCGTGATGATCGCCGAGGCCAACGGCCAGATGCAGCGTGACTACTGGTACGACGTGAACCGCCAAGGCACCCTGCTGGCGGACCCGGTGAGCATTGGCCAGAAAGCCGCGCAACGGGCGGCCAGCCGCCTGGGCGCGCGGCCGGTGCCGACCTGCGAAGTGCCGGTGCTGTTTTCGGCCGAGCTGGCCGGCGGCCTGTTCGGCAGCTTCCTGTCGGCGGTGTCCGGCGGCAACCTGTACCGCAAGTCGTCGTTCCTCGAGGGCGCGCTGGGCCAGAAACTGTTCCCGGAATGGATGACCATCGACGAGCGTCCGCACCTGATGCAGGCCATGGGCAGCTCGGCGTTCGATGGCGACGGCCTGGCCACCTACGCCAAGCCGTTCGTGGAAAACGGCGAGTTGGTGTCCTACATCCTCGGCACCTATTCGGGCCGCAAGCTCGGTATGCCGAGCACCGCCAATGCCGGTGGCGTGCATAACCTGTTCGTGACCCATGGCGAAGAAGACCAGGCGGCCCTGCTGCGGCGCATGGGTCGTGGCCTGCTGGTGACCGAACTGATGGGCCACGGCCTGAACATGGTTACCGGGGACTATTCCCGTGGCGCGGCGGGTTTCTGGGTCGAGAACGGCGAGATCCAGTTCCCGGTCCAGGAAGTGACCATCGCCGGGAACATGCGTGACATGTTCAAGCAGATCGTGGCCGTGGGCAACGATCTGGAACTGCGCAGCAACATCCGCACCGGTTCGGTGCTGATCGAGCGGATGACGGTGGCAGGTAGCTAACGCTCACCGCTTGAAAAGGGCGCGTCATCCACGAGGTGACGCGCCTTTTTTGTACCCGCAAATCCTGTGGCGAAGGCGCTTTTGTGGCGAGGGAGCTTGCTCCCGCTGGGCCGCGAAGCGACCCCAAGATCTTGCGGTCGCTGCGCAACCGAGCGGGAGCAAGCTCCCTCGCCACAATGAATTTGTGCGGTCTAACAGTTGTGTTGCTTCTTATTATCATCTAATAATGAATCTCATTCGCCGAGTGAGCCCCGGTCATGAGTTCTGCCCTGCACGAACAACCCTACCTTGAAAGCTGGCGCTGGATGAGCCGCCAGATCCGTTGCGCGATGAACCCGGACGAGCCGCGGTTGATCGAGCACTACCTGGCCGAGGGCCGCTATCTGGCCTGCTGCACCGTCACTTCGCCATGGATGATCTCCGAGACCGCGTTCCGGCTGCTGCTCGATACCGCCTTGGATGTCGCGCTGCCCTGGCATTGGCGCAATCTCTGCCTCGACCAGGCCTGGCGCCCTCTGCGTGAGCTCGAACAACAATCACTGTGCCGCTGCCGCCTCAAGCGCTGGCAGAGCCATGCCTGGGCGCTGGCGACCTGCGCCCTGGAGCCGTCGATTCCTCTTATTGAACTGGTGCAAGGATCTCCCGATGAGTAATACCCGTATCGAACGCGACAGCATGGGCGAGCTGCAAGTCCCGGTGGATGCCCTCTATGGCGCCCAGACCCAGCGCGCAGTGGATAACTTTCCGGTCAGTGGCCAGCGTATGCCGGCACAGTTCATCCGCGCCCTGATCCTGGCCAAGGCTGCTGCCGCCCGGGCCAACGTAGAGCTGGAACAAATCAGCGCAGCCCAGGGCAAGGCCATTGTCGATGCGTCCCTGGGGCTGCTCGAAGGCCGTTTCATGGACCATTTCCCAGTGGATATCTTCCAGACCGGCTCCGGCACCAGCTCCAACATGAACGCCAACGAAGTGATCGCCACCCTCGCCAGTCGTCTGCTGGGGGAAACGGTCAATCCGAACGACCACGTCAATTGCGGCCAGAGCAGCAACGACATCATCCCCACCAGCATTCATGTCAGCGCGGCGCTGGCCTTGCATGAGCAACTGCTGCCGGCGCTGTCGCACCTGGTGCAGGTGATCGAGCGCAAGGCCGAAGAGGTCCACCCATTCATCAAGACGGGTCGCACCCATCTGATGGATGCCATGCCGGTGCGCCTGAGCCAGGTGCTCGATGGTTGGGCGCAGCAGCTCAAGGCCAATATCGGCCACTTGGAGGATGTGCTGCCGAGCCTGCAATCCCTGGCCCAGGGCGGTACGGCGGTCGGCACCGGGGTCAATGCCCATCCACGTTTCGCCGAGCTGTTCAGTCAACAACTGACGCAATTGACCCAGGTGCAATTCACCCCGGGCAAGAATCTGTTCGCGCTGATTGGCTCCCAAGACACCGCCGTAGCGGTTTCCGGGCAGCTCAAGACCACCGCCGTGTCGCTGATGAAAATCGCCAACGACCTGCGCTGGATGAATTCCGGGCCGCTGGCAGGCCTGGGCGAGATCGAGCTCGAAGGCTTGCAACCGGGCTCCTCGATCATGCCCGGCAAGGTCAACCCGGTCATTCCTGAAGCCACCGCGATGGTGGCGGCCCAAGTGATTGGCAACGACACGGTGATCACTATCGCCGGTCAATCGGGCAACTTCGAATTGAACGTGATGCTACCGATCATCGCCCAGAACCTGCTGAGCAGCATCGCCTTGATGTCCACCGCCAGCCGCTTGCTGGCGGACAAGGCCATCGCCACCTTCAAGGTCAACGAGGCACGGCTCAAGGAAGCGTTGTCGCGCAACCCGATCCTGGTGACCGCGCTCAATCCCATCATCGGTTACCAGAAGGCCGCTGAAATCGCCAAGAAGGCTTACCAGCAAGGTCGGCCGGTCATCGATGTCGCCCTGGAGCACACCGACCTGACACGCAGCGAACTCGAAGTCCTGCTGGACCCGGAGAAGCTCACCGCCGGCGGCGTGTAACCCCGACACCTGTGTGGAGGACTCATCATGGAACACTGGAAACGTACGATCGAACGGGCCAATCGCTGTTTCATGCTGGGCGAGCTGGTAGACGCCCGCGAAGCCTACCTGCAGGCCCTGGCGCTGGCCCAGGTGCTGTTCGAGCGTTGGGCGGATGCCGACGAAGCCGTGGCCGCGTGCGTCGTCTCCCATCACAACCTGGCAGACCTGCACTTGCGCCTGAACCAGCCGGAGGAGAGCGCCGAGTATTTGTGCGCGATCCACCAACGGTTGTTGCAGACGATGCAGGACGAACGCCTGGCACCGGCCCTGCGCACCGCCGCACGGCGTCAGAGCCACAAGACCTATGTCGAACTGCTGAGTTTCATCAGCGAGCACGGTGAATACCCACGGACCCAACGCCTGCTGCACTGCAATGCCGCTACGCCCCGGCAGCGCAATGCCCCTCTTCATCATGGAGCTCATTGAACATGGCTTTTACCTTGCCTGCATTGCCCTACGCCTACGACGCCCTGGAACCGCACATCGATGCGCAAACCATGGAGATCCACTACACCAAGCATCACCAGACCTACATCAATAACCTCAACGCAGCGGTGGACGGCACCGAGTACGCCGGGTGGCCTGTCGAAAAACTGGTGTCCAGTGTCGAGCAGTTGCCGGCAAGCCTGCAAGCCGCAGTGATCAACCAGGGCGGTGGTCATGCCAACCATTCGCTGTTCTGGGAAGTGATGACGCCCCGGGGCGGCGGCCAGCCCGATGGCGCCCTGGCGGCGGCGATCGAAGCGCAACTGGGCGGTATCGAGGGTTTCAGGGAAGCCTTCACCAAAGCGGCGCTGACCCGTTTCGGCAGCGGTTGGGCCTGGTTGAGCGTGACCCCGCAAAAGACCCTGGCGGTGGAAAGCAGCGGCAACCAGGACAGCCCGCTGATGAAGGGCAACACACCGATTCTTGGCCTGGATGTCTGGGAGCACGCCTATTACCTGCGCTACCAGAACCGTCGTCCGGAATACATCAGCGCCTTCTACAACGTGATCAACTGGCCTGAGGTCGCCCGGCGCTACCAGGCTGCGCTGGCTTCGAGCCCTTCCTGAAAGCAACCCAAGGCTGACTATGGATACTCAAACACTGGCGATTGGAAGCGGACGGATGTTCCGCTATGCCTTGGGGTCGTTGTTGCTGCTGGCCGGAATGACATTGTTGGCGGCCCAGGGCCTGGCATGGCTGGACTTGGAGCCCAGGTTGTTGCGCGCGCTCGAGGGTGGCGGGCTCTGCGCCTTGGGCACCGCGCTGGGGGCCGTGCCGGTGTTGGTCATCCGGCGCATGCCCCAGGCCGTCAGCGATTCGCTGCTGGGATTCGGTGCCGGGGTGATGCTCGCGGCCACGGCATTTTCGCTGATCGTGCCGGGCATTGCTGCGGCCGAGCAGTTGGGACTGACGCCTTGGGCCGCCAGCGGCCTTATCAGTTTCGGCATTCTATCGGGCGCGTTCGGGCTGTATCTAGTGGACCGCAAAGTCTGCGCCTGTCCCGAAAGGCTGGTCGCTGCGCCAGGCCGGCCGATCATTGCGCCGCGGATCTGGTTGTTCGTGTTTGCCATCATCGCCCACAACATTCCCGAAGGCATGGCGGTGGGGGTGTCGGCGGGCGGCGGCATGCCGGATGCCGACAGCCTGGCGATGGGCATCGCCTTGCAGGATGTACCCGAAGGGCTGGTGATCGCGCTGGTGCTGGCTGCGGCGGGGATGTCGCGGGCCAGGGCGTTCCTGATTGGCGCGGCGTCAGGGTTGGTCGAGCCCGTGTTCGCGCTGCTGTGCGCCTGGTTGGTGAGTCTGGCCGAGATGCTCTTGCCCCTGGGGCTCGCGTTGGCGGCCGGGGCGATGTTGCTGGTGGTGACTCACGAGGTTATTCCCGAATCCCGTCGCAATGGTCACGAGAAACTGGCGAGCCTGGGCCTGTTGGTGGGGTTTTGTCTGATGATGGTGCTGGATACGGCGTTGGCGTGACAAACGGCAGGCATCTAGGGTGATGTGATTTATCTGTGGCGAGGGAATCTGTGGGAGCAAAGCTTGCTCGCGATCCAGGCACCTCGGTTTTCTGAGTTACCGAGTCGCCTTCATCGCGAGCAAGCTTTGCTCCCACAAATGAATTCCCTTGCCACAATAAATCCGCCTTGGGATTTGGTCAGTTATTCGCCTTCGTCGAAGTATCTGTTGATCAGGTCCACCAGGGCATCCATCGCCTCCTGTGCCTGTTCACCTTCGGTGTGCAGGTGGATCTTGGTGCCCTTGCCAGCGGCGAGCATCATCATCGCCATGATGCTTTTACCGTCGACCGCAGTCTCGGGTGTGCGGCCAACCCTGATGGTGGTGTCCTTGAACTGGCCTGCGACTCCGACGAACTTGGCCGACGCTCGGGCATGCAAACCCAGCTTGTTGATGATTTCAATTTCCTGAGCAGGCATCGCGATGTGAATCCTTTAGCTGAGGTCGCGGTGGCGAACCTGGACGTTCTTCAGGGATTGTTGCAGGAGTTGACCCAGGCGTTCGGTCAGGTAGACGGAGCGGTGATGGCCGCCGGTACAACCGATGGCGATCGTGACATAGGCGCGGTTGCTCGCGGCAAAGCGGGGCAGCCATTTGAGCAGGTAGCTGGAGATGTCCTGGTACATTTCTTCGACATCCGGCTGGGCGGCCAGGTAGTCGATCACCGGTTGGTCGAGCCCGGACTGCGCGCGCAATTCCGGCTTCCAATAAGGATTGGGCAGGCAACGCACGTCGAACACCAGGTCGGCATCGACGGGCATGCCACGCTTGAAACCGAACGACTCCACCAGGAACGCCGTGCCCGGCTCGGGTTGGTTGAGCAGGCGCAGCTTGATCGTGTCACGCAACTGATACAGGTTCAGGTGCGTGGTGTTGACCTTCAGGTCCGCCAGGTCGGCAATCGGCCCCAGTAGCTGGCTTTCATCCTCGATGGCTTCGGCCAGCGAACGGTTGGCGTTGCTCAGTGGGTGGCGCCGGCGGGTTTCGGAAAAACGCTTGAGCAGTGTCTCTTCATCGGCATCCAGGTACAGCACGTCACACTGGATATGCCGGCTGCGCACTTCCTCGAGCAGTTCAGGAAAACGCGACAGGTGGCTTGGCAGGTTGCGCGCATCGATGGACACCGCCACCAGCGGCTGCGCCAGCTCGGTGTGGATCAGGGCGCGCTCGGCCAGTTCCGGCAGCAGGCCGGCGGGCAAATTGTCGATGCAATAGTAGCCGCTGTCCTCAAGCACGTTGAGGGCCGTGCTTTTACCGGAGCCGGAGCGGCCACTGACAATGATCATGCGCATTTTTAATGACCGTTCTGCTCGTCCAGGACAACCTGGTACAAAGCTTCGTTACTCGGTGCGCTGCGCAGTTTTTCGCGCACTTCCTTGCGGTCCAGCATGCTGGCAATCTGGCGCAGCAGCTCAAGGTGCGCATCGGTCGCCGCTTCCGGTACCAGCAATACAAACAGCAGGTCGACCGGGGCGCCGTCGATGGCGTCGAAATCTATAGCGGTTTCAAGGTGCAACAGCGCGCTGATCGGCGCGGCACAACCCTTGAGACGGCAGTGGGGAATGGCGATGCCGTTGCCAAAACCGGTGGAACCGAGTTTTTCACGGGCAACCAATGCCTCGAAGACGTCCTGCATTTCCAGATCCGGTACCTCGCGGTGGATCAGGTTGGCAATGTGTTCGAGGGCTTTCTTCTTACTGCCGCCCGGCGCGTTCACCTGGGAACGGCCGGGGGTCAGGATGGTTTCTAGTCGGATCATGGATTGGGGGGGTTAACGACCGGTTGCGCCCTGGAGGAGGCTCTGGGTCTTTTCCTTATGCTTTTTGAGTTGGCGATCCAGCTTGTCGGTCAGCAGGTCAATCGCGGCATACATGTCTGTGTGCTCTGCGTTGGCAACCACTTCTCCGCCGGGGATATGCAGCGTGGCTTCGATTTTCTGCAGCAGCTTCTCGACGTTCATCGTGACTTGCACGTTGGTGATCTTGTCGAAATGCCTTTCCAATCGGTCGAGTTTTTCGCCGATGTAGGTGCGCAGGGGTTCGGTCACTTCCAGTTGGTGTCCACTGATGTTGACTTGCATACAGCTTCTCCTTCGTTGCCAGTGCATAAAGCGGCAGGCAGAAATGCCTGCCACTGGAACGCTGTGGCGTGGCCTGTTACATCAACCGCTTGCGTTCGCTCGAAGGCGCGATCCCGAGGGATTCGCGGTATTTGGCGACGGTACGGCGGGCCACCTGAATGCCTTGTGCCTCCAGTAAACCAGCGATCTTGCTGTCACTCAACGGCTTTTTCTGATTTTCCGCAGCTACCAGTTTTTTGATGATCGCGCGGATGGCCGTGGACGAGCATTCGCCGCCTTCGGAGGTGCTGACGTGGCTGGAGAAAAAGTATTTCAATTCATAGATACCCCGAGGGGTATGCATGAATTTCTGGGTGGTTACCCGGGAAATCGTCGACTCGTGCATGCCCACTGCCTCGGCAATGTCATGCAGGACCAACGGTTTCATCGCTTCATCGCCGTACTCCAGGAAGCCGCGCTGATGCTCGACGATCTGGGTGGCAACTTTCATCAGGGTTTCGTTGCGGCTTTGCAGGCTCTTGATGAACCAGCGCGCTTCCTGCAACTGGTTGCGCATGAAGGTGTTGTCGGCGCTGGTGTCGGCACGCTTCACAAAGCCGGCGTACTGGGCGTTGACCCGCAGCTTGGGCACCGACTCCTGGTTGAGCTCCACCAGCCAGCGATCATTGTGCTTGCGCACGATCACGTCGGGGACCACGTATTCGGGCTCGGTGGATTCGATCTGCGAGCCGGGGCGCGGGTTGAGGCTCTGCACCAGTTCGATGACCTGGCGCAGCTCATCTTCCTTGAGCTTCATGCGACGCATCAGTTGGCTGTAGTCGCGGCCGCCCAACAGGTCGATGTAATCGGTGACCAGTCGCTTGGCCTCGGCCAGCCATGGTGTCTTGGCGGACAACTGGCGCAGTTGCAGCAACAGGCACTCGCCCAGGTTGCGGGCACCGATGCCGGCCGGTTCGAACTGCTGGATGCGATGCAGGACGGCTTCGATCTCGTCCAGCTCGATGTCGAGCTCGGGGTCGAAGGCTTCCAGGATTTCTTCGAGGGTCTCGTCCAGGTAGCCCTGGTTGTTGATGCAGTCGATCAGGGTCACGGCGATCAGGCGATCGGTGTCGGACATCGGCGCCAGGTTCAACTGCCACAGCAGGTGGCTTTGCAGGCTTTCGCCAGCAGAGGTACGGGTGGTGAAGTCCCACTCGTCGTCATCGCTGCTCGGCAGGCTGCTGGCGCTGGTCTGGTAGACGTCTTCCCAGGCCGTGTCCACGGGTAGTTCGTTGGGGATGCGTTCGTTCCATTCGCCATCCTCGAGGTTGTCCACCGTCGGGGCGGTTTCCTGGTAGGCCGGTTCCGGGATTTCGGTGTTGGTCTTCTGCTCGACGTTGTCGGCCAGCGGATCGGTGTTGTCGAAGTCGTCGCCTTCTTCCTGGCGTTCGAGCATCGGATTGGACTCCAGGGCCTCCTGGATTTCCTGTTGCAGGTCCAGGGTCGACAATTGGAGCAGGCGGATGGCCTGTTGCAGCTGCGGTGTCATCGTCAGCTGCTGGCCCATTCTCAAGACTAGCGATGGTTTCATGGCAGGGGCTTAACACCTTATTAGCCGGCGCACATGCGCCATCCACTACAGGGCGCCGAGGCGCCAAACTTAAGCAAATTATATGCCTGAAACTGAAGTGTTTGCCTAGAGCGTCGCCATAATAAAATTAAACGACGCTCGGACAATTCGCCAGACACTTGTGCTTACAGGCGGAACTCATGGCCCAGATACACTTCCTTGACCAGGTCATTGGCCAGGATGGCTGCGGAGTCGCCTTCGGCGATCAGCTGGCCGTCGTTGACAATGTAGGCGGTTTCACAGATATCCAGCGTCTCGCGCACGTTGTGGTCGGTGATCAGCACGCCGATCCCCTTGGCCTTGAGGTGATGGATGATCTGCTTGATGTCGCCTACCGAGATCGGGTCCACGCCGGCGAACGGTTCGTCGAGCAGGATGAACTTCGGTGCGGTGGCCAGGGCGCGGGCGATTTCCACGCGACGCCGCTCGCCACCGGACAGGCTCATGCCCAGGTTGTCGCGAATGTGGCTGATGTGGAATTCCTGCAGCAGGCTTTCCAGTTCCTGGCGACGACCGGCCTTGTCGAGTTCCTTGCGGGTCTCGAGGATCGCCATGATGTTGTCGGCAACCGACAGTTTGCGGAAGATCGACGCTTCTTGCGGCAAATAGCCGATACCTGCCTTCGCCCGGCCGTGCATTGGCTGGTGGCTGACGTCCACGTCGTCGATCAGTACGCGACCCTGATCGGCCTGGACCAGGCCGACGATCATGTAGAAGCAGGTGGTCTTGCCCGCGCCGTTGGGGCCGAGCAGGCCGACGATCTGGCCGCTGTCGATGGACAGGCTGACATCACGCACGACTTGACGGCTCTTGTAGCTCTTGGCCAGGTGCTGAGCTTTCAGAGTTGCCATTACTGGGCCTTCTGCTCGTCGGTTTTCTTTTTCGGTTGGATCACCATGTCGATCCGCGGACGCGACTCGGTCACCTTGCTGCCGGTGGCGCGACCGGCGCTGGCCAGCTTCTTGACTGTGTCGTAGACGATTTTTTCGCCTTGGGTGACGTTGTTGTCCTTGTCGACGACCTTGGCGCGGTCGATCAGGACCACGCGATCCTGGGCGGCGTGGTACTGGATGGTTACCCCGTAGCCCTGCACTGGCTTGGTATCGCCTGCGGTTTGCAGTTGCTCGAAATAGGCCAGGTTGCCCACCGAAGTCACCACGTCGATGTCGCCGGACGGGGTGCGGGTGATGGTCACGGTATTGCCGGTGACCTTCATCGAGCCCTGGGTGATGATCACGTCGCCTTTATAGGTGGCGACGCCATTCTTGTCGTCGAGCTGGGCATCGTCGGCCTGGATGCGAATAGGCTGGTTGCGGTCGTCGGGAAGAGCCCAGGCGCTCGCGCTTCCCAGTGCTGCGCCCAGACTGAGCAAAATAGGGAGGGTTTTAGCGAGCTTCATACTGTCCTCTTACGTTCGATAGCAGGTGTATCCTGCTTTCCTTCAAATACGCTTTCATTCCCGTGCCGGTCGATACACCCCCGGCGCCGTCGATTCTAACGGGTTGCTCGGTCTGCGCATATTCTTGCTGTGGGAACACGGTCATGCGCGTGCTGGTGATGATGGTCGTACGGTTTTTTTCGTCGGTTCGGGCGACGCGCACCGAGTCGATCAGTTCCACTTCGGTACCGCCGGAATTGACTTCGGCGTGCTCGCTCTGCACATGCCACGGAAACTCGGTGCCGCGGAACATGTTCAGGTCGGGCTTCGTAACCAACGTAATGTCAGTGGCTTTTACGTGGTCGACCTTGTCGGACGTCATCTCGTATTGCACCTTGCCGTCGGGCAGGTACTGCAGGGTATGCGTGTTGGTCGCGTACCAGTCGATCTTTTCCTCGACCTGGGCCGCAGGCTGGTCGAGAAACCGTTCGGGGCTGATGTTCCAGTAGCCCACCGCAGCAAAAATCGCCGCGATACAGCCGAACACCACGATGGTGCGAATCTTCTTGCTCAGCATAAATGGCTCACAGGTACGCGGCGTTGGCCGCTTCGAGGCGGCCCTGGGCGCGCAGGATCAGTTCACAGAATTCGCGGGCCGCACCTTCGCCGCCTCGCGCCGTGGTGACGCCGTGGGCGTGCTCGCGGACGAAACTGGCCGCGTTGGCGACCGCCATGCCCAGGCCGACCCGGCGAATCACCGGCAGGTCTGGCAGGTCGTCACCGAGGTAGGCCACCTGTTCATAGTTTAGGTTGAGTTGACCCAGAAGCTCGTCCAGCACCACCAGCTTGTCTTCGCGCCCCTGGTAAAGGTGCGGGATGCCGAGGTTCTTCGCGCGCCGCTCGACCACCGGGGTCTTGCGGCCGCTGATGATAGCGGTCTGCACGCCGGCGGCCATCAACATCTTGATGCCTTGGCCGTCGAGGGTGTTGAACGTCTTGAACTCGCTGCCGTCTTCGAGGAAGTACAGGCGGCCGTCGGTCAGCACGCCGTCCACGTCGAAAACCGCCAGCTTGATGGCTTGGCCGCGTTGCAACAGGTCTGTGTTCATTTACATGACTCCCGCACGCAGAAGATCGTGCATGTTCAGGGCGCCCACCGGACGGTCTTCGTCGTCGACGACCACCAGGGCGCTGATCTTGTGGTCTTCCATGATTTTCAGGGCCTCGGCGGCGAGCATCTCGGCGCGGGCGGTCTTGCCGTGGGGCGTCATGACTTGCTCGATGGTCGCACTGTGGATGTCGATGGTGCGGTCCAGGGTGCGGCGCAGATCGCCGTCGGTGAAGATTCCGGCGAGCTTGCCGTCGACCTCCAGGACCACCGTCATGCCCAGCCCCTTGCGGGTCATTTCCATGAGCGCGTCCTTGAGCAGCGTGCCGCGCAGCACTTGTGGCAACTCCTGGCCAGCGTGCATCACGTTTTCGACTTTCAGCAGCAGGCGACGGCCGAGGGCGCCACCGGGATGGGAAAAGGCGAAATCTTCCGCGGTGAAGCCCCGGGCTTCCAGCAGCGCCACGGCCAGGGCGTCGCCCATGACCAGGGCCGCGGTGGTGGAGGAGGTCGGTGCCAGGTTCAGCGGGCAGGCTTCGTGTTCGACATGAACATTGAGGTTCACTTCGGCGGCCTTGGCCAGCGGCGAGTCCGGGTTGCCGGTCATGCTGATCAACTGGATGCCCAGGCGCTTGATCAGCGGCAGCAGCGTGATGATCTCATTGGTGGAGCCGGAGTTGGACAGGGCCAGGATGACGTCGTCCCGGGTGATCATGCCCATGTCCCCGTGGCTGGCTTCGGCCGGATGGACAAAAAAGGCCGTGGTGCCGGTGCTGGCGAGGGTGGCGGCGATCTTGTTGCCGATGTGCCCGGACTTGCCCATGCCGACCACGACCACGCGGCCTTTGCTGGCCAGAATCATCTCGCAGGCGCGTACGAAATCAGCGTCGATTTGGGGCAGCAAGCCTTGCACGGCTTCGAGCTCGAGGCGGATGGTACGTTGTGCCGATTGAATCAGGTCGCTGGATTGGCTCATGTCAGAAATCGTATAGCCCGATGAAAAGGCGGCGATTATAGCGGCAATGAACAATTCCCTCACGTAAGTTCGTCATGCTTTGTTCGAGGGGCCGCAAGGTTCGACATAAAATGTGGCTTTTTACCTTAAACCAGGCTTAACAGGCGGGGCGTTGGCCTTGGGCGCTTGGCTGTTGCAGTGATATAGTTCGCCGCCGGTTCGTGTGCCCGGCGGTACCGGCGCTTGTCGGCTGCCCTGGGCATTCGAATGTGAGGCTGCATCGCAAGGAGTTTAGATGAGTGCCGACAACGCCTACGCGGTCGAGCTGAAGGGACTGTCCTTCAAGCGAGGGACGCGCAGCATTTTCAATGACATCGATATTCGCATTCCGCGCGGCAAGGTCACCGGCATCATGGGGCCTTCCGGGTGTGGCAAGACCACGCTGCTGCGGCTGATCGGGGCACAATTGCGCCCCAGCGCCGGCGAAGTCTGGGTCAATGGTCAGAACCTTCCCGAGTTGTCTCGCAGCGACCTGTTCGATGCGCGCAAGCACATGGGTGTGCTGTTCCAGAGTGGCGCGCTGTTTACCGATCTCGATGTATTCGAGAACGTGGCGTTCCCGCTGCGGGTCCATACCGAGCTGCCGGAAGAGATGATTCGCGACATCGTCCTGCTCAAGTTGCAGGCCGTTGGGCTGCGGGGCGCCCTCGACCTGATGCCCGACGAGCTGTCCGGCGGCATGAAGCGTCGGGTCGCGTTGGCGCGGGCTATTGCCCTCGATCCGAAGATCCTCATGTACGACGAGCCCTTCGTCGGCCAGGACCCGATCGCCATGGGCGTGCTCGTGCGCCTGATCCGCCTGCTCAACGATGCGCTGGGCATCACCAGCATCGTGGTCTCCCACGACCTGGCCGAAACCGCGAGCATTGCCGACTACATCTATGTGGTTGGCGATAGCCAGGTGCTGGGGCAGGGCACGCCCCAGGAACTGGCGGATTCGGACAATCCGCGCATCCGCCAATTCATGAAGGGTGATCCGGACGGGCCGGTGGCGTTCCATTTTCCGGCCACGGATTACCGTACCGATCTGCTGGGGAAGCGCTGATGCGCAAGAAATCACTATTGGAAAGAGTTCGCCTGTTCGGCCGTTCCGGCATCGATGTGGTGGCGGTACTGGGCCGTTCCTCGCTGTTCCTGATGCACGCCTTGCTCGGTCGCAACTCGACGGGCGGCGGTTTCGGCCTGCTGGTCAAGCAGTTGCACTCGGTGGGCGTGATGTCCCTGGTGATCATCGTGGTCTCCGGGATCTTCATCGGCATGGTCCTGGCGCTGCAAGGTTTCAACATCTTGTCCAGCTACGGTTCGGAGCAGGCGGTCGGGCAGATGGTTGCGCTGACGCTGCTGCGTGAGCTCGGCCCGGTGGTCACGGCGCTGCTGTTCGCCGGGCGTGCCGGTTCGGCGTTGACCGCCGAAATCGGCAACATGAAGTCCACCGAACAATTGTCCAGCCTGGAAATGATCGGCGTCGACCCACTCAAATACATCATTGCCCCGCGCCTGTGGGCCGGTTTCATTTCCCTGCCGGTGCTGGCGATCATTTTCAGCGTCGTGGGGATCTGGGGCGGCTCGTGGGTGGCGGTAGACTGGCTGGGGGTCTATGAAGGTTCCTACTGGTCGAACATGCAAAACAGCGTCGACTTCCTCGACGATGTCCTCAATGGCGTGATCAAAAGTGCCGTATTCGCTTTCGTCGTGACCTGGATCGCCGTGTTTCAAGGCTATGACTGTGAGCCCACGTCAGAGGGGATCAGCCGTGCCACAACCAAGACCGTGGTGTACGCCTCGCTGGCGGTCCTGGGCCTTGACTTTATTCTGACCGCCTTGATGTTTGGAGATTTCTGATGCAAAACCGCACCCTGGAAATCGGTGTCGGCCTTTTCTTGCTGGCTGGCATCCTGGCTTTGCTGCTGCTGGCCCTGCGGGTCAGTGGGCTGGCGCCGACGGCAAGCACCGATACTTATAAACTTTATGCAAACTTTGACAATATCGCCGGTTTGACGGTCAGAGCCAAAGTGACCATGGCCGGTGTCACCATCGGCAAGGTCACGGCAATCGATCTGAATCGCGAGGATTTCACCGGTCGGGTGACGCTGCAGTTGGAAAAGCGCGTGGATAACCTGCCGACTGATTCCACTGCATCTATCCTCACGGCTGGGCTGCTGGGTGAGAAATACATTGGCATCAGCGTGGGTGGGGAAGATACCGTGCTCAAGGACGGTGGCGTTATCCACGACACGCAATCATCCCTGGTGCTCGAGGACCTGATCGGTAAATTCCTGCTCAATACCGTTAGCAAAGACGCCAAATGAGGAGCTTTTGAATGATCTCTATCTTGCGACGTGGCTTGTTGGTGCTGCTCGCCGCGCTGCCGTTGATGGCTAACGCCGTGGCTGCGCCTTCGGCCCATGACATCATCCAGGACACGACGACCCGGCTGTTGGCGGACCTTTCCGCCAACAAAGAGAAATACAAGCAGGACCCGAGCGCGTTCTATGACGCGCTGAACGGCATCGTCGGCCCCGTGGTGGACGCCGACGGCATCTCCAAGAGCATCATGACCGTCAAGTACTCGCGCAAGGCCAGCCCGGCGCAGATGACCCGGTTCCAGGAGAACTTCAAGCGCAGCCTGATGCAGTTCTATGGCAACGCCTTGCTTGAATACAACAACCAGGGCATCACCGTTTCGCCGGCCAAGGACGAAAGCGGCACCCGCACCAGCGTCGACATGCAGGTCAAAGGCAACAACGGCGCGATCTACCCTGTCTCCTACACACTCGAGAAAATCAACGACGAGTGGAAGGTGCGCAACGTGATCATCAATGGCATCAACATCGGCAAGCTGTTCCGCGATCAGTTCGCCGACGCGATGCAGCGCAATGGCAACGACCTGGACAAGACCATCAACGGTTGGGCCGGTGAGGTCGCCAAGGCCAAGGAAGTGGCCGAAGATGCCAAAGAGAAGCAGGCACAATGATCGAGTCGGTGAGTGAGTCCGCCGTTCGTCTGGGTGAGGCTGGCGTGCTAATGCTCAGTGGCGTGCTGGATTACCGCACCGGCCCGGCCCTGCGCAAGGAGGGCCAGGCGCTGATCAAGTCCGTCAGTGCCGCCGAGGTGGTCATTGACTGCTCGGCGGTGCAGAAGTCCAGCAGCGTCGGCCTGTCGCTGCTGCTGTGCTTCATGCGGGACGCCAAGGCAGCCGGCAAAACGTGGAGCATCCGTGGGATGCCCGAAGATATGCGCGAAATAGCCCAGGTCAGCGAGCTGACCGAGTTGTTGGCGCACCCCTGAGCCACATTGTTGGAAAAGTCCCCCCGTCAGAGTCCTGCTTCGCGGGGTTCGCAGGCGCGGGGCTTTTTTGTATGATGTGCGACCCGCGCGCACAGGGCGCCGATTGAGGTTGAGCATGCAGGCTGTAGAAGTGAAGAGCTTCCTAGAAGGAAAGCTGCCTGGTACGCAGGTGGAAGTTGAAGGCGAAGGCTGCAACTTCCAGTTGAACGTGATCAGCGATGAACTGGCGACGTTGAGCCCAGTGAAGCGTCAGCAGAGCATCTATGCCCATTTGAACCCATGGATCGCCGATGGCAGCATCCACGCGGTCACGATGAAATTTTTCAGCCGCGCGGCCTGGGCCGAGCGCACCTGAGCCCAAGGGCCTCGAGATTCTTATGGATAAACTGATTATTACCGGCGGCGTTCGTCTTGATGGCGAAATCCGTATTTCCGGGGCAAAGAACTCCGCCCTGCCGATCCTTGCCGCGACCCTGCTGTGCGATGGCCCGGTGACCGTGGCCAACCTGCCGCACCTGCACGACATCACCACGATGATCGAGCTGTTCGGCCGCATGGGCATTGAGCCGGTGATCGACGAGAAGCTCAGCGTCGAAATCGATCCACGCACCATCAAGACCCTGGTCGCCCCGTACGAGCTGGTGAAGACCATGCGTGCGTCGATCCTGGTATTGGGTCCGATGGTCGCCCGTTTCGGTGAAGCCGAAGTCGCCTTGCCTGGCGGTTGCGCCATTGGCTCGCGTCCGGTGGACCTGCACATTCGCGGCCTGGAAGCCATGGGCGCGGTAATCGACGTCGAAGGCGGCTACATCAAGGCCAAGGCGCCGGAAGGCGGCTTGCGCGGCGCGCACTTCTTCTTCGATACCGTCAGCGTGACCGGCACCGAGAACATCATGATGGCCGCCGCACTGGCCAAGGGTCGCAGCGTGCTGCAAAACGCCGCGCGCGAGCCTGAAGTGGTCGACCTAGCGAACTTCCTGATCGCCATGGGCGCCAAGATCAGCGGCGCTGGCACCGATACCATCACCATCGATGGCGTCGAGCGCCTGCATTCGGCCACCTACAAAGTGATGCCGGACCGGATCGAAACCGGCACCTACCTGGTGGCCGCTGCGGTCACCGGTGGCCGCGTCAAGGTCAAGGATACCGATCCGACCATCCTTGAAGCCGTCCTGGAGAAACTCAAGGAAGCCGGTGCCGAAGTCACCTGCGGCGAAGACTGGATCGAAGTGAACATGCACGGCAAGCGGCCAAAAGCCGTCAACGTGCGGACCGCTCCGTACCCGGCGTTCCCGACCGACATGCAGGCGCAGTTCATCTCCCTCAACGCCATTGCCGAAGGCACGGGCGCTGTGATCGAGACGATCTTCGAAAACCGTTTCATGCACGTCTACGAACTGCACCGCATGGGCGCCAAGATCCAGGTCGAAGGCAACACGGCCATTGTCACCGGCACCGAGAAGCTCAAGGGCGCGCCAGTGATGGCCACCGACCTGCGGGCCTCGGCCAGCCTGGTCATCTCGGCCCTGGTTGCCGAAGGCGATACCCTGATCGATCGCATCTACCACATCGACCGTGGCTATGAGTGCATCGAAGAAAAACTGCAGATGCTCGGCGCCAAGATCCGCCGCGTACCGGGCTAATTGGAAAGTGACTGCGCGGCGATCAGGCAAGGCGAAAACAGGCGAGGAAGCGGAGTTGACTGATTGTCAATGAGCATTCCGAGCCTGTTTTCAACGCAGTATGATCGTCGCGCAGGCACTTTCCGTGGGCACAAGGATGTGTCCGTTGATTTTGTTTCACATCGAGGGTGTTTGCACCCTCGATGTGTGTCCGGCGCCGCTTGCGACCGGGCATGAGTACCTTGATAAGGACTGACGTTTCCCATGTTGACCATCGCACTGTCCAAGGGCCGCATCCTTGACGACACCCTGCCGCTTCTGGCTGAAGCGGGCATCGTGCCGACCGAGAATCCGGACAAGAGCCGCAAGCTGATCATCCCCACGACCCAGGCCGACGTGCGCTTGCTGATCGTGCGTGCCACCGATGTGCCGACCTACGTGGAACATGGCGCCGCCGACCTGGGCGTTGCCGGCAAGGACGTGCTGATGGAATACGGCGGCCAGGGCCTGTACGAGCCCCTGGACCTGCAGATCGCCCGCTGCAAGCTGATGACCGCCGGTAAAGTTGGCGCGCCGGAGCCCAAGGGGCGTTTGCGCGTGGCGACCAAGTTCGTCAATATTGCCAAGCGTTATTACGCCGAGCAGGGCCGTCAGGTCGATATCATCAAGTTGTACGGTTCGATGGAGCTGGCGCCGCTGATCGGCCTGGCGGACAAGATCATCGACGTGGTCGACACCGGCAACACCCTGCGGGCAAATGGCCTGGAACCCCAGGATTTCATCGCCGACATCACCTCCCGGCTGATCGTCAACAAGGCTTCGATGAAAATGCAGCACGCCCGTATCCAGGCTCTGATCGATACCCTGCGCAAGGCAGTGGAATCGCGACACCGCGGCTGATTCACCTGCGCGACCTTGAGTCGCGCCCGTCTATCCGTGTCATAGCCAATTTTCTCAGGTGCCCACGCGAATGGACTGGTAGCTTAGGGCGCCTGAGCATTTGCCATTAATGAGGCCCTCGCTATGACCGCTCCCACTTCGATTCGCCGACTCAATGCTGCCGACCCGGATTTCGCACATCATCTGGATCATCTGCTGAGCTGGGAAAGCGTGTCTGACGACTCGGTCAATCAGCGGGTGCTGGACATCATCAAGGCTGTGCGCGAGCGTGGCGATGCTGCCCTGGTGGAATTCACCCAGAAGTTCGACGGCCTGCAAGTGGCGTCCATGGCCGACCTGATCCTGCCGCGCGAGCGACTGGAACTGGCCCTGACCCGGATCACCGTGCCCCAGCGCGAAGCCTTGGAAAAGGCCGCGTCCCGAGTGCGCGACTATCACGAAAGGCAGAAACAGGACTCCTGGAGCTACACCGAAGCCGACGGCACCGTGCTGGGCCAGAAGGTCACGCCGCTGGACCGCGCCGGCCTGTACGTGCCGGGTGGCAAGGCGTCCTATCCGTCCTCGGTGCTGATGAACGCCATCCCGGCCAAGGTTGCCGGCGTGACCGAAGTGGTCATGGTCGTCCCGACCCCGCGCGGTGAAATCAACGAACTGGTGCTGGCCGCCGCTTGCATCGCTGGTGTGGACCGGGTGTTCACCATCGGCGGTGCCCAGGCCGTGGCTGCGCTGGCCTATGGCACCGAAAGCGTGCCGCGGGTCGACAAGGTGGTCGGGCCGGGCAACATCTATGTCGCCACCGCCAAGCGCCACGTGTTTGGCCAGGTCGGCATCGACATGATCGCCGGCCCTTCGGAAATCCTCGTGGTGTGCGACGGCCAGACCGACCCGGACTGGATCGCCATGGACCTGTTTTCCCAGGCCGAGCACGACGAAGACGCCCAGGCGATCCTGGTCAGCCCGGACGCCGAGTTCCTCGACAAGGTCGCCGCCAGCATCGACAAGCTGCTGCCGACCATGGACCGCGCCGAGATCATCAATACGTCGATCAATGGCCGTGGCGCGCTGATCAAGGTCCGCGACATGGAGCAGGCCATCGAAGTCGCCAACCGTATCGCGCCGGAACACCTGGAATTGTCGGTCGCCGACCCGCAGGCCTGGCTGCCGCAGATCCGTCACGCCGGTGCGATCTTCATGGGTCGTCACACCAGTGAGGCCCTGGGCGACTATTGCGCAGGCCCCAACCACGTGTTGCCGACTTCCGGCACCGCGCGCTTCTCGTCGCCGCTGGGGGTGTATGACTTCCAGAAACGCTCGTCGATCATCTTCTGCTCCGAGCAGGGCGCCTCCGAACTGGGCAAGACCGCTTCGGTGCTGGCCCGTGGCGAATCGCTGAGCGCCCACGCCCGCAGCGCCGAGTACCGCATTCTTGACGAAAACTCCATTGAAGGTCAGGGGAACTGAAATGAGTAAATTCTGGAGCCCGTTCGTCAAGAACCTGGTGCCCTACGTGCCGGGCGAACAGCCGAAGCTGACCCGGCTGGTCAAGCTCAATACCAACGAGAACCCCTACGGCCCATCGCCCAAGGCCTTGGCGGCCATGCAGACCGAGTTGAACGACAACCTGCGCCTGTACCCGGATCCCAACAGTGACCTGCTGAAAGGCGCCGTGGCCCGATATTACGGCGTGCAGAGCAACCAGGTGTTCCTGGGTAATGGCTCGGATGAAGTGCTGGCGCACATTTTTCACGGTCTGTTGCAGCACGACCAGCCGCTGTTGTTCCCGGACATCAGCTACAGCTTCTATCCCGTGTATTGCGGGCTGTACGGCATCCAGTTCGATGCGGTGCCGCTGGATGAGCAATTCCGGATCGACCCGGCAGACTACGCCAAACCCAATGGCGGGATCATTTTCCCCAACCCGAACGCGCCGACCGGCTGCCTGCTGGCGCTGGAAGCGGTCGAGCAGATCCTCAAGGCCAGCCCGGATTCGGTGGTAGTGGTCGACGAGGCCTATATCGACTTCGGCGGCGAGACGGCCATCAGCCTGGTGGATCGCTATCCGAACCTGCTGGTGACCCAGACCCTGTCCAAGTCCCGCTCCCTGGCGGGGCTGCGCGTGGGCCTGGCGGTGGGCCATCCGGACCTGATCGAAGCGCTGGAGCGGATCAAGAACAGCTTCAACTCCTATCCGCTGGATCGCCTGGCGAATGTCGGCGGCGCGGCGGCGTTCGACGACCGCGAGCATTTCGACCGGACCTGCCAGTTGGTCATCGAGCACCGTGAATGGGTCGTGGCCCAACTGCAAGCCAAGGGCTTTGAAGTGCTGCCCTCGGCGGCCAACTTCATCTTCGCCCGCCACCCCCGGCACGATGCGGCAGGGTTGGCGGCGAAACTGCGGGAGCAGGGTGTGATCGTGCGGCACTTCAAACAGGAGCGGATTGCCCAGTTCCTGCGGATCAGCATCGGCACACCGGAGCAGAACCAAGCGCTGGTAGAAGCCCTCGGCGAACTCTAAACCCCTGCATTGAACCTGTGGGAGTCTGTGGGAGCAAAGCTTGCTCGCGATAGCGGTTTTGTTGTCCGTGACGACGCCATCGCGAGCAAGCTTTGCTCCCACAGTTGTTCTGCTGCGTTCACAAATCGGCATGCCACCGCCTACCCCCCCTGTGGGAGCGAGCTTGCTCGCGATGGGGCCTTTGGATCAGACCCTGAACTGATTGATCAACCGCCGCTGCTGCTCCGCCAGTTTGGTCAACCCGGCGCTGGCTGCACTGGACTCATCGGCGCCGCTGGCGACTTCGTTCGCTACTTGCCCGATGTTGATCACGTTACGGTTGATGTCATCGGCCACGGCGCTTTGTTCCTCGGCGGCGCTGGCGATCTGGGTGTTCATGTCGTTGATCACCGACACTGCCTGGGTGATCGTCTCCAGGGCCTGGGCCGCTTTCGCCGCATGCTGCACGCTTTCGTCGGTACGGTTCTGGCTGTCTTCCATCACCTGCACCACATCCCGAGTGCCTTGTTGCAACTGTTGGATCATCGTCTGGATCTCTTCGGTCGCCTGTTGCGTCTTCTGCGCCAGGTTGCGCACTTCATCGGCGACTACCGCGAAACCACGGCCCTGTTCACCGGCCCGGGCGGCTTCGATGGCGGCGTTGAGGGCCAGCAGGTTGGTCTGCTCGGCGATTCCGCGGATGGCGGTGAGGATCGCGTTGATGTTCTCGCTGTCCTTGGCCAGGGTCTGCACCACGCCCACCGCCTTGCCGATTTCCACGGCCAGGGCGCCGATGGAGGTGGAGGTGTCCCGCACGATCTGCATGCCCTGGCTGGCAGCCTGGTCTGCATGGCTGGCGGCCTGGGCGGCTTGGGTCGCGTTGCGGGCCACGTCCTGGGCGGTGGCGGTCATTTCGTGCACGGCAGTGGCGACCTGATCGATCTCCGACATCTGCTTGTGCACGCCCTGGTTGGTGCGGATCGCGATATCGGCGGTGTGCTCCGACGAATCGCTGACGCTCTGCACCGAGGTCACCACCTGGGTGATCATGCCCTGCAACTTGCTCAGGAAGGTGTTGAAGCCCCTGGCGATCGCCCCCAGTTCATCGGCGCGGTCGCTGACCAGGCGACGGGTCAGGTCGCCTTCGCCCTGGGCGATGTCATCGAGCATCGCCACCATTTGCTTGAGCGGACGGGCAATGCCGTGGCCCACCAGCCAGATCACCAGCAGCCCGATGCCGGCAATCACCAGGCCCACTATCGCCATGCCGAAGATATCGGCCTGACGCTGATGGTCGAGGTCCTTCTGCAGCGCTTGCAGGTCGGCCATGACCGCGTTCAGCGGCAGCTGCAACATCAGCGTCCAGCGGGCGTTGGTCTCGCCGATGCCGAACGGCATGTACACCTCGATATGCCCGTGTTCTTCGTCGATGTCATAGCGCACTTCGCCGGCGCCCAGCCTGGCGAGGTTATCCAGTGCACTGGCGTCCAGCAGGTCACTGGCCTTTTCCCCGAGTTTGCTCGGGTCCTTGGTAAAGGCCACCAGTCGATTGTTGCTGGAGAGCAAGGCCATTTCCCCGGCGCCGTCGTACAACTTGCCATCGGCGGCCACGAGCATGTCCTGGATGAAGTTCACCGACAGGTCGGCACCGACGATGCCCTGGAACTTGCCATCGATCATGATCGGTTCGATGAACGAGGCGAGCATGGTCATCGTGCTGCCCACGCGATAGGGCGCCGGGTCGATCACGCAGGCTTTCTTGCTGTCCTGGGAGCACAGGTAGTACTCACTGGCGCGGATGCCGGTGGAAAGCAGTTTCTGGTCGGTCACGTCGGCGAGTTTTTCCAGGCCCAGGGAGCCGTCCTGGTTACGGAACCACCACGGCAGGAAACGCCCGTTGGTTTCCATGCCCACCACCTGGCTGTTCACATAGTTGGCGTCGTCATGGTCGATGGCGTTCGGTTCCCAGGCGATGTAGGCACCGAGGATCTTCGGGTTGCGCACCACGGTTTCGCGCAACAGGCTGATCATTTGCTCGCGGGGCACCTTCAATTGCGGGTTGCCGTCCGTGCCGTTCATGCCCATCAAGGCGTTGCTGGTGGCCAGGCCGCGGGCGAGCAGCAGCGGGGCTTCCAGTTCCCGCTGGATCAGGCTCGCCTGGGTGCGGGCCAGGGCAGTGAGGCGTTGTTCGATGAGTTGTTCGAACTGCGCCTTGGTCCGCTGTTGCACCATATCCTGGGTGCGCGCGCCGGCAAACAGTGCGTACAGCACAAGGGCGGCCACCACGCTGAGCACAATGGCGCCGGCGAGGGCGGCCACGGAAAACTGGATCGATCTGAATTTCATAAAGGCTCCGGACGCGGAAATGACGTCTGGAGCCGTTATCGGCGTTTCTGTGGCGCGGCATGAGGCGCTGTTCGTCGGCTGACTGTTTTAGCTGCGTGGGTGTCGCAAATGGACTGTGTAGGGTCTGTCCGAAAAACCTGTAATCCCTCGTTCTGTATCTGGCGCCGATACAAATCAAGGCCTAGGATACGCCCACGTTTCCAGGGAGCTTCTTTTACATGAACAAGACATTGATGGTGAGTGCTCTGAGCGCGGCTCTGCTGCTCACCGGTTGCCAGTCGGTCAATACCACCAGCGGCGGAGCCGTGGGCGTGGAACGCAAGCAGTACATGTTCAGCATGCTGTCGACCGATGAGGTCAACCAGATGTACGCCCAGTCCTACCAGAAGACGATGGGTGAGGCGAAAGCCCAGGGCGCGCTGGACAAGACCAGTAACGATGCCAAGCGCATCCAGGTCATTGCCGACCGCTTGATCGCCCAGGCACCTGTGTTCCGCCCGGATTCGGCGCAGTGGAACTGGGAAGTGAACCTGATCAAGAGCGATGAGCTCAACGCCAATTGCGGTCCTGGCGGCAAGATCATGTTCTACACCGGCCTGATCGACCAGTTGAAGCTGACCGACGCTGAAATCGCCGCGATCATGGGCCACGAAATCGCCCACGCCCTGCGCGAGCACGGGCGCGAAGCGATGTCCAAGGCCTATGGCATCGAGATGGCCAAGCAGGGCGCTGGCGCCTTGTTCGGCCTGGGCCAGGACAGCCTGGCGTTGGCCGACACCGTCGCCAACTACGGCATGACCTTGCCCAACAGCCGCGGCAACGAGAACGAAGCCGACCTGATCGGCCTCGAACTGGCCGCCCGCGCCGGCTACGACCCGAACGCGGCGATCACCTTGTGGAACAAGATGGCCAAGGCCTCGGAAGGCGCACCACCGGAATTCATGAGCACCCACCCGTCCTCGAGCAGCCGTATCGCTTCGTTGCAGGCGGCGATTCCGAAGGTGATGCCGCTTTATCAGCAGGCCAAGAAGTAAGCATCGTTGTGGGAGCAAAGCTTGCTCGCGACAGGGGCGACGCAGACGTCAATCAGGCCGCGTCATCGTTTATCGCGAGCAAGCTATGCTCCCACAGTTATCCTCTGCCCAAGGTGTGACACAGGGTCAAACCCACCCACTGCTCTGCATCGCCTTGTACACCGCCACGATCGCCAGGACGAAGAATGCCGAGGCGGCCAGGCGGCGGATCAGGGTCAGGGGCAGCTTCTCGGCGGCGAAATTGCCCGCCAGGACCACTGGCACGTTGGCAATCAACATGCCCACGGTGGTGCCGATGATTACCAACCACAACTCCGGGTATTGCGCGGCGAGCATCACTGTGGCGATCTGCGTCTTGTCGCCGATTTCCGCCAGGAAGAACGCAATCAGCGTGGTCAGGAACGGTCCGAACTTGCGGGCCGTGTTTGCTTCCTCATCGTCCAGTTTGTCCGGGACCAGGGTCCACAGCGCCGTGGCCGTGAAGCTTGCCGCCAGTATCCAGTGCAACACCGCATTGGAGAAAAATCCGCTGACCCAGGCCCCCACTGCCCCGGCGGCTGCGTGGTTGGCGAGTGTTGCGGCAATGATGCCGGCGATGATCGGCCAGGGTTTGCGAAAGCGAGCGGCCAGGATAAGCGCGAGCAATTGCGTCTTGTCGCCGATTTCGGCCAGCGCAACGATAGCGGTAGGTACGAGGAGTGAGTCCAGCATCAGGAATTCCTAAAGGGGCGGGTCGACACGGCTATGACACGTACAGCCTTCCCGCCCCGGGTAAGGTGTGCGTGTCATAGGTCTTGTCAAACCCAGCGACCATCTGCGTGGACGCTTGGGCCGCATACGCCATGGTCTGCTGACCAAGTATGTTGACGTATGCCGGGCGAGCATGGCGCTCGCGGGAGACTACTCCCCTAGGACGGAGCGGATTCTGCCTAGGCAAATCCGATTGAGCAAGTGCTGTTGCCTAAAAGATTTCAACCGCGCTTGGCCCGGTAGATACGAAAGCCCTGGCCTTCGGCCTTGATGGCGCAGACGCCCAGATGTTCCTCGATCAGTGGCTGGTACTTGAGGAAACTATTGGCAACCAGCCGCAGTTCGCCGCCATTTTTCAGATGTTTGGCCGCTTTTCGCAGCAGATTCTCCGTGGCGTGGTAATCGGTGTGCACACCGACATGGAATGGTGGGTTGCTCAGGATCGCGCTCAAGCCCATCGGTGCGGCGTCGATGCCGTCACCAGTCAGCACCTCGGCCTCCAGGCCGTTGGCGGCCAGGGTCAGGCGACTGCTGGCGGCGGCAAATGCGTCCACGTCCAACAGGGTGACGGTGTTGTGCGGATAGCGCCGCTTGACCGCCGCCCCCAGTACCCCGGCACCGCAGCCAAAGTCCAGCAAATGCCCGCTGGGCAGTTTATCCAGGTGTTCCAACAGCAGCGCACTGCCGCGGTCCAGGCGACCATGGCTGAACACCCCTGGCAGGCTGATGACTTTCAGCGGGCCTTCGGCCAGGGGTAATTCGTAGGTCTGGGCCAGGCTTTCCAGTGGCGTGGCCTCGGGCGCGTTGGCGACGGTGACCTGCCACAGTTGGCAATGCCGCGCGCTGTCGAGCTTGCGTGGCTTGCCGAACGGGTTGAGCTGCTTGGACGCGCCTTCGATGCCGCTGCGTTTTTCCCCCACCAGGTACACCTCGCGCCCGGCCAGGCGCGCCGCCACGGCGTTGAGGATGTAGTCGGTCAGGTCCTTGGCCTTGGGCAGGAACACCACGGCCGTGTCGAACCCACGCTCGGGTACGTTCACGCCAAAGTGGCTGCGCTCGGGGAAGCGAGCCTCCAGCGCAGCCTGATCTCCAGCATGCCAGCACCAGCCATGAGCCTCGGGCAAACGGCCGAGCAGGTCATCGGCGGGCAGGCCGGCCAACAACACCGAACCCTGGAATAACTCGGCCTGACGAAGCAGTACTTCACTGCGCGGATCCATGGTCTGCTCCTTGAAAAAAAGTGCGGCAGTTTATCAACTGACGACACGCCGCGCTGTACCGCTGAAAAAGCCCTGGGCGTTTTCGCTCATTTGCCCGACGATCCGTTGCCGCGCCTCGCGGCTGCCCCAGGCGTTATGTGGCGTGACGATCAACCGCGGAATATCGCCGGCCAGCAGCGGGTTGCCTTGGGTCGGTGGCTCCACGCTGAGCACGTCGGTAGCGGCGCCCCCCAAGTGACCGCTGCGCAGGGCTTCGGCCAGGGCCTGTTCGTCGATCAGGCCGCCACGGGCGGTGTTGACCACGAATGTACCGGGCTTGAGCAGCGCCAGTTCGCGGGCGCCGATGAAGTTCCGGGTGTGCTCATTGAGCGGGCAGTGCAGGGTCAACGCATCGACTTGCGGCAACAACTGTTCCAGCGGCAAGCGGTCGGGGCGGGCCGGGCGCCCGGGGATCTGCCCCAGCAGCACACGCATGCCAAAGGCTTCGGCCAGCCGCCCGACGGCACTGCCCAATTCACCATGGCCCAGCAAGCCCAGGGTCTTGCCTTCCAGTTCGACAATCGGATAGTCCAGCAGGCAGAACTGCGAAGCCTGTTGCCAGCGACCGTCACCCACCGCTTTTTGATAATCGGCCAGGCGCGTCGCCAGGTTCAGCAACAGCATGATCGTATGTTGGGCCACTGACGGTGTGCCATAGCCCTGGCAATTGCACACGGTGATGCCGTGGCTGCGGGCGGCGGCCAGGTCGACATTGTTGGTGCCGGTGGCGCTGATCAGGATCAGCTTCAGTTCGGGGCTGGCCGCCATGGCCTGTGCATCGATCACGATCTTGTTGGTGATCGCCACGGTGGCGCCCTTGAGCCGCTCGATGACCTGGTCCGGCGTGGTCCGGGCGAACAGTTGCAGGTCGCTGAAGCAGTTGCGCAGCGGGCCCAGGTCCAGATCGCCGAGGTCCAGGGAAGGGTGGTCGAGGAAGACTGCGCGGGCGGTGTTCGTCATCAGCTGTACCTTTTATGTGAAGAACCGAAGGCGTAATGTGGCGAGCCTATCAGATGTGTGTGGGAGCAAGCTTTGCTCCCACACAGCCCCCTCACTGCACAGTTGATGTTTGTTTCGAGATTGCGTTAGCCAAGGAGCTCCACCATGTACCTCACCGAATTCCTCACCGTCGCCCTGATCCACCTGTTGGCCGTTGCCAGCCCCGGGCCGGATTTTGCCGTGGTGGTGCGTGAAAGCGTGACCCATGGCCGGCGTGCCGGGACCTGGACGGCGCTGGGCGTCGGCACGGCGATTTTCCTGCATGTGGGGTACTCGCTGTTGGGTATCGGCCTGATCGTGTCGCAATCGATCGTGCTGTTCAACGCGCTGAAATGGGCCGCCGCCGCGTATCTGCTGTACATCGGCTTCAAGGCACTGCGGGCACAACCGGCCAAGCCCGCCGAGGACAACCTGCACAAGGAGGCCGGTGAACGTACCCCTCGCGGCGCGTTCACCTCGGGCTTCGTCACCAATGGCCTGAATCCCAAGGCCACCCTGTTTTTCCTGTCGCTGTTCACCGTGGTGATCAACCCACACACCCCACTGGCTGTCCAGGCCGGTTACGGCGTGTATCTGGCGGTTGCGACGGCTGCCTGGTTCTGCCTGGTGGCGCTGCTGTTCAGCCAGCAACGGGTGCGCGCCGGTTTTGCGCGCATGGGCCACTGGTTCGACCGGACCATGGGCGCGGTACTCGTCGCCATTGGGGTGAAGCTGGCGTTTACCGAGGCGCACTGATCCCGCTCTGTGTAGGAGCTCCTACAGTCCTGGACATGGCTCAAGGCTAGTATTTGCCCACTGATCAAATCATTCCTTTGGCTGATTTGATCAGTGTATAAGCGCTCTAGAGTGCTTACTTCCAGCCAAGACCGTGCAGTCAGAAAAGGGACTCTTATGTTGCAGACTCGCGTTATTCCTCCAGCCGAAGGCGCTTATCAATATCCGCTGCTGATCAAGCGGCTGCTGATGTCCGGCACGCGTTACGAGAAAACCCGCGAGATCATCTACCGTGACCAGTTGCGCTACAGCTATCCGACGCTGATAGAGCGGGTCGCGCGGCTGGCCAACGTGTTGACCGAGGCAGGGGTCAAGGCCGGTGATACCGTGGCGGTGATGGACTGGGACAGCCATCGTTATCTGGAATGCATGTTCGCGATTCCGATGATCGGCGCGGTGATCCACACCATCAATGTGCGCCTGTCCCCGGAACAGATCCTCTACACCATGAACCACGCCGAGGACCGCTTCGTGCTGGTCAACAGCGAGTTCGTCGGCTTGTACCAGGCGATTGCCGGGCACCTGACCACGGTGGACAAGACCCTGCTGCTGACCGACCTGCCGGAGAAAACCGCCGACCTGCCGAACCTGGTGGGTGAATACGAGCAACTGCTGGCCGCCGCCGCCCCCACCTACGACTTCCAGGATTTCGACGAAAACTCCGTCGCCACCACGTTCTATACCACCGGCACCACGGGCAACCCCAAGGGCGTGTACTTCACCCATCGGCAACTGGTGCTGCACACCATGGGCGTGGCGACCATCATGGGGTCTATCGACAGCGTGCGGCTGCTGGGCACCAACGACGTGTACATGCCCATCACGCCGATGTTCCATGTCCACGCCTGGGGCCTGCCCTATGTCGCGACCATGCTCGGGCTCAAGCAGGTCTACCCGGGCCGCTACGACCCCGAATTCCTGGTCCAGTTGTGGCGCAAGGAAAAGGTCACCTTTTCCCATTGCGTGCCGACCATCCTGCAAATGGTCCTCAATGCCAAGGGGGCCCAGGACACCGATTTCGGCGGTTGGAAAATCGTCATCGGTGGCAGCGCCCTGAATCGCAGCCTCTACGAAGCGGCCAAGGCGCGGGGCATCCAGCTCACTGCCGCCTATGGCATGTCGGAAACCGGCCCGTTGGTGTCCTGTGCCCACCTCAACGATGAACTGATGGCCGGCAGCGAAGACGAACGCACCACCTACCGGATCAAGGCCGGTGTGCCGGGTCCGCTGGTGGAGGCGGCGATCGTCGACACCGAAGGGCGCTTCCTGCCGGCCGACGGCGAGACCCAGGGCGAACTGGTGCTGCGCGCGCCTTGGCTCACCGAGGGCTATTTCAACGAGCCGCAGAAGGGCGCCGAGCTCTGGGCCGGAGGCTGGCTGCACACCGGTGACGTCGCCACGCTGGATAACATGGGCTTCATCGACATCCGTGATCGCATCAAGGACGTGATCAAGACCGGTGGCGAATGGATCTCCTCCCTGGACCTGGAAGACCTCATCAGCCGTCACGTGGCGGTACGCGAAGTAGCAGTGGTCGGCATTCCCGATCCGCAGTGGGGTGAGCGGCCGTTTGCCCTGCTGGTGATTCGCGAAGGGCATCAGATCGGGGCTCGTGAACTCAAGGAACACCTCAAGCCGTTCGTCGAGCTGGGGCACTTGAGCAAGTGGGCGATCCCGAGCCAGATAGCCCTTGTTACGGAAATTCCCAAGACCAGCGTCGGCAAGCTCGACAAAAAGCGCATCCGCGTCGACATCACCGAATGGCAGAGCAACAACAGCACCTTCCTCTCCACGCTTTAGGCCTTTTTGCCGTGCCCGAAAGGGCACGGCAGCCCCACCAAGCAAGCGCTTGACTTGTCAAACCGCAAATTTCAGCCATCCTTGCCGTGCCGACACCTGTCGGCCTGGCGAAAGGACTGTTCCAGAGTGGTTGAGGGCTGCAAATCACACTTTAGAGGGATCAAGCCGTACTACCTGCTGGCTATAGTCCGCTCACGGATTCTCAGGAACGGGGCGCACGCACGAAAGGGCGATGCGACTTCGACGGATGTCGGGACGCTGCCGCTCCCAGCCATCGAGGTGTTCTTGAAATGTCCACTGCCATAACAATAATGCACATGGAGTAGCGTCGATGACCTCAGCAACCACGTTCTGGCGCCGGGCAAAACTGCCTCTGGCGGTCAGTCTCGCCTCTTCGCTCGCCGGGCCAGCATTCGGCGTCAGTTTCAACATCGGTGAAATCGAAGGCCAGTTCGACTCGTCCCTGTCGGTCGGTGCGAGCTGGTCCACGGCCAACGCCAACAAGGACCTGATCGGTGTCAACAATGGCGGCAAGGGTTTGTCGCAGACCTCCGATGACGGCCACTTGAACTTCAAACGAGGGGAAACCTTCTCGAAGATCTTCAAGGGCATCCATGACTTGGAACTGAAGTACGGCGATACCGGCGTGTTCGTGCGCGGCAAGTACTGGTACGACTTCGAACTCAAGGACGAAAGCCGCCTGTACAAGGACATCAGTGACAACAACCGCAAGGAAGGCGCCAAGTCCTCCGGCGGACAGATCCTCGATGCATTCGTCTACCACAACTACGCCATCGCCGATCAGCCGGGTTCGGTCCGTCTGGGCAAGCAGGTGGTCAGCTGGGGTGAAAGTACCTTCATCCAGGGCGGCATCAACTCCATCAACCCGGTCGACGTGTCCGCGTTCCGTCGTCCTGGTGCCGAGATCAAGGAAGGCCTGATCCCGGTCAACATGTTCTACGTCTCCCAGAGCCTGACCGACAATCTGTCGGCCGAGGCGTTCTACCAGTTGGAGTGGGACCAGACCGTGGTGGATAACTGCGGTACGTTCTTCTCCCAGCCGGATGTGATTGCCGATGGGTGTACCGATAACCTGCGGGTGCTGAACAAGCGTTCGACCATTCCGCTGCCGGGCGTCATTCTTCCAATATTGGAAGGCCAGGGTGTCGATATCAATGAAGAAGGCGTGCTGGTACGCCGTGGTCCGGACCGCGATGCCCGCGACAGCGGCCAGTGGGGCGCATCGTTGAAGTACATGTTCGAACCGCTGGACACCGAGTTCGGCGCCTACTTCATGAACTACCACAGTCGTGCGCCGATTTTCAGTGCCCAGGGGGCTGCGCAGCAGTTCTACACCGCGGGGCCAATCGCGGCACTGCGTCCTCTGATCGTGGCAGGTAACTCCAACTACTTCGTCGAATACCCGGAAGACATCCGTCTCTATGGCCTGAGTTTCTCCACGACACTGCCTACCGGCACGGCGTGGAGCGGTGAGATCAGCTATCGCCCGAATGCGCCAGTGCAACTGAGCACCACTGACATTCTCTTCGCCGGTGTGACGCCGCTTCCCGGTTTTGGCGATGCATCGGTGCTTCAGGGCACGCCAGGCCAGGACCTGCATGGCTATCGCCGTAAAGAGATCACTCAGTTCCAGACCACGTTCACTCACTTCCTGGACCAGGTCATGGGCGCCAGCCGCTTGACCCTGGTGGGCGAAATCGGGGTGACCCATGTCGGTGGCCTGGAGAGCAAATCCGACGCACGCTACGGCCGCGATCCGGTGTTCGGGCCGGGCGAGCTGCCCAACGGTTTCTGTAACTCGCTCAATACCTCTACTGCGTCGGGTGGCGGCCAGACCATCAACGACGTGAACAGCAACTGCAACAACGACGGCTTCACCACTTCCACCTCCTGGGGCTACCGTGCGCGCGCCATCTGGGAATACCCGGACGTCTTCGCCGGCGTGAACCTCAAGCCCAACGTGGCCTGGTCCCATGACGTCAAAGGCTACTCGCCAGGCCCTGGCGGCAACTTCGAAGAAGGCCGAAAAGCCGTCAGCCTCGGGCTGGATGCCGAGTACCAGAACACCTACAACGCCAGCCTGGCCTACACCAACTTCTTTGGTGGCGACTTCAGCACTGTGGACGATCGTGACTTCCTGGCGCTCAGCGTCGGCGTGACCTTCTAAGCACCGAATTTCAGGACGACACACTATGAAAATAACAAAGAATCTGTTGCAGGCCGGTGTTCTGGGGCTGTCCCTGCTGGCTGCCAGCGTCATGGCGGCAGTGCCCGCCGCCGAGGCCGATAAACTCGGCAAGAGCCTGACGCCGATGGGCGCCGAGATGGCCGGCAATGCCGACGGCTCGATCTCGGCCTGGAAACCCATGGCCAAGAATGCCGGTTCCGTGGACAGCAAGGGCTTCCTCGCCGACCCATACGCCAGTGAAAAACCGCTGTTCACCATCACCGCGCAGAACGTCGACCAGTACAAGGACAAGCTCGCGCCGGGCCAGTACGCGATGTTCAAGCGTTACCCGGAAACCTTCAAGATGCCGGTCTATCCGACCCATCGCGGTGCCACCGTGCCGGACGAGGTGTTCGCCTCCATCAAGAAAAACGCGGTCAACACCAAGCTGGTCTCCGGCGGCAACGGCCTGGAGAACTTCGAGACGGCCGTGCCGTTCCCGATTCCCCAGAGCGGCGTGGAAGTCATCTGGAACCACATCACTCGTTATCGCGGCGGTAGCGTGACGCGTCTGGTCACCCAGGCCACCCCACAGCCCAACGGTTCGTACAGCCTGGTGTATTTCCGCGACCAGTTCGTGTTCCGCGACAAGATGAAGGACTTCGATCCGGCCAACCCTGGCAACATCCTGTTCTACTTCAAGCAGCAAGTGACCGCGCCGGCGCGCCTGGCCGGTGGCGTGCTGTTGGTGCACGAAACCCTCGACCAAGTGAAGGAGCCGCGTTCGGCGTGGGTCTACAACGCCGGCCAGCGTCGTGTGCGCCGTGCCCCGCAAGTGTCCTACGACGGCCCGGGTACCGCCGCCGACGGCCTGCGTACCTCCGACAACCTGGACATGTACAACGGCGCGCCGGACCGCTACGACTGGAAGCTGGAAGGCAAGAAAGAGCTGTACATCGCCTCCAACAGCTACAAGATCGATTCGCCGCAACTCAAGTACGCCGACATCCTCAAGGCCGGCCACATCAACCAGGACCTGGCACGCTACGAGCTGCGTCGTGTCTGGCACGTGACCGCGACGCTGAAGGAAGGCCAGCGCCACATCTACGCCAAGCGTGACTTCTTCATCGATGAAGACACCTGGCAAGCTGCGGTGATTGACCATTACGACGGCCGTGGCCAACTGTGGCGCGTGGCCGAGGCCCATGCCGAGAACTACTACGACAAGCAAGTGCCGTGGTACGCCCTGGAAACCCTCTACGACCTGCAGTCCGGCCGCTACCTGGCACTGGGCATGAAGAACGAAGAGAAATCGGCCTACGACTTCGGCTTCACCGCCACCACCGCCGATTTCACCCCGAACGCCCTGCGTCAGGACGGCATCCGCTAAACCGCTTTACCCGAGGCCGCATCCTCGAAGAAACGCCCCGACTGGTTCGGGGCGTTTTTTTTGAGCAACACAACCCCCCTGTGGCGAGGGAGCTTGCTCCCGCTGGGCTGCGCAGCAGCCCCAAACCAGCCTTCTCATTGTGTCAGGTACAACGCAGTCGCTGCCTTTGGGGGTTGCTTCGCAACCCAGCGGGAGCAAGCTCCCTCGCCACAAGAGCGGTGGCTGCCTAAGTTTTTTCAAGTCGGTCGGCGTGTAGTCTTTTTGTAGCCATTTGTAGCACTCCCTTCAATACCTCCTCGTTTACCGCTAGTCTGCGGACATCTGCAACGCCGCCACCCGCATTCCAACAAGAGCCGGCCATGACTGATTTGTCTTCACTTCCGGATTCTGCCCGCGCAGCCATCGCGGTACAGGACGGGCGTTTCTACCGCCCGCCCTTGCCCGACGGCCATGTCGTGCGGCCCCGGTTGTGCGAGCGTTTGAGCGCAGGGCTCGCAGGCAGGTTGCTGTTGGTCAGTGCCCCGGCGGGGTTCGGTAAAAGCTCCCTGGCGGTGGAGTTCTGCCAGAGCCTGCCGGCCCATTGGCAAAGCCTCTGGCTGGGGCTCAGCGCCCGGGACAACGATCCCGGCCGCTTCCTGGAACGGTTGCTCGAAGGGCTCCAGGCGTTTTTCCCGCAACTGGGCGGTCGGGCCCTGGGGCTGCTGAAAATGCGTCAGCGTCATCAACCCTTTGCTTTCGAAGAATGGCTCGATGGCCTGCTGGACGAACTGTCCACGCACTTATCGCCCCATGAGCCCTTGCTGCTGGTGCTCGACGATTACCACCTGGCCCAAAGCCCGGTGCTGGATCGCTGCCTGCAATTTTTCCTCAATCACCTGCCCGACGGGTTGCTGGTCCTTGTCACCAGCCGCCAGCGGCCGGATTGGCATTTGGCGCGCTTGCGCCTGTCGCGGCAACTGCTCGAACTCAATGAGCAGGACCTGCGCCTGACCCATGACGAAGCCTTGACCCTGCTCCAGCACCACAGCAGTTCGTTGCGCGGTGAGGCGCTGGAAAACCTTATCCAGCGCAGCGAAGGTTGGGTGGCCGGGCTGCGTTTCTGGTTGCTGGCCGCCTCCGAAGCCGGTACCGAAGGCCTGCTGCCCCAGGCCTTGCACGGCGGCGAAGGGCTGATTCGCGATTATCTGCTTGAAGAGGTCATCGACTGCCTACCCGCCGAGGTGCAGGCATTTCTCTACGACACGGCCCCTCAGGAACGCTTTTGCAGCGAACTGTGCGACGCCGTGCGCGAGGCCCACGACAGCGCCGAAATCCTGCGTTACCTGGCGGCCCACCAGGTGTTCCTGGTGCCGCTGGACGAGCACGGCCATTGGTACCGATACCACCATCTGTTTTCCGACCTGCTGCGCAGTCGCCCCAGCGCACCGGCCATGGTCCCGGCCGCGACCCTGCACTTGCGAGCCTGCCGCTGGTTCAACGCCCAGGGCCTGATCGACGAAGCTGTGGAGCAGGCGCTGCGGGCCGGGCACCTGGACGTGGCGGCGAACCTGGTGCAGAACCTCTCGGAGGAGCAACTGCTGGCCGAGCAGAACGTCGGCATGTTGCTGCGCTGGAAAATGGACTTGCCCGACAGCCTGCTCATCAGCACCCCGCGGCTGATCGTGCTCTACAGCTGGGCGTTGGGGCTGGCCTGCCAGTTGGACGCTGCCGAAGAGCTGGCGGCGCACTTGAGTCGTTTCCTGCCGGCTCCCTCGGCCACAGCGCAAAAATCCATGCTCGCCCAATGGCTGGCCCTGAGCGGGATCGTCGCCCGTGGCCGGGGCGACCGCGAGGCCACCGTGCGGTATTGCAGCGAAGCTTTGGAGAGCCTGCCGCAAAAACGCTACGGCCAGCGCCTGATGTGCCTGTCCACACTGTCGAACCTGGCGATTGCCGACGGCGACCTGTGGCGCGCCCGGAACCTGAACCGTGATTCCCTGGAGCTGGCGCAGCGGGTCGGTAATCCACTGTTCGAGGCTTTGGCCCATTATGATCGTGCCCGGGTCCTGCAGGCACGGGGGGAGATACTGCGGGCGCTGGATGAAGTGCACCAGGGCCTGCAACGTTTGCACAAGCTGTCGCCCCAGCGGCTTTATGCGGTACGGGCGCGCTTGATCATGTACGAAGGTTTTTTGCTGACCTTGCGCATGCAGCCCCAGGCCGGCCTTACGCGGCTGCAGGCGGGCCTCACCGAGGCCCGTGCCTGCCGCGACATCAGCGTGCTGATCGGTCATTGCGTGATCGCGCGTATCGAAGGCTACAGTGGCGAGTTCGCCCGGGCCTTCGCCGAACTGGCTGAAGCCGAGCGCCTGATGCATATCTGGGATGTTCCGCCGATCTACTATCTGGCGATGATCACCCTGGTTAAGTGCGAACTCTGGTTGGCCCAGGGCCGCACCGACCTGGCCGAAGCCTGGTTGGCCCGGTTGGGCCAGACCTACACGGGCGAACGGGCCGCCGCACCACCGGAATTCCACCCGCAACTGCCGCTGCATGTCGAATTGCAACAGGCGGTGCTGGAGTCCATCCGAGGCCAACCGATACTCGCGCAAGGGCGGCTCGATGCCTTGCTTGAACATGGTCAGCAAAGTGGCCGGCAGATGCTCAGCGTGATGGCGCTCAACCAGAAAGTCGCCTTGCTGCTGAGCATCGGGCGTGAACCCGAAGCCCGTCGCACCCTGGCCCAGGCTTTCGAAGCCGCCAGCGGCGGGGTATTGCAGCCTTTCGAGTGGTTGTTCGGCGAGCACCGTGAATGGTTGCGCGAACAGCTGCTGCAGGCACCGCCCAGTACCTTGCGCGAGCACCTGCTCGAACGCCTGCCCTCGACGGTGGCCCAGCCTGCCGACCCAGCGGCGCCGGTCGAAACCCTCAGCAGTCGCGAGCGGGCGGTGTTGCAGTTGATTGCCCAAGGCTGCTCAAACCAGGAAATCAGCGAGCAGTTGTTTATCTCGCTGCACACCGTCAAGACCCACGCCAGTCACATCAACAGCAAACTCGGCGTCGAGCGCCGCACCCAGGCGGTGGCGCGGGCGAAGGCGTTGGGGTTGTTGGGTTGAGCGAGATTTTGGGAGCGGTGAGAACCCCCTGTGGCGAGGGAGCAAGCTCCCTCGCCACAAAGGCTTTGACAAGGAATCCTTCGATGTTGCCCCTCTACAAAACCATCCAATCCCCCGTCGGCCAACTGATCCTCGTCGCCCGGGAGACACGGCTGGCGGCCATCCTCTGGGAAAACGAGCGGCTCAATCGGGTGCGGCTGGGGCCTTTGGAGGAGGACACCCAGCACCCGGTCCTCAAGGAAACCGAGCGTCAGTTGCTGGAATACTTCGCCGGCCAGCGCCGTCGTTTCGAGCTGAAGCTGGACTTCGCAGGGACTGATTTCCAGATCCGCGTCTGGCAAGCCCTGTTGACCATCCCTTTCGGCGAAACCCGCAGCTACCGCGACATCGCCATCCAGATTGGCCAACCGACGGCGGTTCGGGCGGTTGGCGCCGCCAATGGCCGCAACCCCATCTCGATCATCGCCCCATGCCACCGCGTCATCGGCAGTTCCGGCAGCCTTACCGGCTTCGCTGGCGGCCTGGCGGCGAAGCAGCTGCTGCTCAGCCTTGAAGGTCAGCAGAGCCTGCAATTGGCGTTCTGACCTGCCGACTTCCCTGTGGAAGCGACCTTGCTCGCGATAGCGGAGTGTCAGCTTGCGAAAATACTGATCATGCCGCCGTCATCGCGAGCAAGCTCGCTCCCACAGGTGTTTTTGCATCCGCTCCCACAGGTTTCAGGCTGGTGGGGATTTGGGAGGCCGCATGCGCGTCGGCGGTTGGCCGTTGGCGTTGTGCTGGTAGATCTTCGTGGGCTGGCCCTGTTCATTGAAGAACACCTGGCCAATGCCTGCGCTGTTCCACAGCCGCTCACCGGCTTCGGCGTGTTCCGGGGTGTGGGGGACGATGCGCATGCTGCGGCGCTTGGTGAACCAATTCAAGGGCGAGCGCGGCGAGTAGAGCCAGCGATTCAGGCGATCGAACCATTCCAGCAGCGCAGGCGGAAATTCATTCTTGATGCCACTGCTGGTGATCTGCCAGATACGCGGACCGCCCTTGCGGTGTGGGATCAATACTTCGTAAACGAAGGAATAATGCACGTCCCCGGACAGCACCACGTAATTACCGGGCGTACGCGAGTGGCGGAAAATATTCAGGATCACCTGGGCAGCGCCGCGATGGGCCATCCAGTTTTCCGCATCCACCAGCAGCGGATAACCGCACCAACTGAACACCCGCTGCACAGTCTCGATCAGCTTCACACCGAAGATCGGTGCCGGTGAGACGATGATCGCCGACGGGTGATCCAACAACTCCTGCTGCAACTCGCTCAGGGCTTCCCAATCCAGCAGGCCGGAAGGCTGCTTGAGGTTGTTCTCGCTGCGCCAGCGGCGGGTGCGGGTGTCGAGCACCACCAGGGCCGGGGTGCTCGGCAGCACGTAATGCCATTGCTGGAAAGCCAGCAGGGTGTCGATCAGTTGGTCCTGGGGTTCGCTGTCGAGGTAACGATCTCGGGCGGTGTCGCTCAGGGCCAAGGTTTGCGGGAGCACGTCAGCGAAGGCATCCGGGTTGTTGCCCCAGCCCTGGCAGAGCATGTAGGCGATCAACGCATTACCGATGATGCGTTTGGAGAACGGATGGCCGTAGGCCGTTTCCTCCCACTGCGCAGACAGGTTCCAGTCATCGGTAATGTCGTGGTCGTCGAAAATCATCAGGCACGACAGGTGCGCAAACATCCGCGCCACACCGCCCAGCCCGGTCTTGAACGCATCGATGCGCTGCTGTTCCAGGTCGTAGCGCTGGCGCCGTTCGACGGTCAGTTCGGGCGGTTGCACCGTGATCAGCGTCCAAGGCACGGGTGACCACACCAGCAGGTACATCGCCATGACCTCGGCGAAAGTCACCAGGTGATTGTCGGCGCTGCTGCTGGTGAAAATCGGCTTGCGGGCCCCGCCGAAAAATCGCTCGCGCAGGGTTTCGTTACTCTCAAGTGCCGGCAGCAAATCGGCACGATGGTAATAACTGGCCGGGTGCTGATAGAGCTTGGCGCTGTCTTCCACCACGGCACCGTCCAGGCATTCCTCGAACAGCCCCAAGCGTTCGATCAGCGCATGAATCGCCCGCAACATGGGCCCGGCGACGTCGTCGGCATAGACCTGGTCGCCGCTCATCATCAGCAATGCCGGGCGCTGCTCCGGGGTTTGCGCCAGCAGCCGGTCGACGCAGAGCAGGCCGTCGTTGGCTGGGTAGTGGGGTTTGCGGCAAGAGCCGTGGACCAGCTGCTCGATGCGCGAATGCAACATGAAATTCGGGCACGGTGCGCCGTCATACAGCAGATGCGGCGCCCATTCGGCGATGGGCGCGCTGTCCAACAGCAAGTCGTAGTCAATCGTCACGTCCCGGGGCAGGGGGCTGTCGAGCCGTACATCGATCAGGTGTACAAAAGCCTGCTGCCCCACCGGCACCACGGTGCAGCACGTCGCATCCAGTGCACGATCGCCCACGCCGGCCACGCGCAACGTCAACGCCAATGCTCGCGTACCCACCAGCCACATCACCAGCCGCGAGGGCTCCAGCCGTCGCAACAGTGGGCCGACCAGGACGGCGGGCAGGGCGGTGGTATCGGCGGTGGACGGCAGCATTCGCGAGTAAAAGCTCTGTTCAGGGAGAGGCGGGGATCATAACGCAATGTGCCGGGTTGCTGGGGACGGTGGATTCAACGTGGATGACCGCTTTTGTGGCGAGGGAGCCTGCTCCCTCGCCATATACCTTGTTACATCACTGGGCCTTGTTGGAAGCCTCAGCCGCCTTGATCAGGTCCGGCCCGATCTCCTGTTCAAACTTCGCCCACACCGGCTTCATTTTTTCGCGCCAGGCGTTACGCTGCTCTGGTGTGAGGGTAATGATCTCGGTGGTCTTGGCGTCCAGCACATGCTGCTTGTCCTGCTGGTTGAATCGCTCCGCTTCCTGGTTGGCATGGGCGGTGGATTCGACCACGATCTTGTCCAGTTCGCTGCGGATATCCGGCGGCAGGCCGTTCCAGAAGTCCGAGGTGGTGATCAGCATGTAGTCGAGTATGCCGTGGTTGGACTCGGTGACGTATTTCTGCACTTCATTGAGTTTCTGGTTGTAGAAGTTCGAATAGGTGTTTTCCGTGCCGTTGACCAGACCGGTGCGCAAAGCCTGGTACACCACCGAGAAGATCATCGGTTGCGCCTTGGCGCCCACGGCCTGGAACTGTTCCTGCAGCACCGCGGAGGTCTGTATCCGGAACGCCAGGCCGCGGGCATCCTCGGGGGTGCGCAGCGGCTTGTTGGCCGATAGCTGCTTCATGCCGTTGTGCCAATAGGCCAGGCCGGTGATGTTCTTGCTTTCCATGGACTTGAGCAGCTTCTGGCCCTCGGGGCTGCGCTGGAAACGGTCCACGGCGGCGATGTCGTTGAACAGGAAGGGCAAGTCGAACAACTGCACCGACTTGGTGTACTGATCGAACTTGGCCAGCGACCGCGCAATGATCTGCACTTCCCCGAGGAGCAAGGCCTCCAGCTCCTTGTCATCGCCATACAGCGTGGAGTTTGGGTACACCTCCACCTTCACCTTGCCCGCCAGTCGTTCATCCACGAGCTTCTTGAACATCAACGCGCCCTGGCCTTTGGGCGTTTGTTCGGCCACGACATGGGAAAACTTGATCACGATCGGTTCCGCCGCCGTGGCCGTGCCCAACGCACTGAAGGCCAGGGTACAGGCGAGCGTTATCCACATAGGTTTGAGCATTGCCGGATTTCCTTATGCATGTGTCGACGGTGCATTAACCACACCAGGAGCTGCACCTGCGGAGTGATGAGCCAGTGCCTTCGCTCCGCAGGTCTGTGTTCGGTTGGGCTTAACTCATCCCCAACCAGTTCGGTAGCACCAGCGAGATCCACGGCACATAGGTAATCAGCACCAGGAACGCCAGCAGAATCATCAACCATGGCATGGCGGCGCGGATGGTGGCGGGCAGGGACATGCCGGTCACCGCCGAGGTGACGAACAGGTTCAATCCCACCGGTGGCGTGATCAGGCCGATCTCCAGGTTCACCACCATGATGATGCCCAGGTGGATCGGGTCGATGCCCAGCTTCATGGCGATGGGGAACAGGATCGGCGCCAGGATCAGGATGATCGCCGAAGGCTCCATGAACGCGCCCGCGACCAGCAGCACGATGTTCACCACCAGCAGGAAGGTCACCGGCGTCAAGCCGGCATCGATCACCCATGCGGTGATTTGCTGCGGCAGTTGCTCGGTGGTCAGTACGTGGGCGAAGAGCATGGCGTTGGCGATGATGAACATCAGCATGATGCTCAGCTTGGCCGACTCCAGCAGCACTTTCGGCGTCTCACGGAACGTCAGGTCCTTGTAGACGAACAACGCAATGAACGCCGAATACACCGCCGCCACCGCCGCTGCTTCGGTGGGGGTGAACATCCCGGAGTAAATCCCGCCGAGGATGATGAACATCAGCAGCAGGCCCCAGATGGCCTGGCGTGCCGTGCTCAACCATTCACGGAGCGTCGCCCGGGGCAGGGCTGGGAGGTTTTTCTTCACAGCGACGATGTAGATCGCCACCATCAGGAAAAAACCCAACAACAAGCCGGGAATCACACCGGCCATGAACAGCTTGCCCACCGAGGTTTCGGTCGCCGCGGCATACACCACCATCACGATCGAGGGCGGAATCAGGATGCCCAGGGTCCCGGCGTTGCACACGATGCCTGCGCCAAACGCCTGTGGATAACCCGAGCGCACCATCCCGGCAATGGCGATGGAGCCGACCGCTGCCACCGTCGCGGGGCTTGAGCCCGACAACGCCGCAAACAGCATGCAAGCCAGCACCGCCGCAATCGCCAGGCCGCCACGGATATGCCCGACGCAGGCGTTGGCAAAGTCGATCAGCCGTCGTGCCACACCGCCGGTGGTCATGAACGCACCGGCCAGCAGGAAGAACGGAATCGCCAGCAACGTGTAGTGCTCGGACGTTTCGAACAGCTTGATCGCCAGGGAACGCACCGAGTCGGGGCTGAAGAAAATGATAGTCAGCGAACCGGCCAATCCCAGCGAAATGGCAATGGGCACGCCGATGAACATCAGCACGAACAGTGCTATGAACAGGAAGGCAATGGTCATGGCTTGTCTTCCTCATGTTCGGTCAACTTGATGGCTTCGGCCGCTTCATCGGCCAGGCCCAGACCGGTCTGGCGGTTGCGCAGGATCCGCACGAGAATTTCTGCGAAACGGATAAACACCAGGGCAAAACCGACCGGTACGATCAACCCGATATGCCACTGCATGATGCCGAAATGGCCGAGATCCTCGGCGCCGATCTGGGCAATCATCAAGGTGTTGATCCATTCGAAACTCGCCACCGCCAGCAGCCCGGCATAGCCAAGGCAGCACAGGCAAGCAATGACGCCGATGACGCGCTGCACCGGTTTGCTCGCCAGTTTCACCAGCGCATCGACGCCGATGTGCCCGGCCGTGCGCACGCCGTACGACAACCCGAAAAAGATCAGCCAGCCAAACAGGGCCTTGGTCAGTGACGTGCTCCAGGTCATGGCCTGGGCCATGCCCATGACGGTGTCACCAATGGCGAACATCGACTCGCTCGCGGCTGACCATTGGTCGCCGAGGCTATAGAAAACGGTATAGAGATTGTTGAGTACCACGTAGACGAACGTTACAAGCGTCATGGCGGCCAGAAGGAAGGCAATGAAAGCTTCCTCGAAGTGTTCCCAGATGCGCCGAAGGGCGTTCATGGCGTGACCTCTCCTGTGGGGGACGACAGGCCGGCGCTACCAGGGCGGCAGCACCGGCCAACCAATCACTGGGCCTTGTTGGAGGCTTCGGCGGCTTTGATCAGGTCAGCGCCGATATCACCTTCGAACTTTTTCCATACCGGTTTCATCTTGTCGCGCCATTCGCCACGTTCTTCTGGCGTCAGGGTGATGATCTCGGTGGTCTTGGCGTCGAGGATGCGCTGTTTGTCGTGCTCGTTCAGTTGCGCGGCCTCTTTGTTCACGTGGGCCGTGACTTCTACCAGGATCTTGTCCAGTTCAGTGCGGATGTCCGGCGGCAGGCCGTTCCAGAACTTGGTGTTGGTGATCAGCATGTAGTCGAGTACACCGTGGTTGGATTCGGTGATGTACTTCTGCACTTCATGCATTTTCTGGCTGTAGATGTTCGAGTACGGGTTTTCCGCACCGTTGACCACGCCGGTCTGCAAACCTTGGTAAACCTCGGCGAAACTCATCTTGCGCGGGTTGGCGTTCACCGCCTTGAATTGCTCTTCCAGTACCGCCGATGCCTGTACGCGGAACTTCAGGCCACGAGCATCCTTGGGTTCACGCAGGGGTTTGTTCGCCGACAGCTGCTTCATGCCGTTGTGCCAATAAGCCAGGCCGGTGATGTTCTTGCTTTCCATGGATTTGAGCAGCTTCTGGCCTTCAGGGCTCAACTGGAAACGGTCCACGGCGGAGATGTCATCGAACAGGAACGGCAAGTCAAACAACTGTACGGTCTTGGTGTATTGCTCGAACTTGGCCAGTGACGGCGCGATCATCTGCACGTCGCCCAATAGCAGGGCTTCCATTTCCTTGCCATCGCCGAACAGTGAAGAGTTGGGGTAGACCTCGACCTTCACTTTGCCTGGCAACCGTTCTTCCACGAGTTTTTTGAACAGCAGCGCGCCTTGGCCTTTTGGTGTTTGTTCGGCGACCACATGGGAGAACTTGATCACCACCGGATCTGCCGCCATGGCCGTGCTCATCGCACTAAGGGCCAATGTGCAAGCGAGCGCTTTCCAGATAGGTTTGAACATTACGGGCTTTCCTCTTGTTTTTAGTATTTTCGTGCGGGCTCATTCAAAACACAGCGCACGGCGGAACAATGATGAGTCTAGGCAGAAAAACAACTTGTCGAGTGCGGTTAACAGGAAAACCGTCCTTTGGCTGTACATCTCGACAGGTTGCGCTAGAGCCCTCCTTGCGTCGGGCTGAAACATCACAAACGGGTCATTTCGAAAGGTTTCAGTCAATAACCGTGCTGGGGCAGGAAACCATAAAGGAGCGGTGATGGCTACTGGCTTTCAATCTTGCGCCAGCGCTTATTGAATCCATGGTTCGAGCAGGTCTGCTAGGCTATTCGTCCAGGATAAAAACCTCATGGAGAGGGCAGAATGTTTACATTCGACACGTTGTGGAAAAGCCATCCGCAGATATTTGGTGATGCCGCGCCTTGCAGAACCAATGGTGCCAAGAACTTCAGTGACCAATGCGCGATCAACCTCGGCGTGGCCCTGCGTCGCGCTGGTGCAGACATGAGTCAGCTCAAAAGCGTGCGACATTGCTGGCAACACCCCAAGAGCGACGGGCACATATTGGCCGCCGAAGAGCTCGCCAAGGCCTTGAGCCGCGCCAAGATTCCTGGCTTGCAGGCCATGAAGACCATTAAAAGCGAAGAATTCGAAGAGACCCTGAGCGGGCAGCAGGGCGTTATTTTCTTCAAGGACTTCTGGCGTCGGGCAAACGAAACCACGACCAACCGCAGCGGCGATCACATCGACCTGTGGAATGGCCGTCGCCTGACGGATTGGCTGAGCTACCCACGTATACAAATGGGTTTTTCGATCGAAGGCACGTTCTCGGACTTTCACGATTCCAAGGACATCTGGTTCTGGAAAGTCATATGAACGTCATCAAGGAAACTTTGTTTGTTCTCCTGATCATCGTGTTGGCGGTCGGTACATTTAATTTGGCGTTCATGGCCGTTGGTAGTTATTTCGGGCCGTTCTACGAGAGCGAAGCAGACCAGAGCCGCAACTTTGCGATCTGGTTGTTTGGCAATGTCGGGGTGGTGGTCGTGGCTGCGACGGTGGGCATTGTCTGGAGTCGACGGCGCAAACCTCGAATCTAGCCAGGCAGCCAAAGTCAGCACAAAATCTGTGACAGGGAGTCCACCCTCCGCAGCCACCGCCTCCCACAGTTTTTGATTGCGGCTGTTCACAAGTTCGGCGTTCGCCAGAGATCCCTGTGGGAGCGAGCCTGCTCGCGAAGACGGCGGCACATCCAGCATCACCGCCTCTGACACACCGCTATCGCGAGCAAGCTCGCTCCCACAGTTTTGATCCCAGGTGTTCACGAATTCTGCGCTCACCACAGTCCCCCTGTGGGAGCGAGCTTGCTCGCGATGCCGGCGGCACAGCCAACATCACCGCCTCTGACACACCGCTATCGCGAGCAAGCTCGCTCCCACAGTTTTGATCCCAGGTGTTGACGAATTCTGCGCTCACCACAGTCCCCCTGTGGGAGCGAGCTTGCTCGCGATGACGGCGGCACTGCTAACATCACCGCCTCTGACACACCGCTATCGCGAGCAAGCTCGCTCCCACAGTTTTGATCCCAGGTGTTGACGAATTCTGCGCTCACCACAGTCCCCCTGTGGGAGCGAGCTTGCTCGCGATGACGGCGGCACTGCTAACATCACCGCCTCTGACACACCGCTATCGCGAGCAAGCTCGCTCCCACAGTTTTGATCCCAGGTGTTGACGAATTCTGCGCTCACCACAGTCCCCCTGTGGGAGCGAGCTTGCTCGCGATGACGGCGGCACAGTCAACATCACCGCCGCTGACACACCGCTATCGCGAGCAAGCTCGCTCCCACAGTTTTGATCCCAGGTGTTCACGAATTCTGCGCTCACCACAGTCCCCCTGTGGGAGCGAGCTTGCTCGCGATGCCGGCGGCACAGCCAACATCACCGTCTCAGACAGACCGCATTCGCGAGCAAGCCCGCTCCCACAGTTTTTGATCCTGGCTGCTCACAGCAGCGCCGCTGGGGATGCCGCTGCAAGAGGGAAGGGCTCAAACCGCTGTCGGGTTCTGTTTCTCCGGGTCAATGCCATAAAGCACAATCGCCTCGGCCACTTTTTCCCGCGGTATTGCCCCGTCATCAGCCAGCGCCTTCAAGGCCGCCAGCACAATGAAGTGGCGATCCACTTCGAAGAACCGGCGCAGCGATTCACGGGTGTCCGATTGGCCAAAGCCGTCGGTGCCCAAGGCCACGAAGCGGCGTTTGGGCACGAACGGGCGGATCTGGTCAGCGAATATCTTCATGTAGTCGGTCGCCACCACCACCGGCCCCTGTTTATCCAGCAGGCAGCTTTCAACATGGCTGATACGAGGTGCCTGCTGTGGATGGAGCAGGTTCCAGCGTTCGGCATCCTGGCCGTCCCGACGCAGTTCGGTCAGGCTGGTGACGCTCCACACTTCGCTGCTGACGCCGAAGTCCTGCTCCAGCAACTGCGCGGCGGCGACGACTTCGCGCAGGATCGAACCGCAGCCCATAAGTTGCACATGCTTGCCTTCGCTGAGCTGCGCAGGGGCTGAGAGCCGGTACATGCCTTTCAGGATATCTTGCTCGACCCCTTCGGGCATGGGCGGATGGGCGTAGTTTTCGTTGAGCAGGGTGATGTAGTAATAAATGTCCTCGTTGTCGACATACATTCGCCGCATGCCGTCCTGGATGATCACCGCCAGTTCATAGGTGTAGGTCGGGTCGTAGGACACGCAGCAGGGGATGGTGGAGGACAGCACATGGCTGTGGCCGTCGTCATGTTGCAGGCCTTCGCCCATCAGCGTGGTCCGGCCGGAGGTGGCGCCGAGCAGGAACCCCCGGGCGCGGGCATCGCCAGCGGCCCAGGCGAGATCGCCGACGCGCTGGAAGCCGAACATCGAGTAGAAAATGTAGAAGGGCACCGTCATCACGCCATGGGTGCTGTAGGAAGTGCTCGCCGCGATCCAGGAAGAAATCCCGCCGGATTCGTTCAGGCCTTCCTGCATGATCTGGCCGTCCCGGGCTTCCTTGTAATAGCTCAGCTGGCCGGCGTCCTGAGGCGTGTACAACTGGCCGACATGGGAATGGATGCCGATCTGGCGGAACAGGCTTTCCATGCCGAACGTGCGTGATTCGTCCGGGACGATCGGCACGATCAGCTTGCCGATGTTCGGGTCCTTGAGCAGCGTGCCGAGGATGCGCACGAAGGCCATGGTCGTCGAGATCGCCCGCTCGCCGGTGCCTTTGAGCTGGGTGTCCAGGGTCGATAATGGCGGGATCTGCAAAGGCTCCACCGCACTGAAGCGCGCAGGCACGTAGCCGCCCAACTGAGTGCGCCGGGCTTGCAGGTAAAGGGCTTCGACGCTGTCCGCTGCGGGCTTGAGATAGGGCATGTCGCCCAATTGATCGTCCGTGAGGTCCAGGCCGAAACGATCACGGAACGCCTTGACCGCATCCTCGCCCATCTTCTTGAGTTGGTGGTTGATGTTCTGGCCTTCGCCCGCTTCGCCCATGCCGAAGCCTTTCACGGTTTTCGCCAGGATGACCGTAGGCCCGCCGGTGTGGCGCATGGCGGCGGCGTAGGCGTTGTAGACCTTCTCCGGGTCATGGCCACCGCGCGACAGTTTCCAGATGTCGTCATCGCTCAGGTCACTGACCAGCGCCTGCAACTCGGGGTATTTGCCGAAGAAATGCTCCCGCACATAGGCGCCGTTCTGGGACTTGTAGTTCTGATAATCGCCGTCGACGCACTCCATCATCCGTTGGCGTAGCAGGCCGGTCTTGTCCTTTTCCAACAGCGCATCCCAACCGCTGCCCCAAATCACCTTGATGACGTTCCAGCCGGCTGCGCGGTACAGGCTTTCGAATTCCTGGATCACCTTGCTGTTGCCGCGCACCGGTCCGTCGAGGCGCTGCAAGTTGCAGTTGACGACAAAAATGATGTTGTCGAGCTTCTCCCGGCCCGCGAGGGAAATTGCCGCCAGCGATTCCGGCTGGTCCATTTCACCGTCACCGAGGAACGCCCAGACTTTGCGCCCCTGATGCTCCTTCAGCCCGCGATCTTCCAGGTAGCGCATGAACCGCGCCTGGTACGCGGCGGTGATCGGCCCGAGCCCCATGGACACCGTGGGGAATTGCCAGAAATCCGGCATGAGCCTTGGATGCGGATAGGATGAAACACCATCGCGGTCGGTCTCGCGGCGGAAGTTGTCCAGCTGTGCTTCGTCCAGGCGACCTTCCAGATAAGCACGCCCGTAGATGCCCGGCGAGGAGTGGCCCTGGATGTACACCATGTCGCCACCGAACTGCTCGGTGCGGCCACGGAAGAAGTGCTCGAAGCCCACATCGTAGAGAACGGCCGCCGAGGCATAGGAAGCGATGTGTCCACCCACGTTCGAATGCTTGCCGGCGCGCAGCACCATGGCCAACGCGTTCCAGCGGATGTAGGCGTTTATCCGGCGCTCTATGGCCAGGTCGCCGGGATAAGGCTGCTGACGGTCGGATGGAATGGTATTGACGTAGGGCGTGGTGACGCGCCCGTAAAAATCGCCATGGCGGTTGGCGTCGAAATCCAGCATCTGGTCAATCAGGTAGTGGGCGCGAGACCGCCCTTCGACGCTCGCCACCGATTCAATGGATTCGAGCCATTCGCGAGTCTCTTGTGGATCCTCGTCGAGGAACATGGGTTGTTGAGCCATCGTTGTCTTCTCCTGGACAGTGCAGCAGCACCGAGTCGTTTGGTGCCTGACTAAGGGGCGTGGATCGACGCCAACCTTCAAGAATGTTTGTAGTTGCAATTGCAACTACGTGCGAGAACTTAGCCTGTCGCGCGCTACAATTGCAACTAAATCGATCTCATGAAAAAGGTGATGCATGTCTTCAAGCGAGCCGGATACCTGGTTCAGATTCGTCAGGGCGCACCGCTGCCTGATCCGCGAAATCGAACGTCGGCTGGCCGCCGCCGGGCTGCCGGCCTACGCCTGGTATGACGCGTTATGGGGTCTGGAAAGCGGCCCTGACGGCACCCGGCGCATGAACGAACTGGCCGACGTGATGGCCATCGAGCGCTACAACCTCACTCGCCTGGTGGACCGCCTGGAGGCCGAAGGCCTGGTCACGCGCAGCCGCGCCAGCGATGACGGCCGGGGCGCATACGCCGCCATCACCGAACGCGGGAAGGTATTGCGCAAAAAGATGTGGAACATTTACGAAGGGGCAGTGGAGGAATTGTTCTTGTCGCAATTCGACGACGCACAGCAGCGCGTCTTCAGTGACGCGCTGGAGCGAGCGGCCAGCGCGGCGCGCAACAGCGGACGAGCGCGCTGACGCCGGCCCGCACCCAGCAAGCGCACCCGAGGGAGCGCTGAATCGGCATCGATCCCGGCGAGCCTGTACGTGCCCTTGAGGGCCTGACTCGCGCAGAGGGGGCGTTGGGTGTGATGAAGTCATCAGGTTGGTCGTGAAGCGCCATGTTGTAAAAGCCGTCATCGCCTTCCACATACAAACTTTGCAAAGCCGCCAGGGCAATGGCGTGCACCTCGGCACCACTGGCGGGGTCGAACGGCAGGCATTGCGGGTTGGCGACCAACCAGAGCGGTACCCAGGGATGGGCACCCTTGGGCCAGCGCGAAGGCGAGGTTGCTATGTCATTGCACAAAATGCCCCGGTTGGCCGATTCATTGGACAGTGCACAAAGCTCGGCCGATGTCGCGGAACGGGTCAGGCCTGTCGAACTCAAGGCTCCAACGCCGGCCCCTTCAACTCGATCTGGTTGCCGTCCGGATCGAAGCAGTAAATCGACCAACCCTTGCCCTCCGCGCCATAGCGCTTCTGCGCTTTCTCAACCTCCAGGCCAGCTGAAGCCAGATGCGCGAGGAGGGCCTGTTCATCAAACGGCTCGATACGCAGGCAGAGGTGATCGACGTTGTGCCCTTGCTTTCCGGCCGCCGGCCCGCCCTGGCGACCGAGAGGCCCGTCGACGGCTACCAGGTCAATCATCGAAACACCGGTGCCCAGATGAATCATGCCAAGATCGTCCCGGCGCTTCTTGAGCTCGCAACCAAGCACCGACGTGTAGAAAGCGAGGCTGCGCTCGATGTCTTTTACGCGCAGGACGATGTGGTCAATACGTTGAATCGTGAAGTTCTTCATACGGGCCTCATGTGCTCAGTGATGGACGCTACGGGTTACTTCACCTTAGCTATTCATGCTGGAATGTCATCTCAACACAAAAAACTGTGGGAGCGAGCTTGCTCGCGAAAACGGCAGCACATACAACATCGCAGGTTAGACCGGTCGCATCGCGAACCAGCTCCCCTTTACGCCCGGTATCCTGCAGGCTAAAGGTCATCGACGTGCGGTCGATAGGGTGATTCTGGAGACGTGCGCATCCATCTGTGTTTCTCCTCATTGTTCAGTTTGGAATGGAAAAGGAAAAGGTAATGGAGCAAGAATTCGGCACAACGGACGAGAAACAGAAACCTGCCTCATTCCAACAGGATATCTACGCGGCGCTGAAATTGATGGCGGAGCATTGGGGCCTGATAGGCAGTCTGGGGGCGTTAATCAGTGCGGTGCTCAGTTTTGGAATCCTGATGACGTACGCGAAGGCGATCGATCGGATCGACCTTTTACCGCTGGTGTTCGATAAGAAGCTCTCTGCATTGCTTCCGTGGATGGGAGTGGTTGCCTTTGTCCTGTTTCTTTACATGGTGGTGATGTGTGTCACTACCATGTTCTACGCCTTAGCCGTGTCTTTTTTCAACCAGACGCCCAACCTCAGGCCAACGGTTGCCCGCTGGTTTTTCTGGGCGGCGGTCGTGGGGTCGTTGATTTTTGTGGCCTTTGCGTTCCAGGCGCCTAAGCTCGAGCATTGGATTGTCGCCTTGGTCATCCTTTCAGGCATGAGCGCGGTCTTGGGCTTATCGTTGAAATCGCAAAGAATTCGAATGGCCTTGAAGTTGGTGTCCCTCTTTAACAACCTCAAAGGCCTTGGGGTTTGGTGGCATCAGGCAGGCGTATTCTTTTTTGCCTACTCTATTTTGATAATCGCCGTTTTCGCCGCCGTCTACCCGATGTTGATATTGCTGAAGTCGTACACGGGCAAAGACACCCCGGAAGCGATCAACTCGCTGATGGTCATTTCCATGGTGGCGGTCGTCTTGTTGTTCTTACCAGCCTTGATCTTCTTCGTGAGCAAAAAACATATCGTCGCCCGCGGGCTGTTGTCGTTCGGATCGGCATTGCTTGTCACCTTGGTGGTTGTCGCCACGTATCCGGGCGCGAGCTCTACCGTGGTGTTCAAGGCGGCGGGGATGATGGGGGTGCGTGAAACGACTCCACTCAAATATCGGTTGTTGAAGAATTTTGAGGCCAAAGACTTTGATCCGGCGAGCTGGGGAACGGTGGACGCGAGCCTGGATCTCCCGGTTGTAGAGGCCTTTCCACTCTTTTCCCTTGGGGATGTTCTTCTGCTGTGCCCCGGTGACTTGAGCGGCACGCACCTGGGCCAATGGCCAGAACATTCACATGTCTGCATCGTCACGCAACGCAGTGACGTGGTGATATTGCCTGGCGCGACGGCCGCGCCCAAGCAAACGTAGACGCCGATCAGGCAAGGTTGCCAATCAAGGACCCCTATACCGGATACCCAGCCAAGTCGTACGCCAGCGTACACCCCATGGTGATGGCAAGATTCGCTTCCGCGCTGGCAACCTGCCTCAGTCCTATCGTGGGCTCATGACCCATTCACAGACGGGGGGGAGAGTGAATGTCCTGGTTTGATGGGGAATCAGGGTTCTGGTGAGACAAAATGCTGCGAACACTGATGATTGTGGGAGCGAGCCTGTTCGCGATGACGTCATTTTAGCCAACACCAATGCCCGGACGCGCCACCTCATGATGAAATGGTTCAATTCCCTCACTCGAACAGACGCCATTGCAACACTGGCTTTGATCGTCTCCATCGCCTCAGCCTACTTCAGCTACCAGCAATACCAGGACAGCGTCGCCAGCCGCAGAACTCCACTCATCATCCGGGTCGGCGCTGAACACAGCAAAGTGTCCTTCTACAAAGCCTACCAGGATGACCAGGAGGTGCTGTTCAAGCAGCGCTACAAAATCATCCTCACCAATAACAGCTTCAACCCGGAAAGCGTTATCGGCTGGCGAATATCGGAACGCAGGGGAAATAGCAGTGACGCGTACGCCGGCATGAATTCAAAGCTGTTCGATTCGACGGGCGAGTCCATGACTTTGCCATTCCTGATCGCCGCGAAAGAAAGCAAGGTGGTCTTCCTGGATGTCGGGCAAAAAGTATCTCCGGCGGCATGGGCAATGGTGGAGCCGCTCGTAGCCTTGCACAAGGAGATGGACTGGTATGAAGCGGAGCAACTGTTTACCAATGCAGGCTATCCGCTGTTCGGGCAGCTCGAACCCGGCGAAAGTACCCTCCACCAAAACCTGAAAGTTGACCGTTGGCGGGCCGGTCCTGCGTACCAGGAATTTCAGTTGCGCTTCAGCAAAGCCGACGGACAAGAAGTGGCGGCAAAGTTGTCGTTGAATGTGAGCGACATTTATCCACAGGGAGAGGCTGAGCGGTAGTTGCTGCTGGCCGAAAAACCTTATCGAGGCACATGAGCATGAAGGCTCCACGAATTTTCATGATCCACGCAACCCCTTTGGCAATCGAGCCCATCACGGCGGCTTTTACCCGGCATTGGCCGCAGGCACGGATCATCAATCTGCTCGAGGACTCGTTGCCCCAGGACCGGGTGGAAGAGGGCGAGTTGACCACGAGCATGAAAGCGCGCTTCCTGACGCTGTCCCATTACGCCGTACAAAGCGCGGCGGATGCCATTCTGTTTACTTGTTCGGCCTTTGGTGATGCCATCGACCTGGTTAAACCCGAAGTGGCCATTCCCGTGCTCAAGCCGAACGAAGCCATGATCGACCAGGCGCTGAGCCAGGCATCGCGCATTGCTGTGCTGGCAACGTTCGAACCCACCATTACCTCGATGATGCCCGAGTTCAAGCAAGCGGCAGAGCGCAGTGGCCGCGCGGTGGAAGTGGTGCCCTATTTCGTTCCGGGGGCATTGCAGGCGTTGAAAGACGGCAACCCGCAAGCCCACGATGCCGCCATCGTGGAAATGGCCGCCCGGGTCGAGGGTTGCGACCTGATCTGTTTCGCCCAGTTTTCGATGACCAGTGCTGCCGAACAGGCCCAGGCTCGCTCCGGACTACCGGTATTGACCACACCCGACAGTGCCGTGCTGGCGCTGCGCAAGTTGCTCTAAACGGATGATTTCGTTTCTTCCCAGGATGGATGATTTACCCAATGCCCAAGTTCAACGCTCATCTCGGTTTTCAATTCAATGAAGTGCCTTTTCTACAACGCATCGAAGCCGCCGCTGCTGCGGGCTTTCGCGCGGTGGAATTCCCGTCGCCCTATGAGTTCGACGCCAGTCTTCTGGCCGATCATCTGACTCGACACAACCTGCCGTTGATCCAGTTCGCTGCACCGGCTGGCGTGACCAAAGGCATCGCAGCCTTGCACGGCAAGGACGAGGAGTTTCGCAGCGGCTTGCTCCAGGCTGCTCGCTATGCAAAGGCGCTGGCGTGTTCGGATGTCCACATCATGTCGGGCGTTACGACTCAGGAAGACGCCGCGCTTATCTATGGGCGCAATCTGGAGTACGCCGTCAAATTTCTCGAAGACCAGGGGTTGCGGCCGTTGATCGAAGTCATCTGCGTGCAGGAAATGCCGGACTACTACATGTCCGACTTCAGCAGGGCGCAGCAGGTGCTGGAGACGTTCCCGAGTGTTGGGCTGATCCTCGATCTTTACCATGCCCAACGGCTGACCGGGGACGCGGCGGATATCCTGGCTCGTTTCTATGACCGAACCGTCCATGTGCAAATTGCCGACTGTCCGGGGCGTCATGAACCAGGGACGGGGAGCATGGATTTTGCGGCTTTGTTCGCAGACCTGGAGCGGCGTGGCTACCAAGGGTGGATCGGCTGTGAATACCGTCCCGCCGGCTCTACCGTGGCAGGCCTTGATTGGATCAAGCAGTTCAGTGCTTAACTGAAGGAGTGTGAAGGCATTATCTTGAGCGCCGGATACTTCAAGGAAGTCATTTCCCCTTCCGATACGACGCGCTCTTTTTCGAGGAGCCAGAATCTCAAAGTCCGATATTGCACCACAGGCCCTTAGCCAATGGGCTTTTCCATCAAGCGCAAGCGCAGTTCTGGCTTGTCCTGTCTGGGCCCGATATCAGTCCAACCATGGTGGCTATAAAACTGCGCCGCCCTCTGGTTCGTTTCGCTCACCGACAATCTCATCCGCTCGCAGCCCAGCCCCGCAAGAAAGTCGGTCGCGTAAGCCAACAGCAACTTCCCGGCACCGCGTGATCGCCAGTCAGGGATGAGATAGAAAAAGTGGATGTAACCCACTGCAGGTTCTGTCTTCAGCAGCGATATCTCTATCTGTCCCACAATCCGTGTTTCATCCCAGGCATGGACAACGCTGCCAGGAACCGCGGCTGCTTTTTCTTGCAGCGACTGAAGGTATCGCTGCCTACCATCGGGACCGTGTAGCTGTTGTGCGCAACCAAACGCACACAGCAGCATGTCCTCGAAGAAATGCACGCAAACGTCGCTGTCTTGATCAAGGTTGGCTGGACGAAAACTCAGGGACGAGTCTGAAGCGTTTTCTGTAACCATTGGGCAGCACTCAGGCCTCATTTTGGCGGGCAACGTGGAACAAGGCCCCTCGCTGGACGGTGTGAAATACGCTGTCTAGAGTGAAGTATTCGCTCTGAATGCAACATCGGGAGGGATTCCAATGAACCACCTTAACGACTACACCAATCAAGACGAAGCGCTGAATAAAAAAACCTGGCGCTGGCGCCCAAAGAACGGCGAGACGGCGTAAAAACCACATTGTTTTTTACGCCGGATACCGAGTTCGACTCTAAACCATTGACCTTGACGACCGGCAGCTATCCCTTTACCCCGATAGGAAGCCTTGGCATTACGCAGGTGAGTACCACCGGGCAGGTCTTTATTCTAGCCTCCTGTGGGCAATAAGTGCGGGGCTTGCAACCGACCATCAATGGATTCCAGGACCATGAAAAAACAAGAACAAGAAAGTTTGCTCAACACCCTGAAGGCCCGCTTCGACCAAAATCCCCAACGCCACCCAGGTATCTCTTGGGCCGACATCCAAGCCCGGCTTGAAGCCAACCCCAATGCCCTGAAGTCCCTCCAGGCCATGGAAGCCACCGGAGGCGAGCCGGACGTGATCGGCCTCGATCCGAAAACCGGCGCTGTCACCTTCTGCGATTGCGCCAAAGAAAGCCCAACCGGTCGCCGAAGCCTCTGCTACGACCGCGCCGCCCTGGATGCACGCAAGGAGAACAAGCCCAAGGGCAGTGCCGTCGAAATGGCCGAAGAAATGGGTATCGCCCTGCTGACGGAAGACCAGTACCGAGCTCTGCAAACGCTCGGTGAGTTTGATGCCAAGACATCCAGTTGGCTGGCAACCCCTCCAGCGCTTCGCTCGCTCGATGGGGCGATTTTTGGCGACTACCGTTATGGCCGGGTGTTCATCTACCACAATGGGGTGCAGTCGTATTACGCGGCGCGCGGGTTTCGCGGCGTGCTAAGCATCTAAGCAAACCTGTGGCGAGGGCGCTTGCTCCCTCGCCACAAAAGCTCCTGCGTAACCGTCTCACTCAAAAACCAAAACCTCACACCCCTTGGCCTCAACCATCTCACTGAACCCCGGCAACCGCGCCACAAACTCTGTCTCAAACGCCAGGTACCGATCCTGCGCCGGCACGTAACGAACATCCGGTTTAATACGCGGGATGTCCTTGGTCGACAGCTTCACCACCTCATTGCTGCGTTGATTCCAAAACCACGCCAGCGTCTGCGACCCAAACGTATTGGCGCGATAACTCCACACCCACCAATCCCCATGCCCCCGGGACACATGAAGCTGCCCGTGAAACGTGCGCAAGGTAATGACCTGCTTGGGCTGCGTGACGAGCAGGCGCGTGTCCTGGCGTAGCTCACTGCCGAAACCATCCAATGTCGCCTTTGTCGCAGTGCCAGTCATGAAGTTGAAGCGCCACGCCAACAGCACCGTCTCCTGATAACCCGAGTGCTCGACGTTCTGCCGCGCGCCTTCGCTGAACAACAGGATCTCGTCACCCCCCAGGTACGCGGTTGAGGCCCGCAGCTTATAAGCCTCAGCGGGCATCGGTTTGGCGACGATGGCCTGGTGCGGCGGGTCTTGATTCCAGACCCAGCACTTCGGGCCGTTGTGCTGCATGAACAGCAAGCGGCCAGGGCCGATGGGCAGGATCGTCAGTTCATCCGCGTACTCGAAAATCACCTCGCTGCTGTCCGCCGTGATCCGCCAGATCCGCGTCAAATGCTCGGGTTCGTAAATACGCTGGCGTTCGAATATCTCCGAGCCCACCACCACGCAGGGCTGTTCAACCTCCGGCCACTGCACCCCGGCAGGCCCGAACGCCGCGATCTCATCGCCTTGCCGAATCTCGTATTGATAACGGTCATCCGCACTGTAATCGCCGCGTACGACCCGACGTTTCCACAGGCTGCGCTGGGCATCGGCATCGATGAGCTGCAAGTCCGCGCCGTCCACGCCATCGGTCCGGTGTTCGAGCATGTCCTGCTCGGTGGGCGGCCACTGGTTGTAATCGATCAGGAAGCACAACCACTGGTCTTCGTCCTGCTCGGTGATGGCGGCCCAACCGTTGCGGTAGTTGTATTCATGCACATAGGTGGTGCCGGGATAGTCATGGACTTCCTGCAGCCAATTCAACTTGCTGCGTTTGGCCTTGGGTTTTTTGCGCTCGACTGCGACAGGTTTCGGCGGCTCGATCAACGTCGGCGTGTAGCCTGGCTCTGCGTTTTGTTCCCGCCAGTGTTGTGCAAACGCCTCGCGCTGATCGACCGGGACAATCACCGGCCGATAATCATCGCCACCGGCATCCAGGTTCCACAAGTCGTAACCCTGAGCCGCCAACACCGGCGCCAGCGCCTCGAAGCAGACCTCGGGCATTTCGTTGGACAGCTCATCCAACAACGCCTCGAATTCCGGGCCGGAAAACACACCGATGTCGGGATAGTAATGCTGCAACAGCCCGAGCAAGTCGCTGCCCGGTGTTTTCCAATCGATATGAACCAACGGATCAAATGGCGATTGCATCGCGGCTGTCTTCCTTGTGGTTTCTCTGCGCGCCATCTTAGCCGCACGCCGCCGAACTTAAGCAAACCAATTACCCCGTGGAGAGGTCTGTGCAGTGCATTGATTGTTCCCACACTCTGCGTCACCTCGCAGAAGCGGAACGCGGAGCATCCCTGGCGGCGTTCCCACGCGGAGCGTGAGGAACGATCTTCCACCGCCGCCGCACCCTGATCGTTCCCACGCTCTGCGTGGGCATGCATCCCGTGACGCTCTGCGTCACCTCGCAGAAGCGGAACGCGGAGCATCCCTGGCGGCGTTCCCACGCGGGAGCGTGGGAACGATCAACTCAAAGCTCCGGAAACTCAGACAAATAACAAACCGGCGAACTCCCCTCCGCCCGTTTCTCCACCTCATCCTCCAACCACTGCGCCAACACCACCGCATTGTTCTCAACCGTCGACTTGGCCGCATACACCAACGTCAGCGTCCCATCCCGCGCAATATCCACCAGCTTCCACCAATGCTCTGGCCGCGCCGCCAGCTCACGCCGATACGCCACGCTGAACTCGGCAAACGAAACCGCCCCCGCCTTGAACGCCTTGCGCAACTCATGGGAAGGCCCGACCTCCGGCAGCCACTGCGCAATCGCCAACGCATCCTTGCGGCAATTGCGCGGCCACAAGCGGTCCACCAGAACCCGTACGCCATCCTCGGCGCTGGCTGTTTCATAGGCGCGTTTGCACTGGATCATCAAAGCCTGCCTGTCGAAGTAGGATCGCCTCAGCATAGCGGCCATGGACATATCGGCGCCTTCAAGTCTTCGCCGCACCTGCCGCTATTGGTGTAACGATTTTTACCGATCCATCGATTTTGCGTTGCGATACCGTTGCTTTCCGGCAATTAATTGGCAAACGCACGATAAGAGAACGTAGCGAATGGACGACGGACGATACGAAAGGCGGGCGGCTCTGGAGGCAAGCGCGGCGGTGTCGTCCGAGCCGCCGCATATTCTGCTGATCGACGACGTCCCGGAGGATATCCGTGCGACGCTCATCTTGCTCAAGGCCCAACCCTGGCGCATTTCCCTGGCCAGCGATGCTCACCAGGGTTATCAGCGGGCACTGGCCTTGCGTCCGGATTTGATCGTGCTGGACGTGCACATGCCGCACATGAACGGTTTCAGCCTGTGCCGGCTGTTGCGCGAGGCGCCGGCGACACGGCACACGCCCATCCTGTTCCTGTCATCGGCCAACAGCTCCATCGAACGCCTGGAAGGGCTCACCGTGGGCGGGGTGGATTACATCCCCAAGTCCTGCGCGCCCGAGGAAGTGCTGGCGCGTATCAAGATCCACCTGCAATTGACCTGGCGCGCGCCGCCCACCCACCAACAGAACCCGGCGGATCCGGAGCCGGAAGGCGATGAGATCGTCCTGCGCGCCGCGATGCGGTTGATCGAAGACCACCTCGATGACATGCCGTCCCTGGTCCAACTGGCGCAAAAAGTCGGCACTCACGAGAAACGTCTCTCGCGAATCTTTCGCGAGCACCTGGGGCTGACCGTGTTCGCCTACATTCGCGACGCACGACTGCGGCGCGGCCAGGATCTGCTTTCCGAAAGCGCCATGAGCGTGCAAGACGTTGCCGAACTGGTGGGCTTTCGCAACGCCTGCAACTTCACCACGGCCTTCCGCCAGCGAATCGGCATGACGCCCAGCCAGTTTCGCCAGCAAGCCCTGGGCATCACCGAAACCGAGTTGGCCGGGCGCGCCTGATGCGGCTCCTACAGGTTTTATTGCTGACGATAGCGTTGTTATCCACAGGCTTGCTGCGCGCCGCGCCTGTGGATATCTGCCGGGCTGACCACCTGGACCTGATGCCCGCGATGCAAATTTTCGAGGACACCCAGGCCAGCCTGAGCCAGGAAGAAGTCACTCAACTACCCAACACGTATTTCAAGCACGCGACCCCAGGCTGGCCGACCCAAGGCTACAGCCGCTCCGCCTTCTGGTTGAAAGTGCAGCTCAGCAACTCAAGTACTGCGGCGTGTTCGCGCCTGCTGGTGGTCGGCGCGCCGCGCCTGGAAGACATCCGCGTCTATCAACCGGGTCAGGATGCCCATGCAGGCGGCGCCTATCCCTTGGCCGAATGGCCGCAGCCGGCGACACGTCAGCCGGCGTTCCCGGTCTCGCTGGCGGCAGGGGAGAGCGCCACGCTATTCATCCGCGTGGCGAGCAATTTCCAGATGTTGCTGGAGCCGGAACTGTGGTCCGAACCGGCGCTGCTGCGCAGTCAGCAACAGACCTACCTGAGCGACGGACTCACCCTCGGCATTGTCCTGCTGGTGGTCCCGTTCGGTTTCATCGTCGGCTGGATCCTGCGCTCCCAACTGCTGACCGTGAACGCGGGCGCGATATTTAGCTACATCCTGCTGACCTGCATCCTCAACGGCTACCTGATCTATTGGCCCACCGCACTCGGCTGGACACGCGAGCTGCTGACCTGCGCCAGCGCGTTCTCGTTCGTACTCTTCCTGGCCTACATACGCGTCCTGTTGCAGGTTGCCCGTCTGCCCGGAATCATCGGCTGGAGCTATTGGGTGCCGCTGCTGGGCTGCATCCTCGGCCGACTCTGGTGGCTGAAGATCGATCCAGTCCAAGGCGCGCAGATCGTCCAGATATCCTTGATGAGTTTCTATGGCGTACTGCTTGCCACGCTGTTCATGGCTTGGCGCGCACGACTGAGCTACAACTGGATGGCCTGGCTGGTGCCGGCGCTGTTGCTTGGGCAATTGCTAATGCGGCTGTTCTTCCCCCAGGAGCAATTGCCCTGGCAGTCGCCGCAAAGCAAATACAGCCTATCGTCCACCCTGGCGGGCGTGGCGTTGCAGGTGTGTACGTTGATCATGGAAGTCGCCCGCAGTCGCAACCGTGAAAAAAACGCCCTGTCCACCCTCGACCAACAACGCCAAGCCGAACAGGAACGCCTGGAAAGCACCGTGGCCCTGCGCACGTCGCAGTTGCGCGAATCCCTGGCGGCGCGCAGTGCGTTGATGGCGCGGATCAGCCACGACCTGCGCTCGCCGCTGGTACGCATCATCGACTACGCGCGGCTGCTGCACGCCGGCCCCAACCGCGACTATCAAGCCACCATCGAGCGCAACGCCCGCCAGCAATTGGAGCTGATCGACGAGATGCTCGAGTTCTCCCATGGCGAGCTGGAGCAGATGCAATTGACCCTCGCACCGGGTTATCTGTACGGCTTCCTCAACGAGATCGCAGACGAAGCGGGCTTTCTCGCCGCACGCCAGGGCAACACCTTTGAGGCGGTGCTGGCGGATGACCTGCCGCCACTGGTAGAGGCCGATTTCAAACGCCTCCGGCAGATCCTCATGAACCTCCTGGCGAACGCGGCGAAATTCACTCGCAACGGCCAGATCCGTTTCGAAGTGAGCGCTCCTTCAGGTGCGAGCACCAATACCGTGGAACTGCGCTTCAGCGTGATCGACACCGGCATCGGCATCGATCCGCAGGAATTCGAACAACTCCTGCAACCGTTCCGCCGCGGCCGCAATGCCCAGCGCTACGAAGGCAGCGGGTTGGGCCTGTCCATCGTCACGCAACTGCTGGAACGCATGGACAGCCGCCTCGAGCCGCAAGCTACGGGGCAGGGCAGCCACTTCAGTTTTCGCCTGCAACTGAACTGCGCCCAAGAACACGACCTGGAAAACGGCATCGTCGACAACAACGCCACGCCATTCGACGGCCAGGGCAAACACGTCCTGCTGGTGGACGACATCGAACAGAACAGCGAATGGCTCTACGACCTGCTGGCCGGTTACGGCTTCGACGTGAGCATGGCGGCGAACGGCGAAGACGCCTTGGCCTGCCTGGCTGAACAATCGATTGACCTGCTGATCAGCGACCAGATGATGCCCGGCATGGACGGCTGGGAACTGCTGCGCCAAGTGCGCGACGGTCCGCGCGATCTACCCGTGATGCTTTATTCCGCAGTGCCGCCACGCAGACCGGAGAACTATCCACAGGACCTGGCCTTCGACGCAGTACTGCTCAAGCCCGCCGACAGCCGCGAATTGCTGGCGTGCGTCAAGGCTCTGGCCTGCGCGGACACGGCGGGTCCGGCGATGGCTCGGGAGCAATAGCGTGCAGGGTTGGGGTTACCGACTGCTTTTGCTCGGCAGCCTTTCGATGGTGCCCTGGGCGAAGGTCCAGGCCGAACAAACGGCGCCCACCGTCCTCACGCTCGACGAAACCACCGTCACCGCTCGCCGCCGCGAGGAAGACCCGCAAAACGTGCCGATCCCGATCAACGTCCTCTACGGCGATCAATTGGACGAAGCCGGCCTGCACCGGCTGCAAGACATTCAACAACGCGTGCCGGGCTTGATAGTGTCCGGCCACGATGCCCGCTACGCCGGCTTCGGCCTGCGCGGCTTCGGCGCCACCGCCTACAACGAAGGCCTGGAAGGCAGCGTCGGCACCTACGTCGATGGCGTTTACCAGGCGCGCCAGGGCATGGCCTTCACCGAGTTGATGGACATCGAGCGCATCGAAGTTTTACGCGGGCCCCAAGGCACCTTGTTCGGCAAAAACACCACCGCCGGCGCGCTGAACATCATCACCAAACAACCGACGTTCCAGCCCGAAGCCAACCTCGAAGCCCGCTACGGCGAGCGCGGTTTGCGTGAGTATCGCGGGACGATTTCCGGGCCGCTGCAAGACGACGTGCTGGCCGGCCGCCTCAACGTTTTCGACAGCGCCTCCGATGGCGCCGTGGAAAACCTGCAAGACGGCAGCCGCCTCGGCGACGCCGACAGCCAAGGCCTGCGCGGCCAATTGCTGTGGACGCCGAACCCGGACTTCAGCGCCCGCCTGATCGCCGACTACGCCGAGCAAAACGAAGCTGGCAACGTCCTGCTGGTCAATCATTACGGCGAGCAAACCCGCAAACGCGCCAAATTCCTCGGCTATCCACTGACCGAGCCCGACCCCTACAAACGCGAGTCCCGCATCGACGCGCCGGGCCATCCGCAAACCCTGCAGAACGGCGTCTCACTGGAGTTGAACTGGGACCTCGACGAGGCGATGCGCTTCACCAGCATCACCGCCTACCGCGACTGGGACTACCGCGCCACCCGCGATAGCGACAGCACCGCGCTGTCGGTGATCCAATCCGAAACCGAGCTGGGCCACCGGCAGTTCAGCCAGGAATGGCGCCTGTCCGGCACAGCCGGCTCGTCCGTCGACTATGTCGCCGGCCTTTACTACCTGCGCCAGCAGCTCGACCGACAGATCGACGCCGAATTCGGCAAGGACGCCGCGCCCTGGTTCGTCGGTGATCAACTGGAGCAACTGAAGAAACTGGGCATCAACATCACCGATCCGAGCCAGGTGCCGGCCATGCTGCTGGACGGCGCCCGGCAACGTTACGATGGCGAGCAGAAGGGCGACAGCCGAGCGATTTTCGGTCAACTCTCCTGGCGCCCGATTGACCCGCTGGAACTCACCGGCGGCCTGCGCTACAGCCAGGAGCGCAAGGACGGCTGGATCTCCCGCGACGTCAGCAACCTCGCCCCGCTGACTGGCTTGCCCCCGGTGTTCCAGGCCGGTGGGCAATTGCTGCGCGACATTGCCCTCGGTGGTGCTTATTACCGCGAAGATTCGATTGAAGAACACAACGTCTCCAGCCTCCTCAGCGCCAGCTACCGTTTCAGCGAGGCGGTGATGGGCTACGTCAGCTGGTCGCGGGGCTACAAGGCCGGCGGCATCAACTTCGACGTGGTCGGCCCGTTCACCGCGCCGACCTTCGAACCCGAGCGGGCCACATCACTGGAACTGGGCATGAAGACGCGGTTCTGGGATGAACGCGCGCTGCTCGACCTCGCCATTTACCAGACCGACGTCGACAACTACCAAGCGCTCACCTACAGCCCGCCCACCTCGCTGTTCGCGCCACCCCTGCGGGACAATCTGATCAACGTCGGCAAAGTCCGCCTGCGCGGCATCGAACTCGATTCGGCCTGGCAACTTACCCCCAAACTCACCGGCCGCCTGGGCCTGGCCTGGAGCGATGCGCGCTACCGCAGCTTCCCCAACGCCCCGTGCCCACCGGCCTCGGGCCAATGGACCTGCGACCTCAGCGGCGAGCGCCTCTACAACGCGCCGGAATGGACCCTCAGCAGCGGTCTCGACCACACCCACCCGCTGCCCTACGGATTGGAAGCCTTCAGCGGCATCGACTACAGCTTTCGCACCGGCTACTCCGGCACCCTCGAAGGTGGCGAAGGCAGCTATCAACCCAGCTACGGCCTCACCAACCTGCGCCTGGGCCTGCGCAGCCAGGACCGTGCCTGGGAAGTCGAAGGCTGGGTGCGTAACCTCTTCGACCGCAACTACATCACAGCCGTCTATTCACTGCTCGGCACCGGCGACTACGGCGTCATGACCGGCAGCGAACGCACCCTCGGCACCACCGTCAGGCTTCGCTATTGACCGAAATAAACCGCGTCGGACAAAACGCCAAACGATTACCACCGGCCTTCTTCGACAGATACATCGCCTGATCCGCCTTACTGATCAGCCCATCGATCTCATGCCCATGCTCAGGGTAAAACGCCACCCCGATACTCGCCGCGATCTCCACCGTCTGCGCGCCAATCAAAATCGGCGCATTGGCCGCAGCCAGCATCCGCTTGAGCAACGGCTCGCAGTCCTCCACCGCCTGCAACCCCACCAGCCCGGCAACAAACTCATCACCCCCCAGCCGCGCCAACGTATCGCCCTCACGCAACGTCGCATTGATCCGCGCCGCGACAATCTGCAACACCCGGTCCCCCCAGTCATGCCCATAACTGTCGTTCAGCGCCTTGAACCCATCCAGATCAATAAACGCAATCGCCACCTTCTGCTGATAAATACGCGCCTTGCCCAACGCCTGACGCATCCGCTCGGCCAACAACAACCGATTGGGCAACTGCGTGAGCGCGTCATACCGGGCATCGCGCTCCAGCAACTGCAGACGCTGCTTCATCTGGGTCATGTCGCTGAACAGCGCCACATAGTGCTGAACATTGCCGTGACGGTCATGCACCGCACTGATGCTGATCCGCGAGGTCATCTCCCGGCCGTCCTTGTGGTTGCTTTGGATTTCACCGGACCAATGCCCGTGGAAATCCAACGCGTTTTTCATTGGCGCGTAAAAAGCGGTGAGGCGACGGACCATGCGATGGGAGTTCAGCTCGCGACCCTTGATCTCTTCTTGCCCGTAACCGGTGAGGCGGGTGAAGGCCTCGTTCACGGCGATGACCCGGCCGAAGGGGTCGACCAGGATGATGCCTTCGCGGGCGTGGCTGAACACAGTGGCGGCCAGCTCTGGGCACACGGTGTTGAGGCGACGGTCGAGCGTGGCTTCGTCACGGGTGGCCGGCCATATGTTGGAATCGAAGCCTTGCTGGGCCAGGTAGGCGGCCAGGGATGACAGCGCTCGGTGCAGCCGGGTCAGGGCATGCGTGGCGAGCCTGGAGTTGAGGCAATAGCTCCGGATGAAGGTGCGTAGGTTCATGGGGGGTACACGGTGCTCGGTTGCAGCGGTAGGGGGTGAGTGGAGAAGGGATTATCGAGGCGGGGGTGGGCGGGGGCGTTTGCTGGAGCGGATGGGAGCTTTGCGGGAAGGGATGGAGTGGAAAGATTTTCGGGACGTGACTGCGCACCATAGCGACTTACAGTGCGCAGGTTTTATCAAGGCCTTGCGTCAAGCGGGAGTCAGCGAAGTCGTAGGGTTTTCACCACGGCTTCGCCTTGTGAGCCACCAGGCCAACAGAGATCGACAGATGCCGAGGCTCCACCTGCTACGTGGAATATTGCAAAGTTCTTGTCTTCCGAGTGACTGAAAAGGTGCTCGAAATAGATGGAATCATGACCGTTGATCTTTCCAGAATTTGCGATCCCGGTTCCGGCGAACTGCCCGGCGGGCATTCGGGAAATAGCGCTGGAGGCCACCTGATAGATACTGGCTTTACGATATTTATCATGACTCAGTCGAAACGCAGCGGCACAGTGAACGTCGCCACTGATGAACACCAATGTCTTACCGCTTTTGTCCAGCGCTGGAAAGATGGAATCCAGCAGAATGTTTCGCTCTGCATGGTTGCTGCTATGGTCCCACTCATCCATGCAATCATCTTTGGCGGAGTCAAGCCAGGAACCAGCCGTCAAGAGCACCGATTTCCAGTGAACGAATGGCACCGGGCTAACCACAAATAACAAGGGAGAGGATGAGTTCGCGCTACTTTTCAACCATTCTTGGAATCGTTCGATTTGTTTTGTACCGAGAAGAAAGTTCTTCTTTTCCGGGGTTTCGACGTCGTGATGTCCACGCATGTCAAGCATATAAAATGGAATGCCGCCTTTTTCAAAACCGTAATCCCAGATACAGGTCTCTGGTTTTTTCAAGGAGCCTTTGGAAACGCCAGTCTCGGGATTGTGGCTGTGCGCATATTCAAAGTAAGCCGTCCGCGCAGCCGTCCACATTGAATTAACCAATTTTCTATCTATTACCTTGTCATCGCGTTCGAAATACCTGGAAATTATTGCGATTCGCTCTTCGTCGGTACGAGAACCCCAGCCATCCATGATTTCATGATCGTCCCAGATCATGTATTGCGGGTACTTGGAGAACGCTTCCTGGAGGTGTGGAAATTTCCAATACACTCGATAGTACCAGCGATACAGATTGAGCAGGTACGCGTCGAGCTTTTTAAGGTCAAGCTTGCCTTTTGTGGAGCACTCTGCGATCAAGTCGTCCTTGTTGTCTTTCAACCACTCCCAGATGTCAGGAAAGTGCTTGCTCTCCTGGCAATCAACATACACTTGATCGCCACCCCCTATAGCGAATCTGGCGTTTGAAACATCCATTTTTTCCAGAAAGAGAGGCCAGGCGCCATAACTTCCATTTGCGTTGAACGGATCATGGCAACTATAGAATCCAAAGCTGAAATCAAGCATCTCGTCTGCCATGGTCCTGAAGGCGAGTGACTTATGACAACCGATTTCGGTCCTGCGAAAGGTTTCCGTACCGTCCGTCTCGTCGGTCATTAGATAGTAGAAATAAGTCGTGTCTTGATCCAGGCCCTGAAGGTCGAAGGTATGGGTCAGATCATCTTCCCAGCTGAATGCATATGAGTCATGAGCACAGTTATACGGTTTCAAAAACTCGGCCAGCGGTTTGCCATCCAGCTTTACCAAATCGCCTTCGATTGCATTCTTTGACCAAACCAGGCTCCAGTTTCCTGGTGTATAGACGCGAATCCAAATGCGTGCAGACTGGGTGGTGACGTGTCCAATAATACTTGCACTTTGTAGTTTGGAAACGTCGTACTCGTTATTTCTAGGGTCGACCAAAGCCATGGGGAATTCCTTTGTCCGAGCATAGTTATCTCAGAACAGGAGATGAGTCCGGTTCGGATGCTTACGTCCCTCCGGCAGGATCTACAGCGAAGGATTCAAATCCAATCAGGATGGAGGCATTGTGAATATAGCCGTACCGTTTCGCTTGTCGAATCGACTCGCCTGTTTTTGGCGATAATTGAAAGTGTTGACGGCGTGCTGTTAAGTAAATGAAACACTTGGCAGGATAACAATCCGTTGAACCCTGCTTATCGACAGGCCGACAGCAACGAACGGGCCGTGGCCTCTATAAAAACTCAAGTTGCCCGGTCGCTCGCCGATAGGTTGCGCAGCAATCCCATTCGAAGGACCGGAGCATGTTTTACCCACGCGAAGCTGAAAAAGACCACCTGTATAACCGAATCGTCCTGCTTACCGTTGCTTGCTGTGTACTGCTATTTCTAGCCTCTCTGGCAAAACACTCAGGGTCCATTTATGGGGCCATTCGGTGGAGCGCTGTCGAGGTAAACGGCACCGTGACGCAACTGGAAAGCATCCCGATGAATGAAAACGGCATCATCATTCGTTACCAATATGCCGACGGTGATCAGCAAGTCCATGAAGACGAATACGTGGACCAACGCTATAACGAACATGATCAGTACGAGGTAGGGGGGGACGTTCCCCTGCTGTATTCACGTTGGTTTCCCCAAATCAGCAGCATCGCCACCGAGCTACACACTTATCGCGCCAGCTTCTTCGTCATGGCTGGCGGGGTATTGCTGACATTGGTGTTCTTCGGAATTTCCTTCATGACGTTCGGTCGCATTTACCGCATGAAAGAAGAAGACCGCTTCTATTGAGCGGTCTGGCAACAACCGCTCAGGCAAACCGGAGTGCTGCGCGCCTCCTCATGGATAAGGAGTTATGGATGACCGCTGTCTCGACACTCAAGCAGTACTCGCTAAAAAGCTGGGCCGCGATCGTGGCGATTGTTGGCTTGTTGGCCGGGTTCCCCAGCATTTCATCCTGGTTGGCCGAAATGAGGGCCGACTACTACAAAAGCCACTTCATTGGTCGTTGGACCGAAGCGTTCAGCTATCCCAACGGCGACGGCATGAAGTTCGAGTTCAAGGGCACCATCGAATACTTCGCCAACAATCATTACAACGTCAGCGGCGTCGTCGCGCTGGTTGGGACAGAGCCTTCGAAGCCGTTCAGGCTCGAATACAGCGCCAATGGCGCCGGCACCTGGAGCGCAGACAGCGAAAACCTGTCGTTCACGCTGCAGCAGATGAAGACGTTACCCAAGACCTACTCGGTTGACGGCCAAGATATTTCGCCTTTGACAGTGGCGCAATTTATCGGCCCCAGCATGCCCAACCTCAGTGATATCTACCCCGAAGGGGGATCGGGGCAGGCGCGCATCAAGGAGGTGGATAAGAACAGGATGGTCCTGGAGCAAATGGATCTTGAGGGCAGGCCCTTTATCGTGACTGCGGATCGTCAGGTAGCAGGGCAATCCGAGCCGTAGCTTTACCATTTGCGAAAAGCGCACCGGCTAAGACAGAATCCCGCCTTCATAGACTCGATAAGGATGCGAGCATTGAAGTTTGAAACAGGCCAATTTTCTGGCAACCATGGAATTATCTTCAGCGTATCGCGCTTCACCCTGTCAGCCGATGAACGGGGTAGCCTCAGAACACTGCACTTTGGCGAAGCGAAATCCGCCCACTATGAAGTGAGCAACCAGGTGGTGGAGCTCTACGACAAAATGCTCGCCAAGGATTTACCCTGCCAAATGATGATCGGGATTTCAAAACCCCTGACCCGGCAACAAGGTGATTTACTCAACGCCCAACGAATGAGTATCGCCAACCTAACCACTGGCGTTTTCGCCACGGCGGCCGGCAAATTAATGCCCGGCGCAGCCCTTCCTGTGGGATGGGCGGTCCGCGAGTTCACACTGGGCAAGTTGCCGACCTATCACGCCGGTGATGTCATCGTTAGCCTGGATGCACAAGTTAGCGGTGGCATAGGTCCGCAACGCTCCGGATCCTCCATGATCATCAAGGCTCAAGGAGGTTAGGACTATGAGCGAATATGGCCTGTACGCCTTGGCATACGCGGTGTTCCTGCTGCTGTTCTTCTATATGAAATCCTACGACCTCAGGAAATGGCTCGGCATAACCCTGCTTGCGCTGGGATTTGCGAGTATTTTTGCGCTGCCATCCTTCATCTCGGGCTTTGATGTGGGTATCGCTTCAACCAGTGCTATTGCTATCGGTGCGGCACTGTTTTTTAGCCGGGCACGGTATGTGGCGTGAGTCTGTATTTCTCTTTGATTGACCACTCACTCCGTGGCTACCAGCTGTCTCGATAATCGAAGGAGACCTGATAGACGTAGGTGGGCCAATCAATTGAATGCTGAAAATAAGGTTGGAGAATTTTTATCCATTCTTGTGGGACATTAAAGCCTCCGTTATTTATGTTGTTTTCGATTGGAATCCCTAAGGCTTCAATGACAGTGCCGTCCTCGCCCAAGTCTTTTGAATATCCTTCTCCTTCGTAGGATTCGGTTTGCTTGCTAAACCATTCAAGTCTGAGTTTGAGTCCCATTTGGCTCGTTCAGCTTTTTGATCTGGTTTTGGTTGAGGGGGTGTCGGCGCTAGTCCCGATGAAATATTCCAGGCCGGCAGGGAATTTCATGTCGAGTGTTTTCTCTATTTTTTTGAGTTGCTCTTCCGTTATCTCCAGCTCTCCTGGTTCAACAGCGTTGAATGGTTTTGCTTCAGTTATCTGGGCTAGCGCTTCGTTTTGCTCGGCGTTTTTTATGCAAATCTCAAATTGCAGTGAATCGTCTTTCTTGTCGTCTGGATAGAAGCCTGTTATTGAGAAGTAACGCATGGTATCCCTCTTTTTGATGCTTTTTAGTGAATTAGTTGCTGCTGGTTAAAAAAAGCAACAGGTTTCGTGGTAACTCTATTGAGCACGAATCTTCCAGTGCTTCAATTTGAGATGTGTTCAGTGCGTAGTCGTAAAAATAACTTTCTTCTTTGTTCCAATTCATTATCTTTGCTAGAGCCTGAGTGTCAATGCAGAGAGTTTTTTCGTATGAAGCGAAGTCGTCACCGTCTATCGCGCCCATTATTTTATGTTTCATGGGGTTATCCTATAGTGCCGTGTCGTGAGTTCATTCATAAACCTGCCTTTAGGATCCTCCCATTTTCAACGCTTTACGTCGCCGCTACGTACAAACGTTTTGATGGGAGGTGGCTAGTTGTTTTTTACCAATTAGCTCGGTACCGAAATGCAATTTGATAATCGAATTTTTCTGGGGCGATTGAATGCTCAAAGAAGGGCTGAATGATAGGTATCCATTCGGCGCGTACATCAAAGCCCCCGTCATATATTTCGGGTTCGCTTTCCAGATCCAGCGCGGTGATTACTGACAAATCATCCCCCAAGTCGTTCGAATATTCTTTGCCTTCGCCCAATTCGGTTTTTTTGTCGTACCAATCCAATCTTATTTTTAAGCCCATCGAATCCTCACAAATATTTTTTGATGTTGCGGTTTTTTCTAGCTTTACCTACTTGCACTCCCGTCCGATGATCGAACGCGCCTAAATGACTTCCGTCGCTTGCGCGATATACCTCTAGCTCGCCATGTTGGGAGTCCCATTCGTAAATGGTCCTTCCTTTAGGACCAACCCAACGTTCTCTGAGTCCAGCCCCTCCTTGTTTTGGTGTTTTCTTTTTTACCTCTTTGAGATTTGAAAAACCGGTAATTTCTTCGGTTTCTGGTGCTGGATAGTAGTCATGGTCGGCGTTACCGCTTCGCCTGACAGAGACCACAACATAAACCGGCCGAACTCCCGAATCCGCCGGAAACACCAGAATGAAATCCCTGTACTCCGGCGGGTAGATCGGGTCGACGATGATGCTGTCGGCCATCGGCGTCGGCGGGTAGATCCAAATAGGCGGTGCCTGGGGTGCAGCTTCCAGGGCAGGAATGCCGAGGGTGTCAGCCGGATTGGTAGCCGGCGTCCAGATCAGTTCAATGCCATCTCCCAGGTCGGCGATGAACTGATCGGCTCGCGACGTGAACTGAACAACATCAACCATTTCCCAATCGGGATGCTGGCCGGTATAGAAGCCATACCCCTTGAGACTGCCGTCGGCCTGCTGCTCGACGCTCAGGCGCATGCGGCTGCGGGCCTGCTTGAGGTCGCGTAGCTGGTCTTCGCTGTAAAGCGCGCTGTCGCCCAGATTGGACGGCCAGAGCAGGGCGACGATGCCTGTTAGCAGGGCTGCGCCAACGGTGCTGCCAGCAACTGCAGCCGAGGAGGTTGCCGAACCGCCCAGCGCGAGCCGGCCCAAGGTAACGGGAACCGTGCCGGCGCCGATCCGCTTGAGGGGGATCGTGCCGGATGGATCGGCGCCGCGACCGCCGAGCCACATGAGTTCGCCGTACTGCTTGACCAGATCGGCCGGGACGTAGCCGCTGGGGTTGCTGTAATCGATGATGCCGTCGGGGAGCTTGCAGCTCTTGGCAAACACGCTTCCGGTCACGCTGAATACGGGCTTTTTATCCACCGTGGCCCAGCGCTCTCGTTCATAGGCTGCCTGCCGGGCAAGCATGGCTTCGTAAGCCAACTGCCGGGCTTCGCGCTCGGCCAGTTCGCTGGCGGTCATGTCCCGATAGGTGACGTGATGCCCGTCGCCGCCGGGCGGGTTTCGGACCTGGGGGATATCTTTTTTGCGTGTCGCCACGTAGTGAATCTCGTCCGCTAAATGCAGCACAGACGCTAACGCGGGAAGATAGGGGCGCGATGTAGGAGGTTTCTTGAAGTGGTCGTTCCGGTTTCCTCAAAACAGGTAGGGCTGGATATGAGAGGCCGGAACAATTTGAAGTGTCAGATGGGGCTGTCAGTCATTGGGCAACCGCAACTCGCGAGCCGACGTCGCCTTGCGCCTTTGCCTACAACTACGCCAGAATCCGCCGGCTTGTTCGCCTTGGATTGCGTCGGTAGTTTGAGACCTGTCACTGCTCATCAGTGATCGGGTTTAGTCGCCCGTCGTTGCTAAGTCGCTCAAGCGTCCATCAGTCAGGTATCCCCATCCCTGCACTCGATGGTGGCTGTGCGCAGGGCGCCTCCGGGCGCGCCGATTTCTTAGCTCGTCGGTCGACTAACCTGCGTACAGCTGCCTCCCAATCGTTTAGTCGCGAACGGGAAGTAGCCTCAACCAAAGAGAGCTAAGGCCATGGTCAAAATTACACCGAATCCTCCAGTTACAGACGAACCCACATCTCGTGCCCAGTCTGCCCGCAACAAGAAGCTCGACGACGCTGCCACTCGCGCGTTGGATTACTACCTGAAATCCAAGCCTATGGGCGAGACGTCTGACAAGCCAGACTCCATTTTTCGGATTGATCCGGGGGTTGATTCTGAGTGTTTGCTTGCGAATCTCAGTGAGAACCTGGCTTCGGCGAATGCCATGATCAGTGATTTGGCGTTTGATCTGGATGGTTCGCGACGGCGTGTTGCGATGGGGATTTTGCAGGTGATTGAGGTGAGTGAGCTGTTGGCGAACCGGGCTTTGGATATTGTTGAGGTGAGGTAGGGCAACAGAGCTACGTGCTGCTTGGATTTGAAAAAAGGTCTTGCCCAGCAAGGCCTTTTTTGTACCCGAGGGAGGCCGAGCGCTCCAGCAGGCCCGAGGCCCCAAAGGTTACCATTCTTCATCCGTGCGAGATTTTCTTCTGCTAGCTGAGGTGCGACAAATTTTCGCAGGGCAGCAGTGGCTTTTTGCTGCTATACCTGAGTGAGCATATACGGCGCGGTGCAAACGGGAGTTCAGGATGAAGATTCTTGCAGGGTTGGTCGCGGGATTGATATTAGCCATTCTTGTTTCGACAGTTGTAGCTATCGCCGGGGCGGCATCTCCGAGGGCCGCCGGAGGGACTGGCGCGATTGTTTTTTTCGTAATATGGATTATTGCATTAGCAATAGCTGTCTCCGCTCCCTCTGCTGGCAAGGCATGGCGTCGACTTTTGGTCACCTCAGGCATTGCTGCGTTCATGCTTCCGTTGGCTGGTATTGTTTTTACCGGTAGCCATATCGCAACGAATATTAGCGGTGCTCATTCAGGCGCAGAAACCGCAGGAGCTGCAATTGGCGGCACCTTGGTGAGTGGCTTCTTAGGGTTTGTTGGCTTCTTCTTGGGGGTGATTTTTCTCATCGTCGGTTTGTTGGTTGGTCGAGATAAACAGGTGATTTACATTCAGCCGCCATCAAACTCCTAAGACGAAAAATTGCGTCGGTTTGAAGGTTGTCTACGTCGCAAGTAATAAATTTTTTGGCTGTTAAACCAGGGGGGGCGTGGCGGGACTTTTTAAATAAATCCGTCCCCTTTGTCCTGATTGCTGCATCCTTATCCGTGCAGAACGGTCGAACTATGGTCGTCGCGAAAAGTGGCGGCAAGGGCGGGTGCACACTCGGCCCTGATCGAAACGAAAATAATCCAATCACCGTCGCCCCTGGAGCGACCCAGTGGCTCACCGTTGGTACGAATATAGAATTGCGGGGCGTTTCGTCTTACCTAACGGACGAAAAAATGTCCGACGTATTTGTACACGAAACGGCGGGTGTACCTTTCACTATTGCGCAACTGACATATGTGGATGACCTGAACGCCTATTTTGAAAAATCCTACGGACGACAGGCGAAATTAAAAGTCACTATGCAGTCCATCTCGAATAAAAGACACGTTTTTTACTTCCCAATAGCACGTGGCAAGGATCTTTTTGCGAAGGATGGAAGCTTGCACCATGACTGGTTCATTGCTAATTGGAAAGACTGGAGAAATGTTCGGTCTTTAGGTGGATATAAATGTGAAGTGAAGAGGAATACCTGATAAAGGCTAAACTCCACCTAAGGAGTTTGTATTCAGATCGTTAACTCACAATTTGGCGTTCGACAGGTAGCTATCTACTGCTGGAGGCCAGACTCTAAACTCTTTATGCAATATGAAGCATCTGATTGCAGTAATGCCGGATGGTGTTTAGTTTTTCAATTGAGTTTTCTATAGGGGCAGACCTGCAAGTCTCAATGGCCGCTCTAATTTTCTCACTATTCTCTTCAAATAAAGCTTTGGCAAACGATGGAGTCAAGTTCGATTCCATTGTCTTAGATGTTTCATAAAAATCATATGATGTGCCGAGTAAATAAGCATGTCGCTCTACAGTGGATAGTTGTTGGATCAGTAAGTCAATAAAATCACAGGAAAACTCAAGGCAGAAAGTTCTGACATCTTCAGACGGTACAGGAATACACAGTAAGTGATTATTGCTATCCAGTCTTCTTATATCCAGAGGAACGTAAAATCGCCCATCCACCCAAGAGCTTATGATTGGATTACCATCGTGGGTGGCGGCATTCCGACTGAGGTAAAAGAACTCACCATGCCGCAGAGTTTTAATTGTCCCCCAAGTAACGCTCATGCCCGAGAACGTTGAAATCGAATCTTTCAGCGTTTGGACCAAGTTCGATAGTGCTGAAAAGCCGTAGACTACAATCTTTCCGGTTCCCTCCGGGTGATCCCGGCCAGCAATGAAACATGAAAGCGAATCATCACAAGCTATCACGATTTCATTCAAGCGATACGCGAACTCGCCGACCTTGCCAGTAAAATAATTAGCTACCCAGCGCTTCTGTCGCTCCAGCTCTTCCTCTATTGACTTGCTCACGTGCTATCCCTGCATTGTTAACAGATTGGATTTGTATCGTAACGTGCTTAGCCTCAGATCGGCTACGACTATGAGGATCTACCCGGAACCCTGTGTAAGAGCGGTGTGTTTTTTTCTGACCGATGCTGCATTCCGCGACGGCCATCTAGAGACGTTTGGGAGTATCGTGTATTTTACTGATTGCAGCCACGACTGACCGCTTTTGCTTAAGCTATCTGTCAGTTGCTTCGAATGCTACTTTCTGGTCTCAGTGCTTCTCATCTATAACAGTGAGGCTGTATGAATAACCAACTCGCCATTTTGATCCGCGACTATCAAGCAAGCGTCGGCGCCGCTGTGGATTTGATGCAACGGTCTGGTATCCCTCGGCCCCCGACCAATAGGGATTGGGTGGGAACTGACATTCCTCATCGCGGAGAGCTTGAAGGCGGAGTTCGTTACTTCAAGCACGGCTATGGCTGTGCGGTTAGCCTCCCCACAGGTACAGTAGACTTTGACTTTGGAGCCCATGGCGAGATCGCTGGCTTTGACGTATGGCGACTTGCTAGTTTTGCCGGCGACAAGCTGTCGGAATACGGTTTTGCTGATGAGGATGCAATCAAAGAGTCCTTCGAAGCAGAAGTGGAGGCCGGGTCTCTAATGTATTCCGGGTACATTCTCTACTACTTAGCGGATGCCATCTGACATTTCATGACGACATAGTCCGTTCTACCCATGCATTGAGTTCTCAGTACAGAGCGTCTGCCTGGATCTGCCAATTTTGGTCACCCCAACGGCTACTTTTGGCCGAGAGTTGCCTTCTCGAATCAGTGTTACGGGGGCTGTAGAACGGCTAACCCTGTCGAATTGATATGCTGGCAGATTGCAGCGCGCGAAGCACTGGCCTGTGGATGAAATGGCTTCCGTCAGAGTAGGCGCGCAAACAGACGACGGGTTCGTCTTCGCCACGGAAGATGTCGTTACATATCCTTGTTGCTTTGCGGAGTGCGGTTAGGAACTGATCGATCACTCCGCTGACTCGGAGAGTTCAAAGCGCAAGCCGCCGGGATAGGAATAGAACAGTGGTCTGGCGAACGTGTTGCAGCCAAAAATTCGCTCGATTTCGATTTGTAGATTCACGTGTGTCCTTGGCAGCTCTTCAACCGTTTTCATGGTTTGGGTGGTGCGACGGGATGTTACGAGGCCTCGGATAGTGGGTCGATGACCTTGAGTGTCGCACCGCTAGCCGTCGCCGCGTTCTCGCGTTCAGTCGAACTCCACATTTGGCGCGAGCGATGGATACTCAAGGCTCAGGTCATCAAGGCACTTTTGCATGAGCTCAGCATCTTTAGGCAAGCGTTTGCACAAAGCATCCCACCCGGAAATTTTCAGTTGCACGGGCATTTCCACCAATCCTGTAATTGCGTCCCAGAAGGCATCCCAGTTACGGCCGTACCAGCCGGGGAATCTGAGCGCATCGCTCAGGGTGGAATGGAATTCGTCGGTACTCATCACTCCGCTTAGGTCAATCTGCACAAGCTGTGGGCGGGTCATCGTCCAAACCTCAATAGCGTTTAACGGTTAGCGATCAGAACTGAATTGGGGCGGATTGTTTTCATTGGTCGAGCTGTTCTGTCCACTTCTTTTAGGCGTCTGTTTCTGTGCGAGCGGGCCCGTCATGGCTGACGTTAACAGCCACTTCAGCTTTTGAAATCCGACAAAACAAACGAAGTACAACTTGTAAGATAAACCTCAACCTTCTCCAACGACGGCATCACCTCGCTACACGACTCGGTGCGTTCCCCGTCAGCCTCTCGAATCAGGCTAACGGTATATCCGCCCTCAACCCGCCGCAGGGTGCCAACATATTTAACCGCACGACCCTCTTCGTCACTAAACGATGTAGCGACGAGATCCTTCTCCGGCAAGGCTTGCTCCGTTCGCACCATCAGCGCCTTACGCTTCGTGGCGTAATCCTTCGCGGCGAGCGCGCCGACAATCGCGACGGCGATCCAGAAGAGCATTTCCAGATTGCTCACCATCCGCCGTTTCGCTTCATGGGTTTCGGTTAGCCAACTGCCCATCGCTGCGATGATGTCGTCCATGGATTGCCTGCGTAGGCGTGTGTTTTGCCTGTTAAGTCTGCAACGCGGAGCGTCGCGGGATGCGTTACCACGCGGAGCGTGGGAACGAGCGCTGCTGTTTATAGAATATCTTTCACATAACCGTTAAGCGCGATGAGCGGAGCGTGAAGGTCGTCCATCTTCTGCACAGCGCTGAAATCCGCAGCTAAACGATGCAGCTCTCGGCCCAGCACCGTATCCATCCCGCCAATCGCTCCCAACGCTAAATCCAGGCATCGACTGATTTCGCCCTGAATCCCAGCCACATCGCCCCGCCGTATCAGCAACTCAAAAACCTCACGGTCGCAACTGCCCATCAACGGATCATCCCGCAGAATTGGGCTGTGGCCTTCTGTCTCATAAGCCAGCTTGAGGGAGTAAAGAGCGACCGTTTCCAGCAGCAATTCCATGGGGTGAAGTCCTTTGTGACTGGGTGAGGAGGGTGGGGTGATGGTTAATGTCTTGGATTTGGCTGCTCGGGGTATTGGTGAGGGTGGAGACTTTTTTGTGAGCGCTTCGCGCTCAAGCGGGAGCAAGCTCCCTCGCCACAGGTTTTTCCTCTATAACAGGTCTTCCCCTACCACAGGGTTTTCCCTGCTACAGGTTCTTCTCTACCACCGGGGTTCTTCCTTGTTCCCAGGTTCTTCCTTTCCATGGGGTTGGCTATGGGGGACCGCTTCGCGGCCCAGCGGGGATAAATCCCCTCGCCACAAAGGGGGAATAGATTCCTTCACCACAAAGGGGAGTGGGGATATATCTCCTCACCACAAAAGCGCGTGGGGAATTGGCTGAGCTCTGCATTAGCCGCGAAAAACCACTTTCCTGCAGACGAAAAAAAAGACCTTGAATTTCAAGGTCTTTCTTTAAGATGGTGCCCCGAGGGAGACTCGAACTCCCACTCCTTTCGAAAACGGATTTTGAATCCGCCGCGTCTACCAATTCCGCCATCAGGGCTCAATGGCGGCGAAGTATAGAGAGGTGCCTACCGTTGGTCAATCACGTTTCATGGTGAATTTTTGATATTTCCGCTAGACTTTCCGGCCCTGCTAGACGAACCCCATCATGCGTGTTGCTGACTTTACCTTCGAACTCCCGGATTCGCTGATCGCTCGCCACCCTCTGGCCGAGCGTCGCGCCAGTCGACTGTTGACCCTGGACGGGGTCAGCGGTGCCATGGCTCACCGTCAATTCACTGATTTGCTTGAGCATTTGCGCCCGGGCGATTTGATGGTGTTCAACAATACCCGGGTGATTCCGGCACGTTTGTTTGGCCAGAAGGCCTCCGGCGGCAAGCTGGAGATTCTGGTGGAGCGGGTGCTGGACAGCCATCGCGTGCTGGCCCATGTGCGGTCGAGCAAGTCGCCCAAGCCCGGTTCGTCGATCTTGATCGACGGCGGCGGTGAGGCGCGGATGGTGGCGCGCCATGATGCGTTGTTCGAGCTGGAGTTTGCCGAAGAGGTGTTGCCGCTGCTCGACCGTGTCGGGCACATGCCGTTGCCTCCTTATATAGACCGCCCGGACGAAGGTTCGGACCGCGAGCGTTATCAGACCGTGTACGCCGAGCGCCTGGGGGCGGTGGCGGCGCCGACGGCGGGGCTGCATTTTGATCAGCCGTTGCTGGAGGCCATTGCGGCCAAGGGCGTGGAGACCGCGTTCGTGACGCTGCACGTCGGCGCTGGCACATTCCAGCCGGTGCGCGTCGAGCGCATCGAAGACCACCACATGCACAACGAATGGCTGGAAGTGAGCCAGGAAGTGGTCGATGCCGTGGCGGCCTGTCGCGCGCGCGGCGGGCGGGTGGTGGCGGTGGGGACCACCAGCGTGCGCTCCCTGGAAAGCGCCGCGCGCGATGGCATGCTCAAGCCGTTCAGTGGCGACACCGATATCTTTATCTACCCGGGCCGGCCGTTTCATGTGGTCGATGCCCTGGTTACCAACTTTCATTTGCCCGAATCCACGCTGTTGATGCTGGTTTCGGCGTTCGCCGGTTATCCCGAAGCCATGGCCGCCTACAAGGCCGCCGTCGAGCATGGATACCGCTTTTTCAGCTACGGTGATGCGATGTTCATCACCCGTAACCCCGCGCCACGCGGACCCGAGGAAACAGTATGAGTCGCACCTGTCGCATGTCCTTCGAGTTGCTCGCCACCGATGGCAAGGCTCGTCGCGGTCGTCTGACCTTCCCCCGCGGTACCGTGGAAACCCCCGCGTTCATGCCGGTGGGCACCTACGGCACGGTCAAGGGCATGCTGCCACGGGACATCGAGGCGATTGGCGCGGAAATCATCCTGGGTAATACCTTCCACCTGTGGCTGCGCCCGGGCATGGAAGTGATCAAGGCCCACGGTGACCTGCACGATTTCATGCAGTGGAAAGGCCCGATCCTGACCGACTCCGGCGGCTTCCAGGTGTTCAGCCTCGGTGCGATGCGCAAGATCAAGGAGGAGGGCGTGACCTTCGCTTCTCCGGTGGACGGTTCCAAGGTGTTCATGGGGCCGGAAGAGTCGATGCAGGTGCAACGCGACCTGGGCTCGGACATCGTGATGATCTTCGACGAATGCACACCGTACCCGGCCGATGAAGATGTGGCGCGGGTGTCCATGGAGCTGTCGTTGCGCTGGGCCCAGCGGTCGAAGAACGCCCATGGCGACAATACCGCCGCGCTGTTCGGCATCGTCCAGGGCGGCATGCACCGCGACCTGCGCATGCGCTCGCTCGAAGGCCTGGACAAGATCGGCTTCGACGGCCTGGCGATTGGCGGCCTGTCGGTGGGCGAGCCCAAGCACGAGATGATCAAGGTGCTCGATTACCTGCCGGGTGAAATGCCCGCTGACAAACCTCGTTACCTTATGGGCGTTGGCAAACCGGAAGATCTGGTTGAGGGTGTGCGCCGCGGTGTGGACATGTTCGATTGCGTGATGCCAACCCGTAATGCCCGCAACGGGCATCTGTTCATCGACACTGGTGTGCTGAAGATCCGTAACGCGTTTCATCGCCATGATAATTCGCCGCTGGATCCGACGTGCGATTGCTACACCTGCCAGAACTTCTCTCGCGCTTATCTGCATCATTTGGACAAGTGCGGCGAAATGCTCGGCAGTATGCTCAATACCATCCACAATTTGCGCCATTACCAGGTGCTTATGGCTGGTTTGCGCGAGGCTATTCAACAGGGTACATTGGCCGCCTTTGTCGAGGCCTTCTATGCCAAGCGCGGGTTGCCTGTACCGCCCTTGGACTGAGTTTTCCGATCCCTAGATTCAATACTTGCAACTGGAGTGCTAAATGAGCTTTTTTATCTCTAATGCCATGGCTGACGCGGCTGCACCTGCTGCTGCCGGCCCTATGGGCGGCGGTTTCGAGTGGATTTTCCTGGTCGGCTTCCTGGTCATCTTCTACCTGATGATCTGGCGTCCACAGGCCAAGCGCGCCAAAGAGCAGAAGAACCTGCTGAGCAACTTGCAGAAGGGCGATGAAGTGGTCACCACCGGCGGTATCGCTGGCAAGATCACCAAAGTGGCTGATGACTTCGTGGTTCTGGAAGTGTCCGACACTGTTGAAATGAAGTTCCAGAAGGGCGCTATCGCGGCCACGCTGCCAAAGGGCACGCTGAAAGCGATCTAAGTAACAACTTCTATTCAATCGACGGGGCGCGCAAGGCGCCCCGCGTCATAAGCGGGCGGCGTGATGCTGAACAAATACCCTCTGTGGAAATATGTACTGATCCTGGCGGTGCTGGCGGTCGGTCTGATTTATTCCGCTCCCAATCTATACCCGGATGACCCGGCCATTCAGGTCAGTGGCGCAAGCACTGCGCTGCAGGTCACCCAGGCCGATCTGGACCGTGCGAGCGCTGCGCTCAAAGCGTCCAATATCGAGGTCAAGGCTGCGTCCATCGCCGAAAACGGCAAGGGCGGCCTGTTGCGTCTGGCCAAGGCCGAAGACCAACTGCCAGCCAAGGACGTGGTGCGCAAGGCGTTGGGCGACGATTACGTTGTGGCCCTGAACCTGGCCCAGACCACCCCGCAATGGCTGCGCAAGCTCGGCGCGCATCCGATGAAGCTGGGTCTGGACTTGTCCGGCGGTGTGCACTTCCTGCTGGAAGTGGACATGGAAAAAGCCCTCGATGCGCGACTGAAAGTCTACGAAGGCGACGTCAAGAGCTTGCTGCGTAAAGAGCGCGTGCGTTATCGCAGCCTGCCGCAACTCGACGGTGCCATTCAGTTGGGCTTCAGCGATACCGATACCCGCGAGCAGGCCCGTAGCCTGATCCGCAAGAACTTCAATGATTTCGACGTTGTGCCGGCCGACCTCAATGGTCAGCCAGTGCTGCGTCTGGCGATGACCCCGGCCAAGCTGGCGGAAATCCGCGAATACTCCATCAAGCAGAACTTGACCACGGTGCGTAACCGCGTCAACGAGCTGGGTGTGGCCGAGCCGATCGTGCAGCGCCAGGGCGCCAACCGCATCGTGGTTGAGCTGCCAGGCGTGCAGGACACTGCCGAAGCCAAGCGTATCCTCGGCAAGACCGCCAACCTGGAATTCCGTCTGGCCGCTGAGCCGGGTGCTTCCAAGGCGACTTCCGAGAGCTTCGAGTTCCGTGAGGGCAATCGGCCGGCGGCGCAGATCGAGCGTGGCCTGATCATCACCGGTGACCAGGTGACTGACGCCAAGGCGGGCTTCGACGAGCAGGGTCGTCCACAGGTGAACATTCGCCTCGACGGCCATGGCGGCGAACTGATGAGCCGCGCTACGCGCAGCAACGTCGGTCGCAGCATGGCGGTGATCTTCATCGAGCAGAAGCCGACCACCACTTACACCAAGCAAGTGGTCAACGGCGTCGAGAAAGACGTCGCGGTGCAGACCTTCAAGGAAGAGAAGAAGATCATCAGCCTGGCGACCATCCAGTCGCCACTGGGCAGCCAGTTCCGCATCACCGGCCTGAACGGCCAGGGTGAATCCTCGGAACTGGCCCTGCTGCTGCGTGCCGGTGGTCTGGCCGCGCCAATGTACTTCGCTGAAGAGCGCACCATTGGCCCGAGCCTGGGTGCCGACAACATCACCAAGGGTATCGATGCTTCGCTGTGGGGCATGCTGTTCGTGTCGCTGTTCATCATCGCCATCTACCGCTTCTTCGGCATCATCGCCACCGTCGCGCTGGCGGTGAACATGGTGATGCTGCTGGCCTTGATGTCGCTGCTGGGTGCCACGCTGACCCTGCCGGGTATCGCCGGTATCGTGTTGACCATGGGTATGGCGGTGGACGCCAACGTGCTGATCTTCTCGCGGATACGTGAAGAGATCGCCGCGGGCATGACAATTCAACGGGCAATCAACGAAGGCTTCGGCCGGGCATTCACCGCGATTCTCGACGCCAACCTGACCACGTTGCTGGTCGGCGGGATTCTCTTCGCCATGGGCACCGGCCCGGTCAAGGGCTTCGCAGTGACCATGTCCCTCGGGATCTTTACCTCGATGTTCACAGCCATCATGGTGACCCGCGCAATGGTCAACCTGATCTTTGGCGGTCGTGACTTCAAGAAGTTGTGGATTTAAGGGGCTGCCATGTTACGTACAATCAACTTCATGGGCGTTCGCAACGTTGCGTTCGGCGTCACATTGTTCCTTACCGTACTGGCGTTGTTCAGCTGGTTCCACAAGGGCCTGAACTACGGCCTGGACTTCACCGGCGGTACGCTCATCGAGCTGACCTACGAGCGTCCGGCCGACGTCACCAAGGTGCGTGAGCAGTTGGTGACCTCGGGCTACAGCGATGCCATCGTGCAGAGCTTTGGTGCGACCACCGACCTGCTGGTGCGTATGCCGGGTGCAGACCCGCAGTTGGGTCACCAGGTGGCTGAAGCCTTGCAGAAGGCCGGCGGTGACAACCCGGCCCAGGTCAAGCGCGTCGAGTTCGTTGGCCCGCAAGTGGGTGAAGAGCTGCGCGACCAGGGCGGCCTCGGCATGCTCATGGCCCTGGGCGGCATCCTGCTCTACCTGGCCTTCCGCTTTCAGTGGAAGTTCGCGGTAGGCGCGATTGTCTCGCTGATCCACGACGTGATCGTGACCGTGGGCATCCTGTCGTTCTTCCAGATCACCTTCGACCTGACGGTGCTGGCGGCGGTGCTGGCGATCATCGGTTACTCGCTCAACGACACCATCGTGGTGTTCGACCGGGTACGTGAGAACTTCCGCGTGCTGCGCAAGGCCTCGCTGATCGAGAACATCAACATCTCGACCACCCAGACCCTGCTGCGGACCATGGCGACGTCGATCTCCACCTTGCTGGCGATTGCTGCGCTGTTGTTCTTTGGTGGCGACAATTTGTTCGGTTTCTCCATCGCGCTGTTCATCGGCGTGTTGGCGGGTACTTACTCGTCGATCTACATCGCCAACGTGGTGCTGATCTGGCTGAACCTGAGCACCGAGGATCTGATTCCTCCGGCTGCTGCTGAAACGGAAGTGGACGACCGCCCGTAAGGCTCCGGTTTCCATCCGTCACCACTGAAAAGGCGCGAGTTGAACTCGCGCCTTTTTTTGTGCTCCAAGGCTGGGAGAAGCGCGGATTAATCCGCTTGTGATGGTCAGGAGGTTCAAGTGAACAAATCGATGCTGGTTGGTGCGGTATTGGGTGCTGTCGGTGTAACAGCCGGTGGTGCGGTCGCCACCTACAGCTTGGTAAAAAGTGGCCCTGAGTATGCGCAAGTATTGGCCGTGGAGCCGGTCAAGACCCAAATCAAGACCCCGCGTGAAGTGTGCAAGGACGTCACCGTGACTCGGCAGAAGCCAGTCCAGGATCAGCACCAGATCGCCGGTACCGTATTGGGCGCCGTAGCCGGTGGCCTGCTGGGCAACCAGATCGGCGGCGGCACCGGTAAGAAGATCGCAACCGTGGCGGGTGCGGCCGGTGGTGGTTATGCCGGTAACAAGATTCAGGAAGGCATGCAGGAGCGCGACACCTACACCACCACCCAGACTCGCTGCAACACGGTCAATGACATCAGCGACAAGGTTGTAGGCTACGACGTTCGCTACATGCTCGACGGCAAAGAAGGCAAAGTCCGCATGGACCGCGACCCGGGCAACCAGATCCCGGTGAACAAGGAAGGCCAACTGATCCTGGGCCAGAACGAACCGGCTCAGTGATCCAACCGCTATGAAAGAAGCACCCTTCGGGGTGCTTTTTTTTTCGCCCGCATTTACTACTCCACCTCAAACCCCCTGTGGGAGCGAGCTTGCTCGCGATAGCGGTGGTTAAGCTTGCGTGGATGTCTGATGTTGTAACCGATCGTTCCCACGCTCTGCGTGGGCATGCATCCCGTGACGCTCTGCGTCACCTTCCAGAAGCGGAACGCGGAGCGTCCCTGGCGGCATTCCCACGCGGAGCGTGAGGAACGATCGGCGTATGAGGCAGGCATAAAAAAAGCACCCCGAAGGGTGCTTTTTTGTAGCCGGTTGCTTAGCGCTTCAGCGAAGCCGGCAGGTGCGGCTGGATGGCGGTGAGCACAGCCTTGAAGCATTTGGTGTTGCCGGCAACGATGTGGCCTTTTTCAAGGAAGTCGTGGCCGCCGGTGAAGTCGCTCACCAAACCACCGGCTTCCTGGATCAGCAGGGCGCCAGCAGCCATGTCCCATTCGGACAGGCCCGATTCCCAGAACGCATCGAAACGGCCAGCGGCCACATAAGCCAGGTCCAGGCTCGCAGCGCCGGCGCGGCGGATGCCGGCGGTCTGGCCGACCAGGGCGCGGAACATGCCCAGGTAGTTGTCCAGGTTGTCCATCTGGTCATCGCGGAACGGGAAGCCGGTACCCAGCAGGGCGCCGTCCAGGCTGGTGCGGCCGCTGACGCGCAGGCGACGGCCGTTCAGTTGGGCGCCACGGCCACGGCTGGCGGTGAATTCTTCCTGGCGAACCGGGTCCAGCACGACGGCGTGTTCCAGGCGGCCACGGTATTTGCAGGCGATGCTGACAGCGAAGTGAGGAATGCCGCGCAGGAAGTTGGTGGTGCCGTCCAGCGGATCGATGATCCACAGGTACTCTTCGCCTTCGATGCCAGTACCGGCGTGCATGCCGGTCTCTTCACCGAGGATGGAGTGGTTCGGGTAAGCCTTGCGCAGGGCGTCGACGATCTTTTGCTCGGCGGCGCGATCAACCTCGGACACGTAGTCCTTGGCGTCTTTTTCATCGACCTTGATGGTATCCAGGCGCTCGATGGAGCGGAAGATCAGTTCACTGGCGCTGCGGGCGGCGCGCAGCGCGATATTCAGCATGGGCTGCATGGATGTGTCACCTAAGGTTGTTAAAGAAAGCCGCGCATTCTATCAGAAAGTTTTCTCAGGAGAAGGTTGGTGTTCGCTTTCATAGCTTAACGGTAGGTGCTTATGTAAGATTTGCTCCCTTTATCGTGTTCGAGAGCGCCTCCCTTGTTGCAGAACATTCGTGTCGTCCTGGTCAATACCAGCCATCCGGGTAACATCGGCGGAGCTGCGCGGGCCATGAAGAACATGGGCCTGTCGCGCCTGGTGCTGGTCGAACCGCGCTTGTTTCCCCATCACGAAGCTGACGCCCGGGCCTCTGGCGCCGGTGACATCCTCGCCAACGCGCAGGTCGTCGCTACTCTGGAAGACGCCCTGGTGGGATGCAACCTGGTGCTCGGCACCAGCGCCCGCGACCGGCGTATCCCCTGGCCACTGCTCGACCCCCGCGAATGCGGCACCAAAGTGGTCGAGGAAGCCGCGCAAGGCTTTGAGATTGCCCTGGTGTTCGGCCGTGAAGACTCCGGCCTGACCAACGACGAGCTGCAGCGATGTCACTTTCACGTGCATATCCCTTCCGACCCCGAGTTCAGTTCCTTGAACCTGGGGGCGGCGGTGCAGGTGTTGAGCTATGAAGTGCGCATGGCTTGGCTGGCAGCTGAAGGCAAGCCCAGCAAAATCGAAAAAACCGAGGTCACGTCGCCGCGCAGTGAGACACTGGCGACCATGGACGAACTGGAACGGTTCTATGAACACCTGGAACAGACCCTGGTGGACATCGAGTTCCTCGACCCGGAAAAGCCGCGACACTTGATGGCGCGCCTGCGTCGGTTGTACGGACGAAGCTCGGTCAGCCGGGCGGAGATGAATATATTGCGCGGCATCCTCACGGAAACCCAGAAAGCGGCCCGTGGCGAGCTGATTAAGCGGAAGAAATAAAATGTTCGAACGTTTGCGTGAAGATATCCAAAGTGTTTTCCATCGTGACCCGGCGGCGCGCAATGCCTTTGAAGTGCTGACCTGCTACCCGGGGATGCACGCGATCTGGATCCACCGCCTGTCCGGCGCCTTGTGGAACATGGGCTGGAAGTGGCTGGCGCGGCTGGTCTCGAACTTCGGGCGCTGGCTGACCGGGATCGAGATCCACCCGGGCGCCAAGGTCGGTCGCCGGTTCTTCATCGACCACGGCATGGGCATCGTCATCGGCGAAACCGCCGAGATCGGCGATGACGTGACCCTGTACCAGGGCGTGACCCTCGGCGGCACCAGCTGGAACAAAGGCAAACGCCACCCGACCCTGGAAGACGGCGTGGTAGTGGGCGCCGGCGCCAAGGTGCTCGGGCCGTTCACGGTTGGGGCGGGGGCGAAAGTCGGCTCCAATGCCGTGGTTACCAAGGCCGTGCCGCCTGGCGCGACCGTGGTGGGCATCCCTGGGCGGATCATCGTCAAGTCCGATGACGAGCAGGACGCCCGCCGCAAGGCCATGGCCGAGAAGATCGGTTTCGACGCCTACGGTGTCGGCGAAGACATGCCCGACCCGGTCGCCCGCGCCATCAACCAGTTGCTCGATCACCTGCAGGCCGTCGATGGGCGCCTGGAGGGGATGTGCGGCGCCCTGAAGGACCTGGGCAGTAATTACTGTGCCAAGGACCTGCCTGAACTGCGCGAGGAAGATTTTGCGTGTGTGAAGGACAAGGATGAGACCCAGGCCAGCTGAAACCCTACTGGCCTCATCGCGAGCAAGCTCGCTCCCACAGGGGGGCTTTGGTGGATGCACAATTCGTGTACGCCGCAGATCCCATGTGGGAGCGAGCTTGCTCGCGATAAACGATAACGCGGTATCACTGGTCGCCGCCGGCCAGCCTTTGCTATGATGCGCGCGCTCTTTCGCGGGTAAACCTGAGTAAAGTACTAGGTCTTATACTTGACTTAAATACTCGGGAATTGCATACTCGCCCCCATTCCGAACTCCGTGGTAATTGTCCATGCGACTGACTACAAAAGGCCGATACGCCGTGACCGCAATGCTGGATCTGGCATTGCATGCGCAGCACGGGCCGGTGTCCCTGGCCGATATCTCCGAGCGCCAGGGCATTTCCCTGTCTTATCTTGAGCAGCTGTTCGCCAAGCTGCGCCGTAGCAACCTGGTTTCCAGCGTTCGCGGCCCTGGCGGCGGCTACCAGCTGTCGCGCGACATGCAGGGCATCCAGGTCGCCCAGGTGATCGATGCGGTGAACGAATCGGTCGATGCGACCAAATGCCAGGGCCTTGGCGACTGCCATGGCGGCGATACTTGCCTGACCCACCACTTGTGGTGCGATCTCAGCCTGCAGATTCACGAATTTCTAAGCGGTATCAGCTTGGCTGACCTTGTAACTCGTCGTGAGGTGCAAGAAGTAGCCCAGCGTCAGGACCAGCGTCGTTGCAATAGCAAGGCGCCGCACCTGGACAAGATTGAAGCGTCCGCCGTCGAATGACTGCCGCAGAGCACGCGGAACGCCAGCCAGCCTGATTTAGGAGAGAGTCCATGAAATTGCCGATTTACCTTGATTACTCAGCGACCACCCCGGTTGACCCGCGTGTTGCGCAAAAAATGAGTGAATGCCTGCTGGTCGACGGAAACTTCGGTAACCCGGCGTCCCGTTCCCACGTGTTCGGCTGGAAGGCCGAAGAGTCGGTCGAAAACGCCCGTCGCCAGGTCGCTGACCTGGTCAACGCCGACCCGCGTGAAATCGTCTGGACCTCCGGTGCCACTGAATCCGACAACCTGGCAATCAAGGGCGTCGCGCATTTCTATCACACCAAGGGCAAGCACCTGATCACCTCCAAGATCGAGCACAAGGCTGTCCTGGACACCATGCGCCAACTGGAGCGTGAAGGCTTCGAAGTCACCTACATCGAGCCAGGTGAAGACGGCATCATCACTCCAGCCATGGTCGAAGCCGCCCTGCGCGACGACACCATCCTGGTTTCGATCATGCACGTGAACAACGAAATCGGCACCGTCAACGACATCGCGGCCATCGGCGAGCTGACCCGTTCCAAGGGCATCCTGTTCCACGTCGACGCGGCCCAGTCCACCGGCAAGGTCGACATCGACCTGTCCAAGCTGAAAGTCGACCTGATGTCGTTCTCGGCCCACAAGACCTACGGCCCTAAAGGCATTGGCGCGCTGTACGTCAGCCGCAAGCCGCGTGTTCGCCTCGAAGCGACCATGCACGGCGGCGGTCACGAGCGTGGCATGCGTTCCGGCACCCTGGCGACCCACCAGATCGTCGGCATGGGCGAAGCCTTCCGTGTAGCCAAGGAAGACATGGCTGCCGAGAACGTGCGCATCAAGGCCCTGAGCGACCGCTTCTTCAAGCAGGTCGAGGACCTCGAAGAACTCTACGTCAACGGCAGCATGACCGCCCGCGTACCGCACAACCTGAACCTGAGCTTCAACTATGTTGAAGGCGAGTCGCTGATCATGGCGCTCAAGGATCTGGCCGTGTCGTCCGGTTCGGCCTGCACCTCGGCATCGCTCGAGCCTTCGTACGTACTGCGCGCCCTGGGCCGCAACGACGAACTGGCCCACAGCTCGATCCGCTTCACCTTCGGCCGCTTCACCACCGAAGAAGAAATCGATTACGCCGCGCAGAAAGTCTGCGAGGCCGTTACCAAGCTGCGCGCTCTGTCGCCGCTGTGGGACATGTACAAAGACGGCGTCGACATTTCGAAAATCGAGTGGGCGGCGCACTGAAGAAGTCGCCACCAGAGCGACTCACTGATGAGGATTAAAGCAAATGGCATATAGCGAAAAGGTCATCGACCACTACGAGAACCCGCGCAACGTCGGCAAGATGGACGCGCAGGATCCTGATGTCGGCACCGGCATGGTCGGCGCCCCAGCGTGCGGCGACGTCATGCGCCTGCAGATCAAGGTCAACGAGCAAGGCATCATCGAAGATGCCAAGTTCAAGACCTACGGCTGCGGTTCCGCGATCGCGTCCAGCTCCCTGGCCACCGAGTGGATGAAGGGCAAGACCCTTGATGAAGCCGAAACCATCAAGAACACCCAGCTGGCCGAAGAACTGGCCCTGCCGCCAGTGAAGATCCACTGCTCGGTACTCGCCGAAGACGCCATCAAGGCCGCCGTTCGCGATTACAAGCAGAAGAAAGGCTTGATCTGATCCGCGTTACGGTAAGGAGTTTTCCATGGCTATCCAGATGACAGAAGCGGCAGCTAACCATATCCAGCGCTCACTTGCGGGGCGCGGCAAGGGCGAGGGTATCCGCCTGGGTGTTCGCACCACGGGCTGTTCTGGCCTCGCCTATGTACTGGAATTCGTCGACGAAGTGGGCGAAGACGATCAGGTGTTCGAGAGTCATGGTCAGAAAGTGATCATCGACCCGAAAAGCCTGACGTACCTGGACGGCACCGAACTGGATTTCGTCAAGGAAGGGTTGAACGAAGGCTTCAAGTTCAACAACCCCAACGTGCGCGGTGAATGTGGCTGCGGCGAAAGCTTCAACATCTGAGGCAGCTTGTGGGTACTCCTTGTCATTTTGCGTTGTTCCAGATGCAGCCTGCGTTCCAGCTGGATCTCGACCAGTTGTCCGCGCGTTATCTGGAATTGGCCCGTGGTGTCCACCCGGACCGCTTTGCTGACGCCTCCGAAGCCGAGCAGCGCCGGGCGCTTGAGCAGTCTGCGAACCTCAACGAGGCGTACCAGACACTCAAGAGTCCAGCCAAGCGCGCGCGTTACCTGCTCGCCATCAGCGGCCATGAGTTGCCGCTGGAGGTCACGGTCCACGATCCCGAGTTTCTTTTGCAGCAGATGCAATGGCGCGAAGAGCTCGAAGACCTGCAGGACAGCGCCGACCTGGCCGGTGTCGCGGTATTCAAGCGCCGCTTGAAAGACGCCCAGCACACATTGAACGAAAGCTTCGCAGCCTGCTGGAACGATGCCGCGCAACGCGAACAGGCCGAACGCCTGATGCGGCGCATGCAGTTCCTCGACAAGCTCACCTACGAAGTGCGCCAGCTCGAAGAGCGCCTCGACGATTAACCCAGTGCCGCTCCGGTCGCACGCCTGATTACAGATAAGTCCTGATTACGATGGCCCTACTGCAGATCGCCGAACCCGGCCAAAGTCCACAACCGCACCAGCGTCGCCTGGCTGTCGGGATTGACTTGGGTACCACCAATTCCCTGGTCGCTGCCTTGCGCAGCGGTCTTTCCGAACCGCTGGCCGATGAGCAAGGGCAAGTGATCCTGCCGTCCGCCGTGCGCTATCACGCCGATCACGTCGAAGTGGGCGAGTCGGCCAAGCTGGCCGCCGCCACCGACCCGTTGAACACCATCGTCTCGATCAAGCGCTTGATGGGTCGTGGTCTGTCCGACGTCAAGCAACTGGGCGACCAACTGCCGTACCGCTTCGTCGGCGGTGAATCCCACATGCCGTTCATCGAAACCGTACAGGGCCCGAAAAGCCCGGTAGAGGTTTCCGCCGACATCCTCAAGGTCTTGCGCCAGCGCGCCGAAGCGGCACTGGGCGGTGAATTGGTGGGCGCGGTCATTACCGTCCCGGCTTATTTCGACGATGCCCAGCGCCAAGCCACCAAGGATGCCGCCAAGCTCGCCGGCCTGAACGTGCTGCGCCTGCTCAACGAGCCGACGGCCGCTGCGGTGGCGTATGGCCTGGACCAGCATGCCGAAGGCCTGGTCGCCATCTACGACTTGGGTGGCGGTACTTTCGATATTTCGATCCTGCGCCTGACTGGCGGTGTCTTCGAAGTCCTGGCCACCGGCGGCGACAGCGCCCTGGGCGGCGATGACTTCGACCACGCCATCGCCGGCTGGATCATCGAGCAAGCCGGTTTGTCCGCTGACCTCGACCCGGGTGCGCAACGCCATCTGCTGCAAACCGCCTGCGCCGCCAAGGAAGCCTTGACCGACGCCGCCACGGTTGAAGTCGCTTATGGCGACTGGAAAGCCGCGCTGACCCGCGAAGCCTTCGATGCCCTGATCGAACCCATGGTCGCCCGCAGCCTCAAGGCCTGCCGCCGTGCCGTGCGCGATTCCGGCGTAGAGCTCGAAGACGTCAAGGCCGTGGTCATGGTCGGTGGTTCGACCCGCGTGCCTCGAGTTCGCGAAGCCGTGGCCGAGGCCTTTGGCCGCCAGCCGCTGACTGAAATCGACCCGGACCAGGTGGTTGCCATCGGCGCCGCGATCCAGGCCGATACCCTGGCCGGCAACAAGCGCGATGGCGGCGAACTGCTGCTGCTCGACGTGATTCCGTTGTCCCTGGGCCTGGAGACCATGGGCGGCCTGATGGAGAAGGTGATTCCGCGTAACACCACCATCCCCGTTGCCCGCGCCCAGGACTTCACCACCTATAAAGACGGCCAGTCGGCCATGATGGTCCACGTGCTGCAAGGCGAGCGTGAGCTGATCAGCGACTGCCGCTCCCTGGCTCGCTTCGAATTGCGCGGCATCCCGCCGATGGTGGCGGGTGCGGCGAAGATCCGCGTGACCTTCCAGGTCGATGCCGACGGCTTGCTCAACGTCTCCGCCCGCGAACTGGGTTCGGGCGTGGAGGCGAGCATCCAGGTCAAGCCGTCCTATGGCCTGACCGACGGCGAAATCGCCAAGATGCTCAAGGATTCCTTCCAGCATGCCAGCGACGACAAAGTCGCCCGTGTGCTGCGCGAGCAGCAGGTCGACGCCCAGCGCCTGATCGAAGCCGTGCAAGGTGCCCTTGAGGCTGACGGCGACCGTTTGTTGGATGCCGAAGAGCGCATGGTCATCGAGCTGCAGATGCAGGAATTGTCCGAATTGATCAAAGGCACCGATGGCTATGCCATCGAGCAGCAGACCAAGCGTCTGTCGCACGTCACCGACGCCTTTGCTGCCCGCCGCCTGGACTCGACGGTGAAAGCCGCCCTGGCGGGGCGCAACCTGAATGAAATCGAGGAATAACTGATGCCGCAGATCATTTTTCTGCCACACGCCGAGCATTGCCCGGACGGTATGGTGGTAGAGGCCGAAACCGGCAAGTCCATTCTTGAAGTGGCCCACGACAACCACATCGAGATCGAGAGCGCCTGCGGCGGTGTCTGTGCCTGCACCACGTGCCATTGCATCATTCGCGAAGGTTTCGACTCGCTGAATGAGGCCGATGAGCTGGAAGAAGACTACCTTGATAGGGCCTGGGGCCTGGAACCGACGTCGCGCCTGACCTGTCAGGCCAAGGTCGGTACCGAAGACCTGGTGGTCGAAATCCCGAAATATTCGCTTAACCATGCGGCCGAAGCGCCGCACTGATGGTGACACTGTCATGAGCTATGGTTGGAATGATGTACAACGCATCGCAGAAGAACTGGCCGAAGCCAAGCCGGACGTGGATCCGCTGAAGGTCAATTTCGTCGATCTGCAGCACTGGATCATGGAGCTTCCCGGTTTCGACAGCACCTCTGGCCGTTGCGGCGAGAAGGTCTTGGAAGCGGTCCAGGCGCTCTGGATCGAAGAAATCGACTGATCGACCTGGCAGGTTAGGCAATACCCCTGAACCCGCGTATAATTCGCGGGTTTAATTTTTCGCAAATTACCGTTTCTGGAGTTACACCATGGCTGTTCAACGTACTTTCTCCATCATCAAGCCTGACGCCGTTGCTAAAAACGTGATCGGCAAGATCGTTACCCGCTTCGAAGACGCTGGCCTGCGCGTTGTAGCTTCGAAAATGAAGCAACTGTCCAAAGCCGAAGCCGAAGGCTTCTACGCTGAGCACAGCGAGCGCGGTTTCTTCGGTGAGCTGGTTGCTTTCATGACTTCCGGTCCGGTTGTCGTTCAGGTGCTGGAAGGCGAAAACGCTATCGCTCGCAACCGTGAGCTGATGGGCGCTACCAACCCTAAAGAAGCTGCTGCCGGCACCATCCGTGCTGACTTCGCCGAGTCCATCGACGCCAACGCCGTTCACGGTTCGGACTCCGAAGCCGCTGCTGCTCGCGAAATCGCTTACTTTTTCGCTGCTACTGAAGTAACCGCTCGCTAAGCATTGGCTTGAGAGTGAAGGTGAATCCATGACTACATCGACTGTTAAAACCAATCTGCTGGGGCTGACCCAGCCGGAAATGGAGAAATTCTTCGACTCGATCGGGGAGAAGCGTTTCCGTGCCGGTCAGGTGATGAAATGGATTCACCACTTTGGCGTCGACGACTTCGACGCCATGACGAATGTCGGCAAGGCCCTGCGCGAAAAGCTCAAGGCTGTTGCCGAGATTCGCGGCCCCGAAGTGGTCAGCCAGGACATTTCCAGCGACGGCACCCGCAAGTGGGTGGTGCGCGTGGCGTCCGGCAGCTGCGTCGAGACCGTCTACATTCCCCAGGGCAAACGCGGCACCTTGTGCGTTTCGTCCCAGGCAGGCTGTGCCCTGGACTGCAGTTTCTGCTCCACCGGCAAGCAAGGCTTCAATAGCAACCTCACCGCCGCCGAAGTGATCGGCCAGGTGTGGATTGCCAACAAATCCTTTGGCAGCGTCCCGGCGACCGTCGACCGTGCCATCACCAACGTGGTGATGATGGGCATGGGTGAGCCGCTGCTGAACTTCGACAACGTCGTTTCCGCCATGCACCTGATGATGGACGACCTGGGCTACGGCATCTCCAAGCGCCGCGTGACCCTGTCCACTTCCGGCGTGGTGCCGATGATCGATGAGCTGGCCAAGCACATCGACGTCTCCCTGGCGTTGTCGCTGCACGCACCCAATGACGCATTGCGTAACCAATTGGTGCCGATCAACAAGAAATATCCGCTTAAGATGCTGCTCGAGTCGTGCCAGCGCTACATGTCGTCCCTGGGCGAAAAGCGCGTGCTGACCATCGAGTACACGCTGCTCAAGGATGTGAACGACAAGGTCGAACACGCGGTCGAGATGATCGAGCTGCTCAAGAACATCCCGTGCAAGATCAACCTGATTCCGTTCAACCCGTTCCCGCATTCCGGTTACGAGCGTCCGAGCAACAACGCGATTCGTCGCTTCCAGGATCAGCTTCACCACGCTGGCTTCAACGTCACCGTGCGCACCACCCGCGGCGAAGACATCGACGCCGCCTGTGGCCAATTGGTAGGACAGGTGCTGGATCGCACCCGTCGCAGTGAACGCTACATTGCCGTGCGTGAGTTGAACGCCGCGGACGATGCGGTGCAAAACGCTGCGAACAGTCACTAAGAGAGGAACTCTATGTCCCTGCGCTTCGCGCTCGTTTTGCTGTTGGCCGGCCTTTGTTCCGGTTGTGTCCTGTCGGGTGACTACAACCCGATGAGGACCAGCAAAGGGCGCGACGAGGCGCGTGTGGCCTACGTGCAACTGGGCATTGGCTACCTGCAGCAGGGCATGACCGAACGGGCCAAGGTGCCGCTCAAGAAAGCCCTGGAGCTGGACGATTCCGACCCGGACGCCAACGCGGCCCTGGCCCTGGTGTTCCAGGCCGAGATGGAACCGGAGCTGGCCGACCAGCATTTTCGCAAGGCGCTGTCTGCCCGCCCGCAAGACGCACGGATCCTGAACAACTACGGCAGCTTTCTTTTCGAGCAGAAACGTTACAAGGAAGCCTACGAGCGCTTCGAGCAGGCTGCCGCCGACACCCTTTACCCTGAGCGTTCGCGGGTTTTCGAAAACCTCGGCATGACGGCCGCGCAGCTGGGCCAGCGTGACCTGGCCCGCCAGCAGCTGGAAAAGGCGCTGCGGCTCAACCGCCAGCAACCGCGGGCGCTGCTGGAAATGGCTGAGTTGTCCTACGAAGACAGGCATTATGTGCCCGCGCGTGACTACTACGAGCGTTTTAGCCTGCTGAGCGAGCAAAATGCACGTAGTCTATTGCTCGGCGTTCGGCTGGCACATGTGTTTGAAGATCGCGACAAGGCTGCAAGTTACGGCCTGCAACTCAAAAGACTCTATCCCGGTACGCCGGAATATCAGCAATACCTGTCGGAGCAATGATGAAAGCGGCGCATCCCGAAGTTGTAGCAGCGACTCGCGTAAATCCTGGTGAGACCCTGCGTCAAGCCCGCGAAAGCAATGGTTGGTCGCTGGCCGAAGTGGCCCTCAAGCTCAATCTCACCGTGGCCTCCTTGGGCAATCTGGAAGCGGGCGCGTTCGACAAGCTGCCTGGGCATACCTTCGCCCGCGGCTATATCCGCGCCTATGCCAAGTTGCTCGGCATGGACCAGACCGTGCTGGTCCAGCAATTCGATCAATACACCGGTTCCGATGCCCAGGGCAGCAACGTGCACAGCCTGGGTCGCATCGAGGAGCCGGTTCGCGTTTCCCACACCATTTTGCGAATCGTCAGCCTGTTGCTGCTGATCGCGGTGATTGGTGGCGGTTTTGTCTGGTGGCAGGATCAGGCTTCTTTGCGCAACAAAGAGCCGGTCGCCATGAACCCTGAGCACGTTGAGGTCGAAGGCGCCGACGGCACCACCCAGATCCATCCGCTGGACGAGCCGGAAGACCAGGCTGTCGTCGAAGGCCAGGCCGAAGGCGAAACCGCCCTGGCGTTGCCACAGGGCCAGGACGCCGCCGATGCCGAAGCGGGTGCCGAGCCGGCTGTTCCAGCCCCTGTGCCAGCTGCACCAACAGCGCCGACTGCACCGATTGCCACCGCCCCTGCCGCACCGAGCACGCCAGCGCCAACCGCGACTGCGCCTGCGACCCACGCGGCTCCAGCCGCGCCAGTTGTTCCGGCAGCCCCGGCGGCCCCGACCCCGGCTCCAGCGGCAGGTGAAGGCCAGGTACAGATTCAGTTTGTCGCCGACTGCTGGACGCAGATCACCGACGGCAACGGCAAGGTGCTGTTCAGTGGCCTCAAGCGCAAGGGCGACAGCACCTCCATCAACGGCAAGCCACCCTTTGCCGTACGCCTGGGTTATGCCCGTGGCGCGCAGGTCAGCTACAACGGCCAGCCGGTCGACATCGCTCCGTTCACCAGTGGCGAGACCGCTCGCCTGAAGTTGGGTCAATAAGTCATGCACGGCGAATCTCCAATCAAGCGTCGCGAATCCCGAAAAATCTGGGTCGGCAACGTGCCCGTGGGCGGCGATGCGCCTATCGCTGTGCAGAGCATGACCAACAGCGACACCAATGACGTGGCCGCCACGGTCGCCCAGATCAACCGCCTGGAAGCCGCCGGTGTCGACATCGTGCGGGTATCGGTGCCAGACATGGACGCCGCCGAGGCGTTCGGCAAGATCAAGCAACTGGTCAAGGTGCCCTTGGTGGCCGACATCCATTTCGACTACCGCATCGCCTTGCGTGTGGCCGAGTTGGGCGTCGATTGCCTGCGTATCAACCCGGGCAACATCGGTCGCGAAGACCGTGTCCGTGCCGTGGTGGATGCCGCCCGCGACCGGGGCATCCCGATCCGCATCGGCGTGAACGCCGGTTCCCTGGAAAAAGACCTGCAGAAGAAATACGGCGAACCGACCCCCGCGGCACTGGTGGAGTCGGCCCTGCGCCACGTCGAGCACCTCGAACGCCTGAATTTCCAGGACTTCAAGGTCAGCGTGAAGGCGTCCGACGTGTTCATGGCCGTCGAAGCCTACCGCCTGCTGGCCAAGGAAATCGTCCAGCCGCTGCACCTGGGCATCACCGAAGCCGGTGGGTTGCGTTCGGGCACGGTGAAATCCGCCGTCGGCCTCGGTATGCTGCTCGCCGAAGGGATTGGCGATACCATCCGCATCTCGTTGGCGGCTGACCCGGTCGAGGAAGTGAAAGTCGGCTACGACATTCTCAAGTCCTTGCACCTGCGTTCCCGTGGCATCAACTTCATCGCCTGCCCGAGCTGCTCGCGGCAGAATTTCGATGTGGTCAAGACCATGAACGAGCTGGAAGGGCGCCTTGAAGACCTGCTGGTGCCGCTGGATGTCGCGGTGATCGGTTGCGTGGTCAACGGGCCGGGCGAAGCCAAGGAGGCCCATATCGGCCTGACTGGCGGTACACCGAACCTGATTTACATCGACGGCAAGCCGTCGCAGAAACTGACGAATGACAATCTGGTGGATGAGCTGGAACGGCTGATCCGCCAGAAAGCGGCCGAAAAGGTCGAAGCCGACGCAGCGGTCATCGCGCGCGGTTAAGTCGAAAGATTAAGGAATACACGTGAGCAAGTCCCTGCAAGCCATTCGTGGCATGAACGACATCCTGCCCGAGCAGACGCCCCTGTGGCGCTATTTCGAGGGCACCGTGGCGCGTCTGCTGGATAACTACGGCTATCGGCAGATCCGCATGCCGATCGTCGAGTTCACCGAGCTGTTCAAGCGCTCCATCGGCGAAGTGACCGACATCGTCGAAAAAGAGATGTACACCTTCGACGACCGCAACGGCGATTCCCTGACCCTGCGCCCCGAAGGCACGGCGGCCTGCGTGCGTGCGGTGCTCGAGCACGGCATCACCGGCGGCGGTCAGGTGCAGAAACTCTGGTACGTCGGCCCGATGTTCCGTCACGAGCGTCCGCAGAAAGGCCGTTATCGCCAGTTCCACCAGATTGGCCTGGAGGTGTTCAACCTCGAGGGTCCGGACATCGATGCCGAGCTGATCGTCATGACCTGGCGCCTGTGGGGCGAGCTGGGGCTTCGCGATGCGGTCAAGCTTGAGCTCAACAGCCTGGGCACCAGCGAGTCCCGTGGCCGCTACCGTGAAGCGTTGGTGGAGTTTCTTTCCGCCCACCTGGACAAGCTCGACGAAGACAGCCAGCGCCGTCTGAAGACCAACCCGCTGCGTGTGCTCGACACCAAGAATGCCGAGACCCAAGCGGTCCTGGTCGACGCGCCGAAAATGGCCGACTACCTCGACGACGAATCCCGTGCACACTTCGAAGGGCTGAAGGCGCGCCTCGACGCCGTGGGCATTCCTTACGTGATCAACCCCAAGTTGGTCCGTGGCCTGGACTACTACAGCAAGACCGTCTTCGAGTGGGTCACCGACAAGCTCGGCGCCCAGGGCACCGTGTGTGCCGGCGGCCGCTACGACGGGCTGGTTGAGCAGATGGGCGGCAAGCCGACCCCGGGCGTGGGCTTTGCCATGGGCATCGAGCGCCTGGTGCTGATGCTTGAAGCCTTGGACAAGGTCCCCGAAGAACTGGCCCGTCAGGTCGACGTCTACTTGTGCGCCTTTGGCGAGGCCGCCGAGCTGGCAGCCCTGTCGTTGAGCGAGCGGATCCGCGACCAGTTGCCCAACCTGCGCCTGCAGATCAACGCCGGTGCTGGCAGCTTCAAGAGCCAATTCAAGAAGGCCGACAAGAGCGGTGCGCTGTACGCACTGATCCTCGGTGACGACGAACTGGCCCAACAAGTGGTAGGTTTCAAACCCCTGCGTGGCCAGGGCGAACAACAAAGCATTGCCTGGGATGCGCTTGCTGCACACCTGGCCACCTGCGTCGTGCAGGGTTGAAGCTGTCAAACAGCCGATTTAGCGATTAAGGAGTATTGGGGTGTCGAGTACCGAAGATGAACAGCTGGCGGATTTGAAGGACTGGTGGACGCGCAACGGCAAGCCGCTGGTCACTGGCGGCCTGTTGGCGCTGGTCATCGTGTTCGGCTGGCAGGCCTACCAGAAATACCAGAGCAACCAGTCGCAAGGCGCCTCGGTGCTCTACCAGCAATTGCTGGAAACCACCCTGACCCCGGACGGCAAGCCTGACGCTGCCCGCGTGGCGGACCTGGCCGGCAAGCTGGACAAGGAATTCGGCGGCACCGCCTACGCCCAATACGGTCGCCTGTTCGTGGCCAAGGTGGCGGTGGACAGCGGCAAGCTGGACGACGCGGCCACCGAGCTCAAGGGTATCGTCGACAAACCGGCCAACCCGACCCTGGGCGAAGTGGCGCGTCAGCGCCTGGCGCAGGTGCTGGCGGCACAGAACAAGGCCGAAGACGCCTTGAAGCTGCTCGACGGTGATGCCGACAAGGCATTCCTGGCGACCCGCGAAGAACTCAAGGGCGACCTGCTGGTACAGCTGGGCCGTGCCGATGAGGCCCATGCGGCCTACCAAAAAGCCAAGGCTGCGCTGTCGGATGAAGCCGCAGTCGGTGGCCTGCAAATCAAGCTGGACGACCTGGCCAAAGGGGATGCGTGACGTGATCCGTTGGAAACATGCAGCATTGCTGGCTCTGGCCATTCTGGCCGCGGGTTGCAGCAGCAACAGCAAAAAAGAACTGCCTCCGGCCGAACTGACCGACTTCAAAGAAGAAGTCGTGCTGCAGAAGCAGTGGAGCCGTTCCATCGGCGATGGCCAGGGCGAAACCTACAACATGCTGGTGCCGGCCATTGACGGCGACACCATCTATGCAGGTGATGTCACGGGCGTGGTGATGGCGATGGACCGCACCAACGGCGACGTCAAATGGAAGAAAGATCTTGAACTGCCTGTTTCCGGCGCCGTTGGCGTGGGTTACGGCCTGGTCATGATCGGCACGCTCAAGGGCGAGATCGTCGCCCTGGACGCGAGCAGCGGTGAAGAGAAATGGCGCGCCCGCGTGACCAGTGAAGTGCTCGCACCGCCGGCCACCAACGGTGACGTGGTGGTGGTCCAGACCCAGGACGACCGTCTGATCGGCCTGGATGCCGCTACCGGCAACCAACGCTGGTTGTACGACAGCACCCCGGCGGTACTGACCCTGCGCGGCACCAGCGCGCCAGTCGTCACCAACCGCCTGGCGGTGGCTGGTTTGTCGACCGGTAAAGTGGTGGCCCTGGATATTTCCAACGGCGTGCCGGTCTGGGAACAGCGCGTAGCGATCCCGCAAGGTCGTTCGGAGCTGGAGCGTGTGGTCGACATCGACGGCGGCTTGCTGCTGTCTGGCGGCACACTGTACGTCGCCAGCTACCAGGGCCGCGTTGCAGCATTGGACCTGGAAAGCGGTCGTCCGCTGTGGCAGCGCGATGCGTCCAGCTACGCCGGTGTCGCCCAAGGCTTTGGCAGCGTCTACGTGAGCCTGTCCTCGGGCACCGTCGAAGGTGTTGACGAGCGTTCCACCACCGCCTTGTGGAGCAACGACTCCCTGGCCCGTCGTCAACTGTCGGCCCCGGAAGTGTTCTCCAGCTACGTCGCAGTGGGTGACCTGGAAGGTTACCTGCACCTGCTCAGCCAGGTGGACGGTCGTTTCGTCGGCCGTGAGCGCATCGACAGCGACGGCCTGCGTGCCCGTCCGCTGGTGGTGGGCAACATGATCTATGTGTATGGCAACAGCGGCAAACTGGAAGCCCTGACCATCAAGTAAGACTATGCTTGGGGCTAATCCCCCAAGCGGCCTTGTTCACAAGGTTTGCAGGGCTTGCACAGACTGCCCCGAGCACCAGCCGCTGCCTCGCAGCGGCTTTTGTATTTTCTGAAATAACGAAGTGGAGAGCCGCATGGTTCCCGTAATCGCCCTGGTGGGCCGACCGAACGTCGGCAAGTCCACCTTGTTCAACCGCCTGACCAGGACTCGCGACGCCATTGTCGGCGACTTGTCCGGTCTGACCCGTGATCGCCAATACGGTGAGGCCAAGTGGCAAGGGCGTACCTATATTCTGGTCGACACCGGCGGCATCTCCGGTGATGAACACGGCATGGACGAAAAAATGGCCGAGCAGTCGCTGCTCGCCATTGAAGAAGCCGATGTGGTGCTGTTCCTGGTAGACGCCAAGGCCGGTTTTACCGCCGCCGACCAGATGATCGCCGAGCATTTGCGCAAGCGTAACAAGCGTTCCTACGTGGTCGCCAACAAGGTCGACAATATCGACCCGGACATGGCCCGCGCCGAATTCGCACCGTTGGGCATGGGCCAGGCGATCCCGATCGCCGGCGCCCACGGTCGTGGCATCACCCAGATGCTGGAAATCGCTCTGGAGAGTTTCCCGAAAGACGACGTGGAAGAGCCGGAAGAGGGCGAGGAAGAGATCGTTGCCGAAGGCGAGGAAGCCAAGCGCATTCCTGGCCCGAGCGAAAAGGACGGGATCAAGATCGCCATCATCGGCCGCCCGAACGTGGGCAAGTCGACGCTGGTCAACCGCATGCTCGGCGAAGACCGGGTCATCGTCTACGACCAGCCCGGCACCACCCGCGACAGCATCTACATTCCCTTCGAGCGTAACGAAGAGAAGTACACGCTGATCGACACCGCCGGTGTGCGCAAGCGCGGCAAGATCCACGAAGAAGTTGAAAAGTTCTCCGTGGTCAAGACTCTGCAAGCGATCAAAGACGCCAACGTGGTGATCTTCGTGATGGACGCCCGCGAAGGCGTGGTCGATCACGACTTGAACCTGCTGGGGTTCGCCCTGGAAGCCGGTCGTGCGTTGGTCATCGCGATCAACAAGTGGGACGGCATGACGCCGAGCGAACGGGATTTCGTGAAGATCGAATTGCAGCGTCGCCTGTTCTTCGTCGACTTCGCCGATATCCACTTCATCTCGGCTCTGCACGGCACGGGCGTGGGCAACCTCTACGCTTCGGTGCAGAACTCGTTCAAGTCGGCGGTGACCCGCTGGCCGACCAACCGCCTGACCCAGATCCTCGAAGATGCGGTAGGCGAGCACGCGCCACCGATGGTCAACAACCGTCGGATCAAGCTGCGCTACGCCCACTTGGGCGGTGCCAACCCGCCGATTATCGTGATCCACGGTAACCAGATCGAGAAGGTGCCCAAGTCGTACGTTCGTTACCTGGAGAACACCTACCGTCGCGTCCTGAAGCTGGTCGGCACGCCGATCCGCATCGAGTTCAAGGGCGGCGAGAACCCGTACGAAGGCAACAAGAACACGCTCACCGACCGCCAGGTCAACAAGAAGCGCCGCTTGATGTCGCACCACAAGAAGGCCGACAAGAAGCGCCGCGACAAGCGCTGATTCAGTCTGGATCTGGGATCTGGGATCTGGACCTGTGGACCTATGGAACTGTGGGAGCAAGGCCTTGCTCCCACAGTCTTGGCCTCACAGTCTTGCCTACCACAGCTCTGGCTCCCACAGGGCATGAGTCTTCAGCATGAGAAGGGTGCCCTGGGTGGCACCCTTTTTCATGCCCGGCGATTGGGCTATCCTCGAGCTCTCCCGCGCCGCACCAGAGCCGGGTGCAGAGCAGGGACCCTTCATGATCACCAGCAAGTTGCCGAATGTCGGCATCACTATTTTCACCCAGATGTCCCAGCTCGCCGCGCAGACGGGCGCGCTGAACCTGTCCCAGGGCTTTCCCGATTTCGATGGTCCGCAGGCCCTGCGCGATGCGGTCGGCCGGCACATTGCCCAAGGCCATAACCAGTATTCGCCCATGACCGGCCTGCCGGCGCTGCGCCAGCAAATCGCGGCGAAGATCGCCCGCAGCTACGGCGCCAGTGTCGATGCCGATCAGGAAGTCACCGTGACCCCGGGCGCGACCCAGGCGATTTTCTGTGCCATCGCGGCGGTGGTCCACAGCGGCGACGAAGTGATCGTCTTCGACCCCAGCTACGACAGCTACGAGCCCGCCGTGCTATTGGCCGGGGGGCGTTGCGTGCACGTGCCATTGGGCCTGGATGATTTCGCCATCGACTTCGAGAAGCTCGGCGAAGCCCTGAGCCCGCGTACACGCATGATCATCCTCAACTCGCCGCACAACCCCAGTGGTGCGCTGATCAGCCGCGCCGAACTGGATCAATTGGCGACGCTGATTCGCGACCGTGACATCTACCTGGTCAGCGACGAGGTCTACGAACACCTGGTGTTCGATGGCGTCGCCCACGCCAGTGTCCTGGCCCATGAAGAGCTATACCGCCGCGCCTTCGTGGTCAGTTCGTTCGGCAAGACCTACCACGTCACCGGCTGGAAAACCGGCTACGTGGTGGCGCCAGCGGCCCTGACGGCGGAACTGCGCAAGGTGCACCAGTACGTCAGCTTCTGCGGCGTGACGCCCTTGCAGTACGCCCTGGCCGACTATATGGCCGAGCATCCGGAACACGTCGATGAGCTGCCGGACTTCTACCAGGCCAAGCGCGACCTGTTCTGCGATTTGCTGGCCCCGTCGCGGTTCAGCTTCAAGCGCGTGACCGGCACTTATTTCCAGTTGGTGGACTATTCGCAGATTCGCCCGGACCTGAATGACGTCGACATGGCGGTGTGGATGACCCGTGAGCATGGCGTGGCGACGATTCCGATCTCGGTGTTTTACCAGCACCCACCACAAGGCCAGCGCCTGGTGCGCCTGTGCTTTGCCAAACGCGAGGAGACGCTGCGCGAAGCGGCGCAAAAGCTATGCGTGATTTGAGTACATTGCCAGACCTCGACATTGCCCTGGTCCAGACCACCCTGGCCTGGCACGACCGCCGGGCCAACCTGGAGCATTTTGAAGCGCTGCTTGAGCAGGCGCGCGGGGCTGACCTGATCATCCTGCCGGAGATGTTCACCACCGGTTTCTCCATGGAGTCCGAGACCCTGGCGGAGCCGGAGAACGGCCCGACGCGCCAATGGCTCAAAGCCCAGGCTGCGAAGCTGGACGCGGTGATCACCGGCAGTGTGATCATCCAGGCCGCTGACGGCAGCCATCGCAATCGCCTGCTCTGGGCGCGGCCGGATGGAGAGGTGCTGCATTACGACAAGCGCCATCTGTTTCGCATGGCGGGGGAGCACAACCACTACACCCCGGGTGAGCGACAGGTGCTGTTCGAACTCAAGGGCTGGCGGATTCGTCCGCTGATTTGCTACGACCTGCGCTTCCCGGTCTGGAGCCGCGACGCCGAGGACACCGACCTGCTGCTGTACACCGCCAACTGGCCCGGGGCGCGGCGTCTGCACTGGAATCGGCTGTTGCCGGCCCGGGCGATCGAGAACCTGTGCTACGTGGCGGCGGTAAACCGTGTTGGCACCGACGGCAAGGGCTTCGCCTACACCGGTGACAGCCAGGTGCTGGATTTCCAGGGCGAGAGCTTGCTCAGCGCCGGCGAGGCGGATGGTGTGTTCAAGGTGTGCTTGAACGCAGCGGACCTGGCGGCGTATCGCACGCGGTTTCCGGCGAACCTGGATGCCGACTCGTTCGAATTCATCTAACTGAAACGTTTCAACCCTTCAGGAACGGTGTTGCGTGCCGATAACCGGTCAGCCAAGGAGAAGTCCCTATGACCAGTATCAGCGCAACCACCGTCAACCCTTATCCATTGTCAGCCCCTAAAGTCTCCATCCGTGGGGCTGAAGAAGAGAAAGCGGTCAGTCCAGTGGCATCGACTGACAGCAGCGAAGACAAAGACAAGAAATTGGAAGTCGACACCAGCGGCGCGAATATCGCAGGTGCGGGTGGCAGCAGCGGCAGCGGCGATGTCATCGAACAACTGAAGAAGCAGATCGAACAGACCGAGAAGTTGCTGGCCGAACAGCAAGCCCAGCTAGCTCGGGTGCAAAAAAGCCGGGCTGATGAGGAGCAGAAAGCTCAGGAAACCATGGCGATCCAGACTCAGATCATGGCGACCCAAGCCACATTGCAGACCCTGCAGGCCGCTCTGTTGCAGGCAATGACTGTCTCGATCGATACCCATGCCTGACATTTTGGTTGTCTGACAGGCCGCCATCGCGAGCAAGCTCGCTCCCACAGGGGGGGGCAGCGCCGCTATCCAAATGTGGGAGGAGCAGAAAGCTCAGGAAACCATGGCGATCCAGACTCAGATCATGGCGACCCAAGCCACATTGCAGACCCTGCAGGCCGCTCTGTTGCAGGCAATGACTGTCTCGATCGATACCCATGCCTGACATTTTGGTTGTCTGACAGACCGCCATCGCGAGCAAGCTCGCTCCCACAGGGGGGGGCAGCGCCGCTATCCAAATGTGGGAGGAGCAGAAAGCTCAGGAAACCATGGCGATCCAGACTCAGATCATGGCGACCCAAGCCACATTGCAGACCCTGCAGGCCGCTCTGTTGCAGGCAATGACTGTCTCGATCGATACCCATGCCTGACATTTTGGTTGTCTGACAGACCGCCATCGCGAGCAAGCTCGCTCCCACAGGGGGGGGCAGCGCTGCTATCCAAATGTGGGAGCGAGCTTGCTCGCGATGAGGCCCTACCAGACCACACAAAACCATCAGCCAAACAAAAAGGCCCCAGGGTTCACACCCCGGGGCCTTTTTGATTTTTCAGCGACCGATCAGGCCGCTTTGGCTTCCGGCTGGCTCAGGGAACGGTTCAGTGCACTGAACAGCGCCTTGAAGCTGGCGGTGGTGATGTTCTCATCAATGCCCACGCCGTGCACCGCACGCTCGCCGTTGACCCGCAGTTCGATGTACGCCGCCGCCTTGGCATTGGTGCCGGCGCCGATGGCGTGTTCGTTGTAGTCCATGATCTCCACCGGAATTGGCAGGCCGGCCACCAGGGCTTCCAGCGCGCCGTTGCCCTTGCCGCGCCAGTGCAGGTTGGTCTCGCCCTGGCCCTTGCTCGCCACTTCCACTTCCACGGCGCTGTTGCCGTTTTCTTCCTGCAGGCGATGGCTGACCAGCGCGTACGGGGTGTTGGCTTGCAGGTATTCACGCTGCAGCAGGGCGTGGATCTGCTGGGCAGTCATTTCCAGGCCCAGGCGATCGGTTTCGCGCTGTACTACCTGGCTGAACTCGATCTGCATGCGACGCGGCAGGCTGATGCCGTATTCCTGTTCCAGCAGGTAGGCGATGCCGCCCTTGCCCGACTGACTATTGACGCGAATCACCGCCTCGTAGCTGCGGCCAATGTCGGCCGGGTCGATCGGCAGGTAAGGCACTTCCCACAGACCGTCCGATTTCTGCTGGGCGAAGCCCTTGCGGATGGCGTCCTGGTGCGAGCCGGAGAACGCGGTGTGGACCAGGTCGCCAACGTACGGATGACGCGGGTGTACCGGGATCTGGTTGCATTCCTCGACCACTTTGCGCACGCCGTCGATGTCGGAGAAGTCCAGCTCAGGGTTGATACCCTGGGTGTAGAGGTTCAGCGCCACGGTCACCAGGTCGACGTTACCGGTGCGTTCGCCGTTGCCGAACAGGCAGCCTTCGACACGGTCGGCGCCGGCCATCAGGCCCAGCTCGGTAGCGGCTACGCCGGTGCCACGGTCGTTGTGGGTGTGCAGGCTGATCAGCACGCTGTCACGACGGGTGATGTTGCGGTGGAACCACTCGATCTGGTCGGCGTAGATGTTCGGCGTGGCGACTTCCACGGTAGCGGGCAGGTTGAGGATCACCTTGCGCTCTGGCGTCGGATTCCAGACTTCGATCACCGCGTCGCAGACTTCCTTGGCGAACTCCAGCTCAGTGGCGCTGAAAGTCTCTGGCGAGTATTCGAACTGCCATTGGGTTTCCGGTTGCTGCGCGGCGTATTTGACGAACAGCTTGGCCGCGTTCACCGCGATTTCCTTCACGCCTTCCTTGTCCTGGTTGAACACGATGCGGCGGAACGACGGGCAGGTGGCGTTGTACAGGTGAACGATGGCCTTTTTCGCGCCGCGCAGGGATTCGAACGTACGGGCGATCAGGTCTTCACGGGCCTGGGTCAGCACCTGGATGGTGGTGTCGTCCGGGATGTGGCCTTCTTCGATGAGGGTGCGCACGAAGTCGAAGTCGGTCTGCGAAGCGGCTGGGAACGAAGCTTCGATTTCCTTCACGCCCACCGCGACGAGGGTTTTCCAGAAGCGCAGCTTCTTGACCGCGTCCATCGGCTCGATCAGCGACTGGTTGCCGTCACGCAGGTCGGAGCTGCACCAGATCGGCGCGGCGGTGATGGTCTTCGACGGCCAGGTGCGGTCCGGCAGGTTGATCGTCGGGAAAGCACGGTATTTGGAAGACGGGTCTTTGAGCATGCTCATGGGGAAATCCTTATTGTCGTGGCCGGAAAGAGGCGGCCTGCCGGTGGTTCGATGGGGGTGGCTTCACAGCCGGGACGAGGTGCCGCGATTCAGCCCGGCAGTCGTGCGCTGACGAGGCACAGGCTGCGGTGCTGGCGAAGCTGAATGAGGGTGTGAGAGGTTTTCATGCCTTCAACCCTAACCGCGTGAGGAGAGGATCGCAAGCAGTCGGAAAAAATTGAGATAAGTTCTGCTTTTAGGCGGGTTTGCGAGATTTAATCGCGCATGTATCAGGTACGGATGTCAGAAATTGCGTCGATGTTTTGAGCTTGGCAATTCAAAGGAGGGGGTGATGCGGCTGCCGTCATCGCGAGCAAGCTCGCTCCCACAGGAGATCTATGTCGCACTGAAGATCAAATGTGGGAGCGAGCTTGCTCGCGATGAGGCCAGTAGCCCCACCATCCCATTCAGGGTTGGAAAGCTCCGATAAAAATCGCCGGATCCACCCGCGCATCGTTCAGGCTGATGTTCCAGTGCATGTGCGGCCCCGTCGCGCGGCCGGTGGCGCCGACCTTGCCCACCACGGTGCCCCGGGCCAGTTGCTGGCCGACCTTCACGTCGATCTTCGACATGTGGCAGAACATGCTGATGAAGCCCTGGCCATGGTCGACGAACACGGTGTTGCCATTGAAGAAGTAGTTGCCGGTGAGGATCACCTTGCCGGCGGCCGGGGTCTTGATCGGCGTGCCGGCGGGCACGGCGAAGTCCAGGCCGGCGTGGGGGTTGCGCTCTTCGCCGTTGAAGAAGCGGCGCACGCCGAACTTGCTCGACAGCGGGCCGTCGACCGGTTTGTCCAGCAGCAGGTTGCTGGGGATGTTCGGGCTGAAGCTGCGATAAGCCTTCAGTTGCACCGTCAGCTCGGCGTCGATGCGCTTGAGGTCCGCCGGGTTCGGGTTGACCTGGCGCTTATTCTTCAGGGTGATGTGTTGCTCGGGGTACTTCTTGTAGCCGACCACGAACGGCTGGGTGCCGCCGCCACTGCTGATCTGCTGCGTGCCGGGCTGGACCGTCAGCGGGATGCCGACAATCGCCAGCCAGTTGTCCTGTTCCTTGACCACCAGCACCGGCTTGCCCTGGTAACTGGCTTTCGGTGCCTTGGCGGCGCTGCCCAGGTCTACCACGGCCACGCCGCCGGGCACTGGTTTGTTCAGCAGGCGGGTAATGTAACTGTCGGCGTGGGCGTTGAAGGTCAGGCACAGCAAGAGCAAGGGGGCGAGATATCGCGGCATGAATCAATCCAGTAAAGAAAGGGTGACCGGCGTCAGGTGATTGTCTTCGACCCGTACCAGCAATTCGCCTTCGCCGAGCTTGGCGGTCAGGCGCTGGCCGGTCTGGGTTTGCCCGGCACTGCGGATCGCCTGGCCGCGTTCGTCGAGCAAAATGCTGTAGCCGCGGCCGAGGGTCGCCAGGGGGCTGACAATGTGCAGCGTCTGCATCTGGTTGTGCAATTGCACGCGGCGGTTTTTCAGACCTTCGCGCATGGCCCGGGGCAGGCGTTCGGCCAGGCTGTCCAGGCGCTGGCGCAGCAAGGCCAGTTGCCGGCCCGGATGTTGCCCGGCCAGGCGGGTTTCCAGGCGGATCAGGCGTTCGCGGCGGGTATTGAGGCTGCGCTCGAACGCCCGGCGCATGCGCATGTCCAGGTCGTCGAGGCGCTGGGCTTGCTGGCGCAGGCGTTCGCCGGGGTGACGCAGGCGTCGGGTGAGGCCTTCGAGACGCAGTTGATCGCGCATCAGCCGGTCACGCATGCGCATCACCAGCCGGCGATGCAGGCTTTCGACCCGACGCACCAGGTCGCCGGCATCCGGGGCCAGCAGTTCGGCGGCGGCGGACGGGGTCGGGGCGCGTACGTCGGCGACGAAATCGCTGATGGACACGTCGGTCTCATGGCCTACGGCGCTGACGATCGGCGTGACGCAGGCATCCACCGCCCGGGCCACGGCTTCTTCGTTGAAGCACCACAAGTCTTCCAGCGAACCGCCGCCCCGGGCCAGGATCAGCGCATCGAAACCACGGGCGTCGGCCAGCTTCAGGGCGCGGACGATTTGTGCGGTGGCTTCGCGGCCTTGCACGGCAGTGGGAATCAGGGTCAGGGCAATCTGCGGCGCGCGGCGACGGAACACGCTGATGATGTCGCGGATCACCGCGCCCGTGGGTGAACTGATAATACCGATGCGTTGCGGATGGGCCGGCAACGGCACCTTGCGTTCGGCGCTGAACAGGCCTTCGGCGCTGAGCTTTTCCTTCAAGGCATCGAAGGCCAGGCGCAGTGCGCCATCGCCGGCCGGCTCGACGGTGTCGAGGATCAGTTGATAGTCGCCACGGCCTTCGAACAGCGAGACCTTGCCGCGCACTTTCACCGCCAGCCCGTCTTTCAAGGCCTGGCGCACCCGCGCGGCATTCTGCCGGAACAGCGCACAACGCACCTGGGCGCCACTGTCCTTGAGGGTGAAGTACACATGGCCGGAGGCCGGACGGGCGAGGTTGGAGATTTCGCCCTCGACCCAGATGTTGCTGAACACGTCTTCAAGCAACACCCGCGCACGGCCGTTGAGCTGGCTGACAGTCAGGACCTCGCGGTCCAGGCCCAGTCGGGCAAAGGGATCTTTAATCATGGGCGGCATGATAAGGGGATTCGCCGATGGTGTGCAGACAATTAGACCGGGTTGCCTGCATCGCGAGCAAGCTCGCTCCCACAGGAGATCTATGTCGCACTGAAGATCGAATGTGGGAGCGAGCTTGCTCGCGATAGCGATAGGCCAATCACCACAAATGCTGGAAGTAACCCCCCGCATCTGGCTAAAGTCGCCGCTTTCGCCATCAAGGAAGTGCCGGATGAGTCTTCTCCCATGGTTGGGCCAATGGGCATTTGCCCCCACGCAATGGCTGGTGATCGGCTCGGCCATTGCCCTGGCCTATATCGTCTTCGGTATCGCCGGGTTCGGCACAGCGCTGGTGGCCGCGCCCATTCTGCTGCTGTTCATGCCCCTGTCGAAAATCGTCCCGCTGCTGGTCTTGCTGGATTTTGTCGCGGCCTTCGGCAACTTGCTGCCGTCGCGTCGGGACGTGTCCCGGCCGGAGCTGCTGCGGTTGTTGCCGTGCATGGCGCTGGGCTGCACCCTCGGGGTGATTTTCCTGCTCAACCTCAAGTCCGACCTGTTGTTGCTGCTGATGGGGGTGTTCATCAGTTGCTATGCGATCTACAGCCTGCTGATCAAGACCCGGCCGACGCAGTTGTCATCGCTGTGGGCGGTTCCGATGGGCACGGTGGGCGGGATGTTCGGCGCGTTGTTTGGCAGTGGCGGCTTTTTATATGCCATCTACCTGAACAGTCGCTTGCCCAAGGACCCGGCCCGAGCCACGCAAAGTGCCCTGATCAGTTGCAGCACCGTGGTGCGCCTGAGTCTGTTTATCGTGGCCGGGGTCTATGCCGAGCTACCCTTGTTGGTACTGGCGCTGTGTTTGTTGCCGGCCATGGCGCTGGGGTTGTGGGTAGGGCGTCGCTTGACCATGAAGATGTCGCGAGAGGCATTCGTGCGGCTGGTCACCTGGCTGGTGCTTGCCAGCGGCCTCGCGTTGATCGGGCGCTACCTGAGTGCTTGACCTGGCCCCGCCAGGGATTAAGCTGCCGGCCTTTGATCAGACCCTGCCAGGGAAACAGCCAGGCCTCGCCATGAACTCGCAAAGCATCATCGTTCCGAAAATTTCCACCCTGCCGGTCCACGAGCCTCGGGCCCGGGCGATCGTGCGCTGGCTGGTGCGCAAGAATATCGTCGAAGAACAACTGACCACCTGCGGGCGCACCGGCAATCGCATGGCCCACGCCATCGCCCCCGGAGCCCGCGAGGTGGTCCTGCATCCCGAAGCCTTGCCGTTCGGTGAAGCGATCAATGGCCTGGAGATCATCACCAAGCGCTGCATCTATACACCGGCCAAGGGCTTTCTCGAAGAAGCCGGTTGCGCCGAGTGCCGCAAGGAAGTCGGCGAAGCGCTGTTCGAAAGCCTCGAAGACTGGATGCCGGCGCGCACCGACAACTTCACTTGCCCCGAATGCGGTCATGAAGACGACATCAACGGCTTCCTGTTCCTGCAGCCCTGCGGCTTTTCCAACCTGGGGTTCATCTTCAACAACTGGCTGGAGGCGGGGTTCAAGCAGGACTTTCTCGATGAGTTCGCCGATTGGCTCGATCAGCCGGTGAGTTGGGTGAAGGTGGAGTTGTAAGGACACCGATGAGCGAGTGTGGGAGCGAGCTTGCTCGCGATGGCGTCGGGTCAGTTGGTGCGGTGTTGACTGATACGCCGCCATCGCGAGCAAGCTCGCTCCCACAGGGAATGTGCTGGCAGTAGGGCAGTGATTTAGCCCGTCAATCAGCCCGGCAATAATAGACAGAGTTTTACATTGAGCCAGACGGGGTCCATGAGTATAATGGCGCGCTTCCATTTTCCCGCTCGGGAGCCCCCGCGATGCTGCGTATCAGCCAAGAAGCTCTGACCTTCGACGACATTCTCCTAGTGCCCGGTTATTCCGAAGTACTGCCTAACGAAGTCAGTCTCAAAACCCGTCTCACCCGTGGCATCGAACTGAATATCCCCCTGGTTTCCGCCGCCATGGACACCGTGACCGAAGCCCGTCTGGCTATTGCCATGGCCCAGGAAGGCGGTATCGGTATCATCCACAAGAACATGACCATCGAACAGCAGGCCGCCGAAGTGCGCAAGGTCAAGCGGTTCGAGGCTGGCGTGGTCAAGGATCCGATCACCATCGAGGCTGACGCCACGGTCCGGGATCTGTTCGAACTGACCCGCATGCACAACATCTCCGGCGTTCCGGTGCTGCACGATGGCGACCTGGTCGGCATCGTCACCTCCCGCGACGTGCGTTTCGAGAATCGCCTGGATGCCAGCGTCCGCCAAGTGATGACGCCTAAAGAGCGCCTGGTCACGGTCAAGGAAGGCACCAACAAGGAAGAAGTCCGCGAGTTGCTGCACAAGCACCGCATCGAGCGCGTGCTGATCGTCGACGACAAATTCGCCCTCAAGGGCATGATGACCGTCAACGACATCGAAAAAGCCAAGGCCTACCCGCTGGCGAGCAAGGACGACCAAGGTCGTCTGCGCGTCGGCGCTGCGGTCGGCACCGGCAAGGACACCGGTGACCGTGTCGCCGCCCTGGTCAGTGCCGGTGTTGACGTGGTGGTGGTCGACACCGCCCACGGCCACTCCAAAGGCGTGATCGACCGCGTTCGCTGGGTCAAGCAGAACTTCCCTGAAGTGCAGGTGATCGGCGGCAACATCGCCACCGGCGCTGCCGCCAAGGCCCTGGCCGAAGCCGGCGCCGACGCGGTCAAGGTCGGTATCGGCCCTGGCTCGATCTGCACCACCCGTATCGTTGCCGGTGTCGGCGTGCCGCAGATCAGTGCCATCGCCAACGTCGCCGCCGCCCTTGAAGGCACTGGCGTGCCGTTGATCGCCGACGGCGGTATCCGGTTCTCCGGTGACCTGTCCAAGGCCATCGTAGCCGGTGCCTCCTGCGTGATGATGGGTTCGATGTTCGCCGGTACCGAAGAAGCGCCGGGCGAGATCGAGCTGTTCCAGGGCCGTAGCTACAAGGCTTATCGCGGCATGGGTTCGCTGGGCGCCATGTCCCAGGCCCAGGGCTCTTCCGACCGTTACTTCCAGGACTCCTCCGCGGGTGCCGAGAAGCTGGTGCCGGAAGGCATCGAAGGTCGCGTGCCGTACAAAGGCACCCTGAGCGCCATCATCCATCAACTGATGGGCGGCCTGCGTTCTTCCATGGGCTACACCGGCAGCGCCAACATCGAAGAGATGCGCACCAAGCCGGAATTCGTGCGTATCACCGGCGCTGGCATGGCCGAGTCCCATGTCCACGACGTGCAGATCACCAAGGAAGCGCCGAACTACCGCGTAGGTTAAGGCTTCCAGCAAAACGTTAATCACCGGGGCTGTTCATTCAGCCCCGAGTTGTTTCTGATTCACTACATGAGAATGAGTCATGGCCCTCGACATTCACGCTCACCGCATCCTGATCCTCGACTTCGGTTCCCAGTACACCCAGCTGATCGCCCGCCGCGTGCGTGAAATCGGTGTGTACTGCGAATTGCATCCGTTCGACATGGATGATGAAGCGATTCGCGAATTCGCGCCTAAAGGCGTCATCCTCGCCGGCGGCCCCGAGTCCGTGCACGAAGCCGACAGCCCGCGCTGCCCGCAAGCCGTGTTCGACCTGGGCGTGCCCGTCTTCGGTATCTGCTACGGCATGCAGACCATGGCTGAACAGCTGGGCGGCAAGGTCGAAGGTTCGGACCTGCGTGAGTTCGGTTATGCCCGCGTTGACGTAGTCGGCAAGAGCCGCCTGCTGGACGGCATCGAGGACCACGTCGACGCCGACGGCCTGTTCGGCCTGGACGTGTGGATGAGCCACGGTGACAAGGTCACCAGGATGCCGGAAGACTTCCACATCCTGGCCAGCACCCCGAGCTGCCCGATTGCCGGCATGTTCAACGATGATCGCCGTTACTACGGCGTGCAGTTCCACCCTGAAGTGACCCACACCAAGCAGGGCGGCCGCATCTTGTCGCGCTTCATCCTCGACATCTGCGAGTGCGAAGCCCTGTGGACCCCGTCGAAAATCGCTGAAGATGCCATCGCCCAGGTGCGCGCCCAGGTTGGCACCGACAACGTGCTGCTGGGCCTGTCTGGCGGTGTCGATTCCTCGGTGGTTGCCGCGCTGCTGCACAAGGCCATTGGCGACCAACTGACCTGCGTCTTCGTCGACAACGGCCTGCTGCGCCTGCACGAAGGCGAGCAAGTGATGGCCATGTTCGCCGAGAACATGGGCGTCAAAGTGATCCGCGCCAACGCCGAAGAGCAGTTCCTGAACAACCTGGCCGGCGAGTCCGACCCGGAGAAGAAGCGCAAGATCATCGGCCGCACCTTCATCGACGTGTTCGATGCCCAGTCCAACAAGCTGGACAACATCAAGTACCTGGCCCAGGGCACCATCTACCCCGACGTGATCGAGTCGGCCGGCGCCAAGAGCGGCAAGGCCCACGTGATCAAGTCCCACCACAACGTCGGTGGCCTGCCGGAAGAGATGAACCTCAAGCTGGTCGAGCCGCTGCGCGAACTGTTCAAGGACGAAGTGCGTCGCCTCGGCCTGGAGCTGGGCCTGCCGTACGACATGGTCTACCGTCACCCATTCCCGGGCCCGGGCCTGGGCGTGCGGATCCTCGGTGAAGTGAAGAAGGAATACGCCGACCTGCTGCGTCGCGCCGACCACATCTTCATCGAAGAACTGCGCAAGGCCGACTGGTACCACAAGGTCAGCCAGGCGTTCGTGGTGTTCCAGCCAGTGAAATCGGTGGGCGTGGTCGGCGATGGCCGTCGTTACGCCTGGGTCGTGGCCCTGCGTGCCGTGGAAACCATCGACTTCATGACCGCGCGCTGGGCACACCTGCCGTACGAGCTGCTGGAAACCGTTTCCGGGCGCATCATCAATGAAATCGAAGGTATCTCGCGCGTGACGTATGACGTGTCGAGCAAGCCGCCGGCGACGATTGAGTGGGAATGAGTCAGGCTTAGATATCTGACTGCTGACGGCCACTATTGGCCCTGGCGCCCGTTTTGAACAAAAGCCCTGTGGATAACTTCCATGGGGCTTTTTTCATTTTGGCTCAATTCCAGGCTTCATCAGCTTCCGCCCGTGGTGACCTAGCGTGACGGTATTGGGAGGGCGGTGCCGTCACCGTTCGCTACGATTACCCGCCTTAGCGGTGTTCCGGAAACGCTTATCATCGGGCGGCATGGCCCCAAGAGTATTTCACCGTACGGTTCACGAGGACCTGTCACATGCCAACCTATCTCCTCGTTTGAGACGCTGCTGAGTGGCGCCGCTTGAAGCGGATGCTTAGGTTGTCATCTGACAATCTGGCGACTCATGCGAATACTGAAGATCACGGATGATTCGTCCAACGCACCCGAAGAAAGAAATCGAAGAAGCGCTTAGGCATGCCGAAGGGCAGGGGTGGTGCATAGAAGTTGGCGGCAGTCACGCCTGGGGACGGGTTTATTGCCCGTACAACGATGAGACGTGCCGCTGCGGCGAGTTCTGCATCACCTCGATATGGTGCACGCCGAAGAACCCTGGCAACCATGCGCGAGCATGCGACGCGTCGTGGACAATTGCACTGCGCATCGCAATCGGCGTGAGGCTGATGACGATGCTGAGCAATAGAACAATGGACTATATTTTTACCTTGAAATATCAGCTTGCTGACGATGGCTGTGCCATGGATGAACTGATCGAGCGCTTGGGAGAAGCGGGCTGCGACGATGCCCTGGTCGGCATCGGGCAGCCGGGGCGACTGGCGCTTGAGTTCACTCGCGATGCTCCTGATGCGGTCAAGGCAGTGCTTAGTGCTCTGGCCGACGTCCATCGCGCGGTGCCGTCGGTCAAATTGATCGAGGTAGCGCCTGATTTGGTAGGGCTGACCGATGTAGCTGAGATCGTAGGTGTGTCTCGGCAGAACATGCGCAAGCTGATGTTGGCTCATCCAGATAGCTTCCCAACGCCGGTGCACGAGGGGAGTGCTTCTATCTGGCATTTGGCAGACGTGCTGACCTGGCTGCAGGCCAAGGGCAGCTATTCGCTTACCAAGAATGTGTTGGATGTGGCCCAGGTGGCGTTGCAGGTCAACGTTGCGAAAGAAGGTCGACGGTTACCTGGTATGGCTTGCGAAGAGTTGGAAGCTTTGGTTGGGTGATAGTCATGCTCAGCCTCTCCTCAGTTTGACGAGCCGGTTGGCAGGAGTAATCGTTTTTGTGCGCGACTCTTGTTATCTAATCGTTTTTTTACAACCTTAACCGTTAGCTACAAGATCAGGTGCACGACATCATTTCTGGAATGCCCGCGCTGCAACAGGTAGGGGTATGGGCCGAAATCAACGCCGCGCCACATCCGAAAAATAAAACTTGTCCAGCGTATGCCGCGATTCGGTGTACTCGAACTGTCGGCCGTCCTGGAGAAAGGTCTGGTTGCTGACCACGATCACATGGCTCTGGCCGTCGAGGTCCAGGTGTTGCTGGTCGTCCTTGCCGCAGCGGACTGCTTCGATGGTGCGCTGGGCGTAGGCGATTTGCAGGTGCAGGGTCTGTTCGATGAAGGCGTAGATCGACTGCATGGCGATGTCGCGGGTCAGGCCAGGGATCACGTCGCTGACGAAGTGGTTGATGTCCAGGATCACGCGCTTGCCGTCGATTCGCCGGACCCGCTTGATGCGGGTGATCGGGCTCCCGGCGGGGGCCTTGATGTGTTCGAGCAGCGCTCCTTCCAACGGAAACTGGCTGAACTCGACCACTTCGGTGCTGACATCGTTGCCCAGGCGCGGGTAGGTCTCCTGGAAGCTGACGATGCCGCCGAGCTGGAATTCGATGGGCTGGGTCGACAGCACAAAGGTGCCCTTGCCATGGATCTTCTGGGCGAAGCCGCGCTCCTGGAGTTGTTCGATGGCCTTGCGCACCGTGCCACGGCTGGCCTGATAGCTGTCCATCAGTTCGGTTTCGGAGGGCAGGCGAGCGCCTCGCTCCAGGCGTTCGGTGGTAATGCTGGTCAGCAGATCGTTGTAGATCTGGTTGTATTTGCTCATGGAGAGGGCTCTGTACCGCGCTGTTCACCGGGGCGGAACCTTACGGGCCAAGTGGGGGAGTTGTCCATTCGGCTGTCATTATTTGACGACAGGAGCGTAGGACGTTTCCCGGTTTTTCGGAGGCTCATCATAAACAAAAACAAAACTCGTCTGTACGAGTTGTTGATTTAACTCGTACAGACGAGTACTTTCTCTTCCACGTGCTGTCGACTCTCAATAACAAGAATGACGCGGAAGAAAAAAGCATGAGCCACGATTACTCCAAAATCGCCAGCGAGCTGCTGCAAAGCTTGGGTGGCGTCGACAATATCGAGCAGGCGGCCCATTGCGTGACGCGCCTGCGCCTGTCCCTCAAGGACGCGGCCCGGGTGGACAGTGCCACGCTGAACCAGATCGACCTGGTCAAGGGTTCGTTTTTTACCGGTGGCCTGTTCCAGGTGGTCATTGGCCCGGGCGAGGTGGAAAAGGTCTATGCCGCCCTGCGCGAGCTGACGGGCCTGGCCGCCGCGACCATTGCCGACGTCAAGCGCCAGGGCGCGCAGAAGGGCAACGGCATGCAGCGCCTGGTGCGGGTACTGTCCGATGTGTTCATGCCCATTTTGCCTGCCCTGGTGATCGCCGGCCTGCTGATGGGCGTCAACAACCTGTTGGGTGCCAAGGGCATGTTCATTGCCGGGCAGACGTTGCTCGATGCCTATCCGCACCTGGATGGCGTCTGGAGCCTGATCAACCTCATGGCCAATACCTCCTTTGTCTTTCTCCCGGCCCTGGTGGGCTGGTCGGCGGCCAAGCGTTTCGGCGGCAGTGAGATCCTTGGCATCGTGCTGGGCCTGATGCTCGTCCACCCGGACCTGCTCAACGCCTGGAACTACGGCAAGGCCGTGGCGGGGCTGGAAGGCCAGAGCCTGCCGTACTTCGACATCTTCGGCTGGTTCCGGATCGAGAAAGTCGGTTACCAGGGGCAGATCCTGCCGATCCTGCTGGCGGCCTATGTCATGAGCGTGATCGAGCGATGGTTGCGGGCCAGGGTGCCCAACGCCATCCAGTTGCTCGTGATCCCCATCACCACCATCGTCATCACCGGTGTACTGGCCCTTGCCATCATCGGTCCGGTCACCCGGCACCTGGGCATCCTGATTACCGAAGGCATGGTGGCGCTGTTCGACCTGGCGCCGGTGATTGGCGGGGCGATTTTCGGCCTGCTCTATGCGCCGCTGGTGGTGACCGGCATGCACCACATGTTCCTGGCGGTGGACCTGCAATTGATCTCGACCCAGGGTGGCACCTTCATCTGGCCGATGATCGTCATGTCCAACCTGGCCCAGGGCAGCGCGGCGCTGGCGGTGTTCTACATGACCCGTAATGCGCGGGACAAGAGCATGGCGTCCACGTCGGCGATTTCCGCTTATTTCGGCATCACCGAGCCGGCAATGTTCGGCGTCAACCTGCGCTACAAATTCCCTTTCTATTGCGCGCTGGCCGGCTCGGCCCTGGGCTGCATTTTCCTGTCGCTGAACAAGATCAAGGCCTCGGCGATTGGCGTCGGGGGCCTGCCGGGTTTCATTTCGATCGTGCCCGATTACATACCGATGTTCGTGGTCGGCATGGTCATCGCCATGAGCGTGCCCTTTGCCCTGACCTGCGCGTTGAGCATGAAGATCGTCCGGCCGGGGTATCGGGTGGCCTGACACCTGTGGGAGCCGGGCTTGCCCGCGATGAGGCCTGTGAGGCCGGTACAAAACAGACTGAAGGAAACGCACATGCAAGACTGGCAACGCTCGGTGATCTATCAGATCTACCCCAAGAGTTTCTACAGCCATGGCGGCCAGGCCACCGGTGATTTGCTGGGGGTGGTGGACAAGCTCGACTACCTGCACTGGCTGGGTGTGGATTACCTGTGGCTGACACCGTTCCTGCGTTCGCCGCAACGGGACAACGGCTACGACATCAGCGACTACTACGCCATCGACCCCAGCTACGGCACCATGGCCGATTGCGAATTATTGATTACCGAAGCGAGCAAGCGCGGTATCAAGCTGATGCTCGACATCGTGGTCAATCACACCTCCATCGAGCATCCCTGGTTCCAGGCCGCCCGCAGCAGCCTCGACAACCCGTACCGCGATTTCTATATCTGGCGGGACCAGCCGAACAACTGGGAATCCAAGTTCGGCGGCTCGGCCTGGGAGTACGAAGCGCAGACCGGCCAGTATTACCTGCACCTGTTCGACCACACCCAGGCCGACCTGAACTGGGACAACCCCCAGGTGCGCGCCGAAGTGTTCAAGATGATGCGTTTCTGGCGGGACAAGGGGGTGGGGGGCTTTCGTCTCGATGTGATCAACCTGATCTCCAAGCCGGCCGACTTCCCTGACGATCATACCGATGGCCGGCGTTTTTATACCGACGGTCCTAACGTGCATCGCTACCTGCAGGAAATGCATCGGGAGGTCTTCGAGGGGTTCGACCTGATCAACGTCGGCGAGATGTCGTCCACCAGTCTCGAACACTGTGTTCGTTATTCGTGTCCGGCGTCCCGTGAACTGTCGATGACGTTCAATTTCCATCACTTGAAGGTGGACTACCCGAACCTGCAAAAGTGGGTGCGGGCCGACTTCGATTTTCTTGAACTCAAACGCATCCTGTCCGACTGGCAAGTCGGCATGCAGGCCGGTGACGGTTGGAATGCGCTGTTCTGGTGTAACCATGACCAGCCGCGGGTGGTGTCGCGGTTCGGTGATGACGGCGAGTACCGCGAGCCTTCGGCGAAGATGCTCGCCACGGCGTTGCACTTTCTCCAGGGCACCCCGTTCGTGTACCAGGGCGAGGAGTTGGGGATGACCAATCCGGGCTTCGAGCACATCGAGCAGTATCGCGATGTGGAAACCCTGAACATCTATCGTCTCAAGCGCAACGCCGGGGTGTCGGAGGCCAACGCCATGGCATCGATCATGCAGAAATCCCGTGACAACGGGCGCACGCCGATGCAATGGAATGCCGGGCCGAACGCAGGTTTCAGCCGGGCCGAACCCTGGATCGGCGTGCCCGCCAACGCCGCGTTCATCAACGTCGAGCAGCAACAGCAAGACCCGACCTCGGTGCTGCATTACTACCGTCAATTGATCGCCCTGCGCCGCAGCGAAGCCTTGATCCAGGACGGCGTCTACCGCCTGCTATTGCCCGAACATCCACATGTGTGGGCGTACCTGCGCGAAGGGCAGGGCGAGCGCCTGTTGGTGGTCAGCCATTTTTATGGAGGCGACTGCGAGGTGGAACTGCCCGAAGGAGTCCTCACCCATGACACGAAACAACGCTGGGTGATCGGCAACTACGAGGCCGGCGAACACCGATACCGACGGCTGCGCTTGCGGCCTTACGAGTCGTTTGTGTTGCACCTGAGCGACTGAATAAAAACTTCCCCTGACCCAGGCAATGCCTGACAGCGAACACGTTGCGCCAGACGCATCGTGGGCCCTTTTTCGTCAGCCAAATGGCGGCCAAGGGGGGAAGTCATGGAGCAAAAAAACAATAAGAAATAATGGAGAGGCGTATGAAAACAATAATAAACCGTGGCCTTGCCGCGTCCTGTATCTGCCTGGCGCTGCCGTTCCCGGTTCAGGCCCTGGAGTTTTCCGGTTATCTGCGCAGCGGCGTCGGCAGCGCGACCAATGGTCGTTCACAATCCTGCTTCCAGTTGCCCGGGGCGCAGACTAAATATCGGTTGGGCAATGAATGCGAGCAGTACGGGGAACTGGAACTGCGCCAGGATCTTTTCACCCTCGACGATGGCTCGGTGTTGAGCGTGGACGGCATGGCGTCGCTGTACAACCGCTATGACCGCACGCCGACTTTCCAGGGTGAAAACGGCTCGGCACGCATGCCGCAGATGTATGCCCAATGGTCGAACATGCCCAGCCTGAACGGCGGGTCGCTGTGGGCCGGTCGGCGTTACTACAAACGTAACGACATCCATATCTCGGATTTCTACTACTGGAACCAGAGTGCTACCGGTGGCGGGATCGAGGACGTGCTGATCGGCGGGTTGAAATACAGCTACGCCTTCTCGCGCAAGGACAACCTGTACCAGAAAGACCCGGTCAACCGGCATGACTTCAACGTCGCCGGTTTCAAGGCCAACCCCGGTGGCGAGTTGGAGTTTGGCCTGAGCTTCATCGACCGGGCGGACCGTCGCGACGCCCATCGCGGCTGGGCCTTGACCGCCCAGCATGTGCAACAGGACTTCCTGGGTGGGAAGAATAAACTGGCCTTGCAATATGGCGAGGGGCCCGGCACCGGGCTGGGTTATACCGGCGACACCGGATTGGACGACAGCAACAAGAGTTATCGTCTGGTGGAGTTTTTCGATTGGCAGGTCACGCCACGTTTCGGCGGGCAGGTGCAAGCGGTGTACCAGAAGGACATCCACCCCGATGGTGCTGACCAGGACTGGCTGTCGTTGGGGGTTCGCCCGGCATACGCCATCACCGATCAGTTCAAGCTGGTGGCTGAACTGGGCCATGACCAGGTTCAGGCCAGCGATGGAACTCGCAAGCTGAGCAAATTCACCTTTGCGCCCACCTGGTCGCCCAAGGGCCCGGAATTCTGGGCTCGCCCGGAAATACGCCTCTACTACACCTACGCCAGTTGGAACGAGGCGGCCAAGCGTGCAGCCAATGAACTGGCAGCCGGTTCGGCGCTGTCGGACACCGGTGTATTTGGCGGTGCGCGACATGGTTCCAACGTGGGCCTGCAGGTCGAATACTGGTGGAAATGACCCGTGTAGCGCGGGTCACTGATCTCTGCGTGCCCGCGATGCCAAAAAGAACAGACAGCAGCAGGTGAAGTCTCATGAACACAACGCAACCTTTGCAATTGCTCGCACCGTTGTCCGGGGTCTTGATGCCCTTGGACAGCGTGCCGGATCCGGTCTTCTCCAGCCGAGTAGTGGGGGATGGCATCTGCATCGATCCGACCTCGCAGACCCTTTACGCACCGCTGTCCGGTGTCATCGGCACGCTTCAGGACAGCGCCCATGCGGTGAGTGTCACCGCTGATAACGGCGTCCAGGTGCTGATGCATATTGGCCTGGACACGGTCAATCTGGCGGGTAAGGGGTTCACCTCGCGGGTGACCATGGGGCAACGGGTCGAGGCCGGCCAGCCGCTGATCGATTTCGATGCCGATTACATCGCCCTGCATGCGCGCAGCCTGTTGACGCTGATGCTGGTGGTCAGCGGCGAACCCTTCAGTCTGCTCGGGGACGGGGCGAGCTGTATCGAGAGTGGTGCTCCGTTGTTGCGTGTGTGCCCAGCGGAACAGGGGCCTGTCGACGAGGCGCAGCAGGGCTCGGTGCTGTTTTCCAAGCCGCTGATCGTGCCCAATGAAAGTGGCCTGCATGCCCGTCCTGCCGCGGTGTTCGCCCAGGCGGCCAAGGGGTTTGATGCCAATATCCAACTGCATAAGCAGCAAGCCGGCGCCAATGCCAAATCACTGGTCGCGATCATGGCGTTGCAGACGGCCAAGGGCGACAGTGTGCAGATCAGCGCCGCCGGCCCTCAGGCCGGACAGGCCATCGAAGCGTTGGAACACTTGCTGTTGTCGGGGTGCGGCGAAACGGTGCAAGCGCCGCTGACGCCGGCGCCGACCGTCACCGACGAGCCATCGATACCTGGCCGGCTGCGGGGTGTCTGTGCGTCGCCCGGTTCGGCGTTTGGTGAAGTGGTCCAGGTCGCCTCCCAGGTGTTGGAGATCGAGGAGGCGGGGGGCGGCATCGAGGTTGAGCAGGCCGCCCTGGATCAAGGGCTGAAGCAGGCAATGCAAGCCTTGAAGGCGCTGCAGGACGAGGCGGCGGGCAGCGTTCAGGCGCAGATTTTTCGCGCCCATCAAGAGTTGCTGGAAGACCCCACCTTGCTGGAGCAGGCCCAAGCCTTGATCACCGAGGGCAAGAGCGCGGCATTCGCCTGGAGGACCGCTACCGAGGCGAGCGCTGCGCTGTTCCAGCAATTGGGCAGCGCTTTGCTGGCCGAGCGCGCAGCGGACCTGGCCGACGTCGGGCAACGGGTGCTCAAGCTGATCCTGGGGGTTCAGGACAACGCCTGGAACCTGCCCGAACGGTCGATCCTGGTGGCCGAGCAACTGACGCCTTCTCAGACCGCCAGCCTCGACACTTCACGCATCGCCGGTTTCGTCACCGTGGGTGGCGGCGCCACTAGCCATGTTGCGATCCTCGCCCGTGCGCTGGGCCTGCCCTCGTTGTGTGGCGTGGCGCACCCCGTGCTGGCCCTGGATAACGGCACCCGGGTGTTGCTGGATGCCGACAATGGCGAACTGCACGTGAACCCGGATCAAGCCCTGGTCGAGCAACTCCAGGCCACTCGTGACCGGCAGCGCCAGCGGCACCAGCGTGACCTCGAACAATCGGCCCAGGCGGCTCGCACCCTTGACGGTCATCGAGTCGAGGTCAGCGCCAATGTCGGGTCGCTGCGGGACGTGGAGCAGGCCATGAGCCTGGGCGGCGAAGGTGTCGGGCTGTTGCGCTCCGAACTGCTTTACCTGGATCGCGCACACCCTCCTGGCCATGACGAGCAAGCGGCCCTGTACAGCGCCGTCGCCCGGACCCTGGGGCCTGAGCGCAATCTGGTGGTACGTACCCTGGATGTGGGCGGGGACAAACCGCTGGCCTATGTGCCGATGGCTCATGAGGCCAATCCCTTCCTCGGCATGCGCGGTATTCGCCTGTGCCTGGAGCGCCCCCAGTTGTTGCGTGAACAGTTCCGGGCCATTCTCGCCTGTTCGGGGCTGGCGCGGCTGCACATCATGCTGCCCATGGTCACGCAACTGGCAGAGCTGCGCCTGGCGCGGCAGATGCTGGGCGAAGAGGTCCGCCACCTGGGACTCAAACAGGCGCCGAAGCTGGGCATCATGATCGAAGTGCCGGCGGCGGCGCTGATGGCTGACCTGTTTGCCCCAGAAGTGGATTTCTTCTCCATCGGCACCAACGACCTGACCCAATACACCCTGGCCATGGACCGTGACCACCCACGCCTGGCCAGCCAGGCCGACAGCCTGCATCCCTCGGTGTTGCGCCTGATCGCCCGTACGGCCGAGGCCGCCCGTGCCCATGGCAAATGGGTCGGTGTGTGTGGTGCGCTGGCCTCGGAACCCCTGGCGGTGCCGGTGCTGCTGGGGCTGGGCGTGGATGAGCTATCGGTCAGTGTGCCGCTGATTCCGGCGATCAAGGCCTGCGTGCGTGAATGGAACCTTAGCGAGTGCCGTACGCTGGCCCAACAGGCCCTGGGCCAGGAAAGCGCCGAGCAGGTGCGTGACCTCCTGCGTACTCATTCATCCACGGCCACCCCGGCCACCCTGGCCATGGAGCATTGAACATGTTCGACAAACTGCAACAGGCATTCTGGAAAGCCCTGACCCCGGACCTGGTGCCGGAAGAGCCCAAGCGACCGGCCTCGGTAGATGGGCTGGCGCCGGCTATCATCGCTGCGTTGGGCGGTGCGGAAAACCTCAAGACCCATCAGCCCGTGGCACTGACGCGGCTGCGGGTGGAACTGCGGGATGTGGCGCGGATCGATCGGATGGGCTTGAGTGCCGCCGGTGTGGCAGGCGTGATGACGCTGGACAACGGTGTGGTGCATCTGATCACTGGTTTGCGAGGCTGAACCGAAGCTGGCACACCGCGAAGACGGTTCTGGGGCTGCTGCGCAGCCCAACGGGGATAAATCCCCTCGCCACGGGGGAACGATCAACGCCCAGGCTCTGCGCAAAGTCGGGTTTTAAATTGTGCTTAAATGCCAACTTCCCCATCGTTGCTCTTGGCTTGTCCACGTTTGTCCGTCGCTCTCTGCAAGTGAATGCGCAAAGCTGTCGGCCGCTCACAACAAGACTGCAAACTTCCATCCCAAGAACACCGTGCCGACAAACTCAGAAACGGTGTCACTGCCCTTATGTTCAAACGCATCCTGTCCGCTCTGAGCGGCAAGAAATCCAGCACGTCGACACCGGTTTCTTCCGCGCACACTGACGCGCCACCGCCCCAGCCGGACGAGAGTGAATTGATCACGGTCTACGACAGCTACGGTCGCGAGATGCAGATCACCCGCAACGAGTGGCGCAACAACGTCTTCCTGCCAAACCTGCGAGAGAAATGGAATTCTGCCGACGAGCTCTACAGCCTGATCATCTCGGGTTTGAATGATGGTTTTGTCGCTGACTTGATCCCGGCCGCGGCACAACTGGTCGAGATCGACAGCAATCCCGAGCGCAGCCATGTCATCCAGGGCATTGTGTTGCTGGAGAACGGCCAACTCGCTGCCGCCGAAAACGCGCTGCGCACGGGGATGGCGAAAGTGGGCGCGACAGGCACCTTGCTGACCAACCTGGCCAAGGTCTTCAGCGACCGAGGCGAGCAGGCGCTTGCCGACGAAACGCTTTGGCACGCGGTTCAAGCCGACCCGAATCAAGAGAATGGCCTGTTGTGGTGGGCGGCCATTCAGCGGGAAAAGGCCGGCGAGGCGGGTTATCTCGAAGCACTGCGTACCGTGGCTGCGTTACCCGGCAGTTGGCGTGCGCCCTTGTGGCTGGCGCGTCATTGCCTGGAACAGAAGGATGTCGAATCGGCACGCGTGTTTTACACGCAGGTGCTGACGGCGGGTACGTTCGACGGCAGCGCGCTGATGATGATCTCGGGCGACTTGGGTAACAACGGCCAGATTCCACTGATCATCGAGTTGGTCGAGCCCGTCTACGATGAGCACAAACACGACCCCATGGCCGGTATCAACTTGCTGCGCGCCTATCAGGAACTTGGCCAAGCGGCCGAAGGCGAGGCGCTGCTCGCCCGCCTGTATGCCCTGGGTTTTGCGCCGATCAAAAGCCAGCTCGACCAGTTTGCCCAAGCCTTCCAGCAAATGCACAAGCAGGACGCCCAAGGCGTGCCGGTGGATCCTGAAAACCTGCAGTTCGCGACGTTGGCATTGAGCCAGCCGATCTGGCACTACGGTTTGCGCAACGCCGATTGGTTCTTCGCGCAGAAACCGGAAGGGGCATCGGAAATCGGTTTCTTCGCGCTGTCCAAAAGCACAGACGGGGCAGTACGCGCCGAATCGCAACGGGAGGATGAACTGGGACGCTTCTCGCGCGCGATTCCTCTATACCTGGCCGAAGCCGTGCACTACTGGAGCGACCATGTAGGCACTTGCTATATCCAAATCGTGGAAGGCGGCGGCCCGGTGCTGTCGGGGTGTGAAGCCGACGGCCAAGCGCTTTTCGATATCGTGCCGCCGACGATGAAGTCCTTCATCACCGGCGAGATCGGCTGTTCGGGTGAGGGTGATCAAGCCCAATGGCAGCTTTCCCTGAGCCTCTGGGACTGCGCGACCCGCACCAGGCAAACTACCGAAAGCGGCAGCGCGGTGAAGGCTGATATCGGTGCGCTGGTACTTGACCTTGAGCAGCGCTTGCTTGCGCGCATTGGCCTGAGTCGCGAGACGCCCGTGGATTCGTTCTACCTGCACCCCACCGCCGAGGTCCTGCCGGTCTACCTGACCGAGCTGGGCCAGGCCTTCATGTTGACGCTGCTGGCGAACGGGCGCATGCCCAAATCCGCGATGTGGGGGGAGCGTGCCATGCTCGACTGGCCGCTCAACATGGCCCTTCATTGGCCCACGGTGGAGGTCGCCAAGCTGATGTACATCTCCGGGTTGGGCAAGGCCCACGATTACCAGTCGGACGTACTCGCCGAATACAAGGAGCGCAGCCTGCAGTGGCTGCGCGAGTTGGAGCAGGCGGGCAACCCTGCATCGCGCTTGGCGCCGTTGATATGGAAGGTGTTCGGTATGCAGGTGGAGCTACAGGCTTACCTGCGCCACTTGCCCGACGATACCAGTGCTGCGCACAAGGCCTGGCTGGAGCGGGTGAGCGAGGCTGGATGATCGACAAGTCGCTCGGGAGGGCCCAGGCGACTGACGGCATGGGGTGGCCGGTGTGCGTTACAGGCGCGTTCTATACTCCTGGCACCCATTGCGGCGACAGCCACGCCGAAACAAGGAGCCAGCCATGAACGACACCCAACGACTCGCCGCCTTGCGTATGGTTTTGATCGTTGTCGGCCTGATCGCCGTCTTCGCGTTCTGGCCGCTGATGAACCTGTGGCCGTCTGGCTGGGCGTGGCACAGCGGCCATTCCCACTATCCGCTGATGATTGTCGGAATCTACGCCACCCTCGGAGTGTTCCTGCTGAAGGCGTCGCGCGATCCGATGAAACACCTGAGCCTGATCTGGTTCACGGTATGGTCGAGCATCGTGCACGGCGCGATCATGGCCGTGCAGTCCTTCGACGTCGAGATGGATGGGACCCGGCATATGGGGCATTTACTCGGCGATGTGCCGGCGCTGTTCATTGCCGCGGTGGCGCTGGCTTTTTTCATGCCACGCGGTAACCCGACGCACTAGCGGCTTCGAGTGGGGCGATGGTGCTCTCTTCCGGATATCGAGCATTTCGGCACAATTGTCGAGCGTTTCGGCACACTGACCATTTGGCGTTCAACCTAGACTCTGGCTTCATTTTCAGCCTCAAACGGAGTCGCGATGAACATCAGATCAATCCTGCCTGCACTTTCCATGGCTGTGGTATTCAGTGGACATGCCGCCGACTTTTCACTGACCAGCCAGGACATTGCTGACAATCGCCCATTGACCCGGCGGGAAGTGTTCCAAGGCTTCGGTTGCGAAGGCGGCAACACCTCCCCGCAGCTTTCCTGGATATACGCCCCCACCGGCACTAAAAGCTACGCGATCACGGTCTACGATCCCGATGCGCCGACGGGTAGCGGTTGGTGGCATTGGACGGTCTTTAACCTGCCCGCTTCTGTCCATAGCCTGCCAAGAGGGGCAGGGCCAAGTTTGCCTGCCGGTGCAGTTCAAGGGCGAACTGACTTTGGTCAATCCGAGTTTGGCGGCGCCTGTCCTCCAGTAGGGGATAAACCCCATCGCTATCAATTCACCGTATGGGCATTGAAAGTCGATAAGCTAGCGCTCGACAACCAGGCCAGCGGGGCGTTGGTAGGGTACATGCTCAATGCCAACGCCTTGGCCAAAGCGACCATTACTTCAACTTACGGACGTTAAACACGATGCACCCTTGTGAGGGCATACAGCACCGGGAGAGCATTATCGATGCGTGTGTCATTCGGGCGCGCCAGCCCCTGACCTTGTCAAGGGTGCCGGTGTTCGTGACGACTTTGTGTCGAGTGCGCCAAGGGGAAAAGCTGTTGCAGTGGGATGGCCGGGAGATGCGCGCCGGGCCGCAACATCTGATACTGATGCCGGCCGGGCGCGAGTTGGGTCTCTCAAACCTGCCCGGTCTCCACGGCCACTACATCGCCGATGCGGTGACCTTTCCCGCCTCGACATTGCGCAGCTTCAGTACCCGTTATAGCCAGCAGATCATGAGCCGTCGCGGTGCACTGAAGAGTGATCTATGCGTTCCCCTGGACAGGCACACGATACAGGCATGGGATCAGTTGCTGACTGCTATCAGGGATGACGCCCCCCAGGTGTTACGCACACATTATGGGGAAGCGGTTCTCCTGGGCCTGTGCCTTGGCGGCCAACTCGGCCCCTTGCTGATGGGGCGCAACGATCCACTTTGCGAACGTGTGCAGCAGTTGGTAATGGGCAGCCCGGAGAGAGACTGGACGGTGGCGGATGTCGCACAGCACCTGAACCTGGGGGAGTCGACGTTGCGTCGCCAGTTGGCGAATGAGGAGGACAGTTTCCGCAATATTCTGGAGGGCGTTCGATTGGCGACCGCGTTGCAATGGCTGCAGACCACTTCTCGGCCGATCGGTGAAATTGCCGGGGCCTGTGGTTACGCCTCGGCCTCACGTTTTGCAGTGCGCTTCCGCTCACGCTATGGGCTGTCGCCACGTGAATTGCGGGACGGGATTTAAGCTTTCCGGAGGTCACCTTTGGAACACAGGGGTGGTACCAACATCAAGCGCCCGAGATGTCGAAACCCTGAAAGTTGAGCTGATAGGGACTGAGAAGACCTGTGGATAATTTCTATAGGTTTTTTCATTTTTACAGCCCTTACCGTTTCTCATCTGCGGGTGTATCGTATTCGCCTTTTGCGGGCCCAACGGTTCGCCGCGGATTCAATAGGTGGTTGCGTTCATGTCCTTTACCCGTCGCCAAATACTCGGTGGCCTGGCCGGTCTTGTTGTCGTTGGCGTGGGTGCGGGAGGTGCGTCACGGTATTGGTTGGGCAAGCGCGCCGATGCCGAGGCCGGTCATGACTATGAATTGATCGCCGCTCCGCTGGACGTCGAGCTGGTGGCCGGGCACAAGACCCAGGCCTGGGCGTTTGGCCCCTCGGCGCCGGGCACCGAGCTGCGGGTGCGCCAGGGCGAATGGTTGCGGGTACGCTTTATCAATCACCTGCCGGTCGCCACCACCATTCATTGGCACGGGATCCGTTTGCCGCTGGAGATGGACGGCGTGCCGTATGTCTCGCAATTGCCGGTGTTGCCGGGCGAGTATTTCGATTACAAGTTCCGTGTGCCAGACGCCGGCAGCTATTGGTATCACCCTCACGTCAACAGCAGCGAAGAGCTTGGGCGGGGGCTGGTGGGACCGTTGATCATCGAAGAGCGTGAGCCCACCGGCTTCAAATACGAGCAGACCCTGAGCCTCAAGAGCTGGCATGTGGACGAGCAGGGCGAGTTCGTCGCGTTCAGCATTCCCCGTGAAGCGGCGCGTGGTGGCACGGCCGGCCGGCTGGCGACCATCAACGGCGTGGCGCAAGCGGTGATTGACCTGCCGGCCGGGCAGATCACCCGGGTGCGCTTGCTCAACCTGGACAACACCCTGACGTATCGCATCAACATCCCAGGCGTAGAAGCGCAGATCTATGCGCTGGACGGCAACCCCATCGAACCGCGCCCGTTGGGCAAGGAATACTGGCTCGGCCCGGGCATGCGCATTTGCCTGGCGATCAAGGCACCGCCAGCCGGTGAAGAGTTGTCGTTGCGCAATGGCCCGGTGCGCCTGGGCACCCTGCGTTCGGTGCCTAACAGTGACGCGCCGAGCCAATGGCCGCCGGCGCTGCCGCCCAACCCGGTGTCGGAGCCGGACCTGGCCAATGCCGAAAAACTCAACTTCAATTTCGAATGGGTCGGCTCGGTGTCGGTCAATGTCGACAATGGCAAGCCGCCGAGCCTGTGGCAGATCAACGGCAAGGCCTGGGACATCACCGACAAGACCTGCGCCGACCGGCCGATCGCCACGCTGAAGAAAGGCCAGAGCTACATTTTCGAATTGAAGAACATGACCCAGTACCAGCACCCGATCCATTTGCACGGCATGAGTTTCAAGGTGATCGCGTCGAACCGGCACAAGGTCGTGCCGTATTTCACCGACACTTACCTGCTGGGCAAGAACGAACGGGCGCAGGTGGCGCTGGTGGCGGATAATCCAGGCGTGTGGATGTTCCACTGCCATGTGATCGACCACATGGAAACCGGCCTGATGGCCGCCATCGAGGTGGCTTGATGCGCCAGATTCGCCCTGCCAGGATCATCGACCGCAGCCGTGACCAGGACTTCATGCGCGAAGCCCTGGCCCTCGCCGCACAAGGCGCAGCCCTGGGCGAAGTGCCGGTGGGCGCAGTGCTGGTGCAGGACGGCGAGATCATCGGGCGCGGCTTCAACTGCCCCATCAGCGGCCACGACCCCAGTGCCCATGCGGAAATGGTCGCCATCCGCGCCGCCGCCCAGGCGGTGAGCAACTATCGCCTGCCCGGCAGCACGCTGTATGTGACGTTGGAGCCATGCAGCATGTGCGCTGGCCTGATCGTCCATTCGCGTATCGCCCGGGTCGTCTACGGCGCCCTGGAGCCCAAGGCCGGCATCGTGCAGAGCCAGGGGCAGTTCTTCAGCCAGGGTTTCCTGAACCATCGGGTGATGTACGAGGGCGGGGTGCTGGCGGAGGAATGCAGCACCGTGCTGAGTGAGTTCTTCAAGGCCCGAAGAGCCAAGCCCTCAGACTGACACCGTCCCTCTGTGGGAGTGAACCTCTGTGGGAGTGAACCTTTGTGGGAGTGAACCTTTGTGGGAGCAAGGCTTGCCCGCGATGAACGATAACGCGGCCTTGCTATAGACCGCGGTGCCTCCATCGCGGGCAAGCCTTGCTCCCACAGGGGTTTTGTGGTGCTTGGGTGATTCAGCTTGGGCGATTTACTTGCGCGCCACGATCACCGCCCGCATCGGCGCCGGCAGCCCTTCGATGGTTTTGCTGTGGTCGGTGGGGTCGAGGAAGTCGCTCAGCGACTGATACTTCATCCACTCGGTACTGCGCTGTTCCTCTACGGTGGTCAGGCTCACGTCCACGCAACGCACATCGCTGAACCCGGCGCGGCGCAGCCAGCGCTCCAGGGCCGGGACCGACGGCAGGAACCACACGTTGCGCATCTGCGCGTAGCGGTCCTCGGGCACCAGCACCTGGTGTTCGTCGCCCTCGATCACCAGGGTTTCCAGCACCAGTTCGCCGCCCTTGACCAGGCAGTCCTTCAAAGCCAGCAGGTGCTCGATCGGCGAGCGCCGGTGGTAGAACACGCCCATGGAGAACACCGTGTCGAAACCTTCCAGCTCCGCTGGCAGGGCCTCGAACGGGAACGGCAGGTGCCAGGCGTTGGGCTGCGACAGGTAGCGCTGCACCGCCTGGAACTGGCAGAAGAACAGCCAGTTGGGGTCGACGCCGATCACCGTGTCAGCTCCGGCGCCGAGCATTCGCCACATGTAATAGCCGTTGCCGCAGCCCACATCGAGGATGCGTTTGCCTTTCAGGTCCAGGTGCGGGGCCACTCGTGACCACTTCCAGTCCGAGCGCCATTCAGTGTCCACGTGCACGCCAAACAGGTCGAAAGGTCCTTTGCGCCATGGCGACAGGCCCATCAACGCGGTACGCATTTGCGCACGGGTTTCGTCGGAACAATCGGTGTCGAGCGTCAGGCAGTTCAGCAGGTCGACCGTGGTGGGTTGCAAGGCCGGTAGCGCATCGAGTGCGCTTTGCCAACGCTCCAGATCGCCATGGCCCTTTTCCATCTTGCTGTCGAGTTGCGTCTGCAGCGTCGCGGCCCAATCGGCCAGGGGCGTGCCGGCCAGATGGCGGGCGAGGGGGGACAGATCAATCATGGCAGGGCAATCAACGAGGCGAAGTTAAGACACTGGAACCACGGCACGACTTTCGAGAACCCGGCCGCCAGCAGGCGTTCGCGGTGTTCTTCGAGGCTGTCGGGCTTCATGACGTTTTCGATGGCGCTGCGTTTCTGGGCAATTTCCAGCTCGCTATAGCCGTTGGCGCGCTTGAACGCCACGTGCAGGTCGGTGAGCAGGGCGTGTTCCTCGGCATCGTTGAAACGCAACTTTTCCGACAGGATCAGGGCGCCACCGGGCAGCAAGGACTGGCGAATGCGGCTCAACAATGCGGTGCGTTGGTCCGGCGCGATGAATTGCAGGGTGAAGTTCAGTGCCACCACCGAGGCCGGCTGGAACGTCAGGGCGAGGATGTCGCCTTCGATCACTTCCACCGGCAGCAGCTCCTGGAACATCGAGTCCTGGCCGTTGAGGTATTCGCGGCAGCGCTCGACCATGGCCGCCGAGTTATCCACAGCGATTACCCGGCAACCGTCGGTGCGCACGTGGCGGCGCAGGGCCTGGGTCACGGCGCCCAGGGACGAGCCCAGGTCGTAGAGCACGCTATTGGGCTGGGCGAATTGCGCGGCGAGCACGCCGAGGTTTTCGACGATGGTCGGGTAGCCCGGCACCGAACGCTTGATCATGTCCGGAAACACCCGCACCACGTCCTCGTTGAAGGCGAAGTCCGGCACTTGGGCCAGGGGTTGGGCGAATAGGCGATCGGGGTCTTTGCTCACGGCGGTTCCAGCGGCATGGGTGGTGAAAAGGCCGGCATTTTAACCAAAAAAACTGTGGGAGCGAGCTTTGTGGGGCAAGCCTTGCTCCCACAGACCTTGCTCCCACATTTATCTTTGCTCAGTGCCGCTTTTGGATAAACGCCGACGCCGTAATCCCCCATTGGCCCAGCCAATAACTGACGATGATCAGGTAAGGCGCGGCATGGAAGGGCTGCACGAACCGGTTGATGCCGATCAGGCTGTCGGAGAACACAAACGCCAGTGCCCCGGCGGCGGCCAGCCAGGCCGAGCGTTTCGGCACGCCGCTGCCCAGCCGCGCCAACGCTCGCCAAAGCATGGCGCTGATGGCCAGGCCGTAGACAATCACCGGCACCAGCAACGGCCCGAGGCCGTTCGAGACCAGAATCCCCAATAGCACCGCGCCGATGCCCAAGGCCAGGGCCAATGGCAGCAGTGCCGGGCGGCGGCAGTCGCTGAGGTAGGCTTTCAGGTAGGCCAGGTGCGCCAGCAGAAACGCGCCGAGGCCGAACACGAACAGATCCCCCGGCCAGGCCAGCAACACATCACCCACCAGCGAAAAAATCAGCCCGAGGCTGATCCAGCGCCGATAGTCACTGGGCGGCGCATCGTGCAGCCAGCCGAGCAGGGCCAGGACCGGCATGGGCTTGACCAGCAGGCACAAGAGTGTGGCGTGCACGCTCAGGCCGTACAGGTAGGTGGCTGCGCCCATCAGTGCAAGGATCAGCCAGCCCACGGTCAATTCACCGAAATGGCGCAGTCAAAGGTTTCCACGGGCGGCACTTCCGGGGCCCAGGGCTGTTGATAAGTCAGGCGCAAGCGCCCGGTGCCGGTACTGAACGCTTGGAAGCGCCAGGTCGAGACACCCGCGGCGCCAACAATGCCGGCGTCTTCAGGATTGCGATAAACCTCCGGACCCAAGCCTTTGAGCACGCCACCGGCCGAATCCTGGATCGCCCAGCGATAACCGGTGGTGGGGTTGCTGGGCAAGCTCAGGATCAGGTTCTGCCCGTTATTGAGCCTTACCGGGCACTGGCTCAGTTTTTCCACGGTCACGTTGTTGCCGGTTTGCGTGGCGCAGGCGCTCAGCAGGGCGAGGCTGAGGGGGACGAGCAGGCGGGTGAGGGACATAAGGGTGGTGGCTCCGGCATTTACGACGAACGGCGAGCATAACCGAAGATGATACTGGGTGTGTCAGCTGGGCATATGTTGTTGCTGATGCCGCCTTCGCGGGCAAGCCTTGCTCCCACAATGGATCTTTGTTGCAGACAAAATCTGTGAGCGACATTTAACCCGGTGGGAGCAAGGCTTGCCCGCGATGGGGCCCGCACAAGCGCTAGAGGAACATCAGAACAACACCTTGGCCACATCCGCAAACCGCTTGGCAAAGTGCACCGTGACGCCTTCCTTGAGGTAGTCCGGCAGTTCTTCGAAGTTGCCCCGGTTGGCTTCCGGCAGGATCAGCTCGTTGATTTTCTGCCGCCGCGCCGCGATGACCTTCTCGCGCACCCCGCCAATCGGCAGGACGTGCCCGGTGAGGGTCAGTTCGCCGGTCATGGCCACGCCTTTTTTCGGCGGCTGGTTGCGGGCCAGGGACAGCAATGCGCTGGCCATGGTCACGCCGGCGCTCGGTCCGTCCTTGGGCGTGGCGCCTTCCGGTACGTGCAGGTGAACGAAGGCCTCGTCAAAGAACTTCGGATCGCCGCCAAATTGCTTCAGGTGCGAACTGACATAGCTGTGGGCGATTTCCGCCGATTCCTTCATCACGTCCCCCAGTTGCCCGGTCAGCTTGAAGCCGCGATTGAGGGTGTGGATGCGCGTCGCCTCGATCGGCAAGGTCGCGCCGCCCATGCTGGTCCAGGCCAGGCCGGTGATCACGCCGATGCCGGACAACACCTGCTCGTTGCGAAATACCGGTTTGCCCAGGGAGGCTTCGAGGTCCTTCGGCCCGAGCTTGATCACGGCCTTGGGGTCGTCGATCAGCTTCATCACCGCCTTGCGCACCAGTTTGCCCAGCTGTTTCTCCAGCTGTCGCACCCCGGCTTCACGGGCATAGCCGTCGATCAGGGCCTTGAGGGCGCTGTCGTTGATACTCAGGCTGCCCTTGGACACGCCAGCCTTGGCCAGTTGCTTGGGCCACAAGTGACGCTTGGCGATGGCGACTTTTTCTTCGGTGATGTAGCCCGACAGGCGGATCACTTCCATCCGGTCCAGCAGCGGGCCGGGGATCGAGTCCAGGGTGTTGGCGGTGCAGACAAAGAGCACTTTCGACAGGTCCAGGCGCAGGTCCAGGTAGTGGTCGAGGAATTCGACGTTCTGCTCCGGGTCGAGGGTCTCCAGCAGGGCCGAGGCCGGGTCGCCCTGGTAGCTCTGGCCCATCTTGTCGATCTCGTCGAGCATGATCACCGGGTTCATCACTTCGACATCTTTCAGCGCCTGCACCAGCTTGCCCGGCTGGGCGCCGATGTAGGTGCGCCGATGGCCCTTGATCTCGGCTTCGTCGCGCATGCCGCCGAGGCTGAAGCGGTAGAACGGCCGCCCCAGGGATTCGGCGATGGATTTGCCGACGCTGGTCTTGCCCACGCCCGGCGGGCCGACCAGCAGTACGATGGAGCCGCTGATCTCGCCTTTGTAGGCGCCGACGGCGAGGAACTCCAGGATGCGGTCCTTGATGTCGTCCAGGCCGGCGTGGTGCTGGTCGAGCACCTTGCGCGCGTGCTTGAGGTCAAGCTTGTCCTGGCCATACACGCCCCACGGCACCGAAGTTGCCCAATCCAGGTAATTGCGGGTGACGGCATATTCCGGCGAACCGGTTTCCAGGATCGAGAGTTTGTTCATTTCCTCTTCGATGCGCTTCTGTGCCTGGGCCGGCAGCACCTTGCCTTCGAGCCGCTGCTCGAACTGTTCGATATCGGCGCTGCGGTCGTCCTTGGTCAGCCCCAGCTCCTGCTGGATGACCTTGAGCTGCTCCTTGAGGAAGAACTCGCGCTGATGTTCGCCGATCTTGTTGTTGACCTCGGCGGAAATCTCTTTCTGCAGCCGCGCCACTTCGACTTCCTTGCGCAGCATCGGCAGGACTTTTTCCATGCGCTTGAGCATGGGCACGCAGTCGAGCACTTCCTGCAGCTCATTGCCGGTAGCGGAGGTGAGCGCAGCGGCAAAGTCGGTCAGTGGCGAAGGGTCGTTGGGGCTGAAGCGGTTGAGGTAGTTCTTCAGCTCTTCGCTGTACAGCGGGTTGAGCGGCAGCAGTTCCTTGATCGCGTTGATCAGCGCCATGCCGTAGGCCTTGACCTCGTCGGTCGGCTCACTCGGCTGGTGTGGATATTCGACTTCCACCAGGTACGGTGGGCGATGGTGCTTGAGCCAGGTGCGGATACGCACGCGGGTCAGGCCCTGGGCGACGAATTGCAGTTTGCCGCCTTCCCGGCTGGCGTGGTGCACCTTCACCAGCGTGCCATACAGCGGCAGTTTCGAGGTGTCGAAATGACGCGGGTCTTCCTGGGGCGAGTCCATGAAGAACAGCGCCAGGGAGTGATGGTCGGACTTGGCCACCAGCTCCAGGGTCTCGGCCCACGGTTCTTCGTTGACGATGACCGGCAACACCTGGGCTGGGAAGAACGGACGATTGTGGATCGGGATGATGTAGACCTTGTCCGGCAAGTTCTGTCCAGGCAGGGCCAGGCCGGTGCCGGAGGAGGTGTGTTCGATGTGTTCGGAGTCAGCGTATTCGTTGGTGGCTTCGGTAGAGTGCTGGTCGCTCATGGGGCACCTGCGCAATGGAGTATGGGTCTTAGATGGGGCAGGTGGGGGGTGGTTTCAATGGCGGGTGATTGTTAGCGGTTATTTCATTGACCGGTTTTGCCCCGTAGGAACTGCCGAGCGAAGCCAGGCTGCGATCTTTCCCCTGACGCTTGAATCTCAAGCGAAAGCTCAAAAGATCGCAGCCTGCAGCCGCGCCTGCGGGTTCGCGTCAGGCAACCCGGTTCAAGTCGTTATGACGCGTTTCCTTCAAGCACAGCACGGCGATCACGCTGAGCAGCGCGGCCGCTGAAACGTAGCCCCCGACATAACTCAAACCACCCATTGCCACCAGTTTCTGGGCGAAGAACGGCGCGGCCGAGGCGCCGACGATGCCGCCCAGGTTGTAGGCCGCCGAGGCGCCGGTGTAGCGCACGTGGGTGGGAAACAGTTCCGGCAGCAAGGCGCCCATGGGGGCGAAGGTCACGCCCATCAGGAACAGCTCGATGCACAGGAACAGCGCCACGCCGCCGGTCGAGCCGTGAGTCAGCAAGGGTTCCATGAGGAAACCCGAGGCAATCGCCAACACGCCGCCGACGATCAGCACCGGTTTGCGCCCGTAGCGGTCGCTGGCCCAGGCCGACAGGGGCGTAGCGGCGGCCATGAACAGCACGGCAAAGCACAGCAGGCCCAGGAAGGTCTCGCGGCTGTAGCCGAGGGTGGACACGCCGTAGCTCAGGGAAAACACCGTCGAGATATAGAACAGCGCGTAACACACCACCATCGCCGCCGCGCCCAGCAAGGTTGGCGCCCAGTACTGGCTGAACAGCTCGACCAACGGCACTTTCACCCGCTCCTGGCGGGCCATGGCATTGGCGAACACCGGGGTTTCATGGAGCTTGAGTCGAACATAGAGGCCGACGATCACCAGTACTGCACTGAGCAGGAACGGAATCCGCCAACCCCAGGCGCGAAATTGCTCATCGTCCAGGCTCATGGCCAGGGTCAGGAACAGCCCGTTGGCCGCCAGGAAGCCGATGGAGGGCCCCAGTTGGGGGAACATGCCGAACCAGGCGCGCTTGCCCTTGGGCGCGTTCTCGGTGGCGAGCAGCGCCGCGCCGCCCCATTCACCGCCCAACCCCAGGCCCTGGCCGAAACGCAGCACGCACAGCAGGATCGGCGCCCAGGCGCCAATGCTGGCGTAGCCGGGCAGCACGCCGATGAGGGTGGTGCACACGCCCATCAGCAGCAGGGACGCCACCAGCGTCGACTTGCGCCCGATCCGGTCGCCGAAATGGCCGAACAGCGCAGAGCCCAGCGGGCGGGCAAGGAAGGCGATGCCGAACGTCAGGAAGGACGACAGCATCTGTGCCGTGCCTGAGGTTTGCGGGAAGAACACCGGCCCGATCACCAGGGCCGCAGCCGTGGCGTAGACGTAGAAATCGTAGAACTCGATGGCGGTGCCGATGAAACTCGCGGTGGCCACGCGTGTGGTCGAGTTTGTCGGCTGGGCAGACACAGCCTCGTTGCAGGTAGCGGTCGTCATGCGGTTATCCCTGACAGTCATGTGCTCCATTGGAGCGAATTATTATGGTCGAACACCCAGGGATATGGGCGGGTATCCTTTCGCTGTTTCGGGTAGGAACAGTCGCAGGACTGATGCGGATTTTGCCGATGAACCGGCTGGGTGCGGGTAAGCACGAGGTTCGGGCGGGGCTGGGTAAGCGGATTGAGTATAGGAAGGAGGCTAACGATTCAACAAGTGAGCTGGCCCACAATATTGAAGCGTGCGCTGGGCTTTTTGTGGCGAGGGGATAAATCCCCTCGGCACAACTGTGTTTTACCTTGAGCCTGGGGGGATTCAGGAAGCCGTGGGCACCGAACTGTTATGCCACGCCAGCACCTGGCTGACACGGTTGTCCACGGTCTCGATGATTTCCAGTCGATAACGACCGATCTTCAGGCACACCGGGCTTTCGGGGATGGTTTCCAGGGCTTCGGTCACCAGCCCGTTGAGGGTCTTGGGGCCGTCGCAAGGCAGATGCCAGCCAAGGGTCCTGTTCAATTCGCGGATCGACGCCGCGCCATCGATCATCAGGCGACCATCGGGCTGGGGGTGCACGTGGGGGTTGTCGAGGCTGTGCTCGCTTTCGAATTCGCCGACGATTTCTTCGAGGATGTCTTCCAGGGTGACGATACCCAGCACTTCGCCGTATTCGTCCACCACCATGCCCAGGCGCCGCTGCTGCTTGTGGAAATTCAGCAATTGCAGTTGCAGTGGCGTGCTTTCAGGGACGAAGTAGGGCTCGTGGGAGGCGGCCAGTAGCGCTTCCTGGGTCAGGCTCGCATCCGCCAGCAAATGACGGATCTGGCGCGTGTTGAGCACCGCTTCGACCTGGTTGATGTCGCTGTGGAACACCGGCAGGCGGGTGCGACGGTTCAGGCGCAGCTGTTCGATGATCTCGCCGATGGGGTCGTCGAGGTTGATTCCGTCGACCTCGCTGCGGGGCACGAGGATATCGTTGACGGTGATGTTGTCCAGGGCGTGGATGCCGGAAATCGGATGCAGTCGGCTGCTGCCGTGCTCAGGTTCGTGCTCGCTGCGCGGTGGCGCGGGCATTTCGTCGTCGCTCTGTTGCACCATGCTGGCTTTGCGCGCAAAGGGGCGCAGCAACAATTGGCTGGCACCATTCAACAGCCAGGCAAACGGATAGAGGATCTTCAACGGTATGCCAAGCAAGGCGTTGCCCAGCGCCAGCACCGCTTCGGGCTGGCGGGTGGCCAAGGTGCGCGGCAGGTAGTCGGCAAATACCAGCAGGGCGGCGCTGGTGCCGAGCCAGGCTACCCAAGGGCCGTTTTCCAGCCAGGTAAAAATCGCCAGCAAGGTGCCGATGACCACGGCCAGGGTGCGACAGAGGGTATTGCACAGGATCAGGCTGGCCAGCGGGAATGTCAGCGTTGCCAGCGGTTTGTCACTGGCGCGCGAGGCCGTGCGCTGGGCCAGCAGGTGCTGCTGGGCGGCTTCGATGGCGGTGAACAGGGCCGACCAGAGGATCAGCACCACGAGCACGGCAAACAGCGGCGCCACGGGCAACGTATCCATCAGGGCCGTCCGTCACACATGCAGGATGTATTCGCGAACCAGCTTGCTGCCGAAGTACGCGAGCATCAGCAGGCAGAAACCAGCCAGGGTCCAGCGAATCGCCTTGTGGCCGCGCCAGCCGAGGCGGTTGCGGCCCCACAGCAGCACGCTGAAGACTATCCAGGCCAGGCAGGCCAGCAGGGTCTTGTGTACCAGGTGCTGGGCGAACAGGTTCTCGACGAACAGCCAGCCGGAGATCAGCGACAGCGACAGCAGGCTCCAGCCGGCCCAGAGGAAGCCGAACAGCAGGCTTTCCATGGTTTGCAATGGCGGGAAATTGCGGATCAGTCCGGACGGGTGCTTGTTTTTGAGCTGGTGGTCCTGCACCAGCAGCAGCAAGGCCTGGAACACCGCGATGGTGAACAGGCCATAGGCAAGGATCGACAGCAGGATATGGGCAAGGATGCCCGGCTCTTCGTCGATGATCTGCACCGTGCCCGACGGCGCGAACTGCGCCAGCAGCACCGTGGCCAGCCCCAGCGGGAACAGTAGCACCAGCAGGTTTTCCACCGGGATGCGCGAGCAGGCCAGCAGCGTCAGGGCGATCACGGCGACGGCGATCAGGCTGGCGGCGTTGAAAAAGTCCAGGCCCAGGCCGATCGGCGTCATCAGGTGGGTATAAAGGCTGGCCGCGTGGCCGAGCACCGCCAGCACGCCAAGCGTGACCAGCAGGCGTTTGTTCGCCTTGGCGCCGGTGGCCAGACGGGTGCCTTGATAGAGGGTCGCAGCGGCATAAAGGCAGGCGGCGGCGAGCGTGGCAAGCAAGCTGGGTGACAAGGGGAGCATAAATCCTGTTAGGCAAGCCCGAAAGGCGCTGAGTTTGGCATAGAACCCCCTCCGCACGAAAGACCACAGCAACTGACAGTAAGGTGTACGTAGCCCGCTTCTTCGCTATAATCCGCGACCTGCCCACGCCGCAGGCTCGCCGAGCACATTTTTCACGGTCTGGGCCGCCATTATCCCGGTCTCATCTGGGCCTGAAAGGATCGCGCATGTTTGAAAACCTAACCGACCGTCTCTCGCAGACGCTGCGCCATGTCACCGGCAAGGCGAAACTGACCGAGGACAACATCAAAGACACCCTGCGCGAAGTGCGCATGGCGTTGCTCGAAGCCGACGTCGCCCTGCCGGTGGTCAAGGACTTCGTCAATTCGGTCAAGGAACGCGCCGTCGGCACCGAAGTGTCGCGCAGCCTGACACCGGGCCAGGCGTTCGTGAAGATCGTCCAGGCCGAACTCGAAAGCCTGATGGGCGCCGCCAACGAAGACCTGAACCTGAGCGCCGTACCGCCAGCGGTGGTGCTGATGGCTGGTCTGCAGGGCGCGGGCAAGACCACGACAGCCGGCAAGCTGGCGCGCTTCCTTAAAGAGCGCAAGAAGAAGTCGGTGATGGTGGTGTCGGCGGACATCTACCGTCCGGCGGCGATCAAGCAACTGGAAACCCTGGCCAACGACATCGGCGTGACGTTCTTCCCGTCCGACCTGAGCCAGAAGCCGGTGGACATCGCCCAGGCGGCTATTAAAGAAGCAAAACTGAAATTCATCGACGTGGTCATCGTCGATACCGCCGGTCGCCTGCACATCGATGAAGAAATGATGGGCGAGATCAAGGCGCTGCATGCCGCGATCAACCCGGTGGAAACCCTGTTCGTGGTCGATGCCATGACCGGCCAGGACGCGGCCAACACCGCCAAGGCGTTCGGTGATGCACTGCCGTTGACCGGCGTGATCCTGACCAAGGTCGACGGTGACGCCCGTGGCGGTGCCGCGCTGTCGGTACGCGCCATCACCGGCAAGCCGATCAAGTTCATCGGTATGGGCGAGAAGAGCGAAGCGCTCGAGCCGTTCCACCCCGAGCGTATCGCTTCGCGCATCCTCGGCATGGGGGACGTGCTCAGCCTGATCGAGCAGGCCGAACAGACCCTCGACAAGGACAAGGCCGACAAACTGGCCAAGAAGCTGAAGAAGGGCAAGGGCTTCGACCTCGAAGACTTCCGCGACCAGCTGCAACAAATGAAGAACATGGGCGGCCTTGGCGGCCTCATGGACAAACTGCCGAACATCGGTGGCGTGAACCTGGCGCAGATGGGCAATGCCCAGGGTGCGGCTGAAAAGCAGTTCAAGCAGATGGAAGCCATCATCAACTCCATGACCCCGGCCGAGCGCCGCGACCCTGAGCTGATCAGCGGTTCGCGCAAACGCCGTATCGCCATGGGTTCCGGCACCCAGGTGCAGGACATCGGTCGCTTGATCAAGCAGCACAAGCAGATGCAGAAGATGATGAAGAAATTCTCCGCCAAGGGCGGAATGGCCAAGATGATGCGCGGCATGGGCGGTATGTTGCCCGGCGGCGGCATGCCGAAAATGTAAAGAATCTGCGCCGGCTGTCATGTCGGCGTTGCCCCGCACGGATGCGGGGATCTCCAGCAAACCCGCGCTACGCGGGAGCTGACTTGCCGTTTTTCATGACGGCTCTATGGCAAATCTTGATCGCATGGCGCCAGGCGCCGGAAAAAGACATTTGCAAAAGTCCGGATATTCCTTAGAATATGCGGCCTTTCGGGCACCTATGCCCGCTGTGCATTTAGATTTGCAGCACCGACTACAGGAACGATGTTCACATGCTAACAATCCGTCTTGCCCTTGGCGGCTCCAAAAAGCGCCCGTTTTACCACCTGACCGTAACCGACAGCCGCAACCCGCGTGACGGTTCCCACAAGGAACAGGTTGGTTTCTTCAACCCTGTTGCCCGTGGTCAGGAAGTACGTCTGTCCGTGAACCAAGAGCGCGTAGCCTACTGGCTGAGCGTTGGTGCACAACCTTCTGAGCGCGTTGCTCAGTTGTTGAAGGAATCGGCTAAGGCTGCGGCCTGAGCAATATGAACGCGACGCCAAAAGATGCTGATGATTTGATCGTTGTCGGCAAGATCTACTCTGTACATGGCGTTCGCGGCGAAGTGAAGGTGTATTCCTTTACTGATCCGATCAAGAACCTGTTGGACTACAAAACCTGGACGCTCAAGCGCGAAGGTAGCGTGAAACAGGTGGAGCTGGTCAGCGGACGCGGGAACGACAAGTTCCTGGTCGCGAAGCTCAAGGATCTCGATGATCGTGAAGAAGCGCGTCTTCTGGCCGGTTATGAGATCTGCGTGCCGCGCAACCTGTTCCCTGAACTGACCGACGGCGAGTACTACTGGTACCAGCTGGTGGGTCTGAAGGTCATCGACCACCTCGGGCAATTGCTCGGGAAAATCGATCACCTGCTCGAGACCGGTTCGAACGATGTCATGGTGGTCAAGCCTTGCGTCGGCAGCCTGGATGATCGCGAACGCCTGTTGCCCTATACCGAGCAATGCGTGTTGGCCGTCGACCTTGCCGCAGGCGAGATGAAGGTGGAATGGGATGCGGATTTCTAAACGTGGCTAACTTGCGCGTTGAAGTCATCACATTGTTTCCCGAGATGTTTTCCGCCATCAGCGAGTACGGCATAACCAGCCGCGCGGTGAAACAGGAGCTGTTGCAGCTCACCTGTTGGAATCCGCGGGACTACACCACGGATCGACATCACACTGTGGACGATCGCCCGTTTGGCGGTGGTCCGGGCATGGTGATGAAGATCAAGCCCCTGGAAGATGCGCTGGTTCAGGCCAGGACGGCAGCCGGGGAGGGTGCGAAGGTGATCTACCTGTCGCCCCAAGGCCGCCAACTGACTCAGTCGGCGGTACGCGAGCTGGCGAATTCGGATGCATTGATCCTGATTGCCGGCCGTTATGAAGGCATTGACGAGCGTTTCATTGAAGCTCATGTCGATGAAGAGTGGTCGATTGGCGACTATGTACTGTCTGGCGGCGAGCTGCCGGCGATGGTCCTGATCGATGCGGTTACACGACTGCTGCCTGGAGCTTTAGGGCATGCAGATTCCGCTGAGGAAGATTCCTTTACGGATGGTCTGCTGGATTGCCCGCACTACACCCGACCGGAGGTGTATGCGGATCAGCGTGTTCCCGACGTGTTGCTAAGTGGCAACCACGCGCACATCCGGCGTTGGCGTTTACAGCAGTCCCTTGGTCGGACCTATGAACGACGCGCCGATCTTCTGGAAAGCCGCTCGCTTTCTGGAGAAGAGAAGAAGCTGCTCGAGGAATACATCCGCGAGCGGGACGATAGTTAACAACGTATCGATGGTGAGTCCGACGACTTGCCTTAGGAGCACAGCATGACTAACAAAATCATCCTTGCACTCGAAGCAGAGCAGATGACCAAAGAAATCCCTACCTTTGCCCCAGGCGACACCATTGTCGTTCAGGTGAAAGTGAAGGAAGGCGACCGTTCCCGTCTGCAAGCGTTCGAAGGCGTCGTTATCGCCAAGCGTAACCGTGGCGTGAACAGTGCATTCACCGTTCGTAAAATCTCCAACGGTGTTGGCGTAGAGCGTACTTTCCAGACCTACAGCCCGCAAATCGACAGCATGGCTGTCAAGCGTCGCGGTGACGTACGTAAAGCCAAGCTGTACTACCTGCGTGACCTGTCGGGTAAAGCAGCTCGCATCAAGGAAAAACTGGCTTAAGTCCAGCTTCCGATGCAAAAAAAGCAGCCTGCGGGCTGCTTTTTTGTTGCCTGCGATTTGCTCTTTGAGCACCCTGCATAGCTTCATTTGCCATTTTGATGCTGTGTGTGCCCGCATCCTTCAAGAGTTTTTATGCCAGCCATCGATCATCCGCTGATAGACCAGTTTCTCGACGCCCTGTGGCTGGAGAAGGGCCTGTCCGATAACACCCGCGATGCCTATCGCAGTGACCTGGCGCTGTTCAACGGTTGGCTGCAGGAAAACCACCTGGAACTGATCAATGCCGGCCGGGAGCTGATCCTCGATCACTTGGCGTGGCGCCTGGAGCAGAACTACAAACCGCGCTCGACGGCTCGGTTTCTCTCCGGCCTGCGTGGGTTCTATCGCTATTTGCTGCGGGAAAAGCTGATCGCGGTGGACCCGACCTTGCGCGTGGAAATGCCGCAATTGGGGCGTCCATTGCCCAAGTCCCTCTCGGAAGCCGATGTGGAAGCGCTGCTGGCGGCACCCGACCTCAGCGAAGCCATCGGTCAGCGCGACCGGGCCATGCTGGAAGTCTTGTACGCTTGCGGCCTGCGGGTCACCGAGTTGATCAGCTTGACGCTGGAGCAGGTCAACCTGCGCCAGGGCGTGCTGCGTGTGATGGGCAAAGGCAGCAAGGAGCGCCTGGTGCCGATGGGTGAGGAAGCGATCGTCTGGGTCGAGCGCTACATGCGCGATGCCCGCCACGAACTGCTGGGCGGGCGCCCCAGCGACGTGCTGTTCCCCAGCCTGCGCGGCGAGCAGATGACCCGCCAGACCTTTTGGCACCGGATCAAGCACCAGGCCAAGGTGGCCGGGATCAACAAATCCCTCTCGCCCCACACCCTGCGCCATGCCTTCGCCACGCACCTGCTCAACCACGGCGCCGACCTGCGGGTGGTACAGATGCTGCTCGGCCACAGCGACCTCTCCACCACCCAGATCTACACCCACGTCGCCCGGGCACGGCTGCAGGACCTGCATGCCAAACACCACCCTCGCGGTTGAATGAAATCCCCTGTGGGAGCGAGCTTGTGGGAGCAAGGCTTGCCCGCGATGAACGATAACGCGGTGTAGTTGTTACACCGCGGCGCGGCCATCGCGGGCAAGCCTTGCTCCCACAGGACAGCTCCCACAGAAAAGCCTGCATCAATCTTCAAAGCGTCTTGCATCAGCGGCATTCGGTCACGCGGGCCTTATGTGGTAGGCTTTCCCGGTTTGCACAGTGGGCGGTTGGAACCCGAATCTGCGGGTCGGCGTTTCCCGTCTCATTTGTTCGCCTCAGGAGTCCCCATGCGTTTGATCCAGATGTTCACCGCCGCCGCCATTGCGCTGGCCAGTACCTTTGCCATCGCCGACGACGCGGCCGACAAGGCTATCCGCAAGAGCCTGGAAAACCTTCAGCTCGAAGTGCCGATCGAAACCATCTCGGCCAGTCCCATGGCCGGCCTGTATGAGATCAAGCTCAAGGGCAGCCGCGTGCTTTACGCCAGCGCCGACGGTCAGTACATCGTCCAGGGCAACCTGTTCGAGCTCAAGGACGGCAAGCCGGTCAATCTCACCGAGATGACCGAGCGCCAGGGCATTTCCAAGTTGATCAACGGCATTCCAGTCGCTGAAACCGTGGTCTATCCGGCGATTGGCGAAACCAAGTCGCACATCACCGTGTTCACTGACACCACCTGCCCGTATTGCCACAAGCTGCACGCCGAAGTGCCGGAGCTGAACAAGCGCGGCATCGAAGTGCGCTATGTTGCGTTCCCGCGCCAGGGCCTGGGCTCGCCGGGCGATGAGCAGTTGCAGGCGGTCTGGTGCTCCAAGGACAAGAAAGCGGCCATGGACAAGATGGTCGATGGCAAGGAAATCAAGGCCGCCAAGTGCGAGAACCCGGTTTCCAAGCAGTTCGCCCTTGGCCAGTCCATTGGAGTGAACGGCACGCCGGCCATCGTTTTGGCTGACGGCCAGGTGATTCCGGGCTACCAGCCGGCGCCACAAGTCGCCAAACTGGCCCTGGGCGCAAAATGATCATGGGCGATCCGCTTCTGAAGATCACGGCTCGGCGAAAACCTTCGTCGGGCCGTTAAACACAAAGTCGCGTTGCTGCGCGGCTGTATTTCACGGCCGACCTTGCGTCGGCCGTTTCATGGGGAGTCAAGAGTGAATCCGGTCAAAGTAGGCATCTGTGGGTTAGGTACCGTCGGTGGCGGCACCTTCAACGTACTTCAGCGCAACGCCGAGGAAATTGCTCGTCGTGCCGGGCGTGGGATCGAAGTGGCACAAATTGCCATGCGCACGCCAAAGCCTCAGTTCCAGACGACCGGTATTGCGATTACCAACGATGTCTTCGAAGTGGCCACGAACCCTGAGATCGACATCGTCATAGAGCTGGTCGGCGGCTACACCGTTGCCCGTGAGCTGGTACTCAAGGCCATCGAGAATGGCAAGCATGTGGTCACCGCGAACAAGGCGCTTATCGCTGTTCACGGTAATGAAATTTTCGCCAAGGCCCGCGAGAAGGGCGTGATCGTGGCTTTCGAAGCCGCCGTGGCCGGTGGCATCCCGGTGATCAAGGCGATCCGCGAAGGCCTGTCGGCCAACCGCATCAACTGGGTCGCGGGGATCATCAACGGCACCGGTAACTTCATCCTCACCGAGATGCGCGAGAAGGGTCGCACCTTCGAAGACGTGCTCGCCGAAGCCCAGGCCCTGGGCTACGCAGAGGCTGATCCGACGTTCGACGTGGAAGGCATCGACGCAGCGCACAAGCTGACGATCCTGGCCTCCATTGCGTTCGGCATTCCGTTGCAGTTCGACAAGGCCTACACCGAAGGCATCACCAAGCTGACCACCGCTGACGTGAACTACGCCGAAGCCTTGGGCTATCGCATCAAGCACCTGGGCGTGGCGCGCAGCACCGCCAACGGCATCGAGCTGCGCGTGCACCCGACCTTGATCCCGGCCGATCGCCTGATCGCCAACGTCAACGGCGTGATGAACGCGGTGATGGTCAACGGCGACGCCTCCGGCTCGACGCTGTTCTACGGCGCCGGTGCGGGCATGGAGCCGACGGCCTCCTCGGTGATCGCCGACCTGGTGGACGTGGTTCGCGCCATGACCTCGGACCCGGAAAACCGTGTGCCACACCTGGCCTTCCAGCCAGACTCGCTGTCGGCTCACCCGATTCTTCCGATCGAGGCATGCGAAAGCTCCTACTACCTGCGCATCCAGGCCAAGGACCATCCAGGTGTGCTGGCCCAAGTGGCGAGTATCCTTTCGGAACGCGGCATCAACATCGAGTCGATCATGCAGAAGGAAGTCGAGGAACACGACGGCCTGGTGCCGATGATCCTGCTGACCCACCGTGTGGTCGAGCAGCGCATCAACGACGCGATTGCGGCGCTGGAAGCGCTCCAGGGTGTCGTTGGCCCGGTGGTCCGTATCCGCGTCGAACATTTGAATTAATTTAGCGGCAAGCGGTAAGTTGCAGGCTGCGAACGAAGGCAAACTTGCCTTTGAGTGTGTCGCCTGCAGCTTCAACGCTTGAAGCCCAAACCGAAGGTTTGCCCCATGCGCTATATCAGCACCCGCGGCCAGGCACCGGCCCTGAATTTCGAAGATGTCCTCCTGGCCGGCCTGGCCACGGACGGCGGTCTCTATGTGCCGGAAAACCTGCCGCGCTTCACCCAGGAAGAAATCGCTTCCTGGGCCGGCCTGCCGTATCACGAGCTGGCGTTCCGGGTCATGCGCCCGTTCGTCACCGGCAGCATCCCGGACGCCGATTTCAAGAAAATCCTCGAAGAGACCTATGGCGCCTTTTCCCACAACGCCATCGCACCGCTGCGTCAGCTCAACGGTAACGAATGGGTCATGGAGCTGTTCCACGGCCCCACCCTGGCGTTCAAGGACTTCGCCCTGCAATTGCTCGGTCGCCTGCTGGACTACGTGCTGCAAAAGCGTGGCGAGCGTGTGGTGATCGTCGGTGCCACTTCTGGCGACACCGGTTCGGCGGCCATCGAAGGCTGCAAGCATTGCGAGAACGTCGACATTTTCATCCTGCACCCGCACAACCGGGTTTCGGAAGTGCAACGTCGGCAGATGACGACGATTTTCGGCGATAACATCCACAACATCGCCATCGAAGGCAACTTCGATGACTGCCAGGAAATGGTCAAGGCCAGTTTCGCCGACCAGAGCTTCCTCAAGGGCACGCGGCTGGTGGCGGTGAACTCGATCAACTGGGCGCGGATCATGGCCCAGATCGTTTATTACTTCCACGCGGCCCTGCAATTGGGCGGCCCGGCCCGCTCCGTGTCGTTCTCGGTGCCGACCGGCAACTTCGGCGATATCTTCGCCGGCTACCTGGCGCGCAACATGGGTCTGCCGATCAATCAATTGATCGTCGCCACCAACCGCAACGACATCCTGCACCGCTTCATGAGCGGCAACCAGTACGTCAAGGAAACCCTGCACGCCACCCTGTCGCCGTCGATGGATATCATGGTGTCGTCGAACTTCGAACGCCTGCTGTTCGACCTGCACGGTCGCAATGGTGCGGCGATTGCCGGCCTGATGGACAGCTTCCGCCAGGGCGGCGGTTTCAGCGTCGAGCCTGAGCGCTGGACCGAAGCCCGCAAGTTGTTCGACTCCCTGGCCGTGGACGATGAGCAGACTTGCGAAACCATCGCCGAGGTGTTCGAGCAGAGCGGTGAGTTGCTCGATCCGCACACGGCCATCGGTGTCAGGGCCGCTCGTGAGTGCCGTCGTAGCCTGGACATCCCGATGGTGATCCTGGGCACGGCTCACCCGGTCAAGTTCCCGGAAGCCGTGGAGAAAGCCGGTGTAGGAAAAGCGCTTGAACTACCTGCACATCTTTCTGATTTGTTTGAGCGAGATGAGCGTTGCACCGTGTTGCCCAACGACTTGAAGGCTGTGCAGGCCTTTGTCAGCCAGCATGGCAACCGCGGCAAGCCGCTCTGAGCGCGTAAACCTGTCACATTTTGAAGCCCGTCTCCTGACGGGCTTTCTTGTTTCTGCATGCCAAACTGGTCGGGTTTTCGCCCTTGGAGGAACGGGCGAGTCATCTCGAAGGAAATGCAGATGTCGTTTTTTAGCAAAGGCAAGCCAGCCTTGGGCTGGGTAATGGGCCTGGCCCTGATGTACTGGGCGCAAGGGGGCGATGCGGCGCAGTTGGCGGCTTTCGAAACGCCGCCGTTCAATCCTGGCGAGCGGCTGGTATTGGATGCGCAGGAATTGAAGTGGATCAAGGATAACCCCCGCGTCATCGTGGCCACGATGCAGTTTCCGTTGTACCTGTTCAAGGATGAGCTGGGGCAGTGGAGCGGTCTGAACCACGACATTCTCCAACGCATTACGCAAATGACGGGCCTTGAGTTCGTGCATCGGGAGTCGTTCTCCCCCGGCGAGTTGCTGACGCTGCTGGAAAACAGCGAAGCCGACATGACAACCCTCCTGGCGATGAATGATGAACGCAGGGATTTCCTGAGTTTCAGCCATGCATTTGGTGGCTCGGGCTGGGTATTTGTTGGCCGTGACGGAGAATCGATCCTCCATTCGCTGGAGCAGCTGGAAGGGAAGGTCCTGGCGTTGCCGGCGCGGCATGCCTTGGAAGCGGAGATCAGGCGCGACTACCCGGCCATCAAATTGCGCACGACCAAGACCTATGGCGAAGCGCGGGCATTGGTCGAGAGCCGGGAAGCCTATGCCACCATCGAAAATGAAACCGGGGTGCATCTCTATCCGGCGGGTCAATTGCAAGTAGGCAGGGGCCTGGAGGGCAAGTGGGAACCCGATTACCTCGCGGTACGCCAAGACCTGACCGTGCTGCTGGGTATCTTGAATAAAGCGCTGGAAGCCTTCCCGGCCAAGGACATGCGCGCGCTGCGTTCCAAATGGGTGGCCGGTATCACACCCGTCCAGGCGCCATCGATCTGGGAGCGGGTGTCCCGCTGGGGTTACTGGTGCGTGGTCGTGGTCGTGGTGTTCGGCCTCCTGTCCCTGCTATGGAACCGCCGCCTGCAGATACAGATCGATCAGCGCCTCAAGGCCGAGGCGATCCTCAAGGACCAGTTGATGCTCCAGCGGGCCTTGATGGATGCCATTCCCGACCCGATTTTCATCCGGGATCTGGAAGGGCGCCTGATCATGTGCAACAAAAGCTACGAGGACCAGTTTGCGACCCGCTTCGAAAAGCTGCGGGGCACGCGGCTGACAGATTCGGCGGCATTCCCACCGGCCACCGCCGAGTTGCTCCATGGGGAGGTGATGGAGCAATTGCGCACCGGCCAGTCTCGGTTCGTCGACCGGCAATTGATGTTCAGCAGCGGCTTGCGGGAAATCTATCATTGGTCGGTACCCTTTTATGGAGCCGACGGGCAGTTACGCGGCATTCTGGGGGGCTGGACCGATGCCGGGCGTCGGTGGCGCCGTTGCGACAAGTTGATGGCCTGACGCCGACCGTCACCACGCCAAGGTTTCAAGAAAAGGCTGTTGTTTGCCTGTCATATTGGGCGCGCATGCTCGGTTGAACAGGTTGAAGGCGTGCCGGTTCGGTGCGCTGACGAACTTTCTGCTGCGGCTCACGGTCACTTACTGTGAACATGCAGTTGTTTTCGGACTATTGAAGGGTGAGCGAATGGAAAGTATCAGCCTATTGCTGGGTGAGGCTTTGAGCCCGTATCAGGTCACGCTGACTCCCTCCGGCGCCAAGGGCGAATGCCTGGTGACGCTGAAGAATGCCTCCGGGGCCATCATGGTCGAGCGAGTGTTCAATCAGGCCCAATTGACCGACAAGCGTCAGTTGACGGATGTGGTCGATGGCCTGCATCGCGATGTGCTGATTGCCGAGGGGCGCCTGGAGCCCTGTGTGATTGCGGCGCTGCGCAATCTGGCGCGCGACAAGGTCATGGTCGGGGCGAATTGACTGGGGTTTTGTGGGAACCTTCCTACGTCCTGATGAGTCAGACTCTTTACCAACAAGAGCGAGCATTGTGCTCCGGTGCTTGTCGCTTGTTGTACGGACCATGAGTGGTCACGTTTAACCCCGAGTCGTCTCCCCACTTCTCGGGGTTTCTTTTTGCCTGGCTTTTGTGGTTTTAGCGTGGTTTGTCAGGTGTTGGCGCCGTTGTGGGAGCAAAGCTTGCTCGCGAGGCGGCCTGACAGCCGGCCTGGTTCTCCCGGTCGTACACCCATCAGATCTGTTTGAGCAGGACCTGTGGGAGCAAAGCTTGCTCGCGAGGCGGCCCGACAGCCGGCCTGATTCTCCCGGATGAAGCCAAGCTTAATGTGGGAGCGAGCTTGCTCGCGATTGCGGTGTGTCAGTCAGCATCAAATCGATTGAACGGACGCTATCGCGAGCAAGCTCGCTCCCACAGTTTGATCTTCAGTGACTGCCCGTTGCGGTGTGTCAAATGGCCCCGTCACTGCGCAGCTTGGCGATCTGCTGTGCATCGTAGCCAAGTTCGCCGAGCACTTGTGCGTTGTGTTCACCCAGCGCCGGCCCGACCCATTCGGAGGTGCCCGGGGTGTCGGAGAGCTTCGGTACGATCCCCGGCATCTTGAATGCCTTGCCGTCGGGCAACTTGGCCTGCAGGAACATTTCACGGGCCAGGAACTGCGGGTCGCTGAACATATCCTCGGCGCTGAAGATCCGACTGGCCGGCACTCCGGCCTGGTTCAGTTGGTCGATAACGCTGTCGAGCGGCAGCGAGTTGACCCAGCGATCGATGACGCCGTACAGCTCGTCACGTCGGCTGTCACGGCCATCGTTGCTGGCCAGTTGTGGGTCATTGGCCAGGTCGTCACGGCCGATGATCTGCATGAAGCGCTTGAAGATCGCGTCGCCGTTGGCCCCAATCTGCACGTGCTTGCCGTCAGCGCTGGTGTGGATGGACGAGGGGGTGATGCCGGGCATGATATTGCCGGTGCGCTCGCGGATGAAGCCGAACACGTCGAACTCCGGCACCATGCTTTCCATCATGGCGAAAATCGCCTCGTACAAGGCCACGTCCACCACTTGCCCGGTTCCGCCATTGATCTCGCGGTGACGTAGGGCCATCAATGCGCCGATCACGCCCCAGAGCGCGGCGATGGAGTCGCCGATGGAAATCCCGGTGCGCACCGGCGGGCGGTCTTCGAAGCCGGTGATGTAGCGCAGGCCGCCCATGGACTCGCCCACCGCACCAAACCCCGGTTGATCTTTCATCGGCCCGGTCTGGCCGAAGCCCGAAAGCCGCACCATCACCAGTTTCGGGTTCAGTGCGTGCAATACATCCCAGCCCAGGCCGAGCTTTTCCAGTACGCCGGGGCGGAAATTCTCGATCAGGATATCGGCTTCGCCAATCAGTTTTTTCAGGATCGCCAGGCCTTCAGGGTGCTTGAGGTTCAAGGTCAGGGACTTCTTGTTGCGAGCCTGGACGAACCACCACAGCGAGGTGCCTTCGTACAGCTTGCGCCACTTGCGCAGGGGGTCGCCGCCGTCGGGCGATTCGACCTTGATGACTTCGGCACCGAATTCACCGCAGATGCGCGAGGCGAAGGGCCCGGCGATCAAGGTGCCGAGTTCGATGACTTTGACACCGGCAAGGGGTTTGGCAGTAAGCGACATGACAGATCCTGTAGGACAAAGGCAGAACGAATAGAGCGTTTTATCATAGGCCAAGGTCAGTCGCCGCAGGTTGATGGTCGGCAATTCGTGGATTGCCCGCGTCATCGGTTAGACTTGCCGCCTTTCCTCGTATCAAGAAGCCCGTTCATGGCCCAGCCGTCCACGACTTACAAGTTTGAACTGAACCTCACCGATCTCGACCGCAATGTGTATGAGAATGTGAAGCAGACCATCGCCCGCCACCCTTCGGAAACCGAAGAGCGCATGACTGTGCGCCTGCTGGCTTACGCGTTCTGGTACAACGAGCTGCTGGCGTTTGGTCGTGGTCTGTCAGACGTCGACGAGCCTGCGCTGTGGGAAAAAAGCCTGGATGACCGTGTGCTGCACTGGATCGAAGTCGGCCAGCCGGATGCCGATCGCCTGACCTGGTGCTCGCGCCGGACCGAGCGCACCAGCCTGCTGGCTTACGGCAGCCTGCGGGTCTGGGAAGGCAAGGTGATCCCGGCGGTCAAGAACCTGAAAAACGTCAACATCGCCGCGGTGCCCCAGGAAGTGCTAGAAACCCTGGCCCAGGACATGCCCCGGGTGATCAAGTGGGATGTGATGATCAGCGAGGGCACGATTTTCGTGACCGACGACCGTGGCCAGCATGAAGTCCAGCTGCAATGGTTGCTGGGCGAGCGTGGTTGAGCCATTGACCCGGTATTGAATGAGCCATTGTGGGAGCGAGCTCTCCTTGCCACAATCTTCACGATTTCCAGAGAAAACTTTGTCACCCCATGCGCATAGAACCCCGCCAACTGCCCGACACCCTGCCATTCCTCGGTGACCTGCCGCCCCTGTTGACCCGCCTGTACGCAGCGCGTGGCGTGCAGTCCGAGGCTGAACTGGACAAGAGTCTGGCGCGCTTGATTCCCTTCCAGCAGCTCAAGGGGATCGACGCCGCGGTGGATCTGCTGGTGACGGCGCTGGAGCAACGCCAGCGCATCCTGATCGTGGGCGACTTCGATGCCGATGGCGCGACCGCCAGCACCGTGGGCATGCTCGGGCTGCGCCTGCTCGGTGCGGCCCATGTCGATTACCTGGTGCCCAATCGCTTCGAATATGGCTACGGGCTGACCCCGGAAATCGTCGAAGTCGCCCTGGCTCGCGAACCGCAGTTGCTGATCACTGTGGATAACGGTATTTCCAGCGTGGAAGGCGTGGCGGCGGCGAAAGCGGCGGGACTTCAGGTGCTGGTCACCGACCACCACTTGCCCGGCCTCGAGCTGCCGGCAGCCGATGCCATTGTCAATCCGAACCAGCCGGGCTGCGAGTTTCCGAGCAAGGCCTTGGCCGGTGTCGGCGTCATTTTTTATGTGCTGATGGCCCTGCGGGCGCGTCTGCGCAGCCTGGGGTGGTATGCCAGCACACCTCAGCCGAACATCGGCGAATTGCTCGACCTGGTGGCCCTGGGCAGCGTGGCCGACGTGGTGCCCCTGGACGCGAATAACCGGATCCTGGTGCACCAGGGCCTGGAACGGATTCGCGCCGGACGTGCCCGGCCCGGCATCAAGGCTATTCTGGAAGTGGCCAAGCGCGATGCGTCACGGATTACCTCCACCGACCTTGGTTTTATCCTCGGGCCGCGTCTGAATGCGGCAGGGCGCCTGGACGACATGAGCCTGGGCATCGAATGCCTGCTCACCAACGATCCGGCCCTGGCGCGGGAGATGGCGGCGCAACTGGACGGCATGAACCAGGACCGCAAGTCCATCGAGCAGGGCATGCAGCGCGAAGCCCTGGCCCAGCTCAAGGACCTGCCGGTGGAGTCGATGCCATTCGGTTTGTGCCTGTTCGATCCGCAGTGGCACCAGGGAGTCATCGGCATTCTCGCCTCGCGAATGAAAGAGCGCTATTTCCGTCCGACCATTGCTTTTGCCGATGCCGGGGACGGTTTGCTCAAGGGCTCGGGTCGCTCGGTGCCGGGCTTTCACATTCGCGATGCGCTGAGCGTGGTGGCGGCGCAGCATCCCACCCTGATCAGCAAGTACGGTGGTCACGCCATGGCGGCGGGGCTGACGCTGCCGGAGGCTAATTTTCCGTTGTTCGCCGAAGCGTTCGATGCGGAAGTGCGCCGGCAGTTGCGCGAAGAAGACCTGACCGGCCGGCTGTTGTCGGATGGCACCCTGGCGGTGGAGGAGTTCCACCTGGAGCTGGCCCGGGCACTGCGCCACGCCGGCCCCTGGGGCCAGCATTTTCCTGAGCCGATGTTCCACGGCCTGTTCCAGTTGGTCGAACAGCGCGTGGTGGGCGAACGGCACCTGAAGGTCATCCTCAAGAGCGAGTGCGGCTCGGTGAAGCTCGATGGCATCGCCTTTGGCATCGACCGCGAGATCTGGCCCAACCCTACCGTGCGCTGGGTGGAACTGGCCTACAAGCTCGACCTCAACGAGTTCCGCGGCCAGGAAACGGTGCAGTTGATGATTGCCCATATCGAGCCGCGGTAGCCGATACGCCGATCGGCCTTTGTGGCGAGGGTCGCCTTAAGTGAACTGCAGTGCGCCACACCGTCGGTTTTTAAGTTCTGAACCCTCCGTCCTTGCGGGTTGTCGACTAGGCTCTAAGCACTGCTTGATAGCCCTTGTGACGTCTTGTCGAATTTTTTGCCCGCGGGGGCGGGTGTTGCACCTTTTGTCACTCGTCGACTTTTCAAACAGAACCCTGGAGCCTGCCCACTGATTCGAGAGGTGCCCCATGAGTCTGCTGCTGGAACCCTATACCCTTCGCCAATTGACCCTGCCCAATCGCATCGCGGTATCGCCGATGTGCCAGTATTCGAGCACCGATGGCCTGGCCAACGATTGGCACCTGGTGCACTTGGGCAGCCGTGCCGTGGGCGGTGCCGGCCTGGTGTTCACCGAAGCCACCGCCGTCACCGCCGACGGTCGCATCACCGCCCAGGACCTGGGGCTGTGGAATGATGAACAGATCGAACCCTTGCAACGCATCACCCGGTTCATCACCGCCCAAGGGGCCGTGCCGGGCATACAACTGGCCCATGCCGGACGCAAGGCCAGCACCTGGCGACCCTGGCTGGGCAAGCATGGCAGCGTAAAACCGGCGGACGGCGGCTGGGTTCCGGTCGGCCCGTCGCCGATTGCCTTCGACCCGCAACACACCCCGCCGGTGCAGTTGGACGAAGGGCAGATCGCCGATGTGATCCAGGCCTTCGTGGATTCGGCCAAGCGCGCCCTCACGGCCGGCTTCAAAGTGGTCGAGGTTCACGCTGCCCATGGTTATCTGCTGCATCAATTCCTCTCGCCGTTGAGCAATCAGCGCCGCGATCAATACGGCGGCTCGTTCGAGAATCGCATCCGCCTGGTGCTGCAAGTCACCGAAGCGGTGCGGGCCGTATGGCCTGAAGAACTGCCGGTGTTCGTTCGCGTTTCCGCCACCGATTGGGTCGAGGACGGGTGGAACCCGGACGAAACCGTGGAGCTGGCGCGGCGATTCAGGGCCCTGGGGGTGGATTTGATCGACGTGTCATCAGGTGGCACGGCGGCCAATGCGGAAATTCCCACCGGCCCGGGTTACCAGACACGCTTTGCCGAGCGGGTGCGCAAGGAGTCGGAAATCGCCACCGGCACCGTCGGCATGATCACCGAACCGGCCCAGGCCGAACACATCCTGCGCACCTGCCAGGCCGATATCATCTTCCTGGCGCGCGAATTGTTGCGCGATCCGTACTGGGCCCTGCATGCCGATGATGACCTGGGCGGCCGCAAGGCCACGTGGCCGGCGCAGTACCAGCGGGCAACGCATCGGGACCAGCCGATTCATGAGTCGGATTTGCGCGATTGAGTGCTTGGTAAAACAAAAAGCCCCGGTCGTCATTGGCCGGGGCTTTTTGTTTGTTTGAAAAAAATTGGTGCTTGTACCGGCCTCATCGCGAGCAGGCTCGCTCCCACAGTGGATCTGTTGTGTGGCGTGGATAGCGTTCACAACAAGGCTCAATGTGGGAGCGAGCCTGCTCGCGAAGGCGTCATCCCTGACGCAGCAGGGCTCAGGGATATTTGCGCTTATCCGGCGCTGGCGGGAAGTACTGGTACAACCAGGTCTCGCTCAAGGTGCGGTCCTTGGTGCGAATGAACAGGCGCATCTGCACCGGCTCCACACTGTCGTCGGTCGGGTACCAGTCGAAGGTGATGCGGTAGCCCTTGATTGCATCCATCACCAGCACGTTGAAGTCTTTCACTTCACCGTGGGAACAGGTCACCACCGGTTCGATGCCGGTGCCCGGCGGCAGTTGGTCGAGGCCGCCGCCGCTGAAGTCCACGGCAAAACGACGGGCCCAGACGGTCGGGTAATGCTCGCCCGGGGCCCAGCCTTCGATGAAACCGCCCATGCCTGAGCGGGTGGCGTCGACGTGGGCCAGGTCCGTGCTGACTGGCGGCAGCGCGCTCCAGTAGAGCTTGTAGCCATAGTTCAGCGAGTCGCCGGCGGCCACCGGTTTTTTCGGCGTCCAGAACGCGACAATGTTGTCCAGGGTTTCGCCGGTGGTAGGAATCTCCAGCAGGTCGACCGAGCCTTCGCCCCAGGCCGTCGTCGGTTCGACCCACAGGCTTGGGCGCTTGCTGTACCAGTCCACGGTGTCCTGGTAGCTGGCAAAGTCGTGGTCGGTCTGTACCAGGCCGAAACCTTTCGGGTCCTTGTCGGCGAAGGCGTTGAATTGCAGGGTGGCGGGGTTGTTCAACGGACGGCACACCCATTCGCCATTGCCGCGCCACATGGCCAGCCGGTCGGAATCGTGGATTTGCGGGTGAATGGTGTCGCACATGCGCCGTTCGACGGTGCCACAGCTGAACATACTGGTCATGGGCGCGATACCCAGCTGCTCGATTGCGGTACGGGCATTGATGTGCGCGTCGATCTCCATCACCACCCGGGTCGGCTGGCAATCGATGTCAAACCGATAGGCACCGGTGGCGCTGGGGGAGTCGAGCAGGGCATAGACCACGAACCGGGTGCTGTTCTTTTCCGGGGTTTCGAACCAGAACTTGGTGAAGTCCGGGAACTCCTCACGCTTCTTCGCATAGGTGTCGATGGCCAGGCCGCGGGCCGATAGCCCGTACTGGCCGCTGGCATCCACGGCGCGGAAGTAGCTGGCCCCCAGAAACGAAACGATGTCGTGCCGGTCCAGCTCCGGCGCCTTGAAGACGCGGAAGCCGGCGAAACCCAGGTCACCCTTCAATTGCGCGGTGTTGACCGTGGTTTTCTGATAGTTGAACAGTTCCGGGCGGAAGTGCACCTCACGGGCCATACGCGTCTTCGGATCGAGGCTGTACATGCGCACCGGCTGCTTGAAGCCCATGCCGACATGGAAGAACTGCGCGTCCAGTTGCCGCCCGTCGAGGTCATTCCACAGCGAGTGGTTGACGTCGTACTGGATGGCGTTGAACTGCAACGGCGACATCTGGGCCAAGGTTTCTGGCAGGACTTGCTTGGTGTCGACATAGCGGCTCTCGGCCAGCCGCCGGGCTTGATCTTTCAAACCGTTGAAGTCGAAAGGACGGGCTTCGCCGTCGGCGGTCTGATCGGCGGCCCAGGCGCGTGCGGCCATGAGTCCGGAGGCCGATAGCCCAGTGTAGGCGGCGAAGGCCATGGAGGCCTTGAGCAGATTCCTGCGGTGCATAAATACAACCTTTCTCGAAACAGTCCCGAGCCGATCCTGGCAACAGAGACTGATAAGGGAGTTCGGACATGCCATTGGCCAAACGCGACGAACGTTAAAACAGATGCCTGAGAGCTGGATCGGTTCACCGAGGGGCAAAATCATAGGGGAAATAAGGGCTTTGAGAGAAAGGAAAGCGTGGCTTGGTCAAATTTTCTTACAGTTATTTCTTTTTTTATGTCGATTCCGACTTTTTTTGACTAATTACTCTAAAACTCCCTTTTCACGCTTTGAATCCTCCCTATTCTTTAGCGTGATAGGCGATCTGGCCCGGATTCAGACGGCGCTATCAGGTCAACCTCGACGTAAAGAAGGACAACTCATGACAAAAATACAGGGCATTACCGAAATGCTGGGGATCTTTCCAGGCCTGACCAACCCGCGCAGGACACGCCGGCTCAGCCTGGAAGAATTGAGACTGGTAGAGCGCTATCGGGAGTTGTCGGAAAACGACCGCATCGCCATGCGCTATCTGGTGGATGCGATGCGCAGTGTTTCGCGGTTTTGAAGCGTGGCGCAGGTGAGCGGTCGGGGCGGGGAGCACCGGCCTACATCACTCCACCGACCAGTCCTGGAGGCGTTCGGTGCGCTGGTGCAGTATCCGCAGGACCTGCAGTTGTCCATGCTTGAGCCGGTAGGGGGCTACGAATGGGTAGCGCGTCAGTACCAGCTCTCGAATATCAGGAGCGACTGACGGACGCCCCGAGCCGGGAAAGCGTTGCAGTTGGCGCAGTGTCTCCAGGATGGCGCTGATGACATCATCGGCGCCTTCTGCACCGATGGCGCTTTGGTAATGTTCGTGGATCGAGTCGAGGTCACTCTGTGCTTTGTCGGTCAGTACGATGCTCGGCACGTTTTGCCCACTTAGCCTTCACGGCGTCCAGATCGGTCAGGTTTCCAGCGTCGGCATCGGCTATGCCTTCGCTGATGGCTTGCAGATGCCAGGATTCGGCCTCCACATATCGGACCAATGCACGCTTGAGGTGATACTGACGGTCGCGGTCGGTGGCGGCAGCCAGCAAGTCCAGCTGTTGGGCCAGACCTTCTTCCACACGAAAGGACAAAACGGGCGAGGCCATGGCTGATCTCCAGGGTGTATACGTTGTAGACACCCTAGGTGCTGCCAGGATTTCCGTCAACCGGCGAGCGTGCACCGATCGACGAAAACCTTAGCAGGACGAACGCAGGGCAAGCGCAGGCATGTGTTGCCAAGGTTGTCTTGTCGTCAATGCTTGAACATCACATGCCGCACTACCGTGTAATCCTCCAGTCCATACATGGACATGTCCTTGCCATAGCCGGAACGTTTCTGACCGCCATGGGGCATTTCGCTGACGAGCATGAAGTGGGTATTCACCCAGGTGCAGCCATATTGCAGGCGTGCCGACAGACGATGGGCTCGGCCGATGTCGGCGGTCCATACCGATGAGGCCAGGCCGTAGTCCGAATCGTTGGCCCACGCCAGCACTTGTGCCTCGTCGAGGAACGGCGTGACGGACACCACAGGCCCGAAGACTTCCCGACGGACGATTTCGTCATCCTGCTGGGCGTCGGCCAACACCGTCGGCTCGAAGAAGAACCCGTTGCCGTCCACGGCCTTGCCGCCGGTGATCAGGCGAATATGCGGCTGGGCAATGGCCCGTTCGACAAAACCGGCCACGCGGTCGCGGTGCTGGGCGGTGATCAGTGGGCCCATCTCGGTGTCTGGCGCGGTTTGCGGGCCGTACTTGATACTGCCCACCGCGGCGCCGAGCTTCTCGACGAACTGGTCGTAGATGCCTTGCTGGGCATAGATGCGGCAGGCTGCGGTGCAGTCCTGGCCGGCGTTGTAGAAACCGAAGGTACGGATGCCTTCCACGGCCGCGTCAATGTCGGCGTCGTCGAAAATGATCACCGGGGCCTTGCCGCCCAGCTCCATGTGCATGCGCTTGACGCTGTCGGACGTGCTGGAAATGATGTTCGAGCCGGTGGCGATGGAGCCGGTCAGCGACACCATGCGCACTTTCGGGTGGGTGACCAGCGGGTTGCCGACGGTTTGCCCACGACCGAATATCACGTTGAGCACGCCAGCTGGGAAAATTTCCGACGCCAGTTCTGCCAGGCGCAGCGCGGTCAGCGGAGTCTGCTCCGATGGCTTGAGCACCACGGTATTACCGGCGGCCAGGGCCGGGGCGATTTTCCAGGCGACCATCATCAACGGGTAGTTCCACGGCGCGATGGAGGCGATGACGCCCACCGGGTCGCGGCGGATCATCGAGGTATGCCCCGGCAGGTATTCACCGCCCGCCGAACCACTCATGCAGCGGCTGGCGCCGGCAAAGAAACGGAACACGTCAGCAATCGCCGGGATCTCGTCATTCAGTGCGGCGCTCAAGGGTTTGCCGCAGTTGTCCGACTCCAGCTTCGCCAGTTCCTCGCCGTGGGCTTCGATGGCATCGGCCAGCTTGAGCAGCAACAGCGAACGGTCCTTGGGCGGCACTTGCGACCAAGACTCGAAGGCGGTGTCGGCGGCGCGCACGGCGGCATCGACCTGGGCCTCGCTGGCTTCATTGATTTCCACCAGCACCCGGCCCAGCGCCGGGTTGAACACCGCTTGGCCAGGGCCTTCGCCGTTCACCAGGTGGCCGTTGATCAGCAGTTTGGTTTGCATAGCATTGTCCTCATCGAAGCAGTCTTGTGTCTGCTGGAACCGATCCCTGTGGGAGCGAGCTTGCTCGCGATAACGGTCTTACAGTCGACATCTGTGTTGAATATTTGTCAGTCATCGCGAGCAAGCTCGCTCCCACAAAAAGCCCTTCTACTTCCCGCCGCTACCGGCCACGCTCTCTCCGCCTCGGGTCAGGTAATACGCGCCCAATATCGGCAACATCGTGACCATCATCACCAGCATTGCCACCACGTTGGTCACTGGTACATCGCGAGGGCGGCTGAGTTGGTTGAGCAGCCACAGCGGCAGCGTGCGTTCGTGGCCGGCGGTGAAGGTGGTGACGATGATCTCGTCGAATGACAGCGCAAACGCCAGCATTCCGCCGGCCAGCAACGCCGAGCCGAGGTTGGGCAAGATGATGTAGCGAAAGGTCTGCCAACCGTCGGCCCCCAGGTCCATCGAAGCCTCGATCAGGCTGTGGGAGGTACGGCGCAGGCGGGCGATGACGTTGTTGTAGACGATCACCACGCAAAAAGTGGCATGGCCGACGATGATGGTGAACATGCCGGGCTCGATGCCCAGGGTCTTGAAGGTCGCCAGCAGCGCAATGCCGGTGATGATGCCCGGCAAGGCAATCGGCAGGATCAGCATCAGCGAAATGCCTTGCTTGCCGAAGAAATCGCGCCGGTACAGCGCCGCCGAGGCCAGCGTGCCAAGCACCATGGCGATCAGCGTGGCGATGGCTGCGACCTGCAACGACAGCTTGATCGCCTCCAGCACATCCGGGCGCGCGAAGGCGACGCTGAACCACTTCAGGGTCAGGCCCTTGGGCGGGAAGCTGAACGCGGCGTCCTCGGTATTGAAGGCGTAGAGGAAGATGATCAGGATCGGGAAATGCAGGAACACCAGCCCGCCCCACGCCGCGATCCGCAAGCCCCACGAGGCCCGGTCTTGAGAGTCAGAGTGCATCGAAAGCCCCCAGGCGCTTGACGATAGACAGGTAGATGGCGATCAGCACGATGGGCACCAGGGTGAACGCCGCGGCCATGGGCATGTTGCCGATGGCGCCTTGCTGGGCGTAGACCATGCTGCCGACGAAGTAGCCCGGCGGGCCCACCAGTTGCGGCACGATGAAATCCCCCAGGGTCAGCGAGAAGGTGAAGATCGAGCCGGCGGCGATGCCGGGGATCGACAGCGGCAGGATCACCTGCATGAACGTCTGGTGTGGCCTGGCGCCCAGGTCTGCCGAGGCTTGCAGCAACGATGGCGGCAGGCGCTCCAGGGACGCCTGGATCGGCAGGATCATGAACGGCAGCCAGATGTAGACGAATACCAGAAAACGCCCCAGGTGTGAGGTGGACAAGGTGCTGCCACCCACGCCCGGGATTCCCAGCACGAACTGCAACACCGGCCCCAGGCCCAGGTGCTGGACGAACCACTGCGCCACGCCACCCTTGGCCAGCAGCAGCGTCCAGGCATAGGCCTTGACGATATAGCTGGCCCACATCGGCAGCATCACCGCGATGTAGAAAAACGCCTTGGTCTTGCCACTGGTGTAGCGCGCCATGTAGTAGGCAATCGGGAACGCGACGATGGCGCTGGCGATGGACACCGCTATCGCCATGCCCAGGGTGCGCAAAATGATGTCGAAGTTCGACGGTTGGAACAGCGCCGCGAAATTCGCCAGGGTCAGGTCCGGCGTGACCGCCATGGTGAAGTCGTCGAAGGTGTAGAAACCCTGCCACAGCAAGGTCAGCAGCGAGCCCAGGTAGATCGCGCCGAACCAGATCAGCGGTGGCACCAGCAACATCGACAGGTACAGGTTGGGGCGCCGGTACAGCAGGTTGGAAAATCGTCGCAACGGTGAACCGGGTGTGGGCGTTTGAGCGATGGCCAGGGTGTTCATCTCACACCTCGCCACTGACAGTGTCGTGCAGCGCGACCATCGCCTCCCGCGCCCAGCGTACGCTCAGGTGCTGGCCGGTCTGGTGCTGGGCTGTGTTGTCGAGCCACTGGGTGTTGGCCTGGCTGAGGTTCAGGGTCTGGCCGTTGGCAAGTTTCAACTCGTAGCGTGTGGCGCTGCCCTGGTACTGAATGTCGTGCAGCAGGCCGTGGACTTCGATCTCACCACTGGCCAACGGACCTTCGGCGAAACGCACGTGTTCCGGGCGAATCGAGAACGGTTGTGGATAACCGCTCAGTTCCCGGGCCAGCTCGCCACGGATCACGTTGGAGGTGCCGACGAATTCGGCGACGAAGGTGGTCGCCGGTTTCATGTACAGGTTGCGTGGGGTATCGACTTGTTCGATGCGGCCCTTGTTGAACACCGCCACGCGGTCGGACATCGACAGCGCTTCGGTCTGGTCGTGGGTGACGAAAATGAAGGTGATGCCCAACTGGCGTTGCAGCTTCTTCAATTCGCCCTGCATTTGCTCACGCAGCTTCAGGTCGAGGGCGCCCAAGGGTTCATCGAGCAGCAACACCCGCGGGCGATTGACCAGCGCGCGGGCCAAGGCCACGCGTTGGCGCTGGCCGCCGGAGAGCTGCACCGGCTTGCGTTCGCCGTAGCCGCCCAGGGCAACCATCTCCAGCGCTTCGTCAGCGCGCTGGATGCGCTCGGCCTTGGCGACGCCTTTGACTTTCAGACCGTAGGCCACGTTGTCGCGCACGTTCATATGGGGGAAGAGGGCGTAATCCTGGAACACCGTGTTGACGTCCCGTTGGTACGGCGCAAGCCCGGTGGCCTCTTCGCCGTGGATGCGGATCGAGCCGGCACTGGGTTGTTCGAACCCGGCGATCAGTCGCAGGCAGGTGGTCTTGCCCGAACCGGACGGGCCCAGCATGGAAAAGAACTCGCCGTCCTGGATGTCGATGCAAACCCGGTCAACGGCCTTCACATCGCCGAACTGACGGGATACCTGGGTGAATTGGACTGCAAGCGTCATGGTGCGGGGCTCCAAAAAGTGCGACTTCTATTGGATCGTGGGTGGGTTGCCGTGCACCAGACCTGTGAGAGCAACGCTATGGGAGCAAAGCTTGCTCGCGATACAGGCGCCTCGGTTCCCCGGGAGACCGCATCATCTTCATCGCAGGCAAGCCTTGCTCCCACACAGTGAACTACACCGACTGATTGGGCTTAGCGCCCGCCCATGATCGCAATGTAGTCCTGGGTCCAGCGGCTGTACGGCACGAACTTGCCGCCCTCGGCCTGTGGGGTTTTCCAGAAGGCGATCTTGTCGAACTGATCGAAACCGTTGGTCTTGCAGCCTTCGGCGCCCAGCAGTTCGCTGCCCTTGCACGCCGCGGGCACCGCCGGCAACGAGCCGAACCACGCCGCCACGTCACCCTGGACTTTCGGTTGCAGCGACCAGTCCATCCACTTGTACGCGCAGTTGGGGTGCTTGGCCTCGGCGTGCAACATCGTGGTGTCGGCCCACCCGGTGGCGCCTTCTTTCGGAATGGTCGAGGCGATCGGTTGCTTCTCGTTCATCAGGCCGTTGACCTGATATGGCCAGGCGCCAGAGGCCACCACGCCTTCGTTCTTGAAATCGCTCATCTGCACGGTGGTGTCGTGCCAGTAGCGGTGGATCAGCGGCTGCTGGGCCCGCAGCAATTCCAACACGGCCTTGTACTGGGCTTCGTCGAGTTGGTATGGGTCCTTGATGCCCAGCTCAGGCTTGGCGGTCTTGAGGTAGAGCGCCGCGTCGGCGATGTAGATCGGGCCATCGTAGGCTTGCACGCGGCCTTTGTTCGGCTTGCCGTCGGGCAGGTTCTGGGCGCTGAACAGCACGCTCCAACTGGCGGGCGCCTGCTTGAACACGTCGGTGTTGTACATCAGCACGTTCGGGCCCCACTGGTACGGGGTGCCGTAGGTCTGCTGGTTGACCACGTACCACGGTGCATCCTTGAGGCGCGGGTCGAGGTTTTTCCAGTTGGGGATCAGCGCGGTGTTGATCGGCTGCACGCGCTTGCCGGCAATCAGCCGCAACGAGGCGTCGCCCGAGGCGGTGACCAGGTCGTAGCCGCCCTTGGTCATCAGGCTGACCATTTCGTCGGACGTAGCGGCAGTTTTCACATTGACCTTGCAACCGGTTTCCTTCTCGAAACCGGTGACCCAATCGTAGGCCTTGTCGCTTTCGCCGCGTTCGATGTAACCCGGCCAGGCGACGATATCCAGTTGGCCCTCACCGGCGCCAACGGCCTTGAGCGGTTCGGCGGCCTGGAGGCTGACGCTGGTCAGCAGCGCCGTGGTGATTGCACTGAGCAATACGGTCTTGTGCGCGTACATGGAAATCCCTCTTGCTTTAATTATGGTCGGGGCAGTGTTCGAACAGGGTGAAGCGCCATGGATGGCCTGTTATTAGAGTAGTGCTGTTATCTACAGATGCTGGCCGTGGCGGGCCATGATGTGGCGCACCACGCTGTAGTCCTGGAGCGAATCGCTGGATAGGTCTTTGCCGTAGCCCGAACGTTTCAGGCCGCCGTGGGGCATTTCGCTGACCAGCATGAAATGGCTGTTGATCCAGGTGCAGCCGTATTGCAGCCGCGCCGCCACTTGCATGGCCTTGTCGAGGTTCTGGGTCCATACCGAAGAAGCCAGGCCGTATTCGGAATCGTTGGCCCAGTCCACCGCCTGGCTGAGTTCGTCGAAGCGGGTCACGGTGACGACCGGGCCGAACACTTCGCGCTGGACGATTTCATCGCTTTGCTTGCAGCCGGCCAGCAGCGTGGGTTGGTAGTAGAAACCGGCGCCGGAATGCACCGCCGCGCCGGTAATGCGTTCGATGTGTGGCTGGCCGAGGGCGCGCTCGACAAAACTGGCGACCCGGTCGCGCTGGCGGGTGCTGATCAGCGGGCCGATCTCATTGTCGGCGTCGCGCTTGCCGGCAAAGCGCAGGCTGCTGACCGCCGCGCCGAGTTCGGCCACCAGGCGGTCGTGAATCGCGCCTTGGGCGTAGATCCGACACGCCGCCGTGCAATCCTGCCCGGCGTTGTAATAACCATAGGTGCGCACGCCTTCGACCACGGCCTGGATGTCGGCGTCGTTGCACACGATCACCGGCGCCTTGCCGCCCAGTTCCAGGTGCGTGCGCTTGAGGGTTTTCGCCGCTGCCTGGAGGATCTTCTGCCCGGTGACGATATCGCCGGTCAACGAGACCATGCGCACTTTGGGATGGCTGACCAGATGGCTGCCCACACCTTCGCCGCCCCCGCAGAGGATGTTGATCACGCCCCGTGGCAGGATCTGGGCCAGTGTCGGCGCCAGGGCCAGGATCGACAGCGGTGTGTGTTCCGACGGCTTGAACACCAGCGTATTACCGGCAGCCAGGGCCGGGGCGATTTTCCACGCGGCCATCATGATCGGGTAATTCCACGGTGCAATGGACGCCACCACGCCAATCGGGTCGCGGCGCACCATGCTGGTGTAGCCGGGCAGGTATTCGCCACTGAGCTGGCCGGTCTGGCAGCGCACGGCGCCAGCGAAGAAACGGAATACATCCACCGTCGCACTGAGGTCGTCCTGGCGCGCCAGGTGCAGCGGCTTGCCGCAGTTCAGGGATTCGAGGCGGGCCAGCTCATCGGCGTTCTTTTCGATGGCGCTGGCGATGTCCAGCAGCAGGTTAGAGCGTTGTTGCGGCGTGGTGCGCGACCAGCCGTCGAAGGCCTGGTGGGCGGCGAGGATCGCGGCTTCGACCTGCTCGGTACTGGCCTCGGCGATGTGAGCCACCACTTCGCCAGTGGCCGGGTTGAGGATCGGCTCGACAATGCCTTCACCGGGAACCAGTTCCCCGTCGATCAGCAACGCGGTGCACAACGGGGTTTGCGTACCAGCCATTTTTATAGGTCTCAGTTGAAACAAAGAACCTGTGGGAGCGAGCTTGCTCGCGATAGCGGTTTGTCAGTCGAATCTATGTTGCCTGACCCACCGCTATCGCGAGCAAGCTCGCTCCCACAGGAAAGAGGCGTGCAGTCAGATTAGTGCTCAGATCCGAGGCCGACAAATTCGAAATACTCAAGGCTGTATTCGATTAAATAGATGGCTTTCGTCCGCCATGGGGTTGTTCCCGGGCGACGGCCAGGAACGGGTCGACCGACGCCGGTCGCGCCGTGCCCCGGCGCCAGGCCAGGCCGACGTCGAGGGTCTGGTTGAGGTCGGCAATCGGTCGCGCTTCGATGATGTCGCCTTCCAGCGACCAAGGGCGGTAGGTCATGTCCGGCTGGATCGACACCCCCAAGCCTGCCGCCACCAGGCTGCGCACCGCTTCGGTCGAGGCGGTGCGCAGGGTGACCCTGGGTTGCAGACCGGCACCGCGCCACAGGCGCTGGGCGTTGCGGTCCATTTCATCGACGTTCAGCTGGATCAGCGGCTCGCGGGCCACGTCGGCCAGGTTGATGCTGTCGTGTTCCAGCAGCGGGTGCTGCGCTGGCAGCCACAAACGGTGTGGTGAATGCGTCAGCACTTCGGTCTGCAAGGCGTGGCGGTCTTCCAGGTTGGACAGGATCAACACCCCGACGTCGATTTCGCCGCTGACCAGCAAATGCTCGATATACGGCCGCTCGTCCTCCATCACCCGGATCTCCACGTTGGGATAGGCGCGCTGGAAACGGGTCAGCAGGTCCGCCAGGTAATAGCCGGCGACCAGGCTGGTGACGCCGATGGTGACCTGGCCGGCGACCTGGTCGGTGCTCTGTTGCAGGCTGCGCTTGGCGTTGTCGACGGTGGCCAGGATCAAATGGGCCTGGCGCAGGAATTGATGACCCTGATGGGTCAGGGTCATGCCCTTGGCGTGGCGGTTGAACAGGCTGACGCCGATTTCCTGCTCCAGTTGCTGGATGGCCAGGGTCAAGGTCGACTGGGAAATGAACGCCGTTTGCGCAGCGGCAGAGATGGAGCCGGTTTCGGCCACGGCGATGAAATGGCGGATCTGGCGCAGGGTCATCATGGTCGAATATCCGGTGGGCGGTTTTATCGATGTACTGGAGTGTATATCGTTTTTTTTGAATGGAAGGGGAGTGTGTCTTGGAATGAGCCAGGCAACATCTGGAAGCAATCTCGCCAACGGCGCCGGGGCACTTTCGATCTAGGCTGGTGGCCTTACGTTGACCCGAAATGTGGAGACAACAAATGAACACCCGTGGATTGCTCGATCAGCTTCTCAAGTCCGGCCAGGAAATGTTGCAGAACAAGGCTGGCGGGTCCCAAGGCAAGTCCTCCGGCGGTCTGGGCGGTTTGCTCGGCGGCTCCGGCAACCTTGGCGGGATGCTTTCCGGTGCGGGCGGCGGCGCTCTGGCCGCCGGGGCCATGGGCCTGTTGCTGGGCAACAAGAAAGCCCGCAGCTTCGGTGGCAAGGCCCTGGCCTATGGTGGTCTCGCGGCCTTGGGCGTGATCGCCTACAAGGCCTACGGCAATTGGCAGGCCCAGCAAGGCACCGCGCCGAAAACCGAACCGCAGACCCTCGACCGCGTGCCCCCGGCGCAGGTCGAGCAGCACAGCCAGGCGATCCTCAAGGCGCTGGTGGCGGCGGCCAAGGCCGACGGCCATGTGGACGAGCGCGAGCGGCAGTTGATCGAAGGCGAATTCACCAAGCTCGACAACGACCAGGAACTGCAACACTGGCTGCACGCCGAACTCAACAAGCCCCTGGACCCCACCGACGTCGCCCGCGCTGCCAGCACCCCGGAAATGGCGGCGGAAATGTACATCGCCAGCGTGATGCTGGTGGACGAGGAAAACTTCATGGAGAAGTCCTACCTCGATGAACTGGCGCGCCAACTCAAGCTGGAGCCGGGGCTGAAGGTGGAGTTGGAGAAACAGGTGCGCCAGGCGACTGTATAGATCAGTCCCACCTCATTCCCTGTGGGAGCGAGCTTGCTCGCGATGGGGTTCGGTCAGTCACAGCCGCGTGGTCTGACACGCCGCTATCGCGAGCAAGCTCGCTCCCACGGGGGCATTGCTCATCTTGAGAAAACTACGAGCCTCGCCTTCGTCAAAAATCCCCTCACACCGCCATACAGGCCCGGTGCCGCCCTCGGCTATACTCCCCAGCATTTCAAATGCCCGAGGTTTTACCGTGAAGAATTGGACATTGCGCCAACGCATCCTGGCGAGTTTTGCGGTGATCATCGCCATCATGCTGTTGATGGTGGTTGTCTCGTATTCACGGTTGTTGAAGATCGAGGACAGTGAAGAAAACGTCCGGGTCGATGCGGTGCCAGGGGTGTATTACAGCTCCATGATTCGCGGTGGCTGGGTTGACAGCTACGTCTTGACCCAACAAATCGTCGGCCTTTCGGGCAACCGGGAAATCACCGCTGAGGATAAGGCCCGCTACCAGGGCTTCGAGCAGCACCTGCGCGAAGAGATGCAGAACTATCAAAAACTGATCCAGAACCCCGCCGACCAAGCCTCTTTCGACGAGTTCGAGGCCAATCACCTGGCGTTCAACCAGGCTATGGCAAAGGTCCTGGACTTGTACCAGCGCAAGGACTACGAAGGGGCGCGGCAGGCTTTGGACAAAGAGCTGACGCCAGAATGGATCGGCGGCCGCGGGCATTTGAATCACATCATCGAGCGCAATCGTGAGCTGGCGGAAAACGCCACCCAGACCATCGGCGATGCGGTAACGGCGGCCAAGGTCGCCATGGGCCTGTCGTTCCTGGTCGCGTTGATCGTCGCCGTACTCTGTGGCCTGCTGTTGATGCGGGCGATCATGGGACCGATGAACCGCATCGTCGAGATCCTCGAGATCATGCGCAGCGGCGACCTGAGCGGGCGCCTGAACCTGGCGCGCAAAGACGAATTCGGTGCAGTGGAAACCGGCTTCAACGACATGATGGCCGAGCTGACCTCACTGGTGTCCCAGGCCCAACGCTCCTCCGTGCAGGTCACCACCTCGGTGACCGAGATCGCCGCCACCTCGCGCCAGCAACAGGCCACGGCCACCGAAACCGCCGCCACCACCACCGAGATCGGCGCGACGTCCCGGGAAATCGCCGCCACCTCCCGAGACCTGGTGCGCACCATGACCGAAGTGTCCACCGCCGCCGATCAGGCTTCGGTGGCCGCCGGCTCCGGTCAGCAAGGCCTGGCGCGCATGGAGGAAACCATGCATTCGGTGATGGGCGCCGCCGACCTGGTGAACGCCAAGCTGGCGATCCTCAACGAGAAGGCCGGCAACATCAACCAGGTGGTGGTGACCATCGTCAAAGTGGCCGACCAGACCAACCTGTTGTCCCTCAACGCGGCCATCGAGGCCGAAAAGGCCGGCGAGTACGGTCGTGGTTTCGCCGTTGTCGCCACTGAAGTACGACGCTTGGCTGACCAGACCGCCGTAGCGACCTATGACATCGAGCAGATGGTGCGCGAGATCCAGTCCGCGGTATCGGCCGGGGTGATGGGCATGGACAAGTTTTCCGAAGAAGTGCGTCGAGGCATGGCCGAAGTGCAACAGGTGGGTGAGCAACTGTCGCAGATCATCCATCAGGTCCAGGCCCTGGCGCCGCGGGTGTTGATGGTCAACGAAGGCATGCAGGCCCAGGCCACCGGTGCCGAGCAGATCAACCACGCCTTGGTGCAACTGGGCGATGCCAGCAGCCAGACCGTGGATTCCCTGCGCCAGGCCAGTTCCGCCATCGACGAGCTGAGCCAGGTAGCCGTAGGGCTGCGCAGCGGCGTCTCGCGTTTCAAAGTCTGATGGGCGAACTCGAGACCCGGCGTGGCGCCGCACCGACGGCCCGCCAGTCGTTGTTCCTGGTGTTCTGCATCGGCAACGAACGTTACGCCCTGCAGGCCATCGATGTGGTGGAAGTGCTGCCGCGCCTGCCCCTCAAGCCGATTGCCCGGGCGCCGTCCTGGGTGGCGGGGGTGTTTGCCTGGCGTGGCACGGTGGTGCCGGTGATCGACCTGTGCGCCTTGACCTTTGGCCAGAGCGCACAGGCCCGGACCAGTACGCGACTGGTGCTGGTGCGCTATCAGGGCGACGCGCAACAAACGGGACAGGTGCTGGGCCTGATCCTGGAACAGGCGACCGACACCGTGCGCTGTGACCCGGCCGATTTCAAACCCTATGGTCTGGACAACCGGCAGGCGCCGTACCTCGGCCCGGTGCGCGAAGATGCCCACGGGTTGCTGCAATGGGTGCGGGTCAATGACCTGCTCGATGAATCCGTTCGGGCGCTGCTGTTTCCTGCGCCGCCGCTGAACCTCGACGACCTCGAGGCAACACCATGAACAACGACCAGCGTTTTTTCGATTTTCTCAAGGAGCGCATCGGCCTGGATGTGACCTCCGTCGGCACCGCGATCATTGAGCGGGCCGTGCGCCAACGCATCATTGCCGTGCCCGGGCGAACCGCCGATGAGTACTGGCAAGGCCTGCAGCATTCGGCCCAGGAGCAGCAAGCGCTGATCGAAGCGGTGATCGTCCCGGAGACCTGGTTCTTCCGCTACCCCGAATCCTTCGCGACCCTCGCCAGGCTGGCCGTCAAGCGCCTGGCCGAGATCAAGCACCTGCGCGCGCTGCGTATCCTCAGCTTGCCGTGTTCCACCGGCGAAGAACCTTATTCGATTGCCATGGCCTTGCTCGACGCAGGCCTGGGGCCACATCAGTTCAAGGTGGACGGCCTGGACGTCAGCCCGCTGTCGGTGGCGCGGGCCAAGGAAGCGCGTTACGGCAGGAATTCCTTCCGTGGCGCGGAGCTGGGTTTTCGCGAGCGTTACTTCGACGCCGAAGACGAGGGCTACCGCCTCAGCGAGCGGGTGCGCGAACAGGTGCGTTTGCAAGTGGGCAACCTGCTGGATCCGGCTTTGTTGGCGAACGAGGCACCTTACGACTTTGTGTTCTGTCGCAACCTGTTGATCTATTTCGACCAGCCGACCCAGCAGCAGGTGTTCGAGGTGCTCAAGCGCCTGACCCATCAGGACGGTGTGCTGTTTATCGGCCCCGCCGAGGGCAGCTTGCTCGGCCGACTGGGCATGCGCTCGATCGGGGTCGCCCAATCGTTCGCCTTCAGCCGCCAGGGGGCACCCGAGCCGCAACCGTTACCGGCCTTGATGCCGACCCCGCTGCCGGTTCGTCAGCCTCCGCCCCGTGTCGTTGCGCCGGTGATTCGGCCGCGACCGTTTGCGGCGAGCGTGACGCCGATTGTCGAGCCCAAAAGCAGCGACGCCGCGACCTTGCTGGCCAATATCGCTGCCCTGGCCAACGGTGGTAAAAGCGCCGAGGCCCGCGTGGCTTGCGAAGCCTACTTGCGCAGCCACGCGCCAAACGCCCAGGTGTTCTATTGGTTGGGCCTGCTCAGCGACATGGCTGGCAGCGCGCTTGAAGCCCAGGGTTTTTATCGCAAGGCGCTTTATCTTGAACCGCAACACGCCGAGGCCCTGGTGCATCTGGCGGCGCTGCTGGCTTCCCAGGGAGACGCGGCCGGAGCCCGTCGATTGCAGGAACGCGCCGCCCGTAGCGGGCGCGCGGCAGACAGTGAGCACAAACGATGAGCGGTTCGGCTTCTTATACCGTCACCCATGACGATGCCCAGGCTATCGACGACTGCTGGAATCGCATCGGGGTGCATGGCGACAAATCCTGTCCTTTGCTGGTCGAGCATATCCATTGCCGCAATTGCTCGGTGTATTCGGCGGCCGCCACCCGGCTGCTCGACCGTTATGCCTTGCCGCAGGATCAGCGGGATCTGTCCCTTGCCCCCGCGGACACCGATGTGGTCACGCGCTCGCTGCTGATGTTCCGCCTCGGCGAGGAATGGCTGGGCCTGACGACGCGCAGCCTGGTGGAAGTGGCGCCGTTGCAGCCGATCCATTCCTTGCCCCACCAGCGCTCGCGGGCCTTGTTGGGCGTGGCGAATGTACGCGGGGCGCTGGTGGCCTGCCTGTCGCTGGTGGAGCTGTTGGACCTGGAGCCCGGCGCGGCGGTGGTTTCCGGCGCACGGGTGATGCCGCGCATGTTGATTGTCGCGGCCAAGGGCGGGCCGGTGGTGGTGCCGGTGGATGAGGTGGACGGCATCCACGCCATCGATGAGCGCATCCTGGCGAGCGCTTCGCAATCGACGGGCAAGTACACCCGTGGTGTGCTGCCCTTCAAGGGCCGCAGCCTGCGCTGGCTGGATGAAGAACAACTGCTGTCCGCCGTGGCTCGGAGCCTGTCATGACCCCTGATCAGATGCGCGACGCCTCGTTGCTGGAGCTGTTCAGCCTGGAAGCCGAAGCCCAGGTCCAGGTGTTGAGTGCCGGCCTGCTGGCCCTGGAGCGCGATCCGACCCAGGCCGATTACCTGGAGTCGTGCATGCGCGCGGCGCATTCCCTCAAGGGTGCGGCACGCATAGTCGGGGTGGACGCCGGGGTTAGCGTGGCCCATGTGATGGAAGATTGCCTGGTCAGCGCCCAGGAGCGGCGCCTGGTGCTGGGCGCTGAACACATCGATGCCTTGCTGCAAGGTACTGACCTGCTGACGCGCATCGCCACCCCGGGCAACAGCGTCGGCGCCCCGGACATCGACGCCTATGTGGCGTTGATGGGGCGTCTGCTTGATCCCAACGCGCCACAGGCCCCGGCAGTGGTCTTACCAAGCGTCGAGACACCGGTCGAGCCGCTACGCATCGAGCTGCCGGAAGTGGAACCGCTCCCGGCAACGGAGCCGGCCCCCAAGCGCAAACGGGTCACCGAAGGCGGCGAGCGGGTCTTGCGGGTCACGGCCGAACGCCTCAACAGCTTGCTCGATCTGTCGAGCAAGTCCCTGGTGGAGACCCAGCGCCTCAAGCCCTGGCTGGCGACGATGCAGCGGCTCAAGCGCCAGCAAAGCAGCGGTTTGCGCGCCCTTGAAGAGCTGAACGTGCACCTCAAGGACCATGCCCTGAGCCTGCAAGCCCAGGAAGCCCTTGGCGATGCTCGCCGTTTGCTCGCCGAAACCCAGCAATTGCTGGCGCAGAAAACCGCCGAGCTGGATGAATTCGCCTGGCAGGCCAGTCAGCGGGCGCAGGTGCTGTATGACACGGCGCTGGCCTGTCGCATGCGCCCGTTCGCCGATGTGCTTTCGGGTCAGGCACGCATGGTCCGTGACCTGGGCCGCAGCCTGGGCAAACAGGTGCGCCTGGAGATTGAAGGCGAGAAGACCCAGGTCGACCGCGATGTGCTGGAAAAGCTCGAAGCGCCGCTGACGCATTTGCTGCGCAATGCCGTGGACCATGGCATCGAATCCCCGGAGCAACGAATACTGGCCGGCAAGCCCGCCGAAGGCCTGATCCGCCTGCGGGCTTCCCATCAGGCTGGCCTGTTGGTGCTGGAGCTGGCGGACGACGGCGCCGGGGTGGACCTGGATCGGGTACGCCGCAGCATCGTCGAGCGTGGCCTTTCCCCTGAGCAAACCGCCGCCAGCCTCAGCGAGGAGGAACTGCTGACCTTCCTGTTCCTGCCCGGTTTCAGCCTGCGCGACAAAGTCACCGAAGTGTCCGGGCGCGGCGTCGGCCTGGACGCGGTCCAGCACATGGTCCGGCAGTTGCGCGGCGCGGTGGTGCTGGAGCAGACGGCGGGCGAGGGCAGTCGTTTCCATCTTGAGGTGCCGCTGACGCTGTCGGTGGTGCGCAGCCTGGTGGTGGAAGTCGGCGATGAAGCGTACGCCTTTCCCCTGGCCCACATCGGACGCATGTGCGACCTGGCGCCGGAGGACATCGTCCAGGTCGAAGGCCGCCAGCATTTCTGGCACGAGGGCCGGCATATCGGGCTGGTCGCCGCCAGCCAATTGCTCAATCGCCCGGCGACGCAAGGCAGCAGCCAGACCCTCAAGGTCGTGGTGATCCGCGAGCGCGAAACGATCTACGGCGTGGCGGTGGAGCGCTTCGTTGGCGAGCGGACCCTGGTGGTCCTGCCCCTGGACGAACGCCTGGGCAAGGTCCAGGACATTTCCGCCGGGGCGTTGCTCGACGATGGCTCAGTGGTGTTGATTGTCGATGTCGAAGACCTGTTGCGTTCGGTGGACAAGTTGCTCGATACCGGACGCCTGGAGCGCATCGCCCGGCAGAACCAGGCCCAGGCCCCGCGCAAGCGGATCCTGGTGGTGGACGATTCCCTGACTGTGCGCGAGCTGCAGCGCAAGTTGTTGCTCAATCGCGGCTACGACGTGGCGGTGGCGGTGGATGGCATGGACGGTTGGAACGCCTTGCGCTCGGAGGATTTCGACTTGCTGATCACCGACATCGACATGCCGCGCATGGACGGTATTGAACTGGTGTCGCTGTTGCGGCGTGACAACCGACTGCAATCGCTGCCGGTGATGGTGGTGTCCTACAAGGACCGCGAAGAGGATCGCCGCCGTGGCCTGGACGCTGGCGCCGACTATTATCTGGCCAAGGCGAGTTTCCACGACGACGCCTTGCTCGACGCCGTGGTTGAATTGATCGGAGGGGCACGCGCTTGAAGATCGCCATCGTCAATGACATGCCCCTGGCGGTCGAAGCCCTGCGCCGCGCCCTGGCGTTCGAGCCGGCGCATCAACTGGTCTGGGTGGCGGCCAATGGGGCCGAGGCGGTGCAGCGCTGCGCCGAATACACCCCGGACCTGATCCTCATGGACTTGTTCATGCCGATCATGGATGGCGTGGAGGCCACCCGAAGGATCATGGCCGACAGTCCCTGCGCTGTTGTGATCGTCACCGGTGACAGCCAGCAGAACGTCCACCGGGTGTTCGAGGCCATGGGCCATGGCGCGCTGGATGTGGTCGATACCCCGGCCCTGGGCGTCGGTAACCCGGCAGATGCGGCGGCGCCGTTGCTGCGCAAGATCACCAACATCGGCTGGCTGATCGGTGAGCGCAACAAGCGTGAACGACCGGTGCCGACGGCGCAGCGTGCGGCAGTGTCGCGCAAGAGCCTGGTGGCCATCGGGTCGTCGGCGGGCGGTCCGGCGGCGCTGGAGGTGCTGCTCAAGGCGCTGCCGCGTAACTTTGCCCCGGCCATCGTGCTGGTCCAGCATGTGGACGAGGTGTTTGCCGCGGGCATGGCCGAGTGGCTGGGCAGTGTCTCGGGCCACACGGTGCGCCTGGCCCGGCACGGCGAGACGCCGCAGAGCGGCACGGTGTTGCTGGCCGGGACCAACCATCATCTGCGTTTGTTGAAGGACGGTACCCTGGCCTACACCGCCGAGCCGGTGAACGAGATCTACCGGCCCTCCATCGACGTGTTTTTTGAAAGTGTCGCCCAGTACTGGAGCGGTGACGCGGTGGGCGTATTGCTCACCGGCATGGGTCGCGACGGTGCACAAGGGCTTAAGCTCATGCGCGAACAGGGCTATGTGACCATCGCCCAGGACCAGCGCAGCAGTGCGGTGTACGGGATGCCCAAAGCGGCGGCCGCCATCGACGCCGCCGCCCATATTCTCGCCCTGGACGCTATCGCGCCTCGGCTGTTGGAGATTTTTACCCCATGAAGAACCCCGCCAGTGTTGCCCCAGGGCGTACTCAGGTAAGCCACCATGAATGATCTGCAGCTAGACGATTTCAAGCGCGATGAGAACGCGGCCATGGTCTTGCTCATCGACGATCAGGCGATGATCGGCGAGGCGGTGCGGCGCGGGCTATCGAACGAAGACAACATCGACTTCCATTTCTGCTCCGATCCTCACCAGGCCATCGCCCATGCGGTTCGCATCAAGCCGACGGTGATTCTCCAGGACCTGGTGATGCCCGGCCTGGATGGCCTGAGCCTGGTGCGCGAGTACCGTAACCATCCGGCCACCCGCGATATCCCGATCATTGTCCTGTCCACCAAGGAGGACCCGCTGGTCAAGAGCGCGGCGTTCGCCGCCGGGGCCAACGACTACCTGGTCAAGTTGCCGGACAACATCGAGCTGGTGGCGCGCATCCGCTATCACTCGCGTTCCTACATGATGCTTTTGCAACGCGACGCGGCCTATCGGGCACTGCGGGTCAGCCAGCAGCAACTGCTCGACACCAACCTGGTGCTGCAACGCTTGATGAACTCCGACGGCCTGACCGGGTTGTCCAATCGTCGCCACTTCGACGAATACCTGGAGTTGGAATGGCGCAGGGCGATGCGCGACCAGAGCCAGCTGTCGCTGCTGATGATCGATGTGGACTACTTCAAGGCCTACAACGACAACTTCGGCCATTTGGAAGGTGACGAAGCGCTGCGCAAGGTCGCCACGGCGATCCGCGAGGCGTGCAGCCGTCCATCCGACTTGCCGGCCCGTTACGGCGGCGAGGAGTTCGCCCTGGTCCTGCCCGGCACCTCGCCGGGCGGCGCCCGGCTGATGGCCGAGAAACTGCGCCAGGGCGTCGTCGCCCTGAAAATCCCCCACACCACGCCCGACGGCGGCGAAAACCTGACCGTCAGCATCGGCGTCTCGACCTTCATCCCCCAGCAGGGTAGCGATTGCCGGCAATTGATCTCGGCGGCGGACAAGGGGCTGTACCTGGCCAAGCACAATGGGCGTAATCGGGTGGGGGTTGAATAAATCCCTGCTTGGCGAAGAGGCTTTTTGTGGTGAGGGGGATTGTGCAGATCAATCCCTGAACCTCATTACCCCTAAAGCCGCCAGGCGGGCTGCCGCTGGCGCTTGATTACGTTATACTCGCCGGCTTTCAAAAGTTCGCCAACGAGTGCTGCCCGCCATGGAAATCAACCCGATCCTTAACACCATCAAGGACCTGTCCGAGCGCTCCGAAACTATTCGGGGGTATCTTTGACTACGATCAAAAGCATGAGCGTCTGACCGAAGTCAATCGCGAGCTTGAAGATCCGAATGTCTGGAACAACCCTTCGTACGCCCAGGAACTGGGCCGCGAGCGTTCTGCGCTGGCGCAGATCGTCGAGACCCTGGACGAGTTGTCCAGCGGCCTGGCCGATTGCCGCGACCTGCTGGACATGGCTGTCGAAGAGAACGATGAGGGCGCGGTCGGCGATGTCGTCGCCGAGCTGACACGTCTCGACGAGAACCTCGCCAAGCTGGAATTCCGTCGCATGTTCAGCGGCGAGATGGACATGAACAACGCCTACCTGGACATCCAGGCCGGCTCCGGCGGCACCGAAGCCCAGGACTGGGCCAACATCCTGCTGCGAATGTACCTGCGCTGGGCTGATAAACGCGGTTTCGACGCCACCATCATGGAACTGTCGGCCGGTGAAGTCGCCGGGATCAAGGGCGCCACCGTGCACATCAAGGGCGAATACGCCTTTGGCTGGCTGCGGACCGAGATCGGCGTGCACCGCCTGGTGCGCAAGAGCCCGTTCGACTCCGGCAACCGCCGCCACACCTCGTTCTCGGCCGTATTCGTTTCGCCGGAAATCGATGACAACATCGAGATCGAGATCAACCCGGCGGACTTGCGCATCGACACCTACCGTTCCTCCGGGGCCGGTGGTCAGCACGTTAACACCACCGACTCGGCCGTACGGATTACCCACGTACCGACCAACACCGTGGTCAGCTGCCAGAACGAGCGTTCCCAGCACGCCAACAAAGACACCGCGATGAAGATGCTCCGGGCTCGCCTGTACGAGCAGGAAGTGCAGAAGCGCAACGCGGCGTCCCAGGCGCTGGAAGACACCAAGTCGGACATCGGCTGGGGTCACCAGATCCGTTCGTACGTGCTCGATGCCTCGCGGATCAAGGATCTGCGGACCAGCATCGAACGCAGCGATTGCGACAAGGTGCTCGATGGCGATATCGATGAATACCTGATCGCCAGCCTCAAACAAGGGCTGTAACGCGACACCCATGCGGCGGGCAGGCATGCTTCCATCAAGGAGCATGACTCGCCCGCAAACTCCGGCCCGGGGCCGGGGGCAACGAACCTGTGATGGAATCCTTAAAGACATGAGCGACCTAGAACTCGACCCGCAAGCCCTGCAACAGGAAGAAAACTCCCTGATCGCCCTGCGCAAGGAAAAGCTTGCTGCCGAGCGCGCCAAGGGCCAGGCCTTCCCCAACGACTTCCGCCGCGACGCCTACTGCGACGTCTTGCAGAAGCAGTATGCGGACAAGACCAAGGAAGAGCTGGCCGAGGCGGCGATTCCAGTCAAGGTGGCCGGTCGTATCGTGCTCGATCGTGGTTCGTTCATGGTGATCCAGGACATGACCGGGCGCCTCCAGGTCTACGTCAACCGCAAGACCCTGCCGGAAGAAACCCTGGCCGCCGTCAAGACCTGGGACCTGGGCGACATCATTGCCGCCGAAGGCACCCTGGCCCGTTCCGGCAAGGGCGACCTGTACGTCGAGATGACCAGCGTGCGCCTGCTGACCAAGTCCCTGCGCCCGCTGCCGGACAAGCACCACGGCCTGACCGACACCGAGCAGCGCTATCGCCAGCGCTACGTCGACCTGATCGTCAACGAAGACGTGCGCCAGACGTTCCGCGTGCGCTCGCAAGTCATCGCCCACATCCGCAGCTTCCTGATGAAGCGTGACTTCCTGGAAGTCGAGACGCCGATGCTGCAGACCATCCCTGGCGGTGCGGCGGCCAAGCCGTTCGAAACCCACCACAACGCCCTGGACATGGAAATGTTCCTGCGTATCGCGCCGGAGCTGTACCTCAAGCGTCTGGTTGTGGGTGGCTTCGAAAAGGTCTTCGAGATCAACCGCAACTTCCGTAACGAAGGTGTTTCGACCCGGCACAACCCCGAGTTCACCATGCTCGAGTTCTACCAGGCCTACGCCGACTACGAAGACAACATGGACCTGACCGAGGAACTGTTCCGCGAGCTGGCCCAGCTTGTTCTCGGGACGACCGACGTGCCGTACGGCGACAAGGTGTTCCACTTCGGCGAGCCGTTCGTGCGCCTGTCGGTGTTCGACTCGATCCTCAAGTACAACCCTGAACTGACTGCCGATGATCTGAACGACATCGAAAAGGCTCGCGCCATCGCCAAGAAGGCCGGTGCCAAGGTGCTCGGCTTCGAAGGTCTGGGCAAGCTGCAAGTGATGATTTTCGAAGAGCTGGTCGAGCACAAGCTGGAGCAGCCGCACTTCATCACCCAGTACCCGTTCGAAGTGTCGCCGCTGGCCCGTCGTAACGACGAGAACCCAAGCGTGACCGACCGTTTCGAGCTGTTCATCGGTGGCCGTGAAATCGCCAACGCCTATTCCGAGCTCAACGATGCAGAAGACCAGGCCGAGCGTTTCATGGCCCAGGTGGCTGACAAGGACGCCGGCGACGACGAAGCCATGCACTACGATGCCGACTTCGTGCGTGCCCTGGAGTACGGCATGCCGCCGACCGCTGGCGAAGGCATCGGCATCGATCGCCTGGTGATGTTGTTGACCAACTCACCGTCGATCCGGGACGTGATTCTCTTCCCGCACATGCGGCCTCAAGCGTAAGTGCTTCAACTAAAAAGCCGCCTGGAAGGGCGGCTTTTTATTGCCTGTCTGGTACAAACGTATCAATTGGTTACTTTTTCAAAGAGCGAGGAAGACCTGTCGTGAATCGTGCAATGGCTTCAGAAGGTGCAGCGGGCGTCGCCACGGCTGTCGCTGAAAGTGTTCAGTACCAGGGCCGCAAGGCCAGCCGACAGGGCAGTGAGCAGCGTCGCCAGGAGATTCTCGACGCGGCCATGCGCATTGTGGTGCGCGACGGCGTGCGAGCCGTGCGTCACCGCGCCGTGGCCGCCGAAGCGGGCGTGCCGCTGTCGGCCACCACGTATTATTTCAAGGACATCGATGACTTGCTCACCGATACCTTCGCCCAGTATGTGGAACGCAGCGCGGCGTTCATGGCCAAGCTGTGGACCAACAACGAAGGCCTGCTGCGGGAAATGGTCGCTTACGGTGACGGCAGCGCCCAATCGCGCTCGCAGCTGGCGGACGACATTGCCCGGATGACCGCCGACTACGTGCAACACCAATTGGACAGTCGCCGTGAATACCTGATGGCCGAACAGGCCTTCCGCCAGGAAGCGCTGCTCAACCCGCGCCTGGCGGTGTTGGTGCGTTCCCACCAGCAGATTTTGCTGCACGGCACCTGTCAGTTTTTCCAGGTATTGGGCTCCCGTGAGCCGCAACAGGATGCCAAAGTGTTGACGGCGATTATCGGACGGATGGAATATCAGGGCTTGCTCAATGGCGCCGAGCCGGTAGCCGATGAAGATATGCTCGGCATCCTGACCCGCTACATGCACCTGGTACTGGCGTCGGTGTAACCCCGAACTGATCGTTCCCACGCTCCGCGTGGGAATGAATCCCGTGACGCTCTGCGTCACAGTGGACGCGGAGCGTCCATGGCTGCATTCCCACGCAGAGCGTGGGAACGATCAACGCGTTGTGTGCCATAGGGAGTTCAAATGAAAGCCTGGCGTGCCGTTGTACTGGCCGTGTCGTTGCTGCTGCTCAGTGGTTGTCTGGTGTCGTTCAAGGCGCCGTTGCCTGACAGCGAAGCGGCGCCCGAGGGCCTGCTCGGTCACTGGACCAGCACCAATGCCTGGGGCGAACCGTTGAACCTGGAGCTGACGAAGGTCGGCAAGCACCGCTACCAGGCCATCAGCTACTTCAGGGCCAGGCCCCATGAGCGCGAAGCCATCCCGCTGACCGTTTCCCGTCATGGCAGCCGCTGGTACGTGTCAGCCAAGGTGCCGGCCCGGTTTGGCGGCCATTATTTGATCGCCGGTTTCGAGTTGACCGACAAGCAAGAATTGGTGGTCTACAACCTGGACCTGGATCAGATCAACCAGGCCATCGCCCAGAAACGCCTCAGCGGCCAGCCGAACCAGAGCGAGGAAGGCGATGGCGTGCTAGTGGACAGCGACATGAACAAGGTTTTCAGTTACCTCGACGACCCGGCCAATTCCGATGTGTTCTCGGAGGCCGTGCGCTACCAGCGGCTGGTCAAATCCCAATAACAGCAACAAGCGGACGTTTTTTCACAGGAGTTCCGGGTGGACGATTACCAGCAGACGATACGCACCTTGTCCGATCGCATTGTGCTGGCGCAAACGCCGATTCGCATCCTCGACGCGGTGAAGTGGGACGAGAACATCCGCAAGGGCTTTCTCAAGGCCAAGGGCAAGGAAATGCCCGCGGTGGATCGCGACTATTACCTCAACCGGCCACTGTCCTTCGATTCGAGCAAGGTGAAGCTGGAGTTCCAGAACATCGAGCGCGACATCACCCGCCAGCTTGGGCAGTTCAACCCGGTTGGCCAGATCATGCGCCGCATGTGCAAGGAATACCGCATGGTGGTGCGCATGCTCGAGGCGCGTGGCACCGAGGATTTCGGGTTGATCTCCCAGGAGCTCTATGGCGCCGCCTCCGATGCTTTCCACGCCGGCGACCCGACCCTGGCCGACCTGGGCCTGATGCTCTCCGATTACCTGAACAACATCGATGGCCGTGGCGACCTCAAGGACGAGCCGAAAGTCCTCAGCGCCAAGGAAGCCGTCAGCCTGCTGCAACACCGCCTCAACCGGGTGTTTGGCGAAGCCGAGGAAACCATCCGGGTGTTCGAGTCCGATGGCATCGTGGCCGACGCAGCGGCGGGCGCGGACTACATCAAGATCCGCACCGATGCGATGTTCAACGAGCGCGACGTACGAGCGCTGGAAGTCCACGAAGGGTTGGTGCACGTCGGCACCACCCTCAACGGCCTCAACCAGCCGATCTGCACCTTCCTGTCCAAGGGCCCACCCTCGTCCACGGTGACTCAGGAAGGCCTGGCGATCCTGATGGAAATCATCACCTTCGCCTCCTACCCGAGCCGCCTGCGCAAACTGACCAACCGCACCCGGGCCATTCACATGGTGGAGGAGGGCGCCGATTTCCTGCAGGTCTTCGAGTTCTTCCGCGAGCAGGGTTTTGAAATGGCCGAAAGCTACGGCAACGCCAGTCGGGTTTTCCGAGGGTCGGTGCCGACGGGGCTGCCATTCACCAAAGACTTGTCCTACCTCAAAGGCTTCATCATGGTTTACAACTACATTCAGTTGGCCGTGCGCAAGGGCAAGCTGGAACAGGTGCCGCTGCTGTTCTGCGGCAAGACCACCCTCGAGGACATGCGCACGTTGCGGCAACTGGTGGACGAAGGCCTGGTCGTACCGCCCAAGTACCTGCCCGAGCAGTTCCGCGACATGAACGCCCTGTCGGCCTGGATGTGTTTCTCCAACTTCCTGAACCACCTGAGCCTGGACCGGATCGAAGCGGATTATTCCAATATCCTCTAATCGCACCACCAATCCCTGTGGGAGCGAGCTTGCTCGCGATAGCGTCAGCACAGTCAGTACGGCTGTGACTGACCCACCGCTATCGCGAGCGAGCTCGCTCCCACAGGGGGACTGCGTTTACTTCTGACTTGCGAGGTTTCACCGGATGCGAACCCTCGGCATCATTTGCCTGCTGCTGGCCCTGAGCGGTTGCAGCTCCCTGCTGTTCTACCCCGAGCACGGCCTGCCGTTCACCCCGGAGCGGGCCAGGCTCGAATACCGCGACGTCACCTTGACCACCGCCGACGGTCTCAAGCTCCACGGCTGGTGGCTGCCGGTCAAACCGGGTGTGGAGGTCAAGGGCACGGTCCTGCATTTGCACGGCAACGGTGGCAACCTGGCCTGGCACCTGGGCGGGAGCTGGTGGTTGCCGGAGCAGGGCTACCAGGTGTTGATGGTCGACTACCGGGGTTATGGCCTGTCCGAAGGCGAGCCGAGCCTGCCGGCGATTTACCAGGACATTGACGCCGCGTTCCAATGGCTCGACCAGGCGCCCGAGGTGCAGGGCAAGCCTCTGGTGCTGCTCGGCCAGAGCCTGGGCGGTGCGCTGGCGGTGCATTACCTGGTCGAGCACCCGCAGCGCCAACGGCAGCTCAAGGCCCTGGTGCTCGATGGCGTGCCTGCCAGCTATCGTGACGTCGGCCGGTTTGCCCTGAGCACCTCGTGGTTGACCTGGCCGTTCCAGGTGCCATTGTCCTGGCTGGTACCGGACGGTGACAGCGCGATCAGTTCCGTGGCGCAATTGAATGGCGTGCCGAAATTGATCTACCACAGCCTGGACGACCCCATCGTGCCCCTTTCCAATGGCATCCGCCTGTATCAAGCTGCGCCGCCGCCGCGGGTCTTGCAGTTGACACGCGGCGGCCATGTGCAGACATTCGCCGACCCAACCTGGCGCACCGTGATGCTGCGCTACCTCGACGACCCCCAGCACTTCGACGGCCTGCGCCGCCTGGGCGAGGTCCCGAATTACCCGAAATCACCCGTTGAATCACCAGAGAGTCCGCAATGAGCGAAGAACGTAACGCCATCCCCCTGATCATCACCGGTATCTGCAGCATCCTCGGCACCGTTGCGACGCTGTGGTACTACGGCTACCTGCACTTCGCCAAGCCCGAGGACGCGTTGCTGCTCAACCAGTTCACCATGCTCAAGACCGTACCGGGCGAGGACTACAAGGTTTCCCTGGAGCCGGCCCCCCAGGTCGCCCAATGCATCGATGGTGTGCTGGTGTTGTTCGACACCGAGCAGAAAGGCCTGACCGGCGTGCTGATCAACGAGAAGAAACGCGCGGTGCGCTGCATGGGCCAGGAAACGCCGCAGAAACTTCAGCCATAAGCGAGACCCCTGTGGGAGCGAGCTTGCTCGCGATAGCGGTGGTTCAGCAGCATAAATAGTGCCTGACACGCCGCCATCGCGAGCAAGCTCGCTCCCACAGGGGTTGTGTACAGCCAAACCTATTCGGCCATGAAAAAAGCCCCGCCTGACTAGAAATCAGGCGGGGCTTTTTTGTTGCTCTCAGCCGATCAGTTGGCGCTCATGGTCGAACGTGGGGCCACTGGCTGGTTGTCGTTGGAGATGGTCACTTCCACGCGCCGGTTCATGGCACGGCCCGAGACGCTGGTGTTGTCAGCCACCGGGAATTCCTTGCCGTAGCCCTGTGTCACGATGCGAGCCGGGTCGACGCCCATCTTCACCAGCGCGAGTTGCACAGAACTGGCGCGGCGCTCGGACAGGGACTGGTTATAGGAATCCGAACCGGTGCTGTCGGTGTAGCCTTCGATGATCACCTTGCGGTCCGGGTTTTCCTGGAGGAACTGCGCCAGTTTGCTCACATTCGTCATGCCGCTGGCGCGCAGGTCGGACTTGTTGGTGGCGAACAGCACGTCGCCGAAGGTCACCAGCGTACCGCGTTCGGTCTGCTTGGCGTTGAGGCTGTCCTGCAGTTGCTTGATCTGCGCATTACGCGCATCGAGCAGGGCACGGGCACGTTCGTCACCGGCGTTTTTAAGCTCGGCTTCGGCGTTGCGCAGGGCGATGGTCTGCTTGGCCACTTCGACGCGCTGGTTGGTCAAGTAGGCCAACTGGTCGACCTTGGCTTCGTCTTCCTTGTCCATGTAGGCCTTGTCAGCCTTGGCCAGGAAGTCGGCGGCGTCCTTGGTTTCCAATGCAGCCACTTTGGTCGCCGCTGGATCAGCCTGCAGGCCGTTGTAGTTGGTCCGTGCCTGTTCCAGGTTCGCGTTCGGGTCGTGGGAGCAAGCGGCCAGGGCTACGCAGGCAGCGAGCAGGGCGGGCATCATCAAGTGTTTGTGCATCATAGTCTGTCGTCCTTTTATCAATGAGAAGTACGTCGTGGCGTGAACGGCTTACTGAACCTTGTTCATGCCTTCCTGACGCAGTTCCTGAACCCCTTTCTGAGAGTCCTTGAGTGCTTGTTCGGCCTTGGCGGCCTGAGCCTTGCGCTCGGCGACGCGGGCGTCCCACTCGGCCTGTTCGGCCAGACGCTTGGCTTCGTCGTATTTCTTGTCATGCATGGCGATTTCGGCCTGCTTGAGTTTGTCCTGGGCCGATTTCATTTCCACAGCCGCGAATTCGGTACCGCCGGCGCTGACGGCGCTATTGACCGCCGATTGGGTCACCGCGTACTGCTCCGAAGGTGGATTACCGGCGCAACCGGCGAGAATGAAGCTGCTACCGATCGCCAGGGCAGCCAACTTCAAGCCGCGCAGGCCAGTGGACGAGGGTTTGGCAGTGCAGGTATTCATAGGCTTCAACTCCATTGGAAAACTCCTGAAAAAACTACAAATCCATGCTGGGACCGAAGCCGTGACGTCTGGTTTGGTGCTGGCGCCAAGGCGCGTTTATTTAAACAACCGTTCCAGTATGGTTACTCGGTGTGACCCGAGGCGTTTTTCAAAAGTTCAGCGAAGATGGCCATTCGCCAAAAGAATTACTGACTGATCGGTCAGTCGCAGAAAAGCTGAACTTTCAAGGCGCGCAGCGGTATTCCGGCGCGGGTGGGAAAGCATCGCGCCGGAAAGTCGCAACCAGGAATGAAAGCGGTCAGTGTTTGGATTTGTCGTTCTGCGAGGAAAGTTCGTGCAGATGCCGCCGGGACAAGGCGAGGAATCGCGGGGTCGGACCCACGTCTTCGTACAGCGGGTCGCCTTCTTCATCGGTCGCGACGACTTGCGAACCCTTGATGTAGGGGAAGCTTGCTTCCAGCTCTTCCAGTGCCGCCCCGATCAGCTCGCCGAGCAGCTCCTCGGGCTGGCGCTTGGGGTACATGTCGCAGATCGCCGCCAGCCGTGCGGCGGCTTCCACGTCCAGATGAATCGTGTAGCCAGTCTGGGTCAGACGGCCCTTGGCGTTTTCTTCCCAATGCTGGGCAAGCTCACGAATTTTCATGATGACCTCAATAAGCCTGCTCGTGGCAGGCGCGGTGAGTGACAAGCCGTGGTGTGGCTTAATCATGAGACTAGCTTTGTCCTGCAAGGTTTAAAGTCCCTTCGTCGCTTGTCAGAAACGGTGGGCATCGGCACTCTCTAATCCAAGAGCTGTCCGGACTTTTTTGCTGGAGAAATGCTGATGACCGATATCGATGCACGCTTGCGCGAAGACGTTCACCTGCTCGGTGAGCTATTGGGCAACACCATCCGTGAACAATACGGGGACACGTTTCTCGACAAGATCGAGCAGATCCGCAAGGGTGCCAAGGCTGATCGACGCGGTTCCGTGGACGCCGAACTCAGCGCCAGCCTCAACCAGTTGAGCGAGGACGAACTGCTGCCGGTGGCGCGGGCGTTCAACCAGTTTCTCAACCTGGCCAACATCGCCGAGCAATACCAACTTATCCACCGCCGCGAAGAATCGCAGCCGGAACCCTTCGAGGCGCGGGTGTTGCCCGAGTTGCTCGCCCGGTTGCGGGCCGAAGGCCATGGCGCAGAGGCCCTGGCCCGGCAATTGGGGCGGCTGGAGATCGAATTGGTTCTCACGGCCCACCCCACGGAAGTGGCTCGCCGTACGCTGATCCAGAAATACGACGCCATTGCCGCGCAATTGGCCGCCCAGGATCACCGCGACCTGACCAGCGCCGAGCGCGCGCAGATTCACGAACGCCTGCAACGCTTGATCGCCGAAGCCTGGCACACTGAAGAAATCCGCCGCACCCGGCCGACCCCGGTGGACGAGGCCAAGTGGGGGTTCGCGGTAATCGAGCACTCGCTGTGGCAGGCCATTCCCAATTACCTGCGCAAGGCTGACCAGGCGCTGCATGCCGCCACCGGCTTGCGCCTGCCGCTGGAGGCCGCGCCGATCCGTTTTGCCTCGTGGATGGGCGGCGACCGTGACGGCAACCCGAATGTTACCGCCGCCGTGACCCGCGAGGTGCTGTTGCTGGCGCGGTGGATGGCGGCGGACCTGTACCTGCGTGACGTCGATCAACTGGCGGCCGAGCTGTCGATGCAACACGCCAGCGAGGCCTTGCGTGCCCAGGCCGGCGACAGCGCCGAACCTTATCGCGCCGTGCTCAAGCAACTGCGTGAACGCCTGCGCGCCACTCGCAACTGGGCCCACGCCTCCCTGAGCGCCGCCACGCCGCCAAGCGCCGATGTGTTGCAGCACAACCGCGAGCTGCTGGACCCCCTGGAGCTGTGCTACCACTCGTTGCACGAATGCGGCATGGGCGTGATTGCCGACGGGCCGCTGCTAGATTGCCTGCGCCGGGCAGTGACCTTCGGCCTGTTCCTGGTGCGCCTCGACGTGCGCCAGGACTCGACGCGCCATACCGCTGCCATGACGGAAATAACCGACTACCTGGGCCTGGGGCGCTATGAGGATTGGAACGAGGAGCAGCGCATCAGCTTCTTGCTGGCGGAACTGAGCAACCGGCGTCCGCTGCTGCCGGCCCATTTCAAGCCATCGGCTGACACGGCGGAAGTTTTGGCGACGTGCCGGGAAGTGGCTGCGGCGCCAGCGGCATCCCTGGGTTCCTACGTGATCTCCATGGCCGGTGCGGCTTCCGATGTCCTCGCGGTGCAGCTGTTATTGAAGGACGCCGGCGTGTTGCGGCCAATGCGGGTGGTGCCGCTGTTCGAGACCCTGGCCGACCTGGACAACGCCGGGCCGGTGATCGAGCGGCTGTTGCTGCTGCCCGGCTATCGCTCGCGGCTGCAAGGTCCTCAGGAAGTGATGATCGGCTATTCCGATTCGGCCAAGGACGCCGGGACCACCGCGGCGGCCTGGGCGCAGTATCGGGCCCAGGAGCGGTTGGTGGACATCTGCCGCGAGCAGCAAGTCGAACTGCTGTTGTTCCATGGTCGCGGCGGCACCGTGGGCCGTGGTGGTGGTCCGGCGCACGCGGCGATCCTGTCCCAGCCGCCGGGTTCGGTGGCCGGGCGTTTCCGTACCACTGAGCAAGGTGAAATGATTCGTTTCAAATTCGGCCTGCCGGACATCGCCGAACAGAACCTCAACCTTTATCTCGCTGCGGTGCTTGAAGCGACGCTGCTGCCACCGCCGCCGCCCACGCCGCAGTGGCGGCACCTGATGGACGAACTGGCGGCCGATGGCGTCAAGGCCTACCGCGCCGTGGTGCGGGAAAACCCGCAATTTGTCGAGTACTTCCGCCAGTCCACCCCCGAGCAGGAACTGGGGCGCCTGCCCCTGGGCAGCCGTCCGGCCAAGCGTCGGGCCGGTGGCATCGAAAGCCTGCGGGCGATCCCGTGGATCTTCGGCTGGACCCAGACCCGCCTGATGCTGCCGGCCTGGCTCGGCTGGGAAACCGCACTGAGCAAGGCCCTGGAGCGTGGCGAAGGTGAGTTGCTGGGGCAGATGCGCGAGCAATGGCCGTTCTTCCGGACCCGCATCGACATGCTGGAGATGGTGCTGGCCAAGGCCGACGCCGATATTGCCCGCTCCTACGACGAGCGTTTGGTGGAACCTGGGCTGCTGCCTTTGGGTGCGCATTTACGCGACCTATTGTCGCAGGCCTGCTCGGTGGTCCTTGGGTTGACCGGTCAGTCGCAGCTACTGGCACATAGCCCAGCCACGCTGGAATTCATTCGTCTGCGCAACACTTACCTTGACCCGCTGCACCTGTTGCAGGCCGAACTGTTGGCGCGCTCGCGGCAGCAGGATGTAGCCCAGGGCAGCCCCGTGGAACAGGCGTTGCTGGTGTCTGTGGCGGGGATTGCCGCCGGTTTGCGCAATACCGGCTAAGGTTAGGCAGCGCACCGAAACGGCTCGCCCGGCGTTCCCGGGCGTTGTCCGTCGGGGGAGGGAACAGGTTGGCCAGGCGACAGTTCGTTGCCCGGTTGCGACTCTCGCCACCCCCTCCGAAGGTCGTATCGGGCGCGGGTTCCTCCGACTTTCGGCGGCTTGTGTGGGTCGGGCCTGCTGTGTATCTTGATCAGCCTTTGGCCGTTTGGGCGGTCACGATCCTGTTTTTCGAAGATTGGCCCCACGAGGCGAATCCGAGCGTTTTACATAAAAAAATTGAGGAGCACATCGATGCGCGTCATTCTGCTGGGAGCTCCCGGGGCCGGTAAAGGTACTCAGGCAAAGTTCATCACCGAAAAATTCGGTATCCCGCAAATTTCCACTGGCGACATGCTGCGTGCCGCAGTCAAGGCGGGCACCGAGCTGGGCGTCAAGGCCAAGAGCATCATGGATGCCGGCGGCCTGGTGTCGGATGACCTGATCATCGCCCTGGTCAAGGATCGTATCGCTCAAGCCGATTGCGCCAACGGCTTCCTGTTCGACGGCTTCCCACGCACCATTCCCCAGGCTGAAGCCCTGGTGACTGCCGGTGTTGAGCTCGATCACGTGGTCGAAATCGCGGTCGACGACGAAGAGATCGTCCAGCGCATTGCCGGTCGTCGTGTCCACGAGCCGTCCGGCCGTGTCTACCACACCGTCTACAACCCGCCGAAAGTCGCGGGCAAGGACGACGTCACCGGTGAAGAGCTGGTGCAGCGCAAGGACGACACCGAAGAAACCGTGCGTCATCGCCTGTCGGTCTACCATTCCCAGACCAAGCCGCTGGTGGCGTTCTACCAGAATCTGTCGGCTGCCCAGGGCAAGCCGAAGTACAGCCACATCCCGGGCGTTGGCACGGTCGATGCGATCACCGGCAAGGTGCTCGAAGCGCTGAGCTGAAAAGTCTGATCAGTTGCAACAACTACGGCCCGCTTGCGGGCCGTAGTTGTTTATACTGGCGCACTTTTTTTCCACCTGATTTACGGACACATCGATGAGCACCTTGCTGGCCCTGGACACCGCGACTGAAGCTTGCTCCGTTGCCTTGCTGCACGACGGCAAGGTCACGAGCCATTACGAGGTGATCCCGCGCCTGCATGCGCAGAAGCTGTTGCCGATGATCCAGAAACTGCTGAGCGATGCCGGGACGACCTTGCAGGCAGTGGACGCGATTGCCTTCGGTCGCGGGCCGGGGGCTTTTACCGGCGTGCGCATCGCCATCGGCGTGGTGCAAGGACTGGCGTTTGCCCTGGAGCGGCCGGTGTTGCCGGTGTCGAACCTGGCGGTGCTGGCCCAGCGCGCTTTGCGCGAACAAGGCGCCCGCCAAGTCGCAGCGGCCATCGATGCGCGCATGGACGAGGTGTACTGGGGCTGCTATCGCGAAACCGACGGCGAGATGCGTCTGGTGGGTGCCGAAGCGGTATTGCCGCCCGAAGCGGCGGCGTTGCCGAGCGGGGCCGACGGTGATTGGTTCGGTGCCGGTACCGGCTGGGGCTACGGCGAGCGCATCGCCGTCAGCCTGACCGGCCAGGACGCCACCTTGCTGCCTCACGCCGAAGACCTGCTGGCCCTGGCGCGCTTCGCCTGGGCCCGTGGTGAAGCCATTGTGGCCGATGATGCGCAGCCGGTGTACTTGCGGGACAAGGTCGCAACGCCAAAATCCGAGCGATAAACCCAGCCTCCAGAAGCGGAACGCGGAGCGTCCCTGGCGGCATTCCCACGCGGAGCGTGAGGAACGATCTTCCACCGCCGCCGCAGCCTGATCGTTCCCACGCTCTGCGTGGTAATGCATCCCGTGACGCTCTGCGTCACCTTCCAGAAGCGGAACGCGGAGCGTCCCTGGCGGCATTCCCACGCGGAGTGTGAGGAACGATCAAAAGTCATTCCTCTTCTCAAAGTTATTTACGCCCCCAAAAGTCACACCCAATATTGCCAGTCGTCATTTTTTCAGGCCGTTTTTAAACCTTTTGGGCTTTATGTGTTCTAGTTATCACTTGCGCATTTGCGCGGCTGCGAAAGTGCCGCTAAATTGCCATCATTGATACCGAGCATTCTGTTATGCGTATAGACGGCTTTTCATCCCAGTCCTATCCCATCAAGCGCAAGCCTCGTGCAGGCAAAATCGCTGAGCAAGAATCCTTCGATGATGATATCGATGGCGAACTGGAGTTCCCGTCTGAAGAGCAATTGGCCGCCCGTGCCGCCAAAGCCTCCGCGCAACGCCTGAGCAATCTTCCCGCCCGCCAGCAAGACATGCTCTATCACCGTGCAATGAGCCGCAGTGTCGCCACGGCCCTGGCGAGCTACCTGAGCACCGCCGGTTTCGTCGATTGGGATATGGAAGTGCTGGGTCTCGATCTCTACATCTGATGGTCTTGCCTTACTACCTGGGCTGCCCCTCCTGGAGCGAAAACGCCTGGCGTGATTATCTTTATCCCCAGGACGCCAAAAGCACCGACTTCCTGAATCTCTATTCCCAAGTGTTCAATGCCGTGGAAGGCAATACGACCTTCTACGCCAGCCCGTCTGCGGCCACGGTCCAGCGCTGGGCCGAAATCATGCCCGAGCACTTTCGCTTCACCGCCAAGTTTCCCGGTGACATCAGCCACAACGGCGACTTGCGCGAGCGCCTGACGGCCACCGAAACCTTCCTGCAACTGCTCAGTCCCTTGGGTGAGCGCGTCTCGCCGTACTGGCTGCAACTGTCCAAGGCCTTCACCCCGAATCGGTTGCCGGAACTGGCGGGGTTCATCGACGCCTTGCAGCGCCCCTTGGCCGTGGAGGTCCGTCACGATGAGTTCTTCGCCAAGGGCGATGCCGAACGGCGCCTCAATCGCCTGTTGCTCGATCGTGGTGTTGAACGCATCTGTCTCGATCCCCGGGCCTTGTTCAGTTGCACCTCGCTTGATCCTGCGGTGCTTCACGCGCAATCGAAAAAGCCTCGCGTGCCGCTCCGGCCTGCGGCGTTCACCCAATGTCCGCAAGTGCGCTTCATCGGTCATCCGGTGCTGGAAGCCAATGAACCGTTCCTGACGCCGTGGGTGGAAAAAATCGCCGGATGGATCGAAGAGGGGCGCACGCCCTATATCTTCCTGCACACCGCCGACAACCTGCTGGCGGCCAAACTCGCGCAACGCTTCCACACTCGCCTGATGAGTCGTTTGCCTGGATTGCCGGCCCTGCCTGAGCTATATAGAGAGCCCGCCGCCGAGCAACTGGGTTTGCTCTGAGGCCCATTCCTTCTCTGCTCAGGAGCGAACTACATGGATGCGCAAACTCGTCGAGCCCAGGCGTTCAAGGCCTTGCACGAACGTGAAGGGGCTTTTGTCATTCCCAACCCGTGGGATGCCGGTTCGGCCAAGATGCTGGCCAGCCTCGGCTTTGAAACCCTGGCGACCACCAGCGCCGGCCACGCCTTTTCCTTGGGCCGGCCCGATGGCGCGCTGGGCCTGGAGGACACGCTGGCCAATGTGCGGGCGATTGTGGCGGCCACCGACCTGCCCGTGGCTGTAGACCTGGAGAACGGTTTTGCCGATGCCCCCGACGATTGCGCGCGTAACCTGCTCCGTGCGGCGCAGGCCGGTGCGGTGGGTGGTTCGATCGAAGATGCCACGGGGCGCGAAGACAGCCCGATCTATTGCTTCGACCATGCCGTGGCGCGGGTCAAGGCCGCCGCCGACGCGGTGCGCAGCCTGCCGTATCCCTTCCTGCTGACGGCCCGGGCGGAGAACTTCCTGCACGGCAATCCGGACCTGGACGACACCATTCGCCGCTTGAAGGCTTTCGCAGACGCAGGTGCCGACGTGTTGTACGCCCCGGGGCTGAGCAGCGCCGAGCAAGTGCTTGCCGTGGTGCGGGCCGTGGCGCCGAAACCGGTGAATGTGCTGATGTCCGGGGCGCTGGACCTGACCGTCGCGCAGTTGAGCGAGTTGGGCGTCAAGCGCATCAGCGTCGGATCGGCGTTGGCCCTGGCCGCGCTTGGCGAGTTCTTCCGCGCCGCCGAGGAAATCCAGCAGCAGGGCACGTTCACCTTCACGCGCCGCTCGATGCCGTTCAAGCAGGCCAACCAATTATTCAAGGGTTGATGCCCGAGGCAACATCGTGCGGTTTTTGAAAGTTCTTGCGGTCGTGGCACTGCTCGTTGGCGTCGCAGTGCTGGGGGTATGGCGCGGCTGGGTGGCGGTGCCGCCCCAATGGAATCCCTGGGCGCCCCTGGACGTCAACCTTGCGCCGAACCTGCTGACCCGTTTCAAGCTCATGGCCCTGCGCAACGACCCACAGCTGTGCGACCAGGCCCTCGCCACGTCGGGGCTGCGCACCGCTCGCCAGGCTGACAGCGGCGCCAATACCGATTGCCCGCTGACCAACGTGCTGAGGGTGCAGGGCGGTGAGGTAGCGCTGAGCAGCAGTTTCCTCGCCAGTTGCCCGCTGGCCGTGGCCTTCGCGCTGTTCGAGCGCCATGGGTTGCAGCCGGCGGCAGCGGCGGTCTATGGGCAGAAAGTGACGCGAGTCGATCACCTCGGCAGTTTCGCCTGTCGCAACATGTACGGTCGTGAGAACGGCTCGCGTAGCCAGCACGCCACTGCCAGTGCGCTGGACATCGCCGGGTTTCGCCTGGCCGATGGGCGCACGGTCAGCGTGCTCAAGGACTGGCCCAAGGACAATGCCGATGCGCGCTTTCTACGTCAGGCCCGCGACGGTGCCTGCGATATGTTCAGTGTGGTCTTGAGCCCGGATTACAACGCGGCGCACCGCAACCATTTTCATCTGGATGTGGGGCCTTGGTGGATCTGTCGCTGATTTAAGCGGCGATGCGCAGGTTCTGCAGCACGATCGGACGTGCCCAGCGGGTGTCGAAGTCCAGTTGTTTCTGCTGCGCCACCAATTCCTCTTCCGGGAAGGGCGGGAACGGCTTGTCCAGCAGGTCGAGTTCGAACTCGGCAATCGGCAGGTGCAGTGGGCGCGGTTGCGGTGCAGGGCCGGGCTCCGGCAGTGGTTGGCCGGCGGTGAGGACGAGTGGGCGAACCCAATTGCTTTCGAAGGTCTGCTGTTTTTGCTGGGCGGCGATTTCTTCCGCTGGGAAAGGCGGGAACGGCTTGTCCAGCAGGTCGAGTTCGAATTCAGCGATGGGCAGGAACAGCGGCTCAGGCGGCTTGACCGGTGTTTCGGTCACTTCGCAGGTGCGCTGGCTGACGATGTGCTCCAGCAGTTCGGCGCCGAGGGTCGGTTCAACCGCTTCATCGAGGGCCACTGGCTGGTAGCTGCCAGGTGCCGGTGCGTTATCACCCAGTTGATCGGCCAGGGCCCGGGCAAAAAAATCCTGCCACAGGTGACTGACGCCGCTCAGCGCTTGGGTGTTACGCAGGCTGTAATCGCCGTAAGGGGAGATAACGCCTATCGATGTGGATTGAATGTCTGACATTTTTCTCGGTCGACGCTCAGCTCTGGCAAAATGCCGTTCACCGTTGTTATCGGCCGTTTTTGCCGATCCTTAATTTTTTGAGCATGTTTCCATGAGTGAGCAACCCGCGGCCTGCCGCATCCATGTCGAGGCCCTGGCCCCGGCCTTCCAATCGCAGGCCGAGCACTGGGCCGAGCGGCTTGGCCTGCCTTTGCAAGTGGACGATGGCGAGTTTGCCTTGCAGATCGGCGAGCAGGGATTGCAGTTGCAGCAACTGGGCCCGGACGCGCCAGGACCGGTGCGGGTGGACTTTGTCGAGGGCGGAGCAGCCCATCGGCGTTTGTACGGTGGCGGCAGCGGCCAGATGATCGCCAAGGCGGTCGGTATCGCCCAAGGTGTGCGTCCGCGGGTGCTGGATGCCACGGCCGGGTTGGGCAAGGATGCGTTTGTGCTGGCCAGCCTGGGCTGCGAAATGAGCCTGATCGAGCGTCAACCGTTGATTGGGGCCCTGCTGGAGGATGGCCTGGCCCGCGCGGCGGAGGATTTCGACGTGGCGCCGATCGTGGCGCGCATGCGTTTGCTCAAGGGCAATTCCATCGAAGTGATGCGCGACTGGGAAGGCGAACCGCCCCAGGTGATCTACCTGGACCCGATGTTTCCCCACCGGGAGAAAACCGCCTTGGTGAAGAAGGAAATGCGCCTGTTCCGCCCTCTGGTGGGCGATGACCCGGACGCCCCGGCGCTGCTCGCTGCGGCCCTGGCCCTGGCGACCCACCGGGTAGTGGTCAAGCGCCCACGCAAGGCTCCGTGCATCGAAGGGCCGAAGCCGAGTCATGGGCTCGATGGCAAATCCAGTCGCTACGATATCTACCCGAAGAAAGCGCTCAAGCCCTGATCTGTGGGAAAAGGTGTTCTGTCGGAGAAGAATGATCTGTGGGAGCAAAGCTTGCTCGCGATGAACGATGACGCGGTGTTCTGAGAGATCGCAGCGCCGCCATCGCGAGCAAGCTTTGCTCCCACAGGTCAACCTCTGTCGGGGAAAGCTTTGCTCCCACAGGTCAACCTCTGTCAGGGAAAGCTTTGCTCCCGCAGGTCCACCTCAGTCAGAGAAACCGGTGGCAGGCCTAAGGCCGATAAGCCCGCATAAACAACTCCACCACTTCCTGCACATGGGCCTCGGCCGCTTCAGGTTCCAGTGGCGCGCCGCAGCCATACAACAGGCGGAAGTTCGCTGCGCCCTTGATCAGGCAGAAGAAATGCTCGGCGGCGTTGCGCGGTTTGTCGATGCTCAGGGCGCCGTGCTGGTTGACCTTGGTCAGCAGGCGTTCCATGCCTGAGAGTATCCGTTGCGGGCCGGCTTCGAAGAAAATCGACGACAGCTTCGGGTCCTGGCTACCCAAGGCCATGATCAACCGATGCAGATTCAGCGATTCGTCGCTGTTGATCAGTTGGTTGAAACCGCGAGCGATGTTCAACAACACATTTTCGATCGGAACGCCGTCAGGCCATTCAAAAAAAAGCGTCGGTACCTGTTCCTCACACTTGGCGATCACGGCGGAGGAAAATAGCGTCTCCTTGTCCTTGAAATGGCTGTAGACCGTAAGTTTCGACACGCCCGCCTCAGTGGCGACGGCGTCCATACTGGTGCTGGCATAACCCAGATGCATGAACAGTTTCTTCGCCGCGTCGAGAATGGCCTGGCGCTTGGCCAAGTCCTTGGGACGGCCGGGGCCGGAAGGGATTGGAGGATTGTTCGACATTTCTTCGCTTTAATACTGGACTGGTGAGTTTGCTATTAATAACATACTCGCCAGTATAATTATTCCAAGCACCATTAGCGAAAGGTCACTCGCCATGTTCCGCTATGCCTTGCCCCTCGCCGTGCCAGTCACCCTGGCTTTTTTATTGTCTGCGTGCGGTCATGACGAGCCGGTCCCGGTCGCCGTGCGCCCGGCCCTGGTGGTGAAACCACAACCTTCAACCCAGGCGATGGACAGTTACCCCGGTGAAGTGCGAGCACGGTTCGAGCCCGACCTGGCCTTTCGCATTGGCGGCAAGGTGAGCCGACGACTGGTCGAAGAGGGCCAGCGGGTCAAGGCCAATCAACCACTGGCCGAACTCGATCCCGAAGATGTGCGCCTGCAACTGGAGGCCTCCCGTGCCCAGGTCGCTGCCGCCGAGGCCAACCTGAATCTGGTGCGCGCCGAGCGTGACCGCTACAAAACCTTGATGGAACGGCAGATGGTCAGCCGCTCCCAGTACGACAATGCCGAAAACCTTTACCGCTCCGGCACCGCGCGGCTCAAGCAGATCAAGGCCGAGTTCGACGTCGCCAACAACCAGGCCAGCTATTCGGTGCTGCGTGCGCCCCAGGATGGCGTGGTTGCGCGGCGTTCGGTGGAGGTCGGGCAGGTGGTGGCGGCCGGTCAAACGGTGTTCACCCTGGCGACCGACGGCGAGCGTGAAGTGCTGATCAGCCTGCCGGAACAGGGTTTTGGCCGGTTCAAGATCGGCCAGCCGGTTTCGGTCGAACTGTGGAGCCAGCCCGACCAGCGTTTCAGCGGACGTATTCGCGAGCTCTCGCCGGCCGCCGACCCCAAGTCCCGTACCTTCGCCGCCCGTGTGGCCTTCACCGCTGGCAGTGTCCCGGCCGAGCTGGGCCAGAGCGCCCGGGTGTTTATCCAGACTGCCGACAAGGTGCCGCTGTCGGTGCCCTTGTCGGCCCTGACGGCTGAAAATGGCGCGACGTACGTTTGGGTGGTCAACGCCAACAACACCCTGAAAAAAGTCCCGGTGCGGGTCGGCGCCTTCGGCGAAAAGACCGTTCCGGTGCTTGAAGGCCTCAACCCAGATGACTGGGTGGTGGCGGCCGGCGTGCATGTGCTCCTCGACGGCCAGCAGGTGCGGCCGGTGGATCGCTCCAACCGCGTGGTCAACCTGACGGCCAAGGAGTAATCCCCGATGGGTTTCAATCTTTCCGAATGGGCGCTGCGCAACCGCCAGATTGTACTGTTCCTGATGCTGTTGCTGGCGATCGTTGGCGCGCTTTCCTACACCAAGCTCGGCCAGAGCGAAGACCCACCGTTCACCTTCAAGGCCATGGTCATCCGCACCAACTGGCCGGGCGCCACGGCCGAGGAAGTCTCGCGTCAGGTCACTGAGCGCATTGAAAAGAAGCTGATGGAAACCGGCGATTACGAACGGATCGTCTCGTTCTCCCGTCCGGGCGAGTCCCAGGTGACCTTCGTGGCCCGCGACTCCCTGCATTCGGTGCAGATTCCCGAGCTGTGGTACCAGATACGCAAGAAGATCAGTGACATCCGCCACACCTTGCCGCCGGGTATCCAAGGGCCATTTTTCAACGATGAATTCGGCACCACCTTCGGCAACATCTATGCGCTGACCGGTGACGGCTTCGACTACGCCGTGCTCAAGGACTACGCCGATCGCGTCCAGATCCAGCTGCAACGGGTCAAGGACGTGGGCAAGGTCGAGCTGCTCGGTTTGCAGGACGAGAAGATCTGGATCGAGCTGTCGAACGTCAAGCTGGCGACCCTCGGCCTGCCCTTGGCGGCGGTCCAGCAGGCTCTGGAAGAGCAGAACGCCGTATCGACCGCCGGCTTCTTCGAAACCGGCAGCGAGCGATTGCAGCTACGGGTTTCCGGGAATTTTCAGTCCGTGGAAGAGATCCGCAACTTCCCGATCCGGGTTGCCGATCGTACGTTCCGCATCAGCGATCTGGCCGATGTGCGCCGGGGGTTCAACGATCCACCGGCGCCACGCATGCGTTTCATGGGCGAAGACGCCATTGGCCTGGCCGTGGCCATGAAGGAAGGTGGTGACATCCTGGTGTTGGGCAAGGCCCTCGAGGTCGATTTTGCCCGGATCCAGAACACGCTCCCGGCCGGCATGCAATTGCGCAAGGTGTCGGACCAACCGGCGGCGGTGAAGACCGGGGTTGGTGAGTTCGTCCAGGTGCTGGTGGAAGCTCTGACGATTGTGTTGCTGGTGAGCTTCTTCTCCTTGGGGCTGCGCACTGGGATGGTGGTGGCCCTGGCGATCCCGCTGGTGCTGGCAATGACGTTTGCCGCGATGTATTACCTGGGTATCGGCCTGCACAAGATTTCCCTCGGTGCGCTGGTATTGGCACTGGGGCTGCTGGTGGACGACGCGATCATCGCGGTGGAGATGATGGCGATCAAGATGGAGCAGGGCTTCGACCGGATCAAGGCCGCCAGTTTCGCGTGGACCAGCACGGCATTCCCGATGCTCACCGGTACGTTGATCACCGCGGCTGGCTTCCTGCCAATCGCCACTGCGCAATCGGGCACCGGCGAATACACCCGTTCGATTTTCCAGGTCGTGACCCTGGCGCTGCTGGCGTCCTGGGTGGCTGCCGTGGTGTTCGTGCCTTACCTGGGGGAAAAGCTCCTGCCGGACCTGGCGAAAATTCACGCGGCCAAACATGGCACGGCTGACGGCCAGACCGACCCGTACGGCACGCCGTTCTATAAGCGTGTCCGGCGGATGGTGGAGTGGTGCGTGCGTCGTCGCAAAACCGTCATCATCCTGACCGTGCTGTTGTTCGTCGGCTCGGTGGTGTTGTTCCGTTTCGTGCCGCAGCAGTTCTTCCCGGCATCGGGGCGGCTGGAACTGATGGTCGACCTGAAGCTGCAGGAAGGCGCCTCCCTGAGCAACACCGCCGAGCAGGTCAAGCGCCTTGAAGCGCTGCTCAAGGACCACGTGGGCATCGACAATTACGTGGCCTACGTCGGCACCGGTTCGCCGCGTTTCTACCTGCCGCTGGATCAACAATTGCCAGCGTCCAGCTTCGCCCAGTTCGTGGTGCTGGCCAAGACCATCGAAGACCGCGAGCCTTTGCGCAGTTGGTTGATCTCGACCCTGAACGAACAATTCCCGACCCTGCGCTCGCGGGTCACCCGTCTGGAAAACGGCCCTCCAGTCGGCTACCCGGTGCAGTTCCGCGTCACGGGCGAACACATCGAAAAGGTTCGCGCCCTGGCGCGCAAAGTGGCGGAGAAAGTTCGCGAAAACCCTTACGTGACCAATGTGCACCTGGACTGGGAAGAGCCGAGCAAGGTGGTGTACCTGAACGTCGACCAGGACCGCGCCCGAGCCCTGGGCGTGAGCACGGCCAACCTGGCGAGTTTCCTGCGCAGCTCCCTCACTGGCTCCAGCGTCAGTCAGTATCGGGAAGACAACGAGCTGATCGAAATCCTGCTGCGTGGCACGGTGCATGAGCGCACCGAACTGTCGTTGCTGCCGAGCCTGGCGGTGCCGACCGACAACGGCAAGAGCGTTGCCCTGTCGCAGATTGCGACCCTGGAATACGGCTTCGAAGAAGGCGTGATCTGGCACCGCAACCGCTTGCCGAGCGTGACCGTACGGGCCGATATCTACGGCAAGGAACAACCGGCGACCTTGGTGCAGCAGATCTTCCCGACCCTGGACCCGATTCGTGCAGAACTGCCGGACGGATACCTGCTGGAGGTGGGCGGTACGGTAGAGGATTCGGCCCGCGGCCAGAAATCGGTGAACGCCGGGGTGCCGTTGTTCATCGTGGTGGTGCTGACCTTGCTGATGCTGCAACTGCGCAGTTTCTCACGCACCGTCATGGTGTTTCTCACCGCACCGCTGGGGTTGATCGGTGTCACGCTGTTCCTGTTGATGTTCCGCCAGCCGTTTGGTTTCGTCGCCATGCTCGGCACGATCGCGCTGTCGGGGATGATCATGCGCAACTCGGTGATCCTGGTGGACCAGATCGAACAGGACATCAAGGCGGGGCTGTCGCCCTGGCAGGCGATCATCGAAGCGACGGTACGCCGCTTCCGCCCGATTGTGCTCACCGCACTGGCGGCGGTGCTGGCGATGATCCCGCTGTCACGCAGCCTGTTCTTCGGCCCGATGGCCGTGGCGATAATGGGCGGGTTGATTGTGGCGACGGCGTTGACGCTGTTGTTCCTGCCGGCGTTGTATGCGGCGTGGTTCAGGGTCAAGAAAACCTGAGGCGTTCAGAGGCCAGAACAGATCCAATGTGGGAGCGAGCTTGCTCGCGATAGCGGTGTAACAGTCAACCAAGATGTTGAAGCCAATACCGCCATCGCGAGCAAGCTCGCTCCCACAGTTGTTTCGGATTGAGACTCAGAGCGTACCGAAAACCTTCTTCGCCAAACTGGTCGCCGCAGCCGCCGGATTCTGGCGAATGGTGGCTTCCTGCTTGCCGATCATCTCGAACAACCCGTCCAGCGCCTGCTCGGTCACGTAGTTTTCGATGTTGGCGCTCTTGGCGTCCAGCACGCCGAAGGTCGCGGCCTGGCCGGCGAAGGCATTGTATTTCTGCGCCAGGCCGACCTTGTCGGTGGCTTGCTTGACGATGGGCAGGAACTTGGCGCGGATCTGCTCGCGGCTGCTCTTGTTCAGGTATTGCGTGGCGGAGTCTTGGCCGCCGCTGAGAATGCCCTTGGCATCGTCCACGCTCATGTTCTTCACGGCATTGACCAGGATCGGCTGGGCCTGGACCACCGCAGCTTCGGCGGCCTGGTTCATGCTGGTTTCCAGTTGATCGACCTGATCACCCATGCCGAAGGCTTTCATCTTGCTGGCGACTTTGCCGAGCTTGCCCGGCAGTTCGATCTTCACATCCGGGTTGTTGCTGAAGCCGCCGGGTGTGCCCAGTTGCTTGACCGCTACCTGCGCGCCTTGGGTCAAGGCGTCCTTGAGTCCGCCCGTGGCGTCTTTTTGCGACAGGTCGCCCAGGGACAGGGCCATGGCATTGGCGCAGATCAGCAGGCCTGCGCACAGGCTGGTGAAACGGAAGGTTGAAAGAAGCATGATGGCGTCCTTGATGAAAGTTTGAAAAAGGAATCAGCGTGCGGCGTTGACGCGGATCTTCAACGGCTGCGGATCCTTGCCATCGAGTTGCACGGCGTGTTGTTCAGTGGTGATGAACATCAACTGGCCGTCCACTTCGATGCGGGCACTCACGGCATAACGATGCCCGGGCTTGACCTGGGCCGGATCATAACTGAGGTGGAACGGCAGTGGGACCTGGCCTTTGATCGGGCCGCTCTGCTCATCGAGTACCACCGCAGGGGCGTCGGCCAGGGAAACGTCCTGCAGGCTCACGCTCAAGGTAGCGTTGGGCGGCAGGGCAATGCGTTGCAGATAGAAGACTTCGCCATCGAGGGACGCGGAGGGTGGGGTTGTCGATTGGCAAGCGGCCAGTAGCGCCATGGATGCAAGCAGAGCGAGTTTTTTCATTGGAAGCACCTGGCTCATTGACGCCAGCCACGCGGGCGTCAATGAGCATTTAGCGGATTTGCGTCCAAGCATCCATTCGTAACGTCGCGGTTCAGGAACCGAACGCGGGCGCTTGAACAGTTTCAGCCATCGATGCTGGCGCCAGGCTCAGCAGGATGTCAACGTGTTGATTGCCGCCATCCCAGGTGAAGGCCTGTTCGGTTTCAAGAAAAAGCGCGGTGTCACCTTCGTACGCTTGTGCCTTGACCGAGAGTTCCTCCCCTACGGGCGTCGTCTTGGGGTCGAGGAGAAAGCGATATTGCCAAGGCTGCTGGGTCACTGGCTCCTTAGGCGCCATGTTGGAACCCTGGCCGCCGCTGGCGCTGATCTGAGCGCCGGCAGCATTTTGCACACTGACTTCGGTGCGAGCGGCTTCCGGGAGTTGAAAGCCTTCGGGCAGTTGCAGGGTTAACGTGATGATGTTCATGCTGAATTCCTTTTCAGTACGTCGACATTGACGTGAGCCCATCCTAAAGGCCTGCTCCAAAGTTCTCTGTAGGTCTTTTCTTGGTTTGACGTCGCCTTAGCCGCTGCGCAGCGTCGGAGTAAGCTGGTTGACTGTCCCATCAACTCACCGCAAGCGTTCCATGCTTCTCGGTGAGTGATCGACAACCTTCAACTGTCGGGGCTGATGGCGACCTCTGCGGCATCTTCACTGCGATGCAGCGCCACCTGGCGGATCGACAGGCGAATTTCCGCCGGCAGCACTCGCTTGGCCGCGCCTTCGGCCAGTTCGCCCAGCAGTTCGTGGTAGCTGAGTTTGCCGGCCTCGTCGCGGCGCAGTACGTCGAGGTCGAGCATGGTCTGGATGAAGTGGCGGAACAGGCTCTTGTCGAAGAACTCCGGCGCATTCAGGCCATGCAGGATCGACAGGCGCTGGGCCATGACGGTGCAGAGGTCTTCCAGTTCTTCGGCGCTGATGGTGTTCTGGCCGCTGTTGAGCAGCAGCGAAACAGTCATGTAGAAGCGCTGCAAGGTCTGGGCGATGCTTTTTGACAGCAGGGTCAGCAGCACGAAGTGCCGCGAACTCGGCGCCGGACGCAGGTACAGGTCATTTTCGAAACGCAGCAGGCCCTGTTCGACGAATGCTTCGAGCCACTGGTCGACCACGCCATCCAGTTCTTCCAGCGACCAGCGAATGAACAGCTCCGATTGCAGGTACGGGTACAACGCATGGGTGTAGCGCAGGATCTGCTCGCGGCTCATGCGCGAGCTGCTCTGGAAGAAACTCGCCAGCAACGCCGGCAGGGCGAAGATGTGCAGGACGTTGTTGCGGTAGTAGGTCATCAGTACCGCGTTCTGCTCATCCAGGTACAGAATCTTGCCCAGGGCATCGCTCTGTTCCGACAGCAGGTCCATGCCTTTTACATGTTCGATCAGCGCCCGGCCATCGCCTTCGGGCAGGGTGGTGTGGGGCGAGTACGGGACCTTGCGCAGCAACGCCAGGTACAGGTCGAGCACCCGGGCCATGGCGCGGTCGTCCAGGGCCAGGCGGCTGGTGGACAACAGCGCCAGGGCGACGAGGTTGACCGGGTTGATCGCCGCGGCTTCGTTCAGGTGCCGGGCCACGCGCTCGCCGAGGCGGTTGGTGGTCGCGTTGAGCCAGGCCGGTTTGAATTGCGGGCCCAGTTCCTGCTGGCGCCAATCCGGTTGTTCGCCGTCGAGGAATTCCGCCAGCTTGATCGGTTCGCCGAAGTTCACCGCCACCTGGCCGAAGCGTTGCTTGAGGGCGCCGATGACCTTGAAGATGTCGAAGATCGATTCTTTTTTCTTGCTGGCCCCGCGCAGTTCGCCCAGGTAGGTGCGGCCTTCCAGTACGCGCTCATAACCGATGTAGACCGGCACGAACACGATGGGCATGCGCGACGAGCGCAGGAAGCTGCGCAGGGTGATGGCGAGCATGCCGGTCTTGGGTTGCAGCATGCGCCCGGTGCGCGAACGCCCGCCCTCGACGAAGTACTCCACCGGAAAACCTTTGGTGAACAGCGTGTGCAGGTATTCGTTGAACACGGCGGTGTAGAGCGGGTTGCCCTTGAAGGTGCGACGCATGAAAAACGCCCCGCCACGGCGCAGCAGGCCGCCGATCACCGGCATGTTGAGGTTGATGCCGGCGGCGATGTGCGGTGGCGTCAGGCCGTTGCGAAACAGCAGGTACGACAGCAGCAGGTAGTCGATGTGGCTGCGGTGGCACGGCACGTAGATGACTTCGTGGCCTTGGGCGACGTTCTGCACGCCTTCGATGTGGTTGACCTTGATGCCGTCGTAGATCTTGTTCCAGAACCAGCTCAGCACCACTTCCAGGAAACGGATCGCGGTGTAGGTGTAGTCCGAGGCGATCTCGTTGCCGTAGCGCAGGGCCTGGGCCTTGGCTTTTTCGGCGGAGATCTTTTCCCGCTCGGCTTCCTCGGCAATCGCCTGCTTGACCAGCGGCTGGTTCAACAGGCCCTTGACCAGGTTGCGTCGGTGGGAGATGTCGGGGCCGATGACCGCTGCTTTCAGATTGCGGAAATGCACCCGCAGGATCCGCTGGGCCATGCGTACAGTGCGTTCGTGGCCCTTGTCGTGTTCGATCAGCTCGCGCAGGTGGATCGGCGCGGAGAACTGCACGCGAGTCTTGCGCCCCAGAATCATGATGCTCAACAGGCGGCGCAGGCGTCCGGTGACGGCCCAACTGTCGGCGAACAACAGTTTCCAGGGACTGGATTCGCTGTCGGGCGACTGCCCCCAGAACACGCTGACCGGGATGATCTGGGCGTCTTCGGCGGCATTGTGGGTCAAGGCGTTGACCAGCCGAGTCAGGGTGGGCGGCGCACCGCGCTTGTCCTGGCGGCCGATCCAGTCCGGCGCTGGCGTCAGGTAGAAAAACGCCGCCGGTTCCAGCAGGTTGCCCACCGAGACCGGCAGCACCGGACGGGGCAGGCCGGCCTTGGTGCATTCGGTGTCGAGCACCGCCAGGTCAGTGAGCGAAGGATCTTGCAGGACGTAGAACACCGGACGACTGCGGTCGAGGTTGAGGGTGAAGGACGACTGGTTGATCGTCTCTGAGCGAACCCAGAGGTACAACAGTCGGCGCAGGGTGCCAAACACAAGACGGCGGAACGGGGAGCGGGTCATACGGCTTCTGCATGAGTGAATGGGATGGGGCGGGCGCCAGTGTGCCGGATTCGCCGAAAATCGGCAAAAAAGCGCCGAAGTAAAGTCAGTTGAGAGTTTTCTCGTGTGTCATATACTCGGCCAGTGACTGCCACGGCCTCCCTTATGGATGGCCGGAGGGTGGCTAAAGTTCGTACGGCTTTGCCTTTTGCGGTTGGGCGGGAAAAGCCGACTCAAAAAATAAAAATGGGAGTGAGCATCATGGCAGCACGGGAAACCGGCAGTGTGAAGTGGTTCAACGACGCGAAGGGCTACGGCTTCATCCAGCGTGAGGGCGGGGCGGATGTGTTCGTGCATTACCGCGCCATCCGCGGCGAAGGCCACCGTTCACTGACCGAAGGCCAGCAGGTCGAGTACGCGGTCGTGGAAGGGCAGAAGGGCTTGCAGGCTGAGGATGTGGTGGGGTTGTAACCCGCATTCACTGCCTACACAAAAACCATTGTGGGAGCGAGCTTGCTCGCGATAGCGGTGTGTCAGTCACTTCTAATCTGGCTGATCTACCGCTATCGCGAGCAAGCTCGCTCCCACATTGGCTCTTCGGTGGGCTGGAAGTCAGCGTCACGCCGTCTTCCAGGTAATCTCTTCTTCCCCATCGGCGCTGATGCGAATCCAGCGATCCGCCGACTCCTCGCCTTCTTCCTCGACCCATGACCCAGGCGCGCAGCGCACTTCGACATTCAGTGCGGCGAAGGCGGCGCGGGCGCAGGCGATGTCGTCTTCCCACGGGGTCTGGTCACTTTCCAGGTACAGGCTGTTCCATTTGCCCACGGCCTTGGGCAGCCAGGTCACCGGGATGTTGCCGGCCTTGCACTTGTAGGTCTGGCCTTTCTGCACCCAGTCGCTGCACGGGCCCAGGGCCTGGCCGAGCCAGGCGGCGATGGCCTTGTGGTCGACGTCGGCGTCTTTGAGGTAAATCTCGATATCGGGTTGGCGCATGGATGTCCTCGCTGCGGTCTTGAAAAATCCATTCGCGGATTTAACGGGGCCCGAGCGGTTGCCCGGGACCGGAATCAAAAGGTTATTGAAGAACGAAATAATCGTAGCGCATCGACACCGTGACCTGGAACGGCTCGGCCTGCTCGATCACGCTGGCACGGCGTTCGGCACTGGCGCGCCAGCCGTGGGGCGTCATGGCCAGCAGGTTGGCGCGGTCCTGGCCACTGTCGAGGGTCAGCTTGAATTCGAGGGTTTCGCTGTGATCCAGCACCATGCCCGGCGGCACCAGGGCCAGGTGCTTGTCGTCGGTGTACTCGCGCACTTCGTCGTACAGGCGCTCGCGCAATTCCATCAAGTGGCCGGCGGTGGGGCCGACTTTCATCAGGCCGCCGCCGGGGCTGAGCAAGCGCTTGGCCTCCTGCCAGTCCAGCGGGCTGAATACGCTGGCCAGGAACTGGCAGCAGCCGTCCGCCAGCGGCACCCGGGCCATGCTGGCGATCAACCAGGTCAGCTGCGGGTTGCGTTTGCAGGCGCGCTTGACCGCCTCGCGGGAAATGTCCAGGGCATAGCCATCGGCGTTGGGCAACGCTTCGGCGATCTGCGCGGTGTAGTAGCCCTCGCCACAGCCGATGTCCAGCCAGCGTCCGGGCGCGCGTTCGGCGGCCAGTTCCGCCAGGCGCCGGGCGACCGGGGCGTAATGCCCGGCGTTGAGGAAGTCGCGGCGGGCTTCGACCATCGCCTGGTTGTCACCGGGGTCGCGGCTGTTCTTGTGCTGCACCGGCAGCAGGTTCAGGTAACCCTGCCGCGCGCGGTCGAAGCGGTGGCCGGCCGGGCAGACCACGCCGTTGTCCACCGCGTTCAGCGGTTCACTGCAGATCGGGCAGGCGAGCATCAGGCGAGCAACTTGATCAGCGTCTTGTAGTAGATCTCGGTCAGCACATCGAGATCGGCGGCCAGCACGCGTTCGTTGACCTGGTGGATGGTCGCGTTGACCGGCCCCAGCTCCACCACTTGCGTGCCCATGGTGGCGATGAAGCGACCGTCGGACGTGCCGCCGCTGGTGGACGCCTGGGTCTCGCGCCCGGTGACGTCCTTGATGCTCGACGATACGGCGTCGAGCAGCGCACCGGGTTCGGTGAGGAACGGCAGGCCGGACAGCGCCCAGTCGATGTGCCAGTCCAGCTGATGCTTGTCGAGGATATCGGCAACGCGCTGTTGCAGGCCTTCGACGGTGGATTCGGTGGAAAAGCGGAAGTTGAACACCGCCACCAGATCACCGGGGATCACGTTGGTCGCGCCGGTGCCGGAATTGAGGTTGGAGATCTGGAAACTGGTCGGCGGGAAGAAGTCGTTGCCGTGGTCCCAATGCTCGGCGGCCAGTTCAGCCAAGGCGGGCGCGGCCAGGTGGATCGGGTTCTTCGCCAGGTGTGGATAAGCCACGTGACCTTGCTTGCCGCGCACGGTCAACTTCGCGCCGAGGGAACCGCGCCGGCCATTCTTGACCACGTCGCCCACCAGCGTGGTGCTCGACGGTTCGCCGACGATGCACCAGTCCAGTCGTTCCTGACGGGCCTTGAGGCGTTCGACCACGGCTTTGGTGCCGTGGTGGGCCGGGCCTTCTTCATCGCTGGTAATCAGGAAGGTCAGTGAGCCCTTGTGGTCCGGGTAGTCGGCGACGAACCGTTCGGCCGCCACAACCATCGCCGCCAGGCTGCCTTTCATGTCTGCCGCGCCACGGCCGCAGAGCATGCCCTGTTCGTCGATGACCGCATCGAACGGGTCGAGCTGCCAGGCCTGCACCGGACCGGTCGGCACCACGTCGGTGTGCCCGGCGAAGCACAGCACCGGGCCGTCATGCTTGCCATGGCTGGCCCAGAAGTTATCCACATCCTCGATACGCATCGGTTCGAGCGCAAAGCCCGCGTTGCCCAGGCGCTGCATCATCAGTTTCTGGCAATCGGCATCCACCGGCGTCACGGACGGACGGCGGATCAGGTCGCAGGCGAGTTGCAGGGTCGGCGAGAGGTCGGCGTGGGCCGTCATGAAAGCTCCGGGAATATAGTGTGAACGCAAGGCTTATGCAGGCGCGGACTGGCTCGCGCAAAATGGCGGTTATCTTATAGCAAAACGACCACCATGGGCCCCTGGTGCGGGACAGGTGGAGCACAAAACCTGTGGGAGCAAGCTCGCTCCCACAGAGGTTTTGCTTAAATTGCCGAGACAAAGCCCTATAATGCGCGCCGGTTTTTGGGGTAATGGTCATGAGTACAGAAGATCCACGGTTTGCCGGTATCGCCCGTTTGTATGGCATCGAAGGCCTGGAGCGCCTGCGGGCGGCCCATGTGGCGATTGTCGGGGTTGGCGGTGTCGGCTCCTGGGCGGCGGAAGCCATTGCCCGTTGCGGCGTGGGCGAGATCTCGCTGTTTGACCTGGACGATGTCTGCGTCAGCAACGCCAACCGTCAGTTGCACGCCCTGGACAGTACCGTCGGCAAACCCAAGGTGGAGGTGATGGCCGAGCGGCTGCGCGGGATCAACCCCGACTGCACCGTGCACGCGGTGGCCGACTTCGTCACCCGCGACACCATGGCCGAATACATCACGCCGAACATCGATTGCGTGATCGACTGCATCGACAGCGTCAACGCCAAGGCTGCGCTGATCGCCTGGTGCAAGCGCCGCAAGATCCAGATCATCACCACCGGCGGCGCGGGCGGGCAGATCGACCCGACGCTGATCCAGGTTTGCGACTTGAACCGTACGTTCAACGATCCGCTGGCCTCCAAGGTGCGCTCCACCTTGCGCCGCGACTACGGCTTTTCCCGCACCGTGACCCGTCACTACAGCGTGCCCTGCGTGTTCTCCACCGAACAACTGCGCTACCCGAAACCGGACGGCAGCATTTGCTTGCAGAAGAGTTTTGTCGGCGACGGCGTCAAGCTCGACTGCGCCGGCGGGTTCGGCGCGGTGATGATGGTGACGGCGACGTTCGGCATGGTCGCGGCGACCAAGGCTGTGGATAAGATCGTGGCGGGTGTGCGGCGGCCGGCGGATAGGGTCAAGCCTCAGGTTTGAGCACTGGAGCTGATGCCTTCATCGCGAGCAGGCTCGCTCCCACATTGGATCTTAAGGAACACAAATTTTGTGTACGACACGGATCCCCTGTGGGAGCGAGCCTGCTCGCGATGGCGATCATTCAGTCAGCTCAAGCATCCGCTTCAACACTGCATTCAAGCCATTGCTACGCGACGGCGACAACTGTCGCGACAATCCCAACTGATTGAACCAGCCCGGCAAATCCACCTGCTGCAACTCTTCAGCGGACAATCCGTTGACCCGCGCCAACAGCAACGCCACCAGCCCACGGATCAACCGCGCATCGCTGCTGGCGCAAAACTGCCAATGCCCGTCGTGCAACTGACCCACCAGCCACACCTGACTTTCACAGCCGTGGACGAGGTTGGCCTCGCACTTGTCTTCGTCGCTCAGGGGCGGCAGGCGCTCGCCCCATTGCATCAGCAGTCGGGCGCGTTGTTCCCAACCTGACGCGTCCTGGAAAATCTGCAGCGCGGTGGCGGCCTCGGCGGGCAGGTTCATCGGAGCATCTCCAGGGCCTGGTCCAGCGCCTCGAAGAAACGCTCGAGATCAGCGGAGTCGTTGTACAGCGCCATCGACACCCGAATCGCCCCCGACAGATTCAAATGCTTGAACAACGGCATTGCGCAGTGATGCCCGGCGCGCACGGCGATGCCTTGCTCGGTCAGCAGGTGGGCCAGGTCGGCGTTGTGGATGCCTTCGACCACGAAGCTGACCAGGGCCAGGCGCGGGTTGCCCACCAGGCGAACGCCGTTGCGGGCCAACAGGCCATGGAGCAGGTAGTCATGCAGCGCTGCCTCATGCTCGATGACCGCCAGCGGGTCGAGGTCGGACAGGTAATCCAGGGTCGCCCCCAGGCCGATCACGCTGGCAATCGGCGGCGTGCCCGCTTCGAAACCCAGCGGCGCCGGGCGGAAGCTGGCGCTGTGGTAATCGGCCTGTTGCACCATTTCGCCGCCGAACTGCCAATGACGCAAATTGCCGAGGGCTTCGGTACGGCCAAACAGCACGCCCAGCCCATCGGGGCCGTAGAGTTTGTGGCTGGAAAACACGTAAAAGTCGCAACCCAGCGCCTCCACGTTGTGGCGACCGTGAACCACGCCTTGGGCGCCGTCGATCACCGTCAGCGCGCCCTGGGCCTTGGCCAGCGCCAGCAGCGCCGGCACCGGCTGCCAGGCCCCGAGCACATTGGATAACTGGCTCACCGCCAGCAAGCGCGTACGCGGGCCGATCAGTTCGGCGGCGGCGCCAGGGTCGATCACCCCGTCGGCATCCAGTGGCAACACCACCAGGGTCAATGAACGGCGTTCGGCCAGTTGCTGCCACGGCAGCAGGTTGGCGTGGTGTTCCAGGGCGCTGATGACGATCTCATCGCCCGGGTTGAATAGATGTTCCAGCCCATAGGCCAGTAGGTTCAGCGCCGAAGTGGCGCCGTGGGTGAAGACTACTTGTCCGCAGTTTCCGGCATTGAGCCACTGCGAAACCTTGAGGCGGCTGTCCTCGAACGCCTGTGTGGCATGGGCGCCCGGCAAATGTTGCGCACGGTGCACGTTGGCCGCGCCATTGACGTAGTAATGCGTCAGGGCATCCAGCAGTGCTTGGGGTTTTTGCGTGGTGGCGGCGCTGTCCAGGTAGGTCTGGCCTTGCCGTTGCAGGGCGGCGATGGCCGGGAAATCGGCACGCCAGGGGGATTGGATCAACATGCTTTCGGGCCCTGCTCGAATGACGCCGGACCCTGTGGGAGCGGGCTTTTTTTGTGGGAGCCAAGCTTGGCTCCCACAAAAAGGCTCGCTCCCACAGGTGGTGGTGTGAAGCTTAGTTGTGGGCGTGCAGTGCTTCGTTCAGCTCGATGGCCGATTTGTGCGTCTTGCATTCCACCGCACCGGTCTCGGAGTTGCGGCGGAACAACAGGTCAGGCTGGCCGGCCAGGTCGCGGGCCTTGACCACTTTGACCAGTTGGTTGTTTTCGTCCAGCAGCTTCACTTTGGTGCCGGCGGTCACGTACAGGCCCGACTCCACGGTGTTGCGGTCGCCCAGTGGGATACCGATGCCGGCGTTGGCGCCGATCAGGCAGCCTTCGCCGACCTTGATCACGATGTTGCCGCCGCCCGACAGGGTGCCCATGGTCGAGCAACCGCCGCCCAGGTCCGAGCCCTTGCCGACGAATACGCCCGCCGAAACACGGCCTTCGATCATGCCCGGGCCTTCGGTGCCAGCGTTGAAGTTGACGAAACCTTCGTGCATCACGGTGGTGCCTTCGCCCACGTAGGCGCCCAGGCGGACCCGTGCGGCATCGGCGATACGCACGCCGGCCGGAACCACGTAGTCGGTCATTTTCGGGAACTTGTCCACCGAGAACACTTCCAGCAGCTCGCCACGCAGGCGGGCTTCGAGCTGATGCTCAGCCAGTTCGCTCAAGTCGATCGCGCCCTGGCTGGTCCAGGCCACGTTCGGCAGCAGCGGGAAGATGCCGGCCAGGTTCAGGCCATGAGGCTTGACCAGGCGATGGGACAGCAGGTGCAGCTTGAGGTAGGCCTCAGGGGTGGAAGACAGTTGGGCGTCTTCGGCCAGCAGCGTGGCGACCAGCGGCTTGTGGCTTTCGGCCAGGCGGGTCAGCAGCGCGGCTTGCGCGGCATCGACACCCTTGAGTGCTTCTGCCAGTTGCGAGGCCTGGGCGGTGGTGAAGGTGATGGCCTGGTTGCCTTCGCTGTAGCCGAGAATCGGCGCGATGGCTGCGACGATGTCAGCCGACGGGTTGAGCAGCGGCTGTGCGTAGAACACTTCCAGCCAGGCGCCTTGACGGTTTTGAGTGCCGACACCGAAGGCCAGGCTGAACAGGGTAGTGGACATGAAATTACCTCTACAAAATGGACTGGGCAGGCTTACTTGATCTCTGCCGCATAAATATCTGGCTTGAAGCCAATCAGGGTTCGGTCACCGAGGTCAAGCACCGGGCGCTTGATCATCGAGGGTTGGGCGAGCATCAGTTCGATGGCTTTCGGCTGGTCGAGATCGGCTTTGCGTTCGTCGTCGAGTTTGCGAAAGGTCGTACCGGCACGGTTCAACACCACTTGCCAGCCATGCTCGTTGCACCATTGGGTCAGGCGCTCACGGTCGATGCCGGCAGTTTTGTAATCGTGAAAGTCATAGCGCACCGCGTGCTCATCGAGCCAGGTACGCGCTTTTTTCATCGTATCGCAGGCTTTGATGCCGAAAAGCTGTAAGTGCTTGTTTTCCTTGGGCATGAATGCTCCCCCAAAACGTTCCCGGTATCGTCCTGAAAATCAGCGGACGATTATGCCACGTCGTTCCTTTCAGTGCCTTGACTGTCGCGACGGATCGGACGAGGCGGAACCGATAGGAAAGAGGTGGCCACACAGCGCAGGTAAACCCAGCACTTTTGCGCACAAGAGACCCGCCCATGGATTCCATCTCCCTGACACCGCCCCATCCACTGACCAATCAGACTGAAGAAACCCTCCCGCCCCATTCAACGACATCGGCCACCGGGACCGCTGCATCTGTCCCGATCGGCCCCGTCACGGCTGAACAGGACCTGGCAAATCGGACTGGTGCAATCAAGGCCCAGCTCACCCGGGTATTCGAGCCGCATATGAACGGTGCCAATCGCGAGACCTTCGAAGCACTGATCGACGATCGTTCGCGTACCTTGGCCAATGACGGGGAAACCGCGGAAAGCGTCGATGCCGTGCTGACCAAAGGCTCGCGGCTGGATCGTGCAGCCCATGACACTGTTGGATTCCTTCGTTCGGTTCCCTTCGGCGCGGCGTCCATCGCGCTGGACTTCGTCCCGGCGGTGACCGGCAATGGCTCGATTACCGCGCCGTTGGCACTGTCGGCGATTGCCGGCCTGGTCAGCAGCGCCAGCGACACGGTCGGCAACGGCCTGATCAAGCGTGCCACCAGCGACACCCAGTGGCTGGTGGCCGAAAATGCCGATCTGGAGCCGGTCATGCAGGAAGCCGCCCAGGCGGTGAAGCCGAGCCTGACGACCCAGGCTATCGAAGGCAGCCTGACTTTCCAGACCTTCTCCGCGCGAAACGTGTTGCGTACGGTCATCCAACCCGTCGTGACGAAGACCGTCGATGCGCAAACGGGCAGCAAGGTGGACTCAGTGATAGCTGCCATCGGCTCTCCGCTTTCAGGCATGGCCGCCTATGACCTGCAACATTCCATCGATAAATCCAAACACCGGATTGGCCCGGAATACCTGTTGGGGCGTCAAGACTGGCACCAGCGTTACAAGGACCTCAAGAATTATGGCGTAGGGAGTGCTGCGATGGGCATTGCGAAGCGGGTCGGCAGTCTGCCGCTGGACGCGATGCGCGATGGCAGCAAATCGCTGCAAGCCTTGGTTACGCCGACAGGCCTGGTCAGTGGTCTCGGAGCGTTGGCCGGCGGTATTACTGCGATCGGCATGGCCCAGACCGCCGCTGTCAACGCAGCCAGGAGCGCCGGGATTTCGCCTGCGGGTGTTGCGGCGGCGGGGAAGGCGACGGTTACGGCCACGATGGCCCCGGTGCTCGCCGCCTGGGTGACAACGGGAGTGATGACCCAGCCGTTGGCGGACAAGGCCTCCGCCGCGTTGGACAGGCTATCCGCCGGTCCCGCTCATCCGGATGAGCTGCAGGGAATGTTGCCCTTGGTCGAAATGTCGACGGCCGAACAGATCGGGGAAGACAGCGACAATGAGGGTGACGGCGTCGATGTTGTCTCGGGCCGCTCGACCCTCAATGCCGCCGAGCGAGCTGTTTAGCGTCGGATAGTCGTCGGTCGCTCCTGCCGCGTGGAGGTTGGGAGCGGCCAAGGGGCGCCTGCGCATTGACGCCGCTGAGGTGCGACCAATGTGCAAAGGCAGCGGTTCACCGTGGCAGTTAATATGGCACTTCACCGGCCAGCTGTTGCCGCAGATGTGTATGGCTGTCATTGGAAGTCCGTTATGCAAAGCGCCTATACCGTCCTGATCCTGTTGATGCTGGTGGGCGTGTCGCGCCTGATCGGACGGTTGATCCCGCTGCCGTTGCCCCTGGTGCAGATTGGTGCTGGCGCCGTGCTGGCCTGGCCCTCGCTGGGGCTGCATGTGGCGCTTGATCCCGAGTTGTTCCTGTTTCTGTTCCTGCCGCCGCTGCTGTTCTCCGATGGTTGGCGCATGCCCAAGCGTGAACTCTGGCGCCTGCGCGGGCCGATCCTGACGCTGGCGGTGGGGTTGGTGCTGTTTACGGTAGTTGGGGCGGGGTATTTCATTCATTGGCTGCTGCCCGGTATCCCGTTGCCGGTGGCCTTCGCCCTGGCTGCAGTCCTGTCACCCACCGACGCCGTGGCGGTCTCGGCGATTGCCCGGGACCGCTTGCCCGCGCCGTTGATGCACATGCTCCAGGGCGAAGCCTTGATGAACGATGCGTCGGGCCTGGTGACCTTCAAGTTCGCCCTGGCGGCGGCGATCACCGGCGTGTTTTCCCTGGCGGGCGCGAGCCTGACCTTTGTCCTGGTGGCGATTGGTGGATTGCTGGTAGGCGTGGCTTTGAGTTGGCTAGTGGGCCGCTTGCGGGCCTGGATGATTGCCCGGGGCTGGGACGATCCGGCCACCCACGTAGTATTCATGTTGTTACTGCCGTTCGCGGCCTATGTGCTGGCTGAACGCTTGGGCGCCTCGGGGATTCTCTCGGCGGTGGCGGCGGGGATGATGCAGAGCTGGCTCGACCTGCTGCCACGCCAGACCGGCACGCGTCTGCTCAATCGCAGTGTCTGGTCGCTGTTGGAATTTGCCTTCAATGGCTTGATCTTCCTGCTGCTGGGCTTGCAACTGCCGGACATCGTCAAGGCGGTGACCAGCCATGAGCCGACGTTGTGGCCAGCGTTGTTCTATCGCTGCCTGGACGTGGTGGCGATTTTCCTGGTGTTGTTGGTGCTGCGGTTTGTCTGGGTACAAAGCATCTGGCGCGTATCCGGGCTGTTGCGCCGCTGGCGCGGCAAGGGCGAGTTGACCCTGGTGCCGACGGCGCGTTCCTGCTGGTTGCTGACCTTCGGCGGTGTGCGCGGGGCGGTGACGTTGGCGGGGGTGTTGTCGGTACCGTTGTTGTTAAGCGCTGGTGTTGAATTCCCGGAGCGCGACTTGCTGATCTTCATTGCCGCCGGGGTGATTCTGCTGTCGCTGATTGCGGCCTGCATTGCCTTGCCACTGCTGCTGCGTGGCATCGAGAAGAGCCCCGATGACAAGCGTCGCAACGAAGTTCGCGAGGCCTGGCGCAAAACCGCTGAAGCGGCGATTCATGCACTGGAAGTGGAGGAGCCGGCCGAAGCGACCAGTACGCCGGATGCGGCCCAGGCGGCGCTGGCGACCGAGGTCAAGGCGCGGCTGATGTCTGAGTATCGCCATCAGTTGGAGGTGTTCAACGACTCCGCCGAAGCCCAGGCGCTGGCGTTCGAAATGGACCTGCTGGAACGCCGGCTGCGCTTGAAGGCTTACCGGGCGCAGCGGTTGGAGTTGTATCGCCTCAGTCGTCATCATCAGATTGGGGATGATGTGTTGCGTGAGGTGCTGGGGGAGTTGGATTTGGCTGAAGCGAATTTGGGGTTGGGTAAGTAGCAATGATGCGCCGGCCCTTTGTGGCGAGGGGAGATCCCACCACTTTGCGGAGCTTCGGCATTTCAGGCGCAACAAAGCCCGGCGTGCCTTGTTCTCATAAAAAGCAAAGCCGCCCGAAGGCGGCTTCAATCGACACGCAACTGAGCTTGCTTGGCCCCGTCTGCGTGGCTGGGTCAACCCGAAGAGGGACCCAGACTCCTGCCAGCGTTCACTGGTGACGGGGCGATCATGGCTGCCGGTAATAACGAATTCAAGCCAGCTTGATTCTTGAAACAGGGCTGTGTGAGATCTGTTGAGGTGCTTAACCAGTGAAATCAATGGCTTGCTTTATGGAGGTGCGTTTTATTTCTTTTCTTGTCTGAGCAAGTGATCGTGGTCTGTCAGACGCGCCGAAGTTTCCGACAAGTTTTTAAGGTTGTCCGTCGGAAGCGAGAGCTCTAGCCTCTGGGTGTCGCTGCCAATTCAGCGACCGGACGTGAGAATCCGAACTCCTCTAGGCGCGCAGGCGTCGACCATATAAAGTGCAGGCGCTTTTCGTCTGCGCATTATGTTATGGCGGCTGTGCGCGGGCATGCTTCGGCATGGCCGGGCTCCTAGAGGCTCGGATTCTCACCCCGCGTACGGCTGCCACCCTCCGGTCCGTGAGAAGACTCGGTGGCGGCTCCCACTTCTCTAGGAGCTATAAACATGATCAAAGAAACTCCCAATCCTCCAAAGCCGGCCTCCACTTTCCCTTACGGCGATTACGCACCCGAAAAGCTGCAAGAGGCCGCTGACCGTGTGCTGGATCAATACCTCAAACCTGACGACAGCAAGTCAGAACCCAAGCCCTCGGTACAGTTATTCACTGTGGCTGAAGGTATCGACACCGAAGTGTTGCTGGCCAACCTCAGTGAAACCCTGGCTTCGGCCAATGCAATGCTCAACGACCTTGCCTTCGATCAGGACGGCTCGCGACGACATGTAGCATTGGGGGTGGCCCAGATGATTGAGTTGGGGATGTTGTTGGCGAACAAGTGCCTGGACCGGGTAGAGCTTCGGACTTGATGTAATAAGTGCCGACCTCATCGCGAGCAAGCTTTGCTCCCACAGGGGATTTGTGGTGTTTGAACCTTCCCACGCAGAGCGTGGGAAGGTTCAAACGGAATACGTCAGGCAGATTGAGTTGACTGCTTCAGGGGCCGCTACGCAGCCCAGCGGGGATAAATCCCCTCGCCACAGCAGCGCTTAGGCGTGGGCCTCTTCCTGCTCGGGCACCAACCGTACTTCCACCCTCTGACCCAACGCACGCGCTGCGCTGGCAAGTGTTGCCAGCGTCATTCCCGCATCGTTCTGATCCAGCGCACGATCAACAGCAGTGCGACTGGTGTGCATCCGCTGTGCCAAGGCTTTTTTGGTCACTTTCTGAAGCCTCATTGCTTCGGCAATCTGCCAGGCAATAACGCGTTTGAGCGCAGCTGCGGAAACTTCTTCGGCGATACCTTGCTCGGCGAGGAAGTCGTCAAAATCAGATCCGATGTGCTTGTTCATTTGCTGTGCCTCATAGTCTTGCTTTGCGCTGCTTGGCGGTTGCCATGTCGGTGGTTGGCGTTTTTTGACTTTTCTTTATGAAAGCGTGGAGTAGAACCATGTCAGAGCCCACCACAGTGAAGAGAACGCGGGCGATGGTATCTCCAAGGTCAATTCTGACCTCCCATAGCCCAGTGTCCAGCTTGCGAACCACCGGCATACCTATAGGCCAACCAATCTGAACGGTCTTGATGTCAGTTCCGATCATCCGTCTATGCTCGCGAGGCAGGTCAGTCAGCCATTCGCGAACAGGCTCATTCCCGGCGTCTGTGCGGAAGAAACGTACGTTCAGTATGGGGGCGATATCAACCATGAGTGGAGTGTACCGAAATAGGTGCATTGCGCAACCTGGGCGTTACTGAAGATTTGTACAGGGGAGGCGGTGTTATGGATCGTTCCCACGCTCCGCGTGGGAATGCCGCCAGGGACGCTCCGCGTTCCGCTTCGGGGAGGTGACGCAGAGCGTGGGAACGATCGATGGGGTGATTAACCCCGACGTTGGATGAACGCGCGAATCCGCTCGGCCGCTTCCACGCATTCAGCCAATGGCGCAACCAAGGCCATGCGCACGCGCCCGGCGCCTGGGTTGACGCCGTCCACGTCGCGGGACAGGTAGGAGCCCGGCACGACCGTCACGTGTTCCTGTTCGAACAGGTCCCGGCAGAACGCCGCATCGTCGCCCGCCACGTTCGGCCACAGGTAGAAGCTGCCATCGGGGCGTTGCACGTCCAGCACCGGGCTGAGGATCTCCAGCACCGCGTCGAATTTCTCCCGGTACAGCGCGCGGTTGGCGCGTACGTGCACTTCGTCGTTCCACGCGGCAATGCTCGCCAGTTGGGTCTGAACCGGCATCGCGCAGCCATGGTAGGTGCGGTACAGCAGGAAACCCTTGAGGATGTCCGCGTCGCCAGCGACGAAACCGGAACGCAGGCCCGGCAGGTTGGAGCGTTTGGACAGGCTGTGGAACACCACGCAGCGCTTGAAATCCTTGCGACCGAGTTCGACGCAGGCGCTGAGCAGCCCCGGCGGCGGGGTTTGTTCGTCGAAGTACAGTTCGCTGTAGCACTCGTCCGCGGCGATGACGAAGTCATATTCGTCAGCCAGGGCGATGAGTTTCTTCAGTACATCCACCGGGATCAGCGCGCCGGTCGGGTTGCCAGGGGAGCACAGGAACAGGATCTGGCAGCGTTTCCAGATGTCCGGCGATACCGCATCGAAATCCGGATTGAAGCCGTTCGCGTCCAGGCACGGCAGGTAGTGCGGCTTGGCCCCGGCCAGGAACGCCGCGCCTTCGTAGATCTGATAGAACGGGTTCGGGCTGACCACCAGGGCGTCGTCGCCACGGTTGACTACGGTCTGGGTGAAAGCGAACAGGGCTTCACGGGTGCCATTGACCGGCAGCACATGGCGCGCCGGGTCCAGCCAGCCGTTTGGCACGTTGAAGCGGCGCTCGCACCAACCGGTGATGGCCTCACGCAACTCGGGGATGCCGAGGGTGGTCGGGTAGACCGCCATCTTTTCCAGATTGCTGGCCAGGGCCTCAGCCACGAAGCTGGGCGAGCGATGCTTGGGTTCGCCGATGGACAGGGCGATCGGGCGTTTGTCCGGGTTGGGCGTGACGCTGCCAAGCAAGGCGCGGAGCTTTTCGAACGGGTAGGGCTGGAGCTGGTTCAGAGCGTTGTTCATCAAGGGCCTCGTCAATGTGGGCGCGGTCCTTGTGGGAGCGAGCTTGCTCGCGATGGCGGTGAGTCAGGCAGCATCAATGCTGGATGCTCCGTCGCTATCGCGAGCAAGCTCGCTCCCACAGAGGGAGATTGTTCGTTCAGATGCTGATACGTGTCATGTGAGCATCGGGTTCCTGGTTGACGCTCAAATGCTGCACGATCGCTTCCTGCAAGCGGCTGCACAGCTGCGGATCGGACAGCGGCTGGTTATGTGCGTCGGTGATGAAGAAGACGTCTTCCACCCGTTCGCCGAGGGTGGCGATCTTGGCGTTTTGCAGCGACAGGTCGAACTCCAGGAAAATATGGCCGATCCGCGCCAGCAGGCCCGGGCGGTCCGGAGCGCTGAGCTCCAGCACGGTGACCTGGCGCTGGGCGTCGTTGTGGATCGTCACCTGCGGCGCGAAGGCGAAGTGCTTGAGCTGGCGCGGCACCCGGCGCTGGATGATGGTCGGGTAGTCCGCCGGGTTGCGCAGGGCTTCGGTCAGGCCGTCGCGGATCTGCTTGACCCGCGCCGGGTTATCGCCAATCGAGTCGCCGTCGGTGTCGAGCACGATGTAGGTGTCGAGGGTGAACTGGCTGCTGGAGGTAATGACCCGGGCGTCGTGAATGTTGAGGTTGAGCTGGTCCATCGCCGCCACGGTCACGGCGAAGAAGTCGTGCTGGTCCGGGGCGTAGATGAAGATCTGCGTGCCACCTTCGAACTCGCGCTGGGTGGTTTCCTTGATCAGCACCAGCGGCCCGCCATCGGCCGGTTGCTGGAGGATCGCGTCGCTGTGCCAGGCCACGTCGCCGGCGGTATGGCGCAGGAAATAGTCATCGCCCAGTTGCGACCAGAGCTGCTCGACGTCGTCCGGATCGGTGCCGCCGCGCACCAGGATGTCCAGGGCTGCGCTTTGGGTGCGACGGATCTGCTCTTCGCGGTCCACCGGGTTTTCCAGGCCGCGGCGCAAGGCGCGCTTGGTCTCGGTGTAGAGCTGGCGCAACAGACTGGCGCGCCAGGAATTCCACAGGGTCGGATTGGTGGCGTTGATGTCGGCCACGGTCAGCACGTAGAGGTAATCCAGACGTGTTTCATCGCCGACGTTCTGGGCGAAGTCGTGGATCACCTGCGGGTCGGACAAGTCCTTGCGCTGGGCGGTGGTGGACATCATCAGGTGGTTCTGCACCAGCCAGACGATCAGCCGGCTGTCCCACAGGGGCAGTTGATGGCGCTGGCAGAACGCCTCGGCATCCACCGCACCAATCTCGGAATGATCGCCTTGGCGGCCCTTGCCGATGTCGTGGTACAGCCCTGCCATGTAGATCAGTTCGGGCTTGGGCAACTTGGCCATGAGCTTGCTGGCCAGCGGGAATTTCTCCGACACCTGGGTGTACTGCAGCTTACGCAGGTGCTTGATCAGGTTCAGGGTGTGGGCATCGACCGTGTAGATGTGGAACAGGTCATGTTGCATCTGCCCGACGATGAAGCCGAACTCCGGCAGATAACGCCCGAGGATCCCGTAGCGGTTCATGCGTCGCAGGTTGCGGTGCACGCCGATCTTGCACTTGAACAACTCGATGAACAGGCTGGTGTTGCGGATGTCGTGGCGGAAGTCTTCATCGATCAGGTGACGGTTTTCCCGCAGCAGGCGAATGGTGTCGGCGCGTACACCCTTGATTTCCGGCTGCTGGGCCATGAGCACGAAGATTTCCAGCATGGCGAACGGCGTGCGGCGGAATACATTGGCGTTGCGCGCCTCGATGTAGCCGTCGTGCAGTTGGAAACGAGAGTTGATCGGCTGCGGCGGTTCTTCGTCTTCGGGGGCGAGGATGACTTCCTCGAAGTGCTGGATGATCAATTCGCTGAGCTGGGCAATGCTCATCACCACGCGGTAGTACTGCTGCATGAAGTTTTCGATGGTTTGCTTGGCATCCTGCCCTTCGAAACCCAACAGGCTGGCGATGGAGCGCTGATGGTCGAACAGCAGGCGGTCCTCGGAGCGCCCGGCCAGCATGTGCAGGGCGTAGCGGACCTTCCACAGAAATTCCTGGGACGAGGCCAGCAAGGCGTTTTCGCTTTCCACCAGGAAACCTTCACCGGCCAGGGCGCGCAGGTTCAGCGTACCGTACTGGCGACGGGCGACCCACAGGATCGTCTGGATGTCCCGCAGCCCGCCGGGCGAGCCCTTGACGTTGGGCTCCAGGTTGTATTCGGTGTCGTTGTACTTGTGGTGGCGGGCCTTCTGCTCGGCGCGCTTGGCCAGGAAAAAGTCCTTGCTGGGCCACATGTGCGCCGTGCTGGTGACATCGAGCATGCGCTGGCGCAGGTGCTCGGGGCCGGCAATGGTGCGGCTTTCCATCAGGTTGGTGATCACCGTCAGGTCGGCGCGGGCCTCGTCGGCGCATTCCTGCACCGAACGCACGCTCTGGCCGACTTCCAGGCCGATGTCCCACAGCAGCGTCAGGAACCGTTCGATGGAGTCACGGAAAACTTCATGATCGGCGCTGTCGAGCAGGATCAGCAGATCGATGTCGGAGTAGGGGTGCAGTTCGCCGCGCCCGTAGCCGCCGACCGCGACCAGCGCGATGTCGGCATCCTCGCTCCAGTTGAACTGCTCCCAGGCCTTTTGCAGGATGTTATCGACGAACCAGGCGCGGTCCTCGATCAGCCGCCGAATGTCCCGGCCACTGCGAAAGCGCTGGTCGAGCACTTCGTGGGCCTGGCGGATCGCCTTCTTGAACGCCGAGATGGGGCTTGCCTTCAGGGCCAGTTCAGCCTGGAACTGGCCGCGGTCGAAGAGTTCGGGATCCACCTGCGGCATTGAATGACTTTCCTTTCTATCTATATCTATAGGCTGGGTTCGGATCAGGCGGAAACGCGAGGGATGGTGTCATCGCTGCGCAGGGTGAAGATCTCGTATCCGGTCTCGGTGACCAGCAAGGTGTGTTCCCACTGGGCCGACAGCTTGCGATCCTTGGTGATGGCAGTCCAGCCGTCGCCCAGCACCTTGGTGTCGGCGCGCCCCTGGTTGATCATCGGCTCGATGGTGAAGGTCATGCCCGCCTGCAGTTCCATGCCCGTGCCGGCACGGCCGTAGTGCAGGATCTGCGGTTCTTCGTGGAACACCTTGCCGATGCCATGGCCGCAGAACTCGCGAACCACCGAGAAGCCGTTTTTCTGCGCGTGCTTCTGGATCACTTCGCCGATGTCCCCCAGGCGGCAGCCCGGTTTCACCAGTTCGATGGCCATGTACATGCATTCCTGGGTGACCTTGGACAGGCGCTGGGCCCACTCCGGCACGTTGCCGACATGGAACATGCGGCTGGTGTCGCCGTGAAAGCCGTCCTTGATGACGGTGACGTCGATGTTCAGGGTGTCGCCATCCTTCAACGGTTTTTCGTTGGGGATGCCGTGGCAGACCACGTGGTTGATCGAGGTGCAGATCGACTTCGGGAAGCCTTTGTAGTTGAGCGGGGCCGGGATGGCTTTCTGCTCGTTGACGATGTAGTCATGGCAGATGCGGTCCAGCTCTTCGGTGGTCACGCCAGGCTTGACGTAGTCGGCGATCATCTCCAGCACATCGGCGGCGAGTTTGCCGGCGACACGCATTTTGGCGATGTCCTCGGGAGTCTTGAGGGTAACGGTCATACAGGCTCTCTCTGCGCCTGACGGCGCTGTTCAAAACGAAATGGGCGGCGGATGATGGTTCACGTGGCCCTGAAAGAGGCGATTCTAACAGACGATCAGCGCAAAGAACTCCCCAGCCCGAACTCTGTGGCAAGGGGGGCGAGTGGGAGCAAAGCTTGCTCGCGAAGCAGGCGACTCGATTTCTGAAGGACCGCGTAGCCTTCATCGCGGGCAAGCCTTGCTCCCACATTCCACTCACCGCAGAGGATTTCAGAATCCGTGTTCCGTTTTCGCCCTTGCTGTGGTATAAAATGCGCCGCTTTCCGGGGATGACCCCGTAAGCTTAAATCCACACACGTGTCGACACGATGACCTGGGTGCCTTTGGCTTTTATAGCCGCTGGTTGGTCATTGGGATACGTGGAGGCCAAACCCGACTTATCAAGGAACTATCATGTCCCAAGTCAACATGCGCGATATGCTGAAGGCCGGTGTGCACTTCGGTCACCAGACCCGTTACTGGAACCCGAAAATGGGCAAGTACATTTTCGGCGCGCGTAACAAGATCCACATCATCAACCTTGAAAAAACCCTGCCGATGTTCAACGAAGCACTGACCTTCGTAGAGCGCCTGGCCCAGGGCAAAAACAAGATTCTGTTCGTCGGCACCAAGCGTTCCGCTGGCAAGATCGTTGCTGAAGAAGCAGCACGTTGCGGTTCGCCGTACGTCGATCACCGCTGGTTGGGCGGCATGCTGACCAACTTCAAGACCATTCGCGCTTCCATCAAGCGTCTGCGTGACCTTGAAGTCCAGTCCGAAGACGGTACTTTCGCCAAGCTGACCAAGAAAGAAGCGCTGATGCGCACTCGCGATCTTGAGAAGCTGGACCGCTCCCTGGGCGGTATCAAGGACATGGGCGGTCTGCCTGACGCACTGTTCGTGATCGACGTTGATCACGAGCGCATCGCGATCACCGAAGCCAACAAGCTGGGTATCCCGGTCATCGGCGTTGTCGATACCAACAGCAGCCCGGAAGGCGTTGACTACATCATCCCAGGCAACGATGACGCCATCCGCGCCATCCAGCTGTACATGGGTTCGATGGCTGACGCTGTTATCCGTGGTCGCAACAACGTGAATGGCGGCACCGAAGTCTTCGCTGAAGAAGCTCCGGCAGCAGCCGCTGAGTAATTGACGCCCTGGCGTTGACTCAGTAAGCAAAAAGGGGGCTTGGCCCCCTTTTTGCCACCTCGAAAACCATTTGCCGCCAGCGCAGTGACCTGTTTGTAACCTGCCGCGGCCTATAAGCAGTGGTTTTCCAGGAAGAATTGATCGCCCGTTCGATCGGGTGGAATGGTTGAAAACCTATCCAAGAGGATTTTGAAATGGCAGAGATTACTGCAGCGTTGGTCAAAGAACTGCGCGAGCGTACCGGCGAAGGCATGATGGACTGCAAGAAAGCCTTGACCAAGGCTGGCGGCGACATCGAAAAAGCCATTGATGACATGCGTGCTTCGGGCGCCATCAAGGCTGCCAAGAAAGCGGGCAACGTTGCCGCTGAAGGCGCGATCGGCATCAAGGATGACGGTAAGGCTGCCGTTATCATCGAAGTCAACTCGCAGACTGACTTCCTGGCTCTGCAAGACGACTTCAAGGCATTCGTTGCTGCCAGCGTAGAAAAAGCATTCGCCGACAAACTGACCGACGCAGCTCCGCTGATCGCCGCTCAGGAATCGGCTCGTGAAGCCCTGGTTGCCAAAGTAGGCGAAAACGTCAACATCCGTCGTCTGGTTCGCGTCGAAGGTGATGTTGTCGGTTCCTACCTGCACGGCAACAAGATCGGCGTCGTTGTAGCCCTCAAAGGCGGCAGCATCGAGCTGGCCAAGGACATCGCGATGCACGTCGCTGCCAGCAACCCTGAGTTCCTGCTGCCGTCGGAAGTTTCCGCTGATGCCATTGAGCGCGAGAAAGCCGTGTTCATGCAGCTCAACGAAGACAAGATCAAAGGCAAACCAGCCGAAATCGTTGAAAAAATGGTTGCCGGTCGTATCACCAAGTTCCTGGCTGAAGCCAGCCTGGTTGAGCAGGCGTTCGTCAAGAACCCTGAAATCAAGGTCGGTGAACTGGCCAAGAAAGGCGGCGCTGAAATCGTTTCCTTCACCTACTTCAAAGTGGGCGAAGGCATCGAGAAGCCAGTAGACAACTTCGCTGAAGAAGTTGCTGCTCAGCTGGCTGCCAGCAAGCAATAAGACAGTTTTTATAACTGTCGCCCTGAAGAGGCTGCCCGCTCACGCGCGCAGCCTCTTTTCGGATGGGGATGCCGATTTTTATTGGTTTCCTGTCGGAACTGGCTTACAAAGCCGTGTTCCGATGACGCTGTGTCAGCGTCAAGCTAGAGTGAACGCAGGCTGAAAACAGCTTGCAAAGAATTTTCGAAAATACGCCGCAGGAGAGATTCGCAATGGCTCAGCAGGGCAGTGGTTATCAGGCTCGCTATAAACGCATTCTACTCAAGCTTAGCGGCGAGGCCCTGATGGGCTCGGAAGAGTTCGGGATCGATCCGAAAGTGCTGGATCGCATGGCCCTGGAAGTCGGCCAGCTGGTCGGGATCGGCGTTCAGGTCGGCCTGGTCATCGGCGGCGGCAACCTGTTCCGCGGCGCAGCGCTGAGCGCGGCCGGCATGGATCGGGTCACGGGCGACCACATGGGCATGCTGGCCACTGTGATGAACGCCCTGGCTATGCGCGACGCGCTGGAGCGTGCCAATATCTCGGCCATCGTGATGTCGGCCATTTCCATGGTTGGCGTGACCGATCACTACGACCGCCGCAAAGCCATGCGCCACCTCAATTCCAAGGAAGTGGTGATTTTTGCCGCCGGTACCGGTAATCCGTTCTTCACCACGGATTCGGCCGCCTGCCTGCGAGCGATCGAGATCGATGCCGATGTCGTGCTCAAGGCAACCAAGGTCGATGGCGTGTATACCGCTGACCCGTTCAAGGACCCGCATGCCGAGAAGTTCGATCATCTGACCTACGATGAAGTGCTGGATCGCAAGCTGGGTGTAATGGATCTGACGGCTATCTGCCTGTGCCGCGACCACAAGATGCCGCTGCGCGTCTTTAACATGAACAAGCCCGGTGCCCTGCTGAATATCGTCCATGGCGGCGCCGAAGGAACACTGATCGAGGAAGTTCAACAATGATCAACGAAATCAAGAAAGACGCTGAACAGCGCATGCAGAAATCCCTGGAGTCCCTGGCGCACAACTTCGGTCGCATCCGCACCGGCCAGGCGCACCCGAGCATCCTTGAAGGCGTGATGGTTCCGTACTACGGCTCCGACACCCCGATCAAGCAAGTGGCCAACATCACCGTCAAGGACGCTCGCACCCTGCAGGTCGTGGCCTTTGAGCGCAACATGCTGGGCGCAGTCGACAAGGCCATCGGCAGTGCCGGTCTGAACCTGAACCCGACCAACCTGGGTGAGCTGCTGCTGATCTCCATGCCGGCCCTGACCGAGGAGACCCGCAAGGGCTTCACCAAGCAGGCCCGTGATGTGGCTGAAGACGCCCGTGTTGCCGTGCGCAACATCCGTCGTGATGCCAACAGCCAGCTCAAGGACCTGGTCAAGGAAAAGGAAATCAGCGAAGACGAAGAGCGTCGTGCCACTGGCGAGATCGACGACCTGACCAAGAAGTACGTGGCTAAGATCGACGCGGATTTGGCGCAGAAAGAAAAAGACCTGATGGCCGTATAAGGGTCTCGTTTTCATGGAAAAGACCAAGCAGGCCGTGCCGTTCGCGGTGCCGCGCCACGTGGCGATCATCATGGACGGCAATAACCGCTGGGCCAAGAAACGCTTTATGCCTGGCGTTGCCGGGCACAAGGCGGGGGTCGACGCGGTTCGTGCGGTCATCGAGGTGTGCGCCGAGGCAGGGGTCGAGGTGCTGACCCTGTTCGCCTTCTCCAGTGAGAACTGGCAGCGTCCGGCCGATGAAGTCAGTGCCTTGATGGACCTGTTCCTCAAGGCCCTGCGTCGTGAGGCCAAGCGCCTCAACGAGAACAAGATCAGCCTGCGGATCATCGGTGATCGCTCGCGCTTCCATCCTGAATTGCAGGCTGCGATGCGCGAAGCCGAATCCGCGACGGCAGGCCCTGATCGGTTTGTCCTGCAGATCGCCGCCAACTATGGTGGTCAGTGGGACATTGCCCAGGCTGCCCAGCGGCTGGCGCGGGAAGTCCAGGCCGGGCACTTGCGCCCGGAAGACATCACGCCGGAACTGTTGCAGACCTGCCTGGCGACCGGCGACCTGCCGTTGCCGGACCTGTGCATCCGTACCGGTGGCGAACATCGCATCAGCAACTTCCTGCTCTGGCAGTTGGCGTATGCCGAGTTGTACTTCTCCGACCTGTTCTGGCCGGACTTCAAACACGAAGCCATGCGCACCGCACTGGCCGATTTCGCTTCCCGTCAGCGTCGCTTCGGTAAAACGAGCGAGCAGATCGAAGCTGGAGCCCGGGTTTAATGCTTAAACAACGAATCATCACTGCCTTGATCCTGTTGCCTATCGCCCTGGGTGGTTTCTTCCTGCTCGAAGGCGCCAGTTTTGCGCTGTTCATCGGGCTGGTCGTGACCTTGGGTGCGTGGGAATGGGCGCGGCTGGCGGGTTTTCCTGCGCAGTCGGCGCGCGTGGCCTACGCGGCGGCCGTGGCGGCCATGCTGTTCATCATGTACGTGGTGCCTGGCCTCGCGCCTTGGGTGCTGGGCGCTGCGGTGCTGTGGTGGGCGACGGCGACCTTCCTGGTCTTGACCTACCCGCAGACTACCCAGCATTGGGCCAATGCCGCGACCAAGCTGGTGATCGGCCTGTTGATCCTGTTGCCGGCCTGGCAGGGGCTGATCTGGATCAAGCAAGGCCCGTTGGGCAACTGGCAGATCATGGCCGTGATGGTGCTGGTCTGGGGTGCTGACGTCGGCGCCTACTTCTCCGGCAAGGCCTTCGGCAAGCGCAAGCTGGCGCCGAAGGTCAGCCCTGGCAAGAGCTGGGAAGGGGTCTATGGTGGCCTGGTCTTGAGCCTGGTGATCACGACCGTGGTCGGCTTCGTGCGGGACTGGACGGTCGCGCAGCTGCTGATGGGCCTTATTGGCGCCGCCTTGATCGTATTTGTGTCCGTGGTCGGCGACCTGACCGAAAGCATGTTCAAGCGTCAATCGGGGATCAAGGACAGCAGTAACCTGTTGCCCGGTCACGGTGGCGTGCTGGATCGCATCGACAGCCTTACCGCCGCGATCCCGATCTTTGCCGTGCTGTTGTGGATGGCGGCGTCGTGAGTCGCCCCCAGCAGATCACGGTCCTTGGTGCGACCGGTTCGATCGGCCTGAGTACGCTTGACGTCATTGGTCGGCATCCGCAGCGTTACCAGGTGTTCGCCCTCAGTGGCTTCACGCGCATGAGTGAGTTGCTGGCCTTGTGCATACGTCACACGCCGCGGTTTGCCGTGGTGCCTGAGGCCGCCGTGGCGCGGGCGCTGCAGGACGATCTGCGCGCCGCTGGCTTGCAAACCCGTGTGCTGGTGGGAGAGGAGGGCCTCTGCCAAGTGGCGTCCGACCCCGAAGTCGACGCCGTGATGGCGGCAATTGTCGGTGCGGCGGGCTTGCGTCCGACGCTGGCGGCGGTGGAGGCCGGCAAGAAGATCCTGCTGGCCAACAAAGAAGCGCTGGTGATGTCCGGCGCGCTGTTCATGCAGGCTGTGCGCAAAAGCGGTTCGGTGTTGCTGCCCATCGACAGCGAGCACAATGCGATTTTTCAGTGCATGCCGCAGGATTTTTCCCGTGGCCTCGGCGCGGTGGGTGTCCGGCGGATTTTGCTGACAGCCTCCGGTGGTCCGTTCCGGCAGACACCGCTGGAAGAATTGGTGCATGTTTCACCCGAGCAGGCCTGTGCGCACCCGAATTGGTCCATGGGGCGCAAGATTTCCGTGGATTCGGCCAGCATGATGAACAAGGGGCTGGAGCTGATCGAGGCCTGTTGGCTGTTCGATGCCAAGCCGTCCCAGGTCGAGGTGGTGATTCATCCCCAGAGCGTGATTCATTCCCTGGTGGACTACGTCGACGGTTCGGTGCTGGCCCAGTTGGGCAATCCGGACATGCGCACTCCGATCGCCAATGCCCTGGCCTGGCCAGAGCGCATCGATTCGGGTGTTGCGCCGCTGGACCTGTTCGCCATCGCTCGCCTGGACTTCCAGGCGCCCGATGAGCAGCGTTTCCCCTGCCTGCGCCTGGCGCGCCAGGCGGCCGAGGCGGGCGACAGTGCGCCGGCCATGCTTAACGCCGCCAATGAAGTGGCGGTTGCAGCGTTTCTCGATGGACGTGTCCGTTACCTCGAGATCGCGAGTATCATCGAGGAAGTCTTGAATCTCGAGGCCGTGGTTTCGGTCAATGACCTCGATACGGTATTTACGGCGGATGCCAGGGCTCGTGAATTGGCGGGCCAATGGCTGCGGCGCCACGGGCGTTGAAGCTGCGATACGTTAGCCAGGGTTGCCCTGGACAGGATTGCGGAGAAAACAGATGAGCGCGCTCTATATGATTGTCGGCACCCTGGTTGCCTTGGGGGTGTTGGTCACATTTCACGAATTCGGTCATTTCTGGGTCGCGCGGCGCTGTGGCGTCAAGGTCCTGCGTTTTTCCGTGGGCTTTGGCATGCCCTTGTTGCGCTGGCACGACAAGAAAGGCACCGAGTTCGTCGTAGCGGCCATCCCGCTGGGCGGCTACGTCAAGATGCTCGACGAGCGCGAAGGCGAAGTCCCGGCCGACCAGCTCGATCAATCCTTCAATCGCAAGACCGTCCGTCAGCGTATCGCCATCGTCGCCGCAGGGCCGATCGCCAACTTCCTGCTGGCCATGGTGTTTTTCTGGGGCCTGGCCATGCTGGGCAGCGAGCAGGTGCGTCCGGTCATTGGTGCGGTGGAGTCGGGTAGCGTTGCCGCCCGTGCCGGGCTGGGTGCCGGGCAGGAAATCGTCGCTATCGATGGCGAGCCGACCTCGGGCTGGGCGGCGGTCAATCTGCAGCTGGTGCGTCGCCTGGGTGAGAGTGGCTCGTTGCAACTGATGGTGCGCGAGCAGGGCTCCACGGTGGATTCGCCTCGTGAACTGGTCTTGGACAAATGGCTCAAGGGCGCCGACGAGCCGGATCCGATCCGGTCCCTGGGGATCCGTCCATGGCGTCCGGCGATGCCGCCGATACTCGCCGAGCTTGATCCGAAAGGCCCGGCCCAGGCCGCAGGCTTGAAGACCGGCGATCGGTTGCTGGCGCTCGACGGCCAGCCGGTCAGCGACTGGCAGCAGGTGGTCGATTCGGTTCGCGTACGTCCTGATAGCAAGATTGTGCTGCGCATCGAGCGCGACGGTGCTCCAATCGATGTCCCGGTGGCCCTGGCCGCCCGTGGCGAGAGCAAGGCGCCGACCGGTTACCTGGGGGCGGGCGTCAAGGCTGTCGACTGGCCGCCGGAAATGATTCGCGAGGTCAGTTTCGGCCCTGTGGCGGCGATTGGCGAAGGTGCGCGTCGTACCTGGACCATGAGTGTCCTGACGCTGGACTCGCTCAAGAAAATGTTGTTCGGCGAGCTCTCGGTAAAAAACTTGAGTGGACCGATAACCATTGCTAAAGTGGCGGGCGCTTCTGCCCAGTCGGGCGTCGCTGATTTCCTGAATTTCCTTGCTTATCTGAGCATTAGCCTGGGGGTTCTGAATTTGCTGCCCATCCCGGTACTGGATGGGGGGCATTTGCTGTTTTATCTGATCGAGTGGGCGCGTGGTCGTCCCTTGTCGGATCGGGTGCAGGGTTGGGGGATACAGATCGGTATCAGCTTGGTGGTCGGGGTCATGTTGCTTGCCCTCGTCAACGATCTGGGTCGTCTGTAACGCTTCGCTGAATTGCGAATCTGCCGCATTTTGCGGCAGTTTGTTTATTGCCAGTTGGAATAAGAAAGGACTTCATGAAACGTCTGCTGCTAACTGCGGTTCTCACCGTATTGATGATCGCCGAAGTTCACGCCGAGTCCTTCACTATCTCTGATATTCGCGTCAATGGCCTCCAGCGGGTCTCCGCGGGTAGCGTCTTTGGTGCCTTGCCGTTGAACGTCGGCGAGCAGGCGGATGATCGGCGCCTGGTGGAATCCACTCGTGCGCTGTTCAAGACCGGCTTCTTTCAAGATATCCAACTGGGCCGTGACGGCAATGTCCTGGTCATCACCGTTGTCGAGCGCCCGTCGGTCGCCAGTATCGAGATCGAAGGCAACAAGGCGATCTCCACTGAAGACCTGATGAAAGGCCTCAAGCAATCCGGCCTGGCCGAAGGCGAGATCTTCCAGCGCGCCACCCTCGAAGGTGTACGTAACGAGCTGCAACGCCAGTACGTTGCCCAGGGCCGCTACT
>NZ_VZPJ01000004.1 GCF_008801605.1 Pseudomonas brassicacearum subsp. brassicacearum | reverse complement strand
TCCTTATTGGCGCTTTGGGTAGAAAGGGCGGGACGAGAAGTCTCCCACGGTCCGTACTGGCTAGAGTCGGAATCGAGCTTTTAGTCCCGCCCACCCCTTCAAGTCTAAACATACAAGCGAGCTTGCTCGCGATAGCGCCCTTCAACCCACCACAAGAACCGCCATTGACAACGATCAAGGCCCGCCACCGCCACAGAATCCACACTGGCCAAAATCCATCGTGGAGATCACCGTCATGCCCCTTTCCCTGGCCAAAATGCGCCGCCAGTACACCCTTGATGGCCTGGATGAAGTCCAGGCCCCCGATGACCCCATGGCGTTGTTCGCGCTCTGGATGCAACAGGCTCGCGACACCGAAAGCCCGCCGGTGGAAGCCAACGCCATGGCCCTGGCGACGGTGGACGAGCAGGGCCGGCCTCACTGTCGGGTGTTGTTGCTCAAGGGCTTCGACGCCCAGGGCTTTTCGTTTTTCGGCAACTATGACAGCGCAAAGGGCCAGAACCTGGCGGCCAATCCCTGGGCGGCCATGACGTTTTTCTGGCCGGGTTTGGAGCGGCAAGTCCGCATCGAAGGGCCGGTCGACAAACTCGATCCGGCGTTATCGGATGCCTATTTCGAATCCCGTTCCGTCGCCAGTCGCCTGGGTGCCTGGGCCTCGCCACAAAGCCGACCACTGGAGGACAGGGCTGCGCTCGAGTCCTTGCTGACGCAAACCGAAAAACGCTTTGCCGATCAACCCGTGCGGCGCCCCGACCATTGGGGAGGCTATTGCCTGCGGCCCGAACGGATGGAGTTCTGGCAAGGCCGCGCCGACCGTTTGCACGATCGCCTCGACTACCGCCTGCAAGACGGCGTCTGGCAGCGCAGTCGCCTGGCGCCTTGAGCGCCGAGGGAGGTACCTCCAAGGAGGAATAGGCCCGGCAACGATTGCGGTTCAGGCTGGGCCATCTTTTCTGACAGGACGGCTGATCATGGCCCATCTGACGCAACGCCTCTTTCAACCGCTGAACATCGCGGTCCTCACCATCAGCGATACCCGAACCTTCGAAACCGACACCTCGGGCCAAACCCTGGCGGACCTGCTGCAAACAGCCGGACACGTGCTCATCGACCGTGGGCTGGTGAAGGACGATATCTACCAGATCCGCGCCCAGGTCTCCCAATGGATCGCCGACCCCAAGGTGCAGGTGGTGTTGATGACCGGCGGCACCGGGTTCACCCCGCGCGACAACACCCCCCAAGCGGTGGCGCCACTGCTGGACAAGCAGGTGGACGGTTTCGGCGAGCTGTTCCGCCAGGTGTCGCTGGCGGAGATCGGCATGTCCACCCTGCAATCGCGCGCCTTGGCGGGCATGAGCAATGGGGTGCTGGTGTGCTGCTTGCCGGGTTCGCCGGGGGCTTGCCGGACCGGTTGGGAGCAGATCCTGGCCGGGCAATTGGACAGCCGCACCGGCCCGTGCAATTTCACTCCGCACCTCAAGCCCCAGGACGGCATCGCCCCGACGGCTTGCGAGACACGCTCGTGAGCGGCCAGGTGTGCGACAGCGGCGTGCTGATGCCGGTGGATGAGGCGATCCGTCATCTGCTCGACCAGGCACCGCCGCCACCGCCCGTGCAACGGGTTGGCCTGGACCAGGCCCTGGCGCGTGTGCTGGCCACTGACATTGTGTGCCCGATGAACCTGCCGGCCTGGGACAACAGCGCGATGGACGGCTATGCCCTGCGGGCCGCTGACCTGCCGGGTGACGGCGGCTACCTGCTGTTGGGCGGGCGGATCGCCGCGGGTGACGAGCCGGGCGAACCGTTGCAGGCGGGGCAGGTCGTGAGGATTTTTACTGGCGCGCCGCTGCCACCGGGGGCCGACACGGTGGTGCCGCAGGAAAGCTGTCGCGTCGATGGCGAGCGGGTCTGGTTGCCGTCGGTCAACGGCGGTGACCATGTTCGCAAGGAAGGCGAGGAACTGCGTCGAGGAGACCGGTTGCTTGAAGCCGGCACGCGTCTGCGCGCCCAGGAGTTGGGTTTGCTCGCCGGTACCGGTGTCGGCCAGGTGGACGTCTATCGCCCCTTGCAAGTGGGTCTGCTCAGCAGCGGCGATGAGCTGCGTGAGCCGGGCGAGCCACTGGCGCCAGGGCAGATCTACAACAGTAATCGCCATAGCCTCGCCGCGCTGTTGCGCGGTTGGGGTGTCGAGGTGCATGACTTCGGGGTCATGCCCGACCAGCTATTGGCCAGCCGACAAGCGTTGCGCCTGGCCGCTGCCGAATGCGATGTACTGATCACCTCGGGCGGTGTCTCGGTGGGTGAAGAGGACCACCTCAAGCACGCCATCGAAGCCTTGGGCAGCATTGACCTCTGGCGCCTGGCCATCCAGCCGGGCAAGCCCCTGGCTTTTGGGGATGTGGAAGGCAAGCCATGGATCGGGCTGCCGGGCAACCCGTCGGCGGCCTTGATTACCGCGCTGATCGTCGTGCGTCCGTTCCTGTTCCGGGCCCAGGGCATGGGCGACGTGTTACCCGTGCCGTTGCAGGTGCCGGCCGGGTTCGACTGGCTCAAGCGCAACCGGCGCCGGCAGTACCTGCGGGCCAGGTTGGTTCCGGATGCCAACGGCCACCTGTGCGTGGAACTGCACCCTCAGCAAAGTTCGGCGATGCTGGCGGCCGCTTGCTGGGCCGATGGGCTGGCGGTGGTGGAGTGTGAGGCGCAACTGCACAAGCACGACAAGGTGCTGTACCTGCCATTCGCCGAGCTGATGCATTGACGGCAATTGATTGCCGTCAAGGTCGCCGGCCGAGGGCTGGCTAGACTGGCGGCGCTTGAGTTTTTCTCATGAGGATGCCCCATGCAACTGGTTTGCCCGGCAGGGAATCTGCCTGCCCTCAAAGCGGCGGTGCGCCAAGGCGCCGATGCCGTCTATGTCGGCTTTCGCGATGACACCAATGCCCGGCACTTCGCCGGGCTGAACATGGACGACAAGCAGTTCGATGCGGCTGTCGCACACATCCGTCAGCACCAACGCAAGCTGTACGTGGCGGTCAATACTTACCCGCAACCCAAGGGCTGGGAACGCTGGCAACGGGCGGTGGACCGCGCCGCCGATTTCGGCGTGGATGCCCTGATCGCCGCCGACCCCGGCGTGCTCAGCTACGCCCGCCAGCGCCATCCACAACTGGCGCTGCATCTGTCGGTACAAGGCTCGGCCACCCACGCGGCGGCCCTGGCTTTTTATGCAGAGCGCTATGACATCCGCCGCGCCGTGCTGCCACGGGTACTGTCCCTGGCCCAGGTGCGCCAGGTGGCGGCGGGCAGTCCGGTGCCGATCGAAGTCTTCGGTTTCGGCAGCCTGTGCATCATGGCTGAAGGTCGTTGCCACTTGTCTTCCTACATCACCGGCGAATCGCCGAACCTGTGTGGCGTCTGCTCGCCCGCCAAGGCGGTGCGCTGGAGCGAGGACGCCCAAGGCCTCAGCGCACGCCTGAGCGAGGTGCTGATCGACCGCTACACGCCCGAAGAGCCGGCCGGTTATCCGACCTTGTGCAAAGGCCGCTTCCTGGTGGGCGGCAAGCGCTTCCATGCGCTGGAAGAACCCACCAGCCTCGACACCCTTGACCTGCTGCCGGAGTTGGCAGCCATCGGCGTCGAAGCGGTGAAGATCGAGGGTCGCCAACGCAGCCCGGCCTACGTTGAACAAGTGACCCGGGTCTGGCGCGCCGCACTGGACGCCCATCAGGCCGCGCCGCAACGGTTCCGGGTGCAGGAAGAATGGCGCCAGGTGCTGGCTGGCTTGTCCGAAGGCAGCCAGACCACCCTGGGTGCCTACCATCGATCATGGCAATGAGGGGAGGCCAGATGAAACTCAGCCTGGGACCGGTCCTGTTTTATTGGGACAAAGCGCAACTGGGGAATTTCTATGCCGAGATGTCGGCATTGCCGCTGGACGTGATTTACCTGGGGGAAACCGTGTGTTCGAAACGCCGGGCGTTTTCCCTGGATCAGTGGCTGGGGTTGGCGCGCGAGCTGCAAGCGTGCAGCCAGGCACAGATTGTGTTGTCGAGCCTGACGCTGATCGAGGCGGCCTCGGAGCTGTCCTCGCTGCGACGCCTGTGTGACAACGGCCAGTTGTTGGTGGAAGCCAATGACATGGGCGCGGTGCAGTTCATGGCCGAACGCAAGCTGCCTTTCGTCGGTGGCCCGGCACTGAACTTGTACAACGGCCACGCCCTGGGGCAATTGCTCGACAGCGGTATGATCCGTTGGGTGCCGCCGGTGGAGTGCTCGGCGGCGCTGATCGGCGATGTGCTGGAGCAGGTGCGGGACATGGACCGCGAGGTGCCCGAGGTGGAGATTTTTGCCTACGGTCATCTGCCCTTGGCGTACTCGGCGCGCTGCTTTACCGCCCGAGCCGAAAACCGCCCCAAGGACGACTGTCAGTTCTGCTGCATCAACTACCCCGACGGCCTTGCGCTGAGCAGTCAGGAAGGCCAACAGCTGTTCACCCTCAACGGCATCCAGACGATGTCCGGCGAGGTGACGAACCTGCTGGCCGATTACAACGCGCTGATGGCCTGCGGCGCCGATGTGCTGCGCCTGAGCCCTCGCGCCCAGGGCATGGCCGAGGTGGTCACGGCCTTCGACAAGGTGCGCCAGGGCGAGGCACCACCGCTGTTCGTGGACGGTTGCAATGGTTACTGGCACGGTCATGCTGGCATGTTGAAGGTAGAGGAGGCGGGCCTGTGTTGAGTCCGAAGAAGTGGGTGCTCAAAGGCGCCGACCGCTTGCTGCCGCTGGTGGGCAAGGTGCCGTTCGTGGTGCAGCGACTGGCGTTGCAGCAGGCGCTCAATCGCTGCCTGGCCGAGCCGCTGCGCGATGGCGGGTTCGATGTGCTGCGTGGGCGATGGTTGTGCCTGCGTGTGCCGGACTTGAAGTTGTGCTGGTACCTGACTTTGGCACGGGATGGATTGCGGATTGCCGAACGGGCCGAGGCCCAGGTCACCATCAGCGGCAACTGGCGTGAGTTTCTGTTACTGGCCAGTCGGCAGGAAGATCCTGACACGTTGTTCTTCCGTCGCCGGTTGGTGATCGAGGGGGATACCGAGTTGGGGCTGGCACTGAAGAATCTGATCGACAGTCTTGATCCGGACGTCCTGCCGCCGTGGCTCTGGCGCAACCTGGAGAGGGCGGGCAAGGGGTTGGCGACGGTCTGATGAAAGCTTCGAACGCGCTTCCCCTGGTGTATTCGTGTTCCGGTTGTTCCAATGTGGCGCAACTGGCCAACACCGTCGCCCTGCGGCTGGACCGTGCGGGTCTGGCGGAGATGTCTTGTATTGTCGGGGTGGGTGGGCATGTGGCGCCGCTGGTTGACAAGGCGCGGTCGGGGCGGCGGATCATTGCGTTGGATGGTTGTCCGTTGCAGTGTGTTCAGGCGTGTCTGCGGCAGCATGATTTGGTGGCGGATGTGCATGTGATTCTGAACCAGCTGGGGTTGCGCAAGCGGTTCGGGGTGGATTGCGGTGAGCCTGAGATGGAGTTGGTGTTTTCGCGGGTAGTGGGGTTGATTGATGCGGGTTAGGGGTGGGTGAATATCCATTTCTTCGGTAACGGCGGCTTATGGTTCCGCCCTTGCGGCGGGTCACTTTTGGAAGAGCCGGGAGCCGGACCAGCCAAAAGTAACCAAAAGCGCTTTGCCCCACCACTTGGTGCCTCGCTTAGGCTCGGCATGCCTGAACGAAGGCATTGCTCCGTGGGCCGCCGCGAAGGGCCATCCATGGCCCACTGCGCAATACCTGCGTTCGGCCATCGTGGTTAACGGGGCGTCCGAGATCAACGTCCATCGCGAGGCGGCCTAACAGCCGACCTGGTTCTTGATGGGACCGCGTTTTTCCTGTGGGAGCGGGCTTGCTCGCGAAAGCGGTGGGTTAGCTCGCGGTGAGGTTGGCTGTGCCGACGTCATCGCGAGCAAGCTCGCTCCCACAGGTTCTTGTGTCGTATGCGGATGCTTTGAATACCCGAAAACCCATGTGGGGAGCGAGCTTGCTCGCGAAAGCGGTGGGTCAGTTTGTGATGATGTTGGATGTGCCGGCCTCTTCGCGAGCAAGCCCGCTCCCACAGGAGGAATGCGGTCCCCATCAAGAACCAGGTCGGCTACTAGGCGGGCATGCCGAGCCTAAGCGAGGCACCAAGTGGTGGGGCGAGAGCGTTTTGCTTACTTTTGACTGGGCCGGCTTCCGGGCTCTTCAAAAGTGAGCCGCCGTAAGGGCTGAACTATAAGTCGCCGTTACCTAAATAACGGATATTCACACAAACCTACTGCTGATAACCCTCAAGCCCATCCTCGGACAAGATACGAATCTGACGCCGCTCCATGGCAATCAACCCCCCATCCACCAACCGATGAAGAATCCGCGAAAACGTCTCCGGCTGAATCCCCAGCTTGGAAGCCACCAGACGCTTGGACACCTGCAACACCAATTGACCATCCCGCGGATCGCGTTCCTGCAGCAGGAAATTGATCACCCGCCGACTGGCACTGGCCAAGGTCAAGTTATCGATGTCCTTGAGGCGCTGGTGCAGATGGATGCTCATGCTCGCCAGGATCGCCAGGCAGACCTTGGGCTGGTCCTCCAGGGCCTTGCGGTAATGGGTACCCTCGATACTCACCAGCACGCTGTCCTTGATTGCCGACGCACTGACCGGATAGCAACGAGCCTCGCTGAACAGCAGGGCCTCGGCGAAGGTCTGTCCGGGCTGGATGATCTCCACCAGGTTCTCCTGGCCCTCACCGGTCACCCGGAACAGCTTGATCTGGCCACTGACCAACAAGAAAAACCGCTTGGCCGGATCGCCCTGGTGCATGAGCGTGCTGTTGCATTCCAGGCGTTTGAGGACGGCCAGGCTGCAGACATCCTCAAAGACCCGCTCCGGCAGTTGGCTGAACAGGTGATGACGACGCAACAGTAAAACGATGGAAGGGTGGGTCAGCATGGCGTACCTCCGCGTGTCGTCATGGTAGAGCCCAAGTCGTCATTGGCCTATGCCTCGGCTGGCCTACCTCGGAAGAGGGATGGGCTGCGCGATCAAGACACAAGTCCTGTGGGGAACGAAATCCAGATCTGCTGCCAATCCCCTGTGGGAGCAAAGCTTGCTCGCGATGGCAGCAGTACATTCAACATTTGCGCAAGCTGAACCACCGCTATCGCGAGCAAGCTTTGCTCCCACAATCGGTGTGTTTTGCTGGGCTAGCCCGCCCCGCGCAAATGCTCCATCGCCCACACCGCGGCTTCGACCCGTGAGCGCAAGCCGAGCTTGTGCAGCAGGTTCTTCACATGCACCTTGACCGTGCCTTCGGTGATGCCCAGCTTGTGCCCGATGACCTTGTTGCTGTAGCCGCCGGCGATGGTCTTGAGGACCTGGCGTTCGCGCTCGGTCAGTTCCACATCGGCCTGGCGCGGTGGCGAGCGCAGCGCCTGGGCCATGACGCGGGTCAGGCCGGGGCTGATCACCAGGGCGCCGTTGAGGGCATCGCGGATGTACTGGATCAGAAGCTCCGGCTCCATGTCCTTGAGCAGGTAACCGTTGGCGTCCAGGCGCAAGGCATCGCGGATGTCGTCCTCGGCATCGGACACGGTGAACAGCAGCACCTTGCCGGTGTAGTGCATGGCGCGCAGCCGACGCAGGGTCTCGATGCCGTTCATCTGCGGCATGTTGTTGTCCAGCAGCACCAGGTCGGGCTTGAGCGGTTCGATCAGGGTCAGGGCTTCTTCGCCGTGGCTGGCTTCGCCAACGATCTGCAAATCGTCTTCGAGCTCAAGCATCTGACGAATGCCGCGACGCATCATCGGATGATCGTCGACCAGTAGCAGGGTGTGGCGCAGGGGGGCGTTCATGTTGCGAGGCCTTCGGTGTGTTGGCCCAGGAATTCCGGTTGGAAATGCACCTGGATGCGGGTGCCCTGGGGTGTTCGGGAGAGAATCTGCAGTTGGCCGCGCAGGCTGCGGGCCCGTTCGTTCATGATGTTCAGGCCATGGTGTTCGCGCTGGTCGACCTCGCCGCTGAAGCCGCGGCCATCGTCTTCGATCGACAGCCGCACGGTCTCGCCTTCCTGGCGCAGTTCGAGCCAGGCGTTTTCGGCATGGGCATGGCGCAGGCAGTTGGACAGCGCCTCACGGGTGATCTGCAGGATGTGGATCTGCTCGCTGGCCGACAGCTCGAAGGCCAGGGTGTCGACGAACAGATGCACCTTGAAGTCCCCTCGGTTGGAGAATTCCTCGGCGGTGTCCTTGAGCTCTTCGACCAGGCCATCGTCGTGGATCTGCAAGCGGAAGGTGGTCAGCAACTCGCGCAACTGGCGATAAGCATTGTTGAGCCCTTCACGCAGTTCACCAGTGACGGTCTCCAGGGTCTGCACCGGTTCGCCCCGACGCATCAGGGTCTGCATGCGGCTGACTTGCAGCTTCATGTACGACAAGGCCTGGGCCAGTGAATCGTGGAGCTCGCGGGCAATGATCGTGCGCTCATCGAGCAGCAGCAGGCGATGGTCCTGTTCGCGCTGGCGCTTGAGCGACAGCGACGTACCAATCAGGTTGGCGAGGGCCTGGATCAATGCGGTTTCCCAGGGCTGCGCGGCGTGGCCGTCGACAAAATGAGCCTTGAGCTCACCCAGTTCGTTGCCCTGGTTGCTGATGCTGAAGGCTTGCGGGCGTGCCGCGTTGCGTTTATGGCAACTGGCGCAATCGCTGCTGGCGCAGACCTGGCGGCTGTCGGCGCCATGCAACGCCAGCAGGTGCCTGGCCGGTGATTGCAATTGCCCTTGCAGGCACAGCGTCAGGCGCAGGCCCGGCAGGCGCTGTTGGAAGCGCCGGATCAATTCATCCAGCCCTTCGGCATTGGCCTGTCGCGTCGCCAGGCTGCGACTGCTCTGGTACAGCAGCTCCAGGGCGGCGTTGGCCTGTTGCAGGTTCAGGGTCTTTTGCCGGACCTGGTTTTCCAGGGTGCGGTGCGATTGCTCGATGGTCTCGGCCATGGTGTTGAAACTGGTCGCCAACTGGCCCAGTTCATCTTCGGACTGGTGATTGACTCGCACCTGGAATTCGCCACGGCGAAAGCGCTGGGTGGCGTCCACCAACTCCTGCAAGGGCGTGACCACGCCGTACTGCAATTCATACAGGCCGATCAGCAGGATGATCATGGTGCTGAACAGCGCCGCGCCCTGGATCACCTGCTGCCAGCCTTGCTTGTGCTCGCTCTGGCGCTGCAGCAGGGTAACGAACCGGTCCAACTGGTTGACGAAGGCATTGGCATTGGCCTGGAAAAACGCCGAGTCGCCACGCTCGATGGCCGGGCGCAAAGTCTGGTTCCAGCGTTGCACAAGGTCGCGATAGCTCTTGTGCAGGGAGGTTTCCGGCCCATCTTCCAGCACGGCGCGCAGGGCAGGACTGTCGAGGCGTTGTTGCAGGCTGGCGATGATCGCCGGGACGTCGTCGTTGGCCCCCGCCGCCAGTTTCCAGCTCAGGTGGTAGGTCTCCATGCGCACGGAGCCGGCGGTGTTGATGGCGGCAGCGTCGCCCTGGCTGAACCAGGCGATCAACCCGGCACTCAAGGAACTGGCCAGGGCCAGGATGGCGATCAGGATCACCGCCAGCCCGGCGCGAGCGGGCAGGGAACTGCGCAGCCAACGCATCATCGACGCGGGCCTGCGGGGCAAAACTGTGAACCGAGCATAGGGGGCGCCCTGGACCTGGGGGTGTAGCAGCCAATCCTGGGCGCACTACCTCTAAAGAGTTGTCGGCCGCTCCATTTCCATAAAAGCTTCGGCAGACTTGATCAAGGTATTGATAAATAAAGGGTTGTATCAATATCCGGGTCTACCTCCTTGGAGGTAGACGGGCCAAGCATAGGCCTGGACCGCCCCGGCACACGTTGACCCAAGTCAAGTTTTCGCGGGGTTCGTATCACTAGGCTGCGCTCAATCGAACTGACGGAGTGCATCGTGATGCGAGCGCAAGTGCAACAAGGGCTGGTACTAGGGATGAGTACCCTGGCCTTCACCGTGTGCTTCATGGTCTGGATGATGTTTGCCGTGCTGGGGGTTCCGATCAAGGAACTGCTGGCCCTCAATGAAACCCAGTTTGGCCTGCTGGCCGCTACGCCGGTGTTGACCGGTTCGCTGGTGCGCTTGCCCCTGGGGCTTCTGACCGACCGCTTTGGCGGACGGATCGTGTTCTTCCTGCTGATGCTGGCCTGCGTATTGCCGCTGTACCTGATCACCCTCGCCACGGCCTTCTGGCAGTTCCTGGTACTGGGCCTGTTCGTCGGCCTGGCCGGTGGCTCGTTCTCGGTGGGCATCGCCTACGTCGCCAAATGGTTCGACAAGCAGAACCAGGGTTTTGCCATGGGCGTCTTCGGCGCCGGCAACGCCGGTGCGGCAGTGACCAAGTTCCTCGCCCCGGCGTTGATCGCGTTCGGCACCTGGCACCTGGTGCCGAAAGTGTTCAGCGCCATCCTGTTCATCACCGCGCTGTTGTTCTGGTTTCTCACCACCGAGAAAAAGGAACACAGCGGCACCGGCGGCGCGACGTTGCGCGAGCAATTGAAAACCCTGAAAGAGCCGGCCGTGTGGCGCTACTGCCAGTACTACTCGATCGTGTTCGGCGGCTACGTGGCACTGGCCTTGTGGATGACCAAGTACTACGTGCAGGAATACGGCTTCAGCCTGCAAAGCGCGGCGCTGCTGGCGGCGTGTTTCTCCTTGCCCGGTGGCGTGTTGCGGGCGGTCGGTGGCTGGATGTCCGACCGCTGGGGCGCCCAGAGCGTGACCTGGTGGGTGTTGTGGGTCAGCTGGATCTGCCTGTTCCTGCTCTCCTATCCCCAGACTCAACTGCAAGTGCAGACCGTCAACGGCATCGTCGATTTCCACATTGGTCTCAGCCCCACGCTGTTCACCGTGCTGCTGTTCGTGATGGGCATTGCCTTCGCGTTCGGCAAGGCCTCGGTCTTCAAATACATCGCCAACGACTACCCGAAAAACATGGGCGCGGTGTCCGGCATCGTCGGCCTGGCCGGCGGCCTGGGCGGGTTCGTGCTGCCGATCATGTTCGGCGCCCTGGTGGACCTCACCGGCGTGCGCTCGTCCTGCTTCATGTTGATGTACGGCGTGGTCTGGGTCTCCCTGGCCTGGATGTACTTCAGCGAAATGCGCAAGCGCCCGCTGCTGGGTAAACAGCCGCCGGCCACTCAATCCCCGTTTTCCAGCATTGCCCAAGGAGAAGAACATGTCCGTTCTGCAAACGCCTGAAAAGGGCCCGGTCATTCATGACTGGCGCCCGGAAGACCCTGCTTTCTGGGGCAGTAGCGGCAAACTGACCGCCCGGCGCAACCTGTGGATTTCCATCCCGGCGCTGCTGTTGGCCTTCGCGGTGTGGATGGTCTGGAGCACGGTGATCGTGCGCCTGAATGCCATCGGTTTCAGCTTCAGCACCGACCAGCTGTTCTGGCTGGCGGCATTGCCGGGGCTGTCCGGCGCGACCTTGCGCATCTTCTACTCGTTCATGGTGCCGATCTTCGGCGGACGCCGCTGGACCGCGCTGAGCACGGCGTCGTTGCTGATACCGGCTTTGTGGATGGGCTTCGCCGTGCAGGATTCGGCCACGCCCTACAGCGTGTTTGTGCTGATCGCGTTGCTTTGCGGTTTTGGTGGCGGCAACTTCGCCTCGAGCATGTCCAACATCAGCTTCTTCTACCCCAAGTCCCAGCAGGGCACTGCCCTGGGCCTGAACGCCGGGCTGGGCAACCTGGGCGTGTCGGTGATGCAGTTCAGCGTGCCGCTGGTGATCTCCTTCGGCGTGTTCGGCTTCATGGGCGGCCAGCCACAGGTGTTGGCCGACGGCAGCTCGCTGTGGCTGCAGAACGCCGGTTTCATCTGGGTGCCGTTCATCCTCGCCATCACCGTGATCGCCTGGTTCGGCATGAACGACCTGTCCAGCGCTCGCGCCTCGTTCAGCGAACAGGCGGTGATCTTCAAGCGCAAGCACAACTGGCTGATGTGCTGGCTGTACCTGGCCACCTTCGGTTCGTTCATTGGTTTCTCCGCCGCCTTCCCGCTGCTGATCAAGACCTCGTTCCCGGAAGTCATCGCCCTGAAATTCGCTTTCCTCGGCCCGCTGGTGGGCGCGCTGGTACGGCCGCTGGGCGGCTGGCTGGCGGACAAGCTCGGTGGCGCGAAGGTCACCTTGTGGAACTTCGTGTTGATGATCGTGATGGTGTTCGGCGTCCTGCACTTTCTTCCGCAGAACGGCCAGGGCGGCAGCTTCTACGGCTTCCTGGGCATGTTCATGTTGCTGTTCATCACCACTGGCGTGGGCAACGGTTCGACCTTCCGCATGATCCCGGTGATCTTCCGCACCCTGCATGAAAAAGCCGCCCTGGGCAAAAAGCCCGAGCTGCGTGAACAAGCGATCAAGAACGCCGGCAAGGAATCGGCCGCCGTGCTGGGTTTCAGCTCGGCCATGGGCGCCTTCGGAGCCTTCTTCATTCCCAAATCATTCGGCACTTCGATGGCCCTGACCGGCGGCCCGGAGATGGCCTTCTACATGTTCGTCGGCTTCTACCTGAGCTGCATCGTGGTGACCTGGTGGTGGTATGCCCGCAAGGGCGCCGCGACACCTTGCTAAGCCGAACCTAAACCTGCGTGGGCGGGGCGCAGACCCCGCGGAGCAAGCCTGAGAGGAACACACTGTGAGTCATTTACTGGATCAACTGCGGTTTTTCAACCGTAAGCAAGGCGAGTTTTCAGACGGGCACGGCGAGACCCGCAAGGAGTCCCGGGACTGGGAGAACGTCTACCGTTCGCGCTGGCAGTACGACAAGATCGTGCGGTCCACCCATGGGGTGAACTGCACCGGTTCGTGCTCGTGGAAAATCTACGTCAAGAACGGCCTGATCACCTGGGAAACCCAGCAGACCGACTATCCGCGTACCCGCAACGATCTGCCCAACCACGAACCACGCGGCTGCCCTCGCGGCGCGAGCTACAGCTGGTACATCTACAGCGCCAACCGGCTCAAGTACCCGAAAATTCGCAAGCCATTGCTCAAGCTGTGGCGTGAAGCCCGGCAGACCCTGCCGCCGGTGGAAGCCTGGGCCAGCATCGTCGAGGACAAGGCCAAGGCCGACTCCTATAAAAGCAAGCGCGGCATGGGTGGCTTCATCCGTTCCAACTGGGAAGAAGTCAACGAGATCATCGCCGCAGCGAACGTCTACACCGTCAAGGAACACGGCCCGGACCGGGTGGTGGGCTTCTCGCCGATCCCGGCCATGTCGATGGTCAGCTACGCCGCCGGCTCGCGTTACCTGTCGTTGATCGGTGGCGTCTGCCTGAGCTTCTATGACTGGTATTGCGACTTGCCGCCAGCGTCGCCGATGGTCTGGGGCGAGCAGACCGACGTGCCGGAATCGGCCGACTGGTACAACTCCAACTACATCATTGCCTGGGGCTCCAACGTTCCGCAGACCCGTACCCCTGACGCCCACTTCTTCACCGAGGTGCGCTACAAGGGCACCAAGACCGTGGCGATCACCCCGGACTATTCGGAAGTCGCCAAGCTCACCGACCTGTGGCTCAACCCCAAGCAGGGCACCGACGCCGCGCTGGCCCAGGCCTTCAACCATGTGATCTTCAAAGAATTCCACCTGGACAAGCCGAGCGTCTATTTCACCGAATACGCCAAGCGCTACACCGACCTGCCGGTACTGGTGATGCTCAAGCCAATGCTCGGCGCCGCTCCGGGCGCGGGTTACCAGCCGGACCGTTTCCTGCGGGCCAGCGACCTGACCGACAACCTCGGCCAGGACAACAACCCGGAATGGAAAACCATCGCCATGGATGCCGCCGGCGAACTGGTTTCGCCCCAAGGTTCCATCGGCTATCGCTGGGGTGAGAAGGGCAAGTGGAACATCCTGCCCCGTGAAGGCGGCGAGGGCCGTGAGATCGACCTCAAGCTGAGCCTGATCGGCGGCGACGTCGCCGAGGTGGCGTTCCCGTACTTCGCTGGCGAAGCCCAGGAGTACTTCCAGCACGTGGCCGGTGACGCGGTGCAGTTCCGGCGGGTGCCGGTGCACAGCGTGGTACTGGCCGACGGCAGCGTGGCGAAAGTCGCCACCGTATTCGACCTGTCGGCGGCCAACCTGGCGATCGACCGTGGCCTTGGCGGCGCCAACGTTGCCAAGGACTATGACGACGCCTCGGTGCCTGGTACCCCGGCCTGGCAGGAGCAGATCACTGGCGTAAGCCGCGAGAAGGCGATCCAGATCGCCCGCGAGTTTGCCGACAACGCCGACAAGACCCGTGGACGCTCGATGATCATCGTCGGTGCGGCGATGAACCACTGGTACCACATGGACATGAACTACCGCGGGCTGATCAACATGCTCATGCTCTGCGGTTGCGTCGGCCAGACCGGCGGCGGCTGGGCCCACTATGTCGGCCAGGAAAAACTCCGTCCGCAATGCGGCTGGCTGCCCCTGGCCTTTGGCCTGGACTGGAACCGTCCGCCACGGCAGATGAACGGCACCAGCTTCTTCTACGGGCACAGTTCGCAATGGCGCCACGAGAAGATGAGCATGCACGATGTGCTCTCGCCCCTGGCCGACAAATCGCAATTCCCCGAGCACGCCCTGGACTACAACATCCGCGCCGAACGGGCCGGCTGGTTGCCGAGCGCACCGCAGCTCAACACCAACCCGCTGCACATCTGCCGCGATGCCGCCGCTGCGGGCATGGACCCCAAGGACTACGTGGTCAAGTCGCTGCAGGACGGTTCCCTGCGCTTTGCCTGCGAGCAGCCGGACAGCCCGGTGAACTTCCCGCGCAACATGTTCATCTGGCGTTCCAACCTGCTGGGCTCCTCGGGCAAGGGCCACGAGTACATGCTCAAGTACCTGCTGGGCACCAAGAACGGCGTGATGAACGAAGACATCGGCCATAGCACCGAGTGCAAGCCCACCGAAGCCGAATGGGTCGACGAGGGCGCCATTGGCAAGCTCGATCTGGTGACCACCCTGGACTTCCGCATGTCCTCGACCTGCGTGTATTCCGACATCGTCTTGCCGACCGCCACCTGGTACGAAAAAGACGACATGAACACCTCGGACATGCACCCGTTCATTCACCCACTGTCGGCCGCCATCGATCCGGCCTGGGAGTCGCGTTCGGACTGGGAAATCTACAAGGGCATCGCCAAGGCGTTTTCCGCCATGTCGGTCGGCCACCTGGGTGTCGAGAAAGACCTGGTCACCGTACCGCTGATGCACGACAGCGTCGGCGAACTGGCCCAGCCATTCGGCGGCACCGACTGGAAAAGTGCCGGTGTGGCGCCGGTCCCAGGCAAGAACGCGCCGAACCTGCAAGTGGTGGAACGCGACTACCCGAACATCTACAAGCAGTTCACCTCCCTGGGCCCGATGCTGGAAAAACTCGGCAACGGCGGCAAGGGCATCAACTGGAACACCGACACTGAAGTTAAATTCCTTGGCGAACTGAACCACAAGGAAGTCGAGGCGGGTATCAGCCAAGGGCGGCCAAAAATCGACAGCGCCATTGATGCTGCCGAAGTGATCCTGTCCCTGGCGCCGGAAACCAACGGCCATGTCGCGGTGAAAGCCTGGGCAGCGCTGTCGGAATTCACCGGCATCGACCACAGCCACCTGGCGGTGTCCAAGGAGCACGAGGCGATTCGCTTCCGTGACATCCAGGCCCAGCCACGCAAGATCATTTCCAGCCCGACCTGGTCTGGCCTGGAAGACGATCACGTGAGCTACAACGCTGGCTACACCAACGTCCATGAGTCGATCCCATGGCGCACCATCACCGGTCGCCAGCAGTTCTACCAGGATCACCCGTGGATGCAGGCGTTCGGCGAGCAACTGATGAGCTATCGGCCACCGGTCAACACCCGCACCATCGCCGGCGTGAAGGGCAAGCGCAGCAATGGCGAGACCGAGATCGTCCTGAACTGGATCACCCCGCACCAGAAGTGGGGTATCCACAGCACCTACAGCGACAACCTGCTGATGCTGACCTTGAGCCGTGGCGGACCGATTGTCTGGCTCTCGGAAATCGACGCCAAGCGCGCCGGTATCGAGGACAACGACTGGATCGAATGCTTCAACGTCAACGGCGCGCTGACCGCCCGTGCGGTGGTCAGCCAACGGGTCAAGGAAGGCATGGTGATGATGTATCACGCCCAGGAACGGATCGTGAACGTGCCGGGTTCGGAAACCACCAAGACCCGTGGCGGCCACCACAACTCGGTGACCCGCGTGGTGCTCAAGCCCACCCACATGATTGGCGGCTACGCCCAACAGGCCTACGGCTTCAACTATTACGGCACGGTCGGTTGCAACCGCGACGAATTCGTCGTGGTGCGCAAGATGGTCAAGGTCGATTGGCTCGATGGTTCCAGTGGCGATGATTTGCCGCGTCCACTGCCGACTGATATCGAGGAGAACTGAGATGAAGATTCGCTCACAAATCGGCATGGTCCTGAACCTGGACAAATGCATCGGCTGCCACACCTGCTCGATTACCTGCAAGAACGTCTGGACCAGCCGCGAAGGCATGGAATACGCCTGGTTCAACAACGTCGAATCTAAGCCTGGCATCGGCTATCCCAAGGAGTGGGAAAACCAGGACAAGTGGAAAGGCGGCTGGATCCGCAACGCTGACGGTTCGATCAACCCGCGCATCGGCGGCAAGTTCCGCGTGCTGGCGAACATCTTCGCCAACCCGGACCTGCCGAGCCTGGACGATTACTACGAGCCGTTCGACTTCGACTACCAGCACCTGCACACCGCACCGCTGGGCGAGCACCAGCCCACCGCGCGACCACGCTCGGTGGTGTCCGGCAAGCGCATGCAGAAAATCGAATGGGGCCCGAACTGGGAGGAAATCCTCGGCACTGAATTCGCCAAGCGGCGCAAGGACAAGAACTTCGACAAGATCCAGGCGGACATCTACGGCGAGTACGAAAACACTTTCATGATGTACCTGCCGCGCCTGTGCGAGCACTGCCTGAACCCGGCGTGCGCGGCGTCGTGCCCGAGCGGAGCGATCTACAAGCGCGAAGAGGACGGCATCGTCCTGATCGACCAGGAGAAGTGCCGCGGCTGGCGCATGTGCATCAGCGGCTGCCCGTACAAGAAGATCTACTTCAACTGGAAGAGCGGCAAGTCGGAAAAATGCATCTTCTGCTACCCGCGCATCGAAGCCGGGATGCCGACCGTCTGCGCTGAAACCTGCGTTGGCCGCATCCGTTACCTCGGCGTGTTGCTGTATGACGCCGATCGCATCAGCGAAGTGGCAAGCACCGCCAATGAGCAGGACCTGTACGAGAAACAACTGGAGATCTTCCTCGACCCGAACGACCCGGCGGTGATTCGCCAGGCCCTGGCCGATGGCGTGCCGCAGTCGGTGATCGATTCGGCGCAACGCTCGCCGGTCTACAAAATGGCCGTGGACTGGAAACTCGCACTGCCGCTGCACCCGGAATACCGCACCTTGCCAATGGTCTGGTACGTGCCGCCACTGTCGCCGATCCAGAACGCTGCCACGGCCGGCACCGTGGGCATGAACGGGGTGATCCCGGACGTCGACAGCCTGCGTATCCCGCTGCGCTACCTGGCGAACATGCTCACCGCCGGTGATGAAAAGCCGGTCAAGCTTGCGCTGAAACGCTTGCTGGCGATGCGTGCCTACAAGCGTTCCGAGCAGGTCGACGGCGTGCAGGACCTGCAAGTGCTGGCCGACGTCGGCTTGAGCGTGAACCAGGTGGAAGAGATGTACCGCTACCTGGCCATCGCCAACTACGAAGACCGTTTCGTTGTGCCAAGCGCCCACCGCGAAGACGCCATGAGCGACGCGTTCGCCGAGCGTTCCGGGTGCGGTTTCAGCTTTGGCAGCGGTTGCAGTGGCAGCTCCGACACCAACATGTTCGGTGGCAAGAAGGCCAACCGCCGCGACGTGATCAAAACCGTGCAGTTGTGGGAGGAATGAGCATGCGCATTCTCAAGGTGATTTCGTTGCTGCTCGACTACCCGACCGAGACCCTGGTGGCCGGTCGGGATGAGCTGGAACAAGCGATTCTCCAAACGCGGGAAATCAGTCCGAACCAGCGCGCCGGGTTGTTCGAGTTGCTGGAGGTGATCTGCGGCAAGGACCTGATGGATGGCCAGGAGCACTACGGTGCTCTGTTCGGCCGCGGTCGCTCGCTGTCGCTGCTGCTGTTCGAACATGTCCATGGCGAATCCCGCGACCGGGGCCAGGCCATGGTCGACATGATGGCCCAGTACGAAGAGGCCGGTTTCGCCATCGGCGTCAAGGAACTGCCCGACTACATCCCGCTGTACCTGGAGTTTCTGTCCACCCGCGAAGACCTCGAGGCCCGCGAGGGCCTGGCCGATGTCGCGCACCTGCTGGCCTTGCTCGCGGCGCGCCTGGACGAGCGTGAAAGCGCCTACGCCAGTTGCTTCCGGGCCTTGCTGCAAATCGCCGGGGCCGAGCCCCAGGTGGCCGTGGCCGAGTTGCGTGAGCAAGTGAAGGCCGAACCACGGGACGACTCCCTCGAAGCCCTGGACAAGATCTGGGAAGAAGAGGCAGTGGATTTCATGAAGGCCGAACAGCAGGACCGTTGCAGTTCACTGCCCAGCGCGCCGGGCAAGGCGCGGGACGAAAGTGCGGTGCCGCTGCACTGGGTGGATTTTCAGCATGAAGGGCTGGCCGCAGCGCCAGCCGGGGAGGTGGGCAATGTCTAAATGGGATCTGTTGTTGTTCGGGGTCTACCCCTATGTCGCCTTGGCGATTTGCCTGCTTGGCAGTTGGGCACGCTTTGATCTGTCCCAGTACACCTGGAAGGCAGGTTCCAGCCAGATGCTGAACAAGCGCGGCATGCGCGTGGCCAGCAACCTGTTTCACATCGGTGTGCTGTTCGTGCTGGCCGGGCACTTCGTCGGCCTGCTGACACCCTCGGCGATCTACCACCATGTGCTGAGCACCGAGAACAAGCAGTTGCTGGCGATGGTTTCCGGCGGTTTCTTCGGCGTACTGGGCCTGATCGGCCTGGTGATGCTGCTCAACCGTCGCCTGACCGACCCACGGGTTCGCGCCACCTCCAATGTCTCGGACATCCTCGTGCTGGTGGTGCTGCTGGTGCAACTGGTACTGGGGCTGATGACCATCGTGGCGTCCACCGCCCATATGGACGGCTCGGTGATGGTGATGCTGGCCGATTGGGCCCAGAACACCGTGCTGTTGCGTCCGGTCGACGCCGCTACCTCGATAGCGCCGGTGGGCCTGGTCTACAAGCTCCACGTGGTGCTGGGCCTGACCCTGTTCGTGCTGTTCCCGTTCACCCGTCTGGTCCATATCGTCAGTGCGCCGGTCTGGTACCTGGGGCGTCGTTATCAAATCGTTCGGCAGAAGTTTTGAGGAGAAGATCATGGCGAGTGGATGCGGATGTGGCGGTAGTGGTGGCGGCAGCGGCGGCTGCGGTTCTTCGGCAAAAGCGGCACCGGTGATCGCGCCGCTGGCCGATGCCGAACCGGCGGGGGCGGTGCAGTTCGAGCCGGCCCAGGCCGGGCCGGTGGCGGAGGATGAAGCGCCACAGTTGATTGCCAGCAGTGAGCAAGAGTGGCCGATCATCAGCGTCAACGGGGTGTCGGTCACCCCGCAGGCGATGGCCCAGGAGCTGCAATATCACCCGGCTGACAGTCGCGAGGATGCGGTCTACCAGGCCGCTCGGGCGCTGGTGATTCGCGAATTGCTCCAGCAGCGTATCGCCGAGCTTGGCCTGGCGTTGCAGGTCGGTGCCGGGGAAAACGAAGAGGAGGCGGCGACGCGGTTGTTGCTCGAACGCGAGGTGCTGGTGCCACAGTGCGACGAGGCCACCTGCCTGCGTTATTACGAAAGCAACCGGGCGCGCTTTCACAGCGCACCGTTGCTGGCGGTGCGGCACATCCTGCTCGAGTGTGCGCCGGACGATGCCGAGGCGCGCAGCCTGGCCCATGTACAGGCCGAGCTGCTGCTGGAGCGGCTGGACCAGTTCCCGGGCAGTTTTGCCGAGTTGGCGCTGAAGCATTCGGCGTGTCCATCCAAGGAGCAGGGCGGCTCGCTGGGGCAGATCAGCAAGGGCCAGACCGTGCCTGAACTGGAGCGCCAGTTGTTCACCCTGCCGGCGGGCCTGGCTGGTAAACCGCTGGAAAGTCGTTACGGCTGGCACGTGATCAGCATCGACCAGCGAATCGATGGCCAGCCATTGCCGTATGAGGCAGTGGCGACGGCGATTCGTACCCAGTTGCAGCAGGGCGTGTGGCAAAAAGCGCTGGTGCAGTACCTGCAAACCCTGATCGGTGCGGCGGATATTCGCGGCATTCACCTTCAGGGCGCCGACTCGCCGCTGGTGCAGTGAACACGGGCTCAATCGGGAGATCTTCATGAACGCGGTGTTGCAGGACGGATTTGGGCGCCAGATCGATTATTTGCGGATGTCGGTGACCGATCGTTGTGATTTTCGTTGTGTGTATTGCATGGCGAAAAACATGACTTTCCTGCCGCGTCAGCAAGTGTTGACCCTGGAGGAGTTGCAGCGCCTGGCGCGGCTGTTCGTCGGCCTGGGGGTGAAGAAAATCCGCCTGACCGGTGGTGAGCCGCTGATCCGTCCAGGCATCGTCGGGCTGTGTCGCGAGATCGCGGCATTGCCCGGCCTGCGGGAACTGGTGATGACCAGCAACGGCTCGCAGCTGGGGCGACTGGCCCAGCCGCTGGTCGAGGCCGGGGTCAAGCGCATGAACATCAGCCTCGACAGCCTGGACGGCGATCGTTTTCGGGCGATCACCCGCAACGGCAACCTGGACCAGGTGCTGGCCGGCATCGAAGCGGCGAAGGTCGCCGGGTTCGAGCGGATCAAGCTCAACTGCGTGGTGATGAAAGGGCGCAACTTCGATGAAGTCCCGGCGTTGGTGCAATACGCCATTGAGCAGCGCATCGACATCAGCTTCATCGAGGAAATGCCGCTGGGGGAGGTCGGGCGTTCCCGGGGCGAGTCGTTCTGTTCCAGCGATGAGGTACGGGCCGAAATCGCCCGCCATCACCGGCTGCTCGACAGCACCGAAAACAGCGGCGGGCCAGCGCGCTATGTGCGCCTGGAGCGTCATCCGGACACCCGGATCGGTTTCATTTCGCCCAACACCCACAACTTCTGCGCCAGTTGCAACCGCGTGCGCATGACCGTCGAAGGGCGCTTGCTGTTGTGCCTGGGACAAGAGGACTCCCTCGACCTTCGCGGCTTGCTGCGGCGTTATCCGCTGGACGACCAACCGGTGATCCAGGCGGTGCAACGGGCGTTGCGTGGCAAGCCACTGCGCCATGACTTCAACCCGGGTGGGGAAGTGCAGATCGTGCGGTTCATGAACATGAGTGGGGGGTGAGCAGTACACAGGTCCCACAAAGGGACCTGTGGTGGATACAGACCTTGCAGTCACCCCGAAACCAATGTGGGAGCGAGCTTGCTCGCGATGACGGTGGGTCAGCTTGCATTGATGTTGAATGTGCTGGCCTCTTCGCGAGCAAGCCCGCTCCCACAGGGGATCTATGGTGCTTGCAAAAATGACTTTTCGAGCCTGAATGTGGGTCGCTTCCGATTCTTGATGTCGATCAATTGCAACCCTGCCTTTTGCCCGTACTCTCCACTGCATATTGTGTTTGAAGATCTCAAAAAGCCTATATGTAGTGTCTGGAGCCAAAATGCAGAGCACGTTGATCTCAGTAGGATGTAACCGCTTGCACAAGCGCGATGGCAGTGTGGTTGCCTTTGATGCGGACAAGATCCGCCAGGCGTTGATCGCCGCTGGCAAGGCCACCGGCGAATATGCCGAAGTCGAGGCCGAGGCGTTGCTGGAGGCGGTGTTGGCGCGGTTGGAAGGGCAGACGCGGTTGAACGTCGAGCAGATCCAGGACCGTGTCGAACGGGTACTGATGGACGCCGGTTTCTTTCTCTCCATGCGCGCCTACATCGTGTATCGCGAGCAACACGGACGCCTGCGTCGGGATCGTCGCACACTGGTGGAAGTCGCCACGTCGATGAACGAATACCTGGACCGCGAAGACTGGCGTGTGCAGGCCAACGCCAACCAGGGGTATTCCCTCGGCGGGTTGATCCTCAACGTTTCGGGCAAGGTCACCGCCAACTACTGGCTCGACGAGGTCTACAGCCAGGCCATCGGCGAGGCGCACCGCGAGGCTGACCTGCATATCCACGACCTGGACATGCTCGCCGGCTACTGTGCCGGCTGGTCCTTGCGCACCTTGTTGCACGAAGGCCTCAACGGCGTGCCGGGGCGGGTCGAGGCCGGGCCTCCCAAGCATCTGAGCAGTGCCCTGGGGCAGATGGTTAATTTTCTTGGCACTCTGCAGAACGAATGGGCCGGCGCCCAGGCGTTCAGCTCGTTCGACACTTATCTCGCGCCCTATGTGCGCAAGGACCAGCTCAGCTACGACGAAGTCCGCCAGTCGTTGCAGGAGTTCATCTACAACCTCAACGTGCCGTCGCGCTGGGGCACGCAAACCCCGTTCACCAACCTGACGTTCGACTGGGTCTGCCCACAGGATCTGCGCGAACAGATCCCGATCATCGGCGGCGAAGAGATGCCGTTCGCCTACGGTGACCTGCAAACGGAAATGGAACTGATCAACCGCGCCTACATCGAGGTGATGCAGGCCGGCGATGCGAAAGGCCGGGTGTTCACCTTCCCGATCCCGACCTACAACATCACCCACGACTTCCCGTGGGACAGCGAGAACGCCGACCGGCTGTTCGAAATGACTGCCCGCTACGGCTTGCCGTATTTCCAGAACTTCCTCAATTCGGACATGCAACCCAATCAGGTGCGGTCGATGTGCTGCCGCTTGCAACTGGACGTGCGCGAGTTGCTCAAGCGTGGCGGCGGGCTGTTCGGCTCGGCGGAACAGACCGGTTCCCTGGGCGTGGTGACGATCAACTGCGCCCGCCTGGGCTATCTGTACAAGGGCGACACCAGTGCGTTGCTGCAACGCATCGATACCCTGATGGAACTGGCGAAAGAGAGCCTGGAGGTCAAGCGCAAGGTCATCCAGCATCATATGGATGCCGGTTTGTACCCCTACACCAAGCGCTACCTGGGCACCTTGCGCAATCACTTCTCCACCATCGGCGTGAATGGCCTGCACGAAATGCTGCGCAATTTCACCGATGACCAGCAAGGCCTGCACACCGAGCAAGGCCGGGAATTCGCCCTGAAACTGCTGGATCACGTGCGGGCCACGCTGTTGCGATTCCAGGAGGAAACCGGCCACCTCTACAACCTCGAAGCCACGCCTGCCGAGGGCACCACGTACCGCTTCGCCAAGGAAGACCTCAAGCGCTACCCGGACATCTTGCAGGCCGGCAGCCCGGTCGCACCGTACTACACCAACTCGTCGCAACTACCGGTGGGCTTCACCGAAGATCCGTTCGAAGCCCTGGAGCTGCAAGACGAACTGCAATGCAAATACACCGGCGGCACCGTGTTGCACCTGTACATGGCCGAGCAGATTTCCTCCACGCAGGCCTGCAAGCAGTTGGTGCGCAAGGCCCTGGGACGTTTCCGCCTGCCGTACCTGACCATCACGCCGACCTTTTCCATCTGCCCGGTGCACGGTTACCTGGCCGGCGAACACGAGTTTTGCCCCAAATGCGACGAGGCCTTGCTGCTGCAACAACAGCGCCAGGGCAGCGTTCACTGATCCGATCCATCGACCGCAAGGAGCTTCACCCATGAATGCATCGCAAAGCCTTCCACAAGCACAGCGTCAACGTTGCGAAGTCTGGACCCGAGTGATGGGTTATCACCGTCCGGTGGCGGCCTTCAACCCAGGCAAGCAGTCCGAGCACCGCGAGCGGGTGCACTTCACCGAACGCGCGGCCGGGCGTCCATGAGTCGAGTGCTACGGGTCGGGGGCATGGTGCCCCTGACCACACTCGATTATCCGGGCCAACTGGCGTGCGTGCTGTTTTGCCAGGGCTGTGCCTGGCGTTGTCGTTATTGCCATAACCCGCAACTGATCCCGCCGCGCGGTAGCGAGGAGGTGGATTGGTGCCGGGTATTGGCGTTCCTGCAACGCCGTCAGGATCTGCTCGACGCCGTGGTGTTCAGCGGCGGTGAGCCAACCTTGCAGGACGGCCTGGCGCCGGCCATGGAGCAAGTGCGGCAGATGGGCTTTCGCATCGGCCTGCACAGCGCCGGCATCAAGCCGGCGGCCTTCGCCAAAGTGGTCGGGCTTGCCGACTGGGTGGGTTTCGACGTCAAGGCCTTGCCCGAGGATGCCCTGGACGTGACCCGGGTCGAAGGCAGCGGTGCCGCCAACTGGCGCAGCCTCGACCACCTGCTGGCCAGCGGCGTGGATTATGAATGTCGCACAACGGTGCACTGGCACCTGTTCGACCCCGAGCGGTTGCTGACCCTGGCCCGACGCTTGAGCGAACGCGGCGTCACGCGGTTCGCCGTACAACTGGTGCGCACCGCGCGGATGCTCGATCCCCACCTTTCCAGCGTTTCGGCACAAGCCTTGCAACCTGAGCTGTGGGCCGCCATGCGCGAGTTGTTCCCCTCGTTCGTCTTACGCAGTTGAGCGAGCGCCGGGATGAACGACCGACAGCGGCCCGGGATGACTGGGCCGCACTTTTTCAAGGTTTTCAAATGCGCTGCCACCCGGCAGGTAGTTGAACAGGGAGCATTTGATATGACCAGATTCACCACTGCCCAACGCATCGTGATCGGCTTTGCCATCGCCCCACTGGCCTTGATCGCCTTGGCGCTTTACGCCTTGAGCGACCTGGCGATGCTGCGCGACCAGGCCGAGCAGATCATCAGGCAGGATTGGCCGAAGATCGACCCGATCATGGTGATCGCCACGGGCGTGCGCGATAACGCCAGGAATACCCGGGACTTGTTGATCGACAAGAACAACGCGCAAGTCCAGCAATCCATCGACGCCACCCGGCAGCGGATTACCCAGGCCTTCGCCACGCTGGAGCCGTTGTTCGATCAGCCTGAAGGCAAGGCCGCGTATGCCGAGTTGAAAAAGCGTCGCGAGGCCTATGTGGCGGCTTTCGTCCAGGTGCAGGCGTTGATCCGCCAGGGCGCGACGGAGGAGGCGATGACGCAGCTCAAGCAAGGGGTGATTCCGGCGGAGCTTGAGGTGTACAAAAGCCTCGAAGGGATCATGGCGATGCAGGGCAAGGTCTTTGTCGAACGTGAACAGCAGGCCCAGGCACGCTACAACGATGCGCGGCGCAACATGTTGGCGTTGGTGCTGGCTTGCCTGGCCCTGGTAACGACCGTGGCGGTCCTGGTGACCCGCAGCGTGACCCGTCCCCTGGGCGGTGAACCGAATGACGCGGCGCGGCTGCTTAATCTCATCGCCCAGGGCGACCTGACGATCCGCGTGCCCGTGGGCGTTGGCGCCAATGACAGCGTGATGAGCAACATGCACGACATGCAGCAGAGCCTCAACAGCATGGTCCGGCACATTGCGGCCTCGGTGGATCGGGTGGCCAGTTCCTCCGAAGAACTGAGCGCGGTGAGCAGCCAGACCAGCAGCACCTTGCAGTTGCAAGGGCATGAAATCGAACAGGCTGCCGCGGCCGTGAACCAGATGACCGCTGCGGTGGATGAAGTGGCGCGCAATGCGGTGAGCACCAGCGAAGCCTCGCGAGTGTCCGAGCAAACGGCCCAGCGCGGTCGTGAACAGGTCCAGGAAACGGTGGCTTCCATTACCGCGCTGGCCGAAGGTGTGACGGACAGTTCCGGGCGAATCCAGCAATTGGCCGGGCGGGTCCAGGACATCAGTTCGGTGCTGGACGTGATCCGCAGCATCGCCGAACAGACCAATCTCCTGGCACTGAACGCCGCCATCGAAGCCGCCCGCGCCGGTGATGCCGGGCGTGGTTTTGCAGTGGTGGCCGATGAAGTCCGGGCGTTGGCCCATCGGACCCAGGATTCGACTCGGGAAATCGAGGGCATGATCGGTAACATCCGCCTGGACAGCGGGCATGCGGTGAGCTCCATGCAGAACAACAGCGAACTGGTGCAAGCCACGCTGCTAGTGGCCCAGCGCTCCGGCGATGCCCTGGATGAAATCGCCCATTCGATCTCGCAGATCAACGAGCGCAACCTGATGATCGCCAGCGCCACGGAACAGCAGGCGCTGGTGGCGCGAGAGGTGGATCGTAACCTGGTGGGCATTCGCAACCTGTCCGAACAAGTCATGCTGGGCGCCCGGCATACCGATACGGCGGGCCAGGACCTGGCGCAGATGGCCGGGTCACTGCATGAGACGGTGGCGCGGTTCAAGGTCTAGATCGCTTATTGCGGGGCGAGATGTCCCTGGAAAAGATGGCTAAATAAATCATCCAAGACAGTTGCTCCCATAAGGACCTTGTATCGTGTCCGGATGCTGTGAGCCCCCACAATCCCCTGTGGGAGCGAGCCTGCTCGCGAAAGCGTTGGGTCAGCGTGTGGTGATGTGCAGTGCTGGCGTCATCGCGAGCAAGCTCGCTCCCACGGAGCAATGCCTTCGTTCGGGCATGCCGAGCCTAGGCGAGGCACCAAGTGGTGGGGCAAAAGCGTTTTGCTTACTTTTGACTGGGCCGGCTTCCGAGCTTTTCAAAAGTGAGCCGCCGTCAGGGCGGAACCATAAGCAGCCGTGACCTAAATAACGGATATTCACCCCAAGTCAGGAATGCTCCACAACCGGATTCGTAGCCCTCAACCGCGGCCCGACCGAACGACGAACCACACTAAGAACAGCCAACGTCGCAACCACCAACCCAGGCGAAGTCGCCAGCAATACGGCCGTGGTCCCACCCCCTGCCGCCAGGATCTGCCCTGCAGCCAGAGGCCCGGCCACCGACCCCAGGCGTCCGATGGCCACCGCCGCACCAACCCCCGTCGCACGTACGGTCGTAGGGTAGGAGGGCGGAGCCAAGGCGTAGAGGACCAATTGCGCAGCCATGACAAACAACCCAGCGGCGAACCCGGCAATGGCCATCGGCACGATACCGACCGACAACCCGACCCCGGCCAGGGCGCTCAGCAGACCGGCATAGACGAACAGCACCACCTTGATGCCATTGCAACGGTCCAGCAACAGGCCGCCGAGCAACGAGCCAAGAGCACCGCCGATATTGAACAGCATCTGCACCAGGCCGGCCTGGGGTTTGCTGAAGCCCTGCTCCAGCAGCAACGATGGCAGCCAGTTGAGCAACATGTACATCACCGTCAGGGTGAAGAAATAACTCAGCCACAGCGCCAAGGTGGTGCGGCCGCGACCTTCACCGAACAGCGCCTGGGCGGTGGAGCCGCGCGATGAGCCGCCATCCTGCGCCTGGCGAAAGACGCTCGATTCGGGGAGCCACAGGAGCATCAGCGGGACCACCAGCAAGGGCGCGAGCCCACCGATGAAAAACGTCATCTGCCAGTGCTCGCCAAACAACATGGCGACCACTGCCGCCAATGCACCACCCAACGGAACGCCGGCATACATCACGCTGATAGCCGTGCCCCGGCGCTGCTCGCCCACGGCTTCGGCGCACAGGGCAATGAGGTTGGGCAGGGCGGCGCCCAAGCCCAGGCCGGTCATGAAACGCACCAGCAAGAGGCTGGAGAAGTGTTCGACATAAGCGGTGCCGAGGGAAAACACGCCGAACAGCAAGACAGCGGTGACGAGGATTTTCTTGCGACCGATGCGATCAGCGATCCAGCCACCGAAGAACGCACCTGGCAACAGCCCTATGATCCCGGCGCTGAATACCCAACCCATCATTTTCGGGTCGAGGGCAAACGTCTGTCGCAGACCTGCGGCTGCGGTACCGGCTGACTGAAGGTCGAAACCCTCGATCAGCGCGACGATGAAACACAAGGCGATGGTCAGCGTCGCACGACGCGCCGGACGGTTCATGGCAAATCCTCTTATTGTTTTTGTGAGGGACACCGGCTCGGAGGATAGCCGGTAGGTGCATTTAAGATTAACAAAGCTAACTAAAAAATGAAGGTTGCCAATGGGGAGTCATAAACTGGCCAGATCATTATAAAAATCAGAGGTTTGGTATGAATCTTCGAGTCAGTTGGTAAATTAGTTAATGATATTAATGTTCGATTATCGGTCATTGTTGATTGACGAAGCGCCCGTGCAGTTTCCATTCTTGGTTCCCACGGCCCCCCACCACCAAGGTTGGGCCGAACAAAACAACAACAATAAGTGGAATCGAACATGCCAAACCTTGCCCGGGCCGCCCTGACGGCGCGCCCTGTTTCATCGCTCGTTCATCTGCTGGCTTGTCTCGGGCTGAGCCTGGGGGCTCCGGCCTTGCGGGCGGAGGGCTTCATCGACGACAGTCACGGCACCCTGACCCTGCGCAATTACTACATGGACCGCGACTACAAGGACGACGGCGCCAAGACCGCGGCCAGGGAGTGGGCTCAAGGTGTGTTCATGAACGTCGAGTCGGGGTTTACCCCAGGGGCGGTTGGGTTCGGCCTCGACGTGAGGGGATTGCTGGGCATCAAGCTCGACTCGTCACCTGACCGAAGCGGCACCGAACTGTTGCCGGTGTCGAGCAGCGACAAGCGCGCAGCTGATGAGTATTCGCGCCTGGGCGTGACCGGCAAGCTGCGTTTCGCGCAAACCACGGTGAAGACCGGCGATGTGTCGATCTTCCTGCCGTTTGCCTTTGCCAGCCCATCGCGGCTGCTGCCGCAGACCTTTCGCGGGACGACTCTCAGTTCCAAGGACATCGACGGCTTGACGTTGAACACCGGTTATATCGATCGCATCGCCCGGCGCGATTCCACCGACTACCAACCGATGAGCATCGCCTCGCCCAACCGTCGTTTCAACGGTGCGGCGACTTCTTCCCATATGGCGTACGTGGGCGGCGACTACCAGGTCAGCAAAGACCTCAGCCTGCGGGCTTACCACGCCGAAGTGGCGGATTTGTATCAACAGAACACTCTGGCGTTATTGCATAACCTGCCTTTGGGCGATGGCGTCCTGACCACCGACCTGCGCAGTTTTTTCAGCGACGAAGACGGCGCGGCCAAGGCCGGAAAAGTGGATAACCGCAATGTCTCGGCGCTGGTCGGCTATCGCCTGGGTGGCCATCGCGTGAGCCTGGGCTACATGCATTCCAGTGGCGATACGGCCACGCCTTATGTGTCCGGCACCGAGCTGATGGGCTTGAGCGAAATGACCATGAGCTCGGATTTTCTCAATGCCAAGGAACGCACCTGGCAGGCGATCCATGACTACGACTTTGCCGCCGTGGGCGTGCCGGGCCTGCGGAGTCGGCTGCGTTATGTGCGTGGTGATCACATCGAACTGGCGGCCCTCAATGCCGAGGATCGCAAGGAACGCGAGTTCCAGATGGAACTGGGGTACGTGATCCAGAGCGGCCCGCTGAAAAACGTCGGGCTGCTGGCGCGCAAATCGATCTATCGCAACAACTTCCCGGGTACGGCGGCGTTTCGCGACGAGAACCAGACACGGTTCCTGGTGACGTACAGCGTGCCGATCTGGTGAGTTCCCAGGTGTCTGGCTTGCTCTTGTGGGAGCAAGGCTTGCCCGCGATTGAAGCGCTGCGGTTTTTCAGGAATCGAGGTGCCTTCGTCGCGAGCAAGCTTTGCTCCCACATAGCCGGAGCTTGCGTCCTCGCCACAGGGAGCGCCGCCAGGTTTGCTAGTGGTAAACCTTCTTCAACAACCGCAGCAACTCCTCCCGCTCAGCGCCTGAAAGGGTCGCGGTGGAATCCAAGTCACTCTGTGCGGCGATTTGCTTGAGTTCCTTGAGCAAGGTTTCGCCAGTCTTGCTCAGGAATATCCCGTAGGAGCGTTTATCCGGCTTGCACCGCACACGCACGGCCAGGGCCCGACTTTCCAGTTTGTTCAGTAGCGGCACCACTTGCGGCGGTTCGATCGTCAGGGCCTTGGCCAGGTCGGCCTGCATCAGGCCGGGATTCTGGTCGATGATCGCCAGCGCCGAGAACTGGGCAGGGCGCAGATCGTGGACGGCGAGCCGGCCAATCAGGTTCTGGAACAGTTTCAACTGGGCGCGGCGCAGGGCGTAACCGATCAGGTCGTCCAGCGCGGAGTCCAGCGGCGCTTGCGCGTCGGTACCGGCGGCCAGGGGCTCGGCGGGTTCGGCGGGTTCGGCAAGCTTGGAAGACTTGGCCATCGAAGTGAACTTCCTCAAGGTAAGTGATTAACAAGGCTATCCAGTTTGCCGGGGTTGCGACGCCCTGGCTATGGGGTCGCGCAAATTCGAGATTTGTAACCGCCGACCCAGACCCGGAAAAATACAGATAAATCGATTAATAGTTAATTGACATAACTATTTTTCCGGTTTAGTTTTTGATCATCTTCAGCCAAGAACAAGAGAGCACGCATCATGAGTAATTACGAAGGTCGCTGGAAAACGGTCAAGGTCGATATCGAGGAGGGCATCGCCTGGGTCACCCTCAATCGCCCGGAAAAACGCAACGCCATGAGCCCGACCCTCAACCGCGAGATGATCGACGTGCTCGAGACGCTGGAGCAGGATCCGGCCGCTGGCGTATTGGTGCTGACCGGGGCCGGTGATGCCTGGACCGCCGGCATGGACCTCAAGGAATATTTCCGCGAAGTGGATGCCGGGCCGGAAATCCTCCAGGAAAAAATCCGTCGCGAAGCGTCGCAATGGCAATGGAAGCTGCTGCGCATGTACGCCAAGCCAACCATCGCCATGGTCAACGGCTGGTGCTTTGGTGGCGGTTTCAGCCCGCTGGTGGCGTGCGACCTGGCGATCTGCGCCGACGAAGCGACCTTCGGTCTCTCGGAAATCAACTGGGGCATTCCGCCAGGCAACCTGGTGAGCAAGGCCATGGCCGACACCGTGGGCCATCGCCAGTCGCTGTACTACATCATGACGGGCAAGACGTTCGGCGGGCAGAAAGCCGCCGAAATGGGCCTGGTCAACGAAAGCGTGCCCTTGGCGCAACTGCGTGAAGTCACGGTGGAGCTGGCGCGCAACCTGCTGGAAAAGAACCCGGTGGTGCTGCGGGCCGCCAAGCATGGTTTCAAACGCTGCCGCGAACTGACCTGGGAGCAGAACGAGGATTACCTATACGCCAAGCTCGACCAGTCGCGCCTGCTCGACACCGAAGGTGGCCGCGAGCAGGGCATGAAACAGTTTCTGGACGACAAGAGCATCAAGCCTGGCTTGCAAACCTATAAGCGCTGAATCGACCGGCGAATGGCGGGCCGCATCCCGCTGTTCGCTGCCTCGCCCTGGCGCTACTGTTACACCGCTGCGATGCATTCCCGATAAAGACAATAAAGAGGAATCACCATGCTGGACGTGCCCCTGTTGATTGGCGGCCAGTCGTGCCCGGCCCGTGACGGCCGGACCTTCGAACGCTGCAACCCGGTGACGGGTGAGGTGGTGTCTCGCGTGGCCGCCGCCACCCTGGAAGATGCCGACGCCGCGGTAGCTGCTGCCCAAGCGGCGTTTCCCGCCTGGGCCGCATTGGCGCCTAACGAACGCCGCACGCGACTGTTGCGTGCGGCCGAGCAGTTGCAGGCCCGTAGCAGTGAATTCGTCGCTGCTGCCGGCGAAACCGGTGCCATGGCCAATTGGTACGGTTTCAACGTACACCTGGCGGCGAACATGCTGCGTGAAGCCGCTTCCATGACGACCCAGATCAATGGCGAAATCATTCCTTCGGACGTGCCTGGCAGTTTCGCCATGGCCCTGCGTCAGCCTTGCGGCGTAGTGCTGGGCATCGCGCCCTGGAACGCTCCGGTGATTCTCGCCACCCGCGCCATCGCCATGCCCCTGGCCTGTGGTAACACCGTGGTGCTCAAGGCTTCTGAAATAAGCCCGGCGGTGCACCGGCTGATCGGCCAGGTGTTGCAGGACGCAGGGCTGGGTGACGGCGTGGTCAACGTGATCTGTAACGCACCGGCGGATGCGCCGGCCATTGTCGAGCGGTTGATCGCCAACCCGGCGGTGCGTCGGGTCAATTTCACCGGTTCGACCCATGTCGGGCGCATCGTCGGCGAACTGTCGGCGCGTCACCTCAAGCCGGCCTTGCTGGAACTGGGCGGCAAGGCGCCGCTGCTGGTGCTGGACGATGCCGACCTGGACGCTGCGGTGCAAGCGGCGGCCTTCGGCGCCTACTTCAACCAGGGCCAGATCTGCATGTCCACCGAGCGACTGATCGTCGATGCCCGTGTGGCGGATGAGTTCATCGCCCGCTTGACCGCCAAGATCGCCACCCTGCGCGCCGGCGATCCGACGGCTGCTGATTCGGTGCTGGGCTCGTTGGTTGACGTCAGTGCCGGTCAACGCATCAAGGGGCTGATCGACGATGCCTTGGCCAGAGGCGCAACGCTGGTCACGGGTGGGCAGTTGGAAGGCAGCATCCTGCAACCAACCTTGCTCGACGGCGTCACTGCGCAGATGCGCTTGTACCGCGAAGAGTCTTTCGGGCCGGTGGCGGTGCTTCTGCGCGGTGACGGCGATGAAGAGCTGTTGCGCCTGGTCAACGATTCCGAGTTCGGCCTGTCGGCCGCCATCTTCAGTCGCGACACGAGCCGTGCTCTAGCCTTGGCCCAGCGGGTCGAGTCGGGCATTTGCCACATCAACGGGCCGACCGTGCACGATGAGGCGCAGATGCCCTTTGGCGGGGTCAAGTCCAGTGGTTACGGCAGCTTTGGCGGCAAGGCGTCCATCGAGCATTTCACCCAGCTGCGTTGGGTGACCTTGCAGAACGGTCCCCGGCATTACCCGATCTGAAACCCGTCGCATCGCGGGCGGTGGAGCCTTGAACACCGTCGCCCCGATGCAGGCCAGAATAATAATGACAAGGCCGCAGCCTAGTGCTGCCACGCTCCGCTCGCATCGCGACCCGAGTGTGCCTTGGTGGAGGAAATGTACGTGAGTTTCGAGTCCAGACCGTCCTCCCGACCCGAGGCCAGGCGGTATCGCCAGGTGTCGATTGGTCATCCTGCCGTCGAAGTCCGGGAAGAGCGTGGCATCTTGCACATGCGCTCCCTGGAGCCTCTGGCCCCGCTGCCGGCGCGGTTGCTCGAGCGCCTGGTGCACTGGGCCGAGGTGCGCCCAGAGCAGACGTTTATCGCCGCCCGTGAAGCCGGTGGTGACTGGTGTCGTGTCAGTTATGCCCAAATGCTCGACAGTGTCCGGGCCATCGCCCAAAGCCTGCTCGGTTACGGCTTATCGGCCGAGAAACCCTTGGCGCTGCTCTCCGGCAACGACATCGAGCACCTGCAAATGGCCCTCGGCGCGATGTACGCCGGTATTCCCTATTGCCCGGTTTCGCCGGCCTATTCATTGCTGTCCCAGGATTTCGCCAAGCTGCGTCACGTCTGCGATCTGTTGCAGCCGGGGCTGGTGTTTGTCAGCGAAGCCGCACCGTTCGAGCGGGCAATCACTGCCGTATTGCCGGCGGACGTGCCCTTGATCACGGTGCGTGGCGAGATAGCTGGCCGGTCGAGGACAAGCTTCGCCAGCCTGCTGGCCCAACCCGGCGGCGCCGAGGCCGAGCAGGCGTTCGCCGCCACTGGCCCGGACAGCATCGCCAAGTTCCTGTTTACCTCAGGCTCCACCAAACTGCCCAAGGCGGTGATCACCACCCAGCGTATGCTTTGCGCCAATCAGCAGATGCTGCTGCAGACCTTTCCGGTGTTCGGCGAGGCGCCCCCGGTGCTGGTGGACTGGTTGCCGTGGAACCACACGTTCGGTGGCAGCCACAACGTTGGCATCGTGTTGTACAACGGCGGCACGTTCTACCTGGACGACGGCAAACCCACCGCCCAGGGCTTCGCCGAAACCCTGCGCAACCTCAAGGAAATTTCACCGACCGCCTACCTGACCGTGCCCAAGGGCTGGGAGGAGCTGGTTAGCGCCCTGGAGCGGGACGGTGAGTTGCGCGAGCGATTCTTCAAGCGCATCAGTCTGTTCTTCTTTGCGGCAGCGGGTTTGTCCCAAAGCACCTGGGACCGGCTCGACAAGGTCGCCGAACAGCATTGCGGCGAACGTATCCGCATGATGGCGGGCCTGGGCATGACCGAGGCGGCGCCGTCCTGCACCTTCACCACCGGGCCGTTGTCCATGGCCGGCTACATTGGCCTTCCGGCGCCCGGCTGCGAAGTCCGGCTAGTGCCGGTGGACGGCAAGTTCGAAGGGCGTTTTCGCGGGCCGCACATCATGCCCGGCTACTGGCGCTCGCCGCAGCAAACTGCCGAGGTATTCGACGAGGAGGGTTTCTATTGTTCGGGGGATGCGATCAAGTTGGCCGATGCCAGCAATCCGCAACTGGGGCTGATGTTCGATGGGCGGATCGCCGAGGACTTCAAATTGTCTTCCGGTGTATTCGTAAGCGTCGGGCCGTTGCGCAACCGCGCGGTGCTGGAGGGCACGCCCTACGTCCAGGACCTGGTGATCACCGCGCCGGATCGCGAGTGCCTGGGGGCGCTGGTGTTCCCACGGCTTGCTGAATGCCGACGCTTGTCGGGCCTGGGCGGGGAGGCCAGCGACGCCCAGGTCCTCGCCAGCCCGCCGGTACGCCAATGGTTCGCCGACTGGCTGCAACGCCTGAACCGCGAAGCCAGCGGCAACGCCAGTCGCGTGGAGTGGATCGCCTTGCTCGATGAACCGGCGTCCATCGACCGTGGTGAAATCACCGACAAAGGCTCGATCAACCAACGGGCGGTGCTGCAGTGGCGGGCGGGGAAGGTCGAGGCGCTGTATCGCGGGGAGGATGTGTCGATCCTGCGGGCGGGACCTGTGGCTTAAAGCAAAACCTTGTGGATGTTCATAAGTGGCAGGCTCATCCACAAACTCCTGTGGGAGCGAGCTTGCTCGCGATAGCGGTGGTTCAGCAGCAGAGATGTTGCCTGACTCACCGTCATCGCGAGCAAGCTCGCTCCCACATGAGGTCCGGGGACTGGTTTGTGGTGTTTAACGCCGTCCTAGCAACAAACCCACCACCAGGCCGAAACCGGCGGAAATCGCCACGGTCTGCCAGGGGTGGCCGCCAATATAGACCTCAGTGGCATCGACCATGGGACGGGTACGTTCCCGCGTGCTGGTGACTGAGTCGAGCGCCTGTTGCAGTTTCTGGGATATCTGGCCTCGCAGGTCTTCGGCCTCTTCGCCCACCAGCGAGGCACTGCTTTTGAGCAGCTTTTCCGATTCTTCAATCAGAGCCGTCAATTCGCTGAAGGCTTGATCCTTGATTTGCTCTCCGTTCGCTTGCACGGTGCCTTTACGGGCCATGGAAGTACTCCTTGTGTGGATGATGGCATTGAACAATGGAGTGCCGTGCCCGTTAAAAAGTTGCAACGCTCGGCGCTGGCAGGGCAGTCCATCACAAATCGTGGTTAAGACGTTTCCCTCCAAGGTGTAAGATGGCGCCTATTTACGCAACAGGTAATTCCCATGAGCTTCAATCTGGCTGACAAGCCCCTGGCCGAGCGCGCCGCGCTGGAAGACGAAAAATCCCGACTTTTTGAACTGTGGCAAAACAACCTGGGCAAGGCCAAGGGCGATGCCGCCCGCTTGTTCGGCGAGCGCTCCAAACGCAAGGGCAAGTGGGCCGAGTGGGTGCGTGCCGAACTGGACGGCATGTCGCCGCCGGAGTACGCCAACATGGTGCGCAGTGAGGTCAATCGACTGATGGCTGCCAACAAGTAAGCCTTAGGCGAATGTTGCCGTAAGGGCCTCGCGAACCTTGAGCATAGTCGGCTCCATTTGCGTGTGGGTTCGCCATCCCAACTCGATGGGGTAGCGGGGCAAGGCCAGGGGGCAGGGCAGCAAGGCCAGGCCGCTGAGGTCGGCGATGGCCCGGGCGGCATGGGTCGGGATGGTCGCCACGGCCTGACTGCCCTTGAGCAGGAACGGCAACGCGGCAAAGTGGGTGGTCGAGGCGCAGACTCGCCGACTCAGGCCAAGCCCGGCCAGCCCTTCGTCGGTGATGCCGATGAAACCACCCGAAGACACCAGCAGGTGTTCACGGGCCACGAACGCCTCCAGGCTGAGGGATTGCTGGCCCTGCGCCAGGCTCGCCGGGTCCAGGAGGCAAGCGTAATCGCCTTCGCCCAACACCTGACGGCTGAGCAATCGCTGGGCGAAACCGCCCGCTGTGATCGCCAGGTCAAGGTCGCGCTCCATCAGGGCCCGGCCGACGATCTGACTGTGGGTCTGGCGGAAAATCAAGCGCAGGCCCGGCGCGCGGTGGGCCACTTCTTCGATCAGGCGTCGCCCATGGGCAATTTCGAAATCGTCCGACAGGCCGACGATGACCGAGCGGCCTTCGTAATGGCTGGCATCCGGGTCGACCATCGCCAGGCTCTGGCGGCATTTATCCAATGCTTCGCTGATCACCGGCTTCAGTTGATTGGCCCGCAGCGTCGGCGCCAGGCCCCGGCCGGTGCGCACGAATAATTGATCGTCATACAAACCGCGAAGCCTGCGCAGCGCAGCGCTGATGGCCGACTGGGTCACGCCCAGGCGCACGGCGGCGCGGCTGGCGCTGGATTCGTCATGCAGGGCTTCGAAGGTCTTGAGCAGATTGAGGTCGATGTCAGCGATATTCATAAGGCTCATATCATTTAGCAGCATTCAGGGCTTTATTCATGATCGGCCGCTGCTTGAGAATCAGCAACACCTGATGATCAAGGAGTTGAAAAAACATGCCCAAATCCATTGTGGCTGCCCTGCAGATCGGCTCGTTGCCTGGCGGCAAGGGCGAGACCCTGGCACAGATCCTTTCCTACGAAGAGGCCATTCGCGAGGCCGGCGCGCGCCTGGTGGTGATGCCTGAAGCGCTGCTGGGTGGCTATCCCAAGGGCGAGGGGTTCGGGACTCAACTGGGTTACCGGCTGCCGGAGGGGCGCGAGGCGTTTGCCCGCTATTTTGCCAATGCCATTGACGTGCCCGGCGTTGAAACCGAAGCGCTGGCCGGGCTGTCGGCGCGTACAGGGGCGAGCCTGGTGCTGGGCGTCATCGAGCGTGTCGGCAGCACCCTGTACTGCACCGCGCTGTATTTCGAACCCGATGCAGGCCTGGTAGCCCGGCACCGCAAGTTGATGCCCACCGGCACCGAGCGGCTGATCTGGGGCAAGGGCGATGGGTCGACCTTGCCCGTGATCGACAGCCAGGTCGGTCGGGTCGGCGCGGCGGTGTGCTGGGAAAACATGATGCCGCTGCTGCGCACCGCGATGTACGCCAAAGGCGTGGAAGTCTGGTGTGCGCCGACGGTGGATGAGCGGGAGATGTGGCAGGTGACCATGCGCCATATCGCCCACGAAGGTCGCTGCTTTGTGGTCAGTGCCTGCCAGGTCCAGGCTTCGCCGCAGGCCCTGGGTATCGAGGTCGCGCACTGGCCGGCCGAGCGGCCGTTGATTGCTGGTGGCAGCGTGATTGTCGGGCCCATGGGCGACGTGCTGGCCGGGCCGCTGAAAGACACGGCGGGGTTACTCACCGCCGAAATCGACACCGATGAACTGGTGCGGGCGCGCTACGACTATGACGTGGTGGGGCATTACGCCAGGCCGGATGTGTTCGAGTTGGTGGTGGATGAGCGCGCCAAGCCCGGCGTGCGCTTCACGGCATGATTCACCAGCTGGCGGCGGAACCCGGCAGGTCGAGGGTTCCGCGGTCGACGAAGCGCAGGGTGCCGAATACGCCGCCGGCGAGCTTGCCCTTGAGCACATAGGGCAGGTTGTCCAGACCTTGGGTCTGGCTCAGGCCCAAGGTCTGGCGCAACACCGAAAACGCCGAAATGCTCACCGGGACACTGAGGATCGCCTCGGAAAAGCGCGGGATCGAACCGCTCTGGTCACTGACCCCCGTTGCCAGCGTACGGTCGTTGACCTCCAGGTCCAGCGCCACGCCGTTGTAGTCGATGGCGGTTTCGTTGGGGTTCTGCACGCGCAGTTTCACGGCGAAACGCACCTCCAGGCCCTGGTTGGGCAAGGGTTCGATGCCGACTACGTTGATGTTCAGCGGGTCACGGTGCGGGAAGAGGGCGCAGGCGCTCAGGCTGAGCAGTATCAGGAAAACGGAAAGGCCGAGGATTCTGCGCATGGATAGACTCTCAAGAAAGGAAAAAACTCGGAAACGATTGAGTACGATAACCCACAGCGGCCCCATGACAACGGCAAACCACCCTGTGGGAGCAAGGCTTGCCCGCGATGAAGGCGATGCGGTCTTTCAGGAACCGAGGTGTCTGTTTCGCGAGCAAGCTTTGCTCCCACAGCCTTGCGGGGGCAGATTCCACCTTGCTCTGGGTCCAAACAAGGATCATGGCTCCTGACAGTTTCTGACACCAGCCTCTGCTAATCTGCGTCAACTTTTTCTTTCCGGACAGTCCATCGTGTCGCGTACCTCTCGGTTGCTCACTTTGCTGCAAGTCTTGCGGGGCAAGCGTTGCCCGGTCACCGCTGCGACATTGGCGGGTGAACTGAACGTTTCCGAGCGCACCTTGTACCGCGACATCGCCGAACTCACCGCCCTCGGCGCGCCGATCCAGGGCGAGGCGGGCATCGGTTATGTCTTGCGCAGCGGCCTGTTCCTGCCGCCACTGATGTTCACCGCCGATGAAATCGAGGCCATTGTGCTGGGCTTGCGCTACGTCGATCAGCGCGCCGACGAGGTGCTGGGCAAGGCCGCCGCCGACGCCCTGGCGAAGGTCGCCGCAGTGCTGGCCCCCGATGTGCGAGACGCCTTGCGCAACCCCACGGTATTGCCCGGTCCACCGGGTTATGGCTATCCGCAGAACACGGTGGAACTGAATGTGTACCGCCAGGCCATTCGCGCCCAGGCCAAGCTGCATATCGATTACGCCGATGTGAACAAGACCCCGAGCCAACGCTTGATCTGGCCGCTGGCCCTGGGCTTTTTCAATGAAGCGCGGGTGGTGGTGGCCTGGTGTGAATTGCGCGGCGCCTATCGGACTTTTCGCACTGACCGGATTGCCTCTGCCACCGAGCAGGGCGAGCGCTATCCGGGCCGACGCAGCGACTTGCTGCGCGACTGGTTTGCGCTGATGAAGCTGGACGAAACCGGGCGTTTCACTCCTGACAAAAACTGACACAACGCTGTTCTAGCATAGTGCCAGATCGATAAAACAAGGAGCCGTACCATGTCCAATCCCGTCTCTTCCCTGGCCCCGGCCATCGCCGGCTACATCGCGGCCGCCAATGCCCGTGACAGTTCGGCGGTGACGCGTTTCTTCGCCGAGGATGCCAACGTGTTCGATGAAGGCCAGCACCGTGTTGGCACCCAGGCCATCGCCCAATGGATGGAAGACACCGCCCAGCGCTTCCAGCCGCGGGTGGAAGTCCTCAATGTGCAGCAACGCACTGGCAAGGTGCTGGTGCAGAACCTGATCTCCGGGACATTCCCCGGCAGCCCGTTGGAGTTACGCTACACCTTCCGGCTCGATGAGCAGGGCAAGATCAGTCGGTTGGATATCTCGATCTAAGTTCTGCACTCAGGTCTGTGGGAGCAAGGCCTGTGGGAGCAAGGCTTGCCCGCGATGAACGATAACGCGGTTTGGCTGTTGGACCGCGGCGCGACTATCGCGGGCAAGCCATGCTCCCACAGGCCATTGCTTCCAGAGGCCATGCTCCCAAAGGCCATGCTTTCACAAGATGTTGCTCCCACAGATAAACCCCACGCCACAGATCCACGCAGGGTTCCTGCAGTCGTCCGCCATGGCATACTCCCCACCTTCGTTTTCCGGACCCGGGCCGTATGACTTTCGACTCCCCCTTGAGTGCCTGGCAGCATGCCATCGAACACCACGGCTTCGTCCAGGACGAGGCCCAGGAACTGGCCATCATGACACTGGAGCAATGCCACAAGGCGTTGCACGAAGGTCGCAAGTCGATCAAGGGCGTTTATCTCTGGGGCCCGGTGGGACGTGGCAAGACCTGGCTGATGGACCGCTTTTATGAAAGCCTCAAGGTGCCGGCCCGTCGACAACACTTCCACCATTTCATGGCGTGGGTGCATCAGCGTTCATTTCAGCTCACTGGCACGCCGGATCCCTTGCAGGCCCTGGCCCGGGAGTTGAGTGCTGAAGTACGGGTGCTGTGTTTCGACGAACTGTTCGTCAACGACATCGGCGATGCAATCATCCTCGGGCGCCTGTTCCAGGTGATGTTCGAGCTGGGCATGGTGATGGTCAGTACCTCCAACCTGCCGCCGGAAGAACTCTATGCCAACGGCCACAACCGCGAGCGTTTCCTGCCGACCATCACCGCGATCAATCGATACATGCAGGTCGTGCCGGTGAACGGTTGGCAAGACCATCGCCAGCACCCAGGTCAGTTACAGCAACGTTATTGGCTGCGCGATCCCGGGCAACCTGATCCGCTGGGGGAGGTCTTCAACCAGTTGACCACCGGGCAAGCGTCGAGCACTGCGCCGATCGAGGTCGGTCATCGCCTGCTTGAACCGGTTCGGGCCAGCGATACCGTGCTCTGGAGCCGTTACTCCGACCTGTGCGAGCAACCGTTCTCGGCGCTGGATTTCATGGCGCTGTGCGACCGCTTCAGCGTCATCCTGCTCAGTGACGTGCCGTGCCTGAGCGCCGAACAACGCGAAGGGCGCATTGCCCGTGGCACCGAAGACGGTGTCGAACGGGTCGAGGCCGGTGATCGCGAATTGCCGCAGTTGTCGATCCATGACGATGGTGTACGGCGCTTCATCGCCCTGGTTGACGAGTGTTATGACCGCAAGGTGCCGTTGTGCCTTTCGGCCCTGGTGCCGATGGATGAGTTGTATACCGAGGGCTATCTGCAATTCCCGTTTCGCCGTACCCTCAGCCGCCTCCAGGAAATGCAAATGCAACGTTTTGGTCAGCGAACCTGACCTGTATCCCGCCGACGGCTTCGAGCTGGCGGCACTAACGAAGTGAGATGGAAGGTCATGGAAGAAGCCAAGGACATCCTTGTACTGCAAGCCAGCTACACCAACCCGGTTCACGCCGAAGCGATCTGTCATGTGCTCAACGGCTATGCACAGGACCCGATGGGCGGGGGGCATCCATTGCCGGCAGAGGTGCTGCTGCATCTGCCCGAGGAACTGGCCAAGCGCCCTCATGCCTTCAGCGTGCTGGCTTTCGTCAACGGCGAGCCGGCGGGGCTGGTCAATTGTTTCGAAGGTTTTTCAACCTTTGCCTGCCGGCCACTGGTGAACGTCCACGACGTGGCGGTGATGAAGGATTTTCGTGGGCTCGGGCTGAGCCAGAAGATGCTGCAGAAGGTCGAGGACATCGCCCGCCAGCGTGGTTGCTGCAAGATTACCCTGGAAGTGCTCGAGGGCAATGCCGTGGCCCAGGCCAGCTATGCCAAGTTCGGCTTTGCCGCCGGCATGTTCGACCCGGCCCACGGACCTATGGAGTTCTGGATCAAGCCCCTGTAAAAGCGGGCTTCTAAGGGGTTCGGTTATTTCTGCACGACTGCAGCCGCCGGTGCCTTGGGCTGCATCAGGCTGAAGTCGATCAGGGCCTTGCGTGGGGTTTGATAGGGGTCGCCAATCAACAGCGGGCGCGCCTTGAAGTCCGCGCTGACCAGGCTCTTGCTGTGGTCCAGTTCATCAAAACTCAAGCCAGCCATGTCCGCCCAGGTGTGAATCAGGTGCGAGCTACTGTAGGGGCGCGACAGGTCGCCGGCAAAGTTCCAGTCATGGCTTTCGCGCCACTTGGGCGAGGCCCAGGCCATGAAGGGGATGGTGTACATCGGCGCGGTCGGCTTGCCTTCATTACGGCCCAGGGTGCCGTGGCCCGAGGAGTCGAACACGTCTTCACCATGGTCCGACAGGTACAGCAGGAAGCCGTTGGGGTCGGTCTTGGCGTAGTCCTTGATCAGGCTGGACACGACGAAGTCGTTGTACAGCACCGCATTATCGTAGCTGTTGTAGGTCGGGACCTGATCATCACGCAGGCCTGCCGGTACGCCTTGGCGGTCGGTGAACTTGTTGAAGGTCGGCGGATACCGGTACTGGTAGCTCATGTGGGTGCCGAGCAGATGCACCACGATCAGCTTGCGCGGGGCGCTGTCGGCCAAGGCCTTGTTGAATGGCTCGATCACATCGCCATCGTACTGCGCGGCATTCTGGTTGCGGTTGTTGTTCAGGTACACCTGCTCGTCGGCCTGTTGGGAAAAGGTCGTGAGCATGGTGTTGCGCTTGGTCATGGTCTGCTGGTTGGTAATCCAGAAGGTCTTGTAGCCGGCCTGTTTCATCATGCTCACCAGCGACGGGGTGCTCAGGTACAGGTCCGGGTTCTGTTCGTCGGCGAACGTCAGCACCTGCTGCAGCGCTTCGATGGTGTAGGGGCGCGGGGTGATGACGTTGTCGAACACCGACAGCTGGCCTTTGAGCTTGTCCAGCTCTGGCGTGGTTTCCCGCGGGTAACCGTAGAGGCTCATGCGTTGGCGGTTGGTGGATTCACCGATCACCAGCACCAGAGTGGCCGGTTGGTCGGCCATGGCGTCCTTGAGGTTGCGCAGTGGCGCGATCTTGCTGGCGCTGTGGAGCATGCCTTGCATGTTCTCCAACTGCTCACCATAGCGACGATACGCCACTACCATCTGCCACGGCACCGCAGGCTCGATGCGATCTTCGAATTTCTCCAGGCCACCGGCAAAGCTGCCGGTACGCTGGGTCTGCTTGATCAGCGGATAACCGACCACGGCCAAGACAATGGCGACTGCTGCGACCATGGCCTGGCCCCGGGGCAGGTACACCGGGCGCAAGCGGGTCCAGAGCCAATAGCCGACGGCGGTGTGGGCCAGGAACGCCGCCACCATCCACCAGGCAAAATACTGTGTCATGTACTCGCCGGCTTCAGACACGTTCGATTCGAACATGATGAAGATGACGCTCTGGGAAAATTCTTGCTGATAAATGAAGAAGTAGCCGAGGCTGGCCATGGAGCAGGCCCACAGCACCACGCCGATCAAGGCCGCGAGCACGCGCGTGCGGGCGGGGAAGAGCAGCATGGGCGCCAACCACACCGCGCTCATCACGAACGCTTGGCGAAAGCCGGTGAAGCCGGAGGTGTCGCTCAACAGAATGAGCAGTTGGGTGATGCCAGAGAAGTACCAGAAGAACAGAAACAGCCAGCCAAGCCCGGCCCAGTCGAAACCTTTCGCAGTCGTTTTGCTGCGTTTGAACAAACTCATCAAGCGCTCCAGCCTTTGTCGACGACGCTGTCTGCACCGGATTGGTGACCGCAGGCATACGCCGAGCAACCTTAAAGGCGGGGAGTATCACGAGTCGGTTGTGAAAAGTTTGTGAGTTTTTCGAATACAAATCGATAACGGGGTGCGAGCACCTGGGGGGAGGGATTTATTTGTGGCAGGGGATGTGTCTGTGGAAGCAAGGCTTGCCCGCGATGAAAACGATGTGGTCCTTCAGGAACCGAGGCGCCTGTTTCGCGAGCAAGCTTTGCTCCCACAGCCCTGTGGGGACAGATCTCCTCGCCACAAGTGTGCATGGCGGACTCGCATGGAAATGACACCGGTTTGGCCAGTGTCACTTCCTGGCGCTGTGCCTCTGGGGCGGTTACCGAGCCAGGGACTGGCTCTGGTGGGACAACTGTGCGTGTTGCAACTGCATGCGCAGTTGCGTCACTTCATCAAGCAGTAGATCGCGTTCTTCCTTGAGTAGGCGCAATTCATCGCGACGAATGGTCACATAAAGGGTTTGGGGAGGACGTGCGGTAACGACAGGGCCCATTGCTCACCTCGCAAATGGCGTACATCAACTATAGAGATGTCGCCAGTATTTGGTCGACACCTCTACTATCGGCGCCGATTCTGATTTCTTTTGCTTGTGATTGGAACTTTTTTATTTTTCATGGTCGCTGTGTCTTCGGCCGGATCTTGAGCGTTATCCCTTGTGATCGCTCGAATTACCCGGAAACTATGCAGCAATGCTCTGGACTAACCTCCATTAGTCGATAGTGTTAAATCTTTGACACACCTTTATTTGTAGTAGGGAGCATCAGCACATGCAACTCGGGATCATTGGACTGGGCCGCATGGGCGGCAATATTGCGCGGCGCCTGATGCTCAATGGGCACACCACCGTCGTCTACGACCGCAACGCCGCTTTTGTCGAAAACCTGCGTCAGGAAGGCGCCACGGGCGTCGCGGACCTGCCGGCACTGGTCGCCGGGCTGGAGAAGCCTCGGGCGGTCTGGGTCATGCTGCCGGCCGGCGCACCCACCGAAGACACCATTAACGTCCTCAGCGAACTGCTGGAGCCGGGCGATGTGATCATTGATGGCGGTAACACGTACTACAAGGACGACATCCGTCGCGCCCAGGCCCTGTCGGAAAAAGGCCTGAGCTACATCGATGTCGGCACCTCCGGCGGCGTTTGGGGCCTGGAACGCGGTTACTGCATGATGATTGGCGGTGATGCCGAAGTGGTGAAGCGCCTGGACCCGCTGTTCGACAGCCTGGCGCCGGGCATGGGCGACATCCCGCGCACCCGTGACCGCAAATCCGACGATGACCGCGCCGAACGTGGCTACATCCACGCTGGCCCGGCCGGTTCGGGGCATTTTGTGAAGATGATCCACAACGGCATCGAATACGGAATGATGCAGGCCTTTGCCGAGGGTTTTGACATCCTCAAGACCAAATCCAGCGAAAGCCTGCCACCGGAGCAGCGCTTCGACCTGAACGTGGCCGATATCGCTGAAGTCTGGCGTCGCGGCAGCGTGGTGTCGTCCTGGCTGCTGGACTTGACCGCCGACGCGTTGGCCAGCGATCCGAAACTGGATGGTTTTTCCGGTGAGGTCGCCGACAGCGGTGAAGGGCGCTGGACCATCGAGGCTGCCATCGAGCAAGCGGTGCCGGTTCCGGTCCTGTCCAGTTCGTTGTTTGCCCGTTTCCGCTCGCGCCAGCAAAGCACGTACGGTGACAAAATGCTCTCGGCCATGCGCTTCGGCTTCGGCGGCCACGTGGAGACGCCGAAAAAATGACCTCGATCGGCAGCAAATCCAAGGCAGAACCCGCGCCGCCGACCACGTTGTTTCTGTTCGGCGCCCATGGCGATCTGGTCAAGCGTCTGCTGATGCCGGCGCTTTACCACCTCAGTCGCGACGGTCTGCTGGGCGATGGGCTGCGCATCATCGGGGTTGACCACAACGCCATCAGCGATGTGGATTTTGCCAAGAAACTCGAGGACTTCATCCGTAACGAAGCGGCGAGCAAGGGCGGCGATGCCGACCGGGCGCTCGATCCGGTGCTGTGGGCCAAGCTGGCCCGGGGCATCAGCTACGTCCAGGGTGATTTCCTCGATGAGAGCACCTACCAGGCGCTGGCGGCCAAAATCGCCGCCAGCGGCACCGGCAACGCGGTTTTCTACCTGGCGACCGCGCCGCGCTTTTTCAGTGAAGTGGTCAGCCGCCTTGGTGCGGCCGGGCTGCTTCAGGAGCAGGAGGGGGCCTTCCGGCGAGTGGTGATCGAAAAGCCGTTCGGCTCCGACCTGCACACCGCCGAAGCGCTGAACGCCTGCCTGCTCAAGGTCATGAGCGAGAAACAGATCTATCGCATCGACCATTACCTGGGCAAGGAAACGGTGCAGAACATTCTGGTCAGCCGTTTCTCCAACAGCCTGTTCGAGGCGTTCTGGAACAACCACTACATCGACCACGTACAAATCACCGCCGCCGAAACGGTCGGCGTGGAAACCCGTGGCAGTTTTTATGAACATACCGGCGCCCTGCGGGACATGGTGCCCAATCATCTTTTCCAACTGCTGGCGATGGTGGCCATGGAGCCGCCAGCGGCGTTTGGTGCCGACGCAGTGCGTGGGGAAAAGGCCAAGGTCGTCGGGGCGATCCGGCCCTGGTCGGTGGAGCAGGCCCGGGCCAACTCGGTCCGCGGCCAGTACGCGGCCGGTGAAGTCGGTGGCAAGGCGGTGAAAGGTTATCGCCAGGAGGCCAACGTGGCGCCCGACAGCAGCACCGAGACCTACGTCGCCCTTAAGGTCATGATCGACAACTGGCGGTGGGTCGGCGTGCCGTTTTACCTGCGCACCGGCAAGCGCATGAGCGTGCGGGACACGGAGATCGTCATCTGCTTCAAGCCCGCGCCCTACGCGCAGTTTCGCGACACCGAAGTCGACGAACTGCAACCTACGCACTTGAGAATCCAGATTCAGCCCAATGAAGGCATGTGGTTCGACCTGCTGGCCAAGCGGCCGGGGCCGGCACTCGACATGGCCAATATCGAATTGGGATTTGCCTACAAGGATTTCTTCGAAATGCAACCATCCACGGGTTACGAAACCCTGATCTACGATTGCCTGACCGGCGACCAGACGCTGTTCCAGCGCGCTGACAACATCGAAAACGGCTGGCGCGCCGTGCAGCCGTTCCTCGATGCCTGGCAGCAGGACGCGGCATTCCAGCCCTACAAGGCCGGCGAAGATGGCCCGGCGGCCGCCGATGACTTGCTGACCCGCGACAGTCGCGTCTGGCACGACCTCGGATGAGTGATCTGGTGAAGCATCCCATCCGTTTTTTGCTCAGCGACATGGACGGCACACTGCTGTTGCCCGACCACAGCCTGAACCAGCGCACCATTGAGGCGGTTCGCTCATTGCGTGAGGCCGGTGTGCTGTTCAGCCTCGCCACCGGGCGGCCACCGCGGGCCATGTTGCAGCAGATCGAGGCCCTGGGTGTCGACCTGCCCACGGCGGCGTTCAATGGCGGCACGCTGGTTCATCCCGATGGCAGCTTTCTTGCCGTCCACTACCTGCCACCCGAAGCAGCGCTGGCCACACTGGCCCTGTACGCCGATCAGCCCGGCATCGAAGTCTGGGTATTTGCCGATGGCGACTGGCTGGTGCGCGACGCCAACGGTCCGATGGTGCCGGTGGAGACGCGTGGCCTGGGCTACCCACCAGTAGAGGTCGAAAGCTTCGAGCCGTACCTGGAGCGGATCGACAAGATCGTCGCCACCAGCGCCAACACGGACCTGCTGGTGGAGTTGGAGGCGCGGTTGCATCCGCTGCTCAAGGACCAGGCCCAGGTGTCGCGCTCGCAACCGATCTACCTGGATGTGACGGCCATGAAGGCGAACAAAGGAGAAGCGCTGTCGACCCTGGCAGCCTTCCTCGATGTGCCGCTGGAGCAGACGGCGGCCATGGGTGACGGTGGCAACGACCCGGCGATGTTTCATCGCGCGGGATTGTCGATTGCCATGGGGCAGGCGGAAGAGGCGATCCGGCGTCAAGCGGACGTCGTGACCGCTGCGGTTATTGACGACGGTGCGGCGCTGGCGATCGAACGCTACATCTTGCCGCGATAGGATGTCCTGGCCTTTGGTGGCAGGGGAATTCATTCCCACTGTGGGAGCAAAGCTTGCTCGCGAAACAGGCGCCTCGGTTCCTGATAGACCGTATCGCCTTCATCGCGGGCAAGCCTTGCTCCCACAGAGGGATCCCCTTGCCATCGATGTTCCAAGTTTTTTACAACCAGTAAGTCACCGCATACCAGCCCAAGCCACCCATCACCACGGTGTAGGGCACGGCCATCCAGACCATCCGGCCATAGGACAGGCGAATCAGCGGGGCGATCGCCGAGGTCAGCAGGAACAGGAATGCAGCCTGGCCGTTGGGTGTGGCGACGCTCGGCAGGTTGGTGCCGGTGTTGATGGCCACCGCCAGGGTCTCGAACTGTTCGCGGCTCATGTGGCCGGTGACGAAGGCCTGCTTGACCTCGGTAATGTAGATGGTTGCCACGAACACGTTGTCGCTGATGGCCGACAGCAGGCCATTTGCAATGAACAGCATGCCGGGCTGCTGGTCGGCGGGCAGGCCCAGCACCCACTGGATCAGCGGCGTGAACAACTGCTGGTCGTGAATGACCGCCACCACCGCAAAGAACACCACCAGCAGCGCGGTGAACGGCATGGCGTCCTTGAACGCATTGCCGAGCCTGTGCTCGTCGGTGATGCCGGTGAAGGCGGTAATCAACACGATGACCATCAGGCCGATCAGACCGACCTCGGCAATGTGCAGGGCCAGGCCCACGATCAGGATCAGCGCGGCAATACCCTGGACGATCAGGGCGGCGCGTTGGCGTGCGGTGCGTTCACGATTGTCCTGCTCGGCGTAGTCGGCCAGCACGGCACGTACGTTGTCCGGTAGCAGCGTGCCGTAACCGAACCAGCGCAGTTTTTCCAGGGCTACGCAGGTCACCAGCCCGGCCACCAGCACCGGCAGCGACACCGGCGCGACTTTCAGGAAGAAGTCGATGAAATGCCAGTCCATCTCATGGCCGATCAGCAGGTTCTGCGGTTCTCCTACCAAGGTGCAGACGCCGCCCAGCGCTGTGCCTACGGCGCCATGCATGAGCAGGCTGCGTAGAAACGCCCGAAACTGATTGAGATCTTCATGATGACTCGACGGCAGATCGTGGTCTTCATCGACATTGCTGTCCTGGCGCGGATCGTTGCCCGACGCCACACGGTGATACACCGCATAAAAGCCGACCGCGGCGCTGATGATCACCGCGGTGACGGTCAATGCGTCAAGGAACGCAGACAGGAACGCCGAGAGAAAGCAGAACATCAAGGCCAGCAGCGCCTTGGAGCGCACGCCCAGGAGCAGGCGTGAGAACAGGAACAGCAGTAGATCCTTCATGAAGTAGATGCCTGCCACCATGAACATCAGCAGCAGGATCACCGGGAAGTTGTGCAGCAGCTCATCGTACAGCGCCTTGGGGGTGGTCATGCCCAGCACCAGGGCTTCGACCAGCAGCAGGCCGCCGGGCATCAGCGGGTAGCATTTAAGGGCCATGGCGAGGGTGAAGATGAACTCCACCACCAGCATCCAGCCGGCAACAACCGGGCCCAGGGTCCACAGCACCACGGCATTGAGGATCAGGAACGTGATGATGCACGCCTTGTACCAGCGCGGGGAATGCCCCAGAAAGTTATGCGCGAAAGCCTGAGCCATTGAACCGGACATCGGCTGCTCCTTTTAATTAGAAGCGCGCAACTTGCCGTAAGAAATGAGGAATATCAAGAGTAAGAATAAATACCGTTCACCCGCGACAATCCGACTCAGGCCCAATACCGCGCAACCACCGCTCGATAATGCCCCTGGAGCGAATAACCGCCCACCAGGATTCTTCCATCAGCCTGCATAGCCAGGGTGGTGGCGGTGTCCAGGCTGTAGCCGAGTCGAGTACGAACCCAGCCTTTGCCCTGGCCGAAATCCGGGTCGAGGCTGGCGTCTGGCAGATGTCGGGCAAGTACGAAGTCGGCCTCGATACCACCGATGGTAGCGCCAGCGGTCACCAGTTTTCCGTCCGCTTGAAGCTGGGCGGCGGTCCACTGACTGGCATTGCGTCCGATCGCCATGAGTTGGCACTGGCCCTGGTTGCAATGACGGTCCGGCTTGCCGTCGGGGCGTACTTTCAGTGACAGGCTATGCATCGGATCACGGCTGCTGCCGAACACCTGCAGATCACCGCTCGTATCCTGAACGATTTGGCTGACCATCACGCTGTGCCCCTGCGCCAGGATGGACAGGAAGCCATTTTCGCCGAAGCTGTCATCGAGTTTGCCGCTGCTGTCGTAACGGGCAATCAAGCCATGCTGGGGCAAGTCGATGGCGCCGCCGACGACAATATGACCGTCAGCCTGGAGCACCAGACAGCCGAGCCAGGTATTTTTCAACAAGCGTCGGACCATCACGAAGCCGCGACCGTTGAACGAAGGATCCAACGCCCCATCGGGCAAGAGTCGGATCAGTACGCCGACATGATCGGAAAATTGATAGTGGTGGTTGGCGAGCACAAGGATCCGACCATCGGCCTGCACTTGCATGTCGCAAGCCTCAAGCCCCGGCACGCCGGGTGGTAGCCAGGGGTCGCGCAGGCCTTGGGAGAGATTGCCGCAAAGCCTGATGACGTGCCGGCCGGCGTTGCCGAAGCTTTGAACGGCGCAACCTTGCTGGTCGAACAGCGCCAGGGCGGGAAGGGTGTGGTCATTGCTTTCGTAGTGCAGGCCGGACAGCAGGATATGCCCATCGGGCAACACGATCACCTTGCCCGCCGTCGCTTCGAAACCCTGTTCAAACGCGCCGATCACGTAGCCGCGGGTGCCGAAGTCCGGGTCAATCTCACCGTCGTGGTTGAGTCGCGCCAGCCCGAACCGACTGCCGTGGGCCGTCTCGACCCTGGCTGCCACCAGGATTTGTCCGGCGTGATCGAGGGTCAATCCGGTGGTCAGGCTCGAGGTACTGTCTTCGAAATGAACCCAGGCTTTGCCGTTGGTGGCAAAGCCTGGATCAAGTTGCCCAGCGTGGGCCATGGCCCTGGGGGACACAAACGCGAATTGATCGAGCATGCCTGCCTCTCCTTGCGTGTCGAGCAGCCCGAAAGGGCGACGACTGCATGAGGGCAACATTCAATCCCTGAATGTGACAATACACAACTGTCATGTTCTACAGATACAGCGGCGATTCGTGCCATAACGATGGCTTTACAACCCAGAGCCAAGCCTGCAATCGATAACAGGCTTTACCTGTGGTTATTCAGGCATCGACCAGGATTGCAATGTGTAGCCTTCCTGGCTCAGTTCGGCACGAGCCTGTTTCAACAGATCGGCCAGTTGGACCGGGTCGGTATAGGCGCTGCTTGGAATTTGGGTGCGGCCAATATGGGTATTGGTGCGGTCGATGACGGTCAGGCTAAGTTCACCGTTGCCGTCTTGTGGAGCCCAGGCCACGCATTGGAAAGGACGGAATGCGCGGTCGGCAATCAAAAGAGCTTCGTTGATACGGAGCGGGGCGTTCATGGCGTTTTCTCTTAAGTGTGCCCAAACAAATGATGTGCCGTCGGTTGGGCGTACCGTGCGGCTGGTTACTTGTACTGATGTCCCGAACCCGTAGGCGGGTCACACATTATTTAAATAAATTTCGATTTTCTTTCAGACCAGGCTTTTGGGCTTTTGTTTGAAAGCACCCTGAAACAAACAGGTCTGTGATAACTAACGAAACGCCTGCTTATAACCACTTTGAAGCGATCCCAATAATCAATTGATACAAGGGTGTGTCAACTTCTTGCTACTGTTACATGCAGGTCTGCCAAACGCCTGTTTCTAATCATATTTCCTTATTTTGACGCCAAGGATCAGTCATGATCGAAGCCAGTACGTCCCGTCGTCTGCTCGTGGTTGATCCCTGCGATGATTGTCATCGCTTGTTGCCAGCTCTGCGCACTATTGGCTGGGAGGTGGACAGTTGCGCCCTCGAACACGCTGGCGATCGGACGTGTGACGTCGGTCTTTTGCGATTGCAGCCTTTTCACCTGGAACGCCCGGAAGCCGTCAAGGAGTTGATCAGCCGTAGCGGCACCGAATGGATCGCTGTGCTCAACCAGGAAGTGTTGCGCCTGCAAAATGTCGGTGATTTTGTCTGCGAGTGGTTTTTCGACTTCCATACCTTGCCGTTCGACGTGTCCAGGGTCCAGGTGACACTGGGCCGGGCGTTTGGCATGGCGCGCCTGCGGGGACAGGGCTCGATCCACATCGATCAGCCCGAACATGAACTGCTGGGCGACAGCAAGCCGATTCGCGAACTGCGCAAATTATTGAGCAAGTTGGCGCCCGCCGAGTCGCCGGTATTGATTCGCGGGGAGAGCGGTACCGGCAAGGAGCTGGTGGCGCGCACCCTGCATTGTCAGTCTTACCGGCGTAATAAGCCGTTCATCGCCATCAACTGCGGCGCGATCCCGGAGCACCTGATCCAGTCCGAGTTGTTCGGGCATGAGAAGGGCGCGTTCACCGGGGCTCACCAACGCAAGATCGGGCGGATCGAGGCGGCCCATGGAGGCACGTTGTTTCTCGATGAAATCGGCGATCTGCCGTTGGAGCTGCAGGCCAATCTGCTGCGTTTCCTGCAGGAAAAACACATTGAGCGGGTCGGTGGCAGCCAGCCGATCGCGGTCGATGTGCGGGTCTTGGCGGCCACCCATGTGAACCTTGAGGCGGCCATCGAGCACAAGCGGTTTCGCGAGGACCTGTATTACCGCTTGAACGTATTGCAAGTAGTGATGGCGCCGCTGCGCGAGCGTCATGGCGACCTGTCGATGCTCGCCAGTCACTTCTCCCATTTCTACAGCCAGGAAACCGGTCGCCGTCCCCGCAGCTTCAGCGAAGATGCCTTGGTGGCGATGGGCATGCATGATTGGCCCGGCAATGTGCGGGAACTGGCCAACCGCGTCCGGCGCGGTTTGGTGTTGGCCGAAGGGCGACAAATCGAAGCCCGGGACCTTGGCTTGGCCAGCCACCAGGGCGTCGCGGTGCCGATGGGTACGCTGGAGGACTACAAGACCCGCGCCGAGCGCCAGGCCCTGAGCGATGTGCTCAACCGTCACAGCGACAACCTGAGCGTGGCCGCCAGGGTGCTGGGCGTGTCCCGGCCGACGTTCTATCGCCTGCTGCACAAGCATCAGATCCGCTGACTAAAACCTGCGCACATCCCCTGTGGGAGCGAGCTTGCTCGCGATAGCGGTCTTTCATTCAGTATCAATGCTGACTGAAAGGGCCTCATCGCGAGCAAGCTCGCTCCCACAGTGGTTTTGCATTTCCCTTGGGATATGTGCCCATCACATATCCCTGAGGGCATCAGAAGTAGTACGGGAATTTCAGGCTAAAGGTGAAATCCGGCGCATCGTCGGTCAGCCCGATGGACAGGTTGGGCACGATGGTCAGGTTGTCGGACGCGGCGACGGTCATGCCGATGTTGAAGTAGCCGGCGTTGGCGTCGCTGGAGACCACCGATTCCCAGTCGCCGCCGTCCTGTTTGAGCTTGCTTTTCTTTTGGATCAGGTCAGAAACCGAGAACGACATGCTCATCTTCTCGTTCAAGGCGAAGGCGATGCCCGCGCCGAGCTGGAAGCTGTCGCCGATCCGCACCTTGCCTGGGATCTTCTGGTTGACCGTGGAACTGATGTCGTCGAACGACTCCTCCAGGTTATGGGTGTAGGAGAGGGTGCCGAACAGCACCGCCGGGTCGAAGGTCTTGACCAGCGAAAGCCCTGGCGTGATCGACCATACGCCGTTGCCGGTGGGCAGGTCGTCAGGCACGAACAGGTTGGTGTTGGCCTGGGATTGGCGCAGCTTGATGCCGAATGGGTCCTTGCCGGTGGGGGCCTTGACCCGCAGGGTGACCACCGCGTCCGGGGAATTGATCGACTCATCCATGAACTTGTAGGCGATGCCGAAGTTGACGTCGCCGATGGTCGGGTCGCGGGTCACGGTTTCTTCGCTGGTGACGCCGGCTGCGCCGTTGTTTGCGCCGCCTGACTGATAGGTGGATTCGCGGTAGACCACCGGGACGTTGAGGTCGAACTGCCAGCGGTTGTCGAAGTTATAACGGCCAGTGAGGTCCAGCGTCCAAGTGTCAGCCTTGATCCGGTCGAGGTTGATGTTGCCCAGGAAAATCGAATCCAGGGCCAGGAAACCATTGAGGATCAGTTGCCGCGTGTCGTAGCGCGAATAGGTCACGCCGGTCTCGAAACTGAATTTACCGCCGCCGAAGAAGCCGCTGGCCTCGTCATAGAGGTTGGAGACGCTCTGGGCCGGCTGGGAATCATCGGCCAGGGATTGCCCATAGCCACTGCCGCCAGCCGTTGTCGCACCGCCGCCGGCCACGGTCTGGTTGCCTTTCATGTCGGCCGGGGATTTGGCCAGGCGTTTGGGCGGTGGGGCGGCGGGTTGATCCTCCACTTGGCGAACCCGCTGTTCGAGCACCGCCAGGGCCTTTTGCTGGACCTCGTACCGTTGCTTGAGCTCAAGAAGTTCCTGTTTCAGGGCCTCGATGTCCGCATCCGGGGCCGCCTGCAACACGGCCGCCGGGAACAACGTGCTTAAACACATCACAGCGCGCAACGATACGGATCGATACATGAAATATGCCGTCCTTATTTGCCCATTGATCGGCGATCAACGTAGATCAATGTAGATCAATATCCGAGGTTTCGAAGACCACGTAACTGAGTCAGGTTGCAGTCCAATGCTCCGGCACTGGGGCCGTTGTTGTTCAGCACCACGTTGAGCTGCGTCATGTTGTTGACCAGATTGCTGTTTCCCAGCAGACGGGTGTTTTGCAGCAAGCCGCCTTGGGCCACTTGTTGCAGGGTGCTGCCCTGGTTATGGCTGGCCTGGATCGCCATTTGCACGCCGCTGCCGGTGGCGGTGACCGCGACACTGCCGGCGGCGTTGCTGCCGCTGATGGTCTGGCCCTTGGTCAGCAACTGGCCTTGGGAAGGCACGAGTGCCGGGGCCTGGTTGCTCTCTTTTACGTTGATGTTGACGTTGTTGTAGGCCGTATTGCCGTCTCCGGCGGCGCGTACGCTCTGGGTCACGCCCTGGCTCGTGCCAAGGCCGGCGCCACCGGTAATATTGCCGCTGCCCTGTTCGGGGGCGCTGCCGTTACCGGTCTGCTTGATGGTGGAGACATAGAATTCGGGTTTGACGGTGGCGGCCTGGATCTGCATGGCGCTGGTGGCGCCGATCAAGTCGCCGCTGGCGTTGCGCCAGGTACTGCTCATGACGATGCCGAAGCTGATGACTCGGCCGGGCATGACATAACGACCGCGCAGCTCGGAAAGCTCCTGGTCCTTGACTTCGATGGGTTTGAAGCCCGCATGGGCGTAGCCCGAGGCGGTCGCGAGCAGGCAGGCCAGCGACAGCCAGTGTGAGGTTTTCATGTGCTGCTCCCGGAGCGTCCTGCTCCTTTTTGTACTTATGTTGGCAGTTGGTCGGCGATTAAAAAAAGTCGCTCTGTATGAAGCCGAAATCCATCAGTTCCGCATCCCTGACCGGGTTGAAACCGTCCAGCTTGTTACGTGCTGTCAGTGGTTGCGGAGGGCTGCGTAGCGCATTGGTCTTGTCATAGCCCGGGCCGACGATCGCAAAGACGATGCCGTTCCAGCCTTTGACGAACTCATCATGGGCGTAGCGCTTGTGGCCCAGCACCGGGTCGCCGATGTAGACCCATTGCTTGTCGGCCCGCTGCAACACCACGAAGTGCTTGTAGCCGCGTATCTCCATCAGGACCACCACCGGAATCGTCACCGCTTCGAGTTTCTCTGGCGGTATCCGGTAGCCTCGGGCACGCATGCCGATGGTTTCCACGTAGCGCTTCATGTCCAGCATGGAAAATCCTTGGGTGCGAACCAGATTCTGGTCGGCATTGACCAACATGCCTTTGATGACGTGCTCTTCATCGACGTCAAGCCAATAGGCCTGGCGCAGCACCGTGGCCAGCGCGGCGGCGCCGCAACTGAAATCGGTTTTCTGTTCGACGATGTCGCTGAATTTGCGTTCGCGTACGCTTTGCACCGGTTTGTAGACCAGCATGCCGCCAGGCAGGGCGGCGACGGGCATCTGCGCTGCTTCGGCCGTGCAGGCCAGACAGAGCAGCAGGGAAACGGCAGTGACACGCATGATCAATACGCCTAGTGGGCATCCAGGAAAAAGCCCCCTGTGGGAGCGAGTCCGTGGGCGCAACGCTTGCTCGCGATAGCGGTTTTACAACCAACAGAGGCGTTTTATGTAACGACCTCATCGCGAGCAAGCTTTGCTCCCACAGACTCGCCCCTACAGCGGTACTTTTTTACATGCAAGCCTTGCAGCCGGCAGCGATGGACAGCGAGTTGCTCTGCTGGTTGCCCACGCCTGCCGACACGTTGGCGCCGCCGTTACCGGAGAAGCCGTTCATGGAGTTGGTCATGGTGGCGTTGTTGATCACAGGGTTTTTCCAACCGTCGCGGGTCAGCACCTGCTGGGTGTTGCTGCCGGCCAGCTCGAAGGTCCCCACGGCGGAGAACTTGAACTTGTCGTCATCGTGACCGCCGCCATAGCCGCCGCCTTTGTTGTCCCAGCCGCCGTGATCGTCTTCGGCGGTACCGGTACCTTTGGCCTTGAACGTGCCGGAGGCGCTGTAGGTGCTGGTGAGGGTGTCGGTCTTGTAGGTCCGCACGCCTTTGTTGTCGACCACAAGGCCGGTGGAGGATTGATTGGCCTCGGCAGAGGCCTGTGCGACACGGCCACCCGACACTGCGATGGCCAGGTTGTTTTTCTGTTGGTTGAAGTTACCGGCGGTCACGTTGATGCCGATGTTGCCGGAGCCGTTGTTGCCTGCATTGGTGAGCGAGGCGTTGTTGTGGGTCGAGTTGTTTTTTACATAGTTGTTGGTATTGGTTTGCGTGGCACTTGAGGCGGCGACAGCCGAGCCGAAGATGAAGCTTTCGTCAGCGGTAGCCAGCGCTGCGGCGTTGTCTTGTTGGTTTCCGTCGCCAGCGGCGATGTTCGCCCCCATGTTACCGTTGCTGCCATTGAGGGAATCGGTAGCTTCGGCGGTGTTTTTAGTGCCCTGGTTGAGCACCTCGTTGCCGTCGCTGTTCTGCTCATCCATCACGGTAGCCATTGCGCTGGCGTTGATGGACAGCTGTTCTTCCCACGTTGGGCCTTTGGGACCGTGGTGGCCGTGATCATCACCGTGCCCGTTGCCGTTTCCTCCAGCCTGTGCCGCCATTGTCATGACCGCGGCGAGAGCGAAAACCAATGGTTTGAGTGCCATTGTAGGTTTCATGGTGTTTCTCCTTGCGTGTCGTTGGTTAAGTGTCGGTACTTTCTTATGTAGCCTCCGGGTCAATCAGCGACTCGGATGCTCAGGGTGTTAGCCATACGGTTTCCCACCCCGGCGCTCTGGTTCACCTGGATTACCCCTCGGCTGCCGGTGAAGGCCTGGTCGCTGGTAACGACCTGGCGACTGCCGGTTGGGGCGCCAGTTGCTCCTGAGTTCGGTAGCAACGCCACGTTCTGTTGAGATAGGGCGCTGTCATCAATGCTCTGCGGATGGGCACTGATGCCCACCCGCATGACATTGGCCATCTGGTTGTTGGCCCCGGCGGACTGGTTGACGCCCAGCACACCGTTGCCGTTGGTAAAGGAGTGGCCGCCGATTCGAGCGGTGGCATTCATGGAGGGGTTGGCCGGCGTGTCGACGCGTTGCTGCACGCTCGTGCTGGCCTGGGCGTGGCTGCCGATGGCGATCGCCCGGGTGTTGGTCTGCTGGGTCTGGTCACCGGCCGCCTGGTTGACGTTGAAGTTGCCGGTGTAATGGCTGCCGGAATCCTGCAGGTTGGCGCTGCTGACCGCTGCAGCACCCGAATCGGCAAATACGTTGAAAGAGCTGAGCAGGGAAAGCATGAACAGGGCGAGGAGAAACAAGGTTGGCTTCATCTCACTGGCCTCCCGCGAGCCGACCCAGCGGGGCCAGGCCTGAACTCAACGAGCGGTTGATGGTGCCGGAGATCGCGCCGCCGCTACCGCCACCGTGACCGGCACTCATGCCCGGCATGCCGTTGGGGTTGGTCACGACGTTCAAGCCTTGCACGCCGGTATTCGGGTTGACGGTGTTGCGGATCGACGAGCCGCTGGCCACGCTGGCAAATTCGCCATCGCTCAGTTCGGTGCTGGCGGTCGCCTGGTGGATTCGTTCAGAGGGGTTGGCATTGACGGTGGTCGGGTAGGGGTCTTTGCCACCGTTGCGACCAATTGCGATGGGCTGCACGTCACGGTTGAGGACAATGACGCCGTTGCCCTCGGCCTGTGCCGGCAGACTGAGCGTTGCGCTGGCGGCGCAGCCGATCAACAGCAGACAGGTTATGCCCCTATCGAAAATCCCCATGGCATTGATTCCTTCTTCGGTACGCTGGCCCTAGTCAGCGTTGCGAAGGTGGAGAGCAGGTGTCGTGCCGTATTTTGAAATGTTTTTTATTTCAACGAGTTGGAGCTACGGAGGGCATGCCGGGGAAGGAACCTGTTTCAGCGCTGAGACAAGGTGCATGGTGACCAACCGGTCACCTACCGTCCCAGGCCTCTGGATCCAGGCTTTTGGGCGGGTGTTTCAGAAGCTTGACAGTCTTGATGGCAATTTGGTGAAGCGGCGTTGGATCCGGGTTTGGAGCGACTGCGCTGTTTCAAGAATGGAACAGATCACCCCGCGATCAGGCTTGAAGCAGCTGGCTAACGACGGCGAACACTTGCTGTTGGCGTTGCGCCCAATCGCCTTCAATGACCTGGAACGGTTGCCGGTGTCCGCTCAGCCAAGCCTCGATCGCTTCAAAAAACGCCAGCCGTTCAGCCAGTTCAGGTTGGCAACGCAAGCCGTCGCCGGTCCATTCGACCTGCTCGGGGCTCAGCAGCAGGTGCACGTCGTAATGGCGGGTCAGCAAGGCCGGTTCGAGCCAGTCCGGGCAGTCGCCGAACAGGGTCTGGCTCCAGAGGATGTTGCTCAGCAGGTGAGTGTCGAGGATCAACAGCGCCGGCCGGCGGGCACGCGCCTCATCTTCCCAGGCCAGTTGGCCGGAGGCGATGTCGGTGATGTCGGCCAGGCAGGTATCGCGTTGGGTCTGCTCCATGAAATGGCGCACGTACTCATCCACCCGCACGCCACCAAAGTGTTCCTGCAATTGCGCCGCCAGCCAACTCTTGCCGCTGGATTCCGGGCCGGTCAGCACCACCACCTTCATGCGCGCAGGGCCGGGTCGGCGCGCCATTCCCGCCAGCCTTGTACGGCCAGCAGGGTGAACAGAGCGTAGAGCGCCGCTGTCAGGTGCAAGCCCTTGTAGATGAACAGGCCGACGAAGATCACGTCCAGGGCAATCCACAGCGGCCAGCATTGCACGCGTTTTTGCGCCATCCACCACTGGGCCACGAGGCTGAAACCGGTGAGCGCCGCATCGAGCCAGGGCTGGGCGGCATCGGTCCAGTGGGCCATGGCGGCGCCCAACAGCAGGCTGCCTGCCGCACCGATAGCCAGGCCGAACAGCACTGACGACCCGCCGAGGCGGCTGACCTGGCGTCCATCATGATTGTGCCCGGCGCGGGTCCATTGCCACCAACCGTAGAGTTGCAGCACCGCGTAGACAACCTGCAGCAGCATGTCCGAGTACAACTTCACCTCGAAAAAAATCCAGCTGTACAGCAACACCATGACCAGGCCGATCGGCCAGCACCAGGGGTTCTGCTTGACGGTCAACCAGACGGCGATCACGCCGAGGGCTGCGGCAAACAGTTCAAGCCCGGACATGGCGGTTCCTTGGGGAAATAGAAGAGGGCGGCGATTGTAAACGCTATGGCGTGGACAGCTCCAATACCAATGTTGAATGTACCGTCGCTATCGCGAGCAAGGGATTACGATCGTTCCCACGCTCCTGCGTGGGAATGTCGCCAGGGACGCTCTGCGTTCCGCTTCTGGAATGTGACGCAGAGCGTCACGGGATGCATTCCCACGCGGAGCGTGGGAACGATCAAATCAAACCGCATTCGCGAGCAGGCTCGCTCCCACAGGGGTGGTCTACCGATCTTCAGACCCGGAACTGCGTGAGCAACCCGTTCAACTGTTCACTCAACGCCTTGAGACGGGTGCTTGCCTGGCTGGATTGTTCGGCGGCCATGGCGGTGCTGTGGGACAGGCCGGCGGCCTGGGTGACGTTCTGGTTGATGTCTTCCACCACATGGGCCTGTTGCAGGGTGGCGCTGGCGATGGAGGCGTTCAGGCTGTTGAGATTGCGCAGGGCCTGGCCGATGGCGTTGAGGCTGGCACCGGCCAGGCCGGCTTGTTCAATCGTCAGTTGCGAGGCACGGCTGCTGTCGCTGATGACTTTCACGGCAGCTTCGGAATGGCTTTGCAGGCGCTCGATCATCGCCTGGATCTCTGCAGTGGACTTCTGCGTACGCTGGGCCAGCAGCCGCACTTCATCGGCGACCACCGCAAAGCCCCGGCCTTGTTCGCCGGCACGGGCGGCTTCGATCGCGGCGTTGAGAGCCAGCAGGTTGGTCTGCTCGGCAATGGAGCGAATCACCTCCAGCACGCTGCCAATCTGGGTGCTTTCACTCGCCAGGGTGCGGATCACTTCCACTGCCTGGTCGATGGTCTGGGACAGGCGGTCGATCTGCTGCAAGCTGCCATCGATGTTGACCTGGCCTTGCTGGGCCTGGGATTCGGCGTCGCGCATCTCACTGGCCGCGTGCTCGGCGTTCTTGGCCACGTCCTGCACGCCATAGGTGACTTCATTGATCGCGGTCGCTACCAGTTCCATTTGTTGCGACTGCTGCTGGCTGCGTTCCTGAGCCTGCGCCGCGTCGTTGCCCAATTCGCTGGAAGATTGCCCCAGCGCACTGGCCGAAGCTTGCAGTTGGGTCACCACTTGCCGCAGCTTGGCGGTAAAGGCGTTGAAATGCCGCGCCAGTTGCGTGACTTCGTCCTGGCCGTGGGTGTCGAGGGTGCGGGTCAGGTCGCTCTCGCCGCTGGCGATGTTGGCCATGGCGTTGACCGTTTCCTGCAACGGGCCGACGATGCTGCGCACGATCAGGGTCAACAGCAGGCCCATGAGCAGGGTGATGATCAAACCGACCACCGAGGCCTTGATTACCTGGGATTGGAACTCGGCCTGGACGTCATCCACGTACACGCCTGAGCCGATGATCCAGCCCCAGGGTTCGAACAGTTGGACGTAGGAGGTCTTGCCCACCGGGGCCTCGGCGCCCGGTTTCGGCCAGAGGTAGTTGATCATGCCGGCGCCCTTTGACTTGGCGATGGCAACCATCTCGTTGAACAGCGCATAGCCGTTCGGGTCGCGGATGGCCGAGAGGTTCTGGCCTTCAAGCTTCGGGTTGGCCGGGTGCATGATCATGACCGGCGTCAGGTCGTTGATCCAGAAATAGTCACTCTGGTTATAGCGCAGGCCACGCACGGCGCTGAGGGCCTGCTTTTGCGCGGCGTCACGGGTCAGGGTACCGGCAGCTTCCAGGCCTTGGTAGTAAGTCAGCACGCCGCTGGCGGTCTGTACCACATGCTGGGTTTTCTGCACCTTGGCTTGGTAGAGGTCGGCGTGGATCTGTTTAAGCATCAAGGCGCCGAGCGTGAACAACATCACGATGGCCACGACCAGGATGAGCCACAAGCGTCGGCTGATCGACACACTGCGCAAGCTATTCATACGCTGTCACTCCGGTTTTTTATTCTTGTCATATCGACGGCCGGCACTGTAGCGCCCGGCCGCTATCGGTAATTGACCTGAGTCACAACGCGGCAGCGTTATCAGGGCTTGTCTGATAGGATTTCGGCCCCGCAGCGCAAAACCTGAGCCGGTTCTCATTTTTCATTGGTTTTTTTTGAAAGGTCGCGGTTATCGTGCACCCGCTGCGGGGGTACCTGCATGACACTTGAATATTGATAAGACCTGCATGAACAGCGTCTTTTTTGGGGGATGAATGGATTTGTGGACTGCCTTTTCGGCATTGATTCTTGGCGTAGTGGAAGGCTTGACGGAGTTTCTGCCGATTTCCAGCACCGGGCACCAGATCATTGTCGCCGACTTGCTTGAGTTCGGTGGCGAGCGCGCGATGGCGTTCAACATTATCATCCAGCTCGGCGCGATCCTGGCGGTGGTCTGGGAGTTCCGGCGCAAGATCTTCGACGTGGTGCTGGGCCTGCCGACGCAACCCAGCGCCCGCCGCTTTACCGCCAACCTGCTGATCGCCTTCCTGCCTGCCGTGGTCTTGGGCGTGCTGTTAGCCGACTGGATCCACCACTACCTGTTCAACCCGATCACGGTGGCCACCGCGTTGGTGGTGGGCGGCCTGGTGATGCTCTGGGCCGAGAAGCGCCAGCACCAGGTGCACGCTGAAACTGTGGACGAGATATCCTGGAAGGACGCGCTGAAGGTCGGCCTGGCCCAATGCATTGCGATGATCCCAGGCACCTCCCGTTCCGGTGCGACCATCATCGGTGGCCTGCTGTTCGGGCTGTCGCGTAAAACCGCTACCGAGTTTTCGTTCTTCCTGGCGATGCCGACCATGGTCGGCGCGGCAGTCTACTCGGGCTACAAATACCGTGAGTTGTTCGTCCCGACGGATTTCCCGGTGTTCGCCATTGGCTTCGTCACGGCGTTCATTTTCGCCATGATTGCGGTCAAGGGCCTGCTGCGATTCATCGCCAGCCACAGCTACGCCGTGTTCGCCTGGTATCGAATCGCCTTCGGCCTGTTGATCCTGGCAACCTGGCAGTTCGGCTGGGTAGACTGGACCGCTGCCAAGCCATGAACGAATCAGGCAGCCGCAAACGCGCCGGGCGCAATGCTGAAGGCAGCGTGCAGCACCTGCGGCTCAAACTGATGGTGTTTGCGCTGCTCTGTGCCTTGCCGTTGTTCGGTTCGCTCCTGTTCGGGCTGCGGGCGGTGTCGTGGGTGCCGATGGTGGCTTACGGCGTCGTCAGCGTGGTGGCGTTCCTGCTGTACTGGAGCGACAAGCGCAAGGCGCGCGCCGACACCTGGCGCACCCCGGAGAACGTGCTGCATGCGGTGGAGCTGGCCGGCGGTTGGCCCGGAGCCTTGCTGGCCCAGCAGCTGTTTCGCCACAAGACCCGCAAAGTATCGTTTCAGGTCGTGTTCTGGTTCATCGTGCTGCTGCACCAGGTGTTCTGGATCGACCAATTGTTCCTGGGCAGCTATCTGTTCTGAATGGCTAGAGCAACAAGCCCACCTGCGTGCGCTTGGACAATTTGCTGACCACCAATTGGTGTGAGCGTTGCAGCAGACCACGCAGCTCTTCGGCACCCAGCGGGTAGGGCACCTGCATGATGACCCACTGGGCCCGCGCCAGGTAAGGGGCGGGATGAATGCCCGGCCGGTCGCAATGGCCCAGGAACAGATCCTTGTCGACCTTGAACGCCAGCGAGTCGCCTCGCAGGCCCTGCAGGGCGAACATCTTGTTCCCGGCAATGGAAAATACCCGTACGCCACCCCATTTGTAGTCCTCCCTGGCGCCGGGCAGGCCCAGGCAAAACTGCGCGACATCCTCTTCGCTCAACCTCATATCGTTCTATCTCCACAGCCCTCGAAGGCTTCCACCAAATGATCGATCCATGCACGCACCGCTGGCAGCATGCCGCGCCGATGCGGGTAGACCGCCTGGAGCCAGCCATCGGGCGATGACCATCCAGGCAAGAGTTCCACCAGTGTGCCGTCCTGCAATTCCTGCTCGCAATACATGCTCGGCAATAAAGTGAAGCCCAGGCCGGCGAGGGTACAGGCGCGGCGCACAATGAAGTCGTCAATGCCCAGGCGGGCTTCCAGGCCCAGTTCCACACGCTGCCCATCTGCGCTGACCAGGCGCAGGTGCACCTGGCGATCGGCTTCCAATGCCCCCAGCACCGGCAACTGTTTGAGGTCATCCGGGGTTTCGATCCGCCGTCCTTCGACAAAGGCCGGGCTGGCAACCATCATCAGCCGCGCCTGGCGCAGGCGCCGGGTCATCAGCAAGGGATCCTCGTCCCCCAGGTCGCGCACGCGCAACGCCACATCGATGCCTTCGCCGATCAAGTCCACCCGCCGGTTGAGCAGGGTCATATCCAGTTGCACCAAAGGGTATTTCACCAGGAAGGTTTCGATCACTACCGGCAGAAACTGGTGGGCCAGCCCCACCGGGCTCGACACCCGCAATCGGCCACGGGGTTCGCTGGACATGCTCGCCACCGCTTCGTCGGCCATTTCGGCCTCCAGCAACATGGCCTGGCAATGGCGCAGATAACGTTCGCCGACCGCGGTCAATTTCAATTGGCGGGTGGTGCGCTGGAGCAACCGGGCGCCGAGGCGTTCTTCCAGCTCGGCGATGCGCCGCGACAGTCGTGACTTGGGAATGCCCAGCAACCGTCCGGCCGCCGCGAAACCGCCGGCTTCGACGACTTTGGCGAAGTAGTACAAGTCATTGAGGTCTTGCATGTTGAACTCGATTGTCCTGTCAGTGGGACAAACTATCGCATTTGTGCTGACTTATCGATCATTGGCTTCATCGATAGGATTGTCGCCAATTGATCGCCCGGTTGCGGTCCTCACTTGGAGAGCACTGACATGAAACTGCTGCACATCGATTCGAGCATCCTCGGCGACAACTCCGCTTCCCGCCAATTGAGCCGTGAAGTGGTTGAAGCCTGGAAAGCCGCCGAGCCAGGCATCACGGTGACTTATCGCGACCTGGCCGCTGACGCCATCAGCCATTTTTCCGCCCAGACCTTGATCGCCGCTGGCACCAGCGCCGAGTTGCGCGACGCGGCCCTGAAGCACGAAGCTGACCTTAGCGCCGAGACGATGGCAGAATTCCAGGCGGCGGATGCGCTGGTCATCGCCGCGCCGATGTACAACTTCAGCATTCCGACTCAACTCAAGGCCTGGATCGACCGCATTGCCGTCGCTGGCCAGACGTTCCGCTACACCGAAGCCGGCTTCGAAGGCCTGTGCGGTGGCAAGAAACTGGTGATCGTCTCCACTGCGGGCGGCTTGCATGCCGGCCAACCTAGTGGCGCGGGTCATGAAGATTACCTGAAAGTGATGTTCGGCTTCCTTGGTATCACCGACATCGAATTCGTTCGTGCAGAAGGGCTGGCCAAGGGCGACGACATGCGCAATAAGGGCATGAACGAAGCCCAGGCGCAGATCGGCGAACAGTTCGCCGCCGCGTAAGGCTTGCGTAAAGGCTCCAAAGCTATTGGGGCAACCTTCGTAAAACCCTGTATTCTCGTCGTCATTGGATGGCCGGGATGCAGGGTTTTGCTGCATTCGGCGCCGGGTTTTATGGCGCAGGTTATGCACGGCCAAGACGGCGAGCGACGGGGCCTTCCCGTGCGCTGGTGAAGGTGGAAGATTCGATGACGCGTTTTGGTGCAGCGCTGCTGCTTTGCTTGTTTGCCAGTCTCGGTTCAGTGCAGGCCGCACCGGGGCCGCATCCGCATTGGAGCGCCGGTTTCCATGAGCTGAGCTTTCTCGATCCGCTGGATCAGCAGCCGATGCACGCCATCGCCTTTTATCCGTCCACCGACCGGGAACAGTCCAGCCTGCTGGGTGGCTACCAGATCGATGCCGCGCCAGACGCCCAGATCGCCATCGGCCGCTTTCCGCTGCTGATGCTGTCCCATGGCAATACCGGTACGCCGCTGGCCCTGCATGACCTGGCCACCTCCCTGGCACGCAAGGGGTTTGTCGTGGTGGCAGTGATTCACCCCGGCGACAACGCCCAGGATCACAGCCGGCTTGGCACCCTGAGCAACCTGTACGGGCGGCCGATCCAGATTTCCGAAGCCATCACCGCCACGCTCAATGACCCGATGCTCTCGCCGTTCGTCAACGCCGGGCAGGTCGGGGTGATCGGCTATTCGGCCGGCGGCGAAACCGCGTTGATCCTGTCCGGTGCGACGCCGGACCTCAATCGTCTGCGCCGCTACTGCGTGGAGCGACCGGATGACCGAGACGCCTGCAATACCCAAGGCGAACTGATCGTTGACCGCGATGACCTGCAACCAGTGGCTGATCCCAGGGTCAGGGCATTGTTGTTGATGGCGCCATTGAGCCTGAAGTTTGGCCGTCATACCCTGGCCGATGTCCACGTGCCGGTGCTGCTGTACAGCGGCGATGGCGACAAACTCGTGGCCTTCGACAAGAATGCCGCCGCGCTGGCCCGCAAGCTGCCCACTGCACCGGACTTCAAGACCCTGGCCGGCGCGGGGCATTTTGTTTTCCTGGCACCGTGCACCGACGAACAGATCGCCGCGATGCCGGCGCTGTGCACGGATGCTGACGGTGTCGATCGCAAGGACATCCACCGCACCATGATCTCCGAGGCCAGCCGTTTCTTCGGCGAGGCCTTGGGCAAGCCAACCCGGGCGGGGATGAGGACGGCTGATCAATAAGCTGTTCACTTAAGCGTTCCCGGAGATTCTGATCTTCTGTTCCGAGGGGCATGGTTTTTACGTAAGGATGGTGTGTATATCCATTTCTGCGGTAACGGCGGCTTAGGGTTCCGCCCTGACGGCGGGTCACTTTTGAGAAGCCCGGAAGCCGGCCCAGTCAAAAGTAACCAAAACGCTTCTGCCCCACCACTCGGTGCCTCGCTTAGGCTCGGCATGCCTTCGTTCAGCCAGCGTGGTTAACGGGGTGCCGAGATCAACGTCCAACGCGAGGCGGCCTAACAGCCGACCTGGTTCTGGGTGATCGCGTTTCTCCTGTGGGAGCGGGCTTGCTCGCGATGGCGGTGGCTCAGCTACATAGATGCTGGACGTGTCGCGCTCTTGCTTTGCTTTGGATTTTGATCTCGACGCCCCGTTAACCACGCTGGCCGAACGCAGGCATTGTGGAGTGGGCACCTCGGCATGGATGCCGAGGTAGCCGCGCTGGGCCATGGATGGCCCTTCGCGGCGGGCCCACGGAGCAATGCCGGAGTGAGGGCACACCGAGCCTAGGCGAGGTGCCGAGTGGTGGGGCAAAGCGTTTTTGGTTACTTTTGGCGCTCTTCCAAAAGTGACCCGCTGTCAGAGCGGAACCCTAAGCCGCCGTTACCTAAATAACGGATATACACACAAGAACAAGTAAATACCGGACCTTCAGTATTACGATCAATAAGGTGCGCTTACGGCTCGGCGACGCAGCAGCAGAGTCAGACCCAGCCCGGTAAGGGACAACAAGGCAGCACAGAAGAAGATCGACGAATAGCCCAGGTTCAACGCCACCGCCCCCATCAGCGGACCGGCAATCGCCAGCGCCAGGTCAAAGAACACCGCATAGGCGCTCAAGCCGGCCCCCCGGCTGGTATTAGGCACTTGCTTGATGGCCTCCACCCCCAGCGCCGGGTATACCAACGATAGCCCGAAACCAGCCAGCCCGGCACCGACCAGGGCGAACGCGGTGGACGGCGCCAGCCACAGCAATACCAGCCCAAGGGTTTCGATGCTCATGCAGGCAATGGCCGAGTTGAAACCCCCGAAACGGGCGATGCTGGAAATGAACAACAACCGCGCCAGGATGAAGCAGACACCGAAGACTGTCAGGCACCAGGCCGCGCCGGTCCAGCCGCGACTGATATAGAACAGCGTGATGAATGTGGTGAGCGTGCCGTAGCCGATCGACGCCAGGCTCAGGCCCGCCCCGAACGGCGCAATGCGTCCAAACACCGCCCAGAAAGGCAAGCGCTCGCCGCGAATGACCGGCACCGACGGCTTGTTACGAATGATCAACAGCGCCGCCCCGGCCAGCAGCGACAAGGCGACGCCCAGGCTGGCGAACCCCAGCTCACCGACCATCACCACGCCCAGCGGGGCGCCGATGGCGATGGCTCCGTACGAAGCGATGCCGTTCCAGGAAATCGAGCGGGCGGTGTGCTCCACACCCACTTGGCCCATGCACCAACTGATGGTGCCCACGCCAATCAGCCCTTGGGCCACGCCGAGCAGCAAGCGCCCAACAATCAGAATCAACAGGCTGGGTAGGGGAAAGCTTTGCAGCAAGGTCGAGAGCAGAGTCAGTACGCCGCTGAGCACAATCCCCGACAGCCCATAGACGATTGCCCGCTTGGTGCCGACGCTGTCCGACAGCCGCCCGGCCATGGGGCGGCTGAGCAGGGTCGCCAAGTACTGTGAACCGATGGTCAACCCGGCCACCACCGCGCTGAAGCCCAGTTGTTCGTGGACATAACCCGGCAGCACGGCAATGGGCAGGCCGATGCAGAGGAAGGCGATGAAGGTGTAGAAAACGATGGAGACGATCTGCAGGGTGACCGACAGGGAGCTGGAGGCAGGTGAGGGCGTGGGCATAGGGCTCGTTCGCGGGCAGCGGTAAGAGAGCCTCATCATGGCGCGAGGAGGGGATAAAAGAAAGCAGGCTAACTAAATGTGCTTGGGGAGCCGGATGTTCAGTTTCAATTGAGGTTGTATGCACCGGCCCCTTCGCGAGCAAGCCCGTTCCCACAAGGGATTGGGCTCACCAGGGAGAAACAGGTCGGCTGTAAGGCCGCCTCGCGAGCAAGCTTTGCTCCCACAGGGCTGATGGGTGCACGACCGGGATAGCTGCGCTGGGCCATGGATGGCCCTTCGCGGCGGGTCCACGGAGCAATGCCGGAGTGAGGACATGCCGAGCCTAAGCGAGGCACCGAGTGGTGGGGCAGGAGCGTTTTGGTTACTTTTGACTGGGCCGGCTTCCGGGCTTCTCAATAGTGACCCGCCGTAAGGGCGGAACCATAAGCCGCCGTTACCACAACAATGGATATGTACCCAGGTCAACAAAATCCTGGCCAGCTGTCAGGCCGCCATCGCGAGCAAGCTCGCTCCCACAGGTTTTTACCTTGGAATGCAAAAAGCCCTGTCACAGTGGGCAGGGCTTTGCTTTTGCAGCGAACAGCCAAGGGCTGTCCTTAGAACACCACACCCTGGCTACGCAGGTAGTCGTCATAGGTGCCGCTGAAGTCAACCACGCCATCGGCGCTCAGCTCGATGATGCGGGTGGCCAGGGAGGAGACGAACTCACGGTCGTGACTGACGAAGATCAGCGTGCCCGGGTAGTTTTCCAGCGCCAGGTTCAGCGCTTCGATCGATTCCATGTCCAAGTGGTTGGTCGGTTCGTCCATGACCAGCACGTTGGGTTTTTGCAGGATCAGCTTGCCAAACAGCATGCGGCCTTGCTCACCACCGGAAATGACCTTGACCGACTTGAGGATCTCGTCGTTGGAGAAGAGCATGCGGCCCAAGGTGCCACGAACCAGTTGTTCGCCGCCCTGGGTCCACTGGCCCATCCAGTCGAACAGGTTGACGTCGTCCTCGAAGTCGTGGGCATGGTCCTGGGCGTAGTAGCCCAGCTCTGCGGCGTCGGTCCATTTCACGGTACCGGCATCGGGTTCCAGTTCATTGACCAGGGTGCGTAGCAAGGTGGTCTTGCCGATACCGTTCGGGCCAATGATCGCCACGCGTTCACCGGCTTCGACGGTGAAACTGAAGTCCTTGAACAGCGGCTTGCCATCAAAACCCTTGGCCATGCGTTCGACAATGACCGCCTGGCGGTGCAGTTTCTTGGTCTGTTCGAAGCGAATGAACGGGCTGACACGGCTCGAAGGCTTGACCTCGGCCAGCTGGATCTTGTCGATCTGCTTGGCGCGAGAGGTGGCCTGCTTGGCTTTCGAGGCGTTGGCCGAGAAGCGGCTGACGAACGACTGCAGCTCGGAAATCTGTGCTTTCTTCTTGGCGTTGTCCGACAGCAGTTGCTCGCGGGACTGGGTCGCCACGGTCATGTACTCGTCGTAGTTGCCCGGGAACAGGCGCAGCTCGCCGTAGTCCAGGTCCGCCATGTGGGTGCAGACACTGTTCAGGAAGTGACGGTCGTGGGAGATGATGATCATCAGGCTCGAACGCTGGGTCAGCACGTTTTCCAGCCAGCGGATGGTGTTGATATCCAGGTGGTTGGTCGGTTCGTCGAGCAGCAGCACTTCCGGGTCGGAGAACAGCGCCTGGGCCAGCAATACACGCAGCTTCCAGCCTGGCGACACTTCGCTCATCGGGCCGAAATGCTGCTCGATGCCAATCCCCAGGCCCAACAGCAGTTCACCGGCACGGGATTCGGCTGTGTAGCCGTCCATCTCGGCAAATTCGGTTTCCAGCTCGGCCACGGCCATGCCGTCTTCTTCGGTCATTTCCGGCAGCGAATAGATGCGATCGCGCTCGGCCTTGACCTTCCACAGCTCTTCGTGACCCATGATCACGGTATCGATCACGGTGAATTCTTCGTAGGCGAACTGGTCCTGGCGCAGTTTACCCAGGCGCACGTTCGGTTCGAGCATGACCTGGCCGCCGGACGGCTCGAGGTCACCACCGAGGATTTTCATGAAGGTCGACTTGCCGCAACCGTTGGCGCCAATCAGACCGTAGCGGTTACCCGCGCCGAATTTGACAGAGACGTTTTCGAACAGTGGCTTGGCGCCGAACTGCATCGTGATGTTAGCTGTAGAGATCAAAGGTTTATCCTGCGGAACATTCAGAGTAGCTAAGGGTGCGGCAGTACCTGTTCAGTACCTGTTTGCGCACGTCCCGACCGCGCAAAGGCGTCGCGGTCGCAAGCGCAAGGGTCCATCCGGCATAAGAGGACAGCAGCAATACGGAGCGCCTGGCCCGGTAGACGTGCGCCGAAGCCGCGTTTGCGGTATCGACCAAAGGGGGCGCGTAATAGTTGGCGGCGATTGTACTGGTCTGGCCGCATAAACGATAGGGTATTGCCCGGGCAAGACAGTTTTTCACAATTGAAGGATAACTTTCGGTTACAAACTGTGGCTAAAATGCCATCTCACCCTATGCCATCTCCCTTGCCGCTTGGCTGGCCCGGGGAAACGACCTGTTCACTCCAGCATTGTGATGGTTTTTCGTGAAGCTCATCATTGTCGCGCTCTACATCTTCTCCATTGGCTACGTTCATCTGCGCGGTCGCGTGCGGCATAAGTTCGGACGCCAGTTGAGCGATCATTCGTCGTTTCTCGCGCCGATCAATTGCCTGCTGTACCTGTGCTCGAAACTGCCCAACAGGCCGTTCCTGAGCCCGGCGCAGTTCCCGGACCTGACCCCGTTGCAGGCCCACTGGCAAGAGATCCGTGCCGAAGGCCTGGGCCTGCTGCACGCGGGGGAGATCAAACGTTCCGAGCAATACGACGATGTGGGTTTCAACTCGTTCTTCAAGACCGGTTGGAAGCGTTTCTACCTGAAGTGGTACGGCGACAGCCATCCTTCGGCCATGAAGCTGTGCCCCCGCACCACCGAACTGGTGCAGAGCATCGGCTCGATCAAGGCAGCGATGTTCGCCGAGTTGCCGCCGGGCTCGAAACTGGTCCGGCACCGCGACCCCTACGCCGGGTCCTATCGGTATCACCTGGGCCTGGAAACGCCCAACGATGCTGGTTGCTACATCAATGTCGATGGCGAGCCTTATCATTGGCGCGACGGCGAGGCGGTGATCTTCGACGAAACGTTCATTCATTACGCCGAGAACACCACCGCCCAGAACCGCATCATTTTGTTCTGCGACGTGGAGCGGCCCATGAAGTTTCGCTGGGCAGCCGCGTTCAACCGCTGGTTCAGCCGCACCGTGATGGCGGCGGCCGGTGCGCCCAACGACGCGGGCGACAGGACGGGTGCCTTGAACCGGGCGTTCTCCAGGCTCTACAAGATACGGTTGCAGGGCAAGGCCCTGAAAAAACGCAACCGCACGCTTTATTACCTGCAGAAGTGGGCGTTCTTTGGTGGCTTGCTGGTGATCTTTATCTGGATGTAGGCGCTGGCGAAGCCTGCGATCTTTTGATCTTGATCGTTCGCTCTGGACTCAATGGGTTGTGGAAAGATCGCAGCCTCGTTGCACTCGACAGCTCCTACATTCAGTCGGTGGGTTTTTGCGCATCCAGTTGCTCCCACATCCTGGCCGTGATCCGCTGGCGGTGGTTGTAGCCTTCCCAAGGATCGGCGCTCAAGCCCTTGGCTCGTTCCAGGGCGGTATAGATGTCCCATTGCTGGGCGTTGCGCAGGGTCTGCAGTTCGGCCCGGGCAATCGGCACCGAGACCGGCAGGCCGGGCCTGGCGCGCACCGAGTAGGCGGCCACCGTGCTCGCGCCGCGGGCGTTGCGCAGGTAGTCGACGAATATTTTCCCGACGCGGTTCTTCGGTCCCATGGTGGCCGTGATGCGCTCTGGCATTTGCCGGGTCAGGAACTGTGAGATGGCCTTGGCGAACGCCTTGGTGGTGTCCCAGCCTTCACTTCTCGCCAAGGGCACGATCACATGCATGCCTTTGCCACCGCTGGTCTTGAGAAAAGCCTGCAAACCCAACTCGTCGAGCACCGCCAAGGTCATGTGGGTCGCCTCGATCATGGCGCTCCAGGGCAGCGAAGGATCCGGGTCCAGGTCCAGGACAAACAGGTCGGGGGTCTCGATCCGGTCGTGGGTCGCGGTCCAGGTGTGCAGTTCCACCGTGCCCATCTGCGCCGCGCTGACCAGGGCGTGGATGTCATCGATTTCCATCAGCGCTGCATGGCCCGGGTCCAGTCGCGGATCCAGCTGTTTGATATGGGGAATCTCCAGGCGATCGGCGTGTTTTTGAAAGAACTGCTCTTCGCCGATACCGTCCGGTGCCCGCAGCAGCGCGACCGGCCGCTGCTTGAGGTGCGGCAGGATCCATGGGGCGATGTCCAGGTAATACTGCGCCAGCTCGGCCTTTTGCACACCGCTGACACTGTCGATGACCCGATCGGCGTGGGTGATTGTCACGCCGTCGACTTTGGCCGCGCGGGCTTTGCTGCGACGCTTGGGTTCTGGCGTCGCGGGCTTTATCGGCAGGGGCTGCTCGCGAACTACCTTGTTGGCCGGCATAGTGCTCGACAAGTCCAGGAAAATAGCCTGGCGCACCTGGTTGTCGCGGCTCCATTCTGTGAACTCGACCTCGCAGGTCAGGCCGGGCTCGACCCATTGCACGCCGCGCCCCCGCACACCGTCGAGTGGCAACGCCAGTGGCGAAGTCTCGCGCTGCTGCGCGCACAGTTGCGCGTGTAATTGTTTGATTTGCGCCTGGCTGAACCCTGTCCCGACCCGACCGGCGTACACCAGCCCCGAGGGCCCGTTGACAGCCAGCAACAGCGCGCCGAAACCGCTGCGCTTGCCTTGGGGGCGGGTGAACCCGACGATGACGAAAGCCTGGCGCAACCGGCACTTGAGTTTTACCCAATCGGCGCTTCGCTGGGACATATAGGGGCTGCCCAGGCGCTTGCCGACCACGCTGTCCAGTGAGAGCGCGATAGCGCTTTCGAACATGTCGTGCTGGCTGGCGGAAAACCACTCGGAAAAGCGCAGGCGCTTGCTGGCGTTGTTGCCGAGGGCTTTTTTCAGGGCTGCACGACGCTCTTCCACCGGCGCCTGGCGCAGGTCGGCACCATTGAGGAACGGCGCATCGAACAGGAAATACACCATGTCGACGGTGCGGCTGATGTCGAAGGCCTGGCGCAGGGCCGCGAAATCGGCGTGGCCGGTCTCATCGAGCAGAACCAGTTCGCCGTCGAGCCAACTGTCCCCCAGGTTCAACCCGGCCAGGGCGTCGGCATGCAGCTTCAGTCGCTCGGTCCAGTCCTGGTGATTGCGATTGAACAAGCGGACTTCGCCATGTTCGATGCGGGTCAGCAGTCGATAACCGTGGAATTGGACTTCATAGCGCCATTCGCCGGTGGGCGGTTCTTCCACGGGCGTGGCCAATTGCGGCGCCAGGCGCTCGGGCAGGCGGTTTTGAGGCGCCTTGCGGGCCGTCGTAGCGTCCGACTTGGCGTTGGACAAACGAGCAGATTCACTCTCGGCGTTGGCCATGACAGATTCCCTTGTATTGCGCACGCCAGGGTTTACCCCCGGGAGGCCTTGGTGGCTTTTTTGGCAGGAGCGGATTTGCCGGCTTTCGCAGGTTTTGCAAGGGGCTTCCCGGCGGATTTGTCGGTGGCCTTGCCCTTGCTGCCCAGGCTGCGCTTGAGCAACTCGGTGAGGTCGATGACATCGGCGGTCTTGCGTTGTTCTTCGCCCGGGTCGGTTTCCACCGCTTCGAGGCGGCCTTCGTTGGCCTTTTTCTCCACCAGTTCCATGATTTTGTCTTCGAAACTGTCCCGGTATTCCTGTGGCTCCCAGTCGGCGCTCATGTCTTCCACGAGACGCTTGGCCATTTCCAGCTCGCCCTTGGCCAGGGTCGGGTTCGTCACCTCGTCGCCCAGCTCCAGGACATCAAGGTCGCGTACCTCCGCGGGCCAGCGCAGCATCACCAGTACCAGCGCCGATTCAAGGGGCATGAGCGCCGCCAGGTGCTGGCGGGTGTGCAGCACGACATGGGCCAGGGCGACCTTGTTGGTCTTGACCAGGGTTTCGCGCAGCAGGGCATAGACTTTGCCACCGCGTTTGTCGGGGGCGAGAAAGTAGGGCGTGTCGATGTTCTGCAACGGGATCTTCTCGCTGTCGACAAAGGCAAAGATATCGATGGTCTGGGTGGACTTGGGGTGGGCGGAACGAATTTCTTCCTCGCTGAGCAGCACGTACTGGCCTTTCTGGTACTGGACGCCCTTGACGATGTCGTCCTTGGTCACTTCCCTGCCCGTGGCCTTGTTGACCCGTTTGTAGCCCACCGGGTCCATGCTGCGTTTGTCCAGCCAGTCAAAATCCACACCCTGGGACGAGGTGGCCGACACCAGCGCGACAGGAATGTGGACCAGCCCGAAACTGATTGCGCCTTTCCAGATTGCCCGTGCCATGGTGGTGTTGTCCTTGCCGGTGGATGTCTTTCTGGTGACCTTCGCGCCTTGGGAAAAGTTTCCATTGTGGGAGCGAGCTTGCTCGCGATGGCGACGGTGCAGGCGCCATTGACGCAAGCTGGCCCGCCGCTATCGCGAGCAAGCTCGCTCCCATATTGGTTCGGAGACTCTTCGTTACATCTTCGCCCGGACATTTCGCTTAACAAGGGCGAACCTGCGGCGTAGCGTGTTTTCGATATGCCTGAACTCAAGAGGTGTCCGAATGAACAGGCTGATAATTGCCATCATGACGCTGTTGCTGACCGCCGCCGCCCAAGCCGCCACGCCTGGCGGAGGCCCCGTGGTTCTGACCCAGAATCTGCCGGGCAACAACAATCCCTATAACAGCCCGACGCGGCGGGCCAATCCCAACAGCATGCAGGGCACGCGGTCCAATGTGCCGACGATTCATGACAACCCGACGGTGCCGGTACCGCGCCCACCGACCCTGGAAAACGGCGGCATCGGCAATGGTTATCCCCGGTCCGGCCAGCCCTCGGGTTCGCCGCGCCCCACCATCGAGTCTCCTACGCCACCCAGGAGCAGCCAAAATGGCAACCGCTAGGTACTGGAGACAGTCGCTCTCTTTTCAAACCACAGAAGGAATTGTGCATGTTGCGTAAAACACTCCTGGCCGCATGTTGCGCCAGCGCTGCCCTGACCCTTGCCACGCCGGCGGCTGGCGCGCCGACCCAATCATTCAAGAGCGAGGAGGGCACCGTGGAAGTGACCACCGTGGTCAAGGGGCTGGAGCACCCTTGGTCTGTCGCATTCTTGCCTGGTCAGCAGGGCATGCTGGTGACGGAGCGACCGGGCAACCTGCGCGTGGTCAGCCCCGATGGCCAATTGTCCGCACCCTTGAGTGGCGTGCCAGAAGTGTGGGCCAAGGGCCAGGGCGGTCTGCTGGACGTGGTGCTGTCGCCCGACTTCAAGCAGGATCGCACCGTCTACCTGTCTTATGCCGAGGCGGGCGCAGACGGCAAGGCTGGCACCGCCGTGGGGCGCGGGCAACTGTCCGAAGACCTCAAGAGCCTGAAGAATTTCGACGTGATCTTTCGTCAGCAGCCCAAGTTGTCCACGGGCAACCACTTTGGCTCGCGCCTGGTCTTCGACCGGGACGGTTATCTGTTCATTACCTTGGGGGAAAACAACGAGCGGCCCACTGCCCAGGACCTGGACAAGCTGCAAGGCAAGGTCGTGCGTATCTACCCCGACGGCAAGGTGCCCGACGACAACCCCTTTGTCGGCCAGAAAAACGTCCGTCCCGAGATATGGTCCTACGGCATGCGCAATCCCCAGGGGGCGGCCCTCAACCCTTGGAATGGCACGTTGTGGGAGAACGAACACGGGCCCAAGGGCGGTGATGAGATGAACATCATCGAGCGTGGCAAGAACTACGGCTGGCCACTGGCGACTCATGGCATCAATTACTCCGGTGCCCCGATTCCCGAAGCCCAGGGCAAGACTGTCGAGGGCACCGTTGGCCCACACCACGTCTGGCAGGTGTCACCGGGGCTCAGCGGCATGGCGTTCTACGACCATGATCGTTTCAAGGCCTGGCAGCGCAACGTGTTCATCGGGGCGCTGGTGCCCGGGGAACTGATCCGCCTGCAATTGCAGGGCGACAAGGTCGTCCACGAGGAGCGTTTGCTGGGTGAGCTCAAGGCGCGAGTCCGGGATGTTCGCCAGGGCCCGGACGGTTACCTGTATGTGCTGACGGATGAGGACGACGGGGCGTTGTATAAAGTCGGACTCAAGTAATTGTAGAAAATGTGGGAGCGAGCTTGCTCGCGATGGCTTTGGGTAACCGACATTGATGCTGACTGACACACCGCTATCGCGAGCAAGCTCGCTCCCACAGGTAATGCTGTTCACTTGAGACTGTCGCCACAGCTAATCAATATTTGCCATTGACTTGCCAACAACGCACCGCTAATTTCCACCCATGACTTCAACCGTACTGCGCAGCCAGCCAAGCATTATTACCGCCATTCCTTATTTGGCGGGTTAGCTGACGGCTGCACCCAACCCGCCCTGGAGGCGGGTTTTTTCTTTCTGTCTCCTGGGCTCTGCCCGAACCAGGAGATCGCCATGACCGTTACCCGCACCGAGCAAGCCCTGCTTGAGCACTACGTTAAGAAGATTCTCGCCGCGCCGGTCTATGAGCTGGCCGTGCGCACGCCACTGCAAGCGGCTCCCGCATTGTCCGAGGCCTTGGGTAACCGGATCCTGCTCAAGCGCGAAGACCTGCAACCGACTTTTTCCTTCAAGATCCGCGGTGCCTACAACAAACTCGTGCAACTGACCCCGGAGCAGCGTGCCCGTGGCGTCATCACCGCGTCCGCCGGCAATCATGCCCAGGGTGTCGCGCTGGCGGCACGGGAATTGGGGATTTCGGCCAGCATCGTCATGCCTGTGACCACTGTGCAATTGAAGGTGCTGGGCGTGCGCAACCGAGGCGCCGAAGCGATTCTGCACGGGGAAAGCTTTCCGTTTGCCCTGGCGCACGCGCTGGACCTGGCCGAGCAGACCGGGCGGGAGTTCGTCTCGCCTTTCGATGACCCGGACGTGATCGCCGGGCAGGGTACCGTCGCCATGGAAATCCTGCGCCAGCACCCCGGCCAGCTGGATGCGATTTTCGTCCCGGTCGGCGGCGGTGGGCTGATCGCCGGGATCGCGGCCTACGTCAAGTACCTGCGCCCGGAAGTACGCATCATCGGCGTCGAGTCGCAGCATTCTGCCTGTCTCCAGGCGGCGCTGGCAGCCGGTGAGCGGGTTACCTTGCCAGAGGTGGGAACCTTCGCCGATGGCGTGGCCGTGGCGCAGATCGGCGCCCATGGCTTCGATATCTGCCGTTTCTGTGTCGATGAAGTGATGACCGTGAGCAACGATCAACTGTGCGCCGCGATCAAGGATATCTATGACGATACCCGCTCCATCACCGAACCGTCGGGCGCACTGGGGGTGGCAGGCATCAAGCAGTACGTGGCGCACACGGGGGCGCGAAGCCAGACGCTGGTGGCGATCGATTCCGGTGCCAATATCAATTTCGACAGCTTGCGCCACGTGGCCGAGCGTGCGGCGGTGGGCGCGTTTTGAGTTTTTTACGCTACGTCACACTTTTTTTGAAGCAGGCGACGGATGCCCGTTTGCGTCTTCGCAATAGGGGCTACTCTAGGTTGCGAGCAGGATAAAAGCGATTGCAGTTTGCATGGAAAAAGTAGCGTTTCCTTGCATTTTGCACGAGCTCTCTGGCGCGGGACGAAGCTAAGCGCTTGATTCAGATCAATCCGCAAGGTCTTCAATACAGGCATACTTCTTGCGGGATGATTCAAGAGTTCGCCTGGCGAACTCGTTGACTGAAAACGCTAAAAAGAACGAACGAACGGCACGGTATTCGTAGTCCCAGTCCGCAGGGAAGAAAACGGACGAAAATACCGCCGGCGTGAACATAAGTTGGCCGCCTCAACAGGAGAGAGTCGCCATGTTTCTATCTGCCCTCGAAATGCGAAACATCATTGAAAGCAGCTTGTTGCCCAAGCGCTCGCAATGCACCTTGTCACCTGAGCTCAAGATGACGGTCAAGATTTACGACGATCATGCAACCGATCGCGTGGCTTTGATCAAAACCGACATCGATGCCAATAAACTCACCGGTTGCCGGGCCATCAACGACCTGATCGCGGAGCTGCGTACCGAGCTCGACCACAACCCTGCCGCTGGCAATCACTTTCATCAGCAACACCAGCGGATGACTGGCCGCTGATAAAGGCCTTGTCCTTGTAAGCCTGACGCTCGGGTCCGGTCATGTCCGAACCCGGCGTCCAGTTTTTTAGCTGCGATGCGCCATTCAGTTCAATTGTTGCCTATAGGGCAGGTCTGGCCCGGTTTTGCCGCAAGTCAGGGCGGCCGCGCGAATGGCGAATTCAAGCATTGCGCTGATCTGTTCCCGGGTCAGGGTGTGCAAGCCCTCGACCGAATCCAATTGTTGTTCAGTCAACCACGCAATCAGTGCGGCCTGGAAGGTATCGCCTGCACCCACGGTGTCGGCGATCGTCACCGGACAGGACGGCAGCGACCATGAGCCGTGTTGGCGACTGAAGACCGTAGCGCCCTGGCCGCCACGGGTCAGGAAGACCAATTGGCAGCGGTTCCCCAGCCAACCTTCGATGATCGACTCCGGTTCTTTCCCGGGGTAGAGCAGGTTCAGGTCTTCGTCACTGACCTTGACCAGGTCGGCATATTGCACCAGCGTCGCAATCCGCGAGCGCCACAGCTCGATATCCGGCTGCGGGTTGAGTCGCACATTCGGGTCGAGGCTGATCAGGCGGCGGCCGCTTTCGCGTTGCATCAGGGCCAGGAGCGTATCGGCGATGGGCTGGACCACCAGTGAGAACGAGCCGAAATGCAAGCCGCGTACCTCGGGGCCCAGGTCCGGTAGATGCGCCAGGCTCAGTTGTCGGTCCGCACAGCCGTCGCCGCGAAAACTGTAGTGGGGCGAACCATTGGCGCCTACGGCGACCATCGCCAGGGTGGTTGGTGCGTCGAAGTCCACCAGATATTGGGCGCTGACACCTTCATTGAGCAAAACCTGCTGCAAGCGTCGTCCCAGGTAGTCGGTGGACAACCCGGTAAACAGCGCCGATTCAACACCCAGGCGACGCAGCCCCACGGCCACGTTGAACGGTGAACCACCGGCAATAGCCTTGTAGTTCACTTGCGAGGCCGGGCCATCCGCCTCGGTCTCACTGAAAAAATCAAACAGCGCTTCACCACACACCAAATACATAGTTTCCCGCTCTCAAAGGGTTGCGACGTGTTGTCGATAACGTTCATAAGCCTGTTGCGACGCCGCGACATGCGCGGCGATTGGCCGGGTTTCGCTGCTCGGGTCGAGCTTGACGCAGCGCTCGCACAGTTCGGCCAAGCCTGTCTGTGAACCGGAGTGGCACCATGCTGCCTGGATCGCCGCCCCCAAGGCAGCTGCTTCGCTCTGTTCGGTGCAAATGACCGTGGTGTCCATGATGTCGGCGACGATCTGCCGCCACTCCGCGCTCTTCGAACCACCGCCGATCAGGCGAATGCTCTGGGCCTGGAGTCCGTTGGCCCGCAGCAGGTCCAAGCCATAGCGCAAACCGAAGGTCGTGCCTTCGACCACGGCGCGACACAGGTTGGCCCGGGTCAGGTTGGTAGTGGTCAGGCCCAGCAGGCTGCCGGTGGCGTGGGGCAGGGCGGGAACACGCTCGCCGTTGAGGAACGGCAGCATGCACACGCCCTCGGCGCCAATCGGAGCCTGGACCACCAGGGCGTTGAACGTGTCGATGTCCAGCGCCAGCAATTCGCGAATCGCCCCGGTGGCGTTGGTCAGGTTCATGGTGCAGATCAACGGCAGCCAGCCACCGCTGGAGGAGCAGAACGTCGCCACGGACGGCTGTGGACTGACCGCAGGTTCGGCGGCATAGGCGTAGACCGTACCGGAGGAACCGAGGCTCATGGTGATCACGCCGGGCTGGATGTTCCCGGTGCCGATGGCGCCCATCATATTGTCGCCACCACCACTGGCCACCACCGCCTCGGGGTTGATGCCCAAGTGCGCAGCAATGGCCGGCAGGATGCGTCCGACCGGTTGATGGGCCTCGATCAGTTCCGGCAGCGCTGCTTGCAAGCGACCGCTGGGGTCGATGTGTTGTAACAGTTGCACGTCCCATTGGCGGGTGCGTACGTTGAAGTAGCCGGTTCCCGAGGCGTCGCCGTATTCGCTGCAATGGCGGCCGGTGAGCCAGTAGTTGAGGAAGTCGTGAGGCAGCAGGACGCTGGCGATGCGTTCGAAAACCTGGGGATGCTGCTCCCGCGTCCAGAGCAGCTTGGAAACCGTGTAGCCTGGCGCGATCACCACGCCGAGGCGTTCGAGGCTGCCGTCTTCACCACCCAGGTGCGCCAGGAGCCGATCGTTTTCCGGCGTTGTCTCGGTGTCGCACCACAGCTTGGCCGGGCGCAGCACCTGGCCTTGGTCATCGAGCAACACCAGGCCGTGTTGCTGGCCGGAGACGCCGATGCCGAGGATCGCCTGGCCATCGACCCCAGCGTCCGCCAAGGCTTGGTGCGTCGCCTGGGTGAATGCATCGAGCCATTGCTGGGTGTCTTGTTCGCGGCGACCGTTGGGGCTGCTGATCATGGCGTGCGCCGCGGCACCCTGGCCCAGGACCTGGCCACTGGTCGCGTCCAGGATCAGCGCCTTGGTGCCTTGGGTGCCGCAGTCGATGCCCAGGAACAGTTGTTGGTTTGCCATGGAAAAACCCCTGAGTGGTCAGATCGTTCCCACGCTCTGCGTGGGAATGCAGCACGGGACGCTCCGCGTCCCCAAGAAGCCGAACGCGGAGCGTCCGTCGAGGCGTTCCCACGCAGAGCGTGGGAACGATTAAACCTCAGTTCACGTCAGTCAGTATCCGCTCAAGCGTTCGCGTTACCCCGTGTTCGCGCAAGCTGTTGCAGCACCATTCGAATGCTGCCACGAACTCCGGCGAGCGGGGAATGGCGGTGCCAAAGATTTCTTCCACCTCCAGCACCCGCTGGGTCACCAGCGCATCGTCAGCCACCAGTGCCTGGCAGAACGCTGCCCGTGGGTCCGGGATTGAATACGTCACGCCGTTCTCGTCAACGCCCTTCAGGTACACGGCCCAGGCGGCCACCACCAGCGCCGCGCGGCGGGTTTCGCCACCGTCGGCGATCAAGCGGTTAATGGTCGGCACCGTGAATTTTGGAAACTTCGACGAGCCGTCCGAACAGACCCGTTCCAACTGGTCGGCAATGGCCTGGTTGGAAAAACGCTCCACCAGGGTGTTCTTGTAGTCGGTCAGGTCGATGCCCGGCACTGGCGCCAGTTGCGGCGTCACGTCCAGGTCCATGTAGGCGCGCATGTAACGCACGAACAGCGGATCGTTCATGGTCTCGTGGACGAAGCGATAACCCTTGAGAAAGCCGAGGTAGGTCAACGCCAGGTGGCTGCCGTTGAGCAGCTTGATCTTCATCTCTTCATAGGGGGTGACGTCATCGGTGAACTGCACGCCGACCTTTTCCCAGGCCGGGCGACCGTTGACGAACTTGTCTTCCAGGACCCATTGCACGAACGGTTCGCAGACCACCGGCCAGGCGTCGTCGATGCCATGTTCATCATGCAGTTGCAGGCGATGGGCCACGCTGGTCATGGGCGTGATGCGATCGACCATGGCGTTGGGGAAACTGACGTTGCGGTCGATCCATTGCCCCAGCTCCGCATCGCGCAGCGCGGCGAAGGCCAGCAGCGCCTTGCGAGTCACGGCGCCGTTGTGAGGCAGGTTATCGCAGGACATCAGTGTGAACGCCGGGGTGCCGGCCGCGCGGCGCTTGGCCAGGGCGGCGCAGAGGAAACCGAAGACGGTTTTCGGCGCGTCAGGATGGGCCAGGTCGTGCTGGATCTGCGGCAAGTGGGCCATGAACTCACCGTTGCTGTCGTCGATGCAATAGCCGCCCTCGGTGATGGTCAGCGAGACGATGCGGATCTGCGGATCGGCGAGTTTGTCGATCAGCGCCTGGGCGCCATCTTCAGCCAGCAACATGTCATTGATCGCGCCGATCACGCGAACTTCGGTGTCATCGGTGTCGCCCAGTTCGTACAGGGTGAACAGGTAGTCCTGGCCGGCCAGGTCATCCCGGGCACGGCGATCCTCGGCCCGCAGGCCCACGCCGCAGATGGCCCAGTCCAGATCGGCGCCGGTATTCATCAGCGCGTCGGTGTAATAGGCCTGGTGCGCCCGGTGGAAACCGCCGACGCCGATGTGGGCGATGCCCTGGCGGACGTCGCCCAAAGGGTAGGCGGGCAGGGCGACGCCAGGGTTGAGGTTGTGCAGGTTTTGTCGGTTGAGTTTCATCGCAGGTCTCGGCAATCAGGCGGCGGCGCGCAGCGCGCGGGTCACCGCAACGCCCTCGGCATCGAATAAGTGGCAGTGTTCAGCGTCCAGGTGCAGGCTCAGTTGCTCGCCGAAACGGCTCGCCAGGTCGCCGCGAACGCGCATGGTCAAGGCTTCGCCGGAGGCCGTGACGACGTGACAGAAGGTGTCGCTGCCCAGCCGCTCGCTGACGTCGGCGGTGACTTGCAGGGTGCAATCACCCGGTTGCGCCAGATTCAGGTGTTCGGGGCGAATCCCCAGGGTCACCGCGCCGCCGACGCTCAGGCTGGCACCGCTCAAGGGCAGGCTGATACGGGTGCCGGCGTCCAGCAGCACTTCACAGCCCTGACTGTCCAGGCCGGTGACCTTGCCTTTGAGAAAGCCCATTTTCGGCGTGCCGAGGAACCCGGCGACAAACAGGTTGGCTGGCTGGTGATACAGCTCCAGCGGTGAACCGACCTGTTCGATGCGCCCGCCATTGAGCACCACCACCTTGTCGGCCAGGGTCATGGCTTCGACCTGGTCGTGAGTCACGTAGATCATGGTCGCCTGCAACTCTTTGTGCAGGCGTGCCAGTTCCAGGCGCATCTGCACCCGCAGGGCCGCGTCGAGGTTGGACAGGGGTTCGTCGAACAGGAAGATTTTCGGGTTGCGCACGATGGCCCGGCCAATCGCTACACGCTGGCGCTGGCCGCCAGACAGTTGCTTGGGCTTGCGCTCGAGCATCGGCCCCAGCTCAAGGATGCGCGCCGCTTCGTTGACCTTCTTCTCGACCTCGGCCTTGGGCACGCCGGCCAGGTCCAGGGCGAAGGACATGTTCTTGCGCACGCTCATGTGCGGGTACAAGGCGTAGGTCTGAAACACCATCGCCAGGTCACGCTTGGCCGGGCTGACTTCGGTAATGTCCCGGCCATCCAGTTCGATGGTGCCGTCACTGACTTCTTCAAGGCCGGCGATCAGCCGCAGCAGCGTGGACTTGCCACAGCCCGACGGGCCGACGAAGACCACGAACTCGCGGTCGTTCACCTCAAGGTCGATGCCCTTGATGATGGAGAAGCCTTCGAAACCCTTTTGCAGATTCTTGATTTTCAGGTTGGCCATGATGATGGGCCTCCACTTCTGATTATTGGGTAGGGCGCGTTATTTCACCGCGCCGAAGGACAAACCGCGCACCAGCTGTTTCTGGCTGATCCAGCCGAAGATCAGGATCGGCGCGCAGGCCAGGGTCGAGACGGCCGACAATTTGGCCCAGAACAAACCTTCCGGGCTGGAATAGGAGGCGATCAACGCCGTCAGTGGCGCGGCCTTGGAGGAGGTGAGGTTCAGCGACCAGAAAGCCTCGTTCCAGCACAGGATCAGTGACAGCAGCACAGTGGAGGCCAGGCCGCCCTTGGCAATCGGCAGCAGCACGCGGACCATCTCCTGCCACAGCGTGGCGCCATCCAGGCGTGCGGCCTCGAGGATGTCGCGGGGAATGTCCTTGAAGTAGGTGTAAATCATCCAGACCACGATGGGCAGGTTGATCAACGTGTAGATGACGATCAACGCGAGACGCGTGTCCAGCAGGCCAAATTGCTTGGCCAGCAGGTAGATCGGCATCAGCACGCCCACTGGCGGCAGCATCTTGGTGGAGAGCATCCACAGCAACGTGCCTTTGGTGCGCTGGGTTTCATAGAACGCCATGGAGTAGGCCGCCGGCACCGCAATCAGCAGGCACAGGGCGGTGGCGCTGAAGGAAATCACCACCGAGTTCCAGGCGAAGCTGAAGTAGTTGCTGCGCTCGTTGATGTGCAGGTAGTTCTCCAGCGTGGGCGTGAAGATGAACTGCGGTGGCGTGGCGAACGCGTCGATTTCAGTCTTGAAGCTGGTCAGCACCATCCAGAAGATCGGGAAGAAGATCAGGATCGCGATGGCCCAGGCCAACGTGCCCAGCAGCAGGCTTTGCAGGCGACGGGATTGTTGAAGAGTCATGGCGACGGCCTCAGTTCTTGTCGGTGAGGTTTTTGCCGATCATCCGGACCAGGATGATGGCGGCGATATTGGCAATGACCACGGCAATCAGGCCACCGGCCGAAGCCATGCCGACGTCGAACTGCACCAGCGCCTGGTTGTAGATCAGGTAGGCAAGGTTGGTGGAGGCGTAGCCGGGGCCACCGTTGGTGGTGGTAAAGATCTCGGCGAACACCGACAGCAGGAAGATCGTCTCGATCATCAGCACCACGGCAATCGGGCGGGCCAGGTGCGGCAGGGTCAGGTGCCAGAAGATCGCAATCGGGCCGGCACCGTCCAGGCGCGCGGCTTCTTTCTGTTCCTGGTCCAGCGACTGCATGGCGGTCATCAGGATCAGGATCGCGAAGGGCAGCCATTGCCAACTCACGATGATGATGATCGACAGCAGCGGATAGTGGGCGAGCCAGTCCACCGGTTGGGCGCCGAATAGTTTCCACACCGAGGCGAGGATGCCCGAGACCGGGTGGAAGATCAGGTTCTTCCAGATCAGCGCGCCGACGGTGGGCATGATGAAGAACGGCGAGATCAGCAGCACACGGACGATGCCGCGACCAAAAAACTCACTGGCCTCCAGCAGCGCGCTGATCAACACCCCCAGCACGATACTGATCAGCAGCACGCTGCCCACCAGCAACAGGGTGTTGGTGGCACCGGGCATGAAACCCGAGTCGGTCAGGAAGTAGGTGAAGTTCTCCAGCCCGACGAATTCGTTTTCGCCGGGGTAGAGCAGGTTGTAGCGGATCATCGAGAAGTAGACGGTCATGCCCAGCGGCACGATCATCCACAGCAGCAACAAGGCCACTGAAGGACTGACCAGGAACCAACCGGGGTTCGCCAGGCGGATCTTGCGTGCCGGCGGGGCAATCTCGATGGGGGCTTTGGCAGTTGTTGTTGAGCTATTCATGGCATTGAACCGATTTTTGCGGGCCTATGAAGATCCACTGTGGGAGCGAGCTTGCTCGCGATAGCGTCGTGTCAGCCGCCCGCGATATGGGCTGCAAGGCCCTCATCGCGAGCAAGCTCGCTCCCACGGGAATCGGGAGCGGGCCTCAATGAGCCGACTACTTGGGATACCCAGCGCGTTTCATCTCGCGTTCGGTGGTGGACTGCGCGGCGGTCAACGCCTGGTCCACGGTCTGCTGGCCGGTCAGTGCGCCGGAAAAGAACTTGCCCACCTGGGTGCCGATGGCCTGGAACTCGGGAATGGTCACCAACTGGATGCCGATGTAGGGCACAGGCTTGAGGGTTGGCGCTTTCGGGTCGGCGACTTTCAACGACTCCAGGGTCACCTTGGCAAACGGCGCGGCCTTCATGTACTCGTCGCTGTAGGTCGAGGTGCGGGTGCCTGGCGGTACGTTGGCAATGCCATCAGTCTTGGCGACCAATTGGCTGTATTCCTTGGACGTCGCCCAGGTGGTAAAGACCGTAGCTGCGTCCTTGGCTTTGGAACTGGTCGGGATGGCCAGGGACCAGGAGTACATCCACGAAGTGCCCTTGTCGGTTTTTTCGTGGGGGGCGAAGGTGAATCCAACGTGATCGGCCACCTTGCTCTGGGTCTTGTCGGTGACGAACGAACCGGCGACGCTGGCATCCACCCAGATCGCGCATTTGCCGCTGTTGAACAGCGCCAGGTTTTCGTTGAAACCGTTGCTGGAAGCACCCGGCGGGCCGGATTTCTTCATGTTGTCGACATAGAAATTGAGTGCGTCTTTCCACTCGGGGCCATTGAATTGCGGCTGCCACTTCTCATCGAACCAGCGCGCGCCATAACCGTTGGCCAGGGTGGTGATGAGCGCCATGTTCTCGCCCCAACCAGCCTTGCCCCGCAGGCACAGGCCATATTGTTCCTTGGATTTATCGGTGAGCTTTTCAGCGAACTCACCGATCTGGGTCCAGGTCGGGTGTTCGGGCATGGTCAGCCCGGCGTCCTTGAACAGGTCCGTGCGGTAATAGGTGATCGAGCTTTCGGCATAGAACGGCAGGGCGTACAGCGAGCCTTTGACCGACAAACCATCGCGCACGGAAGGGAAAACGTCGTCCAGGTCGTAGGAGGCCGGCAGGTCTTTCATCGGCTCCAGCCAGCCCTTGGCACCCCAGAGTGCAGCTTCGTACATGCCAATGGTCAGCACGTCGAACTGTCCGCCCTGGGTGGCGATGTCGGTGGTCAGGCGCTGGCGCAGGACGTTTTCTTCGAGCACCACCCAGTTGAGCTTGATGTCCGGGTGCTCGGCCTCGAAGGTTTTCGAGAGCTTTTGCATGCGGATCATGTCGCTGTTGTTGACGGTGGCAATGGTGAGGGTCTGTGCGCCAAAGCTGACGCTGCTGAGGGTCATGCAGGTGGAGACAAGCAGAGCTTTTACCGAAGGTTTCATCGCGCACTCCTTTTCCGCGCCCGAAGGCTGCAGAAGGACAGTTATTGTTTTTGTGTCTTCCGGATGAAGGGAAGAATGTGCGCTGATTACAGCCCTCAATGGACGGCGTGACAAATCATCCGTCGCACTTGTGCTGATACTTTTTTGCACTGATGAGGGTTCAAGCCAAACAAAGGACCCTGTGGCGAGAGGATTTATCGAAATGTCGCATCGCCCCGCTTTGTGGGAGCAAGGCTTGCCCGCGATGAAGATGACGCGGTCTCTTGGGGAACCGAGGCGCCTGCATCGCGGGCAAGCCTTGCTCCTACATAAATCCCGTCACAGAAATGATTCGAGATTCTCAGCCCTGGTTCTGCTCGGTCAATCGCTGCACCGCCAGCCGCCGGTAGTGGGACGGGGTCATGCCCTTGAGCTGCTGGAAACGCCGGTTGAAATTGGAAATGTTGTTGAAACCCGATTCGAAGCACACGTCTGTCACTGGTTTATCGCCGTCGGCCAGCAACTCGCAGGATTTGCTGATGCGCAGGCGATTGACGAATTCAATGAAGCAGCGACCGGTGGCCTGTTTGAACACCCGGCTGAAATAGGTGGGTTTCATGCCCAGGTGCTCGGCCACTTCTTCCAGGGACAGTTCTCGGGCGTAGTGGGCAAAGATGTAGTCCACCGCGCGGTTGGTGCGGTCGACGCTGTGTTCGTCCGCCGCTTGCGCAGAGGTCGCGCCGGAAAGCAGTTGGTAGTCATCCGTGGCGGCCAGCAGCTCCATCAGGATGAAAAAATGCCCCAGGCGGCTCATGCCTTGGGAATCGGCGATGCGCTGCATCAGGGTCATGGCCTGGCGGATGGTGCGCTTGCAGCGGAACTCGATGCCGTATTGGGCACGTTCGAGCAGCGGTGCGACCGTCTTGAGTTCGGCGAATACCTGGTGGCCGCTTTCGAACAGCTCATCAGTGAAGTTCACCAGCATATCGCGCTTGTGCACCACTTCGTCCTCGGCCACCTGGCTGATCCAGTTATGGGGCAGGTTGGGGCCGGTGAGGAACAGCGACTGGGGATAGAAGTTGCCGATATAGTCGCCTATGAACACTTTGCCGGAACTGGCGACGATCAAGTGCAACTCGTATTCCTTGTGGAAATGCCAGCGCACCAGCGGGCAGGGAAAACCGTGCTGACGGTAGATGATGGACAACCCGTTATGGTCGTCCATCAACTCGTAGGAGGGGTCGGTGATTCTGGCTGTTCGGGTCATGGCCTGGCGCTTTTATTGTTATCGCCATCGGATAATGCCCCCTTCGCCAGGCGGCTGCCACTCTGACGTCTAACCGTTGCGGTTTTTTTCTTCGATCCACTGGGACATGTATTGGGTGCTTTTGTGCTGGTGGTGACGCAGCATGCTGCCGGTGAAGTTGTCCCGGCGTCGTTGCGCCAGGTCCACCCGGCAAGCGTTGAGGCTGTCGATCAGCGCCGGGCCATGCACCTGTTGTCGGTAGCGGCTGGCAAGCAAAGTGAGGCCCGCATCCTGGGCCTGGGTCCAGCGCGCCTGGTCGCGATACAACTGCACCGCCGCATTGGCGATGCCTTTGGCGCTCTGGGCAATCGCACCGGGCCAGGGCATGTCGCCGTGCATGGCTTCGGCCCCCACGGGTGTGGTGACGTTGGGGGTGCCGCAGAGCATGGCGTCGATCAGCTTGCCCTTGATGCCAGCGCCGAAACGCAGCGGCGCCAGGCAGATGCGTGCCGCCGACATCACCTGCAAGGCGTCCTCGGCCCAGTTCATGATGTGAAAGCCCTGGGCCGGGTTATGCAGCGCGGCGGCCTTGGGCGGGGTGTAGGCGCCGTACAGGTGCAGTTGCGCGCCGGGTAATTGTTGGCGGATCAATGGCCAGATGGCGTTTTTCATCCAGAGCACGGCGTCCCAGTTCGGCGCGTGGCGAAAGTTGCCGATGCTCAGGAAATGCGCCCGGTCCTCGAACGGTACCGGCGGCTCGCCGGGCAGGTCCAGCATCAACGGGCACCAGTGCAGCAGGTTACGGGGCAACTTGAAGTGTTCCACCAACAGTTCGATTTCAACCTCGGACACCATCAGGTTGAGGTCGCAGCGGTACAAAGCAGCGATTTCCCGCTTGGCCAGGTCGGTATCGGCCATCCGCTGGAACTCCTCGCCCAGGGCCGGGGCGAAGAGGTCGCTGAAATCCTCGCCAGCCTCATCGTGTTTCAGGCGGTCCTTCAAACGCTGGTGCCGAGCGTGGCGCAGGCTCTGCAAGTCTGACGTCTCCAGCACCCGCAGGGCGCCGGGGCAGTGCTTCTCGACCCGCCAGCCGAACTGTTCTTCCATCATGAATTGGTCGAACAGCACGATGTCCGGCGCCAGCTCGCTGATGAAGGCGTCGAAGCTGCTGCTATTGAGTTCGATCGGCACTTCGCGGATACCCAGCGCGAGCAGGTCGGCGCGGTGTTCGCCTGGACCTGCCGGACTGCTGAAGGTGATGTCCCAGCCTTGCCCGAGGAAGGTGTCGAGGATCTGCATGACATGCCCACTGGCAGCCGATGAACGCGGCTCGGGCCAGACATAGCCGATGACCAGGACCTTGGTGGCGGTGGGGTGATGCATGAGCAGGGGGCTCCTCGAAGCGGATCAGGCGCCATCGGCGCGCGGGGCGCCGATAGTGACCAAGAATACGATCCGGCTCAAGAAAGAATGCGTTTGACCTTGTCTCGCAACTGATCGATGGAGAAGGGCTTGCCGATCACCGACATGCCTTCAGGCACATCGATGCTTTCGGCATAACCGCTGGCAAACAGCACAGGCAGTTGTGGTCGCACGGCTCGAGCCTGTTTCGCCAATTCGCGCCCATCCATGACCGGCAGGCCGACGTCAGTCATCATCAGTGCGATGGGCTGCGCGTCGTTGTGCAAAAATGCCAGCGCCTGCTCACAACCATCCGCCTCCAGCACCTGGTATTCCAGCTCCTCCAGCACGTCGACGATTAACATCCGCACAATGTCATCGTCTTCGACGACCAGGATGGTGGACTGGGTGGCAGGAGGAGGAGGGGTGGACATAGTAGACATTCTCGAAGAAGGGAGCGGGAGGGAGACTTGAAAAAAACAGTCTCTTTCATGAGCCTCTTTTATGAGCCTCTTTTATGAGTAAGTACCGAGGCGGCACAAGTTCCCAAGGTTGTACAAGAAAGGATCTATAGTACAAGAGCTGACAAGGATAGTCGCTTCCTTGCTACAAGGTAGATCGTCGCGGGAGTTGCGCCTTTGACTCGTCAGATAATGTGGATCCAAGCGCCGTTTTTCGGGCAAACTCCACGGTTTTCAACTGTCCACCAAGGCCCTTTCCATGACTCCTTCGTCTTCGGTCGACGAGCAAAGTTTTCGCAAGCTCCTGAGCCGCAATATCAGCCTGCCGCTGGGCATGGGCGCCCTCAGCTCGGTGTTTTTCATCATCCTTGTCACGTACTTGCTGTCGGTGATCCAGTGGGTCGGGCATACCGACCGGGTGATCAATAATGCCAATGAGGCGCTCAAGCTGAGCGTGGACCTGGAAACCGGCATGCGTGGCTACCTGTTGAACGGTGACGAGCACTTTCTCGAGCCCTATGAAGTGGCCAAGCCGCGGATCGCCGTCGCGTTGGATACACTGCTGGAATTGACAGCCGACAACCCCGTCCAGACCGACCGGCTGCACAAGATACAAGCGATCCAGGCGGAATGGTCCAAGTACGCCCAGGGCTTGATCGACCTGCAACGCAGCAGCGGGGATTACCGGAGTGCGGTGAGGTCCGGGCGCGGCAAGCGCTTGACGGACGAGATCCGCCAAACCTTCGAGGAAATCGTCGATACCGAGCAGCAACTGCGTGCGGCGCGTAGCCAGGACGTGCGCACCACCACTGTCTGGAGCATTGCCCTGTACCTGCTGTTCGTCGCCGCAGTCAGTGGGTTGCTGGCCTACGTCGGCCGCCGGGATCTGTTGAGCTTGTCCGAGAGCTACGGCGCCAGCCTGAAGATCCAGCAAGGCAGCGCCTTGCACCTGGAGAAGCAGGCTTGGTTGCGCAATGGCCAGACGCAGTTGGCCGAGCAGGTCCTGGGGCAGTTGTCCCTGAACCTGTTGGGCCGCAACATCTTGCAGTTCTGTGCAAAGTACCTGGATGTGGCGGTCGCTGCGCTCTATGTGCGAGAAGAAAATGGTGTGCTCAAGCGCGTCGCCACCTATGGTTTGTCCCGGGAGGATGACGCGCAGCAGCAGAAGATTGTCGACGGTGAAGGCATCGCCGGCCAGGCCGTGCAACAGGGGCGTCTCATTCGCCTGGATGACGTACCGGACGATTACCTGAAAGTCAGCTCCGGATTGGGACAAGGGCTGCCCAACAGCGTGCTGGTAGCGCCCACCAGTGACGACGACCGGATCAACGGTGTCATCGAGTTGGGCTTCCTGCGGCCATTGACCGAGCGCGACATTGAGCTGCTGGAGCTGATTTCCGGCAATATTGGCACCTCCATCGAGGCCGCTCGTTATCGCCAGCGCTTGCAGGAAGTGCTGGCCGAAACCCAGCAGTTGAACGAAGAACTGCAAGTGCAGCAGGAAGAGCTCAAGACCGCCAACGAGGAACTGGAAGAGCAGTCGCGCATTCTCAAGGAGTCCCAGGCCCACCTGGAAGCCCAGCAACAGGAGCTGGAGCAGACCAACGAGCAATTGGCCGAGCAGCGCGACGCCATGGACCAGAAGAACAGCGAGCTGAACCTGGCCCAGATCCAGTTGCAGGAGCGCGCCGAAGAGTTGCAGCGTTCGAGCAAGTACAAATCCGAGTTCCTGGCCAACATGTCCCACGAGCTGCGCACGCCGCTCAACAGCTCGCTGATCCTGTCCAAGCTGCTGTCGGAAAACCCGCAGCAGAACCTCAGCGAGGAACAGGTCAAGTTTGCCGAGTCGATCTACTCCGCCGGCAACGACCTGTTGAACCTGATCAACGATATTCTCGACATCTCCAAGGTCGAGGCCGGAAAGCTGGAAGTGCGCCCGGAAAACACCAGCGTGCAGCGTCTGGTGGAAGGCCTGCGGGACATGTTCGAGCCGTTGGCAGCCGACAAGGGCCTGGGGTTCGAGGTCCAGGTATTGCCCGATGCGCCGGCGATGCTCTACACCGATCGCCAGCGCCTGGAGCAGGTGATCAAGAACCTGCTGTCCAATGCCGTGAAGTTCACCGAGCAAGGCACCGTCAGCCTGTCGGTGGCCGGGCAGCCGGGCTCGGGCATCGCGTTCATGGTGCGCGACTCCGGGATCGGCATCGCCGCCGATCAGCAGCAAAGCATCTTCGAAGCGTTCCGCCAGGCCGATGGCACGACCAATCGTCGTTACGGCGGCACCGGCCTGGGGTTGTCGATTTCCCGGGACCTGGCCACGTTGCTGGGCGGCTCGATCTGCGTTTCCAGCGAGCCGGGGCAGGGCAGTGTGTTTACGCTGGTAATGCCTGAACGTTATGTCGAGCCCGGGGACTCGCCGATGGAACCGATGACGTTCACCCCGACGGCCACTGCGCCAGCGCCGGCTGCACCCAAAGCCGCCCCGGCACCGCTGATCGCTGAAGTGGATACGTCGATTGCCCGATTTGCCGACGACCGCGACAAGGCGCCGTTCGACACCCGGTGCATCCTGGTGATCGAGGACGAGCCCAAGTTCGCCCGGATCCTGTTCGACCTGGCCCATGAGCTCGGTTACCAGTGCCTGGTGGCCCACGGTGCCGATGAAGGCTTCGACCTGGCCTTGCAACTGGCTCCCGACGCGATCCTTTTGGACATGCGCCTGCCGGATCATTCCGGGCTGACGGTGTTGCAGCGGCTCAAGGAACGGGCCGAAACCCGGCACATCCCCGTGCACGTGATTTCCGTCGAAGACCGCGTCGAAGCCGCCATGCACATGGGCGCCATCGGCTATGCCGTCAAGCCGACCACCCGCGAAGAACTCAAGGATGTGTTCGCCCGCCTGGAAGCCAAGCTGACCCAGAAGGTCAAGCGGGTGCTGCTGGTGGAGGACGATGACCTGCAACGCGATAGCATTACCCGCCTGATCGGCGACGATGACATCGAGATCACCGCCGTTGGCCTGGCCCAGCAAGCCCTGGACCTGCTGCGGAGCAACGTCTACGACTGCATGATCATCGACCTCAAGTTGCCGGACATGCTCGGCAATGACCTGCTCAAGCGCATGTCCAGTGAAGACATCTGTTCCTTCCCGCCGGTGATCGTCTACACCGGGCGCAACCTGACCCGCGATGAAGAGGCCGAACTGCGCAAGTATTCGCGCTCGATCATCATCAAGGGCGCCCGCTCGCCAGAGCGCCTGCTGGACGAGGTGACACTCTTTCTGCACAAAGTCGAATCCCGGTTGTCCCATGAACGGCAGCGGATGCTCAAGACCGCCCGCAGCCGCGACAAGGTGTTTGAAGGCCGCAAGGTGCTGCTGGTGGACGACGATGTGCGCAACATCTTTGCCCTGACCAGCGCCCTGGAGGCGAAGGGGGCGATCGTTGTCATCGGCCGTAACGGCCTGGAGGCGATCGATCGCCTGAACGAATTCGACGACATCGACCTGGTGCTGATGGATGTAATGATGCCGGAGATGGACGGTTTCGAAGCCACCGCGCTGATCCGCAAGGACCCGCGCTGGCGCAAGCTGCCCATTATTGCCGTGACGGCCAAGGCCATGAAGGATGATCAGGAACGCTGCCTGGCGGCGGGTTCCAACGACTACCTGGCCAAACCGATCGATCTGGATCGTCTGTTCTCGCTGATTCGCGTGTGGTTGCCGAATATGGAAAGAATTTAGTGGAACGTGACACCGACATTGAACTTCGTTTGTTGATCGAAGCGATCTACCTCAAGTACAGCTACGATTTTCGCGACTATTCCGGTGCGTCCATCAAGCGCCGGGTCCACCATGCGCTGAGCCAGTTCGAGTGCAGGACCATCTCGGCATTGCAGGAGCGCGTGCTGCACGACCCGGGAGCGTTCATGCAACTGCTGCAACTGCTGACGATCCCGGTCAGCGAGATGTTTCGCGACCCCTCGCATTTCCTGGCCATACGCGAGGAAGTCGTGCCGCTGCTCAGGACGTATCCTTCGATCAAGATCTGGATCGCCGGTTGCAGCACGGGGGAGGAGGTCTACTCCATGGCGATCCTGTTGCGCGAAGAAGGCCTGCTGGACCGCACGCTCATCTATGCCACCGATATCAACCCGCGCTCGTTGGAAAAAGCCAAGCAGGGGATTTTTTCCCTGGAAAACGTGCGCACCTACACCCAGAACTACCAGGCCGCCGGAGGCCGGCGCTCGTTTGCCGATTACTATACCGCCGCCTACGATTATGCGATGTTCGACAAAACCCTGTGCGAGAACGTGACCTTTGCCGATCACAGCCTGGCGACCGACAGTGTATTTTCAGAAACTCAGTTAATTTCCTGTCGTAACGTATTGATATATTTCAATAAGAAACTACAAGATCGTGCGTTTGGACTGTTTCATGAGTCCCTTTGTCACCGTGGTTTCCTGGTATTGGGCAGTAAGGAGACGTTGGATTTCTCGGCTTACGGCCATCGATTCGAACCGTTGGTCAAACAGGAACGGATCTATCGCAAGTTATGAACCAGACCAAGGACAGATCCAATCCGCCCATCGAAGCCATTGTCGTCGGTGCATCGGCCGGTGGCGTCGAGGCACTGCTCAGGGTCTTCGGACACCTGCGCAAAGGCTTTGGCGTGCCCATCCTGGTGGTGTTGCATTTGCCGGACGAGCGCGAAAGCCAACTGGCCCGTGTCTTCGGACATCGTCTGGCGGTGCCGGTGGAGGAAGCCCGGGACAAGCAAGACATCGTGCCGGGCACCTTGTATGTCGCCACGCCCGGCTATCACTTGTCGGTCGAGGCTGACCGTAGCCTGTCGTTGAGCCTGGAGGAGCCGGTGCATCATTCGCGGCCGTCCATCGATGTGTTGTTTGAATCGGCCGCCGATGTCTACGGCCAGAAATTGCTGGCCGTGGTGCTGACCGGCGCCAACAACGATGGTGCCTGTGGCTTGGCGAAGGTCAGGGCGCTGGGGGGGATCACGGTGGTCCAGGACCCCGGTGAAGCCCAGGTCTCGACCATGCCCGAGGCGGCGCTGGCCCTGCACGAGCCCGACCATATCCTTACTTTGCAAGGCATCGGCCAATTGCTGGCCGGGCTGGAATGAACCACATGCCAAGAGATATTCAAGCCAAACTGCTGATCGTCGATGATCTGCCTGAGAATCTGTTGGCCCTGGAAGCGTTGATCAAGGGCGGCGACCGCGAGGTCTTCAAGGCCCTGTCCGCGGACGAAGCGCTGTCCCTGCTGCTGCAACACGACTTTGCCCTGGCCATCATCGATGTGCAGATGCCGGACATGAACGGTTTCCAACTGGCCGAGCTGATGCGCGGCACGGAGAAGACCCGCAGCATCCCTATCATTTTCGTCAGTGCCGCAGGTCGTGAACGCAACTATGCCTTTACCGGTTATGAAAACGGTGCGGTGGACTTCCTGCACAAGCCGCTGGACACCCAAGCGGTCAAAAGCAAGGTCAATGTGTTCGTCGAGTTGTACCGTCAACGAAAGGCCATGAAGGAGCAGGTCGTAGCCCTTGAGCAGAGTCGCCGCGAGCAGGAGGTTCTGTTGCAGCAACTGGAGGCCACCCGTGGCGAGCTGGAGCAAGCGGTGCGCATGCGTGACGACTTCATGTCCATCGTCGCCCACGAAGTGCGCACGCCCCTCAATGGCCTTATCCTCGAGACACAGTTGCGCAAGATGCACCTGGCCCGGGACAACGCCGCAGCCTTCAGCCTGGACAAGGTGCGGGCGATGGTCGAGCGCGACGAGCGCCAGATCAAGAGCCTGATCCGGTTGATCGAGGACATGCTGGATGTCTCGCGGATTCGCACCGGCAAGCTGTCGATCCGCCCGACCCGCTTCAACCTGACGGCACTGGTGGAGAACCTGCTGCGCAATTTCCAGCCGCAGATAGCCGTCGCCGAGTGCTCGTTGACCTGCCTGGCCGAACCGTCGGTGGAGGGACTTTGGGATGAGTTTCGTATCGAGCAGGTGATCTCGAACTTGTTGACCAATGCGTTGCGCTACGGTGGCAAGGGCCCGATCGAGGTGCGCGTCTACAAGACGCCCGACCACGCCTGTATCGAGGTCCAGGACCATGGCATCGGTATCAGCGAGGAAAACCAGAAACGTATCTTCCAGCAGTTCGAGCGCGTATCGTCCAAGGCGGCCGCTGCTGGCCTTGGGCTGGGGCTGTTCATTTCCGAGCAGATTGTCGCGGCTCATGGCGGGACCATCACGGTCAACAGTCGCCTCAATGAAGGGGCGTTGTTTCGTGTTTGCCTGCCCTTGCAGAAAACTGTCTTGGACAAAACCGCCGAACAGACGCAACCTCTGAGAGACCCCAAGGTCGTATCAGCAGCTATTGATCGAACAAAGGCTTCTCATGAGTGAAGATGCGCAAGATGTTGTATTGATCGTCGAGGATGACCCGTCGATCCTGATGGTGTTGTCGGCCTACCTGTCGGGCGAGGGATACCGGGTGCTACAGGCCGAAAACGGTGCCCAGGCGTTCGAGATCCTGGCGAGCAAGCCTCATCTGGACATGATGATTACCGATTTCCGCCTGCCGGGTGGTATCTCCGGGGTGCAGATCGCCGAGCCTGCGGTCAAGTTGCGTCCCGAGCTGAAGGTCATTTTCATCAGTGGCTACGCGCAGGAAGTGCGCGACACTGACAGCCCCATTACCCGCAAGGCACCGATCCTGGACAAGCCGTTCGACCTGGATGAGCTGCAGGCCATCATGCAGTCGATGTTGTCGTAGGTTTCATAAGTATTGTTTGGATTGGGCAAGGCTTTGTGGGAGCAAGGCTTGCCCGCGATGAGGCCCACTGGGTCTTCCTGAAACCGAGGCGACTTCATCGCGAGCAAGCTTTGCTCCCACAGAATCAAGGACCTTTCCACAGGGTTAAGGGCCTTCCCACAAAATCAAGGAACCGTGATCATCTCCCGGACCTTGGCCGTCAATAGATCAAACGTGAACGGTTTGGTGATCATCTGCATCCCCGGGTCAAGGAAACCGCCGCGTACGGCTGCATGTTCAGCGTAACCGGTGATGAACAGTATCGGCAGGTCCGGGCGGATCTGCCGGCCGATTTCCGCCAGTTGCCGGCCATTCATGCCGGGCAGGCCCACATCGCTGATCAGCAGGTCGATGCGTTGGCCTGACTGGAGGATCGGTACTGCGCCGTTGGCGTCGGCCGCTTCCACAAAGGCATAACCCAGCTCGCTCAACACCGCGCTCACCAGCACTCGCACCGCTGGATCGTCCTCGACGATCAGCACGGTCTCACCGTCCTGCGCATACGGGGCGTGTGGCGTGTTGACCTGGGGCTCGTGGATTTCCTCACCGCGAAAGCGCGGCAGGTAAAGGTTCACAGTGGTGCCTTTGTCGACTTCGCTGTCGATGGTCACATGCCCGCGCGATTGCTTGCTGAACCCATAGATCATCGATAGGCCCAGCCCGGTGCCCTGGCCGATTGGTTTGGTGGTGAAGAACGGATCGAACGCGCGACCGATGATCGCTTCGGGCATGCCGCAACCGCTGTCCTGCACGCTCAGCACCACATAGTCGCCGGGTTCCAGGTTGGTGTAGGCGTCGGTGAAATCGGCATCCAGGTGCCGGTTGCAGGTCTTTACCACCAGGTTCCCGCCATTGGGCATGGCATCCCGGGCGTTGAGGACCAGGTTGAGCAGGGCGCTTTCCAGTTGGTTGGGGTCGGCTTCGGCGATCCAGAGCTGTTCGTCCAGCTGCATGTCCAGGCGGATGCTTTCGTTGAGGCTGCGTTGCAGCAGCTCGCCCATGGACAACACCAGCGTGTTCATCTGGACCGCCTTGGAGTCCAGCGATTGCCGACGGGAAAACGCCAGCAGGCGATGGGTCAGGCCGGCGGCGCGGTTGGCCGAGGTCACGCCCAGGTCGATCAGGCTGTCCAGGTCCTCGGTGCGGCCCCGGGCCAGGCGCCGGCGCAGCAGTTCGAGGCTGCCGATGATCCCGGTGAGCATGTTGTTGAAGTCGTGGGCGATACCGCCGGTGAGTTGGCCGACTGCTTCCATTTTCTGCGACTGGCGCAGTGCCTCTTCGTTATGGCGCAACTGGGCCGTGCGTTCTTCCACTTGCTGTTCAAGGGTTTCAAGGGTGGTTTGCAGGCGCAGTTCGCTGTTGCTGAGGTCGATCAGGCGGTCGCGGGCTTCGTACTGCCTTCGACGGCCTCGCAGGGCGGTGGTCACCAGGCTGATCAGGGTCACTGGGTGGAAAGGGCGCTCAAGGAAGGTCACGTTGCCCAGTTGCGTACCGATACGCGCCGCCGGGTTCTGTTCCGGGCCGCCGTGATGGGTCAGCAAGACAATGGGCAGGTCAGACCAGGCCGGTTGCTGCTCGATGTGCAGGAATAGCGCTTCCAGATCGGGCCCCACCAGGGCTTCCGAGGAAATCACCAGCAGGCCGGCACCTTTTTCCAGTTCTTCGCACAAATGGCCCAGATGACGGCAGATGAGGCCGGCAAAACCGGCCTCATTGAGGATCATCAAGGCGATCTGGCTGTCCCGCCCAAGCGGCGCGAGGATCAGCGCCCGCTCGGACAGGGGCTCGGCCAGCATCACCGGTGTTCATCCCTGAGCAGCGGGTTGCTCTCGCCCATGTAAGTGGGAACCCCTCGCAAGACGCCTTGGAACGCCTCGAGCGGCTCGCCGATGGTCATGCCCAAGCCGCTGATGCGGTATTCGCGGATGGTCGACTCATGGCTGCCCGTACGTTTCTTGATGATGGAAATCGCCCGGCGCACCTTGCCCAGTGCTTCGAAATAACGCAAAAGAATCACCGTGTCAGCCAGGTAAGTAATGTCCACGGGCGCCTGCATGTCGCCGACCAGACCGTGCTGCGCAACAGTCATGAAGGTCGCCGCGCCCTTGCGGTTGAGGTAGAGCAACAATTCATGCATGTGCAGCACCAGGGCGTTCTCTTCCGGCATGGCCGCCTGATAGCCATTGATGCTGTCGATGACCACGGTCTTGATATCGCCCTCATCGACACAACGGCGCACGCGGTGGGAGAACTCGCCAGGGGACAGCTCGGCGGCGTCCACTTGTTCGATCAGCAGGTTGCCGGTCTCTTGCAGGGCTTGCAGGTCGATGCCGATGTTTTTCATGCGTTCGAACAACAAGCCCAGTTCTTCATCGAAGATGAACAGCGCGGCCTTCTCGCCGCGATGCACGGCGGCTGCGGCAAAAATCAGTGCTATCAGCGACTTGCCGGTCCCCGCCGGGCCGAGGATCAACGTGCTGGAACCGGTCTCGATACCGCCACCCAGCAGGGCGTCCAGTTCGCCGATGCCGCTGGAGAGTTGCTGGCGCAGGTATTGGCCACGGTGTTCGGCGGCCACCAGGCGTGGGAAGACGTGTACGCCGTCGCCCATGATGGTGAAGTCATGGTAACCACCACGGTATTTCTGCCCGCGATACTTGACCACCCGGATCCTGCGTCGTTCGGCGCCATAGTTGGGGGTCAGTTCTTCCAGGCGAATCACCCCGTGGGCGACACTGTGGACGGTCTTGTCGAGGGACTCGGTGGTCAGGTCGTCGAGCAGCAGGACTGTGGCGTCGTAGCGCACGAAGTAGTGCTTGATTGCGAGGATCTGGCGACGATAGCGCAAGGAGCTTTGCGCCAGCAGGCGAATCTCCGACAGGCTGTCGAGCACCACCCGGGTCGGCTTGACCCGTTCGACCACTTCGAAGATCTGTCGGGTCGCTTCGCCCAACTCCAGGTCCGAGGAGTACAGCAGGCTCTGCTGGTGCTCGGCATTGAGCAGGCTTTCGGGCGGGGTCAGTTCGAAAATATGAATGTTGTCGTCCAGCGTCCACCCGTGGGAGGTTGCGCCCTGACGCAGTTCACGCTCGGTTTCCGATAGCGTGATGTACAACGAGCGCTCGCCAGCCTTGGCGCCGGCCAACAGAAAATGCAGCGCGACCGTGGTCTTACCAGTCCCCGGTTCCCCCTCAAGCAGGAACACATGGCCGCGGGACAAACCACCGGAAAGGACATCGTCCAGTCCTTCGATGCCGGTGGCGGCTTTTGCACTGATCAACTCGTTAGATGTAGACAAAAATAGCCCTCTCATGACTAGGGAAGTGGGCAGCAGGCGGGGTAACGCCTGAATTCAACTGCCTGAACACTTGACCTTTGGCGCTGATGGCGGTTCCGCTTACATCGATAAAACGCGGTGTATTGCACAACTTTCGGCATGCACCGAAGGGCCTACAGACCCTGTTGCAGCGCCGGATCGTCGGGGTTCAACTGTTCAAGTTGCGCCAGCAGGATTTGAACATTCTGCAACTGGCCGGTCTCCTTCCAATAGTTGATCAGCAGCACCCGTGCCTTGCGGTCGGCGGGGTAGCGCTGGACAATTTCCTGCAGCTGTTTCAGCGCCGCTTCCACTTCCTGCTCGGCATGCAGGGTGGTCGCCAGGTCATAGCGGTAATGGCGGTTCTCGGGCTCCAGTTCCACCGCTTTTGCCAAGCCGAGCACCGCATACTCGTTCTGGCCGTGTTGCAGCAGCCACATGCCCAGCGCATGTTGCAGATAAGCCGACGCGGGCTGGGTTTGCAACTGTCGGGCGAGCAATAATCGTGCGGCTTCGCTTTGGCCCTGTTTGTCCAGCACCTCGATCTGCATGACCAGCGCCGGCAGGTTGTCCGGTTGCAGGCGCAAGGCCTGTTCAAGGGCTTGTTGGGCTTTCTTCAGTTCGGCGTTGTGCAGGTGCAGTCGGGCGAGCTGGTAGTGGGTCTCAGCGGTTTTCGGACCGTCCTCGAGCACCTGTTCCCAGGTGTCGATGGCTAACTGCATCGCCCCGAAATACAGGCCGAGGTCATCCGGCGACAAGCCCAGCAACGCGTTCACGGCGGCGAACCGGACATTCTGGTCGTCATCATCCAGGAGCGGGCCGAGCAACAGGCTGCGCTGACCCGTCGGCACCAGCCCGACGATGCTGCCAATGGCGGCCCGACGCACGTCCGGTGATTCGCTGTGCAGGTCCGCGTCCGCCAGCTTCAGAGCCTGGGGGCTGGGGTAGTTGGGCAGTTCGGCGTGTAGCCACACGCGGCGCTTGGGCGAAAGGTCCGGACGCCCCAATTGCTGGTAAAGCATCCGCGCTGCCCCTGGCTGCCCGTTGCGGGCGCTTCCCAAGGCTTCGCTGTAGCCACGTTTGATCGCTTCAGGGATCTGCGGCGTGGTGCTGCGTAGCCATACCGCGACAAGACCAATCACCAACAGGACACAGAGGCTGAGGAGCAGATAGCGGCGGCGAGGCGAGAGCATGCAGGGAATCCATTACCAGAAGCGTGAAATGCCGCAAGCTTCGGTCAGGTGGGGGCTTGAGTCAAACCCTGTGAAGCATCTCATGGGCCGAGGGTAAGCTTGCCCGAGTCAGTGTGGGAGCAAGGCTTGCCCGCGATGAGGGTGGCACATTTTGCAGCAATGCAACTGACACACTGCTATCGCGAGCAAGCTTTGCTCCCACAGGGTGCTCCTCCAAGAGGAGGTGGAGGTTAGCGCCAGCCGAAAAAAAGCCCCGCGTCCAAATGAGAAGCGGGGCAAAAATTTGGCTGGTTGCGGCCAACCAAAGGAGCTCGGTTGAGCAGGGGGATCAGTTGCTGGCGACGGTTTCCGGTTTCCAGCCGCCGCCCAGGGCCTTGTAGATCGCGACGATGCCGCGGTACAGGTCCACTTCGGCCTGGGCCTGTGTGTCTTCGGCGGCCAGGCGTTCGCGCTGGGCGTCGAGCAGCACGAGGAAGTCCACAGTGCCTTCGCGGTAGCGAATCTCGGCGAGGTCGGCGGCGGCGCGGCTCGATTCACTCTGGCGGATCAGCGAGATCAGCCGTTGTTGGCGTTTGCCGTAGTCACTGAAGGCGTTTTCCGATTCTTCCAGAGCCAGCAGCACTTGCTGTTCGTAGGTCGCCAGGGCGCCGTCCGCCTCGGCGTCGGCACCGCGCAAGCGAGCCCGTACGCTGCCCAGGTCGAAAGCCGCCCAGGTAATGCTCGGGCCCAGCGCCCAGGCGTTGGCCGCCGAGGAGCCGATCTGCGAGCCGCGGCCAGCCGTGAAGCCGAGGAAACCGCTCAGGCTGACCCGTGGGAACAGGTCGGCCTTGGCCACGCCGATGCGCGCCGTGGCAGCGGCCAGTTGGCGTTCGGCACTGAGAATGTCCGGGCGCCGTTGCAGCAGTTCACCCGGGTCGCCGATGGGCAGGGCCTTGGCGATGGCCGGCAACTGTTTCGGGCTCAGGTCCACGCTGAGTTTGTCCGGACGCTCGCCCAGCAACGTGGCGATGCGATTGCGTTGACGCACCTGTTCGGCCTGCAACTGCGGCACGCTGGCTTCCACCGAGGCCAGGCGCGCATCGGCCCGCACCACATCGAGCTGATCGCCGACGCCGGCATCACGCAGGCTTTCGGTGATCTTGCGCGAATCCTGCTGGTTCTTGAGGTTCGCCAGGGCGATCTTTTCCCGCAGTTGCGCGCCGCGCAATTGACCGTAGGCGTCCACCAGTTCGGCGATCATGGTCACCTGCAACTGATAGAGATCGGCTTCGATCGCCTGCTGATTGGCATCGGTGGCTTCCAGGTTGCGCTGGATGCGTCCGAACAAGTCCAGTTCCCAGGCCATGTCCAGGCCCAGGTCGTAACGCTCGGTATTGACCCGGTCGGTGGTCTGTCCCGGGATCTGGCCTTTGCCCAGATTGCTGCTGGCACGGCTGGTGATGGTCGGCATGGCGTCATTGCTGGCGTCATCGCGAATCGCCCGGGCGGCCCGCAAACGGGCGAAGGCCACGCGCAACTCGCGGTTGCCTTCCAGGGAACGGGTCACCAACGCGTTAAGGGTCGGGTCGTCGAACTGCTGCCACCAGATGCCTTCGAACCGGGCACGGTCGAAATTCTTCTGGCCGGCGGCGCCGTCGGTGGCGGTGGTGATATTCGCCGCCTCCGTTTGCGGGGCCTTGTAGTCCGGGCCCACGGCGCAGGCACTCAAGGCCAACACCAGCAAGCTCGGCACGAACGCTTTCAAACTCATTGTTGCGCCTCCAGTTTCAAAGCCCGGGCCGCTTTGCGGGCCTCGCTGCGCTCGACGAAGTTGCGGATCAGTACATAGAACACAGGGGTGAGCAGCAGGCCGAAGAAGGTCACGCCGAGCATCCCGGAGAACACCGCCACACCCATGGCATGACGCATTTCCGCACCGGCACCACTGGAGAACACCAGGGGCACCACTCCCATGATGAAGGCGAAGGAGGTCATCAGGATTGGCCGCAGACGCAGGCGGCACGCTTCCAGCACCGCCGCCAGCGGGTTCATGCCTTCGAGCTGTTTATCCTTGGCGAACTCGACGATCAGGATCGCGTTCTTGCAGGCAAGCCCCACCAGTACGATCAAGCCGATCTGGGTAAAGATGTTGTTGTCGCCGCCGGAGAGAATCACCCCGGTAATGGCCGACAGCAGGGTCATCGGTACGATCAGGATCACCGCCAATGGCAGGCTCCAGCTTTCGTACTGTGCCGCGAGCACCAGGAACGCCAGCAATACGCAGAGCGGGAACACGAACAGTGCGGTGTTGCCCGAGAGGATCTGCTGGTAGGTCAGGTCGGTCCACTCGTAGGTCATGCCGTTGGGCAGTTCGTCCTTGAGCAGTTTCTCGATGGCTTTTTCAGCCTGGCCGGAGCTGTAGCCCGGGGCGGCGGCACCGTTGATTTCAGCGGTGATGAAGCCGTTGTAGTGCATCACGCGGTCTGGCCCCGAGGTGTCGCTGACCTTGATGAAGGTCGCCAGCGGGATCATCTCGCCACGGTTGTTGCGCACCTTGAGCTGGCCGATCTGGTCCGACTCGAGACGGAACTGCTGCTCGGCCTGGACGTTGACCTGGTAGGTGCGACCGAAGCGGTTGAAGTCGTTGGCATACAGCGAACCCAGGTAGATCTGCAGGGTGTCGAAGATGTCGCTGACGGCCACGCCGTGGGTCTTGGCTTTTTCACGGTCGATGGCGGCATCGACCTGCGGCACGTTCACGGTGTAGCTGGTGAACAACCCGGCCAGTTCCGGCACGCTGCGGCTCTTGGTGATGATGTTCATGGTTTCTTTGTACAGCTCGTCGTAGCCCAGGTTGCCCCGGTCTTCGATTTGCAGGCGGAAACCACCGATCGTACCCAGGCCCTGTACCGGCGGCGGTGGGAAGATCGCCATGTAGGCTTCCTGGATCCCGGCGTACTGGCCGTTCAAGGCACCGGCGATGGCGCCGGCCGACATGCTCGGGTCCTTGCGTTCGTCGAAGGGCTTGAGGGTCACGAACACGATGCCGGCGTTCGGGCTGTTGGTGAAACCGTTGATCGACAGGCCCGGGAAGGCCACGGCACTTTCAACGCCCGGTTGCTTGAGGGCCAGGTCCGACATGCGCTTGATCACGTCTTCGGTACGGTCCAGGCTCGCGGCGTCCGGCAATTGGGCGAAGGCCACCAGGTATTGCTTGTCCTGGCCGGGCACGAAACCGGTCGGGGTGGTGGAGAAACCGAAGAAGGTCAACACCATCAGGCCCGCATAGAGCACCAGGGCGATGCCGCTGCTACGAATCACTCGGGCGACGGTGCCCACGTAACCGTGGCTGGCGCGCTCGAAGAAGCGGTTGAACGGACGGAACAACCAGCCACCGAAGAGCTTGTCGAGGAACTTGGAGAAACGGTCCTTGGGCGCGTCATGACCCTTGAGCAATACCGCAGCCAGGGCTGGCGACAGGGTCAGGGAGTTGACGGCCGAAATCACCGTGGAGATGGCAATGGTCAGGGCGAACTGCTTATAGAACTGCCCGGTCAGGCCACTGATGAACGCCGCCGGAACGAATACCGCGCACAGCACCAGGGCGGTGGCGATGATCGGGCCGGTCACTTCGCCCATGGCGCGCTTGGTCGCCTCCACCGGGGTGAGCCCCAGTTCGATGTTTCGCTCGACGTTCTCCACCACCACGATCGCGTCGTCCACCACGATACCGATCGCCAGTACCAGGCCGAACAGCGAGAGGGCGTTCAACGAGAAGCCGAACAGGTGCATCACCGCGAATGTACCGATCAGCGAAACCGGCACCGCCACCAATGGAATGATCGAGGCGCGCCAGGTCTGCAGGAACAGGATCACCACCAGCACCACGAGAATCAGCGCTTCGAACAGGGTGTGCACCACCGCCTCGATGGAGCCACGGACGAAGATCGTCGGGTCATAGACGATGCTGTAGTCCATCCCGGCCGGGAAGCCCTTCTTCAACTCTTCCATCTTCTCGCGAACGTCGTTGGAGATCTGGATGGCGTTGGAGCCCGGACGCTGGAAGATCGGGATCGCCACTGCTGGCTGGTTGTCCAGCAGCGAGCGCAGGGCGTATTGGCTGGAACCCAGTTCGACCCGGGCGATATCCTTCAGGCGAGTGATCTCGCCGTTGGCGCCGGAACGAATGATGATGTTCTCGAACTCTTCCTCGTTCACCAGGCGACCCTGGGTGTTGATCGAGAGCTGGAAAGCCTGGGCGTTGGGCGCTGGCGGTGCACCCAGGGCGCCGGCCGCCACCTGGCGGTTCTGTTCACGGATCGCGGTAACCACGTCGGTGGCGGTCAGGTTGCGCGAGGCGGTCTTGTTCGGATCCAGCCAGACTCGCAGGGAGTAGTCACCCATGCCGAACAGCTGCACATCACCCACACCACCCAGGCGCGCCAGCTCATCCTTGATGTTGAGCAGGGCGTAGTTGGACAGGTAGAGCATGTCGTAGCGTTTGTCCGGCGAGGTCAAGTGCACGACCATGGTCAGGTCGGGCGACGCCTTGTCCACCGTGATGCCGATCCGGGTCACTTCTTCCGGCAGCTTGGGCTCGGTCCGGGTGACGCGGTTCTGCACCTGCACCTGGGCGTTGTCCAGGTCGGTGCCCAGGGCGAAGGTGATGGTCAGGGTGATCTTGCCGTCAGCGGTGGATTGCGAGGACATGTACAGCATGTTCTCGACGCCGGTGATGGCTTGTTCCAGGGGCGCGGCAACAGTCTCGCCGATGACCTTGGGGTTGGCGCCCGGGAAGTTGGCGCGCACGACCACGGTCGGCGGCACGACTTCCGGGTATTCGCTGATCGGCAATTGGAACAGCGAGATGGCGCCGGCGATCAGGATCAGCAGCGAAAGCACTGCTGCGAAGATCGGCCGCGAAATGAAGAACTGGGAAAATTTCATCTTGGATTCAGTCCCTTAACCGCGTGGGGTCGCAGCGGCCAATTTGCCTGCCGCCCCTGACGCGTCCTTGGATGGCGCGACTTGGGGCAGGTTGCTGGCTTCGAGCGCTTTACGTTGTTGTGCCAGGGCGGCAATGGTTTCGTCGCTGGCCATCGGCACGGTTTCAGGCGTGACCGGTGCACCCGGACGAGCCCGTTGCAGCCCCTTGACGATGATGGTGTCGTCCTTGCTCAGGCCGCTGCGCACGATGCGCAGGCCTTCGATCTTCGGACCCAGTTCGACGGCGCGGTAGGCCGGCTTGTTCTCGGCGTCCATCACCAGCACGAATTTCTTGCCCAGGTCGGTGCCGACGGCTTCGTCGTTGATCAGCACGGCGGCGTAAGTGCCGCTGCCCACCAGTTTCAGGCGGGCATACAGGCCTGGGGTGTAGGCACCGTCCTTGTTGTCGAACACGGCACGACCACGGATGGTGCCGGTCTGCGGGTTGACCTGGTTGTCGACGAAGTTCATCTGGCCCTGGTGCGGGTTGCCGTCTTCGTTGGACAGGCCCATGTAGACCGGTGTGGCCTGGCCGCGCTGGCCCTGGCGGGCAAGTTGGGTGTACTTGAGGAAGACGCGTTCGTCGGCATCGAAGTAGGCGTAGACCTTATCCGTGGAGACCACGCTGGTGAGCGGGGTGACGTCAGCGGTCACCAGGTTGCCGGCGGTGATGTCCGCCCGGCTGACGCGACCGCTGATGGGCGAGGTCACCCGGGTGAAGCTCAGGTTCAGCTTGGCCAGGTCCAATTGTGCCTGGATGGCCGCAGCGGCGGCGCGGGCTTCCTGGGCGGCGCTGGTGCGCGAGTCGGCCAGCTCGGCGGAAATGGCATTGCTCAAGCGCAGGCGTTCGCCACGCTGGGCTTCGTTCTCGCTGCGGGTGGCGGTGGCTCGGGCTTGGGCCAGTTGGGCTTCGAGACGACGTACTTCAGCCTGGAAGGGGCGTGGGTCGATCTGGAACAACAGGTCGCCTTTCTTGACCAGCGCACCTTCGGTGAAGGCCACTTCGTCGATCTGCCCGGAAACCCGTGGGCGGATCTCGACGGTTTCCGGCGCTTCCAGGCGGCCGGTGAACTCATCCCATTCGTTGACGGGCTGCTCCAATACCTTGGCCACACTGACTTTGGCCGGCGGCATGGACGCTGCCGTGTCGGGAGTCTTGCCGCAGGCGCTCATCACCAGCACCGCCAGCAGCGCGAGGGGAAAACGCAGTTTTGAAAGTGAATGTTCCATGGATAGCATCCGCCAATGTATTGAGAATGGGCGGATGATGCGTGGCGCAAGGCAGAGGAACGAATCGAATGAAGCAAAGGTAACTATCATTCAGAATGATATAAGCCATCGATAAGGCCTCTAGTCCGGCGATGCTATCCATTGGATGTTGAGTTTATTGTGGCGAGGGGATTTATCCCCGCTGGGCTGCGCAGCAGACCCCAAAAGATTCAGGGTTGCTGCGCAACCCAACGGGGATAAATCCCCTCGCCACAGCCTACTGCGGCAAATAGATGTCATGGACTCGCTTGACTGTCCCATCCGCGCGAAGCGCTTCAACCGCTTCGCGCAAGTCCTCGACCATTTTTGGCGAACATTGCTTCGAGCAGGCCAGGTAAAGGTCAGCGCTGCTGCCGACCTTACTCATGAGCAGTTTGCGCTTGGACACCTTCGGCCAGATGTACAGACTCTCCGGCACGCCGTTGAACCAGGCATCGATACGCCCCATCAACAGCATCTGGGCGGGGTTGTCGCCGATGGCCAGCGGATAGATCTGTTCATCGCTGAACCCTTCGGTGCGCAGGATATCTTCCTGTGCACTGCCCAGGCCGACGCCGATCTTGCGATAGGTTTCCTTCGCTTGGGCGAAGCTGCTCACCCGTCGCTCAAGGCTGAAAAAAGCACGCTCCATAGGCATGATCGAAGCGATCCAGGTGAAGCGATCCTCGCGGGTAGGGATGCGCGACAGTGGCGCGATCAAGTGGTCATGTTCTTCACTGACGTGTTTCTGTGCCCTGGCCCAGGGGAGTAGATGGATTTTTACGGCGTACCCGGCCTTGGTCATGGCCGCCACGGCGACATCGCCAACGATTCCGTGGCCCCTGGGGTCGTTGACGAATGTCAGCGGCGGCGCGTCGAGGATATGCAGTTCTATCTCCAAGGGTTCACCGCGTGCGTTGTTGACAACCAACAGCGGTAACAACAGACAAAGCCTGGGTAGCGCTCTGGTGGGGGCATTCAAGACGCGTTTGCTCGGGCTCATGATCAATACTTCAGGCATTGGAAAGTGGTGCGCCATTCAAAGGGGGCGCGGAAACAGCGTCTTGCAGGCCGACGTTTTTATGTCATGCAGCGCACCCGAAGCGGGTTTGCCACAGTCGTCTTATCAGGACACGCCAGTCTGTTGCCTTGGCCTGACTGCGTGTACTTGAAGGTATAGATCATCCGCTCGACAAAAACCTTGAGCCAGCGCACGGGTTTTTGTTTCGGTGCAAAGAGGTGTGATTCATACGGGGTTGGCTCGGGCCTGCTCGGCAATCAATTGCACCAGTATCCCCGCGGGTTCGGTGAGGCTTTGTCGAGGTCGATGGACGAGCCCGACGTCACGGTGGAAGGTGTGCTCCGCCAGGTCGAGGGCGCGCACACCCTCTGGCCATTTGTGGTGGGTCGCGGTTTGCGGCACCAGGGCCACACCGACGCCGTTTCCAACCAGCTTGATGATGGCCTCCAGTTCATCCAGCTCGCTGACTTCGTGCAAGGCGAAATGCATCTTGCGCAGGAAACGGTCCACCTGCCGGCCACCGAACGACGCCCGGTCATAACGAATGAAGGGTTGGCTGCCAAGCAGTTCAGCCCAGTCGTCTCCGGGGAGCGCGCTTGGAACGATCAGTCGATACGGCTCCAGCGCCAGGGTTATCCAGCGCAGGTCGCTTTGCAGCGAGAACGGCGGGCGGATGATGGCGGCCATGTCGATTTCGCCGGCATCCACCAGGTTGATCAACTCCATCGACACGCCAGGAAGGACCCGCGTGCGGCACTGCGGACATTGTTGGTGAAACCTGGCGAGCGCGTCTGGCAGGAAGGAGCGCTGCACCGAAGCGATAGCGCCAATGTTCACCAGGACGCTGGGGGCAAGCCCGGCAGGACTCGCGCCAAGATTGTCGTAAAGGCGCAACAATTCTTGGGCTTGCAAGAGTATTTGATGGCCCATCCGATTGAGATGAGCCGAGCGTCCCTTGCGGTCGAAAATCTCGAAGCCAAGCTCGGCCTCCAGGCGCTGGATCTGTGCGCTGACCGCCGCCTGGGTGAGGCCGATTTTATTGCCTGCGGCAGCGAAAGTACCTTCCCGTGCTACGGCGATAAGGGTCTTGAGTTCTTTGATCATTCACAAATATTAATTGTGTTACTGAGAGAAATATATTGTTTTTCTTGTTTTGAGCCCGGCCTTACGATGGCCAGGTCCTTACAGAAAGCAGCAGGAGCCATGATGAGCCTTTCTCCCTTCCACCTCGCAATCCCTGTTTATGACCTTCCAGGCGCTCGAGCCTTTTATGGCGAAGTGTTTGGGTTGCAAGAGGGTCGCTCCAGCGCGCACTGGGTCGACTTCAACTTCTACGGCCATCAGTTGGTTATCCATGAACAGCCGAAGACCGCTTCCCAAGAGAGCGCCCACAGCAATCCGGTCGATGGGCACGACGTGCCGGTGCCTCACTTCGGCATCATTCTGGGTTGGCAGGAGTGGGAAGCGCTGGCCGAGAGGCTGAAATCCTTTGGCACCGAGTTTGTGATCGAACCTTACATACGTTTCAAAGGACAGGTTGGAGAGCAGGCGACAATGTTTCTGTTCGATCCTTGCGGTAATGCGCTGGAATTCAAGGCGTTCAAGGATATGAGCCAGATTTTCGCTAAATAGAAGGAAGGGGCGTGCCGGCAGCTTGATAGTGGCTGGCTTGTGACGCTATTACTTAATGGTCACAAGTTGTCAACGATCTTCAGGATGCGTAAGCTGCCTCCATGAACCAGCCCTCAATACCTTCGCCCAGCACCCGCGGCCCCGCCGATCACGACATTCGAAACCAGATTGTCGCGGCGGCCAACGAGCATTTCAGTCAATACGGCTACGGCAAGACCACGGTGTCCGACCTGGCCAAGGCCATCGGGTTCTCCAAGGCCTACATCTACAAGTTCTTCGACTCCAAGCAGGCGATTGGCGAGGCCATCTGTAGCCAGTGCCTGGCAGAAATCGTCGCGGCGGTGGAGCAGGCCATCAGTGAAGACGGGCTTTCAGCGACGGAGCGTTTTCGCCGCTTGGTCAAGGCGCTGATCACCACAGGCGTTAACCTGTTTTTCAATGATCGCAAGCTCTATGACATTGCAGCGTTTTCCGCGTCTGAGCAATGGCCCAGTTCGCAAGTCTACAACGCTCGGATCAAGAGCTTCGTGTTGCAAATCGTGCGCGAGGGGCGCGAGCTGGGCGAGTTCGAGCGCAAGACGCCCCTGGACGAAACCGTAGACGCGATCCATCTGGCGCTGCGGCCTTTCGTCAATCCGTTGTTGCTGCAGTACAGCCTCGATTACGTCGAGGTTGCCCCCACGCTCACCTGCAACCTGATCTTGCGCAGCCTCATGCCTTGAGCTGTGGCTGAAGATTGCACCCAGGCCATTGCAGGCGCTTTATCCATCCGATTCGCCCCATGCTCCAGCGGCTGATGGTCGCCTTTATTTATCCAGTTTGTGACTATTGACACAAATGGTCACATGAATAAATATGGCGTATCTGCTCTTAGCCTGGGGCGTCGGTATGACGAGCTTTGCCAAACTGCTGCAGCAATTCGATCCAGACGCCCCCTTTGTTTCTCCGCCCAACTGGCAGCAAGGTCGTACCATCTTTGGCGGGCTTTCAGCGGCGCTGTCGCTGCAGGCGGTCTTGCGGGAACGTCCGGCGGACTTCCCTCCGTTCAAGTCCGCCCAGGTGTCATTCATCGCCCCGGTGACACAGGCCCAGACGTTCGATGTAAGCGTGTTGCGCCAAGGACGATCAGTCACCTCGGTATCCGTCGACTGTCTGTCGGGTGATGACCTTGCGTTGCGCACAATCCTGCTGTTCGCCCAGCCCCGGGCGAGCAGGATTACGCATGATTCCTGGGGTCGGCCGTTTGTGGAGGGACCGTCCCACTACGCCACCCTGGCGCTGGACAGCAAGATTGCTCCGGCTTGCGCCTATAACTTCGAGATGCGTCCTGCGGGCGGTTCGTTGCCGGTGTCCGGTGCCGAAAGTCCTGAATTATTGATGTGGGTACGCCACCTGGATGCCCAGGGCGTGGATCCGGCCGTTGCCCTGATTGCACTGGCTGACAGTTTGCCGCCGGCCGCCATGACCTGTTTCACCGAACCCGCGGCTATCAGCTCTGCGTCCTGGATGATTGACCTGCCGCAGCCAGCCGCTGCCGGCGAATGGTTTCTTGTGAGCTCTTTCAGCCAGCAGGCGCTGGAAGGGTACTCGCTACAGGACATGGAAATATGGGACGAAAGCGGCCGTCGTGTGCTTTGGGCGCGCCAGACAGTGGCGATTTTTACCTAATACAAACAACCCAGGCTGCACCCCCCAGAGTTCCAATCCAAGAGTCCCAATAATGAAAAAAATAATATTCAAGGCCCCCGTGGGCCTCGTCGTTGCGCTCGCCACTTCTCATGTGCTTGCAAGCGGTTTTGCCCTGAATGAACAGAGCATCAGCGGGATGGGATCGGGGTTTGCCGGTCGCTCATCCTCGGCCGAGGATGCGAGCACCGTCTTCGGTAACCCCGCGGGCATGTCTCGCCTCAAGTCAGAGCAGGTCAGCCTGGGGGCGGCGACGCTCTTCGCGAAGAACGACATCAGCCAGACCCGCAGTACTTTTGGCGGCCAGGAAGACGGCGACGTCGTGCCCACGACCACTGTGCCCATGGGTTACTACGTCAAGCCCATCGATGAACATTGGGCGTTCGGCGTGGGTTTCTATGTGCCGTTCGGCCTGATTACCGATTACGGCAGCGACTTTGCCGGGCGCTATTACGGCAACAAAAGCGAGGTCACGACGCTCACGTTCCAGCCCACCATCAGCTATGCCTTCAATGACAGGGTTTCGATCGGTTTCGGCCCGACGGTCAACCGTATCAGTGGCGAGATAACCGGCACAGTACCCAACCCACTGAGCCCGGGTCGCAATGATGGAAAACTCAAAAGCAACGGCGACGATACGGCCCTTGGTTTCAATGCCGGTGTCTTGGTGCAGGCGACAGATCGAACCCGTGTGGGATTGACCTACCATTCCAAGGTCAGCTACCACCTGGATGCCAAGACCAAGGTCAGCAACGGCATCTTCAGTGTGATAGGGCTTAGCGGGCGCAGCTATGATGCTTCACTGGATGTGGATACTCCGGAGTCCGTGGACATCTCGCTGACTCACCAGCTCGACAATGACTGGACCTTGTACGCGGGCAGCACCTGGACACGCTGGAGTCGCTTCAAGGAACTGACCATCGAGAACACGGGCTTGCCACCTTTATTGAGCGGCGCGCTGGGTACCATCACAGAAGAGCAGAATTGGCACGATACGTGGGCTCACGCCATTGGCACGTCGTATCAGTTGAACAACCAGTGGGTGCTGCGCGCAGGCTTCTCGGTCGACCAGTCGCCCGCCAACAACACCAACCGTGGGCCACGTATTCCTACCGGCGACCGAAAAATCATCAGCTTCGGCGCCGGCTGGACGCCAGTGGACAACGTCACGATCGATGTCGCTTATTCCTATCTGTGGGAGGAGAGCGTACGGGTCAACGAAACCTCGCCGACCAGAGGTGCCTACAGCTCCAGGTACAGGAACAGCGCGAGCGGCCTGGGTACTTCCGTCAGCTATCGCTTCTGATCGATCACCGCTCTAAAGGTCGGGGGCGCGCGTGCATTGTCCCCCGACCTTCAGAATGCCGTTTCCCAGGGTAAAAGCAGCCTTGCTCAGACGCCCATGATGCGTGCCATGAGGCCTTGATGAAACCAGCGTGGCGTGGCCCAGGTCAGGACGGTGATTGCCTTGTTGCCAAACCCCGGAACGACACTCATGCGTCCGGCTTGCAGCGCCAGGATTCCTGCGCGCACAACAGGCTGGGGTTGCATCATCACCATTTTCAAAGCCGGTGTGAGCTTTTGTCTGGCGCTCTCTGCAAACCCGGTGTCCGACATGCCGGGGCAAAGGGCTGTCACGGCGATGCCTTCGTTTTTGAGTTCGCGGTGCAGGGCTTCGGAGAAACGAAGCACGTAGGCTTTTGCGGCAGAGTAAACGGCGAAGTTCTTTACGCCCTGGAAGGACAGCAGGCTTGCGACCATAAGGATGTGTCCACGTTGGCGAATTCGCATGTCAGTTGCGAAGAGGTGGGTCAGGGCCGTCACACTGGCAATATCCACGGCGATCATCGCCAGCGATTGGTCCAGGGACTGAGTCAGGAAAGGCCCCTGCAAGCCATGGCCGGCATTGTTGATGAGCACATCGATCAGGATATTGCGCTCGCTCAGTCGCGCGTGCAGATCGATGATCGCGGGGATCGAGGACAGGTCGACTTGTTCGACGAGCACATCGATGTGGAACCGCTCGCGCAACTGCGCCGACAGCGCCTCGAGTCTATCCAACCTGCGTGCTACCAGGACGAGCGATTTTCCCTGCGCTGCATATTGCCGGGCAAACTCTTCGCCAAATCCGCTTGAGGCGCCAGTGATGAGCACCCAGGAGCGTTCGTTAGGTTTCATATCGTTGTTCTCTGGTTGTGAGCTGAAGGAGAGAGGGGGCGCAAGTGTCGGGTTATCTGGTCAGCTCAGCGAATTGCCACCGGCTCGGCCTCAGGAGGTTGCCAGCCGCCACCTAGCGCCCTGAATGCTGCAACCGCCGCCCGTGCCGACTCCATGCGCGCTTGCGCCCGCGCATCGGAGACTTGCAGCAGCGTCGCGTCGGCATTCAGAACATCGATCAGGCTGGCTGTGCCTTTCTGATAGGCAATGAATGACGATTGGCGGGCCTGCGTCAGCGAGGTTTCGCCCTGGGTGAGGGTGCTCGCCTGGGATTCTCGATTCACCAGCGCGGAGAAGGCATTCTCGACGTCCTCGGTGGCGCGCAATACGGACTGACGGTAGGCCGCCAGCGCTTCGGCTTCCTGCCCCTTGGCCTGGTCGATTTGCGCATTGATGCGGCCAAAGTCGAAGAGTCTCCAGCGCAGGCCCAGTGCGCCGGCCGCCTGGCTGGAGTCGCCGGTGAACAGGTTGCCGCCGGAAACCGCTGTGGCACTGCCCAGTAACGCACTGAGGGAAAATTTCGGGTAGTACTCAGCGACGGCCTCGCCGATACGCGCATTGGAGGCGGCAAGACGGCGCTCGGCCACGATCAGGTCTGGTCGGCGGCGCAGCAGATCGGCGGGGGTTCCCATGGCTGTTATCTGTGGCGCCAGGGGGATGCTTCGTCCGTTCACCAGTTGCGTGCGATGGGTGCCGGGCGGCGTGCCAAGCATGACATCCAGCGCATTCATGGCGGCATCCAGGCCGGTCTGCAGCACGGGCACCGTCGCCTGGACCTGTGACAGGGCGCCCTCGACCTGGTGAACCTGATAGTTGGCCGCAAGGCCCTTGCTGTAGAGCAGTTGGACTTTCTCCAACAGATCCTGCTGTGTCTTGACTTGTTGATTGGCGATGTCCAGCCGTGCCTGCAGCCCGCGGGCGGTGATGTAGAGATCAGCGGTCTGCGCGGCAACGACCAGTCGTGTGGCCGCGACGCCAGCCTCGGACGCCTGGTATTGGGCCAATGCGGCCTCGCGTCCACGGCGCAGGCCGCCGAAGAGGTCGATTTCCCAGCTGGCACCCACGTTAAGTTCGTAGGCGTTGCCGTACCGATCGTATCCAGGCGTCGAGTTCAGCACTTGGCCAAGGGGTGTTTCCACGGATTGGTATGAGCGCGCGGCCTGGCCGTTGATGTTTCCAGAGGGCAATAACGCGGCATTTGCAGCACCCAGGCCCGCCCGTGCCTGGGTGACGCGGGCCGAAGCCTGGGCCAGGTCCAGGTTCTGCTCAAGCGCCTGGGCAATCAGGTCGCTGAGCACTGGATCAGCAAAGCCTTCCCACCACGCGACGAGGCTGGCCGATGTCGCTGCGGACCTCTGCTCGACAGACGCCTGGCCCAGGTAGCGATGCCCTGGCGCAGCGTCCGGACGCTGGTAGTCCGGACCGACCGTGCAGCCTGTCATCAAGCTGAAGCTCACCAGCAAAGCGGCGGGGTGGAGGGGCGACATTGAGACTCCTGGAGTCATGGATGATTTGTGACCATATTATATTATGGTCACATCCTGTCAATGAACACTCATAGGGCGCAATAGTAAGTATGTCCGTTAATCGTTAAGCGCTGCTGCAACTAGCACAGCGGGATGATCTGTGACGATTGACAGAAATAGTCACTGGATTGAGAATGAGGCTCTTGTCCTATCTGCCCAAAAGGGAACCTATGCTCCGGCTTCGACCTGTCACCTTTGCCGCTTGCTTGTTGCCTCTCGTCCTGACGGCGTGTGGCGACTCATCCACCGCTAAAGATCCACGCACGCTTGCGCCCCTGGTGCGGGTTTCTGAAGTCCAGGGTTCGTCTGATCTCTCGCGATCTTTTACCGGCGTCGTGGCGGCTCGGGTCCAGAGTGACCTGGGCTTTCGGGTCGCGGGCAAGGTGCTTGAGCGCCTGGTCGATAGCGGACAGGTCGTCAAACGGGGGCAGCCGTTGATGCGCCTCGACCCCATCGACCTTGGGCTGCAGGCGCGAGCCCAACAAGAGGCAGTCGCTGCCGCTCGGGCCCGGGCCAAGCAGACCGCCGATGACGAGGCACGCTATCGCGACCTGGTCGCCGCAGGCGCTATTTCCGCATCGGGCTATGACCAGATAAAAGCTGCTGCCGATACTGCCAAGGCACAACTCAGCGCTGCGCAAGCGCAGGCTGACGTCGCCCGGAACGCATCGGGTTATGCCGTGCTGCTCGCCGATGCCGACGGTGTTGTGATGGACACGCTGGCCGAGCCCGGGCAAGTCGTCAGCCCCGGGCAAACCGTGGTTCGACTGGCGCGGGCAGGGCAGCGCGAAGCCGTTGTGCAATTGCCCGAGACCTTGCGGCCTGCCGCAGGCGCCACCGCACAGGCGACGCTTTATGGCGTCACCACGGGGGCGGTCACCGCGAAGCTGAGGCTGCTTTCGGATTCGGCTGACCGCGTGACGCGGACCTTCGAGGCGCGGTACGTGCTGGAGGGCGCGCTGGCCAATGCGCCGCTGGGGTCGACCGTCACCCTTCGCATCGCCGAAGACCGCGCGCAACGGCAGGCGCTGCAAGTGCCGATCGCTGCCGTTTTTGACCCGGGCAACGGCACCGGCGTGTGGGTCATAGACGGGGAGCCTGCGAAAGTCACCTGGCGACCTGTGCAGATCCTGAGTTTGAGCGATGACGCTGCACGAGTCGCCGGCAAGCTCAATGTGGGCGAGCGTATTGTCGGGCTCGGCACCCATCTGCTGCGTGAAGGTGAGGAAGTGCGGCTGGCTCAACCGGGTGATGTGAAGGTTGCCGGGGGCCGTCCATGAGCCTCAACCTGTCGGCACTCGCCGTTCGCGAGCGCTCCATTACCGTGTTCCTGATCTTCCTGATTGCCGTCGCAGGCACCTTGGCATTCTTTCAGTTGGGACGTGCCGAGGACCCACCGTTTACGGTCAAGCAGTTGACCGTCATCACGGCATGGCCAGGCGCGACCGCCCAGGAGATGCAGGACCAGGTCGCCGAGCCGCTTGAAAAGCGCCTGCAAGAACTGAAGTGGTACGACCGCACGGACACCTACACCCGTCCCGGCCTGGCCTTCACCATGGTGTCGCTGGTCGATCGCACGCCACCTTCGCAAGTGCAGGAGGAGTTCTATCAGGCGCGTAAAAAGCTCCAGGACGAAGCACTCAAGTTACCGGCGGGCGTGATCGGGCCGATGGTCAATGATGAGTTTTCCGATGTGACGTTCGCGCTGTTCGCCCTGAAAGCCAAAGGCGAGCCACAGCGGTTGCTGGTGCGCGATGCTGAAGCGTTGCGCCAACGCCTGTTGCACGTGGCAGGTGTGAAAAAGGTCAACATCATCGGCGAACAGGCCGAACGCATCTTTGTTTCCTTCTCCCATGACCGGCTGGCCACCTTGGGCGTTTCGCCCCAGGATATTTTCGCCGCGCTGAACAGCCAGAACCTACTCACGCCCGCCGGCTCCATCGAAACCAACGGGCCGCAGGTCTTCCTCCGGGTAGACGGCGCCTTCGATAAGCTGGCAAAAATCCGTGACACGCCCCTGGCGATTCAAGGTCGCACGCTCAAGCTCTCGGACGTCGCGACCGTCGAGCGTGGTTATGAAGATCCGGCCACCTTCCTGGTGCGCAATAACGGCGAAGAGGCCTTGTTGCTAGGGGTCATAATGCGCGAGGGCTGGAACGGCCTGGACCTGGGCAAGGCCCTGGACGCGGAGACGGCCAGGATCAATGAAGGCATGCCACTGGGCATGACGTTGACCAAGGTCACCGATCAAGCCGTGAACATTGACTCGGCCGTCGGCGAGTTCATGGTCAAGTTTTTTGTCGCGCTGCTGGTTGTAATGCTCGTTTGCTTTCTCAGCATGGGCTGGCGTGTAGGCGTTGTGGTCGCAGCCGCCGTACCGTTGACACTGGCGATAGTGTTTGTAGTGATGGCGGCCACCGGAAAGAACTTCGACCGGATCACCCTGGGCTCGTTGATCCTGGCGCTTGGGCTGTTGGTGGACGACGCCATCATTGCTATCGAGATGATGGTGGTGAAGATGGAGGAGGGCTACGACCGGATCAAGGCCTCCGCGTATGCCTGGAGCCATACGGCCGCGCCGATGCTGTCCGGCACGCTGGTGACGGCCATCGGATTCATGCCTAACGGTTTCGCCCAGTCGACCGCCGGTGAGTACACCAGCAACATGTTCTGGATCGTCGGCATTGCCCTGATCGCTTCCTGGGTGGTGGCGGTGGCCTTCACCCCATACCTGGGGGTGAAGTTGTTGCCGGACATCAAGCAGGTCGAAGGCGGCCACGCAGCCATCTACAACACCCGCCACTACAATCGTTTCCGCCAGGTCCTGACCCGCGTCATCGCACGCAAATGGTGGGTAGCCGGCACCGTGATCGCAACATTCGTCGTGGCGATTCTCGGCATGGGGCTGGTCAAGAAACAGTTCTTCCCGACCTCCGATCGTCCCGAGGTGATGGTCGAGGTGCAGATGCCCTATGGAACCTCCATCGAGCAGACCAGTGCCGCCACCGCCAAGGTCGAGGCCTGGTTGCAAAAACAGGATGAGGCAAAAATCGTCACGGCCTACATCGGCCAAGGCGCGCCACGTTTCTACCTGGCGATGGCGCCGGAACTGCCCGATCCTTCGTTCGCCAAGATCGTGGTGTTGACCGAGAACCAGGAAGCGCGCGAGACCCTCAAGTTCCGTCTCCGTGAGGCGGCTGCCCAGGGGCTCGCCCCAGAGGCGCGGATCCGGGTGACGCAATTGGTGTTCGGTCCGTATTCGCCATTTCCGGTTGCCTACCGGGTGATGGGGCCTGATCCGTCGAAATTGCGCGAGATCGCGGGCCAGGTCCAGGATGTCATGCAGGCGAGCCCGCTGATGCGAACCGTCAATACCGACTGGGGGCCGCTGGCGCCGACGTTGCATTTCACCCTGGATCAGGATCGTTTGCAGGCGGTCGGCCTGACGTCAAATGCCGTCGCGCAGCAATTGCAGTTCCTGCTCACGGGGGTGCCGATCACGGCGGTTCGCGAGGACATTCGTTCGGTGCAGGTGGTCGGTCGTGCTGCCGGTGACATTCGCCTCGATCCGGCCAGGATCGAAGGGTTCACCCTGGTGGGCGCGGCGGGCCAGCGCATTCCGCTGTCCCAGGTGGGCGAAGTCGATGTGCGCATGGAGGATCCGATCCTTCGTCGTCGTGATCGCACCCCGACCATTACGGTACGTGGCGACATTGCCGAAGGCTTGCAGCCACCGGACGTCTCGAGCGCGATCATAAAGGCACTGCAGCCGGTCATCGAGACGCTGCCGAGCGGCTACCGGATCGAGCAGGCGGGCGCCATCGAGGAGTCGGGCAAGGCCGGCAAGGCGATCGTGCCGCTGGTGCCGATCATGGTGGCCCTGACGCTGCTGATCATCATCGCGCAGGTGCGTTCGATCTCGGCAATGATCATGGTGTTCCTCACCGCACCGCTGGGCCTGATTGGCGTGGTGCCGACCCTGCTGATTTTCCAGCAGCCGTTCGGGATCAACGCCTTGGTCGGCCTGATCGCACTCTCGGGCATCCTGATGCGCAACACATTGATTCTGATCGGGCAGATCCATCACAACAAACAGGAAGGGCTGGACCCGTTCCACGCGGTCATCGAAGCCACGGTACAACGGGCCCGCCCGGTCCTGCTGACGGCGCTGGCAGCGATCCTGGCCTTCATTCCGCTGACGCATTCGGTGTTCTGGGGGACGCTGGCCTACACACTGATCGGCGGTACGTTCGTTGGCACCATCATGACGCTGGTGTTCCTGCCGGCGATGTATTCCATCTGGTTCAGGATTCGTCCTGACCCTTCAGCGCACGCTCACACAGCTGTGCAGGTTTAAGCAGTGCACTTGTGCTGTTTAGTGAACATCGACTGAGATATGAAGAGGTTTCAATGATGACTTCCCAAGGTCAAAAACGCATCGTCGTCACTGGCGTGGGCATTGTCGGCCCGTTGGGCTGTGGCGTTGAAGAAGTCTGGCAGCGCCTGCTGGCCGGGCGCTCCGGCATTCGCATCCTGTCTGGCGATATTACCGAGGGAACTGGCGTGGCCGTGGGCGGCCAGGTACCTTCGTTGGAGGAGGACGCCATCGCCGGTTACGACCCGGAACGCATCATCCCGGCCAAGGATCGCAAGAAGATGGATCGCTTCATCGAGTTCGCGCTGGTGGCGGCCGAGGAAGCGTTGCAACAGGCTGGCTGGCAACCGACCGATGCCCACGACCAGGAGCGGACGGCGACCCTCATCGCCTCGGGCGTGGGTGGCTTTGGCGCGATTGCCGGTGCCGTACGCACCACCGATGAGCGTGGCCCGCGCCGATTGTCGCCGTTCACGGCACCGGCTTTTCTCGCCAACATGGCGGCCGGGCACGTATCCATCCGGCACGGTTTCAAAGGACCTCTGGGCGCGCCGGTAACCGCTTGTGCGGCCGGGGTTCAGGCCATTGGCGACGCGGCCAGGCTCATCCGAAGCGGCGAAGCGGATATCGCCATATGCGGCGGTACGGAAGCGGCGATAGATCGCGTGACCCTGGGTTGCTTTGCCGCCGCCCGCGCACTGTCCACCGGTTTTGCCGAGCGCCCGCAAGAGGCCTCGCGGCCCTTTGATCGTGATCGCGACGGCTTTGTCATGGCCGAGGGCGCTGGATTGCTGGTGATCGAGTCGCTGGAGCACGCTCTCGCACGTGGCGCCAAGCCCCTGGCGGAACTGGTGGGTTATGGCACCAGCGCCGATGCCTATCACCTGACGGCGGGGCCGGAAGACGGCAACGGCGCTCGGCGTGCGATGGAACAGGCGCTGCGCCAGGCTTCTGTCAGCCCCTCGGATGTGCAACATATCAATGCTCACGCGACGTCCACCCAGGTCGGCGATAGCGGGGAACTGGCCGCCGTTCGCTCGGTGTTCGGCACGGACTCCGGTGTGGCGATTACCTCTACCAAATCGGCCACAGGGCATCTTCTGGGGGCGGCTGGTGGTATTGAGGCAATTTTTACGGTGTTGGCGCTTCGGGACCAGATTGTCCCGCCTACCCTGAACCTGGTTCATCCTGACGAGGCTGCTGCGGGGCTTGATCTGGTTGGTCTGAAGGCCAGGAAGATGCCGATTACCCATGCGCTTTCCAATGGATTTGGGTTCGGTGGGGTCAATGCCAGCGTGTTGTTTCGTCGTTGGGGGCCTGAGGTTTAGGGGGGGCGTGTGTATATCCGTTGCTGCGGTAACGGCTACTTAGGGTTCCGCCTTGACGGCGGCTCACTTTTGGAAGAGCCGGGAGCCGGACCAGCCAAAAGTAAGCAAAAACGCTTTGCCCCACCACTCGGTGCCTCGCCTAGGCTCGGCATGCCCTCACTCCGGCATTGCCATCGTGGTTAACGGGGCGCCCGAGATCAACGTCCACCCCGAGGCGGCCTGACAGCCGACCTGGTTCTTGGTGAAGACCGAATTCATCCTGTGGGAGCAAAGCTTGCTCGCGAAGAGGCCAGCACATCCAGAATCGTCATCGGCTATGACACCGCCATCGCGAGCAGGCTTGCTCCCACATTGGATCTTCAGCAGACACAGAATCCATGTACACCGCAAAACCTGTGGGAGCGAGCCTGCTCGCGAAGAGGGCTGCAAGCCCAACAGCCATGTGACTGACCCATAACCATTGGTGAGGCAATTTTTGCGCTTTTTTCGAAAGTTTAAATGGCCGCAGAAACAGAACCGATTATTCAAAAGTGACGAAAGTGGTGAACCAGGCCATGGCGACCGCCGACGGCCCCGACGTGGTGGCTGAAGTGGTACTCCAGATCGCGCGTGCCGAGCGTCCGAAGTTGCGCTATACCGCTGGCAAAGCGGCCGGCCAGTTGCAGTTCATGCGCAGTTTTTGCTCCGGCACGCTTGCTGGAAACGGGCATCCGCAGGGCGCTGCAGCTCGAAACCAAACGGCCTTCTCAGGCACACTGATGCGGCCTGGCCATACCCGTTGCCGTGTCTGTTGCATCTGCAGGGCAGCGATGACGATCCTTTGAACGAACAGGACAAGAACCATGACATTCAAGGCGCTGCTCACGACTAAAACCGGCGAAGCGATCTCGACCCATCTGGTCGACTTCAAGGACGAGGACCTGATGCCCGGTGACGTTACCGTCGCGATCGAGTTCTCGACCGTGAACTACAAGGACGCCATGGCCCTAAGTGGACGCTCCCCCGTCATTCGCCAGTTTCCGCTGATTCCGGGCATCGACTTCGCTGGTATCGTCGAGACTTCCAGTCACCCGGGGTTCGAGGCCGGCGACCGTGTGCTGGTCAACGGCTGGGGGCTGAGCCAGACCCACCACGGTGGCTTTGCGCAGAGGGCGCAGGTGAGCGGTGACTGGCTGATAAAAGTCCCGGAAGTATTCTCGACCCAGGCGGCCATGGCCATCGGCACCGCAGGCTACACGGCGATGCTCAGTGTCCTGGCATTGGAGCATGGCGGGCTGACCCCGGATCGAGGCGATATCCTGGTCACCGGTGCCAGCGGCGGCGCCGGCTCGGTGGCCCTCGCACTGCTGTCGGGCCTGGGCTATCGAGTGATCGCCTCGACCGGACGGCAAGAGGAGGGCGACTACCTGCGCGACCTTGGGGCGACGCAGGTCATCGACCGCAACACCTTGTCGCAGCCGGGCGCACCGATTGGCAAGGAACGCTGGGCTGGCGTCATTGATTCGGTGGGCAGCCACACCCTGGCCAATGCCTTGGCTCAAACCCAATATCGCGGCGTTGTCGCTGCCTTCGGCCTGGCCCAGGGCGCGGATCTGCCTGGCTCGGTGCTGCCTTTCATCTTGCGTAACGTAACCCTGGCCGGTATCGATTCGGTCAATGCTCCGCAAGCGGTGCGCCTGCAGGCATGGTCGCGACTCGCCCAGGACCTTGATTTGAGCAAGCTGACCCGCACCACCCAGATGGTTGGCTTGGCAGAGGTGCCTGCCGTTGCCGCTCGGGTACTGGAAGGCAAGGTGCGCGGGCGCACCGTCGTGGACGTGAATGCATGAGCCACGCTTCTCGCGCGTTCCGCTACCTGGCGACTTTTTCGGCACTGTTGTTTTTCGTGTTGGCCGCCATCTGGTTGTTCGCGCCGGCCGCGTTGCTGGCCAATTGGGGGGTGGTTTTCGATGGCGGTGTCACGGGGTTGGTAGGCCGGCGTGCGGCACCGCTCTACGCGGGCATTGGAGTTGCGTTGCTGTTGGCCCGCAATGCGCCGCCGTCACCAGGACGAACCGGCGTGGTGGCGGGCTTTGTCACCACGTGCTCGCTGCTGGCGCTGCTGGGGCTGGTCGAATGGGCCATGGGCAATGTCGAATCGGGCATCTTGCCGGCGGTGCTGGTCGAAGTTGCCCTGGCGTTGGTCTTCTTGTTTGTACTAGGTGCTGAAAGTAGGGCCAGGGCCCAGCGATGAACATCTGAGGACCGCTCCGATAATTCTTTCCTCGCGTTCATTTAGCGCCGCAAGGCATTGGTACCTTGCTCCAATGCCCCGTCAAGTCAGCGTCACAGCATGCGGCGCAGGACGTCGCTTCGAGGGTCCCGGTCGAAGAGCCGGTGTTTGAGGGCGCCGGCAATATGCACCACGATCAGGCCGAGCAGGGTGTAGGCGAGCACTTTATGCAGCCATTGAAAGACGACGAACCAGTCGTCATTTTTCCCAAGTAGTTCCGGAAGGTTTATTCCGAAAAAGAACACCCCGTCACTCATCGTGTAGGTGCTCGACATCGAATAGCCCATCAACGGGACAATCACCAGCAGTGCATACAAGGTGCGGTGCGCAAGCCATGAGGAAACTCTCTCGTAGCGCGCCAGCGTCTCCGGCGGTTGCGGCAGCCTGGGGGTGCGCACGCGCAGGGTAATCTGAATCAGGGCCAGCAGAAACGCCAGCACCCCAAAGGATTTGTGCCATGGGTAATAGAGCTCATATTTGCTCGCCACTTCGTCATCGAGCCCGGTCATGTGCCAGCCTGCCCAGAGGAGGCCGGCGATGAGCACGGCGCGCACCCAGTGCAACATACGCAGGGACGTCGGATACCGATCAATTATTGTTTGATTTTCCGGATTCATCGCGGTCTCTCCATCGATCATCAAGCCATCGAAATGCACGTTTTGGACGGCCACCCTCCACGACACAGGGCCTTGGAGGGTGGTCCGGTCAGTGCGGTTTTTTGTTCTCAGTTGGGTAGCAATACGGTAATGACTTTCTCTTCGGTATAGGCCAACGCGCCGCTAAATCCGCCTTCACGGCCAACGCCACTGGACTTGACGCCGCCCCAGGGCAAGTTGGCGTCCAGCGGGCTCCAGCAGTTGATGCCCACGGCACCGGCCTTGACTGCTGCGGCGACGCGGTGTGCTCGCACCAGGTCGCTTGTCCAGACCGTGGCCGCCAGGCCGTAGTTGGAATCGTTGGCCAGTGCGATCGCCTCGTCCTCGCTGTCGAACGTGATCACCGTGCCGACGGGGCCGAAGATCTCGTCCCGGGCGATCGCCATGTCATTGCTGGCATTGGCGAAGATCGTCGGCCGGACAAACCAGCCCCGTTCAGGGCTCGATACGCCGCCGGCCAACAGGGTGGCACCTTGGTCTATGCCCAGTTGGATGTAACGGTTGACGCGATCCAATTGCGCCTTCTTGGCCACCGGTCCCATCTGTACGTCGGGTTGCCGAGGGTCACCGACCTTGACGGCTCGCGCGGCATCGGCAAGCGCTGCGGCGAAGCGATCAGCGATGTTGCGTTGGACCAGGATGCGCGAGCCAGCCGCGCAGATCTGTCCCTGGTTGGCGAACAGGCCGAGCGAGCAGCCGAACAGCGCGTCCTCGAACGAGGCGTCGTCGAAGACGATCTGTGGGCTTTTGCCGCCCAGCTCCAGTGCCACGTGCTTGAAAAGCACGCCGGCGGTGCGCTGGATCTCGCGTCCGGCCTCGGGGCTGCCGGTGAAGCTGATCTTGGCGACGTGCGGGTGCTCGCACAAGGCGCGTCCCACCTCGTTGCCGTAGCCGGTGACCACGTTGATCACGCCGTCAGGGAAGCCCGCTTCCTGAGCCAGCGCCGCCAGGTGCAGGGCCGACTGTGGCGTCTCTTCCGAAGGCTTGATGACCACGGTGCAGCCGGCCGCCAGCAAAGCGGCGAGCTTCCAGACTGTGATCATCAGCGGCGAGTTCCAGGGAACGATGGCGCCAACCACGCCCACCGGCTCCCGGATCGTGTACGAGAGGGCCTTGGTGCCGAAGTAGCCGCCGGTGGGAATGGTGCGGCCCTCCAGCTGGTTGGCCCAGCCGGCGGCGGCGCGCAGGTTGGCGATGGCGTTGGGTACGTCCAGCCGGCGCGGCTCGATCGGTGAGCGCCCGATGGCATTGGTGTCCAGGTCAGCCAGCACGTCGGTGTCGCGCTCCACCAGGTCCGCCAGCTTCGACAACAGCCGGCCACGCTGGGCGCCGTCGAGCTGGCTCCAGGCGCCACCTTCAAGTTGGGTGAGTGCCGCCGCTACGGCACGGTCCACGTCCTCGACGGTGCCGCGTGCGGAGCTGCCGTAGATCTGTTCTGTCACGGGGTCGACGAGTGTCATGCGACGGCCGTCGGAGGCCTCGAAGGACGCGCCTTCGATGAAGTGGTTCAGGTGTTGAGTCATTTTGCAGTCCCTGATTGATGTGGAGTAGTCGGGGTATGCACACCTCATCCCTTGAGGGAGGCCAGGGCGTCGCCAAAGATGTCCAGTGCCTTGAAGAACAGCGCGCGCGAGATCGTCAGCGAGGGCATGACGCGCATCACGTTGCTGTAGCGACCGCAGGGAATCATCAGCACCCCGTGGTTCAACAGGTAGCCCATGAGTTGGCCGATCTTGTCCGGTGCCAGTGGCGCCTTGGTGACCGGGTCCTCGACCAGCTCGATCCCGATCATCAGGCCGCGACCACGGACTTCACCGACCAGCGGGCTGTCGAAGCCACGGATACGTTCCTGCGCTTGCAGCCCCAGCGTGTGGGCGCGGTTGAGCAGATCGAGCTCCGGGTCCTGGAGGATGCTGATGTTGGTCAGCGCCACGGCTGCGGACAACGAGTTGGCGGCGAAGGTGTTGGGCATCGATCCGTCAGGAATCTTGGCTGCCAGGTCTGAACGCATGATCAGGCCCGCCATCGGCAGGTCGCTGCCGATGCCCTTGCCGAAGGTGAGCATGTCGGGCTTCACGCCCGAGTGCTCGACCGCCCACATCTTGCCGGTACGCCCCGCGCCGGACTGCACTTCATCGACGATCAGCAGCGCGCCGCTGCGGTCGCAGGCCTTGCGCAACAGTTGCAGGAACTCGGGTGAGGGGGGCACGTAACCGCCTTCGCCCTGCACCGGTTCGACGATCACGGCGGCCACGTCATCGGCGGCGGTGTAGGGGGTGTTCAGCAGGTAATCCACGTAGTCGCCGGCAATCTGCTCGGCGCTTTTGTGCGTGGTGTCGAAGGGGAAACGGTAGGCATAAGGGTAGGGCGCATGAATGACCCCGCCCATCTGGGCGCCATAGCCCTTGCGGTAGGCCGTGCCTGTGGTCAGCGCACCGGAGGCGTTCCACACGCCGTGGTAGCCGCCGTGGAAGGCGATGATCTGGTGCCGTCCGGTGACGCGTTTGGCGAACTTGATCGCCGCCTCCAGCGCATCGCTGCCGCTTTGCGTGAAGAAAGTGATGCAGTCGCCGCGCAAGCCGTCGGGTGCGATCTCGGAGAGCTTGGCGGCCAGTTCGGTGCGCCGGGTGCTGTTGACTTCCAAGGCATGCATCAGCACTTCGGATTGCTCGCGAATGGCCTGCACCACCTTCGGATGGCAGCGGCCTACGCTGCTCACGCCCACGCCAGCGGACAGGTCGATGTAGGTGTTGCCATCGGCGTCCTTGAAGGTCGCGCCGAAGGCCCGGTCCATGGCGACGGGCATGCGTCCGCCGCCGCGAGCCATCGACTCGGTACGTGCCGACAATGCCAGGGCCTCGGTGGCCCTGGGGCCAGGAATGGCGGTGTTGATCCGCGGGGCATCGGCGAAATGGAGGGATTCTAGTTTGGCTTCACTCATGACGGTCTCTCAGGATGTCGGTTTCAGTGTCCCGATCATCCTCGTGGCCCGTTCCAGGCCGGTAGCCCGAATCGGCACATTGGGCGGGCCGCCTCGAGCGTCAGCACCAGAGCACTGCCATGATCAAAGAGAATTTGCATAATTCTCTTAATGTGAGAATATCGCGCAACAAGGCATTCTAAGAACAAGAATATTGGCCGAGGCTCTCGTCATCATGAAAAATCAGAACATCAGCCATTTTCGTGACATCCACGTCCACGCCGCCACCGTCCAGGAGTGGAATCAGGACTACAACCAGCTAACCGCCGGTACGGCCGAGAGTTCGCTCATCCAGTTGACGACGGGGCGTTGCCACGTATTCCGCGAGCAGATCAACCAGCGCGTGGTGCAGCATGGCGTGGCCCCCCGAGGCAAGATGTGCTTTGCCGTGCCGATCACCGTCCCGGGTTCGATTCGGATGCAGGGTCGAGAGGTGGACGAGAGCAGCCTGTTCTTTCTTCATGGCGGTGAGGAGTTCATGTTCCACATGCCGATGGGCATGGAGCTGCTAGCCATTACCTTCGAACGCGAATTGTTCGAACAGGCGTTGGCGCAAACCGCGTCGGCCAAGGAAATCAGCCAGTTACTCCGCCAGCCAGTGATCAGGCTCCCCCCGCAACGCTACGCTGACGCTCGACGTCGGATGCTGGCTGCATTCTCCCAGGCGCTCTCGAACGAAGAACTCGACAATGGGCAGGACCGGGAGCTGGCATTTGAACAGGCCATGCTCGACGAGTTGCTGCAACTCATGACTGACCCGGCCTGTGACAAGCAGCAGCGTTCGCCAAGCTCCACGCGCAGCTTCATTGTCGAGAAATGCCATCGCCTGGCGACCGCGGAACTGAACAACGTGCCCAGCGTCGACGAGTTGTGCCAGCGACTCCAGGTGAGTCGACGTACCGTGCAGAACAGTTTCCGCTCGGTTGCCGAGACGACCCCGATCAATTACTTGCGCTCCGTGCGGCTCAACGGTGTACGCCGGACCTTGATGACCACCCAGGCGTCGCGTCTTTCGATCGGCGATGCCGCCGCCCAATGGGGTTTCTATCACCTCAGCCATTTTGCCGCGGAATATCAGGAACTGTTCGCCGAACTGCCCTCTCAAACCGCGCGCGCTGCCATCAGCGGTTGCGTGCTTGCTTGAATATCTGCCTGCTGCACTGCGCACGGGCTGGCTTGATTTCACAAGGATGTAGAAACGATGAATAGCCTTCGCCGCCTGCTCAGAGTCTTCGACTTGTTTCGCCCTGAGCAGCCGGTCATCGATGTGGACATCATTTGCCAGGAGCTCGGCTACACGCCTGCCACCGCCTATCGTTATCTGCGCGAGCTCGGCGACGCGGGTTTCTTGAAGCGGTTGCCGCGCGGCTACGCACTCGGCCCTCGAATCGTCACGCTGGAACATCAGATGGCGAACTACGATCCGTTGCTGGCGTGCAGCCGGGACCTGGTCGACAGGTTGGTCGACGATACCGGCCTGGATGCGCTGGTCAGTGAGTGGCATGGCGATTCAGTGGTCAACGTGCTGATCCAGCGGGGTTCCGATGTCGGCCCGGTCGGTGGCGACAGGGGGCGCCCGATCGACCTTTTCCACAGTGCCACCTCGCGGGTCGTGTTGGCGTATCTGCTGCCGCGCCAGATCCGACGCATCTATGACGCTCACGCGATCCCGTCCGGATTGTTGCACCTGGGGTTGGCGTGGAAGCCGTTCACCAAGAGCCTGCTCGCCATCCGCAAGCAGGGCTACTGTATCAGCGAAAGCGAGTTGCACCCGGGACGCAGTGGCGTTGCGGCGCCGATCTTCGACGAAAAACGGCGCGTCCTTGGAAGCATGACCCTGGTCGGGCGCAGTGAACGGTTTCGGGCGTTTCAACCGGGCTACCTGTGCGACCTGGTTACCGGCGCGGCATCGGAACTGACGGCACGTATCGCCTTGCAATGAGGGGGTAGGGGGGATGGATGATGACCCGTCCGGTTTTTTCCGAGCACAGGTCTCTTGTTACCGATTTGGGATAGTGGGAGGTTCAGGGAGAGGCATAGGATCGAATCCAGCGTGCGACAAGAACAATAACGCCATCCGGTGACGGTGAGCGGTTGACTGCATCGATCCTACAACGCCTGCCTCATACAATAAGGTCAAGAAAACATGAGTGTACCTCTCCCGGTCAACAGCTCCACGGAGCTCAAGCGTGGGGCCCTGGGTGTCGGCTTCATCATCTTCTTCGTGGTTTCGGCGGCGAGCCCCTTGAGTGTCATCGCCGGCGGCTTTCCCATTGGCATCATGCTGGGCAACGGTGCCGGCACACCGGCGTTGCTGATCCTGGCCCTGCTGGTGTTACTGGCGTTCTCGGTCGGCTACACGACCATGTCCCGGCACGTCACCAACGCCGGCGGTTTCTATGCGTTCACCTCGCGCGGCCTGGGTGGCCTGGCCGGTGGGGCGGCGGGAGTGCTGGCGATGTTTGCCTACAACATCCTCCAGGTCGGCCTGTATGGCATGTTCGGTGGGGTGGTCAGCGGCACGATGGAAAGCGTGTTCGGCCTGGTGTTGCCCTGGTGGTCGTACTCGCTGATGGCGATGGCCAGCGTTGCGATTCTCGGCTATCGCAAGATCGACCTGTCGGCGCGGGTGTTGTCGGTCATTGTGATCGCCGAATATCTGGCGATCCTGCTCCTGGACTTCGCCATTCTCAGGACCGGCGGCGACAGTGGCATCAATCTCGACGCGTTTGCGGGCCGCCACGTGTTCAGCGGCACCCCGTCGATCGGCCTGCTGTTCTGTTTCGCCGCGTTCATCGGCTTCGAGGCCACCACTATCTACGGCGAAGAGGCCAAGAACCCGCAACGTACGATCCCGATTGCCACCTACTGTTCGGTCTTGCTGATCGGTGGGTTCTACGCGCTATCGGTCTGGTCGATGGTGATTGGCGTCGGGGCGGACAAAATCGTCTCCACGCTTCAGGCCTTGCAGGACCCGACGACCTTTATCTATGGCATGTCCGATCACTTTGTCGGCCCGCACCTGACCCAGGTCATCCGCGTGCTGTTCATGGTCAGCATCTACGCCGGGCTGCTGGCGTTCCACAATGCCGCGGCCCGTTATTTCTACGCCATCGGGCGTGACGGCTTGCTGCCCAGCCGGTTGGGGACCACCCATCGCGTCCATCAGAGCCCGCACATGGGCTCGGCGCTGCAGAGCTTGATCTCCGCCGTGGTCGTGCTGATTTTCGCCGCGATGGATGCCGATCCGATCCTGCAACTGTTCGCCTGGCTGTCCAACCTGGCGACGCTTTGCGTGATTTTGCTGATGGCGCTCACGTCCGCCGCAGTATGGGCCTTTGCCCGGCGCCACCCCGAGCTCAAGCTGGGGATCTGGCGTGGGCGGATTTTCCCGGGGTTCTCTTGCATTGCGCTACTGACGGTCCTGTTTATCGCGGTGGTGCATTTCGATGTGTTGACGGGCGCGAGCAAGACCTTGTCGTACGGCCTCTGCGCCATCATTCCTGCAGCCCTGCTGGCTGGCGTGTTCCTCGCGGCGCGACTGCGCAAAGTAGCGCCGCAGCGGTATCGGGTGTTAGGCAGTCACAAGCTATAGGCGCCTGCGCAGTATCGATGGCGCTTGACTAGGATAAAGCTAAGCTCATTGATTCCTGCGTTCCAGTGCCCCAGCGGTCGGTGTGCCAGGCTGGGCCGCAGATAGCAGAGGAGTCTTGCGATGACGCTTCCACGAGCGTTGGCATTCGATGTGTTCGGTACCGTGGTTGACTGGCATTCAGGCATCGCACGTGAGGCGAGTACATTCGTGTCGACCTACCTGCCCGCTGTCAGCCCCGCCGAATTTGCAATGCAATGGCGCCGGTTGTATGCGCCAGCGCTGCGCGAGTGCATCAAGGGGCATGGAGGCTTCGTCGTGCTGGACACATTGCACTACGAGACGCTGGTCCAGTTGTTGACAACTTACGGCCTGGAAGTCGACCAGCTTGCCCCCGAGGCATTGCACACGCTTGCCCATGCCTGGCGCCGCCTGGACCCGTGGCCTGACGTGGCCGAGGGCCTGGCCCTGCTGCGCCGGCGCTTTGCGGTGGTGACCTTGTCCAATGCCAATGTGGCCTTGATGATCGCCATGAACCGCTACAACGGTTTGCAGTGGGACGCGCTACTGGGGGCGGAGTTCGCGCAAACCTACAAACCGGATCCTGCCGCCTACCTGTCCACGGCAAGGGCGCTGGATCTCAAACCCAATGAACTCTGCCTGGTGGCCTGCCACCACAGCGATCTCGCGGCAGCCAGGGATTGCGGGCTGATGACGGCCTATATCGACCGGCCCATGGAATATGGCGGAGCGCCTGCACCCGATGCCGCCGACGCCCAGGATTGGGATTGGCAGGCGGATAGTTTCATCGATCTTGAACATAAGCTCTAGCTGCTTGAGGGGCTGTTCAGGTGGAATCGGGAACAGTGCGTTTGAGCCCGGATGCAAACGACATGACCCCCTAAAGGTGGTAGCGCGATTGCACCCATTGTTGGATTTGTTCCAATGCTTTCCCGGGGGCCAGGGTGCTGTCCGTTTCAATGAGGCGTGTCTTGTTGGCAAGCACATCGTCCCGGATCACATGGCGGAACCAGTTGGAAAAATCGCCGGCCTTCAAATGTTCGCAAAGAGCGACATCGGGCAGTTGTATCGAGAGGGACAAAAACTCCGTCAGGTTCGCGGCACTTTTGCCTAGGGCTGGAAAGTGAAAGGCATGCCATGCGCCTACATTTCCCGAGACGTACTTGCCGCTGTGCCGATGGTGCTTCTGGTCTGGCTGGACCTGGTCGAGCAACACCACTTGTTCGTCTTCTCGTATATTCCACAGACAGCCATGTTCCAGGCCTGGTGAACGCCCTGGAAAGGCGGGCCCGCTGTGTTGTATGCGTTTGGCGAACTGTTCGACCAGTTCCCGGGCAGTGCTGCCCAACGTTACCAGCACGTCAACCTCCTCAAGGAGCGCCGGGCATACCTGATCGAAGTTCAGGGCAACAATGATTGCCCCCATGTTGCCGAGAAAGCCGGGTGCCCAACTGGCACAGTGGGGAAGCATGTAGTGTGCTTCGTCGACGATCAGCCAATAGGGTCGGCCCGAAACGTTGCGAAGATGCTGGATTGCGGGCAATAGCTCACCAAACAGTTGCACCCGCGCTGCCGGATCCAGGGCCAGGGCGCTGACCACAACGTTAAGCCGCGCCTGTAGAAGCAGTTGTACCGATTCCTCGGTCGTCGGGGGCGTGGTCAGGCCTCCCACCGTTACCGCGCCGTCGAGGGTCAGATAGTCGCCTTCCGGATCAATGATGCAGAAATCCTGGCGAGCCTGGACCATTCGTTCTGTCAGCCAGGTAATGAAACTGGATTTGCCGGAGCCTGAGTTGCCAACGACCAGCATCACCGACTCCGCAGGCAGCCAGGCGTTGTTCGCATCAACCGTCTGGCCCAACGGGACCCCGGTGCGCTCGATGGGTACCAGCGCGGCGTCTTTTTCCAGCAGCATCTCCACCAGCTCGCAGACCCCGCGGCCATGGTCTTGGCTGAGGCAAACGTCTGCGCTGGACTTTATCGACGCAATGGCATTGTTCACGGCCGCGGCACAGCCACAGATCGATAAAAAGGCGTGGTCGTTTTCCGCATCACCCACGCCCACCACGTTCAACTCACAGATACCCAGTCTTCGCAGAGCAGCACTCAGGCCCGACGCTTTGTTCACACAAGGAGGCAGGACCATGATCGCATCCTTGTTGAACGTCATTTGCCACTCCAGGCCGAGTTCGCGGATGCTGCTGAGCACTGTGTTTTCAAACGGACGCCACGTGGCGATGACTGATCGGCCGATCGACAACGGCGAGACCCCTTTGTCACGTAGGCTGGCCACCAGTTCGGTCGAAGCTGGATCAGCGATGAGTTCTTCGGTGTCCGTGACGGGGTCGTACAAGAGCGCGCCGTTTTCGACGATCACCAGGTCAAACAGATCAAGGTTTGGAAACTGGTGCTTGAGCGCTTGCAGTTCCCGGCCGGTCACCAGCAGTAACTTGCGGCCGCTCTCTTTGAGGCGCGTGAGCGCTGCACAGACCTGCGGCGGGACGTTGCCGTTTTCGGCAATGGTCCCGTCAAAATCCATTGCCAAGGCTAAGAAGTGCATGCTCTCTCCAGGCTCGGTTTAATCGGATTTCGTCCAGTCAGGATTCGGTCGGTGAACCAGAATGGAATCATTCCTGTTCTGCATGTTGTCATCGATGCAGCGACAGGCTGGGCATGCCGTTTCCTGCAAATGCACCATTTTCCGCCAGGAACGTGGCGATCAGGCCGGTGCTGTCGAGCACCTGCAAGTGTTGCGTGACGCAGTCGAGCGGCAGGCGAAACGGCACAACGGTGTCGGTAATCGCGATGTGTTCAAAGATCGGCGGGTCGAACAGTTGAGGGCCAGTGGTAAACAAACCATGGGTGGCGGCGGCGAACAAACGTGTGGCGCCAGCCTGCTGACAAGCCAGGCCAGCACGTTTGAGCGTGTCCCCCGTGCTGATCAGGTCATCGAAAATAATGGCGGTCTTTCCGGCAACATCGCCGATCAGCAGGGTGCCCGTGAGCGTGGTATGGGCACGGTGCTTTTCCATCAAGGCGCTGCCGACCGTACGTCCCAGTTGCCGCTCCAGGGCCTGGCGAAAGTGTTCAGCGCGCTTGGTCCCCCCCGAGTCCGGAGACACCGCCACCACGGCGGCGTCGCCGACGCGTGGCGCGAAATGCTCGGCGAACAGTTCCGCGCACTGCAGATTCCATGCAGGCAGGCGAAATGCGTTATCGAACGCGGCTGGATTGTGCACGTCCAGGGTCAGCAGGCGATCCACGCCACTGGCTTCGAAAAACGACGCCACGTAGCGAGTGATGGTCGGGTCTTGAGGCTGGCTGCGGCGGTCCTTGCGCCCGTAGCAGAGGTAAGGTGAAACCACCTGCACCTGGCGCGCGCCGGCATCCTTGAGGGCTCCGCAAAAAAACAGCAGGCGACACAGCTTATCGTTGGCGCTCTGCCGGCCATCGCCATACAAGGAATGGAAGACTATGACCTCGCGCCCGTTTACCGGATCCAACGGGCGACACTTGTGTTCGCCGTCTTCATAGTCACGTTCCTCATGGCGTGCCAACGGGCAGCCAAGCCGTTGAGCGACGCGAGCGGCATAGTGCTCGCTACCTTGCAGGGCAAAAAGAAGCGGGGGCAGGGTGAGCATGCAAGACTCCTCTGAGGCTGCCGGCAAGGCGCCTCATTTCAGTGGCACGTATCCATGTGCATTTTTGCCATTGCGAGCCTGCCTGGCTCGCCGGCCTTGATCGAGCGCATCCTCAACGGGCCGCGCCATGGCGCACCACCTCAATGCAATACTCCTCTTCGAAGGGCGGCACATGGCATTCGACGATGTCATCGGCGGCGACCTGCAAATGTATGCCAACAATGTCGGCCCGAATCGGTTGCTGGCAGATATGCCGGTCCACCAGTACGGCGGTATGGACGCGACGAGCCCCCAGTTGCGCCAGGTAGGCGCAAGTGCGCAAGAGCGAATGGCCTTCGAAGAGCACATCGTCGACCACCAGCAAGGTGGTATTGGCCAGGTCGAGACCGCCCAGGGCCGGGTTTTCGGTCAATTGGGTGTAGGTATGCAGCACTTGCAGGTCGTCGGCGTAACGCTTGACCCGGAGCGGGTAAAGAGGCAATTGCGGCTGGCCGGTCCGATGCGCAATGTACTCGCGCAACCGTTGCGCCAGTGGTTCGCCCCGGCGCTGGATACCAATCAGTGCCGCGTGAGTCGGGGGCAGGAGAGTCGCGGCCTTGCGCGCCATTGCCTGCAGTACGTCATCCAGCTCGTTGCTGTCATACAGGCGCACCCGCTGACTTGCCAGTAGGACCGTCATCGCCTTTCTCCTGTCGGTAAACCATGGGTCAGGTACCCAGGCACTGCACCGTTGTGCCTGGGTTTCCAATCAAGTTAATCCGGTTGTCATTGACGAGATTGACATTGATCAATCGCGGTCCAAACAAAGACCGGTCATTGACGAGGGCGAACCGCCACCCCTCCCAACGCGCATGCGTCGTTGAATGCCCGGCCGACGAAAGTAATTGATATATATCAACGCCACGGGTGCCCTGACAGAGGATGGTGGATCTACAACGAAGGTGCCCGTTGCAGCGGCAGATACGCCAGTGGCCCGCCGTGGCAGGCAGAGACAAACGAGCAAGTTCCATGGAGTCCGATCATGAGCCAGTATCAACGGTTATTGCTGATCATCAACCCGGCCCTGCGCCACTCCCATGCCTTGGGACACGCCGCAGCCTTGGCCAAGGCCAGCGGTGCGAGCTTGCACATCGCCGCCTTGATCCCTTCCTGGAAACTGTTGTCACTGCTTGAAGAAGGTGACCGGGAACAGGCGCGCGAAGGCTACCTGCAAGACCATCGCGATTGGCTCAAGAACCAGGCGAATCACCTGCGCGACACAGGCATCGACGTGACGACGGAGGTGACCTGGGCCGATGATATGCAGCAAGACATCCTCGATCACGTCGCCGAAATGCAGCCTGACCTGCTGATCAAGCAGGTGCAGCGCGAATCAGCGTTCAAGCGGGCCTTTCTCACCCCGCTGGACTGGCGCTTGCTGCGTCACTGCCCGGTACCGGTGTACCTGCTGAGTGAAGGTAACCTGCCCTTGCCGCGCAAGGTCGTGGCGGCGGTCGATGCGTCCAATACCCTGGCACGGGACAACGAGCTCAATGAGCGGATCATCCAGCAGGCATGCGGGCTCGCCATCCAATGTGATGCCGAGTTGCACTTGCTGTACGCCTGCGACATCTCGATGGTGTACATGGGCGATATGGGTGGCGGCGGTCTAACGCTCTCGGACCTCGGCGCGCAGTTGCGCAAAGAACATGAAACATCCTTTTTCGACCTGGCTGACCGATATGGCGTGGCTGCTGAGCGACGTCATTTCATTGAAGGGCACCCTGTGGCGGTGTTGAGTGCGTTCGCCGATGAGCAGCATATGGATGTGATTGTGATGGGCAGGGTCCAGTCCCATGGCCTGGAAAAGCTTTTGGGCAGCACGACGGAACATACCCTCTACCAGGTGCCTTGCAGCGTTCTAGCCATCTAGTGCGGCCAGGATCGTCCATAACGAAGCGACAGGCATCATTGCCTCAGGAGGTTCCCATGATTCAGAGCCCCTCATTGCAAACCACTTTGCCGAACCGCACCGAGGCCGGTCGACGACTGGTGGAGCCCTTGCTCAAATACGCCAACAGACCTGACGTCATCGTCCTCGCCTTGCCCCGTGGTGGCGTCCCGGTGGCTTATGAAGTCGCTACCGCCCTGAATGTTCGCCTGGACCTGATGTTGGTGCGCAAGCTTGGCATCCCATCGCACCCGGAGTTCGCCATGGGCGCCATTGCCAGCGGTGGCATACAAATCCTCAATGACGACGCGCTGCGGGTGCACCCGATCGACCGCGCCAGTTTCGAGGCCGTGGTCGCCCGGGAAACGCAGGAATTGTCCCGGCGCGAACAGGTTTATCGAGGAGCCCGCCCGCCGTTGCAGCTCAAGGACCAGGTCGTGATCCTGGTCGACGACGGCCTGGCAACCGGCTCCTCCATGATGGCTGCGGTCCATGCGGTACGCGTGCAGTCCCCGGCGCGCATCGTTGTCGCGGTGCCGGTTGCTCCGCTGGAAACGGTCGAGGTTTTGCGCAGCGAAGTGAATGAAGTGATTTGCCCGCTCATTCCCGAGTGGATGATGTCGATCGGTTATTGGTATTTGAATTTTGCCCAGACTTCGGACGAAGAAGTCATCGATCTCATGCACCAGGCCTGGCAGCGGGAAGCGTCGAGCGGTTGCACGACGGAGCATGTTGATGCTTGAACCTCAGTCTCTATCCATCGACCTGCCAGGCGTGGAGTTATCGGCCGATCTGCGTTTGCCGGCGAACACCCGCGCCCTGGTGATCTTCGTACATGGCAGTGGCAGTGGTCGCGCCAGCCCGCGTAATCAATACGTGGCCAATGTCCTGGCCCGTCGTGGCCTGGGGTCGCTGTTGTTCGACCTGCTCACCGGGCCGGAGCAGCGCATGGACAATCTGACCGGGGAGTTGCGTTTCGATATTCCCTTGTTGGCCAGGCGACTGATCCATGTGATTGACTGGGCCCGCCGCGACCCTGACCTGCGCGCGCTGCGAATCGGTCTGTTTGGCGCCAGTACCGGCGCAGCAGCGGCTATGGTGGCGGCTGCCGAGCGCGTGGATGCGGTCGCGGCAGTGGTCAGCCGGGGAGGGCGAACCGACCTGGCGGGGCCGGCGTTGGTCAGGGTGGAGGCGCCGACCTTGCAGATTGTCGGTGCACAAGACCCACTGGTGTTGGGCTTGAATGACCAGATTCGCCGGGTCCTTCGGTGTGAGCAGGCATTGGAAGTCGTGGCGGGTGCCACGCATCTTTTCGAAGAGCCCGGCACCTTGGAGGAAGTCACCAGGCTTGCCGGCGACTGGTTTGAGAAATACCTGCTGGTTTCCAAGCCCTCAACAAACTGCCTACCTCCTCATACGCCAAACGGATAGGTTTCGTCCTCCGGTTCCAGTTGCTGGTTTTGCGGCAGGGGCAGCGCCGTGACCGGCCTGGTTTGCTCGAACCAGATCATGGCATCGAATTGTTCGGCCAGTACCGACTCGAAGTAGTGACTGAAACGCTCGCTCTCGGGGCGGTAAATCACCCCGATGGCCCGTTCCAGCAAAGGGGTGGACAACACGCGTCGCAGTTCTTTTCGCTGCGGATCTCGCCAATCGGTCAGGGACGCCGCAACCCCGGCTTTGAGGAACTGATGTTCCCAGCTGTCCGGCCGGGAAGGGCGAATGTCCTTGATCCGCATCTCACCGTCCCAGTCATCGGCGGCAGCCACCTGGCCGCTGTCGGTGGCCATGCCGATCAAGACGGCGTCACGCCCATAGGTGCTACGGCACAGTTGACCGATGTTGAACTGCCCCTTCCAACCCATTTCCGTGGCGCCTGCATTGCCGATATGGGAGTTGTGCGCCCAAACCACTGCCTTGGCATGCGGCCCTCGATGTTCGAGTAAGGCACGCAACGTCTCGAACATGTGTCGGTCCCGCAGGTTCCAGGAGAGCGTCGATCCTCGATAAACCGCGCGGTAATACTGTTCCGCCGCCACCACCACCCTGGCGTTCTGCGTCGCGTTGAAGAACGCTTCGTCGTCGCGGATGAGCCCGGCCAATTGCTCGGCCAGCATGACGTTGAGCTGCTCGACCACCGCTTGTTCGCAGGGCATTACACCGTCGCGCTCGACAAAATGACCATACAACGCGGGATCATCCTGCCACGGAGTCAAGCAACCATAGCGTCGCCGGGCTTCATGGGCCAGATGCGGATCGACCCGTTCCAAATAGCTCAGCACCTCATGAATGGAGTTGCGCAGACTGTAGACGTCCAGGCCACGGAACTCGACTCGTTGTTCGGCAGCCAGGGGGTGATTGTGTCCATGCAGCCAACGGGTGAATGCCTTGACTTCGCTGTTGCGCCACATCCAGGTCGGGAACCTGCTGAAGATGTGGCGTTTCCACGCCGAATGCGCCAGCCCCCGGACGTACTGGTCGACATGACCGGCATCCGGCCAGTCGGCCTCAACCGCCACGATATTGAATCCGTGACGCTCGATCAGCCGTTGGGTAATCGCCGCCCTGGCTCGATAGAATTCACTGGTTCCATGGCTCGCCTCGCCGATCAACACCACGCGCGCGTCGGCGTAGCGATCGAACAGTTCGGCAAAGCCGGGTGAGTCCAGGTCCGGCAGTGGTTCAGCGTATTGACGCAGCAAAGGGGCTATGTGGGCTCTATCAACGTGATATTGCCGACCGTAGAGCTTTTCCATCAGTTTTTGCGAAGGTGAGTTCATGAACGTCATCCCTCAAAGTTGAGCACGCAGGCGGAATATCAAAAAACCCTGAGAAAAGGTGATGCTGTTCAGTTCAAGAGTAGATTCAGCTACTTGCTTAAGTGACAGCGTTGCAGGGGCCAAGGGGTTCTTACGGGCTACAGTTTCAGGCGATCAGCAAATGATCTTCCACCTTGTTGACCCCCGGTACAGACCAGGCGGCCCGTTCCGCGATCTGACGTTCACGCCACAGATGCACTCTGCCTTCAAGCTTGACCACACTGCCTTCGACCTTGATTTGAATCGCCTTGGCGTCGATTTCGGCATTGCGCTTGAGCGCTTCTTCAATGCGCCTCTGGATATCGGCCACGGCCACCTGGGGACGAAGCGTGAGTCGGTTGTCCACGCCGACCACGCCCGAAAGCTTGCGTACGGCCCGTTCTGCCGTTTCCTTCTGGTACTGCCAGTCCACCTGGCCTTCCAGGCTGATCCAGCCGTTCTCCACGATCACCTTGACGGCGCCTATTGGAAGATCGGAACTCCAATCAATGATGTGCAGCGCGCGAGTGGCGATGGCGTCATCCGTTGTGCCGGCCACCTTGTTCAGTCTTACCTGGAGTTCTTCGGCCACTGCGCGCACGCCCTTTACTGCCTTGACGGCACGTTCGGCACTGACTTTCTGGGCGTAGTCGCTGACGTGGCCAGTCAGGGTGACAACCCCATCGTGTACGGCAACGCCAATGTCGGCGGCATCGATACCGGGCTGGAATTCAAGCTCTTCCAGGATGGTGTTGCGCAGGCTCAGGTCGCTCATGACGATGTCCTCGGTAGAAGGGGCAGGATTTGCCCGTTCCTCTTTTTTACCCTCGGTCAGCGTCAAGACATTGAGCTAGGTCAAGTGGGTAACAGTGCTCGCTGGCCGTTGATCGCTAGGATCGATAGGGTAAGGGTCATGTCCCGACGGGCAACGACACGAAAGCGGGGCGAGCCCTGGGCGCGCTGCCAGGATTCGCACAACGAGGCAGGCCAATCGTTTTTGAGGAAGTTTTTCTTATGCTCGATAAATGGCTGGACCCCGTTCTTTTGCTGTTCACCGCGCTGACGCTGCTGGCGGGGGCCGTTGCGAATATTGCGCAGCAACCCGAATGGGCGTCGATATGCTGGGCGGCGGGCAGCCTGGTAATGTCTGGGGTCCTGCTGGTTGAAATCCTGAAGCGCCTGGCCCGGCGCGAGAGCGGTGTCGACCTGATCGCCCTGCTGTCGATCACCGCGGCTCTGGTCTTTGGGCAGGCTCTGGTAGCAGCGCTGATTGCCTTGATGCTGGCGAGCGGCCGAATCCTGGAGTTCTTCACCCGGCAACGTGCCGAGCGGGAGCTCAGTGCGCTGATCGATCGGGCACCACGTTTTGCTTGGGTGCAGGAGGAGAGCGGCTTACGCAAAATCCCCGTTGAGCAGGTCCAGCCCAATCAAACATTACTGGTGCGGCTGGGGGAAGTGATTCCGGTTGATGGTCGCTTGCTGAGCCCTGTGGCGGTTCTCGACGAGTCGGCGCTCAGCGGCGAATCGTTACCCCAGACGCGCCGGGAAGGCGAACACCTGTCCAGCGGGGTTTCCAATGTCGGTGCGTCAATCCTGCTCATCACCACACGCACGGCGGCGCAAAGCACCTACGCCGGGATCGTGCGCCTGGCCGAGGCGGCACGCCGTTCCCGTGCGCCTTTCGTACGCCTGGCTGACCGTTATGCGTTGTTCTTCATCCCCTTGACGTTGCTGATGGCAGCCACGGCTTGGTACATGAGCGGCGATGCCTTGCGGGCACTGGCGGTTTTGGTAGTGGCCACGCCGTGCCCTTTGATACTGGCGGTGCCGATTGCCATCATGTCCGGTATCTCGCGGGCGGCGCGACGCGGAATACTGATCAAGGATGGCGTGACCCTGGAAGCGCTGGCCGGCATTAAACAGATATTCCTCGACAAGACCGGCACCTTGACCAGCGGGCATGCCCGCTTGCAGTCGATCGAGACGAACGGCCCCATCGATCCGCAACGCCTGCTTGGCCTCGCCGCTTCGCTCGCGCAGGCTTCGACGCACCCCATCTCCCAGGCCATCGTCGACGCGGCGCATCAGCGCAAACTGCAGCTCTGCGTCCCGCAAGGGGTAGAGGAGAGTCCCGGTGCAGGGCTGTCTGGGCAGGTCGACGGCGTACAGGTGCGTTTTGGCACGTTGGCGTTTGCCAGTAACGATGCGCCTGTGACCGACTGGGCCACCACCATGCTGCGCCACATGGATTACCAGGCATGCAGCGCAAGCTTCATCGCAGTGGATGGCGAGCTCGCTGGCCTGCTGGTCTTCCTCGACACGGTTCGGCGCGAAACCCCGCAAACCCTGCGTCGACTGCGCAATAGAGGGATTGAACGGATCGTCATGCTCACCGGGGATCGCCTGGAAACTGCCGAAATGATTGCCCTGTCCGCCGGGATAGATGAACTGCGTGCCGGGTTGACCCCCGAGGACAAAGTGCAGGCTGTACAGCAGGGTTGCCAGCGCGCCAGCACATTGATGGTCGGTGATGGCATCAACGACGCCCCCGCGCTGGCGGCGGCCAACGTTGGCGTGGCGATGGGAGCCAGCGGTGCCACCGCTTCTGCACAAGCGGCGGGTGTTGTGTTGCTGGTCGATCGCCTCGATCGTCTGGTCGAGGCATTGGACGTCGCCCGGCATACCCGTTTTATCGCCCGCCAAGGCGTGCTGGTAGGGATGGGAATGTCCTTGCTGGCCATGGCGCTGGCGGCCCTCGGTTATCTACCGCCGTTGATCGGTGCCGTGGTGCAGGAGGGCATCGACGTGGTGATCATCGTCAACGCCTTGCGCGCCTTGGGGCCGTTCTGGGCGCAGGGGAAAAGAAAGCTGGCCGCTGAGCATATTGATCACCTGCAAGCTGAACACCAGCAACTCGGTGCTCTACTGAGCGATCTGCATCGACTGGCCAACGACTTTGCCCGACGACCGCCTGAGCAGGCGCGGACTGACCTGTCGGAGTTGGTCAACCACCTGCAGACCTCACTGGCGCAGCATGAGCGCGAAGATGAACAGACACTGTATCCACTGCTGGTGCGAAACATGACAGGTGAGGACCCGCTATCGGCCATGAGCCACGTCCACCGGGAGATTTTTCGCCTGATTCATTTGCTGGCACGCATGAGTGACGACTTCAGTTGCGCCCCCGCCACGGCAACTGCCGATGAGATCCAGCATCAACTGATCCGCCTGGACACCTTGGTGCAACTGCACTTTGAACAAGAGGAGGAGCTGTTTCGTTATCTGGATTGGCGCTAGCGATTCAAGCCGGGAAAAAAGACTGTGCTCCCCCTGTCGCATGCAATGCACGAGCAATTGCGAGCTCGCGCCCTGGCAGTGATCCTGCGTGGAACCTGGTGACTCTCGGTGGCACAGCCCTTTTTAAATGGGCTGTTTGGCCTGCCATACAGGATGCCTGATGGGTGTTCTACTGATGCATCTCCGTCACGGACATGGTGAACACCAACTTGGATCTGCCTGCGTTGGAATAGGAATGTGGTACGTCGGTCTTAGCCACTGCAGAGCTTTCCGCCGGGATGACTAGCTCCGTTTCCCCTACCAAGCATTTCAGCGTGCCTTTTTCCACATGAAACAGTTCAAGCGTGCCCTGAGGGATGCCCCCTGTGAAGCGAAAGATTCGCCTTGGTGCATTTCCCCTGACACCTATGAATGATCAGGGTGTGGACGAAAATGCGTTTACCCGTCTTGTGCAGCAACTGGTGACGGCGAAAGTAGATTCCATTGGGGCTCTCGGGTCCACCGGAAGTTATGTGTATCTTTCTCGAAAAGGGGATGCCCCCTTGCAGGGGGCTGAGTCAGCCCCCTGCAGGTTAAACCCTATAACCAACCCTTGATCTGCGCGCGCAAAGCCTGGGTGGAAATACCGTAGCGATCATGCAACGTCGGCAGCGCGCCAGCATCGAGAAACGCGTCCGGCAGCGCTATTTGCCTGAACGTCGGCGTGACCCCATTGCGCAACAGCACGGTTGCCACCGCTTCGCCCAGTCCGCCAATGATGGAGTGGTTTTCGGCAGTCACTACCAATCGCCCCGGCTTCCTGGCCTCAGCCAGAATAGTCTGCTCATCCAGGGGCTTGATGGTGGGAACGTGAAGCACCGCGACATCCACGCCATCAGCCTGAAGTTCCTTGGCGGCTTCCAGGGCGCGCATTGTCATCAAGCCGGTGGAAATGATTAAAACCTCATTGCCCGTACGCAGGGTCTTGGCTTTGCCGATCTCGAATTTATAGCCATATTCATCGAGCACCAGCGGTACGTTGCCGCGCAGTAACCGCATGTAGACTGGCCCTTGATGCGCGGCAATGGCGGGTACTGCCTGTTCGATTTCCAGGGCATCGCAGGGGTCGACGATCATCAGGTTCGGCATGGCCCGGAAGATTGCCAAATCATCCGTTGCCTGGTGACTGGGGCCGTACCCGGTGGTCAGTCCAGGCAGGCCGCAGACGATTTTGACGTTGAGGTTTTCCTCGGCAATCGCCATGCAGATGAAGTCATAGGCCCGGCGCGAGGCAAACACCGCGTAAGTGGTCGCGAAGGGCACGAACCCCTCCCGAGCCATGCCCGCTGCCGCGCTCATCAACAGTTGCTCAGCCATGCCCATCTGGTAGAAACGCTCTGGGTGCGCCTTGGCAAAAATGTGCAGGTCGGTGTATTTGGACAAGTCAGCCGATAAGCCCACGATATCCTGGCGCTGGTCTGCGAGGGCGGCCAATGCGTGGCCAAAGGGCGCCGATTTGGTGGCCTGACCTTCAGCGGCAATCGAAGCAATCATCGCGGAGGTTGTCAGCTTTTTCTTCGGCGCCTCGGGCGCCTGAGCCGTCGTGTTGGTTGCGTTGCTCATAGGGTCTTGCCTTCTTCGAGGTTGTTCAGGGCCACATCCCATTCATGCTCATCCACGCGGATGAAGTGAGTCTTTTCACGGGTTTCCAGGAACGGCACGCCTTTGCCCATCTTGGTATCGCAGATGATGACGCGCGGTTGTGCGGCGGGATGGCTGCGGGCCGCGTCGAACGCCTTGACCAAGGCGTCCAGGTCGTTGCCGTCTACCCGCTGGGTGAACCAGCCAAAGGCTTGCCATCGGTCAACGATGGGTTCAAATGCCAGCACCTCGCTGGAGTGTCCGTCGGCTTGCTGGTTATTGACGTCGACGATGGCGATCAGGTTGTCGAGTTTCCAGTGCGAAGCGGACATCACCGCCTCCCAGGTGGAGCCCTCATTCAGCTCGCCATCCGATAGCAGGTTGTAAACGAATGAGGCGGATTGCTTGCGCTTCAAACCCAGGCAGGCGCCCACCGCGATACCCAGTCCCTGGCCCAGCGAACCACCGGTGATTTCCATGCCGGGGGTGTACGCGGCCATGCCGGACATGGGCAGGCGGCTGTCATCCGAACCGTAGGTTTCAAGTTCATCCAGTGGAATGATTTCAGCCTCGATCAGCGCCGCATACAGTGCGATCGCGTAGTGGCCGATGGAGAGGTAAAAGCGATCACGCTGTTCCCACTCGGGGTTATCGGGCTTGTAGTTCAAGGCATGAAAGTACGACACGGCCAGCAAGTCTGCCGCGCCCAGCGCCTGACCAACATAGCCCTGGCCCTGGACTTGCCCCATGCGCAAGGCATGGCGGCGAATGTTATGGGCGCGCTGCACCAGAGTGGTGGACGAGACGCGAGATAATGTGACAGTCATGGAGTTCTCCGTTAACTCAACGATTGACCGAAGCGGCAGGAATACGCAGCACCAGACAGGCACCGATGCACAGCACACCGGTAATCAGGTACATGCCGATGGCGCTCGAACCGGTTGTGGTGGTGATCCAACCAATCAGGTAGGGCGAGCAGAACCCCGCGAGATTGGCAAAGCTGTTGATGCCGGCGATCCCCGCAGCGGCGGAGACGCCACCGAGCAATGTGGTAGGCAGCATCCAGAACAGTGACGACGCCGACAGCACGCCTGCTGCTGCAAGGCACAGGCACAACACCGACAGCATCAGGTTGGTGCCGAACACCGCCGCCAACGTGAGGCCCAGCGCGCCGGCAATCATTGGCCCGACCAGGTGCCAGCGGCGCTCCTGGTGCTTGTCGCCGCTACGCCCCATCAGCACCATCGCGACGATGGCGCACAGGTAGGGGAGACTGGTGAGCAAGCCGATGTGCATCGGATCGGCTACGCCTGCGTTACGGATAAGCGTCGGCAGCCAAAAGGTGATCGCGTACTGGCCCATGACCACGCAAAAGTAGATGCAGGCGAGAATCCACAGGCGACGGTCCCGCAGGAACGCCCCGACCGATGCATGGGTGACTTTGCGGCTGTTGTCCTCGGCCAGTTCTTTGCTGATCAGCGTTTTTTCTTCATCGGTGAGCCATGTCGCCTGGTGGACGCCATCTTTGAGGTAGGCCAGCACCATCAGGCCAACGACGACGGTCGGAATGGCTTCGATCACGAACATCCACTGCCAGCCCGCCCAGCCTTGAAAACCTGCGAATTGGGTCATGATGTAGCCTGAGAGCGGCCCGCCGATCATTCCTGAGAGCGGGATCGCGATGAACCACAGCACGGTCATTTTTGCGCGGCGGTAGGAGGGGAACCAGTAAGTGAGGTAGAGCAGCAAGCCCGGCGCGAGACCGGCTTCGGCGATACCGAGCAGAAAGCGCAGCGTATAGAACTGCCAGGCCGTTTCTACGAAGGCGAAGAGGGCGGAGATGATGCCCCACGAAATCATGATGCGCGCGATCCAGCGACGGGCACCGACCTTGTGGAGGATGAGGTTGCTTGGCACTTCGCAGAGAAAATAACCAAGAAAGAACATGCCCGCGCCGAGCCCGTATACGGTTTCGCTCAGGGACAGGTCGTTCATCATCTGCAGCTTTGCAAACCCGACATTTACCCGGTCCAGGTAAGCGCACAGGTAGCACAGCATCAGGAAAGGCATCAATCGCCAGGCAGTTTTGCGATACGCGCTGGAGCGTACTGTGGACACAGCGTCGAGCGTCATGGTGGTCATCATGATGGTCTGATCTCTTGTTTTTATAGAACGCCGGGCCTGAAGCCCGACGTATCGTCGATCCAGAACTGAATGGACAGCGGTGGTGACACCTGTTGTCAGTGGATCAACATGCCGCCGTTTACATCGAGCGTGATGCCGGTGAGGTAGGAGGACAAGTCGCTGGCTAGAAACAGCGCCGCATTGGCAACATCCTGCGCTGCGCCAAGCCGGCCCAACGGGATGCTTTCGATGATTGCGTGGCGTCGCTCATCCTGCATCAGGCCGCCGGTGATGTCAGTGTGGATCAAACCTGGGGTGATGGAGTTGACGCGAATGTTGTCCGCGCCAAATTCGCGTGCCATGGCCTTGCCCAGTCCGAGCACACCGGCTTTCGCTGCACTGTAGTGCGGGCCACCGAAAATGCCGCCGCCGCGCTGGGCCGATACGGATGACATGCAGACGATGCTGCCCGAAGCCTGGGTGCGCATCACCGGAATGACCGCCTGCGACATCAACAGTGTGCCGCGCAGGCTTACATCCAGGACCTTGTCGTAATCGCTCGGGCGAATGTCCAGGGTCTTGATCGGCTGCGTGATGCCAGCATTGTTGATGAGTATGTCGATACGGCCGTAGTGCTCGATAACCTTGGCGACGGCTGCTTTGACTTGCACCTCGTCGGCGACGTTGGCAGCCAGACCCAGATGGCCTTCGCCGAGGGTAGCCGCTGCGTCACTGGCGGCGGATTCGTCGAGATCCAGAATGACCACGCGGGCGCCGTGTTTGGCGAAGGTGACAGCCGTTGCACGGCCGATACCTCGTTCGGATGCAGCGCCAGTAATAATCGCGACTTTGCCTTGAAGAAGCATGAGGGGTACCTCTGATTGTTTTTATGGTTCGATTCAGCGATCGATGGCTCAGAGTGGTCCCCGTGGACATGCCGAGCAATAACGCAAACGTCACTGCTACATGAATAAAATTCAGCACTCCTCAATACAGACCGCAGATGCTTGAATGGCACTCCCCGTTCGAGCCCCAAACCATAGGCTGAATACTGATGCGCCAGGACGATATCCCTTCATCCAAGCTGCCACCGCTGAGAGCCATTCAAGCCTTCGAGCAAACCGCGCGTTTTGGCAACCTGGCAAGAGCCGCCGAAGTGCTGGACCTCACGCCGTCGGCGATCAGCCACCAACTGGCCAAACTGGAGGTCATGATTGGTCGACAGTTGTTTGTGCGGGCAGCGCGTGGGGTGACGCTGACACCGGTGGGTGAGCAGTACTTGAAGGACATTTCCGGTTTGTTGCAAAGCCTTGAGGTCGCTACCGAGCGGGCGGCGAGTGACGTTAGCCTGGATTGCCTGCGGCTGCATTCCTCCCCCAGTTTTGGCTTGCTCTGGCTGATGCCCCGGCTGGAGTCATTTCGCTTGACCAACCCGGACATCCAAATCAATTTATCTTGCTCCTATGAATCACTGCACTTCAGCCAGGACAAGATCGATGTCGATATTCGCCATGGCCGGCCCAACTGGCCCAGCTATGAAGTGCGCACCGTGCGTAACGAGAGCTTCGCTGTGCTGGCCTCGCCCAAGCTGATCGCACGCTGCGCGGTAAAAAGCGCAGTGGATCTTCTGGTAGAAGACCTGATCCTTTCCGAAGCGACTTTGCTCAGATGGCCTGAGTGGTTCGCTCAGCATGGCCTGGCGCGCCCCGAAAAACCCTACGCCTTGAGTTTTGACCGATCCTACATGAGCCTGGAAGCGGCGAGCCACGGGTTGGGATTTGCCCTGGAAAGCACGCTGCTGGCGCAAAAATACCTCGCCAGCGGTTCGCTCGTTGAGGTCGCCCCCGAAGCTTTGAGCTCTCCGGTAGCGGCCCACCATTTAGTGTTCCCGAAGGCCCACTCCAGTTTTCCCAGAGTCAGGCGATTTTTGGGTTGGATGGAAGGGGAGTTGGGGCATGGCTTTGTGTTTTAACGTTATGGCTGTCCGAAGGGCGGCCGCCGTCATGTCGGGAATCGAACGTGACCACGAGCTTTGAGGCGTTTTAGCGAGCCAATCTTGCATTGTGAAGTGCGCGATTTCGCATTAAAGGCTCTCAGGAGCCCCGAAAAACATTTTGACTGGGCTCTAGAACAATGTTTTCAGGCAGAAAAAAATCAAATATGCCCCCAGTTTTGCCCCCAGTTGCATGCGATGCACTCACAATTGCGAGTGCGCGCCCTGGCGGTGATGCTACGTGGGGCTTGATGGCTTTCGGTGGCACAGCCCTTTTGAAATTGGCTGGTTCGCCCGCCTTACATATGCTCACTGGCTGCCAGTCTGCCGGTATCTACTGATGCATCTCCGTCACGGACATGGTGAACACCAACTTGGATCTGCCAGCGTTGGAATAGGAATGAGGTACATCGGTTTTCGCCACTGCCGAACTCCCCGCAGGGATGACCAACTCTGTTTCCCCTACCACGCATTTCAGCGTGCCTTTCTCCACATGAAACAGTTCAAGCGTGCCCTGAGGATGCCCCTGTGAAGCGAAAGATTCGCCTGGATGCATTTCCCAACGCCACAGCTCGATCATATTAGGGCCGGACGTTCCCGCCAGGAGGCGCGCCGTTCCTCCCAGGTCACCGGTCCAGAGCGTGGGGATGTCTTGGCTGTCGATGATATGGGCGGATGGGGCTTCGGTCACATTGACGATGTCTGCAACAGACAGTCCAAGCGCGGCGGCGATTTTGCAAAGGATGCCGATACTGGGGTTCGCCGTACATTTCTCTATTTCGACGACCATTCCTTTGCTCACCCCTGAGCGGCGGGAAAGCTCATCCAACGTGATCTTCTTTGCTTTGCGCGCCTGTTTGAGAGTGCGCGCGACGGCCAGGCTGACGGCTTGAGCGTCAGCACCAGAGGTAGTCGACAGGCTGGTATTGGTGGTCATTGATGAAGGTCATTAGAAAAAGGTGCTGGGATTTTCGGCCTTTATCAGTAGCTGCGTCAATCGGCTCAGCCGTTATATTAGATGATAGTGGTCATTATATTGACTTTATTGGTCGTCGCTGACTAGCATTAAATGACATTTAGGTTCCTGGAGGTTTTTGATGCTGTCCGTACTGCCGTTGATCGATCAAGCCGTTGCAGAATTGGCTCCGGAGTTCAGGGCCCTGAGCATTGTGGTGGGAGCTGCGCCGCTGATTCATCCTGAGGTTGCTCAGTCTGCGCTGGATCGCGCTTGCAAGGCCGTGCAGGAAGGTGGGCCAAGCTGGGGAGATGCGCACCTGGCCGCATGGGCGGAGACATTCCGAAAGTTCGGCGCAAAGCCGCAGCGGACGCCTTGTTCAGCTGAGGCGCTACGTAAACGGGTTTTACGTGACGGAAGCTTGCCGAGCCTGGATCCCATCGTCGATCTCTACAACGCAATCAGTATTGAGTACGCCATCCCTGTTGGCGGGGAAAACATTGAAGCCTATGTGGGCTCCCCACGGCTGGTAGTCGCCGATGGCACCGAGCCTTTTGACACCATGAAAGAGGGCGCTCCTGCTTTCGAGTATCCAGACCCCGGCGAGGTTGTCTGGCGCGATGACAAAGGCGTGACCTGCCGTCGCTGGAATTGGCGGCAAGGTGTCAGAACCCGTCTCGGTGCTGACGCGAAGAGCATGTGGTTCATTTTGGAGAGCTTGCCGGCGATGCCGCTTGAAGCCTTGACGGAAGCGGGGGACAAGCTGATCGAAGGGTTGCAGCAAATGATGCCAGGCGTCCAGATCGAAAGCTCACTGATTGGTCTTGGGGTCAAATAGTCGACAAGCCACTGCAAGGAGTGATGACGATGTTTACCGGCCTTAGTGCATTTCCTCTGACACCTATGAATGAGCGAGGGGTGGACGAAAATGCTTTTACCCGTCTTGTGCAGCAACTGGTGGCGGCGAAAGTAGATTCCATCGGGGCTCTCGGATCCACCGGAAGTTATGCGTATCTTTCTCGCGCCGAACGTTCTCGAGTTGCGCAGTTGGTGGTAGAGGCGGCGGAGGGTGTGCCTGTGATGGTGAGCATCGGAGCGCTGCGTACACGCGACGTTTTGCTGCTGGCCGAGGATGCGCAAGCCGTGGGAGTCAAAGCCTTATTGCTGCCACCCGTGTCGTATCAAAAACTGACTCAGGACGATGTTTTTTCGATGTACGAAATGGTTTCGGCCAACGTCTCAGTCCCGCTATGTGTCTATGACAATCCGGGTACCACCCATTTCGATTTTACCGATGAGTTACATGGGCGTATCGCGGAGTTACCCAACGTCAGATCAATCAAAATTCCGGGCGTCCCCGACGCGCCGCACCTGGCCAGGGAGCGCGTGGTACGTCTGCGAAAATTGATTCCGAGCCACGTGACGATCGGAATAAGCGGCGATGCGTTAGCGGCTATTGGCATGAATGCCGGCTGCGATGCCTGGTACTCCGTCATGGGCGGTTTGTTCCCCAACACAGCGCTCGCAATCACGCGAGCTGCATTGTCAGGGGACGCCGCTGAAGCCGCGCGCCTTTCTGAATCGTTGAAGCCGCTCTGGGCTTTGTTCAGGCAATTTGGCGGTAGCTTTCGAGTGATAGCAACAGCGGCGGAGCTTCTCGGGTTTACTCACTCTCCGAGTCTACCCCTGCCGCTCAGAACCATCGCCGGGGAAGGACGAGAGCAAATTGCTGCGGTGATTCAGGCGCTTGAATTGAGCTGAATGTTGACAGGGATGTTCTGCCTCACCCTTGGTGGGTGAGGCAGAAGTCCCAATATCTACAGCTTCAAAAACGTTGTGAAATGATCCTGGTGCCCCTCCAGAATGTCCCTTGGCAGGATTGTGCCAACAGCGCCTCGATGCTGCAGGCCATGAGAAAGTACATGAGCAAGGATTTGCTCCTTGGTCATGTTGCCGGGTTTGCCGTCCTTGAAGATAAATGCCACCGGGTCAGACAGCTCCGCTGCGGTGACTGATTTTGTGTAGTCAACAAACCACTGATTTGCCTTTGTGAATGCCTCTTCCAGCTGACGAAAGTCTTGCCTTTGCTCAGTGACAACGTCGTCAAATTCCTCCGGTTTACCTTGCAGTCTGGCGATGAACAACTGGTCCACAATATTGATGTGCCTGAGCCAATAACAGGCCTTCTCCATTTCCACAGGGAAGGACTGTGCAATGGGTGCTTTCAAGCACCGGAATAGCGCCTCCTCAGACCATGCCTTGTACTGATAAAGCGAGTGCAGCAGGTTTTTGGCACACATGGCGTTCTCCCATTTTCTAAGCGTCTTTCTAAGCGTCGTCGGCCCTTGGCACATCACAGGAGCTGGGACAAAGGGGGGGCGTGCAACGGAGCGGAATACCGTTGGCGAGATATAATAGTCACTATATTGACTTTTATAGTCAATGGTATGAAGCTTCATCAAAGGCGATTAACGCCGCCGCATTGAACTCCAACAGAGCCCCACCTTGCAGGTGGCCCGCTCGGAAATGGCTTGAGGGTGTCTTGGATCATGAAGTACGTCAGCACACGGACCCCTGGTAGAACATTCGATTTCAGCGAGGTGCTGATGGGGTCGTACGCGCCTGACGGTGGCTTGTACGTGCCCCACAAGGTGCCTCGCTTCAAAAAGGAGGAACTCTCAAAGCTCGAATGGTTGCCCTTTCATGAATTGGCTCGCTATGTAATCGAGCCATTTTTGGGGGGCTGGATCGAGCAAGGTCAGCTGTCCCGGATGCTTGAGGAGACCTTTGATTGTTTTAAAAGCAACGCAGTGACACCGCTGTACCAGACAGCAAGTAACGAGTGGATACTCGAGTTGTTTCATGGGCCGTCAGGCGTCTATCAAGACTTTGGCCTTCAATTGATGTCTCGCTTTATCAATCACGATTTGCTGAAGTTTGGAAAGAAAACGCTGATGGTAGGTTGTACAGGCGGAGATACAGGGGTTGCTGCAATAAAAGCATTTTCGGGAATGAAGGGCGTTACTGTGTTGGTGTTACATCCCGCCAAGGGTTTAACCATGGAGGATCGCCGACGTTTACTGAGTAAGGACGAAGGAAATGTTGTCAACATTGCGGTCGACGGAGATTATTCTGATTGTCATCGTTTGTGTGAGCAGTTCCTGAAACAAAATAATGATGCGCAGCAGTATCTTATTTCGTTCAACTCAGTGCATTGGGTTCGCATACTCGCGCACCTGTCCTTCTATTTTTATTCCGCTCTTCAGCTCGGCGCGCCTAAAAGAGAGGTTGCTTTCAGTGTGCCGACTGGGAATTTTGGCGCCCTGTACGCTGGTTATATTGCCAAGCAAATGGGGCTGCCCATCCGACAGCTAATCGTTGCCACGAATGCTAACGCCGGATTGCATAACTTTCTCCAATCAAATCTGTACAGTCGAAATGAGATTCGTACGACCAGAACGCCCACTATGAATGTTTCATTAGCCTCTAATTTTGAGCGCCTGCAGTGGAGTATTTTAAATCGATGTGGAGAAAAAGTAGCTCGTAATATGCAGTTGTTAGAAGGCGAGGGCACCATCAACTTAGAGCAGGGTGAATGGTTGGAGGCGCGCAAATTGTTTGACTCACTGGCTGTGGACGATGCGGACGCATTCAGTTGTATTCATGAGGTCTTTGCACAGAGTGGGTATCTTGTCAGCCCCAATACCGCTATCGGCTTGCGCGCTGCACGTGCGAGCAGGCGCAGCTTGCTGATCCCCATGATTTGCCTGGCGACGACACATCCGTCGAAGATTGGCGTTGCAACCCATAAGTCGGAGATTGTCGGCCACCTGAATACAGGCGGTGCTCCTGCAGTCGCCGAACAAGACTGTACTTCAATTGCTAACGACATCAGGGCGCTGACCTCGCTGGTCAAGGCCTTATCCAAAGACACGGAGTCTCACTCGTTATAAGTTCGGAGCCAGAGATGAAACGTGTTTTAGATAAAGTTGATGAAAAAATTTTGGAAGAACTCACCCGAAATGCACGGTTGGCCCACAACGATATTGCCCTAAAAGTTAATTTGTCCAGGAATGCAGTCAGGCTGCGGATTGAGCGACTGGAACGTGATGGTTATGTCCGAGGCTACACAATTATTAAAGGTATGCCCTCAGCCGATGCAGGCCCCATTAATGCATTGATCTTCGTTTATCGTCAAGACCGTATGCGAGATTCAGAAGTTGTTCGCTCCGTTGGTGCAATGCCTGAAGTCATTTCCTGCAATGTGATGAGTGGCGACCTTGATATCGTACTGACGGTTCAGGCGATGAATGCAGATCGTATCCACAGGGTATGGAGTGAAATTTCGGCGTTGCCGGGTGTCCTGAACACCGTGACCTCTTTTGTGCTGTCCAGCACTAAGTAGCAAGTTGCGTTGTTGCGTGAGCATTTTGCTCGTAACAACGTTCTGTTTGCCATATTCGTAAAGTTAAGTTGGCGGATTACTATCTCAGCACCACAACATAACAATGAGAACCCTGTCGTGACTGAATACAAAATTGCGTTGCTTGGTTTTGGTGGCGTTAACCGCGCGCTGACTCAGCTTATTGCCGATAAGAATTCGCGCTGGGCGGATGAGTTAGGTTTTACGTTGAAGATTGTCGGTATCAGTGACCTTTACCTCGGCTCAATCATTAACAAAGACGGCTTGGATGCTCATGAATTGGCTGCAGTGCCTGCTGCTAAAGGCGGCTTCAGGACGCTACCCGGCGGCAGTGCTGAACCGGCGAACGAAACCGTTATCCGTTTCTCAGGTGCCGATATTGTGGCTGAAGCAACCTTCACCAATCCTGTGGATGGTGAACCGGCTACTACCTTCTGCCGCTGGGCGTTGGAGAAGGGCGTCAGTGTCGTGACCACCAACAAAGGGCCTGTGGCGTTGCATGCACAAAGCTTGAAGGCGCTGGCCGATAGCGCCGGTGCCCGCTTTGAATTTGAAGGTTCTGTCATGAGCGGAACCCCGGTTATCCGTTTGGCCAAGGAGTCACTGGCAGGCTCGGAAATCACCGGCTTCAAAGGGATCCTCAACGGCACGTCAAACTTTGTCCTCTCCAGCATGGAGATGGGGTTGGACTTCTCGAGTGCTGTCGCAAAAGCCCAGGAGTTGGGTTATGCCGAAGCCGATCCAACAGCGGATGTAGAAGGGCACGATGTGCGCTTGAAGGTCGTCATCCTCGCCAATGAACTACTGGGCGCAAAACTCAAACCAAGCGATGTCTTGTGCAAAGGGATCTCTGAAATCACGGCCAAGGATGTCGCCGAGGCAACGAAAGCGAATGCCCGTTGGAAGCTGATTGGCAGTGCAGAGAAACGGAGCGATGGCTCGATTTCGGCCTCGGTGAGTCCTCAGTTGTTGCCATCCGGTGACGCGCTGTCAGCAGTCAGCGGAGCCACCAACGCAATCACGTTCAACACGGCCATTCTCGGTCCCGTCACTGTGGTGGGGGCGGGGGCAGGTCGTTTTGAAACCGCCTTTGCCTTACTGGCCGACATCGTGAGCATTCACAACCACAAAACCACGTCAGGTAAGTAATCATGAATAGCTTGAGTCTCTCGCTCGCTGCTGATTATAACGCCATTACGGTGCTCAGCCCGTTTGACGGCAGCAAGGTGGGTGAAGTGGCAGATATACCTGCATCGTCAGCTACCACGATAGTCGACACCGCCATCCTGGGGGCCCGGATTGCCAAGGATTTACCGCGGCATGAACGCGCACGCATTCTGGAGAAGGCCGCACACTCGGTTGAGCGTGATAAGGACGCCTTTGCCAGACTGATCGTTGCTGAGTCTGGCAAAACCTTGAAACAGGCGAGAAAGGAGGTGTTGCGCTGCGTCAACACCTTGAAGTTGTCGGCCGAGGAAGCCAAGCGCAATGCCGGTGAAGTCATCCCTTTCGATGCCTATGTCGGGTCTGAATCCCGTCAGGGGTGGTTCACTCGTGAACCGTTAGGCGTCATCGTCGCCATCACGCCTTACAACGACCCGCTTAATCTGGTCGCCCATAAATTGGGGCCTGCCATTGCGGGGGGAAATGCGGTTGTTCTCAAGCCGTCTGAGCTCACACCGCTATCAGCGATCAAGCTGGTGGAGTGCTTGATCGACGCGGGCCTGCCTCCGGTTGTCGTCACTGTCGCCACAGGCGGCGCCGCGTTGGGTAAGGCCCTGGTTGCTCACCGTGCCGTGCGCATGGTGTCGTTCACAGGCGGCTTTGTCACCGGTGAGCAGATCGCTCGCACAGCTGGCCTCAAGAAACTGGCGATGGACCTTGGCGGTAATGCACCAGTCATCGTGATGGCCGATTGTGATTTGGCTGAAACCGTCGACTCCTGCGTGTCAGGGGCTTTTTGGGCGGCAGGTCAAAACTGCATCGGTACTCAGCGGATCCTCATCGAGGCCCCTCTCTACGAAGTCTTCAAAACGCGCTTTGTTGAAAAGACCCGGCAGTTGATCGTAGGCAACCCTGCTGATGAGCAGACGGACGTAGGGCCCATGATTACCGAGGCGTCAGCCAAGCGTACCGAAGAGGTGGTAAATGACGCCATTGCCCAAGGTGCCACCTTGTTGTCTGGCAATACACGCATTGGTTCGCTCTATTCCCCCACTGTGCTGGAAGGCGTCAACCGCCATTGCAAGTTGTGGTGCGAGGAAGTGTTCAGTCCGGTTGTCATCCTTCAAAGCGTTGCGTCTCTGGATGAGGCATTGACGCTGGCTAACGAACCCGAATACAGCCTGCATGCCGGGATCTTCACCAGCAATCTGAACGTTGCAATGACTGCCGCTAAACGACTGGAGGCGGGCGGGGTGATGATCAACGACTCTTCCGATTATCGCTTTGATGCAATGCCTTTCGGCGGTTTCAAGTACGGGAGCATGGGTCGTGAGGGCGTGCGTTTCGCTTATGAGGATATGACGCAACCCAAGGTCATTTGTATTAACGGTGTGAGTGGAAGCTAAACAACTCGCTCGACTCAAGTACGAATCACACAACAATAAAGAGGAATCGACATGCGCCCCGATAAGCACAATCTTTCGACATTATCTGCAGCGACACTGGCTGTTCATGGCGGGAATGTCGCGGATGTCACCAGTGGCGCCGTCCGCACGCCATTGGTCATGGCAAACTCCTATCTCCTGCCTGAAGATCCGGCGACCATGGACTGGTCCAGCCCGGATGGTCTTGTGTACACGCGCAATCAAGGCCACAACCAAGTCTGCCTTGAGAAGAAACTCGCAGCCCTTGAGGGATGTGGCGACGCGGTGGTATTCGCGACCGGTGTCGCGGCTTTGCACTCGGTGTTTTTTTCATTTTTGAAAAGTGGCGACCACGTCATTGTCAGCGACATCACCTACCAGGCGGTCTGGCGGCTTTTCGCAGAACTCCTGCCTGAACGTTACGGTATTGAAGCAACGTTCGTGGACGTCGGGGACCTGGAGTTGGTGCGTAACGCCATTCGGCCCAATACCAAGCTGATCCATACCGAAACGATCGCCAACCCGACCACCAAAGTCGCAGATATTGCAGCGCTGGCTGAGATTGCCCATGCGCATGGCGCGCTTATCTCTGTGGACGCGACATTCACTCCTCCTCCTTTTTTCCGTGCCAGTGAGCACGGTGTCGACTTCGTCATTCACTCACTGACCAAGTACATCAATGGTCATGGTGATGCCATGGGTGGGGTGGTGATCGGCTCCAATCAGTTGATCAACAAGATCAAGAATGATGCGTTGGTTGACCTAGGCGCGACCATTTCCCCGTTCAATGCGTGGATGATCATGCGCGGTTCAGTCACGTTGCCATTGCGCTTGACGCAGTTGCTGAACACGGCCGAAAAGTTGGCCCAGTTTCTGGAAGGCGACGATCGGATTGCCTACGTCTATTACCCAGGTTTGCCTTCCCACCCGCAGCACGAGTTGGCGCGTCGGCAATTTGCGGGCAAGGGGTATGGGGCCGTGATGGCCTTTGCAGTAGAAGGCGATCCCGACACCCAGAACCGCTTTGTTTCGAACCTGCGCATCATCACATCGGCTGTTTCATTAGGGCATGACGAATCGCTGATCGTGCACGTGGGCGCAGAAGGGCGGGGTGGCTTTGACAAGTACCCTGAAGAGTTCCGCCAGTACGGTCATTTGCGTTTTTCTGTTGGGCTGGAAGATCCAGATGACTTGATCAAGGATATTACGTTCGCGCTGGATGCGACATTCAACTGATTTGAATACAGGCGTCACGCAACCAGGGTTTGGTCAACCCGTCTTTACCCCCGTGCTTGCGGGGGTCTTTTTAATAAGATTGATGTGTTAATTGTGTCTATACGAACTGTCTGTTTGTTGCTTGGGAGTTGCTTATGGCTTGGGTAAGTTTGATTGTTGCAGGGCTGTTTGAAGTGGTCTGGGCTTTTTCGATGAAACAATCTGAAGGGTTTACCCGATTAGTGCCAACGGTCATTACATTTGTCACGGTGATCGCCAGTTTTGCGTTGTTATCGTTCTCGATGAAGAGTTTGCCGTTGGGTACGGCGTATACCATCTGGACCGGCATCGGCGCGGTGGGTGCGTTTGCGGCGGGTATTTTCTTCATGGGTGAACCCGCCACGCTGCTGCGGATCGTGGCGGCTGTCTTGATTGTCAGTGGTTTGTTAATGATGAAGCTCGTGTCTGCTTGAAAGGCGAGCATTTTGCTCGTGATAACGTTCAGTTTGCCATATTCGTAAAGTCGCGACACTCGGGTAATGTTCAAGTCGAGGCTCTGGCCTTGGTAAATAATAATGAGTGTCACGTTTAACGCTGTCAGATGTTTACTGCCCTTAATCCAACTACAATATCTAGGGATGTACTTATGATTTCGCTAAAAAAGTTGTACTTGATTACGTGCTTGGCGTTGTGCACGAGTGCAGTGTCGGCCAAAGAATATTCCACCTTGCGCTTCGGCGTGGATGCCAACTATGCGCCGTTTGAGTCCAAGGCAGCAGATGGCAGCCTCAAGGGATTTGATATTGATTTGGGTAACGCGATCTGCGCCAAGCTTTCAGTCAAATGCATATGGGTGGAAAGCGATTTTGATGGCCTGATTCCGGGGCTCAGAGCCGGCAAGTTCGACGGGATCCTGTCATCCATGACCGTGACGGCCACCCGCGAAAAAGCCATCGATTTTTCAAACGAGCTGTTTTCCGGGTTCACCTCCTACGTGTTCAAGAAAGGGTCGGGCCTGAGCGCTGATGTGGCGTCGCTCAAAGGCAAAACGGTTGGCTACTTTCAGGGCAGCATCCAGGAAGCCTACGCCAAGGCCGTGCTGGACAAGGCCGGCGTAAAAATCCAGTCCTACCAGAACCAGGACCAGGTGTATTACGACCTGGTAGCGGGGCGGCTGGACGCCTCGTTGCAGGATACACTTCAAGCGCAAATGGGCTTTATCAAGTCAGCGCAGGGCACTGATTACGAAATGAGCCCTCCGGTAGAGAGTCCTTATCTTCCCTCCAAGACAGCCATCGGTATCGCCAAGGGCAATACAGAGCTCAAGGCCTTGTTGGATAAAGCGATCCAGGCCCTGCACGACGATGGCACCTATGATTCGATCCAGAAGCAGCACTTTGGCGATCTGAATCTTTACAGCGGCAAATAACCACCCGGCGCTCATCCGCCGGATGGGCGTTTATCGCTATAGGTTGTTGATCATGTTCGAAACACTAATAGGCGCATTGGGGCTCTCTGCATTCAGCCTTCAAGGCTTCGGCCCTCTGCTGCTCGAAGGCGCCTGGATGACCGTCAAGCTGTCCCTGTGCTCCCTGGTGCTCAGCGTATTGCTCGGGCTGATCGGGGCCAGCGCCAAACTTTCCAGCATCAAGCTGCTGCGCTTGCCGGCGCAGCTCTACACCACGCTGATTCGTGGGGTGCCCGATCTGGTACTGATGCTGTTGATTTTCTACAGCCTGCAAACCTGGCTGACGGTCATCACGGTGGCGTTGGGCTGGGAGTACATCGAAATCAATCCCTTCGTCGCAGGAATTATCACCCTTGGGTTTATCTACGGTGCCTATTTCACCGAAACCTTCCGCGGCGCCATGCTGGCAGTGCCCCGTGGCCAGGTCGAAGCCGCTACCGCCTATGGGTTAAGTCGTGCTCAGCGTTTTCGCTTTGTGGTGTTCCCGCAAATGATGCGGTTTGCCCTCCCGGGGCTGGGTAACAACTGGATGGTGATTCTCAAAGCCACCGCATTGGTGTCGATCATCGGCCTGGCTGACTTGGTTAAAGCTGCCCAGGACGCGGGAAAAAGCACCTATCAATTGTTCTTTTTCCTGGTTCTGGCTGCACTGACCTACCTGATCATCACCAGTGTCTCCAATTTCGTCCTGGGCTGCCTGGAAAAACACTACGCCGCGGGTTCACGGGAGGCGGTGCGATGATCGAACTACTGCAAGAGTACTGGCGGTCATTCGTCTACAGCGACGGCCAGCAAATTACCGGTCTAGCCATGACGTTGTGGTTGCTCAGTGCATCGCTGTTCATCGGCTTTGTCGTATCGATTCCACTGTCCATCGCTCGAGTCTCGCCGAGGTTTTACGTGCGCTGGCCGGTGCAGTTCTACACCTACCTGTTCAGGGGCACACCGCTCTATATCCAGCTGCTGATCTGCTACACCGGGATCTATAGCCTGGCAGCAATACGTGCTCAGCCTGTGTTGGATGCATTTTTTCGCGATGCGATGAACTGCACCATTCTTGCCTTCGCCTTGAACACGTGCGCCTACACCACAGAGATATTTGCCGGGGCCATTCGCAACATTGCCCATGGCGAGGTCGAGGCGGCAAAAGCGTATGGCCTCTCGGGATGGAAGCTCTATGCGTTTGTGATCATGCCGTCAGCCTTGCGTCGCTCGCTGCCGTATTACAGCAACGAAGTGATCTTGATGCTGCACTCGACCACGGTGGCATTCACCGCCACGGTACCGGACATTCTCAAAGTCGCCCGTGACGCGAACTCTGCGACCTTTTTAACCTTTCAATCGTTTGGGGTTGCGGCACTGATTTACCTGGCGGTGACCTTTACGCTGGTCGGCCTGTTCCGAATTGCCGAACGTCACTGGCTGGCTTTTTTAGGGCCGACTCACTGAGCCTTGTTTCTGACAGGGCTGCTCCCAATCCGCTTAGAGGATGATTGCGAACATGTACAAATTGACGGTTGACGGGCTACACAAAAGTTACGGTACCCATGAAGTACTCAAGGGCGTTTCCCTGCAAGCCAAAACGGGCGATGTCATCAGCCTGATCGGCGCCAGCGGCTCGGGAAAGAGTACGTTCCTGCGCTGTATCAATTTTCTCGAAACACCTAACGACGGTGCCATGAGCCTGGATGGCAAACCGATCTGCATGGTTAAAAATCATGCGGGATTGCGTGTGGCGGATGATCGCGAGCTGCAACGACTGCGTACCCGTTTGGCCATGGTCTTCCAGCATTTCAACCTGTGGGGGCATATGACCGTGCTGGAAAACATCACCATTGCCCCGCGTAGGGTGCTGGGTGTCAGCAAAAAAGACGCGGAGGACCGTGCCCGGCGATATCTGGAAAAAGTAGGGTTGCCGGCTCGTGTTGCCGATCAGTTCCCTGCCTTTCTTTCGGGCGGGCAGCAACAGCGGGTAGCGATCGCGCGTGCCCTTGCCATGGAGCCTGAGGTCATGCTGTTCGATGAGCCCACCTCGGCGCTCGACCCTGAAGTGGTGGGCGAGGTGTTGAAAGTCATCCAAGGGCTCGCTGAAGAGGGACGAACCATGATCATGGTGACCCATGAAATGGGGTTTGCACGCAAAGTGTCGAACCAACTGCTGTTTCTTCATCAGGGGCTGGTTGAAGAGCAGGGCGGACCTGAGATTCTGGATAGCCCCCGAAGCGAGCGCCTGCAGCAGTTTCTGTCCAACGGGCTGAAGTGAAACGCCTTGGCCATGGGGCTCTGGGGCATATCGACGAAGCAGTCATCAACCAACCTCGGTATCGAATAACAACTACAACACCCCGGACCTATGGATAAACCATGATGATTGCCAACCTGAAGTTCAGTCATAAGGTACTGCTTGCGGCATCATTCGTTGTTGTCGCAGCGTTTTCGCTTTTTACGCTTTACAACGACTCGATTCAGCGCAAAACGATCCGCACGAACCTTGAAAACCATCTTGAAGAGATGAGCAAGATCACGGCCGCAAGTGTTCAGTCCTGGCTCTCTGGACGGATACTGCTGGTTGATCATATTGCTCAGACCTTTGCCAGCGATCCAGTTCCGGAAAACGTCACGCGACTGCTTGAGCAGAGGTCAGTGCTATCAACGTTTACCTTCACTTATCTAGGCAGTCGTGACGGTAGTTACGCCATTCGACCGAAGGACGATTTACCCGCTGATTACGATCCTCGCACCCGTCCTTGGTATACGGACGCGATGGCTGCCGGAGGGACTACGCTGACCGAGCCGTACTTGGATGTGACGACGGGTCAGTTGATGATGACCATTGCAACTCCGGTCGGTCGCGACGGCCAGCCGCTTGGGGTGGTAGGCGGGGATCTGACGTTGCAAACGCTGGCGAAAATCGTCAGCTCGCTTGATCTGGGGGGAATCGGCTATGCCTTTCTGGTCAACGCCGAGGGCAGGGTGCTGGTTCATCCGGACAAAGATCGGGTGATGAAGCGGCTGAGCGATATCTATCCCCAAAGCACACCGTCACTCAGCACCCACATCAGTGAGACAGAGCAGGAAGGAGTCCCTCAAATCGTGATGTTTTCACCAATCAAGGGACTGCCTTCGGTGAACTGGTATGTCGGTTTGTCTATCGACAAAAGCAAAGCTTACAAGGCACTTGGTGATTTTCGCGCTTCTGCCATTTTGGCGATGGTCATTGCCGTGGTGATCACGCTGCTTCTGCTGGGCGTACTGATTCGCGTATTGATGCAGCCCCTGAGGCTGATGGGTAAAGCCATGCGTGATATCGCTCAGGGTGAGGGCGACCTTACCCGTCGCTTGAGTGTGCATTCAAAGGATGAGTTCGGAGAGCTGGCCGGCGACTTTAACCTTTTTGTTGAGCGTATCCAGCACTCAATACGTGAGGTCTCTTTTGCCACCGAGCAGGTTAATGAAGTGACTAAGCGCGTGATGCAGACTTCCAGCTCGTCCATGGACAACTCGGACAACCAGGCCAGTCGAACCAACAGTATTGTCGCAGCGATTAATGAACTGGGTGCGGCGGCCCAGGAAATTGCGCGTAGCGCTGGTGACGCTTCCCTTCAGGCGTCGGATGCCCGACGTCAGGCAGAAGGTGGCCGCGAGGTAGTGACACAAACGATAAATGCCATGGACAAGCTATCAGGAAAAATCCGCACGTCATGCAACAACATAGAGGTGCTGAACGGCAAGACGGAGAACATCGGGCGGATTCTTGAAGTGATCAAAGGCATTTCCGAACAGACCAACCTGTTGGCACTCAATGCCGCCATCGAGGCCGCGCGGGCGGGTGATGCCGGCCGCGGTTTTGCGGTGGTAGCTGACGAAGTTCGCAGCCTGGCTTACCGGACTCAGACGTCGGCCCAGGAAATCCATACGATGATTGAAGAGCTTCAGGTGGGCGCACGGGAGGCGGTACTCACCATGAATGAAAGTGAACGCTACAGTAAGGACGGCGTGATGATCGCCAACCAGGCAGGTGAGCGGCTGGGCAGTGTCAGTCAGCGTATCAGCGAAATTGACGGCATCAACCAGTCGGTGGCGACCGCGACTGAAGAGCAGACTTCGGTCATTGATTCGTTGAACGTTGACATCACCGAGATCAAAACCCTTAACCAGGAAGGGTTGGAAAACCTTCAAGCCACGCTGCTTGCTTGTGACGATCTTGAACGGCAAGCCACACGACTCAAGCAGTTGGTGGATGGCTTTCGAACTTAGGCCATCCTCGCAAGGGTTGGCTTTGAATCACGTGCGGGAGAACAGCAGCCTAAAACCTGCGGCGCCAAAGACCAACGCAAGGGTGCCTTCAATCCACCCGCGCGCCCTGCGATACCCCCGAATCATCGGTGCCGTGGAGAAAACGATCGCATAGCCGCAGAAAATAGTAATGCTCAACACGGCACAGCCAGCCAGGATGATTACAACCGTTTCAGGCGTCGCTTGTGGTCCTAAACCCAGTGTCATCGTTGCGATCCAACCCAGTAAAGCCTTTGGGTTGGTAAGGTGCATAAGCAAGCCCCGCCGGTAGAGGCCAAAGCCCGAGACGGTTGGTGCTGCGGCCAGCGCTTTCTCAATTTGCTCGTCAGGTGTCAGAGCAGAACGTCCCGCTTTCAGGGCTAGGAACAGCAAGTACGCTCCGCCGACGATCTTGAGTACGAAGAGTGCCTGGGTGAACTGAAGCAGAATGGCCGAGACGCCTGTGGCGGCCATTGATCCCCAAAAAAAAGAACCACTGATAACTCCGGCTGCAAGTATCAGCGCAGGTTTTCTGCCTTGGTGCATGGCAACGCCCATGATCCGCATATTGCTGGGACCCGGGCTTGCAGCTCCAACAATGTAGGCGGTAAAAACGAGTAGAAGGTGGTGAAAATCAAATGACATTAATGGCCCCTTGAGTGGTGCGTAATAACCAGCAGCTTAAGTGTTCACAAGCTATCCGTCATTGCGTTCTTTACTCGCATTTTCTGGCTGATTTAATTTTCATGTCATGGGACTGGATCGCGCTGAATGTGGTGTTTTCCATCGCCAACGTCCGGGATCGTGATACACCTTAGAAAACCGCGAAGAGGGAAGAGGTCAGCATGGACCGAGCAAAGGGGAACCGCCATTCTCGACAAAACCTTCGGCGTTCTTGAAGCGACTTGGGAGCGTCTCACTGAGTGAGACGCTGGCACGGCATAGTCCTCAGCCGAGTTTGCCCACGTCAATCCCATCACCAGTGTGTGACTTTTTCGAGATTGGGCTGCTGGACCTTAGGCTGGGGGCATCCTTTTCAAACCATCCCAAACATGCCCTCAGATTTGCCCCCCAGGTGTCTCATCCTCTGGAAGTGGATAGATCTCCATGGTCTATGAAAAGGCAGAAATGATCAACTGAACAGCCTGCCCGACGACGCCTAAAGACTCTCAGGGTCGCCAAAAAACATCTGAATCCGCGACCGCAACCACCGCTCCCCAGGGTCGTTGTCCTGGGAACCGCGCCAGGCCATGTGCAGCTCGAAGCTGCGCACCGGTATGGGTGGGTCTTCGGCGCGTACGCCGCCGGCGGCGGTCAGCGCGTCGGCCGTGTAGTCGGGCACGGTGGCGATGATGTCGGTGCCCGACAGCAGGGTGCTCAGACCGTTGAATTGCGGCACGGCCAGCACTACGTGGCGCTTGCGGTCGAGTTTCGCCAGCTCTTCATCGATGAAGCCGCTCAAGTCACCCGCGAAAGACACCAGGGCATGGGGCCGCGCGCAGAATTCGTCCAGGGTCAGTCGTCCCGGCGCGGTGTCGGCCCGCAATACTTTGGGCAAGCTGCGTCGCAAGACCTTGCGCTTGGCGTTGGCCGGCAGGTCGTCGGTGTAGCTGACGCCAATGGAGATTTCACCGGACGCCAGCAAACCAGGCATCAGGATGTAGTTGACCCGGCGCACCACCAGCACGATGCCGGGCGCTTCGGCGCGCAGGCGCTTGAGCAGCATCGGCAGCAGGGCGAATTCGGCGTCGTCCGACAGGCCGATGCGAAACACCGAGGTGCTGGTGGCCGGGTCAAATTCCGCTGCACGGCTGACCGCCGTGGAAATCGAATCCAGGGCCGGGGAGAGCAGGGCGAAGATCTCGACCGCCCGGGCCGAAGGCTCCATGCTGCGGCCGGTACGTACGAACAACGGGTCATCGAACAGGCTGCGCAGGCGCGACAGCGCGGCGCTGATGGCCGGTTGGCCTAGGAACAGTTTCTCGGCCGCGCGAGTCACACTGCGTTCATGCATCAATGTTTCGAACACGATCAACAGGTTCAGATCGACACGCCGCAGGTCATTACGATTCATCTGGGGTCCTGGCAGATTCGGTAAGCTTGACGTGAGCGGCCATATGGGAACAATGGCCGGCATGAATCTTACGGGGAAAGGCTGGTACTCTGCACCGGCTAATTGAGTTTTCTTAGGTTAAGTCCTACAGGATTGGTTGGTTTTTCTTACTGCGGAATCAATGACAGGCATGTCGACTATTAATAGCCACTGATGGTCTTGGGTACAAAGCCCGGATAGAGTTCATGGCATTAGAGGTTACTTTGACGAGGTTTGTGATGTCCCGCACGATCCGTTTTCACAAGTTTGGTGGTGCCGAGGTGCTCAAATGCGAAGAGCATGCGGCGGCTCTTCCTGCGCCAGGAGAAGTGCAGGTCCGTGTCGAAGCGATCGGCATCAGTTGGTACGACACCTTGTGGCGCCAGAACCTGGCGTCGTCCCAGGCACGTCTGCCTTCGGGCCTGGGCCATGAAATGGCCGGCGTGGTAACGGCCGTCGGCGACGGCGTCGATGACTTGGCCGTGGGCGACAAGGTCGCCAGTTTCCCGGCCGAGAGCCCGAACGATTATCCGGTGTACGGTGAGGTCATCGTGCTGCCACGCACCGCGCTGACCCGTTATCCCGACGTGCTCAGCCCGATCGAAGCCGCCGTGCATTACACGCCGCTGCTGATCGCATATTTCGCCTACATGGACCTGGCGCGGGTCAAGCCGGGGCAATTCGCCCTGGTCACCGATGCCAGTCATTGCGCCGGCCCTTCCTTCGTACAACTGGGCAAGGCCCTGGGTGTGCGGGTGATCGCGGCCACCAAGACGGCTGACGAGCGTGAGTACCTGTTGTCGCTGGGCGCCGAGAAGGTCATCGTCACCGAAGAGCAGGACTTGCTGATGCAAATCAACAAGCTCACCGACAACCGTGGCGTCGATGTGGTCTTCGACGGCCTCGGCGGGCCCCAGATGTCGCTGCTGGGTGACGTGTTGGCACCGCGTGGCAGCCTGGTGCTGTATGGCTTGCAGGGTGGCAACCAGACGCCGTTTCCAGCCTGCGCGGCGTTCCAGAAGAACATTCAGTTCTTTGTGCACTGCATCGGCAATTTCACTGGCAAGCCGGAACTGGGCATTCTCCAGGACCAGGTGGCCTTGCAACGAGCACTGCGCGATATCAATCAACTGACCGCCGACCGCGTGCTGTTGCCACTCAAGACTCGGGTCTTCCCATTCTCCGAGTTCGTCGAGGCTCACCGTTACATGGGCGAATGCCCTTGCCGTGAACGTGTTGCCCTTCAGGTCGTCGACCCGGCCTGAACCCTGTCTTGCGCAAGAGTCATCGCCCCGGGCTCTTGCGCTGCCTTCGCCCTGACACCCCATCCTTTCTTACGGCACCTCCTGCCTGGCGGTGCTGCGTTCGCACCTCACCATCTCGCGCCTTGAATGGCCTGTCCCGGTTCGCTCAAGACTGAAACGGTCTGTCGGCCAACATCTGAACTGGTTTTTGCCCTCAATCTGTATCTTCTAATCATTGTTTAAGTCTTGATAATTGAACGCTGATTTCCATATCAAGGAAGAAGTCGTGGTGCGGTATAACTTTTTCGAAGGTCTTCATCCTTCAAGATGCATTCAAGGGGTAACGAGCATTAACAGCTGCAGATATATCTATCGACCCTGGAGAAGACAGGGCGGGGTAGACTGCCAATTAAAGTTCGGCAAGTTCTTTGTTTCTTGTGCTCATTGTCTGTGGGACGTTGTCGGAATTCTCCTAGGACGTGCCGTCCGGTCGCTTGGGTCCCGTGTTTTCGGGGCTTTAGGCGGGAGTGTGAAGGGGCGTGAGCCTACTCTCGGTATATGTATCAAATAATTACGACAAGCAATGCTCGAGCGTATTGCTAATACTCTTTGAGTGCTAGAACAACCATCTAGATCAACACGTCGCGCAGTCACGTTGGTGCGGGTGCGACGCCGATAGTTGAATTTCCAGGTAAATGGCTATGAGTGCAATTCATGAGCAGGCAATGACTCACGTGTATCAACAGATACTGCAACGACTGTCAGGTTTTTATTCCCGGGCAGAACGTACCGCGTTGCAGCTTTTGATCCAGCGTTTAATTGTCGCCGCCGGAGGCATCGAGCGGATTGGCGATTACCGAGTGTTGACGGTCCAGAATGGGAGCAGGGAAAGTTTTTATGTGCTGACCGCCTTGCGGGCCGCACAGTTGAGCATCGCAGGGCGACATCCGGTGACCTTCACCTTGCGCGTCGCCACGCCACGCCTGAGCGAAACTACCCAGGCGACGCTGGAAAACATCCACCGCTGCTACAGCGCGCTGTTTGTCTACGATGATCCCCGGGTCGAATTGCTGATGGCCGATAACCGCGAGGTGTTGCCGTTCAATCACCGGCAGCCCCTGTCGATGGCGGGGCACGAAGCCAATCGCATGGACCTGCTGGTCCTGGGGCACCTTCGCGCGGTCGACAGCCCCTTGGAGATTGGGGACGACGGCTACCTGGCGATGGCCGAGTTCTATCGGCACATGGCCCGCTGGGAGTCGGGCGTGGATTCGTTGGTCAGCAGCGATACACCGCGCCAGCAAAAACAATTCATATCGGGCCTGCGCCGCGCGACTCGCAAGATCGGCCTGCTGACCGAGCACGCCTGCGGTTTCGACAACCTTTTTGCCCACCTCGACGCCCTGGGCGGTGATGTCTACCGGCATTTCTATGGGCCGGAGCGCCTCGATGCCTGGAAGCCCGAGGGTCACTTCGAGGCCTGCCGGCGAGTGGGCCACGTCGGCATCGACGACCTGATCGTCGATCGTTCGGAGGGAACCAACTGGCCGCTCTTCAACGAGTTCCTGCGGGTGCAGACCGAGGGGCTTGTGCCATCGGCGCCTGAAAACGAATACATCAGCCCGCTGCTGTCGGCCCATCTGCACGGCCTGCAGGCCTGCTACCTGCACGGACGCAGCTATGAAACCGGCTACGGCGACTACGCGCAGCGGGCGATCATGATCATGCACCGCAAGCAATTGCCGGAACACGTCTGCGAACAGGCTCGGGCGCTGTTCGGCTCGCCGTCGTCGATTCCCGAGCGTCGTGCCTACGCCGCCCTTGAAGCACAAAAGATCCTGGGGCTCAGTGAAACGCAACTGGTGTGCATGCTGTTCGCGCCCTTCGTGGGGCAGGGCACGGGCCTGGAGCATTTCCTGCGTTGCTGCCACCCCGGCATGCTGGTGGCGATGCCGGACCTGCACAAGGCCATGCAGGGCGCGACCGTCGCCGATCAGGTAGCGCAGTGGATGGTCGATGTCAGCGGCTTGCCCATCGACATCCTTGGCAAGCTGTACCGGGCGAGTGTTTCACTGCCGGAACAAGCGGAAAGCGCCCCGGGCGCCGATCCGCAGCAGGCCAATGACGGCGTTGACGCTGCAGAAGGCGGATCGGCTGCCGATGGGTTGCACGAACGCTCGGCAAGGCATTGAGGAACGAGGTTTGACGGACTCATCTACCTCGTCCCCAGTCCTTGTACCCGGCGTTGCGACTGAGCTGACTGCGACCCGCTGTCCTGGCCTGAGCCGATGAAAAATTGCCGGGAGACAGACTTCGCCTATCAGGCGGTTTATCGCTACCTGACCACGCTGATCAACGAGCTGGAGGTTGATGCGCGGGTTCGCCTGCCGTCGCTGCGGCAACTGGCCGAGCGTCTGAACGTGTCGATATCGACCATTCAGTACGCGTATTCGCTGCTGGAAAAGGAAGGGCGGGTCTATTCGATCGCCAAGTCCGGTTACTACGCGCTGCCCGTGCCCAGCATGGCCACCCTGGACGGCGGTGACGATTTACTCGAGACCCTGTACGTCAATGCCCGACGACCAGGTATGCAGGTGCTCAGCGCGGATGAACCGGCGTCGATGCAGCCGTTGGACAGCCCGCTGTTGCTGCTCGAGCGCGAACTGCTGCGCCAGTACCCGCGCTCCTCGCAGACACCCTCGCAACCCTGGGGCGAGCTGGAGCTTCGCACTGCGCTGGCTGCCCGCTACACGTCTTCGCCGGCCCGTTGCTGGAATGCCGATGATGTCTACATTGGCGCCGACCTGCGGGGCGTCCTGGAAATTCTTATCGCGGTGCTGGCACTCAGGGGGGCCACCGTGCTGATCGAATCGCCCTGCGATTGGGCGGTGTTGCGCCTGCTGCAGGCGGCGGAGGTCAACGTCATCGAGCTGCCACTGCTGGCCGGGGGGGAACTCAATGTCGAGCAACTGGAACAGCTGCTGGTGAACGAAACGGTACGCCTGGTGGTGCTGTCGTCGGTCTTGAATATGCCGAGGGGGACACTGGTTCCTGAAGAGAACCGTCGTACCATCGCGCATTTGCTGGAGCGGCACGGGACTTGGGTGCTGGAGAACGACAGCCATACAGACCTGGCGTTCGAGGCAAGGATGACGCCTTTTCGAGACTTGCTCGACCCGGACCGGCTGATCGTCTATTCGACGTTCGAGAAAACCATCGGGCCAGAGGCGCCGTATGGCTACGTGTTGTCGCGCCAGTTGACCCTGCACCTGCAGCGACATTTCCTGTTGCGAGCGTTTCGCTTGTCGCCGATCCGCCAGAAAGCCATCGCCCGGCTGTACAGCAACGGTCGGATTGACCAGCACTTGCTGGTGTTGCGGCGCCTGCTGCGTGAAAGCGCGGTTTCGACTACGCAATTGCTGCGCGAGCGGCTAGGGGATAGCCTGCAATGGGCAGAACCTCAAGGTGGTGCGACGATCTGGATGCAGTCGACGCGACGGGTCGACTTGCGACGGGTTTTCCATCGGCTGCTTGCCCAGCGAATCGTCATCGCGCCGGGGGAGTTGTTCAGCCTCCAGGGCCTGTATGCACAACATATGCGCCTGACCCACGCCCTGAACGGGCCGCAGGACATGGACGCTGCGCTCTGCGCGCTGGCCGACGCCTTGAGGCTCGAACAAGCGTAATCGGCGGCAATGGATCGAACCCATCGCGCCATGGTCGAACTGTCAGTAAACTGCACTCCATTTACCGAGCCACTCCACTCAGAGGTTTTGCATGACAGTCAGTCCATTTGCGGGCAAGCCGGCACCGGCAGAGTTGTTGATCGATATCCCGCGACTGGTGACGGCCTACTACACCGGCCGACCCGATGCCTCGGTTGCAACCCAGCGCGTGGCTTTTGGCACCTCCGGGCACCGTGGCAGCTCCTTCGACCTGGGCTTCAACGAGTGGCACGTGTTGGCCATCAGCCAGGCGATCTGCCTGTACCGCGAAGCCCAGGGCATCAACGGGCCACTGTTCGTCGGCATCGACACTCACGCGCTATCGACCCCGGCGGGTGCCAGTGCGCTGGAAGTATTCGCGGCCAACGGTGTAACCGTCATGATCGCCGAGGGCGATGAATACACCCCGACACCAGCGGTTTCCCACGCCATTCTCTGCTACAACCGTGGCCGCACCTCGGGCCTGGCGGACGGCATCGTCATCACGCCGTCCCACAACCCACCGCAAAGCGGCGGCTACAAGTACAACCCTACCAACGGTGGCCCGGCCGATACCCACATCACCAAATGGATCGAAGCCAAGGCCAACGAACTGCTGGCCGACCAGCTCGCCGGCGTCAAGCGCGTCAGCTACGAGCAAGCCCTGAAGGCCGACACCACCCACCGTCACGACTACGTCAACACCTACGTGGCGGACCTGATCAATGTCATCGATTTCGATGTCATCCGCACCGCCGGGCTGCATTTGGGCGTCGATCCGTTGGGTGGCGCAGGCGTGCGCTACTGGCCGGCCATTGCCGAGCATTACCGCCTGGACCTGGAAGTGGTGAACACTCACGTGGATTCCACCTTCCGTTTCATGACCGTCGACTGGGACGGGCAGATCCGCATGGACCCGTCTTCCAGCCATGCGATGCAAGGGTTGATTGGTCTGAAGGACCGCTTCGACGTGGCCTTTGCCTGCGACCCGGACCATGACCGTCATGGCATCGTGACGCCGTCTGGCGGCCTGTTGGCGCCGAACAACTACCTGGCGGTCTCCATCGACTACCTGTTCCAGAATCGCCCGCAATGGCGCGCCGATGCTGCGGTGGGCAAGACCGTGGTCAGCAGCGGCCTGATCGATCGCGTGGCCAAGCGCCTGGGTCGCCGCCTCTATGAAGTGCCGGTGGGCTTCAAGTGGTTTGCCGACGGCCTGTTCGATGGTTCCCTGGGCTTTGGCGGTGAAGAAAGTGCCGGTGCTTCGTTCCTGCGCAAGGACGGCGGCGTCTGGAGTACCGACAAGGACGGCCTGATCCCGGCGCTGTTGGCAGCTGAAATGACGGCGCGCACCGGTCGCGACCCGAGCCAGGCCTACCGCGCGTTGACTGACGAGCTGGGCGAACCGTTCTCGGTACGCGTCGATGCCAAGGCCAGCCCGCAACAGAAGGCGCTATTGAGCAAGCTGTCGCCCGATCAGGTGACGTCTACCGAATTGGCCGGGGAGAAGATCCAGCACATCCTCAGTCACGCGCCGGGCAATGATCAGGCCATTGGCGGCCTGAAGGTCATGACTGAAAACGGCTGGTTTGCGGCACGCCCGTCCGGGACCGAGGATATCTACAAGATCTACGCCGAAAGCTTCATTGGCGACGCGCACCTCAAGCAATTGGTGGCTGAGGCGCAAACGTTGGTGGATGGGGCTATCACCAGCAAGTGACACCGTCGGCAAGCCTTGTCCCAACTATGTGGGAGCAAGGCTTGCCCGCGATCCAGGCGATGCGGTCTTTAACGCGAGGCCCGTTTCGCGAGCAAGCTTTGCTCCCACACAAATTCCTCTCACCACAAGACCAATCAAGCGAGGTCGACGAGCACGATTTCGCTGTCTTCAATGGCGGTCACCCGCAATATCCGCTCATCTTCAATCGCAACACCGTCTCGAGCTTGTACGCGCAAACCATTGATTTCTATCAATCCAGTTGCCGGCACAAGATAAGCTCGACGTGCGGCGTCCAGCCGATACTCCGCACTTTCACCCGCCTTGAGATTGGCCGCTACCAGTCGTGCGTCGGCGCGAATGCGCAGGCTTTGGTCATCGCCGGCCTTGCCACTGGCCAAGGTCACGAAGCCTTCGCGCGAGTCCTTGGGAAACGGCTTGGCGCCCCATGACGGTGCCAGGCCTTCTTCGTTGGGGATGATCCAGATCTGGAAAATGCGGGTGGCCGTCGATTCCAGGTTGTACTCGCTATGGGCAATCCCGGTGCCCGCGCTCATGACCTGTACATCACCGGCCTCCGTGCGGCCCTTGTTACCCAGATTGTCCTGGTGGCTGATCGCGCCTTCGCGCACATAGGTGATGATTTCCATGTCCCGGTGCGGGTGTTGGGGAAAACCGCTGCCAGGGGCGATAACATCATCGTTCCAGACCCGCAAGTTGCCCCAGTTCATGCGCCGTGGGTCGTAATATTCGGCGAACGAAAAATGATGGTGGGCATCCAGCCAACCGTGGTTGGCGGCGCCCAAGGTGGCGAAGGGCCTGAGTTCGAGCATGTTCGTGTCCTTTTCGCTGAGCAGCGAAAGCGATGGTTGATGGGGCTATTTTCGCTAAGGAACACATCGATAAAAAGCGTAAAAAACGCGTCAAAGTTATCGTGTATTTAGATATAAAATCGCGAGCCAACTTTCACTTCATCGCCTAAACCCATGACTTAAAAGCTTTTGGGTGGAACCCGGCGGCAAATACAGACACCATAGCCGTCATGGTTCATGAACACCCGGAGTCATCAGCGTGGCGCAACACACTCCCGATCTTCCCCCCGAGCTTTTATCCCTGGCCCAGATGCCGCTGTTCAAGCGCCTGGCAGCCCGGTTCTTCGGCCATGGCCTGACACGCCTGCGAGCCCAACATCGCGCTTCCTGGTTGCATGGCCAGGCCGACGGTTTCCGCAGCGGTCATACCGCTGGTTTTGACTATGGCTACAAGGAAGGCCGGGCCGAAGGGCTTGAGGAGGGTCGTCAGGTCCTGTTGATCCGTGATTCGCGCAGCACGGAGCATCCGGCACCGCAGGTCGATGATCTGCTGTTCGATGACTGGCGCCTGCCGCTGACCGCCGAGCTGAAGAAACGCATCAAGACAGATGTCACCCGATTGCTGCCGGCGCATGCACAACCGAGCGCTGCGCAATGGAAGATGATTTTCAGCGACACGCCCTCGACCTCGGTGGTCGCCGGGGCCGGGGCGGGCAAATCCACCACCCTGGTACTGCGCATTGTGCTGTTGTCCCATTACCTGGGTTTCGAACTGGACTCGATGACCGTGGTGACGTTTACCCGGGAATCGCGCAAGGATTTCATCCAGAAACTGATCGAAGTGTTTGCCCTGTGGGGGCGAACCGTCAGCCTCAAGGAAGCCCGTGACCTGGTGCGGACATTCCATTCGCGCATCTTGCCCATGGTTCGCAGCCTGCCCGGGTTCGAACGACTCCAGGCGTTCGAGACCCTGAGTCATCGCGCCGAAGCGGGTGACGATGATGCCCAGGGCAATCCCTTTGATTTGCGCATCAACGACGCCCAGCGCCAGCAACTCAACGCCTGTTATTACAACCTTTACCAGCGTGACGCGCGTTTCCGTGAGCTGATCCTGCCGTTGTCCCGCCACGCGCTGCAACTCAAGGAGCTGGAACGCGATCACCCGGATGTGCAAAAGCGCGTCGCCGTGACCGAACTGGCAGCCCAGCGCGACGAAGAGTTGTGCGATGCCGTCGAAGACCTGTGGTTCCGCGCCGGTGCCTGGCCGATCAAGGGTATCGAGCCGAAGCGACAAACGTTCGAAATCAATGGTTCGACGTTCCACTGTCATGGCTACGCGCCTTCCCTGGATGCCTGGGTGATACTGGGGTTCGATCCACGGGAAGATGCCCGGCTCAATCGTCCGGGCGCCAAGTTGAGCATCCGCGCGGAATGGGCGGTAAAGCGCACCTTGTTTCAAGCTTTTTGCCGTAAGCCACTGATCTGGCTGGAAAGTTATGAGGCGTCAAAACGTGTATTAGCGTCAATGGCCGGCGATGCCAGCGCCGGGCCTGGGTTCGACTACAAGGTCAAGGGCGAGCTGGGTTCAGCGCCATTGCTGGACTGCTTTGTTGCGGCGGCAGGCTTTATCGAGAACCTGGGCCTCGACGTCCCGGATGCCGTGGGGCGGATGTCCTTTGCCCAGGATGATCCCGATCGGTATTTCTTCGAAGCGCTGAGTCGCTACTGGCGGGCATTCGAAGACCATCTGCTCGACCAATCGCCGCCGGTCATGACCTACAACCGCATGTTTGCGCTGTTCAGCGAACATTCGCCGGAAAATTTCAAGTTGCTGGGGGATGCGTTGCTCAGGCCGCTTTCGCACCTGATGGTCGACGAGTTCCAGGACGTGTCGCCGCAGATCGTCTCCTGGCTGCGCGCCAGTCTTCGGGAAATACGCAGCCGTGGTCCCGCGATGCACGTGGGGCGCGGCGCCCAACGCTCTTCATTGTTGTGTGTAGGGGACGATTGGCAATCAATCTATGGCTGGCGCGGCAGCTCGCCGAGCTATTTCATGGCATTCAACAAGCAATTCCCGTCGCCGACGACGACCCGGGTCATGCTCACTGACAACTACCGCAGCCACCAACACATCATCGATGCGGCCGAGCATATTGTTCGCGCCGCTGCGGCTATCCCAGGCAAGAAGGCCAAGGCCAGTGGCGTGTCTCGCTCGTTGAGCCCGGTGAATGTGTTGGATCGCGACGACGAAGGGTTGGCGCGGCGACTGGATGAGCACTATCGCAACGGCGATTCGATCTTGATGTTGTATCGAAAAAGTAGCGATAAGCTATTGATAGAAAAGTATATTCAGCCAACAGTTAATGTTGATTCTAGCTTGCCGTACGACGCGCGACGGCTCAGGCAAATGACTTACCACAGTGCCAAGGGGCTCCAGGCCGATGCGGTGTTCCTGCTGGGCGACTGCCAGCACCTGAGCAGTTCACCCTACAAGAATCAGGTCTATCGAATGGCCGGGCTAGGCCAGGACGGTGACGCCGAACCTTACGACTCGGCGCAAAAGGACGAAATCCTGCGCCTGGCGTATGTGGGCATCACGCGTGCGGTGCAGCACTGTTACTGGTACGTCGATGGCCAGGACGGCCAGGCGGCCAATGGGCCCAAGGCCTCGGATCGTATTGCCACGGATAAGCCCTTTTTCGCTGACCATCGCCGTGTTCGTAAAGGATAAGGCTTGGTGTGTCTATCCGTTGCAAGCGTAACCCTGTGGGAGCGAGCTTGCTCGCGAAGGCGATGTCACAGTCGACGAGGGTGTTGAATATGCTGGCCTCTTCGCGAGCAAGCTCGCTCCCACGGGGGGGGACGTTCTTACGCCATCGGCGGCAACCGTCGCTTGACGGGTGTTTTCTTGACGATGGCCGTATTGGTCTCGGCGTGGACATTGAGTTTGTCCAGCAAGGTATCCAGCTGTTCCATCGAGCGCACGTGCAGGCGGGCGATGAAGCAGTCGTCGCCGGTTACCTTGTCGCATTCGGTGAATTCGGCGATGGCCTGGATCTGCCGCTCCACTTCCTGCAACTGCCCCGGCAGCGGGCGGATACGCACGATGGCCTGGAGTTGATAGCCGAAGCACTTGGGGTCCACCTCAACGGTGTAGCCCCTGAGCACGCCACGTTCTTCGAGCCGGCGAAGGCGCTCGGCGACACTGGGGGAGGACAGGCCACTGAGGTTTGCCAAGGCCTTGAGGGAACGTCGGGAATCTTCCATCAGGGCACTGATGAGGATCTGGTCAATATCGTCAGTCATTTCAACTCCATTAGGCGAATGTGTGAAGTTGCCTTGATAAAAAAGGTCAAATCGCAGTTTAGCCTTTTTCAAACCATGGAGAAGCCCCCCGTCGGCTCGGCATACTGTGCCCACTTGCTGAAGGAGCCTGAAGATGGACAAGACCTTACGCCGCGGTTCGCTGGAAATGACTGCCGCCATGCTGATCTCCGGAACCATTGGTTGGTTCGTGCTGGTTTCCGGCCTGCCGGTGCTGGATGTGGTGTTCTGGCGCTGCGTGTTCGGCGCCGTGACCTTGCTGCTGATCTGCGCCGGTTTCGGCTTTTTGCGCCCCGGCATCCTCACCCGTACCACGTTCCTGCTGGCGGTCCTCAGCGGTGTAGCGATCGTCGGCAACTGGGTATTGCTGTTTGCCTCCTATTCCCGTGCCTCGATCGCCATCGGCACGGCGGTGTACAACGTCCAGCCGTTCATGTTGGTGGGGTTGGCGGCGTTGTTCCTGGGGGAAAAAATCACCGCGCAGAAACTGTTCTGGCTGGCGGTGTCGTTTCTCGGGATGCTGGCCATCGTCAGTGCCCATGGTGAGCAAGGGCAGGGTGGCGGCGACTATCTGCTGGGCATTGCCTTGGCGCTGGGGGCCGCATTGCTGTACGCCATCGCGGCGTTGATCATCAAGCGCCTGACCGGCACGCCACCTCATCTGATCGCGCTGATCCAGGTCAGCACCGGCGTGTTGCTGCTGGCGCCCTGGGCGAACTTCTCGGCATTGCCGCAACACCCCCAGGCCTGGGTCAGTCTGTTGATCCTGGGCGTGGTGCACACCGGCGTGATGTACGTGTTGCTGTACAGCGCCATACAACGTTTGCCGACTGCATTGACCGGTGCGCTGTCGTTCATCTATCCCATCGCAGCGATCTTCGTCGACTGGTTCGCCTTCGGCCATCGCCTGGAGCCGCTGCAATGGTTGGGCGTGGCGGCGATCCTGCTGGCGGCTGCCGGCATGCAACAGGGCTGGGGCATCAAGTCGCGGCGCCCAGCCCTGTCGTAGCCCACCGTTCGGGCGTGGATCAGAAGATGTAGTCAGTGGTCAGGAAGTTGGAATCCCGCTCACGGATAATGTCGCTGATCAACGCCTTGTTGTTGTCCTGGAACTTGGTTGCCACCAGCGTGCGGATGGAAAAGGTGCGCAGCGCATCGTGGACCGACAAGGTGCCCTCGGCCGAATTCTTCCGGCCATTGAACGGGAACGTGTCCGGGCCCCGTTGGCACTGGGCGTTGATGTTGATGCGTCCGACCTGGTTGGCGAAGGTGTCCACCAGCTTGCCGACTTGTGCCGGGTTGGTGCCGAAAATGCTGAGCTGCTGGCCGAAGTCGGACTCCAGCACGTAGTCGATTACGGTATTGAGGTCGCGGTACGGCACGATGGGTACGACCGGGCCGAACTGTTCCTCATGGTAGACCCGCATCGCTGTGTTCACCGGATACAGCACCGCCGGGTAGAAAAACGAGCTTCGCGATTCGCCGCCGTGGGCGTTCTTCACTTCTGCACCCTTGGCCAGCGCATCGGCGACCAGCGAATGCAAGTAATCGACTTTGCTCGCTTCGGGCAACGGCGTCAGCGCCACGCCGTCCTCCCAGGGCATGCCGGGTTTCAGGGTGGCGAGCCTGGCGTTGAACTTCTCGATGAACGCCGGCGCCACATCCTCATGGACAAACAGGATTTTCAGCGCCGTGCAGCGCTGGCCGTTGAATGACAGCGAGCCGGTCAGTGCCTCGTTGACTGCGTTGTCCAGGTCGACGTCTGGCAGCACCAGGCCAGGGTTCTTCGCATCCAGTCCCAGGGCGGCACGCAAGCGGTGTGGCCGCGGGTGAAGCTTCTTCAGGTCACTGGCCGCCTTGTTGGTGCCGATAAAGGCGAAGATGTCGATCTTGCCGCTGGCCATCAGCGCGCTGACAGTTTCCCGGCCGCTGCCGTAGATTACGTTGATCACGCCTGCCGGGAAGCTGTCGCGGAAGGCTTCGAGCAATGGCCGTACCAGCAGGACGCCGAGCTTGGCCGGCTTGAACACCACGGTGTTGCCCATGATCAAGGCCGGGATCAGCGTGGTGAAGGTTTCGTTCAGCGGGTAGTTGTAGGGGCCCATGCACAAGGCCACGCCCAGGGGCACGCGCCGGATCTGTCCGAGGGTGTCCTGTTCCAGCTCGAAACGGCTGGAGCGCCGGTCCAGCTCCTTGAGGGCGTTGATGGTGTCGACGATGTAGTCGCAGGTGCGGTCGAATTCCTTCTGGGAGTCCTTGAGGTTCTTGCCGATTTCCCACATCAGCAACTTGACCACGGCCTCACGTTGCTCGCGCATGCGCGCCAGGAAGGTTTCCACATGGCGGATGCGCTCGGCGACGCGCATCGTTGGCCACTGGCCCTGGCCGCGATCGTAAGCCCGCACGGCAGCGTCCAGGGCGGTGAGGGCGGTCTCGGCATCCAGCAGCGGCGTGCTGCCGAGAATCACTTGCTCATCGCCCAGTTCACCCGTCACGTAAACGGGGCTGCGGACGACGGCCAGCGGCCCTTGCCAGGTTTCCAGGACGCCGTCGACCAGGTATTCGCGCTGTTCGATCCGGCCTTCGAGGCGATAGGCCTCCGGGATGTCGGCGGCGTCGGGAAAAAGGTTGGCGAGGAAGGGGTCGGTGGTCATGTCGTTACTCCATCAATGAAATGAGCCAGGGGCAGACGGCTTGCAGGTATGAATCGCTTTTAGCGTTATACGCCTTAATGGAGGTGTTTTTTAAGTGGCGGCAGATTGCTTGCGCCGTGTTTATGTAGGAGCTGCCGAAGGCTGCGATCTTTTGATCTTTTGATCTTTCGCTTGAGGCTCAAGCGTTTGGGGAAAGATCGCAGCCTCGCTGCACTCGACAGCTCCTACACAGTTCCTGCACGCGGGGCTATCGATTACAGAATTGGCATTACCAGCGCATCCGCACCCCCATGCTGGTAATGATGCCGTTGAGGTCGTTGTCGTCGACGTCACTGCTGTAGTCGGCGCTGACATACAGGCTTACCGTCGGCGTGACCCGTGCCACCAGGCCCAGGCCGACTTCGACGGTGGAGGATTTTCGGCTGCTGCTGATCTTGTCGACCTTATCCAGGGACAAGGTATCGGCGCTCTGGACGGTGTGCCACAAGTTGGTTCGCACATAGGGCTCCATGCCGAGGCTGTTGACTCGGTAATTGCCTTTGAGTCGCGCACCGACGCGGCCGCTCCAGCTGTTCAGTTCATTGCCGGTGCCGCTCTCGGCATTCGGTGTGTCGAGGGTGATGCGTTGGTTGATCAGTTGGGCCTGGGGTTCGACGACCCAGTGGGTCCCGATGCCAATCGCAAAGCCCCCTTCGACGGACAGCGTCACCGCATTGCCTTCGGTGGCCTGGCGCTGGCCTTGTTCGGTGCGGCTGTAGCCATTGACCCGGCCGCCGCTGGCGCTCAGGTCCACGTGCCAGCCTGCGGGGCTGGTCAGGCTCCAATAGGCGCCGAGACTCGAGCCTTTCAGGTTCAGGGCGTCTTTGCCCGGTTCGGCCATCGCGGGCGTCACCAGCAGGCCACTGCCCGTTGAAATGATCTGGTTTTGCCCGCTGATCAGGCCCATGCGCTGGGTATGACCGCTGTCGTTTCGCAATGTGAACAGGGCAGAGCTCTTGTCGGAGGCGGGGTCGCTGCCGATGGTTGCGGTATTGCGGTTGCTGGACTGGGCTCGGCCATACCAGGGCTGTGTTGTTTCTTCGTCAGGCCAGGCCTGTACCTCCATGGAGGAAAGCAGCAACAACGAAGTAGAAAGGGTGTGGAAGGTGATGGAGATCTCTTGCGGACGGAGGGAAGTTTTCATGGGGGTCTGCCTTGCAATCGCATGCATTTCTCGCTTTTTGGCGTCTCTCCTACCCCGAATGAGGGGCGACCGAATGGATTGAGGCAAGCCTCTGGCGGCCCGTCTTGGCGGGTTCCAGAGGCCTGCCCCTGACTGTATTTCCGGGGGTAGTACGGTGTAGTCAAGAAGACCGATGGCGCCGCGTCAAGAAAATGAACGATGAATGGCAGGATGAAATCAGAGGCAATAACACGCTGATTTAAAATGCTTATTAAGGTCTGCGTTTGGGCGTCAAATCATCGTCGCAGAGGCTGGCTACCAACTGATCCGTACACCGAGATTGCCCGCCACACTGCGTTGCTGGCTGCTGTCGAGGTTGGCGCCGTAGTCCGCGCCGGCGTACACGCTGACCGTGGGCGCCAGGCTCACGATGACGCCTACGCCCAGGTCGCCAGTGGACGCGCGTTGTTGGGTCTTGACCCGTTCAGTGTCGTCGAACGTCACCGTATCGGTACCGGAAAACGTGTGCCAGAGGTTGGCGCGCAGGTATGGCTCCACGGGCATGCCGCTGACCTGGTAGCGGCCCTTTAGGCGAGCGCCGAGGCGACCGGTCCAGGCACTGTCGGAGTCGAACTCTACCTTTGAGACCCCGTCGTCTTGCGTGTCCAGGGAGACCTTCTGGTGTATGATCTGCACCTGGGGTTCCAGGACCCAGTCGGTGACCACCGCGAAGGGGTAACCGGCTTCCGCCGACAGGGTCAGGGCGTGCCCGCGATTGTCAATTTTCAGCCCGCGTTCGGAGCGGTTGTCGCCGTCCAGTCGCGTGCCCATCACCACGGCGTCGACGTAGCCGCCAGAGGGATCGGTGAGCGTCCAGTAGAGCCCGTAGCTGTCGCCGTCGAGTTCTATCTTGCCGGCGCGTCGGCCTTTGAAACCCAGGTTGAAACCATCGACGTCGCCGTTCAATTCGGTATGGCCGACGAAGAAACCGATGCGTTGGGTCTGTCCACTGGACAGCGGCGAGCTGTACAGGTCATTGCCCACCTGGAAACCCTTGATCGACCCGTCGAACCGCGGCGTCACCGTGCCGGCCCAGGTTTGTTCCAGGTCCTTGCCATAGACCCTGCCCCAACCTGCGCCGAACGCGCCGTTTTCCGTGAGCAGGCGCTGGTCGCCCTGGCGGTCATGGAACGTGCCCAGGGCTATCAGGGTCAGTTGTGCCGCCGCCGGGGGCAATACCGACCAGGTCGGCACTTCCGGCCGGTACAGAGGGATGGGCGCCGCGCCGGGTATTGCAGCCGGCAGCACGGGCAACGTCGGGCTGGGCGCCGCTATCGGTCCGGCGACCACAGTGGAACGCAGGTACCAGTTGTTTTCATTGCCGGTTACGCCGCCCTTGAACAAGCGGTAATCGAATGCCCCGGCCGAGACCGATTGTGCCAACGAAAAGGCGCCGCTATCACTGACCGCGCCGCCTTGGGCCTGGACCACTTCGATGCCATCCTGGGCCGTCTGTGCGCCCGTGCCGCCCTGGTTCGTGACCGTAATGGCGGTACTGCCTGTGAGTGTCCCGCCATTGACCACCAGCTTGTCACTGGGGGAGTTGTCGGCGCCAAGTACCGTTTGCAGGTGCAACTGGCCGTTGTTGCCGACGTAGTTGCCCTGGACGGTGAGGGTATCGTTGGTGCGGGTGTTGCCCTGTGCGAGGTCCACCACGCCAGCGTTGTTGAGCGTCGTCAACTGACCGGCAGTAAAAGGGGCAATGACGCCTTGGGTCGACGTTAGCGTGCTGCCGGAGTCTATGTTGAGCGTCCCGGTGGCGGTGGCGCTGTCACCCAAGGTCAGGGTGTCGTCAAGGTCCAGTCGCGAGCCTTGGGTGAGGTTGACTGTTTCCCAATTGAGGTAGCGAGCGCCGGTGCTGGAGGTGCTGCCACTGAACGTCAACGCGTCCTGGCCCAACCCACCGTCCACGCTGGGTGTAGTGGCGAGCAGGCTTTCATCGAGGTTGCTCAATAACGCGGTGTCGCTACCGTCGCCCATCAGGACGGCCGAATGAATGAGTCCGCCGCTCCACTGAAACTGGTCATCGCCCGCGCTGGCCCGGACCTCGCCGAGAATCTCACCACCGCTGACGGTGATGCTGTCATTGCCGCCGCTGACACTGACATTGCCGCCGATGCGGCCTGCGGAGAGGATGATGGTGTCCTGGCCGAAACCGGTCACCAGGTTGCCGATGATATTTCCACCGGACATATCGAAGACGTTGTCATCGAGTTTCATGTCGACCCGGCCGATAGTGCCGCCGGTCATCTTCGCAATGTCGCCATCTTCGAACGCGTCGACGATGGTCCCGCCGCTCATCAGGAACGTATCGAGGCCGTCCCCCTGGGCCAGGGACAAGATCCGGCCGCCATTCATGACGAAATCGTCGGCTGCCGAGCCTTGCTCGACATCACCGTCAATCACGCCGTTGGCATTGATCACGATGCGGTCGACGCCGGTACCGAATGTGACGTCGCCGCTAATGAGACCACTGCCGTTGGCGGGCATTGTCAAGCTGTTGTTACCCGAAAGGTCCGTCAGCCCGGGGCTGGTGCCGCTGTCGCAGACATAAGCGTCATCGCCTGCGGTTGGCGTCAGCGTGCAAGCGGCCATGGCGGCCGGGACGGGTAACAGGAAGGGGGTTGATATCCACACGGCGTTGAACAGCCGATTGAATCCTTTATCGTGCCGAATCATGTGCTATCCCTCTGCATCGGCATTTCGCAAATGCCGGTTTCAGCATCGGTTGCACGACAGATGGCACACAGGGCCTGGCAACGCTCGCTGTATGGGATGGCACCCTAGCAATGAAAAGCCAGCGTCGCTACTGTCAGAACTTACAGGTCCGTGCGCAGAACGAACAGAAAAGACCCACCCTACAAATGCACTTCCACCGAAAGCGGCAGGTGGTCGCTCAGGTGCGTCCAGGGTTTGTTGCCCAGGATTTGCGGGGCGTGGCTGCTGGCGTTGCGCAGGTAAATACGGTCCAGGCGCAACAGTGGGAAGCGGGCCGGATAGGTCCTGGCGGGGCGACCGTGGTGGAGCTCGAAGGCTTCATGCAGATAACCACGACGGGCGAGGGCGAGGTTGCCACGTAGTTGCCAATCGTTGAAGTCGCCGGCGATGATCACCGGGGCATCCTCGGGCAGCGAATCGAGCAGTTGGCAGAGCAGTTTGAGCTGTAATTGGCGATGGCTTTCCAAAAGGCTCAGGTGCACGCAGATCGCATGGACAGCGGCGTGCCCGGGCACATCCAGCACACAGTGCAATAACCCGCGCCGCTCCGGGCCGGTGATGGACACATCAAGATTGCGGAACTGGCGGATCGGGTATTTGGAGAGCAAGGCGTTGCCATGGTGGCCATCGGGGTAGACCGCATTGCGGCCGTAGGCGAAGTCGCTCCACATGCTGTCGGCGAGGAATTCGTACTGGGAGGTCCGGGGCCAGTTGTCGTAGCGTGACGCGTGGCGGTCATGTTCGCCGAGAACCTCTTGCAGGAACACCAGGTCGGCACCGGTACTGCGCACCGCTTCGCGCAATTCGGGCAGGATGAAGCGACGGTTGAGGGCGGTGAAACCCTTATGGGTATTGACCGTCAGGATCCGCAGCCGATGAACCGCCGCAGGCAGTTCCGATGGCATTGGTTCGACGGGCCGCCAATCGGGATCTTGAGTCACGTTCGCTCCTGAATCAGACGTACCTGTTCATGCGACTGACCCGGGGTGTCGGCAGTTCCGGATTTTTCATGTCCTTGCCGATCGCTATCGCGAGCAAGCTCGCTCCCATATTGGATTATGCAACATCTCCTGTGGGAGCGAGCTTGCTCGCGATAGCGGTGTATCCGAACCACCGCCATCACAGGCACGTGTTCAGATGAAGACAATCTCATACGGCATGCCCATCCGATCCAGGATGACCCTGGGCACCAGCGGGGCGATGCCGCTCGCCGGCTCGCCGTTGAGTTGGCTGACGTAAGCATGCATGGCGTGACGCTTGCGGGCGGTAGTCCAGACATCCAGGCGCAGTTTGCGGGCCCGGTGCCAGGGGATTTTATTTTGCTCGCGGACCGGCCAGTGCCAGGCCCATACCGGCAGTTCGTTGAACGCCACCCCGATCCTGTCGGCAGCCAGGGCACCGGCGCGCCCGACGGTCTCGTGGTCGCTGTCGCCATCCTGGCGCCAGGTGCTGAACACCACGTCACCGGGGCGCAGGTGACGCGCAATAAAGTCGGTGAGCTCGGCCTCGTGTTCGGCCAGGGCCTTTTCCGGGAAGCCGCCGCGCACCCATTGCAGGCCATGGGCGGCTATGCCCAGGCGATGCAGGGCGTCCACGCTTTCCTGCGGGTGAGGGCGGTGTGTACGCAGGCGCTCATCGGTCCACAACGGTGAACCGGGGTGGACCAAGGCTCCATCGGAGACCGAGATCAGCAACATGGGTTGATCCAGGTTGTTCAGCAACTGCAGCAATCCGCCACAGGCGCCGATCTCATCGCCCGGATGCGGGGAGAGGACGACGGCGCGGGCGCCGGCTGGAATGAGCGTCTGGGTACTGATGATCGGGATATCGGCCAGTTGCGCAGCACTGTTCCAGATTTGCGGATGCTGTCGGCCGGGCAAGCGAGAGGCGGGCTTCATGAGAGACGTCCTTGTGTGTGTTCAACCTTCCAGCCATCTACCGGGCCTACTGTCCGATGACGCCCGCGTGGGTATGGCTGCGATTCACAGCGCTCCGAATCCTGGAGACTACCGCATGTGAAGTATTGACCATGTCGGTCGATTCGTCTTGCGAGATGTGTGTCTGAACTGCATTTTTTTCTTCAAACTGGGCTGTGTACATCGAAAAAACCGCGTCCTTGCGGTCTCTCTGGCTGTTTACAAACGGTACTTCATTCCTCTTCTTCGCGTTGCAGCTCGAACAGCAGCAGCGAGCGCCCGGTGACGGAATATTCGGAATCGAAATCGAAGCGCTCTTGTCCACGAACGGTCGGCTGGTTGGTGTCGACCATGCAGGTCCAGAAGCTGCCCTCGGGGACTTCCGGCAAGCGGAAGTTGACGATGTCATGGTGGGCGTTGACCACCAGCAGCAGCGTCGCATCGCCGGCCTTGCGTCGAATGCCGGTCTCCTGTGCGCGGCCGTCCATCAGCATGCCGAGGCAGCGACCATGGCTGTCCTGCCATTGCTCAATGGTCATTTCGCTGCCGTCCGGGGCCAGCCAGGTGACGTCCTTGACGCCAATGTCCTCGTTGTAGTTACCCACCAGGAACCGCCCGCGCCGCAGGATCGGATAGGTCAGGCGCAACTTGATCAGGCGCTTGACGAACTTGAGCAGCGCCGCGCCATCCTCGCTCAGGTCCCAATTGACCCAACCGATCTCGCTGTCCTGGCAATAGGCGTTGTTATTGCCGTGCTGGGTACGGGCGAATTCGTCGCCAGCGACGATCATCGGCGTGCCTTGGGCCAGCAGCAGGGTGGCGAAGAAGTTGCGCATCTGCCGATGACGCAGCGCGTTGATCTCTGGATCGTCCGTCGGCCCTTCGACGCCATGGTTCCAGGACAGGTTGTTATTGCTGCCGTCCTGGTTGTTCTCGTCGTTGGCCTCGTTGTGCTTGTCGTTGTACGACACCAGGTCATGCAAGGTGAAACCGTCATGGGCGGTGACGAAGTTCACCGAGGCGTACGGACGCCGGCCACGCTGGTTGAACATCTCGCCCGAGGCCGTCATTCGGCTGGCGAAATCGGCAAGCTGGCCGTCGTCGCCCTTCCAGAAGGCCCGCACCGTGTCGCGGAATTTGTCGTTCCACTCGACCCAGCCCGGCGGGAAGCGTCCCACCTGGTAGCCCCCGGGGCCGCAGTCCCAGGGCTCGGCGATCATTTTTACCTGGCGCAGCACCGGGTCCTGGCGACAGGCCACGAGGAAGCTGTGGCGCTCGTCGAAGCCGTCATGGTAACGGCCCAGAATGGTCGCCAGGTCGAAGCGGAAGCCGTCGACGTGCATCTCCGTGGCCCAATAGCGCAGGGAGTCGGTGACCATTTGCAGCACGCAAGGATGGCTCAGGTCCAGGGTATTACCGGTGCCGGAATCGTTGATGTAATAGCGTTTGTCGTCGGGCATCAGCCGGTAGTACGAGGCGTTATCGATGCCGCGCATGGACAGGGTGGGGCCCTGTTCGTTGCCTTCGGCGGTGTGGTTGTAGACCACGTCGAGGATGACTTCCAGGTTGGCCTCGTGCAGGTGGGCGACCATCTCCTTGAACTCGGCGATCTTGCCGCTGGCCAGGTAGCGTGGGTCCGGGGCAAAGAAGGCGATGCTGTTGTAACCCCAGTAGTTGGTCATGCCTTTGTGCAGCAAGTGCTGGTCATTGACGAAGGCATGGATGGGCAGCAGTTCCACCGACGAGACACCCAGCTTGCGGATATGCTCCAGCACATCGTCGACCATCAGCCCGGCGAACGTACCGCGCAGGTTCTCGGGCACCGAAGGGTGACGCATGGTGAGGCCGCGCACATGGGTCTCATACAGGATGGTCTTGTCCCAGGGGACGCTGACGCGATGGTCGTGACCCCAGGTGTGCGCAGGATCGATGACCTTGCACTTGGGGACGAACGGGGCGCTGTCGCGCTCATCGAAACTGAGGTCGCCATCGGGATGGCCGATGGTGTAGCCAAAGAGGGCTTCGGACCACTTCAACTGGCCGACCAGTTGCTTGGCATACGGGTCGATCAGCAGCTTGTTCGGGTTGAAACGGTGGCCGTTCGCCGGGTCGTATGCACCGTAGACCCGGTAGCCATAGATCAAGCCCGGGTGGGCATCCGGCAGATAGCCGTGGTAAATCTCGTCGGTGTACTCCGGCAGCTCGATGCGTTCGAGTTCGACTTCGCCGGCATCATCGAAGATGCACAGTTCGACCTTGGTGGCATTGGCTGAAAACAGCGCGAAATTGACCCCGAGGCCATCCCAGGTTGCACCCAGTGGAAAAGGCAGCCCTTCACGAATCCGCGAAGCCTCGATCACGGGCGGCGGCGTGTTTTTTTTTGGACGGGTCATAGTTGCTCCTGCAAAAGACAGACAGATTCAGCGATGCGGTTCACTTGGGGTGGGTGGCTCCACCCTTCACTTGTGGCGAGGGGATTTAGCGAAACGTCGCACCGCCCCGCTATGTGGGACAAAGTTGCTTCTCTGTGGGAGCAAGGCTTGCCCGCGAGGAAGCGATGCGCGCCTGCCGAAATCGAGGCACCTGTTTCGCGAGCAGGCGTTGCTCCCACCTGACGAGGAGACCGATAGGATGAATCAAACCGCCGGCGGCTTGCGTGTGGCCCGCGGCTTCTTGTCTGCGGTGGTCGCAGCCGCTTTGGCCGCAGGCTTGGCCTTGGGCGTGGTGGTTTTTGCCGCTGTCTTGGCCGTGGCGCTCTTGGCGGCAGCGGGCTTGGCGCCATCGGTTTTGCTGGCCGCTGATTTGCTCGCCGCCTTGGGTGGCTTGCTGGGCGCCAGCGCTTCGGCTTCGGCCAGTTTGCGCGCCATCTCCCAGTGGCGGTTCTCCTGCCCGGCGGGCTTACCCTCGGACTCCCAGATCTGATAGGCGAATTCGCGAATGCGTTTATCGTCGGTACTCATCGCAGTGCTCCTGATTCAACTCAAGGTTGGATAAAGACATTGACCGGGAAATTCCCCAGCGCGGTGCTGATCAGCAGCTCCCCTTGGGGTGTGACTGTTGCGCTTGAAAAAAGTCCCTTCAGTTTTTCATCCTTGGCGGCGAACGGTAACGACACACGGGTATCGCCCCAATCCGACGCAGCCACCAGCGGCACGGCACTGTTTTCCAGCAACGGCGCCGCATGGACAGGTACAACAATGATCGCCCGTTGTTGCGAGTCTTCGCGCATGAAGGCCAATACTCTTTCGGCTTGTTCGCCGAGCACTTCCAGCGGCTGGTAGCGTCCCTGGCGCCATAGCTGCGGATACTCGGCTCGCACGGCCAGTGTCCTGGCGATCAATGCCTGTTTGACTCGGCCGTCACGCCAATCGCGTATCAACGCGGCTGGCGTGCTGTCGGCCCCTAACGCCTCGCGGCGTGCCTGGAAATCCACCGGACGACGGTTATCCGGATCCACCAGGCTGAAATCCCAGAACTCGTTGCCTTGGTACAGGTCCGGTACGCCGGGTACGGTCATGCGCAGCAAAGTTTGCGCCAGACTGTTGAGGGCGCCCGCCGGGGCGATGGCCTGGACCGCCTCGGCGATGGCGCTGCGCAAGGGCAACCCCTCATCTCCCAGCAGTAGCCGTTCGAGGAACATCTGGGTGGCTTGCTCATAGGCGTCGTTGACCGCCGCCCAGCTGCTTTGCAGCTTGGCTTCGCGCAGGGCCTTGCGTTGCCATTGCCACAGGCGCTCGTTGTATTCGGCCAGGGCCTTGTGGTCCTGGAGGTCGAGATCCAGCGGCCAACTGCCGAGCAGTGCCTGGTACAGAATCAGTTCATCACCGGCCGAGGGCGCCGCCGGGTCACTGTGCAGCGAAGGCGAGAGGATGCGCCATTGCTCCACGCAGGCGGTGTACCAATCGGCGCGTTCGCTGAGCACCGCCAGCCTGGCGCGGGTGTCTTCGCCGCGCTTGTGGTCGTGGGTGGCGGTGGTGATCAGGTTGTCGGGAAAATGCTCGAGCCGCTCGAGGCAGGCGTGGTGGAACACCTGAGGCGGGGCGCTGAAGCGCTCGGTGTCATAGCCCACGTCATTGCGTGACAACAGCACCGCCGAGCGATAGAGCGCGGTGTCCTCCACCGCTTTGGCGGCGGCCGGCGAGGTCAGTTGCTGGAAGCGCACGCAGGCATGGCGCAGGCGTTTACGCTGGTTGCCGCGCGGACGTTGCCGCCAGGGCATCCCACCGAGCCAGCCGGCCAGGCAGTCGAGCACCGGCCAGTCGGCTTCGCTGAGGGTTTGCCGGGCGCCTTCCAGGGCCTGGTTGAAAAACACCTCGTCTTCGGCCGAGCGCCCCAGGGGCGTGATGTAGGTGCGATACACCGGGAAATGCACGATCAGTTCCTGCAAGGCTCGCCGAATCGCGCCCAGGGTCAGGTCGCGGGTCATCACGTCGTCCCGGGCCACTTGCAGCAGGGCCTGGGCGACGCTTTCGAAGTCTCCGGCCAGGGATCCGTTGAGAATCTGCTGGCGGGCCAGGCGGGCTTCTTCGATGAAGTGCGCTGGCCGCTCGCTGTGCCGGCTCCAGAATTCGGCGAGGGGGGCGGCACCGGCCGGGTCATGCTGGAGCAGCGAGACCTGGTTCATGAATTCGTAACCGGTGCTGCCGTCGATGTTCCAGTCCCGCCGCAAGGTCTCGCCATCACCAAGGATCTTCTCGACGAAAATCGGCAGGTGTCGGGTCGGCGACAGTGAATCGACGCGTCTGCGCAATTTGCGGCAGTAACCGCGAGGGTCGGCAAGGCCGTCGATGTGATCGATCCGCAAACCGTCCACCAGGCCTTCGCCGATCAATTGGAAAATCTTGGCATGGGTCGCCTCGAAGACCGCCGGACGCTCGACCCGCAGCCCACCCAGTTCGTTGACATCGAAAAAGCGCCGCCAGTTGATGTCGTCCGCCGCCGTGCGCCAGCTGGCGAGGCGGTAACTCTGGCGCTCGAGTAATTGATGCAGGCGTTCGAAGCCTTCGGGTTGGGTAGAGTCGTAGCCAGCCAGGTTGTTCTGGATGGCGGTGAGGATGTCCGCTTGTGCTGCCAGGTCCTGCAACTCTTTCTGCAGCGGGCGGGCGAGGGTATGGGCATCGGTCTGGTAATTCAGCGTGGTAAAGCGCTCGGCCAGGGTCTTGAGCGATTCGGTTTGCTCGGCAGGCAAGGTTTCGGTGGGTTTGAGCAGTTCGCCGTAGTGCATCGGGCAAATCGGGAAGCGGTGTTCGTAGTGCTCGACGTAGAAGCTGCCTTGGCTGGCATCGAAGTGCAGTTGCAAGGTGCCTTCCTGCAACGCCACGCCGTAGTCGCTGCCGAGGAACGGCAGCAGCAATTGGCCTTCCATCAGTGGGTCGGGGGAGTGCCACTGGATGTCGAAGAACTCACCGTAGGGGCTCAGGCGCCCCCATTCCAGCAAGTCCAGCCACCAGGGGTTGTCATTGCCGCCGACGGCCATGTGATTGGACACGATGTCGAGGATCAAGCCCATCCGATGCTCGCGCAAGGTCGCGACCAGGCGCTTGAGCGCGACTTCGCCGCCCAGTTCGGGGTTGACCAGGGTGGGGTCGACGACATCGTAGCCGTGCATGGACCCGGCCCGGGCCTTGAGCAGCGGTGAGGCATAAATGTGGCTGATGCCCAGCGAGGCGAAGTACGGCACCTGGGGGATGGCATCGTCCAGGGTGAAGCCTTTATGAAACTGCAGGCGCAATGTTGCCCGCAGGGGTTGGATCAACGTCTGTTTCATCGGTCACGCTCGTTCGCCTGAAGTCTCGCACAGGCGAGTATTTCCAGACGCCGGGCAGCGTCCGGGTGATCCAGCAACGCCTGGCTTTGCCCGGCCAGGCGGCGGCGCCAATTGGGGTGGGTGTCGATGGTGCCCGGCAGGTTGGCCTGTTCCTCGATGCCCAGGGCGTCTTCGAGCGGCAACAACACCAGCGGTGCGCGGGTGTGACCGAGAAAGCGCACGCTGGCGTCGAGCACCTGGTCGGTCTCGCGGTGTTCTTCGCGAAAGTTCTGCGGGTCCTGGTTCAGCACGTGGCGCAGGCCTTCGCGTTCGCGCTCGCGGTGTTTGCGCCAGTCCATTTCGGTATGGGAATCGATCAGGTCCAGCCGGGCGTTCCAGTCGATGTCGTGACCGTGCCACCAGCCATTGAGCGTCGGCAAGTCATGGGTGCTGGTGGTGGCCAGGGCATTGTCCGGCCAGTCGAGAATGGGCTTGAAGTGGGTGTTGTCCTGTTCGAACAACAGCACGCGCATGCCCAGGATCGAGCGGGCAATGAGTTTGTCCCGCAGGCCGTCGGGCACGGTACCGAGGTCTTCGCCGAGCACGATGGCCTGGTGCCGATGGGATTCGAGCGCCAATAGGCGCAGCAGGTCGTCTACCGGGTAATACAGGTAGGCGCCATCGCAAGGTGGGGCGTCGTTAGGGATCACCCAGAGCCGTTGCAAGCCCATGACATGGTCGATGCGCAAGCCACCGGCGTGGGCGAAGTTGGCCCGCAGCATTTCAATGAAGGCGCGAAAGCCGTTGCGCACCAGGCCTTCCGGGGAAAATGCCGAGATCCCCCAGCCTTGGCCGGAGCGGTTGAGAATGTCCGGCGGGGCGCCCACGGTCAGCGAGGCGAGCAGTTCGTCCTGCCGGCTCCAGGCCTGGCTGCCACCGCCATCGGCACCCACCGCCAGGTCGGCGATCAGACCGATGCCCATGCCGCTGGATCTGGCTGCGCTCTGGGCGCGCTCCAGGCAGCGGGCGATCAACCATTGGCAAAAAGCGTAGAAGCCGATCTCATCGGCATTTTCCTCGGCGAAATGGGCCAGGGCGGGGCTGCGCGGGTCGCGCCATTCTTCCGGCCAGTGGCGCCAGTCGAGGCTTTCACCCCGGGCGGCGCGTTCGGCCTGCAAGGCCTCGAAGCGGCAATGATTTTCCAGGGCTTCGCCGCTGGTGTGGCGGAAGCTGCTGAAGTCTTCATGCAGCGGATGCTCACCCAGGCTGAAGCCGTCGTACAGGGCCCGCAGGATCTTCTGCTTGGCCTGGGCAGCGACCGGCCAGTCGATCAGCGGTTGCTCCTCCAGGGTGCGCAGTTGATTGGTCAGGCCGGTGGCGTCGATGGCGGTGCGCAGCGCGCGTTCACCGAGGATGGTTCCCGGCGCGGCGTACAGGCTGTTGAAAAACAGTCGGCTCGACGGTGAGTAGGGGCTGTAGCGCCCGGTGTCGCTGCTGAACATCGCGTGCATCGGGCTGATGGCAACGGCCTCGGCGCCGCGCTCGCCGGCCACCCGCGCCAGCTCCTCCAAAGCCTGGGTGTCACCGAAGCCACCGTCACCGGGGCGGCGCAGGGCATACAGTTGCGCGCTCAGGCCCCAGGCCCGTGGCGTAGGGTCGTCCACCGCATCGGCCACGCTGTAGCAACGGGCCGGCGCGACGGCCAGGGTGAAATGCTGGTCCTGGATGCTGATGTGCTGATAACCCACCGGGACCATCCCCGGCAGCTTTGCATCGGCATCGAGGTTCAGGTTCAGTGTCGCGCCATCTTCGAGTTTGATTTCGCAGGGTGTCCCGGCCTCGAAGTAGCGGCTCAAGTCCAGGCTGACCCCGACGTCGGCGGTGATCAGCGGTGGCAATTGATGGTTCTGTTGAGCTTCCTGCAACTGCAGCAGGCTGGCGTCGATTTCCTGTGCGCTGCCGGCTGGATGGCCCAGGCCGGTGAGGACCGAACGCAAGACGGCCGGCGAGACTTTCTGGGCCCGGCCATTGGCATCGATCCAATCCACCGCCAGTCCCGCTCGGCTGGCGAGGATTTCCAGTTGCGCGTCGCTCATAGGCGCTCTCCAGTGATGTTGGGCAAGGTTGTCGCCTGCGTCAGACTGACCAGCGCGCTGTAGGGCGCAAGGACGCCCTGTTGCAACAGACCCATGACCTGCTGCGGATGTTCGAAAAGAATGCGTGCCTCTTCCGGAGCGTTGTGTTCGACGGGCTGATCGCCGAGGTTGAAATCGATGCGCAACACGCTGCCATCGCCCAACCGCCAGCGTGCGCTGATGGCGCCATGGCCCAGCACATCGGTGCCCAGGGCCTGGGCACCGGGCAGGCGCGGGACGATCTCTTCACGGCGGATTTTCAGCAGTTGCCGATACAGCGCCTCGTTGGCCTGCTGCTCCGGACCTTGCGATTCCAGGCTTGGGCGTGAAGCCTCGAAGGTGCTGGCGGCGTTGGGGTCGGGAATTCGTTCGCGCTTCTGCGGATCGGCAAAGGCACTGAAGGCCTTGAACTCGTTGCGTCGGCCTTCGCGCACCAGCTCTGCCAGCTCGCCGTGGTGGCTGGTAAAGAACAGGAACGGTTGTTCGGCCGCCACCTCATCGCCCATGAACAGCAGCGGGATCATCGGTGATAACAGCAACAAGACTGTCGCTGCTTGCAGGGCCTGGGGCGCGGCGAGCTGATGCAGGCGTTCGCCCAGGGCACGGTTGCCGATCTGGTCATGGTTCTGCAGGAACAGCACGAACGCGCTCGGCGGCAGATGGCCGCTGGGCTCGCCCCGGGCTTCGCCATGGCGATTGAGATGGCCCTGGAAGACGAAACCCTGGCTCAGGCAACGGGCCAGTTGTTCGGTCGGCTGCTCGGCATAGTCGGCGTAGTAGGCGTCGGTCTCACCGGTCAGCAGCACGTGCAAGGCATTGTGCCCGTCGTCGTTCCACTGGGCGTCGTAGCCGTGCTCCAGCAGGTGGGCCTGGTTGTGTTCGTTTTCCACGGTCAGCCAGACATGCCGGATCGGGTCCACCTGCTCACGCACCCTGGTCGCCAGTTCCTGGAGAAAGTCCGGGTCCTCAATGGCGTGTACCGCGTCCAGGCGCAGGCCGTCGAAACGGTACTCCAGCAGCCACATGAGTGCATTGTCGATGAAGAAGTCCCGCACTTCGCGGCGCCGGAAATCAATCGCCGCGCCCCAGGGCGTGTGCTTGTCTTCACGGAAGAAGCCCTTGGCATAGCGGTGCAGGTAGTTGCCATCGGGGCCGAAGTGGTTGTAGACCACATCGAGGATGACGCAGAGCCCATGACCGTGGGCACTGTCGATCAGATGCTTGAGCTGTTCGGGCGTCCCGTAGGAAGCCTGGGGGGCGTAGGGCAGGACGCCATCGTAGCCCCAGTTGCGATCACCGGGAAACTGCGCCAATGGCATCAGCTCGATGGCGGTGATACCCAATCCGGCCAGGTGTGCCAGATGTAGTTCGACGCCGTCGAAACCACCCAGGGCACCCACGTGCAACTCGTAGATTACGGCTTCGTGCCAGGGGCGACCGGACCATTGGGTGTGTCGCCATGGGTAGGCATGCGGGTCGACCACCACGCTGTGGCGGTCAATGTCGCCGGCCTGGGCGCGAGAGGCCGGGTCCGGCACCTCCAGCTCGCCATCGATGTTGTAGCGGTAGCGGGTGCCGGCGGGGCAACGGGTCTGGATCATGAACCAGCCGTCGGCTTGGGGCAGTAGCGGTATTGAATCTCCAGTGTCGAGCTCGACACTGACAAAAAATGCATCCGGGGCCCAGAGGGCGAAGCGGGTGTGCTCGTCATCCAGCATGACCGCCCCGTGGGTCCATGTCTCAGGCGTCCTTGACGTCATTGTTACCTCATTGTCTGGCCGATTTTCCCAGTGACTTAGCCACCAGCTGTTCGTAGAGTTCGGCATAGGGTTCCACGGCCTTGCACCAGTTGAACGGCGCCGACATGGCCCGGCAGCGCATGGCGTTGAGCAGGTCGGGGAACTCGAAGACCTTGAAGGCCCGGCTCAAGGCCTGTTTGTAGCTTTCCACGGTGGACTCATCGAACAGGAAGCCGGTGATGCCATCTTCGATGGTGTCCGCCAACCCTCCGGTATTGCGCGCCACCGGCAGCGAGCCGAAGCGCTGGGCGTACATCTGGCTCAAGCCGCAGGGCTCGTAGCGCGACGGCATCAGCAGGAAGTCGCTGCCGGCGAACATCCGCCGCGCGTCGGTTTCGTTGAAGCCGATACGCACACCGATGCGTCCGGGGAAGCGCAGTGCCAGTTCACGCATGGCCTGTTCTTCCTCCGGTTCGCCACGGCCGATGATGGCGATCTGGCCGCCAGACTCGACGATGAACTCGGCGACCGCTTCAGTCAGGTCCAGGCCTTTCTGGTAGACCAGGCGCGAAACCACGGCGAACAGCGGGCCAGTGGAGTCGTCGAGACCAAACAGCTCACGCACATGGGACGCGTTGACCGCCTTGCCTTCCCAGTCGCCCATGGCGAACTGACGGAACAGGTGCGTGTCGGTGGCTGCATCCCAGCTTTCATCGATGCCGTTGGGGATGCCGCTGAGCAAGCCTTGCTGGGTCTTGGCCGCGAGGAAACCGTCGAGCCCGCAACCAAACGCCGGGGTGGTGATCTCCTGGGCGTAGGTGGCACTGACGGTGGTGATATGGCTGGAGTAAGCCATCCCGGCTTTGAGAAACGACAGTTTGCCGTAGAACTCCATGCCTTCCTGTTGCAGGGCGTGTTCGGGGATGCCCAGCTCCGGGCAGGAGGCCAGGCTGACGACGCCTTGGTACGCCAGGTTGTGAATGGTAAACAGGGTCGGGGTGCGTTGCCCGCGCCAGTGCATATAGGCCGGTGCCAACCCGGCTGGCCAGTCGTGGGCATGGACCAGGTCCGGGCACCAGTGGATCTGCGCAAGGTTGGCGGCGATGTCGGCCGCGGCCAGGCCCAGGCGGGCGAAGCGAATGTGGTTGTCGGGCCAGTCGCGACCGTTGTTGGCACCGTAGGGGGAGCCTTCGCGGGCAAAGAGTTCCGGGCAGATCAGGACGTAGATCACCAGGCCGTCGGCCATGTCCATGCGCCCGATCTTGCAGGGCGGCAGCGCTGCGTGGCCGCCCAGTTCGCCGATGATGTGGATCGGATTGCCGCTGTTCATCACTTGCGGATAACCGGGGATCAGCACCCGGACATCATGCAGCCCGGCCATGGCCCGAGGCAGTGCGGAGGAGACATCGCCCAGGCCGCCGGTCTTTACCAGGTCGGCGATTTCCGAGGTGACGAACAATACTTTCTTGCGGTTGGGATTCTGTCGAACGACGGGGAGCAGTGCCTTGCCGCCGGTGGCCAGCACCGGTGCCGTTGGCGATTCGGCCGCGGGCGGTAGTTGAGAACGGACTTGTTGTGGTTCCAAGGCAGCACTGATCATAAATATCTCCCATTTTCTCGATCTGTTTCCGGCAAGCGCCAGAGCTGTTGTTTCATTGGCCAAATCCTGCGGCCAGGCGCACAAGCGCAACGCAAGGAAACCGAACGGCTACCCAATGCGGCGAAGCGAATCAGCTGAAGGAGCTGTTGCAATGACTAGTGCAAGGACTGCACCAGTCGCGGTTGCCCTACCTCTAACCTGACCTGTCGCCGTTGCGAAAAGTTTCGACTTTTTTTCGTCTGGATGACCGGTTGGTTTTCCCCCCGGTTAGGCAGTCTAGGTCAGAACGTAGAGCGGTGCGGCTCGGTTCGTCGCATTGTCCGACAATCACGGTTTTTGTCGGCAATCTCTTACATGACAAAGGGGGATACGCACCGACGAAGTGCAGTTCTCTGAAACCAAAAGGGTGTAAGGGAACGGCGTTGTTTCATCGGCGTGCGCGATGGAATGGCGTGATGCACCATTGGAGGGCGGGTGGGGTGGAGGCGTTTTGATGGCCAATAAAACACAATGTCTCCTGTGGGAGCGAGCTTGCTCGCGATAGCGGTGTGCCAGTCACAAACCTTGCAACTGATCCGCCGCTATCGCGAGCAAGCTCGCTCCCACAAGGGAAGATGTGTTGATGCTTTAGGTTCAGGCTGCTGGCGTCAGCAACCGAATCGGCTGGCCCGCCGCCCAGGCCAGCAGGTCTTCGATCATCAGCGAATAGAACCGCTGGTAATTCTGCCGGCTGACGTAGCCCACATGTGGTGTGGCCAATACGTTATCCAGGGTTCGGAACGGATGGGTGGCGGGCAAAGGTTCCTGGGCGAATACGTCCAGGGCGGCGCCGGCCAGGCGCTTGTGTTGCAGCGCGTCGATCAGGGCGGTTTCATCGACGATCGGCCCGCGGGAGGTGTTGACCAGCAGTGCCTCGGGTTTCATCCAGGCCAGGGCCTGGGCATCCACCAGGCCGCGGGTGCGTTCGCCGAGTACCAGGTGAATCGACAGAATGTCGGCCTGCTCGAACAATGCCTGTTTGCTCACGTAGGTCACGCCCACTTCGGCGGCGCGCTCGGCGCTGAGGTTCTGGCTCCAGGCGATGACCCGCATGCCAAACACCTGGCCGAACTGCGCCACCCGCGTACCGATGCTGCCCAGGCCGAGGATCGCCAGCGTCTTGCCGTGCAGGTCGCCGCCCAAGCCTTGCTGCCACAGGCCGGCGCGCAGGGCGTTGGCTTCCTGCACCAGGTTGCGGGTCAGGGCCATGATCAGTGCCCAGGTCAGTTCGGGCGTGGCGTGCTTGTAGCTGTCGGTGCCGCACACCTGGATGCCCAGCTCGGCGGCAGCCTTCAGGTCCAGGGCGGCATTGCGCATGCCGCCAGTGAGCAACAGCTTGAGATTGGGCAGGCGACGCAGTAGGCCTTCGTCGAACAACGTGCGTTCACGCATCACGCAGATCACCTCGAAGCGCTGCAAGCGCTCGGCGAGGGTGTCGCGGTCAGCGGGATAGTCATGGAGAAACGTCACCTGGCCGACGCTGTCCAGCACCGACCAGTCCACCACGCCACGTGCCACATCTTGCCAATCGTCTATGACTGCTATTTGCACCGCCATGGAACACCTCGTCAGGGAATGGGTTTGTCCAGCCAGCTCAACAGGGCCTTGTGGAACCGATCCGGCTCTTCCATCTGCGGGGCATGCCCCAGATTGGGGAACTCCACCAGGGTCGAGCGGGGAATCAGCCGGGCGGCCTGCTTGCCCAATACCTCGTAATGACCCAGCGTGGCCTTGACCGCCGGCGGCGCGATGTCGCTGCCGATGGCGGTGGTGTCCGAGGTGCCGATCAGCAGCAGGGTGGGTACCGTCAGGTCCTTGAACTCGTAATAGACCGGCTGGGTGAAGATCATGTCGTAGATCAGCGCCGAGTTCCACGCCACTTGCGTATGACCGGGGCCCTTGTTCAAGCCGGCGAGCATGTCTACCCAGCGCTCGAACTCAGGTTCCCAGCGGCCTGCGTAATAGGTCGTGCGCTCATAGTTGCGGATACCCTCGGCGTTGACTTTCAGCTCCCGCGCGTACCATTGGTCCACGGTGCGATAGGGTACGCCCAAGGCTTTCCAGTCTTCCAGGCCGATGGGGTTGACCATGGCCAGGCGTTCGACCTCGTCGGCAAACTGCAAGGCGTAGCGGGTGGCGAGCATTCCGCCGGTGGAATGGCCGAGGAGGACGGCTTTCTGTACGCCGAGGGCCTTGAGCAAGGCCTGGGTGTTGCTCGCCAGTTGCTGGAAGCTGTACTGGTAATGCTCGGGTTTGCTCGATGTGCAGAAGCCGACCTGATCCGCCGCGATGACCCGGTATCCGGCTTCGCTGAGCACCTTGATCGAATCGCCCCAGGTGGCGGCGCAGAAATTCTTGCCGTGCATCAGCACCACCGTGCGGCCATTGACCTTGCCTTGGGCTGGCACATCCATATAACCCATCTGCAACGACTGGCCCTGGGACTGGAAGGCGAAGTGCTTGAGGGTGTAGGGGTATTCGAAACCCTCCAACTGCGCTCCGTAGGCCGGGCCTTCGGGCGGGTTGGCGGCCTGGGCGAACAGGGGCAGGGCGGCGGTGAGGAACAGGCTGGGCAACCAGCGCGCGGTGGTGCGGGGCATGGTCAATCTCCTTGTGGCCGCCGCCGATCCTGGCGCGGCCCGATTATGGCGACATTAACCACAGGCAACCCAACAGCCAGAACGTTCAGTCCATCCAGCCCAGGGTCGCCAGGGCGAGAACGCCATAGCGCAAACCCTTGGCAAGGCTTACGAGCAACAGGAAACGCCGCCACGGTTCGCCCATCACCCCGGCCACCAGGGTCAACGGATCACCGATGATCGGCAGCCAGCTGAGCAGCAGCGACCAGTGACCGAAGCGTTGGTAATGCACGCGAGCCTTGTCCAGGTGGGCCGGGCTGACCGGAAACCAGCGCCGATCCTTGAAGTGCTCCAGCCGCGAGCCCAGCCACCAGTTCACCAGCGAGCCGAGGACATTGCCGAGCGTGGCAACCGCCAGCAACAGCCAGACCAGATGGCGCTCGCTGAGCAACAAGCCAACCAACACGGCCTCCGATTGCAACGGTAACAGGGTCGCCGCGCCGAAAGCCGCCAGGAACAAGCCGATATAGGCTTCGCCCATCAGTGCGCCGGGTAATCCGCCACTACGGTTTGGGTCCCGTCTTTCTTCAAGCCGATGACCTGGTAGGCATCGCTCATGCCGTCCATTTCCATGCCGGGCGAGCCCATGGGCATGCCCGGCGCGGCGACACCGAGCAGGTCATCGCGCTTGCTCAGCGCCAGCACCTGGTCGGCCGGGACATGGCCTTCGACGAATTTGCCGTTGATCTCGGCGGTGTGACAGGAACGCAGGTTCGGCGCCACGCCCAGGCGTTGCTTGACCGAACTCATGTCGGCCTCGACATGGTCGTTGATCTTGAAGCCGTTTGCTTGCAGATGCGAGATCCACTTTTTGCAACAGCCGCAATTGGCATCGCGGTGTACATCAATGGTGACCGATTCGGCCGCCTGGGCCAGGGTGGTCATGAACAGGGCGCTCAAGGCGAGCAGGTGCAGGGGATGGGCCATGGCGGTGGTCTCGTATCGAACGGTTTGGAGGGAGGATAACAGAGTAGCGAGCGCGAGCTGACGGGGGGCTGAGGCGGGGATTACAGAATTGTCAGGTTGCAGGGGTGAATAAAGTCCTGTGGGCGCGAGCTTGCTCGCGAAGGCATCAGCCCATTCGACACCCATGGAGGCTGACCCACCGCCATCGCGAGCAAGCCCGCTCCCACAGGAGAATGGAGACGCCTCAGCGCACCTTGAACCGCCCCATGATCGCATTCACACGCGTGTTGGCCTCCAGCAGTTGCCGGGTATTGGCCTCGCTGGCCAGGCCGCCCTCCACCAACTCCTCCACCATGTGACGGATTTGCACCATGCTGCGATTGATCTCCTCGGTCACCGCGCTCTGTTGCTCGGCGGCGGTGGCGATCTGGGTGCTCAGGCTGTTGATCTGACTGACGGAGCCGGCCATTTCGTCCAGGCCCGAGTTGACTCGAGAGGTGGCATCGGCGGCTGACTGGCAACTGGCCTGGGTATTTTCCATGGCTGCGACCGACGAACTCACGCCTTGGGTCAGGCGGGCCAGCATTTCGTTGATTTCCGATGTGCTGGCCTGGGTGCGGGCAGCGAGGGCGCGTACTTCGTCGGCCACCACGGCAAAACCACGGCCTTGCTCACCGGCCCGGGCGGCTTCAATGGCCGCGTTGAGGGCCAGCAGATTGGTCTGCCCGGCGATGGCGCCGATGACGCCGAGGATCTCGGTGATGCGCTGGGCATCCTGTTGCATGCTTTCGACCTTGCGGGTGGCGCTGGCCACTTCATCGATCAGAGCCACCACACTGTTGGACGCCTCACCAACCACCACGCGGGAGCGATCGGCATGCTCATTGGCGCGTTGGGTGAACGCCGCGGTCTCGGCCGCGTTTTGCGCGACGCTTTCAGCCGTGGAGCTCATCTGGGTAATGGCAGTCACGGTCTGGTCGGTTTCCGAGGCGTGGCGCATCAGGATTTCGCTGGTGTGGGCCGAGGTCCGGTGCAGATCGCCCAGGCTCGACGCCATGGCGCCCGTGGCCTGGGTGACTTCGCCGATCATGCTTTGCAGGTAAGCGATGAAGCGGTTGACCGAATGGCCGATCGCTCCCAGCTCGTCCTCGGCCCGGATGGTGATGCGTCGGGTCAGGTCGGCATCGCCAGTGGACAAGGCGTCGATGTTGCCTTTGAGGACCTTCATGCGGTGGGTCAACTGACGGATAGCGTAAAGCTGTATCAACACCAGCAGGATCACCATCGGGATCTGCAGCAGGCTAAGCGTGTTCAGTACATCGTCGCGCTGGGCCGTGATCAGGCGGGTTGGCAAGGCGGTCGCCAGGAACCACGGCGAACCTTCGATAGGGCGCATGAAGAACGTGCTGGCCTCGCCCTTGTTGTCGAACTCGACCCGTTGCAGGGGCTGGTCGCGCTTGGCCAGGCCCGCCTTGACCTGGGTGGCGAATGGCGAGGTGGTCGCCAGTTCGCTGATGTTCTTCAGTACGATCGGCCCACTGATGCGCGAACTGTTGCTGATGATTTTGCCGTCGCCCTCGACGATCAGCATCTCGGCGCCCAGGTCGGCTTCCTTGCGCGCTACCAGGTCATTGAAGAAGCCCAGGGTCACGTCAATGGTGGAAACACCGTAAGGCACGCCGTTTTTCTGGATGGCCATGGCGCAGTTGGTGCGTGGTTCGGCGCTGGCGTCATCTTTATAGGCCGCGGCCCAGGCACATTTGCCAGGAGGGGTGGCCATGCCGCCTTTGTGCCAGGGTTGTTCGTAATAGTTGGGCGCGGCGTCACTGTTCCAGAAGGTATTGACCGCCAGCTTGCCGGACGCGTCGCGGTGCCAGAACGTGCTGAATTTGTTGCGCCCCTCGGCCCGCTGGTTGGGCAACGGCCAGATCCCGCCGCCGAAGACTTTCAGCTCGCCATACTGATCCACCAGCCCCGGCAACACTTTGTCGATGGCATCGCTGTCGAGCAGCGGGATGGTCTGGGTGATGCTGCGTTGCTGGGCCTGGACTTTGTTCAGTTCGCCCTGAATCTGCTCGGCGACCTCGGCAATGCGGTTCAGCGCCACTTGCTCCTCGGTGTGACGCAATTTCGGTGCGACCAAGTAGCTGATGCCGACAACGGTCAGGATAGATAACACCAGGATGAACAGAACCAGGAACAGCGTGTAGCGGGCCTGAATGGTGCGCAGTGATGGCATGTTGGTGTGTTCCTTGCGCGAGGGCGACGTTCAGAAACAGTTGGGATGGGCGTACCAAGTTGTATCGGCGTCCATGCCGATAGCTTGAGCGAAGCGGGGGGACGTCGCGTCAGGCGGCCGAGCTGGCTTGCGTGTCTTTCGAGGCTTGGGCGTGGACCTGCCATTCATCGTGGAGACGTTGCATGAAGGCGGACTCCAGATTGAGCTTGCGCGGCTGTGACACACGGTGGAACAACGCCTGCCAACCTTGCGCAGTGTCGCAGGGCATTATTCCTGTGAAGAAGAAACCAGCGGTGCGCAGCAGGTGGTAGTCAGTGCAAAAGTGCCGACCGAGTCCGAGTCGGATTGAAAGCGGCCAATGGGCTGGCAGCTGTCGCAGCTGCCCGACGAGGCCGACATCCATGCGTTCGGCAAAGATGTCGACTCGTCCGGGCAAATGATTTATCCGTAACGGTTGAATCCCCGGTGGCGTGTCGTCGTGGAGGGTCCCGAACTGCGAAGCCAGTGGAGTCATTAGCCATTGGCAGGGTGCGGGCCACTGGACAGGCGGCAGCGGTCGAAAGTCCCCACCGATGGCCTGACAGCCGATCACGATGGTTTCGGCCTGGTCCGTGGCGAACGGCGAGGGTACGAAGTCGGGCAGCAGGCCGACATCATGAAAACCAAGCCGTTGGGACAGTCGTTGGCTGTAGGGATGGCTCGTAACCTGTTTGATCGACAGCCTGGCAAGCCCGAGCGCCTGACAACGGTCCAGGAGTTGCTGTCCCAGCCGCGTGGCAATCTGTCCGCCCTGCGAGTCGGGATCCACCGCCACCAGCGCCAGCTCGGCATCTTGGGTCGCCAACTGTTGGCGGCACAGCGCAGCATGACCGACCACGCGGTCGTCGATCATGGCGACCAACGAGTGCCACCGCCCCTGCAGATTATGTTGGCAGATCATCTGCGGCATGTAGACGTCCGGCGAGACGTAGTGATCGCCATAGACTCGGCGGAACAGCTCGCAGGTGTCGGCACTGTCCGAGGGCCTGAACGGCCTGATGACCAAGTGGCTCATCCGATGCTCCTTGCTGGCAGCGCACCGTAGACCCGACGATCAATGATCGACAGATGCTTGCCGGAGCGGGGATGACGTTCCAGGTCCTGCGCAGCACAAGCCTGGACACTCAGGTCGAGTTTATCGATTCCTGGATATTGCTCGATCAAGGCGTCCTTCAGCGCTCGCGAGTGTGTTTGGTCAGCGTCAGCCTGTGCATCGGGCAGCCACTTGAGTAGCAGGTGATCATTATCCTGGACGTGCTCGATAATCAACTGCCATTGAAGATTGCCGCCCACGCGCTGGACGATGCCGCTGATTTCTTCAGGGAATAGCGACAACACGCCAACCCGTACTCGACGGCTTTGTGCGCTGCGCCCTTGGAGGGCGAACTTGCGCTGTGGCGTACCGACAGGTTCGCACCAACTGGCCCGGTCTCCTACCGGGTACCTGACGATGGGCATCAGGGTCCGGGTGAAGTTGGTCACCACCAGGTTTCCGGTTTGACCGCAGGCATCGATGACCTCACCGCTCAGGTCGTCGATAATCTCCACCCGTGTCTGTTCGTCGAACACGCGATGCTCGCCCAAGTCGCAATCGGCTGTGCTGGCGCCTACCAGGCCGGCATCCACGCTGGCGTATCCGATCGACGCAAAGCGTGCCCGCGGAAATGCCCGCTTCAAGGTCGGCATCTGGCTTTCGAACAGGTTCTCGCCGCCAAACAGGACGGTGGTGATCTGTGGCAGCGTTCGCCCCTGTCCATTGACATGGCTGGCGAATGCCAACAAGTGGGCAGGCACGCCGACCAGCACATTGATGCGGTGGTCGGCGATGGCCTCGGCCAAGGGATCAAGTTTTACCGACCCGGTGAAGGGAAACTCGGTGATAGGTACATTCAAGCTGCAAAGGGCGCCGTGAATAAACAGGAAACTGGCGTACAGGTCTCCGGAAAAAAACAGATTGGCGATTCGATCCCCTGCAACCAGCTGGGCTGACAGGCTGCGACCGAAGCAGTCGAGCATCATCTGCCATTCAGCGTGGGTGTACACCGACATTTTGCCTTGGCTGGTCGTGCCGCCGGTTTTGAAAACCAGCGCATCCCTGACTTTATCGGTCAGTACTCGCCAGGTATCCAGGTCATGGCTGCCTTTCCAGTATTCATTTACATCGACAATCGGCCATTGTCCGAAGTCGCATCCCTGGACGGGCAAGTGGCTTAGCTGAGTGTTATAGAACGCTGAGTGCGTGCGGATATGGTTGAACCATTGCTCATAGGCTAATGAAGCGCTCATCAGGATTTTCTCAAGGCTTGAAGGTTTGCTTATCGAAAATGGGCGAGATCAACTGGCCAGGATTCGACGGTCAATCACCAGCGGGACTTTGCCGCTGTGTTTATTACGTTCGAAGTGCTCCACCGGACAGCAATGGACTTCCAGGACCAGCAGCGTGGCATCGACGGATAGGCGCAGCGGTGCTAGCTCCAGCACTTGGCGTCGAACCGTTTCGGCGTCGCCATCGGTGCGAATCAGCAAGCGTTCACAGCCGCCACTCCCATGGTCGAGCACGATTTGAATGGCTGCTTGCGCCCGTTCGGCCAGTTCCTGGGTGTTGATGAGCTCCGTGGCGATGCGTACCAGGCGACCGTGGCGCTCGCGTAACTCGAATCTCGGCGACTCCAGGCCACAAGCGCAGGGGCCGGGTAACCAGCGTCCCAGATCGCCGACTTCATATCGCAGGAGGGGGCGCGCCTGGCGTATGCGAGAGGTGAACAGCATGCGTCCGGTTTCCCCGGGAGCGACCGGCTTATCCTGTTCAAGATGGACGATTTCCAAGGACTGAATGCCGTCCATGAGGTGGAACACGCCATTGTCGCTGGCGATGCAGGCATGACCGAGGGGGCCTGCGTCGACGGTGCCGTAGATGGCTGAGCAAATGCGTGCGACGCCACACTGCTGCAATAACCTGTGGCTGTCTTGCCCAAGGTGCTCGCCACCCAGCATGACTTTGCGGACGCCGCCGTACGCTTGCAGCACCGGCTGCTGGCTGGAGAACAGGCGATGCAAGGTACTCGGCATGCCGACCACCGTGTTGATTCGCTGATCGACAATCAGCTTCGCAATCTCGTCGAAGGTGTCATCCGATGGTGCGCTCATGGGGTAATGCACGACCTTCATCTGTTCCAGGATTTTCGTGAAACTGAGGAATCCGCCGTACAGGCTGCCGCCATAAAAAAGATTGATGACCCGATCCTGCGCAGGGTCCAGGCCCGCCGCGCGCAGTCCGTCGGCGGCGGCGCGCATGTGGTGTTCGAAATCCCGGTAACTGTAGGGGGACAGCACGGGGGCGCCGCTGCTGCCGCCGGAGCGGAAGAACAGTTGCGCTTGAGGGGCCGCAGGCAAGGCCATGAACGCGGTCTTGTCCAGAATCGGCGTCGAGGGGCAAAGCGATAACGCGCCAGGGGAAGCATCCAGCGTCACGTGGTGACTGGCAACTTCCGCTTCGAGGCCGACCGATACCCGGCGACTCAATCGTTGTAACGCATAGACGCCATCGTGGGGCTCACCGTCATAGCCCTGCTGGATCTGCGCGGTGGAGGTCACGCGAGTTACGCCGGCGGTTATCAGGCGGCGTGCCAGTGCGGGTACTCGTTCCGGTTCGCAGATGAGGGCACAGCTCTGCAGCACATTGCGCCATGGCAGTAAAGTTTCAGCGAGCATTCCTTCAGGCACTGGCCGTAGCAACAGCGTGCGAAACAGTGGTGAAGGTTGGAGTTCGCGGTGATGTTCCCAGAGGATGCGCCAGCCGTTACCTGCCCAGACCTGACCGGTTTGACCTGCGAAACTGTAATCCAGGCGGGCCAGTGCCGTTCGGGTGGTGATTTCACATGCTTCGGCCGCGGTGGTTTCCAGGGCGGGCCAGTGTCCGGCGCGCCGTTCGAAAGCGGCGGCCAGAGCGTCGCCCAATGCTTGTATCCGGGCAGGCTCGTCGTTGTCCACCAGCAGCCATTGCGGGCTGGAGCATGCCTGCTGATCGAGGCGGCAGATTTCGTCCACCAGGTTGTCCAGCGCCTGCGCGCTTGCCGCAAGAGGCGTGATATAGGCGAAGCTGATGCGATGCCCCCAATCAATCCAGCGACAGCCACTTGGAACCTGTTCGCGTAACGCTGTCAGGGCTGTTTCGCCGCCCCAGGCGCTGATGCCCTGTGCCAGCGCGAAAAGGCGACCGGTTTCGTGGGAGGGCACGGGCAATACAGCCAAGTAGTCGCGCCGTGAGATCGCCGTCACGAGTACTGGGGCGCAGCCAGTTCACGTTACCCGCCAACAGGCCTTCAAGCGCCGCGCAGAATCCCAACAAGGGTGAGTTGCCCGGCGTCACATGCACCACAAGCCCCAGGGGCTGCCAACTTTCGAACGGGCCATCGCCGTAATCGATCCGCCGCAACGAGCGTGGGGCCGAACCCAGTTCCCGCTCAAGCTTGAGGCCCAGGTGGGTGCGGCCACAGAAGGCAATCAGCGCCTGACGCTGTTCCTCGTCGAGCATTGGGTTTTGGTCGGACATCTGCAGCATTTGTACGAACGCGTCTGCGCAATCGAGCACCTCTTCGATGCGGGGCGGGCAGTCCAGGAGGGCGGGCAGTTGCGCCTGCAGGCGTTCAAGTGCTGCATCGAGCGTCAATTCGGCGCTCAGTTGACCGTTGATGAGATACATATCAGTTTTCCTTGATCAATTCGGCGGCGGCCATGGCGCAGCTTCGGCTGGCACTGGTGCCGGCGCGCCCGTGCAATTCGAACCACTCGGTTGGCAGGCCGCACTCGCAATCGGCCGGATGCAGCGTCGCCAGGTCGCTCATCACCACGGCGTGCGCCGGACTGGATGAGATGTAGGGCGAGACGAACGACAGCAACCCTGGCTCGCCCAGCGGCTGGACACTGAAGTCCTTGGGGTGGCGCACGAAGATTTTCGAGTAGACCGGTACGTGGAACCGATGCTGTTCACATTCGATGTAAGGCACCGCGTGCTCGACCGCGCCGTAGCCGTCGCGGCACCGATGGGCCTCGATGCCCAACTGCCGGGTGATGCGTGCGTAGACCTGATGGCGAGGGATTTCCTGGGCAGCCTGCTTCTTCCAACCGCCCCCCAGGAAGACGAGTGATCCTTGGGCAAGCTTCAGGTCCTGTACAGCGGTTTGCTGCATGCGTTCAAGTACGTGCCATAACAATGCCGGAAAACCGAAGATCCGCACCGGCAGGCCTTCTTCGGCGAAGGATTGCAGGGCGCTGATCACGCCGAACACATCGAATTCATGACCTTTTCCGGTGCGACGCAAGGCGTAGGCAACGCGATTGGCCGGCGCGAAGCGACACAGGAATTGATCGGTGTATGCCGTGCCGAGTTGGTTGGCCGCTTCGGGCTCGTGGCTGAAGAGAAGATAATTGCAGGGCGAATCAGGCGTGGACCAGCCGTAGTGTTCGAAGATTTTCGCCACCATACCTTGGGCCGCCATCATGCTGCGCTCGTCATAGCGCATACGACTTTTCTGGCCGCTGGTGCCGGAGGAGGTGAGTTCGAGTGCGTTTTCAGCGGTAGGGCTGAGCAGCAATCTTTGCTTGAAATAGCTGGCGTAGATGGGCGGCAGTCGCGCCCAGTCAGTCAGATGCTCCAAGTCATTGACGCATAACCCGTTGGCGTTGAGCCAAGGTTCATAACCGGGCGTGTGCTGACAATGAAACCGGCTGATTTCAGCCATGGCTTTATCGAACAGTCCCGGCGGCACCGAATCGTAGCCATAGGGCTGGGGCAATGCGCACAGCGCATCGGCATGGGGAAAGTGAGTCATCAGGTAGTCCTCAGGGCAGGCAAATTCAGACGTGAGCGGCGGGTTGTGCCGAAAACAGGCGCAATGCAATCAAGCAACCGAGGCCGGCGATGCCGACCATCAACGCGAAGGATTCCAGGCTCGCCCCGGCGCCCAGCAGCGCCAGCAGCGAGCTCGCCGCGCTCATCACCGCGATCGAAATCATTCCGACCATGGCCGAGACCAGCCCTTTACTGTCGTCGCTGGTGAACAGCGCCAGTCGGTAAAGCGCGGCGTTGCCCATGCCGAGCCCGATCGCGTACAGCGACAGGGCACTGACCAGTACGGCAAGCGATAGATCGAATTGACTGGCAACGACCAAAGCGATCAGGCCGGTACAGAAGGGCAGCAGGCTGTAGCCGACCACCCGACGCACGCCGACTCGCTCCACCAGGGCGTTGAGCATCAGATTGCCGAGGATGACTGCCGAGAAAACCGGAATCTGCCAGATACCGTAGAGCAATGGAGAAAGGCCCTGGCCCTGGATCAACAGCAGCGGAGACAGGCCGATCCAGGCAATCAGCGGCAGGCTCATCAACCCTAGCGCGACGCTGGCCGACATGAACCCCACATGGCCCAGTAGCGCGCCGTATCGCCGGACCAGCGAACGCATGTCGAGTGGTTGGGTAGTCGGAGTGTTATCGGGGAGTCGAGTCGCGTCGCTATTTCTCGGCATGAACCACCACAAGGCTAGCCAGCTCAACATCCCGAGGCCGGTCAGCAACATGAACAGCTCACGCCAGGACAGCCATTGCAGCAGCATCCCCCCAGCCAACGGTCCCAAAAGGGGCGAGAGAAGGGCCAGGTTGCCCAACAACGCCATGACTTTCACCGCAGTAGACTCGCAAAAGACCTCTTGAATGGCCGGATAGCTGACCGCGATCACAAAACCCAACCCCATCCCCTGGATCAAGCGCAGCCCATTGAAACCTTGCATGCTGGTGACCTGGGTGATCGCCGCGCAAGCCAGCACGAATCCGGCGCACCCGACCAGCATGAATGGGCGCCGTCCATGGCGATCCGACAGTGGGCCGATCAGCCATGGCAACAGGATGCCGCCCAACAGGTACAAGTTGAATGCGTAGGGAATTTGATCGGCGGATGCATCCAGATCCCGGGTCACCATGAGCATGGCGGGCATGACCAGGTCGCTGGCCATATAGGTAAGGAGTTCAAAAACGGCGATTGCCAGGCAGAAGCCTGCCAGGCGAGTGGACGAAAAAATGATCGGCTGATTTTGCATGGGTTTCCAACGCTGGCTTTCGGAAAGAAGAAATCACTTCTTTTTCGAGATTACGTTGGTGACGTCCACGGTCGTAAGGCGACTTCCCCTGTATGAGCGAGGGAAAACGGAACTTTTTTTGTAGGATGAATCCTTCAGAAGGTATTTACGGCGGCTGCTTAATAATCCGGTGCCCGATGAAAGCAGGTCGTCAATGCCTACGACTACAGTCGCGCGAAAATGCGCGAGGGCTGTACCATAGGGTCCTGCTTGCATCGCGCAACGAAAAAGGTGAAGCAGTGCCGAGATGCAAATGCGATGCAGAGGGGAATCACTTCAGGAAGCTGGCAAATGACTCATTCGCAACGTTTGAAATACTCGATTCTGATCGTCCTCGTCGTCCTGGCAATCATGCTTGGACTGTCGTGGATGCAGGGCAAGGGCATGATCAGCGAGCAGCTGTTTCAATACATCGCCATTGCCGTGGCGGTCATCGTGGTGGTGATCAACGGCGTGATGCGGCGCAAGGTCAAGTCCTGAGCGACGGCTTCAATCCTCGGCCTGGAGCACGGCCATCGCACTGGGGTGCAGGCAGTAGCTTTTATCCGGATTGAGGGTGACGACGCCCTCGCTGCACAGGCGCTTCAAAACCTCGCGCACGCTGAGAAAGGACAATGGAATGTCCAGCCCCAACAACTGGCTGTGCACCCCGCGCACGCCCAGGCTGCGGTTTTCGTGGGCGGCCTTGAGCAGCGCGTCGATGACTTTGAGACGAATCAGGCTGGTCCTGAGCCCGAAGCTCTTGAGCAAGCGCCTGATGTGGTCATTGCCGCCTCGTTCCGCCGGCCTGTCGAATACACGGTGGGGGGCGTTCAGCGAGACGCCGGTCGCCCTTGGCTTGCCCTCCATGGGCAGTTGCGCGTTACGCATGCAAAAACTCCTTACCAGCCTGATCAGAAAAGGTCACGGATACTCTCCTGTAATAGGACGAACGAGGACGCACAATCATGAGGGCCATGATGTGAAAAAAATGCCCTTGCTGCGTCAAACCCTCGCTTTCAAAAGGCCGCCAGCCATTAATTTTTTTTCATCCGGTTCGTTTTCAAGGTAGGCACATTCCGGTTCAGCACGCGGCATGTGATTTCCCAGGCGGGCCGAGTGTTTGTCTTCTGTCGCACCGGTAGCCGTCCTGGTTTCTGAAGTTTTCATCAGGAGTGAACGTGAGAATGTCCGGGCAGTTATCGAGGGTTGGCCTCGCAGGCGCTTTTCTGGGGATCGCCTTCGGGCTCAGCCCCGTGGTCAATGCGCAGGACGATGGGCAGCAGGCCAGTGCCGAGATCCGTCGCACCCGTTTTGGCGTACCGCATATCCGGGCGCAGGATGAACGTGGGCTGGGTTATGGCATCGGCTACGCCTACGCCCAGGACAACCTGTGCCTGCTGGCCAATGAGATCGTCACGGTCAACGCCCAGCGCTCGCGCTATTTCGGGCCGGAGCAGGTCACGCTCGAGCAGCGGGAGAACCGCGTCAGCGATCTGTTCTTCAGTTGGCTCAACACGCCACAAGCGGTTTCCGGTTTCTGGCAGGCCCAGACGCCCCAGGTGCAACAACTGGTCGAAGGCTACGTGGCGGGTTACAACCGTGCGCTGGTCGAACGCAAGGCCAAAGGCCTGCCCGAACAATGTGCCAGCGAATGGGTACGGCCGATCACGGCGCTGGACCTGGTCAAGTTGACCCGCCGGCTGTTGGTGGAAGGGGGCGTCGGCCAGTTCGCCGAGGCCCTGGCCGGCGCGCAACCGCCCCAGGCGACCGCACTCGCGGGCACCCCGGTCACCGGTTTCGCGGCCGCCGCAACCCGGCAGCAGCGTTTTGCCCTGGAGCGCGGCAGCAATGCGTTGGCCATCGGCAGCGAGCGCTCGTTCAATGGCCGTGGGATGTTGCTGGCGAACCCGCATTTTCCGTGGGTAGGCGGCATGCGTTTCTACCAGATGCACCTGACCATTCCCGGCAAGCTGGACGTCATGGGCGCGGCGCTGCCAGGTCTGCCGATGATCAACATCGGTTTCAGCCAGCACCTGGCCTGGACCCACACCGTCGACAGCTCGAAACACTTCACCCTGTACCGCCTGCAACTCGATCCGAAGGACCCGACCCGCTATCTGCTCGACGGCAAGTCTGTGCCGATGAGCCAGCAAACGGTCGCGGTAGACGTCAAGCAACCTGACGGCCAGGTGCAGACGGTCTCCCGAGTGGTCTATGGCTCACAGTTCGGCCCGATCGTGCAATGGCCTGGCCGGCTGGACTGGGATAACCGGTTCGCCTACAGCCTGCGGGACGCGAACCTGGAAAACGATCGCGTGCTGGCCCAGTGGTACGCCATGAACAAGGCGGTCACGCTCAAGGATCTGCAGGACGCCGTCCATAAGATTCAGGGCATTCCCTGGGTCAATACCCTGGCGGTGGACGACCAGGGGCAAAGCCTTTACATGAACGTGTCGGTGGTGCCGAACGTCGACGCCGACAAACTGGCCCGGTGCAGCGATCCCCGGGCCGGGTTGAGACTGATCGTGCTGGATGGCTCTCGCAGCGAGTGTGCCTGGGGCATCGATTCCAAAGCCGTGCAAAAAGGCATCTATGCCGCCGACAGGCTTCCGCAGTTGCTGCGCCGTGATTATGTGCAGAACTCCAACGATTCGGCCTGGATGGTCAACCCTGCGCAGCCGCTGTCCGGTTACTCCCCGTTGATCAGCCAGCAAGGTCAGCCGCTGGGACTGCGGGCGCGTTTTGCACTGGACCGGATGGGCCAGTTGGCCAAGAACGGGCCGGTGAAGGTGGAGGATTTGCAGCGCATGGTCATGGACGACCAGGTTTATCTGGCTGACCAGGTGATGCCGGACCTGCTCGGCGTGTGCGCCGGTGACCTGGGGGCCGATGCTTCGGCATTGGTCGAGGCTTGTGCCAGCCTCGAGGCCTGGGATCGCAAGGCCGGCCTGAATAGCGGCCTGGGGTTCGTGCATTTCCAGCACATCATGGACCGGTTGCAGGCGGTACCTGATTCATGGCGCGTCGCCTTCGATCCCAAAGATCCGCAACACACCCCGCGTGGCCTGGCGGTCGAGCGGCCGGCAGTACTCAAGGCCGTGCGCGATGCCATGCTGGCTTCGGTGGAGGCGGTGAAGGTCGCCGGGTTGTCGAAGAACAGCCAATGGCAAGACGTCCAGGTGGCCAGCAGCGGCAGCCGCCAGACACCGATTCACGGCGGTCCCGGGGAGCTGGGCATCTACAACGCGATCCAGAGTGTGCCCGGGGCGAACGGCAAGCGGGAAGTGGTCAGCGGGACCAGCTATCTGCAAGTGGTGACGTTTGACGGCAAAGGTCCGCAGGCCCTGGGATTGTTGGCATTCTCCCTCTCCAGCGACCCGGCATCGCCGTATTCGACGGACCAGACCCAGGCCTTTTCGCAGAAGCAGTGGAGTGTGCTGCCATTCACTGAACAGCAGATCAAGGCCGATCCGCACTATCAGGCGCTGATTATCCGCGAGCGTGATGAGACGGGCAGGGTGGCGACGCAATAGCCGCTTGTGTGCGGTCACATTCAAACTGGATGTAGACTGATCCACCGCCTTCGCGAGCAAGCTTTGCTCCCACAGGGGATTTGTGTTGGCCGGGAAATCGCAGGCTGGCACCGATCCAAATTGTGGGAGCAAAGCTTGCTCGCGATGACGGAGGCATGTTCAACATCAAGGCAGACTGACCCACCGCTATCGCGAGCAAGCTTTGCTCCCACAGGGGATTTTTGTTGGCCGGGAAATCGCAGGCTGGCACCGATCCAAATTGTGGGAGCAAAGCTTGCTCGCGATGACGGAGGCATGTTCAACATCAAAGCAGACTGACCCACCGCTATCGCGAGCAAGCTTTGCTCCCACAGGGGATTTGTGTTGGCCGGGCAATCGCAGGCTGGCACTGATCCAAATTGTGGGAGCGAGCCTGCTCGCGATGACGGCGGCAGATTCAACATCGTGGCAAGCTGTCCCTCTGCTATCGCGAGCAAGCTTTGCTCCCACAGGGGATTTGTGTTGGCCGGGAAATCGCAGGCTGGCACCGATCCAAACTGTGGGAGCAAAGCTTGCTCGCGATGACGGAGGCATGTTCAACATCAAGGCAGACTGACTCACCGCTATCGCGAGCAAGCTTTGCTCCCACAGAGAAAAGCTTTCAGTTCGTGGCCGGTCGTTGCCCGATGGAGTTGAGGACCGGGTTGCCGTCCTTGTTCCGGGTCAGATAGACCGGCAGGACTTTGGGCAGCGAAGGCACCAGGTTCTGCACTTCGCTGATGTTGTAGACACCACCGATACGCAAGCCACCGGTGCTGTTGTCGGCCAGCATGACGGGCCGGTCGAGGTAGCGGTTGATCAGCGGCAGTGCATCGCTCAGGGCGAGGTTATCCAACACCAGCTTGCCGTTGCGCCACGCCAGCGAACTGTCGTTGGCGTCTGTCTCACGAACTTGCGGTTGCTGGTCGCCGGCCTTGTAGCTTGCCTGCATGCCCGGGGAAAGCGGCAGGCCGTCACGGGGGTTCGCCTGGTTGCTGGTCACCCTCACCGAGCCCTCCAGTAGCGTGATCCGGACCTGGTCCTGGTACATCCATACGTTGAAGCGAGTACCGGTCACGCGCACCTGGCCTTGGCCGGCCCGAACGACAAACGGGTGCTGTTTGTCGTGGCTGACGTCAAAAAACGCCTCACCCTTTTTCAGCGTCACCCTGCGTTCGTTTTTGTAGTTGGCAAATACCAGCTCACTGCCCAGGTTGAGTTCGACCTGGCTGCCGTCACCCAGGGTGACATGGCGTACGCTTGCGCCGGCTTCGAAGCGCTGGTAGGAATTGGCAACCCAGCCCAGGTTCCAACCGGTGTAAGCGGCCAGCGGCATGCCGACTACGAACACCGCAGCGGCGACCGCCAACCGACTCCAGCGCGACCGGCTGCGGCGTGCTGGGGCGGCTGGCGCCGACTCGACGCGCGGCAGATGATCGGCAACAGCCCAGATCTCCAGCATGGCTTCGTATTCGAAAGCATGCAGGGGATCGGCATCGTGCCATTGCTTGAACGCCTGCCGTTCGGCATCGGTGCAATCGACGGCATGCAAACGCATGCACCAATGGGCAGCGGCATCGGTAATGGCGTCGTATTCGGCTTCCGAGAGGGGATGTTCGGTCATTGACTCTTCCTGGTTTGCCGCATTCTAACCTTCGGCATGAGCTGCCGAGAACAGCCGTCATGGCGTTTACGCATCAATGAGCCTTTTTTTCTCAAACATTCGTCGTGGCCTACCGTCGCATACATTGCGTGAAAAAAAGATCAACCACTCAAACCCTTCACGGCACGGCAATTTGCCGTGATGGAGTGGAGTCGAGTTGGCGTCCCAATTCACAAATCAAGAGCGTGAGCGAGTCGGCGTTGCGAAGTATGACGTCGATGCGCTTGTCCGGCAAAATCGGATCGAGAAAATCATCACGAGCGTTATCCATGGTTCTGGCGCCGGTTATCTTCAGGATTTCCCGGGTGGTTTGCCGGTATCCAGGCAACAGCTCCAGCTTCTTGTAGGTGTTATCCGTGCTGTCCCATTGCGTGAACAGTTTTGACTTTGGCGTGGTCAATGAAAGCCCGTTGAGTTGCAGGTCCTTTTGCTTGTCGTATTGCAACTTTCCGGCGTAAGTCACTGTTGAAATCAAATCGAGAAATGGCAGTGCGGCGTCCAGGTAGATGATGTCGAACGTATTGAACAACTGATGGGAAATTTCGTGAATGAAGGTCGCTCCCTGGGCATGTGCATCGACATTGAAGAACTCGGGTACGACGGCCTTGTACCAGTCCAAGCCCATGTCGAAAAAAAACTGCGTGATATAGATTCTTCCGACGGCTGCCGGCTCGAGTACGAAGGCGGTTGCTCGATCTTCCAGGTGCTTGAGGTTGCCGATCACGATGCGGTCGGCATTCTGGAGCGCCCAGGATGGATCGGCCAACGCCCGGCATATAGGCGAGATCGCCGCCTCTATCTTGCCGATAAGACGCGCATCGACGCTGTTGACCCCAAAAAACAATCTCAGGAAATTATCCAGCCGAGAGCCCACAAGTGGTTGTCGCTTGAATTGATCAAAGTTGTGAAGGGCGTTGAATGAATAGAACCTCGCGGTCTCCAGTGCCTGCATAATTGCATTTGCACGATACGGATATTTCCTGCGTATCTCAGCCATGCCCTTTGCTTCGATATTCAGTGAACCCTTGGCCTTGAAGTCGCTGTAGGTGACGGCCATCTTCGAGCCGGCTTTACCGAAGCGTATGGTCTGGCGTTGTGGATCGAGTGCCCATGTCCGGCCGTCAGGCGACTTTCTCAATAACGGCCCCTCTGCGTGCTCATGCACGATTCGCCAGGTTTGGCCGGCTTTCGCTACTTGGAAGACTTTGCCGGCGAGGGGGATGTACAGCTTGCCGTTTTCCAGTGCCTTGTAGGTTCCGTCGATCAGGTCCAGTTGCAGGCCCGACAGGCTGATGCCCATGGCCTCGAAAACGCTCAAGTCGGTTCGGATCTGGGCGGTGGAAGCGATGTCCTTCCAGCGATTGGCCAACGTAGCGCCTTGGGAGAGAGGTTCAACGGGATCGAGCAGGCCGAATGTGTCTTCGCGATTCATCAGGCCCAGCGACACCATCTCCGCGGCGCCAGCGATAAAGTCGTGCAGGCCTGTTCTCCAGTCATGTTGCTGCAAGGCTTCGGCTGAAGCCTTGAAGTCCTGGTAGCTTTCCCAAAGCGTTTCGATAAAAGTCAGTTTGCCCGACAACTGTCCCCCGACCAACTTGATGCCGGAGCTGAGCAGGTGCAGGACCGTTCCCCAGTCAAACTGTCGATTTTCATTGGTTTGCGCGGTCAGCATGTCCGATAACAATGCTGCGTTGTCGTCGAACAATGTGTCGAGCAGGTTGGTCTGGATAGGGTTCGAGGCCAGGGTGATTTCCGATCGCTGCCCGAGCGTGGCGGCGAACAGGTGCCTGAATGTGGACTGCTGGTGCTCGGGAAGCCGGCGAATCAGCAGGTCCTGAAGTATCCCTGGCGTATTGAATGCGGCAATGACGCTCTTTTCATCCTTGAATTCGGTGAAGTGATCCCCCTCATGGTAGGGCGAATACAGGACTTGAGGACTTGTCGCATCGACGCTCGAACCGATCAAGTAGAGCCCCTGCACTTTGACCGGCACGGCACCGTCGGTCTTGATCAACTCCAGCGGGCGAATAAACGCGTTGGCACCGTCAACGGCTTTGCGAGCGACGGCATCGGGCATGTCCACCACCTGACGGATCAAATCAAAGGCCAGGGGGGAAAGGTGTTGTTGCAGATAGCGTGCGTGAGCGTATTGCAGCAACTGCCAGGGCATTTGTTGGCGGAAGGCCGCTTTCCTTTGCCGGGCCTGCGCAGTGGTGCCGGACAGTTTCTGCGCCACCTGATTTTTAAAGTCGGTGGAGATATCCAACGAAGACAGCATCTGCCGGACGGTGATCTCGTTCAGGCCGTCCGGCAGTTTCTGCGTGGACGTTGAAGAAACCTTGAATCCTTCCCGGGTCACTTCGATGTGATGCATGGCGAAGTCGGTTAGCGAACTGGCCGGCCCGACGATGGCAAGGTTCGGTGTGATCTGGATGGTGTCGGGGTCAAGGTTGTTTGCGGCGAAGCGTGCGCTCAGCAGCGCTTTCAGTTTATTACGCACATAGGTGCGCAGCGGCTCGATACCGTCCAGATAGTCCTTGCCATCGACCACGCTGTTTTTATATTGCTCAAGCAACTCGACGTGCAGGCGTTGATCGTCAAGTGCCGCTGTACCGAGCCAGGCGGGGAGTTGCTGTTGCTGCTTGTTGGCCTGGGCAATGTGTGAGGCGCGCTTGAGGTTGGTGGGCGCGCCTTTGTTCAGCAATGCCTGAAGGCTTCTCGACAGTGCCTTGCCGGTCAGTTGCCAGCTCCCGGCCTTCAAGGTGCTCAGATAAGCATGCTCGGCCTCAAAGTGTTTGATGAACGAATTCATCCGATTCACCAGCACGTTGTCCTCGATCAGCTCATACGCCTGGAGTTGATAATGCCCATGAGGTTGGCGTTGTGCCGGCGTGAGATTAGCGAGCAAACCAAAGCGTTTCCGGGAGTCGAGCAGGTGTCGATTCAATTGCTGGGTGGCAACTTCAACAGACGAAAACGCCTGCAAGCCATCGGCGGGCGTCCAGAGGATTGCCATGCCCGAATAGGGGGTGTCGAGGCCTCCGCGTTCAGTTAATAAAAAGCAGTTGGCAAGGGGTAGATAAACCGTTCGACCATCTTCGCTACAAGCCAGCGTCAATGAATAGACATCCGGCCGAAAGCCCCTGACGCCTATCCGTTGTGCGCGGTCCGGGTATTCTGAATCGTAGGCAAAAACCGCTCTGATCAGGTCATTCGCAATCGACGGCAGGCTCGCGTTAAGTTCCCTGAGTTCGGCCTCGGCACGTATCCCCAAGGAAAAAACATTGGTCAGTTCAGCCAGTAATTGCTTGAGCCCATTGCGCAGCGAAACGTTGTGGGAGGTCGGCAACCGGGTAAAGAGGTTATCGAAAGCCGCTTCGACATCGGTGTAACTCTTGACCTTTCTTTGCATCTGATCAGCCATGAAGTTGGACGGGCGCAGACTTCCATGAAAAGCGGGATGAGTGCCCCAGTGTCCGGCAGTAGGCTGGTCCAACAGGCTTTTGTTGATGAAGGTGCGTATATCCAACGCCTTGTCGATGAGCGGGTGGATATCGACATCGCCCTGGCGAGACATTTCCAGTGCGTAATGAAGATTATTCTTCTGTTTTTCGATGATGGTATTCGCCAGGGATTCGGCCACTGGCAAATCCAGTGGCTTGCCCGAAAGCTGTGGCTCGTCAAACCGCAGGAAACGGTTGCGCTCTTCCAGGCTCAGCAGGCTATAGAGCGCTTCCTTTTGTGCGGTGCTTGCGGGGTTACCGAACAGCGCAGCCTTGAAACCGAGATGGTTGTCTATTTTCTGAAGACCATGCATGGGCGTGTAGAGATAGTTGCCTTTGGCGCTGATCATCATGGAGCCTGCAAGTTCTACGAAGTGCGGCTCATATTCCCAGAGGCGAATCGTTTCGATGAACAGCAGTGTCTCGTCTCGACGGGAAGGTCTGAACAGCCGGAGCAGCTCACGACTTTGTTCCTCCGTCAGTTGTCTTTTTTCCCGCTCGACCAGGATGGTTGCCCAGAGTCCATCGTGGATGACTTGGGAAAGCAGTTTGCGTCGAGACATATAGAAGTGAGTCGTCGTGTTCTCCCAAAAGGCATCGAGGCAGCCGATGAGCGTCGGAATCAGTTTCCTGGCAACGTCCTTTATGATGTTTTCCCATTGCTGCGGGCTGTAGGACGATGCAAGTGTCCCCGGATGAGTCAGATCGATGTCATGCCCGACAGGCCAGCCCTGATGATGGAAATAGCCTAGGATGGCATCGCTCAGTGGGATGCTTTCGGTCACCTGGATGGCCCTTGGATTTCCCGGGCGAGCCCCCTTGCCGAAGGCCACGCGGATCTGTCGATGATCCAGGTCCGGCAGCGCCTCGTTCAAGATCTGGTCAAGCATTGATCTCAAGGAGGGCAACTTGATCAGTTCATTCACCATGGCCAGGGCGTTGAGGCTCTGGGCGTACTCGATGGATTCGAGCTGGGTCTTGAAAACATCCTCTTCGATGAGTTGCCGGGTCAGCCTGATGTCAGTGGTGCTGTTCAGTTCGCTGCGCTGGGAAATCGACAAGAGGCGGAACAGGTCGTCGCGTTGCGCGGTGTCCCGGCGCATGTGGTCAATCTGTTCTTCGAGGGAGACCAGGTTGTCGAACTTTTTTATGCCACCTCTTGGCGTGTAGAGAAACACCGGGTGGGTGCTGGTTTCGGCGCTGTTCGACGAGGTGCTAAGGACAAAGCAGCCGGCCAGTGCAATGGGCGATTTTTCATCGGCTTGCAACAGAATGGTTTCGGCGAACATCGGGGGTGTCTGCGCTGCGCGCTGGGTGTGGTCGGGCAGGGCGATGTGCTGCAACCAGTCGAGGTCTGCCTGCGTCAGACCGTGGGTGGCGGTCAATTCGTCCAGGCGATGGGGGGGCAATACCTCGGGAAATAAAAGTGGCGTGGTTTCAGTGAGCATCGTTGCTTCTCGATCAGGGCGCCTCAGAGCGGCGCGAACATGGAGGAAGCCGCCAGACTAGGCAACGATGAATGAGCAAAGGTGGTACATAGTTACCGCATGCTGGTTTTCGACCTGCCAGGCCGGGCAAATGCCGCGGACAAGGATTGACAGTGCGCGCCTGAAACGGTGTTTAATCACCCGGCGGGTCCCTTTACGCTGTTGCTACCTCCAACAATCATTCTGGAGCTTCAGATGTCTGCGCCATCCGATCATGCCGCTTCTTGCACCTTGTCTTTCGATGCTCTGGTGAGCTTGCTGGAGAAAATTTTCCTGCGTCATGGCACGTCGACCGAAGTCGCTCGGTGCCTGGCTGAAAACTGCGCCGGGGCCGAGCGCGACGGTGCCCACAGCCATGGGGTATTTCGCATTCCCGGTTATGTCTCGACACTCGACAGCGGTTGGGTCAACGGCAAGGCCGTGCCAGTGGTCGAGGACGTCGCGTCAGGGTTTGTCGCCGTGGACGCCGGCAACGGGTTTGCCCAGCCCGCACTGGCCGCAGCGCGTCCATTGCTGGTGGCGAAGGCCCGCAGCGCCGGCATTGCCATCCTGGCCATTCGCAACTCCCATCACTTTGCCGCCCTCTGGCCGGATGTCGAGCCGTTCGCCTATGAAGGCCTGGTGGCGTTGAGTGTGGTCAACAGCATGACGTGTGTGGTGCCCCATGGCGCGGACCGCCCATTGTTCGGCACCAATCCCATTGCCTTCGCCGCACCACGGGCTGACGGTGAGCCGATTGTTTTCGACCTCGCCACCAGCGCCATTGCCCACGGCGACGTACAGATTGCTGCACGCAAGGGCGAGTTGTTGCCGCCAGGAATGGGCGTGGACAGCCTTGGCCAGCCGACCCGCGACCCCAAGGCGATTCTCGAAGGTGGCGCGCTCCTGCCTTTTGGTGGGCACAAGGGCTCGGCGCTGTCGATGATGGTCGAATTGCTGGCGGCAGCCCTGACTGGCGGCAATTTTTCCTTCGAATTCGACTGGCACGACCACCCGGGCGCCAAGACCCCGTGGACCGGACAGTTGTTGATCGTGATCGACCCGAGCAAGACCGCCGGGCAAAACTTCGCCGAGCGCAGCCAGGAGTTGGTCAGGCAGATGCATGGCGTTGGGTTGCGGCGCTTACCGGGAGACCGTCGCCATCGCGAACGCAGCAAATCCAATGAGCATGGGATTAGCTTGGACGAGCAGACCCTGGCGCAATTGCGCGAGTTGGCAGGGATTTGAACAACCCGCTGTGGCGGCCAGCCTGGCTGCCACTGCCTTGCCGTGACACGCTGCGCCAAGCCTTCTACTATGACGGCTTCTTTTCTGTGGAATCGCCTGGATGAGTAAGCCCGGCCAAACGGTGCTGGTTGCGCTGCGCAAGATGATCGCCTCGGGCGAGTTGGCCGCTGGCGAGCGCTTGATGGAAATACCTACGGCCGAGCTGTTCGGCGTTTCGCGCATGCCGGTGCGCATGGCGTTCCGAACCCTGGAGCAGGAAGGGTTGCTGGTGCGCTTCGGCGGACGAGGTTTCCAGGTGCGTTCGGTCAGTGCCGAGCAGATCGCCGGAGCGGTGGAGGTGCGTGGCGTGCTGGAAGGCCTGGCGGCACGGCAGACAGCCGAGCACGGCTTGTCTGAAGAAGCCCGCGCGATACTCGAGCAATGCCTGGTGCAGGGCGATGAACTGTTCGCCAAGGGCTATGTGACCGAGGACGACCTGGAGGTCTATCACGACCTCAACATGCGTTTTCACCAAGTGATCGTCGAAGGCAGCCACAACCCGGCGATTGCCGATGCCCTGGCCCGCAACGATCATTTGCCATTCGCCTCAGTCACCGCCCTGGCGGTGGATCGCCAGAACATGGCCGGCGAATTTCGCCGCTTCAACTATGCCCATATGCAACACCACTCGGTGTTCGACGCCCTGATCAACCGCCAGAGCGGCCGCGCCGAGGCAATCATGCGCGAGCATGCCAACGCGACCCTGCGCTACGCCGAAGTGTTCGGCTCGACGCTGGCTGACGAGCGGATGACGGTGATCCTGCGCTCGGAGTAACCCGCCCGGTTGCAGGTAACAGCTGGATTGTCATTCACCACAAATCCCCTGTGGGAACGAGCTTGCTCGCGATAGCGGTGTGTCAGTCACCATCAATGCTGCAGAACCGACGCCATCGCGAGCAAGCTCGCTCCCACAGTGTCCGGTGTTAGAGGTCCAGTACTAAGACGGGTGTCTTGGACCTTGAGCAACATGGCGTGAACTGGTCGTTGCTGGCCTGTTCAGCCTCGGTCAGGAACATGTCCCGATGCTCCGGCACACCTTCCAGTACACGCGTCAGGCAGGTGCCACAGACACCTTGTTCGCACGAGATCGGAATCTCGATGCCGTGGCTTTCCAACACCTGCACCACACTGCGGTCCGTCGGCACGTTGAACACTTGGCCGCTGCGGGCCAGTTTGACCGAAAAGCTGCCATCGGCGCGGGTGTCGGTAGGGGCGGCGGCGAAGTATTCGCGGTGCAGGCAGGCTTCCTGCCAGCCCTGGTTCTTGGCGGTGTCGAGGACGTGTTGCATGAATCCGCCGGGGCCGCAGACGTAGAGGTGCACGTCGTCACCGGGCGCGGCCAGCACCCTGGCGGCGTCCAGCAGGGTTTCAGGTTCTTCATCGAAATGCAGGAAGACCCGGTCGGCATAAGGAGACTGGCGCAGGCGCTCGACAAAGGCCGCGCGGTCGCGGGCGCGGGCGCAGTAATGCAGCTCGAACGCTGCACCGCTCTGGGCCAGGTGCTCGGCCATGCACAGGATCGGCGTAATGCCGATGCCGCCGGCAAACAGCAGGCTGCGGCGGGCTTGCGGGGCGAGAGCGAACAGGTTGCGCGGCTCGCTGATGTGCAAGCGCATACCTGGTTGGATCAGCTCATGCAGGCTGCGCGAACCACCGCGGGATGTCGGGTCCTTGAGCACGCCGATGAGATAGCGATGCCGCTCCTCGGGGTGGTTGCACAGCGAGTACTGGCGAATCAGCCCGCCGGGCAAGTGCACATCGATATGGGCGCCGGCGGTGAAGGCCGGCAGCGGCTCACCATCGACACGCGTCAATTCGTAGCTGCAGATATCGAGGGCTTCGTTGTGTCGCGCCGCGACGTGGACTTCGATCATGGCCGTTGCTCCGCCAGCTGTGGTTGATGGCTGCTGGCGATCAACCCGGCCTGTGCTTCCCGTTCCCGTGCAATCCAGCGCTCCAGTACCCGGCGAGACTGTACGCCGCCCGCGTCGATGTTGAGCTTGAGCAGGTTGCGTTGCGGATGGTCCAGCAGGTTTCGCTGTTGGCGTTCGAGCATTTCCAGGTCTTCGCTGAAAATCTTGCCTTGGCCTTCGCGAATGGACGCGGTAAGTGCTTCATCCTGTGGTTGGAAGTGCCGGGCCATGCCCCAGAAGTACCAGATCGACGTCTCGGTTTCGGGCGTGATGAAATCCACCACGATGCTCGACGCCTTGAATTGCGGCGCGGCGTGATAACCGCCGTTGCCGGCATGGGCCACGCCGACTTCGATCAGCACATGGCTGGGCGGGGTGAAACGGCAGATCTGCCAGCGATCCACCGGCACGTCATCGGCCAGGTTGTTGCCGCGCAAGGCCATGCGCCAGAATGGCGGGGCCATGATGTTTTCCATGTGCCGGGCGGTGACCACTTCATCGCCGTCGACCGTGGTCACCGGCGGCGCCTCGTCGATTTCCTTCTGGCCGATGCTCGAGGCGTGGACGTAGGTTTCGTGGGTCAGGTCCATCAGGTTGTCGATCATCAGGCGATAGTCGCACTGGATATGGAACAGGCCGCCACCGTAGGCCCATTCATCGCTTTCGGCCCATTCCAGATGATGGATCAGCGCCGGGTCGGCCAGCGCCTGGTCACCGGGCCAGACCCAGATGAACCCATGCCGTTCCTGTACCGCAAAGGTCTTGTTGCAGGGGAAGCCTCGTACCCGTTGCCCCGGCATCTCGACAGTCTTGCCGTCGCAGCCCATCACCAAGCCGTGATAGCCGCACACAAGGTTGCCGTTTTCGACATGCCCCAAGGAGAGCGGGGCGCCGCGATGGGGGCAGAAGTCTTCCACCGCCGCGACCTTGCCTTCATGCCCCCGGTAAAAAACCATCTTCTCACCACAGATCTGGCGACCCAGGGGTTTGTCGGCGATTTCATCGGGGGTGCAGGCAACGTACCAGGCATTTTTGGGGTACATGAGGGATCTCCAGGCGGATGTTGTTCTTGTCTGTGGATCCATTAACTCTCTTAACTAATTTATTTGTCAACGGTATTGCTGGAGTAATGGCCGATTTATCTGATCAGTGGATCCATTGGTGGGCGATTGGCGGTCACATCAGAACCGATAGGCCGCCGGCACCTGTGCTTCGATGAACCGCTGCATGTGCTCCAGAAAGCTGGCGTGCAGCCTGGAAACCGGCCCTTGGATGGGCAGGAGCATGCTGAAATCCATTTCTATCGCCGGTTCGAAGGCCCGGAAGACGATGCCCTGGCCGCGGTACTCGACGGCACTGATGGCATCCACCAGCGCCACGCCCAGGCCCTGTTCGACAAACGCGCACATGGGCAGCGAGAGTTGGGTTTCCAGGCGTAGTTCGCGGTCCACACCATGGGCGGCGAAGATCGCATCGATGTGCTGGCGCGAGGCAATCGACTGCGGGTAGGAAATGAACGGTTCGCCCTGCAAGTCTTCCGGGCGGATCGTCGCCTGGTTCTGCAAGCGATGGCCGGCGGGCAGGGCGCAGAGCATGCGCGTGGCCAGCAATTTTTCCGCGCGAGGGCTGGGGTACGTATTGGGCAGCACGATCAGGCCCAGGTCGCAGCGCTGGCCCACCACCAGGTCCACGACTTCCCGGGACGAATGCACCACCAGCGATATCTGCACTTGATCGTGTTCGGCCATGAACGCGGCAATTGCCCGGGGCACGAACGACAAACCCATGGCCGGTGCGCAGGCAATGTGCAGTGAACCGCGCTTGAGCGTGCGGATGTCCTGGGCGGTACGCGCAATGCGCTCCACGCCCAACAACGAACGCTGCACTTCCTGATACAGGGTCATGGCCTCGGCAGTGGGTTGCAGTCGCCCTTTGACCCGGTCGAACAGGCTGAAGCCGATGTCCTCTTCCAGGCTGGCGATCAGCCGGGTCGCCGCCGGCTGCGAGATGTGCAGCATTTCGGCGGCCCGGGTCACGGTCTGGCCCAGGATCACGGCGCGAAAGGCTTCCAACTGACGCAGGTTCATAGGCCAATCCAATCCATAACAAAAAGACATGAGGTTGCCAAAATAAAGCATTTTTCAAGGCGTTGTCATGGCCCTAGGATCGAGCGCAACCACTTAATCCAGCCATGGGCCGGCTCTTGATTGAATGAGAAGCGCCGAAAACAGCGATAAGAAAGCCATGCAAAAAACTGATGTCATTGTCGTAGGAGGTGGCCTGGTGGGGATGTCCATCGCCTTTGGGCTGGCCTTGCTCGGGCGCCAGGTGAGCGTGCTCGACGAAGGCGACGACGCCATCCGCGCTGCCCGGGGCAACTTTGGGTTGCTTTGGGTCCAGGGCAAGGGCTACCGGATGAGCCCTTATGCGCAATGGACGCGGGAATCGGTGGCGCTCTGGCCTCGATTCGCTGCGGCGTTGCAAGCCGATACCGGCATCGACGTCCACCTGCGCCAACAGGGTGGCTTCCAGTTGTGCCTGAGCGACGTGGAAATGGCCGAGGAAAGTCATCGGCTGGGTTGGCTGCGTGACGCCTTTGCTGGCGACTACCCCTTTGAACTGCTGGACGCCACGCAACTGCGCGCCCGCTTGCCCGGCATTGGGCCTGATGTAGTGGGCGGCTGTTTTTCGCCCATGGACGGCCACGTCAACCCGCTCAAGCTGCTGCGCTCGCTCTACGCCGCCTGCCAGGCTCGCGGGGTCAAGCTCATCAACGGTCATCACGTCGAGGCTATCGACACGGGCACCAAGGGCTTCGAACTGCGGGCAGGAGAGCAGCGCTGGGCTGCCCGCCAGGTGGTCCTGGCCGCTGGCCTCGGCAATCGGACGCTGGGGGCCAGGGTAGGGTTGGACGTGCCGGTGCAGCCGAACCGTGGGCAGATTCTGGTTACCGAGCGGCTTGAGCCATTTCTGCAGTACCCCACTACGTATGTCCGCCAGACCGACGAGGGCACGCTGCAACTGGGTGATTCCCACGAGTCGACGGGCTTCGATGACGGCACCGGCAGCCAGGTCATGGCGGCTATTGCCCGGCGCGCGGTGCAGTGTTTTCCGCGGTTGGGCCAGGTACGACTGGTGCGGGCCTGGGGGGCGTTGCGGGTGATGAGCGCCGATGGCTTTCCGATCTACGAAATGCCCCAGGGCTGCCCGGGGCTGTCGATTGTCAGCTGCCACAGTGGCGTGACGCTGGCCGCCGCCCACGCCTTGCGCCTGGCGCCCTGGATCGCCGGCGAATTCGATGACCCGGCGGTGAAGCCATTCGGGCTGCACCGTTTCAACCTGCAAACAGAGGTGCGCCATGTCGGCTGACAGTCTGTTCCGGCCACTGGCTTCGGAAGATCACACCGTGCATATCGAATTCGAAGGCAGACTGCTCACGGTACCTGCCGAGGTATCCCTGGCGGCGGCGCTGTTGGCCTGTGGCATTCGCCACACCCGCGAAAGCGCGATCAACGGTCGCCCCGGTGCCCCTTATTGCATGATGGGCGCGTGCTTCGAATGCCTGGTCGAGGTGGACGGACAAGCCAATGCCCAGGCTTGCCTGGTGCCGGTGCGCTCCGGCATGCGCGTGCGTCGCCAACGCGGAGCCGCTTGCCTGGCACCGTGGCAGGAGGGCGGCGATGAGTAATGCAGTCATCGACCTGATCATCATCGGCGCGGGTCCGGCGGGAATGAGCGCTGCGCTCGAAGCCAGGGCCCACGGCCTGTCGGTCGTCGTGCTGGATGAACAGGCCAGCCCGGGTGGGCAGATTTATCGCCAGGTGCTCCAGGCTGACGCGCGCCGACGCGCCGTGTTGGGTGACGACTACGTGGCCGGGGCGAAATTGGCCGCCGACTTTTTGCAATGCGGTGCCCGCTATCTGCCCAACGCAGCCATCTGGCAGGTGACGCCGCAGCGTCAGGTGCACTACCTGTTCGAGGGGCGTGCCGAAGTCTTGCAAGGGCGCCATCTGTTGATTGCCACGGGGGCCTTCGAACGGCCGATGCCGATTCCCGGCTGGACCTTGCCGGGCGTCATGACCGCCGGGGCCGGGCAGATCCTGCTCAAGAGCGCTGCCATGGTGCCGGCCACTCCAGTGGTGCTGGCCGGGTGTGGTCCATTGCTCTACTTGCTGGCGGTGCAATACCTGCGCGCCGGGATCGCGCTTGAAGCCCTGGTGGATACCAGCCATCGAAGCGATCTGCTGCGGGCCTGGCGGCAAGTGCCCAGTGCGCTGCGCGGCTGGCGCGACCTGCTCAAAGGACTGGGGCTGCTGACGGAGCTCAAGCGTGCCGGCGTCCAGCATTTTCGCGGTGCTTGCAACCTGCAGGTTGACGGCACGGATCGGGCCTGCGCCTTGAGCTTCGACAGTCAAGGCCGCTCGCAGCGCATTCGCGCCGATTTGATTCTGTTGCATCAAGGCGTGGTGCCGAACACCCACGTCAGTTGGTCGTTGCGTCTGGAGCATGACTGGAATGAACAGCAACTGTGCTGGATTACGCGCCGCAATCAATGGGGTGAAAGCAGCGTGCCGGGCATTTTTATCGCCGGTGACGGTGGCGCCATCGGCGGGGCCCAGGTGGCGCAATTGGAGGGGCGCCTGGTCGCGTTGGCAATCGCCGGCCAGCCGGCGCACGCGCGCGCTCTGCAGCGGCTGTTACGCCGCGCCCGCGCCGCACGGCCTCTGCTCGACACCCTGTATCGCCCCCGGTCCCAGAATCGCATCCCTGCTGATGACGTCACGGTGTGCCGCTGCGAAGAGGTCAGTGCTGGCGACATTCGCCGTTACGTCGACCTGGGTTGCCTGGGTCCCAACCAGACCAAGGCCTTCGGCCGTTGCGGCATGGGCCCGTGCCAGGGGCGCCAATGCGGTCTGAGCGTCACTGAAATCATCGCCGAACGCCGCCACGTGCCACCAGCCGAGGTGGGCTATTACCGCATCCGTTCGCCCCTCAAACCCATCACGCTCGCTCAATTGGCCGGCGAGCGTCTTTCCGTCGAGGAACCTTCATGAGTATTCAACGCATCGAAAGCAACCCACGCCTGAGCCGCAGTGTCGTGCACAACGGCGTGGCCTGGCTCAGCGGCGTCGTGGCCACCGATTGCAGTCAGGACATCCAGGGCCAGACCCGTCAGGTGCTGCAGCGGATCGATGAGCTGCTTGCCGCGTCTGGCAGCGACAAGCACAGGCTGCTCAGTGTGCAGATCTGGATGAAGGACATGGGCCGGGATTTCGCCGCGATGAACGCGCTGTGGAGCGAGTGGGTCGATGTCTCGCAGACGCCAGCGCGGGCCACGGCCCAGGTGGCATTCGACGACCCGGAAATTTTGCTGGAGCTGATTGTCACGGCGGCGGTCTGAGGCCGTCGGCCGGATCACCGTTGTGCTGTCACCGGGCAGGCGACCACCAGAGTAACCGCTCGGGCTTGTTCACATTGCTGCTGCCATAACGGACGACTTCTGTGGAGCGTCCGAAATCAATAACATCGCATCTGGAGCAAATGAATGAACGTTAAACGCATCGCCTTGAAACTGGGCCTCGTCTCGCTGCTGGCTTTCGGTACGAGCCTGCAAGCCGCCGAGTCATCGTTGCGCATCGGCATTGAGGCGGCTTATCCGCCTTTTGCCTCGAAAACCCCGGACAACGCCATCGTCGGTTTCGACTACGACATCGGCCAGGCACTTTGCGCCGAGATGAAGGTCCGTTGTGTCTGGCAGGAACAGGAATTCGACGGTTTGATTCCAGCGCTCAAGGTGAAGAAGGTCGACGCGGTGATTTCCTCCATGTCCATCACCCCCGAGCGGTTGAAGTCGGTGGACTTCACCGATCGCTACTACCGCATCCCGGCGCGCCTGGTGTTTCGCAAGGGCAGTGGCATCAACGATATTCCGGCACAACTCAAAGGAAAGCGGATCGGGGTGCAGCGGGCGACCAACTTCGATCGCTATGTCACTGATCGCTTTGCCCCGGCGGGCGCCGAGGTAGTGCGCTATGGTTCGCAAAACGAAATATTCCTCGACCTGCTGGGCGGGCGCCTGGACGCGACCATGGCCAGTTCGGTAGTGATCGACGAGAGCCTGCTCAAGCGTCCAGAGGGCAAGGATTTCGAGTTTGTCGGTCCCAATTTCACCGAGGAACAATACTTCGGCACGGGCATCGGCATTGCGGTACGCAAGAACGATACGCTGGCGAGCCGCTTCAATCAGGCGCTGGCGACCATTCGCGCCAACGGCACTTACGACCGGATTCGCCAGAAGTACTTTGACTTCGATATCTACGGCGAATAATCCTCGGCCCGTGGGTTTTGTCTCACGGGCTTGCTGTTGTACAACACGGAGTGATTCATGAAGACCAAAGCGGTACTCACTGAGCAGGACGTTGCGCAATTGCTGGTGGCGGCCAAGGAGCTGGCTCACCAGCGTCAATGGGCAGTGTCGGTCTGTGTGGTGGACGACGGTGGTCATCCCCTGGGGCTGCTGCGCCTGGACGATGCCTCGCCGTTGTCGGCCTACATCGCTACCGAAAAAGCCCGCACGGCCGCCATGGGACGGCGTGATAGCAAGGTTTTCGAAGACATGATCAATGGTGGTCGTTACGCGTTTCTCAGCGCTCCGCACCTGCAGGGCATGCTTGAAGGAGGAGTGACCATCCGTCATGACGGCCAGTGCATTGGTGCCATCGGGGTGTCAGGGGTCAAGGCTGAGCAGGATGCTGAATTGGCTCGTTTGGCGGTGGAGACGGTGTTGCCAGCGATCACTCCGGATGCCTGAGGCGGCTATAAACCTGTGGGAGCGAGCTTGCTCGCGATAGCGGTGGATCAGTCACAGATGCATCTACATACCGAACGCCATCGCGAGCAGACCCAAACTCCACAAGGTGTGCACAAATCTTCCAGACACGCTCCTCATCAGCAGTTAATCTGCCAAGAGCACATTCACCAAGCGGGATAGGGCATGACAGCGCGCAACTGGATCGATCTCAAGCAGGACGCCACGTCCGGTATCGAGACCGTGCGCGCGCATTTCGAGGGGCATGCCTATGATCCCCACTGGCATGACACCTATCTGGTGGGCGTGACCGAGCAGGGCGTGCAGCAGTTTCATTGCCGCCGCCAGCAGCACAACAGCACGCCGGGCAAAGTGTTCCTGCTCGAGCCCGGCGAGCTGCATGACGGTAACGCCCCTCACGACCACGGGTTTACCTATCGCACGTTGTACCTGGAGCCTCAATGGCTGGAGCGCGAGTTGCGTTCCTTGTTCGACGTGGCGCCGGACAACGCCCAACTGGGGTTTGCCGCGACCCTGACTGACGATGCGCGGCTGGCGAGTGCCACGGCCATGGCCTTCCAGAGCCTGCACGAGCAGGAGATCCGCATCGTGCGCCAGACGGCCCTCGATACGCTGTTGGCCAACCTGACCCAACACCTGCACTGGCGGACGCGGATCAACCCGGATCCGCGGCTGCCATTGGTGGCGCAGCAGGCCCGGGATTATCTGCACAGTCACCTGAGCGAAGACATCGGGCTGGACGACTTGGCGCAGGTCACCGGCGTGGATCGTTTCCGCCTGACCCGTGCGTTCAAGGCGGCTTTCGGCCTGGCGCCCCATGCCTATCTGATCCAGTTGCGCCTGGCCCGCGCCCGGCGCTTGCTGGCCGGTGGCGAGAGCGTCGTGGCGGTGGCGGCCATGCTCGGTTTTGCCGACCAAAGCCACCTGGGCCGCTGGTTCCAGCGCGCCTATCGCCTGAGCCCGGCGGACTACCGCAAGCGCTGCTCAATTGTTCCAGACTGACCACGGCTTCGTGGGGATGATCAAGCCATCGATCATTCACCGAGATCTTGCTCCATGGACCAGTTACTGCCGTTTGCCTTGTTCGCGTTTGTCGCCTCCATCACCCCGGGCCCGACCAATATCCTGGTGCTGAGCCATAGCTCGCGCTTCGGCCTGGCAACCACTGTGCCGATCATCCTCGGTGCCTGCGCGGCGGCGGCCTTGCTGGTGCTTTTGGTCGGCACCGGGTTGGGAGACGTGCTGGCGCGCCATGCCACGATTCAGACACTGCTCTCATGGGCGGGCATCGCCTGGTTGAGTTGGATGGCCTGGCAGATTTTCAGCGCACCGGCCCAGGCCATCGACCCGGACCGTCCCGTCGAAGGCCCGCGGCTGGGCTTGGCGGGGGCTGCCGGGTTGCAGTTGGTGAACCCGAAAACCTGGATGATGGCGTTGGCGGTGGTCAGCGTCTTCGCGGGGGCGGAGGCCGACCGCACCGTGCGGGTTCTCTGGCTGTCCCTGGCATTCTTCGCCATTTCGATCCCGTGCATGACCGCCTGGGCCTACCTGGGCCGCGGCGCCGCACGGTTCTGCCGCTCCGCCGTGGCGATGGGACGGTTCAATCGGGTCATGGCGGTGATGCTGCTGGTATCGGCGTGGTTGACCTTGGTGGTCTGAGTCTCGAGGGCGCTGGCTCCCGCAGGGGGCGAAGTTCCCCCTGAAGGGCAATCGCCGGTCAGCTTTGCAAGTACACCGCATGGGTATGGGTGTACTCATACAAGCCATGCTTGCCATCGGCCCCGCCAACCCCGGACTTGCGCACTCCGGCATGGAACCCCTGCATGGCTTCGAAGTTTTCGCGGTTGACGTAGGTCTCGCCAAAGTCCAGGCCCCGAATGGCGTGCATGGCGCGTCCCAGGTCCCGGGTATAGACCGAAGAGGTCAGGCCATAGTCGCAGTCGTTGGCCAGGGCGATCGCTTCGTCCAGGTCGTCGACGATCTGGATGGGCAGTACCGGACCGAAGATTTCCTCGCGCATGATGTCCATCGAGGCGTTGCAACCGGCGAGCACGGTGGGTTCGAAGTGGAAACCGTCGGGGCGGTCTGCCACGCGGCCTCCGCTGATCAGGCTGGCACCTTGCTGCAGGGCGATCCGCACTTTGCGCTCGACGCTGTCCAGGCCCTGGCGGTTGATCAAGGGGCCCATCTCGACATCGGGCTCGGCCAGCGGGTCGCCGTAACGGGTGGCGGACATGGCCGCGCTGATGCGTTCGATGAATTGATCGGCGACCTTGCGCTCCACGTAGACCCGCTCGGCACAGTTGCAGACCTGACCGGTGTTGATGATCCGTGAGTCGCGAATTGCCTTGACCGCCAACGCCAGGTCAGCGTCCGCCAAGACAATGGCCGGGGCCTTGCCGCCCAGCTCCAGGTTGAGTTTGGTAATGTTCGTCGCAGCCGCCGTCATGATCCGCGAGCCGGTATCAACGCTGCCGGTAAAGCTGATCATGTCCACGCCTTTGTGGCCGCTCAGGGCCGCGCCCACCCGGCCGTCGCCACACACCACGTTGAATACGCCGGGAGGCAAGTCGGTTTCGGCCACCAACCGGGCGAATTCGAAGCAGTTGTTCGGGGTTTCTTCGCTGGGCTTGATGACGATGGTGTTGCCGGTCAGCAGGGCCGGCGCCATCTTGCGGGCGATCAAAAAGAACGGGAAGTTCCACGGCAGGATGCCCGCGACCACGCCCAAGGGCTTGCGGAACAGGAAGATGTTTTCCCCGGGCCGGTCGCTGGTGATGATTTCGCCTTCGATGCGCCGGGCCCACTCGGCCATGTAGTCAAGGTAGTCGGCGGTGAAGTTCACCTCCACTTCGGCCAGGGCGCTGATCTTGCCTTGTTCCAGGGTGATGGTGCGCGCCAGGTGCGCAACGTTCTCCCGCAGTTTGCTGGCGATGCGCCGCAGGTAACCGGCGCGCTCGATGGCCGGTTTCGCCGACCAGGCTTTCTGCGCAGCGCGGGCGCCAGCCAAGGCCTGATCGACATCGGCGCAAGTGGAGGCCGGGACCCGGGACAGCAATGCGCCGGTGGCCGGGTTGTACACGTCCAGGTGCGCTTCGCTGTGGGTGAACTGGCCGTTGATGAAGTTCTGGAACACAGGAACGGATGACATGACAGGCTCCTTCAGTAAGTGCGCGACGGCACTTGGACGGTGGCAGGTTCGCGATAGCGGGCGAGGGTGGCCTGGGCGCTCTGGCGCAGCAGACTGATGTCGATGGCCACCGCAATGAACTGGCAGCCCCAAGCCTGATAGCGACGCGCATCGGCTTCGTTGGGCGCCAGGATGCCGCAGGCCTTGCCCGCTGCGAGGGTGGCGTCGACCGCGTGCCGGATGCGCTCCTGTACCTCGGGATGTCCCGGGTTGCCTGCATGGCCGAGTCCGATGGACAGGTCGGCGGGGCCGATGAACACCGCGTCCACGCCCTCGACGGCAGCGATCGCTTCGACGTTTTCCACGCCCGTGCGCGATTCCACCTGGACGATCAGGCACAGTTCTTCATGGGCGGTGGTGAGGTAGTTCGCCACACCGTCCCAACGAGTGGCGCGGGTCAGGCCGCCGCCCACACCACGAATACCATGGGGCGGATAACGCATGGCACGCACCAGGGCCTGAGCCTGCTCGGCGGTTTCGACCATGGGAATCATCAGGGTCTGGGCACCGACATCCAGCAACTGCTTGATCAGGTTGGCGTCGCCAGTCACCGCCCGCACCACCGGCGCGGTGGCATAGGGCGCCACGGCCTGGAGCTGGCCGAGTACGCTGGGTACGGTGTTGGGTGCGTGTTCGCCATCGATCAGCATCCAGTCGTAACCGGTGCCGGCGATGATCTCGGCGGCATAGCCGGTGGCGAAACCGGCCCAGATACCGTATTGGGTTTGTGTTGAGCTGAGCGCGGCCTTGAAGGCGTTGCGGGGCATGTTCATGGCGTGCTCCTTTCGCGGTGATAAGGTCGGTGCAACTGGCAATCCGGATTGAGCGTCACGCCGAAGCCAGGCTGGTCAAGGACCGACAGGCGCATGCGGCCTTCCACCGGCACCGGTTCGCCCAGCAGTTGCGGATGGAACATCGGCACCACTTCGTCGGCCTTGGGCGCCATCATCAGGAATTCGGCGAATGGGCTGTTATGCCGGGTGGCGACGAAGTGATAGCTGTAGACCGAGGAGCCGTGGGGAATCACCAGCGCGTTGTGGGCGTCGGCCAGGGCCGAGATCTTCACCAGTTCGGTGAGGCCGCCACACCAGCCAACGTCCGGCTGGATGATGTCGCAGCAACCCATCTCCAGCAGCATGCGAAAGCCCCAACGGGTGGCCTCATGCTCACCGGTGGTCACCAGCATGCCCTTGGGCACGTTGTTGCGCAGCGCGGCGTAGCCCCAGTAGTCGTCGGGCGGCAACGCCTCTTCGATCCACTTCAAACCGTGCTCGTGGGCGCCGATCGCGAGCCGGGTGGCGTAGTTGAGGTCCAGGCTCATCCAGCAATCGAGCATCAGCCAGAAATCGGGGCCGACCCGCTCGCGCATGGTTGCCAGGGCTTCGAGATTCTTGCGCAGGCCTTCCTCGCCTTCGGCCGGGCCATGATGCAAAGGCATCTTGCCGCCGATGAAACCCATTTTCTGCGCCAGGTCCGGCCGTGCGCCGGTGGCATAGAACTGCAATTCATCACGCACCGCGCCGCCGAGCAGTTGATGCACCGGCTCCTGGCGGATCTTGCCGAGCAAGTCCCAGAGCGCCAGGTCCACGCCGGAAATCGTGTTGATCACCAGGCCCTTGCGACCGTAGTAGAGCGTCGACTGGTACATCTGGTCCCAGATCTTCTCGATGTCGGTCACCCGGGCGCCTTCGACGAATCGTGCCAAGTGCTTTTCAACGATGTACGCCGCGGGCTCGCCACCGGTGGTCACGGCGAACCCGACGGTGCCATCGCTGGCTTCGATTTCCACCACCAGGGTACCGAGCACATTGATGCCGAAACTGCGGCGGCTCTGGCGGTAGTCCGGGTACTTGCTCATGGGCGTGGCGATGTGATCGTCGATCCAGTGGCCATCGGCCTGATCGTGATAATCGGCGCCGCCGCCTCGAAGCACGAAGGCGCGAACGTGTTTGATTGTGGGAATACCCATGTATGCAGCTCCTTGAGTTAAACAGTGGCGGGCGTCTTCGAAGCACGTTGGCCGGGCGAGTGGATACCCAGCACCAGCAACGCGGCGATAACGGTGGTAACAGAGAGCAGGTAGAGGCCCGCGGCGGGGGAGTGGAAGGCGCCTTCGGCCCAATTCTTCAGCACCGGGGCGATAAAGCCGCCGAGGGCGCCAAAGGAATTGATCAACGCGATACCCGCTGCTGCCGCGCTGCCGGCCAGGTAGCTGGACGGAAAGGTCCAGAACACCGGCTGCACGGCGATGAAGCCGGAAGCGGCGAAGCACAGGGCGATGATTCCCAGCAATGGGCTGGACACACTCACCGAGCAGGCGATCCCGACGGCCGCCATCAGCAGGGTCAGCGCGGCGGTACGGCGGCGCTGGCCGGTGCGGTCGCTGTAACCGGGAATCAGGTAGGCCGCGCACAGGGCGCAGATCCACGGAATTGCCGTGACCAGCCCCACCATCAGCCCGACCTTGCTGCCCAACAGACCGCCGACCTGGGTCGGCAGGTAAAACACCACGCCATAGACGCTGGCCTGGATGAGCAGGTAAATCAGGCACAGGTACAACACAGAAGGCTGGCACAGCACGCTGAGCAGGCTGCGGCCGTGGGATTGTTTGTGCTGGTCCTCGGCATCGAGCAACGCCTGGACCTGCCGGCGTTCTTCGACCGTCAACCATTTAGCATCGGCGGGGCGGTTGTCCAGGTACCAATAGGCCCAGATGCCCACAGCCGAAGCCATCAGGCCTTCAACGGCGAACAACCACTGCCAGCCGTGGACACCGACAAAACCGTCCAGCTCCAACAACAGGCCCGACAGCGGGCTGCCGAAGATGAACGCCAGCGGCGCGCCGAAGTAGAAGAAGCCCATGGCCTTGCCCCGGGCCGCCGAGGGGAACCAATAGGTGAGGTAGAGGATGACACCGGGAAAGAACCCGGCTTCGGCCACGCCCAGCAAGAAGCGCAGCACGTAGAAACTCGTTTCGTTGTGCGCAAAGACCATGGCCGCCGACACCAGGCCCCAGGTCACCATGATCCGGCACATCCACAACCGGGCACCGACGCGGTGCAGGATCAGGTTGCTCGGCACCTCCAACAAGGCGTAGCCGGCAAAGAACACCCCGGCGCCAAAGGCGAACGCTGCATCGCCGATACCGGTGTCGGCCTGGAAGGCTTGCTTGGCGAACCCGACGTTGGCGCGGTCGAGAAAGGCCATGATGTACATCAGCAACAGGAAGGGCAGCAGGCGCCAGGAAATCTTGGCCAGCACAGACGCAGGAAGAGTCTTCATCGCGGGGTTCCTTTAGCAGGTATTTGTTCTTATGGGCTGGACTGTACGGCCGGCTAACGATGCGTTACAAATCGAATCTCGCTAACAAGCGATACCCTCAAGGTATCGATAAAGAGGCCCTCGATGACCCATCCCGTGCTGTCCCGCAGCCTGTTCAACCGCCTGCGTTATAAACATCTGCACATGCTGGTGGCCCTGAGTGCCAGCCAGAACCTGCATCGCGCCTCCCAGAGCCTGAACATGTCGCAACCGGCGGCGACCCGGATGCTGCACGAGATCGAGGACATGTTCGGTTGCGACCTGTTCGAGCGCCTGCCCCGGGGCATGCGCCCGACTGCCTTGGGCCAGGAACTGATCCGCTTCGCCGAGTTGGCCCTCAGTGGCCTGGACCGCTGCGCCGAAGACCTGCTGGCGCGTCAGCAGGGCGGTTACGGCTATCTGTCGATCGGCACCATCATGGGCGCCGCACCGGACCTGGTGATGGACTCCATCGCCCGCATCAAGGCCCTCAACCCACAACTGCGGATCCGCATCATGGGCGACACCAGCGACCAGGTGATCCAGTTGTTGGAACAGGGCCGTATCGACCTGGCCATCGCCCGACGCAACGCGGCCACCGACAGCGAGCACTACGAGTTCGAACAGTTGGGCAACGAACGTTTGCTGGTAGTGGTCCACGCCGGCCATCCCCTGGCGCGACGCAAGAAACTGGCGCTGGCCGAACTGGTCAGCGACTGGCCGTGGATCCTGCAACCGGAAACCAGTCCGGCACGCATCGGCCTCGATCAGGCCCTGCAACGCCTGGCGCTGCCAACGCCGGCGGACATCATCGAGTGCAGCTCGGTGTATTCCATGCAGCAACTGATTCAACTGACCGACGCGATCATGGTGCTCTCGGAAACCGCCTTGCGCGATTACCTGAAGATGGGCCTGGTGGTGGCGTTGCCGGTGGCGCTCGATGTGCAACTGGCGCCGTTCGGGTTACTGCGCCGCAAGGGTGAACCGGTGAGCCGGGAGTTGGGACTGTTCATCGATTTGCTGCGCAGCAAGGCAAACGGGCGAGCGGGGGACTGATTGGGACCGCAACCCCTTGCAACGGTTGGGCGGTTTCAAAAAGCGCTTGTTTTCGCGAGCATCGCAGGCACATCAATTCAGTGTGCCTCAGCATCTCCAATGCTCAATCGACCCCAAGGAAGGAGGTCCATCATGTCCACTCAAGATACCCATGTCGATTTTATCCAGGCCAGGTTGCCCACCTGGCTGAAACGCGCGTCACGGGCCGACCAGGAGCGTTTCAAGGTCCTTGCCCAGCAACTGCAGCGTGACAGTGATGCGCTCAATGCACTGCTTGTCGACCTGCCGGCGCCGGAGACCTTCACGCGCAACTTGCTGCAAGCCCAGCCGGAAGTACAGGCCTGGCCAGCGGTGAATGGCACCGGCGGTGCTGCCGATGCCATACGCCGGGCAAGGGTCAGGCGCGGCGCCTTCCGCTATGAGCCCTCGCTGTCAGTGGTGGAAGCGGCCATGCGCAATTACGCGCCCACCGAGGCGGTCACCGGCAGCGATTTCGACAACACGGGCCAGCTGTTCATTCAGGGAAAACCGCAAGAGTTCCGCCCATGGAACGTGCCGTCGGATACCGTCTTATTACCCACGACCCCGGCTGAATTCGCCCGCCTGTGTCGGCGCATGGATGCCGGTGGCGCCTACCGCACGGTGCTTGAACGGCGGTTGCCGCGCATCGGCGCCGAGGTGCCTGCCGTTGCCAGCGCCTACATGGCGTACGCACGCAGCCTGCTCACCCATGACGCCTACGAGGCAAAGTTGGACGGGCGCCTCGATGAAACCGGTGAGCGCCTGCTGGCCTACGCCGGCATTCAACTCCAAGCCCGGTCCATTGCGCCTTTGGCCTGCGAGGTCAAGTCGCTGGAGCTGCTGTCCGTGCCGCTGTTCGGTGCGCGGGTGTATTGGGGCGTGCAAGGGGACGCCAGAGGTGTGCGCCCGATCGTCCTGCACATGCCCCATGATGCGGTGGCACCGCTCAAGCAATTCACCAGTTTGCAGGCCATGTCTGCGGAGTTGACCGAGCGGGTACGTAGACGTAGCTATCGAGAAAGCCTGATGCGCTACCTGCCGCTGCGTTTGCAGGCGTGGCTGGGGACGGCCCTGCATGATCAAGTGGAGTGGCGGCTGGAGACTCACCCAAATGTGCTACAGGAAATCCATGCCCGTATCACGGGGTGGCGCGAAGGCGAACGGGGCGAGGACGGCAGCCGCATTCGGATACCCATGCCCAAGGTGGCCTGGGGCTTGAGTGATTTGCGTGAGCCACCTTGGCCAGCCGGCTATCACGAATGGCGTGGCCATGCCTTGGCCAACGCCGCGGCGCTGATGGTCCCGACCCGGGACCAGGACTGGCAGGCGCTGCAGGCTCGCTTCGCGTATTGGGAAAGCCTTGTCGAGCGCACGCTCATGCTCGCGGCGACCTTCTTCCCGTTCTGCGCGCCCCTCGGCATGACAGCGGCAGCGGTCGGGGGCGTGCGGCTGGTGTATGAAATCTTCGAAGGCATCCAGGCCTTCAACGAAGGTCATGCCCAGGAAGGCATCGAACATATCTTCAACGTGTTGTTCGGCGTTGCTCAAGGTGCCTACCTGGGGTTCGTCGGCGGGACGGTGGAACCCATGCCCGTGAGTGACGGCGCCACGCGCCTGTGGAATGGCGATGTCAGGCCTTTTGAAGCGAGACACTTTCCACCTGTGGAAGCGGAGCAAGACGCCTGGGGTGTCTGGCGCACGCCAAACGAGGCGTGGGTGCGCATCGAGGACCGCTACTTCCAAGTCCAAGGCACGGGCGATGCCTTGGACCTGCGCCTGCCTGCGGGACATAAAGGCGTGCGCCCACCCCTGGAGTGGAGTCGTGCCCGTGGCTGGCGATGGGCGCATCGCAACCCCTTGCAACGGGGCCGCCTGGAGCTGTTGCGCAACTTCGCCGAGACGCCGGCCGAGCTGGACGACAGGACGATCCTCGTTATGCAGCGACAGGTCGGCATCAGCGACGCGCATCTGCGCTACTTGCAAGTAGAGGGGCAGCCGATGCCGGCGATACTCGCCAATACCCTGGACGAGGTCAGGTGTTGGCAGCAGGTGCGGTACACCATTGAACGGTTGCTGCGTAATGAAACGCCGCAAAGCGGGCACTTTCGCATCGTCCAGACGATTGTGGAGTTGCCGGGTTGGCCAAGCGACCTGACGTTGCGCTACCACGACGGCGTGGCCCTTCATCCCATTGGTGACCTGGCCGACACGCGCTCGCTCTATCTACGCAAAGCGGACCTGGAACACGACGCGTGGGCCGAGCGTGTCCTGGCTGGCCTGAGCACGGCTGAACAGACCTCGCTGCTGGGCCAAGGCAGTCTCGGCTTGCCGCCCGTGGAGCGCAGTCGGCTGTTGGCCGGGCACTGGGCCAGGCATCTGCAGCGCAATACACGGCGGGTGATCGACGCCATGCTCCGTACCATCGGGCTAGATCCCCTGGCCGTCCCACTGGTCCGGGCTTTTCCGGGCTTGCCACAATCCATGGCCAACGAGCTTGCCAGCCAGGCCATCGGCCAGGACCGCGTGCGCCTGACTGAGGGCCGGGTGGGAGAAGGCTTGGGCAGTCAATGCGCCGAAGCCCTGCGCGAGCTGCGCCTGAGCCGTGCCTTGCGTGCCCTGGAACGCGGTGAGAGCAGCGTTGATCGGGATCGCATCATCATGGGGCTGGTGGGTAGCGCTCCCCAATTGCAAGGCCGGGTGCGCCTGCGCCTGTTTCTGCGCGAGCTTGCGAATCCGCTGGAGGTGGGGGAAACCGGGCCGTTGAAAATCATCCGCCAGGAAGGCGAACTGTACCGCTCCTTTGACGAAGAGGGGCATGAACTGGCCGATGCCCTGGACCTGGAAGCGGCGTTGCTCAGAGCGCTGCCGGACGACGCTCGCCGGGCGCTGGGCTTGAACATCTGGCAGGGCGACACCCTGCGGACCTGGTTGCTCGCACAAGCCCTTGACGATCGGCCAGGCCTGCGTCCCTATTTGCTGATAAAACCCTTGGGCACCCGTGGCGCCCGTCCGCAATGGCTGAACGGGCGCTTGGGTTATCCGTTCAGCGGGCGTGGACGGCTTCCCTTGCAGGTTTGGAGTGGAAGCCTGGAAGCGCGTCTTGAGCGACTCTATCCAAGCTATGCCGGGAGTGAACTGGCGCGGCTTCAAGAGACCCTGGCCAGACAAGCCAGTCGCCAGCGCCTGAGCCTGGAGAACCTGGTCGCCCAACTGGAAAACCAATGGACCGCACTGGATCATGAGCTGCGTCAGTGGGAGGTCCATGAGGGCGCTCATCATCCGGCCGAGAACAGCCTCGACACCGAGACACGGCTCTCGCTGCGCCGGGCCGTAGCCGCGGAAATTCGCCGCGCCTGGCGACGCGCACCGGATCCAGGTCAAGAGGGCAGTGAGCTGGCATTGCGGCTGGTGGGGTACAACATCGGTCGTCTGCCGCCGATCAGCACGAGTTTTGAACATATAGAAGAGTTGTTTCTGGTGAACATGGGCCTGAGCGAGGACCCTTCGACGTTCCTGCGGCTGTTCCCCAACATGGACACGCTGCACCTGCAAGGCAACAACCTCACCGCGGTGCCCATGGCCGCGGGCGAGCTGCCCGGGCTGATAGAGCTGTCACTGAGCAACAATCCGCTCATGATGGACGAGGATGTCTTTGCGCCCCTGCTCGGTGCCGGTTCTGCGCTTCATTTACGGACGCTGCACCTGTCTGGAATCAGCAGCGGCGGGGAGACGGGGGCCAGTGCAGCCATGGTCGCCGCTATCGACCGCCTGGACGGATTGATCTCCCTGCGTGAGCTGGTATGGGCTGACAACTTGCATTTCACCCGCCAGGAGCTGCAGGCCATCACCGCGTTACCCGGGTTGCGTACATTGGACCTGGCGCGCTGTGGTCTGCGCCTGGATCAGCAGGGCAGTGCGTTCCTGCGCACGGCCGTCGGCCTGGAGGAACTGCGCCTGAGCGGTAACAACTGCCGGGACCTGCCGGATTTGTCGGAGCTTGTGAACCTGCAGGAACTGGAGCTTTCCAGTACCGGGCTTGATCGAGTGCCGGCACTGGTTTTGACGGTGTTATCGAGACCTTCATCCGACATGCTCATTCTCGACCTCAGGGAAAACCGTATCGCCAACATCCAGGATGACCTGCTGCCTGCCCTGGTCCAGTGGCCGAGGGAAGATCCCGTTGGGCTGTGGCTGGAGGATAATCCGTTGCCAAGCGCACAAATCCAGGCCCTTCGCGCAATGGTGCCCGAGGCTTTTCGCTACACCATCGACGATTGGCTGTATATCTCCCCCAGCCTTCAGCGGGCCTTGGAAGTTGCCCGCGATAACGCCGGAAACCGACGGTTCATCGATTGGTTCTCCGGCGCTATGCAGGAAGCCGATGCCCGTTCGTCTCTCGGGCTGAGCTTTGGCGATCGCCAGAGGGCGGCGGCTATTTTGCAGCACTATATCGGCTACCAGAACGCTCATGCGCCCTTGCCGGACTTGATCGCGGATTTCGATCAGCAACTGGGGCAACTGCGCGTGCGGCTGCAAGCGCGCAGTCTGGACCGGCAACAGCCAGACCTTGCTGAGCTGGAACTGCATTTCACGATGTTCGAAGCACTCCAGCGTGCTCGCCTCGAACGGCAGGGTGTACCTTTTGGAGGCTTCCTTATCGAGCACTACGCCTTTTGGAACCACATGCTGGCGGAGCGTTATCCGAACATCGAGCAGCGCCAGGCGCATATGACGCGGGCGGCGTTCATCGACTGGCTCTGCGACGCGCAGGACACTTTCAACAACAATGATCAATCCCCCCGTACCGGAGAAATGACCTGGCGTCCCTACCTGGGGTTGATGTCTCGCGACTGGTCCGAAGGGTTGGCGGTCTGGGAAACGGTCGATGACGATTTGGTGGATGCGTTCAGTGAACCAGTGAATCCATCCCGTTGGCCCCGGGTGCTGCTGGATAACCTGGCGCGACCGGATGCCGACCTGCCCAGCCCACTGGAGTCCTTCACGCAGGGCGACCGTACTGTCTGGCGCCGCACAGGACTCGAGGCCGTCGCGGATGTGAATTGGACTGCGGGCCAGCCGGTGACGCTCACCGAAGATCAGTTGCGACGTACCATGGCGATCTATCGCTCGCTCAAGAGCCGGGAGGTCGAGGCGCTGGTGCGTCGGATAACGACTGAGCTGGTCAGCGCCTGGTGGACGTCGGGAACGTTGTAGGAGCTGCCGGAGGCTGTGATCTTTTGATCTTTCGCTTGGGACTCAGGTGTCTGGGGAAAGATCGCAGCCTCGTTTCACTCGACAGCTCCTACACAGCTCCTACACAGGTGCTGTGGGCCTGGTGGCGTCGCAGGTCAGTGGCCAGGCGTCGTCTTGAAGACCAGGGCCTTGAGGCCACACTCCAGATCGATGTCGGGAAATTCCGGCGGATTTTCCAGGCGTTTCTCGAAGACCAGCCCCGGCGCTTGCTGGGTAACGCCGTCGATGAGGAAATCCGCGCCGGTGGCCGGGTCGTTGCTGCAGGCCAGGACTGTGCCGTGGGCCGTCAGCAGTTCCGGCAGGCGGCGCAATACCCGTTGATAGTCCTTGGTCAGCAGGAAGCTGCCTTTCTGGAAGGTCGGCGGATCGATGATCACCAGGTCGTACGGGCCACTGTTGATCACCTTGCCCCAGGACTTGAACAAGTCGTGGCCGAGGAAACTCACCTGGCTCAGGTCGTGGCCGTTCAGTCGATGGTTGTCGCGACCTCGGCTCAGGGCCGCACGGGACATGTCCAGATTGACCACATGCCGGGCGCCGCCGGCGATTGCCGCCACCGAGAAGCCACAGGTGTAGGCGAACAGGTTCAGTACCCGTTTGCCCTCGGCGTTGGCCCGGACCCAGTCGCGGCCATAGCGCATGTCGAGGAACAGGCCGTTGTTCTGCTTCTTGCCCAGGTCGATCCGGTAACGCAGGCCACCTTCGGTCAGGGTCCATTCGTCAATGGGCTCGCCCACCAGCCATTGGGTGAGGCTTTGCGGCAGGTAGCGGTGCTGTACCGCCAGCGTATGGGCCTTGCTGTGTTGCCAGGCTGGCGACGCAGTGAGCGCCAGCAGTGTCGCGATCAAATCGTCCAGGTGCGTGGGTTCCGGCTCCTTGAACAGCGAGACCAGCACCAACCCTTGCAACCAGTCGACAGTGATTTGCTCCAGGCCCGGCCAGCAGCGACCGCGGCCATGGAACAGGCGCCGGGTTTCTTCTGGCGCCGACTCCAGGGCTGTCAGCAAATGGGCGTGAAGGGTTTGAAGGGCTACGCAATTCATTCAGGCAACGCCAGGGATTTGAAAGGCCGGCATTTTAACCGCAGGCTACCCCGGCGCAATCCCTGCCACCTTAACTGCCACTGCTGCCAAGAATGCTGGCAACCTGTTGCGGCTGGCAGTTGAGGTACGCCGAACGCTTGAGCCAACTGGGGTCCGGGTACCAGGAAAACATGAATTGACCGCCCTTGAGCTTGTCGATCACCTGGCGCGCTACCTGGGGACGTACGGCAGGGCAGCCCTGGCTGCGCCCGATGCGTCCCTGGCGCACGCTCCACAACGGGTTCACGTAATCGGCGGCATGGATCACGATTGCCCGATCACGGGCCTGGTCATTGAAACCGGGCTCCAGGCCGTCCATGCGCAGCGAATAGCCGTGGGTGCCCTGGTAGCTTTCCTGGGTGCGAAACAGACCCAGGCTGGATTGGTAGCTGCCCAGGCGATTGGAGAATTGCGTCGCGAAGTTTTCCCCGGATTTTTGCCCGTGGGCCACCAGGTCGCGCAATACCAGCTTCTGCTGACGCAGGTCGAAGATCCACAGGCGACGGGCCGTGGAGGGTTGCGAGTAGTCGATGACCGCCAGGTGGCGGGCTTGGCTGGCGCCATTGGCGACTGCGCATTGCATGGCGCTCAAGGCACTTTTGAGCGCCAGGGGATTGAGTTCCGGCGCTGCGTGGGCGAGGCTGTTGTAGAGCGTTTGCGAATTCGTCTTCTTTTCGGCCAGTGCCGGGCTGCAAATCACGCCCAGGCCCAGCATGACCAGACAGAATCGGCGCAAAAAGCCCTGTACAGGCGAAGCGTTTCCAGCGTGGTGTTCGTTCGCGGCATCCCGTCCGATTTCGTTTGTTTGCATGATGGCGGGTCGTACCTGTCGCAAAATTTACCGTCAGCGAGACGGCCATGGAGTGGAGTAAAGCAGTTGTTCAAAAAGTCCGCATGTTACCTGAGCCTTTTATTGCTCACTGCGCCATTGGTCGCGACAGCCGAAGACAGCGATCCGGCTCTCGTGCAGACGACACTGGCGCAATTGGCGGTCGCGTGTCCAAAAGTAGCGGCAAGTGTCGACTTTCAGGCGTTGCTCGACTTGCAGGCGTTCTATCAGCAAAACGCAGGCCAGGAAGCCTGGGCGGACGACGAACGACGGAGGGCGTTGCAGGTCCAGTTGCAACAACTGGCCGACGACGGCCTGGATCCAACCCGCTATAACCTACCGGCCCAGGGGGCAGACCAGGGTGCTCATTGTGTCGACATCGCCATCAGCCAACGCTACCTGAAAGCCTTGCATGACCTGCGTTTCGGCTATTTGCCCCAAGAGCGTCTGGAACCGGTATGGAAGGCCAACCCGCCGCCACAGGATCACCAGGCCGTGGTTCTGGCCATCGCCGGGGTAGGCCTGCAGAACGTCGCCAGTGCCTTTGAACAGGCCCGGCCGAACCTTGACCTTTATCGCAACCTGCGCGGGCTTTATGCCCGGCTGCGGCAACAGCCTTTATCCGACTGGCAACCCGTGCCCGGCGGGCCGCTGCTGCAACCGGACAAGCAGGACGCTCGCGTACCCGCCCTGGCCCAGCGACTGTTCAACGAAGGTTACTTGAGTACACCACCGTTGGTGACAGACGAGCACTACAGTCCCACGCTGGTGGAGGCGATGAAGAGCTTCCAGCTCCAGCATTCGCTGCAGGCCGATGGGGTGGTGGGGCCGTGGACCGTGACCGAGCTGAACATCAGCCCGGCCATGCGTCGCGAGCAGTTGCGCATCAATCTGGAACGCATGCGCTGGCTGGCCCAGGACGTGGAGAACGACAGCGTCCTGGTCAACGTGGCGGCGGCCCAGTTGACGGTTTATCGAGGCGGCGAGCCAATCTGGCAAACCCGCACCCAGGTGGGCCGTGCGCAACGGCAGACACCGTTGCTCAAGTCCCACGTCACCCGACTGACGCTCAACCCGACCTGGACCATCCCCCCCACCATCATGCGCGAAGACAAACTGCCCGAGATCCGCCGTGATCCGGAGTTTCTCGCCCGTCATAACTTGCGGATCCTCGACAGTGAAGGCCTGCCGTTGATGGCAGAGGATATCGACTGGGAGCACCCGGGCAACCTCATGCTGCGCCAGGATCCAGGCCCGAAGAATCCGTTGGGCAAAATGGCGATCCGCTTTCCCAATCCGTTCTCGGTGTACCTGCATGACACCCCGAGCCAGGCGCTGTTCAGCAAAGGTCCGCGAGCCTTCAGTTCAGGCTGCGTGCGGATCGAGCAAGTGATGCACTTGCGCGACTTGCTGGTAAGCCCGGCCGAACGCGCACGCACCGATACACTGCTGGCCAGCGAGACGACCCATGAGTTCCGGTTGGCCCGGCCCGTGCCGATCCTGCTGGGGTACTGGACAGCACAAGCGGACAGCCAGGGCCAGCCGTTGTACATCCCGGATATCTATGCTCGTGACGCGACATTGTCTGCTGCCCAGGGGCGGGCACTCTGAGGTCAAGCGCAGGCGGTGGCGGCGTGTGTGGTCTCGTCGAGCGTCGTGAACAGCCGCTGGCCGATAACGCTAGCGGCCTGCAAATGCTGGTGCGGATCGGCGGTTTCCGATTCGAGCAAACGTTGGGAACTCACCACGCGGGCGCCGCAGTAATCGAAAATGCCATGGTCGATCTGCGTGGTCATCGCCTCGCCATAGCCGTGGCGCTGGAAGCTGTCGGCATCGGCGCCACCGACCGCCACCAGGTGCACCCGCAAGTGCTGCAGTTGTTGGACAAACGGCTTGTCGAGGCTGAAATCGAATGCCCAGCCGTTGGAAAACACCCGGTCGATCCAGCCCTTGAGCAGCGCCGGCATGGACCACCAGTAAATCGGATAGACCAGCACCAACGTATCGGCACGATCGATCCTGGCTTGTTCGGCCAGCACATCCGCGGGCGGCAAGGCTTCGCGGTGGTGAACGGCGTGGTCGGCGAAACTGAAACGCGGATCGAAGCCTTCGGCGGCCAGGTCGGCGATCTCGAACGTATCGGCGGGGTTGGCGCGGGTGATGCCCTCGGCGATTTTTCCGGCCAGGCTGTGGGTGAGGGAACGAGGGTCGTGGTGAGCCACAACGATCAATGCATGCATGGCGAAACTCCTTCTGGTCACGCAGTCTGGAAGACAGGTATGCTGGGTTAAGTTACGGTTAGTAAGTTACGGTTGGTAAAGTTAGCATGTCAAGCACTGATGAAAATCCGCAGTCTTCACCTCGTCGTCGTTTATCCCGGCATGACCGGCAGCGACAATTGCTGGATGTCGCCTGGCGACTGGTGCGCGAGGAGGGCAGCGACGCCCTGACGCTGGCGCGGCTGGCAGATCAGGCGGGGGTGACCAAGCCCATCGTCTACGACCACTTCATCACCCGGTCCGGGTTGCTGGCGGCGCTGTACCAGGATTTCGACGCCCGCCAGACCGCGTTGATGGACGCGGCCCTGGACGCCAGCGACGCGACCCTGCAAAGCCGGGCGGCGGTGATTGCTTCTTCCTACGTCGAATGCGTGCTGTTGCAAGGCCGGGAGATTCCCGGGGTGATCGCGGCATTGACCAGCACGCCGGAGCTGGAACGCATCAAGCGCGAATACGAGGGGATTTTCCTCGACAAGTGCCGCGCCGTGCTGGAACCGTTCGCCGGCACGAAAGGCATCACCCAGGCCGGTTTGCGAGCGATGCTGGGGGCTGCGGAGGCACTGTCCAATGCCGCTGCCACCGGGGAAATCAGCGCTGGCGAGGCGAAGGAAGAGCTGCTGGTCAGTATCGTTGCAATGGTGAACAGGACCGTCGACACCCCTTCAAGCTGAACTACCGCTATCGCGAGCAAGCTCGCTCCCACAGGAAATTTGTACCGCCCCCAACCCCACGACCACCACTTACCCCTGTGGGAGCGAGCTTGCTCGCGATGACGGCGGCATATTCAGCCTCTTTGCCAACTGACCGACGGATATCGAGAGCAAGCCCCTCTTGAGGGCTGGCTGCACTTTTATGAAGCCGCAGGCGAGGTGTTCGCACCATCGCAAGGCAGTTGGCGGTGCTTGCGCAGCGGCGGCGGACGCCACTCAGCTTGCGGTGACAGAGCTGGCGTCTTCGCGGGCAGGCCCGCTCTCACTGGGGATTAGCGGTGCATGCGCGACCGTGAATAGGGGCTGGACGAGGTTTGGCACGCTCGCTGCAAGAGGCTATCCAGGCCCACCGCGAATACAGTCGAGTGGGCAACCCCGTCGGTCAACGAAGATCGAGTGCCAGCAGGCCGGGGGACAACGGTAGGTCAGGGCGCAGTCGCCGGGCTGATACCGCACAGAACAGGCAAAGACGCCTGGAACCGCAAGGTTTCAGGCGTCTTTTTTTTTGCTTTCAAAATCGTGATGGGCTTTTGCCGGGTGCTTTTTATGAATTCCAACGTTGCTTCTCTGAACAAGCTGCAAACGCTGATCGTGATCGGCAATGGCATGGTCGGCCATCACTGCGTCGAGCAACTGATCGAGCGCGGTGCCCTCAATCATTACCGTGTGCATGTGTTCAGCGAAGAGCCGATGCGTGCCTACGACCGTGTGCACCTGTCCGAGTACTTCTCGGGCCGCGATGCCGAGTCCCTGGCCCTTGGCGAAGCGTCGTTGTACCAGACCCCCGGCGTCACGTTGCACCTGGGTGTGCCGGTACTGGAAATCGACCGTGACGCGCATCAAGTGGTGACCGCCCATGATCGCCTTCACTACGACAAGCTGGTGCTCGCCACCGGTTCCTACCCGTTCGTGCCACCGATTGAAGGTGCCGAAGGCGATTCGTGCCTGGTCTATCGCACCCTGGAGGACTTGGACGCGATCCGCGCCGCCGCCAGCAATGCCCGTCGGGGCGTGGTGGTCGGTGGCGGTCTGCTGGGCCTGGAAGCGGCCAACGCCCTCAAGACCCTGGGCCTGGAAGCCCACGTGGTGGAATTCGCCCCCCGACTGATGCCGGTGCAATTGGATCCCCAGGGCGGCTTGGCCCTCAAGGCCCGTATCGAGAAGCTGGGCGTCGGCGTGCACCTGTCCAAGGGCACCCAGTCCATCAGCGTCGGTGAGCAATACCGTTATCGGATGAACTTCGGCGACGACGATTTTCTGGAAACCGACCTCATCGTGTTTTCCGCCGGCATCCGTGCCCAGGATGCCCTGGCTCGCCAAAGCGACCTGCAGATCGGTCCGCGCGGTGGCGTGGTGATCGACGATCATTGCCAGAGCAGCGACCCGGACATCTACGCCATCGGCGAATGCGCGGCCTGGAACGGCAGCATTTTCGGCCTGGTCGCCCCGGGCTACCAGATGGCCCGCAACGTCGCGGCCCGGCTGTGCGGCGAAAGCGCGGAAGCCTTCACCGGGGCCGACATGTCGACCAAGCTCAAGTTGCTGGGTGTGGACGTTGGCTCCATCGGCGATGCCCATGGCAACACCCCGGGGTCGCGCAGCTTCCAATTCATCGACGAAACCAGCGCCAGCTACCGGCGACTGGTGGTGGCCGCCGACGGCAAGCGCGTGATCGGCGCGGTGCTGGTGGGCGATAACAGCTACTACGACACCTTGCTGCAATACATGCAGAACGGCATCGCCTTGCCCAAGGACGCTGCCAGCCTGATCCTGCCCTCGTCCGAAGGCGCCCCGACCCTGGGCCCTGCGGCGCTGCCCGAAACCGCCACCATCTGCTCGTGCCACAATGTCACCAAGGGCTCGATCTGCTCGGCCATCGATGGTGGCTGCACTGATCTGGGCCAGCTCAAATGTGACACCAAGGCCGGTACCGGGTGTGGTGGTTGCGCGGCCCTGGTCAAGCAAGTGTTCGAGCATGAGTTGACTGCCCGCGGCGTCAGCGTCGACAAGAGCCTGTGCGAACATTTCGCCTACACCCGCCAGGAGTTGTATGCGCTGGTGCGGGTGGAAGGCATCATCAGTTTCGACGAACTGCTGGCCAAGCACGGTCGTGGCCACACCGGCTGCGACCTGTGCAAGCCGGCGGTGGGCTCGATCCTGGCGTCGTGCTGGAACCAGCCGATCATGGACCCGTCCCTGGTGCCGTTGCAGGACACCAACGACACGTTCATGGCGAACATGCAGAAAAACGGCACCTACTCGGTGGTACCGCGTATCGCCGGTGGGGAAATCACCGCCGACAAGCTGATCGCCATCGGCGCGGTCGCCAAGAAATACGACCTCTACACCAAGATCACTGGCGGCCAGCGCATCGACCTGTTCGGCGCCCAGTTGCACCAGTTGCCGGACATCTGGGCCGAGCTGATCGAAGCCGGTTTCGAAACCGGGCATGCCTACGGCAAATCCACGCGCACAGTGAAATCCTGCGTGGGCAGCACCTGGTGCCGCTACGGCGTGCAGGACAGCGTGCAGATGGCCCTGACCATCGAGGATCGCTACAAAGGCCTGCGCTCGCCGCACAAGCTCAAGTTCGCGGTGTCCGGTTGCACCCGCGAGTGCGCCGAGGCCCAGAGCAAGGACGTCGGCGTGATCGCCACCGAGAAGGGCTGGAACCTCTACGTGGCTGGCAACGGCGGCATGCGCCCGCGTCACGCCGAGCTGTTCGCAACTGACCTGGATGACGCCACGCTGATCCGCTACATCGACCGCTTCCTGATGTTCTACATCCGTACTGCCGACAAGCTGCAACGGACCTCAGTCTGGCGCGAAAGCCTGGAAGGCGGCCTGGACTACCTCAAGGACGTGATCATCCACGACAGCCTGGGCCTGGGCGCCGAGCTCGAAGCGCAGATGCAACTGGTGGTCGACCGCTACGAATGCGAATGGGCCAATGCCCTCAAGGATCCGGAAAAACTCAAGCGTTTCCGCACCTTCGTCAACGACGGGCGCGGCGATCCGGATGTTCACTTCGTCAGGGAGCGCGGCCAGCGTCGGCCGGTCCACGCCCACGAACTCCACCTGATTCCCGTTACCGAGGAGGTGCTCTGATGAGCCAGTCAAACGTCGTTCGTATTCCTGTCCGTGATGTCGCTCAAGAACCCTTGCAATGGCGTGCCCTGTGCAGCCGCGAGGACCTGGTGCCCAACTCGGGTGTGGTCGCCTGGCACGACGGCAGCCAAGTGGCGTTGCTGTACCTGCCCGAGCATCAGGACAAGCCGCTGTACGCCATCGACAATCGCGACCCCAAGTCGGGTGCGAATGTTATCGGCCGCGGTTTGTTGGGCAGCATAAAGGGTGACCTGGTGATTGCCTCGCCGATGTACAAGCAGCATTTCCGCCTGGAAGACGGCCACTGCCTGGAGTACCCGGAGCAAAGCCTGCGGGTATGGCCGGTGCGGCTCAATGGCGATGTGGTGGAGATTGGCGAAGACTGACCAGCTTACCCATTTGTGGCGAGGGGATGGTTTAGCTCGAATTATTGTTTGATTCGCAACCTGGGGATTAGTAATGAAAACCGCCGCCCAACTGGTAAGACTCAAGAGCGTGCAAAACCAGCAGGTCCACAGCATCGCACCGGAGCAGACGGTGCTCGAAGCGCTGCAGATCATGGCCGAAAAAAATGTCGGCGCGCTGCCGGTGATCGAGGACGGCCAGGTGGTGGGTGTGTTCAGCGAGCGGGACTACGCGCGCAAGATGGTGCTCAAGGGGCGCTCATCGGTGGGGACGACGGTGCGCACCATCATGAGCGCGCCAGTGGTCACCGCCGACAGCCAGCAGAGCATCGACCGCTGCATGGAAGTCATGACCGACAGCCACTTGCGGCACCTGCCAGTGCTGGATAACGGGCAGTTGATCGGCCTGCTGTCCATTGGTGACCTGGTGAAAGAGGCGATTGTCGAGCAGGCGGATTTGATCCGGCAGTTGGAGCATTACATCCGCGGGCACTGAGCCCGCAGGGAATTTATCTGTGGGAGCAAGGCTTGCTCCCACAGTTCAGCCCAACATCAGCAATTGCCGGATCAGATTCGGCGTGCTGCCGGTCCAGCGCTTGAATGAGCGCCGAAAGTTCGCCGTATCGTTGAAGCGCAAGTACTGCGCCACTTCCTCGTTGCTGAAGCCCTTGACCTGATACAAATACAACGCCACATGGGTGTGCACCCGGTCCACCTGTTGCTGGAACCCGGTGTGGTGCTTGTGCAACTTGCGCTTGAGGGTTGCCGGGCTCATGGCGAAGGCCTGGGCGGTCTGCTCCAGGCTGGGCGTCTGCTGCACATGAGTGTGCAGGTAGTCGTAGATACAATCCAGGAAGCTTGAAGCGAAACCCAGTTGATCGAGCTGTTCCCGGGCTTCGATCCGCGCCACCTGGCCGGCGGTGGCGGAAACGTTGGGCCAGGGCTTGGCGAGGCAGTGGCGGGGCAGGCGCATCAGGTCCAGGGGGCGGTCGAACTGGGTGTGCTCACCCAGATGCACCCAATATTGCTCGATGTAGCGCGGTTCGCTGTGGCGAAAGCTGCACTGCCAGGGCAGGCGTTCGCCGCTGAGCCAGGCGCTCATCGCCACCATCGAGGTCATGCTCGCCTCCAGTACGAAGCGCCATTGTTCATCGGCGCCGCAGCTGTCCAGCCAATGGACATAGGCATAGTGCTCGTCCAACAGCAGCCTCGGGGCGGCCAGCGGGCTGAGAAGCGCCTGTTGGTCGATCAGGGTCTGCAGGGCCTGATGCAGATTCTGCGCGTGGCGCAAGGCGTGGCTCGCAGGCCCGTAGTGGCCCGGCAACAGCCGCTGGCCAAACAGGAAACTACTGTCGCTGGCATCCAGCAGGCGCCGGCTATTGTCGATCAGGCCGAGGAACTGCTGCGGGCTGATACGGCTCTGCCCGGCGAGGATATCGTCGTGAAACAACCCGGTGCCGCGCAGCAGGCGATGGCTGTCGATGTCCCGCGACAGCGCCAGGTCGATCAGCGCGGCGGGCTGATAGTGCCCCGGAATGAAGCGGCTGTCGGTTTCGTACCCGCACGTCTTGAGCGTCATGCGCTTTTCGCCAATGTGGTCCGGGACTGGGCCAGCGCCAGGTTCAGGCGTTTGAGCAAGGCCTCGGGGGATTCGTCGAACGCCATGACCACCGCCGTGCTGGCGACCAATTGCAACCGTTCGCTGTGTTGCCGGGTCTTGTGGGCCAGGCTGCGCACCGCAATTTCCAGTTCCAGGGCCAGGCGCCGGGCCTGGCTCTCGCCGGTGTCGGGCAGCAGCACCACGAAGCGATCGCCGGCCAGGCGGCAGAGCAGATCCTGGCGTCGCAGGTTCAATACCAGCAACTGGCTGACGGCCTGGAGCACCGCATCGCCTTCGCCGTGGCCGAAACGCTGGTTGATGGCCGTGAAGTTGTCCAGGTCCAGGGCCAGCAACGACAAGGGTTGCTGGCGGCGTCGACTGTCTTCCAGGCTGGCGGACAGTTCGTGCTTGAGAAAGTCGGCGCCGCCCAACGGCGTGAGTTTGTCGAACAGGCGATGCTCGCGGAACAGCCGCTCACGTTTTTCCATCTGCCCGTTGATCGCCAGTTGCTCCCGGTGCCAGTGATAGATGCCGAGGGTCAGCAGGATCATGCCCACCGGCATCGGCCCGGATTCGAGCCAGTGGTCCCAGGTGATGCTGTCGGGCAGGCGGATGAATTCATCAAGGCTGTCGATCCACCAGGAAAAGAAGATGCAGCCCAGGCCCAGGATCAGGTAGTTGGTGACCCGTCCGGCCGGGCGGCTTTTCAGCACCAACCCCAGCCAGACCAGCGCCAGCAGCGCCGAGCCACCTTCGCCGAGGATGTCCAGCCAGACCCATTCGGCGACGGGTTTGAGTTCGCCGCTGGCCAAGTGCAGGATCAACCCGAGGTTGGCCGCCAGCAGGAGCAGGGCGAGTTTGAGGCGGTGCGGGCGCAGCACGGAGAACATGGCCGGAATCCTTTGCCAGAAGCGGAATGCGACCCAGCACAGCAGATGGATGTGACAGTGCGGTGACGGCGGGGGATGGGGTGGGGGAGGTCGAATCAGCTCATCCTTAGTTTGAACTTTTCATGCATGACATCGCCACCTATCTCATTGTGGCGAGGGAATTTTGTGGGAGCAAAGCTTGCTCGCGATGAAGACGACGCGGTTTTTCAGGGAATCGAGGCGCCTGCATCGCGAGCAAGCTTTGCTCCCACAGCGGTGCGACGTTTCGCCAAATTCCTTCGCCCTTCAGATTCCCTGAACCTGTAAAACAGGTCATTTCAGCTCATTCCGGTTCTCCAGCCCCCCTAAATCAGCCGATTGCAGCCCCTGTAGCCAAACCCTGTCACAGAACCGTCATTCCCCACCCCTAGCGTGCCCTCCCAGTTGCCGGGCCATTGCCTGGCGGATTTCCGGATTCCTGGGGAGGACCACCATGTATCACCGCACAAGCACTGCCGGGCTCGTCGGTTTCACGTTCACCGCATTGGCGATGGCCATTGCCAGTGAGCGACTGAGCGCCGCCGAGCAGGCGGCCACTGAACACGTTGAAGTGGTCGGCCAGGCGGCCAGTATCGATCAGGCCCTCAAGGAACAGCGCAGCGCCGACAGCATCAAGAGCGTGGTGCATGCAGACGGCGTGGCGCAGTTGCCGGATGAAAACGTCGCCGAAGCGGTGCAGCGCCTGCCCGGTGTCAGCGTCGAGCGCGACCAGGGCGAAGGCCGGTTTGTCAGCGTGCGCGGCCTGGGACCGGACCTCAACAGCGTGACCATCAACGGTACGCTGGTGCCAGCCCCGGAGAGCGAACGCCGGGCCGTTGCCCTGGATGTGCTGCCTTCGGAGCTGGTGCAATCGTTGTCGGTGATCAAGACCCTGACGCCGGACATGGACGCCAATTCCCTGGGCGGTACGGTGGACGTCAAAAGCCTCTCGGCCTTCGACCACAAGGGCCTGTTCTACACCGGCAGCAGCGAAGCCAGCTATGACAAGAACACCAGCCAGACCAGCCCGAAATTCTCCGGCGCCATCAGTGATCGTTTCAGCCTCGGCGACGGCATCGACAATTTCGGCGTGGCTGCGGCGCTGAGCTGGCAGAAGCGTGACTTCGGTTCAGATAATGTCGAAACCGGCGGCGCCTGGGATTTCGAGCAAGGCTCGCGCCTCGAAGAGTTCGAACAGCGCGACTACGACATCCGTCGCGAGCGTGCCGGTGGCGGGTTGAACTTCGACTACAAGCCCGATGACTTCAGCAGCTATTACCTGCGCACGCTGTACAGCCGCTACAAGGACAGTGAAACCCGCAACGCCGCCAGCATTGCCTTCGAAGACCCGCAAGCCGCCGGTGAACTGGGGGATGCCGAGGGCAAGCGCAAACTCAAGCAACGTGAAGAAACCCAGGAAATCCAATCCTACGTGCTCGGTGGCGAACGCATGTTCGGGCTCTGGACCCTGAGTGGCCAGGGCGGTTATAGCCAATCCAGCGAAGACAGCCCCGGTCACATCGCCGGCGCCACTTTCGAAGGCATCGACGGTTTCAACGGCGGCTTCTACGACAGCGACAAACCGCGGCCGATCATCGGCTCGGGGTTCTACGATCCGGCCAACTTCAGCCTCGACAAGGTGGATTGGGAAGAACAGAAGACCACCGACACCGAGAAAAACCTGCGCCTGGACCTGGCCCGGGACTATGACCTGCGTGGCTATGCGTCCCAGGTCAAGTTCGGTGGCAAAGTCAGCCGACGTAACAAGGACAACGACCTCAATGCCTGGGTCTACAAGGATTTCGACGACTTGGGGTTTACCGACGAGCAGTTGAACCTTGGGCAGTTCCAGAAAGGCAACGTGGACTATCGCCTCGGCCGCTTCGGCCCGGGCATCAGCGCCGACGCGATCAAGCAGTTGCTCGGCGGTCTGAATCGCGATGAGTTTTTTGACGAGCAGGAGTCGCGAGTCAACGACTTCAAGATGAGCGAGGACATCAACGCCGGATACCTGATGAACACCGTCGATATAGATGACTGGCGCTTCATCGCCGGCATGCGCTACGAAGGCACCGAGTTCGAAGCCAAGGGCACCGGCGCCACCGACGGCGTATTCACCGACACCGAGACCCGTCGCAAGTATCACCACTGGTTGCCGGGCCTGCACGCGCGCTATCAGCTGGACAAGAACACCCAGGTGCGTGCGGCCTGGACCAAATCCGTGGTGCGTCCGACCTTCGGGCAATTGGCGCCGGGTTTTGTCATCGACGATGACGAGGCGACGTTCGGCAACCCGGAGCTCAAGCCGCTGGAATCGAGCAACCTGGACCTGGGCATCGAGCACTTCATGGGCCACGCCGGCACGGTCTCGGCCTTCGTGTTCTACAAGGACATCAAGAACTTCGTCTACAACACCGATCTGGCCGGCACCGGTGCCTGGACCGATTTTTCAGAAGCCCACAGCTACGCCAACGGCGACAGCGCCAAGCTGTATGGCCTGGAATTGGCCTATTCACAAAAATTCGACTGGCTGCCGGCACCTTGGAACGGCCTGCTGCTCGGCGCCAACACCACCTTCAGTCGTTCGGACGCCGAGATCGAAGGCTTCGACCAAGCCAGTGGTACCCAGCGCAAGCGCAGCATCGACTTGCCGAACCAGTCGGACACGGTCGGCAACCTGATGTTGGGTTGGGAAAACGACAAGCTGAGCCTACGTCTGTCGGCCAACTACAAGTCCGCGTACCTGTTCGAGCTGGCGTCCATCAGCGACCGCGACCATGACCTGCACGTCGACGCCCAGACCTTCGTCGACTTCAGCGCGCGTTATTCGCTGACCAAAAACCTGCAAGTGAGCCTGGAAGCCCAGAACCTCACCGACGAGCCGTATTTCGTCTACACCGGCCACCGCTCCTACAACGGCCAGTACGAAGAGTACGGCCCGACCTACAAGCTGGGGCTGACCTTTACCCATTTCTGAATCGCGTGCCTGATCACTTTTGGCAAGGGGACTTTGCTCCCACAGATGAGTTCCCTGGCCATAGAAGTGAGCAACAAGCCCGTTTGAGCCTGACTGAACGACAAGGATTTTCCCGTTGAACACGATGTTTTTCTTACCCAAGCGCTACCTGTTGGCGATGGCGATCAGCCTGGCATCAGCCGCCACCCTGGCGGCTGACCCAGCGCCCAAGCTAAAGCTGCAACCCTGGTCTCAAGCCGAGCAACTGTCGATCAACGCCCTGGCATTCCTGCCTGGCACTTCGACGACCGAGCGACTGGCCAGTGCCCGCGAAGGTTTGTTCTTGCTCGATGCCCAAGGTCGCGAACTGACACGCCTGGAGGGCACCTTTGAAGGTCTCGATAGCCGTGCCCAAGGCGCGAACGCGTTGGTCGCCAGCCTCGACAGCACGCGTCAGCAAGCCCTGGTGGTCAGCCTCGACCCACAAAACCGTCAGTGGGGCGTGCCGTTGTACCTGCCCACGCGGGATTTCCCGGTCAACGGACTGTGCCTGTATCGCGACGAGGCGAGCAACCTGTTTGTGTTCCTGGTCGGCGAGGAGGGCAAGGGCGAGCAATGGTTGGTAGGCAATGGCGAGCGCCTGAGCGACAGCGCGCAACGGGTGCGCGGCTTGCCATTGCCGCCTGACGCCAAGACCTGCCAGGTGCAGGACAGCGCCAATCAATTGTTCGTCAACGAGGAGCGGGTGGGTTGGTGGGCCTATCCGGCATCCTCAGAGGCCGAGACCGTGCGGGTACCCGTGGCGATGCGTGCGCCGTTTGGCGACCTCCAGCAAAGCGCCGGGGCCATGGCCGTGCTGCCGGGCGGCCTGTTGGGGCTGGACCCGGAAGCGGCGCAACTGCATGTGTACCAGCAACAGGACGAGAGTTGGAGCGCCAAAGCCAATCTGCCGTTGGCGGGCCTGAAGGAACCGGAAAATCTCGCGGCGCGGCTGACGAAAAATGGCATTGAAGTGCTGCTGCGCGACGATGACAACGGACACCTGTACCAAGGCGAAATCAGCTGGAAACCCACGCCAGCGCCTTTGCCGCCGGTACTGCCCACTGTGGCTGCCATCGTCCAGAGCGAACCGGTGGCCCGCCAGGGCGACGCCGCCGATGACCCGGCGATCTGGGTGCATCCGACGACGCCCGGGCTGAGCCGGGTGCTGGGCACCAACAAGAAGCAAGGCCTGCTGGCCTATGACCTGCAAGGCAAGTTGCTGCAGGAACTGGCGGTCGGGCGCCTGAATAACGTCGATGTGCGGGCGAACTTCAAGCTGGGCACGCAAACCGTCGATCTGGCCGTGGCCAGCAACCGAGATCGCAACAGCTTGAGCCTGTTCAGCATCGACCGCACCAGCGGCGAGTTGCGCGAAGCCGGTGAGATTGCGACGTCATTGAAGGAAATCTACGGCATCTGCCTGTTCCAGCCTGCTGAAGGCGAACTGTATGCCTTCGCCAACGGCAAGGACGGGCGCTTCGTGCAGTACCGCCTGAGCGCGCCGGACGGCGTGGTGGAAGGCCAGTTGGTGCGTCAGTTCAGCGTCGACAGCCAGCCTGAAGGTTGTGTCGCCGACGAGCAGCGCCAACGCTTGTTTCTCGGTGAAGAGGACGTCGGCGTCTGGGCAGTGGATGCCCGGGCCGACCAACCGGCGACCTTGAACAGTGTGATCAAGGTTGGCCCGTCGTTGCACGCTGACGTCGAGGGCATGGCCTTGTACCAGGCCAGCGGCCACGACTACCTGGTGATCTCCAGCCAGGGCAACGACAGTTACCTGGTGCTCGATGCCGAGCCTCCCTATGCCGTGCGCGGCGCCTTCCGGGTCGGTCTGAACGCGGCCGCGGGCATCGATGGCGCGTCGCAAACCGATGGCTTGGAGGTGACCTCGGTGAACCTCGGCGGGCCTTGGAGCCAGGGCATGCTGGTGGTCCAGGACGGCCGCAAGCGCATGCCCGAGCAGACCCAGAACTTCAAGTTCGTGCCCTGGGCCGACGTGGCGAAAGCGCTGCGCCTGCCTTGAGCGACGCCGTCATCAACCGGTCACGAACATTTCATCGAATAACCGCCAGACAGGAGTTTCAACCATGCAAGCCACTCTGGAACACATGACGATCTGGGGCCTGATCAGTGACGCGAGTCTGCTGGTCAAGGCGGTCATGCTCACGTTGCTGCTGGCCTCGCTATTGAGCTGGTATTTGATCATCCAGCGCAGCGCCGTACTGCAACGCAACGAACGCCAGCTCAACGGTTTCATGCAGCGCTTTCGCGGCACCCAGGATCTGCTACCCCTGTATCGGGAACACGCACAGGTCCGCGAAGACGACGGTGGTGTCACGCCGATTTTCCAGGCGGGTGTGCTGGCCTTCACTCAGCTCAACCAACCTTCAAGCACGCCGCAAGTGGTGCTTGAAGGTGTCGAGCGCGCGCTGCAAGTGGCGATCAGCGAACAGGAAATACAGCTGGAAAAAGGCCTGCAGTTTCTCGCCACCGTCGGTTCGGTCAGCCCCTACATCGGTTTGTTCGGCACCGTCTGGGGGATCATGAATGCCTTTATCGGCCTGTCCCAAGTGCAACAGGCCAGCCTTTCCACTGTGGCGCCGGGCATTGCCGAAGCGTTGATCGCCACGGCCATCGGCCTGTTCGCGGCAATCCCGGCGGTCATTGCCTATAACCGTTTTGCCGCTCGCGGCCAGACCCTGCTGACCCGGTACTACGCCTTTGGCAACGAGCTGCAGGCGCGTCTGCACCGCAAGCTGCACGGTGCCCCGGTGAACCTGGCCTCGGCCGCTTGAAAGGAGAGGGCAGATGCTCGTCAAGCCACAACGCAAGCACGGTCCCAAGGCCGAAATGAACGTGGTGCCGTACATCGACGTGATGTTGGTGCTGCTGGTGATTTTCATGGTCACCGCACCGATGCTGACCCAGGGGGTGAAGATCGAACTGCCCAAGGTCGCCAGCGAAGCACTGGCCAACGACCGTCGCCAGCAAATCCTCACCCTGTCGGTCAAGGCCGAGGGCGGTTACTACTGGAACCTGGGCGGTGAGCTGGACACCCACCACCAGACCGACAGCGCCGTGGACCTGGAGCAGATGCGCGCCAAGGTGGCGCAGGTCGTCGCCGAGCGCAGCGATACCCAGGTGTACATCCGTGCCGACGCGCATGCCGATTACGGTCGGGTCGTTGCAGCCATGGCCGCGTTGCAACAGGGCGGCGTGAGCAACCTGGGGCTGGTGACCGAGGCGCCGCAATGACGGCGATGATCATGGACAGTCCCTCCTTGAGCGTACCTGCGCTGGGCCGTCGCTTTTGGAAAAACAGCCTGGCGGCGGGGCTCGCCGTGGCCCTGCACGCGGGTGTGGTGGCGTTGTTGGTGCTGGGGTGGAGCGTGGAGAAGCCAGCCGCCGAGACGCCCAGGGTGTTGCACACGCAACTGGTGATGCTGCCGCCAGCGCCCGAAGCCCTTGTCCCGGTTCCTGTCGCGCCTGTTGCACCGCCATCGGTCGAGCCGACCTCGGCGCCGGTAGAAGCGCCGCGTCCCGCGCCCACCCAGCCGGTTGTCGACCCGCGTGTCCAGGCGCAGAAACTGGAACAGGCGGCCCTGGCCCGCAAACGGGTCGAGGAGCAAAAGCGCGAGCAACAGGCCCAACAGCAGCGTGAACGCCAGGAAAGCGAACGACGCAGGCAAGACGCCGAGCAGCAGGCCGCCGAACAACAGCGGCAGGTCCGGCAGGCACAAGCACTCGCCGAACAACGCCAAGCCGAGCAGGCGCGCCAGGCCGCCGCCGACAGCCGCAGCTACCAACCGCTGAGCAAGCAAGCCCCGGACTATCCGCAACGCGCCCTGGACAAGGGCCTGGAAGGCGATTGCACCGTGGAATACAGCGTGACGCCGGACGGGCGGATCGATAACCCCAAGGTGCTCGACGGTTGCCACCCATTGTTCATCCGACCGTCCCTGGCCGCTGCCCAGACGTTTCGTTATCAGCCGCGAATCATCGATGGCAAGGCAGTGACGGTGCCGGCAGTGCGCAATACTTTTCACTACCGGATCAAATGAGAACATGCCCACAGTAGTCAGTGTCGATCGTTCCCACGCTCTGCGTGGGAATGCCGCCAGGGACGCTCCGCGTTCCGCTTCTGGATGTGACGCAGAGCGTCACGGGATGCATTCCCACGCAGAGCGTGGGAACGATCAGCCACGATCAGCCAGCCGAAAGGGGTTTTACTTGCGGTAATGACTCGGCGCCACGCCCACTTCACGGCGGAAGATCTGGGAGAAATGGCTGGCGCTGCCATAGCCAACCTCCAGGCCGATATCGATGATGCTGCGTTCGGTTTCCAGCAGCAGTTGCCGGGCCCGGGCCATTCTCAGCTGGATGAAGTACTGCGAAGGTGAACGCCCGGTGGCGCGCTTGAACAAGCGGCTGAAGTGGTATTCGCTCATGCCGATGGCCTGGGCCAGGTCACCGAGGCTGAAGGGGGCGGCCAGGTGTTGTTCCATCAACTGGATCACCCGCTTGAGCTTGAAAGCGGGCAGGGCGTTACGTCCGGACATGTCGTCGGCATTGGCATCCAGGTAATGCCGCGCCAGGTGCACCGCCACACATTGCGCCACGCCCTGGATCAGCAAGGCACTGGTTTCACCGCGCCGGGTCAATTCCGCCCGAATCTGTTCAAGCAAGGCTGAAAGTGCTTCATCCCGCCCGCCAGAGACTTCCCGCAGCTGGATCGCGCGGCTGCCACCGGTTTCGGCAATGGCGCGCTCCAATAACGCCAACCCCAGGTACAGATGCATGACCACAAATGGCTCGCGGCTGGTCACTTGCCAGCGCATCTCATAAGGAACCGGGGATGTGGTCAGGAAAAAATCTCCAGTGACCACGGTATTCGTTTCCCACGCCTCGTTGGCAACGCGCTCCTCGACGATGGCTTCCCCGGACAACACCCAGACGAGCAACGGTTCGGCCACCGCCGGCACGACGATGTGTGCTTCGCTGCGCTCACGGACAAAGATCTCGACCAGGATTTCCTTGGCCGATACGCCGTCGGACGTCGCCAGGCGCTCGCCGCGAATGTGTGCCTGCAGGCCGGTTGCCGATGTTCGTTCAGTGACTTTCATGCATCGAATGCCTTGATGGAACGGCCGCCAGGTCAAGACGGGCCGGCGGCGGGACGGTGCTGGCGCAACAGTTCGATCTGCTGGGACGGAATCAACTCGCGCAACGCCTTATAGAGCGCACGGGTTTCCAGCAGGTTCCAGATGCGCAGCATGGTTTCCAGCGCGTCCAGGGGTTTGCTGATGAAATCCCGGGCGCCGAGGGCCAGGGCCCGCAGGCGCGTGTCTCGGGTCGCGTCGGCAGTCAGCACCAGGATCGGCAGGTAGTCATTGGCCGGGATCCGCCGGTTGAGTTGTTCGAGCACGGCAAAGCCGTCGAACGCCGGCATGTGCAGGTCGAGGATGACCAGGTCCGGCTCGAAGCTGTTGAACAGATCGAGCGTGCGCAACGGTTCGGTGCTGCTCAACACGTTGTGCAACCCTTCGCGGGCCAGCAGTTGTTCCATCAGGTCCAGGTTGGGGCGCTGATCGTCGACGATCAGAATGCGCAAGTCGCGATTCATGCGGGCTCCGGTAGATAGTGCTCGAGGTGGCCCAGGAAGGCCTGGATATGAATAGGTTTGGTCAGGATCGCCGTGGCGCCGGCGTCACGCAGGGCGCGGTGGGTCAGGTCGCTGGCATCGGCGGTGATCATCAGCACGGGCGTGGCGGCAGTGGCCGGGGATTGGCGCAGGCGCCGCAAGACTTCCAGGCCTTCGAGGTCCGGCAGGCTGACGTCCAGCAGGATCAGTTGCGGGGTGTGCTGGCGAGCGAGGTCCAGGCCCATCTGGCCTTGCATGCTCGACAATAACTGGATGCCAGGCCGGCGTTGCATCAGGGTTTCGATCAGCGCCAGGCTCGACAGGTTGTCTTCGATGCACAGGACTTTGCCGTGATAGTCCACAGGCGAACGCGTCACCGCCAGGGCGGCTATGGGTGGCAAATGCGCGCCAACCACCTGGGTGCCGGGCAGTTGCAGGGTGAAACAGCAGCCGTGTCCGGGTTCGCTGTGGACCTGCAGGTTGCCCTGCATCATTTCCAGCAGGCTCTTGCTCAATGACAACCCCAGGCCAGTGCCTTCGACCTGAGGATCGGCGCCCAGGCGTTCGAAAGGCTTGAACAGTTGGTCCAGCTGTTCCGGGGCAATGCCATGGCCGGTGTCGTTGACGGCGATGCTTACCTGATGGGCCTGGACGCTGACTTCGATGCGCACCTCACCGCCGGGCCGGTTGTACTTGATGGCGTTGGACAGCAGGTTGAGCAGCACTTGCACCAGGCGCTGGCGGTCCGCGAGCACGCCGCTGTCGTCAGGCAGCGCTGGCAGCTCGGCCAAGTGGATCCCGGCGTCGGCGGCCATCGGTGAAACCAAGGTCAGGGCTTCGTGCAGCACCGTCGACAGGGCGATCGGTTCGATGTTCAGCGGCAGGCGCCCGGCCTCGATCCGGGCAATGTCCAGCACTTCGTTGATCAACGCCAGCAAGTGCTGGCCGGCCCGCAGGATGTGGCTGACCTGAGGGCGTTGGCCGGCGGTGGAGTCCATGTCCAGCAATTGAGCGAAACCGAGGATGGCGTTCAGTGGCGTGCGCAGTTCGTGGCTCATGCGCGAGAGAAACTCGCTCTTGGCTCGGCTGGCGCTTTCGGCTTCTTCCCGGGCGGTGCGCAGGGCGATCTCGGCAGCGCGTCGGTCGGTGATGTCGCGGGTGATCTTGGAGAAACCGCGCAGGGCGCCGGTGCCATCGTATTGCGCAGTGATGACCACGCTGGCCCAGAAGCGGCTGCCGTCCTTGCGGCAACGCCAGCCTTCTTCCATGTAATGACCGTCGCGGGTGGCTTCGCGCAGGGCCATCTCCGGGTGCGCCGGGCACTCTTCGGCCAGGTAGAACAGGGAAAAATGCCGGCCGAGGATTTCCTGCTCGGTGTAGCCCTTGATCCGTTCCGCGCCAGCGTTCCAGGTGGTGACGTAGCCTTGGGCATCCAGGGCGAAGATCCCGTAGTCCTTCACGCCATCGATGATCAGCCGCAAGCGCTCCTCGTTATCGCGCAGGGCCCGCTCGCGTTCGGCGAGCAACTGCCCGGCCTCCACCAGGCGCGTGCCGAGTTGGCCGATTTCGTCCTGCTCCGGCGGTTGTGGCAACAAGGGTTGGCCCAATGCCAGGCGCTGGGCGTTGCCTTGCACCTGCTGGACCCGGGCGACAATGCCCTTGGACAGGAACAGCACCGCGACAATCGCCCCCAGCAGCCCGCACACCGCCGCCAGCAAGGTGGCGAACAACAGGCGCATGCGCGTGGCCGAGGCGGCGGCGCTGCGGTCGGCGAGCAGGGCGTCCTCGCGTATGCGCATGGCGCTGATCTGCTCGCGCAATACGTCCAGCACCTGTTTGTTTTCGATCAGGATCGCGGTGATGGCCTCGGGGTCGTCGCGCTTGCCATTGCGCAGCGCAAGCAAACCGTCGAGTTTGTCGGCGATCAGCGGAGTGATGGTCTTTAGGTGTTCGCGCATCCTGGCGTCGCGAATGTTGTGGTCCAGGCGCTGCAACGCGGCGTGGATCAGTGGCGTAGCCTGCTCGTAGCTGGGCAGGAAATCTTCGCGGCGGGTCAGCAGGTAGCCGCGCACGCTGGCCGCTGCCTCGGCCAGCAGGGTATGGACTGTCTGGATATCACCCTGGACCAGCAGCACCCGACGCACATCCTCTTCGGCCCGGGCGGTCTGGCGTTCGGTGATATAGATCAGCACCAGCGACAGCAGCAGGACCACCAGGGGCAGGGAGATCACCACCAGGGCCTTGCCGCGCAAGGGCAGGTCGGCCCAGCGGCGGGCGGCGAGAAACCTCATGGCCATTGCCCGGCAGGTTGCGCCACCAGGCCCAGGGCAACGCCGCGCACGGCGGCCTGGGTCCGGTCGGCGGCGCCCAGTTTGCCGATGACACGCTCTACGTGGGCCTTGGCCGTGCCGGGTGCGATGCCCAGCTTCTCGCCGATTTCACGGTTGCTGAAACCGCCGGCCACCAGCCCCAGGACCTGGCGTTCCCGGGCGGTCAGGGCCTGGACTTGAGTGGCACCATTCGCACCGCGTTCGGTCATGCGGCGCAGCAGGCGCGCGCTGACCGAACTGTTCAACGCCTCTTCGCCCTGGGCGACCCGTTTGAGGGCGTCGAGCACTTCATCGCGGCTGGCGTCCTTGAGCAGATAGCCGACCGCGCCCGCACCGATGGCGGCTTCGAGGTGGTCGGGGCTGTCATCCATGGTGAAGATCACGACTTTGATTCCGGGCTGGCGCTGCTGCAGGATCCGCGCCGCGCCCAAACCGTTGAGGACGGGCATGCGGATGTCGAGAATCGCGATGTCCGGCTGTAGCCGCTCGCACAGGTCGAGGGCTTCCTGGCCGTCGCGGGCCTGGCCAACGACCTCGAATCCCGGGTTGCCGGCGAGCATGCTGATAAACCCGGTGCGGGTGACTTCGTGGTCATCGGCCAGCAGCAGGCGCAAAGGTCGGTTCATGGTTGTCCTCCGTGGGCCGGTAGCGGCACGCTGGCCAGCAGTCGGGTGCCGCCACCGGGCTGGCTGCAACAGCTCAGGTGACCGTCCAGCAAGTGCGCGCGCTCCTGCATGGCGGCCAGCCCCAGGTGGCAGCTGCCGTTGGTCTCGATGGGCTGTTCCAGGGCAAAGCCACGGCCATCGTCCTCCACTCGCAGGCAAGCGTGGCCATCGTCCACCGCCAACCCCAACTGCACATGGCTGGCCTGGGCGTGCTTGAGAATGTTGTTGATGCCTTCCTGGGCAATGCGAAACAGGGCGATCTCCGTGTTGCCCGGCAGGCGCGCGGTGCTGTGTTCGGCCCAGTTCACCGTCAGGCCGGCGTCGCGCAGGCGATCGGCCTCCTTGTCGACGGCTTTGTACAGGCCGAAATCATCCAGTACGTGGGGGCGCAGGCCGCTGATCAGTTGCCGGCCTTCGCCGACGCAGCCTTGGGCCAGGTCGAGGATGCTTTGCAGCTCGTTCGCCAGTGCAGGCGGTAGCGACGGGCAGCGACCGGCGAAGCCCTGCAAGCGCTGATGCAAACCGGCGAGATTCTGCGCCAGGCCGTCGTGCAGGTCGTAGGCCACGCGCTTGCGTTCGTCTTCCTGGGCGCTGAACAAGCGGTGGACCAACTCGGACATGGTCCGTTCGCGGGCCTGGAGCGCTTCGAGCAGACGGCTGTTCTCCAGGTGTGCCGCCAACAGCGTCGCGAGCAATTGCAGTGATTCGATGTCTTCGTTGTCCGGCGCGCCGAGGGCCACGCTGTTGCCCAGCAACAACGCCCCGAACTCTACGCCGTCGGAGGCACGCAACGGTACCCGCAAGACCTGGGGCAGGGCGCTGCCGGGCGATTCCAGCCATTGTGGGCCGGGCATTTGTGGCTGGGCCAGGTTGGCGAGCAGCTCGAGTCGTTCCGCGCTGCCGTGGCTGGCGAGGGTGCGCAACGGCTGGTCCGGCGCCCACTCCAGTAGCAGGCCATGGTCCATGGCCATGAACGCGCACGCCCGTTGCAGCGCACGCTGGCGCATGGCCAACAGGGGCAACTGCGTCAGTTCATGGCCGGTGCCCAGCAGCAGGCCCAGGCGTGCGGCACGACTTTGCGACTGGCGATATTGGCTGCGGATGGCCAGGGCACTGCCGGGGTCATGGGGTGGGCTTTGCATGGGGAACTCCAGCGTGGAAGAGGACCGGTCCGGTTCGCGATGGCGTCATTAGAACGTGTCACCGGCACCGAGCCTATCTGCCGAACGGCATAGGCGATTGGCACCGGTTGGCCGATGGCGAAGGCAGGGAAGGCCGGCAAAGTGGACCCATTGAAACCCAAAGGACCACGTTGATGAAAATGAAAACCTGCGCCATCGCTGCTTTATTCCTGCTGGCCGCGCCGCTTGTCCAGGCGCTTGAGGCTACGCCTTATGTGTATCGCACAGTGGCCGAGCAGCCCAAGAATGTGAATGACCGCGAGATCGCGGCACTGTTCGACCGCTGGAACGCCGCGCTGCAAACCGGTAGCGCCACCGCCGTGACCGGCCTCTATGCCCCGGATGCGATTTTGCAACCGACTGTTTCCAACAAGGTGCGCAACACGTCGGCGCAGATCCAGGATTATTTCGAGCATTTCCTGGCCGGCAAACCGGTGGGGCAAATCAACTATCGGGAGATCCGCCATCTGGGCCCCGATGCGGCGATGGACAGTGGTGTCTATACCTTCACGCTCACACAGGCCGACGGTTCCAAGCGCGAGGTCCAGGCGCGCTACACCTTCCTCTATGAGCGCCTTGATGGCCAGTGGAAGATCATCAACCATCACTCATCGGCCATGCCTGAGGTGCCGAAGACCTTGCACGCCAGCCACTGATAGCCCTGCTCGCTAAAGACCTGCCTGTGGGAGCGAGGTTGCTCGCGAGGCGGCCTGACTCTCGCAGTCGTACACCATCAGCTCTGTGGGAGCAAAGCTTGCTCGCGATAGCGGAGTATCAGTCAGCATCGATGTTTCTGACGCACCGCCATCGCGAGCAAGCTCGCTCCCACAGGGCCCTCTATCAATTCCATCCCCGTGTTTAGACACACTTTGTACAAAGAGCTTGGATTAACGCGCGAACATTAATTAGAATCAGTCTCATTTAAGACTTTGCGCAGGCTTCTGGACATGTGTGATGCAGTTACGCCGACGGAGCATTCCCTCCATGCGTTGTACCGTGACCACGGTAGCTGGCTGGAAGGCTGGCTGCGGCGGCGCATGGGCAATGCCTGGGATGCGGCGGACCTGCGCCAGGATACCTTCCTGCGGGTGCTTTCCAGTTCCCAGACCTTGGCTGACCTGCAAGAACCCCGGGCTTATCTGCTGACCGTTGGCAAACGCCTGCTGAGCAACTTCTACACCCGGCGCAATCTGGAACAGGCGTATCTCGACGCTCTGGCGAGCCTGCCTGAAGCCTGCGCACCGTCGCCAGAGCAACGCTGGCTGCTGCTGGAAACCCTGCAAGCCCTGGACGAACTGCTCGATGGCCTGCCGCCCCTGGTGCGGCGGGCTTTTCTCTGGAGCCAACTTGAAGGCCTGGGTTATCGCGAGATCGCCGAACGCCTGCAAGTGTCCGAACGCACCGTGAAACGCTACATGGCCCAGGCCTATGAACATTGCCTGTTGGTGGACTTCTGATGCGCTCGACCCCATCACCCGAAGCCCGCGAAGCGGCACGGGCGGCGGCTCGCTGGTTGACCCTGATGGAGTTCGACGGGAATGCGTTCGACTCGGCGGCCCTGCAACGCTGGCGCGACAGCAGCGATCATCACGAGGCGGCCTGGCAGAAGGCCCAGCGATTGCGCCAGCGTTTTGCCGGGGTGCCCGCGTCCCTGGGCATGGCAACCCTGGACCGCCCAGTGCTGGCTCGGCGCGAGGTGCTCAAGCGCGCATTGGGCGTCGCCGCATTGGTCCCGACCGCTTGGCTGCTGGGGCGAGAGCTGCCGTTGGAGGCCTGGCGCGCTGATTTGCACACTGCCACGGGCGAGCAACGGCGCTGGTCGCTGGTCGATGGCAGTGCGCTGCAACTGAACACCGACAGCGCCGTCGACCTGGACCTCAAGGCGCGACGCCTGGTGTTGGTGCGCGGCGAAATGGCCCTCAGGCTTGCCGGGAGCACGCCGCTGTCCGTTCAATCACCCTATGGACTCATCACCATCACTCGTGGCGAGGTCTGCCTGCACTTGGGCGAGGGCGATTGCCGGGTGGCGGTGGTCAGCGGCTCGGCACAACTGCAACCCCTGCGCGGGCCATTGCTGAGCTTGGAAGCGGGCCAGCAGGTCAACATCCAGGATTCAGGCGCGGGGCCAGTGAAGGCGTTCGACGTGGCGCAGCTGGGTTGGCGTGACGGCGTATTGGTTGCGCAGGACCAGCCGCTGGGGCATTTCCTGCGGGAACTGAGCCGCTATCGCCCCGGGGTGTTGCGTTGGGACGAAACCCTGGAAGCCCTGCGAATCACTGGCAGCTTCCGCTTGGACAACACCGACCGAATCCTCACGCTGCTTGCGGCCAGCCTACCGCTGGACGTGCACATGCGCACTCGCTACTGGGTCACGTTGACGCTTCGCAAAAATATGGCCTGATGCCTGTCCCCTTTTTTTGTCTCGCTTGTCATTCAAGGCAACTGAACAAAAATGAGAGCGCTTTCCAATGTCCGCAGTTGCACCTTTGCGTTTGCGCCCGGCCTTTGCCGGCTGGCGTCCGCTGTTGAACCTGAGCCTCATGCTGAGCTTGAGCGCCAGCCCATTCTTTATCTCATCGAGCCTGGCCGAAGAAACCGACCGGCGCAGCTATCAGGTGCCGGCCGGCAGCCTCGGCGCAGCGTTGGCCCGGTTTGCCGGGCTGGCGGGCGTCAACCTGTCGGTGGATCCGGCCCTGGTAAGTGGTCGCAACAGCGCCGGGCTTTCGGGTGAGTTTGGCGTAGAGGAGGGGTTTGCCCGGCTGTTGTCGGGTTCGGGCCTGCAATTGCAAGCGGTGGGTGAGCAGGCCTATATCCTGACGCCGGCACCGGAAGGCGGCAGCCTGCAACTGGCACCCACCTCGATTCTAGGCGCCACGACGTCGACGGACAGCCCGGCGTATGCCGGTGGCCAGGTTGCTCGCCGTGGTTCGCAAGGCTTGCTGGGCTCGCGGGATTTCATGGAAACACCGTTCAGCATGACCACCTACACCAGCGCGGCGGTCAAGAACCAGCAGGCGCGCACCTTGGGCGACATGATCGCCAGCGACCCCTCGGTCCGCGCCACCAACCCGGCGGGCGGACGCTTTGAGCAGTTCACCATTCGTGGTTTCAGCCTGTTCAACAGCGATGTTGCGTACAACGGTCTCTACGGCATCCTGCCGACCTACACCATCGACATGGAAATGGCCGAACGCGTCGATATCCTCAAGGGCCCGAGCCAGCTCATCAACGGTATCTCGCCGCGGGGCAGCGTGGGCGGCGGGATCAATGTGGTGCCCAAGCGTGCCACCGACAAGCCCATCACCTCGTTCACCGGCAGCTATGCCTCCAACAACCAACTGGGCGGTGCTGTGGATGTCGGTCGGCGCTTTGGCGAAGATGACAAGTTCGGGATTCGCTTCAATGGCGTGAAGCAGGCGGGCGACACCGAATGGGATCAACAGAGCGTGGACCGCGAGATGGCGGTGCTGGGCCTGGATTTTCGCGGTGAGCGCCTGCGATTCTCGACGGACATCGGCCACACCGAACGTAACACCGACGCGCCCCAGGAACGCGTGCAGGTGGGCGCCAATGCACAGGTTCCTCACGCCAGTGATGTGCGCGACAACTACGCCCAGTCCTGGAGCAAGGCGCGCACCAAGGACACCTTCGGCACCGTGAACGCTGAATTCGACGTCAACGATTCCGTCATGCTGTATGGCGGTGTCGGAGCGCGTAAAAGCGAGCACGACTTCCTTCGGCACAACGTTTCGGTCACCAACGACGCGGGTGACTTCACCGTCCAGCCCCGAGACTTTACCCGCGACGAAAATGTCCGCACGGCCACAGCCGGGGTGCGCAACTGGTTCCATACCGGCCCGGTGAGCCATGAGGTCAACCTGGCTGCCAGCTATTTCTACATGGACTTCGAAAATGGCGGCGCCCGTTACGCCAACGGTCGCAGCAACCTGTATGAACCGGTGCAGACCCCGGCGCCGAGCAACCCGACGCGACAGGACGATAAGGTCTACACCGAGAACCGCTTCAGTGGCGTGGCGTTGTCCGACACCCTGGGGCTGTTCGACGATCGCTTGCTGCTGACCCTCGGCGCTCGCTGGCAACGGGTGAAGGTTGACGACTGGACGAATAACGTCAAGGGCGACACTGCCTACGATGAGGAAAAGGTTTCACCGTCGGGCGGCATCCTGTTCAAGGCGACGGACAAGTTGTCGCTGTATGCCAACTACATGGAAGGCCTGAGCCAGGGCAAGATCGCGCCGTCGACGTCGGTGAACGAGGATGAGATTTTCCCGCCGTTCATCAGCCGTCAGGTCGAGGTGGGCGCCAAGTATGATGCCGGCCCATTCGCCGTCACCGCCGCGCTGTTTCGGATCAAGCAGCCGGCCTATGCGACCGACGCCACGACGCGTGTCTTCGGCCCGAACGGCAAGCGAGAAAACACCGGCGTGGAGTTGAGTGTGTTTGGCGAACCGCTGAAGGGAACCCGTTTGCTCGGCGGCGTGATGTACATCGACAGCGAACTGACCCATACCACCAATGGCACCTTCGATGGCAACCGCGCCCCCGCCACGCCGAAGTACAACGTCAACCTCGGTGCCGAATGGGACGTGCCGACGGTACAGGGCCTGACCCTGACCAGCCGGGGCATCTACTCCAGCTCGCAGTACCTGGACCAGTCCAACACCAAGGAAATCGATTCCTGGGAACGCTTCGACGTCGGCGCCCGCTACGCATTCAAGGTCGACGAGAAGAACGTCACCCTGCGGGCCAACATCGAAAACGTGGCAGACAAGCGCTACTGGAGTTCGGCCGGGGCGTCGGATGACAGTGAGGCCGGATTGACGTTGTCGACCCCGCGCACCTACCTGCTTTCCGCAACGGTGGATTTCTAGGCCCAGGTGCCGCTCCAGGGAAGGAGCCGCCTGGGTTCAGATGTCGCGAAACAGATCGTGAGCATCCAGCAGTCGCCAGGCAATTTCGGGGCGTTTTTCCAGCCCACGGCGGATGGCGGCGGGAATCGACTGGCGAATCTTGCGGCACAGGCCGGGCTGGTCCTGGAATTCGATGGCGATGCCGCGCATGGTCCGCACTTCGTTATAGCCAGGCTCGACGCTCAGGCGGATCCCCAGGTTTTCGTACAGGCGTTGCTGCAGGCGCTGGAGTTCGTCGAGGCTCTGGATGTTCTCCAGGCGTTCAAGCAGGCGTTTTTCTTCCTGGCGATTCAAGCAAAGGATGCGCAGGTCGCTGCCAGGCGCTTGCAGCAAGGCATCACGGCCGCAATCGCAGACGCCGGGCGGGCAGGGGGGACGGATCGGAATCGACGCGGTCATGGGCTCCACAAAAATCTGCTGCACAACGAAACAGCGAGCTTATCGCCGGCCCAGGCAATGTGATGCCTGGCGGCATGTGGGTCAAGCCTGTTGGAGGGGCCACTTGTCTGGCGCTGCTGTGGGAGTTTGCTCGTGATAGCGGTGAGTCAGCCTGCACCTTTGTCGGATATGCCGCTGTCATCGCGAGCAAGCTCGCTCCCACAATGGGATCGGAGTACGACCGGAAGAGCCAGGTCGACTATTAGGCCGCCTCGCGAGCAAGCTTTGCTCCCACAGATCTGATGGGTGTACGACCGGGAGAGCCAGGTCGGCTGCAAGGCCGCCTTCGCGAGCAAGCCCGCTCCCACAGGGGTTCCATGTCGGACACACCATGTGTATTCGCTAAAATCCAATGTGGGAGCGAGCTTGCTCGCGATGGCGGCAGGTCAGTCGAAAGCGTTACAACCCCAACTCAGACAACCCCGGATGATCATCCGGCCGGCGGCCTAGCGGCCAGCGGAACTTGCGCTCGCTTTCCTTGATCGGCATGTCGTTGATGCAGGCGTAACGGTTGTACATCAGGCCTTGATCATCGAACTCCCAGTTTTCGTTGCCGTAGGAGCGGAACCAGTTGCCCGAGTCGTCGTGCCATTCGTAGGCATAGCGCACGGCGATGCGGTTATCGGTGAAGGCCCAGAGCTCCTTGATCAGCCGATAATCCAGCTCCTTGGCCCATTTGCGAGTCAGGAACGCCTTGGCTTCCTCGCGGTTATGGGCGAATTCGGCGCGGTTACGCCATTGAGTATCCAGCGTGTAGGCCAGGGATACTTTTTGTGGATCACGAGAGTTCCAGCCGTCTTCGGCCAGGCGAACTTTCTCGATCGCCGATTCACGAGTGAACGGCGGCAACGGCGGACGAACTTCGGAAGAAGCAGACATGGCGGATCTCCAATGAATTGCACAAGGTCCAACAGCTCAGGCGTGTAACAACATCTTCAGCATGTCCTGGGCGTCGTCAGCCGCGCTGTGGTCGCCCATGACCAGCGCCACGGTAATCGCGCCGTCAATCAGAATCAGCAGTTGGCGGGCCAGTGCGTCCGGGTTCTGGACACCTTGTTCGACGCACAGCCGGGTTATGTAATCGAGCAACTTCTGTTTGTGCAGCTTCGCCACCAGGCGGACCGGATCCTGAGGATCGCCGGTTTCGCCACTGGTGTTGATGAAGGCACAGCCGCGGAAACCTTCGCTGTCGAACCAGCCCTTGAGCACGGTGAACAGGTTGAGCAGCCGTGCAGTCGGGGTCGGCGCCTTGTCCACCTCGGTGCTGAACCAGTGCATCCAGCGTTCATCCCGCCGCCTGAGGGCGGCCACGATCAGGTCGTCCTTGTTGGCGAAGTAGCGATAGACACTTTTCCTGGAGACGCCGGCGGTTTTCACCAGAAGGTCCATGCCGGTGGCGGCGATGCCACTTTTATAGATCAACTTTTCAGCGACATCGAGGATGATGTCTCGTGTTTCATTACCAGTGATTTCGTTCATGAAACAAAAGTAGAATGATCGTTCTCCTTGGTCAAGTCTTTTTTTCTTGAGGACAGGAAGACCCAAACCCATCCATGGTGTAAGCTCATCCGTTCTTCGGAATCGACCTTTTGCGAGCCCTATGCCGTCGCTTTTCAAACGCTCCCTGCTGCCCAAGCTGCGCAGCTTTGCACTGACCGCCGACGCGGTGACCATCCTCGATGGCGCTGCCCAATTCCGCCGTTGCCTGCTGGAGAAAATCGCCCAGGCCACCCAGCGCATCTACATCGTCGCGTTGTACCTGCAACAGGACGAGGCCGGCCAGGAAATCCTCGATGCCTTGCATGCCGCCAAGGCCGCGCGCCCGGAACTGGATGTGGTCGTGGTGGTGGACTGGCTGCGGGCCCAGCGCGGGCTGATCGGCGCCAAGAAGCAGCCGGGCAACTCGGCGTGGTACCAGGAGCAGACTCGCACCCATGCCAGCGAAGTGCCGATCTACGGCGTGCCGGTGCAGACCCGCGAGCTGTTCGGCGTGCTGCACTTGAAAGGCTTCGTGATTGACGACTGTGTGCTCTACAGCGGCGCCAGCCTGAATAACGTCTACCTGCACAAGTTCGACAAGTACCGCTACGACCGCTATCACCTGCTGCAGAACACGGCACTGGCCGATTCGATGCATCACCTGGTGCAGCACGGCCTGGTCACCTCCAGGGCCGTGCACCGCCTGGATCTGCCGAACCTGCCCAGCACCCGCAGTTTGCGCAAGGACATCGGCGATTTGCGCAGTCGCCTCAAGTACGCGACCTATGACACCAGCGTTGGCAGCCTCGACAAGAGCGGCCTGTCGGTAAGCCCGTTGCTGGGGGTGGGCAAGAACAATCCGCTGAGCCGGGTGATCGGCGAACTGATCGCCAGCAGCCGCCAGCAACTGACCATTTGCACACCGTATTTCAACCTGCCCCTGGCGGTGACCCGGGAGCTCAATCGCGCCCTGGCCCGCGGGGTCAAGATCGACATAATCGTCGGCGACAAGACCGCCAACGACTTCTACATTCCGCCAAGCGAGCCGTTCAAGATCATCGCGGCGCTGCCATACCTCTACGAAATCAGCTTGCGGCGCTTCGCCAAACGCCATCAGCGCGCTATCGACAGCGGCCAATTGAACCTGCACCTGTGGCGTGACGGGGACAACACCTATCACCTCAAGGGCATGTGGATCGACGAGCGCTACACCTTGCTGACCGGTAATAACCTCAACCCGCGGGCCTTTCGCCTGGACCTGGAAAACGCGCTGTTGCTGGACGACCCCAAGGGCGAGTTGCTGGCGCCGCGCCAGGCCGAGCTTGAACAGATCTACCGCCACACCCGCCGGATCGAACGTTACCTGGACCTGGAAACCCTGCCGGATTACCCCGACGCCGTGGCCAGGTTCCTGAAGCGGGTCAGCCGGGTGCGGATAGAACGGCTGCTTTACCGGATCCTGTGAACACCCGCGCCATGTCGAAAAAAGACACCATCTCCATCCAGTTGGTGCGAGAGGCGCTGCTGCAGAGCTGCGCCCCCGGAGCGGCTACCGATGAGGTCCTGAACAAGGTAGGCATAGACCCTGCGTTGCTCGACGACACCCAGGCGCGGGTGCCGGCCCATGCCTATGCGCGGCTCTGGCGTTTGCTCGCCCGGCGTCTGGATGACGAGTTTTTTGGCATGGACCCGCGCAAGCTCAAGTCCGGCAGCCTGGCGTTTCTCTGTCAGTGCGCCATGGCCCAGCCCACGCTGGCGAGCGGCTTGACGGCGGGGCTGGGGTTTCTGTCGCTGATGCTCGAACATCTGCCGGCCCAGTGGATGCGCCAGCAAAGCCTGGCGGAGATCGTGCTGCTGGAAGACGATCAGGAACCGCGCCGGGCCTTTACCTATTTCACCTATTGGATGATCGTCCATGGCGTGGCCTGCTGGCTGGCCGGGCGGCGCATTCCCATTCTTTCCGTCGAACTGCGTTGCCCGGCACCGGATTTCTGCGACGACTATCGGGTGATGTTTTCCCAGAACCTGCGTTTTGACCGGCCGCGCACCCGGATGATTCTCGCGGCTGAATGCCTCGACCTGCCGATCAGGCGCAACGCTGATGAGCTCAAGCGCTTCCTGGCCCAGGCCCCGGCCAACATCCTGGTCAAATACCGCAACCCGCAAAGCCTGGCCAGCCGTATCCGGCACGACCTGCGGCAGTTGCCTGCCGAACAGTGGCCGGAAACCGAGGCGCTGGCCCAGCAGTTGTGCGTGTCCGCGTCCACCCTGCGCCGCCGCCTGGCGGAGGAGGGCCAGACTTACCAGGGCCTCAAGGACAGCGTGCGCAAGGATCTGGCAATCACCTGGCTGGCCGAGCCCTCCATCAGTTTCGTCGAAATCGCCTCGCGCCTGGGTTTTGCCGATGCCAGCTCCTTCTACAAGGCGTTTCGCAAATGGTCCGGCTCCAACCCCGGGCATTATCGCAGCCTGATTCTCAACGACCCTGATTGACCCATCGGGTGGCCTCCAATCTTGTGCCTGCCCAAGTCCCCTTGTGGGAGCGAGTTTGCTCGCGATAGCGGTGGCCCAGCCACCTCTTCATTGACTATCAGGCCCTCATCGCGAGCAAGCTCGCTCCCACAGGGGTTCGATCGCGTCATTTACCGCTCATAAAACCGTCATCTATGTTTGATATAAGCCTCTGCAGGTGCCGGAAAAGCCAGGCCATCCATCAGAGTAATGTATGCAAGTGACCGTTTTGGGTAGCGATTGCGTCGGTTTGCAAGTCAGGTCCTGTCACGCCGTTGGGAAAGGTCCGCAAGGACGAGACGTATGAAAGTACTCGTCACCGGCGTCGCAGGGTTCATCGGATTTCATACCGCCAAGCGGCTGTGCAGCGATGGCCATCAGGTCATTGGCATCGACAACCTCAACAGCTACTACAGCGTCGAGCTGAAACAGGCACGACTGGCTCAGTTGACCGAATGCCGCGATTTCCGCTTTCAGTTGCTGGATGTGGCAGACAAGCACGCGCTGTTGGAGTTGTTTGCCGAACATGCCTTCGACCAAGTCGTTCACCTCGCGGCCCAAGCCGGCGTGCGTTATTCCATCGACAACCCGGACGTTTATGCGCAAAGCAACCTGGTAGGTTTCCTCAACATATTGGAAGCCTGCCGCGCCCATCGGCCGGCGCACCTGATCTTCGCCTCAAGCAGCTCGGTGTATGGCTTGAATGACCGCCTGCCATACGCCACGACCGACCCCGTCGATCAGCCCGTATCGTTCTATGCGGCGACCAAGCGCGCCAATGAACTGATGGCCCACGCTTACTCGCATCTCTATGGAATTCCCACCACCGGCCTGCGGTTTTTTACCGTGTATGGGCCTTGGGGACGGCCCGACATGGCGCCGTTCAAATTCACCGATGCCATCCTCAACGGTCGCACCATCGACGTTTACAACGACGGTGCGATGTATCGCGATTTCACCTATATCGACGACATCGTCGAGGGCCTCGTGCGGCTGATACCGCTGCCGCCGACCGATGAGACCGGCGTGTGCAATAAGGTCTACAACATCGGTTTCGGCTCACCGGTGAAGCTTTTGCAGTTTATCGAGTGCATTGAAGAAGCGCTGGGCATCCGCGCGATAAAGAATTTCTTGCCGTTGCAATCGGGCGACGTGGTCAACACGTGGGCGGACACTCGTGAATTGGAGGAGCGGGTGGGGTTTCGCCCACAGGTCGCAGTGCCGGTCGGTGTGCAGTCGTTTGTCGATTGGTACCGCGACTATTACGCCGTCTAACCCCTCATTTCCCAGCATCTTTTCTGGAGCATCATGCACGAAACCCCTTATGTGTCGGTCCTGATTCCGGCCAAAAACGAGGCAGGCAATCTCATCCCACTTCTCGAAGAAGTGCGCACGGCGTTGGCCAATGAGAACTTTGAGGTCATCGTGGTGGACGATGGGAGCACCGACGCCACCGCCGCTGAGTTAAGAACCTTACAAGGCAGTGGCTACCAGCAATTGCGAGTGCTCAGCCACACCCGTTCCCTCGGCCAGAGCACCTCGATCTACCACGCCGCTGAAGTGGCACGCGGGCATTGGTTGGCAACCCTGGACGGCGACGGTCAGAACGATCCGGCCGATCTGCCGAAAATGCTCGACCTGGTGCGCGGCTCCGAAGGCACCCCCGCGGGCGTCAAGCTGGTGGCAGGGCATCGCGTCAACCGCCGGGACACGGCGAGCAAGCGTTGGGCCTCGCGATTTGCCAACAAACTGCGCGCCAGCCTGCTCAAGGACCAGACGCCCGACACCGGTTGCGGCATCAAGCTGATCGAGCGCGAGGCGTTTCTGCGCCTGCCGTATTTCGATCACATGCACCGTTTTATCCCGGCGCTGATCCGCCGTCACAACGGCCGAATGCTGGTTCAACCGGTCAATCACCGTGAGCGCGGGGCCGGGGTGTCCAACTACGGCAATCTGGACCGGGCGCTGGTGGGCATTGTCGATCTGTTCGGGGTGTGGTGGCTGATCAAACGCACCCGCCTGGATGTCAACGCACAAGAAACCGAGGTTTGAAATGGGCAGAGAATCGTTGTGGTTGGCCGTTGGCTTCGGTGGTCAATTGGCATTCACCGGGCGTTTTGCCCTGCAATGGCTGTACAGCGAATACAAGAAGCGCAGCATGATTCCCGTTGGCTTCTGGTACCTGAGCATCATCGGTAGCGCGCTGTTGCTGGCCTATGCCATTTACCGCGAAGACCCGGTGTTCATTGTCGGCCAGTCTTTCGGCTTTATCGTTTACCTGCGCAATTTACAGTTGATCGCCAAGCATCATGAGCAGGAAAACCCCGAACTGACCAAGAAGGGCTGAACCGGTGCGGATACGATTATCTTCCTCGCGGCTCGAGCTCCTGGCGTTGGTGGTATTAGCCTTGATCATAGTGGGCGCTGGCCTTGGCTGGCGCCAACCGATGAACGTCGATGAGGAGCGCTTCCTTGGCGTTGCCCTGGAGATGCTGCAGAACGGCTCATGGTTCATTCCCCATCGCGCCGGTGAAATCTACGCCGACAAACCGCCGCTGTTCATGTGGACGGTGGCGCTGTTCGTGCAACTGACCCACCTGCCCAAAGTTGCCCTGTACTTGCCCGCGCTGCTGGCAGGTGCCGTCACCACCGCGTGCCTGTATGACCTGGGCCGACGCTTGTGGGGACGGCGCGTGGGGGTGATCGCGGCGCTCTTGTTTCTCGCGACCTACCAGACCTACAGCATCCTGCGCACCGGGCAGATCGATGGTTTCCTTGCGCTCTGGACCATCCTGGGGATCTATGGCTTGTGCCGGCACGTGTTGCTCGGCCCGGCCTGGCGTTGGTACTACGTGGCCTGTGCGGCGATGGGGTTCGGGATCATCAGCAAAGGCGTGGGTTTTCTGCCGGTGCTGATGCTGATTCCCTACGCCTATGCGCTGCGCAAAGGTTGGAAAGGGGTGGTGGCCATGCCTGGCCAGGCAGGACGCTGGTGGCTGGGGCTGGTCGTAGCATTGGCCGCCATTGCGTTATGGCTGGGGCCCTTGCTGATGATTGTCGCGCAGGGCAGTGCCGACAGCCTGGCGTACGCCCAGGAAATCCTGTTCAAGCAGACCGCTGGGCGTTATGCCAACGCATGGGAACACCGCGAACCTTTCTGGTACTTCTTCGTCCAGGTGATTCCGAAGTACTGGCTGCCGATTGTGTTCATGCTCCCCTGGCTGGTGCCGGCCTGGCGCAGACAATTGCTCAAGCATGACGGTCGGGTGCTGGTGCTGCTCGGTTGGGTACTGCTGGTGTTGGTGTTCTTTAGCCTGAGCAGCGGCAAACGCAAGTTGTATATCTTTCCCGCGTTACCCGCGTTGATTCTGGTGGTGGCGCCGCTTGTGCCGTGGCTGCTACGCCGCTGGTTTGGCGCGCGCCCAAGGGGCAGGGCGGTCTTCAATGTGCTGGTTGCGCTGTGGTTGTGTGCCTGGTTTGTGCGCGGCTTCGTCGAGCCCCACAAGGAAGGCATCAACCCCCACCAGACCTTGATGCGCGATGTCGCCGGAATGACTGCAAATGCCGAGTTGGTGCTCGTGGGTTGGCGTGAGGGCCATTGGCTGTTCGCCCAGCAACCCATCGTGCATTTCGGCTTTTATAACGGCAACTCCCTGGAACAATCCGCCACCTGGCTACGCAGCCACCCGCAGGCCTTCGCCCTGGTGCCCGCTCGGGACCTGGCCCGCTGTTACGACCCGCAAAAAGCTCGCCGGGTCGGCAATACCTCAAGGGCCGAGTGGTTCCTGGTGGGGGTTGATGCGGACAACCAGCGCTGCCAGTCGCCAACGCCGGAGAAGGTGTATTCGTTTGCCTGGCAGCAGCCCTTGTAGCGGCTGAACTGCCGCCATCGCGAGCAAGCTCGCTCCCACATTGGTGCTTGGGTGGTCACAAATCGAGGTCCATCACAAATCCCCTGTGGGAGCGAGCTTGCTCGCGATGAGTGCCTAAATAACACCACATCCCTAAACCATGGCCAAACCAGTCAAGCAACTTGAAAGCTTTGACCATTGCCGCCACAGCCCTTCGGCGCGAGTATTTGCCTGCTATTCACGGTTCCCCCAACCAATAAAAACCACAGAGGGATGCTGGTCATGCGCGATTATTCGTCCGCCACTTCGCAGTTCGATTACCTGCACACCGTCAACACTGCACTGCACGGCTCGCTCGAGGCGCTCAATGCCTGCGTAGAGTGTTGCGACCGGCATGCGTTGCCAGGGCGCATCGCCTTGTTCTGGGAGGGCCGTGACGGCAGCGATGCGACTTGGACTTACCGTGACCTGCAGGACAACGCCGCGCGGTTCGCCAATTTCCTGCGCGCCCAAGGCATCGGCAAGGGCGACAAAGTGGCCGGTCTGTTGCCGCGCACCGCTGAACTGCTGATCGTGGTGCTCGCCACCTGGCGCATTGGGGCAGTGTATCAACCGTTGTTCACCGCATTCGGGCCCAAGGCCATCGAGCACCGCCTCGGCAGCTCGGGGGCGCGCTTGGTCGTTACCGATGCGGTCAACCGTCCCAAGCTCGACGAAGTCGCCGGTTGTCCCACCATCGTCACGGTCGGCGGCGAAAAGGGTCAGGGCATCGTGCGTGGCGACTACAGTTTCTGGGCCGAGGTGGCGAACCACTCCAGCCAGTGCGAACCGCTGATGCTCACCGGCGAAGACCCGTTCCTGCTGATGTTCACCTCCGGCACCACAGGACCTGCCAAGGCGCTGTCGGTGCCACTCAAGGCCATCGTTGCGTTCCAGAACTACACCCGTGACGCGGTAGACCTGCGTCCCGAAGACGCCTTCTGGAACGTCGCCGACCCGGGCTGGGCCTACGGCATCTATTTTGGCGTGACCGGGCCGCTGGCCATGGGGCATCCGATTACCTTCTACGATGGCCCGTTCACCCTGGAAAGCACCTGCCGGGTCATCAACAAATACGGCATCACCAACCTCACCGGCTCGCCCACGGCCTATCGCCTGTTGATTGCCGGTGGCGAGCAGTTTGCCCGCTCGATCAAGGGCAAGCTGCGCATCGTCAGCAGCGCCGGTGAGCCATTGAACCCGGAGGTGATCCGTTGGTTCGCCGACAACCTGAACGTGGTGATCCACGACCATTACGGCCAGACCGAACTGGGCATGGTGCTGTGCAACCACCATGGGCTGGAACACCCGGTGCACCTGGGCGCGGCCGGCTTTGCTTCGCCAGGCCATCGGATCGTGGTGCTGGATGAAAACCAGCGCGAGCTGGGCGTAGGCCAGCCGGGCATTCTCGCACTGGACCGCAGCCAGTCGCCCATGTGCTGGTTCGCCGGTTACGAAGGCGGGCCGACCAAGGCCTTCGTCGGTGACTACTACTTGAGCGGCGATACCGTGGAGCTGAACCCGGACGGCAGCATCAGTTTCGTAGGCCGCAGCGACGACGTGATTACCACGTCCGGCTACCGGGTCGGTCCGTTCGACGTGGAAAGCGCGCTGATCGAACACGCGGCGGTGGTGGAAGCGGCGGTGATCGGCAAGCCTGATCCGGAACGCACCGAGCTGGTGAAGGCCTTCGTGGTACTCAGCGCGCAGTACCGTGCCTCTGCGGAACTGGCCGAAGAATTGCGCCAGCACGTGCGCAAGCGCCTGGCGGCCCATGCCTATCCCCGTGAAATCGAATTTGTCAGCGACTTGCCGAAAACCCCAAGCGGCAAGTTGCAGCGCTTTATCTTGCGCAACCAGGAAATCGCCAAAGCTCAAGAGGCTGCGGCGCAGAACGTTTCAGCTTGAATCCAAGGAAACCATGATGCAGATTGACAACAAGATTTTTCTCGTCAGCGGCGGTGCTTCCGGCCTCGGCGCGGCCACCGGCGAAATGCTGGTCAAGGCCGGTGCCAAAGTGATGCTGGTGGACCTCAACGCCGACGCCGTGGCCGCCCAGGCGCAAAAACTGGGCTGCCAGAGCGTGGTGGCCGACATCAGTAACGAAGCGGCGGCTGAAGCGGCGGTCAAGGCCACGGTCGATGCGTTCGGTGGTCTCAATGGTCTGGTGAACTGCGCCGGTATCGTGCGCGGCGAGAAGATCCTCGGCAAGAACGGTCCCCACGCGCTGGCCAGCTTCAGCCAGGTGATCAACGTCAATCTGATCGGCAGCTTCAACCTGCTGCGCCTGGCGGCTGCGGCCATTGCCGAAACCGAGGCAGACGCCGACGGCGAGCGCGGGGTGATCATCAATACCGCGTCGGTGGCGGCCTTCGATGGACAGATCGGCCAGGCGGCTTACGCTGCATCCAAAGGCGCCATCGCCAGCCTGACATTGCCGGCCGCCCGCGAGCTGGCGCGTTTTGGCATCCGGGTGATGACCATTGCGCCAGGGATTTTCGAGACCCCGATGATGGCCGGCATGACCCCGGAAGTCCGTGATTCCCTGGCCGCCGGCGTGCCGTTTCCGCCGCGCCTTGGGAAACCTTCCGAGTATGCGGCGCTGGTCAGGCATATCATTGAGAACAGCATGCTCAACGGCGAGGTGATCCGTCTCGATGGTGCCTTGCGTATGGCAGCCAAATAATCAGGAGGATTCATGATGTCCAACGATCCTATTGTCATCGTCAGCGCCGTCCGTACACCCATGGGCGGCTTCCAGGGCGAACTGAAAAGCCTCAGCGCCCCGCAGTTGGGTGCCGCCGCCATCAAGGCCGCCGTGGAGCGTGCCGGCATCGCACCCGACGCGGTTGAAGAAGTGCTGTTCGGTTGCGTGCTCGCCGCCGGCCTGGGCCAGGCACCGGCGCGTCAGGCCGCGCTGGGTGCCGGCCTCGACAAGTCGACCCGCTGCACCACGCTCAACAAGATGTGTGGCTCGGGCATGGAAGCGGCGATCCTCGCCCATGACATGCTCATCGCCGGCAGCGCCGAAGTGGTGGTGGCCGGCGGCATGGAAAGCATGTCCAACGCGCCGTACCTGCTCGATCGGGCCCGCAGCGGTTACCGGATGGGCCATGGCCGGGTGCTCGACCACATGTTCCTCGACGGCCTGGAAGACGCCTACGACAAAGGTCGGCTGATGGGCTCCTTCGCCGAAGATTGCGCCGAGGCCAATGGCTTCAGTCGCGAGGCCCAGGATGCCTTCGCCATTGCGTCCACCACCCGCGCCCAGCAGGCGATCAAGGACGGCAGTTTCGATGACGAGATCGTGCCGTTGCAGGTCATGGTCGGCAAGGAACAAGTGACCGTGCGCCACGACGAGCAGCCACCCAAGGCCCGGATCGACAAGATCGCCTCGCTCAAGCCGGCATTCCGCGAGGGCGGCACGGTGACGGCGGCCAATTCCAGTTCCATTTCCGATGGTGCCGCGGCGCTGGTGCTGATGCGCCAGAGCCAGGCCGTCCAGCGTGGCCTCAAGCCCCTGGCAGTGATTCACGGTCACGCGGCGTTTGCCGATACCCCGAGCCTGTTTCCCACCGCACCGATTGGCGCCGTGAAGAAACTGATGCAAAAGACCGGTTGGTCGCTGGATCAAGTCGACCTGTTCGAAGTCAACGAAGCCTTTGCCGTGGTGAGTCTGGTGACCATGGACAAGCTGGAGATTGCCCATGACAAGGTCAACGTCCACGGCGGTGCCTGTGCGCTGGGCCACCCGATTGGCGCGTCTGGCGCACGGATCCTGGTGACCCTGCTGTCGGCGTTGCGCCAGAAGGGGCTCAAGCGCGGCGTCGCGGCCATTTGCATCGGCGGCGGCGAAGCCACGGCCATGGCCGTCGAATGCCTGTATTAAGGAATCACCATGCTCCCGACTGAAGAACAGACCCAAATCCGCGACATGGCTCGGCAATTCGCCGAGGAACGCTTGAAACCGTTCGCCGCCGAATGGGACCGCGAGCACCGTTTTCCCCGGGAAGCCATCGATGAAATGGCCGAACTGGGCTTCTTCGGCATGCTGGTGCCGGAGCAGTGGGGTGGTTGTGACACCGGTTACCTGGCCTACGCGATGACCCTGGAAGAAGTCGCCGCCGGCGACGGCGCATGCTCGACCATCATGAGCGTGCACAACTCGGTGGGTTGCGTGCCGATCCTCAAGTTCGGCAACGATGAGCAGAAGGCGAAATTCCTCACGCCCCTGGCCAGTGGCGCGATGCTTGGCGCCTTCGCCCTGACCGAGCCCCAGGCCGGTTCGGACGCCAGCAGCCTCAAGACGCGGGCGCGGCTGGAGGGTGATCATTACGTGCTCAACGGTTGCAAGCAGTTCATCACGTCCGGGCAGAACGCCGGGGTGGTGATCGTGTTCGCGGTGACCGATCCGAGCGCCGGCAAGCGTGGCATCAGTGCGTTCATCGTGCCGACCGATTCGCCGGGCTACAGCGTGGCCCGGGTCGAAGACAAACTCGGCCAACACGCTTCCGACACCTGCCAGATCCTCTTCGAGGATTTGAAGGTGCCAGTGGGCAATCGCCTGGGGGAGGAGGGCGAGGGCTACAAGATCGCCCTGGCGAACCTGGAAGGCGGGCGCGTGGGCATCGCGGCGCAAGCGGTGGGCATGGCCCGCGCGGCGTTCGAGGCGGCCCGGGACTATGCGCGGGAGCGCTCCAGTTTCGGCAAGCCGATCATCGAGCACCAGGCCGTGGCGTTCCGCCTGGCCGACATGGCGACCCAGATCGCCGTGGCCCGGCAAATGGTGCACTACGCCGCCGCCCTGCGAGACAGTGGCCAACCGGCGCTGGTGGAGGCCTCCATGGCCAAGCTGTTCGCCTCGGAAATGGCTGAAAAGGTCTGCTCCATGGCGTTGCAGACCCTGGGCGGCTACGGTTACCTCAACGACTTCCCGCTGGAGCGCATCTACCGCGACGTGCGAGTCTGCCAGATCTACGAAGGCACCAGCGACATTCAGCGCATGGTCATTTCGCGCAATCTTTGAACAGGAGTCCTGCATGAGCTACGAAACGATTTTATTGGAGATCAAGGACCGCGTCGGCCTGATCACCCTCAACCGTCCCCAGGCATTGAACGCCTTGAATGCGCAGATCGTCAGCGAACTGAACCAGGCGCTGGACAGCCTGGAGGCTGATCCGAAGATTGGCTGCATCGTGCTGACCGGCTCGAAAAAAGCCTTTGCCGCCGGTGCCGACATCAAGGAAATGGCCGAGCTGACCTACCCGCAGATCTACCTGGACGACCTGTTCAGCGACAGCGACCGCGTGGCCAACCGTCGCAAGCCGATCATCGCGGCGGTGAACGGTTTTGCCTTGGGCGGGGGGTGTGAGCTGGCGTTGATGTGCGACTTCATCCTGGCAGGCGACAACGCCAAGTTCGGCCAGCCGGAGGTCAACCTCGGCGTGCTGCCAGGCATGGGCGGCACCCAGCGCCTGACCCGCGCGGTGGGCAAGGCCAAGGCCATGGAAATGTGCCTGACCGGGCGCTTCATCGATGCGGTGGAAGCCGAACGCTGCGGCATCGTCGCGCGGATCCTACCGGCCGATGAGCTGCTGGACGAGGCGCTTAAAACTGCAGCGTTGATCGCCTCCAAGTCGGTGCCCATCAGCATGATGGTCAAGGAAAGCGTCAACCGCGCCTTTGAGGTCAGCCTGTCCGAAGGCGTGCGCTTCGAGCGGCGGGTATTCCATGCGGCGTTTGCGACGCAGGATCAGAAGGAAGGCATGGCGGCATTCGTGGCCAAGCGTGCGGCGGAGTTCCAGGACAAGTAACGCGGCGTTCTCACTGACGCCATCGCGAGCAAGCTCGCTCCCACAGTGGATCTGGGCTGTACGCAGTATCTGTGTACACCACTGAACCCTGTGGGAGCTGGGCTTGCCCGCGATGGCGGCGGTACATTCAGCCTATAAATGGCTGATACACCGCTATCGCGGGCAAGCCTTGTTCCCACAAGTATTCTGTTTGCAGCGTAGATTCAGTGGGAGCAAAGCTTGCTCGCGATGCTTTTCCTGCCGTTACACCAGGTAGTGCTTCAGCTCCCGGGCAATCACCATCCGCTGTATCTCGCTCGACCCTTCATAAATCTGGGTAATCCGCGCATCGCGGTAGTAGCGCTCTACCGGATAATCCTCGAGATACCCATACCCACCATGAATCTGTATCGCCGAGGAGCAGACTTTCTCGGCCATTTCCGAGGCAAACAGCTTGGCCTGGGAGGCTTCTGACAGGCACGGCTTGCCCGCGCTGCGAAGGCGGGCGGCGTGGAGGATGAGCAGGCGGGTGGCGTTGATGCGGGTGTGCATGTCGGCCAGCAGGTTGGCGATGCTCTGGTGCTCGATGATCGGCTTGTCGAACTGAACCCGATCGCGCGCGTAAGCCAGCGCCGCTTCAAAGGCCGCACGGGCGATGCCCAAGGCTTGTGCGGCGATGCCGATGCGGCCGCCTTCCAGGTTGGACAGGGCGATGGCCAGGCCTTTACCGCGAGCCCCCAACAGATTGGCCTCGGGGATGGTGCAGTTGCTCAAGGTGACCGCGCAGGTGTCCGAGGCGCGGATGCCCATTTTGTGTTCGGTGCGATCAACGATGAAACCCGGCGTATCGGTGGGCACCAGGAACGCCGAAATGCCTTTCTTGCCCAGTTCCGGGTCCGTCACGGCAAACACGATCGCCAGTTTGGCTCGCTTGCCATTGCTGACGAACTGCTTGGCACCATTGATAACCCACTGGCCATCGCGCAATTCGGCCCGGGTGCGCAGGTTGTGGGCTTCGGAGCCGGCCTGGGGCTCGGTCAGGCAGAAGCAACCAATGGCCTGGCCACTGGCGAGGTCGGCCAACCACGTCTGCTTTTGTTCGTCAGTGCCGAAATTCAGCACCGGCCCGCAACCCACCGAATTGTGAATGCTCATCAGTGCGCCGGTAGCACCGTCGCCTGCGGAGATTTCTTCCACGGCCAGGGCATAGGCGACGTAATCGACGTAGGTACCGCCCCATTCTTCCGGCACCACCATCCCCAACAGGCCCAGCTCACCCATCTTCGCCACCAGGCCGTCGTCAATCCAGCCGGCCTTTTCCCACGCCTGGGCATGGGGAGCGATTTCGCCACGGGCGAAGTCCCGGGCCATGTCGCGGATCATCACTTGTTCTTCGGTCAGTTCGAGGTCATGCATGGCTCAGTTCCCGTGGTCGTCGAAGCCGTCGAAGAAGCTCGCCACATGGTCGGCGTCCAGCGCCTCCAGGGTCGGCGGGTTCCAACGCGGGTTCTTGTCTTTGTCGATCAGCAAGGCGCGCACGCCTTCGATCAGGTCACCGCGTTCGAACCATTGCTGATCCAGATGCAGTTCCAGGGCAAAACATTCTTCCAGGCTCAAATGCCGACCGCGCCGCAGCATTTCCAGGGTCACGGCCATGGCCAGGGGAGAGCGGCTGTCTAGCAGGTCGGCGGTCTTTATTGCCCATTCGTGGCTGTTGGCGACGGTGACCTGGCGCAACTGCTCGACCATGCTCGGCACGTCGGGCAGGCCAAAGAAATGGTCGATGGCTGGCCGCAAATCGGCCAGGGGCGGGGCAGGCAGCTGTTGCACACCAAGCTTGGCCAGCAGGCTCTGCAGGTCCTTGAGTGGTGTATCACCCCACTCCAGGCGATCGAGGCGCGCATCGAGCTGTTCAAGCTTGCGACTGTCCAGATACCAATCGGCCAGCCCGCAATACAAGGCGTCAGACGCACGGATCTGCACGCCGCTGACGCCCAGGTAGATACCCAGTTCGCCAGGAATGCGCGGCAGGAAGTAACTGCCGCCCACGTCCGGGAAATACCCGATGCCGACTTCCGGCATGCCCAGGCGGCTGCGCTCGGTGACCACCCGCAGGTCGGCACCTTGTGCCAGCCCCATGCCGCCGCCCAGCACGAAGCCGTCCATCAAGGCGACGATCGGTTTGCGGTAGTGATGAATCGTCAGGTCGAGGGCGTATTCCTCGACGAAGAAATCTTCGTGCAGGGTGTCGCCCTGCTTGTGGCTGTCGTACAACGAACGGATATCACCGCCGGCGCAAAACGCCTTCTCGCCCGCACCACGCAGCACCACGGCGCGGATCTGTGGGTCGAGGGCCCAGGTATCGAGTTGTTGCTGCAAGCTGCGCACCATGCCCAGGGTGAGGGCATTGAGGCCGGCGGGGCGGTTCAGGGTCAAATGGCCAATGTGATTGCGAACTTCGACCAGCACCTCATAGGCCGCGGTTTCGATGGTTCCCGCGGCGTGTGATGAAACCTGAGCTGTCATCGCTAACTCCCTGCTTTTATTCTTCTTTATGAATTGTGTCGCGCGTACCCATTCAGGATCGTACCAGTGCAAATTTGCATTGCACAACCGGGATACGTGCAGGTCCTTTCTGCATATTTATAGCAGCCACAGGCTCAACCGCGACTAGAGAGAACCTCCGCGATGCTGCGACGCTTGGCATTTCGCTCGCTGACGTGGATCAATTGCTCAAGATCTTCCGGTGTGACGTCAAAGAATGCTTCCATTTCCGCCAGGGCCAGTTTCAGGTCTTCGGCCGTGATCGCCTGGCGGTCGACGGGAGGGTGGTCAGCCGGTATGACGGCCAGCGGTTCGCTGGCACGCCTGGGATAGCGCACCCGCGTCAGGTTGTTGTAGGCCAGCGCAAAGGCCAGCAGCCCGGAGCCGGCCAGCATCGCCGCACCAACGGCTTGCCAGTCCAAGGCAATGATAGACGGGGCCGCCAGCACCAGCGTCGCCGCCAGGGCGCCTGCCGGCGGATGCAGGCAACGCAGCCAGCACATCAACACCAGCGCCATGCCCGCCGCCAGGCAGGCGCTACCCAGCGTGCGGCCCAATACATGGGCCACCAGCAGCGCGACGACCGACGCACACAGATAACCGCCGACAATCGACCAGGGCTGGGCGAGGGCGCCCGATGACACTGCAAACAACAGCACCGCTGAGGCGCCGAGGGGGCCGATGAGGTGTTGCGCCACCTCAAGGCCAAATACCTGCCCGCAAAGCCAGACACTGAACATCGTCCCCAGCGCCATGCCGATGGCGGCGCGGCTCCATTCGGTGGGACGGGTATTGATAGCAGCGGGGAACCAGCGAGAAAGCATTAAGCGAAAATCCAGAAAACGAACAAAAAAAGGGGCTTACGGGAAAGTCCCAGAAAGCCCTTTAAGTGTTCCAACAGTTGGGGGAGGAACGGCGCACAGTGTGCCGTTCACGACCCCTGCTTACAAATTCATATTAATGCTGGTTGAGTGCATTAATTTTGAGGTAACGCCACAGTTCACGCGCTTCTCGAAGCTGGGAACCACGTTTGCTGGGCGATAGGCAGGTTGCGCGACTGCCCGCGACCCATCGGGAAATAGGTGAAACCCTTGTCGGCCATGCGCTCCGGATCGAACAGGTTACGACCGTCAAAAATCACCGGGGCCTTGAGCCGTTGCTGGATCAGGTCGAAGTCCGGCGCCTTGAAGGGCTGCCACTCGGTACAGATGACCAACGCGTCGGCTCCCGGCAACACCGATTCCGGCGTGCCCATCAGCATGAGTCGGGGCTCGTCGGGGTAGAGCAATTGCGTCTGCTGCATCGCCTCCGGGTCGAACGCGCGGACGCTGGCACCCGCGGCCCAAAGCGATTCCAGCAAGGTGCGGCTCGGTGCGTCGCGCATGTCGTCGGTGTTGGGCTTGAAGGCCAGGCCCCACAGGGCGAAGGTCTTGCCGCGCAGGTCGCCCTGGTAGAACGCATTGATCCGCTCGAACAGCTTGTGTTTCTGCCGCCCGTTGATGGCTTCCACCGCTTGCAGCAGGTCGCTGGAGCAATGAGCCTGCTCGGCCGTGTGGATCAGGGCTCGCATGTCCTTGGGAAAGCACGAGCCACCGTAGCCGCATCCCGGGTAAATGAAGTGATAGCCAATGCGCGAGTCGGCGCCGATGCCCAGGCGCACGGACTCGATGTCGGCCCCCAGGTGCTCGGCCAGTTCGGCGATCTGGTTGATAAAACTGATCTTGGTCGCCAGCATGCCGTTGGCGGCGTATTTGGTCAGCTCGGCGCTGCGCAGGTCCATGAACAGGACCCGGTCGTGGTTGCGGTTGAACGGGGCATACAGGTCGCGCATGGTTTCGCGCACTTCATCGCGTTCGCAGCCGATCACGATGCGATCCGGACGACGGCAATCGGCGACCGCCGAGCCTTCCTTGAGAAATTCGGGGTTGGAGACAATATCGAACTGCAGCAGGCGACTGGCCTTGAGCAGGCATTTGTCGATGTGCGCCCGCAGAACGTCGCCGGTGCCCACCGGCACGGTGGACTTCTCCACCACAATGAGCGGTTGCTCGCGGTAGCGGGCGACGGCCTCGCCGACGGCCAGAACCTGGCTCAGATCGGCACTGCCATCGTCCCGGGAAGGCGTGCCCACTGCGATAAAAAGTACCTGGCCATGCTGCACGGCGAGCTGTTCGTCGCAGGTGAAATGCAAACGGCCAGCCTCCAGGCCTTCACGCACCAGCGCGGCCAGGCCAGGCTCGTAAATGCTCACTTGGCCTTGGCGCAGGCTGTCGACCTTGCGCTCATCGATGTCCATGCACACCACGTCATGGCCCACTTCGGCCAACACGGCGGCTTGCACCAAGCCTACGTAACCACTTCCGAATACACTGATTTTCATGGCGAACTCCCTGGATCGTTCCGAGCGGGCGACATGCACAACCAGCCATTCGCCGCCGTGCGCTCGGTCCAGAATAAGTCGGGGATGTTGCAGTTCACTTACAGTCCGCCACCGCATTCGTTTTCAGCGGAAGAAAGTAGGCAGCCCATCCGGCTGCCAGCAGCGCCAGGTTCGCGCCATCGCGCAGCAGCAGGCGCCCCGTGGCCCGTCCCAGTTGCCGGGTGCTGACGCGGCCGCGGGCAACGTCCAGGCGAGCAAAACCGTGCAGATGCCGCAGGACATCGAAGGTCATCAGCGCCGATGCGGCCAAAAAATAGAAAATCCGCTGCCAATAGGGAACACCCAACGCCTGGAGCAGATCGGTGGTGACGTGCTGATGAGCCACTTCTTCGGCGCAGTGCCAGCGCCACAGGCGTGTTTGCGGGGAGGCGCTGGTAGAAAGCAGCCCGCCGCTGCGCAAAGCGATCCGCGAGGTGACGGCCGTCACATGCTCGAACGCCGCGGCCAGGGACAGCTGCGCATGGAGTGACAGTTTGGCGCGCAGGGCATCGAGGTCCTTTTCGATCTCGCGTTCGTATTTCTTGACTTCAAAACCCTGCTTTTCCAGTTGTTGGTTGTAGAGACGATGGGCTCGCTGGTGGGCGCGCTCCTCGGCCACGAAGTCGCGCGACTGGTCAGCCAGTGTCGAGGTTGGCGGCAACTGCAGAGCGGATGATTCCACCACAGAAATCACGAATTGTTCGCCGGCAGGAAGCAGCACCGAAAAGGCATCGAACAGGTAGGTCCTGATCGGTGTGTCGTTCCAGAAGGGCTCGCAGTTGTTTTTCATGGCTTATTTCCAGAGTCGGGGGCCGAGTCGCATCCATGTCGCAACGAACGCGGGCAGGTCTGTCATGCCACCGGGCTTGTCTTTGGCAAGCACCGTCGATTGCGCGTACGCGTGGAACCAGCGGGTTGCCGGCGCATGATGGTGGGTGCGATGCAGCGAGCGATGCAGGATCAGCCAGGAGAGGGCCTTTGGCATGCGCACGTCTGTGGTGATCTCACAGGGCGCGCGGCGCGGGCCTTGGACCGAGATCCGTACGCCATAGTGCTCGGCCTGCGTCAGCCAGAAATCCATCCAGGCAAACAGGCAATACGGGAGCAGATAGACGCAGACGACCAGGCGAGGCACCTCATAGAGACCGAACGCCAGCGCACCGGCAAAAACGACGATCAAGGCGTTGTTCCAGCGCCAGCGCCAGACCGCGTGTGGCGGCAAGTAGCGGCGGGAGATCCTGTTGGTGGAGATCGCCACCCAGAGTTGCTCTGCGGCGCCCAGCAGGCTGATCCAGCGGGTCGGCCAGGTCTGTTCGTACATCAAGCCTTCGGGATCATCGGCCTGGCAGGTCTTGCGGTGGTGTTCGAGGTGGAAGTAGCGGTAGCCCACGAAGTTGGCCGCAAAAATGCCCGCCGCGAACACACCCACTGCGTCATTGAGCCGTGTGCCCACGAGGAACTGGCGATGCACGCCTTGATGCTTGATCTCCTGGACACCGATCATCAGGATTGCCTGGAGCACGATCAGTGGCGCGACAGCCAGCCATACGAATGCCTCGTGCGTCGCCAGCCAGGCAATCGCGGTGCTATTCAGGACACACAGCATCATGAATAGGTAGCTGGGAAGATTGCTGCTCGATGAGGGAAAAGCCACTGCGCGCGCAACGTCTACAGCCTGGGAGGTGTTCACAGGCACACGAAGACCAGTTTTTTCATGCGTTGCAACCAGGGCAACGGAACTCTCTTCCAGATGAACGAAAGGCCCGACAGCGGCACTTTGCCTTGGATCAGCACGCCAACATCCAGCGAGGGTTCATGGGGGAAGTAGTTGTCTTTGATGGCGACAATCTTGCGAAAGCCTTTTTTGAAGTAGTACCGCAACTGTGGGTCCAACGGCAGCCCTTGGCGTTTACTCAGGATGTAGTGCGCCAGCGTGATACCCGGGTTTTTCGAGCGCCAATCCCTTAGGCCCGGGACAGGGGATCCCAGGTAGATGACCGACCAGCCTTGTTTCAGCGCGTAGGGCCAGAAGAACTCGAAAATCGCATTGGCCGCTTTCGGGTCGACGCTGCTCAGGCTGATGCCAAACAACGCATCCGTTCCGGCCGCTTCGTCACCCTGCTGTTTCCTCGCGCAGTCTGCCCAGGTCGGGCATTGGCGAATATGATCGTGCCGGGTCGGTTTCATGAACAGCGATGCCTGCGCGGTGCCGCTGCGTGTGCAAAACGCACCGACACTCAGGGCAGGGAATGCAGCGATTCGGGAGGCCAGCATGGCGGCATCGGCCCGCTGATCGTCCGTCCATTTCTTTTGCTCGAGCTCAAGCAACGAGGGGATGTCTGCACACGACAGGAACCGAACACAGATCTCACCTTCACGGGATCTGTCGCTGTTCTGCGCGTCATGCCTGTGTTCCCGATGATTCGTCGTTGTAGTCGGCGCGTTGGGCGTTGTTTTTTTCAGGAATGCTTGCATCAGGCAGATGGCTCACCGATCGAGGGACGGGATCAATCGGTGCCCACGGTATGTCACCGGTGTGAATATCTGATGACGAAATGAATGTGCGGCTTAATTCATATCGAGTCGGTACCCGGCCGGTAATTGTGCGACGAATTCGCTGACCACTTCGCGGGTCAGGCTGACGATGTCTTCCACCCGTTCCATTCCCGCGCCGGTCCGCCAACTGGCCACGATGTCCATGACCGATGGCAGCGGCACACCGTCCACCAACGTCAATGTGCCTTGGGCCAGTTCGCCGAGGACCAGCGCCGCGGGCATGGCGCCAATGCCAAAGCCGTCGCGAACCAGGCGGGTAATGGCCGAGGCCGAGTTCACGCAGTTGATGCGTGGCGAGACGATGTTGGCCGAGTGCAGCAGGTTGAGGATGTCCTGGTGGGGCCGTGAGTTGCGCGAGAACGTCACGATGCGTTCCTGGGACAAGTCCTCCAGCGATGCATAGGACCGGTCATAGGCGGAGCCGGTGCGCACCACCCAGTGCATCGGGTAACGGGTCAGCAGCGCGTTGCGCACGCTGTCCAGGCGCAGGATGTCGGTCTGGAAAATGATGTCCTGGTAGCCTTTTTCCAGTTGCGAGCACAGGTTGCTCGCGGTGTCGGCCGAGAGTTCGATTTCCAGGGCCGGGTAACATTCCATCAGGCGTGTCACCAAGGGGCTGAGCCAGGTATGGATCACCGTATCCATCGCACCGATGCGAATCCGGCCGCGCACCTGGCGCGGATCCTTGATCACGGCTTTCATGCTTTGCATGGTGTCCATGATGCGCTCGGCGTACTCCAGCACGCGCTGGCCTTCGGAGGTCAGCGACACACCTTTGGAATCGCGCACGAACAGGCGCACGCCCATTTCGTCCTCCAGGGCGGCGATCCGACTGGAAATGGACGCCTGGGTGGTGAACAGCTTTTCCGCGGTGAGGCGAAAGCTCTTCAGGCGGGCGACCCAGACGAAGGTTTCGAGAAACTTGATGTTCATTTGGGGCGATTCCTTGGCGCAGTCATGGGAGCATAGAAACTGTGGCGCGGGGAGTGTCCCCATACCCTGTGGGAGCAAGGCTCGCCCGCGATGAGGTCAATGCGCTCTCCCTGGGACCGAGGCGCCTGCATCGCGGGCAAGCCTTGCTCCCACAGAACAGTCCCTCGTACAGTGGCTAGGCAAGCTTCATATTCTTCACTGCTCGGCATTAGCCATGTACAGAACTACTTCTTGCAACTCGTCCAGATCCGGCACGTTATCGATAACCGCCTCAGGCCGGCACCATGGGTACTCCAGTCGCGATGCCCAGGCCATGATCATCGGCAGATCGGTCGCCGGCAGGGTCTTCATGTGTTCGATGGTGATGGTCAGTCGCTCGGCCAGGCTCGACGCCGGATCGAACTGCCAGTCATACAGGCCACAACCGACGCGTGCCTCGCCACTGTTCTTGTCGGACATCGCCACCAGCCATTTGCACTGGAACGCCTCGGCGTTGGCCGGTGGCGGGGCGGCCAGGCAGAACGTGTAGACGTTTTCGAAGGTCTGGCCAAAGCGACTGACCAGCACGTCGCCAATGGCGGTACGGCCTTCGACGTGGTCGGGAAACGTGATGGAGCCGGTGCGCACCACCATGTGCAGAATAGCAGTCGGCGTAAAAGCCTGGTCCAGCAGGTGAGGGCGGTTACCGTCCTTGGCGCTGATGTACTGTTGGATCGATCGCTGAGCAGTGTTCATCGTGGGTCCCTTCAAGTTGAAAAACAGTCTCGTCCAAGGTTTACAGATCACTGTTCCATAAGTCCGTCACCAGCATGCAGCCCGGGGCATGGGTGATGCACAACGGTGGACGTGAGGCCTGGACCACCGATTGAGGCGTTACGCCACAGGCCCAGAATACCGGGATCTCGTCCGCTTCCACCGGCACGGCATCGCCGTAATCCGGCGAGTCCAGGGATTGAATGCCGATCAGTGACGGATCGCCGATGTGCACCGGGGCGCCGTGAACGTTGGGCATGCGCCCGGTAATCTGGATCGCCTGGATCGCCGCGGCGGCTTTCATCGGCCGCATGGTCACTACCATTTTGCCAGAGAGGCGGGCGGTGGGGCGTGTGTCGATGTTGGTCTGGAACATCGCGACATTGCGCCCCAACTCAATGTGCCGCAAACGGATGCCGGCCTCCAGCAGCGGTTGTTCGAACGAGAACGAGCAACCGAGGGCGAAGGCCACCAGGTCGTCCTGCCACAGGTGTTCGATGTCCAGCGGAGCTTCGCTCAACTCGCCGTGGCGATAGACGCGGTATTGAGGCACCTCGTGGCGGATATCGATGGCGGCGCCCAGGTTGCGCAAGAACGGATCGCCTGGCTCGGTCACATCAAGCACCGGACAGGCCTGGCGATTGAGGGTGCAGTAGCGCAGGAATTCATTGGCCCAGTCGCCGGGCAGGATCACGATATTGGCTTGTACGCGGCCCTGGCCCAGGCCGCTGGTATGGCCCTGGTACTGGCCGGCGGCGATGCTTTGGCGCAGGGCCAGGGGCGTGCATTGCTGCAGTTGTTCGAAGGACGTCATTACGGGGCTCTCCAAGCGTTCGTTCGCTACTTTGAGAACACCGTGGCGATGACGTCCAACAAGGAATATTGCTACCCCGTGACAACTAAAAGTTATTCAAGAGGAGGTTGGCTGTTCAGGCCGGGGGCCGCCACCATGCGTAGCGGCCCGACATCAACGGCGTATTGGCTGACCACCTGGCGACTCATCTGGACGATGTTCTCGATCAGTTCCAGGCCGACACCAGCGCGCCACGAGGCGACGACGTCGAGTTGGGGCAGGGCGGTGCCGGGTTCGAGCTGGATCAATTCGCCGCTGGCCAGGGGCTTGGCCACCAGCGCGGCGGGTAGGGCGCCGATGCCGAATCCGTCACGAATCAGCCGGGTCATGGCCGATACCGAGTTGACGCAACTGACCCGCGGCGCACTCACGCCATGGGCGTACAACAGGTTGAGCACATCCTGATGCGGTCGCGAATGCTTGACGAAGGTGATGATGCGCTCACCGGCCATCTCCACCAGCGACGCATAGGGGCGGGCATAGATCGACTGGCTGGCGGCGATCCAGTGCATGGGATAGTGCCCCAGTTCCAGGTTGCGCACGCTTTCGTGGCGGACCAGATCGGTCTGGAACACGATGTCCAGGTAGCCTTTCTGCAATTGCTCGCAGAGATTGCGCGCGGCATCGGCGGTGATTTCGATTTCCACGGCGGGGAAGGCTTGCATCAGCATCGACATCAACGGGCTGAGCCAGGTGTGGATCACCGTATCCATCACGCCGATGCGCACCAGGCCTTGTTGCGGGCTGCTGGTGTCCAGTGACTGCTTCAACGCCCGCTGCACTTCGAGCATCTGTTCGGCGTAGTCGAGCACCTTGAGGCCTTCGGGTGTCAGCGAAACCCCGCGTGAATCCCGTACGAACAGGCGCAGGCCCAACTCCTCTTCCAGCGAAGCGATCCGGCTGGAGATCGCCGCCTGGGTGCTGAACATCTTCTCGGCGGTGAGGCTGAAACTCTGTAGCCGGGCGACCCAGACAAAGGTTTCGAGGAATTTGAGGTTCATGAAGGCTCTCTGGGGGCGTGTGGTTCTTATGTTGCAATTGTTTTGCAATTGTTACTCCAGATCGGGCCGTTGGGGCATCAAATTTTCTTATGTCCCATCTGTTGTTTTTCCCGTTTGACGCTGTGCCGATTCGCCACCAAGAATCCGCTCCACGACGCAGCCACTGCGTCCGCATCCCCAACGACAACGCCTTCACAAAAAAATAACGAGGCGTGTCCGTCATCTTCGCTTGCTGCCGCAGGAACCTTCCATGGAAAAGACCATGACTGACTGCGTAACCACCGGGACAGGGCGCACGGGCCCGTTCAGTTGGTACGGCCCCCTGTCGAAAAATGAAAAACGTACATTCTGGAGCTGCAAGATCGGCTATGCCCTGGACGGCATGGATACGCAGATGCTGAGTTTCGTCATCCCGACCCTGATCGCGACCTGGGGGATTTCCAAGGGCGACGCCGGCTTGATCGGCACCTGCACGCTGCTGGCCTCGGCGGCCGGCGGTTGGATCGCCGGGATCCTGTCCGACCGCATCGGCCGGGTACGGACCCTGCAATTGACGGTCCTGTGGTTCGCATTCTTCACCTTCCTGTGTGGGCTGGCGCAGAACTACGAGCAATTGCTGGTGGCCCGGACCTTGATGGGCTTTGGCTTCGGCGGTGAATGGACCGCAGGGGCGGTATTGATTGGCGAGGTGATCCGCTCCAAGGACCGTGGCAAAGCAGTGGGCATGGTGCAGGCCGGATGGGCGCTGGGCTGGGGAGTGACGGCGCTGTTGTATGCCGGGCTGTTCAGTTTCCTGCCGCCGGAAGACGCCTGGCGGGCGTTGTTCATGATCGGCCTGGTGCCGGCGTTGTTTGTGCTGGTGATCCGTCGACTGGTCAAGGAGTCGGATACCTTCGAACATGCGATGCGGGAGCGTCAGGCCAAGCCGGAACTGGGCTCTCGCTGGGCATTCTTCGAGATATTTGCCCCACGGATGCTCAGCACCACGTTGCGCGCCTCGCTGTTGACCACCGGCGCGCTGGGTGGCTACTACGCCATTACCACTTGGTTGCCGACGTACCTGAAAACCGAACGCGGCCTTAGTGTGCTCGGTACTGGCGGCTACCTGGCGATGGTCATCGTCGGTTCCTACATCGGCTACGTGACCAGTGCATTGCTGACCGATGCCATCGGCCGCAAGAAGAACTTCATCCTGTTCGCCGTCGGCTCAATGGCAATCGTCCTGGCCTACACCCAGTTGCCCATCGATAACACCTGGATGCTCTGGCTGGGCTTTCCACTGGGCTTCTTCGCCTCGGGCATCTTCGCCGGCATGGGCGCATTCCTGACCGAGCTGTTTCCCACCCGCATGCGCGGGTCGGGGCAGGGATTCTGCTACAACGCCGGGCGTTCCATCGCGGCGCTGTTCCCTTTGTTCATCGGCGCGTTGAGCAACACCTTGCCCATCGGCACCGGGATCGGCGTATTCGCCGCTGGCGCCTATGGCGTGGTGATCCTGGCGGCGTTGAGCCTGCCGGAAACCCGCGGCAGACAACTCGAGTCCTGACTACCTGTGACGTCCGTGCACAGCGCGGACGCCGCTACACCCCTTAAAACAACAACCATCGGACGCGATTGCAACGCCACCGAGAGGGTTCGCTCGCGTCCATAAAAAAGGAGCATGACATGGGGCATTTCACATCCACCTGGTTTTATACCCCCGCCGGTACGTTGCTGGGCCTGAGCCTGATCGGCGTGCCGAACGCCCAGGCCGACTTCATCGCCGACAGCAAAGGCAGCCTGGAGGCCCGCAACTTCTACTTCAACCGTGACTTTCGCCAGGAAGGGGCACGGGACAAGGCCGAAGAATGGGCGCAGGGCTTTCTGCTGCGGATGGAGTCGGGATACACCGCCGGGACCGTGGGTTTCGGCCTCGATGCCTTGGGCATGGCCGGTTTCAAACTGGACTCCGGGGGCGGTACGGCGGGCACCAACCTGCTGCCAGCGGATTTGTCTGGTGGTTCGCAAGACCGCTATGGCGAACTGGGCCTGACCGCCAAAGTCCGTGTGTCCAACAGCACCTTGAAGCTGGGAACCCTGCAAATCAAGGACCCTGCGGTGAGTTCCAACGACACGCGCCTGTTGCCAGGAACCTTCAAGGGCGGCTTGCTGAGCGTGCAGGAAATCGATCGCTTGAAGCTGACCGCCGGGCAACTCACGCAGATCAATTTTGTCGACTCCACCGACTACCAGGACATGACCGCCAACCGCATCGGCGGCAGCAGCGACAAGTTCCAGTTCGCCGGAGCGGACTATCAGTTCCTGCCGAACCTCAGCGCGCAATACCGCTATAGCCTGTTGGAAGACATCTACCAGCAGAACTACCTCGGCTTCGTCCACACCCTGGACCTGGGCGCAGGCCAGTCGTTCAAGAGTGACTTGCGCTATTCGCGCAGCACCGAAGACGGCAGTTTTCGCGAACTCGACAACCAGGCCTTCGGCGCCATGTTCACCTACAGCCTGGCGGGCCATGCGTTGGGCCTGGGCTACCAGCGCATGAGCGGCGACGATCCGTTCCCGTACATCGGACGCAGCGATCCCTACCTGGTCAACTTCGTGCAGATCGGCGACTTCGCCAACATCGACGAGCGTTCCTGGCAAGCGCGCTATGACTACAATTTTGCGGCCATTGGCGTACCCGGGTTGACCTTCATGACCCGCTACATCACCGGCGACAACGTCCAGCGCAGCGCACCGGGCGAAGGCAAGGAATGGGAGCGCAACACGGATATCGCCTATGTGGTACAGGACGGAACGTTGAAGGGCCTGGGCTTGAAATGGCGCAACGCGACGGTGCGCTCGAATTTTGGCAATGACCTGGATGAGAACCGGTTGATTGTCAGCTACACGATGGCGCTTTGGTAAAGAGATCGCCGGTAAAACCGATCCTGTGGCAAGAGAGCTGGCTCCCTCGCCACAGGGTCATCACTCCTTGAATAAAAATAGCATTGCACTCGATCAATGGCGTCGTTGCCTGTATACAGGTGCGCTTCGAAAGGGATTTTCAAGACAACACAAGGGAGCTGTCGCTGTGATTTACCTGATACGCCATGCCACGCCGCTGATCGATTACAAACCCTGCAATGCTCATTCGGCCAAGCTGCTGCTGGATGAATACAATCAGACCTCGTCCATCGATGAGGGTGAGATTGTCGCATTCCTGAGCCAACCGGACTTGTCCCAAGTGCTTTTGGCGACCGAAGCCAACATCATTTCCTCGCCCGTCAACAGAGCCTACGCGACGGCATGCCGGCTATTCGAAGCCACACGTATCCAACAGGATGCTCGACTACGTGAATACGACCTGCGGCTGAGCAGCATTCCCGTCTTGAAAATGGGCGTGAGGCATTGGTTCGCCTTGCACAGGATCCTGTGGTTGCTGGGGATTTCACTGGGAGCCGCCAGCCGGAAAGCCGAACACCAGCGGGCGCTCGGTGTCGCCGATGAGCTTTACAGCAGCTGCGGCGAACCGGGAAAGACCACGATCGTTATCTCCCACGGCATGTTTCTCAGAACTGTCAGGAAAACCCTGCAAAAGCGCGGACTGCAGGCGCGCAGGGTGTATCGCTCGGGGTGTTTTACCGTCGAGTCGCTAACGCCATGACGGGGATTGCTCGGCCACCAGCAGTAACGACTGCGGCATCGGGCTTTGTGGATGCTGCGGTTCCTGCAGGACCACCAATCGGAAACCGGCCATGTCCAGGGCGTTGAGCCAACTGGACAAGGTGCGGAAGTACCACGGCATACGTTGCCATTGGCCTTTGAACCCATCGAAGGTTTCTTCTCGCCAACCGTCCTGATAATCGCCTGCCGCCACGGTCCATGGATGCAGCGTCTGAACCACCAGCGCACCGCCTGGGCTGAGCAGGGCATTCATCGCGGCGAGCAATGGGATGATGTCCTGGTGCAACAGGGCGAAATTGGCGCAGATCAGGTCGTAGCCGCTGCCGACGTCCACCTTTGCCTCCACCAGCGCGTCATAGCTTGCCAGATGCACTGGCGAGGAACCCGCCGCCCGCGCCGCATCGACCAGCGTCGCGTCGCCATCCACACCGACCGCTTCGATGCCCCGTTCAGCCAGCGCCCGCAACAGCCAACCTTCGCCGCAACCCAGATCGAGCACGCGCTCGGGCTGGCGGCTCTGTACCGCCAGTAGCATGGCCTGGTCCGTGACCGTCAGCCGGCTTTCGATGGCACCTGTACGGATGGCTTCGATCCAGGATTGGGCATTGTGGTGCCAGCTTTGAAGGAGGGTGGTTTCCGAGGATGACATTGATCCAGCTCCGCAATGGATTGGCTAAGCATAGGCCAATCGCTGGCGCAGGGAGGCCAGTGCTCAAAGCGGGCGGTCAAGAAACAACAGGCGTGCCGCCAGCGCTGCCATGACCCCGGCAAAACCATACGTGCCCAAGCGCCTTGAAATCCCGCTGCTTGCCAGTTTCGCCCTGAGCTGTGCGGCGCAAACACCCAGCAGCGTATGGAAGATGAGTGCAATCAGCGCCAGCAGCGCGCCCAGGAAGATCAACTGCAGGCTCACGCCGCCGACCTTGACGTTGACGAACTGGGGCAGGAACACCATGAAGAACAGCAGCGCCTTGGGATTCAACAGGCTGTTGAGGGCGCCGCGGCAGAAGATTTTCCACAGCGAAGCCGACTGGAGCTGGCTATCCTGAGTCGCTGCTGGCGTTCTCAGTGCTTGCCAGGCAAGCCACAGCAGATAACCAGCCCCGGCCAGGCGCAGGATGTCGAACGCCGGTGCCCAGCTCATCACCAGCGCACCAATGCCCGCGCTGACCATCATCGTCATGAGCACGTCCGAGAAGGAAATGCCAAGGGCGGCGGCAACGCCGGCACGCCAGCCGTGGGCCAGCGCATGGCTGGTGACGAAGGCCATGTTGGGCCCTGGGACGATCAGCAGAAGCACGACAGCAACCACGAACAGGTAGAGATTGGCGGTATCCGGCATGGGGATCACTCCGTGGGATGAGCCACGACAGTAAGCGAATGACGAGGAGGGCGTCAGTTACAGTCCGGGCCAATCTGATAGCAACAGTCGTTTCTCGCGATGCATCACGGTAATCGCTAAACTGCTGGCCCGAATTTCAGCAAGGAAGTGGGTGGATGCGTTCGCTTGTCAGCAGTGTGCTTCTTTCCATGACGCTGGTAGCCCCGGTCATGGCCGAGCCAAGGGCGTTTTCGGTGAATGATCGCAGCGGCCAATACCTGGTCGAAGTGTTGTTCCCGGAACCGCCGGAAGACCCGCATCAACTGGCGCACGCGTTTATCACCATTCGCGACAACGCCACCCACGAAGCCTTGCAGCAGTTGCAGACGCCCGCCGGCAATGTGCCCGTGGACCGCAACGGCAAAGTCGACAACTGGCTACTCGGCCCCCAGAGCCTGTTGTACTTCGACGACTTCAACTTCGATGGCCGCCTGGACTTGGCGATTCGTAACGGCAACGATCCCGACGCGAGCTACAAACCGGCGTTCGACGTCTACCTGCAAGATCCGCAGAAAACTCAGTGGGTCCTCAACCCTGCGCTGACGGGCCTGGCAAAGGAGGACAGCAAAGGCATGTTCGCCGTCAGCCCGCTGGACGGCGTCCTGCTTTCGCAAACCGACCGTGACTGCTGCTGGACTCGCGCCACCCACTGGAAAATGCGCGGCGACGAATTGGTCCTGCTTCACTCAGACACCGAGGAGCAGATCCAGCCGACCGAGCCAGGCGAAAATACCAGCATGCCCAGCGGCTACACGCTACGCACCACCGGCGAATTGAAAGATGGCCAGTGGCGCGAACAATCGAGCCTGGAAGGCCCGGAAAAGGAGGATCCGGTGATTCTTGCCGGAACCCTCGATGCCAAGACCCCGGTAGAACTCTGGTACCAGGCGCAAGGTGTCGTGATCATTGGCGAGGTGCGCTATACCCAGGCGGGCAGTGGCGAACCGATCAAGCTGCTGGGAACCCGGGAAGACGCCGACGACGACCTCATCAGCCTCCACGAATATGCCGATGACGGTCGTCAAACGGGTACCTGGAGGATCTCCCGGGAAAACGTCGAACCCTACAATCACACCGGCACCTGGGTCAGCGGCACTCAGGGCGACGACCGCAAGTTGGCGATCCTGCTGCACGATGAAGAGCGCGAATTGGATGGCGACAAAATCGACGACGTCGACCGTGACCTGCGCAGCGGCCATTACCAGATGCGCCAGGACGCCCTGGGGCGCGACGCGGACCTGGACTTGAAGATCCTGCCGGACCGCGACGCCAACGGGAAAGAAGTCACCGAATTCACCGTGACCTTGAAGGGCGGCGTGACCGAGCATCACATCGTACCGATGGAAAGCGACAACCTGATCATCGTGCGCGAGCCGCAAGCTTCCGAGAAAAATGGCCCATATCACATACAGCTTGTGAAGAATTTTGCGGTCATCAATTACAACGCTGCGCCAGATTCCCCGGATATGTTGACGGGGGTTTATTTGAAGCAGCGTTGAGCAGGACATTAATGGGGATGAAGGCTGGCTCAGCCACTGCGTGGCCGATCAGGTCAGGTCATAGCTGGGTGAATTCACGCTGCCTATCAGCGTCAGCTCCACGTGTTCAGGCGCGTAAAGCTCGACTTGGCCCTTGGCAGCATCGAAGCCGGAGCGGGCGGCGTCGCTCGCCGTGCTGAATATCAGGTTGCTGTCGTTGAGCTGTGCGGCAAGGTTGCCGTCGAGCACCAGCTCGAAGCGTTGGCCGTCGGCATTGGCCTCGAAATTTTTCAGGTACGTGCGGGTATCGTCTGCGTTAGTTCCGATCGCCAGGGTGCCGTCGTATCCGTTCCCGATACCCGTAAAGCCCAGGGCACTGAGGTCGATGTGATCCTCACTGGGGTTGAAGTCGAGTATGCGGTCACTGCCGCTGCTGTCAGCGGTGCGAAAACTGTCGGCCACATTGGCGTAGTTGAATACATCGCTTCCCGAGCCGCCGGATAGCAGGTCACGGCCGAGATTGCCCTGTAGCACGTCGTCCCCTGAAAGACCGCGCAGGATTTCGTCAGTACCCAAGCCTTGCAATTCATCATGGCCAGAGGAGCCGGTAAGTCTTGTGTTGCCATCCGCGCTGCCAAACGTGGTGTCCAGGCTGCCATCGGCATTGAGCCGAACGGCCGCATAGTCGCTGCCGCCGTTGGCAAAAGCGCTTCCGCTGAGCAAAATTTTTCCATCGTTCTGCAGGGTGACTTCGTTGGCTGCCGCCGAAACCCCGGGCAAGTCGATGCTGACCAGCCCTTGATTACCGAAACTGGTGTCGGGGCTGCCATCGGCATTGAGCCGCAGTACGGAAAAATCATCGTAAGCTACAGTGCTGGCGACTAATATTTTGCCATCGTCTTGTACAGCCACGTTGCCGTTGTAGCTGGCAAAGTGGGTTAGCGCGACGACGCCATTATCGCCAAAGTGGCTGTCCAGCTCCCCGCTGGCAGTGTATTTGAGCAGGCTGTTGTCAAAACCTGGCGCGCCTTGGACCAACACGCCGCCATCCTTCAGGACGGTGATGCCCTGCATGAATGCAAACGTTCCCTGGGCTTGCAAGGTCAATACACCATCCGTGCCGAAGGACAGGTCCCGCGTGCCGTCGGCAAGCAGCTGCGCCACTTTCAACGTATTGCCCTCGATTGCACCGACCAGCAAGCTGCCATCGGCGTTGACGTCCACTAGCGGCGCGGCGCCGAACCCGCTGGACAGGCTGGCTTGGGCATTGCTGTTGAACGCGGTATCGGCTTTACCGTCTGGCCCCCATCGCTGGACGATAGGGGTGTCATCGTGGCCTTCGTGAGCCGTCACCACGGCGCCATCGGCCTGGACTTGAAGGCTGTACGCCTTGTCGAGGGGGATTTGCTTGTGAATCACCAGCCGACCAGCGTTGCCGTAGGTCGTATCCAAACTACCATCGGCGTAGAGGTGGGTCAGGGAAAAATCCTTGCCGTCATCCAGGTCATCGCTGTGGTAACTGAAGCCGGCGATCAGTACTGAACCGTCGGGCTGTAAGATCATGTCCTGGACATTATCGGTGTGCCCGGCGATATCGACGATCATGATCCCCGGGGCGCTGTAAGTGCTGGCCATGTCTGCATCCTTCAAAAATATCCTGAAGGAATCACTCTAGCCCGGAACCACTGGTGCGCCAGACCAATGGATAAACGGGGTATCTGGCAGCCGACTTGATAGTCAGCAGTAATCCGCAGCCAGTCGGACACGTATGCGATCCCGAGTCCGATATGGCAGCGACTAAAGCTGTGCCGCTGTAAATGCGGCCTCGTTCTGTACTTTATTCCTGACGCAACAGCACCCTGGTTACCCGACGCTCTTCAACCTCCATCACAGTCATGCTCCATCCTTGCCAACTGAGCGTGTCGCCAATGATCGGCAAGCGATCCAGCAGGCTCATTACCAACCCGGCAAGCGTCTGGTAATCCTCCGTCGCTTTTGCCTGGAAGCCGATGTGTTCGCGAACCTGACTGAGATTCAGGGCACCGCTGACGAGGAAACCCTCTTGCTGGGGAACAATGTTCGGGCCTTCGATTTCACTGGCATCCGGCAGTTCACCTGCAATGGATTCCAGGATGTCGGTCATCGTGAGAAGCCCCACGAAGTCACCGAACTCGTTCACCACGAACGCGATGTGGGTCGACTCCTGACGCATTTGTTCCAGTGCATTGAGGATCGTGAAGCTGTCCAGCAGGTTGATGGCTTTGCGCGCCATGGCCTCCAGATTCGGCTGATTGCCGGCGAGTATTTCCTTTAGCAGTTCTTTCTTATGGACAAAGCCAAGCGGCTCATCCACGCGTCCTTCCCGGATCAACGGCAAGCGTGAGTAGGAAGAGTGCATCAGCGCCGTACGGATTTCTTGCGGAGCATCTGCCAGGTCGAGGTGGTCGATTTGCGCACGAGGCGTCATCACACTGCGTATCGGGCGCTCGGCCAATTGCAGCACGCCACTGATCATGACCCGTTCGCGCCGATGGAAAACCTGCTCCGGTTCGTCGCCTTCCAGCATATCGGCGATTTCCTCGCCGACTTCAGCGGCATCCAGCTTTTGGCCGCCCAGCAGGCGCAACACCGCATGGGCGGTACGTTCGCGCACCGGTCGAAGACCTTGCAGGCTTTTCTTGCGACGCGAGCGCGCCAACTGGTTGAACAGTTCGATCAGGATCGAGAAACCAATCGCGGCGTACAAGTAGCCTTTCGGAATGTGGAAACCCAGGCCCTCGGCGGTGAGGCTGAAGCCGATCATCATCAGGAAACCCAGGCACAGCATGATGACAGTAGGGTGGCCGTTGACGAATTTTGTCAGCGGTTTGCTCGCGATCATCATCAAGCCGATGGAGAACATCACCGCGATCATCATGACCGACAGGTGTTCCACCATACCCACGGCCGTAATCACCGCATCCAGGGAAAAGACCGCGTCCAGTACCACAATCTGCGCAACGATAGGCCAGAACATCGCATAGGCGGCATTGCCGGCACGTTGCGCCACGTGGCCCTCGAGTCGCTCATGCAACTCCATGGTTGCCTTGAATAGCAGGAACACACCGCCAAACAGCATGATCAAGTCCCGGCCCGAGAATGTCTTGCCGAAAACTTCGAACAGCGGGTTGGTCAATGTCACCATCCAGGAGATGCTGGCGAGGAGGCCAAGGCGCATCAGCAATGCCAGGGACAGGCCGATGATACGGGCGCGGTCGCGCTGCTCGGGCGGAAGTTTGTCAGCCAGGATGGCGATGAATACGAGGTTATCGATGCCGAGTACCAGCTCCAGCACGATCAAGGTCAGCAGGCCCAGCCATGCCGTGGGGTCAACGATCCATTCCATGGATTATTCGCTCCCTCGGATGATCAATGCGAGGGAAGGGGGCTGCAACGCGCAAGAGCAGACCACAGGGACGCAGGAGAGAAAGCAGTTCTTTGAAAGGCGACTGGGAGGTTCCTGGAGGGTGTGCATACAGACCTGGAAATGATTGGGGAAGAAATCCTACAACGGTTTCTAACATTTCAGACGAGGCGATTTATTACAGGATCTGACAGGGCGGTGATTGATGAGAACGCTGCGTCGACATGTCCCCTTGGAGACATAGGCAGCTTGCGCGGTGCATTCGAAGATGACGGTCGGGGAGTTTGCCCTGAACAAGATTTGGAGGATCACCGCGTGGACAGAACAACAAAAGCGCCGACGGCGGCCGTTAACCCGTCAGGGATCAGCTACCAAAGTGTAGAAAGCGGTTACTTTGAACAACGTCGCCTGCAGCGTCACGCAGGATTCTTCACTCTGCTGATTCTCGGTGTCGGTGCGGTGGTGGCGGGTCAGTATTCCGGTTGGAACCTTGGCTTGGCTCAAGGCTTTGGCGGCATGTTTTTGGCCTTGCTGATCATTGCCGTCATGTACCTGTTTCTTTGCTCCTCAATCGGCGAAATGGCGGCTGCGCTACCACATACCGGCGGCGCCTATTCTTTTGCGCGTACGACAATGGGCCCGTGGGGGGGATTCAGTACAGGCCTTGCGGAGAACATCGAATTCATCCTGGCCCCTGCGGGGAACATGTTTTTCATGGGGGCCTACCTGACTGCAATTTTCGGTACTGGCCCCGAATGGCAACCTGTCTGGTGGGTGGTCGGTTATGCCTGCATGCTGCTGCTTTCGAACCGGGGCTTGGGTGTGTCGATGCGCGCGGTCGTGCTCATTACCATCGCGGCGGTGTCAGTGTTGGTTGTGTTCTTCATTGCGGCTTACCCGCATATGGATTTCACCGGTAATGCCCTGAACCTTGCAGCTGACGCCGCAGGCAAGCCGGTCGAAGTGCAGGGCGGTAACGGACCGTGGCTGCCGTTCGGACTGACCGGCGTCATGCTTGCATTGCCGTTTGCCGTCTACATGTTTCTGGCCATCGAGCAATTGCCGCTGACTGCCGAGGAATCGCATAACCCGACCCGGCATTTGCCGCTGGCATTGGTCTGGGGCACCGTGATTCTTGCGGTATTGGCGTTGGGTGTGTTGTTTTTCAGTGCCTCGATCGGCGGCGGCAGCTTCTTCATGAGCACGTCGTCGGAACCGCTACTCGATGGCTTCCGGGAGATTTTCGGGCACACCGCAAGCAAGCTGTTGTCAGCAGTGGCCGTGCTGGGGCTGGCGGCGTCGTTCCTGGCGGGTAGCTTTGCCGCAGGACGCAATATCTATTCGCTGTCGCGTGCCGGTTACTTGCCAACCGGGCTATCGGTTACACACCCGACCCGCAATACGCCGAATATTGCACTGGCCACCGGGGCGCTGGCTGCACTGGGGATCCTGATGCTCTGCTGGTTTACTTTCGGCAAGGATAACAACGCATTGATGGGCGGAATCCTGGTGAGCATGATTGTGTTCGCCGGGATGATTTCCTACATCTTGCAAAGCGTCGCTTATATTCGCTTGAAGCGCTCCTTCGCTGATTTGCATCGGCCTTATCGCAGCCCTTACGGAATATTCGGAGCTGTCGCGGTGATCATCATTGCAACCGCGACACTGATTTATCAGTTCCTCGATCCTCTCTATAAATGGGCGGCCCTCGCTGCTGCCTGCTGGTACCTGATCGGGATTGCTTACTTTGCTTTCTATCGTCGTCATCGCCTGGTGTTGTCACCTGAAGAAGCATTCGCCGTGAGTGGCGGTCGTGAAGGAAATCCGCAAAATGACTAATGTTGAACGATCCAAAGGCAAGGGCCGTCTGGCCGGAAAAGTGGCCATTATCACCGGTGGCGCCGGCGGTTGCGGCGCTGCCGCAAGTCGGTTGTTCGCCGCTGAAGGGGCCAAGGTGATCATTATCGATTTGAATGGCGATGCCGCCGTCAACCTGGCGTCGCAGATCATTGCCGACGGCGACCAAGCACTGGGATTGGGCGCCGATGTCTCGCAAGCCGTTCAGGTTCGTGAGGCTATCGCCCGAGGGCTGGCAGAATTTGGCCCGGCGGACGTGCTTTTCAACCACGCCGGCACCTTGATCGTGAAGCCTTTTCTGGACGTGCAGGAGCATGAGTGGGACTGGCTTATGGCCGTGAACGTCAAGAGCATGTACCTGGTCACTCAGGCGGTGCTTCCACAAATGCTTGCCAAGGGCTCGGGCAGTATCGTGTGCACTTCGTCGATCTCCGCGCAGTATGCGACCCCAGGCGAGGTCGTATACAACGCCAGCAAGGGCGCATGCCAAATGTTTGCGCGGGCCATTGCCGTCGAGTTTCGTGATCGTGGTATCCGCTGCAACGCAGTCGCCCCGGGTTTTATCCGTACCCCGCACGGCGAGCGGGAAATGCGCGACTTGCAACTGATGGGGGTGGATGCCAGTGAAGCGGCAATCAAGTCGCAGCAGGGGCGGCTTTGCGAGCCGGAGGAGGTCGCACGGGCCGCGTTGTTTTTAGCCAGCGACGATGCTTCATTTGTCAGTGGCACGCAGCTGTTTGTGGACAACGGTTTTTCAGCGGTCTAAATCAATCGTGGCAAGAAATATGCTTGCTCTTTATCGCTGGGTTAAGGGTGCGCTCACTAGTAGGGCGCACTGGATAAAGACAAGGGGATGGCATGGCAATTTCAGTTCCGAATGGCAGACGTGGCATGGATGCCGCGCCCGCCCTTGATGCATGGCACTGCGCGACGCCCGGCCTGGTCGCATTGCTGCAGTGTGATGGCTTTGCCCGACAGTTGGATGAGGCTTTATGGGCCGTTGCGAGTTTCGACCAAAGCTGCGTGCTGTTTTACCCAACGGACGGCTCACCGGTGTTACTGCACAACAACCTGCAAGGTATCTGCGAACCGGGGGCGATGCATAGCTATCTTAACGGTACGTATTTGCTGGACCCGGTTTATACCGCCTGCGCTCACGGCAAGGCGACCGGACTCTATCGCATGAGCGAATTGGCCCCTGATGCTTTCTTCGAGGGTGATTACTTCAATTCCCCCGATGTGCATCCCTGTATTTCCATGCAGTCGGGCACATTGGCCGAAGAAATTGTCTTCATCTCTGCATTGCCGGGCATTGGTCACCTTGCTTATTCACTGATGCGACAGAACGCTTCTCCGACGTTTTCCGCCTTGCAGTTCGAAGGTTTACAGGGTTGCGGTGCGATGGTTGATGTATTGTTGCAACGTCACTATCAAGGCGTTTGCGCTCATCACGACGACAGTGCATCAGCCTTGAAAGAGCATTTGAACAACGCTTTTTCGCGATTCGCCGCTGATCAGCTAACCCCCCGTGAACAATTGATCGTCAGCATGATCCTGCGTGGACACTCCAGCCTTTCGATTTCACTGCACCTTGGTATCGCGGAGGGCACGGTAAAAAATCACCGCAAGCACCTGTATTTCAAGCTCGGCATTTCCAGCCAATCCGAGCTGTTTCATCTGTTCGTGAATTTTGTCCTTAGTCATACCTCAAATGTCCCGTTTGCCAGTGCTGTTAACGCGCTAGTGTTCCAGGAAGCTTTTGCCAATTAACGAAGTTCAGTGTCATTACCCGATGCTGTGCCGATGTTTCGTCGAGTATTCGATGCACCATCTACTGGACCTGAAGCGAGTCAAGAACGCGCAGGGCAGGGCGGTGGGCGGGTTTACGATGACTCGGCAGATGAACAGGGATGGACATTATCGATGGGTAACTCAGTCTTGCGGATATGGTGTGCAGTCAGTGTGCTGTGCATGGCCTCATTCACGATGGTCACTTCCGAGTTCGCGCCCATTGGTTTGTTATCGCAGATATCGACAGACCTGAATCAAACCCCGTCTACCGTCGGGCTAACGGTAACGTTATATGCCTGGATCGGGGCTGCCAGCGGCTTGTTATCCAACGGGTTGAACCGCTGGATCCCCCGCAGGACATTGCTGATCGCATTGATGTTAATACTGGCCGTATCAAACGGGCTGGCGGCGTTATCCCCTGAATTTTCGACGCTGCTCGGTGCGCGCGCCGTCGGCGCATTGGCCCATGGTGTGTTCTGGGCAATCGTGGCAGCCACTGCCGCGCATATCGTGCCGTCGCAACGCATGGGGTTGGCCACCTCGATTGTCTTGGGCGGTATCACGATCGCCACTGTCATGGGCGTTCCGCTGATCAATCTGGTGGGGCAATACGATGGTTGGCGTACGGCGTTCGTATGCCTGGCCTTGATGTGTGTCGTCAGCGCCGGTGCGATAGCACTGGTGCTTCCTTCCATGCAGATTCATTCCCTGGCCAAGGGGGGCGGGTTTGCGGCGGTGCTGCGGCGCAAGGATCTGTTGATCACGTACGTCATCACCGGATTGACAGCGGCTGCGCATTTTGGCGCCTATACCTTCGTCGAGCCGTTTATTGGCCAGGTACCTGGTATCACGCCGTACTTGATTGCCACCTTGCTGTTTGCTTTCGGAGCCGCAGGTTTTCTGGGCAACTTGCTCAGCGCTTTCTTTATCGATCGCTACTTGATGGTCTTCATTCTGGTGGCGTTGGTCGCGATGGCATTGGCCCTGGTGACCTTGGGTGTCTACGGCCCGTTATTGGGCATTGCGCCGGTGGTTATGTTGTTGGTGGTCTGGGGCGTCGCGATTTCCGCCTTGTTTACCGGCCTGCAGACCTGGGTCTTGCGAATTGCCGGCGATCACACGGTACCGGCCACTGCGGTCCATACAGCCGTGCTGAATAGCGCGATCGGGCTGGGTGTGATTATCGGTGGAGAAACGCTGAATGTGGCTGGCTTCAAGGGGGCGATGCTATCGGCCAGCGTGGTGATTGTCCCGGCTATTGTCCTGATGATTGCCGCAGAAGCACGCGCTCGAAAAGAACCCGTTTTTTCATGAAAAGAGGGGAGTAGGGATTCGTTTCCCTTCAAACTCAAGCGCGTTGTGCTCCCGCCCAATCACTGCAGGACGTCTGCTGAAAATAGTCATTGTATTGCTTCGAAATCGAATGTTATTGTTATAACACGGTAAAAATTAATGACAGTGAAATAACATTTCGCGTTCGGGAGCTCTGAAAATCCATGGAAAAGAACAGCTTCCTGCAGTTGCTGGAGCGAGAGTTCTCCAACCTGACCCCAACGGGCAAGCGGATCGCCAGTTATCTGTTGGGTAACCCAGAACAGCTTCCGTTTGAGTCGGCCGATAGCATCGCGCAGCAGACCTCCACCACGGGGATTTCCGTAGGGCGTTTTTTTCGATCCCTTGGCTACCAGAACATCGATGAAGTCAAACAGAGCCTGCGCGTTGAAACGCCGGCGTCGTGGCTTATCACCGATCGCATCGGCGCCTTTCGTGCCGAAAGCAATCAGCAAGATGCTCTTGATCGTTCCCTGAGTCGCGAGATCGAGGCCATTCGGTATGTCTACGGTCTGGCGCGCAGCGACGCCTTCGCCGATATCGTGCAACGCATCTACGAAGCCGATGCAGTGTTCATTCTCGGCATTCAGTCCACTCGAGGGATTCTCACAGCGTTCCATAGCCACCTTGAGTACATCCGGCCCAAGGTCTACTACGTCGATGGTCTGTCCGGCATTTACGCTGAAACCCTGAATTCCGGCTTTGCCAATCCCTACGCAATCATTGCGGATTTCCGTGCTTATTCCAGCGTGACTCAGACTTTCTGCGACGCGGCCATAGACAACAACCTCCCATTGGCCCTGATCACCGACCTGCAATGCCCCTGGGCCAGAGACTACCCACTTGACCTCTTGCAACTGAAAACCGATGTCGGGCAGTTCTGGGATTCACCTGCGCCATTGGCCTGCCTGTTGAATCTCATCGTGTCGGCCGTCGCTGAGAAATACGGGGATCGACTCGATGAGCGCTTGGCCAAGAACCGTCAATTGCAAAAAGCTTTCGGTCAGTTCGAAGGCTGATCTTCATCGTCCCACTGAATCCCAACTGGAGTATTGGCGTGAACAACAGCCCCCTTGTAGAGATCGATGCCCAGCGCTACCAGGTGCAAATCGATTTGATCTACGCCGGTGCAGATAACCTGGCAGGAAGAGTGATTTATCCACATGCGCGCTGCCTGTTACATCGCCAGGCTGCCGACTGTCTGTACAAAGCCAGTCAGCTCGCGCGTCAGGCCGGGTTTACCCTTCGCATCTATGACGCCTATCGGCCGCCTTATGCCCAGTACCTGTTGTGGGACGCGCTGCCAAACAACGACTACGTGCGTGACCCACATTTGGGCTCCCATCACAGCCGTGGCGTGGCGGTGGACCTGACGCTGGTCGGTACTGATGGCGAGCCGCTGAATATGGGGACTGAATTCGACGCAATGGAAGAGAAATCCCACCAGTTCTATCCCGACTTGCCAGTAGACGTGCAGCGCAATCGACTGCTGCTGGTGGGAATCATGCTCGCCGCCGGCTTCCAGGCGATTGCCACCGAGTGGTGGCATTACGAACTTCCGGATGCCGACGATTACCCCTTGCTGGAAGACGTTTAAACCACGGATCTACCAACAGATAGCACCGCGCAGCCCACGCTCAGTGCGGCTGATAACAATAACAAGACAGCGTTACTTACGTTTCACCTGCAACTGCCCGGTTATAGCTTTTATAAAAAACCTGACGTACTTCCCTCTATCGAATGATCAAGGAAACCGGCATGAACCCAATGAACACCGTGACCAGCAAACCCTTTCCCGGCGCCGGCAAGCTATTGCTGAGCATTTTGTGCAGTGCATTGAGCCTCGGTGCCTGGCAGGCTGCGACAGCGGCTGTACCACAAGACACCCTGGTCATCGGCAAACCCGCTGATCCCCAGACCCTCGACCCGGCCGTGACCTTCGATAACAACGACTGGACCATTACCTATCCGTCGTACCAGCGCCTGGTCGGCTACAAGGTCGAAGGCGACAAAAGCAGCACCGAAGTTCAGGGTGACCTGGCCGAGAGTTGGACCGTTTCTCCGGACAATCTGGTCTGGGAATTCAAAATCAAACCTGGCAACAAATTTGACGACGGTGCCCCTGTAGATGCCGCCGCGGTGAAGTTCTCCTTTGATCGCTTGATGACTCTCAAGCAGGGACCTTCCGGTGCATTCCCGGAGGACATGGTGGTCACGGTTGTCGACCCGCAGACCATCCGGTTCACCCTGAAGACGCCTTTCTCGCCGTTCCTGTTTACCCTGGCCCACAACGGTGCATCGATCATCAACCCCGCTGTGGTCAATAAAAGCGCGGACGTCAATGCCTGGCTGTCGAGCCACACCGCAGGCTCCGGTCCCTTCCGCTTGAGCAACTGGCAAAAAGGCCAGTCGTTGACCATGGAGCCGAACACCTACTTCGCCGGCCCCAAGCCTGCGCTGAAAACCGTGGTCATCAAGATCATCGGTGAGCCCTCCGTGCGTCGCCTGCAATTGGAGCGGGGTGACCTGGACATCATCGAAGACATGCCCGAAGACCAGCTCGGCGTTCTTGCCAGCAAGCCCGGCGTGGTGGTGAAGGAGTTCCCGTCGCTACGGGTCACCTATCTCTACCTGAACAACAAAAAGGGCCCACTGACCAGCGTCGATGCTCGTCGTGCGATCACCGAAGCGGTGGACTACAACGGCATCGTCAAAGGCATTCTCAGGGACAAGGCCAAGCTCCTGAACGGGCCAATCCCGGACGGCATGTGGGCGTATGACAGCTCGCTGCCGCCAATGAAGCAGGACATGGCCGCCGCCAAGGAGAGCCTGGCCAAAACGTCGCAGAAAATCACCAACCTCAGCTACATGTATTCGGACAAGGATCCTAACTGGGAACCGATCGGCCTGACCCTGCAAGCGGCATTGGCGCCACTGGGCATCAACCTCAAGCTGGAAAAGCTCGCCAACGCCACGCTGCGTGAGCGCGTCGGCCAGGCCGACTACGACATCGCCGTTGGTGCCTGGAGCCCGGACTTTGCCGACCCGTACATGTTCATGAACTTCTGGTTCGACTCCAAGATGCAGGGCCTGCAGGGCAACCGCTCGTTCTATAGCAACCCGCAAGTCGACAAGTTGATTCGAGAGGCGGCCGCTAATAGCGACACCGCGAAGCGCGTCGAGCTGTACCAGACCGCGCAAAAAATGGTGCTCAAGGACAGCGTCTACGCCTACCTCTACCAGAAGAGCTACACCTTGCCGATGCGTGATTCGGTCAAGGGTTACGTGTTCAACCCCATGCTCGAACAGGTGTTCAACTTGGGCAGTATGAGCAAGTAAACCGGCTCCCTCGCGCTGGCCATTCGTGGCTGGCGCGGTTTCTGATTTTCGTCGTGGGTGCTACTGAGGTGCCAAAATGGCCTTCCTGACTTTGTTGCGCAAGCGCCTGCTCGGCCTGTTGCTGGTCGTGTTCGGCGTTTCGCTGATTACCTTTGCAATTTCGCACCTGATCCCCGGGGATCCTGCCCGATTGATCGCTGGCGACCGTGCCAGTGATGCGTTGGTGGCAGGCATACGTCATCAACTGGGATTGGATCTGCCGCTGTATCAACAATACGGTCGTTACCTGATGGACCTGGTGCAGGGAGACCTGGGAACCTCGATACGCACCAGCCGTCCTGTGCTGGAAGACTTGCAGACGTTCTTCCCGGCAACACTGGAGTTGGCGCTGGTAGCGCTGGTGCTTGCGATCCTGGCCGGCGTGCCGCTTGGCGTGCTATCAGCGGTTTACCACAATCGGGCGATTGACCAGATCGCCCGCACGCTTGCAGTCACCGGGATTTCAACACCGGCCTTTTGGCTCGGCCTGGGCGCAATCGTTCTGTTCTACGGTCATCTGGGTTGGTTGCCGGGAGGAGGGCGGCTGTCCGAAGGGCTTGCTCCGCCGCCGACAATCAGCGGTTTTTATCTGCTCGACTCGCTGCTCGCCGGTGAGGGCGCGCTGTTTCTCGATGCCGTCGAGCATCTGATTCTGCCGGCGGCGACCCTGGGGTTCGTGACCCTGGGTGTCGTCGCACGGCAGATTCGTTCAGCCATGCTTGATCAACTCGGCGAAGACTATATCCGCACCGCCCGCGCCTACGGCCTGTCCCGTTGGACTGTGATCCTGCGCCATGCACTGCCTAACGCGCTCATCCCTTCGGTGACAGTCTTGGGATTGACCCTCGGAGATTTGCTGTATGGCGCGGTGCTGACCGAAACGGTCTTCGCCTGGCCCGGCATGGGCGCCTATGTGGTCAAGTCGATCCAGTCGCTGGACTTCCCGGCGGTGATGGGCTTCGCCATTCTGGTTTCGTTCATCTATGTGCTCCTGAACATGGCCATCGATATTGTGTACCGCGTGATCGACCCACGCATCGGCGAGGTAAGTTGAAATGTCCGCTACCCTGATGGCTACGCGCCGCCCGCGCTGGAACGAAAAACTCGCCTATCTGACCTACCGCATCCGCCGCAGTCCGCTGACCATGGCGGGCCTGGCGATCACCTGTATCGTCTTGCTGTGCATGATCTTCGCCCCTTGGCTGGCCAGTCACGATCCCAACGCGCTGAACTTGGCCGAACGCCTGGCGCCGCCATCCAGCAGCCATTGGTTCGGCACCGACGAAGTCGGTCGCGACCTGTTCAGCCGCGTGCTGTTCGGTAGTCAGCAGTCGGTGGGTGTCGGTCTGTTCGTGGCTTTTGCATCCTGTTTTATCGGCGGGTTGCTGGGGTGCTTTTCCGGGGTCATCGGTGGTCGTTTCGACGCATTGATCATGCGCCTGATGGACATCATGCTGTCGGTGCCATCGCTGGTGCTGATCATGGCCTTGGCGGCTGCGTTGGGCGCGAGCCTGTTCAACGCGATGCTGGCGATTACGCTGGTACGAATTCCTTCCTATGTCCGGCTAGCCCGCGGCCAAGCCTTGAGCATCCGCGAGATGGGTTATGTCAAGGCCGCCCAAACCTTCGGGGCAGGGCGCTGGCACCTGGTGCACTGGCACGTGGCGCGCAACGCAATGCCGCCATTGCTGGTGCAGTTGAGCCTGGATATCGGCAGCGCGATCCTCATGGCCTCGGCCTTGGGCTTTATCGGCCTGGGAGCGCAGCAGCCTACGGCCGAGTGGGGCGCGATGGTCGCCACCGGGCGCAACTACATCCTCGATAACTGGTGGTACTCGACCTTTCCCGGCCTGGCGATTCTGATCACGGCCACCGGGTTCAACTTGCTGGGCGATGGCGTACGCGATCTGCTCGATCCACGGCAACAGGGGAAGTGACCATGCAGACGTCGAGTCCAGTATTGTCCATCGACAACCTGAGCCTGGAATTCCCGGCTTACAAAAACAACGTCAAAGCCCTGAACGGCGTGTCGCTGCACGTCAATCCCGGGGAAATCGTCGGCGTCGTCGGCGAGTCCGGATCGGGCAAGTCGGTCACGGCCATGCTCAGCATGCGATTGTTGCCCGAGCGCAGCTATCGCATCACCGCCGGCAGCCTGAGCATGCTCGGTCGCGACATGCTGGCAGCGCCTGAAAAAGAGTTACTGACGATTCGCGGGCGCGACGCCGCGATGATTTTCCAGGAACCGATGACCGCCTTGAACCCGACCCGGCGCATCGGCAGGCAAATGCTTGATGTGATCATTCATCACCAGAAAATCAGCGCCGCCCAGGCCCGTCTCAAGGCGATCGCACTATTGCGCGACATGCACATAGCCAGTCCGGAACAGGTATTGGAGAGCTATCCTTTCGAACTGTCTGGCGGCATGCGCCAGCGGGTGATGATCGCGCTGGCGTTCTCCTGCGAGCCCCAATTGCTGATCGCCGACGAGCCGACAACGGCCCTCGACGTGACCGTGCAACGCCAGGTGTTGTTGCTGTTGCGAGAAAAAGCCAGGCAGCGGGGCACGGCCATCTTGCTCATCACCCATGACATGGCGTTGGTTTCGCAGTTCTGCGACCGGGTCTACGTCATGTACACAGGGGCAGTGGTCGAGGAGGGCCGCACGGCGGATGTCATGGGCAATCCGCAACATCCCTATACGCAAGGTTTGCTCAGTGGTCTGCCGGAAATGGTCGAGCCGGGCCAGCCGCTGCTGACCATTGCCGGTCAAGTGCCGAACCTGGCCTCTTTGCCCGTGGGCTGTACTTTTCAGGAGCGGTGTACGTACGCCATGCCGGTGTGTAGCAAGCGCCCGAATCTCAACACCATCAACGGTAATGACCAACGTAAAAGCGCGTGCTGGTTACCGGTCAAGGAGCTTTCGTGATGAACAGTGCCGTCCTTCAACCCATCACCCAAATGGCTCCCACGATTCTTCAACTTGACGATGTCCACGTTCGTTTCCCTGTGAGCAATGACTGGTTGGGGCGACCGCGCGGATATGCCCACGCCTTGAACGGTATTGATCTTCAGGTGCGGGCAGGCGAGACCCTGGGTATTGTCGGCGAGTCAGGTTGCGGCAAGAGCACCTTGGCCCAACTGTTGATGGGCCTGGTGCCGCCCAGCAGCGGGGAGATGAACTGGGCCAATCGCAGCGGTGAAGGCCGCAGCAACGTTCAGATTGTTTTCCAGGATCCACAGTCGTCCCTTGATCCGCGCCTGCCTATCTGGAAAATCATCACCGAGCCGTTATACGCCCGAGGCCATGTCAGCCACGCGCAGATGCGCGATGTGGCCGCCAGGGTCGCGGCCCAAGTCGGCATCCGTCCGGAGTACCTGGACCGCTTCGCGCACCAGTTTTCCGGGGGGCAGCGTCAGCGCATTGCCATCGCCCGAGCCCTTTCGTCAGACCCGGATATCATTGTCCTGGACGAGCCCACGTCGGCACTGGACATCTCGGTTCAGGCGCAGATTCTCAACCTGCTGGCCGAGCTGCAAAGTGCCCGCAATCTGACTTACATCCTGATTTCCCACAACGTATCAGTGGTGCGTCATATGGCTAACCGGGTAGCGGTGATGTACTTGGGGCAAATCGTTGAACTGGGCAGCGCGGCTCAAGTACTCGATCAGCCACGTCACCCCTATACCCGTTTGTTGCTCGAGGCGGTACCACGACTGGGCGTGCCACTGCACGACGAGCAAGTCGCGGCGCCTACCGAATTACCAGGGAACCGCCGACTACCGAGCGGCTGCTTCTTCCGCGAACGGTGCAATCTATGCACCGTTGGCTGCGAGAAGCCTCAGGTATTGCTGGGGGATGAGCAGCAGTGTGTGCGATGTCATTTACAGGATTGAGTCACTGACTTCGCCAATCCTCACAACCAAGCCCACAACGCTGGCGTCGCGCCTGAAGAAGCTAGGCATCGTGGCAGTCGTTTGAGAATGGCTGCACAGGGTAACCAGGCAGAATCTGAAATATGTTGTTACGTGTAATGTATATTATGTTAAATGATGTGTTATGTGAGATATGTTCATGAGGCGCCTAAGTCCCTGATTCGACATACCTGCTTCTGAAGCCTTCTCTTTCAACGGGTCATGTTCATGGTGAGACATTGAATGAGGCGGCTGTCGATGAAGCTGATTCAGTGCCGTTACTCATCTTGTCATGCTCGTGCAGACCGGAGATGCGGTGCCGTTGCCCATGCTTGTCCCTTTCATCTACGTTCAACTCAAGCTAAGGTTCCGCGCGGAGCGATCCAGGCTTTCTATAGCTACGCCAAAAGCCGTGACCTCAATATGGCCTGCCACCTCGAATCGATCCTGGCTTTACTGGACGGTTACGCCATATGGCTCCAAGCGGCCGTTAAGCCGACAACTTGGTTGCCCGAATCGGCACAAGCTTCGAAAATTTCGCCTGATCATTGCGAAGTTAGCAGATCGCTAGCCCCCATTCGTTTGCCATGTGCTCAATACCTGCAACATTAGATCTGCTAATCCTGCATCATAAAAATTAACTTTGCTTATCGGTAAAATCGCGGAGACTGGGGACGTCAACAATCAATAGAGATTTATGAAATGTCGGGTGAAAAATCAATAGCAAAGCTACTCCATGGCATGAGCCCTTCGCTGAATGAGGGTAACTATGTCTTCTGCACTATCAAAAACAACAACATCCTTGAGGGGCAGGAAGTGCTGGGGAGCTTTCGGGAGAAGGAAGGCCTAACGGTAATCCTCGAGCAATCCGCAGCTCTGGAGCTTGGTCTTGAATTCGAATATGTCGCCGCCTGGATTACCTTGACCATCCACTCGGCGCTGGATGCCGTTGGCTTGACGGCTGCCTTTGCAACCGCTCTGGGCAATGCAGGCATCAGCTGTAATGTCATCGCGGCTTACTACCACGACCACATTTTTGTAGGTAAAGATGATGCGCAGAAAGCAATGGATGTTCTGCAGGAACTCGCGCGATCTGGATCTGGTGACTAGGAAGCACCTCGAAGCATTCGCGGAGCGCTATTGAAAATGCTTGGCGCAAAGGCAAAAGCCACTCTCAACGACCATTGTTGTGCCTCGTCGGAGTTACCCTCCTCCCCGTCTATGCTGAGCATCCTTTGATGCAAACGGCTTAAAGCCGCGTGCTTAATAGAGAGCGAGATCGTTAACTCCATTCACTCCTTGCAAGATTTGGGTATCGCAATCCGGCTACTGGTCTTGACCTCGCGCAACGCCAGGCTCGACTGAATGGATGCAATACCCACCTGGCGCCTGAGCACCTGCTCGATAAAGTCACTGTAGCTATCAAGATCTTCTGCCAGCACTTGCAGCACGTAATCGGCATCCCCGGTGATCTTGTGACAGGACAACACTTCAGGCAATTGCGCAATCACCGCCTCGAAGGCGTCGGGAGCGTGATCGGCGTGAGTGGAAAAACGGATGTGCACGAACGCCATGATATCCAACCCCAGCATGCGTCGATCAAGGTTGGCCTGATAGCCCTTGATCACGCCCGCTTCCTCCATTCTCTTACGCCGGCGCCAGCAAGGCGTGAGGCTTAACGACAGGCGTTCACTGAGCTCGGCGTTGGAAATGCTCGCATCCTCTTGCAGCAATGTGAGTATCGCCAAGTCAGTCTCGTCAAGGTTGATGCGTTTGGATGATTTTTTCTGCATTTCGCAATTCCTGAGTAAAAACGCCCGAAAAATCTAGCAGACCACGAAAATAAAGCAAAGAAAGCGCATCCAGACCGGAAGAGAATATTTGCACTGGTTCAAATTAACGGATGCGCAGAATGTTTACAGTTTTCAGTGATTCCCATCGCTTGCACCACGGCACCGAATTGAAGGACGGCGTGCTCAAACCGTCGTTCGAACAGCCCAGCCGGGCCGATACCGTACATGATCGAGTCAAGCAGGTAGGCCTTGGCCAGATCGTCGAACCACGGGCATTTGACCGGTCGTGTTACGTCAATGCGCACAGCGAGCGTTACGTCAGCTTTCTTGAAAGCGCATGGTCAGAATGGTGTGCGACCGGGCGTACCCACGACGCCTTGCCGCTGGTATGGCCAGTGCGCGATTTGTCCAACGATCAAGTCCCGACCTTCATCGACGGAAAGCTCGGTTTCTTCGCCATGGATGCCGGTTCTCCGATTACCGCGACCACATGGCAAGCCGTAAAGACCAGCGCAGACATCGCCCTCACCGGCCTGGCGCTGATCGATGAAGGCCACGACAGTGCCTTCGCCCTGTGCCGTCCGCCCGGCCATCACGCAGCGCGTGAGTACATGGGCGGCTATTGCTATCTCAATAACGCTGCCATTGCCGCACAACAGGCCATCACTCAAGGCGCGAAACGTGTCGCGGTACTGGACGTCGACTTCCATCATGGCAACGGCACCCAGAACATCTTCTACGAACGCAGTGACGTCATGTTCGTGTCGCTGCACGGCGAACCTGCGGTGTCTTATCCGTACTACTCAGGCTTCAGTCACGAAGTCGGCGCCGGCCATGGCGAAGGTTACAACCTCAACTACCCGTTGCCGAAAAACACCACTTGGGAAAGCTATCGCGGCGCCCTGCTCCACGCCTGCAGGAAACTCCAGCAATTCGCCCCTGAAGTGCTGGTTATTTCACTCGGCGTCGACACGTTCAAGGACGACCCCATCAGCCACTTCCTGCTGGAAAGCGAAGATTTCATCGGCATCGGCGAGCTGATAGCGGGTGTGGGCTGCCCCACTCTGTTCGTGATGGAAGGCGGCTATATGGTCGATGAAATCGGAATCAATGCGGTCAATGTGCTGCATGGTTTCGAGAGCAAACGCAGCTGAGCCGTCCCCTGCCCCGCAACGTTTTTACTAATGAACCGGAGAATAAAAACATGACTCTTTTCATAGACGTCGATCATGTCGCACGCCTGTTCGCCACGGTGGGCATCCGTCGCGCAATCCGCGAAATGGCAGATTACATCGAAGCTGATTATTCACGTTGGGCGCAGTTTGATAAGTCGCCGCGCACCGCCAATCATTCGGCCAAGGGTGTGATCGAGTTGATGCCGACCGACGATGGCCAGCGGTACTCGTTCAAATACGTCAATGGTCATCCGGACAACGGTCAAAGCAACTTGCTGACGGTCATGGCCTTCGGCGTCCTGGCCGATGTCCACAGTGGCTATCCAACCCTGCTCAGTGAACTGACGCTGACCACCGCTGTGCGCACGGCGGCGACCTCCGCCTTGGTGGCGAAGTCCTTGGCGCGTCCGGATGCACGCATCATGGCCATCATCGGCAATGGCGCCCAGAGCGAATTTCAGGCCCTCGCCTTCCATGAAATGCTATCGATCAAGGAACTGCGCATATTCGATATCGATCGCGACGCCTCGCTTAAGTTGAAGCGCAACCTGGCCGCGTTCCCGGATCTTGAAGTGATCCTGGCCGGCTCGGCGCAAGAAGCGGTCAAGGGCGCAGACATCGTCACCACAGTCACTGCAGATAAAGCCTACGCAACGATTCTGACGCCCGAGATGATCGAGCCCGGCATGCATATCAATGCCGTAGGGGGGGACTGTCCGGGGAAAACCGAGCTGCACGCCGAGATCTTGCGTAACGCCCGGGTCATCGTTGAATTTGAACCTCAGACCCGGATTGAAGGTGACATCCAGCAATTGGAAGCCGACTTTCCCGTCGTCGAATTTTTCCGGATTGTTCAGGGCGAAATCAAGGGCCGCGAGAACGACGCTCAGGTCACTGTGTTCGATTCGGTGGGTTTTGCCCTCGAAGACTTTTCGTCACTGCGCTACGTACTGGACCTGGCCCAGGAGCATGCAATCGGTGAACACATCCACCTGGTGCCGAGGCCTGCCAACATAAAAGACCTCTACCAGATCCTGGATCAGCAGCCAGCAATCGTCCCTTCACGCCTGCGCACAGTGAGCTGAAAAAACCATAGGTGATGCCCCTGCGCAAAGTGCCAAGGGGCTACTCAGACACTGTGTGTGTACGCGGCAAATCTCGCTCTGCAAAAACAACCACCGTCAGTAGCCGTTGCATCTCTAACAAATACGCAAGACACCACTTTTCTGCCAAAACTCAAAAACATAAAATCAAGAGGTTTTGTAATGAAATCAACTCCCTCAGGGCTGATTGAACAGCCCGCGCTGCAACGCACCCTCAGCAATCGTCACATTCAGTTAATGGCCATGGGAGGCGCCATCGGTACAGGCCTGTTCATGGGTTCCGGGAAGATCATCGCCCTCTCTGGCACGTCGATCATCCTCATCTACATGATCATCGGCCTGTTCGTTTATTTCGTCATGCGTGCCATGGGCGAAATGCTGCTCTCGAACTTGAACTTCAAAACTTTCGCGGATTTTGCCGGTGCCTACCTCGGCCCGCGCGCGGCATTCTTTCTTGGCTGGTCGTATTGGCTGAGTTGGAGCGTGGCGGTGATAGGTGATTCAGTCGTGGTCGGCGGGTTTTTTCAGTATTGGTTCCCCGATGTGCCCGCCTGGATACCCGCCATCGGTATGCTGATGACACTGTTCGCCTTGAATGTACTGACGGTCAGGCTTTTTGGTGAAGTGGAGTTCTGGTTCGCGATCATCAAGATCATTGCCGTCGTCACCCTGATTGGCGTCAGCATGGTGCTGATTGCCAGCTCATTTGTCTCACCCAGCGGTGTTACTGCTTCGCTGAACCACCTGCTGGATAAACAAGCGGCCTTTCCCAACGGCCTGTTCGGTTTCTTTGCCGGTTTCCAGATGGCGATCTTCTCATTTGCCGGCACCGAACTGATCGGCACCGCCGCCGCCGAAACCCGTAACCCCGAGAAGACCCTGCCGAAAGCCATCAACTCGATTCCGCTGCGAATCATCCTGTTTTATGTGCTGGCACTGGCCTGCATTATTGCAGTGACTTCGTGGCAACAGGTTTCGCCCAACAAGAGCCCTTTCGTCGAGCTGTTCCTGGTTGCAGGTTTTCCCGCGGCAGCCGGTATCGTCAACTTTGTAGTGCTGACGTCTGCCGCTTCCTCGGCCAACAGTGGTGTATTTTCGTCTAGCCGCATGCTGTTCGGACTGGCCAACCAGGACAACGCTCCGAGGATTTTCCGAAGTCTGTCGAGCAATAGCGTGCCTCTGCTGAGTCTGGCGTTCACCACACTGTTGATGCTCGTGGGTGTGCTGTTGCTTTTCATCGTTCCTGAAGTGATGACCGCATTCACCATTGTTTCCACTGTATCGGCAATCCTGGTGATTTTTACTTGGTCGACCATCCTTGCATCGTATATTGCCTACCGCCAAAAGCGACCTGAGCTGCACGCGAAATCGGCCTACAAAATGCCTGGCGGCGTACCAATGGCCTGGTTTTCCCTGGCGTTCCTGGGCTTTGTTCTTTGTCTGCTGGCATTGAGACCTGATACCCGTATTGCGTTGATGGTCATGCCGGGGTGGTTCATATGGTTGGCAATTGCTTACCAGTTGACCTGTTCCAGGAAGCCTAAAACCGCTGCCGAAGCTGCCAGTCAATACGGCTGAGATGTTTGGGTGCAGCGTAAACCGCAACTCATTCTTGATAGCTTAAGGCCATCAGTCGATAATCACGTCTTCAAAAAAAGCACATAAGGATTTGCTGTGAAGAAGCTCTACTTGGCTCTACCGTTCTGCGCAATGCTGTTACAAGGCTGTGGTGTGACCATGGCTCGCTATGAACCCAATTTTCAGAACGTTCAGCAGCTCAAGCAAAATGCACCCATGCAGCCCCTGCGCGAGACGCAGGTGAATGCGGATTCAGGTCAAGGGTCGCTGATGGTGCGCCTGAACCCGATTTCGTCGCCCGAGGGCAGCGTTCCGCTGCACATCCAGGCCGCGATCAACGATGAGCTCCGTCAGGCCGGTCTGTTGGACCCTCGTGCTGACCGGCAGTTGCAGGTTCAGTTGGTCAAGAGCCAACTCACTGCAGGCGTAGGCAGCGGCCATGGCGAGGTGGCTGCGCGCTTCACGCTGCGTAAAGGCGATCAGGTTCTATACGAAACCACTAAAGACGTGCAGCGTGATTGGGACAGCAGTTTCTTCGGTCCGATCGCCATTCCGGCGGCCGCGAACAACTACAACCCTATGCTGCAAGACTTGCTCAAGAGCTTGTACAGCGACCCGCAGTTCACTCAAGCGCTGAAGTGACCCAAAAAAAAGAGCCGCGATTGCGGCTCTTTTTCTATCGGTGTCAGCCCCGTGGAGTTTGGGTGTCGACAGCGGAGTATTTTATGCGGTTGTTGTCGACCCAGTTCTTCAACAGCGCATTGACCTGGCGGTTGAAGGTGTTGGTAATGGCGGCCTTGGGCGTATTACTTGCCAGGGGCAGGAACCAGATGCCCATCCAGGTGTTGATCGCATCATGATTGCTGGTCTTGCCCAACGGCTGACCCTGCTCGTCCAGGGTTTCCAGGCTCATGGTGTACTGGTCGGTTGCCAAGGCAGGAATGATCGTGAAGGTGAAGCCGCTGATGAACGCCAGGACCATTTGCCCACCGCCTGGCGCATGGTTATAGACCTTCAATCGAAGACTGTAATCGCCTGGTTGCTTCTGGAATTCGTCAAAGACCACGCGCCCAAAAAGCCCTGATTCATCGAAGGTTCGCTTCAGATCGGGCTTGAGCATGTCGCGAGCCTGCGGCACCTCGGTGGCCTTGGCATTGTCGGGGTCGCCCTGATAGAAATCGAAATCGACATAGACGTTCGGCTTGTTCGAGTAGCCGGCCATTGAAGGCAGATTCACGGGGGCTACTTCATCTTTGGTGAAACTGGCGCATCCACTCAGGCTCAAGGCCAGGGCTAGGCCTATGGCTTTTGCAAATTGCATATCGACTTCCTTGCGTAATTTGACTAATGCCGCTCACAGAGAGGGGGACGAATTCTAGCGGGATCCGTTTAAAAGCAAAAGGCCATCATCTGATTGCACACGCGCCGCTTCGCAATTACCTGACACGCTCAAAGACAATGTGAACCTTCGCCCCATCCGGGCGGCGAAAATCTTCTACCATCCGGTTGCCATCGACCTTCAACTGCAGGTCGTCCCGGGTGCGCACAGCGCCCACCCAGTTCGGGAACGTAGCCCCTTCGACAGTGTTGCCCGTGAACTCACCGTTCTGGTCGACCGTATATCGCCCGAAAAAACCGATGCCCCCCGCCATCGCTGCTCGGTTTTCCTCATCGGTGCCTTCGCCACGAACGTTGGACCGAAACGCTGGCACGCGTGGATCCGTGAGTACTTCGACAAACGTCAGCTCTGGTGTGAAGACGAGCCAACCATGAGGATCGGGGCCATAAGCATTCGATTTGATGCCCTGGCTCTCAACGGTTGCACTGATCATGCGCCAGGTTCCGACCACGGAATTTTCTTTGCCCGCAAACACACTGGAGCACGCCGAGAAGGCAATCACCGCTACGATCGCCAGTACCTTGTTTTTCAGAGTCATCCGCGTCACCTTTCCTCGCCGCAACGACACGGCAGACAATAGAGTGGGTTTCATTCTGGTCGGCACGGTCTTCATGCCCTGGCCGAGATGGCCGCCAAGCGTAGCTCCCGCAAAGTGGCATTATCCGCCCTCCTCCCCAGTTGCCAGCCCAAGTAGCCCCACAGCAGTGCGCAACAGGCGCCGATTATCGCGGCCGGGCCGGCGCCTTGTCCCAGGAGGTCGAGCAGGCTCTTGGCCCAGCCGCTCATGGCGTCACCTGCGCGATAAACCACGGTGTCGATGAAGTTCTTGGCCTTGTATTTACTCTCGGCATCCAGCGGCGCGAACAGCATTTCCCTGCCCGGTCGGACGAACGCGTATTCACCGATCCGTCGCACGATCATCAATGCCGCCAGCAGAGCGAACCCCGGCGCCAACGCCAGGCCGAGGAAGCCGACGCACATGAGCAGCGGCACGATGGCCAACAAAGCACGCACCCCCAGCTTCGGCGCGATGCGCCCGGTGATGAACAACTGGGACAGCAACGCACCGGCCTGCACGATGATGTCGATGGTGCCGAAGATGCGCACTTGCGCCTGGCGATCTGGATAGTGCTCGGCCACCAGGCGCGCCTGTTCGAAATAGAGAAAGGTGCTGACCGTCGCCAACAACACCACGAAGCCGGCGATCCCCAGCAAGTAAGGTGACCTGAGCACCGCCGTCAACCCGCTGAACGGATTACCGTGCAATGGCTGCCGAGGGCTTTGCGTCGGCGCAGCGCCCGGACGGCCGGCACCGCCCGTTTCGCGCCATCCCATCAACGCCCGTTTCAACACCAGCGTGGCACCGAGCAACAAGGCTGCCAGCAGCATCAACCCCGAGGCGCCGAGAGGACCGATGAGCAGCGCGCTCAGGGTCGGCCCCAGCAGGCCGCCGACGCTGGCGCCTGCGGCGATGAAGGCGAACAGCCGCTTGGCCTGCTCGCTGTCGAATACATCCGCCATCAGGCTCCAGGCCACGGATACGACGAACAGGTTATAAACCGAGATCCAGACGTAAAAGACCCGGGCCAACCAGACACTGTCCGGCTGGAACTGGAACAGCTCGACGAACATCAACAGGTTGAAGCCGAAGAAGCCGTACACCCAATCGATCAGGCGCAGGCGCGGCACCCGCGAACTGAGCCAGGCGAACAGTGGGACGGCTGCCAGCATGACCAGGAAGGTCGCGGTAAACAGCCATTGCAGGTTCTCCACCCCCGCCGCGATACCCATCGACTCACGGATTGGGCGCAGCATGAAGTAACCGGTGAAGAGACAAAGGAACAGCAGGAACCCGCACAGCGCCGGACGCAACTCACCGTCGCGGGCGTTCAGGGCGAAACTCAGCCGGTGCAAATAGGACGGCGCACTCATAAGGGACTCCGGGGAGACGGCAACAAGGCAATGGTCAAGCGCAGGACGGATGCCCGCGCCCTGGGTGGCATCAGCGATAGGTCACGCCGGTCAAACGCTCGGAGACAACCCAGAGCCGCTCGGCATCCGCCTCCGTGCTCGCGGCGGGCGGTGTCTTGGCGAACCCCAACGGACCGCGTCTTTCATCGTCACCGGTCGGGCCGTAATAAGCCCCACCCACGGCTTGCGCAGCCGTGGCGGCATACAAGGTGGGCAACGCCCCTTGTGCCGCTGAGTGGTACGCGTCACGGTCCTTTGCCCAGCGCCGACCGAACTCGCTGTCGAGGCCTGGCCCCCGTGCGACCAACTCGGTAACGGCAACGCCGGGATGCGCCGCCATGCTGCGAATGCCCCAGTTTTCGGCATCACTGCGCCGCTGCAAGGCAAATGCCCAGTGCAAGACGGCCAGTTTCGATTGCGCGTAGGCGGCGTACGGGTCGTACTTCTGCTCGCTCTGAAGATCATCAAGATTCATCGCGCCGCGCGCCGCAGCAATGCTGGACAGGCTTACCACGCGGGCATCCTCGCTTTGACGCAAGAGCGGCACCAACAGGCCGGTCAGCGCGAAGTGCCCCAGGTAGTTGGTGGCCAACTGAAGTTCAAAGCCATCGGCGGACGTGCCTCGCTCGGGCGGCGCCATGACGGCGGCATTGTTGATCAACACATCAAGGCGTGGCAGCCGCTGATTGAGACGCTGGGCCAGGTCGCGCACAGATGAAAGATCAGCCAGGTCCACGTTCTCGAACTGCACCTTGGCGTCGGGCTCGGACTCGCGGATACGCGCAATGGCCTGTGCGCCGCGCTCCGGGTTGCGCGCGGCGATGATGACCTCGGCGCCGGCACGCGCCAAGGCCAGCGCATCCTCGTAGCCCATGCCACTGGTACCACCGGTGATCAGGACAATTCGACCTTTTTGGGACGGTATGTCGCCGGTCGACCAGTCTGGTTTCGGTGCAACGCGAGTGGAGGCTTCGATACTCACCGCACTGAGCAGCGCGACGCCCGCAGCGAGGATTCGAGCCAGTCTTCCAAGCCGGCTCATGCGGCCAATGGTGGGTGTTGTTGTGCTATTCCACATGGTGATGGTCCCTGTCTGAAGAAATGAACCGGCATCGCCGGACGGTCACTGTGTCGAGCACGCCTCAGCCAACTGCAGAAAGCTGACGTGTTTCTTTACCCCTTGGGTGTTCAAGTAGGTCATCTTGGCTGGCACGACCTCGCATACCGGCGATGTCGCCGCCTCGATATGAATGACCCTGGCGATGTCCAGCGGCATGCCATATTCGTAGGCCGGAAACTGCGATTGTTCTTTGGCGAGCAGCGGTGAACCGCTCAAGGAGATGACTGCCAGCAGGCCGGCAATCGACAGGTTTCGAATGTTCATAGTGGGCTCCACGACACAGTCCTCGTTGGGATGGTCGTAGCACTCTAGGCGGGGGCGACTGACGTCAAGGTGACTGCTGGCTGACGGGAAGATGTCAAACGCGGGCAGACTTTACTCGCAGGCGACGACTAAGGCGCCGCCTGGTTCATCAAGGAGAATCCGAAGGTGTTGAGCCCATTCTCGCTGTGGGCAAACACGCGGCCACCGTGCATGGACGCCACCGCCCGCACGATGGAAAGGCCCAGGCCATGGTGCGCATCGCTTCGCGCCCTGGCGGTGTCGGCGCGATAGAAACGCTCGAACAAACGCTCCAGGTGCGAATTGTCGATGGGCTCTCCGGCATTGGAAACGCTCACCTCGACCTGCATGCCGTGGTTGACCAGGCTCACCGTGATCGTGCTGGTCGGCACAGCGTAGCGCGCCGCGTTCTGTATCAGATTAGCCAGGGAGCGGTGAAAAAGGCGTCGGTCGATGCACACGCGCATGTCACCTTGGATCACCACGCCCAGCTGTTTGTCGTGCAAGACCGGCTCCAGATACTCCACCGTTTTCAACGCCTCTTCATAAAGCGAGACATCACTGAGCTCGGTTGCCCGTTGCCCGCTCTCGGCCCCCGCCAGGAACAGCATGTCGTTGACGATGGTGCCCATCCGTTCCAGCTCTTCGAGGTTCGACTGCAGCAGATCCTGCAGCTCACCCACATCGCGCCCGTGGGCCAATGCCACCTGGGTCTGTCCGATCAGATTGGTCAAGGGCGTTCGCAGCTCATGGGCCACATTGGCATTGAACCCTTCGAGCTGACACCAGGCCGCTTCCTGGCGAGCCAGGGCACCGTTGAACGACACCGCCAGCTCCTGCAATTCGCCAGGCAGCGCCTCGGTGTCCAGTCGCTGCTTCGAATCTCCCGGCGGCAGGCTATTGGCTTGACGGCTCAGTCGTCTCACCGGCCCCAGGCCGAAACGCGCGATCCAGTAACCGAGCAGCGCAACCAGCCCGATGCCCAACGCCGAGGTCAGGATCAAAATCTTGGTGAAGTGGTCCAGGGTCTTCCTGAACGGCGTTGAATCCAGCCCCACGATAAAACGCAGCTCCGGACGGTTGCCCATCGCAGGAATGGTCTTGAGCAAAGCCATCATGGGACGCTCCCGCTCAGGCAGGTCGAGGGTAAACAGCCCATCGGAGCGCTTCGACCAATCCTGCCCGTCCGGCATCGCCCCGCCGTAACTGAAGTCTGGGTTGTCAACCAGGATCCAATAGCGCACCCGTTCATCCGCAGGCGTCAAGCCGTCGAGCTTCTGGCGCAAACCGACCCAGAATGTCGGCGAATCGTATTTCGCCAGTACCGGGTCGAGCACGGAATGGCGCAAGACCAGCTCGTTTTGCATCTGCTCATCGAGCGTTTGGTCCAAAGAACAGCGCAACAGCGTCGCACTGATCGACATGATCAGCAGGACAGCGAGGCCGAACATCAGGGCAAGCCGCTTGGCGATCGATCTTTTCATCAAGGCGTTCCACTTTGCCTGCTATCGACCTCACGGCTTTCCAGCACATACCCCATGCCGCGGACGGTATGCAGGAGCTTGCGCGGATACGGGGCATCTACCTTGGCGCGAACACGCTTGATCGCGACCTCGACCACGTTGGCGTCACTGTCGAAATTCATGTCCCAGACCTGCTCGGCAATCATCAACTTGGAAAGGATCTCGCCCTGATGCCGTGCCAACAGGCTTAACAGGGTGAACTCCTTGGCCGTCAGGTCCAGCCGCAGCCCTCCCCGGGTCACCTTGCGCGCTTGCAGATCGACTTCCAGGTCGTCGATGCGCAAATGTGTCAGGTCAACCGTGTCACCGGCGCGACGACGGATCAAGGCCTGGACACGTGCGACAAGTTCGGTAAACGAAAAAGGCTTGCCCAGGTAATCATCGGCCCCCTCGCGCAGCCCTCGAATGCGGTCATCCACCGTCCCCCTGGCCGACAACATGATGACCGGGGTTTTCTTTTGCAGGCGCAGGCCTTGCAACACGTCGTAGCCGTCCTTGCCCGGCAACATCACATCCAGGATCACCACGTCGTAATCCCATTCCAGCGCGTAATGCAGGCCATCGATGCCATTCGTGGCAACGTCGACAATGTAGCCGAGCTCGGTCAAGCCACGATGGACGTAGGAGGAGGTTTTTTCTTCATCCTCGACAATGAGCAAACGCATCGGGTAACGCCTCTCTGAAACGGTGCCACAAATTGGGAGATCAAATAGTCGATCCCGATGTTTGGCTTGGTGCTGATGCTTCAAGCCCCCCTGCAAGATCGCCTGGATGTACATTTTCCCCAGTCTAGGCTGTGAAGGTGTCCGCAGGCTGACCGCCTCCTGACATTCTTGTCAGAAAATGCTTCAAGGGCCGAGTTCGTCATTCTCGTGGAGTTATTCGAATTTGGAATTACAGTTATAGCTAACGAAACTATGTAGACGACCTTCCGTCACCTATCTTGACGTCAGGTATCCGTCCCATTTGGGGCGATGCTGGAACGTTATCCAACGGGCTCCAGACACACGTTAATCCGCAGGATAAGGATCTGCTCGTACGTCCAGTTTGATTGAAGACCGCAAGACCGATAAGGAGATCCCCCTGTGGTGGATGTGCAGCAATTGTTGGACTCGATTCCCCCTGGCATCCCCTATGGCGACGACGATGCATGCGACGCCACCTTCTTTACGACGGCCAACTGACGCCCGAACACGAGCCAAAGGAAGCCGTTCATGGCAATCACGCAAAACAACCGTTTGGTACAGGTCGACAGTCCTCTCGGCGGCGATGTCCTGTTGTTGCAAGGCATGGAAGGCAGCGAAGAGTTGGGGCGGTTGTTCCACTACGAATTGGACCTGACCTCCGAAGACCGGGCGATCACGTTCGACCAGCTGCTGGGCAAGCCAATGGGCCTGACCCTGGAACTGTATGACGGCGGCAAACGCTACTTCCACGGCATTGTCTGCAGTTGCCGGCAATTGACCGGCCACGGTCAGTTCGCCGGTTACCGCGTCAGCTTGCGCCCCTGGTTCTGGCTGCTCACGCGCACCTCCGATTGCCGGATTTTCCAGAACAAGACCGTGCCGGACATCATCAAGCAGGTGTTCCGCGACCTCGGTTTCTCCGATTTCGAGGACAGCCTGAGCGGCAGCTACCGCGAGTGGGAATATTGCGTGCAGTACCGCGAAACCAGCTTCGACTTCGTCAGTCGGTTGATGGAGCAGGAAGGCATCTATTACTACTTTCGCCATGAAGAGGCGCGCCATGTATTGGTGTTGGCCGACGCCTATGGCGCCCACTCCACGGCGCCAGACTACGCCTCGGTGCCCTTCTATCCGCCTGATCGGCAAATGCGCGAGCGCGATCATTTCTACGACTGGCAACTGGCGCGGGAAGTCCAACCCGGTTCGCTGGCGCTGAACGACTATGACTTCCTGCGCCCACGCGCCAGTCTTGAGGTGCGCTCCAGCGTGCCGCGCAACCACACCAACGCCGACTACCCGCTCTACGACTACCCGGGTGAATACGTCCAGAGCAACGATGGCGATCACTACGCGCGTACCCGCATCGAAGCCATTCACAGCCAATTCGAGCGTGTGCAATTACGCGGTCGCGCCCGCGGAATCGGTTGCGGTCATGTGTTCACGCTGACGGGATACGACCGTGCCGACCAGAACCGTGAATACCTGGTGGTGACCGCCCGTTATCAGATCCGTCAGGATGCCTATGAAAGCGGCCAGTCGGACGTCGCTGAACAGTTCGTCAGCGAGCTGGACTGCATGGATGCCAGCCAAGTCTTCCGCCCTCTCCCCCTCACCCCCATGCCCATTGTTCGCGGGCCGCAGACTGCCGTGGTGGTCGGCCCCAGTGGCGAGGAGATCTGGACCGACCAATATGGCCGGGTCAAAGTGCATTTCCACTGGGATCGCCATGACCAGTCCAACGAAAACAGCTCCTGCTGGATTCGCGTGTCCCAGGCCTGGGCCGGCAAGAACTGGGGATCCGTGCAGCTCCCGCGGATCGGTCAGGAAGTGATCGTCAGTTTCCTCGAGGGCGATCCGGATCGGCCGATTATCACTGGCCGCGTCTACAACGCTGAACAGACCGTGCCCTACGGATTGCCGGCCAATGCCACCCAGAGCGGGGTGAAAAGTCGTTCAAGCAAGGGCGGTTCACCGGCCAACTTCAATGAAATCCGCATGGAGGACAAGAAAGGCTCGGAGCAACTGTTTATCCACGCCGAGAAGAACCAGGACATCGAGGTCGAGAACGACGAAACCCACTGGGTCGGCCATGATCGCCGCAAGACCATCGACAACGACGAGACCGTGCATGTCAAACACGACCGCACCGAAACCGTCGATAACAACGAAACCATCACCATTGGTGTGGATCGCAAGGAAAAGGTCGGCAATAACGAAACCATCTCCATCGGTGTGAACCGCACCGAGGATGTTGGCAGCAACGAGAAAATCACCATTGGCGCCAATCGCACCGAGAAAGTGGGCAGTAACGAGACCATCACCATCGGCGCGGACCGCACGGAAAAAGTCGGTGCCAACGAGAAAATCAGCATCGCCAGCAACCGCACCGAAGACGTGGGCGGCAACGAAACGATCAGCATCAGCGGCAACCGTAACGAAACGGTCCAGGGCAACGAAGGCATCGAGATCAACGGCAACCAGAGCACCCAGATTGGCCAGAACGAATCCCGCGACGTCGCCCAGAATCGCACCACCAACATCAATCAGAACGACAGCCTGGACGTGGGCAAGCATTTCTCCCTTACCGCCGGCGACTCCATCAGCCTGACCACGGGCGCGGCGAGCATCACCATGAAGAAGGACGGCACCATCGTGATCAGCGGCAAGAACATCACCATCGACGGCTCTGGCGCCATCAAGATCAAGGCCAACAAAAACGTGGTCGTCAAAGGCCAGAAGATTCTGCAGAACTAGTCATGGAGCGTGTGCGATGACCGTCGAATATTACCTGCCCTCCTCCTCCACTGCCGCGCCGACGCGCGTGGATGGCGTCGTGATCGGCCTGTTGCTGGATGTGCCCAAGGCCGACGCGCCGGTCGTGGCATTTCCCGGCTGCCCTGCTGACGGCGGCCTCGCCGCGCGCACCACCACACCGCTCAGCCGCGAGGACATCGGCGCCCAGGTCGCGCTGATGTTCGAGGCCGGCGACCTGAGCCGTCCGCTGGTGATCGGTCGCATCCAGCGTCTGCCGCAAACCACAACGCCAGCCGTCGCCCACCTGGACGGCGAACGCCTGGAGTTCACCGCGGAGCGGGAAATCGTCCTGCGCTGCGGCAAGGCCAGCATCACCCTCACCCGCGAGGGCAAGGTGCTGATTCGAGGGACCTATCTCTCGAACCGGTCATCCGGCGTGAACCGCATCAAGGGCGGCTCGGTGCAGATCAACTGAGGCAATGACGCCATGGAATTGGTAAACAAGACTCGCCTCGTCGGCGGTTATACGACCTCAACCGATAAAACGGGCCGTGAATGGCTGGTCGTGGTGGCGAAAGGAACCTACGGCATTCCAGATCACCCTGGACATGCGCCGCGCCTGCTCGAACAACAGGCTCCGTTGATCATGGCCGACGTATTCCCAGGTGAACCGAGTGAATCAGCTGCGTTATACGAAAACGATTTTGCGCTGCACAAGCCCCGCTGCGATGTCCTGCTCAATGGTCACTGCCACGCCCCCAATGGAGAGCCGGCGACGGAGGTGAACGTAGCGCTGAAAGTGGGGACTCTCGTCAAAGCATTCAAAGTGATTGGGGCACGAATCTATGAGGACAGCGCCCTCTCACACTCGATAAGCAAACCTGTTCCATTCACCACAATGCCGATTACCTACGCGCAGGCTTTTGGCGGCGCGGATCGCACGCATGCAGACCCGGCCAAACACAAATGGTACCCATGGAACCCGGTTGGAGCCGGATTTTACCCCGCAGCAAACAGTGCCCAGACCAATGGCTTGCCGCTCCCAAATACCGAAGAACTGGAAAGGCCGGTCACCGCCCCCCACGAACATTACAAGCCAATGGCATTTGGCCCGATTGGTCGAGCATGGCGGCAGCGTATCCAATGGGCCGGCACCTATGATCAGGCGTGGCTTGATCATCAATTTCCATTCCTTCCCGAAGATTTTGACTTGCGCTATTTCCAATGTGCACCCGAGGACCAGCAAATCGATTATCCCCGGGGGGGCGAAGAAGTCGCGCTGCTTAATCTGAGCGATAAAGGCCGCTCGGCATTCAGGCTTCCGGCAAACCTGAAACTAGCGGTGCTTGTCGTTTTTCACGACGACAGCACACGGGAAGCAGCCGCCGTGGTCGACACCGTCATTCTTGAACCTGACGCGAATCGCCTGACGCTGACATGGCGAGCCTCTTCGCCCCTCGGGCGCAACATCAAGGAGGTGGCCAAGGTCATCGTCGGGCAAACCGCCGATCAGTTCGAACAGGCCAAGGCCAACGAAGAACGCATGCGAGGAAAACAACACTTCAAGTCATTGGCTCAACTCATCGCGTGGACTAAGGAAGCCTATCCTCCCGCGGAAGAGGAGATATGACCTCCATGCAGGGACACGCCCTCTTCATCACCAGCATGGGCATGGCGTGTCCCGTGGGCTTATGCGTCGCCAGCGCCTGTGCTGCCAAGCGCGCCGGGCTGTCAGCACTCCAGGAGCTGCCGTTTTTTGACAACGCGTGCGAACCCATCATCGGCGCGGCTGTGCCCAGCCTTGACCTGGCTCTGCCGGCAGCAGCGCGCATGTCCGGACTCATGATGCATGCACTGGTCGAGTTGATACAGGGTGCGCCGAAGCTGGATTGGACAGAAGTGCCATTTCTCCTGTGCCTGGCTGAACCGGAGCGCCCCGGAATCAATATCAGGGAAATAGCCCAGGCCGTCATACAGGACGTATCTTCCAAGTTGGGCATACAGTTCCATCCAACGCATTCCAGGGTCATCCCCTCTGGCCATGTTGCCGGCATGCATGCCCTTCATGAAGCCAGTCGATTAATGCAGGAAACACGGGTTCCCGCCTGTGTGGTGGCGGGTGTTGATTCGCTGCTCAGCGCCTTGACGCTGCAGTGGCTGGACGAACATCGCCGGCTGAAAACGGCGACTCACAATGACGGCTTGTTTCCTGGCGAAGGGGCCGCGGCCATCCTGATTCAGGCCTATCGGCAACCTGGTACCTGCCTGCAAATCTCAGGCCTGGGCTTTGGGCAAGAAGAGGCGCCTCTTTTGTCGAGCAAACCCCTGCGGGCAGGCGGGCTGACCGACGCCGCTCGTACGGCGCTCGCACAGGCCAAACTGGGTCTGCATGAAATTGACCTGCGCCTGTCCGATGTCACGGGAGAGCAATACGGGTTCAAGGAACTTCCGTTGATGGAGGCCCGGCTTTTTCGGACAGTCCGAAAAGAGGATCAGCCACTGTGGCATTGGGCAGAGGCCATGGGTGACACCGGGGCCATTGCTGGAATCGTCCAATTGATACTCGCCGACCAGGCGTTTCGCAAAGGCTATGCACCGGGAACCACCGCGATCTGTCTGAGCAGTGCCCTGGCCGGCGCACGCGCCGCCGCCGTTGTGCGCGACCTTAGCCAGCCAGAGGGGGACCTATGAGCTGCGACGTTTACGCAAATGGCGATGAGATTGCCTGCAAAGCGGGTGGAGGCAAGGTCATCGCGGCGTTCCCGGATGTCTGCCTGACGCCACCACCGCCTCCGGGAGGGCCAATCCCGGTGCCCTATCCAGACACCTCGTTTTCCAAGGACATGAAGAAAGGCAGCAAGACCGTCAAGATCGAAAACAAGGAGATCATGTTAAAAAATCGCTCCTTCTATAAAACCTCACCGCTGGGCGATGAAGCTGCCACAAGAAGCCAGGGTGCCGGTGTCATCACTCACGTCATCACCGGCAAGACCTATTTTGTCTCATGGTCAATGGATGTTCTTTTCGAAGGCCAGAACGTAGACAGACATACCGATCTCACCACATCGAATCATGCCAGCCCTGCAGCGAATGCGGCTGTGCCCATGGTCAACACCGCCAAATACAGTCCGGTGCAACAAGACGCCAAGGTGCCGGGCAAACACAAATGTGAATGTTGCGGCGGCGCGGCGCACTCCAAGGCTCAAGCGAACGGGGAGTACATGACGGAGGAGCAATTCTACGGCACCGCACAAAATCCCAAGAATGCAGCCGTGCTTGCCAAAGTCCGGGCCAACCCCAAGTGCAGGCACCTGTTGCCACCCGCCGGAAAGCAACCGAGCGGCTGCAATAAGTACTACGTAACGAGCAAACGAGAGAAAGCCAACATTGAAAATGATTGGGCGATTAACAGACCAGGCTATATGCGTTGGAAAACAGAAGTGGGCCAGGGAGAGCCGGTGGCGCATAGAGTCCCCAAGGCGGCCGGAGGTTGTCCGGCCGGGCAAGGGAATCTCGCCCCTACTGGCAAGAAGTGTGAGAAGCTCGAAGGAGAGCTGAGTGCACTTCAAGAAACACGCATCAATAGTTTTCCAAGGCCCGAATGATGAAAGCCTCTATTTACAAGCACACCCAAAGACCTGGTTTCCTTCAAGACAGCTTCTATTGGAAGGGGCGTGGATATCACTACAGTGGCCCCGCTCCGGCAGAAGTATTGTCACCTGACGGATGGATGAGCAATGACCCGTGGATTGCACTTGCTGCGATTCTGGAACAGGCCAAGCATGGCGATTACAGCCACGTATCCCAACTGCGCAAATGGATAGTGGAACCCAGTTGCGATCCAACGCTGGTATCGGCCTGCCTCGGCCTGACCGCTGATGCAGGGCTCGACACTGACCTGGATTTCCTTGCGGAGCTCATACTCGAAGGCCCCACTTACCTTCGCATCGAGGCGTGCCTGGCAGCCCAGTGGTCTGGTGTGCTTTGGCTGATACCTTTCATGGTTGAGGCATGGCGTACGTTTGCACGTCGGGCCGACCGAGCCGCCGTGGAAGCCAATTTAACCAATCTTCTTGACCCCATCGAAAACGAGCCCGAGTTCTTTGACAGTGGCCTGAACGAAGTCGATTACAAAGCGGCTGTCGATTCACGACTTAGCGAACTGCAGAACGCTTATGGCAGCGATCGCTGCTCAATTTCCGGGGGGATGCCCGTCGACATGAACAAACAAGTCTGGGTCATGAGAAAGTCCCTGGTTCCTTCAGGCACTGACGAATGGATCGATTGGAGCAACTTTCTTATCTGGAGGCGTAAATTCGAGGTGTATTCCGGCGTCGACTGTTCCAGCTTCTACGGAAAAAACGGCGAGTTCCAACCGCTGAATGCGGCCGCTGTCCTGGACCGGTACATGGCCTCTCCCCTGCACTTCGAAGTCGGTAAACGTTACTTCTTTGGAAACCTGGTGCCGTAACAAGACAGAGACGTCATGGTCCCCATCTCATCAATGATCGAGCAACACGCCGAAGAAGCTTGCTTCCTCATCCTCCTGCACGATCACGCCGTGCGCGCGCCCCACTATGACCTTGACGACCTCAGCAAACTGGACGAACGCATCGACGCTCATCTCGATGGTCTGCGCATTGCTGGCTCAACAGGCCTGGAGACTCTGCTGACCCAGCTCGGCCCGCACACCGTCGGCGAGATGTTCGCCAGTGTGCTGCTGGCCTTCGAGGCGGCCAATGCGAAGGGGCTGTCGCTGCTCAGCGAGCACTTAAGAAGTGCCTCGGAAACTGAACGAGGTTACCTGATGGCCCTGGGGTGGCTCGACTGGGAACGGGTATCGCCCTGGATCGAGCGCATGCTCGCCTCCCCCGAGCCTTTGTTCCGTCGCCTTGGCTTGGCAGCCTGCGGCATGCATCGCCACGATCCCGGCCCTATCCTGCTGACCGAACTGTCCCACGCCGACCCCAGCGTGCTGGCACGTGCCGCACGCACGGCGGGTGAACTGCGCCGACGTGACCTGTTACAGACGATTCGTACCCATCGTCTACATGAGAATGCGGCCACGCGCTTCTGGGCCAACTGGGCCACCGCACAGATGGGCGACGAGCAAGCCCTGGAGCCATTGCGACAATTCGCCGAACAACCGGGCGAGTTCCAGTACCGCGCGCTCTGCGTACTGCTGGCCTGGCAGGAACGCGAGCCCAGCGTCGCCTGGATACGCCAGTGGGTACAGGATCCCAGGGATCGGCGCATCGGCATCCAAGCCCTTGGGCTGCTGGGCGATCCGGTCTGCGTACCGTGGTTGATCCAGCAGATGAGCGACCTGCCCTATGCCCGGGTCGCCGGTGAAACCTTTAGCCTGATCACCGGCGCAGACCTGGCGCTGCTCGACCTGGAACAGCAGGCCTTGCCGGATTTCGATGCGGGCCCGAACGATGACCCTGAAGACCCCAATGTCGCGATGGACCCCGATGAAAACCTGCCCTGGCCCGACCCGCAGGCAATCGAAAGATGGTGGCAAGCCAATAGCGGACACTTCCCGGCAGGTACTCGTTATATGCTGGGATTGGCCCATAGCGAACACAGCTTTCAGCAAGCCCTTATCCACGGCCAGCAACGCCAGCGCATCGCCGCTGCCTGCGGCATCGCCCGCTATCGGCCAAACGAAGTGCTTTTCCCCACGAGTGCACCGGCTTGGCGGCAAAAGCGGTTGTTGGGGATGACGGCGGTATTCGGGCGTTGATCCGGATGTTTATATAGCGCGCCGGCGCCTGGCAATCACTTACCCCCCTCTGGAGGCACCATGCCAAACGCAGTTGGACAGAACCCTGTGGCACTCATCAGTGGGGTTGGAAGCGAGATCGGAATCGGCATGGCGATCGCCCGCAGGCTTGGCGCGGCGGGAGCCAGACTGATCGTCACCGCCAGCAGTGCGCGAATCAATGATCGAGTCGCAGAACTGCGCGCCGAAGGGTTCGAAGTCGAAGGCCGGGCCCTCGATCTTACCGATGAAAACCAGGTACGTGAGTTCATGGCGTGGGCGGAGTCCCTCTGGGGGCAGATCGATATCCTGGTCAACAACGCGGGCATGGCCATGCAAGGCAGCCCGGAGTTTTTTTCCGACTTGGCAAGCATGGATCTGCACACCTGGAACCTGACGCTGGGGCGAAACCTGACCACGGCCTTTCTGCTTACACGGGCTGTTCTGCCCGGCATGCGGGCGCGTCGCTACGGGCGCATCGTCAACATCAGTTCCACTACCGGCACCCGCTGCAGCAACCCCGGTGAAGCGGCTTACAGCGCCGCGAAGGCCGCGATGGTCGGAATGAGCATGAGCCTGGCGCTGGAAGTCGCCCAGCAAGGGATCACCGTAAACAGCGTCGCTCCCGGCTGGATCACCACAGGATCGACCACTACAGAGGAAGCCAAAGCGGCCGAATACACGCCGATGGGCCGCGCCGGACGTCCCGAAGAGGTCGCTGCACTGGTGGCTTTCCTTGCCTCTTCAGAGGCGAGCTACCTCACTGGCGAAGTCATCGTGGTGGATGGCGGAAATTGCCTGGTCGAGAACAAGGCTCCTTGATCTGACTAGGCTTCCCAGGCATTCGCCATGGCACCGGCAAGGGTGAACCGATCAGGTCAGAGCAGCTTCCAGGTGTAACTGAGGATCAACCGGTTCTCGTCGATGTCGCTGCGGTAGTTGGAACGCGCCATGACGTTGCGCACGCGTACCCCCAGGCCGCTTAGAAAACCGTTCTGGAACGCGTAGCCGATATCCAGATCGCGCTCGCGATCCTTGCCCTCAAAACCCGCGCCGGTGTTCACGTTGTCGCCGGTGATGTAGCGCACCGTCGTCGTGAGGCCAGGCACCCCCATTGCAGCGAAGTCATAGTCGTAACGAGCCTGCCAGGAACGCTCATCGGTATAGGCGAACTCATAAGTTGGCACCTCGTTACCCAGAGGCGTGACGTTGGCGAAAACCCTGGGGAACGCACTGTCGCCATACATCGCCTGGTAACCGACATAAAAGGTGTGGCCATCACGCTTTGCAGACAGCAACGAAAAGAACGCCTGGTTATCGATTTTCCCCAGCATTTCACTGCCGTCCTCGCTGGCATCGTAATAACCGAGATTGGCGCCCAGAACCCAGTCGCCCATGGGCTGGCTGTGCTTGAAACCAATGAAGTCCTGGGCATAGATGTCTTTCAACTGGCCGTGCCAGAGGCTGACGCTGGTGCGATTGCTGTTGAAGCTGTAGTCGCCGCCGAGGTAGTTGAAAGCATCGCTTTCAGCCTGGCGTTTAGGCACATGGCCTAGCATGGCGATCATTTTTTCGTCGCCGGCTTCGTTGCGCAGGCTGGTCGTCGTCAAGTGACCTGCTTGCACCGTCAGGCCACTGATCTCGCTGGAGCTGATGCTCACCCCCTGATAACTCGGGGGCAGCAGACGTATGTCGCTGAAGGCGAGTACCGGAAGATTCGGTTGCAGCTCCCCGACCTTCAGTTCGGTTTTAGAGACTTTGGCTTTGAACGTCAGGCCCAGACGGCTGTAATCGTCAGCCGCACGGCCATCGTCCGTGATCGGCAACAACCCGGTATTGACCCGGTCAGGGCTGCTGTCGAGCTTGAGGCCCAGCGTTCCTAGCGCATCGATGCCGAACCCCACAGGCCCCTGTGTGTAGCCGGATTTGAACGTCAGGATGAAACCCTGCCCCCACTCCTCGGCCTTGGATTGCCGATTTGCGCCGACGATGTCGGAATAGTCCCGGCTGAAGTAATAGTTGCGAGCTTGCAAGGTGGCGGTGGAACCTTCGAGCAAGCCCTGGTCCGCCGCCGACGCGACGAGTGGCACGCCCAGGAGTGAAAGCCAGAAACGCGGTATGGTCTGCTGATTCATGTTGTGCTCTTAATTATTGTTATTTATCGACAGCTCATGGGCCCGCCGTCATGTCGTGCGGGCTATTACGCTCGGTGTCAGGCTTTTACCGAGGGCGCTTCAAGCGCAGCAGGCAGGGCGCGACGTTCGTTCAGGGCGAAGGCGGTCATTGCCAGCGCCGCAATAGCGCCCGGAATGGCAAAGGCCATGAAGTTCAGTTGCAGGGGCAATTCGATCCCCATCAGTGCGCCGCCCAAGAGCGGGCCGACGATTGCGCCGTTGCGACCGATTCCGGAGGCCCACCCCAGGCCCGTGGAGCGAATGTGCAAGCCATAAAGCTGTGCGGCACCGGCGTACAACAGGATTTGCGTGCCGATAGTGGTAGCGCCGGCGATGAAGATGAGCAGGTACAGCACCGGCATCGGGCTATTGATACCCAGCAAGCTGATGGAGAGTGCGGCAGCAAGAAAGAACCCGATCATGACCTTCACCAGATTCAGCCGATCCCCAAGCCAACCTCCCAGAATCGCGCCTGCCATGCCGCCAAAATTCAGGGCCAGCAAGAACGTCAGGCTTGAACCCAGGCTGTAGCCGGAGTTGGCCATCAGCTTGGGCAACCACGAGCTCAATGCGTAGACCATCAGCAGGCAACAGAAAAACGCTACCCAGATCGCCACCGTTCTTACACCGAGGCCATTCCTGAACAGCTCCAGTACGGATGTGCCCTTGCCCTTGGTTTCATTTAGTTGAAGCGTGTCTTCGACGCCGATTTCATTCCCTGGCGCCAGGCGCTCAAGCAGCGTACGGGCCTGTTCGGTGCGGCCCTGGCGGATGAGAAAGCCAATGGACTCCGGGAGGTAGTGAAGAATCAACGGCAGAAGCAACAATGGCAGGGTCGCGACGAAGAACATCGACGACCAACCAAAACGCGGCAGCATGAAGATACCGACACCGGCCGACAGCATGCCGCCGAGGGAATAGCCGCTGAACATCAACGCAACCAAGGTGCTGCGCATTTTTTTCGGCGCGTACTCGTTCATCAGCGCGACCGCGTTGGGCATCAGCCCGCCACATCCAAGCCCGGCGATGAAACGGCACACGCCGAACTCGCCGGGCGTGCTGGCGAAACCATTGATCACCGTCGCCGTGCTGAACAGCGCGAAGCAGATGGCGATGCCTTTCTTGCGGCCGATCTTGTCGGCCAGACTGCCGAATGCCAAGGCACCGAACATCATGCCAAACAGTGCATAGCTGCCCAGCGCGCCGGCCTGTAGAGGCGTCAGCCCCCACTCCTTCATGATCGCCGGCAAGACCACGCCGTAGATGAACAGGTCATAGCCGTCAAAGATCAACAGCAAGGCGCATAAGCCCATGACCAGCCAATGGAAGCGCCCGAAACGGGCGTTGTCGATGATCGAATGTACGTCGATGGTCCGCATGGCTTTACTCTCATTATTTTTGTTGTGTGTGAGAACCGTATGTACTGCCGCAGCGTCAGCCCAGGTCGCCGCCCCCTACCGGCAAGGTCACGCCGGTGATGTAGGAAGCCTCATCCGATGCCAGGAACAGAATGGCGCCGACTTGCTCATCGAGGGTCCCGTAGCGTTTCATCGGGCTGCTGTCGATGGTCTGATCGACGATTTGCTGGTACCAGACCCGCTCCTGCTCGCTTTGCGGCTGACTGTTGCGAGGAATGCGGCGCGCCGGTGCTTCGGTGCCGCCGGGGGCCGTGGCGTTGACCCGGATGCCGCTGCCGGCGGTTTCCAGTGCCAGACAGGCAGTCAGCGCATTGACGCCGCCTTTGGCCGCGCCGTACGGAACGCGATTGATGCTGCGCGTGGCAATCGATGAAACGTTGACGATCGCGCCGTTACCCTGTTCGAGCATGTAGGGCAATACGCTGTGGCAGCACCACAGCGTCGGGAACAAGGAACGGCGTACTTCGGCTTCGATTTCATGTTCGGCGTAGTGCTCGAACGGTTTGGCCCAGATCGTCCCGCCAACGTTGTTGATCAGGATGTCGATACGCCCGAAACGCGCCTTGGTCGCGGCCATTACCTGCGAGCACTCCGCGTACTGCTCCAGGTCAGCCGTCAAGGTCAGCGCATGTTCATGCTGCAGTTCGTGGACCAGTTCAGAGCGGTCGACGGCAACGAGCAACGCGCCCTCCTCCAGCACTCGCTCGGCGACACGCCGACCGATTCCCTGGGCCGCGCCGGTGACCAGCACGACCTTTTCGTTGAAACGTGGGTTCATTTCAGTGTCCTCAGGCGGCGTCGCCGGTGACGATTGCGTTGGGCGTGAACTTCTCGTAGTGGAAGCTGGCCGGGGTGACACCTTGTTCCTTGAAATGCCGGCGTACGGCATCAACCATCGGCGGTGGCCCGCAGAGGTACACGTCGACATCACCGTTGTTGAGCACGGCTGGCGCCATGTGCTGGGTGACATAGCCTTGGCGAGGATGAGCGGTTCCGGGGTCCGCCACGCAGGTCACGAAACTGAAGTTCGGCAGGCGCGCGGCGAAGGCTTCCAGGGCCTCGACCATCACCAGGTCCTGATCGCGAGTCACACCGTAGATCAGCGACACCGGCTGGGTTTCTGCGCGTTCGGCGAGCACCTCGAGCATCGACAAGAACGGCGCAAGCCCGGTGCCGCCAGCCAGGAACAACAGCTGCCGGGTCACTTCACGCAGATAGAAACTGCCCAATGGCCCGGTCATGGCGACGTTCTCGGCTTCCTGAGCGCGTTCCAGCCAACCGCTCATCAGGCCGCCGGGGACATGCTTGATCAGAAAACTGGCGTGCTTTTCGCCTGGGCGGCTGCTGAATGAGTACGAGCGCGTCTGGCCGCTGCCCGGCACCTCGATGTTGACGTACTGGCCTGGCAGGAAAATCGGCGCCTGGTCCAGTTCGAAACTGATTTCCAACGCCGCATCGGCATGCCGAGTAATGCCGGTGACGCTGGCAGCGAACCGGGTGGTGCCGGTCTTGCAGGCGCTGGAAGGCACCGGCACGGCGATGACGCAGTTGGATTGCGGCACCATCTGGCAGGTCAGGACTTGCCGTTCCTGTGCTTCGTCCTCCGTCAGCGCATCGTCGATGTACTCGTCGCCCAGATCATAGGCGCCGGTCTCGCAGCGGCATTTGCAGGTGCCGCAGACACCGTCCGAGCAATCCATGGGCAGGTTGATACGTTGGCGAAAGGCGGCATCCAGCACCTTCTCACCCACTTTGCAGTCGATGAAACGGGTCACCCCGTCTTCAAAATTGAGGGCTATGGAGTACGTCATGGCGCTGTCCTCAGATGTGATAGATGTCGATGACCTGATGGATGTAGTCGTTTTTCAGCACCACTTTCTTGCGCGTGATCAGCGGCTGTTCAGCGCTGATGTCCAGGCGATAGAAAGACGTGCCGAAATACGTATCCGTGGTCTTGTAGCGATGGCTGAGGGTTTGCCAGTTGAAACGCAGCTCCACGTGCCCGGCGTCTTCAGCCAGTACCTCGAGGTTGGTGATCAAATGCACGGTTCGCGGCTCTGGCGTGCTGGCACTGGAGCGTTCGGTCTTGATGCGGAAAACTCGGTCTTCCAGGCCGTCGCGGCTGGGGTAATACACCAGCGAAATCTCACTCTGCGGGTCCTGCGTCAGCGTGTCGTGGTCATCCCACGCCGGCATCCAGAACTCGACCTTGGGCGAGTAGCACTCCAGCCACTCGTCCCACTGGCGATCATCCAGCAGGCGTGCTTCGCGGTAGAGAAAAGCCAGCAGGCTGTCACGGGAAATGCTCACGAGCGCACCTCCTTGTCGGTGGCAATCAGGCCTTGTCGCTCCAACTCAATCGCTCGTTGCAGGCTGGCGGCCCAGTGGGCGTGCTGACGGACGAACAACCCCTCGTCCTCGGTTTTCACCCCGCTGAGCTGCGGGTTCATGCCCATGGCGCGTGCATTTTCGTCAGCCCCCTCGATCCACTGCTTTGCGCCGCGGCTCAGGTCATTCCACAAACTTATCGCCCCCTGATAACCGGTCTGGCAGGCACGGAACTCTTCCAGGTCGTCCGGCGTACCCATGCCACTGACGTTGAAAAAATCCTCGTACTGGCGAATGCGGGTCGTGCGCTCCCGGGCACTTTCACCCTTGGGCGCCATGCAGTAGATCGTCACTTCGGTCTTGTCGACCGCGAGGGGCCGTACCACGCGGATCTGCGTGGAGAACTGGTCCATCAGGTAAACGTTGGGGTACAGGCAGAGGTTGCGGGTCTGGTCGACGATGAAATCGGCACGCTCCTGGCCCAGGCGCTCGGCGAGGGCCTCACGGTGCGCATGCACCGGACGCACTTCGGGATTGAGCAGGCGGGTCCACAGCAGGATGTGCCCATGTTCGAAGGCATAGACGCCGCCCAGGCTCTTCGACCAGCCATTGGCATCCACGGTGCGGGTGCCTTCGGCTTCATAATTGCGGCGGCCCATGGTTGCCGAGTAATTCCAGTGCACTGAGCTGACGTGATAGCCGTCGGCACCGTTCTCGATCTGCAGTTTCCAGTTACCGTCGTAGGTGTAGGACGAACTGCCGCGCAGCACTTCCAGCCCTTCAGGCGCCTGGTCGACCATCTGGTCGATGATGACCCGGGTTTCGCCCAGGTAATCACTCAATTCCGGGACGGCTTCGCTGAGGCTGCCAAACAAGAAACCGCGATAATTCTCGAAACGGCCCAGGCGCTTGAGGTCGTGGGAGCCGTCGCAGTCGAAAGTGTCTGGGTAGGCGCCGGTCTTGGCGTCTTTGACTTTAAGCAGCTTGCCGGCATTGCTGAAGGTCCAGCCGTGGAACGGGCACGTGAATGAGCCTTTGTTGCCCTGCTTGCGTCGGCATAGCATGGCGCCCCGGTGAGCGCAGGCATTGACCAAGCCGTGCAGCGACCCTTGTTTGTCGCGGGTGATAACGACGGGCTGACGGCCAATGTAGGTGGTGAAGTAGTCGTTGATGTCCGGCACCTGGCTTTCATGCGCCAGGTAGACCCAACCACTTTCAAAAATATGCTTCATCTCCAGGGCGAACAGTTCGGCGTCGGTGAAGATGTCGCGGCGGCAGCGGAAGACCCCGGTAGTGGGATCTTCCTGAACGGATTCGCTGAGTTGACGGGCGAGTCTGTCGAGCGTGCTGATCATGGGGTACCCTCGGTTGTTCTTGTATCAGGCCCCCTCACCCTACGTGTTCACTTGCGGCGTCAATATCCACGTACTGCAAATCGCTATCCGCCTGGCGCGGCCCGTTCACGCTGGCGCCGGCAAGTCTGCGAAGGCAGCTCGCCAAAGCGCTTGCGGTAGACCTCGGAGAAGCGGCCCAGATGCAGAAAACCGTGATCCAGCGCGACTTCGGTAACGCTGCGCGCTGTCGCGGTTTGCAGTTCGGCATGCACCCGCTCCAGCTTGCGTTGGCGCATGTAGTCCCTGGGCGAAAGGCCGACCTGGCGCTCGAACAGCGTATACAGCGAGCGCTCGCTGACCCGGGCAACCGCCATCAACTGTTCGAGACTGATGTCTTCGGTCAGGTGCTCCTCGATGAACTGCCGCACGCGGTCGAAGCCCGCACCCTCTTCAGGTCGCGGTGCGACTCTCAATACATTGTTTGCCAGCAACGCCAGCAACTTGTTGGCGACTATCCGCTCGTACAGGCACTGGACCTCACCTTGCGCCGCGTTCTCGGCCTCATGGCAGATCAACCCCAGCAGTTGCACAAAACCACTCATCTCTTTGAGCTCGTGGTGCTCGGGCACGAACCGGATCCCTTGCTGCGGAAGCGTCCAGTGCTGCTCCAGGCAGGCGTTTTCCAACAGCCTGACGGGAACTTTGACGATGAATTTTTCGCAGTCGGCCGAATACGTCAGGTCGACCGGGTCATCCGGGTTGATCAGCAGAATCTCACCGGCCCGCAAAACCTGCTCTTTGCCTCGGGCAGCGGATCGGCAATGCCCATGAAGCAGGATTTGCAGGTGATAGATCGTCTCCAGCGCCGTCGAGGTGACCCGCACCGGCGCGCCATAACTGATACGACACAAGTCCAGGCTCGAGAACGTACGATGGCTGATGCTCGCCTCGGGGCGGCCCCGCGGCGGTAGGCGAATGCAGTGACTGCCCACGTGCTGGTTAACGTAATCCGACACGGCATAGGCATCTGCACGGTCGAAAATCTGGCTGCGCTCACTCAATAACACGGTCATGTTGGCGCCTCTTTTTTGTTGTTCGCTCAAGACCAGGCTGAAGCCACAAAGCCCCCGTCAGCAATCGCTGCGGGGGCTTGGGTGTCAGGCGTAACGGTGAATCACACCTCCAGCGCTCGCACTCGCTCGGGACGGCTTTCGTCTTTGGGCGCAGCGGTTGGTTGAAGGACAAAATCGAACTCGATATCCGCCCGCTGGCCATTGGCATCGTCGCTGAAGCGAATCTCGGCGATCAATTCGTCGCGGGTTGCATAAGCAAAATCATCGTGCAGGTATCGGTCCCCTGCCAGGTTGATTTGCGTCGTCAGGTGACGATGTCCAGGCGCCGAAATGAAGAAATGAATGTGTGCAGGCCGCTGGCCATGACGCCCCAGCTGGTCAAGCAATTGCTGGGTCGGACCATCCGGCGGGCAGCCGTAGCCCGAGGGCACGATGCTCTGGAAACGATAGCGTCCTTCGGCGTCCGTCAGGATCCGCCGGCGCAAGTTGAATTCGGACTGCGAAGGGTCGAAATATGAGTAGGTACCGCCGGTATTCGCGTGCCAGACATCGACCACCGCGTTGACCAGGGGCTCGCCATCGGTGTCGCGTACCTGGCCGGTCATGAACAACACCGTGCCGGGGTCCTGGCCGTCATCGAGGCGGGCAAAGTGCTCCGACAGCGGCGCGCCGGCCACATACAGCGGGCCCTCGATGGTCCGTGGCGTGCCGCCGACCTGGCCGGCCTGTTCATCTTCGGCGTCCATCAGCATGTCCAGGTAATGTTCGAGCCCCAGCCCCGCGACGACCAGGCCAGCCTCCTGGCGGCGGCCCAAGTCGTTCAGGTAGTTGACAGCCTTCCAGAACTCTTCGGGGGTTACCTGAAGGTCCTCGATGAGCTTGATCGAGTCGTTCAAGACACGATGCACCACCTGCTTCATCCGCTGGCTCCCGGTGGGCTGGTCGAAACCGGATGCTTTCTCGAGGAATTGCTGCACTTCAGCGGTTTGGGAGATACGAACGGTCATGGCTTTTGCCCTCATCAGTATTATTTGTTCTTGTCGATGTCAGTACTGCGAATCGGTGAACTCAGCGGTCGTCGGCATGGATCGAAGATGGATGTCGGCACATCGGTGTCACGTCGATCTCCATGTAGGGGTACAGCGGCAATTGCATCAAGGTGTCATGCAACGCCTGGTTATCCGGCACATCAAACACACTGACGTTGGCGTAGAGCCCGACCAGGCGCCACAGATGACGCCAGGTGCCTTCGTGTTGCAGGCGCTGCGCAAGTTCTTTCTCGTCGGCCTTGAGCTGAGCGGCTGTTTCAGCCGGCATATCGGCTGGGAGCCTGACGGTCATGCGTACGTGGAAAAGCATCTCGTGGGTATCCTCTTGGCTAAGGCAGGTCAGCGGCGCGCAAAACGCGCAAGCCGTTGTTCATCCAGCTCGATGCCCAAACCGGGCGTGCGCGGGATCATGAGCTGAAAGTCCCGATAGACAGGCGGTTCCACCAGGATATCTTCGGTCAACAGCAGCGGTCCGAACAGCTCGGTATGCCATTCCAGCTTGTCCAGCGTGGCGAAGGCATGAGCGGCCGCCAGCGTGCCGACGCTGCCTTCGAGCATCGTACCGCCGTACAGGCCGATACCGGCGGCTTCGGCAATCGCAGCAGTACGCAACACCGCCCGGGGGCCACCGGTCTTGGCGATTTTCAGGGCGAAAATCGAAGCGGCGCCCATCTGCGCAAGGGCAAAGCTGTCCTGGACCGACTCGATCGCCTCATCGGCCATCAGCGGGATCGGGCTGTGGGCACTGAGGCGGGCCATGCCCGGCCGGTCGTGTCGGGACAAGGGTTGTTCGATCAGCTCGACGCCAGCATCGGCCAACAGTCGACAGGCCCGTATGGCCAGCGCTTCGCTCCATGCCTGGTTGATGTCGACGCGCACACTGGCGCGGTCACCCAGGGCACGCTTGATCGCCGCGACATGGGCGATGTCGCGAGCCGGTTCTGCGGCACCGATCTTCAGTTTGAAGTGCCGATGGCGACGTATATCGAGCATGTGTTCGGCCTCTTCGATGTCTCGGCCGGTGTCGCCGCTGGCCAGCGTCCACGCCACTTCCACACCGTCGCGTAGACGCCCGCCGAGCAATTCCGCCACCGGCAGTCCCAGGCGCTTGCCTTGGGCGTCGAGCAGCGCGGTTTCCACCGCTGAGCGCGCAAACGTGTTGCCACGAATGCTCCGGTCGACCCGTTGCATGGCCGCGTTGAGATTGCTCGCGTCTTGCCCGATCAACAGCGGTGCGAACCATTTGTCGAGGTTCACCTTGATGCTTTCCGGGCTTTCCCCGGCGTACGCCAAGCCACCGATGGTCGTGGCCTCGCCGACGCCGATGATGCCGTCACTGGACTGGATCCGCAGAATGACCAGCGTCTGGCCGTGCATGGTATGCATGGCCAATTTGTGTGGCCTGATCGTGGGTAGGTCAACAATTTGGGTATCGAAGCGTTCGATGGTGACAGCAGTCATAATCTTTCCGTCGGCGTTGTGTTTGTTCTTGGGCAAAGATTGACGCTGAGCAAGCGCACCGTCCAATATTGAATAAGTCTCGCTTTATACCTTGGGGGTATCGTGGAGCTTCGTCATTTGCGTTACTTCCGGGTGCTGGCGCAAACCCTGAATTTCACTCGTGCCGCTGAGCAGTTGAACATTGCCCAGCCACCGCTGAGTCGCCAGATCCAGCAACTGGAGGATGAACTGGGGGTGGCGCTGCTTGAACGTTCCAGGCCGCTGAGGTTGACCGAAGCGGGTCGGTTCTTTCATGAGCACTCCAGCCAATTGCTGGAACAGCTCGTGCGCATTGGCGACGACACGCGTCGCGTCGCAGCAGGCCAGAAACGCTGGCTGGGTATTGGCTTTGCCCCTTCCACGCTATACGGCGCCTTGCCTGAGTTGATCCGTCAGTTGCGTAGCCTCGGCGATGTGGAATTGGGGCTCTCGGAACTCATCACCCTGCAGCAGCTCGAAGCGCTGAAAAGTGGCCGCATCGACATTGGTTTTGGCCGGATGCTGTTCGATGATCCGACTATCACCCAGGAAATCCTGCGCCAGGACCCGTTGGTCGCAGCCCTGCCGGCAGGTCACCCGCTGCTGTCGGGACCGGCCACCCTGGAGCAACTGGCAGCAGAACCTTTTGTCCTCTACCCGGGCACCCCGCGCCCGAGCTATGCCGACCACGTCCTGGGTATCTTCGCCGCACAGGGCTTGCGGATCCGGGTGGTGCAAACGGTGAACGAGCTGCAGACCGCCATCGGCCTCGTTGCAGCAGGCATCGGTATCACCCTGGTACCCGCCTCGGTGCAAAGACTGCACCGCGATGACATTGGTTACACCCCGCTGCTGGACAGCAGCGCCACTTCACCCATCGTCGTGAGCTACCGCGCCGGGGACGTATCGCCAGTGTTGCAACAGTGCCTTGAGCTGCTCGCCAAGCGATGAGTCACTTGAACAATTCACTGCTCATGAAATCAATGAACACCCGCAGTTTCGGCGCCAGGTGCTTGCTTGAAGGCCAGAGCATGCGGAAGGTGCTCTGATGCCGATTGAAGTCGTCGAGGACGGTGACCAGTTCACCGCTGGCGATGGCATCGCGCACAGTGAAGTCCGGCACGCAGGCAATCCCCAATGCATCGCGCACGACGTACAGCAACGCCTCGGTGGTGTTGCAGACCAGGGTCGCCGGCAAGTTGAGATCCGGCTGCCCTTCCCCGTTTATCGGCCAGACCTGCATCCTGCCAGTGCTGGGAAACTTGTATAACAGGCAGGCATGGCGCAGCAGATCCGTCGGCACCTGCGGCGTGCCGTGTTCGGCGAGGTACCGGGGCGAACCGACCACGACGAGCTTGAACGCGCCCAGCGGGCGGGACATCAGCCGGGAGTCGTTCGGTTCTCCAGTCCGAATGACGGCATCGAAACCTTCCTCAATGATGTCCACCAGCCTGTCGGAGAAATCCAGGTCCAGTTCGATACTGGGGTAGCGGCGCATGAAGGCCATCAGCGTCGGCATGACCAGGTCTGCAACCAGTGGCAAACTCACCCGCAGTTTGCCCCGCGGCGCTTTGCGGGTTTCCGACAACTCCAGTTCGGCCGCTTCGACTTCGCAGAGAATACGCCGGCAACGCTCGAGGAAAAGCGTCCCTTCCGCCGTCAGCGTGATACTGCGCGTGCTGCGATGAAACAGCCGCACACCCAGCCGTTCCTCGAGCCGGGCGACGCTTTTGCCCACCGCCGAAGACGAAATGCCAAGCGCCCTGCCCGCCTCTGAAAAGCTGCGGGTTTCGGCCGCGCGAACAAAAAAATCAATCCCGCTCAGTGACTCCACGCCAGGCTCCCATTACGGACATTTTTTCCGATGTGTTGCGCACTCTAGCATTCTTGTCTCGCAAAGAAGGGGCCCTTACCGTAGTCGGCACTTATCAATCTGCGACTGACGCCGCTATCCGGCGGGCCAGAAGCGTTCCAAGCAGGTGACACATGACGATTGCCAATACCCATATCGACGCCGAGGCCGAGGTCGTTCAAGACGCTGCGCCGCTCCCCATCGGGTCACTGTTTGCCCTCGCGCTGGCGGCGTTCGTGACCATTCTCACCGAAGCCTTGCCCGCCGGCCTTCTCTCACAGATCAGCGAAGGGCTGGCAATTTCCGAAGCCCTCGCCGGCCAGTTGGTCACGGTCTACGCGATAGGTTCCTTGCTGGCGGCCATTCCCTTGACGGCCGCGACCCAAGGCATGCGGCGCCGGCCGCTCTTGCTGTTGGCCATTGCCGGTTTTGCCGTGGCCAATACAGTCACGACGCTTTCGTCCCACTATGGCTTGACGATCGTTGCCCGCTTGCTGGGTGGCGTATCGGCCGGGCTGCTCTGGGCCTTGTTGGCCGGTTATGCCGCCCGCATGGTGCCCGAGAGCCAGAAAGGTCGGGCGATTGCGATAGCCATGGTTGGTGCACCCCTGGCGTTATCCCTGGGCGTACCGGCCGGCACCTTGCTCGGCAATTTGATCGGTTGGCGGATGAGCTTCGCCATCATGAGCTTGTTCGCCGTCGCCTTGATGGTCTGGGTACGACTCAAGGTGCCTGACTTTCCCGGGCAAACCACCGGCAAACGCCTTGCCCTGGGTCAGGTCTTCACCCTGCCGGGCGTTCGCTCGGTGTTGTTCGTGGTGTTGGCCTTTGTCCTGGCGCACAACATTCTCTTTACCTATATCGCGCCGTTCCTGATGACGGCGGGCCTGGGCGAGCGGACCGACCTGGTTCTGCTGGTCTTCGGGGTCGCATCGTTGCTGGGCATCTGGGTCGTCGGCGTGCTGATCGATCGCCATCTACGGGCATTGACCCTTGCGAGCACGGCGCTGTTCGCCATCTCGGCACTGACGCTAGGTGCCATGAGCGACAGCCCTGCCGCGATCTACATCGCGGTAGCGGCCTGGGGAATCGCCTTTGGAGGGGCCGGGACGTTGTTCCAGACGGCGATCGCCAAGACGGCCGCAGAGGCAGCGGATCTCGCCCAGTCGATGTTGGTCACGGCCTGGAACGTCGCCATTGCCGGGGGTGGGATCGTGGGGGGCGTCCTGCTCGATCACCTCGGTGTCGTTGCGTTTGCGCCGGTCCTGGTCATTCTCCTGTTGCTGACATTGGCGGTGGTGTGGTCTGCCAGGCAGTGCGGGTTTACCCAGAGCATTCAATGAGGATCGTGAGTCATCTTCGCTCAAGTCTCATGCTCGGCGGCCAACGCCGGGGTGGCGCTTGCCCGGTATTTCGACAGGCTTACCCAGGCCAGCGGTATCGCACTCAGGCAGGCCGCCGCAAACAGCCAGTGGGCCGCCGCCAGGGCATCGCCGCTCTGTCGGTAGATCAGGGTAATCAGCGCAGGCGTGGCACTGCCGAAGAGGGTCACCGATAAGGCGTAGGCCAGCGAGACACCCAGGGCCCTGACCTGCACCGGAAACAGCTCTGCCAGGGCTGCTGCAGCCGGCCCGGTGTAAAGCACCATCAGCACTGCCAGCCCACATTGGAAGCTGATCAGCGTCTGGAGACTGGGACTGTTGTTCAGCCATACGAACCCTGGGTAGGCACAGAGCGCGACCCCCACGGCACCGATGAGCATCACGGTGTAGCGCCCGATGCGGTCCGACAGCAGTGCCGTTAACGGACACAGCAGCGTGATGAGGCCGACCAGCACCAACCCCAGGTAGGCCTTGTTGCGCGGGAGTTCAAGCACCATCGATGCATAGGTCGGCATGAAGTTGATCAATTGTGTCGCGACCGTCCAGAGAACGACGATCAGCACCCCCCTCACGAGGTTGGGCAGATAGGGGCGAAGGTTAGGCCCCTTCCCGGCCAGCGCGTGCTTATCTTGATTATCGAGAAAGCGGCGCAGCGGCTCGCTTTCCTCGAGACTGCGACGAATTTTCAAGCCCGCCACCACGACCAGCAGTCCGAAGACATAGGGCACGCGCCAACCCCACTCATCCAACTGGGCGGGCGTCAGCGCGCTCGACAACAGACTCGCACTTAAACCGCATAGCAGGAATGATCCGGCTTGCGCCACCTGTTGGCTGGACGCAAATAACGCGCGGCGGTCCGCAGGTGCTGTCTCGACAAGATAGGCCAGCGCACCACCGATCTCTCCTCCTGCTGCAACCCCCTGCAATATGCGCGCGACGACAATGCTCAGCGGTGCCCACCAACCGATGGTCTCGTAGGTCGGGCATACGGCAATGATCAGGGTTCCGGCGCCCATCAGCATGATCGACAGCGTCAACGCGGCCTTGCGCCCCTGGCGATCGGCATAGCGCCCCATCAGCAGCGCGCCCAACGGCCGGGCCACGAAGCCGACGGCGAGTGCCAGGTAGGACGCGAGCAACGACATCAATGGATCGGATGCCGGAAAGAACGCCGCGGCGATCTGCAAGGCGAAGATCGCAAACAGGGTGAAGTCGAACCATTCCAGGGCGGCGCCCACGCTCACCGCGAGCACCAGTTTTCTGCGTTTGCGCCCCTGGCTATCCTGGGCTGTGGCGCTCATTGCGCACCCCCAGCGGGAAATGGAGGCAATGGCTCACAACGTGCCAGGCGGCGCAGGAACTGTTCACAGGCCTCAAGCTGAGCCAGGTCCACATACTCGTTCACCTTGTGCGCTTGCTTGATGCTCCCTGGGCCGCAGACGATCGTGGGGATCCCTGCGGCCTGAAACAGCCCGGCCTCGGTGCTGTACGCCACGCGTTGTTGGCCATGGGCCATTGAGCTAGCCTCGCGGACCCACTGCGCGAACGCCTGGTTGCCCTTCTCATCCAACCCCGGGGTGTGCAGCGTGTGGGAAAACTCGATGGACGCCGCCGCGGCGCGATCATCCATCTCACTGTGCATGACCTGCCTGGCGTCGTCCTTGATCTGCACCAGCAGTTGCTCGGCATCGCAGCCGGGCAGGTAGCGAATCTCAAAGTCAAAGCTGCATTGACCAGGAATGACATTGCCAGCGACACCGCCATTGACCCGGCAGACCTGGACGGTGGTGTACGGGACATCAAACCCGCTATCCAGCGGCCCTTGTGAAAGCCGCCTGGCCACTTGCTGAAGCTGCATCTGTACCCGCGCGGCATAGTCGATGGCGTTGACCCCCTCGCTCGGCAACGATGAGTGCGCCACCTTGCCATGGACGCAGCAATTGATTTCGTGACGCCCCTTGTGGCCGATCACCAACGCCATTGAAGTCGGCTCGCCGACAATGCAACCGGCGGGTTCCAGCTGTGCCTGGGAGATGAATGGGGCCAGATGTTTCGCCCCCATCGCCCCCACTTCTTCGTCATAGGACAAGGCCAGGTGAAAGCTTTGTCGTGCAGACGCCATCAGCTCGGGAACCATTGCCAGCACCACGGCGATGAACCCCTTCATGTCCGAACTGCCACGACCGTAGAGCCGATCCTGATCCAGGTGAGCGCTGAACGGATCCTGCGCCCAGGCCTGGCCCGCTACCGGCACCACGTCAGTATGTCCGGACAGGATGATGCCCCCGGGGCGCGGCGGTCCGAGACTGGCAAACAGGTTCGCCTTGCGCCCGGAGGCGTCCGGCAGAATCCGGGCCTGTACCCCGAAGCCGTGCAGGTAACCGCTCACCCATTCGATGAGGTCCAGATTGGAGCGGTCGCTGACCGAAGGAAAACCGATCAAGGTTCGTGCGATTTCCAACGTGCGTGCCAGCACGCTGCGGCCGTCATTCGAGCACGCGTCTGCCGCCCCCTGCGCAAAGGCCAAGGAAAGAGTCATGGGATGCTCCAGCAAACAGAAGTCTATTTTTGAAGGGCAACAGGCATGGGCCCTGAACGAACAACGCGCCTGTCTCGCGAAAACCAGACGTTGGACAACAACACCGCCACACACACCACCGTAACCAGGACGGGAACCCAAGGGCTATGCCAGGTGGAGAGCACGAACTCGGCGGCCAAGGCGATGACCGGTACGCAAGGCGTGAGAATGGACACCCGCCCGCCTCCCAGGTGCTGAATGGCAAATTGCAGGGTAAACACCGGAATCAGCACGCTGACAAACGCCAGCTTGATCAACTGGCCGAGCATGGCGGTATCCAGCGTGAGCAACTGGTGCAAATTTTCCCGGCCGACCCACCCTGTGACGATCAATAGCAGGAAGAACCTGACGCACAGGATATCCATGGCGCTGTACTTGCTATCGCGGTTCAGTCGAGCCGAGCAGAACACATAGATCCCACCAGTGATCCCGGCGACAGTCGCCAGGGCAATGCCCTCATGCAAGTTGACCAGGCTTACCTGGGCCGTGACTCCAAGCGCGAGACGCATAAGGACCAACGCCATCAGCGACAACAGGATCAGCAGCGCGCCCAGCCAGCGGGAACGACTGACCGAGGAACGCGCCACCAGCATTTCACAGACCACCACCACCAGCGGCATCCAGCCCTGATAGATCGCTGACTCCACCGACGCCTCAATGCGCTGCAATGCCATGAACATCAACCACCAACTGAACAACGTCAGCACATTGAGCAGCAGAACGCCTCGCCACTCCTCGCGCAGCAGACGAAACGGGTCATGACCCCGCAAGGTATGCACCAGGAAAAATACCGCCCAGGCCATCAGGAAGGTAATGAATGTCAACGCCGCCCCACTGATGCGGGTGAACGCCACCATGACCCAGACGGCCGAGAGCGCCGTCGAGATGCAGTAGACCGCCATGCTGACGGCACCGAGTATTCCTGTCTTCATGCCTGCTCCTTGAGAAAAACCTGTTGCCTGCCGCCCGCTGGATCAATCAAGCGGTTCCCGGCTCCAGCACTTCCACCTGGGTCGGTACGTAGTCCTGCAAGGCTTCGAAGTCGGCGCGAAGTACCTTTGGGTCTGCGTTGTACAAAGTCAGGATGCCCGCGGTATCGGCCAGGGACCGGGAGTCCACCACCATTCCGGGGGCGACCCGCCAGTCGATGTCGTAGGTACTGGAAATGGGCGGTTCGTTGAGCTGGCTGATCCGGCCTTTGCGCAAGGGCAACAAGGCGGACACAACGTTGTTCTTCTCGTTGGGCTTGATGTCATCGAGTGCTGCGGCGCCGGCTACGAGGTAGAGATTGGCGTCGATCAGGTTGATGTCGCTGTTTTTCTCGTGGTACGGCACCCCGATGCCGCCAGGTACGCGTGCAGCAATTTCCAGGAACACCGGATAACCGCGCTTGCGGTCCACGAAGACCTCGTGGTGCGTCGAACCGTTGCGAAAGTTCAGGGCCGCAATCACGTCCCGATTGAATGCCTCCAGGGTCGCCTTGAGCGTGGGGTCGGCCACGGGAATCACGCTCAAGGGCTTGCCCTGGACAAAGTCGAAGTTGGTGCAGCCCAGTTCCAGCACACCGCAGTAGCGGATTTGACCGTCGACCACAAACGAGTCGCATTGGAACATGTCGCCGTCAATGAACTCGTCCACCTCATAATCAAAATGATACGGCGAGGCCAACACTTGTTCGCGGGCCTTGATGAATTCGGCCTCGTTGCGAATGATCGACACCTCGAAACTGCCCGCTGCGTTCACCGGCTTCAGGACCAGGGGCAAGCCCAATCGCGCCGTCAGATCAGCGTAGTAAGCCTGAGGCTCAGCCGATAGCCGTACGTGATCCAGTGGCACAAACTCGGGAATGCGTATCCCCTTCTTGCTGACGGCGTGTTTCATCAGCACCTTGTCGCGAAAGTTCGCCACGATCGCCTGTGTGTCGCCTTCTAATCCGAACTCCTCGCGCAACTGAGCCGCCAGTTCAACGTGGCACTCTTCCTGGCAGAAAATACGCAATGAGGAAGTTTTGCCTTGCACGGCTCGCAGCTCATCGCTGATGACGCTGCGACATTGGTCATGATCCAGCAACGGGCGGATGTTGCGCTGCAGGTCCGCATCGACACGCACGATCTGCGAGACATTGCGCTCAAGCGTAGGCGGCAGGACGTCGGCGTGATAGGCGATCAACACTGTCCGGCAATCTCGACCCAGCGTCTGCAGCGCCTTCTCGGAGGCAAAGTTAAGGTAATGGGGCGTCAGGAAAACGATGGTCTGGATCATGGTAGTGCCTCACTGGAAGTCGACGTTCATGCGATAGAGAAGGCGCGCATCGGCGCCCCCTTCACTTTTGGGTATGGGCGGACCTTTATGTAGCGTTGAAAGGTTGTCCCAGATGACGATGTCGCCTGGGCGGTAGGCATGCCGATAGCGCGGTGCGTGCTGGACAAGGAAGTCGACCAGACTGTCGAGAATGCGATGGGACAGTGCAGGCGTGACCCCTTCTATTTGCATGGCCGTGGCAGCCGGTGCATACAGCGACGCCGTGCAAGCGAGTGGGTGCTTGTACACCAGGGGGTGGACCACGGTGTTTTCCAGTGCGCCAGCCTCCTGGGAATTGAGCTGTTGCACCGCGGCGTCGGCATTGCGCAGCGCGTCTCGATTGCCGAAACGGTGGTGAATCCGCAGGTTTTCCAGGTCGAGCCCCTTCAGGTACGACGGGCAACCTGGGCTTTCCAGCCACTGGCGAACCTGATGCAGGCCCGCGACACAATCGATGAATTGGGTCTCGCCGTGCTGGTCTGGTACACGTACCGACAGCAGTGAGGTGAATACCGTGTTCGCCGATTTGTACGACATGTCGGTGTGCCAATACCCTCCTCCTTCATGCACGCCCAAGGCCTGGCCGTCCCGATGGAGATTGGTCACGGTCAGCACTTCCCGATAATCCTCGAGGCAGTACTTGGCCAACACATGATGGACAGGCGAGCCCAGCCTGCGCATCAACTGCACATAAGGGGCGACGCTGACGTCCTGGTTGGCGATGACCAGCACCTTGGCCTGCGCGATGGCCTGCCTGAGCTCCGCTGCCGACTGCCCGAGCACGTCGCCGAGGTCCAGGCGCAGCGGCTGGAACATCCTCACGCCCATGACCGCAGTCCTTCTTGCAGCGATATTGCGGCACTCATTTCTGCAGCTGCCGGCACCATCGTATTGATCGACGCATAACCTGAGGCAGCACCCGCGAAATACAGGCCGGCGACAGGGCTTTTCCCATCCTGGTGGCAGGTAAAGCCGGTTTGCTGGTTGAGCAGTTGCGGCCAGTCGGTGGCGGGGAGTTGTGCGGTGACGCCGATGGCCGAAACAAGGCATTGCTCCTTGGCCGACACATCCAAGTGCAACTCATGCCCGTCGGATGCCTGGGCGGCGACCAACCGGCCCGCCTCTTGAGCCTTGCGACAGGAAGCCTGGAGCAGCGGATTGCCGTTGAGTGACGACGGAAGGTCCAGGACGACCTTGTCGCCATCCTGGCGAATGCTGCTGTAGGCATGCAGCCAGATATTGGCCCGGCCTGTGCTGCTGGCGCTGTTGAGCGGCCCTTGAAAGGAACTGGACGAAGTCTTGGCAATCATTTCCAGCGTGCGCTGGCTAAGGGACCTGAGGGCAAAGCGATCATCGGTCTCTTGGGGATACAGCCCCAGATAGGATTTGATCAGAATCGACACATTGCGGGCGAACGGGGCCAGGAGCAGTGCGATCTGAAACGCACTGTTACCGCTGCCGAAGATGACCACATCCTGCTGCAGGAAACGGTGGGCCTCGCCCCGCGCAACCATTTGATAGACGTCAAAGCACTTCAACCAATGGGCACTGGGCATTTCGAAGGGCGGCGCCTTCGGGCGAATCCCGGTTGCCAGGATAATCTGCTGTGCACGCAAGGACCGATGCTGGGAACCCGGGGCCAGGCTCACCTCGAACAGCCCCTGGGCCTTGCTGACGGTGACCACCCGTTGCTGGATCCTGGTCAAGGGCAAGGCTTCGAAGTTACTACGGATGTAGGCTGCGTATTCCTCACCGGTGGGGCTGACGCACAACTTGCGCATGAACCGATGCAAGGGATAGGGCGCGCCTTCGATCTCCAGTTCATTGCAGTAGGACTGCAATGGATGATCCCCCATCATGCCCATGCACCCCCCGAATACATCGCTGATAACAGCGACTTTCAGGCCCAGATCAATCAGCCGGATACACTCGCTAAGCCCTGCGGGACCGCCGCCTACGACAATGACGTCGAACACATGCTGCTCCATTTCAAAAATCCTCCAGGCGGGCACAGGCTTGATCAACAATGGGTTTGGCTACCGAGAAAGAAAACCTGACATAGGTGGGGCACGGCCCCTGGTAGAAGGGCGTCGCAGGCAATGGCATGACCCCGCAACGAACGGCCAGGTGTTGACTGAATTCAACGGGGGACAATGAAGGCGCCCGCCGTGAATAGTCGGCCATGATGTAATGGCCGCCCGCCGGTAACCGGATATCCAGCCCGGCAGCCGTCAGCGCACCTGCCAGGCGATCACGTTTGTGCTTGTAGTGCTCGCGCAGGCTATCCAGGCGCCCGGCGGTCAACTCATCGAGCAAAACAGCAACGGCTGCCTGTATGGGGGTGGGTTGGCAATAGCTCAGGTAGAGGTGATGGGCATAGGCTCGCTCCATGAAGGTTGCCTGCGCGCACAACCAGCCGATCCGGACGCCCGTCATGGACAACAACTTTGATGCGCTGCCTGCCACCATCATGGGAATCTGCTGCCGGGGGTACCGCGCCGATGTGTCAGTGTCGTACTGATAGTGACGATAGGCTTCGTCGACAATCACCATGAAGTCATGGTTTTTTGCCAGCGCCACCATGTGCTGCCAATCATCAGCGGACATGCACCACCCCGTCGGGTTATGGGGTGTATTGAGCAGCAGTATGCGAACACCAGCGCGCAATTGCTGTTCGAGCACTGCCCAATCGGGGCCGATCGACTCCCCTGCCGACAACGGCACTGCAACAAACTCCAACCCCAGCAACGAGGCCATTCCTGGGTAATAGGGATAAAAGGGCTCAAAGAACGCGACCCGGCTGCCGTACTGCGTGGACGCTGCGTACAGGGCCAGGTACAAGGCCTCGGTACAGCCACTGGTCACCAGCACTTCGCTGTCGGGTGCATAGCCTGCACTGTGAGCTGCAATGCTTTCGCGCAAAATCATTTCGCCGCGAGGGTCGGCGTACTGCCAGCCCGCCCGGACCTGGCGGGCCAGCGCCGCATTCATGGCATTGTCAAACAGGGGTTCAGGAATTCCTTGCGAAAGGTTCAACGCTCCTGAGGATGCTGCGTATGCACTGGCATCCCTGAAGGGCGCCACTCGACCAATCAATGTCAAATCATCCATGACTTCCCGCCCCCTTGTATTGATCGGTCAGGCGTGAGTGGCTACTCGGTTGAGTCCTTGCCAGAATCGGGTCAACAAGTTCAGTACATCGGCAGCGCCCTCCAGAATATTGTTGCCGTTGTCAGTGTCCCGGGCCGCCTCCATGACCGCGTCACTGATCCATTGCACATGATCGGTTTCTACCAGCATGTGCAGATAGAAGTAGGTGAAGTCTTCGTGTTTCCACCCGCTGTAGAGGCGGAAGCCTTCGTACAGGTTGGCGATCATCGGAAAGCCGAACTCTTCGATAACGTAATGAGCACCAATGGCATGCTCTGTCGAACCCTCGAGGAAAATTCGACGCAGGCCGTCGACCAGTTCACTGGCTTCGGGAATATATTCAACCTTCTTCCAGTCATCCAACGTGATGCCAACGCCGGCAAGTACACGCTCAAACATGATGAAGTGTGCCTCGCCTACCCCATCGCCCAGCTCAGACACGACCGTGCGCGCCAACTTCATCCGAATCACTTCGCTGTCGGTACGGTGCGAGGTGCCCGCCAGGATCTGAGGGAACGTACGAATGTAATAAAAGTACTGCTGGAACACTTTCTTCAGCGTCGCCTTGGGCAGCGGGGCCTGTCGAAAGGTTTTATAGAACGCATTGGTGTTGATCCCCGAAGCCGTGATCATTCCTTTAATCGAATGGATGATTTGCTCACCCGTCAGACAGCCTTGTTCCATTTGCTGAGCCGGCATAGATCCCCCCAAATACGATAAGGTAGCTTGGATGGCCGCGACGGAATGTCGCTGCGCGTTTCAGATAGTAAACAAGCGATTCCCGCAAACAAATTAATACTTTTAATCGACGGCGCTACGAACAATAGATTTATTTTGAAACATCAAATTTGTGATATTAATTCCATTTAAAATCAATAGATTATGATTCGGTGAAATTTTATCGCACAGAAATAGAGCATTATTTATTTTTTGCACCAACAAGATGCATGTCGGGCGCTAAGCTCAAATTAAATCACCCCGATCTGGAAGTCTTCTATAGTGAACAATCAACCCATCGACATCGCCCTCACCATCAAAGCCGAGCGAACCGCTCGGGAATGGTCCATCGGCGAGCTCGCCCAGCTATCTGGCGTATCAAAGGCAATGATCAGCAAAATTGAAAACGCGCAGGTCAGCCCGACTTCGACCATCCTGGGTCGGTTGTCGGGGGCGTTCGGCTTGCCCCTCTCCACACTGTTGCATCGAGCCGAGGGGCGCTCGGGACTTCTTTCAAGGGCGGCAGAGCAACCGCGCTGGGTAGACCCGGAAACCGGCTATTCGCGCCAGCAAGTCTCCCCGCGGGAGGGCTGGCCGTTGGAACTCATCAGCGTGCAACTGCCTCCGGGCGTGCGTATCAGCTACCCCGCCACGGCCTATGCGTTCCTTCATCAGCAGGTGTGGACCACGCAAGGCACGCTGACGTTTACCAAGGGCACTACCACCTATGTCCTGGAGCAAGGCGACTGTTTGCAACTGGGGCTGCCGGAAGAAGCCTGCACGTTCGAAAACGCCACATCGCAAGTGTGCGAATACGTCATAGCCTTGATTCGCAAGTAACCATCGCCCCTTCGGCGCCCACCTGCACCAATGGTTGGTGCCAGCGCGTCCATTCGCCGACCTGCGACCAGATGCGGCGTGCGCGACCTGCATAACCGTCAGAGGCTGCTATCGCAAACTGACATCAAATCGTCATCACTCCGTCGCTGAAATGCCATGGCGGCTGGGTACTGTCCTCGCCAATGAGATCGATCTCAAGCGAGTGACAATGACTGATTTGAAAGAAGTGGCACGTTTGGCTGGGGTTTCGCGGGCAACCGCGGCCCGCACCTTTGCCTCCCCTGAAGTGGTGCGTCCGGCGACCCGCGAGCAAGTGTTCGCCGCTGCGCGCCAACTGGGTTTTCGGCCCAATCGTCTGGGCCGCCAACTGCGCCTGCAGGTGACCAAGCTGATCGGTGTGGTGGTCCCTAACCTGCTCAATCCAGTGTTCGCCGAACAATTCCAGGCCATGGAGCGCGCTGCGCGCTTGCGCGGCTACAACCTGCTCCTGGCAACGACCGACTACAGCAGCGAGCGCGAAAGCGTGGTGGTCGAGGAGTTGTTGCGCCAGCGCGTCGACGGCCTGGTCCTCACGGTGACCGACGCCGAGAGCAACCGCGTGCTGCAAAGCCTGGACAACGAGGACACGCCTTTTGTGCTGGCCTATCACCAGCCGGGCAATCCGGACTACAGCGCCGTGTCGGTGGACAACCGTGCCGGCATGGCCCTCGCCACGCGTTATCTGCTCGAAGCCGGGCATTGGCGCATTGGCATGGTGGCCGGCCCGGCACTGCAATCGGACCGTGCTCGCCTGCGTTACGCCGGTTATTGCGACGCCATGCGTGAGGCCGGTCTCGACTGCCTGCCGGTGATTGAAATGCCGGCCCATACCCAAGCCGACTTCGCCGCCATCGAGCCGCTGCTGCAAGGCCCGCAAGCCCTCAGTGCGCTGGTTTGCTCCAACGATCTGTTGGCAATCAGCCTGATTGCACAACTGCGTCGCAACGGCTGGCACGTCCCCCAGCAGCTTTCAGTCATTGGCTTTGATGGCATCGCCCTCGGCACTCAGATACACCCGACGCTGTGCAGCGTCGTCCAGCCCATCGAAGCCCTGGCCTGCACCGTGATCGACCAACTGCTGGCGCAGATCGGCGGCGCCGCACCGGTTTCCCATTGCCTGCCCTGCCATATCCGGCCGGGCGAAAGTACTCAACCCTACGAGGAGACGCTTGATGATCCGCTTCAGTAAAACCCTGGCGACGTTGCTGCTTTGCGGCATTGCCAGCCTGGCCCAGGCTGCCGAAACGGCGATTTGCTACAACTGCCCACCGGAATGGGCCGACTGGGGCACGCAGCTCAAGGCCATTGCCGATACCACCGGCGTGCAGGTCCCGCTGGACAACAAGAACTCCGGGCAGGCATTGGCACAACTGGTGGCCGAACAGGCCGCGCCAGTGGCGGATGTGGTGTATTACGGCGTGACCTTCGGTTTGCAGGCGCAAAAAGCCGGGGTGGTCGGCACCTATAAGCCCAAGGGCTGGGAGCAGATCCCGGACGGTTTGAAGGACCCGCAAGGACACTGGTTTGCCATTCACTCCGGCACCTTGGGCATCATGGTTAACGTCGATGCACTGGGCGGTTTGCCCGTGCCGCAAAGCTGGGGCGATCTGCTCAAGCCTGAGTACAAAGGCATGGTCGGCTACCTTGATCCGTCCAGTGCGTTCGTCGGCTACGTTTCTGCGGTAGCGATCAACCAGGCCATGGGCGGCAGCCTCAATGACTTTACGCCTGCCATCGATTACTTCCAGAAACTGGCGAAAAACTCACCCATCGTGCCCAAGCAGACCGCTTATGCGCGGGTGTTGTCCGGTGAATTGCCGATCCTGGTCGATTACGATTTCAACGCCTACCGGGCGCGCTACAAGGACAAGGCCAACGTCGCTTTCGTGATTCCCAAGGAAGGCAGCATCAGCGTGCCTTACGTGATGAGCATCGTCGGCAACGCGCCCCATCGAGCCAACGCCGAGAAGGTCCTGGATTTCGTCCTGTCCGAGCAAGGCCAGGCGCTCTGGGCCAAGGCCTACCTGCGGCCGGTGCGGGCGATGAGGATGCCAGCCGACGTCGCCGCACAGTTCCTGCCGGACAGCGATTACGCCCGGGCCGGTGTGGTCAACTACGAGCAGATGGCGGCGGCGCAGGAAGCCTTTTCCGCGCGTTACCTGAAAGAGGTCAAGTAAGTGACCGCCTCGGTAATAAAAGCCCGGGGAGTCTCGTCGGGCCAGGCCACGGTGCCGCGTCTGCGGCTGACCGCGGCCTGGGCCCTGGCGCCTGCGGCAGCGGTGCTGTTTGCGTTCTGGCTGTTGCCGCTGGCGCACCTGATCGTGCTGGGCGGGCAACGTCGCGACGGCGGCGAAAACGGTTATTGGCAGGTACTGGGCAGTGCGCAATACCTGGGCAGTCTGGCACAGACTTGCCTGCTGGCTTTGGCGACGACCCTCGCAGCGCTGTTGGTGGGTGGCATCAGTGGGGTTTTCCTCAGTCGCCAGCGCTTCTTCGGTCGTTCGCTGTTGGTCGCCTTGTTGACCTTCCCGCTGGCATTCCCCGGTGTGGTCGTCGGTTTCCTGGTGATTTTGCTGGCTGGGCGCCAAGGCTTGTTCGCCAGCCTTGGCCTCGAGCTGGCGGGTGAACGCTGGATCTTCGCCTACTCGCTGATGGGCCTTTGCATCGGTTACCTGTACTTCTCGATTCCGCGGGTGATCCTCACGGTGATGGCCGCTTGCGAAAGCCTGGATCGCAGCCTGGAAGAAGCCGCGCATTCATTGGGCGCCGGCCACTGGCGAGTGATCTGCGATGTCATCGTCCCAGGCCTGGCGCCGGCGCTGGTCTCGTGCGGAGCGATCTGCTTTGCCACTTCCATGGGCGCGTTCGGTACGGCCTTCACCTTGGGCACCCGCCTGAACGTGACCCCGGTGGCGATCTACAACGTGTTCACCAATTATGCCAATTTCGCCGTGGCGGCTGCGCTGTCGGTGGTATTGGGGGCGCTGACCTGGGCGGTGCTGCTATTGGCCAGGCGCCTGGCGAAAAATTCGAGGACAGTCTTGTGAGACGCTCAACGCTGTTCATCGGGCAGTTGCTGTTCACCCTGCTGGTCTGCGCGTTCATGTTGGTGCCGGTGCTGATGTCACTGCTGGCCGGGCTGACACGCAATTATTTCCAGGGCGTGTCCAGCGGCCTGACGTTCGATTGGCTGGTGCAAGTCTGGCAGGCCTATTCGCCGACGGTCTGGCTCTCCCTGCAGCTGGCCGTGGCCTGCGCACTGTGCGTCTGCGTGGTGGGTGTTCCGGCGGCTTACGCGCTGGTACGGATGAACAACCGCTTCAGCCGTGCGTTCGAGGAGTTGATGGTGCTACCGGTGGCGATGCCAGGCCTGGCCAGCGCCCTGGCGTTGCTGCTCACCTATGGCCAATTCGGCGGATTTCGCAGCAGCTGGCTGTTCATTCTCGTCGGCCATGTGCTGTTCACCCTGCCGTTCCTCGTGCGTCCGGTGATGGCGGTGATGCAACGCCAGCACTTGCCCGTCCTGGAAGAAGCCGCAGCCAGCCTTGGCGCCGGGCCGTTGCGACGATTCTTCAGTGTGGTAGTGCCTAATTGTCGGGCAGGGATTCTCGCCGGGGTACTCATGGTTGTCACGCTGTCGCTGGGCGAGTTCAACCTGACCTGGATGCTCCACACGCCGATGACCAAGACATTGCCGGTAGGCCTGGCGGACAGCTATGCCTCGGCCAGGCTGGAAGTCGCCAGCGCCTACACCCTCATATTCCTGCTGATGATCGTGCCGCTGCTGATTGCGTTGCAGGCCATCAGCGCGCGCCTTTCCCGTGGAGACAAACGATGACCGGAACCACCATTCGCCTGGCGGGTTGCCGCAAGGCGTTCTCGGACGGCACCGTTGCCGTCCATGACCTGGACCTGACCATAGAGGCCGGCGAAACCTTGGCGATCCTCGGTCCGTCCGGTTGCGGTAAAACCACCACCCTGCGGCTGATCGCCGGGCTCGAACGCCCGGATGTGGGGCAGGTATTTTTTGGCGACACCGACGTTACCCGCCTGCCCATCGAGCGGCGCGACGTGGGCATGGTGTTCCAGAACTATGCGTTGTTTCCCAACCTGGATGTGGCCGGCAACATCGTCTATGGCTTGAAGATTCGCGGCATGGCGCCTGCCGAACGGAACAAGCGTTGCTCGGAGCTGCTGGAACTGGTGGGCCTTCAGGATCATGGCAAGCGCAGCATCCACGAGTTGTCCGGCGGTCAGCGCCAGCGGGTCGCGCTCGCCCGTGCCCTGGCGCCCAAGCCCCGGGTATTGCTGCTCGATGAACCCTTGGCGGCACTGGACGCGCAGTTGCGTGAGCGCCTGCGCAGCGAACTGGATCAGTTACTACGCCATCTGGGCATTACCGCCGTGTTCGTCACCCACGACCAGGGCGAAGCCATGGCGCTGGGCGATCGGATCCTGGTCATGGAGCGCGGCCGCGTTGCGCAATTGGCCAGCCCACGGGAAATCTATCAGCAACCGGCCAGCGCTTTCGTCGCCAGTTTTGTCGGCAACCTCAACGCTTTCGCGGTGCTCGAGCACACCTCCCTGAGCTTGAAAGTCCATGGCGGAGAGTTGCCATGGCGTGGTGCCGGGCTGCCCGCCACCGTCTATTGTCGCCCCGAGCATTTGCGGGTGATGGACAACGAGGGGCATCTGCGCGGGCGACTGGTGGGCCAGTTTTTCCAGGGAGCCCAAAGCCGCCTGTTGGTAGACGTCGGCGCCGCCCAGCCATTGCTGGTGGACAGCACCGACAGCGTCATACACACCCCTGGCGCCCTGGTTTCCTTGGCCGTCGAGCCGCAGGTGCTGTTCACCTTGTCATCGTGATATTCGTGTTTTCAGAGGGTTTATTTTGAATCATCCGTTTCTCATTGCGCAGATCAGCGACCTGCATCTCAAGGCCGGAGAAAAACTGACCTATGGCGTCGTCGATACCCTCGCCGCGTTGCGTCATGCCGTTGACCATTTGAATGCCCGGGTGCCGCGTCCCGACATCGTGGTGATCAGTGGCGACCTGGTGGACTTCGGTCGCCCTGATGAATATGCCGTGCTGCACCCCGAACTGGCGCGCCTGCACATGCCTTGCTACCTGGTTCCCGGTAACCATGACAACCGCGAGCATTTGCGGGCGGCATTTGCCGATCATGACTATTTGCCAAGCGTGGCCGGAGCCCCGTTGGATTGGGTGGTTGACGAACATCCGCTGCGCCTGATCGGCCTGGACAGCACCATTCCCGGCGGCCATGGCGGCCGGTTGTTGGATAGCCAGTTGAGCTGGCTCGATGAACAGTTGGCCGGTCGCCCCGACGTGCCAACGCTGCTGGTCCTGCACCACCCGCCGTTTATCAGCGGCATCGGCCACATGGACCGCGAACCGTTCGTCAACGCCTCGGCGCTGGAGCAGGTCATCGCCCGTCATCCGCAGGTAGAGCGCCTGCTGTGCGGGCATTTGCATCGGCCGATGCAGCGACGCTTTGGTGGCAGCCTGAGCTGCGTGTGTCCCGGCACCTCCCATCAAATTGTCCTGGATCTACAGCCAACCGCTCCCGCGCATTTCAACCTGGAACCACCCGGCTACCTGCTGCACCACTGGCATGGACAGGGGTTGGTGACCCATAACGGCGTGTTTGGCGAGTATCCCGGGCCGTACCCCTTTTATGACGCTCATGGATTGATCGACTGATAACCCAGGGACTTTCACTGATGGCACGCTTTGGAGATTTATCCCCTACCCCACTCTATGCATTGAAGATTTTCTAACGAGTCATTTAACGCATCGGCCAATCAGGTGATCGGCCGAGAGCTTACTGCTGCCTTTCCAACATGCCCGGAACAGTGATTCCGCGGTGGAGTTCGTCCTGATGAAAGCCCTATTGCAAGTACTGAGTGTTTTAACTGGCGGTGTGAGTCTGGTCCTGAGTCCATTGGCGTCGGCTGATTTTATCAGCGACAGCAAAGCCAACTTGAACTTGCGCAACTTCTACTTCAACAACGATAACCGTGATGGCGCCGCCGCACCTTCGAAGACCGAAGAATGGGGCCAGGCCTTCATGCTCAATTATCAATCCGGGTTTACCGACGGTACCGTGGGGTTTGGCCTGGACGCGATCGGGTTGCTAGGCCTGAAGCTCGACAGCGGCGCGGGTCGTCATGTTGGCGGCTCGATGTTCCCAAACGATGGTGACAAGGCGGCGGACCAATGGTCGCGTCTCGGTGCAACCGCGAAGATGCGTGTTTCCAAGACCGAACTGCGTTACGGCACTTTGCAGCCGAAGCTGCCGATCCTGGTTTCCAACGATGGCCGCCTGCTCCCGCAAACCTTCGAGGGTGGCCAAGTCACCAGCAATGAAATCGACAACCTGACCTTCACTGCCGGACAACTGGAACACGCCACCGGCCGTGCTTCCAGTGACAGCGCCGGCCTGGCCGTGGCGGGCGGCAGCCAGGAAAGCAACAAATTCACCTTTGCCGGTGGCGATTACAAACTGACCAAGGACCTGACCGCCCAGTATTACTACGCCAATCTGGAAGATTATTACCAGCAGCACTTCGCCGGTTTGCTGCATGTATTACCGTTGGGTGAATACGGCTCGTTGAAAACCGACCTGCGTTATTTCAAGACCACGTCCGATGGCAAGAACGGCAGCGCAGCCGGTCGCGCCAGTGGTTACAAAGTCGGCGGCTATACCAAGGACGGCAGCGGTGAAATCGACAACGATACCTGGAGTGCGGCGTTCATTTACTCGTTGGGCGGCCATGCCATTACCGCCGGTTATCAAAGCGTGTCCGAAGACAGCAACTTTACACAACTGAACCAGGGCGGCCTGGTGGGTAAAGGCGAAGGCGGCGCGAGTCTCTACCTCTACACCGACCGTACCATCCAGACATTCATCCAGGCCGGCGAGCGCACGGCATTCGCCCAGTATGCCTATGACTTCGCAGGGCTTGGCGTGCCGGGTTTGAAGGCCTCGGTGATGTACCTCAAGGGCGACAACATCCAGACGGCCAGCGGCCAGGACGCCAGTGAGTGGGAGCGTGATATCTCCCTGGACTATGTAATTCAGAGCGGCGCGTTGAAGAACGTCGGTTTCGGCTGGCGCAACGGCATGTCCCGCAGCGATATTGCTCGTGACCAGGATCAGAATCGCCTGATCGTGAGCTATAGCATTCCATTGCTGTAAGCGGTCAGTATTGTTCGGGGCCAGGGAGTGGAACTCACACGTGACGCTCTCCTGGCTTGGTTGTCTGTTGGGTGTTGTCTGTTGGGATCTCACCTGTGCTGTGGCAACACTCAGCACCTTTTCGATTCGCACGATCAGGCAATTATCCGCCCGGATTGTGCAATCGCCCCCCGGCATTGCTTTCTATAGTTGACCAGAGCCAAACCATCCGGAGCTGGTACCCCTATGAGCGCCCTCAACATCAATGGCCGTGAATACACGGTCGACGTAGACCCAAGCACCCCGATTCTTTGGACCTTGCGCGACACGCTGGGCATGACCGGCACCAAGTTCGGCTGCGGCGCGGCGTTGTGTGGCGCCTGCACCGTACACCTGGATGGCCAGGCCATTCGTTCCTGCGTGACGCCCATTGCCGCCGCCGAAGGCAAGAAGATCACCACCATCGAAGCGGCAACCAACGGCAGCGACCCGGTCGGCAGCGCCGTGCACGAAGCGTGGGTCAAGCATGACGTGGCGCAATGTGGCTACTGCCAGAGCGGCCAGATCATGAGCGCGACCGCTTTCCTCAAGGCCCAGCCCAAGGGCAAGCAGCCCACGGCCGCCGAGATCGACTCGGCCATGGCCGGCAATATCTGCCGCTGTGGCACCTACGCCCGTATCCGCGCCGCGGTGGCTGATGCTGCCAAAGCCCTTGCCTGATCGGAGCAGACCATGTTGAACGAGATTTTCCCGAACGAGCACCCTCGCGCCTTGCAGCACCTGCTTGAACGCGACGAGGCTGACGGTCCCGCTACGCTGCCGCGCCGCAGTTTTCTCAAGATCGTCGGCGTCGGTGGTCTGGCGCTCGGCGCTTTTCCTCACCTGGCCCTGGCGCAGGAGGCCAATGGTGCTGCCGCGCCGCTCAAACCGACCCAGCAACCCTCGGCATTCGTGCAGATCGCGCCCAGCGGCGAGGTCACGGTAACCATCAACCGCCTGGAGTTCGGCCAGGGCGTGCAGACCGGCTTGCCGATGATTCTTGCCGAAGAACTCGATGCCGACTGGAGCCTGGTACGCAGTCGCAACGGCAACAGCGACGCCGCCTACATGGACCCGGCCTTCGGCATCCACCTCACCGGCGGTTCCAACTCGATCAAGAACAGCTATACCCAGTACCGCGAACTCGGCGCCCGCGCCCGCGCCATGTTGCTGAGTGCCGCCGCCGCGCGCTGGAACGTCGACGTGGCGAGCCTGAGCACCCAGGCCGGCATGGTCCTCGGCCCGGCAGGCCGTAAAGCGAGCTACGGCGAGCTGGCCGAAGCCGCGATGGCGATGCCGGTGCCCGAGCAGATCACGCTCAAGGATCCCAAGGATTTCCGCATCATCGGCCAGGCCACCACCCGTATCGATGCCAAGGCCAAGAGCAGCGGCCAGCAGGATTTTGGCATCGACATGCATCTGCCGGGGCAGCTCACCGCTGTCGTCGCCCGGCCACCGGTGTTCGGCGCCAGAATCGCCTCCCTGGATGACAGCGCGGCACGTGCCACGAAAGGTGTAAAAGCCGTGTTGCGCATACCGCTGGACGGCGGCGCCGAAGGTGTTGCGGTGGTCGCCGACAGTTACTGGCAGGCAAAGCTGGCACGCGATGCGCTGAAGGTGGAGTGGGATGCGAGCGCTGTAGAAAAAGTGGACAGCGAGAAACAATTGGCTCAATACCGGGAACTGGCCAAGCAACCCGGCCCGCTGCACTTTGATGCAGACATGACGCCGCTTGCCAGCGCGCCGCATCAACTGGACGCCGAGTTCGTGTTTCCCTACCTCGCCCATGCGCCGATGGAGCCCCTCAACTGCACCGTGCAGCTAGCCGGGGATGGCGCTCAACTGTGGGTCGGTACGCAGTTCCCTGGCGGTGATGGTGCCGCGGCCGCCAAGGTGCTGAACCTCAAGCCGGAACAGATCCAGGTGAACGTGCAGACCGCCGGCGGTGGTTTTGGCCGGCGCGGTGTGCCCACCAACGATTTCGTCGTACTGGCTTGTGAGGTCGCCAAGGCCGCCCGCACCGCCGGGGTCAACGCCCCTATCCGCACCCTTTGGAGTCGGGAGGACGACATCAAGGGCGGCTACTATCGCCCCATGCACCTGCACCGTGCGCGCATCGGTTTTGACGACAGCGGCAAGGTGCTCGCCTGGGACCACGCCCTGGTGGGCCAATCGATCATCACCGGCACCGTGTTTGGCGGGCGGGTGAAAAACGGCATCGACCCGACCGCCACGGAAGGCCTGCGCAATCCGTATCCGCTGCCCATGCGGCTGACGGTTCATCACCCCAAGCTCAACGTTCCCGTGCTGTGGTGGCGCAGTGTGGGCTCCACCCATACGGCGTTTGTGATGGAAACGCTGATCGACGAGATCGCCCGCACGACCAGGCAGGATCCGGTGGCCTACCGGATGAAACTGTTTGGTGAGCAGAGCCCACGCCATCGCGAGGCGCTGCAATTGGCCGTGGACAAGAGCGAGTATGGCAAGCGCCAGTTACCGGCAGGCCATGCCTGGGGCGTGGCGGTCCACGAGTCGTTCAGCTCGGTGGTGGCCTACGTCGTCGAAGCCTCGGTGCAGGACGGCCGGCCGGTGCTGCACAACGTGACGGCCGGTGTGCACTGCAACCTGGCCGTCAACCCACGCAGTGTCGAGGCCCAGGTCCAAGGCGCGGCGCTGATGGGATTGTCGATGTGCCTGCCAGGTGGCGCGATCACCCTGAAAGATGGCGTGGTGCAGCAGAGCAATTTTGCTGACTTCAGCGTGCCGCGCATTACCGACATGCCGGCGTTTGCCGTCCACATCGTGCCCAGCGCCGAGCCTCCTACGGGGATGGGTGAACCCGGCCTGCCGGCACTGGCCCCGGCTTTTGCCAACGCGGTGGCGAGCCTGACGGGTAAACCGTTGCGTGAGTTGCCTTTCAAGTTGACGTGACAGGCGTGTGAGGCTGTCTGGTCGCAATGCCAGACAAGCCTCACGATCACAAGCGAATGCGCTTGATATCCCGCTGCGGCGGCGCCCCAAAGAGACGGCTGTATTCACGGCTGAACTGCGAGGCACTTTCATAGCCAACCAGGCCCCCTGCACTGCTCGCATCGACGTTCTGGCTCAACATCAACTGCCGAGCGGCTTGTAGCCGCAGCTGCTTCTGGTATTGCAACGGACTCATACCGGTCACGGTCCGAAAATGCTGGCGAAACGTGGATGGACTCATGTGCGCTTGTGCCGCCAGATCGTCCATCCGCAACGCCTGGCGAAAATTCAGTTTCAGCCAGGCAACCGTCTTGGCGATGTGCTGGCTGGGTGACCCGGCAGCGATCACATGCAGCAACTGTGGCGCGTGGGCACCGCTCAACAGGCGAGCGATGATCTCTTCCTTGATCAGCGGAGCCACTGTCTCAAGCAGCGACGGTTCCTCCAGCAGTTCTATCAAGCGCCGCAGGGCGTCCAGCACCCCGGCATCCAGCGCTTGTACGGTAATCGGTCGAAACGCGTCGTCCCTCATGCGTTGTGACAACTGCATGCGCTCGGCCACCTGCATGACCATCGTGCTGTCGAATCTCAGCATCATGCCCAGGAACGGCTTGGCGACGCTGGCTTGGGAGACATGGGAAATGACCGGCAGATCCACGCAGGTCACCATGGACTGGCCCGGCGCGTAAGTCAGTATCTCGTCCCCGAGCATGGCTTGCTTGCGGCCTTGCAAGGTCACGCCGATACCCAGGCCATAGATGCAGTGCGTCGGCGCGGTGATCGCGTTGCGCCGATGCAGGCTCAAGCCGGCAATGGCGGTGATCTGGTCGCCCTCGCTGGGCACAAGCTGGCTGACCGAACCGGCCAGGCGACTGATGTCGCAGACGCCCTGATCGCTGTTGAAATCGGTGTGCACATTTCACTCCTTGAAAACATCGGACCCACGACTTGCGGTGATGGCGAATACTGTTCGGCATCACCGCAAGTCGTTGATCAATATGGACGCAGTATGCTGGGTCGGCGATTCGAGTCGCTTGCCTGATTGACGCAATTTCTTGCACGATTTAACGATCCGTAGCGCGCATCAGTCACTGGCAGCCGGGCATTACAAGATGTTTCATGGGGTGGGGGTGCACAAAGTGATGGCTTCGCTGGGTGCCTAAAGATTCTGGAAGATGTAGCCGGTTGACTGATGATCATCCAACGCGATACCCACTTGCAGCAGTTGTTGGGCCAGGGCCGGCGTTTCGACCCGCACTTTCCAATCCAGACCTGTCGGTGCCACGGGCGCGCGATCGTAGCGAATGATCGCTTCAGCCAATTGCGCCCGATCAGGCAAGTACACCGCCAACGCGTTGCCCTTCCAGGCGGCGACGTTCATGCCCATCGCTTCACACAGCGCAATCTTGGCCCGGGCGTCGTCCCTGTCCGCCTGGCGGGAACGTTCGATCTGATCGGCCAGGATCGGATCGACAACGCGGTCGGTAAACAAGACCTCGCCCGCCTCCCAGACCTCAGGCGGACAGACCTTGTCGGCAGGACGCAAGGCAATGAGCGGATTGATTTCCATCGGGTAGATTCGACAGACCAACGGCCGCTCTTCATAGATACCGCAACGACCATCGTCGCCGAGATTGCGGCATTGCGTCAGCGCATTACCCGCCAGTACCGCAACGACTCGAATCTGGGCATCGCCACTGGTGACTGCCACGGCCCGTTGGGCGCTGTGGGCGAATTGCCTAGGCTCGGAAGGCCAGGTTGACTCATCGAACGCCTCCAGTATGACCGCCACCTCATGTCCGCGGTTTAGCCACTGCCTTGCCTCATCCAACGTCAGCGGAATCAGCCGGCCCTTGCAGCAGATCCCGCAGCCGTTGCAGGCAAAGCGGATCGTGTTGTTCTCCATATCAAGCACTCGCACACATGTTTTCGATGGCCTACAAAAGCCCCTGCCACTCGGATACAGCTGTGGCAGGGCCTCAGGGCCGCGAGAGTATGTGGAGCGAAACGCCTATCCGTTTGCCGGATTCGCCGGCATCGTTGCCTGATCCAAGGGAATTTCAGGTCTCGGACCTTTTGGAGAAATACCGTTGTTTCAGACAACCGTTGCCTCGATCCCTGCAATCCATCAGAGAATGAAGGTACAACCCGCCTTCGAGAGGCGCGCTCTATCTTCCGAGGCCGCTCAGATGAGTATCACTTCGCCGCAGCGGCTGTCTCAATCAAGCGAGCGACCGGCTCGGGGTTTGAAACCATCACCACATGGGACGCGCCCTTGACCACTTTCACCGCCTTGGCCTCGGCACGCTGGGCCATGAACGCCATGGCCTGCGGCGGGATGTTCTTGTCCTTGTCGCCATAGATGTACCAGGACGGAATGTGCTTCCAGGCGGGCGGCCCGGCCTGCTCGTTCAAAGCCGCTTCCGTGACCGGCCGTTGAGTCGCGGCCATCAGGGCCGCTTGTCCGGCGGGAACATCCGCGGCGAACTGGTCGTGGAACTTGGCTTGCTGGATGTACAAGTCCTTGCCGCCATCCGTCAGCGGGACAGGCGCGGCAAGGGTTGGGCCCAGGGTGCTGCCGGGGAATTTGCCGGCAAGTCCGGCGACGGTTTCCCCCGCCTCGGGGGCGAACGCGCTGACGTAGACCAGTGCCTTGACGTTGGCGTGGTCATTGGCCGCTTCGCTGATCACGTTGCCCCCGTAGGAATGACCGACCAGCACAACGGGAGACTTGATGCTGGTCAACAAGGCTGACACCGCCGCGCCATCGCTTTTCACGCTGCGCAGAGGGTTGGCCGCCGCCACCACCGTGTAGCCGTCTTTCTCGAGAATCCTGGCGACACCATTCCAGCTCGATGCATCGGCAAAGGCACCATGGACCAGGACCACGGTGGGTTTTTCAGTTTGTGCAAACGCGTTGGCACCGATGAACAGACCAGCGCTGCACGCCAGTACGGCAATGACTTTTTTCATTGAATACTCCTTGGGTTTTGAGTGTTAGCGCAGATGATCAGCGTCGATCACAGCCTGGGCGAAAGCCTGCGGCGCTTCTTGCGGCAAGTTGTGGCCGACACCGCCATCGATCAGGCGATGCTCGTATTGGCCAGTGAAACGCTTGGCATAGGCTTCGGCGGGGGGATGAGGAGCGCCATTGGCATCACCCTCCAAGGTGATGGTCGGCACGCTGATCGACGGGAACGTCGCCAGTTTCTTTTCCAGCGCGTCGTATTTGGCCTCGCCCTTGACCAGGCCCAGCCGCCAGCGATAGTTGAAGATTGAAACGGCGACATGATCGGGATTCTGCAAAGCGGCGGCGCTTCGGTCATACGTCGCGTCGTCGAAGTTCCACTTGGGCGACGCCAGCTGCCAGATCAGTTTGGCGAAGTCGTGGGTGTTTTTCTCGTAGCCGAGGCGACCACGCTCTGTCGCAAAGTAGAACTGATACCACCACTGCAGTTCGGCGGCCGGTGGCAGCGGTGTCTTGCCGGCCTCCTGGCTGCCGATCAGGTAGCCACTCACCGCCACCAGCGCCTTCACCCGCTCCGGCCAAAGGGCCGCGACAATGTCGGCGGTGCGTGCGCCCCAGTCATAACCGCCGAGCACGGCTTGCTTGATCTTCAGTGCGTCCATGAAATCAATCAGATCGCTTGCCAGTGCAGAAGGCTGGCCGTTGCGCAGGGTCTTGGCCGACAGGAAACGCGTATCGCCATAACCGCGGGCGTACGGGATCAGCACGCGATAGCCCTTCTCTGCCAGCGCTGGCGCCACATCCGCGTAGCTGTGAATGTCATAGGGCCAACCATGCAGCAGGATGACCACCGGCCCGTCGGCGGGACCGACCTCGGCATAGGAAACGTCCAGCAGGCCGGCCTTGACGTGCTTCAACGGGCCGAACGAGGTGTGACTACCCGGGGTAATGGCGCCGATGGTGCTGGCAGGTACATCGGCGGCGTTTGCCTGCGACGACGCGAAGCCCAAGGCGCCCAATTGCATTATCGCGAACACCAGGATGGCTGGGGTGAACAAACGAGTACGGCGCAGTGCGGATGGGTGGTTCAGAGTCGTGTCCATGTGAATCTCCCTTACGAATGGCGGGTGAGCGGCTCCCGGTCCGGAGCCGCCAGGAAAGGTTTAATGAGCGGTCTGGGCGACGGTGTTTTTCGCGGCGCTGCGCAATGGCCGGAATGCCTCGCGCAACTCTTCGCTGAACAATTGCGGCTGCTCCCAGGCAGCGAAATGGCCGCCCTTGCTGACTTCGTTGAAGTAGGACAGCGATGGATAGGCCCGCTGGGCCCAGGTTTTCGGGGCTTGGTAAATTTCGTGGGGGAACACGGTGATCGCCACCGGGACCTTGATGTCTGCGGTTTTTTGCGCCACCGCACTGAAGTTATTGTTGTTGTTCTCCCAATAGAAACGGGAGGACGATGCGCCGGTGTCGGTCAACCAATACAAGCTGATGTCGTCGAGCATTTCATCGCGGCTGAGCACACGTTCCGGCTTGCCGTCGCTGTCAGTCCAGGCGGCAAACTTTTCGTACATCCATGCCGCTGTGCCCGAGGGCGAATCCGCCAGCAGATAACCGATGGTCTGCGGCCGGGTCACCATCATCGCGCCGTAGGCTGCATTGCGGCCGAAGAAGGTGCTCAGCGAGTTGTAGGCAGTGCGTTCCGGACCGCTCAACCCCGCAGGTGCCGGTTCGCCGCTGTTGATCGGCTTCACCAGCTCCGGCGGCACGGTCGCCGGCATGTTCAAATGGATGCCCAGCAAACCGGGCGGCGCCAGGCGGCCCAGGGCGTCGGAGATGACCGACCCATGATCACCGCCCTGGGACACGTAATGGGTGTAGCCCAAGCGTTTCATCAGCACGTCCCAGGCCTTGGCCACGCGGTCCGGGCCCCAGCCCAACTCAGTTGGCTTGCCGGAAAAGCCGTGGCCGGGAATCGAGGGGATCACGACGTCGAAAGCGTCTTCGGCGCGACCGCCGTAAGCGGTCGGATCGGTCAGCGGGCCGATGGTCTTGAGAAACTCGAACTGCGAACCCGGCCAGCCATGGGTAAGGATCAGCGGCATGGCGTTGGGATGACGCGAACGCACATGAATGAACTGGATGTCGACACCATCGATCGTGGTGATGAATTCGGGCAATGCATTGAGCCTGGCCTCGGCCTTGCGCCAGTCATAACCGTTGCCCCAATACTTCACCAAGTCCTGTACCTGGGCCAGTTGCACGCCCTGGGAAACGTCGTTGACGGTTTCCTTGTCCGGCCAACGGGCGTCGGCAATGCGCTTGCGCAGTTCGGCCAGCTTCGCGTCATCGACATGGATGCGGTATGGACGGATGGCTTCGGATTGAGACGATTGAACCGTGCCGGATGGCGCGACGTCGACGGTGGCCGCCCAGGCCCCCGGGCTGGCAGCGAGCAGTGCGAGACTGAGCGCACTGCCCCAGGCGGTGTGAACCAGGCAACGGTGCCAGGCGCAAACGGATGAAATTGCAAGCATGATGACTCTCCTTGAGTGAGTGGCCCACGGACCTGGATCAATTGTCCTGAGCGCAGTCCTGAGCGACGGCGTTGTAGTCCAGTGCCTGGATCTGGCCGGCCGAGTCCAGGTAGGTCATGCGTGTCTCCACGACGCCGCAGCCCGAGCCTTGCTTGACCGAAAGCACCTTGGCGACATCCAGGTGGTCGCCATACATGTAGGTGTGAGGCTTGATGCTGCCTTGGGCATTGGCCGCGACAGCGCCAAGGCTCAGTGCGGCAAACAGGGACGCGATGCTGAGGTTTTTCCAGTTCATGACGTTATCTCCGACGTGGGGTGAGCCAGTGAGACGGCTTGGGCTGTCTCGGTGGGCTCATTTGACGTCGGCCAGGTATCGCGCATGTGTCAGCGACGGCCTTGAATGAAATCGTCCGTATCAACAATGGCCTTGGATACACAGAGATACATTCGTATCCGGAGGGCTCGCTGATTGCCTTACTTCACCGCCCGCCATCTGCTTCGTGCATGCAGGTACGCGGTCGTATCGCTGTAACCCAACTGAGCAGCGATCTGCGCCAGGGATTCGCCCTGCATTTCCAGGAGCAACTCCAGTTCGGCGCGAACCTGGTCGAGCAACTGCCTGAAGGTCGTGCCTTGTTCCTCAAGGCGCCTGCGCAGGGTCCTCGGCGTCTGGTGCAGTGCTTGCGCCAGATCGACCAGCGTTGGCGTTTCGCCTTTGGCCAGTGATCGCCGGACACCGTCGGCCAGCCTGGCCGACCAGCCGGTGAAACTGCGGTGCGCGGCGACCCGGCGGTCGAGTTCCTGGGTCAACAGCTCCAACATGCCGTGATGACGCGTCTGCATCGGCAGGCGTGCGCTTGGGGCATCGAAATAGAAACGGTTGTCCGGGCAGTCGAACTCGATACGGTCTCCAAACCATTGGCTGTACTGTTGGTAATACGAGGGCCGCGAATGGGCGAATCTGGCGAGAGTCGGCCGTATGTCCTGTCCCGTTCCTCGCCGTAATTGCGTAACGGCCATCACGCCATAGTGCTCTACGACGTACCGCGCCAAATCCCCCGGTGCATCGACACTCAACTCGACGCCCAGACCGTTTTCGTCATTGAGCAAGCGCACCGTGTCCGTGTCCGAGGCAAGCGCGGCGTACCGCGCCCAAAGCTGCATAGACGACAACACGTCAGGACTGTACAGGCAAAGATAAGCCAGGACGTGCCAGTCCTGAGGCGTAAATAGCGCAAACAGTTTCAGGCCGATCGCCGGATCGACACGCGCCGCTTCGCGCCAGAGCTGATCCAGCTCGATCAGGTTGTAGTCTTTTTGCCTCCCGCCAGCGTGACTGTCCAGGAAGCGCTCCAGCACCTGGCCCAATTTGCCCCGGTGAAAGCGTTGGGGTGAACGATTGACCGCTTCTCGCTCGATTCTGTCCGTTTCGCGCATTGGGAGGGCTGACTCGCTGGCTTCTAATGAAATGGCATTGCCCGCTGGGGCCTTAATCGAGAGTGCCATGAATACAACAATGCTCGCCAATAATCCTTCTGCAGTCGTGGCCGGGATATTCCTCGCCTTCATTTTGCTGGAACTTGCTTGCTCGGCCTTGCGCCAGTCATCGGGCGGCAGGCGTGATGTACTGATTGAAGTCATCGGCTCCGGGATCCTGATTGCAATCACCTTCCCCGCCGTCATGTGGCTGAGCGGCAAGTTGCTCAGCCTGGTTGCCCCGCAGATGAAAGACGCGCTGGTGGCGATCCCCTGGGCCGCCGGGTTCGTGTTGTTCCTGTTGCTGGACGACATGACTCAATACTGGTGGCATCGCCTGACACACCGGGTTCCCGCCCTCTATGCGTTGCATCGCGCCCATCATTCCGCGCCCTACATGAGTGTCCGGATCGTTTACCGCAACAACAGTTTTTATTACCTGCTCATGCCCGGGATCTGGCTGTCCGGCATGCTGATCTACCTGGGCCTCGCGCCGGTCTACTACGTTTACCTGATCATCAAGATGACTGTTATTTTCGCGGCGCACAGCAGCGTTGCATGGGATGACAAGCTTTATGGGGTTCGTGGTTTGCGGCCTGTGGTCTGGCTTCTGGAACGGATAATTTCCACCCCATCCACCCACTCTGCCCACCATGGCTTGACGGCCGAGGACGGTGTCACCCATTACAAAGGCAACTTCGGCAACCTGTTGTTTCTATGGGATGTGCTGTTCGGGACGGCAAAAATCACGCGCCGACGCCCGCCAGCCTACGGAATCGAGCACCTGTCACCGATCAGTTGGCAAGAGGAATTGTTCTGGCCCGTCGTGCGCTCACGCCGTACCGCGCCCAAGGCCAGCGCACAACCGGAGGTGACGCAATGAGCCGCCACATCGTTGTGCTGTCGGGTTCCAACCGCGGGGACAGTCAGTCGCTGAAAGTGGCGCGTTATCTGCGCCAGCGACTGACGGATCTGAACCTGTGCGACGCCAGCGACTTGATTGACCTGGCCGCCTGCCGCCTGCCGCTTTGGCCGGAAAAAGACCGCGATGAGGTGTGGCTTGCCCAACAATCGATCCTTGCCAAAGCGACAGCACTGATCGTGATCAGCCCGGAGTGGAATGGCATGGCCTGCCCCGCGCTGAAGAACTTCTTCCTCTATGCGGGGATCAATGAGCTCGGGCACAAACCCGCGCTGTTGGTGGGCGTCTCGGCTGGACTTGGCGGCGCCTATCCCATCGCCGAGCTGCGTGCGTCGAGCTACAAGAATTGCCGGATCACGTATTTGCCGGAACATCTGATCATTCGGCAGGTGGAGTCGACGCTCAACGACCAGGAACCGGCCCACGAAGACGACAATCGCATTCGGGGGCGTGCTGATTGGGCGTTGCGCATGCTCTGCCAGTACGAAGTTGCGTTTCGCGAGATACGGCTGGCCCTAGAACATCCTCCGGCGTTTGCTACCGGTATGTAGGCGCGGTCGTCACTGCAGATCCTGCCGCTCAGACCGTCCCGGCTTTGCCATGAAACGCTTGCCCCAACACCGCCAACCGCTCTGCCAACGGTGGCAGGCACTGGCTGCTGCGAGTCAGGATGCCAATGTTGTCGGCATTGCGCTCAGCCACGGCCTGGACAGTTTGCAAACGCTCATTGATGCCCATTGATACCTTGGATTGTTCCTGGGTGGTAGTGGCGATCAGGTCGTTGAAATGGTTGATCACTGCGATGTCTTCCACCACGGCGTGGAGCAGTTGCGAAGCGAGTTGGCTGGCGGACACGCAGCGCGCCACCCCATCGCGGCTGTCTTGCATGGCGACAGCGGCCTGGCGGCTGCCCTGCTGCAGCTTGGCGATGATCTGCTGGATTTCCGTGGTGGACGTCGAGGTCTTTTGGGACAGGGTCCGGACTTCGTCGGCTACCACCGCAAAACCACGGCCCTGCTCGCCGGCCCGAGCGGCTTCGATGGCCGCGTTGAGGGCCAGCAGATTGGTTTGTTCGGCGATGCCATTGATCACATCCAGCACCTGGCCGATCTGCTGTGCCTGTTCGGCCAGGACTTGCACGGTTTCGTTGGTCAGGTTGATGCGCCCGGCCAGTTCGACGATCTCTTCTCGGGTCTGGTCAACCGTGCTGCGCCCGCGGTTGACCTGTTCGTTGGCCTGGCCGGCGCGCTGCAAGGTCTGGTCGACATGGCCGGCAATGTTCTCCATGGCCTGGACCAGATGGCTGATCGCTCCGCTCATCTGCGCCACTTCATCGAGTTGGTGGCGGGCGCCGGTTTCCAGGGTCTGGCCGACTTGGGACAGGTCCTGGCCCAGGTCCGAGAGATTTCGGGTATCGCGTACCACGCCGTCCACCAGTTGGGTGATCTGCTGGAGGAAATGATCGAAACGCTCGCTCGACGAGACCTTGGCGCCCTCGCTGCGCTGCCTGCCAGCGTCGTTGCTCAATTGCGCGGCCGCCACCAGAACCTTATCGAGCACATCCTGGTTTTCCGTGGCGTCGGCCAGGCTCTGGTTCGCCAGGTAAATGAGGATCACACTTTCCACCACCACGTAGAACGCGTGGAGAAAGATCATCGACCAGCCACCGTGGGCATCCATCACGAACACCGGATAACCCTGGTGTTGGAGCCAGTGAAAACCGAGGTGATGAACCGCAATGGTGGCGGCGGCCACGACAATCGGCAGCCAGTCACGGTAGAACGTCAACACGGCCAGCAGCACGAAGATCCCGAAGTGGAACTCGATCACGCCCCGGGTCTGGTTGATGTGCAATGCCGCCATGACCATCAACGCCACCGCGATAATGCAACGCATGGCCCGAGTGCCCGCCAGGACGCGATAAAGCACGGTGCTTGCTACGCAGGTTGTCGCCCCGACCAGCAACGCCTGGGTAAACGTCGAGTGCAGGAATGCCAGGCTCAGGGAATACAACAACGTGAGCCAAAGCAGCCCCAACATGATGCGATCGGCTTTACGGTGGTGATCGTTAAAGCGCACGGGCGATGTCATGGGGTCGTCCTTTTCAAAGGCCTGGAGGGTCCGTTACCAATGCCGTTCACGTCTTGGCGGCGTTTCGACAGTGAACTGTAACTGATTATCATCAGTTAGTGGCACTACGCCACCAAGCTTTTCTCGCTGGCCTTTGCTTTATGATGTTCGCCATCTCATGACTGACTGATGGAACCCCCATGACTTTCGATTTCGACACGGTATTGGAGCGCCACGGCACCGGCAGTACCAAATGGAGCCGCTACCCGGCCGATGTGTTGCCGATGTGGGTCGCTGATATGGACTTCTCCGCCCCGTCCGTGATCATCGACGCGCTGCACAAGCGCCTGGAACATCCGATGCTGGGCTACAGCGTGGCCCAGGACGATCTGCGTGCCGCCATCGTGGCCGACCTGTGGAGCAAGTACGCCTGGCGCGTCGAGCCCCAGCAGATTGTGTTCCTGCCGGGTGTCGAACCGGGCTTCAACATGGCGCTGCATGCCTTGGTAGAACCCCAGCAGAATGTCGTGGTGCAGGTGCCCAACTACCCGCCGCTGCGCAACGCAGCGGGTAACTGGCAGTTGAACAAAGTGGAATTGCCATTCAACCCGGTCAACGGTGAATTCCACACGCCATTGGCGGCATTGCGCGACGCATTGCAGGGCGGCGGCGCGCTGTTGCTGAGCAATCCCCATAACCCGCTGGGCAAGGTGTTTGACCGCCAGGAACTCAAGGCCGTGGCAGACATTTGCCTGGAGCAGGACGCCTGGATCATCTCCGACGAAATCCATGCCGAACTGTGCTTCGACGGCCGTGTGCACATTCCAACCGCGTCCCTCAGCCCGGAAATTGCCGAGCGCACCATCACCCTGATGTCCGCCAGCAAGGCCTTCAATATAGCCGGGTTGAAAACCTCGTTCGCCATTATCCAGAACGCCAAGCTGCGCGAACGGGTCAACAGCGCCCGGGCTGGCATGGTCGACAGCGTCAATGCCCTGGGCCTTGAAGCGACCCGTGCGGCCTATAGCGAGGCCGGCCCGTGGCTAGAGGCCTTGAAGGTGTATCTGCAAGCCAACCGCGATTACCTGGTCGAAGCGGTGAACTCTCGCCTGCCGGGCATCACCATGACCGTGCCCCAGGGCACTTACCTGGCTTGGCTGGATTGTTCCGGGTTGGGACTGGATGACCCGCAGGGCTTCTTCCTGAAAGAAGCCAAGGTGGGGCTGAGTGCCGGCCTGGATTTTGGTGACGATGCCGGTCAGTTCGTGCGTTTGAACTTCGGCTGCCCGCGGACGCTGCTGGAGGAAGGGATTGCGCGGATGGAGCGTAGCCTGAAAGCCAGGGGCTGATCCAACAGGCGACAACAATCCATTGTGGCGAGGGGATTTATCCCCTCGTCACAACCGTTACTCATGCATATCCGGCGCATGGACAAAGCACAGCTTGTTCCCTTCCGGATCGCGGCAATAGGCCCCGAAATAACCTTCGCAATACTGCGGCCTCGGGCCGGGTGGGCCTTCGTCGGAGCCGCCCATGGCAATCGCCTGCTCCCAGGCAGCACGCACGGTTTGCGGGGAGTCAGCGGCGAAGCTCACTTGCATGCCATTGCCCCAGGTGGCGGGCAGGCCGTTGAAAGGCAACTGGACGAAAACCTGTGGCCAATGCTTGCCGGGGCGCTGCCACCCCTCCCCCGGCGGGCCCGAGTCGTGTTCACCTTCGATACGCTCCAGCCCCAGGCAGCCGAGGACGGCATCATAGAAAGCGACCATTTTCGGCAGGTCGCGCGCACCGATCTGTATGTGGCTGAACATTGTCCTGCTCCTTATCGAAACCAGTCCTTCCATTGAAGAATACAGCTTCATCCGACGCTCGTCACAGCGCTCGATTCACCGACGAAACGCCCGGTATCACGCTCATCGACTGGCAATAAAATCCGACCGAACTCTGCCCGAAACCCCGCAGTCCACCCTCCATCGCAACCAAGCCTGGAGAACGACAATGGTCGAATACCCTTTCCCACCTTTCCCGAAACAAAGCCAGCCGGTGCCTGGCAGCCAACGGAAAATGGATCCCTACCCGGACTGCGGCGAACAGAGCTACACCGGCTCCGGACGACTGGCGAACAAAATCGCCCTGATCACTGGCGCCGACAGCGGCATCGGTCGCGCCGTCGCCATTGCCTTTGCCCGTGAAGGCGCGGACGTGGCGATTGCCTATCTGGACGAGCATGAAGACGCCAAGGAAACCGCGCGCTGGGTCGAGCAGGCCGGGCGCCAATGCCTGTTGCTGCCCGGGGACCTGGCGAACAAAGACCAGTGCCGCAAAATCGTCGATGAAACCGTCGCCCGCTTCGGGCATATCGACGTTCTGGTCAACAATGCCGCGTTCCAGATGACCCATGAAAGTCTTGAGGAAATATCCGACGAAGAATGGGTGCGTACGTTCGATATCAACATCACGGCGATGTTCAGGATCTGCCAGGCCGCCGTGCCGCACATGAAGCCGGGTGGCTCGATCATCAACACCAGTTCGGTCAACTCCGACATGCCCAAGCCGACGCTGCTGGCGTATGCCACCACCAAGGGCGCCATCGCCAACTTCACCGGCGGCCTGGCACAAATGCTCGGCCCCAAGGGCATCCGTGTGAACAGCGTGGCACCAGGACCGATCTGGACGCCGCTGATCGTAGCGACCATGCCCGAGAAAGAGGTACAGAATTTCGGCTCCCAGACCCCGCTCGGCCGCCCCGGCCAACCGGTTGAAGTGGCGCCGATCTATGTGCTGCTCGCCTCGGACGAAGCCAGCTACATCTCCGGGGAGCGCTATGGGATTACCGGGGGTAAGCCGATACTTTGAGCCAGGCGCAACATTTTTTCGATCGTTCCCACGCTCCTGCGTGGGAATGCCGCCAGGGACGCTCCGCGTTCCGTTTCTGAAGTGTGACGCAGAGCGTCACGGGATGCATTCCCACGCGGAGCGGGGGAACGATCAGCATCTATCCCTACCGACGCTCAACGGCCACAGCCCGCTGGTGAAAGACCGGCAATTGCTGCAACGCGTATTGCGCTGCCCACAGTTGCACCTGGCCGCGACTGCCAAAGAACCGTTCGCAGCGGCTGAACAGCGCTCGCTGGCCGTTCAGATCGAACGCCCAGGCAAAACACACGGTGCCGGCAGGTATGCCGTCCTTGTCATCTGGTCCGAGCAGCCCGGTGGTCGCCACTGCGACATTGGCATTGGCGTCGCGCAAGGCGCCAAGGGCCATCTCCTCGGCCACTTCACGACTGGTCAGATTGAAGGTATCGATGGTGCGTGGACTGACACCGAGCAGACGCTGCTTGGCTTCAGGGGAATACACCACATAACCGCTTTCGATCAGTGAACCACTGCCCGGCACCTCGGCCAACAACGTAACGATCTGCCCGGCGGTACAGGACTCGGCCGTGGTCAGGCGCAGGTCATGCTCTCGTAGATAATCGACCAGGATTTTGGCTGCAGTCATGGCAAAGGGTCCTTCAGGGATGCTGATGGGTTGACTCTTGCCGTAGTGATTCATTCCCTTTATCGCCCCGTCGTCCGGCGCCAACAAATAAATGAAACCCCGGTCTTTTGCTGCACCTCAAACCTATAAGGGCCTCATGCAGAGGCCATCCTGATCAGGAGGTCGTCATGTCTGCACCTTTCGTCAAACTGTTCACGCACCCTGATTTCGCCTGGACAGACATTCGCGAGCAGGAACAGGCTCATCCGCGCCATTACCTGGCTCATCTGCTATTGCTAGCCTTGATTCCGGCGGTGTGCCTGTTCATCGGCACCACCTGGACTGGTTGGAGCCTGGTCGAAAACGAGACGGTACGGCTCAGCCGCGCCAGCGCATTTCAATTGTGCGTGCTGCTGTACCTGACCATCGTGGTCGGCGTCGCGCTGATGGGACTGTTCATTCGCTGGATGTCCCGCTCCTTCGACGTCCGTCCGACGGTCAACCAATGCATCGGCTTCGCCGCCTACACGGCGACGCCATACTTCCTGGCCGGGATTTTCGGGCTCTACCCGAATCGCTGGCTGGCGGTGGCCGTCTTGTTGCTGGCCTCGGCCTACTCGACATTCCTGCTATTCGTCGGATTGCCCAAGTTCATGAGCCTCAGGAAAGAACAGGGCCTGCTCTACTCGACGAGTGTCTGGGGCGTCGGCTTGCTGGTCCTGGTGACAATCCTGGTGGAAATGATCCTGCTATGGTTCAACTACCTGCAGCCGGAATATCTGCGAGTGCCGGTGGGCTGAAGGTGATACTGCACCCGCCAATGACGGCGGCGTTGCAGTGCTCATCGCGAGTAAGCTCGCTCCCACATGGGTTTACGGGTATTCGCAGTATCTGGACACACCAAAAAACCTGTGGGAGCGAGCTTGCTCGCGATGAGGCCGGCACATCCAAACATCACCGCAAACTGACACTCCGCCATCGCGAGCAAGCTCGCTCCCACAGGAAAGACGCGGTCTCCACCAAGAATCGGGTCGGCTGTTAGGCCGCCTCGTGGAGGACGTTGATCTCGGCACCCCGTTAAGCGGAACCATAAGTAGCCGTTACCGCAACAATGGATCCACACCCCCTATAAAACACACTACTTATCCGTCTCCCTCATACCAATACGCCTACGCATCTCAGCCGTAATGCTCTGCCGAGTCCGCTTAATCCCCGCCCAAGGCTCATGCCCAACTTCCGCCAGACGCTCATGAACATTGTGCACATTCCACAAATTCGCCCCCTTGAGCTCGGCCACCTCCTCGCGAAAAACAGGCACCGAAACCGGCAACCCTTCCCGGGTCCGGGCGGCGTAAGCGCAAATGGTGGTAGCGCCCAACCCATTGCGCAGGTAATCGATGAAAATCCGCCCTACCCGATTCTTCGGCCCGGACACCGCCGAAAAACGGTCCGGCAGCAGCTTGGCCATGTGACTGACAATCGCATGGCTGAACCCCTTGACCTCGTCCCAACCCAGCTTGCGCGTCAGCGGCACCACCACATGGATGCCCTTGCCTCCGCTGGTCTTGAGGAACGCCTTGAGCCCCAGCTCATCGAGCACCGATAACGTGAGCTGCGTCGCCTCGACCATGCTTTTCCAGGGCAGCGCCGGGTCCGGGTCAAGGTCGAGAACGAAGCGGTCAGGCTTGTCCAGATCGACCGAGGTGGCGTTCCAGGTGTGCAGCTCCACCGTGCTCATCTGCACCGCGCCGATCAGCGCTTCGGCGTTGTTGATGATCATCACCGGCTGCCCGGTCAGCGCCTTGTCCAGACTGGTGATACCGGGAATCGCCAGGCGCTCGGCGTTCTTCTGGAAGAACAGTTCCCCGGCGATGCCATCCGGCGCCCTGACCAAGGCCACCGGGCGATCCGCCAGTTCTGGCAGGATGAATTCGGCCACGCTGGCGTAGTACTCGGCCAGTTGCAGCTTGGTGGTGCCGCTGCTGGCGTCAATGACCCGCTCCGGATGAGTGATGCGGACCTTGCCGTCCAAGGCCGGTGCCTTGGCCTTGCTCTTGGTTTTGGCCGGTGTCGCGCCAGGCTCATGCTTGGCTTTGGTTTTTTTTGCCGCAGCGGTTTTTTTCACGGGCTTGACCAGCTCCTGGGTAATGTCCTTGGCCGGCTTGTCGTTGCGCAAGCCATGGAAGACCGCATGGCGCACCGAGCCGTCCTTGGTCATTTCGGCAAAGGCCACTTCGGCCAACAGCGTCGGTTCGAGCCAGTGCACGCCCTTGGCTTCGTAACCGCTGGGCGGGTTGACCACGGCGGCCTTTTTGGTCTCCAGGGGCAGCAGTTGCTGGTAGATGCTTTTAAGGGTGGTTTCGTTGAACCCGGTGCCGACCTTGCCGGCATAGCGTAACTGGCCGCTGTCAGCGTCATGCAGCCCCAGCAGCAAGGCACCGAAGGCGCTGCGAGCGCCCTTGGGATCGCTGAAGCCCACCACCACGAACTCCTGGCGATTCTTGCACTTGAGCTTGATCCAGTCGTTGCTGCGCCTGGACACATAGGCACTGCCGATGCGCTTGCCGATCAACCCTTCCATCTGCATCTGGCAGGCGCTGTTGAGCAGCGCTTCGGGAGTTTCTTCGAAAGCATCGGAAAACCGCAGCAAGGGGCTTTCATTGGGCTCCAGCACTGCGGCCAATGCCGCCCGGCGTTCTTGCACTGGCACTTTGCGCAAATCCATGCCATTGAGGTACGGCATGTCGAACAGGTAATAGGCGATCTTGCCACTGCTGCCGGCCTCGAAGGCATTCTGCAAGGCCTGGAAGTCCGGCACGCCCTGGTCGTTGGCAACCACCATCTCGCCGTCGAGCCAGGCCGATTCCAAGCCCAGCGCAGCCAAGGCTTCGGCCTGTCTTGGCAATTTGTGGGTCCAATCATGGCCGTTGCGGGTCAGCAACCTTACGTCGCCGTGTTCGATGCGCGCCATGACCCGGTAACCGTCGAACTTGATTTCATAGAGCCACTCGCCGTCGGGCGCGCTTTCCACCAGTGTTGCCAGTTCCGGCTTGAGGGTGTCCGGCAACGGTCCGGCGACCGCGCCGCTGAGGGTGGTTTTCGCGGCGCCTCTTGGCGATTTCGCCTGCACGGCCTTTTCCGGTTGTTTCACCGCTTTGGCTGCAGCGGCCTTGCCGCGGCGCTTGGGCACCAGGGTGCGATCGCTGAGCACGCTGTTCGGTTCGGCCTGGACCACGTCGTATTCACTCTCGGGGCGGGCGGCCTGGTCCTGATGTTTGATCAGGAACCACTGCTCCTGCTTGCCAGGCATGTGGGTGCGCACCAGGTTCCACAGGCCGCTGAGCTTTTCGCCTTGCAGTTCGAACTTGAGCCGGCCCTTTTCATAGGCCTCATAGGGATCATCCTGGGGAATCCAGACGCCCCGATCCCAGACGATAACGTCACCGGCGCCGTAATGGCCCTCGGGGATGTTGCCTTCGAACGTGGCGTAATCCAGCGGATGGTCTTCGACATGCACCGCCAGGCGCTTGGCTTTCGGGTCCAGGGAGGGGCCTTTGGGCACCGCCCAGCTCTTGAGCGCACCGTCCAGCTCCAGCCGAAAATCGTAATGCAGCCGCGAGGCGTCGTGTTTTTGAATACAGAACTGCAAGGCATGGGCAGTCTTCGCCGATTTGCGCGAGCGCTTCGCCGCCGGCTCCGGGGTGGCGGCAAAGTCGCGCATGCGGTTGTAGTCATCCAGGGTCTTGCTGCTCATGGCCCACCTGCCACCTGTTGCAACGCCGGATCGGCGACCGGCAGCCCGGCGGTTTCCGCGAGCAATTGATCGACCACGCGGCTCAAGGCCTGTTCGACGGAATCGCCCAGCAGCAGCCCCTGTTCGAAGAGGACGATTTGCCGGTCGGCGCTGGTGCCTTCCTGCACCATGCGGCGCACCTGCTTGAATACGTCCTGAACACCCAACTCTGCTGCGGTCTCACCGAAGGTTTGCTCGGCCAGGGTCAGCCATTCACCGATCAACATCGGCTGCTCCTGCCCCTCGACGATAAACTCCGCGAGAATCCCGTGACGCTTGGCCCGCCAGCGATTCTCCTTGAGGACCCACTGGGACATCTGGCTGTAGTTGGCGCCAGGCCGGCGCTGCGCCACGGCATGGGCCACCATCAGGCGAAACAGCGAGACCAGACAGAGGACGTCGTCGACCCGAGGACAGGCATCACAAATGCGCAGTTCCAGCGTGGGGTAACGTGAGGAAGGCCGTATCACCCACCAGCAATCGCTGGGTTGGCGAATGGACCCGGTACGCATGAGCATGTCGACGTAGCTGGCGAACGCCGACTCGTCTTCGAAAAACTCCGGCACGCCCATGCGTGGCCATTCATCGCAGGCCACTTGCCGGTAGCTGCTGAAGCCGCTGTAGGCACCGTTCCAGAACGGCGATGACGCGCTCAGGGCCAGGAACATCGGCAGCCAGGGCAGGATCTCATTCATGACTCGCACCCGATCCTGGGTGGCCGGGACTTCCACATGGACATGCAGGCCCGACAGCACGCTGCGCCGCGCCACCCGCTGGTAATCATCGAACAGTTGCTGGAAATGCAGCTCGTCGGTCGGTTGCAGCACTGGGGTGGCCATCGGGTGTGAACCGGCGCTGAGCAGGCCCAGGCCATACGGCGCCAACCGCTGGTTCAAGCCCGTACGCACCTGGCTCAGGTAGTCGGCAGCCTCTGACAGGCTGCGAAAGATGGGCGATGCCATCTCGACCTGGCACAAGAACATTTCATGGGCGAAATGCTTGCCCAGCTCGGCCTGGCACGCGGCGACAGCCTCCGCGGGTGGCTCGCCTGGCATGTGACGGGTTTGCAGATCGGTGATGAAGTACTCCTCTTCAATGCCGAATTTCATGCGCCTGTTCATCGATAATCCCTCCGATAACCCCGCCAATACCTGCGCCAATGCGGGTTACAACCAACGCCACCACGGCGATCCTTTCCACGTCCTGATAACCCGGCGTCAGCAGTTCCTCACCAAACACGTCGGGGTCCAATTCCTTGTAGGTCCAGCCGAAATCCGTCGAGTCACGCCATTGACCCAGCGCTTCCAGGAACGGGTCGCGCCCATCCACCATCGCCACGCCGGTGTAAAGCACCAACGAGCCGCCCGGGGCCAGCCGGGGCAAGGCCTGTTCGACGATACGCAACGACAACCCGGCGCCTAGTGCGCCGCCGCCATGGCGATAGGCGCGCTCGGATGGATCAGCCATGTACGGCGGGTTGGCGACGATCAGGTCGAAGTTGCCTGGCACGTCCTGCAGCACGTCGCTGCGAGCGACCTCGACATTGCCCACCTCGGCCAGCGCGGCGTTCACAGCGCTCAGGCGCAAGGCTTGCGGGTTGATGTCCACCGCCAGTACTTGTGCTTCACGCCGGGCGCGGGCAATCACGATCGCACCGACGCCCGCACCACAACCGATGTCCACGGCGCGATGCACCGCCGTGAAGTTCTGTTGCAGATGAGTATGGATCAGTTGGGCAAAGCGGTAGCTGTCAGGGCCGAAAAACACCGCATCGGTGGCCTGGGTGGGGAACTGCGAATGAGCGAACAGCAAGCCATCCAGGCTCGACCAGCGCACCCGGCTACGCAACAGGCCGTCGTGTGCTTCCAGCACCTGGGCGTCTTGCAGTTGCCGCTGTTCATCGGTGCTGATCAGCCCCGGCGCAAACGGCCGTGACCAGCCGAACACGTCCCGCATGGTCTTGGCGCGCTCATTGCCGGGACGCTGGTTGACCCGCTCGTGGGTCAACGGCGTCGGGGTAATGAAACGGTAGCCGTCGGCTTGCAGGCGCCGGCCCAGTTGCAGCAGCGCAAGGTCCGTCTCGGACAGGCGTTCTTCCTCATTCATGCAGGGCTCCCTAGCGAAGTGCGGATTTGAGTTCGATGAAGCGGCGAGTCGCCAACAGCCCCGCCGGATGGCTATGACGCCGAGCACAGAGCCAGGGCATCAGGACCTGCATCTGCTCGTTGGGCGCCCGGCCTTGCAGTGCCTGTTGCAAGCTTTGTACATCGGGATCATCCATCGGTGTCGTTGGCTCGCAAGCCGCAACCGGACCGCGCCGGACGCCGGACCTTGTGCCCTCGTCCAGCCAGTCACCGGCTATCCAATCGTGCAGCAGCTGTTTTTCGTAAGGGCTGAACACCCCGAACATGGCTGCGCCAGCCCCGTTGATCAGCTTCCAGAAGCGGCTGTTCTGCGGGTCTTCATGGCGTTTGATCCAGCCTTTGTTCTGCATTGCCGCCAAGAACCCTTCCAACTGGCCTGGCGCCGAGAGCCACTGGTTGACGGTCTTGCCTTCGAACTTGCAGTAATCGGAATGCATGTGCTGGCCGAACGGGCGTTTGCGTTCAAGCATGTCCAGCACTTCGCGATCCAGGTCGAACGAGCCGATGATGTCCCGGCTGCCCTGCCCCAGGTCATTGAGGCGATAGCCCAACGTGACCCGGTGCCAGAAAGCGTCACGGTCGGCTTCCATCGGCATCAGCTGCAGCAGCGCTTGCACGGCCTTATGGGCGTGGCCGGTGCTGGCGTTGTCGATGGTGACATGAAGGGTGAAATAGTACGGATCGATGTCCAGTTCGCTCAGCTCATAGGCGCTGATCAGCAGATGCAGGGGCAATTGCTCATAGCCCAGGTTGTAGCCGATGACCTCTGGCAGGTATTCGTCGCTGGCGTAACCCAAGGCGAGCTGCACGGCGCCTTGCAGATAAAGGTCGTCATCGATGTCCGGGGCATCCGACAGGTCGTGTTCGGCGAGCAACTTGCGATAGAGCACCACATGGTTCTGCGCGGGATGACCGTCCCCCAGTTCTTCCAGGTAGGTGCACAGCAACCCTTCGAAACGGTGGTCGTGCCAGTGCTTGACCACGCCATACAGCCAGGCACCGTCCACCCGTTTGGTCGGTGCCACCGCCTGCAGGAAGTACAGGGCGTGGGCCTTGCCGCTGAAGAACTCGCGCGCGCCGCCATTTTTGCGCCGCTCCAGGTAGTCAGCGTATTGCCGGGCCACGCCGGCACTGTGCTGCTCGACCCAGGCCTGCAGCGCCGTGGGGTCATCGGGCATCTCCTGGGGAAGCGCCGCAGCCTTTGCGATGCATTCCTGGAGGAACGCTTGGGCGACGGCTTGCTTGTCAGCGTCGTCGGGGCCCTGGAACAGTTGTTCATAACATTGGCGCACGTGCCCGTCAGGCGTAACGGGGTGCACGGTAGCCGGCCGGGATTGAAGGGGTGTCAGCGCAGTCATAAGGGCCTCTTGGGTTCTCGGCGGACGCTGAATCAACACGTCTCTTCTGTTGCAGAGCGCCGGCAACGACGAAAAATTCCGTTGGGTTGAAAGGCCGGCGGATAAACGGGTTGTCCGTTCACGAGGGGAACCCTCGTTTCGCTCCAGCCCTCGAATGAGGACAAGTGCGCCAATACCAGCAAGTGAACACCCTTGTGGCGAGGGGTTTTATCTGTGGGAGCAAGGCTTGCCCGCGATAAAAACAAAGCGGTCTCTCTGGAACCGAGGCGCCTGCATCGCGAGCAAGCTTTGCTCCCACAGCGGGGCGGTGCGACGTTTCGCTAAATCCCCTCGCCACAGTATTGTGCTTGGCGGTCGTACAGGGTGTTGCGACTGACTCCCTTGCTATCCAAGGAGCAACGATGACTTTCACGGTATGGGTAGCGGTGCTCGGTGCGGTGTTGCTGACCCTGGCCCTGACCTCCTCCTATCTGCGCTGGATGCCGGTCACCACCTCGGCGATGTGCCTGGTGCTGGGCGTCGCCATCGGGCCGATGGGATTGGACGTGCTGAAGCTGGACATCAGCGACTCCTCGGTCTGGATGGAGCACCTCACGGAAGTCGCGGTGGTGTTTTCGTTGTTCGTCAGCGGCCTCAAGTTGCGTTTGCCCCTCAACAACCGTGCCTGGCGCGTGGCCTTTGGGCTGGCCGGGCCGGTGATGATCCTGTGCATCGCCGGCCTGTGCCTGGCATTGCATTATCTGTTCGGGCTCAGTTGGGGCGTGTCGATGCTGATCGGCGCGATGCTGGCACCTACCGATCCGGTGCTGGCGGCGCTGGTGCAGGTCAACGACGCGCGGGATGACGACCGGGTGCGTTTCGGCCTGTCGGGCGAAGCGGGACTGAACGACGGGACGGCGTTTCCCTTTGTGATCTTCGGCCTGTTGATGCTGCGCGACGACGGCAGCGGTTTTCTCGGTGAGTGGCTGCTGCGTAACGTCCTGTGGGCGGTGCCGGCCGGTTTGCTGGTCGGCTACTGGATGGGCCGCGGGATTGGCAAGCTGACCTTGTCGATGCGCATCAAGAATGCCGACAGCACGCTGTCGCCCAATGACTACCTGGCCCTGGCGCTGATTGCCTTGGCCTACGTCGTGGCCGAATGGATCCAGGGCTACGGCTTTCTCTCAGTGTTCGCCGCCGGCCTGGGGCTGCGCCAGGCCGAGGTCAAGTCCACCGATGAAGCGGCGCCGCCGGCAGAGCACTTGGTGCAACCGGTGGTGGGCCACGAAACCGTCGATCCCCAGCAGGCTGTCCTGGGCGATACCGAGTCGCTGGACGATGGTCAATTGGCCGCTGGGGTCATGATGAGCGACATGCTCGCATTCGGCAGCCTGGTGGAGCGATCGATGGAAGTGTTCCTGGTCACCCTGCTCGGCGTCGTGCTGGCCAACCATTGGGACTGGCGGGCCTTGGCGATCGGTGCCCTGCTGTTTGCCGTCATCCGCCCGCTAAGCGTCCTGGCGATGCCCTGGGGGCGATTGCTCGACGGACCGCAGCGGCTGCTGATCGGCTGGTTTGGCATCCGCGGGATCGGCAGCCTGTTTTATCTGTTTTTTGCCTTGAACCATGACCTGCAGCCGGAGGTGGCGCAACTGTGCATCAACCTCACCCTGTCGGTGGTGGCGTTGAGCATTCTGGTCCATGGTGTCACGACCCAACCGACCCTGGCATGGTATGAGCGCCGCAAGCATTCGGGCTGAGACGAGCGTGTCTCAACCGCCAGGATCGCCCATCTGGATATAGACCGAATACACCCCCAGCAACACCCAGAAGGTGGCGAAGATCCATGGCGTACGCACCGAGAACAGCAGCGACTTGCGGTAGCCTTTGTGCGTCGATTCCCGCTCGCTGAACAGCGGCGACTCGTCGTAGGCCAGGCCCATCAAGGGTTCGGCGCGCAATAACTCGCTCTGTTTGAAATGCCAATGATCGATGATCTCGTAGGCCGCCTTGATGCCCGGCCAGGCATTGAGTGAGCTCAAGAAGCCCAGCAAGGCCAGGAATGGCGGCACGATCAGCGTGAACAACTTGCCCCATTCCGGGTTCAAGTTGGCCATGCATGAGGCAAAGGCGATCACCAGGAAAGATTGCGCGGCGAGGTAAGCATCGGTTCGGTTGGCCAGAATGCTGGTCTCGTACTGGATCTCCCGGCGATAGAAATCCAGTCGTTCCTTGGGCGAGCCGAACAGTTTGGCGTTGTGTTCCGTCAGTTCTTCTTCCGGGGTTGGCCCGGTGAGTATTCTGGGCATTGCGCAGGCTGAGCCTCGATGATGATTCGGACTCATTAGAAGAACCCGGCACACGGCAAGTTCAAGCCAATGGACCGCAGGGGCATCAAGCGCCCGAGGAAACACTCCCTGACCGCCAAGGTCTCTAGTTCATATGGGCAAGAGGACGCTTGTGTGGATTATCTTGGATGGGTGCAATGGCCAGCGATGCTCGTCACGGTGCTGGCCGCCTGGTTGATCGGCTCACGTCAACCGCGACGCCGGGTGGCGGGATTCAGTTGTTTTATTGCCAGCAATATTCTGTGGGTGATCTGGGGGCTTCATACCCACGCGTATGCATTGATCGTGTTGCAGTTTTGCCTGTGTGCGATGAATTTGCGTGGGTTCAAGAAGAATACCGAATAGGCGGCTGCTCCCTCACCAAAGGAGGCGGACGTTGCGCTCCTGGCTATTTCATCGTCTGCCCAATGATCTGCACCAGGTCAATCTGCTTGAACGGCTTGATCAACCGAGGCAATTGCGTGGCGAAACCTTCCAGGCGTTCGGCATAACCGGTGGCCAGGATGATGGGCAAGGTCGGTTGGCGGTCGCGCAACAGTTTCGCCAGCTGCGCACCGTCCATCTGCGGCATGGCCATGTCGGTGATCACCAGGTCGATGTCCGGGTTGCGCTCATGCAACTCCAGCGCCTGGGCGCCCGAGGCTGCGCAAAGGACCCGGTGCCCGAGGTCTTCGATCAGCAGGCGCGTGCTGGTCAGCACCAGGCTGTCATCATCGACCACCAGCACTTTCAACTCGTCGACCGGCTGTGTTGCTTCCTGGATCGACGCTTTACCCGGTGCCGGGTTGTTCGCCACCGGTAGCCACAACTGCGCGGTGGTACCGACACCTTTCTGGCTCCTGAGCGTCAGACGTCCCCCCAACTGCTCCGCCAGGCCATGCACCATGGACAACCCCAGGCCCGTGCCCTTGCCAACGCCCTTGGTGGTGAAAAACGGGTCCACGGCCGAGGCCAGCGTGGCTTCATCCATGCCCTCGCCTTCATCGGTAATCGCCAGGCAAATGTAGCGCCCGGGAGCCATCGGCTTGTCCGGGGCCGCATCACACCCTTGCCGCTCATCGGCAGTAATCATGAGCTGGCCGCCATGGGGCATGGCGTCCCGGGCGTTGGTCGCCAGGTTGAGAATCGCCAGTTCCAGTTGGTTGACATCGGCCAACACCGGCGACAGCGCCTCGGCGAAACGGGTCTGGATGTGTATCGACGGGCCCAGGGAGCTTTGCAGCAGGCCGCTGATACCCTGCACCAGGGCCGACAGCTCGACCGATTCGTAGGTCAGTTTTTGCCGGCGGGCAAACGCCAGCATGCGCTGGGTCAGCGAAACCCCGCGCAGCGCGCCCTGGGTCGCGTTGTCCAGCAATTGAGTGAGTTTCGGCTCGTTGGGCATGCGCTTGCGCACGATCTCCAGGTTGCCAAGGATGACCGTCAACAGGTTGTTGAAATCATGGGCGATGCCGCCGGTGAGCTGGCCGATGGCTTGCAGTTTCTGGGATTGGAACAGCGCCTCGCGGGCCTGTTCGAGGGCCTGCTGGGCCTGGGTGGCATCGGTAATGTCGCGGGTGATCTTGGCAAAGCCCAACAGCGTGCCGGTGTCGCTGCGAATCGCATCGATGACGACGTGGGCCATGAAGCGCGTGCCATCCTTGCGCATGCGCCAGCCCTTCTTCTCGAAACGCCCTTCGCTGGCGGCGATGCTCAACGCGCGCTGCGGTTCGCCGGTATCGCGATCTTCGGGGGTGTAGAACATCGAGAAATGCTGGCCGATGGCTTCGGCCGGTAGGTAACCCTTGATCCGCTGCGCCCCCAGGTTCCAGTTGGTGACCTGGCCTTGCGGGTCGAGCATGTAGATGGCGTAATCGGTGACGCTTTGCACCAGCAGGCGGAACTGCTGCTCGCTTTGCTTGAGGGTTTCCTCGGCCATCTTGCGATCGGTCAGGTCGCGGGTGATCTTGGCGAAACCAAGCAAGGTGCCGCTCTGGCTGTCGATGATCGGATCGATCACCACATGGGACCAGAACAGCGTACCGTCCTTGCGCACCCGCCAACCCTCACCTTCAAAGCGCCCCTCCTGCACAGCCGTGTCCAGCGCCCGTTGCGGCAGGCCGGCGGCGCGGTCCTGATCGGTATAGAAACGGGAGAAATGCTGGCCCAGGATCTCGGACTCCGCGTAGCCCTTGAAACGCCTGGCGCCAGAGTTCCAGCTGGTGATGATGCCCGATGGGTCGGTCATGTAGATGGCGTAGTCGACCACAGCGTCGATGAGCAGGCGAAAACGCTGTTCCTCGTTCATGAGTGGGGTCTTGGGGGCGTTCTCAAGCATCTGGCCGGGGCATCCGTGTGGACTTTTGCGGAGTATGGAACAAGTCTGGCGCCAGGAAAAATTATTGAGCTTTGGGAGCGCAATACTCAGGTCTCCCAGGCTATTCACAAACCCAAGCCCTGATGGATTCCCCTGTGGGAGCGAGCTTGCTCGCGATGGCGGTGTTTCAGCCAGCCTTCATGTCACTGACAGACCGCCATCGCGAGCAAGCTCGCTCCTACAGGTGGCGGGGTGTGTTTCCTGAGTGACAGACCACCAACGCGGCAATAAGTGCTGCACCCTGGCCTCGCCAAACCGGTCATCGATCAGCAATACCACCCCGCGATCCTGCTGGGTGCGGATTACGCGGCCGGCCGCCTGCACGACTTTTTGCAGGCCGGGATACAAGTAGGTGTAGTCGTAACCATCGCCAAAGATCGCCGCCATGCGTTGTTTCATCTGCTCATTGACCGGGTTGAACTGCGCCAGCCCCAAGGTGGCGATGAACGCGCCGATCAGGCGTGAACCCGGCAAATCGATGCCCTCGCCGAACGCACCGCCCAGCACCGCAAAGCCAATGCCTTGGCTGTGCTCCATGAACCGCTCGATAAACGCCTGCCGGGGGGCTTCGCCCATGCCGCGCGATTGCGTCCAAAGCGCAATTTGCGGGTACCGCTCGGCAAACAACCCCGCCACTTGCTGCAAGTAATCGAAGCTGCTGAAAAAAGCCAGGTAGTTGCCTGGGCGCTCGCTGAACTGGCGGGCCATCAACGCGGCAATGGGTTCCAGGGACGCCTGGCGGTGGGCAAAACGGGTGGAAATGCGGCTGACAACCTGCACGTCCAGTTGTTCGGCCTTGAACGGCGATTCCACGTCGATCCATACCGTGTCGCCCGGCGTCCCCAACAAATCTGCGTAGTAGTGCCGGGGGCTCAAGGTCGCGGAAAACAGCACCGTGCTGCGGGCCGCCGTCAGCCTGGGCCGCAGGAATGCGGCCGGCACCACGTTGCGCAGGCACAGCGTAGACAGGCTGCGCTGGCGGCCAAGTTCGCGCTTGTGGATGTCGAACAGAAAGTGCTCGTCGAAGGTTTCCGCCACCCGGCCAAACTGCAACGCGTCGAAGTAAAACGCCTGCAATCCGCTGTCCAGGCCCTGGGGATGATCGTTGAGGTAATCGCCGATAGCCGTCGTGCAGTTGGCCAGGGCCTGGAGCAGTTTTTCCGGCAGTTTTTCATAAGCCTGATAGGCCGCCACCTGGGGCGCATGCAAGGCGTTCCACTGGCGATTGACCCTATCGAGGGATTTCTTCAGCGGTTCGGGGGCGGTTTTGCGCACGCTGGTCAGCGTGGCCTGGTCGAGGGTCGCGCTGTACATCTGCCGCCCGCGCTCCACCAGGTTATGGGCTTCATCCACCAAGGTCGCGACAGTCCAGCCGTTGGCCTGGGCCAGGCCGAAGAGCAACGCGCTGAAGTCGAAGTAATAGTTGTAGTCGGCCACCACCACGTCGGCCCAGCGGGCCATTTCCTGGCTGAGGTAATACGGGCAGACCTCATGGGCCAGCGCAATCTCGCGCAACGCCGCCTGGTCGAGCAACGTGACCTGGCTCGCTGCTGCCCGGGCGCCCGGCAAGCGGTCGTAGAAACCGCGGGCCAGTGGGCAGGATTCGCCATGGCATGCCTTGTCCGGGTGTTCGCAAGCCTTGTCCCGGGCGATCATTTCCAGCACCCGCAATGGCATTGACGACGCGCCGTGGGTGATCACCCGCGCCGCATCCAGGGCCAGCTTGCGCCCTGGGGTTTTCGCTGTGAGGAAGTACACTTTGTCCAGTTGCTGCGGCGCCAAAGCCTTGAGCATTGGGAACAAGGTACCGACGGTCTTGCCGATGCCCGTTGGCGCCTGGGCCATCAGGCAGCGGCCGGTGCTGACGGCCTTGAACACCGATTCGGCCAGGTGCCGTTGCCCCGACCTGAAACCCGCATGGGGAAATACCAGCGATTGCGCGCCGAGGTTGCGCGCCTGTCGATGGGCCATTTCCTGTTCGGCCCAGGCCAGGAACAACGCGCATTGCGCTTCGAAGAAGGCTTGCAGCTGTGTCGCCTCGAAACGTTGGGTGATGCAGGTTTCCTTTTCGCTGACGATGTCGAAGTACACCAGAGCCACGTCGATGTGCGGCAATTGCAGTTTCTGGCACATCAACCCGCCATAGATTTTCGCCTGGGCCCAATGCAGCTGGCGATGATTGGCTGGCTGCTTGGCCAGCTCACCCCGGTAGGTCTTCACTTCTTCAAGGCATTGGCGAACGGGGTCGTAGCCATCGGCCCGGCCTTTGACTGTCAGTGTCTGGTAATGACCTTCGAGGGCCACTTCAGCCTGATAACCCTCGCTGCGCCGCGAGGCCACGGTGCGATGGCCGGCGATGCCTTCCAGGGCCGTGGGCGAAGGTGTGAAGCGCAGGTCAAGGTCACCCACCTTGGCGGTGAACTCACACAATGCCCGCACGGCGATGCTGTAGCTGGGTGCCGGGTTCATGCGGCCCCATCGCGAGCAAGCTCGCTCCCACAGGTGATCTGTGGTGACTCATCCCATGTGGGAGCGAGCTCGCTCGCGATGGCTGACTCTGCCCATTGCACATAACAAACGGCAACGGGCATCTGGTGTTCATGGCAGAACTCCAGCCAGCGTAGCTGGTTGTCTTGCAGCCGATCGCCAGGGCCTTTGACTTCGATCATGCGGTAGGTCTTGTGCTGCGGCCAGAACTGGATCAGGTCCGGCATACCGGCGCGATTGGCCTTGATGTCCAGCAGCAGACGGTCAAACCAGTGCTTGAGATGCGCGGCCGGCAGGCAATCGAGGGCTTGCTCCAGCAAGGGCTCGGACAGCGCGCCCCAGAATACGAAAGGCGACTGCACGCCCCGCTTTTCGGCATAGCGACGGCCGATGGTCTGCCGATAGCGGCCATCGTCCAACTCTGCCAGGCAAGCTGCGAACAGCTCGGCGCGACGGGCATGGAAATCTTCGTTGAGCAGGTCCACCGGCCCGCGTTGGAACGGGTGGAAAAACGCGCCCGGCAACGGCGCGAAGATCGCCGGCCAGCACAGCAGGCCGAACAGCGAATTGATCAGGCTGTTCTCGACGTAATGCACTGGCGCGGTTTCGTCGTGCAGGTGGGCCTGGACGTGGTACTCCACCGACAAGGTCGGATCGACGCGCGGCAGTTGCAGTTCCAGGCGCTCCACTTCCCGGGCCAGGCTCCGTGGCACCGGCGGCCCGCCCAACTTGCGCCGAAGACGGGGCACGATCCGCAGCAAGGCCTGGGTTTCGGCGGCACTTTGCGGTGCCTGCATCGCCACCTCGCCCAGTTCAAGGGCCAGGGCGTATTCGCCGATGCGTTCCAGCACCCGGACCATCCGCAACCGCGCCCCCGGGTAAGCGCAAGCGCGATAGATGCCCAAGGCCAAGGCGAAGTCACCGATGCGTTCGCCGTGCTGGCCAATCTGGAACAACAACTTGCCCCGGCGCCGCTCCAGCCACGGATTGTCCAGGGACAGCTCGTTGACCTGGGCGACGATCTCTTCCAGGGACTCGCCAGCTTCGAAGCGCTGCTGGCAGTCGTGCAGGAACAGGCAGGCATCGACGTCCTCGCGGCTGCGCAACCCCCGTGACTCGGCACTGAACTCGACGGTTTCGTAGGTGAAGATGCCCAGGTCCGACAGGACGAATTCCGACCAATCCTGGTAAAGGTTGCCGAAAAACATCAACCGCAGCCGGTCACACAGATTCATGATCGTCAGGCTGTACAGCCTGTCGTCCAGCTGCGGGCACCAGGCACGGAACGGCTGGGACTGGTTGAGGCGCTCGTCCAAGGCCTGGAGCCATTCGGTCTTTTTCGCCTTGGGCTGTTCGATCAGGTGACCCAGGCACAGGAGGATTTCCGGCTTGAGCAGCACCTCGAACAGTTCGGCGAGCCCGATGGGGGCCTCTTTCTCGACCCAACCCAGCGCCAGCAGTGGCGCGACCGCGGCGCCGATGTCGCCAATTTCCGGGTAGTGCAGCTTGCTATGGCGAAACCGAAGCCCCTTGCGCATCACCATCCGCACCAGCAAGCCCTGGGCACCACGCGGCAGCGCGGCGAAGTGCTCGATGAAACGCTGCTCGTCAGTGCTGAGCACATCGGCATAACGCTGCGTCAACCAAGCGAGCACCTGCTGGAAGTTGTTCAGGTAGTAAAACGGATCGTCGAGGGAACGGACTGCCACGGAAAGAACACCAAGGATATCGGATACTGGTTATGCATACAGATAACAGCTGTAAACCAGCCAGGCAACAGCAAAAGATGAACGGTCTCCTATATTTAAGATGAAATCCTTCAGCTAGCGATGAACTTTCCTACAGCAAGCGAGACCAATGGCGGTTGACTAACATGATGGCGCGGTCGAATCAGTTGCGCCGTGTCCTTTTGATTGAGAGGTTATGGTTATGAACATCAGGTTTCTGGGCCTGCCCATGGTCGCCGTGGCATTTCTGGCTCTGGCTGGCTGCGCGTCGCCAACCGTGGTGACCTTGCAGAACGGTACCCAGTATTTGACCAAGGACACCCCCAATACCCGCACCGCTGACGGTTTCTACGAGTTCGAGGATATTTCCGGCAGGAAAGTCCGGGTGCGCGCCGATGATGTGGCAACCATTCGCAAGGAAGACTGATTACCGGTGATTCGCCTGCTGCACCGCCATCGCGAGCTCCCACAAAGTCTCGGTGGTGAACACAAATCCAGTACACACCTGTGACCCACTGTGGGAGCGAGCTTGCTCGCGATAGCGGTGAGTCAGTAGCAGCGGGGTTGGATGTGCCGGCCCAATCGCGAGCAAGCTCGCTCCCACAAGGTTCGGTGATGAACACAAATACTGCATACACCCGAGATCCACTGTGGGAGCGAGCTTGCTCGCGATGGCGATATCAGGCGAACACGATCCCTTCGCCCCCCACCTGACCGAGACCTACGCCCACCAGGGTCACGGAACTGTCGCCCACCTTGAGCAGCGTGTCATTGCCCACTTGTGACAGGTACTGGCTGTAGTCATGACCTGCCCCGGCACCTGGTACGCCGAGGAACACCAGCTTGTCCCCCGCGTCGTAGCCGCTGATCCGGTCGTGGCCGAAGGCGGCGTTGAAGAGGAAAGTGTCACTGCCGCCTCCCGCTTGCATCTGGTCATTGCCTGCACCACCGACGAAGGTGTCGTTACCCGCGCCGCCCACCAGCACATCGTTGCCGTCCTGGCCGAACAGCCAGTCACCCTTCGCTCCCGCCACCAAGGTGTCGTTGGCCGCGCTGCCCTTGATCGAAGAGGCATACGCCGTCAGGTTGGCACCGGCCACCAGGCCATTGGCGGTGACACTGTGGCTCACTTCATCCTTGAGCAGCCCCCAGAACAACCCGGACTCCTTACTGACCAACGTGCCGATGTCGCGGGTGATGCTGATCGCGCCATGGGCGTCGCGCATATACAGCGTCCCGGCCCCGTCGTGGGCGAAACTGAAATCCTTCACCGACTGCTGCAGTTGCAGGCTGTTGCTCCCCTGCCCGCCCAGGATCACGTTGTAGCCACCGCCATCGCGAAAGGTGTCGTTGCCGGCGCGGCCTTCCAGGTAGTCGTTGCCCTGGCCGCCCTGGATCAGGTCATTGCTGTCGCTGCCGATGATGAACGTGCTGCCGGTGTGGGTTTCAGCATTGCGGTTGAGGTCTTGCACCCAGGTATTGGCGCGCGCAGGGTCCGACAGGTTGGCGACGATGATGGTGGAGTCTTTTTCGGTGAGGTCGTAGAACACCGAGCCCATGATCCGGCCCATGCCATCACCATAGCCGGTAGGCAGGTGGGAAATCCAGGTGGGGATGTTGAGAATGGAAAACGGCAACACGTTCCATGCCGTCGAAGCGTAGTGGTCGTTGAAGCTGACGATATTGTTAGTGGCCGATTCCTGTTGCCCATCGTGCACACCCACCGACGCGAGGTTGAACGTCGAGCCGTCCAGGGCGCGGAACACCGGATCGTTCTCGTAGCCGATGTTCAAGACCTTGTCGGTACTGCTCTGGGTTGGCGAGGCGTAGGCGATGTAGTTGGCACTGGAGTAGAACCCTGACCATTTGCTCGCGCTCAAGTCCGCCAGGCTGTTGACCGCCAGCCCACCCAGGCTGTGGCCGCTGACCAGCACGTCGTTGCCCGTCAGGCCATGGGCCTGGGCAAACTTCGCGACGTCCCCCAGCAGGTTGCCAAAGGCTTCGCCGACGTAGTTTTTCGCATAGTCCTTGGGCCCCAGCGCGGCCATCAGGTCGTTGATCACGTCGCCGATGGAATCGCCAATCAGGTTTTCCCTAGGGCCACTGGTGCCGCGAAACGACACGCCGATTTCCTGCAAGTGACCCTCGGCGTCGTACTTGCCGAGGATCTCTACCTGCGCGGTGGTGTAGCCGGCCTTTTCACCAAAAAACGTCCCGCGGCCATCCACCTTGCCGGCGTAACCCAGTTGATCGGCGCTGATGGGCGTCCAGCCGGCCTTCTGTACCGCCTCCAGGGCCAGTTTTTCCGAGTCGGGATTCCACGGCACGCCGGGAATCACCCCTTGGGAATCGGTGCCGCCCAGCAGCGCAGTCACCAGGGTCGCCGGCAGGCCGGCACCGAAGCCGTTGTGCTGGTAACCGGCGGCAAAGCCGTTGTCGAGGTTGTGGTAGGAATACAGCATGATCGCCATTGCGTCGCTGACCAGTGCCTTGGACTCGGTAGTGCCGAGGTTCTTGTAGTCGTAGATACCCATGGTTGTTGCTCTCTTTTGTTGTTGGAATGCGGGAACCGGGTGGCAAGACTTCCTTGCTCCTGGTCAGAACTGCCAATCCAGCGTCAAGCCCACGCCATGGGATTTATCCCGGGAGCCGAGCAGGCCGTTGTAATCGAGGTTGACCCGCACATCCTTGGCGACCGCGAGTCCGGCACGGGCGCCGATCACAGCAGCGTTGCGGTCCATGGACACGCTCTGCACCGCGAAAGTGCTGCTGCTGTCGGCAAATGCCAGATCCTGTTCGGACGTGGTGTTGCTCAGGTTGTGCTGCCAGCCGAGGGAGCCGGACAGCTGCAGTTGTTGTTTATCCGACAGGGCCAGGGTGTGGCTGGCCCGCACGCCCAGGGTCGAGAGCACGGCATCGCGACGGTCGTCGCCAGCGTGCAGGGCTGCGTTGTCGCCTTTCTCATGGAAGCTGTCGCTGTCCAGGTGCACATAGGCCAGGTTGGCAAACGGCTCCAGGGCGACCGGTTGCAAGTCGAGGCGATACGCCGCTTCGGTGAAGAGCTGGGTGGTCCGGGCATCGCGCTTGGTTTTCTCTCGGCCGCTGACGTCACCCCATTGCAGGTCCCGCTTGACGTCGATGCGATGCCAGCTGTGGGCGCCGCCGACGGTCAGGCGCAGCGCGTCGATCTCATGCCCCAGATAGACGCCCAGGTGATAGCTGTCGGCCTTGGCCGAAGAGTGGGTGCCGTCGCCCATGCTCAACGAACTGTCGCTGTAGCCGGTGACGAAGCCCAGTCGCGTCTGGTCGCTGATCAGGCCGTCGACACCGGCCAGCAGCCCGCCGATGGAGCTGGTCGTACTGGCGTGATCATGTCCGCCATCGTTCTTGCCCCAAGCACCCAGCACCTTGAACCAGGCATTGCTGCTGGCATCGGTCGGCGTACCGGCGTCGTACAGTGCGTCCTGGCGCAGGCGATCCCCCACGGCGTCGCGCAATTGACGGCTGTCGTTGATCAGCAGCGTGCCAATGGCCGGATGGATTTCACCAGACAGTTGCTGGAATGCCTGTTGCGCCACGGCGGCGCTGGGCGAAAGCAGCAAGGCTTCGTAGAGTCCGTTGCCCGCGCCCAATTGTTCGGCGGCCGAGGCGACGGAACGCTGGTTAGGCGTCAAGCCGAGGCTGGCAAACGACGCATCGTTACGCTCGACCGCCAGTTGAATGCCACTGGCGCTGTACGCCAGGTCGCCCCCCAGAAACGCATAGTTGGGCAAGACTTCAGCGAAGCGCCCGTCAATACCATCGACGGCCTGCAAGATATTGAACTGCCTGCCCAGCAGGCTTTTCACGTCGCCGGCCGTCAGCAGCGTCGGGCTGTTTTCCAGGGACAGCGACACCGTCGCCCCGTCAATGGAGGCCTTGCCGCCGGCCACGATCAGGTCGCTGGAGGTGGGCGAGACCTCCACCGCGTAGTTCGAACCGGGCTGGAACGTCACGTCGCCGGCCACTTGCAACGTGCCGATGGAGTTACCGGGCGCCACGCTGCCGCCGCGGTTGGCGGTCAGGCTGGCGATGCGCCCGTTGCCACCAAGGATGCCGCCGTCATTGACGGTAACGGCCGAGGCCAGCGAGCCATTGACTGCCAGCCGTCCTTGATTGACCAGGGTTGGCCCGCTGTAGGTGTTTGCGCCGGTGAGCACCAGGGTGCCGATGCCCTCCTTGGTCAGCCCGCCGTGACCCGCGATGTCGTTGCGCCAAACGTCCAGGCCACATTGGATGCCACTGCACACCCGCTCCGTGGATTTGCCAGCATCGATGATCGCGCCAATGCCCGGCAGGTCCACCACGAACTGACCGGAGCCGTAGGCGCCCTCGATGCGAAATTCCTCGGGAATGTCCTGCTCGGTCACCAGCATCGATGGACCGTCGATGGCCTTGCCCAGGTTGATCATGCCCCAGCCGTACAACGCATCGACGCCCGGCGCGCCCATGTCGGTAGCGGTGGTGCGCAGCACGCTGGCGACCTGGGCGCCGGTCATGTACGGGAAACGCTCCATCAACACCGCCACGCTGCCGGCAACATGGGGCGCGGCCATGGAGGTGCCGCTCTTGTTGGCGTAGCCGACGGTCAGGTCGTCGGCACTGGTGCCGCCAATCACGGCGCTGTAGACCCGTGTGCCCGGTGCCGACACGCAGAAACTGGCGGTGTAGCCGCAGCGCGACGAGAAGGTGCTGATGGTGTACGGATCGGCGCTGGCGGTGTCGGGGTTGATTTGCAGCGCCGCCACGGTGAGCCAGTTCGGCGCGATGTCCGGCACGAAATACGCCAGGCCCGCGATGGCGTCGGGGTTATTGAGGTTGTAGTCGTTGCCGGCGGCGAAGATCGTCACGATCCCGCTGCGGGCCGCGGCGATGGCGCCCTCGTAGGCGCCGCCGGGCTTGGTGCCCAGCAGCGGCTTGATCTGATCGAATTGCAGTTGCGCGTCCTGCACGGTGAAGTGCGGGAACGCCGGATCGCGGCCGCCCAGGTCGAAACGATCGGTGATGCCGATGCCCCAGCTGTTGTTGATGATGCGTGCGCCGCTGGCGATCAACGCGTCCCAACCCGCCTTGTACACCGCGCCATCGTTGCCCAGGATGATGCCATCCTCGGGGCCCGGGTCGCCGTTGTCGGCGCTGATGATCTGCGCATTGTACGCCACACCGTGCATCGGGCTGCCATCGCGACTGCCGGCAGCGATCCCGCCGACATGGGTGCCGTGGGAACCCAGCTTGCCATCGGAGCCCACAGTGGGTGAACCGTCGTAGCGGAACGCATCACCGGCCTTCACCGGGATGTAGGGGTCGGTGTACTCACGGATGCCGCTGGTGACCAGCGTCACGACTTTGCCGGTGCCGGAGAACTCTGGGTGCGCCGCGTAGACCGGCTGGTCGAAGATCCCCAGCTTGACGCCCTTGCCGGTATACCCGGCGGCGTAGGCCTGTTGCGCGTTGATGGCTCCCAGCCCCCATTCGGCGTTGAATTCGCTGCTGCGCCAGCTGTCCGGGTTGCCCGCCCTGCCGCTCTCGACATAAGGCGCCGCCTGGGCCATGCCCAAGGTCGCCAGGGCGCAGAGCACGGCGCGGTTGAGGGCCTTGAGCAGAAACACGCGGCCCGTCTGTCCGGGCTGTTTTTTGTTATCGACTTTCATCACGAACCATCCTTAGTAGCGTTTTATGAATTGCTGAAAATACCTTCTGTGGCGAGGGGATTTATCTGTGGGAGCAAGGCTTGCCCGCGATAAAAACAACGCGGTATCTCTGGAACCGAGGCGCCTGCACCGCGAGCAAGCTTTGCTCCCACAGATAAATCCCCTCGCCACAAAGACAAAGCGCCGATCATTGAATTGGCGCCCGGGACACAAACGCCTCATCCACCTTCGCCAGGTCCTGCGGGCCGAGGGTGCCGGCGTAGTAATGCAGCTTGGTCCAGGCCATGAGGTAGTCGTAACGGGCCTGGGCCAGGTCGCGGCGGGTGGTGTAGAGCTGTTGCTCGGCATTGAGTGCGTCGAGGTTGACCCGCTCGCCGCCAAGGATGCTTTGCCGGGTCGAGACCACCAGTGCTTCAGCGGAGCTCAGGGCCTTCTGATAAGCGCGCAGTTTGTTCGCCCCGGACACGCAGGCGCTGAACTGGCGGCGCAATTCGATCAGCGTCTCGCGGGTCTTGGCATCCAGCTCGTATTCGGCTTGTTCCATATTGCGGCTGGCCTGGCGGGTCGACGCCGAGACCCCGCCACCGGCGTACAGCGGCACACTGACTTCCAGGCCGATGGTGTTGGTGTCGTAGCGCTGGTTGTAGGTGTTGCCACTTTCCGATTCGTTCTGGCGCATCGTCGCGTAGGCGCTGACCTTGGGCAGGTGCCCGGCGCGGTTGCGCTCCACCTCGAAACGCGCCACGTCCACCGCTTGGCGCTGGGATGCCAGGTTGGGGTTATTGCTCACCGCCAGCTCATGCCAGGTGTCGAAACTGGCCGGTTGCAAGGCAAAGGTCTGGAAGGTGTCGTGCAACGGGGCCAGGTCGCCGATATCCAGGGCCGGGACGCCAATCAGCGAGCCCAGTTCACGCAAGGCGGCGTCCTGCTCATCGCGCGCCTCGATCTCTTCGGCGATAGCCAGTTCATAGCGCGCCTGCGCCTCGAGGATGTCGGTGCGCGTACCTTCGCCCTGGCGAAACAGATGCTCGTTCTGGTGGAATTGCTGCTCGAACGCCTTTTTCTTGGCCAGGGCAATGTCAATCTGGTCCTGGGCGAATAGCGCCTGGGTGTAATAACTCAGCACCCGCACCAACAACTCCTGGCTCTTGCCACGAAAACTTTCGTCGGCGAACAGCGCCTGGGCCACGCCCTTGCGGTAGGCCGCGTACGCCTCATAGTCCAGCAGCGGTTGTTGCAGTGTCAGGCTGGAGCCGTAGCTGCTGTAGTTGCGATCGTCATGCTGACTGGCGCCGCGATCGTTGAGGTACGTGACCTTGGATTGGTTGCGACCTTTGTTGTAGCTGTAGCCCAGGTGCGGCAACAGCCCGGCGCGGCCAATGGCGCGATTTTCCAGGCCCGCATCGCGCTCCTTGATCGCGCCCAGGTAGACCGGGTCATTGCGCAGGGCCTGCTCGTAGAACTCGAAGGGCCCCATGGCCCAGGCGTTGTTGCACACGGAAACGGCCAGCACGGCCAGCCAATAGAAACGCTTCATACCGCCGGACATCCTTATTCTTCGGTCAACGCAGAGCCGGCTCGGTCGAGCAGCGGTTTGAACAGGTAGTTGAGCAACGAGCGCTCGCCCGTGCGCACGAACATCTCGGCCGGCATGCCGGGCTTGATCACCAGGCCGTTGAGCTTGTCCATCGCCACGTCGCTGACGCTGCTGCGCAGGACGTAATACGGCGCGCCGGTCTTCTCATCGAGCATCTGGTCGGCGGAAATCAAACTGACTTCCCCCGGCACCCTTGGCGTGCGGTTCTGGTTGAAGGCGGTAAACAGGATGTCCACCGGCAAATGCGGGCCGACCTTGTCGATCAGGTGCACCGGCAAATGCCCTTCCACCTCCAACCGCGTGCCTTGGGGGACGATTTCCAACAAGGTGTCGCCCTGGCGTACCACCGCGCCCTCGGTATGCACCCCCAGGTTGACGGCGATGCCATCGGCGGTGGCGAGGATTTCGCTGTGTTGCAGCTCGAATCCGGCGGATTTCAATTGCTGTTGCAGGGTTTCGCTCTTGAGCTGGGCGTCGGCCAATTGGCTGCGCACCTCTTTCTGGTATTCCTCGTGATGCTGCTGCAGCTTCAGGCGCGACTCGACGATCCCCTGCTCCACTCGCCCGCTTTCGCCGCTGTTCTGCGCGAGTTCCTGCTGCACTTGCGACAGTTGGCGTTGATAGTCCAGCAATCGGTTGCGCGGGATGTAGCCGTTGTCGGCCAAGGGTTGCAGGTTGCCCAGTTGCAGGCGCAGGGATTCGGCTTGGGCGGTCAGGTCGCTGCGGGCCCGACGCATGCCCGCCAGTTGCGCCGCCGCACCCTCGATGTTGGCGCGCAACGCAGCCTGCTCCCGGGCGAAGGCTTCGCGGCGGCTGCTGAACAGTTGCCGCTGGCCTTCAAGCACAAGGGCCAGGCGTGGGTCGGGATCGCGACTCAGCTCAGCCGGGAAACTCACCTGCAACAGGTTGTCTCGCTCGCTTTGCCAGCGCGCCAGGCTTGCCCAGGTCATCCGGTACTGCGCCTGCAGCGATTGCACGTCGGCGGCGGCCTGGGTCTGGTCCAGGCGGAACAGCGGCTGACCCTGCTTCACCACTTCGCCTTCGCGCACCAGGATCCGGCTGACCACACCGCTGCTCATCGATTGCACCGCCTTGCGCTTACCTGAAACCACCACGGTGCCTTGCACGGGGATGCCCTGGTCCAGCGGCGCCAGGCTGGCCCAGGTAAAAAAACTGCCCGCGCCAACAAGCGCCAGCGCCCAGCCCATGCGGGTGAAGAAGCGGGCGTCGCGCTCCGGGTGCTCAACGTCCTGAGAATGTTCGAGATTCATGTCGAGTTCCTTGCTCATGTGCCACCCGGTTTGCTGGCAGCCTGGTACTGGCGACTCATGCTCAGTCCGTTGGGGGCCGTCTGGGGACTGTTCGGCGGTGAGCTGCGCGGCGCGTTGTCCTGTTGGCCCGACTGGCCGGAAAGCGCCCGCAACACTTGCTGGCTTGGGCCGAAGGCTTGTAGCCGGCCTTCGTCGAGCACCAGCAACTTGTCGGCCTGGGCGAGTGCCGAGGAACGATGAGTGACCAGCACGACACTGGTGCCCTGGGTCTTCATCTGCGCGATGGCACTGGCGAGCGCCGCTTCGCCAACCGTGTCGAGGTTGGAGTTAGGTTCGTCGAGCACCACCAGGCTCGGCCGGTCGTACATCGCCCGGGCCAGCGCAACCCGTTGTTTCTGCCCGCCGGACAAACCACCGCCGTCCTCCCCCAGCACCGTGTCATAGCCCTGGGGCAGGCGCAGGATCAACTCATGGACCCCGGCCTGCTGCGCGGCGGCAACGACTTTTTGCGGATCGGCTTGGCGAAACCGGGAGATGTTCTCGGCAATACTGCCGCTGAACAGCTCGATGTCCTGGGGCAGATAGCCGATGTGCGGGCCGAGTTGCTCGCGATTCCAGCGATGAATGTCGGCCCCGTCGAGGCGCACCGTACCCGCGAAGGTCGGCCACACACCCACCAGGACTCGGGCCAGGGTGGACTTGCCGGAGCCGGACGCCCCCAGCACGCCGAGCACTTCCCCGGCAGCCAAGCTGAAGCTGACCTGCTGCAGCGTCGCGTTGCGTTGCCCTGGTGGCCCTGCGCTCACTTGTTCGAAGCTCACCTGGCCCTTGGGCGCTGGCAGCGTCATGCCGTCATCCTGGGGCGCAAATGCCTGCAACAGCGCGTCGAGACGCCGGTAAGCCAGCTTGGCGCCGCTCCACTGCTTCCACACGGCGATCAACTGGTCGATGGGGCTCAATACCCGTCCCATCAGAATCGAGCCGGCAATCATCATCCCGGCGGTCATCTCGCCCTTGATCACCAGCAGTGCGCCCAAGCCCAACACCAGCGATTGCAGGCACAGGCGCAGGGTCTTGCTCAGGGAGCTGATGACCGCGCCGGTGTCGCTGGCCTGGTTCTGCAAGCCGAGAAACCGTGAGTGCACGGTGAACCAGCGGCTGCGCAGCGCTCCGAGCATGCCCATGGCCTGGATCGTCTCGGCGTTGTGCAAATGGCTGGTAGCCAGTTGAGTGGATTGTTGCGAGTAGACGCTGGCCTGCCCCAAGGCTCTTTTGGTCATGGCCTCGTTCAGACAGGCCAGGCCGATCAGCAGCAGCGTGCCGATGGAGGCAAACACGCCGAGCCACACGTTGAACAGGTAGATCACCAGCAGATAGATGGGAAACCACGGCGCGTCGAAGAAAGCGAACAGCGCCGGCCCGGTGAGGAATTGGCGAATATGCGTGAGGTCGCCCAGGGATTGCCCGGCGTTGCCTTCACCCTGGCGCAGATTGCGCTCGAACGCGGCCTTGTACACCTGGAGATTGAAGCGTCTCTCCAACTGGCTGCCGATGCGGATGACCACGAAGCTGCGGACCATCTCCAGCAGCCCGATGAATACGAAGAAGCCGACGACCATCAATGACAACATCGCCAGCGTGGTCTCGTTCTGTGATGACAACCCGCGGTCATACACTTGGAGCATATAAATCGAAGGTGCGAGCATCAGGACATTAATCAGCGCGGTAAAACATCCAACACTGATCAGAATATTTTTATAATCGCCCAGCGCTTTAAACAGCGGCGCCGCGGCAACGCTCCTTACCCTATTCATGATCTTCCTTGCAGTTGGCTTGCCCGCGAACGGGCCCGTTATTCAACTTACCAATCTTTGTTTTTCAATTCGGTCCACACCGAAACGCACGCCTGTTTGAACAAGCGCACTTCGATCAAGGCTCAACTGTACTCACTCGTTAATGAGCACTCTGGGATTTATTCCGCTCAAGCCTGAGTATCAAACCGGACTTCAAGGTCATTTGATAATGATCTCCCTGACGCAGCCCCAAGTGAGTCCTGGAGTCTTGTTTGCCGATCAGGGAAAGTCCGTCGGGTTCGGTGAACCAACGAACCGGTTCATCCCCCAACCATTGGCCCAGGCAATCGGTTTGCCCGCCCAGGGTCTGGTCCACCTTGAGTTCGACGAGGCAACTGTTGGACGGTTTGTCCTGCATCGCCTGGGTTTGCGCATTGTCCTGCGGGCTCGACAGAACAGCCTGCCACTGACCGGCCAACTGCGAGGGTTCTGCTAACAACAGACTGCGCGCCATGGCGACTTCTCCACAAAACATCATCAGCGTAGCGAGCAACCCGGCGGTTGCCTGAACGCTACTGGGCATGAATTTTCTACGCATTTTTTCATCCTGGCCGGGGTCCCGCAGGGGCAGCCGCCCCCGCGGGACATGGACATCAGGCCACGATATCCGAGACCGCTGCCTGGCCAACGGTGCTGACCAGGAAGTCAGCCACGCCGTGCCCGGAGAAGTCCACCGACAGCAGGCTGTTGCCAGCCGATGTCGACAACACCGCATCGCCCGCCGCCCCGGTGAACGCGCTCACGAAGTGCAGGCCCGCGCCCTTGGTGATACCGGTCAGGTCGATCTTGTCCAGGCCGCTGACGAAATCGAGGATCTGGTCCGTCGCTCCCGGCCGCGAATCGGAACTGGCGGCGAACACAAATGTGTCCGACCCCGAGCCACCCCAGAGCTTGTCTGCACCGCCGGCCCCCCAAAGGATATCGTTGCCCGCGCCGCCCTTGAGTTCGTTGGCCACCGAGTTGCCGATCAGCAAGTCGCTGCCCGCGCCGCCGATGGCGTTTTCGATGACGGCACCCTTGGCGATGGAGACGTTGCCTACCATGCCGCCAACATCGGAGAACGAGGCGTCATTGAGGTTGATTTTCTGGTTCTGGGTGAAACCGGAGAAATCCAGGGTGTCGCGACCGCCCGCGTCCCATACCGAAAACACCACTTTGTCCGACGACGAAGACGCACTGAGAAAATCGCGTCCGGTGTTGGAGTTGAAACCGTAGGTCGAATCGCCGGTACGGGTCGTGGTGTTGGCACCATAGAGCTTCTGGATGGCCGCGATGTCATCCATCAGCGGACCGGATGCGTAGGCTTCGACGCCACCCTTGCTGAAGTTCTGGTCGGTATTGCTTTCACTCCAGTAGCTCATGACGCTGTAGCCACGGGTGTCCTGGCCATAAGTGGCGTCATCGTAGGTCGGGCTGCCTTCACCAGCGTTGTAGTCACCCGGGTGGGCCAGGCCGAGGGTGTGACCGATTTCGTGGGTCAGGGTCTGGCGGCCGTAGTTGTTCAGGTCCGGGTTCTTGTTCTGGGTGTAGCTGCTGTTGATCAGGTACCAGGAGGTCCCGTCATAGCCGGCACCCGTCCCTGGCAGATAAGCGAACGCCGCCGCGCCATCCTGGCCGCCGCTGTAGTTGCCGAAGGTCATGTGACCATCGCCGCCGCTGGCTTTTTCGGCAAAGGTGACGTTGGCCACGTCCGCCCAGGATTGCATGGCCAGGGCCGCCTGGCCTTTCTGCTGCGCACTGAACTGGCTGAAGCCGCTGATTCCATGCTTGTTCATGGTGCTGGAAGAGGCGGAAGTGAGGAAGGTGTAGGTCAGCTCGATCTTGCCGCTGCCGTCCCGGTCCTGGTAAGCCGCGCCGTCGCGCAGCAACTGAGTGGCCGCCTCGTCGACAGAGTACGACGGTTTGCCGTTGACAGTCAGGTTACCGCCCCGGTCGTATTGGTGGCTGAAACTATTGATCTGGTTGAACGCACTACTGGCAGCTGCCAATGATTGCGGCGCCCAGAGGAGTTGTTCGGCAGAATCAATAGCGCTGCTTTTGACTTTCGACATAAACATACTTCCTTGTTTGCAAATGGAACAGTTTTAGTCAGACAGACAATCTCTGGCGAGATCGTCCTATCACTCGCCCAATGAGGACGTAAGAAACCTGACACAATTGGAAATCAAACGTCTAGCAATTTTTTTCGTTCAATTTCACGCCCCACCCTTAACGCCCATAAATAATAGGGTTCTGCCTCGTTAGTGCCCACGCTCAATTGCCCGAGTTGCGGATTGTCGGACAAAATTCTATTTAAATATTAAATATCGATAACTAGCAATTTGCGCACGGCGTCGCACTTTCGCCAACTAAGTGCCAGCGAAATGCTATTAATGAATATCTACTAAACCTCAACGGTTTTACGTGCACACACTTCCCGCAGACAACCTCGAAGCCAACGATGCACAGGATCGGCGTCCATCCGCGGATGCCAGAGCATGGCGATCGTGAACCCAGGTACGGGAAACGGCAGCGTAAAACTGTGCAGGCCGACCCGCAGGCTCGCGGTGTAGCGTTCAGGCACGCTGGCAATCAGGTCACTCGAGCGGGCCAGTCCCAGCGCCGAGGAAAAGCCTGGCACGGTGGTGACGATTTCCCGGGACAGATTCAACGCCGCCAGGGCCTGGTCGATGACGCCATGATCCAGGCCGCGCATCGACACACCGACATGCCCGCCTGCGGCATAACCGGTGGCGCTCACCGTTGCCTGGCTCAGCGGGTGTCCCGCGCGCACCACGCCGATCAAGCGGTCGCTGAACAAGGCCTGGGTTCGCAGTTCGGGGCTGGTGTCCTTGTCCACGACGGCGGTCTCCAGGTCCACGGTGCCTTCGCGAAGCGCCGTGCTGTCGCGGTCGGTCTTTTCCACGAAACGCAGGCGCACGCCGGGCGCTTGCTCATGGATGCGAGTGATCAGGTCGATGGCAAAGTTTTCCACGAACCCTTCGCGGGTGCGCAACGTGAAAGTTCGGCTCAAGCGCCCGAGATCCGGGGTCGTCACTGGCCGCAGCACCGCCTGGGCCTGCTGCACCAGGTGGCTGACCTGTTCGCGCAACTCCAGCGCGCGGGGTGTCGGCACCAGCCCTCGCCCGGCCCGAACCAACAGCGGGTCACCGGTGGTTTCACGCAACCGCGCCAGTGCCCGGCTCATGGCCGACGGGCTGAGCTGCAAGCGCCGGGCGGCCCTGGCCACGCTGCCTTCCGAGAGCAGCACATCAAGGGTGACGAGCAGATTGAGGTCAGGTGAGGACATGGCGGTAGCTCGAATTGAAGATATGGCGTTTGCTGCAGCTATAACGTGCAAATGCTGCGTCTTCCGCCATGTTATGCCCAGGCGTAACGTTCTGACAGCTCCGTTTCGAGCGCCACGATACAGGTGACACGATGAAACCCGTCAACACGCAACAGAACCGGCCGGCAACCGCGCCCACGCTCAAGCCCTTTTCACCTCGCCGGACCCTGGCCAGCCTTGCGCTCTCGACACTGCTGGCCTCCCTTGGCGCCAGTGTGGCTTCGGTGGCACTGCCGACGCTGGCCGAGGCGCTCGGTGCCTCTTTCCAGCAGGTCCAATGGGTGGTGCTGGCCTATCTGCTGGCAATCACCACGCTGATTGTCAGTGTCGGCCGCTTGGGAGACCTGATGGGCCGGCGCAAGCTGCTATTGGTCGGTATCGCCCTGTTCACCTTGGCATCGGCGGTATGCGGCCTGGCGCCCTCGCTCTGGCTGCTGGTCGCAGGTCGGGCGCTGCAAGGCCTGGGGGCCGCCATCATGATGGCGCTGACCCTGGCGCTGGTTGGCGAAACGGTCGATCAGGAAAAAACCGGCAGCGCCATGGGCCTGCTGGCAACGCTGTCGGCAGTGGGCACAGCCCTTGGACCGTCCTTTGGCGGTATGTTGATCAGCGGGTTCGGTTGGCCGGCCTTGTTCCTGGTCAACATTCCCCTCGGCCTGCTGACGCTAGGGCTGGCGTGGTATTCGCTACCGGTGCGTGAAGTGCCGCTGAAGCCCGAAGGAGTCCGCCTCGATGTGACCGGTACATTGCTGTTGGCAATGACACTCGCCGCCTATGCCTTGGCCATGACCTCCGAACACGGAAACTTTGGCGGATTGAATCTTGCGCTGCTGCTGATCGCGCTCGTGGGCGGCGGACTGTTCATTCGGGCCCAGTCCCGGGCCGTATCGCCGTTGATTCCCTTGGCAGTCTTTCGCGACAAGCAATTGGTATCAGGCCTGGCGACGAGCGCCCTGGTCGCGACGGTCTTGATGGCGACGCTTCTGGTCGGGCCTTTTTACTTGTCCATCACCCTCGGATTGCCGGCGGCCTTCGTGGGGCTGGCGCTGGCCGCGGGGCCGTCCGTCGCGGCGCTGGCCGGAGTGCCTGCCGGACGCCTGGCGGATCGCTTCGGCGTGCAGCCCATGCGGCTCGCCGGCCTGGCAACCATGGTCCTCGGCTGCCTGATGCTGTCACTGGTTTCCCCTGCGCTTGGCATCGTCGGCTACCTCACGGCTATCGTGGTGACGACCCTCGGCTACGCATTCTTCCAGACGGCCAACAACACAGCAGTCATGGCCGATGTCGCTGCCCAGCGGCGAGGCGTCATCGCCGGGCTGCTCAACCTGTCGCGCAACCTGGGTTTCTTCACCGGAGCCTCCGTGCTCGGCGCGGTGTTTGCGGCAGCGGCAGCGACGAATGACATCACCCACGCCAGCCCTGCGACCGTGACGAACGGTCTGCACATGACCTTCGCCGTCGCCCTGGCGATGATGACCCTGGCCCTGCTCATCGCCTGGAAAAGCCGCGTGCCAGAGCCATTGCCCAAGCCTCGGGACAACCCCAGCCAAGCGTGATGGCATTCTGGACATTGCCGCTTAAGTCGTGATCCAGATCAAAAAAAGTGAACCAATCGCAAAACGGACTGAAAAAATCCACATGAGCTTCATTTTCAGGTGCTATTTTTAGTTCTCACTGGTAGAGCCATGATGGCTCTTCCTTCCTGACATGAGCAAAAGGAAGCGCTCGATTGAAGAAGGCGGGCAACACATGAATAAAGGATCTTTCAGCAAGGTTACGTTCCCCAACGCTTGCCAGTTGATGCGCTGGCACTTCCATCCCATGGGATTCGAAGCGAGCATGGATGCGCCTGGCAGCATGGTTGCCCGGCTGTTTGACCGTGCCAGCGGCGAAACCATGATCGCCATTGCGGGTATCCCCTGCGCAACTGTGATGAATGCCCCGGATGTTGAACGAATAATCGAGGCGGTGGAGGCCGAGCTGGAAGCCTTTGTGCCACCGGTGGGGTTGCGGCGGTTTGCCTCTTAAGTCCACTTCATGTGGCGATACCGTTCACCTAGGTTCCAAAAGCGGCACCTCTCTTTTTCCAAGGGGATGTGCCGTTTTTTTTGAGGGGGCTCGGGATTTACTTGCTTTGGTGTGTATATCCGTTTTTGCGGTAACGGCTGCTGGCGGTTCCGCTCTTACAGCGGGTCACTTTTGGAAGAGCGCCAAAAGTAACCAAAAACGCTTTGCCCCACCACTTGGTGCCTCGCCTAGGCTCGGCATGCCTGAACGAAGGCATTGCTCCGTGGGCCGCCGCGAAGGGCCATCCATGGCCCAGCACGGCTATCCCGGCATCCATCATGCCGGGATGCCCACTCCACAATGCCTGCGTTCGGCCATCGTGGTTAACGGGGCGCCGAGATCAACGTCCACGCCGAGGCGGCCTAACAGCCGACCTGGTTCTTGGTGATCGCGTTTCTCCTGTGGGAGCGAGCTTGCTCGCGAAGGCGGTGGGTCAGTTACAGGGATGTTGGGCTGCGGGCCTCATCGCGAGCAAGCTCGCTCCCACAAAGGAACTCCGGGAGCACACGAATATTGTGTCTGCCGAAGATCCAATGTGGGAGCGAGCCTGCTCGCGATAGCGGTGACTCAGCCACATGGATGCCGGACATGCCCCATGTCCCGCTCTTGCTTTGCTTTGGATCTTGATCTGAGAGCCCCGTTAAACCACGCTGGCCGAACGCAGGCATTGCGCAGTGGGCACCTCGACATGGATGCCGAGCCTAGGCGAGACATCGAGTGGTGGGGCAAAAGCGTTTTGCTTACTTTTGACTGGGCCGGCTCCCGGGCTTTTCAAAAGTGAGCCGCCGTCAGGGCGGAACCCTAAGCAGCCGTTACCGCAGAAACGGATATGCCCTCCAAAAAAATGCACCTAAAAACGAAAAAAAACGGCGCCTTTCATTTCTGAAAAAACGCCGTTATTTGTATGTGAACAGCATCACGCCGAAGCGGGCTTCTCACCCATCACGAATGCAATCAGTCGTCGCGACCCATCAGGCCGAACAGCTGCAGCAGGCTGACGAACAGGTTGTAGATCGATACATACAGGCTGATGGTGGCCATGATGTAGTTACGCTCGCCGCCGTGAATGATGGCGCTGGTCTGGTACAGGATGCAGACCGACGAGAACAGCACGAAGCCGGCGCTGATCGCCAGTTGCAGGCCGCTGATCTGGAAGAAGAAGCTGGCCAGCGTCGCCCCCAGCAACACGAAGAAACCTGCGGTGATAAAACCACCCAGGAAGCTCATGTCCTTGCGGGAAATCAGCACGTAGGCCGACAGGCCACCAAATACCAGTGCGGTCATTGCGAAGGCCGAGCTGACCACTTCGGCGCCGCCCTGCATTTGCAGGTAGCGATTGAGGATCGGGCCGAGCAAAAAGCCCATGAAGCCGGTCAGGGCGAAAGCCGACACCAGGCCCCAGGCCGAATCACGGAGTTTGTTGGTGAGGAAGAAAAGGCCGTAGAAACCGATCAGCACGACGAAGATGTTCGGGTAACCCACCCGCATCTGTTGCGCGACGTAGGCCATCACACCGCTGAAAGCGAGTGTGAGGGCCAGCAAGCCATAAGTGTTGCGCAGGACGCGGCTAACCTCTAGCTGCTCAGCCTGCACGCTGTTGTTCACTGCGTAATCCTGTTCGCGCATGGCGACACTCCTCCGGTTTTGAAACATTCAGTGGCAAGGATCATAACAGACGCTCTGTAACAAGCTACGTAGAGAGTTTGACAGTGTGTTTCATTCGGGTATTATGGCGCCCGCAACGCAATACGGAGGTGTGGCCGAGTGGTTTAAGGCAACGGTCTTGAAAACCGTCGACTGTAACAGGTCCATGAGTTCGAATCCCATCGCCTCCGCCATCTTCTAACGTTAAAGCCCTGATTATTCAGGGCTTTTTCGTGTCTGGCATTCAGAATGCCAATTGCGGCTTCAACATTGGACACAGCTATGGCAAACCCTCCCCAGCCAATCAAGGAAAGAAAAGTGACCAGTAAAACCATCGGCTCCATCGTTGCCGCAATCGCGGGCATCGTCCTGTTGTGCGTGTTCTTTGGCAGTTGGTACACGATCGACGAAACCGAGCGTGGCGTGCTGCTGCGCAACGGGGCGCTGGTCGGCGTCATTGAACCGGGACTGTCCTTCAAGACGCCATTTATCGAGTCGGTACGCCTGATCAGCGTCCAGAGCCAAGTGACGGCTTATGAAGACCTCCAGGCCTACAGCAAGGACCAACAGTCCGCCCAGCTCAAGGTGTCCGTGTCCTGGCACATCGCGCCTTCGGATGTTGCGAAGGTCTACACCCAGTTCAAGGACCTGGAAGGTATCCGCGACCGGATGATCAGCCGCCAGGTGCCAACCCAGGTGGAAAACGTATTCGGCAAGTTCAACGCCGTGGCTGCCGTGCAGAACCGCGTCCAACTGGTCAACGATATTTCCACCGCCATCAAGGCCACCATTACCGGCCCCGTGATCATCGACAGCGTCCAGGTCGAGAACATTGACTTCAGTGATGCCTACGAAAAAGCCATCGAAGCGCGCATGGCTGCGGAAGTCCAAGTCAAGACCCGCGAGCAACAGCTCGCCACCGAGCAAGTGCAAGCACAGATTCGCGTGACTCAGGCCCAGGCCGAAGCCGATTCGCAAGTGGCGCAGGCCAAGGCAGACGCACTGGCGACCGAGTTGCGCGGCAAAGCCGAAGCCGAAGCCATCAAGGCGCGGGCCCAGGCCCTGGCCAGCAACCAGAACCTGGTGGAACTGACCAAGGCCGAGCGCTGGAATGGCGTCTTGCCGACTACCGTGCTACCAAACGGCGCCCTGCCCTTCATCGACATCAAGTAACGCCAGGGGCGCGGCCTGCCCGGCCGCGCCTTTCGCGCAGCAAGCATCGCCCCTCTCGTTAGCGCTACACTCAACCATGAACCCGACGTTCATCGTTAGCAGGGAGCTCAACGTGTACCCAGGCCACAGCAAACCGGCACACCAACCCGCACGACGTTTACCTTTCCCCCCTTCCGGCTCCTCCCTCGAGCATCTCTCCCCCCTCGGGAATTCACCAACTCCTTCGATAAGCGCCTTGAGCAGGAGAATAGCGTGACCACTATTATCAAAAAATATAAATGGCCCGCCCTATTGGCCGTCGCGCTGATTGTGTTTGCTGCACTGATATTCTTTTTGATCAAGTCATACACGTACGACTCATCGACCTACTTCGAATCCCGCGACTTCATTCGCCAGCTCAAGCAGGCCGACGCTAACTGGAACGTCAAGATCCTCAGGAAAAAGATCGGCGTGAACAATAACCTGTCGCTGGCGCCGCCGCTTGAGGCCAACAGTCGATGGGAGCAGTTGGAGCAGCTCAATAACGCTGGTCCCCTGGCGGCCCTTTGGGCATCCAGACGCAACGGTTATGTGGATGCGGTCAAGAACAAAACAGTACTGGTCGATCAATTCCAGCAACACAACGCCAATCTACGCATCGCCCTGGATGCGTTGCCGATGGTCGAGGACGGTATTCAAACGTTGCTAGCAGAGATGAGCACCGAAAGCTCTACGGGACGCCTGGCAACAGCCTCCAATGTTCGTGAGCTGACACTGACAACGCTGGAGTACGCACTTTATGTCACCTCAGACAAAGCCGAGGAAGTGCAGCGCCAATTGAGTGATCTGGAAAAATATGTCGACCAACTGCCCGCGACCAACCAGCCCCTCTTCATTGCCCTGACCCAGCACGTCAAATCCATTATCCAGGAGCAACCAATCGTCAATGATCTGCTGGACCGCATCAGCGTGATTCCGGTGGCCCAGGAATTGGACAGCATCAACGAGCTATTGAACGAGACACAGCGCAGGACAGCCGCTGCGGACCGTCAATACCATATCTACCTGGGCGCGTGTGCCAGCCTCATGGCGCTATTGATGATCTACCTGGCGGTACGCCTGGTTCGCAGTTACGCCGTTATCAACCAGATCAACCAGCAACTGCAAACGTCCAATGAACGGCTCGAGGAGCGCGTGCAGGAGCGCACTCGCGAGCTGATGGAGGCCGAACGCGAACTGGTGGATGCAGCCCGGATGGCGGGCATGGCCGAAATAGCCACGAATGTATTGCACAACGTCGGGAATGTGCTCAACAGCGTGAACATTTCGGCCGAGCTCGTGACCCGCAAGTTGAGGAACAGCAAGACGCTCGGGCTCACCAAGGCGGTCAAAATGATGAATGAACATGCCGAGGATCTTGGCCAGTTCATCACCCATGATGAAAAAGGCCGGTTGCTGCCGCGTTATTTCAACGAACTGGTCGACTCCATCGCCGCGGAACAGGCAGTGCTTATCGATGAGCTGGCGCAGTTGACCAAGAGCATCGATCACATCAAGGAAATCGTCACCACTCAACAAACCTATGCAGGGGCCGCCAGGTTGATCGAACCGCTCAATGTCAGCGATCTGTTCGAAGATGCGCTACGCATGAATTCGGGTGCGCTCAGTCGGCATCACGTCACCGTCATCAAGGAATATCAGGAAGTTCCTGCGATCATGGGGGACAAGCACAGGTTGTTGCTGATCCTGATCAACCTGATCAGCAACGCCAAATTCGCGATGTCGCACATCAGTGAGCACCCACGGGAGATAACCCTGGGGATCCGCATCCTAGACGAAACGACGCTGAGCCTGAGCGTCAAGGACCGAGGCGAAGGCATTTCCCCGGAGAACCTGGCCCGCATCTTCAATCACGGCTTCACGACCCGCAAGGACGGCCATGGGTTTGGCTTGCACAGCTGCGCCCTGGCGGCGGTTGAAATGAATGGCCGCCTCTATGTCCATAGCGACGGACCGGGGCAAGGCGCTCTGTTTACCCTGGAAGTCCCGCTGGAATTGGCCCGTGCCTGATCACCGTGACGGGCGCACGCTGACCCGCCGCCATCGCGAGCAAGCTCCCACAGGGGATTATTGGTGAATACCCGGAAAAACTGTGGGAGCGAGCTTGCTAGCGATAGCGGTCTACCTGTCACCGAGAGGTTGGCTGTACCGGCCCCACCTATTTCGTGTTTACAGGCCGGCCGCTACGGGCTCTTCGGGTCGGCAACGCGGCGGCATAGGCCAGCGCTTCCTCGCGGGAAGCAAAGGAACCCAACCGGTCAGCCTGGGTACAGACCCTCCACGGGCCGCTGTTTACGCTAAGCACGTCATAACCGTTGATGTGCATTTTCGTCAGCATCGCAGTGCTCATTGGTCACCTCCGACTTCAACCAAGGGTGCACGGCCTACCATACACGCTGATTGCGCCGGGCGGCCAACCGAACGTCGCGACACCCGCCGCATTCGTGGCGCCCTCAGTGGGAATCCGAATCCCACAACCAGTCCCACAACCCCGGTAAATGCACGGGTTCAGTGCTGTGATCGACCGTCCGAGCCAAGGCCGCTCGCTCCAGCGCCTGGTGGTCATCATAGAACGGCTTGGCGTCGGTCCTCACCCCGGTAGCCTTGGCACTGTCGAGCAGGATTTGCAGGTATTCACGAGCATGCCGGGCGGTATAACGATTGATGTCGTGAAACGTCACCACCACCGGAATAACTCCGTCCACCGCTGGCAGTTGCCCGGCGGCGATGCGCTCGCGCACTTCGGAAAGTTGTCGGATCAGGTTGATCCGCCGCCGCGGGCTCATCGTGATGCCCCAGACTTTGCCGTCATTTGCGCTCAGATCGGTCAACAAAATGTGCAGGCCATGCTGTCGGTAGGCGGCCGCAGTGCGCTTGTCGAAGCTCCAGAATGGCGGCCTCACCAAGATCGGCGCCGCGCCGCTAATGGCGGCGATATCGCTCCCACCATTGCTGAGCGATTGCTCCAGCTCATCAGGGCTCAGCGACCGGTGATTGGTGTGCCAGTGGGTCGCCGTATGAAAGGCCAGCACATGGCCTTCCTGCTGTTCACGGCGCATTACCGAGCGGCCAATATCACTGCCACCGGCACGTGGTGAGCGGGTCTGCAGGAAAAACACCGCCTTGATGCCGGGCTGTAGCGGATTGTCTGCGAGTGCGTCGAGCACCTCCAGGCTAGGGTTCCAGATAGACGAGGCGCTGGGCCCATCATCGAATGTCAGCAGGAAACGGATCGGGGGTTGTTCGCGCAAGCGTTGCTCGGTTTGCGGCGTCAGTTCGATGGGGGCGCCAATGCAGCCCGACAAACCGATGGCGAGGGCTGCGATGAACAGCACCCTGGCGATGTTTTTCATGTTTTGCCTTTTGTTGATGCCGCACTGCGTCGCCTTTGATCCCTGGCCTATGGTGTTGAAGCTCACCTTGGAGAAGGGTAACCGGGTTTGGTTCCTTGCCGTGAGTTCCGGCTGTTTTGCCGCTGCTCGGTGCACGAGCCTGAGCGGTATTAATTTGACCGTCTGGAAATTCGATGGAATTTTCCGAATGCCTTTGTATCCATCCGTATAGGACTAATTAGGGAGGATTTATGGGCGGGCCATCGCTTTACATCATTGACTACATACTCCATGGCGAACCCAAGTCATTCATTATTCGCGCGGAAGTGATGAATAACTCCGAGGCTTGGCATTGGGCCAGTTGCGACGCGGGGGTCGGGCGCATACCGAAATTCGGGAGAGAAAAGGTCAAGCGGGTCTCCAAGCCCCTTGCTGAAAAATACGGTATTACCGACGTACGCTGGCGGGCAAGCGTCACGCCGTCCTGGGTCAAGGAGTCCAGCTGACACTACTCGCATTGTTTCCGGCGCACCGGCTGTCTAGCCGGACGCCGGATTCTTCGACAGACCTGAAATAACTCAACTACGCTTAAACCACGGCGCAGCCCGCCCCCTGGCGGGTTTTGTGCTGCCTCATCAACCCCTGAATGGAGGTGTGACATGTCCGAAAAAGAGTCCATCACCACCCTGCTCACCTTGCTCGAATCGCGTCAAGCCAGGCTCACGGCAGCCTGCAAGGAAATCGCCGACTGGGTCGACCACCAAGGCGGGCACCCCACCGCAGTGCGCATCCGGGACCGGCTCAACGACATCGACAAAGACGCTCCGTCGATCCAAAGCGCGCTAACGTCGCTCAAGCCTGCTGAACCCCCTCTACCCAAGTTCCGCTGACGCGCTGCGCCAGCCCCGTTTCTCCCTGAGTTCTACCGGTTGGAAAACTGATGGAACGTGGGCTTTTTTTGCACCTCGAAATTGATAGGCACCGGTGCAGAAACCGCAAAGGGAGAAACTCATGAATGCCAGAATCCTGCTATTGATCGTTTGTGCAAGCCCCGCCGCCGTCTTGGCCCAAGGCTGCGACGTCATCACACGATCCCAGAGCCAGGCCGTTCCAGTGATCGAAAGCCATAGCTGCTACGAATACAAAGGCATGCCCGCCGAAGCCCTCGATTGGTCTTGCAGCAATGAAAGCAAGGGAACGCTCACGACTCAAAAGCGTAGAGTCGAGCGTTGTGCCGAGGGATACGTGGCGACATGCCAGGCGAAGCCGACCCAGGAAGCGTTGGCCAACCCGCACTCAACCAGCAAGGAAAAGCGCGGTGGGTCGGCCACCCTTCCCGATGATGCAAAAGTGACGTGGTACTACTACGGCGTCGAGCAGTTGCAGCAGGCCCGGGAAGACTGCGAAACCACCGGCGGCAATTGGATAAACCAGTGAGGTGGCTGTCACAGCCGCTTCCTGGCTAGCCCTTGCTGTGCTCCGGCGATGACGGACCTTCCTTGACTCCGCGAGGCCCGGCTACGCCCCAGATGACCAGGCCCAGCACTGGCAAAACGATCAGCAGCAGGGCCCAGCCCGCCTTGGTCCCGACCGACTTGTCGCTTCGAAAGACACTGACGATCGCCCACAAATCGACGAGCAGCAAAAGCACCGCAACAGCGATCCAGAAATAACTGGCTAATTCAGACATGACCTAATCCTCTTGTCGGTTCAAGGATTAGGCAGAGCCGTTGAGGCGCCGTTCAAAGAATTTGCACCCTCGGGACGCGCATTGGCAGCTATCCCCGCTCGTTCAGATAAGCGACCCACTGCTCATAAGCTTCATGTTGACGCTGGACTGCCTCATCCCAGGTCGATCCACTCATTTGATGAACACATATGAGCTTCATCATTTCCGACGTTGCCGTATCGAGCTCTACCAGGAGCTCATGGGATTTGATCTTGAAGTCTTCAACGGTGGTCATTTCTCGCTTCCTTCCCCTATCGGGGCCGGCCAATGCACCCAACATGGATTCATTTTTTTGAAGCTGATTCATTTGAGGCGATAACCGGTCGAAAACCTAGTGCTAGCGGTCGCAGAGATGGAGCGAAGCGATGACAGGCACAAATAAGCTCAGTCTTTCCCGCTCCGTCGCGGTCGTAGTGGATAAGACCTTGAAAAACTCGACATTTGAACGAAGCAGCTAATGCCAGGCGCAAATATTGCAGTTATATTTCACTTTAATGACAGTCACAGATCGAGCACGGCCATGAAAATTCGAGCGACCGTCATCTGCGAGGAAAATCGCCACATCCTCCTGGTTCGCAAAGCCAATAGCCGCTGGGCGTTGCCGGGCGGTACCGTCGAGCGCGGCGAAACCCATGCCGGCGCAGCCATTCGGGAATTGGCAGAGGAAACCGGCCTGGACGTCGAGAATCTGCTCTACTTGATGCGAATCAGTGACGGGCAGACCGAACATCATGTGTTCGAAGCATCAGTCAGCGACTCGACGGCGGCCAAGCCACAGAATGAAATCAGCGATTGCCTCTGGCATCCGCTGGACGCTATTGCCCAGTTGCAAATGAAAAAGGGGACGCGGGACATTCTCGAGGCGTTTCGGCGACGGTTGTGAGGCACCGGTACTGAAGACCAATACCGGATAGGTTGCATGAGAAATATCATGCAACCTATTGTTTTATAAATACTAGATGATCACAAAATTGCCAGAAATCTGCCATCAAGCCGCTGAGGGCAACGGGCTCACTTTTTCTGCCAGGCGGTACTGATCGGGTTGACCACGGTATTTTCTTCCTGCGTATAGGTCCCGTTCTGCTGGGCTATCGCCTCGCCGGTGTCGACAATTGCGTTCTGGATAAATACGTTTTGTGCATCACCTCGAATAAAGGTGAGCTGGTGATACGCCGTTTTATTGCCCCAGTCAGGGGAAGGCAGGGAGATGAACTTCACAGTGTATGTCTCGTCGGTGTGCTGGCCCTGCAAGACGTAGACACCGTAATGATTTTCTCCCTGAGAGATGATTTTGTACAAACCGTTGCTGTAGTAATAAATTTCCGCGTCGGGAAAGGGCTTCTTATCGTACATTTTCCGATAGTGCAGAACCTGCTTGACGGTCGGCTCGCCAAAGTTCACGGCTAGCGTTTTCCCATCAACGGAGGTTGTCTCCCCAGCGCATACAGCGCTGCTGCTCATCAAGGCCAACAGACTCATCGTTGCGATCGTTTTCACTCGTTACCTCTCCATGGTCAAAGGATTAGCGTACTGGGCAAGGGCTGGAGGACGTAACCACCAGCCACTCACCTTGCTAATCTCAACGCCGAGTGTAGAGGCTTGCGCTTGAAAATACCCGCAGGCTTGGGCTCCGTTTCCGCAGCAGTTTTCAGAAGCGGAAACGAACAAGGGTTTGCATTAGCTTTCGCTCGCAAACCCTTGATTTTAGATGGTGCCCGAAGCCGGAATCGAACCGGCACGCCCTTACGAGCGGGGGATTTTAAGTCCCATGCGTCTACCAGTTTCGCCATTCGGGCGGTAGCGCGGTTAGCCATGGGAACGTCGGCAAAATCCAGTGGCCGATGTTCTGGCTGGTGCAGCAAGAGGGGGAATATATACATCCCTCCTCTGCGAAGCAAGGTAGCTCATGTCCTTTTCAATACAAAAGCTTTCAATGCTTCGAAAATAAAAAAGCTCCGTAAATCATAGATCTACAGAGCTTTTTAAAAGTGGAGGCCGAAGTCGGAATCGAACCGGCGTAGGTGGATTTGCAATCCACTGCATAACCATTTTGCTATTCGGCCTCAGAACGTTTGATGCAATGCTGCCACATCAACCGCGGTACAAACCTGATCAGGATACAGGGCATCTAGGCGCCGCTATCTCCTTGAAAACATTGAGATTTTTTACGTCCCAGTGCGTTCGATGGGCGCAATTATGTACTCATTTGCCCAGGCTGACAACCCCTTGATTTCAAAAAAAAATTGTCCAGCGGTCTCGGTGTGCCAGGCAGATATCAGGAAGCCTTTTGGGACTGCTGCGCAGCCCAGCGAGAGCATGCTCCCACGCCACGGGCGATTTGCGGGGTTGTGGGATCTTACAGTGCAACGCCCCAACCGGCTGTCGCAGCCCTGCACCATTATGGGTAACATACCGGCCCTCCCCGCAGCCCTTCTGCGACCTGCTAAATAAGCCTATTCCATGCCTTTTGAACTCAGCGTTGACCTCACTACCCTCGCTATCCTTGCTGTTGTCGCGTTCATTGCCGGTTTCATCGATGCCATTGCCGGTGGCGGTGGGTTGCTGACCACGCCAGCCCTGCTGACGGCAGGCTTGCCGCCTCATCTGGTCCTGGGGACCAACAAACTCAGCTCGACCTTCGGCTCGGCGACGGCCAGCTTCACCTTCTACAAGCGCAAGCTGTTCCACCCAAGGCAGTGGACTCATGCCCTCGTCGGCACCTTGGTCGGGGCCCTGACCGGCGCCATCGTCGCCCATTACTTGCCCGCCGAGTGGCTGAACAAGATGCTGCCGGTGATCGTCTTCGCCTGTGGCCTGTACCTGTTGTTCGGCGGCACGCCCAAGGCACCGCTGGACAGCGACGCACCGATCAAGAAGACATGGCAGTCGCCCCAAGGCTTCAGCCTGGGTTTCTATGACGGCGTGGCCGGGCCGGGTACGGGGGCGTTCTGGACTGTGAGCAGCCTGCTGCTCTACCCCATCGACCTGGTCAAGGCCAGCGGCGTGGCCCGTAGCATGAACTTCGTCAGCAACATCGCGGCGCTGTCGGTGTTCATCTTTTCCGGACAAGTGGACTGGGTCATCGGCCTGAGCATGGGTGTGTCTGTGATGGTCGGTGCGTTCTTCGGCGCTCGCACCGCCATCAGCGGCGGCGCGAAGTTCATCCGACCGGTGTTCATCACCGTGGTGCTGGGCTTGACCGTGCGCCTAGCCTGGCAGCACTGGTTCAGCGTGGCCTAGGCGCCGCGCCACATACAGGTCGATCAGGTAGCGGGCGATGGAGCGCGAAGCCGGCAACGGTGGCAGGTCATGGATGTTGAACCACTGCGCGTCCTCGATTTCATCTTCCTGGGGCACGATGTCGCCACCGGCATATTCAGCGTGGAAACCGAGCATCATCGAATGGGGGAATGGCCAGCACTGGCTGCCCATGTACTGGATGTTCTTCACCTCGATGCTGACTTCCTCGCGAACCTCGCGCACCAGGCAATCCTCGGCCGACTCGCCAGGCTCGGCAAACCCCGCCAGGGTGCTGTAGACGCCCGGGACGAAACGCGGCGAACGGGCCAGCAGGACTTCATCGCCGCGAGTGATCAACACGATCATGCTCGGAGAAATCCGCGGATAGTGCCGCAGCTCACAGGCATCGCAATACATGGCCCGTTCCAACGGAATCTGGCCCATGCGCTTGCCGCAACTGCCACAGAAACGATGCTCGCGGGCCCAGGTGCCGATCTGCGCGGCATAGCCCAACACTTTGTACAGCGTGTGGTCATCCTCGAGCATGAACGCCCGCAGGCCTTTCCAGTTGCAGCCAGGGATGTCCAGCAGGCTGTGCAATTCCAGCAGGTAGACGGGCTCGCCATCCAGGTGACCGATGCCATGCTCGGCGAGGATCGACAGGTCTTGGCGCTTGAGCCATTCGCGGGGAAACAGCGCGCCGTTGTCATCGAACAGAAAGCCCTCAGGGCTGCGGGCGACGGCCCAGCCGCCAGCAAGAGCGGTATCGAGTACTGCGGTGGTCCAGCGTGAAATCATGGTCAATCAATCCTGAAATTCAGGTTTCTGTTTGCTCATATGGGCGGCCATGGCCACGCGCAGGTCGGTCGATTGCAACATGGCGGCGTTCCAGGTGGCGACGTATTCCAAACCGTCGTCGATGCGGTGGTCGCGCATGTAGCTGATCATTTCCTTGGTGCCGGTCACGGCAATCGGCGACTTGGCGGCGATTTCCCGGGCGATGCCCATCACGCCGTCGAGCAGGCTGGCGGTGTCACTGTAGACACGATTGACCAGGCCGATGCTGCGCGCTTCGTCGGCACCAAAAGTGCGCCCCGTATAAGCGAGTTCACGCAGCATGCCGTCCCCGATGATCCGGGGCAAGCGTTGCAATGTGCCAACATCGGCGGCCATGCCGATATCGATCTCCTTGATGGAGAACTGGGCGTCCTCGGCCGCGTAACGCATGTCGCAGGCGGCAATCAGGTCGATGGCCCCGCCCAGGCAATAGCCCTGGATAGCCGCGAGCACGGGTTTGCGGCAGTTGTCCACGGCGTTGAACGAGGCTTGCAGTTGCAGGATCTTGCGCCGCAGCAGGCGTGCATTGCGCCCTACGTCCTTGCCCAACTCGTTGGCCACGCCCGCCAGCATCATCAGGTCTATCCCCGAGGAGAAATGCTTGCCGGCACCGCTCAGCACCACCACCCGTGCGGCATCGGTGTCGTCGATCCACTGGAAGATCTCGATGATCTCGCTCCAGAACGCAGCGTTCATCGAGTTGATCTTTTCCGGGCGATTGATCTGCACATGGGCAATGTTGTCTGCAAGTTCGACGTTGAACGCTTGGTATTGCGACATGGCAGTGATCCTTTACCGGCTGAAAAGAGGCTTGAACTATAACAAGCCATCGCGACAGGACGTAGACAGTGCATCGGCCAAAAGCGGGACTGACCTCACCGCAAGTCGTTGTGGGAGCGAGCTTGCTCGCGATGGCGGTAGTTCAGTCAACATTTCTGCAAGCCGAAACACCGCTTTCGCGAGCAAGCTCGCTCCCACAGGGACAGTGTTGGGTATCAGTTCTCGGCAGCCTGTTCGCTAGCCTGCAGCTGCCCGTCCCACCCCCCGCCCAATGCGGCAATCAATTGCACGCTGGCGATCAGGCGGCTCTGCTGCAAGCTCAGCACACTGCGTTCATTGCTCAAGGCCGTGGCCTGGACGGTCACCACATCGAGGTAGGCAATCAACCCGGCCTTGTACTGGTTCTGCGTCAGGCGCAGGGATTCCCGGGCGGCGTCCAGAGCCTCCTGGCGCACGCGGGCTTCGTCTTCCAGCACCTTGAGCTGGATCATATAGTTTTCCACCTCGCGCAAGCCGTCGAGCACGGTCTGGCGATAGGTGGCGACGGTCTGGTCATACGCCGCGACGGTACGGTCGACCTCTGCCGAACGCTGGCCGCCATCGAACAGCGTCATCGCCAGTTGTGGCCCTACCGACCAGAAGCGGTTCGGCACGCTCACCCAGTTGTCGTAGGTGCTGCTGCTGTAGCCGCCACTGAGGCTCAGGGTCAGGTCCGGGTAATACGCGGCCTTGGCGACCCCGATGTTGGCGTTGGCGGCCATCACCGAGCGTTCTGCCGAGGCGATATCCGGCCGGCGCTCGAGTAACTGCGAAGGCAGCGCCACCGGAATTTGCGGCAATGACGGGATGTCCTGGGTCTCGGCCAGGTTGAATTCGGCGGGCGGCAGGCCGATCAGCACGGCGATGGCGTTTTCAAACTGGGCCCGTTGCCAGATCAGGTCGATCAGGTCGCCCTGGGTGGTCTTGAGCTGGGTTTGCGCCTGGGCCACCGCGTCCTTGCCGGACACCCCGGCGCGGTACTGGTTTTCGGTCATTTTCAGGGAGCGCTGATAGTTGTCGACGGTGGTCTGCAACAAGCGTTTCTGTTCATCGATCACCCGCAACTGCAAGTAATTCTGCACCAGTTCCGATTGCTGGCTCAGACGCATCGCCGCCAGGTCGGCAAAACTGGCTTGCGCGCTCGCCTCGTCGGCTTCCAGGGTGCGGCGCAACTTGCCCCACACGTCCGCCTCCCAACTGACGCCGGCCTGGGCGTTATAGGTATCGCGAATGCCGCTGGACGAACTGCTCAGGCTCGAACTGCTGCTACCGGTGCCCTGGCTGGAGCGGGTCTTGCCAACGGTCAGGTCCACGGTAGGGAAAAATGCGCCACGGGCATTGCGCACCAGTGCCCGGGCCTGCCGGTACTGGGCGTCGGCCTGGGCCACGGTCTGGTTGGACGCATTGAGCTGGTTCACCAGGCCATTGAGTTGCGCATCGCCGTACAGCTCCCACCAGGCGCCCCTGGCCATCGCATCGCTGGGATTGGCCTGGCGCCAGCCCTGGGCCTCCTTGTATTGCACCGGGGCGGCAGCCTGGGGACGTTGATAATCCGGGCCGACGGCGCAGGCACTGAGCATCGCCACGCACAGCACCAGGCTCAGCACCCGCGAGCCACGGGCAGTCGCCAGTGTTGCGACAAGATTGAAAGGCGAACGATCGGTCATAGCGGAGTTTCCAGGGCTGCATCAGTGCGCACGCCGCGCCAGCGATTGAAGCGATGGCGCAGTTTGTCGAGATATAGGTAAACCACCGGGGTGGTGTAGAGCGTCAGTACCTGGCTGAACACCAACCCACCGATGATGGTCAGGCCCAATGGCCGGCGCATTTCCGAGCCCTCGGCAGCACCGAGCAGCAACGGCAAGGCGCCAAGGATCGCCGCCAGCGTGGTCATCAGGATTGGCCGCAACCGCAGCAGGCAAGCGCTGCGGATCGACTCCAGCGGCGTCTGCCCGGCACGTTCCAGTTGCAGCGCCAGATCGATCATCAGGATGGCGTTTTTCTTCACCACGCCGATCAGCAGGAACAGCCCCAACAGTGAGATCAGGCTGAACTCGCCACCCAGCGCGTAGATCGACAGCAATGCGCCGACCCCGGCCGATGGCAACGTAGACAGGATGGTCAGCGGATGGATGTAGCTTTCATAGAGCACACCCAACACCAGGTACACCGCCAGCAACGCCCCGAGGATCATGAACGGCTGGCTCTTCTGGGTGGCGGCGAACGCATCGGCGGTGCCGGCCATTTTCGCAATGACATCCTCGGGCAATCCAAGCTTGGCAAGTGCCCGCTCGATGGCCGCGGTGCCCTGCGCCACCGTGACACCTTCGGCCATGTCGAAGGAAATGCCCTCGGACGCGAACTGGCCTTCATGGCTGACCCGGTCGTCCTCCAGGCTATTCTCGTAGTGGGCAATGGCCGACAGCGGTACGCGCGCGCCATCGGCGGTGATCACCTGAACCTGCTCGAGGGTGCTCGGGTCCTGGGCGTACTTGGGATTGACCTCCATCACCACCTGATACTGGTTGAGGCTGTCGTAGATGGTCGAGATCTGCCGCTGGCTGTAGGCGTTGTTGAGCACCGCGGTGACCATGTCCATGTCGATGCCCAGGCGCTTGGCCTGGTCGCGGTCCACCACCAGCGTCACCTGCTGCGCCCCACCACCGTCACGGGCATCGATGGCGGTGAGTTCCGGCAAGGCCCGGAAGGCCGCCACGACCTTGGGATACCACGCGCGCAGCGACGCCAGGTCGGCGCTTTGCAGGATGTAGGAATACTGCGAGGTGGTCTGCTCGCGACCACCACCGAACTGCAGGTCCTGGTCGGCCATCAACATCAACTGAGCGCCGGGAACCTTGGGCATTTCTTTACGAAGGCGCTCGATGACCTTTTGTGCAGAAATATTACGCTCCTTGATCGGCTTGAGGCGCACCAGCATGAAGGCGTTGTTGGTGCCGTTGTTACCACCGATGAAACCGGCGACGCTTTGCACCGCCTCGTCCTTGAGCACGGCGCGGCGGAAGATCTCCATCTTCGGCTGCATCACGTTGAACGACAGCCCGTCGTCGCCACGCACGAAACCGATCAACTGGCCGGTGTCCTGCTGCGGCATGAAGGTTTTCGGCACCACCACGTACAACGCGACGTTCACGCCGATGGTCACCAGCAGGCTCAACAAGGTCAGGCGCCGATGGTGCAGCACCCAGTCCAGGCTGATGGCGTAACCACGGACCATGCGCTCATTGAGCCGCTGGCTCCAGCGCTGCAAGCGGTTTTCCTGCCCTGGCACGTGAGGCTTGAGCCAACGGGCGCAGAGCATCGGCGTGAGGGTCAGCGAGACCACCAGCGAAACGACGATGGACGCCGCCAGCGTGATGGAAAATTCGCGAAACAGGCTCTCGATGATGCCGCCCATGAACAGGATCGACAGGAACACCGCCACCAGCGAGACGTTCATCGACAGCAAGGTGAAACCCACCTCCTCGGCTCCCCGGTACGCGGCCTTCATCGGCGGCACGCCTTCGTCGATATGCCGGGAGATGTTCTCCAGCACCACGATGGCATCGTCCACCACCAACCCGGTCGCCAGGATCAACGCCATCAACGACAGGTTGTTCAGGGAGAAACCGTACAGGTACATCACCGCGAACGTGCCCACCAGCGACACCGGCACCGCCAGGGTCGGGATCAGCGAGGCGCGGAAGTTGCCGAGGAACAGGAACACCACCAGCACCACCAGGGCCACGGCGATCAGCAAGGTCATTTCCGCTTCATGCAGAGTGGCCTTGATCACCGGCGAGCGGTCCATGGCCAGGTTCAGCTTGACGCTGGCCGGCAGCACGGCCTGCAACGCCGGCAGTTGCGCCTTGATCTCGTTGACCGTCTCGATGATGTTGGCCCCGGCCTGGCGGTTGATCACCAGCAACACGGCGGCATCGTTGTTGAAGAAACCGCTGTTGTAGCGATCCTCGACGCTGTCGGTGACTTTCGCCACGTCCTTGAGCCGCAGTACCGAGCCATCCTGGTAACGGATGATCAGCGTTTCGTAGTCCTTGGCCTTCTCCAGTTGATCGTTGGCCTGGACCTGCCACATGCGCTGATCGTCCTCCACCGACCCCTTGGGCCGGCGCACGTTGCTATCGGCAACAGCGGTGCGCACGTCATCGAGGGCCACGCCGTACTGGTTGAGCAGATGCGGCTCCAGTTCGATGCGCACCGCCGGCAACGAGCTGCCGCCGATCTGTACCTCGCCGACGCCCGAGACCTGGGACAGGCTCTGGGACAGGATGGTCGAGGCCAGGTCGTAGAGCTGGCCCTTTTTCAACACATCCGAGGTCAGCGACAGCACCATGATCGGCGCCTGGGACGGGTTGACCTTCTTATAGGTCGGCATGCTGCGCATGCCGCTGGGCAACAGGTTGCGCGACGCATTGATGGCCGCCTGCACTTCCCGGGCGGCACCGTTGATGTCACGGTCCAGGTCGAATTGCAGGATGACGCGGGTAGAACCCTGGCTGGAACGGCTGCTCATGGTGTTGACCCCGGCGATAGCGCCGAAGGAACGCTCCAGGGGCGTAGCCACCGTTGAAGCCATCACCTCGGGGCTGGCCCCTGGCAGGTTGGCCTGGACCACGATCACCGGGAAATCCATTTGCGGCAGCGGCGAAACCGGCAGCAGGCCGAAGCTCACACCACCGAGCAGCATGATGGCGAAGCTCAGGAGCATGGTCGCGACCGGACGCTTGATGAATGGACCGGACAGGTTCATCAGCAGCCGCTCCAGGCTTCAATGAGCAGGCTGTTGTGGCGAGGGAGCTTGCTCCCGCTATGTGGGAGCAAGCTCCCTCGCCACAAATGCCCCAGGATTTCGGGCGTCGCAGTCATACCTGCACCTCTTTCCCATCGGGCCTGGCAAACCGGCGCCCCAGTCGATCGAAATACAGGTAGATCACCGGGGTAGTGAACAACGTCAGCACCTGGCTCACCAACAACCCACCGACCATCACCAACCCCAGAGGCTGGCGCAGTTCGGCGCCGGAACCGGTGGCGAACATCAGCGGTATTGCACCGAACAAGGCCGCCAGGGTGGTCATCAGGATCGGACGGAAGCGCAGTAATGCAGCCTGATAGATCGCCGTCTGCGGGTCGACGCCCCGGTTGCGTTCGGCGTCGAGGGCGAAGTCGATCATCATGATCGCGTTTTTCTTGACGATGCCGATCAGCAGGATGATGCCGATGATCGCGATCATGCCCAGGTCATTGCCGCTGAGAATCAAGGCCAGCAAGGCGCCGATGGCCGCCGAGGGCAAGGTGGAAAGAATGGTGATCGGGTGAATGTAGCTTTCGTACAGCACGCCCAGGACGATGTACATGGTCACCACCGCCGCCAGGATCAGCAGCAAGGTACTCGACAGCGAGGCCTGGAATGCCTGGGCCGCGCCCTGGAACTCGGTCTGCACGCCCACCGGCATGCCGATGTCCCGCTGGACCTTTTCGATTACGTCCACCGCATGCCCCAGGGCCACGCCCGGTGCCAGGTTGAACGACATCATCACCGCCGGGAACTGGCCAATGTGGGCAATCGCCAGTTGCGCCTGGCGTTCTTCGACCCGGGCCAGGCTCGACAGCCGCACCTGCCCGCCGTCGGTGGTCTTGACGTGAATCTGGTCCAGCGCCTGCGGCCCGATCCGCTCCCCGGCCTGGGCCTGCAACACTACGCGGTACTGGCTGGCCTGGGTGTAGATAGTGGAAATCTGCCGCTGGCCGAAGGCGTCATAGAGCGCATCGGTGATGTTCGACACCGAGACGCCCAGGCGAGAGGCTGCGTCGCGGTCGATCACCAGGTAGACCTGCAAACCCTTGTCCTGCAGGTCGCTGGCCACATCGGTCAACTCCGCCTGTTGGGCCAGGGCTTCGACCAGCCGCCCGCTCCAGAGGCTGAGCAATTCGGCGTCCGGCGACGACAGGCTGAACTGGTATTGGGTCCGGCTGACCCGGTCTTCGATGGTCAGGTCCTGCACCGGCTGCATGAACAGGCGAATGCCCACCAGCCGATCCAGTTGCGGCTGCAGGCGGGCAATGATCTCGGTGGCGCTGTCATCCCGTTCGCTGTGGGGCTTGAGGTTGATCAGCAGGCGCCCGCTGTTGAGCGTGGCGTTGTCGCCGTCCACGCCGATGTAGGACGACAGGCTCTCCACCGCCGGGTCCGCCAGGATCACTTTCGCCAATTGCTGCTGGCGCTCGCTCATGGCGGCAAAGGAGATCGATTGTGGCGCCTCGGAAATGCCCTGGATCACCCCGGTGTCCTGCACCGGAAAGAACCCCTTGGGCACGGCCAGGTACAGCACCACCGTCAACACCAGGGTGCCCACCGCCACCAGCAGGGTCAGCGGTTGGTGCTTGAGCACCCATTGCAACTTGCGTCCGTAGGCGGCGATCAACCAGTCGATCCAGGCGCCGCTGGCTCGGTAGAAACGGCCCTGCTCTGCTTCCTTGGGCTCACGCTTGAGCAAGCGGGCGCACATCATCGGCGTCAGGGTCAGGGACACCACCAGGGAAATCAGGATCGCCACCGCCAGGGTGATGGCGAACTCGCGAAACAGCCGTCCCACGACATCGGCCATGAACAGCAGCGGGATCAGCACGGCGATCAGCGACAGCGTCAGGGATATCAGCGTGAAGCCGATCTGCTTCGCGCCCTTGAGTGCTGCCTGCAGCGGGCTGTCGCCCTCCTCGATGAAGCGAGCGATGTTCTCCAGCATGACGATGGCATCGTCCACCACGAAACCGGTGGCAATCGTCAGGGCCATCAGGGTCAGGTTGTTGATGGAAAAACCGGCCAGGTACATCACGCCAAAGGTGCCGATCAGCGACAACGGCACAGCCACCGACGGAATGATCGTGGCACTGACGCGACGCAGGAACAGGAAGGTCACCATGACCACCAGCACGATGGCGATCAGCAACTCATGCTGCACGTCGGTGACCGATGCGCGGATGGTCTGGGTGCGGTCGGTCAGCACGGTGACATCCAGGCCGGCCGGCAGGTTGTCGGTGATGCTCGGCAGCAGGGCCTTGATCCGGTCCACCACTTCGATGACGTTGGCCCCCGGCTGACGCTGGATGTTCAGCAGCACGGCCTGGTTTTCGTTGGCCCAGGCGGCAAGGCGTTCGTTTTCGGCGCCATCGACGATCTGCGCGACGTCCTTGAGCCGCAACGGCGCACCGTTGGCGTAGGCCAGGATCAGTTCGGCGTAATCCTTGGGCGAGGTCAACTGGTCGTTGGCGTCGAGCATCGAGACCCGGGTCGGGCCGTCGAAGTTGCCCTTGGGCTGGTTGACGTTGGAGGCGCCGATCAATGTGCGCACATCCGCCAGGTTCAGGCCGTTGGCCGCCAGGGCCTCGGGATTGACCTTGATTCGCACGGCCTGGCGCTGGCCACCGGCGATGGTGACCATGCCGACGCCGCTGATCTGGGCGATTTTCTGCGCCATGCGGGTGTCCACCAAGTCATTGAGCTTGGGCAGCAGCATGGTCTTGGAGGTGATAGCCAGGGTCAGCACCGGGGTATCGGCCGGGTTGACCTTGTTGTACACCGGCGGTGCCGGCAGGTCCTTGGGCAGCAGGTTGGTGGCCGCATTGATCGCGGCCTGCACCTGCTGCTCGGCGACGTCCATGTTGATGTCGAGGTTGAAGCGCAGGGTAATCACCGACGCACCACCGGAACTGGTGGAGGCCATTTGCGTCAGGCCCGGCATCTGTCCGAACTGGCGCTCCAGGGGCGCGGTCACCGCGCTGGTCATCACATCGGGACTGGCGCCCGGGTACAAGGTCATCACACGGATGGTCGGGTAATCGACCTGGGGCAATGCCGACACCGGCAGCAGCCGATAGGCGATCAGGCCGGCCAGGATGATCGCCAGCATGCTCAGGGTGGTGGCGACCGGGCGAAGGATGAACAGCCGCGAGAGATTCATGCGCCGCCCTTTTTCGCCTTGTCGGCCGCAACCGGCTCAGCGGGCACCGCTGCGGACTTGCCCTGCAGGTGCTCGGTCGGCGTGGTGGGCACTTCCTGGCTGTCGCTGACCACTTCCACTTCACTGCCTTCCTTCAAGCGATCGGTGCCTTCGAGCACCACCCGGTCACCGGCGACCAGGCCTTCGGTGACCACGGTGTTCGCACCGTCGCTGGCGCCGATCTTCAGCTTTTTGATGGTGACCTTCTTGTCGCCATCCAGGGCATAGACGAAGGTGCCATTGGTGCCGAACTGAATGGCCGCCGTCGGTGCCAGGGTCACACCTTTGAGGGTGTCGGCCAGCAGGCGGACATTGACGAACTGGTTGGGGAACAGCGACTGGTCGCGGTTCTCGTAGCGGGCCTTGAACTTCAAGGTGCCGGTGGTGACATCGATCTGGTTGTCCAGGCTTTGCAGCACGCCGCTGGCCTGCAGCTTCACATCGCCCCGGTCCCAGGCTTCGACTGGCAGTTTCGCCCCGCTGCGATAACGGGCGAGCACCGTGTCGAGGTTGTTTTCCGGCAAGGTGAACACGACGCTGATGGGTTGGGTCTGGGTGATGACTGCCAGGGCCGTGGTGTCGTTGGCCGCCACCAGGTTGCCGATATCCAGTTGCCGCAAGCCGACCCGCCCGGAGATGGGCGCGCGGATCTTGGTGAATTCGAGGTTGAGCTTGGCGTCGTTGACCGCCGCCTGGTTGGTCTTGACCGTGCCCTGGTACTGGCCCACCAGCGCCGCGGCGGTGTCGAGGGTCTGCTTGGCAATACTGTCTTCAGCGTACAGGCCGCGATACCGCTCAAAGTCTACCTGGGCATTTTTCAACTGGGCCTGGTTCTGCAACAGCGTGCCTTCGGCCTGGAGCAAGGCGTTCTGGTACGGACGCGGGTCGATCTCGGCCAGCAGGTCCCCGGCCTTGACCATCTGCCCTTCTTCGAAAGCGATCTTGACCAGTTCGCCACCCACGCGGCTGCGCACGTTGATGGTATTGAGGGCCGTGACCGTGCCCAGCGCCTTGTAGTACAGCGGGAAATCCCCGGTCACCGCCGGCGCCACCCGCACCGGAATCGGCCCCGTAGCCCCACCGAACCCTGGCCGCATGCCACCCGAGCGCCCCATGTGCCCCGCCGCGGCTTTATCCCCTGCCCCAGGCTTCTGCGCCGAGCCACTGGGCCAGAACTTCCAGGCCAGCGCCGCGACCACCAATACGATGAACAGGCCGAACAACCAGCGACGGGAATTGCGGGAAACAGAGGATTGCATGGAGTGATCAACCATTGGGCGCGTGGACTTCTTTTACGGGAGGCTGAACGATAAGCACTGGCGGGTGTTTAGCAAAGCGCCTTTACCGGCAATTTACGTTGGGCTTACCTGGCACATAGTCGGCTAACGCCTTGAAGCACAAAAGAAAACGGCCTGGACAGGGCCAGGCCGTTAACAATTGTAATAAATACCTTATTTCAGAACGGCCAACGCAGCGTCGTAGTTTGGCTCTTCACCGATTTCCTTGACCAGCTCGCTGTGCAGCACGGTGTCGTTTTCGTCCAGCACCACCACGGCACGGGCGGTCAGGCCTTTGAGCGGGCCATCAGCGATTGCCACGCCGTAGTCCTGGATGAACTCGGCACCGCGCAGGGTCGACAGGTTCTGGACGTTTTCCAGGCCTTCGGCACCGCAGAAACGCGCCTGGGCAAACGGCAGGTCGGCGGAGACGCACAGCACCACAGTGTTGGTCAGGCCGTTGGCCTGGGCATTGAACTTGCGCACGGAGGTGGCGCAGGTCGGCGTGTCGACACTTGGGAAAATGTTCAGCACTTTGCGCTTGCCGGCGAAGTCCTTCAGGGAAACGTCCGACAGATTGCCGGCAACCAGGGAAAAGGCTGGCGCCTTGGAACCGGCTTGTGGCAACTGGCCGTTGACTTGGACCGGGTTGCCTTTGAGGGTGACTTGAGCCATGAACGGATTCCTTCTGACAGGTTTGAAAATGGTGAGGCCGGAGTTAACCACGAAATGCTTGCGCGACCTATGGTTGGACATAAAAAGTCGTGGTTTGGACGCCGGCGCGTGAGGTAACGGCGGTGGTTATTTAGCCTTGAATTTCAGAAACGACTGATGCAAATCCGACGCCCAGCCATCGATGACCCCTTTGACGTCATCGGGCTTCATCACCTGGGACTCGTTGGACAACGGCTTGCCCGTGCCTTTGCGCACCACCTGGGCGACCACCGCGTTGTTGCCACCATCGAGAAAAACCGCTTCGGTGCCCAGGGTGGTTTCCTGGTCGCGAATGCCGCTGGCCGTGCTGACAGCGGCCGCCACCAGCGCAATCGGGATCACCTCATAAGGTTTCAAGCCTTCGGTCTTGCTGCCGACAGCCGTGATGGCCGCCCGCATCACCAATACACCCGGCCCAGGAGCTGTCGCCAGGGGCAAGGACTTTCCCGCTTCCCGCTTGAGGGCCTGATCGTAATAAGCGGTGATACCGGACAGCGTGGCCTGGGGGATCTTCACGGTCGGCTGCGGCTTGGGGTAAAGCTGTGTCGGCTCGATATAGAGACTGGTGTACTTGCCCGGGTCGATCTTCGGATCGACCCAACGCATCACCTCGGCCCCCGACGGCGACTTCTCTTCCTTGAGCCGGCTGTAATCCCCCAGGAACCCGGAGTACTCATCCGGCTGGGTGACTTTGCTGGAGCAACCCGCCAAGGCGAGCGAGGCAATGCAAACAGTGCCGATCATCGACGAAAACTTCATGCTGTCACTCCTGTAAGCCACACGAGGCGGGGCCGGAACTACAGGTATAGCCAATGGACAGGTTTTTGCCTGCGCTGAGAAGCGCGTGCGTGATTCAGCCGCGTTCACGCGGTATCAGGCTCTGCAACTGTTGTGCGAGGAAGTTGGCATCGAAGGCAAATGTGTCGGGGTCCTTCAAGCCGTTGGTCCGGCGCCATTGCCATTGCACCGATGGCGGTTGGCAAACCAGCGAAATACTGCCGTGACGGGTCGCCGCCAGGCCAATGATCGACAAAGAAATCAGCCCACCTACGCCCATCACCTCCGGAACGAATTCCACCGGTCTACCGGTGATGGTCAAGGTCAGTTTTTCAGTCTTGAAACCGGACGTCTCTACGGGAGCGCTCGGCCCGTGCGCCACATAGGTCTCACGGCTAAGTTCCAGCAGGCCGAGCGCCATGACGGGCGCCAGCCATTGCTCGATTTGCCCGTACAACGCCTTGATCTGTTCGGCCCAGACCGCTGCCTGGGCCTGGTGCAGTTGTTTCTTGTGCGCTTCGCTGTCGGCGTAGTGACGAAGCATCTCGCCCAATTGCTGTACATCGTCCATGGGCCGGTCCTCGATTAAGGGAGTACTGCGAAGCGCGATGATGACAGGTTCAAGACGTTGGCGTACGTAAAAGCCCTCTTTGCCTGCGCGCTGGGCTCTTCAGCGCAACCGCGCCATCGCCAGGGTATCCACCCAGCGACCGTCACGCACGGCGTAGTCGCGCATCAGGCCTTCGGTTTCGAAGCCGAACTTGCGGTACAGCCCAATGGCCGCTTCGTTGTCAGCGTACACCGTCAACTCGACCCGCCGCAGGTTCATCCAGTTGTCCGCAACCTCCAGCGCGGCCGCGAGCAGCATCGACCCCACGCCTTTGCCCTGCCAGGCGACAGCCACGCCCATGCCGAGACTGCCGCAATGGGCACGGCGCACGCGCGAAAACTGCTCCAGTCCCAGGTTGCCGATGACTTCACCCTCGTGCAGGGCCACCAGTTTCAATAAACGCTCGTCGTCCATTGCCAGACGCTTACGCCAGACTTCGGTGGACTGGAAAGGCATTTGCAGAACTTGGCGAGTCACCGCCGGATCGTTGTAGAGCGCGGTGACACCGGCGATGTGGGCTTCAGTGAAGCGTACGAGGGTGATCGATGATTCGGACATGCAGCTCCTCCCTGGAGGCGTGACAAGGCCGATCACTATAAGCCGCGCCAGGCGTTATGGGGAACCTGCGGGAGCGGTGGTTTTGGCATCCGCGTTGACGGATACACCGCTATCGCGAGCAAGCTCGCTCCCACAGGATTATCGTGCTACCAGCTAGGTCTGGAACCAATCCCGGCGCTCATCCAGCGTGTGATGGATCAGCTCACGAAGCATCTGCACCTCTGGCGAGCCTTCGGCCTGGGCATTGACGGCCATCCACAAGTACCGTTGCATCGACGGGCCGAACACTTGCGGCAATGCCACCAGGCCTCGGTCGAAACGGCTCATGTACTGCGGCAACAGACCGATGCAGGCGCTGCAGCGAATCATTTCCAGCATCAATTCGTAGGATTGCACCTGCACCACGCCGGCCCGGCGCTGTTCTATCAGGGCATTCCACGGGGCGAAGCCATCCACGTGTCGGTCCGCCTGCCATTGCACCAGCATGTAGTCGTTCAGGTCCTCCAGGCAATCCGGGCGCGTGGCCGGTCGTGAATAGCGCTTGGCGATGTGCGGCACATAGTCCATCCGCGCCAGTCGATCCGCGGGCAACGTGGCGAAGCTCGGCCCTGGCACCGACACCTGGGCATCACTCAACCAGAGCACCAGGTCGGCGCTGACGGCTTGCAGTGCCAGTTCACTGTCCAGGGTGATGATCTGCAGTCGCACGCTGGCGTTGCGCCGTAGCAACGAGATCAGGTCGCGTCCCAGGATGTCATGCAGAATCGACTCGGCCACGGCGAGGCGAATCAAGGGTTGATCGTTCAGCGGCGGCGCACTTTCGTGGGCCAGGGTGATCAATCGCGCCTGCAACTGCCGGCCTTCACGAGTGAGGGTCAAGGCGCTGCCCTGGAAGCTGAACAGCGAGCGTTGCAGGCGCGTCTCCAACTGCGCCAACTGCTTGCGCAGCCAGGTTGCCTTGACGTTGAGGCTACGAGCCGCTTGCATGAAGCAGCCGCAACGGGCACTGACCAGGAAACACTGCGCCACCTGCGGTTCAATACCGCCGGCCAATGTCAGCCAGGGATCGGGGACACGCAACGGTGTGCGGTATGCGGTGACAGCCTGGCGTCCTGCGGGCTCGGTGAAGGTCATGGGTGACTCCCTGTCGGTTGTACGAATTATTTGGGCCGGCCTAAAGCCCCTCCTCCAGCACCTTGCTCAACTGCGCGCCATCGATGCTCAACGTGGCCGTGTCGAGCATGCCGTCCAGGTAGGCCTTGGCGATCTGTTCCTGGCGCTGGGCGCGCAGGGCCTGGGTCAGGCGTTCGCGGACGTCGTCCAGGGTCGCTTCCCGGGCCGGCTGTTGTTCGGTGAGCTTGATGACATGAAACCCCGCCGGACTTTGCACCGGGTCCGACACCGCGCCGACCTTCAGGCGCGCCACCGCCTCACGCACCGGCGGGACCAGTTGCTGCAAGGGCTGGAAACCACTGTCACCGCCGCGCTCGGCACTGCTGCGGTCCTGGGAAAAACGACTGGCCAGGGCGCCGAATTCAGCGGGCGAGGCCTGGGCCTTCTTGCTCAACTCCAGCGCTTGCCGGCGCACCGCCTCTACGGTTTGCGGCTCGGTGGCTGCCAGGAAAATCTGGCTGACGCGGTACAACGCCGGTGCGGTCCAGTTGGCTTTCCCGGCGTCATAAGCCTGCTTCAACTCGTCTTCACTGGGATACCCGGCGGGCACCTGGCTGACCGACCGCAAGTAGTCGCGAAACACAATCTGCTCAGCCGCCGCCCGGGTCTGGCGCTCCACCTCGGGCCGCTCGCGCCAGCCCTGGGCGTCGGCCTGCTCCAACACGGCCTTTTCCGCCAGGCGGGCACGAATCCAGCCTTCCAGCGCAGCCCGATTGCCACGCATTTGCTGGCGAACTTCAGGAGCCAGCGCGGCCAGCAATGCCTTGAGTTCATCGGGGCTGACGTGCTGGTTGCCCAAGCGCGCCAGGCTCGGCGAGTCGGCCGTAGCAACGCTTACGGTCTGTACCGCGGCGACCGGATCGCTTCCCGGCCGCAGACCCAGCACCAGCGCCACGGCGAGCAGGCCCAGCGCTGCGGCGCTGATGACGAAGGTCGGCTTTTTCACGATGCGACGGCCTCCTCCGATGGCGCCTCGACGGGCTCGGCCGGGGTTTGCAGGCGCGCCGCGTTCTGGCTGTACTCACGCAGGTAGACAATGAACTCCTGCAACAGGCGATCCCACAGTTCCAGGTGGCTGCGCAAATGATCGGCGCTCACGCCTGCCGCGACCACCACGTCCATTTCCATCACCAGGAACTCACCCTGCAGCGACAACCGGGCAAAGCGGCGCGAGGCGTTCCACAACTCCACCAACCCAGCTGGCAACTCGCCCTGTACCCGCAAGGCGCAGCTGAAGGTGAAGTCCAGGTATTGGCCCGCTGTCGGCGCAGGATTACCCAAACGCACCGCAAAGCCGATGCCCTGGCTGGCACTGAGCAGTTGCACGATGCCGTTCTGCTCGGTTTCGTTGACCCGATAACCCGCAGCCTGCAACCACTCGGTCAGGGATTTTGCACCGACGTATTCAATCATTGAGGTCATGCTCGCTTCTTCCTTGTTCTGTTCAGTGAGTGATCGAGGCCTGGGGCGCATCGAAACGGTTCTTGTAGAGATCATCGCCAAAGCCCTGGGCCAGCTCTTCGAAACGCACCCGGGCCTTGGCCGCGAACGGCTGGCGGATCTTCATGATGTCGGTCACATCAATGGTTTCGTAGGCATGCAGCAGCGTCTTGGCGACTTCGTACATTTGCTGATTCTTGACCGAACATTGCTGCACTTGTGTGTCACGCTCGGTCAATTGCGCCTCCAGGCGGGCGCGCTCGGTCTCTTTGCCACGGGCCAGGGTCAACAGTTCTTCATAGGCTTTCTTGAATTTGCCGATTTGCTCGTTGCTCGCCGCCACCTGGGCCTGGGCCTGGTTTTGCAGGTTTTGCTGATGTCCGGCCAACTGCTCGGCCAGGGCTTGGGCCTTGCTCAGTTGTGCGGTCAATTGCTTGATCTGCGCCTGGGCCTCCTTGGCCTGGCTCTCGGCAGCCTGACGAGCGGCGCTGGCCTGGGCCTGCTCGCTTTGCAGGGCCTGCAACTGGGCGGTGGTACTGCGCAGCTGTGCCCGCAGCCGCTCTTCCAGGCCTTCGCCGTGCGCCAAGCCACTGAGCAGCAGACCCAGCATCAGCAACGCAGCCGGGCATGGGTATTTGGCTCGCCTTTTCATGAGGTCTCCCTGCGCTTAGAAGCGCGTGTTGATTTCAAGCTGCAAGACATCGATGTCGTACGGCGCGCCGTACACCGCTTCGGAACTCAACCAGCGACCGGTGGCGAAGACGTTGCTCGCCAGGCCATAGTTGCCGCCCAGGAAATAACCCTTGGCATTGGTACCGCCCAAGTGGAATGACGAATCGTTGAAGCCGTCCGGCAAGGCATCGGGCTGGATGTACTTGTAGCCGGCGAACAGGTTCCAGTCGCCCTCGCGCTTGAGCTCCAGGGAGTTACCCAGGGTGAACTGGAGCATCCAGGCGTTGGCGCCACTTTCCACCTCGCCATCGCTGTCCAGGTTGTTGGCGAATTGCCCGGCGGAGCGCTTGCGCATCTCGCCTTCGTCGTAGCCCAGGTTGTGGACGTAGTGGGCCTGGCTGCGCAGCTTCAGGTCTTCGGGCAGATCGGTGTCCCACGCCAGGTTCAGGTCCAGCAGATTGAATTCCGAGGCCAGGCCGACGTATTGCGGCTGTGGCGTGGTGGAGGGGTTGAGAGGATTGGGCGCGATGTCGCGCAGCAGGAACACGGTGTTGCCCTTTTGCATGAACGCCACGCGTGAACCGTCGCTGTCGCAGCCTGGATCACCGGCCCAAGGCTGGCACGACGAAGAGCGCTGGCCTTCGATGTCGTCGAAGCGGTAATAGGCCATGGCCCCCTTGATCCGGTTGCTGTCGTTGATGGCCCAGTTGGCCCCCAGTTGCGCACCGTACAACCACTTGTTGTCGCTCTCCTCCTTGTCGCTGCCGTTGCTGGTGCTGGTGTCGTTGGTGTACTCCACCGGGAACGCGCCAACAGTACCGAACACGCCCCAGTCCTGATTGAGCTTGTGGTTGAAGTTCGCCGCCACACCGTCGAAGTTCAGGTCACCGGAATACAACAGGTCGGTGGAGAAAAACGGGTTGGCGAAACGCCCGCCGGTCAGGGTCAATTCGTCCGATGGCTTCCAGGTCAGGTAGCCCTGGTCGAGCCAGATGTCTTTCTTGCCAAAACCACCACCGAGGGTCTGGGTGGTGGACACCGGGTTGTTGTCGGAGCCGGTACCGATGCGGATGCCCGCGGTCCATTGCGGGGCAATCACGGCCTTCATGCCCAGGCGTGCGCGCAGGCGGAACAGGTTCTCGCGGTCTTCACGGGTGTTGAGCAACGGCGGCAGGCTGGAGCTGCTGTTGGGGTTGACGTCGTAGGGGCCCTTGTCATTGAGCCGGGCGAAGTCGACGATTTCGTTGCTGTTGGTGCCCGAGTAATAGCGCGACTCATCCCGCAGGCGAATGTCGCCATCGAAACTGATGCGCGAGACCCAATCCGGGAAGGTGTTGGGCTGGGCCCAGTTTTCCTGCTTGGCGGTGGCCATGACTTCAGCCTTGACCTGGTCGCGGATCTGCTCACGCACGATGTTCGGCACGTATTGCACCCGCACGTCCCCCGGCGCGCCGGCCGGCGTTGCGGCAACCGCCGTGGCTGCCTGGCGGGCCTGCACGGCTTCCCGTTCAGCCTGGGCGATCAAGCCATCGGCCTGATCCTGTTTCAACACGCCCTGCTGCACCAGCAGGCGGATCAGATTGATCGTGGCGTTTTCCGAGGGCGCTGGGGCGGCGGCCGCGTGCCCGGCCAGGCTCAGGACCACCAGGCCGATCGCCCACGATAATCGATTCACATTGGAAATCATCTGCACACAACTCCTTTGGCAAACTTTCAAATAGTCGGTTAACCCGGCCGCCGTCCCTGCAAGGACAAGCGCACGGGTAAAGTCAGGGAGGCCGGTGGCCGTTCACTCAAATGGGGCGCGGCACGCAGGGCGGAAATAACTTGTTCGTCCACTTGCGGGTTGCCGCTGGACTTGACCAACTCGACCCGGGTGATTTCGCCCACGGCACTGAGCCAGACATCGGCCTGCAGCGAGAACGCCAGGCTGCGCAAGTCGGGGTTTTCTCGCAGCAAGCGCTGGAAGGTGAATGCCAGGAACTGGCTGTAAGTGCCATTGCCCAGGCGCCCGCCCCCTGCCCCAGCCATGCCGCCGCCCTTGCCCGCGCCGATGTTGAAGGCGTCGTTGCCGGATTGGGCATCGCCGTCCATCTGCATCGGGTTCGCCAGGTCATCGACCGGCGACGGCGGTGCCTCTTCCTCGGGCTTGACCTCTTCGGGTTCCGGGGTCGGCTCTGGCTCGACCACCTTCTCCTCGACCTGGGGTTCCGGCTCCTTGGGTTTCTCCGGCGGTGGTGGGGGCGGAGGCGGCAGCGGGATAATGGTCGGCACCTTCGGCGCTTCGCGGCGCACGCCACTCATGTCATTGGCCCACTGCCACAGCAGCCAGGCCGCCACGGCACCCAGCGCCAGGCCGGCGGCCCATTTGAGCAGGCGCAACGGCGAGGTCTTCACCGGGGGCGGATCGATGGGAAGTCTGGCGGTCATGGTCAGCCCTGGCTCGGTTTGCCGGTCACCAGACCGACCTGGGACAGTTCCAGGCGCCGCAGCAGGTCCAGCACTTCTATGACTTTCTGGTACTGCACCGTCGCGTCGCCGCGCACGATCACCGGGAAGTCCGGGCTCTGGGCCTTTTCGATGCGCAGGCGCTCTTCCAGCTCGGCCAGGGTCACCGGATAGGCATCGAGGAAGACCTGCCCGCCGTCGTTCACCGAAATCGCCTTGGTCTTGGCTTCGGACAACGACACCGAGGCACTGGCCTTGGGCAGGTTGATCTGGATACCCGACACCTGGGCCGTGGCCGTGAGGATGAACATCACCAGCACCACCATGAGCACGTCCACCAGCGGCGTGATGTTGATGCTGTCGACCGCCGCGTCATCGTCGTCATCGTGTGAAGCGTTTACGCTAGCCATGGCGATTCCCTCAGGCCGGTACGGACGATTGGACGTGATGATTACGGCGATGCGCCGCTTCACCGGACTGGCCTTCGCCGTGCATCTCCGCCAGGCGCGTAATGAACTCGTCGACGAAGACCCGCATGTCGGCGCTGACTTCCTTGTTGCGGGTGATCAGGCGGTTGTAGCCAAACAGCGCCGGGATCGCGACGAACAGGCCCATGGCGGTGGCGAGCAATGCCGCGGCCATGCCCGGGGCAATGGCGTTGATGTTCACGTCACCGGCCATGGCCGTGCCGAGGAACACCACCATGATCCCCAGCACGGTGCCGAGCAGGCCGATGTACGGACCGCCGGCGATGGCGTTGGACAGGGTCGAGAGCTTCGAACTCAGTGCTTGGTTTTCCCGGGTGCGCACGCCGTCCATGGAACAGCGGATCGCTTCGATGGTGGCCGCCGACACCGACGAAGTGTCAGCGCCCTGCTCGCGGCGGGTGCGGATCTCCTTGACGGCCACCAGGTACAAACGCCACAGCGACGAATGTTGCAGGCGCTGGGCGAGGCCCTGGTCGTCGGCGAACATTTCCAGGCGTGTGCCGATCTGGGCGAACTGTTCGCGGAAGGCATCGTTGGCCGCGCTGAGACGGCTGACCATGCGGTTCTTGCGGATCATGATGATCCACGACTGGAACATCATCAGCACCAGTACCCCGATGATCACCCAGGCGTCCATCGGCACGGCCTTGAGCAGGAAACCCAGGCTGCCAAAGCCGAAACCGGACTGTTCTTCATCGACACCGTAGGCCACCAGTTTCGACTCGGCGCCCTGGGCATTGGCGTCAGCCAACAACAGCGGCGCCGGACGGGCGACCTTGGACAGGCGCGCTTCGTCCATGGCCCCGCCAAATGGCGCGAAGGCACCTGCGGAAAGGTCGGCCCCCAGGGCTATCGGCGAATTGAACGCTGGCATCGCCACCGCCAGGCTCGCGGTTTCACGCCCATTGACGTACAGCACGACCCGGTCGCCCGAGGCGGTCAACGCCAGGTGCTGCCACTGGCCAGGGTTCAGTGGCTGGGTCGAGACCGCACGCTGGTCATTGATCGCTACGAACGGCACACCCTGGTTGACGCCAACCAACAGGCTGGTAACGGCTTCGCGACGGGCCAGGATGATCTGTTCGCCACTGGCCTGGTCCTGGCGCAGCCAGGTGCTGAAGGTGAACGCTGCACCGGCACTGTGTTGCAACGAAGGGCTGGCCGGCAACAACAGCGGCTGGCCGTTGAACTGCAAGGCACGCCCGATCACGCCGTCGATGCTGACACCGGCCGCGCCCTGGGCATTGTTGCCGTAGGCCGTGGTGTCCCGGGGCGGTACGCCGGTGGCGCCGTCAAAGTGGTACAACGCGGTGTAGTCCGGGTCGAAGGTCAACTGGCCGCTGCCCGTGGCCGGCGCCTTCTGGTTTCCGTAATACATCCACACGTCCTGACGCTGGCCACCCTCCACGCTCGGCACATCAACCCATATCAGCGCCATGCCCATCAACGGGTCGAAGCTTTCGATCTGGTGATTGAGCACGGTCTTGTCGTCGGCACTGACGAAACGCAGGTCCGAGCCGTCGTCCTTGACGCCGTCGAAGGTGAAATTGCCGGTGTGCAGGCGCACCAGCAACGCGGTGCGACCCAAGGCCTGGGCGATGGCGGCGCCCTGGGGCGTGGTGTCCACGGAAATCTGTTTGCGGTAGTGCCAATCATCCTGCCACCAGGCGTTGGCGGTCGCCGGAAGCACCAGCCCCAGGCAGATAAACAGGGATAACAATAAGCGTTGCATGGACATGACTCCTGGGTTCAAAACGTCGCTTGCAGGTTGAAATGCAGGCGCGATTCCTGTTTCGAGGTGTTCGGCCCTTCGAGCAGCGGATAGCCCCAGTCGAGGCTGCCGGACAGCCATTTGCTCAGGCTGGCGCGGGTGCCGAGGCCGACGCTGGCGAGGCTGTAGTCGGCCTCCTGGTCGGGCAGTTCGTCGCGCAAGTACAACTGCGCGCCTTCGGCGAAGGCATAGAAGCGCCACTCCTGGACATAACTGCCGAGAAACTTGGCCAGGGACGGTGTGCGCAGCTCCTGGGACAGCAAGTAGCCGTCATCACCGGTGCGCTCGGCGGCCAGGTAGCCACGCACCGAGGTGGCGCCACCGGCAGAGAATTGTTCGTTGGAAACCAGCGGCCCGGAGGCGAGTTGGAAGGCGGCCTTGGAGGCGGTCTGCCAATCATTGCCGAAGGTGAAGGTGTAATTGCCGTCGCCCTTGAGCACGGCGAAGCTGGGGCTGGCGCGATAGCGCTTGTAGTCGAATTCTTCGTCGGAGCTGCCATAGCCCAGCAGGCTGCGGGTACCCGCCACCAGGCTCAGGCCGAGGCCCAACTGGCTGTGTTCGGTGTAGCGAAAGCCGTTGTAGGCGAAGGTGAACGGCGCGTACTTGAGCGGTGCCTTATCGCTGGCACCACCGAGGTTGAGCTCTTCTTCGAAATCCTTGAAATCCACCCCGACCGAAAAACTGTTGGCCCATGCCCCACTGGACGGCAGGCTGTAGATCGCCGACACCCCGTAGGAATGACCTTTGCCCAACACGTTGCTGCCGCCAACCGTCGCTACGTTGCTGTCGGATTGGTAACCCGAGAACTGCACACTCCAGCGTTCGCTCAGCGGCGCGGTATAGGAGCCCGACCAGACCTTGGCGTTTTCGGTGTCCTGGGGTGCGGTGAAGAAGGTCAGCGAAACGCTGTGGCCCAGTTGCCAGAGGTTGTTGTAACCCAGGCTGGCGACCGTGCGCAGCTTCTCGGTGTCGGCACTGTAGTCGTTGTTCAGCCCCAGGCTGGCCTGCCAGGGGTCCTGGTCTTCGACCTGCAAATCCACGTCCATCGTCCCGGGGCGCTGGCCTTCACGCACCAGCGGCATGACCTGGCGCCCCGGGGTTTTGTTCAGCAGCGCCAGTTCTGCCTGGACCTGGGCGAAATCAGGCACCTCGCCTTCCTTGAGCGCCGGCACGTCATCACGGATTTCGACGGGTGAATAATGCTTGGCCCCCACCACCCGTACCCGGCCGATCTTGGTTTCGCTGACTTGCAGGTAGACGATGCCGTCTTCGACTTTTTGCTCTGGCAACTCAACGAACACCGATTGATAACCCCGGGCCTGATAGACCTTTTGCAAGGCCTCCCGGGCGCCTTCGATGTCGCTCAAGGCCTTTTGCGGGCCGAGGAACGGGTACACCGCTTCCTCGATGGCCCGGGCATCGAGCACGGTGTTGCCCCGCACGAAATACTCGTTCACGTCCACCAGGCGCGCCGGCGCCGCTTCGGCCTCCTGCCCTCCTTCGGCGGCGAACGCCGACGGCCCCCCGACCGCCAGCAGCAACCAGCCCCACAGCGCCGGCCGCGATTTGAAGAAATGCTCCACACCACCCCCTGAATTCAAAATACGGCTCAATTGCTTGCGATCGATGTCGTGGCGTGCCGGGCCAGCCAGGTGTGCAGCAGCGCGAAGTTCAAGGAGAACTCCGGCATTTGCAGCAAGGCGCCACAGAACACTTCACCGATGATTTTCTGGATGAGCCGCACCGCCCGCGCGTCGCCCAGCAGTGTGGCGAGGTCTTTGCTCAGGACGTTGAAGCTCCAGACCTTCTGGTTCAGGTCCAGGCCGACGAACCAGCGGAACAGCAGGTTGTAGTTGAGTTGTTCGTAGAGTTGCTGCTCGCTGGGCACCGAATAGAGCAGTTGCAGCAGGAGGATATGCATGGCGGTTTGCGGTGCGATCAACATCTGGGCACCAGCGTTGAGGCCCTGCAACACATCGCGATGGTCATCCAGCAGGTCGTCGATCTGCGGACGCAGCAAGACCAGTGAATGGCCTTGCGGAATGTAGCTGGACACTTCCTTGAGCGCGCCTTGCCAGTCATCCTGGGAAACGATCCAGACCCACGGCGCGCCGTAGCGATACACCGAGACCGGCTGCTTGCGCGCCGCCTCGACGATCTTCGACAGCCGCTGGTCAAGCTCCTGCATGCCCACTTTCGAATAACGTTCCATAGTCCCCATCGCCTCACTCCCGGCTTCGCGCCCCGGCTCCAAAACGACCTTGCAGGCCCCCTTGAACACGTCACACAGGCATGACGGGAATGGCGATGTGCTACCGAACTTTTGTCATGAAAGCTTCATTTTGGAGAGACCAGGGAGATGCCCAGACTTGGGGCGACTGGAGGATTTTTGTGGGAGCGGGCTTGCTCGCGAAAGCGATGGATCTGTTTGCATCGATGTTGGATGGGCTGCCGCCATCGCGGGCAAGCCTTGCTCCCACAGGGGTTCTCGGGTGGATACAAGGTTTGCTGTCCACCACCAGATTCCATGTGGGAGCGAGCTTGCTCGCGAAAGCGATGGATCTGTTTGCATCGATGTTGGATGGGCTGCCGCCATCGCGGGCAAGCCTTGCTCCCACAGGGGTTCTCGGGTGGATACAAGGTTTGCTGTCCACCACCAGATTCCATGTGGGAGCGAGCTTGCTCGCGAAAGCGATGGATCTGTTTGCATCGATGTTGGATGGGCTGCCGCCATCGCGGGCAAGCCTTGCTCCCACAGGGGTTCTCGGGTGGATACAAGGTTTGCTGTCCACCACCAGATTCCATGTGGGAGCGGGCTTGCTCGCGAAAGCGGTGGATCTGTTTGCATCGATGTTGGATGGGCTGCCGCCATCGCGGGCAAGCCTTGCTCCCACAGAGGTTCTCGGGTAGATACAAGGTTTGCTGTCCACCACCAGATTCCATGTGGGAGCGAGCCTGCTCGCGAAGACGGTGGGTCAGTTTGCATCGATGTTGGATGGGCTGCCGCCATCGCGGGCAAGCCTTGCTCCCACAGAGGTTCTCGAGTGGATACAAGGTTTGCTGTCTACCACCAGATTCCATGTGGGAGCGGGTGGTGGCGATGAAGCCTGCCGTTATTGGTGCTGCACCTGCACCATCGAGCTTACCTGCACCCTCGCCTGCATCTGTTCCGCTCCGCCACCCCGGCGCATGCCGCGTACCGGGCAGGCGTCGAGGTAGTCCAGGCCGACCGCCAGTTTCAGGTGGCGGTCGGGAAGGGTCAGGCGGTTGGTCACGTCGAAGCTGTACCAGCCATCGTCCAGCCAGGCTTCCGCCCAGGCGTGGCTCGCCAGGTGGCTTTCATCTTCGGTGCACAAATAGCCGGAAACATAGCGCGCAGGAATGCCCAGGCTGCGGGCGCAGGCGAGGAATGCGTGAGTATGGTCCTGGCACACCCCCGTTCCACCGGCAAACGCCTCGGCAGCGGTGCTGTTGACCGCCGTCGTGCCGGGGCTGTAGGGCATCCGCGCCGCCAAACCATTCATCAGATCGGTCAAGGCCGAACGATCGCGCCGGCCAGCGCATTGCTCGACGGCGAAGGCGCTGAGGGTCTCATCCGCCTGGGTCAGGCGACTGGTGCGCAAGAAAGGCAGCGGCGACTGGTTGTCCGGTTCCATCGCGATGGACTGATGGATTTCCACCTCGCCATAAGCCGTCAGTACCAAGGCGCCGTGGGGCTCGTCCATGGTCATCACATGCAAGATGTTGCCATAGGGATCAATCTGGCTGCGTACCAGTCGCGGCAGCTCCAGGTGCCATTCCAGGATGCGCTGGCGCTGAGTGTCCCGGGGCGTCAGGCGCAGGAACTGGATGCTGGTGCAGACTTCATCGGCGTAGCTGTAGGTCGTGTCATGGCGTATGGATAGTTTCATACGACCTCCAGGTAAGACTCATGGACGGTCTGGCCCAAGTGGCGGATCTGCCCAATCAAGTCGGTCAACCATTGATGCAGGCCCGACGCCAGGATCTCATCGATCCCCGAATAACGCAGGCGCGCATTCAGCTCGGCGGCCAGGCGTTGCGCTGGCCGGCCGTTGTTGCCCGGCAAGCTGGCGAGAATATGGTCCAGCTCCTCGATGCAGGCATGCAGCGAGCGTGGGACGTCAGCACGCAACAGCAACATCTCGGAAACCTGCTCGGCATTGGGCGCATTGCGGTAGATCTCGTTGAACGCCTCGAACGAAGACAACGCGCGCAACAAGGCACTCCACTGGTAATAACCACGGGCCGAGTTGTCGCTGACCTCCTCCGATTCCTCGCCGAACATTTCGTAGCGGGCGTCCAGCAGGCGCAGCGTGTTGTCGGCCCGCTCGATAAAGGTGCCCAGGCGAATGAAGCAATAGGCATCGTTGCGCATGATCGTGCCCGACGTCGCGCCACGGAACAGGTGCGAGCGCTCCTTGACCCACTCGCAGAAATGGCTGATGCCGTAGCGCCCCAGGCCGTTGCTGGCGATGTTGCGCATTTCCAGCCAGGTGGCGTTGATGTTCTCCCACATGTCGGCGGTGATGCGCCCGCGCACGGCATGGGCATTGGTCCGCGCGGCCCGCAGGCAGCTGTAGATACTGCCGGGGTTGGTTTCATCCAGCGCGAAGAAATGCAGCATGCGCTCGGTGTTGAGCGCGTCATAACGGGCGTTGTAATCGTCCAGCGTACCGGCCGCCAGCAGCGACATCGCCAGCTCGGCATGGCCATCGCTGCGCCCGGCCTGGGGCATCAGCGACAACGAATAGCTGACTTCGAGCATGCGCGCCAGGTTCTCGGCGCGCTCCAGGTAGCGGGACATCCAATAGAGGTCCGAAGCAGTTCTTGAAAGCATGTCTTAGTCCTCCACTACCCAAGTGTCTTTGGTGCCACCGCCCTGGGACGAGTTCACCACCAGCGAGCCTTCGCGCAGCGCCACGCGGGTCAGCCCGCCGGGCACCAGGCGCGTTTCCTTGCCCGACAGCACGAACGGACGCAGGTCGATGTGGCGCGGCGCGATGCCGCTCTCGACAAAGGTCGGGCACGTGGACAGGCTCAAGGTTGGCTGGGCGATGTAGGCTTCAGGACGGGCCTTGAGGCGTGCGCGGAAATCTTCGATCTCCGCCGCGCTGGCGGCCGGCCCGACCAGCATGCCGTAGCCGCCGGAGCCCTGGGTTTCCTTGACCACCAGATCCGGCAGGTTGGCCAGCACATGGGACAGGTCCTGAGGCTTGCGACACTGCCAGGTGGGCACGTTCTTCAGGATCGGTTCTTCGGTGAGGTAGAAGCGGATCATCTCGTCAACGTAGGGGTAGATCGATTTGTCATCAGCCACGCCCGTGCCGACCGCGTTCGCCAGCACCACATTGCCCGCGCGGTACACAGCGATCAGCCCGGGCACGCCCAGCATCGAATCGGGGTTGAACGACAGCGGGTCGAGGTAGGCATCGTCGAGACGACGATAAATCACGTCCACCTGCCGTGGGCCGGCGGTGGTGCGCATGTAGACATGGTCGTCACGCACGAACAGGTCCGCGCCCTCTACCAGCTCCACGCCCATTTCACGGGCCAGGAACGCGTGCTCGAAATAGGCACTGTTGAAGCGCCCCGGGGTCAGCACCACGGCGGTGGGGTTCTCGAGGGGGCTTGAGCTCTTGAGAGTGTCGAGCAGCAGGTTCGGGTAATGATCGATGGGAGCCACGCGTTGGGCGGCGAAGAGCTCGGGGAACAGGCGCATCATCATCTTGCGGTCTTCGAGCATGTAGCTCACGCCGCTGGGGGTACGCAGGTTGTCCTCCAGCACGTAGTAGCTGCCGTCACCGTCGCGAACCAGGTCGACACCGGCGATATGGGCGTAAATGCCGCGGTGCAGGTTCAGGCCCTGCATCGCAATCTGATACCCCTCGTTGGCGAGCACCTGTTCGGGAGGAATGATGCCTTCCTTGAGGATGTGCTGCCCATGGTAGATGTCGGCCAGGAACATGTTCAGGGCCTGGACCCGCTGAATGCAGCCACGCTCGACCATCTGCCATTCGCTGGCCTTGATGCTGCGCGGGATGATGTCGAACGGAATCAACCGCTCGGTGCCCTGCTCGTCCCCGTAGAGGGTGAAAGTGATACCGGCTCGATGGAACAGCAGGTCGGCTTCGCGGCGGCGTTGCTCTAGCAGCTCGAGCGGTGTATCCGCCAGCCAGCGCGAGAAGGCTTGGTAATGCGGGCGGCAGTCACCCTTGGCGTCATACATTTCATTAAAAAAAGCGTGGGGCATAGCCAACTCCCAGCCGCGTTCTACACGGCATTTCTTATCACTTCGTCATTCCGACGGTTCGGCCTTGCCTTGCTTTGAGCCCTGCTTTATTGAGTGCGGTCCTGGGATTCCCCTCTGTTTCTTCATGGATGGTGTGTCCAGGCCTGGGAGGCCGGCTTTTCAATGCTTAGCAAAGGGTGTGCCTAAGCGTCACGGCGTCACACCCTGAATAGAAAAAGTATTGCAAAACCACTAAAAGGCGAAATTATTTTTCGATCTAGCGACATTAACGACCATAAATGCGGGCGCCCTTTCTCTCGAACGCGGCTTGAACGGTTCTTGAGCGGGTGGAATGGGACAGCCTTGCCCCACAAGAGGGAAGTTTTTACTCATTCATCCACGGCTGACCCTTCACGCGCCGCGCTCAACCCCAGGCAGTGAAAACCTGAACGCACTGCAACGTTGCAGGAAAATGCACGGATTCATACCCGCCGCCCCAGCTTGAAGCAGCACGGCCGTTCACCTCAAGCCAATGCGCCCTCGACACTGGCGACGATCATCTCCAGGTCTGTGGGCAGGTAACCTCGCTTGACCACCAGGTTTTCCTCTCGGCCTCGCGCCCTCCAGGTAGGCAGTTCGGCCACCGGGATGCGCTGGTAGAGAAGATTGGTATTGGTCGCCCCGGTCCATTTGGTCGTTCGCGCGATCTGCTCGTTGCCGGCGTTTTCGATGAATCGAGTGCGCATGCCCAGCAAGGCCGCGGCATCCATCGCACCGCTGCGCATGCCCAGGTGCACCAGTTTGCAATTCCATTCGGCACTTTTCATGCGCAGGAAAATGGCATATTCGGCAGCACGGTTCGGCCCGATGATTTTCTGGTTGGGGTTGCCGTTGTCCAACTTCCAATACTCACCCCAGACCTGAAGATTGGCTCGGGACACGAGACCGTCAGCTTGGTCGAGTTGACCCAGGTGGGTCGTCAGCTTCACGTTGAGGTCCCGGTTGGTCCTCGGGCGTCCGACCACGATGACGTTCCGACCTTTTTTCAACAGCCGGTGACACACCTGCCCCAACCCCGTCCAACTGTCGTCCAACTCCGGATGGGCACCGCCGTCCTTGCCGCTGAAGCGGGTCCAGACAATGACGTAGCTCTGGCCCTTGACCACCCCTTTGAGCCCCAGGAACTTGTCGAGGCGATACGCCCAGTAGCGATTGGTATTTGGATCGACATTGTCCCACTTGGCGATGCTGCCCTTGCCGTCGCCACTGAGCACCGACGCTGCGACATCGGTGGTGGCGCCGCCCACGGGGCACAATTTTGCACCGTTGGCGACGCCGGCCAGGAATCCCAGTACCGCGTCGGTGAAGGGTGGCAGCGCACTTTTATTGATCCTGGCGTCGACCACCAGGCGACACGTCTCGCAGGCAGCCTTGGCATCGGTGACCAACACCGGCAGCAACCGAGCGGCCTTTACCCCACAGGAAGTGCCATAGAACTTGACCAGCCGCTTGGCCGCCGCCTCGTCAGCGGCCGCGTAGAGCAAGATCAGTCGTGAGCTGGGGTCATGGCGCAACGCCGCGCCGACAGCGAACTGATCACCCGACATGTACGCGCCCTGGTAGTAATAAGTGCACTTCTGGCCGACGAATTGCGCCGGTGTGTTTTTCCGCGCATCGGTGAACAGCGAGCCACCTGTGGCATTCGCCTCGTCCAGCATGTCCTGGTACTTGCGTTTGTCCTGGTCCCGCAAATAAAGCGCCAGGGCATCCAGACACTGGTTGATGCTTTGATTGGCCTCGGCCAATGGAGTGGCCCCCACCCGCCACTTGAGGGGAAAGGCCTGAGCGGGCTGCGCCAGCGCCTGCGCGGCCGCCTGGGTCGTCGGAAAGCGAACCTGCAGATCGCTCCCCAGGAAACGCTTGATAAGGGCTTCGTGGGGTTTGAGCGTCTCGTAAGTTGGGCTCATCAACGACCAGGCGGTGATTGAGATATCGGCGACTTCGAAGGGCATCCTTCCTCCCCCGGGACACGTTGCAGGGTTATCCGAAAACAATCGGGTGTCCGCGCACCAAGCGTAGACCAATTCCCCTTGGGTCGCGGGCAAGCTGCCTTCGGTCGCCTCCCGAACACAAACTCGCCGTGGGGATTTGCGCCTTCAGTATTATGGTATACCATCATACGCAAAGACCTAATCACCCACCCAGGGAGCAGCTCATGAGTTTCGAAATTCGCAAGATCGTCAGCTATGTCGAAGAAACCTTTATCGAAGGCGGCAAGGCCACCGACAAACCGGTGACCATGGTCGGGTTGGCGGTGGTAATGAAAAACCCTTGGCTGGGTCGCGGTTTCGTCGAAGACCTGAAGCCGGAAATCCGCGCCAACTGCTCCGACCTCGGCGCGCTGATGGTCGAGCGCCTGGTGAGCATCATCGGCGGCGCCGAGAAGATCGAAGCTTATGGCAAGGCCGCTGTGGTGGGCGCCGACGGCGAAATCGAGCACGCCTCCGCCGTGATCCACACCCTGCGCTTCGGCAACCATTACCGCGAAGCGGTCAAGGCCAAGAGCTACCTGAGCTTCACCAACAAGCGCGGCGGCCCTGGCACCTCGATTCAGATCCCGATGATGCACAAGGACGACGAAGGCCTGCGTTCGCACTACATCACCCTGGAAATGCAAATTGAAGACGCCCCGCGCGCCGACGAAATCGTCGTGGTGCTGGGCTGCGCCGATGGCGGCCGCCTGCACCCGCGCATCGGCAACCGCTACATCGACCTGGAAGAACTGGCCGCCGAGAATGCGCAGTAATCCAGCCTCGGTAACCACAATAAAAAAGGCATGCAGGAGCGCTCCATGATTCGGCTCACCGCTGAACTCACCCCGGCCGGCACCAGCTACCTGGCAACCGGCCAAGGCCAACCCGTGGTCTTGATCCATGGTGTGGGCCTGAACAAAGAAATGTGGGGCGGCCAGGTCGTTGGCCTGGCCACGCAATACCGTGTGATTGCCTACGACATGCTCGGCCATGGCGCCAGCCCGCGTCCGCAAAGCGGTACCGCGCTGCTGGGCTACGCCGACCAGTTGCTGGAGTTGCTCGATCATTTGCAACTGCCCCAGGCGACGGTGATCGGCTTTTCCATGGGCGGGCTGGTAGCCCGTGCGTTTGCCTTGCATTACCCGCAACGCCTGCAAGGCCTGGTGGTGCTCAACAGTGTGTTCAACCGCAGCGCCGAACAGCGCGCCGGGGTCATCGCCCGCACGGCCCAGGCCGCCGAGCATGGGCCGGACGCCAATGCCGAGGCTGCGTTGTCGCGCTGGTTCAGCCGTGAATACCAGGCGGCCAACCCGGCGCAGATTGCCGCGTTGCGCCAGACCCTGGCGCAGAATGATCCCCAGGGCTACCTGACCACCTATGAACTGTTCGCCACCCAGGACATGTACCGCGCCGATGACCTGGGCAATATTCAGGTACCGACGCTGATCGCCACTGGCGAACTGGACCCCGGCTCGACACCGGAAATGGCCCGGCAACTGGCCGAGCGAATTCCCGGCGCCACGGTTGCCGTACTCGCCGAGCAGCGGCATATGATGCCGGTAGAGTCGCCGCGCCTGGTCAACCAGCTGTTGCTGGAATTTCTCGACACAGCAAACGCCCGACAAAACCAAATAAAGGGGATCGTTGCATGACACTCGCACGTTTTTCGATGTGCATCGGCGGTGAATGGGTCGATGCCCTCTCCGGCAAGACCTTCGAAAGTCTGAACCCGGCCCTGGCCCAACCCTGGGCCGAGTTGCCCGACGCCGACGAAGCCGATGTCGAGCGCGCCGTCCAGGCGGCACAGAGCGCTTTCGACAGCCCGGCCTGGCGCGGCCTGACCGCCACCGCACGCGGCAAGCTACTACGTCGCCTTGGTGACCTGATCGCCGAGAACAAAGAACAATTGGCCCAGTTGGAAAGCCGCGACAACGGCAAGCTGATCCGTGAAACCCGCGGCCAGGTCGGCTACCTGCCGGAGTTCTTCCACTACACCGCAGGCCTGGCCGACAAGCTCGAAGGCGGCACCCTGCCGCTGGACAAGCCCGACCTGTTTGCCTACACCGTGCACGAAGCCATGGGCGTGGTCGCGGCGATCATTCCCTGGAACAGCCCGCTGTATCTGACGGCGATCAAATTGGCACCGGCACTGGCGGCCGGCAACACCATCGTGATCAAACCATCCGAGCACGCTTCGGCCACCATTCTCGAGCTGGCTCGCCTCGCCCTGGAAGCGGGCATTCCACCGGGTGTGGTCAACGTCGTCACCGGTTACGGCCCGAGCACCGGCGCCGCCCTCACCCGCCATCCGCTGGTGCGCAAGATCGCCTTCACCGGCGGCGCGGCCACCGCTCGCCATGTGGTGCGCAGCAGCGCCGAGAACTTCGCCAAGCTGTCGCTGGAACTGGGCGGCAAGTCGCCAAACATTATATTTGCCGACGCCGACCTGGACAGTGCGATCAACGGGGCAATTGCCGGGATCTATGCGGCATCCGGCCAGAGCTGCGTGTCCGGCTCACGCCTGCTGGTGCAGGACGAAATCTACGATGAGTTCGTCTCGCGCCTGGTCGAACGGGCCCAGCGCATCCGCATCGGCAACCCGCAGGAAGACGCCAGCGAAATGGGCCCCATGGCCACCGCGCAGCAACTGGCCGTGGTCGAAGGCCTGGTCGCCGACGCCATCGCCGAAGGCGCGCGCCTGCGCACTGGCGGCAAGCGTCCAGAGGATCTCGGGGATGGCTGGTTCTATGAGCCGACACTGTTCGAATGCGACCGCAACTCGATGAAGATCATGCAGGAAGAAGTCTTCGGCCCGGTCGCCTCGGTGATTCGTTTCAAGGACGAAGCCGAAGCCCTGGCGATCGCCAACGACTCGCAATTCGGACTCGCCGCCGGCATCTGGACCCGCGACCTGGGCCGTGCCCATCGCCTGGCGCGGGATGTGCGCTCGGGCATCATCTGGGTCAACACCTACCGTGCAGTGTCGGCCATGGCGCCCATCGGTGGTTTCAAGAACAGTGGCTATGGACGCGAGAGCGGCATCGATTCGGTGCTGGCCTATACCGAACTGAAAACGGTGTGGATCAACCTGTCCCAGGCGCCTATGCCTGATCCGTTCGTGATGCGCTAGGAGTCCTGAGAAATGATCGAACCCGGTATCTACAAAGAAGTCATGAGCTCCTTCCCGTCCGGCGTCACGGTGGTCACCACCCTGGACCCGGACGGCAATATCGTCGGCATCACCGCCAGCGCCTTCAGCGCGCTGTCGATCGACCCGGCGCTGGTGCTGTTCTGCCCCAACTACGCCTCTGACACCTACCCGGTGCTGCGCGACAGCAAGCAGTTCGCAATCCACTTGCTGTCCGCCGACCAGACCGCCGAAGCCTATGCCTTTGCCGGTAAAGGCAAGGACAAGGCCAAGGGCATCGATTGGCACCTGAGCGACCTGGGCAATCCATTGCTGAGCAAAGCCACGGCGATCATCGAATGCGAGCTGTGGCGCGAATACGATGGCGGCGACCACGCGATCATCGTCGGCGCGGTGAAGAACCTGATCCTGCCTGAACAGCCGGTAACACCGATGATCTACCACAAAGGCAAGCTGGGCCCGCTGCCTGCGCTGGCCTGATGACCATACACATCCCCTGTGGGAGCGAGCTTGCTCGCGATGACGGCAGCACATCCAACATTACTGTGACTGACCCACCGCTATCGCGAGCAAGCTCGCTCCCACAGGTTCATCACTTCTTCAGGGAGTCCGCATGAGCAACGACAAGTACGAACAAGGCCTGAAGATCCGCACCCAGGTGCTGGGCCAGGACTACGTCAACCGCTCCATCGAGAACGCCGACGATTTCACCCGGCCGTTGCAGGAAATGGTCACCGAATATTGCTGGGGCCATGTCTGGGGTCGCGAGGGTTTATCGCTCAAGGAGCGCAGCATGATCAACCTGGCCATGATCTCGGCGCTCAATCGCCCGCACGAACTCAAGCTGCATGTGCGCGGCGCCTTGCGTAACGGCCTGAGTCGTGAGCAAATACGCGAAATTCTGCTTCAGGTCGGTATCTATTGCGGCGTCCCCGCTGCCGTGGACAGTTTCCGGCTTGCCCGTGAAGCCTTCGCCGAAGCCGATGCCGAGGCCTCCAGTCAACCCTCGGCTGTTTGATCTGAACGTGCACGGATGTTGCCCGTTTGGCATGGACAGCCATATTACAGAGCGGACCCCATGAAACGCCTGCCACTCGACGACAGCTTCAAGGTCAATCGCAACCCCGTTACCCTGCGCGAGATCGTGCTGGATAAACTGCGAAGCGCCATCATGAACTTCCAGCTTCTGCCGGGTGATCGCCTGGTCGAACGCGATCTGTGCGATCGCCTGGGTGTGAGCCGCACGTCGGTACGCGAAGCGCTGCGCCACCTGGAATCCGAAGGCCTGGTGGAGTTTGCCGATGCCAAGGGGCCGCGGGTCGCCATTATTACTTTGGCCGACGCCGTGGATATCTATGAGCTGCGTTGCGTGCTCGAAGGCCTGATCGTCCAATTGTTCACCCTGCGGGCCAAGGCCAAGGACATCAAGGCCCTGGAAAAAGCCCTCGCGGAAAACCGCAAGGCCCTCAAGGAGGGCGAACTGCAACAGGTCATCGATTCGGTGCAAGGCTTCTACGACGTATTGCTCGAAGGCTCCGGCAACCATGTCGCCGCCACCCAGTTGCGCCAGTTGCAGGCACGCATCAGCTATTTGCGGGCAACCTCGGTGTCCCAGGAAAACCGTCGCGGCGACAGCAACCAGGAAATGGAACGCATGGTCGAGGCGATCAAGAGCGGCGATCCCCTGGCGGCCCACCAGGCCTGCGTCGACCACGTGCGCGCCGCCGCCAAGGTCGCCCTGGATTACCTCAAGCGCAAACAGGAAGAGACCGGTGAAATCCCCGAGATCATCCCGCCCATCGCCCTCAAAGAACCGCGCATAGGTCGCTAGCCATGTTCAGCCCGAGCTTTTGTCCAAAGTGTGGCGGCAGTGACCTCGATCACCGTCTGCCAACGGGCGATACCCATGAACGACTGATGTGTGGCGGTTGCGGCTACATCCACTACGTCAACCCGAAGATCATTGCCGGCTGCATCATCGAGCAGGACGGCAAGTACCTGCTGTGTCAGCGCGCTATCCCGCCGCGTCCGGGCACCTGGACACTGCCGGCCGGTTTCATGGAAGGCGGTGAGACCACTGAACAGGCGGCGCTGCGCGAAGTCTGGGAAGAAACCGGCGTACGCGCCGAAATCGTTTCGCCCTACTCGATCTTCAGCGTGCCGAAGATCAGCGAGGTGTACATCATCTTCCGCGCCATCGCACTGGAGATCACTGGCCAGTTCGGCCCGGAAACCCTCGCCTGCCAATTCTTCGCCCCCGAAGACATTCCCTGGGACAGCATCTACTACCCGGCCATCCGGCAGATCCTCGAACGTTATATCGAGGAACGCCAGGCCGGGGTCTATGGCATCTACATGGGCAACGACGACAGCGGCAAGATTCACTTTATCCGCTGACGTATCTCAGGGCGCCACACCCTCGACAATGATCACCTCGGCCCGCGCCACGCCTTCGCGATGGCGCTTGGCTTCCTGATACTGCGCCGAGTGATAGCAGGCCAGCGCCTGTTCGTAGGAGTCGAATTCGATCACCACGCTGCGCTGCGGCGTGGCCCTGCCCTCCATCGCTTCGCTACGCCCGCCCCGGGCCAACATCCGACCGCCGTACAAGGCAAACGCCGCCGGCGCCCGTTGGGTGTATTGGCTGTATTGATCGGGGTCGGTGACATCCACATGAGCAATCCAGTACGCCTTCATAGTGACCTCTTGGTTTGTTTTGTATTATGGTATACCACAACAACATTCCAGCAAGCCCCATCAAAACAAAGAGAGCCCGCCATGGCCTTTAACAGCATTCAGGAAATCATCGAAGACTACCGCCTGGGCAAGATGGTGTTGCTGGTGGATGACGAAGATCGGGAAAACGAAGGCGACCTGTTGCTGGCCGCCGACTGTTGCAATGCCCAGGCCATCAGCTTCATGGCCCGCGAAGCGCGCGGATTGATTTGCCTGACCCTGACCGACGAACACTGTCAGCGCTTGGGCCTTGAGCAAATGGTGCCGAGTAACGGCAGCGTGTTCAGCACTGCGTTCACCGTGTCCATCGAGGCCGCCGCCGGCGTGACCACCGGTATTTGCGCCGCCGACCGGGCGCGCACTGTCGCCGCCGCCGTGGCCGCCGATGCGGGGCCCAGCGACATCGTGCAGCCGGGGCATATCTTCCCGCTGCGAGCCAAGGAAGGCGGTGTGCTGACCCGCGCCGGACACACCGAGGCCGGTTGCGATCTGGCGCGCCTGGCAGGTTTCACACCAGCGTCGGTGATCGTCGAAGTGATGAACGATGACGGCACCATGGCCCGTCGGCCGGACCTGGAGATTTTCGCCCGCAAGCACGGGATCAAGATCGGTACCATCGCCGACCTGATCCACTACCGCTTGAGCACCGAGCACACCGTGGTGCGCATTGGTGAACGGGAACTGCCTACAGTGCATGGCACTTTCCGCCTGTTCACCTTCGAAGACCGCATCGAAGGTGGCGTGCACATGGCGATGGTGATGGGTGAGATTCGCCGGGATGAGCCGACGCTGGTGCGCGTACATGTGATCGACCCGCTGCGGGACCTGGTCGGGGCCGAATACAACGGCCCTTCCAATTGGACGCTGTGGGCGGCCCTGCAGCGGGTGGCCGAAGAAGGTCGCGGCGTGGTGGTCGTGCTGGCCAACCACGAATCCTCCCAGGCGCTACTCGAGCGCGTGCCGCAACTGACCCAGCCACCACGACAGTTCAGCCGGTCGCAATCGCGCATCTATTCTGAAGTGGGCACCGGGGCGCAGATTCTGCAGGACCTGGGGGTGGGCAAATTGCGCCACCTGGGACCACCGCTCAAGTACGCGGGGTTGACGGGGTATGACTTGGAGGTAGTGGAGAGCATTCCCTTCACCGGATAAACCCTAGGCAACACCCAAATCCCCTGTGGGAGCGAGCTTGCTCGCGATAGCAATGGACCTGCCAACCTAAATGTTGACTGACACACCGCTATCGCGAGCAAGCTCGCTCCCACAGAGTTCGCCCCAGGAATAACAGGGAAAAGTTCGCCCCAGACAGATAGCCGGTACGGCAAAATGCTTGCAGAAAGTTTGGAATACCATAATATGATATTCCATAGACCGAACACTTCAGCCAAGTGCCCCCGAAAGGGAAAGTACAAACAAGAGCCCTTGGCACGGTCGCCTTTAAGGCCAGATGGACCTACTGCTCCCGATAGGCGGGCGACAAAAGCCCGCTCAAAAACACAACAATGAGGGCGTGAAAATGGTGTTGAAGAAAAGTGCAGCCGCAATTCTTTTTGCCGGCCTGCTGAGTGTCACCAGCCAGGCGACGATGGCCGCTGAAAGCGTCAACTTCGTCAGTTGGGGCGGCAGCACCCAGGACGCGCAGAAGCAGGCCTGGGCCGACCCGTTCAGCAAGGCCAGCGGCATCACCGTGGTCCAGGATGGCCCCACCGACTATGGCAAGCTCAAGGCCATGGTCGAAAGCGGCAACGTGCAGTGGGACGTGGTCGACGTCGAAGCAGACTTCGCCCTGCGCGCCGCCGCCGAAGGCCTGCTCGAACCCCTGGACTTTTCGGTCATCCAGCGCGACAAGATCGACCCGCGCTTCGTCTCCGACCACGGCGTCGGCTCGTTCTACTTCTCGTTCGTCCTCGGCTACAACGAAGGCAAGCTCGGTTCCGGCAAGCCCCAGGACTGGACCGCACTGTTCGATACCAAGACCTACCCCGGCAAACGCGCCCTGTACAAATGGCCTAGCCCCGGTGTGCTTGAGCTGGCCCTGTTGGCTGACGGCGTCGCGGCAGACAAGCTCTATCCGCTGGACCTGGACCGCGCTTTCAAGAAACTCGACACCATCAAGAAAGACATCGTCTGGTGGGGCGGCGGCGCCCAGTCCCAGCAGTTGCTCGCTTCCGGCGAGGCCAGCATCGGGCAGTTCTGGAACGGTCGCATCTATGCCTTGCAACAGGACGGCGCACCCGTCGGCGTAAGCTGGAAGCAGAACCTGGTCATGGCCGACATCCTGGTCATTCCAAAGGGTTCGAAAAACAAGGCCGCAGCCATGAAATTCCTGGCCAACGCCAGCAGCGCCAAAGGCCAGGCCGACTTTTCCAACCTGACCGCCTATGCCCCGGTCAACGTCGACAGCGTCGCACGCCTGGATTCGGTGCTCGCCCCCAACCTGCCGACCGCCTACGCCAAGGATCAGATCACGCTTGATTTCGCGTACTGGGCCAAGCACGGTCAGGACATCGCGACACGGTGGAACGAATGGCTGGTCAAATAAAAATGTCGGCAACGGCAACCCGACACACCGGAGGCGCCGCTGGCGCTGCCGGTGTGGTAACCACCAAGGCCGTTGCGCCACAAGCGCCGTCGCTGATGCAGCGCTGGCGCGGGGCCGGCAACCTGCTCCCCGCCTTGCTGTTCCTCGGCCTGTTCTTCCTGGCGCCGCTGATCGGCCTGCTGCTGCGCGGCGTGTTGGAGCCGGTGCCTGGGTTGGGCAACTACGAGCAACTGTTCGCCAACTCAGCCTACGCCCGGGTGTTGTTCAACACCTTTTCGGTGGCCGGGCTGGTGACGTTGTTCAGCCTGCTGCTGGGTTTCCCCCTGGCCTGGGCCATCACCCTGGTGCCCCGTGGCTGGGGGCGCTGGATGCTGAACATCGTGCTGCTGTCGATGTGGACCAGCCTGCTGGCCCGCACCTACTCCTGGCTGGTGCTGCTGCAAGCCTCCGGGGTGGTGAACAAGGCGTTGATGGCGCTGGGCATCATCGACCAGCCGCTGGAGATGGTGCACAACCTCACCGGCGTGGTGATCGGCATGAGCTACATCATGATCCCGTTCATCGTCCTGCCGTTGCAGGCGACCATGCAGGCCATCGACCCGATGATCCTGCAGGCCGGTTCGATTTGCGGCGCCAGCCCCTGGACCAACTTCTTCCGGGTATTCCTGCCGCTGTGCCGGCCGGGGCTGTTCTCCGGTGGGCTGATGGTGTTCGTGATGTCCCTCGGTTACTACGTGACCCCGGCACTGCTGGGCGGCGCGCAGAACATGATGTTGCCTGAATTCATCATCCAGCAGGTGCAGTCGTTCCTCAATTGGGGCCTGGCCAGCGCCGGCGCCGCCTTGTTGGTGGCGATCACCCTGGTGTTGTTCTACTTCTACCTGAAGCTCCAGCCGGAATCCCCGGTGGGTGCCAGCAACGCGAGGTAAGCCGTCATGCTCCTGACTCCCAATGCCATGAGCCGGCGCATGCGGTTCGGCCTGTATTTCACCACCGGCCTGATCGCGCTGTTCCTGCTGCTGCCGATCGTGTTCATCGTACTGCTGTCGTTCGGTTCGTCCCAATGGCTGGTCTTCCCGCCACCGGGCTGGACGCTCAAATGGTACGGCCAGTTCTTTTCCAACCCCGACTGGATGAACGCGGCACTGACCAGCCTCAAGGTCGCGGTGCTGACCACCGTCTGCGCCGTGGCGCTGGGCCTGCCAACGGCGTTTGCCCTGGTACGTGGACGCTTCCCGGGCCGGGAAATGCTCTACGGCCTGTTCACCCTGCCGATGATCGTGCCACTGGTGATCATCGCCGTGGCGGTGTATGCGCTGTTCCTCAAGCTGGGCTACACCGGGACGATGTTCGCGTTCGTGGTCAGCCACGTCATCGTCGCACTGCCGTTCACCATCATCTCGATCATCAACTCGCTCAAGCTGTTCGACCAGTCCATCGAGGACGCAGCGGTCATCTGCGGCGCCTCACGCCTGCAAGCGGTGTTCAAGGTGACCTTCCCGGCCATTCGCCCAGGCATGGTCGCCGGCGCCCTGTTCGCGTTCCTGGTGTCGTGGGATGAGGTGGTGCTGAGCGTGATGATGGCCAGCCCGACCCTGCAAACCTTGCCCGTCAAGATGTGGACCACCCTGCGCCAGGACCTGACGCCTGTGATCGCCGTCGCTTCGACGCTGCTGATCGGCCTCTCGGTCCTGGTGATGGTGATCGCCGCCGCCCTGCGCCGGCGCAATGAAATCAGCGCCTGAGCGCCTAGGAGAACACGATGAGTGCCGTCAAAGACCCCGCACAACAGAACAACAAGACCCTGGTCAGCCTGCGCAACCTGAACAAGCACTACGGCGACTTTGCCGCCGTGGACGATATTTCCCTGGAGATCCAGGACGGCGAATTCCTGACCTTCCTCGGCTCCAGCGGCTCGGGCAAGAGCACCACGCTGTCGATGCTGGCCGGCTTTGAAACCCCCAGCAGCGGCGAGATCCTGGTAGGCGGAAAATCCCTGGTCAACGTACCGCCGCACAAACGCGACATCGGCATGGTGTTCCAGCGTTACTCGTTGTTCCCCCATCTGTCGGTGCGCGACAACATTGCCTTTCCGCTGGCGATTCGCAAACTGGCCAGCGCCGAGCGCGAACGTCGGGTCGACGCCATGCTCAAACTGGTGCAACTGGGAGAGTTCGCCCATCGCCGCCCTTCGCAACTGTCGGGCGGCCAGCAGCAGCGCGTGGCGATTGCCCGGGCACTGGTCTACGAACCACGCATCCTGCTGATGGACGAACCCCTCGGCGCGCTGGACAAAAAGCTCCGGGAAGACTTGCAGGATGAACTGCGCCAATTGCATCGACGCCTGGGCATCACCATCGTCTACGTCACCCATGACCAGGAAGAAGCCATGCGTCTGTCCCAGCGCATCGCGATTTTCAGCCACGGCAAGATCGTCGGCCTGGGCAGCGGCTATGACCTCTACCAGAACCCGCCAAACGCCTTCGTGGCCTCGTTCCTGGGCAACTCCAACTTCCTCAAGCTCAAGGCCCAGGGCAACGCAGTGGCGACCTTCGAAGGCCAGTCGCTGTCGATCCGCCTGACCGCCGGCCTGCAAACGGACCAGGACGTGCTGCTGATGGTGCGCCCGGAAAAAGCCCTCGCCTTGAGCGTCGAACAGGCCGCCCAGGAACCCTTGGCAGCCGGTTGGAATGAGGTTTCGGCCAAGGTCGTCGAAGTGCTGTTCCTGGGTGAAAGCCAGACCTGCAGCGTGGTGACGTCTGGCGGCACGGCCATGACGGTCAAGGCGCTGTCCGCCGCCGGCATGCCACTCAAGGCCGGCGACCCGGTGCGTGTGCGCTGGGCCACCGCCGATGCTTGCGTCTACACCCAATGGGCCGAGAGCGACCTGAACAAGGCCGCAGGTGCCCACTGATGAACACTGCGCGCCCACAACCGATAAAGCCCGAGGATCGTCCAATGATCGATGCCAGCGTCTACAAACAAGTCATGGGCTCGTTCCCGTCCGGCGTGACCGTGATCACCACCCTCGATGACGACGGCCAGATCGTCGGCCTCACCGCCAGCGCGTTCAGCTCATTGTCGATGGAGCCAGCGCTGGTGCTGTTCTGCCCCAACTACAGCTCCGACTCCTATCCGGTACTGATCAAGAACAAGCGCTTCGCCATCCACCTGCTCTCCGGCGGCCAGCAGAATGAAGCCTATGCCTTCGCCCGCAAAGGCAAGGACAATGCCCAGGGCATCGAATGGACCTTGAGCGAGTTGGGTAACCCGCTGCTGAGCAATGCCACCGCCATCATCGAATGCGAACTGTGGCGCGAATACGAAGGCGGCGACCACGCCATCATGGTCGGCGCCGTAAAGAACCTGATCGTCCCGCAGCACACACCGGGGCCGCTGGTTTATTGCCACGGCAAGATGGGCGCCCTGCCTGTCCTCGCCTGAACCGATCGTCAACTACAAGAGATAGCGCCATGAAATTTTCCCTGTTCGTACACATGGAGCGCTGGGACGAAAGCATCAGCCATCGCCAGTTGTTCGAAGACCTGAGCGAGCTGACCCTGTTGGCCGAGGCCGGCGGTTTCAGCACCGTGTGGATCGGCGAACACCACGCCATGGAATACACCATTTCGCCAAGCCCGATGCCGCTGCTGGCGTACCTGGCCGGCAAGACCACCACCATCCACCTGGGCGCTGGCACCATCATCGCGCCGTTCTGGCACCCGCTGCGGGTGGCCGGCGAATGCGCACTGCTGGACGTGATCAGCAATGGCCGCATGGAAGTCGGCCTGGCCCGGGGCGCCTATCAGGTGGAGTTCGACCGCATGGCCGGCGGCATGCCGGCTTCCTCTGGCGGTCAGGCCCTGCGGGAGATGGTCCCGGTGGTGCGCGCCCTGTGGCAAGGCGATTACGCCCATGACGGCGAGATCTGGAAATTCCCAGCCTCCACCAGCGTACCCAAGCCAATCCGCAAACCTCATCCGCCGATGTGGATCGCCGCCCGCGACCCGGACTCCCACAACTTCGCCGTCGCCAACGGCTGCAACGTGATGGTCACGCCGTTGATGAAGGGCGATGAGGAAGTCCTGGACCTGAAGAACAAGTTCCAGGCCGCCCTGGACAACAACCCCGACGTGCCGCGCCCGCAATTGATGGTGCTGCGCCACACCCACGTGCATGCGGTGGATGATCCCGAAGGCTGGAAGGTCGGCGCCCAGGCGATCTCGAAGTTCTATCGCACCTTCGATGCCTGGTTCGGCAACAAACAAGTGCCGGTCAACGGTTTTCTCGCGCCAAGCCCGGAAGAAAAATTCGCCGAGCGCCCGGAGTTCCAACTGGAGAACATCCGCAAGAACACCATGATCGGCACCCCGCAGGAAATCATCGAGCGGATCAAGTACTACCAGGAACTGGGGGTGGATGAGTTCAGCTTCTGGTGCGACAACAGCCTGCCCCATGCCGAGAAGAAAAAATCCCTGGAGCTGTTTATCCAGCAGGTGGTGCCAGCGTTTCGGTGATCAGTGACATCGCTATCGCGAGCAGGCTCGCTCCCACATAGGTTCCACGGCGTACGCAATATTTGTGTGCACCGACGGCCCAGTGGGAGCAAGCTTGCTCGCGATGGCCATCCAACTGAAACAAATGTGTCAAATGTGACAATTCCCCCCACTACCCCGCCGCCGCCCCGCAAACTGCTATCAACGGCTCGCAAAGCCACATAATTTACCGCGCAATTTGTTTAAGGATGATGCGCGTGGGAGTTTATCGGTTGCTGCTGGCCATGCTGGTAGCGGTTTCTCATATGGGCATGACGTTCATGGGTTTTAACCCCGGCGTCGTTGCCGTGGTGTCCTTTCTGATCATCAGCGGCTTCGTGATGACCTCGCTGATCGAAAGGACCTACAACACCCCGGGCCAGATCGGCCTGTTCTACATGGATCGATTGCTCAGGCTGTACCCACAGTTTCTGGTGTACTTCGTCCTGTCCTGCGCGGTGATACATTTCCTTCTGCCGGGAACGCCCCAGGCAGCCGCCCTGACCCTCGAAAACATCGCCACCAGCCTGCCGATCGTGCCGTTGGGTTTCTACATGTTTGGCATCACCGTGCCCGAGATCCTGCCACCCGCTTGGTCCCTCGGCCTGGAAATGTGCTTTTACCTGCTGATCCCGTTCCTGATTCTCTACAAGACGCGGGGTATAGCCTTTGCGCTGTCCGTGACGGTGTTCATGGTCGCCTCGCTGGGCTACCTCGACACCGACATCTACGGCTACCGCCTGCTGCCGGGCGTGCTGTTCATTTTCCTTTGCGGCAGCTACCTGTATCGGGCCCAGGCCAAGGGGCTGTGGATCGCGTTCGTTACCGGATTCGTTGCAGCATTGATGTTTCTCGCCATTGTTGTGGGGATCATTCCGCGTCGGCCGTTCAACGCCGAGGTGACCCTGGGCATTGCCCTGGGCCTGCCAGCGGTGTTTCTGCTCAGTAGGTTGAAGCATCACCGGCTGGATGAATTCCTGGGCAATATCAGCTACGGCGTATTCCTCAATCACTTTGTGGTGATGTACGTGCTGCGGGCGTTCTGGCCGGTGGAGTTCAGCGCCCTGATCATCACGGCGGTGCTGGTGCTGTCGTTCGCGATGAGTGGTGTTTCGTACTATGCGGTCGAGCGACCGGCGCTGAAGCTTCGTCATGCGCTCAGGGCGGGCGTTAAATACGGTACCACGCAGGCTCCCGTTGGCAGCACGGCGGCTTAGCCTCTGACTGCCATACAAAAATGCCCGGAACGCAGGTCCCGGGCATTTTGTGTTTCAGCGCAGCCGAATCAGAACGTCACGCTGGCGCTCAGCTTGGCGGTACGCGGCTCGCCGACGTTGACCTGCAACTGGCTCCCCGTGGAGGACGGGTAGTACTGCTTGTCGAACAGGTTGTCGACGTTCAGTTGCAGCGAAGTCTTGTGCCCCAGCACCGGCGACTCCCACCGCAGGAAGGCGTCGGCGACGGTGTAGCTGCTCAGCCAGAAATCGTTGGCCGCGTTAGCCGCACGCTCGCCGACGTAACGCGCACCGGCACCGGCGTGCCAGGCACCGAATTCGGCCGGGACGTTCAAGTGGTGCGACAAGTACAGGCTGGCGGTGTGCTTGGGCGCATCGGACAGGCGGTGACCTTCGTTTTTCGGGTCATCGAGGATTTCAGTGTGGGTATAAGCATAAGTCCCGATCAAATCCCAACGTTCCGCCAGACGACCGGTGATGTCGAGTTCGAGGCCTTGGGAGCCGACCTTGCCCGCGGCTTCTGCCAGCGTTACGCCGTTGACCGTAGAGGACGTCACGACGTTTTTCTTCTCGATATCGAACAGCGCAAGGTTGATGTTCAGGCCCGGCAGCGGATCGTACTTGGCGCCAATTTCGTAGCTACGACCCTCCTCCGGCTTGAAGGTACTGAGGTTGTCGTCCACGGTGTCGTTAGGCTTGAACGAACGACTGTAGTTGCCATACAGCGACAGCTCCCCGGTGGCTTTATAGACCAGGCCCAGGAACGGGACGAAGGCATCGCCGTTGTCGTCGCGGACCGGCACCCTGGTGACCAACCCTTGCTTGGCGAACTGATCGTAATGCTGGTAGCGACCACCGAAGACCAGGATCCAACGATCATTCAGGTGCCAGTTGTCCTTAAGGTAGACCGAGCTGGAAGTCAGCTGATTGCTCAGATTGCTTTGGGTCGGGCTGATGACGCTGGGCTCTCCCAGGCCGCCGTACACCGGCGCAGAGATATCGAAGCCCCCCCGCACTGCCCCACGGTAGGTCTTGCCACGGTATTGGTCCGACACCTGATTATCAGCACCGATCAACACGTCATGGCGCTGGCCGAACAGCTCCTGTTTACCGATGAAGTCCCAGCTGGCGTAACGGGTTTCGTCATCGTAATGAGCGCCGTTGGCGGCTCGCTGAAAAACGCCGGTTTTCGACAGACTTGGCTGCGCAATCGAAAGGCTATACCGATCATTGTTCCAGCCATAGGTCACGCGAGTTTTCCAATCCTCGCTCAACTCATACTCAAACCGCGCCGTCGCCGTTTCGCGAATCCCCACGCTCTTGGCCCACGGCTCATCCAGACGCTTGTCGTAATCGATATCGGCCGGATGCCCATTGGTGAACACCGTCCCCCGATCAAACGGATTGGAATATTCGTTGTACTCATAGCTGAGATTCAACGAAGCCCGCTCCCCCGTCCAAGCCAGGGACGGCGCCACCAGGGTGCTCTCGTTGACCCCGTAGTTGCGCCAGTAGTCCTCGTGGCCGCGCTCGGCGATCAGGCGATAAGCCAGGCCGGTGTCGCCCAGCGGCCCAGTGGTGTCCAGGGCCATGGTGCCGCCGCCTTCGCTATAGGCCGAGCCGCTCAACGTGGTGCTTTGGGTGTACTCCGGTTTCTTGCTGATGACGTTGACCAGGCCGCCTGGCTCAAGCGCGCCATACAGCATCGAGGCCGGGCCCTTGAGCACTTCGACCCGTTCGGTGGTAGCGCTGAAGTTGTGCCCCAGGTTCGAGCGCACGCCGTCGCGCAGGATCGAGCCATCGTCGTTGGTGCCAAACCCGCGCTTGACCAGCGAGTCTCGCGAACCGCCCAAGGTGTTGCCCTGGCTGACGCCGCTGACGAACTTCATCGCGTCGCTCAGCGAGCGCACCTGATAGTCGGCCAGGGTCTGCTGGGTCACCACGTTGATCGATTGCGCTTCTTCCTTGATCGGTACATCGCTCTTGCTCGCCGTGCTGGCTTGCGACGTCGTATAGCCCTCTTCCTGAGTGACGCGACTGCCCTGGATGTCCGTGGCCGGCAGTTCGAGAGCGTCCTGCGCCCACAATGGGCTGGCAATGAAGCAGCAGGACAGCGTTGGCAACACACACTTGATAAAGACGTTGCGATTAGCGAGGGGGGTGGAACGTTTCAAGACGCGCACTCATAGAAGGGACGTTAATGAGAGCAAATATACTTTGAGAATCATTCCCAGTAAATCTTTTGTATCAAATGCTGATCGTCCCCAAACCCCCGTGGGAGTGAGCTTGCTCGCGATAGCGGCGGTACATCCAACATCAATGCAACAGACCCACCGCCATCGCGAGCAAGCTCACGCCCACGGATTTCGCGAACGGTGATATCAAATCGCCCCACCACCCTAAAGCTTTGGCCTGCGCGGTCGAATGTATTCCATTGAGAGATTTTTTTGCCCAGGAGCAGCGGCATGCAGACGTTGAAGGCCTTGTACGAGTCTATCGAGATGCAGTTTTTCGATACCCTCACCAAAAAACTGTCGAGCCTTTTCCTGTTGGTGCTGGTCAGTGGCTTGCTGTACTGGGTGGCCCTCAGCGCTCGCGCCGAGATCGTGCTGCAGTTGCGCGACGCACAGTTGGACGGCGCCTTGCTGGGGCAGATCGAAGGCCGGCTCGACAGCCTCACCCATGCCCTGCTCTTCGGTGCGTTCCTGACGCTGGGCATGATCAGCTTCATGGTCTGGTATTTCCGCCATCTCATCGTGCGCCCCGTCACCGCCATGACCAAGGCCCTGGAAGAGATCGCCAACGGCGAAGGTGACCTGTCCAAGGACCTGCCGCTGGTGACTCACGACGAGATCCGCGTGCTGGCCGGCACTTGCAACCGTTTCCTGGCCAAGCAGCGGGAGATCATCAGCAACGTCCAGGCACTGACCGTGCACATCGCCGTCGAATCGGCCCGCTCGTTGAAGAACATCAGCGATTCCAGCGACAGTGCCACCCACCAGGCCCGCTTCGCCAAGGAGGTGATGGACCAGAGCAACACCGCCGTGGGCCGCATCGAAGAAGTCTCGCGCCAGACCCAGGGCATCTCCAGCACCACCGCCCAGAACCTGAGCATGGCCCGCGACTCCTACGCCGAGCTGCTGGAAGTGACCGGCAACATCAGCGAAATCTCCAACAGCCTCGGTGAATTTGCCACGCTGGTGAGCGCCTTGAACCAGCGTTCCTCAAGCATCAAGTCGATTGTCGGGTTGATCCAACAGATTTCTGCCCAGACCAACCTGCTGGCCCTCAATGCCGCCATCGAAGCCGCCCGGGCCGGCGAAAGCGGCCGTGGCTTCGCGGTGGTCGCCGATGAAGTGCGGACTCTGGCACAAAACGTCAGCCGGGCCACCGATGACATCTCACGCAACATCGACGCCATGCTCGATGAAGTCAGCTCCACCCACGAACAGACCACCCAGATCAGCCACAGCGCCCGGGAAACCCAGAAAGTGGTGGAACGCGCCTCCGGTCATTTTGAAAGCATGATCGGTGATTTCGAATCCACCAACGGCAAGCTGGCGGACATCGCGACCCATATCCAGCAGTTCGCCGACAGCAACACGGGGATCAACGACCGGGTCACCCAGATTCACGCCGACAGTCAGTTGATCGACCAGCGCATGCAGCATTCGGCGACGGCCACCCGCGACCTGTCCGGCGTGGCCGAAAAGGTCCAGGCGCTGTTGGGTCGCTTCGTGCTCGGCCACGGCAAGCTGGATGCCGCCATCACCCGGGCCAGTCAGTGCCGCGACACGCTCCAGGTTCGCCTGGAGGCGCTGCAAGGTGAAGGCCTGAATCTGTTCGATCAGAATTACCAACCGATTCCCGGCACCGACCCCAAGCAGTACATGGCCAGCTACACCGAACGCTTTGCCCAGGTTTGCCAGGAAGAATGCGACAAACTCACCCGCAGCACGCCGGGTGGCAAGGTTTCGTTCATTGTCGACAGCAAGGGCTACTGCCCGGTGAACAACAGCTGGGTCTCCAAGCCGCCAACCGGCGACCGGGTGGTGGATTTGCCGGTGTGCCGCAACAAGCGAATCTTCAACGACCCGATCGGCCTGCGCGCGGCGGGCAACGTCCAGCGTTTCCTGCTGCAGACCTACCTGCGCGATACCGGGGAAATCATGACCGAGATCGACGTACCGTTCTTCTTCGGCGGCCGTCATTGGGGCAACTTGCGGGTGGGCTTCGATGCGGCGGTGTTGTTGGCGGAGTGATGAAGCGCTCGCACGACTCCTGAGATCCTCCCAAAGGGGATCTGTGGTGTATGCACATCTTGAGACCACCCCAAAAACAACTGTGGGAGCGAGCCTGCTCGCGAAGGCGGTGGGTCAGTCAACATCAATGCTGCTGATCCACCGCCTTCGCGAGCAAGCCCGCTCCCACATGGGGTTCGAGGCTACCTCAACTCAACAGCACTTGGGCCCACCCTTGCCACCGTAACGGGCCTCCTGGCG
>NZ_VZPJ01000003.1 GCF_008801605.1 Pseudomonas brassicacearum subsp. brassicacearum | reverse complement strand
TTGACGACCATAGAGCATTGGAACCACCTGATCCCATCCCGAACTCAGCAGTGAAACGATGCATCGCCGATGGTAGTGTGGGGTTTCCCCATGTGAGAGTAGGTCATCGTCAAGATTAAATTCCGAAACCCCTATCTGCTGATGCAGGTAGGGGTTTTGTTTTTGCCCCCAGGAAAGTCTGCGAAAGCTCGTGATAAATTTGCACAGTTATTTCCGAGCCGGAGCACTAGAATAGCCCCACCTTAGCTGAGCCAGAGCTGTTTATGCCCGATCCGTCAGACATTGATAGGTTGTCAGATCTGCCCCTGAGCGATCTGGTGGCGTGTCATGAGTGCGACCTGTTGATGCGCAAGCCTCAGCTGGCCCATGGTGAAAAAGCCGAGTGCCGCCGTTGTGGCTATGAGCTCTATGCTCACCGGCACAATGTAGTTGAACGCAGCCTTGCCTTGGTTATCGCGGCCCTGCTGTTATATGTGCCGGCCAACTTCTTACCCATCATGGAACTCAATCTGCTCGGGCAGTCCTCCCAGGACACCGTTTGGAGTGGGGTGGTCGGGCTGTTTGATACCGGTATGCAAGGCATCGCGGCAGTGGTGTTCCTGTGCAGCATGGGCATTCCACTACTCAAGTTGCTTTGTCAGTTGGTGGTGCTGTTGTCCATTCGCTTGGACTTTGGCCGTAGTTACGGTTTGTTGCTGTATCGCATTTATCACCATCTACGAGACTGGGGGATGCTTGAGGTCTACCTCATGGGGGTGCTGGTGGCCATCGTCAAGTTGGCAGACATGGCGGCCATCACCGTAGGCCTTGGCCTGGTGTGCTTCATCAGTTTGTTGCTGGTCCAGGTCTGGCTGGAGGTGGTGATGTCACCCCATCAGATCTGGCAGGCGTTATCAGGAGAAGATGCCCATGCGGGCGATTGATGCAGGGATTCTGATCTGTACGGAGTGCCACGAGTTGAATCGGCAGGATGCTGAGGCCGATAACCAAACCTGTACTCGCTGCGGCGCGCTGGTTCACCCCCGTCGCCCGAACAGCTTGATGCGGACCTGGGCATTGTTGATCACGGCCGCGATTCTTTATATTCCGGCCAACATGTTGCCGATCATGACTATCAACTCGCTGGGCCAGGGCGCCCCGAGTACCATCATGGCCGGCGTCATCGAGCTGGTTCAACACGGCATGATTCCTATTGCTGCCGTGGTGTTCATCGCCAGCATCGTTGTACCCACTTTCAAACTGGTGGGCATCGCCTTGTTGTTGTTTTCCGTTCAGCGGCATCAGCCTATGTCGGCGCAGCAACGCATCCTTATGTACCGTTTCATCGAGTTCATTGGTCGCTGGTCGATGCTGGATATTTTCGTGATCGCCATTTTGGTGGCCGTGGTGAATTTCGGACGGCTCGCCAGTGTCGAAGCCGGTCTCGGCGCGATCGCTTTTGCCAGCGTAGTGATTTTGACAATGATTGCCGCAGTAACCTTCGATCCCCGACTGATTTGGGATAACACGGAGTCGGATGACGACCATGACTGATTTGCCTACCGCTAAAACTCGACCGGCTTCGAACTGGTCGGCCATCTGGGTCCTGCCGTTGATTGCCTTGATCATCGGCGGCTGGCTCGGCTGGCGGGCTTATAACGAGACCGGAATCGAGATCAATGTGCGCTTTGAGAGCGGAGAAGGCATCCAGGTCAACAAAACCGAAGTCGTCTACAAAGGGATGACGGTCGGCAAAGTGACGGCTCTTACCCTCGATGACGAAGGCAGCTCCAAGGGGGTGGTCGCGACCATCGAGATGAACAAGGACGTCGAGCAGTACCTCAAGACCGGAACACGTTTCTGGCTGGTCAAGCCGAGCGTGAGTCTGGCCGGGATCACTGGCCTGGAAACCCTGGTCTCGGGTAACTATGTGGCTATCAGCCCAGGTGAAGGGGAGTCGGCCCGTAAATTCAAGGCCCTGGCCGAAGAGCCGCCGCTGTCGGATGCCAAGCCGGGGTTGCACTTGACCCTCAAGGCTGATCGGTTGGGTTCGCTGAACCGTGGCAGCCCGGTGTTCTACAAACAGATTCAGGTCGGTCAGGTGAAGAGCTACCTGCTGTCGGAGGATCAGAGCAAGGTCGAGATCAAAATCTTCATCGAGCCGACCTATGCCAGCCTGGTGCGCAAACACACGCGTTTCTGGAATGCCAGTGGCATCAGCATCGATGCCAACCTCTCGGGCGTCAAAGTGCGCAGCGAGTCCCTGGCCAGCATCGTGGCCGGAGGGATTGCCTTCGCCACGCCGGAAAGCCGCAAGGACAGCCCGCCGACGGACCCAAGCCTGCCGTTCCGTCTTTACGAAGACTTTGACGCCGCTGCGGCGGGCATTCGAGTGAAGGTCAAGCTCAGCGATTTCGAAGGGTTGCAGGCCGGTCGTACGCCGGTCATGTACAAAGGCATCCAGGTCGGCAGCCTGAAGAACCTCAAGGTCGATCCGGACCTGGCCAGCGCCACGGCTGAATTGACCCTGGACCCCTTGGCCGAAGATTACCTGGTAACCGGCACGCAGTTCTGGGTCGTCAAGCCATCGATCTCGCTGGCGGGTATCACCGGCCTGGAAGCGTTGGTCAAGGGCAACTACATTGCCGTGCGACCGGGTGACAAGGGCGGCGCGCCGCAACGGGAGTTCGAAGCCCGGGCAAAAGCTCCACCACTGGACTTGCGTTCCCCGGGGCTGCACCTGGTCCTGCTGACCGAAAACCTCGGATCGCTGGAGGTCGGCAGTCCGATCCTCTACAAGCAGGTCAAGGTCGGGTCGGTGCAGAGCTATCAGTTCTCCCGCAAGAAGAAGCAGCTGATCATTGGTGTGCACATCGAGAAGGAGTACGAAGGGCTGGTCAACGGCTCGACACGTTTCTGGAACGCCAGTGGTATCACGCTTACGGGAGGTTTGACGGGCGGGATCCAGGTCAAGAGCGAGTCCCTGCAAAGCCTGATGGCTGGTGGGATTGCCTTCGAAACTCCGGAACCGAATGTGCCGCTGAAAAGACGCATCCCCCGTTTCCGCCTGTTCGCCGATCACGAAGCCGCACAACAGCGAGGCACTGAGGTCACGATCAAGGTCGATCGCGCCGATGGTTTGCGCAGTGGTACGCCGATCCGGTTCAAAGGGTTGGATGTGGGCAAGATCGAGGATGTTGATCTCAGCGCCGATATGCAATCGGTGCTGCTCACGGCGCGTATCACCGAAGTGCCGGAGCGCATCGCCCGGGTCGGGTCCCAGTTCTGGGTGGTCAAGCCGGAGTTGGGGTTGATGAAGACCTCCAACCTGGAAACGCTGGTAACCGGCCAATACATTGAAGTGCAGCCTTCGGCGAAAAACCTCGGGCCGCAGAAAAGCTTCGTGGCCCTGGCCAACCCACCGGAAAGCGCTGTGCCCGAAGCAGGACTGAGCCTGGTGCTGAGCGCGGCCCGCCGTGGTTCGTTGAAGATCGGCGTACCGGTGACCTATCGCGAGATTACGGTGGGCAAGGTCACCGGTTATGAACTGGGCCAGACCGCGGACCGGGTGCTGATCCATATCCTGATCGAGCCCAAGTATGCGCCGCTGGTGCGCAGCGGCACACGTTTCTGGAATAGCAGTGGTTTCGGTCTGGACTTTGGTCTGTTCAAGGGCGCGACGGTGCGCACCGAGTCGCTTGAAACGCTTATCCAGGGCGGCATTGCGTTCGCAACGCCGGATGGCGAACGAATGGGCAATCCGGCTCGACCGGAGCAGACTTTCCCACTGTTCGATAAGTTTGAAGATGAATGGCTGACTTGGGCGCCGAAGATCAGTCTCGGTAAGTGATTGGAGTGGCGTTAGTCTGTTCTGACGCCATCGCGAGCAGGCTCGCTCCCACAATGGATGAATGTCGTACTTGATTGCCATGAACGACGCCAAACCTGTGGGAGCGAGCTTGCTCGCGATGAGGCCATCAGTTGCACTGACGACTCAAAACCAGCGCAATAAAAAAGGCCGCGATCCAATGGATCGCGGCCTTTTTCATGCCCCGGTAATTCACCTCACACCGGATCCAGCTCCGGCTCGTCGGCCTGGACATTCACCGTGGCCTTCACCGCATCGTGACGGCGGATGTACTTCCAGTCCGCTTCGTCGATGTAGATGCCGTTCGGGCCGCTGCCACCTTCCAGGTCAATGGCGACACTGGCGCAGACTTGCGGCTTCACACTGGCCAGGATCGGCACGAAGCCCAGTTGCAGGCTGGTCTCCAGCAGGGCGGCCTGGTTTTTCTCGTCGATGTCCGCGGCTTCGTCCAGGTAGTACGGCAGACGCACGCGGCCGGCCTGTTCGCGGTCCATCAGGTGCAGCAACAAGTACATGTTGGTCAGCGCCTTGATGGTCATGGTGGTGCCGTTGGACGCCGCACCGTCGATGTCGGTGTGGATCACTGGCTGGCCGTTGACCTTGGTGATCTCGAACGCCAGTTCGAACAGGTCCTTGAGGCCGAGCTGGTTGTGGTTCGCCGCCACCAGCCGCGCCAGGTATTCCTTGGCTTCTTCGTTCTTGTTGTCCTGCTCGGCGCTCTGGCTGAGGTCGAACACCGACAGCGTCTCGCCTTCCTCGTACTGGCCGGCACTGTGGATGATCTGGTCGATGTGCTTGAGCGCTTCCTTGTTCGGCGCCAGGACGATCCGGAAGCTCTGCAGGTTGGACACCTGGCGCTTGTTGATCTCGCGGTTGAACAGCGCCAGTTGGTGTTCGAGGCTGTCGTAGTCGCTGCGGATGTTGCGCAGGGTCCGGGCGATGTCGGTCACGGCCGCACGGCGCGCCTTGCCCAGGGTCAGGGCCTCGTCGGTGCGGTGGGCATAGGCGTTGATCAGCAGTTGCAGGCGTCGCTCCATGTCGTCTTCGCTGTCGAACTTGGCCACGCCCTTGAGGCGCACCTGGGCATACAGCGCTTCGATCTGGCCGTCGACCCGCAGCAGCCCTTGCCAGCTGTCCTGGTAGTCATTGAGCAGCGGCAGCAGGTTGTCCATGGAATCGTCGACCGGGTCCATGAATGGCGTGCCGAACGGCAGGTCCGCCGGCAGCAATTGACGACGGCGCAGGGCATCGTCGAGGGTGCGTTGCTTGGCTTCCATGTCGGCGATCTGCCGGCCCACCAACTGCAACTTGGCGGACAGCTGCTGGACACGCTCGGTGAAGGCATCGCTGGAGCGCTTGAGTTCGTCCTGGGCGGCTTCCATCTGCGCCAGTTGCTCGAGCTTCTCGCCTTCTTCGGCACTCAGGGTCTGGCTGCGGCGGAAGTCTTCCAGGGCTTTCTGCGCATCGAGGACCTGCTGGTACAGCGCTTCGGTCTGGGTCTTGCTCGCGGCGCGGTCGGCGGCCACGGCTTGCTGGGTCTTGAGCTGCTTGAGTTCTTTTTCCAGGCGTTCTTTCTGGTCGCGCAGCGCGGCGCGGTCGGCCAGGGCTTGCAGGGCAGGCGGTTCGATGTGGGACAGGTCGATAGACAGGCCCGGCACTTCGAAACGCTCACCTTTGAAGCCGTCGAGGATCAGCTCCATGGATTTGACCCACTCGCCATTCTCGTCCAGCGCGATGCCGTGTTCGCCCAGCGGCAGGCTGAACAGGGCGCTGTTGAACAGGCGCATCAGGCGTTCGACGTCCTGCTGCGAGAACTCTTCCCGCAGGCGGGCATAGCTGTTGTTGTCGGCGTGATCGAGTTGCTGCTTGACCGACTTCAGGCGTTTTTCCAGGTCCCGCAGGCGCTCCTCCAGGTCCTCGGCGCTGAACTGCCGGGACTGGGCCAGGGCGCCGGCCAGTTCGTCGTGGGCGTCCTTGGCGGCGAGCAGTTGCTGCTCCAGGACCTTGACGTCATCCACCAGGGCAAAGCGATGCTTGAGCACCGACAGTTCGCCGAGCCAACGCTGGATGCCGCTGATTTCCCGCTCCAGGCGCATCAGTTCCTGAGTGCCGCCGCGCTGGTCGTTCTGCAGCGAATCCTGTTCGTTGCGGTAGTGTTCGGCCTGGATGGTCAGCTCTTCCTTGCGCGCACTGGCGTAGTCCGACCAGGTGCCGAGCAATGAGTCGAGCAATGGCGACAGGCGATGCAATTTGCCGCGCAGGATATCGCGCTGCTTCACGCCATTGGCCAGGGCTTCCACCAGCGGACCGGCCGCCACCAGGGAGTTGTAGTCCTGCTCCATGCGGCGTACGTCGCGGAAGGCTTCTTCGCACGCGGCGATGTAGTCCACGCTACCGGAACGCAGGCTGTGCTCGAACGCGTCGAGGAACAGTTGCTTGAGTTTGGCTGCGGTGATTTCGCGCATGTGCAGCAGGTTGATGAACAGCGCGCGGAAGGTCTTGAGGCTTTGCTCGCTGGTGGAGCGCAGCGGGATCAGCGTCAGGTCCAGCGGGATCGAGGTGTGGCCACCCACCAGCAGGCGTCGCAGTTCATCCGGCTTGAGTTCGTAGGCTTTCAGGCCTTCGCGCTCCAGGTTGGTGAACAGCTCTTTCTGACGCAGGCAGGTGTCATTTTTCTGATAGTGGGCCAAGTCCAGTTTGCCGGCGTAGGCAAAGAACTGGTGACCGAAACCGCCGCCAGGGCCGCGACCGACCACGCCAATCACGTGTGGGCCGTGGGGCAGGGCGACTTCCACCAGGATGTAGCTGGTGTCCGAGGCAAAGTAGAAACGCCGGGATTGTTCCAGGCTGTACTTGCCGAAGCTCATGTCCGACATGCGCGCCAGGATCGGGAACTGCAAGGCGTTGATCGAGGCGGATTTACCGAGGTTGTTCGCGCCATAGACCGACAGCGGTTCTTCCAGCGGGAACAGACCGAGGCTGTAGCCGGCGGTGTTCAAAAGGGCAAAGCGGCGGATGCCGTAGCGTTCCTTGCTCATGCGTCGGTCTCCTGTTCTTCGGCAATGGCGCGGGCCAGTGCGTCTTCTTCGCTCTCACCTTCAAATTCGCTGAGGTCCAGCGGATCATCGGTCTGCAGCAGTTTTTCGTCGCTGTCTTCGTCGATCAGCACGGGCACCGGCAACGGCAGCACGCTGTGCAGGCTGGCGGCCAGGTCGCGGTCCTGCTGGACCGACAGGCACACGTCGAGGAAGCGATGCATCGGCGGCAGGAAGCGGTACACGCCGTTTTCTTCGCTGGCAAAACCCAGTTGGGTCATGCGTCGCATGATTTTCTCTTCCAGTTCTTCCTGGGTCTGTACTTCGGCCTGGATGAACAGGTCGCGGTACTTTTCCAGCAGCGACGGCAGCTCATCGCGGCCCAGGCTGCCGCCGTCGAGCACGGCAATCGGGTCGCGGCCCTGGTCGGCCAGATGCTCGACCAGGATGAAGGTGAACAGGGCCAGGCGCTGGGCGGTCTTGTTCACCGCCGCGGCGGCCAGGTCCGGCACGAAGTAATAGAAGCCACGGGTATCGCACACCAGTTCGAAGCCCAGGGCCTTGAACAGCGTGCGGTATTGGTCCTGGAAGTTCGACAGTTGTGCGTACAGCTCCGGGTCGCGGCGGCTGACGTGGTAGCCCTTGAACAGCTCGCGGAAGATCGGCGCCAGCTGTGACAGTTCGGATAGATCAAGATGCATGGGGGATGCTCGCAGAATCCTCGGCGGCGGTGTCGCCGGCCGAGAGCAGGGCGAAGGAGCGCAGGCTGACCTGATGCTCGTGAGTGTGATAGTCGCGGCGTTCCAGACGCTCGCGCTTGAAACGTTTTTCCCGCGACAGGCGCGAGAACCAGTACAGCAATTCGTCGGTGGCGCCGTCCGGTTCCTGTTCCAGCAGCCAGCTCATCAGGTCCGGCATCGGCAGGGCGTCTTCGCAACGCTCGACCATCTCGCGCACGGTGCGTGGCGCACGCGGTGCCTCGCCGCCCTTGTGGGTCTTGTGGGACTTGGGGAAGCGCGCCGGTTTCGGCTCGAAACGGGCCAGCGCATAGACATAGGCTTCGACCTGGCTGGCGCTGCCCAGGAACGTGCTTTGCGGCCGGGTAAACATCGGCATGGCGGCCTGCGGCACGGCATCGATGCCTTTGCGACGAATGGCCGCCAGGGCCAAAGCCGCGCCACGGGTCACTGCGTTGTGCCGGCGAGCCTCTTCGCGCAGTGGCAGGAGCAGTTCACGGGCATGCCGCAGGGTCAACTGGGCGCTGGTCTGCATCTCGAGAATGCGCGCGTGGGTGCGCAGCAGCATGTCGTCGTCCACCAGGTGACCGAGGCGCTGCTGTTCGGTGAGCATGCGCAACAGCACGTTCTCGACCTTGCGCACGCCTTGCTCGAAGGCGCCGTCGGCGTTCACCAGTTGGATCATCGGCTCGACGTATTCGTCCCAGGTCGCCAGCACTTCGGCATAGCGTTGGCGCAGCGGGATCTGCCGGTCGCTGGTCTTGGCCCGTTCGGCGACGGCCACCAGGGCCTGTTCGTCGTTGGCGAGTTTCTTGAGCACGTCGCGCACGCGCATGTCCAGCAGGCGCAGTTGGCGGGCCAGGTCGTTACCGTCGCGAATGTCGAAGGCGTCCTGGATGTAGCCGGCCAGGCGCTCGAGGTGGCGCAGGTAGGCTTCGATCTCCAGGCACAGGCCCAGGCGGTGTTCGCGGCGCAGGTAGGCGAGGAAGTCATGGATCTGGGCGTTGAGCTCGAAGCGGTTCGGGCTTTTCGCCACCGGTACGAGGATGTCCAGGCGGATCCACACATCCAGCAGGCTTGTGATGTCCTGAGGCGTGCTGTCCAGTTGTTGGGCGGCCAGCTGTGAACGCAATTCGTTGAGGCTCAGGGTGCCCTGGTCGAAGTGCTCGCACAAAGGTTCCAGCAATGCCCAGTGTTCAGCGAGGGCGCGCAAGACGCGCTTGGGTTCGATCATCGCAATGGCCGTCGGGTTGGCAATTAAAAGCGGCGATTGTACTGCATCGGGCCGGTTGCGATTCACCCCTTGGACGGACTGTCGTTTGCTATCGATCAACTATTGGCTCAACAGGGAAGCGATCCGCCTCGAAGGGCGGTAGAATCCCTCCCACTTTCAGTTATCCACAAGTGGCCGACCCTTGCTTATCGAGTCCCGTCGCCGCGCCTATCTGACCGCCATGCAGGTGGTCAACTGGCTGCCGCGTACCGAATTGCCGTTCGCCGCCCCCTCGCGGCCCGAGCTGCTGGAAACGCCCGAGCCCGAGTACATCGCGCCGGTCGTGACCGCGCCTGAGGCCAAGACGGTTGCCGAGCCGGTGGCGCCCGTGGTCGAACGACCAAAAATCGAAGTGCCGCGTCCGAGCCTGGCCTCGACCCGTACCAATGCCAAGCCGGTGGAAGAAGTTGTCGAGGCGCCGCCCAAGGCGCCCTACGTCGCGCCGCCGCGTTTCGCCCTGCAACTGCTGCGGGCCGGGCGTTGCCTGCTGTTGGTGGAGTTGCCTACGGGGGAGCCGTTTCAAAGCCGCGATCCAGCCTACTTGCTGCTCAAGGACATGCTGCGCGCCGCCGGTCTGCCGGATAGCCCGCAGATCATTGGCGAACCGGTGCGCTGGCCGCTGTTGTCGCGCGGCACCATGGACCAGGGGCCCGAAGCGGCGCGGGATTTTGTCCAGGGGTTCGTTTCGGCGCGCCTCGAAGACGAGCCCTGCGTGTGCCTGTGGCTGATCGGCCTGCCGGCGGTGAAGTTTGCCGGCGAGGCGGATGCCGAAGCGTTCAATCGTGAATTGCAGGTCGAAGGCCTGGGCTCGGCCTGGGCGTTGCCCGGGTTGGAACTGTTAATGGAAACGCCACAGCGCAAGGCTGATGTCTGGCAAGCCATGCGCCGGCTGATGGCGCGCTGGAAAGAATCGAATGAGTGACGCTGTATCGTTCCGCCCGATGACCGAGGCGGACCTCGACGCTGTACTGAAAATCGAATACGCCGCCTACAGCCACCCCTGGACCCGGGGGATATTTCTCGACGGTCTGGGCAAATACCAGATCTGGCTGATGTTCGAAGGCCAGCAGCAAGTGGGCCATGGTGTGGTGCAGATCATCCTGGATGAGGCGCACCTGCTCAATATCACCGTCAAACCGGAAAACCAGGGCCGAGGCCTGGGTTTGCGCCTGTTGGAACATTTGATGTCGATTGCCTACAAGGCCGAGGCCCGGGAGTGTTTCCTGGAAGTGCGCGACAGCAACCGCACGGCGTTCCGGCTGTATGAGCGCTATGGCTTCAATGAAATTGGCCGGCGCCGGGATTACTACCCGGCGGTGGGTGGGCGTGAGGATGCGGTGGTCATGGCTTGTACCTTGGTGGACTGAACTGCCACGCCCCCCTGTGGGAGCGAGCCTGCTCGCGAAGACGGCGGTACATCCAACATTGATGCAAACTGAGCCACGGCTATCGCGAGCAAGCTCGCTCCCACAGGGGCTTGGCGGTGTACATTAAATCCGAGGCCAAACACAAAACCACTGTGGGAGCGAGCTTGCTCGCGATGGCGATTGTCGGGTCAGCGCTTGCCATCCAGCGGATCGATATCCGCCATTTCCGCTTCGTCCAGCCCATCGCCCCCGCCAATATCATTTTCATCCACCACGCTCAGGTCCCAGTCTGCCTGTTCGTCGTCCCCGGTCTCGTGGGCGTCCCGGGCGCCGTCTTCGTGGATGAGGGTTTCCGGGCTCATGTCGTCGTCGGTCGATTCGTGATCATCCGTCGAAGCCCCGGTCATCCCGGCTTCACGGACGCGTTCGCGAGGCATCAGGTGTTCGCGTTCGTTTTCCGGCAGTTCGTCACCGATTTTCGCGCTGGGTTCTTCTTCGTCGAACTCCAGTTCATGCATCGAGCCCATGCGATCCTCATTGTCGTCAATGGGTTCCGGTTGCGTCGCATCGAAGGGGCGTCGTGAATCATTCATGGCAATTCCTCATACTGTGGGCCTTACTGGTGTCGACCGGCAGCGCATCCAGGAATTCCAATGCATCGCCGACGTGACCTCGACCGGCGGTCGTTTGTCACAGTTGCGCACTCTCAATCGAGGCTAGACAGCATGAACGAATTACAAGATCTGATTGATAACAACGCGCGTTGGGCCGATGCGATCAAGCAGGAAGATCCTGACTTCTTCTCCAAGCTGGCTCGTCAGCAAACCCCGGAATACCTGTGGATCGGCTGTTCCGATGCGCGGGTGCCGGCCAACGAGATCGTCGGCATGCTGCCGGGCGATCTGTTCGTACACCGCAACGTGGCCAACGTAGTGCTGCACACGGATCTCAACTGCCTGTCGGTGATCCAGTACGCGGTGGACGTGCTCAAGGTCAAACACATCCTGGTCACAGGCCATTACGGCTGTGGCGGTGTGCGTGCCTCGATGCAGGACCGGCAACTGGGCCTGATCGACGGCTGGCTGCGCTCGATTCGCGACCTGTACTACGAACATCGCGAGGCGTTGGGCCAATTGCCGACCGAGGAGGAACGTGTCGACCGGCTGTGCGAGTTGAACGTGATCCAGCAGGTGGCCAACGTCGGCCATACCAGCATAGTGCAGAACGCCTGGCATCGCGGGCAGAAACTGTCGATCCATGGCTGCATCTACGGCATCAAGGATGGACGCTGGAAGAGCCTGGACACCACGATCAGCGGTTTCGAACAGTTGCCGCCACAGTATCGGCTGCGTCCGGTCGACGCGCCTTGAGTCCGGTTCGTCAGTCGCGGTGACATTGTCGGCGCCAGTGCCGTAGAAACTTCATTCCCTGCTCATTGGGCGGTTCGTCATAGCCGGTAATCCAGCCATGACAGTTGGGTGAACCGCACCGGCAGGCGAACTGTCGATACAGTTTCTGTTCGGTACTGGCGTAGTCCATCGTCAGGCAGTCACCTTCATCGATGTGGGCCAGTGACCACAGCCACAGTTCGCTCATGTCGAGGAAGACATTCGGGTTGCAGGAATGCAGCAGCAATCCGGCGAAGCGCGGGTCATACATGTGGACGTCCGGCAGGATCTGCAGCGTGTGCAGGCGCCGTCGGCTCACCAGCAGCCCCGAAACCCTGCACATCCTCTCCATGGGGGCGAATGATTTTCGGGCGATGATGGCGTTGCCGCGGCCGTCGGTCGTGCGACGCACTTCGAAGTCGTGCACCGAGGGGTAGCCCAGGCGGGTACTGAGTGGTTTTTCCGGGTAGATGCAATCCCGGTGCTGTGAACAGGCGCGATCTGTAATGAACGTGGTCATGACAGTCCTTGTCGGTGCTAAACACTCGACTTTCTGGCGCTGGCGATCCTGCCGGCGGTCGTTGAAAAAAACCTTGATAGCTTCGCCCAAGTCGGGGGCGTCATCTACTGTCGACTCTGACAGGTGCCAAAGGCGCTTCCCCGCGTCAGCGCCAGCCTACGCGGGAAGGCGCCTCAAGGTTTAGACCGCCTCGGCTGGCAGTGGCATGGGCACCTTCAGTTGTGGAAGTTGCGACTTGATCGCCGGTGTTTCGCATTTTTTCGCCGCTTCATCCGGCGTCAAGTTGCGAATGGAGGTGTAGAACAATTCGCAGGTCTTTTCCTTTTGCGTGACTTGCCAGGTTTGCGTGCACTGGTTCAGCAGTGTGCTCGGGTCGGTGCCTGGCTTGCTGCCCATGCCGGCCTGCCAGCATGAAGCACTCAGGTCCTGGCCCATGACTTTCAGGCCGGCGGCATCGGCCTTGGCTTCGTCACCGTCGTAGCTGTCCTTGTCGGCGGCGTACCAGATATAGCTCGGGTGGTTGGAGCCCAGGACCGGAACCTTGACCCCGCTGCCGGTTGTGATGGTCGCCAAGCTGAGCACATTCACGGTCTGGCCGTACTGGGTCTTGATCCAGTTCCGAACGGGCGCTCCGAAGGCCACCATCGGCAATGCGGCGCCGCTGGCGGTTTGGGTGACCTGTGTGACCATGGTGGTTTGGTAATCGTTGAAGTAGCTGTAGAGCCCTTCCAATGTGCTGCCAGCATTGGACGGTGCCGCGATGGGCGCGATGTCGATAATGGTCTGGTAGGCCGGCGTCTGTTCAACCGCAATGCCGTTGACGGTCAGCAGCGTGGCCCAACGGTCGGTGGTGGCCGACTCCAGGTAGTCCTGGGCCTGGGTCAGGGAGTAGTCCGGCGGGAAGTGCAGCAACTCGACACTCTTGCGGTTTTCCAGGGCCATGCCCAGCGGCAGGAACAGATACCAGTTGTAGGACCATTTCTTGTCGCTGTTGAGTTTCGAGGCACCGTTGTACGCCAGGTCACCGGCGTCGAGCAGGGCCTTGAGTGGTTGGCCGTAGCTCTTCGGTACGCCGCTGATGCTGGCATAGACCTTGTCGTTATCGATTTTGACGTGGACCTTGGCCGTGCCGTAGCCGTCGCGCTGCACGCTTTGAGTCAGGTAGTGCTCGACGGTCTGTTCCAGGGTCCAGTCGCGAAAGCAGATGACGTTGCAGTTATTGGGGAAGGCAAAGAGACGGGTGACGCGTTCGGTGCTACCCAGTTGTACGTCAATGTCGGTGGCGTGGGCGGCGGCACTGAAGGCCAGGGCGGCAAAAGAAAGTACGGCGATTTTGGACATGCTCAGATCCTTTTCAGCGTGTGGGCCCCTCGAAACAGGGCGCATCCATACTGAAACAGACCGGGCCGAAGAAGAAGTGGGCCGATGGAAATATCGGCCCTTTTTTATGGCTTTATGGCATCACTGGCGGCAAATAACTCAATGTTGTCCCCAGCGCCCATAGCAGCGCCAGCACCAACGGCGTATGCACCAGCAGCTGCACGAAGGAAAAACCGATCAGGTCCCTGGCCTTCAGCCCCAGGACCCCGAGCAACGGCAGCATGTAGAACGGGTTGATAAGGTTCGGCAGCGCTTCGGCGGCGTTATAGATTTGCACCGCCCAGCCCAGGTGATAGTTCAGGTCGTTGGCCACCTGCATGACGTAGGGCGCTTCAATGATCCACTTGCCGCCGCCAGAAGGAATGAAGAAGCCCAGTACCGCCGAATAGACGCCCATCAACAAGGCGTAGGTGTCATGGGAGGCGATTTGTACGAAAAAGGTCGAGATGTGGTGGGCCAGGGTCTGGGCATCGCTGCCTTTGACCGTGGTCAGCAGCGCGGCGATCGAGCCGTACAACGGAAACTGGATCAACACGCCGGTGGTGGTCGGCACCGCGCGAGCCACGGCGTCGAGAAAACTGCGCGGCCGCCAGTGCAGCAAGGCGCCCAGCATGATGAACAGGAAGTTATAAGTGTTGAGCCCGGAAATGGCACTGATCGCAGGCTTGGTCGAGAACTCGTGGAACAGCCAGCCGGCCGCCAACAGCACCAGGGCGATGATCAGCAGCGGACTGTGCTCCAGCCATTCTCCTGGGCGGGTACGCGGCTGCAACGCCGGCATGCTGAAACTGGGGTCGATACCACAAGCGGCGGCGTCACGGGCGCTGTTCGGCCCAGGGGCGGTGGCGTAGGCGACGATCAGGGAAATCACGATCAGCGCCAGCAACATGACCCCGGACTGCCAGAGAAAAATGGTCTGGGTAAAGGGAATGACGCCGGTAATGGACAGGATCGAGGGCGGCAGGCTGGCCGGGTTGGCCTGCAATTGCGCTGCCGACGAAGACAAGCCCAGGGCCCACACTGCGCCCAGGCCCAGGTAAGCAGCGGCCCCGGCGGCGCGATAGTCCATTTTCAAGTCGGTGCGCCGGGCAAGGGCGCGCACCAGCAAACCGCCAAACACCAACGACAGGCCCCAGTTGAGCAACGACGCGACCATGGAGATCAGCGCCACCCACGCCACAGCGGAGCGGCCGTTGGTCGGAATCCGTGCCAGGCGGTCAATCAATTTGACGGCCGGTGGCGAGCTGGCGACCACGTATCCGCCGATCACCACGAAGGCCATTTGCATGGTGAACGGGATCAGGCTCCAGAAGCCGTCGCCGAACGCCATGGCTGCCGCCGTGGGCGTGGCGCCGATGAATTGTGTCGCCACGGCGACCACCAGCACCGCCAGCGCGGCGAAGACCCAGGAGTCGGGGAACCAGCGCTCGGCGAAACTGGAACAGCGCAAGGCGAAGCGGGCGGAACGGCTGTCTTCGATGTCGGTGGTCACGGCAATTACCTCGTTTTTATGGTTATGGGTATTGATGGCAAAGGCTTCAAAGGTCAGGCGCAACAGTAGAACAATCCAGTGACCATGGGAGGCTTATCGGGTTCGAGGGCGTCCTGGAATATTTTCACCAGGGGCTCGTGGTGCTCTTTAGAAAAAAATCGCCGGGCCGATGGCTAGGGAACAGCATTTAATTCTCCTGCTGTCGGAGCTACCCATGTTCAACAACCGCCTGAAGCAGGAGCTGCTGGCTCTTCGCCAAGAACTGTCCAGCCTTGCGCAAGTCAAGGAAAGCCTGGATCGCGAAATGCTTGGCCTCACCCTGGATGCCGATGGACGGATTCAATCGGTCAATCAGAATTTCCTCGACGAGATGCGCTACAAGAGCCAGGACTTGATCGGCCGGCCAGTGGATGAACTGGTCCCTGCGTATTTGAAATCCAATGAGTTCCAGGTTCGTTTCAAGTCGGCGCTGACCCGTGGCGAGCACTTTTCCGGTGCCGTGCGCTTGCTGCGAGGCAATGGCCAGGAAGCCTGGCTGCGTTCGATCCTCCAGCCTGTACGGGGTGCAGACGGGCGGATCCGCTATTTTTCGATGTATTCCAATGACCTGACCCGCACCATCGAGGCCTCTCGCGAGCATGAAAACCTCATCGGTGCGTTGGTGCGTTCAACGGCGGTGATCGAATTCGATTTGGGTGGTCACGTGCTGACGGCCAATGATCGTTTCCTCAATGCCATGGGTTACAGCCTTGCGCAGATCAAGGGCAAGCATCACCGCACGTTTTGTGAACCCGAGGAATACAACAGTGCGGCCTACCAGCAGTTCTGGAAACGCCTGAACAGCGGTGAATTCGTGGCCGGCCGCTTCAAGCGTCTCGACAGCAACGGTCGTGAGGTCTGGCTGGAAGCCTCCTACAACCCGGTGGTCGATGCCAACGATCGACTGTACAAAGTGGTCAAGTTCGCCACCAACATCACCGACCAGGTCAACCAGGAAAAAGCCGTCGCTGATGCGGCCAGCATCGCCTACAGCACCTCGCTGCAGACCGACAACACCGCCCAGCGCGGCACGACGGTGGTGACCCAGGCCGTGGAGGTGATGCGCGACCTGGCCCGGCACATGCAAACCGCTGGTGAAGGCATCGAGGCGTTGAACGAGCAATCCCTGGTGATTGGTACCATCGTCAAGACCATCAGCGGCATCGCCGAACAAACCAACCTGCTGGCGCTCAACGCCGCGATCGAAGCGGCCCGGGCCGGCGAGCAAGGTCGCGGTTTTGCGGTGGTGGCCGATGAAGTGCGACAACTGGCATCGCGCACCAGCCAGGCGACCGATGAAATCGTTGGCGTGGTCCGCCAGAACCAGGACATGGCCCGCAATGCCGTGGCCCTGATGACCGACGGTCAGCACCAGGCCGAGCACGGCCTGGCCCTGGCCGCCGAGGCGGGCACGGTGATCGTCGAGATCCAGGACGGGGCGAAGAAGGTGGTCGATGCGGTGAGCCAGTTTGCCAACCAGCTATCGACCTGAGGAAAACTGCTGAGCGAGCCGCCACCATCGCGAGCAGGCTCGCTCCCACAGTTCTCCCTGAATAGCCTTGATATTGTGTTCGCCGCCACCTCCTGTGGGAGCGAGCTTGCTCGCGATGGCGGCCACACATTCAACATCCTTGCACGCTGACTCAACCTGATCGGCGAGCGCTCAATCCCCCAGCGCGGCACCTTCGCGCCGCGGGTCCGCGCCGCCGGCCAGCGACGTTTTCCCTTGTGCATCACGCACCCGGACGATCGCCTGGGTGCCGCTGTTCATGTCGATCTCGCTTACCGCATGGCCTTTGTCTTTCAGCGCCTGGATCAGCGTCGGGCTGAACTGCCCCTTTTCCAGTTCGGTGGGGCCGTTGCGGCTGCCGAAGTTGGGGAAGTTGATGGCGGTTTGCGGGTCCAGGTTCCAGTCGAGCAGGCCAATCACTGACTTGGCGACGTATTCGATAATTTGCGAGCCGCCCGGTGAACCAACAGCGGCCAGCAGCTCACCACTTTGACGATCGAAGATCAGCGTCGGCGCCATGGACGAGCGCGGGCGTTTGCCGGGTTCGACGCGGTTGGCGACTTTTTGCCCGTTTTCTTCAGGGATGAACGAGAAGTCAGTCATCTGGTTGTTGAGCATGAAACCCTGGACCATCAAGTGCGAGCCAAACGCCGATTCCACCGTGGTGGTCATGGACACTGCACCGCCCTGGTCATCCACCGCCACCACTTGCGAGGTGGAAATGCGCAGTGGCGAACGGTCCGGCGCATAGGCCACTTGAATGCCCGGCGGTGTCCCGGGCTTGGCGACGCCCATGCTGCGTGCGCCGATCAGGCCTGCGCGGCTGGCCAGATAGCCCGGGTCGACCAGGCCTTTGACCGGCACGGGAACAAAATCCGAGTCGGCGACGTACTGGGCGCGGTCAGCGTAGGCCAGGCGTTCCGCTTCAGCGATCAAGTGCGCCGCCTCGGGCGCGGGCTCGAGGCCGGCGGGTTTTTCGGTCTTGAGTGGTTTCAACGGCGCGAGGGCATTGTGGCTGTCGCGTTGTTCCAGGGCCTGCAATGTCCCGAGGATCTGCGCCAAGGCGATCCCGCCAGAAGAAGGGGGGGCCATGCCGCACACTTGCCAGCGCTTGTAGTCGGAGCACAACGGCGCGCGCTCTCGGGCGGCGTAGCCCTGGAGGTCATTGAGCGAAAGGCTGCCGGGATTGGCGTGACCTCGCACCTTGGCGACCATCTCCTCGGCCACCGGCCCTTTGTACAACGCATCCGGGCCTTCTTTGGCGATGCGCTTGAGCACGCCGGCCAAGGCTGGATTCTTCAGTGTCGTACCGGCGGCTTTCGGGCTGCCATCGGCGTTCAGGAAGTAGGCGGCCATATCCGGCGAGCCCGGCAGGGACGGATCGGTCGCGATCAACGAATGCAGCCTGGGCGAGATTGCAAAACCCTGCTCTGCCAGCGCGATGGCCGGCTCGAACAGTGTCGCCCATTTCAGGCGCCCGTGTTTGCGATGGGCCAGTTCCAGGGCGCGCAGCACCCCCGGCGTACCCACGGAGCGGCCGCCGATCTGAGCGGCGGTAAACGGCATGGGTTTGCCGTCGGCTTGCAGGAAAAGTCTTTCGGTGGCGCCAGCCGGTGCCGTTTCGCGACCGTCGTAGGTGCGCACGGCCTCGCCATCCCACAGCACAATGAACGCGCCGCCGCCGATGCCTGAAGATTGCGGCTCCACCAGCGTCAGTACCGCTTGCATCGCAATCGCCGCGTCGATGGCCGAGCCGCCACGTCGCAACATCTCCCGCCCGGCCTCGGCCGCCAACGGGTTGGCCGCGGCCGCCATGTGCTTGTCGGCGTAACGGGTCTGCACATCGGTGCGGTAGCCTGAGGTGATTTCCGGCGGAGCGGGCAATGCCGGTGTGGCGGAGGAGGAGGGCGGGGCCTTGCAGGCGCTAAGCGTTAGCGCGACAGCCAGCAACGAAACGGCTGAAAGACGATGAAGGTTTGGTTTCAGATCTATAAGCACGTGTCGCTCCATCCGTGGGCCAGGGGTATGGAGATCGACTGTAGCGATGCGAGGCGTGTGGCGCAAATCAACAAGGCCTCTCGCCACAGGGGGGCAACCAAATCCTGAGAGGACAGGCACTTTTCTCGAGGCATAAAAAAACGGCCTATCTTTCGATAGGCCGTTTTTAGTACTTGGTGGTACACATTCATTTGAACTGATATCGTAAGATGCTGTATTCAAATGGATTTTTGTGTTTGTTTTCAGTTGGGCATACATGTAGGCATACACGCCGTATGCTTCTGCCTATTGATATCGTGGTATCCCCGCAAGGTAAAGCCCCACCAGTTGGTTGGTGGTGCGTTGCCATTCTGCCTGGTAGACATTTCTTTGCCCGACCTTCTGCCGACAGTGAGGTGAGGGCAAGGGTGATGAAACCTGCATTCCCATCCAGTATGTCCAGCGCCCCTCGGATGTTCTGTGCCACCTCTGTAGATCCTCTTTGCTCAACCCAGTTCGACATCCTTTGTCAGCGGGTGAGGAGGGGCGGTGGATCAATTGGACGTCGCAAGGCGGAGCATCGGTGGGGGCTGTGACATTTTTGTGAGCGCTTTGCGCTCAGGCGGGAGCAAGCTCCCTCGCCACGGGTTCTTACTGGCCACAGATTCTTCCATGCCAGAGGTTTGGTCGTTGGGGTCGCTTCGCGGCCCAGCGGGGATAAATCCCTTCGCCACAAAAGCGGGTGGGGATTGGTTAGGAACTGCGTTAGCCGCGAAAAGCAACTTTCCTGCAGACGAAAAAAAGACCTTGAATTCAAGGTCTTTCTTTAAGATGGAGCCGAGGGAGACTCGACCATAGCACATAATCCGTGGCGCTCAGGGCCATTTGAACTTCGGGGATACAGTTAGCGATACACGCCTTCAGCTGCTGTGCTGATTCTCAACGTCTATGCATATACTGCTCGAAGTCGCGTCGGCGATGTCAATTTCCGTCCCCGTCTACGACGAAATATTATTAATCGTTAGAGAGAGAAGGCTGATGGCCAGTGAGAGAAAGAGCGGAAAGCAACCTAGCGAGGGGATTCATGCTGAAGCCCCAGGAAAGGTGAGTACCTCTGCGGCCGCGCCAACGGTGTCTTTAAATGCAGATGATCCCAATTGCTATGCGCCACATTGCCAAACACTCGGGATACAACTGTCTGCTCAATCCATCGAAAGATATATAGGCCAGTCAACGGAAATACAGAGGCTTACGGAGAAAATGGAAAAAATGCTTCGGCCCTCGGCGGCTGTCCAAGCCGTTATGGAAGCAACACAAAGGATTAGGCTTCCTTCCTTACAAATGCAATCGTTTTTGGAGGCAACGGATCGTCTGCTTCAGCCCTCTAGGGAACTATCTGCTGCGTTGCTCGCGACTGAGAAGATGCTGAAGCCTTCACGCGAGCTCCAGGAACTGGCTTCGCGGTCCGAAAAGCTTGCCTATTCATTTTCGCAACAAAGCGCTGCATCGCTCCACAGTTTGAATAAAGTAATGTTTCAAGCTGAGTCAGTTAAAGCGGTGACCGCAATGAGGGATGCGCTTAGCTTTTCGGCGTCTCTGAAATCTGTTTTGGGTAGTTTTGAAAACCTTCAACAACTACCAATTTTCGAACGCCTGTCGTCAATTGACCATGCAAGACTTCAAGCTTTGATCGACACGTACGGAGAAGAAGAGGTCTCTTATGATTTAACAGAAAATCCCCCTGATCTAAAGGGCATTGAGGCGGAAGTTGTTCAAGCTCTGGGGGGGAGTGGCAGCCAACAGAGGTTAACTGCACCTGCTGTGGCTCTCCTCTTATTACTTATCGGTAATCTTTACCTGTTATATGAAGGCATAAGCAAGTGGAATGATTTTCGTGAATCGGTCTGCGATATAGAACTGCGACTTCGTGCGTTTGATTCTTTAGCCCAAGCGCTTAAGTTTGTACGTCGTGAGCTATGCGATGTGCCGCCAGCACTTGCAAATAGCATTAGATTGACTAAAGCAGATAAGGTAAATCTTCGAGAAGGCCCAGCAATGAAGAGGGAGGTAATTATTACCCTACCTAAATTCGCTCCACTTGAGGTGGTTGACTCAGATAATCGTGATTGGTTACTCGTAATCTACAAGCATGAAGGAATTGAAATAGAAGGATGGGTGTCAAGAAAATTTGTCCGGCCGATATCCAAGTGAGCATAATACCGCCGCGTGGAATGGATGCCGGGTTCTTGATGCACGTTTATGGCATAGGAAATTAAGTCATCAGGTAGCGTCATACAATTGTTTGACGCCTAGAAGCAGCGCGTTCACTAATGACTGATTGCAGTCTGTATACTTTAGCTGTCGTACTAAATAGCCGTAAGCCACAGCAGAGCGCTCTCTTCGCCCGACTGCCGCTTTTATGGCCCATTCCCGGCAACTGTGGAAAAACTCAGGGGCAGGGCAGAGATCATCAACGTATCCCTCCTGCCCCCATAATAGAGCAGTTTCTTCTGAGGGCCAGTCGCCATCTTTAAATGGCCCGTTAACATGAAAAATAGAGCTTAGCTCTAACGTTATAGGGTCTACACTGCATGCGGATTCTGCGACGTCTCCGTAGTCAATTAGTATCGGTGCTCGGGTCTCACTCACCAATACATTGTAACCATGTAAGTCGCTGTGTGTGCATCCCCAATTAACTTGTATAAGATTTTCTTCAAAGTTTTCTATCCAGGCATGTTGGATCAGTTTGCGAATGTCTGAAAACTTTTCATCACTTATAAAGTGCCGGCGAATGTCTTTTATTGTTAAGCGTCTCTGGTAAGCGGCAGAGCGCCAATTGTTCATTAGCTCTATCGTTGATTCAATAAGCGGCGCCGGCTGATCTAATATGAAAGAAAAGGCATTGCGTGTATAAGCATTCGCTAAGCTGTAGAAGACTCCGGATATATCACGGGCGCCGTAATTCAAAACGTGAAGCTTTCTAGGTGTTGCCCTGGGATCTAAGCGCACAATAAAACGGTCATAGCGATCAACTTCATTTTGAATGGTTGATCGACTTCCAAGCTTTGCTATGGCGTCATGAATCTTCGCACCTTGCCCATCGGTAACCACCAGGCTGAAGACGTGCGCCCCCGACAAGCCGCCCGGGATGTTCTCGACAGCGCAGAAACAGCCGCCAACAGTCTTCGTAAATATTTTGATCAGTCTTGATACAGGGATGGGAAGATTCTGAGATGTATGGAGTTCTATGTCACAAGCATTAACGCATCCATGGATATAGGATGCTATTTTTCCGTCAAGTTGTGTAATGCGATGTTTTTGCTGGAAACCAATGATCTGCAGAGGCTCCCCTTGGCCCCAAATATCTACTTTGCTGTTAAGTTCCCAGATCTCTGGCAAAAAATCTTCCGCAGATGAGCCTGTGAGGATGAATAATGGGGTTCCGGGAGCATTAGCTAGAGAAAAATATAAAACGGCTCTGCCATTTTCTGGATCACTGTCCATGGCATTTTGCAAAGACGGAATGCGTAAATCCAGAAGTATTAAATCAAAGAAATTATTTTGAATTTCAAAAATTGCAGTGTCTTTGCTTGAGGTGATTGTGTATACAGGGTCTCTACAAATTGCCGAAACTCTACGTGTAATATCCTCCACGAAGTCTGGATCGTCTTCTATTATTAAAATGTTCATATACTCAGGCTCCATCTAAGTTCATAAACCGTTCCGCCGCCGCCGGAATTTTGTAAAGACACGCTACCTCGGAGTGTCTCCATAGCTTGCTTCGCAATTCCTAGACCAAATCCAAGATGTCCAGGCTTTGAAGACTCTCCCAATTTAAAAGAGCCCGCGCTTTCTAGAACTCCTGGCCCTGAGTCGGTGACAGTTATCCAATAGTCTCGATCAGTTATACCCCAGCTTAGTGTGATTACCGGGCGACGATGGTCCGCAACTAAGATGGAGGCTTCTATCGCGTTCTTTACGCCATTGCACAATGCAAGTGTTAACAGGCTTCGGTCGCAAAATATGACTAAAGGTTTTCTGCCAAGTAAATAATGATCTATTTCAAAGTTTTCAGTTTCTAGTGAGACCAATTCATCGATAAAATTTGCTAAATCCATTTCCACTGGTCGGGGTGTTGAAGTGGCCTTCTTTAATTGTTCAATGCCGTCAAACGTATCCTGAAGGCTTTCAATCCTGCGTTTGGCAGTAGAGTCTTGATAGTTAGGAACTTCATGCTCGATCGCTCCAGCAAGTAGGCCAAGTTTGGAACCTATTTCGTGTAACAGTAGGCCTGATACCCACTCAATAGCTTCAGATTTTATTTTTAGTTGTAGTTCAAAGGGTATTTTATATTCCTCCTCCTCATTGGGTTGGCTGGCAGGTTCGCGACTGATTTTTTCAATCAGCATTTGAAGTCTTTTGTTTACATAGAAGTCGGTTTCTTTGGACTTGGCTTTCAATAGGTAAGCAACATCGGAAGATAGGGCTAGAGATTCAAGGGTTCTTACTGCCTCGAATCTAGAGTGAGCCGATGCATTTGCAAGTGCTTGAAAGGCCTCATCTCGAGTCATTCAACCGTTACTCCCATAAAATTTCGCCCTGGTCTCAAATGCCTGCGCACCGCCTTCCATCACGGTGCTGATTGCGTTAACAATAGGAATCTCATAAAGTCCACCTGCGGATAGTTTAAATCCTCTACGCCCATCAGACCCCAGGTGAACCACCGTTTCAGCCCCACCTAATACTGGGATATTAGGGTTATGAGTAGAAAGTATGATCTGCCCTTGGCCACCTCTTGCTAATATTACTTTTATAAGCGTGTCTGCTATGAAAGCGTTATCAATATGGTCTTCTGGTTGATCGACTATCAGCATTCTGTTCATATGGGCCAGGACTAGAGGGAGCACTACTGTGCAGCGCTGCCCGGTGGAAAGTTCGCTCACGTCTTTATAATAGCCACCGTCTAGCAATCTAAGCGATACCTCATCTTCAATTGGTGTAGTGGATAAATTACCCATTTCGCAAGTTTTCAGGTGTGACAGTATTCTAGAGGCTCTGTCAGGGGTGATTCCGGTTGATGTAGCGATCAGATTTACATCAAAAGAATCCACTGCCTCTAATAAAGCTCGTGGGCTAATCTGTTTAGCTATCGCGTCAGCAATTTCAGCATACCGCAATCCACTACCTCTTAGAGACTCAGAGATTGCGTTAGCAAAAGTTTTGTGTTGACCATTCTTTATAACTGATATTGCTATGTTTGGTCCGACGAGCCCGTTTAGTTGATTAACAGCTGCTTGGCGCTGATTGAATCGATTGGTTCTTATTGCATCTAGTGCGTCTAGTGTCATAGACCTTTTGTTTGATATTTCTGATAGTATTTTTTTCTTTTCGCTTATGTATGTTTCGGTGGATTGCAATCGTGCTATTTGTTCTCTGAGTTCCTGTGCTTTTCGTAAAACAGTTCCAGCTCCGGTCTGGATTGTCTCGACTTCCTGGCGAAGTTGGCGGGCCATGTCTTCAAGGTGTATCTTGTCGTTTGAAGCAGCGGCAAGCAGTTCGGCTAATAAGTGATATATGCTGATGGCTTCGCTAAGCTCTTTGCTTAGTCTCTCCTTTACTCCGCTAATTCGGTCAAGTATGGGAGCGATTGTTGCTACTCGCATAGGGTCAAGATTGACCGGTAATACGGGGGAGTTGTCAGTGGATCGTTTAATCTCATGAGACCAACCAGCAACCTCGTTTTTTAATCGATCAATTTGCTCGGTGTACACAGCTGTAAGGGAAATCGAAGCTGAATGTGCGTTGAGTAAATTTGTCTTGTTGCTAAGTATTTTGGATGAATTAGCGACCTCTTGTTCCGCTGGCTGTAGGAGATTAAGTTCATTTTGCAATGTCGGTAGGTTGGTTAATCCTTGTTCCAAGTCATCTATTTCGCGGCGCAGCGTTTCTACCTGAAGAGTATAAGCTCTGCAAGCGGATATTAAATCCCTCTCTTCGGTATCGACGCTTGCGGGCTTTGAAACAAAACCATCCACTAGGCGTAGTCTTCCTGCTGCCTCCAGTCCGACAGTTTCAATTTCTGTCTGGGAAAAAATTACCGGTCTGAGAAACGGGGCAGTGGTTCTGGGGGCAGGGTCGTTTGTCGAGCGCGTTACAGTAATTTTTGAATTATTGTTATCTCTCACTGTAACGGTTATTTGACCTGAGCCTAATACAGAGAGTGCATGCTCTTTGCTTCTTTTGTTTGTGTCTGATGTGTTGTTCTCAACGCCGAGGCAGAATCTTATAAGTTCTATAAGGGAGGTTTTTCCTGTGCCTCTAGCTCCAATTATTACGTTTAGCCCTGCTGAGAAGTTAATGTCCGCCCCATCGAGAAAACCCTCTTCAATCTGGACTCTTTCAATGTACATATGTTATGGCTCCATGCTGGAATCTGTATGGCTCTATTTTTTAAGGCGAGTAAATCTTATCGTTAAAATTAGCTCCAATTTTTCGGGTCGGATGAATTCGACCTTAGGAGGATGATCGATCTACAATTTAGCCTATTTTCGGGGGATTTCCTTGACGCGGAGCGTCGTCAGTGGCGATTTCCACGTTCCTGACCGCCGCCGCTGACGACGTCGATTCTTACTTCTTATTTTTATTGCGTCATGACGGACTAAGCCCCGATTACGCTAGGGATGGGGGATTTTCTAATTTAATCAAATAGTTGTCGTTTCGAGTTTTGTTATTTGAACTTTTTTTCCGACAACCTGAATCACCAATATTAGGTTTTTTACAGTGATTTAATCGTCGATGTTGGTTGGGTTCAAAGATAAAAAAAGACAGACATCCTAGGAAAAAACTCAGCTGGAGGAAATTCGCGAGTCTGATAACCCGTGTAGGGGGCGGCCCCTAGGGAGGACCCATGATGCCAGGTTTCGCCAGCTGGCCTGAAGTCGCTTACTAGGTCAGAGCGGATGATCTGGATCACGAGCGAGCCAAAAAAAGACGCGCTACTCCGTGGTGGTGGCGCGTACTCCTCCGCTGAAGGCCACCGCTTGGCATGGGGCACGGGGGCTTTCAGATAGCTGTAAATTGGGTGTTCCGCGTGTTCCATGTGTTCCACCTACGCTGGAAGCACCGGTTTACAAGGGTTTCGCTGGTGGAACACCGAAAATAAAAAACCGGAACACAAGCTAAGTGGTACACGTTTGGTGTTCCGCCTAGGGGCTCCGGTTTTGGAATGTCACCGCTTCAGCGGTGATATGTACGGGTCACGCTACTAGCAATTCCTCGATAGAAAGTGCCTGTGCCATTTCAAGGATTTTGCGATGGGTGATGTGTTTGGGACCCATTGGGGCCTGCAAAGGGACGTTGAGATCCTCCAAGTTGCTATAGCGACGCCCGAGCGCTTTCTCTGTCGCGGTGAACTGCGCGGCGACTTTGGCAAAGTCTTGTGCCGCCTTGTCCAAGCGTTCTGCCCAGAGTAGGCGTGCAGCGTTCAGCTGATCTTGACGATAATCCGCTAGCCGCTGCTTCGCGTCTGAGATCGCAACATCCAACTTCTCGATCTCGGTCGTTAACGTAGCCAGCAGCGTATTGAGTCCACGTTTACCTTGAGCGGCTTGTGTCATTGCTTCCGATGCTTGCTTGAGAGCCTTTTCGGCACGCTCTTCGGCTGCGTCGTCACCGTCGGCCAATGCTGCTGCGTATGCGTCGGCGGCACGTTGTTCAGCGGTTTGAGCTTTTTCGATTTCGCCGCGTTGCTCCCGTTGTGCTTTCTCGAGTTTGGAGGAGATCTTCGTGCGTTTCTCTACCAGCTTCGTCAACTCGCCTTGGGTGTGCATAGCTTCCTTCTGGGCCTTTCTAATATCTGAACTGGCAGATCTGACACCTTCCTCCCAGGAAACTAATTCCCGCAACCGGTTGATTTCCGCGTTGTGTTGATCAATTGCTGCCTTGGCGTTTGTATAGGGGGCTACTAGCTCGTGCGGGAAACGAGGTTTGCCTGCGCGGCTTTTGGAAAAGGTCTGCTCCGCTTCCCTGGCTGTTGCTCTGAGCTGTGGGAGCTGTTTGTTTAGTTCAGCGAGAGCGGCTTGATGTTGCGTAAGTTGTTTCTGATATTCACTCATGTACTTCTCCGTTAAATAGAATTTTGTGGGTCAAGTTCGGGCTGGCCGGGCCCCGATAGGCCAGCGAATCCCCTCTCTCAAAAGGCGCCTCATGCGGCCTCAGCTTCTGAAGCGAGAAGAGCGCTGGCGTGAACCACATAGGCTCTCGTTTTGGATAGGCCGGGTAGGCGTACTGATTGGGCCGCACGACCCTCGGCGCTTGGCTCCAAGATGCCGCGTTCGATCAGCTCACGATTAACTAGGGTCAGGCTCATTCCTTTAAAAACTTCTGCTCTCCAAGCGGTGGGCAGGAAGTAGTAGGTAACGAGCGTGTAAACGCCGTCCCCCATACCGTGTTCAACGGTACGGCGGAACCCGAGTCGGTCCGAGGTGCGTGGCGCGTGGTCATCGGTTTTTGCTGTAATCCCGTCCCAACGGGTGAAACGGCTTTCACCAAATCGCTCAATGATTTGTTGAAGACGACCCACAATTGCATCGCCTTCCATGTTTCCGGCACCGCCGCGCTCATCCAGCCAAGCACTGAGGCACACCTGTGCTGCTGTGGTTGCGGTGCCTTCTGGCCAACCTGTTACGCCTAGCGCCGTGGCAAGCTCCCCAGCGGCGGCGGCTAGGCCGAAACGAGCAGCAGCTCGGTGCGCTTGTCCACTGGCCGAAGCGGGAAGCGCTTTGGCAATAAAACGCTCTACCGTTCGCCGCAGGATGGCAGTCCAACCGAGCATTTCGCCGGGCTTGCATAAGGCAGACAGGAAGGCAGTCAACGGCGTGCCATAGTATTTAGCTACTCGTGCTTTGAGGGCATCCGATAAGGCGGCTGCGTCCTCAAACCCATTCAGCACGTCAAACATGCCTAGCCCCTTGCTTGCATCCGCCGGCACGGCCAACATGCGGATTTCCATCCCCGCTTTAAGCTCTTTGTTGGCGTCGGCCATGTGCTGTGCCAATGTCTTCTCGCCCGTCGAGAGAAACAGCAAGCGCCACTCCTGTACCTGTCGGCCCGCTTGTCCTCGATCATTGGCGCGTGCCTTGCCGGTGCCATTACCGAGCATGTACACCGTTTCACCGATAATGCGCGGGTCGCACATGCCGATTTCATCCAGCACCAGGAGCCCATCCGAATGCGCGGCGGCGATGGACTCCAGGGCGTTGTCTGTCGAGCGCCAAGAACGCACCACACGTGGCCCGCCATAGACGGAGGCGGCGACTTGTAGGTGCGTGGTCTTGCCGCCGGAACTGTCGCCGTAGAGGTGAAACCCGCCCGACTCGTGACCGAGCATATTCAACAGCGGTCCAGCGAAGGCCACGCTGACGACGAACGCCAAACGATGGTTGCCTACGCACATTGCACCGACTTGCCGCTGCCATTGTTCCAATGTCCCGGCTTCGCTAATGGGAGGAAGTTGCGCCCCGGAGTCGCAGAAGAAGAGGTGCTCATGGCTATTTCCAATCTGCTGGTCAGGTAGCAGATATGCAGGTCCATGCCATCCAAGGCGAGTGACCAAGCGGGCCCGTTCCTTGCTGTCGAACCCTTGCAAATAGCTTTGAAGATCGTTGCGTGCATTACGTCCAGAGCGAGTTCCTGGTAAACGCAATCCCATATCCACCAGAGGCCCTAAAACGTCCTTTCCGAAGTCACCGGTCATGTTGCGGGCCGGAATGTTCCAACGTTTTTTCTCACCGTCCGGATCGTCGAATTCGACTAGCAAGCCCCAGTTATGGCCCTTGTCGTCACGGGTGCGTGCGAGGATCTCCAGGGGCGAGCAAACAGGCCGCGCTTCGCCGTCGTCGCCGGAATAAAACACGCCCTCCGGCGTCAGGCGAAAACCACCGGGCAGCAGGTCGTTTTTTGATTTGGCGGGGCGCTTGGTTTTCGGTGGTGTCTTTGTTTCGATTACTCCAGCCGGAGCGGGGGCAGGTGCCGAGCCAAGCAGCTCGCCAGTGTTCTCCAGCTCGACGAGGTGGGCCGATGTCCAGCCCTTGGCGAGTGCGTCGGCTGCATCGTCGCCATCGTCCCATTGACCACCTTTGGCGAAGGTCGGTTTGCCATTCTTTAGCGTGGGCTTGCGTTTGAAGACGTCCAGGGCGATTGCTTGCACTGACGCGGCGCCGATTTCACGCAGCTTTTCCGCGACGGCCTCCATGCAGCTCTGACCGCTGGAGTCATTGTCCGGCCACAACAAGACCGACCGCCCTTTAAGCGGTGTAAGGTCGGCCTTGTGCCAAGAGTGAGAACCGTTCGGCCAGCAGGTCGCTACGTAGCTTGGCATCAGCTCGGCGGCAGCGTCGGCGGCTTTCTCGCCCTCGCACAGTACAACCTGTGCATCGAGCCGTTGCGACAGTTCGTCCAGGCGCAGAAGAGGGCGCGGATCGGGCAAACCTTGCCAACGCCACTGCGTGGTTTGGCCGTCGGCGCGTTGGCACCAGGTCAGCGGTGCAAAGACTTTCCTTGGCTTACCGTCTTCGTCCGGCCCCAGGTCGAAGCGATAAAGCGCCATGAGGGGCTGGCCTTGGGCATCACGATAGATCCATACCTTGGAGGGCGCGCCGTGTTGCCGGTGCTTGGCCGGGCACTTGTTCATGGCCTCGACCGGGATCGGTTGAATGGCGATCCATTCCGGCGCTTTGCTTTTGCTCTGTGTTGGCTTGGACTGTGCGGCGCCTGCCGATACGTGCAGCAGATCCGCCAGCTTGTTGCAGGCTTCGACGTCCGTGCCGCCTTCGAGGTAGCGCACCAAATCGATCAGGTCGCCGCCCTTGTCACCGGTGGCAAAGTCAGCCCATGTGCCTTTGCTCAAATTGACCTTGAGTGATCCGGCACGTTTGTCCGTGCGGGTCGGATTAGGGGCGGTGTATTCCTTGCCGCCATCGACCCGTTTGCCGTTGGGCAGCCAGTGAGACAGCACGCGATCAATGTCCTTGAGTGCGGCGCTTTTCACGTCGGCAAAGCTGGGGCGTTTTATTGGTTTGTTCATGCGCTGGGTCATGTATCGGCCCCCGGCATAAACATGGCATCGTTCACGTCATCGATCAGGGCTTTTGCCATTTCGCCCAGGTAAAGCGCGCACCAGCTGTAGCGCTCGCCCTTATCGCTCATGGCGGCATCGAGGGAGAGTTGATTGGCGTAATGCTGGAGGAGCGAAACCGTTTCGAGCGCGTCCTCAATAGGAATGCCCGCATTCACCCGAAACACTCCCCGGCCGGAAGTTTTATTGAAAAACGACGCTCGGCCTAGTGTGGTGTGAGCGCTCATACGGCACCGCCTTTCTGATCCATTGGAACAGACGTGGTGTCACCGTGCAGGGTCAGGGTTTTGATCAGTCCCAGGGTGCCCCGGACATCCCAAATAACAGCGGCCAGGACGTGATTGGCTAGGCGTGGCCTGTCGCTTTCGCTTTCGAAATGGTCCTCAAGCAACATCAGCACGGACTCTGCGCGGTTAATAGCGCAGGTGATTGCATCAACCGGGACACCCTTCTCGATGTCTTTGCTGACGCAGAGCAGGTCTTCGGGCAAGGCGAAGCTGAGGGAGGAGGTCATTGGGCACCGCCTGCGGCTTCGAGAGCGCGAGCTTTGACCATATGGGCGTTGTAACGGGCAAGACGGGTAGCGAGGCTGGAGTTGGCGTGTAGAGCGGCGAGAGCCATTGCACGGTGTGCAGCGGCGCGAATTTTGGACGGATTGAGGGCGTGCATAGGTGGAGCTCCTTCTTAAATAGGAACTGCCACGATTCGTCGCCAAACGAATTGGGGTGGCAGCTGTGCGCAGGTTGGCGAACCGGGTAAGAAGGAACCCGGCAGACCCGAAGGTCTCCCACGCACAGCCGCCATTAAACAAGAATGCGGGCACAAAAAAAGCGCCTGCAATCGAGATGGGGGCGCCGGTGCGCCTTCTTAAACTCGGGTCGCCAAACCCGGTCGCTGATTTTGCAGCGACGGCCAAAGAGTAACGTCCGTTTTTCGAAAGCGCAACTGTGCGGGTGGCTTGCGGTTTTTTCGGGTGTGGCATAAATTGTTCGGGCATGTAGATTTACCTCAACGCCTCCGGATCGCCCCCGGAGGCGTTTTCGTTTCAGGCATGAAAGTCGAAGCGCAGCGAAAGCAGGGGCAGGAAGCCGCCTTGGAGCATCGAGCGGGCATCCTCATAGGCTTCCGCTTGCTGGCCCTCGTCGACGATCACCGCCCCGGTCTTTTCGCAGTGGAGAGAGAGCGCGCACCAGGTGCCGTCAGCCCAACTGAGCACACTGACCACACGCCCCTGTTTGTCCTGCTGGCTGCGGTAGCGCTCCAGGCGTTGCATGAGGCGGGGTGAAAAGCCGACCTGGCGAAGAATAGAGAACGGGTGCATCAGGGCCTTGTTGGCGATCTTGCGGCTCATGCGGCCACCTGATCACGAGCCTCAATGCGGCTACGTGCCCATGCTTGGACTTCAGACAGAACCCAGGCAACTGGGGCTCCCCGAGCGGTGCTGTTAGTGAGTTTTACGGGTCTCGGAAAGCCACTTTCAGGCTCGTTCATCAGCTTATAAATGGTAGGACGGGCTAGGCCGACAATAGCCATCACCTCACCGATGCGGATGAGAGCCACCGGCGGATCATTCCGGGTGGAATCGTTTGCAGATGAGTGGAAGCGGGGCTTCTTCATTTCCCACTCCTTACGTTTACGGCGGAGCTGTGCGTGCGGCTTTCTAGCCATGTCGATATATCTTCAGGTCGATAGCGCACGCGGCTTCCAACCTTCACGTAAGGGAGCGGGTTTCGGCGCGAACTGCGCCAGGCGGCGAGTGTGCGATGCGACAAGCCGAGAGTGCTCGCTACCTGATCGGGGGTGAGTAAATCAGTGGCGCAGGGTGGAAGAGAGGGGATGGATTGAGTCGGGGTTACAGTCATTTAGCGATTCCTGTAGTCGTGGAGGGATACAGGGCTAACGCTACGTGGGTGGAGGGAAATGAACGGTGGTTCACTTCCTTTATTCGCTAGGTGGCCTCACGGGCTTGACCGCCCAATTGCATCTGAGCCGATTGTGCTTTTGCGTTGGCTTAGCCAGGATGCACGTAACCGTGATTAGTAAGAACCGACTATAAATGACATGGTGACCGGGAAAAGAGCTAGATACGGAAATTTCAGTTCACCGATTGTTGAACGGAAACAGCATTAGACGTAAAGAGGACATTCGACGCGGTTAGACAAGGTCGCGTCCTATAATTTATATTTGCTGCACATTTATTCCGTCAGAAAACTTGTCTCAGCTTAAATTAGGATGTAAGCATGAAAAAAATTATTGGCACACTATCAATTTTACTAGCTGTGGTTTTACCTGCTTTTTTATCCTGTAGTATCGCGACAGCTACTCAGGTGGCCTCTGTCGGAGAAGTAGCAGCCAAGCCTTTGGATGCTAGTCCCCTTGCTCCGCTAGTTTTAAACAATGTCGGCACGACACCAAAAACAAACATGTCGGACGAGACCGAGCTGAAAATTCTCAAGGAAAGAAATCTCCTTGCATCTGAATTTCAGAACTCTATGCTATCAATCATAATATGGTCGCTTAGCGCCATCGTGAGCACCGTGCTTCTGTTGGTCGGTGCAAGCTTATTCACCAGTTTCAAGCTGCATGACAAGGATCTCCAGAGAATTAAAGAAGATTACGACGCCAAAATAAAAATCTTTCAATCAGAGATAGACGCTAGTCTCGCCGTAGCGAGTCGGGATATAGCAGCGGCTCAAGAAATTAGAAGTCAACAGGATCTCGATAGAATGCTAGATCAGGCATCACAGGTTAGATCGCATTTTGAAACGGTTAGGGTGTCGCTCGAAAGTAAGTTTGATGAGGTGCTGAGGGCCACGGCGCGCTCTGACGCGACGGTTAAAGATATAAAGGGTAACGTCGTCAGCATAACTACTGAGTTGCGTAGGGTTGAATCATTGATTTGGGATGTGAAAAAAATACCTACTAACTTTCTAATAAGCTGCTTGCAAGGTCTGGATACTGCGATTCTGTCTGGGAATGATTACGATATTGATGACTTTATTGGACTAATAAAAGAATCTCTTCAGAATAGTTTTATCGATGCAAATCTAGTAGTAGATGAACAGCTATTGGAGTTTTTCGAAAGGCGGCTTGTTAAGCTTGCCGTGGTAAGGCCGGATGACGAGAAAAGTATTCGAATGCTTTTGGCGCAATGTTCTGTGGTACCTAATGTTACTTAAATTTGCGCTAGCATAACTTTGGTTGGGGGACGGCGTCACGTGTTGAGGCTGCGTCTGCAGCTCATGCGCGGGCGTCTGCTATTGGCCTATGCTGTTAAAAATCTGTATAGGACGGTAGCGAAGCATCACTCTAAACGTCTCAGTTTTAATTGTGGATAATGAAATCCACTGTGACCGGCTGGGGGGGACGATAAAAAAGGCGGTCAATTTCAAGCACGATTTTCATTCGAGTGTTGTGCGTGGAAAACTCCGCCCGCAACCAGAATGTTGCGTATCTGTTTGGTGGAAAGTTTGGCGCCGCCGCCGGGCGTTTTTAGCGCAGAGTCCGTGCCGGCAATGATGCCGACAACCTCCCTTTCTGATCGACCATCGCGAATAAGGCGCTTGGCGTGAGAGCAAATGCCCTCGTCGCGGTCTTTTATAGCCTCGCGACGTATGATTGCAGAGCTTTTGCCTGCCTTGCGAGCAGTGGCGCTGATTCGTATTTTATCAGCGGCGCTGATTAAGGGAGAGGCATAGACGCTCGCTAACGTCATGTAGTGCCGAGCTACGCCTATTAAGTCAGCTGCGGCCTCTCGTGCTTCGATTTCAAGATGCGATTGCTCATGGCGTACCTCATTCACAAATTCCGAAAATTCGTTCGATTCAGCCGCAACCAAAGCGGTGAGATTATCAGCGTTCCCGGCGCACAGGTCCATATCGAAGCCACTTAACCACTTCTCTAATGTCTCAACCACACGGCAGGAGCGATCAATTGCCAACGCGGCAATGTATTGACTATCGCTGATCGTTGAGTTCGACGAGTCCCCTATTGTCCAGCGGATGGAGAGTGGGAGGTCGTTGGAGCGCTCAAATTGCTGACGTATGTTGTAGGAGAGTCGCCTCACATTGCCAAGTACACGAACGGAGTCAGCGGACCACTCCCCATCTTTTTGATGGTTCATCCAGTGCTCCTGACCCTCTCGTATGAGTTCGAGCGCATCCTGAATGCGATGCGCAAATTCGTCGTACAGCGTGAATCGTTCAAGCGTCTCGACGATCTCCCAGCCTTCGACGTTGAGGGGATCACTCAAATGGAATTTGTTACTCATCGCTCAACCCCAGCGCCCCGTTGCTGCGACCGGAAAACGCGAGCGATTGCGCCCGGCCCCGCTGGGCAGAAGCCACCAGAGGACAGGAGGGCCGTCTGGAAGCGTTGCTCAAACCGGAACACCATTTGTATGTCTTCGTAGATGTGTTCCGGGTGCTCACTGAAAGTGTTCCGGGTGTCAAAGCCCCAGATATATGGGCGTTCGGCGATTCTGGAACACATGGAACACATGGAACACATGGAACACGCGGAACACGCGGAACACGCGGAACACGCGGAACACATGGTTTTTGCATAGTTAATAATTGCGTGCTCAAGCCGTTTGCCCGAATTGACCTTGTACGACATTCCCTTTCTGCAAGCTATCAAGGTGATCGGCATACCACTGCATCATCTTTATGCGCTGTTCAAGGTACTGGGCTTTGTTGTAAATCCCCCTGACACCTTGTGCCTTGTGACTGAGTTGGGCCTCGATATGGTCAGCGGGGTAACCATGCTCGTTGAGGATGGTGCTGGCGATGTGGCGGAAGCCATGACCGGTCTGGCGGCCTTCGTAACCAAGGCGCCTTAGTGCCATGAGAAATACGGTGTCGCTTCGGGGTTTGGTGCGGTCGCTTCTACCTGGAAACAGGAGAGGGTATGCCCCGGTAAGTTGCCGAAGCTCCAATAGGGCATCTACAGCTTGAGTGCATAGCGGCACCAGATGTTCGCGGCCTTTTTTACGCCCCTTGCGTTCGACAGGAACTGTCCACAGTTTCTTGTCGAAGTCGAACTCTGCCCAATGAGCTTCGCGAAGTTCGCTAGGACGGACTGCCATCAGGGTCAACAGCCGCAGGCCAAGCTGAACATCTTTGGCATGCGGATAGGAGTTTATAGCTCGAAGTAACCCAGGGAGCTCGTCAGGAGAAACATGAGCGTAGTTCTCTGCCTTTCCTGATGACAGAAACTTATGCACGCCCTCCAAGGGATTGTTGACGGCTCTGCCAGTCACGCGAGCCAGGTCATAGATATCTTTGCAGTAAGCCCTCACGCGACTCATCTGTTCCAATATCCCCTGGCGCTCAAGTCCTCTCAATAGCTCCATCCACTCCATAGACATGATCGAGGTATAGGAACGTTTACCGAGCGAAGGGAACACGTGGCGTTCGAGTGCGCCGAGTATCCTTTTGGCAGTCCCGGCATCCCAGCCGCTGAGGCGAGACGTATGCCATTCCCTGGCTAGTGATTCGAAGGTGTCATTGGCTGCGTCAATGTCAGCCGCCTGACGAGCCTTCTTGGAGATAATTGGGTTCTTGCCTTCTGAGGCGTCTGCTCGCAGCTCTGCCGCTTTCTGTCGAGCGAAGGCGCCGCTTACTTCTGGATAGCCGCCGAGACCTAGCCAAGACCATTTGCCGTCCGGTTTCTTGTAGCGCAATTCCCAAGATTTTTGGCCGTTTGGTTTGACTCTGAAATACAGCCCAGGACTATCTAGTTCGCGGTATGCCCCGGCCTCAGGCTCCAGGCTGGAAAGTGTTGTATCAGCGAGAGGACGTCGCTTGATATCGGCGCGCTTCATCCGTGTATGCCTCCAGTTCAATTAGTTCTGAAGCATACACGTGGGCATACACGGTGGGGAAGGGTAGGGGTAGATAGAGGTGGACAGCCAAAAACAAGAAAGCCCGCACTAGGCGGGCTTCTTGAGGTTGTTTAGAGACTCATGGAGACATCTGTAAACAGGTACTTGGTGGCTACACAGGGACTTGAACCCCGGACCCCAGCATTATGAATGCTATGCTCTAACCAACTGAGCTATGTAGCCAAGTGGCGCGCATTATTCGCCGGTAACGAAGATGTGTCAAGCGTAAATCTGAAATATTTCTCTGCGCTTTCAACCGCTTAACAATCCTCGCTGCAAATCGCTATCAACCGAGCTGAAATCTCCCTGTGTTGGCACTCAGGGCCCGGCTTCCCTGGCTCAGGGTATCCGCCGCCAGGTTCACGGCCCTTGCGCCTTCAAGCAAACGCATCGCTGCCTGGTCGACCTGCTGGATATTGCCGCTGACCTCGTCGGCGGTGCTGGCTTGCTCATCCACGGCGGTGGCGATTTGCGCCAGGGTGTCGGTGACGCTTTGCACCGCGCTGGCTATTTCTCCCAGCCGTTCGCCAAGGCCGGTGACTGCTTGGGCGTCGGTCTGGGCCTGGCCGCAGGCGGCTTCCATCAGGCTGACGGCTTCGTTGACCGTGGCGCGCAGGCTGTCGACGGTGGCGGCAATCTGTTGCGTGGAGGATTGGGTGCGTTGCGACAGGCTGCGCACCTCGTCGGCCACCACCGCGAAACCACGGCCCTGTTCCCCGGCGCGAGCGGCTTCGATGGCGGCATTGAGGGCCAAAAGATTGGTCTGCTCGGCCACGCCACGAATGGTATCGACCACCAGTTGGATCTGTTGCCCCTGTTCGCTGACCCGCCCCAATGCGGCGGCGGTTTCGTTGAGGCGCTGGTTGAGCTGCTGGATGCTGGCCGTGGTGCGTTGGCTGTCGCGGCTGCTGTCGGTGGCGATGCGGCGGGTCTGCTGGGCGCTATCGGAGGCCTGTTCACAACTCTTCGCCACGCCCTGGGAGGTGGCGGCCAGTTGTGTTGCGGCGGCAGCGATCTGGCTGATCTGCATCTGCTGGGCTTCGACTTCGCCCAGGGCGCCGCTGGAGTGGGTATTGAGGGTGCGTACGGCGTTGCTCAACTGCAACGTTTCGTGGTCCACCCCCAGCAGGCTGTTGCGCAGCTGCACCACGGCGACGTTGAGGGCGGTGCTGATGGCCGCCAGTTCATCGCGTCCTTGCACTGGCACTTGCAAGCTGAGATTTCCGTCGCGCAGGGCTTCGGCCAGCAGGGTGATGCCGCTGGCGCTGCGCCGGATCGACGCTTGCAGGCAAACAAAAAGATACAGCGCCGCCAGCAGCAGGCAGCCCAGTACCGTTGCTACCAGGGTGAACTGGCGAATCGCCGAACCGTGGTAGTGGTCCAGCCGCGTATCCAGTGCCACCAGTGACTGTTGCCGCAGGGTCGCCAGGTCGACGAGGAGGGCGTCCATGTGTTTCTCGAAGTCTTCGGGCTTGAGATTGATGGAACCGCCGAACACGCCGTCATCCAACACTTTCAGGCCGGCATCCAAGTGCTTGAGGCTGCCCTGGTATTGTCCGGCCCAGGTTTGCAGATCGCTGGGCAGGCGGGTTTCCAGCAGCGCTCCGGTCTTGACCAACTGGTCCCGGGCGTCGCCGATACGGCTGCGCAGGTCCCGCAGTTGCAGGCGACTCTGCAACGTGAACTGGCCTGATACCACGGAAGCTTGTCCAACGCTGGCCAGGCGACCGACCCGTTCGATCAGGTCCGGCGTCTGCTGAGTGGAAATCTGCGTCAGCAAATACGTTTCCAGCCAGGAGGCGAGGGTCAGGCGGTTGTCCATGACCATCTGCTCGCGCAAGGCTTGCAGGGCGCTGAGGGCAGCGGTGAAGCGGTCGTAGCCATCCGGCCACCAGCCCACGCTGCCCAGGCTCTTCGAATCCAGGCCGTTGAGGCTGGTTTGCAGGGCTTGATAGCGGGCGAGGGTATCGGCCTCGGCCCCTTCGGTTTGCAGGGCGTTGCCCAGGTCACTGGCGGCCTGGGTAAGGGCCGGTTGCACTGCGTCATACGCCGCCATGGCGGCCAGCGTCGCGGGTGTCGGCTGCCGATTGGTTTCGGTGGCGCGCCAGCGGGCGGCGCGGTTGCGCTGGGCGGTGAGCAGGTTGTCCAGGTTATCCAGGGCCAGCAATTGGCGCACCCCGGCGCGTTCCCCGGAAATCAGGCTGAGTTTGTCGCGATAGTCCTGGCCGATGAGCCACAGGCTGCCCATGAGCGGCAGGATAAAAAGCAGGAACAGCAATTGGAATTTGCGGGCGAAGCCGAAATGCCCCAACAACCTGATTCCCGGTGATAGAAAAGCCTGCATGCCCATACTCCCCTGAACACCATTGCACTATTTTTGTGCGTTTTCTACACAAGTGCTGAAACAGGTGCCCTTTTAAAAGGCCTCGAAAGTTTGTCCAAATCGGCTCGGTAGGCCAGCTCTGTAGCGAAACTTCCCATTCTCGGTCCCCTTTGTAAGGAGCCGCGTTGTAGGCCATTAACAAGGCAAGATTCAGACCATGGCGTAGGGCTATCACCTTGGATTTCGGCAATTTTTCGAGGTCGATAGCTAGCTAAGGGGATAGCCTTGCTGCACCGAAAAATGGCACATTGACGCACCTGCCCGTGTGCACCCTCTGTCGTATGGAAACTCCCATGGCTATCAGCAATACCCAGGCCGAGACCCCAGCCGTTGCCGCCACTGCGCAAAGCAGCCCGTTGGTCATGCGGATCATCGGTGCCGTGGCGCTGGCGCACCTGATCAATGACTTGATCCAGGCCGTGCTGCCCTCGATTTATCCAATGCTCAAGGATAGCTATGGCCTGACGTTCACGCAGGTTGGCTTGATCACGCTGACGTTCCAGTTGACCGCCTCTTTGTTGCAGCCTTGGGTCGGCTATCACACTGACCGGCACCCCAAGCCCTGGCTGCTGCCGGCTGGGACGGTGTGCACGCTGATCGGCATCGTGATGATGTCCATGGTCGGCAGTTTTGCCTTGATCCTGTTGGCGGCGGCGTTGATCGGGATTGGCTCGTCGACCTTTCATCCGGAAGCGTCGCGGGTGGCGCGATTGGCCTCGGGCGGCCGCTACGGGCTGGCGCAATCGACCTTCCAGGTGGGCGGTAACGCCGGCTCAGCCTTTGGCCCGCTGCTGGCGGCGGCGATCATCATTCCCTATGGGCAAGGCAATGTGGCCTGGTTCGGGTTGTTCGCCCTGTTTGCGCTGTTCGTGCTGTACCGCATCAGCCGTTGGTACGCCAACCACCTGAACCTGTTCAAACTCAAGCAAGGCCAGGCGGCCACGCATGGCCTATCCAAGGGACGGGTCTTGAGTGCGCTGGTGGTGCTGGGGCTGCTGGTGTTTTCCAAGTATTTCTACATGGCCAGTTTCACCAGCTACTTCACGTTCTATCTGATCGAGAAGTTCGACCTGTCGGTGGCCTCTTCGCAGTTGCACCTGTTCCTGTTTCTCGGGGCGGTGGCGGCGGGGACCTTCTTCGGTGGACCGATTGGCGACAGGATCGGGCGCAAGGCGGTGATCTGGTTCTCGATCCTCGGCGTGGCACCGTTCACCCTGATCCTGCCTCATGTCGACCTGTTGTGGACCAGCATCCTCAGCGTGGTCATCGGCTTCATCCTGGCCTCGGCGTTCTCGGCCATCGTGGTGTATGCCCAGGAACTGGTACCGGGCAATGTCGGGATGATCGCCGGTGTGTTCTTCGGGCTGATGTTCGGTTTCGGCGGGATTGGCGCCGCGCTGCTGGGGCACCTGGCGGACATCCGTGGCATCGAGTATGTGTACTGGTTGTGCTCGTTCCTGCCGCTGTTCGGGGTGTTGGCGATTTTCTTGCCGAGGACTCGAAAGGCTTGAGGCGAGAAGATCCATGTAGCTGAGCCGACGCCTTCGCGAGCAAGCCCGCTCCCACATGGGTTGGTGGGTGTTCTCGGCCATCTGCACACGACACAAAAACCTGTGGGAGCGAGCTTGCTCGCGAAGGCGTCGGCACATCCTGTATCAATGCAAACCGACCCAACGCCTTCGGAGCAAGCCCGCCGATCAACACGGCTTTTTCTTCGAGCGGAACTCCCGCTCCTCATGCCTGCGATTCACCCCTCAAGGACGGTAGATACTGGCCTGGATAGCGCCGGGGTATTGCTTGTACCCGCCCGTGTTGCACAGCGGTGTCGACAGTTGGTAATCGCCCGCCGTCGTGGCGTTGGCGGTGCGCACATTACCGGCCGCGAACCCAGAGTAATCCTGAAAGGCATCGAACGAGGCGATTGGCTCGTCGAGGTAGTTGCCACGGGAAGGGTCGAAGATCGAGAGAGTGATCGCTACGCCACCAGGATATGCAGCTTCGGCCTCGATCAATACCGTCTCGTAGGGATACAGGGTTTGTGGGGACGGCCCGGCGGAGGTGGGGGACGGATTGAACACCGTGGCCACCAGCGTGTTCGGGCTCAGGTTGGTAAGCGCGATTACCAGGTAATTGGCGGCGTTGCCGCTGTAGGTGTAGGGCCGTGTCAAGGCGAACGCCCAACCGTTCCTGCTGTTAAAGAAGTCGTCCTTCGAGCCGCCATTGTCCCAGACCTGGGTGAGCGCGATTTCTTCCGGATAGATTGACCAGTCCGTCGAATCGGCGATCCAGTATTTGAAGTAGGTCCCGTCGATCGCGGGTGTGATGTACTGCGCATAGGCGGGCACACCGTCGATGGGGTTGTTATTGACGTCCAGGTATTGGTAGATCTGGTATTTGGCCGGCAGCAGCATCTGCATCACCGACAGCACGTAACCCTGCTTGGCGGCTTTCACCATATTTCCAGTTTCACCGGAGTTCCAGAACAATCCGTCGGGCGCTGTCGAGGCGATCAGCGTATAGGTGATTTTCAGCTTGGCCCAGTCTGTCAGGATGGCGGTTTCCATGGTGTCGAACGTATCCAGCAACCCTTCGAAGGTAGTGCTCAATTGTCCCCACAGGTCGGCATAGGCCACCTGGAACAGGCTGGGAGAAACATTCGAGCTCTGGGCCGCGACCGCCACATTGATGCCGCTCTGGAGAACGTTGGCCGCGACGGCGAAATAATTGATGTCGCCTTCCATCGTTTCAGCCGAGAGCACGGTGTAGATGACGCCCGAGAGCACCGCCAGGATGATGCCGCCGATATTGGTCGAGTCACCGTCCTCGAAGCCGGCATCCAGGCCCAGTTCGGAGAGCAGCGCTCCTTGGTCCACGAATAACAGGGTGTGGAAACTGGTGTAGCAGGCGAACAGGCTGTTGACGGCGCTCGCTGCGCTGAGCTCCAACTTCAACTGCTCCACTACGGGTTGCCAGACTTGCGGTGGGAACGCGCTGTAGTCCAGGCCGAGCATGTCTTGCCGGTAATTGTCCAGAGTGCTGGCGCCGTTGGTGTACTGCTCGCGCAGGATCAAATGGCGCTGATTGTTCATGGCCGCCAGTTTGTTGTTTATCCAGTCATAGACAGCCTGTTGGTCAGGCGTAAAGGCCGGGAAGGCCGGGTCGGACGCCGGCAAGGCCATGATGCTGTCCAGGGGCGTGGTCGGCATGAAGTACCATTGGCTCGAGGTGTCGGTGTCTTGCATCTGTACCGAGCCCCCCGTGATATCGACACTCAGATACTGATTCGAAGCGCTGTTCTGGATGGCCGTGGGGCCGAGCCCCGTTCCCCAGAGCCAGGTCTGCTCGACCGGGACGGGTACACTCTGTGTGGTGTTGATTGGCGTACTGCTGCCGGCATCCTGACCCAACACCAACCCGTCGAGCAGGCGACTGAGCAGCCGTCCATCGGCGGTGACTTGCCAGATCTGGTTGGGCGAATCGGCCACGAAGGGGCTCAACGTCACGCCGTCGGAACTGGCGGTGAGTACAAAGGGCACGCCTTTCTCGGGCGCGACGAGGTGGCTTTGCACATTGACCCAGCGAGTCGGCGGCCAAACCTGATAGTGATTGCTGCTCGAGGCCCAGCAGGCTTGGTTGAGGGTGTTGTACAGCACGAGGTTGCCGTCGGTCTGGACGAGCAGTTCCTGAGGGTCGATGCCGTTGGTGTAGGGCGACCATGCCACGTTGCCGTCGCTGGTACCCAGGACCAGGTTGCCATCGGTCTGGACATCGAAATAGGCACCGTTGTTGGTGCCAGTGGCCCAGATCGCGCTACCGGTGAACGAGCTGTTGGCCGCCACGGGACCTGTGACGACCTGGTACAGCACCAGGTTGCCGTCAGGCTGCAGCAGCAACACATAGCCGTTACCGTCCGCTGCCGCCCACTGGCCGGGCAGCATCCGCGTGTTGGGTGGAATGTTGCCGTTGTCAGCCTGGACCGGATCGCCGAGCGGGACCGTGAGGAAGGTGCTGGGGTTGGTGGATGTTGCCAGCGCTATATCGCTCAGGTTGTTCATGTTGATCTCCTTTTCACGACATTGGGTGGACGCCTTGCGGTTGTTTTCGGACGTGAGAGCGCGCGCAGTGCATGGGCACGGTTGCGCTCCCACGAATCCGGCGCGCCTGTGCCTGCTACGCCGATGCAATTGATCGGGAAGTCTTTTCAAGTGTTGGGTCGCGAACAGGTCCCGGAGCGAATCAACCGCTCCCGGACTTGAGGTAGCCGAGGGAATACTCAGCCAGGAGGGTGCCGTTCAATGTCGCCAGTGGCTGGCAGCACTGCACGAATGGCGGGGGCGGGGGCTGGTCTCTTCGTATATCCGTAGTCTGCGAGACTGTGCATGAGAATCTCCCTATCCATGCGGAAGAAGGCGCTTGAGCGTTGTGCCTTGCAGGACGCGCATGGAGTGTAGCCTGGTGCTCATATCTTGCCCGAGGTCGCCATTGCGGGGTGGCGGCCAGTGCCGTGCAACGAGAGAGTCTCAACTTGAATCTTGTACTTGATAAGTACGTTGCTGTTGCGACCAAAGTACTGGTTTGTATAAGCCTTAAGTGGGTATTTGTATAAGGGTTGGTCGTGTTAATTTGCTGTTGTGGTTAATGGTTAGAAGGGAATCTGCAGCATTATTCAAGGGTGACCCCTGTGGTGACTGGAAAAGCAGGCTTTCACATTCTTTCCACCTATCGCCCTTATTGTCCCGGACATAAGGCCTTCGGTTCTTGGTTTGATGACCTCTTCTGCGCTGCGGGCGGACAGGGGTTGTGCCCCCCACCTGCCATATTGAAATTCTTATAAAGAGCTGTATCGCCAAGTTCTTCCAAGGTGTTTGTCTTGGGGGGCGGCGTAGCAGCCGTGATCGATTGTCATGCCGTGTCGTGCACACGTTAGATGCTGCCGTCTTTTGACGTTGGCCATAAATAGAATCAGGCGGGGAATGATATGAAGTTCAAGTCATTGCAGGCACGCATTTGTGTCACGGCAGGCGTATGCCTGTTTGTTTCATCCATCAGCCTGATTGTCTACGGGCTCTTCAGCGCCCGGGCCAATGAGCAATATGTCTCGACCGAGGTCAGCGCACTGGTTGAGAAATCAACCATCCGGGAAATTCAGAACCTGGCCGAATCCCGGGCCAACGCCATCCAGGCCAAGTTGCAGAATGCGCTGGATGCGGCCCGCACCATGGCCAATGCCTTTGCCGCCAGCAAGGCCTCGCAAAGCCCCCTGGCATTGGGGCGTGAACAGATCAACAGCGTACTGCTCAGCGTCCTCAAGGATAACCCGGACTTCAATGGCACCTATTCCTGCTGGGAACCGAATGCGTTAGACGGGCAGGATCCGGCGTTCCGCAATGCAGAGGATGGCAATAACCCGCTGACCGGACGCTTCACGCCTTACTGGACGCGCAGCGCCGACGGCCATGTCGCGGTGCAACCATTGGTCGAGTATGACTCCCCGGACCGTCATCCCAACGGTGTGCCCAAGGGCGGTTGGTACAGCGGCCCGCGCGACACCCTGAAGGAAAGCGTGCTCGACCCCATTCCTTATGTGGTCCAGGGGAAAAACGTCTGGCTGACCACCTTGTCGGTGCCCATCGTGTCCAACGGCAAGTTCTACGGTGTGGTCGGGGCTGACTTCGATATCGCGTTTATCCAGAAACTCAGCGAGCAGATGTCTGCTGATCTCTACGGCGGCAAAGGCACGGTTTCGATCCTGAGTAACCAGGGCTTGGTGGTCGCGGACAGCCAGCGGACCGACCTGATTGGCCAGCCGATCAAGGCCTTGTTGCCTGAATCCTGGGAAAAAGTGCTCCGCGATATCCAGGCCGGTCGGGGTGATGGCCTGCTCAATGCGCAAACACAGAACATTGAAGTGCTGATGCCCATTGCGCTCGGTCGCACGGGCAAGCCCTGGGCGGTGTTGATTCGCCTGCCCAAGGCTGTGGTCATGAGCCAGGCCATCGCCCTGGAGCAGGAGCTGCAGGCACGCAGCCTCAACAACAGCATCTGGCAAGTGTCGGTAGGGTTGGTCATTTCGTTGTTGGCCCTGGCTGCCCTGTGGTATGCCGCGGCAAAAATCGTTGGGCCGATTCGCGAAGCCGCCGCCTTGGCCGCCACCATCAGCCTGGGAGATTTCTCTCGTCGCCTGGTGCAGAAATCCGAAGACGAAGTCGGGCAGTTGTCTGCGGCCCTCAACGACATGTCTGAAAGCCTGCAACGGCAGGTGCGGGTGGCCGAGCGTATTTCCGAAGGTGACCTGGACCTGGAGGTCCGCTTGTCTTCGCCCCATGACACCCTTGGCAAGTCATTGGAGAAGATGGTCAGCAACCTGAACCAGCTGATTTCCGAGGTTCAGATCAGCGCCACCCAGATCACCGGCAGCTCGGCGCAGGTTACCGACTTGAGTCAGTCACTCTCCGACGGGGCCTCCAATTCCGCCTCGTCCATCACCGAAATCAGCGCGGTGATGACGCAGATGGCCGCCCAGACCCGGGACAACGCCGCCAACGCCAAGAAAGCCGATGAGCAATCCCAGGCCTCGCGGGCCGATGCCGGGGAAAGCGACAAATTGATGAGCGAACTGATTGCCGCCATGGCCGAAATCGACAACTCGGGCAAGGACATCACTGCGATCATCACCACCATCGACAACATTGCCGCACAAACCAACCTGCTGGCCCTGAACGCGGCGATCGAAGCTGCCCGGGCCGGTGAGCTTGGGCGCGGTTTTGCCGTGGTGGCCGATGAAGTACGCAGCCTGGCCGCCCGCAGTGCCGAGGCCGCCCAGCAGACCGCCGCGCTGATCGCCGATTCCTCGAGCAAGACTCAGCGCGGCATGGTCATCGCCGGCCGAACCGCCGAATCGCTGAAGAACATCGTCAGCGGAACCGGCGCGGTGTCGAGCCTGGTTTCGCTGATCTACCAGGCCTCCAGCGAGCAGGCTTCAGGTTTGCAGCAGGCCAGTATCGGGCTTGAGCAGATCGACGAAGTGACGCAGAAAAACCAGTCGAACTCGCAAGAGTGCGCAGTGGCGGCCAAGGACCTTTCAGAGCGAGCCTCGCTGATGCAGCGGGTGTTGGGACGCTTCAAAGTCAAAAGAGGCTAATGGGCGTCCGTGGCGAGGGAGCAAGTTCCCTTGCCACGGCGGTCACAAACCTCGAATGAACAGCATTACGGCATAGCAGGCTTTTTGTTATCCTCGCCGCCTTCTTTCATGGATGAATACCGGGACAAGCTATGGCTAACGACACCCCGTCACGCATCGGGACGATACTGCTGGGCCTGCTTTTTGCGCTGATCGGCATTGGCTTGCTGGGCATTGCCGTCAATCTCACCCTCGACCGTCGCGACTTCCTCGCCCGGGCACAGACCGCCGATGGCATCGTTAGTCGGCTGAACGCCGGTGGTTCTCACCCCGAAATCGCGTTCACCACTGGCAAAGGTGAAAAAATTTCCTACCCCCAGGGTGGCTTCATCTTCGGCTATGAGCCGGGGCAGCCGGTGCGAGTTTATTATTTGCCCGAGCAGCCGGCCGCCAACCCCCTTGTCGTGGATCGAGGTGCACTGTGGGGGACACCAGTGATGTTGGGTGCCATGGGGCTGTTCTTCACCCTGGTCGGGTTGCTGAAAACCATCCGACCAGCGCGGTCGCGGTGCGGTTCATTCACTTAAAGGACTTTGAACGTATGAGCTATAACATCCCACTCCCGGTTAATGAGAGTCGCTGGCAGTACCAGACCGCTAGCGGTGGTGGCCTGACCGTGGTCATGGTGGCTGGCAGTGGCGGTTCGATTATCCTGCGTTCGCCCCAGGGCGAGGACGTCAGTTACCGCTATGGCGGCGTCGGCGTAGGTGTCGGTGTTGGCGCGCGATTGCCGCGCTTTGGCAAGATCAATATTCAGATCAAGGGCAAGGGTGTGTCGGCTGCGGGTGCGGCGGAGTCTTTTTACAGCGTTGGCAGAGTGTTTGTCAGTGACGCCCTGGTCGATCGCGACCTGACCAGTGACGACATCACCGGCCCTTGCATGTATACCGAAGTGGGCGTGGGCCTGGGGATCGGCGGTTCGGCCACAGCGCTGCTGTTCGGGCTCGATCCCAAGTTGCTGGCGTTGTCGGTGGTCCTGAGTTCCAACCCGGCAACCTCGCTCATTGCTTCGACCACAGTCAACCGGCAACTGGCGCGTTCGGCCAAGGGCGCGGTGGTCATGGCCGGGATGAACGCTGGCTTGCAGGCTGGTGGTGGGGCGGCGATCTACATGGGCTACCTGTTCTAGTCAGATTGTGCGAACAGACAACAATCCCGGCATCTAAAACCTGTGGGAATGAGTTTGTTCCCGCAGGGCGTTGCGCCCATAAAAATTGGCATGTGCCGAAAGCATAATGAAAATATTAGTCATCGCTTCGCTAGGGTTTTTATCGCTCATTCAAACATCACTATCCTTTGCGGATAGTGCCAATGGGAAAAATCTCTATTTACAGAGATGTGCCATGTGTCACGGCGCAGATATCAAGGGGACAGGGCCGTTGGCTCATAAAAGCAATCCTCCTACGCCTGACCTTACAACTGCCGCTTTCAAGAAACGACTCAGTGATTATCCGGGTGTGATTGTGTCGTCGATAATACTGCGACCCAATGGGGATTTGATTCCGAGGACCTTGCGAGAGAATGGTGTGAAGCTATCGCCGTATCCTTGGAGTGTTAAGGATTTTCGCGATTTGAATCAGTATATGGGTGGTGTGATTTCGAAGGGCCGATGATTTTTTGGGCTGCTGTTGATCTCTTGAGTGCGATAGAAACGGTTTGGGGTGGTGTGTATATCCGTTTCTGCGGTAAGGACTACTGGCGGTTCCGCTCTTACAGCGGGTCACTTTTGACTGGGCCGGCTTCCGGGCTTCTCAAAAGTGAGCCGCCGTCAGGGCGGAATCCTAAGCAGCCGTTACCTAAATAACGGATATACACACCATCACCCGCAACACCAGCGACAACTTAGACGTTAAAGCGGAAGTGCATCACATCACCGTCCTTGACGATGTATTCCTTGCCTTCCAGACGCCATTTACCGGCTTCCTTGGCACCGGCTTCACCCTTGTACTGGATGAAATCGTCATAGGCGATGACTTCGGCGCGGATGAAGCCTTTTTCGAAGTCGGTATGGATCACGGCCGCGGCTTGTGGCGCGGTAGCCCCGACGCGAACGGTCCAGGCGCGGACTTCTTTTACGCCAGCGGTGAAGTACGTCTGCAGGTTGAGCATTTCATAACCCGCGCGGATCACGCGATTCAGGCCAGGCTCTTCCAGGCCCAGGGCCTCCAGGAACATGTCTTTCTCTTCGCCGTCCTCAAGCTCGGCGATTTCCGCTTCGATCTTGTTGCAGACCGGTACCACGATCGCGCCTTCTTCTTCGGCGATAGCTTTTACCACGTCCAGCAGCGGGTTGTTCTCAAAGCCGTCTTCGGCAACGTTGGCAATGTACATGACCGGCTTGGTGGTCAGCAGGTGGAAGCCACGAACGATCTGCTTCTCATCGGCACCCATGTTCTTGATCAGGCTGCGTGCCGGCTTGCCCAAGGTGAAGTGGGCGATCAACTGCTCGAGCAGGGCTTTCTGGGCGACGGCGTCTTTGTCGCCACCCTTGGCATTGCGAGCGACTTTCTGCAGTTGCTTCTCGCAGCTGTCGAGGTCGGCGAAGATCAGTTCCAGGTCGATGATTTCGATATCGCGTTTCGGGTCGACGCTGTTGGAGACGTGAATCACGTTCTCGTCTTCGAAGCAGCGGACCACGTGGGCGATGGCATCGGTTTCGCGGATGTTGGCCAGGAACTTGTTGCCCAGGCCTTCACCTTTCGAGGCCCCAGCCACCAGGCCGGCGATGTCCACGAACTCCATGGTGGTCGGCAGCACGCGCTCCGGGATCACGATGGCCGCCAGGGCTTCCAGGCGTGGATCGGGCATCGGAACGATGCCGGTGTTCGGCTCGATGGTGCAGAAGGGGAAGTTCTCAGCCGCGATACCGGATTTGGTCAGGGCGTTGAACAGGGTGGACTTGCCGACGTTAGGCAGGCCGACGATGCCGCAATTGAATCCCATGGTGTTTCCCCTCGGATAAGTGTCAGGCCTTCTGGCTGTGCAGGTTTTTCATCGCGCGGTTCCATTCACCGGCGAGGATATCCGGCAGCACGCCGAGGGCAAAGTCGATGCTGGCATCGAGTTTTTCCTGTTCGGCGCGAGGCGCACGACCCAGGACAAAGTTTGAAACCATACTGGCAACGCCCGGGTGGCCGATGCCGAGCCGCAGGCGGTGAAAGGTATTCTGATTACCCAGTTGCGCGATGATGTCGCGCAACCCGTTGTGACCGCCATGGCCGCCGCCTTGCTTGAGCTTGGCAACGCCCGGAGGCAGGTCGAGTTCGTCGTGGGCCACCAGGATTTCTTCAGGCTTGATGCGAAAGAAACCGGCCAATGCCGCCACGGCCTGGCCGCTGCGGTTCATGTAGGTGGTGGGAATCAACAGACGAACATCCTGACCCTGGTGCGAGAAGCGACCGGTCAGGCCGAAATACTTGCGATCGGCTGCCAGGCTGACGCCTTGTGCCTGCGCGATGCGCTCAACAAAAAGGGCCCCTGCGTTATGCCGGGTCTGTTCGTATTCAGCGCCTGGATTTCCCAGGCCAACGATCAGTTTAATGGCAGTCACGATAGGGGCCCTTCCTGGAGTGTGGATAACGATGTCGCAATCAGGCGGTGTTGCGACAGTGGACGATAATGGCGGATTTACCGTTAAGTAAACTTCGCGTTCTCGCCCGCTGTCTCGCTACGTTCCAGTCCGCGATGTTTCCGGTCACTCCGGCGACAGAGTGAAATTACTCTGCAGCGCCTTCTTCAGTGGCTTCTGGAGCAACACGTGGAGCGTGGACGTTGGCAACTGCCTTGTCATCGCCGTGTGCCAGAGCAACAAACTCAACGCCTTTAGGAGCCTTGAGGTCGGACAGGTGAATGATCGTGCCGACTTCGGCGTCAGCCAGGTCGACTTCGATGAATTCAGGCAGGTCTTTCGGCAGGCAGGTCACTTCGATTTCCGAAACAACGTGCGAAATTTCGCCGCCTTTCTTGATCGGAGCAGCTTCGCCAACGAAGTGTACAGGCACGATAGCGGTCAGTTTCTGGCCAGCTACTACGCGTACGAAGTCGGCGTGCATCACGTGGCCTTTGGCCGGGTGACGCTGCAGGGCCTTGATCACGACGTTCTGCTTGGTGCCGCCAATGTTCAGCTCGATGATGTGGCTGTAGGCCGCTTCGTTTTCGAGCAGTTTGGCAACTTCTTTGGCCAGCATGCTGATGGACTCAGGGGCTTTCTCGCCACCGTAGACTACAGCTGGAACCAGGCTTGCGAGACGACGCAGGCGGCGGCTCGCACCTTTCCCCAGGTCGGAACGCACTTCAGCATTCAGAGTAAATTCGTTCATGTTGTATCTCCAAAGTAACCACATTCACCCCAGCGCTTGCGACCAGCGCTTAAGGCGATATGGGCAAAAAAGCCCCGCCCCGACAGGTAATGCCGGGGCGGGGCGCTTTTCGTCAACGAGATGTCCTGGAAAGGGCAGGGCCCTTAGCGGAACATCGCACTGATCGATTCTTCGTTGCTGATGCGGCGAACCGCTTCGGCAACAACCGGTGCGATATCCAGTTGGCGGATACGCACACAGGCTTGTGCTGCAGCGGACAGCGGAATGGTATTGGTGACCACCAGCTCGTCCAGCACGGAATTTTCAATGTTCTCGATCGCTCGACCCGACAGCACAGGGTGTGTGCAGTAGGCAAAGACCTTGGCAGCGCCATGCTCTTTCAGGGCCTTGGCCGCGTGGCACAGGGTGCCGGCGGTATCGACCATGTCATCGACCAGAATACAGGTACGCCCTTCGACGTCGCCGATGATATGCATCACTTCGGAGTGATTGGCTTTCTCACGGCGTTTGTCGATGATACCCAGATCCACGCCCAGGGATTTGGCAACCGCCCGTGCACGCACGACGCCGCCAATGTCCGGGGACACGATCATAAGGTTTTCGAAGCGCTGATCTTCAATATCATCCACCAGGACCGGGGAGCCGTAGATGTTATCCACGGGAATATCGAAGAAACCCTGAATCTGGTCAGCATGCAGATCAACCGTGAGAACACGGTCGATGCCGACTACGGTCAGCATATCAGCCACGACTTTCGCGCTGATTGCCACACGCGCGGAACGCGGACGGCGATCCTGACGGGCATAACCAAAGTAAGGAATAACAGCAGTGATACGAGTAGCCGAGGAGCGACGGAAGGCATCAGCCATCACGACGAGTTCCATCAGGTTATCGTTGGTCGGAGCGCAAGTCGGCTGAATAATGAAGACGTCTTTACCGCGAACGTTTTCATTGATCTCCGCAGTGATTTCACCGTCGGAAAACTTACCGACAGAAATGTCACCGAGAGGGATATGCAGCTGACGTACGACACGCCGAGCCAGATCGGGGTTGGCGTTCCCCGTAAAGACCATCATCTTGGACACGCGCAGTACCTGAAGGCTGAGGGTATACCTGGATGAGTATAGGAAAATGGCAGGGGCGGCTGGATTCGAACCAACGCATGGCAGGATCAAAACCTGCTGCCTTACCGCTTGGCGACGCCCCTGTATCTGTTGCTGCGAGTGCCCAGCACTCGATTCCTTTAGAGCAGGTCTTGCAGCTTGCGATGCAACATCGAAACGTTGCTTCCTTTTGCTACAAACCCTGTAAGGGTCTCTGTCAGAAGGGCCGAGACTTTATCAGCTTCAGCTTTGCTTGGGAAGCCCCCAAACACACAACTTCCAGTTCCGGTGAGTTTTGCTTCGGTAAATTTACCTAACAAATTCAAAGCGTTACGAACATCTGGATAACGCCTTGCTACCACCGGTAAGCAGTCATTTCGACTGTTTCCCTTGGGAACGGGGCGCACTTTAATGGGAGGAGAGTTACGTGTCAACAGTGGATCTGAAAAAATTTCTGCTGTACTTACAGAGACTTGCGGCACCAGCACCAAGTACCAGGGTTCTTCGGGGTCCACCGGGGTGAGTTTTTCCCCTACGCCCTCGGCGAAAGCGGCGTGGCCACGCACGAAAACCGGCACGTCGGCGCCCAGTGTCAGGCCCAGGGCGGCCAGGCGATCCGCGTCCCAGCCCAGTTGCCACAAGTGGTTGAGACCCAGCAGCGTGGTGGCCGCATTCGAGCTGCCGCCACCGATGCCGCCACCCATGGGCAGGATCTTTTCGATCCAGATATCGATGCCCAGCGGACAGCCGGATTGTGCCTGGAGTTTTTTCGCGGCCTTGACGATCAGGTTGCTGTCGTGGGGAACGCCTTCGAATTCGGTGTGCAGGCGAATCACGCCGTCGTCGCGTACGGCAAAGGTGATTTCGTCGCCGTAGTCCAGGAACTGAAAAATCGTCTGCAGCTCGTGGTAGCCGTCCGGGCGACGACCGAGGATGTGCAGCATCAGGTTGAGCTTGGCCGGGGAGGGCAGGGTCAGGCGTGCGGCGCTCATGTCATTGCCCCAGTTTGCGCGGCTGCCATTGCTTGATCACCAGCGTGACGTCGAGGTTGCTGCCATGCAGTTTGATGCGTTCGGGCAGCCAGTAGCCGTTCTGCTGGGCATAGCTGAGGTATTCGATCTGCCAGTCATCCTGTTCCAGGTTGGACAGGCGGCTGTCGGCGTCGAGGGTCAGGCGGCTTTTACTGTCTGGTGCCGGCAGCCCGCGAACCCACCAGGTCAGGTGGGAAACCGGCAGCTTCCAGCCCAGTTGTTCTTCCAGCAGCGCTTCGGGCGTGGGCGCCTCGTAGCGTCCCTGATTGGCAACTTCCAGCGATACCTGGCCCGGTCGGCCGGTCAGGCGGGCCGCACCGCGCCCCAATGGGCCTGACAGGCGAATATCGTAGTAGTCCTGGCGTTGCAGCCAGAACAGCGTGCCACTGCCCGAGTCTTTCGGGGCGCGGATACCGATCTTGCCGTCGATCTGCCAGCCGTCGAGGCCGCTCAGTTGTTGCTTGTGCTCGCGCCATTGGGCCTGGTTGCCCTGGCCCTGGACGGATTCACGGGCGCCGAAGCCCGCGCAACCGGCGAGCAGGGCAATGAAGCTGAAAACGATGAGATGGCGCAAAAACATAATCTTAAAGAGTCTCGGATCCGGTCAGGCGTTTGATGGTGCTGCGCAAGATAGGGCTGTCAGGCTGATCCTTGAGGAATCGGCTCCAGATCTGCCGGGCTTCGCGTTGTTTGCCGTTGGCCCACAGGACCTCGCCCAGGTGAGCGGCGACTTCCTGGTCGGGAAAGCGCTCCAGGGCCTGGCGTAACAGGCGTTCGGCTTCATCGAGATTGCCCAGGCGGAAATTCACCCAGCCAAGGCTGTCGAGCACCGCCGGGTCTTCCGGATTGATCTGGTGGGCCTGTTCGATCAGCAGCTTGGCTTCGTCGTAACGGGTGGTGCGATCCGACAACGTATAGCCCAGGGCGTTGAGGGCCATGGCGTTGTCCGGGTCACGCTGGATGATCAGGCGCAGGTCTTTTTCCATCTGGGCCAGGTCATTGCGTTTCTCCGCCAGCATGGCGCGGGTGTAAAGCAGGTTCAGGTCATCCGGGTACTGCTTCAAGGCTTGTTGCAGCACGTTCCAGGCCTTGTCGCCCTGATTGTTGGCCGCCAGGGTTTCGGCTTCGATCAGGTACAGCTGGATGCCGTAGTCCGGTTGGGAGTCGCGTTGTACGGCGAGGCGGCTCTGGGCATCGGCGGTCTTGCCATTGCCGATCAGGATATCGGCCTGGCGCAACTGCGCCGGCAGATAGTCGTTGCCCGGGCCGACCTGGGCGTACTCGATCAGTGCGCTCTCGGGGTCATTGCGCTCCTCGGCGATGCGACCCAGGTTCAGATGGGCCGAGTCGACGTGGCTTTCCCGGGCGATCAGGTCTTCCAGGTAACCCTTGGCCTCTTCCCAGGCCTTGGCTTCCAGGCAGACCAGCGCCAGGGAATAACGCAACTCGTCGTCTTCCGGGTATTGCTGGACCAGGCTGGAGAACTCCACCTTGGCGTCGTCCATGCGGTTGTTTTCCACCAGCATGCGGGCGTAGGTGAGGCGCAGGCGTTTGTCGTCCGGGTACTTCTTGATGCTTTTTTCCAGCAGCGGCAGCGCTTCGTCGCCGCGGTTCAAGCCTTGCAGCAGGCGTGCGCGCAGCAGGATCGGCGCTACTTCGCCAGCTTCCGGCGGGTTGTCTTCCAGAAGGGTGAGGGCGCCCTGGGTGTCACCATCCTGTTGCAGCAGCAGGGCCTTGCCGAAAATCAGCTGGCCGTTGTTCGGGTGGCGCTGCAACAGGCGATCGAAGCTTTTCATCAGGCCGTTGCGGGTTTCCTGGTCGGTATCGGCAGCGGACAGGGCCAGGAAGTCGAAGTGGGTGTCGCCCTTGCCCAGCAGGACCTTCTCCATATACATCATGGAGTCGTCGTAGCGTCCGGCCCGGGCCAGTTGCACGGCAGCGGCGCGCTGCGCTTCGAGGTCGTCCGGGGCATTCTTGGCCCAGATCAGCGCGGTATCCAGCGCGGGCTGGTCGGCGCCCAGGTATTCGGCAATGCGAAATGCCCGCTCGGAGATCCCCGGGTCCTGGGTATTGATGGCCTGGGTCACGTAGTTGTCCAGCGCAATGTCGAAGCGATTGCGCTGGCCTGCCAGTTCGGCGCTCAACAGGCTGAAGATGGTTTCTTCGCTGAACGAGCCGTAGACCTTGGGTTTTTCAGGTACCTGCACGCTGTCTTCGACCGGCGGCGTACCGTCCGTCGAAACGGGGGCCATGGACTGGCAGCCGCTGAGCAAGGCAAGAGCGAGGAGCAACGCGGAAGATCTATTCATATAGGAAGAGGACGACTAACCTGCGGTCAGATCATCATGACACAAGCCTTCGGTCAAACATAACCGCCCCGTCGATTTACAACCCCGGGCAGGGCGATAGAGATCGAGTGGTTGTTCTGAATCTGACGAAGTAGGACAATTGCCGGCTTCACGTCACTATCAGCGACCTTGAATGGCCTTCCTTGCACTCGGTATTAACCACAAGACTGCGTCAGTAGACGTCCGCGAGCGCGTGGCCTTTACGCCTGAGCAGCTGGTTGAGGCCTTGCAGCAGCTCTGCCGACTCACCGACAGCCGCGAAGCTGCGATCCTCTCCACCTGCAATCGCAGCGAGCTTTATATAGAACAGGATCACGTTTCGGCCGATTCAGTCCTGCGCTGGCTGGCCGACTATCACAAGCTGAGCCTTGAAGAACTGCGCGCCAGTGCCTATGTGCATGAAGATGATGCGGCCGTTCGTCACATGATGCGTGTCGCCTCGGGGCTCGACTCGCTGGTGTTGGGCGAACCGCAGATTCTCGGCCAGATGAAGTCGGCCTACGCCGTGGCCCGCGAGGCCGGCACCGTCGGCCCGCTGCTGGGGCGCCTGTTCCAGGCGACGTTCAACGCCGCCAAGCAGGTACGCACCGACACGGCCATCGGCGAAAACCCGGTGTCCGTGGCGTTTGCCGCTGTCAGCCTGGCGAAACAGATTTTCAGTGATTTGCAACGCAGCCAGGCGCTGCTGATCGGCGCTGGGGAGACCATCACCCTGGTCGCCCGCCATCTCCATGACCTGGGGGTCAAGCGCATAGTCGTCGCCAACCGGACCCTGGAGCGGGCCAGTACCCTGGCCGAGCAGTTCGGTGCCCATGCGGTGTTGCTGTCGGACATTCCCGCGGAACTGGTACACAGCGACATCGTCATCAGTTCCACCGCCAGCCAGTTGCCTATCCTTGGCAAGGGCGCCGTGGAAAGTGCCCTGAAGCTGCGCAAGCACAAGCCGATTTTCATGGTGGACATTGCTGTTCCCCGGGACATCGAGCCAGAAGTCGGCGAGCTGGATGACGTGTATCTCTACAGCGTCGACGACCTGCATGAGGTGGTCGCCGAGAATCTCAAGAGCCGGCAGGGCGCGGCCCAGGCGGCCGAAGAGATGATTAGCGTCGGTGCCGACGACTTCATGGTGCGCCTGCGCGAGCTGGCGGCGGTGGATGTGCTCAAGGCCTATCGTCAGCAGAGCGAACGCCTGCGCGACGAGGAACTGCAAAAAGCCCAGCGCCTGCTGGCCAACGGCGGCAATGCCGAAGAGGTGCTGGTACAACTGGCCCGCGGCCTGACCAACAAATTGCTCCACGCCCCCAGTGTCCAGCTCAAGAAGTTGACCGCCGAAGGCCGCCTCGATGCGCTGGCCATGGCCCAGGAACTCTTCGCCCTCGGTGAGGGCTCACCGGATAGCTTTTCGGATAAAAAACCGCAATGAAAGCGTCACTGCTCAACAAACTGGACATCCTCCAGGACCGTTTCGAAGAACTGACCGCCTTGCTGGGCGATGGCGAAGTCATTTCCGACCAGAACAAATTCCGCACCTATTCCAAGGAATACGCGGAAGTCGAGCCGATTGTCGCCACCTATAAACAGTTGCTCAAAGTGCAGGGTGACCTTGAAGGTGCCCAGGCACTGCTCAAGGACAGCGACCCGGATATGCGCGAAATGGCCGTGGAGGAAGTCCGCGAAGCCAAGGATCAACTGGTTGAACTGGAAAGCAGTCTGCAACGCATGCTGTTGCCCAAGGACCCGAATGACGGGCGCAATGTGTTCCTTGAGATCCGTGCCGGTACCGGCGGCGATGAGGCGGCGATTTTTTCCGGCGACCTGTTTCGCATGTATTCGCGTTACGCCGAACGTCGCGGTTGGCGGGTGGAGATCCTCTCGGAGAACGAAGGCGAACACGGTGGCTATAAAGAAGTCATCGCCCGGGTCGAAGGCGACAACGTCTACGGCAAGCTGAAATTCGAATCCGGCGCCCATCGCGTGCAACGCGTGCCGGCCACCGAGTCCCAAGGGCGGATCCACACCTCGGCTTGCACCGTGGCGGTATTGCCCGAGCCGGACGAGCAGGAAGCCATCGAGATCAACCCGGCAGATCTGCGGGTCGACACTTATCGTTCCTCCGGCGCGGGCGGCCAGCACGTCAACAAGACCGACTCGGCGATCCGCATCACGCACTTGCCCTCGGGCATCGTGGTCGAGTGCCAGGAAGAACGTTCCCAGCACAAGAACCGCGCGCGGGCCATGGCCTGGTTGTCGGCCAAGCTCAACGACCAGCAGACCAGCGCCGCCGCCAATGCCATCGCCAGCGAACGCAAATTGCTGGTGGGCTCGGGCGATCGTTCCGAGCGGATCCGTACCTACAACTTCGCCCAGGGCCGGGTCACCGACCATCGCGTCAACCTGACCCTGTATTCCCTGGACGAGATCCTTGCCGGTGGTGTCGATGCGGTGATCGAGCCGTTACTGGCCGAATACCAGGCCGACCAGTTGGCTGCGATTGGCGAGTAAGCACAGGTGAAAAAATGACCATCATCGCCAGTCTGTTACGCGCGGCCGAGTTGCCGGATTCGCCCACGGCACGGCTGGACGCCGAGTTGTTGCTGGCCGCAGCCTTGGGCAAGTCCCGCAGCTTCCTGCACACCTGGCCCGAGCGGATCGTGCCCAGCGAGGCGGCGTTGCTGTTCTCCGAATACCTGCGGCGGCGGCGCTCTGGCGAGCCGGTGGCGTACATACTCGGACAACAGGGCTTCTGGAAACTCGATCTGGAAGTCGCGCCCCATACCCTGATCCCGCGTCCTGACACCGAGCTTTTGGTGGAAACCGCGCTGGCCTTGCTGCCGGCTACACCGGCCCGGGTCCTGGATCTGGGCACCGGCAGCGGCGCGATTGCCCTGGCACTGGCCAGCGAGCGCCCGGCCTGGAAAGTTACGGCGGTCGACCGGGTGCTGGAGGCTGTGGCCCTGGCCGAGCGCAATCGCCAGCGCCTGGACCTGCACAACGTCACGGTGTTGAGCAGCCACTGGTTCAGTGCGCTGGAAGACACGCGTTTCGAGTTGATCATCAGCAACCCGCCGTACATTGCGGCCAGCGATCCGCACCTGATCGAGGGCGACGTGCGCTTCGAGCCGGCCAGTGCCCTGGTTGCCGGGCCGGACGGGCTCGATGATTTGCGCCAGATCGTTGCCCAGGCACCGGCTCACCTCGAGCCGGGCGGCTGGCTGATGCTCGAGCATGGTTACGATCAGGCCGAGGCGGTGTGCGATTTGCTGCGCACTCAAGGTTTTGTCGAAGTCCACAGCCGCAAGGACCTGGGTGGTCATGAGCGCATCAGCCTGGGGTGCCTGCCGTGCTGAACGATCAGGAGCTGTTGCGCTACAGTCGGCAGATTCTGTTGCAGCACGTCGACATCGACGGCCAATTGCGTCTCAAGCAAAGCCGCGTGCTGATCATCGGCCTTGGCGGTCTCGGCGCCCCGGTGGCGTTGTACCTGGCCGCCGCTGGCGTGGGTGAGATGCACTTGGCGGATTTCGACACCGTCGACCTGACCAACCTGCAACGCCAGATCATCCATGACACCGACAGCGTCGGCCTGAGCAAAGTCGATTCGGCGATGCGACGCCTTGGGGCGATCAACCCCGAGGTTCGGCTGGTGCCTCACCGGGCGGCCATGGACGAAGACAGTCTGGCCGCGGCCGTCGCGGCAGTGGATGTGGTACTCGATTGCTCCGACAATTTTTCGACCCGCGAAGCGGTGAACGCGGCCTGTGTCGCAGCGGGTAAACCGCTGGTCAGCGGCGCGGCGATTCGCCTGGAAGGGCAGTTGTCGGTGTTCGACCCACGCCGCCCCGAAAGCCCTTGCTACCACTGCCTTTATGGCCACGGCAGCGAAGCCGAGCTGACCTGCAGCGAGGCCGGTGTGATCGGACCGCTGGTAGGATTGGTGGGCAGCCTTCAAGCCCTTGAAGCCTTGAAGTTGCTGGCCGGTTTCGGTGAGCCGCTGGTGGGGCGCTTGCTGTTGATCGACGCCCTGGGCACGCGTTTCCGTGAACTGCGGGTCAAGCGTGACCCGGGTTGCAGCGTCTGCGGTGGCCAGCATGAGTGAAGCGCCGATTGGTGTGCTTGACTCGGGTGTCGGCGGGTTGTCGGTGCTGGGGGAAATTCGCCAGCTGCTGCCCAATGAATCGCTGTTGTATGTCGCCGACTGTGGGCATATTCCTTACGGCGAGAAGACCCCGGAATACATCCGACAACGCTGCTCGATCATTGCCGACTTTCTCCTGGGCCAGGGCGCCAAGGCGCTGGTTGTAGCCTGCAACACCGCAACGGTTGCTGCCGTTGCCGATCTACGCCGTGATTTTCCCCATTGGCCCATCGTCGGGATGGAGCCGGCGGTCAAGCCGGCGGCTGCCGCGACCCGTAGCGGTATCGTCGGCGTGCTCGCCACCACCGGCACCTTGCAGAGCGCCAAGTTCGCCGCTTTGCTCGACCGTTTCGCCACCGATGTGCGAGTCATCACGCAACCGTGCCCGGGCCTGGTTGAACTGATCGAAACGGGTGATTTGCACAGTCCGGCCTTGTATCAGTTGCTGCAACATTACGTCGACCCCTTGCTGGCAGCCGGCTGCGATACGCTGATCCTGGGGTGCACGCACTATCCCTTCCTCAAGCCATTGCTCGCGCGGATGATTCCGGAGCACATCAGCCTGATCGACACCGGTGCCGCCGTGGCCCGGCAACTTCAGCGCCTTTTGGCTGAGCGAGAGCTGTTGGCTGAGGGGCCAGCCGGCGAAACGTATTTCTGGACGAGTGCAGACCCGATACATTTAAGAAAAATCCTACCAACGCTATGGCATTCGTCCGGCGTTGTGCGAAGCTTCGATCTGTAAAAAGAATGTGAAAACCGTGTGAAACGGGCTGAACTTCTGTTTGGATGCGGATTTCTATAGCTTTGTCTGTTTGTAACAAAACTAACTAAGTCTGTTCGAAAAGGATGTTTCTAATGAAGCGCTTATTCTGCTTTTCCGCGCTTGCGGCCGCATTGTTGGGGCACACTTACACTGCACAAGCAGCGGGTGTGGAATTTGGGGTTGGCCAGACCAGCGATTCGACCATGACCTATCGCCTGGGCATGCAGTTCGACTGGGACAAGAGTTGGCTGCAAAGTGATGTCGGTCGCCTGACTGGCTACTGGAGCGGCGCCTACACCTATTGGGAAGGGGACGAGACATCCAGCAATCACAGCCTGTCGTTTTCGCCTGTGTTTGTGTATGAGTTTTCCGGCCAGAACGTGAAGCCTTACATCGAGGCGGGTGTCGGTGTGGCGTTGTTCGCCAATACCGAAGTGGAAGACAACAAGCTCGGTACGGCTTTCCAATTTGAAGATCGTATCGGCTTCGGCCTGCGCTTCAACGGTGGGCATGAAGTGGGCATTCGCGCCACTCATTACTCCAACGCCGGTATCAAGTCGACTAACGACGGTGTAGAAAGCTACTCGCTGCACTATACGATGCCGCTGTAACAAAACAGTTTGAGAACAGTGGGAGCGAGCTTGCTCGCGACAGCGATAGACCAGCCAAGATAAAGTTGTCTGACTCACCGCTATCGCGAGCAAGCTCGCTCCCACAATAGATCAGACCACGCCTTTATCGATACGCCGTCGCAATCCCTTGGCGTTCTTCCAGGCACTCCGGTGCGCCCATCTCGAACTCCCGGCAGATCAGCGGACGCTTTTCGTAGATGGTGCACATCATGCTGTCGCGATCCAGGGCCGCGCACCAACCGTCATCCAGCCGCAGCATCACCTCTCCACCCCAATCGTCCGTGTCGATAAAACGCTCCGGAACCCCAGTGTCGGTGATCAACATCACTTCCAACTGGCAGCAGCACGCCGCGCACGTCGAACACGTGACGGCCGGTGCCGGGATTTCATGGACGGGGATGGTTTTCATGGTCCGCAGTGTAAGGCAATCGGCGGCTCAGGGTTGTCCCTTGATCGGATAGCCGTTTTTCGCCTGGGATGAGCCGATATCGGTTGGCAGGGTTTCGGTCGACGAAGGCAAAGGCCAGAGTGCGGTCATGGAGGCAATGGGAAGCGCAACTTCTCGCGGGCGCTCGACCAACTGATCCAGCACATGCCGCGCTGTTTCGTCCGCCGACCAGTGAATCGGGGTTTGGAAGCAATCGTCGGGCCCCAGCAATGGGCCGTCGTAGCCAGGGTGTACCAACGTCACATCGACACCCGCGCACGCCAAGTCTGCCCGAGCCGATTCGAACAGATGACGCATCCCGCTGCCACCCGTTTCTATTTGCGAAGGCGGCAGGTAAGTCGCCGGGCTGGCAATGCCCACCAGATGAGGTTCGGTCCCGGCGCGCAACAAGGGCATGGCCACTTCGAGGCAGAAACTGGCAGCCAGCAGATTGCTGCGCACGATATGCTCGATCAATGTGTGATCAGCCGGCTGCCCGTCAACGTACTCAGCCGTCCCGGCATTGACGATCACCTGATCCAGGGCGCCCCATTGACGGGCGATCTGTTCGCCGATCTCGCGCACGGCCTGGCTGTCGGTCAAATTGCCGGGCACGCTTAGCACTTGTCCTGGATAACGTACCGAAAGGGTTTCGCATGATCGGGTCGAGCGCGAACTGACGGCCAGGTATGCACCTGTCTCCAGTATCGCCTCAGCCAACGAAGCGCCGATTCCGTTGCCAGCCCCGGTGAGCCAATAGCGCCGTGGCAGTCTTAGACCCATTCCCTCCTCCTTTCGATTGGACAGCGCACTGATACGTAGCTTTTCAGTAGAGTCCGTACGACTAGTAAGACTATATGTTATCGGATAAACAATGCATCCCGCTGGCTGGCAATTTCTTGTTCGCTAATCGCCCATCCCCTCAACGGTCGCGTCCTGTCGTGCTGGCAGGTTTCTGAACGCTGCCAGCGCACGCGCCCTGGATTGCCTCAAGTCGACAATCGGTGCCGGATAATCCACGGCGCCAAACAAGCCGCCCTGGGTATTTGGGCTATGGACCTGTTGCTTGTCCAGATCGTTCAGTTCAGGTAGCCAGCGTTTGATGAACAGGCCCTCGCGGTCGAATTTTTCCGACTGGCTCAACGGGTTGAAGATACGGAACCAGGGCGCGGAATCGGTGCCGGTGGAGGCGCTCCACTGCCAGCCGCCATTGTTGGCGGCCAGGTCGCCGTCGATCAGGTGCTGCATGAAAAAGCGCTCGCCTTCGCGCCAATCGATCAACAGGTTCTTGGTCAGGAACATGGCTACGACCATCCGCAAGCGGTTGTGCATCCAACCGGTCTCCAGCAATTGACGCATGGCTGCATCGATAATCGGCAGGCCGGTGCGTGCTTGCTTCCAGGCTTCCAATTCTGCGGGGGCCTTGCGCCATGCCAGCGCCTCGGTTTCCGGGCGAAACGCACGATGGCGCGACACGCGTGGATAGCCCACGAGAATGTGTTTATAAAACTCGCGCCAGAGCAATTCATTGATCCAGGTCACAGCACCGGCACTTCCGCTCTCGAATTCACCTTGGTTGGCTTGCAGCGCGGCGTGCAGGCACTGACGTGGCGACACCACGCCGGCCACCAGATAGGCCGAGAGCTGGCTGGTGCCGGGTCTGGCGGGATAATCCCGTTCGCCTTGGTAATCGTCGATGTGCTGGTCGACAAAGGTGTCCAGGCGCCGACGGGCTTCGGTTTCCCCGGCGGGCCAGAGGGCGCGTAGCGCTTCGCTGGGCGGGGCGAACCCATCGACTTGCGTCGGCACCGGGTCGCGGGCAATGCCGGTGAGGGCCTGCCGGGCCGGCGTGGCGACCAGGCTCGGCAATGAAAAGTGCAGACGGCTGTAGCAGACCTTGCGGAACTGACTGAACACTTGGAAGTAATTGCCGGTCTTGGTCAGTACGCTACCGGGCTTGAACAGCAATTGATCGAGGTGGCTGTGAAATTCAACGCCCTGGTCATTCAACACGCGGGCGACTTCGGCGTCGCGTCGCGTTTCATTCAGGCCGTACTCTTCGTTGACATGCACGGCGCCGACGTTCAGTTCGCGACACAGCTTGAGTAGTACCTGCGGGGCCTGGTGCCAATGCGCAGCGGCGCGGATCAGCAGTGGGATGTTCAATTCGGCCAGGGTCGCACTCAACGCGCCGAGGTTGCGCAGCCAGAAATCGATCTTGCACGGTGCGTCGTCATGGGCGCGCCATTGTTCGGGGCTGGTCAAGTACACCGCCACGCAGGGGCCTTGGGCTGCCGCAGCCGCGAGGGCGGTGTTGTCGTGCAGGCGCAAGTCGCTGCGCAGCCAGATCAGTTGCATGCTGTCTTCCATTTAAAGGAGTTCTCGGCGACTCAGTTCGCGGTGAGCCGATAACGGGTCTTCGGCCCAGGACACGTCAATCATCGACGCGCCTGTGGATAACCTGGCGTGGTGGATCGACGCGGCCGGGCCGGCAATGACGATCGGGCAATCGATTCCACCCAGCAGCCTGGGCAGTTGGGACAGGTTGAGGGCGTGACTGGAATACAGCAGGACGCCGCGGGCCTTGAGGCGCTCGACCGCCAGGGCCAGTTCGCCGGCCGGTAGCGGGCTGTCGAACACTTCCACCGGGCAGTCGGCGCTGCTGGCCAGCCAGGCGGTGAGCCACAGGTGCGGCTCCTGGGGCGAGTCCGAATGATTGACCAGTAACAGTGGCGCGCCGCGCAACTGACGGTTGTTGTGGTAGATCCGGCTGCCGAACTTGCTGCGCAGCCACGAGTAGAGGAAGACCCGTTCCAGCTGCGCACCGAACTGGCCTTGCCAGCGCTGGTGCAGCTCGGCCAGCAACGGCAAGAGCAACTGCTCGCACACGGTCCAGGGCGGGTACAGCGCCATCGCCTGGTTGACCAGGTCATCGATCTGGCGCTCGGCCAGTTGCGTCACCGCCAGCACCAGGGCGTGGCGCTGACGCTGCCAGTCATTCTCCGGCACCTGTGTGGGTTCGGTCGGTGGCTGCGGTGTGTCCAGCAAAGGCTTGATCTTGCTCACCGCAACGCCACGGTCGATCCAGGTGAGAATGCTCAGGATCCGTTGCACATGGTCGGCATTGAACAGCCGGTGCCCCTTGGGCGTGCGGTGCGGCACGATCAGGCCGTAACGGCGTTCCCAGGCTCGCAGCGTGACGGCGTTGACACCGGTTTGCCGGGCGACCTCGCGTATGGGCAGCCAGCCTTGTGCCAAGGCCTTGGCAAAGTCGGCCCCCAGGTCTTCGCTGGCGCTGGAGTCGGGTTCGCTCTTCATCAAATAGCGTTTCGCAAGCTGAGGTTTTCCGGGTGCGGTTGCAGGTAGACCTGCTGCGCCAGGTAAGGATCGGGATGCTGGCGCAAGTGATGCTTGAGCAACGTCAGTGGCACCACCAAGGGCACGATGCCGAGGCGGTATTGCCCGATCAGATGCTGTACTTCCTGCTTGTCCTCGGCGTCGATGGCGCGCTTGAGGTAACCGCTCAGGTGTTGCAGCACGTTGGTGTGGGTGCGGCGGGTGGCGCATTTCTTCAAGGCGGCCATCAATGCGCTGAAGTAGCGTGGGCCCAACTCATTGGGGTCGGCCTTGCCCATGTTGCCCAGCAAATTGCCCAGGGCCTTGTATTGCACCGGGTTGTGGGCCATCAGCAGGTATTTGTAGCGCGAGTGAAATTCGATCAGGTCGCGACGGGTCAGGTCCTGGCGGCGCAAGGGTTGCCAGGCGGCATAGGCAAACACCCGGGTCAGGAAGTTCTCGCGCAGTACCGGGTCGTTGAGACGACCGTCTTCCTCCACCGGCAGGTCGGGGTGGCGTTCGCAGAAGGCCTGGGCATAGATGCCGCGCCCGCCGCCATCCTGGGTCACGCCGTTGTGGTCGTAGACCTTGACCCGCTCCAGTCCGCAGGACGGCGATTTCTGCATGAAGATGTAGCCGCAGATGTCATCCAGTTCCCCGGCCATTTGCTGCCCGTAGTCGGCCAGTGGCCGGGTCACGTTGAGGTCGCGATTCACGGTGCCGAGCGCCTCGGGGTGTTCGGGGTCGCCCACCAGGCGAATCGGCTCCCGGGGGATACCCAGGCCGATGGCGACTTCGGGGCACACCGGCACGAAATCGAAATAGTCGACGAGGGTGCGGCTGCACAACTGCGATTGCTTGTGCCCGCCATTAAAGCGAACTTCAGCACCCATCAGGCAGGCGCTGATGGCGATTCTGGGTTTGGCGATGGCTGTGCTGGGCATAGGCGACCTCTGATTGCTAAATCTTGTACAGTTTTGTATTTCTGTACAATATTTTCATCATAGGTCCGAACGGGCACAAGTCAACCGGATTGTGTGGCGAGGCGACCTCAATCTGTGTCGCAGGCAGGCTGCTGTCTCTTTCGACAGCAGCGGATAGCGATGGGTGACGCGCTTTACTGCAGGCTTGCATGCAGGCGGCGTGCAGCCTCCTGGCCGCTGAGCCATGCGCCTTCGACCCGGCCGGACAGGCACCAGTCGCCGCACACGTACAGGCCCAGGTCGGCATCGGCCAGCGCGCCCCATTCGTGGTTGCCGGCGGGGCGGGCGTAGAGCCAGCGATGGGCCACGCTGAAGCTCGGTGCGGGCATCGCGCTGTGCAGCAGTTCGGCGAAGGCGCCGTGCAGGTGTTCGATCACGGCTTCCTTGGACAGGTCGATGTGTTGCCGGCTCCATTCGCTGGTGGCGTGCAGTATCCAGGTGTCGAGCGTGTTGTCGCGCCCCGGCTTGCTGCGGTTGCGCGCCAGCCAGTCCAGGGGACTGTCCTGTAGGAAGCAGCCTTCCATGGGTGTATCCAGCGGTGTTTCGAAGGCCAGTGCCACGGCCCAGGTCGGGTCCATCTTCACCCCGGCGGCCACTGCGGCCAGCTTCGGTACGGCCGCCAGCAATGCGGTGGCCTGGGGCGCGGGCGTGGCGATCACCACCTGGCCAAAGGGGCCGTGGGTGAAACCTTCGGCGTCCTGCAAATGCCAGTGTTCCTGGCCGCGGTACACCTCGGTGATCCGGCAGGAAAACTGCACCTGCAACTTGTCGAGCAGGGCGCGGGTGATAGCGCTCATGCGCGGCGTGCCGACCCAGCGGGTCTGTTCATCCGGCGATGGGCTCAGTTGTCCGTTCTGGAAGTTGTAGAGTTGCGGGTTCCATTCCGCCGCCCAGCCGTTTGTTTGCCAGCGCTGGACCTCCGTGACAAAACGGCGATCGCGGGCGGTGAAGTATTGCGCGCCCATGTCCAATGCGCCGGCGTCGCTGCGTTTGCTCGACATGCGTCCGCCGCTGCCGTGGCTTTTATCGAAGAGTTGAACGATATGCCCGGCCTCCGTCAGGGCCTGGGCGGCTGAAAGTCCGGCGATGCCGGTGCCGATGATTGCGATAGGTACAGTCATGAGGGCCTCGTTTACCTTTCTGTACAGGCTACGCCGTCGTTTAAACCTGTACAATTCGGGTTTTTGGTATAAGTTTTACCGTTCGCGTTTGGACAGCTTGTCCTATTGTTAAACACAGACCCTGTCCAATACGAAAAATCCCTGCTTATAAAAATAGACTAATGGGCCGGGTAAAACGCGATGCGAGGAACATCTCATGCACATATTGCTGACCGGCGGTACTGGTTTGATCGGACGTCAGCTCTGCCGCCTCTGGTTGGGGCAGGGACATCGCTTGACGGTATGGAGTCGCCGACCCGAAGAAGTGGCGAAAATCTGTGGGGCAGATGTGCGAGGCGTTGCCCGGCTCGATGAAATTGTCGAGCCGGTGGACGCGGTGGTCAACCTCGCGGGAGCGCCGATTGCCGACCGGCCCTGGAGCCACAAACGCAAGATGTTGTTGTGGAGCAGTCGCATCACGTTGACGGAAGTTTTGCTGGCGTGGCTGGAGCGATGCGAGCAGAAACCGCAGGTATTGATTTCCGGTTCCGCGGTGGGCTGGTATGGCGACGGTGGCGAGCGTGAGTTGACCGAGGAATCGGGGCCGGTGAGCGAAGATTTCGCCAGCCAGTTGTGTATCGCCTGGGAAGAAACCGCGCAACGAGCCGAGGCGTTGGGCATACGCGTGGTGCTGGTTCGTACCGGCCTGGTCATGTCTGCCGAGGGCGGCTTTTTGTCGCGGCTGCTGCTGCCGTTCAAACTGGCGCTGGGCGGGCGTATCGGCAATGGTCGGCAGTGGATGCCGTGGATTCATATTGACGATCAAATCGCCCTGATTGATTTTCTTCTGCACCGCTTTGATGCCCGCGGTCCTTATAATGCGTGCGCTCCGAACCCGGTGCGCAACCGCGATTTTGCCAAGGCCCTGGGGCATGTATTGCATCGGCCAGCCGTGGTGCCGATGCCGGAACTTGTGTTGAAAGTCGCGTTGGGGGAGTTGTCATTGCTGTTGCTCGGCGGCCAGCGCGCCACGCCGGCCCGATTGCAGGCGGCGGGTTTCACATTCCGGTTCACTGATTTGCCTGCGGCCCTGGAAGACTTGTCCAGCCGCCTTTGAAATAGGACGTTGCATGACCGATCACGCGTTGCTTCTGGTGAATCTGGGTTCGCCTGCCTCCACTTCGGTGGCCGATGTGCGCCGCTACCTCAATCAATTCCTGATGGATCCGTATGTCATCGACCTGCCATGGCCGGTGCGGCGCTTGCTGGTGTCGCTGATCCTGATCAAGCGTCCCGAGCAGTCGGCCCATGCCTACGCCTCGATCTGGTGGGAGGAGGGTTCGCCGCTGGTGGTGCTCAGCCGCCGGCTGCAACAGGCCATGACCGCGCAGTGGACCCGGGGCCCGGTAGAGCTGGCAATGCGTTATGGCGAGCCGTCCATTGAATCGGCATTGGTGCGGCTGGCGAGCCAGGGTCACAAGAAGATCACGTTGGCGCCGTTGTACCCGCAGTTCGCCGACAGCACCGTGACCACGGTGATCGAGGAGGCCAAGCGGGTCGTGCGGGAAAAGAAACTCGATGTGCAGTTCTCGATTCTCCAACCGTTCTACGATCAGCCCGAATACGTCGACGCCCTGGTGGCCAGCGCCAAGCCGTACCTGATACAGGAACACGATCATCTGTTGTTGAGTTTCCACGGCTTGCCGGAGCGACACCTGACCAAGCTCGACCCTACGGGGTTTCATTGCTTCAAGGATGCCGACTGCTGCAAGAACGCGCCGCCGGAAGTCATGGCGACCTGTTACCGCGCGCAATGCATTCGCACTGCCGAGCTGTTCGCCCAGCGCATGGGGCTCAAGGATGGTCAGTGGTCGGTGTCGTTCCAGTCGCGATTGGGACGGGCCAAGTGGATCGAACCCTACACCGAGGCGCGCTTGGAGGAATTGGCTAAAAGCGGCGTGAAGAAAGTGTTGGTGATGTGCCCGGCGTTCGTGGCCGACTGCATTGAAACCCTGGAGGAAATCGGCGATCGCGGCCGCGAGCAGTTCCGCGAGGCGGGGGGAGAAGAGTTGGTGTTGGTGCCTTGCCTCAATGATGAGGCGCAGTGGGCGCAGGCGTTGAGTACCCTCTGCGAACGGGCGCCGATAGCTCTGTAAACCTCGAAAAGCATCGCGGGCAAGCCTTGCTCCCACAGATTTTGTCTTGACCATTCAAGCATGGTCCACTCAAAACCTGTGGGAGCAAGGCTTGCCCGCGATGACAATAGTGCAGGCGGTGAATCTACAGCAGCGGCTCATCCGCCTGCTTCTGCTTCCAGCTGTCATTGCCCGGCAGCAGCAGGTTCAACGCAATCGCCACCACCGCGCACAGCGCGATGCCTTTGAGGCCGAAGTCGTCCGGCCCAGTGCCGGTGCCCACCAGTACACCGCCGATGCCGAACACCAGCGTGACCGAAACGATCACCAGATTGCGCGCCTCGCCCAGGTCGATCTTGTGGCGGATCAAAGTGTTCATGCCCACCGCCGCAATCGAACCGAACAACAGGCACAGGATCCCGCCCATCACCGGCACCGGGATGCTTTGCAGCAGCGCGCCGAACTTGCCGATGAATGCCAGGCTGATGGCAAAGATCGCCGCCCAGCTCATGATCTTCGGGTTGTAGTTCTTGGTCAGCATCACCGCGCCAGTCACCTCGGCGTAGGTGGTGTTGGGCGGGCCGCCGAACAGGCCGGCGGCGGTGGTGGCAATGCCGTCACCGAGCAGTGTGCGGTGCAGGCCGGGTTTTTTCAGGTAGTCGCGACCGGTCACGCTGCCCACGGCTATCACGCCGCCGATGTGCTCGATGGCCGGTGCCAGCGCTACCGGTACGATGAACAGGATCGCCTGCCAATTGAACTCCGGTGCAGTGAAGTTCGGCAGGGCGAACCACGGCGCGGCGGCGATTTTCGCGGTGTCCACGACGCCGAAGAAAAACGCCATGGCAAAGCCCACCAACACCCCGGAAATGATCGGCACCAGGCGGAAGATGCCTTTGCCGAACACCGCCACGATCAGGGTGGTAAGCAGGGCTGGCATCGAAATCAGCATCGCGGTTTGATAATGAATCAGCTCGGTACCGTCGCCGGCCTTGCCCATCGCCATGTTGGCGGCAATCGGTGCCATGGCCAGGCCGATGGAGATGATCACCGGGCCAATCACCACCGGCGGCAGCAGCCGGTCGATGAACCCGGTGCCCTTGATCTTCACCGCCAGGCCGAGAAAGGTGTAGACGAAACCTGCCGCCATCACGCCGCCCATGGTCGCGGCCAGGCCGAACTGGCCCTTGGCGAGGATGATCGGGGTAATGAAGGCAAAGCTCGAAGCCAGGAACACCGGCACCTGGCGCCCGGTGACGATTTGGAACAGGATCGTTCCCAGGCCGGCCGTGAACAGCGCCACGTTAGGGTCCAGCCCGGTGATCAGCGGCATCAATACCAGCGCGCCGAAGGCGACGAACAGCATCTGCGCGCCGGACAGCACCTGGCGCCAGAGCGGATCGTTGAACTCATCCTGCATGCTCAAGCGTCCTTCTGCTTGGTGCCGAAGATCTTGTCGCCGGCATCGCCCAGGCCCGGGATGATGTAGCCGTGTTCGTTGAGTTTCTGATCGATGGACGCGGTGTAGATGGTCACGTCCGGGTGGGCATCCTGCACGGCCTTGATGCCTTCGGGAGCGGCGACCAGCACCATGGCGCGGATGTCTCGGCAGCCGGCCTTTTTCAACAGGTCGATGGTGGCGACCATGGAGCTGCCGGTGGCGAGCATCGGGTCAATGATCATCGCCAGGCGCTCGTCGATTTCCGGCACCAGTTTTTCCAGGTAGGTGTGCGCCTGTAGGGTCTGCTCGTTGCGAGCCACGCCCACGGCGCTGACCTTGGCCCCCGGGATCAGGCTCAGCACGCCCTCGAGCATGCCGATGCCGGCGCGCAGGATCGGCACCACGGTGATCTTCTTGCCGGCGATTTTCTCGACCTGGACCGTGCCGGCCCAACCGTCGATTTCATAGGACTCCAGCGGCAGGTCCTTGGTGGCCTCGTAAGTGAGCAGGGCACCGACTTCCTGGGCGAGTTCACGGAAGTTCTTCGTGCTAATGTCAGCGCGGCGCATCAGGCCGAGTTTGTGTCTGATCAGCGGATGGCGGATCTCGAGGATGGGCATGGGGAAGGCTCCGGCGGCGGGCAAAAAAACCGGCCTAGATTAATCTATCCGAGGGTGTTGTCCTATAGACAATACAGAACGTTAGTCCACAAACGCTTGATCTGGCCGGGCGGGATGCGTACCTTTGCCGGTTTTTCCGAACCCTGCCACCCTTGGAGAGCGCCATGTCCGCTGATCTCGAGCATATCCGTCAAATCATGCGAGAGGCTGACTGCCTGTACACCGAAGCCGAAGTCGAAGCGGCCATCGCCCGTGTCGGTGCGCAAATCAACGACCAACTGGCTGATGCCAACCCGGTGGTGTTCTGTGTCATGAACGGCGGGCTGATTTTCTCCGGCAAACTGCTGACCTACCTGAACTTCCCCCTGGAAGCGTCCTACTTGCACGCGACGCGTTATCGCAACGAAACCAGCGGCGGCGACCTGTTCTGGAAAGCCAAGCCGGAAGTCTCGTTCATCGACCGCGACGTGCTGATCATCGACGACATCCTCGACGAAGGTCACACCTTGGGCGCGATCATCGACTTCTGCAAACACGCCGGTGCCCGCGCCGTGCACACCGCCGTGCTGATCGACAAGGACCATGACCGCAAGGCGCGTCCTGACTTGAAAGCCGATTTCGTCGGCCTGCCGTGCATCGACCGCTACATCTTCGGCTATGGCATGGACTACAAAGGTTACTGGCGCAACGCCAATGGCATTTTCGCCGTTAAAGGAATGTAATCGATGACCCGGCCAAGCTTTCTGGATCATGCACTGTTCGATGAATTGGCCGAAAAAGCTGCGGCCAGTCCTCGCGGACGGCAGCACCATAACTTCCATGAGATGGATGAGCCGTGCCACCGCATGGCGGTGGGCTTGCAGCCTTCGACCTACATCCCGCCGCACCGCCACCTGAGCGCCGACAAGGCGGAAACCTTGCTGGTGCTCAAGGGCCGGCTGGGGGTGTTGATTTTCGATGAAACCGGTGCGGTGGTGGACAAACGCATCCTGCAGGCCGGTGGCGATTGCCTCGGCGTCGACCTGCCGGCCGGCGTGTATCACGGTTTGGTGGTGCTGGAAGCCGACAGCCTGATGTTCGAATGCAAGGCCGGCCCCTACCGGCCCGTAGGCGAGGGCGAACTGGCCCACTGGGCGCCCCGTGAAGGCGAGCCCGGCGTGGCGCAATACCACGCCTGGATGCGCGCCCAGTTCGACTAGTACTCCGTAGCGAGGAGCTGGTTCCCGAGGGTGGGAACCAGCTTGCTCGCGATAGCGGAGTGTCGGATTACCTGGGTGTCGGACGTACCGCCGTCATCGCGAGCAAGCTCGCTCCCACAGTTTTTGGCATTCGCCCCTGGCGCCAGCCAGCCCCCTCGCCACGGTTCAGGCAAGGCTGGAACGAGCGGTGCTACCAGCAGCCAGCCATTGCTCGCTCTTGACCCGCGCCTGCTCCAGGGTCTGCACATACGCCAATTGCCGCTGCTCGCGATGAATACCGGCACGGCGCAGCTTCAGGCGCACCCTTGGCGCCGTCGCGACCAGGATCAGGCCGATGCCCTGTTTGCGGTAATCCTTCAGGACGTTTTCAAACGCAGCCAGCGCAGTCATGTCCAGCATGGGCACGGCGCTCATTTCCACCACCACCACGCGCACCCCCGGATCGAACTTGCGCAGCACGTCCAGGGCTTTTTCTGCCGCGCCGAAGAACAGCGGCCCACGAATTGCGTAGCAGCGCACATGCTCGGGCATGTCCAGCAGCGCCTGGTGGAAGTGGCGCGGCAGTTCGGCGCTGTCGGTCAGTTCGCTCATGCGCTTGATGAACAGCCCGGCGGCCAGCAGCAGGCCGACGGCGACGGCCATGACCATGTCGAACAGGACGGTCAGGCTAAGGCAGGTCAGCAGCACCAGTACGTCGCTGCGCGGTGCGATGCGCAAGGTATGCAGCACGTGTCCGGCTTCGCTCATGTTCCAGGCCACTATCACCAGTAGCGCCGCCAGGGCAGCCATTGGCAGGTAGCTGAACAAGGGCGCCAGCAGCACCATCGCCAGCAGCACCACAAGGCTGTGAATGATCGCGGCCAGCGGTGAAGAGGCGCCGCTGCGCACATTGGTCGCGCTGCGGGCAATGGCCGCCGTGGCGGTGATACCGCCAAACAGCGGCGCCACGAGATTGCCCAGGCCTTGGCCGATCAGTTCTGCGTTGGGGTCGTGCTTGCTGCCGGTCATGCCATCCGCCACCACGGCGCACAACAGCGACTCGATGGCGCCAAGCATGGCAATGGCGAAGGCCGGGCCCAGCAATTGGCGGATCAGGTCATAGGAAAGCGTCAAGGGATGCCCCTGGCCATCAGGCAGGTTCCATGGCCACTCGAAGCTTGGTAAAAACGGCGGGATACCGGGGTGGCTGATGCCATCGACCACGTAGCTGAAACGCTCACCCAATGTCGCCACCGGCCAACCGCCGCGCTCCAGCGCCAGTCCCAATAGCGCCCCGACCAGCAAGGCAACCAAATGCCCGGGAACCCGCGGTACCCAGCGTGGCCAGGCAATCAACACCGCCAGGCACGTGACGCCGATGATGCCATCGCCGAGCCGGGCACTGGGCAGTGCCATGATCAGTTCGCCCAACTGTTCGATGTAGTGCTTGGCTTGCCCGATGGTGGTCAGCCCCAGCAGATCCTTGAGTTGCAAGGTGGCGATGACCACGCCGATCCCGGCGGTAAAGCCAAGGATCACCGGGTAGGGGATGTATTGGATCAGCCGTCCGGCGCGCATCAATCCCAAGGTGATGAGGATCAGGCCGGCGAGCATGGTGCACAACAACAAGCCGCCGAGGCCGTATTGTTGAGTGATGGGCAGCAGGATCACCACGAACGCCGCCGTCGGCCCGCTGACGTTGAAGCGCGAGCCGCCAGTGAGGGCGATCAAGGGCGCGGCCACCAACACCGTGTACAAGCCATGTTGCGGCGGCACGCCAACGGCAATCGCCAGGGCCATGGCCAGTGGGATGGCGATGATGCCGACGGTCAGCCCGGCCACCAGGTCGCCACGCAGGCGTTCAAGGGTGTAACCGGCGCGCCAGGCCTGACGCCAGGCGGCAAACAACGGTGGGGCGGAGAAAGACATGAATACTCCTTGAAGGTGGGGCTGGCACTGGCCCTATACAGATCATTCCCACGCAGGAGCGTGGGAACGATCATGCGTCGCTAGACCGGGGCTGATGGCTCTTTGAGTATGCCGTGCTCGTTGCGCGGATGTATTGATCTGGATCGTTATTTTTACCGCTTGGGCTCATGCTAGAGTGCCCGGCCAAGACCCCGGAGCTTGTCATGCGTGTATTGATCCGCTGCGCCACTTTGCTGTTGATCTCCAGCCTGCCCTTGGCGGCCGAGGCTGCGCCGATGCACAGTCAGTTCCTGCCGCCTGATGACCTGGTGGTGCGCCAGGAGCAGCCTGAACAGCAGCAGTTGCTGCAAGTCACCGAGTATTCGGTGGTGCTGGGTAACCAGCGTCAGTCCAATCAGCAACCGATTCCAGTCACTTCGCCGCTGCTGGTCCGCCTCAAGGGCAAGCCGATGAACAAGGGGGCGACCCTCAGCCAGGTGATCCTTAACTTCGACGGCGAAAGCAAAAGCCTGAAGAAACCGGTCTTCGACGAGGCAAGCAAGACCCTGACGCTGTCTTATCCACAGGCCCAGTACCGGGTGGTCATCGATCTGCTGCGCAACAACACGGTCTATGTGCAGTTTCTCACTTACGCCAACGGCCATATCTGGGCCGACCTGCACACCGGTGCCGAACGCCCGCGTTGAGCCCCGAGGCCTGCCGGGGGTAAACTGCCCGCCCCGTGAACTGTGCGAGCTGGAGCCGGCAATGCGTAAAGACAAGAAACAAGTGATTGGCGACGAGATTGGCGATGAACAGATCAAGCTGTTCCTCAATTTCGAACCGGTCGATGCCACGTCGCCGTCGCTGCACAAACTGATCAAGGCCTACCGCGGCCTGCGGGTCGACGATTTCGAGCGTTTCCTGACGTTCTTCGTCGCGGCCGGTCATGACCTCAATGGCAAGGATGAACACGGCAACGATTTCGTCGCGCTGGTGCGCGACCAGCGTAATGCCGAGGATTACATCGATTTGATCGAGAAGGCGCGTGGCTGATTGATCCTGGGCCTGCTTCGCAGGCCAGCGGGAGCAAGCTCCCTCGCCACGAAAGCGTCACCCATAAAAAACGCCCCGCTCTCATGGAGAACGGGGCGTTTTTTTATGCGATCAAATCAAGCGTAGCTTTGAGTCTCGCTGCTTTCTTCAACCAGCTCCAGCGCGATGTTGTTCTGCGCATTGATCTTGCGATACAGCGCCGCGTCGGTTTCCAGCACTTTTTCCCGGGCCGGGAAGATCTCTGCGAGCTTGGTAGCCCACTCGCCCTTGGCTTTGTCCGGGAAGCAACGCTCGATCAGTTCCAGCATGATCGACACGGTCACCGAAGCACCCGGCGATGCGCCGAGCAGGGCGGCGAGGCTGCCGTCCTTGGCCGCCACCAGTTCGGTACCGAACTGCAGGACGCCACCTTTCTTCGGGTCTTTCTTGATGATCTGCACCCGCTGGCCGGCCACTTCCAGGCGCCAGTCCTCGGCCTTTGCCTCGGGGTAGAAGCGACGCAGGGATTCCAGGCGCTGTTCCATGGACTGCATCACTTCGCTGATCAGGTACTTGGTCAGGTCCATGTTGTCCCGGGCCACGGCCAGCATCGGGCCGATGTTGCCGGCACGTACCGACAGCGGCAGGTCCATGATCGAGCCGTGCTTGAGGAACTTGGTGGTGAAACCGGCGTATGGCCCGAACAGCAGGGATTTCTTGCCATCGACCACACGGGTGTCCAGGTGCGGCACCGACATCGGCGGCGAGCCCACGGCGGCCTGGCTGTAGACCTTGGCCTGGTGGTGCTTGACCACTTCCGGGTTGTCGCAACGCAGCCACTGGCCACTGACCGGGAAGCCGCCGAAGCCCTTGCTTTCCTCGATGCCCGAGGCTTGCAGCAACGGCAACGCCGCACCGCCGGCACCCAGGAACACGAACTTGGCGTCGACATCGCGGCTGCTGCCGGAATTGACGTCCTTGATGCTCACGGTCCAGCCACTGCCGTTACGCTTGAGGCCGGTGACGCGCTTGCAGTATTTGACCTGGGTGTCCGGGGCGCTGGTCAGGTGCTTGAGCAACTGGTTGGTCAGGGCGCCGAAGTTTACGTCGGTACCGTTCATGACACGGGTGGCGGCGATAACCTCATCGGCCGGCCGACCAGGCATCATCAGCGGCATCCACTCGGCCATCCGGGCCTTGTCCTCGGTGTATTCCATGTCGGCGAAGGCGTGATGCTGGTGCATCAGCTCGAAGCGCTTCTTCAGGAACGACACGCCTTTCTCGCCTTGCACGAAGCTCAGGTGTGGCACCGGGGCGATGAAGGACTTGGAGGAGCCGAACGTGCCTTTTCTGGTCAGGTACGTCCAGAACTGCTTCGACACCTCGAACTGGGTGTTGATGTGCACGGCCTTCTTGATGTCGACATTGCCGTCGGCTGCCTGGGGCGTGTAGTTGAGCTCACACAGCCCGGCGTGGCCGGTACCGGCGTTGTTCCACGGGTTGGAACTCTCCGCGGCACCGGAATCCATCAGCTCGACGACTTCCAGCGAGATCGCGGGGTCGAGCTCCTTGAGCAGTACGGCCAGGGTGGCACTCATGATGCCGGCCCCTACCAGAACTACATCGACTGCTTCGTTATGCGCCATTTAACGCGTCTCCAAAATCTGCAGCACCAAATTGTCGGCATAGCGGCCAAGAGTGGCGGGGCAGGTCAGTTGCGCCCCAGTTATCCATGGCCAGGATCGCCATGTCCGAATCTTCGCAATTTTTCGCACCTACTGCGGATGCATGCAGCCTGGCCTCAAGAGTCACATGAACTCATTTAAGCGCCGGGCAGGCAATTCGACTTATGGCCGAGACATCCGTTCGTGCAACCAAATCCGTAGCGGACAGGCTTCAGGCGCCGGTTCTTGAGCGATATCCGGTCCTGTGTCGTTGGGCTGTTTCAGACGCTAATGGTGCTTGTTCAGACGCAAAACTCTTCATTTGCTCGCCACACTCTCGTGAAGTTGTGAAAACCCGTTTTTTCACGCTCTTTTGAAGACGTGAACCTCAAAAAAGGGCTGTCCCAGCCTGGCACTGCGCCCGGTTTGGTTGCCCCCATGTAATACATGACAGGCAAAACGGGCAGACAGCTCAGTGACCGAGCGTAATGACAGCTCTGCAGATTCGCGAAAAGTGGTGATTTGCCTGGAGGAACAGCAAGCACGCCAGCTTCACTCGATCTGTGTGGGCGGCTCTCTGTGGGCGTTGCGGGGTGCCAATACCAGCGCATCAGCGGTGTTGCGAGGCCCGATCAGGAGACGTCCTTATAATCGGGGGGAGATTGTATCGAAGAAACGCAGGGAAATGGTCGTGTTTAATGACTTTTATTAGCCGTCCGGTCAGATGGTCAACAGCTGCCGGTTACGTGCGCGAGCAGGAAGCGCTTGCACGCGGGCGCTGGCGGGCAGTGGCTGGTGCAGCCAGTTGAGACGGATCTCTTCGATTTCCACCCAGCCTTCGCCCATGGGTTGCAGGCTGCACTGTTTGAACGCCTGGCAACGGCCGTCGCGATCGAGCAAGGCGAAGCTGCGGTGATGAGGACGAGGGGTGAACAGGGAAATAAGGAAGCGCATGATCGGATACCGGGTCAGGGAGCTTGGGATAAGCCTGACAGTGGGCTATGACATGCCGGTGTAAGGACCGTGACAATGGGGTGACAGGAACCGGCAACCATGGCCCGTGTCAGACATTTCAGTATTCATCGTGCGACGCTAGTTCACGGCGATGGCGCACCGCTATACTGCCGGCCTGTTTGTGCCCGATTCTGGAGAGAAGAGCATGTTGCAACGCCTGTTGTTCGGTTTGATCGCTGTGACCAGTCTGACCCTCGTCGGCTGCGCCCACAGCCCGCAACAACTTAACCCGGAGCCCAAGCTCAATGCCCAGCTGGCGCCTGTGGGTCGTGGCCAGCCGGTGGTGGTGCGGGTGGTGGACGGTCGTCCGTCGCCGACGCTCGGCACCCGTGGCGGGCTGTATCCGGAAACCAGTGTGATCACGGTGCAGGGCGCGCAGATCCTGCCCAAGCTGCAGGCCCAGGCTGAAGCCGCCGTGCGTTTGCTGGGCTTCACGCCGACCGCCAATGCCTTGAATGCACCGCAACTGACGGTGACCCTGGCCGAGCTCAAGTACCAGTCGCCCAAGGAAGGCATGTACGTGACCGAAGCGACCATCGGCGCGACCTTCCGCTCCGACGTGCAGAACGCCAACCGTCGCTACAGCGGCCGTTACGGTGCGTCCCTGGACCAGCGCTTCGGCATGGCACCTAACCAGGACACCAACACCAAGCTGGTCAGCGACGTCTTGAGCGATGCCCTGACCCGGCTGTTCAAGGACCCGACCATTGGCCAGGTACTGGCTGAGTAAGGTTTCGGCGGCATGACCCCTGGGCTGCAATGGCCCAGGGGGCGATGAGACTTTTGAAAGCAAGACCTGTGGGAGCAAGGCTTGCCCGCGATAGCGATCTGTCCTTCACAGCATTGTCGAAGGTGCTGCCCTCATCGCGGGCAAGCCTTGCTCCCACAGAGTGAAACCGTCATGCAGCCTCTGAGTACAGTTCCAGCATACTGATCCCGGTCAGCAGGTCTGTCTCCGGAAGATCGGCATGTTGATGGCCGCCCAGGGCGCAATACACCAGCCAATGTCGGTCCTGCACGTTGAAGGACAGGCTGTCGACGAGGTTCTGCTGTTCGTCGCTTGGGCTGATGAGATAGAGGCGGTCCTGGTTTTCGGCGTGCAGCATGACGGGTTCCGTGCAGGTTTGAAGGGCGACAGAGTGGCCTAATCAGATGACGAAACCGTGACGGGTAAAATTAACCCAGGGCGTGCTCCCTCGCCACAGAAGAACCCAGCGTTGCGGCGGGATCGTTACTGGTCGGAAAAAGCGGCGCAGGGCGTCAGGCTTTCGGTAGAATCCGCGCCCTGTTTGTAGGCCACGGACGTACCCTGTCCGTTTTTTCGCTTGAGGTTCGTGATGTCGTCGCATCTGCTTTCGTTGTTCGCCGCCCACCCCGCCAAACTGATCAACCTGCTCGCGTTGCTGTTTGCCTGCCCGGGCGGCTGGGTGCTGCATGCGACGCGCCGCCGTGAACAACGGGCGCGGGCCTGCCTTGAAGCGCGCAATCGCGATAGCAACGAACGATTTGAAGCGCTGCTGGATCTGGCCACTCAGCGGATGAACCGGTTTTTCTACCGGTTTGGCTTTGGCTGCCTGGCGCTGGCGTTGCTGGTGTCGTGGATCAGTACGCAGTTCTGACGCAGTAGCCGTGGAAAGGGCGTTTGCTCCCGCTGGGCAGCGCCCGTAGGAGCTGTGTAGGAGCTGTCGAGTGCAACGAGGCTGCGATCTCTCCCCAGACACTTGAATCTCAAGCGAAAGATCAAAAGATCGCAGCCTTCGGCAGCTCCTACACAAACCCAGCGGGAGCAAGCTCCCTCGTCGTGGCTTTAAAGCGCCAACCCCGCCTTGACCCGATACTGATTTCGCACCGGCGTTGCGTATTGCAGCACCAGGAACGGTCGGTGTTCCGGCGGGCAAGCGTCCAGCCGGCGCTGCCATTCCTGCTCGGCCTTGGCCAGCTCTTCGGCACCGAACACCTCGGCCGCCTTAGGCACCTGCAACTGCGGATCGGCGTCGGCCCATTGGGCGTAAGCCAGGTAATGCACCGGGAACAGGCGGTAGCCGCCGAGAATCTGCCGGTCCATCTCCTGGGCCAATTGCTTGGTGTCCTCGAACAGCTCGGTGATGGGCGCGGCGAAGTTCACGTGGACCCGGCCCTTGTAGCCGGTGATGCCCTTGGCGATGCTCACGTCGTCCTCGCCCGGGGCCTTGGTGTAAGTGCCGGTGGTGGCGCGGATGTACAACTCGCGGGCCTTGGCCTGGTCGCACGGGTCGTATTCGTAGCTGATCGACACCGGCGTAAGGTTCAGTGACTGGATCACCTCGCCGAACGGCTCGTCCTTGCGGCTCATGTGGAACATCTTGAGGATCGCCGATTCGGTCCGGTCGTCACCGTCCTTGGCTCGTCCTTCGGCCTGGGCGATCCAGATCGAGGCGCAGTCGTTGCGGATCGAATGGTTGATGTACGCCGACAACAACTGGTACGCCGCCATTTTTTCTCGCCGCCCGGTGATGGAGCGGTGCACGATGAAGCTCTTGTTCAGGCGCATCAGGTCGCTGACAAAGGGCTTTTGCAGCAGGTTGTCGCCAATGGCGATGCGCGGGGTCGGCAGGCCGGCGTGGTAGACGGCGTAGTTGACGAAGGCCGGGTCCATCACGATATCGCGGTGGTTGGCGATGAACAGGTACGCACTGCCAGACTTGAATTGCTCCACCCCGGTATAGGTCACGCCATCGGTGGCGCGCTCGATGGTGTGGTCGACGTAGAACTCCACCTTGTCCTGCAGCGTGGCGACCGACGTCACACCGGCGAACTCACGACGCAATCTTTGCGCTATAAGAGGTTTGAGCATCCAGCCGAAGGCGCCGGCCAGGCGTGGGAAGCGGAAGTGGGTGAGGATATCTAGAAACGCCTTGTCGCCAAGCAGTCGTGCCAGCACCGCTGGGACTTCGCTGTCGTCGTAAGGTCGGATGGCATCGAATTCGCCCATCATGCTCTCTTGTTGGAAACGGCTAGGGTAAGTAAAAGGTTCTAACGAAAAAACGACAGGGCACGGTCAGGAAGATAAGCCAGACAAAAATAGCCCTGCAAATAGACCGGCGATTATACGCACAAGTCACCTGGGAGACCGCGATGCTGGAAAGCGCTCATTATGAATGTCCCTATTGTGGGGAGGACGTTGAGACATCCCTGGACTTGTCCGGCGGCGACCAGACCTACATCGAGGATTGTCAGGTGTGTTGCCGGCCAATCACCTTTGTGTTGCAGGTCCATGGTGAGGAATGGCATCTCGAGGTCTTCAGAGAAGACGACTGACGGGGGGCAACACCGATGCGGCGAATCTACGAGCTGGAAAGCCTGATGGAAGGCGAGTTGCTGCAAGGCATGCTTGCCAGCGAAGGCATCACGGCGCATCTGGTGGGGCGCGATTTGCTGGGCGGTGCGGGGGAGTTGCCGATGCAGGGCTTGCTGGGACTGGCGGTGGAGGATGACCAGGCGCAATACGCCCGGGAGTTGATCGCCGCGTACAATGCCGCACTGCCGTTGCCCGGCGATGAACCGGACAGCTATCCCGGCACGCTGGTCTGTTAGGCTGGCGGCCGTTTGTTCGATCAAGAGTCGTGTTGCCCCATGTGTGGACGTTATGCCCTGTTTCGCTGGAACCCCACCTTTGCAGCCCTGCCCGGTTTTCCCGCCGATCAGAAGGCTCAATGGAATATTTCGCCCAACGATTCGGTGTTGATCCTGCGGGCCGGCGCCGAGGGCCAGCGCGAACTGGCCCGGGCACGCTGGGGGCTGACGCCGCCATGGCTGACCGACCTGTCCCGCACCCCGGCCCATGCCCGGGCCGAAACCGTGGCCGAGCAGCCGATGTTCCGAGAGGCCTTGCGCCTGCGCCGTTGCCTGCTGCCGGCCAATGGTTTCTATGAGTGGCGCGGCGGCACGCGCAAGCGTCCGTACTGGTTGACGCCGGGGGAGGGTTCGTCGCTGTTTTTCGCCGCGATCTGGGAAGCGTATCCGGTGCAGGAACAGGTGTGGCTGAGCACGGCGGTCATCACCCAACCGGCGGCGGGTCAGCGCCGGCCGTTGATCCTGGACGAAGAAGGCCAGCGCCTGTGGCTCGATCCCGAGACACCGCTGCATGCCTTGCAAGGGCTGCTGGCAAGCGAGCCGACGGTACTGCGCGAGCGAGTGCTGGCCAACATGGTCAATGATCCGAAGCTCAATGGGCCGGAGTGCTTGACTCCGGCTTGAGCTTTGCGGCGCTTGTATTGGCCTTATCGTCGGATCGCCGCCCGGAGCAGGCTCGCTCCCACAATAGGCTGCGGGTGTTCACAAAAAATGTGTTCACCGCCATCCCCCTGTGGCGTTACTCGTGATGCGGTTCACCCAGGAAGGTCAACGAGGTGAACACGCCACGGGTGGCCACGTCCTTGTTGTCCTTGAGTGCAATTTCCATCTGCGCCGCGATCACATTCAAGCCTTCGTTGCGCACCAGCACCTTGGCCCGGCCTTCTGCGTCGGTTTCAGTCGATACGGTGTTCGGCGCGCTGCGGTAGTCACCCACCAGTTTCACACCCGCTGCCGGTTTGCCGTCCAGCAGCACCCGTACCGGCAATGACTGGCCTGGCCCTACGGTCAGCGGGTCGACTTCCGGCAGGATCACGAACTTGATCGGTGCAAGCGTCGGCAGTTTCGCCCCCGGCTCATAGATCGCCAGGCTGTACTTGAACGTGTGGGTCGACTCGATCGCCCCGGGCACTTTGCTGCGGCCTTCGTTGATCCACTTCTTGTCCGCCGTCTGGGACCACATGCCGTTGTCCAGCGCCACGGCCAGCACCGCCGGTGGCTTGAGCGGTTGCAGGCGGGCGTGGTCCGGCAGGCGCTCGACGGTGACGGGGATCATCTTGCCGACCTGATCATAGGCCCAGGCACCGCTGATTTTCTGCGCCTTGAAGGCATTGTCTTCGGCGCCGTGGCCGTAGATCACTTCGATGTTGCCGCGACGCTGTTCGGTCCACAGGCCATGGGCCGAGGCCTGTGTGGCCAGGAGCAGGCCGAGCAGGGCTAAGGTCTTGGGGTATTTCATGCGGATGTTCCTTTTACAGAGCGAGGGTGAGACTGACGGTGAAGTTGCGCGGCTCGCCGGGGGTGACCCAGTAGTTGCTGTAGGCGCGCTCGTAGTACTTTTCATCGAAGACGTTGTTCAGGTTCAGCCCCACGGTGACGTCATCGCTGGCCTTGTAATGGGCCAGCAGATCCACGGTGTGGTAGGCCGGCAGTTCGAAGTCCTTGCCCGCTTCGCCCGAGCGATCGCCGACGTACGTGAACGCCGCGCCAACATCCGAACCGCGCAGGTGCCCGTCCTGGAATTCGTAGACGCCCAGCAGGTTGCCGCTGTGTTTGGCGACGCCAAGGATCCGGCTGCCCGTGGGGATTTGCTCGTCACCCTTGGTCACTTCGGCATCGATGTAGGCGAAGGCGCCAATCACCCGCACGGCGTCGGTCACCTGCCCGGTGACTTGCAGGTCGATGCCCTGGCTGCGGGCCTTGCCCATGGCGCGGCTGAAGTCGGTCCCGGCGACCGGGCTCAGGACGTTTTCCTTCTCTATATGGAACGCCGCCAGGGTGGTGCTCAGGCGATCGTCGAACAATTCGCTCTTGATCCCCACTTCATAGCCGACGCCTTCCTCGGGGTCGAAGGATTTACCGCCGGCATCCAGGCCATTGTTGGGTTTGAACGAGGTGGAGGCGTTGGCGAACAGGCCAACCTCGGGCGTCAGTTGATACAGCAGGCCGGCCCGCTGCGTCAGGGCATCGTGGCGTTGGCGGTTGGTGCGATCGCGGGTGTGATCGTCGATGCTCTGCTCGAAATGCTCATAGCGCACGCCGAGCATGCCCCGCAGTTTGTCGGTGAAGACGATCTGGTCTTGCAGGTTCAGCGCGCGGCTTTGCACATATTCGAAGAAGTCGGTGCCGGTCCGAGTACCATTGGGTTTCGGCTGGCCGTAGATCGGCTGATAGATGTCTATGGGGTAGGTGCTGCCACCGATGGTGGTCACGCGCTCGTTCTTGCGGTAATCCTCATATTCGCTGCCGATCAGCAGTTCGTGTTGCCAGGGGCCGAGGTCGAACAGGCCGCGCAATTCCAGTTGGGTGATGCTGTCGTGCCAATTGTTGTCGCGCTCGCGATAGCGGCGGTTCACCGTGTGGCCATCGGCGTTCAGCGGGCGCGCTTCGGAGGCGAAGCCCCAGAGTTCACCCTGCTTGTAATGGCTGGCCAGGCGCAGTTGCCAGGTGTCGTTGAGCTGATGTTCGAGGGCGGCCTGGAGCATGTTGTTGTGATTGTCGATGTCGCCATCGTTGGGTTCGCCCAAAAAGGTCGAGCGGGAAACGCCGCTCCAGCGATTGTTCGGGGCGACGATGCCACGGTCGAACGTCGAGCTGTGGCGCACGATTTCGCTTTCCACCAGCAACCGGGTGTCGGGGTTCAATTGCCAGCTGATGGAAGGCGCGACGAAGACGCGCTGGCTGTCGACGTGATCGCGAAAGCTGTGGTTGTCCTCGACCGCCAGGTTGACCCGCGACAACAGGTTGCCTTCGGTGTCCAGTGGCCTGTTGACGTCCAGCGCGGTGCGGTAGCGATCCCAGCTGCCGGCGCTGGTTTGCAAGGTGGTGAAGGCTTCGGGCTGGGGTTTCTTGGTGACAATGTTCACCGTACCGCCGGGATCGCCACGGCCATACAGGCTGGCGGCTGGGCCCTTGAGCACTTCGATGCGTTCGATGTTCGCCGCGTCCGGCGTGCTCGGATAGCCACGGTTGGCGCTGAAACCATCCTTGTAGAATTCCGATGTCGTGAAGCCGCGCACGCTGTATTCGTAGAGCGTCAGGCCACCGAAGTTGTTCTGCTTCGATACACCGCCGGCGTATTCCAATGCTCGTTCGACGTTGGTGCTGCCCAGGTCCTTGAGCACGCTGGCGGGAATCACGCTGATCGATTGCGGGATGTCGCGCAGGGCCGTGTCGGTTTTGGTGGCGCTGGCAGAGCGGGTGGCGCGATAGCCCGTGACGGGGCCGGTGGGGGATTCGTAGTCGGACGTCACGTTGACGGCGTCCAGTTCCAGAGGCTGGACTTCTTCGGCGTAGGCGGGATCGGCGAGCAAGCCCAGGGCGAGACTGGCAACGGAAATCCGTTTCAGGGATGACATGTTATGTTGTTCCAATTTTTAGTATTGAAACAATATAACACTACTAATGAGAATTTATGCTATCTGTATTTTCAGGTGAATCAGGATGAGATGACCGTCCCCACGCTCTGCGTGGGAATGCATACCGTGACGCTCTGCGTCACTTCCAGCAGTGGAACGCAGAGCGTCCCAGGCGACATTCCCACGCAGGAGCGTGGGAACGATCGATTCGCGCTAGTCGGCTATGACGCGGCTTACTGCTCTTCCTTGAGCGCCACTGGTGCCGGCGGTGGGCGCAGGCCGATTTCAGCGGTGAGCTTGAGCTCCTTGCCGTTGCGCATGACCTGGATCGTCACCTTGTCAGTGGGCTTGATCCGCGCCACCTGGTTCATCGAGCGGCGGCCATCGCCGGCCGGTTCGCCATCGATGCTCAGGATCACATCGCCCAGTTGCAGGCCGGCCTTCTGCGCCGGGCCGTCGCGGAAAATCCCCGCCACCACGATGCCGGGCCGCCCGGACAAGCCGAAGGACTCCGCCAGTTCCTGGGTCAGCGGCTGGACTTCAATGCCCAGCCAGCCGCGAATCACCTGGCCGTGTTCGATGATGGACTTCATCACCTCCATCGCCAGCTTCACCGGAATGGCGAAACCGATACCCTGGCTGCCGCCGGACTTGGAGAAGATCGCCGTGTTGATCCCAGTCAGGTTGCCGTTGGCATCCACCAGCGCGCCGCCGGAGTTGCCGGGGTTGATCGCAGCGTCGGTCTGGATGAAATCCTCGTAGTTGTTCAGGCCCAACTGATTGCGCCCGGTGGCGCTGATAATGCCCATGGTCACGGTCTGGCCGACGCCGAACGGGTTGCCGATGGCCAGGGCCACGTCGCCGATGCGGATGCTGTCGGAGCGGCCGATGGTGATGGCCGGCAGGTTCTTGAGGTCGATCTTCAGCACCGCGAGGTCGGTTTCCGGGTCGCTGCCGATCACTCGGGCCAGGGTTTCGCGGCCGTCCTTGAGGGCCACCACGATCTGGTCGGCACCACTGGTGACGTGGTTGTTGGTCAAAATATAACCTTCCGGGCTCATGATCACGCCCGACCCCAGGCTCGACTCCATGCGCTTCTGCTTGGGCGAGTTGTCGCCGAAGAAGCGCCGGAATTGCGGGTCTTCGAACAATGGATGGCTGGGTTTGTTGATGACCTTGGTGGTGTACAGGTTCACCACGGCTGGCGCCGCGGTGGTCACGGCGTCGGCATAGGACACCGGCCCCTGTTGCACCGCCTTGGTTTGCGGCGCCTGTTGCAGGTTGACGTCGAGGCTCGGCAGGCCCACCCATTCCGGGTAGCGCTGGATAATCAGTAGAGCGACAAGCACGCCGGCCAACAGCGGCCAGCCGGAAAAACGCAGCGCCTTGAGCATTAAGCACGTCCTACAAAGGTTGCAGGCGGTATGAGACCGCCCATAATGTCGCGCATTATACGAGGCCGCGCGTGCCTCTGAACGGGATATTTAGGAGTCTTTTCATGGCCGTAGCCCTGAACACCCTGGTCGAAGAAGCGGACCGTTACCTGGCCAGCAGCCGGATTGCCGATTATTGCCCCAACGGCCTGCAGGTCGAAGGCGCGCCCCAGGTGATGCGCATCGTCAGTGGCGTCACCGCCAGCCAGGCTTTGCTTGACGCTGCCGTCGAGGCCGAGGCCGACCTGGTGCTGGTGCATCACGGTTATTTCTGGAAGGGCGAGAACCCTTGTATCACCGGCATGAAACAGCGTCGTCTCAAGACGTTGCTCAAGCATGATATCAGCCTGTTGGCCTACCACTTGCCTTTGGACCTGCACCCGGAGGTGGGCAATAACGTGCAGTTGGCCCGCCAATTGGACATCACCGTCGAGGGACCGCTGGATCCGGACAACCCCAAGATCGTCGGCCTGGTCGGCTCCCTGTCCGAACCGATGACGGCCCGGGATTTCGCGCGCAAGGTCCAGGAAGTCATGGGGCGTGAGCCGTTGTTGATCGAAGGCGAGCAGATGATCCGCCGGGTTGGCTGGTGCACGGGCGGTGGCCAGGGCTATATCGATCAGGCGGTGCTGGCCGGGGTTGACCTGTATCTCAGCGGCGAGGCGTCGGAGCAGACGTTCCACAGCGCGCGGGAAAACGGCATCAGCTTCATCGCCGCCGGGCATCATGCCACCGAGCGCTATGGCGTCCAGGCGCTGGGTGATTATCTGGCGCGACGCTTTGCCCTGGAGCACATCTTCATCGATTGCCCGAATCCCATCTGACTGTTTATAACCCCTGTGGGAGCGAGCTTGCTCGCGATAGCGGCGGATCAGCCGACATTAATATGGCTGACACACCGTCATCGCGAGCAAGCTCGCTCCCACAGAAAAGCGTGTGCGGGGCCCGAACCGGCAGGCATATCCATATGCTGTTTCGATCTAGTTGGCGCCCTGATTAGAAGAGGTCGCTGTGCTAGGATTCCCCGCTCGAACACGGCCCGCTGGCCGTTCATAAGAAAGTTTTCGTGAGTAGCCATGGTCGACAAACTGACGCATCTGAAACAGCTGGAGGCGGAAAGCATCCACATCATCCGCGAGGTGGCCGCCGAGTTCGATAACCCGGTGATGCTGTACTCCATCGGTAAAGACTCCGCCGTGATGCTGCACCTGGCACGCAAGGCGTTCTTCCCCGGCAAGCTGCCGTTTCCGGTGATGCATGTCGACACCCGCTGGAAATTCCAGGAAATGTACAAGTTCCGCGATCGCATGGTCGAGGAACTGGGCCTGGACCTGATCACCCATGTGAACCCGGACGGCGTGGCGCAGGGCATCAACCCATTCACCCACGGCAGTGCCAAGCACACCGACATCATGAAGACCGAAGGCCTCAAGCAGGCCTTGGACAAATATGGTTTCGACGCCGCGTTTGGCGGTGCCCGTCGCGATGAAGAGAAATCCCGCGCCAAGGAGCGCGTGTACTCGTTCCGTGACAGCAAGCATCGCTGGGACCCGAAGAACCAGCGCCCGGAGTTGTGGAACGTCTACAACGGCAAGGTCAACAAAGGCGAGTCGATCCGGGTATTCCCGCTGTCGAACTGGACCGAGCTGGACATCTGGCAGTACATCTACCTCGAAGGCATCCCGATCGTGCCGCTGTATTTTGCCGCCGAGCGTGAAGTGATCGAGAAGAACGGCACGCTGATCATGATCGACGACGAGCGCATCCTCGAGCACCTGTCCGACGAAGACAAAGCCCGTATCGTCAAGAAGAAAGTGCGTTTCCGTACCCTTGGCTGCTACCCGTTGACGGGCGCGGTGGAGTCCGAGGCTGAAAGCCTGACGGACATCATCCAGGAAATGCTCCTGACGCGAACTTCCGAGCGCCAGGGCCGGGTCATCGACCACGATGGCGCAGGCTCGATGGAAGATAAAAAACGTCAAGGTTATTTCTAAGGGGCTGTCATGTCGCATCAATCTGATTTGATCAGCGAGGACATCCTCGCCTACCTGGGCCAGCACGAGCGCAAAGAGCTGCTGCGTTTCCTGACCTGCGGTAACGTCGACGACGGCAAGAGCACCCTGATCGGGCGCCTGCTGCACGACTCCAAGATGATCTACGAAGATCATCTGGAAGCCATCACCCGCGATTCGAAGAAAGTCGGCACCACCGGTGACGATATCGACCTGGCGTTGCTGGTCGACGGCCTGCAGGCCGAGCGCGAGCAAGGCATCACCATCGATGTCGCCTACCGCTATTTCTCCACCGCCAAGCGTAAATTCATCATCGCCGATACCCCAGGCCATGAGCAGTACACCCGCAACATGGCTACCGGTGCCTCCACCTGTGACCTGGCGATCATCCTGGTGGACGCGCGCTACGGCGTGCAGACCCAGACCCGTCGCCACAGCTTCATCGCCTCGTTGCTGGGTATCAAGCACATCGTCGTGGCCATCAACAAGATGGACCTCAAGGACTTCGACCAGGGCGTGTTCGAGTCGATCAAGGCCGACTACCTGAAGTTCGCCGAAGGCTTGAAGATGAAGCCCACCAGCATGCACTTCGTGCCGATGTCCGCCCTCAAGGGCGACAACGTGGTGAACAAGTCCGAGCGTTCGCCGTGGTACACCGGCCAGTCGCTGATGGAAATCCTCGAGACGGTGGAAGTGGCGGGCGACCGTAACTTCACCGACCTGCGTTTCCCAGTGCAGTACGTCAACCGTCCGAACCTGAACTTCCGCGGTTTCGCCGGCACCCTCGCCAGCGGCATCGTGCACAAGGGCGACGAAGTGGTGGTGCTGCCCTCGGGCAAGAGCAGCCGCGTGAAATCCATCGTCACCTTCGAAGGCGAGCTGGAACAGGCAGGTCCTGGCCAGGCGGTAACGCTGACCATGGAAGACGAAATCGACATCTCCCGTGGCGACCTGCTGGTGCATGCCGACAACGTGCCGCCGGTCACCGACAGCTTCGAAGCGATGCTGGTGTGGATGGCTGAAGAGCCGATGCTGCCGGGCAAGAAATACGACATCAAGCGCGCCACCAGCTACGTGCCGGGCTCGATTGCCAGCATCGTCAACAAGGTGGATGTGAACACCTTGGAAGAAGGTCCGGCCAGCGCGTTGCAGCTCAACGAAATCGGCAAGGTGAAGATCGCCCTGGATGCGCCGATCGCCCTGGACGGTTACGAGAGCAACCGCACCACCGGCGCGTTCATCATCATCGATCGCCTGACCAATGGCACGGTCGGTGCCGGCATGATCGTCGCCCAGCCGCTGGCTCACGGCAGCAGCACGCACCACGGCAAGCTGGCCCATGTGTCGGTGGAGGAACGCGCCCAGCGTTTCGGCCAGCAGCCAGCCACGGTCCTGTTCAGTGGCCTGTCGGGCGCTGGCAAAAGCACGCTGGCCTATGCGGTCGAGCGCAAGCTGTTCGACTCGGGCCGTGCGGTCTTTGTCCTCGATGGCCAGAACCTGCGTCATGACCTGAACAAGGGCTTGCCGCAGGATCGCTCCGGACGTACCGAGAACTGGCGCCGTGCGGCTCATGTCGCCCGTCAGTTCAACGAAGCCGGCCTGCTGACCCTCGCCGCTTTTGTCGCCCCGGATGCCGAAGGCCGCGAACAGGCCAAGGCGCTGATCGGCAAGGAGCGTCTGCTGACCGTCTACGTCCAGGCCTCGCCAACGGTGTGTGCCCAGCGTGATCCGCAAGGGCTGTATGCCGCCGCTGGCGACAACATCCCGGGCGAATCCTTCCCGTATGACGTGCCGCTGGATGCCGACCTGGTGATCGACACCCAGTCGCTGACCCTGGAAGAGAGCGTCAAGCAGGTGCTCGATCTGCTGCGCAAGCGTGGGGCGATCTAAGGCAAGTCGCTGTAACTAAAAGCCCGCAGATGAGTGATCATCTGCGGGCTTTCTGTTGTCTGGAAGGACGCTATCGCGAGCAAGCTCGCTCCCACAATGGTCAGCGGTGGAGCAAATGTGGGAGCGAGCTTGCTCGCGATGAGGCCAGTGCAGCCACCTCAAGACTTGGCGGGATACTCCCGATGCATCTGCGCAAGCAACGCATCCTTGTCCTGCCACAACTGGTTGATCCAGCCCTGGAACTCCAGGCGATACACGCCATCCTGATCGTAGTTCTTGCCGATGAACTGCGGTGGGATCTTCAGTTCCTGGAAATGCACCACCACCTCTCCAACGTTGCCGCAGAGCAAATCCCAATACCCCGGACGACCGCCTGGATAATGAATGGTCACGTTGATGATCGACTCCAGCTGTTCACCCATGGCATCCAGTACAAACGCGATGCCGCCGGCCTTGGGCTTGAGCAGGTAGCGAAACGGTGACTGCTGCTGGGCGTGCTTGCCGTCGGTGAAGCGCGTGCCTTCGACGAAATTGAAAATGCCCACGGGGTTGTCGCGAAACTTCGCGCAGGTCTTGCGGGTGGTTTCCAGGTCCTTGCCTTTCTTTTCCGGATGCTTTTCCAGGTAAGCCTTGGAGTAGCGCTTCATGAACGGGAACCCCAGCGCCCACCAGGCCAGGCCGATCACCGGCACCCAGATCAGTTCCTGCTTGAGAAAGAACTTCAACGGCCGGATGCGTCGGTTCAGCACGTACTGCAAAACCATGATATCGACCCAGCTCTGGTGGTTGCTGGTGATCAGGTACGAATGCTGGTAGTCCAGGCCCTCCAGGCCGCTGAGGTGCCAGCGGGTACGACGCAGCAGGTTCATCCAGGCCTTGTTGTTGCTGATCCAGGCTTCGTGGATGTGGCCCATCAACCAGTCGGTGAAGCGCTGGGCAGCGGGGAAGGGCAGCAGCAATTTGAAAATCGCCACGATGAACAGCGGCGTGCAGCAGGCGATGGTGTTCAGCGCCAATAGCAGCGAGGCAATGACGCCGCGCAAGGGGGCAGGCAAGAAGTCCAGCATTTAAATGTCCAAAGGTCGGTTGGCGGCTTGGATCGCGGTCAGGGCGATGGTGTACACGATGTCGTCGACCTGGGCGCCGCGCGGCAAGTCATTCACCGGTTTGCGCAAGCCTTGCAGCATCGGCCCGAGGCTGACGCAATCGGCGCTGCGCTGCACGGCCTTGTGAGTGGTGTTGCCGGTGTTGAGGTCCGGGAAGATGAACACCGTCGCCCGGCCGGCCACCTGACTGTTGGGCGCCAATTGCCGTGCCACGGTTTCGTTGGCGGCGGCGTCGTATTGCAGCGGACCATCGATCAACAGACCGTGCTGGGCCTCGTGGGCCAGCAGGGTGGCTTCGCGAACTTTTTCCACTTCTTCGCCACTGGCCGACTCACCGCTGGAGTAGCTGAGCATCGCCACCCGCGGTGTGATGCCGAACGCGGCGGCCGAGTCGGCACTTTGCAGGGCGATTTCCGCCAGCTCCGCAGCGCTGGGGTGAGGGTTCATCACGCAGTCGCCGTAGACCAGCACTTCTTCGGGGAACAGCATGAAAAACACCGAGGACACCAGTGAGCATCCTGGCGCGGTCTTGATCAGTTGCAGGGCCGGACGGATGGTGTTGGCGGTGGAGTGGATGACGCCGGATACCAGCCCGTCCACTTCATCCAGGGCCAGCATCATGGTGCCGATGACCACGGTGTCTTCCAGTTGCTGCTCGGCCATCGGTGCGTTCAGGCTCTTGCTCTTGCGCAACCTCACCATCGGTTCGACGTAGCGTTCGCGAATCGAATCCGGGTCGAGAATCTCCAGGCCCGGCGGCAGTTCGATGCCTTGGGCGCGGGCCACCGCTTCGACGTCGGCCGGTTTTGCCAGCAACACGCAGCGGGCAATGCCCCGGGCCTGGCAAATGGCGGCGGCCTGGACGGTCAACGGTTCGCTGCCCTCGGGCAGCACGATGCGTTTGTTGGCGGCCTGGGCGCGCTGGATCAACTGATAGCGGAACACCGCTGGCGACAGGCGCATTTCCCGTGGCGTGCCGCAGCGCTGGTGCAGCCACTTGGCGTCCAGGTGGCTGGCGACGAAATCGGTGATGATCTCCGCACGTTCGCGGTCATCGATGGGGATTTCCTTGTTCAAGCCGTTGAGCAGGTTGGCGGTGTCGTAGGAACCGGTGCTCACCGACAGCACCGGCAACCCCGCCTGCAAGGCGCCGCGACACAAGTCCATGATGCGCGGGTCGGGCAGGGTGTCGCTGGTCAGCAGCAGGCCGGCCAGCGGCACGCCATTGAGCGCCGCCAGGCTCACGGCCAGGATGATGTCGTCGCGATCGCCGGGGGTCACCACCAGCACGCCGGGCTTGAGCAGTTCCACGGTGTTGCGCATGGTACGGGCGCAAATGATGATGTTGCTCATGCGCCGGCTTTCGTAGTCGCCGGCATTGAGCACCTGCGCGCCCATCAGGTCGGCCACGTCGCGGGTGCGCGGAGCGTTGAGCTCGGGGCGAAACGGGATGCAGCCGAGCAGGCGGAAATCGCCGCTGCGCAGCAAGGGCGAGTGCTCCTTGAGCCGTGCGGAAAACGCCTCCATGCTTTCGTCGGTGCGGACCTTGTTCAGGATCACTCCGAGAACTTTCGGGTCCTTCGGCCCGCCAAACAACTGTGCCTGCAATTCTACCCGGCCAGACAGTTCGGTCAGCACTTCGTTTTCCGGCGCCGACACCAGGATGACCTCGGCGTCCAGGCTCTTGGCCAGGTGCAGGTTGACCCGGGCGGCGTAGCTGGCGTTGCGGGTCGGGACCATGCCTTCGACGACCAGCACGTCCTTGCCGATGGCCGCCTGCTGATAAAGGGTAATGATTTCTTCCAGCAGCTCATCGAGCTGGCCGTCGCCGAGCATGCGCTCGACGTGCGCCAGGCCCAGGGGCTGCGGCGGCTTGAGGCCGTGGGTGCGGGCCACCAGCTCGGTGGAGCGTTCCGGCCCGGTGTCGCCGGGGTGAGGTTGGGCAATGGGTTTGAAAAAGCCGACTTTCAGTCCGGCCCGTTCAAGGGTACGCACCAGCCCGAGGCTGATGGAGGTCAGGCCCACACCAAAATCGGTGGGCGCGATAAAAAAAGTTTGCATGCGAATTCTCTAAGGGGGAATGGCGCGGCCTATGACTGGCCGTCTACCCACAATTCAGTCGTCAAGGTTATCGCTAACCGGGCCTTGAGCGCACCAGCCGCAATCAAAGGGCTGGCCTATTTTTTCAATACGTTGCCCGGGGTCCTGCACCCAGGCCCGGGACTGCCACGGTGGCTGGTGACGCAGATGCTGAGTATGGCCACAAGACAGCTCGGCCACCCAGTGCCCGTCCTCGTCCTGATGGAAACCGGTGACCGTCGGTCTGTTCGGGCAAGTCCGTTTGTCCGGGTTCCGTTCGCTTTCGGGCAAATCCTTGTTTAGACTTGTCCGTTCTTCATTCTTATGCAAAAGGTCTCGCCCCATGCTGATCGCCGCCAATAAGGCTGTCTCCATCGACTATACCCTGACCAACGACGCTGGTGAGGTCATCGACAGCTCTGCCGGCGGCGCTCCGCTGGTCTACCTGCATGGCGCAGGCAACATCATCCAGGGCTTGGAAAAAGCCCTGGAAGGCAAAACGGTCGGTGACGACCTGAACGTTACCGTCGAGCCGGAAGACGCCTATGGCGAATACTCCGCCGAACTGGTCAGCACCCTGAGCCGCAGCATGTTCGAAGGCGTCGATGAGCTGGAAGTGGGCATGCAGTTCCACGCTTCCGCCCCCGATGGCCAGATGCAGATCGTCACCATTCGCGACCTGGAAGGCGACGATGTCACCGTTGACGGCAACCACCCGCTGGCTGGCCAGCGCTTGAACTTCAAAGTCAAGATCGTCGACATCCGTGACGCCAGCCAGGAAGAAATCGCCCATGGTCACGTCCATGGCGAAGGCGGCCATCACCACTGATTTGTGCGCTACGCTCAAATGACCAGTGAACTGGAAAGGCGCCATACGGCGCCTTTTTAGTCGGTTGCTGTTAGCATCAACCACGGCTGTTTCGAAAAGATCCGCAAACCTGGAGTTCGTCATGAGTGCTTTCCACGACCTTAAACTCAAAGCCCTGGATGGTCAGGAGCTTGCTCTGGCGCCGTTCAAGGGGCAAGTCGTGCTGGTGGTCAACGTCGCCTCCAAATGTGGCCTGACGCCTCAATACGCGGCGCTGGAAAATCTCTATCAGCAATACAAGGCCAAGGGGTTCAGCGTGCTGGGCTTGCCCTGCAATCAGTTCGCCGGGCAGGAACCGGGAACCGAGCAGGAAATCCAGGACTTTTGCAGCCTCAACTACGGCGTGACGTTCCCGCTGTCCAGCAAGCTGGACGTGAACGGCCCCGGTCGTCATCAGCTCTATCGCCTGTTGGCGGGCGAGGGCGCCGAGTTTCCCGGAGACATTACCTGGAACTTCGAGAAGTTCCTGGTCGGCAAGGACGGTCGCGTGCTGGTACGTTTCTCACCGCGCACGGCGCCGGATGATCCTGCCGTGATCCAGGCGATCGAAAAAGCGCTGGCTTGATCCTCAAGAAATTGCAGATGTAGGAACTGCCGAAGGCTGCGATCTTTTGATCTTTTGATCTTTTGATCTTTTGATCTTTCGCTTGAGACTCAAGTGTTTGGGGAAAGATCGCAGCCTCGTTGCACTCGACAGCTCCTACACAGCTCCTACTCGGCGCCCTTTTGATCCTTAATCACTCCAATCAATAGTGCTACCGAGCGCCACGGACTCCACATATTATCGTCGTCATATCGACCTGCGACCTTGTCCCGTGGAGTGCCTCATGCCTGCAAAAGCCCTGTTCAAACCTTTCCACCTCGGCGCGCTCGAGTTGCCGACCCGGGTGGTGATGGCGCCAATGACCCGTTCGTTTTCGCCGGGCGGCGTTCCGAACGCCAAGGTCATCGAGTATTACCGTCGCCGCGCGGCGGCCGGGGTCGGCCTGATCATCACCGAGGGCACGACGGTGGGGCACAAGGCTTCCAACGGCTACCCGAACGTGCCGCATTTCTATGGCGACGCCGCGTTGGCCGGCTGGAAGAAAGTGGTTGATGCGGTACACGCCGAAGGCGGCAAGATCGTTCCACAGCTGTGGCATGTGGGCAGTGTGCGACGCATCGGCACCGAGCCGGACGCCAGCGTGCCGGGCTATGGCCCGACCGAAAAGCTCAAGGACGGCCAGGTGGTGGTCCACGGTATGACCCAGGCGGACATTGACGAGGTAATCGCCGCGTTCGCCCAGGCGGCAAAAGACGCTCAAGGCATCGGCATGGACGGGGTGGAAATCCACGGTGCCCACGGCTATCTGGTGGACCAGTTCTTCTGGGAAGGCAGCAACCAGCGCACCGACGGTTACGGCGGCAGCCTGGCCAACCGTTCGCGCTTTGCGATCGAATTGATCCGTGCCGTGCGCGCGGCGGTGGGCGAGGGTTTCCCGATCATTTTCCGCTTCTCCCAATGGAAACAGCAGGACTACACCGCGCGTCTGGTGCAGACCCCTGAAACCCTGGGCGAATTCCTCAAGCCATTGTCTGACGCCGGCGTGGATATTTTCCACTGCTCGACACGGCGCTTCTGGGAGCCGGAGTTTGAAGGCTCCGAGCTGAACCTGGCCGGCTGGACCCGCAAGCTCACCGGCAAGCCCACCATCACCGTTGGCAGCGTCGGCCTGGACGGCGAGTTCCTGCAGTTCATGGTCAACACCGACAAAGTCGCGCAACCGGCCAGCCTGGAAAAACTGCTGGAGCGCCTGAACAACGACGAGTTCGACCTGGTGGCGGTGGGGCGCGCGCTGCTGGTGGATCCGGACTGGGCGCAGAAAGTGCGCGAAGGGCGGGAGCAGGATATCTTGCCGTTCAGTCGCGAGGCGTTGATGACCCTGGTTTAAGCGGCGCCTTGTTGGGCCTCATCGCGGGCAAGCCTTGCTCCCACATTGATCTTCAGCGAACACATTGTGCGTGAACGACTGACAACTCTGTGGGAGCAAGGCTTGCCCGCGATGCTTTTCAGCGCTGCGACACTGCCTGGGGCAGCGACGATTCGACCTGGCAAACCCCCCGCAACTGCGCCTCGAACTGCTCGATCACCGATGCCCAACCCTGGCGACTGGCATGCTGGCGCGCATTGAGCCGCACGCAACGCAAAGTCTCGCGCTCTTCCAGCAGCCAACGGGCGGCATCGCAGAACGCCTCCTCATCCCCCGGCATTGCCAGCACGCCGTTGTAGCCGTGGCGAATGTGTTGGGCCGCCGCAGCCTGATCGTAGGCCACCACGCCCAGCCCGGACGCCAGCGCCTCCAGCACCACATTGCCGAAGGTTTCGGTCAGGCTCGGAAAGACAAACACATCCCCGGACGCATAATGACTGGCCAGCGCCTCGCCGCGTTGCGAGCCACAAAAGATCGCTTCGGGCAGTTCCTGCTCCAGGGCGGAGCGCTGCGGGCCGTCGCCGATCACCACCAATTTCATCCGTCGCCCCGGGAAAGCGCTGCACAGCGTGGCGAAACTGCGCTTGAGCAGCCCGAGGTTTTTCTCCGGAGCCAGGCGTCCGACGTGGATCACGGCGATGTCATCGTCGCCCAGGCCCCACGCCTCACGCAGGCTCGTCGAGCGCTTGACCGGATGAAACAGTTGGCTGTCCACGCCGCGCGAGAGCAGCGCCACGCGCTCGAAATGTCGTCGCTCCAGTTCCAGGCGCTGGCTGAGGCTGGGCACCAGGGTCAGGCTGGAGCGGTTGTGAAACCAGCGCAGGTAATGGGTGAGCACGCGACTCAACAGCCCGAGGCCGTACTGCTGGGTGTATTGCTGGAAATTGGTGTGGAAGCCGCTGACCACCGAGATGCCCAAGCGTCGTGCCGCGCGCAGTGCCGACAAACCCAGCGGCCCTTCGGTGGCGATGTACAGCACGTCTGGACGATGGCGTTTCCAGCGCCTGAGCAGTTTGTGCATCGACGCCTGGCCCCACTGCAAACCTGGATAGCCCGGCAACGGCCAGCCCCGGCACAGTAGCAATTGCCCGTCACTGGCCTGGCGTTGGTCATCGACCTGGCGCGGCCGTATCAGCTCGACCTGATGCCCGCGGGCGCGCAGGCCGTCGTACAGGCGGCCCAGGGTATTGGCCACGCCATTGATTTCCGGCGGGAAGGTTTCGGTGATCAGGGTAATGTGCAGAGGTGTGGTCATGACCCCAGTGTCGACCGGGGCCATTTCGTCATTGTGACGACAAGATGATGGATTTGTGACCGGCTCAGCCCTGGCGGGCCAACGCGGTCTCGGCGCCTTGCTCACGGACCCAGAACAACGTCGCGCCGGCCACCGCTGCCGGCATCATCAGGATGTTGACCACCGGGATCAGCAGCACCAGGTACACGCTGGCGCCAAAGCCCAGGCTCTGCCAGCGTTTTTCCCGCAGCCAGGCGAGCATCTCGTTCCAGCCCAGCTTGTGGTTGTCCGCCGGGTAGTCGATGTACTGGATCGCCATCATCCACACGCCGAACAGCAGCCACAGCGGTGCCGCCACCAGATTGACCACGGGGATGAACGACAGCACGAACAAGCCCAGGGCGCGGGGCAGGAAATAGCCGAGCTTGCGCGCTTCCCGGCCGAGGGTTCGCGGGATCATGGCGATCAACTCGGCCCAACTGAAGGCCGGGAAGTCGTCGGTGCCACGGATGACCACTTCGACTTTTTCCGCAAGAAAGCCGTTGAACGGTGCGGCGATGACGTTGGCGAGCATGGTGAAGGTGAAAAACACCATCAGCACGACGAGCACCACGAACAGCGGCCAGAGCACATAGCTGAGGAAACTGAGCCAGTCCGGCAGCGACGGCATCAGCGTATCGACCCACAGGCTGAACTGATGGCCGGCCAGGTAAATCAATCCGACGAACAGCACCAGGTTGATCGCCAGGGGCAAGAGTACGAACAAGCGCAGGCCCGGGCTCAAGACCAGCTTGAGGCCCTCTCGCAAATATTGCGGGCCGGACAGGACGGGGGCGGGCATAGGTGGCTCCGAGCGAAGGTGAACGCGCCGACCTTACCGGCTTTGCCCCGCCCGGGAAAGCGGCGACATGGCGTGTAACAACGTTTCTTGAGGCGAAGGCACCTATTGAAGGGACCGCTGGGGATAGAGCTCACCTATGAGCTGGATTGTTAAACCGTATTTCCTTAATCTTCGCTCCCTCGATACGCTGCACCCATTCTTTTCCAGGACCGTCGAACCCAAGCCTTCCCCAAGTGCGTCAACGGTCCTTTTTTATTCACGCCGCTCACCCGGCGTTCCGGCCCGCAAGGTCCGGTCAACAGGAGCAGGTCATGTCTGAAGTGCGTCATTCGCGAGTGATTATTCTCGGTTCCGGCCCTGCCGGTTACAGCGCTGCGGTTTATGCGGCCCGTGCCAACCTCAAGCCACTGCTGATCACCGGCATGCAGGCCGGCGGTCAATTGACCACCACCACCGAAGTCGACAACTGGCCGGGCGATGTCCACGGCCTGACTGGCCCGGCCTTGATGGAACGCATGAAGGAGCACGCCGAGCGCTTCGAGACCGAGATCGTTTTCGACCACATCAATGCCGTGGACTTCGCCGCCAAGCCGTACACCCTGACCGGCGACAGCGCGACCTACACCTGCGATGCCCTGATCATCGCCACCGGTGCCAGCGCTCGTTACCTGGGCCTGCCGTCGGAAGAAGCCTTCATGGGCAAAGGTGTTTCCGCCTGCGCCACCTGCGACGGTTTCTTCTACCGCAACAAGCCTGTGGCAGTGGTCGGTGGCGGCAACACCGCGGTCGAGGAAGCATTGTACCTGGCCAACATCGCCAGCACGGTCACCCTGATCCACCGTCGCGAGACTTTCCGCGCCGAGAAGATCCTGATCGACAAGCTCAATGCCCGCGTCGCCGAAGGCAAGATCATCCTCAAGCTCAACGCGACCCTGGACGAAGTGCTGGGCGACAACATGGGCGTGACCGGTGCCCGCCTGAAGAACAACGACGGCAGCTTCGACGAGATCAAGGTTGACGGCGTGTTCATCGCCATCGGCCACACCCCGAACACCTCGCTGTTCGAAGGCCAGCTGGAACTCAAGGACGGCTACCTGGTGGTCAAGGGCGGCCGCGACGGCAACGCCACCGCCACCAGCGTCGAAGGTATCTTCGCGGCCGGCGACGTGGCCGACCACGTCTACCGCCAGGCGATCACCTCGGCCGGTGCCGGTTGCATGGCAGCCCTGGACACCGAGCGCTACCTGGATGGCTTGCAGAACGCTTCGTTCTGATTCGGCGGGTACAAAAAAACCGGCTTCGGCCGGTTTTTTCATGGGTGGATACCTGCCGCTGACCCCCTGTGGGAGCAAGCTCGCTCCCACAGGTTTTTTGTGTGGTCAGAAACAGAGCATTTCAGGTCAGCCTCGCAAGGCACGCCTCCAGGATATCCAGGCCCTCCTCCAACACCGTCGCCTCGGTCGTCAACGGCGCCAGCAGCCGGATGATGTGCCGCGATTTACCACTGGGCATCAGCAGCAACCCCGATTCCCGCGCCAGGGCCAGCAGTTGTGTCAGTTGTGCGGAAGCCGGGGTGCCGTTGGCGTGGGTCAGCTCGATGCCGCGCATCGTGCCGACGCCGGTCAGGCGGCCGAGGTAGGGTGTCAGCCCACGGCTGCGCCAGGATTGGTAGCGGCTGACGATCGCCTCCTCCTGTTGCGAGCCCCAGGTGTGCAGGTTGGCGTCGGTCATTTCATCCAGGGTCGCCAGGGCGGCGGCGCAGGCGATGGGGTTGCCCGAGTAGGTGCCGCCCAGGCCACCCTTGGGCAAGTTGTCCAGCAGCGCCTTGCGTCCCACCACCGCGCCCAAGGGCACGCCGCCGGCAATGCTTTTACCGAGCAGGATCAGGTCCGGTTCGATGCCCAATCGCGAGAAGGCAAAGCGCTGGCCGGTGCGGCCGAAGCCCGATTGGATTTCATCGGCGATCAGCACAATGCCCTTATCGTCGCAGAACTGCCGCAGGGTTTGGGCGAAGGGCACGTCCATCGCCAGGAAGCCGGCTTCGCCCTGCACCGGCTCGACAATGAAACAGGCCACGTCATTCACGTCGATCTCGACGCTGAACAGCCGCTCCATGGCCTTCAAGGCTTCTTCGCCGGTGACGCCGTTGTCCTTGCTGGGGTACGGCAGGTGGTACACCGGCCCGGGCAGAACGCCGACTTTCTGCTTGTAAGGCGCGACCTTGCCGTTGAGGTTGAGGGTCGCCAGGGTGCGGCCGTGAAAGGCGCCATCAAACGCAATCACGGCGGTACGGCCCGTGGCGCCGCGTACGATCTTCAAGGCGTTCTCCGCCGCTTCGGCGCCGCTGTTGGTGAGCATGCCGCTGACCGGATAATCCACCGGGATAAACGCCGCCAGGCGTTCCATCAATTCAATGTACGGCGCATGGGGCGCGGCGTTGAATGCGTAATGGGTCAGCCGGGTGGCCTGTTCACGGATCGCCTCGACGATGCGCGGATGGCAATGGCCGAGGTTCAATACACCGATGCCGCCGACGAAATCGATGTAGCGTTTGCCGTTGGTATCCCAGACCTCGGCATTCTTGCCGTGGCTGAGGCTGACGGGATGCACGATGGAGATCGATTGGCTGATGGTTTCGCTGCTCATGGATGACGGCTCGGACGGTGGAGAAATTTCCATTATCTAAGCCGCGAGCAGAGGGGCCCGGCAAACGAAATAAAGTTGCCGGGTCAATCTTAAAAGTCGGGATGTGGAGCGGGAGGATTTATTTGCGGGAGGAAGACCTGTGGGAGCATGGCTTGCCCGCGATGAACGATAACGCGGTTCAGCTGCTGTTAAACCTCGGCGCGCCCATCGCGGGCAAGCCATGCTCCCACAGATGAATGCCCTCGCCACAGAAGAGGGCTGCAAGAATCTGTGGATCAGCGCCGCTGCAGCGGCTGTGCCTCGAACGTCACACCGGCCAGCCCATGGGCCATCAGCGCGCGGATATTGCCGTGATCGCTGCCTTCGGGCGTGGCCAGCACCGAACGGTAATGTTCGCCGAACGCCAGGAGCGCTTCTTCATCGCTCAAGCCTTCGAGCAGCGCCAGGCCCAGGGTCTTGCACGAACCTTCGTTCTGCCCGGCGGCGTTGTGCACGCCACCGTTGTCGAAGGCCTGGGGCTGGTAGTCGTAACCGGCGGCGATAAAGGCCAGGGTGTCGGCGAAGGCATGTTCGCCGCTCTTGAGGCGGGCACGCAGGGTATTGAGATCAGGCATCGGGTTTTCCTTTGGCGAACGCCGCCTGTTGTTCGGCGCTGGCTTCTTTCTGGTATTGGGCTTTCCACTCGGCGTACGGCATTCCGTAGACCACTTCGCGGGCGTCGTCGAGGCTGACCTCGACCTGGCGTTCATCGGCGGCGGCCTTGTACCACTTGGACAGGCAGTTGCGGCAGAAGCCGGCGAGGTTCATCAGGTCGATGTTCTGCACATCCTTGCGGCTGTCCAGGTGGGCAACCAGCCGACGGAAAGCGGCGGCTTCGAGTTCGAGGCGTTGTTGGTCGTTCATGGTGTTTCCTGACGGGCAGCTGCAAGCGCTGGGCTTCAAGCTGCAAGATGGATTGCGGTGGCCTCAAGCTTACCGCTTCAAGCTCGCCGCTGAAAACGTGCCGCTCAGCGGCTTGCCGCAAGGGTAATCGACACCGACTCGGCAAATCGCAAGGCGTGGGGTTTGTCGACTTCGACTTCGGCATACAGCACCGATTCGTTGGCCATGACCAGGTCGAGCAATTCCTGGGTGAGGCGTTCGAGCAGGGCGAAACGGTTGCCTTCCACGTGGGCGATGATCGCCTTGGTGATGGTGCGGTAGTTCAGCGCGTGGTCGATGTCGTTGTCGCGCACCGCCTCTTGGGCGGCATAGAGGATGGTCAGGTTGATCAACACATCCTGCTTGTTGAGGATTTCATCCTCGTTGATGCCAATGAAGGTACGCAGACGCAGGTCCTTGACCTTGATGCGTGCCATGGCTGGCTGAAGTTGTGGCATTTAATTGCTCCGTCGAATCAATTGCAGGAACTCCTGGCGCGTGGTGCTGGAATCGCGAAAGGCGCCGAGCATCACCGAGGTGTTCATGGTCGAGTTCTGTTTTTCGACACCGCGCATCATCATGCACATGTGCTGGGCCTCGATCACCACCGCCACGCCGGCGGCCTGGGTGACCTGCTGCACCGCGTCGGCGATTTGCCGGGTCAGGTTCTCCTGGATTTGCAGGCGGCGGGCGAACATGTCCACCAGCCGGGCGATTTTCGACAGCCCCAGGACCTTGCCCGTAGGAATATAAGCCACATGGGCCTTGCCGATGAAGGGCAACAGGTGATGTTCGCAGAGTGAATAGAGTTCGATGTCGGCGACGATCACCATTTCATCGCTGTCAGAGGCGAACAGCGCGCCGTTGACGATCTGCTCGACGCTTTGTTCATACCCATGGCAGAGGTACTGCATGGCCTTGGCGGCACGGACCGGGGTATCGAGCAGACCTTCGCGCTCGGGGTTTTCCCCCAGGCCTATAAGGATCTCGCGGTAATTCTGGGGCAGGGATAGCGTCATGGTGCATCCTCGAAACAAGGCTATTTGACGTGCCGCCCGCCGTTGACGGTCAGGGTCGTGCCGGTGACATAAGGGTTGTCCAGCAGATAACGCAGGCTCTGGTAGATCACTTCGCTGCCGGGTTCGATGCCCAGCGCGGACTTGGCCAGGGCCTTGGCGCGGTAAGCCGCGTCGTCTTCGGGGTTGAACAGTAGCAGGGCCGGGGCGATGCCGTTGACCTTGATCGCCGGGGCGAACTTCGCCGCGAACGACAGGGTCAGGCTTTCCAGGCCGGCCTTGGTGGCGCAATAGGCGATATGCCGGGCGCTGCCCTTGCGGGTCACGTCATCGCTGATGTGCACGATATCCGCTGGGGCTGAACGCTGCAGCAGCTCGGCGCAGTGCAGGTTGATCAGGTAAGGCGCAAGCATGTGCACGCCGAACATGGCGTTGAAGGCCGCCGTTTCGCTGCCCGGGTCTTCGGCCAGCCAGGCCGAGGCATTGTGCACAATGGCCCGCAGCCGGTCGGTGTGCTGCTTGAGTTGTTCGATAAAGGTCAGGATCCCCGCTTCGCTGGAGAAGTCGGCAAACAGCACGACCGCGCCCAGGTCCCGCAACGTTTGCACACCGGGGCGTTCGGTTCGGTAGGTCGCGATCACCGGTTGCCCGTCTTCCAGCAATCGCCGGGCGCAATGCAGGCCGACGCGCTGGGCTGCGCCAGTGATCAGGATCGGAGCGGTGGCGCTGGACATAGGACGGCTCGGTTCACGGCAAGAGCAAAACTATAACAGCGACGCGGGGCGCCTCCTATGTCCAAAGGTGAATCCAGAGTTCCCCTGTGGGAGCGAGCTTGCTCGCGATAGCGGACTGACGGCCAACACCTGGTGTGGATATACCGGCCTCATCGCGAGCAAGCTCGCTCCCACAGGTTTTTTGTCGCCCATGAGTCTGGGCTGGCGGCTTCAATGATTCTGCGTAGTCGGCAACGTCCGCTGCGGCGCACTGTTGAGCCAGTTCGCCAGCAGATGGGTCGACATCGGGATAAACAGGTAGACCATCAGCGGCGTCAGCATGAGCGTGCTGATGAGCACGCGGCTCAACAGGCCCAGTTCGCCCAGCAGCGGCCCCAACAGGAAATTGAACAACAGCGAGACGGGAAAGAACGCCAGCCAGATGGCCACGGCCTGTTTCCAGCGTGGAGGACGCTGGCCGACCGCACCGAACCAGCCATCGATGCCACGCACCCGGTGTTCGGAGGGATGGGCGAACAGATCGCTGCCCCGTCCCAGCCAGGCCGTGCGCGAGGCCGAGTGTTCCCAGGCGTGCAGCGTCTGCTCGTCGGCAAAACGGAAGATGATCTGGAATTCATCGTCCTCGGGCGGTGGGGCGAGCACGCCGGAACCCAGGTAGCCGGGAAAGTCGGTTGCCAGTTGTTCGCCTTCGCGCAACCAGGCGATCAGGTCCTGATAGCGTCCATTGGCGACGCGGCGGGCAACCATCAAGGTGACGGGTGAGGTAGACATCATGTATCTCCGTAAGACAGGCGCGGCACTCCGGGTAGGAGGTTCGCGAGGGACGCCCCGGGGTGGTGGGTAGCGTCTGGTCGCCAAAAAACAGGCAAGGATTATTCCCGATTGCGCATAAAACAACAAAACCGCACATCGAGTACGTTTATCCTTGTCATGACATGTCCTGGGAGGGGTAAACTAGGATCCAATTTGCCAGTCGGAATTGCCTGCCAAAATGAGTGTGATCACAGAGGATGGCTTCGTTTTCCAGGCATCAGGTGCCTTGAAGCGGGAAGACCTGTTTCCCATTCGCGAAGTCGCGCGCATGACCGGCGTGAACCCCGTGACCCTGCGCGCCTGGGAGCGGCGCTACGGTTTGATCCAACCTACCCGCACCGAAAGCGGGCATCGCCTGTACTCGTTGGGCGATATTGAAAAAGTGCGCAGCATCCTGGCTTGGATAGAGCGCGGGGTGGCCGTCAGCAAAGTGGGAAAGATCCTGGCGAAGACCGAGTCGGTGCAACCGGTCTCCACGCTGATCTCCTCCGATCTGGTCAGGGCCGATCATGCCCGCTGGCAACAACAGGTGGCGGACGCGGTTAGCAACTTTGACGATGTGGAGCTGGATCGCGTCTACGGGCAGGTCTTTTCCACCTATACCGTGCCAATCGTCTTCCAGGACATCCTGATGCCGCTTTGGCGACAGCTATTGCAACGCCAGCAGACGTTCGGGCAAGCCAGCGAATGGGTGTTTCTTGATGGTTTCCTGCGTTCGCGCATCATCCAGCGGCTCTTGCTCAAGCGCGAAGGTGCGTCGCCGCGTGTTCTGGTCTGCGCGATTGCCGATCATTGCCATGAACTGGAGTTGCTGGTTACAGGGCTGTTCCTGTCCAAGGCGGAAGTCGGCGTCAGGCTGTTGTCGATCGGCCTGCCGTTCGAGGAACTGACCCTGGTGTGCCAGAAGATCCAGCCGGTGGCATTGGTGCTGGTTTCCAATCATGCGCCAGCGGCCGATCTACCTAAACGCTTGGGGAAGTTGGCAATGAGCCTGGATTGCCCGTTGATGCTGGCCGGTGAAGCATCCGATCTGGCACAGGAGAGCCTTGTCGGGTCCTCGATCGGTTGTCTGGGGAGTGAGGGGACAGTGATGCGCCAGCGCCTGCGTCAATTCATTGCGGGCAATCTGGATACCTGAATGGAGTGTCCTGTATCACATTGTCAAAAAGAAACGTATTTGCGAAACAGGACACTAGAGATGCATGGTTGGATGGGTCAGGCGATGTTGCTGCAGGATGTACTGGCGCAGGCGCTCCGTCTCGTCCTGGTCATTCTGGTTCAGGTGGTAGGCAAACAGACCGCGATCGGTTTCCCGTTCGAAGCTGCCTCGCAACGAAATTCTCTCGTAGCCTGATGGGCTGAACCACAAGGCAAACTGCTTCGGCGGTTTGGTCCGACTGCGGTTCTCTACCAATACGCCTTTGCAGGAGACTTCGTGGACCCACAGCGGTCCCGGCTGACCCTTGATATTTTCCAGCGCCACCGGCTCTTCGAGCGCCAGGCGCCATGGGCGTATCTTCGGTCCGTCTTCGTAGATGCTCGGCACACCCAGGCGCAGGTGCATCGCATGGAATTCGTCTTCCACCAGATGCAGCGGAAAGGTCATTTGCTGGTTTTCGAAACTGGCTTGCAGCGTAACCTGCTCATTTGCCGCCAGACGTGTCAGCAAGTCACGGATCTGCGACCCACCGTTTACCAGCAAGCTCGACGTGACATCCCGCTCGTTCAGCTGCGGGTTGTGTTGCATGGTCCGGATGAAATCCAGTTCATCCTGCGTCAGGAGGGCATCGCGCTGCATGATCTGCTCGAAATGATAATTTACGTGTTCACTGGTGATTGTAGTGACTGACCATTAATTCGTGGGTTTGTTTGAACCGTTCGTCGCTTCGAGTCGGGCAATGGTCTCCCGTGCGTCGGCCAGCTCCTTTTCCAGTTGGGCGACGCGTTGTTGAGCCTTGACCTGGGTCGTGACGTCTTTTTGCACACCCACGAAATAGGTATGCCCGTCAGCCTGGTTTTTTACCGTGGACAGTGACAACTCATTCCAGAACGGCGTGCCGTCCTTGCGGTAATTGCGCAGCACCTCACGACAGGCACCACCCTCTTTCAAGGCTTTGCGAATGAGCTCCAGCGAAGGCTGGTCCCGATCACCCGATTGCAGGAATCGGCAATCCTGATAAAGGATTTCGTCGCGGTGATAACCGGTCAATCGTTCGAAGGCCGGGTTCACGTAGATCAGGATATTGTCTTCACCTTCTTTTTCGGCGATGACAATCCCGTCGTTCGAAGCATTGATGACCAGTTGCATCAGTTGAGCGTTGATCATGGGGAGAACCCTTTGAACATCCTTGTAGGATCAGCATTCTAAAAGAAATCGATAGGCTGTCCACTGGCCATTGGGGCCGTTGAGAGCCATTCGCAGCCGGACAGGTGCAACTGTTACTATTCCGGCTCTTTTTTCAGGTTCAGGATCAGATTGATGAAAGTCGCCATTCTTTCCGGCTCGGTGTATGGCACCGCCGAAGAAGTCGCCCGGCACGCCGCCAAACTGCTTCGCGAGGCAGGTTTCGAAGCCTGGCACGACCCGCGTGCGACCCTGGCGGATGTGCAGGCATTCGCACCAGAGGCCGTGCTGGCAGTGACTTCCACCACCGGTATGGGGGAGTTGCCGGACAATCTGATGCCGTTGTATTCGGTCATCCGCGACCAGTTGCCCGGATTCTTTCGCGGTTTGCCTGGCGCGGTGATCGGCCTGGGCGACGCCAGCTATGGGGATACCTTCTGCGCCGGTGGCGAGCAGATGTGCGAGCTGTTCGTCGAATTGGGCGTACGCGAGGTGCTGCCGATGCTGCGTCTGGATGCCAGCGAAAGCGTCACGCCGGAAACCGACGCCGAGCCATGGCTCGCTGAGTTGATCGATACGTTGCGCCCTTGAAGCGGATGCGCTGACTCGTTCGGCCAGTAAGCTGGCTGCCAACGCAACTACCGCCTCTGAAAGAGCTGACTAGACTGATTTTCTTGCGTACGACGTTTCGATCGAGACATATAAGAAACCAGAGGTCAGAGCCGTGAGCGTAGCGCCCATCCAAACGACACTCAGCATCAAGGATCAGGTCAGTGCGGCCGAATGGCAAACCCGGGTGGACCTTGCCGCCTGTTATCGGCTTGTCGCGCTGCATGGTTGGGATGACCTGATCTTCACCCATATTTCCGCAAAGGTTCCCGGTACCGAGGATTTCCTGATCAACCCGTTCGGGATGATGTTCCATGAAATCACCGCCTCGAGCCTGGTCAAGGTCGATCAGGCCGGCAACAAGTTGATGGACAGCCCCTACGAGATCAACCCGGCCGGCTACACCATCCACAGCGCGGTGCATGAGGTGCGCCATGATGTGGCCTGTGTGTTGCACACCCACACGGCAGCCGGGGTGGCGGTATCGGCCCAGAAGCAGGGGATGCTGCCGATCAGCCAGCAATCGCTGTTCGTGCTGTCGAGCCTGGCCTATCACGCCTACGAAGGGGTGGCCTTGAATCACGAAGAAAAGGCTCGCCTGCAGGCGGACCTGGGCGAGAGCAACTTCCTGATGCTGCACAACCATGGCTTGCTGACCTGCGGCGGGACCATCGCCGATACTTTCCTGATGATGTTCACCTTTCAACGGGCCTGTGACATCCAGGTCCTGGCGCAGAGCGGCGGGGCCGAGCTGATTGCCATCGAACCGCAGATCCTGGCTGGCGCCCGGGCGATGATCGCCGGGGTGACCAAAAGCGCCCAGGGCATGGGCGGCGCGTTGGCCTGGCCGGCGTTATTGCGCAAGCTCGATCAACAAGATGCCGGGTATAGAAGTTGATGGCCCTGGCCCAGATTCCCCTGCGTATCTGGCGCCAGCGCAGCCAGATCTTCATGTTCCGTGGTCATGCCATCCGTTACTGGGTGGCCGGGCAGGGCGAGCCGCTGCTGCTGATCCACGGTTTTCCCACCGCCAGTTGGGATTGGCATTACCTATGGCAACCGTTGGCGCAACGCTACCGGGTGATCGCGTGTGACATGCTCGGTTTCGGCGACTCCGCCAAACCGACGGATCACGTCTACAGCCTGCTGGAGCAAGCCGATCTGCAACAGGCCTTGCTGGCGCACCTGAATGTGAGGGGCGCGCTGCATGTGCTGGCCCACGATTACGGTGACAGCGTGGCCCAGGAGCTGCTGGCGCGGCACTACGAAGCGCGCATCCGCCTCGCCAGTTGTGTCTTTCTCAATGGCGGCCTGTTCCCGGAAACCCATCGTCCGGTCTGGGCCCAGAAACTCTTGCTCAGCCCCCTGGGCTGGCTGCTGGGGCGGGCGTTCTCCCGGGAAAGCCTGGTCAGTAGCTTTCGGCGTATTTTCGGTCCCAGGACCGGCCCCACTGAAAGCGAACTGGATGATTTCTGGAGCCTGATAGAAGCCCATCGTGGCCCGCGGATCATGCACAAGCTCATCGCCTATATTCCCGAACGCCGCGTGCAGCGTGATCGTTGGGTGCAGGCGATGCGGCGCGGCGACGTGCCGTTGCGGGTGATTGACGGCGCGGTCGACCCGATTTCCGGTGAACACATGGTGGCGCGCTACGAGGCACTGATCCCGAACCCGGACACGGTGTTGTTGCCCGACATCGGTCATTACCCACACACCGAGGCGCCGGTGCAGGTACTCCAGCATTACCTGGCGTTTCGCGAAGCCATCGTCGCGCCGCGCAGACAAATGGCCTGTTCATGACGACACCCTGTGGGAGCGAGCTTGCTCGCGATAGCGGCGCCGGAAATCGAATGTGCCGCCGTGGCCTGGGCCTGCATCATCCCCTCACCTTATCGGCCACCATTCACTTGCAACCGTGTTGATTGTGACCGGCCAACTTGTGCCGGACACTCGTGCCCATTGTCCTGTCCGCCTGCTGGAGTTCTGCCATGAGTGAGTCTGTGCGCTTCGAAGATAAAGTCGTGATCGTCACGGGAGCCGGCGGGGGCCTGGGCCGCGCCCATGCGCTGCTGTTCGCCAGACAAGGCGCGAAAGTGCTGGTCAACGACCTTGGCGGCTCGGCTCAAGGGGAAGGGGCCAACGCCTCGGCAGCAGACCGGGTGGTCGCCGAAATCCGCAAGGCGGGTGGCATCGCCGAGGCCAACCACGACTCGGTGACCGATGGCGACAAACTGGTACAAAATGCCCTGGACGCGTTCGGTCGCGTCGATGTGGTGGTCAACAACGCCGGGATCCTGCGGGACAAAACGTTCCACAAAATGGACGACGCCGATTGGGACCTGGTCTACCGCGTCCACGTCGAGGGTGCCTACAAGGTGACCCGCGCCGCGTGGCCGCACCTGCGTGAGCAAAACTACGGGCGGGTGATCTTCACCGCTTCCACCTCCGGCATCTACGGCAACTTTGGCCAATCCAACTACGGCATGGCCAAGCTCGGCCTTTATGGCCTGACGCGGACCCTGGCCATCGAAGGCCGCAAGAACAACATCCTGGTCAATGCCATCGCCCCCACCGGCGGCACGCGCATGACCGAAGGCCTGATCCCGCCGCAGGTATTCGAACAACTCAAGCCCGAACTCGTCAGCCCGCTGGTGGTGTACCTGGCCAGTGAGACCTGCCAGGAAACCTCCGGCCTGTTCGAAGTGGGCGGCGGCTGGATGGGCAAGGTGCGCTGGGAGCGCAGCCTGGGGGCGGGCTTCGATCCGCGCAAAGGTTTTTCACCCGAAGACGTCGCCGCCCATTGGCAGCAGATCTGCGACTTCGAAAATGCCGTACACCCGAACGACAACCTGGAAGCGCTGAAGGAAATGATGGCGAATCTGCAACGCCACGCCATTTAGGTTTCATTGCCCGGGCCGGTTGCCGTCAGCCGCGACAACCGTGCTCATGGGCAATACTTTTTCACCAAGGCCGCCAGGTTCGCGGCGGTCTCAATATCCATCACCCCGTCATATCTGGCCGGACGGAAGTGCAACTGGAAGGCGCGCACCAGGCGCTGGAAACCTGTGTCCGTCGTGGCGGCCGACGTGTCATAGCCATACTTCTTGAACAGTCCAAGTTGTTGTTCACGAGTCGGCAATCCGTTGCCTTGATACACCTCCCTGTACGCCTTCTGCGTGGGCTCATCAAACCAGGCGCCGATGCCTTTGGCGTACAACGCCTGCCAGGGAAACATCGGGCCCGGGTCGCTTTTCCTGCCAGCGGCAATGTCCGAATGCCCCACCACATTGACGGGGCTGATGTCGGGATAACGCTTGAGGATGTCCAGCGCCACGACTTCGATCGCCTCGATCTGCCGGGATTGATACGGCGGGAAGCTGAACTGCCCTTGGTTATCGGTGGCGCGATTGACGATTTCAATGCCAATCGAAGTGTCATTCAGATTGGTTCGGCCACCCCAACTGCTCACTCCTGCGTGCCAGGCGCGCTGGTTTTCGTCCACCAGGTTGAAAATCTGTTGGTCGTTGAAACCCGCGTTCAAATAGCTTGGGTCGGTGATGTCCGGAATCAAGTAGTGGGCACTGACGGAGGCGCCGGTCAGCGCGTTGACGGAGGATGAGAAGTTAGCTGCGGTGTAATGGAAAACCAGGAAACGAATTCGGCTGTTGTAGCCTTTTTTTGATCGATAGCTGTTGTAGTTGATTGGCATCGTGGAAACTTCACTAAGTTAAAATCGAAGCAGAATGCTGCGACTGACTTTCAGCCTACCAGTGGATTTTTCATGGGCTTGTAGTGAGTTTCCTGCTTTGTTGTAGGAGCAGGCATTTGGATGTCTAGGAATTGATTGTTCATAGAAGTAAGAAGGTAGAAGCGATTCTTGGATAACTAAACAACCGCCTGAAAAACTCATCCGGGGAAAATAAACCACATAAAAAAGGCCGCTGCAAAAAGCAGCGGCCTAAGCGTGACGTTGCAAAGGAGCTACAAACCAACGTCGGTAAACACGGGATGATGGACCGAGACGCCAATCCATCCGAAGACGGTGTGCCAGGCATGAGGGATGCCATGAGGCTGTGCTTGCAGGCCCGTTACCCTGAAAGCCCGGCCAGCATAGGCATCGAGCCTTGCGGGAAACAGCCCGGATCCGGACATGCACCGTTGCAGGGCGCGTAACAGTCGAATACTGGGCATGAGTATGCGCGGCGCTGATGACCCATCATCCAGTCCATCCATGCACGGCGCAAAGGCCCGTCCCGCATGGGCTGTAATCCTTTTTAGGTACAGCGCGAATACCTCCTTGGTGCGCTTATCGCCCATGGCGCGCGGCAGTAGGGTGAAGCCTCTGTCACTCACCGGGGAAGACGCATGACAACAATAACAATGCGCGCCATCTTCAAGCCGCAGGCGCTGGCCGTCGCGGTGGCCTTGGGTTGCTGTGCCCAGGCGCAGGCCGTTTCATTCAACATTGGCGAGATCGAGGGTCAGTTCGATTCGTCGTTGTCCGTGGGCGCAAGCTGGGGCATGCGCGATGCCGACAAGGACCTGGTTGGCACGGTCAACGGCGGTCGCGGCCAATCCTCCACCGGTGATGATGGGCGGCTGAATTTCAAGAAAGGCGAGACCTTTTCCAAAATCTTCAAAGGCCTGCACGACCTCGAACTCAAGTACGGCGATACCGGCGTGTTCGTGCGCGGCAAGTACTGGTATGACTTCGAGCTAAAGGACGAGAACCGCGAGTTCAAGGACATCAGCGACAGCAATCGCAAGGAAGGCGCCAAGTCCTCAGGGGCGCAGATTCTCGATGCTTTTGTCTATCACAACTATTCCATCGCCGATTTGCCGGGCACCGTGCGCGCCGGCAAGCAGGTGGTCAGTTGGGGGGAAAGTACCTTCATCGGCAACTCGATCAACAGCATCAACCCGGTGGATGTGTCCGCGTTCCGTCGTCCCGGTGCGGAGATCAAGGAAGGCCTGATCCCGGTGAACATGCTGTTCGCCTCCCAGGGCCTGACCGACAAGCTCACCGTCGAAGGTTTCTACCAGTTGGAGTGGGACCAGACGGTTGTGGATAACTGCGGCACCTTCTTCGGCAATGACGTGGTTGCCGATGGTTGCACCAGTGGCTACACCGTGGGCAGCCCGGCGATTGCGCCGTTCGTGCCATTGACCGAGGCATTCGGCCAGGGCATCCAGGTGTCCAGCGAAGGCGTGGTCATTCCCCGTAGTGGCGACCGCGATGCCCGTGACTCCGGCCAGTGGGGTACCGCGTTGCGCTGGCTCGGCGATGATACCGAGTACGGCCTCTACTTCATGAATTACCACAGCCGCACGCCTACTGTTGGCACCATCACCGCAGGTTCCTCTACGCTGGCAGCCTTGCCGGGAATGATCTCGATTGCCAACGTTCTGGCCCCAGGCAGCGGCAGCGGCCTGGCGCAAAGCGTCATGCTGGGACGCGGTCAGTATTACCTTGAATACCCCGAAGACATCCGCCTGTACGGCGCCAGTTTCTCCACCACGCTGCCCACCGGCACCGCCTGGACCGGGGAAATCAGCTACCGCCCCAACGCACCGGTGCAGGTCAATACCAACGACCTGACCCTGGCCCTGGTCAACCCGATTGCCGGTGGCGCGGCGTCGCCCATCGCGACCACGCCGGGTGCGGACAACACCGGCTACCGGCGCAAGGAAATCACTCAGGTCCAGAGCACCCTGACGCATTTTGTCGATCAGGTACTGGGTGCCGATCGCCTGACCCTGGTCGGCGAGGCGGCGGTGGTGCATGTCGGGGGCCTGGAGTCCAAGGACAAGCTGCGTTACGGCCGAGATTCGGTCTATGGCCAATATGGCTTCCGAGGTGACACCGATGGTTTTGTCACTTCGACTTCCTGGGGCTATCGCGCCCGGGCGATTCTCGATTACTCCAACGTGATCGGTGGTGTGAACTTCAAGCCCAATGTGTCCTGGTCCCACGACGTGGCCGGTTATGGCCCTAACGGTTTATTCAACGAAGGCGCCAAGGCTATCAGCGTCGGTGTCGATGCCGACTACCGCAACACCTACACCGCCAGCCTGAGCTACACCGACTTTTTTGGCGGCGATTACAACGTTCTCGAAGACCGCGACTTCCTCGCGTTGAGCTTCGGCGTGAACTTCTGATCTGGCTGACAAGGAAAACCCAATGCGCAAGATGATCCTGCAATGCGGTGCCCTGGCCCTGAGCCTGCTGGCCGCGAACGTGATGGCGGCGGTCTCGCCGGATGAAGCGAATAAACTGGGTACCAGCCTTACGCCGTTGGGCGCGGAAAAAGCCGGCAATGCCGATGGCTCGATTCCGGCCTGGACCGGCGGTATCCCGAAAAACGCCGGTGCCGTGGACAGCAAGGGTTTTTTGGCCGACCCGTTCGCCAATGAAAAACCGCTGTTCACCATCACCGCCGCGACCGTGGACAAGTACAAGGACAAGCTGTCCGAAGGCCAGGTCGCGATGTTCAAGCGCTACCCGGAAACCTACAAGATCCCGGTCTATCCGACCCACCGCAGCGTGGGCCTGCCGCCGGAAATCTACGAGTCGGCCAAGCGCAGCGCCCTCAACGTGAACGCCATCAACGACGGCAATGGCCTGGCCAATTTCACTGGCAACCGCTACTACGCCTTCCCGCTTCCCAAGAGCGGCGTGGAAGTGCTCTGGAACCACGTCACCCGTTACCACGGCGGCAACTTGCGGCGCATCATCACCCAGGCTACGCCGCAGACCAATGGCAGCTTCACGCCGATCCGCTTTGAAGAAGAAATTGCCGTGCCGTTCCTGATCAAGGATGCCGACCCGGAGAAGGCCAGCAACGTATTGACCTATTTCAAGCAGGAGGTGACTGCGCCGGCGCGCCTGGCCGGCAACGTACTGTTGGTGCATGAGACCCTCGACCAAGTGAAGGAACCGCGCCTGGCCTGGATCTACAACGCCGGCCAGCGCCGGGTGCGTCGTGCCCCGCAAGTGGCTTACGACGGCCCGGGCACCGCCGCCGACGGGTTGCGCACCTCCGACAACTTCGACCTGTTTTCCGGTGCGCCGGACCGCTACGACTGGAAGCTGGTCGGCAAAAAGGAAATGTACATCCCGTACAACAGCTACAAGCTCGATTCGCCAAGCCTCAAGTACGACGATGTGATCAAGGCCGGCCACATCAACCAGGACCTGACTCGCTATGAATTGCACCGGGTCTGGGAAGTGGTCGGCACGGTCAAGCCTAGCGAGCGGCACATCTATGCCAAGCGCCACATGTACTTCGACGAGGACAGCTGGCAGGCGGCGCTGGTGGATCACTACGACGGTCGCGGCCAACTGTGGCGGGTGGCCGAAGGTCATGCCCAGTTCTACTACGACCATCAGAACCCGGGCTACACCCTCGAGGCGCTCTACGACATCATCGCCGGCCGCTACATCGCCCTGGGCATGAAGAACGAAGAGAAGCACAGCTACGAGTACGGCTTCGAGGCCAGGGCCGCCGACTACACGCCGGCAGCGCTGCGTTCGACCGGGGTTCGGTAAGGTCTGACTGTTGGAAAGATAACTGTGGCAAAGGGATTTATCTGTCGGAGCAAGGCTTGCCCGCGATGGCCGCACCGCTGTTCGAAAGCTTGCCCGCGTTATCGTTCATCGCGGGCAAGCCTTGCTCCCACAGTGAATCCTTTGCCCACAAGGTTGTGCCTGACTTGATGATCGTGATCGACCGGCAGCGCCCCTGCCGGTCGTTTTTTTATGGGCGCCAATCAGCGCGCTGAATACTTCTCCAAAGCTCGGCGACACAGGACTAGGGTGGTGAGATAACAATAAACAGGATCTGCACACATGACCGCCATGACCCCGTGTCCGGACCGTCCAGGATTGTTGCCTCGCCTGTCCTCGACGCACGTGCCGCGGCGGTCCCTGAGCGAGCCGCTGCTGACGTCCGAAGCGCGAGTAAAACTGCTTTGCGCGCCAGCGGGCAGTGGCAAGAGTGCATTGTTCGCCGAGTGCTTCCTGCAGGCTCCCACCGGGTGTCGGCTGCATTGGTTGCCACTGGGGGGTGCGGCGTTGAGCACGGTGCAAATGTGCGAGCGCCTGGCCCAGGCCCTCGGGCTGCCGATGCTCGATGAAGCGGGACTGCTGGCCCACCTGGCGCGTTTGCAGACACCCACGTGGTTGTTCCTGGATGACTACTGCCGAGTGCCGAATCCCGAACTGGACCAGTTGCTCGACCGTCTGTTGAACACCAGCAGTCCGGCGTTGCACCTGTGGCTGAATAGCCGCCGCCGTCCCCACTGCAACTGGCCGCGACTGTTGCTCGATGACGAGTTGCACGAGTTCGATGCACAGGCATTGTTCTTCACCCCTGACGATGTCCTGCCATTGCTGCGTCATCTGCCCGATCCCCAGGCTGCCCGGACTGCCCACGAGGTGATCCAGCGCAGTGGCGGCTGGTGTGCCGGGGTGCGCATCACGCTGTTGGAGCGTTGCGAATGGGCGCGCAGTCATGCAACGCCGGGACGGCCGGGGACCTTGGTCGACTACCTGGAGTACGAATTGTTCAGCACGCTGACCCCGGATCTGGCGCAGGCCTGGCGTGTGCTGGCGCATCTGCCGCGCTTCAATGCCCGGCTGTGCGAGCATCTGTTCGGCGACACCGTGGGCGCGCAATGCTTGCCCTTGCTACTGGACCTGGGATGTTTCATCGAGCCATGGGAGCAGACGTCGGACTGGTTGCAGATTTTTCCGGCCCTGGCCCGGCTGGTACGTGAAGAACCCTGGCCGCAGGGGCGTTCCTGGCATCGACGGGCCTGCCAGTGGTTTGCTGCCGAGCAGGATTGGCAAATGGCGTTCGAGCAAGCCATGTTGGCCGAGGAGTTCGAGACTGCCGTCAGTTTCTTGCAGCATTTGAGCTTCGAGCACGTCTTGCAGCGTCGCAACGTGGTGCTGTTGCTGGGCCTGCACGATCAACAAGGCGAAGCGCTGACCCTCTGTACGCCGCAATCGGTGGGGTTGGTCACCGCTGCGCTGTTGTTCGCCGGACGCTTCGACCAGGCGTCGACGTGCATCGAGCAACTGGCCAGGTTCATGCCGCAGCCTTCGGCCTGCCAGCAGCGACAGCTGCTGGCCAGGTGGCAGGTCTTGCGAGGCTGGTTGCTGCACCTCTCGGGCGATGGCGAACAGGCGCGCGAGCACTTCCTCCAGGCCCAGGCCAGCCTGGACCCCGAGGCCTGGGCCCAACGGGTGCTGTGCCTGGGTGGGCTCACGCAGCAGGCGCTGCTTGAAGGCGAACTGGCTTCTGCGCATCGGATCAACCGCCAGGCGCTGTGCCTGGCGCGTGCGCAAGGTTCACTGGTATTCGAAGGATTGCTGGAACTGGACCACGCCCAAGTCCTGGAACAACGTGGCGCGCCTCACCGGGCCGATCATCTGCTGGCCGCCGTCCAGGCGCTGCTGGATAAACCAGGCCAGGACTTTTCCCCGCTGTTGGGGCGTATCGCCCTGCGGCGCGGGCGCCTGGCATTGCGCATGGGGTTTGAAGAGCGCGCCGCCGAGCAGTTTCAAACGGGCCTGGAAACGGGCCTGCACAGCCTGGACAAACAAGTGCTCTATGGCTTTCTCGGCAAGGCCAGCCTGGCTGCCAACCAGGGCGACTATGGCGAGGCCTTCATGCAACTGCGCGATGCCGAGCGGATCATGCAGCAGCGGCACATCCCCGACACCGTTTACCGTGGTGTGTTGCTGCAAACCAGCTGCCAGTTCTGGCTGCAACAGGGGCGGGCGGAACTGGCCCATGAAGCCTTGACCCGCGTCTTGCGCCATTTTCACGGGCCGCAGGCCAAGCATGCGCCTCCCGCGACCCTGGAATTGATTGCACGACTTGAATACCTGCTGGTGCTGGCCGAGGTTTACCTGCAGCGGGCACAGGAGCCGCAGGCGCGCCTGCAAGCCATGATCGCCCGGGCACAGCAGAGTGAAATGCACAGCCTGGAAACCGAACTGCAGCTGGTGTTGACGGAGGTTGTCTGGTTGTCCGGCGATCGCTCCCAGGCCCGGATACTCCTGCAAGAAGGGCTCAAGCGAGTCACTTGCTGGCGGGCCCAGCAAGCCTTGTGCGAGCTGCGCTTGCGCCAGCCGGAGCTGGTACGTTGGGCACAATCGGCAGAGCAGGTCGAGCCGCCCGCCAGCGCCGAGGACACCTTGCTCAGTCATCGCGAACTGGAGGTCCTGGAGCTGATTGCGCAAGGTCATTCAAACCAACAGATTGCCGAACGGCTGTTCATTTCGTTGCACACGGTGAAAACCCATGCGCGGCGAATCCACAGCAAGTTGGGCGTGCAGCGGCGTACGCAGGCAGTGGCAAAAGCCAAGGTCATGGGCGTGATGGGTTAGATGCAATGATTCGACACTTCACGCGCGCTTACACTTGCCTTTTTTACAGTCACGCGCTGGCCTGTGTATAACGGCGAGACTGAAGTTCAAGCCTAAGTTGCGTCTTCAGTTGAATCGAGATGCCGCGCTGTTGTATCAGCCGCACAATCAATAACGGCCCGGACAGGAAGTTCGAGGCGATGAAATGACAAGGATGCCTTATGAATACTCCGTTGTTTTCTTCCCACTCTGAAAGACTCCGAGGACCGGGTCAGGACGCTGGACTTGATAGCGTTTGAGACAATCGTCACGGACATTGTTGCAAGTTTGACGGACAAGCCTGCTATGGATTTATCCCCGCGTCCCCTCAGGCCCTTGTCCGTCGAGGATGTGCACGGGGCATTGAAAGTCCACGTGCCCAACGTCGATCCGGATGGCGTGTACGTGACCAGTTTTATTGCGCACGGCCCCGGCAAGCGCATGGTGTCGTCGTCCGAGCAACTGATTGAGTATCTATTGGGCCACTTCAGGAATGATGTGATTCCCTATCACTCCAAGGGCCGTCACCAGGGGATTTATACCGTTCCCTTCAGCGGCGAAGAGCGTTATCTCCATCCGCAACTGATCACCTCTCACCTGAATGATTTAGTGATCAGGATTGTCCCGGATTTGCTGGGCTGATCCCGGACTCGCTTCATACCCCATCCGCCAACTCACGGCCCGGGTCGCCGCCAACAGGCGTTGCGCCGCCGGGCCGTCTTCGTCGGCGTGGAACAGCGAGGTCGGTCCCACGATCGTCATCACCGCTTTCACCTCGCCGACGGCATTGAATACCGGAGCGGACAAGGCATCCACGCCCGGCATCAGCAAGCCATGCACATGGTGCAGGCCGCGACTGCGAATCTGTTCGCACAACGCGGCATAAACGCGATCGTCGGCGAGGGCGTGGTGCTCGGTGCCTTGTACTTCCTGCTCGCGTAAACCGATGGTCTCGCGCTCCGGCAGATAAGCGCTGAACACCAGCCCCGTGGACGAACTGAGCAGTGGCAATACCGAACCCAGTTGCGTCACCACGGTCACGGCCCGCACGGCGGGTTCGATCCGTACCACGGTCGCGCCATGGTTGCCCCACACCGCCAGGAAGCAGGTTTCGTTCAAGTCGTCGCGCAGTTCGGCCAGGGGCAGGGCGGCCACTTGCAGCACGTCCATACCGTTGAGCGCGGCCAGGCCTACGCGCAGGGCCTCGCGGCCCAGGCCATAGTGGTTGGTAGCGGCGTTCTGCTCGGCAAACCCGCTGGCGATCAAGGCCTGCAGATACCGATGAACCTTGCTCGCCGGCATTTGCACGTGTTCGGCCAGCCGCGACAGCGACGTGGAGGGCGACAGTTCGGCCAGGGCCTTGAGGATGTCGGTGCCGACTTCGGCCGAGCGGACTTTCTGTTTACCGTTGCTGAGCGGGGTTTCCATGGAGGCGCAGGGTCCAGAGGCGAATGGGCGTCTTTATAGCTTGACGGTCGCTGTCGAGCAAATTACGTTATGCGTAATCGAATTACGATAAAAATAACCCGGTGCGCCTCAACCACTCCGTTGAGTGACGGGCCGCATTCCTGGAGGCTCCATGAACCTCGATTCCCCAGCGTCGGACCTGGCTTACCAATCAGGCTTGGGCAACGAATTTGCCAGCGAAGCATTGCCCGGCGCACTGCCCGTCGGCCAGAACTCGCCACAGAAAGCCCCGTACGGTCTCTATGCCGAGTTGTTCTCCGGCACGGCGTTCACCATGGCTCGCAGCGAAGCGCGGCGTACCTGGATGTATCGCATCCGGCCGTCGGCCAATCATCCGGCCTTCACCAAGCTCGAACGGCAATTGGCGGGCGGCCCATTGGGCGACGTCACACCCAATCGCCTGCGTTGGAACCCGCTGGAGATCCCCGCCGAGCCCACCGATTTCATCGACGGGCTGGTGTGCATGGCGGCCAATGCCGGTGCGGACAAGCCGGCCGGCATCAGCCTTTATCAGTACCGGGCCAACCGCTCCATGGAGCGGGTATTTTTCAATGCCGACGGTGAATGGCTGATCGTGCCGCAACTGGGACGGCTGCGGATCGCCACCGAGTTGGGCGTGCTGGAACTGGCACCACTGGAAATCGTCGTGCTGCCCCGGGGGCTGAAATTTCGCATTGAACTGCTCGATCCGCAGGCCCGTGGTTACCTCGCCGAAAATCATGGCGCGCCGCTACGCCTGCCGGACCTCGGGCCCATCGGCAGCAATGGCCTGGCGAATCCGCGGGATTTCCTGACTCCGGTCGCCCATTACGAGAACCTCGCGCAACCGACCCCGCTGGTGCAGAAATTCCTCGGTGAGTTGTGGGGGTGCGAGCTGGATCATTCGCCCCTCGACGTGGTGGCCTGGCACGGCAACAACGTGCCGTATAAATATGATCTGCGCCGCTTCAACACCATTGGCACGGTCAGCTTCGATCACCCGGACCCGTCTATTTTCACCGTGTTGACCTCGCCCACCAGCGTCCACGGCCTGGCCAACCTCGATTTCGTGATTTTCCCGCCACGCTGGATGGTGGCAGAGAACACCTTCCGTCCACCGTGGTTCCACCGCAACCTGATGAACGAATTCATGGGCCTGATCCAGGGCGCCTACGATGCCAAGGCCGAAGGTTTCCTACCGGGCGGCGCGTCCTTGCACAGCTGCATGAGTGCCCATGGCCCGGATGGCGAGACCTGTACCAAGGCGATCAACGCCGATCTACAGCCGGCGAAAATCGACAACACCATGGCGTTCATGTTCGAGACCAGCCAGGTGCTGCGTCCAAGTCGTTTCGCCCTGGGCTGCCCGCAACTGCAAACCGACTACGATGCATGTTGGGCCTCGCTGCCTGTCACGTTCGACCCGACCCGGAGATAACCCATGACTCAACTTTCCCCTGCCCGTAGCTGGGTCGCCTGTGCCAACGGCCATGCGGACTTCCCGTTGCAGAACCTGCCATTGGGTATCTTCAGTGTCGATGGCGGTGCCCTGCGCAGCGGCGTGGCGATTGGCGAGCGCATTTTCGATCTGCAGGCGGCGCTGCACGCGGGCTTGTTTGACGGCGCGGCACGCCAGGCTGTCGAAGCCATGGCCGACGGCCAGTTGAATGCATTTTTCGACCTGGGCCGAGGCGCCCGGGTTGCCCTGCGTGAACGACTGCTGGAACTGCTGCGCGAGGACAGCCCCCTGCGTGGCAAGGTCGAAGCCCAGGGCGCGAAACTGCTGCTCCTCGCGGCCGACTGCCAGATGCACCTGCCGGCCAGGATCAACGACTACACCGACTTCTACGTCGGTATCGAGCACGCGCAGAATGTCGGCAAGCTGTTCCGCCCCGACAATCCGTTGCTGCCCAACTACAAATACGTCCCCATCGGTTACCACGGTCGCGCCTCGACCATTCGCCCGTCCGGCACCGACGTGCGCCGCCCCAAGGGCCAGACCCTGCCGGCCGGCCAGAGCGAGCCGACCTTCGGCCCGTGTGCGCGGCTGGACTATGAGCTGGAACTGGGCATCTGGATCGGCAAGGGCAATGCCCTGGGCGAACCGATCCCCATCGGCGATGCCGCCGAACACATTGGCGGGTTCTGCCTGCTCAACGACTGGTCGGCCCGGGATATCCAGGCGTGGGAATACCAGCCACTGGGGCCGTTCCTGTCGAAGAGTTTCCTGACCAGTATTTCGCCATGGGTGGTGACGGCTGAAGCCCTGGAACCGTTCCGTCGCCCGCAACCGGCACGCCCGCAAGGCGATCCGCAACCGCTGCCGTATCTGCTGGACAAGCGTGACCAGGCCGGCGGTGCCTTCGACATCGAGCTGGAAGTCCTGTTGCTCACCGAGGCCATGGGCGAGCAAAACCTGCCGGCCCAGCGCCTGACCCTGAGCAACACCCAGTACATGTACTGGACCGTGGCGCAAATGGTTGCGCACCACAGCGTCAACGGTTGCCAGTTGCAGGCCGGCGACCTGTTTGGCTCGGGCACCCTGTCGGGCCCTGAAAACCATCAATTCGGCAGTCTGCTGGAAATCACCGAAGGCGGTAAAAAACCGATCGAACTGGCGTCTGGCGAAGTGCGCCGATTCCTTGAGGACGGTGACGAAATCATCTTGCGGGCCCGTTGCCGCCGCGAGGGTTTCGCGTCCATCGGCTTCGGCGAGTGCCGGGGCAAGATCCTGCCGGCGCGTTGAGGGGCAGGGCATGGAACTCTATACCTACTATCGCTCCACCTCGTCCTATCGGGTGCGCATTGCACTGGCGCTCAAGGGCCTGGATTACCAGGCCCTGCCGGTCAACCTGATCGCTGCGCCTGGGGGCGAGCATCGCCAGCCGGCCTATCTGGCGATCAACCCCCAGGGCCGGGTGCCGGCGCTGCGCACCGATGAGGGCGCGCTGCTGGTGCAATCGCCGGCCATCATCGAATACCTGGAGGAGCGTTATCCACAGGTGCCGCTGCTCAGCGCCGACCTGGCGATGCGCGCCCACGAACGAGGCGTCGCCGCGCTGATCGGTTGCGACATTCACCCCCTGCACAACGTCAGCGTGCTCAACAAACTGCGGCAGTGGGGCCACGATGAAACGCAGGTGACGGAGTGGATCGGCCACTGGATCAGCCAGGGCTTGGCGGCGGTGGAGCAGTTGATTGGCGACGATGGCTATTGCTTCGGTGCAGCGCCGGGGCTGGCGGATGTATACCTGATCCCGCAGTTGTACGCGGCCGAGCGGTTCAATGTTTCGTTGCTGGCGTATCCGCGGATCCGTCGTGTTGCGGCGTTGGCGGCTGGGCATGTGGCGTTCCAACAGGCGCACCCGGCGAAGCAGCCGGATACCCCGGCCTGACATTGATGTAGGCCGTTGCACCGCTATCGCGAGCAAGCTCGCTCCCACATTGGACTGTGACAAGCACAAAACCTGAGTTCAATGCGATCAACTGTGGGAGCGAGCTTGCTCGCGATAGCGATTTAACCACCTGCAACCGCTCAATGCACAACCGAATTCGGTGGCAAATGCCCCAGCCGCTCCGTCAGTCGGATTCGCTGGATCGGATCGTCGCTGAGCATCAGGGCATGCTCCAGGTCGAAGCGTTCGGCGTTGGGGCAATCGAGTCGCTGATACAGGCTGGCGCGGGCCAGGTAGTCGGCGGCGCTGGCGTTGCCCAGCTCCAGCACCCGTTCGGCGTCGATCAGGGCCGCGATGTAATCGTCGTTCGCCAGATGCAGTTGACGCAGGTTGCGCGACAGGCGCTGCAGCATCTGCATCGGCTCGGCGTTGACCAGGTGTTCAGCCTTGAGCTGCATGTTCGCGCCGTATTGGCGCTGTAGCAGTTCCCGGCAGTCATTGGGGTACAACCGGCGGCCACCGCACGGATCGAGCAGGTGATCGGCGCCGGGCACCTTCAACAGGAAATGCCCGGGGAAATTGACACCGACCATCGGAATTTCCAGGCCTCGGGCCAGTTCCAGGGCGATCAGGCCGAGGGCCAGGGGCTGCCCGCGTTTGCGCGCCAGGACTTTGTCCAGTAACGCCGCTCGCGGTCGCAAAGGCGTGAAGTCGTCCTGGGCGAAACCCAAGTCATTGAGCCGCCGCAGCAAGGGCTGGCCCAGTTCGCTGACAGGCAGCATCGGCAAGCCCTGGCTGACCCGTTGTTGCAGCTCCTTGAAATCCTTCAGCAAGGCCGGTACGTCGACCTCGCGATCATGTTCGGCAGCGATCCACAGCGCCGCTTCGAACAGCGCTGGTGGCGAGCGGTGCAGACAATCAAAAAAGGCTTGGCGCGGTTTCATCAAACTCTCCGGGCTATGCTCCCGTTTTAGCCCTGCCGTGGATTTTCGTCCAGTCTCGGACAGAGGCTGTAACAGGTTATGCCGAAAAGGACTGACCACCCCGGCGACTTATTCCTGCGTGCTCCAGCAAATTTCGACTGCACGCCTATACTGGCGAAACAAACAAAAGTGATTCGGGAGCCTTTCGATGTTTGCTCTCATGCAAAGCTCCCGCCTTGAATCGCTGCACCTAAGCGTAGACCCGGCAACCGGGTTGAAGGCGGTGATTGCCATTCATTGCAGCCGTCCGGGGCCCGCCCTGGGGGGCTGTCGTTATCTTGCCTACCCCGACGACGAAAGTGCCGTGGCCGATGCCGTGCGCCTGGCCCAAGGCATGAGCTACAAGGCGGCACTGGCCGGCTTGCCCGTGGGCGGCGGGGTGGCGGTGATCATGCGCCCGGCCCATGTCGAGAGTCGGGCTGCGTTGTTCGAAGCCTTTGGTCGTTGTATCGAGCAGTTGGACGGTCGCTATATCACGGCCATCGACAGCGGCACGTCGGTGGCCGACATGGATTGCATCGCCCAGCAGACTCGCCATGTCACCAGCACCACGGCCTCGGGAGATCCCGCGCCCCACGCGGCAATGGGGGTCTTTGCCGGTATCCGTGCCACCGCCATGGCCCGCCTGGGCAGCGATAACCTCGAAAGCCTGCGGGTGGCGATCCAGGGCCTGGGCAACGTCGGTTATGCCTTGGCCGAACAACTGCACGCGGCTGGTGCCGAATTGCTGGTCAGCGACATCGACCCTGGCAAGGTGCAATTGGCGATGGAGCAACTGGGCGCCCATCCGATCGCCAACGACGCGTTGCTCAGCACGCCCTGCGACATCCTTGCTCCTTGCGGGTTGGGTGGGGTGCTCAACAGCCAAAGCGTGGCACAACTGCGCTGCTCGGCCGTTGCCGGCTCGGCCCATAATCAGTTGAGCAACCTGCAAGTGGCCGACCAGTTGGAAAGACGTGGAATTCTCTATGCGCCGGACTATGTGATCAACTCCGGTGGCCTGATCTACGTCGCGCTGAAACATCGTGGCGAAGAACTGTCGACGATCACCGCGCACTTGTCGAAAATCGGTGCCCGGCTCACGGAAGTCTTCGCCCACGCCCAGGCGGAGAAGCGCTCACCGGCCCGGGTAGCCGATGAGCTGGCGGAGCGTTTGTTGTACCGCTGAAAATCAAAAGGAAGTAATGGGTAGTAGTGAAGCAGCCTATCTGTGGGAGCAAGGCCTGCCCGCGATGCAGGCGCCGCGACTGTTCAGGCTAATCGAGTCATCGTTCATCGCGAGCAAGCTTTGCTCCCACAGCTGCAATTACCTCAACAGATACACCGGAAAGCATTCGCAAAGATGCATCACTCGGCGCCGGGTGTTGTCCAGGCGTGCTGCGTTGTCCGGCTGTTCCAGCAGGTCGGCGATCAAGTTCGCCACTTCGGCACATTCGGCTTCGCCAAAACCGCGGGTGGTCAGTGCCGGCGTGCCGATGCGAATGCCGCTGGTGATGGCCGGTTTCTGCGGATCGTTGGGAATCGCGTTTTTGTTCAAGGTGATATGGGCGCTTTCCAGCAGCGCCTCGGCGTCTTTGCCGGTGATGTTCATCGAGCGCAGATCGAGCAGGAACATATGGCAATCAGTACCGCCGGACACCACCCGCAAGCCGCGTCGGGTCAGGACGTCGGCCATGACGCGGGCGTTGTCGATCACCCGCTGCTGGTAATGCTTGAACCCATCGCCCAAGGCTTCGTTGAACGCCACGGCCTTGGCGGCGATGACGTGCATCAGCGGGCCGCCCTGGTACACCGGGAAAATCGTCTTGTCGAGCAGGGCGCCATATTGCGCCTTGGCCAGGATCAGACCGCCGCGCGGGCCGCGCAAGGTCTTGTGGGTGGTGGAGGTGATGAAGTCGGCGATGCCAACCGGCGACGGATACACGCCGGCAGCGATCAACCCGGCGTAGTGCGCCATGTCCACCATCAGGTAGGCGCCGATTTCATCGCAGATCTTGCGAAAGCGCTGGAAGTCGATGGTCCGCGAATAGGCCGAGGCCCCGGCGATGATCATCTTCGGCCGGTGTTCCCTGGCCAGGGCTTCCATTTCTTCGTAGTCGAGGGTTTCGGTTTCCGTGTCCAGGCCATAGGAAAATGCCCGGTAGATCTTGCCGGAAAAATTCACCGAGGCGCCGTGGGTCAGGTGGCCGCCATGGGCCAGGGACATGCCCAGGATGGTGTCGCCGGGTTCAAGTACTGCCAGGAAAACCGCCTGGTTGGCCTGGGAGCCGGAGTGCGGTTGCACGTTGACGTATTCGCAGTTGAACAACTTGCGAGCGCGTTCGATGGCCAGGTTCTCGATTTCATCGACGACCTTGCAGCCGCCGTAGTAACGCTTGCCCGGATAGCCTTCGGCGTATTTGTTGGTGAGCACGGAACCCTGGGCCTGGAGCACTTCCTCGCTGACATAGTTTTCCGAAGCGATCAGCTCCAGGTGGGTTTCCTGGCGGTTGCGCTCGCGGTCGATCAGGCGGGCAATGGTGGGGTCGAAATTTTGCAGGCTCATGGTGTGATTCCCTAGATAAGCGCCTCGGCCAGTGGCGCGGTCACGTGATGCGGCAACACCCGTGGCTGGCTTTTGGTCGAGTCGGATAGAAAAATGGAAGTGTCTTTCAAACCGCTGCCGGTGATCAGGATCACGGCGGTTTGCGGTGTGTCGGGGTGTGTTTCGGCATACTTGAGCAGACCGGCGAAGGCACTGGCGGCGCCGGCTTCCGGAAACACGCCGGTGCTGGCGGCCAATCTCGAGGCGGCGGCGACAATGCTCGGGTCGCTGACACAGATGAACTCGCCGCCGCTGGCGGTGACCGCACGCATGGCCTTGAGGCGATCACGCGGCAGCGCCACATTGATGCTGCTGGCCAGGCTGGTGGGGGGACGGCGCTCGGTTTTCTGCATCGAGCGGTCGTCGCGCCAGGCGCGGTACATGAAGTTGCTGTGCTCGGCCTGCACGCCGATCAGGCGTGGGATGCGTTCGATCCAGCCCAATTGCAGCAAGTCGAAAAAGCCCTTGTAGACCGAGCCCAGGATGCAGCCGTTGCCGACGGGCACGAACACCAGGTCCGGCACCTGCCAGTTGAGTTGTTCGCACATCTCGAAGGCGACGGTTTTCTTGCCTTCGCTCATGTACGAGTTGATCCCGGTGGTGCGGTTGTACCAGCCATGTTCTTCGCAGGCGTTGAGGCATTGCTCGAAAGCTTCGTCATATTGCCCGTCGACCAGCACGATCTCGGCGCCGTAGCCCTGCATCTGCGCGAGTTTTTCGCGGGGCGCGCTCTTGGGCAGGTAAATGACATTGTGCAAGCCCAGGCTGGCGCTCATCCCGGCCAATGCCGAAGCGGCATTACCGGTGCTGGCCACTGCCACGGTGCGTGCACCGGATTGCATGGCGTGGGCCACCGCCAGGGCGCTGGCGCGATCCTTCAACGACCCGGTCGGTTGCCGCGATTCGTCTTTTACGAAGACTTTGATCCGGGCGCCTTTGCCGAGCAATTCCGGGCGTGAGTACAGCGGCGTGTTGCCCACCAGTAACGGTGGAATGAATTGCGTCGAGCTCAACGGCATCAAGCGGTCATAGCGCCACATGCCACGGGCGTGGTCATGGGCCAGGCTGTCCCGGGACCATTCGCGCTTGAGTGTCGGGTAATCGTAAAGCGCGTCCAGGGCACCATCGACTTTGCAATGAGGGCAGTAATAGCTGACCTCATGGGGCTGGTAGCTTCGATCGCAAACCAGGCACTGCAATACATACTCTCTGTACGAATTTTTCATGGTCACCCTCTGAAAGTACGCTGTGCTGGTGCTTTCCTTGCCAACGTCGGTCCAGCTCACCGGACCGACGGGCACTCCGCTGACAGAAGGTGTTTCAGATCACCATGATGGCGTCGATGGCAACCAGGGTGTTGCGTGCCAGTGCACTGGCGCCGGCGGTGGTGCGGGCCGGGTAGGGCTTGGTGAAGTACTCTTCCATGACGCGGTTGAGGGTCGGGAACTCACTCAAGTCAGTGATGAACGCCGTGACCTTGACCACGTTCGCCAGAGTGCCACCTGCCGCTTCGGCCATTTGCACCAGGTTGTCGAGGGTCTGGCGCAGTTGGCCTTCGAAATCCTTGGCCAGCACTTCGTTGTTCAGCGCCGAGACCGGGGTCTGTGCCGACAGGTAGATGGTCTGCCCGTGGCTGACCTTGATGCCCTGGGAATAGGTACCCAGCGGCAGTGGTGCCTTATCGGTGAAAATGACGTTCTCTTCGCCCAGGAAAGGTTTGGCGGCGGGCTGGATTTGAGCGGTGGTTTGCATAGTGACGTTCCTTGTTAAGTGGGTGGGGGTTAGTGCAAATCGGCAACCTGCTTGACGGCCAGGCTGGAAAATTCCTCGTCGCGGCAACGGGCCGGGGAAAAATGCTGGTAGTTGAGTTGCAGCGCCGCCAGGTCGTCCGGCATGGCGATGCCCAGCGCCGCATGGCTGCACAGGCGTGCAATGGCGGGCGCGGCCTGGATGCCGTAGCCACCGAGGGCGGCGAGCCAGATAAAACTCTCTTGCTGCGGATCCTGGCCGAGCACCGGCGAGCGGTCGGCGACGAAGGTTCGCAGGCCTGCCCACTTATTGATGATCGAGCGTGGGCGCAGGCGCGTGGTGTTTTGCAGGCGATCCATGGTGATGGCCAGGTCAAGCTCTTCCGGCAGCGCGTCGCAGGGCAACGAAGGGCTTTCATCGCAGGGGGAGACGATCAGCCGCCCGGCTTCAGGCTTGATGAAAATGTCCTCGTCGACCGTGCCCAGGTAGGGCGTGTGGTGCACGTCGCACTGTGGATCGACCGCCAGCACGGTACGCCGCAACGGTCGGACACCGACCTTGGGCACGCCGCAGCGCTCGGCCAATTCATCGGCCCAGGCACCGGCGGCGTTGACCACGATGGCTGCTTGCAATTGCTGGCCGTCCTGGGTGTGCAAGCGCCAGTGCCCGTCGCGATATTCGCCACGCAGCACTTCGGTCTCGCGCTTGATCACACCACCGCGGGCACGCAGCCCACCGAGGTAGGCGCCGTGAATACCGTGCACATCCAAATCGAAGGCGCTGGGCTCGTAGATCCCGGCGCTCCAGGCGCCTTCGGCGAGGTAGGGCACGAGCTCCTGCACTTGCTTGTCGTCGAGCAGCTCGGCCGTGGGCACTTGCCCCAGGACGGCGCTGAAACGCGCTTTGAGTTTGTCCACCCGTGCTGCCTGGGCCACGATCAGCGCGCCCCGGGGCGACCAGAGCGGATGCTCGGCCAGGCCCTCGGGCGGGTTTTCGAAAAAGCGCCGGGACGCGCAGGTCAGTGAGCGGATCTGTTGGTTGCCGTAGCTTTCCATCGAGATCGCGGCTGAGCGCCCCGTGGTGTGATAGGCCAGTTGCTGTTCCTGTTCGAGCAGGCAGACGCTGCCATGGGCTGCCAATTCATAAGCGGCAGACACGCCGGCGATGCCGCCACCCACCACAATGAAGTCGTAACGAGCGGTCATGGTCGGCTGCCCTCGGCGATAACGGCGGCTTTGCGTTCGCGGGTGTAGGTCAGCACGAAGTGCGCCACGAGGCCGAAGATCAAGCCCCAGAATGCGGCGGCCAGGCCGAGGTAACTCATGCCCGAAGCCGTCACCAGGAAAGTGATCAGTGCCGCTTCGCGTTGTTTCTCGTCAGCCATGGCGCCGGTCAGCCCGGCGCTGATTGCGCCAAACAAGGCGAGGCCGGCGAGGGCGGCGATCAATTCTTTCGGCAGTGCGGAGAACACCGAGGCCAGGGTGGCGCCGAAGGTCCCCATCAGAATGTAGAACACCCCGCAGGCAATCCCGGCCATGTAGCGTTTGTCGCGGTCTTCGTGGGCTTCGCGGCCGGTGCAGATCGCTGCGGTAATGGCCGCCAGGTTCAAACCGTGGGAACCGAACGGGGCCATCAGGATCGAGCCAATCGCGGTGACCGAGATGATCGAGCGTGCCGGCGTGTTGTAGCCCGAGGTGCGCAACACCGCCATGCCTGGCACGTACTGGCCGGTCAAGGTCACCAGCGCCAGTGGCAGGCCGATGTTGATGATTGCGTGCCAGTTCCATTCAGGGGCGATGAAGATCGGCTGGGCCACGGCGATGGTGATCGAGGTGCTATTGAGTTCACCGAACGAGGCGGCCACCGCGCAACCGACGATCAGCACCGACAGGATCGCGTAGCGTGGCGAAAAGCGCTTGAAGATCAGGTATGCCGCGATCATCGCCAAGACCAGAGCCGGCTGCAGTTTGATCGACGTGAACAGCTCGGCGCCGAAGCGGAACAGGATCCCGGCGAGCATGGCGGCGGCAATGGCCTTGGGCAAGCGGCTCATCAGCTTGTCGAACGCACCGGACAGGCCGACCAGCGCGATGATCACCGACGCCACCACATAAGCACCGATGGCCTGGGGCAGGGTCACGGTGGGCAGCATCGACACCAGCAACGCTGCACCCGGTGTCGACCATGCGGTGATGACCGGAACACGCAGGCGCCAGCTCAGGAACAGGCCGGTAATCCCGCTGCCAATGGAGATGGCCCAGATCCATGAAGACACCACGTCGTTGGGCAGGTGCGCTTCCTTGGCTGCCTGGAACACGATGATGAGCGGGCCGGCGTAGGAAATGATCACGGCGATGAAGCCCGCGATGATCGCCGACAGAGATAGATCCTTTCTGAATGTGTCCATGATGTCTCGACTTGGCGCGACAGGAGCGCGCAGTGAATGATTGAGTCGATTGCTTCGATTCGAGATCAGTGTATTTGAATGAATTGAGTTGATTCAATAGGGAGCGGGATTGTTACGAGATATTTTTCCGTTGTGACGGGCTATTTTTGCGGATTTAAAGAACTAAATATTTGATTTTAAATGATTTTATTTCTAGTAAAAATTTCTTCACATGACATTGAGAAACGATTCAATAATCGTATCAATCGACTCAATGTGTCGATTGTGTCGAATTATTAGTTGCCTAACCTCCATGTGATATGCTCGGATATTCATCATTTCTACGATGGGCAGTGATCATTCATGTGGGTTCCCCAGCTAAGCGAGTTCAGTCAGCCGATGTATTTGTCGATTGCCGATGCGTTGGCGCGCGATATCAACAACGGCGTGTTGAACGAGGGCGATCGCCTGCCGACCTTGCGGGAGCTGGCCACCACCTTGAATGTCACGCCGGGCACCATCAGTCGGGCCTATAGCGAAGCTCATCGGCGTCGCTTGGTGCAGGGGGAAGTGGGGCGTGGCACCTACGTGCTCAACCAGAAACAGCTGGAGCTGCCGGCCAGCAACAGCGCCTCCGCGCCGCTGAACCTGGGGCAATCCGAACTGCTCGATCTTTCGATCATCAAGCCCTACAGCGAAACCCTGGAGTACTGGTTGCGTGGCGCGCTGGTGGGCATGGCCAAGAGCACCGATTTCGCTCGCGCACTGGATTACGCGCCGGATGGCGGTCACCCGGCGCATCGCGAGGCGGGGGCGCAATGGTTGCGTCATTCATTGCCCGACGCGCAATGGCAGCAAGTGGTGATTACCGCAGGAGCCCAGCATGGCTTGATGGTGGCGATGAGCGCCCTGACCAACGCCGGTGACCTGGTGCTCTGCGAAGCGCTTTGCTACCCGGGCATCATCTCCCTGGCCCATGGTCTTGAGCGGCGCCTGCGTGGCGTGCCGATGGATGACGAGGGCATCATTCCCGAAGCGTTGCGTGAACTGTGCCTGCGAGAGAAGCCGGCGATGCTGGTCTGCGTGGCGACCTGCCAGAACCCGACGGCGGCGATCATGTCGCAGAAGCGTCGGGCCCAGATCGCCGCGCTTGCCGAGGAGTTCGACTTCATCATCCTGGACGATGATATCTATGGCTTCCTGGCCACCGACCCATCGATCAAGCCACTGTCGGCCTTTGCGCCGGACCGTTCGGTGTACCTGACCAGTCTGTCGAAATCGGTCATGCCGGCGCTTCGTGTAGGTTATATCTACAGCCCGCCGAAACTGCTGTCTCGCCTGACCTCGATGGTGCGCAGCAGCGTCTGGATGCCGTCGCCATTGACCGCGCAGTTGGCGAGCAATGTGATTACCGAGGGCCTGGACAAGAAACTGATTCGCATCCAGCGTAACGAGGCGGCGGGGCGACAGGCGATCGCCAGGGAAATCTTTGCCAATTTCGAGCTCAAGACCCAGCCATATTCCTATCACGTCTGGTTGACGCTGCCGGAGCCATGGACCAGCGACGAGTTCACCATGCTCGCCCGGGCCAACGGCGTATTGGTCCTCAGCGGCACCCAATTCCAGGCTGAGCGCTCAGGGACAACCCGCTGTGTACGGCTGGTGTTGATGTCCCCTACCAGCCAGGACGAACTGCGTTTCGCCCTGACCAAGCTGGCGAGCCTGATCGATTCAGATCCACGCCGTTATTACTGAAAAAGATCGCAGCCTTCGGCAGCTCCTGCACGGTTGTTCCATGTGGGAGCTGCCGAAGGCTGCGATCTTTTTTAGTTATTCGTCCGACGGATTGAGCAGTTCGGACAAGGCGTCCGGCTGGCTCTTGAACGCCTTGGCGAACACATCACGATTCTTCGCCATGTAGATCCCGGCTTCCTCGACCTGTTGCTCGCTCAGCGATGGAACGGCTTTTTGCAACACCTCTGCCAGCAATTCGGCGAGTTCCAGCATTTTGTCATGACGGTCAGCTTCGGCTTTATCCATGAACAAGCGCTCCAGATCTCGGCTGCTGCGGTATACCACTTCGACGGCCATTCACCACCTCACATGCCTTCACATTGGTTGTCTTTGTGACTACTGTATTTATATACAGGCAAAAGAATAAGCGAATCCTGTTGCTTTGGATAGTGGCTTTTTAATGTAGACCGGTTTCTGCATGTGAGAGCAAAGCTTGTGGGAGTAAAAGCTTGTGTGGGAGCAAAGCTTGCTCGCGACAAGGCCGCATGACGATCACAAAAGTGCCGGATACCAGCCTATCGCCATCTCACCTTCAGTCGCTGGCCTTTTTTCTGCATGCAGAACAACCGTCACGTCCAACCCGCATCATCCGGTCGAGCCGACCTAAGGAAACTACATCGTGAAAATCAACTGGGCCGAGACCTTGCGCCAGAACGTCCATCAACTGGCCGAGTCCCTGGGAAACCTGTTCGTCGAGACCTTCCATTACCTGGCCCTGTTCGCCATCGGTGCGGTGACCGCGTGGGCGGCGGTAATGGAATTCTTGCAGATGATCGAAGCAGGACACATCAAGATCGATGACATCCTGCTGCTGTTCATCTATCTGGAATTGGGGGCGATGGTCGGGATCTACTTCAAGACCAACCACATGCCGGTGCGGTTTCTGATCTACGTGGCGATCACGGCGCTGACGCGGCTGCTGATTTCCAACGTTTCCCACCACAGCCCGCCAGACCTGGGGATCATCTACCTGTGTGGTGGCATCCTGCTGCTGGCGTTTTCGATCCTGGTGGTGCGCTACGCTTCGTCGCAGTTCCCCTCGGTGAAGATCGAGCACCCGCACCGCAAGGTCGGCGCGGGTTCCAGCGAGCATGCCGAGGTGGAGAAAGGAGAAATCTAGATCCCGGCGGCAGAGGGCGCCGGCCCCTGTGCGTGCGGTGGTGGCAGCTTGATGCTGTCTCCGCCGGTCATGGCTTCGAGGATGGCCACGGCGCTGTGGCCCTGCTCGATGGCGATACCGAACTGAATGCTTTGCACCAGCCGCTTGAGCCGCTCCGGGTCGTTGCGCTGCTGGGCGCTGATCATGCGTTTGGCAACGATGCGCCCGCTCTTGGACAGGGTCAGCATGATGCTGCCGTCCAGGCCCTGAATGCTCAGGTTGATTTGATAATGCGGCGCAAAGGCGTCGGTAATGATCTGAAAAGGGTTGTCCATGATGCGTCACCGCCTGATTGAACGTGCAGTTGTTGACCGGCCATGATCGGGATTAGTTCGCAACACCGGACCACCGGCCATTCCATGATCGTGTTCATCTCGAGATTCCTGGGGCCAGGCAGGCCTCAAGATCAAAAGATCGCAGCCTGCGGCAGCTCCTACAGGGAGTTAGCAAGTGGCATGCCGGAAAAACTGTCGGACAATGATCACGGCGCCTGGGCGCCAAACGCTCTGGAATGCGGCTGTGGCCGCTGCCCGTTTCGGGGCAATAACGCGCGGATGTTCGCTGACGGTGCAGGAGGGGAGGCGATTTATGGTGGGCAGGCAGGGCAGGGGTAACTCCCGACATTAACAGCGCTTTTGGCCGTTGTCTGGCTTTATTTGCATATGAATATTTATCTTTTTTTAGGGGTTGAATTGTTCATCCGCCAGCCCGACTCTGTATTCAAGGGGCCGTTGCATCAACGTCGACGGCCCCCGGCGAGCTAGCTGAAATAAGGGATGAACTATGCAAATCCAAGTCAACAGCGATAACCATATTCAAAGCAGCATCCGACTGGAGGAGTGGGTACGTACTACCATCGAAAGCACGCTCGAACGTTATGAAGAGGACCTGACACGGGTTGAGGTTCATCTGCGGGACGAGAACGGCGATAAGCCTGGTCCCCATGATCTGCGTTGCCAGCTTGAAGCACGGCCAAAGGGCCATCAGCCGATTTCCGTGACGCACAAGGCCGAATCGCTGGAACTGGCGATCGAAGGCGCGGCCACCAAACTTGAAAATGCCCTGGAGCATTTGTTCGGCAAACTGCGCGGCAAGCGCGCCGTCATTGAGGAACCGAGCGAATCCGTAGCCTTGGCCGATGCGATGCTGGAAGAGGAATTCCTGGAAAACGAACGGGCCGCGCTTCACGGCTGAAACCTCGTTCATTTCACTTGCGACTGAAAAACGGGCCTGCAATCGCAGGCCCGTTTTGTTTTTATCGCTTTGCGCTCCTGCATGGATCACATTCTCCTGTGGGAGCGAGCCTGCTCGCGATGGCGATAGCCGGCGCTAGCGCAAGAACGCCTGCCGATACTCCCCAGGCGTCGCACCCAGGGCCTGACGGAATCGATTGGTGAAGTGGCTGGCGCTGGCAAATCCGCAGGCCAGCGCCACGTCGCCCAGCGGTTGTGAGGTGGTGCGCAGCAAATGCCGCGCGCAGGTCAAGCGTCTGGCCAGCACATATTGATGAGGAGGCAGCCCGAAGCTTTCGCGGAACATCCGCGCGAAGTGGTATTCGGACAACGCACACAGCGCCGCCAATTGGCCGAGGCTGATGGCATTGGCCAAGTGGCTGTCGACGTAATCCACCAGCAACCGCCGTTGATGAGCGGCCAGGCCGCCTTTGAGGCGAAGTCCCTGGCGCTGGCCCACCTGGCTGAGCAGCAGGTGATTGAGCAAGTCATGGGCCAGGCTGGTGGTCAGCAGGCGTTCACCGGGTTCGTCCCAGTTCAGCGCGATCAACTGGCGAAAACGCTGTGCTTGTCGCGGGTCGTCGAGGAAGGTCTCCTCGTGCAGTTGCACCTGCCGGGGCTCGCGGTCCAGCAGCGTGACGCAACCAAGGGCAAATTGTTCCGCACTGAAATACAGGTGGGCGAGGCGAATATCGCCGTTGATGACCCAGGCTGATTCATGCCCGGCCGGCAGGATGCAGAGTTTGTCCGGTGCCCCCGTGGTGTCGGGTCGCTCGCGGCGAAACGTACCGGTGCCGCCAGCGATGTAGCACGATAGCGTATGGTGCGTTGGCGCCTCGTAGTCCTGGGCATCGTGGTGATTGCTCCACAAAGCGGCCGCCAGGCCGTCCCCGAGCTCGGCGCTGTGCTCCAGGCGAGCATTGGGTGAGCTGTTGAGGGCTTGAAAGACTTGCAGGGTTTGCAGTGTGGACATGATCGGTTCTCCAACGCTTGCATCCTACTCCGTCGGCCGGTCCGTGCCAGCCTGTCAGCTGACAAAACCGCAAGTTTACGCAAGCGCCGGGTCAATGGCAGCGGGACACTGAACGTCATTGTCAGGAGCCGTCACCATGAACCTCTCGTTGTACCTGCTTACCGTGCTCATCTGGGGCACCACCTGGATTGCCCTGAAACTGCAGTTGGGCGTCGTCGCCATCCCGGTGTCGATTGTCTATCGCTTCGGCCTTGCGGCCCTGATCCTGTTTGCGATGCTCTTGCTCAGCCGGCGCTTGCAGGTGATGAATCGGCGTGGCCATTTGATTTGCGTTGCCCAGGGCCTGTGTCTGTTCTGCATCAACTTCATGTGCTTCCTGACCGCCAGCCAGTGGATTCCCAGTGGGTTGGTCGCCGTGGTGTTTTCCACCGCCACGCTCTGGAATGCCCTCAATGCCCGTGTGTTCTTCGGTCAGCGGATTGCCCGTAACGTGCTGTTGGGTGGCGCCCTGGGGCTGCTGGGGCTGGCGCTGCTGTTCTGGCCGGAGCTGGCCGGTCATAGCGCCAGCCCGCAAACCTTGCTTGGCCTGGCGCTGGCGTTGCTGGGCACCTTGTGTTTCTCGGCAGGCAACATGCTGTCGAGCCTGCAACAGAAGGCCGGCCTCAAGCCGTTGACCACCAACGCCTGGGGCATGGCCTATGGCGCGGCGATGTTGGCGGTGTGGTGCACGTTCAAAGGCATCCCGTTCGACATGGAATGGAACACGCGCTACATCGGCTCACTGTTGTACCTGGTGATCCCGGGTTCGGTGATCGGCTTTACTGCCTATCTGACGCTGGTGGGGCGCATGGGGCCGGAGCGGGCGGCGTATTGCACCGTGTTGTTCCCGGTGGTGGCGTTGAACGTGTCGGCGTTTGTCGAGGGCTACCAGTGGACGGCGCCGGCGTTGGTGGGGCTGGTGTTGGTGATGCTGGGGAACGTGCTGGTGTTTCGCAAGCCTCGGCCACAGCCCATGAAGGCCGCCTTGGGTGCGCGTTGAAATGACTGCGTTGGCCGGCCCGCTCGGGCCGGCCTAAGCGGTTACTTCCAGACTTGCGGGTTGACCAGGTTCTGCGGTCGCTCGCCCAGCAATGCACTGCGCAGGTTATCCACAGCCAGATCGGCCATGGCGGCACGGGTTTCGTGGGTGGCCGAGCCGATGTGGGGCAGGGTGACGGCGTTTTTCAACTGGAACAGCGGCGATTCGGCCAGCGGTTCTTTCTCGTAGACATCCAGCCCGGCGCCGCGGATGCGATTGTTCTGCAGGGCTTCGATCAGCGCCGGTTCATCCACCACCGGGCCCCGGGAAATGTTGACCAGGATGGCGCTCGGTTTCATCAGGCCCAATTCACGCTGGCCGATCAGATGGCGGGTCTTCTCGCTCAATGGCACGACGAGGCAGACGAAGTCCGCTTCGGCCAGCAACTGGTCCAGTTCGCGAAATTGTGCGCCCAATTGGTTTTCCAGTTCGGTCTTGCGGCTGTTGCCGCTGTAGAGGATCGGCATGTTGAACCCCAGCCGGCCACGCCGGGCAATGGCTGCGCCGATGTTGCCCATGCCGACGATACCCAGGGTCTTGCCATGTACATCGCTGCCGAACAGTTGCGGGCCGACTGTCGCCTGCCATTGGCCTGCCTTGGTCCAGGCGTCCAGTTCGGCCACGCGCCGGGCGCTGCTCATCAGCAGGGCGAAGGCCAGGTCGGCGGTGCTTTCGGTGAGTACGTCGGGGGTATTGGTGAGCATGATCCCGCGCTCGTTGAAATAGGCCAGGTCATAGTTGTCGTAGCCCACCGATATGCTGGATACCACTTGCAGGTTCGCGGCGCCTTGCAGTTGCTCGCGCCCGAGTTTGCGACCGACCCCGATCAGCCCGTGGGCGTGGGGCAGGGCTTCGTTGAACTGTGCGTTGATATCGCCCTTGGACGGGCTCGGCACAATCACGTCGAAGTCCTGTTGCAGGCGCTCGACCACCTGGGGTGTGATACGGCTGAAGGCAAGTACGGTTTTTTTCATCGTGCAAGGCTCGTCGGGGAGAAGATACCAAGCACGCTAACATTCCTGGCGAGGGTTAGGCGAGAGGGAGCTGATTGGGAATGTAGCCAACCCCTGTGGGAGCGAGCTTGCTCGCGATAGCCGTAGACCACTCAACATGGATGTCGGCTGACAGTCCGCCATCGCGAGCAAGCTCGCTCCCACAGGGGCCTGCAGTGGACAAGGCATTGGGGCTCACCCCAGGTAGAATGTGGGAGCGAGTCGCTAGGTTTATGCCGCCCGCAGCGAAATAAAGGCGTAATTGATCGGCGCTTCAGTGACCACCCGCGCGCCGCTGGCCAATACCTGGCTGGCCACATCATCGCCAGACAGATGGAACAGCCATTCACTGGTGTGCTGTTGCGCAGGTTGCAGGCGTGCCTGATCGAGGGCGGCCACGAATGCGCTCATCTGCGGCAGATACGCGGTGAACCCGTCACCCTTGAGCGCGGTGGTGCGGATGCCCAGGGCGGCGCAGATGCGGTCCTTGATGGCGATCTCTTCACGGTCGGCCTGGCGTGAACGCTCGATCAACCGGACCAGTTCCTGATCGACCAGTTCACCGCCGAGTATCAGTTGTGGCCCGGTTTCCCACGACTCTGGAGGGCATTCCTTGACGGCGATATTGAGCGGGATGTGCGGGTTGATTTCCATCGGATAGATGCGGCACACCAAGGGGCGGCGCTCATAGATGCGGCACAGGTTTTCATCGTCAAGATTCCGACAACGGCCGACGTTGTAGGCGGCAAAGGTGATCGCCACAAGGGCCTCGATGCTGCCGCTGTGGACCACCGCCGAGCGGCGCTCGGCATGCTCGCGTTGCCCTGCCGGCAGGCCGAGGCCGTTGGGCAGGAAGGCTTCCACCAGGACAATCACCTGGCCGCCGTCGTCCGCCCACATCCGGGCCTCGTCGAGGGTCAGGGGGACGTGGTGATCGGTGCAGCATTTGCCGCACCCTACACAGGAAAACGTTGTGTTCATTGAGCGCCCGGTCGCAGAAAGCTGGGGGACGGCGACAGAAAAACGCCGTGATGGACCGTGCGAAGCAAGTTATGCGCCACTCACCGGTCGGTAGCGGCCTGGCGGATCGAGTCCCACTCGGTCACATAGGCGGTTTTGGTTTTTTTGCGGTAGAGGCACAACTCGGTGCCGATCGCCCCTTTCATGTGTTTCTGCGGATATTGGCCTTGCAGTAACAGCGCGGTGTAGCCGACTCGGTCGTCGAATTGAGCGGCGTTACCCACCGGCTCGGCGCTCTTCAAGCCGCTGGCCTTGATGCAACTGGCCAGCACGGCTTTATCGTGGGCGGCCCAGGCGTCCGGGCTGGAGGCATGGGCCTGGGAGGCCAGGACGGTGAGGCCAAGGAGAGTCAATATGCGGATTTTCATCAGGGAGCCTTGTTCCGGGAAGCCAGGACAAGAGTATGCCTGAGGTTGTCGGACGGTGATCGCTCCCGCGCCGGAACGCAGAAGCGAGCAACCGATATGATTCAGTGACCCTGCTCGGCAACGGCCTTGGCCGCTGTGATCAGGCACTTGGTCAGTTCCGGTGAGGAGAACTTGGTGAGCACGCCGTTGGCACCCGACAGCCGGGCTTTTTCGCTGTTCATGGCGCTGTCCAGCGAGGTGTGCAGCAGCACGTAGAGGTGGGCGAAGTCTGGGGTTTCGCGCAGCGTCCGGGTGAGGGCATAGCCGTCCATCTCCGACATCTCGATGTCGGAGACGATCAGGTTGATCTGTTCGGCCGTGCCTTGCAGGTCCAGCAGGCACTCGATGGCTTCCTTGGCGCTGCGCGCGGTGTGGCATTGCAGGCCCAGGTTGCGCAGGGTGTGCACCGATTGCTGCAGCGCGACCTGGCTGTCATCGACCACAAGGATCCGTGCGTTGCCCAGCACTTCGGCGTCTTCCATGCTCAGTTCGGTCGGCGCGGTTTCGATCTGTGCCGGGGCGATGCCGTGGATGACCTTTTCGATATCCAGCACCTGCACCAGCGTGCCGTCCACCGAGGTCACGCCGGTGATGTAAGAACGCACGCCGCCGGAGCCGTAGGGCGGCGGTTTGATGTCGGTGGTCAGGCAATGCACGATCTTGCTCACCGCCTGCACATGCAAACCCTGTTTGGAACGGCTGACGTCAGTGACGATCAGGCAGCCGCCATCCGGGTCTTCCAGCGGTCGCTCGCCAATGGCGCGGCTCAGGTCGATCACCGACAACGATGTCCCGCGCAGGGTGGCGATGCCTTTGACGTGCGGATGCGACTCCGGCAGCTTGGTCAATGGTGGGCAGGGAATGATTTCACTGACCTTGAGCAGGTTGATTGCCATCAGCTTGCCGCTGCGCAAGGTAAACAGCAGAAGCGAAAGTGAATCTGCGCGGGCTTTGTTGGAAGACATAAAAACCTTCTGTGGAAAAAGGTGGGGCGAACTCGAGGATCGCCAAAACAGCTTTTGATATTGGGTTATCGACTCGTTGGGGACAGGCTTTAGGGCGAAAGCCGTCGGCAACCCAATTCACTTGCTCAAATTTCCTTTGAGTGTGCCAATCCACAGGTCTCTATTTCAGCCCCAACCGCCGGGCCATCCGCCCCAGGTTCGCCCGGTCCAGCCCCAGCTCCCGGGCGGCGCTGGCCCAGTTGTGCTGGTGACGCTCCAGGCAGGCAGAGATCAGCGTGCGCTGGAACTCGTCCACCGCTTCGCGCAAGTCTCCGGTTACGCCCTGCGCGGTCGGTGCCGGGCTGATGGACGAAGGTATGGGGTTGTCCACAGGCGCCTGGGGCAAATCCAGGTCCTGGGCGCTGAGACTGAGGATTTTCGGGCGCGTCGCGCACCGGCCCAAGGCCTTCAAGGCGCTGCGGCCAATCAGGTGTTCCAGTTCGCGCACATTGCCCGGCCAGTCGTAGGCCAGCAGTGCGGCCTGGGCGTCGCTGGTCAGGCGCAGGCTGCCCAGGCCCATGCGTGAACGGTTGTGCTCCAGGAAAAAACCGCTGAGCAGCAGCACGTCCCGCCCGCGATCGCGCAGCGCCGGCACCTGCAGCGGATACACGCTCAAGCGATGGTAGAAGTCGGCCCGATACCGGCCGTTGCGCACTTCTTCGGCCAGGTCGCGATTGGTGGCCGCGATCAGGCGCACATCGACCCGGTGTTCCTTGTCCGAGCCCAGGCGTTGCAGTTGGCCGCTTTGCAGTACCCGCAACAACTTGGCCTGGACGGTCAGGGACAACTCGCCCACTTCGTCGAGGAACAAGGTGCCGCCGTCGGCCAGTTCGAACTTGCCGCGCCGGTCGTTCGTGGCCCCGGTGAAGGCGCCTCGTACATGGCCGAAGAGTTCGCTTTCCACCAGCGTATCGGGCAGGGCGGCGCAATTGAGGCTGATGAGTGGCTGCTCGGCACGTTTCGACGCGGCATGGATGGCCTGGGCGACCAGTTCCTTGCCCACGCCGGTTTCGCCGGTGATCAATACCGTCAGGTCGCTGCTGCCCACCAGCGCGATCTCTTCCACCAGGCGCTTGTGGGCCTTGCTCTGGCCGACCATGTCGCGAGGTTGCTGGCCGCTGGCCTGGCGATAGACCTCGGCGCGGCGGTGCTCGTCCTCGGCCTTCAGGGCCAGGCGCTCGATGCGCTCGGCGGCGCTGACCGTGGCGGCGGCGAGGCTGGCGAAGGCTTGCAGGGCACTCAGGTCGATGGGCTCGAAGCGCTCAGGATCCAGCGAATCCAGGGTCAGCAGGCCCCAGGGCCGTTCGTCGACGAACAGCGGGCAGCCCATGCAGTCATGAACCTCCAGATGTTCGGCGAGCCCCTCGACCAGTCCGTCGTACGGATCGGGCAGGCCGCTGTCGGCGGCGAAGCGGGTGGGCTGTGGGCTGGCCAGCAGCGCTTCGAAGCGCGGGTGTTCGCTGACCCGGAATCGCCGGCCCAGTGTATCGGTGCTCAGGCCATCCACGGCGAGCGGCACCAGGCAGTCGCCGTCCAGGCGCAACAACGCCGCCGCATCGCAGGGCAGCAGGGTTCGCAAGGTGCCGAGCAGGCGACGATAACGTTCGCCTTCAGGCAGTTCGCGGGACAGATCGGCCACCAGTGGCAGCAGGGAGGTCAGCAGGGCGGTTGCGGTCATAATGACTCCATGTAGTCTTAACGACTATAAGGTGGACCGTGTCGGTATGACTACATTGTTTTTAAGTAACTGATATTTAATGAAAAAATTTATGGCATGGAAACTGATAAGACTTACCTAACTGTTATCGGTCATACGCCAGGAGTCACCCTATGCTCAGTCGAGAAGAACGCGCCATCATTCGCTCCACCGTTCCGTTGCTTGAAAGTGGTGGTGAGGCGCTGATCACTCACTTCTATCGCATGATGCTGTCCGAATACCCGCAGGTGCGCCCATTGTTCAACCAGGCTCACCAGGCCAGTGGCGATCAACCGCGGGCCTTGGCCAACGGTGTGTTGATGTATGCGCGGCACATTGACCAGCTCGATCAATTGGGCGACCTGGTGGCGAAGATCGTCAACAAGCACGTTGCCCTGCAGATCCTGCCGGAACATTACCCGATTGTCGGTTCGTGCCTGCTGCGAGCAATCGCCGAAGTGCTGGGCGCAGAGATCGCCACGCCCGAAGTGATTGCGGCGTGGGGCGCAGCCTACAATCAGTTGGCCGATATCCTGATCGGCGCCGAAGCCGGCATGTACGACAAGAAGGCCGAGGCGCCGGGCGGCTGGCGTGGCGAGCGTGAGTTCATCCTGACGGCCAAGGTGCAGGAAAGCTCGGAGATCACTTCGTTTTACTTTGAACCGGCGGACAAGGGCCCGATCCTGCTGGCCGAGCCAGGCCAGTACATCGGCATGAAGCTCATGCTCGATGGCGAGGAAGTACGCCGCAACTATTCACTGTCAGCCCTGGCGGACAACGGTCAATACCGTATCAGCGTCAAGCGCGAGCCGGGCGGGCGGGTGTCCAACCACCTGCATCATCATTTCGACGTCGGCAGCCGCATCCAGTTGTTCCCACCGTCCGGGGATTTCTACCTGACTGCCAGCGACAAACCGCTGGTGCTGATCAGTGGCGGTGTCGGCATCACCCCGACCCTGGCCATGTTGCAGGCGGCGCTGCAAACCGAGCGGCCGGTGCATTTCATTCATTGCGCGCGCAACGGCCGTGCCCATGCCTTCCGCGACTGGATCGACGAGCTGGCCAAGCGGCATCCGCAGCTCAAGCGCTTCTACTGCTACGACGAAGACGACGGCTTGAGCCCAGCGGCCGACAAGGTGGGGCTGTTGAGCCAGGAACAACTGGCGCAATGGCTGCCGCAGCAACGTGACGTGGACGCCTATTTCCTCGGGCCGAAGGGCTTCATGGGCGCCGTCAAGCGCCACCTCAAGGCCTTGGGCGTGCCGGAGCAGCAGAGCCGTTACGAATTCTTCGGCCCGGCGGCGGCACTGGAATAAGGCCGCGCTAAACCGGGAGACCGGGTTGCCTTCATCGCGAGCAGGCTCGCTCCCACAAGGGATCTGCGGTGGACACGATTCCTGTGAACACCACAAAAAAACTGTGGGAGCGGGCTTGCTCGCGATTGCGTCAGTACATTCAACATCAATGCAAGCTGACCCACCGCTATCGCGAGCAAGCTCGCTCCCACCCTGGATCTGTGCGGGTGACAAAATCCGCGTCCGCCACAAATCCCTTGTGGGAGCGAGCCTGCTCGTGATGGCGGCGGCAGGTCCATCCTGGGTCCAACTGACCAGAATTAATCCGTACTTAACCTTCTCAAGGTCTATTCCCCTTCAATGTCGACGCCCGCTGCTCGTTCACTGTCATGGTCTGCGTGTAGACTTCGGGCATCCGACCGCGCGCCCGAGCGTCGCCGTGCCGCGCGTCGATCAATGCAGACAAAGGGAAACGCAATGAGTGAGGAAATGATGCGGTTAGGCCGTGAGCGGCGCTATCTGGTGCTGCTGGGGCTGATCTGCCTGGCGCTGATCGGCGGTGCGCTGTACATGCAGGTGGCCCTCGGCGAGGCGCCGTGCCCGCTGTGTATCTTGCAACGCTATGCGCTGTTGCTGATCGCGATCTTCGCCTTCATCGGTGCCGCCATGCGCACCCGCCGCAGCCTGACGATCTTCGAAGGCCTGGTGGTGCTCAGCGCCCTGGCCGGTGCCGGGGTGGCAGGGCATCACGTGTACACCCAGTTCTTCCCGGCGGTCAGTTGCGGCATCGACGTGTTGCAACCGATTGTCGATGACCTGCCGCTGGCGAAGATCTTTCCGCTGGGGTTCCAGGTCGATGGCTTTTGCTCCACCCCCTACCCACCGATCCTGGGTCTGTCCCTGGCGCAATGGGCACTGGTGGCCTTCGTGTTGACGGTAGTGCTGGTGCCGTTGCTGGTGTCACGTAACCGTAAACAGATTCGCTGAAGCGTCTTCATGAAACGCCCCGGTTTCTCTTCTGGAGAGCCGGGGCGTTTTGCGTTTCACTCTTGAGCCGGACCGTCCTTGATCCGAGGCAAGAATAGCCTGCGACAATGTGCGACATGTTGTCACATATCTTGAGCCGCTCAGCCTTTTCGAGGGCAATTAAGCGCACCTTCCTGTAACAAAAAGCCGTCCGGTTTCGCAAAACGCGCATCACCTGCAGCAGGCATTTTTAACAGCGAAGCGTCGGGCGCCAGAGCCCCCGAAAACTGGGCGCTTGCCGGGCAAAAAAGCTCTTCGTGATCCTGTCGAGCTGTCTAAATCGGGCATAGTAGCCCTACGTTTTTTGGGGTTCTTGTTGAGAATTAATTTCGATAACATACTGGCTTGTTGCAATATCTGCGAAAGATTGTTGCCGGATCGGATAAAAATTATTTCGAGATGAGACATGGTCTACAGCGCCTCAGCTCACTACAATCGCCCGCACCGATTTTCCGACCCGGCTCAAGCTTGAGCACGAGAGTGGTCGAAGGGCGCCAGCGCCCCATGCGACCCCAGGTGTCGGTGCCTCCAAACTACCCGCACCAAATGGAATTGGGCTTGAACTAGGCCTTTGACCAACGAATAAGAACTCACTGCTGGCCCAGGATGTGTCGAACAGCCGCTGACGTTCGACGGGCAGCCCTTATTCAATCCAAGAAAATGCCAACCCTTGGCAGGGTGAAGTGTTGGCGATCAAAACCCAACTGCATTGCGCAAGCTGCTTTAGAGGTCGTGAGATGAGTAAAAACAGGTACCCCCGATTACTAGGCTTGTTGCCGCTGCTCGGCACGTTGCTGCTGGGAGGCTGCAACATGACCTTGCTCGATCCCAAGGGCCAGGTCGGCCTGGATGAACGAAACCTGATCATCACCGCTACGCTGCTGATGTTGCTGGTCGTTGTGCCGGTCATCGTCATGACCTTCCTGTTCGCCTGGAAGTACCGCGCAACCAATACCAATGCCACCTACACGCCGAAGTGGTCGCATTCGACCAAGATCGAAGTGGCGGTGTGGACCATTCCGGTTCTGATCATCATTGCCCTGGGTTACGTCACCTACAAGTCGACCCACGCCCTGGACCCGTATCGTCCGCTGGATTCCGACGTCAAGCCGATCACCATTGAAGTGGTCTCCATGGACTGGAAGTGGTTGTTCATCTATCCGGAACAAGGCATTGCCACGGTCAACAAGATCGTGTTCCCGGCCCACACGCCGATCAATTTCAAGGTCACTTCCGACACCGTGATGAACTCGTTCTTCATCCCGGGCCTGGGCGGCCAGATCTATGCGATGGCGGGCATGCAGACCAAGCTGCACCTGATCGCCAACCAGAACGCCGAACTCGACGGTATCTCCGCCAACTACAGCGGCGCGGGCTTTACCGGTATGAAGTTCAAAGCAATCGCCACGACCCAGGAAGATTTCGACGCTTGGGTCAACGATGTGAAGAAGGCACCTAAACAGCTTGAAAAAGCTGAATACGAAGCCCTTTCCAAGCCGAGCCAGAACAATCCAGTCGAACTCTACTCGTCGGTTACGCCGAACCTGTTCCAGACCATCATCGACAAGTATGAAGGGATGAATCCGGGCAAGCCGATGCACCACGAGAAGAACGAGAAGGAAGTGGCCCACAACATGGAAGGGATGGACATGAGTTCGCATTCAGCTGCCGGGGCAGAGGAGTAAACGATGTTTGGTAAATTAAGTTGGGAAGCGATCCCGTTCCACGAGCCGATTGTCATGGTGACCCTCGCCATCATCGCACTCGGCGGTCTGGCGCTGTTCGCGGGGATCACTTACTTCAAGAAGTGGACCTACCTGTGGACCGAGTGGCTGACATCGGTCGACCACAAGAAAATCGGCGTGATGTACATCGTCGTCGCCATGGTCATGCTGCTGCGTGGTTTTGCCGACGCCATCATGATGCGTACCCAGCTGGCCATGGCCACCGAGGGTTCGCCTGGCTACCTGCCGCCTGAACACTATGACCAGATCTTCACCGCCCACGGTGTGATCATGATCATCTTCATGGCGATGCCATTCTTCACCGGCCTGATGAACCTTGCAGTGCCGCTGCAGATCGGCGCCCGTGACGTCGCCTTCCCGTTCCTGAACTCCCTGAGCTTCTGGTTGCTGGTTTCCGGCGTAGTGCTGATCAACCTGTCCCTGGGCGTTGGCGAATTCGCCAAGACCGGTTGGGTTGCCTATCCACCGCTGTCGGGCCTGCAATACAGTCCGGGCGTGGGGATGGATTACTACATCTGGGCGCTACAGCTATCCGGGTTGGGTACAACGCTGACGGGGGTCAACTTCCTGGCCACCGTGGTCAAAATGCGTACCCCGGGCATGAAGCTGATGGACATGCCGATCTTCACCTGGACCTGCACCTGGGCCAACGTCCTGATCGTCGCTTCCTTCCCGATCCTGACCGCTACCCTGGCTCTGCTGACGCTTGACCGCTACATGGATTTCCACATTTTCACCAATGAACTTGGTGGCAATCCGATGATGTACGTCAACCTGTTCTGGGCCTGGGGTCACCCTGAGGTGTACATCCTGATCCTCCCGGCGTTCGGGATTTTCTCCGAAGTCATCTCGACCTTCTCCGGCAAGAAACTGTTCGGCCACCACTCGATGATCTACGCCAGCGGCGCGATCTCGGTACTGGGCTTCATGGTCTGGCTGCACCACTTCTTCACCATGGGTTCGGGCGCCAGCGTCAACGCCTTCTTCGGCCTGGCGACGATGCTGATTTCGATCCCGACGGGGGTGAAGCTATTCAACTGGCTGTTCACCATCTATCAGGGCCGCCTGCGTTTCACCAGCCACGTGATGTGGACCCTGGGCTTCATGGTGACCTTCGCCATCGGCGGCATGACCGGCGTATTGCTGGCCATCCCGGGTGCTGACTTCGTGCTGCACAACAGCCTGTTCGTGATCGCGCACTTCCACAACGTGATCATCGGTGGCGCCGTGTTTGGCTACATCGCCGGCTTCGCCTTCTACTTCCCGAAAGCGTTCGGCTTCAAGCTGCACGAAGGCTGGGGCAAGGCAGCGTTCTGGTTCTGGATCACCGGCTTCTTCGTCGCGTTCATGCCGCTCTATGTACTGGGCTTCATGGGCATGACCCGTCGCCTGAACACCACCACCAACCCTGAGTGGGTGCCGTACCTGTACGTCGCCATGTTCGGTGCGGTGATGATCGCTGTTGGTATCGCCTGCCAGCTGATCCAGTTGTATGTCAGCGTGCGCGATCGCAACAAGCCAGAGAACATGTGCGACCACGGTGACCCGTGGAATGCCCATACCCTGGAATGGTCGACCTCTTCGCCACCGCCGTTCTACAACTTCGCCGTGCTGCCAAAAGCAGACGTCATCGACCCGTTCACCGAAGCCAAGGAAAACGGCACCGCGTACCCGGTCCCGGCCAAGTACGAGCCGATCCACATGCCCAACAACACCGCTACCGGTGTGGTCATGGGCGCGCTGCTGACCGTGTTCGGTTTCGCGATGATCTGGCACATCTGGTGGCTGGCCATCGCCAGCCTGGTCGGCACCGTGGTGTATTTCGCTATCCATGCTGCCCGTGACGATCAGGGCTACATGGTGCCGGTGGATGTCATCGAGCGCATCGAAGCCGAGCAGCACAAACGTCTGGTAGCGGCCGGGAAAGTCCCTGCCACCGCCACCCGTGTTGAAACCTCGTTGGAACAGGCTTAAACCATGTCGAACTTAGTGACCACTGTTGGACACGCCCATGGTCATGACCATGGGCACGATGACCATCACCACGACTCGGGCGAGATGACCGTATTCGGTTTCTGGCTCTACCTGATGACCGACTGCATTCTGTTTGCGTCGATCTTCGCAGCGTACGCGGTGCTGGTTAACAACGTCGCCGGTGGCCCATCGGGCCACGACATCTTCGAACTGCCGTACGTACTGGGCGAAACCGCGCTGCTGCTGTTCAGCTCGATCACCTACGGCTTCGCCATGCTGGCGTTGTTCAAGGGCAAGAAAACCCAGGTACTGGGCTGGCTGGCCATGACCTTCCTGTTCGGTGCCGGCTTCATCGGCATGGAGATCAACGAGTTCCACATGTTGATCTCCGAGGGCTACGGCCCTAACCGCAGCGGCTTCCTGTCCGGGTTTTTCACCCTGGTCGGCACCCACGGTCTGCACGTGACCAGCGGCCTGATCTGGATGGCGATCATGATGTACCAGGTCCAGAAAAACGGCCTGACCGCCACCAACAAGACGCGCCTGAGCTGCCTGAGCCTGTTCTGGCACTTCCTGGACGTGGTGTGGATCTGCGTATTCACCGTTGTTTATCTGATGGGGACCCTGTAAATGGCTAACGCACATTCCCATGATGGCCACGACGCCGGCCACGGCAGCGTCAAGTCCTACGCCATCGGTTTCATTCTGTCGGTGATCCTGACCGTCATTCCGTTCGGCCTGGTGATGTACCCATCGCTGCCCAAGAGCCTGACCCTGTGGATCGTACTGATCTTCGCCGTGGTCCAGGTACTGGTGCACCTGGTGTACTTCCTGCACCTGGACCGCTCCGCCGCCCAACGTAACAACGTGGTCGCGTTTGTCTTTGCCGCGATCGTGATTGTCCTGCTGGTTGGCCTGTCGTTGTGGATCATGTTCAGCATCCACACCAACATGATGGCGCACTGAGGAAAGTCCGGATGTCCCTGAAGCACTTTATCCAAATCACCAAGCCGGGGATCATTTTCGGTAACGTGCTTTCTGTGGCAGGCGGGTTTTTCCTGGCCTCGAAAGGGCATGTCGATCTGGCCATCTTCCTGGCGGCGATGATCGGCACTTCCCTGGTGGTGGCGTCCGGTTGTGTGTTCAACAACTGCATCGACCGTGACATCGATATCAAGATGGAACGCACCAAGAATCGGGCGCTGGTCCAGGGCCTGATTCCGGTGCAACTGGCCCTGGCGTTCGCCACGGTGCTGGGCGTGGCCGGCGTGGCGCTGTTGTACTCGGTGGCCAACCCGTTGGCTGCGTTGTTCGCGGTGATCGGTTTTGTCATCTACGTCGGCCTCTACAGCCTGTACCTCAAGCGCAAGTCGGTCCACGGCACGCTGGTGGGCAGCCTGTCGGGGGCGATGCCGCCGGTGATCGGCTATGTGGCGGTCAGCAACAGCTTCGACATGGCTGCGCTGACGCTGCTGGTGATGTTCAGCCTCTGGCAGATGCCGCATTCCTACGCCATCGCGATCTTCCGCTTCAACGACTACCTGGCGGCCTCGATTCCGGTGCTACCGGTCAAGCGCGGTATCCGGGTGGCCAAGAAGCACATCCTGCTGTACATCCTGGCCTTCCTCGTGGCGACCTTGATGCTGACCTTCAGTGGCTACGCCGGCATGAGCTACCTCGCCGTCGCCGCCGCCATGGGCATGTACTGGCTGTACATGGCCTGGACCGGCTACAAGGCGGTGGATGACACGGTCTGGGCACGCAAGCTGTTCGTGTTCTCGATCTTCACCATCACCGCCCTGAGCGTCATGATGTCCCTGGACTTCAAGGTGCCGAGTGAGCTGCTGCTGACCTACGCGCCTTAAGCTTCAGACGCCACAAAAAAAGCCCCGCCTTCGAGAGAAGCGCGGGGCTTTTTGTTGAGGTGAGGTGTGGATTGGCTGTCATTCGTCGCAATAGATTATGGTTTGTTGAACTATGCGCAATTTGCCTATAGTTTCTGCCATGCGTACCCTATTTTTTGAAACGACTACATTCACCGACACGGTTGGCCATTACCTGACTGATGATGAGTATCGCCTGCTTCAGTCCTATATGCTGCAGCATCCAGAGGTTGGTGACGTCATACCACGTACCGGCGGCTTTCGTAAGCTGCGCTGGTTCGATGAGCGTCGTGGTAAAGGGAAGCGAGGCGGGTTGCGCGTTATTTACTATTGGCTCATGAACGATCGTCAGTTCTGGATGTTCGCGATTTATGACAAGGACGAGTTGGAAAACCTGACCTCCGAGCAAGAGAAGACGCTCAAACGCGCCATAGAAGCTGAGTTGAAAGTACGAGGTACCTTATGAAAAAGCGCGATCTGTTTGCCGAGATGATGCAAGGCGTCGAGGAGATGGCCGCCCACCGGGAGGGCAAGATTACCCTTCGCCAGATATCGATCGAAGACAAACCGGTTCCCGAGGTGTCTGCCCAAGAAATCGTGGCGTTGCGCGACAAGCTCCACATGTCTCAAGCCGTTTTCGCCAAGAGCATCAGGACCAGTCCAGGTACGCTCAGGAACTGGGAGCAGGAGAAGTCCAAGCCTAACGCCCAGGCGGCTTTGTTGATCAAGCTGGTCGAGAAGTTTCCAGATATGGTCGAACGGCTTGGCGCTGTTTGATCAGCTCATATCCATGAAAACAGCCCCGCCTTCGAGAGAAGCGCGGGGCTTTTTCATGGCCACTGCCTGGAGGATCGCTCCTACGCTCCGCGTGGGAATGCAGCCTGGGACGCTCTGCGTCCCCCAAGAGCCGAACGCGGAGCGTCCGAGGAGTCATTCCCACGCGGAGCGTGGGGACTATCGATCGCGAGCAAGCTCGCTCCCACATGGGCTTATTGCTGGGCGATGCTGTAGCCATCGAACGCTTTCTGCTGTTGCAGGGCGGTGACGATGCTTTTGCGGGTGGCCTGTTGTTCGGTGCCGTCATTGTCCAGGAAGGTTTCGCTTTCCAGCTCGGCTTCGTCGCCTTCGCCTACGAAATTGAAGCCCAGGAACTCGAAGGCCTCGCGGTCGACGTTCGGCTTGGAGCGTGGTGTGCGCAGGGGCAGGGTGACGCTGATGCCATCCTTGCTGATAACAAACACTTCGGCTTCCTTCTTGGCCCGCGAGGCCTTGCCCTTGCTGCCGCTCGGGTTGCTGATGGCCTGGTGGGTCTGGTTCAGTACTTTCAGGGCCAGGCCGTAGACCAGTTCCTGGAACGACGGGTCGTCCTTGTAGCTGGAGAGGATACGGCTGATCGGGAAGCGGCTGCTCAGGTCTTCCAGGGCTGCGAAATCGGCGGCTTCGGCGTCCTTGAGTTGTTTGAGCTGGCCCATGAGTTCATAGGCCTTGTCGTCGTCGAACGCATCGTGAGCCTGGCGGATGGCGTTGCGCAGTTCGCGGATCTGGTCGCTTTCGCGATTCGACTGGAACGCATCGAGGACCATTTCGCTGATGGTTTTGGCCTGGGGCAGATGCTGTGAAAGATTGATGGAGTTTTCGTATTCCGCTTTGGACGACAGGGTGACTAAGGATTCAGCGGTGTTGGAATCGGACATTGAAATTTCACTACTTCTGTTAGCGGGATGAGGCGAGAAAGGCATTGAGCTTTTTTCCGGTCGCCTAATCTATTGGACGCGGGCGGTGTTGTCACGGTCGGACCGGTCACCGGTGTCTATTTCAGTCGCGCAGCAAATCCATCAGCCGCAACGCATCCGGCGTCGCGGCGCCACTGGCGGTGTTGTCGAAGATGCACCATGTCGGCGTGTCGGGGTCGGCTTTCAACGTTCGGGCGAGGTGCTCCAGCCGGGCGTCTTCGTAAGCTGAGTAGTAAATTCGTGGTGAGCCGTGCAAGCGGTAGTAGCGAATGCCGGGCCAGCCTGCGGGTTGATCGCCGCCGGGCAAGGGGGACGGATCGGCGGCGACACGGCCGATGCATTCGTCTTGCAGCATCGCTGCGACCTCGGGCATGAGCCAGCTCGGGTGTCGCGGCTCAAGCACTGCGTAACCCTGATAACGGTCCCGCAAGGCCTTGAAGAACCCCCCGGCCACTGCGGCATCGAAGGCCAGCGACGGTGGCAACTGAATCAACAGGCAACCAAGCTGTTCTCCCAGTTGCGAGCATTGCCCGAGGAATTCATCCACAAGCCCTCCGCAGTCGATCAGTCGCCGTTCATGGGTAATCTGTTTGGGCACTTTGACCGAGAAACGAAAATCCCGGGCCACGCTGGCTGCCCACTTTGCATACGTGGCGGGACGGTGAGGGCGGTAGAACGAGCTGTTGATTTCCACGGCCGGGAATCGGCTGCTATAGCGTTGCAAATGAGTCCCGTCGACAGCAAAGGCCGGCCAGTGCTCCCGGGGCAGCGACCAGCCGGCGCAGCCCAGGTAAAGGCGTGAGAGGGAGGGCGGTCGAGTCGGCAAGGGTGAAAGCCTGATTGCTAGGGATACAGCCTATGACCGTTGGCAGCGCCTCATGTCTGCATTCTTTTTTGCCTTCGGGCCTGGGCTCGGTTCATTCACAAATCACATTCTTGCCCGACATCTTGGAGCGATACAGCGCCTGGTCCGCCCGGTGCAGCAACACGGCGTGCTGTTCATCCTCGAGTCGCTGCACCACGCCAAAACTCATGGTGATCTGGAAGTCGCCCACCGGCAGCAGGTCGGACAGACCCCGGCGAATGCTCTCAGCCAGCAGGCGGGCGTCGGCCAGGGTGGTGTTGGGCAAGATCATGATGAATTCGTCACCGCCCCAGCGAACCAGCAAGTCGCCGCCGCGCTCGCAGCGCTTGACGCTCTGCACCACTTGTATCAACGCTGCGTCGCCAAAGGCGTGGCCGTAGCGATCGTTGATGTCCTTGAAATCATCCACGTCCATGGCGATCAGCGATAACGGCTCGCGAAAACGCTGCGCGCGCTCACAGGCCAGCGGCAGCGCCTGGTCCAGGCGATAACGGTTGGCGACCCGGGTCAGGGCGTCGGTTTCGGCAAGCTTGCGGTTTTCGTCGAGCTGGATCTGCAACTGATGGTTGACCCGGGACAGTTCGCGGGTGCGTTCTTCGATGACGGCTTCCAGGGATTTGTTGCGCCGTTCCAGTTGTTCGAACAGGCGTTTCTTGTCATCGATACTGCGATGGGCGCCGATCATGCGCGCCACCGTGCCGTCCGGGTTACGGGCGATCACGTAGCCGCGATCCTCGATCCAGATGTAGGAACCGTCGTGGGTGCGGCAGCGGTATTCGGCCTGGTAGACGTGGGATCGGTGTTCCAGGTAGTCGTCGAACAACGCCATGACCCGTGGATAGTCATCCGGGTGGATCACGCTCTCCCAGGTCAGCACGGTGTTGTCCAGTGAATGAGGCTGGTAGCCAAGCATCGTGTACCAGCCGGGGTTGCGGTAGACGAAGCCGGTGTTGGCATTCCAGTCCCAGATGCCATCGCTGACCAGTTCCAGGATGGTGTGCAGTACGCCTTCGTCCAGATCGGACAGGTCGAACCGCAGCATATCGATGTTCGAGGCATCTCCCATCGTCGTTCCCTCAATCAGCCTTGATATCAAAATGCTCGTCCAAGGAGGAAGAGTAGCTGATGGGGGGCGGGGTCACTAGCGGGGTAGCGACGTACAGCCAAGCCAGGGCACGCTTTTGTGGCGAGGGGATAAATCCCCTCGCCACAACATCATTCGGCTGGTGTTGGGGGTTTGCCCCATTTCTCCAGCGCGAACTCGACAAAACTGCGCAGCTTCGGCAAACGGTAGCGATCCTGCGCGTACATGAGGCTCATTGGGCGATGGGGCAATTGGTAGCCCTGCAACAACGTCACCAGGTGTCCATCCTTCAGGTCCTGTGCCACCAGCGCATCGGGCAGCATGACCACGCCCATCCCGGCCAGGGCGGCGCGATGCAGGCCCGAGGAACTGTTGATCAGCATCGGCCCGTTCACCGGGACCTTGATCTCGCCCTCCGGCCCGTTGATCGGCCAGTGATCCTGGGCGAAGCGCCATTCGTCTGCTGCCGAATAGGCGAACGACAGGCAGTCGTGCTGCTGCAGGTCCGTGGGTTTTTCCGGTGTGCCGCGCCGAGCCAGGTAGGCAGGGGAGGCGCAGATGGTCAGGGTGTAGTCCATCAATGGCCGGGCAATCAGTTTCGGGTCGGGATGGCCGAGGCGGATGGCGACGTCGAATCCATGTTCGAGCAGGTCCAACCGCTGATTGGTCAGCACCACGTCGAGCTTGACTTGAGCGAAGCGCTGGCTGAATTCGGCCAGCGCCGGTGCGAGGCGCTCGGAGCCGAAGGTCAGTGGCGCGGTGATGCGCAAGGTGCCGGTGGGCTCGCCCTGGGTCTGCTCGGCCAGGCGCTCGGAATCGGCCACCAGCCCGAGCACTTCCAGGCAGCGTTGGTAGTAGGCCGAGCCGAACTCGGTCAGGCGCTGGCGCCGCGTCGTACGGTTGATCAGGCGCACGCCGAGACGTTGCTCCAGTGCACGAAGATGATTGCCCACCATGGTGGTGGACATTTCGCATACCTGGGCCGCCGCCGTCAGGCTTCCGGTTTCTACCACCTTCACGTAAACGGTCATCGCCTGGAACAAGTCCATTATCAAGCTCAGCTTTTAAATGATTGAAGTAAAGCGGAGTTTATCCAGCCTTGGTGGCTAACCATACTGGAAAAAACCAACCAAATGGAGCTTGATGCCATGACCGCTGCCTGCCTGATGACCACTTACCAACCCCTGGCGCTGAGTTTCACCCATGGTTTGGGTACGCGCCTGTGGGACCAGGACGGCCGCGAATACCTTGATGCGGTGGCGGGCGTGGCAGTGACCAATGTCGGCCACTCCCACCCGCGGTTGGTGGCCGCCATCAGCGAGCAAGCCGGCCTGCTGTTGCACACGTCGAACCTGTACAGCATCGATTGGCAACAGCGCCTGGCGCAAAAGCTCACTCAGCTGTCGGGGCTGGAGCGGGCGTTTTTCAACAACTCAGGCGCCGAGGCCAACGAAACCGCACTGAAACTGGCGCGCCTCCATGGTTGGCATAAAGGCATTGAGCAGCCATTGGTGGTGGTCATGGATAATGCGTTCCACGGGCGCACATTGGGCACGATGTCCGCCAGTGACGGTCCGTCCGTGCGGCTGGGCTACAACCGCTTGCCGGGGGATTTCATCAAGGTGCCGTTCGGCGATCTGGCGGCGTTGGAAGCGATCCAGCAGGCTCATGCCGAGCGCATCGTCGCAGTACTGGTGGAACCGATCCAGGGCGAAAGTGGTGTGCAACTCGCCCCGCCGGGTTATCTCAAGGCCCTGCGGGAACTGTGCACCCGGCGCGCCTGGTTGTTGATGCTCGACGAGATCCAGACCGGCATCGGTCGCACTGGCCAATGGTTCGCGTTCCAGCACGAGGGCATCGTGCCGGACGTCATGACCCTCGCCAAAGGCTTGGGCAACGGCGTGCCCATTGGGGCCTGCCTGGCAAGGGGCAAGGCGGCTGAACTGTTTACCCCTGGCAGCCATGGCAGCACCTTTGGCGGTAATCCACTGGCCTGTCGGGTCGGCTGCACGGTGCTGGAGATCATTGAGCAACAAGCGCTGGTGGACAACGCCAGGCATCAGGGCGAACAGTTGCTGAGCCGGCTGCGCACCGAGTTGGCGGACAACCCGAATGTCCTGGCGATTCGCGGCCAGGGGTTGATGATCGGCATCGAACTCAAGCAGCCGGTTCGCGACCTGGCCCTGCGCGCCGCCCGGGACCACGGCCTGCTGATCAATATCACTCGGGGCCAGACCATCCGCCTGCTGCCGCCGTTGACGATCGATGGGCGGGAAGTGGAGATGATTGTCCGGGGTGTAAGCCGCTGTCTGGCGCAGGGGTGAGGGGCGTTCGCCCGGACGCCGGTTTCTTATCGGTCAGCCGGGCGAAGCGCAACGCAGCGCGACGGAATTTTTAACGATTGCCGCGTTCCAACGCCTGCCAGAGTCGATTGCCTACACTTTGGCATTCAGACTGAAAACCCAGGAGCATCTTCATGTTCACCTCGCGTCGCTTGATCGTTGTCGCAACTGCTGTGGCCCTGTTGTCCGGCTGTGCGTCGCCTAACCCCTACGACAACCAGGGCCAGGCCTCTACCGAATCTTCGGGCATGAGCAAAACCGCCAAGTATGGCGGCCTCGGTGCACTGGCGGGGGCGTTGGCCGGTGCGGCCATCGGTCACGATAACCGGGGCAAGGGGGCGTTGATCGGTGCAGCGGTGGTGGGGGCTTCCGCGGCCGGTTACGGCTACTACGCCGACCAGCAGGAAAAGAAGCTGCGTGCGAGCATGGCCAATACCGGCGTTGAAGTGCAGCGCCAGGGCGACCAGATCAAGCTGATCATGCCGGGCAACATCACCTTCGCCACCGACTCGGCGAACATCGCGTCCAGCTTCTACCAGCCGCTGAACAACCTGGCCAACTCCCTCAAGGAGTTCAACCAGAACCAGATTGAAATCGTCGGCTACACCGACAGCACCGGCAGCCGCCAGCACAACATGGACCTGTCCCAGCGTCGTGCGCAGAGCGTGGCGACCTACCTGACGTCCCAGGGCGTGAGCGGTGCCAACCTGTCGGCCCGTGGCGCCGGCCCGGACAACCCGGTGGCCAGCAACGCCGACGTCAATGGCCGTGCGCAAAACCGTCGTGTCGAGGTCAACCTCAAGGCCATTCCCGGCCAGCAGTACCAGGCACCGGCACAGCAGGGCCAGACTTACCAGCAATACCCATAACGGCTGGGCGGCAAATGAAACGGGGGCTCTGGAAACAGGGCCCCCGTTTTTTTATGGTTGTCAGTTTCTATCCGCCTGATGCCGCCACTTGTGGCGAGGGGATTTGTGGGAGCAAAGCTTGCTCGCGAAACAGGCGCCTCGATTTTCTGAAAGACCGCATCGCTTTCATCGCGGGCAAGCCTTGCTCCCACAAGTCTCCTCGCCCAAAGGTGTTCACAAGGGGATCAATTCGCCTCTTTTACCGCACTCAAGAACGCACACGTACGCTCCTGCTGCGGGTTCTCGAAGATCTGCGCCGGGGTGCCCTGTTCGTGGATCTGCCCTTTGTAGAAGAAACACACCCGGTCGGCGAACTCCCGGGCGAAGCCCATCTGGTGGGTCACCATCAGCATCGTCAGGTTGTGTTCGGCCCCCAGTTTGCGGATCACATTCAGCACTTCGCCGCACAGCTCCGGGTCGAGCGCCGAGGTCACTTCGTCAAACAGCATCACCTTGGGCCGCATCGCCAGCGCCCGGGCGATCGCCACCCGCTGTTGCTGGCCGCCGGACAACTGCGACGGGTAATGGTCGAGCTTATTGCCCAGCCCTACCAGCTCCAACAAGTCGGCGGCGCGCTCCCGGGCTTCTTTCGGGTTCATGCCCAGCACCTGCACCGGCGCCTCGATCACGTTCTGCAGCGCGGTCATGTGGGGAAACAGGTTGAAACTCTGGAACACCATGCCGATCTTGCCGCGCACCCGGCGGATGTGTCGGTCGTTGGCCGGCACCAGCACGCCGTTGCGGTTGGGCATGTGGGTCAGGGAGTCATCCTCGACGCGGATCTGGCCTTGGTCGATACCTTCCAGGGTCATCAACACCCGCAGCAGCGTGGACTTGCCCGAGCCGCTGGGGCCGATGATCGCGACCTTTTCACCGGGGGCGACATCCAGGTTCAGATGGTCGAGCACGGTGAAGCTGCCATAGCTTTTGGTCACGTCCTGGAAACTCACGATCGGCCGGGACGTTGTTGGATCTTGCATGGCCGGGGCCTCCTGCTGCGACGCCAGCGTGCTGCGCCGGGACAAGTCGGTGGGCGTGGACAGAGGTAAAGTCATTAGCGTAGCTCCATGCGCGTTTCAAGGCGCCGTACCAGATAAGCCAGGGCAAGGCTCAGGGCGAGGAAGAACAGGCCGACCATGGTGATCGGTTCCAGGTAGCGGAAATTCTCGGAACCGATGTTCTTGGCCTGCTGCATGATTTCCACCACGGTGATCGCCGACAGCACCGGCGTGTCTTTGAGCATTGCCACCAGGTAATTGCCCAGCGGCGGCACGATCGGACGCAGCGCCTGGGGCAGGATGATGTTGCGGTAGGCGTCGTACGGCGCGATGTTCAGTGCCGTCACCGCTTCCCACTGCGCCCGCGGCACCGCATCCAGACCACTGCGATAGACCTCGGCGATGTAGCAGGCGTAGTGCAAGCCGATGCCGAGGATGCCAACCTGCATGGCCGTCAGGCTCAAGCCGTAGTTGGGCAGCACGTAGTAGAGGAAATACACCTGGATCAGCAGCGGTGTGCTGCGGATGAACTCGATCACCGCGGTGGCCGGCCACGATAGCCAGAATTTGCGACTGCGCCGGCCAATCGCCAGGAACAATCCCAGGACAATCGCGATCAGGAAACCGATCAGGGTAATGCCCACGGTGTTGAGGGAGGCGCGCAGCAGGTCCGGCAGGATTTGTGCGGCATAGGACCAGTCGAATAGCGTCATGACAGACCTCCACGCATCCGGCCCCGGCTCAGTCGTCGTTCGATGTGGCGCATGCCGAAGTTGATGGCCTGGGCGAGGATGAAATACATCACCAGGGCCAGGCTGAAGATCTCCAGGGTCTGGAAGGTCGCCTGATCCAACTGCCGCGCCCGGAAACTCAGGTCCGACAAGGTGATCAGCGACACCAGCGAGGTGTTCTTCAGCAGCTCGATCAACAGGTTGGTGCCCGGTGGAATCGCCGCCAGCAACGCCTGCGGCAGGATGATCCGCTTGAAGCGCGTAAAACCGCTGAAGTTCAACGCCGTGCAGGCTTCGTATTGGCCCTTGGCGACCGAACTGATGGCGCCGCGCATCACTTCCGCACCGTAGGCGCCGATGTGCAGGCCCAGGCCGACAATCGCCACGGCGTAAGGGCTCAGCTCAACGTTGAAGGGGGGCAGCGGCAGCACGAAGAACAGCCAGAACAATTGCACCAGCAGCGAGGTGCCACGGAACACTTCGATGTAGGTGATGGAAAACCAGCGCAACGCTCGCCACGGCGAGAGTCGCCCGAGGGCTGCCAGCACCGCCGCGACGATGGCCAGCAGCGAGCCGAAGAAGGTCACCTGGAGCGTGACCCAGGCCCCCTGTATCAATAACGGAAGTAATTCGCCCATGGTTCAACCCAATGTCCGGTGAAGCAGGGAACAGGCATCACGCACCGTGCGTCATGCCCGTTTCGGCACGCCAGTTTTTGGCGACTACTGAGCGCAGAGCTCGGCCGCGGTCTTGCTGGTCACGTTGGATTTGTCGAACCCGAATGGCGCGACCGTCTTGAGATGCTCTTCGGAGCCCAGCCACTTTTTCAGCTCGGCATTGACCGCATCGCGCAAGTCTTTGTCTTCGGGGCGGAAGGCCAGGGCGCCGTAGCCGATGTGGGACGGGTCGTCCTTGAATTCGGTCATCGCTTCCACCTTGTCGCCACCCTTGCTGGCCAGGCCTTTCATGGTCAGTTGGGTGCCGACGGCAGCGTCCGCGCGTCCGGCGCGCACGGCTTGTAATTGTGCGGTGGTGTCGGGCACCTGGAGGATCTGGTCGTCCTTGACCCCGGAGTCGCGGGCATAAGCCAGGTTCACCGTGCCGGCCATGATTGCCAGTTTCACATCCGGTTGCTTGGCGATGTCTTCATAGCTGTGGAGTTTTTTCGGATTGCCCTTGGCCACGAGCAAGGCATCGGGCAACTGGTACTGCGGATCGGTGAACAACACTTGCTTGCAGCGCGCCGGGGTGATGTACATGCCGGCGGCGATGACATCGAAACGGCCGGCCCGCAGGCCTGGAATCAATGAGCCCCATTCGGTGAGCACGCCATTGACCTGCTTGATGCCCATCTTGGCGAAGATGATCTTGGCGATCTCCGGCGACTCACCGGTAACGTTGCCGTCGGTTTCGGTGAAGGCAAACGGGGTTTCGTTGGCGTAGCCGATCCGGATGCTGCTGTTGCTTTTGATCGTATCCAGGGTGGCCGCTTGAACGCTGCCGGCCAGGCCCAGTACGGCACAGGTCAACAAGAGCCGACGCAAGGGCGCACCGGTGCTGGGAAGAAAATTGCTCATCAATAAAATCTCCTGTTTCTTGTGGATCCGTCGTTTGACGGCTCTGTGGTAGGAGGCAGTGTTACAAGAGCAAAGCGTACAGCGGCGGATCCGGGCGTGGCCTGGAATCGGGAACAGCGCCGGTACAGGTCGATCCGGCTTTTTGTCAGGGCGATGAGCCCGCCTGGGTGACGACCTTGGACCGAGCATACAAAAGCCCCGGCATCGATTGTATTGCACTAGGACAATTGCTTTGCCGCGATGGTCGCGCAATGCTGTGCGCACCCCTACACACGCCGGTTGCAGCTGTCATGGATAAGTGGAAGTCAGCCTTGGACCTCGCCCGCAGCGGTGAATCCAAATACAAGATTCTGGTGCAGGCCATTGCCGACGATATCGAACAGGGCACCCTGGCCAATGACCAGCGCCTGCCGCCGCAACGGCAGGTAGCTGACGCCATGGGTATCAGCGTGCAGACCGTCACCAACGCCTATAAGGAGTTGGAGCGCCAGGGACTGGTGCGCTGTGAGGTCGGGCGTGGCAGTTTCGTCTCGCGGCGCATGAGCGACCGGGTGGCGACGTACATTCTCGACAGTCCCGAGCGAGCGCTGGTGGATTTTTCCATCACCCGCATCCTCCACACCCGCGAGCATGACCAGGCCTGGCGTGATACCTGCGCGGCGCTGAGCACTGAAGAGGATCAGCCGTGGATTCATGCGTTTCGCCCCATCGCCGGTTTTGAATCCCATCGCGAAGCGGCGGCGCAGTGGATCGGCCGGCAAGGGCTGAAAGTCGACCGTAACGATGTGCTGATCACCAACGGCGCGGCCCACGGGATTTTCCTGGCTCTCGCTTCGCTGGCGGGCCCTGATGACGTGGTGCTCTGCGAAGGCTTGACCGACCACGGCGTGATCGGCAATTCCCAGGTGCTGGGCTTCACCCTCAAGGGCCTGGAGATGGACCGCTATGGCATCGACCCCGAACATTTCGAAGACATGTGCAGCAACGAGCGCATCACGGCGCTGGTGTGCACGCCGAACCTGAACAACCCCACCACCAGCCTGATGCCCGACGCCCGCCGCCGGGAAATCGCCGAGATTGCCCGGCGCTTCGGTGTGCACATTATTGAAGACGATGTGTACGGCCCGCTGCTGGACGAGCGCCGGGCGCCGCCCATCAGCCATTACCTGCCGGAGCTGTCGTTCTACTGCACGAGCATGACCAAGTCGGTGCTCACGGGCCTGCGCACCGGTTATCTGGTGGTGCCCAAGCGCCTGGCCCTGCGCACCGAGAGCATCCTGCGGGTCAACAGTTGGATGGCCACGCCCATGGTCTCGGAGATCGCCACCCGCTGGATTCGCGATGGACGCGCCGAGTCGCTGGTGCAATTGCAACGTCAACTGCTGGCCGGGCGCCAGGCGATGGTCACCGAGTACATGGGCGAACATCTGCTGGGCCAGCACCCGCATGCCTTGAGTGCCTGGGTCGGTATCCCGTCCCATTGGGAAGTGGACAGCCTGGTGCGGGCGCTGCGGCACAAGCACATCGCCGTGACCTCGCCCGATCCGTTCACCGTCCGCGGCACCCCCAGGCCCCGCGCGGTGCGGGTCTGCGTCGGTGCCGAATGCAGTGACGAAGAAATGCGCCATGCGCTGATCGGCATGCGGCAGATCTTCAACCAGTACCCGCAGATTCATGATTTCTGATGCCCCACACTGCAGTTCCCACAGGGGATTTGTGAGGGGCTTGGGATGGGGGTTCAAGTAATCGATCTAAATTGCCCTAGTACATTCATCACCACAATCCAGCCCTCTTAGACTGCGCCCAACACATCCGCTCGGGACGCAGTCATGACAGGGTTGCAGCTTCAGGACATTTATCTCGCTCGCCAGCGCATCGAGTCGCAGGTCAGGCGTACGCCCATGGAGCATTCCCCGAGTTTGTCGCGGTTGATGGGTGTTGAGGTGTACCTCAAGCTTGAGGCGCTGCAAATCACCGGCAGCTTCAAGCTGCGCGGGGCGAGCAATGCCGTCGCGCAACTTAGTTCCGAGCAAAAGGCCCGAGGCGTGGTCACCGCGTCGACGGGTAATCATGGTCGAGCGCTGGCCCATGCCGCGTCACAGCAGGGCGTCAAGGCGATGGTCTGCCTGTCGAACCTGGTGCCGGCCAACAAGGTGCAGGCGATCCGCGACCTGGGCGCCGAGGTGTGCATCGTCGGCCAGTCCCAGGACGATGCCCAGCGCGAGGCCGAGCGCATCGCCCGGGAGCAGGGCGCGACCTTTTTGCCGCCCTTCGATCACCCGGCGATCATCGCCGGGCAGGGCACCCTCGGCCTGGAGATCCTCGAGCAGCAACCGGAGGTGGCCCAGGTCCTGGTGCCGTTGTCCGGTGGCGGCCTGTTCGCCGGAGTTGCCCTGGCCCTCAAAAGTGCCAACCCAGCGATTCAAGTCCACGGCATCAGCATGGCCCGAGGTGCCGCGATGCACGCCAGCCTCGCCGCCGGGCAGCCCGTGGACATCGAGGAACTGCCGACGCTGGCCGACTCCCTTGGTGGCGGCATCGGCCTGGACAACCGCTACACCTTCGCCATGACCCGGCAACTGAGCGATGACGTACATCTGCTCTCGGAAGCCTCTATCGCCAATGCCATCCGCCACGCCTATCACCACGAACGCCTGGTGCTCGAAGGCGCTGCCGTGGTGGGCATCGCGGCGCTGCTCGACGGCCTGATCGAGCCGCGCGGCCCCATTGTCCTGGTGGTCAGCGGGCGCAACGTCGACACCGAACACCATGCCCGCGTGATCGCTGGCGCCAACGCCTGATAACCCCTAACGGAGCCTGTCATGAGTGAAGTCACCCTATTGAGCGAAGCCGACCTGCGCAGTTGCGTGGCCCTCGATCTGGCCAGCATCGACGCCATCGAACAGGCTTTCGTGCTGCTGGCCACCACCGCCGTGGCGATGCCGCCGATCCTGCGCTTGGACATTCCCGAGCACAACGGTGAAGTGGATGTGAAGACCGCTTACCTGCCGGGCCTGGATCGCTTCGCCATCAAGGTCAGCCCGGGCTTCTTCGATAACCCCACGCTCGGCCTGCCCAGCCTCAACGGCATGATGATGCTGCTCTCGGCACGCACCGGCCTGCTGGAGGCCCTGCTGCTGGACAACGGGTACCTCACCGCTGTGCGCACCGCTGCGGCGGGTGCGGTGGCGGCGCGTTGCCTGTCTCGCGAGGAGAGCCGCAGCGTCGCGCTGATCGGAGCCGGTGAGCAGGCGGCGTTGCAGCTTCAGGCGTTGCGCCTGGTGCGGCCCATCGACGATGTGCGGGTCTGGGCGCGCGATGCGCAAAAGGCCAAGGCGTTCAGTCAGGAGCTGGCGCGTGACACCGGGCTTGCCGTCTCGCCATGCGCCTCCATTGACGATGCCCTGGAAGGCGTGGACATCGCCATCACCTGCACACCCAGTCGCGAGCCGTTGATCCAAGCCCGCCATTTGCATCCTGGCCTGCACATCACGGCGATGGGCTCGGACGCCGAACACAAGAACGAAATTTCCCCGCAAGCCCTGGCGGCCGTCGACTGCTATGTCGCCGATCGCCTGAGCCAGACCCGCGTGCTTGGCGAGCTGCACCACGCCTTGCTGGCCGGCACCGTTCGCGATGAGTTGGCCTTGCTGGAACTGGGCCAGGTGTTGGCGGGGCAACGGGTCGGTCGCACCCGCGAGGCGCAAGTCACCCTGTGCGACCTCACCGGCACCGGTGCCCAGGACACCGCCATCGCCAACCTGGCGTTCGAGCGGGCGCGGGCGGCGGGCAAGGGATTCGCGTTCGGTCGCTAAAGCATTTTTTATTCGTGCGTCATTTGAACAGAGGGCAGATGGATGTCTGAGATCGTCGTCAATCTTCCGTTTAAACGGGAGGAATACACCCAACGCCTGGCGAAGGTTCGCGCCGCCATGCAGGCCCAGGGCCTGGAGCTGCTGTTGGTCACCGACCCGTCGAACATGGCCTGGCTCACCGGCTATGACGGTTGGTCGTTCTATGTGCACCAGTGCGTGCTGCTGGCACTGGAGGGCGAACCCGTGTGGTTCGGTCGTGGCCAGGATGCCAACGGTGCCAAGCGCACGGTGTTCATGCAGGCCGACAACATCGTCGGCTACCCGGACATCTACGTGCAGTCCCGCGAGCGCCACCCCATGGACTACCTGTCCCGCGAGGTGATCATCGCCCGTGGCTGGGGCGCGCTGACCATCGGCGTGGAGATGGACAACTATTACTTCAGCGCCGCCGCGTACCTGTCGCTGCAAAAGCATTTGCCCCAGGCAAAACTGGTTGACGCGGTGGGCCTGGTGAACTGGCAGCGAGCGGTCAAGTCGCCCCAGGAAATCGCCTACATGCGCATCGCCGCGCGCATCGTCGAGAACATGCACAGTCGGATCCTGGAACGCATCGAGCCGGGCATGCGCAAGAACGAACTGGTGGCCGAGATCTACAGCAGCGGCATCCTCGGTGCCGACGGCCATGGCGGCGACTACCCGGCCATCGTGCCGCTGTTGCCCACCGGGGCCGACGCCAGTGCGCCGCACCTGACCTGGGACGATTCACCTTTCGAGAAGGGTGCCGGCACCTTCTTTGAAATCGCCGGTTGCTACAAGCGTTACCACTGCCCGTTGTCGCGCACCATTTACCTGGGCAAGCCGCCGCAACATTTCCTCGACGGCGAAAAAGCCGTGGTCGAGGGCATCGCCGCCGGCCTGGACGCAGCCAAGCCGGGCAACACCACTGGCGACATCGCCGTGGCGTTTTTCAAGGTGCTGGAGAAATTCGGCATTCACAAGGACAGCCGTTGCGGCTACCCCATCGGGATCAGTTATCCGCCGGATTGGGGCGAGCGCACCATGAGCCTGCGCCCCGGCGACAACAGCGTGTTGCAGCCGGGCATGACCTTCCACTTCATGCCGGGGCTGTGGATGGACGATTGGGGCCTGGAAATCACCGAAAGCATCCTGATCACCGAGACCGGCGTCGAGACGCTGTGCGACGTACCTCGTCAATTGTTCGTGAAGGATTGAGCCATGCCCGATCTGCCTAATAATCCCATCAGCGCCACGGTCGACTTCACCCGCGAGGGCGTGCAGCACGGCTTTCTCAAGCTGCCGTATTCGCGGGACGATTCGGCCTGGGGCGCGGTGATGATTCCCATCACGGTCATCCAGCGCGGCAGCGGCCCGACGGCGCTGCTCAGCGGTGGCAACCACGGCGATGAATACGAAGGTCCGGTGGCCCTGAGCAAACTGGCGCAGCAACTGACGGCTGAAGAGGTGAGCGGGAGGGTGATCATCGTGCCGTTCATGAACACCCCGGCCTTCCACGCCGGACGCCGGACTTCGCCCATCGACAAGGGCAACCTGAACCGCAGTTTTCCCGGCAGGCCGGACGGCACCGTTACCGAGAAAATCGCCGACTATTTCAATCGCACCCTGCTGCCCTTGGCCGACATTGTCCTGGACATTCATTCCGGCGGCCGGACCCTGGATTTCCTGCCGTTTGCCGCCTGCCACGTGTTGCCGGACAAACAGCAGCAAGCGCGCTGCGAGGCCGGGATGCTGGCGTTCAACGCGCCGTATTGCATGCGCATGCTGGAGCTGGACGCCGGGGCGATGTACGACACGGCGGCCGAGTCCCAAGGCAAGGTGTTCGTCACCACCGAGTTGGGCGGCGGCGGTTCGTCGACCGCCCGTAGCGTGGCGATTGCCGAGCGTGGGGTACGCAACCTGTTGATCCACGCCGGCATCCTGCGGGGCACGATCGAGTTGCAGCCATCGCTGGTGCTCGACATGCCGGACGCCAGTTGTTTCATCGCCAGCGAACACGACGGCCTGCTGGAAATGTGCCGCGACCTGGGGGAACACGTGACCCGGGGTGAGGTGGTAGCGCGCATCTACGACGCCACCCGCAGCGGCGTCGCCCCGGTCGAATACCGCGCCGCCCGCAGCGGCCTGCTGGCGGCCCGGCACTTTCCCGGGTTGGTGCAGTGTGGCGATACCTTGGCGGTGATTGCGGATGTGTTGGCTTAGGTCAGATGGAACACAGAACCTGTGGCGAGGGGATAAATCCCCTCGCCACAATTGATGTATGTCTGGAAGTTTTATGTAACCACCCGGAGCCCGGCCATGCACAAGCTCGATCGCTACGATCTCAAGATCCTGCAAATCCTCGCCGAGGACGGGCGGATTACCAAGTCGAGCCTGGCCGAGGCCATCAACCTGTCGGTGACGCCGGCCTGGGAACGGGTGCGCAAGCTCGAAGCAGCAGGCCTGATCATCGGCTACCGGGCGCAGATCGATTGGGGCGCGGTGTTCAAGCGTCAGCAGGTGCTGGTGGAAATCACCCTGGCCCGGCACACCGCCCAGGACATGCGCCGTTTCGAGCAACGCATGATCGCCGCGCCAGAAGTGGCGTTCTGTTACGCCACGGGCGGCGGCGTGGATTACCTGGCGATGATCCAGGCGCCGGACGTCGATGCCTACCAGCGTTTCGTCGACCAACTGCTGCTCGAAGACCTTGGCATCGAACGCTACTTCACCTACATCGTCACCAAGACCATCAAGACCGCCGGTGCCTTGCCGGCGGAGCTGGCCGAGCCGTCCTGAGCACCGCAGAAAACCCGGTTTACCGCCCTCGATTCAGAAAAAAACCAGGGTTTGACCCACGGTAAACCCCCAATTCCTCCAGCGCCGCTGCCCTAGCATGGATTCACGCACACGCTCTGGAGTGAACGTCATGCCTTACCAACATCCGCTGCTGTTCAAAGCGCTTTGCTACATCGACGGCCATTGGGTCCACAGCGACAGCGGTCACAGTGTGGCCGTCCACAACCCTGCCACCCGCACAGTCATCGGCCATGTGCCGATGCTGGATCAGCCGCAGATCGTCGCGGCGGTGGACGCGGCGCATCGTGCATTCCCGGCGTGGCGTGAGCAGAGCCTGGAGACCCGGGGCGCGTTGCTGCGGCGCTGGGCGGCATTGATCGTCGAACACAGCGAAGACCTCGCCCACATTCTCAGCCTGGAGCAGGGCAAGCCATTGGCCGAGTCTCGTGGCGAAATCGCCTACGCTGCCAGCTTCATCCCGTGGTTCGCCGAGCAAGCCCGGCGCCTGTACGGTCAGAACATCCCCAGCCATATCCCGAATGCGCACCTGGGTACGATCAAGGAACCGGTGGGCGTCTGCGCGCTGCTCACACCGTGGAATTTCCCGTCGGCGATGATCACCCGCAAGGCCGCCGCTGCCCTGGCCGCCGGTTGCACCGTGGTGATCAAGCCGGCCCACGAAACGCCGTACTCGGCTTTGGCGCTGGCGCAATTGGCCGAGGAAGCCGGTTTTCCCGCCGGGGTCTTCAACGTGGTATTGGGCGAGCCGCAAATGGCCATGGAAACCCTGGTCAAGGATCGTCGCGTACGCTCAGTGAGCTTCACCGGTTCGACCCGGGTGGGCAAGCTGGTGTTGCAGACGGCAGCCCATGACGTGAAGAAAGTCGCACTGGAACTGGGCGGCAACGCGCCGTTCATTGTCTGCGCCGATGCCGACCTGGCCTTGGCGGTAAAAGTCGCCGTGGAGGCGAAATTCCAGACCTCGGGGCAGGACTGCTGTGCGGCTAACCGGATTATGGTGCAGCGCCCGGTGTACCAGGCGTTCCTCAGTCGTTTCGCCGCTGCGGTGCGCGCCTTGCGCGTCGGGCCGGCAATGGTCGATCAACAGGAGCAGGACGTGGAGGTCGGGCCGTTGATGCATCAGGCGGCATTCGATGCGACCGCTGACCGCGTCGCCGATGCCCTGGCCCTTGGCGCTCAACGCCTGGTGGGCGGTGAGGCCCATGCCTTGGGCGGGTTGTTTTATCAACCCACGGTGCTGGCCGACGTAACGCCGCAGATGCGCATCTACCGTGAAGAAAACTTCGCGCCCATTGCCGGGGTGATGCCGTTCGACACCCTGGACGAAGCCATCGAAATGGCCAACGACACCGAGTATGGGTTGGCGGCCTATATTTGTTCCAATCGCCTGGACCTCATTTATCCGCTGATCCGCCGTCTCGACCACGCCATGGTCGCGGTCAACGGCGTCAAGTTCACCGGCCACCCGATTCCCTTCGGTGGCATGAAAGCCTCGGGCCTCGGTCGCGAGGGTGGCAGCGAGGGCTTCGAGCCCTTTGTCGAAACCAAATATTTTTGCCTGCACCATCAAGGCCAGTTCCCAGGAGAGCCCGCATGAGCCAAGAACTCAACACGCTGTTCGAACAAGACCGTGCGCATTTCATGCACCCCTCGACCCACGCCCACGACCACGCCAGCGGCGCGCTCAAGGGCCGGATCATCAAGAGTGCGTCAGGCATTCGCATTCGCGACCATGAAGGCCGTGAGTTCATCGATGCCTTTGCCGGCCTCTACTGCGTGAACATCGGTTACGGCCGCACCGAGGTAGCCGACGCCATCTATAAACAGGCCAAGGAACTGGCCTACTACCACACCTACGTCGGCCATTCGAGCGAGGCGATCATCGAGCTGTCCAGTCGCATCATGGACTGGGCGCCGGAGGGGATGAAGAAGGTCTATTACGGATTGTCCGGCTCCGATGCCAACGAAACCCAGGTCAAGCTGGTGCGCTACTACAACAACGTACTGGGCCGGCCGCTGAAGAAGAAAATCATTTCACGGGACCGTGGCTACCATGGCTCGGGCATCATGACCGGCAGCCTCACAGGGCTTGCGACCTTCCACCAGCATTTCGACCTGCCGGTCGAAGGGGTCAAGCACACCGTGTGCCCACACTGGTATCGCAAGGCCCCGACGGGCATGGATGAAGCGGCCTTCGTCCGGTATTGCGCTGATGAGCTGGAAAAAATGATCCTCGCCGAAGGCCCGGATACCGTGGCGGCGTTCATTGGCGAACCGTTGATGGGCACCGGGGGCATCATCGTTCCCCCTGCCGGTTATTGGGATGCGATCCAGGCCGTGCTGAAAAAATACGACGTGCTGCTGATTGCCGATGAAGTGGTCTGCGCGTTCGGCCGCCTGGGTTCGAAGATGGGCAGCCAGCGCTACGGCATGAAGCCGGACCTGATCACCACCGCCAAAGGCCTGACCAGTGCCTATGCGCCCCTGTCAGCGGTGATCATCGGGGAAAAGGTCTGGAGCGTGATTGAAAAAGCCTCCCAGGCCGAAGGGGCCATGGGCCATGGCTGGACCTATTCCGGGCACCCGATTTGCGCGGCGGCGGCACTGGCGAACCTCGACATTCTTGAACGGGAAAACCTCACGGCCAACGCCGAGGACGTGGGTGGCTACCTGAATCGTCGCCTGCGTGAAACCCTTGAAGGTCATCCGTTGGTGGGAGAGGTGCGTGGTGACGGCATGCTGGCGGCGGTGGAGTTCATGGCTGACCGTGAACAGCGCACGGCATTCGACCCGGCACTGAAAGTCGGCCCGAAGGTCTCGGCCGCCTGCCTGGAACGCGGCATGATCGCCCGCGCCATGCCCCACGGCGACATCCTGGGCTTCGCCCCGCCACTGATCCTGACTCGCGAGGATGCGGACCTGATCGTCGACATCACCAAAGGGGCTATCGATCAGGTGGCGGGTGAGGTGTTGGCTTAAGCCCGCTTTAAATGTGGGAGCGAGCCTGCTCGCGATGGCGGTCTGCCTGAGACGGTAATGTTGGATGTGCTGGCCTCATCGCGAGCAGGCTCGCTCCCACAGGGGGGATTTTCCTGAGGCAATAAAAAAGCCCGCCCGATCATGTGATCGGGCGGGCTTTTGGTTGTGGCTTGGCGATTACTTCTTCAAACCGTAATGCTCATCGAGCATGCCGGGTGAATTCGGGGCCTTGGGGGCGTAGTCCCGCGGCGGTTCCTGGATCCCTTTCGGTGGGGTCAGGCGTTCCCGTGGAGTCTGTGCCGCATCGGCTTGCAGGGCGGCCAGCAGGCGCTGGCGAGTCTGCTCGTCCAGGGCCAGGCGATTGGCACCCTCGGACAAATGATCCTGGACGTCCTGGTAGCTCTGGGTGAGTTTTTTCACCAGAGAAGCGGTGCTGTTGAAGTGAGTGACCACTTCATTCTGATAACTGTCGAAACGTTCCTGGATGTCGTCCAGCTGACGTTGCGTGCTGTTGGGCACCGCGTTGGGCAGCAGTCGGGCAAGCAGGAATCCAATGGCGACACCGGCAACCAGGGCAAGAGTCGGCAACAACCAAACTAAGAGCGAGTGTTCCACGAGTCCTTCCTCTATAAACGGCTTTGCTTTACGTTAACGGCTCGGACCTGCGCTGTATACCGCGAAGAACATCGCAATCATGCCAGGCACAGACTTTAGCTAGACGAGTCGACCCAATTCGAGGTCACGGAGTTCTTTCCCTTGCTTATGCGCGAAACCCCTGTAGTCATCGATGGCCCGGTGGGCCAACTGGAAGCCTTGTACCTGGACAACGAGGCCCCCCGTGGCCTGGCGCTGATCTGCCACCCGAACCCGGTGCAGGGCGGGACCATGCTCAACAAAGTGGTCTCGACCCTGCAACGCACTGCCCGCGATGCTGGCCTGGTTACGTTGCGTTTCAATTATCGTGGCGTGGGGGCCAGTGCCGGCAGTCACGACATGGGCACTGGCGAAGTGGATGACGCCCAGGCGGTCGCCCAATGGCTGCGGGAAAAATACCCGCAATTGCCCCTGACCCTGTTCGGTTTTTCCTTTGGCGGCTTTGTCGCCGCCAGCCTGGGCGGGCGCCTGGAAGCCCAGGGTCAACCGGTCAAGCACCTGTTCATGGTGGCCCCGGCGGTAATGCGCCTGGACGAGCAGTCGCCCTTGCCGATGAGCGGCGAGTTGACGGTGATCCAGCCGGAAACCGACGAAGTGGTCGATCCGCAACTGGTTTACGAATGGTCCGACACGCTCCAACGTCCCCATGAGCTGCTGAAAGTGGCAGAATGCGGACACTTTTTTCATGGCAAGCTGACCGATCTCAAGGATCTGATCCTGCCGCGCCTCTCGAATTGACAGCAGTCTGACAAGCGATAACCCATGACGACGCGTACCCGTATCCTGACCGGCATCACCACCACCGGCACCCCGCACCTGGGCAACTATGCCGGCGCCATCCGTCCGGCGATCCTCGCCAGCCGCGACAGCAACGCCGATTCGTTCTACTTCCTGGCCGACTACCACGCCCTGATCAAGTGCGATGACCCGCTGCGTATCCAGCGTTCGCGCCTGGAAATCGCCGCCACGTGGCTGGCCGGCGGCCTGGATGTGGACCGCGTGACGTTCTATCGCCAGTCCGATATTCCCGAGATCCCGGAGCTGACCTGGCTGCTGACCTGCGTCGCCGCCAAGGGCCTGCTCAACCGTGCCCACGCCTACAAGGCGTCGGTGGACAAGAACGTCGAGGCCGGTGAAGACCCGGACGCCGGCATCACCATGGGGCTGTACAGCTACCCGGTGTTGATGGCCGCCGATATCCTGATGTTCAACGCCCACAAGGTGCCGGTCGGTCGCGACCAGATCCAGCACGTGGAAATGGCCCGCGACATCGGTCAGCGCTTCAATCATCTGTTCGGCCAGGGCAAGGAGTTCTTCACCATGCCCGAGGCGCTGATCGAGGAAAGCGTCGCCACGTTGCCGGGCCTCGATGGCCGCAAGATGTCCAAGAGCTATGACAACACCATCCCGTTGTTCAGCAGCGCCAAGGACATGAAGGACGCGATCTCGCGGATCGTTACCGACTCGCGTGCCCCGGGCGAAGCCAAGGATCCGGACAATTCGCACCTGTTCACCCTGTTCCAGGCCTTCGCCACTGCCGAACAGTCCGCCGAGTTCCGCAGCGAACTGCTGCAAGGCCTGGGTTGGGGCGAAGCCAAGAACCGCCTGTTCCAACTGCTCGACAGCGAGCTGGGTGAAGCGCGCGAGCGTTATCACCAGTTCATCGAGCGTCCATCGGACCTTGAAGACATCCTGCAACTGGGCGCGAAAAAAGCCCGGGCCGTGGCGACGCCGTTCCTCAACGAACTGCGCGAGGCCGTTGGCCTGCGTTCGTTTGTCAGCCAGGTCCAGGTGGCCGCCAGCACCAAGAAAAAAGCCGCCAAGGCAGCACGCTTCGTCAGCTTCCGCGAAGACGACGGCAGTTTCCGCTTCCGTCTACTGGCCGCCGACGGCGAGCAACTGTTGCTGTCGAACAATTTTGCCGACGGCAAGACCGCAGGGCAGGTGACCAAGCAATTGCAGTCCGGCCAGCCCTTGGACTTACGCAGCGACGACCTGAGTTTCAGCGTCTGGCTCGAAGGCGAGTGCGTGGCGAACAGCCCGGCCTTCGCCAACAGCGCCGCCCGGGATGCAGCCATCGATGCGTTGCGCGTTGCCCTGACGCCTGCCCAGGACTGATCCGGGCACGTCACCCGACCATCGGCCCGAATAAGGGCCGATTGCCATTCCTCTGGGCCGTCGCTACAGTGACGGCCCGTTTTTGTTGCCTTGCTAACGAATATGACGCCCCTAGAACGATATCAAGCTGATCTGAAACGCCCGGAGTTCTTCCACGACGCAGCCCAGGAAACGGCGGTGCGGCATTTGCAACGCCTGTACGACGACCTGGTCGCGGCGGCGAACAACAAGCCCGGCCTGTTGGGCAAACTGTTCGGCAAAAAAGACCAGACACCGGTCAAGGGCCTGTATTTCTGGGGCGGCGTGGGCCGTGGCAAGACCTACCTGGTGGACACCTTCTTCGAAGCGTTGCCGTTCAAGGAGAAGACACGGACGCACTTCCACCGCTTCATGAAGCGCGTGCACGAGGAAATGAAGACCCTGGGCGGCGAGAAGAACCCGCTGACCATCATCGCCAAGCGTTTTTCCGACGAGACCCGGGTGATCTGCTTCGATGAGTTCTTCGTTTCCGACATCACCGACGCCATGATCCTCGGCACCTTGATGGAAGAGCTGTTCAAGAACGGCGTGACCCTGGTCGCCACCTCGAACATCGTGCCGGACGGCCTGTACAAGGACGGCCTGCAGCGGGCGCGTTTCCTGCCGGCCATCGCGCTGATCAAGGAACACACTGAAATCGTCAACGTCGACAGCGGCGTCGACTACCGCCTGCGTCACCTCGAACAAGCGGAGCTGTTCCACTTCCCGTTGGATGCCGCTGCCCAGGAGAGCCTGCGCAAGAGCTTCCGCGCCCTGACGCCGGAATGCACCCAGGCTGTGGAAAATGATGTATTGGTCATCGAAAATCGCGAAATCCGCGCTGTGCGTACGTGCGATGACGTGGCCTGGTTCGACTTTCGCGAACTGTGCGACGGCCCTCGCAGCCAGAACGACTACATCGAACTGGGCAAGATCTTCCACGCCGTGCTGCTGAGCAACGTCGAGCAGATGAGCGTCACCACCGACGACATCGCCCGTCGCTTCATCAACATGGTCGACGAGTTCTACGACCGTAACGTGAAGCTGATCATTTCGGCCGAAGTCGAACTCAAGGACCTCTACACCGGCGGTCGCCTGACCTTCGAATTCCAACGGACCTTGAGTCGCTTGCTGGAGATGCAGTCCCACGAATTCCTGGCGCGGGCGCATAAGCCGTAGGGGATTCGGAGCACAAAAAAGGGCCTGCGATTGCGGGCCTTTTTTGTATGTGCATATTCCCCATCTGAGCCTGTGGGAGCGAGCCTGCTCGCGATGGCGTCGTGTCAGTCAACATCAGTGCTGCTGAACCACCGCCATCGCGAGCAAGCTCGCTCCCACAGTGGATCGTTGCCAAGCCCTCGGGCTACGCCGCCTGCTGGAACTGCTGCCGATACTGGTTCGGCGACAGGTCGGTATGTTGCCGGAACAGCCGGGCGAAAAAGCTCGCGTCGTCGTAGCCGACTTCATAGCTGATGGTCTTGATGCTCTTGCGGCTGCCGGAGAGCAGGCCCTTGGCGGTTTCGATCCGCAGCCGTTGCAGGTAATGCAGCGGTTTGTCGCCAGTGGCGGTCTGGAAGCGGCGCATGAAGTTGCGGATGCTCATGCCATGTTCCCGGGCAACGTCCTCGAAGCGGAATTTATCGGCGAAGTGCTCTTCGAGCCATTGCTGGATCTGCAGGATGATCACGTCCTGGTGCAGTTTCTGCCCGCCGAAGCCGATCCGCCCAGGCGAATAGCTGCGTTGCACCTCATACAGGATGTCCCGCGCCACGGCCTGGGCGACGTTGGCGCCACAGAAGCGTTCGATGAGGTAAATGTAGAGGTCGCAGGCTGAGGTCGTGCCGCCGGCGCAGAACAGGTTGTCGGCGTCGGTCAGGTGCTTGTCCTGGTTCAGGTATACCTGGGGGAAGCGCTCCTTGAAGGCATTGAAGAAACGCCAGTAGGTGGTGGCTTCCTTGCCGTCGAGCAGCCCGGCCTCCGCCAGCCAGAACACCCCGGTGGCTTCGCCGCAGAGTACCGCACCGCGCGCGTGTTGTTCGCGCAGCCAAGGCAGGACCTGGGGATAACGTTGGCAGAGGGTGGCGAAATCGTCCCAGAAGGCCGGCAGGATGATGACATCGGTGTTTTCCAGGCCGCCGTCCACCGGCATGATCACATCGCTGAAGCTGTTCACCGGTTTGCCATCGGGGCTGACCAGCCGGGTTTCAAACGCCGGCGTCAGGCCGTGGCCCAGTTGTTTGCCATAGCGCAGGCTGGCCAGGTGGAAAAAATCCTTGGCTTGCATGAGGGTGGAGGCGAAGACCCGGTCGATTGCCAGGATGCTGACGCGCCGCAAGGGCGTGGAGGCGTGCATAGACATAATTCATCTTTATTTTTATAGGGGAAAGTGGTCAACAGACGGCTGGATCGTCTTATTTTTTGTCGGATGTGTCCAGTGTCCTGTCGTACCCTGCAGGCTTAGGCTCTGTCGGATAACCACGCCCAACAATAACCAAAGGTGCGCCATGATCCCAAGAACACTGTTCAGTCCCGAGCACGAGTTGTTTCGCGACAGCGTACGAACCTTCCTTGAAAAAGAAGCCGTGCCGTACCACAGCCAGTGGGAAAAACAGGGGCATGTCGATCGCCAGCTCTGGAACAAGGCAGGGGAGGCGGGCATGTTGTGCTCGCACCTCCCGGAAGCCTATGGGGGGCTGGACGCAGATTTTCTCTACAGCACGGTGGTGATCGAGGAGATCGGCCGCCTGGGGCTGACAGGGATTGGCTTCTCGCTGCATTCCGACATCGTCGCACCGTACATCCTGCATTACGGCAGCGAAGCGTTGAAACATAAGTACCTGCCGAAGCTGGTGTCTGGCGAAATGGTCACGGCCATCGCCATGACCGAGCCGGGCGCCGGTTCCGACCTGCAAGGGGTGAAGACCACGGCGGTGCTGGACGGCGATGAATATGTCATCAATGGCTCGAAGACCTTCATCACCAACGGCTTCCTGGCAGACCTGGTGATCGTGGTCGCCAAGACCGATCCGAAGGCCGGCGCCAAGGGCACCAGCCTGTTCCTGGTGGAGGCGGGTACGCCGGGCTTTGAAAAGGGCAAGCGCCTGGAAAAAGTCGGCATGAAGGCCCAGGACACGTCGGAACTGTTCTTCCAGGATGTCCGCGTGCCGAAGGAGAACCTGCTCGGGCAGGCCGGCATGGGCTTCGCCTACTTGATGCAGGAGCTGCCTCAGGAGCGCCTGACCGTCGCCATCGGCGGCCTGGCTTCGGCCGAAGCGGCGCTGCAATGGACCCTGGACTACACCCGCGAGCGCAAGGCGTTCGGCAAATCCATCGCAGACTTCCAGAACACCCGTTTCAAGCTCGCGGAAATGGCCACCGAAATCCAGATCGGCCGGGTCTTCGTCGACCGTTGCCTGGAATTGCACCTGCAAGGCAAGCTGGACGTGCCGACGGCGGCGATGGCCAAGTATTGGGGCACCGACCTGCAATGCAAGGTGCTCGACGAGTGCGTGCAGTTGCATGGCGGCTACGGCTTCATGTGGGAATACCCGATTGCCCGGGCGTGGGCGGATGCGCGGGTGCAGCGGATCTATGCCGGGACCAATGAGATCATGAAGGAGATCATTGCGCGGTCGCTTTGATGCAGTGGTGAGCTTGGGTCCGCTATCGCGAGCAAGCTCGCTCCCACAGGGGAGTCGTGTCTGATCGCTATTTTGTGATCAACATCGAACCCCTGTGGGAGCGAGCTTGCTCGCGATGAGGCCTACGGATCAAGGCGCCGGGTTCGGCTGATCCTTGTGAATCGCCTCGATCCCCGCCAGCACTTCATCCGACAGTTTCAGGTCGAAGCTGGCGATATTGCTGTCCAGTTGCTCCAGCGTAGTGGCGCCAATGATGTTGCTGGTCACGAACGGCTGCCGGGTGACGAACGCCAGGGCCATCTGCGCCGGGTCCAGGCCATGTTCGCGGGCCAGTGCCACATAACGGCTGCACGCCGCTTCCGATTGCGGGTTGAAGTAACGCATGAAGCGGCTGTACAGCGTCAGGCGGCCCTTGGCTGGCCGTGCGCCGTTTTCGTATTTGCCCGACAGAAAGCCGAACGCCAGCGGCGAATAAGCCAGCAAGCCGCATTGCTCGCGAATGGCGATTTCCGACAGGCCGATCTCGAAGCTGCGGTTGAGCAGGTTGTACGGGTTCTGGATCGACACCGCCCGCGGCCAGCCACGGGCCTCGGCCAGGGCAAGGAACTTCATGGTGCCCCACGGCGTTTCGTTGGACAGGCCGATATGGCGGATCTTGCCGGCGCGAACCTGTTCGTCCAGGGCTTCGAGGGTTTCCTCCAGCGGGGTGAACGTTTCGTCGGCATTGTGCTGGTAGCCCAGTTGACCAAAGAAGTTGGTGCTGCGCTCCGGCCAATGCAGCTGGTAGAGATCGATCCAGTCGGTCTGCAGGCGCTTGAGGCTGGCGTCCACGGCTTCGACGATGTGGCGGCGGTTGTGCTTGAGGTTCTTGTCGCGAATGTAGTCGATGGTGTTGCCGGGGCCGGCGATCTTGCTCGCCAGGATCCAGTCGGCACGATCGCCGCGACTCTTGAAGTAATTGCCGATGTAGCGCTCGGTGGTGGCGTAGGTTTCGGCCTTGGGTGGCACCGGGTACATCTCGGCGGTGTCGATGAAATTGATGCCGGCAGCCTTGGCGCGTTCGATCTGGGCGAAGGCCTCGGCCTCGCTGTTCTGCTCACCCCAGGTCATGGTTCCGAGGCACAGGGCACTCACGTTCAGGTCGGTACGGCCTAGCGGGCGATAGTCCATCGGGAACTCCTTGGGCAAAACAATCATAAAAGCAGGTTGAAATATTTTTCGCAATCTGCATAATTGCGCACCTCTTTCTGCAGTGGAAGTGATGCGCCGCCGCCGAAGAATCTTGCCGTTGAACGGACGCGCCGACCCGAGCCCCCGAAAGCGTCTGTATCCGGCTGCCTTTGACTTGTCAAAGTACGCACTATTCAGTAAGATCCGCCGTCTAATTTACAGGGCGGCCCCTGAGGCTATAAAGAATGAAAACTTTTACTGCTAAACCGGAAACAGTAAAGCGCGACTGGTTTGTCGTCGACGCTGCTGGTCAGACCCTGGGTCGTCTGGCCACCGAAATCGCGAGCCGTCTGCGTGGCAAGCACAAGCCTGAGTACACCCCTCACGTTGACACCGGTGACTACATCGTCGTGATCAACGCTGAGCAAGTACGTGTTACTGGCGCTAAAACCACTGACAAAATGTACTACTCCCACTCCGGTTTTCCTGGCGGCATCAAGTCGATCAACTTTGAAAAGCTGATCGCCAAAGCCCCTGAGCGCGTGATCGAGACCGCGGTTAAAGGCATGCTGCCTAAAAACCCACTGGGTCGCGACATGTATCGTAAGCTGAAGGTTTATGCGGGCGCTGCTCACCCTCATACTGCTCAGCAGCCCCAAGAACTGAAGTTTTAACGGAATAGTTCATTATGTCGGCGACTCAAAATTACGGCACTGGCCGTCGCAAGACTGCAACCGCACGCGTTTTCCTGCGTCCGGGCACTGGTAACATCTCCATCAACAACCGCTCCCTGGATAACTTCTTCGGCCGCGAAACTGCCCGCATGGTAGTTCGTCAGCCGCTGGAACTGACCGAGACCGTCGAAAAATTCGACATCTACGTCACTGTTATCGGTGGTGGTGTAAGTGGTCAGGCTGGCGCAATCCGCCACGGCATCACTCGCGCCCTGATGGATTACGACGAGACTCTGCGTGGTGCTCTGCGCAAAGCCGGCTTCGTAACTCGCGATGCTCGCGAAGTTGAACGTAAGAAAGTCGGTCTGCGTAAAGCGCGTAAGCGTCCGCAGTACTCGAAGCGTTAATTTCGCTTCCGCTTTCAAAAGGCGCCCAGTTCCTCACGGAGCTGGGCGTTTTTTTATGGGCAAAAGAATTGCTCTGTGACAACTTGCCACATTCGTAGAGCCCCTATACTACAAGGCTTGGCGGTTTGGCCGCTTGGTAATTACCTTGTCAGAATTGGGGCTTTTCATTACCATTCGGCAAAATTTTTATAAGTTCAGATTTTTACTTAGTAGACGCCTGATCTAACAGGCCACAAAGCTGATGGGAGAGGACTGAATGAGCAATGACGGCGTGAATGCAGGCCGGCGTCGCTTCCTGGTAGCAGCCACATCCGTGGTGGGTGCTGCAGGAGCGGTGGGGGCTGCGGTCCCGTTCGTGGGGTCATGGTTTCCCAGTGCCAAGGCGAAAGCCGCAGGTGCACCGGTGAAAGTGAATGTCAGCAAGATCGAGCCAGGCCAGCAGATGATTGCTGAGTGGCGCGGCCAGCCGGTGTTCATCGTCCGCCGTACAGAGGAAATCCTGGGGAATCTGAAGAAGATCGAGGGTCAGTTGTCCGACCCTTCCTCCAAGAACTCGGTCCAACCGGAGTACGTCAATCCTGAAACGCGTTCGATCAAGCCAGAGGTTTTGCTGCTGATCGGGATCTGTACGCACCTGGGTTGCTCGCCAACGTTCCGTCCTGAAGTGGCTCCTGCCGATCTGGGCAAGGACTGGGTCGGTGGTTATTTCTGCCCTTGCCACGGCTCCCACTACGACCTGGCTGGTCGCGTCTACAAGTCGCAGCCTGCACCTCTGAACCTGCCAGTTCCCCCGCATTCCTATGAGACCGACGACATCATTGTCATCGGCGTCGATACGGAGAAAGCGTGATGAGCAAATTCATGGATTGGGTTGATGCGCGCTTTCCCGCGACCAAAATGTGGGAAGACCATCTCAGCAAGTATTACGCTCCGAAGAACTTCAACTTCTTCTACTTCTTTGGCTCCCTGGCGCTGCTCGTTCTGGTCAACCAGATCGTTACCGGTGTCTGGCTGACCATGAGCTACACCCCGTCGGCGGAAGAAGCGTTTGCTTCCGTCGAATACATCATGCGCGACGTCGAGTACGGCTCGATCCTGCGTCTGCTGCACTCCACCGGCGCTTCGGCGTTCTTCATCGTGGTCTACCTGCACATGTTCCGTGGCCTGCTCTACGGTTCGTACCAGAAGCCTCGTGAGCTGGTGTGGGTCTTCGGCATGCTGATCTACCTGGCGCTGATGGCCGAGGCCTTCATGGGCTACCTGCTGCCGTGGGGCCAGATGTCCTACTGGGGTGCCCAGGTGATCATCTCGCTGTTCGGTGCGATCCCGGTCATCGGTGACGACCTGACCCAGTGGATTCGTGGTGACTACCTGATCTCGGGCATTACCCTGAACCGCTTCTTCGCCCTGCACGTGGTCGCGCTGCCGATCGTGATCCTCGGCCTGGTGGTGTTGCACATCCTGGCCTTGCACGAAGTTGGCTCGAACAACCCGGATGGCGTGGACATCAAGAAGCACAAGGACGAGAACGGCGTACCGCTGGATGGCATCGCCTTCCACCCGTACTACACCGTGAAAGATATCGTCGGCGTGGTGGTCTTCCTGTTCATCTTCTGCTCCATCGTGTTCTTCTTCCCGGAAATGGGTGGTTACTTCCTCGAGAAGCCGAACTTCGAGCAGGCGAACGCCTTCAAGACCCCTGAGCACATTGCCCCGGTCTGGTACTTCACGCCGTTCTACGCGATTTTGCGGGCGATCCCGGACAAGCTGATGGGCGTTATCGCCATGGGTGCGGCCATCGCAGTGCTGTTTGTCCTGCCTTGGCTGGACCGCAGCCCCGTCAAGTCGATGCGCTACAAAGGCTGGCTGAGCAAGATCTGGCTCGTGGTGTTCTGCATCTCGTTCGTGATCCTGGGCGTGCTGGGCGTATTGGCCCCGACACCGGAGCGTACGTTGCTATCGCAGGTCTGCACCTTCCTGTACTTCGCCTACTTCATTCTGATGCCTTTCTACACCAGGCTCGAGAAGACCAAACCGGTTCCGGAAAGGGTGACTGGCTGATGAAAAAGCTATTTGCTGTACTGATTCTTGCTGCTATGCCTGTACTGTCCTTCGCGGCTGAACACGGTGGTCCAGAGCTGGAAAAAGTCGACATCGACGTTTCCGACAAAGCTGCCATGCAGGACGGCGCACGTACGTTCGCCAACTACTGCATGGGTTGCCACAGTGCCAAGTTCCAGCGCTACGAGCGTGTTGCCGATGACCTGGGCATTCCTCATGAAATGATGCTCGAGAAACTGGTGTTCACCGGTGCCAAACTGGGCGATCACATGACCATTGGCATGCAACCTGCGGACGCCAAGATCTGGTTCGGCGCCGCGCCGCCAGACCTGACCCTGGTGGCGCGTGTGCGTGGTACTGACTGGCTCTACGGTTACCTGCGTTCGTTCTACGAAGATCCTGCGCGTCCATGGGGCGTGAACAACAAGGTCTTCCCGAACGTCGGCATGCCTAACGTACTGGTCGGCCTCCAAGGGCGCCAGGTGGTAGGCTGCAAACAGGTTCAGATCGTTGAGGGCGGTAAAAAGCAATTCGATCCGCTGACCGGCACCGCTTTGACTCATGAAGCCTGCGACCAGCTGACTGTATTGCCGAACACCGGCAGCCTGACTCCGGAGCAGTTCGACGAGAAGGTCAAGAACCTTGTGACCTTCCTGGCCTACTCGGCCAACCCGGTGAAGCTGGAGCATCAGCGCATCGGTACCTATGTATTGCTGTACCTGGCGTTCTTCTTCGTATTCGCTTACCTGCTCAAGCGTGAATACTGGAAAGACGTGCATTGATAAAGCTGTAAGCCGTTGCTGTTAATCGTGCGCGCCCAAGGGCGTCTCTAATGTAACGAGCCTGGCCAGCCAGGTGTTACGGGAGATGCCCTCTGGGCGCGCTCGTTTTTCCGTTTTTCGATAATTTCAACAAGCGAGGAGGATCGCCATGGGCGTGACCAATCGGTTGGCCTGTTACTCCGACCCCGCCGACCACTATTCCCACCGGGTACGCATCGTACTGGCAGAGAAGGGTGTCAGCGCCGAGATCATTTACGTCGAAGCGGGCCGTCAGCCGCCGAAGCTGATCGAGGTGAACCCTTATGGCAGCCTGCCCACACTGGTCGATCGTGACCTGGCGTTGTGGGAGTCGACCGTGGTGATGGAATATCTGGATGAGCGTTATCCGCATCCACCTTTACTGCCGGTGTACCCTGTCGCGCGGGCCAACAGCCGTTTGCTGATCCATCGCATCCAGCGTGACTGGTGCGGGTTGGTGGATCTGATCCTGGATTCTCGGACCAAGGAGCCGGCGCGGGTCGTGGCACGCAAGGAATTGCGTGAAAGCCTGACTGGCGTATCGCCGCTATTCGTCGATAAGCCGTTTTTCCTCAGTGAGGAACAAAGTCTGGTGGATTGCTGCCTATTGCCCATACTCTGGCGTTTGCCGATTCTGGGTATCGAACTGCCGCGGCCTGCCAAGCCGCTGCTTGATTATATGGAGCGCCAATTCGCGCGTGAGGCTTTCCAGGCGAGTTTGTCTGGCGTCGAACGTGACATGCGCTAAGGCTTAGGGAGCCGCTATGAACTCCAGTCGACCTTATCTGGTCCGCGCGCTCTACGAGTGGATTGTGGACAACGATTGCACCCCGCACATGCTGGTCAACGCCGAGTTTCCGTCGGTGCAGGTGCCGCAGGGTTTTGCCAATGACGGGCAAATTGTCTTGAACGTGTCGCCAGCCGCTGTGCGTCACTTGCATATGGATAACGACGCCGTCAGCTTCGAAGGGCGCTTCGGTGGCGTGCCGCACACTTTGTACGTGCCTATTGCTGCGATCCTGGGGATTTATGCTCGGGAGAATGGCCAGGGCATGGTGTTTGAGCTGGAAGCGCCGCTTGATGGCGAAGAAGAGTTCGAGCCGGATGATGACCTGCCGCCACCGGATGACGAGCCGCCGCGTCCTAGCGGGCGGCCGAGTCTGAAAGTGGTGAAGTAGGTAGATATGTGCCAGATACAGGCTGTTTGAAAGCTTGGTGACCTGGTTAAGAAAATGCCCGTATCGTGAGATGTGGGCATTTTTTTTGTGTCATGGTTGGTGTGTATATCCGTTTCTGCGGTAACGGATATACACACCAACCAACCAACCAACCAAAACGAAGCGATAAAAAAACGGCGCCTTCCTTTCCAGGAAAAAGCGCCGTTCTTGTACCTGCATTTATATCAGTCAATGTACTCAAACAACTTGACGATTTTCTGCACCCCGGACACACCCTGCACCAGATTGGTCGCCTGCGCAGCCTCTTTCTTGGTCAACAACCCCAGCAAATAGACAATGCCATTCTCAGTCACAACCTTGATACGCGAGCCGGGAATGCTGGCGTCGGTGAGCATCTGGGTCTTGATCTTGGTGGTCAGCCAGGCGTCGTTCTGGCGCGCCAGCAGCGAGGAGGGTTGCAGGACCTGCAGTTCGTTATGCACGGTCTTGACCCGTTGCACGGCGCTGGCTTCCTGTTCGGCCTTGGCCTTGAGGTCGGCGCGTGGGGTCTGGCCGGCCAGCAGTACGACGCCGTTGAAGCTGGTGACGACGATGTGCGAGTTGTTGTCCAGGTCCGGGTCGGCCTTGGCAATGTTCACGCCGACCTTGGTTTCAATCAGGGAGTCGTCGATCTTGCTGCCGAAGGTGCGGGTGCCGCGATCGTCTTCAATCGGCTTTTCCCGGCTGGCGTTAACCACCGATGTGCAGCCGCTGATGCCGAGGCACAGGGTCAGGGCCAGAAGGCCTAGGCGATTAGGGGTCATTCTTCACTCCCGAACAGTTGGCTGTCGATCAAGTCGCAAAGACAGTGGATCGCCAGCAGGTGGACTTCCTGGATACGTGCGGTGACATTGGCCGGTACGCGGATCTCGACGTCTTCTGGCAATAGCAGGGACGCCATGCCGCCGCCGTCACGACCGGTCAATGCTACGACAATCATTTCGCGATCATGTGCGGCCTGGATCGCTTGAATAATATTGGCCGAGTTACCGCTGGTGGAAATCGCCAGCAGCACATCGCCGGGTTGGCCCAGGGCGCGGATCTGTTTGGAGAATACTTCGTTGTAGCTGTAGTCGTTGGCGATCGAGGTGATCGTCGAGCTGTCTGTGGTCAGGGCGATCGCCGGCAGGCTCGGGCGCTCGCGTTCGAAGCGGTTGAGCAGTTCCGAAGAGAAGTGCTGGGCGTCGCCGGCCGAGCCGCCATTGCCGCACGAAAGCATCTTGCCCTCGTTGAGCAGGGCGTTGACCATCACTTGGCTGGCTTGCTCGATGTGCGGTGCAAGTACGTCCATCGCCTGTTGCTTGGTGTCGATACTGGCCTGAAAAAGCTGGCGAATTCGCGATTGCATGTCCATCTGTGTGACCTTAAGTAGCGCGGCTTATCGGCACAAACATGTGCGGCGCGCAAAGCAAAGAGCAAAAAAGTTAGGTGAAGGTGTCCGGCTCGGCATGGGCGCTCAACTGTCGAAGGCGTTCTGCAGCCAGTTCAACTGGGCGGCGTTGCTGTCGATGGCAACCACGTCGAAGCGGCAGGGATGATCGGCCCAGCGAGGCTCGCGTTGCAGAAAATACTGCGCGGCGAAAACCAGCTTCTGGCGCTTGCGCTCGTCAATGCTGTCGAGCGCGCCACCCCATTGAGTATTTTTTCTGTAGCGGACTTCGACGAATACTACTGTATCGCCGTCAAGCATGACCAGATCAAGCTCGCCGCGTTTGCACAACCAGTTCTGCGCCACCAGCCGCAGGCCTTGTTGCTGGAGATGCGCGAGGGCTTGGCCCTCGGCATCCCGTCCGCTTTGCTGGCGTGATCGGTCGGGCATCAGCGCTGGGTATCCGGCAGGCGCTGCACCTGGCCATTGACGAACTCGGCCCAAGGCAGTTGACGCTGTACGCGCTGGGTTGGAGACACTGCCAGGCTGCCCGACAGGCCTTCGATGCGGCTGTCCGGCAACGTCTTGAGCTGGCCCAGGCGTGGTGCCAGGCGATAGGCGTCTACACCCATCGCGTACAACCGGCCCAGGCTGCTACCCGCCTGTGGCCACTGTGCGGTGACCTGCTTGCGCAGCGGGTCATTGGCGTCGAGCAGCCAAGGGGTTTCGCAGAAGCGGATACCGCTCATGTCGTTGTACTGGTTCTGGTCGCCGCTGGCGCTGAACACTGAAGACGTCGCGTAGACCGGCACATCACCCGCGTACTGGAAGTTCAGGGTCGGCTTGATCTGCTGGGCCTGTTGCGGCGTCGAGGCCAGGAAGATGAACTCGATGTCCTGGCGACGGGACGGCTGGGCCGCGACCGTGGTGCCGACGGTGCTTTGCAGGCTCTTGGCGCGACCTTCGCTCTGGCGCAGTTGGAACATGTCGGCGATCTGCTGGGCCAGTTGCACCGGCTGGTCGACCCGTTCGATTGCGATGATGGTGCCGCCATTGGCCTGCCAGTCCTGGCTGAAGGCTTTCAGGACGCGATCGCCCCATTCACCCTTCGGGACCATGGCGGCGGCGCGATGCAGGCCATCGGCGCGGGCGCGACGGGAGACTTCGCGGGCTTCATCCTCGGGGGCCAGGCCGAACTGGAACAGTTGCGGTGGCCCTTGTTCGCCTTCGCTGTAGTTCAGCGCCAGGGTGGTGATCGGCAGTTGCGGGCGGGTGCTGATCTGCTTGACCAGGGGTTTTTCCAGCGGTCCGACTACCAGTTGCACGCCGTCGGCCTGGGCCTTGCGATAGAACTCGTCCATGGAGGTCAGGCTGGAGCTGTCATAGAACTGGATGCTTGGCGGCTTCTGACCGGCCTGTTGGGCCTGGTAGTGCGCGGCCATGAAGCCCTCACGCAAGGCCTTGGCAACCGCAGCCAACTGGCCATTCTGTGGCAGCAGCAGGGCGATCTTGCTCAGCGGCTGGCTCGCCAGCTCCTTGAGCTTGACCAGGGGTGTCGGCAGTTGCAGGGCGGCAGGGTGCTTCGGGTTCTGTTCGCGCCAGTGGTCGATGGCCGCCTGCTGTTGTTCCAGGGTGCCGGCGGTCTTGACGGCCTGGGCCAGGCTCAGCCAGCCGCCAAGGTCGTCGTTGGAGCTTGGCTGCAACTGGTCGGTGGGCAGCGAGGCGATCAACGACCAGATGGCTTCGTGGTTTTTTGCCGCAGCGTCGTTTTCCAACAGGGGCGCGATGAAAATGCGCTCCTTGGCGGCGGCCAGGGTCTGGCCATCGGCCTCCAGGGCGCGGGCGCGGACGGTACCGGTGCGAACCTGTTGCTCCACCGGCATTTCGCTCAGGTGTTGCAGGCTTGGGTGGCTCAGGGCGGTCAGTGCCGCCTTGGGCTGGTTGCGGGTCATCGCCAGTTCAGCCGACAGCGTGCTGGCGAAAATCTGCTGGCCGGGCTTGAGTTGTTCCATCGGCACTTGTTGCAGGATCTGTGCGGACTGGCCGGCATTGCCCTGACGGTAGGCCAGGTCGGCAGCGCTCAGGCGCAGCAGGGCGGCTTTTTCCGGATTTTTGCTTTGAGTGGCCTGTTCGAGCAACTGCTCGATACTGGCATCCGGGGTGCGTGGAAGTTCGCCAAGGCTGGACGAGGGCGAGCTGGCGCAAGCCGCCAGGAGGGCAGCGAGGCAGAGGGCGGAGAGCAGCCGCAGGCAAGCGATCATGTAAGTGTTCCTGATACGAGATCAAATTAGCGTCGAATTGTACCCAAGCACTGGCCGGGGCGCGATGTTAGTGGTGTGAATCGATCAATTTAGGTATTTCAAAGAGTGCGGGGCAACACAAAAGGCCGTCAGAGCGTCCTGCACTGTCGTCGCTCAAGGACGAACAGCCGAGACCGCCGCTACACGCTACAATGGCGGTTTTTACCGATCATGAGGTATGTGTCTTGACTGCTCCAGGTGCTTTGAATTCCGCTGCCGGCTCGCTTTATGTGGTGGCGACGCCCATCGGCAACCTGGACGATATCAGTGCCCGGGCGCTGAAAATCCTGCAGGAAGTTGCTTTGATCGCAGCCGAAGACACGCGTCACTCCCAGCGCCTGCTGCAGCATTTCGGCATTTCCACGCCGTTGGCGGCCTGTCATGAACACAATGAACGGGATGAAGGCAGTCGTTTCATTACCCGGCTGCTGGCGGGCGATAACGTCGCGCTGATTTCCGATGCCGGTACGCCACTGATTTCCGACCCTGGCTATCATCTGGTGCGCCAGGCCCGGGCGGCGGGCATCAGCGTGGTGCCGGTGCCAGGGGCTTGTGCATTGATCGCAGCGCTGTCGGCGGCGGGTCTGCCGTCGGACCGTTTCATCTTCGAGGGTTTCCTGCCAGCCAAGGCGGTGGGGCGACGGGCGCGCCTGGAGGCTATAAAGGAAGAACCACGCACGCTGATCTTCTATGAGGCGCCGCACCGCATTCTGGAATGCCTGCAAGACATGGAGCTGGTGTTCGGCGCCGAGCGCCCGGCGTTGCTGGCTCGTGAGTTGACCAAGACCTTCGAAACCCTCAAGGGGTTGCCGTTGGCAGAGCTGCGGGCGTTTGTCGAAAGCGACAGCAACCAGCAGCGCGGCGAGTGTGTCGTGCTGGTGGCCGGGTGGACAGCCCCGGAAAGTGAAGACGCTGTCAGCAGCGAAGCGATGCGCATCCTGAACCTGCTACTCGAAGAAATGCCGCTCAAGCGTGCTGCGGCCCTTGCGGCGCAGATCACTGGCGAGCGCAAGAATGTGCTGTACCAGGTCGCACTGGAAAAACAGAAGGATCAGTGAAAGCGGGACGCAGGGCTGGCCCAAGGCTTTTAGCGCTTGTTCTTCAAGCGCTCTACCGTTAACCTTCGCGGCGGAGAGTCGATCGGACAGTCGCTGCCCTCTATGAGAATTAGGGGGGGGAGGAAAGTCCGGGCTCCATAGGGCGAAGTGCCAGGTAATGCCTGGGAGGCGTGAGCCTACGGAAAGTGCCACAGAAAATAACCGCCTAAGCGCTTCGGCGCCGGTAAGGGTGAAAAGGTGCGGTAAGAGCGCACCGCACGTCTGGCAACAGTTCGTGGCTAGGTAAACCCCACTTGGAGCAAGACCAAATAGGGTCCCAAGGCGTGGCCCGCGCTGGGACCGGGTAGGTTGCTAAAGATGTCCAGTGATGGCCATCGTAGACGAATGACTGTTCAAGACAGAACCCGGCTTACAGATCGACTCTCCACCTTTTTCCCTCCCTGCCGGAATCACTGGCAGACGCAGTTCCTAATACCAAAAAAATCTTACTCTTAATAAATCACTTTAACTTGTGCGCGCAGCTTCCTGTGCTCATTCGGGTTGAGGCGAAAATTCCTACGTCAGATTCTTGTTACCCCTCCTGAAACGCTCCTAAATCTCCGATCTATAAGGCTTTTCCTTCAATCCGCGCCTTGACGGTGCGGTGGGCGCATTCCTATAGTGTGCGCAAGTGGCGGAAAGTGGCATGAAGTGGGTTTTTTTGAAGGTAAAACGCCAAAAAGTGGAGAAACGCAGACGTGTTTCGCGGAGCTAACGCTATCAGTCTCGATGCAAAAGGCCGTCTCGCCATGCCGAGCCGGTATCGTGACGAGCTCGTTTCGCGAAGTTCGGGGCAGTTAATCGTCACGATCGACGCCGTTGACCCATGTTTGTGTGTTTACCCTCTTGATGAGTGGGAAATCATCGAAACCAAACTGCGCGCACTGCCTTCGTTGCGTGAAGAAAATCGCCGTCTGCAACGCTTGCTGATCGGTAATGCCGTCGACCTCGAACTCGATGGCAGCGGTCGTTTCCTGGTTCCACCGCGCCTGCGCGAGTACGCCAAGCTGGACAAGCGCGCGATGCTGGTGGGCCAACTGAACAAGTTCCAGCTGTGGGACGAAGATGCCTGGAATGCGGTTTCTGCCGCTGACCTCGCTGCTATTCAACAACCGGGCGCCATGCCTGATGAACTGCGTGATTTGATCCTGTGACTATTGATAGCGGCTTTAACCACATCACCGTACTGCTTGACGAAGCCGTCGAGGCTCTCGCCGTACGTCCTGATGGCTGCTATCTGGACGGTACGTTCGGGCGTGGCGGACACAGCCGGTTGATTCTCAGCAAGCTCGGTCCGGGTGGTCGGTTGCTGGGGTTCGACAAGGATCCTCAAGCGATTGCCACCGGGCAAGCGCTGGCGGCCGAAGACGGCCGCTTTGTCATTGTGCAACGCAGCTTTGCCGAGCTGGCTTCGGAAGTCGCCGAGCGTGGCCTAGCCGGCAAGGTCAGTGGCGTGCTGCTCGACCTGGGCGTGTCTTCGCCGCAGTTGGACGACCCGGAGCGCGGCTTCAGTTTCCTCAATGACGGCCCGCTGGACATGCGCATGGACCCGTCCCGTGGCATCAGCGCCGCCGAATTCGTCAACACTGCTCCGGTGGAAGAAATCGCTCGCGTCTTCAAGGAATACGGTGAAGAGCGTTTCTCCGGCCGTATGGCCCGTGCCGTGGTCGAGCGGCGCGACATCAAGCCATTTGAGCGCACCGGCGACCTGGCCGAGGTGCTGAAAGTTGCCAATCCGGCTTGGGAAAAGGGCAAGAACCCGGCGACCCGTGCGTTCCAGGGCTTGCGCATCCACGTCAATAACGAGCTGGGCGATCTGGAAGTCGGTCTCGAAGCGGCGCTTGAAGCGCTGGAGATTGGCGGTCGGCTGGTGGTGATCAGCTTCCATTCCCTGGAAGACCGCATCGTCAAGCTGTTCATGCGCAAACTCACCAAGGGCGAAGCCGATAACCTGCCGCGCAACCTGCCGGTGCGTTTCGAAGCCTTCGTGCCAAAAATCAAAATCCATGGCAAGGCGCAGTTCGCCTCCGAGGCTGAACTCAAGGCCAACCCACGTGCCCGTAGCGCCGTCATGCGTGTCGCGGAGAAGTTGCGGTGAGCAAGCTCTTCGCCAAGCCACTGCCCGGCGGCAGCTTTTTCATGCTGCTGCTGTTTATCGGCGTGCTCGTGTCGGCCATCGGCGTGTCCTATAGCGCGCACTGGAACCGGCAGCTTCTCAATTCCCTTTACAACGAGCTGAGCGTGCGCGACAAGGCGCAGGCCGAATGGGGCCGGTTGATCCTGGAGCAGAGCACCTGGACCGCCCATAGCCGTATCGAAGTATTGGCCACCGAGCAGCTGAAAATGCGCATTCCCGGCGCCGCCGAAGTGCAGATGGTGGCGCCATGATGAAACTCGAAGGGGCGCTGTTCCCGTGGCGGTTTCGTCTGGTCCTGGGTTTGCTCGGGATCATGGTGGCGGCGATTTCGTGGCGCATCATCGACCTGCAGGTCGTCGACCGTGATTTCCTCAAGGGTCAGGGCGATGCGCGCAGTGTCCGGCATATTCCGATCCCGGCTCACCGAGGCTTGATCACCGACCGCAATGGCGAACCCCTGGCCGTGAGCACCCCGGTGACCACCTTGTGGGCCAACGCCAAGGAAATGCAGCTGGCCAAGGAAAAATGGCCGGCACTGGCCGCGGCCCTCGGGCAGGATCCCAAGGCCCTGGCCGAGCGCCTCGAAGCCCAGGCCAACAAGGAATTCATTTATCTGGTGCGCGGCCTGACGCCCGAGCAGGGCCAGAGCGTGCTCGACCTGAAAGTACCCGGTGTCTACGGCATTGAAGAGTTCCGGCGTTTCTACCCGGCTGGTGAAGTCACGGCCCACATGGTCGGGTTTACCGACATCGATGACCGAGGGCGCGAAGGTGTCGAACTGGCCTATGACGAATGGCTCGCCGGGGTCGCCGGTAAGCGCCAGGTCATCAAGGACCGGCGCGGCAGGCTGATCAAGGATGTCCAAGTCACCAAAAACGCCAAGGCCGGCAAGCCCTTGGCGTTGTCCATTGATCTGCGCCTGCAATACCTGGCCAACCGTGAGCTGCGCAATGCCATCGTCGAGAACGGTGCCAAGGCCGGCAGCCTGGTGATCATGGACGTGAAGACCGGCGAGATCCTGGCGATGGTCAACCAGCCGACCTACAACCCGAACAACCGTCGCAACCTGCAACCGGCGATGATGCGCAACCGCGCGATGATCGACGTGTTCGAGCCCGGTTCGACCATGAAAGCCGTGTCCATGGCCGCCGCCCTGGAAACCGGGCGCTGGAAACCGAGCGACACCGTCGAGGTGTACCCGGGCACCCTGCAGATCGGCAAGTACACCATCCGCGACGTGTCCAAGACCGAAGGCCCGGTGCTCGACCTGACCGGCATCCTGATCAACTCCAGTAACGTGGGCATGAGCAAGATCGCCTTCGATATCGGCGGTGAGACGATTTATCGCCTGGCCCAGAAAATCGGCCTCGGCCAGGACACCGGCCTGGGCTTCCCGGGCGAGCGTGTCGGCAACCTGCCGAACTACCGTGACTGGCGCAAGGCTGAAACCGCCACGTTGTCCTATGGCTATGGTGTTTCCGTGACGGCGATCCAACTGGTCCACGCGTTCTCTGCGCTGGCCAACAATGGCCGTATCGCCCCGCTGACCCTGATCAAGACCGACAAGGCGCCGCAGACCACCCAAGTGATCCCGGAGAACGTCGCCAAGACCATGCAGGGCATGCTGCAACAGGTGATCGAGGCGCCGCGCGGTGTCTATCGCGCCCAGGTGCCGGCCTATCACGTGGCAGGCAAATCGGGTACGGCCCGTAAGACCTCCGTGGGCACCAAAGGCTACGCCGAGAACTCCTACCGTTCGCTGTTTGCCGGCTTCGGCCCGATGAGCGACCCGCGCTATGCCATCGTCGTGGTCATCGATGAACCGAGCAAGGCAGGCTACTTCGGTGGCCTGGTTTCGGCGCCAGTGTTCAGCAAAGTGATGTCCGGCACCCTGCGCCTGATGAACATTACCCCGGATAACCTGCCGCCGACCCAGCAGGCCAATACCGCACCGGTCGTTCCCTTGAAAGCCGAAGGAGGGCGTGGCTGATGTCCCTGAGCCTGAACAAGATTTTTGCCCACGCCGGTCACGATCTGCTGATTCGTGAGCTGGCCCTGGACAGCCGCAATGTCCGCGCCGGGGATTTGTTCCTGGCGGTGCCGGGTGCCCGTTTCGATGGTCGCGACCATATTGCCGATGCCCTGAAGCGTGGCGCGGCTGCCGTGGCTTATGAAGTGCAAGGCGCGACAGTGCTGCCGATCACCGACGTTCCGCTGATTCCGGTCAAGGGCCTGGCGGCGCAGCTGTCGGACATCGCCGGGCGATTCTATGGCGACCCGAGCCGTCACCTGAACCTGGTGGGCGTGACCGGCACCAACGGCAAGACCAGCGTGACCCAACTGGTGGCCCAGGCCCTCGACCTGCTCGGCCAGCATTGCGGCATTGTCGGGACCCTGGGCAACGGCTTCCATGGCGCGCTGGAAAGCGGACTGCACACCACGCCGAACCCGATTGCCGTGCAAGCGACCCTGGCGGACCTGAAAAAGGCTGGTGCCAAGGCCGTTGCGATGGAAGTCTCTTCCCATGGTTTGGACCAGGGCCGTGTGACCGCGCTGGCGTTCGATGTCGCGGTGTTGACCAACCTGTCCCGGGATCACCTGGATTATCACGGCACCATGCAGGCCTACGGTGAAGCCAAGGCCAAGCTGTTTGCCTGGAATGACCTGAAGTGCCGGGTCATCAACCTCGATGACGAATTCGGTCGGCAACTGGCTGCCGAAAAGCGCGAGTCGCGGTTGATCACCTACAGCCTGGAAGATGCCGGCGCCTATCTTTATGTACGCCAGGCGCAATTCAATGACGAAGGCGTGCGCGCCACCTTGGTCACGCCCCAGGGCGAGCACCATTTGCGCAGCACCTTGCTCGGCCGTTTCAACCTGAGCAACGTATTGGCGGCCATCGGTGCCTTGCTCGGCCTGGACTACGCGCTGGACGAAATTCTCAAGGTCTTGCCGAAGCTCGAGGGCCCGGCCGGTCGCATGCAGCGTTTGGGCGGTGGGACTCAACCACTGGTGGTGGTCGATTACGCCCATACCCCCGACGCGTTGGAAAAAGTTCTCACGGCCCTGCGTCCTCACGCCAAGGGCAAGTTGCTGTGCCTGTTCGGCTGCGGTGGCGATCGTGATCGCGGCAAGCGTCCGCTGATGGCCGAGGTGGTGGAGCGGCTGGCAGACGGCGTGCTGGTCACCGACGACAACCCTCGTACCGAAGACCCGCAGCGGATTTTCGACGACATCCGCGCCGGTTTTATGGCTGTGGATAACGTCACCTTCGTGGCTGGTCGCGGCCAGGCTATTGCCCAGTTGATCGCCAGTGCCTCGGCGGACGATGTCATCGTCCTGGCCGGCAAGGGTCATGAGGACTATCAGGAAATCAACGGCGAACGCCATGCTTTCTCCGACCTGGTGGAAGCCGATCATGCCCTGACCGCGTGGGAGGTGGCCCATGCTTAAGGCCCTGAAGCTCAGCGAACTGACCAGCGCTCTGAATGCGCGCCTCATCGCCGCGGACGCCACGTTCGACGGCGTCAGCATCGACAGTCGGGCGATCGCGCCGGGGCAATTGTTCGTCGCCCTGGCTGGGCCGCGCTTCGATGGTCACGATTACTTGAACGAGGTCGCCGCCAAAGGTGCGGTCGCGGCCCTGGTCGAGCGCGAAGTGACCAACAGCACGCTGCCGCAATTGCTCGTCAACGACACCCGCCAGGCCCTGGGCCAGCTCGGTGCGCTGAACCGCGCGGCATATGGCAACCCGGTCGCAGCCATCACCGGCTCCAGCGGCAAGACCACGGTCAAGGAAATGCTGGCCAGCATTCTGCGCACCCGTGGTCCGGTGCTGGCGACTCGCGGCAACCTGAACAATGACCTTGGGGTGCCGCTGACCCTGCTGGAGCTGGCGCCGGAACACAGCGCCGCGGTCATCGAACTGGGCGCTTCGCGGCTCGGCGAGATTGCCTACACCGTGGGCATGACCAAGCCTCATGTGGCGGTGCTCAACAACGCCGGGACTGCTCACGTCGGCGAGTTCGGCGGCCCGGAAAAAATCGTCGAGGCCAAGGGCGAGATCATCGAGGGGCTGGATGCCGATGGCGTCGCCGTGCTGAATCTCGACGACAAGGCCTTCGAAATCTGGAAGACCCGGGCGGGCGAGCGCAAGGTGCTGACCTTTGCCCTGAGCAATCTCGCCGCGAATTTCTACGCCAGCGACCTGGACCGCGATGCTCGCGGTTGCCCGGCCTTCAACCTGCACAGCCCGGATGGCGCCGAGCGGGTGCAGTTGAACCTGCTTGGCACCCATAACGTTGCCAACGCCCTGGCCGCGGCGGCTGCCGCCCATGCGCTGGGCGTGTCGCTGCCGGGCATCGTCGCCGGGTTGAACGCCGTGCAGCCGGTCAAGGGGCGCTCCGTCGCGCAACTGGCCAGCAACGGTATGCGCGTGATCGACGACACCTATAACGCCAACCCGTCGTCCATGTGCGCGGCCGTGGATATCCTCGCCGGTTTCTCCGGCCGTACCGTATTGGTGCTGGGGGATATCGGTGAACTGGGCGAGTGGGCGCAACAGGGGCATCACGACGTCGGTGCCTATGCGCGCGGCAAGGTCGACGCGCTGTATGCGGTCGGCCCGATGATGGCCCATGCGGTCGCCGCGTTTGGCGAGCACGCACGGCATTTCACCACTCAGGCCGAACTGATCCAGGCCCTGGGCGCCGAGCAGGATCCGAACACCACCTTATTGATCAAGGGCTCACGCAGCGCAGCGATGGAAAACATCGTCGCGGCGCTGTGCGGCGCCTCCACGGAGAAACATTAATGCTGCTGCTGCTAGCGGAGTACCTGCAACAGTTCCACAAAGGCTTCGCGGTCTTCCAGTACTTGACCCTGCGCGGGATCCTGGGTGTGCTGACCGCGCTGTCGTTGTCGCTGTTCCTGGGCCCGTGGATGATCCGCACCCTGCAGAACCTGCAAATCGGCCAGTCGGTACGTAACGACGGCCCGCAATCGCACCTGTCCAAATCCGGCACCCCGACCATGGGCGGCGCGCTGATCCTGTCGTCCATCGGCATCAGCACCTTGCTCTGGGCCGACCTGGCGAACCGGTATGTCTGGGTCGTGCTGCTGGTGACCTTGCTCTTTGGCGCCATCGGCTGGGTCGACGACTACCGCAAGGTCATCGAGAAGAACTCCCGTGGGCTGCCAAGCCGCTGGAAGTATTTCTGGCAGTCGGTGTTCGGCCTCGGCGCGGCGATCTTCCTTTATATGACCGCCGCCTCGCCGGTGGAGACCACCCTGATCCTGCCGATGCTCAAGGACTACAGCATCCCGCTGGGCGCAGGTTTCATCGTGCTGACCTACCTGGTGATCGTCGGTTCGAGCAACGCGGTCAACCTCACCGACGGCCTTGATGGCCTCGCGATCATGCCCACGGTCATGGTCGGCGGTGCGCTGGGGATCTTCTGCTACCTGTCGGGTAACGTGAAATTCGCTGAGTACCTGCTGATCCCTTATGTGCCGGGGGCAGGCGAGTTGATCGTGTTCTGCGGTGCGCTGATCGGTGCCGGCCTGGGCTTCCTGTGGTTCAACACCTACCCGGCACAAGTCTTCATGGGCGACGTCGGCGCGCTGGCGCTGGGCGCGGCCCTGGGCACCATCGCTGTCATCGTGCGCCAGGAAATCGTCCTGTTCATCATGGGCGGTGTGTTCGTGATGGAGACCCTGTCAGTCGTCATTCAGGTTGCTTCCTTTAAATTGACCGGCCGCCGCGTATTCCGCATGGCGCCGATCCACCACCACTTTGAACTCAAGGGCTGGCCCGAGCCGCGCGTGATCGTCCGTTTCTGGATCATCACCGTGATTCTGGTGCTGATCGGCCTTGCCACCCTGAAGCTGAGGTAGAACGAGTGTCCCTGATCGCTTCTGACCACTTCCGCATCGTTGTCGGCCTCGGCAAGAGCGGCATGTCCCTGGTTCGCTTCCTGGCGAACCGGGGCGTGTCGTTTGCCGTCGCCGATACGCGGGAAAATCCACCTGAGCTGGCCACGCTGCGCCGTGACTATCCGCAGGTGGACGTGCGTTGTGGCGAGCTGGACGTCGAATTCCTGTGCCGCGCCGACGAGCTCTACGTGAGCCCCGGGCTGGCCCTGGCGACTCCGGCCCTGCAGGCGGCCGCTGCCCGTGGCGTGAAATTGTCCGGCGACATCGAGCTGTTCGCGCGTAACGCCAAGGCGCCGATCATCGCCATCAGCGGTTCCAATGCCAAGAGCACCGTCACCACCCTGGTGGGCGAGATGGCCGCGGCGGCCGGCAAGCGCGTCGCCGTGGGCGGCAACCTTGGTACCCCGGCACTGGACCTGCTCAGTGACGACGTCGAGCTGTACGTGATGGAGCTGTCGAGCTTCCAGCTGGAAACCACCGACCACCTGGGCGCCGAAGTGGCGACCGTCCTCAACGTCAGCGAAGACCACATGGACCGCTACAGCGGCCTGCCGGCTTATCACCTGGCCAAGCACCGGATCTTCCGTGGTGCCCGGCAAGTGGTGTTCAACCGCCAGGACGCCCTGACTCGTCCGTTGTTGGGCGAAGGCATGCCCTGCTGGTCCTTCGGCCTGGGCGTGCCGGACTTCAAAGGCTTCGGGCTGCGCGAAGAGAATGGCGAGAAATACCTGGCCTTCGAATTCCAGAACCTGATGCCGGTGCGCGAACTGAAGATTCGTGGTGCCCATAACCAGGCCAATGCCCTGGCCGCGTTGGCCCTGGGCCATGCGGTCGGCCTGCCGTTCGACGCCATGCTTTCGGCCCTGCGCACTTTCGCGGGTCTTGAGCACCGCTGCCAGTGGGTGCGCGACCTGGACGGCGTGGCCTGGTACAACGACTCCAAGGCCACCAATGTCGGTGCCGCACTGGCGGCCATCGAAGGGCTGGGCGCGGACATCGAAGGCAAGCTCGTGCTGATCGCCGGCGGCGACGGCAAGGGCGCCGACTTCAAGGACCTGCGCGACCCGGTGGCGGCCAACTGCCGTGCCGTGGTGCTGATGGGCCGTGACCGCGAATTGATCGCCCAGGCCCTCGGCGACGCCGTGCCGCTGGTTCGGGTCGGTTCGCTGGACGAGGCGGTGCAGCAATGCCGCGCTCTCGCGCACCCGGGCGATGCGGTGCTGTTGTCACCGGCCTGCGCCAGTTTCGACATGTTCAAGAACTATGAAGAGCGTGGGCAGTTGTTCGCCCGGGCCGCGGAGGACTTGGCATGAGCCTGATGAATATCATCAAGCCGTACCCGTCGCCGCTGATCACCGGGCGCGGCATCGACCTGGATTTCCCGATGCTCGCCGGTTGCCTGGCCTTGCTGGGCCTTGGCCTGGTGATGATCACCTCCGCGTCGTCGGAAGTGGCCGCCGTGCAGTCGGGCAACACGCTTTACCACATGATCCGCCACTTGGTTTACCTGGTGATCGGCCTGGGCGCGTGCATCGTCACCATGATGGTACCGATCGCCACCTGGCAGCGCCTGGGCTGGATGATGCTGCTCGGTGCCTTCGGCCTGTTGGTGATGGTGCTGGTGCCGGGCATTGGCCGCGAGGTCAACGGCTCCATGCGCTGGATCGGCTTCAGTTTCTTCAACGTGCAGCCTTCGGAAATCGCCAAGGTCTTCGTGGTGATTTTTCTCGCCGGTTACCTGGTGCGTCGCCAGAAAGAAGTGCGCGAGAGCTGGATGGGCTTTTTCAAGCCGTTCATCGTGCTGCTGCCGATGGCGGGCCTGCTGCTGATGGAGCCGGACTTCGGCGCCACGGTGGTGATGATGGGCGCGGCGGCGGCGATGCTGTTCCTGGGTGGCGTCGGGCTGTTCCGTTTCATCCTGATGGTGGCATTGGCAGTGGCGGCCGTGACCGTGTTGGTCCAGGCGCAGCCTTATCGGATGGCACGTTTGATCACTTTCACCGACCCGTGGGCCGACCAGTTCGGTTCCGGCTATCAATTGACCCAGGCGCTGATCGCCTTCGGTCGCGGCGAATGGCTGGGCGTAGGCCTGGGCAACAGCGTGCAGAAGCAGTTCTACCTGCCGGAAGCCCACACCGACTTCGTGTTCTCGGTATTGGCCGAAGAGCTGGGCGTGGTGGGGTCCTTGTGCACCGTGGCCTTGTTCGTATTCGTCTGCGTGCGCGGCATGTACATCGGCTTGTGGGCCGAGAAGGCCAAGCAGTTTTTTGCCGCCTACGTGGCGTATGGCTTGTCGTTCCTGTGGATCGGCCAGTTCCTGATCAACATCGGCGTGAACGTCGGCCTGTTGCCGACCAAGGGCCTGACGCTGCCGTTCCTCAGTTATGGCGGCAGCTCCCTGGTGATCTGCTGTGCCTGTCTCGGCCTGTTGCTGCGCATCGAATGGGAGAGTCGAACCCACCTGGGCAGCGAAGAGATGGAATTCCAGGAGAGCGACTTCGCCGAGGAGCCGACTCATGGGCGCTAACGTGCTGATCATGGCGGGCGGTACCGGCGGGCACGTGTTCCCGGCGCTGGCCTGTGCCCGGGAGTTCCAGGCGCGCGGCTACACCGTGCACTGGCTGGGCACGCCACGGGGCATCGAGAACGAACTGGTGCCAGCTGCTGGCCTTGAGCTGCACCGGATCGACGCCAGCGGCCTGCGGGGCAAGGGCAAGTTGTCGTTGCTCAAGGCGCCGCTGATGCTGCTCAAGTCGGTCTGGCAGGCGCGGGCGATCATCCGTCGGTTGCGCCCGGTGTGCGTGGTGGGGTTTGGCGGTTATGTGACCGGTCCCGGCGGTGTTGCGGCGAAATTGGCCGGTGTGCCGGTGATCGTTCACGAGCAGAACGCCGTGGCCGGTACCGCCAATCGGTTACTGGTGCCGTTGGCCGCCCGGGTCTGTGAAGCCTTTCCCGACACCTTTACCCTGTCGGGCAGCCGCCGCACCACCGGTAATCCGGTGCGTACCGAGCTGTTTTTCGATACACCGCGCCCGGCCCTGGCTGGACGCAAGGCGCGTTTGCTGGTCCTGGGCGGAAGCCTGGGGGCCGAACCGTTGAACAAATTGCTGCCCGAAGCCCTGTCGCAGATCGCCCCCGAACTGCGCCCGGAAGTGTTTCACCAGGCCGGCAAAAACCACGATGAAGTGACCGCCGAGCGCTACCGCGCCGCTGGCGTCGAGGCGCAAGTGCAGCCTTTCATCAAAGACATGGCCCAAGCCTATGGCTGGGCCGACCTGGTGGTCTGCCGCGCAGGCGCGCTGACCATCAGTGAACTGGCTGCCGCCGGTCTGCCTTCGATGCTGGTGCCTTTGCCCCACGCCATCGACGATCACCAGACCCGTAATGCCGATTATTTGGCCCGTGAAGGCGCTGCCTTCCTGATGCCGCAAAGAACGACTGGCGCCGCGGATCTTGCCGCCCGCCTGACAGAGGTTTTGATGCAGCCGCAACGACTTGAAGACATGGCCCGCGCCGCCCGCCGCCTGGCCAAACCCGATGCCACGACCCAAGTGGTCGATACCTGCCTGGAGGTGGCCCATGGTTGAGAATCGCAAAGCCATGCCGCAACCGGAAATGCGCCGTATCCGCCGCATCCACTTCGTCGGTATCGGCGGCGTGGGCATGTGCGGGATCGCCGAGGTGCTGCTGAACCTGGGTTACCAGGTCTCGGGTTCCGACCTGAAGGCCTCCCCGGTCACCGAGCGCCTGGAATCCTTCGGCGCGCAGATCTTTATCGGCCACCGTGCCGAGAACGCCGCCAATGCCGACGTGCTGGTGGTTTCCAGTGCCGTGAACACCTCCAACCCGGAAGTCGCCACCGCCCTGGAGCGCCGTATCCCCGTGGTACCACGGGCCGAGATGCTGGCCGAGCTGATGCGCTATCGCCACGGTATCGCCGTCGCCGGTACCCACGGCAAGACCACCACCACCAGCCTGATCGCCTCGGTGTTCGCGGCCGGTGGCCTGGACCCGACTTTCGTGATCGGCGGTCGCCTGAACGCCGCGGGCACCAATGCCCAACTGGGCACCAGCCGCTACCTGATCGCCGAAGCCGACGAGAGCGATGCGAGTTTCCTGCACCTGCAACCGCTGGTGGCGGTGGTCACCAACATCGACGCCGACCACATGGCGACCTACGACGGCGACTTCAACAAACTGAAGAAAACCTTTGTCGAGTTCCTGCACAACCTGCCGTTCTACGGTTTGGCGGTGGTGTGCCTGGACGACCCAGTGGTGCGCGAAATCCTGCCGCTGATCAAGCGTCCGACCATGACCTACGGTTTCGGCGAAGAAGCCGACGTGCGCGCCATCAACGTGCGCCAGCAAGGCATGCAGACGTTCTTCACCGTGCTGCGCCCTGATCGCGAGCCATTGGATGTGTCGGTGAACATGCCCGGCAACCACAACGTGCTCAACGCCTTGGCCACCATTTGCATCGCCACCGACGAAGGCGTCAGTGATGAAGCCATCGTCCAGGGCCTGTCCGGGTTCCAGGGCGTGGGCCGACGTTTCCAGGTCTACGGCGAACTGCCGGTGGACGGCGGCAACGTGATGCTGGTGGACGACTACGGCCACCACCCGACCGAAGTCGCGGCGGTGATCAAGGCCGTGCGCGGTGGCTGGCCGGAACGCCGCCTGGTGATGGTCTACCAGCCACACCGCTACAGCCGCACCCGCGACCTGTATGACGATTTCGTCCAGGTGCTGGCCGACGCCAACGTGTTGCTGTTGATGGAAGTCTACCCGGCCGGTGAAGAGCCGATCCCGGGGGCCGACAGCCGCCAGCTATGCCACAGCATTCGCCAGCGCGGCCAGTTGGACCCGATCTACATCGAACGCGGTGTGGACCTCGCGCCGCTGGTCAAGCCGCTGCTGCGCGCCGGCGACATCCTGCTGTGCCAGGGTGCCGGTGACATTGGGGGCCTGGCTCCGAAACTGTTGAACAGTCCGTTATTCGCCGGGGCAATCGTGGCTTCCAGCGAGGGGAAACTGAAATGACTGCTGCCTACGCCAACCTGGTCTCGACCCTTGATCCGAAAGCCTTCGGCCGCGTTGCCGTGCTGTTCGGCGGCAAGAGCGCCGAGCGCGAGGTGTCCCTCAAGTCCGGCAATGCCGTGCTGCAAGCCCTGCAAAGCGCCGGTGTCGACGCATTCGGCATCGACGTGGGCGACGACTTCCTGCAGCGCCTGCTGAGCGAAAAGATCGACCGCGCATTCATCATCCTTCATGGTCGCGGTGGTGAAGACGGCAGCATGCAAGGTCTGCTCGAATGCCTGGGCATTCCCTACACCGGCAGCGGCATCCTGGCTTCCGCCCTGGCGATGGACAAGCTGCGCACCAAGCAGGTCTGGCACAGTCTCGGCATTCCGACGCCGCGTCACGCCGTGCTGGCATCCGAGGCCGATTGTATTTCGGCGGCCACGGAACTGGGCTTCCCTTTGATCGTCAAACCGGCCCATGAAGGTTCAAGTATCGGCATGGCGAAAGTGAATTCGCTGCCTGAGTTGACCGCGGCATGGAAAGACGCCAGTTCCTACGATTCGCAAGTGTTGGTCGAACAATGGATCACCGGTCCCGAGTTCACCATCGCCACCCTGCGTGACCAGGTATTGCCTCCGATTGCGCTGGGCACGCCCCACACGTTCTATGACTACGACGCCAAGTACGTCGCCAACGATACCCAGTACCGCATTCCCTGCGGGCTGGACGCCGCCAAGGAAAAAGAACTGATGGACCTCACGGCCAAGGCCTGTGAGGCGCTGGGTATCGCCGGTTGGGGCAGGGCAGACGTGATGCAGGACGCCGATGGGCAGTTCTGGTTCCTGGAAGTCAACACCGCGCCTGGCATGACCGACCACAGCCTGGTGCCAATGGCGGCGCGCGCCGCCGGTCTGGATTTCCAGCAACTGGTGGTGTCGATCCTGGCCGCCAGTGTCGGCCATCAAGAGCCAAGAGGTTAAGCCATGCAAGGCGCATCGCTTCGTCATCAGCCATCCGCACCCGGTCGCAAGCCGGTGCCGCGGGGTGCCAGCCGAATGGTGGCCAAAGAGCCGATGTCGGCGCGCTTGCCGAAAGCCAATTTTGGCTTTCTCAAGAGCCTGTTCTGGCCGGTGCTGCTGGTGGCGTTGGGGTTCGGTACGTATGAAGGCGCGCAACGGTTGCTGCCTTATGCCGACCGGCCGATCGCCCGGATCAACGTCCAGGGCGACCTGAGCTACATCAGCCAGCAGGCCGTGCAGCAGCGGATCGCTCCGTTCGTCGCGTCGAGTTTCTTCACCATCGACCTGGCGGGCATGCGCAAGGAACTGGAGCAGATGCCTTGGATCGCCCACGCCGAAGTCCGCCGGGTGTGGCCTGACCAGGTGTCGATCCGCCTGGAAGAGCAATTGCCGGTGGCCCGTTGGGGCGACGAGTCGTTGTTGAACAACCAGGGCCAGGCGTTTACGCCGCGGGAACTGGCCAACTATGAACATTTGCCACAACTGTTCGGCCCACAGCGGGCCCAGCAGCAAGTGATGCAGCAATACCAGGTGTTGAGCCAGATGTTGCGGCCATTGGGCTTCTCCATCGCGCGCCTGGAATTGCGTGAGCGCGGCAGTTGGTTCCTGACCACTGGCGCGGGTAGCTCGGGGCCGGGCATCGAGCTGTTGCTCGGTCGCGGCAACCTGGTGGAAAAGATGCGCCGCTTCATCGCCATCTATGACAAGACGCTTAAAGAACAGATTACGAACATTGCGCGCATCGATCTGCGCTACGCCAACGGCCTGGCTGTTGGCTGGCGGGAACCTGTAGCGCCCACGACGGCCGTACCCGCCGTCGCGAAGAATTAAGAAGAGGCAGGACCCATGGCAAACGTGCAAAGCGGGAAAATGATCGTCGGTCTCGATATCGGCACTTCCAAGGTGGTGGCGCTGGTAGGCGAAGTCGCGGACGACGGCACGCTGGTCATCGTCGGGATCGGTACACACCCGTCCCGTGGCTTGAAAAAAGGCGTGGTGGTGAACATCGAGTCCACCGTGCAATCGATCCAGCGCGCCATCGAAGAGGCGCAGCTGATGGCCGGTTGCCGGATCCACTCGGCGTTCGTCGGCGTGGCGGGCAATCACATCCGCAGCCTGAACTCCCACGGTATCGTGGCCATTCGTGATCGCGAAGTCAGCTCCGCCGACCTTGAGCGCGTGCTCGACGCGGCCCAGGCCGTGGCGATCCCGGCCGACCAGCGTGTGCTGCACACCCTGCCGCAGGATTACGTGATCGATAACCAGGAAGGCGTGCGTGAGCCCCTGGGCATGTCCGGCGTGCGCCTGGAAGCCAAGGTCCACGTGGTGACCTGTGCGGTGAATGCTGCGCAGAACATCGAGAAATGCGTGCGCCGCTGCGGCCTGGAAATCGACGACATCATCCTCGAGCAACTGGCCTCGGCCTACTCGGTGCTGACCGACGACGAGAAAGAGCTGGGCGTGTGCCTGGTGGACATCGGCGGCGGCACCACCGACATCGCGATCTTCACCGAAGGCGCCATTCGCCACACGGCGGTGATCCCGATTGCCGGTGACCAGGTGACCAACGACATCGCCATGGCGTTGCGCACCCCGACCCAGTACGCCGAGGAAATCAAGATCCGTTACGCCTGTGCCCTGGCGAAGCTGGCCGGTGCCGGCGAAACCATCAAGGTGCCAAGCGTTGGCGACCGTCCACCGCGCGAGCTGTCGCGCCAGGCCTTGGCCGAGGTGGTCGAGCCGCGTTACGACGAGCTGTTCACGCTGATCCAGGCCGAACTGCGTCGCAGTGGCTACGAAGACCTGATCCCGGCCGGCATCGTGCTGACCGGCGGTACGTCGAAGATGGAAGGCGCGGTCGAGCTGGCCGAAGAGATTTTCCACATGCCGGTGCGCCTGGGCGTGCCCCATGGCGTCAAGGGCCTGGATGACGTGGTCCGCAACCCGATCTATTCCACCGGCGTGGGCCTGTTGATGTACGGCCTGCAGAAGCAGTCCGACGGGATTTCGTTCTCAGGCATCGGCAGCCGCGACAGCTACAGCAGCGACGAGCCGAAGGCTCCGCTGTTCGAGCGGCTCCAGGCTTGGGTCAAAGGCAACTTTTAAACAGTTTCAAAGCTTCACGCGGCAGGTTTCAGGCTTGGCGCTGGAAGACGCAGCAAACGCAGTAGGCGAAAAAACTAGAGAATGAAAGGAGAGGGAAAATGTTCGAACTCGTAGACAACATCCCCGCTAGCCCGGTTATCAAAGTAATCGGTGTCGGCGGTGGCGGCGGCAACGCTGTCAACCACATGGTCAAGAGCAACATTGAAGGCGTTGAATTCATCTGCGCCAACACTGATGCCCAAGCGCTGAAATCCATCGGCGCGCGGACCATCCTGCAATTGGGCACTGGCGTGACCAAAGGCCTGGGCGCCGGCGCCAACCCGGAAGTCGGTCGTCAGGCCGCTCTTGAAGACCGTGAGCGCATCGCAGAAGTCCTGCAAGGCACCAACATGGTGTTCATCACCACGGGCATGGGCGGCGGCACCGGTACTGGTGCGGCGCCGATCATCGCCGAAGTGGCCAAGGAAATGGGGATCCTCACCGTTGCGGTGGTGACTCGTCCGTTCCCTTTCGAAGGCCGCAAGCGTATGCAGATCGCCGACGAAGGTATCCGTCTGCTGTCTGAAAGCGTCGACTCGTTGATCACCATTCCCAACGAGAAGCTGCTGACCATCCTGGGTAAAGACGCAAGCCTGCTGTCGGCTTTCGCCAAGGCTGACGACGTGCTGGCCGGTGCCGTTCGCGGTATCTCCGACATCATCAAGCGTCCAGGCATGATCAACGTCGACTTTGCCGACGTACGGACTGTCATGAGCGAAATGGGCATGGCGATGATGGGCACTGGCTGCGCCAGCGGTCCGAACCGTGCACGCGAGGCCACCGAAGCGGCCATCCGCAACCCGTTGCTCGAAGACGTGAACCTGCAAGGTGCACGCGGCATCCTGGTGAACATCACCGCCGGTCCTGACCTGTCCCTGGGTGAGTACTCCGACGTGGGTAGCATCATCGAAGCCTTCGCTTCCGAGCACGCGATGGTCAAGGTCGGTACCGTTATCGATCCGGACATGCGCGACGAGTTGCACGTTACCGTGGTTGCCACCGGTCTGGGCGCGAAAATCGAGAAGCCTGTGAAGGTCATCGACAACACCGTTCACACCTCCATGGCTTCGCAACCGCAACAACAAGTGGCTTCGCGTCAGGAAGCGCCTGCGGTGAACTACCGTGACCTGGACCGTCCGACCGTCATGCGCAACCAGGCCCAGGCCGGTACAGCGACTGCCGCGAAGATGAATCCGCAAGACGATCTGGATTACCTGGACATCCCGGCTTTCCTGCGTCGTCAGGCCGATTGATGAAATGTATCAGGGGGATACGGGTGATTGGTGTTCAGCAAAGGTCTGGTCTGCTATCATCGCCAGCCTTTGTTGATACCAGTTCGCAATTTGCGCTGAAGCGGCCCATGCCATGATTAAACAACGCACCCTGAAGAATATTATCCGTGCCACAGGTGTCGGCTTGCACTCCGGCGAGAAGGTCTACCTGACCCTCAAGCCCGCGCCTATCGATACCGGCATTGTGTTTTGTCGTGCCGACCTCGACCCTGTGGTGCAGATTCCTGCTCGCGCGGAAAACGTTGGTGAAACCACTATGTCGACCACTCTGGTCAACGGTGACACCAAAGTGGATACGGTGGAGCATTTGCTCTCGGCCATGGCTGGCCTGGGCATCGATAACGCCTACGTCGAGCTCTCCGCGTCCGAAGTCCCGATCATGGATGGCAGTGCCGGACCCTTCGTATTCCTGATTCAATCGGCAGGCCTGGAAGAGCAGGATGCCGCCAAGAAGTTCATCCGCATCCTGCGGGAAGTGACAGTGGAAGACGGCGACAAGCGCGCCACTTTCGTCCCTTTCGAAGGTTTCAAGGTGAGCTTCGAGATCGATTTCGATCACCCGGTTTTCCGTGACCGCACCCAGAGTGCAAGCGTGGATTTTTCCAGCACTTCGTTCGTAAAAGAAGTCAGCCGCGCCCGTACCTTTGGTTTCATGAGTGACATCGAGTACCTGCGCAAGCACAACCTCGCACTCGGCGGCAGTGTTGAAAACGCGATCGTGGTTGATTCCGATGGTGTATTGAACGAAGACGGCCTTCGCTATGAAGACGAATTCGTCAAACACAAGATTCTCGATGCAATCGGCGACCTCTACCTGCTGGGCAATAGCCTGATTGGTGAGTTCAAGGGCTTCAAGTCCGGCCATGCACTGAACAACCAGCTGCTGCGCAAGTTGATTGAGCAGAAAGATGCTTGGGAAGTCGTGACGTTCGAAGACGCCAGCACCGCACCAATCTCCTACATGCGCCCTGTTGCGGCCGTGTAGGCAAAAAAACCTCTCTAGTTTTTGAAGGCTGCCTTTGGGTGGCCTTTTTTTATGGGCGCTTTCTTGGTGTTTATATCCGTTATTTCGGTAACGGCGGCTTATGGCTCCGCCCTTACGGCGGGTCACTTTTGGAAGAGCCGGGAGCCGGACCAGCCAAAAGTAACCAAAAGCGCTTTGCCCCACCACTCGGCACCTCGCCTAGGCTCGGTGTGCCCGAACGAAGGCATTGCTCCGTGGGTCCGTGTGGTTAACGGGGCGCCCGAGATCAACGTCCACCGCGAGGCGGCCTAACAGCCGACCTGGTTCTCCTGGTCGTACACCTGTCAGATCTGTGGGAGCAAAGCTTGCTCGCGATGAGGCCGGCAAGCCCAGCATCCATGTGACTGAACCACCGCCATCGCGAGCAGGCTCGCTCCCACAGGGGAAACGCGCTCCCCATCAAGAACCAGGTCGGCTGTTAGGCCGCCTCGCGGTGGACGTTGATCTCGGGCGCCCCGTTAGCCGCGCTGGGCCATGGATGGCCCTTCGCGGCGGCCCACGGAGCAATGCCTTCGTTCAGGCATGCCGAGCCTAAGCGAGGCACCAAGTGGTGGGGCATGAGCGTTTTGCTTACTTTTGACTGGGCCGGCTTCCGGGCTTCTCAAAAGTGAGCCGCTGCAAGAGCGGAACCGCCAGTGGCCGTTACCGCAGCAACGGATATACACACTAAGTGAACAGCCACAGGGAAAGCGTCACATCGCACAAACCACACGATTTCGCCCACTGGACTTGGCCTGGTACAGCGCCTTGTCCGCCGCGAACAACAGTTGTTGGAGCTCGCCATACGGCCCGTTTACCCAAGTGGCGATGCCGATACTGACCGTCATCGGCGCTTCCCCCTCGGCCACAGGCAGCAACTGTTCAACTGCTTCGCGAATGTTCTGGGCCATGGTGAACGCGCCAGCGGTGGTGGTCTCGGGCAGCACAACCGAGAACTCTTCACCACCGTAGCGCGCTGCCAGGTCGGCAGGGCGACGGACATGCTTGCTGATCAACTGCGCCAAGGTTCGCAAGGCCTCATCACCCCGTTGATGGCCATGACGGTCGTTGAATGCCTTGAAGTGATCGGCATCGATCATCAGCACAGACAACGGTTGCCCCGAACGTTGGGCACGCAGCCATTCCTGTTGCAACGTCTCGTCCAGTGTTCGTCGGTTGGCCAGTCCTGTAAGGGAGTCGACGGATGCCAGTTGAGCCAATTCCCGTTCAGCTCTGTAGCGGCGTCGCAATTCGCGGCGCAGCAGCCAGGTGAGCCAGAGCAAACCGATGCAGAGTGCGCCAGTGGCGCCACTGACCAGCAATGCCGTGCGTTGCCATGACGCGAACACCTCTTGAGAGGAGAGCGCCACCACGACGATCAATGGCAGGTTGCCCACCTGGGAAAAAGTGTACAGGCGCGGCTTCTGATCCTGGCCGGAAATGCTGGTGAAGCTCCCATTGCCTTCGCGCAGGATTCGCATGAAATTCGGTCGGTGACTGAAGTCCTTGCCTGTCAGGTCTTCGGCCAAGGGGGGCTCTTGTGCCAGCAGGATACCGTCGCGGCTGACCAGGTTGACCGTGCCGCCATGACCAATGTTCAGGCTCTTGAACAATTGGTTGAAGTAGCTAAGGCGCATCGCAGCCTCGGCCACGCCCATGAACTCACCCCGTTCATCGCTCAATCGATAGCTGAAACTGATGCGCCATTCATGCCCATGACTTCTGGAGTGGAACGGGCGGCTGATCATCATGCCCGGGTTCGGATCTTGGATATGGGACTGGAAATACTCCCGATCGGCATAGTTGCCTATACGTGGCGTGATCGAGGCGGAGTCAGCGATCACATCGCCGCGTTTGTCCAGCAGCAGGATGTCGCCTTTGTAGGGGGCGGCGGTGGCGCGGTCGAATAGCGCCAGATGGCGAATCGCCGGCGAAACGTCTTTCAGGTCTTCGCGTTTGGCGGCCGAGACCAAACCTTGCAGCGACAGATCGTAGAGCTCCACGTTACGCAGCACGTCGGCGTCAATCAGTTGCACGATATTGTTCGCCGCACGTGTTGCTGCCTGTTGTGCGGCGGCATGTTCGCGAATCAGCAGGAAAGTCACGATGCTCAGGATGGCAATGACAACCAGCGAACTGGCCAGTACGAGTACCCGTTCTGAACGTATCGAAGGCGGGGTGTTGCCGGGTGTCGCACTGCGCGCGCTCATGGGTCCGATGTCTGCATTGTGATGTGGCTGGGATCCGTCCCAAAGGATTGCAAACCGGCAATGAACCAGATGCTGGCCTTTTGCTGATTGTGCTTGGATCGGTGAGGGCGGGCAATCAGTGTTTGCGCAATAACCGGGTAGGAGCTGCTGAAGGCTGCGATCTGACGATTCTGATCGAGTTGGCTTTCGCCCAGCATTCAATGCTGGAAAAGATCGAACCTTGTGGAGGCCTCAGGCTGGCAAGCGGATCCCGAATGTGTTGGCGCCCTGGTCACTGCGCACGAATACGTCCCCGCCATGCATCAGTGCGATGGCCTTGACGATGGCCAGACCCAGCCCATGGTTGGCGCCACTGTTGCTGCGCGAGGCATCGACGCGATAGAAGCGTTCGAACAGGCGCGGCAGGTGCTCGCCGGCAATCGGTTCGCCGGGGTTGGTGACCGCGAGGGTGATCTGGTCGCCAAGGGCTTCGATGTGCACGTCGATCACTTGCCCGGGCGCGGTGTGCTGTACGGCGTTGCTCAGCAGGTTGATCAGTGCCCGACGCAGATGGGCGATCTCGATGTTGGCCTGGGCATCGCCGCTGACCCGGACCTGGACCTGGGCGTCTTCGAGAATGAAGTCCAGGTAGTCGAGGGTGGTGGCCACTTCGCCGGCCAGGGAGGTGCTGGTCAGTTTGGTGGCCTTGCTGCCTTGGTCGGCGCTGGCCAGGAACAGCATGTCGTTGATGATCGAGCGCAGCCGCTCCAACTCTTCGAGATTCGATTGCAGTACTTCGAAGTAGTGTTCGGCCGAGCGCCCACGGGTCAGTGCTACCTGGGTCTGGCCGATCAGGTTGGTCAGGGGCGAGCGTAATTCATGGGCGACGTCGGCGTTGAACGATTCCAGCCGCGAGTAAGCCTGTTCGACCCGGTCGAGGGTGGCGTTGAAGGAACTGACGAACTGACTCAGCTCCGGCGGCAAGGGCGAAAGCTGCAAGCGCCCGGACAGGCGGGGCGGGGCCAGGCGCCGGGCTTCATCGGACAGCTTTATCAGCGGCTTGAGGCCGATGCGTGCGACCCAGTAGCCCAGCAACGAAGCCAGGAACACACCGACAATCGCCAGGCTCACCAGTGCCACCAGCAGGCGATGCTGGGTCTGGTAGAAGGTCTCGGTGTCGATACCGATCATGAAGCGCAGCGGCGGACGCTGGTCCTTGGCCGGGAATTGGCTCACCAGCACTTTCATCGGGTAGTGTCGTTGGGGCAAGGTCAGGTCGCGCTTACCCAGGGCGCCTTGGGCAAAGGCACGGATCTGCGCATCGGGATTGCCGTATTCAAAGCGCGGATCGTCGCTGACGATCCAGAAATGGATGCGCTTGTCTTCTTCTCCGAGCAATCGCAGCTTGTTGTTGATCTTCACCCAGTGTTCAGGCGTGCCGTAGCGGCCAACGGTGGACTCCAGGACACTGTAGCGGGCATCGAGCTCGGCTTCGGGCAACAGGCCCAGGCCCTTGGCGACCTGCTGGTATAAAGCGCCCCCGATCAACAGGAACACCAGTGCCGCCACCAGCGTGAACATGCCGCTCAAGCGCAGGGCGATGCTGTCAGGGACGGTCATCGCTGCGACTCTCCAGCACATAACCCATGCCGCGAATGGTGTGCAGCAACTTCTGTTCGAACGGCCCATCGAGCTTGGCTCGCAAGCGTTTGATCGCCACTTCCACCACGTTGGCGTCACTGTCGAAGTTGATGTCCCAGACCATTTCGGCAATGGCGGTTTTCGAGAGGATTTCGCCCTGGCGGCGGGCCAGGACACTGAGCAGGGAGAACTCCTTGGCCGTCAGGTCCAGGCGCTGGCCGGCCCGTGTGGCCTTGCGGCTGATCAGGTCGATCCACAGGTCGGCGATGCTCACCTGCACCGGTTCATGGCCGCCGCTGCGACGAGTCAGGGCTTGCAGGCGGGCCACCAGTTCGAGGAAGGAGAAGGGCTTGCCCAGGTAGTCATCGGCGCCGTCGCGCAAGCCCTTGATGCGGTCCTCGACCCGTTCCCGGGCGGTAAGCATGATCACCGGTGTCTGCTTGCGGGCGCGCAGGGCTCGCAGTACGCCGAAGCCGTCCAGGCCCGGTAGCATTACGTCGAGCACGATCACCGCGTAGTCGGTTTCCAGGGCCAGGTGCAGCCCCTCGATGCCGTCCGGCGCCACGTCCACGGTGTAACCCTGTTCGCTCAGGCCGCGGTGCAGATAGTCCGCGGTTTTTTCTTCGTCTTCGATAATCAGAACGCGCATGGCCCTGCCTCAGTGGTCTGTGCTCGCCAGCGCCGCCGTCGGCGCCGACCCTGGCTGATGGGCGGGTCGATGGAACAGTCGCTCCAGCCACAAGTATATGACCGGTGTGGTGAACAGCGTCAGCGCCTGGCTCACCAGCAGGCCGCCCACCACCGCGATGCCCAGGGGTTGGCGCAGCTCCGCGCCGGGACCATAGCCGAGCATCAGCGGCAAGGCGCCGAGCAGGGCGGCCAGGGTGGTCATCATGATCGGCCGGAAGCGTGTCAGGCACGCCTGGAAAATCGCCTCCTGGGGCACCATGCCTTTGTTGCGCTGGGCGTCGAGGGCGAAGTCGATCATCAGGATGCCGTTCTTCTTGACGATCCCGATCAGCAGCACCAGCCCGATCAGCGCCATGATCGAAAAGTCCTGGCCCAGCAGCCAGAGCATGATCAGCGCACCGAGGCCGGCCGAGGGCAGGGTAGAGATGATCGTCAACGGGTGCACGAAACTCTCGTAGAGCACGCCGAGGATGATGTACACAGCCACCAGCGCGGCGAGAATCAGCCATGGCTGGCTGGCCAGGGAGCTCTGGAAGGCCTGGGCCGCGCCCTGGAAGTTGCCGGTAATGGCGGCGGGCATGCCGATCTCGTTCTTCGCCTGGTCGAGCAGGCGCACCGCGTCCCCCAGGGCCACGCCGGGCGCCAGGTTGAATGACAGGTTGGCGGCCGGGAACATGCCATCGTGGGCAATCGACAGCGGGCCGTTGCTCGGCGCATCGAAGCGGGCCAGGGCCGAGAGCGGTACCATTTCCCCACTCAGTGGCGAACGCAGGTAGAAATACGCCAGGCTTTCTGCCTTGCCGCGTTGCTGGGTGTCGAGCTCCAGGATCACGTTGTACTGGTTGGTCTCGGTCTGGAATTCATTGATCTGCCGTTGGCCGAAGGCGTCGTACAGGGCCTGGTCGACATCGGTGGCGGTGAGGCCGAAGCGCGCCGCCGCGCTGCGGTCGATGTTGATGTGGGTGATGCTGCCGCCCAGTTGCAGGTCGTTGGAGATGTCACGGAACGCCGGGTTGCCACGCAGCTTGTCGGTGAGTTTTTGTGTCCAGGCGTTGAGGCTCGGCCCGTCGTTGCTCTTGAGCACGTATTGATATTGGGCGCGGCTGGGGCCGGAGCTGAGGTTGATGTCCTGGCCGGCCCTGAGGTACAGCACCACGCCGGGGATTTTCAGCAATTGCGGGCGGATCCGGTCGATGAAGCCGCTGGCCGACACGTCACGCTCGCCCCGGGGCTTGAGGGCGATCCAGAAGCGGCCGTTGGCGATGGTCTGGTTGTTGCCCGAGACACCGACGGAGTGGGAGAAGGTCTGCACCGCCGGGTCGGCGGCGACGATGTCGGCCAGGGCCTTGTGCTTGGCGACCATGTCCGGGAACGACACATCGGCGGCGGCTTCGCTGGTGCCCAGCACCAGGCCGGTGTCCTGTACCGGGAAGAACCCCTTGGGAATGAACACGTAGCCCACCACCGCCAGCGCCAGGGTCAGGCCGAACACGCCGATCATCAGTTTTTGATGGGCCAGGGCCCGACGCAGGCCGTGCTCGTACCAGCCCAGCAGACGCTCGCCGAATCCCATCTTGCTGTGGGCATGATGTACCGGGGCGCGCATGAACAGCGCGGCCAGGGTCGGCGCCAAGGTGAGCGACACCACCACCGAAATCAGGATGGTCGAGGTGGCGGTCAGGGCAAACTCCTTGAACAGGCGCCCGACCACGCCGCCCATGAACAGCAGTGGGATGAACGCCGCCACCAGCGAGAAGCTGATGGAGACCACGGTGAAGCCGATCTCACCAGCCCCCTTGATCGCCGCTTCGCGCATGCCGTCACCGGCCTCCAGGTGCCGGTGGATGTTCTCCACCACCACAATCGCATCGTCCACCACGAACCCCACCGAGATGACGATCGCCACCAGGGTCAGGTTGTTCAGGCTGAACCCCATCACGTACATCAGGGCGAAACTGGCGGTCAGCGACACCCCCAGCACCGCCGAGACAATCAGGGTCGCCGAGAGCTGACGCAGGAACAGCGCCATCACCGCGACCACCAGCAGCACCGCGATCAGCAAGGTGATCTCCACCTCATGCAACGAGGCGCGGATGGTCTGGGTGCGGTCGATCAGGACCTTGACCTGCACGGCGGCGGGCAACATGGCTTGCAGGGTGGGCAGGGCCGCTTGGATGCGGTCGACGGTCTCGACGATGTTCGCTCCCGGTTGCCGGAAGATCACCAGGTTGACCCCTGGTTCGCTGTCGGACCAGGCCTGGACGTAGGCGTTTTCCGAGCCGTTGACGACCTTGGCGATGTCCTTGAGGTGAACCGGTGCGCCGTCCTTGTAGGACACGATCAGCTCACCGTACTCCTCAGGCTGGAACAGTTGGTCGTTGGTGGACAGGGTGGAAATGCTCGAAGCGCCGTACAGGGCGCCCTTGGCCAGGTTGAGGCTGGCCTGCTGGAGCGCCAGGCGGATGTCCGCCAGGGTCAGGCCGATGGCGGCGAGCCGGTCGGCCGAGGCCTGGACCCGGATCGCCGGACGCTGTTGGCCGGAGATATAGATTTGTCCTACGCCGTCGATCTGGCTGATCTGACGCGAGAGCAGGGTTTCGACGTAGTCGCTCAGCTCGGTGCCGGGCATCAGGGAGGAGCTGATGCTGAGGATCAACACCGGGCTGTCGGCGGGATTGACCTTGCGCCAGGTCGGCAGGTTCGGCATGTCGTTGGGCAGTTTGCCGGCGGCGGTGTTGATCGCTGCCTGCACTTCCTGGGCGGCGGTGTCGATGCTTTTATCGAGGCTGAATTGCAGGATCAGGTTGGTCGAGCCCAGGGCACTGCTGGAGGTCATCTGGGTGATGCCGGGAATGGCACTGAATTGCACTTCCAGCGGCGTCGCCACTGACGAGGCCATGGTTTCGGGACTGGCCCCAGGCAACTGCGCGTTAACCTGGATGGTCGGGAATTCGGCCTCTGGCAACGGCGCGACGGGCAGGCGAGGAAACGCGATCACGCCCAGCAGTACCAGGGCAAACGTAAGCAGCACCGTGGCGATGGGGTGGTCGATACACCACGCCGAAACCGAGCCGCGGCCCTTCACGGTTGCGGCTCCGTGGTCTTGGCCAGGGCGGGCGGATCACTGAGCACCTGGATGTGGCTGCCTGGCTTGAGCCGTGACTGACCGTCGCTCACCAGTTGATCGCCAGCGTTCACCCCCTTGATGATGTGCATGTCGCTGTCCTGGTAAACCATGACCACCGGCACGCTCTCGACCTTGTCGCCCTTGATCCGGTACACGAAGTGTTGCTCCAGCCCACGCTGGACGACGGTGGGAGGTACCACCAGGGCGTCCTTGTCGAGGGCGGTCTGGATCTTCAGCGTCACCAGTTGCCCGGGCCACAGCCGTTGCGCGGCGTTGTTGAATTCAGCCTTGGCCCGCAGGGTTCCGGTGTTGGCGTTGATCTGGTTGTCGATGAGGCTCAGGCGCCCCTCGCCGAGCAGTTCCCCGGTGGCGCCGTCGGCACCGATATAGGCCTTGACCAAGGCTTGCTCGGGCGCCGCGATCAAGCGTTGCAAGGTGGGCAGCATTTGCTGGGGCAGGGAGAACTCCACGGCGATCGGGTCGATCTGGGTCACCGTGAACAGGCCTTCGGTGTCGCTGGTGCGCAGGAAGTTGCCTTCATCTACATTGCGAATGCCGACGCGACCGCTCACCGGGGAGCGGATCTGGGTGTAGGACAGTTGCACCTGCGCCGAGTCGATGGCCGCCTGGTTACCCTGGGCGGTGGCCTTGAGCTGGTTGACCAGCGCCTGTTGCTGGTCGTAGGTCTGCTTCGAGACGCCGTCATCGACGCTCAGCAATTTGTAGCGCTTGAGATTGACCTGGGCCACCGCCAGCTGCGCCTGGCTCTCGCCGAGCTGGGCCCGGGCCTGGTCGAGGCTGGCGCGGATCGAACGATCGTCGATGGTCGCCAGCAGGTCACCTTTCTTGACCAGTTGCCCCTCCTTGACCAGCAGCCGGGTGAGAATGCCGTCGATCTGCGGCCGGATCACCACGCTGTGCAGCGACAGGACCGTACCGATGCCGCTGGCAAAGCGCGGCACATCCTTTTGCACCACGCTGACAACCCGCACCGGAACGGCGGCGGGAGCGCTGGGTTTGGCGGTCACGGGCTTGAGCACAAACCAGAGGGCGAGGGCCGCCAGGGCAGCCAACAACACGACGAGCAGGACGGTTTTCTTCTGGGTGTGCATGGATATGAAGGGCCGGTTCGGGACACAGGAGTTTGAGCTTTCTTATATAGCGTTACGAGCCGGTCAGGAAGGTGACGGCTAACTGACAGGCTTGTCAGTTTTGTCCTGGCTTGCTGTCGGATGAATGGTTGTGCCAGATGAAACTGCCCTGCGCGCTGTGATATCGGGCAGGTATACTGCCGCCTTTCGCGGCTCGCCCTTCGGGCCCGACTTGCATGCATGACCCGGAGCCTTACATGACTTCCCCGACACTTTCGCCTGCGGATGAACTCCCCGGCGGCGAACAGGCCGACTTGTCCGACAGCGATGTTTCCAGCGCCGAGGACGCCAAGGCGGCGATCCCAGCCTTCAAATTCCCGTTCAAACCCGGTGAACTGGCTGCGGCCAAGGGCGCCGGCCAGCAGCCGTGGTACAAGAACGGCGCGAAGAATGGCCATACCAAGACCCCGGGTGCCGCGCCTCCCGGCACGCGTCGTTCGATGGGCAAGCGCTGACATCATCCTTCACGCACGGGGGCGACTTCAGTTCGCGACCCGTGCGCCTGCCAGGCTTCCACTCAATTCGTAAGCCGCCAGCTCAGACTGGTGCGCCGCGAGGATTTCCGGCAACGAGCCTCGCAGGTACTCGACCCAGGTCTTGATCTTCGCATCCAGGTATTGGCGCGACGGATAGATGGCGTAGAGGTTCAGTTCCTGGGAGCGGTAGTTGGGCATGACCCGCACCAACGTGCCGTTGCGCAAGCCTTCGATGGCCGCGTACACCGGCAATACCCCCACGCCCATGCCGCTGGTGATCGCGGTTTTCATCGCATCGGCCGAATTCACCAGGAACGGTGAGCTGTTGATGGTGACCATCTCCTGGCCTTCCGGGCCGTCGAACACCCATTTTTCCAGCGGAATGACCGGGCTGACCAGGCGCAGGCAGGCGTGGTTGAGCAGGTCGCCGGGTTTTTGCGGGCAGCCGCTGGCTTTCACGTAGGCGGGTGATGCGCAGACGATGCTGTAGGTGATCCCCAGGCGCTGGGAGACGAAGCCCGAATCCGGCAACTCGCTGGCGAGCACGATTGAGACGTCGTAGCCCTCGTCGAGGATGTCCGGCACGCGGTTGGCCAGGGTCAGGTCGAAGGTCACATCCGGATGGGTCTTGCGGTAACGGGCGATGGCGTCGATCACGAAATGCTGGCCGATACCGGTCATCGTGTGGACCTTCAACTGCCCGGCCGGTCGCGCATGGGCGTCGCTGGCCTCGGCTTCGGCTTCTTCGACATAAGCCAGGATCTGCTCGCAACGCAACAAGTAGCGTTTACCCGCCTCGGTCAGGGCAATGCGGCGAGTGGTGCGGTTGAGCAGGCGGGTTTGCAGATGGGCTTCCAGGTTGGAAACTGCGCGCGAGATGTTGGCCGTGGTGGTGTCCAGTTGCGCGGCGGCGGCGGTGAAACTGCCAGCTTCGGCAACACAACTGAACGCGCGCATGTTTTGCAAGGTGTCCATGGAGGGCTCTCTTGGGAGGTGGCAAATTGTGACACGAAGTTACAGAGCAGCGGGACCCGACTAATGGATTATCGCGTTAACGGTAACAAAGATTCACAGAAAGATCGGCTTATCGCCGGGTAGGGCGATGCCTAGAATTACCGTCAATCCTGGGTCACTGATTCCTGTGGGAGCCCTTGTGGGAGCCGAGCTTGCTCGCGATGAACGATGACGCGGTCCTGCTGTTAAACCGTGTCGTCCCCATCGCGAGCAAGCTCGGCTCCCACAAAGGCTCGCTCTCACAAGTTTTGCGTTAACAGGCAGCCATCCTCGTCGTCATGCTCCATCTCAGGAATTTTGCGCAAGTGCCGCGTTGCATCAGCAGAGAGCTGAAGACTCTCAGTGTTTGGGTTCTGACATTAACCATCAGCGGTTGCATCGGGACAGGCGGGATAGGGCCGCAAAGCCAGGTCCTGCCTGCCAACCAACTGGCTACCGATGCCGCCATCCGCGAGGCGGCTCGCGACGCCCACTGGCCCACCCGCCGATGGTGGCAAGCCTATGGCGATCAGCAGTTGGATCGCTGGGTCGATCTGGCCATGCAGGACAGCCCGAGCCTGGCCATGGCCGCCGCGCGGGTGCGCCAGGCCAAGGCCATGGCCGGTGTTGCCGAAGCCGCCGAGTCGCTGCAGATCAATGGCGAGGCGACCCTCAAGCGCCATAACTGGCCCACCGATCAGTTCTATGGCCCGGGCGAACTGGCCGACACCACGACCTGGGACAACAATGCCGCCCTGGGCTTGAGCTACGCCCTGGACCTGTGGGGCCGCGAGCGCAATGCCAGCGAACGGGCGGTTGACCTGGCCCATGCCAGTGTCGCTGAGGCGCGCCAGGCGCAACTGGAACTGCAGAGCAACATCGTGCGCGCCTACATCCAGTTTTCGCTGCACTACGCCCAGCGCGATATCGTCGCCGCGACCCTCCACCAACAAGAGCAGATTCTCGACCTGGCGCACAAGCGCCTGGACGGCGGCATCGGCACCCATTTCGAAGTCAGCCAGGCCCAGGCACCACTGCCCGAGACCCACCGCCAACTCGACGCCCTGGACGAAGCCATCGCCTTGAGCCGCAATCAGTTGGCGGCCCTGGCCGGCAAGGGACCGGGAGAGGGCACGCAACTGCAACGCCCGACCCTGGCCCTCGGCGCGCCGTTGAAGCTGCCGTCGGCCTTGCCCGCCGAACTGCTCGGCCAACGTCCGGATGTGGTTGCCGGGCGTTGGCAAGTGGCGGCCCAGGCCCGGGGCATCGATGTGGCCCGGGCCGGGTTTTATCCCAACGTCGACCTGGTGGGTAGCCTTGGCTACATGGCCACCGGTGGTGGGGCGCTGGAGTTCTTGACGGGCAAGAAGCTCACCTACAACGTCGGGCCGGCGATCACGTTGCCGATCTTCGACGGCGGGCGCTTGCGTTCGCAATTGGGCGAGGCGGCGGCGGGTTATGACATCGCCGTGGCGCACTACAACCAGACACTGGTGAACGCCCTCAAGGGCATTTCCGATCAGTTGATCCGCCGCCAATCCATGGACAAGCAGCAGGCCTTCGCCGCCGAATCGGTGGCCGCAGCCCAGCGCACCTACGACATCGCAATGGTGGCGTTCCAGCGTGGGCTTACCGATTACCTCAACGTGCTCAACGCCCAAAGCCTGTTGTTCAAGCAGCAACAGGTGCAACAGCAAGTGCAGGCGGCGCGCCTGAGTGCCCATGCCGACCTAGTGACGGCGTTGGGGGGCGGGCTTGAGGCCGGCAACGACAGTCCTGACTTGGGCCACGTACGGTGAGCCATATTTCCCCTGTGACGTCTTTACTTGCCCCCGCACGCTGGCTGTACCGTCTTGAATGGCGCCGGGGTTTCTTCGACTGGGCCCGCAGCGACGGGGTGACCTGGGTCTATATCTTCAAGGTCCTGTTTGCCGCGTTCCTGACCTTGTGGCTGGCGATGCGCCTGGAGTTGCCGCAACCGCGCACGGCCATGATCACCGTGTTCATCGTCATGCAGCCCCAGAGCGGGCAGGTGTTCGCCAAGAGTTTCTACCGCTTCCTCGGCACCCTGGCCGGTTCGGCGGTGATGGTGGCGCTGATCGCCTTGTTTGCCCAGAACACCGAGCCGTTCCTCGCGTGCCTGGCGGTCTGGGTTGGTCTCTGTTCGGCAGGGGCAGCGCGTTATCGCAACTTCCGGGCCTATGGTTTTGTGCTGGCCGGCTACACCGCGGCGATGATCGGCCTGCCGGCCCTTGCCCATCCGGAAGGCGCGTTCATGGCGGCGGTCTGGCGGGTGCTGGAGATTTCCCTGGGGATTCTCTGCGCCACCCTGGTCAGTGCCGCGATCCTGCCGCAAACCGCCAGTGCCGCCATGCGCAATGCCTTGTACCAGCGCTTTGGGGTATTTGCCCTGTTTGTTACCGATGGCCTGCGTGGGCGCAGCAAGCGGGAGGCATTCGAAGCGCGCAACGTGGGCTTCATTGCCGAGGCGGTGGGCCTGGAAAGCCTGCGCAGCGTGACCGTTTTCGAAGACCCGCACATGCGTCGACGCAACGGCCGGCTCAGTCGCTTGAACAGCGAATTCATGGGTATCACCACCCGCTTTAACGCTTTGCACCAATTGCTGGAGCGCTTGCGCAGCAGTGCGGCGGATCACGTGGTCAATGCCATCAAGCCGGGCTTGCAAACGTTGGCCGAGCTGCTCGACGGTTTCAGTGGCCGCGCCCTGACCGATGCCGATGCGGCCCGTCTGGCGGCGGCGCTGGCCGAGTACAAGGCCGAGCTGCCGGCCCAGGTGCGGCGGCTGCGGGCGTTGTTCCAGGAAACGGCGCCCAGTGATGGGCAGCAACTGGATTTCCATACTGCCTACGAGCTGCTTTATCGATTCGTCGACGACTTGCACGGCTATGCCTTGACCCACGCCTCCCTGGCCGATCATAGCCACGAACGTGAGCGCTGGGACGAACCGTTCGTGCCGCAGACCAACTGGCTGGCCGCTACGGCATCGGGTGTTCGCGCCGCCTTCATCCTGTTGGTGCTGGGGAGTTACTGGGTCGCCACGGCCTGGCCGAGCGGCGCGACCATGACGATGATCGCCGCCGCCACCGTGGGCTTGTCGGCCGCGACGCCGAACCCCAAGCGCATGGCTTTCCAGATGGCCTGCGGCACGTTGTTCGGGGCGTTGATCGGCTTTGTCGAGATGTTCTTCATCTTCCCGTTGATCGACGGCTTCCCTTTGCTCTGCGTGATGCTGGCGCCGGTGATCATGCTCGGTTCGTTCCTCAGCTCGCGGCCGAAATACGCCGGGGTCGGGCTGGGGCTGCTGATCTTTTTCAGCACCGGTTCGGTGCCGGACAACCTGACGGTCTACAACCCCTACGCCTTCATCAACGATTACATCGCGATGATCCTCGGCATGCTGGTGTGTGCCGCGGCCGGGGCAATCATTCTGCCGCCCAACAGCCGCTGGTTGTGGCGCCGGCTCGAACAGGATTTGCGCGAGCAAGTGGTGTTTGCCATCAGTGGCAAGCTCAAGGGCCTGGCATCGAGCTTCGAAAGTGGTACCCGCGACTTGCTGCACCAGGCCTACGGGCTGGCAGCGGGGCAGCCTCGGGTGCAACGGGACTTGCTGCGCTGGATGTTCGTGGTGCTGGAGGTCGGCCACGCGATTATCGAGCTGCGCAAGGAACAGGCGATCCTGCCGGTGCATCCGGCGTATGCCGAAAGCCAGCCGTGGCGCCAGGCGATTCGGGTGATGGGGCGGGCGCTGGTGCGGCTGTTCCGCCAACCGAGCCAGAGCAATCTGGAGCGTGCCCTGGTGGCGGTGGACCACGCCATCGGCCGCGTGCAGGCCACCGACGAACCCTTCGCCCCGCATTTCGACACCTCGGCCCTGCGCCGGGTGAAAAGCTATCTGCATTTCATCCGCACCTCGTTGCTCGACCCGCAATCGCCCTTGGCCGGCTATGCCATGCCGCACGCCACACCGCTTCCCCAGGAACTTGAACATGCCCCGTGAGATCGCCTTCCATGGCGTATACATGCCCACCATGACCTTGATGTTTTTCATCGCTGCCGGCCTGGCCTGGGCCTTGGACCGCTTCCTGTCGGGGCTGGACCTGTACCGCTTCTTCTGGCACCCGGCGTTGCTGCGCCTGAGTCTGTTTACCTGTCTGTTCGGCGCGCTGGCGCTGACGGTCTACCGTTGAGATCGATGCGATGAGAAAGTTTTTCAGCCTGCTGGCGACGCTGTTGGTTCTGGCCCTGGCGCTGTGGATCGGCCGTACGTTGTGGGTCCATTACATGAACGAGCCCTGGACTCGCGATGGCCGGGTGCGGGCCGATATCATCAATGTGGCCGCCGATGTCAGCGGCGAGGTGGTCGAAGTGCCGGTGCGCGACAACCAATCGGTGAAAAAGGGCGACCTATTGATGCGCATCGATCCTGAGCATTACCGCATCGCCGTGAAGCAGGCTCGCTCCCTGGTGGCGTCACGCAAGGCCACTTGGGAGATGCGCAAGGTCAACGCCCATCGGCGTGCCGACCTGGATAGCCTGGTGATCTCCCGGGAAAACCGCGACGACGCCAGCAACATCGCCGACTCGGCCCTGGCCGATTATCAGCAGGCCCAGGCGCAATTGGAAGCCGCGGAGCTGAACCTGTCGCGCACCGAAGTCCGCGCGGCGGTGGATGGCTACGTCACCAACCTCAACGTGCACCGTGGCGACTACGCCCGCATCGGCGAGGCGAAGATGGCCGTGGTGGACATGAATTCGTTCTGGGTCTACGGCTTCTTCGAAGAGACCAAATTGCCCAAGGTGCGGGTCGGCGATTCAGCGCAGTTGCAGTTGATGAGCGGTGAGATGCTCAAGGGGCATGTGGAAAGCATCTCCCGCGGCATCTACGACCGGGACAACCCCGAAAGCCGCGAACTGATCGCCGACGTGAACCCGACCTTCAACTGGGTTCGCCTGGCCCAGCGGGTGCCGGTGCGCATTCATCTGGACGAAGTGCCCGACGGGGTGCTGCTGGCGGCGGGGATGACTTGCACGGTGGTGGTAGAACCCCACGACAAGCGCTGACCCCTTGTGGGAGCGAGCTTGCTCGCGAAAGCGGTGGGTCAGTTTGCAAAGATGTTGACTGTGCCGGTGTCTTCGCGAGCAGGCTCGCTCCCACAGTTTTCGGGGTGGCCGCTATTTATCAAAGCGACCCACCCAACCCAAACCGCTTCATCAACCCTTTTTCCAGCAACCCCTTGGGCAGCAAGCCGGCCATCAATGGCAATGCCCGGCTGCCATTGCCCAGACGCAGCAAGCGGGGTGGCTTGGGTTGTTGAACCGCCTTGAGCAGCGCGGCGGCGAATTCGGGGGCCGGGGTCGGGTTGTCCTGGGAGGCCTTGGCCCGGGCGCGGATGCCGTCGCGCAGAGGCCACCAGGGCGATTGTTCGCTGATCAGTTGTTCGGCTTCATGGCCGGCATTCTTGGCGAAGCTGGAGGCGATGGCGCCGGGTTGGACCTCCATCACGCGGATGCCGAACGGCGCCAGCTCCATGCGCAAGGCATCGCTCAAGGCATGCACCGCCGCCTTCGAGGCGCAGTAGGCTCCGGCAAACGGCGTGACCAGTACCCCGGAAACGCTGCCGATGTTCACCACCAGCCCCTTGGCCCGGCGCAACACCGGGAACAGCGCCCGGGTGACCCCGACGATGGCGAACACGTTGGTTTCGAACTGACGCTGCATGGCCGGCACGCCACCGTCCAGCAACGGGCCCATGGCGCCGTAGCCAGCATTGTTGACCAGCACATCCAGGCCGCCATGCTGCTGGTTGATCCGTTCGTTGAGTTGTTCCAGGGCCTGGCCGTCGTTGACGTCCAGTTGCACGGCGGTGAACCCGGCAGCGCTGAGTGTCGCTACGTCTTCAACCTTGCGCGCCGTGGCCCAGACCTGATAACCCGCAGTCTTGAAGGCGTCGGCGAGGGCGCGGCCAATGCCGCTGGAACATCCGGTAATCAGCGCAACAGGCATGGCGCATTCCTTGTGCAAAAAGTGGGGGGAGAGCAATCAGTTGGAAAAACTACCGTGCAATCGCTCGGCGCGAAACTCCAGGGTCTGCGGGCGATAACCCGGACGCAGGGGCGGCAGCGGCAGGCAGTCTTGCCAGTCAGCGCCGGCCTGCAATTGGCCGGGGCCTCGGTAGCGCGGTGCGTCGTAGGGGGTGTCGGCCAGGTTGATGGTGTCGCCAGGCGCATAGGCCGCGACCCGCCAGCGCAGTTCGATCAGTGGCACGTCATTGGTGTTTTTCAGGTTCAGCGACAGCGGTCGGTCGGCGGGGCATTGCCCGGGGGAATAGGTGATGCGCATTTCCAGGCGCTCCAATTGCCGGGTCTCGCGGTTTTCCTGCCAGAGCACCCACGCAGCGACCAGTCCCAGCCCGATGAACGCCGCCAGGGAAACCGGCAAGGCCCTGGCCGGGTAGCGCAACAGCAGGATGAGCCAGGTGATGACCAGCAAGACGCCGATAAGCATGGTGGAAGCCTCCGTTCCCGTTGCCACATCCTACCGAAGGGAGCGGGCGATGGATATTCACCGATCCTGCACCGTCGGTCGTCACTGTCATATCTGACAGTTGGCAGCCTTGCAGACCCGTTGGTTAGATGGGCCGCGATACCCTGGCACTACACGGGATTCCTACAGATGGGCATGGATTATCGAACGCCGACGTTGATAGCCGTCGACTCGCGAAGCAGGCCGGTTCGTTCGGTCGAATACTGCCGCAGCCTGGAGAACGGCCCGGCGCAGCGGCGTATCAACCGCAGCCTCTTTGACCTCGCCGGCCGCGCGGTGAAACAGTGGGATCCGCGGTTGTGGGCCATGCAGGACCGTGACGAATTGGCCCCCAGCAACCTTTCGGCGATTTATTCGTTGTCCGGCGTCACCCTGCGCACGGACAGCGTCGATGCCGGCCGGCAGACCGATCTGCCGGGGCTCGCCGAGGAAGGACTGCTGGGCTGGGACAGTCGAGGGACACTGCGCGATGTGCTCTATGACGAATCGCTTCGCCCCGTGGCGGTGTTCGAGCAAGGTGGTGGAATGCCGCGTCGGTGTACCGAGCGCATGACCTACGGATATCCGGGCCAGGGCGATCAGAACCAAAATCAGTATGGCCAACTGATCCGTCACGACGACACGACGGGTACGTTGTTACTGGCGTCGTTTGCCTTGACCGGGCAAAACCTCATGCAGGACCGCCGTTACATCCTCGATGCGGCTTTGCCCGATTGGCCGGAGCCGGAACCCGATCGCGAACAACTCCTTGAACCTGGAAGCGGTGCCGTTTCGACGTGGCGCGTCGGCCCGCTGAGCGATGAGCTGGAGCGAGTCGACGCCCGGGGAAATCGCCAACGCCAACGCCTTACGCTCGATGGCCGGCTGTCCGGCAGCCAACTGCTATTGGCGGGGCAGGGCGATTGGCAGACGCTGGTGAGTGATATTCGCTACGATGCCCTTGGACAGATCGAGGGAGAAATAGCCGGCAACGGCGTGAAAACCACCCTTATCTACAGCCCTGAGGACGGGCGCCTGGCGGAGCGCCAAGCCCTGCGTTCCGGCCAGGTACAGCAACACTTGCGCTACGTTTATGACCCGATGGGCAACGTGTTGAGCATCGAGGACGCAGCCCTGGCGGTCCGCTACTTTGCCAACCAGCGCATCGACCCGATCAGCCGCTTTGTCTACGACAGTCTCTATCAACTGATCAAAGCCACCGGTTGGGAGGCGGGCTCTGCAAACCAGGGGCCCGACTCGCTGAGGCAGAACGGCCCGGCGGCGGTCAGCAATTACCAGCAGACCTACCGCTACGACGAAGGCGGCAATCTGTTGACGCTGGTTCACGTCGGGGCACAAAACCATGGTCGGGAAACCCAAGCGGCTCGCTATAGCAATCGCTGCCTTCCGTACCGCAATGGTGTTCCGCCCACGGAGGACGAAATCGCTGCGGCGTTCGATGCGCGGGGCAACTGCTTGGAACTGTACGCGGGACGGTTCCTGGTCTGGGACTCGCGCAACCAGTTGAGTTCGGTCACGTCCATTGAACGCGACTCGGGGCTTGACGACAGTGAAGTGTATGCCTACGACGGCGGTGGGCAACGTGTGCGCAAGCTGCGAACGCTGCAAACCGGCGCCCGTAGCTTGGCCGCCGAGGTGCGTTATTTGCCGGGCCTGGAGCTGCGTGCCGACAGCAGCACCGGAGAGTCACTCCAGGTCATCACCGCCCAGGGTGGGCTCAACAGCGTCCGGATATTGCACTGGGAAAGCCCACCACCTGCGGGGGCCAATGACCTCTATCGATACAGTTTTGCCGACCATTTGGGTTCGACCAGCCTGGAGCTTGGCCAGGACGGGCGAATCATCAGCCGGGAGCACTTCTATCCCTTCGGCGAGACCGCGTACCTGGCGGGGGCTGACGGGGTCGAGGCCAGTTACAAGACGGTTCGTTATTCGGGGAAGGAAAGGGATGCGACGGGGTTCTATTACTACGGCTATCGCTACTACATGCCTGGCTTGCAGCGCTGGCTCAATCCAGACCCCGCGGGAGATATCGATGGGCTGAACCTCTACGCGATGGTGAGCAATAACCCGCTGACTTTTCGGGACGCCGACGGGCTTAACAAGACTGGAAAGTACGAAATTGAAATGGGCGTGAAGAATCGACTCAAGCTCGCAGGGGCAGCGCTTACGAGCCGGGTTAGCGTGTTTAAGCAAGCCACGGGAAAGTACAGTGAAGTGAACGACTTCAAAGTAGTGGAGGTCGGTGCATTCAATGACTATCTGGTGGGAGGAGATGAGGTCAGACAGAATCTTCAACGCTACAAGCAACGCTATAAAACCCTCTCCAGCGAAACAGCGCGTTCGAAGGTCGTTGGGCAGCCTTCAAACTTCGGTCTGGGGGCAAGCATTTCCGGTTATATGTTGCGCAGTGCCAATGACGTATTTGTGGACGAGCCGAACGATCCGGACGCTTTGCACAGACACCCTGACTTCGTCGTTGAGCGGCGCTTTTTCGCAGTCATGAAAAAATCCGACAAGTTGAAATCGCCCGAGGAGCGGCACATTTATGGTCTGGCTGAACTGAACATGTTTACTTCCGAGGGAAAAACGGAAGTGGATGTTGTGCAAGTGGTCGTCCATCCTGAAACCCAGGGTGACGGAACGTTGAAAAAAGAGGCGCTGGCAGAGGCCACCTCAGTGGCGCGACTGCCGATTCTGAAGGGAGTGGGTACATTCTTGACGGTGCGCGCAATCAAGGCGATTTCGAAGGGAGCGGATATCAGAAAAATCAGAACGGACGCTGTCAATCCGCGCTCTGCCAGGATTGCCGAAAAGTTTGATGCCAAGAGAGTGGTCAATCAATAAAAAGCCCCCACCAGCCCGCTGCGGATAGGGGACGCAGTGGGTTGGATGGGGGCTTCTTGTTCTGCTGATCGTTACTGCGCGATGGTCTTCACCGACACGCCGCGTTCGATCGGGGTGGAGCGACCGTAGATGTCTTCGAAACGCTCGATGTCGTCTTCGCCCAGGTAGCTGCCGGACTGCACTTCGATGATTTCCAGTGGGATCTTGCCCGGGTTGCGCAGGCGGTGGACCGACGCGATCGGGATGTAGGTCGACTGGTTTTCGCAGAGCAGGAACACGTTCTCGTCGCAGGTCACTTCGGCGGTGCCGCTGACCACGATCCAGTGTTCGGCGCGGTGGTGGTGCATCTGCAGCGACAGGCACGCGCCCGGCTTGACCGAGATGTGCTTGACCTGGAAACGACCGCCCATGTCCACCGAGTCATAGGAACCCCACGGACGATAGACCTCGCAGTGGTTCTGGGTCTCGCTGCGGCCCTGTGCGTTGAGGGTGTTGACCATCTGCTTGACGCCTTGGACCTTGTCCTTGTGGGCGATCATCATGGCGTCCTTGGTTTCGACCACCACGATGTTGTCCAGGCCGATTACCGACACCAGCTTGCCGTTGCCGTGGATCATGCAGTTGCGGCTGTCCTGGACGACCACGTCGCCTTTGGTGACGTTGCCGTTGGCATCCTTGGGATTGACTTCCCACAGCGACGACCAGCAGCCGACATCGCTCCAACCCGCCGACAGTGGCACCACGCAGGCGCGCTGGGTTTTTTCCATCACGGCGTAGTCGATGGAGTTGTCCGGGCAGCAGGCGAAGGTGGCTTCGTCGAACGTGATGGTGTCGGCCGTCTGCTCACTGCGCTCCAGGGTCAGCAGGCAGGTGTCGTAGATGTCCGGATCGTGCTTTTTCAGCTCTTCGAGGAAACGGCTGGCGCGGAACAGGAACATGCCGCTGTTCCAGAAGTAACCGCCGGCCTCGACGAACTCTGTGGCGCGCTTGACGTCGGGTTTCTCGACGAAGTGCGAAACGCGGCTCACGCCTTCAGGCAGCAGCGCGTCGTTGGTCGATTTGATGTAGCCGTAGCCGGTTTCCGGCTTGGTGGCCGGTACGCCGAACAGCACCATTTCGCCACGCTCGGCGGCCACGGTGGCCAGGGCCAGGGCGCGTTGCAGGGCTTTCTGGTCTTCCAGCACGTGGTCGGCAGGCAGCACCAGCATCAGCTCGTCGCGGCCTTCGTTGACCAGCATCATCGCGGTCAACGCCACGGCCGGTGCGGTGTTGCGCCCGAACGGTTCCATCAGGATGCGCTGGGCTTCGAGCTTACGGTTGGTCAACTGTTCGTTGACGATGAAGCGGTGGTCTTTGTTGCAGACCACGATTGGCGTGTCCATGCCTTCGAACACCAGGCGCTCGAGGGTCTGCTGGAACAGGGTGTGTTCACCGGTCAGGGCCAGGAACTGTTTAGGGAATTGCTTGCGCGAAAGCGGCCAAAGACGTGAGCCACTACCACCTGACAAGATCACCGGAATCATGTTTGTTACTCCTTGAAGCGAAATGGTTGTTAGAGCTACTGCGTTCTGTCGTTTCACTCTCTTGTTCTTGTTCCGTACCCGACTGACACCCCGATTCAGGGTGGGAGCGGGCTTGCTCGCGAAAGTGGTGCTTCAACCAACATCAATGTTGAATGTGAGACCGTATTCGCGAGCAAGCCCGCTCCCACAGGGGTACAACGTCAATCAGGTGAATTCATCAGCGGGTCGACACTGGGCGTTTGACCCACACTGGCGACAGGCTGCTGCCTGAACCGGTGACGTACAGCACGGCTGCTTCACCGCGCTCCAGGGCCACGGGCTTGAGGTCGCCGACTTTCTTGTCGCCTTCGAACAGCGCCAGGGACACTTTCACCGGGTTGATTTCACGCTCGCCACGGCCCTTGGCGGCCACGTTCGGCACCACTTCGGTCTTGCCGTCGGCGGTCTTGAGGGTCAGTGCCTTGTCGCTCAGGTTCTGTACGCGGACCAGGGACTTCTGCTTGTTCTTGAACGGAGGCTCTTCGATCAGTTGCGGCTGGCCGCTGGCGTTGTTGACCAGGGTGTAATAGTGATCGGAAGCCAGTTTCACCGGCACGGTCTGGCTGCCGACCTTGGCGCTGTAGTCGCCACCGGGCATGAAGCTGAAGTCGCTGCTGGCCAAGGGAGCTACGTCGCTGATGTTGGTGCTGCCGACGGTTGCGCTGACTTCGGCGTTGGCGGCGTTGTACACCCGCACGAAGCTCGAGCCTTTTGGTGCGGTCGGGCCGTACAGGGCCGCGTCACCGGCAAAGGCGGACAGTGAGAGGGCGCTCATGCTGGCGACCAGGGCAACGGCCTTGAAGGAGCGAGCAGCGAGACGGCGAGGAGTAGTGTTGAAAGTCATGGTGGACCTCTCTTTCAGTTTTGCGCCCGGTCGGGCGTCTCGGATGGGGTGTTGGCGGCTACGTTCTGTTGGCGCGCGCCGGCTTGCTTGAGCTCTGCGACCCACTGTGGGTCGGCGTCGCCGATTTCGTTGTTCACGGGCAGATAGCGTTCAGGGAACTCCCAGATCAGCACCTGTGGCGGGCTGTTCTTGAAGGCGTCGCTCTTGAGGTAGCTGAGCATCGGCAGAATCGGGCCATGGCCGTCTTCGGCGTAGTTGACGACGTCGCTGTGCAGGGCTTGCTTGAGTGCACCGACGAAGTTCCAGTTGGGGTTGGCGCTGTAGCTGGTGCCGATCAGGGCCACGGGCACCTGGGCGTCGGCGAACAGCGCGTCGTCGCCAGCCGGCTGGTCGTCGGCTTCGCGGGTGTTGCGCTTGACCAGCGGCTCCTGGGCTGGCATCAGGTTTTCGAACAGCGGGTCCAGGGGCAGGAACTGGCGCAGGTCACCCTTGTGGGTGATTTTCTCCGCAGGTTCCGTGACGAAGCGTTGTGGCTCACCGTTGAGCGGTGCGCGTTCGGCAATGGCCTTGGCCAGGTTCTCGGCAGCGACCTGGGCACCTTCCGGAGTCCAGTGGGTGTCGGTGCGCAGGAACACTTGCTGGCCGCCTTGCTTGGCCTGTTGCAGCGGGCCGAGCAGGTCCGGCGCGAGGATCTTGTCGGCCGCCACGCGAGCGTGGAAATCCTGGTAGAGGTTGGCGTGAATGCTCGATGGCTTCACGTCACCCAGGTGCTCGGGGTACAGCCGCGCCTTGGCCGGCACGATCGCCATGACCAGGGTCACGCCTTGTTCCTTGAGCTTCTGGCGCACGCCTTCGACCAGCGCGTAGTTGCCTTGCAGGTTCAGCTCTTCGTTGACGATCGGGTTGAACTCTTCGTCGCTGTACAGCCACTGGTCGCGGCCCAGGACCACGCCTTTGCGGCCTTCGTTGAACAGCTTGTAGTCCAGCGCAGCCCAGATGTTGGTGCCCAGGCGCTTGATCGGGAACTCGTCGTCGTAGTGCGTTTCCACGGCCTTGGCCCAGCGCCCGTTGAGCACGGTGGCGTCCGGGTTGGTGCTGAAGCCGAAGAAACTGCGCATCGACCACAGGCCCAATGCTGTCAGGATCAGCATGAACAGTGCGATGTAAAAGATGCGTAATGAGCGGGTCATGTTCAGATCCCTCAGAACTGGAAGTAAAGGAACGGCGAGAAGCTTTGCGCCGAGAGTTTGAGAATCGAGGCGATGAACAGCAGCAGCACCAGGGCGCGCATCACGTAGCGTGACCAGTCCACGGTCCAGTAGGCCGGTTGCACCTGGGCTTCGACACCCACGGTGTAGCCTGGTTCATGGATCGTCGATGGGTTGTCACCCGGTACGGCCTTGATCATTCCCGGTTGTGCGGTGGCCGGGCCGTTGGCCTCGGTATTGACCTCAGGCTTGGTCTTGACCGGCGGACGGTTGGTGTAGAAGTCCCGCAGGCCGAAGAAGGCGAGGGTGATATAGGCCACCACCAGCGTGGCGATCTGCAGGCCGGTGAGGTTGGCGCGGGTCAGTTCCGACAGCGACCAGTCGCCGAAGCTGAACATGGCGCTGTACATGCGACCGGCCACGTGCAGGTTCTCGGAGCGGAAAATCACCCAGCCCATCACCACCAGCAGGAAGGTCAGCGCCCAGCGGATCGGGTTGATGCTGCGTGGCGTGGTGTTGATGCCCACGGCTTTTTCGATGGCCAGCCACATGCCGTGCCAGGCACCCCAGATGATGTAGGTGAAGTTCGCGCCGTGCCACAGACCACCGAGCAGCATGGTCAGGAACAGGTTGCGATAGGTCATCAGCGTGCCTTTGCGGTTACCGCCCAGGGTGATGTAGAGGTAGTCGCGCAGCCAGGTGGACAGGCTGATGTGCCAGCGACGCCAGAACTCGGTGATCGACTGGCTGATGTAGGGCTGCTTGAAGTTTTCCATGAAGCGGAAACCCATCATCAGGCCCAGGCCGATGGCCATGTCGCTGTAGCCGGAGAAGTCGAAGTACAGCTGCGCGGTATAGGCCAGGGCGCCGAGCCAGGCATCGCCCGTGGTCGGGTTCTGCAAGGCGAAGCAATGGTCGGCCACCACCGCCAGGGTGTCGGCGATGAACACTTTCTTGATGAAGCCCTGCATGAAGCGCGTGCAGCCTTCGGAGAACTTGTCCAGCGTGTGGGTACGGTTGTTGAACTGGTCGGCCAGGTCGCGGAAACGCAACACGGGGCCGGCGATCAGGTGCGGGAAAATCGCCACGAACGCCGCGAAGTCGATCAGGTTGCGGGTCGCCGGGGTGTCACCGCGATAGACGTCGATGATGTAGCTGATGGACTCGAAGATGTAGAACGAGATCCCGATCGGCAACAGCACGTGGGTCAGGATGAACGGTTCGAGACCGAAGCTGGTCATGATCGCGTTGAGGCTGTCCACGCCGAAGTTGGCGTACTTGAAGTAACCCAGGATGCACAAGTCCACCGCCACGCCGAGCAACAGCCAACGCTGGGCCGGTTTGGTGCGCACACCGGCGGCGCCAACTTTCAGGCCGATCCAGTAGTTCCACAGGGTGACGCCGGCGAACAGCGCCAGGAAGTCCACCCGCCACCAGGCATAGAACACGTAGCTGGCGATCAGCAGCAGCAGGTTGCGATAGCGTTGCCCGCTTAAGTAGTACAAGCCGAGAAAGATCGGCAAGAACAGAAACAGGAACACATTGGATGAAAATACCATCCCGATCTCTCCATGTTGAATCAACAGTCAAGGGCCAGAGCCCCCCCAAACCCCCCCAATGAAAAAGAGGGGTGATGATCGTTCCCACGCTCTGCGTGGGAATGCCTCTACGGACGCTCCGCGTTCGGCTTTGTGGGACGCAGAGCGTCCCGGGCTGCATTCCCACGCAGAGCGTGGGAACGATCAGCGGTGAATCAGCTTCCTTTTTCGCCTTTCTCCCGCGAAGGGTCGTACACCCGGGTCAAGTCACCGCCGAGGCGGAAGGTCTTGAACGGTTGCATCTCATGCTTGCGCTCCAGCACATCCTCGCTGCAGGTGTAGAGGCTGCAGAACGGTTCGAGCCAGGCGAATTTCGAGTCGACCTTCAGGTCCTTCATGTCCTGCTTGTCGCCGTTCTTCTCTTCGAAGATGTCTGGGTCTTCGACCCCGGCCAGCACCCGGTCACCCAAGCGCTTGAGGGCGCCGTTGTTTTCCTGGCGCAGGTCCACACCATTGACCTGGGCGAAACTGGCGATCATCGCCAGTGGCGGCAGGGCATAGTTGTGGTAGGACAGGGCGCGTTGCTTGCGCTTGAGTTCGTTGGGCAGGAAACCGTCGGCATCGACCTGGTTGACGCCGACCTTGTATTCCTTGACGGCCCAATCGAACAGGTCGCGGCGGTTGGTTGCCACGGAGGTGGCCATCACCGACCAGGCGGCCCAGTAGGAGTGGTTGTTGGTCTTGTCCAGCGGCAGGTTGTCCCAGTCGCTGACCACCTGATCGGCCATCCGGCTGAACCAGCCTTCGATCAGTTGCGCCTGCTCCGGGTGATTGGCCAGTGGGCGGGACTCGGAAAACTTCAGGCGCACATAGGCCGAAGCCATGCTACCCAGTGCCCATTTGCGCATGGACTTGCCGGTGTGGTTGAAGTCCTTGGACATCAGCGCATCGGCCTGGGCCCACGCGGTCAGCCAGTTGAGGGTGCATTCCAATTGTTCGGGACGGCCGTCACGCATGAATTGCATCACTTGCTTGCTGACGCCACGCTCGATCTTGGTGATGTCGGCGGTGCTGTCGCGGAAGGCTTTTTCCGATTGCACGTTCAGGGTCGCACGGGCCTTGTCGGAGCCCTCGTACTTGCTGCGAAATTGCAGGGAGCCGGTGTAGGGCGTCGGTGTGGCGTCGCAGCCTTGGGCCGCTTCGCCGGCCTTGACCTTTTCGATCGGGGCGAAGTAACCCTGTGGCGGGCGCAGCGGGGCCGCCGCCTGCGTGGCCCCGGCGAACATCGCCAGGGTCAGCAGGGAAGGCGCCAGCAGCGTTTTCAACGTTCGGGTGCGCGTGGTACTGGTCATGAGACGAGACCTCATTGTCCGATTTGAGCCGTTTGTTCGGCTTGCGGAGATGCGTTGCGTTTACAGATTTTCGCTTCGATCTGCTGCGGCTCTTTACCGGCTTCGGGGCCCTGGACTTCGACAGCCAGAAGGTTTTGCGAAGCCCAGTCCTCGTCGGTGCGCAGCTGGAAGGCGAAACGTCCGTCGGTTTCGGAGGTATCCGGTTTTTCGATCTTGATATCCTCGTGGCGCCCATTCATGTACCAGAGGGTGGCTTGCAAGGTTTTCACCGAGGTGTCGGCGAAGCGGATGTCGACCTGGTGGCTGCCGTTACGCAGATCCATGTTCTTGCTATTGACCATCAATTCGTTCTTGCCTGGCTTGAGCGCGGTCTTGCTGCTCATCAATGCCGGCTTGCCTTCGCAACCGTTGTTGTCCAGCAGCGCCATCATCTGGCGATAGATGGTTTCCTGGTCCAGGCGATACAGCGGCGAGAATTCCCAGATGAGGATTTTCGGCGGATTCTTCTGGAACTCTTCGCTGCCCAGGTACTGGATCATCGCGCCCTCGAAACCGCCGCCGGGGAAGGCTACGTTGAGGATGTCGGCGCCGATGGCCTCTTCCAGGAAGCCGGCGAAGTTGTAGTTCTTGCCACTGTGACTGGTGCCCACGAGGGTGATCTGCGGGTTGCCGGAATCGCTGAACAGGTCGCCGTCGCCAGCCTCGCCCTTAGGCTCGGTGGTGAACTGGTCCATGTACTGGATCGCATAGCTGGTGCCGCACAGCTGCCCGGCCATGTTGTGCAGGGTACCGGTCTTGCCCATGCGACCGGACTTCTTGGTCTCGAACTCACGCTTGGGAATGTCGGCGAAGGCCGGGATCTGCTTGACCTTCTCGGCGACGATCTTGGCCGTGCGCTGGGCGCCGTATGGCGTCCAGTGCTGGTCGCCACGGAAATAGAAATCGTGGGCCGGCAGGGTTTCGGGCAGGCTTTCGTTGGTCAGCGGCGACAGGTCTGGCACCACGTAACCCATCTGGGCGAAACGGCCGAGCATGGATTTGTAGTTGGTCAGGGCTTTCTCGTAGTCGAAAGCGGCCTTTTCCTGTGGGTTGAGCTTGTTGCGGTTCACCAGGCCCCGGGTTGGCTGGTAGACGAGCACCAGTTCGACGCCTTTTGCCTTGAACGCATCGTGCAACTGCTGCAGGCGCTTGTAGCCGGCCGGGGTGGTGTTGAATTCGGTCCGCAGGTCTTCCTGGGTCCGGAACAACCAGTCGCCCTGGGCCTGCACCAGCGTGGTGAAGTTCTGCTGGTAGCGCGTGGTGTAGTTCTTCGCGTCGTGGGCTTCAGGGCACAGGTTGCAGCATGGCTCGGCCGTGAAGCTCGGGGCCTTGGTTTCATCGGCGCGGGCGCCGCTTGCAGCGGCGAGAATGCCGGCAGTCAGGGCGGACAGGCCCAGGAGTTTGATCATCTTTGGGTTCATAAAGGTCATCCTCAGTCCCGCATTTCGGTCTGGCGTTCGACGGGGTCGATCAGCACGGCTTTCTGCTGGCGCACCAGCAGGTCGAGAATTTCATCCTGGCGCTCGCCGAGGATTCCCGAGAAGCTGATGCCGCTGGATTTGGTCGGTGCGAGCATGGACACGCGGTACAGCTCGACGCTCAACGGCGAGTCGATGGACAGCGGGCCGCTGCCGTTGGCAGCCAGTTCGCCGCCGACCACGATCAGCGAGACTTCGGCGTCGAACGGGTCGAGCTTGATGTCACGGTCGGTGTCGGACAGGTCTTTGATGTGGCCGTAGAGGCCGGTCAGGCCGTTGGCCATGGACACGTTTTCGTAGAGGCGGATGTTCACGCTGTTACGAATCCGGATGCCGTGGCGGCGGTTGCTGATCACTTTGTTGCCCCACAGCAGGTTGTCAGCACTCTCATAGAGCGTGATGCCGTCGGTGTGGTTCTTGTAGATCTCGTTGTAGGCGATCAGGTTGTTCACGCTGTTACGGTCGATCACCAGGCCCGAGAGTTTGTTGTCATAGCTGCGGTTGTTGAAAATGAAGCTGTCGTTGACTTCACGGGAAATAATGATCCCGTGCTTCTTCTTGGTCCCGTAGACGGTGTTGTCGGCAATGATCAGCCGATGGGAACGGTCGTGGGGGTCGATGCCGTAGACAATGTTGTCTTTGTAGGTATTGCCCTTGACCACGAAGTCGCGGGTTTCATAGCAGTAGAAGCCGTACCACATGTCCGAGAACTCGGAACCGATGATCCAGCCGGTCGGTTCCGGGCGCTTGAGGACCTTGGCCATGTTCGGCGTGTACTGGGAAATACTCACCCCGTACGACTTACTGTTGGAGTAGCCGAAACTGGCCATCTTGGTGTTGACGATGTAGGTCTCGGTGCCACCCCAGGCCAGCAGGAACGGACGGAATTCCTTGGGTGAACGGAAGGTCGCAGGGCCGTTTTCCTTTTCACGCCAGCCGGTGACCTTGGTGTCGCGGATGAACATATGGCCATCGTTGACCAGGAACGCGCCGCCTTCCTGGGACAGGCGCAGTTCCTGGGTCTGTTTGTCGATTTCCAGGATGCCTTTCTGGCCGACCACGATCGGAATCTTCGCCAGGTAGACACCTGGCGAAGTTTCGATGATGTACTTGGGCAACTTCTTGGCCAGGTCCTTGAGGTTCATGTAGCCATCGTCGACGAAGATGGCCTGTGGGATGCCGTGCTGACGCACGACCCACTCGGCCATCTTGTTGTCACCGCCGATGAAGTCCTTCAAGGCGTTTTCCTGCATCATCCGCCGCACGCTGATCTTGCCGGGCTTGCTGCGCACGATCTTGGCCGCGACCGCTTCGGCCGTATAGCCTTTGAGGTCGGGCAGGGTCGGCGTGGCCAGCTCCAGTGGTGCGATCGGCGCGCTGCTGACGGTGTAGGTCTTGGCTTGTTGCAGACCTTTGACCACGTTGCCCGGCTTGACCACCGGTTCAACGTTGGCGAACGCCGGCGAGCCGGCCAGCAGCATCGCTGCGACCAACAGGCTGATCGAACCTTTCATCGCCTGGCTGTTCCTGAGGTAGCGGTTCATTTCGGGCACTCCCATGGCCATTCGCATCAGAAGCGCCAGATCACGTCGACAAAGGCGCGATGCATGTACGAATCGACCTCTTTGCCGTAGGCGTCGCCTGGCTTGAACACGCCGCCACGAAAGCGCACCAGCGCCGACGGCTCATCAATGGATTGACTCAGCGCGGCCGGTAGCAGGCCTTGCTTGAAGTACTTGGTGACGACCAGATCGACTTCCTGGCCCAGGTCCTTTTCGCCGTCATTCAGCGGCAGGGACGAGGTGGACAGAATCGCGCCGGTCACGTCGTCGGTGTTGTTTTCCACGGCGTTGATGCCGTTGCTGCCCACTGGCTTGTTGCCGTCCACGCGCCAGAACTTGTGATACACAAGGCTGGCGTCGTATTCGTCACGCAGTTGCCAGGAACCGAACAGGCTGGCGCTCTGGGTGTTGGCCATTTCGCCACGGAACGCTTCGCCGAAACGGTGCACGCGCGAGCGGGTGCCGGTGAAGTTCGAGCGGTTGCTTTGCAGGCCGTTCTGTTGGTACTCATCGCTGGCGCGGGCATAGGCCGCACCGACTTGCCATTGCGGGTCCAGACGCAGGCGGATACCCAGGTCAGTGGCCCAGCCGTCCACGTCATCGCTGTGCTTGGCTTCTGTCGGGCGCGTGCCGTCGGCGTTGAGCGGGTTGACGGTGTCGCGCTCGCCGCTCATGCCGGTGAGGCTGGCCCAGTAGTTGACGGTGTTGGTGTTGCGCCAGTTGTAGGCGTCGCTGTTGGCTTCCAGGCCGAGCCAGGAGATGTCGCCGTTCTGGGTCTTGTCCAGGGTGTCGGTGGCTTCGCCCGGGGTCGGGTAATCGAGGCTGCCATTGTCATGGGAGTGGTGGGCGCGGATACCGGCCCACTGGCCTGGCATCCACTGGTAGCCCACGTCGCCATAGACGTGCAGGCGGTCCTTGTCCTTGGGGGACAATTCCTTGAGGTCGGTACGGTACTCGCTGAACCGTTCGGCCACGCCGAGGTTGGCCCGCAGCAAGGTGGTATCGAAGGTCCAGTTCAAGGCTTCGATGTTGGTGTCGCGCCATTGGCCGTCGTCGTTGCGCAGGCGCTGGCGACCGAACTTCAACTGCTCGCCCGGGTAGGGGGTCAGGCCGCGGTAGCCAATCCAGAACTCGCGCATGGCCAGGTAGCTTTTCTTGGCTTCGCGGTCACCGCTGTCGGTTTGCTGGGTGCTGCCATCGGACTGTTGCAGGGTGTCGGTCTCGATGATGTCGCTGGAGGTCACGGCCTGGGCCATGGCGTAGGCGCTCCAGGCGCCGCTTTCGCTTTCACCGTAGACCCATGGACGCAGGTCCAGGCCGACACCGTTGACGTCGCCACCGCTCTGGGTGCCGAGGTCACGGTCATCTTCGGACTGCCCGGTGATCTTCACTTCCAGGCCGAAATTCTTGCTATCGGTCAGTGCCGCCAGGGTCGGACAGGACCACAGCAGGGCAAACGACAGGCCAATACCAGCCTGCACAAAAGGGTTGAGCTTCAAAAGCTTCATAGAGGTTCCTCGCCGTCATCTTCTTTTAGGGCTTGCAGTTCAAGCGTATCGGGGCTCATAGCGCCGCGAATGGCCTGCTCTTGTTGTAGCAGGCGTTGGGCTTGTGCAAGTTGTTCCGGCGGTAATTGTGCTTCGAGGGTTTGGGCAAGCTCGGTGGCTTGCGGGGTGTTCTGCACCTTGGCCAACTGGCTGAACACATAGGCGTTGACCGGGTTGGGCTTGGTGCCCTTGCCCTGGGAGAACAGCTGGGCAATGGCAAAGTCGGCGCTGTTCTGGCCGTTGCGGGCGGCCTTGAGCAGGTGGTCCAGGGCTTTTTGCGAGTACACCTGGCCCAGGTAACCGCGGCGATAGATCTGGCCGAGGTAGTAGTCGGCGGCCACTTCGCGGCCCACGGCTTTCTGGAAATGTGCCTCGGCGACCTTGGCATCGGCCGGGACCCACTTGCCTTCGTAGTAAAGCTTGCCCAGCAACAGCTCGGCGCGCGGCTGGTCGGCGGCGCGGCCGTTTTCCAGGTACTGCATCATCTTGTCGACGTCACCCAGTTCCGGGAAGTCGTAGAGCAGTTGCGCCAGGCTGACCCAGGCAGCGGGGTAGCCAGGGGCGATGCCTTCGAGCAACGACTGGGCGGTCTTTTCATCGGTCTTGCCCAGGCTGGCGTCGGCCAGGACACGGGCGACGCTGTCCACGCGCTGGGCGGATACGACGCCACGGGCGTGACCGTCCTGCATCTGCTTGAGCAGTGCGGCCTGCTGTTCCGGCTGGCCGCGTTTCTGATAGACCGTGGCCAGTTCGACGTAGCAGATGTCCGTGGTCGCCAGCGCGGCCTTGCAGACCTTCTCGACTTCGTCCAGGTGCTGGTCGTAGGTGCCCTGGGTGCGGTAGAGCAGAATCTGCGCCAGGCCCGCTTCCGGATAACCGGCGCTGCGCCATTGGCTGATCTGCTGTTGGGCGTTGACGTTCGGGAAGCTGTGGGGATATTGCAGGTACAGCATCGCCAGCGGGATCAGGGTGTTGCCTTCTCCGTTGGCGAAAGCTTTCTTCAACAGGCCTTCGGCTTCGTGTTTTTCCGCTTCGGTAGAACCGGGCTTGGCCACCAGCAGGCGACCCAGGCGAGCCTGGGCCCGTGGCGAGATATCGGCGGCGGCGCGGTAAGTCGCCTCGGCTTTTTTCATCTGCTCGGGGTCGTGGCTATCCACCTGGATGTCAGCCAGGCCCACCTGGGCCTCGCTGTAGCCCAGGTCGGCCAGCTGCTGGTAGTTCTGCTGCGCCAGCGCCGTGTCGCCGCGCTTGAGGGCTTCATTGGCCAGGCGTTGATCGGGCAGGCCGGCACAACCGGCCAGGCTGACGGCCAGTGCCAGGGCACACAGAGTTCCCATGTGGGAACGAGTTTGCGGCATAGCATCCTGACCGCGTTGATCCTTTCGCGAGCAAGCTCGCTCCCACAGGGTCTGTGGGGTGTTCAGGATTTTTATAATGGTCACGGGCATATCCTCGACTTAAATACCGACGGCCATGGCTTTGTCGATCAGCCAGTTCAGGTTCGGGCCACGGTCGCTGGTGACTTCTACCGGACGGCCGGCCAGCGAGCTGTCCAGGGGTTCGTCAGGTTGGATCAGCACACGGATATCGGAGGACAGGTCGGCACTTTTCAGGCTGGTGCTGCTGACGATCTTGCCGGTACGGGTGGTGTCTTCGCCGGCGACCTGGAAGTTGACTGGCGTACCTGGGCGCACGTCGCCGAACTGGCGATAGGAGAAGCGCGCTTCGACGTTGGCCTCGGTGCCCCGTGGGACCAGTTGGAAGATCACGTCACCCTTGCTTGCGTACTGGCCGTTGGCGACCAGTTGCTGGGACACGATGCAGTCGCACGGCGACGTCAGGGTGCCGGTCATTTGCTTGCCGAACAGTTCCTCGACCTTGGCCGGCTGCAACTGGTTGTCGTCCAGGTGACCCTTGAGCACGTCGAGCATGCTGGTGCTGAAGGTCGCCAGCGGGGCGCCCTTGGCGGCCGCGCCGTCGGCCTTGACCAGGCTCTGCACGGTGCCGTCGCGCGGCATGGTGATGGCCATGCCCGGTACATTCACCAGACCGGCCTGGGCATGGCTGACGAAGTACATGCCGTACACAGACTTGAAGATGAAACCGAACGCCGCGAGGCCAACGACAAAGACGCCCAGGCTGAAGGTCACGGCGCGCAGGCGACCCAAGGCACTCATGCCACCGTTTTCGTCTTTCTGCTTGCGAGCCTTGGTGAAGTTATCGCGCTGCAGGGTCGCCAGCACATCGCCGACACCGACGATGTCGCCGGCCAGGTGCGAGGTAATGATGTGACGCAGTGTCGAGATGTCCCGAGGCTCCAGGTTCTGGAACTGGCAACCGGTGCGGCCGGTCTGGCGGTCGTAGGAACGGATCTGCAATTCCACGTCCATGGCCAGGCCAAGGTTGTCGATGACGAACTGCAGGCGACCTTTGTAGGACTCCCCGGTCTTGAGAGGCATCTGGCCGGCGTTGAAGCTCAGGCCGCCGGCGGACAGGTCCAGGACCTTGACTTCCATCGGCGTACGGTCAGGACCGAAGAAGCGCAGCTTGGCCGGGATTTTGACCCTGGCGTGTTGGCGCTGGGCTTCGGATTCATGCACTACGTTGACATTCACGGCGGTGTTCATAGGGGCGATTTCCTAGTTAATTCATTCAAGTCCGGTCAGACCATCGTCAGCAGCACGGCGACAAAAATGCTGCCGGCGGAGAAGGTCATGGTCCGAGACGACCAAGTGTTGAACCAACGTTGAAAGCTGGCGAGATCACGGGTCAGGTGGGTGGGCTGGCGGGTCCAGGACTGTTGATCGAGGCGGAAGAACACGTAGATCTTCACCAGGGCACCGACGATCTGGTTGTAATAGAGAATCGCCGGGTAGGCAGGGCCGATCCGGTGTCCGGAGCACGACAGCAACAGTGTCAGGATCAACCGCGTGATGCCGATCCACAGCAGGTACACCAGGATGAACGCGGTGCCGTACTTGAAGCTGGCGATCAGTGCCACGGTCAGGCCCAGCAGCGAGGTCCACATCGACACACGCTGGTCGAACAGCACCACCGAGGTGAACAGGCCCAGACGGCGCAGACCCAGGCCCAGTGCCCGGGAGTTCTGCCGCAGGTTGTTGCCGTACCAGCGGAACATCAGTTTTCGGCTGGCCTTGATGAAGCTCTTCTCCGGCGGGTGTTCAACGGTGTTGATCGCCGCATCGGGCACGTAGAAGGTGTCGTAACCCAGGCGCATCAGGCTGAACCAGCTCGACTTGTCATCGCCGGTCAGGAACTTGAAGCGGCCCAGGCGCCAGTGTTGCAGCGAGTCGCTTTCCACGTCGGCGATGAAGTCCGGGTTGGTGACCACGGTGGCGCGGAACACCGACATGCGGCCGGTCATGGTCAGCACGCGCTTGGACAAGGCCATGGAGCACATGTTGATGTGACGCTGGGCGAAACGCAGCTTGTGCCATTCGCTCATGATGTAGCCGCCGCGCACTTCGCAGAACTCGTTGGTGGTCAGGCCGCCGACGTTGCCGAACAGTTGGAACCACGGCACGGTCTTGCGCACGACGCCTTCGGCGAGCACGGTGTCGCCGTCGATCACCGCTACTACGGCGCGGTCGTCCGGCAAGTGGCGGGAGATGGCGCGGAAACCGTAGGCCAGGCCGTCGCGCTTGCCGGTGCCAGGGATACGCACGAAGTCCAGCTTGACCCGCGCTGGTGGGTTCATGCGGGCCCAGAGGCTCTTGACCAGCAGTTCGTCGGACATTTCCACGATGGAGCAGACCACGGTGGTGGGCAGCCCGCATTCGATGGCCTCGCGAATCACCGAGCCATACACCTGGGCGGTGGTCAGCGCATCGATCCGGAAGCTGGTGACCATCAGGTACACATGGGACGGATCCGCCGCCTTGCCCAGCTTGCGTACCTTGCGGCGCAGGTGCGGGTAGACGATGTACAGGAAGATCATGCCGCGCACGAAATGCGTTGCTCCCATGGAGTAACGCCAGATGCCCACGGCGCCGATCAGGAAGATGAAGTCCTTGGATTCGGAGTCGAACGTGGACGTGGGCAGCGCCATGGCGATGCCCATCAATAAACTCAAGTAAAACAGCCAACCGGCGGCCTGAAGCAGGCCGTGCTTTAGCCTGTGCATAATCTGCATCCGTCTCTATCTCGGGCGGGCCTTGTGGGCGGCCCGATGGGTTAAGGCAGGCGAAAGGCCGGCCGGGGCATGCCCCGGCCGGCAAACAGACTTACCAGCAGATGCCTTCGGTCCGGCCACTCGGGTTGGTGGCCTTGGACATGAAGCCGACCAGGTCGATGACCTGCTTGCCTTCCGGTACGTTCTCGGTCAGCGCGCGGAACTTCTCATCGCGGTTACCCAGGATGATGATGTCGGAGCTGTCGATCACCGAGTCGAAGTCGGAGTTGAGCAAGGACGAGACGTGAGGGATCTTCGACTCGATGTAATCCTTGTTCGCACCGTGGACGCGGGCGTATTCGACGTTGCTGTCGTAGATCTTCAGGTCGAAACCCTTGCCGATCAGCATCTCCGCCAGTTCTACCAGTGGGCTTTCACGCAGGTCGTCGGTACCGGCCTTGAAGCTCAGGCCCAGCAGGGCGACTTTGCGCTTGTCGTGGCTGGAAACGATGTCGAAGGCGTTCTGCACCTGGGATTCGTTGCTGCGCATCAGCGAGTTGAGCAGCGGCGCTTCCACGTCCAGGGAACCGGCGCGGTAGGTCAGGGCGCGAACGTCCTTGGGCAGGCAGGAGCCGCCGAAGGCGAAGCCTGGACGCATGTAGTACTGGGACAGGTTCAGGGTCTTGTCCTGGCAGACCACATCCATCACTTCACGACCATCGACGCCGACAGCCTTGGCGATGTTGCCGATCTCGTTGGCGAAGGTCACCTTGGTGGCGTGCCACACGTTGCAGGTGTACTTGATCATCTCGGCAACGGCGATGTCCTTGCGGATGATCGGCGCGTCGAGCTCTTCGTACAGCGATTGCAGAACGTCGCCAGAGGCTTTGTCGAACTCACCGATAACGGTCATCGGCGGCTGGTCGTAGTCTTTGATCGCGGTGCTTTCGCGCAGGAATTCAGGGTTGACTGCGACACCGAAATCGACGCCGGCTTTCTTGCCGGAGCAGTCTTCCAGGATCGGGATGACGACGTTTGCCACAGTGCCCGGCAATACGGTGCTACGAACCACGATGGTGTGGCGGGTGGTCTTGTCACGCAGGACAAAACCGATCTCGCGGCACACGGCTTCGATGTAGTTCAGTTCCAGGTCGCCGTTCTTTTTGCTTGGTGTACCGACACAAATCATCGACAGGTCAGTATCGCGAATGGCTTCGGCGAAGTTGGTGGTACCACGCAGCCGGCCTGTTTGAATGCCTTGCGCCAATAGCTCGCCAAGACCCGGTTCAACGATTGGCGATTTGCCAGCGTTGATCATGTCGATTTTGTCTTTGGCGACATCTACGCCAACTACATCATGGCCCCGTGCAGACAGGCAACCGGCACATACTGCACCGACGTAACCCAAACCAAATATGCTAATGCGCATCGCATTTCCCTCTGTTTTTCACGCCATTAAATGGCCGGAGTTAATAGTGTTCAGCGGTCATAGTGCACTCGGAAGTGTGGAATGCAGGCGCCACAATGCCGTGTGCAGGCATACTAAGTTCCGAGTGTCTAAATAAATGCACTCAAGTTGTGCGCAATGTGGCCTAGTTGTTATGACCTGCCCTGTTATGCAGCCAGTCCTCGTTATCGGGAACGCTCGTGCAAAGGTCCTTCACTTTCGATCCCTGGCAAAAAGCCCACAAAATCAAAAGTTTGTGTGCTCGGGTGAGCACGTTATAGGGGCGCAGCCTTGGCCTTGTAGGGGATAGTAATGGTGCTTTATCTCCCATCCTTTAAGGGTGGATCCAATTAGACGACCGTTTGACTAAGTTGTCGTGACAACTTGGTTAATCCGTTCGTCGTCCTTTGTAAGTTATCTCGTACACGCTCGCCGAGAATCGTTACGGATGGTATGAGCCATGCAATTTCACATAGTTCCGATCCGCTCATCGCGATTTTCGAAATTTTTCGAAATATTATCGAAGATGGCACTGGCCTCAATATGATGGCACTTACCGTTTCGCCCTTTATTAATGGGGAGTTAGAAGGGGTAGATAGTTTTGTGCCACTACCGATGAAAAAAATCGGTGCCACTACGCAAAAAACTGACGAGTGTCGAGTGAAAGAAAAGTTAGCGCAGGGGTGGGGCGATTTATTGGCGCCATGAAAATGGCGAGGTGGGCGAGGAACTAAGATGACAAGTAGGCAGATGATCGAAGCCCCCGATCAGGGGGCGGTATAAGGTTATGCCTTATTCAGGGGCGTGATCGCGCAGGAAAACCAGTTTGTCCCGGCTCGACTGTTGGGCGTTGAAGCGGTAGCCCTGTACATCGAATTGGCTGAGTGCCGCAGGGTCGTTGATCCTTTCCTGAATCACGAAACGACTCATCAGGCCCCGGGCTTTCTTGGCGTAGAAGCTGATGATTTTGTACTGGCCATTTTTTAGGTCGCGGAATTCGGTATCGATGACGCGCGCTTTCAGTGCGCTGCGCTTGACCGCCGAGAAGTATTCATTGGAAGCCAGGTTCAGCAGTACGTCGTCGCCCTGGTCGGCGAGGGCTTCGTTCAACCATTCGCTGATGCGCGTGCCCCAGAAAGCATAAAGGTCCTTGCCCCGGGCATTGGCCAGCTTAGTGCCCATTTCCAGGCGATAGGGTTGCATCAGGTCCAGTGGCCGCAGCAGGCCATAGAGGCCAGAAAGCATGCGCAGATGTTGCTGGGCGTAGTCGAAGTCGGCGTCGCCAAAGCTCTGCGCATCGAGGCCCGTGTACACGTCGCCCTTGAAGGCCAGCAGCGCCTGCTTGGCATTGGTTGGGGTGAACGCCGGTGTCCAACTGCCAAATCGCGCGGCATTGAGGCCGCCGATCTTGTCGGAGACATGCATCAGCTCGCTGATCTGTGCCGGGGAGAGTTCGCGCAGTTGCTCGATCAGTTCCTGGGAATGATCCAGGTACTGCGGCTGGGTAAAACGCGCGGTGGCCGGCGGTGTTTCGTAATCGAGGGTCTTGGCGGGGGAAATCACCATCAGCATGAAATCGTCTCCTTGAGGGTGCGGCGATTCTAGGGGGTTGTCCGGGTGGACTCCAGCTATTGGGGTGATAGGTGATGGATGGGCGAGTATTGACGGGCATTTGTGGTGAGGGAGCTGTGGGAGCTAAGTCTGTGGGAGCAAAGCTTGCTCGCGATGAACGATGACGCAATCTTGCAGATGGACCTTGTCGCCTGCATCGCGAGCAAGCTTTGCTCCCACAGGTCTGCTCCCCAAGTCCTCTGATCACAAGGGTATTGCGCCAGGATCGGCTATGATGCCGCGCGGGTTTCGTTATGGAGACATCCCTTTTGCGTATCGCTCTTCTGTTATCGGCCTGGCTGTTGAGCCTGGGTGCAATTGCCGCGCCCGCGCTCAACGACGTCGCGACCCTGGACCGCAGCACCTGGCCGGAACAACTCACCAGCCCGACGCTGTTCGACGTGGCCTCGCGGGCCGAGATCCTGATGTTCGCCCGGGTCCTGCTGGACGTCGATGCCATGGACGAAATTGCGCTCAAGCAGTACCTGGGGCTGCGTTCGGTCAATATGGTTGCTATCGACGCGCTTCGCGCCCGGCTGTGGCAGCGGTTGTTGGCCAACTACAACTTTGCCCAACGCAGTTGCGATCAGGACGCTTCCTTCTGTTACCTGGTCGAGGACATGGCGACCCTGCGCGAAGAGGCACGCAGATTCCATCTGGATGACAATTCCTACTACATCAAGTGGGCCGCGCCGAGCCAGATCTTTCATACCCAATACCGCGACGAACTGTTGCGTAAAGCCGCGCTTTTTCCGCAAACCAGCAGCGAAATCGAACGTTTCGGCGATTACGAACGCAACGGCGAAGGCATGAACGACCGCCTGTTCCTGCTGACCTTCGACAGCGCCGCCAACGTTGTGCCGGACAACACCCCGTGGTTGGCCGAATACCTGCGCAAGGCGAACATCAATGGCACCTTCTTCGTGCTGGGCAAGGATATCCAGGCGCGGTTGCAAGAGGGCTCGGTCAACAATCTCCAGGCGTTGTATTCGAGACAATGCGTGGGCGTGCAGGGCTGGGAGTTCCGCTCCCACAGTTATTGGCAGGACTGGCAAGACTCGGTCCGGCGCAGTGTCGAGCTGGTCAAGGGCAAGCTGCCCGAAAATTTCGTGCCGCTGTTCCGTCCGCCCCAAGGCCAGCGTCGCGGCGATGCGCAAGCGTTCTTCCAGCAGCAGGGCTTGCAAGTGGCGCTGTGGGACATCGATCCCCAGGACAGCAACAATCGACTCAAGCCTGAGCAAAGCGCCCAGCGTGTACTGACCCTGATGCTGCTGTGGCGTCACGGGGTGATCAATTTCAATGCCAAGCAGGATGGGGTGAAAACGGCGATGCCCTGGTTGATGACGCAGACGGCGCAAAGCGGGATCGGTTGGGCGGACTGCCAGGAAGCGTTTCGCTGAAACCTGAAAAGGCCCGGAAACATTGGGGGACGAGAAAAAACCGGCGCACATTCATGACAACCGGACTTCCGACTTTAACGGCGCAATGGCGGTACGCCAAGGGTTATTCGTCACTCTGAAAAATAAACTTCAAAAAAGCGTCAAAGTGCTTTTTCCTGTCATGGTTTTTGGAGTATCAAGAAGACAGACCGCCGAAACCTGCAACACAGGTGGCGTCTTCCAAGACCCAGATTGTGTGCAGTTCACCTGAATCGTCGCGGGTGAATTCGGTGGCTACCTCGAGGCGCAGCACTGTCACGGTATTGCGTCGAATGGCCCCCACATAGGTGACCGAGTATGGATGACCACGGACGCAGCCTTTCCTCCAACCAGCCAATCCTCTATGTACTCGATACCAACGTATTGATCCACGATCCAAACGCCCTGCTGAACTTCGAAGAACACCACGTTGCCATCCCGATGACCGTGCTTGAGGAGCTGGACAAGCTCAAGAGCGGACACCACAGCGTTGCGGCCGAATGCCGGCAGGCGATCCGCCTGATCGACAAGACCCTGGGTGACGCCTCTCCGGAGGACGTTGAGCTCGGCGTGCCGATCCAGCGCGGCAAAAGTGGCCCCAAGGGCCTGCTTTCGATCTTGATGAGCAAGCGCACCGAACCCAACCTGGTGCTGCCTGAACACCTGAACGACAACATCATCATCAACCAGTTGATCGACCTGCACGCGCGCACCAAGGACCAGGCCGTGGTGCTGGTGACCAAAGACATCAACATGCGCCTCAAGGCCCGCGCCTGCGGGATCGCGGCGGAGGACTACAGCACCGACCAACTGGTCGACGACGTCTCGCTGTTGCCCAATGGCTACCACAACATGACCGGCTCCTTCTGGGACCGTGTGAGCAAGGTCGAGACCCGCCAGGACCACGGCCGCACCTGGCACCAGGTGCAGTTGATCGACAACCTGCCGGCGGTGCACATCAACGAGTTCATCATCGACGAACAAGGCTTCGTCGGCTGGATCAAGGAAATCCATGTCGACAAGCTGCTGATCCTCGACCTGCACCAGGAACCTTTGCTGCATCAGGAAGCCTGGGGCCTCAAGCCCCGTGACATCTATCAGAGCCTGGCGCTGTTCGCTTTGCTTGATCCGGATATCCACCTGGTCAACCTGTCCGGCGCCGCCGGTTCCGGCAAGACCATTCTGGCCCTGGCCGCTGCCATCGAGCAGACCATGGTCAGCAAGCGCTACCGGCGCATCATCGCCACCCGCAGCGTGCAGGGCCTGGACCAGGAAATCGGCTTCCTGCCCGGTACCGAAGCGGAGAAAATGGAGCCGTGGCTGGGGGCGATAACCGACAACCTCGAAGCCTTGCACATGGATGACGAAAGCACCCATGGCAGCGTCGACTACATCCTCAGCAAAGTGCCGTTGCAGTTCAAATCCCTCAACTACATTAGGGGGCGCAGCTTCCAGCAGAGCCTGATCCTGATCGACGAATGCCAGAACCTGACCCCGCACCAGATGAAAACCATTATCACCCGTGCCGGTGCCGGTTCCAAAGTGGTGTGCCTGGGTAACCTGGCGCAGATCGACACCCCTTACCTGTCCGCGACCAGCTCCGGGCTGACCTACCTGACCGAACGCTTCAAGGACTTCCCCAACGGGGTCCACATCACCCTGCAGGGCGTACCGCGCTCGATCCTGGCCGAATACGCCGAATCCCACCTGTAACCCCAGCCAAACCGGGCGACCCTATGGTCGCCCGGTTTTTTTTTCTGCCTGACATATAACCCCTGTGGGAGCGAGCTTGCTCGCGATGGCGGTGTGTCAGATAAAAATAGGTGCCTGACACACCCTCATCGCGAGCAAGCTCGCTCCCACAAGGGATCTCCGGTGTTTTGCAAATTGCAGGTGCGACAATCAAGCCTGCCGGAATTTGACCCACGGGTTTACAATCGACACTCCCGATCAGGAGTAACCCTGTGCTGACTCATCTCGATTCCCAAGGTCGCGCCAACATGGTCGACGTGACCGACAAGGCCGTGACGTTCCGTGAAGCCACGGCCGAGGCCTTTGTGCGCATGTTGCCCGACACGCTGCAGATGATCGTCAGCGGCGGTCACCCCAAGGGCGATGTGTTCGCCGTCGCACGCATTGCTGGCATCCAGGCGGCCAAGAAAACCAGTGACCTGATTCCGCTCTGCCACCCGCTGCTGCTCACCAGCGTCAAGGTCGAGCTCAATGCCGAAGGCGAGGACCGGGTGCGCATCGTCGCCCGTTGCAAACTGTCGGGGCAGACCGGCGTGGAAATGGAGGCGCTCACCGCCGCCAGCGTCGCCGCACTGACTATCTACGACATGTGCAAGGCCGTCGACCGTGGCATGACCATCGAAGGCGTGCGGGTGTTGGAAAAACTCGGCGGCAAGAGCGGCCATTTCCAGGCGGATGCGTCATGAAAATCAACGTGAAGTTCTTTGCCCGTTACCGTGAAGCGCTTGGCGTGGATTCGGTAAAGGTGGAAGGCGATTTCGCCACGGTCGACGATGTGCGCGTGCTGCTTGCCCTGCGTGACGGGGCCGAGGTGCTGAAGGAACAAAACCTGATGTGCGCGCGCAATGAAGACCTGTGCCAGCTCGACGAACCGCTGGCGGACGGCGACGAAGTGGCGTTTTTCCCCACCGTGACCGGAGGCTGAACCATGGCGATTCGTGTGCAGGTCGAACCGTTCGACGCAGGGGGCGAAGTCAACGCGATGCACGCGGCCAATGTCGGCGTGGGGGCGGTGGTGAGTTTTGTCGGCTACGTGCGTGACTTCAATGACGGCCTCGATGTGTCCGGGATGTTCTTGGAGCATTACCCAGGCATGACAGAAAAAGCCTTGGGCAAGATCGCCACCGAGGCCGAGCAGCGCTGGCCGTTGCTCAAGCTGGAGGTGCTGCACCGGATCGGTGCCCTGGAACCGGGCGAGCCGATCGTCTTCGTCGGTGCCGCCAGTGCCCATCGCCAGGCGGCGTTCGACGCCTGCGCCTTTGTCATGGACTACCTCAAGACCCGAGCGCCGTTCTGGAAAAAGGAAAACACTGTCGATGGCCCGCGCTGGGTTGAAGGGCGGGACAGTGATCATGCGGCGGCGGATCGCTGGAAGCAGTAAGCAACCTGTTGTTTTTTCGCAAGCCATAAGTCGCCATCGCGAGCAAGCTCGCTCCCACAGTGGATCTTCGTTGTACACAAGGTCCCTTGTGGGAGCGAGCTTGCTCGCGATGAGGCCATCAACCTCCCATCACATTCCCCTGCCTACCGATTGACGGTGTGTACATTAAAGTCCAATATGGATTTATAAGTACATATAAAGTCATCGCCCCACCTTTCTCTGCCAAACCAACAACAACCCGCGAGAGATCGATCATGAAAAAACTCCCCCTCATCACCGGCCTGGCCTTGAGCCTGTTGGCCTCCAGCAGCCTGTTCGCCGCTGAGAAAACCTTGCGCATCGGCATCGAGGCGGCATATCCGCCGTTTGCTTCCAAGACCTCGGAAGGGAAGATCGAGGGGTTCGACTACGACATCGGCAATGCCCTGTGCGCGCAGATGCAGGTCAAGTGCGAGTGGATCGAGGGTGAGTTCGACGGGCTGATTCCGGCGCTCAAGGTGAAGAAGATCGATCTGGCGTTGTCGTCCATGACCATTACCGAAGAGCGCAAGAAATCGGTGGATTTCACCCACAAGTACTACTTCACCTCATCGCGCCTGGTCATGAAGGAAGGGGCGGTGGTCGATGACCAGTACGCCAGCCTCAAGGGCAAGACCGTCGGTGTGCAGCGGGCCACCACCACTGACCGCTACGCCACTGAAGTCCTCGAACCCAAGGGTGTGATCGTCAAGCGCTATAGCAACAACGAAGAAATCTACATGGACCTGGCGTCCGGTCGGCTCGACGCGATTTTCGCCGACACCATCCCGCTGGAAGACTTCCTGTCGATGCCTCGTGGCAAGGGCTACGCCTTTGTCGGCCCCGAGCTCAAGGACCCCAAATACGTCGGCGAAGGCGCCGGTATCGCGGTGCGCAAGGGCAATACCCAACTGGTGGCGGATTTGAACAAGGCCATCGATGGGATTCGGGCCAATGGGGAGTATCAGAAGATCCAGGGCAAGTATTTCAAGTCGGATATCTATGGCGACTGATTGACCGCCATCGCGAGCAAGCTCGCTCCCACAGGGGACCTGGGTACAAAGATCCAGTGTGGGAGCGAGCTTGCTCGCGAAGGCGGCAGACCTGGCAAAGCAGATTTCAGCCCTTCAGCTCCTTCAAATGCTTGTACACCGTCGCCCGCCCCATATTCAGCACATTGGCCACGTAGTTGGACGCGCTCTTGCCCTTGAATGCGCCTTCGGCATGCAGCGCCAGCACCAGCTCGCGTTTGTGGTCGCGGGTCAGCAGGTTCAGGCTCAACTGACGCTCGCGCATCCAGGCATGCAGGAAGGTGTTGATCCGTTCCTGCCAGTCATCGCGAAACAGTGAGTCGGGCTGGGGGATCAACTTGCTCGGCGACAGGAACAGATCCAGCGCGGCCTTGGCATTCTCGAACAGCGAAATATTCAGGTTGATGCACAGCACCGCCAGCGGATGACCGTCGGCGTCGCGCAGTACGCTGCTGAGGCTGCGAATCTTCTGTCCGTCCCAGTTCAGCTTTTCGTAGGGCCCGATATTACGTTCGCTGACGTCCTCGCTGAGCATGTCTTCCAGGGACGAGTCATCGCCAATTTCGCGCTTGGACAGGTTATTGGCGATGTAATCGACTTTCTGGGTGCGCAGGTCGTGCAGCACCACTTCGGCGTGGGGGTAGAACAGCGTGGCGATGGCGTCGGCGATGGTGCGGAAGTTTTCCAGCGCCGGATCGGGTGGCGAGGCAGTCATGACAGGGCTCCAGGCAGCGTCAGCGCCCCGTGGAACAGGGGCGCGGGGGAGTGTGCCGCAATCGTGGCGATGCGTCACCTCAAGGTGGCTCAGCCCAGGCGTTCGGGTGACAGCATGGCGCTGTTCAGGCCGAAACGGGCCAGGGCCTCGGGCAGCGGTTCGCCACGCACCAGCGCCGCGCTGGCCTGGCCCATGGCCGGTGAGGTCTGGATGCCGTAGCCACCCTGGGCTGCGACCCAATACAGCCCGGGCAGCTGCGGATCGAAACCGGACAGCAGGTCACCGTCGGGCACGAAACTGCGCAAGCCGGCCCAGGTGCGGGTCGGGCGGCGGATGGTCAGGGTAGTGGCTTCTTCGATCTGGTAGATGCCCATGGCGATGTCCAGCTCTTCCGGCTGCACGTCATGGGGTTCCACCGGGTCGGCGTTGGCTGGCGAGCCGAGGAACATGCCGGCGTCAGGCTTCATATAGAAGGATTCGTCCAGGCTCACCAGCATCGGCCAGTCATGGATGTCCACGCCCTCGGGCCCGGCAAAAATGAACGCTGCGCGCCGCTTGGGCTGCAACCCCAGCTTCCGGGCGCCGGCCATTTCGGCAATGTGATCGGCCCATGCGCCGCCAGCATTGATCAGGATCGGTGCGGTGAACGTCTGGTTGGCGGTCTTCACCTGCCACAGCCCCTGATCATCGCGGCTCAATTGCTGGACTTCGCTGTCGGTGTGCACTTCACCGCCATTGCGACGAATACCGCGCAGGTAGCCTTGGTGCAGTGCATCGGTGTCGATGTCGCAGGCCGTGGGGTCGTAGATCGCTCCGTGGACTTTCTCCCGTCGCAGGATCGGCAGCCGCACACAGGCTTCGTCGGCGCTGAGCAGTTGCATCTGCGGCACCGTGGCCTTGGCGCTGAGGTATTGGTTGTTCAACTCGGCCGGGTCACCGGTGAAGTCCACGGTCATTTCGCCCCGAGGGGTCAGCAAGGCGTGTTCGCAGAAACCGGTCGGCGGGGCGTCGAAAAAATCCCGGCTGGCCTGGGTCAGCGCCCGCACCTGAGGGGTGCCGTAGGCGGCGGTATACAGCGCCGCCGAGCGTCCGGTGGAGTGGTAGGCCGGATGGGATTCGCGTTCGAGCACAATCACACGGCCGTGGGGGGCGAGCCAGTAACCGGTGGATGCACCGGCAATGCCGCCGCCGATGATGATGAAATCTGCTTGTTTCATGAATTCTCCTGCGAAGAATGTGCCCGGGAACTCGAAGACCCCTGTGGGAGCGAGCTTGCTCGCGAAGGCGGCCTGACAGTCGATATTGAAGGTGACTGACCCACCGCCATCGCGAGCAAGCTCGCTCCCACAAGGGAATGGTGGGTGTCAGTTGTGAAGTCGATACAGGGCATTCGCCAGCGCAACATCTTCCAGGCCCAGACCAATGGAGCGGAAGAACACGTGGCGTTGGTAGTCGGGACGCGCCACGTGTTCGCTGAGTAATTCGGGCAAATCGCCGACGATGCTCGACGCCTCCCAGCCATGCTCTTCGCCGGCGATCAGCATTTCACCGGCCGAGCCTGGGGTGGTCTGACGATAGTCGCAGAACACGTCCATGTCGTTGAGGCTTTGAGGGGGGACTTCATGGGCGCGTGGGGCGTTGGTGCTGATGGAGGTGATCAGCGCCGGTTTGCCCAAGGCCTGCGGGTCGAGTACCGCTTTGGCGGACGAGGTGCAGAGCATCACCACATCAGCGTCGTGCAGCGCCGCTTCAAGGCTGTCGGCGATGTGCAGGCGCGGGTCCAGGTCGGTGATGGAGGCAAGTTCTTGTGCCGACTTGGTCTTCAGGCCTGGCGAATATAGGCTGATAGCTTGCCAGTCCCGCAGGCCCTTGACGTATTGCACGTGTGCCCGCGCCACCGCACCGCTACCGATGACCGCCAGGCGCCGGGCGGTGTGCGGGGCGAGGGCATCGACGGCAACAGCCGTGGTGGCAGCGGTGCGAGCGGTGGTCAACTCGGCGGCATCGCACAGTAGTAGCGGCTGGCCGGTCTGCATCGACATCAACAAGGTCCAGGCGGTCACCAGCGGACCTTGCTCGCGCACGATGTAGGGCGAGGTCTTGACCCCGTAGACCTGGTCTTCAGCCAGCACACCCAGATAGTTGATGAAGTCCCCGGCGCCCTGTGGAAACACCACCAGTTGCTGGGGTGGCTGCACCGCTTGTCCAGCGGCGAGATCACGGAACAGCTTGCGCAGGATGTGCGGCACGTCGATTTGCCCGAGCAGTTCTCGGGCCTGGGCTTGGGTCATCACATGGGGCGTGCTGGACATGGGGGCTCCGGATGCTTGCGTAAACTAATTTGTCCATTATGGACTTTTAGTTTAATCGAGCAATATCCCCAGGCAAAAAAAAGCGCAGCCTGTCTTGGCTGCGCTGATCATTCCCACGCTCTGCGTGGGAATGCCTCATGGACGCTCTGCGTCCGTCTCGATGCTAAGGGCGCTTGCGCTCGACCGGTCGCAACAGATGCGTCGGCGGAGTTTCGCAATTAATCTTTTTCCCCAGCAACGCCTCAATCGACGGCAACTGGTAGGAGTCATCCTCACCGGCGAAGCTGATCGAAACCCCCGCGGCCCCGGCACGACCGGTACGGCCGATGCGATGCACGTAGTCGTCCGGCACTTCCGGCAGGGTGAAATTGATCACGTGGCTGATGCCGTCGATGTGGATACCACGACCGGCCACGTCGGTGGCCACCAGCACGCGAATCTTGCCTTCACGGAAACCTTCGAGGGTCTTGATGCGCTTGTGTTGCGGCACGTCGCCCGAGAGCTGGGCCGCGTTGACGCCATCGCGCACCAGGCGTTCCTCGATGCGGCGCACTTCGTCCTTGCGGTTGGCGAACACCATCACCCGCTCCCAACCGTTGTCGTTGACCAGGTTGTAGAGCAGCTTGTACTTGTCGGCCCCGGCGACTGCGTAGATATGTTGCTCGACGTTTTCGCTGGCGACGTTCTCGGCTTCGATCTCGACGATGGCAGGGTCGGTGGTCCACTGCTTGGCCAGGTTCATCACGTCCTCGGTGAAGGTGGCGGAGAACAGCAGGGTCTGGCGTTCGCTTTTCGGTGGAGTCTGGCGAATGATCTGGCGCACTTGCGGGATGAAGCCCATGTCGAGCATGCGGTCGGCTTCGTCCAGCACCATCACTTCGACCATGTCCAGGTGCACGTCGCCGCGCTGGTTGAAGTCCAGCAGGCGGCCCGGCGTGGCGACCAGGATGTCGCAGTGACGGGCTTCGAGGTGCTTGAGCTGCTTGTCGAAATCCATGCCACCCACGAACGTCATGACGTTCAGGCCGGTGTACTTGGTCAGGTCGGCGGCGTCCTTGGCGATCTGCACCACCAGCTCGCGGGTCGGCGCGATGATCAGCGCCCGCGGTTCGCCCATGTAGCGTTCCTTGGGCGGTGGGGTCTGGAGCAGCTGGGTGATGATGGAAATCAGGAATGCGGCGGTCTTGCCGGTGCCGGTCTGAGCGCGACCGATGGCGTCTTTGCCGGCGAGGGTGTAACCGAGCACTTGCGCCTGGATCGGCGTGCAATACGGGAAACCCAGGTCCTGGATGGCATGCATCAGTTCCGGGGCGAGCTTGAAATCGTGGAAGCGGGTCTTGCCTTCCTGGGGTTCTACGACGAAGTCCTCGAGCTTCCAGGCGACGACCGGCGGTTTCGGTGCGCGTTCGCGCCGTGGCCTGGGGGTTTCGTTGCGTGGTTTCTCGGGCTCGGGGGCCGTAACAGGCTGGGCGACGGGTTCTTTTGTTGCCTGTGCAACAGGTGCCGCCCGGCGCGGTTGTTGCGCATCGGTACGGCTCGGGCCGTGGGTCGGCGCAGTGGAGCCAGGCGCGAGTTGCTCGGCCTCGCTTTTACCGAACATCTTCTTGAGTGCTTTGAGCACGGTCATCTCATCGATTGGTTAAGGAATGTACGCCGGCCAGTGTAATGCAAGAAACGGGCGCGGCGTAGTGTGATCGTCAAAGGACCGGCGTGGCGATCAGCCTCTTAGCGCAACCGCTCGGCCAGCCAGGTGCCGATGTCGCGAATCTCCTCGGGTAACACTTCGTGGCCCATTGGGTATTCTTGCCATGTCACGGTGACACCATGCTGCTTCAAATACTCTTTTGCGGTCCGACCCATGGGGTTGAGTACCACTTCGTCGTATTGCCCGTGCAGCGCCAGGACTGGAATACGTTGCTGGCTGGCCGACAATTGCAACTCATCGCTGAAAGTCGGTGCATAAGTAGACAGCGCGACCACGCCGCCCAGCGGGCCCTGCCATTTCACGAATGCCGTGTGATAGACCACCGCGCCGCCCTGGGAGAAACCCGCCAGGAAAATCCGCGAGGCGTCTATTCCGCTGGCTCGCTGGGTTTCGATCAGGTCGATGACCCGTTGTGCCGAGGCTTCGAGCTGCTGTTCGTCAATGGCCCGCGCCGGGCTCAAGGCCCGGATGTCGTACCAACTGGGCATGGCGTAGCCGCCGTTAATCGTTACTGGTTGGGTCGGTGCCTGGGGTAGAACGAAACGTGTGGTGAGCAAACTTTGTTGCAACATTTCAGCGACTGGCAGGAAATCAAAACGATCGGCGCCCAGGCCGTGAAGCCAGATAACGCACGCGTCGGCAGTGCCGCTGGGCTCGAGAATCAGGGGGTCGGTCATGGTTGTGCTCCAAATCTGTGCGGGCGCGCCCAATCAGTGCGTGATTACAGTGCGTGTCCGGTGTCTCAGTTAATTAGATGTCGCAAAGTTGAAAGTTTTTGTCTTGACGTGTTTTACAAGGGCTAAGCGCAGCGGTCTGGTACGGGCTTTGCTATGGGTGTACCCGAGTGATGATTCTTACGCTGTGCGGTAACACTATCAGTTCACCGCGACGCATGGGATATCAGAAATCCGGTGATGAATGTTCGCCAGTAGCCGCTACGGGCTTCGCGAACGTGAAGGGCTACAGCCCGTTCGGCCGATTGGTGAGAGATGGGCATGACCACTGTTTACGGACATCCTCATTATTAGACTCATAGCGAAGGTCCAGACGTCGGTTGACCCTAAAAAAAGCCAACAAGGGTCGGCAATGCCCCAAAAGGGTGCGACAGGACTCGAGCTCCGACACAACAAGAGCAAAACTGGAGGTTTGAATGAAGTTACTGAAATCCACCCTGGCCGTCATGACTGCAGCAGCAGTCCTTGGTGTCAGCGGGTTCGCTCAGGCGGGTGCAACTCTGGATGCCGTGCAGAAAAAAGGTTTTGTGCAATGTGGTGTGAGTGATGGCCTGCCGGGTTTCTCGGTGCCTGATTCGACCGGCAAGATCGTCGGTATCGACGCTGATTTCTGCCGTGCCGTGGCCGCTGCTGTATTTGGCGATGCGACCAAGGTCAAGTTCAGCCAGTTGAACGCCAAGGAGCGCTTCACCGCGCTGCAATCGGGCGAAATCGACATGCTCTCGCGCAACTCCACCATGACCAGCTCCCGTGACGCGGGCATGGGCTTGAAATTCCCAGGCTTCATCACCTACTACGACGGCATCGGCTTCCTGGCCAACAACAAGCTGGGTGTCAAAAGCGCCAAGGAACTGGACGGTGCAACCATCTGCATCCAGGCCGGTACCACCACCGAGCTGAACGTTTCCGACTACTTCCGCGCCAACGGCCTGAAGTACACCCCGATCACTTTTGACACCTCCGATGAAAGCGCCAAGTCGCTGGAATCCGGTCGTTGCGACGTGCTGACCTCGGACAAATCCCAGCTGTTCGCCCAGCGCAGCAAGCTGGCTTCGCCAAAGGACTACGTGGTTCTGCCGGAAACCATTTCCAAGGAGCCCCTGGGCCCAGTCGTGCGTAACGGCGACGACGAGTGGCTGGCCATTGTCCGTTGGACTGGCTACGCCTTGCTCAACGCTGAAGAAGCTGGTGTGACCTCGAAGAACGTCGAGGCCGAAGCCAAGTCCACCAAGAACCCTGATGTCGCTCGTATGCTGGGCGCTGATGGTGAATACGGCAAAGACCTGAAACTGCCGAAAGACTGGGTTGTGCAGATCGTCAAGCAGGTCGGCAACTACGGTGAAATGTTCGAGCGCAACCTCGGCAAGGGCACTCCGCTGGAAATCGACCGCGGCCTGAACGCTCTGTGGAACGCCGGCGGCATTCAATACGCACCACCAGTGCGCTGATGGTTCTATCACCCGGTGGGCCAACCACCGGGTGATGTTCTGTTCCATTCTTTGCGGGGCACTTCATGCAAAATTCAATCGGCGCACCTAAGCAGAGGCTCAGCCTCAGCGATCCACGAGTGCGTGCGTGGGTATTTCAAATCGTCACTGTCGTGGCGGTTATCGCGCTGGGCTGGTTTCTGTTCGATAACACACAAACCAATCTTCAGCACCGAGGCATCACCTCCGGTTTCGGCTTCCTGGAACGCAGTGCCGGTTTCGGCATCGCCCAACACCTGATCGACTACACCGAAGCGGACAGCTATGCCCGGGTCTTTGTCATCGGGTTGCTCAACACGCTGCTGGTCACGTTCATTGGCGTGATCCTGGCAACTATCCTGGGGTTCATCATCGGTGTGGCACGGCTGTCGCAGAATTGGATCATTTCCAAGCTGGCAACCGTTTATGTCGAGGTTTTCCGTAATATCCCGCCACTGCTGCAAATCCTGTTCTGGTACTTCGCGGTATTCCTGAGCATGCCAGGACCGCGGGCCGCCCATAACTTCGGCGACACCTTCTTTGTCAGCAGCCGGGGCCTGAACATGCCTGCCGCGCTGATGGCCGAAGGGTTCTGGCCGTTCGTGATCAGTGTTGTGCTGGCGATCGTCGCCATCGTGCTGATGACGCGTTGGGCCAACAAGCGTTTCGAAGCGACTGGCGAGCCGTTTCATAAATTCTGGGTCGGCCTGGCGCTGTTCCTGGTGATCCCGGCGTTGAGCGCGCTGCTTTTTGGTGCGCCGGTGCATTGGGAAATGCCGGAGCTCAAGGGCTTCAACTTCGTCGGTGGCTGGGTGCTGATCCCGGAACTGCTGGCCTTGACCCTGGCCTTGACCGTGTACACCGCGGCGTTCATCGCCGAGATCGTACGCTCGGGCATCAAGTCGGTCAGCCACGGCCAGACCGAAGCCGCCCGTTCCCTGGGGCTGCGCAACGGTCCGACCCTGCGCAAAGTGATCATCCCGCAGGCCCTGCGCGTGATCATTCCACCGTTGACCAGCCAATACCTGAACCTGGCGAAAAACTCCTCCCTGGCGGCCGGTATCGGCTACCCGGAAATGGTTTCGCTGTTTGCCGGCACAGTGTTGAACCAGACGGGCCAGGCCATCGAGGTGATTGCGATCACCATGAGTGTGTACCTGGCGATCAGTATCAGCATTTCGTTGCTGATGAACTGGTACAACAAGCGCATTGCGCTGATCGAGCGGTGAGGAAACGCGCATGACGACTCATACTTTCAAACCAGACATGCCCCCGCCGGGCAGCAGCATCGGCGTGGTGGCGTGGATGCGCGCCAACATGTTCTCCAGCTGGATCAACACGCTGCTGACCCTGTTTGCGTTCTACCTGATCTACCTGATCGTTCCACCGCTGTTGCACTGGGCGATCCTCGATGCCAACTGGGTCGGTACCACCCGCGCCGACTGCACCAAGGAAGGCGCCTGCTGGGTGTTCATCCAGCAGCGTTTCGGTCAGTTCATGTACGGCTATTACCCGACGGATCTGCGCTGGCGCGTCGACCTGACCGTATGGCTGGCAGTGATCGGTGTGGCGCCGTTGTTCATCTCGCGCTTCCCGCGCAAGGCGATCTACGGCCTGAGTTTCCTGGTGCTGTATCCGATCATCGCCTGGTGCCTGCTGCACGGCGGCGTGTTCGGCCTGGACGCCGTGGCGACCAGCCAATGGGGCGGCCTGATGCTGACCCTGGTGATCGCTACCGTCGGTATCGTCGGTGCACTGCCGCTAGGCATCGTCCTGGCGTTGGGCCGTCGTTCGAACATGCCGGCGATTCGCGTGGTCTGCGTGACCTTCATCGAGTTCTGGCGCGGCGTGCCATTGATCACGGTGCTGTTCATGTCCTCGGTGATGCTGCCGCTGTTCCTGCCTGAAGGCATGAACTTCGACAAGCTGCTGCGGGCGTTGATCGGGGTGATCCTGTTCCAGTCGGCCTACATTGCCGAAGTGGTGCGTGGTGGCCTGCAAGCCATTCCCAAGGGCCAGTACGAAGCGGCCGCGGCGATGGGCCTGGGTTACTGGCGCAGCATGGGCCTGGTGATTCTGCCGCAAGCCCTGAAGCTGGTGATCCCGGGTATCGTCAACACCTTTATTGCGTTGTTCAAGGACACGAGCCTGGTGATCATCATCGGCCTGTTCGACCTGCTCAACAGCGTGAAACAAGCTGCCGCCGACCCGAAATGGCTGGGCATGGCCACTGAAGGCTATGTGTTCGCCGCCCTGGTGTTCTGGATTTTCTGTTTTGGTATGTCCCGCTATTCCATGCATTTGGAACGCAAGCTGGACACTGGCCACAAGCGTTAGGAGCGTAGTTTATGAGTGAAGCGATCAAACAGCCTGTGAGCCCTGAAGGCATTATTCAGATGCAGGGCGTCAACAAGTGGTACGGCCAGTTCCACGTGTTGAAAGACATCAACCTGAACGTCAAGCAGGGCGAGCGTATCGTGCTGTGCGGCCCGTCGGGCTCCGGCAAGTCCACCACCATCCGCTGCCTCAACCGCCTGGAAGAGCACCAGCAGGGCCGCATCGTGGTCGACGGCGTGGAGCTGACCAACGACCTCAAGCAGATCGAAGCGATCCGCCGTGAAGTCGGCATGGTGTTCCAGCACTTCAACCTGTTCCCGCACCTGACCATCCTGCAGAACTGCACCCTGGCGCCGATGTGGGTACGCAAGATGCCCAAGCGCAAGGCCGAGGAAATCGCCATGCATTACCTGGAGCGCGTGCGCATTCCAGAGCAGGCGAACAAGTACCCGGGCCAGCTCTCCGGCGGTCAGCAACAGCGCGTGGCCATCGCTCGTGCCCTGTGCATGAAACCGAAAATCATGCTGTTCGACGAGCCGACCTCGGCCCTCGACCCGGAAATGGTGAAAGAAGTGCTGGACACCATGATCGGCCTGGCCGAAGACGGCATGACCATGCTCTGCGTGACCCACGAAATGGGTTTCGCCCGCACCGTGGCCAACCGCGTGATCTTCATGGACAAGGGTGAAATCGTCGAACAGGCCGCGCCGAACGACTTCTTCGACAACCCGCAGAATGACCGCACCAAGCTGTTCCTGAGCCAGATCCTGCATTGATCCGGCCTTAGGCAGTGAAATAAGCCCGGACTTGTCCGGGTTTATTTTTGCCTGCGTTTTCTTCGCCTCAGGAGCTGAGCACGGTTTCGCGCTCGGGGTGGCGGTCAAGCAACAACTGCCGCAGGTCGGTGCCTTCGTCCAGGATCTGGATCTCGGCCATCAGGTGCGGATGACGATCCAGCAGGCGCATCAGCATGAACAGCGGTTGAGGTGGGGGGATCTCGCCTCGCTCATAGCGGGAAAAGGCATTGTGCCCACCGCCGGACAGTAACTTCACGGCTTCTTTCTGGGTTAGATGCAGTTTGCGACGGATGCGCTTGATCTCTGCGCCCATGGCTTGAAGACAGTCTTCGAGCAGCTGGTCGCTTGCCTTGGAGTAGCGCTCGGCGCTGTCGGTATCGTGATCGAATTCTATTTCGCCACAGACCTGGCACTCCCACCCGGCGATGTCGTGCACCGGTCGGGCTACCCGCTTGTAGTCGACTGAGAAGCTGCGATTCTTGAAGTGATGCATCGCCTTGTCTGTGCCACAGCTGACACATTGCTGTGTTTTCATTGGTTTTTCTCTTTGAAGGAGATCACCGGATGCCCACCGCCGGGGCGGTAAGTCACTTTGATGTAGATCTCCCGATCCTGAAATGTTGTGTGATAGACGTCTTGCCAGATTCGGTGATCGGCATAGGTGGTCATCGATTTGTGCAGCATCCTGTACTCCAGCAGGTGAACGATCCGCAGCATCTGGGCAAGACTTAACGTCATCCTCCGTCCGCCTTCCCGCGCGCTCATCGTGAAAGCCTTGCTTCCCAACCTGCGAACCTCGGCCTTGACCTCTGCCAGCTCGTAATGGGGCGTGCTCTTTTCCATAAGAAGTCATTTACCTTGTCTCTAAAATTACCCTCAAAGGGTAATTTTGACTAATCGAAAATCTCGCTCTTTATCTGCCCTTAAACCCTAGGCGCTTGTTCTCTGGGATGAAGCTGACTAACATGTCAGAAAATTCATCCTATGATTGGATGAAAGGGCGGACTCCATGTCAGATATTTCTCCATTAATAAAGCGCTCCCTAGTCGATCAGGCCTTGGAGCAATTGCGCCGACGTATCAGCGATGGTGTGTGGGCCGTCGGCCAGCGCTTGCCCACCGAGCCGGAGTTGGTGGCGGAACTGGGTATCAGCCGCAACACCGTGCGCGAAGCCATGCGCGTGCTGGCGTTTTCCGGGCTGATCGAGATCCGCCAGGGCGACGGCAGTTACGTGCGGGCAGTGGTTGATCCGCTGGATACGCTCAAGGTGCTGTCCCGCTGTTCGTTGGAACAGGCCCGGGAAACCCGGCATATCCTGGAGGTAGAGGCCATTGGCCTGGCGGCGCTGCGGCGCACCGATGAGGATCTGCTTGCCTTGCGCCGGGCGCTGCAAGACAGCGGCGAGCATTATCACGGCGACCTGGAGCACTACATCGCCTGCGACCTGGTGTTCCACCGCCTCCTGGTGGATGCCGCGCACAACCCTGCGCTCAGTGAACTCTATCGCTACTTCTCCAGCGTCATCGGCGCACAGCTGCGCCAGAGCCTCAACATCACCCCGCGCCATCAACATGTGTTCGACCTGCATGTCGAAATCCTTGAAGCCGTCGAGCAACAGGATCCGCAACGGGCCAAGTCCCTGTGCCGCCAATTGATCAATGAACCCTGAGTGCTTGAAACCCTGAGCCCCGAACCCGAGTTTTCCATGTCCCGCGATCTGCTTGACCCTGCCACTTCGACGGCGCCCAAACGCGCCGCCGAACTCGAAGAACTGTTGATCGACGCCGAGGCCGACGATGAGCAGGCCCAGCAGCACCATCCGTTGGTGCGCCGCCCCTGGCTGTTGCTGCTCGGGTTGATCCTGGTGGCGCTGAACTTGCGTCCGGCGTTGTCGAGCATGGCGCCGTTGCTCAGCGAAGTGTCAAGAAGCCTCGGCCTGTCGGCTGCCCAGGCCGGTTTGCTGACCACATTGCCTGTGCTTTGCCTGGGCCTGTTCGCGCCGCTGGCGCCGGTGCTGGCGCGGCGCTTCGGTGCCGAGCGCGTGGTGCTGGGGATCTTGTTGACGCTGGCGGGCGGGATTGTCTTGCGCAGCGCCTTCGGTCAGGTCGGGCTGTTTGTCGGCAGCATCCTGGCCGGCGCGAGTATCGGTGTGATCGGCGTGCTGCTGCCGGGCATCGTCAAGCGCGACTTCGCCAAACAGGCCGGCACCATGACCGGTGTCTACACCATGGCTTTGTGCCTGGGCGCGGCGATGGCGGCCGGGGCGACCGTGCCGCTGAGCGAGCAGCTTGGCCACAGCTGGGCCTTGGGCCTGGGCTTCTGGGTGGTCCCGGCGCTGCTGGCCGCGGTGTTCTGGTTACCGCAAGTGGGCGGGAAACACGGAGCCCACCAAGTGGCTTATCGGGTCCGCGGCTTGCTGCGTGATCCCCTGGCCTGGCAAGTGACGTTGTACATGGGGCTGCAATCGTCCCTGGCCTACATCGTCTTTGGCTGGCTGCCGTCGATCCTGATTGGCCGTGGCCTGACCCCGACCCAGGCCGGGCTCGTGCTGTCCGGTTCGGTCATCGTGCAGTTGATCAGTTCCCTCGCGGCGCCCTGGTTGGCAACGCGCGGCAAGGACCAGCGCCTGGCCATCGTGATCGTCATGCTCATGGTCCTGGGTGGCTTGTTCGGTTGCCTCTACGCGCCGCTCGATGGCTTGTGGGGCTGGGCGATCCTGCTGGGCTTGGGGCAGGGCGGATCATTCAGCCTGGCGCTCACGCTGATCGTGTTGCGTTCGCGGGACGCCCACGTGGCCGCCAACCTTTCCAGCATGGCCCAGGGGTTCGGCTATACGCTGGCGTCGCTGGGGCCGTTCGCGGTGGGTGTGGTCCACGACTTGACCGGCGGCTGGAATGCCCTGGGCTGGATCTTCGGCCTGGTTGGCCTGGGGGCGATCATCGCCGGCATCGGCGCAGGCCGGACGTTGTACGTCGGGGTCAGCAGCGAAAGGGTCACTGACCTTCGTTGATATCATTTTCATGGCGAATGACGATAGTCTTCCCTGCGGCGGAAGATTATCGTACTGGCCTACTGAAACGTTTTTCGGAGCCTGTCCATGAGTGATGCCCACAACGCCTTGATCAGCCGTTTTTATCAGGCCTTCCAACGCCTGGACGCCGAAGCCATGAGCGCTTGCTACACCGACGACGTGCTGTTCAGCGACCCGGCGTTCGGCGAGCTGCGCGGGCGCGATGCCGGCGACATGTGGCGCATGCTGACGACCCGGGCCAAGGACTTTTCCCTGACCTTCGATAACGTGCGCAGCGATGAGCGTACCGGTGGTGCCCATTGGGTGGCGACGTACTTGTTCAGCCAGACCGGCAACATTGTGATCAATGACATTCAGGCGCGCTTCGTTTTTCGCGACGGCAAGATCTGCGAGCACCACGACAACTTCGATCTGTGGCGCTGGTCTCGCCAGGCATTGGGTGCCAAGGGCCTGTTGCTGGGCTGGACACCGCTGGTACGCAACGCCGTCAGGGCCCAGGCCCTCAAGGGGCTGCGGGCGTTCCAGGCCAGTCGCTGATAAGATCGCGGCTTGTCTTTACCGACCTGTTGAACATCTAGTGACGACCGCCACCCTCTCTCCCGATCTGCCTGCACAAGGTCCCACCGAAGCGGACAAACCCTGGTTTGTCTACCTGGTGCGGGCCGCCAACGGTTCGCTGTACTGCGGCGTCAGTGATGACCCGGTGCGGCGTTTCGCCAAGCATCAAAGCGGCAAGGGGGCACGCTTCTTCCTTTCCAGCCCGGCAGTGGCTCTGGTGTACACCGAGGCTTGTCGCGACAAGGGCGAGGCCCTGCGCCAGGAGCGGCTGATCAAAAAGCTCAAGAAAAGCGCCAAGGAATGCCTGGTGGCCAGTGCGCTGTCGCTCAATCAGCCGGGCTGATAGGCCTTTATCAGGCCGGTAGGCTGTCCCGATCAGGCGCGCTAAGCTGTAAGACTTCATTCCTGCAGTGGCTAATCTCATGTCAGAGCTGATCCTTCATCATTACCCAACGTCTCCTTTCGCGGAAAAAGCCCGGCTGCTGCTGGGCTTCAAGGGGCTGTCCTGGCGTTCGGTGAACATCCCGCCGATGATGCCCAAGCCTGACCTGACGGCGTTGACGGGTGGCTATCGCAAGACGCCGGTGTTGCAGGTCGGCGCGGATGTCTATTGCGATACGTCGCTGATGGCTCGCCGCCTGGAGCAGGAAAAAGCTTCGCCGGTGCTGTTCCCCGAAGGCCGGGAAATGCTTGCCGCGTCCTTTGCAGCGTGGGCCGATTCGGTGGTGTTCCAGCATGCGGTGAGCCTGGTGTTCCAGCCGGAGTCGGTGGCGGCACGGTTCGCCAAGCTATCGCCCGAAGCGATCAAGGCGTTCATCAGCGACCGTGCCGGGCTGTTCAGTGGCGGCACGACTACGCGCTTGGCCGCCGAGCAGGCCAAGCACCAATGGCCGACGATCATGGCGCGTCTCGAACAACAGTTGCAGCGCGAGGAGGGCGATTTCCTGTTGGGTGATCCGTCGATTGCCGACTTCGCCATGGCCCATCCGCTGTGGTTCCTCAAGGGCACTCCGGTTACCTCGCCGCTGGTGGATGCTTATCCGGCTGTCTCGGCCTGGTTGGCGCGGGTGTTGGGTTTCGGCCATGGTGCCTCGAGCCAGATGAGTGCCGAAGAAGCCTTGGACGTTGCCCGCAACGCTACGCCGGCAGCGCTGCCGGATGAGGTATTCGACGAGCCGAACGGGTTCACGGCAGGGCAGCAGGTGAGCATCGCCGCGACCGACTATGGCGTCGATCCGGTGGCCGGGGAGTTGGTGTTTGCCGGGAGCGAAGAATTGATTCTGCGTCGCGAAGACGAGCGGGGCGGGGTGGTGCATGTGCACTTTCCGCGGTTTGGCTTCCGGATCGAGGCTCGATGAACAACGAATGACCTTGTGGGAGCGAGCTTGCTCGCGATGGCGCCAGATCAGTCGATATTGATGTTGAATGTTGGTCCGCTATCGCGAGCAAGCTCGCTCCCACAGGATAGGTGTGTGGTTCACAGGATCTGCGTTTGCCGCCGATCACTGTGTGGGAGCGAGCTTGCTCGCGATGAGGCCCTCAAACCTATATCGCGGACAACGCCTTGAGAATATTCTCCGGCTCATACCCACGAATCAACGTACCGTTCACATCCAGGATCGGAATCCCCCGGCCACCCAGCGCCTCATAAGTCTTGCGCGCCTCGGTGTCCTTCTCGATATCGAACTCGCGAAACGGCACGCCTTTCTCATCCAGGAACCGCCGGGTTGCCTTGCAGTAGCCGCACCAGTCGGTGGCATACAGCACGACGCGGGCGTTGCTGCGGATCTGCTCGGAAACCATCTGTGACGGGTTGAACACCCGCTCGATCTTGCCCCAGTTCTGATAGGCCACCACCACCACCAGCAGAATCAGCAGGAATTTCTTCAGCACCCCACCAAACATCAATTGCGACGCTTGAGCTGGTCGGTCAGCGACGTGGGCAGGCCCTTGATGATCAGCGTGCCGGCCTCTTCGTCGTACTCGATCTTGGAGCCCAGCAAGTGCGCTTCGAAGCTGATGGACAAGCCTTCGGCGCGACCGGTGAAGCGACGGAACTGGTTGAGAGTGCGTTTATCCGCCGGGATTTCCGGCGACAACCCGTAGTCCTTGTTGCGGATATGGTCGTAGAAGGCTTTCGGGCGATCTTCGTCGATCAGTTCGGACAGTTCTTCCAGGCCCATCGGCTCGCCGAGCTTGGCCTGGCTGCTGGCGTAGTCGACCAGGGTCTTGGTTTTTTCCCGGGCATCCTCTTCCGGCAGGTCTTCGCTTTCGACGAAGTCACTGAAGGCCTTGAGCAGGGTGCGAGTCTCGCCGGGGCCGTCGACACCTTCCTGGCAGCCGATGAAATCACGGAAATACTCCGAGACCTTCTTGCCGTTCTTGCCCTTGATGAACGAGATGTACTGCTTCGATTGCTTGTTGTTCTGCCATTCCGACACGTTGATCCGCGCCGCCAGGTGCAACTGGCCCAGATCCAGATGGCGGGACGGGGTCACGTCCAGCTCATCGGTCACCGCCACGCCTTCGCTGTGGTGCAGCAGGGCGATGGCCAGGTAGTCGGTCATGCCTTGCTGGTAGTGAGCGAACAGCACGTGGCCGCCCACCGACAGGTTGGACTCTTCCATCAGCTTTTGCAGGTGTTCCACCGCCACGCGACTGAAGGCGGTGAAGTCCTTGCCGCCGTCCAGGTACTCCTTCAGCCAGCCGCTGAACGGATGCGCCCCGGACTCGGCATGGAAAAAGCCCCAGGCCTTGCCTTGCTTGGCGTTATAGCTTTCGTTGAGGTCGGCGAGCATGTTCTCGATGGCCGTGGACTCTGCCAGTTCGGAGTCGCGGGCATGGAGCACAGCTGGGGTGCCGTCGGGTTTTTTGTCGATCAGGTGGACGATGCAATGACGGATCGGCATGGATTTCTCGGCTGATGAAAGAGAGGAGGGCGCGCTCCCCGAAAAAGGCCCCAGTGTACCGCAATCACTGGTTTTGGAACCCGGCAAAGGCCCTTTCAGACCCGTCCGACACCCTATATGCATTTTTTTAACGTTTTAGCGCAAGAAAGCTGACCAAATGGGTAGCTAGAGGCGGATATTTCAGAGGCGTTGTGCTAGTTTTGCCCGGTCTTACGCGAAGTCACTGCGTTAAGCGTGCATTCAGCATCTGTCAGGTCGAACCAATCCCGGTTTTCGGCATCTATTACCCCGATCCGTCGCGGTGATTGCCGAGGGTGCCTGATCAAGAGAGATCGGGCTCGATGGCTGACACTGCACTCTGCAATCCATATGAATTTGATAGGGAAGGAACACTACATGGCTCTTACTAAAGACCAACTGATCGCTGATTTGGCTGAATCTGTAGACGCACCAAAAGCTACCGTGCGTTCGCTGCTGGACCAACTGGGCCAAGTCGTTGCCGATCAGCTGGAAAATGGCGGCGAAATCACTCTGCCAGGTGTTGGCAAGCTGAAAGTCACCGAGCGTCCTGCCCGTACCGGCCGCAACCCTTCGACTGGCGCTGCCATCGAAATCGCTGCCAAGAAAGTGATCAAGCTGGTTGTGGCCAAAGGCCTGACCGACGCGGTCAACAAGTAAGACCGCAGTAAAAAAAACCGTGCCTCGGAGCGATCCGGGCACGGTTTTTTATTGCCTTGAAAACCACCCGTAGGTGTCTTTCTAATCCTTGCGAACCCAACGCGACTGGCGCCAAGCCTGTTGCTGGGCCTGGGTCTGGAAGGTCCAGGCCACGAAACGACTCTGCTTCTGGCCCTGGGACATCTCCACCACCTGGCTGTGCAGCGCCCCGGCCTTTTTCAGCGCGGTTTGAATCGCCGGCAGGTTCGACGCCTTCGACACCAGGGTGCTGAACCACAGCACTTGCCCGGCCAGCTGCGCGCTTTCGCCGATCAGTTGCGTCACGAACCGGGCTTCCCCACCCTCGCACCACAACTCCGCAGCCTGACCGCCGAAATTCAGCACCGGCAGCTTGCGCTTCGGATCGGCCTTGCCCAGTGCCCGCCACTTGCGCTGGCTGCCCTTGGTGGCTTCCTCCAGGGAGGCATGGAACGGTGGGTTGCACATCGTCAGGTCGAAACGTTCGGTGTCGTCCAGCAGGCCCTGGAGAATCTGCTTGCGGTTGGCTTGCTGGCGCAACTGGATGGCTTTGTTCAACCCATTGGACTGGACGATGGCCTTGGCCGAGGCGATGGCCGTTGGATCGATCTCCGAACCGAGGAAGTGCCAGCGGTAGTCGCTGTAGCCGATCAATGGATAAACGCAGTTGGCGCCGGTGCCGATGTCCAGCACCTTGACCGCCGCCCCACGGGGGATTTCACCTTCGTTGTGGCTGGCGAGCAAATCGGCGAGGAAATGTACATAGTCCGCCCGCCCTGGCACCGGTGGGCACAGGTAGTCGGCCGGGATATCCCAGTGGGCGATGCCATAGAAAGCTTTGAGCAGCGCCCGGTTGAATACCCGCACGGCCTCAGGGCTGGCAAAGTCGATGCTTTCCTTGCCGTAGGGGTTGATGATCACGAACTTTGCCAGTTCCGGCGTGCTCTTGATCAACGCTGGGAAGTCGTAGCGGCCCTGGTGGCGGTTGCGCGGATGCAGGCTGGCTTTTTCACGCGGCGCCACGGTTTTAGCCTCCGGGGCGGACTTGGGCTTCTGGCGGGCAGGTTTGGGTGTGCGGGGGGCGGTCATGGGCGAGTCGATTCGGGGATGGCTCAAAAAGTGGCGGGCATTGTCCCACATCCGGCCCGGTCTTGATGACTGCGTGGTTTAAATGTGGGAGCGAGCTTGCTCGCGATAGCAGTGTGTCAGTTGGCATATGGGTTGGCTGATCCGCCGCTATCGCGAGCAAGCTCGCTCCCACATGGGTTTTGCGATACCTGAAAAGGAAAGTGACAGGCATGAAAAAGGAGGTCCAACTGGACCTCCTTTTTCATTGCGAACCGCTGTTACAGGCTGGCGATCCGCGCGTGCTGCTCGGCCAGCTTGCCCAAGGCCTGTTCCGCCTCGGCCAGTTTGGCCCGTTCCTTCTCGATGACTTCGGCCGGCGCCTTGTCGACGAAGCCGGCGTTGGACAGCTTGCCGCCGACCCGCTGCACTTCGCCTTTGAGACGCAGGATTTCCTTGTCCAGGCGCGCCAGTTCCGCGGCCTTGTCGATCAGGCCCGCCATTGGCACCAGCACTTCCATCTCGCCAACCAGGGCGGTGGCCGACAGTGGTGCTTCTTCGCCGGCTGCCAGGACCGTCACCGATTCAAGCTTCGCCAGTTTCTTGAGCAACGCCTCGTTTTCGTTGAGGCGGCGCAGGTCTTCGGCGCTGGCGTTCTTCAGGAACAGGGCCAGTGGCTTGCCCGGACCGATGTTCATTTCGGCGCGGATGTTACGCAGGCCCAGCATGAAGGTCTTGAGCCACTCGATGTCGTCTTCAGCCGCCGGATCGATGCGGCTTTCGTTGGCCACCGGCCAAGGTTGCAGCATGATCGTCTTGCCTTGGGCGCCTGCCAGCGGTGCGATGCGCTGCCAGATTTCCTCGGTGATGAACGGCATGAACGGATGCGCCAGGCGCAGGGCCACTTCCAGCACGCGCACCAGGGTGCGACGGGTGCCGCGCTGGCGTTCGACCGGGGCGTTTTCGTCCCACAGCACAGGCTTGGACAGTTCCAGGTACCAGTCGCAATACTGGTTCCAGATGAACTCGTACAAGGCTTGCGCGGCCAGGTCGAAACGGAACTGGTCCAACTGGCGAGTCACTTCGGCCTCGGTGCGCTGCAACTGCGAAATGATCCAGCGATCGGCCAGGGTCAGTTCAAAGGCTTCGCCGTTCTGGCCGCAGTCTTCGCCTTTATCCAGCACGTAGCGCGCAGCGTTCCAGATCTTGTTGCAGAAGTTGCGATAGCCTTCGACGCGGCCCATGTCGAACTTGATGTCGCGACCGGTGGACGCCAGCGAGCAGAAGGTGAAACGCAGGGCGTCGGTGCCGTAGCTGGCGATGCCCTCGGCGAATTCTTCGCGGGTGGCTTTCTCGATCTGCTTTGCCAGTTTCGGCTGCATCAGGCCGGAGGTGCGTTTCTGCACCAGGGTTTCCAGGTCGATGCCGTCGATGATGTCCAGCGGGTCCAGGACGTTGCCCTTGGACTTGGACATCTTCTGGCCCTGGCCGTCGCGCACCAGGCCGTGGACGTAGACGGTCTTGAACGGCACTTGCGGCGTGCCGTCTTCGTTCTTCACCAGGTGCATGGTCAACATGATCATCCGGGCGACCCAGAAGAAAATGATGTCGAAGCCGGTGACCAGGACGTCGGTGGAGTGGAATTTCTTCAGGAATTCGGTCTGCTGCGGCCAGCCCAGGGTGGAGAAGGTCCACAGGCCGGAGCTGAACCAGGTGTCGAGGACGTCGTTGTCCTGTTGCAGCGCCACGTCCGGGCCGAGGTTGTGCTTGGCGCGGACTTCGGCTTCATCACGGCCGACATAGACCTTGCCCGACTCGTCGTACCAGGCCGGAATGCGATGGCCCCACCACAGTTGACGGCTGATGCACCAATCCTGGATGTCGCGCATCCACGAGAAATACATGTTTTCGTATTGCTTGGGCACGAACTGGATGCGGCCGTCTTCGACAGCGGCAATCGCAGGCTCAGCCAGCGGCTTGGTGGACACGTACCACTGGTCGGTCAACCACGGTTCGATGATGGTGCCCGAGCGGTCGCCTTTCGGGACTTTCAGGGCATGGTCGTCGACGCTGACCAGCAGGCCGGCGGCATCGAACGCCGCGACGATCTGCTTGCGTGCTTCGAAGCGGTCCAGGCCGGCATATTCGGCCGGGATCTGGCCGTCGACGCTTTCGTTCAGCGTGCCGTCGAGGTTGAATGCCTGGGCTGCCGGCAATATGTTGGCGTTCTTGTCGAAGATGTTCAGCAGCGGCAGGTTGTGGCGTTTGCCGACTTCGTAGTCGTTGAAGTCGTGGGCCGGGGTGATTTTCACGCAGCCGGTGCCGAATTCAGGGTCGCAGTAGTCGTCGCCGATGATCGGGATACGACGGCCAACCAGGGGCAGTTCGACGAACTTGCCGATCAGCGCCTGGTAGCGTTCATCGTTCGGGTTCACCGCCACGGCGGAGTCGCCCAGCATGGTTTCCGGACGCGTGGTGGCGACGATCAGGTAATCCTTGCCTTCGGCGGTCTTGGCGCCGTCGGCCAGTGGGTACTTCAGGTTCCACAGGAAACCTTTCTCGTCGTGGTTCTCCACTTCGAGGTCGGAAATGGCCGTGTGCAACTTGGTGTCCCAGTTGACCAGGCGCTTGCCGCGATAGATCAGCCCGTCCTCATGCAGGCGCACGAAGGCTTCCTTCACCGCTTCCGAAAGACCGTCGTCCATGGTGAAGCGCTCGCGGCTCCAGTCCACGGACGAGCCGAGGCGACGGATCTGGCGGCTGATGTTGCCGCCGGACTCGTCTTTCCATTCCCAGACTTTCTCGAGGAATTTCTCGCGGCCCAGGTCATGGCGATTCTGGCCCTGGGCTTCGAGGCGGCGCTCCACCAGCATCTGCGTGGCGATACCGGCGTGGTCGGTGCCCGGCTGCCACAAGGTGTTGCGACCTTGCATGCGCCGGAAACGGATCAGCGCATCCATGATCGCGTTGTTGAAACCGTGGCCCATGTGCAGGCTGCCGGTGACGTTCGGCGGCGGGATCATGATGGTGTAGGAATCGCCCGCGCCTTGCGGAGCGAAATAATTCTCGGACTCCCAGGTGTTGTACCAGGAAGTTTCAATGGCGTGCGGCTGGTAGGTCTTATCCATGCGCGGCGGGACCCTATTGGCATTTATTCAGGAAAAGCCGGGAAGTATAGCGGGCGGGGCTGGTGCAAGCCACATGCAGCAAGCTGGAAGCTTGGCAGATGGCTTGTGGGCGCAACCGAACAATGTGGGAGCGAGCTTGCTCGCGATAGCGGTAGATCAGCAACATTGATGTTGACTGACACACTGCTATCGCGAGCAAGCTCGCTCCCACAAGGTGTTCGGTAGTCAGTAAATCTCGGGGTTACTCGTACTGGCTCAGCAACCGCTCCATCCGCGCATCCAGCCGGCGCTTGATCTCGGTCTCGATGTGCGGGGCGAAGTCGTCGATGACGTCTTGCATGATCAACTGCGCCGCAGCGCGCAGTTCGCGGTCCAGGTGCAGCAGGGCGTCGGGCCCTTTGACTTCGGTCTTGGCGGCAGGCTTGGGTTCCGGCTGGCCGTTGATCGGGTCGAACAGCAGGGGGATCTGTTCATCATGCACCGGCTCGTGCACGACCGTGTCGGTCAGCAGCGGCGGTTGCAGGTTGTCGTCGCCGAGCAGTTGGCGGATCGACTCGAGGTCATCCAGCAGGTGCGCGGGTTTTTGTGGCGGTTTTGGAGTGTCCATCGTAGGGCTCAGAGTCGCTGTAAACGGTGGTCTTGCAGAGGATAGCCCTGTTCGCGGTAGAAACGGAAACTCTCCCGCGCGGCTTGTCGGATGGCCGGGTCTTCGACCACCACTTCCGCCACACGGGCGAAGCGCTGGGCAAAGGCCGGTACTTTCAGGTCGAGGTTTACCAGCAGGTCCTGGTGCTGGCCGCAGTCATCCCCCAGCCCCAGCACGATCAACCCTTCGGGTTCGCTCTCGGCCGGGCCGTGGGGCACGAAGCTCTCGCCCTTGAAGGCCCACAGGCGTGCGTCCAGGTCCTCGCGCTGGGCGGCATCGCTGCAATGCAGGTAGATGCGGTGCCCCATGCGCCAGGCTTTTTCAACGAGCTTGCAGGCAAAATCCAGCCGCGCCGACGGGTCGGCGCTGGGCAGGATATAGAAATCGACTTTGGTCATTGCGGTTCCTGAGCCGCCGCTGGCGCCACCCGAGGGTGACGCCAGCGACGGTCATTGGTGTCAGGCCTTGGCGCGGTCCAGCAGGTACTGGGTCAGCAGGGGCACCGGACGACCGGTGGCACCCTTGTCCTTACCGCCGCTGGTCCATGCCGTGCCAGCGATGTCCAGGTGCGCCCAGTTCAGGTTCTTGGTAAAGCGCGACAGGAAGCAGGCTGCGGTGATGGTCCCGGCTTTCGGGCCGCCGATGTTGGCGATGTCGGCGAACGGGCTGTCCAGTTGTTCCTGGTACTCGTCGAACAGTGGCAACTGCCAGGCGCGGTCGTCGGCCTGTTGGCCGGCGCTGAGCAGTTGGCCGATCAGCTCGTCGTTGTTGCCCAGCAGGCCCGAGGTGTGGGAACCGAGGGCGACGATGCAGGCGCCGGTCAGGGTCGCGATGTCGATCACCGCTTGCGGCTTGAAGCGCTCGGAGTAGGTGAGGGCATCGCACAGCACCAGGCGGCCTTCGGCGTCGGTGTTGAGGATTTCCACGGTCTGGCCGCTCATGGTGGTGACGATGTCGCCCGGACGCGAGGCCGTACCGCTGGGCATGTTCTCGGCGCAGGCCAGGATGCACACCAGGTTGATCGGCAGTTGCAGTTCGAGCACCGCGCGCAGGGTGCCGAACACGCTTGCGGCGCCGCCCATGTCGTACTTCATCTCATCCATGCCCGCGCCCGGCTTGAGGCTGATGCCGCCGGTGTCGAAGGTGATGCCCTTGCCGACCAGTGCGTACGGCTTCTCGGATTTCTTGCCACCGTTGTATTGCATCACGATCAGGCGTGGCGGCTGGGCGCTGCCCTGGCCGACGGAATAGAACGAACCCATGCCCAGGTCCTTGATCTTCTTCTCGTCGAAGACTTCGACCTTCAGGCCCTTGAACTCCTTGCCCAGTGCCTTGGCTTGTTCGCCGAGGAACGTTGGGTGGCAGATGTTCGGCGGCAGGTTGCCCAGGTCGCGGGTGAACGCCATGCCGTTGGCAATCGCGGTGGCGTGGGTCACGGCACGCTGGACTTCAGCCTGGGCAGCCTTGATGGTCAGTACGGTGATTTTTTTCAGGGCGCGGGGTTCGGCTTTCTGGCTCTTGAACTGGTCGAACTGGTATTCGCCGTCCACCAGGGTTTCGGCCAGCAAGCGGTTCTTGCCGTAGCTGTCGCGGCCCTTGATCACCAACTCGTCCAGCGCCAGGGTGGCATCAGCGCCGCCAAGGCCCTTGAGGGTACCCAGCACGCCAGCAATGATTTTACGGAATGGACGGTCGCCCAGTTCAGCGTCCTTGCCCACGCCCACCAGCAGCACGCGGTCGGCCTTGAGGTTGGGCAGGTTTTGCAGCAACAGGCTCTGGCCGACCTTGCCGGCCAGGTCGCCGCGCTTGAGTACGGCGCTGATGGCCCCGCCGCTCAGGGTATCGAGCTGGGTGGCGACCACGCCAAGCTTGCGGTTTTCACCGACGGCGACTACCAGTGTGGCGGTTTTCAACGTTTCTGGGCTGACGCTTTTTACAACCAGTTCCATGTCCGGATCCCTGAGTCAATGGTCAAGAGGCCAGGCGCCGAGACGGTGGCGCGCTGAGCGAGCTTCTTCTATATAAAAGAAGCGCCGGTGCTTGCCGGCGACAAAGGCCGCAGTTTGAACCCCGGCGCCCGAGCCTGACAACCCTCGACGGCGCTAACTTTTGGCTTTAAGCACCGGCTTAAAGCGTGCGAAGTGACAGGCGCCTCCAATCACAGGATAATGCGGCTCTTTTTTCGGCGGCTCGCGTTGGCGCGCCGACTCGATACGTTTGCTTGTTTGGCCGCCTTAGCCTGACAACCCTGGAGTGTCTGGTTTGATCGTCTTTCGTTATCTATCCCGCGAAGTCTTATTGACCTTGAGTGCCGTCAGCGCCGTGCTGCTGGTCATCATCATGAGCGGACGCTTCATCAAATACCTCGCCCAAGCGGCCTCCGGTGCCCTGGACCCGGGCTCGCTGTTCCTGATCATGGGGTTCCGCCTGCCGGGCTTCCTGCAATTGATCCTGCCGCTGGGGTTGTTCCTCGGTATCCTGCTGGCCTACGGACGCTTGTACCTGGACAGCGAAATGACCGTGCTGTCGGCCACCGGCATGAGCCAACAACGGCTGTTTCGCATGACGCTGTTCCCGGCCACGTTGGTGGCGCTGGTGGTGGCCTGGCTGAGCCTGAGCCTGGCACCCCAGGGTGCCACCCAGTTCCAGTTGCTGATCAACCAGCAAGACGCCATGACCGAGTTCGACACCCTGGTGCCAGGGCGTTTCCAGGCCCTGCGCGACGGTACGCGGGTGACCTACACCGAACAGCTCTCGGACGACCGGATCGACCTGGGCGGCGTCTTCATTACACAAAAGAACCTGTCTTCGGATGCCAAGAAGGACCGTGGCATCTCCGTGCTGGTGGCCGAGAAGGGCCGGCAGGAAATCAACCCCGACGGCAACCGCTACCTGATCCTGGAAAACGGCTATCGCTATGACGGCAAGCCGGGGCAGGCCGATTACCGGGCCATCAAGTACGACACCTATGGCGTGCTGTTGCCCAAGCCCGAGGTCAGCGACGAAGTCACTGACCGCGACGCAATGCCCACCGCCAGCCTGCTGGGCAACGACGACATTCGTGCCCGTACCGAGCTGCAATGGCGCCTGTCCTTGCCGCTGCTGGTATTCATCGTGACCCTCATGGCGGTCCCGCTGTCGCGGGTCAACCCGCGCCAAGGGCGTTTCCTCAAGCTGCTGCCGGCGATTCTTCTCTATATGGCTTACCTGACCATCCTGATTTCCGCCCGCGGTGCGTTGGAGAAAGGCAAGATCCCGCCAGCCCTGGGCCTGTGGTGGGTGCACTCGATCTTCCTGGCCATCGGCCTGGGGTTGCTCTATTGGGAGCCGCTGCGCCTGAAGCTGGCCAGTCGTCGCAGCGCGCTGGAGGTGGCCCGTGGTTAAACTCGATCGCTACATCGGCAGCAGTGTGTTCATGGCGATCCTTGCGGTACTGGGGATCATTCTCGGCCTGGCGACCCTGTTTGCCTTCATCGATGAAATGAGCGACGTCAGCGACACCTACACGCTGACGGACGTGGCGAGCTACGTGCTGCTGACGGCACCACGGCGTTTGTACGACATGCTGCCGATGGCCGCGCTGATCGGTTGCCTGATCGGCCTGGGCAGCCTGGCCAGCAATAGCGAGCTGACCATCATGCGCGCCGCCGGCGTGTCCATTGGTCGGATCGTCTGGGCGGTGATGAAGCCCATGCTGGTGTTGATGCTGGTGGGTGTGTTGATCGGCGAGTACATCGCCCCAGCCACCGAAAATACTGCCCAGGCCAACCGTTCCCTGGCCCAGGGCGGCGGCGATGCGCAAAGCGCCAAGCACGGCCTGTGGCACCGTCAGGGCGACGAGTTCATTCACATCAACTCGGTCCAGCCCAATGGCATTCTCTATGGCGTGACCCGGTATCGCTTCGACGACCAACGGCACATGCTGTCGTCGAGCTTTGCCAAGCGCGCCAATTTCTCCGAGGACCACTGGCAGCTGAGCGATGTCACGACCACTTTGTTCCATGACAAGCGCACCGAGGTGGTCGCCGCCCCGCAGGAACGTTGGGACGTGTCGATCAGCCCGCAGTTGCTCAGCACCGTGGTGATGGCGCCTGAATCGCTGTCGATTACCGGCTTGTGGGGGTATATCCACTACCTTGCGGACCAGGGCTTGAATAACGGTCGCTACTGGCTGGCTTTTTGGGTCAAGGTGTTGCAACCGTTGGTCACCGCCGCCCTGGTATTGATGGCGATTTCCTTCATTTTCGGCCCGCTGCGTTCGGTGACCCTTGGCCAGCGGGTGTTTACCGGCGTGCTGGTGGGCTTCACTTTCCGCATTGCCCAGGATCTGCTGGGGCCGTCGAGCCTGGTGTTCGGCTTCTCGCCGTTGTTTGCGGTGCTGGTGCCGGCCGGTATCTGCGCGTTGGCCGGGCTCTGGCTGTTGCGTCGGGCCGGTTGATTGCTCGTGTAGCGAGGGGGCTGTGGGAGCAAGGCTGTGTGGGAGCAAGGCTTGCCCGCGATGAAGGCCCTGTGGTCTTTCATAGATCGAGGTGGCTGTTTCGCGAGCAAGCTTTGCTCCCACTTGCGCGGTGTATCAGGTACAATTCCCGGCTATTTTTCGGCGGGCTATGCCTGCAGCCTTTTTGAGTGTTGATCCGTGAGTGATTTGAGTCATATCCGCAATTTCTCCATCATCGCCCACATTGACCATGGCAAGTCGACGCTGGCCGATCGCTTCATCCAGATGTGCGGCGGCCTGGCCGAGCGTGAAATGGAAGCCCAGGTCCTGGACTCCATGGACCTGGAGCGTGAACGCGGGATCACCATCAAGGCCCACAGCGTTACCCTCTACTACAAGGCCCGTGACGGCATCACCTATCAGCTGAACTTCATCGATACCCCGGGTCACGTCGACTTCACCTATGAAGTCAGCCGGTCGCTGGCGGCCTGCGAAGGTGCGCTGCTGGTGGTCGATGCTGGCCAGGGCGTCGAAGCCCAGTCGGTTGCCAACTGCTATACGGCCATCGAGCAGGGCCTGGAAGTCATGCCGGTGCTGAACAAGATCGACCTGCCCCAGGCCGATCCGGACCGCGTGAAGGAAGAAATCGAAAAAATCATCGGCATCGACGCTACCGACGCGGTCACCTGCAGTGCCAAGACCGGCCTGGGCGTGGACGAAGTGCTCGAGCGCCTGGTGCACACCATTCCCGCGCCGACCGGCAACATCGAGGATCCGCTGCAAGCGTTGATCATCGACTCCTGGTTCGACAACTACCTGGGTGTGGTTTCCCTGGTTCGCGTGCGCCATGGCCGCGTGAAGAAAGGCGACAAGATCCTGGTCAAGTCCACCGGCAAGATCCACCTGGTGGACAGCGTCGGTGTATTCAACCCGAAACACACCGCCACCGTAGACCTGAAGGCCGGTGAAGTGGGCTTCATCATCGCCGGCATCAAGGACATCCACGGGGCGCCGGTCGGCGACACCCTGACCTTGAGCTCTACCCCCGACGTCGATGTGCTGCCAGGTTTCAAACGCATCCAGCCGCAGGTCTATGCCGGCCTGTTCCCGGTCAGCTCCGACGATTTCGAGGATTTCCGCGAAGCCCTGCAAAAGCTGACCCTGAACGACTCGTCCCTGCAATACACCCCGGAAAGCTCCGATGCCCTGGGCTTCGGCTTCCGTTGCGGGTTCCTGGGCATGTTGCACATGGAAATCATCCAGGAGCGCCTGGAGCGCGAGTACGACCTGGACCTGATCACCACGGCGCCGACGGTTATTTTCGAGCTGTTGCTCAAGAACGGCGAGACCATCTACGTCGACAACCCGTCCAAGCTGCCGGACCTGTCGGCCATCGAAGACATGCGCGAGCCGATCGTGCGGGCCAACATCCTTGTGCCTCAGGAGCACCTGGGCAACGTCATTACGTTGTGCATCGAGAAGCGTGGCGTACAACACGACATGCTGTTCCTCGGCACGCAGGTCCAGGTGACCTACGACCTGCCGATGAACGAGGTGGTACTGGACTTCTTCGACCGCCTCAAATCCACCAGTCGCGGCTATGCTTCGCTGGACTATCATTTCGATCGTTACCAATCGGCTAATCTGGTGAAGCTGGATGTGCTGATCAACGGTGAGAAAGTCGATGCCCTGGCATTGATCGTGCACCGTGACAACGCGCACTACAAAGGTCGTGCATTGACCGAGAAGATGAAGGAACTGATTCCGCGGCAGATGTTCGATGTGGCAATCCAGGCCGCCATTGGCGGGCAGATTGTGGCGCGTACAACCGTCAAGGCGCTCAGAAAGAACGTATTGGCCAAATGCTACGGTGGCGACGTCAGCCGTAAGCGCAAGCTGTTGGAAAAGCAGAAGGCCGGTAAAAAACGCATGAAGCAGGTCGGTAACGTGGAAATTCCACAAGAAGCCTTCCTTGCGGTGCTCAGGTTGGATAGTTAGGTCCTATGTCGCTAAATTTCCCGCTGTTGCTGGTTATCGCCGTGTTTGTCTGCGGCCTGTTGGCGTTGCTTGATCTGTTGTTCCTGGCGCCTCGGCGCCGGGCGGCCATCGCCTCTTATCAGGGCAGCGTCAGCCAGCCTGATGGTGTGGTGGTCGAAAAGCTCAACAAGGAACCGCTGCTGGTCGAGTACGGCAAGTCGTTCTTCCCGGTGTTGTTCATCGTGCTGGTGCTGCGCTCGTTCCTGGTAGAGCCGTTCCAGATCCCGTCAGGCTCGATGAAGCCGACCCTGGACGTGGGCGATTTCATCCTGGTGAACAAGTTTTCCTACGGGATCCGCCTGCCGGTGATCGACAAGAAAGTCATCGAAGTCGGTGACCCGCAACGCGGCGATGTCATGGTGTTCCGCTTCCCGAGCGACCCGAACGTCAACTACATCAAGCGTGTGGTCGGCCTGCCGGGCGACACGGTTCGCTACACCGCCGACAAGCGCCTGTTCGTCAATGGCGAATCGGTGGCCGAACAGTTGCTCGGTTCCGAGCCGGGTACGCTGGGCAGTGCCGAGCTCTACCGGGAAAAACTCGGCGAGGCCGAGCACCTGATCCGCAAGGAAATGAGCCGCTACCGCGCAACGCCGGACCATTCGTGGACCGTGCCGGCGGGGCACTACTTCATGATGGGCGACAACCGCGACAACTCCAACGACAGCCGGTACTGGGATGATCCGAACATTCCCAAGGACCTGCTGGGCATGGTCCCGGACCGGAACATCGTCGGCAAGGCCTTTGCGGTCTGGATGAGCTGGCCGGAACCCAAACTCAGTCACCTGCCGAATTTCTCGCGGGTTGGCCTGATCAAGTAATCACACACGGCGCTGTTGAACACAGCGCCGAATGCTTTTCTGGAGCCTGCGCAAGGTTGCCCGAAGGCATGAAGCCAACGATAGTCAGGACGTATTTTTGAACACAGCGTTAATTGTCCCAAGCCAACGGCGCCTTGCCGCCGTGGCGGTGGAATCCAGCCACGAACTCAGCGTGGGTAAACCGTGAGCGTTTCTCTAAGCCGTCTCGAGCGTCAGCTCGGCTACACCTTCAAGGACCAGGACCTCATGCTCCTGGCCCTCACTCACCGCAGTTTTGCCGGGCGCAACAACGAACGCCTGGAATTCCTCGGTGATGCCATCCTCAACTTCGTGGCCGGTGAGGCGCTGTTCGAGCGTTTCCCGCTGGCCCGCGAAGGCCAGTTGTCGCGTTTGCGCGCACGATTGGTAAAAGGTGAGACCCTGGCCGTATTGGCCCGTGGTTTCGACCTGGGCGACTATCTGCGCCTGGGCTCTGGTGAGTTGAAAAGCGGCGGTTTCCGTCGCGAGTCGATCCTGGCCGATGCCCTGGAAGCGTTGATTGGTGCGATCTACCTGGATGCGGGCATGGAAATGGCGCGCGAACGCGTGCTGGCCTGGCTGACCTCCGAGATCGACAGCCTGACGCTGGTGGACACCAACAAGGACCCGAAGACCCGTTTGCAGGAATTCCTGCAATCGCGCAGTTGCGAGCTACCGCGCTACGAAGTCGTGGATATCCAGGGTGAGCCGCATTGCCGTACCTTCTTCGTCGAATGCGAAGTGGTCCTATTGAATGAAAAAAGCCGGGGTCAGGGTGTGAGTCGTCGTATTGCCGAACAGGTAGCGGCCGCCGCAGCACTGATTGCCCTGGGTGTGGAGAATGGCAATGACTGATACAACCGTCACCCGCTGCGGCTATGTCGCCATTGTCGGTCGGCCGAACGTGGGCAAGTCCACGCTGCTGAACCACATCCTGGGCCAGAAGCTGGCGATCACCTCGCGCAAGCCCCAGACCACCCGTCACAACATGCTGGGCATCAAGACCGAAGGCGCCGTGCAGGCGATCTACGTCGACACCCCGGGCATGCACAAGGGCGGCGAAAAGGCCCTGAACCGCTACATGAACAAGACTGCCTCGGCGGCGTTGAAAGACGTCGACGTGGTGATCTTCGTGGTCGACCGCACCAAGTGGACCGAAGAAGACCAGATGGTCCTGGAACGCGTTCAGTACGTGACGGGTCCCTTGATCGTGGCGCTGAACAAGACCGATCGCATCGAAGACAAGGCTGAGCTGATGCCGCACCTGACCTGGTTGCAGGAACAGTTGCCGAACGCCCAGATCATCCCGATCTCTGCCCAGCACGGCCATAACCTCGACGCGCTGGAGCGGGTGATTGCCGAACACCTGCCGGAAAACGATCATTTCTTCCCCGAAGACCAGATCACCGACCGCAGCAGCCGTTTCCTCGCCGCCGAGCTGGTGCGTGAGAAAATCATGCGTCAGATGGGTGCCGAGCTGCCCTACCAGATCACGGTCGAGATCGAAGAGTTCAAGCAACAGGGGAAGACCCTGCACATTCATGCGTTGATCCTCGTCGAACGTGACGGCCAGAAGAAAATCATCATTGGCGACAAGGGCGAGCGCATCAAGCGCATCGGCACCGAGGCGCGCAAGGACATGGAGCTGCTGTTCGACTCCAAGATCATGCTCAACCTGTGGGTCAAGGTGAAGGGTGGCTGGTCCGATGACGAGCGGGCGTTGCGTTCGTTGGGTTACGGCGACCTCTGATCAGCTGACTGGATATACCGAGAACCATTGTGGGAGCGAGCTTGCTCGCGATGAGGGCCTGATGTTCAACATGGATGTTGACTGACAGACCGCTATCGCGAGCAAGCTCGCTCCCACATTGGTTTGGGGCTGTTTAAAAACTCTGTTTGTCCATTGAGAACTCTGATTCCCATGCCCCCAACCCAACCCACCGGCCAATCCGCCTACGTCCTCCACAGTCGCGCCTACCGCGAAAGCAGCGCCCTGGTGGACTTCCTCACGCCGCAAGGGCGGCTGCGGGCGGTGTTGCGTGGGGCGCGGGGCAAGGCCGGGACGTTGGCGCGGCCGTTCGTGCCGCTGGAAGTCGAGTTCCGTGGCCGGGGCGAGTTGAAAAATGTCGGGCGCATGGAAAGCAATGGCGTTGCGGCGTGGCTCAATGGTGAGGCGCTGTTCAGCGGCCTGTACCTCAATGAACTGCTGATCCGCCTGCTGCCCGCCGAAGATCCCCACCCGGCCGTCTTCGACCACTACGCCGCCACGCTGCTGGCGCTGGCTGAAGGCCGGCCGCTGGAGCCGCTGCTGCGCTCCTTCGAATGGCGACTGCTGGATGACCTGGGCTATGGCTTCGCCCTGAACACTGACCTGCACGGCGAACCCATCGCCGCCGATGGCCTGTACCGCTTGCAGGTGGATGCCGGCCTGGAGCAGGTCTACCTGCTGCAACCGGGGTTGTTCAACGGTGCCGAGCTGCTGGCCATGGCCGAGGCCGACTGGAGTGCGCCGGGCGCCTTGTCGGCAGCCAAGCGGCTGATGCGCCAGGCCCTGGCTGTGCATCTGGGCGGACGGCCACTGGTCAGTCGCGAGTTGTTTCGCAAGCCCTGATCAACCCGTATGCTGTGGGCCGACCATTTGCCCATTCAGGAGCCTTTTCGTGAGCACCAGCAATCGCATTCTTCTCGGCGTGAACATCGACCATGTCGCCACCCTGCGTCAGGCCCGCGGTACGCGTTACCCGGATCCGGTCAAGGCCGCACTGGACGCGGAAGAGGCGGGCGCCGACGGCATCACCGTTCACCTGCGTGAAGACCGTCGTCACATCCAGGAGCGGGACGTGCTGCTGCTCAAGGATGTGCTGCAAACCCGCATGAACTTCGAGATGGGCGTGACCGAAGAAATGATGGCGTTCGCCGAGCGCATCCGCCCGGCGCACATCTGCCTGGTGCCGGAGACGCGCCAGGAGCTGACCACCGAAGGCGGCCTCGACGTGGCGGGGCAGGAGGCGCGGATCAGCATGGCGGTGGAACGCCTGTCGAAGATCGGCGCCGAGGTGTCGCTGTTCATTGATGCCGACGAACGGCAGATCGAGGCGTCCAAGCGTGTTGGCGCGCCGGCCATCGAACTGCACACCGGCCGTTACGCCGATGCCCAGACCCCCACGGATGTGGCCGATGAGCTGCAACGGGTCGCCGATGGCGTCGCCTGTGGCCTGGCCCAGGGCCTGATCGTCAACGCCGGCCATGGCCTGCACTACCATAACGTCGAAGCCGTCGCGGCCATCAAGGGCATCAACGAGCTGAACATCGGCCACGCGCTGGTGGCCCATGCGTTGTTCGTCGGGTTCAAGTCGGCGGTAGCGGAAATGAAAGCGTTGATCCTGGCTGCCGCCAAACCCTGACCCTGCCACCACATCCTGCGGGAGCAAGCTTTGCTCCCACAGGCACCTGTTCCCACAGGTCCCCCCCAGATTAAGGGTTGTGTCTGGCTGTCAGAGCTGCGGGGATTCCTGGCTAGGCTTGCTCTTGTCGACACCCGGCACGTGCAAGTTGCCCTCGGCCACCTGGTTGCCTTCAAGCTGTGGCTGCGTCACCCAGGTCAGGATGTCGTAGTAGCGACGGATGTTCGCCACGAAATGCACCGGCTCGCCACCGCGGGCGTAGCCATAGCGGGTCTTGCTGTACCACTGTTTCTGCGACAGGCGCGGCAGGATTTTTTTCACATCCAGCCACTTGTTCGGGTTCAGCCCTTCCTTGGCCGCCAGTTTGCGGGCGTCGTCCAGATGACCGCTGCCCACGTTATAGGCGGCGAGGGCGAACCAGGTGCGGTCGGGCTCTTCGATGCTTTCGTCCAGTTGGTCCTTCATGTACGCCAGGTACTTGGCACCGCCCATGATGCTCTGCTTCGGATCCAGGCGGTTGGACACGCCCATGGCCTGGGCCGTGTTCTGGGTCAGCATCATCAGGCCGCGCACGCCGGTCTTGGACGTGACCGCCGGTTGCCACAGCGATTCCTGATAGCCGATCGCGGCCAACAGGCGCCAATCGACTTTCTCTTGCTTGGCGTAGGCCTTGAAGTGCTGTTCGTATTTGGGCAGCCGTTGCTGCAAATGCTGGGCGAATGTGGTGGCGCCCATGTAGCCGAGGACATCGACGTGCCCGTAATAGCGGTCTTTGAGGCGCTGCAAGGTGCCGTTCTTCTGCACCTTTTCCAGGTAGCTGTTGATCTCGTTGAGCAGGCTGTTGTCCTCGCCGGGGGCGACCGCCCAACTCTGACTGCGGGCATCGCCCAGGTCGAAAGCCACGCGCACGTTGGGGAAGTACACCTGGTTCATCGCCACTTCGTTGGAGTCCACCAGGGTCAGGTCGATCTGGCCCTCGTCGACCATGCGCAACAGGTCGACCACTTCGACCGCGTCGGATTCTTCGTATTCGATGCCCGGATACTGCTGCTTCAACTGTGCCAGCTGTTCGGCGTGGGTGCTGCCCTTGAGCACCATGATTTTCTTGCCGGCCAGGGCGGCGGCGTCGGTCGGGCGTGACTGGCCGTTGCGGTAGATGATCTGCGGGGTGACTTCCAGATAGGAGCGGGAAAACCGCACCTGCTTCTTGCGCTGTTCGCTGCTGACCAGGCCCGCGGCGGCCAATACCGGACCGTTGGGCTTGCCGATCTGGCTGAAGAGGTCGTCGAGGTTGTCGGCGGTCTCTATCTTCAGTTCCACCCCCAAATCGTCGGCGAAGCGCTTCACCAGCTCGTATTCGAAGCCGGTTTCACCGTTACGATCCTCAAAGTAGGTGGCGGGGCTGTTTCGGGTAACCACCCGCAGCACGCCATCCTCCTTTACGCGCTCCAGTGTGTTGGGTTTCTCAACACAACCACTGAGCACCAGGAAGAGTCCGGTTGCGATCAGCCATCTGGCATATCGCGGACGCAAAGCCGTTGGGGAAAACATCTGCGCAGTATACGCAAACGGCCCCTACCGCCATATCTCGACAGCAAATGGCCAGTCTGCTAGCCATTGCAAAACATGTCCGCAGCACCGGCCGGCCGGGGTGCGCAGGGCTTTGCGTCGCTGAAAAATAACTCTGCGAAAACCTTGGCGCGGGTGTCCAATTGCGCCGTGTGCGCAAAGACCGACATTCGGCCAGCACCGCGCGTGCCGTTTCGGGTGCCGTTGGCGGCGGTTTAGGCTAGAATGCACGGCCTCAAAGCACACCCCCTTCCCGAGGCTGTCCCGAAGATGTTGATCCTGCGCGGCGCTCCTGCCCTTTCTGCCTTTCGCCACAGCAAACTCCTTGAGCAACTGAGCCAGAAGGTTCCGGCTGTCAGTGGCTTGTATGCTGAATTCGCTCACTTCGCCGAAGTCACCGGCGGTTTGACCGGCGACGAACAGCAGGTGCTTGCGCGCCTTCTGAAGTACGGTCCCAGTGTTCCTGTCCAGGAGCCGGCCGGTCGCCTGTTTCTGGTGCTGCCGCGTTTCGGCACCATTTCGCCATGGTCGAGCAAGGCCAGCGATATCGCCCGCAACTGCGGCCTGGCGAAAGTCCAGCGTCTGGAGCGCGGTATTGCCTTTTATGTCGCCGGTGAGTTCAGCGAGGCCGAGGCCCAACTGATCGCCGACGGTCTGCATGACCGCATGACCCAGGTCGTCCTGGGCAACCTGGAGCAGGCCGCCGGCCTGTTCAGCCACGCCGAACCCAAGCCACTGACCGCCATCGATGTACTGGGCGGCGGCCGTGCCGCGCTGGAAAAAGCCAACGTCGAGCTGGGCCTGGCCCTGGCTGAAGACGAGATCGATTACCTGGTCAACGCCTTCCAGGGCTTGAAGCGCAACCCGCACGACATCGAACTGATGATGTTCGCCCAGGCCAACTCCGAGCACTGTCGCCACAAGATCTTCAACGCCAGTTGGGACATTGATGGCCAGGACCAGGAAAAAAGCCTGTTCGGCATGATCAAGAACACCTACCAGATGCACAACGAAGGTGTGCTGTCGGCCTACAAGGACAACGCGGCGGTGATCGTCGGCAACGTTGCCGGTCGCTTCTACCCGAACCCTGAGACCCGCCAGTACGGTGCGGTCCAGGAACCGGTGCACATCCTCATGAAGGTCGAGACCCACAACCACCCGACGGCGATTGCCCCGTTCCCGGGCGCGTCCACCGGTTCCGGTGGCGAGATCCGCGACGAAGGCGCCACCGGGCGCGGTGCCAAGCCCAAGGCCGGCCTGACCGGCTTCACCGTGTCGAACCTGCAGATCCCGGGCTTCGAACAGCCGTGGGAAAAGCCGTACGGCAAGCCTGAGCGCATCGTCAACGCCCTGGACATCATGATCGAAGGTCCCCTGGGGGGCGCGGCGTTCAACAACGAATTCGGCCGTCCGGCCCTGACCGGCTATTTCCGTACCTTCGAACAGTCCATCACCACCCCGCGTGGTGAGGAAGTCCGTGGTTACCACAAGCCGATCATGTTGGCTGGTGGCATGGGCAACATCCGCGCCGAACACGTGCAGAAAGGCGAGATCCTGGTCGGCTCCAAGCTGATCGTCCTCGGTGGCCCGGCCATGCTCATCGGCCTGGGCGGCGGCGCCGCTTCCTCCATGGCCACCGGCACCAGCTCGGCGGACCTGGACTTCGCTTCGGTCCAACGGGAAAACCCGGAAATGGAACGCCGTTGCCAGGAAGTCATCGACCGTTGCTGGCAGTTGGGTGACCACAACCCCATCAGCTTCATCCACGACGTCGGCGCGGGCGGCCTGTCCAACGCCTTCCCGGAACTGGTCAACGACGGTGGCCGCGGTGGCCGCTTTGAACTGCGCAACATTCCAAACGACGAGCCGGGCATGGCCCCGCACGAAATCTGGAGCAACGAATCGCAGGAACGTTACGTCCTGGCGGTCGGCCCGGCGGACTTCGAGCGCTTCAAGGCTATTTGCGAGCGCGAGCGCTGCCCGTTCGCGGTAGTGGGTGAAGCCACCGCCGAGCCGCAACTGACCGTCACCGACAGCCATTTCGGCAACAGCCCGGTGGACATGCCGCTGGAAGTGCTGCTGGGCAAGGCCCCGCGCATGCACCGTTCGGCCGTTCGCGAAGCCGAGCTGGGCGACGATTTCGATCCGTCGACCCTCGACCTCGCCGAGTCCATCGAGCGCGTGCTGCATCACCCGGCCGTGGCGAGCAAGAGCTTTTTGATCACCATCGGCGACCGCACCATCACCGGCCTCGTGGCCCGTGACCAGATGGTCGGCCCGTGGCAGGTGCCGGTGGCTGACGTGGCCGTGACCGCCACCAGCTTCGACGTCTACACCGGTGAAGCCATGGCGATGGGCGAGCGCACACCGCTGGCACTGCTGGACGCCCCGGCGTCGGGCCGCATGGCGATTGGCGAGACCCTGACCAACATCGCGGCTTCGCGCATCGGCAAGATTTCCGACATCAAGCTGTCGGCCAACTGGATGTCCGCCGCCGGTCACCCGGGTGAAGACGCCCGCCTGTACGACACGGTCAAGGCTGTCGGCATGGAGCTGTGCCCTGAGCTGGGTATCACCATTCCGGTGGGCAAGGACTCCATGTCCATGGCCACGCGCTGGAACGACGAAGGCGTGGACAAGAGCGTGACTTCGCCGCTGTCGCTGATCGTGACCGGTTTCGCCCCGGTCACCGACATCCGCCAGACCCTGACCCCGCAACTGCGCATGGACAAGGGCACCACCGATCTGATCCTGATCGACCTGGGCCGTGGCCAGAACCGCATGGGCGCCTCGATCCTGGCCCAGGTGCACGGCAAGCTCGGCTCGCAAGCGCCGGACGTCGATGATGCCGAAGACCTGAAGGCATTCTTCGCCGTCATCCAGGGTCTCAACGCCGACGGTCACCTGCTGGCCTACCACGACCGTTCCGACGGCGGTTTGCTGACCACCGTGGTGGAAATGGCCTTTGCCGGCCACTGCGGCCTGAGCCTGACCCTCGACAGCGTTGCCGAGTCCAAGGCCGAAATCCCGGCCATCCTGTTCAACGAAGAGTTGGGCGCGGTGATCCAGGTTCGCCAGGACGCCACCCCGGACATCCTCGCCCAGTTCAGCGCAGCTGGCCTGGCCGACTGCGTCTCGGTGATCGGCCAGCCGATCAACAACGCCCACATCAACATCACCTTCAATGGCGACACCGTCTTTGAAGGCCAGCGCAGCCTGTTGCAGCGCCAGTGGGCGGAAACCAGCTACCAGATCCAGCGCCTGCGCGACAACGCCGATTGCGCCGAGCAGGAATTTGACGCGCTGCTGGAAGAAGACAACCCGGGCCTGAGCGCCAAGCTCAGCTACGACGTCAACCACGACGTGGCCGCGCCCTACATCAAGAAAGGCATTCGCCCACAAGTGGCGGTCCTGCGCGAGCAGGGCGTCAACGGCCAGGTGGAGATGGCGGCGGCATTCGACCGCGCCGGTTTCAACGCCATCGACGTGCACATGAGCGACATCCTGGCTGGCCGTGTCGACCTGAACGACTTCAAGGGCATGGTCGCTTGCGGCGGTTTCTCCTACGGTGACGTGCTGGGTGCCGGTGAAGGCTGGGCCAAGTCGGCGCTGTTCAACAGCCGTGCTCGCGATGCGTTCCAGGGTTTCTTCGAACGCACCGACAGTTTCACCCTCGGCGTGTGCAACGGTTGCCAGATGATGTCCAACCTGCACGAGCTGATCCCGGGCAGCGAGTTCTGGCCGCACTTCGTGCGTAACCGTTCCGAGCAGTTCGAAGCCCGCGTGGCGATGGTCCAGGTCCAGGAGTCGAATTCGATCTTCCTGCAGGGCATGGCCGGTTCGCGCATGCCGATCGCCATCGCCCACGGCGAAGGCCACGCGGAATTCGAAAGCGAAGAAGCGTTGCTCGAGGCCGACTTGTCTGGTTGCGTGTCGCTGCGCTTCGTTGACAACCACGGCAAGGTCACCGAAACCTACCCGGCCAACCCGAACGGCTCGCCGCGCGGGATCACCGGCCTGACCAGCCGCGACGGCCGCGTCACGATCATGATGCCGCACCCCGAGCGTGTATTCCGCGCGGTGCAGAACTCGTGGCGTTCGGACGACTGGAACGAAGACGCGCCATGGATGCGCATGTTCCGCAACGCCCGCGTCTGGGTGAACTAAGGCGGTGTACAAGCTCTGCTTCTTCGTTCCGGCCAGCCATCTGGACGTGGTCAAAAACGCCGTATTCGCTGCCGGTGGCGGGCGAATCGGCGACTATGACCACTGCGCCTGGCAAGTGTTGGGCCTGGGCCAGTTTCGCCCGTTGGACGGCAGCCAGCCGTTCATTGGCGAAGCAGGGCAGGTCGAGCAGGTCGAGGAGTGGAAGGTGGAACTGGTGGTGGCCGATGAGTTGATCCGCCCAGTGGTGGAGGCGCTGAAGCACAGCCATCCCTACGAGACACCGGCGTATGAAGTGTGGCGGTTGGAGGATTTCTGATCCTCTGGCGCTTGAAATGAAAAACCCGCTGATGGATTCAGCGGGTTTTTTATTGCCCGTGATTCTGTGTACATGAACCCTCGCCACGGGGATTGCGCTGTGTCAGATATAGTTGTGGGGTGTGTACAGGCCCCATCGCGAGCAAGCTCGCTCCCACAGTGGATGGGTGTTGTTCACAAAACAAGTGATCGACACCGAACCCTGTGGGAGCGAGCTTGCTCGCGATGGCGTACTTTCAGGCAACGAAAACTCAGGCTTTGACACCCGCCTGACGACTCGGCACCACCGCCTCCAACGCCCGCCACAACCCTGGCGCTTTTTCCCCTAGCAACAAGTGCCACACACCATCCTCCAGCGAACTGACCCCCTGGCAACCCAGCGCCTTGAGCTGGCCTTCCGACAACCCTTTGCCATCGGCCAGTTGCACGCGCAAACGGCTCATCGCCACGCAATCGAGCTGCACCACATTCCCGCCACCGCCCAGGGCCGCGAGCCATTGTTGCGCTTCGGCTTCGGAGACGACAGCCGGTGGGGCAGACGCAACCACTTCGGCCACGGATGCGCTGGCTGGCCGTTCGGAAGAGGGCAACGCCAAGCGGATTTCATCGGCGATGCTGTCGGCCATCGGCCCCACCACCACCTGCAGGCTGCCGCCGTGGCCGGGGCGGACCACGGCCATGGCGCCGAGGGCCTTGAGCTGGGCGTCGGACACCTTGTTGCGATCCATCAGGTCCAGTCGCAGGCGCGTGGTGCAGGCGCCGAGGGTGATCAGGTTGTCAGCGCCGCCCAACGCTTGGATGTAGGCAGCGGCCCGCTGGTTTTCAGCGATGGCCGGTTTGTCGCCCGCCGGTACCTCTTCGCGCCCCGGCGTCTTCAGGTCGAAGCGGCGGATGCAGAAGTCGAACACCAGGTAATAGATCGCCGCGTAGGCCAGGCCCACCGGGACGACCAGCCAGCCGTTAGTGGATTCGCCCCAGCCCAGGACCATGTCGATGAAACCGCCGGAGAAGGTAAAGCCCAAGTGGATGTTCAATAGATTAGTCACCGCCATCGACAGGCCGGTGAGCAGCGCGTGGACCAGGTACAACAGCGGCGCAAGGAACATGAAGGCGAATTCGATCGGTTCGGTGACACCGGTCAGAAACGAGGTCAGCGCCATGGACAGCAGGATCCCGCCCATGACCTTACGTCGCTGGGGCAGGGCGTTGCGGTACATCGCCAGGCACGCCGCGGGCAGACCGAAGAGCATCACCGGGAACATCCCGGTCATGAACTGGCCGCCCTTGGGGTCGCCGGCGAAATAACGGGTCAGGTCCCCGGTGACCACCGCCCCGGTCGTCGGGTCGGTAAAGCTGCCGAAGATGAACCAGGCCATGTTGTTGAGGATGTGGTGCAAGCCGGTGACGATCAGCAACCGATTGAATACACCGAAGACGAACGCGCCGAAGCTGCCGCTGGCCATCAGCAGCTCGCCGAAGCTGTTGATGCCGTGCTGGATCGGCGGCCAGATCAGGCCGAACACGACGCCGAGACCGACGGCGCTGAAGCCGGTGACAATCGGCACGAAGCGTCGGCCGCCAAAGAACGCCAGGTACTCCGGCAGCTTGATGTCCTTGAAGCGGTTGTACAGCGCGCCGGCCAGCAGACCACTGATGATCCCGGCGAGCATGCCCATGTTGATGCTGGCGTCGAGCACCTTCAGCGTCGCGATCATCACCAGGTAACCGATGGCCCCGGCCAGCCCCGCCGTGCCGTTGTTGTCCCGGGCGAACCCCACAGAGATGCCGATGGCGAAGATCATCGGCAGGTTGGCGAAAATCGCTTCGCCGGCATCGTGGATGATCGCGATATTCAACAGGTCCGTGTCACCCAGGCGCAGCAGCAGGCCGGCTATCGGCAGGATCGCGATGGGCAACATCAGCGCCCGGCCGAGGCGTTGCAGCCCTTCAATGAAATGCTGGTACATGGCGTCTCTCCTTTTATTGTTGTCCGACGTGGCTCAGCCCAGGGGCCAGTGTTGATGGCAGGCCTGGCGCACGGCGGCGGCACTGGCCAGGTTCAGCAAATCGGTACTGACGCGGCGGCACTGGGCGGCATCGAGGTGACGCACGCGGTCCTTGATTTCGCCGACCTGCGGCGGGCTGACCGACAGCTCCCGTACGCCCAGGCCTATCAGCACCGGTGTGGCCAGGGGATCGGAAGCCAAGGCCCCGCATACGCCAACCCAGCGCCCATGCTTGGCGGCGCCAGCGCAGGTCTGGGCGATCAGTCGCAACAGCGCCGGGTGCAAGGCATCGACCCGGGCGGCGAGGCCGGCGTGGTCGCGGTCCATGGCGAGGGTGTACTGGGACAGGTCGTTGGTGCCAATGGACAGGAAGTCCGCGTGCTCGGCCAGTTGCTCGGCCAGCAGGGCGGCGGCTGGTACTTCGATCATCACCCCCAGTTGCGGGCGTTCGCTCAGGCCGAGTTCGGCACCCAAGGCGTCGAGACGCTGGCGGATGTGCAGCAGTTCGTCAACCTCGGTAACCATCGGCAACAAAATCCGGCAGCGGTGCAGTGGGCGAGTCTGCAGCAGGGCTCGCAATTGCTGATCCAGCAGTTCCGGGCGCACCTGGGCCAGGCGAATGCCCCGCAGGCCGAGCACCGGGTTGGCTTCGGCCGGCAGCGGCAGGTAATCCAATTGTTTGTCGCCACCGACGTCGATGGTGCGGATGATCACTGGCCTGTCGCCCATGGCATCGAGCACGGCCTGATAGGCCTGGCGTTGCTCTTCGTCGTCGGGGGCAGTGTGGCGGTCGACGAAGAGAAACTCGGTGCGCAGCAAGCCAACGCCATCGGCGCCGTTGGCAAAGGCCTGGCTGGCTTCGGCGCTGGAGGCGACGTTAGCGGCAACTTCAACCTCCACCCCATCGACGGTTCGCGCCGGCGTGTGGGCGAGGGTCTGTTGCTGGGCGCGCAGGGCTGTGCGTCGGGTCTGTGCTTGCTGCACCTGCGCCAGGCGCTCGGCGGTTGGGGTGAGTTCGAGGCGGCCGCCGTCGGCGTCCAGCACCACCGATTGCCCCGGTGCCTGTGCAAGCAGTGCCTCGCCCAATGCCACCAGGCAGGGCAGGCCTTTGCCACGGGCCAGGATCGCCACGTGGGACGTCGCGCCGCCCTCGGCCATGCACACACCGGCCACGCCTTGGGCGCTGAGTTGCAACAGGTCCGATGGGGTCAGTTCCTGCGCGACGACAATGGCGCCCGCCGGTACGTCGAATTGCCAGGCTTCCCCCAACAGCACCCGCAAGACCCGCTGGCGCAAGTCGTGCAAATCATTGGCGCGCTCGGCCAGCAGCGTGCTTTGCAGTTGCCGCAGCACTTGGCACTGCTCGTCGATGGAGCGGCTCCAAGCGTGGGGCGCGGCGCAACCTTGTTCGATCGACAGGTCGGCGGCGTCCAGCAGGACCGGATCTTCCAACAATGCCAAGTGGGCGCTGAAGATCGCTTGCTCATCGACGTGGCGCCGGGCCTTGGCGTTTTCCAGGGTCAATTGGATCTCGCGACTGACCTGCGCCAAGGCATCGCGAAGCCGTTGCCGTTGTTCTGCGACGTCGTGACCCCCGACATCCTCGGGCAACTGAATGCCTTCCAGGTGGACCAGCGCTCCACTGACCAGGCCGGGCGCGGCGCATACGCCGTGCAGCACACCGTCTTCGGCGCTACGGCTGGGCGCCTTGGCCGGCGGTGCCTCGGCATGGGCCTCTTCGGCCAGGGCTGTGGATAATGTTTTCAGCAGCGCTTGCAACGCCGCCTCGGCATCGCTGCCACGGCAACTGACGTGCACTTCGGCCTGTTCGGTGATCGCCAGGCCCATCATGCCCATCACACTGTCGCAGGACGCCGATCGACCGCTGAAGTGCAGGTGCGAGCGACTCTTGAAGCCTTGGGCGGTCTGGCGAACCAAGGCGGCCGGCCGCGCGTGCAGGCCGCCTCGATGAGCGATGCGGATCTGGCCGAACACTTCGATGCCGACGTCCGCTTCATCGTCGCGTGTTTCACCCGGTGTCTTGCTGACGATGTGCAGCAACGGCTCGCCGACCTTGACCCCTTTGAGGGTAATCGGCCGAGCCTGGAAGTGCTCGCCATTGGTGATGATCAGCAGGCTGACCAGGCTTTTGCAGCGCTGTGCCACGCTGTCCAGGTCATAACGCAGCAGCGCCTGGCCGTTGCTGACCCGCGTGCCCTCCTTGACCAGCATGGAAAAACCGTCGCCCTGCAATTCGACAGTGTCCAGCCCCAGATGCAGCAGCAGTTCGGCGCCGTTGTCGGCCCGCAGGGTCACGGCGTGGCCGGTGCGAGCGACGTGGATCACCTCGCCGTCACAGGGGGCGTAGAGGGTGTCGTTCAGCGGATCGATGGCGATCCCGTCGCCCATGGCGCCGCTGGCGAACACCGCGTCCGGGACGTTGGCGAGGGTGAGCACCGGCCCGCTGAGCGGGGCGCTGAGGGTCAGCTCTTTATTGTTGTTGGGCATGGGCTCGCTCTCTTTGTAATTTCGTTGACCTTGCGTTAAAGGATTGTCGGTTCAGTGGGTCCGGGTGACCTTGCTCAAGTGCCGTGGCTGGTCCGGGTCCAGGCCTCGGGCCTCAGCCAGGCTGGCGGCCATGCGGTAAAAGCTCTGGATCGCCAGGATCGGGTCCAGGGCCGGGTGTTCGGCACGGGACAGCGTCAGGTTGCGCTCGGCGATGTCATCGGGCGCGGCCAGTAGCACCCGGGCGCCGCGTTGGCGCATGTCGGCGGCCAGGCTCAACACACCAGCCTGCTCGGCGCCGCGCGGGGCGAACACCAACAGCGGGTAATCTGCATCGATCAGTGCCATCGGCCCGTGGCGGACCTCGGCGCTGCTGAAGGCTTCGGCCTGGATCGCTGAGGTTTCCTTGAATTTGAGCGCGGCTTCCTGGGCGATGGCGAACCCGGCGCCACGGCCGATGACCATCAAGCGCTGGCCGTCACGCAGGGCCTCGACGGCGGCGCTCCAATCCTGGCTCGCGGCATCGCGCAGGCCTTCGGGCAGCGCGGTGCCGGCTTCGAGCAATTCTGCATCGTCTTTCCAATGGGCCACCAGACGCGCGCTGGCGCTGAGAGTGGCGATGAAACTCTTGGTCGCGGCGACACTGCTTTCGATGCCGGCGCACAAGGGCACGCTGAATTCACAGGCCGCCTCCAGCGGAGAGTCCTCTGCGTTGACCATCGCCACACTCAACGCGCCGCGCTTGCGCAACAGGCGCAGGCTGTTCACCAGGTCCGGGCTTTGCCCCGATTGGGAGAATGCGAACGCCACCTGGCCGCTGACCTTCAGCGGCGCCTGCTGCATGGTCACCACCGACATCGGCAGCGACGCCACCGGCAACCCCAGTTGTTGCATGGTCAGGTAGGCAAAGTAGCTGGCGGCGTGGTCGGAGCTGCCACGGGCCACGGTCATCGCCACTTGCGGCGGTTGGCGGCGCAGACGCCCGGCAATTTCCTGCAGGGCGGGGTCCAATAGCCGCAATTGGCGCTCGACGGCGGCGGACGAGGCCAGGGCCTCTTCAAGCATTTTGGAAGTCAATGGCTTCTCCTTCGACCATCACGTCGATCAGGTTCAGGGCACGATCAAGGCGCACACAGTCAGCCCAGGCGCCGGGTTGCAGGCGTCCGCGCTCGGGCAGGCCGAGGTAGTCGGCGGGGAATTGCGACAGGCGTTGCGAGGCTTCGGCGAGGGGCAGGCCGATCTTCACCAGGTTGCGCAGGGCCTGGTCCATGGTCAGGGTGCTGCCGGCCAGCGTGCCGTCGGCCAGGCGCACACCGCCGAGGCATTTGGTCACGGTGTGGCTGCCCAGCTTGTATTCGCCGTCGGGCATTCCGGCGGCGGCGGTGGAGTCGGTGACGCAATACAGGCACGGGATCGCACGCAAGGCCACGCGCATGGCACCGGGGTGCACGTGCAGCAAATCGGGAATCAACTCGGCATATCGGGCATGGGCCAGAGCCGCGCCGACGATGCCCGGTTCGCGGTGATGCAACGGGCTCATGGCGTTGTACAAATGGGTGAAACTGCTGGCCCCGGCCGCCAGTGCCGCGACGCCTTCTTCGTAACTGCCCAGGGTATGGCCGATCTGCATGCGCACGCCCCGGGCGCTGAGCGCGCGAATCAAGGCGTCGTGCCCGGCGATTTCCGGTGCGATGGTAATCACCCGGATCGGTGCCAGGGCCAGGTAGGCCTCCACTTCGGCCATCAACGCGGTGTGGGCGAAATTCGGTTGGGCACCGAGTTTGCCGGGGTTGATATAGGGGCCTTCCAAATGCACCCCCAGCACGCGTGCGCTGCCGCTGGGCCGCTGTTCGCAGAACTCACCGAGGGCCTTGAGTACGCTGGCGATTTCTTCGCTCGGCGCGGTCATGGTGGTGGCGAGCAGCGCCGTGGTGCCGAAGCGCACGTGGGTGCGGGCAATGGTTTCGAACGCTGGCGCGCCTTCCATGATGTCTTTGCCGCCGCCGCCGTGCACATGCAGGTCGATGAAGCCGGGCAGCAGGTAGGGCAGGTCGTTGCTCGCCGGGTCGCAGGGCTGGCCTTCGACGGACACGACCTTGCCGTGTTCGTGGACCAGGCGGCCGCGTATCCAGCCGTTGGCGGTGAGGATGTTGTCTTCGGACATTGGGATTCTCTGGTCGTCTAGCGCCGCAGCTCTGCGACAAAGTCGTAGTAGTCGTTGCGGCAATAGGTGTCGGTGACTTCGATGGGCGTGTTGTCTTCCAGGTAGCCGACCCGGGTCATCAGTAGCATTGCGGTGCCGGGGGCAATGCCCACCAGGGCGGCGAACTCGTCCGAGGCGTTGATGGCCTGGATGTGTTGCAGGGCGCGCACCACCGGTTTGCCGATGCCATCGAGGAATTCATAAAGCGAATCGCCCACCGCCTGTGGCTTGGGAATGATTGATGCGGGCAGGGTGCTCATCTCGATGGCCATGACCGTGTTGTCGGCCTTGCGCAGCCGTTTGAGCCGGGCGACTTTGTCAGTGGGTGACAGGCCCAGGCGAATCAGTTCTTCGTGGGTTGGCGGGGTAATTTCCCGCTCCAGCCACTGGGAGCCGGGCACGAAGCCTTTGAGCCGGAGCATTTCGCTGAACCCGCTGAGGCGCGAGAGCGGTTGTTCGAGGCGCGGGGTGATGAACGTTCCCGAGCCTTGGTTGCGGCGGATCAGGCCTTGTTCGAACAGCACTTCCAGCGCTTTGCGGGCGGTGACCCGGGAAATGCCCAGTTGCTCGCTCAAGCTGCGTTCGGAGGGCATTGCTTGCTCGGCTTTCCACTGGCCGGCGTGGATAGCGGCCTCCAGGTTGCGGGCCAGTTGCAGGTAGAGCGGGGTGGGTTGGGTGTCGTCGGGGCGCAGGGCCAGGATGTCGTTCATGTGGTGTGTCCGATGCGGTTGTAGGAGTTTTCGCTCGGTGATGGGGATCGAAGCTAATACCACTTGAATACCATGTCAACGCTGCTTTTGGCGGGTTGTCTAGATTTTCTGGGGGGCTTAAAGGTGGCTAGCTTTAAGTGGTATTAGGGTGGTGTGGATAGATCGTGGGGTTACTGCGTTGGGTTGGGGGGATTAGAGGTCAGTGGTATGCATGGAGGGCGGGTTTTGAAATTTGATGTTTATTTTCGTGGTGGCCGGTGGTGGGTTGTTTATTTGGTCGGTGTGAATATCCGTTACCGCAGCAATGGATATGTACCCAATTCAATCCAAAAAAAGCCTATCTGAAATTTGTGCGAAACATCCCCGATCAGATGGCTGATCTGTCAGACGCCCTGAAGTTTCCGACATGTTTTTAAGGTTGTCCCTCAGAAACGGGGGCTCTAGTTTTCGGGGCCTACATCTCCAAACGCAGGGATCGCTCACTGGTCTTTGGCAAGGCCAAGTGGCAGATCCCAGTTTCAAGGAGCAACATCAGCCTCTGAGGTTCAAACATGGAAATGCCGGATACGATCGCCCCCCGCCTCAATACAAGTACCGCGCTGGGACAGGCTTTGGTTTCAATGTTCAAGTCCGTCGAAGCGGAGCTGACTTCTGAGAATGCAGTGCCTGGGGTGGTCAAAGTCATCGTTTTTGGTGGGTGTGCAGTGCACCTTTATACAAACCATCGTGTCTCCACGGACGTTGACGCCGAAATTTATGAGGCTAGCCTTCCAGAAGGCTTTCATCTTCGAACGTTACTTGCGGAAGTGCCTGAGCAATTTGTCGACGAAAAGTCCGGCCGATTGATGGAACTCAACTACGACCTCCAATACAACACCAGCTTTGGTCCGATTCACGAGGACTATTGGGCTCGAAGCCTCCCTCTTGAAGAGTTCCCGGTAGAGTCTCCTCTACACGTTCACGTTGCTGCCCCTGTAGATATTGCGATTTCAAAGTTGGGCAGAGCAACGGATCAGGATATTGGCGACATCATGGCGCTCCTAAGGGCCGGCTTCATATTGACCACTGAGCTGCGTCGACTGGCATTGCAGGCAATTGATGTATATGTTGGCAACAAAGAGCCTCCAATTTCTGTTCTTACTCAAATTTTGCAAGATTATTTGGAGAATACAGATGGCGAAGCCTGCTAACCGCCACGTCCTCTCAGCCGCTCTGGACACATTGGTCAAAAGCCCGTTGGATCATGCAGATGATGCTGCACTCGTGAGCGCGGCCAAGGCTGTCTGGTATTCCAACTCGGACTTGATAAGCGCAGCTCAAGCTTTTCTGAGCCAACACACGGATGAGGTCGAGTTGCGTCGTGCAGGCTATTTGCTCGAACGGCTCACCCGATTTTCGTGTGTCACGGACAGCCGTGCGTTGGAAGTCTTCAAAGCCCTTGAGCTATTTTTACGCTCGACACCCAAGCAAGCCATAACCTCACAAACCGCTGTTGCGCTTCGCAAACGCCGTGATGAACTCGCTCTCTCTTGGGGATTGAATGAAGGTCTTGGCTTGAAGGTGCAAACCCTCTTGCCTTTCCAGACCCGGCATTATGAGGCTGAGCAGCGCGCAGCGTTTGTGTAAGCCCAAATGCCATCCTCGAAAACCGGCTTCGGCCGGTTTTTTGTTGTGTGAATGATCACTCCTTGGTCTGTCAGACGGACCGAAGTTTCCGACATGTTTTTAAGGTTGTCCCTCGGAAGCAAGGGCTCTAGCCTTTGGGTGTCGCTGCCAATTCAGCGACCGGGTTTGACCGTCCGAAAAAAATCAAGGGGCAACAGGCCCGGACGTTTTGTCCTGGGCTCCATTAATTTAAAGGAGCTTCAATTGAAAAATAATTCTGACATGCCAAAACCCGCCTCCACCTTCCCCTACGGCGACTACGCCCCCGACAAGCTGAAAGAAGCCGCCGACCGCGCGATGGACCATTACCTCAAACCCGACGGCAGCGAACCAGACCCCCAACCCTCGGTGCAGTTGTTCAGCGTATCGGACAACGTTGACACCGAAACCTTACTAGCCAACCTCAGCGAAACCCTGGCCTCGGCCAATGCGGTGCTTAGCGACCTCCTGTTTGACTTGGACGGTTCGCGGCGGCATGTGGCGTTGGGTGTGGCGCAGATGATCGATCTGGGAACGTTGTTGGCAAACAAGGCCTTGGACCGGGTAGAGCTTCGGACTTGATGCCACGTAACCTGTGGTGAGGGAGCAATCTCGCGCGGGGCTCTGTAGGAGCTGGCGAAGCCTGCGATCTTTTGATCTTTCGCTTGAGACTCAAGTGCCTGGGGCAAGATCGCAGCCTCGTTGCACTCGACAGCTCCTACAGGCGCAGCCCAGCGGGGACTCCCTCGCCACAAGAAGCTCCTGCCGCAGGAGGGGGAGGCGCTACGGCCGGATTTCGATCATCGTGCCATCCGGCACCAGGTTCCAGACCTCGCGCATGTCCACATTGCGCATGGCGATGCAGCCGTCGGTCCAGTCCAGCGTATGGAACAACTGCTCAGGGTTCTCTTCCGAATCAGGCGTGCCGTGGATCATGATCATGCCCCCCGGCTCAACGCCTTCGCGGCGGGCGCGGGCGGCGTCGCTGATGTTGGGGTAGGAAATATGCATCGACAGGTAGTAGTTCTCGCTGGTCTTGCGCCAGTCGATCCAGTAGAAACCTTCAGGGGTGCGCTTGTCGCCCTCGATCAGCTTGGGGCCTTTTTTGGCGCCCCTGCCCAGTGAGATGCGATAGGTCTTGAGCGGCTTGCCGTCGTTGATCAATTGCAATTGATGGGCGGACTTGAGCACCAGCACTTTTTCGATGACCTTGCCGTTGTAGGTTCCCACCGCAGAGGCCTGGGACATCGCAGTGAACGACAAGCAGAACAAGACAAGCAACCAGCGCATTGAAACGATATCCCTAGAGGTGTTGTGGCTATATTGGTTTTTTATGTATTGGCAGGCTGAGCCAGCGGTGGGATCGATTCGGACCGCACAGGGTAATCTTCGGCCCGGCGGTCCGCGTAGAAATATTCCAGGGTACGGCCCACTGTGCGGAAAGCCAGTTCGTCCCAGGGAATGTCCGCTTCTTCGAACAGCTTCACCTCCAGGCTCTCGGGCCCGGCGGCGAAATCCTCATCCACCAGTTCGGCGCGGAAGAATACATGTACCTGGCTGATATGCGGTACGTCAATCAGCGTATAGATGCTCAAATTTCGCACCCGGGCGCAGGCTTCTTCGGCGGTTTCGCGTACGGCGGCCTGTTCGACCGTTTCGCCGTTCTCCATGAAGCCCGCCGGCAGCGTCCAGTAACCGCGCCGCGGCTCGATGGCGCGCCGGCACAACAGGACTTTACTGCCCCAGGTCGGTACGCAACCGGCCACGATGTTGGGGTTCTGGTAATGGATGGTATGGCAGGCGTCGCAGACAAAACGCAGGCGCGAGTCGCCTTCGGGTATGCGCTGGGTCACCGGGTTACCGCACTGGCTGCAGAATTTCATGCTTGGATTCCTGAATGCTGCGCCTATCTTGGCGGCGCGGGCCGGTGTCGGCAAGTTGTCCTTTCGCGACACGACGCGGTGCGGGGGTTGGGCCGCTTGAACGATTGGTGCATGATGCAAGGTAGCGAATAAATCGAGAAGTCTCATGCTGGACGAGCTACTGCATCGAGTAAGCAACCATACCCCGCACGATCTGCAGGCTGACCAACGTTTCCCTGAAGCCGCGGTGCTGGTGCCGATTACCCGCAGCGATGAACCGGAGCTGGTACTGACCCTGCGCGCCAGCGGGCTCTCGACCCATGGCGGCGAGGTGGCGTTCCCCGGCGGGCGCCGCGACCCGGAAGACCCGGACCTGATCTTCACTGCCCTGCGCGAAGCCGAGGAAGAAATCGGCCTGCCGCCCGGCCTGGTGGAAGTGATCGGCCCCCTCAGCCCGCTGATCTCGCTGCACGGCATCAAGGTCACGCCTTATGTCGGAGTGATTCCGGACTACGTCGAATACCAGGCCAACGATGCCGAGATCGCTGCGGTGTTCAGCGTACCGCTGGAGTTTTTCCGCAAGGATCCGCGCGAACACACGCACCGGATCGATTACCAGGGCCGCAGTTGGTACGTGCCCAGCTATCGGTTTGGCGAATTCAAGATCTGGGGCCTGACGGCGATCATGGTCGTGGAGTTGGTCAACCTGCTGTACGACGCCGAGATCGACCTGCATAAACCGCCCAAGAGTTTCATCAATACCTGACGCCCCGAGGACTCTCATGAAATACCGCCTGGGCGATGCCCGTGTCGAAACCCACCCACAGAGCTGGGTCGCGCCCAACGCCACGCTGGTGGGCAAGGTCCGCCTCGAAGAGGGCGCCAATGTCTGGTTCAACGCCGTGCTGCGCGGTGACAACGAACTGATCCTGATCGGCAAGAACAGCAATGTGCAGGACGGCACGGTGATGCACACCGACATGGGCTATCCGCTGACCATCGGCACCGGCGTGACCATCGGCCACAACGCCATGCTCCATGGCTGTACGGTGGGCGACTACAGCCTCATCGGCATCAACGCGGTGATTCTCAACGGCGCGAAGATCGGCAAGAACTGCATCATCGGCGCCAACTCGCTGATCGGCGAGGGCAAGGAAATTCCCGACGGTTCGCTGGTGATGGGCTCGCCCGGCAAGGTGGTGCGTGAACTGACCGAGGCCCAGAAAAAAATGCTCGAGGCCAGCGCGGCGCACTATGTGCACAATGCCCAGCGCTACGCCCGCGACCTGGTCGAGCAGGAACCATGAGCGCCCCTGAACGCCCGGTGCCTTCGCCCTGCGTGAACATCTGTGCGCTGGACGATGACGACATCTGCACCGGTTGCCAGCGCACCGTGGCGGAGATCACCCGTTGGAGCCGGATGGACAACGACGAGCGGCGCAGTGTGTTGGCGCTGTGTCATGAGCGGGCCAAGGCCAGTGGGTTGGTGTGGATGTTGCCAGCAAGGCGCTGATGCCGGATATGGAACACAAACCCCTGTGGGATACCTATCTGTGGGAGCAAAGCTTGCTCGCGATGCAGGCGCCCTGGTCTTCAGGTAAACCGCGTGATCTTCATCGCGGGCAAGCCTTGCTCCCACAGGTTTGACTCACACTGCTATGTGCTCTGCAGGCCTCTATTTCAACGATGCCAACCGATCCAACCCCACCACCCCCAACGCAATCGCGATAAACCCCAGCAATATCCCCCCGGCATTGATGAACACCTGTGGATAACCCAGGTTCGCCACATCGATGAAAGGGTAGGGGTAAGCCGCCAATAGATCCCCGCGCAGCAGGACATAGGCGAAATACACCAAGGGGTAGATCACCCACAGCCCGATGTGGCCCAGGCGCAATGTGCCTTTGGGTACCCACAGCCACCAATAGGCGATGTGCAGCAAGGGCACCACGTCGTGCAGTAGTTCGTCGGCCACGAACTGCCAGCCTTCGGGTTGCCAGAGGTGGCGCAGCAGCAGGTTGTAGGCCAGGCTGACCAGGGCGATGCTCACTGCGACGCCGCTGCGCACGCTGGGCAGCAGGAACCAGCGCCGGGCCGCCGACTCGCGAGCGGTCAGTTCCCAGGTCAGCACCACGGCCACCAGGGTGTTGGTCAGGACCGTGAAGAAACTGAAGAAACTCACCAGCCCGCCCAGCAGGCTCGCGTCCAGTTTCCAGCGACCAAGCAGGATCAGATACAGCTGGATGCTCAATCCCACCCAGCCCAGCAGTGCCGTCACGCAGACAAAACGCTGTCGCAGCGTGAGGTGACGACCCTGATTACTCCCCACGACTCAGACCGGCCGCTTGGTGCGCATCAACTTGATGTACAGGCGCTCGACTTTCTCCCGCGCCCATGGCGTCTTGCGCAGGAAGGTCAGGCTCGACTTGATGCTCGGGTCGCTCTTGAAGCAACGGATGTCGATGCGTTCGGCCAGGCCCGACCATTCATAGTGCTGCACGAGGGCGTTGAGGATCTGCTCCAGCGTCACGCCGTGCAGTGGATTGTTGTTGGGTTCGGTCATGGGAGGCCTTCGCGCTAAAGGTGTAAAACCGCGCACCTTAGCCGAGGTGCCCTTAGGGTGGAAGCATAGCCTTCATCATGGCCGCCCAGCGCCAGGCGCACTGTTACCGAATCCGAGATGATTCATGTCAACAAAAGCCCTTTCTCTATTGAGAACGGGACATTATCCTTGCGCCGCCTGCTGAAACGCTTCTTCTGGCGTGCCGAAGCCTCTGCGTCCAGCTCGATCCTGCTGAAAGATTAAAAAACGCCCAGTGTCCAGACGCTGAAAGACAGCGCTGTCTCGGCGAGTTCCTGTGGGATCGAGCTTGCTCGCGATAACGATTGCACATTCAACCTTGAAGCCAACTGACACGCCGCCATCGCGAGCAAGCTCGCTCCCACAAGGGATCGCGGCAACCGAATTTGCCTTTTTTCAACTGAACCATGCCCCCGCAAGATCGTCATCTACAGTGACTACTTGCGCGGGACTCCTTAAAACGTCACGGAGAAACACACTATGAGCACTGAGGGTGCTTTGAGTCGAAGCCGTCTGCTACCGAGTTTGCTCGGCATTCTGCTTCTATTGATGGGCCTGGTCCTGTTGGCCGGGGGAGTCAAGCTGAGCACGCTTGGCGGCTCGTTGTATTACCTGTTGGCCGGTATCGGCCTGGCGCTGACCGGCGTGTTGCTGATCATGGCCCGTCGCGCGGCCCTGGGCCTGTACGCGCTGGTGCTGTTCGCCAGCACCGTGTGGGCGTTGTGGGAAGTGGGCCTGGACTGGTGGCAACTGGTGCCGCGCCTGGCAATGCTGTTTGCCCTGGGCATCGTCATGTTGCTGCCGTGGTTCCGCCGCCCGCTGTTGACCGCCGAAGCCTCGGCCATGGGCACCCGCGCATTGGGCGCCGCCGTGGTCATCGCCGGTATCGCCGCGCTCGCCAGCCAGTTCACCAACCCGGGTGAGATCAAGGGCCAACTGGACCGCGACAGCGTGCCGGGCATGGCCAACACCGCACCGGCCATGCCGGACGGCGACTGGAACTCCTACGGGCGCAGTGCCCATGGCGACCGCTATTCGCCGCTGGCACAGATCACCCCCGAGAACGTCAGCAAACTGGTGCCGGCCTGGACCTATCGCACCGGCGACCTGCCAGGGCCGAACGACCCGGGTGAAACCACTGCCGAAAACACCCCGCTGAAGGCCAACGGCATGCTCTACGTGTGCACGCCTCACAGCCAGGTGATCGCCCTGGAGCCTGACACCGGCAAGGAAATCTGGCGTTTCGATCCGAAGCTTTCCACGCAAAAAGCGGAAAACTTCAAGGGTTGGGCCCACATGACCTGCCGTGGCGTGACCTATCACGATGACGCCGCGTACGCCTCTGCCGAGCAGAGCCCGACGGGTGCCGCCAGCTCCACGCCGGCCAGCACCGTCTGCCCACGGCGGATCTTCCTGCCGACCGCCGACACCCGTCTGATCGCCCTCAACGCCGACACCGGCAAGATGTGCGAAGACTTCGGCGACAAGGGCCAGGTCGACCTGACCGCCAACATCGGCGGTTTCACGGCCGGCGGTTACTACTCCACGTCGCCACCGGCGGTTACCCAGAACCTGGTGGTGATCGGCGGCCACGTCACCGATAACGTCTCCACCGACGAGCCTAGCGGCGTCATCCGTGCCTACGACGTGCACACCGGCAAGCTGGTGTGGAACTGGGACAGTGGCAAGCCGGACGACACCACACCGATTGCCGAAGGCCAGACCTACACCCGCAACTCGCCGAACATGTGGTCCATGTTCAGCGTCGATGAAAAACTCGGCATGCTCTACCTGCCGATGGGCAACCAGACTCCCGACCAGTTCGGTGGCCTGCGCACGCCGGAGTCGGAAAAATATTCCGCCGGTCTGACCGCCCTGGACATCGCCACCGGCAAGGTGCGCTGGTACTTCCAGTTCACTCACCATGACCTGTGGGACATGGACGTCGGCGGTCAACCGACCCTGATGGACATGAAGACCGCCGATGGTGTGAAACCGGCTGTACTGGCTTCCACCAAGCAGGGCAGCATCTACGTGCTGGACCGCAGCAATGGCCAGCCGATCATCCCGATCAAGGAAATCCCGGTGCCCCAAGGCGCGGTGGAAGGTGACCACACCTCGCCGACCCAACCGATGTCCGACCTGAACTTCGTGCCGCCGGTCCTCAAGGAACGCGACATGTGGGGCGTGACCCCGTTCGACCAGATGCTCTGCCGGATCGACTTCAAGTCGCTGCGCTATGACGGCATGTACACGCCGCCATCGCTGCAAGGCTCGATCGTTTACCCGGGTAACTTCGGCGTGTTCGACTGGGGTGGCATTTCGGTGGACCCGGTGCGCCAGATCGCCTTCGTCAACCCGAGCTACATGGCGTTCAAGTCGAAACTGGTGCCGGCGGCCGAAGTGGCTGGTGGCCCGGGGCGCAAGAGCGAAACCGAAGGCGTGCAGCCGAACAAGGGCGCGCCATATGGTGTGATCCTCGAAGCGCTGCTCTCGCCAATGGGCCTGCCTTGCCAGGCGCCTGCATGGGGTTATGTCGCGGCCGTGGACCTGACCAACAACAAAACCCTGTGGAAGCACAAGAACGGCACCGTGCGTGACAGCTCGCCGGTACCGATCCCGCTGAGCATGGGCGTTCCGAGCCTGGGTGGCACGTTCACCACCGCCAGCGGCCTGGCGTTCCTGAGCGGCACCCTCGACCAGTACCTGCGTGCCTATGACGTGAAAAACGGCAAGCAACTGTGGGAAGGCCGCCTGCCAGCCGGCGCCCAGACCACGCCGATGACCTACACCGGCAAGGACGGCAAGCAATATGTGCTGGTTGTTGCCGGTGGCCACGGTTCCCTGGGCACCAAGCAGGGCGATTATGTGATCGCCTACAAACTGCCGGATTAAGCGGGAGTGATCGTTCCCACGCTCCTGCGTGGGAATGCATCCGGTGACGCTCTGCGTCATCCTCTCCACAAGCGGAACGCGGAGCGTCCCTGGCGGCGTTCCCACGCAGGAGCGTGGGAACGATCTGGGATAAAACAGGCGCTTATGAAAAAGGCGATACCTTTGCGGGTATCGCCTTTTTTTATTATCGATGTCTCCCAGTTAACTGTGGGAGCAAAGCTTGCTCGCGAAACAGGCGACTCGACTTCGGAAAGACCGCATCGCCTTTATCGCGGGCAAGCCTTGCTCCCACAGGTCACCATGGGCAAGCGATATTGGTTACAGTTCGATCCTGACGGCCTGGGAAGCGCGGGTCGCCTTGGCGCGGGCGGCTTCGATGGATTCGTCGCGGGCCAGGGCCACGCCCAGGCGGCGCTGGCCGTTGACTTCCGGTTTGCCGAACAGGCGCAGGGCGGTGTCCGGTTCGCTGAGGGCCGCGCCCAGATTGGCGAAAGCGGTCTGGGTCGATTGGCCTTCCACCAGGATCACCGCCGAGGCCGAAGGGCCGAACTGGCGGATCAGCGGGATCGGCAGGCCGAGAATGGCGCGGGCATGCAAGGCGAACTGCGACAGGTCCTGGGAGATCAGCGTCACCAGGCCAGTGTCGTGCGGGCGCGGCGAGACTTCGCTGAACCACACCTGGTCACCCTTGATGAACAGCTCGACGCCAAACAGGCCGCGACCACCCAGGGCCTCGGTCACCGCCTTGGCGACGCGTTCGGATTCGGCCAGGGCCACCGGGCTCATGGCTTGTGGCTGCCAGGATTCCTGATAGTCGCCCTTTTCCTGACGGTGGCCGACCGGTGCGCAGAAGGTGGTGCCGCCGACGTGGCGCACGGTGAGCAAGGTGATTTCGTAGTCGAAATCGATGAACCCTTCGATGATCACTCGGCCCTTGCCGGCACGGCCGCCTTCCTGGGCGTAGTCCCAGGCTTTTTGCACGTCATCGGTACTGCGCAGCAGGCTCTGGCCCTTGCCCGAGGAACTCATCACCGGCTTGACCACGCACGGGAAACCCAGGGTTTCCACGGCCTTGCGGTAGTCTTCCACGGTGTCGGCGAAGAAGTACGGCGAGGTCGGCAGGCCCAGCTCTTCGGCGGCCAGGCGACGAATGCCTTCACGGTTCATGGTCAACTGCGCGGCACGGGCGGTGGGGATCACGGTGAAGCCTTCGGCCTCCAGTTCCACCAAGGTGGCGGTGGCGATGGCTTCGATTTCCGGCACGATGAAATGCGGCTTCTCGGCCTCGATCACCGCACGCAGGGCAGCACCGTCGAGCATGTTGATCACATGGCTGCGGTGGGCCACTTGCATGGCCGGCGCGTTGGCGTAGCGGTCCACGGCAATCACCTCGACGCCCAGGCGCTGCAGTTCGATTACCACTTCCTTGCCCAGCTCACCGCTGCCACACAACAAAACGCGGGTCGCGGTGGGCGACAATGGGGTTCCGATACGGGTCATCTGAAGGTCCTCAAACAGGAGCGGATCATCGCGGGTTGCGCGCCGGGCGAGCTTCCCATGGGAGAAAGCGCGGCATTTTACATGAACCGCCCGGCGATGGCCTGTTTGCGTAAACGCCAGGCCATGATCAGCCAGACGGCGGTGACCCCGGCGAATTTCGAGAGCAGGGCGGTGATCACCACAGCAGGCGTCAGGGCGTCGATCAAACCGAAGAAGATGAACGTGTCCAGGGGAATGCTCAGGGCCGAACTGATCCACAACCGGTCATGGAGTGGGCGCTTGGTGATCGTGAACACCAGCCAGTCGATGCACTCGGACACCGCGAATGCCGTGGCGCTCGCCAGGGCGATGGTCGGGTCCGAGGTGACATAGGACAACACCAGCGCCACCAGCATCGCCGCGATGGCACCGTGGCCGAAGCGGGTCTGCACCATGTCCCGCAGGATAAACACCAGGCCGCCCCAGGCCGACCAAATAATGTCCAGGTGCGGTGCGGCGGAAAACGCGAAGTTGATCAGCACGACACTGCTGATGTAGGCGAGCAGGAAAAGCATGGGGCGGGGTACCTGAATGGAATGTCGGCAGAACAATTGATTATCTGGCCGGGATCCGCAAGGTGATATTCAAATCCCCCGCCCAACCGCTCGTCTAAAACCTGTTCGGATCTGTCAACTCTGACAGTAGGCCCCCACGCGCATTCGAGCTCTGATAGAGCCTCGGTATATCTGTTCCATTCCGTGGGGATTACTCATGACCGACTCATCGAAAACGGCTGATTCCACCATACTTGACCTGTACCCGCCCAGCTTACCCGGCGCCACCCAGCCCGTGGCAGGCGCCGACTATGGTGTCCCCATCCACCTTTATGTGCCGCTGCCCTTCGGCTGCGAAGTGTTGGTGCAGGCTTATTGGGGCCAGCAGCCAAACGACAACGTTTCGATCAACCTCAATGGTGAGGAGGCGCTGGATAGCAAACAGACTCAGGGCCTCGATGATGATGTCACGTTGTACATTCCACATGGCAAATTGTTGCCCGGCCTGGTCAATCGACTGACGTACACCGTGAAACGCCCCGGTATGAACGATCAAACCTCGACCCCTCCGCTGGAGATCCTGTACAACAGCATCCGGCCGGGCAACCAGGACAGGTCACCGGGTGAGCCCGGGCATTCGGAACTGGTGTTGCTATTGCCGGACGAAATCAAGAACGGTGTGGGCCCAGGTTTCGTCAGTGCGACGGTCTGCGTGGAATACCCCTACTGCCGGGCCTATGACGAAATCCGGCTCAATTGTAATGGCCATGACGTATTTCACAAGGTGGATGCAACCCAGGCCCCCGCCCCGCCAAACCACGGCTCGGCGACGCCTACCCGGATATGTTTCGACGTCACCAGCGCCGATCTGGTCGACGATCCTGAATTCATGTTTTCCTTCACTGTCAGAGACCAACTCTTTAACAGCCCGGATCTCGACAACGTTTGGTCAGCCGTGCAAATAGTGGAGGTGGACAAGGCCGGGCAAAGACTGTTGGCGCCGATTCCACGGGAAATCCTGAGCGAAGCGGGCGATGACCCAAGCATCATCGATCTCGACAAACTGGGTGCCAACCCGCTGTCGTTGATCATCCTGACCAGCGACCCGCGTTTTATGCCTGGGGACCTCATCGAGGCAACTTATACGGCCAAAGTCATGGGCCAGCCGGAGGTCGTGGTGCCCGTGACGGGCATTGTCGAGGTGGATGAGTTGGGGCAGAAAAAGGCCTGCGTGCTTCAGATCCCTAACGACAAGGTCTTCCCGGACAGTACCGTGCACGTGTCATACAGGTTGTTGAGGGGCACCACACCCATAGGTTCTTCAAAAACCGCAATTGCGACGGTCATCGGCACGGCACTGGGGTTGCCGCCACCCGAAATCGAAGAGGCCACTGGTAGCGTGCTCGATCCTATCAAGGCCGCCAGCACACTGACCGCGCTGGTGCCGCATTACCAAGGCATGCTGAGCACGGACAAGGTGAGCGTGACCTGGGCCGGGCACGGCACGCCGGAGGGGGGCTCGCACACCACCACGCCGCAAGAGGTGGGGACGGTGGGTGAGAAACCGATCGATCTGCCACCCGAGGTCGTGGCCTACAGTCTGGGCAAGTCGGTGACGGTCATCTACACCGTGACGCGCGACGTGACCTGGCCACCGTCGCCGCCCCTGACATTGACTGTGCTGGAGCTTTCCGCGCTGCCCAGACCCTTGATCGTGGATGCCGCCAATGGCGGTGCGGGCACTGAGTTCAACATCGACAGCTTCGCCGGAGACTCCCGCGTCGACGTGGAGCCCTGGCCGCTGATCGCCGCAGGTCAGTGCGTGTGGTTGCGTGCTGAAGGGACTGACTTGAACGGCCTGGATTTCAGTATTGATCTGTACACCGCGAGACCGGTGAGCCCCGGGGAAGTGACCGCGGGCCTGTCGGTGGTGCTGCCGCGGACCCAGATCAATCGCTTGCGCAACGGCTCGGACCTCAAGCTTATCCTGGATGTGACCTTCAATCGCAGCGTTGATAAAAGCCAGGCCACCGCCTTTCCAATACGAACTTATCTGGTAACCCCGTTGCCCCTGGATGACGTGTCCAGATTTGAAAACACTAACTGGAATGGATGGCGTGCTGGACCGGCGGCGCAGGATCCGCGGGATTGGAATTTTAGTCAGGGCGAAGGCGGACGCACATACCTGGGCAATGGAACCTATACCGATAGTTCGGCCGGGATTGTGCTATGGAAGGGCTACATAGGTCTGAGGGTAGGCGCACGCTACGAATTCAGTCTCGATGCACGACGCCACGCCAACACGTCCGATGCGGTGCCCAGCCTGTCGCTTGCGACGAAAACCCATGGACGTATCAGTGAGGTTGTCACCTTGGCAACGACCACCTGGCAAGTGCTCAGGGGTGAATTTGTCGCGACTGAGCGGGAAATCGAGCTGCATGTCAACAGTCACCAAGCCAGTGGCGTGGGCAATGACTACTACGTGACCGACATCCGTCTGCGCATGCTGTAGCCAAGGTTACGCTGTCATGAGCGAGTGATGGGAGACGATGCCCGTGGCGCAGGGGCCAGTGAACGGCCCCTCATTCTTCGTCGCTACCCTCCGCCTTCCAATACCCCACCGCCTTCACGAAATCCTGGGCCAGGCCTTTCTCCTCCAGCAACACCTTGCGAATCTGCCGCGACACCTTGCTTTCGGTCGCGACCCAGGCGTACAGCTTGCCGCCGGGCATTTCCAGCTGTTGCACGGTGCGCAGCAGGTTGTCCTGGCGGCCTTCGCGCAGCACCCAGATCACGTGCACCTGCGCCGGGCTTTGGAGCACTTGCTGTTCGGCGCCGTTTTCCACTTCCACCACCACCAGGGCACGCCGGTTGGACGCCAGGCCTTCGAGGCGGCGGGCGATGGCGGGCAGGGCGGTTTCGTCGCCGATCAGCAGGTAGCTGTCGAAGATGTCCGGCACGATCATCGAGCCCCGTGGCCCGGCTATGTGGAGGTATTGCCCTGGCGCCGCCTGGGCCGCCCAGGTAGATGCCGGGCCGTCGCCGTGAAGCACGAAATCGATGTCCATCTCCAGGGTGTCCAGGTCATAGCGGCGCGGGGTGTAGTCGCGCATCTCGGGCATTGGCCCCTGAGCCTTGCCGGCGCCGGGGTTGAAGTTTTCCAGGGCGGCATGTTCCTCGGCGTTCTGCGGGAACAGCAACTTCACGTGATCGTCGGTGCCCAGGCTGACGAACCCGGCCAGTTCCGGCCCGCCGACGGTGATGCGGCGCATGCGTGGGGTCAGGTCCTGCACCCGCAACACCTGCAGGCGACGGCGTTTGATCTCGTGGGTGACGCGGTGAATGGCATTTGGATCGACTTCAGTCATTGGCTTGACTCCGAGACAGGTGGACGGTCGGGGCCGTCGATGATGGCTTTGGCGGTGTCGTTGAGCAGGTCGCGCACCCGCCGGATTTCTTCCGGGCTCCAGTGGCCAGGATGCTTTTGCAGCGCATGCCGCAGGTTATACACCGCTTCCTGGATTTCCGGGGGACGATCATGGCCGCGCAGCGTGCGCTTGCTGATTTCAATGCGCGTGCGCACCTCATCCAACGCTTGGGCCTGGTCCTCAAGTAATAGACGTCCGGCATCGGTCACGCTGTAGCATTTTTTTCCATCATCGACGCCACAGGTGACCATTGCGCTCATTTCCAGGAAGGACAGGGTCGGGTAGATCACGCCGGGGCTGGGGCTGTAGGCGCCGTCGAACATGTTTTCGATCCGGCGGATCAGGTCATAACCGTGGCAAGGTTGTTCGGCAATCAGCGCCAGTGACAGCAACTTCAGGTCACCGGCGGCAAAGACCCGTGGGGCGCGACTGTTACGTTCACGGCGCGCCGAGTGTCGTTCGAAACCGTCGTGTTCGTATTCGCGTTTGAAATGGGAATAAGGATCTGTCATATGCGTTCTCCGTTCTGCATAAGATAGGGCTGAGATATAACTTTGCCGTGAGATATATCTTTAAGGATGGATATAACTAGGAACTAAGATATATCGAGTTTCGTTGCCCGCTACTTCTGATGAAACAAGACCTTACCTGAATACGATATGGCAGTGGATGATGGGATTTTGCGGCGGTTTTTCTTGACTTTGAAGGGCGCGGCGATACTGCTGGGCGTGTGGGCCGTTTCTGACATACAAACTTAAATTTTATAAAGAATCGGGTATTTTTCGCCCATTCGTGTGCCGGTTTTACTACACGCTTGTGGGAATCTGCCTGCTTTTTTTTAATTGCAAAGAGCCGATCATGCCCCGGCGTTGGAGGAGCAGATCAAGTTGTTGTTGAACTGCCACTTCAACCTTTCTCTTTATGCCAAGAACAGGTGTTAACAACATGCTCAAACAATTCGTAACCGCTGCTTCCCTGACTGCCGCTGCCTTGGGCGCTTCGCAGGTATTCGCGCTCGATGATGCACGCTCCGCTATCCACATCACCGCGAACATCCCGACCCAGCAGTTCCACGTGCAGCCACGTGACCCGAACTTCGGTAAGGATGAAATCATGAGCTACAACACGGTCAGTGGCACCCTGACTTCGCTGCGCCAGACCTTCGACGTGAAGAACACCGAAGGTTCGGTCCATGCCTACATCGAGGGTGGCCCGGCGGCGCTGTACAACGGCAGTGACTCCATTGCCCTGACCACCAACTTCAATGGCGTCACCCTGACCGCCATCGCTCAGGAAGTGGTGGATGATGCGACGTCCACTCCAGGCACCCAGGCTGACATGACCATTGTCGCGGCCAAGCCTCTGGATACCCAGAACGGTCTGTACACCGCCGACATGACCGTGATCTTCGACGCCGTGCCGCGCCCGTGATCCTGTTCGATGCCCGGTGAGTTCCAGCTCACTGCACGGGCATCGCCGCAGGCCGTCCGGCGCTCCCCAGCCGGGCGGCCAGCACCTGAAACGCCTTGATCGCTCGCAGATTATGAGAATCCGTTGATGTTTCCGATGACACCCATCGCGGGTGCGCTCGCGCTATTGTTGTGCGCGAATGCATGGGCCGCGCCGACTGCCCCCGGTACGACACCGAGAAGCCTGTTGTCCCAGGCCAAGGGCCTGCCGGCGGAGTTTGAATCGCACTTCTTCGATGTGCCTCTGGCGGTTCGTATTGAACTCAATCAACAGTACCTCGGCGAAGCCATGGTGGTCTTGTCGCGGGACGATCGTATAACCCTGCTCGAATTCACCGACACGCACGACAGCACGATAAAAGCTGTCGAGCGCGACCAATGGGCGCAGCATCTCAAGCAAGGACAAGTACTGGGCGCCTGTGAAGGCAGCTGTCCGTCAGGGCTGCTGGCCGTGCACTACAGCCTTGAAAATTCATTGGTGTCGATACTGACCCGGGATGTCGAGCGAGGCACCGAAGCCAAGCGCTATTACGATCAACCGGAAGGCGGCAGCCTCGGCCTGATCTTCAACAACCAACTGAACATCAACGGTGGCCAGGAGCAGGACACGGGCGGGCGTTATGGCCTCAATGCCAGTTCCAGCGTGGGCAACTGGAGCCAGTCGCTGGACCTTCAGCTTTCGCGTCTTGGCGGGCCGGACGACAAGCTGTACCACGCTGTCCATGAGCTCCATACCCAACGAGAAATGGAGGGGACTTTTTTCCGCCTGGGCTATTTCACGCCCAGCTCCGATGGTTTGAATCGGCAGATCCGTTCGTTCGGCGCCAACCCGGACACCGCGTTGGGGGTGATGTACGGCAGCTCCGACAGCCTGGCGATCGAAAATCCCAAACCCAGCGTCTACCCCATTTACGTCACCGCCAGCCGCCAGGCGTCGGTGGAAATTTATCGCAGCGGCTTGCTGATCAACACTCAGGCGGTCAGCGCCGGCTTGCAGAGCCTGGACACCCGGCCCTTGCCCGGCGGTATCTATGAAGTGGAAGTGCGGCTGATCGAGGACGGGCAAACCACCGCCACCAGCCAGGAGCTGGTCTACAAGCCCAATAACTGGAGCGACGCGGAGGACCGCTGGCGCTACAACCTGTTCGCCGGGCGCGAGACCAGGCTCTGGAGCAACTGGGAAGACCAGCCCTCGGGGTTCACGACAGCGGGCGTCGGCCTCAACTACCTGCTGCATCCGCGGGTGATCCTGGGCGCCTCCACGCGCCAGGTGCAGGACAAGTTGCAAGTGGGCACCTCGGTGGATTGGACGCTGGCGACCAACACCAGCCTGTACGCCAACGTCTATCAGACCCAGCAGTACGGCACCGGCATGGACGTGCAAGGCTTGTACAGCTATGGCCATGGCAGCGTGGTGGCCAGCCACAACCGCAGTTGGCTGGACACCCGCAACACCTATGAAACCCTGGCGGACGGCACTCGTATTCGCCAGCGCAACGTGTTCGTCGGCCATACCAGCAACTCGTCGCTGTCGGTCAACCATCGCTTGAGCAACAAGACCTCCGTCAACGGACGGCTGGCCTACAGCGAAGGCAATGTCCAGGGCACCGGCCTGGACCTGGGCTGGACCCAGCGCGGCAAGCTGCGTGGCAGCGATGCCAACTGGCGGCTGTCGGTGTTCGACCGCCCCGGCACCTCGAGTACCGCCGACCGGCGCAATCGCGGCGTCGACCTGAGCGTCAGCGTCGCCCTGGGCGGGCCGGGCGAGTACTGGTCGGGCAGCATCGGCACCCGTACCTCGCGGGACGGCGATCGCGACCACAATGCCTCGCTGACCTATCGCCGGGACCTGGAAGATCACGTGTTGCAAAGCGTCTCCGCCACGGCGCTGGCCGACACCTATGGCGTGGGCCTGTCCGGCATCGCCAGTTTCATGACCGATTCGCTTTACGGCGACGGTTTCGTCCAGCGCTCGTCCTATAACGACAACCTCACCGGCGGCCTGAACCTGAGCAGCACCGTGGCCGTGGGCGGCCAGAAGGCCGCCTTCACCGGCCTGCCCCAGGGGCGCGGCGCGGGCATGATCGTCGACGTGGAGACCGATCTGGACAATGTCGCCCTGCGCGCCGATGACCTGACCGGTGGCAGCACGGCGTTGCGTCCGGGCCGTAACTTCGTCCCCATCACCGCCTACAAAAACAGCATGGTGACCTTCGACTTCGATGGCGTGCATCCGCCGGCGGCGAACATCGAGCCGTCGCGCACCCGTTATCACCTGAACAAGGGTGGGGTCGACTACCGCAAGATCCATGTGATGAAAACCGTGACCGTGCTCGGGCGTTTGCTGGACGGGCAGGGCCAGCCGCTTCGGGGCCATCACGTGATCAACCACGCCAGTCGCGGCATCAGCGAGGTGGACGGGTTCTTCTCCATGGAAATGAATGCCGGCTCGCCCACCCTGGAAGTGCGCTACGGCAATGAGTTGTTCTGCCGGTTCCGCCTCGACCCGGACAACGCCGGCCGCGAAGGCGATGTGCTGATGATCGGTGACTTGCGCTGCACGCCGGACACCCTGGCCGATACGACGCTGGCCGAGGCCGGGACGAAGCAGCGCTCATGAGAACCGTGGGAGCAAAGCTTGCTCGCGATGAACGATAACGCCGTTCACCTGAAGACCCGGGCGCCTGCATCGCGGGCAAGCCTTGCTCCCACAGGTGAGTTGCTCACCACCTATTTGCAATGATTTGTCTTGATGTATGAGGTTGTATAAATGAAACCCTTATCGGTTGCAGTGCGCAGCGTGGTCTCGGTGTTGTTGTTTGCGTGTGTGCCTACGGCCAATGCCTTGACCCAGGACATTAGCGCACTGTTCAGGCCTGACTCATCGAAACCCAACGAAAATACCTTTCTCAATACCACGCCTGTTAGCGGTTACTGCGCACAATATCCGTCGGAATGCAGGGCAACAAAGATGTTCAGCATTCGGTTGCCCTTTATCTTCAGTTCGACCAGTCCTATTCAAGCCAACCATGGGGATGCTCGACAGGGCGCGATGTTTAAACTCCCTACTACTTGGCGCACGACACAGGTGACCCATTCAGTGACGGGTGAAACCGAGGTCGTTGAAGTGCGCTGGTCCGGTATAGGTTCGACATACCGACTCTCTGGTAACGTCATCGACTTGGTAGGTGGCGGCGTGTCGCTCTTGATCGCCCATCAACGATTATGGAACGGCCTTAGTTGGGTATATGCCCCATCGCCTTGTAGATACAGCGGTATAGGGTTGTATACCAATACCGACTACACCTTCTTCTGGAAAACCCCGGTAGAGGGGGTATGTGCAAAAGGGGCCAATTATTTGATCCCTGGCTTTTCTTACCGCTATCTGGACTTTGCCTACGAACTGCGCACCCCCAACCCACTGAAAATGTCGTCCGGCCAATACACCGGGTCGCTGACTTATAGCGTCGGGCCGGGGCAGGACATTGACATGGGCGATGTCATGCTCCCCACCGATTCGGCGCTCACGCTCAATTTCAATCTTGAAGTCCAACACACCCTCCAGGTGGAAGTCCCCCCCGGCGGCAACCGCGTGGAACTGGTCCCCCAGGAAGGCTGGCAATCCTGGCTGAACAGCGGTCGCAAACCAACGCGGTTGTTTCGTGACCAGCGCTTCCATATCTCCGCTTCCTCACGTTTCAAGATGGCGCTCGAATGCCAAATCATCAGTGGCAATACCTGCGCGATCTCCGAAGCCGGCACCGGTCATGCCGTGCCGGTGGATGTCAGCGTCAGCTTGCCCGATGGCTTGACCGACGCCGCCGGGCAACCGGTCAACCGCCGCCGGTTACTGCGTGACGGCAGCGGCACCGAACTGTTCCAGCCAGGTTTCTATGTCGATCGCCGGCCGGGCACTCTGCACTTTGAAGTGGCCCGCACCAGCGTCGAAGAGATGCTCGACAGCGGCGCCAAGGCCTACACCGGCAACGTCACCGTTATTTGGGATTCGGAAGTTTAAAAAGGAGTGGCTTGGGCGGTCCGGGCCGATTTGAGGGTGAGGTAGAGATGAAGCAGTTACCAATGGCAGTGCAAGGCATGGTATCGGTGGTGGTGTTGACGTGCGCATCGACGGCTGATGCCGTGAGCAAGGATATCAGCGCGATCTTCAGGCCCGATCCCTCGAAGCCCAACCAAAACACCTTTCTCAATACCACCCCGGTCTCGGGTTATTGCGCACTGTATCCGGCGGTATGCGATGCGGAAAAAATGTTCAGCATCCAGCTGCCCATTGTCTTCGACTCCACCGGTCCCATTCAGGCCAATCATGGGGATTCCCGGCAAGGGGCAATGTTCGATGTACCGGCCACTTGGCGTCTGGCACAGGTGACCCATACGGGTACGGGCGAAACTGAAATTGTTCAAGTTCGCATCTCCGGCATAGGTTCGCGTTACCAACTTCCTGTCAGCGTAATCAGCCTGGTGGGCGGCGGTGTGGATCTCTCAACCGCTCATACCAGGTTATGGAGCGGTTCCAGCTGGAGGTATGCGCCTTCGCCCTGTCGATCCAGTAATTTTGCGACCATGAACGAGTGGATCTATAACTTTTTCTGGAAGACACCGACCGAGGGGGTGTGTGCCAAAAGGGCCAGCTACTTGATCCCCAGCATGTCCTACCGCCACTTGGATTTCGCCTACGAACTGCGCACCCCCAACCCATTGAGGATGTCGTCCGGCCAATACACCGGTTCAGTGAGCTATGGCGTTGGGCCGGGACAAGACTTCGACATGGGCGACGTCATGCTCCCCAGTGACTCGGTGATCACCCTCAATTTCAAACTCGATATCGAGCACACCCTCCAGGTCGAAGTGCCCCCCGGCGGCAACCGCGTGGAACTGGTGCCGCCGCAAGGCTGGCAAGCCTGGCTGAACAGCGGGCGAAAACCGGCGCAGCTGTTTCGCGACCAACGTTTCCATATCTCGGCCTCGTCACGTTTCAAGATGGCCATCGAATGCCAGCACACCAGCGGCAACACCTGCGCGATTGCCGAAACCGGCACCGGTCATGCCGTGCCGGTGGACGTCAGCGTGACCCTGCCCGACGGGTTGACCGACGCCGCCGGGCAATCGATCAACCGCCGCCGATTACTGCGTGACGGCAGTGGCACCGAGCTGTTCCAGCCGGGTTTTTACATCGATCGCCGGCCGGGCACTCTGCATTTTGAAGTAGCCCGCACCAGCGTCGAAGAGATGCTCGACAGCGGCGCCAAGGCTTATGCCGGCAACGTCACGGTGATCTGGGATTCGGAAGTCTGAGAGCCCTTAGGGCCAGCCATATTCAGTGAATTACGTTTAATGCATGAGGTTGAAAAAGTGATGAAACATCTATGGGCATGGGTTGGGTTTTATCTGTTTTGCGGCATGGCCCAGGCCGGGCCGCAGATTGGTGTCGGGGTGGTCTACGACTACCTTGATGGCGACAAAAGCACCTACATGAAACGGGTGTTCAACGGCGGGACGTCCACGGCATTCGTCAAGGTCAACATTCTGGAAATCATCTACAACGAGGACGGCACCTATCAGGAAGTGCCGCTGCAGAACCAGGCCAGTGCCATGGCCAAGGACGGCCTGATGGCCAGCCCGGCGCGGCTGATCGTGCCGGCCAACGGCATGCAGGGCACACGCTTGCTGTTCATGGGCAACCGTGACAAGGAGCGTTACTTCCGGGTGCGTTTCGTGCCGGTGGTGCCGGAAGCGGAGGACGAATTTGCCGTCAGTGCGCAGGAGCGCGAAGAGTACAAGAAAGAACGCGTGGCGGCGGGGGTCAAGGTCCTGGCGGGCTACGGCACGGTGTTCTTTGTGCGTCCCAAGGACACCCGTTTCGAGACGGTGATCGATGACAGCGCCAGTCGCTACGTTATGCGCAACAACGGCAACAGCGTCCTGGTGCTCGATGAGTTCAAGGATTGTGCGGTGAAGAAAGAAAACGACTGCCGGCCGACCACCAAACACCACGTCATGGCCGGTCGCGCGTTTTCGTTCGACAAGGAGGCGGGGCGTGAATATCGCTTCACGCTGATCGAGGGCGGCCAGAGCAAGACCGTCGAGATCAAGGGTTGACGGTTGCCGTCGCCGAACCGTCGTTGACGCCACAGGTAATCAAAATGTTCAAGACACTGCTAAGTCCCCTCGCATTGACCGCTCTGATGTTGCCCTGGAGCCCGGCCTGGGGCGCGGTCGAACGGGAAACCTTCGAACTCTACGTGACCATCCCGACGCTGGATTTCTATGTGCTGCCCCTCGATCCGCAGTTGGTCCAGCGTGAACAACGCTTGCCCTTCAGCACCATCACCAACGAGCTCAGCCCGTTGCGGGCGACCTATGAGGTGAAGAACAGCAACGGTGCTATCGGCGCGCGCCTGGCCGAAGAGGCGTACCTATCCAACGGTCGTGAGCGCATCGACCTGCGGGTACGGTTCAACAACGTCGAGTTGACCCTGGATTCGAACCACGTGGTGTCAGCTATCGAGGCCCGGCCCGGACGCCAGGTGCCGCTGGAAATCGCCGCCATCAAACCCGCCGACGAATACAAGCCCGGCGATTACTACGGCACGGTGCACATGGTGTTCGATGCCATTGCGCCGTGAGAAACAAAGGTGTGGGTTGGAATACGGGCTACGAGCGTCTCGGTTCTGTAGGCGCTGGCGAAGCCTGCGATCTTTTGATCTCGATCGTTCCCACGCTCCTGCGTGGGAATGTCGCCAGGGACGCTCCGCGTTCCGCTTCTGGAAGGTGACGCAGAGCGTCACGGGATGCGTTCCCACGCAGAGCGTGGGAACGATCAAAAGGTGTGGGTTGGAACCCGGCGGGAGCAAGCGCCCTCGCCACAAGGTGGTCTCCACTTCGTTTCATTACTCTGAAAAGGTATCAAGCATGTTTAGAAAAGTGATGTTCATGACGACCCTTGCAATCCTGAGTCCTTCACTGGTGCTGGCGGCTGATGATGCACGCACCGCCATCCATATCACCGCGAACATTCCCAACAAGCAGTTCCATGTGCAGCCGCGCAATCCGGACTTCGGCAAGGATGAGGTCATGCATTTCGACCCGGTGAACAGCCAACTGAGCCCGCTGCGCCAGACCTTCGATGTGAAGCACACCGATGGCTCGGTCCACGCCTATCTCGAGGGCGGCCGGGCGTGGTTGACCAACGGCAGTGACGCCATTCCCCTGCTTGTCAGGTTCAACAATATCCGCCTGACCGGTGTGTCCCAGGAAGTGGTGGATGACGCAACGTCCACGCCAGGCACCCAGGCGGACATGCACATCATGGCCTCGGACAAGGTCTACGATGGTCAGCACGGCCTGTACACCGCCGACTTGACCGTGATCTTCGACGCGGTGCCTCGCGTAACCCCTTGACCCACACCACGTCGCTGACCATCAGTGGCTTGCCACCAAGGGCTTGCATTGGGTGTGGCTGCCCGGTTGCAAGTAGGGCGAGAGGAACGGCGCCATGCCCTTGAGCACCTGCACTGGCAAGGCCGAGGTGAACTTGAAGTTCTGCGCCGAGGCGCCTGGCACGAAGGCGGTCAGGGTGCCGAAATGGCTGTCGCCGATGTAGAAGACGAAGGTGGCGGTGCGGTTGATCGACTTGGAACTGATCACTCGCCCGCCGGAGCCGACGGCTTCGATGCGGTTGTCACCGGTACCGGTCTTGCCGCCCATGGCCAACGGTGTGCCATCGGCCAGTTTGAAACTGCCGGCCACGCGTTTCGCGGTGCCGGCATCCACCACCTGGGACAGCGCACCGCGCAAGGCCTGGGCCACTTCCGCCGGCATCACGCGCTTGCCGTTATCCGGATTGCTCACCAGGCGTGTCTCGTAAGGCGTACCGACGGCAAAATCCAGGCTGTCGACGCGCAGCGCGGGCTTGCGGATGCCATCGTTGAGGATAGTGCCCACCAGTTCCGCCAGCGCGGCGGGGCGGTCGCCGGAGCTGCCGATGGCGGTGGCCAGCGACGGTACCAGGTGGTCGAAAGGGTAGCCGACTTGTTGCCAGCGCTGATGGATATCCAGGAAGGCTTCGATCTCCAGCATGGTGCGGATGCGACTGTCGCGGGCGCTCTTGTGCCGGCTCTTGAACAGCCAGCTGTAGACTTCCTGGCGCTCGAACTCACTGGCCTTGACGATCTGGCTGAACTTGGCGTCGGGGTTGTTCAGCAGGTAACCCATCAACCACAGGTCCAGCGGGTGGACCTTGGCGATGAAGCCTTGGTCCGGCAGGTCATAGGCGCCGGGGCCGTAGCTCTGGTAGAGCCGTTCCAGGCGTTCGTCGGTGAGTTTTTCGGCTCCCTTGGCCGACTTCAAGTGCGCGCGCACGAAGCGGTTGAAGCTCTCCTGGCTGTCGTTGGGAAAGAAATAACGGTGCACGGCGGCCAGGCGGATCGCCGTAGGGCGCATGCCGTCGAGGAAGGTTTCCAGGCGTTGGCCGGTGTCCTTTTTCTGATACTTCTTCCAGAACCTGAGCAGGAACGAGGTGCCTTCGCGGTCTGCGAACTGGGCCAGGTATTCCTGGCGGCGCGGGTCCTTGTCGTCCTTGAGCAGTTCGGAACTGTTATTGGGGCCGGCATAGGTGGCGTAACGCACCAGGTCGCGCATCAGGCGGATGAAAGGCAGGTTGATCGATTCACGCAGGGCGTCGCGCAGCGTGGGGATGCGGCCGTTGTCCTCGTTACGGAAGTTGTGGAAGGTGTGCAGCCCGCCACCGGTAAAGAACGCTTCTCCGGGGCTGGCTGAATAGGTGCGGTCCAGCGCGGCTTCGAGCATTTTCGGCAGGCTGCGGTCGGTGTTCTGGATCAGGTAGTCCACGGCCCAGCGGGAGAGGCGGTCCGGCTCGGCGATGTCGACTTTCTTCAATGCCGCCGGGGTTTGCTGGGCATAGCGCTCGTGCAGCTCGGCGATGATCTGCAGATACGTGGTGAGCACCCGCAACTTGGCGGTGGAGCCCAGTTCCAGCTTGCTGCCTTCGTTGATGTCGAAGGGCTGGTCGGTGCTGTCGGTCTGCACCCGCACGCGCGAGCCGTCGGGGGTCAGTTCCAGCAGGGTGAAGCTGTAGCGCACCTGGGTGGTGCTGGTGGGGGTCAGCAGGCGTTCGCCCATCAGGCCGATCTCGGTCGCGAAGGCCGGGTCGGCCAAGCGCTTGAGGTAGTCGGTGGCCTGGGCCTGCAAGTCGCTTTGCAAGGTGCTGGTGGCGGAGAGGTCGAGGCGATCGAGGTCGTACAGCGGACGATTGAGCAGGGCGGCGAGGCGACTGCGGGCGGCGCTGATGCCTTTGTTGGTTTCGTTGGGCTGGACGGTCGGGTCCTGGACCCAGTCGCGATAACTGACCTGGCTCGCCAGGGCTGCCTCGGACAGTGCCGCATCGATCACGCCGTTCTGCGCCAACAGCCGGATGTGGCTGTCGGTCAGGCGCGCCAGTTCATCGTGACCCTTGGACAGGTAATGGGAGGGGCGGCGCTGGGCGATCATCAACGACAGCATTTCCCGCAGGGCCAAGCCTTTTCCCGCCAGGCTCTTGGGGTCGGTGGCGGTACTGAACAGCTGTTCATTGGCCCGCTTGAAATCGGCGCCGTACCAGACCCGCAAGCCTTCAGCCATGCCATGGACTTCACCATGCCCGGGCACGGCGGAGAGCGGCACGCTGTTGAGGTAGTCGCGGATGATCCGCTGCCGCGCCTCGAGGGTTTGCGGGCCGGCCTGATAAGCCCGCACGCTGGCGGAAATCATCTGGCGGATTTTCTCCGCGCCGGACACGGTCAGGCCCTCAGGCGAGTGACGGTACTTCTCCAATTGTGTCGCCAGCGTGCTGCCCCCAGCGGATTGTCCCGGCAGGCTCAACAGCTTGGCGACCTGCGACCAGGCCGCCATGCCGAAGCGCGGCCAGTCCACTGCCGGGTTGGCCAAAGGTTGCTTGGGGTCGAGCAGGAAGCGGTTCTCGATAAACAACAGGCTCTGCACCACCACGGGCGGGATCGCTTCGAAGTTCGCATACAGTTGCTGCGGGTACTTGAACTGATAGACCGGCGCGGCGCGGCAGTCGGTGATTGTCAGGCCGGCCTGGATCTTTTCCGCATAGGGTACGAACAGGCCTTTTTCGACGTAGTCCATCAAGGCCGGCGAGAACCGCGCCTGGGCCTGGATCACGTAGTCGCGCTTGAGCAGGCGCGGCAGGAATTCCCCCAGCGCGCTGTAGCCCAAGCGCCGGTCGAACGGGCCTGCACCCGGGTAAACGATGGCATCGCTGGGCCCCGGCTGCACCGCATAGCTCAGGGACGCAGCGTATTTGCTGATCTCCCGGGCCTGAAACCGCGAGGTGCGCATTTCCTTGGCCACCGCCAGGCCGACCACCACCACGATAATCAGCAGCAGTAACCAGAATGCCCGCCAGCCGTGCCGTGCGCGGCGTTTTTTTTGAGGTAAAGGCGCTTCTTCCATACGTTCAGTCGGGACCACAGGTTCATTCGAATCGGTTTGCCACAAAGCGCCCATAGTCGACTGATCCATTCACGCAGATTGATCGGACTTGCTTGAAGCTTAGACGGTGGTTGGCGTGGGGGGAGGGGAAATTGTCTGCCCTCGTCTGTCAGGAGGCTCCAGTGGTGCCGCTCTGTCGGTGTGATCGTTCCCCACGCTCTGCGTGGGAATGCATCCCGTGACGCTCTGCGTCACCTTCCAGAACCGGAACGCGGAGCGTCCCTGGCGACATTCCCACGCAGGAGCGTGGGAACGATCAAAAACTGCGGGCGCTGCGAAACGGGGAGTTGTCCGAAAGCCCTGCGCTAGAGCCATCTACCCATGCCAAAACATGACGCTGCACCAATGCTGTGCAATACTCGGCGCCGTTTCCGTATGACCTGAAATCCCAGACAACGCCTCTCCAAAAGCCACTTCCGACGCAGGCTTATCCCTGAATTTCCCAGGTTTTACAGTGAAACTCTCTATCCCTGGCTTTTTATACTGCATGGCCCGCTGATCCTGAGGTTGTCGTTCCACAGGACGGTCTGCCCACAAGACAGACCCGGTTTCGGCAAGGCGGCAGGCTCACCGGCCTGTCGCTTTGGACACTCGGTGGCTAATCCAATAACAAGACGAGGTTGTATCCCTATGCCTGTCGGCAATCATCTGCCCCATGGCGAGACCACCCAGGGTGGTCCGCTCAAACGTGAACTCGGTGAGCGGCATATCCGCCTGATGGCGCTCGGCGCCTGCATCGGTGTCGGGTTGTTCCTCGGCTCGGCCAAGGCTATTGAAATGGCCGGTCCGGCGATCATGCTGTCCTACATCATTGGCGGCCTGGCGATCCTGGTGATCATGCGCGCCCTCGGCGAAATGGCCGTGCACAACCCGGTGGCCGGTTCGTTCAGCCGCTATGCCCAGGACTACCTCGGCCCGCTGGCAGGCTTCCTGACCGGTTGGAACTACTGGTTCCTGTGGCTGGTGACCTGCGTGGCGGAAATCACCGCGGTAGCGGTGTACATGGGCATCTGGTTCCCTGATGTGCCCCGCTGGATCTGGGCCCTGGCGGCGCTGGTCAGCATGGGGTCGATCAACCTGATCGCGGTCAAGGCCTTCGGTGAGTTCGAATTCTGGTTCGCCCTGATCAAGATCGTCACCATCATCGCCATGGTCATCGGTGGTGTCGGCATCATCGCCTTCGGCTTCGGCAACGACGGCGTGGCCCTGGGCATTTCCAACCTCTGGGCCCACGGCGGCTTCATGCCCAACGGCGTGTCTGGCGTGTTGATGTCCCTGCAAATGGTGATGTTCGCGTATCTGGGCGTGGAGATGATCGGCCTGACCGCCGGTGAGGCGAAGAACCCGCAGAAAACCATTCCCAACGCCATCGGCTCGGTGTTCTGGCGAATCCTGCTGTTCTACGTCGGCGCGCTGTTCGTGATCCTGTCGATCTACCCGTGGAACGAGATCGGCACCCAGGGCAGCCCGTTCGTGATGACCTTCGAGCGCCTGGGCATCAAGACCGCCGCCGGCATCATCAATTTCGTGGTGATCACCGCCGCGCTGTCGTCCTGCAACGGCGGGATCTTCAGCACCGGGCGGATGCTCTACAGCCTGGCGCAGAATGGCCAGGCCCCGGCCGGTTTCGCCAAGACCTCGGCCAACGGCGTACCGCGCCGCGCATTGCTGCTGTCCATCGCCGCATTGCTGCTGGGCGTGCTGCTCAACTACCTGGTGCCGGAGAAAGTCTTCGTCTGGGTGACGTCGATTGCCACGTTCGGCGCGATCTGGACCTGGGTGATGATCCTGCTGGCCCAGCTCAAGTTCCGCAAAAGCCTCAGCGCTTCAGAGCGTGCGGCCCTGAAATACCGCATGTGGCTGTACCCGGTCAGCTCGTACCTGGCGCTGGCCTTCCTGGTGCTGGTGGTGGGCCTGATGGCGTACTTCCCGGACACCCGCGTGGCGTTGTATGTCGGCCCGGCGTTCCTGGTGCTGCTGACGGGGCTGTTTTATACCTTCAAGTTGCAGCCGACAGGTGATGTGCAGGGTTCGGTGCGTTCAGCTTCGTAGGTTAACCGCGATGTAAACAGAGCCTCGGTCGGATGATCGGGGCTTTTTTGTTGAGGCCTTCGAAACCTCCCCAATTGTTCATGAGCTTTTGTGCCTGCGGCGCAGTCAAACTCCTGTTAGTTCTTACAGTAGACCCAGTGCAGGCACAGAACATAGATTGAACGGCGCCAGGCAAGGGCCTGCTGGGTCGGGAGCACCCGTGAAAACGTTATCGAGCGGTTTTCTCAGCAACTCACTGATTGGGCTGGACCGCTCAGCGTTGGTCGCTGTGACGGTTCTTGCGCTAGCCGTGCGATTTCACGGAATCACGCTGCCTGCCATCTGGTATGACGAAGCTTTCAGCGTACTGCTTGCCAGACATGAGCCGTGGCAGATCTGGTCTATTACGGCGCGAGATGTTCACCCGCCTCTTTATTACCTTGTGCTGCACTATTGGATGATTCTGTTTGGCGATGGAGCCTTGGCCGTAAGGTCGCTTAGTGTGATAGCAGACGTGGGTACGGTCTTGCTGAGCATCAAGTTGATGAGTCTGGTTGCCACGCGAAGAGCTACCTGGATGGCTGCGTTGCTATTGGCGTTGCTGCCGATCTCGGTCCGTTACAGCCAGGAAGCGCGCATGTACACCTTGCTCGGGTTTTGGCTGATGGGGGCAACCGTCGCATTGGTGTGCTGGGTTAAAGATCCGGAAAAAAAGCGTTTCCCGATTATCTATGTGCTGTTGATGACGGCCGCTTTCTATACTCACTACTTTGCTGCGCTGTGCGTGCTCGTTCATTGGTTTTATTGGTGGTGGGGACGTCCGGGGAAATACCAAACCGTGCTACCTGTGCGGTCCTGGATGTTGGTCAATGGTCTCATCGTGATGCTATTCCTGCCTTGGCTACCTCATTTCACCGATCAGCTATATGCCAGGTATGTGCTCAATTGGATACCGCCCATCACAATGCAGGCGTTGCTGAGTCTCGTTTGGCAGTTCATTTTGATGAACGGGTGGCAGGCGCAATCGTTGCTTGTGTGTGCGCTACCTTTGATAGGAGTTGCATTATGTGCGGCAATGTTGGTTTGGAACGATAAGGCCCAGCTTCGTTTCAGCGGCTTATTGGCTGGCTATTTTTTTATCCCTACTGTCATTCTTGCGCTGGTGGCACTAGTTATTCCGATGTTTGTTCCTCGCTATCTGGTATTTGCGGCGGTTGGAATGCCTTTCGTCGTCGCTGTAGCGCTGGATAGATTGGCACGACGACCTGAGGTTTTGGTTTTGGCCGGAATGATTGTGCTGGCAGCGGAAGTACTGGGTTTGCAATCGGTACATAGACAAGAGGATGGCTTGAATGGTACCGATTTGCGGAGGGATTTCAGGCTCGATGTACTGGCCGCTAAACTCCAGGAAGCCGTTCGACCAGGCGACGAAATCGTGCTGGAGTCTTTGATCTGGTACTTGCCATTCAGTTATTACAATCAGACCGGCATACGACCGAAGCTTTACATTCGCTTACCTCCCAGCACTGCTCTAGAAGTTTTTGACCGTAGTGGCTATGCCCTGATTTCTGAGGGTTCCAGGTGGGTTTATTTCAACAATCCTCAGGTACTTAAATGTCATGGAAACAGGGTCTGGTGGGTGGCGGCGAAATCTTTATCTGACATCAGGCCGCTATTGGAAAAAGATTGGGAAAACACCCTTACTCTTAGGGATGGGGCGATGGTTGCTTCCCTGTTTACCCTTAAAACGACACCAGCCCCAGATGAGGCTGGCAATCCAGTGACCATTACGCAGCCACCACCTCCCGCGGCTCAAAACTGTCCGCCCGCGCCATCTGCCACATCCGCGAATAAAATGCCCCATTGACCTCTCCGGTCAGCAATTCCCCCGGCTTCAAGAAGACGTGTAGTTGGGAGAACAACTTCACCTCAGTGGCCGACATACGCCGTACCAGGTGCTTGGGCTGCAACTGTGACGGATGCTCAAGCCCGGCGGCGGCGAGCATTTCGGCCAGGGCCTTGAGGGTGTTGCGGTGGAAGTTGTAGACCCGCTGGGCTTTATCCGGGACGACCAGGGCGCGCTGGCGCAGGGTGTCCTGGGTGGCGACGCCGGTGGGGCATTTGTTGGTGTGGCAGCTTTGCGACTGGATGCAGCCGATGGCGAACATGAAGCCACGCGCGGCGTTGGCCCAGTCGGCACCGATGGCCAGGACGCTGGCGATGTCGAAGGCGCTGACGATCTTGCCGCTGGCGCCGAGCTTGATCTTGTCCCGCAGGTTCAGGCCCACCAGGGTGTTGTGCACGAACAAAAGGCCCTCGCGCAACGGCACACCGATGTGGTCGGTGAATTCCACTGGCGCCGCGCCCGTGCCGCCTTCCTTGCCGTCCACCACGATGAAGTCGGGCAGGATCCCGGTTTCCAGCATGGCCTTGGCGATACCCATGAACTCCCAGGGGTGACCCAGGCAGAACTTGAAGCCCACCGGTTTGCCGCCGGACAGTTCGCGCAGTTGCTGGACGAATTGCATCAGTTCGATCGGGGTGGAAAACGCGCTGTGACGTGACGGCGAAACACAATCCTCGCCCATGAGGATGCCTCGGGTCTCGGCGATTTCCCGGGTGACCTTGTGCTTGGGCAAGATCCCGCCATGGCCGGGTTTGGCGCCCTGGCTCATCTTGATTTCAATCATCCGCACCTGCGGGTTCTGCGCCTGGGCGGCGAAGCGCTCCGGGTCGAAGCGTCCGTCGGGGGTGCGACAGCCGAAATAACCGCTGCCCAGTTCCCAGGTCAGGTCGCCACCGTGTTCGCGGTGGTAGGGGCTGATGCTGCCTTCACCGGTGTCGTGGGCGAAATTGCCGAGCTTGGCCCCCTGGTTCAACGCCCGGATGGCGTTGGCGCTAAGGGAACCGAAGCTCATGGCCGAGATGTTGAACACCGACGCCGAGTACGGCTGGGTGCATTGCGGGCCGCCGACCGCCACGCGAAAACCGCTGGGATCGCTCAACGGTGCCGGGCGCATGGAATGGCCGATGAATTCGAAGCCGGTCTGGTAGACGTCGATCAAGGTGCCGAACGGCTTGTCGGCGCTTTCGTTCTTGGCCCGGGAATACACCAGCGAGCGCTGGGCCCGGGAGAAGGGCAGGGCATCGCTGTCGGATTCGAGCAGGTACTGGCGGATCTCCGGGCGGATGCCTTCGACCAGGTAGCGGATGTTGCCCAGGATCGGGTAGTTGCGCCGTACGGCATGGCGGCTTTGCAGCAAGTCGAACAACCCCAGCAGGCTCAACAGCCCGGTCACCAGCGTGATCGGCCAAAGCCAGTCGTGTTGCAGGAACGGCAGGCTGGCGAGGGTGAAGATGATACAGCCGGCAAAGAAGGCGTAACGACTCAGCAGAGACAGGCTCATACGGTTTCCTTGGGAGGGAGGGTAGCGCAGGCATTCTGCGCCGGCGACGAAACGGCGGGCAACCCTGTGGCGAGGGGATTGTTGTGGGAGCAAGGGTATGTGGGATTAAAGCTGTGGCATTAAAGCTGTGGGAGCAAAGCTTGCTCGCGATACAGGCGCCTCGGTTTCTGCAATACCGAGTCGTCCCCATCGCGGGCAAGCCTTGCTCCCACAGATTCACAGATTCACAGAGGCGTTGCTCAGCTCGCTTGCTTCATCTGCCGCACCGGCAATTCCACGCGGAAGGTGGTGCCGACGCCGACTTCGCTGCGTACCGTGATCTCGCCGTTGTGTTTTTTCACGATGCCGTAGGACAACGACAGCCCGAGCCCTGTGCCCTGGCCGATGGGTTTGGTGGTGAAGAACGGGTCGAAGATTTTCTGCAGGGTATCGGGGGGGATGCCCGAGCCGTTGTCGGCGACTTCGATCCATACGGTTTCATCACCGACGCCGTTGCGCAGGGTGATGGTGCCGCGCTCGGGGCCGATGGCCTGGGCGGCGTTGACGATCAGGTTCATGATCACCTGGTTGATCTGCGACGGCAGGCATTCCACCTCCGGCAACGGCGTGTACTCCTTGACCACGTCGGCCTTGTACTTGATTTCATTGGCGACGATGTTCAATGTCGAATCCATGCCCTGCTGCAAATTGGCCATCTGCCATTCCTGGCTGGAATCGACGCGAGAGAAGTCCTTCAGGTCCTTGACGATTTGTCCGACGCGGCCGATGCCATCCTTGGACTCCTTGATCAGCAACGGGATGTCCTCGACGAGAAAGTCCAGCTCCACCTGTTCGCGCAGCTTGCGCAATTGCACCACCAGCTCCGGCGAGGCGATGGCCCCCTCGGCGCTGCCGTAGGCGCTGAGCATTTCCTGGAGTTTGCCGAAGTAGCCGTCCAATGCCCCCAGGTTGGAAGAAATGAAGCCGATCGGGTTGTTGATTTCGTGGGCCACCCCAGCCGCCAACTGGCCCAGCGAGGCGAGCTTTTCCGATTGCACCAGTTGGGTTTCCAACATCTTGCGTTCGTCGATTTCCATTTGCAGCAGCTCGCTGGCCTGTTTGAACGCCTGGGTGCGTTGTTCCACCAGGTCTTCGAGCTTGTTCATTTTCAGTTGCGCACGGGAGGTCATTTCCCATTTGGTGGTCAGGGTGTTGGCCATCTGCTGGACTTCGATGTTGTCGAACGGCTTTTTCAGGATCAGCAAACGGTCGTGGCCGTTCAGGCGGTCGAGCAGTTCATCCCAGGAATAATCCGAATACGCGGTGCAGACCACCACTTGCAACTGCGGGTCGCGCTTCCAGAGTTCTTCGATGGTCTTGGCGCCATCCCAACCTTCGGGCATGCGCATGTCGACAAAGGCCAGGGCATAAGGTCGCCCTTTTGCCGTTGCCTCCAGCAATTTGTTCAAGCCTTCCTGCCCGCCATAGGCCGAGTCGAGTTCGAACACGGTGGCGGCAGGTTTTGGCGCATCGCCGAACAGCGCGCTTTCCATGTCCAGCAAGTCAGCGTTGCTGTCATCCTCCGGGGTGAGGATCTTGCGGAAATCTTCATGAATGGCGGGTGTATCGTCGATCAACAGGATGCGGCGGTTACTCATGCTATTCATGGCTCACCTTCTGCAAGTTTCAGGGGCAGTTGCAGTTGGAACGTCGCCCCCCTGCCTGGCCCCTCACTGTGGGCGGTGAGGCGGCCTTCCATTTCAATGGCCGCCAATGCGCAGCTGTGCAGGCCAAAGCCGTGGCCTTCCTTACGCGTGGTAAAACCGTGGGCGAAGATGCGCGTCATGTTTTCCTCCGGGATACCTTCGCCTTCGTCCTTGACGCTGATTTGCAGGGTCTGGCCATCGATGACGGCGGCCTTCAGGGTCATGTTACGCGCATGATTGGAAACCCCCGCCATGGCGTATTTGGCATTACTGATCAGGTTGATCAGGATCAACAGCAAGCGGTGCTTGTCGCCCATGATCCGCGGCACTTCGCCGTATTCCTTGATCACCGTAACATGGTGACGGGTCAGGGCGCCCGAGTTCATGCGCAGGGCATCTTCAAGCAGCTCGCTGACCACCAAGGGTTCCAGCAGGCTGTTGGCCCCGGCATAGGATTGCTGGGTGGAGACGATGTCCTTGATGTGGTCCACGCTCTTGCTCAACTGGGCCAGTTCGTCGGTCAGGCCCTGTTGCTCGAGCGCGATGGCCTCGACCAGTTGGTTGAGGTAACCGGGCAGCAGCTTGCCTTTGGCGTCTTCGGTGAGAAAGTGCCCGAGGTCATCGGCGTGTTCGTTGATCAGTTGCATCGCCTTGCCCAGCCCCTGGGCCTTGCTGCTGCGCAGTTTGCGGCTGACCAGGTCGGCGGAGATGTTCACGCTGTTGAGCACGTTACCGACGTTGTGCAGCACGTTGGTCGCGATTTCCGCCATGCCGGCCTGGCGGGCAGTGTCCATCAATTCGCTCTGGGTGTCCTTGAGCTGGCGGGTCCGTTCTTCAACCCGCTGTTCCAGTTCATCGTTGGCGCTTTGCAGGGCGTTGTTGACCCTTTTGATCTCGGCGAAGCTGCGTACCAGCCGGATCGCCAGCCAGATCAGTATCAATACCAGGAACGTGGCGAATACCAGCAGGTAGATGTGGTTACGTTCGTATTTGGCCGCGGCTTTGCTCTGGTCTTTCTCCAACAGGTCGGTAATGGTGTCCAGGTGCCTGGCCACGGGGATCGCTTCGATGGCCTGTAACAACTCATTGACCCGCGGTTGTTCGCGCAGGATCAGCGCGATGTGCCTGCTCAGAATGTCAACGGGGCCTTGAAGCCCCTGGGGCATGCGCTCCTTGTTGACGTCCAGCCGGTTCAGGCCCAGCAGCACCTCGGCGGCTACCTCGCTGGTGCTCAGTTGGGCGAACTCCATGCTGCTGAGCAACAGGTCATAGGTGTCGATGGCGACGTTTTGCAGCTGCAGCCGCTCGGTGTCAGCCAGCCGGGCGAATTGGGACTGGATGTCGTCTTCGGCGGCGGGCAGGAAGGCCATGGAGTTGCGCAGCACCGCGTTGTGGGACTTGAACTGTTCCACCAGCCGGGTTTTTTCCTTGATCGCCTTGAGGTACTCGTCGCGCTGGGCTTCCCAGAGCGACGGTTTGTGGCGCCCGGGCTCCGATTCGATGGCGTCGAGACGCTGCCACAGGCGCGACATTTCGTGCAGGGGCGAGACCAGGGGATCGTAGTTGTGGGTCAGGGCGATCCGCGACTTGAGCACCTCGTTGTCCCAAATGGCGTCTTGCTGTTTGAGCAGGCGGATCAGATCCCGGGACTCAATGTACGAGGCGGCCTGCTGGGCCCCCGAATTGACGTACATGAACAGCAGGACCGAAGCCAGTAGCAGACCGATGAATGCAAGACCGAGGCGACGGAGAGTGGTCATAGAGGCTTGCCCTCCGATTCGCCGGTCAGGGTCTTGAGGAACTCGACGATCAGGGTCGTATCGTTTTTCAGAGGCTCGCGGCCCAGTTGGTACTTGAACATGACCTCCACCGCGCGTTCCAGGGTCGGTGCCGACGCGTCATGGAAATACGGGGCGGTGACGGCCACGTTGCGCAGGCTGGGCACCTTGAAGACCTGGCGGTCGGCTTCGTCGCCGGTAATGTTGTAGCGTCCTTCGTCGGCTCGGGTGGGGTTGCCCCGGTCCTTGATGTAGTCGCCCATGACCCCGAACTTCTGGAACATGTTGCCGCCGATGTTCACGCCTTGGTGGCAGGCGATGCAGCCGTACTCCTTGAAGCGCTGGTAACCGAACTTTTCCCGGGGCGTGAGGATGTCGGTATTGCCCAGCAGGTATTGGTCGAAGCGCGAATTGGGTGTCTGCAAGGTGCGCTCGTAATCGGCCAGTGCGCCCTGGATATTAGGCTTGGTCACGCCATCGGGGTACGCGTCCTTGAAGTCCTTGGCATAGCCGGGGTCATCGGCGATGCGCTTGACGACCGATTCCCAGGTGCTGCCCATTTCCACCGGGCTGGTCACGACCGCGTTGACCTGTTCTTCCAACGTGTCGACGCGGCCATCCCAGAACTGGTGGAAGTTCAGGCCGGCATTGAACACGGTGGGCGTGTTGACCTCCACCGGCTTGCCATCGAAGCCTAAGGAAAACGGCTTGTCGTCGGCGCCGCCTCTGTCCAGGCGATGGCAACTGGCGCAGGACAGGGTGTTGTTGACCGACAGCCGCGGGTCATTGAACAGCCGTAGCCCCAGTTGGACGTGCTTGGGGTCCAGGGCCGGAGCCGGTGGCAGGGGTTTGAGGGGTTCGTCCAGTGGCTCGGCGTGAGCGGTCACGCTTGATCCCACGAGCAGGCCGAGAGCCAGAATCAGTCCATGTGACGCCATGGGATGCTTTCCTTGAAACTTTGGTTGATAACACTCAGGTGTTCACGAAAACGGGTTCTGGCGTTTTTCCCACTCGGTCATCCAGTCGGCGAAGGCCTGCGGTTCGACGGCCTTGCTGAAGTAATAACCCTGGACCTCCTCGCATTGGTGCTTCTTGAGAAATTCCAACTGCTCGAGGGTTTCCACACCTTCGGCAATGATGTGCAGGTTCAGGCTCTTGCCCAGGCTGATAATGGTGCTCACCAGCTTGGCGTCGTTGCTGTCGATGCTCAGGTCACCGACGAACGACTGGTCGATCTTCAACACATCCACCGGAAATTTCTGCAGGTAGCTCAGGCTCGAATAGCCGGTGCCGAAGTCGTCGATGGCCAGGCGAATCCCCAGCTGCTTGATGGCCTTGAGGATGGCGACCGTGGTGTCGACGTTCTGCATCAGGACGCTTTCGGTGATCTCCAGTTCCAACTGTGTCGGAGCCAGGCCGGTTTCCTTGAGGGTGCGGGCGATGCCTTCGACGAAGCCGCGCTGGCGAAAGTCGATGGCCGAGACGTTCACCGACAGGTACAGCGGGCGCATGCCCTGGGCTTGCCAGCGGCAGGCCTGCTGGCAGGCTTCCTGCAACACCCATTGGCTCAGCGGAACGATCAGGCCGCTGTCCTCGGCCACTGGAATGAAATCCGAGGGATAGACCAGGCCATGATCCGGTCTGTCCCAGCGTACCAGCGCCTCGACACCGACCACCTTGCCGCTCTTGAGGTCGAGCTTGGGTTGGTAATGCAGCACGAATTCCTTGCGTTGCAGGCCCAGGCGCAGGCCGGATTCGATGGTCTGTTGCTGTCGGGCCCGGCGGTTCATGTCTTCGGTGAAAAACCGGTAGTCGTTGGGGCCGGTTTCCTTGACGTTGCGCATCGCTGTCTCGGCTTTCTTGATCAGCGCCACGGCGTCGAAACCGTCGGTGGGGTACACGCTGATGCCCAGGCTCGCGGTGACGCTCAGGTCATGGCCGTCGATGGGTTGCGGGGAACTGATAGCCGCCAGCAGTTTGTCGGCCACGCCTTTGGTCTGTTGCGGGTCGACGACATCTCCCAGTACCACCACGAACTCATCGGAACCGTAGCGAAACACCGAATCGGATTCACGCACCACGGTCGCCAGTGCCCGGGCCACTCGCTTGAGCATTTCATCGCCCACGGGATGACCCAGCGCGTTATTGATGCGCTTGAAGCGGTCCAGGCCGATGAACATCACCGCTAGTTGCCGGTCGTGCCGGCGGCACTGGGCCATGGCCTGGGTCAGGCGGTCGCCGAGCAACATGCTGTTGGGCAACTCGGTGAGCACGTCGTATTGCAGCAGGTGGGACACCTTGAGCAATTCCTGGACGCGCTCTTCGATCGTGCGTTCCAGGCTGCGCATTTTTCTTGCCGCATCCTGGGCCAACTGCCATTTCCAGGTCATGGCGCTGGCCATCTGGCGGATTTCCAGGGTGTCGAAGGGTTTCTTGAGGATCAGCAACTGATCGTCGAACTCGATCCGTTCGGACATGGTTTCCCAGGAGTAGTCCGAGAACGCCGTGCACAGGGCGATTTGCAGGCGCGGGTCGGCCTCCCACAGCGCCTCGATGGTTTGCAGGCCGTCCCAGCCCGGAGGCATGCGCATGTCGGCGAACACCAGCGCATAGGGCTGGCCTTCGGCCTGGGCGCGCTTGACCAGTTCCAGCGCCTCCTCGCCCTGGTAGGCCGAGTCGATCTGGAATTGCAGCCGGCTGACCTGCGGGGTGCCGAACAGCAGGCTCTCGGTGTCGTCCAGTGAGTCATCGCTGCCGGCGCTGGGGCTGAGGATCTTGCGAAAGTCCTGGTGGATCGCGGGCGTGTCGTCCACCACCAGGATTCGCCGGTTGGCAGGTACCGACATTGGATTCATGGATTGCTCTCCGATAGCTGGCTCGCCGGTCGGGTCCAGTGGTCTGTCGCCGGAATGATGGTGCCGGCCTTGAGCAGTTCGGCGGCCTGGTCGCTGTCGACCACGGTGCTGAAGTAATGCCCTTGGGCCTGCATCTCCCCGCCGCTGGACATCAGCGTGGTGCGTTGCTCCTGGGTCTCGACGCCCTCGGCAATGATCCCGATGCCCACGTCCCGGGCGAAGTTGATGATCGCCCGCAACGTCGTGGCGTTTTCGGGGTCGGCGTTGGCGCTGTCGAGGAAACGCTGGGCAAGCTTGAGGTGATTGACCCGGTAGGTCTTGAGGTAATCGAACGAGGAGTACTCGGTGCCGAAATCATCGATGGCGATCTGCACGCCCAATTCGCAGAGGCGCGGCAGCACGTCGTTGTGGGTCCACTTGGTCTGGGCCAGGGTGGCTTCGGTGACGTCGAAGCGCAGGTCCCAAGGCGCCAGTTCCCAGCGCGCGGTGGTGCGCAGCACGTCGTAGATCAGTTCCGGCCCGGTCTTGAGCTGGGTCAGGGACAGGTCGATGGCGATCACCGGGGGCGCCATGCCCTGGTCGCGCCACTGGCGCATTTGTTGGCAGGCCTGGTCCAGCACCCAGTGCCCCAGGCCAATGATGATCCCGGTTTTCTCGGCGGCGGGCATGAAGACCGCCGGTTCCAGCCAGCCACGTTGGGGATGGTTCCAGCGTACTTGCACGCCCATGCCGAGGATCTTGCCGCTGCCGAGGTCGACTTCCGGCAGGTAGTGCAGGTGCAGTTCGTTGTTTTCAATGGCTTGGCGCAGGTCGTTGGCGAGGGCGACCCGGTCGGTGACTTCCTGGTTAATTTCCTCGTTATGGAAATGGTACTGGTTGCGGCCCTTTTCCTTGGAGCGGTACAGGGCCATGTCGGACTGCGCCATCAGGCTGTCGGCACTCAGGCTCTGCGGGGTGTACAGGGCGATGCCGATGCTCACCGAAATCCGCACGTCGTTGCCGTCCAGGGAATAGGGCGCCACGAGCGTATCGCGGATCTTGCCCGCCAGCGCGGCGCAATGGGTCGCTTCATGGACGTCCAGTTGCAGGATGGCGAACTCGTCGCCCCCCAGGCGTGCCACCACGTCGTTTTCCCGGGTGCAGCCCTTGATCCGCTTGGCAACTTCCTGCAACAACAGGTCGCCGATGGGGTGACCCAGGGTGTCGTTGATCCGTTTGAAGTGGTCCAGGTCCAGGTAGAACATCGCAAACGGCGCCGCACCCCGACGAGCGGCGGCGAAGGCCTGGTGCAGGCGCTCGATCATGGTGGCGCGGTTGGCCAGTCCGGTCAGGCCGTCGGTGCGGGCCAGCAGGGCGATTTTCTCTTCGGCCAGCTTGCGCTCGGTAATGTCGAGGATGATGCCTTCTATTTCCAGCAACAGGCCTTGCTCGTTGCGCACCGGGATGTAGCGGTTTTCTACCCAGCGGTACGTGTCGTCGCCGGTGCGCATGCGGAACTCGATGGACGCCCCTGCGGTGTCGCGGTCCAGGACACGGACCATGGCCTCATGGACCTTCTCCTGGTCGTCGGGGTGGATCAGGGTTTGCGCCCAGTCCGGAGAATTGGTCAGTTGCGCTGCGGAATGGCCGAACTTGGTGATGTTGTGGGAGATGTACATCAATGCGAACGGCGGCTCGCCCCGCAGGCGATAGAGAATGGTCGGGCTGTTCTGCACGATGATGTTGGCGTCGGCCAGTTCGCGAGTGCGTTCCTCGACCGCGCGCTCGAGCATGTCCATTTTCAGCGCCGCGTCTTCGGTCATCTGCCATTTGACAGTCAAGGTGCTGGCCATCTGGCGGATCTCGATGGCGTCGAAGGGTTTTTTCAGGATGAGCAGGCGATCGCCCAGTTCAAGGCGATCGGCGATGTCTTCCCAGGAATAATCCGAGTAAGCGGTGCACAGGGCCACCTGCAGCTTGGGATCGGCGCGCCACAGCCGTTCGATGGTTTCCAGGCCGTCCCAGCCCGGCGGCATGCGCATGTCGATGAACGCCATGGCGAAGGGTTGCCCCTGGGCCAGTGCCGTTTCGACCTTGTTCAAGGCTTCCATGCCCTGGAATGCCGAATCGAGCACGAAACTCATGCAGGAAACCGCCACAGGCGAGCCGAACAGGGCTTGTTCGGCGCTGCTCAGGCTGTCCTGGGTGTTCGCCTCGGGGCTGAGGATCTTGCGAAAATCCTCATGGATAGTCGGCGTGTCGTCGACGATCAGGATTCGCCGATTGGTTTTATCCAACGGCAGGCTCATGGCCGTGCACCGTTTTGATGCTGACTATAGAACCCTGGAAACATCTGATATCCCTTTCGCTGGCATGAGTATTCGGCCTGTACTTGGCCCTTCATGGGATACAGCATAGTCGCCTCATCGGGATACGCTCGGTCAGTGATGGCAAATGTGTCTAAATGTTCTCAATCTACTAGCCTGTATTTCGGGGGTAAGGTAGAACGGTTGTCGTGAATAGGAGGGGGTTTCAAATGGAAGATCAATCGCCGGATGTTCCGGTAAGAAAGCCAGCGGTGCTGTTGGTCGATGACGAAGAGTCGATCCTCAATAGCCTGCGTCGGTTATTGCGCAGCCAGCCGTACGAGATCCTGCTGGCCGACAGTGGCGCCAAGGCCCTGGAAATTCTCAAGGAGCGGCCGGTCGACCTGGTGATGACCGATGCGCGCATGCCGAACATGGATGGCGCCACATTGCTGGCCGAGATCCGCAAGCTGTACCCATCGACCTTGCGCATCCTGCTCACCGGTTATGCCGATGTGGATATGATGACCAAGGCCATCAACGAGGGGCAGCTCTATCGCTACCTCAGCAAGCCCTGGAACGATGAGGAACTGGTGCAGGCCTTGCGCCAGGCCCTGTCCCACCAGCATTCCGAAAGCGAGCGCCAGCGCCTCGAAGCGCTGAACCGCGAGCAGAACCAGCAACTCAAGACTCTTAACGCCACCCTGGAAAAACGCGTGGCGTCGCGCACCTCCGAGCTGCAGCAGACCGCCGACATGCTCGATTTGGCCTATGACGAGCTCAAGCGCAGTTATGTGACCAGCACCGAAGTGTTTTCGCTGATCGCCAACCTGCGCCTGCCCAAGGCCAAGCAGACCAACCGGCAGATCATCGAGTTGATCAGGGTCTATAGCCGGCTGCATTTCCTCGATGAGTCCACCGACCGCGACCTGACCATGGCCGCGGCGCTCTACAACATCGGCAAGCTGAGCTGGACCGACAACATGATGGTCACGCCCGCCGACTTGCTGCACCACAACGAACTGGATCTCTATCGGGCCTATCCGAAGCAGAGTGAGTCGCTGCTGATGACCCTGGACCCGATGAAGGACGCGGCGCGGATCATTCGCCATCACCAGGAGCGTTGGGACGGCAGCGGCTTCCCCGAGCACCTCAGGGGCGAGGCCATTCCGTTCGGTGCGCGGCTGTTGAAACTGGCGGTGGACTTCATCGAGCTGCAGCGCGGGTTGATCCTGGAGCGGCAGATGAACAGCGACGAAGCGCTGGTCTACATTCGCAAGTACGCTGGCAAGCTGTATGACCCGGATATGATCGAGGATTTCATCAAGGCGTGTGCCGAATACCTGGAAGACGTGACCCTGTCGGACCCGACGGTACAAGTCTCCACCACGCGCGAGTTGACCGCGGGGATGATCCTGGCGCGCAACCTCAATGCCGACAACGGTATGTTGCTGCTCAACGCCGGCAAAATCCTGAGCGGGCCGTTGATCGAAAAACTCATTGCCTTCGAATCGATGGAGGGTGCGCGGTACAGCGTGTTCGTCAAGATCCCCGAAGAGCAGGCCGACCCTGCGGCGCCGAAGCCGATTTTGGGGTGACTGGGGTCTGGGTTGGATTGGATTGGGTTGGGTACATATCCGTTGCTGCGGTAACGGCGGCTTAGGGTTCCGCCCTGACGGCGGGTCACTTTCGAAAAGCGCGAAAGTAACCAAAGCGCTCCTGCCCCACCACTCGGTGCCTCGCCTAGGCTCGGCATGCCCTCACTCCGGCATTGCTCCGTGGGCCCGCCGCGAAGGGCCATCCATGGCCCAGCGCGGCTATCCCGGCATCCATGCCGGGATGCCCACTCCACAATGCCTGCGTTCGGCCATCGTGGTTAACGGGGCGCCCGAGATCAAGATCAAGATCAAGATCAAAAGCGAGGCGGCCTGACAGCCGACCTGGCTCTCCTGGTCGTACACCTGTCAGATCTGTGGGAGCAAAGCTTGCTCGCGAGGCGGCCTAGTAGCCGACCTGGCTCTCCTGGTCGTACACCTGTCAGATCTGTGGGAGCAAAGCTTGCTCGCGAGGCGGCCTAGTAGCCGACCTGGCTCTCTTGGTCGTACACCTGTCAGATCTGTGGGAGCAAAGCTTGCTCGCGAGGCGGCCTGACAGCCGACCTGATTCTTCCGGTCGTACCCCCGATCCCATTGTGGGAGCTTGCTCGCGATGGCGGCCTGACAGCCGACCAGGATTGTGGGAATGGTCGGACAATCCTCCGGGTTGCAGCAGATTTTTCCGACGAACTCTGGCGGTTGCCGGGTGGGAAGGGCTGTCGCTAGTCTTTTCCCGTCGCTGCAAATTCAGCGGCCGGGCTTGGAAATCCGATAAGTAGACGGCGCGAAAGCGCCCTTCATGACGTATGCTTGCGGTCGTTTTTTGACCATGCTTTCGTTATGGCAGCTGTGCGCGGGAGACCTTCGGGTCTGTCGGGCTCGTTTACCCCGGTTTTCCAACCTGCGTACGGCTGCCACCCCTCGCTTGGAAACGAACGTGGCAGCTCCAACCTGTAGACGGAGTGTCACCCTATGTTCAAAGCCACACCCAATCCCCCCGAAACCGATCCCCAAGAACTCGATGAAGCCGCCAAGCGCGCCATCGACCATTATCTCGACCCCAAGCCTCAAGCCAAAAAGAAAAAGCCCTCAGGTCAACTGTTCACCGTCGTGGACGGTGTCGACACCGAAAGCCTGCTGGCCAACCTCAGCGAAACTTTGGCCTCAGCCGATGCCATGGTCAGCGACCTTGCCTTCGACCTTAAAGGCTCGCGACGCCATGTTGCCCTTGGCATTCAGCAACTGATCGAGCTGGGCGCTTTATTGGCGAATCGGATGCTGGACAACGTCAATACACAACCCTGACCACACCGCGCGCAGAAGCGAGAAGGCTCGCTTCCACAATTGGACCGGGGTACGACCGGGAGAGCCAGGTCGGCTGTCAGGCCCCCTCGCGAGCAAGCTTTGCTCCCACAGATCTGATGGTTCCCACAGATCTGATGAGGTGTACGACCGCAAGAGCCAGGCCGGCTACTAGGCCGCCTCGCGGCGGACGTTGATCTCGGCGCCCCGTTAACCGCGCTGGGCCATGGATGGCCCTTCGCGGTGGGCCCACGGAGCAATGCCTTCGTTCAGGCACACCGAGCCTAGGCGAGGCACCGAGTGGTGGGGCAGGAGCGCTTTGGTTACTTTTGACTGGGTCGGCTTCCGGGCTTTTCAAAAGTGACCCGCCGTCAGGGCGGAACCCTAAGTCGCCGTGACCGCAGCAACGGATATACACACCAACCCCAATCGGTCGAAACTGACCACAGGAACTGCACTGATTTTTAGTCCAGCACCAGGCTTTGCTCCCACCCCTACGCGTTGTAATCTCCCCGTCACTTTCCCGGCCAAGGCTTCGATCACCCATGACCACTTCCCTCATCCGCATCGCCGCCGCCCTGTTGCTCGGGCCGGATGGTCGAACCCTGCTGGTGCGCAAGCGCGGCACCCGGGCCTTCATGCAGCCGGGCGGCAAGATCGAGGCCCATGAACAGCCCGTGCAGGCGCTGGCCCGTGAGCTGGAGGAGGAGCTCGGGCTGCAGATCGACCCGGCACAGGCCCGTTACCTGGGCGTATTCAGCGCTCCGGCGGCCAACGAGCCGGGGTTTGTCGTGCAGGCCGAGGTGTTTTTGCTGAGCATCGACGCCCCGGTTTCGCCGGCTGCCGAAATTGAAGAGGTGTGCTGGATCGACCCGGCCGGCGACAGCAATCTTTTGCTGGCACCGTTGACAGGCGAGGTGATCCTGCCGTTTTATCGAGCGACACTTCTCGCTACCTGCTGATTCACGCCTCAAGGACTGACGCTCATGATTCCATTGCCGGACCTGTTGATTTTCGCCGCCGCCGCGTTGCTGATGGTACTGACGCCCGGCCCGAACATGATCTACCTGATCTCCCGTTCGATCTGCCAGGGCCGCAAGGCCGGCGTCACCTCCTTGCTGGGGGTGGTGGCGGGGTTCTTCGTGCACATGTTCGCCGCGGCCGCCGGGTTGACGGCGGTGTTCCTGGCGGTGCCTGTGGCCTATGAAGTATTGAAGTGGGCCGGTGCGCTGTACCTGTTGTGGCTCGCCTGGCAGGCCGTGAAGCCGGGCGCGCGTTCGCCCTTCGAGGCCCAGCAGTTGCCAGCGGACTCGACACGCAAGTTGATCACCATGGGTTTTCTCACCAGCGCCCTGAACCCCAAGATCGCGGTGTTCTATTTGTCGGTGTTTCCGCAGTTCATCAGCCCGGAACACGGTTCGCTGTTCACCCAGAGCATTATCCTGGGCCTGACCCAGATCAGCGTCAGTTTCAGCGTCAACCTGCTGATCGCCCTGTTCGCTGCAGGCATTGCCTCATGGTTCGTCCACAACCCGACCTGGCTGGCGGCGCAGCGCTACTTCATGGGGTTTGTCCTCGGTGCGCTGGCGTTGCGACTGATGCTTGAACAACGCAGGACGGCGTGAGCATGTGGATCGAACGGTTGGATGCCAGTCATGCCCTGGCCTACCGCGAGCTGATGCTTGAAGCCTACGATTGCCATCCGCAGGCGTTCACCTCCAGTGTGCGGGAGCGGGCAATGATGCCGTTGAGTTGGTGGGAGGGGCGATTGACCAGCAAGCTCGATGTGCTGCTGGGCGCGTTCGAAGCAGGCAAGTTGGCCGGCATCGTTGGCCTGGCCTTCGAAGCGCGGGAAAAGGCTCGCCACAAGGCAACACTGTTTGGCATGTATGTGTCGGCCGATTTTCGTCAGCACGGTTGGGGTCATGAGCTGGTGCAAGCAGCACTGGCCGAGGCGCAAAACCATCCTGCACTGAAACTCATCCAGCTCACCGTTACCGCCGGCAATGAGGCCGCCTTCAAGTTGTACCAGCGCTGCGGCTTCATCCAGTTCGGACTTGAACCTTTAGCGGTGCGGGTGGGCGAGGATTACTTCGACAAAATCCACATGTGGCGCCAGATATCGATGCCTGAGATCAAGTGCGAAGAGGTCGATTCGCCCCTGTCCCGATAATCGGTCAAGGGTATTTGATCTCTGGCCGTGGACCGGTATAGACGGGCAAATCGGATTCCTGCGCAGGCGCACTCATGCTTCCTGCTCCACTGTTCAATCGCACGATTCTTATGTTTCGTATGCCGAAATCGTTACCGTTACTGCCATCCTGGTCATTGTTTATATACATTCGTACCGTCCCTCTTTCGATGATGGTGAATACGATTGAAAACACGTACCAGACTCCATCCTTGGGGACATGGCGGGGAACGCCACGCCATTGCGGCATGCCGGTATCTGGGTAAAGGATCGGGTTGACCAGCCCCGGAATGTGGCTGTTGTCGGCAACATGGGTTCCTTCGAACGTGAATTGGTATTGCCCGGGAATGAACAGGAAGTCTTGATAGAGGATGACCCCGGCGAAGCCGTATGGGGTGCCTTGGTCGGTGAAGTTGAAAAACGCGTTTACTAATTGATGGTTCATGACGTGCTGACGGATAGATCCGGAACGAGCCGCCAGATAGGGAATCCAGCCGTTATAAGCGTCCGCCAGTGAAGTGTAGTGATCCTCCCATTCCACCGGTGCCGTGCCGATGATGATGGAGCTCGTCGTCGATACATTACTGTTGCCCAATTGATCAACTATCCGGGCGCTCACCGGATGCGTGCCGTCGCCGATCTGCTGAAGGTCAGCGGCCGTCAACGTGTAAGTGATTGGGTTGGCGGGATGAACATAGGGAATCGTTTTACTCCAAGTCCCCACGGTCAGTGTCACCCCATCATATTCGCGCGGGTAGCTGCGGGTTAACGTAAACGTGCCTGGCTGTGCGGGGTTGGCGCTGGCCGGATGGCTGACGGTGATCTCGGATGGCGGGTAATGAAACAGCAGGTCCAGGATCGGGAGCGAGTCATCGTGATTCTGGCTGACCCGAGTCACTCGGTAAAACATTGTATTTGCGCCGTTCACCAGCCATCCCCATGGCAATTCCATGTCTATGCGGTCGTTCTCCTCGCCCACCTTGATGATCTTGATCACTGATGTCGGTTGGCCATTGACCCACAGCTCCACGGAATCATCGATGGCCAGTGGTTTAGAGAGTGTCTTGAGCGGATCAATCACCATGTACAGGCGGATGGACGGCGAGTGAATGGTCAGGGGAATGCCGCCGTGGTAGGTCCCTGTCGGCAGTACGGGTGTCTTCCATCCTGGAATGTACATGGGCCACAGCTCAAGAGCTGCGTCGGCCTGCGATGAGTTGCGGAGGCTGTTCATCTTTTTCTCCTCGGCTGCGGTGCCTGAACTGATTCGGGACAGACACCATCAGAGCGCGAAAGGAGAAGAGTGTCGCCTGTCAGATCTGACAGGCGAGTGCGAGATCAAGACGGATGGTCATTTTGCACACCGAGTGAAACCCCCTGTGCTTCAGCGCACGGCACTGACGCCGTCGAGTGTGGAGAACGACGTGTCCTTGGCCGTCAGCAAAAAGTCGCGCATGTACGGCGCGTCGAGCATGTCGGTGCGCACCGCCGCATACAACGTGGCAAACAAGCCTTTCTCCCCCAGCCGCTTGGCCTTCACGTAGCCCCGCGAGCTGTATTCATGCAGGGCCCAGTGCGGCATGCCGCAGACGCCGCGACCGCTGGCCACCAGTTGCATCATCATCACCGTCAGTTCAGAGGTGCGCACCTGGGCCGGTTCAATGTCGGCTGGCTCCAGGAAGCGGGTGAAGATGTCCAGCCGATCACGCTCCACCGGGTAGGTGATCAGGGTTTCGCTGATCAGGTCCTCGGGGACGATGTACGCCTTGCCCGCCAGTCGATGCTGGTTGGCCACGGCGAGCATCGCTTCGTAGGTGAACAACGGCACGTAGGTGATGCCGGCCAGCTCCAGCGGGTCGGAGGTCACCACCAGGTCGAGGTCGCCCCGGGCCAGGGCTGGCAACGGCGCGAAGGCGAAGCCCGAGGCCAGGTCCAGTTCGACTTCCGGCCAGGCATCGCGGAACTGGTCGATGGTCGGCATCAACCACTGGAAGCAGCTATGGCACTCGATGGCCATGTGCAGCCGTCCGGCGGTGCCGCCCGCCAGGCGGGCGATGTCCCGTTCGGCGCCGCGCAGCAAGGGCAGGGCGGCATCGGCCAGTTGCAACAGGCGCAGGCCGGCGCTGGTGAAGCGTACTGGCTTGGTCTTGCGCACGAACAACTGCATGCCCAGGCGCTCCTCCAGTTCCTTGAACTGGTGGGAGAGGGCGGACTGGGTCAGGTGCAGCCGTTCGGCGGCTTCGACCAGACTGTCGGCTTCGCGCAGGGCGTGCAGGGTCTTGAGGTGACGGAGTTCAAGCACCGGAGTAGCTCCATGAGTAAAACTTGTGATCAACACGAAAAGGTTGAGTTTGTCTCATGTAGGGTCAGCTGTCGACAATGGCGCCATCTTTTACAGGAGGACGCACACCATGGCCCTGGCCCACACCCTCGGTTTCCCGCGCATCGGCGCCGACCGCGAACTGAAAAAAGCCCTCGAAGCCTACTGGAAGAGCGACCTGGCCCCGGCCGCGCTGCAAGCGGTGGGGCGCGAACTACGGGCCCGGCACTGGCAACTGCAGAAAGACGCCGGCATCGACCTGCTGCCCGTCGGCGACTTTGCCTGGTACGACCAGGTGCTCACTCACTCCTTGACCCTGGGCGCGGTTCCACAGCGTTTCCACAGTACCTTGAATGCCCAGGGCCGGCCGACCCTCGACACCCTGTTCGCCATGGCCCGTGGCGCCACGGCCAGTTGCTGCGGTGCCGACCACGGTCAGGCGCAATACGCCCAGGAGCTGACCAAGTGGTTCGACACCAACTACCATTACCTGGTCCCGGAGTTTTCCGCCGACCAGACCTTCGCCCTGAGCTGGGAACAGTTGTTCGATGAAGTGGACGAGGCTCATGCCTTGGGCCATCAGGTCAAACCGGTGATCATCGGCCCGTTGACCTACTTGTGGCTGGGCAAGGCCAAGGGCGAGGCGTTCGACAAGCTCGACCTGCTGGAGCGCCTGCTGCCGGTCTACGGTGAAATCCTCAACCGCCTCAAGGCCCAGGGCGTGGAATGGGTGCAGATCGACGAACCGATCCTTACCCTCGATCTGCCTCAAGCCTGGAAGAGCGCTTTCGAGCGGGCTTATCACATCCTCCAGTACTCGCCGCTGAAAAAACTCGTGGCCACCTATTTCAGTGGCCTGCAAGACAACCTCGGCCTGGCGGTGAGCCTGCCGGTGGACGGCTTGCACATCGACGCGGTACGTGACCCGGAACAACTGGGCCAGGTGCTGGACCGCCTGCCGACCTACAAGATTCTCTCGGTGGGCCTGGTCAACGGGCGCAACGTCTGGCGCTGCGAACTGGAACAGGCGCTGGCGCAGTTGCAACCGGCCCAGGAGCGCTTTGGCGACAACCTCTGGGTCAGCACCTCGTGCTCGCTGCTGCACAGCCCGGTGGACCTGGAGCGTGAAGACCGCCTCGATCCGGAACTCAAGAGCTGGCTCGCCTTTGCCGTGCAGAAGTGCGGTGAAGTCGCGGTGCTGCGCGATGCCCTGAACGATCCCCAGGCCCACGCTGTGCAGCAGGCCTTGGCCGACAGCCGCCAGGTGCAGGCCAGTCGCGCCAGCTCGGCACGCATTCACAAACCCGCGGTCCAGGCGCGCCTGGCGGCAATCGGGCCACAGGACAGCCAGCGGCGTTCACCGTTTGCCAAACGCATCGAAGGCCAGCGCGCCCGACTGAAACTGCCGGCCTTTCCCACCACCACCATCGGTTCCTTCCCGCAGACCCCGGCCATTCGCCTGGCACGCCAGGCCTACAAGCAAGGCAAGTTGTCGGCCAACGACTATCAGGACGCCATGCACACCGAGATCCGCCATGCCGTGCAGATCCAGGAGCGCCTGGGCCTGGACGTGCTGGTGCACGGTGAAGCCGAGCGCAACGACATGGTGGAATACTTTGCCGAGCAACTGGACGGCTACGTCTTCACCCGTTTCGGTTGGGTGCAGAGCTACGGTTCGCGCTGCGTGAAACCGGCGATCATCTATGGCGACATCAGTCGGCCGAGCGCCATGACCGTCGACTGGATCCGCTACGCGCAAAGCCTGACCGACAAGGTCATGAAAGGCATGCTCACCGGCCCCGTGACCATGCTGATGTGGTCGTTCCCCCGCGAAGACGTGTCGCGCCAGGTCCAGGCGCAACAACTGGCCCTGGCCCTGCGGGACGAAGTGCTGGACCTGGAAAAGGCCGGGATCAAGATTGTGCAGATCGACGAGGCGGCGTTCCGCGAAGGGTTGCCGCTGCGTCGCGGGCAATGGCAGGAGTACCTGGATTGGGCGGTTGACGCGTTCCGTTTGTGCGCGTCGGGGGTGGGCGACGAAACCCAGATCCATACCCACATGTGCTACAGCGAATTCAATGATGTGATCAAGGCCATCGCCGACATGGACGCCGATGTCATCACCATCGAGACTTCGCGTTCGGACATGGAGTTGTTGGAGGCTTTCGAGGCGTTCGACTACCCGAACGACATCGGCCCGGGCGTCTACGACATCCACTCGCCACGGGTGCCGGACACGGCTGAGATGGTTGCGCTGATGAGCAAGGCGGTAAAACGGATCGCCGCCGAGCGGCTGTGGATCAACCCCGACTGCGGGTTGAAAACCCGGGGCTGGCCGGAAACGGAAGCGGCACTGGTGAACATGGTGGCGGCGGCGCGGCAGTTGCGTAGCCAGCTGGCCTGAAGCTGACGCCTGGGCGGGTACCTGTGGGAGCAAAGCTTGCTCGCGATGAAGCCAGCGCGATTTCTCTGGAATCGAGGTGCCTGTATCGCGAGCAAGCTTTGCTCCCACAGATACATCCTTACCCACAGATATATCCTTCGCGCAGGCAACCATTCGGCAATCTTCATCAAACTGTCACGCAACTGTGGCAGCGCGCTTGAACAAACTTCATCAGACTCGCGCTCTACTGGGGTTCTGCGTTTCGGTGTTTCTTCATGCGTGTATTCATTTTCCTGGCCGCGTTGTTTTTCGGCCTGCCGTCGATGGCGGCTTCTCGGTGTGACATCAATGTTGCGACCCAACGGGTCGATCTGGATCAGGTGAGCCTGGCCTACCAGAGCGTTGGCCGTGCTTCGGATCCGGCGCTGTTGCTGGTGATGGGCCTGGGTGGGCAGTTGATCCATTGGCCGGACGAAGTGGTGGTCGCCCTGTGCGAGCAGGGTTTCCGGGTGATTCGCTACGACAACCGCGACGTCGGCCTGTCCACCTGGCGCCAGGCTCCCGGCAGCGCCAACCTGACCTTCGAAGCCCTGCGCTACAAACTCGGCTTGCCCGTGGCCGCGCCTTATACCTTGACCGACATGGCCGATGATGGGCTGGGGCTGATGGACGCCTTGCAGGTGCAAAGCTTCCATGTGTTGGGCGTGAGCATGGGCGGGATGATCGCCCAGCACATGGCCGCCATGGCGCCGCAGCGGGTCGAAAGCTTGACCCTGATCATGACCAGTTCCGGTGCCGAAGGCTTGCCCGCACCCAGCGCCGCGCTGGTGCAGTTGCTGTCGCGGCGCAGTGCGCCGAATCGCGAAGCGGCCCTGCAGCAGCAGGCCGATCTGCTGGCCGCGTTGGGCAGCCCGATGGTGGTGGATGATCGCCAGGCATTGCTGCATCAGGCCGCCGTGGCCTATGACCGGGCCTTCAACCCCGAAGGCGTGAAGCGCCAGATCATGGCGATCATGGCCGAGCCGAGTCGGGTTACGCTGCTCAATCAACTGCGGGTGCCGACCCTGGTGGTCCACGGCACCGCCGACCCTTTGCTGCCGGTGATGCACGGCGTGCATCTGGCGGCGCACATCCAAGGCAGCCAGTTGAAGTTGATCCCGGGCCTGGCCCATCGTTTCCAGGAGGCATTCAAGGCGCCGTTGCTGGGGGCCGTGTTGCCGTATCTGCAGCAGCACCGTGAAGACACGTCGCACTGGGCGCAGATCGAGCCGGTGCAGGCGCCTAATCTGCTCTGATCTTGATCGTTCCCACGCTCTGCGTGGGAATGCATCCCGTGACGCTCCGCGTCACCTTCCAGAAGCGGAACGCGGAGCGTCCCTGGCGGCATTCCCACGCAGGAGCGTGGGAATGATCAAGACCGCGTCGCCTTCATCGCGGGCAAGCCTTGCTCCCACAGGACCGCGCCTGGGCCTGCTCCACCAACCACCCCATCAATTCCTGCAACGGCCCCGACACTTGGGGTTTGTGCGGGTGCACCAGGTGATAACCCAGGCCGGTCTTGACCTTCAGCTCGAACGGCATCACCAGCCGGCCGGCGCTCAGGTCGTCGCCGATCAGCGACCAGTCGCCAATCGCCACGCCAGTGCCTTGGGAAGCCATGGACATCGCCAGGTCCAGGGTTTCGAAATGCTGGCCCTTGCTGACATTGCTCAAGTGCACATCGGCCGCCGCCAGCCAGGCGTTCCAGTCGCGCTCGTCACGGGTGGGGTGCAACAGCAGGTGTTGTTGCAGGTCGGCGGGTTCACGCAGCGGCACCGGGCCTTCCAGGATCGGGCGAGAGCAGACGGGCGTCAGTTGTTCATCGAACAGATGCACGCACGCCAGCGAGGCGTCAGGTGGTGGGCCATAGACCACCGCGGCGTCGAAGGCTTCGCGCTGGAAGTCCACGCCGTGCCTGACCGTGGTGGTCAGTTCCACCGGCACGTCCGGCCGTTCCTTCTGCCATTGCAACAGGCGCGGCAGCAGCCAGCGCATCACGCAGGTCGGAGCCTTGAGTTGCAGGGTCTGGCGTTTTTCGCCGACCTGCTCGACCGCTTCGCCGATCAGGCTGAACACCTGCTGCACTCGGGGTAGCCAGGCCTGGCCTTCGGCGGTCAGGCTCAGGCCGCGTGCCTGGCGCTGGAACAGCGCATAACCCAGATGATCTTCCAGCCCGGCGATCTGCCGGCTCACCGCGCCCTGGGTGATGTGCAGTTGTTCGGCGGCCCGGGTGAAGTTGCAGCATTGGGCCGTGATCAGAAACGTGTGCAGCGCCGGCAGCGGGGGAAGTCGTTTCATTTCGGATCCAAGCCATGACGTGAGGACATGGCTAGTATGACTTTTTATCCATTGTTGCCGCTATGGTCGGACCGTTCCAATAACGCCATTCCCAAGACAAAAAAGGGTCCCGCCGCAGGCTGTGCGAGGCCCTTTACACGACAAGAAAAAGGCAATGGCAATGGCGACGTGCGGCGAAGTATTGGTCAAGTTACTCCAAGCGTATGGCGTGGAGCAGGTGTTCGGCATTCCTGGCGTGCACACCGTCGAGTTGTACCGCGGGCTGGCCCGTTCCAGCATCCGCCATGTGACCCCGCGTCATGAACAGGGCGCAGGCTTCATGGCCGATGGTTACGCCCGGGTCAGCGGCAAGCCCGGCGTGTGTTTCATCATCACCGGCCCCGGCATGACCAACATCACCACCGCCATGGGCCAGGCCTACGCCGATTCGATCCCGATGCTGGTGATCTCCAGCGTGCAGTCGCGCAGCCAGTTGGGCGGCGGGCGCGGCAAGTTGCATGAACTGCCGAACCAGGCTGCATTGGTGGGTGGGGTGGCGGCGTTTTCCCACACGCTGATGTCCGCCGCTGAATTGCCCGGCGTGCTGGCTCGGGCGTTCGCCGTGTTCCAGGCTGGACGCCCGCGGCCGGTGCACATCGAAATTCCGTTGGACGTGCTGGTCGAAGACGCCGATGCCCTGCTCGCCAGCGTGCCGGTGAACATCAACCGCGCCGGAGCTGCGCCGAGTGCCGTGGCGCAAATGGCGGCAACGCTGGCATCGGCCAAGCGGCCATTGATCCTGGCCGGCGGCGGAGCCCTCGACGCGGCGGCCGAATTGACCGAACTGGCCGAACGCCTCGGCGCGCCAGTGGCGTTGACCATCAATGCCAAGGGCCTGTTGCCGGCCCGCCATCCGTTGCTGATCGGCTCCACCCAGAGCCTGGTCGCCACCCGCGCGTTGGTGGCCGAGGCGGATGTGGTGCTGGCCATCGGCACCGAGCTGGCCGAGACCGACTACGACATTACCTTCGCCGGCGGCTTCGAGATCCCCGGTGCGCTGCTGCGCATCGACATCGACCCGGACCAGACCGTGCGCAACTACCCGCCGCACCTGGCGCTGGTGGCCGACGCCCGCGTCGCCGCCCGGGCCGTGCTCGACGCCTTGAGCCAGCACCCCTTGGCCGAGCGCCGTGACGATTGGGGCGCGACGCGTGCCGCCCGGTTGCGCGCGGATCTTCAAGGCAGTTGGGACGCGGCGACCCGTGCCCAGACCTTGTTTCTCGACACCGTCTTGCAAGCGCTGCCGGAGGCGGTGTTCGTCGGCGATTCGACCCAACCGGTGTACACCGGCAACCTGACCTTCAACCCGGAGCAGCCACGCCGCTGGTTCAATTCATCCACCGGCTACGGCACCCTCGGCTACGCCTTGCCAGCGGCCATTGGTGCCTGGCTAGGTGGCAAGGACCGGGGCCACGGTCGCCCGCCGGTGGTGTGTTTGATTGGCGACGGCGGGTTGCAGTTCACCCTGCCGGAACTGGCCAGCGCCGTGGAGGCGCGCACGCCGGTGATCGTGCTGCTGTGGAATAACCAGGGCTACGAAGAGATCAAGAAATACATGGTCAACCGCGCCATCGAACCGGTGGGCGTGGACATCTACACCCCGGATTTCATCGGCGTCGCCAAGGCCTTGGGCTGCGCTGCCGAAGCCATCGACGGCGTGGCGCAACTGCACGCCGCGTTGCTCACCGCTTGCGACCGGCAGGGCCCGACGCTGATCGAGATCGACCAGGCAACCTGGATGGCGCAGGTGTCGAAATGAATTTTCCTACGACGCAAGACGGGCTGTACATCGACGGTGAGTGGTTGGCCGGCGATCAACCGCTGCGGGTGATCAACCCGGCGACCGAAGCGCTGCTGACCACCGTTTATGGCGGCGATGAGGGCGCTGTCGATCAGGCGTTGAACGCGGCGACCCAGGCTTTCACGCACTGGTCGAACACCACCGGCGCCGAGCGTGGCGCGATTCTGCGCCGGATTGCCGCTGGCGTGCGGGACGCTCGTGAACGGTTGATGCACCTGCAATCGAGCAACAACGGCAAACCGCTGTTCGAAGCGGCCATCGATGTCGACGATGTGGTCGCCACCTTCGAGTATTACGCCGAGTTGGCCGAAGGCCTGGACGCCCGGCAAGACAGCCCGCTGGCATTGCCCAGTGCTGATTTCAGCGCACGCCTGCGCCGCGAACCCTGCGGCGTGGTCGGCCTGATCGTGCCGTGGAATTTCCCGATGGTCACCACGGCCTGGAAACTCGCCCCGGCGTTGGCTGCCGGCTGCTGCGTGGTGCTCAAGCCGTCGGAGGTCACGCCGTTGCCGGAGCTGGAACTAGCGTCGATCATCGCCGAATGCGGGTTGCCCGACGGCGTGTTCAACCTGGTCTGCGGCACGGGCCTGGCAGTTGGGGCGCCATTGGCGGCGGACCCGCGCGTGGCAAAGATTTCCTTCACCGGCAGCAATGCGGTGGGTGTGCAGGTGATGCAACGGGCGGCGGAAACGGTGAAGGGCGTGAGCCTGGAACTGGGCGGCAAATCGTCCCTGCTGGTGCTGGCCGATGCCGACCTGGACCTGGCGGTGGAGCTGGCCTGCGGTGGTGGTTTCTTCAATGCCGGGCAGATGTGTTCGGCCACCAGTCGTGTGTTGGTCGCCGATGAACTGGCCGATGAATTCCTGCAACGGCTCAAGACCCGCGCCGAGGCGATCCGCGTGGCCGACCCGTTCGACCCGGATGTGGAGATGGGCGCGCTGGTGAACCAGGCGCAATACCAGCGGGTGCTGGGGCACATCGACCGTGGCTTGAGCGCCGCAGCGACGCTGGTGTGCGGTGGGCAGCGACCCGCGCATCTGCCGCGCGGCTTTTTTTTACAGCCGACAATCTTTACCGACGTGCCCCTGGACAGTGCGTTGTGGTGCGAAGAGATCTTCGGGCCTGTGTTGTGCGTACGCCGTTTCAGCACCCCGGCGCAGGCGATCGCCCTGGCCAACGACAGCCGTTTCGGCCTGGTGGCCAGCGTGGTCAGCCGTGATACGGCGGCTGCCGAAGAGGTGGCCAACGCTTTGCAGGCAGGGCTGGTGTGGATCAACGCGCCGCAGGTGATTTTCCCCCAGGCGGCGTGGGGCGGTTACAAACAGAGCAGTCTCGGCCGCGAATTGGGGCCCTGGGGATTGGCCGCGTTTCAGGAAATCAAGCATGTGATCCGGGCGGTCTGACGGCACGTTATCAGGTCACGCATGCCTCGAAAAAAGGCATGCGCCAGGAACATGGCTCCAATGAGTTTTTTTCGATAGTCAGGGATTTTGCACAACCTCAGGATGGCCGCAGACGGCGGTGAAGCCCTTGTTGTACGGGGCTTTGCTCGACGTCGAACGGTGCGGGCGCAACGGTTTTTACCCACCTCATACTTAAAAGAATAAAGGGAGTCCTCCATGGGCGAGCATGATCTGAACAGACGTCAATTCATCAAGACTGCAAGTGTGGTTTCGGTAGCGGCGGCCGCCATGAGCGTGCCCTTCATCAGCGCCCGGGCCAGCGATACGCGGTTCGTCGGCAAGACCCTGCGCCTGCTCACCTGGTCCGATGACACCGGGCTGGCGGCGTTGCGCAACATCGCCGCCACCTTCGAGGCCAAGACCGGGGCCAAGGTCATTGCCGACCGCACCGGAAGTACCTCGGAAATGGTCGCCAAGCTCAAGGCCGGTGGCGACCGGCCGCAGTACGACATCATCACCCTGGCCGGCGTCGGCGCCGAGGGCCTGGCCGCCGCCGGGCTGCTGGAAAAGCCCGACCTCAACCGCATTCCCAACCTGGCCGATGTGCCGGCGCAATACCGCACCGGCGCCGGCGGCCATGGCATCGGTTATTTGCTGTGGTGCAACAGCCTGGTCTACAGCACCCGGACCTTGAGTCAGGCGCCGGACAGTTACGCCGCGCTTTGGGATGCGGAGCTGGCACCGAACATCTTCCTGCCGCCGCCGAACTGGACCGAGGCCATGGACCTGATCATCATCGCCGCCAAGCTGGCCGGTGGTGACGAACACAACATCGAGCCCGGTTTCAAGAAACTCGCCGAGCTCAAGGACCGGGTGGTGACTCTGGGGGAAAACCCGAACCAGATCGCCGAGTTGTTTCGCACCGGCTCCCTGGACATGGGCGGCTTGTATGCGCCAGCGTTTTTTCCCAAGCAGATCCGCGACCCGGCCTACAGCCTGGGGGCGACGTTCGGCATGAAGGAAGGTTTCTATACCGACCTGATGCTCTCGGTCATGCCGAAAAACCGCCCGGGCGACACCGACCTGGCCTACGCCTTCATCGACCACTCCCTCGACCCGCTGGTGCAGGGCAAGATGGCCGAAGACATCTTCAACGGCCCGGTCAACGCCAAGGCCATCATCTCCAGCGAAGCGCGCAAGAGCCCCTACATCCTCACCCCGGAGCAAATCGCCGACAAAGCGATCATGCACGACAACGCCTTCCTGGCGACGGTGCATGACCAATGGATCCGCCGGTACACGGAAATTTTCTCTTCCTGAAACGCATGCCAGACACCGGCTGCCCAGCAATGCGGCCTCTGTGACCGCCCGAGAACCAGTGTGGGAGCGGGCTTGCTCGCGATAGCGGTGAGTCAGTTGCTGGAGATGCTGACTGTGCCGTCGCCATCGCGAGCAAGCTCGCTCCCACAGGGGCATTGGGGTGTGCATTGGTCTTGCGGCCCAGCCGAGAACCAGTGTGGGAGCGAGCTTGCTCGCGATAGCGGTGGTTCAGTTGATGGAGATGCTGACTGTGCTGTCGCCTTCGCGAGCAGGCTCGCTCCCACAGGGGATTGGGTTGTTTTGAGATTGTGTTTGTTCTGTCGTTTTCCACTGACGAGATCTTGCCATGGAACACCTACCGTTAACCCATCACCAGAGTGTCGCGCCCATGCGTCCACCCCGGGAGATTTCCCCCACCCGCCGAGCCTGGCTGTTCCTGTCGCCGTCGATGTTGTTTCTCGGCGTGCTGATCGCTGCCAGCCTGTTGGTGCTGCGCATGAGCGTCGGCACCAAGGGTGCGGAGTGGAGTGGGTTCAGCCTCGCCAGCTACGGGCAGTTGCTGGAGCCTTATTACCTCAAGTCCCTGCTGCTGACCTTGCGCCTTGCGTTGATCAGTGCGGTGATCGCCGTGCTGCTGGCGATCCCTGTGGCCTACACCATGTCGCGCCTGGCCTCGCCGTTGTTGCGGCGGGTGTTCCTGGCGGCGGTGCTGTTACCGCTGTTGGTCAACCTGCTGCTGCAAAGCTATGGCTGGCTGGTGATCCTCGGCCCTGCCGGCATGCTCAATCAGGCGCTCATGGGCCTGGGCCTTATCAAGCGGCCGATCATGCTGCTGTACAACCAGAATGGTGTGTTGATGGGCCTGGTCCAGACGGCCTTCCCGCTGGCCGTGCTGCCCATCGCCAGCGCCATGCGTGGCGTTGCCCGCAGTTATGAAGAGGCCGCCGCCACCCTCGGCGCGAGCCGCTTCCAGGTGTTTCGCCAAGTGGTGCTGCCCATGAGCCTGCCAGGGATCATTACCGGCGCGACGCTGGTGTTTGCCTACAACGCCAGCAGCTTTGTCGTGCCGCTGCTGTTGGGTGGGCGGCGGGTGCCGATGTTGGCGGTGATGGTCCACGACCAGATTGCCCCGTTGATGAACTGGCCCGCCGCGTCCGCTGCAGGGGTGGTGCTGATTGTCACCACGCTGATGATCATGACCCTGTCCGAATATTTCACCGGCCGTCGTCGACGGATGCTGGAGGCTTCTCAATGACCGCGTTGAGCAAAAAACGCCAGTCGCTGTTGCCCGGTGAAACCGGGCGCGCAGTGGGGCTGCTGTCGGGTTTCATCCTGTTGCTGGCGGTGCTGCCGATCCTGACCATGATCGTCATGTCCTTCAGCGGCGCGGCGAACCTGGACTTTCCGCCGAGCAGCTACAGCCTGCAATGGTATCGGGCGGCGTGGCACACCTTCGTATCGCCGGATGCCAGCGACGTGCTGAGCCTGGGCCAGGCCATGGGCACCAGTTTGTTGGTGGCCTGCCTGACGATGATTTTCGCTACGCTGATCGCGGTGCCGGCGGCCTACGCGCTGACCCGTTGCGAGTTCCGTGGCAAGGCCGTGGCGTTGCAACTGATGTCGCTGCCGCTGGTGTTTCCCATGGTGGTGCTGGGGTTGGCGCTGCTGCTGGTGTTCGACAGCCTGCCATTCCAGATGACCACCTCGCGACTGGTCATTGCCCACGTGATCCTCGCCTTGCCGTTCGTGGTGAAAAACTGCACCGCCGCCATGCTCGGTATCGGCAGTGAAGTCGAAGAAGCCGCGCGAATGCTCGGGGCGACACCACGGCGGGCCATCGTCGATGTGGTGGTGCCGTTGATGAAGTCGGGGATTCTCGCCGGGATGCTGCTGGCGTTCATTGTCTCGTTCAACGAATTCACCGTGACCTATTTCCTCTACACCATCGATGTCATGACCGTGCCGATCTGGATGTACAGCCGCACCGTGTCGTCGCTGGACCCCACCGTTTTCTCGTTTGCCGTGCTCATCGTGCTGATCGATTTCGTGTTGATCTGGGCGTTGGAGAAGCTGGTGGGCGAGGGCGGCGTTTCCTTTTGATTTCGAGGTGAAGACATGACTGGACTGATACTGGAAAACGTCGAGAAGCATTACGGCTCGGCCTGCGCGGTCACGGACGTGAACCTGCATTTGCCCGAGGGCAAACTGGTGTGTTTCCTCGGGCCTTCGGGCTGTGGCAAGACCACCTTGCTACGCATGATCGCCGGCCTGGAAAGCCTCAGCGGCGGCGAAATCCGCCTGGATGGCCAAGACATCGGCCACACCCCGGCGCACCTGCGCAACTTCGGCATGGTGTTTCAATCGCTGGCCCTGTTTCCCCACATGACCGTCGGCGAGAACATCGCCTATCCGCTGAAGCTGCGGGGCGTGGGCAAGGTCGAGCAACAGGCGCGGGTGGTGGAGTTGCTGGAACTGATCCAGCTCCAGGCGATGATCGACCGGCCCGTGGCGAAACTGTCCGGCGGCCAGCGCCAGCGCGTGGCGATTGCCCGGGCCATTGCCGCCCGGCCGAAAATCCTCCTGCTGGACGAACCGCTGTCGGCTCTGGACGCGAAGTTGCGCGAGTCGATGCAAGTGGAAATCCGCCAACTGCAACAGCGGTTGAACATCACTACCATTTTGGTGACCCACGATCAGCGCGAAGCCATGACGATGGCTGACATCGTCGTGGTGCTGGGGGAGCATCGGGTGCAACAGGTCGGTACGCCGATCGAGATCTACCGGCACCCCGCCAATGAGTTCGTCGCCGACTTCATCGGCTCAGGCAACATTTTTCCGGCGACCACCCTGGGCAACGGACGGGTCGGGCTGCCGGGCGGGGACACGCTGGACGTGCCGGCCAGCCATAGCGTCATCGCTGGCGAGAAGATCAAGTTGCTGGTGCGCCCCGAAGACCTGCAACTGTCCTCGCCCCAGGCCTCGGCGGGTAACCGGTTGCTGGGCAAGGTGACGTTCGTGCGGGACATTGGCGCGACCGTCGAGACCACGGTGGAGTGTTCCGGGATCTCGTTCACGGCGCTGAACACGCCTTGCCAGGGCATGGACCTGGGCATTGGGCATGCGGTGTCGGTGACCATACCGGCGCAGGCGTGTCGGTTGCTCGGTGCCTGAGTTCAAGAAATGAGGTGCTTTTACTGGCCTCATCGCGAGCAAGCTCGCTCCCACAGTTGATTGTTGTGAACAGCGAACCCCTGTGGGAGCGAGCTTGCTCGCGATGGGGCCGGCCCAGTCAACACAAACCCCAGGTCAAACAGTCATCCGCAACCGCGCCAGATCCCGCAACGGCGGCGCGCCGAACAACCGGCTGTACTCGCGGCTGAACTGCGAAGGGCTTTCATAACCCACCCGATACCCCGCCGCCGAGGCTTCCAGCCCTTCGGCGAGCATCAGCCTGCGGGCTTCCTGCAGGCGCAGTTGCTTCTGGTATTGCAGCGGGCTCATGGCAGTCATGGCCTTGAAGCGGTGATGCAGGGTCGAGACGCTGAGGTTCACTTCCCGGGCCAGGTCATCGATGCGCAGCGGCTGTTCGAAATGGCCGTTGAGCCACTTGATCGCCTGGCTGATGCGATGGCTCTGGCTGTTGGCGATGGCGATTTCGTACAACCGATAACCCTGGGGACTGCGCAGCAGGCGATAGAGGATTTCCCGGCGCACCAGCGGCGCGAGCATGGCGATGTCTTTCGGTGTATCGAGCAACCGCGCCAGGCGCAGCACGGCGTCGAGCGTCGGCGTGTCCAGGCGTTCGACATACAGCCCCCGTCCGGCGGGGCGGGTCGGAACACCCAGGGGGCCTGCGTCGGCGATCAGTGCGGTAATTTCCGCCGGGTCGATGTCCAGGCGCAGGGCGAGGATCGGCTCTTGCGGCGAAACGTCCGCGATGCAACCACTCAACGGCATCGACACCGAGACCACCAGGTAATGGAGCGGGTCATAGTTGAAGAGCTCATCCGCCAGGCGCACCTGTTTGCTGCCCTGGGCCATGATGCACAGCGCCGGTTGGGCCAGCACCGGAGCGAACTTTTGAGGCTTGCTGTGGCGCGACAGGTTCAGCGAGCCGATGGCCGTGGCATAGCTGCCGTCTTCGCTGGTGTTGCGGTCGATGATCGACGCCAATTCGGCGCGCTGTTGTTCCAAGTGCGTGTCCAGCGGGACGTGGGCGTGGTCGAGTGGCGACATGCCGGGATCCTCAGGCGATAGGGAGCGATGAACAAAAGCTTATGTTTGTGCAAGGCGCAGCGGTAGCAACATCCTGTTGAAAGCTTGCCTGATCCTGCACGGCGCAAGGGGCCATGACGCTGCAATGCTGTGGAAACTTGCTTGAAACCTTTTGTTTCAACTTCCCTGGTTTCGACCGGATCGATGGCAAATTTTGTGATACCGATGCGCAGGATTGTGCAATGGGTCGGCAGGAATCGACTAACGAAACTGGCGTCGTGGCGCTTAACCTTTGATCCTGTCGCAGCCTGTCCCCGGCTGCACAACGGATTACCTGGGAGGGTTGAACATGACTACACAGATCCCCGTCAGCCACATGGCTTTCGTCCGGGCCCGTGCCGGTTGCTCCAGGCAACTGGGGGCGCGCCTGAGTACGCTGATCGCGCCCTCGCGCCTGGCTCCCGGTTGCTTGCACTTTGCCTTGCAGCAATCGCAATGCGACGCTGATTTGTGGCTGGTGTCCGGGCTCTGGGTCAATCAGCCGTCGATGGATGCCTACTTCAATTCACCGGCCATGGCGATTTTCGCCGAGCTGGTGCAGGACCTGGTGGTGAGCAGCCTGGATTTTCATACCTTCAGGGAAGTCTCCGCCGCCCAGGCGACCGAAGGGTGCCGGGCGCAGGTACACAAACTGGCCGGTTGAAGGTTTAATGAGCGTCATTTTCCACCGCCAGGATGCACAAGACATGGCACGCAAAGCCTTTGAAACCTTTGAAGCTGTTTCCGCCGTCGTTCCCAAGGAAGGCGGCGGCTACCATGCCGCCATCGCCACCAAGGCCATCGGCGGCTCAGGTGCGCCGCGTTTCAACAAGATCCTTGAAGAGCAGACCTTCGAGACCGCCGTCAAAGCCGATGAAGCGGCAGCCCTGCAACTGACCCACCTCAAGGGCGTCGACGACGAGGGCGGGTTGCTCTGGAACCCACGAGATTAACGCTGTGGGAGCAAGGCTTGCCCGCGATGAAGGCAACGCGGTCGGTCTTGGGAACCGAGGGGCCTGCATCGCGGGCAAGCCTTGCTCTCACAGTGCAGCCTTCTATCGAGGGCGATGCATCTTGAACAACGCCTCAGGCCCCAACTGGAAATAATCCGCCGGCCCGCCACCGCGCAAGATCGGCTCGGCGGCGGCGGTATCGTATACCCCATCCTTCAACAGCCACTTGGCGATATGCACGGCGACCACTTCGCCGAGGATCAGCCAGCTTGGCACCAGCCCTTTGTCCGCCCGCTGCAGTTGAATGATCTGCGTGACCTTGCATTCGAAGGACACCGGGCTTTCGGCGACGCGCGGAACCTGGATTACCCGTGACGACGCTGTCGTCAAACCCGCCAGTTCGAACTCATTGACCTCTGGCGCGACCATCGCGCAGCTCTGGTTCATCTGCTCGGCCAGCGGGCGCGTGGCCAGGTTCCAGGCGAATTCGCCGGTCTGTTCGATGTTGTTCAGGCTGTCTTTGCGCCCGACGCTGGAGAACCCAATGATCGGCGGAATGTAGTTGAAGGCGTTGAAGAAACTGTAGGGTGCCAGGTTCAGGCGGCCTTCGGCATCCTGGGAAGAAATCCAGCCGATGGGGCGCGGGCCAACAATGGCGTTGAACGGGTCATGGGGCAGGCCGTGGCCGTTGGCGGGTTCGTAGAAATGGATATCGTCGGGCATCGGCCGGGTCCTGAATGGTTTGAAAACGAAGGGATAGTGCAAGGGTTGGTGAGTTATTTCCAGCCGAGCAAGCAAAACCTGAGCGCCCGATACCTCTGTGGGAGCGAGCCTGCTCGCGATAGCTGTTTACGACGCGCAACCGTTGCCGCGTCGGATGATGTCATCGCGAGCAGGCTCGCTCCCACATTAGTTCTTCAGTGATTTTCACTTTGTGCTCGACTAAGACTGCCCGTTTTCCTGTGACCCATAAATAACTAAGCCCGGCCGAAGCCGGGCTGTGAGGGTGTCGTTCTCGGATTAGCTGATGGCAGCAGTGTTAGTGCGGTCGAAGCCATCTTCAGCGACGGTAGCGCCGCCAGTGCGGTCGAAGCCATCTTCAGCGACGGTAGCGCCGCCAGTGCGGTCGAAGCCATCTTCAGCGACGGTAGCGCCGCCAGTGCGGTCGAAGCCATCTTCAGCGACGGTGGCGCCGTTAGTGCGGTCGAAGCCATCTTCAGCAACGGTGGCGCCGTTAGTGCGGTCGAAGCCATCTTCAGCGACGGTGGCGCCGTTAGTACGGTCGAAGCCATCTTCAGCGACGGTGGCGCCGTTAGTACGGTCGAAGCCATCAGCAGCAACGGTGGCAGCGCTAGTACGGTCATAACCGTCGGCGGCGATGGCCGAGCTGGTGCGGTCGAAGCCGTCGGCAGCGAAGGTGTTGGCGGCCAGTACGGACAGGGTCAGGGCGATGATCAGTTTGGTTTTCATGGTCGTGCTCCAGAATGTTTTGGCGTTAGCGCCTTGGGTGTGGAGTTCATATTACGCTCGTTAATTTGATTAAAAAGCGCAAAAAAGTGCTTAAATAAATCGATTTAATCGATGTGTTGTCCGTCAGCGCAAAACAGTCAATGAGGCTCGTCATCGGCGTTGCGAACTGCGTTCTGTTGAGAGTGAGGATGGAAGCCAGGCATTAACCAGAGATTAATGTCAGATAAATCTTTGGATATGTGGAACGAGAAAAGGGGCGAACCTGTTCAGGTGCGCCCCTTTCTGTTTGTCCGACGTGGCTGTCAGTCGGTAACGATCCGCGAGTGCTTGCGGGTGTCTTTCATGGTGATGTACACCAGCAGCGACACGGCGATGCACGCCGTCACGTACCAGTAGTAGCCGGTTTCCATGCCGATGCTCTTGAACCACAGGGCGATGTATTCAGCGGTGCCGCCGAAGATCGACACGGTCAGTGCGTACGGCAGGCCGACGCCCAGGGCACGGATTTCGGTGGGGAACAGCTCGGCTTTCACCACGGCGTTGATCGAGGTGTAGCCGCTGACGATGATCAGCGCAGCCATGATCAGGAAGAACGCGCCCCACCAGGTCTGGATGGTGTGCAAGGTGGTGAGGATCGGCACGGTGAACAGCGTGCCGAGGATGCCGAAGGCGATCAGGATCGGCCGGCGGCCAATCTTGTCCGACAGCCCGCCGATCACCGGTTGCAGGCACATGAACAGGAACAATGTGGCGGCAGAAATGGTGGTGGAGTCGGAGATACTCATGCCGACGGTGTTCACCAGGTATTTCTGCATATAGGTGGTGTAGGTGTAGAACGCCAGGGTGCCGCCCATGGTCAGGCCGACCACGGTCATCAGTTCCTTGGGATGGCGCATCAAGGTGCGCATCGCGCTTTCCTTGGCTTTTTCCTTTTTGGTGAACGACTCGGTTTCTTCCATGCCGCGTCGCAGGTACAGCGCCACGACAGCGCACAGCGCGCCGATGGCGAACGGGACGCGCCAGCCCCAGGCATACAGCTGTTCGGTGGTGAGGGTCTGTTGCAGCACGATCAGCACGCCCAGGGCGATGAGCTGGCCGGAGATCAGGGTCACGTACTGGAAGCTGGAGAAGAAGCCGCGACGTTCCTTGGTCGCCATCTCGCTCAGGTAGGTGGCCGAGGTGCCGTACTCGCCACCCACTGACAGGCCTTGGAGCAAGCGGGCAAAGACCAGCAGGATCGGTGCGCCGACGCCGATGGTTTCGTAGCTCGGGCTCAGGGCAATGATCAGCGAGCCGAAGCACATCAGGTACACCGACGCCATCAGCGCACGTTTGCGACCGGCACGGTCGGCGTACAGGCCCATCAACCACCCGCCGATCGGACGCATCAGGAAGCCCACGGCGAAGATCGCGGCGGTGTTGAGCAATTGGGCGGTGGTGTCGCCCTTGGGGAAGAAGACTTTGGCGAAGTACAACGAGAATGCGGCGTAGACGTACCAGTCATACCACTCGACCATGTTGCCGACCGAGCCGCTGAAGATCGATTTGATCCGGCTGGCGGTGGTTCTTTCACGGGCGGGCACGGCAGCCGACCCAAGGGGCAGGGCGTTGGAGTTGTCCATTGAAGGATCCCTTCGTTTAATTGTTTTTGTGGAGCGCGTGGGAACGCAGCCTGACAGGGCTATAGCAGGAGCTGTGCCAGGTGGCAGAAGGCCGGTTTAGAGGGGGGCATGGCGCTAGGTGAGCGGAAAATCGCTCATTGTGGCTGGGGGTGTGGGCGGGAATCCGCTTATGCAGGGAGAGGGTTGTTGTCTGTACTGGCCCCATCGCGAGCAAGCTCGCTCCCACATTTCGTCCGGCTTACACATGCCCCTGTGGGAGCGAGCTTGCTCGCGATGAGGCCGGTACAGACCCAGAGAATTCAGCGGGCCTTACAAAAACATCTCCCGACTCAACCCATGCCGCTGCATCTTTTCATTGAAGGTGCGGCGCGGCAGTTGCAGTTCCTCAAGCACGGCTTTCACATCGCCTTTGTGCCGGGTCAGGGCGGCGCGCAGGCATTGGGCTTCGAAGGCTTCCTGTTGGGCCGCGAGGGATTGGCCCGGCTCCGTCTCCAGGACGGGCAGTTGATCAAGCCCCAACACCTGGCGTTCGGCGACGTTGGCCAGCTCACGCACGTTGCCCGGCCAGTCGTGGCTGAGCAGATGGCTCAACTGCGGGCCGCTCAGGGGCGCGGCGGAGCGGCCCAGGCGTTCGGCGGCGCTGTGGGTGAAGTGTTCGAACAGCAGGGGAATGTCCTCGCGCCGTTCGCGCAGCGGTGGCAGGCGCAGTTCGGCGATGTTCAGGCGATAGGCCAGGTCTTCGCGAAAACGTCCGGCCCGGGCTTCGTCCAGCAGGTCGGGCTTGGTGGCGGCGATGATGCGCAGGTCCACCTGGATGCTCTGGTTGGAGCCCAGGCGTTCGAGTTTCTGTTCCTGCAACACCCGCAGCAACTTGACCTGCTGGGCCAGGGGCATGCTCTCGATTTCGTCGAGAAACAGCGTGCCGCCATCGGCGTATTCGAGCTTGCCGATGCGCTTGCCCTGGGCGCCGGTGAAGGCGCCGCTTTCGTGGCCGAACAGCTCCGCTTCGAACAGCGCCTCGGGAATGGCCGCGCAGTTCAACGCGACGAAGGGCTTGCTCGCCCTCGGGCCGAAGTCGTGCAGGCAGCGGGCGACCAGTTCCTTGCCGCTGCCGGTTTCGCCGCGGATCAACACGTTGACCGGCAGTGCGGCCAGGTCCAGCACCTGGCGCCGCAGGTTTTGCAACGCACGGGAAACGCCCAGCAGCGTGCCATCGAGGCGGACCCGGGCGTCGGCCTGTTCATGCAAGCGACGGTTTTCCAGGACCAGGGTGCGTTTGTCCAGGGCCCGGCGCAGGCTGCCGAGCAGGGCTTCGGGGCTGAAGGGTTTTTCCAGGAAGTCGTAGGCTCCGTCGCGCATGGCCTCCACGGCCATCGGCACGTCGCCGTGGCCGGTCAACAGAATCACCGGCAGGTCCGGATCGCGGCGGCGCACTTCGGCCAACAGCTCCAGGCCACTGAGGCCGGGCATGCGCACATCGCTGAGGATCACTCCAGGGAAATGCTCCGGCAACCGGGCCAGGCATTCATCGGCGCGGCTGAACAACTGCACCTGAAACCCCGACAGGCTCAACCATTGCTCGACGGCGCTGCGAATGCTGCCTTCGTCATCAACGACCATGACTGAATCAAGCATTCAGTTGCGCCTCCTTATCAATGGGCAAGGTCACGCAGAATACCGCGCCGTGCTCATGGTTGTCCGCCGTCAGTCGTCCACCGGATTCATGGATGATTGCAAACGAAACCGCCAGCCCCAGACCCAGGCCATCGCCCACCGCCTTGGTGGTGAAGAATGGATCGAACACCTGGGCCAGGTGTTCCTCGGCGATCCCGGTGCCGCTGTCGCTGACGGTCAGGCGCCACAATTGCTCATCGGCTTCCAGGCGCACTTCCAGGCGCTTGATGGGTTGGTCGGCCATGGCGTCGAGGGCGTTGCGCAGCAGGTTGATCAATACCTGTTCGAGGCGGATCGCATCGCCGCGCACCCAGGCCGGTCGAGTCAGGTGCAGCACGGTGCTGATCTGTTCGTCGCGCAGGCGCGTGTCCAGCAATTGCAGCGCCTGGTCGACCACCGCCGCCAGGTCCAGGCGTTCGCGCAGGCCACTGGGGCTTTTGCGGGCGAAGGTCTTCAGGTGACCGGTGAGGGCGGCCATGCGGGTCAGCATGTCGTCCACCGGCTTGAGGGCCTTGTAGGCGTCATCGACCCGACCATGATCGAGCAGCAAACGCAGGGTCGCCAATTGCATGCGTTGGGCGGTCAAGGGCTGGTTGATTTCATGGGCCAGGGCCGCCGACATCTGCCCCAGTGCCGCCAGCTTGGCCGATTGCACCAGCCCGTCCTGGGCCGTGTGCAGATCCCGGGTACGTTCTTCGACCAACCGTTCAAGCTCTTCGCGGCTGCGCTGGCGCAACTTTGCCAGGCGCCAGCGCTGGTTGAGAAACAGCAGCAGGAACACCAGCGCCAGCCACGACCCGGCGGCCGCGAGCCCGGCGTTGCGACGGTCTTCGAAGGCGATCTGCGGACGGCGCAGCAAGTGCAGCGTCCAGCCTTCGGCGGTCAGCGGCAAGGATTCCCACAGGTAGTGCGCCGAGCCATCGGGCGTCTCGACCCGGACCAGATGGCTATTGTCGTCAAAGCGCCGCAGGGGTTCATAGGCCAGCGGTTGCAACGGTTGTTTGTCGTATTGACGGGTGGCCTTGAGTTCGGCGCGGGCGCTGTCGCTCAGCGGCTGCAAGTGGCGATAACGCCAGCCCGGGCGATTGGCAATGAAGATAATCCCCCGCGCGTCGCTGACCAACAGCGTGTCGCTGCCCTGGCGCCACTCGCGCTCAAGCTCCGGAAACTCCAACTTCACCACCATCGCGCCGAGGAAGTCACCATTGTCGCCGGTCACCGCACTGGATAAGAAATAACCCGGAATACCGCTGGTCACGCCCACTGCATAAAACCGCCCGGTGCCCTGGGTGCGAGTCTGGATGAAGTAGGGGCGGAAACCATAATTGTGCCCGACGTAGCTGCTGGGCAGACGCCAGTTACTGGCCGCCACGGCGAGGCCTGTATGGTCGAGCAATTCAAGCGTGGACGATTGTGCGGCGCCGTTGATTTTTTCCAGTTTGCGATTCAATGCATCCTGTTGCGTCGCGCTCAGCGAGCCCTTGAGGGCATCACGCAACTGCGGGTCCAGCGCCAGCACGGCGGGCAGGGCGCGGTAGCGTTCGATCAGGGTGTGGAGGGAATTGGCGTACAGCGCCAGTTGCTGGCTCGCACGGCTAGCGTCTTCCTCCAGGGCTGCGCGCTCGGCATGGCGCACGGCGAGGACGGCGGCAAGGGCTGCGCCGGCGAGGATCAGGACGATGGCAAGGAGCAGGCGCAAGGGGCGCGGCATTGCGGGCATTTGATTGTTTCAAGGGCAGGGCAGGGATGGGCACGATAGCACGCCGAATTAGCGGCTGAATCGCCGCTATCGAGAGCCAGTTCGTAAAGAGGTTCACATTCGGCGTTGAAGCAAGCCGATCCGCCGCTTTCGCTTCAAGACAAACCGGCTATCTGAGCATGCTTTGGGTCTTCTTCAGTTGAACGATCGTGGCTTTCATCTGAAGTCTCAGGTTTTGAGGCGTGTCGCCACTGGATTCTCCGAATAGCTTTTCCAGCGGCTGGTAGGTATTGGTAGCGCCGAGTTCCGCCTTATTGAACAGCTTGTCGATGTAGTCCATTTGTGCGTTCAGCACCTCGATCATGCCATTGATGTACTCGTCGGCCCGGGCGATTTTTTCCTCGGAAAGTTCACGGTTGGCGCCGCGGATTTCGTGAATGATCTCGATTGTCCCGAGCACTGTACCCACCGCGGCCCCGATTTCGCTGGCGGTCACGTTTCCGCTGGCTTTCAGCGCGATTTTGGTGCCGGTGACAGCCGCTTCCTTGCCGGCTTTCAAGACGTTTCGGGTGGTGGGCGCGGTCACGGCATGGAGCAGGTCCTGACCTTTCGCCTTGGCATACTCGTCCAGATTGAGGTGCTTGTATTCGCCTCTCTTCACGATGCGATTCGGGTCCAGTTTGCGGGTCTTGAAGTTGACCGCTGCGCTCAGGCTCAATCGCTCCAGTGCATAGTCAAGGCCAATGCTCACGCCTTTGCTGGTCGTGAACCCCAGCGCGGCCCCCAGGATGATACCGGGTGGGCCCGCAACGCTGCCCAGTGCCGCCGCCCCCATGCCCACCGCGATGCCCGCGCCATAACTGATGACCTGCGCTCCAACATGAGCGCCGACACGTACCGCGGCGGACTGGGCGTGAGCCGCTACCGAGCGATGGCTTTCCAGTTGGGTCTGCGCTTCGCGGGCCCTGCGTGAAGTCAGCTTCAGGATGTCCTTGAACTTGGCTATCTCCCGGTTCAGTTTGTGTTTTTTCTTCCGCCCTTCATGGTCGGCCGCGGCCTGCGCTTTCCTGTCATCTCTCTCTGCCTGTGTCTCCAGGATCAAGCCTTGGTCGTCGGTCAGCGTCATCGGGTTGTTGCCGACGAATCCATACAGGTTCAACCCGTCGACAGTGCCCGCCGGGTCCGGGCTCAACCAGCGCTGCAACCACGGCGGGTAATAACGCGCACCGTAGTAATACAGGCCACTGGCATCCAGCTCCTTGCCCGAATACCGCAAAGTCTTGTAGTCGACTTCTATTCTCGAACGGGCGGCCTGCCAGCTGGTACCACCGAACGGATAGTAATGCTCAAGGCTGATCAAGGCGCCCTCGCGGTCCAGCTCCAATGTGCTGGAGCCCAGGTGGTCGTCGAGGTTGTAGCGCAGTTGGTCGGCTTCGATGCCGTCCGGTTGGCCGGCTTCCCAATGCAGGCAACGGACGCTGCCGTGGGCCAACGCAAATGTGATGATGTGCAATTGCTCCCCGTGGCTGCTCGTGCGGATTTCAAGGTCCGGCAAATAACGGGTTTCGTGGCGGGTACTGGCGGTGATGTGGGTCTTGCTGACCCGCTCGCCCAGGCTGTAAAGGTAGGTTTCGTCATCGTCGGCCATGCCGTTGTCGCGCTTGAGCAATGTCACTCTGCTGAGCTGGTCGCGGGCATTCCATACCAGTGGCTGGGCACCGCGTTGCAAATACAATGGGTTACCGTGGGCATCGAACAGCGCGTCGAAATCCGGTTCCGGGTCGTCTACTGTCCAGCGCACGCCCCGGTTGCTGTGGGGGGCGATGCGCAGTGCCTGGGTGTGATTGTTGCCTTCGCGAACATGCCGCAGTTGGGTCAGGTTGTGGCCGCTGTCGTAGGTGTAGAGCTGGGTATAGTTGAAACGGACGGAGGGGTCGATGGGAACGACCGGGGCCGGTAAACCGGGCAGCAGGTGTGGTGTGTCTCCCTCCAGGCCGGTGGCGCTGGTCAGGCGATAGAGCGAGTCGTAGGTGAACTCACGGTGACCGTCCATGCGCTGATTGGCAAAGTACAGGGTGCTCACTGTCTGGTCCTCGATGCGCAGCACATTGCCCACGGGGTCATAGAAATAGGCCAGGTCCTGGCGCAGGGCCTCACCGGCTTTTCCTGTCTTGAGGGTGCTCATCCGACCATCCGCCGGATCACGTGTCCAGCGGCTGGTCACGCCGTTGGCGGTGTCCTGGCGCTCGATCTGGCCGGCTGCGTTATAGAGGGTGTCCAGCAAAATCGGTTGTGATGCCTCATGGTCCTTGAGTTTCAGGTCCGCTTGTCTGAGTTGCCCGCAAACGTCCAGGCGTAAATCATATCGGTGGCCGCCGGCGTCAGTCTGGCTTACCAGTGCGCCGAGGGCGTCCCGGGTTTGTGTACTGGTATAGGGGATAGCGTCGGCAAAACTGCGTACCTGGCGCAACGATTCACCCAACATACTGTAACGGTCGAGGCGCAAGGTGCCCGAGGTGTCGGTCTGCTCCAGCAACCGCCCACGCAGGTTATCTACGGTGTCTTCAGTGGCGTCGGCGTAGGTGAACGTTTCGGCATTCGCCTGGCCATTCTCCTCCAGGGCTAGCGGGCGCAGCTGGTTGTCATACTGCGTGCGCCAATGGTTGCCGCGCGCATTCCATACCTGCAAGGTTTCACCCGCCAACCCCGGCAAGGCCAGGCGCCATCCAGCGTCGACGCTGTCGGTCTGCAGGGGGCTGGCCAGGAGGTTGTAGACCGTGGCCTGATTGGGTTTAGGGGCATGGTCGAACAGCCGTGGGTCCCATTGCTCGGTCAAATGGCCGGTTACGTTGAACCGTTGACGAGTGATCAGCGCGGCTGCGGGGGCCTTGGCCTGGCTTCGCAGATAAGTGATCTGCCGCACCGGCAGGCCACGGCCGTCGACGGCAACGATAGCCGGGGTTCGGGAGTGAACACTGTTCATGTCAGCCCTTCTACGATGAACCATCGAGTGGCGCGGTATCGTTGTAATCGTGATCGCACTGGTACCACGGGTGATAGACATGCCAGGCCTCATGCCCCTTGGCATTGACGACTTTGACCAGCCGCCCTGGCGGGTCGTAGAACTGCCGGTCGTGGTAGCCGTGTTCACGCAGCGACGCGTCGTTGATGTAACGCCAGGCATCGGCGAAGTAAGGGCGGTAGACCCGCGTGACCAGGCCTTTGTTGTTGTACTCGACCCGTTCGCTGACGCGCCAGCGCGGGTTGGCATCATGTTGGATCGGCCGCCCATCGTCGCCCAATCTCAGCGAGCCGTCCTCGGCCACGGCATAGGCTTGCCCAGGCTCGACCAATTGCTTGCTTTGCAGCGGGCGACCAAAACCGTCGACGGCGCTGACGGCGATGCGGATCTGTCGCAGTCGATCATCCGGATAGCGATCGGCGCTCAACACGACGCTGTGGGCCGGTTCCCGGGTTGTGGACTGGATCAGCATCCAGAGTAGTTCCTCGCCGGCGCTCCGCGTCTTGAGCCGGGCCAGGCGAATGCGCGCCGAGGCGCGAATGTGGCCGCTGGGCAGCACGTAGCGGGCGCTGATCCATTCATCGCGCTGCTCCGGCAACACCAGCGCCAGGTCGAGCGTGCCCATCCAGCTCAAATCTTCGATCCGTACGGCGCTGGCCATGTCGCCCAAGGTGTCCGCCGGATTTTCAATGGCGTGAGCGGGAGACAGGTCTTCGGGCGGCTCATAAGTATCGATGGAATCGAAACCCGCCGGAGCGCCATTCTCGGTGCCGTGAAAGGTGATAGCCAAGGGCACGCCGTCCGGGCCATAAAGCGCCTCTTGGATATTGTCGTTGGCGTCGATGATTTTTCGTGGCAGCAGCGAGTGATAGTTGTATTCGATGTGGGTTGCGCAGCCGTCCGGTAGGGTTACGGCGATGGGCATCAGGTGATAGGCGTCATAGTCGGTCGTGGTAACGCCATGGCTCTGGGTTTCCTGCAACGCACTGGCATGGAAGAAACCTTCCAGCGGCAGGTACGTGGTGAAACCGAGTTTCCTTGACCACAGTTCCTGCGCAGCGTCCTTGCCTGGGTCTTCAGGCAGGAACAGCCTCATGGGTTCGAAGCCAATCGTTTCCAATTGCTGGCGAATGTCGAACGGGTCTGGCACGGCGTCATAGGCGTCCAGCGCCTGCTTGTCGAACTCGGCCACTTCCAACGGACCGGGCAAGGCCTGGAACAGGATAGTGTTCGATTCATCGCGCAGGTAGGTTTGTTCGTCAAGACTGATCAACACCCGGGCAGCTGTCCACTCAGCCGAATCCTGATGTTCCAGGAAGCATTCATAGCTGACCTGTTGCGGGTTCAATCCTTCGGGGAGGTTTCCCTTGGGGCGTCGCAACCCGTTGGTGCGAGCGCGCCAAGGGAGGCCGAGCTTTATGCGCAGTCCGGTCTCGTCGGACAGGTCCAGTGATTCGGATCGGCTCTCGATGATATGGAAGATCTGTTGCTGATCGTCATGGGCATCGCGCCACCAAGTGTTCTCGTCTTCGTCTTCGAAGGGGGGATTATCATTTGCGATCAGGCGTCGGGCGTAATGAACGACGAAACTGTGCACCGGCTGGCCGTAGTGATTCCAATTCAGGGAGATGCCGTGCTGGGCTTGTGGGTCGTTGATAAACCCATCGTATTGAAGGCTGACTGTTTCCAGTGCCAGTACCAATAAGCTTTTATGGCCCGCATGAGGTTGACGCAACAGGTAGCGTTGTTGCGTCACGGTGTAGGGTTGGAGCATGGCGATGGATTCGGCGTGGTGGGTCTCGCTGCGCAATACATGGCCAGCCAAGGCGTAGGCCATTTCCCGGGCGGTCTCGGGGTCGGGCGTGATGATCTGGTCGGCTCCGTCCTGTTCGTGGAAACGAGTCAGCAATGTTGGGCCCAGCACTGGCGCGTCGTTGTCGGCTTCGAAACAATCCTTGAGGGGCTGGTCGACGCTACGACCGGTGTGAAACCAGGTCTTGACCAGTGCCGGCGCGGTAAAACCGCTGTCCAAGTCTGCAGCGGGGGTTTCGCTGTCGAGCTGATACAGCCGGGCGAAGCCTCGGAATTCTCGCTGAAAGCTGTCGTAGTCGCCCTCGAAATACGTGAAGCGCTGGGTCAGGCAATTTCCAGTGATTTCGTCCAATTGTTGCTGGCTGGCTACCAGCGGCAAAGCCATGGGTAGATGGCAGACCGGCGGCTGGGAGCGTTTCAGGATCTGCTGTTTTTCGTCCAGCCAGAACTGCGCGCTGCTGCGGTAGGCCAGGCTACTGCTGCAGCCCATGTTGTTGTTCGTGGCGCTGAGCAGGTAGGGCCGTGTCGCGACGAAGTCGTAGCGCCAATGGCGCGGTTTCAGATCCGGCGTGTGATGGGGAACACTCAGGATCAAGCTGGCACAACCCAAGCCTTGCAGATCGGCCAGGGTGACTTGGCAGAGGCGGTCATAGCGCAGGCCGTCGGGCCACTGGACCCGCAGGGGTGTTTGCTCCAAGCCATTGCCGCCGCGGTTGAAGTAGATCTCGAAACAATCGCTTTGCAGATAAATCAACGCAGGTGCCCCGGAGCCATCCAGATCGGCGATCCGCACCCGCTCGGCATCGAACTCGCTATAGGTGAAGGGTAGGGCACTCACGACGAAGCCCTCCCCGAAATGTCCATGGCCCAGGTTCGGCCAACACTTGATTTCATTGCAGCGAATACGGCACAGCTCGGTGCTGTCGCTGCCGAGCATATTGCCAAACAACACCAACTCGCTGCGCACGTCGCTGAACAGGGGCAGGTCGCTGTCCGGTTCATGGGGAACGTCCACGCCGGGGGCGAAACCCTCTTCCCGCAGATTGGCGTAGAGCCGCACGCTTTTCGGGCCGATCAGGGCCAATGAGCGCAAGCCGTCGCCGGACAAGTCGCCCAGTTGGGCGGCGGGATGCAGGAATTCGCTGGGGAAGCGCTTGAAGTCGGTAAAGGTCGACCAACTGCGGTCGGGGTTGAGGGTATAAAAGCCACTCATGCCGGGTTGGGCGATGACCCAATTGAGACGACCGCTGCCGGTGAGGTCCGTCAGTATCTGCATCACCGCCGAGTTATCGGTGGCGATCGGGATGCTGGGCAGCATTGACCAGGGACCATAGCTGATTTCGTCATGATCTTCGCTCTCGCCGCGCTCAGGCTCGCGGTAGTACCAACTATCGGCATGGCGGCACAAGAAACCCGGAATGCCTTCGCCGTAGAGGTCGACACACTGGTAGCGACGACCGTCTTCCAGGGCGGGCATGGTTTCCAAGGCAAAAAATTCCGCTGGCTCAAGGTTCGGCTCGAAGTCGGTGTATCGGAGTTCCACCGGAGGGCTGTATCCGACCCGACCCTCGGCATTCCAGTCTTGATAATGGGCGGCGGTCAACAGGCTGTAGCCCAACTCGGTCGGGGTGTATTCCAACAGCAACCGACGCAGCAGCGCGGGTTCGTTGTCGGCTCCGGCAGGGAATTGGTGAAACATCAGCACCTGATGGCACAGGCGCCGGGTGCCCACCTCGAAGCCGTACCGGTAAGCGTGGATAGGATCGCTGCGTAGTTGCCAGGCGTTTTCGTCGAGGGCGGTCCAGGCGGGTTTTTCCTCGAGTTCGAGGGGGCGTTGGCCGTAATCGAATATCAGGTGAAAGTGCCAGGCCAGTTCGGTCGGATCTTCAACTTCAAAGCAATACAAGGTTTCGCTGGCCGTGGCGTTGCCATAACACAACCGTTGCAGGTAACGCTGGGCGCTATAGTCGTGGGGGCCGTCAGGGGGACAGGGGTCGGCCTTGTACTCGTAATAGATGTGCTCGCCCAGCGGGCTGACTTCTTCCAGCAGCAGCCATTGGGCAATGCGCGACGGGACCTGCGGGTCGGCAATACGTGACGTCGTGCTTTTCCCATAGCAATACACGTGGCCGTTGCTGCCCTGTACTCGCCAGAACGGATGGCCATCGATGGAGGTCCAGAGTTCATAAATGTCGAAGGTGCTCTCGACCCTCGGGTAATAGCGCACCACCGCGAAAATACGCTCGCCCATCTTGCGGCTGGTCTGCCGCTCAAGATCTGGCCAGCGATCCACCCCATCGGGGCCGACCATGACGTCGTCTTCCCCGTAGTGCGGGACGCCATTACTGGTCTTGCGGCTGATGCTGGGGACCGACAACTGCATGCCGATGCCGAACAGGCCATTGCCGTTTTGGCTGTTGTATTGCAGAGCCAGGTCCGGCGTCAGATGCCGGGCGCTCGACACGGGCAGCGGCAACTCGAACGAGGCGGCGCCCCTTGTGCCTACCGGGCCGAGGCTGTTGCCGAGGGTCGCGATTGACGCGCCGCCGGCAATGGTGGGCGTGATGATCTGGAGGGGGGCTTGCTCTGCCATTGAAGGTTCATCCCTTTGATCCGCGCCAGGGTTGATCCCCGGCCAGGGTGAGGATGCCAAGAGAGAGCAGGGGTGTAACCTGTCAGATCTGACAGGTGGGTGGGTGCAGCCGATGAATGGCTGTGCTCGCTCCCACAGGTTTTTGGTTGAGACATGAAAAAGGCCGGTGGGCTTGTCGCTCACCGGCCTTCGTCACAACGCTTGCGTGCGGGTTACTGCACTTCCACCGCCAGGCTTTCGCTGATCTTCTGCTGCCAGATCGCTGGGCCTGTGATGTGCACCGACTCGCCTTTGCTGTCCACGGCGACGGTCACCGGCATGTCCTTGACCTCGAACTCGTAGATCGCTTCCATGCCCAGTTCGGCGAACGCCAGGACCTTGGATTTCTTGATCGCCTGGGCCACCAGGTAAGCGGCGCCGCCGACGGCCATGAGGTATACAGCCTTGTTGTCCTTGATCGCTTCGATAGCGGTCGGGCCGCGCTCGGATTTGCCGATCATGCCCAACAGGCCGGTCTGCTCGAGGATCTGGCGGGTGAACTTGTCCATCCGCGTGGCCGTGGTCGGGCCGGCCGGACCGACGACTTCGTCGCCTACCGGGTCGACCGGGCCGACGTAGTAGATGAAGCGGCCCTTGAGGTCCACCGGCAAGGTTTCACCCTTGTTAAGCATCTCGACCATGCGCTTGTGCGCGGCATCGCGACCGGTGAGCATCTTGCCGTTGAGCAGCACGGTTTCGCCCGGTTTCCAGCTCTGCACGTCCTCCGGAGTCAGGGTGTCGAGATTGACGCGACGGGCCGACGGGCCGGCTTCCCAGACGATTTCCGGGTAGGCGTCCAGCGGTGGCGCTTCCAGCGACGCCGGGCCGCTGCCGTCGAGCACGAAGTGGGCGTGACGGGTGGCGGCGCAGTTGGGGATCATACACACCGGCAGGGAGGCGGCGTGGGTCGGGTAGTCCATGATCTTCACGTCGAGCACGGTGGTCAGGCCACCCAGGCCCTGGGCGCCGATGCCCAGTTGGTTGACCTTCTCGAACAGCTCCAGGCGCATCTCTTCGATACGGTTCTGCGGGCCGCGAGCCTTGAGCTCATGGATGTCGATGGATTCCATCAACACTTCCTTGGCCATGACCGCGGCTTTCTCGGCGGTGCCGCCGATGCCGATACCGAGCATGCCCGGTGGGCACCAGCCGGCACCCATGGTCGGAACGGTTTTCAGCACCCAGTCGACGATGGAGTCGGACGGGTTGAGCATGGCCATCTTCGACTTGTTCTCGGAGCCGCCGCCTTTGGCCGCCACGTCCACTTCCACGGTGTTGCCCGGGACGATGGAGTAGTGGATGACCGCCGGGGTGTTGTCCTTGGTGTTTTTACGTGCGCCTGCCGGGTCGGCGAGGATGGAAGCACGCAGGACGTTTTCCGGCAGGTTGTAGGCGCGACGCACGCCCTCGTTGATCATGTCGTCCAGGCTCATGGTCGCGCCATCCCAACGCACGTCCATGCCCACGCGCACGAACACGGTCACGATGCCGGTGTCCTGGCAGATCGGCCGATGGCCGGTGGCGCACATGCGCGAGTTGATCAGGATCTGCGCCATGGAGTCGCGGGCTGCCGGCGATTCTTCGCGCAGGTAGGCCTCGTGCATCGCCTGGATGAAATCCACGGGGTGGTAGTAGGAAATGAACTGCAGGGCGTCGGCAACGCTCTGTATCAGGTCATCTTGCTTGATCACGGTCATGAGTCGCGCTCCTCTCTAAAGACGGGAACATTCAATAAGGTGCCGGCCGCTGGGTGCATCGGTCGACGGGCGGCACCTCTATAAGGCACGCCGGGCATGCTGGCGCGACGCTAAAAAGGCGCGGCAGTATATCGCAGGCTAGCCCCCCTGTGGGAGCAAGCCTTGCTCCCACAGAAGCTTTGCTCCCACAGCCCAACAGAGCGGTGCACAGGTGACGTGTCAGGCACCAAACCACTGCGTCAATATAGGCCATTGCTTTGACGCCATTTTTCTGCTCCAGAATTGAATGGTCATTTGTCCTACACGCCACTAAAGTGGCGTCTGGCCTGTAGCGTAGGACGCCTCCTGTCAGTTTCCTTTCCCATGGTGAGTCAACGATTGACCCATAACGCCATTCAACGTCTTTTGCTGAAACGCTTCGCTTTGGCGGCCGCGACGTACGCGCTGGCACTGGTTTTGTTGTGGCTGGCATTTTTCAGTGGTCATTACCTCGATTCGTTGCGCGGTGTCATCATCGGCAGCGTGTTGGTCGTGCTGTGCCAGGCCGGGTTGTTCGCGCTGTTTATCACCGACCGTAACCTGCGCTTCGCCGACCCCAGCCTCACCGAAGCGCAGGTGCTGATCGGCCTGGGCTGGCAGACCTGGATGATGGCGCACCTGGACCAGGCCCGGGGCGTGTTCCTGGTGTTTTATGTATTGATCCTGTTGTTCGGGCTGTTCCACCTGTCGCGCCGGGCCTTTGTGCGCTGCGCGTCGCTGGTGTTCATCAGCTTCACTGCGATTACCCTATGGGACGGTTACTTCTTCAGGCTGCCCGATCCCACCTTGGCCGGGTTGCAGGTGGCCGTGCTGTTTCTCGTGCTGGTGTGGCTGGTGTTTTACGCCCGCTACGTCCAGATATCACGCCAGCGCATGCGCCAGCGGCGGTTTGCCTTGCAGGCGCACCAGGACACCTTGCGCGGGATGATGCGCCAGCTCGAAGACCTGGTGGCCACCGATGAGCTGACCGGGCTGTTCAATCGCCGGCACTTCCTGCGCCTCGCTTCCCGCGAGCTCAACACCCTCAGGCCCGGCATCGCCCATGGCCTGGCCCTGATCGATCTCGACCATTTCAAGCGCATCAACGACCTGCACGGCCACGCTGCGGGCGACCAGGTGCTGCAGGCCTTTGCCGCGGTCGCCACCGCGTGCCTGCGCGAGGGCGATGTATTGGCCCGTTATGGCGGCGAGGAATTTGTCATGCTGCTGCCCGCCTGCGACCCCCAGCGCCTGACGGCCTGCTGCGAGCGGCTGCGGCTGGCGTTCACTGAAGTCGAGCTGATCGGTCTGCAGGTCGGCGCCCTCAGCTTGTCGGCGGGCATGACGATGCTGGAAATGGGGGATGACCTGGACAACGCGTTGCAGCGTGCCGACCAGGCCCTGTACCGTGCCAAGCGAGACGGCCGCAATCGGTGCGCTGCCGGCTGGGAGAACACCGATGCCTGAACTGACAGTCGCCGGTCGGCAATGGACGGTGGCGGCGGGCAGTAACCTGCTGGACGCGTTGAACGGCGCCGGTGTAGCGGTGCCCTACAGTTGTCGCGCCGGCAGCTGCCACGCTTGCCTGGTGCAGTGCGTGGGCGGCGATGTGCGCGACAGCCGCCCCGACGCCCTGAGCCCGACGCAGCGCGACCAGGGGTGGCGGCTGGCCTGCCAATGCCAGGTGGTCGAGGATGTGCAGATCCACACCTTCGACCCGCAACGCGACGGCCAGGCCGCTCACGTGGCTGCAGTGGATTGGCTCGGTGGCGAGGTGCTGCGCCTGCGCATCACCCCCGAGCGGTCGCTGCGTTATCAGGCCGGGCAGCACCTGGTGCTGTGGGCCGGTGACGTGGCCCGGCCGTATTCCCTGGCGAGCCTGCCCGAGGAAGACCGTTTCCTGGAGTTCCACCTCGATTGCCGCGAGCCCGGCCAATTCATCGAGGCGGCCCGGCAGATGAAGGCCGGCGACCCGATCCGCCTGGGCGAACTGCGTGGCGGTGCCTTGCATTACGACCCCGACTGGCACGACCGGCCGCTGTGGCTGCTCGCCGCTGGCACCGGCCTGGCGCCGTTGTTTGGCTTGCTGCGCGAAGCTTTGCGCCAGCATCACCAAGGCGCGATTCGCCTTATTCACGTGGCCCATGATGGAGCCGGGCATTACCTGGCCAAACCCCTGGCGGCGCTGGCGGCCAAGCATCAAAACCTCAGCGTGGAGCTGCTGACCGCGGCCGAGGCGCCGTCCGCCTTGGCGCAACTGCGGCTTGTTTCGCGGCAAACCCAGGCCTTACTCTGCGGCCATCCCGACCGGGTCGAGGCCTTCGCCAAGCGCTTGTACCTGGCCGGCTTGCCGCGCAATCAACTGCTGGCCGACGTCTTCCTGCCCCGTGGTTGAGCGCTGATCTTCAGACGCGAGACCGACCATGACCGAAACCCTGTTGCTCGACCGAGAACGCGGCCTGCTGACGGTGCGCTTGAACCGTGCGGAAAAGAAAAACGCCCTGACCCGGGCCATGTACAGTCAACTGGCCCAAGCCCTGGCGATGGCCGATACCGACCCGCAGATTCGCGCAGTGCTGCTCACCGGCTCCAGTGACTGCTTCACCGCCGGCAACGACATCATCGACTTCCTCGAACAACCACCGAACGACCTCGATAACCCGGTGTTCCAGTTCATGCTCAGTCTGCTCGATTGCCGCAAACCGGTGATCGCCGCCGTGGCCGGGCCGGCGGTGGGCATCGGCACCACATTGCTGCTGCACTGCGACCTGGTCTACGTCAGCCGGGACGCGCGGCTGCGTATGCCGTTCGTCAACCTGGGACTGTGTCCGGAGTTCGGCTCCAGCCTGATCCTGCCGCGGCTGCTGGGCCAGGCCCGGGCTGCGCAATTGTTGCTGTTGGGCGAGGGCTTCAGTGGTGAACAGGCGGTCGCCTGGGGCATTGCCACCGAGGCGCTGGACAGTGGCGAGGCGGCCTTGGCCAAGGCTCGGGAAGTGGCGTTGCGCTTCGAATCGCTGCCGGCTGAAGCGGTGAACATCAGCAAGCAACTGATGAAAGCGCCCGACCGGGAGCAACTGCTCAGGGTGATCGAAGAAGAGGGCAGGCTGTTCACCCAACGCCTGCGCTCGCCCGAGGCGGTAGCGGCGTTGTCGGGGTTTATCAACAGGCATTGAGTTTTGCAGCGCCTGGACTGGCCCTATCGCGAGCAAGCTCGCTCCCACAGGGGGTTGGGGGCGAGCGGAAAGTCTCGGAACACCACAGAACCATTGTGGGAGCGAGCTTGCTCGCGATGACGGCAGTTCAGGCACTGCATTCTCCGAGAGCAAAAACCAAAAAGCCCCGCCATTCACATGGCAGGGCTTTTGTTTTTCAGCGCTCGGTCACTCAGACCATCGGGTCGCCAACGTGCAGGATTTTCATCCCGTTGGTGCCGCCGATGGTGTGGTAGCTGTCGCCCTTGGTCAGGATGACCCAGTCGCCAGTCTGCACCACGCCACGCTTGACCAGTTCATCCACCGCCGCCTGGCTGACTTCGCCCGGTTGCAGGGCGGCCGGGTCGAACGGCACGGTGTAGACGCCACGGAACATGGACGCGCGAGCCTGGGTTTCGCGGTGCGGGGAGAACGCGTAGATCGGCACCGAGGAGCGAATGCGCGACATGATCAGCGGTGTGTAGCCACTTTCGGTCAGGGCGATGATCGCCTTCACGCCCGGGAAGTGGTTGGCGGTGTACATCGTCGCCAGGGCGATGCTTTCGTCACAGCGCTCGAAGGTCTTGCCGATGCGGTGGCTGGAAGTCTTGCTGGTCGGATGCTTTTCAGCGCCGATGCAGATACGCGCCATGGCCTGCACCGCTTCAAGCGGGTAGAGGCCGGCGGCGCTTTCGGCCGAGAGCATCACGGCGTCGGTGTAGTCGAGCACGGCGTTGGCTACGTCGGACACTTCGGCGCGGGTCGGCATCGGGTTCTGGATCATCGACTCCATCATCTGGGTCGCGACGATCACCGCTTTGTTATGGCGGCGTGCGTGCAGAATGATCTTCTTCTGGATGCCCACCAGCTCGGCGTCGCCGATTTCCACGCCCAGGTCACCACGGGCCACCATCACGGCGTCGGACGCCTTGATCAGGCCATCGAGGGTTTCGTCGTCGGCCACGGCTTCGGCGCGTTCGATCTTGGCCACCAGCCAGGCAGTGCCGCCGGCTTCGTCGCGCAGTTGACGGGCGTATTCCATATCGGCGGCGTCACGCGGGAAGGACACGGCCAGGTAGTCGACTTCCATTTCCGCGGCCAGCTTGATGTCGGCCTTATCTTTTTCGGTCAGGGCCGGTGCGGTCAGGCCACCACCGCGACGGTTGATGCCTTTGTGGTCCGACAGCGGGCCGCCGATGGTCACGATGCAGTTCAGTTCGGTGGCGGTGGCGGTTTCGACGCGCATCACCACGCGACCGTCGTCGAGCAGCAGCTCGTCGCCCACGCCGCAGTCCTTGACCAGGTCCGGGTAGTCGATGCCGACCACTTGCTGGTTGCCTTCGGTCAGCGGATGGCTGGTGGAGAAGGTGAAGGCGTCACCGATCTTCAGCTCGATGCGCTTGTTGGCGAATTTGGCGATACGGATCTTCGGGCCTTGCAGGTCACCCAGCAGGGCAACGAAGCGACCGTGCTTGGCGGCGAGGTCGCGCACCAGCTTGGCACGAGCCTTGTGCTCGTCGGGGGTACCGTGGGAGAAATTCAGGCGGGCAACGTCCAGGCCAGCCAGAATCAGCTGTTCGAGAACTTCCGGCGAATTACTGGCCGGGCCAAGGGTAGCGACGATTTTGGTGCGACGGACGGACATGCAAGACTCCTCAAGTTCAAGCGCCAGCGAAGGCTACTATGCTCTTTGGGTGTAGTCATTGTTCATATGCACTACTTTTTCGTTTGTTTTTCGAAATGAACATTCCTGAAAATTTTTGCGCCTTGGATGAGCTTTCAAGTACAGCTTGGTGGTGAGCTGGAATGATCTGTGGGAGCAAGGCTTCATTCATGTCACTGTGCCTCCATCACTGATCATCCTCCTTATCAGAAGGACAAAGCCCAGTTCCATTTTTCAGGCTGAAGATTTTCCCACCCAGGTCGATACAGAGCTCAAGACAGGAGAACCTCCCATGCGATTCGTGCTTTTCGTTGCCCTGGCCCTGAGCGTCACGGGCTGCACCCGTTGGTCGATGAACCACCACATGAACCTGGCCTACAAGGCCTATGACCGCGGCAATTGCGAGCAGGTCATGCTCGAACTGTCCCAGGTCGACCGCGCCAGCCGTGCCCGCCGCTACATGCAGCCGGAAGTCTCGATGCTGCGCGGCCAGTGCCTGGAACGGCAGAAGCTGTTTATCGATGCGGCGCAGACCTACCAGTTCATCATCACCCAATACCCTGACAGCGAATACGCCTTCCGCGCCCGCGCCCGGCTCGAGACCCTGCAGAGCCTAGGCCATTATCCGACCCGCAGCGCGTCGGCGATGCGCCCGACGGCGTCCTGACAGGCTCATCAAGCCATGGCCGGGGCGATCCCTGGCCACAAGCGCCTGGCGTGTTTTTGTTTATGAAAGGTGTACGGACGGACTGGCTGCCACACGACCATGAGCTATATTTGTACAAATCGTCATTAGAGCTAAATCTCTAACTTCAAGCGGCACCTGTGACCGGCGGCAGTAGGGCCTGGACGCTTGCGAGCGTCTGGCACCGGGATCGGGGAGAGCGAGCTGGCGTGTGCTCGTTCCGAAGTATTAGGTTGCCCCGATTCGGGGTCGTTCAAAAAGCGATACAGGACATGTACAAAAAGCGGCGAATCGAACGGCAGCAGTTGCCGTGTTTCCTGAGAGTGTTCAATGGCGTCAACGGCAAGCCCATCGGTTTCTTGGGCAACGTTTCTGCAGATGGCTTGATGCTGATCAGCCATTTACCGTTGATGGTCGGCGCGGACTTTGACCTGCACCTGAAGATCCCTTCCGATGAGGGACCGCAGCAGAACATTGTGCTCAGAGCCAATTGCCTGTGGTGCCGCGAAGACGTGACGCCGCAGCATTTCGACGCCGGTTTCAGCCTGAAATGGGCGCCGCCGGAGTACGGGCAACTGATCAGCGCGTTGCAGCAATATTTCAGTTTTTATCCGTTGCCGGAGTCGGCCTGAGCCCCGGTCACTTTTGTTGGCGCAACACTTTGTGGGAGCGAGCTTGCTCGCGAAGGCGGCAGCACATTCAGCATTGATGCAAGCTGACCCACCGCTATCGCGAGCAAGCTCGCTCCCACAGGTTTTTCATACGCCTCTTCAGCGCCGAACCTTCGCCTCGTTATCCAGCATCTTCTCCAGCAACAACACCCCCATCTCGCCCATCTGGTGAATCGCCAGGGCCAGGTTGCGCGGGGCGCCTTCCAGGTCTTCCGATAAATCCAGAATCAGCGTGCTCACCGAGCAGAAGGTTTCATAGGTGTGGGCGAGCATGCCTTCGGGGTCGGCGTCGGGCGCGACGATGAAGTAATCCGGTGGTTTGACAGTCTTCTTGTCGGGTTGGCCGTGGTTGGGTTTGAGGTAGTAGTCCAGGGCTTTTTGGGCGGCCTGGTCGAGTTTTTCGGGGTCGAGGGTTTCGTGGGGGGATAGCGGGTCGGTGTGGGGCGGATTTGGAGTTGGTTTGATCATATTCACTTTTCCATGATGGGGCTGCCACCCGGTTCGCGACTAAACGAAGGGAGGCGGCTGGACGCAGGTTAGTCGACCGGTGGAAAAGTGAAGCCCGGCGCGCCCGAGGGCGCCCTGCGAACAGCCACCATCAAGTGCGGGCAGGGAGCCCGACTGGATGACGCTTGTACACATCACTTTTGCCTCCGGGCGACTAAACCCGATCACTGGTTATCAGCGACGCGAATCAAGTTACGGGGCAAGGCCAAGGCGCACAAGCCGGCGGATTCTGGCGGATCTGTAGTCCGTTGCGCAAGACGCTGTAGTCACCCGGATATTTCCTTGCACCAGGCCCCGCCACTCGTCGGCACTGTCAGAACTAACAGGTGTTTAGAGTCGCCAGATGGATATTCAATGAGTCCACGAACTATCCGGTCATATCGCCAGCCTGTTAGCCAGAGACTACGGAGTGCGTCATGGACACTGACGACGATATTGAAAAAAACGAGTCTGGTGAAAACATAAAGGACATGGAGATTCGTGATCCTGAGTTTCAAATCTTATCTCCCTCGGGTTATATCCCAGAATCAACATTTCTTGTTTCAGGTGTCGGCGCCAGACCTGGCATTGCCGTAATGATTCTGGATGCCAGCACTGCCCAGAGCCTGGGCGCGAGTTACGATGTCAATAGTGACGGTAGCTGGACGGTGGACGCCACTATGCGAAACGAGTCAGACCTAAGGTACGTTGCCGTCCAAAGTGGACATGGACCAACGCGGCCGAGGACGGTCGTAAGGCGTCCAACCACGCTCACCACGCCCCCCTCGAATGGTTTAGTCGCTCCGGGTCAGGTTGTTTTCGGTGGGGAGTGCTTTCCAGGTGAAACTTCAACTGATCCAGGCATGCGTATCCGAGTACTTGACGGCACCACTGAATTGGCTTCGGTGATTGCCGTAGGGCCAGGAACAACATGGGAAGCCACATCAACTGCGGCACTGTCTGGAAAAATCTATACCGTGCGGGCTGAATACAAAGTTGAGAGCAGTCCAGTTCCAAGTTACACAAATGATTTATCTTTCGAGGTGTTAAGCCTAAGCCCACCGACCATCACCGCGCCCACCACCCATCAGGAGATGAATTTCACTGTATTCGGAACACACGGGAGGTCGGGCGCCAGTGTCGAAGTGAGGCTCGATGTCATCGGCAGACCGGTCGGTCCTCCAGTTGGGGTAGGGTCGAGCGGTTCCTGGAATGCCGACGTGCAAGTGCCGCCAGGGACGGTTTCGTTGGTGGCGGAACAAACCTATCAAACCTTCCCGTCGGGGCTTAGTGCTCCTCAAGCGTTCAAAATCCGCCCACCGGCATTGACCGCCGTCACCGTCACCACCCCGACCGACACCTCAGTGAAATTCGAAGGCGACGGCTATACCGGCTCAACCGTCGAGATCACGGTCGTCAGCGGCCCCAACGCCACGGCGCCGGCCCCTGCGCCGGTAAACGGAGGCCGCTGGAACACAACCGCGACAAACTGGCCATTTGGCTCGTACAGCCTGCGGGCGATCCAGCGGTTTCCCGACGGTGCCAATGGCTGGATTGACTCGCAGCCATACACCTTCCCCGTCAACCTGATACTTCCAGACCCGACCGATATCACCTACACACCGGTCTACCAGCCCGTATTCTCGGGTAAAGGGTTCAACGGTGCGACGGTGATGCTGTTCAATCCCGGTGGTGCGTCGAAGGTGGCGCCGGATGCTGGCGTGTCGTCCGGTCAGTGGCAGAGCAGGGCATCAGAGGTTTGGGGGCCGACATTCAAACGGAAAGTCCATATCAGGCAATACCTGAATGGAGCACCGTCGCCGACCTGGCAGGAAATCGAGGTCACCATCCCACCGCTGGCACCGGTCATGAACGTGCCCGTGGAAAATGGCCTCTCGCCCAACCTCAATGGCACCTGCTGGCCGGACGCGGTGCTGACACTCACATTCAGTGACAGCACCACCGAACACCCCGTCGAGAATAACAACGGCACCTGGAATTTCCGCCGCACCGAGCCGTTTGCACCCGAGGTCATCCACACCGCGACGCTGATCCAGACCGCCGCCCAGCAACCCTCACCTGCAGCATCCAGAACCTTCACGGTCGTTCTGCCCATGCGCCAGCCAGTGATCACTGACCCCATCCCCAATGCTGAGGTCGGTCGCGAGCTGATCGTCCGCGGGCGTGAGGGCATGGCCGAGGCATCGATGCAAGTGCGCGACGCCCAATTTCAAACGGATCTGGGCGAGCCCAAGGTGCTGACTGCCGATGGCGAATGGTCTGTCGAGCTGCCCGTGCTGGCCTTTCGTCGCTACACCATCGACGCGCAACAGACCCTGCGTGGGGTGCCTTCCGAGCGCAGTGAGACGGTGACATTCGAGGTGGTGGTATTGCCACCGGTGTTTGACGTGCCGCAGCCAGGCAGCGACCTGCCGCGCACCATGGTGTTGTCTGGCACAGGCATGCCGGGCGGGCGGGTCGATGTCTGGCTGCTGGGCGCCAGTGAGCCGTTGATCGAGGATGTTTTTGTGGGCGCCGAAGGCTGGAAAGCTGAAGTGACGCTGCCGGTGGGCGAGACCACGATTCTGGCCCGGCAACGCTTCGAAGGACGGACCTCCAAGGACACTGCGCCGTTGACCTTCAACGTCGTCCCGGCTGCCCCGTTCATTGAAACCCCGGCCACCGACGAGCACATCGGCCGGCGGGTGGTGGTGTCGGGTTTCGGCGTACCGGGGGATACGGTGACGGTGAAACTGGGTGACGCTGCGCTGACGGTGTTGGGCGATAGCCCGGTGCTGGAGGATCGTACCTGGTCGGTGACGGTGGCGTTCGATCACCCCGGCGGCCTCTACGACCTGATGGCCGTGGCGTCGAGCGAAGGTTTTCATTCTGCCGATTCACCGCCGCGGCCGGTGGTGCTGGGCACCTATCGACCTTCCATCGACGTGCCCGTGGCCGGAGGCTGGGTCGACAACCCGGTCAACTTCGAAGGTCAGGGCCGGCCGGGCGTCGGCCAGGTGGTGAGCTGGTTCAACCCTGATCAGGTGTGGGCGACGGGTCTCCCCGTCGCTGCCAGTGGTTGGGAAGGCGGGGCGTCGCAGGCGCTCTCGGCTGGCGGTAACTGGTGCCGGTTCAGGCAGACCATCACTGACACGGTGGACGGCGCGACGGCTTCCGATTGGGTTGAGAGCCGGCGCTTCGAAGTCCTGCTACCCACCCGCCCGACCCAGGTGCCCAACTCCCGATAGACGGTCATAAAACCTGTCGGTTCTGACAGTAGACGGCTTGGGCCCTTAAGCGCCAAATCACGTTTACCAGACGCTCGGCCTGACGGCTTCGTCGGACCGCTGCGGGCCGTTATCGAACTCGAGGTCTCGTCCATGGCTGACTCCCGCCCTGCTTTACAGCTGCTGACTCAGGTGTTCAGTGACCAGCAACTCACAGCCTACGCGACGCTGCAAACGTACCTTGAAGAGGGCGGTTCGATCTTTACGCTGGTGGAAAAGGGCGTACAGGGATTGGTGAGAGACTTTGGCGTGAGCCCCGATGACGCCCGTCAGTTGTTACGGCGCTTCAACAGCATGGCCATTTACCTGCGGCGTCAGTTCATCGAGCACAACCTGTACGATTCTGCAAAAGAGCAGCGGCGAGCAAGCAGTGGCTTGCTGTCGATGGTTCGAGGCCCCAGTTTTGAGCTGCTGTTTAATCCCCGGTTCGACAGTTTGTGTCCACCCCAGGCCCTGGAATCTGTTGCGTCACCCGTGGCGTATTTGATTGAGTTGATGAGGTGGATCGAGCAACGCATCGAAGCTGCGTCCAACGATATGTTCAAGCTGCCATTGCATGATCGGCGCAAAGACCTGAAGCCGCTGAGCGTCGATTTCAACGCGGTGCATCGATCCGTGTCATCGGTGGACATCATCGTCCCGGTGCTGGAAAGGTTTATCGATATGGCGCCAGAGGCCCTTGAGCAAGCCATGATCGAGGCGCGCTATCCCAATGGGCTTCCTTACTTCCAGCATTGGGTCACGGTGGATACGGTCGCCCGTCACCATGGCCTGTCGGTGGGCAGTTTTGTCCAAAGCGTGAGCCCGTCCTTTCCGTATTTTTTTCAGGCTCAGGCCTGGTACAACGATGCGGGACCGGCCCTGGCCCATGCGTCGAGATTGGGACCTTATCAGCGGCGGTTGCTCACGGAGGAGGCTGCCAAGCTCGCCGACCGCGACGTATTTTATGCGCACAACTTTGGCACCGATGACTTGACATGGCAGGACCTCGAAGAGATGCCATTCTTCGGCGAACGGACCAAACTCGACACCCGGGGGCTCGAGGTCTTGCTGTCGGTACGCGGCTTTGCGCCAGTGCGTTCGGCCAATGTGACCTACTCGTCGCAAACGGAGTCCGACGTGCCGGAAAGCGGGCGCTCGGGGTCGGTTTATCTCAACGCCAACGACCACCCGGGTGTCAGTATTGTGGGTAGCGCAGATGGCCCTGCGTTCCTCCACAGGCTGTCAGTAAGCCCTGGCGACGCCGCAGGACTTGCGCGTTACGACCGAATGAATCGCAAGTTGCGCCTGGATCAATGGCTGGCACTGCCGAGTGAACAGGTGGATGCGCTGCTGGTGGCAGCCATCAAGGCTGAAGTGCGCGGTGATGCAGCCACCAGTGCCTGGTGGATCACCGAACAGGTCGTGCATGCACTGGGGCTGTTTCAGTCGTTGCGCGAGCGCTATGAATGTCCCGTGAACGACTTTGCCGTGTTTATCGACGAGTTGTCGATTTACGGTCGCGGTGAAGCACTCTCCCAATTCGATCAGGTCTTCAATAACCAGGGCGATTATCGTGAGCCCTTGAAGCTCGACAACGGACCGTTTCCGATCGTGCCGGCACCTGAGGTGCCCGATCTGACCGTCAGCCAACTGTGCAGCGCGTTGGGCATCGACCTGCAGACCTACAACTACCTGGCCTTGGCGATTGCCAATGCCCATGGCGTCGACGGAGAGAGTCTGTCGCGTAACCTGGCGATCATGTCCAGTTTCTACCGCATGGTGAAGCTGCCCCGGCTGTTGGGCATCACCCCGGTCGAAGGCGTGTTGATGCTGACGATGCTGGGGGGGGAGCTTTGGCTCGACGGCCTGGCGGGTGTGCCCCTGATCAATTCCACCGCAAGCGATAGCCCGGATGTGCTGAACCTCATCCAGGCCATGCAATTGTGTGTGGACTGGTGTGCCGATCGCGACCTGCCGGTGCTCTGGATGGTGCGGCAGGTCTCCCAGCCCTCGGTGTTGGACACCTCCCTGGACGCCGAAGGGCGGTTTTTTGAACAGGTGCTCAACCTGTTGCCCGGCGCACTGCTCACCCACTCGGCGATCCTGATGGCGGGTGTGCCAGCGATGGCGGGGGCCAGCTGGCTGGAGCTGCTGGGGATGCAAACGACACTGGTCGAGTTCGATGGGCTGGTGATGTCGCGCACGGGAACCGAGGCTCAATACCTGGCCTTTGCGCGAGAACAGCTTGAGCACGCCGTGGAAATCGGCCTCGGGGAACAATATGAGCTGGAGCGCCCCGCCATTGTCGAGAGAATGCTCACCGTGGTGTTGGAAGCCAGGGACGCCCAGGTGTCGGTGGTCAAGGAATGCCTGGCGGTTTACACGGGTATCGGTACCGAGCAAGCGCTCGAGGTGCTGGCGTGGGCCAATTCAACGGTGAGCCGGCTGCTGCGCCAGGTGCTCGAACGCGACCTTTCGAGTCTTGAAGGCCTGGTGAAGGGCCGCAACGCATTGACTGACCCATTGCTTGCGCTGTTGGCCGATGTGCGCCGTCGCAGTGCGGTGGTGGCGAAACTGGAGCTGGGCGCCGAGGTGTTGCGCGACTATCTGGATTACGGCCATAAAGCCTGGCTGGACCAGGACGACAAGCACGCGTTCACGGTGCGCACGCTTTACTACCTGAGCACCCTCACCCGTGCGTTTGAGCTGAGCGACCAGCCGGCGCAGACGTTGCTCGACTACCTGCGCGAGGTCAATGCGCTGCCTTCTCCTATAGGGGGGCACGCAGTGCATTTGGCCGAACAAGCGGCGTCCATCCGGCTGGCCGGTTTTTTTGACTGGAGCGTGCAAGAGGTGCGCGAGTGCGTCAGCCGCATCGAATCCGAGCACAAGATCCTGAAAAACCTGCCCCAACTGGATCTGTTGATGCGGGTTCGGGTGCTGGCGGCGCGCACCGGCATGGATGCCTTGACGATTTTCCTGCTGGGCGGGTTGCCGGAAGAGATCGACAAAGCCGCCTACAAGGAAGCCGCCGAGCATGCCTTGCTGAGCCTGTCCGAATCCGATAGGCCGCCGGCGACCTTCACCGGGGATCTGAAACAGCTCGTTACCGTGACATGCGTCCCGGACAATACCGTGGTGGTGGCGGCGCCTGGGAAAAAAATCACCTTCACCGTCACCCTTATGGACAGCAATGGGGAACCGTTGAGCGGAGTCAACGTTTACTGGAGCGCCGAGCTGGGAACCATTGAAACCCAGGCGACGAATACAGACGGGGTAGTTGAGGCCGAGTACATACCGGGCAAGGTGTTGGGGCGGGACACGCCGCAATTCTGGCTCGATCTGTTTGAGCGCGAGTATGCCCCTACCGTCGAGGTCATTTTCGATAAGCTCAACCTGGACGTCCCAAGAGCGTACATGTCGCCAGTACCTCTGGGAACGGTGCCCTTCGGTCAGGAAGTCGAACTCTACGCCACCATTATGGACCGTCATGGAAACCTTGCGACAAACCATCCGACACGCTGGCTAACCACGGATATGGGAGGGGGGGAAGGCCGGGTGGTTTATCGACCGGACCAGTCCTACACCAACCAGGAGGGTCTGGCCCGGACATTTGCTTCCAGCCCTACCGGCGGAAGGCTCAAGATCACCATCACTCCCGACGGTGACGCGTTCGCTGATTTCCCGCCCATCAGCTTTGAAAGCGAGGAGCAAGCATCATGACAGGGAACACAATGGGTGACTTGCTCGAAAAACGCCGGACCGCCCTGATCGAATACAGTCTCGGGCACGTTGGTAAAAGTGGCGAGAATCCACCCTACAAATTCCTGCGTACCCCAGCGGACCTGTTTGAACTGCTGCGTCTGGATCCTCTGGACAGTTACCCGGTGCAGAGCTCCTGGGTCGCTGAAGCGACCAGCTGCGCCCAGCAGTTCATCCACGCCGCCTACCGCAAACTGGAACCCGGCTATGCCGACACCGAGTTCGACAAGCGGGACCTGGCCACCTGGGAACTCTACAACAACTACCCGGATTGGTCGGCGCTGCAAATGATCGGCCTTTACCCGGAAAACTTCATCAATCCCTTCGTGCGGCAGCGCAAGACCAGCCTGTTCAAGACCCTTGAAAACAACCTCAACCAGGCACACTTGAACAGCGATTCGGTTCAGGTTGCCTTGCAGGAGTACCTGCAAACGTTCGAGCAAACCTGCAACCTGGACGTGCTCAGCAGCTACATGGACAGCGTCTCGCCGGCCCGGGCCGACTACTACTTTGTCGGACGCCAGCGGGTGCCGCCTTACCAGTATTTCTGGCGCAAGGCCGAGGTCGAGCTTTCCCCCAGTAGCACCGCCATTAATCCGGCGGCCTGGAGTGAATGGCTGCCGGTGGATACGCCCACGGGCGTGACGGTGATGGACATCCGGCCGGTGTTCTGGAGTGGGCGACTGTGCCTGGTGTGGGCCGAGTGGCAGTACAAGGTCGGAAGCGAAGACGAGGACGAGGAGGCCAACGTAAGCCTGCCGCACCGGCTGGACATCAAAGTGGCGTTCAAGGCCCAGAACGGCCGGTGGTCGGCGCCGCTGAGCCTGCACAGCAGCGTGCATGACAGCGACCTTTCCCAAGGCGCCCGGTTGATTGCGACTGTGTGGGCCGACCCTTACAACCCCAAGGGCAAGCTGGGCGTTTTTTTAACCAACGACGAGGCTTCCCTCAAGGTGTTTGCGGTGCGCGATGTGCTGTTCCGCCCCCTGGCCTGGGACGATGGTGGCTGGTTGGAGCAGGCGGCGCTCAAGCGTTTTGTCACGGCTGAGACGGTTCAACACCCGCTGATGAATCAGCCGGCCATGGTCACTGTCGTGGACAGGCCGGGCACGATGACACCCTACCTGGGTCTGCAGGCTGCGGTGTTTCGCGTCGATGGCTTCGATGAACTGGTGGTCTGCGGCTACTGCCGGCCAACGGGTTTGACCGGACTCCCTGTCCTCATGGACTTGAGGTTGGTCGGTCGCGCCGACGGAGACCCAGAGGATCTCTTGGGGGCTTCTTTTCCCATTGTCGGTGGCTGGAGTACCCCATGGAAGGTTTATAGACGGGCGAGCGGTTCGTGGCCGCAGCCGACCACGTTTACGTTGGGTGGCTCCTTGGGTGTGGGCCCCCAGGGCCAAAATCAGTTTCAACTGACCATTATCAATGTGACGGATTTCCCCCCCGTCTCACTGCTCAAGAACAGCTTCGATGCGGCGCAGTTCCTCTCCCTCAACCAGGCCGATCTCACCCTTGAATACGCCCGGCTGAATTCGCTGTTCGGCCCAGAGTTGGTACAGCGTTCCAATATCTCCGTCGATGCGGTGCTGGATTGGGACACGCAGTTTCTGCCGGAGCCGCCCCCGGAATCGAAAACGATCAGTGAGCCCAACGGGGCCTTCGACGGTGCTAACGGTCTGTTCTTCTGGGAACTGTTTTTCCACCTGCCGCACCTGGTGGCCACACGCTTGCGCACCGAGGACCGCTTCCTGGAAGCGCAGAACTGGTCGCATTACCTGTTCGACCCGCAAGCGCCGGCCGACCCCGACAACGGCCAGTACCTCAATCCAAAACCGGCGTATTGGCGCTGCCGCCCCTTGAGTAGCGCCGGCAACCTGGGCTGTGAAACCCGGGCGCCCACCGACCCCGACGCCATCGGCTATTCGGCGCCCCGGCACTTCCAGATTCTGGTGTTCTCGGAGTACGTCAAGAACCTGATGGCCTGGGGCGACTGGTATTACCGCCAACTCACCCGTGACAGCCTGGTAGCGGCCAAGCTGTGTTACGTGCAGGCCGAATTCCTGATGGGCAAGGCGCCGGCGGTGCGAACGGTCAACCGCTGGGAAACCGACACGGTGGACAGCTTGATGAACAAAAGCATGTCGCGACCGGCCCTTGAACAATTTGAACAAAACCTTGCGTTCAGCCTGGCGGACTTTCCTGCCGCCGCCGAGGCGCCGCCGCTGCTGGGGCTGTTGGCCAACGAGCCCTTCAAGGCACCGATCAATGAACAGTTGCTCGCGCTGTACGATTTGCCTGGCCAGCGCCTGCATAACCTGCGCAACAACCTCACCCTGGACGGCAAGCCACTGGAGCTCGCGCTGTTCAGCCCGCCCACCGATCCCAACGCGTTGCTGAGCGACCTGGCGGCCGGTGGTTCCGGTGCGCCAAGACCCATGGGCGGGCGGTTGGTGGTGGGGGCTTTCCGCTGGCGCACGACGTTCGAGGTGGCATTGCGCGCCGTGCAGGCGCTCCAGGAACACGGCACCCAGGTGCTGCGATTACTCGAACAACGGGACCTGATCGAACAGCAGGAACTGCAGCAGAACCATTTGGTGGAACTGGGTATCTACGCCCGGACTGTGCAGGAACAGAACATCACTCAGCTACAGGCGAGCAAGAGCGCGCTGGAGCAAAGCCGGGCCGTGGCAGAGGAGCGGGCAATCGCTTATGCGCTTCTCTATGACGAGAATGTGTCGAAGGTTGAGTACGAGGTCATGGAGAGCTTGCAGATCTCCAAAATCCTGGCGCTGACCTCGGCAAGCATCAAACCTGCGGGCGCCGTGATTGCCTCGCTCCCCACTATTTTTGGTTTGGCCAACGGTGGGCATCGTATCGACAAAATGGTCGACGCGGTTTGTTTCGGCCTGGATATAGCGTCGTCGACGATGCAGATAGACGCGGACAAACAGGCCACCACCGAAAGTTACCGTCGCCGCCGCGAAGAGTGGCTACTGCAGCGTAATCAGGCACTGGCGGAGGTGCGTGCGCTCGATGCACAAATCACCGCCCAGACCCATGCGGTGAGCGCCGCTCAAACCACACTGGATCAAACCCTCCTGGCCAACAACCAGGCCTTGACGGTGTACAACTTCATCAAAAAGCGCGCAACCAACGCCGAGCTGTACGGCTGGCTGCTGGGCCAGTTCAAGGCGTTGCACTACCAGGCCTACGATGCCGTCGTCAGTCTGTGCCTCAGCGCCCAGGCCTCGCTGAGTGCCGAAACCGGTGATTATGATTCGCAGATCCCCTTGCCCCAGGTCTGGCTGGACAATCGCCACGGCCTGACGGCAGGCGAACACCTGCGCGGGCATTTGCTGCGCATGGAGCGCGAGTACCTGCAACGCTATGAACGGCGGCTGGAGCTGGTCAAGACCCTTTCCTTGCGCCAGTTGTTCGATGACGCGAGCGACCCGCAGGCGGGCACCAACAGCAGTTGGGCCAACGCACTGGATCAGTTGCGTACCAAAGGAACGCTGGAGTTCAAACTCTCGCAATTGCTGTTCGACCGCGACCATCCGGGGCATTACTGTCGGCAAATCAGCTCGGTCGAGGTCGACCTGCCTGTGCTGATCGGGCCTTATGAACATGTACGTGCCACCTTGCTGCAGATCAGCAGCATGACGGCTACCAAGGCCACCATTCCGGCGGTGGAGTACTTGCATGATCCCGCGGGGCGCGTGGCGCCTTCCGATGTGCAGATCAACCTGCGCAGCGGTCAGCAGATCGCCTTGTCGATGGGGCTTGGCGACCACGGCATGGTGGCGATGAAATTCGATGACAGCCTGCTCAATCCCTTCGAAAACACCGGGGTGGTTTCACGCTGGCTGTTGAGCTTCCCAAGGCCGGAAAAGGAACCGCAGAAGAGCATGCTGCTGTCCTTGACGGACATCATCGTGCGTATCCGTTACATGGCCAGGGCCGGAGAGCCGCCTTTCGTGCGAGCCGTCGAAGATCAGATCACCAAGACCGAAAGCAAACTGTCCCCCTTCTCAACCGTCGAAGGAGCAGGTCGCCATGAATAAACCGATTATCCTGGCCAATGAAAATCTGGTGCTCAATGGCGACTTCGAAAAGTGGATCGATCACTGGATACAGGAACCGGCTTCGGGTTACTTGGGGACTGCGAGCGATTGGTATGAAGAGGAGGGCCAGCACGTTCGTTTTCTGACCGCCGGCAATGGGGCTTCGGTCAATCAGGCGCTGACGGCGCCCAAGGATCCGGGCGCTCAAGCTCGCTACGTCCTCACGTTCCTGTGCGAGACGAGGCACACCGAACCGGGCAGGCTGCTCATTAGCAGCGATAAACAGCCGCAGGAGCAGGAAATCCTGTTGCCGCCGGGTCCGGCCCGGGATGCGCAGGAGGATCAGGCGCGACGCAGGGACGGTCAGCCGCGGGAGTACAGACCCATTCCCTACAACGTCCCGTTGGACCTGCCGTTCAACGCTCAAGACATCCTCACGGTGAGTATTCATAGCCCGCGAAACGTTCCCGGTGACGTTTTCTCGGATGTCCGCATCACGCGTATCAACCTCCAGTTGCACCTTGAGCCAGCGCTGATGCAAGCACTCAAGCTTGATGAGCAAACACGGCCGGCAACCGGGCGCTTGTACGTGTGCCTGGGGGCCTCGGGTGACTTGGCCCACCAGCTAGAGTTCGTTCCCGACCCGGGCAATGCCTGGGTCGGCACCCAAGCGGCGTTGACCAGCGACGACAATCCCCAGGAGGCGCTGATGGCGACCCCGGCCTGGGGCGTGGATCACCCATTGGATTCGGCCTGGACCCTGGACTGCCCGGCAATCGGTGAAGACGGGCCGTATTCGTTCTCCATGGACCTGGTCAACCAGTACGCCGCTGAGGTCTATCCGGTGCAGGTGTCCCTGGGTCATCATCGATTGGCTTTTCGTGAAGTGCTCGAGGCGGCGTATTACCCGGTGCTGGAATACGACCAAAGTGTGCGCTTGGGGGTGCAGGTCACTTCTTATTACACCGGGCAACCCTTGAGCGACCGCACCGTGAACTGGACTTCCACGACCGGGCAGGTCGCCAGCGTTGCCATCACCCGAACTGACGGCTGGGCCTACTTTGATTTTCAGCCGACGCAGGCCGGTGATGTCGAGATCCAGGCGTCGGTCGAGAGCCTTTACTACGCCTCTGGCGTGTTGACTCAAACCTTGATGGTGCGGGTGTTGGCGACGGATCCGTGGAAGGATGTGCGAACGGTGGTCGAGGGGGTTGAGTCGCCTTGGGAGGAAAAAACCGGTTACCCCAACCGCGGCTCGGATTATCCCCTCGACGTGAAACTGCCCGCCGCCAGTCCCTTGCAGGGGACGCAGCTGTCGTTGCACTGGAGCGGTGATTCCCACGAGCAACTGGGGGTTGTCGTCAATCCGGCCCTTGAAGCGGCGGTGCCGGTCACCGGTGCCGAGCTGGCCTGGACCCTGACCAGCGAAGATCGTTATGACGGTCGCTTCGAGCTGCAACTGGCCTGCTCGAAACTGTTACTGCCTTCACCGAAAAAAACCATGTCGCTGGCGCGCAATCTGGTCCGGGTGGGAGACGTCCGAGAGGCCAACAAATTTCCCGTGGTGGACGAAAACGAAAGCGTGCTGTTGCGGGTGCAGGTGGTGCACTTCGTGGCCAGCGGCGACGGCGATCCGGTCATCAATGCCCAGGTCGAATGGAAGGCTGGCGCCGAGTCGATTTCCACCGTCACCACGGGCGCCGGTGGTTGGGCCAGTGTGTTGTACACGCCGCAGAGCGCGGGGGACAAGGTGGTCATCGCCAGCATCAAGGCCCACGAGCAAGCCGTTGCGGTGGAGCAGCCTTTCGATGTGACGGCGATTGCGACCAGCCCCTGGAAAAGCGAAGTCAGTATTCTGCTTGATGGCGAGGTGGTCCAGCGCAATACGCTCGGTGTGCTCTGTCGACGCGGGCAGACCCACACACTGAAAGTCGTGCCCAACGCCGGCAGCCTGTGGATCGATAAAAACATCAGTTTGCATTGGCGAGGGGCCGCGCCGGATATTGGGCTGTTGCCCAGTGACCTTGGAACGCCCAAGCGGTTGGAGGCGGCTGGCGCCCAATGGACGCTCGCCTCACAGGTCAATAGCAGTACCAGCAGCCTGTTTGAGCTGGAGTTGCGTCTTGAGAGCGTTTCAGTCGTTCGCGAGCTGACGGGGCGATTGGTGTCCGAGGACCTGGCGGAAGAAGTCAGCCTGAGACTCGACCAGATTGCCGCAGCACTGGACGCCCAGGCGCTTTATCCGTGCCTGGGGGCGCTTCATCGGTTTAGCGTTTTGCCCAATGCGCTGAGCCCGCTGGTGGGGTTGGAATCAACGCTGGCATGGTCCGGGACATCCGCCGAGGAGTTGGGGGCAACGGTTCGTCCGGTGTTGAATCTTGCGCAACCGATCAACGACGGCGGCGCGATCTGGATGCTGGATTTTACCGCCAGTGAGCAACCGGGCGAGTTTGCCCTGGCGTGGGCAGTGCCTGCGCTGGACTTCGTCGCCACCGCCAAGCCGATGACGCTGGCGCATAACAAAGTCAGGATCCAGGGCTGGCGCGAATCGCCGGTCGACCCGGTGGTCGGGCAGGATCCTGCGTGGCTGTGGGTCCAAGTGGCTTCTCATTTCACAGGGCTTGCCGTGAATCAGGTTCCGGTGACCTGGACAGCGGGCAGGTCAAGCGCGCAACCCACCGACGCCGAAGGCTGGTCCGGTTTTCCCGTGGCGCCGGCCGCCGCCGGAACCCAGGCAGTGAAGGCCTCCGTGAGCAGTCGTTACGACGGCTACGAAGAGGAGCGCCCCTTTGAAGTCACGGCGCTGGCAAGTGATCCCTGGGCCGGGCTGACGGTCAGCTTTGATGGCGCCGCGGCACAGCCCTGGGGCGAAAAAACCTACTTCCCACGCCGCAAGGGCGAACATGTTTTTGAGCTGATGGCTCCCGAGAACAGTCCTCTGTTTGAGCGCGAGCTGACGCTTGGCATGACCGGAACCGGGCCGAGCGAACTGGGCATCAGCTTTTTGCCTGACCCCCTGGGAATGCCTCGCGAGTTTCCCAGCGATGGCCTGCGTTTCACGCTAAAGGCCGGCGATCTGAAGGACGGGGGCTTTGCTTTGCGCCTGGCGTCCCAGCGGCTGGCCAGCCTCTCCCCGGCGAACGCGATGTCGTTGGGCGAGGGCGAGCAAGTGCTGGAGATCCGCTGGGACAGCGGTGTTCACCAGACACTGGACTGGGAGCAGGAACTGGTCGAACAGGTCACCGTGGTCTCTTCCATCAGCGGCAAGCCGATTGCCGGGGTGACCGTGATCTGGCGTGGTGATGACCTGGGGGAAGTGACCACCGTGACCGATTATTACGGGGTGGCGCGCGTGCGCTATGTTCCCACCACGCCCGGCGCCGCGCAGTTGACTGCGACGGTGGGGCAAGGGCAGTACGCGTCATCGGTGGCGCTGTCGTACTTTTTACACGAGCCCCGGGAAATCCAGTCGCTCACCAGCGACAAACCCAACGGTCACCTAGGGGAGCTGGTTTCAGCGGTCGTGACCGTGGTGTCGGCCATGACTGGCGAACCTCTGGAGGACGTCGAGGTGCGATGGGAGTATCCCCAGATCACGATTGCAGCGACCAGAACAAATGTCGATGGGCAAGCCGAGGTGCAATTCAGGCTGCCCGGAGTCAGGAAGGGGGTTCTATACGCCATTGTCACGGGGGGGTATGCGGGATGGGAGATGGCAGCTCTCAGCTTTGAGCTGCTGCCCAATGACATGACATGGTTGCAGGACTTCAGACCTTACGTTGATGGCAGGCCCGTAGAGTGGTCTGAAGTCAAGTTGAATGTATTCGCAGGACAGGTTTGCACGCTGAAGTTGGATTATGGGGGCAGTTGGCTGATTGGCGAGCCGGATGCCCAGATTTGTCTGCAATTCAAGCCGGGCGAAGAGGTGCAGGGTCTGGTGTTCGATCCGCCTTTGGGGCAATTGGTTGCGATGGAGCAGGGCAGTACTTCTTTGAGTTGGACTATTTTTACCGACCAGGCGCAAAACAGGCCTTTTGTTCTGGAATTCGATATTCCCTTGATAACCGAAATGCCACCGTCGCCTCCTTTGCCAGGGATTACTCGCGATGAAGATAGCTGGCTGGAGGAGTTCACCTTCTACCTGAACAGTCAGGAATTCGATCTGGCCCATAGAAAGCTCAGCCTGAAAGATGGAACCAATAACACCTGGGAGTTGCGAGCCAAGGAAGATAGCGCCCTGATAAACGCCACGAGTGTCGCTTTGTGGATGTCGGGAGGAGACGCGCTTCAGTTGGTTTTCGAACCGCCGTTGTTTCAACCACAGCCCGTGACCACAGCCCCCTTGAGTTGGTCGATTCTGACCAAAGCATCACATTGGGGTTCTTTCACGTTGGAGTTAAGAAGTCCGCACCTGCCCACGCGGTCAATCGACGCCGAGGTGAATGTTCATGGGACCTGACAACATCGCCTACAAATCCCCCGCTTTCTTCCACCCCAAATACAACGTCACCAGCTCGGCCCCCAATTCCCCGGGCCGGGCTTGCAGCACAGCGATCCCATGGGCGCTCAGCCGTTCATGCAGCGTCGCCCGGGCATTCAGATATTCCACCGCCCCGCAATACGCCAGCGCCTCGGGCAGAGTTTGCACCGGCGCCTGGCGCAGCCGGTCCAGCGCCTCTTCCCGCAGGCTCGCCACCAATACCCGATGCCGTTGGCCCAGCCGTTTGACGGCGGTCAGCAGTTCTTCATCGTCTTCGTCCCGCAGGTTGGTCACCAACACCACCAAGGCCCGGCGTTTCTGCCGGGCCAGCAGTTGGGTGACAGCGGCCTGGTAGTCGGCGGGGTGCTGGCTGCTGTCGAGGTCGTAGACGGTGTTGAGCAACACATTGAGCTGCCCCGTGCCTTTGACCGGCGCGAGGTAGCGCGACTGTTCGCTGGCGAAAGTACTCAGGCCCACGGCATCGCCCTGGCGCAGCGCGGTGTAACTGAGCAGCAGGCAGGCGTTGAGGGCGTGGTCGAAGTGCGACAGCTCGCCGTCCTGGCTGCGCATGCGCCGGCCGCAGTCGAGCATGAAGATGATCTGTTGGTCGCGTTCGTCTTCGTATTCCCGGGCAATCGGCGTGCGATGGCGGGCCGTGGCCTTCCAGTCGATCTGGCGCAGGCTGTCGCCCTCGCGGAATTCGCGCAGTTGATGGAATTCCTGGCCCTGGCCGCGCCGTTGCCGCTGGCGGATGCCGAGCTGGCTCAGCCAGTTGTCCACCGCCAGCAGTTGACCGTCGTAGAGCCTGGCGAAATCCGGGTAGACCCGAGTCTCATCGAGCGCATCCAGCAGACGCTTGTCGGTCCACAGGCCCAACGGGCTCGGCAGGTTGATTTCGCAATGTTCGAAGGCGAAGTGCCCGCGCTTGAGCGGGCGCAGGCGGTAGCCGACCTGGCTGCGTTGGTCGGGTTGCAGCTCGACGGACAGTGGCAGGTTTTCGAAGTCCAGGCCGTCGGGTACGTGATCGAAGACCTGCACGTGCAGCGCTTGGGCAAAGTCATGGCTGATCTCCAGGCGGACTTCACCCCAGCGACCGAGGGCCAGGCTTCCAGGCATTTGCCGTTGCACCCGGGGCGAAGGCAGGCGCCTGACGCGCACCGCGTCGAGCAGCGCCAGGGCCAGCAAGGCCAACAGCAGCCCCCAGTTGATCGACAGCAGTGTCGATGGCAGCGCGATGCCCAGCGCCCGCAGTGTGCCCAACACGATGCCGAGGGCCAGCAGAAGCGCAAGCCAGGTCAATAGCAGGCGCGAGGGTTTCATTGACACATACCCTTTGGGAGAAATGCAGAGCGAGCTTTTGTGGAGAGGGGGCTCATGTGGGAGCAAAGCTTGCTCGCGAAACAGGCGTCTCGATTTCTGCGAGACCGCGTCGCTTTCATCGCGGGCAAGCCTTGCTCCCACAGACAAGCGGGATGGTGCTGGTGGGAGCAAAGCTTGCTCGCGAAACGGGCATCTCGATTTCTGCAAGACCGCGTCGCTTCCATCGCGGGCAAACCTTGCTCCCACAGACAAGCGGGATGGTGCTGGTGGGAGCAAAGCTTGCTCGCGAAACAGGCGTCTCGATTTCTGCGAGACCGAGTCGCTTTCATCGCGGGCAAGCCTTGCTCCCACAGACAAGCGGGATGGTGCTTGTGGGAGCAAAGCTTGCTCGCGAAACAGGCGCCTCGATTTCTGCGAGACCGCGTCGCTTCCATCGCGGGCAAGCCTTGCTCCCACAGACAAGCGGGATGGTGCTGGTGGGAGCAAAGCTTGCTCGCGAAACGGGCATCTCGATTTCTGCGAGACCGCGTCGCTTCCATCGCGGGCAAGCCTTGCTCCCACAGACAAGCGGGATGGTGCTGGTGGGAGCAAAGCTTGCTCGCGAAACGGGCATCTCGATTTCTGCGAGACCGCGTCGCTTCCATCGCGGGCAAGCCTTGCTCCCACAGACAAGCGGGATGGTGCTTGTGGGAGCAAAGCTTGCTCGCGAAACAGGCGCCTCGATTTCTGCGAGACCGCGTCGCTTTCATCGCGGGCAAGCCTTGCTCCCACATAAATCCCCTCGCCATGTTGGTGTTACTCACAACCGCGGCGCCGGCACTTGATCGAGCAGTTGCCCCAGCACCTGGTCTACCGACAGCCCTTCGATGTCCAGTTCCGGCGCCAGGCGTACGCGATGGCGCAGCACGGCCAGGGCGCAGCCCTTGATGTCATCCGGCACCACGAACTCGCCCCCGCGCAACAACGCCCGGGCCCGGGCGCAACGTACCAGCGCAATCGAGGCGCGCGGGCCGGCGCCGAGGGTCAAGCCCGGCCAGCTGCGGGTAGTACGGGCCAGGCGCACGGCGTAGTCGAGTACCTGGTCGTCCATCGGCAGGTCACTGGCAATGCGTTGCAGCGCTTGCACGTCCTTGGCCTGCAACACTATGCGCAGCGGCTGCACGTCGAGCATGTCGGCGCGGGTCGAGCGGCTGACCTGGCGCACCATGTCCAGCTCCTGGTCGGCGTCCGGGTAGTCCATGCGCACCTTGAGCATGAAGCGGTCGAGCTCGGCTTCCGGCAGCGGGTAGGTGCCTTCCTGTTCGATGGGGTTCTGGGTGGCGAGGACCATGAACGGCTGGCTGATGGGCAGGGCACGGCCTTCGAGGGTGACCTGGCGTTCCTGCATGGCTTCGAGCAGCGCGGCCTGGGTCTTGGCCGGTGCGCGGTTGATCTCGTCGGCCAGCAGCAGGTTGGTGAACACCGGGCCCTTGCGCAGCTTGAACTGCTCGGTCTGCAAGTCGTACACCGCGTGCCCGGTGACGTCGCTGGGCATCAGGTCGGGGGTGAACTGGATACGCGCGAACTCGCCGTTGAAACAGCGAGCCAGGGCTCGCACCAGCAAAGTCTTGCCCAGCCCGGGAACACCCTCGAGCAGCACGTGCCCGCCGGCGATCAGTGCCGTGAGCACATCGTCGATCACCGCGCTCTGGCCGACCACCGCTTTACGCAGTTCCGTGCGGATGGCTTGGGCCAACTGACTGGCGCGCTGGCGCTGTTGGGCGGCGTGGGCCTGGCCGTCGACAGGTTCGTTCTGTTCAGTCATAAGGCATTCCTGAGGGTTTGCAAATGGGCGACCTGGCGGCAGAAGTCAGCGCGGGAGAGGCGCTGTTTCGGCCGGGGGCTCAAGGCCTGGCTGATGGCTCGCGTCGGTTGTCGGGTCAGGCGGGCGAGTACCTGCCATTGTTCGGCGACGGCCAGTTGTTCGAAGCCTGGGTGAAGATGACGGGCCCGGCGCAGCACGTCTTGTTGCAAGGCATGCAACAGGTACTCCTGGCCGTTGTGCCGCAGGTGGAAACCGGCGCTGGCCTGCACATGCTCTTCCAACTGACGCCGCGCCTTGGAGGCCGGTTGCTGCAGTGGGCCATGGCGCACCGCTGAACGCCAGAACCACAGGGCAATCAAGGCCAGCAGTGCCACCAGTGCCTGAGGGAAATAACGCAGCAGCAGGGTCAGCAAGTTGTCGTGGTCGCTGTTGAACAACAGCGTGACGTCCGTGTCGGCGCTCAAGTACCAGAGCAGCCAGGCATTGTCGTACTGCTCGATGGAGTCGTTCTTCCACAGCTCGGCGTCGGTGATCACGGTGATCGAGCCCAGACCGAGGTTCAACTGCATCATGTGGGTCGACAGCGCGCTGTTGGCCCAGGCCTGGGCCAGGTTATGCGGGTCTTCGAGGTGGAAGTCGGTGTCGAAGCCGATATACGCCGGCGCCTCTTCGTCTTCCAGGTAGAGTTTGGTCAGTTCCGGGTAACGGTCCTTGATCAATTCAGGGGCCGGCTCCTTGAGGTCCTTGCTCAAAAGTTGCCGCAGGCGTACGCGGTCGAGCAGCAGATCGCCGCTGCTGCCGGTACTGTCGTCCCACAAGGCTTCGGCAACGAAGAGCAAGCGCCCGCCGGCCCGGGTCCAGTTCATCAATTGTTCGACTTCCCGTGGCGTCATGTGGGTTCGCTCGCCCAGCAACAGCAGGCTGTGTTGGCGAGGTTCCAGGGTGGGCAGCACGTCCAGGCTGTTGGCGTGCTCGACGTTGATACCCCGCTGGCGCAGGAAAAGTTCGGCGGCCAGGTAAGGATTGGCCTGGGCTTCAGGGGAGGGGCCGTGCTCGACGACCTCTTCATAGGGCTCGGCCTTGGTGTAGAGGTAGAGGCCGAATGCGCACACCAGCGCGGCCAGCACGGCGCCGATCAGCCACCCTGCGTGCCGGCTCATCGAGACGCTCCCGGACCGAACAGCTCGCGCCAGCCGTCACACAGTTCCTGTTGCAGGTGTGGCGGCGGTGGACGATGCCCATAGGCAATGTTCTGCCAATGCAGGGTCAGGTTTTTGCTGAAGCTCAGCAGGTTGCCCTGCTTGAGCTGTTCGACACGTTCCAGCACCTGGCCTTCGGTGTCGGCCGGTTTCAAGGGGATCTTGAAGTCATGATGCAATCGGCTGAGCAACGCCCGGTACAGCAGGCCCAGGGCTTCACGGGGTTGCGTGGCCCACAGTTGTTCGACGCTGGCGGCCACGTCGGCGGGCAGGCTCTCTTCGCGAATATCCAGGCCAAACATGCGCGCAGGTACGGCGCGTTCCACCGGCAGGCGCTGCGTCGGTCGGCGATTGACCAGGGCCTTGAGTCTTTCACGGTAGCGCCAGGCCAGCCAGACGATCGCCGCCACCAGGCAGGCCCACAGCACCACCTGGATCAGTGCGGCGGCGATGTCGAAACGTTGGCTGCCGAGCCATTTGAACAGGGTCTTGAGCCAGTTCGATTTCGCCTCGGTCTCGGTCTCGGGGGATTCGGCCGTTTCTTCGCCGAAACGATAACGGATGACGGTCTCGGGGTTCTTGAACGGCGGGGCGTCGAGGATTGCCTTGATACCGTCCCGGGAGGCCTCGCTGGTGAGGGGCTGGTTGAGTAGCCGCGGGCTGTCGGGGGCGTCGCTGTCTTCGGCGGCAAACGTCGGGGGCGCCAGCGGCAGCAGCATGAACACCAGCAGCATCAGCACTGGGGCCACGCCGCTCAGGCGCTGGCGCAGGCGCCGGAATACCAGTTCGATGTCCCACGCCTCGAGGATCGTGCGCCGGTTCAGGTAGAGGCTGAAGCCGCAGGCGACATACACCGGCTCCCACAGGATCAGTAGCAGTGGATAGAGGAAGTTGACCAGGTGTTCGAACCACAACCAGTCGTGCTCGGCCGCTGACACCAGCGTTTCCCAATCCCATTGCAGTTCGACTTGTTGCGGCACGAACAGATAGAACAGGGCCGTCAGGCCGAACCACAAGGCGGTTTCCAGGTGCATGCCGATGATGGTCAACCATTGCGCCGCGCCGCGGTTGCGTTGTTGCAATATCCGCAAGCGCTGCGCTCGCGCCTCACCGGCGAGGCCCTCGAGTTGCACAACCGGCATCACGAAGCTGCGGCTCAGGCTCAGCCGGCGCCAGGTCAGGCTGGCCAGCAACTGCGGCTTGAGCAGCGCAGGCCACTGGCGCAACGCCTGCCGCAAGGTGGGGGTTTCGCCAAACAGTGCCTTGGACAGAATGTACAGTGGCAGCCGGTCGAAGGCCGGCTTCAACCACCAGAACAGCATCACCACCAGTGACGGTGAGTCCCACAGCAGCAGGGTCAGCAACAGGTACACCGGCAGCGTGATGATCGCCCAACTGGTCATCAGCAGGCGTCGATGCTGCTGGCTCATCAACACCCCAAGGTCCATGGCTTCCCAGGTGGTGCGTGGGCGGATGACGACGGTGGCGTCACTCAGGCGCATGGCGGACCCGTCCGGCAAGCGACAGATAGCTGATCACCAACAGCCACAACAAGGCGCCCACCGTGTATTTGGTGGCCGGTGTCACGGCGCTGGAAGACCAGTAGGCCTCGATGAACGCGGCCATGAGCAAAAACAGCATCACACCGCCGATCATCAGCACGCTTTTGCCCGCCGCGAGCCGCAAGGCCTCGCCCCGGGTCAGGCGCCCCGGCGCGATCAACGCCCAGCCCAGTTGCAGGCCTGCGGCCCCGGCCAGGGCGATGGCGGTGAGTTCGAAGGCGCCGTGGCCGATCACGAACGACCAGAACGTCCCCCCGGAGCCGATCTGGGTCAGGTGCCCGGCCACCGCGCCAATGGTCAGGCCATTGAAAAACAGGAAAAACGCGCTCCCCAGCCCAAACATCAAGCCACTGGCAAAGGTCTGAAAGGCAATGCCGATGTTGTGCATGATGTAGTAACCGAACATGACCCAGTCCTCGCTGGCGGCCCGCTCGACCGAGCGCCCCAGATGCCCGGACGCCGGGTCATACATGCTGCGGATCTGGCTGATTTCGTCGGCGCCGAGCACGCTGTAGACCAGCTCCGGGAACAGATAGACCAGCAGCCCGATGCCCACCAGGCTGCCCAGGAACATCAGGCTGGCGGCCAGCACGAATCGCCATTGTTCACGCACCAGTCGGGGAAAGCCGGCGAGGATAAACGCCGAGAGGCTGGCCGAGGGTCGGCTGCGGTCCCGGTAGAGTTGCTGGTGACCGCGCAGCGCCAGTTGTTGCAGCGTATCGACCAGTAAGCTGCTGTAGCCTCGGGCCTGGGCCAGTGCCAGGTGATGGCAAAGCCGTCGGTAGGTAGCGGGGAAGTCGCTGCTCTGGGGCGCGCTGCGGCTGCGCTCCAGTTGGTCCAGTTGCCGGGTCAGGTGCTCCCATTCCCCTTGGTGACGGCTTTCGAACAGGCTTTGCTTCATGTTGGCCCCAGCAGGCCGCGGGCGACGCCATTGAGTTCGGCCGCGGCATTTGGTACCTGGACGTTCAGTGGCGCGGCCAGGATGGCAGCCAGTTCGTTGACCCGCGCTTGGGAAAGTTCTGCCTGGCGTTCGGCGAAGCCCAGCACGGCGCGTTGCTCATGCAGGCTGAGGGTGAAAGGTGTTCGTATCGGCGCTGCCATTGGCAAGGCGGGGCGTTTGACCGGTTGTTCGCGATACACCACCAGCGTGCCGGCCGCGAGGTCGCCCAGGCGCTTGAACGCCGGATGTTGCAGGCAACTGATGGCCCCGAAGGTGTAGCCGAAGGGCAGCATGTCGACGAAACGCAGCAGGTTGCGGATCAACGACGCCGACCAGCCGATGGGCCGGCCATCGTCCTGCACCACGCGCAGCCCCATGATCTGCTTGCCGGGAGAGCGCCCCTGGTTGAGCACCTCGAACAGCACCATGTACCACCAACTGACGACAAACAGCAGGATGGAGCCCAGGCCGATCCCCAGTTCGCCGAAAAACGCCAGGACCAGGAAGAAAAGCCCCAGGACCAGCCCGCGTATGCCCAGGTCGATGGCGAAGGCGATGGCTCGCGACATCAATCCCGCCGGGCGCAGCGGCAGGTCGATGCCTTCGGGCGTTTCAACCTGATAGCGCGTGTCCAGGGGCGCGGGCAGCGTCGCGTTCCTTTGCAGTGCTGGTGTCTCGAGCATGGGCAACCTGTGATGGGCCAGACCGAATGTTCAATCTCGGCCCAGATGCTAGCAGTCTTCGTGCGGGCAAACGATAGAACTGTGCAGGTCATTTCATGGTTTGCAACAAGATTCGTGGGTACCGCAGATCAACTGTGGGAGCGAGCTTGCTCGCGATGACATCAGTCTATTCAACATTGATGCAAGCTGAACCACCGCTATCGCGAGCGAGCTCGCTCCCACATGGGGTGGGTGGTGGAGCGGCGCATTAGTCTTCAAAAGTTACAGGACTGCTGGTCGCAGGCGGGTTCGAGCGCCTAGACTTCGCCAGTCTTCAGTTCAGGAACAGCCCGTGACTTCCATTTTCTGGTACGACTACGAAACCACCGGCATCAACCCGCGTTGCGACCGACCCTTGCAGGTGGCGGGTATCCGTACCGATTTCGAGCTCAATGAAATCGACGAACCGGTGAACCTGTATTGCCGGCCCAGCGATGACATCCTGCCTCATCCGGCGGCCTGTGCGATTACCGGTATCACCCCGACATGCCTGGCCGAAAAAGGCTTGAGCGAAGCCGATTTCATGACCCGTGTCCACGGGCAACTGGCCGCGCCCGGTACCTGTGGCGCCGGCTACAACACCCTGCGCTTCGACGATGAAATGACCCGCTACAGCCTCTATCGAAATTTCTTCGACCCGTACGCGCGGGAATGGCAGGGCGGCAATAGTCGCTGGGATTTGATCGACCTTGTGCGCGCGGCCTATGCGTTGCGCCCGCAAGGCATTGTCTGGCCGCAAGAGGACGGTCGCGTGACCCTCAAGCTCGAGCGCCTGACCGCCGCCAATGGCATCGACCATGGCCAGGCCCACGATGCGTTGTCGGACGTGCGCGCGACCATTGCCCTGGCTCGGCTGATCCGTCAGCAGCAACCCCGGCTCTACGACTGGCTGTTCCAGTTGCGCAGCAAACAGAAGGTAATGGACCAGATCCGCCTGTTGCAGCCGATGGTGCATATTTCCGGTCGCTTCTCGGCGGCGCGCAACTACATCGGCGTGGTCTTGCCGCTGGCCTGGCACCCGAAGAACCGCAACGCCCTGATCGTCTGCGACCTGCACCTGGACCCCCAGGGCCTGCTGGACCACGATGCCGAAAGCCTGCGCCAGCGTTTGTATACCCGCCGTGAAGAACTGCTCGAAGGTGAGTTGCCGGTGCCGCTCAAGCTTATCCATATCAACAAATGCCCGGTGATCGCGCCGTTGTCGGTGCTGCGTGCCGAGGACCAGCAGCGACTGGAACTGGACATGGAGGGCTATCAGCAACGGGCATTGCGGCTAACTGACGCACAGAAAGTTTGGCAGGATAAACTTCAGGCTATTTATGGTCGGGAGGATTTCACCGCCAGCGAGGATCCCGAGCAACAGTTATACGCGGGCTTCCTGGGGGATCGCGATCGACGTTTATGTGAACAAGTCCGTATGGCGGATCCGCTGCAATTGACCCAAGAACGCTGGCCTTTTGATGATGAGCGTTTGCCGGAACTATTGTTCCGATATCGCGCGCGCAACTTTCCAGACACGTTGAATCCCGAAGAGCACGGGCGTTGGAGACTTTTCTGTCAACAACGGCTGTCATCCCCGGAATGGGGAGCGCCTAATACCTTGGAAAGTTTTGATGCGGCGATGAGGGAGTGGATGGCCCTGTCTACACCAGTACAGCAAGAAGTACTCAGGGAGTGGCAGGGTTACAGTCAGCAATTGCGCAAACGTTTAAGCCTTGAGCCGTGATGAAGTGAAAAGATGACAGGCAAAAAAAACGCCAGCAATCGCTGGCGTTTTTTGTTCGCTAAGAACGGTGCGAACCGGTGAGGCTTAACCCAGCAGGGTTGCCCAGCCTTCAACCACGTCACCGCCCCACTTGGCTTTCCACTCTTTCAGAGTCTTGTGGTTGCCACCTTTGGTTTCGATGACTTCGCCGTTGTGCGGGTTCTTGTATTGCTTAACTTTGCGAGCGCGTTTGGTGCCGGTAGTTTTGACGGCGCCGCGTGGGGCTTTGCTCGACTTGGCTTCTGGATCCAGCAGGGCAATGATGTCGCGCAGCGACTTGGAGTATTCGCCCATCAGCGTGCGCAGTTTGCCTTCGAATTCAAGCTCGGTTTGCAGTTTGTCGTCTTGGGACAGGTTTTTCAGGCGAGCTTGCAGTTCTTTGATGGCTTCTTCTGTGGCACGGTATTCATTGATCAAGGACATGTGGACTACCTTATGTAGGACGCGGGTGACAAGGAGACAGTGTGGCAATAGTAATCAGACAGTTTCATCAAGTAAACATTTAACCGGTGTTTTATTTAATTAATTAGTGCTGTGCCACAAAAACGCCTGTTGCAGTTAAATACTGCGGCAGAGTCTTCACATCTGTTCACACATATAATCCGCCTTCCCGACCCTCGCAGGCTGTGACCTGGGCTGTCGCCCATGATTCGGCGCGTCATCGATACTGCAGTTTTGCCGCGCAATGGCTAGAATGGCCGCCTTTGCGAAGTTCTGGAGTTTCCCTAATGCGCACTTTTCGTCTGGTGATTGCTTGTCCGGACCGCGTCGGCATCGTTGCTAAAGTCAGTAACTTTCTGGCGTCCCATAACGGCTGGATCACCGAAGCGAGCCATCACTCGGACAATCAAAGCGGTTGGTTTTTCATGCGTCACGAGATTCGTGCCGACTCGCTGCCCTTTGGTATCGAAGCCTTTCGTGAAGCATTCGCTCCCATTGCCGAAGAGTTCTCGATGGACTGGCGTATCACCGACACCGCGCAGAAAAAACGCGTGGTGCTGATGGCCAGCCGCGAGTCTCATTGCCTGGCTGACCTGCTGCACCGCTGGCACAGCGATGAGCTCGATTGCGACATCGCCTGTGTGATTTCCAACCATGACGACTTGCGCAGCATGGTGGAATGGCACGGCATCCCTTACTACCATGTGCCGGTCAACCCGCAGGACAAGCAGCCGGCGTTCGCCGAAGTCTCGCGGCTGGTCAAGCAGCATGATGCCGAGGTGGTGGTGCTGGCCCGCTACATGCAGATCCTGCCGCCGGCGTTGTGCCGCGAATACGCCCATAAGGTCATCAACATCCACCACAGCTTCCTGCCATCGTTCGTCGGTGCCAAGCCGTACCACCAGGCGTCGATGCGCGGTGTGAAGCTGATTGGCGCCACCTGTCACTACGTGACCGAAGAGCTGGATGCCGGCCCGATCATCGAGCAGGACGTGGTGCGCGTCAGCCACAGCGACAGCATCGAAGACATGGTGCGTTTCGGCCGTGACGTAGAGAAGATGGTGTTGGCCCGGGGCCTGCGTTATCACCTGGAAGACCGGGTGCTGGTGCACGGCAACAAGACCGTGGTGTTCTGACTACACTGCAAAGGGCCTGGAGGAGCGATCGCCAGGCCCTTTTTTCATGAGGTTCGCCATGACCGATCCATTGGACAAAGCCACCTCCAAGGCGCCGGCGACCCTGGGCGAGGGCTGCCTCAGCCGCTATGACCCAGATGCGTTGGGCCCGGAGGACGGCACTGAGTTTCCCGATGCCGCGCAATTGTGGGAGCAACTGCATCCCCAGGACGAGCCCGAACAGAAGCCGTGATGCGTCAGGCCTGTCTGAGCCTGACCAGTTTCTTGAGCAACGGTCGCCCGACCATCAGGAAGAACACCGGCCCGCCGGCCACCAGATAAAAGTAATAGGTCACCGCCCGCCAGATCAGAATCGCCGCCGCTGCGGTGGATTTGCCCACCATGGGGGCCAGCAGCGCCGCCGAAGTCAATTCGGCCGCCCCGGCACCGCCCGGCAGCAGGCTGAACTGTCCCGCACTCAAGGACAGCATCTGGATCAGGAAACTCCAGGCCCACTGCAGATCCGCTCCCAGCCCCTTCAACGCCAGGTACAACACGCTGTAGCGCAGCGCCCAATGCAGGCAGGTCAGGCCGAAGACCTGGAACAGTGTCTGTTTTGGCAGTTTCAAGGTGTCGGTGAACGCCGCCAGGAAGCTCAGGATCTTGCGCGCCCAGCGTCGACGGGTAACGGCTTTTACGCGCAGGTGGCGAAGCAGTCGAGCGCCCAGCAGAATCAATCTGCGGTGATAGCGGGCCACCAACACGCAGCCAAACAGCCCGCCAAACAATGAAATCGCACTTAACGCCAACATCCATTCCATGCGCTGGCTGAGGTTCTGGAACAGCGCGTAAAACAGAATGCCGACCAAGGCGCAGAGGAAGAACAGCAAGTCGCTCAATTGATCCATGGCAAACACCGCGCTGCCATGGGCCGGGCGCACGCCGTTGCGCGCCAGCAGGGCCATCAGCGTCAGTGGGCCGCCACTGCCACCGGGCGTCGCGCACATGGCGAACTCGGTGGACATCACCACGCCGATGCTTTTCAGCCCGCCGATGCGCCCACGGTGTTCCCCCAGCAGCAGGCGCAAGCGCACGGAGTTCAAGCCCCAGCACAGCACGATCATGCCGAGCATGGCCAGCAGTAGCGACAACGGAAAGCGCTGCACCCGTGACCACATTTCCCCGCCGCCGACCAGCAGCGGCACCAGTAGCGCCGTGAGCAGGGCGGCGCCCAGCCAGATCAGCCGTTTCATGCGGCGCTGCTGACCCGCAGCCCCTGGGTCGCCAGCCAGCCGACTTTGGTCATGGGTACACGACCGTCGTTGAGCAGGCGTTCGAGGGTGCGCAGCCAATAGTCCCGGGAAAAGGTATGGCGCATGTCCACTGGGTGCAGGCCCAGGCGAATCACCGGGGCCTGGCGCCAGCGCTGTTCGCGTTGGTCGCTGATGACTTTCGACAGGCCACGGCGCCAGGCGCTGCGGGCACTCCAGACCAGCCCCGGCGCGTCGATGGCAGTGAAGTCGGGCAGGCGATAAAGGTGTTGGGTGTCACTGGTGTAGCTTAGCGGCAACTGGCGCAAGGCCTGGCGCGTGCCTTCGCTCATCAACCAGGCGGGGGCGACGAAACCCTCCAGCGGCCAGTGGTAGCGTTCAAAGGTGTCGATCCCGGCGCGCAGGCGGGCGAGGGCGGCGGCCTCGGACAGGTTGTAGAACTCACCTTCGTGGGTATAGACCCGGCGCATGAACCAGTCCTTGGGGTGACGGGCAACAGGACCGTCGTCGCAATGGTAGTAGCCATGCAACACCAGTTCGTCGCCGCGCTCGACCCGGCTGTCGAGCAGGCGCCGAAAGCCAGGATGAGCCTCCAAGGCATTGTGGCGATGAAAGTCCGGCACCACCAACCAGGTCATCGGTACCTGGCCGAGGGCATCAACGGCTTCGACGAAGGGCTGGTAGTCGGGCCAGGTTTGCGGTGCCACGTCGTGTAGCACCAGGAGGACGCTAGTGTCCTGTATCACAAATACTGTTCCTTTTTGACGGTGTCTGTTGTCGTCATGCTGCGTTGCCGCTCCTCGCCATAGCGGGCTATGACTCGTCGCGGCGCCTTGCCTGACGACAACAGCCACTCGCCAAGAAAGAAACGTATTTGCGAAACAGGACACTGGACGATTGATTCATCGACACGGACCTCGCCTCAACCATTGGCCAGCAGTGGCATCTGCTCGCCGAGCACGGCGTAGTAGTGCCCCAGCAAGCTGTTGACCACGGTATCCCAGGCGTAATGACGCTCCACGTGCCGGCGTGCCAATACCCCCCGGCGCTGACAGCCTTCGGAAAACAGTTGGCGCACGGCGTTGGCCATGGCCTGTGGGTTGTTGGGCATGCACAGCAGGCCGCAGTCTTCGTCGACGATTTCGGTGAAGGCCCCGGCCGCCACCGCCACCACGGGAATGCCACTGGCCATGGCTTCGAGGATCACCAGGCCGAAGGTTTCCTGGTCACCGGCGTGCAGCAGGGCATCGGCGCTGGCCATGAGCCGGGCGACTTGCGGCGCCGGGCAGAATTCATCGATCACCGTGACGTTGTCCGGCACCAAGGCGGGCATCGACGAGCCCACCAACAGCAGGTGGTAGCGCTCGCCCAGGCGTTTCATGCACTTGAGCAGCACCGGCAGGTTTTTTTCCTTGGAGCCGCGACCAGCGAAAATCAGCAGGCGCGCGTCTTCGGCGATGCCCAGCTCTGCGCGCAACTCCGGGTCACGGGCGGCCGGGTTGAAGGTTTGCAGGTCGACGCCCAACGGTTGCACGTAGACGTTCTTGACCCCCAACCCGGTCAGTTTGTCGGCCATGACCTGGCTCGGCGCCAGGACCCGGTCGAAATTGCCGTACAACTTGCTGACATAAGCTTCGATGTTGGGGGTGAACCAGTTGCCCATGCGGTTGCTGACCAGCAGTGGCAGGTCGGAGTGATAGAAACCGATGACGGGCACGTCGAGCTGGCGACGGGCATCCAGCGCGGCCCAGGCCGTGAGGTAGGGATCGCCGACTTCAATCAGATCGGGCTGTAGATCGCGCAGGACATTGCGCCAGGGGGCCAGGCGAAGGGGGAAGCGATAGCCCTTGCCGAACGGCAGTGCAGGGGCCGGAACCTTGTAGATCCCATCGTGCTCGCTCAAATGCGCGCCGGGGATCAACAGACTGTGGCGAATACCGGGCCGATCGCCCAGGCGCCGGTGCTTGGCATCCAGATAAGTGCGCACGCCTCCGCTGGCGGGGGCGTAGAACATGGTTATGTCCGCTATATGCACGATGAACGTCCCTCCGGTCAGTGTTCTCCTGTGTTGACCTTTAGTAAGAATAGATGTTCGGTTGAGGTTGTGGGGTTGGGGTGTCAGTGGAGTATTGCCGGGTTTGAGAGGGCCTCATCGCGAGCAAGCTCGCTCCCACAGGAGAGGCACAGATCCCATGTGGGAGCGAGCTTGCTCGCGATAGGGCCAGTCCGGGTTCGCAGGCTATTATTCCTGACGCCAGGAGCTTAATGCGCCAGGCATGCTTTTATATAAGCGTGCAAAATGGCGTCACATCGCAAACACCACGGGTGACCACATGCCTGACTCATCGCAACTCGTTATCGGGGCCGACCTTAGCGGCCAGCCCATCGCCCAGGCCATGCGCCTGGCGAACCGTCATGGTCTGGTGGCGGGTGCCACCGGTACCGGCAAGACCGTCACCTTGCAGCGCCTGGCCGAAATGTTCAGCGACGCCGGCGTGGCGGTGTTCGCGGCGGACATCAAGGGTGACCTGTGCGGCCTCGGCGCGGCGGGCAACCCCCAGGGCAAGATCGCCGAGCGCATCGCCGGCATGCCTTGGCTCAATCACAAGCCCCAGGCTTATCCGGTGACCTTGTGGGATATCCACGGCCAGTCCGGTCATCCGCTGCGCACCACCTTGAGTGAAATGGGTCCGTTGTTGATCGGCAGTCTGCTGGAACTGACGGACAGCCAGCAGTCGGCGCTCTACGCCGCGTTCAAGGTGGCCGACCGCGAAGGGCTGTTGCTACTGGACCTCAAGGACCTGAAGGCGCTGCTCAACCATCTCAAGGACAACCCCGAGTTGCTGGGGGACGACGCGGCCCTGATGACCACCGGCTCCAGCCAGGCGTTGTTGCGACGTTTGTCCACCCTGGAACAGCAGGGCGCGGACGCGTTGTTCGGCGAGCCGGCGTTGCAGCTCGAAGACATCCTGCAACCGGCCAGTGATGGCCGTGGTCGCATTCACTTGCTCGACGCCAGCCGTCTGGTCCATGAGGCGCCGAAGGTCTACGCGACGTTCCTGTTGTGGCTGCTGGCCGAGCTGTTCGAGCAGTTACCCGAGCGCGGCGATGCGGACAAACCGCTGTTGGCGCTGTTCTTCGACGAGGCGCATTTGCTTTTTGCCGGCACTCCCAAGGCCTTGCAGGAACGCCTGGAGCAAGTGGTGCGGCTGATCCGTTCCAAGGGTGTGGGGGTGTATTTCGTGACCCAGTCGCCGGGCGACTTGCCGGACGACGTGCTGGCGCAGTTGGGCTTGCGCATCCAGCACGGGTTGCGGGCCTTCACTGCCAAGGAGCAGAAATCCCTGCGGGCGGTGGCCGACGGCTTCCGGCCCAACCCGCAGTTCGATGCCCTGGCGGTGCTGACCGAGCTGGGCATCGGTGAAGCCCTGGTGGGCACCTTGCAGGAAAAAGGTACGCCGGAAGTGGTCCAGCGGGTGTTGGTGGCGCCACCGCAATCGCGCATCGGGCCGCTGAGCGAAGCCGAGCGCGCCGGGTTGATCGCCAGTTCGCCGTTGCAAGGGCGCTATGACAAACCCATAGATCGCGAATCGGCCTATGAAGTGCTGATGGGCCGCAAAGGGCTGGAACCGCAGGCCGAAGAGGCGCCGGGCAAGCCGACGGCGGAAGAACCGAGCTTCACCGAAAAGGCCGGCGAGTTTCTCGGCACCGCGGCCGGCCAGGCATTGAAATCGGCCATGCGCCAGGCGGCCAATCAGTTGGGCCGGCAATTGGTGCGTGGGTTGATGGGGTCGTTGCTCGGTGGCAGCAAGCGCCGGTAGTCAGGGCCGAGTCGCCGCCTTCGCGAGCAGGCTCGCTCCCACAAGGATTGGCGTCGTACACGAAATAGGTGTCCGCCGCAGATCCCCTGTGGGAGAACCGAGCTTCACCGAAAAGGCCGGCGAGTTTCTCGGCACCGCGGCCGGCCAGGCATTGAAATCGGCCATGCGCCAGGCGGCCAATCAGTTGGGCCGGCAATTGGTGCGTGGGTTGATGGGGTCGTTGCTCGGTGGCAGCAAGCGCCGGTAGTCAGGACCGAGTCGCCGCCTTCGCGAGCAGGCTCGCTCCCACAAGGATTGGCGTCGTACACGAAATAGGTGTCCGCCGCAGATCCCCTGTGGGAGCGAGCTTGCTCGCGATAGCTATCCAACCGGCGCCGAAAGTCTCAATCCTTTGGCCGCGCATGCGCCGCCAACCGCTCCAGCGCCGCCCGCAGGTTGGGATCGGTGATGCCATCCGCCGTGGCCTGAATGGTCGCGGCGGCGTCGGTGGACAAATCCAGCGTGTGCCCCTTGGCGCCGACCTGGACGGTGGGCGGTTGCACCTTGAACAGGATTCGCGTCAGGTTGGCGAATTCTTCGAACGCCTGGAGTTGGCGCAGCAGGCGTTTTTGCTGGTAGCGCAGGCGCGTGGCCCAGTGGCCGTCGGTGACGATCAGCAGCAAGCTGCCTTCGCGCCAGGAGGCCACGTGGCAATGCTCGCGCGCGGCCGGTTGCAACTGGCTGTCGAGCAGGCGTTGCAAGTGGCCCAGGCGTTTGGCGTGGCCAAAGATGGCTTTCAGCGGCTTGGCTTCGCGCAGCAGAACGGCGGGTGCCTTGGCTGGAAGAGGGCGAAAGGCCATGAATGAATACCGCAAGTGACAGAGGCGCCATGGTAGCAGAAAGCGCCGGATGCGCCTCGACCCTCTCGCCCAGCGGCTTTTGGCTGCACAATCAATGATTAACTTCTGCGCTGGGTGGGTTGAAGTTCGCGCAAAAGCCCTTATTTTATGCAAGCCCCGTCACAGCGCTGTGCCAGCATCGTGGAATAACGCCACTTTCCTCTCCATCGTTTCCGGGTAGAATGCTCGTTCGCATGCGGCCATGAGGGCTGCACGGGCGACTCACGGGGCCGCCCTCCATCCCTTTAGTGTGGAAGATCCTGCCGATATGTTTGCGCCTTTGTTAAAGAAACTTTTTGGAAGCAAGAACGAGCGTGAAGTCAAGCGCATGCTCAAGACGGTACAGACTGTCAATGCCTTCGAAGAGCAAATGGTGGCCCTTTCGGACGATCAGTTACGCGCCAAGACTGCCGAATTCAAGGACCGCATCGCCAAGGGGGAAACCCTCGACCAGCTCCTGCCTGAAGCCTTTGCGGTCGCCCGTGAAGCCGGCAAGCGGATCATGGGCATGCGCCACTTCGACGTTCAGTTGATCGGCGGCATGACCTTGCACGAAGGCAAGATCGCCGAAATGCGTACCGGTGAGGGCAAGACCCTCGTGGCGACCTTGGGTGTGTACCTCAACGCGCTGTCCGGCAAGGGCGTGCACGTCGTGACGGTCAACGACTACCTGGCCCGCCGCGACGCCAACTGGATGCGCCCGCTCTACGAATTCCTCGGCCTGACTGTCGGCGTCGTCACGCCGTTCCAGCCGCCGGAAGAGAAGCGCGCCGCCTACGCCGCCGACATCACCTACGGCACCAACAACGAATTCGGGTTCGACTACCTGCGCGACAACATGGCGTTCAGCATGGAAGAAAAATTCCAGCGTGAACTCAATTTTGCCGTGATCGACGAAGTCGACTCCATCCTCATCGACGAAGCCCGTACCCCGCTGATCATTTCCGGTCAGGCCGAGGACAGCTCCAAGCTGTACATCGAGATCAACAAGCTGATCCCGCAGCTCAAGTTGCACGTCGAGGAAGTCGAAGGCGAAGTGACCCAGGCTGGGCACTACACCGTTGACGAGAAGACCCGTCAGGTCGAGCTCAACGAAGCGGGTCACCAGTTCGTCGAGGAAATGCTCACCCGTGTTGGTTTGCTGGCCGAAGGCGAGAGCCTGTACTCGGCCCACAACCTGGGCCTGCTGACCCACGTTTATGCTGGCCTGCGTGCGCACAAGCTGTTCCATCGCAACGTCGAATACATCGTGCAGGACGGCCAGGTCGTACTGGTGGACGAACACACCGGCCGTACCATGCCGGGTCGTCGCCTGTCCGAAGGCCTGCACCAGGCCATCGAAGCGAAGGAAGGCCTGAATATCCAGGCCGAGAGCCAGACCCTGGCCTCGACCACCTTCCAGAACTACTTCCGCCTGTACAACAAGCTGTCCGGCATGACCGGTACCGCTGATACCGAAGCGTTCGAGTTCCACCAGATCTACGGCCTGCAAGTGGTGGTGATTCCGCCGAACAAGCCGCTGGCCCGTAAAGACTACAACGACCTGGTGTTCCTGACCGCCGAAGAGAAGTACGCGGCGATCATCAACGACATCAAGGACGGCATGGCCCAGGGCCGTCCGATCCTGGTGGGTACCGCCACCATCGAGACTTCCGAGCACATGTCCGCCCTGCTCAACAAGGAAGGCATCGAGCACAAGGTCCTCAACGCCAAGTTCCACGAGAAGGAAGCCGAGATCATCGCCCAGGCCGGTCGCCCGGGTGCGCTGACCATCGCCACCAACATGGCTGGCCGTGGTACCGACATTCTCTTGGGCGGCAACTGGGAAGTGGAAGTCGCCAGCCTGGAAAGCCCGACCCCAGAGCAGATCGCGCAGATCAAGGCCGACTGGCAGAAACGTCACCAGCAGGTGCTGGAGTCCGGCGGTTTGCAGGTGATCGCTTCCGAGCGTCACGAGTCGCGTCGTATCGACAACCAGCTGCGTGGCCGTGCCGGTCGCCAGGGTGACGCCGGTTCCAGCCGTTTCTACCTATCCCTGGAAGACAGCCTGATGCGCATCTTCGCCTCTGACCGGGTGAAGAACTTCATGAAGGCCCTGGGCATGCAACCGGGCGAGGCGATCGAGCACCGCATGGTGACCAACGCCATCGAGAAGGCCCAGCGCAAGGTCGAAGGTCGCAACTTCGATATCCGCAAGCAATTGCTCGAGTTCGATGACGTCAACAACGAACAGCGTAAAGTGATCTATCACATGCGTAACAGTTTGTTGGCCGCCGACAACATTGGCGAAACCATCGCCGATTTCCGCCAGGACGTGCTCAACGCAACCGTCAGCGCCCACATCCCGCCGCAGTCGCTGCCGGAGCAGTGGGACGTCGCCGGCCTGGAAGCCGCCCTGCAGAGCGACTTCGGCGTGGCATTGCCGATCCAGCAATGGCTCGACGAAGACGATCACCTGTATGAAGAAACCCTGCGCGAGAAACTGCTGGCCGAACTGATCGCTGCCTACAACGAGAAGGAAGACCAGGCGGGCGCCGAGGCGCTGCGTTCCTTCGAGAAGCAGATTGTGCTGCGGGTACTGGACGACTTGTGGAAAGACCACCTGTCGACCATGGACCACCTGCGTCACGGTATCCATTTGCGCGGTTACGCCCAGAAGAACCCGAAGCAGGAGTACAAACGCGAGTCCTACACGCTGTTCTCCGAGTTGCTCGATTCGATCAAGCGCGACTCGATCCGTGTGCTGTCCCACGTTCAGGTTCGCCGCGAAGACCCGGCCGAAGAAGAAGCCCGCCTGCGTCAGGAAGCCGAAGCCCTGGCTGCGCGCATGCAGTTCGAACACGCCGAAGCCCCGGGTCTGGAAGTGGTCGCCGAAGAGGGCGTCGATGTGGATGTCGCCTTGGCGACCGCACCGGTGCGCAACGAGCAGAAGCTGGGCCGTAACGAACTGTGCTATTGCGGTTCGGGCAAGAAATACAAGCATTGCCACGGGCAGATCCAATAATCCCGTTTCAACGCTGAACGACCCGCGCCGCGACCGGCTTCCAGCCGTCGCGGCGTTTTGCCATTTGATCTACCGTCCCGATGGAGACGGTGCCGATATACATCTCATTTAAGGAGCGCATTCATGGCTGTTGGTCTTGGTCCGTTGCCAACGTTGCACCCGGTTGCCGGTTTTGAACTCGGTATTGCCTCGGCGGGCATCAAGCGCCCCGGGCGCAAGGACGTCGTGGTCATGCGTTGCGCCGAAGGCTCGACGGTCGCTGGCGTGTTCACCCTCAATGCCTTTTGCGCCGCGCCGGTCATCCTGGCCAAGCAGCGCGTGCAGGGGCCGGTGCGTTACCTGCTGACCAACACCGGTAACGCCAACGCCGGCACCGGCGCGCCAGGCCTGGCCGCTGCCGAGCGCACCTGCGCAAAGTTGGCGCAACTGACCGGTGTCGATGCCAGCCAGGTGCTGCCGTATTCCACCGGCGTGATCGGCGAGCCGTTGCCGGTCGAGAAGATCGAAGGCGCGTTGCAAGCCGCTCTCGATGATCTGTCGGAAAACAACTGGGCAGCAGCCGCCACCGGCATCATGACCACCGACACCTTGCCCAAGGGCGCGAGCCGCCAGTTCGAGCATGATGGCGTGATCATCACCGTCACCGGTATCAGCAAAGGCGCCGGCATGATCCGCCCGAACATGGCGACCATGCTCGGCTACATCGCCACCGACGCCAAAGTCTCGCGCCAGGTGCTGCAAGACCTGATGCTTGACGGTGCCAACAAATCGTTCAACCGCATCACCATCGACGGTGATACCTCCACCAACGACTGCTGCATGCTGATCGCCACCGGCAAGGCCAGCCTGCCGGAAATCACCGAAGCCAGCGGCCCGCTGTTCGCGGCCCTGAAGCAGGCGGTGTTCGAAGTGTGCATGGAAGTGGCCCAGGCCATCGTCCGTGACGGCGAAGGCGCGACCAAGTTCGTGACCGTGCAGGTCAATGGCGGTGGCAATCATCAGGAATGCCTGGATGTCGGCTACACCGTGGCCCACTCGCCGCTGATCAAGACCGCGCTGTTCGCCTCCGACCCGAACTGGGGCCGGATCCTCGCTGCCGTTGGCCGTGCCGGCGTGCCTGAGCTGGACGTGAGCAAGATCGACGTGTTCCTCGGTGAAGTCTGCATCGCCAGCCAAGGCGCTCGCGCTGCGACCTACACCGAAGCCCAGGGCGCGGCTGTGATGCAGCAGGAAGAAATCACCATCCGTATCGAGCTGGGACGTGGGGATTGCAGCGAAACGATCTGGACCACCGACCTGTCCCACGAGTACGTCAAGATCAACGCTGAGTACCGGACTTAACAGGCCCGGGACCGAGCTGCTCCAATCGCGAGCAAGCTCGCTCCCACAGGGATTTGTTGAGTGGCATCGATAGTGGTCTCAACACAAATCCACTGTGGGAGCGAGCTTGCTCGCGATGGCGTCAGAACAGACACCCTCAGAACCACAAGAAAGGAATCCAGACATGAGCCTGCACCTGATCATCGGCGACAAAGATCTATCTTCCTGGTCCCTGCGCGGCGCGTTGGCCCTGGCGCTGACCGGCGCAAAGTACACCGAAGAGCTGGTCAGGCTCGACCAACCCGACACCCGCGAGAAGCTGCTCAAGTATTCGGCCACGGCCAAGGTCCCGTTGCTCAAGACCGAGTTCGGCGTGATCGCCGATTCCCTGGCGATTGCCGAATACCTGGCTGAACAGTTCCCGGATGCCGGCCTCTGGCCAAAGGATGTGGCCGCCCGGGCCCAGGCGCGGTCGGCCTGTGCACAAATGCACAGCGGTTTCTTCGCCATCCGCAGCAACATGCCCTTTGACCTGCTGCACGATGCACCGCTGTCGCCCATGCCGGCTGACGTCCAGGCGGAAATCGAGCGGGTGCTGGCGCTGTGGGCCGAATGCCGTGCCGCGGCGACCGAAACCGGTCCCTACCTGTTTGGCCGCGTGAGCCTGGTCGATGCGTTTTTTGCCCCTGTTGCCGTGCGCTTGCGCACTTATCAGGTGAAACTGTCGGAGGTCGATGAGGCCTACGTCGAAACCCTTTATCAATGGCCGGCGTTCAAGGCGTGGCAACAAGCTGGCCTGGAGGACACTGCGCGGTGAAACGAGTCCATGTGGCGGCAGCGGTCATTCGCGATGCCGCCGGTAAAATCCTGATCGCCCGACGGGCCGACACCCAGCACCAGGGTGGCCTGTGGGAGTTCCCCGGTGGCAAGGTCGAGGCCGATGAATCCGTCGAAACCGCCCTGGCCCGCGAACTTCATGAAGAGCTGGGTATTGTCGTCGATGCCGCCCGGCCGTTGATCAAGGTGCGTCACGACTACCCGGACAAACAGGTGTTGCTGGATGTCTGGGAAGTCTCGGCGTTCACCGGCGAGCCCCACGGCGCCGAAGGGCAGCCGTTGGCCTGGGTGACGGCCCGCGACCTGACGAACTATGAGTTCCCGGCGGCCAATCAGCCGATCGTCGCTGCGGCCCGTTTGCCGGGTCAGTACCTGATCACGCCTGACGGCCTTGAGACGCCGGCCTTGCTGCGCGGCATGCAGAAGGCGATTGCCGGCGGGATCAAGTTGGTCCAGCTACGTGCCCCCGGTGGTTACGACCCGAAATACCGCGATCTGGCGGTGGATGCGGCGGGGCTGTGTGCCGGCAAGGCCCAGCTGATGCTCAAGGGGCCGTTCGAATGGCTGGGAGATTTTCCTTCCGCCGGCTGGCACATTACCGCCGCGCAGTTGCGCAAGCATGCAGCGGCCGGTCGACCGTTTGGCAAGGACCGCTGGCTGGCGGCCTCCTGCCATAGCGCCGAGGAACTGTCCCTGGCGCAGCAGATGGACGTGGACTTCGTGACGCTCTCGCCGGTGCAGCCGACCCAGACCCACCCTGACGCACAGCCGTTGGGGTGGGCCGAGGCCGCACGCTTGATCGAGGGCTTCAACAGGCCGGTTTATCTGTTGGGTGGGGTCGGGCCTGGCGAGCGGCAAAAAGCCTGGGAGGCCGGGGCGCAAGGTGTGGCGGGGATTCGGGCGTTTTGGCCTGAGGCTTGAAGCTGCAGTGAACTGATCGTTCCCACGCTCCGCGTGGGAATGCCTCAACGGACGCTCCGCGTTCGGCTCTGGAGGGACGCGGAGCGTCCCGGGCTGCGTTCCCACGCAGAGCGTGGGGAACGATCATGCAGGTGATCAGCCCTCAGGCTTGGCCGCCGCCACCCAAAGCACCTCTGCCACCCCTTGCCGCCGGGCAATGACCCGCGCGGCCACGAACAGCAGATCCGATAACCGATTGATATAGGCCAGCCCCGGCCCGGCCAGCGGTTCCACCGCGTTCAGTTGCTGACAACGGCGCTCGGCGCTGCGGGCCAGGCTGCGGCAGACGTGGGCCTGAGCCACCAGCGCCGAGCCACCGGGCAGGATGAAGTTTTCCAGGGGGCCCAACTCCTCGTTCCACCCATCGATCGCCGCTTCCAGTCGCTCGATTTCCGCCACGTTCAAGGCCTGATAAGCCGGCATCGCCAGTTCCCCGCCGAGGTCGAACAGACGGTGCTGACAAGGCGCCAGCACGTCACTGACCTCCTTCAGCCCCGGATGTCGGGTCGTTTCAGTGGCGAGCCCGGCCAGCAACAACCCCAGCTGGCTATTCAGTGTATCCACTTCGCCGATGGCCTCGACCCGTGGGTGGTCCTTTGCCACGCGGCGACCATCGCCCAACCCGGTTTCACCTTTGTCGCCGGTGCGGGTGTAAATCTTCGACAGGCGAAAAACCATGCTCAGCGCTCCAGTTGTCTGTTTTCCTGCGGCACCATCGAAGTGCCCGCCAGGGGCAGGCGCAAGGTGAAGCAGGTGCCTTGACCCGGCGCCGACTGCACTTCCATCTGGCCCTTGTGGTTGTTGGTGATGATGAAATACGAGACCGACAGCCCGAGGCCCGTGCCCTGGCCGATCTCCTTGGTGGTGAAGAAAGGTTCGAAGGTACGTTTGCGCACGTTCTCGCTCATGCCGATGCCATTGTCCTCGACCTGGATTTCCGCCCACGGTGGATTCAACCGCGTGCGCAGGATGATGCGCCCCGGTTCGCTGTCGTCCTGACGTTGATGGATCGCCTGGGCGGCGTTTTTCAGCAGGTTGAGCAGCACCTGTTCCAGCTCGTTGGCCGTGCCGGGCACTGGGCCCAGGTTCGGATCGAACTGACGGGTGATCGCCTGGCCCTTGAAGTCGAAACCGATTGCCAGGTCGAAGTCGTTGCCGGCGATTTCCACTGCCTGGTCGATCAGCGCGGGCAGGTCGCAAGGCGCCATTTGCCGGGTACTGCGACGACTGAAACTGAGCATGTGGGTGACGATTTTTGCCGCCCGGGCGCCGGCTTGCTGGATACCGTCGAGCAACTGCGGGATCTCCCGACCCTGGAGATAACGATTGACCTCCTCTAACGGGATACCCAGCAGCTCGGCCTGTTCGAGGTTCTTGGGCAGCTCCGGCGACAGGCGGCGGCGGATGTTCTGCACGTTGTGCAGGATCGCCCCCAACGGGTTGTTGATTTCATGGGCCATGCCCGCCGCGAGGCCGCCGACCGAGAGCATTTTCTCCGATTGCACCATCATTTCTTCCAGCGACAGGCGCTGGGTGATGTCATCGATCCGGATGACCACGCCACGCCCGGCTCCACCCATCAGTGGGTAGAAGGTGAGGGCGTAGTGCCGGGCTTCGTCGTCCTTGGTCCAGGTGACGCGTTCGATCTTGGCCACCGTGTGTTGCTCGACGGTCTGCTTGAGCTGCGGCAGGTAGGGTTTGAGCGGTTCGAAGGCGAGGAAAATCGGCTGGTTCAGCGCCTCGTCCAGCCGTGTGCCGGAGAGGGCGCTGGCTTCCTGGTTCCATTGGGTGACGTAGAGTTGCTCGTCGAGGGCGATCAGCGCCGACGGCATCGAGTCGATGATGCTGTTGAGGTAATTCTGGAAACCGGTGAGCTTTTTCTCGATCTTGCTGCGCACCTGGACTTCCAGCTCCAGCTTGCGATTGGTATGACGGGTTTCTTCCGCCAAACCCTGGGCCTGGTCGTAGGCGGCCTGGGAGTCGTCCCGCGCGCGCTTGAGTTGCTGCTCCCGGGCTTCGATCCGCGACAACATGGTGTTGAACGCCTCGGCCAGGCTGCCGATCTCATCGTGGTTGCCGCGTGCGGCACGCAGGGCGTAGTTCTCTTCGCGGGTGACCTGGCGTGACAGTTCTTCGAGTTGATGAATCGGCTGGGTGATCAGGCGCTTGATCTGCTGGGCAATGATCAGCCACAGCAACACGCTGAAAATCAGGATGCCGAGGCTGGCGGTCAGGGTGCCGGTGTAGAACGCGGTCGGCAATTCGCTGCTGGCTACCAGCAACAGATGACCGGGCAGCGTGCCGGGGCGGGGCAGGGTAATGACCTGGTTGCTGCGGAATTCACCGGCCTGCCAAGCCTGCATATTGCGGTAATGGTCCGGCAGCTTGAGTTTTTCGGCATGTTGCAGCTGCGCCAGGCGTTCGCCCTGGCCGTCGTACAGTGCCGCCGCCCTCAGCGGTGCGTAGCTGTTGAGCTCGTCGAGCAAGCGTTGGGCGCTTTGTGGCGACTGCAGGGCGTCGGAGATCAGGCTTGGATTGGCCACCAGCCGGCCAATGGTCTGCAGGGCCTGGGGTGCCATGCTTTCCTGGGAAATGTAGTAGGCGGCGCTGATAAAGGTCAGGTTGGCCACCAGCAGGACAGTGGTCAACAACACCAACAGGGCGGCCAGCAGTTTCTGGCCGACCGGGAGGTTTTCAAGGCGCTGGCGCAATGGCATCAGACTCGTCGCTAAAAAGGAATACGAGGGCCAGCGTAGCCGCTGCTCAGTCGCTGGGCAATCCGAGGTTGTGCAAGTGGGCAATCAGTCGCTGCCGCAGTTGTTCCAGGTGCGGCACGGTCAGTTCATGGCGTTGGGCGACCTTGCAGGCGTAACCGAGCAAGTAGCTGATTTCGGTGCGGCGCCGATTGGCGACATCCTGGTACATCGAGGAGTAATTGGCGGCCGTGGCCTGGATCACTCGTTCAACTTCCGGTTGCAAATCTTCGGCCGCCGCGGGCTGGCCACAACGTTCGAGCAGGTCGGTGAGCTCTGCGCACAGGGTCGCCACTTCGCAGCGGTGTTCCTGCAAGCCGCCGTTCTTGCAGTGGTGCAGCACGGTCAGCGGGTTGATTGCGCAGTTGAGCGCCAGCTTGCGCCAGAGCCGGGTGAGGATGTCGGCGCTCCATTCGTGGGGAATGCCGGCGGCGGCCAGGTCGTCGAGCCAGAACGGCGCCACTGGGTGAGCAGGATCGCCCAGCCAGGTGTAGCCGTGGCCGGCGAACACCACGCGCCAGTCACCGTCGCGGAACGCGCCTTCGGTGCTGGAGGCGCTGATGCAACGGGCTTGGGGTACGCAATTGGCCACCGCGTCCTGGCTGCCGAGGCCGTTCTGCAACAGGATCAGTTCCGATTCGGCGTCCAGGCGATGGGCCACCGAGGCCACGGCCGCTTCCGCGTCGTAGGCTTTGCAGGCCAATAGCAGGCGCCTGATCGGTTCCGGGCTGTCCGCCGTTTCGCCAGGTATCGGGTAGCTCTGCGCCTGTCCCTGTTCCACCAACGTCAGGCCGCCGGCGCTTCGGTAGGCCTGCAGGCGGGCTTCGTTGCGCAGCACCAGCCGCACCGGCAACCCGGCCCGGGCCAGGCGCGTGGCCCACAATGTGCCGAGACTGCCGGCCCCTAGGACATGCCAGGTGGTAGACATCAGTTTTTTACTCGGATTGGCGCAAGCATCTGAGGGCTCGCCGTGTCGGCAGGAAAAGAGCCGTTATAATGAGCCCGATTTTAACCATAAGCCAAGCGCGCGCCGTTGATACTGGCGCGCCTTTTTATTTGGAGAACACTACATGCCGTCATTCGACGTGGTATCCGAACTGGACAAACACGAAGTCACCAACGCGGTTGAAAACGCCGTCAAGGAACTCGACCGTCGTTATGACCTCAAGGGCAAGGGCAGTTTCGAGTTCAAGGAAAAAGACCTGACCGTGAACCTGACCGCCGAGGCCGATTTCCAGCTCGAGGCGATGATCGAGATCCTCAAGCTGGCGCTGGTCAAGCGCAAGATCGACGTGCAGTGCCTTGAGGTCAAGGACGCCTATGCCTCGGGCAAGCTGATGAAACAGGAAGCTGTGCTCAAGGAAGGCATCGACAAGGAGCTGGCGAAGAAGATCGTCGCTCATATCAAGGACGCCAAGCTCAAGGTGCAAGCCGCCATCCAGGGCGAGCAGGTGCGGGTCACCGGCAAAAAACGTGACGACTTGCAAGAAGCCATTGCGGCACTGCGCGGCAAGGAATTCGGTATGCCGCTGCAATTCAACAACTTCCGCGACTGATACTGGGTTGTATTAAACATTGTGGCGAGGGGATAAATCCCCCTCGCTACAAAATGCTGCGTGCAACAGGAATAGGAGAGAAAGATGGATTTGAATGCTGAAGTGGACAACCTGGTCAAGGCTTCCCAGACCTGGATCCCCATGATCATGGAATACGGCAGCCGCGTGTTGCTGGCCGTCATCACCCTGGCCATCGGCTGGTGGTTGATCAACAAAGTGACGCAGAAACTCGGCGCGCTGCTGGCCTTGCGTAACGCCGACCTGGCGCTGCAAGGGTTTATCAGTACCCTGGCCAACATCATCCTGAAGATATTGCTGATCGTCAGCGTCGCTTCGATGATCGGCGTGGAAACCACCTCATTCGTCGCCGCCATCGGTGCCGCCGGCCTGGCGATTGGCCTGGCCTTGCAAGGCAGCCTGGCGAACTTCGCCGGTGGCGTGCTGATCCTGCTGTTCCGCCCGTTCCGCATTGGTGACTGGATCGAAGCCCAGGGTGTGGCCGGTACGGTCGACAGCATCCAGATCTTCCACACCGTGATTCGCACCGGTGACAACAAGACTGTCATCGTGCCAAACGGCAATCTTTCGAACGGCATCATCACCAATACCAATCGCCAGCCGACCCGCAAGGTCGTGTTCGATGTAGGCGTGGATTATCAGGCTGACCTGCAAAAAGCCCGGGAAGTGTTGTTGGCGTTGGCCAAGGATGAGCGCGTGCTGGCTGATCCAGCGCCTGAAGCGGTGATTTCCACCTTGGGCGACAGTTCCATCACGGTGTCGCTGCGCATTTGGGTCAAGACGGCGGATTATTGGAACGTGATGTTCATGCTCAATGAGCAGGCGCGGGATCGCTTGAAGGACGCGGGTATTGATATTCCGTTTCCACAGCGAGTGATTCGGGTCGTTCAGGAAGGGCCAGCGCAATAATGATTCGACTATAACCTGGCGCTGGGGTCAGGTTATGTTTAGTTAGCTTGCTAATTAAGAAGTTGTATAAAGACTGAATGCAGTCGAAATAAAAAAACCGCTCACCTGGATCAGGTGAGCGGTTTTTGTTTGTTGCGGGTGCAGCTATCGAATTAGCACTGAATTACAAGATGCTCAGTGGGTATTCGACGATTACGCGGAAGTCGTTAACGTCGCCAGTGACGTTAGAGGACGCACGATAGAACGCCTGACGTACACGGAACGAGAGGTCTTTGGCTGGACCGCTCTGCAGTACGTATTTGGTTTCGATGTCCCATTCGTGTTCTTTACCTTCACCGGTATCGGTGGAGATGTTGTCACCCTTAACGTAACGGGTCATGAAGCTCAGACCTGGTACGCCGTAGGTTTTCATGTTCAGGTCATAACGAGCCTGCCACGAACGCTCGTCGGCGAAGTTAAAGTCGGAGTATTGGATGGAGTTGGCCAGGAAAATCGTGCCGCCACCGTCTACGCCGTAAACGTAACCAGTGTCACCGCTAGAGCGCTGATGCGCCAGGGTGAACTTGTGAGCGCCGAGGCTGTACGCAGCTGCAAGGGACCAGATGCGGTTGTCGACATCGCCTGCCAGCTCTTGACCTTGGCTCTTGCTCTTATAGCCGTTGAAGTCGAAGTTCAGCGCTTGCGAATCGTCGATCGGCAGGGTGTAGTTCAGGTTGACGTATTGCTTCTTGAAGTAGTCATCGACATCGGAAGCCGCAACGCCAGCCACGAAATTGTCGGTGAACTGGTAGGTTGCGCCAGCGATGTCAGCGGAAGTCAGGCCTTTAGAATGTGCGCCATTGATGCTGTCGTGGCCCATGTTCTGCTGCCCGCTCATCGCGGTGAAGTGACCAGCGCTCAGCTCCAGGCCTTTGATTTCCTTGCTGGTGATCAAAGTACCGGTAGCAAATTCTGGCAACAAACGGCTGTCATCGGTGGAGAAGACCGGGCTTTCAGTTTGTTGGGTGCCGTATTTCAAGACGGTGTCGGAAAGACGGAATTTAACAGCAGCGCCGGCTTTCGATTGTGTGTGTTCAGGCTTGCCTTCGTCGTCGGAAGCAAACAGGTTGTTGCCCTGACGGCCTTCGCCACCGTCCAGACGTGCGGTGCCGCCTGCGAATGCGTCAACACCGACACCGATAGTGCCTTGTGTGAAGCCGGATTTGTAAATGAGCAGCTCACTAATACCGGTATCTTCACGGTAGCCATTTTTGAAGCCGCCACCTGGCAGAGCAATGTTGCCGCCGCCGTTACGTTGGTCGCGGTTCATGTACTCAAGACGAGTTTTTGCGGTCAGGCTTTGGTCTTCAATGAAACCTTTAGATTCCTCTTGGGAGGACGCCATTGCGAACTGCGAGGTACCGGCCGATACAGCCAGTGCGATCATGCTCCACTTCATCACGCGCATCGTGATTTGCTCCTTTGGTTTTTAGAAGAGTACTGCCGTCCCACCTGTTTTTTTATCTGGGCGGCTCTTTCTTTTTGTGTCGGCGCAAACTTATATCACGACGACATTATTGGCGATACTTGCCCATTCAACCTTTCAGCTTCTTTACGACCATGTCGCCAATGGCTCGATCCATGTCGTATTTCAGCTATTCCGACGCAACCGTATTCACAACTTTAATGTCGTTTTCTTTTTCCGGCATCGGTGTAAAGAGTCCGTCATTACCGCGCTTGAAGCTCCTGAGGGCAGCCTTGCCACTTTAATTTTGTATGTCGGCAGGTTCCCGCGTCCGGCGGGACCTTTGGACAGTGCGGGGATGAATGCAACAAGCATGCTCAAACCCGATTTTCGTTTACATTTTTTTCACATTTTATCGATTGACGCGGTGAAACCTCATGAAACCGGGCTCCAAAGGCCTTGTTTTAAATAGGGTTGACTCGTGTGCGGCTCTCGTGTTTGACGCCAGCAAACGTGGCAAGACAATCAAAAACGTTACCGGTTCACCCTACCCAGTGAGTAAATCACGGATACTTTGTGCACTGAGCGTAGACGCACTGTGCTGTTTTGGTGCAAAAAAATTTCAGGTTGTACGAAAATCTTACAGCGTCGAGGCTTTGCCTGGGCTCTGGCATGGTCCTGTCAGGACCTTACCGTGCCGCTTGCGCTGTGTTGGTGCGTCAGGTTGCACAGGTTGATGCCGTATGTTGAAAAAAATCATTCGAAGGCCGGGCATCAGCACGGTACGCAGTGATCGATCCGGCGTTCGCGGGTATGCTGCGCATCTGAGTCCTATGCAGGCCTGCGGGCCGCCAAACCGGGCAGAACCAATAACGAGCGAGGAGTACACGCGGTGTTCGCTTTAGATCCACGACTGCAACAAGACACATTGCCCATCGGTGATTTCCCGTTGTGCCGGTTGCTCTTGTCCAACGATTCGAACTACCCGTGGTTCATCCTCGTACCGCGGCGGGAAGATATCAGCGAATTGTTTCAATTGGATGACGCTGATCAACAACAGCTGTGGAAAGAAACCACGGCGCTGGCCGAAACCCTCAAGGATTCGTTCGATGCCGACAAGATGAACGTTGCAACCCTGGGTAACGTCGTCAGTCAATTGCACATGCACGTCATCGTGCGCAAGCGTGATGATGCCGCCTGGCCTGCGCCGGTCTGGGGCAAACACCCAGCCCAGCCTTATAATGCAGGGCAGGTCGCGGCCATTCGTGAACGGTTGCGAGTGGCCTTGACCGATGATTTCAAGTTTCTGGAGGGCTGAACCATGAACCTTGAAGACCGCGTAACCGATCTGGAAAGCCGTCTGGCGTTTCAGGATGACACCATCCAGGCATTGAACGACGTGCTTGTGGAGCAGCAGCGGATCGTCGAGCGTCTGCAGCTGCAGATGGCGGCGTTGCTCAAGCGCCAGGAAGAAATGGCCGGGCAGTTCGAGTCGTTCGAAGAAGAGGCGCCGCCTCCTCACTACTGACCAGGCCCGACTCTCGTTTGACGGGCAATAAAAAACCGCGAGCAGCCAGGCTGCATCGCGGTTTTTTTATGCTGGGATCAGCGGCGCGGCAGCGCGGCGATCACATCTTCGGCCTGCAGGCCCTTGTCGCGGTTCATCACGGAGAACTCCACGCGCTGGCCTTCCACCAGGACGCGATGGCCTTCGCCACGAATGGCCCGGAAATGCACGAAAATGTCATCGCCGGAGTCGCGGGAGATGAAGCCGAACCCTTTGGACGTATTGAACCACTTCACCGTGCCGGTATCGCGGTTGGACATGTCGTAGTTCTGCGCAGCGGCGGCCGGCGACGACTTCTTGTAGAAGCTGACGGCCAGGTGCAGTGCCACGGCGAGCAGTGCTGCACCCAGGCTGAACAGAATGGCCGGTTGACCGCCGATTTCCGGCATAGGCGCCAGCAGGGCCAGGGTTTGCAGGGCAACGGCCAGCACCAGCAGGGCACTGACCAGGTTTTGCAGTTGGTGACGTGGACCTTTGTTCCAGTAAGGGATAACAGGTGCGAGGGTCAGGTTGAGCAGGCCGAAAAAGGCCAGGTACAGTGCATCGGGGTGTTGCAGGTAAGGTGTGGCTTCGGAACCCAGGCTAGGGATGAAGGACAGCAGCAGGGCAGCTGCGCCCATTAGCAAGTGGACGATTTTCAACATTTTGATTGGCTCACGGTTAAGACAGATCACAAGGAAGAGCTGGTCGGGGGCGGTTCGCTTCGAAACAATGAGAGGCGTTGGACACGTACCCGAATCAGCCTATGCGCCACACCCGGGAAAATAAGCGTAGCGACACACTGCCTATTTAACAGCAAAGCCCCGGCCTTCTCAAACTCGTTACGGACACGTACCGCGCTGTTCGTCGGCCAGAAAAGACCCGCCGGTGCTTGAAGGTGCCAGGCAAACGGCGTTGAATTCCTCGGGGCGTCGGAACCGCTCGCTGTCCCGGCTTGTCGGTTCAGGAGGGCTGGCGATCTGTCGCAGGCCATAGGCGGCCAAAACCACTAGAGTTTGGGGCGTTGTCGAATTCATCACCGTCAGGAGATCAACCAACATGGCAATTGATATCGGTATCAGTGAAGAAGACCGCAAGTCCATCGTCGACGGGCTTTCGCGCCTGCTGTCGGACACCTATGTGCTGTATCTCAAGACCCACAATTTCCACTGGAACGTCACGGGGCCGATGTTTCGGACCCTGCACCTGATGTTCGAGGAGCAATACAACGAGCTGGCCCTGGCGGTGGACCTGATTGCCGAGCGAATTCGCGCCCTGGGTTTCCCGGCCCCGGGGGCCTACTCGGTGTACGCGCGCCTGTCTTCTATTAAGGAAGAGGAAGGCGTGCCTGGCGCCGAAGACATGATCCGGCAACTGGTCGAGGGCCAGGAAGCGGTGACGCGTACGGCCCGGGGCATCTTTCCTTTATTGGACAAGGTCAGTGATGAGCCCACCGCCGACCTGCTGACCCAGCGCATGCAAGTTCACGAAAAGACCGCGTGGATGCTGCGGGCGTTGCTGGAGGGTTAGTAACCTCAGGCAGGTGATGACGTGGCGCGGGCAGCATTCCCAGCGCGCGGCGTGTAGGACGGCGTAATTCATCGCCTGCCTGCTGTTGGCTTGTCCTACGTCCATGGTCATAAAGTCGTCTGGAACTGGCGATGCCGTTGAGCTTCCATAGAGCCACAGATGGAGTGTTCCAACTGAGAGGTTCGTATGGCAAAGGAGTGTCAACGGTATGATTCAAGGAAAAGAACCGGGGGAGGGTTTGCGTGGGCGCTTTCAGTCCATCAGCGTCGATCCGTTCGTCAGGGGGTTCGATATGCAGCTGGTGCGCCCCCTGGCCCGATCCATTCGTCTGAACGGGTTCGCCACCTGTCTGCGGCTGGAACAGGTCTATTGGGATATCCTCGGTGACATGGCCCAGCTCAACAGCTGTTCCATCAGCACGTTGCTGTCCCATGTCGACAGGGAGGTGCACCTGCGCCATGGCGGGGTGCGCAATTTCAGCGCGCTGGTGCGTGTGGTCTGCGTGGTGCACAGTTTGAAGGAGACCGGGATGGATCATGGTGCGGCGTAGGAGCTGCCGAAGGCTGCGATCTTTGGATCTTGATCTTGCGCTTGCGACTCAAGTGTCTGGGGCAAGATCGCAGCCTCGTTGCACTCGTCAGCTCCTACACAGCATCCGGAAATGGCCTGTGCGGTCTTACGGCTGCACAGGCCGCATTTAATGGATATAATCCCGCTCTTTGCCGCAAAGCCCAGCCTTTGCGCGAGTAACCTGATCGCCGAGACAACCCCATGCCGATGTACGACTATCAATGTGCTTCCTGTGGTCATCAGATGGAAGCCATTCAAAAGATCAGCGCGGCACCGCTGGTCGACTGCCCTGCCTGTCAGGCGCCAGAACTGAAAAAGATGCTGTCCATGCCTGGTTTCCGCCTCGGCGGCACAGGCTGGTATGAAACCGACTTCAAGACCGGCGCCAAGAAGAATTTGGCCGGTGGCGACAAAGCTGATTGAGTTGAACACGCGCGAGTGCTTGCACGGGCAGGTCCTCCAACCGAATTTCGAATTACGAGAAGTGAAACCACTACCATGATGCGCAGCCATTATTGCGGCCAACTGAACGAAAGCCTGGAAGGTCAGGAAGTTACTCTTTGCGGATGGGTCCATCGTCGCCGTGACCATGGCGGGGTGATTTTCCTCGATATCCGTGATCGTGAAGGCCTGGCCCAGGTGGTGTTCGATCCGGACCGCGCTGACACCTTCGCCACCGCCGACCGCGTGCGCAGCGAATATGTGGTCAAGATCACCGGCAAGGTGCGTCTGCGTCCGGCCGGTGCTGGCAACGCCAACATGGCGTCCGGCATGATCGAAGTGCTGGGTTACGAGCTGGAAGTGCTCAACGAATCGGAAACCCCGCCGTTCCCGCTCAACGAATACTCCGACGTGGGCGAAGAAACCCGCCTGCGCTACCGCTTCATCGACCTGCGTCGCCCGGAGATGGCCGAGAAGCTGCGCCTGCGTTCGCGCATGACCACCAGCATCCGTCGTTACCTGGACGAGAACGGCTTCCTCGACGTCGAGACGCCGATCCTGACCCGCGCCACGCCGGAAGGCGCCCGCGACTACCTGGTGCCGAGCCGTACCCACCCCGGCAGCTTCTTCGCCTTGCCGCAATCGCCACAGTTGTTCAAGCAACTGCTGATGGTGGCCGGGTTCGATCGCTACTACCAGATCGCCAAGTGCTTCCGCGACGAAGACCTGCGTGCCGACCGTCAGCCTGAGTTCACTCAGATCGACATCGAGACCAGCTTCCTCGACGAAAAAGACATCATGGGCCTGACCGAAGGCATGATCCGCAACCTGTTCAAGGAAGTGCTGGGTCTGGAATTCGGCGAGTTCCCGCACATGACCTTCGAAGAGGCCATGCGCCGCTACGGTTCCGACAAGCCAGACCTGCGTAACCCGCTGGAGCTGGTGGACGTGGCTGACCAGCTCAAGGACGTCGAGTTCAAGGTGTTCAGCGGCCCGGCCAACGACCCGAAATGCCGTATCGCGGCCTTGCGCGTTCCTGGCGGCGCCAGCATGCCGCGCAAGCAGATCGACGACTACACCAAGTTCGTCGGCATCTACGGTGCCAAGGGCCTGGCCTACATCAAGGTCAACGAGCGCGCCGCGGGTGTTGATGGCCTGCAATCGCCGATCGTGAAAAACATCCCTGAAGCCAACCTCAATGTGATCCTCGATCGCGTGGGCGCGGTTGACGGCGACATCGTGTTCTTCGGTGCCGACAAGGCCAAGATCGTCAGCGAAGCCCTGGGCGCGCTGCGTATCAAGCTGGGTCACGACCTGAAGCTGCTGACTTGCGAATGGGCGCCAATGTGGGTCGTTGACTTCCCGATGTTCGAAGAAAACGACGACGGCAGCTTCTCGGCGCTGCACCACCCGTTCACCGCGCCGAAGTGCTCGCCGCAAGAGCTGGAGGCCAACCCGGCCACCGCTCTGTCGCGCGCTTACGACATGGTCCTGAACGGCACCGAACTGGGTGGCGGTTCGATCCGTATCCACCGCAAGGAAATGCAACAGGCAGTGTTCCGCCTGCTGGGCATCAACGAAGCCGAGCAGGAAGAGAAGTTCGGCTTCCTGCTCGACGCCCTGAAGTACGGTGCACCGCCCCACGGTGGCCTGGCCTTCGGCCTGGACCGTCTGGTGATGCTGATGACCGGCGCCCAGTCGATCCGTGAAGTGATCGCGTTCCCGAAAACCCAGAGCGCGGCCGATGTCATGACCCAGGCGCCGGGTGTGGTGGATGCCAAGGCATTGCGCGAGTTGCACATTCGTCTGCGTGAACAGCCAAAGGCTGAGTAAGGCTGGCACCTGAGAGGGCGCATCTTCGGATGCGCCTTTTCATTGGGGTCGATATTTCTGATTGCCGGCCACTGTGTACGCGCAGGGCGGGCAATGTTCCAAAGAGAAACGGAGCGAGTTATGGCAGGTCATTCCAAGTGGGCGAACATCAAGCACCGCAAAGAACGTCAGGATGCCAAGAGAGGCAAGATCTTCACCAAGTGGATCCGTGAGCTGACGGTCGCGGCCCGCCAGGGTGGCGGCGACCCGGGTTCCAACCCGCGCTTGCGCCTGGCCCTGGACAAGGCGCTGGGTGCCAACATGAGCCGCGATATCATCGATCGGGCCGTCGCCCGTGGCGCCGGTGCGACCGAGGCTGACAACGTTGAAGAGCTGACCTACGAAGGTTATGGCCCTGGCGGCGTGGCGGTGATGGTCGAATGCATGACCGACAACCGCAACCGTACTGCCGCCGCCGTGCGTCACGCCTTCAGCAAATGCGGTGGCAACCTGGGCACCGATGGTTCGGTGGCTTACCTGTTCGAGCGCAAGGGGCAGATCAGCTTCGCGCCGGGCCTCGATGAAGATGCCCTGACGGAAGCGGCCCTGGAGGCCGACGCCGATGACGTGGTCAGCCACGAAGACGGCTCGTTCGACGTGTTTACTTCGTTCGCCAGCTTCTATGCCGTGCGCAACGCCCTGGAGGCGGCCGGTTTCAAGCCCGCCGACGCAGAGATCGTCATGCAGCCGACCACCAGTGCCGAACTGGACCTCGAAGGCGCCGAGAAGGTGCTCAAGCTGATCGACATGCTTGAAGACCTGGACGATGTGCAGAACGTCTACTCTAACGCTGACATTCCGGAGTCGGTGGCTGAACAGCTGGGCTGAGAAAGCCAGTTCAAATATTGACGATTGCCAATGATCAACCTGTGGGAGCGAGCTTGCTCGCGATAGTGATACATCAGTCAACACTGTGCTTGCTGATCCGACGCCATCGCGAGCAAGCTCGCTCCCACAGGTCTGGATAACTCCCCTTCAAACCGCAGGCGCTATGACTTTAATCCTTGGTATCGACCCTGGTTCGCGCATCACCGGCTACGGTGTGGTTCGCGATACCGGGCGCGGCTGCGTGTACGTCGCGTCTGGTTGCATCCGCACCGGGGCGGGTGAACTGCACGAGCGCTTGCAGATCGTTTATCGCGGCGTGCGTGAGGTCATCCAGACCTACGGCCCGGTCACCATGGGCATCGAAAAGGTTTTCATGGCGCGCAACGCCGACTCGGCCCTGAAGCTGGGGCAGGCCCGGGGCGCGGCAATCGTTGCTGGCGCCGAGGAAAACCTGGAGATCGCCGAGTACAGCGCGACCCAGGTCAAGCAGGCGGTCGTCGGAACCGGGGCGGCGAACAAGGAGCAGGTGCAAATGATGGTGATGCACCTGTTGAAACTGGTCAGCAAGCCGCAGATCGATGCCTCCGACGCCCTGGCCATTGCCATTTGCCATGCCCATACCCGTTCCAGCCTGTTGCCTCACGGCCTGGGAACCGCACGCAGTCGTGGCGGGCGCCTGCGTCTCTGATAGCATCAGCGCAATCTTTCGTGAGCCCGAGCATCTTGCGCCTGTGTCGTCGGCCTTCCTGCCCGGGCTGTTACTCGCCAGCCAGCAGGCTGGCCAACACCCAAGGATCTGAAACGTGATTGGACGCTTGCGCGGCACCCTGGCTGAAAAACAGCCGCCGCACCTGATTCTGGATGTAAATGGCCTGGGCTATGAGCTGGAAGTGCCCATGACCACGCTGTATCGCTTGCCGTCGGTCGGCGAGCCGCTGACCCTGCACACCCATTTGGTCGTGCGCGAGGATGCGCAGTTACTCTATGGCTTCGTCGGCAAGCGCGAGCGAGACTTCTTCCGCGAGCTGATCCGTCTCAATGGCGTCGGCCCGAAACTGGCCCTGGCCTTGATGTCGAGCCTGGAAGTCGATGAATTGGTCCGTTGCGTGCAGTCCCAGGACACCTCGGCCCTGACCAAGGTGCCGGGTGTGGGCAAGAAAACCGCCGAGCGCCTGCTGGTCGAACTCAAGGACCGCTTCAAGGCCTGGGAGGCGGTGCCGGCTATGTTCGCCCTGGTGCCGAACCAGCCGGACGCGCCTGCGCCTGCGGTCAGCGCCGAAAGCGATGCGGTCACCGCGCTGATCTCCCTGGGCTACAAGCCGCAGGAAGCCAGCAAGGCGATTTCCGCCATCAAGGAAAAAGGCCTGAGCACTGAAGACATGATTCGCCGTGCCCTGAAGGGAATGATTTAAGTGATTGAAGCTGACCGCCTGATCGCCGCCACGGGCGCGCCCCGTGACCGCGAGGAAATCCAGGACCGCGCGATTCGTCCTGTCAGCCTGGCCGACTACATCGGCCAACCGACCGTGCGCGAGCAGATGGAGTTGTTCATCCAGGCCGCCCGTGGGCGCAGCGAGTCGCTGGACCACACCTTGATCTTCGGTCCGCCGGGCCTGGGCAAGACTACCCTGGCCAACATCATTGCCCAGGAAATGGGCGTCTCGATCAAGAGCACGTCCGGGCCGGTCCTCGAGCGGCCGGGTGACCTGGCGGCGCTGCTGACCAATCTTGAGCCCCATGACGTGCTGTTCATCGACGAAATCCATCGGCTGTCGCCGATCGTCGAGGAAGTGCTGTATCCGGCCATGGAAGATTTCCAGCTTGACATCATGATCGGTGAAGGGCCGGCGGCACGCTCGATCAAGCTCGACCTGCCGCCCTTCACCCTGGTGGGCGCCACCACCCGCGCTGGCATGCTGACCAACCCGTTGCGGGACCGCTTCGGTATCGTCCAGCGCCTGGAGTTCTACAACAACGCCGACCTGGCGACGATTGTCAGTCGTTCGGCGGGCATCCTCGGGTTGCCGCTGGACCCGGACGGTGCGTATGAGATCGCCCGGCGTGCCCGGGGTACGCCGCGGATCGCCAACCGCCTGCTGCGCCGGGTCCGGGATTTTGCCGAAGTCCGCGCCAAGGGCCACATCACCAAGCCGATTGCCGACCTGGCGTTGAACCTGCTGGACATCGACGAGCGCGGTTTCGACCATCAGGACCGGCGCCTGCTGCTGACCATGATCGAGAAATTCGACGGTGGCCCGGTGGGCGTGGACAGCCTGGCGGCGGCCATCAGCGAAGAGCGCCACACCATTGAAGATGTGCTGGAACCGTACCTGATCCAGCAGGGCTACATCATGCGTACCCCTCGCGGGCGCGTGGTGACCCGTCATGCTTATTTGCATTTTGGCTTAAACATCCCGACACGAATGGGTGAGATGCCGGTGGTAGACGAATTCCTCGATGCCGTGGACGATTGAACGAGCTCTGTACGCCGACTTTTTTCCAGTTCGTGCTGTCCCAGACCACGCCTGGAGCGTCAATGCGTTCGAGAATGAAAAAACAGTTGCCTGGCCGATTGGCAACCTGAGGAGTAAGCACTAGAGTATGCGCGCGCAAAACGGGCTGGAGTCGTTCGCACATCGCTGTCGCGTTTATTACGAGGACACCGATGCTGGCGGCATCGTCTACTACGTCAATTACCTCAAGTTTATGGAACGGGCTCGAACCGAACGGCTGCGGGAACTGGGTTTTGCCCAATCCGCGCTGGCAGGGGAGGACCTGTTATTCGTCGTGCATTCCAGCGAAGCGCGCTACCACGCGCCGGCGCGACTGGACGACGAACTGGTGGTAAGTGCCGATGTCATCGAATTGAACCGTGTCAGCCTGCGTTTCAAGCAGCAGGTCAGGCGGGCTACGGATAACGTGCTGCTCTGTGAAGGGCAGTTTTTGGTGGCCTGTGTGCGCACCCATAGTTTGAAACCCCGGGCCATTCCCGAAGCTCTACGTGCGGCCTTTGCCGGCGTGAGCGGCGCGGGTACACACTCAGAGCAGGAGATAAAGCGTGGAAGCTAACGTCGTCGACCATACCTCCATGTGGAGCTTGGTCAGCAATGCCAGCGTCGTGGTGCAGTTGGTAATGCTGATCCTGGTAGCCGCATCGGTGACCTCATGGATCATGATTTTTCAGCGCAGCAACATGCTGCGCGCCGGTCGCCGTGCCCTGGAGAGCTTCGAAGAGCGCTTCTGGTCCGGCATCGACCTGTCCAAGCTCTACCGTCAGGCCGGGAGCAACCCGGACCCGGATTCGGGCGTGGAGCAGATCTTCCGTGCCGGCTTCAAGGAATTCTCCCGTCTGCGCCAGCAGCCAGGCGTTGACCCGGAAGCGGTGATGGAAGGCGTGGCTCGTGCCATGCGCGTGGCCATCTCCCGCGAGGAAGAAAAACTCGAACAAGGCCTGTCGTTCCTCGCCACCGTTGGTTCGGTCAGCCCGTACATCGGTCTGTTCGGCACCGTGTGGGGGATCATGAACTCCTTCCGTGGCCTGGCCTCTGCCCAGCAAGCGACCCTGGCCACCGTGGCCCCGGGTATTGCCGAGGCACTGGTCGCCACCGCCATCGGCCTGTTCGCGGCCATTCCGGCCGTGATCGCCTACAACCGCTTCGCTGCCCGTAGCGAAGCGCTGACCAGCCGTTACTACACCTTCGCCGATGAATTCCAGGCGATCCTGCACCGCAAAGTGCACACCAGCGAAGAATAAGCAGGTATTTCCCCATGGCTTTAATCGCTCGAGCCCGAAACAAGCGCAAGCCGGTTGCCGAGATGAACGTGGTGCCCTACATCGACGTGATGTTGGTGCTGCTGGTCATCTTCATGGTGACCGCGCCGATGCTCAATCAGGGCGTGAAGGTCGATCTGCCCAAGGTTTCCAGCGAAGCCTTGCCGCAGGACAACAACACCCAGGTACTGACCATTTCGATCAAGGCTGACAAGACCTACTACTGGAACCTTGGCAGCGAAGTCGACACCGAGAAGCAGCAGGACCGGGCCATGACCTTGCCGCAGATGACCGATGCGGTGACCAAGATCATTCGTGTCGGCAACGACGCCGGCAAGCGCACGCAGGTCTTCATTCGCGGTGACAAGACCGTCGACTACGGTGCCGTGATGGGCGCCATGGGTGGCCTGCAGAAAGCCGGGGTCGGTAATGTTGGCTTGATCACTGAGGCGCCCTGATGCAGCAACAGCGAGAGCCGTCCGCCTCGGAAAGCTACTTCTGGCCTAGTGTCCTGGCAATCGGTCTGCACGTACTGGTGTTCGGCATGCTGTTCGTCAGTTTTGCCATGACCCCTGAGCTGCCGCCGGCCAAGCCGATCGTGCAGGCGACGTTGTACCAGCTCAAGTCGAAAAGCCAGGCGACCACCCAGACCAACCAGAAGCTTGCCGGTGAGGCGAAGAAATCCGCCGCGCGCCAGACTGAAGTCGAGCAGATGGAGCAGAAGAAGGTCGAGCAGGAAGCGATAAAGGCCGCGGAACAAAAGAAAGAGGAAGCGGCTCAAAAGGCCGAGGAAGCCAAGAAGGCCGATGAGGCGAAGAAAGCTGACGAGGCGAAAAAGGCTGACGAAGCCAAGAAAGCCGACGAAGCGAAGAAAACCGCCGAGGCCAAAAAGGCAGAAGAGAAACAATTGGCTGATATAGCCAAGAAGAAGGCCGAAGAAGAAGCCAAGAAAGCCGCTGAAGAAGAGGCCAAGAAAGCGGCCGCTGAAGAAGCGAAGAAAAAGATCGTCGAGGACGCGAAGAAGAAAGCGGCCGAAGACGCCAAGAAGAAAGCTGAAGCTGAAGAGGCGAAAAAGAAAGTCGCCGAAGACGCGAAGAAGAAAGCCGCCGCCGACGCCGCCAAGAAAAAGGCCCAGGACGCAGCGCGTAAATCCGCCGAAGACAAAAAGGCCCAGGCCTTGGCAGATCTGCTTTCCGACACGCCGGAGCGCCAGCAGGCATTGGCTGATGAGCAGGGCGATGAAGTCGCCGGCAGCTACGATGATTTGATTCGCGCACGAGCGGCAGAAGGCTGGGCTCGTCCCCCTTCGGCGCGCAAAGGCATGACGGTAGTATTGCAAATCGGCATGTTGCCCGACGGTACGGTTACCTCGGTCAGCGTCGCCAAGTCCAGTGGTGACGGTCCGTTCGACGCTTCGGCGGTCGCAGCGGTCAAGAACATTGGGCGATTGACGGAAATGCAAGGAATGAAACCGAGCGACTTTGCTCCCTATCGTTCATTCAAGATGACATTCACACCTGAGGATCTAGCCTTGTGAGAAACCTTCTTCGATCAATGCTGGTCGTTATCTGCTGCCTGGCAGGGATAGCGGTAGCAGAGGAAAAGAACATCCTGGTCACCAGCGGCAGCGACCGGGCGACCCCGATCGCCGTCGTACCGTTCGGCTGGCAGGGCGGTAGCGTCCTGCCGGACGACATGGCGGAAATCATCGGCAACGACCTGCGCAACTCGGGTTACTACGCGCCGATTCCGAAGCAGAACATGATCAGCCTGCCGACCCAGGCCAGCGAAGTCATCTACCGTGACTGGAAGGCCCTGGGCGCCCAGTACATCATGGTCGGCAGTATCGTTCCGGCTGGCGGTCGCCTGCAGGTGCAGTACGCCCTGTTCAACGTCGCCACCGAGCAGCAAGTGCTGACCGGCAGCGTGTCGGGCAGCGTCGATCAGTTGCGCGACATGTCGCACTACATCGCCGACCAGTCGTTCGAGAAACTCACCGGCATCAAGGGCGCGTTCTCTACCCGCATGCTCTACGTGACGGCCGAGCGCTTCTCCGAAAACAACACCCGCTACACCCTGCAGCGCTCCGACTATGACGGTGCCCGTGCAGTGACCTTGCTGCAATCGCGCGAGCCAATCCTGTCGCCGCGCTTCGCCCCCGATGGCAAGCGCATCGCCTATGTCTCGTTCGAGCAGAAGCGTCCGCGCATTTTCGTGCAGCACATCGACACCGGTCGTCGTGAGCAGATCACCAACTTCGAAGGCCTGAACGGCGCGCCAGCCTGGTCGCCGGACGGTTCGCGCCTGGCGTTCGTGCTGTCCAAGGACGGTAACCCGGACATCTATGTGATGAACCTGGCTTCGCGTTCGATCTCCCGCGTCACCAATGGCCCGGGCATCAACACCGAACCGTTCTGGGGCAAGGATGGCTCGACCATCTACTTCACCTCCGACCGTGGCGGCAAGCCACAGATCTACAAGACCAGTGCTGGTGGTGGCGGTGCCGAACGCGTGACGTTCGTCGGTAACTACAACGCCAACCCTAAACTGTCGGCGGACGAAAAGACCCTGGTAATGATCCATCGCCAGGATGGTTTCACTAATTTCAAGGTGGCGGCCCAGGATTTGCAGCGCGGTAGCGTAAAAATCCTCACTGATAGCACTCTGGACGAGTCACCCACTGTTGCGCCCAACGGCACCATGGTAATCTACGCCACCCGCCAGCAGGGCCGGGGAGTCTTGATGCTCGTGTCCATTAATGGACGCGTGAGGCTCCCGCTTCCTACCGCTCAAGGCGAAGTCAGAGAACCGTCCTGGTCCCCTTACCTGAACTGACGCGGCGCTATACGTTTTACTTAACACACTGGGGTTCATTAGGAGTTTCACGATGGAAATGCTGAAGTTTGGTAAATTTGCTGCGCTGGCTCTGGCCATGGCTGTAGCTGTAGGTTGCTCGTCCAAAGGCGGCGACAATGCCGGTGAAGGCGCTGTTGATCCAAACGCTGGTTACGGCGCTAACACCGGTGCAGTTGACGGCTCCCTGAGCGAAGAAGCTGCTCTGCGCGCAATCACCACCTTCTACTTCGAATACGACAGCTCGGACCTGAAGCCAGAAGCCATGCGCGCTCTGGACGTTCACGCCAAAGACCTGAAGTCGAACGGCGCTCGCGTTGTTCTGGAAGGCAACACCGACGAACGTGGTACTCGTGAGTACAACATGGCACTGGGCGAGCGTCGTGCGAAAGCCGTTCAACGCTACCTGGTACTGCAAGGTGTTTCCCCAGCTCAGCTGGAACTGGTTTCCTACGGCGAAGAGCGTCCAGTTGCTACCGGCAACGACGAGCAGTCCTGGGCTCAAAACCGTCGCGTCGAACTGCGTAAGTAATTCGTCATGCGAACGTGCCGTCGTGCTGTAACTGTTCTGGCTCTCAGCCTCGCGCCGCTTGCGGCGTGGGCTGCGGTTCCTGTGGTCGATAACGATGCCGGCTATAACAATAGCGGGAGCAGCTATCCGCCTGCAGGTTACGGTACGAACGGCGCCTATGCCGGGGGAGGGGTTTCGGCCCCTGTCTCGGCACAGGGCGAGCTGTTCAACCAGCTCCAGCAAATGCAGGATCAGCTTTCGCGCCAGCAAGGCGTGATCGAAGTTCTGCAGAATGATATTTCGCGCATGAAGCAGGAAAACCTGGAGCGATACCAGGATCTTGATCGGCGCATAGGAACCGGCGTTGCACCTGCACCTGCCGCGACTCCTGAGAATTCTCCTGCCGGTGGCGACTTGAACGCCCCCGGTGCAGCCGCAGGCGCGGGGGCAACTGCTCCTGCAGCACCTGCCGCCGGTGGCGAGCCGGCTGATCCGGCGAAGGAAAAGCTCTATTACGATGCTGCCTTCGACCTGATCAAGGCCAAGGATTTCGACAAGGCCAGCCAGGCCTTTGCCGCCTTCCTGCGCAAATACCCAAACAGCCAGTACGCGGGCAATGCCCAATACTGGCTGGGTGAAGTGAACCTGGCCAAAGGCGACCTGCAAGGTGCCGGCCAGGCATTCGCCAAGGTTTCGCAACTGTATCCCAAGCACGCCAAGGTGCCGGATTCGCTGTACAAGCTGGCTGATGTAGAGCGCCGCCTCGGTCACACCGACAAGGTAAAAGGCATTCTGCAGCAGGTGGTGGCCCAATATCCGGGTACATCCGCCGCCCAGTTGGCCCAGCGTGATCTGCAACGCATGTAAGTCGGCTTGACCTGTTTTGAAGAAACCCGCGCCTGTCGCGGGTTTTTTCGTTAGAATTCACGCCCTTTTTTATGAAACACGCTTTTTGGGATCTGCGCGTTGGCGGGGTTCCTTGAAGTGCCTGACGGAGGCGGACAGCCTGTTTAGCTGTTACGCCCGTGGCGACTATGCAAGACACATTGAGAATCACCGAAGTTTTTTACTCGTTGCAGGGTGAAACGCGGACGGCTGGGCTGCCCACAGTATTTGTGCGCCTCACCGGTTGCCCGTTGCGCTGCCAATACTGCGACAGTGCCTACGCGTTCAGCGGCGGCACCTTGCGAACCCTCGACGATATCCTTGAGCAAGTGGCCAGTTATCGTCCGCGTTATGTCTGCGTCACGGGTGGTGAGCCATTGGCGCAACCCAATGCCATCCCCTTGCTCAAGCAGTTGTGCGATGCCGGTTACGAGGTTTCCCTGGAAACCAGCGGCGCCCTGGATATCTCGGCCGTCGACCCGCGCGTCAGTCGCGTCGTGGACCTGAAGACTCCAGGCTCCAAGGAAGCGCACCGCAACCGTTACGAGAATATCGAGTTGCTGACCCCCAACGATCAGGTCAAGTTCGTGATCTGTTCGCGGGAAGATTACGACTGGGCCGTGTCCAAGCTGATCCAGTACGGGCTCGACCAGCGGGCCGGCGAAGTGTTGTTGTCGCCGAGCCATCACGATTTGAGCGCCCGGGACCTGGCGGACTGGGTGGTGGCGGATAACCTGCCGGTGCGCCTGCAACTGCAGCTGCATAAATATCTTTGGAACGACGAGCCGGGGCGCTGATATGACTGAACATTCGAACATTGCCGAAAAACGTGCGGTCATCCTGTTGTCCGGCGGCCTGGATTCGGCCACCGTCGTGGCCATGGCCCGTGCCGAGGGGTACCGCTGCTACACCATGAGTTTCGATTATGGCCAGCGCCACCGCGCTGAACTGCACGCTGCCGAGCGAGTGGCCCGGGACCTGGGCGTGGTGGAACACAAAGTGATCGGCCTGAACCTCAATGGCATTGGTGGCTCGGCCTTGACCGACAGTTCCATCGACGTGCCGGAGGCGCCTAGCGAAGGCATCCCGGTGACCTATGTGCCGGCGCGTAACACCGTATTCCTGTCCTTGGCATTGGGCTGGGCCGAAGTGCTGGGCGCTCGGGACATTTTCATCGGCGTCAATGCCGTGGATTACTCCGGTTACCCGGATTGCCGCCCGGAGTTCGTCGAAGCCTTCGAGCGCATGGCGAACCTGGCGACCAAGGCCGGTGTAGAAGGGCAGGGTTTCCGCATCCTGGCGCCGTTGCAGAATCTCAGCAAGGCCGACATCGTCAAGGCCGGTGTGAAGCTTGGCGTGGACTACGGGCTCACTGTTTCCTGCTATCAGGCCGACGATCAGGGCCGTGCTTGCGGCAAATGCGACAGCTGCCGCCTGCGCGCAGAAGGCTTCGCTGCGGCGGGTGTGAGCGATCCAACCCGTTATTTTTGATTTATTTCAAATTAGGTGTTGAATAGTCCTTAGAAATCAGTATTATACGCGCCACCACACAGCGGGTCGTTAGCTCAGTTGGTAGAGCAGTTGGCTTTTAACCAATTGGTCGTAGGTTCGAATCCCACACGACCCACCATTTTTTGCAGTTTTAAAAGTCTGGAAGGCCCACGAAAGTGAGGATTTCCGGATTTTTTTTTGCCTGCGAGAAAGTGGCCGGACAAGTCCCGAATCTGACTGGTGTGGCGCCAGTCCTTGGGAGATTACGCCATTAACCTGGAAAAGCCGGCCTCAACTCCTAGACTGTTGAAGCCCGCTCCTTGTTCAAGCGCAGCGTGCACCTCGTTATAAAACGCGAGAGGTTCGATCAAGGAGGATTCGACATGAAGCTGCGAATTACCCAGTTTGCTCCATTCGATCAGGGCAAGGATATCAAGGCTGATATCAAGGGCGGATGGTGTGCCGGGGTAACCGCCACGGTCGGCATTGCCGTCGGCTCCTATGATGTGGAAGGGCAACCCGATTTTGGGCATTGGGTCGAGCATGTCGCTTTTGTAAAAGCCAAGGCGGCGTTGCTGAAGATCAATTCCAACCTCAACACGGCCGAAACGCTGCAGGCCGTCCTGGGCCGATACCAGCAAACCCGTGACGTCTGCGGTGACCTGCATAAGTCCAAGTTTGAAGCGCGAGGCTGTAAAGTCCTCCTGAGCTTGTCGGGATGGTTTCCAGTGCTGGGTTATGCGTCCTACTTGAAAAACTCCAAATGGCTGACCAACCATATTGGCTACATCATCCGAGGCGGGGACAAGCTGGTGTTGTTCGACCCCAATTACGGTATCGGTTTATTCACCATTGAAGATGCGCTGCCGCTGAACCTGAACGAGCTGACCAAGGCGATCGGCATCCTTGCCTGGAAGAGTGGCCTTGCCAGTTACCTGCTGTCCTACACGGCGGCGACTTCCGTTGTTGACGAAGATCCCTTGCAACTGCGCTTCTCGACCGATACCGAGGAGAAAATCCGAGCCTTGGAAGAGTACAGCAGTCGTTTTTTCACCGGGACAAAGTAGTAGCGTTAGCGGATATGTCGCCCATAACCCTTTGGGTCAAACCGCAATACCATCACCATCATCAACACCATGACCGCCGTGAGCGACCACCAGGCCCACTCAAAACTCCCCAATTGGTCGCGGATCATCCCGGCAATCAATGGCGAGAGGCCGGCGATGAGATAGCCGACACCCTGCACGAACGCGGTAAGGCCGCCGGCCCGGCGTGGGTTGTCCAGGTGGTCGAGGGAGACGATCAGGCTCATGGGGAATAGGCCGCCGATACCCAGCCCCAGCAGGCAGGCCCAGAGCAGGCTGAAGCGTTCCGGGCTGAGGATCAGGCCGCAGAAGCCGCCGATGATCAGGGCCAGCAGGACGGCCAGGACCAGGCGTTTATCCCGGCTGCGGTTGGCAATCGCCGGAGTGACCAGGCCGGATAACACTTCCATTGCCGTGAGGAACCCCAGCAACAGGCCAGCGTGCTGTTCGCTCCAGCCCTTTTCCACGTAGTACGGTGCCAGCCAGGCCAGCACGCAGGTGTAGGAGGCGGTGCCCAGGCCAAAGAAAATCGCCAGGAGCCAGGCCCGGGCGTTGCTGGAAAACGCTTCGTGATGCCGGGACGCTCCGTCGGGCAAGGGCGTGATGTTCGAGCGCTGGGCATACCAGCAGCCCAGGGCGACCAGTGCCAACAATGCCCAGATTGCCAGGCCGACGCGCCAACTGCCCGTCTGGGTCAGGACAAAGGGTGAAAACGATGCGGCAATCGCCGCCCCACCCATGATGGAGGTGACGTACAAGCCCATGAACAGCGAGACGTTGTCGGCGAAGCGCGACTTGATCAGTGCCGGCATCACAGCCTGGATCAAGGCGATCCCGAGCCCGGCCACGATCGCACTGGCGATCAACCCGGCGGCGCTGTCCAGATACAAGCGCGAGGCCGTGGCGATGCCAATGATCAACAGCGATAGCACGATGGTGCGGTGTTCACCGATGCGCAGGGCGATGCGCATGCCCAAGAACATCGCCAGGCCCATCGCCATGACGGGCAACATGGTCAGCAGCGAGGCGGTACTGAAACTCAAGGGCACCTCGCCGCGAATAGCTGACAACAACGGCCCGACCGCTGCCATCGAGGGCCGCAGGTTCAGCGCCACCAAGACGATGCTGACCATCAGCCAGATGGCGTGGGTGCTTGAGGTTCGAATATTTTCCATGGAGCCGCCTTTGCTGGGCAAAGGGGCATTTAGGCTGGCTCCGGACGTTGTGGGCAAATTGAAAATTGGACAGAGGTATTTAAAAATTCGATAGCGCTACGGAGCTTGTCCGAGAGCCCAATGCCCATCCCTTGTGGGAGCGAGCTTGCTCGCGATGGCGGCAATACCTGCACATCAGTACGAGCTGACCCACCGCTATCGCGAGCAAGCTCGCTCCCACAGAGGGGAAGGTTTAATCCGGCATCGGGCTCAGTGTCCCCAGCCATGCCACCAACCCAAGGATGGCCACCGCCACAGCGAACTCCAGGACCATGCTGCGCCGCAGGGCTGTCACCGCGACCCTGTGCTCGCCGGTGTGTCGGGCCTGCTCCAGCAATGGGCTCAGGTGAAAGCGGTTCAGCGCGGCGAACACCAGCATGGCCGCGAACAAGACGAGTTTGAGCGCCAACAACTGACCATAGGTGCTGTCCAGTAGTCCTTCGACGCTTGGGCCGACGATGAACAGATAATTGACCACCCCTGTCACGGTGATGAGCACCACGATCACCGCCCCGGCGGTTTCAAACCCGATCAATGTCCGAGCCAGTACCGCCAACTGCGGTTCGGCCTGGCGAAGCAGCAGGGCAAACGCGGCCAAGGCCCCGACCCAGCCACCCGCTGCCCAGAGGTGCAGGAAGTCGGTGATGAAGTGCCAGTTGCGGCGTGCGCCTTCGTCCATGGCGCCGTGTCCTGCCCAGGCCAGCGTCGCCAAGGCCACGGCCCCGCCCAGCATGACCAGGCCCAGGCTGGCAGTCGGCCAACGTTTATTGAGCGTCACGGCGACAACGGCCACCAGCAGCGCCGCCATCCGCAGTGTCCAACTCGAGCCGACGTCGGTCTCCAACACCATCATTTCAATGTGCGGCCACAGCTCGGCCCAGTCCGCAACGCCGCTCATGGCCCAGGCCATGCACGCCATGGCGGCGAGGGAGAGCAACCCGCCCAGCACCGCCGTGGTCACTAGCAGTGGCGTGAAAGGCAGTTGCGCGCCTGACACCCGTTCCTGGCCTCGCAGGCTATAGAGCCCGAACGCGGCCAGGCCGAACAACAACATCAAATCCAGGTACAGGGCAAAGCGCAGCGCAATGTTGATCGAGTCGCTCATCAACTCACTTCACCTTGAACGTGACGTTACCGGTGATCGGGTGAGTGTCGGACGACACCGCGCGCCATTGGACCTGATAGGTGCCGGCGGTGAGGGGACCATTCGGGACAATGACCATGGTTTTCGGGTCATCGCTGCCGGAGACCTTGGCTGGCATAGGCATGGGCGAATGCGCCGCCATGCCGGGCATCTCGGTCATCATCAGCTTGGCACCGGAAAACTTGGTCATCAGGTTTTCGGAAAAATGCAGCTCGATCTTTGCCGGTGCCGCACCTTCGGCGCCTTCGGCAGGGGTAGAGGACAGCAGTTTCGGGTGGGCCTGGGCCAGGCCACTGACCAACAGGCCGGTGGACAAGGCGACAGCAACAACAGCGGTTTTGATGAATGACATGCAAGGACTCCTACAGCTTGGTTTTTTAGTTTTGAGTGAAACAGGTCAGTGGCTCAGAACCACATGCGCACGCCCAACACCAGGCGGGCTTCGCTGCGGTCTTCGCCTTCTTCACGGGCGTAATCGGCGGTGTTGCCGTAGACCCGATTCCAGGTGACGCCAATGTAGGGTGCGAATTCGCGGCGTATTTCATAACGCAACCGTACGCCGAGTTCGGTGTCCGACAGCCCTGAGCCGACGCCGCGGGCAGGATCGTTCTTGCCATAGAAGTTGACCTCGGCGGTGGGCTGCAGGATCAACCGATTGGTCAGCAAGATGTCGTAGTCGCCTTCCAGCCGCGCCGCGCTCTGGCCACCTTCGCCGATGAACGCGGTGGCCTCGGCTTCGAAGTTGTACAGCGCCATGCCTTGCACGCCGAAGGCGGCCCAGGTTTGTGGATCGCCCGGCTTGAAGTCCTGGCGTACGCCGGCCACCACGTCCCACCAAGGACTGATGGCGTGGCCCCACAGGGCCTGAAGTTCCGCCTCTTCGGTCTTGCCGTTGAGGCGTTCACCTTCGGAGCGCAGCCACAAACGGTCGATGTCGCCACCGATCCAGCCGGAGGCATCCCAGCTCAGGGCGCTGCCGTCATCGGCGTCTTGCCACTCCAGCTGGTCGATGAGGAAAAACGAATTGATGGCGCTGTCATGCATCGCGTGTCCGCCATGATCCTCGTAGACGGCGGCGCGGTCGGCGGCGGTCAGTTCCGGGATCGGCGTGCGACTGGTGGTCGGCGCTGATTGCATGGGTTCCATGCCCTGCATCGAGTCCATGCCTTGCATCGAATCCATACCTTGCATCTGGCTATGGTCCATCCCGGGCATCTGGCTGTGATCCATGCCTTGCATGTCGTTGCCCGCCGCCCAGGCCGAGGTGGTGGCGCCGAGGGTCAGGCTGGCAATGAGTGCCATGGGGTAGTGAAAAACAGTGGTCATGGTCGGCTCCTCATTCCTGCACCCGAACTTCACGGAACATCCCCATCTCCATGTGAAACAGCAGATGACAGTGGTACGCCCAGCGCCCGAGGGCATCGGCGGTGACGCGGTAGCTGCGCTTGGCACCCGGTGGCACGTCGATGGTGTGCTTGCGCACCATGAACTGGCCGCTCTCGTCCTCCAGGTCGCTCCACATGCCGTGCAGGTGGATGGGGTGGGTCATCATGGTGTCGTTGATCAGCACGATGCGCAGTCGCTCGCCGTACTTGAGCAGCAGCGGCGCGGCGTCGGAAAATTTCACGCCGTTGAACGACCAGGCGAATTTTTCCATGTGCCCGGTCAGGTGCAGCTCGATCGTACGGCCCGGCTCGCGGCCGTCGGGGTCGGGGAAGGTGCTGCGCAGGTCTGAGTAGGTGAGCACTTTGCGGCCGTTGTTACGCAGCCCCATGCCCGGGTCGTCGAGCTTGGGCTTGACGGTCATGGCCTGCATGTCCACCAGGGGGTTGTCTTTCTCGGTGTCGGGATGCGACAGCATGCCGTCCATGCCCTGCATGGCACCGTGATCCATCCCGGCCATGTCGCCCATGCCCTGCATCTGGCTATGATCCATACCTTGCATCTGGCTGTCGTCCATCCCGGCCATGCCCTGCATCGAGCCGTGGTCCATGCCACCCATGCCCATGTCGTCCATGGTCACCAATGGCCGCGGGTCCAGGGGCGGCACCGGTGCCGACAACCCGGCCCTGGCCGCGAGGGTGCCGCGGGCATAGCCGGTGCGGTCCATGGACTGGGCGAACAGGGTGTAGGCCTCCTGGGTTGGTTCGACAATGACGTCATAGGTTTCGGCCACGGCGATCCGGAACTCATCGACGCTCACCGGTTTGACGTATTGGCCGTCGGACGCCACCACCGTCATCTTCAAGCCGGGAATACGCACGTCGAAATAGCTCATGGCCGAGCCGTTGATAAAGCGCAGGCGAAGACGTTCGCCAGGCTTGAACAGGCCGGTCCAGTTCATGTCCGGCGCCTGGCCGTTCATGAGGTAGGTGTAGGTGGCGCCACTGACATCGGCCAGGTCAGTGGGATTCATCTTCATCTCGGCCCACATCTTGCGGTCGGCCACGGTGCTGGCCCAGCCGTTCTTGCCCACATCGTCAATGAAGTCGCCGACGGTGCGTTTGTTGTAGTTGTAGTAGTCCGACTGTTTCTTGAGCTTGCGAAGGATGTTGCCGGGGTCCTCATCGGTCCAGTCGGTGAGCATCACCACATAGTCCCGTTCGTACTGGAAGGGCTCCGGTTCCCGGGCGTCGATCACCAGCGGGCCGTAGACCCCGGATTGTTCCTGGAAGCCGGAATGGCTGTGGTACCAGTAGGTGCCGTTTTGCCGGACCTTGAACTGATACACGTACATGCCGTCGGGTTCGATGCCCTTGAAACTCAACCCCGGAACGCCGTCCATGTTGGCTGGCAGCAGGATGCCGTGCCAGTGGATGGACGTGGTGTCCTTCAAGCGATTGCGCACCCGCAGGGTCACGGTGTCGCCTTCACGCCAGCGCAGCAGCGGGCCGGGGATGCCACCGTTGATGGTCTGGGCGGTGCGTGGCTTGCCGGTGAAATTGACCGGGCTTTCGCCGATGAACAGATCGAACTCGGTGCCGCTCAGGACGTTGGGCTGGCCCGGGCCGGTGACCGCCCAGACAGGCGCGCGCCACAAGCCCAGGCCGCCGAGGATGCCGCCGGCAGTCAGGCCCTTTACGAAGGTTCGCCGGGAAGTTTTTGTTTGCATACGATGGAAGTCCGTCAGTCGATTCGCAGCGAACACGGGGGCAATCCCCCGGTGTCGCTTTGAAAAGAAGATGACATAAGCCGGCCGGGCAGGTGATTACATTTCGGTCAGCTTGCTCTTGCTGGGGCGCGCGTCCGGTTCCAGGGTCGGGCACAGGTCAGAATGATCTTTTGCATCGACGGGATATTCTGTAGCCTTGCCGGCTTCACGCTGTCCCGTGCCTGATTGATACCCACTTTCCCGGCGGTACCCGAGTGGTCCGGAGCCGGGTGTATACTCGACTTTCGCGCTAAACGCGCTTGCAGGTCTTGCGAACATGACGCAAATTTCCGAACGCCTTCTGGTCCAGGCCCACCTCGACGCCAAGCAGCCCAAGCCGCTGACCGCCGAGCAAGAGGCCTGGTACCGCGCCGCCATCGCCGCCGAGCTCAAGGCTCAGGACGCGGTGCTGGTCGCGCACTTCTACTGCGACCCGATCATCCAGGCCCTGGCCGAAGAGACCGGTGGTTGCGTGTCCGACTCCCTGGAAATGGCCCGCTTCGGCAATGCCCACCCGGCCAAGACCGTGGTGGTAGCGGGGGTCAAGTTCATGGGCGAGACCGCCAAGATCCTCAACCCCGAAAAACGTGTGTTGATGCCCACCCTGGAAGCCACCTGCTCCCTGGACCTGGGCTGCCCGGTGGACGAATTCTCAGCGTTCTGCGACCAGCATCCGGAGCGCACCGTGGTGGTGTATGCCAACACTTCGGCGGCAGTGAAGGCCCGGGCCGACTGGGTGGTGACGTCCAGTTGCGCGCTGGAAATCGTCGAGAGCCTGATGGACAACGGCGAGACGATCATCTGGGGCCCGGACAAGCACCTGGGCACTTACATCCAGCGCAAGACCGGCGCCGACATGCTGCTCTGGGACGGTGCCTGCATCGTCCACGAAGAGTTCAAGTCCAAGCAGTTGGAGGACATGAAGGCGCTGTACCCGGACGCCGCGATCCTGGTGCACCCGGAGTCGCCGACGTCGGTGATCGAACTGGCGGATGCCGTGGGCTCCACCAGCCAATTGATCGCCGCGGCCCAGACCCTGCCGAACAAGACGCTGATCGTCGCCACTGACCGGGGTATTTTCTACAAGATGCAGCAGCTGTGCCCGGACAAGGTCTTCATCGAAGCCCCTACCGCCGGCAACGGCGCGGCGTGCCGCAGTTGTGCACACTGCCCTTGGATGGCGATGAATACCCTGGAGCGCACGCTCAAGAGCTTGCAGGAGGGCGCCAACGAGATCTTCGTCGACCCGGCGCTGATCCCCCAGGCGATTCGCCCGCTCAAGCGCATGCTCGACTTCACTCAGGCGGCGCGGATGAAGCTGGCGGGCAATGCCTGATTGAAGGCGAGAGGCTTGATCGTTCCCACGCTCTGCGTGGGAATGTAGCCAGGGACGCTCCGCGTCCCAAAAAGCCGAACGCGGAGCGTCCGCAGAGGCGTTCCCACACAGAGCGTGGGAACGATCAAGGATGAACGAAGTTATTTGGTCTTCTTGGGAATCCGCACCAACTGCGTATCCGAGTAGATGTCATGCCAACTGCGCTTGCGCTTGTCGAACAGCGCCCAGATGAAGCCCAGCCCCACCAGCAGCAATGACGCAATCGCTACCACGAACCGCAACAGCGCCTGCCACAGGCTGATGGCAGTGCCATCGGCGTTCTGTACACGGATGCACCACACCTGCATGCCCAGCGTCTGGCCGTTGTGGGTCCAGAACTTGGCGAAGAAGCCGAACAGCACGAACAGCAGTACGGTGGACAGCAGCGGGTCACCGTCCAGTGCGCCGGCTTCGGTCAGGGCGCGCATTTTTTCTTCGCCGATGATCGCCATCTGGATCATCTTGTAGGCACCGCTGGTGACGATCAGCAGCGCCGTGCACAGCAAGAAGTCATAAAACATCGCTGCCAGGCGACGGCCCAGGCCGGCGGGAGGAAAGTCGCCCTGGGGAGTGAGCAGGTGTTTCGACATGACGGCCTCAGTTGAAAAAGAAGCCATTTTACGGATTTACGCCCATAAAAAAGCCCCTGATATCAATCAGGGGCTTTTTTAGTGTGCGAAAGCCTTAGGCTTCTGCTTGAACCTCGTCAGCCTGCATGCCTTTCTGGCCTTGCACAGCAACGAAAGTGACTTTCTGGCCTTCTTTCAGGCTCTTGAAGCCGTTGCCCTGGATGGCGCGGAAATGCACGAACAGGTCCGGACCGCTTTCAGGCGTGATAAAACCAAAACCCTTCTCGTCGTTGAACCACTTGACGGTACCGCTCTGACGTTGAGACATTTTCTTATTTCCTTTGACGCTAAAATTGATGACAGCCTCTTTCGCATGAAAGAGTACTGGGCTGGGTTGCAGGAAAGTAAGAGACGTCGAACGGGATGTAGCGAACTTCATAAGCTACTGCCCAGGTCACGATTCCAAGCGACCCATGCAAACACAGTGACCAAACTCTACGCCAACTACGAATGAAAAAACAACCCCCCGGGGAAGCCCGTATTTACTCAGCTCGCAGGCATTTACATACATCGCCGGGCGGGGCTTATTCGATAGGCTAGTTCAATTGTTAACGACCGTTATAAGCGCCATTGAATGTCTAAGGATATGCACCTTTTTATGGCGGTTGCGTTACACATTAGTGCACGTATAACGCAATCGCGTTACTTATAGAAACAGTCAATCAACCGCGGTAGTAGCGTTGTGGGACGAATGGCATTTTGCTTACAAGTAAAGGCACCTTTTTCCCACGCACGATGGCCCAGACTGGCGTATCCAGCGCGACATAGGCGCTGTCCAGGTAACCCATCGCCAACGGACCGCCCAGGGTCGGGCCGAAACCGCCGCTGCACACCGTCCCGATAATCTCGCCCGCTTCGTTGACGATCTCTGCGCCTTCGCGCACCGGTGTGCGTTCCTGGGGCAGCAGGCCGACGCGTTTGCGCTTCACGCCGCCCTGTTGTTGGGCGAACACGGTTTCAGCGCCGGGGAAACCGCCAGCGCGAGCGCCGTCGGCACGACGTACTTTGGAAATCGCCCACAACAGGCTGGCTTCGATCGGCGTGGTCTCGGTGTTCATGTCGTGGCCATAGAGGCACAGGCCGGCTTCCAGGCGCAGGGAGTCACGGGCACCGAGGCCGATGGCCGCGACTTCCGGCTCGGCCAGCAGGGCGCGGGCCAGTTTTTCCGCATCGGCGGCGGGTACCGAGATTTCGAAACCGTCTTCACCGGTGTAGCCCGAACGGCTGACAAAGCAGTCCACGCCCAGCAGCGTGACGCGCTGGAACTGCATGAAGGTCATCTTCGCCACGTCCGGCGCCAGGCGTGCGAGCACGGTGACGGCAGCCGGGCCTTGCAGGGCGAGCAGGGCACGGGCTTCGAACAGCGCCTCGATGCTGCACTGCGCACCAATGTGGGCCCGCAGGTGAGCCAGGTCCTGGTCCTTGCAAGCCGCGTTGACCACCAGGAACAGTTCGTCATTGCCCAGGTTGGCGACCATCAGGTCGTCGAGGATGCCGCCGTTCTCGTTGGTGAACATGGCGTAGCGCTGCATGCCCACCGGCAGGTCGATGATGTCCACCGGCACCAGGGTTTCCAGGGCCTTGGCGGCGCCTGCGCCGGTCAGGCGGATCTGGCCCATGTGGGACACGTCGAACAGCCCGGCCTGATCACGGGTGTGCTGGTGTTCCTTCATCACCCCCAGAGGGTACTGCACCGGCATGTCGTAGCCGGCGAACGGCACCATGCGGGCACCGAGTTCGAGGTGCAGCGCGTGCAGCGGGGTCTTCAGCAGTTGTTCGGTGGACATATCAGCTCCTGGAAAAAATGTGGAAGTGAGGCAAGCGCATCAGCATTCGATGATGTTGACCGCCAGACCGCCGCGGGCGGTCTCCTTGTATTTGCTTTTCATGTCGGCGCCGGTCTGGCGCATGGTGCGGATGACTTTGTCGAGGGAGACGAAGTGATGCCCGTCGCCGCGCATGGCCATGCGTACCGCGTTGATGGCCTTCACCGAGCCCATGGCGTTGCGTTCGATGCACGGCACCTGCACCAGGCCGCCGATCGGGTCACAGGTCAGGCCGAGGTTGTGTTCCATGCCGATCTCGGCGGCGTTTTCCACTTGCTGCACGCTGCCGCCGAGCACTTCGCAGAGGGCGCCGGCGGCCATGGAACAGGCCACGCCCACTTCACCCTGGCAACCGACTTCAGCGCCGGAGATGGAGGCGTTTTCCTTGTACAGGATGCCGATGGCGGCGGCGGTCAGCAGGAAACGCACCACGCCATCCTCGCTGGCCCCGGGGATAAAGCGCATGTAGTAATGCAGCACGGCCGGGATGATCCCCGCCGCCCCGTTGGTGGGTGCGGTGACGACGCGCCCGCCATAGGCGTTTTCTTCGTTGACCGCCAAGGCATACAGGTTGACCCAGTCCAGTACTGACAGTGGGTCGCGCAGTGCGGCTTCCGGGTTCTTGCACAGCTGGCGGTGCAACGCCGCGGCCCGGCGCTTGACCTTCAGCCCGCCTGGCAGAATCCCTTCGTTGCGACAGCCGGCGGCCACGCAATCCTGCATCACCTGCCAGATTTTCAGCAGGCCGGCACGGGTCTCGGCTTCGGGGCGCCAGGCGCTTTCGTTGGTCAGCATTACCTGGCTGATGGACAGGCCATAGGTGCTGCAATGACCCAGCAGGTCCTTGGCACTCTTGAACGGGAAGGTCAGGGGCGTGGCATCTTCGACGATGCGGTCGGCGCCGGCCGCGTCTTCATCGACGACAAAGCCGCCGCCGACCGAGTAGTACTCGCGGCTGCGCACTTGCAGCCCGGCGGCATCAAAGGCGCGGAAGATCATGCCGTTGGGGTGGAAGGCCAGCGGCTTGCGGATCATCGCCAGGTGCAGCTTTTCATTGAATTCGATGGAGTGTTCGCCGAGCAGGTTCAGGCGACCGCTGCTGCGGATCGCTTGCAGGCGGGCGTCGACGGTTTCGGTGTCCACGGTGTCGGGATGCTCGCCTTCCAGGCCCAGCAGCACGGCCTTGTCGCTGCCGTGGCCCTTGCCCGTGGCGCCGAGCGAGCCGTAGAGCTCGACCTTGACGCTGGTGGTGCAATTGAGCAAGTCATCGCGACGCAGCCCCTCGGCGAAACGGGCAGCGGCACGCATCGGGCCGACGGTATGGGAGCTGGAAGGGCCGATACCGATCTTGAACAGGTCGAACACGCTTAACGACATGGTGTTTCTCCGGTTTCTTTTTATGAGGATCGACGGTGGTTTAAGGTCTGACATGGATCCTTGTGGGAGCGAGCCTGCTCGCGATAGCGGAGTGTCAGGCAACATCTCTATTGGCTGTTACGCCGCTATCGCGAGCAGGCTCGCTCCCACAGGGGATTCGGAGGGCTGGTAGATCGCCCTCCGTTCAGGTCAAGCGTAGCTTTCGATCGACGGGCAGGCGCAGACCAGGTTGCGGTCGCCGAACACGTTGTCGACCCGGCCCACGGGCGGCCAGTACTTGCCTTCGATCAACGACGCCACCGGGTACACCGCCTGTTCGCGGCTGTAAGGGTGGGTCCACTCACCGACGATTTCCGCCGCGGTGTGCGGGGCGTTTTTCAGTGGGTTGTCGTCTTTGTCCAGGCTGCCGTTTTCCACCGCGCGAATTTCTTCGCGGATGCAGATCATGGCGTCGCAGAAGCGGTCCAGTTCTTCCTTGGATTCGCTTTCGGTCGGCTCGATCATCAACGTGCCGGCCACCGGGAACGACATGGTCGGCGCGTGGAAACCGAAGTCGATCAGGCGCTTGGCCACGTCATCGACGCTGATGCCGCTGCTGTCCTTGAGTGGACGCAGGTCGAGGATGCATTCATGGGCCACCAGACCGTTACTGCCGGAGTAGAGCACCGGGTAGTGCTCTTCCAGGCGACGGGCGATGTAGTTGGCGTTGAGGATCGCCAGTTGCGAGGCGCGCTTGAGGCCGGCGCCGCCCATCATGCGGATATACATCCAGGTGATCGGCAGGATGCTCGCGCTGCCGAATGGCGCCGCGCACACCGCGCCTTCCTTGCGTTCCATGTTGGCGTGGCCCGGCAGGAACGGTGCCAGGTGCGACTTGACGCCAATCGGGCCGACGCCCGGGCCGCCACCGCCGTGGGGAATGCAGAAGGTCTTGTGCAGGTTCAGGTGCGACACGTCGCCGCCGAACTTGCCTGGGGCGCAGAGGCCGACCATGGCGTTCATGTTGGCGCCGTCGATGTACACCTGGCCGCCGTTGTCATGAATGATGCCGCAGATTTCGCGGATGCCTTCTTCGAACACACCGTGAGTGGACGGGTAGGTGATCATCAATGCGGCGAGGTGTTCGCGGTGCTCGATGGCCTTGGCCCGCAGGTCTTCGATGTCGACGTTGCCGCGGGCATCGCAGGCGGTCACGACCACGCGCATGCCGGCCATGTGGGCGGTGGCCGGGTTGGTGCCGTGGGCCGAGGACGGGATCAGGCAAATGTCGCGACGGTCTTCGCCACGGCTCTGGTGATAGGCACGGATCGCCAGCAGGCCAGCGTATTCGCCCTGGGAACCGGCGTTGGGTTGCAGCGACACTGCGTCATAGCCGGTGGCGGCGCAGAGCATGGCCTCCAGCTCGTCGGTCAGTTGCTGGTAGCCAGCGCTCTGCTCGGCCGGGGCGAATGGGTGCAGGGCGCCGAACTCGGCCCAGGTCACCGGGATCATTTCGCTGGCGGCGTTGAGTTTCATGGTGCAGGAACCCAGCGGGATCATGGTGCGATCCAGGGCCAGGTCCTTGTCGGCGAGCTTGCGCAGGTAGCGCATCAGCTCGGTTTCGGAGTGGTAGCGGTTGAACACTGGGTGGCTGAGGATCGCCGATTGGCGCACCAGCTCGGCCGGGATACGGCTTTGCACGCTGGCGGCCAGTGCCGCGAAGTCCGGCAGTGCCTTGCCGTCGGCCAACAGCTTCCACAGTGCTTCAACGTCAGCCTGGCTGGTGGTCTCGTCCAGGGACAGGCCCAGGCGTTCAGCGTCCACCACACGCAGGTTGATGCGCTGTGCGCGGGCCTTGTCGTGCAGGGCAGCGGTTTGCGCGCCGGTGCGCAAGGTCAGGGTGTCGAAGAAGCTCTCTTGCTCGACGCTCAGCCCTAGCGCGCCCAGGCCCTTGGCGAGGATCGCGGTCAGGTGATGGATGCGATTGGCAATTTGCACCAGGCCCTTGGGACCGTGGTACACGGCGTACATGCTGGCGATGTTGGCCAGCAGTACCTGGGCGGTGCAGATGTTGCTCGTGGCTTTCTCGCGGCGGATGTGTTGCTCGCGGGTCTGCATCGCCAGGCGCAGGGCCGGCTTGCCGAAACGGTCCACGGAAACGCCAACCAGACGGCCCGGCATGTCGCGCTTGAAGGCGTCCTTGGTGGAGAAATACGCCGCGTGCGGGCCGCCGAAGCCCAGCGGCACACCGAAGCGCTGGGCGCTGCCGATGGCTACGTCGGCGCCGAATTCACCTGGCGGGGTCAACAGGGTCAGGGCCAGCAGGTCCGCGGCCACGGCCACCAGGGCATTGGCGGCGTGGAAGCGTTCGGTCAGTTCGCGGTAGTCGAACAGGTCACCGTTGCTGGCCGGGTATTGCAGCAGCGCGCCGAAGAAGCCGCTGACGTCGCTTAGTTCGCGCTCATCGCCGACCACCACGTCGATGCCCAGGGGCTCGGCGCGGGTGCGCAGTACGTCGAGGGTTTGCGGGTGGCTGTGTATGGAGGCGAAGAACGCGTTGCTGCCCTTGTTCTTGCTCAGGCGCTTGCAGAAGGTCATGGCTTCGGCGGCGGCGGTGGCTTCGTCGAGCAAGGAGGCGTTGGCGATCGGCAGGCCGGTAAGGTCGCTGATCAAGGTCTGGAAGTTCAACAGCGCTTCGAGACGGCCCTGGGAAATTTCTGGCTGGTACGGGGTGTAGGCGGTGTACCAGGCCGGGTTTTCCAGCAGATTGCGCAGGATCGGTGACGGCGTATGGCAGTTGTAGTAGCCCTGGCCGATGTAGGTCTTGAACAGTTGGTTCTTGGCGGCGATGGCCTTGATCGAGGCCAGTGCATCGGCTTCGCTCTGGCCGTCGCCCATGTCCAGCACGCTGGTGCCCTTGATGCTTTCCGGGATGACGCTGGCGCTCAGGGCTTCAAGGGAGTCGTAGCCCAGGCGCTCGAGCATGGCTTGCTCGTCGCTGGCACGCGGGCCGATGTGGCGGGCGATGAATTCGTTGGCAGTGCCGAGATTAACGGTCATGTGGCGCTCCTCAGGCTTCGGCGTTGGCTTTGATCAGGCGGTCGTAAGCGTCCTGATCCAGCAGTTGGCCAACGGCAGCGGCGTTGACTGGCTTGAAACGGAAAAACCAGCCATCGCCCAGGGGATCTTCGTTGACCAGTTCCGGATTGCTTTCCAGGGCCGGGTTCACTTCGAGCACTTCACCGTCCAGTGGCATGTAGACACCGCTGGCCGCTTTCACCGATTCCACGGTGGAGGCTTCGGCACCCTTGTCATAGCTTTGCAGTTCCGGTAACTGAACATAGACCACATCGCCCAAGGCGTTCTGGGCAAACGCAGTAATACCGACAGTAACGCTGCCGTCGGCTTCGGTGCGCAGCCATTCGTGATCTTCAGTGAAACGCAACTCGCTCATGGAAACTCCTGGGGCCAGATTCGTCTGGTGGACGCGAAGAAGGCGCGGGGCTTGGCCCGGCCGAATGCTAATACCCATAGCAAGAATGCGGCCAATATTAATAAGTGCTTATATATCAACCACTTGACTGGTTTTTTCGAAGCTTGGCTCGACTTCGCTGTAGCGAAATCGCTACAGGTGGGAGGCTGGATAAAATCGTTGTGGGATCAAAGCCTTGCGCAGCGCTGCTTAGCGATGGGTGTAGCGATATCGTTCCACTGTAGCGCTTTCAGTACAGGTGGAGGTCGTTTTTGACGTGATTTCGACCACAACACAGAACCCTTGTGGGAGCGAGCTTATGGTTTCCCGGAAATCCCGTATTTACGCAACCGATGGGCAATCGCGGTGTGGGAAGTTTGCAGGCGGTTGGCGAGCTGGCGGGTGGAGGGGTAGTTGACGTAGAGGCTTTCGAGCAGGTGCTTCTCGAAGCTTTCCACGGCCTGTTCCAGGCTTTCGACTTCCACATCGCCCTGACGCGCCACGGAGGTGCCGGCGATGTCCAGGTCGCCGATATCCACCAGGCTGCTTTCGCAAATGGCGGCGGCGCGGAAGATCACGTTCTGCAATTGCCGCACGTTGCCCGGCCAGCGGTTGCCCAGCAGGGCCGGGTAAGTGCCGGGGGCCAGGCGGCAGACCGGGCGCTGGATCTGCGCGCAGGCCTGCTGCATGAAGTAACGCGCCAGCAGCAGGATGTCCTGGCCGCGTTCCCGCAGCGGCGGGACTTCGACATTGAGCACGTTCAGGCGATAGAACAGATCTTCGCGGAACGAGCCCTCGCTGACCATTTTCTCCAGGTTGCGGTGGGTGGCGCTGAGGATCCGCACGTTGACCTTGATCTCCCGGTCGCCACCCACCCGGCGGAAGCTGCCATCGTTCAGGAAGCGCAGCAGCTTGGCTTGCAGGTACGGCGACATTTCGCCGATTTCATCGAGAAATACCGTGCCCTGGTTCGCCAGCTCCATCAGCCCTGGCTTGCCGCCCCGTTGCGCCCCGGTGAAGGCGCCGGGGGCATAGCCGAACAGTTCGCTTTCCGCCAGATTCTCCGGCAATGCCGCGCAGTTCAGGGCCAGGAACGGTGCGCCATGACGGGTGCTGATGGCATGGCAAGCCCGGGCCACCAGTTCCTTGCCGGTGCCGGTTTCGCCCTGGATCAGCAGCGGTGCATCCAGCGCCGCGACCCGCTGGGCCCGGGCTTTGAGGGTGCGGATCGCCGGGGATTCGCCCAGCAGCGCGTCGAAACCTTCGGCGTGATCGTGATGCAGGGCCGACAGGCGCTCGCCGATGCGGTTCGGTTGATACAGCGTCAGCAGCGCGCCGGCGTCGGTGATGGGTGTGGCGTCCAGCAGCAAGGTCTGGCCGTTGAGGGTGATTTCCCGCAGCGGCAAGCGAAAACCGTTCTCCAGCAAGGCGTCCAGCAAGGCCTCGTCACCGAACAGCTCGGCCACGCTTTCCCCAGCCGGTTCACGACCGTACAGGGCAATCAGCGCCGGATTGGCCAGCAACACCTTGCCGGCACTGTCCAGGGCCAGTACCGGGTCGGTCATGGCCGCGAGCAACGCATCGAGCTGCAAGTGCCGACGCTGGCCCGGCAGGATGTCCACCACGGTGACCGCCTGCACGCCGCGCACGCTGAACAGCGCCTCGCGCAACTCGTCGAGCACTTGCGGGCTGAGGGTCGGGGCGTCGATGTAGACGTTGGGCGGCACCATCTCCACCGCATCCAGATTGAGATTGCGCCCACCGAGCAAGGCCAGGACTTCCTGGGTGATGCCGACGCGGTCGATAAAACTGACGTGGATACGCATGGGGCGATGGATTCTGGAACTCGGAGGGCCGCAAGTATGCCTTGGGGCGGGCTAATGGTGAAATCCTGGCGAAGAGACAAGAAATACACCGACCGCTCCCACAGTGGCGGTCGGCGGTGAGGCGGCTATCGTTTAGAGCCCCACATCCCACTCGGGCATCTCGGGAAACTTCAGCACCAGAAAATCCAGCAGGCTGCGCAGCGCCGACGGCATGTGTTTGCGTGAGGCGTACACCGCGTACATGTTCATCCGCCGCGGTTCGGCGTGAGGCAGCAGGCGGATCAGTTCGCCGTTCTTGATGTGAGCGCCGGCCTGGTAGCTGGGCAGCATGGCCACGCCGGCACCGGCTATCGTGGCCTGAAGCAATGTGCTGGCTTCGTTGGCGCTGATGTTGCCCTGCACCGGCACCGAGACCTGCTCGCCGTCCTGCTCGAAATGCCACAGGCTCTTGCCGACGTAGGAGTGGGTCAGGCAGTTGTGCCGGCTCAGCTCTTCCACGCGCAGCGGTGTCGAGTGTTCACGCAGATAGTGCGGCGAGGCGCAGATCACCGAGCGGCAGACCGTGAGGCGGCGGGCAATCAGGTTCGGGTCCAGGTCGTTGCTCATGCGGATCGCCAGGTCGATGCGCTCATCCACCAGGTTCACGGTGCGGTCGAGCATTTGCAGGTCGACGCTCACCCCTGGGTAGCGCTTGACGTATTCGGCCATGGCGCTCGCCAGTTGGGCCTGGCCGAACGAGGTGCTGGCGCTGATGCGCAGCATGCCCCGTGGCGCGTCGTCCGGGGTGCTGACGGCGGCTTGCATGTCGCCGGACAGCTCGAGCATCTGCCGGCAGCGCGGCAGGATCTCCGTGCCTGCGGCCGTCAGGCTCAGCTTGCGAGTGGTGCGGTGCATCAGCCGGGCACCGACCCAGTCCTCCAGCTCCGCCAGATACCGCGACACCACCGGCCGCGACAGGTCCAGATGCTCGGCCGCCGCCGACTGGCTGCCCAGGTCCACCACCGTGACGAACACCCGCATTGCTTGTAGACGATCCATGATCTGCCCGATTTCAGAAACAAACTATGTTCGATCATCGCATTTTTTGAAACGAGTCAGGTCACTAAGCTCCATCTCATTCCCTTTCGGGCTTTTGGACAACGGAGCACACCATGACCGGATTTATCCCCCTCAAGCGCCTGCTGCTGGCAACCGCCGCCCTGGCCTTCACCGCCCAGACCTGGGCCGCCGGCTTGACGCTGGACGTCTACAACCCCGGCGCGGCGGCGGTTTTCCCGGTGACCTCGGTGTTGGTCAGCGGTGAAAAAGAAGCGATCCTGGTAGACGCCCAGTTCGGCAAGACCCAGGCCGCACAGGTGGTGGAAAAAATCCGCGCCAGCGGTAAGCGATTGACCACGATCTACATCAGCCATGGCGATCCGGACTACTATTTTGGTTTGGAAACCCTCACCGCCGCGTTCCCTGAGGCCAAGGTGCTGGCGTCCGCGCCGACCGTCGCGCACATCAAGCAGACCATGGACGGCAAGCTGAAATATTGGGGACCGATCCTGAAGACCGATGCCCCGGCCAAAGCCATCGTGCCCCAGGTGCTCAAGGGCGACAGCCTGACCCTGGAAGGCCAGCGCTTGCAGATCGTCGGCCTCGATGGCCCACAGCCGGACCGCAGTTTCGTGTGGATTCCATCGATCAAGGCCGTGGTAGGCGGTGTGGTGGTGGCCGAGAACATCCACGTCTGGATGGCTGACACCCAGACACCGCAGTCCCACAAGGACTGGCTGGCGACCCTCGCCGGTATTGAAAAGCTGCAACCGAACACCGTGATCCCGGGCCACTACCTGGGTGAAAGCGCCCGGTCCCTGGCTCCGGTGACATTCACTGCCGGCTACATCAAGGCCTTCGATGAAGAAACCGCCAAGGCCAAGGATTCCGCCGCGCTGATCGCCGCCATGAAGCAACGCTACCCGAACCTGGGTGAAGACAGTTCCCTGGAGCTCAGTGCCAAGGTGGCAAAGGGCGAGATGAAGTGGTGACAACCCTGATTCCAGGGTATCGGATGCGCTTTTGTGGCGAGGGAGCAAGCTCCCTCGTTACAACGGTGTACATACCGCAAAGTTTTGTCATGTCCGTTTCGAGCACAGCTTTAATAGCCCCTATGTGTAATCACTGGAGAACACCATGAGCAAAATCGCAATCATCGGCGCCACCGGTCGCGCTGGCAGCCAATTGCTGGAAGAAGCCCTGCGCCGTGGTCACAGCGTGACGGCCATTGCCCGCAACACCGCGAAAATCGGTGAAAGGGCCGGAGTGGTCAGCAAGCAGCTGGATGTATTGGACAGCGAGGCGTTGACCGCGGCGGTGACCGATCACGATGTGGTGATCAGCGCGGCCCACTTTGCCACCGTGCCGGCCGACAAGGTCATCGCGCCGGTGAAAGCCGCCGGGGTCAAGCGTTTGCTGGTGGTCGGCGGGGCCGGTTCGTTGCTGCTCCCGGACGGCTCTCGTGTGATCGACAGCGATGGCTTCCCGGAGGAATACCTTGCCGAAGCCAGCGCCGGAGCGTTGTTCCTGGACGTACTGCGCCAGGAGCAGGACCTGGACTGGACCTTCCTTTCGCCTTCGGCAGAGTTCGTCGAAACCGAGCGCACGGAGCAGTTTCGTCTTGGCAAGGATCACTTGCTGTTCGACGCCGCCGGGCGCAGTTGGATCAGCTTTGCCGATTACGCCATTGCGATGATCGATGAAGTGGAAACACCGCAGTTTTCGCGGACGCGGTTTACCGTCGGCTACTGATCACTGGTTTGTGTAGGAGCTGTCGAGCAACGCGAGGCTGCGATCTTTCCTTGGACACTTGAGTCTCTAGCGAAAGATCAAAAGATCGCAGCCTCGCTTCGCTCGACAGCTCCTACAGGGATCAGCCGTGAACCCGCACCCAGACGCTGACCAGCACCGTCGCCGCCATCAACCACGCCACCGCCGCCACGGCCAGGGACGCCTCCAGGCGCATGCGGTCGACCATCACGTAAAGGGTCGCCAAGTAGACGAAGTACGGAATGATCGACCACATCCCAAACACGATGGTGGTCTTCAGGTCGTCCACCGAGCGGCCCTTGCCGACGATGTAATGGGCAATCAGGGCGAAGGTCGGGAACAGCGGCACCAGCCCGGCGATGTAATAGTTCTTGGTCTTGGCCAGCATCGCCAGGATGACCACCACGGCTGCACCGAGCGCCGCCTTGAAAATCAGATCCACAGGTTTCCCGCCCAGTTGATTAATGGCTCAAGCCATATTTTTTGACTTTGTCGAACAGCGTGGTCTTGGCCATGCCCAGTTCCAGGCTGGCCTGGGTCAGGTTGCCACCGCTGCGTTGCAGGGCGTCCACCAGCAGGTTGCGCTCGAAGGCTTCGACTGCTTCGGCGAAGGCCAGGCCCTGGTTGCCGCCGCTGGCACCGGAGCGCTTGAACGCCGGCAGGCCAAGGGCGTAACGCTCGGCGACGTTGCGCAGTTCGCGTACGTTGCCCGGCCAGTCGTGGCTCATCAGGTTCGACAGGGTCTGGTTGTCCAGCTCCGGTACCGTGCGATCGAAGCGCAGGGACGACTGCTGGAGAAAGTGCTTGAACAGTTGCAGGATGTCTTCGCGCCGCTCGCGCAGTGGCGGCAGTTCCAGGGTCACCACGTTGAGTCGGTAATACAGGTCGCTGCGGAACTGCCCGGTCCGGCCCATTTCGTCCAGGTCGGACTTGGTGGCGGCGATCACCCGGCAATCCACGGCCACGCTCTGGTTCGAACCCAGGCGCTCGAGGGTGCGTTCCTGCAACACGCGCAGCAACTTGATCTGCAAGGGCAGGGGCATGCTTTCCACTTCATCGAGAAACAGCGTGCCACCGTCGGCGTGCTCGATCTTGCCGATCCGCCGTTTGCCGGCTCCGGTAAAGGCATTGGCCTCGTGGCCGAAAATCTCGCTTTCGAACAGGTTCTCCGGCAGGCCGCCGCAGTTCAGCGCGACGAACTGCTTGTCGTGGCGTCGGCTGAAATCGTGCAGGCAGCGAGCGACCAGTTCCTTGCCGGTGCCGGTTTCTCCTTCGATCAGCACGTTGGCCGAGGTATCGGCGACGTTGGCGATCAGCGCGCGCAGGTGCTGCATGGCGGGCGAGCGGCCAATGATCCGGCCTTCCAGGGAATCGCGTTCGGCCAATTGCCGACGCAGCGATGACACTTCCCGGGCGAGGCTGCGCTGCTCCAGGGCACGGCGGGCGACGTCCACCAGGCGTTCAGGGGAGAAGGGTTTCTCCATGAAGTCATAGGCGCCTTTTTGCATGGCGCCGACGGCCATGGAGATGTCGCCGTGGCCAGTGATCAGCACCACCGGCAAGCTGCGGTCCCGTGCCTTGAGGCGGGTCAGCAGTTCCAGGCCGTCGATGCCCGGCAGGCGAATGTCGCTGATGACGATGCCGGCAAAGTTATCGTCGACGCGCTCCAGGGCCTCTTCGGCGCTGCCCACGCCGATGCAGGGAATGTCTTCCAGGGTCAGCGCCTGCTGGCAGCCCAGCAGGACATGGGGGTCGTCTTCGACGATCAGTACGCTCAGGTCGTTGTTCATAGCGGCTCGGCAGGTAAAAGGCTTACCAACGGTAAACTGAGGACAAACGTGGTTCCACTGCCCTCGACCGGATGCTCGACACCCAGGTATCCACCCGTGGCGGCGGCCAGGCTGGCGGAAAGCGTCAGGCCCAGGCCCAGGCCTTGTTCGCCGGGTTTGGTGGTGAAGAAGGGTTCGAACAGATGCTTGCGTGCTTGCGGGTCAATGCCATGGCCGTTATCCCGCACGCGCAGGCGATATTTGCCATCGCCGGCCTGGCCTTCGAGCCACAGCTGCGGTTCGGGTTGTGTCTGCATGGCGTCCACGGCATTGCCGATCAGGTTCACCAGGATCTGCTCCAGGCGCGTCTGGTCAATGTGCACCTGGACATCGTCGAAGCTTGAATGAATCTGGATGTTCAAGCTTTCAAGGCGGGCGCCCAGCAGTTGCAGCGCAGCCTCGACGCCTTTGCCGAGGCTGGCCTGGCCCTGGTCGTCGCCACGGCGGGCAAAGGAGCGCAGGCTGGCGGTGATCCGGCCCATGCGGTCGATCAAATCGTTGATGGTCTTGAGGTTGGCGCTGGCGATGTCCAGCTGGCCGCGTTCCAGGAAGCGCACGGTATTGCCGGACAAGGTGCGCAGTGCCGCCAGCGGCTGGTTGAGTTCGTGGGCGATGCTGGTGGACATCTGGCCGATGGCTGCCAGTTTACCGGCCTGGACCAATTCGTCCTGGGCCCGGCGCAAGGTCTCTTCGGCCTGCCGCCGCTCGCGGATCTGGCCCTTGAGTCGTTCGTTGCTGGCGCGCAGGTCGGTGGTGCGTTCGGTAATCCGACGCTCGAGCTGGTTGTTGGCTTGCTGCAAGGCTTCCCGGGCCGCGAGACGGGTGGCGATGACCTTGCGCCGTTCGTTCCAGGCGATCAACAGGAACGCCACCAGGGCGAAGGCCACGGCTACCAGGATGCCTTGGTTGATCGCCTGGCGACGCAGGTCTTCAAGTGGGGTCAGCAGGGTGAAATTCCACGGGGTATCGCTCAAGGGCCGGGTCTGCGACAAGTAGCTGATGGCGCGCTCGTCGGACACCAGTTCGCTGTTGGCCGGGAACGTCAGTTTCTCCATGCCTTCGGCCAGGCGTTCCCGGGCCAGGGGCACCAGTTCATTGAGCGGAAACCAGTAGTACTGCAGGCTGCGGGCCAGGCGTTCCTTGGTGTCGTCGCTCAGGGGACGAACCGACTTGAGCCGCCGCGCCGGGTCGCTGGACAGGATGATGATGCCGTTCTCGTCACTGACGAACGCCTCCAACCGCGCACGCTGCCAGCGTTCCTCCAGGGCTTCGAGGCGCACCTTGACCACGGCCACGCCGATGATCTTGCCTTGTTGCTCCAGGCCATGGGCCAGGTAGTAGCCAGGTTCGCCGTTGGTGCTGCCGATGCCGTAGAAGCGCCCCGGCTGGCCGCGCACGGCGTTCTGGAAATAGGCGCGAAAGGACAGGTCTTCGCCCAGGTAACTGTCGACATCGCGCCAGTTGCTGGTGGCCATCACCCGGCCGGTGGTGTCCATCACGTAGATGGCCCGGCTGCGGCTGCGGCGGTTCAGGCCTTCGAGGTATTCATTGACGGTCCTGCGGTGCTCGGGCGTCGGGTCGTCGAGCAGTTGCGAGACACTCGACTCAAGCTCCAGCAGGCTGGGCAGGTAGGTGTACTTGCTGATCTCGCTCTCGACCGCACGGGCGTGCAGCTCCAACTGGCGTTCGCCATTCTCGGCGAGGCCACGTACGCCATAGTGCTCGCTGATCCAGAAGCCGAGGTAACCCAGGCCGATCATCAGGGCGATGACCAGTGGCGGCAGGAACAGATGGCGGATCAGGCGGGGTTTCACGGCGAGTGATGGCGGCGCGGCGCGATAGAGGGTGGGGTCGCATTTCATCACAGAAGCCTTGGGTCAACCACAACACTTACTCAGAGTCACCACGGTCCCTTGTGGGAGCTTTCGCAAATGTGTTTTTAGTGCTGCAGGATTTTCTCAAGGAAATGCTGCGCGCGTTCGGAGCGGGCGCTGATGTCGCCGAAGAACTCTTCTTTCTTGCAGTCTTCGATGATCTGGCCCTGGTCCATGAAGATCACCCGGTTCGCCACTTTGCGGGCGAAGCCCATTTCGTGGGTCACGCACATCATGGTCATGCCTTCGTGGGCCAGTTGCACCATGACGTCGAGCACTTCGTTGACCATTTCCGGGTCAAGGGCCGAGGTCGGTTCGTCGAACAGCATCACCACCGGGTCCATCGCCAGGGCACGGGCAATCGCCACACGTTGCTGCTGGCCGCCGGAGAGCTGGCCCGGGTGCTTGTGGGCGTGGGCCGAGAGGCCGACCCGCTCAAGCAGTTGCAGGCCTTTCTTGGTGGCTTCTTCCTTGCTGCGGCCCAGCACCTTGATCTGCGCGATCGTCAGGTTTTCGGTGATGGTCAGGTGCGGGAACAGTTCGAAATGCTGGAACACCATGCCCACGCGCGACCGCAGTTTCGGCAGGTTGGTCTTCGGGTCGGCGATGGACGTGCCATCGACCACGATGTCGCCTTTCTGGAACGGTTCCAGGGCGTTCACGCATTTGATCAGCGTGGACTTGCCCGAACCCGACGGCCCGCACACCACCACCACCTCACCCTTGCTGACCTCGGTGCTGCAATTGGTCAGTACCTGGAAGTCCCCATACCACTTGTTGATGTTTTTGATAGAGATCATACGGCGAACCTTTTTTGCAGACGCTTGACCAGCTGCGAGGCGGCAAAGCTGACGGTGAAGTACACGAGACCTGCGATGATCAGGAACTCATTGGAGCGGCCGATGATGTCACCACTGGCCCGCGAAGCATTGAGGAAGTCCACCAGGCCAACCGTGTAGACCAGCGAGGTGTCCTGAAACAGGATGATGCTTTGTTGCAACAGCAGCGGGGTCATCTTGCGAAACGCCTGGGGCAGGATGATCAGGCGCATGGTCTGGCCGTAATTCATGCCCAGTGCCTGGGCGGCGCCCATCTGGCCCTTGGGAATCGACTGCACGCCGGCCCGGACGATTTCGCAGAAGTACGCCGCTTCGAACATCATGAACGCCACGATGCAAGAACCGAATGCCCCGATCGGCGTGTCTTCGCCGGTGATCCAGCGCAGCACGAACGGCACCGCCAGGTAGAACCAGGTGATCACCAGCAGCAGCGGGATCGAGCGGAAATAGTTGACATAGGCGCCAGCGAGATTGGAGACCAGCTTGTTATGGGACAGGCGCATCAGCGCCAGGATCGTGCCGAGGATGATCCCGCCGACCACGCCCAAGGCCATCAGCTTGAGGGTCATTACCATGCCGTTCCACAAACCGGGAATGGCCGGGATGATGCCAGTGAAGTCGAGTTCCATTATTTACCCCCCACGGAGATCAGGCCGGGCACCGCGACTTTCTTCTCGACCATGCGCATGAGCAGCATCAGGCTCATGTTCAGGGTGAAATAGATCAGCGTGGCCAGGGTGAAGGCTTCGAACAGGTTGGCGGAGAACTCGGCGGTCTGCTTGGTCTGCGCGAGCAACTCCATCAGGCCGATCAGCGAGGCCACGGAGGAGTTCTTGAAGACGTTGAGGAATTCCGAGGTAAGCGGCGGAATGATGATCCGGTAGGCCTGGGGCAGCAGCACGTTCCAGTAGATCTGTGGCAGCTTGAAGCCCATGGCGCGGGCGGCGGATTCCTGGCCGCGCGGCAGCGCCTGGATACCGGTGCGCACCTGTTCGCAAACCCGGGCGGCGGTGAACAGGCCCAGGCACACCACGACGCTCAGGTAGGCCGAGGTGGTCGGGTTCAGGTCCTGCTTGTACCACTCCTGCATATCGGCGGGCAGCAGGTCCGGCACCAGGAAGTACCAGATGAACAGCTGAACCAGCAGCGGCACATTACGAAAGAGTTCCACGTAGCAGGTAGCGATGCCCGACACCAGCCGGTTCGGCACGGTACGCATGACGCCTAGCACCGAGCCCAGCAGCAGGGCGATGATCCAGGCTACGACGGCGATGGCGATGGTCCAGCCCAAACCGGTCACGTACCAGTCGAGATAGGTCTCGCTGCCCACGCCGGTGGACTTGAAGAACACGCCCCAGTCCCAGTTGTAATTCATTAGGGTCTCCCCTCAGATCGTTCGATGTACAAATGCCCGCCTGGGGAAACTCCGTTCCCGCCCGGCTTGAAGGCCAGGCACACGCGATCGGCTCGACAGCCACCGGTTCGAGTGTTTCCAGATTTGCCAGCAGGGAGTGACCATCCCCTGAAAGGGCCGGGCCCCTTCAGGAGATAAGGTTAGTCAGAAATCAGGATTTCTTGTCGTCAGCCGCTTTATCGGTCGGCTTGGCGATCAGTGCCTTGAGTTCGTCGCTCATCGGGAAGTTCAGGTTCAGGCCTTTTGGCGGGATAGGTTGCATGAACCATTTTTCGTAGATCTTGTTGATCTCGCCCGAAGCGTAGGTGGCCTTGATGGCGTCATCGACAGCTTTTTTGAACGGCTCGTCGCCCTTGCGCATCATGCAGCCATAGATTTCGTAGGACTGCGGGGTGCCGGTCACGGCCCAGTCATCGGCTTTCTTGGCCTTGGCGGCTTCGCCAGCCAGCAGGGCGTCGTCCATCATGAACGCGACGGCACGACCCGATTCCAGCATCTGGAAGGATTCGCCGTGGTCCTTGGCGGAGATGACGTTCATGCCCATCTGCTTGTCGGCGTTCATCGCCTTGAGGATACGCTCGGACGTGGTGCCGGCGGTGGTCACGACGTTCTTGCCCTTGAGGTCGTCGAAATCCTTGTACTTGGAGTCTTTCTTGGACAGCAGCTTGGTGCCGATCTCGAAAATGCCGACGGAGAAGTCAACCTGCTGCTGACGCTCGACGTTGTTGGTGGTGGAGCCGCATTCCAGGTCCACGGTGCCGTTCTGCACCAGCGGGATACGGGTTTGCGAGGTGACCAGGTTGTATTTGACCTGCAGGTTGGGCAGGTCCAGGTCTTTTTTCAGCGCTTCGACGACTTTCATCTGGATATCGTGGGAGTAGCCAACCGGTTTGCCGGAAGCGTCCGCGATGTAGGAAAACGGAATGGAAGCGTCGCGATGGCCAAGCGTGACAACGCCGGACTCTTTGATCTTTTTCAGTGTGCCGGTCAGTTCGGCTGCGAAAACCGGAGTGCTGATCAGAGCGGCAGCAATGGCTGCGCCCAGGAGATGGGGAACGATACGCATCGATGTTTCCTCGACATTGTTTTTTTTATTTCGGCCGGTTTGTCGGCCCTGAGTACTTCGAAGTGCCTGGCAGCTCCTGTTGTGTTGGCGTACAGGCATTCGTCTCCAAGAGTGTAGAGCATGACTCGTGCCAGGCCAGTTGCGTCTGTTTAAGATGTTGTTTTTAAATATAATTAATGTTTTGTTTCGGGTTTTTTGCGACCTGTTTCATCCGGTTAACCGAACTGACTGATGGGTTCTGTTCGGAAAACCGAATGGCTTGAGGCCGCATCAATTCATTGTGGGAGCGAGCTTGCTCGCGAATGTGGTGTGCCAGCCACATAGATGTTGAATGTGCAGGTGTCATCGCGAGCAAGCTCGCTCCTACAGGGGGGCGGCAGTGTGTTCCAGAATGCAAAAAGCCCCTGAATCGCAGGATTCAGGGGCTTTGGGTTCTGCGGGCTAGCGTTCAGGCCGCTTCGATCTTGCGGCGGTTGTGCTCGACCTTGTCCAGGTACTGCTGCAGTTTCTCCTGCTCGAGCGGGGTAGTGAACAAGCCCAGCTTGCTGCGGCGCCACAGGATGTCCTGGGCATCGACGGCCCACTCGTCGCTGCACAGGTAGTCGACTTCGCGGGTATAGAGACCGGCGCCGATGTGCTCGCCCAGGTCACCCAGGTTGTGCACGCCTTCGAGCATGCGCCAGGTGCGGCTGCCATAGGTGGTGGCCCAGCGGCGGGCGATGTCGGTTGGGAGCCAGTCGAACTTGTCGCGGATCGCCGAGCACAGCGCCTGCGGGGTGGTCATGTTTTCGCCGCCGGGGAGGGCCTCTACGGCGGTCCAGCTCGGACGCATCTGGGTGAAGTACGGGGCCAGTTGCGCCATCGCCGATTCGGCCAGTTTGCGGTAGGTGGTCAGCTTGCCGCCGAACACCGACAGCAAGGGGGCTTCTTCACCGCCACCCGACAGCGCCAGGGTGTAGTCGCGGGTCACGGCCGATGGGTTGTCGGATTCGTCGTTGCACAGCGGACGCACACCGGAATAGCTGTGCAGGATATCGCCGCGGCTGATCTGCTTCTTGAAGTGGGCATTGACCACCTTCAACAGATAATCGGTTTCGCCCTCGGTGATCGCCACTTTGGCCGGGTCACCGGTGTATTCGCGGTCAGTCGTGCCGATCAGGGTGAACTGGTTCAGGTACGGAATGGTGAACACGATGCGCTGGTCTTCGTTTTGCAGAATGTGCGCATGTTCGCCTTCGTAGAGTTTCGGCACGATCAGGTGGCTGCCCTGGATCAAGCGGATGCCGTAGGGCGATTCCAGCTTCAGGTCATCGCGAATGAACTTGGCGACCCACGGGCCGGCGGCGTTGACCAGTGCCTTGGCGCGGATCGAAAACAGGCTGCCGTCGGCACGTTCCAGGTGCAAGTGCCACAGGCCTTTGCTGCGGCGGGCGTTCACGCAACGCGTGCGGGTGTGGATATGCGCGCCTTTTTCCCGGGCGGCCATGGCGTTGAGTACTACCAGTCGCGCATCGTCGACCCAGCAGTCGGAATATTCGAAACCTTTGGTAATCTCGCTTTTCAATGCACTGTCGGCACCGAACTTCAGGCTTTTCGAGCCGGCGAGCTGCTCACGCTTGCCCAGGTGATCGTAGAGGAACAGGCCGGCGCGGATCATCCAGGCCGGGCGCAGATGCGGGCGGTGAGGCAGCACGAAGCGCATTTGCTTGACGATGTGCGGGGCCTTGGTCAGCAGCACTTCGCGCTCGGCCAGCGCTTCGCGCACCAGACGGAATTCATAATGTTCGAGGTAGCGCAGGCCACCGTGGATCAGCTTGCTGCTGGCCGACGAGGTGTGGCTGGCCAGGTCGTCCTTTTCGCAAAGGAACACCGAAAGACCGCGACCGGCAGCGTCCGCGGCAATCCCCACGCCGTTGATACCGCCACCAATGACGGCGACGTCGTAAACCTCGGCGAGAGGGGGCGTAGGCAAGGTAGAAGTGGGCATCGGCTGGCCTCGGGCTCTTTTTCGAAATATTTGAATTCGAACATAAATGTTCATTTGCGAAAATACTAGCCCATAAAGACGGCAACAGCCAGTCAACTTCGATTGAAAATACTGATCAAGGGAAGCTGAAAGGAAAATTTTCGAACATGGAAGGAAGGAGAGAAGGTGCTTGGGCACGCTTTTGTGGCGAGTGAGTGGTGGGAGCAAAGCTTGCTCGCGGAACAGACGCCTCGTTCTATGTAGAAACTGTGTTGCCTTCATCGCGGGCAAGCCCTGCTCCCGCAGCAGCCTTGCCACAAGGTATTGAGGAGATCGTCAGACCACTTCCAGCCGAATCTTGTGCTGGCTCAGCAATTGCGCCAAAGCCGGCACCGGTTGCTGGTCGGTCACCAGGCAGTCGATCAAGCTGATGGGCCCCAGGCGGACCATGGCGTTGCGCCCGAATTTGCTGGAGTCCGCCGCCAGCAGCACTTGCCGGGCGTTGGCGATGATGGCTTGGGAGACCCGCACTTCCTGGTAGTCGAAGTCCAGCAGGCTGCCGTCTTCATCGATCCCGCTGATGCCCACCAGGGCGAAGTCGACCTTGAACTGGTTGATGAAGTCGACGCTGGCCTGGCCTACCACGCCGCCGTCACGTCGTACGTTGCCGCCGGCGATCAGGACTTCGAAGTCGTCCTTGGCGCTGAGGATCGACGCCACATGCAGGTTATTGGTAATGACCTTCAGATGGTTGTGATTGAGCAGCGCCCGGGCAATGGATTCGGTGGTGGTGCCGATGTTGATGAACAGCGAGGCATGATCGGGGATCTGGGCGGCGATGGCTTCGGCGATGCGTTGCTTCTCGTCGCGCATCTGATCGGCGCGCATGGCGTAGGCGGTGTTTTCCACGCTTGAATCGTAGGCGGCGCCGCCGTGGTAGCGACGCAGCAGGTTCACTTCCGCCAGTTGATTGATATCGCGGCGAATGGTTTGCGGGGTGACGACGAATAGCTGCGCCATTTCCTCGATGCTGACATAGCCGCGTTCGCGGACCAGTTCGAGGATTTGCTGCTGGCGGGGAGGCAGATTCATGGGGCTTCCTTTGGGCTGCCGTACAAAATTTGCCCATGATGCCGCAGGAATCCACTCCCGACCAGTTTCAGAACCTTATCAGGCTTTATTCAGCGTCTTCATGGGGTTCCCAGTCACGGGTGCGACTGACCGCCTTCTGCCAGCCGGCGTAGAGTTTTTCCTTCGCCTGTTCGTCCAGCTGCGGTTCGAATTCGCGCTCGATCACCGCTTTGCCGCGCAGTTCTTCCAGGCTGCCCCAGAAGCCGCACGCCAGGCCGGCCAGGTACGCAGCACCCAGGGCGGTGGTTTCACGCATTTTCGGGCGTTCGACCCGGGTACCCAGGATGTCGGCCTGGAACTGCATCAGGAAGTTGTTCGCCACCGCGCCACCGTCGACGCGCAGGGCCTTGAGGCGTTCACCCGAATCCTGTTGCATGGCGTCGAGTACGTCGCGGGTCTGGTAGGCAATCGACTCCAGCGCCGCGCGAATGATGTGATCGACGCGTACGCCGCGGGTCAGGCCGAACAGCGCGCCACGGGCATAGGGGTCCCAATACGGTGCGCCCAGGCCGGTGAAGGCGGGCACCAGGTACACGCCGTTGCTGTCCTTGACCTTGTTGGCAAAGTATTCGGTATCCAGCGCGTCGTTGATGATCTTCAGCTCATCGCGCAGCCACTGGACCGTGGAGCCGCCGTTGAACACCGCGCCTTCCAGGGCGTAGGCCACTTCGCCGCGCGGGCCGCAGGCGATGGTGGTGAGCATGCCGTGATTGGATTTGACGGCCTTGCTGCCGGTGTTCATCAGCAGGAAGCAGCCGGTGCCGTAGGTGTTTTTCGCCTGGCCTGGCTCCACGCACATCTGGCCGAAAAGGGCCGCCTGCTGGTCACCGGCAATGCCGCCGATGGCGATGCCGCTCTTGGTGCGGCCATAGATCTCCGAGGACGATTTCACTTGCGGGAGCATTTCGCGGGGGATGTCGAGGATGTCGAGCATCTTCGCGTCCCATTCCAGCGAGTGAATGTTGAAGAGCATGGTGCGCGAGGCGTTGGTGTAGTCGGTGACGTGGACCTTGCCACCGGTGAATTTCCAGATCAGCCAGCTGTCGACGGTGCCGAACAGCAGTTCACCGTTGCGTGCACGCTCGCGGCTGCCTTCGACGTTGTCCAGGATCCACTTGAGCTTGGTGCCGGAAAAGTACGGGTCGGTGACCAGGCCGGTGGTTTGGCTGATGTATTGCTCGTGGCCATCGCGCTTGAGCTGCTGGCAGATTTCGGTACTGCGGCGGCATTGCCAGACGATGGCGTTGTAGATCGGCCGGCCAGTGGTCTTGTCCCAGACCACGGTGGTTTCACGCTGGTTGGTGATGCCGATGGCGGCCACCTGGTCATGGTGCAGGCCAGCCTGGGCGAGGGCTTCGACCATGACCGCGCTCTGGGTGGCGAAGATTTCCATCGGGTCGTGTTCGACCCAGCCGGCCTGTGGGTAATGCTGGGCGAATTCGCGCTGGGCGGTGCAGACCACGTTGGCGTCACGGTCGAAGATGATCGCGCGCGAGCTGGTCGTACCCTGGTCGAGGGCAATGATGTAGTTCTTGTTCTGTATGTCGGTCATGTCGATTGCCTTGGGACGTAAATTAGGGAAGAAGCCACGGCGCAGGCTCGAATGGCAGGAGCCAGCGTCGACTGTTTCAGGACGTTCTGGGCTTGCCGTCAATGGCCGGTTCTGCATCCTTTGTAGCAGTTATGGCGCTGGGCAGGTGGCGGGCAATCAACCCGCGATAGGCCGCAGCACCGAGGCACGCACCCACAATCGGGGCAAAAATCGGAACCAGGAAGTACGGGATGTCGCGTCCGCCCGTGAGGGAAATTTCACCCCAGCCGGCGAAGAAAGTCATCAGTTTAGGACCGAAGTCCCGCGCCGGGTTCATCGCAAAGCCTGTCAGCGGCCCCATGGAGCTGCCGATCACCGCAATCAGCAGGCCGATCAGCAGTGGTGCCAGTGGGCCACGGGGTAAACCATTGTTGTCATCGGTCAGGGACATGATCACGCCCATCAGGATGGCCGTAATGATCACCTCCACGAGGAAGGCTTGGCCGGTGGACAGCGCTGCGTGCGGGTAGGTGGAAAACACCGACGCCAGTTCGAGGCTGGCTTCGGTGCCCCGAATCATGTGCCGGGACTGTTCGAAATCGAAGAATAGGTTGCTGTACAGCGTGTAGACCAGAAGTGCGCCGCAGAAAGCACCGGCCACTTGGGACAGCATATAGAAAGGCAGTTTGCGCTTTTCGAAGTCAGTGAAAATACACAGGGCAATGCTGACGGCGGGGTTGAGATGGGCGCCGGAAATGCCCGCGCTCAGATAGATCGCCATGCTGACGCCGACGCCCCAGATGAGGCTGATTTCCCACAAGCCGAAGCTGGCACCCGCGACCTTGAGCGCCGCGACACAACCAGTTCCGAAAAAAATCAGCAGGGCAGTGCCCAGGAATTCAGCCAGGCATTGGCCGGACAGGGACGGCTGTTGTAAAGCAGTTGTCATTCAAACCTCGGTTTTTTGTTGTTTTGCTGCGCCTTCGATAAAGCTCGATTGCGCGATCTCCACCGAGGCAGGATCCCCATCCTGATCTCGGGTTGCTGCTTGAGACCTGCGATATGACTTTCAGTTTCGAAAAAATATAGACAAGAAACGCTGATGTCAAAGGTCGAAAGTGAACCATCGGTCACATTTCAACTATTCGTGGCGTGAATGACTCTTCCACTGACGGTGGGTCACCGTACTCGCGACCCCGTCCCAAGCCTTTTCGCTGGCGATGGCTTAGAATCCGGCCACTCTTTTTTCATTTCCTTGTCAGGAGCAGTCATGACACCCGCGTTGGATCTGCTTAAGAAAGTGCGCGCCGAACATCGCATCCACAGTTACGAACACGATCCCAAGGCCGCGTCCTACGGTTTGGAAGCGGCGGAAAAGCTCGGCCTGGATCCGGCGCAGGTGTTCAAGACGTTGTTGGCGGCCAGCGAAAAGGGTGAACTGTTGGTGGCGGTGGTGCCTGTGGCCGGAAGCCTGGACTTGAAAGGCCTGGCCCATGCCGCCGGGGTGAAAAAGGTCGAGATGGCCGACCCAGCCGCCGCGCAGCGTTCGACCGGTTATTTACTTGGCGGCATCAGCCCGCTGGGGCAGAAGAAGCGCCTGCGCACTTTTATCGACAATTCCGCACAGCCGCTCGCCAGTATGTTTGTCAGTGCGGGACGGCGCGGCTTGGAAGTCGAGTTGGCGCCTTCGGTATTGAAGGAGCACACCGGGGCGACGTTTGCTGACATTGGACGTGCTTGATTAACGGCTGCGCAGCCGAGCGGGAGCAAGCGTTCTCGCCACAAGGGTGTGAAAGGCTAAGCTAGGAGTCAGAGCTTCCATCCCATGCTGTAGGGTGAAAATTCTACTGATCTGTCACTGGTTAAGCTGTGCCGCTGCACCGCATGCTGGCGCATCAAAAAAAGGAGAAGTGCCATGCAGCTTGCGTTTCATCAGGTCGATGCGTTCAGTGACCGGCCGTTCGGCGGTAACCCGGCGATGGTCTATAGACTCGACGGCTGGCTTGCCGATGACTTGATGCAGAAGATCGCCGCCGAACATAACCAGGCTGAAACCGCGTTTCTGGTGCGTGAAGGCCAGCATTGGCATATCCGCTGGTTCACGCCTGCCACCGAAGTCCCGCTGTGCGGGCACGCTACGTTGGCCAGCGCTTATGTACTGTTCGAGGTCTACCACGAAACGGTCGAGCGACTGGATTTCATCTGCAAGTCCGGTTCGTTGAGCGTTACGCGCGAAGGTGATCGGTTGTGGCTGGATTTTCCGGCTGTCGTGCCTGCCGAGTTGGGCACGTCCTTGGCCGTCCAGAGTGCCTTGGGTGTCGAAGCGGTGGACGTGCTGAGTTCCAACGAACTGTTCGTGGTGCTGGAATCGGAGCAAGCGGTACTCGATTGCAAGCCGGACATGGCGGCCCTGGCAAAACTGCCTTGGCCGGGCGCTATCGTGACCGCGCCGGGGAGCAAGCATGATTTTGTCTCGCGCTATTTTGCCCCGGCGATTGGCATCAACGAGGACCCAGTGACCGGCTCGACCCACTGCAGCCTGATTCCCTATTGGTCCAAGCGCTTGGGCAAGCAAGGGCTGACGGCTTACCAATGCTCGGCCCGGGGCGGGGCGTTGTTCTGCCGGTTGGAGGGGGAGCGGGTGAAGATCGGCGGGAATGCGACGTTGGTGGCCAGTGGGACGTTGATGCTGGGTTGACTCTGCACTCAAGCCAATGAGACCAACTGTGGGAGCGAGCTTGCTCGCGATAGCGGTGGTTCAGCGTACATCGATGCTGAATGTGCCTATGCCATCGCGAGCAAGCTCGCTCCCACAGGATTTATGGATGACAGCTGATTTGTGCCTGCTGCAAATTCCCTTGTGGGGCGGGAGCTATCAGCTGGCGGTGCTATAGCGCCGCACACCGCTGTCCACCGGCGGGATGTGCGCCGCGGTGCTGCCCGAGGCTTGGAACAGCACCAGGTGTTCAGCCGCCACGCGGATGCCGACACTGTCCCCGAGCTGATGGTCGGCGTGGCTGGGGAAGATCGATTCCAGTTGCGCGCCTGTGGGCAATTGCAGGCGATACAAGGTTGAAGCGCCCAGGAAGGTCTTGCCGACAATGCTGGCGGTGAGCGGGCTGTCCGGTGCGTAGACGATATCGTCTGGGCGCAGCAACACATCCACCGCACCGCCGATGGGCCAGGTGTAGGCCCGGTTACCGCGCAGGGTGCCCAACTCGGTTTGCACCGATTCCGGGCTGTCGAGCCGGCCGCGAATGAAGTAGCCCTGGCCAATGAAGCTGGCGACGTATGGCGTCAGAGGTTCGTGATACAGGTTGTAGGGCGTGTCCCACTGTTCCAGTCGACCTTCCTTGAATACCCCGACATGGTCACTCACGGCGAAGGCTTCTTCCTGATCGTGTGTGACCAGGATCGCGCTGGTGCCGCGGGCCTTGAGAATATCCCGCACTTCATGGCTGAGCTTGCGTCGCAACTCGCCATCGAGGTTGGAGAACGGCTCATCGAGCAATAGCAGTTGTGGTTCTGGTGCCAGCGCGCGGGCCAGGGCCACGCGTTGTTGCTGGCCGCCGGACAACTCATGGGGAAAGCGCTTGCCCAGGTGCTTCAGATTGACCAGTTCCAACAACTCTTCGACGACGCGATCCTTGTCCGGATGCTTGCGAATGCCAAAGGCGATGTTCTCGGCCACGCTCAGGTGGGGAAACAGGGCATAGTCCTGGAACACCATGCCGATACGGCGTTTTTCCGGGGCGAGGGTGAAACCGGCGCGGGAGATGGTTTCCCCGGCCAATTGGATTTCACCCTCGTGCACCGGTTCGAAGCCGGCGATGGCGCGCAACGTCGTGGTCTTGCCGCACCCGGACGAACCGAGCAGGCAACCGATATCGCCGGCATTGAGGTGCAGGTTGAGGTTCTGCACGACCCGCTGGTTTTGGTAGCCGCAGGCCAGGTTATGCAAATTCAGCAGCAGCGAATGGCTCATGCGTGGTGATACGCCGGCTCGACAAGGAACTCGAGCAGTGCCTTTTGCGCGTGAAGTCGATTTTCTGCCTGGTCCCAGGCCACCGAGCGCGGGTCGTCCAGCAAGTCGAAGCTGATCTCCTCGCCACGGTGGGCCGGCAGGCAGTGCATGAACAGCACGTCGGCATCCGCCAGGTCGAGCAAGGCCCGGTTGACCTGTAGCGGCGCGAACAGCTTGAGGCGCTTGGCGGTTTCTTCTTCCTGGCCCATGGAGGTCCAGACGTCGGTGCTCACCAGGTGCGCACCGGCCACGGCCTGTTTCGGATCACGCACGATGGTCACCCGGTCCCCGGCCTTGGCGAGCAGCTCGGCATTGGGGTCATAACCTTCAGGGCAGGCAATGCGCAGCTGGAAGTCGAATTGCAGCGCCGCTTCTATATAGCTGTTGCACATGTTGTTGCCATCGCCGATCCAGGCCACGGTCTTGCCCTGGATCGAGCCGCGATGCTCGAGGAAGGTCTGCATGTCGGCCAGCAACTGGCAGGGGTGCAGGTCATCGGACAGGCCATTGATGACGGGTACGCGGGAATGGGCCGCGAACTCGGTCAGGGTGCTGTGGGCAAAGGTACGGATCATCACTGCATCCAGCATGCTAGACATGACGATGGCGCAATCGCTGACCGGTTCGCCACGGCCCAGTTGGGTGTCGCGGGGCGACAGGAAGATCGCCTGGCCGCCCAGCTGGATCATGCCGGCTTCGAAAGAGATGCGGGTGCGGGTCGATGACTTCTCGAAGATCATCCCCAACACGCGGTTTTTCAAGGGCTCGAACAGTACGCCGCGGTTACGCAGGTCCTTGAGCTCCACGCCTCGACGGATCACGCCGAGCAACTCATCGGGCGTGAAATCCATCAGGGAGAGAAAGTGCCTTGCGCTCATGATTGACTACCTTTTTGTAACTGACCGCAGATGCTCAAAGCCTTGTTTATTCAAAAAACGGGCGAGACCTGCGGCAAAAGCCGCACGGGGCGACGAAATAGGGGAAGGCGCGATCTTATAATTAAATGTCGCGTCTTACCAATAGGGCTACGGTTTTTGGGGATTTCAGCGAGACCATCACGCGAATGCGATGGCATATTTGTGGCCGGTTTCCTGACAGCAGCGACCCATTTGTACACTGGCGTTGCTTGGCTTGGCAATCAAGCGCGGCGGGCGCGCGATGGATGAGGGGCGGTTTGCGCCGTGGCCCCCCAGTCTTTCGCCGGTCTGGTGGTGGTCGTGAAACATTTCCTAATGCAAAGGCCTGAGTTATAAATGAGCCTCAGCGGCACAGGAGCCCGAAATGGATTCGAAAGAGCAACAACTGATGGAACTGCTGGGGCTGACTGCACGATCGCTGACGCACCTGACGGCTTCGGTGACTTCCATGTCATTCGAATTGCTGCGCAGCGATGACGAGGTGACCAAGGCCGCGGGCCGTCGGATGATCGATCGCATGGCCACTATCAGCAGCGGCCTCGACGAGCATTGGCGGCTGATTGGCGAGCTAACGGGTGTGCCCATTGCCCAGGAGCAGGTGGAAACCGTCGAAGAAATCCAGATGCTGGCACCGCCTCCCGACCAGCCTTGACGCCCTCTCATCGGTGGGCCTGATGCCCGGCAATTCACAGGACGAACGTCGCTGGCGCTGCCGGGAATCACGCGCCATAGTTTTGTTCCCGCGGCCGAAAGCGCCCGCCACGAATAAAACAGAGACTGGCCATGACCAAGACTCTCCACCACCGTGCGTGCCACTTGTGTGAAGCCATCTGCGGCTTGACCCTCGAAACCACCGAAACCGACGGCCAGGGCCTGGTGATCACCTCGATCAAGGGCGATGCGCTGGACACCTTCAGTCGCGGTCACATTTGCCCCAAGGCGGTGGCGCTGCAAGATATCCAGAACGACCCAGACCGGCTGCGCCAGCCCATGCAGCGCGTTGGCAATGAATGGCAACCGATTGCCTGGGACGACGCCTTCGCGTTGGTGGCCGAGCGCCTGGCGGACATCCAGGCGCGCCATGGCCTGAACGCGGTGGCGGTCTACCAGGGCAACCCCAGCGTGCATAACTATGGGCTGATGACCCACAGCAACTATTTCCTGGGCCTGTTGAAAACCCGCAGCCGTTTCTCGGCGACTTCGGTGGACCAACTGCCCCATCACCTGACCAGCTACTTGATGTACGGTCACGGCCTGCTGCTGCCGATTCCGGACATCGACCACACCGACTTCATGCTGATCCTGGGCGGCAACCCGCTGGCGTCCAACGGCAGCATCATGACCGTGCCGGACGTGGAGAAGCGCCTCAAGGCGATCCAGGCCCGTGGCGGCAAGGTGGTGGTGGTCGATCCGCGCCGCAGCGAAACGGCGGCCATTGCCAACCAGCACGTCTTTGTACGCCCCGGCGGTGATGCTGCGCTGCTGTTTGGTTTGCTCAATACATTGTTCAGCGAAGGCCTGACCCGTGACAGCCACCTGCCGGTGGACGGCCTGGACGAGGTGCGCGAGGCCGTCGCCACTTTCACAGCTGAAGCCATGAGCCCGCTCTGTGCGGTGCCTGCAGCGCAGATCCGGCAATTGGCCCGCGACTTCGCCGCCGCGCCGTCAGCGGTGTGCTACGGGCGGATGGGGGTGTCGACCCAGGCGTTTGGCACGCTGTGCCATTGGCTGATTCAATTGATCAACCTGGTCACCGGCAATCTTGATCGGGTAGGCGGGGCGCTGTGCACCGAGCCAGCGGTGGACCTGGTCGCTACCACCTCGGGCGGGCATTTCAACCGTTGGCAGAGCCGGGTGTCCGGGCGTCCCGAGTACGCAGGGGAGTTGCCGGTGTCGGCCCTGGCCGAGGAAATGCTCACCGAAGGCGAAGGCCAGATTCGTGCGCTGGTCACCGTGGCCGGCAACCCGGTGCTGTCCACACCCAACGGGCGGCAACTGGAGCAGGCCCTGGACGGGCTGGAGTTCATGGTCAGCCTCGATTTGTACATCAACGAAACCACGCGTTACGCCGACCTGATCCTGCCCTCGACCTCGGCCCTGGAGAACGATCATTACGACACCACGTTCAACCTGTTCGCGGTGCGCAACGTGACCCGTTTCAACCGGGCGATCCTGCCCAAGCCCGAGGGTGCGCTGCACGATTGGGAAATCTTCGTCGGCTTGGCCAAGGCCTTTGCCACCCGAACCGGCAAGGAGCTCAAGCCGACCATGCCGCCGGCGCAGATGATCGATTTCGGCCTGCGTAGCGGGGCGTATGGCGACGCCTCGCCGCACAAGCTGTCCCTGACGACCCTGTTCGATCATCCCCATGGCATCGACCTCGGTGCGCTCAAGCCCAACCTGGCTGCACGCCTGAAAACCGAAAACCAGCGGGTGCAGGCTGCGCCAGCGGTGATACTCGCCGATCTTGCGCGCTTCGCTGCGTTGCAGGCGCCAAAACCGGACGAATTGCTGATGATTGGCCGCCGCCATGTGCGCAGCAATAACTCCTGGATGCATAATTTTCATCGACTGGTGAAGGGCAAGCCGCGTCATCAGTTGTTGATGCACCCGGATGACCTCGCCAGTCGTGGCCTGGTCGACGGGCAACGGGTGACCGTCAGTTCGCGGGTGGGCGTCATTGAAGTCGAGGTGCTGGGCAGCCTGGACATGATGAAAGGCGTGGTCAGCCTGCCCCACGGCTGGGGCCATGCCCGGCCGGGCGTGCAGATGACCATCGCCAGCGGACAACCGGGCTCCAGCGCCAACGACCTGACCGATGATTGTCAGCTCGATGAGTTGTCCGGCAACGCGGCACTCAACGGCGTACCGGTGAAGGTGGCGGCTGCGTAAAATTGTCTCTGGAGCAGGTTCGGCTTTCCGTTACAATGCGTCACCGTGTCGACAACTTAAGTCGCAAAAGTTTTAAGCCGAGGTGCTCCATGGATATCATCGAAACGATTAAAGACCAGATTGCCAACAACACCATCCTGCTTTACATGAAAGGCTCGCCGAACGCGCCACAGTGCGGTTTCTCGGCCAAGGCTGCTCAGGCTGTGATGGCGTGTGGCGAGAAGTTTGCCTACGTGGACATCCTGCAGAACCCGGAAATCCGCGCCAACCTGCCCAAGTACGCCAACTGGCCAACCTTCCCACAGCTGTGGGTGGGTGGTGAACTGATCGGCGGTAGCGACATCATGACCGAGATGGCTGCTGACGGCTCTCTGCAGGCCACGATCAAGGAAGCGGTAGAAAAAGCGGCGGCGAACAAGACCGAAGCCTGATCCATGAGGTTCTGTTCACTACACCGGTTGTGGTGAACACGAACCCTTGTGGGAGCGAGCAAGCTCGCTCCCACAGTGGATTTAGGTGGGCCTGGAAACCCAGGTAATAAAAAGCCCCGCCTCTCGAAAGAGGGCGGGGCTTTTTAGTGGCTTGCTTTCGGGGAAGCTTACTCTTCACCCATCTGCGATTGCAGGTAGTTCTCAAGACCGACTTTGTCGATCAGGCCCAATTGGGTTTCCAGCCAGTCGATGTGCTCTTCCTCGGATTCGAGGATGTCTTCCAGCAGTTCACGGCTACCGAAGTCGCCAACGCTTTCGCAGTGGGCGATAGCGGCCTTCAGGTCGGTGTGGCCGGTGCGCTCGATACGCAGGTCGCACTCAAGCATTTCCCGGGTATGTTCGCCGATGTGCAGCTTGCCCAGGTCCTGGACGTTCGGCAGGCCTTCGAGAAACAGGATGCGCTTGATCAGCTTGTCCGCGTGCTTCATCTCGTCGATCGATTCGTGGTACTCGTGCTTGCCCAGCTTGTTCAGGCCCCAATCCTCGTACATGCGTGCATGCAGGAAGTATTGGTTGATCGCGACCAGCTCATTGGCAAGGATCTTGTTGAGATGCTGGATGACTGTAATGTCGCCTTTCATGATGAGGCCTGCCCTGTAATAGCTGTGTATTAGGCAGAGTTTGAGCCGCGCATTTACGAGTGTCAAACCTAAGTTATTGAATAATAAATGAAAATTAATCGGAATAAGAATGTTTGTGTTCCGCGTCTGGAGGCTAAGCATTTGATTTGCAGGCATAAAAAAACCGGACACTGGGTCCGGTTCCTTGAAAATTGTTTATTACGTGCTGTTACGCGGCGCTAAATTCTACCGGGTAGGGGATCGAGGCCTGTGCCGTTTGCACTTTGGCGAGGGTTTCACGAACCACTTCCTTGGCCAGGCAGGCACATTTGCCGCATTGGCTGGCTACGCCGGTGGTCTGGCGGACTTCGCGATAGCTGCAGCAACCTTCGTAGATCGCTTCGCGGATTTGCCCGTCGGTGACGCCAGTGCAGAGGCATACATACATAAGTGAGAACCGTCGCTGGTTGTGACTCAATTGAGACGGATCTTAATGTTAACGAGAATGATTGTCAAAGTGGTTTCTCAAGGTCTTGCGCCTGAGCGTTGCCAGGCTGACGAACGGTTTGTCCAAGACAATTGAGGCTGCATGAAACCGGACGGCGATTTTTCGATGTCACCGAAAAACCGTTGAAGACAGTCCAAATGCGCGGTGTATGATGGTCGGCCCTTGCAAGCGGGTTCGTGTCACAGGGCTGTCGCCTGAGGGTGACAGGCTGGCCCGGACCATGTTTTCACGCTATTACATCAGGAGATACCCAATGAGCGTACTCGTAGGCAAACAAGCCCCAGACTTCACCGTTCCAGCCGTCCTCGGCAACGGCGAAATCGTCGACAGCTTCACCCTGTCCTCGGCCATCAAAGGCAAATACGGCCTGGTGTTCTTCTATCCACTGGACTTCACCTTCGTCTGCCCGTCCGAGCTGATCGCACTGGATCACCGCATGGATGATTTCAAGGCGCGCAACGTCGAAGTGGTCGCTGTTTCGATCGACTCGCACTTCACCCACAACGCCTGGCGCAACACCCCGATCAACAATGGCGGTATCGGTCAGGTGAAATACACCATGGCTGCCGACATGAAGCACGAAATCGCCAAGGCCTATGACGTTGAGTCCGAAGGCGGCGTGGCCTTCCGTGGCGCGTTCCTGATCGACGACAAAGGCGTTGTCCGTTCGCAGATCATCAACGACCTGCCACTGGGCCGTAACATGGAAGAACTGATCCGTCTGGTCGATGCGCTGCAATTCCACGAAGAGCACGGCGAAGTTTGCCCGGCCAACTGGAAAAAAGGCGACAAGGGCATGACCGCTTCGCCTGAAGGCGTTGCCGCTTACCTGGGCGAGCACAGCGACAAGCTGTAAGCGCACCGAGGCATAAAAAAACCGGCCCATGATGGGCCGGTTTTTTTATGGGCGTTTCAAACTTGCCGGCTGAAACACAGGACCTTATGGCGAAGGAATTTATCTGTGAGAGCAAGGCTTGCCCGCGATGGCTGCGATGCGGTCTTCCAAAGACCGAGTCGCCTGTGTCGCGAGCAAGCTTTGCTCCCACGGAGGGCCGCCACAATGGCTCTACTGGTTAGTCGTCGAAATCCTGCCAGCCACCCATCTCTTTCCACCGGTTGACGATGCCGCAGAACAGCTCGGCGGTCTTCTCGGTGTCGTAGCGGGCCGAGTGGGCTTCACGGCCATCGAAATCGATGTCAGCCGCCTGGCACGCCTTGGCCAGGACGGTCTGGCCGTACGCCAGGCCAGCCAGGGTCGCGGTGTCGAAGCTGGAGAACGGGTGGAACGGGTTGCGCTTCATGTCCAGGCGCGCGACGGCGGCGTTGAGGAAGCCCAGGTCGAAGCTGCTGTTGTGGCCGACCAGGATCGCTCGCTTGCAACCGTTGGCCTTGAGCGCCTTGCGCACGCCACGGAAGATGTCGGTCAGGGCCGTTTCTTCGCTGACTGCCATGCGCAACGGGTGATCGAGCTTGATCCCGGTGAACTCCAGGGCCGCCGCTTCGACGTTGGCGCCTTCGAACGGTTCGACACGGAAGAAGTAGGTGTGGTCAGGGAACACAAAGCCTTTTTCGTCCATGCCGATGGTGGTCGCCGCGATTTCCAGCAAGGCGTCGGTGGCGGAGTTGAAACCGCCGGTTTCTACGTCGACGACAACCGGCAGATAGCCACGGAACCGAGCAGCCATGGGGTGACGGGCGCCGCCCGAACCACCGTTGCCGTCCAGTTCGTCGTCGAAATGATCTTCACTCACGCGTTTTCCTCCAGCAGGCGCCAGCGCAGTTTTTCACCGGCGCGCAGCGGGATGACAGCCAGGTCGCCGAAAGGCAGGCTGGCGGGGGCGGTCCACTCATCGCGAACCAGGGTAATACGATCGGTGTTCACCGGCAGGCCATAGAAACGCGGGCCATGCAGGCTGGCGAAACCTTCGAGTTTGTCCAGCGCGTTGCGCTGTTCGAACGCCTCGGCGTACATCTCGATGGCGGCATAGGCGGTGTAGCAGCCGGCGCAACCGCAGGCCGCTTCCTTGGCGTGCTGGGCGTGGGGTGCCGAGTCGGTGCCAAGGAAAAACTTGGCGCTGCCGCTGGTGGCGGCGTCCAGCAAGGCTTCCTGGTGGGTATTGCGCTTGAGGATCGGCAGGCAATAGAAGTGCGGCCGGATCCCGCCCACCAGCATGTGGTTGCGGTTGTACAGCAGGTGATGGGCGGTAATGGTCGCGCCGACGTTGGCCGGTGCCTCGTTGACGAACTGCACGGCATCGCCGGTGGTGATGTGTTCGAACACCACCTTGAGCGTCGGGAAACGCTCCACGACGCGGCGCATGTGCTCGTCGATGAAGATTTTCTCGCGGTCGAACACGTCGACGTCGCCCCGGGTGACTTCACCATGGATCAACAACGGCATGCCGACTTCGGCCATGGCCTCCAGCGCCGGGAAAATCTTGTCGATGCTGGTGACGCCGGAGTCGGAGTTGGTGGTGGCACCGGCCGGGTACAGCTTGGCGGCATGGACGAAGCCGCTGGCCTTGGCCTCGCGGATCTCTTCGGGCTGGGTGCGGTCGGTGAGGTAAAGCACCATCAACGGTTCGAAGCGGCTGCCAGCCGGGCGTGCGGCGAGGATGCGCTGGCGATAGCCGTCGGCCTCGGCGGCGTTGCGCACTGGCGGAACCAGGTTAGGCATGATGATTGCGCGCCCGAAGGTGCGCGCGACATCGGCGACGGTATGGGTCAACACAGCACCATCGCGAAGATGAATATGCCAGTCGTCGGGACGCAGCAGGGTCAGGCGGTCGGACATTGGGGGGCTTCCAGGCGGGTCAAACTGTGGGAATGCTACCGGAAAAGACCGATTCAGGCACCCGCTATCAAGTTCTGCCGCAACTTACCGATAGCTCCTACAGGTGTGCCACGAATCCGTGCAGTGCGCCGGACAGGCGTCATGCCTCCAGCATGCGTCGATCTTTGTATAAAAGTCAGTGGAGCCTCCCGTGCGCCAGCGTTATCTAGCCTTGCTCAGTGTGTTTGCCAGCCTTCCCGCCATGGCGCTCACTTTCCAGACCCGTCTGGAGAGCATTGAGTGGACGGTCGAAGGCGACAAGTTCGAGTGCCGGCTGAGCCAGCCGATCACTGATTTTGGCAGTGGCGAATTCGTGCGCCGGGCGGGCGAACAGGCGACGTTTCGCCTCAAGACCTATAACCCGATGCTTGGTGGCGGTTCGGCAACCTTGCTGGCGGCCGCCGCACCGTGGCAGCCGGGGCGGGGCGATATCAACCTGGGCTCGGTCAGCATCGGCAGCGGCGACGTACTGTTCAACAGCTCCCAGGTCCAGGCTGGCCGCTTGATCAGTGGGCTGATGGAAGGTCGCAGCCCCGTGGTGCGCCGCAACACCGAGGACGGGCGAGTCTCGGAAGTCCGTCTGCTGCCGGTGCGTTTCAGCAAGGCCTTCAACGACTATCAAGGCTGCGTGGCAAAACTGTTGCCAAAGAATTTCGAGCAGGTGAAACAGACACAGATCGGCTTCCCCGGCGAAGCTGCCGAACTCGATGCCCATGCCAAGGCGCAGTTGCAGGTGATGCTCGACTTCATCAAGGCCGACCCCAGCGTCAATCATGTCGAGCTTGACGGCCACTCCGACAACAGCGGCAACCGCCTGACCAACCGTGAGCTGTCACGCCGCCGGGCCCTGGCGGTCCAGGACTTCTTCAAGGCCAATGGCTTCCAGGAGTCGCAGATTACCCTGCGCTTCCACGGCGAGCGTTATCCCCTGGTGCCCAACACCAACGCCGCCAACCGAGCCAAGAACCGTCGCGTAGTCGTGCGCCTGGAGCGCGTGGCGCCGACCGAAGCGCCGGCACCGCAGGCACCCGCCGCGCAGCCCGCGCCCACTGCCGCGCCTGCCAAGGCTCCGGCGCCAACCGCAGCGCCGGCCAAGGCGCCCGCTGGGGCTACGGCACGGACGTCCTGAGTCGATTTTGACCGTCGCACGCTCGACATAATCTGTCGCTTCGTCGTCATAAGCTGTCGCGCCCCTGTAAATTATCCGCGCTGGACGTTAGACTTCCCGGCTTTCCGTACAACCCGTGGAGTGATGGCATGGCGGACGTAAACAAGGTCGTTCTGGCGTATTCCGGCGGCCTGGACACTTCGGTGATCCTCAAGTGGCTGCAGGACACTTATAACTGCGAAGTGGTGACCTTCACCGCTGACCTGGGGCAGGGCGAAGAAGTCGAGCCTGCACGCGCCAAGGCCCAGGCCATGGGCGTCAAAGAGATCTACATCGATGACCTGCGCGAAGAGTTCGTCCGCGACTTCGTGTTCCCGATGTTCCGCGCCAACACCGTTTACGAAGGCGAGTACCTGCTGGGTACCTCCATCGCCCGTCCGTTGATCGCCAAGCGCCTGATCGAAATCGCCAACGAAACCGGTGCCGATGCCATTTCCCATGGCGCCACCGGCAAAGGCAACGACCAGGTGCGTTTCGAACTGGGTGCCTATGCCCTCAAGCCGGGCGTGAAAGTCATTGCCCCGTGGCGTGAATGGGACTTGCTGTCCCGTGAAAAACTGATGGACTACGCCGAGAAGCACGCTATTCCGATCGAGCGCCACGGCAAGAAAAAATCCCCGTACTCGATGGATGCCAACCTGCTGCACATCTCCTATGAAGGCGGCGTGCTGGAAGACACCTGGACCGAGCACGAAGAAGACATGTGGCGCTGGACCGTCTCCCCGGAGAAGGCTCCTGATACCCCGCAATACCTGGAACTGACCTATCGCAACGGCGATATCGTCGCTCTGGACGGCGTTGAGATGAGCCCGGCCACTGTGCTGGCGACCCTGAACCGCATCGGTGGCGAACACGGCATCGGTCGTCTGGACATCGTCGAAAACCGTTATGTGGGCATGAAGTCCCGCGGTTGCTACGAAACCCCAGGCGGCACCATCATGCTGCGCGCCCACCGGGCGATCGAGTCGATCACCCTGGACCGCGAAGTGGCTCACCTCAAAGACGAGTTGATGCCCAAGTACGCCAGCCTGATCTACACCGGCTACTGGTGGAGCCCGGAGCGTCTGATGCTGCAACAGATGATCGACGCCTCCCAGGCTCACGTGAATGGCGTGGTCCGCCTGAAGCTGTACAAGGGCAACGTGATCGTCACCGGGCGCAAGTCCGACGAGTCGCTGTTCGATGCCAACATCGCGACCTTCGAAGAAGACGGCGGTGCCTACAACCAGGCTGACGCGGCTGGCTTCATCAAGCTCAACGCCCTGCGCATGCGCATCGCGGCGAACAAGGGTCGCAAGTTGTTCTGACCCTGTTGACATGAAAGCGGCCTGCCATGAGCAGGCCGTTTTTTTGCCCTTTTTTTGTGTGACCCTTGCTGCGGCGCTGCCCTCGGTCGCTCATTCATCCTGCCCTTGCGTTGCCAGGCCTGCGTTGCTGTAGATGACGTACACGACGATGCTGGCTTGCTTCAAATGTCTTGATCGACGGGGTTCGATCGGGCGTTTCGATTGGCTGCATACGATACAAAGGCTGTCTGGTTCGTGCCTGCGTCGATGAAGACGTATGACCAGCAGTTCTTTGACGTCCTCCGCCCGACGTAGCTGTCGTTTGCGTCGACAGGGCGAATCATCCATGGTCTTTATGAAATGTTTGCTCTTGCGAAAATCCGAAGGCGAATACAAGGAGCGATAATTGAAGTTGAGCGTTATGAAAAAAAGCAGCAATAGATAAAAAGGAAAACTGATCAGGAACCAGAGATAGTATTCACGATCCTGGTCATCCAGAAAGGGCAGGGAAATCGCTGCGGAAGTTTCGGATAAAGTTGCGAATATGGCGATGAGGGTCATGGGGTTGGTTATGGTCTTCAACGGTTTGTTCATGGTTAATGCTCATGGAATACTTGTGCTCGGAGAGTGAGTTGGAAAGTGGCAGTCCATGCCTAATGAAATATAGGCGAAGGCGCAATGGCCGGCCATGTTGAATATTAGGCGTCTGAGTGTGTTTTATATATGAATTTCTCTTCCTTAAGTGAGTGGAAGTCAGTTTTGACAGTAAATAATTCAGTTACTTTCTATGAATAAAGCGCTTTTCAGTGGGCTGCCTGCAGGTGGGTATGGCGGTGAAAGAGCGCATTGTTCATAGGGTTTCGGGATTGTTAAGAACGGCCATTCCTTCTCTTTAAAAAAATCCATGACACATTTTTTTTGCGGCGATTTGTAGGAATATTCTGTATAGCTTGTAGGTTCTGTCTCTCGATGCGAGCGTTCAGGGGGGGGCAGCATGCCAAGGTAGAAATGACTAGGCTATTGTGCGTGCTCTAAAAATTCGAACAGCGAAGTTGGATTTGCCCATGAATAAAGTGCTGATCGTGGATGATCATCCCGTCATTCGTCTTGCTGTACGTTTGCTGATGGAGCGTCATGGTTATGAAGTCGTTGCCGAAACCGATAATGGCGTCGATGCGTTACAGTTTGCTCGCGAACTTATGCCCGATATTGTCATTCTCGATATCGGTATTCCGAAGCTGGACGGATTGGAAGTCATCGCTCGCCTGACGGCCATTCCTTCACCCATGAAAGTGTTGGTGCTGACTTCCCAGGCACCGGGACATTTTTCGATGCGTTGCATGCAGACGGGGGCGGCCGGGTATGTATGCAAGCAACAGGATCTCACCGAGTTACTGAGTGCAATCAAGGCGGTACTTTCCGGTTACAGTTACTTTCCCAACCAGGCATTGCATACGGTGCGGTCGAGTCTGGGTAATGCCAGTGAGTCCGATATGGTCGATCGATTATCGGGGCGGGAAATGATGGTCTTGCAGCAACTGGCGCGCGGAAAGACCAACAAGGAGATCGCCGATGGAATGTTCTTGAGCAACAAGACCGTCAGTACCTACAAGACGCGCCTGTTATTGAAGCTCAATGCCCGTTCGCTGGTCGACCTGATCGAACTGGCGCAGCGCAATGGCTTGGTGTGAGTTTTCGGGTCACGCGTACTCAGTAAAAAGCCTCCATCAGGGAGGCTTTTACGTGTCAGAGGTCAAAGTCATAATCGGCCAGTTGTTTCTGCAGGCGACGCTCTTCCAGCAGGTTATCAATGGTGCGGCGCTTGCTCAGGTTGGTTTTCGCCACTTCCACGACCACAGGTTCGACGTCGTCGGCTTCAGCGGCGATGAATTCGTCTTCTACATCCAGTTGTTCTTTGCCAGCACTCATGGGTTCGACTCCAGGCTAAGACTGCCATTGGCGCTCCTTATATCGATAAACCACGGGCGGGTAAAAAAGATTTTTTCAATCGATGGATCGATAAAAGCAATAGCGTCTCAATCGTCGGAGGTCTTGTGCTTGTATTCGCATAAATCTTCGATTCGGCAGCTGCCGCAGCGAGGCTTGCGCGCCAGGCAAACGTAACGCCCGTGAAGGATGAGCCAGTGATGGGAGTCCAGCAGGAATTCCTTGGGAACAAATTTCATCAATTTCTTCTCGACCTCCACCACGTTTTTGCCGGGGGCCAGCCCGGTGCGGTTGCTGACGCGGAAAATGTGGGTATCGACCGCCATGGTCAACTGCCGAAACGCGGTATTGAGCACGACGTTGGCGGTTTTGCGGCCGACCCCCGGAAGGGCTTCCAGCGCTTCGCGAGTCTGCGGGACTTCACTGCCGTGGCGCTCGATCAGCAGGCGGCAGGTCTCGATCACGTTCTTGGCCTTGCTGTTGAACAGCCCGATGGTCTTGATGTACTCGGACAGTCCTTCGACGCCCAGGGCATAGATGGCCTCCGGCGTATTGGCCACCGGGAACAGTTTGGCCGTGGCTTTGTTGACGCCGACGTCGGTGGACTGGGCTGACAGGATGACCGCGATCAGCAACTCGAACGGCGAGGAATAGGCCAGTTCGGTTTTCGGTTCCGGGTTGTCCTCGTGAAGGCGACGAAATATTTCCAGGCGTTTTGCGGCGTTCATGGGCGCGGCGTTTCCTCAACGGATGAATGGGGTTTGGCGGCCGTCCAGGCCTGTCGAGCCGCCAGCAGCAGCCCGAGCAGAATGAACCCGCCGGGGGCGAGCAAGGCCAGGGGCAGGCCGCTGCCGATCAGCCCACGCACGGCACCGAGGCTGATCATCAAGAGGCCAAACAGCCCGGCCAGCCTGAGGCGTCCGAGCCAGCGGGATTCAACGAAGAAACCCTCATGCTCCAGCGCGACGCAGCTCAGGGCGATCCAGCCAGCGTAAAGGTTCAACGGTCGATACAATTCCAGCACCCAGGCCTGGGCGACAAGGCCAATGCAGGTGGTCAGGGTAGCGGCCAATACGATGGCGGCGAGCAGCCGTTGACAGGCTGTCAGGCGTTGCCGGACAAGCCCCATTGCCAAGCCATGGCTGAAAAGAACCACGGCCCAGGCGAGCCATAACCCCAGCGCGCCAACCAGCGAGTCGCTTGCGCCGACCAATGGGACGAGCAGCAGGCCGTGTGTCAGTCCCCATGGCTTATTCATTGGCTGCCACCCCCATCAACTGGGCCTTGTGCTCGTCGAAGTAACGCAGCGCATCGTGAACAGCCTGGAGCACTGCCCGGGACGTCACTGTCGCGCCTGCCAGTTGATCGAACTGGCCCTGGTCCTTTTTCAAGGCCCAGCCGCTGTCATCAGGCGCCTGGCGTGATTTACCCGTGAAGGTCTGCAACCAGGCGTTCGGCCAGCCGGCAATCGCTGCGCCCAATCCGGGTGTCTCGGATTGACGCAGGGTCTTGACGCCCAGCAACCGGCCCTGTGGATCGATGGCGACCAGCAATTCGATGCTGCCTTCATAGCCCAGCGCCTGGCTACGCAGCAGCACGGCGCTGGGTTGGCCGCCGCGAGTCGCCAGGTAGCCGCCCAACAGCGTGCTATGGGCCAGGGGCACCGAGGCTGTGACAACGGGCTGCGTCAACGGCTGGTTATCATAGTGGTCGGTGGGCAGCACCTCGAGCAAGGCCCTGTTCGCCAGTGCTTGCTGCTGGGTCTCGATACGCCCGGCGGTGCCGAGGTGCGTGAGGTAAGTGGCACCGATACCCAGGCCGATCAACAAGGTCAGGATTGCCACGCCGAGGGGATTGTTCATGTCAGCGGCCGCCGTTGTCGCGCCTCGGCAAACCGCTCCAGTGCCGGCACGCCGAGGTTCATCAGCAACACCGCGAACGCCACGCCGTCGGGGTAGCCACCCCAGGTGCGTATCAGATAGACCAGCAGTCCCATGCCCGCGCCAAACAGCAGGCGGGCGAGAGGGGCCTTGGCACCCGAGACCGGTTCGGTCGCGATAAAAAACGCGCCGAGCATGGTTGCGCCGCTGAACAGATGAAACAGCGGCGAGCCATGGGAGTCGGAACCCGAACCGTTCCAGCACAGCAGGCTGACGGCGGACAGGCTCACCAGCATGCCCACGGGTGCATGCCAACTGAACACCCGTTGCTGCAGCAGAAACAGACCGCCCGCCAGGAAGGCCAGGTTGACCCATTCGACACCCCGGCCACCGAAACGCCCGAACGCAGGATCGTTGGCGAACAGTTCATCGACGGTCAGACTCGTGTTGATTCGCAGGCTGTCCAGTGCGGTCGCCCCGGCCCAGGCATCGGGCGCCGGATGAGCGCCGAATACCTGCTGCAAGCCTTCAGACAGGCCCATGCCGTGGAGCGCCGGCCAGTGACTCATCTGGGAAGGAAACGCCACCAGTACCAGGGCGTACCCGAGCATTGCCGGGTTGAACGGGTTGCTGCCGACGCCGCCCCACAGGTGCTTGCCCAACAGCAAGGCGCAGGCGGCCGCCGTGACGGTCAGCCACCAGGGGCAATAGGCCGGCAAGGCCAGGGCCAGCAGCGTGGCACTGACCAGCGCACTGCCATCGTTCAGGTCGGGCTTGAGTGGCCGGCGTCGCAAGCGCAGCACCAACGCTTCGACCGCCAGCGCAGTGGCGCCGGACAACAGCAGGTTGAGCGCCACGCCCCAGCCATGGAACCACAGCAACGCCAGCACGCCGGGCAGCGTCGCCAGCAACACTCGCGTCATCGCCTGGCGCAGCCGTTCGTCCGCTGGCTCAAGAGGCGGCATGGGCGTCCACCTGGCGTTCGGCATCCTTCACCGCGTGTTCCAATGCCTGCAGTTGTTCATCCGATGCCGTAGCTGCGCGGGCTTTGCTGAGTTCGGCGCGGCGCATCGCCAGTTGGATCTTGGCTCGCTTCAGCTCGGCGTTTTGCGTCGGTGCAGGGGCTGGCGCGGCCGCGGGTGCGGGTGCGGCATTTTCCAGTTGGCTCAGGGCCTGTTCGGCCGCTTCGAACTGGCGTTGCAGCACGATCAGTTGCGATTGCTGCTCAAAGGTTGGCGGGTGGCCGAACGCTTTCAAGGATTTGTTCAGCTGTGCCCGGCTCATGGCCAGGTCGACCTTGGCTTTTTTCAAGGCTGCATCGGCCGTGGCGGCTTTTTGCGCGCGAACGCGCTCCAGTGCGGCTTGTACGGGATCGAGTGCCGGGTCCTGGGTTTGCGCCTGGGCCTGGGCCGCCCGTTGGGTTCGAGCCAGGCGTTCGGCCTGGCGCTGTTCTTCTTCGCGGCGCAGGCGCGCATTGCGTTGTTCGAAGCGGCGCCGGGCATGATTGCGCTTGGCGGTTCGCGCCAGTTGTTCTTCGACGCTGAAGGCCAGGCCGCCGACGATCGGCAGCACGTTTGCCGTCGGCAGCGGGTGCATTTCAATGCAATCGACCGGGCAGGGCGCCACGCACAGATCGCAGCCTGTGCATTCGTCGATGAGGATGGTGTGCATCAGCTTGGCGGCGCCGACAATCGCGTCCACCGGACAGGCCTGGATGCACTTGGTGCAACCGATGCATTCGGCTTCACGGATAAAGGCGACTTGCGCCGGGGCCACGCCGCGGCTGGTGTCCAGCTCCACCACCGGTATTTTCATCAGCTCGGCCAGGGCGGCGATGGTTTCGCGCCCCCCGGGCGGACATTTGTTTATCGGCTCGCCCTGGGCGATGCCTTCGGCGTAGGGCTTGCACCCGGGGTGGCCGCACTTGCCGCATTGGGTCTGCGGCAGCAGGGCGTCGATACGTTGAATCAGGCTCATGTTTTGACCAGCCCGCGCAATCCGAGAAAGGCCACCGCCATCAGTCCGGCGCTGATCAACTGAATCGGCAGGCCCCGAAAGGGCAGGGGAATATCGTTATTGAAGGTGCGCTGGCGCAGATCGTCGAACAGGCTCAGCACCAGCCAGAACCCCAGTCCGGCACCCAGGCTCAGGGCGATGGCGTAGCCCAGGTCTCGGTCATGCTGGCCGTTGAGCAGCGTGACGCCAAGTATGCCGGCATTGCCGAGCAACAGCGGCCACAACCCCTCGAACGGCATTGTCGGCCGCCAGCGGGCCAGCAGGCGCAGCAAGGGGCCGATCAGCAATACGCTCAAGGACAGCCAGGCCAACAGGCGCAGCGAGACCAGGTTGGTCGGCACCAGCAGCCCATGATCGATCAGGTAGCCCAGGGTGCCGACGATCAGCATCAGGCATGCCGTCGCCAGGCCCAGGGCGTGTACCTGCTTCCTGCCGTTGACCGCCAGCAGCGGATCGACGCCCAGCGGCCAGTGCAACACCAGGTTGTTGATCAGGGCAGCGCTGAACAGCGTGAGGACGATTTCGGTCATGGGTGTGTTGGCGACAAAGGGCCTGTTACAAGATTAGGCATTATCCGGCACGCCGGGGGCGTGGGCCAGATATGAAAATCCCACAGCCACCTGCAAGGCGACTGTGGGATCGGTGCAGCAAGCGGTTGCGTTACTTGATCCGCTGGCCCGGCTTGGCGCCGCTGTCAGGGCTCAACAGGTAGATTTCCTCGCCGCCGGGGCCTGCCGCCATCACCATGCCTTCGGAGATGCCAAAGCGCATTTTGCGCGGCTTGAGATTGGCGATCATCATCGTCAACCGGCCTTCGAGCTTGGCCGGGTCCGGGTAGGCACTCTTGATGCCGGAGAACACGTTGCGTTGCTCGTCGCCAATGTCCAGGGTCAGGCGCAGCAGCTTGTCGGCGCCTTCGACGGCCTCGGCCTTGACGATCAGCGCCACGCGCAGGTCAACGGCGGCAAAGGCGTCGAAGTCGATTTCCGGCGACAGCGGGTCCTTGGCCAGTTCGCCGTTCCCGGCAGGCGCGCCGGTGTCGGTCTGGCTGGCGGCCAGGTCTTCCTTGGAGGCGTCGGTCATGGCTTGCACCTTGGTCGCGTCGATACGGGTCATCAACGGCTTGAACGCGTTCAACTGATGGTTGCTCAGCAGCGTCTGGTGATCGTTCCAGGTCAGTGGCGCGACGTTGAGGAACGCCTCGGCATCGGCAGCCAGCAGCGGCAGCACCGGCTTGAGGAAAATCACCAGTTGGCGGAACAGGTTGATGCCCAGGGCGCAGATTGCCTGGACTTCGTCCTGCTTGCCTTCCTGCTTGGCCAGGGACCAGGGCGCCTTGTCGGCGATCCAGGCATTGGCGCGGTCGGCCAGGGCCATGATTTCGCGCATGGCACGGGCGAAGTCGCGGGACTCGTAGGCGTCGGCGATGCTTGGCGCGGCCGCCAGGAAGGCATCGGTCAGTTCCGGCGCGGCATTGCCGGCGACCAGGACCCCGGCGTTGCCCTTGTGGATGAACCCGGCGCAACGGCTGGCAATGTTGACGACCTTGCCCACCAAGTCGGAGTTGACCTTCTGCACGAAGTCTTCGAGGTTCAGGTCCAGGTCGTCGACGCCGCGGCCGAGCTTGGCCGCGTAGTAGTAGCGCAGGTATTCCGGGGACAGGTGGTCCAGGTAGGTCCGCGCCTTGATGAAGGTGCCGCGGGACTTGGACATTTTCTGGCCGTTGACGGTCAGGTAGCCGTGGACGTTGATGCCGGTCGGCTTGCGGAAGCCGGCGCCTTCGAGCATGGCGGGCCAGAACAGCGCGTGGAAGTTCACGATGTCCTTGCCGATGAAGTGATACAGCTCGGCGGTGGAATCCTTGCCCCAGAACGCGTCGAAGTCCAGCTCCGGCGTGCGGTTGCAGAGGTTCTTGAAACTCGCCATGTAACCGATCGGTGCGTCCAGCCAGACGTAGAAATACTTGCCGGGCTCGTCGGGGATCTCGAAGCCGAAGTACGGCGCATCGCGGGAAATGTCCCATTGCTGCAGGCCGGCATCGAGCCATTCGGCGATCTTGTTGGCGACGGCGTCCTGCAGGGTGCCACTGCGGGTCCAGGCTTGCAGCATCTGCTGGAAGTCCGGCAGCTTGAAGAAGAAGTGCTGGGAGTCCTTGAGCACCGGCGTTGCCCCGGAAATCGCCGATTTCGGGTCTTTCAGGTCGGTCGGTGCGTAGGTGGCGCCGCATTTTTCGCAGTTATCGCCGTACTGGTCTTCAGTGCCGCATTTCGGGCAGGTGCCCTTGATGAAGCGGTCGGCCAGGAACATTTTCTTTTCCGGGTCGAAATACTGGGTGATCGAACGGGTGGCGATGTGCCCGGCGTCACGCAGTTTCAGGTAGATCTGGCTCGACAGCTCACGGTTTTCTTCGGCGTGAGTGGAGTGGAAGTTGTCGAAGTCCACCAGGAACTCGGCAAAGTCGGCGCTGTGTTCAGCCTGGACGTTGGCGATCAGTTGTTCCGGGGTGATGCCTTCCTTTTCTGCGCGCAGCATGATGGCCGAACCGTGGGCGTCGTCGGCGCAGACATAAATGCATTGGTTGCCGCGATGCTTCTGGAAGCGCACCCACATATCGGTCTGGATGTACTCCAGCATATGGCCGAGGTGAATCGAACCATTGGCATAGGGCAGGGCGCTGGTGACGAGGATCTTGCGTGGCTCGGACATGGGGCTCGGCTACTTGATGAAACGGAGGTCGGCCACTATAAAGCGCTGGCGGCTTTTTTTCACCCTTCGGGGCTGTTTATGGATGCATTGCCGGGAGCGGCGCAAGGATCAAGCCAGGCACAACTTGCGGCGAGGGGATTGTGGGAGCAAAGCTTGCTCGCGAAACAGGCGCCTCGATTTCTGAAAGACCGCATCGACCGCATCGCGGGCAAGCCTTGCTCCCACACAGCGGGAGCATTCGTCGCCTTTAATCGGGTCGCCACAAAAGCATGCGCGGCGTAGGATAGCGGCCTGTTTTCAAGTCTTGCTATCGGAGTTGCCCATGAGCGCCGTCAATCGCGCAGCGGTGGAAGCCGTCCTTCGCCAGTACACCGACCCCTACCTGAACCAGGACCCGGTCAGCGCCGGATGCGTGCGCGCCATCGACATCCAGGGCGATCGCGTCAGTGTCCAGCTGGAAATCGGCTACGCCGCCGACCTGTTCAAGAGCGGCTGGGCGCAGATGCTGCAAATGGCGATCGAGGCCCTGGACGGGGTGAGCGCCGCCAAAGTCGACATCACCAGTGTGATCGCCGCTCACAAGGCCCAGGCGCAGGTGCCGGGGCTGGCGAACGTCAAGAACGTGATCGCCGTGGCCTCGGGCAAGGGCGGCGTGGGCAAGTCCACCACCGCGGCCAACCTGGCCCTGGCCCTGGCCCGTGAAGGGGCGAAGGTCGGGATTCTCGATGCAGACATCTACGGCCCGAGCCAAGGCATCATGTTCGGTGTTGCCGAAGGCACCCGGCCGCAGGTCAAGGACCAGAAGTGGTTCGTGCCGATCCAGTCCCATGGCGTGGAAGTCATGTCCATGGCCTTCCTGACCGACGACAACACGCCGATGGTCTGGCGCGGGCCGATGGTTTCCGGTGCCTTGCTGCAACTGGTCACGCAAACCGCGTGGGGTGACCTGGATTACCTGGTGATCGACATGCCTCCGGGCACCGGCGATATCCAGCTGACCCTGGCGCAGAAAGTCCCGGTGGCCGGTGCGGTGATCGTCACCACGCCTCAAGACCTGGCCTTGCTGGACGCGCGCAAGGGCGTGGAGATGTTCCGCAAGGTCAACATCCCGGTACTGGGCGTGGTGGAGAACATGGCCGTGCACATCTGCTCGAACTGCGGGCATGCCGAGCACCTGTTCGGCGAAGGTGGCGGGGAAAAACTGGCGACCCAGTACGGCGTCGAATTGCTGGCTTCGCTGCCGCTGTCGATGCTGATCCGCGAACAGGCCGACGGCGGCAAGCCGACGGTCATCGCCGAACCGGACAGCCAGATCGCCATGGTCTATCAGGAACTGGCCCGCCACGTGGGCGCGCGGATCGTGTTGCAGGAAGCGGCCATGCCGGCGATGCCGAACATCACTGTCAGCGACGATTGATCAGCTGAAATGCAATCTAATGTGGGGAGCAAGCCTGTAGGGGGCAAAGCCTGTGGGAGCATAGCTTGCTCGCGATGACGGCGTCACACCCAACATCTCTGTTGGCTTTAAAACCGCTATCGCGAGCAAGCTATGCTCCCACAGGCTTTGCCCCCCACAGGCTCGCTCCCACAGGGGTTATGTGGTGCTTTTAGATGCGCAACCCGCCATCCATCTCCAGGATCCGACCGGTGTAGTAGTCGTTCTCGAAGATATACGCCGCCGAATGAGCAATCTCCTCAGGCTTGCCCATACGCTTGAGCGGAATCCCCGAGGTCATTTTTTCCAGGGCCTCGGGCTTCATGCCCAGGGTCATCTCGGTTTCAATGAAACCCGGTGCGATGCCAGCGACACGGATGCCGTAGCGTGCCAGTTCCTTGGCCCAGGTCACGGTGGCGGCGGCCACACCAGCCTTGGCGGCCGAGTAGTTGGTCTGGCCGACGTTGCCGGCGCGGGAGATCGACGAGATATTGATGATGGCGCCGCTGTTCTTCAGCTCGACCATTTTCGCCGCCACTTCACGGGTGCACAGGAATACACCGGTGAGGTTGACGTCGATCACGGCCTGCCACTGGGCCAGGCTCATCTTGGTCATTTCGCCGTCCTTGACCTTGAGCAGCAGGCCGTCGCGCAGGATCCCGGCGTTGTTGATCAGGCCGTGGATCGCGCCGAAGTCCTCGGCGACCCGGGCGACCATGTCGCTGACCTGCTCCTCATTGGCCACGTTGCACAGATACGCCCGGGCCTCGACGCCCTTGGCTACACACGCGGCAACCGCCTGGTCGAGTTTTTCCTGGTTGAGGTCCACCAGGGCGAGCTTCGCGCCTTTGCCCGCGAGATACTCGGCCATGGAGCGGCCCAGACCCTGGCAACCGCCGGTGATAATGATTACTTTGTCAGTGAGTTGCATGCTCATGTCCAGGTGGCGCAGCGGTGAAGGGGGAGACTTTTTGGGACGTCTCTCGATTTGCGACGGTGTAGCCCGGTTGCACACGAGAACTGTCCTATCGGTGTGTCGGAACATTACTCCAGTCGCCTGACCGTTTTCTAGACGGATTTTATTAAAGGAGTCATAAATTGAGCGTTGAAGCTGCCAAGCATGCCCGGGAACTGCTGCTCAAGGAGTACCGTGGAGTGCTCTCCACTCATTCCAAATCCATGCCCGGCTTTCCGTTCGGCTCCGTGGTGCCCTATTGCCTGGACGAACAAGGTCGGCCACTGATCCTGATCAGCCGTATCGCCCAGCACACCCACAATCTGCAGAAAGACCCCAAGTGTTCGATGCTGGTGGGCGAGCGGGGCGCCGAGGATGTGCAGGCCGTGGGGCGCCTGACCTACCTGGCCGAGGCCCGCAAACTCGAAGACAGCGCCGCCATCGAGGCTGCCGCCGAGCGTTACTACCGCTATTTCCCTGACTCGCAGAACTACCATAAGGCCCATGATTTCGACTTCTGGGTGCTCGAGCCGGTGCGCCATCGCTACATCGGCGGCTTTGGCGCCATCCACTGGATCGACCAGCTCACCCTGGCCAATCCCTTCGCTGGCAAAGCCGAAGCCAGCATGGTCGAGCACATGAATGCCGATCACGCCAAGGCCATCGCCCATTACGTGGAATTGACCGGCCTGCCGAAAAGCGAACCGGCACAACTGGCGGGTATCGACAGCGAGGGCATGCACTTGCGTATTGGCCAGGGCCTGCACTGGCTGGGGTTTCCAACGCCTTGCAACACCCCGACACAAGTGCGCGAAGCCTTGGTTTATCTGGCTCACGCCGAGCAATGGCCGAAAAATGCCGAGGTCGACGCTTGAATTCACGAAAGGGCGACGTCATTTAGGGTTTCATAGCAAGGTATTCTTGCGTTGAGGAACCATTTGATGCGCCCTTTTTTATTGCTCTTTCTGCTGTTCCCGGTGTTGGAGCTGTTCATATTCGTCAAGGTCAGCGGTGCGATCGGGTTTTTCCCGGCCCTGCTGCTGGTCATTCTCGGCTCGATGCTCGGCGTGTTCGTGCTGCGTATCGCCGGCCTCGCCACGGCATTGCGTGCCCGTGAAAGCCTGAACCGCGGCGAGCTGCCCGCCCAGACCATGCTCGAAGGCCTGATGCTGGCCCTGGGTGGCGGTCTGTTGATCCTGCCAGGCTTTATCAGCGACGTGTTGGGCCTGGTCATGCTGTTGCCGTTCACCCGTAGGCTGCTGGCCAATAAAATGCGCCAGCGCGCCGAAGAGCAGGCGATTCGTCAGCGCGCTTTCGCCGATGACCTCCAGCCCCGTGGCGGTCCGGCTCCGCGAGAGCCTGTGGGCCGCGAGCCCAACGTGATCGAAGGCGAGTTCGAACACCGCGACTCCAAGTAAAACCATCAGCACGGCGCCTTCGGGCGCCGTGCTCGTTTTGGTGGCATGGAGTAAAAAATTTTCTGTCCCCACCCTTGTAATCCACTTGTGCGCCCTTATGTAACGGTCACCGCAAGGTTTCCGGTGGTGACACCGGACAGACTTCCGCGGTTCGACTGACGAACCGCACCCGGCTCCGCCGGCTTTGTTAAACCCGCCGGGACTACACCGGCCGATGAAAACCAAAAATTAGGAGAGATCGACAATGAAGCTTCGTCCTCTGCATGACCGCGTCGTCATCCGTCGCAGCGAAGAAGAGAAGAAAACCGCTGGCGGTATCGTCCTGCCAGGTTCGGCTGCTGAAAAAGCCAACCACGGTGAAGTTCTCGCTGTAGGCCCAGGCAAGGCACTGGAAAACGGTGAAGTACGTGCGCTGGCCGTGAAAGTGGGTGACAAGGTTGTGTTCGGCCCTTACTCCGGCAGCAACACAGTGAAAGTCGACGGCGAAGACCTGCTGGTAATGAGCGAGAACGAAATCCTCGCTGTCCTCGAAGGCTGATTCCCCCGCCCATTTTCCCGTTACTACAAAGTATTTAAGGAATATCGATCATGGCTGCTAAAGAAGTTAAATTCGGCGATTCCGCCCGCAAGAAAATGCTCGCCGGTGTCAACGTCCTGGCTGACGCAGTAAAAGCGACCCTCGGCCCGAAAGGCCGTAACGTGATCATCGAGAAGAGCTTCGGCGCTCCGACCATCACCAAGGACGGCGTTTCCGTAGCCAAAGAAATCGAGCTGAAAGACCGCTTCGAAAACATGGGCGCGCAACTGGTCAAAGACGTTGCCTCTCGTGCCAACGATGACGCCGGCGACGGCACCACCACCGCTACCGTCCTGGCTCAATCGATCGTCAACGAAGGCCTGAAAGCCGTCGCTGCCGGCATGAACCCTATGGACCTCAAGCGCGGCATCGACAAGGCGACCATCGCCATTGTCAAAGAGCTCAAAGCCCTGTCCAAGCCATGCGCTGACACCAAGGCAATCGCTCAGGTCGGCACCATCTCCGCCAACTCCGACAACTCCATCGGCGACATCATTGCCGAAGCCATGGAAAAAGTCGGTAAAGAAGGCGTGATCACCGTTGAAGAAGGCTCGGGCCTGGAAAACGAACTGTCGGTTGTAGAAGGCATGCAGTTCGACCGTGGCTACCTGTCCCCGTACTTCGTCAACAAGCCAGAGACCATGACTGCCGAGCTCGACGGTCCGCTGATCCTGCTGGTCGACAAGAAGATCTCCAACATCCGCGAAATGCTGCCAGTGCTGGAAGCCGTTGCCAAAGCCGGCCGCCCACTGCTGATCGTGGCTGAAGACGTTGAAGGCGAAGCCCTGGCGACCCTGGTTGTGAACAACATGCGCGGCATCGTTAAAGTCGCAGCCGTCAAGGCTCCAGGCTTCGGCGACCGTCGCAAGGCCATGCTGCAGGACATCGCCGTACTGACCGGCGGTACCGTTATCTCCGAAGAGATCGGCCTGAGCCTGGAAAGCACCACCCTGGAGCACCTGGGTAACGCCAAGCGCGTGATCCTGTCCAAGGAAAACACCACCGTGATCGACGGTGCCGGCGTCGAGACTGACATCCAGGCTCGCGTTCTGCAGATCCGTCAGCAAGTGGCCGACACTTCGTCCGACTACGACCGTGAAAAACTGCAAGAGCGCCTGGCCAAGCTGTCCGGCGGCGTTGCAGTGATCAAGGTTGGCGCCGGTTCCGAAGTTGAAATGAAAGAGAAGAAAGCCCGCGTTGAAGACGCCCTGCACGCTACCCGTGCAGCCGTCGAAGAAGGCGTGGTACCTGGCGGCGGCGTGGCACTGGTTCGCGCTCTGCAGGCTATCTCCGAGCTGAAAGGCGACAACGATGACCAGAACGTGGGCATCCAGTTGCTGCGTCGCGCTGTAGAAGCCCCGCTGCGCCAGATTGTTGCCAACTCCGGCGACGAGCCAAGCGTTGTGGTCGACAAGGTCAAGCAGGGTACGGGTAACTACGGTTACAACGCTGCTACCGGCGAATACGGCGACATGATCGAAATGGGTATCCTGGACCCAGCCAAAGTGACTCGTTCGGCTCTGCAAGCGGCTTCGTCGATTGCCAGCCTGATGATCACCACCGAGGCGATGATCGCTGAAATCAAGGAAGACGCTCCAGCTGGCGGCGGTATGCCAGACATGGGCGGCATGGGTGGCATGGGCGGCATGATGTAAGCCAGCCTTACCCCTGTAGCGAAAAACCCCGCCTGCGAAAGCAGGCGGGGTTTTTTATTGCCTTGGGTTTATCCCGGCATTGAGCTGGACCCAGCTGTCTTTGTGGGAGCAAAGCTTGCTCGCGATTGCGGTGGGTCAGCTTGCCGGGATGCTGAAGCTGCCATTGCGATCGCGAGCAAGCTTTACTCCCACAGGGTTTGTCCGGGGCGTTGTCAGGCGTTGGAAGGCTGGCTCAACGCCACGCGATCGGTCATGACGGCCGGTCGGTACAGGATGTAGTAGTAGCACCCCAGGCTGATCAGCCAACAGAACACTGCGGTCCACACGTTGTGGGAAAAGAAGTGCGCTCCTTGCATCATCCGCCCCAGGGAGAACACCGTTCCCAACGTGAAGGCGAATATCAAGGCCTGGCGGGCCAGGCGTGGGCGACGGTCGCGCAGGACGAAGAACAGCGCAAACAAGGTGAACCCGGTGGCGGCGTGACCGCCGGGCCAGCATCGACCTGGTTTGTCCGTGGCCGGGCGCGGGCTGAGCAGTTCGCTATAGGTTTCCTTGCCGCCGAATTCCTTCAGGCTCCAGGGGCATTGCACTGCCGTCACCGCTTTCATCGGCGTGACGAAGGACGTCGCCAGTGCCAGGGACAGCACCAGGCAGCCCAATTCCCGCTTGAACGGTTTGAGCCGGGTGATGAAGAACGAGCTGATGAATCCCAGGATCGCCAGCACGGAGAACACGATGACCGCCTCTTTGGCTCGATCGTGCAGGATGTCTTCCAGGAAAAAGCTGTGCCGACCGATGAATCCACCCGCCATCGGGTCGTAAAACAGCTTGGCCACGTCCATGTCCAGCGTAGTCAATTCCAGCAACACCAGCGTCGCTGCGACAACGGCGGGCAGGCCCAGGGCAACCCAGAAATTCAGGGGCCTGGAAGCGGGGCGGATGGCGGTGGAAACCATGGCAGTACCTTTGATGGAGATTTTCGTAAGCAGCGCGTTGCGCAGTCTGGTCCGCATTGCGTCGGGACGGTGTGAATGTTGGGTGAAAAACTCGTCAATGCCCACACAGTCCTGTTCCTGGGCTCACCGGATCTTTGTGGGAGCGAGCTTGCTCGCGATCGCGTCGGAACATCCAACATTGATGGGGCTGATCCACCGCTATCGCCAGCAAGCTCGCTCCCACAGCCGATACAATCCTAGCCGTCAGCCAAACTTGGCCGTAAGCTGCGCGGGCCAGATGGCTGTTAACTGTGTACACAGAGGTGCCCATGCGAATTCTATTGGTCGAAGACAACCGCGATATCCTGGCCAACCTGGCCGATTACCTGGGGCTCAAGGGTTACACCGTCGATTGCGCCCAGGACGGTTTGTCGGGATTGCACCTGGCCGCGACCGAACACTACGACCTGATCGTGCTCGACATCATGCTGCCGGGCATCGACGGCTACACCTTGTGCAAGCGCCTGCGCGAAGACGCCCGGCTCGATACGCCGGTGATCATGCTGACCGCCCGGGACCAGTTGGACGACCGGCTGCAGGGCTTCAAGTCCGGGGCCGATGACTACTTGATCAAACCGTTTGCCCTGTCGGAACTGGCGGCGCGGATCGAAGCTGTCATGCGTCGGTCCCAGGGTGGTGGCCGCCGTGCCTTGCAGGTCGGCGACCTGAGCTACGACCTCGATACCCTGGAAGTGACGCGTGAAGGCAAGCTGCTCAAGCTCAACCCCGTAGGCCTCAAGCTGCTGGCGGTATTGATGCAGAAAAGCCCTCACGTGCTGCGCCGCGAAATCCTCGAAGAAGCGTTGTGGGGCGATGATTGTCCGGACAGCGACAGCCTGCGCAGCCACGTCCATCAACTGCGCCAAGTGATCGACAAGCCGTTCGACAAGCCGTTGTTGCACACGGTACACGGCGTCGGCTATCGCTTGGCCGAGGGCCGCGATGGAGTTTAAGCAGAGCCTCGCCCAACGGATCATCATCGCCTTTGCGCTGATGAGCGCATTGGTGGCTGGCGCTTTCGCCATGGGCATCGTGGCGACGGTCCACCTGGTCGAAGAAAAACTGATCTCCGCCGGGCTTGGCGGCGATCTGCAGCGCTTGCTGTTGATGGACAGTGTCTCGGACTGGCACCATCGCCCGGAACCCGACCAGTTGTTTTATTTCAGCGGTGGCCCAGGTGACTTCGAGTTGCCCAAGGACCTGCGCCATCTGGAGCGTGGTTTTCACGAAGTGTTTCGCGAGCAGTTGTCGTATCACGCCATGGTCGAGATCGTTGATGGCCGGCATTACGTGTTGCTGCAGGACCAGAGCGACTTCGAGGAGCGCGAGCGGGTGCTGTTCGCCGTGGTGCTGGTGGGCTTTGTGCTCAGCCTGGCGCTGGCGGTATTTTTGGGCTGGGTCCTGGCACGCCGAGTGATGGCTCCGGTGGTTCGCCTGGCCCGGCAAGTGCGCCATCGCGACCAGCTCCTGGGCCTGGCTCCGCCGCTGGCCCCGGATTATGCCGCCGATGAAGTGGGTGAACTGGCCGTGGCGTTCGACGCAACACTGGGGCGCTTGCGCCAGGCCCTGACCCGTGAACGATTGTTCACCAGCGACGTGAGCCATGAATTGCGCACACCGTTGATGGTCTTGGCGACCTCCTGCGAATTGCTTCTGGAAAACCCGGCACTGGATCTGCGTGGTCGCACCCAGGTCGAGCGCATCAACAGGGCCAGTGAAGAGATGCGCGAACTGGTGCAGACCTTCCTGATGCTTGCCAGGGCACAGCGCGACGACAACGGCATGTCGCCTCGGTCGAACCTTGCACAGGTGGCCGAAAATCTCCTCGGATTGTGGCGCGACCCCATCGAATCCAAAGGCCTGACGCTGATCTTCGAACCAGGACAAACCCTCGACACCCTGTATAACGCCACTTTCCTGACTGCCGTCATGGGCAACCTGTTGCGAAATGCCTTGCACTACACCGACCAGGGGTTCATCCGTCTCTCGTTGTCTGCGACCGGCTTCGTGGTCGAGGACAGTGGCGTGGGCATCCCGGAGGAGAAGCGCGAGGCGATGTTCGAGCCATTCGTGCGCGGCAACGAAAAGCGCGGCGAGGGGCTGGGGTTGGGGCTGTCACTGGTGCAACGGATTTGCGAGAACCAGGGCTGGACGGTGAGTCTCAGCACGATGGAGCCCAACGGTTGCCGTTTCGAGGTGGAGTTGAACCCGAAGGTATGATCGCTTAGGTTGGAAAAATCCTGTAATGATTCGGTCATGTACATGACAAACTTTTCACAAAGTGACGACCTGACCCTGACATATCAATTCATAAGGTGGGGGCTATTCAGACATGGAGGCCCCCATCAATGCCCGACCCTATCAAACTCGATTTTTCCGAGAAATACGACGAGCAGCACGCCAAGAAGTATTTTCATAAGCATCGAGGCAGCTTGAGTCGCCGTCTTTCCAACCTAAGAGACCAGCAACTGGCCCGCCGGGCATTGGCGCTCGTGGGTGATCCAGGCCTGGTATTGGATTTGCCGTGCGGTGCCGGGCGATTCTGGTCCTTGTTGGCCGAAAAACCGAACCGGGTCATCATCGGCGCGGACAATTCCGAGGCCATGCTCAAGACCGCAATGGAGGCTCAACCGGCCGATGTGGTGAAACGGGTACAACCCTTGCAGACTTCTGCGTTCGACATCGCCTTGCCTGATAACGCCGTCGATAGCATTTTTTGCATGCGCCTGTTGCACCACATCGGTGAACCCGCGCATCGACTGGCGATTCTTAGGGAATTCCAGCGTGTCAGCCGCGACAGCGTGATCGTTTCGTTATGGGTTGATGGCAATTTCAAGGCCTGGAAACGCAAGCGCCAGGAGCGCACTCGTGGGCAAAAAGACTACCAGAATCGATTTGTGTTACCGGTTGCTACAGTAGAGGAGGAGTTTCGGCAGGCAGGGTTTCGTATTCAGGAACGACTGGATTTTCTACCGCTCTATGCCATGTGGCGAGTTTATGTATTACGCAAGAGGTAAAGGCATGGGTGTACAGGCAGCAGAACCATCAACGATTCTTCACGACGACTTCGAACATTTCTGGAGTCAGCAGGGTGAGTGGGTGGAAGAACCCAATGTGCGTCGCGGCGGTGAAAGCGGCGTGCAACGGATCAAGAGCAAGGACGGCAAGCTGCTTTATGCCAAGCGTCAGACCGGACATATTTATCGCAGTTGGTTGCACCCGTTCGGTCGACCGACTGTGCTGCGCGAGCAAGACGCACTCCTGGCGTTGACCCGATTGGGTGTTCGCGTCCCCCAGCTCATTTTCTGTGGCGCCCAGCGGGACCCGGTTCACAAGTGGCGTGCGCTGCTGGTGACCCAGGCGCTGGAAGGCTTTGAAGAGATCGAGCACTGGTATGCCGCAGGTGGCCGCGAGCGCCATGGCGAAGCGGTGCACGATCAAATCCTCCTGGGTCTGGCTGAAAATCTGGCGCGCATGCACATGGGGCGCTGGCAACATGGCTGTATCTACATCAAGCATGTCTTTGTGCGCGTGACCGGAGAGGGCGAGGCGGCCAAGGCTGAAGTGGCTTTGCTCGATTTTGAGAAGTGTCGCCAGCGTCTGACCGCCCACCGTGCGGCATCCCATGACCTGAAGCAGTTGCGGCGCCACTCGTCGTTCAGCGACGCTGACTGGAAAAAACTCGTCTACTTTTACGAGGCGGCGTTTGGCAGCGCTATCAAAGGTTTATAGCGATGAAATTAGAAATTGCTAGAGGTTTGTTTTTAGTCGGAGCCCTGGCAGTTGCATCGATGGCGGTGGCTGTGTGGGAACAGCCACGCTCGCAGATCCTCAGTGCTTCCAATGCTGATGCGCATTGTCCTTTGCCGCGCGTGGCAAAGGTCAGCGAGACGATACGACCGGACAATGACCTGCTGCTGTTCATGTTCAGCCTGTCCCAGGGGATGAGGCCGCAAAGTTGAGAGACATGAAGCCAAAATAAAGGCCTCGCTTGTGCGAGGCCTTTATTTTTTGACTGCAGAAAAACCATTGTGGCGAGGGGATTTTGTGGGAGCAAAGCTTGCTCGCGAAACAGTCGCCCCGATTCCTGGAAGACCGCATCACCTTCATCGCGGGCAAGCCTTGCTCCCACAGTATCCCTCGCCACAGGTGTTCACTTCAGGCCTTGTCCGGCTTGGCCAGCAGCGTGTAGACGCAAGGCAACACGAACAGCGTGAACAAGGTACCAATCGACATCCCGGTGGCGATCACCGTGCCAATGTCGAAGCGGCTCACCGCCCCGGCGCCTGTGGCGAAGATGAGCGGCACCATGCCGAACACCATTGCTGCGGTGGTCATCAGTACCGGTCGCAGACGAGTCGACGCGGCTTGTTCCACGGCTTCGCGCGGTGTCAGGTTCTGTTCCCTGCGCAACTGGTTGGCGAATTCGACAATCAGGATCCCGTGTTTGCTGATCAGTCCAATCAGCGTCACCAGGCCCACCTGGGTGTAGATGTTCATGCTCGACCAGCCGAGGAACAGCGGAATCAAGGCGCCGCAAATCGACAGCGGCACGGTCACCAGGATCACCAGCGGGTCCCGGAAGCTTTCGAACTGCGCGGCCAGTACGAGGAAGATGATCGCCAGTGCCAGGGCAAAGGTCACCCACAACGCGCTGCCTTCCTGTACGAATTGGCGCGAAGCCCCGGCGTAATCGAAGGCGAACCCCACCGGGGCTTCCTCCCGGGCGATCTGGCGGACGGTCTCGATCGCCTCGCCCATGCTCACGATGGGAAAGCCCGAAATGGTCACCGCATTGAGCTGCTGGAACTGGTTCAGTTGTCGCGGTCGCGCCCGGTCGCTGACCTTGATCAGGGTCGAGAGCGGGAGTGATTCACCCTTGGCATTTTTCACGTAGTAATTGTTCAACCAGTCCGGGTTGTCCCGGAAGGGGCGTTCGACCTGGGCAATGACCTTGTAGCTGCGTCCCTCGAGCGTGAAGCGGTTGATCTCGGCTTCACCCAGCAGTGTCGCCAGGGTACCGCCCAGGTCCTGCATCGAAACGCCCATCTGGGCGGCCTTGGCGCGATCGATATCCACCACGACTTCGGGCTTGTCGAACGCCAGGTCAATGTCCATGAAGGCGAACTTACCGGATTCCAATGCGCGCTTTTTGACCCGGTCGGCGATCTCCAGCAGCGTCGCATAATCCTTCGGCGAGTTGATGACGAACGCAAATGGCAAGCCTTCACCGGTGCCCGGCAGCGAGGGCAGGTTGAAACCGAAGATCTGCAAGCCAGGCACGCTTTCCAGCTTGGCCTGGACCTCTGGCAGGATTTCCATCTGGGTTCGGCTGCGTTCGTTCCAGGGCTTGAGCAGGAAGCCGCCGATACCCGACTGTACGCCGTTGTAGCCGTTGATCTGGAACGAGGAGTAGTACTCCGGGAACTCCTTGAAGATGGTAATGAAGTGATCGGTGTACGTGTTCAGGTAGTCGAGGTTGGTTGGCTGCGGGGCGCTGGCCATCATGAAGATGATGCCCTGGTCCTCGTCGGGGGCCAGTTCGGACTTGGTGAACATGATCAGCACCGGGATCAGCAGCAGGACGATCACGGCGAACACCAGTACCACCGGCCGGGTGTTGAGCGTGCCGTGAAGCATGCGCTGGTAACGGCTCTTCAAGCGCTCGAAAACCATGTCCAGCCTATGGGCCAGGCCCGAGGGGTTCTCATCGTGGCGCAGCAGCATGGCGCACATCATCGGTGACAAGGTCAGGGCGACGATGCCGGAGATCACCACCGCCCCGGCCAGGGTCAATGCGAACTCCTTGAACAAAGCGCCCGTCAGGCCCTGGAGCAGGCCGATCGGCGCGTACACCGCCGCCAGGGTGATGGTCATCGAGACCACCGGCATGGCGATTTCCCGGGCGCCTTCTATCGCGGCGTCGAGTGGGGTCTTGCCTTCCTCGATGTGCCGGTGGATGTTCTCCACCACCACGATGGCGTCGTCCACCACCAGACCGATGGCGAGCACCATGGCCAGCAGGGTCAGGAGGTTCATCGAGTAGCCCATCAACTGCATGAAGAACATCACGCCGATCATCGACAGCGGGATGGTCACCACCGGAATGATCACCGAACGCAGGGCACCGAGGAACAGAAACACCACGACAATGACGATCAGCACCGCCTCGAACAGGGTTTTCACCACTTCGTCGATGGAGGCCTGGATGAACAGGGTGGCGTCGTAGGCGATCTCGGCCTTGAGGTTGGCCGGGAGCTGGGCCTCCACGTCCGGCATGATCTTGCGCACTTCCTTGATCACATCCAGCGGGTTCGCACCGGGTGTGGCCTTGATCCCGATGTACACCGAGGGCGTGCCACCAAAGGAACTGATGGAGTCGTAGTTCTCGGCGCCCATTTCCACGCGGGCCACGTCCCGTAGCAACACGCGGCTGTCGCCGTCGGTCTTGAGCGGGATCGCGCCGAAGGCCTCGGCGGACTTGAGTTCGGTGTTGGCGTTGATGCTGGTGACCACATACTCGCCTTTCACTTCACCGGCGGCGGAGAGGAAGTTGTGCTGGCGCACGGCATTGGTCACGTCGGCGGCAGTCAGACCGAAGCCGGCGAGTTTGACCGGGTCCAGCCACAGGCGCATGGCGAAGACCTGGTTGCCGAGGATCTCCGCCTCAGCCATGCCTGGCAGGGTCGCCAGTTTGGGCTGGATCACCCGTGACAGGTAGTCGGTGATCTGCGGGTTGTTCAGTTCCTTGCTGAAGAAGCTGATGTACATCAGTGCCGAGGCATCGGCGGCCTCGCGGCTGAGGACTGGGTCCTCGGCATCCTGGGGCAGCTGGTTCTTGACCTCGTTGGCCTTGGCCAGCAGTTCGGTAAAGAGCCGATCGCTGTTGGAGCCGATGCGGGCATAGACCGAAATCACCGAGAAATTCTGGCGGCTGACCGAGGTCATGTAATCGATGCCCTCGGCACTGGCCAGGCTCTGCTGCATCGGCTGGGTAATGTAGCCCTGGATGGTTTCGGCGTTCGCCCCGGGGTAGGCGGTGGTCACCGTGATCAGGGCGTTCTCCATTTGTGGATACTGACGCAGGGGTAATTTGCTCCAGGCCTGGAAGCCCAGCAGCACGATCAACAGGCTGACCACGGTGGCGAGCACCGGACGGCGGATGAATGGATCGGTAAAAGCCATGGGGGTTCCTTGATCAGTCCACGCGCGGTGGGCTGTTCTGTTCGGTCAGGGTCTTGTCGTCGCTGATGGCGATCGGCGTGCCGTTGTCGAGTTTGAGCTGGCCGGCGATCACGACTTGCTCGCCGCGCTGCACGCCTTTGGTAACCAGCACCTGCCCGTCGCGTCGCTCGCCGGTTTCTACGGAACGCCGTTCAGCGATCAGGACCGGCTGGCCCTTGTCGTCTTTCTCGACATTGCCGTCGGCGGTTTTCTTCTGGCTCACCACGTACATGGAGTTGCCATAGAGGGTGTAGGTCACGGCGCTTTCCGGCACGACGATTCCGGCGGCCACGTCCGGCAGGATCACCTGCAGGTTGGCGAACATGCCGGGCAGCAGCTTGCCGTCGGGGTTGGCCAAGGTGGCACGCACCAGCACGTTGCGGGTGCTGTCCTCGACCTTGGGGTTGATCGCGCTGATGGTGGCGACGAAGTTTTGCCCGGGGTAGGCCGAGACACTGACGTTGACCGACTGGGCAACGGCGAGCCTGGGCACGGTTTGCTCAGGGATGTAGAAGTCCACGTAAAGGCTGCTGAGGTCCTGCAGGGTGGCGATCATCGTGCCGCTGGCCAGGTAGTCGCCAACGTCCACCTGGCGAATGCCGATGGTGCCGCTGAATGGCGCCAGAATCTGTTTTTTGGCCAGCGAAGCCTTGAGCTGGTTGACCGTGGCCTGGTTCTTCTTCAGTTGCGCCGAGAGCCGGTCGAATTCACCCTTGGAGATCGCCTGGCTGCCCACCAGTTGTCGGCCGCGACCGAAATCCAGTTGTGCCAGGCCAAGGTCGGCCTCGGCGGTTTCCAGCAGGGCGCTTTCGACTTCACTGTCCAGTTGCAGGAGCGGCTGGCCGGCCTTGACCTTCTGCCCCGACTGGAATTGCACCTTCTGCACGGTCCCGGCGATTTCCAGGCTCAGGTCCACGCCTTGCAGCGCCTTGAGGCTGCCAACGGTGGGCAGGCGAGCTTGCCAGGGTTGCTGGGCTGCCGTGGCCACGGCCACGCTGACCGGCGGTTTGGGTGCAGAAAACATCTGGATCTGCTGGTAGACGGAGAAGGCCTTGTAGCCGGCGAGCAACAGCACAACCAGCAGGACAACACCCAACATGATCAGCATGCGGCGTCGCAGCATGTTCCACTTCCTTGGAAAAGAGCTGAGAGAAAATACAGATAGGCGGGCACATTACTCTGAGTGTGCGGGCTATTCCAGATGTTGGCGGGTCGGTGATGCGTGGGATTTTTCCGAAAAATCAGGGAGCTCGGCACCGAGGTGCTTCGCTCCCTGGCTCAGGCCAGATGCAAATGGTTGTCCCAGAGCCCTGCCGGCAGATCCAGTGGTTTTGCAACCAGTTGTGTCTGTCGGCAATCATAATAGCGGCAACGCCCTTGGCCCGACGTCACGACAAACCCGTCGGCCACCGCACCCACGCCGGCACAGTCCGGCAGCGGCGCATCCAGGCGTACTTCGCCACTGTCCAGGTCCCAGATGAAGAAGCGGTTGCCGCGAGGAGCGGTCAGGGCCACCAGGCGCAGGTCGCTGTGCACGGCGACGCTGGCGGTGTAGTGCCCCATGGCCTGCAATTGCTCTTCGGGCACCGGGAACGCCTGGAAAGGCTGGCCCGGCCGCTTGATCGCCAGCAGTTCCGAGGACTCGTGGGCAGCGCCCATGAACTGCTGGCCGGAGACGATGGTGCCGTCGCTGGCGACGCCCAGGTGGCGCACGCTGTTCATTGACTGGGCGAGGGTTTCCTTGCTCAGCAGGGTGCCATCGCGTTGCATCAGCACCAGGCTTGGCTCCATGGCGTCGAGGTTCATTTCGACCCGGCTTTCGGCCTCGGTGCGAATGCCGCCATTGGCCACCACCAGCGTTTCGCCATCAGGCATCCATGACACCTGGTGCGGCCCGATACCATGGGTGGACATCTCACCGCTGTGCACCAGTCGCTCGCCTTCGAAACGGTACACGCCCAACAGGCCGCGTCCCGGGTCGGTGGTGTCGTTCTCGGTGGCATACAGCCATTCGCCGCTTTTGTGGATCACCGCATGGCCGTAGAAATGCCGGTTCGGCAACGAAGTGATGGTTTGCAGCAGCGTCCCGTCGCGCAGGTCGATCAGGTAGCTTTCGGTACCTGGACGACGGGCGACGAACAGCGCAATCGGCTGCGTCGGATGATTGATGATGTCATGGCAACGCTGGCCTACCTGGGTGGCGAACACCCGGGTGCCGTCCAGTCGATAGCCAACGGCGTAGTGCTTGCCGTCGCCATCGTCCCGTGCCGAAAGCAAGAGTGGGTGCTTGTCCTTTTGCTTGAACAGCGTCCAGCCGCCCAGGGTGACGGCGCCGAGCAGCAAGCTGCCCAGTGCCAGAACCTGACGTCGAAACATGATCAGTCACCGTCGTTGGCATTGAAGCCCAGTTGAATGCCCAGCGCCTTGGCCAGTTCGCCTTCGTGCAGGCGATGGACGACGTTGAGGCTGTCATACAAATCGTTGAGTTGCTGGCGCCCGGCATCGTCGTTGAGCATTTCGGTCAACGAGCGCTGGCTGCTGGCGAACAACTTCAAGGAGGCATCGTAGGCGGCATCGATCTTGTCGGCCAGTGGCTTCTGGTCGCTTGGCAACAGACCGCGCAGGCCCTTGTTGTCCACGCCTGCCCAGACGGTCCTGGCCGCACTCAGGCTGGCCTCCAGGCCTTGCAACGACGACTGGCTGCGCCAGGCATCGGCCTGGAACGGCTGTGGCACGCCTTTGCTCTGGCGGCCCATCGGAGTGCCGAGTTTTTTCTTCAGCGTGTCCAGGGCGGTGACCTGGACACGCAGCAGGTCAGCGATGGCCTCGTGGGAATCGGCGTAGCGCTGGTTGGGGAATTTGCTCATCTGGGCGAGCATGCCGTCGTTGGTGTTCCAGCGCGACAGGATCTCTTCGGCCAGTTGTTTCTGGCGTTCGCCGATGGCGGTGAGCAGCGGGCAATACTTGGCTTTTTGCGCGCTGTCGGCCATGTCGATCTTGGCGTCGAACAGCAGGTATTCATAGGCCGAGAGGCCCTGGACCACGACGCTGGACTTGGCCAGGCCGGCGGCGTCGATCTGTGGCTCGCTGTTGACCAATTGCTCGACCTGACGGCCCACCAGGTTTTTCTTGTCCGGCCAGAACTGCACCTGCCAGGCGCGGTTGCCCTCGGCCAGCGGACCGATCAGCAGCGGTTGCAGCTCGGCCCAGGCTTTTTGCGCCTTGAGGAAATCGGCGCGGGCGGTTTCCAGGTTTTCCTTGCCTTGGCAGAACGCCAGGGCGCTGGTCGCCAGTTGCCGGTCGGCATCGACCCAGCGGCTGTAGGTCGGCAGGATCACTTGCTTGGCGATGGCGGCCGAGGTGACCGCTTGCGGGTCCTGGGGCGAACAGGCACCGAGGGCGATGGCGGCGAGGCTGGTGAACAACAGCTTGGGACGGAACATGTCGTGCTCCCACTTCTGGAAAAGGCGTTTAAAGGGAATTCAGGAAGGCCAGCAACGCAGCGCGCTGCTCGGCATTGAACGCTAAAACCTGGCGCTGCGCCGCTTGTGCTTCGCCGCCATGCCACAGCACGGCTTCGAGCAGGTTGCGGGCCCGACCGTCATGCAGGAACTGGGTGTGGCCGTTGACGGTTTCGGTCAGGCCGATGCCCCACAGCGGCGGGGTTCGCCAGTCACGGCCGCTGGCCTTGAATTCGCTGCGGTTGTCCGCCAGGCCTTCGCCCATGTCGTGCAACAGCAGGTCGGTGTAAGGGCGGATGACCTGGTTCGCCAACTCCGGTTCGGCAGCGTTGGCGGCGGTGGTGTATTTCGGTGTGTGGCAAGACTGGCAACCGGCCTGGAAAAACAGATTCTTGCCCGCCAGCACCTGGGGCGAATTCACCTCGCGCCGGGCCGGTACGGCGAGGTTGCGGCTATAGAACAGCACCAGTCGCAGGATGTTGTCGCTGACTTCCGGTTCGCCACCGGGGCCATTTCCGCTGGGCGCGCGCTTGCAGTCGACCTGGCTCTCGGTGCAATCGTCGAAGGGCCGCAGGCTTGTCGTCAGGCCCATGTCGCCGGAGAACGCGTGGACGTTCTGCTGGTTGAGGTTGGGCTGTCCGGCCTTCCAGCCGAACCGTCCCAGGACGGTTTTTTGCTGGGCATCGTCCCAAACCTGGTTGGGACGCCCGGCGATGCCGTTTTTCTCCCGGGCCTGGGCTTCGGCGTTCGCCAGGATGGCTTCGTCGGGGATGGCCTCGAGCAGCCCCAGGCCGATCATCGGCGGGGCGACGCGGGCGGAAAAACGCGTGTCCGGGTGCATCGGTCCATAGGCCAGTTGGGTGATCTGCAGGTCCGGCTTGCGCAGTTCCACGATGGTGCCGTCCTGGAAGCGTAGCGGAACCGGCGTGTAATCGACCCGCACCTTGCCTTCCGGAGCGACGCCGGGCACGGACATGTCCTGCAATTGCCCACCGTAAACCGGTTCCGGTACCACCCCGAGTTGCTCGATGACCTTGGCGTAAGGCGGCGCGTCGGGGATCGACAGGCGCACCAGCATCGATACCGCGCTGGTCGCGTCCGGCGTTGGCGGGTGGCCGCGACCGTCCTTGATGTGGCAGTTCTGGCAGGCGTTGGTGTTGAACAAAGGCCCGAGGCCGTCGCGGGCGGTGGTGGTCGAGGGGGCGATCACCCAGGGGCTGCGGAAGAAACTGTTGCCGACGCTGAAATCCACACGCCGCGAGGGCGACAGGTTGGCCGAGGGCAGGGAAAAGGCGTTCTGATCCGTCTTGCGTACCGTCGCGGCACCACCGGAACGGGCTTCCCCCGGTTCGGCCTGGGTAAAACGCGGGGCATCATCGCAGGCGCCCAGGCCCAGGGCCATGAACAGCGCACATAAACGAAGAGGCAACGACGGCATCGGGTGTCCTGGGAGATGAGTGAAAACGAGGGCGCAAAGTCTAACAGGGCGGGGCAGTTTGAATAAGAGGGATTATCGTTTGGTTTTTGAGCAGCACCTTATCCAGATTACCAGGCTGCTTTTCTAAGGCTTGGCTCCAGCGTCCAGTCATTCTCTCCCTAACCGTTCGTCGGCGATCGGCTCTGACCTGTCAATCCTGACAGTAGCCAGCGTCCCCTACCTGAAGTCTCATGGCTCCATGCCGAAAAGCCGCGCGCCCTCCGTTTGTCAGGAACCGTCATGGACATTCAATCCCCTGCCTTGAACGAACTATTCGATCTGATTCCCGTGATCATCATGGGGTGGGTGACGCCAGTTAAACCGGCCGGCATTGCGGATGGCGGTATCCCCAAGAGCCTTTACGACGATCAGCCCAGAGGGCTGAGATGTCTGATCGACCCGTGGAGCGAACTCCAGCGACGTTCCTGGACAATGGCTGTGGATGATCGAGCTGATTTATACGTCAATGACGATCCCTTTCCGGTGGCTGGCAAAGATGTAGGGCCCGGAGAAGAACAGCTGCGCATGGAGTTGTATGTGCCCCATGGGCGGTTGTTGCATGGCATCAACCGGTTGCATTACAAGGTAACCCGTCCCAGTCAAAACGGTGAATCATCCAGGGACCTGCACGTGCTTTATCACTTACGGGCACCGGGTGAGCCGGCGCCCCAAGGCCTGGATCTGGTGATCCCGTCGGATGTGCTCCGTGATGGGGTCAGCGCCGAGCGGGCGGCGCAGGGTGTGGCGTTTGGTTTTACCTATTCCAATCCGCGAGATTACGACAGCATCAGGTTTTTAGTGGGCGATGTGACCGTTCCAGTTGACGGATTTGATGCCTCCAGACCGGTGACGCATACGCTGTTTACCGACACATTCAGACAGGCAGGGGACAACCCCAATACAGCGCTCCAGTTCACGGTGACTGACCAGTTGGGCAACTCCAACCAGTCGTCGATCAAGTACTTGGATATCCATTTGGACCGCGTGCTGATTGCTCCTACTCTTACCAATGTCAAGGATTCCACCGGCCAGGAGATTCCTGACAGAGGCGAAACAACCAGCACCACCTTGGCGCTGTCGGGTCAGGCAAGTAATGGCAAGGAAATCGAGGTCTACGACGGCAGCGGAGCCAGTGCCGTCCCTAAGGGCAAAGCGCTTACCGATGCGACAACTGGCCTATGGACCAAAGAAATTACCGTCCCGGTCGGTGCTCGCCGCCTGTATGCAAAGTCGCTCTACCACCCTACGAACATATATTCGAACGTACGCACCCTGACCGTGATGCCTGAACCCCTAAGCATCGATACCAGCGACGCCATTCTCGACCAGTTAATGTTTAGAGCCGATAAGTTTCCTGATCGTCCGCCAGTAGGGGCGTTCGTAGAGCGGATACCGTCGGGAGGTGTGCCTCCCTATATCTATACTTCCAGCGACCCAGAGGTGGCAGAGCTTTTTTCATCATCAGAACCGCGGGTTGTATCGAAGCGCTCAGGGACCGCTACGATAACCGTTGGAGATCAAATGGGTGCACGCGTGTCTTACCGAGTCATTACTTCCAAGGTTTGGCTGCTGTTTGACTTAGGCAAAGACAATGATTGGCAGACATATTGGAATTGCTCGGGGGCTGCGTGGACCGCCGGAGGGGGCATCCCTGACCTGGTGACTTGGGGAGCACTTCGAACCATCCATGACGGCGACCCAGGTTTGGGTGACTCGCGTGCATGGACTTCGGACCAAGGTCCTGGTGAAAGGACTGTTTATACAATCAACCCCAAGACAGGACTCCGAGAGCTACTGTCCCAGGATAGCGACTATGCAAGGGGATGGATGATCAAAGAGGTATGACCTTTCCTTGGCATTGATGCGACGAGACTGGCAACGCTGTGCAACAGGTAAACCCTGCCAGCCAGTTTGCGGCTGCTGCGCAGCCGAGCGGGAGCAAGCAATCTCCCTTGCCACGGGGGGTTAAGGCTGGACGACAGCCCCCGGCACCAACGGCAGCTCCAGCGTTGCGATGAACCCGCCGCCAGGATGATTGCCCAGCACCAGCGTGCCGCCATGGCGTTCGGCGGCGCGGCGTGCGATGGCCAGGCCCAGGCCATGGCCGGCGGCGGTCTGGCCTGGCGCACGGTAGAACGGCTCGCCCAATTGCCCCAAGTGTTCGGCCTCCACGCCCGGCCCGTGGTCGCGCACGCTGATCAGGATCCGGTCGCCCTGGCGCGCCGCGCGCATCTCGATGGGTTGCCCGGCCGGATTGAAGCGCTGGGCGTTGCGCAGCAGGTTGTCCACTGCTCGCTCGATCATGGTCGGCCAGCCCTTGAGGGTCAGGTCCGCCTCGGTTTCGAGCTGCACGGTTTGTTCCGGTGAGGCCAGTTGCGCATCTTTTTGCAGGGTGACCAGCAAGCCGTTGAGTTCCACCTCTTCGGCGCTGGCGTTGTCGGCATCGACCCGGGCCAGCACCAGGATTTCACTGATCAGCGCTTCCAGGCGATCGCATTCGCGGGTCAGGCGTGGCCAGAGCCTTTCACGTTCCTCGGGGCTGGCCCGTTCAGCCAATGCCAAGGCAATGCGCAGCCGGGCCAGGGGCGAGCGCAATTCGTGGGACACGTCGCGCAGTAGTTGTCGCTGGCTGGTGATCAAGCTTTGCAGGCGCGCGCCCATGCGGTTGAAATCAGTGGCCAGTACGCCGAACTCATCCCGCCGGTTGGCCAGCTTGGCGAGGCTGTTCTGCTGATAGGCGGCCTGGCCCAGGTCATGCACCGCACCACGCAGGCGACTCAGCGGACGGGTGATGGAAAGCGTCACCAACAGGCTGAACAACGTCAGCACCACCAGCGCGATCCCCAGCGCACTGAGGGGCCAGAGCAGGCTGTCGCGGTGCCAGGCATCCAGTTCAGGATGGGGAATGCGGTAAATGAACAGATACGTGTCACCGGTTTTGGCGCTGGTGAATTCGTCGGTCAGTCGCCGCCAGGGCAGGCGTCGCTCGTTGTTGTTCTGCCGAGCTTCGAAGGCCGCGGCGCGATGGGGGAAGGTGCCGCGCACCACCGGGTCGCCGCTTTCGTTGAACACCTGGACGTCGATGTGATACTGGCGCTTGCGCTGTTGCAGGATGTCCTGGGCGGCGTCCTCGCCCTGGCTTTCGTAGGTTTGCGTCCACTCTTCGGGCAGGGTATTGAGACCCGGGTGGCGGCTGAGGATCCAGGCGTCCTGATTGAGCATGTGGCCCATCAGGATCGAAAGCCCTGCAACCAGGGCGATGGCCAGCCAGAAACTGGCCAGGATGCGCCAGAACAATGAACGCACGGTAAATCCTCGAAAACAAAGAAAGCCCAACGGCGATTTGCCGTTGGGCTGGGGGCGTCAATGCATTATTGCGCTTTTTGCGGCTGTTGCGCTTTCCAGGCCTTGAACTCAGCCCACTCGGCGCGACGCTCGGCCTGTTTCTTCTGGATCGCGTCGAACTCTTTCTGCTGCTCAGGCTTCAACAGCCCGCGGATCTGGGCATCGACCTTCTGATGCCGGGCCTCCATTTCGTCCTGCATGGCTTTCTGGTCGGCTGGCGACAGCTTGGCCAGGTACTTGTCTATCAGTTCGCGTTGTTCGTGGCGCTGTTCGCCCATGATCCGGCGAATCTGCTGGCGCTGTTCGCGGCTCAGGTCCAGGTCGCTGAAGGGACCTTTGTCATGCATCATGCCGCCGTGGCGCGGGCCATCCATCGGACCCATCGGGCCGGCGTCTCCAGGCATGGCCATGGCGACGGTCGGCAGGGCAGCAGCGAACATCAGAGCGATAAGGGTCTTGCGCATGGTGTGTCTCCTTGTCTCGTTCCCGGTCAGTTCCGGATGAGTGCAGATTACGGAGATCAAGGTCAGCGGCGGTCAGGGGTGGGTAAAGCTTGGGTAAAGACGGTTTGGTGCGGACCTGACAAATCTGCAGGGCCGGACACAAAGCCCTGTGGGAGCTAGGCTTGCCCGCGATGAAAATAACGCGGTCTCCGAGGGAACCCAGGCGCCTGCATCGCGAGCAAGCTTTGCTCCCACAGCCCCGCGGCGCAGTGTTCAGAGGCTGTAGTAGTAACCACGGCTACGCAGCGCCACGATGCGCGGGCGGCCGTCGGGGTGGGGGCCGATTTTCTTGCGCAGGTTGCTCACGTGCATGTCGAGGCTGCGGTCGTACAGGGTCAGCTTGCGGCCCAGGGCGATCTGCGCCAGTTCCTGCTTGTCCAGCGGCTCGCCCGGCTGCTTGAGCAACGCTTCGAGCAGGCGGCTTTCGGAAACGGTGAGGGTTTGTTCCTGTTCATCGATGCTGACCACGCCGCGCACCGGGCTGAAAGTCAGGTCACCCAGTTCGATCTGGCTGGACACGGCCGTCGGGTGGCTGCGGCGCAGCACGGCGCGCAGGCGGGCGGTCAGTTCACGTGGGTCGCAGGGCTTGGCCAGGTAGTCATCGGCGCCCAGTTCCAGGCCGAGGATACGGTCCAGCGGTTCACCCCGGGCCGACAGCATCAGCACCGGCAGCTCCGGGTGATCGCTGCGCAATTGCTTGAGCAGTTCCAGGCCACTGCCGTCGGGCAGCATCACGTCCAGTACCACGGCTGCCGGGGCGGTTTCGGCCAGGGCCTTGCGGGCACTTTGGCCATCGTGACAGGCCCGGACCTGAAAACCTTCCTGGCTCAACCAGCTTACAAGGAGCTCGCACAGCTCCTGGTCATCGTCTATCAGTAACAGCTCGCTCATGACTCACTCAATTTAGCCATTGCCGACGTTGTCTACGTCCACCGCTGGCAAAGATACCGCAGAGCAGGGCCAATAGCGCTACCCCGGCACCGATGACAAACCATTGCTGTTGATCGGTCAACAGGCGTGGCAGGGGGCTGGCCTGGGCTTCCTTGAGTTGCAGCTTCAGGCGTTGGTTCTCCTGGCGCAACCGGCCCAGCAATGCGCTCTCGCGCTCGGTGTCGGCGCTTTGCAATTGCTTGCTCAGTTCTTCGCGCTGGCGTTCGCTGTCTTTCAAGCGTTGCTGCAGTTCGGCGATCTGGCCGCCGGCACTCAGGGACAAAGGCGTCGAATGACTGCCCTCGGCGTTCTCCTCGCCATGGGCGGGTGCCCCGATCGCCAACGTGACCAATAACAGGCACAACGGACCTTTGCGCATTGCAACTCCTGAATTCCAATCGAGATTAGACAGGTTGTCGGCAGGCAAATGAGAAAGATGAGCAACTGGGGGCAATGAGCCGTGAAGGCTCATCGCGCCAGGGGCATTTACGGCATGACTTGCTTGAATGGCTTGACCACGACATTGGCATAGACGCCGGCCGCAACGAACGGGTCGGCCTCGGCCCATTGCTGCGCAGCGGACAGGGAGTCGAATTCGACCACCATCAGGCTGCCGCTGAAACCTGCGGCGCCCGGGTCGTTGCTGTCCACCGCCGGATGCGGGCCGGCCAGCACTACGCGGCCTTCGTTCTGGAGTTTTTGCAGGCGCTCCAGGTGCGCGGGACGAGCGGCCTGGCGTTTTTCCAGGGAGTTGGCGACGTCGGTAGCAATGATTGCGTAGAGCATGTCAGTCCTCGGTTTTTGGCGTGGTGGGGTCGGCATCATGCAGATGACGGGACAGGTAGATACCCTGGCCAATCAGGAACAACAGCGTCATGCCCAGGCTACCGAAGACCTTGAAGTCGACCCAGTACTCCTGGAACGTGAACGCAACGAACAGGTTGGCGGCACCGCAGAACAGGAAGAAGGCGATCCAGGCGATGTTCAACCGGGTCCAGATCAGTTCCGGCAGGTTGATGGCATGGCCCATGATGCGCTTGATCAGCAAGCGGTCACCGATGAAGTGGCTGCCTATGAAGGCCAGGGCGAACAGCCAGTTGACCACCGGGGCCTTCCATTTGAGGAAGGTTTCGCTGTGGAAGGCCAGGGTCAGGCTGCCGAACACGAGGCAGGCGATCAGGGTCAGCCACTGGCTCTTCTCCAGCTTGCGCTGGGACACGAAGAGTGCGCCGTAGACCACCAGGGAGCTGATGATCAGCACTGCGGTGGCGCTGTAAATACCGCCTACAGTCAAGGAATGACCGGCGAAGTCGACGGCCCGGGGATCAAGTTTGTAGACGATGAAAAACAGCAGGAGCGGGATGAAGTCGATGAATTGTTTCACAGTGGCAGCCAGAAGCAGGATGTGGCGGCATAATAACAAACATCCTTGGCCGCGATAGGGCCAGCTGATTTGAGGTAACAAACTCTCGTGAATGTTGATTTGCACTGCCATAGCACGGCCTCCGATGGCGCCCTGGCGCCTGCGGTTCTGGTGGCGCGGGCGTTCGAGCACGGCGTGCGAGTCCTGGCCCTGACCGATCACGACACCCTCGAAGGCCTCGACGAGGCCCGCAGCGCCGCCACGGCGCTGGGCATGCAGCTGGTCAATGGGGTCGAGTTGTCGTGTACCTGGGGCGGGGCGACCATTCATGTGCTGGGCTATGGTTTCGATGTGAATGCGCCCGCTTTGGTCCAGGCCATCGCACAGCTGCGCGACGGGCGCTGGCTGCGTTCCGAAGAGATCAGCCGCAAGCTGGCCCTCAAGGGCATGCCCGGTGCGCTGGACGGCGCCCGGCAGATCCAGCAGGAACTGGGCGACAGCGGCAACGCACCGGCCCGCCCACATTTTGCCGACTGGATGGTGCGCGAAGGGTTCGTCAAGGACCGCGCCGAAGCGTTTCGCAAATGGCTGGGGGCCGGCAAGCTGGGGGACGTCAAGCAGCACTGGCCGACGCTGGAAGAAACCGTCGAGACCCTGCGGGCCGCTGGCGCATGGGTCAGCCTGGCACATCCATGGCATTATGACTTCACTCGCAGCAAGCGCCGTCGCCTGGTCGCCGACTATATTCAAGCGGGGGGCCATGCCATTGAGGTGGTCAACGGCCATCAGCCTGCCGAGCAGGTCGGCAGCCTGGCGATACTGGCCCGTGAGTTCGGCCTGCTGGTTACCGCCGGCAGTGATTTCCATGGCCCTGGGGGCTGGTCCGAGATTGGCGAATACCGCCCGTTGCCGGAAGATCTGCCACCACTATGGTGTAGATTCAAACATGATCCCGTTACCGCCGCCGTCTGAACAGGTAGAACACGTGAGTCAATTTTTCCAGATTCATCCGGAAAACCCGCAAGCGCGCCTGATCAAACAGGCCGTGGAAATCATTCGTGGCGGTGGCGTGGTGGTCTATCCCACCGACTCGTCCTACGCCATCGGTTGCCAGATCGGCGACAAGAATGCCGTGGAGCGGGTACGACGCCTGCGTCAACTGGACGACAAGCACAACTTCGCGCTCATCTGCAGCGACCTGTCGCAGTTGGGCCTGTTCGCCAAGATCGACACCGGCACCTTCCGCCTGCTCAAGGCGCATTTGCCGGGGCCATACACCTTTATTCTCAATGCCACGCGGGAAGTCCCGCGGCTGTTGCTGCACCCGAAAAAACGCACCATCGGCCTGCGGGTGCCGAGCCATCCCATTGCCCTGGCGCTGCTGGCGGAACTGGGTGAGCCGCTGATGAGCGTGACGCTGATCATGCCCGGCGAGAGCGAGCCGTTGACCGATCCCTATGAAATGCGCCAGATCCTCGAGCATCAGGTGGACCTGATCATCGACGGCGGTTTCGGCGGCATGTCGGCGTCCACGGTGATCAACCTGGCCGATGGCGAGCCCCAGGTGGTGCGTGTCGGTTGTGGCGATCCGACGCCGTTCATGGTCGAGGCCTGAATGTCCGCCGTGGAAACCGCCGTGGACCGCACAGACAGCCAGGCCGGCGCGCAGCAGGAGCTGCCGTTCGCCATGGTCTATGGCCAGGCGGTCATGGAAATGCCCCTGGACCTGTACATTCCGCCGGATGCGCTGGAAGTGTTCCTCGAAGCCTTCGAGGGCCCGCTTGACCTGCTGCTGTACCTGATCCGCAAACAGAACATCAACATCCTCGACATCCCGGTGGCGGAAATCACCCGCCAGTACATGGGCTACGTCGAGTTGATGCAGTCGGTGCGCCTGGAACTGGCGGCCGAGTACCTGGTGATGGCGGCCATGCTGGCCGAGATCAAGTCGCGGATGCTGCTGCCGCGCTCGGCAGAGGTCGAAGCGGAAGAAGACGACCCGCGGGCCGAACTGATCCGCCGCTTGCAGGAGTACGAACGCTTCAAGGTCGCAGCCGAAGGCCTCGATGGATTGAACCGGGTCGGGCGCGACGTGGTGGTGCCCAAGCTCGATGCCCCCGAGGCGCGGGCGCGCAAGTTGCTGCCGGATGTGAGCCTGGAAGAGTTGCTGATGTCCATGGCCGAGGTCCTGCGCCGGGGCGATATGTTTGAAAGTCACCAGGTCAGCCGCGAAGCGCTGTCCACCCGCGAGCGCATGAGCGATGTGCTGGAGCGGCTCAAGGGCGGCGGCTTCGTGCCGTTCGTCGAGCTGTTCACCGCCGAGGAGGGGCGCTTGGGTGTCGTTGTGACGTTTATGGCGGTCCTGGAATTGGTCAAGGAATCCTTGGTCGAGCTGGTGCAGAATGAGCCGTTCGCAGCGATCCACGTGCGGGCACGAGCCGAATAACGAGCAAATCAATGAATCTGACTGAACCCCGCGAGCTGGCCCCCTTGCTTGAAGCTTTCCTGTTGGCCTCGGGAAAGCCGCAATCGATGGAGCGCCTGTTCGAACTCTTCGAAGAAGGCGAACGACCTGAGCCGGCCGTATTCAAGAAAGCCCTGACGCTGTTGGGCAAATCCTGCGAGGGGCGGGCCTTCGAGCTCAAGGAAGTGGCGTCCGGTTATCGCCTGCAGATCCGCGAGAAGTTCGCGCCATGGGTCGGGCGCCTGTGGGAGGAGCGGCCGCAGCGCTACTCCCGCGCCATGCTCGAAACCATGGCATTGATTGCCTATCGCCAACCGATCACCCGTGGCGAGATCGAAGATGTGCGCGGCGTGGCGGTCAACAGCCATATCGTCAAGACGCTGTTGGAGCGCGAGTGGATCCGTGTCGTCGGCTATCGAGATGTGCCGGGCAAACCGGCGATGTTCGCCACCACCAAGGCCTTTCTCGATCACTTCAACCTGAAGAACCTCGATGATTTGCCGCCACTGGCCGAACTGCGGGAGCTGGAACCCGAGCCTATGCTGGAGTTCGACGACGCCCCGGTGCCCCAGGGCCTGCAGGAACTGGCCGACGCCAGTGCCGAGCCCGAGGAGCCGAAGGAAGAGACCAGTTTCCACTCGTTGTTGCTGGAGCTGGACACCATGGAGGAGGGCTTGAAGACCGATTTCGACGACCTGCTGCGTGAGGGGCCGGGGCCAGAAAGCGAGACAGATGAGTTGCCGGAGCCTGACAGCGAGGCGGAACCAGAGCCAGAGCCAGAAGCGGAACCGGAACCGGAAGAAGACATCCTCGGCGTTGCCCAAGCCCGGGAAAAGCTGCTGGCCGCCGTCGCCGCCCTCCAGCTGCCGGAACCCGAACTGAGTGATGAAGAAGCCGAAGCCCGGGCCTTGGCCGAAGCGATCGAGAACGAACGGCGACAGTTCGACGACTGATCCGATTTTTTGGTGATTGGACCTCCGCTATCGCGAGCAAGCTCGCTCCCACATGATTCGTGCGCCGCACCGGTCGGCGGAAAAAGCGCCGGGCGCGCGTTGATCAGCTAGTCTCTGATGCGCAATCGCCTCAACGAGCGTATGATTCGCGACCCTTTGGCGATCCCTTCGTCGAAGACCCGTTTTCAAAGCGTCAGGCCAAGCCTGGCTCGACCACACCGGGAGGTGCCCAGAATGAAAGACCAAGACCAGAACGACAGCCAGGAAATCGGCCCAGCAGGCGAAAAGCTGCAAAAAGTCCTCGCCCGTATCGGCGTCGGCTCGCGCCGTGACGTGGAAGCCTGGATCACCCAGGGCCGGATCAAGGTCAATGGCAAAGATGCCACCTTGGGCCTGCGTGTCGACATGCACGACGCCATCACCATCGATGGCAAGGTGATCAAGCGCGAAGAGGCCGCCGAAACGGTGCGTCGCGTGATCATGTACAACAAGCCCGACGGCGAGATCTGCACCCGTGACGACCCGGAAGGCCGTCCGACCGTGTTCGACAAGATGCCGCGTCCCAAAGAAGGCCGTTGGATCAACATCGGTCGCCTGGACATCAACACCACCGGTTTGCTGATGTTCACCACCGACGGTGAACTGGCCAACCGCTTGATGCACCCGTCCTACGAGATGGACCGCGAATACGCCGTGCGTGTGCGTGGCGAAGTCGACGACGAGATGATCGAGCGCCTCAAGGCCGGCGTCGTGCTGGAAGACGGCCCGGCGCGTTTCACCGACATCAAGCAGGCGCCCGGCGGTGAAGGCTTCAACCACTGGTACCACTGCGTGGTGATGGAAGGTCGTAACCGTGAAGTACGTCGCCTGTGGGAATCCCAGGGGCTGGTGGTCAGCCGCCTCAAGCGCGTGCGTTTCGGTCCGGTGTTCCTCAATTCCGACCTGCCGATGGGCCGCTGGCGCGAAATGAGCCAGTACGAAGTCGACATCCTGGCAGCCGAAGTGGGCCTCAAGCCCGTGGCAATGCCGCAGATGACCGCCAAGAGCAAGGACAAGCTGGAGCGGATGCAGCGTAAATCCTCGCGCCCGATGGGCAAGACCGAGCGCGTGCGTACGCTGCGTCCGGCTGCCGAAGGCGCACCGACCGGTCCGCGTCCTTCGCGCGAGCCGCAGATCGAAGGCGAACGCCCGGCCCGCAAGCCTGCTCCGCGTCAGGACGGTGAGCGTGGTCCACGCACGCCGCGTCCGGCCAACGGTCGGACTGAACGTGGTGAAGGGCGCGGTGCTCCGGCTGGCCGCGGTACGCCAGTCGCCGATCGCCCGGCCGACACCAAGCGCCCGGCCAAGCCCGCGCCGAAAAAGCGCCCGGGTATCGTCCTGGCCGATCGCGATGCGCCATCGGGTAAACGCCGTGGTGCACCGGCAGGTTCGGGACAGCGTCCGGGGTTTGGGCGTCGTAAGCCGGAGTGATCGGCGAGCGCCCATGAAAAAAAGCCAACTTTCGAGTTGGCTTTTTTTTGAGCAGACTTTAGTGATGCGGTGCCGGTGAGTTCGCTATCGCGAGCAAGCTCGCTCCCACAGTTGATCTTCGGTGGATGGAGATAGGTGTTCGACACCGTTCCAGTGTGGGAGCGAGCTTGCTCGCGATGGAGGCATCAGCCTTGCAGAAATCCCAACCTAAAGCACAAACCGCCCATCAAACATCGGCTCATTATCCAGCGCCAACATCCCCTTCTCGAAAATCAGATCCAGGTGATGGCTGCCCTTGGCCCCGCCGCCGAGCCCCAGGTGCAGGCCGCAATGGCGCTCCTCGAAACCGGCATTGCGGGCGTACAGGCTCTTGACCCCTTCGTTGGTGCCGATCCCCAGTTCCTCGATGCGGCGGTTGGACGGGTTGGCGTCCAGGTATTTGTTGAAGTCGTGCTCCAGACCCGGCACCTCGGTGGCGATTTTCTGGATGGTGGAGTCTTCGATCCACAGCTCCAGCGGCGATTGCAGGACGCCGTATTTGCGCGCGAACGGGATGGTGCTCAGGAAGGTGCCGACAAAATTCACTCGGCCATTGATGGTGTCGCTGTGAGTAGCGATTTCGCCGGGGGCCAGATCGTAGTTGCCGAGGCCGTTGATGTCGGTCCATTTCTTCACGCCGCCCAGGGCGGTGTCGAAATACGAACCGTGGTCATCCTGGAAACTCAGGGTCGTCGCCTGGGACATGCGCCGGATCAGGTGACTGTTGAGCCCGGCGATACGCTGGGGAATCACGCTGAAAGTGTCATAGAAGTAGTCGCCGTAGTCCTTGAACAGCAGCGATTTCTTCCAGTTGTCGGCCATCACGCCTTGCAGTGCGCGGACAAAGTCCGGGCCGTCGGGGCGAGGGTTGGGCAGGGTGGAGGAGTCGTAGAAGAAAATATACAGATCGCTGTCGGCAATGGCCTTGGACAGGCGTTCCGTGGGTTCAAGGTCCAGGCGCATGGCGCTGAACCGGAAGGGCGAGCCGCTGCCGGCCTGTTCGGCGATGGCGCCGGTCAGCGCTTCGTAGTCAGCGGTATGGCCGAGCAACACCTTGGCGGGCTGGATGCCGGCCAGGGCGGGATGGTGTTCGAGGTAGTAAAGGAAATGTGAGATGGCTCGTTGTGTGTCCATGCTTATTCTTCCCTGACAAGTTCATTAAACGTCCCTGACAACCGGCAAAAGTGGCGGAGTCGACCGGCCGGATCGCCTCCGCCGGGCGGTGCCTACAGAGGCCACATCGCCGTGCCGAATGGAACGACGGCATCGGCCTGCATCATTTCAACGGCGGCTTCATGGGTTGGGGCTTCAAACCATTCGTCCAGTTGCAGTTCGGTTTCCAAGTCTTTGTCCAGTGCTTGCATAGTGAATCTCCTAGATGACTTTTACGGAAATAAGCGGCTCGATTCGGCGAATGGAAACAGGCCGGCAACGGCACCGCAGAACTTGTCGGCACGATGCCTGGGCAAGTCGCTGAAAACCTAGTCGAGGGATTTTTGGATTGCAAAAAAATAATTTTATTTTTTTTGTTTGAACTTTTTGTTCCATTTTCAGCGACGGCATTAGTCATTCAAAAACAGCCGCCTGGGTGTTTTTTTAAATAGGTAGCTACCTACCGTCAATTTGCAGTCAGCCCCCGGAAATTTCCTGCTTGGAAAGTTTGCGTTACGCACCGTAAAGGAATGCTGACGATTTTTGCCTTGTGAACGGGCCTCTATCGGCGTTTCGGATGGCTGTAAGAAAAAGCTGCCGAGGGCCCCGGTTTGACGAGTTTTCTGATACTTCGCAGCGCTTGTTTCAGGCCAAGGGGAAGGGTCAGATGCGCGCCATACCTGAAGTGCGGGGTAAGACGCTGATCCGGTGGTGTCTGGCAGCAGGAGGGCCGCAGTGTACAATGCGCGGCGTTTTACTGTGACCCTTAGCGTACCCACGCATTTTCAAGGTTATCCGCCTTGTTCACTCCGCCACGTCATAAGCGTGTCGGGTTCGATTTCGTCACAGATAAAAACAAATAGGTGACGCATGACCGTTGTAGAAAATACGCATTCGGGCGAGCTGAAGCGCGGCCTGAAAAATCGCCACATTCAACTGATCGCCCTCGGTGGTGCGATCGGCACCGGCCTGTTCCTCGGCTCGGCGGGGGTGCTGAAATCAGCCGGCCCGTCGATGATCCTTGGCTACGCCATCTGCGGCTTCATCGCCTTCATGATCATGCGCCAGTTGGGTGAAATGATCGTCGAAGAGCCGGTGGCCGGTTCCTTCAGCCACTTTGCCCATAAGTACTGGGGCGGTTTCGCCGGGTTCCTCTCGGGTTGGAACTGCTGGATTCTCTACATCCTGGTAGGCATGTCCGAACTGACTGCAGTCGGCAAGTACATCCATTACTGGGCCCCGGACATTCCGACCTGGGTCTCGGCGGCGGCATTTTTCATCCTGATCAACGCCATCAACCTGGCCAACGTCAAAGTCTTCGGCGAGGCCGAGTTCTGGTTCGCGATCATCAAGGTCGTGGCGATTGTCGGCATGATTGCCCTGGGCAGCTATTTGCTGGTCAGTGGCCATGGCGGGCCGCAGGCGTCGGTGACCAACCTGTGGTCCCACGGCGGGTTCTTCCCCAACGGTGTGAGCGGGCTGGTGATGGCCATGGCGATCATCATGTTCTCTTTCGGTGGCCTGGAAATGCTCGGTTTCACCGCCGCTGAGGCCGACAAACCGAAAACCGTGATCCCCAAGGCCATCAACCAGGTGATCTACCGGATCCTGATTTTCTACATCGGTGCGCTCGTGGTGCTGTTGTCCCTGACCCCTTGGGACAGCCTGCTGACCACGCTCAACGCTTCCGGCGATGCCTACAGCGGCAGCCCGTTCGTGCAGGTGTTCTCGATGCTGGGCAGCAACACTGCGGCGCATATCCTCAACTTCGTGGTGCTCACCGCCGCGCTGTCGGTGTACAACAGCGGCACCTATTGCAACAGCCGCATGTTGCTGGGCATGGCCGAGCAGGGCGATGCGCCCAAGGCCTTGTCCAAGATCGACAAGCGCGGCGTGCCGGTGCGTTCGATCCTCGCGTCGGCGGCTGTCACGCTGGTGGCGGTGCTGTTGAACTACCTGATCCCGCAGCATGCGCTGGAGCTGCTGATGTCGCTGGTGGTCGCGACCCTGGTGATCAACTGGGCGATGATCAGCTACTCGCACTTCAAGTTCCGCCAGCACATGAACCAGACCCGCCAGACGCCGCTGTTCAAGGCGCTGTGGTACCCGTACGGCAACTACATCTGCCTGGCGTTCGTGGTGTTCATCCTGGGCGTGATGTTGCTGATCCCCGGCATCCAGGTATCGGTCTATGCGATTCCGGTGTGGGTGGTGTTCATGTGGGTGTGCTACGTGATCAAGAACAAGCGCAGTGCCCAGCATGAACTGGCTGTGGCGGCTGCCACCAAGTAAGCAAGCCTGAAATACAACAAACCCGGCCAAGTGCCGGGTTTGTCGTTCAAGGAAGGTACAAAATCTGTGGGAACAAGGCCTGTGGGAGCAAGGCTTGCCCGCGATGCAGTCACCGCGATTTATCGATAAACCGCATTACCGTTCATCGCGGGCAAGCCTTGCTCCCACAGACCTCTCCACAGGCCAGACTCCCACAGACCTCTCCACAGGCCAGGCTCTCACAAGCCTCATTCCAGCGGTTTCGAGTATCCTGTGGGTCCTGATACCGGATACTTTCCATGCTGGCGATTTCCAACACCGTGCACATCCCGGACGCCGAGATCGAGCTGACGGCCATCCGCGCCCAAGGGGCAGGGGGGCAGAACGTCAACAAGGTCTCCAGCGCTGTGCATTTGCGCTTCGACATTCCGGCCTCGTCGCTGCCCGAGTTCTACAAGGAGCGGCTGCTGGCCCTGCGCGACAGTCGCATTACCAGCGATGGTGTATTGATCATCAAGGCCCAGCAATACCGTACGCAGGAACAGAACCGGGCCGATGCCCTGGAGCGCCTGACCGAACTGATCCTCAGCGCCACCAAGGTCGAAAAGAAGCGCTGTCCGACAAAACCGACCCTGGGTTCGAAAAAGCGTCGCCTGGAATCCAAGACCAAGCGCGGCTCGATCAAGGCCGGGCGCGGCAAGGTGGACTTCTAGCTTTTCTCCCGTTCCTGGCGATGCCTCGGCGCCTGTCGGTACAGGTAGACGCTCAATGCCAACCCGCCCAGGGCCGCCAGTGCGGCGAATAGAAAGATCGAGGCAAAGCCGAAGCCCGCGGCAATCGCACCGGCCAGCGGTCCGGTGATCCCCAGCGACAAATCAATGAACAGTGAATAAGCACCCACCGCCGCCCCGCGGCTGGAGGCCGGCACCAGGTTGACCGCTTCCACGCCCAGCGCCGGAAACACCAGGGAAAAGCCGAAGCCGCTCAACGCCGCGCCCGCCAGGGCCCAGTGGGCATCCGGTGCGAGCCACAACAGCAACAGGCCCAGGGTTTCCACCGACAGGCAGGCAATCGCCACACGAAAGCCGCCCAGACGGTTGATCAGGTTGCCGAACAGCAGGCGCGCGCCGATGAAGCTGGCGCCGAACAGGCTCAGGCACAGCACGGCGTTGTCCCAGTGCTGGGTGGCGTAGTACAGGGTGATGAAGGTCGCGATGGTGCCAAACCCGATGGAACCCAGGGCCAGGCCGCAGCCGTGTGGCAGCACACGCCCCAGCACGTGCATGAACGGCAGGCGTTCGCCAGTGACGATGGGCGCGGCGGTTTTGCGCCAGGCCAATGCCAACCCCAGCAAGCCGAGCAAGATAATGCTCACGCCCATGCTCCATAGCCCCAGCGCATTGACCAGCCACACCCCCAGCGGTGCGCCAATCGCCAGCGCGCCGTAACTGGCGATACCGTTCCAGGAAATCACCTTGGCGGTATTCGCCGCGCCGACCCGGCCGATGCCCCAGCCAATCGAACCGGAGCCCACCAGGCTTTCCGCGCTACCGAGCACCAGGCGACCGATCAGCAGGCTGATCAGGCTGAACGTTGGCAGGTGGGGCGTCCAGGCAGACACCAGCATGAACACACCACTCAGCCCGCAGCCGGCGAGGCCGAACATCACCGCGCGCTTGCTTCCCAGGTTATCGATGATTCGCCCTGCATAAGGACGACTGAGCAGAGTGGCCAGGTATTGCACGCTGATCACCAACCCGGCGATCACCGCGCCGAAGCCCAGTTCGCCGTGGACGAACCCGGGCAGTACGGCCAGGGGAATGCCGATATTCAGGTAGCCGATGAATGTGAACAGGACGATGGAAACGACTTGCAGCGTGACCGCCAGGGGGCGCTGGGAATCTGACATGGGGTAAAGGTCCACGGAGCAGCAGGATAGGTAGGCTGCTTATGATAACGGCGACCGTGGGGTCAGGGCGGGGAAAAGTAAAACTATTTGCCCAATGGTGGTTCAGCTGCCGTTCTCACCGCTGACCAGGCGTGTGGTCACCAGTGCGGCGATGGCGTTTTCTTCGCTGCCAAAGCGCGCCAGCAGGGCTGCTTGTTTCTCGGCAGGAAGGCGGGTCCAGATCTCGACCATTTTTTCGGCAGTGCCGATCAGCACGCTGGCCTGGGCTTCGCTGAATGGAGGGGTGTCATCGGTCATGGAGGGCTCGGGATTCAGGCAGTGTGGAAAGCGCATCTTAGCGCTTTCCACACGGTCTGGTGGTGCGGGTCAATCAGTCTTCGCTGTCGGCCTGGCGGCGTTCAGTGGCTTCTTTAGGCTCGGGTTGCTGGGCGTCTGCTTGCCCCCCGGCTTGTAGCGTGGTCGTCTGCTCAGTGTCGTGCAGGCTTGGGAAGGGGAGATTAGGGATCTCGTGCATATCGCGCTCCTCGCAAGGTCTGTGGATAGATCTGGTAGATCCGCGCTTTTACAAAGCCTGGGCAGGATACAGCAGGAGAAATGACAAAAAGACTTTTAAATCCCGTCGGGCCGACAAAAGGGATTGTCTGGACAAGTCATGACCAATCCCTCCGTGCGGCGTCCTGGCGCAACTTTTTCAGCCCCGGCTACCGGCCGTTACCAGTGGTCGGCAAGGCTCAAGAATGCCTCTGCAAGGCCGATGGTCTGTACAAATCCTTTGGCATTCGGTTTCGACACCGGACATGGAAGTCGGGGCGTCGTTAGCTCTTTTTACCCCCACGAGATTCTTTCCATGTTTCTACAAAAATCCTTGAGAGCCCAGATCCTTGCCTTGCTCAGCGGCAGTCTGTTGGCGATGCTGCTGATCGCCCTGGCGTCCTTCCATTTCCTGTCCGAGGGTGTCCAGAATTATCGCCAGCTGATTGATGGCCCGTTGCGCGCCTCACAATTGATCGACGAGGCCAACCTGCAATTCAAGGTGCAGGTCCAGGAATGGAAAAACGTCCTGTTGCGCGGCAAGCAGCCAGCGGACCTGGATAAGTACTGGAAGCAATTCGAGGAACGCCAGCACGATGTCCAGGGCATTCTGGGTGAGTTGATCGGGCACAAGGACCTCCCAGCCCAAATCAAGGCGCGCATTGAACGCCTGCGGGACGAACACCGTCAGTTGGGTTCGGCGTACCAGAAGGGCCGGGACGCGTTTGTGGCGGCAGGTGCTGATGCGACGGCTGGTGATGCAGCGGTCAAGGGCGTCGACCGTGCTGCCAGTGAGCAGATGAGTGAGCTGGTCGCCGAGTTGCACAAGATGGGCAGCGAGCAATCGGTGTCGATCAGTACCGGGGCCGACCGGACCATTCTGCTGGGTACTGTGGTGATGCTGGTCTCAGGCCTGCTGATTGGGGTGTTCAGCCTGTGGATGGTCAACCGCAATCTGGTGCAGCCTATCCGCAACCTGATCGCATACGTGACCCAATTGAGTCACGGTCGTTTTTCCGAGCGGGTCGTCAGCAATCGCCAGGACGAACTGGGCGATCTCGCCCTGGCGGCCAATACCTTGCGCGATTTCCTCGCCGAAACCTTCACGCGCCTGCAACGCAGTGCCACGGAGCTGGACAGTGCCAGCGGTGAACTCAATGCCATCGCCAGCCTGATGAGCCAAGGCACCAGCGAACAATTCGAACGCACCGATCAGGTGGCAACGGCAATGAACGAGATGTCCGCCACCGCCCAGGAAGTTGCCCGCCATGCCGCCGATGCGGCGCGGGCTGCCGATGATGCCGATCACTCGGCGCAGCAGGGCGAGAAAGTGATGCAGGGCACTATCCACACCATCACCCAGATGCGCGGCGAGATTGCCAACACGGCCACGGTGATCCGTCGTCTGGAAACCGACAGCGGGCGCATCGGTAAAGTGCTTGAAGTGATTCGCGGGATTGCCGAGCAGACCAACCTGCTGGCCCTCAACGCTGCCATCGAAGCGGCCCGGGCGGGGGGGCCGGACGTGGTTTCGCGGTGGTCGCCGATGAGGTTCGCAACTTGGCCCAGCGCACGGCGTCATCGATCATCGAGATCAATCAGATTATCCAGACCGTGCAGACTGGCGCAGTGGACGCGGCCCAGGCCATCGAAAGCGGGCAGTCGCGCAGTGAAGAAAGTGTCGAGCAGGTGACCCAGGCCGGCGCCATGCTGGAACGCATCACCCAGGCGGTGGAAGCGATTCGCGACATGAACCGCCAGATCGCCACCGCCGCGGAAGAGCAGACCTCCGTGGCCGAAGACATCTCGCGCAACCTCACCGAAATCACCTGCATCGCCAGCACCAACCTCGACAATGTGCAGCGCACCGAAGCGGCCAGTCGGGATTTGCATGGGTTGTCGGGGCAGTTGAATGAAGTGACGGCGCGGTTGAGTGCCTAACCCCAGTGGCGAGGGAGCAAGCTCCCTCGCCACACAAGCTTATGCGAACCTGAGGTGGATCAATCTCAATAATCGCGCCGCTTGCGAAATGCCCATCGGCCTGCAATCACGGTGAAGGTTGCCACCAGCGCCACCAGGATCCAGAAGCCCTCCGGATCACCGGCCAGCGGCACGCCGCCGACGTTCATGCCGAAGAAACCGGCAATGATGTTGATGGGCAATGCCAGGACCGTGACCACCGTCAGGGTGAACAGCGTGCGGTTGCTTTGTTCGTTGAGGTTGGCGGCGATCTCTTCCTGCAGCAGCTTGATCCGCTCGCCCAGGGCGGTGAGGTCGTTGATGATCAGGGCGAACTCCTCGGTGGACTTGCGCAACTCCTTGACGTCTTCCTTCTGCAGCCATTGCGGTGGGCGGTTGAGCAGGCGCAGCAACGAGCCTGGCTCCAGGGCCAGCAGGCGTTGCAGGCGTACCAGCACTCGGCGCTGGGCGCCCAACTCGGAGCGGTTGGTGGACAGTCGCGAAGAGAGCAGTTGGTCTTCGATCTGATCGACGTTGAGGCTGGTCTTGCGCACGATCTGGGTCAGCACTTCGCCTTGGTCGCGCAGCAGATGCACGAGCAGTTCCAGCGGTGAGCGAAAGCACTCGCCGGCCTTGACCGATGAGCGCAGCTTGTCGACCGAGTGCAAAGGTTGCAGCCGCGCGCTGATGATCAGCCGACTGTGCACGCAAACCCACAACGTCGATACATCCGAGGACACCAGGTTGCTGAGGTTGAACACCACATCGTTCACCACCGCCAGCAATGCCGAGTCCACATGTTCGATGCGGGTCGAGCGCGAGCCTTCGTGCAGGGCTTCGAAGAATTCCTGGGGCAAGGCCAGGTGGCTTTTCATCCAGCGCTCGCAGGCAGCGTGGGCCAGGTTCAGGTGCAGCCAGAGGAATTCGTCGGCGTCTTGCGGTTGTTGCAGGCTTTGCAGGGCCTGGGCCGAATCGATCTCCCTGCCACGCTCGCCGGGGCGGAAACGAAATCCGTAAAGCAGGCCGAACAGGTCCGGATCGCGATGGCTTTGGTCGATGCTGTGGTTCATGAGGGCTCGCTGGCGGGGAGTGCCTGTCGCGGCGACAACAGGGTCACTTGAGCGGCATCATTGCAGGGTTTTTTGAAGGTTTTGTGACAGGTGGCTGTGTCACTTGGACCGTTAGCCGTTTACATACGCACGCAAAAGAGCCGCGCAACTTGAAAGTTGCGCGGCTCTACATGGATTAAATCAGTCATCTCGGTCTTGTTTGTTTTCCAAGACCTCTCCGGTAGCGGCATTGAGTTCAACGTCAAACTCTCTGCCATCTGGGTAACGTACTTCAACTTCGTATTCATAACCGTTGAAACGCTCATCCAAGTCAGCAAGTCCGATGGTCGCTCCCGGGTGCAGCTTCTCGACGATCTGTTTAAGTTCGTCCATTGATTTGATCTTGCCTTCCTTGACCAGTTGGGGAATCTGGGTGGCCGGAACATCCTTCGCCTGGGCCAGGCCAGCGGTGAGGGTCAGGGCGGCAACGGTAAACAGGGCAGTCAAAGTTTTCATAGGTCTTTCCTTTGTCGTTAAAGGGTGATTCGTTTAAGTGGGCTCAGATTATCTGTGGCAACTTAATTCACCCTTAATTCGGAAAACTTGCAGCGACTGCACCGATCCGGCCCTGATTCCTCAGTAACCGTTCTTCTCCAATAGTTGCGCCACACTGCCTGTTTCGGGACGCTTGAAGTACTTGAGCAACTCACTGGCCCGATTGGTGAAAATGCCATCCACGCCGGCGTTCATCACTTTCTTGAAGTCCACCGGCTCATCAACAGTGTAGACATGCACCAGCAGACCCTGGTCATGGGTGTACTGGTTCATCCATGGCTGCACCAGGTCCGCGTAACTCTGGCTGCCGCCATGGGTCAACGCCGCGGACGGCCCAGTACCGATGGCGCCCTGGGCCTTGGCGTACTGAATCCATGTTTCGAATTCTGCCTTGTCCTTGGGTTCCTGCTTGGCGTAATAGGCGGCCTTGTCCGTTTCGCCGGACTCGGCAAAAGGCACCTTGGACTTGGGCTCGATGTTGCCTTCGCCCACCCACAGCAGCAGGATCTTCGGCACCTTCGGCATCTCTTTGTGCAGCAGTTCGAGACTGCTCTTTTCAAAGGTCTGCAAGACCACTTTGCCTTTGCCCTGGCCGACACCCGTGGCGCGCTTGGCCAGTTTCGACCCGGCCGGGCTCAGCCAACCGCGGTCCTGCAGTTTGTCCTTCAAGTCGCGCTCAATGCCGGGGAACAGCTTCGGCGCCTTGGTCTCGATGTACAGCCCGGGTTTTTGCTGCGGGTTGCCCTCGGCGATATTGATCACTTCATCGAGGGTCAGGATTTTCAGGCCGGCGAACGAAGGTCGCGCGCGGTCCGGGTAAGCGGTGTTGAACCAACTGCCGGCATCGAGGGTTTTGAGCTCCGCCATGGTGAATTCGTTGGCGGTGCTGTCCTTGCGCTCGGGGAATTTGACCGCGACATCCGTTGTGCGCAGCAGGCTGTCGTCATGCAGGACGAACAACACGCCGTCCTTGCTGCGTTGCAGGTCCAGTTCCAGGTAGTCGGCGCCCAGGTCGCGGGCCAGCTTGTAGGCAGCAGCGGTGGATTCCGGCGCGTCGAACGAGGCGCCGCGATGGGCGATGACCGCCGGATGTGGAATACCCTGGAGGGCTGCCAGGGCCTTGGGGCTCGGGGCCTCGGACGCTTGGGTCTGGCCGAAGCCGAGCAACAGGCTCAGCATCAAGGCGGTGCGGGTGAAGGTGACAGGCATGCTCGAAATCCTTTCGTAGGTGTGTGCAAAAAACTATCTTTTAACAACTGAACGCTGTCGGCGCTATCGCCATACCGACATAAACCTGTGCAAAGAAGATTTTTCCCACGCATTTCCAGGCCGCTTTGCAGTACCCTTGCCGCATCAGTTTCCCCGGCAGAGGGAAACCTTAAATCCTGTGTCCGCTTGCCCTGCGTGTAAACCATTGATCAGACGTCCCGAGGGACGTATCCATGAGGTTTACCATGCGCACCACTTCGACATTCATCTGCCAGGCCGCCGACCAGCTCAAGGGTTTTGTCGGCCTGAACCGCAAGACTGGCCAGTACATCGTGCGGTTCAGCGAAGACGCCTTCGGCATGGACGTGGCCGACGACGGCATCATCCCCACCTGCGAATTTGTCTGGGCCCCCGTGGCGGACGGCACCATGGCCCTCAAGCGCGAGCGCATCCAGTTGCTGCTGGACCAGCACATCGACGACCGGATCAACCTCTCCGAACCTTTACGGGTGTACATGGCCCGCAGCGACCTGCCGGAAATCGTGGCGGTGCGGCAGTTGGTGGAAGGCTGAAGCCACGACCTTCACCCCGGTGGGAGCAAGCTCAGCTCCCACAGAGGATTTGTGCTGAAGGCAGGATCTGTGCCCCTCCTTCGAGATTCAATGTGGGAGCAAGGCTTGCCCGCGATGGGGTGGCACATTCAACATCGCTGCAAGCTGTCCCACCGCCATCGCGAGCAAGCTCAGCTCCCACA
>NZ_VZPJ01000002.1 GCF_008801605.1 Pseudomonas brassicacearum subsp. brassicacearum | reverse complement strand
TAGCCGCGCTGGGCCATGGATGGCCCTTCGCGGCGGGCCCACGGAGCAATGCCTTCGTTCGGGCATGCCGAGCCTAGGCGAGGCACCGAGTGGTGGGGCAAAGCCTTTTTGGTTACTTTTTTGGCGTCTGAAAAAAGTGACCCGCCGTAAGGGCGGAACCCTAAGCAGCCGTTACCGCAGCAATGGATATGTACCCGATCAACAAAATTTTGGCCAGCTGTCAGGCCGCCATCGCGAGAAAGCTCGCTCCCACATTGGGAATTCGTATGCCTCAGGGTTTGTGGGGCTGAATCAGGCCCGCAGCCATCACCAACTCCTCCAGTGCCAACAAATCCGGCACCTTCGCCACGTGCTCGCCCACTTGCACCGCCGCCTGTTCCAACCCGCACAGCGGCACGTCGACGTAGCTCAACTGGCTGTCGAGCTTGTAGGAGCGTGGGATGCCTTGCACCAGCAGCGCTATGAAACGCAGCTCCGGCCGTCCGCCGAGGGCGTTGAGCACGACGATGCGCACTCGCTCGCCAATCACGGTCTTCTGGCCGCAGGCCGACTCGAAGCTCAGCAACGGGATTTGCCGTTCACGCCAGCTCACCCAGCCCAGGAACCACGGCGGGGTGTCCATATCGAATACGCTGCTCTGGTAGTCGATCAGTTCGGCCACGGCCACGTTGGGCAACACCAGGTGCCGGTCAGCCAATGGCAACAACAGGCCGGTGAGTGGGCTGGTGCGCGAGTGAAGATGCAGGTCATGCATGTGTTTTGCTCCAGTACGCGATGCTGTCGAGCAGCACCGATTCCTGGTACGGCTTGCCCAGGTAGTCGTTGACGCCGATGGCCATGGCGCGGTCGCGGTGTTTCTGGCCGGTGCGGGAGGTGATCATGATGATCGGCAAATGCGCCAGGCGCGGGTCGTTGCGCACTTGCGTGGCCACTTCGAAGCCGTCCATGCGCGGCATCTCGATGTCCAGCAGCATCAGGTCCGGGGCATGCTCGGCCAGCAGCGCCATGGCATCCACGCCATCCTTGGCGGTCAGGACGTGCATGCCGTGGCGTTCCAGCAGGCGACTGGTGACCTTGCGCACGGTCACCGAGTCGTCCACCACCAGCACCAGCAGCGGCCGTTGCGATTCGCCCTCGCCTTCTACCGGCACTTGGCGGCGCGGGACCTGGTGGGGCAAGGCGCGGATCGGCGCGAGCAGGTCGAGAATCAACACCACCCGGCCGTCCCCCAGGATCGTCGCCCCGGACAGGCCCTGTACCGCCGAGAACTGCGGGCCGAGGCTCTTGACCACGATCTCCCGGGTCCCGGCGGTAGCGTCCACCTGCACGGCGACGTGCCGCTCGTTGCACTGCACCAGCAGCACCGGCAAGGGCTGGCTCTGGCCCAGCAGTTTCGGCCGGGCGCCGGTTTTCAATAGCTCTCCGAGGTAGCACAACTCGTAACGCTGCCCGGCATAGGTGTAGGTCGGCGGGTCGAGCTGGTAATAGCCGTCCAGTTCGGCGGGCAACACCCGGACAATGCTCTCGATGGTGTTCAGCGGGATCGCGTATTGGTCTTCGTGACAGTGCACCATCAACGCCCGGTTCACCGCCACGGTAAACGGCAGGCGAATGCGGAAATTCACGCCCTGCCCCGGCGTGGAATCGATGACCATGCTGCCGCCCAGTTGCCGAACCTCTTCGTGGACCACGTCCATGCCGACGCCGCGCCCGGATATCTGGGTGATTTTCTCGGCCGTGGAAAACCCTGGTTGCAAGATGAACTGCAGCACGTCGCGCTCGCTGATGTCGCTGTCCGGCGCCAGCAAGCCACGTTTGATCGCCTTGTTCCGCACAGCCTCCAGCGGCACCCCGGCACCGTCGTCGCGGATGTCGAAAATGATGTCGCCGCCTTCCCGGGACAGATCGAGGCTGATACGTCCTCGGGCCGGCTTGCCGGCGGCGATGCGCACGTCAGCCGGCTCCAGGCCGTGGTCGACGGCGTTGCGCAGCATATGTTCAAGAGGTGCAGCCATGCGCTCCAGCACGTTACGGTCCATCTCGCCGTCGGCGTTGCCGACCAGGAATTCCACGTCCTTGCCCAGCTCCTGCGCCACTTGCCGGACGATGCGCTTGAGCCGTGGCAGCATGCGCTCGAACGGCACCATGCGCGTACGCATCAGGCCTTCCTGGAGCTCGGTGTTGATACGCCCCTGCTGTTGCAGCAGGACCTCGGCATCGTGATTGCTGCGGTCGAGGGTTTCCTTGAGCTCAAGCAAGTCCGAGGCGGACTCGAACAGTGCCCGGGACAACTGCTGCAACTGGGAGTGGCGGTCCATCTCCAGCGGGTCGAACTCTTCATAGCCCAGGCGCTCGGCCTCCACCTGTTGCCGGCTGAGAATCCGCCCCTGGGTTTCGGTATCCAGGCGCCGCAACTGATCGCGCATGCGCTCGATGGTGGTTTCCATTTCGCCCAGGGCCACGCGCCCGTCGTTGACCTGCTGTTCGATACGCCCACGGAAGATCGACGTTTCGCCCGCCAGGTTCACCAGGTCGTCGAGCAGTTCGGCGGATACCTTGACCATGTCCGCACCGTCGCCCGCTGCGCTGGGGTCCGGTCTTGCAGGCGCCGCAGGCGGGCTGACGATGGGAGTGGGCACCGGCTCCGGCGCCGAGACAGCCTGCGGTGCAGCATTCTCCTGGGGATGATTCACCGCCTGGATCTGCGCGATCAGTCGGTCCGCCAACGGGCACGGGTGGCCGGCGCGTACTGCATCGAGCATCTGCGCCAATCGGTCATGACTGCTTTGCAACAAAGTGAACAGCGCCGGGCTCGGCTGAAGCAGGCCTGCCGACAGGCCTTCGTAGAGATTTTCCAACTCGTGGGCCAGGTCGCCGATGGGTCCGATTTCCACCATGCGCGCACCGCCCTTGAGGGTGTGCAAATCCCGCAGCAAGGTTTCCACGGCCTGGCGATTCGACGGTTCTTCCTGCCAGCGCAGCAGCGCCGCGCCCGAGCTGTCGAGGATGTCGAAGCCTTCTTCAAGGAAGATTTCCAGCAACTCGGGATCATGGCCGGCGCCGTCGGCCTGGGCCGCTGCGCTCGTCTCGATGGCGTTCGGCTTGTCCTGGCGGAACCGTCGAATGGCGTCGATCAGCGCAACGGGATCGCCCAACGGCTGGCCCTGTTGCAACTGCCCGAGCAACAGGTCGAGGCGTTCGTGGCTGCTGGCAAGCAGTTGCGCCAGTTCCTCGCTGTAGCTGTAGCGGCGGTCCACCAGCCCTTCGTAAAGGTTTTCCAACTCCTGGGCCAGGTCGCTCACCGGCCGGATGTCGGCCATTCGCGCACCGCCCTTGAGGGTGTGCAAGTCACGTTGCAGCGAGGACAGCGGTGCGCCGTTATCCGGATCGGCCAACCAGCGTTGCAAGGCCTGGGCGGCGCTTTCGAGGATGTCTTGGGCTTCTTCGAGGAAAATCGCCGCGAGGTCATCTTCCATCGAGGTATCGACGGGCGCGTCACGCTCCATTTCCGCCGTCGCGTGGCCCAGTTCGCGGATGCTCAGGGTGCGGCTGCCGTCGCTGCGGATCAGGCCGGTGGCCGATGGATCAAGGCTCTCCTGAAGCAAGCGACGCAGGGCCTGTACCCGCTCGGGCTGCGGATGCACATGCTGCCCGGCCGCCAGCTCATCGAGCATATCGATCAGCGCTTCATGGGCGCGCTGGGCTTCCTGGAAAAATTCATCGCTGACCGCCAGGCTGCTTTCCTCTACCGCACCGTAGAGGTCGAGCAAGGCTTCGCAGAGTTCGTCCACCGGGTGCAAGTCGGCCAGGTGCGCGCCTTCGCCGAGGGTGGTCAGCTCATCGAGCAGCGCACTCAGTTCCTGGCCTTCGCCGGGGTGCTGCTGCCAGCGCTGCAAGAGGCTTTCGGCGTCCAGCAGGATGTCCATGCCCTGGGCTAGGAAGTTGTTGATCAGTTGTGGGTCGCGCTTGGTCCGCAGCGCTTTGTCCGGCGCGCTGTTGGCGGCGTGCAGACGCTCGGCCAGCAGGGCCTGGGCGCGCTGGATCAGATCCTCGGCGCCAGGGATCGCTGCCAGCGGCTCGCTGTGCAACTGGCGCAGGCCCCGGCGCAGCAGCCCTTCGGCTTCCAGCAGCAATTCGACCTCATCCAGATCGAGGGCAATCAGATGCGCCCGGTATTCCCGGGCCAGCTCATCCATCGCCCCGGCCAGCTCGGCGATCGGCAGCACGCCGGCCATCGACGCGCTGCCCTTGAGCGTATGCAAGGCCCGCTGCAACTCATCACTGGCCTGCAGGGGCAGGTGGTCGGCCGACTGATCGAGAAAGCGATTGAGGCTGGCGAGGTGGCCCTGGGCTTCGCTGTCGAAGATCTTCAACAGCAGCGGATCGAGGGCGGCCACGTCCTGCTCGTCTTCATCCTTCTCATCGCCGCCCTTGGCCAGGACATGCGCGCGGGCGGCCAAGCGGTCGACGTCGTCGCGCTGGCGCTGGTGATTGGCGGCGAATTCGGCCACCAGGGCCGGCAACAACTGCACCGTGTCTTCAATCAACTGGCGGACCGAGGCCTGCGGCTCGACGCTGCGCTCCAGGACCCGGTTGAGCAGGTTTTCCACGGCCCAGGCCAGTTCACCCAGCACCAGCGCCCGGACCATCCGGCCACTGCCCTTGAGGGTGTGGAAGGCCCGGCGCAGTTCGCTCAGGGCGCCGTGGTCGTCGGGATGCGCACTCCAGCGCGGCAGGTATTCACGCAGGACGTCCAGCACCTCGCCGGTTTCCTCGAGGAAGACCTCGCGCAACTCATCGTCCACCGGACTTTCATCCAACGGTGGCGGCAACAGGCTGCCCGGGGTGCTCTTGGCTGGCGGATTGACCGCCGAGATCGGGCTGGCCAGCACCTCGGCCAAGGATTGCACCGTCTGCGGGTCGTCCCATTCCTGCAAGTCCTGCATGACCTGGGCTTCGTTGGGGCTCAATACATCGTCGAGCACCGGCACTCGCGCTTCGTCAGGAAAATAACCGAGCGCAGCCAAGCTCCGCTCGACCCCGTCGAGCAACGGCTCGCCGGGGGTTTCCGGGTCCTCGCTCAAGCGCTCCAGGTAGTATTCGAGACCGGTGATCACGTCAGCCAGGTGGTCGAGTTCTTCCCAGCCCGGCTGGGCCTGATCCAGCAGCAGATGCTCGCGGATGAAACCGTTGCAAGCCTCCACCAGGCTGGCGGCACGACTCAGGGGAATCATCGCCAGCGCGCCACGCACCTGGGTCAGCAACGCCGGCAAGGGCTGCAGTTGCTCGCGGTTCCAGTCCGCGTCGATGTAGTCGACGATCATGTCCTTGGCCTGTTGCAGGCAGGTGTGGGCTTCCTTGATGACGATCTGGTGGATCTGGGTCAGGTCGGTGGTGGGCAGGTGGGTGTCTTCGCGGCTCTCGGGCTCGACGGTGCCGACCATGCCGGCCAGCGTCGCCTCGACGTAGAGCAAGGCCCCGGCGACGTCCATGAGGGTCGCGTCATCCGGCTTGCGCTGGCCCTGGGCGAGGCTCAGGACCACGGCCAGTTGATCGATGATGACCTTGCGTGGCTGGCCAAAACCGAGCACCGCCAGGGTGTCGGCGATCTGCCGCAGCGGCGCCAACAGGCTGTCCAGCTCCGAGGCGTGCTGGCGATCGCTGCGCACGAACAGGTCCAGGCGCTCCTTGACCCGCACCAGTTCCTCGCACAGCGCGGCAAGCACCGAGCGCATGGCATCGCGGTCGGGCCCGGCCAGGCGCGCGCGTTCTTCGTCGACCATGGCGCTGTCGGGCAGCGCGTCGTCCAGTGAGTAGCGTTCTTTCATGATCTGCATCTGCCCGCTGGGATGTTCGGCCTTGGCAATATAGAACAACAAACTCTTGAGCAGGTGGGGCGGTGCCGGCTGATTGATGCCTGGCATGCCTTGGTCCAGCAGGCGCTTGAGTTCCTTGTCGGCTTCCTTGAACAGGCTGCGCAGCGCCGGGCTGTTGGCGATACGTCCGTCACGCATGCCTTCGACCAGCGCCGAGGCCACCTGCCATAACGCATTGAGCGGCGCCCCAGTACACAAGGTTTCCAGGCGATGGAAGACCTTGGCCAGGTAACCGAGGTGGGTTGCGTCGTCCTGTTCGCGCAGCAGGCCCACCAGGGCCATTTGCAGGGTCTGGCGCAATTTGCGCAAGGTGTTTGGCAGGTCAGCGGGTTCGAGGCGCTGCAAGGCCTCGTCGCTGAGCGGCGCAATATCGGGCAACTCGGGGCTGAACAGACTGGTTTCCGACAACAGGCTTTCGCCCCGGGCACTGCGCAGGTCGTTGATCAAGGGCAGCACCACCAGCGGCAGATCGCGACGGGCACCTTGTACGCGGTCCAGGTAGATCGGCAACTGCCCCAGGGCCTGGCTCAACAGGCTGATGGCTTCGTCGCGATGGGTGACGCGGTTGTCCTGCAGGGCGGCGCACAGTTGCTCCATCTCCTCGGCCAGCAGCGCCGCGCCGTAGAATTCGACCATCTGCAGGCCGCCGTGGACCTGGTGAATGCAGGCCAGGCATTGCCCGAGGGCGTCCGACGCCTGCGGATCGTCCACCAGGCGGTTGAGGGCCAGATGAGCCTGCTTCAGCGTTTCGGCAATCTCGCCCTTGACCCATTCCAGGGCCACATAGTCGTGCCGATCACCCATAACCACTCCAATCAGGAGAACACAACACGCCCGCGGGGAAGGGATTTACCTGTGGGAGCAAAGCTTGCTCGCGATGCAAACACCTCGGTTCCCGAAGAACCGCGTTATCTTCATCGCGGGCAAGCCTTGCTCCCACAGAAACCTCCTCGCCACAAAAAGCCTTTTCCAACGGATGGATCCGGTTGGTCACCCCTTTTCCTCATCGCCAGCCGCTGCCGCCGGCAACGTGAACCCCGACACCGAACGACGCAGCTGGCTGGCCATTTTCGCCAGGTTGCCAATGCTCTCGGCAGTGGCGGTGGAACCGGATGAAGTCTGCGAAGTGATCTGCTGGATCACGTTCATGGTCAAGGAAATCTGCCCCGCCGAGGTGGTCTGTTGCTGCGCCGCATTGGAAATGCTCTGGATCAGCGCCGCCAGGGTCTTGGACACGCCTTCGATTTCTTCCAGGGCAACGCCGGCGTCCTGGGCCAGTCGCGCACCGCGCACCACTTCGGTGGTGGTCTGCTCCATGGAAATTACCGCCTCGTTGGTATCGGCCTGGATCGCCCGCACCAGGGTCTCGATTTGCCGGGTCGCCGCCGAAGAGCGCTCGGCCAGGCGCTGTACTTCATCGGCCACCACCGCGAACCCGCGCCCGGCATCGCCGGCCATGGACGCCTGGATGGCGGCGTTGAGGGCCAGGATGTTGGTCTGGTCGGCGATGTCGTCGATCAGGCTGACAATGTCGCCGATTTCCTGGGATGACTCACCCAGGCGCTTGATGCGCTTGGCGGTGTCCTGGATCTGCTCGCGAATGTTGTCCATGCCATGAATGGTGTTGTGCACCACCTCGTTGCCCTTGTTGGCAATCTCCACCGACCGCTCGGCCACCGCCGACGACTCGGCGGCGTTGGCCGATACCTGGTCGATGGACTGGGCCATTTCATTAATTGAAGTCGAAGCTTCGGAAATTTGCTGGGCCTGGTGCTCGGAGGCCTGGGCCAGGTGCATCGCCGTGGCCTGGGTTTCCTGCACCGCAGCGGCGACCTGGCCGGCGGTGAGGTTGATGGTCGCCACCAGGTCGCGCAGTTGGTCCACCGAGTAATTGATGGAGTCGGCGATGGTGCCGGTGAAGTCCTCGGTGACCGAAGCAGTGACGGTCAGGTCGCCATCGGCCAGGTCTTCGATTTCGTCCAGCAACCGCATGATCGCGTTCTGGTTGCGCTCGTTCTTTTGTGCGGTTTCGTGCAACTGGCGGTTGGTTTCGCGGACCATCACCAGGCCAATCAGGATGATCGACATCAGCGCCAGCAAACCCAGCACATAGCCGCCGATGGTATTGACGGAACGCCCGCCGGCGAGGTTTTCGAAGGCCGTGGCCAGGTGCGAAGCCTCGTCGAGCAGGGTCTGCGACAGGTTGAAGATGTTGCCGGCCGATTCGCGGACCTTGAACAGCTCCGGGGAGGTCTCGAGGATTTCGTCCACCGAACCGGAGACGAACTCGAAGAGCTCGCTGATTTCGCTCAGGCGTGCCCGGGCATCGCGGTCCTGGACCTGGGATATCTTCAGGGCCGGGTCACCTTGCAACATGCCATTGAGCACCTGGCCAAAACGCGCGGCGTCGCGACCGAAGGTGTCGGCGGCCTGGCTGGCGTTTTCGTCCCCCGCCAGCACGGTATTCACCGCGCCGAGGATCCGCTCGGCCAGCAGCGACTGGCGCTGGGCCATGGCCACCTGGGCGGCCGGCGCGCCGCGTTGCAGCAGGATCTCGACGACTTTTTCGTACTCGACCTGCAACTGCGGCACGGTTTCGGCCAGGGTCGCCGCCACCTGGTGCAGCGACAGCACGGTCTGTTCGCTGGAGAGGATGGCATCGGTGTTCTTTAGCAGGCGCTCCCAATCCAGCTGCACGGCGCGCATCTGCGGACGCAGGGTGGCCGGCGCAGGGGGCAGGCCGGTGACCGGGTCGCCCTGTTTCAGGGAGCCCCAGCGCTGGGCGAAGTCATTGCGCGCATCGCTCAGCAGCTTGAACGCCGCGGGCTTGCCGGCGGCGGCCTCGGTGGCGTTCTTGGCGATGCGCTGGGACAGCACCCGCAGCTCGCCGGCATGGCCGATGTACTGTTTGTCATAGGTGGATTGGGTGTTGAGGTAAGCGAAGTTGGCGAACAGCAGCATGATGAAGACGATCAGCGCGACGAACAGCACGATGATCTGCGAACGACTGCGCGACGCTTCCAGTGGCTTGCCTGTTTTTGCTTTGATCATCGGTTCTCGCCTGTACTGCCCAATCCAACTTACAGCTATTGACTGTAAGCAAGCCTTTGTCGTGCAGCCTGCTCAACCAGTGCGGCTCTGTGGGAGCAAGGCTTGCCCGCGATGAGAACGACACAGTTTTCTCGCCAACCGAGGCACCGCCATCGCGAGCAAGCTGTGCTCCCACCGGCTCGCTCCCAGAGGGGGCCTGCGCTGCATCTCGTTAAATCGCCACATCCATGAACCCCGGCGACCGCGCCAGGGCAAACGGGCTGAACACTTGCCACTCGCGCTCACCGCCAAACCGGCCCTTGACGAAGGCCGCTTCCGGGCCGTCGAGGTCGTCCACCAGCGTCGGTTCCAGGCTGTCCTGGGCAAAATGCTGCAGCCCAAGGACCTCGTCCACCAACAACCCGGCGAACACCTCGTCGTGATCCACCACCAACACGCGCCGCTGCTTGCGCACGGTCGACAGCTCGTGGCCAAAGAACCCGCACAAGTCCATCAACGGCAACAAACGCCCGCGCAGGTTAGCCACTCCACGCACCCACGGCTTGACCCCGGGCAAATGCGTGTGACGTGGTTCGTGCAGCACTTCGCTGACTTCACCCATCGGCGCTACGTACCAGTGCTCGCCCAAGCGAAAGCCAATGCCGCTCCAACCGGCGCGATGGGTCGGCTGGGAGGGCAGGTCCGCCCCCAGCAACCGGCAACGCCGGTCGATCTGCAGCAGCAGTTCGAATGCGGTCAGGGATTGGCTCATGGCCGCACCGTCAGCCCGCCAGCACTTTGTTCAGGGTCGCGATCAGGGTTTCTTCGTCCACCGGTTTGGTCAGGTAGTCCTTCGCCCCTTGGCGCGTACCCCAGACCTTGTCGGTGTCCTGGTCCTTGGTGGTGATGATGATCACGGGGATGTGGCCGGTGTCCGGGTCCTTGGTCAGCTGGCGCGTTGCCTGGAAACCGTTGAGGCCGGGCATGACGATGTCCATCAGCACCGCATCGGGTTTTTCCTGGCGGGCCAGGGCCACACCATCGGCGCCATTCTCGGCTTTCAGGACCTGATGGCCGTGCTTTTCCAGCATGCCGGTCAATTTATACATTTCAGTCGGCGAATCATCGACGATCAGAACTCGTGCCATGGTGTTCCCCATTTTCTTGTTGACCCCAGGCCCGTTGGCCAAGTGTCATTAATGTGCCTGGTGCGGCTGGACAGCGGCAAAGCCCGGAACATGGGCCTGTATCGCGCCCAGCAGTTCTTCCTTGCTGAACGGCTTGGTCAAAAACTGATCGGAACCGACGATGCGTCCCTTGGCCTTGTCGAACAACCCGTCGCGAGACGACAGCATGATCACCGGCGTGGCCTTGAACGCGCTGTTGTTCTTGATCAGGGCACAGGTCTGGTAGCCATCAAGGCGCGGCATCATGATGTCGACAAAAATGATGCCCGGATGATGGTCGGCGATCTTGGCCAGGGCATCGAAGCCATCGACGGCCGTGATCACCTCGCAGCCCACGTTGCGCAGCAGGGTTTCGGCGGTGCGGCGGATGGTCTTCGAGTCGTCGATGACCATGACCTTCAAGGCGCTGGGTTGCTGCTGCGTGAGATGCTCTGCCATTGCCACTGCGAACCGGTTTTTAACGCGTAAGTGTGATCGACAGCGCAAACCCTTGATGTTCAAGGCCCGCACGTCACATGGCAGCCTTTTTAGCACAGTCTCCATCGCCGATCTATCGGCCGCTCGGCGCGGTGGTTTTTCCTTGACCGCCAATCTTCCGGACGCCACTCTGACGCCACTTTTTCACGCCAATATGTGCCCATCACATTTCGAGGAACCAAGCCATGAGCGTACGCGTCGGCATTGTCATGGACCCTATCGCCAGCATTTCCTATAAAAAGGATAGCTCGCTGGCCATGCTGCTGGCCGCTCAGAAGCGCGGCTGGGAGCTGTTCTACATGGAACAGCGCGACCTCTACCAGGCCGAAGGCCAGGCTCGGGCGCGAATGAAACCGTTGAAAGTCTTCGCCAACCCCGAGAAGTGGTTTGAGCTGGGCACCGAGAGCGACGCGCTGCTGAGCGACCTGGACGTGATCCTGATGCGCAAGGATCCGCCGTTCGACATGGAGTTCGTGTACTCCACCTACCTGCTGGAACAGGCTGAAAACGCCGGCGTGCTGGTGGTCAACAAGCCCCAGAGCCTGCGCGACTGCAACGAAAAGCTGTTCGCCACGCTGTTCCCGCAATGCACGCCGCCGACCATCGTCAGCCGTCGCCCGGACGTGTTGCGCGAATTTGCCGACCATCACGGCGACGTGATCCTCAAGCCTCTGGACGGCATGGGCGGCTCCTCGATCTTCCGGCACACCGCTGGCCACCCGAACCTCTCGGTGATCCTGGAAACCCTGACCTTGCACGGCAAGCAGCAGATCATGATCCAGGGTTACCTGCCGGCCATCGTCGATGGCGACAAGCGCATCCTGATGATCGACGGCGAACCGGTGGACTATTGCCTGGCCCGCATTCCGGCAGCCGGCGAAACCCGCGGCAACCTGGCGGCTGGCGGGCGTGGCGAGGCGCGTCCGTTGACCGACAAGGATCGCTGGATCGCCGCCCAGGTCGGCCCGACCCTGCGCGAAAAAGGCCTGCTGTTCGTAGGCCTGGACGTGATCGGCGAGCACCTGACAGAGATCAACGTCACCAGCCCGACCTGCATCCGCGAGATCGACAATGCCTTTGGCACCGACATCGGTGGCATGCTGATGGATGCCATCGATCAGAAGCTCAAGGCTCGTTGATCCAGATCTGCTGAAGGAAACCCACATTGCGTTATCATGCCCGGCCTGAAAAAAACGCGATGTTGGTTTCCTTGTCATGACACTCCCGTCCGATCTGCCCCAAGAGCTCGCCCATCGTAGCGTGCGCCCGGCTGATCGCCTCGGTTTTACCCTGTTCCTGGCGGCGTTGATCCACCTGGCCCTGCTGCTGGGCGTCGGTTTTGCCACGGTCGAGCCCAAGCAGATCAGCCAGACCCTGGAAATCACCCTGGCCACCTTCAAGAGCGAGACCAAGCCCAAGAAGGCCGACTTCCTCGCCCAGGAAAACCAGCAAGGCAGCGGCACCCTGGAAAAAAAGGCGATCCCCAAGACCACCGAGATCGCGCCGTTCCAGGACAATACGGTGCAGAAAGTCACCCCGCCGCCAGCGGCCAAGCCCGAAGTGCAGGAGACGGCGCCCAAGGCAGCCGTGACCACCGTGGCGCCGAAGCCGAAAAAGGCCCCGGTCAAGGAAGAGGTCAAGCCTGATCCCAAACCCAAGGCCCCCGAACCCACCTTCGACAGCTCACAGTTGTCCAGCGACATCGCCAGCCTGGAGGCCGAACTGGCCCAGGAGCAACAGCTCTACGCCAAGCGCCCGCGCATCCACCGCCTGAGCGCCGCCTCGACCATGCGCGACAAGGGCGCCTGGTACAAGGACGAGTGGCGCAAGAAGGTCGAGCGCATCGGCAACCTCAACTACCCCGACGAAGCCCGGCGCAAACAGATCTACGGCAACCTGCGGCTAATGGTCTCGATCAACCGTGACGGCTCGCTGTATGAAGTGCTGGTGCTCGAGTCTTCCGGCCAGCCGCTGCTGGACCAGGCGGCCCAACGGATCGTACGCCTGGCCGCACCGTTCGCGCCGTTTACCGGGGACTTGTCGGACATCGACCGGCTGGAAATCATCCGCACCTGGAAGTTCGCCCGCGGCGACAAGCTCTCCAGTAACTGAACCGCCGCCGAGCCCTGCAGGCTCACCCCAGATCGAATGTGGGAGCGAGCTGTCTGGGAGCAAGGCTTGCCCGCGATGAAAACGCCGCAGTCTCTTGAGGACCGCAGCGCCTGGATCGCGAGCAAGCTTTGCTCCCACACAGCTCGCTCCCACAGGGGATTGGTGACAGTCTCAGGCATTTCCCGGCTTGTCAGTTCGCCCCCGCCCCGCCACACTAGCGCCTATGAAAAACGTCAGCCCCACCTACCTCAAGCATCACTTCCTGATTGCCATGCCGCACATGGCCGATCCGAATTTTGCCCACACCTTGACCTACATCGTCGAGCACACGGCCAATGGGGCCATGGGGCTGGTAATCAATCGCCCGCAGGAATTGAACCTGGCGGACATCCTGGAGCAGTTGCGCCCCGAAGTAGAACCGCCACTCTTGTGCCAGCATGTGCCGATTTTCATCGGCGGCCCGGTGCAGACCGACCGCGGTTTCGTGCTCCATCCGTCGGGCCCCAAATATCAGGCCACCGTGGATCTGGACGGGGTGTCGCTGTCCACCTCCCAGGACGTGCTGTTCGCCATCGCCGACGGCGTCGGCCCTGAGAAAAGCCTGATCGCCCTCGGCTATGCCGGTTGGGAACCCGGGCAACTGGAAGCCGAACTGGCCGACAACGCCTGGCTGACCTGCCCGTTCGACGCCGACATCCTGTTCAACACCAGCAGCGAATTGCGCCTGGAAGCGGCGGCCAGCCGGTTGGGGGTCAACCTCAGCCTGCTCACCAGCCAGGCAGGACACGCCTGATGGCCCTGCGCTTGCTGCTGGGCTTCGATTACGGCACCAAACAGATCGGCGTAGCGGTCGGCCAGGTCATTACCGGCCAGGCCCGCGAGTTGTGCACCTTGAAGGCGCAGAATGGCGTTCCGGACTGGAACCAGGTCGAAGCGCTGATCAAGGAGTGGAAACCCGATGCCGTGGTGGTCGGCCTGCCGCTGAACATGGACGGCACGCCCAGTGACATGTGCCTGCGCGCCGAGAAATTCGCCCGCCGGCTCAATGGCCGCTACAACCTGCCCTTCTATACCCATGACGAGCGCCTGACCACCTTCGAGGCCAAGGGCGAGCGCCTGGTGCGCGGCGGGCAGAAAGGCAGTTACCGCGACAACCCGGTGGACGCCATCGCCGCCGCCCTGCTGCTGCAAGGTTGGCTCGACGCCAACGCCGCCCTGTTCGAAACCTGATTTTTTGAAAGCGCCGCCAAGGCGCTTTCTCTTAGCGATAGACCGCGCCATTCACCACCGGCCCGGGAACCTGAAGGAGCCAGCATGAGCCTGCCCAATCCTGCCGAACTGATCAGCCAGATGGCGATTCGTCTCAAGGCACACCTGGAACACCGCGGCATCAGCGACCCGCGCTACATCGGTATTCGCACCGGTGGCGTCTGGGTCGCCCAGGCCTTGCTCGAAGCACTGGGCAGCCAATCGCCGTTGGGCACCCTGGACGTGTCCTTCTACCGCGACGATTTCAGCCAGAACGGCCTGCACCCACAAGTGCGCCCCTCAGCCCTGCCGTTCGAGATCGAAGGCCAGCACCTGGTGCTGATCGACGACGTGCTGATGAGCGGCCGGACCATCCGCGCCGCCATGAACGAACTGTTCGACTACGGCCGCCCGGCCAGCGTGACACTGGTGTGCCTGCTGGACCTGGACGCCGCCGAGCTGCCGATCCGGCCGAACGTGGTCGGTGCGACGCTGACGCTGGCCGCCCACGAGCGGGTCAAGCTCTCCGGCCCGTCGCCGCTGCAACTCGAACTGCAAGACCTTGCCCTTTAACTGCCCTTGTAAGAGTCCATCGCGATGACGCCTCTCGAAACCAAGCGCCCGCTGCAGCTCAACGATCAGGGCCAGCTGCGGCACTTCCTGTCCCTCGACGGCCTGCGCCGCGAGCTGCTGACGGAAATCCTCGACACTGCCGACTCGTTTCTCGAAGTCGGTGCCCGGGCGGTGAAGAAAGTTCCGTTGCTGCGCGGCAAGACCGTGTGCAACGTGTTCTTCGAAAACTCCACCCGCACCCGCACCACCTTCGAACTGGCGGCCCAACGGCTGTCGGCGGACGTGATCACCCTCAACGTGTCCACGTCCTCGGCGAGCAAGGGTGAAACCCTGCTCGACACCCTGCGCAACCTCGAAGCCATGGCCGCCGACATGTTCGTCGTGCGCCACGGCGACTCCGGCGCGGCGCACTTCATTGCCGAACACGTCTGCCCGCAAGTGGCGATCATCAACGGCGGCGACGGCCGTCACGCCCACCCGACCCAGGGCATGCTGGACATGCTGACCATCCGTCGGCACAAGGGCAGCTTCGAAAACCTGTCGGTGGCCATCGTCGGCGACATCCTGCACTCGCGGGTGGCCCGCTCGAACATGCTGGCCCTCAAGACCCTCGGCTGCCCGGACATCCGCGTGATCGCGCCGAAAACCCTGCTGCCCATCGGCGTCGAGCAATACGGCGTGAAGGTCTACACCGACATGACCGAAGGCCTCAAGGATGTGGACGTGGTGATCATGCTGCGCCTGCAACGCGAGCGCATGACCGGCGGCCTGCTGCCCAGCGAAGGCGAGTTCTACCGCCTGTTCGGCCTGACCACCGCACGCCTGGCCGGGGCCAAGCCGGACGCTATCGTCATGCACCCGGGGCCGATCAACCGCGGCGTGGAGATCGAGTCGGCGGTGGCCGACGGGCCGCACTCGGTGATTCTCAACCAGGTGACTTACGGCATCGCCATCCGCATGGCCGTGCTGTCCATGGCCATGAGCGGGCAAACGGCCCAGCGCCAATTCGACCAGGAGAACGCCCAGTGAAGCTCAGCATTCTCGGCGCACGCGTGATTGATCCAGCCAGTGGCCTGGATCAAGTGACTGATATCCATATCGATGCCTGCAAGATCGTCGCCCTTGGCGCGGTGCCGGCCGATTTCGTCGCGGTCGAGACCCTCGACGCCCAAGGCCTGGTGGCCGCTCCCGGCCTGGTGGACCTGAACGTCGCCCTGCGCGAACCGGGCTACAGCCGCAAAGGCAGTATCGTCAGCGAAACCCGGGCCGCCGCTGCCGGTGGCGTGACCAGCCTGTGCTGCCCGCCGCAGACCAAACCGGTGCTGGACACCTCGGCCGTAGCCGAACTGATCCTCGACCGTGCCCGCGAGGCCGGCAACACCAAGGTCTTCCCGATTGGCGCACTGAGCAAGGGCCTGGACGGCGAGCAACTGGCCGAACTCATCGCCCTGCGTGACGCCGGTTGCGTGGCGTTCGGCAACGGCCTGAACAGTTTCCGCAACACCCGTACCCTGTGCCGCGCCCTGGAATACGCGGCGACCTTCGGGCTGACGGTGATCTTCAACTCCCAGGACCACGACCTGGCCGAAGGTGGCCTGGCCCACGAAGGCCCGACCGCCAGTTTCCTCGGCCTGCCGGGCATCCCGGAAACCGCCGAGACCGTGGCCCTGGCCCGGGACCTGCTGTTGGTCGAGCAAAGCGGCGTACGCGCCCACTTCAGCCAGTTGACCAGTGCTCGCGGTGCGGCACTGATCGCCCAGGCCCAGGCCCGCGGCCTGCCGGTGACCGCCGATGTGGCGCTGTACCAGTTGATCCTGACCGACGAAGCGCTGATCGATTTCAACAGCGTCTACCACGTCCAGCCGCCACTGCGCACCCGCGCCGACCGCGATGGCCTGCGTGAGGCGGTGAAGTCCGGGGTGATTTCGGCCATCTCCAGCCATCACCAACCCCATGAACGCGATGCCAAGCTGGCACCGTTCGGCGCCACCGAGCCGGGCATCAGCAGCGTCGAACTGCTGCTGCCGCTGGCCTTGACGCTGGTGGAAGACGGTCTGCTGGACCTGCCGACCCTGCTGGCGCGCCTGAGCGCCGGCCCGGCCCAGGCGCTGCAACTGCCGGCGGGGAAACTCGCGGTTGGCGCCGCGGCGGACCTGGTGCTGTTCGACCCCGCCGCCTCCACCGTGGCCGGTGAAGCCTGGCGTTCCAAGGGTGACAACTGCCCGTTCCTCGGCCATAGCCTGCCGGGGGTGGTGCGTTACACCCTGATGGATGGGCGGATCACACACCAGGCCTGAAAAACTGCGTCGCTCTCATCGCGAGCAAGCTCGCTCCCACAGGGATCTTTGGTGAACACATGCCCCGTGAACACCTCGATCCAGTGTGGGAGCGAGCTTGCTCGCGATGCAGGCGACCCGGTCTTACTGAAAAGCCCCACGCTTCTGCGCATTACGAATCGACACCTGATCATTCAGCGTCCAGAAGTCATACAGAACCCCCAGGAAAAACACCCCGCCGGTCAGCAGGTAGAGAATCCCGCTGAGCCATTTGCCCTGGTACATGCGGTGTACGCCCAGCACCCCGAGAAACGTCAACAGAATCCACGCCACGCTGTATTCGATAGGCCCCGGGGTGAAACGCAGGTCCGCTTCGCGATCCATGGCCGGAATCAGGAACAAGTCGATCAGCCAGCCAATGCCCAGCAGGCCGAAGGTGAAGAACCAGATCGTGCCCGTGACCGGCTTGCCGTAATAGAAACGATGGGCACCGGTGAAACCGAAAATCCACAGCAGATACCCAATGACCTTGCTGTGAGTATCGCGGATTGCATCCTGCTGATAGCTGTTCATGAATGGCCTCTTTTGCCTCGATAGATAAATTTTTTCGGAGTTTTTGTGACTTTTTCGTGTCCAGCCGACAAGCGGTCCTCGGCGACTCGAGCCGGCGAAAGCCCCGTGGTATAGGGGTTCTGTCAGACAATCAGGTCAATTTGTCGCATTTTGCTGGGTTTTGCGCTGCGTTTCGAATCGACAAACGGCCTCGGAAACGCAAAAAAAGCTGTTATAAAGTTGCGCGCCAACCTTTAAGAGCCTTGCCTAATGCGTCCATTTTTCAAGACATGGCTAACCATTTGCCTATTATTGCCACTGGCCGCCCACGCCACCAATCGTGAGCAACGTCTTCCCAACGTCAACGGCTATACCCCGAAATCCCATGTTTCTGCTTCCTTGAGCAAGAACAAGCCAGGCGCCCAGCGCGTGAGCACAGCCAACAGCAAGCTGGTCCCGCCGATGGCGACCAAAGCGAGCAGCAATGTGTTGAGCCGCGCCGTGAATGTACTCGGCACACCTTATCGTTGGGGCGGCAGTAGCCCAAGTAAAGGTTTCGATTGCAGCGGACTGGTGAAATACGCCTTCAACGACGCTACCTTCGACCTTCCGCGCACCTCCAACGCCATGGCCGCCGGTCATGGCGAGAAAGTCGATCGCAAGGACCTCAAGCCCGGCGACCTGATCTTCTTCAAGCTCAAGAGCCGCCGGGTCAACCACGTGGCCATCTACCTGGGCAACGACCGCTTCATCCACGCCCCGCGCCGTGGCAAGTCGGTGAGCATCGACACCTTGAACAAGCCGTACTGGGACACTCACTACGTGGTGGCCAAGCGCGTGCTGCCGAAAGAGCCGGGTGCGATGCGCGTGGTTCAGCGCTGATTCCGGCACTTTTGCTGTAGCTGATGACCTCATCGCGAGCAAGCTCGCTCCCACACTGGATTTCCATTCGCTGAAAGTCCTGTGGGAGCGAGCTTGCTCGCGATGAGGCCTGCAAAAGCACCACCCCTCTAGAAGTTATCCGGCGTACGCGCCCGCTCCCGCGCATGTTCGCGGCTGATCAGCCCCTTGTTCACCAAGTCCTTCAGGCACATGTCCAGCGTCTGCATCCCCAGCGAACCGCCGGTCTGGATGGCCGAGTACATCTGCGCCACCTTGTCTTCGCGGATCAGGTTCCGGATGGCCGAGGTACCCAGCATGATTTCATGCGCCGCGATCCGGCCGCCGCCGATTTTCTTGACCAGCGTCTGGGAAATCACCGCCTGCAACGATTCCGACAACATCGAGCGAACCATGGACTTCTCGTCACCAGGGAACACGTCCACCACCCGGTCGATGGTCTTGGCCGCCGACGTGGTATGCAGGGTGCCGAACACCAGGTGCCCGGTTTCCGCGGCGGTCAGCGCCAGGCGAATGGTTTCAAGGTCGCGCATCTCCCCCACCAGGATCACGTCCGGGTCCTCCCGCAGGGCCGAACGCAGGGCCGTGGAGAAACCCTGGGTGTCGCGGTGCACCTCACGCTGGTTGATCAGGCATTTGCGCGGTTCGTGAACGAATTCGATAGGGTCTTCGATGGTGAGGATGTGATGGTGCTTGTGGCTGTTCAAGTAATCGATCATGGCCGCCAGGGTGGTGGATTTGCCTGACCCGGTCGGCCCGGTCACCAACACCAGCCCACGAGGCGCCTCGGTCACTTTGCGAAACACCTCGCCCATCCCCAGGTCTTCCATGGTCAGGACTTTCGACGGAATGGTCCGAAACACCGCCCCCGCACCGCGATTCTGGTTGAAAGCGTTGACCCGGAACCGCGCGACGCCCGGTACCTCGAAAGAAAAGTCAGTCTCCAGAAACTTTTCGTAATCTACTCGCTGCCGGTCGTTCATGATGTCGTAGATCAGTTCATGAACCTGCTTGTGGTCCAGTGCCGGCAGGTTGATGCGCCTGACATCGCCATCGACGCGGATCATCGGTGGCAGCCCGGCGGACAGGTGCAGGTCCGACGCGCCCTGCTTGGCGCTGAACGCCAGTAACTCAGTGATATCCATAGCGCTCCTCAATTCCAGTAGAATGCCGCGAACCTCACCGCTGGCGCTTCTTTATGTCCACGATAGCAGACAACATCGCTCAGGTTAGTTCGCGCATCCGCGCTGCGGAGCAGGCCGCCCAGCGTGCCGAACACAGTGTCAAACTGCTGGCCGTGAGCAAGACCAAACCCGTCCAGGCCCTGCGCGAAGCCTATGCTGCCGGCCTGCGGGACTTCGGCGAGAACTACCTGCAAGAAGCCTTGGGCAAACAGCTCGAACTGACCGACCTGCCCTTGATCTGGCACTTCATCGGCCCCATTCAATCGAACAAGACGCGCGCTATCGCCGAACATTTCGACTGGGTGCATTCCGTGGATCGCTTGAAAATTGCACAGCGCCTGTCCGAGCAGCGCCCGGCCGACTTGCCACCGCTGAATATCTGCATTCAGGTCAACGTCAGCGGTGAAGCCAGCAAATCCGGCTGCACCCCGGCGGACCTACCCGCCCTGGCCAACGCCATCAGCGCCCTGCCCCGCCTGAAACTGCGCGGGTTGATGGCGATTCCCGAACCCACCGAAGACCGCGCCGCCCAGGACGCCGCCTTCGCCGCCGTTGAACGCCTGCAAGCCAGCCTGGCGCTACCGCTGGACACCCTTTCCATGGGCATGAGCCACGACCTTGAGTCGGCCATTGCCCAGGGCGCCACCTGGGTGCGCATCGGTACTGCCCTGTTTGGTGCCCGCGACTACGGTCAATCCTGAAACATGGCCGACTCATCTCTTTATAAGGACCTGTCATGAGCAACACGCGTATTGCCTTCATCGGCGCCGGCAACATGGCCGCCAGCCTGATCGGCGGCCTGCGGGCCAAGGGCCTGGACGCTTCCCTGATCCGCGCCAGCGATCCGGGCGAAGAGACCCGCACCCGGGTGAGCGCCGAACACGGTATCGAAACCTTCGCCAACAACGCCCAGGCCATCGACGGCGCGGACGTCATCGTGCTGGCGGTCAAGCCGCAGGCGATGAAAACCGTCTGCGCGGCCCTGCGCCCAAGTCTCAAGCCTCATCAACTGGTGGTGTCGATTGCCGCCGGCATCACGTGCGCCAGCATGAACAAATGGCTCGGCGAGCAGCCGATCGTACGCTGCATGCCCAACACCCCGGCACTGCTGCGCCAGGGCGTCAGCGGCCTGTTCGCCACTTCCCAAGTGTCCGCTGCACAACGCCAGCAGGCCGAAGAACTGCTGTCGGCTGTCGGCCTGGCACTGTGGCTGGACACCGAACAGCAACTGGACGCCGTCACCGCCGTCTCCGGCTCGGGCCCGGCGTACTTCTTCCTGCTGATCGAAGCCATGACCGCCGCCGGCGAGAAACTCGGCCTGCCCCGGGAAACCGCCGCCAGGCTGACCTTGCAGACCGCCCTCGGTGCCGCGCACATGGCGGTGTCCAGCGACGTCGATGCCGCCGAGCTGCGCCGCCGCGTGACCTCGCCGGCCGGCACCACCGAAGCGGCCATCAAATCGTTCCAGGCCGGGGGCTTCGAAGCCCTGGTGGAAAAAGCACTCGGCGCCGCCGCGCACCGCTCGGCCGAAATGGCCGAACAACTGGGCCAATAAGGAGCCATTCATGATTGGATTGAACACTGCAGCGGTCTACGTGCTGCAAACCCTCGGCAGCCTGTACCTGCTGATCGTGCTGCTGCGCTTCGTGCTGCAACTGGTGCGCGCCAACTTCTACAACCCGCTGTGCCAGTTCATCGTCAAGGCCACCCAGCCACTGCTCAAGCCGCTGCGTCGGATCATCCCGAGCCTGTTCGGCCTGGACATGTCGTCGCTGGTCCTGGCGATCCTCGTGCAACTGGCGCTGATGGCCCTGACCCTGCTGCTGACCTACGGCACCACCGGCAACCCGCTGCAACTGCTGATCTGGTCGATCATTGGCGTGACCGCGCTGTTCCTGAAGATTTTCTTCTTCGCCCTGATCATCAGCGTGATCCTGTCGTGGGTCGCGCCGGGCAGCCATAACCCGGGCGCCGAACTGGTGAACCAGATCTGCGAGCCGGCCCTGGCGCCGTTCCGCCGCATCCTGCCGAACCTCGGTGGCCTGGATATCTCGCCGATCCTGGCGTTCATGGTGCTCAAGCTGATCGACATGCTGGTGATCAACAACCTGGCGGCGATCACCATGATGCCGGAAATCCTGCGCCTGCTGATCTGACCCACGTGAGCTACTTTCGCTGGGATGGCGACGACCTGATCCTGGAGTGTCACCTGCAACCGGCAGCCCGCAGCGATGATTTCGCCGGGCTGCACGGTGACCGCCTGAAGATCCGCCTCACCGCCCCGCCGGTCGAAGGCAAGGCCAATGCGTACCTGATGGCGTTCCTGGCCAAGGCGTTTGGCGTGTCCAAGAGCCAGGTCAGCCTGGTCAGTGGCGAATTGAACCGGCAGAAACGGGTGCGCATCCATTCACCGAAGAAACTGCCGGAGTTGCCGGGCCTCGTCCGGCCCACCTGATCCGGCTTGGATCGGGGGCATAGTTAACCCTGTGGCGAGGGAGCCTGCTTCCGCTGGGTGGCACCTGTAGAAGCTGCCGGAGGCTGCGATCTTTTGTTTTGATCTTTCGCTTTGGCCCCACGGTACACAGGGGAAAGATCGCAGCCTCGTTGCACTCGACAGCTCCTACAGGGCCGCTTCGCGCCCCAGCGGGAGCAAGCTCCCTCGCCACAAAAACAACGGCGGACAATCAGCCGCACCTTTGCTTGCCGCCTGCCACAGCGGTCTTTAGACTTACGCCTCATTTCAACGCGAGCAGGGTCGATGCCAGCTGCCTTTCCCCCCGATTCCGTTGGTCTGGTGACGCCGCAAATGGCGCATTTCAGCGAGCCCCTGGCCCTGGCCTGCGGCCGTTCGTTGCCAGCCTATGACCTGATCTACGAAACCTACGGCACCCTCAATGCCACGGCGAGCAATGCCGTGCTGATTTGCCATGCCTTGTCGGGGCACCACCACGCCGCCGGCTACCACAGCATCGACGACCGCAAGCCCGGTTGGTGGGACAGCTGCATCGGCCCGGGCAAGCCCATCGATACCAGCAAGTTCTTCGTGGTCAGCCTGAACAACCTGGGCGGCTGCAACGGCTCCACCGGCCCCAGCAGCCTCAACCCGGACACCGGCAAACCTTTCGGCGCCGATTTTCCGGTGCTGACCGTGGAAGACTGGGTCCACAGCCAGGCGCGCCTGGCCGACCGCCTCGGGATCGGCCAGTGGGCAGCCGTGATCGGTGGCAGCCTGGGAGGCATGCAGGCCCTGCAATGGACCATCACCTACCCGGACCGCGTGCGCCACTGCCTGGCAATCGCCTCGGCGCCCAAGCTGTCGGCACAGAACATCGCCTTCAACGAAGTGGCGCGCCAGGCGATCCTCACCGACCCGGAGTTCCATGGCGGCTCGTTCCAGGAACACGGCGTGATCCCCAAGCGCGGGCTGATGCTGGCGCGGATGGTCGGGCACATCACCTACCTGTCCGACGACTCCATGGGCGAGAAATTCGGCCGTGGCCTCAAGAGCGAAAAGCTCAACTACGACTTCCACAGCGTCGAGTTCCAGGTCGAAAGCTACCTGCGTTACCAGGGTGAAGAGTTCTCCGGGCGCTTTGACGCCAACACGTACCTGCTGATGACCAAGGCACTGGACTACTTCGATCCGGCGGCGAACTTCGACGATAACCTGGCGAAAACCTTCGCCAACGCCACCGCCAAGTTCTGCGTGATGTCGTTCACCACCGACTGGCGCTTCTCCCCGGCGCGCTCGCGGGAGCTGGTGGACGCGCTGATGGCCGCGCGCAAGGACGTCTGCTACCTGGAAATCGACGCGCCCCAGGGTCACGACGCCTTTTTGATCCCGATCCCGCGCTACCTGCAGGCGTTCGGCAACTACATGAACCGTATAACGCTGTGAGGACGCCATGAGAGCCGATCTGGAAATCATCCAGGAATGGATCCCCGCCGGCAGCCGCGTGCTCGACCTGGGCTGCGGCAACGGCGAACTGCTGACCTGGCTGCGGGACAACAAGCAAGTCAGCGGCTACGGCCTGGAAAACGACCCGGACAACATTGCCGAATGCGTCGCCAAGGGCATCAACGTCATCGAGCAGGACCTGGACAAGGGCCTGGGCAACTTTGCCAGCAACAGCTTCGACATCGTGGTCATGACCCAGGCGCTGCAAGCAGTGCACTACCCGGACAAGATCCTCGACGAAATGCTGCGGGTTGGACGCCAGTGCATCATCACCTTCCCCAACTTCGGCCACTGGCGTTGCCGCTGGTACCTGGCGAGCAAGGGCCGCATGCCGGTTTCGGAGTTCCTGCCCTACACCTGGTACAACACGCCGAACATCCATTTCTGCACCTTCGAGGATTTCGAGGCGCTGTGCCGCGAGCGTGAAGCCAAGGTCATCGATCGCCTGGCCGTGGACCAACAGCACCGCCACGGGTGGGCCAGCAAGCTATGGCCTAATCTGTTAGGTGAGATAGGCATCTATCGGGTCAGCAGCCCAGGCCTTACCGATTATCAGGTCGCGGTGTAAGCCCCCGGCCTTACCAGGAGCACGACATGAACCGTCTAGCGTTGTTTCTCATCACCGCTTGCCTGAGCGTTGGCGCCATGGCCGCCGACGTTATCAAGGGCGAGCGCAAGGAAGTGTTCGGTGATATCACCGTGCACTACAACACCTTCAACTCCACCTTCCTGACACCGGACATCGCCAAGGCCGCCGAGCTGATTCGCAGCAAGCAACAAGGCGTGATCAACATCTCGGTGCTCAAGGATGGCAAGCCCTTGATGGCCCAGGTCAGCGGCACGGTGAAAGACCTCACCAGCCAGAGCGTCCCGCTGCAATTCAAGCAGGTGACCGAGCCAGGCGCGATCTACTACATCGCCCAGTATCCGGTGGATCAACAGGAAGTCCGGACCTTCGAAATCAAGGTGCAAACCGGCGACAAGATCAACACCATCAACTTCAACCAGGAACTGTTTCCGGGCCAATGATCAACTTCACCCAACTCGTACTGGCCAGCCACAACGCCGGCAAACTCAGGGAACTGCAAGCCATGCTCGGCGGGTCGGTGCAGTTGCGCTCGATTGGCGAGTTCAGCCAGGTGGAACCGGAAGAGACCGGCCTGTCGTTCGTCGAGAACGCCATCCTCAAGGCCCGCAATGCCGCACGCATCTCGGGCCTGCCAGCGCTGGCCGACGATTCCGGGCTGGCCGTGGACTTCCTGGGCGGCGCGCCAGGCATTTACTCGGCCCGCTACGCCGACGGCAAAGGTGACGCGGCGAACAACGCCAAGCTGCTCGACGCCCTCAAGGACGTGCCCGAAGCCGAGCGCGGCGCTCAGTTCGTGTGTGTGCTGGCCCTGGTCCGCCATGCCGATGACCCATTGCCGATCCTCTGCGAAGGCCTGTGGCACGGGCGCATTCTCACCGAAGCCAGCGGCGAGCACGGTTTTGGCTATGACCCGTTGTTCTGGGTGCCGGAGCGCAATTGCTCCAGCGCCGAGCTGGGGCCGGTGGAAAAGAATCAACTGAGCCACCGCGCCCGCGCCATGGCCCTGCTGCGTCAACGCCTGGGCCTGCAATGATCGACGACACTCCCGCACCGCTGATCCATGGCGGTGTACAAACACCTCGGGCGCCACTGCCAGTGCTGCCGCCCCTGGCGTTGTACGTCCACATCCCGTGGTGCGTGCGCAAATGCCCGTATTGCGACTTCAACTCCCACACCGCCAGCCCGCAGTTGCCGGAAGAGGAATATGTCGACGCCTTGCTGGCCGACCTCGACCAGGATCTGCACGCGGTTCATGGTCGGCCGTTGAGCTCGATCTTTTTCGGCGGCGGCACCCCGAGCCTGTTCAGCGCCCAAGCCTTGGGGCGATTGCTCAAGGGTGTGGAAGCGCGGATACCGTTCGCCCAGGACATTGAAATCACCCTGGAAGCCAACCCCGGCACCTTCGAGCAGGAAAAATTCGTCGCTTACCGGGCCTTGGGCATCAATCGCCTGTCCATCGGTATCCAGAGTTTCCAGCAGGCCAAGCTCGAGGCCCTGGGCCGGATCCACAACGGCGACGAGGCGGTGCGCGCCGCCGGCATGGCTCGCCAGGCCGGTTTCGACAATTTCAACCTGGACCTGATGCATGGGCTGCCCGACCAGTCCCTGGAAGACGCCTTGAGCGACCTGCGCCAGGCCATCGCCTTGAAGCCGACGCATTTGTCCTGGTACCAGCTGACGCTGGAGCCGAATACGGTGTTCTGGAACCAGCCGCCGACATTGCCCGAAGACGACACGCTGTGGGACATCCAGGAAGCCGGGCAAGCCTTGCTGGCCGAACACGGCTACGCCCAATACGAAGTCTCGGCCTACGCCCAACCCGGCCGGGCGGCGCGGCATAACCTCAACTACTGGAGCTTCGGCGACTTCATCGGCATTGGTGCCGGCGCCCACGGCAAGCTCAGCCATCCGGACGGGCGCATCGTGCGCACCTGGAAGACCCGCCTGCCCAAGGACTACCTCAACCCGGCCAAGAGCTTCCAGGCCGGCGAGAAAACCCTGGCCAACGAAGAGCTGCCGTTCGAGTTCCTGATGAACGCCCTGCGCCTGACCGCGGGCGTGGAAGCGCGGCTGTACCCGGAGCGCACCGGGCTGCCCCTGCAAAGCCTGGCCGAAGGCCGGCGCGAGGCCGAACAAAGCGGGTTGTTGCAGGTCGAACCGACACGTCTGGCGGCCACCGAGCGCGGACAGCTGTTTCTCAACGACTTGCTGCAGACATTTCTGAGCTGATCAAAACAAGGAAATCGAATGGATCTGGTACTCGACCTGTTGGCCACCGTGTCCCGCTGGAGCCGCAGCAACCTGTCGGAAATCTCCCTGGCATTGGTAGGCTGCCTGTTGGTGCTGTTTGGTGCCGACATCAAGGGCTGGGTCGAACAACGCCTGGGCAGCATCGCTGGCGCCTTGCGCGTCCCGCTGATCGCCCTGCTGTGCATGATCGGCAGCGGCGCGGCACTGATCTACGCCACGCCGTGGGTCGTTCGGGGCTTGAGCCAGTTCAACAACTACAGCCTGGCGCCGGTGTTGTTGGTGGTACTGGTGTTGATAGGCGTAGTCGCGGATCGGCGCTGAGCCGAAACACACCGCCAAACACATGTGGGAGCAAGGCTTGCCCACGATAGCAGCGCCTCGGTACCCACTTGAAACCCGAATTGCCTGCATCGCGAGCAAGCTTTGCTCCCACAAAGCCTTGCTCCCACAGAAGCTCAGTCACACATTGAGCATCGCGTGATGTTTAAGCCAACTTCTCGAACTTCAAATCCCAAACCCCGTGCCCAAGGCGTTCGCCTCGGCGCTCGAACTTGGTGATCGGCCGTTCAGCCGGGCGTGGCACGCACTTGCCGTCTTCGGCCAGGTTGCGATAGCCCGGGGCGACGTTCATCACTTCCAGCATGTATTCGGCGTAGGGTTCCCAGTCGGTAGCCATGTGCAACACACCGCCGACCTTCAACTTGCTGCGCACCAGTTCAGCGAACGACGCCTGGACGATACGGCGCTTGTGGTGGCGGCTTTTGTGCCAAGGGTCCGGGAAGAACAGCATCAGCCGGTCGAGGCTGTTATCGGCCACGCAGCGACTGAGCACTTCGATGGCGTCGCAATCGTAGACCCGCAGGTTGGTCAGCCCTTGGGTCAGCACGCCATTGAGCAGTGCACCGACGCCCGGACGATGGACTTCCACCCCGATGAAATCCTGCTCCGGCGAGGCGGCGGCCATTTCCAGCAACGAATGGCCCATGCCGAAGCCGATTTCCAGCGAGCGCGGGGCCGAGCGGCCGAAGACCTGGTCAAAATCCACCGGCGCATCGGCCAGCGGCAGGACAAACAGCGGCGCGCCCTGCTCCAGGCCGCGCTGCTGGCCTTCAGTCATGCGCCCGGCGCGCATCACGAAACTCTTGATGCGGCGGTGCTGGCGCTCTTCGCCTTCTTCCGGCAGGACCGGCGTGTCGTTCGATTCAGTCATCAATGGCTCTTACTTGATCAGACCATCCAGCGGCGAGGAGGCGCTGGCGTAAAGTTTTTTCGGCATGCGGCCAGCCAGGTACGCCAGGCGACCGGCGACGATGGCGTGCTTCATGGCTTCGGCCATGAGGATCGGCTGCTGGGCGTGGGCGATGGCCGAGTTCATCAGCACCGCTTCGCAACCCAGTTCCATGGCGATGGTGGCGTCGGAAGCGGTACCGACACCGGCATCCACCAACACCGGGATCTTGGCTTCTTCCAGGATGATCTGCAGGTTGTACGGGTTGCAGATCCCCAGGCCTGTGCCGATCAGGCCGGCCAGCGGCATGACCGCGATGCAGCCGATTTCCGCCAATTGACGGGCGATGATCGGGTCATCGCTGGTGTAGACCATCACGTCGAAGCCTTCCTTGACCAGGGTTTCAGCGGCCTTGAGGGTTTCGATCACGTTGGGGAACAGGGTTTTCTGGTCCGCCAGCACTTCCAGCTTCACCAGGTTGTGGCCGTCGAGCAGCTCACGGGCCAGGCGGCAGGTGCGCACGGCCTCGATAGCGTCGAAGCAACCGGCGGTGTTCGGCAGGATGGTGTAGCGGTCCGGCGGCAGGATATCCAGCAGGTTCGGTTCGCCCGGGTTCTGGCCGATGTTGGTCCGGCGCACGGCGACGGTCACGATTTCGGCGCCCGAGGCCTCGATGGCCAGGCGGGTTTCTTCCATGTCGCGATATTTGCCGGTGCCTACCAGCAAACGCGACTGGTAGGTACGACCGGCCAGGACGAAGGGCTTGTCGCTACGAACGATGCTCATGGGAAATCCTCTGTTGGGGTGAGGTTCTTGCGAAATGCTGCGAAACCGAGGCGACTAGCCGCCGCCAATGGCATGAACCACTTCGACGCTGTCGCCATCGTTCAACGTGGTTTCGGCGTGCTGGCTGCGCGGGACGATATCCAGATTGAGTTCCACCGCGACGCGGCGTCCGGTGAGTTCCAGACGGGTCAGCAGGGCCGCGACGGTTTCACCGTCGGGCAGATCAAGGGGTTCGCCGTTCAACTGAATGCGCATGCCGGATGCCGCCATCATTTTTAGGGGCTGGCATTCTAGCCCGATCAGTCTGGGCGACCCAAGCCATTCGTCATGAAATGGACCGCCCGGTCAGCCCAGCCGCCAGGCGGCAAGCCCCAGGCACACCCAGCCGATCAGGAACGCCACACCGCCCAACGGCGTGATGATGCCCAGCTTGCTGATGCCCGTGAGGGTCAGCAGGTACAGGCTGCCGGAGAACAACAGGATGCCGACCACAAATGAAACCCCGGCCCAGGTGACGATGCGGCCGGGAATGTGTGTGGCCAGCAGCGCAACGCCCAGCAACGCCAGGGTGTGCACCAGTTGGTAGGTGACGCCGGTGTGGAAAATCGCCAGGTATTCGGCGCTCAGGCGGCTTTTCAGGGCATGGGCGGCAAATGCCCCCAGCGCCACGCCTGTGAAGCCGAAAAAAGCGGCCAGCATCAGAAAGCTACGCAGCATGAGAACTCCAGTCAGACTCGATGGACAGGGTCTGTATAATGGCCCGCTCGACGGGTTCGGCCAAGCCATCTCTATGCTGCGTTTATTATTTCGACGATTCCTTAAAGCCCTGCTCTGGTTCGCCGTTGGCAGCGTTGTGCTCGTGCTGTTGTTTCGGGTGGTACCGCCGCCGTTCACGGCGCTGATGATCGAGCGCAAGGTTGAATCCTGGTTCGGCGGCGACCCCATCGACCTGCAACGCACCTGGCAGCCTTGGGACCAGATCTCCGATAGCCTGAAAGTGGCGGTGATTGCTGGCGAAGACCAGAAATTCCCCGAGCACTGGGGCTTCGACATCGGCGCGATCCAGGCCGCGTTCGCCCACAATGGGCGTGGCGGTTCAATTCGCGGCGCCAGTACCCTCAGCCAGCAAGTGTCCAAGAACCTGTTCCTGTGGTCGGGCCGCAGCTGGCTGCGCAAGGGGCTGGAGGCCTGGTTCACCGCACTGATCGAAGTGTTCTGGCCCAAGCAGCGGATCCTTGAGGTGTACCTCAACAGTGTCGAGTGGGATGACGGCGTGTTCGGGGCCGAAGCCGCAGCACGACATCATTTTCGCGTAGGCGCCGACGCCTTGTCCCGGCAACAGGCCAGCCTGCTGGCGGCGGTCTTGCCTAACCCGCGCAAATGGAGCGCCGGCCGACCGAGCCCCTATGTGCTGCGGCGGGCTGGCTGGATTCGTCAGCAGATGAGCCAGTTGGGGGGCGACAGTTATTTGCTGGAACTCAACAATTCGCGGCGAGCGCCTTGGGCCCAGTAGCTGCAACACTGAAGCCCCACCTGTGGGAGCGAGCTTGCTCGCGATAGCGGCGGGTCAGCCACATTGAAGTTGACTGATCTACCGCTATCGCGAGCAAGCTCGCTCCCACAGGGGATTGCAGCGCACAAACAAAAACGCCCCGATCATCACTGATCGGGGCGTTTTTTATGGCCGCTATCGCAGTCAGGCGGCGATCGACACCTTGAGCTTGTTCATCGCGCTCTTCTCAAGCTGACGAATCCGCTCGGCCGACACGTTGTACTTCTGCGCCAGGTCGTGCAGCGTGGCTTTTTCCTCAGCCAGCCAGCGCTGGTAGAGGATGTCGCGGCTGCGCTCGTCCAGCACTTCCAGGGCTTCGTGCAGGTTGGTGTTGGAGTTGTCACTCCAGTCGGCGTCTTCCAGTTGACGCGCCGGGTCGTACCGGTGGTCTTCCAGGTAGTTGGCCGGCGATTGGAAAGCGCTGTCGTCGTCCGCTTCGGCGGCCGGGTCGAAGGCCATGTCATGGCCGGTCAGGCGACTTTCCATCTCGCGCACTTCCCGAGGCTCTACGCCCAGGCTTTCGGCGACACGGTGGACTTCTTCGTTGTTCAGCCAGGCCAGGCGCTTCTTCTGGCTGCGCAGGTTGAAGAACAGCTTGCGCTGGGCCTTGGTGGTCGCGACTTTCACGATGCGCCAGTTGCGCAGGATGAACTCGTGGATTTCCGCCTTGATCCAGTGCACCGCAAACGACACCAGGCGCACACCCATTTCCGGGTTGAAACGCTTGACCGCCTTCATCAGGCCGACGTTGCCTTCCTGGATCAGGTCGGCCTGGGCCAGCCCGTAGCCGGAATAGCTGCGGGCGATATGTACGACAAAACGCAGGTGGGCGAGCACCATCTGCCGAGCCGCCTCAAGATCCTGCTCATAATAGAGACTCTCGGCCAGTTCACGCTCCTGCTCGGGGGTCAGCAATGGAATGCTGTTGACCGTGTGCACATAGGCCTCCAGGTTCGCACCCGGGACCAGAGCATAAGCAGGTTGCAAAGAAGTGGTCATACGAAAAAACCTCCGACTCACATAACTCGTGCAGTTCAGCACTGCGAAAATTGACCGGGAACCCTAGGACAAGTTCCCACAAAAACTGAAAGGTCAATACACGCAAAAAAACACTTATTTTGGCGCAAGCTCACGCAAGTGGCGTGCGACCGCAATCCATGCACCGATATAACCCAACAGCACCGCGCCAAGCAAGAGCGACAGACCGTCGGCGACTGGCACGCCGGCCAGCGAGAAATCACTGCCGTACAAACCGGCCAACCCTGTTACCGCATCGTTCAGCCAGTCCAGGCCGAACGCCAATACACCCCAGGACAGAATCCCGGCACCGAAGCCATACAGCGCGCCCATATAAAGGAAGGGCCTGCGTACATAACTGTCCGTACCGCCGACGAGTTTAATCACTTCTATCTCGGTGCGGCGGTTTTCAATATGAAGACGAATGGTATTGCCTATCACCAAAAGTAATGCAGAAACCAGCAGCACCGTCAGACCGAAGACAAACCGGTCGCCGAGCTTGAGGATCGCCGCAAGACGCTCGACCCAGACTAGATCAAGTTGCGCCTGTTGTACCTTCGGCAACTCGGAAAGTCTTTGTCTTAATGCTTCAAGGGTCGGTTTGTCGACCTCATTCGGCGTCACCAGCACCACGCCCGGCAGCGGGTTCTCCGGCAGTTCCTTGAGGGCTTCGCCCAGGCCGGACTGCTGCTGGAATTCTTCAAGCGCCTGCTCGCGCCCGATGTATTCGGCATCGGCCACGCCCGGCATGGCCTTGATCTGCTCGCGCAACGCCTGGCCCTCGCCGGGGCTCGCGTCCATCTGCAGATACAGGGAAATCTGCGCCGCGCGCTGCCAGGAGCCGCCCAGGCGCTCCACATTGCTTAGCAATAATGACAGGCCCATGGGCAGGCTCAGGGCAACCGCCATCACCATGCAGGTAAAGAAGCTGCCAATGGGTTGCTTGCCCAGGCGCCGCAGGCTGTCCAGCAGGCTGGCGCGATGGCTTTCGATCCAGGCGCGCAGCAGCGTGGAAAAGTCCGGGCCGTCATCATCGTCGCGTTTTTTCTTTTGCGGCTGCGGATCGGAGGCCTTCGGGGCCACGCGTTCGGCCACTTTCGGGCTGCGAGTAGCACTCATACACCCGCCTCCCCGTCACCAATCAGGCGTCCGCGCTGCAATGTGAGCATGCGGTGACGCATACGTGCGATCAATGCCAGGTCGTGACTGGCAATCAGCACACTGGTGCCCAGGCGGTTGATGTCTTCGAATACGCCCATGATCTCCGCAGCCAGGCGCGGGTCGAGGTTACCGGTAGGTTCGTCCGCCAGCAGCAAGGCCGGACGATGGACGATGGCGCGGGCGATGCCGACGCGCTGCTGTTGACCGGTGGACAGGTCGCCCGGGTACAGGTCGGTCTTGTCCGACAGGGCCACGCGCTCCAGGGCCGAGTCCACGCGCTTGATGATCTCGGCCTTGGACAACCCGAGGATCTGCAACGGCAACGCCACGTTGTTGAACACCGTGCGATCGAACAGCAATTGGTGATTCTGGAACACCACGCCGATCTGCCGTCGCAGGTAGGGAATCTGGGCATTGCTGATGGTGCTCAGGTCCTGGCCGGCCAGCAGCAGTTTGCCGGTGGAGGGCCGCTCCATCGCCAGCAGCAGGCGTAGCAAGGTACTTTTACCGGCGCCGGAATGGCCGGTGACAAACAGAAACTCGCCCCGACGGACCCGAAAGCTCAGCTCATGCAAGCCGACGTGACCGTTCGGATAGCGTTTACCGACCTGCTCGAAACGAATCATGAATGCTCCCGTTCGGCAAACAGTGCCTGGACAAAGGGCTCGGCTTCAAAGGTGCGCAAGTCGTCGATGCCTTCACCCACACCGATATAGCGAATGGGCAGACCGAACTGCTTGGCCAGGGCGAAAATCACCCCGCCCTTGGCGGTGCCGTCGAGCTTGGTCAAGGCCAGCCCGGTCAGTTCGACGGTCTGGTTGAATTGCTTGGCCTGGTTGATGGCGTTCTGGCCGGTACCGGCGTCCAGCACCAGCAGCACTTCGTGGGGTGCGTCGGCGTCGAGCTTGCCGATCACCCGGCGCACCTTCTTCAACTCTTCCATCAGGTTGTCTTTGGTGTGCAGGCGACCGGCCGTGTCGGCGATCAACACATCGATGCCACGGGCCTTGGCGGCCTGCACGGCGTCGAAGATCACCGAAGCGGAGTCGGCGCCGGTGTGCTGGGCAATCACCGGGATCTTGTTGCGCTCGCCCCACACTTGCAGCTGTTCGACCGCAGCCGCGCGGAAGGTGTCGCCCGCCGCCAGCATGACTTTCTTGCCTTCGAGCTGCAGCTTCTTGGCCAGCTTGCCGATGGTGGTGGTCTTGCCAGCACCGTTGACGCCGACGACCAGGATCACGAACGGCTTGTTCTGCGAGGCGATCACCAGCGGCTTTTCAACCGGCTTGAGCAGACTGGTCAGCTCGCCTTGCAGGGATTTGTACAGCGCATCGGCGTCGGTCAGCTGCTTGCGCGCGACCTTCTGGGTCAGGCTCTGGATGATCACCGAGGTGGCCTCGACACCGACGTCGGCGGTCAGCAGGCGAGTCTCGATATCTTCCAGCAATTCGTCGTCGATGACTTTCTTGCCCAGGAACAGGCTGGCCATGCCTTCGCCGATGCTGGCGCTGGTCTTGGACAGGCCCTGCTTGAGGCGGGCGAAGAAGCCGACCTTGTTTTCCTCGGCGTTACGGACGGGCTCGACGGGGGCGATGGTTTCCAACAGGGCAGGTGCTGGCTCGGGCGCGGCTTGCGCAACCACGGGTGCAACGACGGCGACCGGCGGCTCAATGACAGCGTCGACGACTGGCGCCTCGACAACCTGCGTCGGCGCTGGAATCGGCGGGGTGATATGGGGCGTCGTTTCCTCGACCAGCGCGACCGGCTCTTCCGCCACCGGCAAGGTCAACCAGGGGGTTTGCTCGACGGGCGGGGTCAGCGGTTGCTCGGCCACCGGCTCAGCAACGGTCTCAGGCTCGACCGGTTGCAGCACCGGCTCGGCAATCGGCAGGACGATGGGCGCGGTTTCTTCGACCACTGCCTCGGCGGCGGGCTCAGGCAGCGGTTGTGGCTGTTCGACGACGGTTTCCTGCGGCTTCTTGCGCAGCCATCCGAACAGGCCTTTTTTCTCGCCAGCCGCAGCTGGGGTCTTCTTGTCGTCGTTGGAACCAAACATGGAGGACGGCTATCTCACGGTAGCGAAGCGCCACAAGGGCGCCTCGGTGATAAATATTCAATGCTGAACAGACTGCGTTTCATCCAGCTTGTTCACGCGCAACATTTTGTCGAGACGTCCCAAGGACACCCCAAAGTCGATTTTTTCGAAGGACTGGTACGGCATCATCGGCGAAAACGCCGGGATCAACGGGCAAACCCGACATTTCTCCGGGGAACCCAGACAACCCCGGGCCGATAAAAGGCCCGATAGGCGTGGCCGCCAGTAAAACGGACCGTTATCCTAGCACCCTCTCGCCCGCCGACGCTAAGACCTAGCGGGCAACCCAACAGGTTTAAACACGAATGAATGCTCTTGCCCGCCGCGCCGCAGGCCTGCTGCTCAGCACAGTTTGTCTGCCCTTTTCAGCCTTGGCTGCCGACCCACAACCCACCCACGAATTTACCCTCGACAACGGCCTGAAGGTCGTCGTGCGCGAAGACCATCGTGCGCCGGTGGTGGTCTCCCAGGTCTGGTACAAGGTTGGCTCCAGCTACGAAACGCCAGGCCAGACCGGTTTGTCCCACGCCCTTGAGCACATGATGTTCAAGGGCAGTGAAAAAGTCGGCCCCGGCGAAGCGTCGCTGATCCTGCGCGACCTCGGTGCCGAAGAGAACGCCTTCACCAGCGATGACTTCACCGCCTATTACCAGGTATTGGCCCGCGATCGCCTGGGCGTGGCTTTCGAACTGGAAGCCGACCGCATGGCCAGCCTGCGCCTGCCGCCGGAGGAGTTCAGCCGCGAGATCGAAGTGATCAAGGAAGAACGCCGCATGCGCACCGACGACAAGCCCATGTCCAAGGCCTATGAGCGCTTCAAGGCCATGGCTTACCCGGCCAGCGGCTACCACACGCCGACCATCGGCTGGATGGCCGACCTGGACCGGATGACCGTCGAGGAGCTGCGTCACTGGTACGAGTCCTGGTACACCCCGAACAACGCGACCCTGGTGGTGGTCGGCGACGTGACGCCGGACGAGGTCAAGTCCCTGGCCCAGCGATATTTCGGCCCGATTGCACGGCGCGCGGTGCCGGTCGCGAAAATCCCCCTGGAGCTCGGCGAACCCGGCGAGCGCCAGATCACCTTGCATGTGCAAACCCAACTGCCCAGCGTGATGCTGGCCTTCAATGTGCCCAGCATCGCCACCGCGACGGACAAGGGTTCAGTCAACGCGCTGCGGCTGATCTCGGCCCTGTTGGACGGTGGCTACAGCGGGCGGATCCCGACGCAGCTGGAGCGCGGCGAAGAGCTGGTGTCTGGTGGTTCGTCGAGCTACGACGCCTACACCCGTGGCGACACGCTGTTCACGTTGTCGGCGACGCCCAACACCCAGAAAAACAAAACCATCGCCCAAGCCGAAGCCGGCCTGTGGCGCTTGCTTGAACAGTTGAAAACCACCGCGCCGACTGCCGAAGAGCTGGAACGCGTGCGCGCCCAGGTCATCGCCGGCCTGGTCTATGAACGCGACTCGATCACCAGCCAGGCCACCGCCATCGGCCAGCTGGAGACCGTCGGTTTGTCCTGGAAGCTGATGGACACCGAACTCGCTGAACTGCAAAGCGTGACCCCGCAAGATATCCAGAAGGCAGCCCAACTGTATTTCACCCGCTCGCGCCTGAGCGTTGCGCATGTCCTGCCCGAGGAGAAAGCTCATGAGTGAGCGCAAATCACGGCGCCCGGTATTGATCGGCCTGGCGCTCATCGCCCTGGCCGGCTCCCTGGCGTTCTATCTGTCGCCGACCACCGACGTCACCGCCAGCCAGGCATTGGATAACGCCAAGTCCGGCAACAAGCTGCAATCATTGGCGGAACTGGACGGTAAAGCCCCCAGCCACCGCCAGCTCGACGTGCAAACCTGGAAAACCGCCGACGGCGCCAAGGTGCTGTTCGTCGAAGCCCGCGAATTGCCAATGTTCGACCTGCGCCTGACCTTCGCCGCCGGCAGCAGCCAGGACGGCGACGCTCCCGGCCTCGCACTGCTGACCAACGCCATGCTCAACGAGGGCGTGGCCGGCAAGGACGTCAGCGCCATTGCCCAAGGCTTCGAAAGCCTCGGTGCCGATTTCGGTAACGGCGCCTACCGGGACATGGCCGTGGCGTCCCTGCGCAGCCTCAGCGCAGCCGACAAGCGTGAGCCGGCATTGAAGCTGTTCGCCGAGGTCGTCGGCAAACCGACCTTCCCTGCCGACTCCTTCGCCCGCATCAAGAACCAGATGCTCGCCGGTTTCGAATACCAGAAACAGAACCCAGGCAAACTGGCCGGACTGGAACTGATGAAGCGCTTGTACGGCGATCATCCTTATGCCCACTCCAGCGACGGCACCGCCGACAGCATTCCGCCAATCACCCTGGCCCAGGCCCGGGCGTTCCACGCCAAGGCCTATGCCGCCGGCAACGCAGTGATCGCGCTGGTGGGGGATTTGTCCCGCGCCGAAGCCGAAGCGGTTGCCAACCAGGTGTCCGCCGCGCTGCCCAAAGGCCCGGCGCTGGCGAAAACCCCGCCACCGGTGGAACCCAAGGCGAGCATTGGCCACATCGAATTCCCGTCCAAGCAGACCAACCTGATGCTCGCGCAACTGGGCATCGACCGCGACGATCCGGACTATGCCGCCGTGTCCCTGGGCAACCAGATCCTCGGCGGTGGCGGCTTCGGTACTCGGCTGATGACCGAGGTTCGGGAAAAGCGCGGCCTGACCTACGGCGTGTACTCTGGTTTCACGGCGATGCAAGCCCGCGGCCCGTTCATGATCAATCTGCAAACCCGTGCGGAAATGAGCGAAGGCACCTTGAAACTGGTGCAGGACGTGTTCGCCGACTACCTCAAGAATGGTCCCACCCAGAAAGAACTCGATGATGCCAAGCGTGAGTTGGCCGGCAGTTTCCCGCTGTCCACCGCCAGCAATGCCGACATCGTCAGCCAGCTCGGCGCCATGGGTTTCTATGACTTGCCGCTGAGCTACCTGGAGGACTTCATGCGTCAGTCCCAGGAACTGACCGTCGAGCAGGTCAAGGCCGCACTGAACAAGCACCTGAGCACCGACAAAATGGTCATCGTCACCGCCGGCCCGAGCGTGCCGCAAAAACCGCTGCCGCCCCCCACTGACAAACCTGCCGAGCAGCCGCTCGGGGTTCCGGAGCACTAATGGCCCGCCCATCGAATTCCAGCAAGAAACCCGTGCACAACGGTGTGAACCAGTTGCGCATCATCGGCGGCGAATGGCGTAGCCGGCGCTTGAGCTTCCCTGACGCCCCGGGCCTGCGCCCCACTCCCGACCGCGTGCGCGAAACCCTGTTCAACTGGCTCGCACCCTACGTAGCGGGTGCCCGGGTGCTCGACCCGTTCGCCGGCAGCGGCGCGCTGTTTCTCGAGGCCCTGTCCCGTGGCGCCGCCATGGGCCAGGCGCTGGACGCCAGCAACCTGGCGGTCTCCAGCCTGAAAGAACACTTGGGCACCCTGCGCTGCACCGTCGGCCAGGTGCAGACCGCCGACGCACTGCGCTACCTGGACAGCCAACCGGCGACACCTTTCGACCTGGTGTTCCTCGACCCACCTTTCAACCAGAACCTGTTGCCGACGGTCTGCGCCTTGCTCGAGGAACGTCAGTGGTTGTCCGAGGATGCCTGGGTCTACACTGAAAGCGAAACCGCCCCGTCCACCCTGGGCTTGCCGGGCAATTGGCGCTTGCATCGCGAGCAGAAATCCGGACGGGTGTATTACGCGTTGTGGCAGCGTTTGGCAAAGGACATTGACTGAACGGCTGACCAGTGCATCGAGAATAATAATGATGTCCGCCGCATCTGAGCGTTTCGTCCCTGCCCCGGGCCTTGGCAACCCGCACTTGCAAACCCTGTGGGGCCCGTTATGGCGCCAGACCACCCACATCGAGCGCCAACGCGAGCGCTTGTGGCTGGAGGACGGTGATTTCCTCGACCTTGACTGGCACGGCCCCCACAGCGCCGAGGCACCACTGGTGCTGGTGCTGCACGGGCTGACCGGTTCTTCCAACTCGCCTTACGTGGCCGGGCTGCAGCAAGCGCTCGGTCGCCAGGGCTGGGCCAGTGCGGCCTTGAACTGGCGTGGCTGCTCGGGTGAGCCGAACCTTCTGCCCCGCAGCTACCACTCGGGCGTCAGCGAAGACCTGGCCGCCGCCATCGCTCACTTGCGCGCCCGCCGGCCCTTGGCGCCGCTGTTTGCGGTGGGTTATTCACTGGGCGGCAATGTGCTGCTCAAGCACTTGGGGGAAACCGGCCGCGACAGCCAGTTGCAAGGGGCGGTGGCGGTCTCGGTGCCGTTTCGCCTCGACCAGTGTGCCGATCGCATCGGCCAGGGATTCTCCAGGTTCTACCAGGCGCATTTCATGCGCCAGCTCGTGGCCTATGTGCGCAACAAGCAACGCCAGTTCCAGCACGACGGACGCCACGAAGGCCTGGCGACTCTCGCGGCGCTTGGCCCGTTGGAAAACATGCGCACCTTCTGGGACTTTGACGGCCGGGTGACCGCGCCGCTGCACGGGTTCTCCGATGCAGCGGATTACTACCGCCGTGCCTCCAGCCGTTATTTCATGGCCGGTATCAGCACGCCGACCCTGGTTATCCAGGCCGCCGACGATCCTTTTGTGTTTCCTCACAGCCTGCCAGAGCCGGGCGAATTATCCGCCTCGACCCGGATTGAACTGCACGCCCAGGGCGGGCATGTGGGGTTTGTCGACGGAACCCTGCGGCGCCCGGGGTACTACCTGGAGCGGCGGATTCCCGATTGGCTGGCCAACCTGGCGCACGACTGAGCGTGATGGTTCATGACCAATACACATCCCCTGTGGGAGCTAGCTTGCTCGCGATAGCGGTGGGTCAGCAACATTGAAGTTGACTGTCACACCGTCTTCGCGAGCAAGCCCGCTCCCACATTGGTTCCGGGTGTTTGTTATTCGCCCTTCGCCACGCCCCGCTGGGGATCATTGATCCACTCACTCCACGAGCCAGCATACAGCCGCCCCAACGGGTAGCCTGCCAGGCACAAGGCAAACAGGTTATGACACGCCGTCACGCCTGAGCCGCAATAGGCCACCAGGTCAGTGGGCGAGCGCTCGCCCAGTTTTTCGGCGAAGCGCTGCTTGAGCTGATCGGCCGGCAAGAAGCGGCCATCGGCGCCCAGGTTGTCGGTGAACGCCGCGCACTGGGCGCCCGGGATATGCCCGGCTATCGGGTCGATGGGCTCGACTTCACCTTTGAAACGCGGCAACGCCCGGGCATCCAGCAGGGTCATGTCCGCTTGGCCAAGGCGTTGGTGCAGCGCTTGGGCGCTGAGCACCAAGCTCGCATCCGGTGCCCCGCTGAAGGTCCCGCGACTGTTCTGCGGCGGATCCAGGCTCAAAGGCAAGCCAGCGGCGTGCCAGGCCTTGAGCCCGCCGTCGAGGATGTACACGCCATCGCGCTTGCCCAGCCAGGCCAGCAACCACCAGGCCCGCGCGGCATAGGCGCCGGGGCCGTCGTCGTACAGCACGACATCGCTATCGTTATCGATCCCCCAGGCCTTGAGGCGCTCGATCAATGCCCCCGACTCCGGCAGCGGATGACGTCCGGTCACACCTTTGGTCACCGGCCCGCTCAGGTCGCGCTCAAGGTCCGCGAACGCTGCACCGGCGATGTGGCCCTCGGCATAACTGCGCTGACCGTAATCGGGGTCTTCCAGGGCAAAACGGCAATCGAGGATGACCAGCCCAGGCTGTGATCGCCGCTGTTCGAGGGCTTGAGGGCTGATGAGTCGCGCAATGGGCATGATGAGCTCCTGTGGCTAAGTCGGGGATCGGTCCTACTGCCCTTCCTCCAGGGTCTGGGCCAGGGGGACGTAATACTCTTTGAACAGTGCATCCACTTCTTCGCGGGCCTGATCGGTCACGAAACCGGCCTCCAACACCAGCACCTGATACACGCCACGCTTGATGGCCTGCTCGCTCAGGTGGCTGAAGTTTTCCCGCGTGGTGCACAGGAACCGCACCCAGGACGTGAGGATGATCCAGGCATTGAGGGTCAGGGACTCGATCTGCACCCGGTCCATCTTCAGGATGCCGGCGGCAACGAAGCCTTCATAAATCGCGGTACCGTGGATCAGGCTGCGCTGGGAAAACCGTCGATAGCGCGCCGCAAGGTCCGGATCGCTGTCGAGCAGATGTTCCAGGTCCCGGTGCAGGAAACGGTAGCGCCACATGGCTGCCAGCAGCTCCTGCAAATAGAAGCGCTTGTCCTCCACCGTGGCCGCACGGCCCTGGGGCGGGCGCAAGAAGCTGTCCACCAGGTTCTCGTATTCACTGAACAACACGGCGATGATCGCCTGCTTGTTGGGGAAGTGGTAATAGAGGTTGCCTGGGGACATGTCCATGTGGGCGGCAATGTGGTTGGTGCTGACGCTGCGCTCGCCTTGCTGGTTGAACAGCTCGAGGCTGTTTTGCACGATGCGCTCGCTGGTTTTCATTCGTGGGGCCATGGTTTGGGCTTTAATTCGACGAAGGCATTGATCGGCATCTTACGACCTATCGGTCACAGGAAAAACCCATCGCCGTTACGGATGCCATTGACTTTCTAGAGTATAAGCTCTAGAAAACATCCACTCTAATAATATCCGGTGCCCGACGATGCCTGCCGACGTTGCCTACCTGCACGAGTCTCAACAACAACTGGACGAGCTGCGGTCGCTCTTCGATGCCCAGCGCCAGGCCTACGCCGCCCATCCAATGCCCCCGGCCGAACAGCGCCGACAATGGCTCAAGGCACTGCGCGAGGTATTGAGCAACGAACGACAAGCCTTGATCGACGCCATCAGCCAGGATTTCAGCCACCGCAGCGCCGACGAAACACTGCTGGCCGAGTTGATGCCGAGCCTGCACGGGATCCATTACGCCAGCCGACATCTCCAGGGTTGGATGAAACCCTCCCGGCGCAAGGTGGGCATGGCCTTCCAGCCGGCATCGGCCAAAGTGGTGTACCAGCCGCTGGGCGTGGTCGGGGTCATCGTTCCGTGGAACTACCCGCTGTTCCTGGCCATCGGGCCGCTGACGGGAGCGCTGGCGGCGGGCAACCGGGTGATGCTCAAGCTCAGCGAATCGACACCGGCGACCGGCTTGCTGCTCAAGCAACTGCTGGCCCGGGTCTTTCCCCAGGACCTGGTCTGCGTGGTGCTTGGCGAGGCTGAGGTCGGCATGGCGTTTTCCAAGCTGCCCTTCGATCACCTGCTGTTCACCGGCGCCACCAGCATCGGCAAGCATGTCATGCGCGCCGCTGCCGAAAACCTGACCCCGGTCACCCTCGAGCTGGGTGGAAAGTCGCCGGCCATCGTGTCGACCGATGTGCCGCTCAAGGACGCCGCCGAACGCATCGCTTTCGGCAAGACCCTGAATGCAGGGCAAACCTGTGTCGCCCCGGACTACGTGCTGGTGCCACAGAATCGCGTCGGCGAGTTCGTTGAGGCGTATCGCGAGGCGGTTCGCGGGTTTTATCCGACCCTGGCGAACAACCCGGACTACACCGCAATCATCAACGAACGACAGCTGGCGCGACTCAACGGCTACATCAGCGACGCCACCAGCAAGGGCGCGCTGCTGATCGAACTGTTCGACCAGGGCCAGGACCGCCGCATGGCCCACAGCCTGCTGCTCAACGTCAGCGATGAAATGACCGTCATGCAGGACGAGATCTTCGGCCCGTTGCTGCCCATCGTGCCCTACGAGCATCTGGACCAGGCGTTTGCCTACATCAATCAGCGACCCCGCCCGCTGGCGCTCTACTACTTCGGCTACAACAAGGCCGAACAGAATCGCGTGCTCCACGAAACCCATTCCGGAGGCGTCTGCTTGAACGACACGCTGCTGCATGTCGCCCAGGACGACTTGCCGTTTGGCGGCATTGGTCCCTCGGGAATGGGGCATTACCACGGGCATGAGGGCTTCCTGACCTTCAGCAAGGCCAAGTGCGTGCTGACCAAACAGCGATTCAACGCCGCGAAGCTGATTTATCCGCCCTACGGCAAGCCTTTGCAGAAACTGATCCAGAAACTGTTTGTCCGCTGACGCGTCTCTTCCCGGGTAATCAAAATAATGAACCCAAGCCTCACCGATACACCCGCGCTGTCACGGCGCGGCCTGCTGAAGTTCAGCCTCGGCGCCAGCGCCTTCCTGGCCACCGTCGGTGTGGGCGCCAGCCTGAGCGGTTGCTCGCCAAGCCAACCGGCCAATGGCCTGGCGGCCCTGCGCGACAGCGACCTGCCATTTTTACGCAGCGTCATCCCCGTGATGCTGGATGGCGCAGTGGCCGTCGGACAGATTACTGCCGCCACTGACGCGACCCTGCGAAGCCTGGACAGCAGCCTGGCCCACCTGTCCCCCGCCATGCTCAAGCTCACACGCCAGCTGTTCGACGTGCTCACGCTGGGCATTACCCGCGGGCCGCTGACCGGTGTCTGGGGCTCGTGGGAAAACGCCAGCGCCGATGACATCCGCCAGTTCCTTGCGCGGTGGGAAAACAGCTCGCTGGACCTGCTGCGACAGGGCCATAGCTCATTGCTGCAACTGGTGATGATGGCCTGGTACACCCAATCCGAAGCCTGGGCGCATTGCGGCTATCCAGGACCGCCCAAGATTTGAACGCCAGTGAGATCCTGTGGGAGCGAGCTTGCTCGCGATTGCGGTGTGTCAGTCAATACAGTTGCTGATGATCCGATGCCATCGCGAGCAAGCTCGCTCCCACAGGGGTACCGCAAACTCATAACAATAAGAGAGCCCTGAACATGCCCGTACCCGATCCCTTCCGCGAAGGCCTGGCCCGTGGCTGGACCACCTACAACGGCGCGCAGCTGACCCAGGACCTGACCCTGGAAGCGGACGTGGCCATCGTCGGCAGCGGTGCTGGCGGCGGCACCACTGCAGAAATTCTCAGCGCCGCAGGCTACCGCGTGTTGCTGATCGAGGAAGGTCCGCTCAAGACCAGTCATGACTTCACGCTGCTCGAAGACCAGGCCTACAGCAGCCTGTATCAGGAAGGCCTCGGGCGCATGAGCAAGGACGGCGCCATCACCATTCTCCAGGGCCGGGCCGTCGGTGGCACGACGCTGATCAATTGGACCTCCAGCTTCCGCACGCCCGACCAGACCCTCGACCACTGGGCCGCCGAGCACAACGTAAAAGGCCACGGCCGCGCTGAAATGCTGCCCTGGTTTGCGCAGATGGAAAAACGCCTGGGCGTGGCGCCGTGGCTGATTCCGCCCAATGCCAACAACGACGTGATCCGCAAAGGTTGTGAACAATTGGGCTACGCCTGGCACGTCATCCCGCGCAACGTACGCGGCTGCTGGAACCTGGGCTATTGCGGCATGGGCTGCCCGACCAACGCCAAGCAGTCGATGCTGGTCACCACCATCCCGGCCACCCTGGACAAGGGCGGCGCGCTGCTTTACCTGGCGCGGGCCGAGCGTCTGACAATCAAAAACGATGCCGTCATAGGCCTCGAGTGCCAAGCCATGGACGAACGTTGCGTGGCACCGACCGGCCAGCGCATAACCGTCAAGGCGCGGCATTACGTGCTGGCGGGCGGCGGCATCAATACACCCGCGTTGCTGCTGCGCTCCGATGCGCCAGACCCGCACGAACGCGTGGGCAAGCGCACCTTCCTGCACTTGGTGAACATGTCCGCCGGGCAATTCGACGAGGTCATCAACCCGTTCTACGGCGCGCCGCAATCGATTTATTCGGATCATTTCCAATGGCAGGACGGCACCACCGGCAAAATGTCCTACAAGCTTGAAGTCCCGCCCTTGCACCCGGCCCTGGCCACCACGCTATTGGGCGGGTTCGGCCCCGAGAATGCCTTGCACATGTCCCGGCTGCCCCATACCCACGCCATGCTGGCGCTGTTGCGCGACGGTTTTCATCCGGACAGCCCCGGCGGCAGCGTCCAATTGCGCAACGACGGCACGCCCGTGCTCGATTATCCCGTTACGCCGTATGCCTGGGATGGCTTGCGCCGGGCCTTCCACAGCATGGCCGAGATCCAGTTTGCCGGCGGCGCCAAGGCGGTCATGCCTTTGCACAACGATGCCCGCTACGTAAAGACCCTGGCCGAAGCCCGCACACTGATCGACGGACTCGACCTGGCCTTGTACCGCACACGCCTGGGCAGCGCCCACGTGATGGGCGGTTGCGCCATGGGTGAAGATCCGAAAACCGCCGTCACCGACAGCCTTGGCCGCCATCACCAACTGGGCAATCTGTCGATCCATGACGGCTCGCTGTTCCCCACCAGTATCGGCGCCAACCCGCAATTATCGGTGTACGGGCTGACCGCGCAATTGGCGACGGCCCTGGCCGAACGCCTGAAAAATCCATGAATATCCGGATTATTCGCACCGTCTATAGTGCTTTCTTACGCAACAGCCGACTTGGCCGACCGAGAAGGCTGCGATACCATCCGACTCCCCAACGGACTCCCGCCAGGACGACGCGATGAACCGAGTGTTGTACCCAGGTACCTTCGACCCTATTACCAAGGGCCATGGCGATCTGGTCGAACGCGCCGCGCGCCTGTTCGACCATGTGATCATTGCCGTCGCCGCCAGCCCGAAGAAAAACCCGCTGTTCCCGCTGGAGCAACGTGTGGAACTGGCCCGCGAGGTCACCAAGCACCTGCCCAACGTGGAAGTGGTCGGCTTCTCGACGCTTTTGGCGCACTTTGCCAAGGAAAAGAACGCCAATGTGTTCCTGCGCGGCCTGCGTGCGGTCTCGGACTTCGAGTACGAGTTCCAACTGGCCAACATGAACCGCCAACTGGCACCGGACGTCGAGAGCCTGTTCCTGACGCCGTCGGAGCGCTATTCCTTCATTTCCTCGACCCTGGTCCGGGAAATCGCGGCGTTGGGCGGAGATATCACCAAGTTCGTCCACCCGGCCGTGGCCGATGCGCTGACCCTGCGCTTCAAGAAATAACCCGCGGGCTGCGACCCGCTTCGCAGCCCGGCACAGCGCAGTCCATCGCGCCCGCGTGCACTGCGCTCGCCAATGCGGCACAATTGCGCCCATACGTTTTTCATATGCCCGGGCCCAACGCCCCGGCAGGAGCCTGCATGTCCCTGATCATCACCGACGACTGCATCAATTGCGACGTCTGCGAACCTGAATGCCCGAACGAGGCCATTTCCCAAGGCGAAGAGATCTACGTCATCGACCCGAACTTGTGCACCCAGTGCGTCGGCCATTACGACGAACCCCAGTGCCAGCAGGTCTGCCCGGTGGATTGCATCCCTCTGGACGAGGCTCATCCGGAAACTGAAGAACAGTTGATGGCGAAGTATCGCAAGATTACTGGCAAGGCTTGAGCCAGGTAGTTCTTTAGCGTCTGTACCGGCCTTATCGCGAGCAGGCTCGCTCCCACAAGGGATTTGCTTAGGACACAGACCATGTGAACTCAGTAGATCCCTGTGGGAGCGAGCCTGCTCGCGATAGGGCCAGCAGCTACACCATAAATGCACATACCTGACGACTACTCCTGCCGCTCAAACCCCTCTCCAATACACCCCAGGCACCGCATAAACGTGGCCTTCGCCGGGTCCACCACCAGCGCCTTGCCCGCATCGCCGACCCCGCCGCCCAGCGCGGTAAAGGGCAACGACACCACGAATGCTCCGGCGCCAATCACTGTGGCGGCCAGCAGCAACGGACGGGCGATCAGCAGGTCGCCGATCATGGCGAAGGCCGGCGGGTTCTGGATGGTGTAGCGCGGGTCGCCGCTGCCGTCGCTTGCCAAGGCAGGCAAACCGACACTCAGCAGCAGCGCGAGAACAACAGGTCGAAACAGCTTCATCGGGCGATCCTTCGGCTAAATCAGTACGAAAGTGGCCTGTGTGGCTAGTTCTGTTAGTCAACTTCGGCGCCAGAAGTCCATATCCTGCGTTGCTGTTCCTCGCCATAGCGGGCTATGACTCGTCACAGCGCCTTGGCTATGGACTTCTGGCATCCGAATTTGAGCTAACGAACTAGCCACACAGGCCACTTGACTATAGACCGTAGGACAAATCAGCTCTGACAGCGTGGACACCAGACGCTCGCACGCTGGCCCAGGCGGATTTCCCGCAGCCCCGTGCCACAGACTTTGCACAGCTCCCCGCCCCGTCCGTAGACGAACAGTTCCTGCTGGAAATAGCCAGGTTGGCCGTCCCCGCCGATAAAGTCCCGCAGCGTGGTGCCACCGCGCTCGATGGCATGGGCGAGGATGCGCTTGATCTCGATCGCCAGCTTCAGGTAACGCGCCCGGGAAATGCCTCCGGCGGCCCGGCGTGGGTCGATCCCGGCGGCGAACAGGGCCTCGGTCGCGTAGATATTGCCCACCCCCACCACCACCGCGTTGTCCATGATGAACGGCTTGACCGCCATGGAACGCCCTCGCGAAAGCTGGAACAACCGTTCGCCATCGAACAGGTCGGTCAACGGCTCGGGACCCAGGCGAATCAACAGCTCGTGATTGAACGGGTCAAGGCTCCAGAGCATCGCGCCAAAGCGCCGAGGGTCGGTGTAGCGCAAGGCCAGGCCGGATTCCAGCTCGATGTCCACGTGCTCGTGCTTGGCGGCCGGCATGCCGACCTCCACCAAGCGCAGATTGCCGGACATGCCCAGGTGGCTGATCAACGTGCCGACCTCGGCATTGATCAACAGGTACTTGGCCCGCCGCTCCACCTGCACGATGCGCTGGCCCGAAAGCCGCACGTCGAGATCTTCCGGGATCGGCCAGCGCAGGCGGCGGTCGCGGACCACCACGCGGCTGACCCGCTGGCCTTCAAGATGGGGCGCGATTCCGCGACGGGTGGTTTCGACTTCCGGCAGTTCTGGCATGAGGTTCTCGAGTCAGGCGAAGCCCCGCACTCAACGAGTGGCGAGGTCGCGAATTTCCTGTTTCTGGGTCTGGAAGTCGTATTCCGACAACCCGATGTAATCGAGCACAAGGCTCCCGACACTATCCCACTCGTGATCTTCGGCCTGATTGCCGAGCACCCGGTGGGACGCACAGATGTTCTCGGACATCTTCAGGATCGCCAGCAGGTTCTTCAACTGGCTGTTGTTGCGTGAAGACTCGTCGCTGAAGATCGCCAGGGCATTGTGGTGGTTGGCGATGGCCTGGCTGACGTGATCCGGCAGGCGCCAGGATTTGGAGGTGTAGTAACCGACCACGGCATGGTTGGTGTTGAACTCACGATTCTCGGTGTCCACCACCCGGCACTCGGCGCTGGCATTGGCGTAGGCCTCTTCCAGCACGCCCATGTAGTTGGGGAACTGCTTGAGCATCAACGGCACGCCGCAATCGTGGAACAGCCCCAGCGCATAGGCTTCGTCACCGTTCTCCAGGCCGACGCGCTTGGCCAGGGTCAGGCAAGTCATCGCCACATCCTGGGCGGTATCCCAGAAGCGGTTCAGGGTAACGATGGCGTCGTCGTGCAGTTCGCCCTTGATCGACTGCGCATTGATCAGGTTGATGATCGAACGGCTGCCCAACAGGTTCACCGCACGCTGGATCGAAGTGATCTTGTTGCGCAGGCCGTAGTACGGCGAGTTGACGATCTTGAGCAAGGCCCCGGAAAGGCCCGGGTCGTGGGAAATCAGCTTGGCGATGGTCTCCAGGTCCGGGTCGGGCATGTACTGTTCCATCTGCAGATCCACCATGATCTGCGGTTGGGGCGGCACGCTGATGCCTTGCAAGGACTGCTGGATCTGTTCGGCGGAAAGTTCTTTGGACATGAGTACACACTCCGGTGTCAGGCGGGGATTCTAACCCTTAAAGATGGATCCGATACACCGCCGGGTAGATCGGCGGAACTTTCCTTCAGGCATCGGCTTCGGACTTTACAGGGCCGACAGCCAAGCCTGCATTAAGGCTTGAGTCGGCAACCCCGCCACTCAGCTTGAGGAGATTTTTCATGCCTGGCTCCCTGAACAACAAACGTGTCGCCATCCTCGTGACCGACGGTTTTGAACAGGCCGAACTGACCGGCCCCCAACAGGCGCTGGAACAGGCCGGCGTCAAGGTTGACATCGTTTCGGCCCGCGAAGGCCAGGTCAAAGGTTGGAACCATGACCAGCCAGCCGACGACTTCCGGATCGACCTGACCTTCAAGGCCGCCAATGTCGAACAGTACGACGCCGTGGTGCTGCCCGGTGGCGTGCAGAACTCCGACACCATCCGTATCGACGTCGATGCCCAGAAACTGGTCAAGGGCTTCGAGGCGGCGGGCAAGCCCATCGCGGTGATTTGCCATGGCGGCTGGCTGCTGGTGTCGAGCGGGTTGGTCAAGGGCAAGACCATGACCAGCTACAAGACCCTCAAGGATGACCTGGTCAACGCTGGCGCGAACTGGGTCGATAAGGAAGTGGTCAAGGACGGCACGTTGATCAGCAGCCGTCAGCCCGATGACATTCCGGCGTTCAACCGCGAGCTGATCAGCGCGTTGTCCGCCTGAAGCCTGCCCGATACCGTGGTGAGGGAGCACGCTCCCCCACCACATGTCCACCACAAGCCCCGCCAAGGTTGCAACACGGTATACTCCCGCTCTTTTTTCCGGAGCGACGTCATGTCCCTGCCTAGCCTGCGCCTCAAAGCCAACGCCGACCGTCGCCTGCGCGCCGGCCACCTGTGGGTCTACAGTAACGAAATCGATGTAGCCGCCACCCCGCTGCACGGCTTCAAGGCCGGCGACCAGGCCATCCTCGAAGCTGCCGGCGGCAAGCCGCTGGGCATCGTTGCGATGAGCCCCAACAACCTGATCTGCGCCCGGCTGCTGTCCCGTGACGTGAAGCTGCCGCTGGACAAGTCCCTGCTGGTGCATCGCCTCAACGTGGCGTTGTCCCTGCGCGAGCGACTGTTCGACAAACCGTTCTATCGCCTGGTCTACGGTGATTCCGACCTGTTGCCAGGCCTGGTGGTCGACCGTTTCGGCGACATCCTGGTGGTGCAGATCGCCTCTGCCACCATGGAAGCCCACAAGGACGACGTGATCGCCGCCCTGACCCAGGTGCTCAAGCCCAGCGGCATCCTGTTCAAGAACGACTCCGCGGCCCGTGACGCCGAAGGCCTGAACCGCTACGTCGAGACCGTGTTCGGCCTGGTGCCGGAATGGGTCGCCCTGGAAGAGAACGGTGTGAAGTTCGAAGCGCCGGTCATGGAAGGCCAGAAAACCGGCTGGTTCTACGACCACCGCATGAACCGCGCACGCCTGGCCCCGTACGCCAAGGGCAAGCGTGTACTGGACCTGTTCAGCTACATCGGCGGCTGGGGTGTGCAAGCCGCAGCGTTCGGCGCCAGCGAAGTGTTCTGCGTCGATGCCTCGGCCTTTGCCCTCGACGGTGTCGAGCGCAACGCGGCGTTGAACGGCTTCGCCGAGAAGCTGACCTGCATCGAAGGCGACGTGTTCGAAGCCCTGAAAGAGCTCAAGGCCAGCGAAGAACGTTTCGACGTGATCGTGGCCGACCCACCCGCTTTCATCAAGCGCAAGAAAGACCTGAAAAACGGTGAAGGCGCCTATCGCCGCCTCAACGAACAAGCCATGCGCCTGCTCAGCAAGGACGGCATCCTGGTCAGCGCGTCGTGCTCGATGCACCTGCCCGAAGACGACCTGCAAAACATCCTGCTGACCAGCGCCCGCCACCTGGACCGCAACATTCAACTGCTCGAACGCGGCGGCCAGGGGCCAGACCATCCGGTACACCCGGCCATTGCCGAAACCCGCTACATCAAGAGCATCACCTGCCGGTTGTTGCCCAACAGCTGAGGCCAGGCGGGGCCAGGGCCATAGCGCTGTGCCCCGCACACTCCAATTGCATCCTGATCGCAGCCTTGGCTGCGATTTTTTTTGCGCGTCTGAATAAGTCTGTAGGAGCCTCCCCACGCAATTACCAGAGCCTTCCTACTCCATCTCCCCCGCGCCTGGCCGGCATGACGCATTAGGATTGAAAGCGACCCTCAGGTACGTCTTGGAACTGTTCGATGACTGATCCGCAAAACCACCTGGCCGCCCGCAAACCTGCCACCGTCGGCCTATTGCTAACCCTGACATTGCTCGGCGTCTTTCTTTATTGTCGGCGGGCTAACCAGCGCCGCGATCAGCCTCACCCCTCTGGACTTGCAGTTCACCCTGGCCCTCTGCCTGATCCTGCTCAGCCTGCTGGGGCTGGCACTCAATGCCCTGGTCCGGCATCGCTACCGCGGGTTGTTGGCCGACTGAACCCTGCCAGTCGTCATCCCGCACACGACATTGGCGCCCGATCAGCGTTTTGCGTCATTTCATCCTGGCGCCAGCGGTGTAGAATCGCGTCATTCATCGCCATTCATCCCCGGCGGGTTTATGAGCTCATGCTGAGGCGCGCAGCGATCCTGCAAAGTCATCAGCCACTTCCGGACACACGGCCAAACCCGGGTGTTCCAGACGTCGACAGAAGCTCACTTCCCCATTGATACCTGATAAGTACCTGATTAGCCGCCCGGAGTGCTCCATGCCTGATTACCGCTCGAAAACATCCACCCATGGCCGCAACATGGCCGGCGCTCGTGCCTTGTGGCGCGCCACGGGGATGAAGGATGACGACTTCAAGAAGCCGATCATCGCCATTGCCAACTCCTTCACCCAGTTCGTACCGGGTCACGTCCACCTCAAGGACCTCGGCCAGCTGGTTGCCCGGGAAATCGAGCGCGCCGGCGGCGTTGCCAAGGAATTCAACACCATCGCCGTGGACGACGGCATCGCCATGGGTCACGACGGCATGCTCTATTCGCTGCCGAGCCGCGAGATCATCGCCGACTCCGTCGAATACATGGTCAACGCCCACTGCGCCGACGCCATCGTGTGCATTTCCAACTGCGACAAGATCACCCCGGGCATGCTCATGGCCGCCCTGCGCCTGAACATCCCGGTGATCTTCGTCTCCGGCGGCCCGATGGAAGCCGGCAAGACCAAGCTCGCCAGCCACGGCCTCGACCTGGTCGACGCCATGGTCATCGCCGCCGACTCCAGCGCCTCTGACGAGAAGGTTGCCGAGTACGAGCGCAGCGCCTGCCCGACCTGCGGTTCGTGCTCCGGCATGTTCACCGCCAACTCGATGAACTGCCTGACCGAAGCACTGGGCCTGGCCCTGCCGGGCAACGGTTCGACCCTCGCCACCCACAGCGACCGCGAACAGCTGTTCCTGCAGGCCGGCCGGACCATCGTTGAGCTGTGCAAGCGCTACTACTTTGATAACGACGAGTCGGTGTTGCCGCGTAACATCGCCAACTTCAAGGCGTTCGAAAACGCCATGACCCTGGACATCGCCATGGGCGGTTCCACCAACACCATCCTGCACTTGCTGGCCGCTGCCCAGGAAGCCGAGATCGATTTCGACCTGCGCGACATCGACCGCCTGTCCCGTCACGTGCCGCAACTGTGCAAGGTCGCGCCGAACATCCAAAAGTACCATATGGAAGACGTGCACCGTGCCGGCGGGATCTTCAGCATCCTCGGCTCCCTGGCCCGTGGCGGCCTGTTGCACACCGACCTGCCGACCGTGCACAGCAAGACCATGGCCGAAGGCATCGCCAAGTGGGACATCACCCAGACCACCGACGAGGCCGTGCATCACTTCTTCAAGGCCGGCCCGGCGGGCATTCCGACGCAAACCGCGTTCAGCCAGTCGACCCGTTGGGAAACCCTGGACGACGACCGTGAAAACGGCTGCATCCGCAGCGTCGAACACGCGTATTCCAAGGAAGGTGGCCTGGCCGTGCTGTACGGCAACATCGCCCTGGATGGCTGCGTGGTGAAAACCGCCGGCGTCGACGAGTCGATCCATGTGTTCGAAGGCAACGCGAAGATTTTCGAAAGCCAGGACAGCGCCGTGCGCGGCATCCTCGCTGACGAAGTGAAGGCCGGCGACATCGTGATCATTCGCTACGAAGGCCCGAAAGGCGGCCCGGGCATGCAGGAAATGCTCTACCCAACCTCCTACCTGAAGTCCAAGGGCCTGGGCAAAGCCTGCGCCTTGCTGACCGATGGCCGGTTCTCCGGCGGCACCTCGGGCCTGTCCATCGGCCACGCTTCGCCGGAGGCAGCCGCTGGCGGCGCCATCGGTCTGGTGCGGGACGGTGACAAGGTCCTGATCGACATTCCGAACCGCTCGATCAACCTGTTGATCAGCGACGAAGAACTGGCCGGGCGCCGCGTCGAACAGGACAACAAGGGCTGGAAACCGGTGGAAGTGCGTCCACGCAAAGTCACCACGGCCCTCAAGGCCTACGCCCTGCTCGCCACCAGCGCCGACAAGGGCGCGGTGCGTAACAAGGCAATGCTCGACGGCTTGTAAGCGTCTACAGCGACAATAAAAATGCCCCGCCAAGTGCGGGGCATTTTTATTACGGGAAACACACCAACCACCACATGTGGGAGCGAGCTTGCTCGCGATGGCGGCGTATCAATCAACAGTGAGGTTGAATGTGACGCCCTCATCGCGAGTTCAAGCTCGCTCCCACAGGGGGGTGTGGGTCTTACTGGATGTCTTCGGGCTTGACGATCACCCAGTTCTTGTCCGCGGTCACCGGCAGTCCTTCCTTGGCCTGGGCGGCAGCGTGCTTGGCCATCATGCCGTTAATCTGGGTCATGTATTTGTCCTTGCGGTTGACCCACAGGTGGATACCGCCCTTGGCTACGTCCACATCGTGGAACAGCATGTAACCATCGCTGCTGGGTGTGTCGCCGCCCACCAGTACCGGCTTTTTCCATTCGTCGATGTACGTCAGGATCGCTGCGTGCTTGCCGGCCATCCAGGTCGCCGGGGTCCACAGGTAAGGCGTGTACTCCAGATCGAGGTTGGCCTTCTCGTCATATTTGCCGGCAGTGATCTGCTTGCGCGCGGTGGTCAGCTCGCCGGTCTTGCGGTCCTTGAGCAGGGTGGTCACGCCGATCACGTTCTGCGGCTTGAGGTTGTAGCCGTACTTCGGATCGGAGGCGACCATGCGCACCAGTTCTTCGGAAGCGGCGGTCATGACATAGACCTCGATGCCGTTTTCCATCAGCTTGTTGTACAGCTCGGCCTGGCCGGTAAAGACTTTCGGCGGGTTGACGTTGTACTGGACCACCTTGTCGCCGTCGTAATACGTGGTCGGCACTGGCTTGCCGGACGCCATCAACTCGTCGACATAGCCCTTGAGCTCCTTGAGGGTAAAGCCGGAAAACACCTGGGCCACCCATGGGTAGCAGACCATGTCATCGACTTCGCACAGGCGGTAGTAGTAGCTGAACAGGCTTTCCTTGTGGTCGGCGGTGTCCTTGAACGGCATCAGCTTCAAGGACGGGTCCAGGGTTTCCCGGGTGATGAGGCCCTTGTTTTCCATGAACGGCAGCAACGACTCCTCAAGGTCGTAGCGGTAACTGGTGTTGTCCATGTCGAACACCGCGTAGTTACCCTTGTTGGCGTTGGCCGCGATCATCGTCTCCAGGGCCTTGGCTTGTTCCGCCGGCCAGTGTTTGAGATCGGTGGCGAGTGCCTGGCCGGCGAGACCAAGGCTCAAGGCGACAGCGAGAAAACGAGGTGCGAGTTTCATCGGCATTTCTCCCGGGTTCAAAAGAACTCGACGCTAACAAATGCTTGTGACAGTCCTCGCCTACCCGCGACCGCTTGCGTCTTGATTGCGCCAGCGACATATCCGTAAACGTCGCTGCCTTATTCCATAAACGACAATCTACATGCGTTTTTAGTATTAATTCATTAGTTATCAGGCTGTTAGGCTTCCCGGCTCACAGTCGCGGCTTCGGGCGACTGGCACGTCTTATCGGAGTCTCTTTTGATGAATCTGCCGTTGATCCTCAATCTTCTGGTGTTCCTCGCCTTGCTGTTCGGCCTGGCACAAACCCGTCACCGCACCTGGAGCCTGGCGAAAAAAGTGCTGCTGGCACTGGTGCTGGGCGTGGTGTTCGGTCTCGCTCTGCACACGATTTATGGCGCCGGCAACCCGGTGCTCAAGGCCTCGATCGGTTGGTTCGACCTGGTGGGCAACGGCTACGTGCAGTTGCTGCAAATGATCGTGATCCCGCTGGTCTTTGCCTCGATCCTCAGCGCCGTGGCCCGCCTGCATAACGCCTCGTCCCTGGGCAAGATCAGCTTCCTGACCATCGGCACGCTGCTGTTCACCACCGCCATCGCCGCGCTGATCGGCATTGGCCTGACCAACCTGTTCGGCCTCACCGCCGAAGGCCTGGTGGCCGGCACCCAGGAACTGGCGCGCCTGCAAGTGATCCAGAGCGACTACGCCGGCAAGGTCGCCGACCTGAACATCCCGCAATTACTGCTTTCATTCATCCCACAGAACCCCTTTGCCGACCTGGCACGGGCCAAGCCGACCTCGATCATCAGCGTGGTGATCTTCGCCGCGTTCCTCGGGGTCGCGGCGTTGCAGTTGCTCAAGGACGACGTGGAGAAAGGCCAGAAAGTGATCAACGCCATCGACACCCTGCAAAGCTGGGTGACGCGCCTGGTGCGCCTGGTGATGAAGCTGACGCCGTACGGTGTGCTGGCGCTGATGACCAAGGTGGTGGCCGGTTCCAACCTGCAGGACATCATCAAGCTCGGCAGTTTTGTCGTGGTGTCGTACCTGGGGCTGGGCCTGATGTTCGTGGTCCATGGCCTGCTGGTGTCCGCTGCCGGGATCAACCCGTTGCGCTTTTTCCGCAAGATCTGGCCGGTGCTGACCTTCGCCTTCACCAGCCGCTCCAGCGCGGCCACCATCCCGTTGAGCATCGAAGCCCAGACCAGCCGCCTCGGCATTCCACGGGCGATTGCCAGCTTCAGCGCCTCGTTCGGCGCCACCATCGGCCAGAACGGTTGTGCCGGCCTTTATCCGGCCATGCTGGCGGTGATGGTCGCGCCGACTGTGGGCATCAACCCGTTGGATCCGGTGTGGATCGCGACGCTGGTGGCGATCGTGACGTTGAGTTCGGCCGGGGTGGCCGGGGTCGGTGGCGGCGCGACATTCGCCGCGCTGATCGTGCTGCCGGCCATGGGCTTGCCGGTCTCGCTGGTCGCCTTGCTGATTTCCGTCGAACCGCTGATCGACATGGGCCGTACGGCGTTGAACGTCAGCGGCTCGATCACCGCCGGGGCGATTACCAGCCAGGTGATGCAGCAGACTGACAAGGCGTTGCTCGATGCCGAGGAGCATGGGGAGTTGGTGCACGCTTGATTGCCCTGATACCTGTGGGAGCAAGGCTTGCCCGCGATGAAAGCGACGCGGTATTCCATGGATCGAGGCGCCCGGATCGCGGGCAAGCCTTGCTCCCACAGGCATTGCTCACACAGGGCTTACAGCTTCTCCCACACCTCAAAGCTATAGGCTGGTTTGTCCCCTTCGGCCGGATTCGGCTGGTTCGAAACCAGCGTCCACTGGCTCGCATCAAATGCCGGAAACCACGCATCCCCTTCCGGGCTCAGCGCCACGCGGGTCAGGTACAGTCGATCCGCCTGTTCCAGGGCCTGGGCGTACAGTTGGGCACCGCCGATCAACATCAACTCGTCGACGCCCTGCTCCAGTGCCCACGCCTCGGCCCGCGCCACCGCAGCTTCCAGGGTGGAGAACACTTGCGCGCCCTCCAACACCAGGCCCGACTGGCGGCTGACCACGATGTTCAGGCGTCCCGGCAGCGGTCGACCGAGGGAATCCCAGGTCTTGCGCCCCATGATGATCGGCTTGCCCAGAGTGGTGGCCTTGAAGTATTTGAAATCCCCCGGCAGGTGCCAGGGCATGCTGTTGTCGATGCCGATCACACGGTTTTCACCGAGGGCTGCGATCAGGCTTAAAGGGAGAGTTTTGTTCATGGCCGCGAGGATACCAGAGGCTCGGCGTACCCCGACAGGCATCACAGCGGTTATGCTCAACCCTCATTCGAGCAACGGAAGCACTCGTGACAGTACTGCAAAACCTCTGGTTGACCGAGACGATACGCCTGCGTGAAGAACACGCCGGCCCGCTCGAGGACCAGGAAGCCAATCGCCTGGCCCGTGCAGCCGGCGGCGACTTAGCCACTCGCATCCGCCACCGTGCCCGCTGGCTGGCCGAGCGCGATGGCCTCACCGAGGCCCTGCGCCATTGGCTGCAAGGGGCGCGCCTGGCGCTGATCGCATTGGCGCTGCTCGCCGTCATCAGCGGCGCCGGCCTGGGCTTTGCCGCACTTGGCAACGGGCAGGCAGCGGTCAATGTGTTCTGGGCCTTGGGCAGTCTGCTGGGGCTGAACCTGATCCTGCTCATCGGCTGGGCCCTGGGCCTGATATTCGCTGGCGAGCAAGGTGCCACGCTGGGACGCCTGTGGTTGTGGCTCAGCGAAAAACTCGCCCGCGACGCCAAGGCCGCCCAACTGGCGCCGGCCCTGCTGCTGTTGCTGCAACGGCACAAACTCAATCGCTGGGCCCTCGGCGTGCTGGTCAATGGCCTGTGGCTGCTGGCGATGCTCAGCGCGCTGGTCATCGTCCTGCTGCTGATGGCGACCCGGCGCTATGGCTTCGTCTGGGAAACCACCATCCTCGGCGGCGAGACCTTCGTCGCCATGACCCAGGCCCTCGGCGCGCTGCCCGCCCTGCTGGGCTTCAGCGTGCCGACGGTGGAAATGATCCGCGCCAGTGGCGATTCCGCCCTGAACATCGAGAGCGCGCGCCAGGCCTGGGCTGGCTGGCTGGTCGGTGTGCTGCTGGTCTATGGCCTGTTGCCGCGCCTGGGCCTGGCACTGCTGTGCCTGTGGCGCTGGCGTCGCGGCCGCGCCACCCTGCGCCTGGACCTGAACCTGCCGGGCTACGCCCAATTGCGTGAACGGCTGATGCCCAGCAGCGAGCGACTGGGCGTCAACGACACCGCCCCCGCGCAACTGCATCCCATCGAAAATGCTGTCAGTGCAATAAATAGCGACGGCGCACTGCTGGTGGCAATCGAGTTGGACGACCGGCCCTGGCCGCCCAAGCTGCCCGAAACCGTGAAAAGCGCCGGCATTCTCGACAGCCGCGAGTCGCGCCACAAACTCCTCGAACAGCTGTCGCGCTTTCCGCCGGCACGCCTGGCTATTGCCTGCGACCCACGCCGTTCGCCGGACCGCGGCAGCCTGGCGCTGATCGCCGAGCTGGCCCGCAGCGCCAGCGCCACCCGCGTCTGGCTGTTGCAGGCGCCGCCCGGCGAAGCGCTGGACGCCGAGCGCCTGGGCGACTGGCACACCGCACTGCAACAGTTACAGTTGCCCTTCGCCGACTGCATGCCCTTGAACTGGCTGGAGACCGGCCATGACTGAGCCCATGAAGCCGCTGAAGCTGGCCGTGGTCGGCCACACCAATGTCGGCAAGACCTCGCTGCTGCGTACCTTGACCCGCGACGTCGGCTTCGGCGAAGTGTCCCATCGCCCGAGCACCACCCGGCATGTCGAAGGTGCGCGCCTGTCGGTGGACGGCGAAGCGCTGCTGGAGCTGTACGACACGCCGGGCCTGGAGGACGCCATCGCCCTGCTCGATTACCTCGAGCGCCTTGAGCGACCTGGCGAACGCCTCGACGGTCCGGCGCGCCTGGCCCGCTTCCTTGAGGGCAGCGAGGCGCGGCAACGCTTCGAACAGGAAGCCAAAGTGCTGCGGCAACTGCTCGCCAGCGACGCCGGGCTTTATGTGATCGACGCCCGGGAGCCGGTGCTGGCCAAGTACCGCGATGAATTGGAAGTCCTTGCCAGTTGTGGCAAGCCGCTGCTGCCGGTGTTGAATTTCGTCAGCAGCGCCCACCATCGCGAGCTCGACTGGCGCGAAGCCCTGGCACGACTGGGGCTGCACGCCCTGGTACGTTTTGACAGCGTCGCCCCGCCCGAGGACGGCGAGCGACGTCTGTATGAGAGCCTCGCGCTGTTGCTGGAAAGCGCCCGTGGGCAACTGGAACGCCTGGTCGCCGATCAACAGGCCCAACGCCTGGCCCGCCAGCAGAGCGCGGCGCGCTTGATCGCCGAACTGCTGATCGACTGCGCCGCCTGCCGACGCAGCGTCGCCAGCGACGCCGAACTGGAACGCGAGGCCATCAGTGAACTGCGCAACGCGGTGCGTCAGCGCGAGCAGCGCTGCGTCGAGGCTCTGCTCAAGCTTTACGCTTTTCGTCCCCAGGACGCCGCCGCCAGCGATCTGCCGCTGCTCGACGGGCGCTGGGGCGATGACCTGTTCAACCCCGAGACCCTCAAGCAACTGGGCGTACGCGTCGGTGGCGGGATCGCGGCGGGCGCAGCGGCCGGGGCCGGCGTCGATTTGCTGGTGGGCGGCCTGACCCTTGGCGCCGCTGCCCTGGCCGGGGCCATTGTCGGCGGCACCCTGCAAACGGCCCGCAGCTATGGCAACCGGCTGATGGGCAAGCTCAAGGGGCAACGGGAATTGACGGTGGACGACAGCGTGCTGCGCCTGTTGGCCCTGCGCCAACGCCAACTGCTGCAAGCCCTCAACCAGCGCGGCCATGCGGCAATGGACAGCATCCGCATCGCCACGCCCCAGGACAAGACCTGGCGCGAGGGCAAGCTACCCGAAACCTTGAACAAGGCGCGGGCGCATCCGCAATGGTCATCCCTGAATACTCAACCGCGATTGAGCCAGGCAGAGCGCCAGGAGCTGATTGAGCAGTTGGCTGAGCAGCTATAACCCAGTAGCAAGCGATTTTGTGGGAGCAAGGCTTGCCCGCGATGAAATCGATGCGGTCTTTCAGAGACCGAGGCGCCTGTATCGCGGGCAAGCCTTGCTCCCACAGAGAGTTCCTTGCCGCTGAGAACTGCGCGGCTCAAGGTTACTCGTTGTTCAGGGCCTTGAGGGCCGCCGCCGCTTCAGGCAACTCCAGCTCACTGAACACCTTCACGCCATGCCGCTTGAGCAACGCCGCCGTCACGCCTTCGCCGCTGACTTTCACACCGCTGAACGTTCCGTCATAGGTCAACAGGTTGCCGCACGACGGGCTGTTGGCCTTGAGCACGGCGATGCGGATGCCGTGTTCACGCACCCGTTCCAGCGCTTGATACGCGCCCGACAGGAACTGCGCACTCACATTCTCGCCGTCGGTAGTAATCACCGCCGCCTGACCGTCGAGCACTTGCCCGCCCTGCCCGCCAGGAATCTCCGCCGCCGCCCGAGGCGTAGGCAAGCCGCCGGCGACTTCCGGGCACAGCGGTACGATCCGGCCTTCGTCGAGCCATTGCTGAAGTTGATCGAACGGCCCGCTGGCGCCGCCGTCGTAGCGCACGCGATGCCCGAGCAGGCAGCGACTGACCAGGATCTTTTCCATCTCAGAACAACTCGTTGCCGCGACGGCGGAACCAACCGGTCAAGGACAGGCGATCGCGCGTGGCCGGCAGTACTTCATGGGGAATGTCCCCCGACAGGAACACCACCAGGCAACCGCCAATGGGCACCACGTCCTGTTCGAGGCTTTCGTCCAGGTACATGCGCAACTGGCCGCCGTGTTCCGGCAACCATTCGTCATTGAGGTAGAGCACCGCCGACACCATGCGCCGGTCGTCATCGCGGAAGCGGTCGACGTGCCTGAGGTAGAACGCGCCGGGTGGATAGAGGGCAAAGTGACTTTCGAAGTCTTCCAGGCCCAGGAACAACCCGCGATTCATCGCCTCGCGCAGGCTGTCCATCAGCGCCAGGTAATGGTCGCAGGCTTGCGCCTGGCCGGGTTCGATCCACTGGATGTGATCACCCCGGATCCCTTCGCGGATCTCCGAGAACGGCCCGCGCCCGACCGCTGCCGGGGCCAGTTCGCCCTCGGCGGCCCGCTGGCGGCATTCGGCCGCCAGGGCGCGGGTCAGCGCATCCGGCAGGAAGAGGTTCTGCTGCGACCAGCCGTGCTCAGCCAGATCGTCGACGATACGTAACAGCAGCGGGTGATCAGAAGGTATTTGCATGGCGCGCATAGTATGCCTGTGCCTGCAAAACCGACAGCGCCACGCAGCGGGTTCGCTGCGTCAAATAGCACCGCAGTACGAACTTGATACGAATTCTCGACAAGACCCCACACCCCACGGAGAATAGTCGGCTGCTGACAGGAGTCCCTATGCGCCGTTTGCTTTTCTCACTGTTGATGTTCTGCGTTTTGCCCGCCTGGGCAGACAGCTACGACCAGTTGTACAAGGTCGCCGGCTGGCCGGAACAGCGGGCGCATTTCAATGACGCCTTGAGCGCCGCCCAGCAGCGCTATCAGAGCAGCCTGCCGCCGGCGGTGTTCCAGGCCCTGGTGAACAACAGCAATCAACGTTTCGCCTCCCAGGCCATGGACCAGCGGGCCGAGGCGCAGATGCGCAAGAATCTGCGTGACCCCAGCCCGGCCCTGAGCTTTTTCCAATCACCCCTGGGTCGCAAGGTCGTGGCGGCCGAGTTGCTGGCGACCCGGCGTGATCAATTGGCGAAAAACGCCAAGGGCCTGCCGAAGATGCCAGCCAGCGACAACCGCCTGTTGATCATCGGCCACCTGGCCCAGGCCCTGCCCGCCCGCGAGGCCGGCGCCGAAGTCAGCCTGGCGATCGCCGGCGTGGCGGCCGACAGCCTGAGTTCGATGATCCCGGGACTCTTGGGCGGCGGCCAGGCCCAGGGCATGCTCAACGGCCAGCGCCAGCGGTTAATGGAACAGATCGGCGCGGACCTGAACAACACGCTGCTGTACGTCTACCGTGACCTGACGGATACCGAGCTGGAAGAGTTCGCCACCTTCGCCGAATCGACAGAGGGCCAGGCTTATTATCAGGCGGCTTTGGCGGCGATTCGGGCGGGGTTGGCGGTGGGGCAGAATCTCGGGCAGTAGTTCAGCGCCGCCATCGCGAGCAAGCTCGCTCCCACATTGGATCTAGCAGCTCAATACCCTGTGGGAGCGAGCTTGCTCGCGATAGCAATAACCCAGTCACCGCCGAACCCGGCTCATCCGCTTCGTCAGAAAACCAAACATCTCCTGCCGCAACGCCAGCGCCTCATTCGCCAAATGATGGCGTCCCTCGGGCAACATCAACACCTGCGGCCGATCGAACTTGCTGCGCAGCACTTGCAGGTTGTGCGCCCAATCCACCGTCATGTCCGCCTGGCCCTGCACGATCAATGGTTGGCGCGGGCTGCTCGGGGCGGCTTCGATACGCTTGATCCATTGCCCCAATGCACCCACCCAGGCGGTGGGCAGGCGCAGTGGTTGCAGCGGGTCGGCTTGCAGGAACGGCAGGAAGTCCGGGTCGGTGGAGTTCTCGCTGAAGCGTCGGGCAATCCCCTTCACGAAGGGCTTGAGCAGGTAATAACTCAGGCGCGACCATCCCCAGGCCCGCGGCCGCACCAGGGGCGACAGCAGGATGACCTGGCCCTGCGCCGGGCTCTGCGCACCCTGGTTGAGCACGTGATCGACGACGATGGCCCCGCCGGTGCTTTGCCCGCACAGATGCCAGGGTTGCGGCAGGTCCAGCGTCCCGGCCTCGGCCAACAGGCCCTGCAACGCGGCCTGGTATTCGGCAAAATCCCCGATGCTGGCGCGCTCGCCATTGGATAGCCCGTGGCCCGGCAGGTCGCAGGCGATCACCGCGAACTTCTGCTCCAGGGCCCACTCGATCAAATGGCGATACAGCCCCATGTGATCGTAGTAACCGTGGAACACAAACAAGGTCGCCACGGCCTTTTCCGGCCACCAGACCTGGCTGACCAGCTCATACCCAGCCACCTCGAAACGCCCCAACCCCTTGCGCACGCTGCGCTGGGGAAAGTCCAGGCCATAGAACCGCTGGTAGGCCTGGGCTTGCTCGGACAGGGCTTGCCACTGGGCCAGCGGTTGCAGGCTGGCACGCAGGAGATCGGGGTCGAAAGTGGCAGGCATCAAGATTTCCAGGCATAGGCGCATCGCGCGAAACAGACTTTGTAAGCCTGCGATATTCATCTGTCGCGGCAGGCATGGCAAGCTACGCGGCTTCAGAGGATCGACTCCATGCGCCCGTCCCACCGCACGACCTTGCTCGCCAGCCTGCTCGCCCTCGGATGCGCCGTCGTATTGTGGATGGCCTACGACTGGTTCCAGGGCCGTTTCCTGCGGGCTTTCAGCCAACACACCGCGGTGTTTTCCGGCGATCCGCTGCGCCTGCCTGCCGATCTGGCCGGTCCCGGTGCGATACGTCTGGTACATTTCTGGGACCCGGCGTGCCCGTGCAACGTCGGCAACCAGCAACACCTTTCCGAGCTGGTCGATAAATATGTACCGCAAGGCGTCGAGTTTTATGCGGTACAAAAAGCCGGCAGCCAAGGTCAGTTGCCAGCCACATTGAGCCACTTCAAAACCCTCCCGACGCTCCCCGGTTCAAGCCAGATTCCTGCAAGCCCGGCCGTAGCGATCTGGGATCGCAGCGGCAAACTGGCGTACTTCGGCCCCTACAGCGAAGGCCTGACCTGCAACTCGAGCAACAGCTTCATCGAGCCGATTCTCGAGGCGTTGAGTGTCGGCCGGGAAGTTAGTGCGACTCACACGTTGGCGGTCGGCTGTTATTGCCCATGGTCGGTTTCGAACTGACGAATTAACTACAACACGTATTGTCAGCCGCCTCTAGGCTGACGCCACTAAGTTATGCCTAGTGTTTGCTTTTAGAGCTCTTGCTCAAAGTAAGGGTCTGGGCTGAACCGTTTGTCGGATCCAATTTTTCCAAACGGCGCCATTACCGATCCTTTTCGGCCTGTGCCCCATGCCAGACGGGTTGTGCAGGGCAATTGAGCTCCGTTGACCGTTTAGCTGAATCGATTAACAGCGGCCGTGCCAGCATGAACTTTTTTTTAATCTCTTCTCTAAACCTCGTGACCAGCAAAATGTTCATTACCAGTGCAGTCGCGCGGCGGCGCTAACTAGAGGAAGTTTCACACGCCTTTTCATCGTTCAACTTGTCGACCCTCCTAACCAAACAAGAAATGGAATCGTCAGTGATGCAAAAGCTGCTATGCGCTGCACTTTCCAATCCCTATAAAGAAGATGCCCTCAACCTTGAGGCGTTCGTCCAAAGCGTCGCTCCGCTCATGATCGACGTGTTGCTGCGCGGCGAGACGGGTACCGGTAAAGACACGCTGGCAGAAAAGATCCATCGCATGTCCGGCTGCTCCGGCAAGTTCGTTGCCATCAACTGCGCCGCCATTCCCGAAACCCTCGCCGAGAGCCAGCTTTTCGGGGCCAACACCGGCGCGTTTACCGGGGCCAACCAAAATCGCGCGGGGTTCGTCGAAGCCGCGCATAACGGCACGCTGTACCTGGACGAAATCGACAGCATGCCGTTGGGCCTGCAAGCCAAGCTGCTGCGAGTCCTGGAATCCAGGACGGTCCAGCGCCTGGGCTCGACCCAGAGCATCCCGGTGAACATGCGAGTGATCGCCTCCGCCCAGTGCCCGCTGGGAGAAATGGTCGAACGTGGTGAGTTTCGCAGGGACCTTTATTTTCGCCTGAACATCATCAGCCTCAAGCTGCCTCCACTGCGCAGCCGCAAGGAGCGCATCGTGCCGCTGTTCCAGTCGCTGGTGCGCCGGGAGGCCCAGGCACTTGACCGGCCCTACGTCGCACCGTCGCCAGCGCTGTTGCGCCAACTGCTCGGCTACGCCTGGCCTGGCAACATCCGCGAGCTGCAATCCGCCGCCAAACGATACGTGCTCGGCTTGCCGGCACTGCCCCGCGCCGAGCAACTGGAACACAACAGCTCGACGCTCAAGTTGAAAGAGCACCTGCAGCAGTTCGAAAAAATCCTCATCGAGGACTGCATGCGCCGCCACCATCATTGCATCGACAAGGTCATCGCCGAACTGGGTATCGCCCGGCGCACGCTGTATTACCGGATGAAGTGCCTGCAAATATCGACGAGTTGAGTGGGATCGGTGGAACCGTTTACACAACGGTCGCCACTTAACCATCGAGACGTTCACGATCGTCTTGCCATTCCACAACCCGGAGATACGACTATGAGTTTTGGTGGAGCTTCTCTCGCCGCTTCCACGGCTGCCATGCAGCAGATGGACGCGACCTCGGCTGCGATGACAACCATGAAATCCCAATTCGACCAGAAAAAACTGGTCGCCGACACCATGAACGCAATCGCGGCAGGGTCGATGGACACCGCAACCAAAGCCATCACCGCCATGGGGGAGGCCTCGAAAAACATACGATTCTGACCCTCTCGCTTCAGCCCCGCTCCGGCGGGGTAACTTCAAGCGCGATGCGAGGAGGCCCCTATGCACATCGACTTGCCAGACAGCCTTCGTGCCCAGAGAGACCTGCCCCATGACGAGTCCACGCGGCGCCCCGCCCCTACCCCGCCGGGCCTGGCGAACGTGGTCGCCGAGCATCTGGCACTGCACGGGACCGGCGACCGATTGAGGGAGTCGCTCGTCCAGTGGGGCGCCGAACACGGTTCGACGGGCGGACAGTCGCGGTTCGGCTGGCCCAGCCCCCAGGACAGATTGGCCGCAGAGACCGACGACCCTTTGCGACTGGTCCTGGAAGACATCCTGGAGGAGATCAACGGTGGCACCGGTTCCAATCTCGACGTCGACATCGATGATGCCTATTCCAATGAAGACCTGTTCAACGATCTGGCGCAGATGTTCGCCCATCGCCGGCAGCCCATCGGTGACAACGATGTCGACAGCCAAAGTGATTTCGGCAATGCCAACAACCCCTTCTGTGGCGCGCTGTTCGGCGCCTGGGAGATGGAGGGTGATCACGCCACGCGGCGCAGTCGTCATGACGCGAGCCTGTCGCTGCTGCTCAAGATCATCGCGGTCCTGGGCCGCAGGAAACTGCTGACGCTGCTGGACATCGAGGAAGGTGACGGCCAGGCGCGGTATGAACCAGACGATCAGGACCTGTTGTTCGAGATCGCCGCGTTCATGGACCAGCACCCGGCGCGCTATCCCCCACCGACGCCCCCCGACGCAGAACGCTGGACATGGACCGAACGCATTGCCCGCGGCACAGCGCTGGATGCTCGCGAAACCCGGTTGTTCCAGCTTGCCCTGGAAGAGCTGGACTTCGCCCTTGCCCGCCTGGCCGGCCAGCAGCCCCTGCTGCGCCAGCGTACCCGGCGCAACCGGGAGGAAATCGAGTTTCACCTGAGCGTCACCGGTAGCGCTCGCAACGTCTTGAGGCTGATGTGCGCCTGAAGGCACCCGCCCTTTGAAACTGACACTTTGAAGCAAGCCTTTGAAACAGGAGAAACGCCATGGACGTACAAGCCATCGACCCCAGCAACCTCGCCTCCACCGCTGCCAAAACCAGCGCCAAGCCACACGCGAGCGCCGAGACCAGCGATGTCAGTTGGTTCAACGCGCAAATGCGCGACAAAGCCCCCGCCCCGGACAGTGAAAACAATGTCGCCGCAAGAATCATCGATTCGTTGTCGAGCCGCTCCGGCGAATTGCAGCGACTGGACGATCGCGCCAACCGGGACATGCTCAAGGCCATCCGCACCGCCGACCCGAAAGACATGCTGCAGTCGAACCGCTCGTTGTCATCCTTCCACCTGGAAAGCCTGATGACCGCGAAAATCGTCAGCAAGGGCTCCCAGGCAATCGAGAAGCTCACCAATCTTCAGTAAAGGGAAAGCCGGTCATGTCCATGCGCGCATTCTCAACACTGTTGCTGTGTCTGCTGCTCACCGGTTGCGATGAACGGACGGCGCTGCACAGCCATCTTTCCGAGCAGGATGCCAACGAAGTGATCGCCGAATTGGCGAACAAGAACGTGGAAGCGAGCAAGCAGGTCGATAAAGACGGGCTGACCGTACTGGTCGAGCCTGCCGACATGAACAGCGCCGTCCAGGTACTCGAGGCCGCCGGCCTGCCGCGTCGCTCACGCTCCAGCCTGGGGGAGATCTTCCGCAAGGAAGGGGTCATTTCCACGCCGATGGAAGAACGTGCCCGCTACATCTATGCGCTGTCCCAGGAGCTCGAATCGACGCTTTCACAAATAGACGGCGTGGTGCTCGCCCGGGTCCATGTGGTCCTGCCGGAACGGGTGGCCCCGGGTGAGCCGGTCCAACCCGCATCGGCCTCGGTGTTTATCAAGCACACCAATGCCCTGGACCCCGACAGCATTACCCCGCGCGTGCGCAACCTGGTCGCCAGCGGGATCCCCGGCATGGCCGATGCTACCCAGAACCCGACCAAATTATCGGTGGTCTTCGTTCCCGCCGCACCGTATCAGGAGCGGCGCAAGATGGCGTATTTCGGCCCGTTCCTCATGCAGGCCGACGACATCGGCTATTGGCGGGCGGTGACCGTGACGGCAAGCATCACCTTGCTTGCCATCCTGATGGGCGTCTTGTATGGCCTCTACCGGCTATGGCGCCAAGGCGTGTTAGTGCTGCCACGACTTCTCGATCGCAAGTTCAGCAAACCAGCCAGGACGCCCGCCGCCCCCCAAAGCAGCGCGACACCTGGGCTGTTCGCCGTGAAAAACCCGGGGACCAAACCCGACAGTAACGGGACCGCCGCATGACGGCGGAAATTGCATGGGTTCGCTGGTGGAGCCTCGCGTGGCGCGAAGCAGACCGGGGCTGGTATTCGCCGGCGCTTGGCCTGCTGACCGCGCCACAGATCGACGTCCTCGCCCGAGGGCAACATGCCGCGCTTGCCCACAGCTTCGGTATGACGCCATGCACGCCACCACCACCCAGCCCGGCGCTGCAATCGCTGTTCTGCGGCACGCCCCGGACCTTGGCCCTTGCCTGCGAATTGGTGGCGAACACTTGCGCACCGTTAACGGCAACACAGGCACTTTCGGCGCAGGACCGGGCCTGGTGCGAGCGCACCGCCAGAGCCCTGCGCCCGGGGCACTGGCTCGAACAAGACCAGGATCCACTCGCCCTGCTGCGCGCATGGCTGGACGAACGGGCCTGGGAACGCGCGCGCCTGGCGTTCCCACGCGACAGAATCATCGCCATCGAATCGGCGCCAGCCCCTCAACCGCCAGCCGCCAAGCTGAACACGCTTTGGCAGTCCGCCTGCTGGAAAGCTGAGCAAAGCCTGGCACCCTCGGCCCCTATCCAAACGGAGAGACACGATGCTCGCTCGGCGTTCGCTTGAACTGCGCCCCGATGGCCAGGGCCTGTCGCAGCCCTACATCGCGCGCGAAACCCTGGTTGATTGTGCCCGCGCACAGGTCGTCCTCGAACAGGCCCAGGCGCAGGCGGGGCAATTGCTTGAACGCGCCAACGCAGAGGCGGACGCGACCGTGCTCGAGGCTCAAGCGCAATTCTGGGAAAAGGCCGAAACCTTGCTCGCCGCATGGGACACCCAGCGTCAAGCCATGTGGGAGCGGATCGAGAGCAGTGCTGCACATTTGGTCAACGAGGCCCTGGGGACGCTGTTGAACGAGGTCCCGCAGCAGGCACGCATCGATGCGCTCGTCCGCCAACTGGCGTCGCGTCAGGACGACCCGATCAGCGCCACCCTTCGCTGTCATCCTGAAGACCTGGCAAGCCTGACCCGGAGCCTGGGCACCGACAGCCGACGCCCCTGGACGCCAGTGGCCGATGCCGACATGGAACGACATCAACTGAAGCTGGAAACACCAGGCGGTACATACCAGCTCGACTGGCCCACCGCCGTCGAGGCCCTGCGTCTGCCCGAACCACAAAACATCACCGCAAGCTGACCCTCCGCCATCGCGAGCAAGCTCGCTCCCACAGGGGATTTGGGGTGACTGCGATGCCTGTGAACACCCCGGAAAAAACTGTGGGAGCGAGCTTGCTCGCTCCCACAAATGGATCGAAGTACGACCGGGAGAGCCAGGTCGGCTACTAGGCCGCCTCGCGGCGGACGTTGATCTCGGCGCCCGGTTAACCACGATGGCCGAACGCAGGCATTGCGTAGTGGGCACCTCGGCATGGATGCCGAGGTAGCCGCGCTGGGCCATGGATGGCCCTTCGCGGCGGGCCCACGGAGCAATGCCTTCGTTCGGGCATGCCGAGCCTAGGCGAGGCACCGAGTGGTGGGGCAAAGCCTTTTTGGTTACTTTTTTGGCGTCTGAAAAAAGTGACCCGCCGTAAGGGCGGAACCCTAAGCAGCCGTTACCGCAGCAAAGGATATGTACCCGGTCAAAGAAATCCTGTCCGGATACTAAGGCCACCATCACCCCGTCAGTTTTTTTCCTCATCCGCGCGGAACCGCCAACGGCATACCCACCACTCACACCGTGAACATGCCTAGCCCAGAGGAACCGCCCATGTCTTCCGCCGATGCCGTCCAGCGCCGCCTCGACACCTACTTCCAACGCGCGACCGACAACGTCAACAACGCTGCGATGAACGCAGCAGAAAGTCAGTCACTCGACGACATGCACTCATTCGTGACCAGCATGAACGGCATGTCCGTCGCGGTGAACGCAGCCACTCAACAGACCACGGCCCATCACAACCTCGCCAAGGCGATCATCGATGCAATGCCATGAGCTGCGCACACAGCTCACCCGCTGGAGCGCCAGCGTCGATGGCCCGGAGCACTTCACCGTTGTCATCGACGATGGCGACGCAACGTTCAGCAAGCTCGAAGAGGGCCTGCTGGTATCGGTCGAGCTGAGCGTCCCGGCGACACGCGAGGTGGCTCTGGAAGACCTGCTTCGGCTGGCGCACCCAAGCCTCTCGCGATTTCCCGGCGCGCTGGCCCGTTCGCCACAAGACGGCCGGTTGTGGCTACTGGCGCAACTGCCGCCGGACAGGCACATCGACGACTTGATCGAGGTGCTCGAAGCACTGCTCAACCAGCGTGACACCTGGCAATCGATTCTCAATAAAGACCAACGAGCCGTTGCCGCGCCAGTGGCGCGACGCCTCTCGCACTCTCACTTGCTCGGAACAGGAATCCGTCATGCCTAACAGGTGGCTTGCACCGTACCGCTTGATGACCGCAGGCAAAGTACACCTTCGCCAGTTGATCGCACACCGCTGGACGGGACCTTCGCTGATCGCGCTGGCGCTGACCGGTGCACTGGGTGCTAGCCTGCCGGCACAGGCGGCAGTCCCGACCGACTGGAAGAACACGCCTTACGCCTATGACGCCCAAAGCACGCCGCTGGCCAAGGTACTCGGCGACTTCGCCAATACCTTCGCGGTGCAGTTGGTGATCGATGGCACCGTGAAAGGCACCGTCGACGGCCGGATGCGCGCCGAAAGTCCCCAGGCGTTCCTCGACAGGCTCGGCCTGGAAAATCGCTTCCAGTGGTTCATGTACGGCAACACCTTGTACGTCAGCCCCTTGCAGAACCAAGACTCCACGCGCCTGGAAGTATCCGCCGATGCCGTCCCGGACATGAAGCAGGCCTTGACCGACATCGGCCTGCTGGATCCGCGTTTCGGCTGGGGTGAATTGCCCGACGAAGGCGTGGTCCTGGTCTCCGGCCCGGAGCGCTACGTGCGCCTGGTGGCGCAGTTTGCCGAAGTGCGCAAGACACCCGAAGAGAAGCAGGAAGTGATCAGTTTCCCGCTGCGCTATGCCACCGCCGCCGACCGCAACGTCAAGTACCGCGGCGAAACGCTGGTCATTCCCGGGGTCGCCAGCATCCTGAAAGGTTTGCTGGAAAGTCGCAGCGCCGTGTCGGGGGGCATGCAGACGGCCTCTCCACAGGCGTCGTTCCAGAACATGCAGAACCAGCAGTCCATGACCATGGGCAATATCGAACAGTTGGCAATGAACGGCATGGGTCGTCCGAACACCAGCCGCGTACCATCCGGCGCGAACAGCGGTGCAGGCGGCCGGGGCAAGATCCGCGTCGAAGCCGACGTGCGCAACAACGCGGTGCTCATCTACGACGCCCCCAAGCGACGGGAAATCTACACGCCGCTGATTCGCGATGTGGACGTGCCGCGCAAGCTGGTGGAAATCGACGCGATCATCCTCGACATCGACCGCACCCAACTGGCCGAGCTGGCCTCGAACTGGAACGTCGAGAGCGGCGACCTGATCGGCGGCGCCTCGATGATTCGACCTGGCGCCAGCTCGACGGTGTTCATTCAGGACTACGGCGATTTTTCCGCGCAACTGAGGGCCCTGGAGGGCCGTGGCCTGGCCTCGGTGGTGGCGAACCCGTCGGTACTGACCCTGGAGAACCAGCCGGCGGTCATCGACTTCAGCCGGACCGAGTACATCTCGGCCATCGGCGAGCGTGTAGCCACTGTCGAACCCATCACGGCAGGCACCAGCTTGCAGGTCGTGCCCCATGCCATCGAGACCGGGGGCCGCAACCAGATCCAGATGTCCCTGGAAATCGAGGACGGCCGTATCGAACCCTCGGAGGTCGGCCAGCAGACGCCCAGCGTGCGCCGGGGCGTAGTCAGCACTCAGGCTGTCATGGGGGAAAGCCGGTCATTGGTGGTAGGCGGTTTTCATACCGAAGAGACCGGCGACAACCTCGAACGGGTGCCATGGCTGGGTCGCATCCCGCTGATCGGGCCGCTGCTGTTTTCCTCGACCACCCGCGAAACCAGTCGCCGCGAGCGGGTGTTCATCCTGACGCCGCGCCTGATCGGTGACCAGGTCGACCCGGCCCGCTACATCTCCGCCCTTGACCGCGAACAGGTCGACAGCGCCATGGCCCGCCTGGAAGAGCGTCGCAACGGCACCCGCCCCGTCGGTCGTATCGAGGTCAGCGACGTGCTCGCCCAACTCGCCGACGGCAACATTCCGGCCACGTTCAAGCAAGCCCCATCGATTCCCTATTCGCCCGACACATTGTGCGCGTTGCAACCCGGGCTATCGCTGGACGCCGCCCGGGCCCAATGGTTCGCCGGCCCCGATTACGGCATCGCCGTGGGCGTGATACGCAACGACGATCAGCGGCGCTTGCGTTTCGACGAGGCAAGCTGCGGCAGTCGCTGGACCCTGGCCACCTCCGCCTGGCCGAAGGTGTGGCTTGAGCCCGGCGAGGAAACGGAAGTGTTCGTGGTCATGAAACAACCCACGCACACGCCAGGCGGCGAGCGCCCTTCTCTTCTGCAAACCAGCGCGAGGACCCTGCCATGAGTCGCACGCCACTGCTGCTCGTTTTATTGCTGAGCCTGCCGGTGTTCGCCGGCTGCGCGAACCGCTCGGGTTGCCAGGGCGATGCCTGCAGCCGCGCCGAACCGGACAACGGTCGGCTGGTGATCTGGTGGTCACCCGGTATGCGCGGCGGCCTTGGCTCCCCCGAACACCCACTGGACCATTCGGTCGTCCCATTGGAGAACTGAAACGCTATGTCTTTTTCGGTACACAGCGTAAGCACTCGCCAGGCCTTCCAGAAGAACATCATCGCCGGCATCGCAACGTATTGGGAAATAGCCCCAGGCATTGAGTTCTGTCTGCGACGCGAGCCTCACAGCGTGGGGCTTGCCTTACAAATACAAAGCCAGGCGCTGCGTGCAAACCAGATCCAGCATGCCCTCGAACGGCGTTTCGCCCACCCGACCGACTACGCGCAGTTGTTCGTATTTCTTGATCCGCAGCGAGCACTCGTGGTCTGGCAGGCGCTGCCGGACTCGTCGATATCCATTGAACTGCTCGATGAAATCCAGTCCCGGCAATTGTCACTGCTGGGCCTGGAAGACCTCGACGACTACTCAGCCACGTATTGAGGAAAACACAGTGATTCATACAGGCTTTATTCAGGGAGGTTTCCCATGACCGTCGCACCGCTTGCCCAGCGCTTGATCTCGGCCCTCGCGGAACATTTGCATGCGGACTTGCAGTTGGAAGGTGGCGTGTGCGCGCTGTATGACGCGAGCAACCGCGAAGCCGTGGTCATCGAGCTGCCCGGTCACGGCGATGTCGCCATCCTCCATAGCTCGATCGATGTACCTGCCCACGCGCCCGGTTTGCACAAGCGCTTGCTGGAACTCAACTTTCGCTTGGATCTGCTCGGCGGCAGTTGGCTGGCCCTGGATGACAAGAGCAGCGTTCGCTTGTGTGCCCATTGCCCACTGGCGATGCTCGATGAGGTGCAGTTCTGCCATTGGGTCGTGGGCTTCATCGCCCAGGTCGGCGACGTTCGGGCGCGCTTGGCGGTGCCTGCAACGCCGGGCGGTCCGCGTCCGGCGTCGCTCAACATGAGCCGCACCCGATTGGGATAGGCACCCGTGGCCTGGAATTACTACCGCGGGACTCTGTAGGAGCTGGCGAAGCCTGCGATCTTTTGATCTTTCGCTTGAGATTCAAGTGTCTTTGAAAAGATCGCAGCCTCGTTGCACTCGACAGCTCCTACACAGGGTTATGCAGGCTCATCGCTTTATCGAAGCTTCATCGCCTCGCCACCCTCCTGCATGACTTTCCTTGCGCTGTCCATGAAGCCCTTGGTGACCTCCGTCACCGTATCGCTCATCAGCTTGGCCATGTCGGCGGAGCTTTTAACGAGCAACATGGCGCTCTGGCGTTCCTCCATGCCCATTTGCAGCTGGAACTGCTTTTCCATCAACTGCTTCTGACGGGTTTCCATCTCGCTCATGAAAGAGTCCGGTGTGCGGCTGGGCGTTTGCGCGTCATCCAGCGGTTGCGTGTCATTCGGTGCCGCCGTGTGGTTGGTGTCTCGCGTTCGGGTGCGGCCGCGCTGATGCACCGCCGGTGGTGTCGAGGAAGAACGTCCCCGATCATGCAGGCTCTGGGTGCCTTCGCGCTGCTGCGCCTCACGGGGTCGTTGGCTCAGCGAGGGTGAGCGCGATGGCGATAAGCTGTCGGTGCCCCGCAGGGCACCTGTGCCCCCTAAGGGGCTCGTCAGGGGTCTGGGTTCGGGCATGGGAATCCTCCACGAGTCGATGTCTGTGTGGTGGGCACTGTCGGCAGGCCGGTATCCTCCGGACGAGCCTGGCTCATTCCCTGAGTGGCAAGCGCGTGCGCATCGGTTCCATCGACCTCAACGCTGGTTCAACTCCGGAATCTCGATGACCTCGCCCTTGGCCTCGTCATCCAGTTCGCGCAACACCCGATAAATGTGGGCAACCGCCTGGAGCGTTTCCCGAGGGATATAGGCGCCGACGTCTTCACGGTAGATCGTGCGCGCCAGCCAGATGCACTGGATAACCGGAACCCGCGCCACCTTGGCCCGCTCGATCAGCGCCCGGGCCTCGGCATCGACACCTTTGACGATCAACTGCGGCAGCGGCGTTTCCTCGGGGCGATACAACAGCGCGACGGCAAAGTGGGTGGGGTTGACCACCAGCATGTCGGCGTCTTCCACCGGTTTGGTCTCTTTGTTGACGGGCTGGTCGACCAATTGCCGGGCCAGGCTGCGGCGATGCATTTTTACGTGGGGGTCGCCTTCCATTTCCTTGAACTCCTTGCGCACCTCTTCCTCGCTCATGCGCAGGCGCTTGGCGAAGAAATATTTCTGCAGGCCGAAGTCGAGAAGCGCCAGCACCAGCAACACGCCCAGGCAGATGTGCATGATGTGCCGAAACAGGCTGGCCAGCCCGCGCCAATAGCTGTTCAGGTCGCCGTTGACCAGATTGATCAACGACCCGAGTGCAGGCAGGGTCACCAGATAAATCACGGTGCCGATAAACACGGCCTTGACCAGCCCCATGAACAGGTTGATCAGCGCCTGGCCGGAGAACATCTGCTTGGCCTGGTTCATCGGGTTCAAGCGGTTCGGGTCGGGCTGAAGGGCCTCGGGGGCAAACAGGAAACCGAACTGTATCCAACCGGCCACCAGGCGCGTGACGATCGCCAACCCCACGGTCATCAAGGTGAAATTGAGCAACACGCCACCGGCATGAGCCAAGGTCTCCTCGAAGGCACGCACGAAATCGACATCCAGCCGATGCAGCGGGAATGTCACCATGTCTCCCAAGGCCTGCATGCTGTCGTCGGCCTGGGTCAACGCCACTTCGGTGATCGCCGCAAGCACCAGCAGGCTGCTCAAGTCCTGGCTTTGGCCGACCTGGCCCTTGTTGCGCGCGTCGCGAATCTTCTTCGGCGTCGCCCGCTTGGTCTTTTCTCCACTGTCTTCGCTCATGCCCGAAGCCCTCCTTCAGGGTGACGGCAACAACAGGTGCAGCAGATGCCGGATTTCGCCATAGCGACCAAGACGGCCCGTCATCGCATCCCACAGCGTGGGCAGGTAGAACAGCAGGAAGCCCAGGCCGATCAGGCTCTTGGCCGGCATGGCGAGGACGAACACCTGCAATTGCGGGCTATACAGGCTGAGCAACGCCAGGCTGAACTCCACCAGCAACAGCAAGCCGATAAAGGGCGCCGCATAGAGCATCATGTGCATGAACATTTCGCCGAGCAGCCCGAGAAACACGCCGAAGCCGTCCGCGCCAGGCAATGGAAACCAAACGGTTGGCGACCACACCAGGTAGCTGTCCCAGATCACCTGGGTCAAAGTGCCAATGCCCAGGGTGGTGACCAGCAGCAAAATCGTCATCTCCTTGAACAGCAGGCCCAGGGGCGTGGTGTCGCTGCCGAGCGCCGGGTTCAACTGGCCACCAATGAGCGCACCGCGCTGGTTGTCCAGCAAGGCACCCACCGACTCGTACAACCAGAACGGCATCGCCAGCAGCACCCCGAGCAAGAAGCCCAGCACCAGCTCCTTGAACATCAACCCGGCCAGCGACAGCCAATTGACCTGGGCGTCGATCAGCGCCTGGCGAATACCCGGTGCCGGCAACATGCCCAGGGCAAACACAACGGCATGGCGCGGCAAGCCTCGCAGGTGCTGGAAGCAAAATACCGGGACCAGGTATGCGACCGGGTAAATGCGCGCCATGCCAAGCGCGATCGACAGCAGCAAGTCGAAATACGGGCCGAAAGCCTGGGCCGTCATCAGGTGTTGGCCATCATTTCGAATGCCCGGCGCAGCAGTCCCAGCAACTCCACGCCGATCCAGCGCCCCGTGACCAGCAAGGTCAACCCGACCGCCACCAGCTTGATGCCGAAGGGCAAGGTCTGGTCCTGGATCTGCATCAAGGCCTGCACCAGGGAGGTCAGCACACCGACAATCACCGCCACGATCAAGGGCGGCGCGGAGAGCAGGACCACCAGCAACATGCCTTCCTTAAACAACGTCAGCGCGTCCATCGCACATCCTCAAAGATAGGAATAGAAGAGGCTGTCGAGCAATTGCGTCCAGCCCTGCACGAGGACAAAAATCAGCAGCTTGAGCGGCAACGAAATGGTCATGGGCGCGACCATCTGCATGCCGAGCGCCAGCAGCAGGTTGGACACGATCAGGTCGATGACAATGAACGGGATATAGATCAGGAATCCCATCTGGAAACCGGCCTCGAGCTCCGACAACATGAAGGCCGGGATGAGCAGCATCAGGTCATCGCGGCTGGCCTGCTCGGCGCGTTCCTTGGGCCACATCCGCTGGGTGTTTTCCAGCAAGTGGGCGAGGATGTCCGGGTTGGTATTGCGCGACATGAAGGCCTGCAACGGTTTTATCGCGTTCAAGGCAGAGCCTTGCAACGCCTCGGTATTGCTGAAATCCAACGGCCGTTCTTTCACCTGTTCGGCGATGTTGTGGCCCACCGGCGCCATGATGAACAGCGTCGCGGCCAGGGCAATGGCATACAAGGCCATATTGGGTGGCACCTGCTGCACGCCGATGGCGTTACGGGTGATGGTCAACACAATGGCTATCTTGAGAAAGGCGCTGCAGATGATCAGCAGCAAGGGGACCAGCGAAATCCCACCAATGAACAGCGCCAACAGAAAGGGGTCGACCCCCTGGAAGCTCATCCAGCCACATCCACGTGAGCGATTTGCAGGCCCAACCGGCCATCGACCTCGACCAGCTCACCATGGGCCAGGGCACGTTCGCCATAGAACAGCGCCGCTGTCCCCGGTGCCACGCCTTGCACTTGCAGCACCGCGCCGGGCGCCAGATTGCGCAGCTCGCCCAAGGTCAGCTGCAAATGACCGCAGCGTATCGTCAGCGCCAGCGGCAGGTCGTCGAAGCGCTCGGGGACTTCGGCCGCGACCGGCTCCGTCATCGGCGCTTCCTCGGTGTCAGCGGCGGCATAGGCCGACTCCGGGTGCTCAGCCGCCTCGGCGGCTTGGGCGTCAGGTTCGTAGCCGGTGCTATCGTCCCAGTCCGGCGTCAGGATGTCGGTGTCGGCGGTGGTGCTCATAACGGTCTCCTCCAGAGCGAGCAAGGTCAGGCGCAACGGCGCGGCACGGCTGTGAACCCGCACCTGCAAACAATGCCGGCCCAGGCGAATCAGCCCTTGGCCGGATGAATCGAACAGAGCGGTTTGCGGCACCAACACATCACCGGGGCGCAACGTCGCCAACTGCCCGGCGGCCAGCGCCAGGTGTCCCAGTTCCAACGGAACATGCAGCACGAAGCCCGCGATCCCTGGCGCTGCCGGCCGCTGCCAAGGCGTAGCGCGAAGCAGCCCCAGCAGGGTCGCACCGGTCATTTCCAGATGGCTCGTGACGCGGGCCGCGCCCACCCTCACGTCGAGCCGGCAGGCAATGCCCTGCACCGCGGGCCCGGCCGCTGGTTTGATAAAACCGAATGCCTGGCGCAGGGGCTCGCCCAGGGTTTGCTGGAACAGCGACCAGAACCACGCGTCATCCGGTCCGGGTTCGGCAGGCAGGACCACCGGGCATTCACCGAACAGACTGAGCACCGCGCCGGGCTCGTCCAGGGTAAAGACACCATGGGCACACGCCAGCACACACGGCGTCCCCCCAGCGGTGCCACCCGGGGTCAGTTCCAGCAGGCCCGCCTCGCCCGCCACCTCGAAGGGCAACCGGACGCCAATGCCTAATAGTCGCCGGGCGGTGGCGTCCTCGCTGCCTACAGTCGGCAGCGCCAATGCATGGACTGTCATGTCGCGCTAACCTCTTCTTCCCGCGCCACACGCACGCTCACCGGCTGGCCCAGGCTTTGGGTCAGTGCCTCTTCGAGACGCCCGGATCGACTCGACAGCCGCGCCTGTACGTCGACACTTTCGCTGCTCAGGCCGATGTCCCACCCGCACGCCTCGCCTAGCCGCCGGGCGGATACCTTTATGCGGCCCAGGTTGGGAAGATGCAGCAACAGGTCCAATTGCTGGTCGAGCGTGGCACGCAAGCGTGGCGTGAGCTGGTCGACAAACGCCTCCTCTTCACCGCCCGGAAGATTCACCAGGCCCGACAGCGAACCGGTGCCGGCGCTGTCATCCTGCGTGCCGCCCCGTGGCGCATCGACCCATTGGCGGAACCAGTAACCGTCACTGCTTCCTGCCGTCATGTCGGGGTCACGCCCGGTGGCAGGGGCGGACTCGCGTGCCGCCGGACGGCTTGCCCGGCTCACCTGGGCAGGCGGTTGCTCATACGCCCGCGGCGGATGCCGGACGGGGGTCGCCGAGGGATTGCCGTGCGGTGTCGGCGCACCGCGCACGCTGCGTTCATTCATCGCTGGGGGTCTCCACCAGGCACTCCATCATTGCGCTGAGCTTTTCCAGATCTCGCCGGCGCCCTTGTAGCTGCTGCTGGGCAGCGGCCGTGTGCTGTGCCTGTTGCGCCTGTTCATCGTCCAGTGCCTGCACTGCCCGCGCTTGCTCGGCCAGCTCGCCGATCAAACGACGTTCCTGGGTACTCCAGGCATTCAGTTCGCACACGCTCAACGCCCGGCCACGGTGCTCGCCGTACAACGCCTCGCGCTGCACCACCTGCTGCTCACGAGTCGACTGCATCTGCGCGCGCGCGGCGGCAACCGCGGCTTCGCGCTCACGCAAAAGCTCACGCTGCTGGCGCCACGCCCGCTCGGCTTGCGCTTCGCGGTGGCGGCGTATCGGCGCCAGGGCGTCCAGATCAGCCCGGGACATAAGCGGTCAACTGCTGCAGGTGGGCGAGCGTGGACGCAAACGGCTCCGGCTCACGCAGGTCCTGGCGCAGAAAGGCGTCCAGGGCCCCTCGCGACTCCACCGCCAGGTCGGTCAAGGGGTCGGCGCCGGCCTGGTATTCGCCCAGGCGCAACATCAATTCGATTTGCTCATAGGCCGACAGCAATCGACGCAGATTGATGCCCGCCCGCAGGTGCTCCGCCTCGGCCACGTTGGCCAGGGTTCGCGACAGGCTGGCCAGCACATCGATTGCCGGGTAGTGGCCGCGTTCCGCGAGCTTGCGTGACAGCACGATGTGACCGTCGAGCAGCGAACGCACTTCATCCGCCACGGGATCGTTCATGGAGTCCTGCTCGATGAGCACCGTATAAAAAGCGGTGATAGCGCCCTCGTTGGTCAGGCCGGCCCGCTCGACCAGACGCGGCAGCAAGCCGTAGACCGACGGCGGCAAGCCACCGCGCCCCAACGGCTCGCCAGCGGCCAGGCCGATCTCACGCTGGGCCCGGGCGAATCGGGTCAGCGAATCGATGAGCAGCAGCACGCGTTGGCCCCGGGCCCGGAAACCCTCGGCCAATGCCGTGGCGGTGAATGCCGCGCGGGCGCGTTCCATGCTGGAGCGGTCAGAGGTGGCGCACACCAGCACCGCGCGGGCCCGCAGTTCATCATCCAGCTCATGATCGAGAAATTCGCGCAGTTCGCGCCCACGCTCGCCGATCAGGCCGAACACGATGACATCGCAGTCAACGTTCCGGGCAATCTCCGCCAACAGCGTGGTCTTGCCACAACCGGCGCCGGCGAACAGCCCCACACGCTGGCCTTCACCGAGCGTCAGCGGGCCGTCGATGGCCCGTACGCCGGTCCTCAAGGGCCGTTGGATACGCGGTCGTGCGGTGGGTGCAGGCGCCTCGCCAATCACTTCCGAGGCATGCAGTACATGCGGGCCGGCGAACGCCCCCGTCCCGCCGTCCAACAGGGGCCGGCCGAAGCCATCCAGCACCTGACCCAGCAGCTCCGGTCCCACGCACACCCGATGCGGCATGCCCAGCGGCTCCACCGCCGCACCGACCCGGATCCCCTCCAGGCCGCCCAGGGCGCTGAGCAGGGCATCGTGCTGGTCGAAGCCGACAATCTCGGCGAGCAGCGGCTCGCGTGTGTCGCGCTCGACCCGGCAGAGGTCGCCGATCTGCGCCCCCGGCAGTCGGCACTGTAGCAAGATGCCGCTGACCCGCTGCACCCGCCCGCGCACCATGACCGGCGCGAAGCGACGCAAGTGCGCCAATTGCCCGGCCTCCCAGGCCTCCAGTCGCGCGATGGCCGCCTGCGTCATCACCAAGTGACCTCGTAGCGTTGGTCGCCCTCGAAGGTGACTTTGCCGCTGTCGATGGCAGTCAAGCGCAGGCCATCGATCTGGTCACCCAGGAACAACCGACGTCCATCGGCCGTGACCACATGACCATGCTTGCCGCCCACGATCTGGGCGATCTGAAACGGCAGCTTCGTCAGCCGTTCCTTGACGTTGGCCGTGATCCCGACCGGCGTTTCGTAGCGGTCGTGGAAGCGCTCGATCAGCCGTTCGACCATCGCCAGGCGTTGACGCGGCAACTCGCCCACCAGGACCAGCCGGTCGCCCTGGCTCTCGACCCGCACACCGGCGCCCAAATCACGTTCCTGGAGCATGCGATCAAGCTCCAGGCGGACCGCCTCGACATTGTCCAAGGCCACCTTGCTCTGCTTGAGCTGCTGGGCCGGGCTGCGCGCCACGGTTTGCGCCGGCTGGCTGGTAAAGGCCCAGGCGCTGGAGGCAACGGTGATCACCGCTGCGGCAATGGCCAGGCGCTTGGGCCACGACGGCCGTGTCGCGGGCTTCAGGGTTTCCCGTTCCGCCGCCAAGTGCGCGGCGTCATCCAGCGCCGCCTCTTCGGGCCAAGGCTGATCGGCCGGGGCCAGGCACAGCCAGACGCCTGCCACGGCAAATGGGGCATTGCTCTGCAAGGGCTCGGCCGCAGCCCAGGGCTGGCCTTGTCCATCGCAAACCGTGCCCTCCAGCAGTTCCAGCAGCCACTGGCCCTGCACCTGCCGCAGGCCCACGTGACGCCCACAGATGCCCGGATCGTAAAGCGCCAGGTCGGCATCCTCGGCCGCCCCGACCACCCATTGCTCGCCAACCAGCGGCAACGCCGCACCTCGGTGCAGACCACTCAAGACTCGCAGTTCGAACATGGTCAATTCCTCAAGGGGCGACAGATGCTCGCCCACGGTCCGGTTGTACGACGGGGCACCGGCGGCCCCCGTCCTCTGTCACAGCCAGGCCATCGAACGCACCTGGATTTGCATCGTTACGTGGAGACACCGCTGCTGGCGTGCCAAGACAAGCCCCTCACGCGGCATCCTCCATCCGTAGTTTTTCCTGCTCGAGGTCAAAGCGCCCCAGCACGGTGACCTGGGCGTTGCTGTGCAACTCGCTGAAGGCGAGTACAGGCACGTGATTGAACTCGTCGCGCAACAGATCGCGCAGCGGCGCCCGCAAGTCTTGCGCCACCAACAGCACGGCCACGCGCTTGGCGCGCAACGGGAAACCTTCGCGCAACTGCATCACCAGGGCGCGGGTATGCAGGCTTTCCAGGGCAAAGAAGGTTTCCGTCTGGGTCTGGCGCAACGCGTCGCGCAGCAGGCCTTCGGTTTCCGGCGTCAACAACCACACGTGCAGGCCGTTTTCGTCGCGGTACTGGTGATAGATCTGCGACTTCAGGGCGATGCGCGCGTAGTCGGTCAGCGCACCGACGTCACGCTCATGCTGCCCATGCTCGATCAACGACTCGGCGATCAGGCGCACTGCACGCAGCGGGACGCCTTCGCCGGCCAGGCGCTGGAGCACGGCGGCAAACCGCGCCAGTGGCATGGTCCGCTGCAGCTCCTGCACCAGCTCTGGCTGACCTGCTTCGAGCCAACTGAGAATCGACTTGCTTTCCTGAAGCCCCAAGAATTGCGGGCCCGTGGCGAACATGGCGCGGCTCATCCGCTCCACCAGCAACTCGGCAGCCGGCACCGCCTCCACGCGTTCGTCCGCCAGCAGCGGATCGTCAGGCGTCAGCCATAGCCACTGCTGCTCGTCACGCACCTCGTTGCCGACCAGCCCGTCGCGCGGTTCGAACGGCAGCGGCCCGCGCGCCACGGCAATACGCTCACCGAAGGTTGCCCGCAACATCGGCACCTCATGCACACAGAAGCGGAACTCGTCGTCTTCCAGCAGCACGCTGTATTCGATCTCAAAGGGCGGCAAGGTCAGGCCAAAGCCGGCCACCAGCGCGTTACGCTTCTTGCGGATCGCCTGGATGACTTCCTCGGCGGCCGCATTGCCTTCCATGGCTTTGGAAAACTGCAAAAGAAAGGCGCGGGTCGGGTCGAAGCTGCGCAGGTCTTCAGCACCATTGTGTGCGGGAGCCACGACCTCCGCTGGTTGTTTGCCCTGGCGTACCTGCCGTGCGCGCGAGTACAGCTGAACGATGCCGGCGGTGCCGGTGATCAAGGCGATGACGATGAACACCAGCGTGGGCATGCCGGGCAAGGCCGCAAAACCGAGCATCCCCACCGAAGCGATCACCCAGGCCTTGGGTTCGGCGGTCAATTGCTGGGCGATTTCCTTGCCGACGCTGCTACCCGCTGGCTGCCCTTCCGGCGACACCCGGGTGATGATCATGCCCGCAGTAAGGGAAATCAGCAGTGCCGGAATCTGCGCGATCAGACCGTCACCGATGGTCAACACGGCATACAAGTGCATCGATTCGGACGCGCCCATGTCGTGCTGCATCATGCCGACCGTAAAGCCGCCGATGAGGTTGATCACCACGATCACCAAGCCTGCGATGGCGTCGCCCTTGACGAATTTCATCGCCCCGTCCATCGCACCGAACAGCTGGCTTTCCTTGTTCAGCTCCTCGCGGCGCCGCCGAGCTTCAGTGACATCGATCAGGTTGGCGCGCAGGTCGCTGTCGATGGACATCTGCTTGCCCGGCAGCGCATCCAGCGTGAATCGCGCCGCCACTTCGGCGACCCGCTCCGAGCCTTTGGTGATCACCAGGAAGTTGACCACCGTCAGAATGAGGAAGATGACCAACCCGACCGCCAGGTTGCCTCCCACCACAAAATTGCCGAACGCCTGGACGATATGACCGGCGTCGCCCTGGAGCAGGATCAATCGGGTGGTCGCCACCGACAATGCCAACCGGAACAGCGTGGTCAGCAGCAGCACCGCGGGAAACGAGGAAAATGCCAACGGCCGCGGCAGGTACAGCGAGATCACGATCAGCAGGCAGGAGATACAGATGTTGATCGCGATCAGCGCATCGACCACCGGGGTCGGCAAGGGCAGGATCAGCATGAACACGATGCCGAGCACCACGAACGCCCCGACCACCTCGATGCGCCGCACCGCTTCGTTGGCGACTTTGTTCAACAGGGCGATCATGAGCGCGCTCCAATCACCGGGGCAGCGGTCTGGCATCGGGGCTCGCCACGGGAGCGCTCATCGAGCAGCACCAGCAGGTTCTTCAGCGCTGTCTGTCGGCTTTTGCTATCGCGCCAGAGGGGCAGCGGCAAACGCTTGAGCAAGGGGTACAGGCCGTTCAGGGAGACCAGTTGGTCCCGCTCCTCTTCTCCACCCAATTCACGCCCGATACGCCGTACTTCCGCCGCCGACAGGCCACTGCTGACAAACCCCAGCATGCGCTGGAGCAACAGCACGGCCGTGAGCTGGCTGGCCGGGCAACTGTAGGCCAGTTGCTCGAGCAAACGGCGGCAGCTGTGCAGGACACTGCCCAGTTGCGTCGAGGCGGCCAGGCCGATCAACAGCGTGCGCAACAAGGCGGTAGGACGTGATGGTGTGTGCGCAGCGATGTCGTCAGCCAGTGCCCGGCGCATCATGTCCAGCCCCGGCACGAATGCCGCCTCGCCGAACAGACCAAGCAACGCCTGCATCATGGTGGGCAACGACTGCTTGAGCACCACGGTGTCGTAATAGAGTCGCCGTACCGCCTGGCGCAGTTCAGGATCGCCCCCCGCAGCGCGCAAGGCCTCGGCGATGTTCATGCCCGCCTGGATCTGCGCGCCATAACGCTCGCGCAACAGCTGCAGGTAGTCGCGAGCACGCTTGGCCTCGACGAGACGACCTTGCACTTCGGCCTCGCGCAACGCTTGCTGCAGGATCAGGTCGGTACGGGCCGGGTCACCACCGGTGGACTGCACCACCTCTTCAAGCACTGGCTCGCCACGCAGCAACAAACCAGCCTGGGCGGCCATTGCCCCCAGGCTCTGCTTGCCTGGGTGGCCAAGTTGGTCGTACCACTCCTCCAATTGCTCACGCGTCTCGACCCGCGTCTGACCCACTTCGCTACGAGCATTGCGGATGCGCCGCTGGCTCAGCGCCTTGGTATTGCGCTCCACGTGATGGCTGAAGGTCATGCCGACCTCCTCCATCGAATTGGACTGCACGGCCTGGAACGACTCGACAGGCGTGCCTATGCCCACGACGGCCGAAACGGCCTGGGCAAGGTTGGCGGCAATATGCGCATTTGTCGGGGCTTCTACTTTCATGATGGCCGTGAGCGTGGTTTCGGACGCTCAGTGGGTGGCGGCGATTCAGCATTCAGTTCCATCACGGTGATGACCTTTTCTGGCCGATTCCAGTGGGTTGGCCACAGGCCTCTTCCCGAGCGTTTGCTCGGTGCAATTTCATGCAGTGGGACTTGGGACGCCTGTGCATGACCTTGCACAAATAGAGCAAAAGCACTAGATAAAAATGCTTGTTTATCAATTAGATAACTCGTTAAACGGGCTTGGCACAGGTCCTGCTGATGGGAGGAACGTCGACATGTGGATCGACGCTATGGAACCTACCCAGAGGGATTTATTGATGAACAGCCTGAATCTCATGGCCCCACCGCAAACCTCCCCGGCACCCACCGGTGCGCCAGGCATCTGCTTCGGCGAGGAACGCAAGCTGCGTCTGTTTGTGCAAAAACGTGTACTCAATCAAGACGACGCCGATGACATCATCCAGCTCACGTACCTGGAAGCCTGGCGCAACCAGCAGAAGTTCAAAGGGCTGGCAAAGCAGGACACCTGGTTGTGCGGCATCGCCCTCAACCTGATCCGCAACCATTTCCGCCGCTTCTACGCGCAGCCGCCGCTGACTACTTTCGACGAAAGCGAGTTCCACGAGTCCAGTGACGACATTGACCTGAGTGAACTGTGCGACAACCGTCGGCTGTTGGACCGTACGCTGTTAGCCATGGACGCGCTGTCCAAGGACATGCGCGATACTCTGTGGACCGCCGTCGATACCGAGAGCAGCTACCGCGATGCCGCCGAACGTCTGGGCGTCCCCATTGGCACCGTACGCTCAAGGTTGTTTCGTGCGCGTGAACAACTCAAACGAAGCGTCTATGGAGAAGCCCGGCCATGACCAATAATCGCTTGAACAGCCGGCCCGACCTGCCACGTGGCGTGCGCCGCTACACCCCCGACGACTTGCCGGTGATGACAGATATCTTCAACGAAAGCGCTCTGGGAGGTACCAGCTCCCCCGTGCTCAGAGCGTTTTCCCTGAAGGAAATGACGTTTTTCGTCGACTGCTTCGTCAAAGAGGGTGATCCGATCTACGTGCTCGAACGCGCTGGCGAAGTCGTTGCCTGGTTGATCGTCAACCGCTTCTGTTGGGGCGCCCAGGCCTGCCGATTGACCGGTGAAGTGTCGATCTACGTACGCGGCGACCACATTGGCAGCGGCGTCGGCATCCGCCTTGGCCAAGCTGCGGTGGTGTTGGCCAGGCAGTATGGTTTCGAGACGCTGGTGGCCTGGATCATCGAGCACAATGAGGCCAGCAAACGCGGCGTACAAGGGCTTGGCGCGACCCAATGGGGACGCTTTCCAGGGATTGCCCGGTTCGCTGATAACCGTGCGGACGTCGTGCTCTATGGACTGCACCTGACGCCAGGCGACACGGCATCCACCACCCTTTCAGCGCCAGCGCAAAACAAGGAGACCAGCCTGGTGTAAATCCACGGCTCGTCCGGCTGGACAGTCGGGCGAGCCGCCTCTTTTTTCGGCATGGGCCTGCGCTCATTCGAGCCGATGCCATTTTTTGCACAGCCCTCACAGCCCCCGCTGTTCAATCGATAAACCCGTGACGAGGGAGCTTGCTCCCGCCGGGCTGCGCAGCAGCCCCTTTTTCATGAACACCTCAGCCCACCGACCAACACACCGGCAACGCCTCCGGCCCCCTGAAGTTGGGCACATAGCGCCAGCGTACGGCGCCGGGATCGACCGCCAATTGCAGCCCAGGGCAGCACCGAAGAAGTGTGTTCAATGCAATTTCCAATTCCTGCCGGGCCAACGAGGCGCCCAGGCAATAGTGCGTGCCTTTACCGAACGACATGTGCGGGCAGGCCGGGCGAGTGATGTCGAGCGTGTCAGGATTTGCACACAGCGCTTCGTCACGATTGGCCGAACCCACCACCGCGATCAGCAGTTGCCCGCGCAGCAAACGTTGTCCCGCCAGTTCGGTGTCCCGGGTAACGAAGCGGACCATGGCCCGCTCCACCGAGGAGTCATAGCGCAGAAACTCCTCGACCGCGCCAGGCATCAACGCCGGCTCGTCACGCAATCGCGCCAGCGCCTTCGGATGCTGCACGAGCATGTGCACCGCATTGGCGATCATCGATGCCGACGTTTCGTGCCCGGCGATGATCAGCAGCGCGATCATGCTGCACAGCTCACTTTGGCTGAGCATGCTGCCCTCTTCCTCGACCTGCGCCAGCGCCGAAACCAGGTCATCGCCCGGCTGTGCTCGACGCCGGTCGATCAGCGCGAGCATGTAGCCCGCGAATTCGTTGTAGCAACGCTGCAACTCGCTCAGGTCGTGCCCCACCTGCTGGACGATCATGTGGGACCAACGGCGGAAATCGTCACGATCTTGTGCGGGGACGCCGAGCAGCTCAGCGATGACGGTGATCGATAAGGGGAATGCATATTGGCCCACCACGTCCATTTGCCCGCTCGACCGCACGGGCTCCAGCAAGGTCTCGGCGATCTGTTCGATACGCGGCCGCAGGGCGTTCACCGCCTTCAAGGTGAACGCCTTGTTGACCAGGCGACGCAAGCGGCGATGACTGTCGCCATCGCGGTTGAGCATGTGGTCGTTAAGAAATGCGATGGATTGCTCACCGCCGAGCATCGCAGCGAACTGCGCATCGATCCGCGACGGGTCACGGGCGAAGCGCTCGTTGTCCAGCAGCACCTCCTCGACTTCCCGAGCGCCGGTGACGTACCACATCGGTAGCTGCCCTTCGGCCTGGCTGAAGAACACCGGGGACGCTTGGCGCAGCGCCGCATAATGCCGGTAAGCCTCGCCGCGAAACGCGTCGCTATTCAAATCAAGGGTACGTTCGTAAGCCATGAACACTCTCCAGGGGCATCAATCATTGCTCCTGAGTGGCAGGGCTCGCCAAAAAAGATCCCTGTGGAAGCGAGCTTGCTCGCGATGGCGGTGTATCAGTCACTTCAATGTTGGCTGACGCACCGCTATCGCGAGCAAGCTCGCTCCCACATGGGGTCTACCTGTCGGTGAACCGTTTGCACGGCCACGGTCACTCAAAGGAAACACCAACCCGTATGTGGAGCTGACATGACGCGTGCACTTGCTATCCATGGCCAATGCGACACCCGTTTCGAACCGGTCAAAGCGGCGTTTATCCAGCTGATGCAAAGCCCCTTCGAACGCGGCGCCGCCCTTTGCATCCAGATTGACGGCGAAATCGTTATCGACCTGTGGGCCGGCATTGCCGGGCCGGAGCCGGACAGCCATTGGCAGCGCGACACGCTGCTCAATCTGTTTTCCTGCACCAAGCCCTTCACGGCGGTGGCGATCATGCAACTGGTCGGCGAAGGACGCCTGGACCTGGACACGCCGGTCTGCCAGTACTGGCCCGAATTCGCCAACGCCGGCAAAGCATCCATCACTGTGCGCCAGGTGCTTTGCCACCGCGCCGGGCTGCCGGCGCTGCGCACGCCCCTGGCACCGGAAACCCTCTACGACTGGCACACCATGACCGACCTGATCGCCGAGGAAACTCCCTGGGCCGCAGCCGGAGAACAGCAAACCTATTCACCCTTGCTGTTCGGCTGGATCCTCGGTGAACTGCTTCGCCGGGTGGATGGCCTGACGCCGGCGCAAAGCATTCACCAGCGAGTGGCGGTGCCGCTCGGGCTGGACTTCCACCTCGGCCTGGACGACGCGACCATCGCACGCTGCGCCTACATGGCACGGACCAAAGACGAGATCGACGACGAAGCGTTTGGCCGGGTGCTGACGGACGTGCTCAACGAGCCGACCGCCATGAGCACACTGGCCTTCGCCAACCCACCCATGGTGCTGGGGCGCAGTAACGAGGCGGGCTGGAAACGCATGACCCAACCGGCGGCCAACGGGCACGGCAATGCTCGCAGCCTGGCGGCGTTCTACACCGGCCTGCTCGATGGGCAACTGCTGGAGTCACCGCTGCTCAACGAAATGTTGCGCGAGCACAGCGCCGAATACGACCCGACCATCCAGACCCGAACGCGTTTCGGCCTGGGCATCATGCTCAACCAGCCAGACGTGGCGAACGGCAGTTATGGCATGGGCAACGAGGCGTTCGGCCACATGGGCGCCGGTGGCACCATCGGGTTTGCCGACCCTGAACGCGGCGTGGCATTCGGCTTCGCCTGCAACACCATTGGCTCCTACGTCTTGATGGACCCACGCGCACGCGGCCTGGCCAATGTCGCGATGGGCTGCCTGTAGGCCCTGGATGATCAGCTCAATGCTATTCATTTAAGCGAAAGATCAGGTTGTGGGGAGTTGTGGAAGATCGTTCCTCACGCTCCGCGTGGGAATGCCGCCAGGGACGCTCCGCGTTCCGCTTCTGGAAGCAACGGCTCACACCCCTGGCGGCACTACCACCTCCGCCACTTGCGGCTCGGCCGTATCGGTATCGGGTGAGGCAACCACTTGTTCTTCGCTACCGGCCACGCGGGGCAGCGCGGCCTTGGCGATCATGTCCGGCTGGGCCAGCAACCTGTGCGACGCATCCAGGGGCATCAGCAAGCGTCCCCTGGCCCGGCCACGCACGGCAGGGTTGAGCATGCGCAACTCTCGCTCATGAACACCGGACAACTGTGCCAGGTGCGCCAGGTCCACGGGCTGCGCCAAGGCGACCATCTGGAAATACGGCTGGTCGGCGATGGGCGCCAGGCTCACGCCATAGTCGGCGGGCGTATTCACCAACTGCGACAGCGCCAGCAGCCGCGGCACATAGTTCTGGGTCTCGCCGGGCAACGACAGGTTCCAATAGTTGGTCGCCAGGCCGCGGGCGCGATTGCGCGTGATCGCGTCGCGTACGCGCCCCTCCCCGGCGTTGTAGGCGGCCAGCGCCAGCAGCCAGTCGCCGTCGAAGTAATCGTGCAGGTAGGACAAATAATCCAGGGCGGCCCGCGTCGATGACGGAATGTCCCGGCGCTCGTCATAGTCCCCCCGCTGCTGCAATTGATAACGGCGCCCCGTGGCGGGAATGAATTGCCAGAGGCCCAGGGCCTGGGCAGGCGATTGGGCGTTCGGATTGAACCCGCTCTCGATGGCTGGCAACAGCGCCAGTTCCAGCGGCATGTTGCGCTTGTTCAGTTCACCCACGATGAAGTGCAAGTAACGGCTGCCGGCGCGCCCGGTCTGGGTGAGAAAAGCCGGGCGATCCATCAGCCAGCGGCGCTGCTCATCGATGCGCGCCACACCCTGGGTCTTGGCCTGCAAGGAAAAACCCTGGCGCATGCGCGTCCACAGGCTGCCGCCACCGTTTTGCGGGGATGACTCGCTGATCTGGATGATCGTGTCCGTAGGCGCCGGTTCAAGCCAGCGCAGTTGCGAGCGGTAAGGCTCGTTGGCGAACGGATCGCCGATGGTCAACTGCGGTTCGAGGTGCTGGCAGCCATACAGCAAGGTCCCCATGGCCAGCATGGACAACCCTTTAGGGACGAATCGAAGGGCCGGCAAAGGTGCAAGTGATCGGGGCATGGGCGGTCAACCTTGAATGAGGTGGCGCCATTGGGTGGCAGATCACCGGACAGCGGTTCCACGCCGATCACCTCGATCATCGCCATCGGACGGCAGCGGCGTGCAGTTGGAACCGAAATGCCGCAGGTGTCACTCACCATGGGCAGCAGGCGCTCGTCGGCGCCTGGATGACAATGCGAGGTCACTCATGGCGTCACCCACCTATTGCAAGCTGATCGATCAGCTCTGCGAACTCACAATGATTCCTACCCCGTCAGCGTTCTACGAGCAGGCGAACCTGTCGGTCAAGGATGTGGACTTTTCCCTGAAGCACACCCCTGGCGTGGGTGAGGGAGACGTCTTTATCTACTGCAGCTTCGGGCCATTGCCGGTGGCGAATCGGGAAGCGGTCCTGCAACGGCTGCTGGAAACCAACCTGTACCTGCTGAGCGGCGCGTTCTGCCCTTCCCTGTCCTACAACCGCGACAGCGAACAGGTGATCCTGATCGGCCACGTCCCCCTGGAAACCCTCACGGCCGAGCGCCTGCTCGGGCTGATGGGCGGTGCCGCCGACATGGCGCTGATTTGGCGCGATGGCTACTTCTTCGACGGCGCCAACCCAAACGACACCGCCAAGACCGCCCAGCACAAACCCACCCCCCGTAGCACCGGGCTCAACAGCGCCCTGTCAATCTAGGAGAGCACGACATGCCAGATTTATCAGTAGGACGAAGCACCAGCTCGGCGGCGTTGCACCAGCAGGACGATCGGATCACGCCGGTGGGAACCAGCCTCTCGGGGCAGGTTCGGCCCTCCACGAATCCCCTGGTGCCTTATCACTTCGAAGGAAAACCGACCGAGCAGACCCAGCAAACGCTCAAGACCAGGCAACATCGCCTGACGGGACAGCTCAGAAACCTCAGTGACATAAACCCCAACAGCGACCCCATTGGCTACGCACGAGCGCATATGAGCCTGGAAGGTACAGTCTTGGACTTCGCGCCAGGCACAAGCTATCAAGACGTACAGAAGCACCTGACCGAACTCGGCGGCACGCCTCACCCGATGCTGTCGGGCCACGAAGAAACCGAAGCATTCGTCAAGGACTTCAACGAGTACCTGGGCAAGAACGAGGACGCCAGGAAAGAGGACGGCGGTTTCAAAGCCGTCTGGGACAAACACTGCGAGCGCATGGGTAATACCCTTGGCGCCTATCATTCGTTGTGCCAGGAAGTCATCGATAGCACCACGGAAGAGAAGGACCTTGCGCCTCTGCAAAACAGCCATGAAGCCTTCCGCGGTTATGCCAAAGGCATCATGCAAGCCATGACGCAAGACATGCCCACGCGCTTGAATACCTTCATGGAAAGCCGAATCGAGCATGCGCGCAGTGCAATGACCAATCAGAGCCTTTCCCAGCCCGAACGAGACCAGGCGACTGCTGAACTGAACCAACTGATCACGGTTCAGGAGGAGTTTGACGATTTCCAGGAACAGGAAGACAACAGCCCTAGCGAACTGGCAAAGGCGACGAAGAAAAACGACACTTTGGACACCGCGCTGAAGAACGTCGGACGCCAGGACTATGTCGCTGACCTCAAGACCCACAGTGGATTCCTGACGGGCCTGGCGGTATTTGCCGACGCAGGCATCCCGCAGGGCCTCGCTTCCTCGGCTCACTTCGGTGCCGCCACCGCGGCGATCGACGAGAAGCTGGCGGGTACGCACCTCGCCGGACATGCTGCAGGAACATCGGCGGTCCTGGGTGCAGCCCATAAGGTGGTCAGCGACAGCGCCCGTCCCATAATCCAGACCATCGTCGACAAAACCATCGGCAGTGGCCTGGAGAAGGTTGATCCGCTGTCGGTATACCCCAAGGCCCTGCAGGACATTACGGTGGGTGGACGTCGGGTCGCTAATCCTCAACGCGCGGCCATCGACAAGACGCAGGAAGACAAGCGCACCGGTTTCCTGCTTAAACAGAATGCCAATAACTTTGGCACCATCAGCGGCGACTTCACCGGTTACCTGGCTTTCGGCGCGGCTCACGCGGTACGAGAGACCCTGAATCAGTTCACGAGCGTGAGTGCCTCGGGCATCGGCGCTCGCAGCCTCGCCTCCGCCGTCGGTGGCGCCTTCATGGCCGGCGGCCAGGCAGTGGCCAAATACTCTCAAACCCACGGTGACGAGAAGATTCCAACCTATCGGGTCAAAAACGAAACACGCGAATGGAAGGAGCTGCTGCCCAAGGCGCTGGCCGAATCAAGCAAAGTGCTACCGACCAACATGACCAATATCAGTGACTATGCCAACCGGATCGTTGGCGTAAGCGCAGGTATTACCATGCGTACCGCAGTGGGAGACGCCGCCGCGGTAGGGGAAGATGCCGAGACGCTGGAAAAAATGCAGCAGATCATCACGACCTTCTTCTCCTCGGGCCTGACGCTGCTTCCGTTCTTCGCCAACAGCGTGGCGGCACCGCTGGAAAACAAAGCGCTGAACGACGGCAAGGACGACCTGACCGCACGCGCAAACGTACCGTGGCAGAACATCACCAATCCAAACCGGGACAGCCTGCCCCATACCCAACCCCCAGGTGTGGGACGCGCTGGCGAGAACCTCTATACCGCCGCTCGCGGCGCTAGCCAGCTGGCTACGCAAGCCACTGTCGCGGGGCTCAACGTAGGAGCCGAGTGGATTCAGAGCTTGGCCACGAGGCCTAAAGACCCAGGCGCTGGCGACAATATGGAGCTGGCGGAACGCGGCGAAGCGCGGCCCCAGGGCGGACCGTCCAACGAACCTGCACCCACTACCCGGCCAAGCTGATGAAACCGCCGGGCCATCGTTCGATGGCTTGACGATCACCGGTTGAAACGCCCTCCTACGCCGGTCGCAGGAACCTCCTGTGGCCGGCCCTCGCGACACACGCCGACTCATATCCCTTTGCGCTTCGACGACGGCCGACGTGATTGCCGTGCCGATCGACGATAGCCTTCCGATTCAAGGCGCCGGCCTCCAAAGCCCAGCCACTGCCCGAGATCGTCCACCGCCTATACTCCCGCCCGCGAAGCGACTTGGAGAAAATCCCTCCGACGGACGATGCACCGGGAAGCAGCCATATGCTAAACAGGGAATCAACAGCGGGACCATGGAGCCGCTGTCACCAGAATAAGGAATCACCATGAAACGCACCCTCATCGCCTTCCTGTCATTGATCGTCACCGCGATCATCGTCGCGGGCGGCTACCTCTACAGCAAGCAGCCCACCCGCCAGGGCACGGTGCAGCTGCAAGGGCTGCATGGCTCGGTGACGGTGCGCTACGACGAACGCGGTGTGCCGCATATCCGTGCCGAGAACGAAACCGACCTGTACCGCGCCCTCGGTTATGTCCATGCCCAGGATCGGCTATTCCAGATGGAGATCATGCGCCGCCTCGCCCGTGGTGAGCTGGCCGAGGTGCTGGGGCCGAAACTGCTCGACACCGACAAGCTGATGCGCAGCCTGCGCATCCGCGAGCGTGCCGCGGCCTATGTGACCGAGCAGGACCCACAATCCCCGGCCTGGATCGCCATGCAAGCCTACCTGGACGGCATCAACGCCTATCAGGACAGCCACACCCGGCCCGTGGAATTCGATGTGCTAGGCATTCCCAAGCGCCCCTTCACCGCCGAAGACACCGTGAGCATTACCGGCTACATGGCCTACAGCTTCGCCGCGGCCTTTCGCACCGAACCCCTGCTGACCTACGTGCGCGATGTGCTGGGTGCCAACTACCTGAACATTTTCGACCTCGACTGGCAGCCTCAGGGCGTGCTGGCCGAAGGTCGCAAGGGCGGCCTGCCGCTGGCGGCCGCCGACTGGAAAGACCTCAATGCCCTGGCCCGCCTGAGCGAGCAGGCCCTGGCTGATAACGGCCTGCCGCAGTTCGAGGGCAGCAATGCCTGGGCGGTTTCCGGCAACCGCACCCACAGCGGCAAGCCGTTGCTGGCGGGTGACCCGCACATCCGTTTTTCCACACCTTCGGTGTGGTACGAGGCGCACTTGTCGGCCCCGGGGTTCGAACTCTACGGGCAGTACCAGGCGCTGCTGCCCTTCGCGACGCTGGGCATGAACCGGGATTTTGGCTGGAGCATCACCATGTTCCAGAACGACGACCTGGACCTGATCGCCGAGAAGGTCAACCCGGACAATCCCGAACAGGTCTGGTATCGCGACAAATGGGTGGACATGACCCGCAGCGAACAGCAGATCGCGGTCAAGGGCCAGGCGCCAGTGACGCTGGTGCTGCGCCAGTCGCCCCACGGTCCGATCGTCAACGACGCCCTCGGTGCGAATGCCGGCAAGACCCCGGTCGCCATGTGGTGGGGATTCCTGGAAAGCCGCAACCCGATCCTCGAGGCTTTTTACCAGCTCAACCGCGCCGACACCCTCGCCAAGGCCCGTGGCGCTTCGGCCAAGATCCACGCACCGGGGCTGAACGTGGTGTGGGCCAACGCCAAGGGGGACATCGGCTGGTGGGCCGCCGCGCAATTACCCAAGCGGCCGGCCGGCGTGAAGTCCGGCTTTATTCTCGATGGCAGCAGCCCGGAGGCGGAAAAGGAAGGCTTCTATCCGTTCACCAGCAACCCGCAGGAAGAGAACCCGGCGCGGGGCTACATCGTCTCGGCCAATTTCCAGCCGGTGCCGGCCAGCGGCATCGAGATCCCGGGTTACTACAACCTCGCCGACCGCGGCCAGCAACTCAACCACCAACTCAGCGACAAGCAGGCGAAGTGGGACATCGAAACCACCCAGAAACTGCAACTGGGCACCACCACCGCCTACGGCCCTCGCCTGCTCGCGCCTTTGCTGCCGGTGCTGCGTGAAGTGGTCAGCGACCCACAGGAACAAAAATGGGTGGAACAACTGGCTCAATGGCCGGGCGATTACCCCCTGGACTCCACCAGTGCCACGCTGTTCAACCAGTTCCTGTTCAATCTGGCCGACGCGGCCCTGCACGATGAACTGGGCGATGGCCTCTTCGAAACCGCGCTGTCGACCCGGGTGATCGACGCAGCCCTTCCACGCCTGGCGGCTTCAAAGGATTCACCGTGGTGGGATGACCGCACAACCCTTGGCACGGAGACCCGTGCCGATACCGTGAAAAAGGCCTGGGACAAGAGCCTGGCGCACCTGAAGGTCACCTTCGGCGACGATGCCACGCAATGGCAATGGGGCAAGGCCCACACCCTGACCCACGGCCACCCGCTGGGCCTGCAAAAGCCGCTGGACCGGATCTTCAACGTCGGCCCGTTCGCCGCACCGGGTACCCACGAGGTGCCCAACAACCTCTCCGCCAAAATCGGTCCGGCGCCCTGGCCGGTGACCTACGGGCCTTCGACGCGGCGCATCATCGACTTCGCCGACCCGACCCACAGCGTCACCATCAACCCCGTCGGCCAGAGCGGCGTGCCGTTCGACAAGCATTACGAGGACCAGGCCGAGGCGTACATAGAAGGGCTATATCACCAGGCGCACCTGGCCGAGGAAGAAGTGACGGCCAATACCCATGGCACCTTGAAACTGTTGCCGGCACGGGCGCCCTGAAGCGGGCGCGCAAGTCTTTTTCATCGCCACCCGGGCTTGATCGTCATTGATGGTCAAGACTACAAGGGCGCAATCCCGCCTTTCCCACTAGGAGTCAACGCTATGTTCAATAACTGGTCCGAGCTGCTGCCTACCATCAAGAGCGCCTTTGGCGCCCTGGGCAAAAGCAATCCGAAGATGGTCAAGGCCTACATGGCCCTGGACGAAGCCGCGGCTGAAAACGACGTGCTCGACGCCAAGACCCGTGAGCTGATCTCCATCGCCGTCGCCATCACCACGCGCTGTGACGGTTGCATCGGCGTACACACCGACGCCGCCATCAAGGCCGGCGCCACCCGCGAAGAAATCGCCGCCACCCTCGCCACCGCGGTGTCCCTGAACGCGGGCGCGGCCTACATCTACTCCCTGCGCGCGCTGGAGGCCCATGACGCGTTGAAGAAGTGAAGGGCCAATACCTGCCCACCGCTTTCGCGAGCAAGCCCGCTCCCACATTGGATCTGCGTTTGGCCGCGGATTTATAGGCAACCCAAAAACCCTGTGGGAGCCAAGCTTGCTCGCGATGGCGGCCTGACATTCAACACTTTCATTGACTGCCACACCGCTTTCGCGAGCAAGCCCGCTCCCACAGGTTTAGACCGGTGCGGTCTCTGCCCTGCGTACTTCCGGTTGTTTCCAGGAGTCGGCGGCGCTTTCTTCGATCGCTTGCTGGATCGCCCGCTTACGGCTTTCTTCGGCGCGGCGGCTGAAGTACCAGACCAGGAAAGTCACCAGCGACACCGCCAGCAGGATCAGGCTCGCCACGGCGTTGATTTCCGGTTTTACCCCCAGGCGTACCGCCGAGAACACTTCCATCGGCAAGGTCGTCGAGCCAGGGCCGGAGACGAAGCTCGCCAGTACCAGGTCATCCAGGGACAGCGCGAACGACATCATTCCCCCCGCCGCCAGTGACGGTGCGATCATCGGGATGGTGATCAAAAAGAACACCTTCCAAGGCCGCGCACCGAGGTCCATCGCCGCTTCTTCGATGGACAGGTCCAGCTCACGCAAGCGCGCCGAGACCACCACCGCCACATAGGCCGCGCAGAACGTGGTGTGGGCGATCCAGATCGTGACGATGCCACGCTCCTGAGGCCAGCCAATCATCTGGGCCATGGCCACGAACAGCAGCAACAGCGACAGGCCAGTGATGACTTCCGGCATCACCAACGGCGCGGTGACCAGGCCGCCGAACAGCGTGCGGCCCTTGAAGTGGGTGATGCGAGTCAGCACGAAAGCCGCCAGCGTACCCAGGGCCACCGCGGCAATCGCCGTGTAGCAGGCGATTTCCAGCGAGCGCAACACCGAACCCATCAGCTGGCTGTTGTCCAGCAGGCCGACGTACCACTTGATCGACCAACCGCCCCACACCGTCACCAGCTTCGAGGCGTTGAACGAGTAGATCACCAGAATCAGCATCGGTGCGTAGATGAACAGCAAACCCAGCACCAGCATCAGGCTTGAAAAACTGAAGCGCTTCATTCCTTGCCCTCCATTTCTTTGGCCTGACTGCGGTTGAACAGGATGATGGGCACGATCAGGATCGCCAGCATCACCACCGCCAGGGCGGATGCCACCGGCCAGTCACGGTTGTTGAAGAATTCCTGCCACAGCACTTTGCCGATCATCAGGGTTTCGGGGCCGCCCAGCAGTTCCGGGATCACGAACTCACCCACCACGGGGATGAACACCAGCATGCAACCGGCGACGATGCCGTTCTTGGACAGCGGCACGGTGATTTTCCAGAAGCTGTTGAAGGTGCTCGAACCCAGGTCCGACGCGGCTTCCAACAGGCTGGGGTCATGCTTCACCAGGTTGGCGTACAACGGCAGGATCATGAACGGCAGATAGGAGTAGACGACCCCGATATAGACCGCCAGGTTGGTGTTGAGGATTTGCAGCGGTTCGCTGATCCAACCCATGCTCAGCAAAAAACCGTTGAGCAAACCGTTGTTGCTGAGGATGCCCATCCACGCGTAGACGCGGATCAGGATCGCGGTCCAGGTCGGCATCATGATCAGCAGCACCAGCACTGTCTGCATCTCTTTGCGGGCATTGGCGATGCCATAGGCCATCGGATAACCGATCAGCAGGCACAAGACGGTGCTGATCAGCGCCATCTTCAGCGAGCCAAGGTAGGCGGCAATGTACAGCTCGTCCTCGCTCAGCATCGCGTAGTTGGCGAGGTTGAGCAGCACCTGCAGCTTCTGGTCGACGTAGCTGTAGATCTCGGTGTACGGCGGGATGGCCACGTCGGCTTCGGCGAAGCTGATCTTCAGGACAATGAAGAACGGCAACATGAAGAACAGGAACAGCCAGATGAAGGGCACCCCGATGACCAGTTGGCGGCCACCGGGCGTTATTCGATCGAGTCGGCGTTTGAGTTTGCGCAGGTTCATGAGCGAAGCACCACGCCGCTGTCGTCTTCCCACCAGACGAATACCTGGTCGCCCCAAGTCGGACGCTGGCCGCGGCGTTCGGCGTTGGCGACGAAGGACTGCACCAGCTTGCCGCTCGGCAACTCGACGTAGAACACCGAGTGGCCACCCAGGTACGCGATGTCATGGACCTTGCCGCTGGACCAGTTGTTCTCGCAGGTCGGTTGTTCGGCGGTGACCAGCAGCTTTTCCGGGCGGATGGCGTAGGTCACCGACTTGTCCTGCACCGAGGTGCTGATGCCGTGGCCCACGTAGATGTTGCGGTCCAGGTCCTTGCAGGTCAGCACCGCGTGGCCTTCGGCGTCGTCCACCACTTCAGTCTCGAAGATGTTGACGTTGCCGATGAACTCGCAGACCAGCCGGCTGGTCGGGGTTTCGTAGATGTCGATCGGGCTGCCGATCTGGGCGATCCAGCCCAGGTGCATGATCGCGATGCGCTCGGCCATGGTCATGGCCTCTTCCTGATCGTGGGTCACCATGACGCAAGTCACGCCAACCCGCTCGATGATCTCCACCAGCTCAAGTTGCATTTGCGAGCGCAGCTTCTTGTCCAGGGCCCCCATCGGCTCGTCGAGCAACAACAGCTTCGGCCGCTTGGCCAGGGAACGGGCCAGGGCCACGCGCTGGCGCTGGCCGCCGGAGAGCTGGTGTGGCTTGCGCTTGGCGTACTGGCTCATCTGCACCAGCTTGAGCATTTCAGCCACGCGGGCATCGACCTCGGCTTTCGGGATCTTGTCCTGCTGCAAGCCGAAGGCAATGTTCTGCGCCACGGTCATGTGGGGGAACAAGGCGTAGGACTGGAACATCATGTTGATCGGCCGCTCGTAGGGCGGCATGTCGGTGATGTCCACACCGTCGAGGTAAATCCGCCCTTCGGTGGGCCGCTCGAAACCGGCCAGCATGCGCAGCAAGGTGGATTTGCCCGATCCCGAACCGCCGAGCAAGGCGAAGATCTCGCCTTTCTTGATTTCCAGGGACACATCGTCCACGGCAATCGTCTCGTCGAACTTCTTCGTGACCCGGTCGATTTTGACCAACACCTGCTTGGGTGTCTGGTCGCCCTCGAGGGCTTTCTTATAGGCGCCGGAGGCAACTGCCATTTACGAAACTCCCACAGAATTTGCAGTTCGCCCCACGCGGACGAACCTAAGAGTGTTGACGTTATTTACCCGACTTGACCTTGGTCCAGCTGCGGGTCATGAGTCGTTGGATCTTGGGCGGCAACTCGGAGTTGACGTAGAGCTTGTCGACGACCGCTTGCGGTGGGTACACCGCTTCATCGGTGCGCACTTTCTGGTCCATCAGTTCGCCAGCCTTCGGGTTCGGGTTGGCATAACCGACAACATCGCTGACCTGGGCGATGACCTCAGGCTTGAGCACATAGTTGATGAAGGCATGCGCTTGCTTGACGTTGGTGGCGTCACGCGGGATCGCCAGCATGTCGAACCAGAGATTGCCGCCTTCCTTGGGGATCACATAGGCGATTTCGACGCCCTTGCCGGCTTCACTGGCACGGGCGCGGGCCTGGAAGATGTCGCCGGAGAAACCGGCGGCCACGCAGATCTCGCCATTGGCCAGATCGGAGATGTACTTGGAGGAGTTGAAGTAGGTCACGTAAGGCCGGATCTTGAGGAGCTGGGCTTCGGCCTTCTTGTAGTCTTCAGGGTCTTCGCTGTTGGGATTCAGGCCCAGGTAATTGAGCATCGCCGGGATCATCTCGTCGCCCGAGTCGAGGAACGAAACACCGCAGCTGGACAGCTTTTTGATGTTTTCCGGCTCGAACAGCATGGCCCACGAATCGATCTTCTCGACGCCCAGGACTGCCTTGATCTTCTCGACGTTGTAGCCGATGCCGTTGGTGCCCCACAGGTAAGGCACGGCGTACTGGTTGCCTGGGTCGTTCTTTTCCAGGCGCTTGAGCAGCGCAGGGTCGAGGTTGGCGTAGTTGGGCAACTGCGCCTTGTCGAGCTTCTGGAACGCCCCGGCCTTGATCTGCTTGCCCAGGAAGTGGTTGGACGGCACCACCACGTCGTAACCGGTACGCCCGGCCAGCAACTTGCCTTCCAGGGTTTCGTTGGAATCGAACACGTCATACACCGGCTTGATGCCAGTGGCTTTTTCGAAATCCGCCAGGGTGGTCTCGCCGATGTAGTCCGACCAATTATAAATATGCACGGTGGAGGCGGCCTGGACGCTGACGGCGAGCGTCAGACCGGCGCCGACCAGCAAGGCGTTACGTAACAAAGAAAAGACTGGCACGTGGAGGTCCTCTTAAATAGTTGGGCCCAAGTTGCCCCCGTTACTTGGCCAAGAGAGGCCCTGCAACAAAACCGGCGCGCAACTTACCCTCGATAAACCGATCCAGCAAAACTTTTAGTTATTTAATTGCTCCTGTTGCCGCCGCCGCGATGGCAGCGACAACAGGAAGATGCTTCAGGCCGGCTTATTTACCGGATTTGATCTTGGTCCAGCTGCGGGTCATGATCCGCTGGGTCGCGGCGGGCAGGTCGGCAATCGCGTAAAGCTTGGCTTGCACGTCTGCCGGCGGGTAGATGCCCGGGTCGCTGGTGATTTCCTTGTTGACCAGCGGCGTGGAGGCCGCGTTGCCGTTCGGGAAGCTCACGGTGTCGGTGATTTCAGCCATGATTTCCGGCTTCTGCAGGAAGGTCATGAACTTGTAGGCACCCTCGACGTTCTCGGCATCCTTGGGGATGGCGACCATGTCGAAGAAGCTGCCAGCACCTTCCTTCGGAATGTTGTAGCTGACTTTAACCTTGCCGCCGGCTTCGGCAGCACGGGACTTGGCCTGGTAGATGTCGCCCGAGTAGCCGACCGCTACGCAGATGTTGCCGTTGGCCAGGTCGGAGATGTACTTGGAGGAGTGGAAGTAGCCGATCGAAGGACGGATCTTGAGGAACAGCGCCTCGGCTTCAGCCAGTTGTTTCTTGTCCTGGCTGTCGGTCGGGTAGCCCAGGTAGTGCAGCGCCACCGGGATCATCTCGGTCGGCGAATCGAGGAAGCTGATGCCGCAGGATTTCAGCTTGGCCGCGTTTTCCGGCTTGAACAGCAGGTCCCACGAGTTGGTCGGCGCGTCGGCACCCAGGGCCGCCTTGACCTTCTCGGCGTTGAAACCAATGCCGATCGAACCCCACATGTACGGGAAGGCATGTTCGTTGCCCGGGTCGCTCACCGAAACGGCCTTGAGCAGGTCGGTGTTCAGGTTTTTCCAGTTGGGCAACTTGGACTTGTCGAGTTTCTGGTAGACCCCGGCCTTGATCTGCTTGGCCAGGAAGTTGTTCGACGGCACCACGATGTCATAACCGGACTTGCCGGCCAGCAACTTGGCTTCCAGGGTTTCGTTGCTGTCGAACACGTCGTAGACGACCTTGATCCCCGACTCTTTCTCGAACTTGGCGACGGTATCCGGCGCAATGTAGTCGGACCAGTTATAGACGTGCAGCACTTTGTCGTCCGCCTGAACAGCGCCCGCCATCACGCCCATCAGGGACATGGCGAGGAGGGTCTTGCCAGCTATCTTCATACCTAATGCCTTCATGAAAAAATGCTCCAGTTATTCTTCTTAGCCACAGTTCAGTAGCCGGCTCGCGGGCAACTTGAACAGCCGGTAGTCTGGCAAGTTACAGGCCAGGCTTTCAACACAAGCCCAGCCTTTTATTCTCGCTGGGCGAGGCCCTTGCAGGCACCTCGCTCAGAGCCTAGCACTTAGCCTTGCAACGCACTGAGCGTCAGGTCCAGGCACTGCCGCGCCTTGGTCACCAATTCATCAATCTCGGCCTTGCTGATCACCAGCGGCGGCGCAATGATCATGGTGTCGCCCACCGCGCGCATGATCAGCCCGTTATCGAAGCAGAACTGCCGGCAGATCATGCCCACGCCCTTGCCTTCGTAGCGCTTGCGCGTGGCCTTGTCCTGAACCAGCTCGATCGCCCCCAGCAAACCGACACCGCGCACTTCACCCACCAGCGGATGATCGTTCAGTTCCCGCAAACGCTTCTGCAAATAGGGTGCCGTTTCAGCATGGACGCGCTCGATGATCTTTTCGTCGCGCAGGATGCGGATGTTTTCCAGGGCCACTGCCGCGGCCACCGGGTGACCGGAATAGGTAAACCCGTGGTTGAAGTCGCCGCCTTCATTGAGCACCGCGACCACGTCGTCACGCACGATCAGCCCGCCCATGGGGATGTAGCCGGAGGTCAGGCCCTTGGCGATGGTCATCATGTGCGGTTTCAACCCGTAATAGTCGGTACCGAACCACTCACCGGTACGACCGAAGCCACAGATCACTTCGTCGGCCACGAACAGGATGTCGTACTTGGCGAGGATTTCCTTCATGCGCGGCCAGTAGCTGTCCGGCGGCACGATCACGCCGCCAGCGCCCTGGATCGGCTCGGCGATGAAGGCACCGACGTTGTCCACGCCGAGCTCCAGGATCTTTTCTTCCAACTGGTTGGCCGCCCACACGCCGAACTCTTCGGGGCTCATGTCGCCGCCTTCGCCGAACCAGTAAGGTTGGGCGATGTGGACAATGCCCGGGATCGGCAGGTCGCCCTGCTCGTGCATATAGGTCATGCCGCCCAGGCTCGCGCCGGCCACGGTCGAACCGTGATAACCGTTCTTGCGGCTGATGATGACTTTCTTGTTCGGCTGGCCCTTGATCGCCCAATAGTGGCGGACCATCCGCAGCATGGTGTCGTTGCCCTCGGAGCCGGAACCGGTGAAGAACACGTGGTTCATGCCTTCAGGGGCGATGTCGGCGATGGCTTTGGACAATTCCAGCACCGGCGGGTGGGCGGTCTGGAAGAACAGGTTGTAGTACGGCAGCTCGCGCATCTGTTGGCTGGCGGCATCGGCCAGTTCCTCGCGGCCATAACCGACGGCCACACACCAGAGGCCGGCCATGCCGTCGAGGATCTTGTTGCCTTCACTGTCCCAGAGGTAGACACCCTTGGCGTGGGTGATGATGCGCGGGCCTTTCTCTTTGAGCTGCTTGAAGTCACTGAACGGCGCCAGGTGGTGATCGTTGCTCAGGGCCTGCCATTCACGGGTTTGCGGGTTGTTGCGGGTCATGCCAATTCTCCTTTTATCGGTGAGGGCGAAGCTGCCTGAAGCAGCCTCGCCCGGCGCTTCAGACGGCGAAGAGCAGGAATTCCCGCTCCCACGAACTGATGACGCGCTTGAAGTTTTCATGCTCGGCCCGCTTGACCGCGACGTAGCCTGTGATGAATTTCTTGCCCAGGTATTTCTCGATGGTGGTGCTGTTTTCCATGCGTTCCAGGGCGTCTTCGATGGTCAGCGGCAAACGCAGGTTGCGGCGTTCGTAGCCTCGGCCCACCACCGGCGCGCTCGGGTTGATGCCTTCGACCATGCCGATGAAGCCACACAGCAGGCTGGCGGCAATCGCCAGGTACGGGTTGGCGTCGGCGCCCGGCAAGCGGTTTTCCACCCGCCGGTTCTGCGGCCCGGCATCCGGCACACGCAGGCCCACGGTGCGGTTCTCTTCGCCCCACTCCACGTTCACCGGCGCCGACGTGTCCGGCAGGAAGCGGCGGAACGAGTTGACGTTGGGGGCGAACAGCGGCAACAGCTCGGGGATGAATTTCTGCAGGCCACCGATGTGGTGCAGGAACAGATCGCTCATGGTCCCGTCTTCATTGGAGAAGACGTTCTTGCCGGTTTCCTTGTCGATGATGCTCTGGTGCAGGTGCATCGCACTGCCCGGCTCGCCGGTCATGGGCTTGGCCATGAAGGTGGCAGCCACGTCGTGCTTGAGTGCCGCTTCGCGCATGGTGCGCTTGAACACCAGGATCTGGTCGGCCAGGGACAGGGCATCGCCATGACGGAAATTGATTTCCATCTGCGCCGTGCCGTCCTCGTGGATCAGGGTATCGAGGTCCAGTTCCTGCAGTTCGCACCAGTCGTAGACGTCTTCGAACAGCGGGTCGAATTCGTTGGCCGCTTCGATCGAGAATGACTGGCGGCCGGTTTCCGGGCGCCCGGAGCGGCCAATGGGCGGTTGCAGCGGAAAGTCCGGGTCGTCGCTGCGCTTGGTCAGGTAGAACTCCATTTCCGGCGCGACGATCGGCTGCCAACCCTTGTCGGCGTAGAGCTTGAGTACTTTCTTGAGCACGTTGCGCGGCGACAGCTCGATGGGGTTGCCCTGCTTGTCGTAGGCGTCGTGGATGACCTGGGCAGTGGGCTCGATGGCCCAGGGCACAAGGAAGACTGCGTTCTCGTCCGGGCGACAGATCATGTCGATGTCGGCGGGGTCGAGCAGTTCGTAATAGATGTCGTCTTCGACATAGTCGCCCGTAACGGTCTGGAGCAGAACGCTCTCGGGCAGGCGCATGCCTTTCTCGGCAATGAACTTGTTGGTCGGCGAGATCTTGCCCCGGGTGATACCGGTGAGGTCGCCAATCATGCATTCGACTTCTGTGATCTTGTGGTCTTTCAACCAATCGGTGAGCTGGTCGAGGTTGTTACTCATAAATGCCTCTAGGCGTGAGTTTCCTGACTGCTATTAGTCGTCAGGCGTTGTTTGACGCATCGGCGTCGCGTTGTGTTGCCCTTGCTCGGCAGGCATCGCCAAATGCCTGGAAAATCGCAAGGTAGCGCGGGTTAGAGCTTACCTCCCATTCGGGGTGCCATTGCACACCTAAAGCAAAAGCCTTGCCTTCTGGCACTGAAATAGCCTCGATCAGCCCATCGGGGGCCACCGCTTCGGCCCGCAACCCAGGTGCCAGGCGCTCGATGCCTTGGCTGTGGATCGAATTGACCTCTATCAGCTGGGGCAGCCCCAGGCCTGCCAATACGCCGCCAGACTGGATATGCACGGCGTGGGCAGGGCCGTATTGAACATCCACCGCTTGAGTATCGTCTTCACGATGATCGATGAACGTTCCGACTTCATGAACTTTCTGATGCAGGCTGCCGCCAAAGGCTACGTTCATCTCCTGGAAACCTCGGCAAATGCCCAGCACCGGGATGCCCGCCTCGACAGCGGCGCGGATCAGCGGCAAGGTGGTGGCGTCCCGTGCAGGATCATGAGCAGTGCCTGGCGCACTGGGCGGGCCCTGGTAATGAAAAGGTTCTACATTGGAAGGAGAGCCGGTAAAGAGAATGCCGTCCAGAGCGTCCAGAATATCGGACGGTGGGAGCAGATCCGCCAGGGACGGGAGCAGCACGGGCAGGCCCTTGGCGGCTGTCGCGACAGCCCGGGAATATTTATCGCCACTGATGTGATAAGCATGCAGACCAATCTGCCTGGAGCAGGTGGTGACGCCGATTAACGGCAGGCGAGACATGAAGCACCCCGGTATTATTGCTGTTATGGGTTTGAATCGAGCTTAGCCTTGTTCATTTTTTTACACAACACCCCCGTAAAAAATACAACACGGCCCGCTCAAGCCCGCGGGCGCCAAGACCCTTAAAGGGAAAAAAACGCCCTAAATTGCCTCAAAAAAGCCCTGAAGGTGCTTTTTTAGGGCAAAAAAGGCCCTGCTTGACTTCGGCATGCCGTTCGGGTTGACTGGCTTTCGAAGAGATCAATGATTGATATTTTTAACAACAAAGGTGTTGCATCATGTCGGTACCCCCGCGTGCCGTTCAGCTTAACGAAGCGAACGCGTTCCTTAAGGAACATCCTGAGGTTCTGTACGTTGACCTTCTGATTGCGGATATGAATGGTGTGGTGCGCGGCAAGCGCATAGAACGCACCAGCCTCCACAAGGTTTACGAGAAAGGCATCAACCTGCCGGCCTCTTTATTTGCCCTGGATATCAATGGCTCTACGGTGGAAAGCACCGGCCTGGGTCTGGACATCGGCGATGCCGACCGGATCTGCTATCCAATCCCTGACACCCTGTGCAACGAGCCTTGGCAGAAGCGCCCCACTGCGCAACTGTTGATGACCATGCACGAACTCGAAGGCGAGCCTTTCTTCGCCGACCCGCGTGAAGTCCTGCGCCAAGTCGTGACCAAGTTCGATGAACTGGGCCTGACCATCTGCGCCGCATTCGAGCTGGAGTTCTACCTGATCGACCAGGAGAACGTGAATGGACGCCCACAACCGCCCCGCTCGCCGATCTCCGGCAAACGCCCGCACTCGACCCAGGTCTACCTGATCGATGACCTCGACGAATACGTCGATTGCCTCCAGGACATTCTGGAAGGGGCCAAGGAGCAAGGCATTCCCGCCGACGCCATCGTCAAGGAAAGTGCCCCGGCGCAGTTCGAAGTGAACCTGCACCACGTGGCCGACCCGATCAAGGCCTGCGACTATGCGGTCCTGCTCAAGCGTCTGATCAAGAACATCGCCTACGACCATGAAATGGACACCACCTTCATGGCCAAGCCTTATCCGGGCCAGGCGGGTAATGGTCTGCACGTCCACATCTCGATTCTTGATAAAGATGGCAAGAATATTTTTGCCAGCGAGGATCCCGAGCAGAACGCCGCACTGCGTCACGCGATCGGCGGTGTGCTCGAGACCCTGCCCGCGCAGATGGCTTTCCTCTGCCCGAACGTCAACTCCTACCGTCGTTTCGGCGCACAGTTCTACGTGCCGAACTCGCCGACCTGGGGCCTGGACAACCGCACCGTGGCCTTGCGCGTCCCTACCGGTTCGGCCGATGCCGTGCGCCTGGAACACCGCGTCGCCGGCGCCGATGCCAACCCCTATCTGCTGATGGCCGCCGTGCTGGCGGGCGTACACCATGGCCTGACCAACAAGATCGAGCCCGGTGCGCCGGTGGAAGGCAACAGCTACGAGCAGAACGAGCAAAGCCTGCCGAACAACTTGCGCGATGCCCTGCGCGAGCTGGACGACAGCGAAGTCATGGCCAAGTACATCGACCCGAAATACATCGATATCTTCGTAGCCTGCAAGGAGAGCGAGCTGGAGGAGTTCGAACACTCCATCTCCGACCTCGAGTACAACTGGTACCTGCATACCGTGTAAGCGGGTTGCAGTAAAAAATAACGCCGCGGCCCTTAAAGGGGTGCGGCGTTTTTTATGGATGCTGGTTGGATGGCCGCCTTCGGCGGATCGCGAGCAAGCTCAGCTCCCACATTGGATCTGTGGTAACCACCTGAGCCAGGTTCATCACAGTTCCTATGGGAGTTTTGGTGAATCACCTGAGCCAGGTTCATCACAGTTCCTGTGGGAGTTTTGGTGAACCACCTGAGCCAGGTTCATCACAGTTCCTGTGAGAGTTTTGGTGAACCACCTGAGCCAGGTTCACCACAGTTCCTGTGGGAGTTTTGGTGAACCACCTGAGCCAGGTTCATCACAGTTCCTGTGAGAGTTTTGGTGAACCACCTGAGCCAGACTTATCACAGTTCCCTGTGGGAGTTTTGGTGAACCACCTGAGCCAGATTTATCACAGTTCCCTGTGGGAGCAAGGCTTGCCCGCGATGACGACCTGGCAGACAACACAGGACCCGACTCGTACAATGCCCGGCAGCCCCGCAGGAGACGTCCATGACGCGCATCGCCACCCCCCGCAAACCCCGCGCACGCAGTCAGGCCCGGATCGACACCATTCTTGATGCCGCCCGTACGCTGCTTGCCGCCGAAGGCGTGGCCAGCCTGTCGATCTACAGCGTCGCCGAACGTGCCGGGATCCCACCTTCTTCCGTGTACCACTTCTTCGCCAGTGTCCCGGCCCTGCTCGAAGCCCTGACCGCCGACGTCCACGCCGCCTTTCGCGCCTGCCTGCAAGCACCGATCGATCATGCGGCGCTGAACCACTGGCACGACCTGTCACGGCTGGTGGAGCAGCGCATGCTCACCATCTATAGCCAGGACGCCGCCGCCCGCCAACTGATCCTGGCCCAGCACGGCCTGACCGAAGTCACCCAGGCCGACCGCCAGCACGACCTCGAGCTGGGCGACCTGATGCATAAGGTGTTCAACCACCATTTCGAACTGCCGACCTTGCCCAGCGACGTCGACGTGTTCGCCCTGGCCATGGAACTGGGCGACCGCGTCTACGCCCGCTCGGTACAACAACACGGCCAGATCACCCCGCGCATGGCCGAGGAAGGCATGCGGGTGTTCGATGCGTACCTGGGGCTGTATCTGCCACCGTATCTGCCCAAGCGCTCCGCTTGATCGTTCCCACGCCTAGTGTTGATCGTTCCCACGCTCTGCGTGGGCATGCAGCCAGGGACGCTCCGCGTCCCCAAGAGCCGAACGCGGTGCGTCCGTAGAGGCATTCCCACGCAGAGCGTGGGAACGATAAGCCCCGAAGGGCTCACGCCGTCCGGGGCTGTGGGTCAAGCATCGCTCACAACTTGGCGATAGACACCTCGGTGGATTTGACGAAGGCGATCACTTCGCTGCCGATCGCCAGTTCCAGCTCCTTGACCGAGCGGGTGGTGATGACCGAAGTGACGATGCCCGACGCGGTCTGCACGTCGATTTCCGACAACACGTCGCCTTCGACGATTTCCTTGATGGTGCCTTTGAACTGGTTGCGTACGTTGATGGCTTTGATAGTCATGGTGTCGATTCCTGTCTGGATGAGGTTATTGCGCCCAACGCAATTGCGTGGGCAAGGGTGAAACGGGTTCCGGTTCCGGCGGTTGGCCGGGCAAGGACAGCACACGGTTGAGGACTTCGGTTTCCAGGCTCGCCAGGCGATGAGAGCCGCGAACCCGTGGGCGTGGCAGGTCGATGGGCAGGTCGAGACCGATCTGGCCGTCCTCGATCAGGATCACCCGATCGGCAATCGCTACCGCCTCGCTGACGTCGTGGGTCACCAGCAACACCGTGAAGCCGTGCTGCTGCCAGAGGTTTTCGATCAGTTGCTGCATCTCGATGCGGGTCAGTGCGTCCAGCGCCCCCAAGGGTTCGTCGAGCAGCAGCAGGCGTGGCTGATGAATCAGCGCGCGGGCCAGGGCCACTCGTTGTTTCTGCCCGCCGGACAGCGCCGCCGGCCACTCATGGGCACGGTCGGCCAAGCCGACGGCTTCCAGTGCCTGCAACGCCTGCGGGCGCCAGTTGCCCTTTAGTCCAAGGCCGACGTTGTCGATGACTTTTTTCCAGGGCAGCAAACGCGCTTCCTGAAACATCAAACGCGTGTCCTGTTGCGCAGCACTCAGCGGCGCCGAGCCCGCCAACAGTTGACCATCGGTAGGCTGATCGAGACCGGCCAGCAACCGCAGCAAGGTACTTTTGCCACAGCCACTGCGACCGACCACGGCTACGAACTGCCCGGCCGGGATATGCAGGTCGATGTCGCGCAACACCTGGCGCGTGCCGAAGGTTTTTTGCAGCTTGCGCACTGCCAGCGGGATGCCACGCAGCAGGCGCGGAGGTTGTTGGGCGGTCATGCGGCACCTCCCTTGTTCACTTGGTAGGCCGGGTGCCAGCGCAGCCAGACCCGCTCAAGCCCACGGGCGGCAAGGTCGGCCAATTTGCCCAGCACGGCGTACAGGAGAATCGCCAGCACCACCACATCGGTCTGCAGGAACTCCCGGGCATTCATTGCCAGATAACCGATGCCGGCGCTGGCCGAGATGGTTTCCGCCACGATCAGCGTCAGCCACATGAACCCCAGGGCAAAGCGCACGCCCACCAGGATCGAAGGCAAGGCGCCCGGCAGGATCACCTGGCGAAACAGGCGCAAGCCAGACAAACCGTAGCTGCGGGACATTTCCACCAGCGCCGGGTCGACGTTGCGAATGCCGTGGTAGGTGTTGAGGTAGATCGGGAACAACGTGCCCAGCGCCACCAGGAAAATCTTCGCCGACTCATCGATGCCAAACCACAGGATCACCAACGGAATCAGCGCCAGGTGCGGGATGTTCCGGAGCATTTGCACGGAACTGTCCAACAGGCGTTCGCCCCATTTCGACAAGCCGGTGATGAAGCCCAGGGCCAGGCCGATGCCACCGCCGATCAGAAAACCCACCGCTGCGCGCCAACCGCTGATCGCCAGGTGCGTCCAGATCTCGCCGCTGCGCACCAGATTGACCCCGGCCTCGATCACGGCCACGGGTGCCGGCAGGATCCGCGTGGATAACCAACCGGCCGATACCGACAGTTGCCATACCGCCAGCAACAGCAGCGGCACCGCCCAGGGCGCGAGGGTATGGATGATTTTCTTCATGGCCGCCTCAGCTCTGGGACGCGGCTTTGGGAAGAATATCGTTGGCGACCATTTCACCGAACGGGCTCACATAGCCCTGGCTCTTGGGCAACTCCGGGCGCTCCACGTCCAGGTGGGGGAACAGCAGTTCCGCCACGCGGTAGGACTCTTCCAGGTGTGGATAACCGGAGAAGATAAAGGTGTCGATGCCAAGATCGGCGTATTCCTTGACCCGCGCCGCCACGGTCGGGCCATCGCCCACCAGCGCCGTACCGGCACCGCCACGAACCAGGCCGACGCCGGCCCAGAGGTTGGGGCTGACTTCCAGCTTGTCGCGACGGCCACCGTGCAGGGCGGCCATGCGTTGCTGACCCACCGAGTCAAAGCGCGCCAGGGACGCCTGGGCACGGGCAATGGTGTCGTCGTCCAGGTGGGAAATCAGCCGGTCGGCCGCTTGCCAGGCTTCGGCGTTGGTTTCCCGCACGATCACATGCAGGCGGATGCCGAAACGTACCGTGCGCCCCAATTTCGCAGCCTTGGCCCGTACTTGTTCGATCTTTTCCGCCACGGCTGCGGGCGGCTCGCCCCAGGTCAGCACCATTTCCACCTGCTCGGCTGCCAAGTCCTGGGCGGCTTCCGACGAGCCACCGAAATACAGCGGCGGACGCGGTTGCTGGATCGGTGGATAGAGCAGCTTGGCGCCCTTCACACTGATGTGCTCACCATCGTAATCCACGGTTTCGCCTTCCAGCACCCGGCGCCAGATGCGGGTGAATTCCACCGACGCCTGGTAGCGTTGCTCGTGGTCGAGGAACAGGCCATCGCCGGCCAACTCATCCGGGTCGCCACCGGTCACCAGGTTGAACAACGCACGTCCGCCGGACAACCGGTCGAGGGTCGCAGCCTGGCGCGCCGCCACCGTCGGAGAAATGATCCCGGGGCGCAGGGCAACGAGGAATTTCAGGCGCTGGGTCACCGGAATCAACGAAGCGGCCACCAGCCAGGAGTCTTCGCAGGAACGCCCGGTGGGGATAAGCACACCGCCGAAACCCAGTCGATCCGCCGCCTGGGCGACTTGTTGCAGGTAACCGTGATCGACGGCGCGGGCGCCTTCGGCAGTGCCAAGGTAATGGCCGTCGCCGTGGGTAGGCAGGAACCAGAAAATATTGAGGCTCATGGAGTGGTCTCCTAAGGGATCGAATTACTGCGCGTTCGCAACGGCCGCCGGCGGCGTCCAGATCACGTCCTTGATGCTCAAGGGTTTGGGAATCAATTTGAGCTGATAGAAGCTGTCGGCGATTTTCTGCTGCGCCGCCACCACCTCCGGCGTGAGGAACAACGCCCCGTAGCCTTGGCGCTTCACCGCCGTCAGGGTGATGTCCGCCGGTAGGCCAAGCAGCGGCGAGACTTGCTTGGTCACGTCGTCAGGATTGGCCTTGGACCACTCCCCCACTGCGCGCACTTCTTCCACCAGCGTCGCGATGACCTGGGGATTTTTTTGCGCATAGGGTTTGGTGGCGAGGTAGAACTGGTGGTTGTCGACGATGCCTTTGCCGTCACGCAGGGTGCGCGCCTGCAACTGCTGTTCGGCGGCAGCCTGGTACGGATCCCAGATCACCCAGGCGTCGACGCTGCCCCGCTCGAACGCGGCGCGGGCGTCGGCCGGAGGCAGGAAAACGGTCTGGATATCGGAATACTTCAGGCCAGCATCCTCCAGCGCCCGTACCAACAGGTAGTGGACATTGGAGCCTTTGTTCAGCACGACTTTCTTGCCCTTGAGGTCTTGCACCGACTGGATCGCCGAGCCTTTGGGCACCAGGATCGCCTCGCTGGTGGGCGCCGGCGGTTCGTAGGCGACATAAAGCAGGTCGGCGCCTGCAGCCTGGGCAAACACCGGTGGGGTTTCACCGGTCACGCCAAAGTCGATGGAGCCGACGTTCAAGCCTTCAAGCAGCTGCGGGCCGCCGGGGAACTCGGTCCATTGCACGTCCACGCCTTGGGCCGCGAGGCGTTTTTCCAATGTTCCCTTGGCCTTGAGCAGCACCAGGGTGCCGTATTTCTGATAACCGATCCGCAAGGTCTCGGCTTGAGCTTGAGTAATGACGCCGAGGGACACAGCCGCAGCAAACAGAGCGACCAGCCCGCGACGCAAAATGACAGTGCGCATGGCGCCTCTCCTTTTTGCTGTGGGGTTTTGGCTGCACCTGCTGGGCCGTTGGCGGCTGAGTAAGGTGAGTTGAATCAGGGTGTTCGGGGGTCAAATGCTCCAGCGAGCACTCAACAAACGTTCGTTCAATACACTGGGGTCCAGCGGCCTGGGCCGACGGGCCATGGCGCTGAGAAACTGTTCCAGCGCCTCGTCCAGACGCTGCTGCAGAGCCGGTGCCAATTGCGCCTGGGCGTTGCCTTCGCCATAAGCGATCTGGCTGTCTTCGGCAAAGATCCCGTGGAGCATTTCCTGGGCCTTGAGCGCCGACAACACTGGCTTGAGGGCGTAATCCACCGCCAGCATGTGGGCGATGCTGCCGCCGGTTGCCATCGGCAACACCACTTTATGAGCCAGGGCGCGTTCAGGCAGCAGGTCCAGCACGGTCTTCAGCGCACCGGAAAAAGACGCCTTGTACACCGGCGTGGCAATCAACAGGCCGTCGGCATTTTCGATCTGCTGGAGCAGGTCGATCACCTTCGGGCTGTCGAAACGGGCATGGAGCAGATCTTCGGCCGGAAAATCGCGCACCTGATAGCTCACCACTTCCACACCTTGCTGCTGCAACCAGCGTTGCGACCGCTCCAGCAGCACCCCGGAGCGGGAGCGTTGGCTGGGACTGCCACCGAGTGAGACGACCAACATGCCTGCTATTCCTTAACTGTCACGTGCGATTCGCGGTGGGCGATCTCGCTGTATGGGTCAAACCATAACAGGGGATCAATATATCTTTAAATCATATTTATTCATTTGGTTATGCAGTTTAGAGATATGAAGTTCACTCTCTTTAAGCAATAAAAAAAGGCCGTCGAAACGGCCAAAACCCTTGGTGCACAGAAATCCCCTGTGGGAGCGAGCTTGCTCGCGATAGCGGTGTATCAGTCGACATCGACGTTGGCAGATCCGACGCCATCGCGAGCAAGCTCGCTCCCACAGGTTCAGGTCGGGTGTGCGTCAGCGGTTGGGCTGCGGGGTCAGGCGCAGGTAAGGTTTCACAGCGCGATAGCCCTTGGGAAAACGCTGCTTGAGTTCCTCTTCATCCTTGAGCGACGGCACGATCACCACTTCATCACCGTCCTGCCAGTTGGCCGGGGTGGCGACTTTGTAGTTGTCGGTCAATTGGAGGGAGTCGATCACCCGCAGGATCTCATTGAAATTGCGCCCGGTGCTGGCTGGGTAGGTGATGGTCAGGCGGATCTTCTTGTTCGGGTCGATCACGAACAAGGAGCGTACAGTCAAAGTGTCGCTGGCGTTGGGATGGATCAGGTCGTACAGATCCGACACCTTACGATCGGCATCAGCCAGGATCGGAAAATTGACCACGGCGTTCTGGGTCTCGTTGATGTCCTCGATCCACTTGTGGTGCGAGTCCACCGGGTCGACCGAGAGGGCAATGGCCTTGACGCCGCGCTTTGCGAACTCGTCCTTGAGCTTGGCGGTCAGGCCCAACTCGGTGGTGCACACCGGGGTGAAGTCTGCCGGGTGGGAAAACAGCACGCCCCAGCTGTCGCCGAGCCATTCGTGGAAGCGAATCTTGCCGGCGCTGGAATCCTGTTCGAAGTCGGGGGCGATGTCGCCGAGTCTGAGGCTCATGGTGCGGCTCCTGGATGAGGTTGTTGTGAGCCCAACTTTGCACCGGTTTCGTTTGCTTTAAAAAGAATAAATATCCATTTATCTAGATCGATAGTGAATATAAAAAACTGTTCACTGGCGCGATTCCGCATACCGGCACAAGATCGCCAGCGAGGTTCGAGAAGGCCTCGAGTTGCTGAAAAGAGGAGAAGTTTCGAGGAGGGCTACAGGGGTGGGCCTGACTCGAAAACGCAAAAGCCCCACCCGGCGTGTAGCCGGGTGGGGCTTTTTTTGCTTTGTGTTCACATTACGGAATTATTGACGCGATTTCAGGACGAGCGGCTACGATAGGCAACATGAACACTCAAGCCTTGTTGACTCATCTGCAAAACCAACTCTCTGGTCTGCTGGCGGTTTACCTGTTTGGTAGCCATGCACAGGGAACCGCCGGGCCTGGCAGTGATGTCGATATAGCTGTGCTCTGGACCGGTCAGGTCGACCCCGTGTTGTTATGGCAGCTTTCCGGGGACTTGGCGGATATAGCCGGATGCCCAGTGGATCTGCTTGATTTACGTGCGGCAACGACGGTGATGCAGTATCAGATCCTGACCCGTGGTCGGAGGCTCTGGGCTAGAGACGTACAGGCGGGGTTGTTCGAATGTTTTATCCTCAGCGAAAAAACCGCTCTCGACGAAGCTCGGGCAGGCCTGTTCAAGGACATTCACGAAAAAGGCATCGTGTAGGGTCGATGATGTACTGATTCAATAAAGCGGCGTGTATTGAGCGTTGCATCCCCCGGATACGGGAGGAATACAAGACGGATCCCACTACCTGACCCAAAACGTAAAAGCCCCGCCCGGCGTGCTGCCGGGCGGGGCTTTTTTTACTTCGCTACGTCTTACATGAAGTTGTAAGTGTAGTTGAAGATCAGGCGGGTCTGATCCTGGCTGTCGCCTGCACCACTGCTGCGGTAAGTACCCTGACGCAGGGTAGTGCCGAAGCCTTTCAACGCACCTTGCTGGATTACGTAATCCACACGCATGTCGCGTTCCCACTCGGAGTAATCGCTTCCACCAGCAGTGGCGGATTTGACGTCGTCACCACGCAGGTAGGCAACCGAGGCTTTCAGGCCTGGAACGCCCAGGGAAGCGAAGTCGTAGGAGTATTGACCGAACGTGGTGTTTTCACCGGCACGGACAAACCCGTTGATCATGCTGTCGGTGAACAGGTAGAAACTCGCACCACCGGCACCTTCGGGACGACCGTTGCCGTTCACCACGTTGCCCTGGTTCAGGTATACGAAGCCACCGTCATCACCGACTTGCTGGTGACCCAGCAGGAAGGCGCTGCCGCCCAAGGTGTAAGTGAACATGGCGCTCCAGGTCTTGTTATCGACCTCGCCCGCATGCTTGGCATAACCGCCGTTGTTGTTGAACTGATAACCCGCGTCGCCGTTACGGCCGTCCGAGCTGCTGTCGAAGTAGCGCAGGTCGGTCTTGAAGGATTGACCTTCGCTGATCGGGAAAACGTGTACCGCGCCCAGGAAGTGCTGCTTGTAGTAATCCTGCAGGTTGGCGTAGTAGTACTGCAGGGTCAGGTCTTTGGTGACCTTCCAGTCTGCACCGCCAAAACGGAACTGGTTGCTGTCCTGGGTACCGCCCGCCACTGCCAGGCCGGTGCTGTTGCTCGATGCACGGCCTGTTGCGTGTTCCAACTGACCAGCGTTGAAAGTGACGTTGTCGATTTCCTTGGAGGTGATGGTGCCACCTTCAAAGGTCTGTGGCAGCAGACGGCTGTCGTTGGCAACCAGGATCGGCAGGTTAGGCGCCAGGGCGCCACCCAGGTGGGCCTCGGTCTTGGAGAACAGCGCCTTTACGTTGCCGGACAAACGGCTCCAATCATGTACCGCCGAACCATCAGTATCGGCTGGCATATAGGAACCGTTGTTACGCCCGTCCCCCCCATCGAGACGAATACCCACCAGCGCCTGAGCGTCGATACCGAAGCCAACAACACCTTGCGTGAAGCCGGACTTGTAGTCGAACTTGAGGCCGGTACCCGTTTCGCGCAGGTCCTCTTTGCCCGTCTCACGGTTATCGTTATTGAAATACAACGTACGAGAACTGACAGACGCCTTGCTGTCCTCGATAAAACCAGCGGCGCCTGCCTGCTGCGCCAGAACCCCAACAGCCACGGCCAGGGCCAAGGTGGACTTGTTCATGCTTCGCTCCTCTCGTTTTCTAATTCTTGTGTGTCTTTGGTTCCGGATCGAACGCCCGGATCCCGCGGATGCGCGATTAGCGCCAGACCGTGACTGACAAGTCAATCGTAACCATTTATGACTACGACTATGGTCTAACCCCTCTACACCGGACCGCAGGATAATGGATTCTTTATAATTCCAAAAAGAATTGTTTCAACAGTTTTCAGCTCGTTTCGACATATGAGTGCCATCACAGCACCATCAGGCCGTGACATGACTTATCGGCGACGCAGGAAATTACTGAACGATGATTCGTCGGGGATTTACGAGGCCCGCGAATTCTTGGTGACGAGCTGTGTTTGCGCGCCTCCTGCGCCTTCGATTCCTGTTCACGACCGCTCGCGCATGCCGCGATCTTGACGCGTTCCAGACTAGCTGCTCATTGTCTGAAATCAAGAAGATCGCGGCAGAGCAAGTTTTCCGACGGCGGCCTACAAGGATTTTTCGAAGATTTTCGAATTGCGCTGGTAGTTGTAGAGCGAAGCCCGCGCCGCCGGCAGGCGCTCGACACTGCTGGGTTCAAAGCCACGTTCACGGAACCAGTGGGCAGTCCGGGTCGTCAGCACGAACAGCGTCTTGAGCCCCTGGGCGCGGGCCCGGGTTTCGATCCGCTCCAGCAGTTCATCGCCACGGCCACCGTGGCGGTATTCCGGGTTCACGGCCAGGCAGGCCAGCTCCCCGGCGTCCGAATCGGCGATCTGGTACAACGCCGCGCAGGCGATGATCATGCCTTCGCGCTCGACCACGCTGAACTGCTCGATCTCGCGCTCCAGCACTTCGCGGGAGCGACGCACCAGGATCCCCTGCTCTTCCAGCGGGCTGATCAGGTCCAGCAGGCCGCCAACATCCTCAATGGCCGCTTCGCGTACCACCTCGAATTGCTCCTGGGCCACCAACGTACCGCTGCCATCGCGGGTGAACAGTTCGGTCAGCAGCGCACCGTTCTCGGCATAGCTGACGATATGGCTGCGCGCCACCCCGCCACGACAGGCCTGGGCCGCCGCGTCCAGCAGTTCGGCCTGATAGTCGCTGCCCAGGCGTTGCATATGGCCCGGAACCTGTTGCGGGCGCAATTCGCGAACCAGCCGCCCGTCCTCACCGATAAGCCCCTGCTCGGCACCGAACAGCAGCAGCTTGTCGGCCGCCAGGTCGATGGCTGCCCGGGTGGCAACGTCCTCGCAGGCGAGGTTGAAGATCTCGCCGGTGGGCGAATAACCCAACGGCGACAGCAGCACGATGGAGCGTTCGTCCAGCAGGCGATTGATACCCTTGCGATCGACCCGGCGCACTTCACCGGTGTGGTGATAATCCACGCCCTCGAGCACACCGATGGGACGCGCGGTGACCAGGTTGCCGCTGGCGACCCGCAGCCGCGAGCCCTGCATGGGCGAGGACGCCATGTCCATGGACAGGCGGGCCTCGATGGCGATGCGCAACTGGCCGACCGCATCGATCACACACTCCAGGGTCGCGGCATCGGTGATGCGCATGCCGTGGTGGTAATGGGGAGTGAGGCCCCGTGTAGCGAGGCGGGTCTCGATCTGCGGACGCGAACCATGGACCAGCACCAGGCGCACGCCGAGGCTGTGCAACAGCACCAGATCGTGGACGATGTTGCCGAAATTAGGGTGTTCCACCCCGTCGCCGGGCAGCATGACGATGAAGGTGCAATCGCGGTGGGCGTTGATGTAGGGCGAAGCGTGACGAAGCCAATTGACGTACTCGGGCATGAACCTGGACCTGTAATAAATAACAGCCAAAAAAAGACGAAACAGAACGCACAACGGGCTGGTGGTTATCGTCGGAACAGGCTTGGCGACACGCGCGCTCTCCTCATGTGATGAATACGGCCCCGCAAGGGGGCAATTTAACCGACCGTGGCCGGTGTCAGGCAGTAATGACCAATCAATTGTTGCAACAGCTGTACGGTAGGTTGCAAACGTGACATTTCAAGGTACTCGCCCGGCTGGTGAGCGCAGGCGATATCGCCAGGGCCGAGCACCAGGGTTTCACAGCCAAGGCGCTGAAGATAAGGCGCTTCGGTGCCAAACGCCACTGCTTCGGCACGATGGCCGGTGAGTCGCTCGGCCACCCGTACCAGCTCGCAGTCTTCGGCCTGCTCGAAGGGTGGCACTTCGGGGAACAGCGGTGCGTAGTCGATCTTGACTTTATGGCGTTCGGCGATAGGGTTCAGCTTCTGTTGGATCGCCGCCCGCAGCACTTGCGGGTCCATGCCCGGCAAGGGGCGCAGGTCGAATTCCATGGAGCATTGGCCACAGATGCGGTTGGGATTGTCGCCGCCATGGATGCAGCCGAAGTTCAGGGTCGGTTGTGGAACGGTGAACTGCGGGTTACGGAACTCACGTTGCCATTGCAGGCGCAGCCCGCGCAATTCGCCCATGGCATCGTGCATGGCTTCCAGCGCGCTGTGGCCCAGGCTCGGATCGGAGGAATGGCCGCTGCGCCCGAGAATGTCGATGCGCTCCATCATCACGCCCTTGTGCAGGCGAATCGGCCGCAGGCCGGTCGGCTCACCGATCACCGCCGCACGCCCCAATGGTCGCCCGGCATCGGCCAGGGCCCGGGCGCCGGCCATGGAGCTTTCCTCGTCGCAGGTCGCGAGGATCAGCAGCGGTTGCTTGAACGGTTGGTCCAGCAGCGGCTTGACCGCTTCAATGACCAGGGCGAAAAAGCCCTTCATGTCACAGCTGCCCAGGCCCACCCAGCGGCCATCGACCTCGGTGAGCTTCAGCGGATCGGTCTGCCACAACGCGCCGTCGAACGGCACCGTGTCGCTGTGACCAGCCAGCACCAGGCCGCCGGGGCCGCTGCCAAAACTGGCCAGCAGGTTGAATTTGCCAGGGCTGACCTGCTGGATATCACAGCAGAACCCCAGCTCAGTGAGCCAGCCTGCCAGCAGCTCGATCACGGCACTGTTGGACTGGTCCAGCCCAGGCTGGGTACAACTGACCGAAGGTGCGGCGATCAGGGCAGCGAATTGATCTTTCATGGACGGCAAAGGCATCGCTGACTCCGGGCTTACAGATTGACGTTCATCATAGAACCATCTGGACCCAGGAATAAACCTAGGGCGAGTGAGTCCTGTACACTGCACGGCCTTGGCAGCCACACCTTCCCCGGCTGCACACCCGATCCCTGGATTTTCCGGCCATGCAGAAAGAAACCGAAATCAAACTCCGCGTCAGCCGCGAGACCCTGGCAGCCTTGCGCGAGCATCCGCTGCTGAAAAAACGCAACAAGAGTGGCTGGGAACGCCACGAACTGATGAACCAGTATTTCGACACGCCGGAGCGTGACCTGGCCCAGGCCAAGGTCGCCCTGCGCCTGCGTCGCGACGGCGAAGAGGTGATCCAGACCCTCAAGACCCGCGGCCAGAGCGTCGCCGGCCTGTCCGAGCGCAACGAGTACGATTGGCACCTGCCCAAGGCCAAGCTCGACCTGAAGAAGCTCGACGGCGAATGCTGGCCCGAGGCCTTGGCCGAACTGGACAAGAAAACCCTCAAGGCCATCTTCACCACCGATTTCGTTCGCGAACGCGCTGAAATCGCCTGGGGCCGTGGCAAAAGCAAGGTGGTCATCGAAGCCGCCCTGGACCTGGGCCATGTGGTAGTCGGCAAGCAGAAGGAAGAAATCTGCGAACTGGAGCTGGAACTGCGCGAAGGCGAACCCACCGCCCTGCTGGAACTGGCCGCCGAGCTGGCCGCGACCCTGCCCCTGATGCCTTGCGACATCAGCAAGGCCGAGCGTGGCTATCGCCTGTATGACGCAGGCAGCTACGCCCTGAGCCTGCCGGCCCCGCAACTGACCGCCGAAACGCCGCTGGATGACGCCTTCGCCGCGCTGAGCTGGCATCTGCTCGGCAGCAGCCAACGCCTGGCCGAGCAATACCGTTTCAACGGCCACTGGCGCTTGCTGCAGGACTGGGTGGAAAACCTCGCCGAACTGCGCGCCCTGCTCAGCAGCCTCGGCCAGGCCGCGCCGCGCCAATCGACCCACGACTTGCGCCTGGCCCTGGACGCGTTGCTGGAAGACTGGCGCCCACTGGTCCAGGCCGGCCTGGATGACGAAGACGTGCGCAAGGCGGCACCGGAACAGTTCCTTGAAGAGCTGCAAGACCCGCGCTGGGGCCTGTTTTCCCTCAACACTTCCCGCTGGCTGCTGGCGCGCAGCTGGGCCGCCGAGCGCAACACCCGTGGCAATCGCCAGGGCGCGGCGCAACTGGGCAGCTGGCTGCCGCGCCTGCTGGGCGAAGAATCCTCGTCCCTGCAATTGCAACGCTATCAGCAACAGCCGGAAGACCTGGCCGAGCAACTGCCGCGCATCGAACGCATCCAGGCCTGGCTGCACCACGCCCGCCATGTACTGGAGATCCCGGAAATGGATCGCCTCTATGGTGAACTGAACAAACTGGTGCAACTGGCCAACCAACCGATCACTGATGAAACGCTGGATGCGCGCAAGCAGCAGGCGATTGCGGTTTACCAGAATCGGGCCTGGAAGACTTTACTGCGTCTGTGATGCCGCCATCGCGAGCAAGCTCGCTCCCACAGAGGTTCAGTGTTGTACACACATGTTGTGGCCACTGAAGATCAACTGTGTGCGAGCTCGCTCGCGATGAGGCCAGCAAAAACACCGCAGAAACAAGCTCAACGCACCACAGGCAAACTCGTCGTCGACTTGATCTCCGACAGCGCCACGATCGAGTTCACTTCCTGGATCCCCGGCACCATCGACAGCTTTTCGAAAAAGAATCGCTCATACGCCTCGATATCGGCGGTGACGATGCGCAGCAGAAAATCCACCGACCCCATCAGCACGTAACACTCCAGCACTTCGGGGAAGCCGCGGATCGCCTCGGTGAATTCGGTGAAGTTCGAACGACCGTGGGCGTTGAGTTTGATTTCGGCGAAGATCTGCGTGTTAAGGCCGATTTTCTTGCGATCCAGCAGAGTTACCTGGCCGCGAATGATGCCCTCCTCCTTCATCCGCTGGATCCGCCGCCAGCACGGCGATTGAGACAAGCCGACCTGTTCGGCGATCTGCGCACTGGACAGCGAGGCATCCTCCTGCAGCAGCGCCAGTATCCTGCGGTCGTAGCTATCCAGTTCGCTGTGCATGATCAAACCCGAAATGATTGATTTAGAGAATCAAGCGATTCAAAACATCGCCATAATCACTCATCTTAGATAAGAAATACCCCAGCTCGCATGTAAATATTTCTCCCGCCACCAAGGAGACCGAACATGCCCCCACTCGAAGCCGTTGCCATAGCCCCGCCCCGCGCCGACGTCTGGCACGCCGCCAATACCCATTGCCGGGTGCAGTACCAGATAGTGGCCGAAGCCGAGCCGGACTTGCTGTGTCGGGCGTTGAACCTGTTTGCCTTGCAGGGCCTGACGCCGCAGCAGGTTCATGTCGAGCGCCTCGGCGATGTGCTGGCGCTGGACATCGTCATGGATGGGCTGAGCTGGCACCGTGCCCAGGTCATCGCTGAAAAATTACGTAACCTGATCAGCGTCTGTTCGGTGGACCTGCAAGACGCTGATATTGCGCACGTTGGGTCGGCCCAAGCCGTCTTTTGAACGCCCATGGGCAAGAACTGGTAACGCATTGGTCGGGTAGTGGCCCAACGGTTTACGGGGTCGGGACTATTCTTTTGCAGACCGAGCGAGGACGCCGAAGCGTCTGTATCGCGGCTTTGCTGCAATTGTCCAATAGGAACCCGCATGTCCACCAAACACGCCACTCAGGACCGCTGGCTGGACCTCAACGATCTGCTGCGCCAACTGGTCACCCAGGGCCTCATCAGCCAGGATTCAGCCGAAACCGCGCTGAACGCCCGCCGACGCCACAGCGCCAATAGCCAGTTGCATCCGCTGGAGTTCATCGCCAACCAGCATCTGGACGACCTCAGCCGGCCCGGCAAGCGCCTGGACCTGGAGAACCTGACCCTGTGGCTGTCCCAGCAGGCCGACCAGCCCTACATGCGCATCGACCCGTTGAAAATCAACGTCGCGGCCGTGACGCCCTTGATGTCCTATGCCTTTGCCCAGCGCCACAAGATCCTTGCGGTGGCGGTCGATCGTGACGCCGTCACCGTCGCCAGCGCACAGCCCTACGTCAACAGCTGGGAAGCCGACCTGACCCACGTGCTCAAGCTGCCGATCAAGCGGGTGATCGCCAACCCGGTGGACATCCAGCGCTTGAGCGTGGAGTTCTATCGCCTGGCCAAATCGGTCAGCGGCGCCACCGCGGTCGATCAGCAGCCGAGCAACCTGAGCAATTTCGAACAGTTGCTCAACCTGGGGGCCAGCGACCAGGAGCCGGACGCCAACGACGCCCACATCGTCAACATTGTCGACTGGCTGTTCCAGTACGCCTTCCAGCAGCGCGCCAGTGATATCCACATCGAACCGCGCCGCGAGCAGGGCACCGTGCGGTTTCGCATCGACGGGGTGCTGCACACCGTTTATCAGTTCCCGCCGCAGGTCACGATGGCAATCGTCAGCCGTCTCAAGAGCCTGGGGCGGATGAACGTCGCGGAAAAACGCAAACCCCAGGACGGCCGGGTCAAGACCAAGACCCCGGACGGTGGCGAAGTGGAGTTGCGCCTGTCGACCTTGCCCACCGCGTTCGGCGAAAAAATGGTCATGCGGATCTTCGACCCGGAAGTGTTGCTCAAGGACTTCGACCAACTCGGCTTCTCCGCCGACGACCTGCGTCGCTGGCAGGACATGACCCGCCAGCCCAACGGCATCATCCTGGTGACCGGGCCCACCGGTTCCGGCAAGACCACCACCCTCTACACCACCCTCAAGAAACTGGCGACGCCGGAAGTGAACCTCTGCACCATCGAGGACCCGATTGAAATGGTCGAGGCCTCCTTCAACCAGATGCAGGTCCAGCACAACATCGACCTGTCCTTCGCCGCCGGGGTGCGGGCGCTGATGCGACAAGACCCGGACATCATCATGATCGGTGAGATCCGCGACCTGGAGACTGCCGAGATGGCGATCCAGGCGGCGCTCACCGGGCACCTTGTGCTGTCGACGCTGCACACCAACGACGCGCCGAGCGCCATCAGTCGCCTGCTGGAGCTGGGTGTGCCCCATTACCTGATCAAGGCCACCGTGCTCGGGGTCATGGCCCAGCGGCTGGTGCGCACGCTGTGCCCTCAATGCAAGGCCCCCCTGACCCTGGATGAAGACGACTGGCAAACCCTGACGCGGCCCTGGCAGGCGCCGCTGCCGAGCAATGCCCAACAGGCCGTCGGTTGCCTGGAGTGCCGCGACACCGGTTACCGCGGCCGCGCCGGCGTCTACGAAATCATGCAACTGACCGACAGCGTCAAAGCCTTGATCCACCCCGACACCGACCTGCTGGCGGTACGCCGCCAGGCATTCAAGGAAGGCATGCGCAGCCTGCGACTGTCGGGGGCGCAAAAGGTGGCGGCGGGCTTGACCACGGTCGAGGAAGTGCTGCGGGTGACGCCGCAGAGCGAGCAGAAGTAGTTGTGGCGGCACCTGTGGCGAGAGGTTCTGGGAGCAAGGCTTGCCCGCGATGAAAATGACGCGGTCTCCCGGGGAAGCAAGGCGCCTGCATCGCGAGCAAGCTTTGCTCCCACATAGCGAAGATACTGGCCGCGTGCCCTACACTCAGGGCTCGCAGGTCCATCTCAATTCGCACAGGGAACCGTCATGCAGATCGGTAGTGTACTTTTACTTTTCATCGGCCTCGTGGTCGCCATCCTGTTCATGGGGTTCAAGGTCGTGCCCCAAGGCTACCAATGGACCGTCGAGCGGTTCGGCCGCTACACCAACACGCTCAAGCCCGGCCTGAATATCATCATCCCGGTGATGGATCGCATCGGGCGCAAGATCAATGTCATGGAAAGCGTACTGGACATCCCGCCCCAGGAAGTCATTACCGCCGACAACGCCACGGTGCAGATCGACGCCGTGTGCTTCTTCCAGGTGGTCAACACCGCCCAGGCTGCCTACGAGGTCAACAACCTCGAGCACGCCATTCGCAACCTGCTGCAAACCAATATCCGTACCGTGCTGGGGTCCATGGAGCTGGACGCGATGCTGAGCCAGCGCGACGGTATCAACGAAAAACTGCTGCGCACCGTCGATGAAGCCACAGCGCCGTGGGGCATCAAGATCACCCGGATCGAGATCAAGGACATCAGCCCGCCGGCCGACCTGATGGCCGCCATGTCGGGGCAGATGAAAGCCGAACGCATCAAGCGTGCCCAGATCCTCGAAGCCGAGGGCCTGCGAGCGTCGGCGATTCTCACCGCCGAAGGCAAGAAGCAGGCGCAAATCCTCGAGGCCGAGGGCAGCCGCCAGGCCGCGTTCCTGGAGTCCGAGGCCCGCGAGCGCCAGGCACAAGCCGAAGCGCTGGCCACCCAGGTGGTGTCCCAGGCGATTGCCGACGGTAACGTCCAGGCGGTGAACTACTTCGTCGCGCAGAAATACATCGATGCGCTGGGCAAACTGGCTTCGGCCAACAACAGCAAGGTAATCCTGATGCCACTGGAAGCCAGCCAGGTCATCGGTGCGGTCGGCGGCATTGGCGAGATCGTCAAGGCCACCTTCGACAGCAAGAAAGCCTGAGGCGCGCGTATGTGGATGTTCCTGCAACACATGTCGTACTGGGACTGGCTGGCGCTGGGCGTCATCCTGCTGATCCTCGAAGTGTTCGGTGCCGGCGGCTACTTGCTGTGGATCGGCATGGCCGCCGCGGCAGTCGGCGTGCTCACGTTCATCCTGCCGCAGATGCCGTGGGAGCTGCAGTTCCTGTTGTTCGGCCTGTTCGCCATCGCGACGGCACTGTACTGGTGGCGACGCCAGCGCAGCGCGGTGCGCCAAAGTGATCAACCGCACCTGAACCTGCGCGGGCAAGAGCTGATAGGCAAGGTCTTCCAGGTTCATGAAGCGATTGTCGATGGCCGCGGCAAGATCAAGGTGGCCGACAGCGTCTGGCTGGCCAAGGGCCCCGAGTCGTCCGTGGGCACGCGGGTCAGGGTGGTGGCGCAGGAAGGCGCGGTGCTGCAGGTGGAGCGGGCTGACTGAGAGGTCATGGAACTGAATAGAGGCGCAGGTAATCCAACGTCATAGTTAACCCAGTGGAGTCACCTATCATGCGTCTCAAACTTGCTGTCGCTACCCTAGCCTTGCTGTCTCTTCCTGTTGGCTCGGCAATGGCCGACACGTTTTGGCGTAACGTCATCTCATCCGGTGCGACCACCGGTTCCACCTACCTGACCTTCAAGGATCACAAGCTGATCGTCGCCGCCCAGGACGACGCCGGCAGCTTCGTCGCCAGTGATGGCGGTATTCGGGGCCCTTACCTGGAAGCGGCGATGCAGAAAGTGCGCGCCGACAACCCAGGCCTGCAAGCCACCGACATGGAACTGGCCAACGCTATCCTGGCGAAAAACGCCGTCGCCCAGGACTGATTCCCGGCCAATACAAAATGCCGCTCGATCGAGCGGCATTTTTTTTGCCCGGTGAACACCCCAAGGCTGTCCCAACCCTTGTGGGAGCGAGCTTGCTCACTCCCACAAGTGCAGTCGTCCTTATTCGCCGATAGCGGACTTGTAGCCTGCCGCATCAAGCAACTTGCCCACCTCGGCCTTGTCGCTTGGCTTGAGCTTGAAGATCCAGGCGCCATACGGATCGGAGTTCAGCAGCTCCGGCGAACCGCTCAGCTCTTCATTGACCGCGATCACTTCACCTGCAATCGGGGAATAGATATCGGAAGCCGCTTTGACCGACTCGACCACACCGGCCTGGTCACCTGCGCCAAAGACCTTACCGACTTCAGTCAGCTCGACAAATACCACATCGCCCAAGGCTTCCTGCGCATGATCACTGATGCCCACGGTGACGGTACCGTCAGCTTCCAGGCGTGCCCACTCATGGCTTTCGGCAAAACGCAGTTCGGCAGGGATATCACTCATATTCTGTGTCCTCAAGAGAAGTGTCAGCGGCCAGCGGCCCGCCGCAAAAGGTTAGATCAGGGTTTTGCCATGGCGGACGAAGGTCGGTTTGACCACCCGTACCGGATACCACTTGCCGCGAATTTCTACCTCGGCACGGTCGGCGGTAGCCATCGGAACACGTGCCAGGGCAATCGACTTGCTAAGCGTAGGAGAAAAACTACCACTGGTGATCTCCCCTTCGCCAACATTGGCGATGCGGACCACCTGATGGGCGCGCAAGACACCCCGCTCTTCCAGCACCAGCCCGACCAATTTGTGCTGCACACCGCTGGCAAGCTCGGCTTGCAGCGCACTGCGCCCGATGAACTGACGGCTCGCCGGTTCCCAGGCGATGCTCCAGGCCATGTTCGAGGCCAGGGGCGAAACGTCCTGGTTGATGTCCTGGCCGTAGAGGTTCATGCCGGCCTCCAGGCGCAAGGTATCGCGGGCGCCGAGGCCAATGGGCGAAATACCGGCCCCTACCAGGTCGTTGAAGAAACTCGGGGCTTCCTGGGCGGGCAGGACGATTTCCAGGCCATCTTCGCCGGTGTAGCCGGTCCGGGCGATGAACCATTCGCCGTCGGCGCGACCTTCGAAAGGCTTGAGTTGCTGGATGATCTGCCCACGCGGTTGCGTCACCAGTTCGGCAATCTTCTGCCGGGCCTGGGGGCCCTGGATCGCCAGCATCGCCAGTTCGGGGCGCTCATGCAACTGCACGTCGTAGCCACCGAGCTGTGCCTGCATCCAGGCCAGATCCTGATCGCGGGTCGAGGCGTTGAAGACCAACCGATAACCGTCCTCGACACGATAGATGATCATGTCGTCGACGATGCCGCCGCGCTCGTTGAGCATCGCGCTGTACAAGGCACTGCCTGTGTCCTGCAAACGATCGACGTCATTGGCCAGCAAACGCTGCAACCAAACCTTGGCCTGGGGGCCGGCGACATCGATCACGGTCATGTGGGATACATCGAACACTCCGCAGTCGCGACGCACCTGATGGTGTTCTTCGACTTGCGAGCCGTAGTGCAAAGGCATATCCCAACCGCCAAAATCGACCATCTTCGCGCCAAGGGCGAGATGAAGGTCATACAGAGGCGTACGCTGTCCCATGGGTTTCTCCTTCCGGGCTTGGCGAAGGTGCGGACGGGCACTGCATAACGCGAACGTCTGAAAAAAGGAGTTTTCTGACGTTCTCAGTTGCCCGGTCCGACAGACGGACCGCACCGAATGCCGCGCATTGTAGCCGCATGAGGTGGGACTGACACCTAGCTGTTTTGATGGGCCGAACGTCGTATCAATCCGATGACTGGCAACAACCCCACCAGTACCAACGTCAGCGCCGGCAGCGCGGCCCGGGCCCACTCCCCTTCGCTGGTCATCTCGAAGATCCGCACCGCCAGCGTATCCCAGCCGAACGGGCGCATCAGCAGGGTCGCGGGCATTTCCTTGAGCACGTCGACGAACACCAGCAACGCCGCGCTCAAGGTGCCGGGCAACAGCAACGGCAGATACACTTTGAAAAACAGTCGTGGCCCACTGACCCCTAGGCTGCGTGCAGCCTCGGGCAAGGACGGACGAATTCGCGCCAGGCTGCTCTCCAACGGACCGTAGGCCACGGCCAGGAAGCGCACCAGATATGCCAGCAACAGCGCCGACAGGCTACCCAGCAACAACGGCTTGCCTGCCCCACCGAGCCAGCTCGACAGCGGGATGACCAGCTCACGGTCCAGGTAGCTGAATGCAAGCATGATCGATACCGCGAGCACCGAACCGGGCAAGGCATAGCCCAGGTTCGCCAGGCCGACGCCGGCACGAATCGGACGGGTTGGCGCCAGCCGTCGGGCGAACGCCAGCAGCAAGGCCACGCAAACGGTGATCAGCGCGGCCAGGCCGCCCAGGTAGAGGGTGTGGACGATCAGCCCGGCATAACGTTCGTCCAGGTCGAAACGACCGCGTTGCCAGAACCACACCACCAACTGAAGCACCGGAATGACAAAGGCACAGGCGAACACCAGGAAACACCAACAGCTGGCTGCCACGGCCTTGAGACCGCGCAACGTATACAAAGCCTTGGCTCGGGGACGCTCGTTGCTGGCTCGGTGGGCACCGCGGGCCCGGCGTTCGCCGTAGAGCACCAGCATCACCGCCAGTAACAGCAGGCTGGCCAGTTGGGCTGCGCTGGAGAGACTGAAGAAGCCGTACCAGGTCTTGTAGATCGCGGTGGTAAAGGTGTCGAAGTTGAACACCGATACCGCGCCGAAATCCGCCAGTGTCTCCATCAGCGCCAACGCCACGCCCGCACCGATGGCCGGCCGGGCCATCGGCAGCGCCACGCGCCAGAACGCCTGCCACGGCGACTGCCCGAGCACCCGTGCGGCTTCCATCAAGCCCTTGCCCTGGGCCAGGAATGCACTGCGCGCCAGCAGATAGACGTAAGGGTAAAAGACCAGCACCAGCACCAGGATCACCCCACCGGTGGAACGGACCCGGGGCAGGCGCAGGCCGCTGCCGAACCATTCACGCATGAGTGTCTGCACGGGGCCTGCAAAGTCCAGCAGGCCAACGAAGACAAACGCCAACACGTAGGCCGGAATCGCAAACGGCAGCATCAACGCCCAGTCGAGCCAGCGTCGCCCGGGGAATTCACACAGGCTGGTGAGCCAGGCGAGACTGACACCCAGCAACGTCACCCCCACACCCACGCCAAGGATCAACGTGAGGGTGTTGCCCAGCAAGCGCGGCATTTGCGTGTCCCACAAGTGGGACCAGATCTGTTGGTCGATGCTCTGCCAGGACAGCAGCAAGACGCTCAAGGGCAACAGGACCAGCGCGGCAATGGCAAAGACCAGGGGGTACCAACGGCGTTGGGCGGGGTGGGCCAAGGGGTGCTCTCGTTTAAATGATGATGCCCGCGCATTCGCGCGGGCACCTATCTTACAACCGCCACAGGGAGCCGTGCCTGAGTTGGATTAATTCCAGCCAGCGCGATCCATCATGCGTATGGCTTCGGCCTGGCGTCTACCCGCGACTTCCACCGGCAGGGTATCGGCCTTGAACTTGCCCCAGGCCGCCACTTCCTTGGACGGCTCGACTTTCGGGTTGGCCGGGAATTCCTGGTTCACGTCGGCGAAGATGCTTTGCGCTTCTGGCGTGGTCATCCACTCCACCAGCTTCTTCGCAGCGTCCGGATGCGGTGCATGCTTGGTCAAGCCAATCCCCGAGAGGTTGATGTGCACGCCACGGTCGGCCTGGTTCGGCCAGAACAGCTTCACCTTCAGGTCCGGCTTCTGCTGGTGCAGGCGGCCGTAGTAGTAGGTATTGACGATGCCGACGTCGCACTGCCCGGCGTTGATCGCCTCAAGCAGCGCGGTGTCATCGGAGAAGACGTCGGTGGACAGGTTCCGGACCCAACCCTTGAGGATCTCCTCGGTTTTTTCCGCACCGTGGGTTTCGATCAGGGTGGCGGTCAGCGACTGGTTATAGACCTTCTTCGACGTGCGCAGGCACAGGCGGCCCTCCCACTCGTCACCCGCCAAGGCCTCGTAGGTGCTCAGCTCACTGGGTTTGACCCGATCAGTGGAGTAGACGATGGTCCGCGCCCGCAGGCTCAAGCCGGTCCAGGCGTGGGAAGAGGCGCGATATTGGGACGGGATGTTGGCGTCGATCACCGGCGAGGTGAACGGTTGGAGGATGCCCATCTGCTCGGCCTGCCAGAGGTTGCCGGCGTCGACGGTGAGCAGCAGGTCGGCGGTGGCGTTCTCACCCTCGGCCTTGATCCGCTGCATCAGCGGCGCTTCCTTGTCGGTGATGAACTTCACCGACACGCCGGTCTTCCTGGTGTAGGCATCGAAGACCGGTTTGATCAGTTCGTCTATGCGCGAAGAGTAGACCACCACCTCATCGGCGGCCTGGGCGGCAGTGGCACCGATCAGGGTCAAGGCGAGGGCGGACAGCAGGCGCTTGGGTGCCGACATGGTAGCGGTCTCTGGATTGTGAACGAAGCGCAAATGATAAGGACTCACATTTGGCATCTCAATCGAACAATGGCTGGACACATTTCCAAATGTTGCAACTTTGAGATGCGCAGTGTTTTTGCGTCTGCCATCGCGGGCAAGCCTTGCTCCCACAAAAGCTCGTCCCACATTGCACACCTGTGGGAGCAAGAGCTTGTGTGGGAGCAAGGCTTGCCCGCGATGAGGCCATAAGCCCCAACCCACCTCTCAGGCCTTGGCCAGATCCGGCAAATCCCCAATCAACCCCAGCGCCTCGCGCACAAACAACGCCTTGGCCTCGGGCATGCGGTCCACCAGCTTCAACCCGGTATTACGCAACCAGCGCACCGGCAATGGATCGGCCTGGAACAAGCGCTCGAAACCTTCCATCGCCGCCATCAACGCCAGGTTATGGGGCATGCGTCGCCGCTCGTAGCGGCTCAGCACCTTCACGTCCGCCAGTCGTTCGCCACGCCCGGCCGCCTGCAACAGCACTTCGGCCAGCACGGCGGCGTCGAGGAAGCCCAGGTTCACGCCCTGCCCGGCCAACGGATGAATGGTATGGGCCGCGTCGCCGATCAATGCCAGCCCTTCGGCCACATAGCGCTTGGCATGTCGTTGGCGCAGCGGCACGCACAGGCGTGGGTCGGCACTCAGTACCGTGCCGAGCTGGCCTTCAAAGGCCCGTTCCAGTTCGCTGCAGAATTGAGTTTCATCGAGCGCCATCAAGCGCTGCGCTTCACCGGGGGTGGTGGACCAGACGATCGAGCACCAGTCGTGCCGGCCGTCACGCTCAAGTGGCAGGAACGCCAGCGGACCGTTGTCGGTGAAACGCTGCCAGGCCGTCATTCGATGCGGCCGGGCGCTGCGCACGCTGGTGACGATGGCGTGGTGCAGGTAATCCCATTCCCGCGTGGCAACGCCGGTCAGGCGACGCACGGCGGAATTCGCGCCGTCAGCCGCGATGACCAGGGGCGCGCGCAACGTACGGCCATCGGCCAGGGTCAGCAGCCAGTCGTCACCGGAACGACGCATCTGTTCCAGCCGGGCATTGGCCAACAGGCCCAGGTCGCAGTCATGCAGTCGATCCAGCAAGGCGTCCTGCACAACGCGGTTTTCAACGATGTGCCCAAGCGCCTCGGCGTGCAGGCTGGCGGCCGAGAAATGGATCTGCCCGGTGCCGCTGCCGTCCCAGACGTGCATGTCGGTATAGGGGCTGGCGCGCCGGGCGGTGATGCCGTCCCAGACGCCCAGGCGCTCGAGGATCCGCTGGCTGGCCGTCGACAAGGCACTGACTCGGGGCTCGAACGCGGCCTGGGGGTCGAAGGGTTTGACACTCATCGGGCTGCCGTCGAGCAGCAGCACTTGCAGGCCACTGCCCTGCAACGCCAGCGCCAGGGCGCTGCCGACCATACCGGCGCCGACAATCAGCAGATCTGCACGCAATTCCATGCTCTAAGCCTGTTTTGCTGGCGACATCGGTCGCCCATGAAAAGAAATGACAGCCCCGGCCTCAAGCATCGGGACGCGTCCCCAGCCCCATGGCCTGACGGGCGAACCAGCGCTTGGCCGGCGGCAGCAAGTCGAGGCCCAACAGGCCGAGGTTACGGCCCAGGGACACCAATGGCAGGTTGCTGGCGAACAGGCGCGTGACCTGGTCGGAGAAGCCCACGGTCAGGACCTGATCCATTCGCTGGCGCTCGCGATAGGCTTGCAACACGGCAAAATCCCCAGGCTCGCTTTCGCTGTCGAGCAGGGCATCGGCCAGGGCCTGGGCGTCGCGCAGGGACAGATTGAACCCCTGCCCGGCAATCGGGTGCAGGCTGTGGGCGGCGTTGCCCAGGATCGCCAGGTGCGGACGGACCTGTTCTTCGGCCTCCACCAGCGCCAGCGGGTACAGATGTCGTACGCCCACCTGTTTCAGGGTGCCCAGGCGATAGCCGAACACGCCCTGCAATTCACTTAGAAAACTGCGCTCGTCGAGGGCCGCCAGCCGTTGTGCGTCCATGCCCTGACGGGTCCAGACCAGCGCGCAACGATTCTCCGGCAGTGGCAACAAGGCCATCGGGCCGTCATCGGTGAAACGTTCGAAGGCCATGCCGTTGTGGGCTTCGCTGGGGGTGATGTTGGCGATCAAGGCGCTCTGGTCGTAGGGTCGACTGCGCACGCCGATACCCAACTGCTCGCGCAGGCTGGAGCGGCCGCCATCAGCCAGTACGGCAAGGTCGCATTCCAGGGTGGTTTCGTCGTCCAGGGTCAAGCGATAACCGCCGACCAGCGGCTCCATGCGGGTGACCTGCGCCGGGCAGCGCCAACTCACCACCTCCGGGTCCAGGCCTTGCCACAGGCACTGGCCGAGCCAGGCGTTTTCCACCACGTAGCCCAGCGCCGGCACGCCCTCTTCCATGGCCGACAACCGCGCCGTGGAAAACCGCCCGCGGTCGGACACATGGATCTGTTTGATCGGTTCGGCGCGGCGGGAAATCTCCTGCCAGACACCCAGGCGTTGATAAATCTGCCGGGCACCGTAGGACAATGCCGAGGACCGGGCGTCGTAGCTTGGCTGCCAGGCATCGCCGGGGGCAAAGGGCTCGATCAGCATGATCTTCCAGCCCCGGGCCTTGGCACCGGCCTGCAGGGCCAGCGCCAGGCTCGCGCCGACCAGGCCGCCGCCGACGATCGCCAGATTGACCCGGCTCATGCCACTTGCGTCCGGGCAGCGGCCATCAGGGCCTCGATGTCGGCGACCGTCTTCGGTACGCCGTGGCTCAGGATTTCACAACCGGTTTTGGTCACTACCACGTCATCCTCGATGCGCACGCCAATGCCGCGCCATTTTTTCGCTACGCTGCGGTTGTTCGGGCCGATGTAGATGCCCGGCTCCACCGTCAGCGTCATGCCGACCTCAAGTACCCGCCACTCGCCGCCGACCCGATATTCGCCCACGTCATGCACGTCCATGCCCAGCCAGTGGCCAGCGCGGTGCATGTAGAACGCCCGGTAGGCCTCGCTGGCGATCAACGCTTCCACCTCACCCTCCAGCAGGCCAAGGCGCACCAATCCTTCGGTAATCACCCGCACCGTCGCTTCGTGAGCCTGGTTCCAGTGTTTGTCCGGCGCAATCTGGGCGAACGCGGCTTCCTGGGCAGCCAGCACCACTTCGTAGATCGCCTTCTGCTCGGGTGAGAACTTGCCACTGACCGGCCAGGTTCGGGTGATATCGCTGGCGTAGCAGTCGATTTCACAGCCTGCGTCGATCAGTACCAGGTCGCCGTCCTTGAGCAGCGCGTCATTCTGCTGGTAGTGCAGGATGCAGCTATTGCGCCCCGCCGCGACGATCGAACCATAGGCCGGCATCTTCGCCCCGCCCTTGCGGAACTCATAGTCCAGCTCGGCTTCCAGGCTGAACTCATGCAGCCCCGGACGCGCCGCCTGCATCGCCCGAATGTGCGCCTGGGCGGAAATCCGCGCCGCTTCGCGCATCACTTTCACTTCTGCCGCCGATTTATACAGGCGCATGTCATGCAGCAGATGATCCAGGGCAACGAATTCGTTCGGCGGCTGGGCGCCGAGGTGGGCCTTGGAGCGAATCACGTTGATCCACTCCATCAGGTGCCGGTCGAATTCCGGGTTGCTGCCCATGGCCGAATACACCCGGTCGCGGCCTTCGATCAGGCCCGGCAGGATGTCGTCGATGTCGGTGATGGGAAACGCGTCGTCGGCGGCGTAGTCACGGATCGCCCCTTCCTGGCCGGCGCGCAGGCCATCCCACAACTCACGTTCGGCGTTGCGTTCGCGGCAAAAGAGGATGTATTCGCCATGGGCGCGGCCCGGCATCAGCACCAGCACCGCCTGCGGCTCGGGAAAGCCGCTGAGGTACTGGAAGTCGCTGTCCTGGCGGTAGACGTGCTCGACGTCGCGGTTGCGGATCGCAACGGCGGCGGCGGGCAGGATTGCGATGCTGTTGGGTTCCATCTGCGCCATCAGGGCCTTGCGGCGACGGCTGTATTCCGATTTCGGGATATGAATCATGGGCAGACGGTGTTCCCTCTAAAAATTAATGCAAGGACGGCTTGGGGGCCGCTGCATCGGTTTTCTTGGTCTCGGTGAACAGCAGCAATGGCGCGACCCGCAGGTACTCCATCACTTCCATGTAGTCGCTTTCGCCGTCATCGGACTCTTCCAGGGCATCCTGGACCTGGGAGATCGCGGCCAAGTCCTGCAACACTTCCTTGGCCTCTTCGCTCAAGGCGTATTCGCGACGGGTCAGGCCGAAGCCGGCGAGGAAGCCCTGGCACCATTGGCCCAGCGCAGCGGCGCGGTCGGCCAAGGGGGCGTCGTCAGTGGGCAGCAGCAGGACGACGGTCATGTCGTCGCTGGTCAGCTCGCCCTTGACCATTTCCTGCAGGCCGATGAGCGCGTTGCGGACGTTGTCCGCCGGCTCGCCTTCCAGCAGTTCGGCGGCGTCGGCCAACCAGCCGTCGGCATCGAAGCCGGCACCGGCGCAGCTGCGACCGAGCAGCAGGCCATGCAGTTCGGCAGGCGAGACAGGATGACCGCTGGTGCTCAGCAGGGTGGCGAATGCTTGATACGGGGAATTCTGAATGGGCATGGGCAGCTAGGCGCCAGACGGCGCTATGTCTAGAATGGAGGCCTTGTATCCTACATCGACAGACTCGCCAAGACTATCAGAGGCTGTGCGACCCATACCCTCCATCAGACACAATCTTCAGTGGACACAATGGAAGACACCGACCTGCAAGCGCTGATGGCCAGACTCGAACTGCTAATTGACCGGGTCGAGCAACTTAAGAGCCAAAACGGACTCCTATTAGCTCAGGAAAAAACCTGGCGCGAGGAACGCGCGCACCTCATTGAAAAAAACGAAATCGCCCGGCGTAAGGTCGAATCGATGATTTCGCGCCTCAAGGCCCTGGAGCAAGACTCATGAGTTCAAGCAATAGCGTTACCGTGCAGATCCTCGACAAAGAATATTCGATCATCTGCCCCCAGGAAGAGCGTAGCAACCTGGTGAGCGCCGCCCGTTACCTGGATGGCAAGATGCGCGAGATCCGCAGCAGCGGCAAAGTCATCGGTGCCGACCGCATCGCCGTGATGGCCGCCTTGAACATCACCCACGACCTGCTGCATCGCCAGGATACACCGGACCTGCAGGTCAGCGGCTCGACCCGTGAACAGGTGCGCGACCTGCTCGATCGGGTGGATCTGGTGCTCGCCACCGATCCAGACGTCAGCAAGGGCTGATTCGCGAGGCTGCCTGGGGTATACTCGCATCACTCCCTGGGGTGCTTGCCAGTTGGTGATGTCCCTGAGCCGATACGCACAACCACGGGGGTTGCACGTTGGGGCCGGTGTGCATGTCCGCTTGACGGAAAGCCTTAACGCCCCCTGCAACTTCCACCTTGAACTTTCGGGTTCAAGGGCTAAGCCGACAGCGGTTCATCCGGGGAGCCTGATTCCAGACAATGCCAGTCCATGCGGACTGGCATTGTCGTTTCTGGCGCCGGCATTTCTGGGCAGCCTGTTTTGCGGTTACGCTGTGACATCGCCACTGCGTGAAGCACTGATATGACCGAACCTGCGCTGCTGCCCCGCCCGCAACTTCGACGCCTGCTGCGCCAGGTCCGTCGCGCCCTGACGCCCGCCCAGCAACGGCAAGCCGCCCGCGGGCTGTACAAGCAACTGGCCCAGCATCCGCTGTTTCGCCGTGCGCGGCACATCGCCCTGTACCTGCCCAACGACGGCGAGATCGATCCGCGCCTGCTGCTGCGCGCAGCCCAACGCCGGGGCAAGGCTACTTACCTGCCGGTGCTCAGCCCGTGGCCGCAGACCAAGATGGTGTTCCAGCGCATCCACCCCGGCGAAAAAATGCAGCCCAACCGGTTTCGTATTCCTGAACCGCGCAAGAACCTCGCCCGGCAACGCAAGGTCTGGACGCTGGACCTGGTGCTGTTGCCACTGGTGGGGTTTGACGATGCGGGAGGTCGATTGGGCATGGGCGGCGGCTTTTATGACCGCAGCCTGGCGTATCTGGCGCGACGCAAGCAGTGGCGCAAGCCGACGCTATTGGGGCTGGCCCATGAATGCCAGAAAGTCGAACGATTGGCGCAGGCAAGCTGGGACGTGCCGCTGCAGGGAACGGTCAGCGACAGGCAATGGTATATCGCGGGGTAGACGCCGCGGTCATCAGCGGCGCCAGGAAAGCGGGTTCAGCGTTTGAACGATGACGCGGGTTGGGTGATTTCCACCGGCGCGTCGGTCTTGTTGGCCCACAGGCTTTGAGCGTAACCCGTGGTCACGACACCTAGACCGAACAGAATGACCAAGATCCACAACAAATCCGGTTTGCGTTTCATCGATTGCCCCCCTCAAGGCATATCACACACGATGACAGCAGCGGTTTTCTTATTGGCCGTGCAGCAGCGTCAAGCTTGGAAGGCCGGCATTTTGCGGCAACCGGCCCCGACACGCAAACTCTGGCGTCAACCGACTGTCGGTTTGTCATAAAATCGCTGAACTATTTTTTTCAACACCGCCAAGGAGTAGCAATCATGGCCTATTGGCTGATGAAGTCCGAGCCCGACGAATTATCCATCCAAGGCTTGGAAAAGCTCGGCCAGGCACGCTGGGACGGGGTTCGCAACTACCAGGCGCGTAATTTCCTGCGGACCATGGCGGTGGGCGACGCGTTCTTTTTCTACCACTCCAGTTGCCCCGAGCCAGGCATTGCCGGGATCGGCCGGATCGTCCGCGCGGCCTACCCCGATCCGACAGCGCTGGAACCCGATAGCCATTACTTCGACCCCAAGGCCGGCCCGGACAAAAACCCCTGGACCGCGATCGACGTAGCCCACGTCGAAACGTTTCCCCACGTGCTGAAGCTCGACTACCTCAAGCAACAGACCGCGCTGGCTGAAATGCCACTGGTGCAGAAAGGCTCGCGACTGTCGGTGATGCCTGTCACGGCCGAACAGTGGGCCGCAGTGATTGCCCTGCGCTGATCGCCGATGAGTTGATGGATATCAAGCTGGATCGGTCATTGATCCCGCAGACTTCGATGCTATAGCCGCAGGATGCCGGACATGTCGACGAACCATCGTACCTCGCGTTTTTTTGCCTTTGCCTTGATGACCGTGTTGCTGGCCGCCGGCGGTTTCGGCTACTGGAAGTCACGCCACGATCGCCTGCCGGAAGGCTTGAGCATGGGCAACGGCCGCCTGGAGGCCACCGAGGTCCAGATCGCCAGCAAGACGCCCGGACGCCTGGCCGAAGTTCATGTCGACGAAGGCGACAACGTCATCAAGGGCCAAGTGCTGGCGCGCATGGACACCCGCACCCTGGAGGCCCAGCGCAATCAGGCCGAGGCCGAAGTCGTGCGTGCCCGACAGAACCTTGCCGCCACCGAAGCCAACGTACAGTTGCGCCAGAGCGAACAATTGCTCGCTCACCAGGAACTCAAGCGGACCCAGGAACTGTTCAAGCGCGGTTACGCCAGCGGCCAGGTCATCGACCAGCAACAAGCCCGCGTCGACACCGCCAACGCTGCGGTCAACGCCGCTCGGGCCCAGGTATCGGCGGCGAATGCGGCCATCGGCGCGACCCTGGCCCAAGTGGCGCAGCTCACCAGTGAAATAGATGACAGTACGTTGCGGGCGCCACTCGACGGCGTGATCCAGTTGCGCCTGGCCGAGCCGGGTGAAGTGCTGGGCGCCGGCGGCCGGGTGTTGCTGATGATCGATCCGAACGACCAATACATGAACCTCTACCTGCCGGCCTCGGTGGCCGGAAAACTGGCGGTGGGCAATGAAGCGCGCCTGCTGCTCGACGCCCTGCCCGAGCGACCGCTGCCGGCCAAGGTCAGCTTCGTCGCGGCCAAATCCCAGTTCACCCCGAAAGAAGTCGAGACCCGTGATGAACGCCAGAAACTGGTGTTCCGCGTCAAAGTACGCCTGACCCAACCCGGCGAAGTGCCCCAGGCCAAACCCGGCATGCCCGGTGCCGGCTATGTACGCACCGCCCCCATCGACTGGCCGGCCAACCTGCAATGAGCACCGCCCTCGACGAGGCATTGCACGCCTCGGGCATCGAGCATCGCTACGGCCAGCAGGTGGCGTTGAGCGATATCGCCTTCAGCCTGCCCGTCGGCACTCGCTGCGGCCTGATCGGCCCGGACGGCGCCGGCAAGTCGAGCCTGCTGGGGCTGATTGCCGGAGTGAAGAAACTCCAGCACGGCCAACTGGACGTGCTCGGCGCCTCGATCGACGACCGACGCCATCGCAACACCCTCTACCGACGCATTGCCTTCATGCCCCAAGGGCTTGGGGGCAACCTTTACCCGGACCTGTCGATACGCGAGAACATTCGCTTCTTCGGCACGCTGTTCGGGTTATCGCGGGCAGACTGCGAACAACGCATGGGCACTTTGCTGCTGGCCACCGATCTGCAGCGTTTTGCCGATCGTCCGGCGGGCAAGCTGTCCGGCGGCATGAAGCAGAAGCTCGGCCTGTGTTGCGCGCTGATCCATGAACCGGACCTGCTGATTCTCGACGAACCCACCACCGGCGTGGACCCGCTGTCCCGGCGGCGCTTCTGGGAACTGATAGAAGACGTGCGCCGACAACGCCCGCAACTGACCCTGCTGGTCGCCACCGCGTACATGGAAGAGGCCGAACAATTCGAGCATTGCCTGATGCTCGACAACGGTCGCTTGATCGCCAAGGGCCTGAGTGCGGAGCTGGCCAAGGTCACCCCGGACGGCAAGCTCGATTCGGCCTTCACCCATTTTCAGGGCGACAGCGGCCGCGATGCCGAGCCGCTGGTGATCCCCCCCAGGAGCGCCAACACCACCGACATTGCCATCGAAGCCCACGACCTCACTTTGCGCTTCGGTGATTTCACCGCCGTCGACAACGTCAGCTTCGCGATTGGTCGCGGCGAGATCTTTGGGTTCCTGGGTTCCAACGGTTGCGGCAAGACCACCACCATGAAGGTGCTGACCGGGCTGATCCCTGCCAGCGAAGGCAGTGCCCGGCTGCTGGGCAACCCGGTCAACGCCAAGGACCTCGCCACCCGCAAGCGGGTGGGTTTCATGTCCCAGAGTTTTTCGCTGTACGGCGAACTGAGCGTGCGCCAAAACCTGGAGCTGCACGCCAAGCTCTTCGACCTGCCCACGACGGACAGTCGCCAGCGCATCGACGAACTGATCCAGCGCTTCAATCTCCAGGCGCTGGCGGACCAGCCTTCCGGCTCGCTGCCACTGGGCCTGCGCCAACGTTTGTCCCTGGCGGTGGCAGTGTTGCATCGCCCGGAAGTGCTGATCCTCGATGAGCCGACCTCGGGTGTCGATCCGGCTGCGCGGGATGATTTCTGGCGACTGTTGATCGAGTTGTCTCGCGAACAGGGCGTGACAATTTTCCTTTCCACCCATTTCATGAACGAGGCCCAGCGCTGCGATCGCATTTCGCTGATGCACGCCGGCAAGGTCCTGGCTTGTGACACGCCGGCGGCCTTGCAGGCGCAGTTCAACGGCCAGACGCTGGAAGCCGCGTTCGTCACCTGCCTGGAGAAAGCCCAGGGCGAGACGCAACAAGACGCCGCTCCCGTGACCCTCGACAGTGCCGACGCCCCCCGGGACCGGCGCGGCCTGAGCCTCGGTCGCCTGTGGGCCGTTGCCAGCCGGGAGGGCAAGGAGCTGCTGCGCGACAAGGTGCGGATGGCATTCGCCTTGCTGGGCGCCTTGTTCATGATGGTGGTCTTCGGCTTCGGTATTTCCCTCGATGTGGAGAAACTGGCCTTCGCCGTGTATGACCAGGATCAGAGCCCGCAAAGCCGTGCCTACCTGGAAGCGTTCCGCAGCTCGCGCTACTTCGAGGAGCAGCCGATCATCCGCGACGCGAAGGAGCTGCATCGACGTTTGCAGCGCTCGGAGATCAAGCTGGCCCTGGAAATCCCCCCTGGGTTTGGGCGTGACCTTTACGCTGGCCGCCAGCCGACAGTGGGCGCCTGGCTGGACGGCGGCATACCGTTTCGGGCCGAGACCAGTCGCAACTACGTCCAGGCCGTGCACCAGGCCAACCTTGAGCAACTGGCCGAACTCAGCAGCCGCGCACCGAACCGGCAACCCGGCGCGACGCTGGAGACGCGCTTTCGCTACAACCAGGACGTGGTCAGCGTCAACGCCATCGGCCCTGGGGTCATGGCGCTGATCCTGGCGTTCATTCCGGCCATGTTGACGGCGCTGGGCATCGTGCGGGAGAAGGAGCTGGGTTCGATCACCAATTTCTACGCCACGCCGCTGACCCGCCTGGAGTTCCTGCTGGGCAAACAAGTGCCCTACCTGGCGGTCAGCCTGATCAACCTGGCCCTGCTGACAGCGATGAACCGCTGGCTGTTCGGTGTGCCGTTCAAGGGCAGCGGCCTGACGCTGGCGGTGGGCGGCCTCCTCTATGTACTGGCGACCACCAGCATGGGGCTGCTGATCTCGGCGTTCACCCGCACCCAGATCGCGGCGATCCTCGGCACCATGATCATCACCAGCCTGCCGACCATCCAGTTCTCGGGGCTGATCGTGCCGCGTTCGTCCCTGGACGGCGCGGCCTCGGTGATGGGCCAGTTGTTTCCCGCCGGTTATTTCCTCGATATCGCCGTCGGCACCTTCACCAAGGCCCTGGATCTGCGCCAGCTATGGCCGCAATGCCTGGCGCTGGGCGGGTTTTTCCTGGGTTTCACCGGGCTCAGCCTGATCATGCTGAAAAAGCAGGAGGCCTGATGCACACGCTTTCACATATCTGGCGTCTGGGGCTCAAGGAACTGACCAGCCTGCGGTACGACTCCGTTCTGCTGCTGTTTTTGGGCTACGCCTTCACGGTGGCGATCTACATGCCGGCCGCCGGTTCGGTAATCGGCGTCCACAACGCCAGTGTCGCAATAGTGGACGAAGACCAGAGCCATCTCTCGCGCCAATTGGCCCAGGTCCTGCAACCGCCGGAGTTCCAGAACCCGGTGGCCCTGCCCTATGCCGAACTGGACAAGGTCATGGACAGTGGCCGCTACACCTTTGTCATTAATGTGCCCGCCAACTTCCAGGCCGACCTGCTCGCAGGACGCGAACCGACGCTGCAACTCAACGTCGACGCCACGGCCATGAGCCAGGCGTTCATGGGCGCCGGCTATATAGGACGGATTTTCCAACAGGAACTGACGATCTACGCCGGCCAGGCACAAACGAGCGAAGCAACACCCGTGAGGCTGACCACGCGTTCGCTGTTCAATACCAACCTGGAAGGTGGCTGGTTCCTGGCAGTGATCCAGATCGTCAACAACATCACGATCCTGGCCATCATCCTGACGGGGACCGCGCTGCTGCGCGAGCGCGAGCACGGTACCCTCGACCACTTGCTGGTGCTGCCGCTGACGGCATTGGAAATCATGCTGGCGAAAATCTGGAGCAACCTGCTGGTAGTGGTGCTGTGCACCTGGGCGTCGCTGGAAATCATCGTCAAGTTTGCCCTGGGCGTACCTCTCGCCGGCTCCATGGTGCTCTTCCTGCTGGTGACCGCACTCTACCTGTTCGCCAGCACCTCACTGGGCATCTTCCTCGCCACCCTCGCTCGTTCGACGCCGCAGTTCGGTTTGCTGGCGATCCCGGTCATCATCCCGATGCTGCTGTTGTCGGGCGGCAGCACACCGCTGGACAGCATGCCGCAATGGTTGCAATGGGTGATGCAAGGCTCGCCCTCGACGCATTTCGTCAGCCTCAGCGCGGCGATCCTGTTCCGTGATGCCGGCCCTGGCGTGATCTGGCCGGACCTGCTGGCGCTGGCGGCCATCGGGCTTTTGTTCTTTGCAATCGCCCTGGCCCGGTTTCGGAAAAGCCTGGCGTCTTGACGAAAAAAAGCAGCCTTGGGCAGCGCCAGGAGATCCGGGCACTGCCAAAGGCTGCGATCGAGCCGGTTTACTGAATGATCAGGTTGTTGAACAACAGGTCATCGACCATCGGCTTGCCGGTTTCGTCGTTCATCACCTGCTGGGTCTGCTTCAACGCTTCCTGGCGCAGCTTTTCCTTGGCTTCCAGGTTATTCATGGCCTCGGTGGTCTGCTGGGCGAACAGCGCCACCAACTGGTTGCGAATCAACGGCTCATTGGCCTTGACCGCCGCCGCAGCAGCATCTCCCGTCACACGCAGGGCCACATCGGCCTTGTAGACCCTCAGCTTCGCCGAACCGTCGAGCCCATAGTTGCCAACAAAGGGTGGGCTGAGGGTGATGTAGCTGACCTTCGGCGCCTCACCTTCCTTCGCTTCCTTGCCCTCTTCGGCCATCGCTGCCACAGGCAGCGACAGGGCCAGCATCAACATGATCCACGCTTTCACAATTGATTCCTCATCCGGTTTGCGGCCCAGCATACCGCCCCGCCGTTCAAGCACAAGCTTATAGCCGGCTATCAGGGCAGGGCATGCTCGTTGACCCGTTGTCTCTCACACCTACACTTATCGGCCATCACTCCCAAAGGAATAGCCCTGATGAAAGCCGTGCTGTGCAAAGAATTCGGCCCCGCCGATTCGCTGGTGCTGGAAGACGCCGCCAGCCCCGTCGCCAAGAAGAACGAAGTGCTGCTGGAGGTGCATGCCGCCGGGGTGAACTTCCCTGACACGCTGATCATCGAGGGCAAATACCAATTCAAGCCACCCTTCCCGTTTTCCCCAGGTGGCGAAGCCGCCGGCGTGGTCAGCGAAGTGGGAGAGAAAGTCAACCACTTGAAGGTTGGCGACCGGGTGATGGCGCTGACCGGCTGGGGCAGCTTTGCCGAACAGGTGGCGGTACCTGGCTACAACGTGTTGCCGATTCCTGCGTCCATGGATTTCAACACCGCCGCCGCCTTCAGCATGACGTACGGCACCTCGATGCACGCCCTCAAGCAACGGGCCAACCTGCAACCCGGCGAAACCCTGCTGGTGCTCGGCGCATCCGGTGGTGTCGGCCTGGCGGCGGTGGAGATCGGCAAAGCCATGGGCGCCCGGGTGATCGCTGCCGCCAGCAGCGCAGAGAAACTCGCCGTGGCGAAGGCTGCTGGCGCCGACGAATTGATCAACTACAACGAAACCAGCCTGAAGGATGAAATCAAGCGTCTCACCGACGGCCAGGGTGCCGATGTGATCTACGATCCGGTGGGTGGCGACCTGTTCGACCAGGCCATCCGCGCCATCGCCTGGAACGGCCGGTTGCTGGTGGTCGGCTTCGCCAGCGGACGCATCCCCGAACTGCCGGTGAACCTGGCCCTGCTCAAGGGCGCCGCCGTGGTGGGTGTGTTCTGGGGCTCCTTCGCCCAGCGCCAGCCTCAGGACAACGCCGCCAACTTCCAGCAATTGTTCGGCTGGTTTGCCGAGGGCAAGCTCAAGCCGCTGGTGTCACAGGTGTACCCGCTGAGCAATGCGGCACAAGCCATCAATGATCTTGGCCAACGCAAGGCGGTCGGAAAAGTGGTGATTCAGGTTCGCTGATTGCTTACCTGAATTGTTTTATACCGGGCCGTAACCCTACGACCCGGTTTCGCCATTCCCACACCGCCCTTCAGTTATACCTGAGCGACATGTTCATAAAAGAACACAACATCTCCAACATTCCTGCTTTTTTGTTGATGCGAACCGATGCTATTTTCGGTAACGAAACTGTAACATTCGCATCCGCAGTCAAAACAAGAAATTTGGAGCTCTTGAATGTTTGCTTTCTTTCGCCCTGCCGCACATCAGGCTCCATTGCCTGAAGAAAAAATAGACAGCACCTATCGACGCCTTCGCTGGCAGATTTTCGCCGGGATTTTCATTGGGTATGCGGGTTACTACCTGCTACGCAAGAACTTCACCCTGGCATTTCCGGATCTGATCGCCCAAGGCTATACAAAAGGCCAACTGGGGGTGGCGATGTCGGCGATCGCGATCGCCTACGGCCTTTCCAAGTTTTTGATGGGCATCGTGTCCGACCGCTCCAACCCTCGTTACTTCCTGCCCTTTGGCCTGATCGTGTCCGCCGGCGTCATGTTCGTTTTCGGTTTCGCACCGTGGGCAACCTCCAGCGTGACCATGATGTTCATCCTGTTGTTCATCAACGGTTGGGCCCAAGGCATGGGTTGGCCACCTAGCGGGCGCACCATGGTCCACTGGTGGTCGCAGAAAGAACGCGGCGGTGTGGTTTCGGTATGGAACACCGCCCACAACGTCGGCGGCGGCCTGATCGGTCCACTGGCGATACTTGGCATGGGCTGGTTCAACGACTGGCACAGCAAGTTCTACGTACCGGCAGCGGTGGCGCTGCTGGTCGCTGTATTTGCCTTCATTGTCATGCGCGACACGCCGCAATCGACGGGCTTGCCACCCATCGAGAAGTACAAGAACGATTACCCGGAAGGCTACGATGCCAGCCACGAAGAAGAGTTCAGCGCCAAGGACATCTTCGTCAAATACGTGCTGCGCAACAAAATGCTCTGGTTCATCGCGCTGGCCAACGTCTTCGTCTACTTGTTGCGCTACGGCATCCTGGATTGGGCGCCGACCTACCTTAAAGAGGTCAAGCACTTCAACTTCGACAAGACGTCCTGGGCTTACTTCCTGTACGAGTGGGCCGGCATTCCCGGCACGCTGCTGTGCGGGTGGATGTCGGACAAGATCTTCCGGGGCAACCGTGGCCTGACGGGCATGGTGTTCATGGCATTGGTGACCGTTGCGACGATCGTTTACTGGCTGAATCCGCCGGGCAACCCGATGGTCGACATGATCTCGCTGTTCGCGATCGGCTTTCTGATCTACGGTCCGGTCATGCTGGTAGGCCTGCAGGCGCTGGAGCTGGTGCCCAAGAAAGCGGCGGGCACGGCTGCCGGCTTTACCGGTCTGTTTGGTTATCTCGGTGGTTCGGTCGCGGCCAGTGCCATGATGGGCTACACGGTGGACTATTTCGGCTGGGATGGCGGTTTCATCCTACTGGTTGTCGCCTGCCTGCTGGCGATGGCCTTCCTCGCGCCAACCCTGTGGCACAAGCAGATCGCCAGTCAGAGCCGCGAAGCGGTCGCCTGATCCAGCGCTGATTTGCAGCGCTTGAGCCGCGCCTCCAGATTCCGGTCTGGCATGGCGTGGCTGCGCAGGGCGTGGATGGTCTGCTCGACATAATCGCGAGTGGTGCCGTAACGCCCACAGGCGCTTTCAAATACCTGGCTCAGCACATGGTCCGGCAGGTTGCCGGCATAGCTGGGCAGGTGTCGCTCCAGCACGAACCCCAAGGCTTGCACCCGGCTGCCATCCTCGAGACGGCAACTGAGCCAGTGCGGGCGATAGGACGGGACCGGCATCTCGCGTTGCCACAAGGCAAACAGCGAGTCCTCGAGATTCTCCTCCGGCAATCGGTAGGCGAAACCGCTGCACGAGCCGCCGCGATCCAGCCCGAACACCAGCCCCGGCAACTCCGGTGTACCGCGATGCTCGTGGGACCACAGGTACAAACCGCGATGATAACCATGGACCCGGCCGCGCATCCGCTCCACCGCCGTGCATTCGGGCCGCCAGATCAATGAACCGTATGCGAACAGCCAGACCGGACCGCCCTGGTGGAGGCTCATGGTCAATTGCATCGAGGCGAGCAGTTGCTCACGGGTCAATTGCGGCCCCAGCTCGAGTCGTGGCGGGTACAAGGCACAGCTAATGGCGGATTCGATAGCGGTCATGGCCGGTAGCGTTTGGCTCCTCGCGGGTCAAAGAGTTCGGTCGCGCGCCGTCATGATGCTGGCGCACATAGAGATCAAGGCAAGTTGGATGCCACTCCTGCCTACGATGTTGGCATATACCTTAACGACATCTAGTGCGCACGCTAAATATCGAATAGATATATCGTCAGGCCTATAACCCTGTGGGATCAAGGCTTGCCCGCGATGAGAGCGATGCGGTCTTTCAGAGACCAAGTTGCCTGTTTCGCGGGCAAGCCTTGCTCCCACAAAGCGGAAATTCCCTCGCCACAAAAGCAGACCTCAGGCAAATTTCAAGAGTGGCTCAAGCCCGCGGCGCATACGCAAACACGTCGGCGCGCATTTGATGGGCGTCCATGCCGGCTTCCACCAGCGCATCGAGCGTGGCGTAGATCATGGCCGGCGAGCCGCTGGCGTAGACGTGCACGCCGGAAAGATCGCTGATGTCCTCGCACACGGCTTCGTGGAGCATCCCGCAGCGCCCTTCCCAGCCGCACAAGTCGCTGACGACTTTATGCAGGAACAGGTTCGGCAGTTTTTTCCATTCGTCCCAATGCTCGATTTCATAGAAATCTTCCGGCCGCCGCACACCCCAATACAGGTGCACCGGGTGCTTGAAACCCGCTGCCCGGCAATGCTCGATCAGGCTGTGCATCTGCGCCATGCCGGTTCCGGCGGCGATCAACACCAACGGTCCGTCCGGCAGTTCGGACAAATGCGTGTCGCCAAAAGGCATCTCGATACGCACGCTGGGGTTGCGTCGCAGTTGCTCCAGCAGGGCTTGTGCACTGCTTTCGCGCACCAATACGTGTAATTGCAGCTCGCGCCCCGAATGTGGTGCCGAGGCCAGGGAGAAGGCCGATTTTTCGCCGTTTTCCCGTTCGATCATCAGGTACTGCCCGGCGTGATAGCGCGGCGGCTTGCCGGCCGGCGCACGCAGGTGCACGCGCCAGACATCGCCCCCCACGTCGGCGCACTCGACCACCTGGCACGCCAGGTTGCGTACCGGTAGCTCACCCGGCGACAGCACGCCATCCCACAACACCACGCAGTCCTCCAGCGGCTCGGCGATGCACGTGAAGATCTCACCATGATCGCGCACCTCGCCCGCCTGCTCCACGCGGCCTTCCACCAACAACGCGCCACAGACATGGCAGTTGCCGTTACGGCAGCTTTGCGGGCATTCATAGCCCAGGCGCCGCGCGCCATCGAGAATCCGCTCGGCGGGCCGGATCTCCAGCACCGCCCCGGAAGGCTGCAAGGTTACACGCATCAATCTATTCCTAACTGATTCCAGATGGCATCGATCCGTTGGGTAACGGCCTCATCCTTGACGATAACCCGGCCCCACTCACGGGTGGTTTCACCGGGCCATTTATGCGTGGCATCGAGCCCCATCTTCGACCCCAGGCCGGACACCGGCGAGGCGAAGTCGAGGTAGTCGATCGGCGTATTCTCGATCATCACCGTGTCGCGCTTGGGGTCCATGCGCGTGGTGATGGCCCAGATCACGTCGTTCCAGTCCCGTGCGTTGATATCGTCGTCGGTGACGATAACGAACTTGGTGTACATGAACTGTCGCAAAAACGACCAGACACCGAGCATCACCCGCTTGGCATGCCCCGGATACGACTTCTTCATGGTCACCACGGCCATGCGATACGAACAGCCTTCCGGCGGCAAATAGAAATCGGTGATTTCCGGAAACTGCTTCTGCAGGATCGGCACGAACACTTCGTTCAACGCCACCCCCAGAATAGCCGGCTCATCGGGCGGACGACCGGTGTAGGTGCTGTGGTAAATCGGCTTGATCCGATGGGTGATGCGCTCGACGGTGAACACCGGGAAGCTGTCAACTTCGTTGTAGTAACCGGTGTGGTCGCCGTACGGACCTTCATCAGCCATTTCACCAGGATGGATCACCCCTTCGAGGATGATCTCGGCGGTGGCCGGCACTTGCAGGTCGTTGCCGCGGCATTTCACCAGCTCGGTGCGGTTGCCTCGCAACAGGCCGGCGAACGCATATTCGGAGAGGCTGTCGGGCACCGGCGTGACGGCGCCGAGGATAGTCGCCGGGTCCGCGCCCAGGGCCACCGACACCGGGAATGGCTGGCCGGGGTGTTTTTCACACCACTCACGGTAGTCCAGCGCACCGCCCCGATGGCTCAGCCAGCGCATGATGACCTTGTTGCGGCCAATCACCTGCTGACGATAGATGCCCAGGTTCTGGCGATCCTTGTTCGGGCCTTTGGTAACGGTCAGGCCCCAGGTGATCAGCGGCGCCACGTCGCCCGGCCAGCAGGTCTGCACCGGGAGCATGGCCAGGTCGACATCGTCGCCCTCGATCACCACTTCCTGGCAAACCGCGTCCTTGACGACTTTCGGCGCCATGGAAATGATCTTGCGGAAAATCGGCAGTTTGGACCAAGCGTCCTTCAGGCCTTTGGGCGGCTCGGGCTCCTTGAGGAACGCCAGTAGCTTGCCGATTTCGCGCAGTTCGCTGACGGCTTCGGCGCCCATGCCCATGGCCACGCGCTCCGGCGTGCCGAACAGGTTGCCCAAGACCGGAATGTCGTAGCCCGTCGGGTTTTCGAACAACAGCGCCGGGCCTTTGGCCCGAAGCGTGCGGTCGCAGACTTCCGTCATCTCCAGCACTGGAGAGATCGGAACCTGGATGCGTTTCAACTCGCCGCGCTGCTCAAGCTGCTGCACGAAATCCCGAAGATCCTTGAATTTCATTGAGATGCCACCCCGAAAATAGGCGTACATCCTACCTGCTCTAACGTCCAAACAGCAGCCCGAGCATGCATGGCCGCGATCAATTGTCAGTCGTACCCAGCAGCATTGGGGTAAACAATGGACTCAGCCGGGCGCTGCCAAGGTCAGACAGATGATCCTCGTCCCTGTACTGAGAATAGCCGTTGACCTCTATGCTGCAGATTTGACCCGAACACATCAGCGGGGTCGGGTCGATGACATGCACACCCGGATCGGCAGCGCTCATCGAATCGAACAAGGCACTTAGAAACCCCTGGCGTGCCAAGTGTTCCTGGAGTGGACGCCCCAACCCCTCGGCTGAACGCCCGACACGGGCCAGGCTGGTCAATCGACTGATAGCCCCCTTGCGCTGCAACGGGACTTCCTTGAACAACCACACTTGCACGCCCGCCTCCCTCAACATTGCCACCCGTGCCTTGAGCGCCGTAGCCATACGCGCCTCGGCCTCGACCCTGTTGTCACGAGGGTTGAGCAACACCTTCTTGTCGCCATCCTCGCGACCGTAGACGTAAAGACTCCAATTGGAAGCCAGCACCACATCCTTGATCTGCAGGCGGCGAACCTGCTCCATGGTGTTTTCGTTAAAATCCCTGCAACGCTGACGCAGATCGTCGCTCAGGATCGGCGGGCAGGCGCTCATGCTGTAGAGCCATACCGGGCGCCCCTCACGTGTGGCGTTATCTTCAATCGCCGGCAATAACGCCGCGGCATGGCTGTCACCCCAGAACAGTTGAGTCGCCGGGGTTTCTTTGTTCCCGCCAATCAGGCACGCCTTGTCCAGACTCTTGTCCGAGGTCACCAGCATGCATTCCATCTGCCCGGCCTTCCAATCCAGCGCCTGCGCATATTCCAGCGCCTTGCCGGTAAGGCGTTGTGGAAAGCCATCCGCCGAACGCACCACCGAGCCTGTCACCGCCAGGGCAACCATCGCCAGCAAGCCTCCTACCAACACAGGTTTGCGTCCGGGCAGCAAGCGTTTCTCACGAAACGGAAGTTCGACGAAGCGCCAGCTCAGCCAGGCAAGACTCAACGCCAGCAGCATCCAGCCCAGCGCCTCCAGATGCTCGATACCGTCGATGGAAACAGCATTGGCATAGACATAGACCGGCCAATGCCACAGGTAAAGGGAATAGGAAATCAAACCAATCCAGACGAGCACCCTGGCACCGAGCAGTTGAGCGACCCAGGTCGAACCCTGCGCCCCGGACCAGATCAGCGCGGTGGCGCCGAGAACAGGCAGTAGAGCGGCCCAACCCGGGAACGTCGTGGTCCTGTCAAAGGTGAAAACAGCCAGCAGCACCGCCGCCAACCCGGCCACACCCGCCAACTGATAGAGCCACGGCCTCACAGCGTGTCTGGAGGTGGGCAATACCGCGAGCATCGCACCGCACAACAGCTCCCAGGCACGTGTCGGCAACGAGAAAAAAGCGACGTCGGGCTTGCGGTCGATGTAAGCGATGTTCAGCCCGAAGGAAATCAGCAAGACGGCAAACAGCATCCAGCGCCAATGACGGACTTGACGCATCAACACCACCATCAGCAACGGAAAGAAAATGTAGTACTGCTCCTCGACAGCCAATGACCAGGTATGAAGCAGTGGCTTCAGGTCAGATGCCGGCTCGAAGTAGCCGTCTTCACGCATGAACAAGATGTTTGAAATGAACAGCGACTGATAACGAACCGTCCGGCCAAGTTCCGAAAAGTCCTTTGCCGTCAGCAGCGCCCAGCCCAATGCCAAGGTTACCAACAGCACCAGGCTCAAAGCCGGAAGGATACGTCGCGCACGTCGGGCCCAGAAATCGACGAAGCTGAAACGCTGCGCACTGATTTCACGGAACAGGATGCTGGTTATCAGGAACCCGGAAATGACAAAGAAGACATCGACGCCGACAAAGCCGCCGCTGAACGTGCTGAAGCCGAAATGAAACAACACCACCGGGATAACAGCCAAGGCCCTCAAGCCGTCGATATCACGGCGATTGCCAAATGTGTGCATAACGCTCCTTGCCTTGAAATATACAATGCCAACAGCAAGGACACTGCCGGCCTTTAAAAGTGTCGATTTTGATACAAACTTCAGCAAAAAAAAGAGCGCCCCTATTCAGGGCGCTCTTTTTTTGAAGCGTTGCTTCGTGTTACTTGCGTTTCATCGACAGGAAGAACTCGTCGTTGGTCTTGGTCGTCTTCAGCTTGTCGACCAGGAACTCGATGGCGGCGACTTCATCCATCGGATGCAGCAGCTTGCGCAGGATCCACATGCGCTGCAACTCGTCATCGGCGGTCAGCAACTCTTCGCGGCGTGTGCCGGAACGGTTGATGTTGATGGCCGGGAATACACGCTTCTCGGCAATACGGCGATCCAGAGGCAGCTCCATGTTGCCGGTGCCCTTGAATTCCTCGTAGATCACTTCGTCCATCTTCGAACCGGTTTCAACCAGCGCGGTGGCGATGATGGTCAGCGAACCGCCTTCCTCGATGTTCCGCGCGGCGCCGAAGAAACGCTTCGGTTTTTCCAGCGCGTGGGCATCGACACCACCGGTCAGCACCTTGCCGGAGCTCGGGATCACGGTGTTGTAGGCACGGGCCAGACGGGTGATGGAGTCCAGCAGGATCACCACGTCCTTCTTGTGCTCGACCAGGCGCTTGGCCTTCTCGATCACCATTTCGGCAACCTGCACGTGGCGGGTCGGCGGCTCGTCGAACGTCGAGGCGACCACTTCGCCGCGCACGGTGCGCTGCATCTCGGTCACTTCTTCCGGACGTTCGTCGATCAGCAGCACGATCAGGTGAACTTCAGGGTTGTTACGGGCGATGTTGGCCGCGATGTTCTGCAGCATGATCGTCTTGCCCGCTTTCGGCGGCGCCACGATCAGGCCACGCTGACCTTTGCCGATGGGTGCGCACAGGTCGATGACACGACCGGTGAGGTCTTCGGTGGAACCGTTGCCGGCTTCCATCTTCATGCGCACGGTCGGAAACAGCGGGGTCAGGTTCTCGAAGAGAATCTTGTTTTTCGCGTTTTCCGGACGGTCGAAGTTGATCGTGTCGACCTTGAGCAGGGCGAAGTAACGCTCGCCTTCCTTCGGAGGGCGGATCTTGCCAACGATGGTGTCACCGGTGCGCAAGTTGAAGCGACGGATCTGGCTCGGCGAGACGTAGATATCGTCTGGGCCGGCGAGATAGGAAGCGTCTGCGGAGCGAAGGAAGCCGAAGCCGTCCTGGAGAATCTCCAGCACGCCATCACCGGAGATTTCCTCGCCGCTTTTCGCGTGCTTCTTGAGCAGGGAGAAAATCACGTCCTGCTTGCGCGAACGGGCCATATTTTCTATGCCCATCTGTTCGGCCAATTCGAGCAGTTCGGTAATCGGCTTTTGCTTGAGTTCAGTCAGATTCATATAGGAATGACGTAATCATTTATGGAGGGGGGAAATTAAGCTTTTGGCTTAATGAGGCCGCGCCGCGGAGAAGGCGACAGGATCGCGTACTTATTCGAAAGGAGAGCGTCGGCGACGGCTTGCAGGGGGCAATGGAGAAACCAGTGCGGGGCCGAATGTACCACCTGGGTTTGCAAGCGTCTAGCCCCGAATAACGAAAAAGCCCCGCGATTTGCGGGGCTTTTCCAGTGGCATTCGGCGCTTAGATGTTGGCGTCGAGGAAAGCAGCCAGTTGCGACTTCGACAGCGCACCCACTTTGGTGGCTTCGACGTTGCCGTTCTTGAACAGCATCAGGGTCGGGATACCACGTACGCCGTGCTTGGCCGGAGTCTCCTGGTTTTCGTCGATGTTCAGCTTGGCAACGGTCAGCTTGCCTTTGTAGGTCTCGGCAATCTCGTCCAGGACCGGGGCAATCATTTTGCAGGGACCGCACCACTCAGCCCAATAGTCGACCAGTACCGCGCCTTCGGCCTTGAGTACGTCAGCCTCGAAGCTAGCGTCGCTAACGTGTTTGATCAGATCGCTGCTCATGGAAATCTCCGGGGTTGTCAGCAAAAAAACGTGGCCCATCATAGCGGCCCTTCCCGGGTTCAGGAAGCCGCAGTTGATTGAGTCTCGCTATGGCGGTCGATGGCTTTGGGTATGGCCGAGGTCACGAAGCCGCGGGGGCGACGAAGGAAATCCCGGTACGCAGTGCAGCGTTACGTACATGTTCCTGCATGGCTTTTTGCGCAGCGCCTGAAGCCCGACGAGCCAGGGCGCGAAGGATCTTGCGATGCTCCTGCCAGGTTTCCATCGCCCGCTCCGCCCTGATGAACGGTAGTTTCTGGCTTTCCAGGAAGATGTCGGCGCTGGCAGTAAGGATGCTCAGCATCGCCTGATTGCCGCTGGCCAACAGGATTCGCCGATGAAATTCGAAATCCAGCCGCGCGGCGGCGTCGAAATCGCCGATCTTCAGTTCACGGCGCATGGCTTCGACATTGTCTTGCAGCGTGTCCAGCTCATCGGCGCTGAGGGTCACCGCCGCCAACCCCGCCGCGAAACCCTCCAGGGCGTAGCGCAACTGGAAGATATCCACTGGCGAGGCCTGGGCCGCGAACGGCCAGCCCGGCGCCGATTCGCTGCGCGGGGCCTCTACCGGGGCCTGCACGAAAACCCCCTTGCCCGGCTGCACGCTGATCATGCCCAGGGCACTGAGGGATGACAGCGCTTCGCGCAGCGACGCCCGACTCACCCCCAATTGCAGCGCCAGGTCCCGTTGCGACGGCAACGCATCGCCCGGGCCGAAGCCTTCATCGACAATCAATTTGCGGATGGCTTGCAGGGCCACTTCAGGAACGGCGCGAGCGATGGAATTCATGATTTTTAAGACGAACCGGGCCAGTGAGCGGCTAGTTGTAAATCTATTCGCCGCGCCCGGCAAGTCGTGCCCCAGCAGGGTTCGGCGACAAATACCGACGCCCGATAACGGTGCGAAAAATGCCACGACTGTTCAGACCAGTAAGACCGCTCCCCACCAGCAAAACCGTGGCTTGGCCCGCTGAAAAGTCGCCTTGGCATGGCCTGTGCTCTGTCCGAACGCAGAAATCACATCACCGATTGCGGAGATTCGCCATGATTCAGCGTTGCAGCGCCCTGCTCACAGCCCTGTTTGCCAGCCTGATGCTCTGTCAGCTACCCGCCCACGCCGATGGCCTGGAAGACGTGGTCAAGCGTGGCACCCTCAAGGTTGCCGTGCCCCAGGACTTCCCTCCATTCGGTTCGGTAGGCCCGGACATGAAACCCCGCGGCCTGGACATCGACACTGCAAAACTGTTGGCCGACCAGCTCAAGGTCAAGCTTGAACTGACGCCGGTCAACAGCACCAACCGCATCCCCTTCCTGACCACCGGCAAGGTCGACCTGGTGATTTCCAGCCTGGGCAAGAACCCGGAGCGGGAAAAGGTCATCGACTTCTCCAGTGCCTACGCGCCGTTCTACCTGGCCGTGTTCGGTCCGCCTGACGCCGCCATCAACAACCTGGACGACCTCAAGGGCAAGACCATCAGCGTCACCCGTGGCGCCATCGAAGACATCGAACTGACCAAGGTCGCCCCCGAAGGCACCACCATCAAGCGCTTCGAAGACAACAACTCGACCATCGCCGCCTACCTGGCCGGTCAAGTGGACCTGATCGCCAGCGGCAACGTGGTGATGGTCGCCATCAGCGAACGCAACCCCAAGCGTGTTCCAGCGCTGAAGGTAAAACTCAAGGACTCGCCGGTGTACATAGGCGTGAACAAGAACGAGCCGGCGCTATTGGACAAGGTCAACCAGATCCTCGCCACCGCCAAGACCGATGGCAGCCTGGAGAAAAACTCCCAGACCTGGCTCAAGCAGCCGCTGCCGGCCGATCTCTGATCGTCGCTTGAGAGGCTGAGCATGGCTTATCAGTTCGATTTTCTGCCGGTGGTGCAAAACACCGAGCTGCTGTTGCGCGGCGCGCTGTTCACCCTGGAACTGACGGCCATCGGTACGTTGCTCGGGGTCAGCCTGGGCATCGTCGGGGCCGTGGTGCGGGCGTGGAACATTCGCCCGTTCGCGGCGATCTTCGGCGTGTACGTGGAGTTGATCCGCAACACACCGTTCCTGGTGCAGCTATTTTTCATCTTCTTCGGCTTGCCGTCCCTGGGCCTGCAGATTTCCGAATGGCAGGCGGCGGTATTGGCGATGGTGATCAACCTCGGCGCCTACTCCACCGAGATCATCCGCGCCGGCATCCAGGCGATCCCGCGGGGGCAACTGGAAGCCGCCGCGGCCCTGGCGATGAGCCGTTTCGAGGCCTTCCGCCATGTGGTGCTGCTGCCGGCACTGGGCAAGGTCTGGCCGGCGTTGAGCAGCCAGATCATCATCGTGATGCTCGGCTCGGCGGTCTGCTCGCAGATCGCCACCGAAGAGTTGAGCTTTGCCGCCAACTTCATCCAGTCGCGCAACTTCCGCGCCTTCGAAACCTATGCGCTGACCACGCTCATCTACTTGTGCATGGCGCTGTTGATCCGCCAGTTCCTGAACTGGGTGGGTCGCCGCTGCCTGTACAAGAGCAGCAACGGGAGCGGCCGATGAGCGATTTCACTTTCTGGGACGTGGTGCGCAACCTGCTCACCGGCCTGCAATGGACCCTGGCGCTGTCGCTGGTGGCGTTTATCGGTGGCGGCGTGATCGGCTTGCTGATCATGGTGTTGCGCATCTCCAAGAGCGCCCTGCCCCGCAATATCGCCCGTACCTACATTGAGCTGTTCCAAGGCACACCGCTGTTGATGCAGCTGTTCCTGGTGTTCTTCGGCGTGGCCCTGGCCGGGGTGGAGATTTCCCCCTGGATGGCGGCGGCGATTGCCTTGACGCTGTTTACCAGCGCCTACCTGGCGGAGATCTGGCGCGGTTGTGTCGACTCGATTTCCCACGGCCAGTGGGAAGCCTCGGCGAGCCTGGCCCTCAACCCGCTGGAGCAGTTGCGCTACGTGATCCTGCCCCAGGCCCTGCGCATCGCCGTGGCGCCGACCGTGGGCTTTTCGGTGCAAGTGGTCAAGGGCACGGCCGTGACCTCGATCATTGGCTTTACCGAACTGACCAAGACCGGCGGCATGCTCGCCAACGCCACGTTCGAGCCGTTCATGGTCTATGGCCTGGTCGCCCTCGGCTATTTCCTGCTCTGCTACCCCTTGTCCCTCAGTGCGCGCTACCTGGAAAGGAGACTGCATGCCTCTGCTTAGAATTACCGCCCTGCATAAATACTACGGCGATCATCACGTGCTCAAAGGCATCGACCTGAGTGTCGAGGAAGGCCAGGTGGTGGCGATCATCGGCCGCAGCGGCTCGGGCAAATCCACCTTGCTGCGCACCCTCAATGGATTGGAATCGATCAACGACGGCGTGATCGAAGTCGACGGCGAATACCTCGATGCGGCCCGCGCCGACCTGCGCAGCCTGCGGCAGAAAGTCGGAATGGTGTTCCAGCAGTTCAACCTGTTCCCGCACCTGACGGTGGGCGAGAACGTCATGCTCGCGCCGCAAGTTGTGCAAAAAGTGCCCAAGGCCAAGGCGGCCGTGCTGGCGCGGCAGATGCTGGAACGGGTCGGGCTTGGCGAGAAATTCGATGCCTTCCCGGACCGCTTGTCTGGTGGCCAGCAACAACGGGTCGCGATTGCCCGGGCGCTGGCGATGTCGCCGAAGGTGCTGCTGTGCGACGAAATCACCTCGGCCCTGGACCCGGAGCTGGTCAATGAAGTGCTCAGCGTGGTGCGCCAATTGGCCAAGGAAGGCATGACGCTGATCATGGTCACCCATGAAATGCGTTTTGCCCGGGAAGTCGGCGACAAGCTGGTATTCATGCACCAGGGCAAGGTGCATGAGGTGGGCGATCCCAAGGTGCTGTTCGCCAATCCGCAGACGGCGGAGCTGGCGAATTTTATCGGGATGGTCGAGCCGGCAGCCTGAGTATCTGCGTTACCGGCTCTGGCCTCATCGCGAGCAAGCTCGCTCCCACAGGATTATCGGTTGCCTGCGATTGTGCACACGACGCAGAACCCATGTGGGAGCGAGCTTGCTCGCGATTGACCGCAAAGCGGTCGCCTTTGCGTTGGCGTAAGCGGTCGATCGTGGCAGGATGGCGAGGTTATCGACCGAGACTTTTTGACCATGCCGCCATCCCAAGCCAAGAATCTGTCCCTGATCGCTGCCATAGACCTGGGCTCCAACAGCTTCCACATGGTCGTCGCCAAGGCCCAGAACGGGGAAATCCGCATTCTTGAGCGGCTCGGCGAGAAGGTCCAACTGGCCGCCGGTATCGACGAAGAGCGCAAGCTGAGCGAAGAATCCATCCAGCGCGGGCTCGATTGCCTCAAGCGGTTTGCCCAACTGATCAACGGCATGCCCCTGGGCGCGGTGCGGATCGTGGGCACCAACGCCCTGCGCGAGGCGCGCAACCGTGGCGAGTTCATCCGCCGCGCCGAAGAAATCCTCGGGCATCCGGTAGAAGTCATTTCCGGCCGTGAAGAAGCCCGCCTGATCTATCTGGGCGTCTCCCACACATTGGCCGACACCCCGGGCAAGCGCCTGGTGGCGGACATCGGTGGCGGCAGTACCGAATTCATCATCGGCCAGCGCTTCGAACCGCTGCTGCGCGAAAGCCTGCAGATGGGCTGCGTCAGCTACACCCAGCGCTATTTCCGCGACGGCAAGATCACCCCGGCCCGCTACGCCCAGGCCTACACGGCGGCGCGCCTGGAAATCATGAGCATCGAACACGCCCTGCACCGCCTGACCTGGGACGAAGCCATCGGCTCCTCAGGGACCATTCGGGCCATAGGCCTGGCTCTCAAGGCCGGCGGTCACGGCACTGGCGAGGTCAACGCCGAGGGCCTGGCCTGGCTCAAGCGCAGGGTGTTCAAGCTCGGCGAAGCGGACAAGATCGATTTCGAAGGCATCAAGCCTGATCGCCGGGCGATTTTCCCCGCGGGCCTGGCCATCCTCGAGGCGATTTTCGACGCCCTCGAACTGCAACGCATGGACCACTGTGAAGGCGCCCTGCGCGAAGGCGTGCTGTATGACCTGCTGGGGCGTCATCATCACGAAGACGTGCGCGAGCGCACCCTGGGCTCGCTCATGGAGCGTTATCACGTCGACCTGGAACAGGCCGTACGGGTCGAACGCAAGGCGCTGCACGCCTTCGACCAGGTGGCCGACGATTGGGACTTGAACGACGGGGTCTGGCGCGAGTTGCTGGGCTGGGCCGCCAAGGTCCATGAAGTAGGCCTGGACATCGCCCACTATCACTACCACAAGCATGGCGCCTACCTGATCGAGCATTCGGACCTGGCGGGGTTTTCCCGGGAAGACCAGCAAATGCTCGCGCTGTTGGTGCGCGGCCATCGGCGCAACATTCCCAAGGATAAATTTGCCGAGTTCGGCGATGACGGCATCAAGCTGATTCGCCTGTGCGTGCTGCTGCGCTTTGCGATCCTGTTCCATCACATCCGTGGCACCCAGGAAATGCCCCAGGTGGTCCTGCACGCCAATGGCGATCAGTTGGATGTGCTGTTTCCCGAAAATTGGCTGGAAGAGAACCAACTGACCCAGGCCGACTTCGCCCAGGAAGCGGAATGGCTGACCCGGGTCGGGATTGTGCTGAACATTCACTGATTATCGACTGCAACGCAGATCTCTTGTGGCGAGGGGATTTATCCCCGCTGGGCTGCGTAGCAGCCCTAAAACCTGCCTACCCGTTGGGGCCGCTTCGCGGCCCAACGGGGATAAATCCCCTCGCCACAAAAGCTAAGCCTGCCCCCAACCTTCGAGCGTTTAACGAACCGCCAACACCGGGCTGCTCAAGCGCTCGAGCAAGGTCGCCTGGGCGCTGCGCGGGTTCTGGTTGCCGGTCGGCGTGTTGCGGATGTAACGGCCATCCGACTGCAAGCTCCAGCTGTGGGTGTTGTCGGTAAGGTAGCTTTCCAGCTCTTTCTTGACCCGCAGGATCAGCTTCTTGCCTTCCACCGGGAAGCAGGTCTCGACCCGCTTGTCGAGGTTGCGCTCCATCCAGTCGGCGCTGGACAGGAACATCTGCTCCTCTCCGCCGTTGAGGAAGTAGAACACCCGCGTATGTTCCAGGAAGCGCCCGATGATCGAGCGTACGTGGATGTTGTGGGACACCCCCGGAATGCCCGGTCGCAGGCAGCACATGCCACGCACCACCAGGTCGATGCGCACGCCCGACTGGCTGGCCTTGTACAACGCACGAATGATCTTCGGGTCGGTCAGCGAGTTGAACTTGGCAATGATGTGGGCCGGCTTGCCGTCCAGGGCGAACTGCGTCTCCCGGGCGATCATGTCGAGCATGCCCTTTTTCAGGGTGAACGGCGCATGCAGCAGTTTCTTCATGCGCAGGGTCTTGCCCATGCCGATCAACTGGCTGAACAGCTTGCCGACGTCTTCGCACAAGGCATCGTCAGAGGTCAGCAGGCTGTAGTCGGTGTACAGGCGGGCGTTGGCAGCGTGGTAGTTGCCGGTGCCCAAGTGGGCGTAACGCACGATCTCACCGGCTTCACGGCGCAGGATGAGCATCATCTTGGCGTGGGTCTTGAAGCCGACCACGCCGTAGATCACCACCGCACCGGCCGCTTGCAGGCGGCTGGCCAGTTGCAGGTTGGATTCCTCGTCGAAGCGCGCACGCAATTCGATCACTGCCGTGACTTCCTTGCCGTTACGCGCCGCATCCACCAGGGCATCGACGATTTCCGAGTTGGCGCCGCTGCGGTACAGGGTCTGGCGCACCGCCAGGACGTGGGGGTCCTTGGCGGCCTGGCGCAGCAGGTCGACCACCGGCGTGAACGACTCGAACGGGTGCAGCAGCAGGATGTCCTGCTTGCTGACCACGCTGAAAATGTTCTCGCTGTTCTGCAGCAGTTTCGGGATCTGCGGCGTGAACGGCAGGTATTGCAGTTCCGGATGGCTGTCCAGGCCGGTGATGCTGAACAGTCGAGTCAGGTTGACCGGGCCGTTGACCTGATACAGCTCGGTCTCATGCAGGTTGAACTGCTTGAGCAGATAGTCGGACAGGTGTTTCGGACAGGTGTCGGCCACCTCCAGGCGCACCGCATCGCCGTAGCGACGGGAGAACAGCTCGCCGCGCAGGGCGCGGGCCAGGTCTTCGACGTCCTCGGTGTCCACAGACAGGTCGGCGTTACGCGTCAGGCGGAACTGGTAGCAACCCTTCACCTTCATGCCCTGGAACAGGTCATCGGCGTGGGCGTGGATCATCGACGACAGGAACACATAATTGTCGCCAGGGCCGCCAACGTCTTCCGGCACGCGGATGATACGCGGCAGCAGGCGTGGCGCCGGAATGATCGCCAGGCCGGAATCGCGACCGAAGGCGTCGATGCCTTCCAGTTCAACGATGAAGTTCAGGCTCTTGTTGACCAGCAGCGGGAACGGGTGCGTCGGATCGAGGCCGATCGGGGTGATGATCGGCGCGATCTCGTCGCGGAAATAGCGGCGCACCCAAGTCTTGAGCTTGGTGGTCCAGTAGCGGCGACGGATGAAGCGCACCTGGTGCTTTTCCAACTCCGGCAACAGGATGTCGTTGAGGATCGCGTATTGCCGGTCAACGTGGCCGTGGACCAGCTCGCTGATGCGCGCCAGGGCCTGGTGCGGTTGCAGGCCGTCGGCACCGGCCTGTTCACGGGCGAAGGTGATCTGCTTCTTCAGCCCGGCGACGCGGATCTCGAAAAACTCATCCAGGTTGCTGGAAAAGATCAGCAGGAACTTCAACCGCTCCAGCAGCGGGTAGGACTCGTCCAGCGCCTGCTCCAGCACGCGGATGTTGAACTGCAGTTGCGACAGCTCCCGATGGATGTACAGGCTGCTGTCATCCAGGTTGGGAATCACAATCGCCGGGGCCGGCGCGGGCTCGACGACCGCCGGGGCAGCAGGCTCCAGCGTCGGCGGTGTCTCGGCAATCTGCTCGACCACGGGCTGAGCATCTTTTACGGCAACTTCGGAGAGTCCTTCGGTATTCATCGCAAGTTCCTGGGAGGCTATTTCTGCTCTCGTAACAATTGGGCGGCGCGCACAGCAAAGTAAGTCAGGATGCCATCAGCACCTGCGCGCTTGAAAGCGGTCAAGGACTCCAGGATCACCCCTTCGCCCAACCAGCCGTTCTGGATCGCGGCCATGTGCATCGCGTACTCGCCGCTGACCTGATAAACAAAGGTCGGCACTTTGAATTCGTCTTTGACCCGGCAAAGAATGTCGAGGTAGGGCATGCCAGGCTTGACCATGACCATGTCTGCCCCTTCTGACAAGTCAGCCGCCACTTCGTGCAAGGCTTCCTGACTGTTGGCCGGGTCCATCTGATAAGAGGCCTTGTTGGCCTTGCCCAGGTTCAGGGCCGAGCCGACCGCATCGCGGAACGGGCCGTAATAGGCGCTGGCGTACTTGGCCGAGTAGGCCATGATCCGCACGTTGACGTGACCGGCCACCTCGAGGGCTTCGCGGATCGCCTGGATGCGCCCGTCCATCATGTCCGACGGCGCCACCACCTGGGCACCGGCCTCGGCGTGGGACAGGGCCTGCCTGACCAGTGCATCGACGGTAATGTCGTTCTGCACGTAGCCTTCTTCATCGAGGATACCGTCCTGCCCGTGGGTGGTGAACGGGTCCAGCGCCACGTCGGTGATCACCCCCAGCTCCGGGAAGCGCGCGCGCAGGGCACGGGTCGCGCGTTGGGCGATGCCTTGCGGGTTCCAGGCTTCAGCGGCGTCCAGGGACTTGAGGGTCGGCGGCGTGACCGGGAACAGCGCCAGCGCCGGAATGCCCAGCTCGACCCAGTGGGCGGCTTCTTCGAGCAGCAGGTCGATGGTCAGGCGTTCCACCCCGGGCATCGACGCCACCGCTTCGCGACGGTTCTCACCGTCCAGCACGAATACCGGCAGGATCAGGTCATTGGTGGTCAGCACGTTTTCACGCACCAGCCGACGAGAGAACTCATCACGACGGTTGCGACGCAGGCGGGTAGCAGGGAACAGACGATTGGCGGGGGTAAAGCTCACGGCAGACTCCTGAGCCCGTGCTGACGGGCGAGCGTGACAGTTATAAGCGCCCATTATGACGAAGACATTACAGTTGTGTGCACCTGCGTCCTGTCGTCGCAGTTATTGTCATTGTAGGAATTGTTCACGTCGAGACACATTTCGATACTTTCCTGAATGTGTCTGAAGGGTTAGGCTGCGCGTTCATTTCGCCAGCACCCAGACAATGCTCCAACAATTTCTGCATGACTTCGGCTACTTGGCCTTGTTTATCGGCACGTTCTTCGAAGGCGAAACTATCCTCGTGCTCGCAGGTTTCCTGGCGTTCCGTGGCTACATGGACATCAATCTGGTGGTCGTCGTGGCGTTCTGCGGCAGCTACGCGGGCGATCAGCTGTGGTATTTCCTGGGACGCAAGCACGGGCGCAAGCTCCTGGCGCGCAAGCCGCGCTGGCAGTTGATGGGGGATCGGGCGCTGGAGCACATTCGCCGGCATCCGGACATCTGGGTCCTGAGCTTCCGCTTCGTCTATGGCCTGCGCACGGTGATGCCAGTGGCGATCGGCCTGTCAGGCTATCCGCCGGGTCGTTACCTGTTGCTCAACGGCATCGGTGCGGCGATCTGGGCCACGGCGCTGGCCGCAGCCGCGTACCACTTTGGCGCGGTGCTCGAAGGCATGCTGGGCAGCATCAAGAAGTATGAGTTGTGGGTCCTCGGCGCATTGCTGGTGCTGGGCCTGGTCTTGTGGCTGCGCCGACGCATCAAGAATGCGCGCCTGGCCAGGAAAGTCCTCGAAGCCGAGCGCCTGGAGCAAGCCAGGTCCGGCGAGCCTACGACGCCAACCGAGTAAACCGGGTGCGGCAGCAATACAGCCCGATACCGCTGAGCAGGCTGTAGCTGAGCAGCCCGGCCCAGGCCCCATGGCTCATCACAGCGCTGGTCGGCCACAACCCGGCCAAGGGCGCCAGCCACACCAGCGGCAGGTTCGAGGCCAGCCGCAACAGCTCCAGCCGCAACGTCCACGGGCGATTCTCCAGGGCCACGCCCAACACGAACAGACCGAACGCCACCGCGCCCCAACCCAGCACCAGGGCGGCGACCGGCAGGCTGGCTTCAAGGTTCATCAGATAACTGCCCAAGGCAATGTAGGCGCAGAACTGCAGCCCCACGTACCACTGCTGACGTGCATCCAGCGGCACCTCGAATTTGCGGAACTGGCTCAAGTCCGGCTTATTCAGCGGGTACTTGGCCGAGACGTCCGCCGGTCGCCAACCGGTGGGCATGAACCAGATCCGCAGCTTGTCCCACCAACGCTCCGCCCGCCGCGCATCGGCCCATAGCTGCGCATAGAACTGCAGGTTGGCCCACAACGGATTCCAGCTCGCCAGCGGCGTGGTCACGCCGAAAATCACCGGTTCGTTAGCGTCTTCTTCCTGAAAGGTGCCAAACAGACGATCCCAAATAATGAACACCCCGCCGTAGTTGCGATCCATGTAGAGAGGGTTCTGTGCATGGTGGGCACGATGATTGGACGGCGTGACGAAGCACCACTCCAGCCAGCCGAGCTTGGGAATGTGCTGGGTGTGGACCCAGAACTGGTACAGCAGATTCAACGCCGCGACGCTGACGAAGACCGCCAGCGGCACGCCCAATACGGCAAGCGGGAGGTAGAAGATCCAGCTCAGCAGGAACCCGGTGCTGGTCTGGCGCAACGCCGTGGAAAGGTTGTAGTCCTCACTCTGGTGGTGCACCGAATGGGCAGCCCAGAGGACGTTGCGTTCATGGCCCATGCGGTGCAGCCAGTAATAACAGAAGTCGTAGAGCACAAAGGCAAACACCCAGCTCCAGGCCCGATCGGCCGGCAGCTCGATGACAGCCAGGTGTTTCAATGCAAAGGCGTAGGTCACCAGCCCCACGCCTTTGGTCAACAGGCCAGTTGTGGTCGACAGCACGCCGGTGCTCAAGCTGTTGATCGCGTCTGCCACACGATAGTGGTTCACACCCCGCCAGCGATCAGCCAGCAACTCGACGGCGATCAGCACGAAGAAGAACGGCACGGCATACAGGATGAAGTTCATGACGCAACCCGGGCATGCAAGGCAGGGAGATAGTCGGCAGATTAGGTGTAGCTGCCCGATCCCCCTATGGCAACGAGTGACAAATTAGTAGACATTTAACGCCATGAATCTGGAGAAAAGCCCATGAGCAAAAAAATTGCAGTGATCCTTTCCGGCTGTGGCGTGTATGACGGCGCCGAGATCCACGAAAGCGTGATCACCTTGCTGCGCCTCGATCAGCGTGGGGCTCACGTCCAGTGCTTCGCCCCCAACATTGCCCAGTTGCATGTGATCAATCACCTGACCGGCGAGGAAATGCCCGAGAGCCGCAATGTGTTGGTGGAATCGGCACGGATCGCCCGAGGCAACGTGAAGGACTTGCGTGAAGCCAGGGCCGAGGACTTCGACGCCCTGATCGTACCCGGCGGTTTTGGCTCGGCGAAAAACCTCTCCAACTTTGCCGTCGAAGGCGCTGGCTGCACGGTCCAACCAGAAGTCCTGGCGCTGACCGAGGCCTTTGCCGAGGCCGGCAAACCGGTCGGGCTGATCTGCATCTCACCGGCCCTGGCGGCGAAAATCTATGGCCCGGGTGTGGTCTGCACCATCGGCAACGACGTCGACACTGCCGCCGCCGTGACCAAAATGGGGGCTACTCACGAAGAGTGCGCCGTCACCGATATCGTTGAAGACCGCGCGCGCAAACTGGTCAGCACCCCGGCCTACATGCTGGCGCAGAACATCAGCGAAGCGGCTTCTGGCATCAACAAGCTGGTGGACCGGGTGTTGGAACTGACGCACGAGAACGACGCCTGACCCCACCACCACTACCCCTGTGGGAGCGAGCTTGCTCACGATAGCGTCGGCTCAGCTATATTTGCATTGGCTGATACACCGCATCGCGAGCAAGCTCGCTCCCACAGGGGGTCGGGCAAGGCTTAAGCGATTCGGGTCAGGCGCGTCAGGATCCGATCCAGCGCATTGGCAAACCCCTGCTTGTCCCGCTCGCCATACGCCGCCGGGCCGCCGCCCATGTGGCCCTGTTCGCGCAAATCGGTGAACAGGTTGCGCACCGCCAGCCGATCGCCCATGTTCTGGGCATCGAACTCTTTGCCTCGTGGGTCCAGGGCGGCGACGCCCTTCTTCACCAACCGGTCGGCCAAGGGCACATCGCTGCAGATCACCAGCTCACCCGGCTCGGCGTGCTCCACCAGGTAATCGTCCGCCGCATCAGGGCCACTGGGCACCACGATCAGCTTCACACAAGCCAGGGCTGGCTTGATCTGCGGCTGACCAGCCACCAGCACCACCTGGAACCGGCGCTTCAAGGCGAACTTGACCACCAGGTCTTTCGCGGCCTTGGGACAGGCATCGGCGTCGATCCATACGCGCATTGAATGGTTTCCTCTAAATTAAAATGCATCGCGGGCAAGCCTTGCTCCCACAGGCGAGTGCCGACTGTGGGAGCAAGGCTTGCCCGCGATTATGAGCGCAGCGAATGGTTTTCAGGAAACCTGGAGCCGGCGCTTCTCCACCACCCAACTGCGCCCATACAGCACCACGATCGCCAGGATCGCCACCACTTGAGCGGCCAGCGAATAGGCGTCGGCATGAATGCCCAGCCAGTCGAAGTCGAAGAACGCCACCGGATGGGTGCCGAAGATCCCGGCTTCCTGCAACGCCTTCACGCCGTGACCGGCGAATACCACCGACAGCGCGCACAGCAACGCGGCATTGATACTGAAGAACAGCGCCAGCGGCAGTTTCGCCGAGCCGCGCAGGATCACCCAGGCCAGCCCAACCAACAACACCAGCGCCGTCGCGCCACCGGCCAGCACCGCGTTGTGCCCGGCAGGGCCCGCTTGCAGCCACAGGGTTTCGTAGAACAGGATCACTTCGAACAGTTCGCGGTAGACCGAGAAGAACGCCAGGATCGCAAAACCAAAACGCCCACCGCCGCCCACCAGGCTGCTCTTGATGTAGTCCTGCCAGGCCGCTGCGTGGCGACGGTCGTGCATCCACACACCCAGCCACAGCACCATCACACTGGCGAACAACGCCGTCGCGCCTTCAAGCAGCTCACGCTGGGCACCGCTGACGTCGATCACATACGCCGCCAGCCCCCAGGTCGCCAGGCCGGCCAACAGCGCCAGGCCCCAACCGGCGTTGACGCTGCGCACGGCCGACTGCTGGCCGGTGTTGCGCAGGAACGCCAGGATCGCCGCCAGCACCAGGATCGCTTCCAGCCCTTCGCGCAGCAGAATCAGCAACCCGGAGATGTAACTCAACGACCAGCTCAAGCCATCGCCGCCCAGCAAGCCGGCTGACTCCTTCAACTTGGCCTTGGCCGCGTCCAGGCGCTGTACCGCCTGCTCGATTGGCAAACCGTCCTGCAAAGACTGACGGTAGGCCATCAGGGACTTTTCGGTGTCCTTGCGCACATTGGCGTCGACGTTATCCAGCGAGCTTTCCACCAGCTCGAAACCTTCCAGGTAAGCGGCTACCGACAGATCGTAGGCCTGGTCGTGGTCACCGGCACGGTACGCCGCGATGCTTTTATCCAGGGTGGCCGCCGTGTAGTCGAGCAACTGCGCCGGGCCACGTTGCACCTGCGGCGGCTGGGCGCGCTGGGCACGGAACGTCGCCGCCGCTGCCGGGCCTTGCGCGGCGAGGACTTCGGCCGGGGTCTGGCGCGCCAGGTCAGCGAGGTTGAAGACCTGTTCACCTTTGGCAGCGGCCGGGTCGGCGCTGAAGCTGGCGATGTAGGTCGCCAGGTCCCAGCGCTGACGATCGTCGAGCTGATCGGCGAAGGCCGGCATGTCGGTGCCTTCGATACCCATGCCGACGGTGTTGTAGATCGCATAGAGACTCAGGCGATCCAGGCGCTGGGCGTCCCGCATGTTGGCGGGGGGCGGTTCCATGCCGACACCGGCAGGACCGTCGCCGGCACCGTTGGCCCCATGGCACACCGAGCAATTCTGGGCATACAGCGGCGCGCCGCGGGAGGGATCGGGGGTAATCACCGGCGCCTGGCTGACTTCATATGCCACCGCCAGCTTGGCCCCTAGTTGCCGCGCCAGGCGCGCGACGTCGCCGCCGTCCTGGCGCTGGGTGATCGCGCTGCGCAAGGTGTCGATACCCTGGGTCAGTTCAGCCTTTTCCGGTTTGGCCGGCAGCCCGGCGATCAACCCTGCCAGCACCTGGGTGAATTCCAGCTGCTCGCGGTATTCCCCGTCCTCGATGACTTTGCCTGCCTCGACCGTCGCCGGGTAGTCCGCACCGATGTAATCCAGCAAATGCAGCGCCTGGGGGGCGCCCTCGACGGTGTCGGCCAGCAGCGAGGTGCTGCACAGCGCAAGCAATGGCAGTACAAGCCAGGCCAGGAAACGGAACGGCGCAGTCATGAATGACTCTCGATTGGTAATAAGAAGTAACACATTGTTCACTTCCAATGACTTTGGCTCAAGAGCCGATGTGCTTTGACGGCACATTTTCATCGGATTCCTGCTTTGGAGGTGATGTCACAAAAACAGCATTTCGAGATTGAAAAGCCATTACATAGCCAAGCGCCATGTTTATAATCGCGCCGCCTTCTTATTGTTCGATGGCATAAAAGCTCCTCTTCTTATGAGGAACCGACAGCGTCCCGACGTTTGTCCGTGGGATCGCTCCAGCCCGACCCGCAAACCCCGGCTGTTACTCAGGGAAGAAATGTTCATGGCATCCCGTGCCGTTTTTTCGGTCGCCCTCGGTGCGATCACCTTGTTGTCCGGCTGTTCAGCCTTTCGCAACTACGACAGCGAATTGGCCCAGACCAACCAGCAGTTGGCTTCCGGCAACGTCGACGGCGCATTGACGCTGCTGGAAAAGAACAACACCAGCCAGGACAAGGACCTGCTGTATTACTTCGAAAAAGGCGAGTTGCTGCGCGCCAAGGGCGACCTGTCTGGCAGCCAGACGGCCTGGACCAGCGCCGATCAACAGGTTGGCCAATGGGAGGACGCGGTCAAACTCGACACGGCCAAGTACCTGGCCCAGTTCGGCAGCTTCCTGGTCAACGATAAAGTGCGCCGCTACGAAGGCTACGATTACGAAAAGGTCATGCTGACCACGCAGATGGCGCTGAACCTGCTGGCCGTGAATGACTTCGACGGGGCGCGGACCCAGATCAAGAAGACCCACGAACGCGAAGCGGTGATCGCCGACCTGCGGGACAAGGAATACCTCAAGCGCGAGGAAGACGCCGAGAAACAAGGCGTCAAGACCGAATACAAGGACCTCAAGGGTTACCCGGTGGCCAGCCTCGACGCCCCGGAAGTGGTCAGCCTGAAAAACAGTTACCAGAGCGCGTTCAGCCATTACCTGGCCGGCTTCGTCTATGAAGCCCTGGGTGAAAAGGACCTGGCCGCACCGGGTTACCGCAAGGCCGCCGAACTGCGCCCCAACACGCCGCTGCTGGAGCAGGCCCTGCTCAACCTCGACAAGCCTGCCACCAAGAACGATGACAGCGACATCCTGATCGTGGTGCAGAGTGGCCTGGCACCGTCCCGGGACTCGATCCGCATTCCCCTGCCCTTGCCGATCAGCGGCAACGTGGTCATCACGCCGTTGTCGTTCCCGCTGATCAAGCCTGATACCTCCACGGCCACCTTCAGCCAGATCGGTGTCGACGGTCGTCAGTTGGACCTGACCCAGCTCAACAGCACCACCGCCATGTCCCGCCGCGCCCTGCGCGACGACATGCCGGGCATCATCCTGCGCACCACCGTGCGCGCCGTCACCCGTGGCGTGGCGCAAAAGCAGATCAACGACACCAATCCCTTGGCCGGCCTGGCCGTCGGCCTCACCTCGGCCGTACTCGAAGGTGCCGATACCCGAACCTGGCGCACCCTGCCCGACTACACCCAGGTGGTGCGCCTGCGCCTGAAGAAAGGCGAGCACCAGGTCACCTTGCCAAGCTCGGTGGGCGGCTCGGTGGTCAAGGTCACCGTCGACCAGCGCTATCAGGTCATCAGCCTGCGGGCGGTGGGTAACCAGGTGTTCGCCGGTGGCCTGGCTGCCCAAGTGATGCCAAGCGCCAACCCGACCGCCCTTGCCCTCAAGCAACCTTAAGAACGGAGTCTTGTTCACATGCGTTTAAAACTGATCGCCGTCGGTGCCCTGGCCTTGCTGGCCGGGTGCGCCACCCCACCGCCACCGGAGCCGGGCAGCGCCGCCAGCAAGGTCGTGGCGATGGGCAAGACCAAAAACATCGTGGTCGGCGCCATGCGCGTGGCCCGGGAAAACGGCTACATGACCGTCAACGTGCAGCTGAGCAACACCAGCTACAACAACAAGACGATGTATTACCGCTTTGCCTGGCTGGGGCCGGAAGGCTTTCCGATCGCCGAGGAAGAAACCTGGAAAAGCCTGACGCTGTACGGCGAACAGACCAGTTTCCTGCCGGCCATCGCACCGACACCCAAGGCGGTGGATTTCCGCTTGGAAATCAATACCCCTTGAGCCTGAGCCATAGGAGCTGATGTAGGCACTGTGTAGGAGCTGACGAGTGCAACGAGGTTGCGATCTTTCCCCAGACACTTGAGTCGCAAGCGAAAGATCAAAAGATCGCAGCCTTCGGCAGCTCCTACAGTGCGCAGCCAGCGGGGATAAATCCCCTCGCCACAAAACCTTTTATACAGTTATTGAGAGCACCCACATGTTCGTACGCATCTCCTCCCTCGCCCTCGCCGCCTTGCTGGTCAGCGGCTGTGCCAACAACTCGCCGGTCCTGGGCAACAAGAACATCAGCTACGGCGACACCAAGGCCGTGGAAACCGTGACCAACGAGTTCGGTTCCACCGACCTTCAAATGATCGCCGAGTCCATGACCCGCTCCCTGGCCCAGTCCGGCATCCTGCAGGGTCGCCCGGTTGTCCAGGTCTATGACGTGAAGAACAAGACCAGCGAATACATCGACACCCGTGAAATCACCACCAGCATCAAGACCCAGCTGATGAAGACCGGGGCTGCCCGTTTTGCCAGCGACAACACCGCCATGGACAGCCAGGTCGACCAGCTCAAGCTGCAGAACCAGAGCGGCCTGTACAAGAAAAGCACCGTGGCAAAGACCGGCAACATGATCGCTGCCAAGTACCGTCTCGAAGGCTCCATCAGCTCGATCGTCAAGCGCAGCAGCGACTACAAGGACGTCTTCTACAAATTCAGCCTGCAATTGATCGACGTCGAAAGCGGTCTGGCCGAGTGGATGGACGAAAAAGAAATCCGCAAGACCACGGAGCGTTAAGCCATGCGCACATGGATAGGCATCATGGCCCTGGCCTGCGCATTTGGCGCGCAGGCGGCCCCGAAAGTCGCAGTGACCGACCTTGCGTACCAGGAACGGGTGGAGGAATACATCCACACCGTTTCAGCGCAGAGCAACTTCCAGGCGAACCCTTACAGCGCCAGTGCTTCCTCGAGCTACGACGAGATGGAAGCCACCAGCAGCTACATCGAGCAGGGCGAACTGCGCAAGTTCACCGGCGACATCAAGGGCGAGATCCTGCGCAGCGGGATGTTCCAGCTGACCCAGGGCACGCCCCACACCGCGGCGTCCACGGGTGACGTCTATGACGTGATCAAACGCATCAAGGCCGGGAACTTCAAGGGCGCCGACTACGTGCTGTTCGGCACGGTGTCGGACATCGACTTCACCCGCGACATCAACGAGCTGGCCAATACCGACAGCTACTCGGCGGTGCTGGCGCTGACCCTGGTGGCAGACTTCAGCCTGATCAACACCAAGACCTACGAAATCACCTCGGCCTTTACGGCCATGGGCGAAGGCCAGGACACCAAGCTGTTGAACCACCGGGACGTGCACATCAGCCTCAACCGCCCGCGGGTGGTGCGCGATGTGTCCAAGGCCCTGGGGGAAGACGTGGCGCGGCAACTGAGCGAACAGCTCGGCGGCCCGAGCTACCAACAACCCAGCGAGCCGGTGCAGCGCAACAACCTGCCACGGGATACGGCGCCGGTGATTTTGCGCTGAATCACTGAGCGAATGCTCTGTGGCGCAGAGGTCTTGTGGGAGCAAGGCTATGTGGGAGCAAGGCTTGCTCCCACAAAGTAACCTCGCCACGGGTTTTGTTTTACGCCGCAGCCTTGCGAATCGTCGCCAGCAAACCCGCCGCGCCAATGAACATACCCGCGAAGGCACGGTTCATTCGCCGTTGCTGTTTCGGGGTGCGCAACAACCGCAGGACTTTGGACGCCAGCCCGGTGTACCCGGCCATGACGATGAGATCGACCACGACCATCGTTACACCCAGGATCAGGTATTGCTGGATCAACGGGGCATGGGGATTGATGAACTGCGGCAACACCGCCAGCATGAACACCAGCGCCTTGGGGTTGCTGATGTTGACCAGGAAGCCGCGAAAAACCAGCGCCAAGGGCTTGCCGATGGGCCGCGGGCCCGTATCGTCGGTCATTTCACCGGGAATGGCTCGCCACTGTTTGACCCCCAGGTAGACCAGGTAGGCCACGCCGAACCATTTGATTGCATAGAACGCAGTGGCCGACGCAGTGAGGATCGCGCCAACACCGGCGGCGACGATCACGATTTGCAACGCCAGGCCCAATTGCAGGCCCAAGGCGTTCCAGTAACCGCGCCAGAAGCCGTAGCGCAAGCCACTGGACATCGATGCAATGGCACCGGCACCAGGGGAAAGACTGATCACCCAACATGCGGCAAAAAACGCCAGCCATGTTTCCAGCAACATTGCACACCTCAGCTCGGATTCATCGAAACGACTAAGCTAATGCGCCGCCAGGCCGTTGACCACCGTTTTTTGCGCAAGCACTTAAGCCGGCTTGAACACCGTGGCAAGGGAGCTTGCCCCCGCTGGGCTGCGCAGCAGTCCCTTACTCGACGAAACCACCCACCGGAAACGCCTCGCTGCCGCGCCAGCGCCGCACCGAACGCTGGAAGAACAGGCTGTTGGGTACTTGCACCATGGCGCTGCCGGTGCCGAGTTCCTCGGGCTCGATCAGTGTGGTGTACAGCAGATTGATCGCCACCACGCGTCCCTTGATGCCGGGCTTGTCGGTGGTGTCCACCAACTCGACCACATCGCCCAGGCGAAACGGTCCGACGGTGTAGATCAAAACGGCGCAGAACAGGTTCGACAGCACGCTCCAGATGGCAAAGAACGCCACCGCTGCCACCGCGACGAAGCCCGACAATGCGGTCCATAGCACCGTGGCCGAGACGCCCAAGCGCTCGAGCACCACCAGCACCGCAGTGCCCATGATCAGCCAGCGCAGCACACCCCGCAGGATAATGACCAGTTGGGGTGGGAACGGGTAACGCTCACCCAGGCCGGTAAGGGCCCGCGCCACGACACGCTGCGCGACATAACCGGCCAGCAGGATCAGCAGGATTTGCACACCCAGCCAGATCGGCTCGATCCACATGACGGGTACAGGCAACGCCAACGCTTCCATCAGGACAACGCCTCCAGCTCCGCTTGCAGGTTTTCCAGCAGTTCCAGCGCTTGCATCCACGCCTCCTCGAGCTCCGCTTCCCGAACCTTCAGCTTGGCCTGCTCGGCCAGCAAGTCGCGCAACTCATCTTTGCGCGCCGCCTCGTAGAGACCACTGTCGCCAAGGCTGGTTTCGATCTTCTGCAGTTTTTCATGCAGCTTGCCCAGCTCGGCTTCGAGCTTGTCGGCCTCACGCTTGTGCGGCGCCAGTTGCTGGCGCAATGCGGCGGCGGCCTGCCGTTGGGCTTTCTTGTCGGTCTTGTCCGGGTTGACCGGCGTGCTGCTGACCGGCGCGTTGCGCTGACGGTATTCCACCAGCCAACGGGCGTAGTCTTCCAGGTCGCCGTCGAATTCCTCGACCTTGCCATCGGCCACCAGGAAGAAGTTATCCGTGGTGCTCTTGAGCAAATGCCGATCGTGGGACACCACCAGCACCGCGCCACTGAATTCCTGCAAGGCCATGGTCAAAGCCAGGCGCATCTCCAGGTCCAGGTGGTTGGTCGGTTCGTCGAGCAGCAACAGGTTTGGCCGGCCCCAAGCGATCAACGCCAGCGCCAGGCGCGCCTTTTCGCCACCGGAGAAATTCAGCACCGGCTCGTCGATGCGCGCCCCGCGGAAATCGAAACCGCCGAGGAAATCCCGCAGAACCTGCTCGCGCTCGGTCGGCGCCAGGCGTTGCAGGTGCAACAGCGGGCTGGCCTTGGAATCCAGGGAATCGAGCTGATGCTGGGCGAAGTAGCCGACCACCGTGTTCTCGCCCCGGGTGAGACGCCCGGCCAGTGGCTCGAGTTCACCGGAAAGGTTCTTGATCAGGGTCGACTTACCGGCACCGTTGGGGCCCAGCAGACCGATCCGCGCACCCGGGGTCAGTTGCAGCTTGACCTTCTCCAGCACGGTCTTGTCGCCGTAGCCCAGGCGCGCGTCGGACAGGTCGATCAACGGGCTGGAAATCTTGGTCGATTCGCGGAAGACAAAATCGAACGGCGAATCGACGTGGGCCGCCGACAACTCTTCCATCCGCTCCAGCGCCTTGATCCGGCTCTGGGCCTGGCGCGCCTTGGTGGCCTGGGCCTTGAAGCGGGCGATGTAGCTTTCCATGTGCGCACGTTGCGCCTGTTGCTTCTCGTAGGCCTGCTGTTGCTGGGCCAGGCGTTCGGCACGCGCACGCTCGAAGGCGCTGTAGCCGCCGCGGTACAAGGTGAGCTTGCGCTGATCGACATGGGCCACGTGATCCACCACCGCGTCGAGGAAATCACGGTCGTGGGAAATCAGCAGCAGCGTGCCCGGGTAACTCTTGAGCCAGTCTTCGAGCCAGATGATAGCGTCGAGGTCCAAGTGGTTGGTCGGCTCATCGAGCAACAGCAGATCCGAAGGACACATCAAGGCCTGGGCCAAGTTCAGGCGCATCCGCCAGCCACCGGAGAAGTCCCCGACCTGGCGATCCATCTGCTCATTGGTAAAGCCCAGGCCGGCGAGCAATTTGCGCGCACGGGCATCGGCGGTGTAGCCGTCGGCACTGTCGAGTTCCGCGTGCAGGCGGGCCTGTGCGGCACCGTCGTGGGCCGCTTCGGCCGCAGCCAGGTCACGTTGCACCTGGCGCAGGCGCAGGTCGCCATCGAGCACGTAGTCCACCGCCAGGCGCTCGAGGGTGTCGACCTCCTGGCGCATGTGGGCGATGCGCCAATCGGACGGCAACAGGCAATCACCCGAGTCCGGGTGTAGCTCGCCTCGCAGCAAGGCGAACAGGCTCGATTTGCCGGCGCCGTTGGCACCGATGAGGCCGGCTTTGTGGCCGGCGTGCAGGGTCAGCTCGGCGTCTTCTAGCAGACGTTGCGGGCCACGCTGTAAAGTCAGGTTCTGAAGTCGGATCATAATGGCGGCGGAGTCTACCAGCTTCGCTCGCAACTGGCGCGAGTAGCACGATGTCCCCAGACCTGTGGAGCTTTTCCCTCGACCTCTATGCCAAGCCTGGCGTAGAGCCCGCCTGCCTGGCGTCGCAAGACGCGGGCGCCAACGTCTGCCTGCTGCTTTGTGGCCTGTGGCTGGCGCAGCGCGGCGTGGCCTGCAATGAACACAGGCTGCAGCAGCTTCGACTATTGGCCGAGCCGTGGGATGCCGAGGTGGTGCGGCCACTGCGTACGCTTCGCAGCCAATGGAAAACCAGTGCCCTCCAGGACACGGCACTCAATGACCTGCGCGAGCAAGTCAAACAACTGGAGTTGGCAGCCGAACGGCAATTGCTGGAACGATTGGAAGCACTGGCCAAGGATTGGCCTGGGATACAACAGAACGATTCAGCGCAATGGCTGCAAGGGCTGGCGGCGAATGCCGGGCCAGCGAGCCGCGACGCGCTGCATCAGCTGCGCGTCGCGGTGTCCGGCACTTAGGAAGCGCTGGTTGGGGTGCTGCTGGTGCTCGGCGCAACGGCGGCGGATGGGCTGGTCGCCGCAGCCGGAGTGCTGGCGGTTGGAGCCGGTGCCGCGGTCGGAGCCGGAGCCGCTGGCTTGGCAGCTGGCGCAGTCGCAGGTTTTGCAGCGACTGGCTTTTTCACGGCCGGTTTCGCTGCGGGCTTGGCGGCTGGCTTCGCGGCGGCTGGTTTGGCAGCCGTTGGCTTCGCAGCAGCAGGCTTGGCCGCAGCCGGTTTGGCGGCGGGTTTAGCGGCGGGTTTAGCCGCTACTTTGGCGGGTGCTTTGGCAGCGACTGGCTTGGCAGCCGTTTTCGCAGCAGGCTTGGCCGCAGCCGTTTTGGTTGCTGCTGGTTTGGCAGCCGGCTTGGCGGCAGCAGGTTTTGCAGTGGCTTTTACCGCCGCTTTGGCAGCAGGTTTAGCGGCAGCGGTTTTCGTCGCGGCAGGTTTGGCTGCAACTTTTGCCGCAGGTTTGGCGGCTGGTTTAGCAGCAGCTTTTACAGCAGGCTTGGCGGCAGCAGGTTTAGCGGCCGCCGTTTTTGCGGCAGGCTTGGCCGCAGCTTTGACGACTGGTTTTTTTGCCGCAGGTTTTGCAGCGCTGGCAGCGACCGGCTTGGCAGCAGGCTTGCTGGCAGCTTTGGCCGGTGCTTTGGCCGCAGGCTTGGCAGCGACTTTGGCCGGAGCTTTTGCCGCGACGGGTTTAGCCGCCGGCTTCTTGGCCGATACAGCGACAGGCTTGGCAGCACGAAGCGTCAGCGCCTTGCCTGCGGCCTCCTGCACGCGACCGACACCCTGGGCCAGTTTCAGGCTTTCCTGGGCATCACGCTTGAGTTGCAGAATGTAGGTGCGGGTCTCGGACTGACGATCCTTCAAGGCATCGAGCAGGTCTTCGAGTTCTTTCACGACATCTTTGGCCTTGGCTTGTGCCTTGGCCTTGCCAGCGGTGGCTGCGTCTTGCAATTTGGTGCGCGACTTGTGCAGTTTTTCCTGCGCTTTGCCGCGTTGTTTTTCAAGTTTGGCGAGCAGTTTTTCAGCATCAGCCAGGGCTTGGGAGCAGGCATTTTCCAGATGTTCGAGCAGGCTGCCCGAGAGTTGTTGGAGCAAGTGCAACGGAGTGTTTACAGGCTTCTTGGTGGCCGACATGGTTTACCTCCTGACTGACGTGAGTGCGGCTCATACTAGACCTCTGCTTCAACCGCCGCTAGGGCATGTTGACAGTACACAAGACGTTGCGTTGCAAGAGACGAAAAATCTTCTGCGCCAGTGCCTTGGCAATCCACCTCTATAGATATCGGCACTGGCATAATTCCTCGATTCGAGGCCGGAGAGCACACATGTCGCGTCACCTGTTTTTATTCCTGTGCATGGCTTGCTCCACGGTCCAGGCCGTTGAAAAAACCAACGCAAACGATGCCCACGATTTGGCTTACAGCCTGGGCGCAAGCCTTGGCGAACGCCTGCGTCAGGACGTGCCGGACCTGCAGATCAAAGCCTTGGTCGAAGGCTTGCAACAGGCCTACCTGGGCAAGCCGCTGGCCCTCAAGGATGAACGCATCGAACAGATCCTCGCCGAGCACCAGGCACAACTGAATTCGCAATCGACGACGCCGCAGATCGAAGCCGCGTTGAAAACGGAGCAGAAATTTCTCAACGAAGAAAAGAACCGTCCCGGCGTCCAGCAACTCGCAGACGGCATCCTGCTGACCGAGATCAAGCCAGGCCACGGCGCGAAAGCCGGCCCTCACGGCAAAGTCCAGGTGCTGTATACCGGTCGATTGCCGGACGGCACCGTATTCGATTCCAACCACCAGGCACAGTGGTTCAACCTCGACAGCGTGATTGACGGTTGGCGCAGTGCATTGCCGCAAATGCCGGTAGGCGCAAAATGGCGGCTGGTGATTCCGTCGACCCTGGCCTATGGCGCCGAAGGGGCGGGAGATGTGATCCCGCCGTACACGCCACTGGTGTTTGAAATCGAATTGCTGGGCGCGACGACCTGACGCGGGCCCAATAAAAAACGGTGCGCAATGCGCACCGTTTTTTCATGACCGCGAAACCCTCAGGCCTGGACCGCAGCTTCTTCCTTGTGAGCGTTGTGCAGCACTTCGATCAGGCAGTCTTCCAGTTCGAAACGTTCATGCAGCAAGCCGCCCAGCTCCTTGAATTTTTCCGCTACGCACTTGCCTTCATCGCAGAGGTCGTTGAACGCCAGCAGCTTTTCGGTGATGACATCGATGCGCGGGTAGATCTGCTCGGCCAGTTCCAGGCCGCGCTTGTCGTTGAAGGCCTTGGCCTCGCCCGTCAGTTGTTCGTAGATCTCGAAATGACCGGCAGACACATAGTCGACCAGCACACCGCAGAATTCCTGCAAGGGTTTGCGGCTTTCGCTCAGCGCTTCAGGCTTATCGCCGAGGGCATCGTAGGCCCGAACCAGTTCGTGACGCTCCTGCAACCAACGATCGATCAGCAGATGCACCCCACCCCAGCGTTCCTGAGCATTCTGACAACTTTCGAGCATGGTGATTTCTTCCCTTGTGAGTCATGCCACTCGCAGCCTGTGCACGCCTGATGATCAGGGACAAGCCAGACACAACATGATCGAGCGGCACAATTCCAATAACACGTGCGGGCCAGATTATGCCCGCACGACAATGGCTTCAAGGTACGCAGGAGATAAAGTTCATACAAGTGTTTAATCCACGGCCCTGAGCATCTGCGACGTATCGCCGCTGAGCGGTCGTACCAGAGCACTCCAGGCAAGGCGCAGCAGTAGATAGGCCATCGCGCTGGACACCGCGAGAAAAAACAACAGGCTCCATTCGGGGATACTCAGGTCGAACAGCGTCCAGGTGATGTTCGCGCAATCGACCGCGCCGTCGAGGACGCGATGCAACGCGCACCACCACGAATCCATCAGCTTGGGCTGGGCAATACAATCAGGAAACGGCTCGAACGAATGGCTTTGCATCAAGACCTGACGCCATGCCAGGGTCATTCCCCCCGTCGCAAAAACCAACCCTGCCGCGCCATAGAAGAGACTGCCTCTTTGGCCTGGACCGTGTACGCATGCCACAAGGCTGTTCACCAGGAGCAGCATCAGACACAACCGCTGCAAGACACACAGGCTGCAAGGCGTCAGGCCGACCGAATATTCCAGATAAGTGGCGATGCCCAAAGCCAGGGCTGCGGCGATGGAAGCCATGAAAAACAAGAAGCGTGAGCTGGCCAAAGACATGGCGGTTCCGTAACAGAAGAGACAAGCAGTTACGGTAGAGGAAAGCCCTCGGGCCTTTCAAGGCAGGCCCGCGCAGACACTTCACCAGGGATGTAGGGAATTCCCGACAGGCCAAAGAGGATTCAGCGCGATGGACTGTAGGACTTTACTGATGGCATGACCAAAGCCCCAAAAACAAACGGGTATCACCAGTGGGAGCAAGGCTTGCCCGCGATGAAGACGACGCGGTCCTTCAGAAACCGAGGCGCCTGTTTCGCGAGCAAGCTTTGCTCCCACCCGTACAGGCGCGCCACAATGACTCATCTCAAGTGGACAACACCTGGGCCGGAACCGGCAACGGCGCGGCCAGCAGGCGCTCGTCCAGCAGCCCCAACCCCTCCTGAAACAACTGGTTGCTGCGCTCGGCATCCCCCAGTTGCGCCAGCAATCGCGCCAGTTCAGCACAGGCTTCGGGATTGCGTTGGACGCGCAGGCTGCTTTCCAGATAGTCCCGCGCCTTGCCCCACAAACTGCTCTGCAGGCATAGGCGCCCCAAGGTCAGCAACAGGCTTGGATCGGCCGGATGATCCTTGAGCCAGCCTTCGGCCGTTTGCAACTGGCGGACCGGATCATTGCCCCGGACCAACCCATACAAGCGCGCCAGATGGCTGTCATAGTGACGCTTGAGCGCACTTCGCAGTACTTCTTCGGCCTCGACCTGGGCCCCCAACTGGCGCAACTGCTCGGCATAGGCCAGCACCAGCGCCGACTCCTGGCGCTGCGCGGAGGTCAGTTGTTGCCAGGCGCGATTGAGCGACTGCAAACCGACGCTGCCATCCTCCTCACGGTGGGCTGCCAGGGTGAGATTTTCGCCCCAGGCACGACGCTCCAGTTCCGCCAGTTCAGCCGGTGGCAGGACCTTGTCCTTGCGCAGCTCCGGCAACAGTCGGATCAATGCCGACCAGTCGCCGCGCTGCTGATGCAGTCGTTGCAGTTGGCGCAGGACCTGGACGTTATGGGGATGACGCTCATGCATGGCCTGCAGCGTGGTCAATGCGCCGTCCGTGTCGCCTCGGTCCGTCTGCAGTTGTGCGTGCGTCAGGGCAATGGCCAACTCCGCCTGGGGCTGACGCTCCAGGGCGCGTTCGAGCAAACTGTCGCTCTGTTCGTAGAGACCTTGTTCGTTGGCCGCACGGGCGGCACCGAGGTAATACAGCAGCGGCTGGCGCTCGGCTTCGGCGGCACGATGCAGGTGTCTTTGGGCACTGGCCCAGCGACCTTCGGCCAGGTCCAACTGGCCGTGCTCGATCGCCACTTGCACCCGCCGGCTGCGGTTGCGCCGCGACCACGGGTTGACCACACCACTCGACGTAGTCACCAGCCCAATCAGCGCCCTCAGACCTCGCCATAGCAGCCAGAGCACCGCCACCAGCGCCAGGGTGACCCACAGGCCGGCTTCATAACGGAAGTTCTTGTACGCCACCAGCACGTAACCCGAATGCTCGGCAATCGCCACGCCCAGCAAGGCAGCAGCAGCGATGACCACGAACAGAATCACGTAGAGACGCTTCATGGCGTGGCCTCCTGCGCGCCAGGCGCGGGCAGCGGCTTGACCGATTCCTGGGCATTGAGGTTGCGGCGCTCAAGGTAAGCCTGGACGCTGCTCAGCGTACCCGTCAGGTCCGGGGTGACCACCGTCACCGGCTGCTTGGACAGCTCGACCACGCGCTCGAGCATGATCTTGCTTTGCGGGTTGTCCTGGTTGAAGTTGTTCTTCAACACGTCCCGAGCCTCGGTCAGCGCCTGGGTGTAGACCGGCGCCTGACCATTGAGGGCGGCCCATTGCGCCTGTTCCAGCGCCAGGCTCAAGGCCAGGCGCACTTGCACCAGGCTTTGCCCGGCCAGCAGCGGACGGACATTCTCATCGGCGTTGAAGTCGATACGGATATAGCGCGAGATCTGGTCCCACCACTGCGCCCAACGACTTGCGCCATCGCCGTCGGCGGTCAGGCCCAGCAGGGATTCACCGCGGTCCTTGTACTCGGGCGCCAGCTCGGTCAGCTCCAGGACCTGATCACGCAAGGCGCCCAGTTGCAGGAACAGCCCGGTGCGATCCGGTTGCTCGGTGCTGCGCAACGCGGCGAGGGTCTTGGCCAGTTGCTCGCGGGCGGCGAACGAACCGGGGTCGTTCTGCTCGCGCAGGATTTCGTCAGCCCCCTGGACCAGCGCCTGGGCACTGTTGATGTCTTGCAGGGCGGAAAGACGCAGGCTAGCCAGGCGCAACAAGTGCTCGGCCTCCGCCAGACGCCAATCCTTGCGGCTGGCACCGAGCACGGTTTCCAGGCGCTGGTTCAGGTGCTGCTGATCACTTTGCAACTGAGCCACCAGGCGCCGCCGATCCTCCAGCTCTTCGGCCGGGGGCAATTGCGCCAGGCGTTCGCTCAGGCGTTGCTCGTTGAGCTTGAGGCTCTGGGCCTGGTCATTCAGTGCCTGGACCTGGGCGGACTGCTGCTGGTTATTGGTTTGCAGGTGACGCACCTGCCACACGCCCCAACCGCCCACGGCCACGCCGGCGGCGCCGAGCAGCAATGCAACAATGGCCAACCCGTTGCCGCGACGCGGCGCCATCGGGGGCGGAGTTTCAACCGGCGCATCGATCGCTGGCTGGTCTAGATCTTCTTTTGGCAAGGCTGTTTCGCTCACGTATCCATCCTTTGCATTAGAAAACGGCACGGAGTGTTCCCGTAACGCCGCCAGCAAAGCCGCGGCATTGGCGCCACGACAATCCACAACTGTTCGGGCCCCGGCGGCACGCGCCATCTCGGCAACCCTTGGGCTTGGAACAAACAACGGTAACCGCGCCAGGGCCGGCCACGCATCGCCGGCCAGCCGCTGCAGATGCTCGAAGCCCTGCCCACTGCTGACCACCAGTGCGTTCAAGCGTTCCGCTTCGACTTTCGCCGGCAACGCCCCTTCGCCGTAATCGGGCAAGTGGCGGCGGTACAATTCCAGATAATCGACACTAGCACCTTGCTCGCGCAAACGCTCTGCCAGCAAGCCACGCCCGCCCTCACCCCGCACGATCAACACCTTGGGGTCGGGCCGCGCAACAGCCTGGCGCAAGACCAAGTGTTCCAGCAAGGCTTCGCTGTCATCGCCGTTATCGGGATAAAACACCGTGAGGCCGGCATCGACGAGAATCTGTCCGGTGGCCGCACCCACGCTGAACCATGGTTGGTCTGGAGGTTGGGGCCAGTATTGGTGCAGCAGCTCGACGCACAGGCGTGCGGCCGGTTTGCTGACGACGATCACGGCAGAGTATTGGTCCAGCGCCTGGAATATCGCCCGCCCGGCATCGGACAGCGGGACCGGCTCGATATCCAGCAAGGGCAGGCTGCTGCTGTAGACCCCCGCTTCGGCCAGGACAGCCGCCAGCGCCGACGACTCGTCCGTCGGCCGGGTGAGCAGCAGCCGCCAACCCGTCACGTGTGGCCGGCCTCGCCGTAGACCGCCTTGAGAATGTCGGCGGCGCCCTGGCTCAGCAGGTCTTCGGCCACCCGCACGCCCAACGCCTCGGCATCGTGGCGCGGCGCCCGGGCTTCGGCGCTGAGCAGCCGGCCACCGTTGGGATCCCCCACCAGCCCGCGCAACCAGACCTGTTCGCCTTCCAGCACGGCGTAACAGGCGATCGGCACTTGGCAACCGCCATTGAGGTGTTTGTTGAGAGCGCGTTCGGCGAATACCCGCGTGGCGGTGTCTTCATGGTGCAGCGGCGCCAGCAAGGCGTGGATGTCGCTGTCGGCGCTGCGACACTCGATGCCCACCGCCCCTTGCCCACCGGCCGGCAGGCTGTCGTCGACGCTGATGGCCGAGGTGATGCGATCTTCAAAGCCCAGGCGGATCAGGCCGGCGGCGGCGAGGATGATCGCGTCGTACTCACCGGCATCGAGCTTGGCCAGGCGCGTATTGACGTTACCGCGCAGGAAACGGATTTGCAGGTCCGGACGGCGAGTCAGCAACTGTGCCTGGCGACGCAGGCTGGAAGTGCCGACCACGCTCCCGGCAGGCAGAGCTTCAAGACTGGAGAACGTGTTGGAGACGAACGCGTCGCGTGGGTCTTCCCGCTCGCAGATGCAAAACAGGCCCAGGCCTTCGGGAAAGTCCATGGGCACGTCTTTCATCGAATGCACGGCGATGTCGGCTTCGTTGTCCAGCAACGCGGTTTCCAGTTCCTTGACGAACAGGCCCTTGCCGCCGATCTTCGACAGCGGCGAATCCAGCAGCTTGTCACCGCGACTGACCATGGGCACCAGGGTCACGATCAGGCCGGGATGGGCCGCTTCCAGGCGGGCTTTGACGTATTCGGCCTGCCAGAGGGCCAAGGCACTTTTACGGGTGGCGATGCGGATCTCGCGAGGGGACATGGATCAATCCGTACTTAAAAGATACGGCAGATAATAACAGCTCAGCCAAAACCGCTTTGATTTGAATCACGACCCCAAGGCCTCCCTGGCCGCCAAATCCTCGAAATGAAACGCATGGAACGCCTTGGACCGCCGCATTAAAGCTGCTGCATCATTTTGCGCACGCCGGCCACGTGCCGTCGGCTGACAATCAGCGCATCGCCATTGAGGCCCTTGAGGAACAGTTGGAAATGCCCAAGGGGGGTGCGTTGCAAACGCTCGATCCGCTCGCGGGCCACGAGGGCGTTGCGGTGGATGCGTACGAAACGTTCGCCGAACTCGTCTTCGAGGGCCTTGAGTGGCTCATCCAACAACACCTCGCCACTCTCATGACGCAAGGTCACGTATTTGTGGTCGGCGATGAAATAGACCACCTGGTTCAATGGGATCAGCTCGATGCCTTTGCGGGTGCGCGCACTGATATGGCTGCGCGGGCCGCTACCGCTTTCGGCGGCCGGACGGGTCAGCGCCGCCAGTTGCACGCGGTTGGGTCGCTCGGCCTTGCGCAAGGCTTCAAGCAACGCCTCGGCCGCCACCGGCTTGACCAGGTAGCCCACGGCACCGGCCTGCAACACCTCGGGTGGGAAATCGTCCCGGGTGGTACAGAACACCACCGCAGGCGGCGACTCTCGTTCGCACAACTTCGCCGCAACCTGCAGACCGTCCAGGCCAGGCATGCGAATGTCGAGCAGCACGATATCCGGCTTGTGGCTGTCAATAAGGGCCAATGCCTCTTCGCCATTGGTGGCGCTCGGCTCCAGGACACTGTAACCCTCGAGCTCGCCAACCATTCGGCTCAGGCGCTCGCGGGCCAGTGGTTCGTCATCAACGATCAGGACATTCATATTGCGCTGGATTCCTGCGTGAGTCTCGCACAAGGATAGCGTAGACAGGGGAAGTGACATCCGTCACGGCGATCCACGCTAAGACTCGCTCGAGGGCCAAAAAGTGCCGCGCGGCGGTTGCCTATCTTTACCAGCGCTTGCCGACCGATGCCCGAGGCCCGTTGTCGCACGGCGTCGCCGTAGGGATTGTTAACTGTCGATCTGACCAATATGAGCACCCCCTTCTTATCTATATCCGCTGCGCCATGGGTAAAAAAAGCAAAAGTCCTACAGTCCACTGTAGACGGTTGCCGCGACGATATTGCTCAATCGAAAAATATCGTTGCGGGAAAACCCGGTTGGATCCCAGGCTTGCATCGAAAAAACCTGCCGACCAGTGCCAGCGCCAGTCCCGGCAACCCTGCTATCATCCGCCGCAGCCTTTAACCGCTACTTTTTCCACAGCCGATCACGAGCGAATTCATGAGCACTGACAAGACCAATCAGTCCTGGGGCGGCCGCTTCAGTGAACCCGTCGACGCCTTCGTCGCCCGCTTCACCGCCTCCGTCAACTTTGACCAGCGCCTGTATCGCCACGACATCATGGGCTCGATCGCCCACGCCACCATGCTGGCCAAGGTCGGCGTGCTGACCGATGCCGAGCGCGACAGCATCATCGACGGCCTGAAGACCATCCAGGCTGAAATCGAGGCCGGCCAGTTCGACTGGCGCGTCGACCTTGAAGACGTGCACATGAACATCGAAGCGCGCCTGACCGACCGCATCGGCGTGACCGGCAAGAAACTGCATACCGGCCGCAGCCGCAACGACCAGGTCGCCACCGACATCCGCCTGTGGTTGCGCGATGAGATCGACCTGATCCTGGCCGAAATCACTCGCCTGCAAAAAGGCCTGCTGGAGCAAGCCGAGCGCGAAGCCGAGAGCATCATGCCGGGCTTCACGCACCTGCAAACCGCCCAACCTGTAACGTTTGGGCATCACATGCTGGCCTGGTTCGAAATGCTCAGCCGCGACTACGAGCGCCTGGTGGACTGCCGCAAGCGCACCAACCGCATGCCCCTGGGCAGCGCCGCGCTGGCCGGCACCACGTACCCGATCGACCGTGAATACACTGCGCAGTTGCTGGGCTTCGACGCCGTGGGCGGCAACTCGCTGGATAACGTCTCAGACCGCGATTTCGCCATCGAATTCTGCGCCGCCGCAAGCATCGCGATGATGCACCTGTCGCGCTTCTCCGAAGAGCTGGTGCTGTGGACCAGTGCGCAATTCCAGTTCATTGACCTGCCGGACCGCTTCTGCACCGGCAGCTCGATCATGCCGCAAAAGAAAAACCCAGACGTGCCGGAACTGGTGCGGGGCAAGAGTGGCCGGGTGTTCGGCGCATTGATGGGCCTGCTGACCCTGATGAAAGGCCAGCCGCTGGCCTACAACAAGGACAACCAGGAAGACAAGGAACCGCTGTTCGACGCCGCCGACACCTTGCGCGACTCGCTGCGGGCCTTCGCCGACATGATCCCGGCCATCAAGCCCAAGCATGCGGTGATGCGCGAAGCGGCCCTGCGCGGCTTTTCCACCGCCACGGACCTGGCCGATTATCTGGTGCGCCGTGGCCTGCCGTTCCGCGACTGCCATGAGATCGTCGGCCATGCCGTGAAGTACGGCGTGGACAGTGGCAAGGATCTGGCGGAAATGAGCCTGGACGAACTGCGCCGGTTCAGCGACCAGATCGAACAGGACGTGTTTGCCGTGCTGACCCTCGAAGGCTCGGTCAATGCCCGCGACCACATCGGCGGCACCGCGCCGGCGCAGGTCAAGGCAGCCGTGGTGCGCGGCCAGGCGTTGCTCGCCAGCCGCTAAAAGCATCGCGAGCAAGCTCGCTCCCACAGTGGCTCTTCAATGAACACATATTTTGTGAACATGTAGAGACTCATTGTGGAGCGAGCCTGCTCGCGGTGACTCACTTCAAAACACCACGAAACTCACTTCTTGGCGGCAATCATCGCCAAAAACGCCGGCATCGCCGCCTCTCTATCCGCCGCAATCCGCTGCACATGCGGATTTTGCTCCAAGCGCTCCATCAGCGCCTTGGCCGCCGGCATGTCTGCCAGCAGGTCGATATCGAACAACTTCCTGCCCACTTGGCAGGCCGGCGAGACACTGTAGAAAAAATACAGATCGGCAATGGTCAGACTATCGCCCGCCACGTAGGGTGCGAATTTGCCGTGCCGACCGAGCGAGGCGAACCCCTGCCGCAATTCGTCTTTGCTCTTTTCCTTGATGACATCGGGCACCGTCATGCCGAAAAATGCCTCGGCAAAGCAAGCCCGCGCCGGCAGCTCGATGTACAACTCGATCTCCCTGCACAAGGCCAATACCTGGGCCCGCTCGAACGGGTCACTGGGCAGCAGGGCCTTGCCTGGTTGGGTTTGTTCGATGTACTCAAGGATCACGCTGGTTTCGTTGATAAACCCCTGCTCGGTTTTCAACACCGGTACCTTCCCGCGCGGGCTGATGGCCCACGCTTCGGGGGTCTGGTTGGGGTAGAACGGCACTTCTTCGAAGGGCAGCCCCTTCTCCAACAGCGCCAGTTTGACCATGTTGTAATAGTTACTGACAGAGAAACCATAAAGCTCGAGCATTACAAAGCCTCCAGGCCGTGCGGGGTTGGCAGCCTTGGGTTATAGACCGCCGGGGCATTTCTTGCCAGGCGCATCACACCGCTGAATGCAGGTAAACTGGCGACCTTTCTCCCAGGAGCCAGCCATGAGCGAGCCAACCGACATCGACAACGACGAAGAAGAATTCGTCGAGAGCACACTGATCCAGGCCATCGAAAACCAGATCGAAAGTGACAATCCGCCTGCGGCCAAGGCCACTTTCAACAAGTTGACCCTGGTCGGTTATGAGCGCGAAGAAATCCTCAACCTGATGGCCCACGTGCTGGCGGTGGAGATCGATGCGATCCTGGAAGAAGATCGCCCGTTCGATACCCAGTGGTACGAAGCCGCATTGCGCGCCTTGCCTGAGTTGCCGCCGGAAAAGAACTGAACGGCGCTTGTGGCGAGGGAGCAATCCCCTCGCCACAAAAAAATGCTTTAAACAAAAAAAGCATGACACTGAGACTGGACAGCTCGGCCGAGTGCGCTCACCTTAGTGACGCTGTCGACCAAATTCCTAGAAAGTCTGGAGTCCTTATGTCGCTTACCCCTGAGCTGGTTGCCGAACTGGAAATCCTTGCACTCTTCAACCTGGACAGTTCCCAGGAAGGCCTGAAAATTCATCAGACCGCTGCCCCTAAAGCGATTGCCGCTGCCCAACGCCTGTTCGAAAAAGAACTGATCACCCAGCCCGACGGTGGTTACCTGACAAGCCTGGGCCGAGATGCCGCCCAAAACGTACAAACCGTCCTGACGATACTCAGCGTGCAAGAAGCCGCCTGATCCCCCCTGCCGCCCACGGAAATCTCCTTTACGGGATTTCCGCAGGCGCACGGGTGCCCTGCGAAAAAAACTGGCACCCGAATTCTGCTTTCAGCTTAAGAATTCCCAAGATCGGGCGCTAACCTGCCATCACCCCCCACGTTCGACGCCGCGAGCCGGTTTGAGCTGACATGACCCGCAATCACGAAATACGCCCCGATCTGGACGAGGGAATCGACCGCAAGGTCTTGAGCCAGTTGCGCGCACGTTTTCTCAAGCTCAACTCCGTGCGGATGGAACGCGCCCTCGAAGGCCTGTCGCCGCGCCAGCAAGGCGTGCTGACGTTGCTGCCGCTGTTCTTCCACGTCAACCATCCGCTGCTGCCCGGCTACGTTTCCGGCAGCACACCTGCCGGGCTGTCGAACTACGAGCCTGACGCCAATATCCTTGCCGAAGCCCAGCGGCTGACCCGGTCGTTTTCCTACAAGCCCCGGCACGGCAGCAACCCTCCACGACCGATCCTTGGTCTGTTCCTGATGGGCAGCCTCGGCACCCTGGCCCAGGCCGACCAGAGCGACATGGACGTTTGGGTGTGCCACGGGCCGGACCTGAGCGACGACGAACTGGCCGAGCTGCGCAAGAAATGCCAGTTGCTGGAGATCTGGGCCGCGACCCAGGGCGCCGAAGCCCACTTTTTCCTGATCGACCCGGCGCGTTTCGTACGGGGTGACCGGGACAACCAGCTCAGCTCCGACGATTGCGGCACGACCCAGCATTACCTGCTGCTGGACGAGTTCTACCGCACCGCGATCTGGCTGGCCGGGCGCACGCCGATCTGGTGGCTGGTGCCGGTCTATGAAGAAGAGAACTATGAACAGTACACCCATACACTGATGTCCAAGCGTTTCATCCGCGCCGACGAAACCCTGGACCTGGGGCACCTGGCCTACATTCCGCCGGGCGAATTCGTCGGGGCCGGGCTCTGGCAGTTGTTCAAAGGTATCGAGTCGCCCTACAAGTCCGTACTCAAGCTGCTGCTGACCGAGGTCTATGCCAGCGAACACCCGAATGTTCGCTGCCTGAGCCTGCGCTTCAAACAGGCCGTGTTTGCCAATCGCCTGGACCTCGAAGAGCTGGACCCGTACATGCTGGTCTACCGCCGTATCGAGGAATACCTCAATGCCCGCGGCGAATCCGAACGCCTGGAGTTGATCCGCCGCGCGCTGTACTTGAAGGTCAATCGCAAACTCACCGGCCAGGTACGCAGCAGCGGCTGGCAACGGGTACTGCTCGAACGACTGGCCCGGGAATGGGGCTGGGACCAGCGTCAACTGGCGCTGCTGGACAGCCGCAGCCAATGGAAAGTCCGCCAGGTCAGCCACGAGCGACGGGCCCTGGTCAACGAACTCACCCACAGCTACCGCTTCCTGACCCAGTTCGCCCGCACCGAGAAAACCGTCAGCCTGATCAACAAACGCGATCTCAACGTGCTTGGCCGGCGGCTGTACGCAGCCTTCGAACGCAAGGCCGACAAGGTCGAGTTCATCAACCCCGGCATTGCGCCGGACCTGGCCGAAGACACCCTGACGCTGGTCCAGTCACCCAACAAGAAAGAACCGGGGCAGAACCAGTGGGCGCTTTACAACGGCAGCCTCAACGCCCTGGAGTGGGAGAACTTCGCGCCGATCAAGCGCTGCCGCGAGCTGCTGGAACTGCTGACCTGGTGCCATCGCAACGGCGTGATCGACAGCAGCACGCGCCTGGCGCTGCACCCAGGCGACAGCGACCTGAGCGAGTTCGAACTGTTCAACCTGCTGGGCAGCCTGCAACAGTCCATCGCCCTGCCCCTGACCACGGTGGATGAAGCACAGTTGCTGCGCGCCAGCGTGCCCAGCGAAGTGCTGATCCTGGTGAACGTCGGCGTCGACCCGCTCAAGCACCACCGCGACCTGAATATCCTGATGACCACCGAGCGCACCGACTCGCTGAGCTATGCAGGGGTCCGGGAAAACCTGGTGCTGACCCTCGACCAGGTCACGCTCAACAGTTGGAATGAGGTGCTGGTCAACCGTTTTGACGGCGAACACGCCCTGCTCGACTGCCTGCGCGATTACCTCAACGACCTGCCCGTCACCCAGCACCAGCCACGCTTGCAGGTGCGCTGTTTCTGCCACAACCGCGCCCAATTCATTGCGCGGCGCGTCGAAGAAGTCATCGACACGGCGCAGACCCTGCTGCTGAGCAGGCTCAATCACCGCTATCTGCTTCAGGTCCAGCAGCACTATCACGTACTGGAACTGGTGCCCGGCCAGGTCAACCACGTGGCGCTGGGCAGCCTGTCGGCGCTGATGGATTACCTGGGCGAGGAACTGACGGCATACAGCCCCTTGCACCTGGACCCGATGGCCCTGGAGGACCACGACCTGGCGCTGATCCTGCCCATGGGCCAGCCCGAGTGCATCCAGGTGTTCTACCGCGTCGACGAAGACGAGGCCGATCTGTACGTGCTCGACGAGTTCAACGCACTGTGGCAACAACACGTGCCTTATCACGACGAACAAAGCCTGCTGGTGCCGCTGCAACGCTTTTTGCAATCGGTGCTGTACCGTCGCGACGCCCTGCTGCCGCTGGATGCCGCCCAGCCGCTGACCCTGGAAACCCTGTACTACCAGCTATTGCCCTCAGGCAGCGGCCGGGCGCGACGGATCGAAGCGCGGCAAGCCCCGCAGATGCTGGTCAACAAGCCGTTCTATGATGTGCAGGCGATCATCGGCAAAGCGGCGCACGGGCAGGTGCATGTCACCCTGTACTGCGATCAGCAGGAGTTTTCCGAACTGGAGCATGGCGACCAACTGTTCCGCGTGGTCGCCAGGGAGATCGTCGAACAGCGCCGCGAAGCCCAGCGCTATCGCTGCTACATCACCGACCTGGACCTCTCGGGCCTGGTGGGCGACGGCGCCTGTTCAAGCAATTTGTACCTGCGCTACAAGGCCGATCTGGAACGCGCCCTGAACGAGGCACTGAACCAGGTCTGAGACGGGTTCAGAACGCGCAGTCGCCGCCATTGACCGGCTGCGACTCGACCTCCAGCAGCGTCAGCTTCAGCGTCTTGCCGCCCGGGGCCGGCCAGTCGATGTGCTGGCCGACCTTCAGGCCCAGCAACGCACTGCCCACTGGCGCCAGGATCGAGATCCGGCCTTCGTCGGCATTTGCGTCCTGTGGATAAACCAGCGTCAGGTGATAGTCCTTGCCGCTGCTTTCTTCGCGACAGTGCACGCGCGAGTTCATGGTCACGACATCGGCGGGCACTTCTTCGTGGCCCACCACGTTCTCGGCGCGATCCAGTTCGGTTTGCAGCGCAATCACGCCCGGCAGCGTTTCATCAAGGCTGTCGATCAGGCGTTCCAGACGCTGTACGTCCAGACGGGTAAGGGTGATGGAAGGTGTGGTCATGATCCTGGCAGACTCCTTTCTTCTGCACAAAAAAAGCAAAACCCCGCCACAAAAAGGCGGGGTTTTCACGGACCTCGATGGATTGAGGCGTAACCGGACACTACCACAGCTCAATAAATAAACAACCCGGGCCAAATCTACCCACTGTCATGGGGAGCAGAATTACTGTGGCGGGGGGATTGTGGGAGCAAGGCTTGCCCGCGATGAATACAGCGAGGTCTCTCTGGAACCGAGGCGCTTGTATCGCGAGCAAGCTTTACTCCCACAGGGTTGCTAGGCAAGCCTTGCTCCCACGCAGCGGGCGATCACACCAGAGATTTGCGTTTAGCCGCCTCGGCACAGATGACCCGCCGGCGCTCGTCGTCGGCCGAGCGCCATTGGCGGATATCTTCCACGTGGCGCAAACATCCGAGGCAGACCTTCTGTTCATCCAGCTTGCACACGCCCGTACACGGCGACGGCACGGCCGGGCTGACGTTGCTGTAGAGCGGCTTGGATGGCCGTTGCGGGGAGGTCTGGCTCACGCCGTCACAGGCCTTCGAAATCGAGTTCCACGCCCGCCTGCTGCTTGACGATGCGCTCGAGCATTTCGCCCAGTTGCTCTTCGCTCTTGTCGCACATCCAGCGTTCGCTTTCTTCGTCGTAGTCGAAGTGAAAGCCACCGGAGACCGCCGCCAGCCACAATTGCCGCAACGGCTCCTGGCGACTGAAAATCAGCTGGCTGCCGTTCTCGAACTTGACGGTGAGCACACCGGCAGAGACTTCCAGGTCAATGTCCAGGCCACTGTCATCGAACACATCCTCCAGCGTTTGCTGGGTCGCATCGACCAGATCGTGGAAACGGGCTTCAGTCAAACTCATTGCGGCAACCTCGAAAATGTCTGCTCATGCTCAAGCGCCGCAAGATACGGACGCTTCCCGGCGATTGCAAAGGATATACCCACTGACGACCACCAGCGCCGCCGGACGGGCGCCCCGTTGCATAGGCAAGCTGACGGGTGGCCGGTATACTCCGGCGCAATTAAAGCATTTTCAAGGATTTCGCCATGAAGCGCCTGATCTCTTCCCTTGCTGCGCTCGTCGCGGTTGCCTGCCTCGTGACAGCCTGTGGTCAAAAAGGTCCGCTGTACCTGCCTGATGACAGCAAGTCCCCTGAAGAACAGGCCAAGTCGTCGCAAGCCAAATCCCACTCGCACGACACCCACACCACCACTTACTAAGGGAACGCCATGGACGCTTTTAACTACCGTGGCGGGGAGCTGTTCGCGGAAGGGGTTGCCCTGTCCGCGATCGCCGAACGTTTCGGCACGCCGACCTATGTCTATTCCCGCGCCCACATCGAAGCCCAGTACCGGACGTTCGCCGATGCCCTCGAGGGCATGCCGCATCTGGTGTGTTTCGCTGTAAAAGCCAACTCCAACCTGGGTGTGCTCAATGTCCTGGCGCGTCTGGGCGCCGGTTTCGACATCGTCTCCGGTGGCGAGCTCGAACGTGTGCTGGCCGCTGGTGGCAGCGCCGACAAGATCGTGTTCTCCGGCGTCGGCAAGACCCGTGAAGACATGCGCCGTGCCCTGGAAGTTGGCGTGCACTGCTTCAACATCGAATCCACCGACGAGCTGGAGCGCCTGCAAATCGTCGCCGCCGAGCTGGGTGTCCGCGCGCCGATCTCCCTGCGCGTGAACCCGGATGTCGACGCTGGCACCCACCCGTACATTTCCACCGGTCTCAAGGAAAACAAGTTCGGCATCGCCATTGCCGACGCCGAAGACGTGTACGTTCGCGCCGCCCAGCTGCCGAACCTGGAAGTATTGGGTGTCGATTGCCACATCGGCTCGCAACTGACCACCCTGGAACCCTTCATCGATGCCCTCGACCGCCTGCTGGCGCTGGTCGATCGCCTCGGCGACTGTGGCATCTACCTGCGCCACATCGACCTCGGTGGCGGTGTCGGCGTGCGCTATCGCGATGAAGAGCCGCCACTGGTGGCCGACTACATCAAGGCCGTGCGTGAGCGCCTCGACGGGCGTGACCTGGCGCTGATGTTCGAACCGGGCCGCTACATCGTCGCCAACGCCGGCGTGCTGCTGACCCAGGTCGAGTACCTCAAGCACACCGAGCACAAGGATTTCGCCATCGTCGATGCGGCCATGAACGACCTGATCCGCCCGGCGCTGTACCAGGCCTGGATGGACGTCACCGCCGTGCGCCCTCGCGATACCGCTGCGCGCAGCTACGACATCGTCGGGCCGATCTGCGAAACCGGTGATTTCCTGGCCAAGGGTCGGGAGCTGGCGCTGGAAGAAGGTGATCTGCTGGCCGTGCATTCGGCCGGTGCCTACGGGTTTGTCATGAGTTCCAACTACAACACCCGCGGCCGCTGCGCCGAGGTGCTGGTGGACGGTGATCAGGCATTCGAAGTGCGTCGCCGCGAGACGGTAGCCGAGTTGTTTGCCGGCGAAAGCCTGCTGCCGGAGTAAGACCATGCTGCTGCGTTTTACCAAGATGCACGGCCTGGGCAATGACTTCATGGTCCTCGACCTGGTCAGCCAGCACGCGCACATCCTGCCCAAGCACGCCAAGCAATGGGGAGACCGGCACACCGGTATCGGTTTCGACCAGTTGCTGATCGTCGAGGCACCCAATAACCCGGACGTGGATTTCCGTTATCGGATCTTCAACGCCGACGGTTCGGAAGTGGAGCAATGCGGCAATGGCGCGCGCTGCTTCGCCCGCTTCGTGCTGGACAAGCGCCTGACCGCCAAGCGGCAGATCCGCGTCGAGACCAAGAGCGGCATCATCGAACTGGATGTGCGCAGCGACGGCCAGATCGGCGTCAACATGGGCGCTCCGCGCCTGGTACCGGCGGACATCCCCTTCCAGGCACCAGCCCAGGCCTTGAGCTATCAGGTGGACGTCGATGGCGCCACGGTGGAACTGGCAGCGGTTTCCATGGGCAACCCCCACGCCGTGCTGCGCGTGGCCGATATCAACAGTGCCCCGGTGCATGAGCTGGGGCCGAAAATCGAGCATCATCCGCGCTTCCCCGCGCGAGTGAACGTCGGTTTCCTGCAAGTCATCGACCGCCACCGCGCACAATTGCGCGTCTGGGAACGCGGTGCCGGGGAAACCCAGGCCTGCGGTACCGGCGCCTGTGCGGCCGCAGTCGCTGCGATCAGCCAGGGGTGGATGGATTCACCGTTGTTGATCGACCTGCCCGGCGGGCGTCTGTCCATCGAATGGGCAGGCCCTGGCCAACCGGTGATGATGACCGGCCCGGCAGTGCGCGTATACGAAGGACAAGTTCGTCTTTGAGTGAGCCAAACCCATGACCGACCAGCCACAGGTTCCAGCCCCACAGCCCGACGAATCCCCCAGCCTGCCAGAAACCGCAGCCGTGGCGGCTTACCTGGAAGCTCATCCGGACTTCTTCGTCGAGCATGAAGAACTGCTTGCGACGATGCGCATCCCCCACCGGCGCGGCGATACCGTGTCGCTGGTGGAACACCAGATGAAAATCCTGCGCGAGCGCAACATCGAAATGCGCCATCGTCTTTCGCACCTGATGGACGTGGCCCGGGACAACGACCGACTGTTCGACAAGACCCGTCGGCTGATCCTGGCCCTGATGGACGCCAGCACCCTCGAAGACCTGGTCATGAGCGTCGAAGACAGCCTGCGCCAGGATTTCCAGGTGCCCTTTGTCAGCCTGATCCTGTTCGGCGACAACGCCATGCCGGTGGGCCGCTGGGTGACCCACGCCGAAGCGCAGACGGCCATCGGCGGCCTGCTCACGGAAGACAAAAGCGTCAGCGGCAGCCTGCGCGAGCATGAGCTGGACTTCCTGTTCGGCGAAGAACAGCGCAAGCAGATCGGCTCCACCGCCGTCGTTGCCATCGCCCATCAAGGCGTGCACGGTGTGCTGGCCATCGCCAGTCGCGATCCGCAGCACTACAAAAGCTCGGTGGGCACGCTGTTCTTGAGCTACATCGCCGAAGTCACCGGCCGGGTGCTGCCACGGGTTGCCGGCTCGCTGCGCTCGGTACGCTGATAATGGAACGACAGCTGGACGCCTACTGCGAACATCTGCGCAGTGAGCGCCAGGTGTCGCCCCACACGCTGTCGGCCTATCGCCGCGACCTGGAAAAAGTGCTGGGCTGGTGCCAGAAGCAGAACATCGGCAGCTGGGCGGCCCTGGACATCCAGCGCTTGCGCAGCCTGATCGCCCGCCTGCATCAACAGGGGCAATCCTCCCGCAGTCTGGCGCGCCTGTTGTCAGCGGTACGCGGCCTGTATCACTACCTCAATCGCGAAGGTTTGTGCGATCACGATCCGGCCACCGGCCTGGCACCGCCCAAGGGCGAGCGCCGACTGCCAAAGACCCTCGACACCGACCGCGCCCTGCAACTGCTCGAAGGCGCCGTCGAGGATGACTTCCTGGCCCGGCGTGACCAGGCGATTCTCGAGCTGTTCTATTCTTCCGGCCTGCGGCTCTCCGAGCTGACGGGGCTTAACCTGGATCAACTGGACCTGGCCGATGGCATGGTCCAGGTGCTCGGCAAGGGCAGCAAGACTCGCCTGCTGCCCGTCGGCCGCAAGGCCCGTGAAGCCCTGGAGCAATGGCTGCCGCTGCGAGCGCTGACCAACCCCGCCGACGACGCGGTCTTCGTCAGCCAACAGGGGCGGCGCCTCGGCCCGCGGGCGATTCAGTTGCGAGTCAAGGCTGCCGGCGAACGGGAGCTGGGACAGAACCTGCACCCGCACATGCTCCGACACTCCTTCGCCAGCCATCTGCTGGAGTCCTCCCAGGACCTGCGCGCCGTTCAAGAGCTGCTGGGGCACTCGGACATCAAGACCACCCAGATCTACACCCACCTGGATTTCCAGCACCTGGCGACGGTCTATGACAGTGCCCATCCCAGGGCCAAACGCATCAAGGGCGACGAATCATGACCATCGAACTGATCACTTTCGACCTGGACGACACCCTGTGGGACACCGCCCCGGTGATCGCCAGCGCCGAAGCCATACTCCGCCAATGGCTGACCGATAACGCGCCGAACCTGGGCGGCGTGCCGGTGGAGCATCTTTTTTCGATTCGCGAGCAAGTATTGCGCGAAGAACCCGGCCTGAAGCATCGCATCAGTGCACTGCGCCGACGCGTGTTGTTCCGTGCCTTGCAGGAAGCCGGCTACGACCAGTGGCAAGCTTCGGAGCTGGCGGACCAGGCCTTCGAGACGTTCCTGCACGCCCGTCATCAACTGGAGGTTTTCCCCGAGGTGCAACCCACCCTGGAGATCCTGGCCAATCACTTCGCCCTCGGTGTGGTCACCAATGGCAACGCCGATGTGCGGCGCCTGGGGCTGGCGGACTATTTCAAGTTCGCCTTGTGCGCCGAAGACATCGGCATCGCCAAGCCTGACGCCCGACTGTTCCACGAAGCCCTGCAACGCGGCGGCGCCACGGCGCAAACCGCCGTGCACATTGGCGATCACCCGGGCGACGACATCGCCGGCGCCCAACAGGCCGGCCTGCGCGCTGTATGGTTCAACCCGACAGGCAAGCCCTGGAATGCCGACCATGCGCCGGACGCGGAGATCCGCAGCCTGACCGAACTGCCGGGGTTATTGGCAGGTTGGCATAGCCAACGCTGAACCCCGCCCTGTAGCCACTACAGCCCTCTGTGGGAGCGAGCTTGCTCGCGATGACGGCGGCATATCCAACATCAATGCCAACAGACCCACCGCTTTCGCGAGCAAGCCCGCTCCCACAGGGACTGCGCCTGGCCTGGGGATGGAATCGCACCCATGAAAAAGCCCGCAGCGACGGCGGGCTTTTTCAGCAAGCAATGAAGCCGATACTCAGATAGGGCGGCTGCCGTACTTGTTGTCAGGCTTCTTGGGCGGATCAGCGACCACGTTGGCCTCCACTTCCTGCACCTTACCGCCCCTGGCCAGGAATTCCTCCATGGCCTTGGCGAGCGCATCACGCTCCTTGTTCTTGGCCTCTACGCTCGGCAACTCGTCGACCGAAACGGCCGCCTTCGCCTTGCCTTTGGCGGTAGGAACCGGAACATCGGCCCCATCGTCGTCGGCAACGTCTTCCGCCGCCGCTTCAAGGCCTTCTTCGGTCTCGTCTTCGTCGCCTACTTCGAGGTCGTCGTTTTCCAGATCATCGTCGCTCATGTTCTACCTCATGACTTGCGAAAAGCAGATTAGTTATAGCCCAGCTTCGCCATCTGTTCGAAGGCTGCCAGAAAAAATTCAACATCCGCCGGCAATCAGCGGTTACGCCCCATCACCGTACAAGGTGGCGAGGACTTTACGAGCACCGCCGTGATCACGGTGCTCGCCCAGATAAACACCTTGCCAGGTACCCAATGCCAGCCGTCCCGCCGTGACCGGCAGGCTGATCTGGCAGCCGAGCACACTGGCCTTGAAGTGCGCCGGGAGGTCGTCCAGGCCTTCGTCGTTGTGCTCATAGTCGGCGGTTCCTTGTGGGATCAACCGATTGAAAAATCGTTCGAAGTCTCGACGTACCGCCGGATCGGCGTTCTCGTTGATGGTCAACGAGGCCGAGGTATGCTGCAGCCACAGATGCAACAGACCGACACGACACGCCTGGAGTTCAGGCAGGCCGGCAAGCAACTCGTCCGTCACCAGATGAAAGCCCCGGGGCCTTGCCCGCAGGGTTATCAGCGTCTGTTGCCACATACAGATCTCCGCACGTTCGGCGCGCATTCTAGCGCGCTCTGGGAAAAAACAAAGGGCCTAATATTCTTGCTTCGGTGTAAGCCTTTGGCGGTATAAAAACCTGTGTCGCATCCACAACAAAAGGCGTCGGAAAAACCGCTGCACCTTGTGAGCAATGACAAATTCCAGACAAAAAAATGCCCGGCGAACCGGGCATTTTTTTATTGCGTGCGCTTACAGGTTGTAGCCACGCTCGTTGTGCTGGGCCAGGTCCAGGCCCACGGCTTCTTCTTCCTCGGTGACACGCAGACCCATGACGGCGTCCAGGACCTTGAGGATGATGAAGGTGACGATCGCGGTGTAGACCACCGTGAAACCCACGCCCTTGAATTGAATCCACACTTGCGCACCGATATCGGTCACGGTGCCGAAGCCACCCAGGGCCGGTGCTGCAAACACACCGGTCAGGATCGCGCCGAGGATACCGCCGATGCCGTGTACGCCGAAGGCGTCCAGGGAGTCGTCGTAGCCGAGCTTGCGCTTGAGGGTAGTGGCGCAGAAGAAGCACACCACGCCTGCTGCCAGGCCGATGACCAGAGCGCCCATCGGGCCCACGGTGCCGGCAGCCGGGGTGATAGCAACCAGGCCCGCCACCACGCCCGAGGCGATGCCCAGTGCGCTTGGCTTGCCGTGGGTGATCCACTCGGCAAACATCCAGCCCAGCGCCGCCGCAGCGGTCGCGATCTGGGTTACCAGCATCGCCATGCCGGCGGTGCCGTTGGCCGCGACAGCGGAACCGGCGTTGAAGCCAAACCAGCCGACCCACAGCATGGCCGCGCCCATCAGGGTGTAACCCAGGTTATGCGGCGCCATTGGCGTGGTCGGGAAGCCTTTGCGCTTGCCCAATACCAGGCACGCCACCAGGCCTGCGATACCGGCGTTGATGTGCACCACGGTGCCGCCAGCGAAGTCCAGCACGCCCCAGTCCCACAGCAGGCCGCCGTTACCGGACCAGACCATGTGGGCAATCGGTGCATACACCAGGGTGAACCACACGCCCATGAAGACCAGCATGGCGGAGAACTTCATCCGCTCGGCAAATGCGCCGACGATCAGGGCCGGGGTGATGATGGCGAAGGTCATCTGGAAGGTGATGAACACTGCTTCAGGGAACAGCGCCGCCGGGCCGGTCAGGCTGGCTGGCGTGACGCCTGCCAGAAACGCTTTGCCGAAACCGCCGATGAAGGAATTGAAGTTGACGACGCCCTGCTCCATGCCGGTGGTGTCGAACGCAATGCTGTAGCCATAGATGACCCACAGGATGCTGATCAGACCGGTAATGGCAAAGCACTGCATCATCACGGAAAGAAGGTTTTTCGACCGAACCATGCCGCCGTAGAACAGCGCCAGGCCAGGGATGGTCATGAACAGTACAAGAATCGTGGCCGTGAGCATCCAGGCGGTGTCGCCGGAGTTCAGGACTGGGGCTGCCGCTTCTTCTGCCATGGCCAGGCCAGGCATTGCGAAGGACAACAGGGCTCCTAGCCCTGCGAATTTACGCAGAGTCATATTGTTTTCTCCTGGGGCGTTGGGTTTGGCGGCTTAGATGGCGTCGGTATCGGTTTCGCCGGTACGGATGCGGATAGCCTGTTCCAGATTGACCACAAAGATCTTCCCGTCACCGATCTTGCCGGTGTTGGCGGCCTTGGTGATTGCCTCGATCACCCGATCAAGATCCTTGTCGTCAATGGCGACATCGATCTTCACCTTGGGCAGGAAATCGACCACGTACTCCGCGCCGCGATACAGCTCGGTGTGACCTTTCTGCCGACCGAAGCCTTTGACCTCAGTAACGGTAATGCCCTGCACGCCGATCTCGGACAACGACTCGCGCACGTCGTCCAACTTGAACGGCTTGATGATGGCAGTGACTAGCTTCATGAAACTTTCTCCCGAATTGGTGGACTTGCCCCAGGAAAACAAACCCGACTCAAGTCTAAGCGCAGTGCCTGGCTTTGTAACGCGTCGTCGGCCCAAGTTGCCCGACAGGTGCCAGTTAACCGATCCTGACGAAACTCCCCGTTCCGCCTGCTGCACTGCATTCGTCACAGCGACTGCATCAGTGCATGGGTCATCAGCCTCTAAGCAGAAACCTTGCCATCTGCACCAAACCCTCTGATTTCAGTCTCTTGGCCACCTGCTCGACGTGCGTTGCGCCAAGAACCGCAGCGATACGCACAACAACAGTGCAGCCACGCCCGGGCCTATGCGCGAAAAGCGTGCATCCCTGGCTTGCGAATTGACTATAGACACTGCGTGATACACTGCCCGCCATTGTTTTCAGGACACCTGCCATGCTTGCGCCCAAAGACCTCCTCGACGCCCTGAGCGGCCACGCCTCCCGCATCTTGAGTGGCGACACGCCGCTGCCCAAAAGCGAAATCGAAAGCCAGTTCAAGGCCCTGCTGCAAAGCGGCTTCAGCAAACTGGACCTGGTAAGCCGGGAAGAATTCGACAGCCAGATGGTTGTGCTGGCCCGGAGCCGGGCGCGGCTCGAAAGCCTGGAGGCCAAGGTTGCCGAGCTTGAGGCAAAGATGAGTCCACCTATCGAATAACGAGTGTCCCCGTAGAACTGCCGAGAGCAGCGATATTTTAAGTTGCTGCAGCCGTTTTGGGGTCTGGCGCTGGTGACCACCTTACTTGACGAACACATCAGCCGCGGCATGCTCGGGATGGCTGTGACGATGATTGTTTACGTGGCCGGGGCGAAATAATTCTGCAGGTAACCACTGGTACGGCGCTTCGAGTTGGCTCAGTTGAAAACCGGAAACGCGCCACTCCTTGGGTCCACTCCAATCTGGTGCCGCTGCTCCCATTCCTTCCCCTTGTACCCAGTGATCAGGAAAACCTTGATGCCGGCGTAGTTGTGCCCGTAGTAACTCATGACGCATTGACGCACCATTGCAAAGCCGTCAGCCCTGTCGCGATGTACCGGCATGGTCACCATGTGAATTTCGGTGGGAATGGTATGAAAACTCTCGAGTAGCGTATCAACATCTTTCCTGACAAGCGGGCTGGGTGGGATGTGCGCCAGTCCTGCTTTTCCTGGCGACCATACAGAAAGCATCGTGCACCAGGAGGCCGAGTCCGACCATAGAACGTCGTTTTGCTCAACGCGCGAATACCCCGTATCGACGTACGTGTAGTGCAGATTGCGAATGGCGGGGACGCTGCTTTTCCAATAATTTCCGTCCAGCGCCCCGGGAGGCTCCAGCGGCCTATTGCTCCGCTCGCCATCGGGTATCAATCGGCTAATCGACCGTTCAGGCAAATCGCGTCTGACGCAGTTTGTCCATCCGCTTGTATCAGCAGTTGTCAAGGTTATTTCCGGCATGCGCCTCTCCTATTTCAGGGAGCAGAGAAATTTCGTCTGAGTTATTTTTAGCAGACAACTTCCTTACTCGCCTGGGGTTGGGGAGGCGCTTTGCACGCTGGGTAGGATTGGCGGAGGGCCCTATCGGTCTAACTATCTCGAAAAGGTCAACAAGTGGAGGTAGTCGCGATGTTAACTTCATAAATTGTGGCGCTGGTATTGATCTGCGACCTGTGCTCATCGGAGTTTCTCGACGACATCAAGCTTCTCCGCCTCGCTGATCGGACCTCGCTCTAGAGTCTGGTCGGTGTAAAACGAATGAATTGGACTTTCGTGAGAAAGGCTTCATGCCGACTGCTCAACCACTCGGTCCGGAGTCGACGCCAGCGGCAGCACCAGAATAAACAGCGCGCCCCTGCCCGGCCCGGCGCTCTGCACGGTCAGATCGCCGCCCATCTCGTGCGCAGCCAGAATGCAGCTGTGCAGGCCAAAACCGTGGCCGTCGACACGCGTGGTGAAACCGTGCTCGAACACCCGCGCAAGATTGTCCTGCGATATCCCCTCGCCATTGTCCTCGACCTCAACTCGCACGCGCCCCTCGTCAACGACCTTCAGGCGCAGGATGATCTGCGGCGGCCGGTTCGCCCCCGCATCCAGCGCCTGCTTCGCGTTGTTGATCAGATTGACCAGGATCTGCAGCACTCGATGCTTGTCCAGGGGCATTTGCGGAACATCGCTGAACTCCTTGATCAGCGTGATGTGGTGGCGGGCCAGGGACACATCGCAAATGCGCACGACATCCTCGACCAGTTCTCGCAGCGAACCCGGCTCCAGCACGCTGGCGTTGCCGGCGTAGGATTGCTGGGTGGCGACGATTTCCTTGATGTGGTCGATTCTGCGGGTCAACTGCGCCAACTCGGCGATCATGCCCTGCTGCTCGACGGCCAGCGCGTCGGCCAGCTTGTCGAGATAGTCCGGTAGCGCCCGACCTTTCGGGTCGCTGCTGATGAAGTCACCGAGGTCATCGGGATGCTCCTTCATCAACTGGGCTACCTTGGCCACCCCTGGCCCCTTGGAGGTGTGCACCTTCTCGTACAGGACCTGGGCTGACACATTGACACTATTGAGCACATTGCCCACGTTGTGCAGCACATTGGTGGCGATCTCTGCCATGCCGGCGCGGCGCGCGGTGGTGACCAGTTCAGCCTGGGCCTCGCGTAACTCGTCGTTGACCTTGGCCAATTGCTGCGGGCTGGGGATCTTCAGGGCCGCCGGCACCAGCCGGACCAACAGGATGGCGGTAATCACCGAGGCAATCGCGGTGATCACCTTGACCAGCGCTGTCAGCCAGTAATAAGGCTGCCAGATGGTCAGGATCTCCATCACATGGCTGGTCCCGCAAGCCAGGATAAACACGCCAAAGGCCGCGAGCATCCAGTCAAACGGCACGTCCTTGCGCTTGTGGATAAAGTACAGGAGCGTGAAAGGGATGGTGACGTAGGACAGGGCGATCAAGCCATCGGCGATCACATTGGTCCACAGCAGATCCGGACGCCACATGTAGCAATGCCCGTGGGGCATGAAGCGCTTGTCGGTTAACAGAGCCAGCAGATCGTTCATGGCTACTTCCTCGCTGTGCCGTTGATACCGCCAAGTGCCGACTGGGCAAATCGCAGTCTAGCAGAGGGCCCTTTCCGGGCATTTTGCGTGGCCAGGTGAGGCGGTGATATCCGCTACCGCATCACGCCTGGCGCCCCTCGGCTGTCACTTGCCCTCGAAACATCCTGCCAAATTTTCTCCCTTCAATTTCCCCGCCCAAGTTCATCCCCACGACTAATCTTCCAGAGCCGCAGGACGCGGCGCCCTATTCACTCAAGGAACGATTCATGTCGCTTGCCATCGTCCACAGTCGCGCCCAAGTAGGGGTCGAGGCTCCTGCCGTTACCGTTGAAGTCCACCTGGCCAATGGCTTGCCGTCGCTGACGATGGTTGGCCTGCCGGAGGCGGCGGTGAAGGAAAGCAAGGATCGGGTGCGCAGCGCGATCATCAATTCGGGGCTGAATTTCCCGGCACGGCGCATCACCCTGAACCTGGCGCCGGCGGACCTGCCAAAGGACGGCGGGCGCTTCGACCTGGCCATCGCCTTGGGGATCCTGTCGGCCAGCGTGCAGGTGCCAACCCTGACGCTGGATGACGTGGAATGCCTGGGTGAACTGGCATTGTCCGGCGCGGTACGACCGGTGCGCGGGGTATTGCCCGCAGCGCTGGCGGCGCGCAAGGCCGGGCGCATCCTGGTGGTACCGCGGGCCAATGCCGAGGAGGCCTGCCTGGCCTCGGGGTTGAAGGTGATCGCCGTGGACCATCTGCTCGAAGCGGTGGCGCACTTCAATGGGCACACACCGGTCGAGCCTTTCGTTTCCAATGGGCTGCTTTCGGCCAGCAAGCCCTACCCCGACTTGAACGAAGTACAAGGCCAGGCCGGGGCCAAGCGGGCCTTGCTGATTGCCGCCGCGGGGGCTCATAACCTGTTGTTCAGCGGGCCACCGGGCACCGGCAAGACGCTGTTGGCGAGCCGCCTGCCGGGGCTGTTGCCACCGCTGGCCGAGAGTGAGGCGCTGGAGGTCGCGGCCATCCAGTCGGTGGCCAGTTGCGTGCCGTTGAGCCATTGGCCGCAGCGTCCATTTCGACAGCCGCACCATTCGGCTTCCGGGCCCGCGCTAGTGGGTGGCGGGTCAAAACCGCAACCGGGGGAGATCACCCTCGCCCACCATGGCGTGCTGTTTCTGGATGAACTGCCGGAATTCGACCGCAGGGTGCTGGAGGTCCTGAGAGAGCCGTTGGAATCTGGGCACATCGTGGTTTCTCGCGCCCGTGACCGAGTACGCTTCCCGGCGCGCTTCCAGTTGGTGGCGGCGATGAACCCCTGCCCCTGTGGATATCTTGGCGAACCCAGCGGCCGCTGCTGCTGTACACCGGACATGGTGCAGCGCTACCGCAACAAACTCTCCGGCCCGCTGCTGGACCGCATCGACCTGCACCTGACCGTCGCCCGGGAAGCAACGGCGTTGAACCCCAGGAGCGAATCCGGAGACGATACCGCCACGGTCGCCGAGCAGGTGGCCGAGGCCCGGGAGCGTCAGCATAGACGCCAGGGCTGCGCCAACGCCTTCCTCGATTTGCCGGGGTTGCGTCAGCATTGCAAGTTATCCACAACCGATGAAACCTGGCTGGAAACCGCCTGCGAACGGCTGACCCTGTCGTTGCGCGCCGCCCACCGCTTGCTCAAGGTCGCCCGGACGCTGGCAGACCTGGAGCAAGCGGCGTGTATCCGCCGCGAACATCTGGCCGAAGCACTGCAGTATCGGCCGACTAGCTCCTGAACCGCCTTATGGTTTGCTCAGGTCCACCAACGGCGTTTCCCGCACCTCGGTTTTCTGACCGTTCTGGATGGTATCGATGCGCTTGAGGGCCTTATCCACAGCGCCCTTGTCCGCCAACAGGCTGTAGTGGATCTGGAACTGCTTGTGTTCTTTCGGTGCGATGGTGGGGACCAGACCCAAGGGGCGCTGATACCGACGGTTATAGGAAAAACTGGTGCCTGGCTCCAGACCGGTCACGTAGCCCTGGCCTTGGGTGTCGGTGTTTTTCCACAGGGAGAACACCGGAAGCGTGCTGGTGTTGAATCCCACTGACACACCGAGGCTACCGGCCTTGTTGTGCAGCACGGTGAGTGTGTCGCCCTTGGCGTCGGCGTATGGCACGACGTTGTAGACGGTTTCGTCGTAATCCTTGGTGGGACCCCGGTAGGTTTGCCAATCGGACAAATCGCCCTTGGCCTTGTCGTTGAACGGCGAGACCTGCTTGACCGGTGCCACGAAACGGGCGCCCTGCTCCAGGAACGGCGTGCTGAAGTTGCTGTGGTAGAGCGCCTGGTACTCCTTCGGATAGTCACCGTTGTTGGTCAGCGTGTCGCTGAGCGCGAACGTCACGCTGCCGGGCTCGGTGACCAGTTCGGTCTGCACCGAGAAGTCGACCTTCTTGAACGCCTGCTCCTTCAACTCGCCGCGCAGGGTGATGGCGTAAGGCGGTTTTTCATCAATGTGCAACGTGACTTTGTTGGCTGGAATGTTGGCGGCGCGGCCATGCAGGGTCAGCAGCTCACCGTTGTCCATGCCGGGATGGCCGACCCACTCGTAGCCGCAACGGGTGACCAGCTCGTTGAAACCTTCGAGCCAGCCCAGCCCGCCTCGGCCGTTGAGTTCGATGAACGCCGGATTGACCACCTCCTTGACGGGCGAATCCCAACCCATGCGCACATTCCCGACCGAAGCCTGCAGCACGTTCATGCCACGGGTCGGTACGACTGACAGCTTCAGGGTGCCATTGTCGATGTCGACGATGCTGACGCCTTCCTGGCGGCCGCCGTGCAGGGTGCGCATCGTCACGGAAAAGGGTTTGCCGGTCTTCACGCCGAGTTGCTGGCTGGTGATTTGCCAGGGTTGAGCGGCTTTATCCGTATCCAGCAGGACGTAGTCCCAAGCCATCGCATGGGAGGCAGCGCCCAAGGCGCCAAGGGTGATGAGGAGTTTGAGCGGAGTCATGGTCACGACCTTTTATTGGAGTTGTGCGGTTTTTATAGACTTGAAGAAACGTTTCAGCAAGCTTAAAAACAGCAATATTCCTAAAAAAGAAACGACACCAGGGTGGTAGCTTTTGCGGGAGCGAGCTTGCTCGCGATAGCGGTGGGTCAGATTGAGATGATGTTGGCCGGGAAGCCGTCATCGCGAGCAAGCTCGCTCCACAGGGGTGTGGGGGAACTTGCTCGTGACGGGACGCCTCAGCGGAACCGATCAACCTCTTGGCGCAGGTCCTGGGCCAGCTTTTCCAGTTCCTTGGCGGTGAGTGCCAGGTTCGAGACCACTTGGCGCTGTTCGCTGTTGGCCATGGCGATGCTTTGCAGGTTGCTGCTGAGCAGGGTCGCGGTGCTGCTTTGTTCCTGGGTGGCGGTGGTGATCGCCGCAAATTGCTGACCGGCCGAGCGGCTTTGCTCGTCGATGCGGGCCAGGGCCGTGGCCACGTTGGCGTTGCGCGACAGGCCTTCCTGCATCAACAGGTTGCCCTGCTCCATCGTGCTGATGGCATTGCCGGTTTCCTGCTGGATGCTGTTGATCATGCTGGAAATTTCGTCAGTGGCCTGGCGGGTGCGAGAAGCCAGGCTGCGGACTTCATCGGCCACCACGGCGAAACCACGGCCCTGCTCGCCTGCGCGGGCAGCTTCGATGGCGGCGTTCAAGGCCAGCAGGTTGGTCTGCTCGGCGATCGAGGTGATCACACCCACGATGCCGCCGATTTCCTGGGAACGCTGGCCCAAGGTATTGATGACCGTGGCCGTGCTGTTCAGCGCACCGGCAATTTGTTCCAGGGATGACGATGCTTCGTCCATCGAGGTCCGGCCAATGCGGGTTTGCTGGGCGTTTTCCTGGGCCAGGCGCTCGGTGTTGCCCATGTTGTCGGCAATGTTCAACGAGGTTGCGCTGAACTCTTCCACTGCGCCGGCCATACTGGTGATTTCGCCGGATTGCTGTTCCATGCCTTCATACGCCCCGCTGGACAACCCGGACAGCGCCTGGGCACGGCTGTTGACCTCCTGGGAGGCCTTGCGGATGTGCTCGACCATGGTCGACAAGGCCTGGCTCATCTGGTTGAAGGCACGGGCCAACTGACCGATCTCATCATGGCTGGACACGTTCAGGCGCACGCTCAGGTCACCGGCGCCCAAGGCTTCGGCCTGGCGTACCAGATCGCCGAGCGGTGCGAGTTTGCTGCGCAGCAACCACATCGCCGAGCCGACCGCCAACAACATCGCCAGCAGGCTGCCAATGGCCAGTTGCGTACCGACGCTCCAGGTCACGGCGCGAATCTCGGTTTTGGGCATGCTCGCCACCACCGCCCACGGCCCACCTTCGAACGGTACGGCAACGCTGTAGAAGTCTTCGGCGGTATCGGTCCAGAACGCGCCCTTGCCCGGTTTCTTGACCAGGCCAACGATGGTCGTGCTCGCCTGGTCCAGCGCCTGGACGCCGGCCGGTGGCACCAGCCACTTGTTTTGTTCGTCCAACAGCGCCAGGGAACCGGTCTGGCCGATGCGGAAGCGTTTGAGGTTCTCGAACTGCGCGCTCTGCGCATCGGTGTAGTCGAAGCCTACGTACAGCACGGCAATGATCTTGCCGCTGCTGTCGCGTACAGGCGTGTACTGCGACATGTAGTAACGTCCGAACAGCAAGGCTCGACCAATGTAACTCTGCCCGCTGACCACCGGACCATAGGCAGGGCCGGCGCGGTCGAGCACGGTACCAATGGCCCGCGTACCGTCCTGCTTGGTCAATGACGTGCTGACGCGGATGAAGTCGTCGCCACTGCGCACGAAAACCGTGGCAACCCCGGCGGTCATCGTTTTGAAGTCATCCACTTCCTTGAAGTTGTTGTTCAACACTTCGCTGCCCAGGCTCAAGCCTGGGGTTTGTACGCCCGCCACCGTCACTGGCTGGTCCGGATGCACGCTCAGGCCCGCGCTGAAGCGTTTTTCGAACAGACCGGCCAACCGCTGGGTGCTCTCGCGCAGGGTGCTGTGAAAGGTATTGAGCTGATCGGCCATCAGGCGCGCTTCGCTGGCCAGGTGTTCTTCACGGGTGGCGAGGTTGGCAGCATCCAGCGAACGCAGGGCAAAGACGGTACTGCCGGAGATCACGACCGCCAATATCACAGCGAGGGCAAGGCCTAGCTGTGAGGCGATCCGGGCACGGGGTTGAGACATGACGGCTCCTGGCCGAGAGACCGGATCATCCTGATCACGCTCGCACGCTCGGCATTCTATTCGGGTGAGGTGTAAGTTGACCTTTCTGAACGAAGGTTCCATCCTCACAAATTCGGCGGCAAAGCCAAATACTTGAGCGGTTCGCAAGGATTAATGCCAAGTGGCTAGCACACCAACTGCAACGTTTCAGCCCAAACGCTGCACGTCGGGTAATTGCATGGCCTTCACCTCACCCTGGAGAAAGTCGCTAAGCCGGCGCAAACGTTCACCTCCCGGTCGGGTTTTCGGCCAGACCAGATAATAGTGTTCACCGCTGGCGACAGCCGTCGGCCATGGCAGGCTCAGGCGTCCCTGGGCGACATCCTCGGCCACCATCAACAGATCACCCATGGAGACCCCATAGCCACGTGCGGCCGCGATCATGCCCAGCTCCAGGGTATCGAACACCTGCCCCCCCTTGAGCGAGACCTTGTCGGACAGGCCCATGCGTTGCAGCCAATTGCGCCAGTCCCGGCGATCGGGCGTGGGGTGCAGCAGTTCAGCGCTGGCCAACCGCGCCACATCCCAGGGCTGGTCGTTCAACAGGTTCGGCGCGCCCACCGGGATCAATTCCTCGGGAAACAGCAAACTGGCTTCCCAATCCGCCGGAAAATGCCCGTTGCCCAGCAATACGGCGCAATCGAAGGGCTCGACGTTGAAGTCCACTGAATCGATGTCCATCCAGGCACTGGTCAGTTGTACCTCGTTGCCAGGCTGCAAGTGCCGGAAGCGACTCAAGCGCGCCAACAACCAGCGCATGGTCAGCGTGGAAGGCGCCTTCATGCGCAGGATGCCATCCTCGCCATGCAAAGTGTGACAGGCCCGCTCCAGCGCCATGAAGCCCTCACGTACGCCCGGCAACAGCAACCGCGCCGCCTCGGTCAATTGCAGGTTGCGGCCGCTGCGCAGGAACAGCCGACAGGCAAAGTGATCTTCCAGCGTGCGAATGTGCCGGCTGACGGCGCTCTGGGTGATCGACAGCTCTTCAGCGGCGCGGGTGAACGAGCTGTAGCGCGCCGCGGCTTCGAATGCCCGCAGCGCATAAAGAGGAGGAAGACGACGAGACATCGCAAAAGCTCCATGGCGTTGTTTGCAAACCCTACCAGAAACGCCTCCAGCATGAGTTTTAATCATGCCAGCGATCTTTTTTATCCCTTTGTGCAATCCGCCGAGAGCGCCGAGAATCGTTGCTTTACTGCCTTGTTTGAACATGGAGCGTGATGATCATGCAGCATCCAGTGCGTACCGAACTCTGGGCCATCCTGCGGCTGGCGGGGCCGTTGATTGCCTCGCAGTTGGCGCACATGCTGATGGTGCTCACCGACACCGTGATGATGGCGCGCCTGAGCCCCGAAGCCCTGGCCGGCGGCGGGCTCGGGGCGGCCACCTATTCGTTCGTGTCGATCTTCTGCATTGGCGTGATCGCCGCGGTGGGCACCCTGGTCGCGATCCGCCAGGGCGCAGGCGATGTCGAAGGCGCCACCCGGCTGACTCAGGCCGGGTTATGGCTGGCCTGGCTGATGGCGCTTATGGCCGGGTTACTGTTGTGGAACCTCAAGCCAGTGCTGCTGATGTTCGGCCAGACCGAAACCAACGTGCTGTCCGCCGGACTGTTCCTGCTGGCGCTGCCGTTCGCCCTGCCTGGCTACTTGAGCTTCATGGCCCTGCGCGGCTTCACCAGCGCCATCGGCCGGGCCACACCGGTCATGGTGATCAGCCTTGGCGGCACCGTGGCCAACTTCCTGCTCAACTACGCGCTCATCACCGGTATGTTCGGCCTGCCGAAACTCGGCTTGATGGGGATCGGCCTGGTCACGGCCATCGTCGCCAACTGCATGGCCCTGGCGCTGGCCTGGCATATCCATCGGCACCCGGCCTACCGTGCCTACCCATTGCTCGATGGCCTGTCGCGGCCCAATCGCCAATACCTCAAGGAACTGTGGCGCCTGGGCCTGCCGATTGGAGGCACCTACGCGGTGGAGGTCGGGCTGTTTGCGTTCGCCGCGCTGTGCATGGGCACCATGGGCAGCACGCCGTTGGCAGCCCACCAGATCGCGCTGCAAATCGTCTCGGTGGCGTTCATGGTGCCGGCCGGGATGTCCTACGCCATCACCATGCGCATCGGCCAGCACTACGGTGCCGGGCAACTGCTGATGGCACGCCTGGCCGGTCGGGTCGGGATTGGCTTTGGCGCGGCTGCCATGCTGGCGTTCGCCATGGTGTTCTGGCTGCTGCCCCATCAATTGATCGGCTTGTTCCTGGACCACGACGACCCGGCGTTCCGCGAGGTGATCAACCTGGCGGTGAGCCTGCTGGCCGTGGCGGCGTGGTTCGAGCTGTTCGATGGCACACAAACCATCGCCATGGGCTGCATTCGCGGGCTCAAGGACGCCAAGACCACCTTCCTGGTGGGCCTGGGTTGCTATTGGCTGATCGGCGCGCCGGCGGCGTGGTGGATGGCGTTTCACCTGAACTGGGGGCCGACTGGCGTCTGGTGGGGCCTGGCCCTGGGGCTGGCCTGCGCGGCCGTGAGCCTGACTGCGGCGTTTGAATGGAAGATGAAGCGGATGATTCGCAGTGAGCCCGGGCGGCGGCGTTTCGAGGCCATCCAGGCCGATTGAGATGTATCCCCCTGTGGGAGCGAGCTTGCTCACGATAGCGGTGTGTCCGTCAAAATAAATGGGACAGACCGATCGCCATCGCGAGCAAGCTCGCTCCCACAGGATTTTGTGTCAGCTGATTTCCAGCATCGATTGCTGATCACCTTCGAAGGTCAAGTACTCAACCAACTCCGGCAACGGCAACGGCTTGCTGATCAGGAAACCCTGCACCTGATCGCAACCGAAGCCGCGTAGCAGGTCCAGTTGCTCCTGGGTTTCCACACCTTCGGCCACCACTTCCAGGTTGAGGTTGTGCGCCAGGTTGATCATCGCGTGCACCAGTTTGCGGTTCTCTTCGCGCTGCTCCATGCCACCGACGAAGCTCTTGTCGATCTTGAGCAAAGCGATCGGCAGGCTGTTGAGGTGCACGAACGAGGAGAAGCCGGTGCCGAAGTCGTCCAGGGAGAAGCGCACTCCCAGGCGGCCCAGGGCATCCATGGTCTGCTTGACCAGCTCGCTGCGGCGCATGACGGCAGTTTCGGTGAGTTCGAACTCCAGCCATTGCGCCTCGACACCCCGCTCGGCAATCAGCCGGCTCAAGGTCGGCAGCAACTGGCTGTCCTGGAACTGTCGGAACGACAGGTTGACCGCCATGTGCAACGGCGCCAGCCCCCGCTCGCGCAGGGCCTGCATGTCCCGCAGCGCCCGGGAAATCACCCAATAGCCCAGCGGCACGATCAGGCCGCTCTGTTCGGCCAGCGGCACGAACTCACTCGGTGGCAGCAAGCCACGTTCGCCGTGACGCCAGCGTACCAGCGCTTCGAGGCCGACAATGTGGCCGCCATCGAGGTTCAGCCGTGGCTGGTAATGCAGTTCCAGCTCGTCACGGCGCAGTGCCCGGCGCAGTTCGCTTTCCAGGTCGGCGAGGCTGCGGGCATTGCGATTGATGCGCTCGTTGAAGATATGAAAGGTGCAGCCCTGGGTGCTCTTGGCCTGCTGCATGGCGATGTGGGCGTGCCACATCAGCGGATCGGCACCGGCCTGGGCGCGAGCGTGGGCAACGCCCAGGCTGCAGCCGATCAGCAGGCTTTCACCATCCACCCAATAGGGTTCGGCCAAGGCTTCGGTAATACGCTCGGCCATCCACTCGGCCCGCTGTGGTGCGCGGCGGGTGTCGATCAGCAGGGCGAATTCATCACTGCCCAACCGCGCCAATTGATCGCCGGCCTCGAGCGAGCCCTTGAGCCGCGACACCACTTGCAGGATCAAGCGGTCACCGGCCTGGTGGCCGAGGGCGTCGTTGGCGTGACGAAAGTTGTCCAGGTCCAGGTGACCGAGCGCCAGGCCACGGCCGTCGTTTTCCGCCAGGCGCGCCGCCAGCAGCGTCTGGAAACCCTGGCGATTGGCGATGCCCGTCAATGGGTCCTGTTCGGCGAGGCGCTGCAAGGTGTTTTCCAGCACGCCGCGTTCGCGCACATGGCGCAGGCAACGACGCAGGGTCGCGCTGTCGAGGACATCGCGCACCAACCAGTCGCTGACACCGTCGGGGGCAACCGCCGGCTCGTGCTCAAGCAACAGGATCGTCGGCAGGCTGCAACGGCCCGGCGCCGGCTGCAATGCCGCAACGGTCAGCAACACCGCGTTGCGATTATCTTCGAACAGGCTGCTGACTGACTCCCAGTTCGGGGCGCTGATCAACACGACCGAGGGCCCCAAGGGCGCCAGGCACTCGCGCAATATTGCTGACCACGCAGGCTCTTGGGCCAATAACAGCAAACGCAAGGGTTCGACAGGCGTTGACAAGCTGACTCCCTAGACTCTGCAAGGTGGTAGGCGCCGGGCATTATGACGCGCCGATGGGCAATGACCAATGCCAATGGTTCTCAAACACGCGGTTTTGGTGGTTTTTTTCCCCTCAAATCCTGCGCTGGACGCAATTGGCCCCACATCCTGCGTGAAAGTAGCAGAAGCGGCAAATGACAATGCGCTGTGCGTCACAAGTCGGACAGAGCAGCACAATTCTCTGAGCCTGTTAAAATGCCGGCCCATTTCGCAAACGACTCCCTGACTCTGTCATGTCCCGACTCAATCCCCGGCAGCAAGAAGCCGTGAACTATGTCGGCGGCCCTCTTTTGGTGCTCGCCGGTGCAGGCTCCGGCAAGACCAGCGTAATCACCCGAAAGATCGCGCACCTGATCCAGAATTGTGGCATCCGCGCCCAGTACATCGTCGCCATGACCTTCACCAACAAAGCCGCCCGGGAAATGAAGGAACGGGTCGGCGGCCTGCTGCGCGCTGGCGAAGGCCGCGGCCTGACGGTCTGCACCTTCCACAACCTGGGCCTGAACATCATCCGCAAGGAACACGCGCGGCTGGGCTATAAACCGGGCTTCTCGATTTTTGACGAGACCGACGTCAAGGCCCTGATGACCGACATCATGCAGAAGGAATACTCGGGCGACGACGGCGTGGATGAGATCAAGAACATGATCGGCGCCTGGAAAAACGACCTGATCCTGCCGCCCGAGGCTCTGGAAAACGCCCGCAACCCCAAGGAACAGACCGCCGCCATCGTCTACACCCACTACCAGCGCACGCTCAAGGCGTTCAACGCGGTGGACTTCGACGACCTGATCCTGTTGCCGGTCAAACTGTTCCAGGACCACGCCGACATTCTCGAAAAATGGCAGAACAAGGTCCGCTACCTGCTCGTGGACGAATACCAGGACACCAACGCCAGCCAGTACTTGCTGGTGAAGCTGCTGATCGGTACGCGCAACCAGTTCACCGTGGTAGGCGACGACGATCAGTCGATCTATGCCTGGCGCGGCGCGCGACCGGAAAACCTGATGTTGCTCAAGGAAGACTACCCATCGCTCAAAGTGGTGATGCTGGAGCAGAACTACCGCTCCACCAGCCGCATCCTGCGCTGTGCCAACGTGCTGATTTCCAACAACCCCCACGAGTTCGAGAAACAACTGTGGAGCGAGATGGGCCACGGCGACGAGATCCGCGTGATCCGTTGCCGCAACGAAGACGCCGAAGCCGAACGCGTCGCCATGGAAATCCTCAGCCTGCACCTGCGCACCGACCGGCCATACAGTGATTTTGCGATCCTGTACCGCGGCAACTACCAGGCCAAGCTGATCGAGCTGAAACTGCAGCATCACCAGATCCCTTATCGCCTGTCGGGGGGCAACAGCTTTTTCGGACGCCAGGAAGTGAAGGACCTGATGGCCTACTTCCGCCTGATCGTGAACCCGGACGACGACAACGCCTTTCTGCGGGTGATCAACGTGCCGCGCCGGGAAATCGGTTCGACCACCCTGGAAAAACTCGGCAACTACGCCACCGAACGCAAGATCTCGATGTACGCCGCCACCGACGAAATCGGCCTGGGCGAACATCTGGACAGCCGCTTCACCGACCGCCTGGCGCGCTTCAAGCGTTTCATGGACAAGGTTCGCGAACAGTGCGCCGGGGACGATCCGATTTCGGCGCTGCGCAGCATGGTGATGGACATCGACTACGAGAACTGGCTGCGCACCAACAGCTCCAGCGACAAGGCTGCCGACTACCGCATGAGCAACGTCTGGTTCCTGATCGAGGCGTTGAAGAACACTCTGGAAAAAGACGAAGACGGCGACATGACGGTCGAGGACGCCATCGGCAAACTCGTGCTGCGCGACATGCTCGAGCGCCAGCAGGAAGAGGAAGACGGTGCCGAAGGTGTGCAGATGATGACGCTGCACGCCTCCAAGGGCCTGGAATTCCCCTACGTATTCATCATGGGCATGGAAGAAGAAATCCTGCCGCACCGCTCCAGCATCGAGGCCGACACCATCGAGGAAGAACGGCGCCTGGCCTATGTCGGGATTACCCGGGCCCGCCAGACGCTGGCCTTCACCTTCGCCGCCAAGCGCAAGCAATACGGCGAAGTGATCGACTGTGCCCCCAGCCGCTTTCTCGATGAACTGCCGCCGGATGACTTGGCCTGGGAAGGCAACGACGACACGCCGACGGAAGTCAAAGTCGTTCGCGGCAACAGTGCCCTGGCCGATATACGCGCGATGTTGAAGCGTTAGAATCGACTACTTTTTTTCACCAGGTTGTTTACCCAATCCAGACGCTGAAGGCGTCACCAGAGGAGGCTTCATGGAAGCCCTGCACCAGAAAATTCGCGAGCAAGGTATCGTGCTTTCCGATCAGGTCCTGAAAGTCGACGCGTTCCTGAACCATCAGATCGACCCGCAGTTGATGAAGCTGATCGGCGATGAATTTGCCGCGCTGTTCAAGGACTCGGGCATCACCAAGATCGTTACCATCGAAGCCTCAGGGATTGCCCCGGCAATCATGACCGGGCTGAACCTGGGCGTACCGGTGATCTTCGCCCGCAAGCAACAGTCCCTGACCCTGACGGAAAACCTGCTGTCGGCCACCGTGTATTCGTTCACCAAGAAAACCGAAAGTACCGTCGCCATCAGCCCGCGTCACCTGACCAGCAGCGACCGAGTGCTGATCATCGATGACTTCCTGGCCAACGGCAAAGCCTCCCAGGCGCTGATCTCTATCATCAAGCAGGCCGGCGCCACCGTCGCCGGGCTGGGGATCGTGATCGAGAAGTCATTCCAGGGCGGTCGTGCGGAACTGGATGCCCAGGGCTATCGGGTTGAATCCCTGGCGCGGGTGAAGTCGTTGGCCGGTGGGGTCGTGACCTTTATCGACTGACCCTGTGCCTCCTGTGGGAGCGAGCTTGCTCGCGATAGCGGTCTGTCAGACACATTTTGTGTACCAGATTCACCGCTATCGCGAGCAAGCTCGCTCCCACAGGGGTTTCAGGTGGGTCGCCAAGGCGCAGTCGCCTTGAGCCCCGCCAGCAACAACCGTTGAAACAACTCATCCTTCAGCCCTTCAGGGCTGGCCAGCTGCATCCGCTCCAGATGCCCGGCAAACTCCCATGGCTCCGGCGCATCGAGCGCGGCCTTGCCCAATTCCAGGATCTCGGTGAGTTTGAACTTGCTCTTGAGCCAGTTCAGCGCCCGCAACAGGTCCCGCTCGACCTCATCGAAATCACACCCCAGGGGGTATTCGGGAAACAGGTTCGGATGGCGTGCCTGGATCGCCTGCAAGCGTTCCGATGTGTTGTCGGCGAAGCGCGGATCGAGGCGGAAATCCTTCGGCAATTTGCCGGCGGTTTGCGCCTGCTCGATCAACCCGGGCTGGAAGCGTGAATCGCTGATGTTCAGCAACGCCTCGATCACCGCGGCGTCGGTCTTGCCTCGCAGGTCGGCAATGCCGTACTCGGTCACCACGATGTCGCGCAAGTGCCGGGGAATCGTGCAATGGCCGTACTCCCAGACGATATTCGAGCTGATCTCGCCCCCGGCCTCACGCCAACTGCGCAGCAGCAGGATCGAACGCCCGCCCTCCAGCGCATGGCCCTGGGCAACGAAGTTGTACTGCCCGCCCACGCCGCTGAGCACCCGCCCGTCTTCCAGTTGATCGGCCACCCCGGCCCCCATCAGGGTCATGGTGAAGACCGTGTTGATGAAGCGGGCGTCGAGGCGCTGCAGGCGCTTGAGCTGTTCCTGGCCGTACAGCTCGTTGATGTAACTGATGCGCGTCATGTTGAATTCGAGAAGGCGGCTTTGCGGCAACTCGCGCAGGCGCTCATAAAAACTGCGCGGCCCGAGGAAGAATCCGCCGTGTATGCAGATGCCGTCGGGTTGCGCCGCCTCATCGAGGGTGCCGGCGTTGGCCCGCTCCTGGGTCGGAACGTCGGGGTAGACCTTGCGCCGGATGATTCCGGCCTCGGCCAGCACCAGCAAACCGTTGACGAACATCTCACTGCAACCGTACAGCCCTTTGGCAAACGGCTCGAGCCCACCTTCACGCTCGATCAGTTGCGCCCACTGGCTAAGGTTCAGGTCCGTCAGCAACGCCTGGTAACCGGCGTTATCGGCCTGGCGTGCGAGCAGCGCCGCCGTCAGCGCATCGCCCATGGCGCCGATGCCGATCTGCAGCGTCCCGCCGTCGCGCACCAGGGTACTGGCGTGCAGGCCGATCAGATGATCCTGGAAGCCCACCGGCATGTTCGGCGTGGAAAACAACGTGTGGCTGTCCTTCTCGTCGATCAACAGGTCGAAAGCGTCGATGCCGACTTCCGCGTCGCCGGGCATGTAGGGCAAATCGTTGTGCACCTGGCCGACCAGGAGGATGGTCTCCCCGGCCGCCCGCCGCTTGGCGATCATCGGCAGCAGGTCGAGGGTGATGTCCGGGTTGCAGCTCAGGCTCAGGCGATCCGGATGCTCAGGATCGCTCGCCACCAGTTGCGCCACCAGGTTCAAGCCGGCGGCGTTGATGTCCCGGGCGGCATGGCTGTAGTTGCTGCTGACATAGTTCTGCTGGGCCGAGGCACTGTGCAACAGGCTGCCGGGCTGCATGAAGAACTGCTCGACCCGAATGTTGGGCGGCAGGCTGTCCTGATGCAGGTCGGCCAGGTAATCCAGTTCGGGATAGTCGCCGAAGACCCGTTCGACAAAGGGCTCGAGGAAGCGCTTCTGCAGACCATCGCCCAGTTTAGGTCGGCCCAGGCTCAAGGCCGTGTAGATGGTCAACTGTCGCTCGGGCAGTTGTGCAATGCGCCGGTACAGCGCGTTGGCGAACAGGTTGGGTTTGCCCAGCCCCAGGGGCATGCCAAGGTGAATATGCGCGGGCAGGCGCTCGAGCACGTCATCCACCGCCTGTTCGATTGAACACAACTGCACCATCGGACCCTCCTGGACATTCCATGAATGTGGGTTGGACCGAGCTTGCCGCGTCTTGGTTGCGATGAACAGCCCTGGAAAAACCCCAGGCACAAAAAAGCCGCTCGTAAGCGGCTTTTTTGCGCAAGATATCGGCGTATTACAGGCCGGACATCTCTTTGATGGCGCCCTTGAGGTCGTCATCCGAGCAATCGGCGCAAGTACCTTTAGGCGGCATGGAATTGATGCCGGTAATAGCCTTGGCCAGGATGCCGTCGAGGCCGCCCTGGTGATCGGCGCGCTCTTTCCAAGCCGCCTTGTCACCGATTTTCGGCGCACCCAGCAGGCCTGTACCGTGGCAAGCGTTGCAATGCTTTGCAATCACGTCAGCCGGCTTCTTGGCACCACCCGCGCCGCCAGCGGCAGTGGCAACTTCCATGCCTTTGCATTCTTTCCCCTGGACGCAGACCTGGCCAACGGGTTCGAGGCGCTTGGCGATTTCGTCGGTGGTCGCCGCTTGGGCACTGACTGCCCATAGGGCCAATACGGTTGCTGGTGCAGCCAGCATTTTCATAATTAGGTTCACGCGTACACCCTCAATGGTGGCTAGTCACGCCTGCGGCCACGGTTTGCAGGCGGGCGCAAGTATAGCGGTAAGCCCGTCACACTGAAACAACCCCAAAGTCGCAAGGGTCTTGTTTGCAGTGACGACTCGTTCCCTGGGCGCCTTTGCCGTGCGGGGCCGGCGCCGCTTTTTCTAGAAATTGGCCGGTGTGGCTGCGCTGATCAGTCGCGCCGGCACGTCGAACGGATTACGGAAACGGTGGGGCTTGGTGCTTTCGAAATAGTAGCTGTCGCCGGCTTCGAGCACGAAGGTTTCGACACCGACCACCAGTTCCAGCCGCCCTTCCACCAGGATCCCGGTTTCCTCGCCCTCATGGGTGAGCATCTCTTCACCGGTGTCGGCGCCAGGCGGATAGATTTCGTTGAGGAAGGCAATCGCCCGGCTCGGGTGTGCCCTGCCCACCAGCTTCATGGTCACGGCGCCGTCGGAGATGTCGATCAGTTCGTTGGCTTTATAGACGATCTGAGTCGGTTTCTCCTGAAGGATTTCTTCGGAGAAAAACTCGACCATGGACATGGGAATCCCGCCAAGGACCTTACGCAGCGAGCTGATCGAGGGGCTGACGCTGTTCTTCTCGATCATCGAAATAGTGCTGTTGGTGACACCCGCGCGCTTGGCGAGCTCACGCTGGGAAAGGCCTTTGAGTTTACGAATGGATTGCAGTCGTTCACCGACGTCCAATGCTGGAGCCTCCAGGGAATCAGGTTGTGAGGAAAGTGAGCGTTATCATGGCGACAGCGTTCAGTATTTACAACACTTTGACCCGAATCCTGTTCGGTGAAGCGACTTTCGGTAGCTGACGCCGCGCGTCAATGCCCGGAATAGAGCCGTGGCACCCGCCGCAGGTTGCAGAAAATCTGATAAGGGATCGTGTCGGCGGCCTTGGCAACGTCGCTGGCAAGGATGTTCTTGCCCCACAACTCCACGGTCGAGCCGAGCCCGGCCTGGGGGACATTGGTCAAGTCGACACACAGCATGTCCATCGACACCCGTCCGACCAGTTGGCTGCGCTGCCCATCCACCAGCACCGGTGTACCGGTGGGCGCCTGGCGTGGGTAGCCGTCGGCATACCCCATGGCGACCACACCGACCCGGGTCGGTTGCGTGGTCACAAAACGGGCACCGTAGCCCACCGGTTCGCCAGCGGGTAATTCACGCACGCAGATGATCTTCGACTCCAGGGTCATCACCGGTTGCAGGCGCGAGGCGACGGCGTTGGGCTCATCAAAGGGCGTGGCCCCGTAGAGCATGATGCCCGGGCGCACCCAGTCGCTGGGTATCTGCGGCCAACCCAGCACGGCCGGTGAGTTGCGCAGGCTGATCTGCGCCACCAGGCCCTGGCGGGCCTTGTCGAATATCGCCAGTTGCTCAGTGCTGCTGGGATCGTGCAGTTCATCGGCACGGGCGAAGTGGCTCATCAAGACAATCTTCGCCACCTTGCCGCTGGCGAGCAGGCGACGGTAGGCCGCCTGGTAATCCGCCGGATGCAGGCCGACCCGGTGCATACCGGAATCGAGCTTGAGCCAGACCGTGATCGGCTGGCTCAATGCGGCTTTTTCAATCGCTTCGAGCTGCCACAACGAATGCACCACGCACCAGAAATCGTGCTCGACGATCAACGGCAACTCACTGGCCTCGAAAAAACCCTCCAGCAGCAGGATCGGCCCTCGGATCCCACCAGCCCGCAGTTCCAGGGCTTCTTCGATGCAGGCCACGGCGAACCCGTCCGCCGTGTCCTGCAGCGCCTCGGCGCAACGCACCGCGCCGTGCCCATAGGCATCGGCCTTGATCACCGCAAGGGCCTTGGCCCCCGTGATTTCGCGGGCCAATTGGTAGTTGTGACGCAGGGCTTGGAGATCGATCAGGGCACGGGCAGGACGCATGGCGGCAGGCTTCTAGGCGGTCATGAATAAAAAACCGGTGCTGGCTGACAGCATGAACCACCAACAGCACCGGGAGAGGGATCGTTTGGGCCGGTATTTAAGGCAACGCGGCCACGACGGACAGCTCCACCAGAATCTCCGGTTCGCACAGCTTGGCTTCCACCGTGGCACGGGCCGGGGCGACACCCTTGGGCAACCATTTGTCCCAGACGGCGTTCATGCCTTCGAAGTGGGCCTCGATGTCCTTCAAGTAGATCGTCACCGATAACAAACGATTCTTGTCGGTTCCGGCCAGGTCCAGCAAGCGCTCGATATTGGCCAGGCTTTCGCGGGTCTGCTGTTCAATACCGGCGTTCATGTCGTCGCCGACCTGTCCGGCCAGGTAAACGGTGCCGTTGTGCACGACAACCTGGCTCATGCGGTCATTGGTGAGCTGGCGCTGGATTGACATGTTTTGCAGACTCCTGGTGTTTGCTGCCATAACGGGAAATATCGAGGCCTTCGGCGCTGATCTGCGGCTTTTTCTTCGCCATCAGGTCGGCCAACAGGCGACCGGAACCGCAGGCCATGGTCCATCCGAGGGTGCCATGGCCGGTGTTCAGGAACAGATTCTTGAAGGGCGTGGCCCCCACGATTGGTGTGCCATCCGGGGTAGTCGGGCGCAAGCCGGTCCAGAAACTGGCCCGGGCCAGGTCGCCGCCCTGAGGATAAAGGTCGTTGACGATCATCTCCAGGGTTTCGCGCCGGCGTGGGTTGAGGGACAGGTCAAAACCGGCGATTTCCGCCATGCCGCCCACGCGAATGCGGTTGTCGAACCGGGTGATCGCGACCTTGTAGGTTTCGTCGAGAATGGTCGAAGTCGGCGCCATCGCCGGATTGGTGATCGGCACGGTCAGGGAGTAGCCCTTGAGCGGATACACCGGAGCACGGATCCCGAGAGGCTTGAGCAGTTGCGGTGAATAGCTGCCCAGGGCGAGGACGTAGCGGTCGGCGGTTTCCAGCTTGCCGTCGATCCAGACACCGTTGATGCGATCACCGGCGAAGTCCAGGCGCTGGATATCCTGGCCGAAGCGGAATTGCACACCGAGCTTCTCGGCCATTTCCGCCAGGCGCGTGGTAAACATCTGGCAGTCGCCGGTCTGGTCGTTCGGCAGGCGCAAGGCGCCGGCCAGAATGTCGGTGACATTCGCCAGGGCCGGTTCAACCCGGGCAATGCCCGCGCGGTCGAGTACTTCGAACGGCACACCCGACTCTTTCAGCACGGCGATGTCTTTTGCCGCGCCATCGAGCTGGGCCTGGGTGCGGAACAGCTGGGTGGTCCCCAGGCTACGGCCCTCGTAGGCAATGCCGGTTTCGGCGCGCAGCTCGTCGAGGCAGTCACGGCTGTACTCGGACAGGCGCACCATGCGTTCCTTGTTGATGGCATAGCGGCTGGCGGTGCAGTTGCGCAGCATCTGTGCCATCCACAGGTATTGGTCAATATCGGCAGTGGCCTTGATCGCCAGCGGCGCGTGGCGCTGCAGCAGCCACTTGATGGCCTTGAGCGGTACGCCCGGCGCGGCCCACGGCGAGGCATAACCCGGCGACACCTGGCCGGCGTTGGCGAAACTGGTTTCCATGGCAGGCGCCGGCTGACGGTCGACCACCACCACTTCAAACCCGGCACGGGCCAGATAATAAGCACTGACGGTGCCGATGACGCCGCTACCCAAGACCAGAACGCGCATGTTGATGCCCTCATCGCGGATAACCGCTGACGTTTGTTGTACATAGCTTTGATGGTCGCAGTGTAAAAAAGATTAGCCAGTGCTTTTCACTATATAAACGCCTATATTTGGCGAGAATTCTCGGCAAAAACCCTTTTCACGGAGGCGCATCACCTGTGCGTACCAACACCCAGACCAAACGTGAGCTGGACAAGATCGACCGCAATATCCTGCGCATTCTCCAGGCGGACGGGCGCATCTCCTTCACTGAGCTGGGGGAAAAGGTCGGCCTCTCCACCACGCCCTGCACCGAGCGGGTACGGCGCCTGGAGCGCGAGGGCATCATCATGGGCTACAACGCCCGGCTCAATCCGCAGCACTTGAAGGGTAGCCTGCTGGTGTTTGTCGAGATCAGCCTCGACTACAAGTCCGGCGACACGTTCGAAGAGTTCCGACGCGCCGTGCTGAAACTGCCTCACGTGCTGGAATGTCACCTGGTGTCAGGGGACTTCGACTATCTGGTGAAAGCACGGATTTCCGAGATGGCTTCGTACCGCAAGCTGCTGGGGGACATCCTGCTCAAGCTGCCCCATGTGCGCGAATCCAAGAGCTACATCGTGATGGAAGAGGTGAAGGAGAGCTTGAACCTGCCGATTCCGGATTGATGACGGTTTCCAAGGCAAGGGTCGTCTGGACGGCCGCTTTCGCGAGCAGGCTCGCTCCCACATCGCGCGGTGGTGAATACCTTCTTGTGGGCAACGGAGATCCATTGTGGGAGCGAGCCTGCTCGCGAAAGCTGCGACTCGGTATTTCAGACCGCTAGACCAACACCTGACGAGTGCTGGCCATGTATTCATGAATCTGCTTCTCGACCCGCGGATGGATCAATTCCACCGGCCGCCGTCCATTGGGACACGGCAGGGTCGCCGTGGTGCCGAACAGCCGGCAGATCAGCGGGCGCTCGTCGTAGACGGTGCAACCGTTGGGCCCCAGGTGCACGCAGTCGAGCGCTTCCATGGCCGCGTCCTGTTCGGCCCGGGTCTTGCGGGGCAAACGGGCCATTTCCTCCGGCGAGGTGGTTACCGGACCACAGCAGTCATGGCAGCCCGGTACGCACTCGAACGAGGGAATCTGCTGGCGTAGCGTGCGGATTTTTTGACTGTTGCAGCTCATTGAGGCGATTACCGAGGGAGATGGTCCAGGATTCTGCCTTAAAAGCCGCGCACCAGACAGCGCCAGCCGACCGGTGTTGCCCAGTAAGGAATCGCCAGCTTATGCTCCGTAAAATTTCTCAAACACAAAAATCAGGATTACGCACATGAACGCCCGTGTTCAGCAACCTGTCCCGAGCCACGCGCACGCCGCCTCTTATTACGCCGCCAGCAGCCTGCCGCAACCGGACCATCCGCTGCTGCAGGGTGAATTGCGGGCGGATGTCTGCGTGGTCGGCGGCGGGTTCTCCGGGTTGAACACGGCGATCGAACTGGCCGAGCGCGGCATGAGCGTGGTGCTGCTGGAAGCGCACCGGATCGGCTGGGGCGCCAGCGGGCGCAACGGCGGCCAATTGATTCGTGGCGTCGGCCATGGCCTCGATCAGTTTGCGCCGATCATCGGCGCCGAGGGCGTGCGCCAGATGAAGCTCATGGGCCTTGAGGCCGTGGAGATCGTCCGACAGCGCGTCGAGCGTTTCCAGATCCCGTGCGACCTCACCTGGGGCTATTGCGACCTCGCCAACAAGCCCAGCGACCTGGAAGGCTTCGCCGAAGACGCCGAAGAACTGCGCAGCCTGGGTTATCGCCATCCGACCCGACTGCTGCAAGCCAACGAAATGCACAGCGTCGTGGGTTCGGATCGCTACGTCGGTGGGTTGATCGACATGGGCTCGGGGCATCTGCATCCGCTGAATCTGGCCCTGGGCGAAGCCGCCGCCGCGCAACAGCTGGGGGTCAGGCAGTTCGAGCAATCAGCGGTCACACGTATCGACTACGGCCCTGAAGTGAAGGTGCACACCCAACAGGGCTCGGTCCGCGCCAAGACGCTGGTGCTGGGCTGCAACGCTTACCTCAATGGACTCAATCCGCAACTGGGCGGCAAAGTGCTGCCCGCCGGCAGCTACATCATCGCCACCGAACCCTTGAGCCAGGCCCAGGCGCAGGCGTTGTTGCCACAGAACATGGCGGTCTGCGATCAACGTGTGGCGCTGGATTACTACCGGCTTTCGGCGGATCGACGCTTGCTGTTTGGCGGGGCCTGTCACTATTCCGGCCGCGACCCACAGGACATCGGCGCCTACATGCGCCCAAAGATGCTCAAGGTCTTCCCGCAACTGGCAGATGTGAAAATCGATTATCAATGGGGCGGGATGATTGGCATCGGCGCCAACCGTTTACCGCAGATCGGCCGGCTCAAGGATCAGCCTAATGTGTATTACGCCCAGGCCTATTCCGGCCATGGGGTGAATGCCACGCACCTGGCTGGCAAATTGTTGGCCGAAGCCATCAGCGGGCAGCACAGCAGCGGCTTCGATCTGTTCGCCCAGGTCCCGCACATGACCTTCCCTGGCGGCAAGCACCTGCGCTCGCCGCTGTTGGCGCTGGGGATGTTGTGGCATCGGTTGAAAGAGTTGGTTTAAAAGAATTCACCACGACTGACAACGCTATCGCGGGCAAGCCTTGCTCCCACAGGCCATTTCAATCTGTGGGAGCAAGGCTTGCCCGCGATAGCCGTCTCAGGGCCGGCACCACTTCAAAGCCGCCAGAACGGCCTGAGCCCCTCCTCCAACGCCTGCGCCCGAGTCAGCCCGATATCACGCAACTGTTCGGGTGTAAGTTCCAACAAGGCTTGGCGTGTATGCAGACGATGCCAGAACAGGGCCCAACGGCTCAGGCCGGACGGGGGATTGCGCAACATCGCACTACGCAGCCCCTTCTCCTGCCCTGCCGCCAGTTCCTGACTGTGTAACGTCAGCCGCACATCGCTCAAGCCGTTCATTTTGATCGCTCCTGTTTACTTGGGTAGCCAGAGGTTTCATGATGCGCGGACGGTCAAAAGCAATACAGATTCAACTAATTTTTTTTATAAGCATACAGATTCGGTATTTCCAGCACTGAATTGTCATTTTCCACCCCAACTGTATCGGTTGCAGTGATCCATCTCATCGGGAGCGCACCATGACCCTCTACGTGAACCTCGCCGAATTGCTCGGTACCCGCATCGAACAGGGCTTCTACCGCCCCGGCGACCGGCTGCCATCAGTGCGGGCATTGAGCACGGAACATGGTGTCAGCTTGAGTACGGTGCAGCAGGCCTATCGCGTGCTGGAGGACAGTGGGCTGGCGATGCCGAGACCCAAGTCCGGCTATTTCGTACCCGTGGGCCGCGAACTGCCGGACCTGCCGGTGGTAGGCCGTCCGGCTCAGCGCCCAGTGGATATTTCCCAGTGGGACCAGGTGCTGGAGCTGATCCGCGCCGTACCGCGCCCGGACGTGGTGCAACTGGGACGCGGCATGCCGGATATCAATTCGCCGACCATGAAACCGCTGCTGCGCAGCCTGGCGCAGATCAGCCGCCGACAAGACATGCCCGGCCTGTATTACGACAACATCTACGGCAACCTCGCGCTACGTGAGCAGATCGCCCGGCTGTCGCTGGACTCCGGCTGCCAGCTGGGGCCCAACGATTTTATCGTCACCACTGGCTGCCATGAGGCCCTGTCGGTCAGCATCCGCGCCACCTGCGAACAAGGCGATATCGTCGCGGTGGACTCACCCAGTTTTCACGGAGCCATGCAAACCCTCAAGGGCCTGGGCATGAAGGCTTTGGAAATCCCCACCGACCCGCTCACCGGCATCAGCCTGGATGCCCTGGAACTGGCGCTGGAGCAATGGCCGATCAAAGCCATACAGTTGACCCCCAGCTGCAATAACCCGCTGGGCTACATCATGCCCGACGCCAATAAACGCGCGCTGCTGACCCTGGCACAGCGCTTCGACGTGGCGATCATCGAAGATGATGTGTATGGCGAGTTGGCCTACACCTACCCTCGCCCGCGCACCATCAAGTCCTTCGATGAAGACGGCCGCGTCCTGCTCTGCAGTTCTTTTTCCAAGACCCTGGCGCCAGGGCTGCGTATTGGCTGGGTCGCGCCAGGCCGGTATCTGGAGCGGGCGCTGCACATGAAATACATCAGCACCGGTTCCACCGCGCCACAACCGCAGATCGCCATTGCCGAATTTCTCAAGGGTGGGCATTTCGAACCCCATTTGCGCCGGATGCGTACGCAATACCAGCGCAATCGCGACGTGATGATCGATTGGGTCAGCCGCTATTTTCCATCGGGCACCCGGGCCAGTCGCCCGCGGGGCAGCTTCATGTTATGGGTCGAATTGCCCGACGGTTTCGACACGCTGAAGCTCAATCGGGTCCTGCTCGACCAAGGCGTGCAGGTCGCTGTCGGCAGCATTTTTTCGGCATCGGGCAAGTACCGCAACTGCCTGCGGATGAACTACGCTGCCAAGCCAACGGCCCAGATCGAAGAAGCCGTGCGCAAGGTCGGAACCGCCGCTAGCGCGCTGTTGAACGAAACCCAGCGCGACGTCGTCTGAACTTTACCCAGGGAAGCAGCACTCAACAGCCGATCAACGTGAACAAGCGGAACGATCCTACGTGAGATCCAGACCGATCCTGCCTGCGCTGCTGTTAGTCGTCTCACTGCTGAGCGGCTGCGCCAGTCTTGATGTCACCCGCGAGCCCTCCCAGGCCTTACCGGCCGCCGAATCTTCGTTCGGCCGCTCGGTCCAGGCCCAGGCTGCCGCCCATGAAGGGCGCTCGGGCTTTCGGCTACTGTCGGACAGCACCGACGCGTTCATCGCCCGGGCCGAGTTGATTCGCCACGCCCAAGGCAGCCTGGATTTGCAGTACTACATCGTCCATGACGGCATCAGCACGCGGATGCTCGTGGATGAATTGCTCAAGGCCGCCGACCGGGGCGTGCGCGTACGGATCCTGCTGGACGACACCACCAGCGATGGCCAGGATCAGATCATCGCGACCCTCGCCGCTCATCCGCAGATCCAGATCCGCCTGTTCAACCCGCTGCACCTGGGACGCGCCACCGGCGTGACCCGCAGCCTTGGGCGCCTGCTCAACCTGTCGCAGCAACACCGCCGGATGCACAACAAACTGTGGCTGGCGGACAACAGCATGGCCATCGTCGGCGGTCGCAACCTGGGCGATGAGTATTTCGACGCCGAACCCAACCTGAACTTCACCGACATCGACCTGCTCAGTGTCGGGCCAGTGGCCGAACAATTGGGGCACAGCTTCGACCAGTACTGGAACAGCGCCCTGAGCAAACCCATCGAACAGTTCCTGTCCCATCGCCCCACGCCCAAGGACCTGGCCAACAGCCGCCTGCGCCTGCAAGAATCCATGGAGCAGACCCAAAAGGAAAATCACGCGCTCTACCAGCAATTGACCGCCTACAAGACCCAACCGCGCCTGGACACCTGGCGCGACCAGTTGATCTGGGCCTGGAACAAGGCGCTGTGGGACGCGCCCAGCAAGGTGCTGGCCAAGGACGAGCCGGATCCGCAGCTATTGCTGACCACGCAATTGGCGCCGGAACTGACCGGAGTCAGCAAAGAACTGATCATGATTTCCGCCTACTTCGTCCCCGGTCAGCCAGGTTTGGTCTATCTGACCAGTCGCGCCGATGCCGGCGTGTCGGTGAGCCTGCTGACCAACTCCCTGGAAGCCACCGACGTGCCCGCCGTGCACGGCGGCTATGCGCCGTACCGCAAGGCCCTGCTGCAACATGGTGTACGCCTGTTCGAGCTTCGCCGACAACCGGGCGACAAAGGCAGCAGCCCTCACCTGTTCTACAGCAAGTCCTACGGCCAATCGGACTCCAGCCTGCACAGCAAAGCGATCATCTTCGACCAGCAGAAATCGTTCATCGGCTCGTTCAATTTCGACCCGCGCTCGGTGCTGTGGAACACCGAAGTCGGCGTGCTGGTGGACAGCCCTGAACTCGCCGGCCAAGTGCGCGACCTGGCCTTGCAGGGCATGGCGCCGGCCCTGAGTTATCAGGCCAGGCTGGAGGATGGAAGGCTTGTATGGACCACCGAAGACAACGGCCAGACGCACGACCTGGACCGCGAACCGGGCAGTTGGTGGCGCCGGTTCAATGCCTGGTTCAGCACGACGGTCGGGTTGGAGCGGATGTTGTAATCCAGCGGGGTGTTCAAGCGGTTTGGGTGGTCCCGAATGCCCCTTGGCGCAACAACAGGATCACCAGGCCAAACGCCCCTGCCGCCATGAACAAAGGCAGCGCATGCCCGCTGATCCACTGGCTGCCCGCTCCTGCCGCCAGTGGGCCGATCAGGCAACCAAGGCCCCACAGTTGCGCGACGTGGGCGTTGGCCCGCACCAGCGCATCGTCGCGGTAACGCTCGCCGATCAGGATCAGCGACAACGTGAACAAACCGCCAGCACTGGCGCCGAACAGCACCCACAGCGGCCAGATCAACAAAGTATCGATCAAAAGTGGAACCGCCAGGCTCGACAACGTCAGCACCACCGCACAGCCCGTCAACAGCGCCCGGCGAGACACGCGATCGGCCAGCGCGCCGATGGGCAACTGCAACAGGGCATCACCGACCACCACGGTGCTGACCATCGCCAGCGCTATGTCGGCGGTGAAGCCCTGGCGCAGGCAATACACCGGCAGCAACGTGAGGATCATGGCCTCGAACGCGGCGAACAACGAGACCGCCCAGGCAATCGCCGGCAAGCCTCGGCAAAACGTCCACAAGTCGCCAAACGTCACGCTGCCAGCCTCGCTGCTCGGTGCACCGCTACGGCCCAGCAACAGCAAGGGTGCGCTCAGCAGCAAACCGACACCCACCCAGAACCCATAGTCATGATCGGTCCCCAGCGCACCCAGCAGCAGCGGGCCGGACAACTGGCTCAGGGCGTAGCTGCTGCCGTACAGCGCCACCAGTCGCCCACGCCATTTCTCAATGACCAGTTGATTGATCCAGCTTTCACCGAGAATGAACACCAGGGTCAGGACCACGCCAATCACCAGGCGCAGCAGCAACCAGACCGGATAGCTGGGCAACAGCGCCAGCAACCCGATGGAGACCGCGCCGCCCCACAGGCACAGGCGCATCAACGCCGCCGTGCCAAACCGCGCCGCCAGCCGGCTGGACATCTTGGCCCCGAGCAGCACCCCCACGGCCGGCATGGCGGCCATCACGCCAATGGCGAACGAGCCATAGCCCCAGCCCTCCAGGCGCAGCGACACCAGCGGCATGCTCACGCCCAAGGCCAGGCCGACACTCAGGACAGACGCCAACACGGCGAAATAGGTCGCCCAACGCATTTCCACGCTCCTGTGGAGGGTTATCAATCTCAACCATCCCCCAAAACACTGTGGGAGCGAGCTTGCTCGCGATGACGGCGCAACATTCAACAAAGTCGTCGACTGTCATACCGCTATCGCGAGCAAGCTCGCTCCCACAGGGGGGATCAGCGCTGCATGAGACCCCGGACAGGATCCGGGGCCCCCATTGTCAGAGCTTGATCCAGGTCGACTTCAGCTCGGTGTATTTGTCGAACGCATGCAGCGACTTGTCGCGACCGTTGCCCGATTGCTTGAAACCACCGAACGGCGCGGTCATGTCGCCGCCGTCGTACTGATTGACCCATACGCTGCCGGCACGCAGGGCCTTGGCGGTCAGGTGGGCCTTGGAGATGTCCTTGGTCCATACCGCCGCGGCCAGGCCGTACGGCGTGTCGTTGGCGATCTCGATGGCCTGCTCGGCGGTGTCGAAAGCAATCACCGACAACACCGGGCCGAAAATCTCCTCCTGGGCGATTTTCATCGCGTTGCTCACGCCATCGAAAATCGTCGGCTCGACGTACGTACCGCCCGTTTCCTCAAGGATGCGCTTGCCGCCAGCCACCAGTTTGGCGCCGTCGCTGTGCCCGGCCTCGATGTAGGACAGCACGGTGTTCATCTGCTGGGTATCGACCAGGGCGCCCACATTGGTGGCCGGGTCCAGCGGGTTACCTGGCTTCCAGCCCTTGAGGGCTTCGATCACCAGTGGCAGGAACGTGTCCTTGATGGAACGCTCCACCAACAGCCGCGAGCCGGCGGTGCAGACTTCGCCCTGATTGAAGGCGATGGCGCTGGCGGCGGATTCGGCGGCGGCTTGCAGGTCCGGGGCATCGGCGAACACGATGTTCGGGCTCTTGCCGCCGGCTTCCAGCCAGATACGCTTCATGTTGGATTCGCCGGAGTAGATCATCAGTTGCTTGGCGATCTTGGTAGAGCCGGTGAATACCAGCGTATCGACGTCCATATGCAGGGCCAGGGCCTTGCCGACGGTATGGCCATAGCCTGGCAGCACGTTCAGCACGCCTTTCGGAATACCAGCCTCGATCGCCAATGCGGCGATGCGGATGGCGGTCAACGGGGATTTTTCCGACGGTTTGAGCACCACCGAGTTACCGGTGGACAGCGCTGGACCGAGTTTCCAGCAGGCCATCATCAACGGGAAGTTCCAGGGCACGATAGCGCCCACGACACCCACCGGCTCACGGGTTACCAGGCCCAACTGGTCGTGCGGCGTGGCCGCCACTTCGTCGTAGAGCTTGTCGATGGCTTCGCCGCTCCAGCTCAAGGCTTGGGCCGCGCCGGGAACGTCGATGTTCAGGGAGTCACTGATCGGCTTGCCCATGTCCAGGGTTTCGAGCAGCGCCAGTTCTTCGGCATGCTGCTTGAGCAGGCCGGCAAAACGAATCATGGTGGTTTTGCGCTTGCTGGGTGCCAGGCGCGACCAGACGCCGGAATTGAACGTGGCACGGGCGTTTTCGACCGCACGCTGGGCGTCGGCAACGTCACAGCTGGCGATCTTGCCCAGCAGGCGGCCATCGACCGGGCTGAGGCAATCGAAGGTTTCGCCGGACACCGCATCGGTGTACTCGCCGTTGATGAAGGCGCGGCCTTCGATCTTCAGGTCGCGGGCGCGTTGTTCCCAGTCGGCACGAGTCAGGGTGGTCATGCGTGTGTCCTCCTCTTATTGAGTACGAACGCCGCGCGGTGCGCAGCGCTCAAAAGAATTCTGCCCAACCAGCCTGGTTTCGGCGCCGTTTTCGGCATAGGGCACCCGCCACCCTAAACCAGCGGCTGGTCATGTTTCAATATATTTGACACAACGCTGGCAAACGACCTTGCGATGTTCGTTTTAATAAACATAGACTCGAGGCCTTCCAAGCGATCACTGGGGATCACCCGCATGAGCATTCAGGACATCGTTGATTTCAGCCAGGCCAATACCACCGCCGAACGTTATCGCCCGGACCCGGCCAAGGTGTTCAAGGGCGATCCCGAGCAAACCGTGTTCAACCACTACAGCAGCCCCTGCGGGCAAATGAACGCGGGCGTATGGGAAGGCGCCGTCGGCCAGTGGACGGTCAATTACACCGAGCATGAGTATTGCGAGATCGTCCAGGGCGTTTCCGTGCTTCGGGACGACGATGGCAATGCCAAGACCCTGCGGGCCGGTGACCGTTTCGTGATTCCAGCGGGGTTCAAGGGTACTTGGGAAGTGTTGGAGCCGTGCCGGAAGATTTATGTGGTGTTCGAACAGAAGGCTTGAGGATTTGTGGGGCCTGGCCCGGCCTCACGGGCAACAAAAAAGGCCCATATCTCGCGATACGGGCCTTTTTCGTAAGAAGGAAAAAATCAATTACTTGATTTTGCCTTCCTTGTAGATCACGTGCTTGCGAACAACCGGATCATATTTCTTGATCTCGATTTTGTCCGGGGTAGTACGCTTGTTCTTGTCGGTAGTGTAGAAGTGACCAGTACCGGCGCTCGAGATCAAACGAATCAATTCACGCATGATTAGCTCCCTTAAACCTTGCCATCGCGACGAAGTTCGGCCAGCACGACACTGATGCCACGCTTGTCGATGATACGCATGCCCTTGGCAGATACGCGCAGACGCACAAAACGTTTCTCTTCTTCAACCCAGAAGCGGTGATGCTGCAGGTTCGGCAGGAAACGACGACGGGTTTTGTTGTTTGCGTGGGAAATGTTATTCCCAGTCACCGGACCCTTACCGGTAACTTGACAGACTCTCGACATGCCTCAGCCCTCTAAAACCACATGCCCAACCCGGCATGGGTTGGCCGCTTAATCTCTCAGTCATTTGGCGCCAGGCGCCGCGTTTCTTTAAGGGTCTTACCGGCTACACCTACAGTGAAGGAACCGGGCCCCTAGAAAAGAGCGCTGCTTTATACCAGAAAGACCACAGCGCAACAACAGCCGATGTGATTTGTCTTCATGGCGAATCATCGACCAACCGCCCCGGGCGGCGGGGGCAGAGGCTGGCAAAGCACCTTACCGCTCGTCGCTGCATACAGGTTTTTTTCACCGGCGGCGTTTTTTAGTCCATCAACGCGCCGGCGCAGAGTGCCGGAAAATGCAAAAAGGGGATAGTCATTTAGCGGCGAGCCCACTAGGGTAGGCCTTTTCCAGACTGCACTCGCAGATGGGCCTTCGACTTGCACAGGAAACCGACCATGCGCCTCGCTGCCCTACCATTGTTGCTCGCCCCTCTGCTGATCACCCCGCAGGCCTTGGCCGCCGCCCTGAGCGTCTGTACCGAAGCCAGCCCGGAAGGGTTCGATGTCGTCCAGTACAACTCCCTGACGACCACCAACGCCTCCGCCGACGTGCTGATGAACCGCCTGGTGGACTTCGACACCGCCAGCGGCAAAGTGGTCCCGAGCCTGGCCGAGCGCTGGGAAGTCTCCACCGATGGCCTGGCCTATGTGTTCAAGCTGCGGCCACAGGTCAAGTTCCACCACACCGACTACTTCACGCCGCGCCGTGACCTGACCGCCGAGGACGTGAAGTTCAGCTTCGAGCGCATGCTCGACCCGGCGAATCCCTGGCACAAGGTGGCGCAAAGCGGCTTCCCCCACGCCCAGTCCATGCAACTGCCAGCGCTGATCAAGAAAGTCGACGCACTGGACCCGCTGACCGTGCGCTTCACCCTCGATCACGCCGACTCGACCTTCCTGGCGACGTTGAGCATGGGTTTTGCCTCCATTTATTCGGCCGAATACGCCGATCAGTTGATGAAGGCCGGTACACCGGAAAAACTCAACAGCCTGCCGGTCGGCACCGGCCCGTTCATTTTCAGCCGGTTCCAGAAGGACGCCTCGATTCGCTACAAGGCCAACGATGCCTATTTCGGCGGTAAACCCCAAGTGGACCCGCTGGTCTTCGCCATCACGCCGGATGCCAATGTGCGCCTGCAGAAATTACGCCGCAACGAATGCCAGATCGCCCTGTCGCCCAAGCCGCTGGACGTACAAGCCGCCAAGCAAGAACCTACGCTGAAGGTCGAGCAGACCGACGCTTTCATGACCGCGTTCGTGGCGATCAACAGCCAGCATCCACCGCTGGACAAGCCTGAGGTGCGCCAAGCCATCAACCTGGCCTTCGACAAGGCCAGCTACCTGAAGACCGTCTTCGAAGGCACCGCCGAAGCCGCCAATGGCCCCTACCCGCCCAACACCTGGAGCTACGCCAAAAACCTGCCCGGCTACGCCCATGACCTGGCCAAAGCCCGCGACCTGATGGCCAAGGCCGGATTGAAGGAAGGCTTCCAGACCACCATCTGGACCCGCCCTTCCGGCAGCTTGCTGAACCCCAATCCCAGCGCTGGCGCACAACTGCTGCAGTCCGACCTGGCGCAGATTGGCATCCAGGCCGAGATCCGGGTGATCGAATGGGGCGAACTGATCCGTCGCGCCAAGGCCGGCGAACATGATTTGCTGTTCATGGGCTGGGCCGGCGACAACGGCGACCCGGACAACTTCCTCACGCCACAGTTTTCCTGTGCGGCGGTCAAGTCCGGCACCAACTTCGCCCGCTACTGCAATCCCGACCTGGACAAACTTATCAGCGCCGGCAAGACCACCGGCGAACAGGGCGTGCGGGCCAAGCTCTACGAACAGGCCCAGGCCCAGATCCAGCAACAGGCCCTGTGGCTGCCCCTGGCGCACCCAACCGCGTTCGCCCTGACCCGCAAGGATGTGCAGGGTTATGCGGTGAGCCCGTTTGGGCGCCAGGATTACTCCAAGGTCAACATCAAATAACCCCAGCCCCACAGCCCCCTTCTGTGGGGGCCTGTGGGAGCAAAGGGATTTTTCAAGCCTGATCGGGCCTACATCCACCCACGCTCCGCCATCGACAACGGCTCCCCATCGCCAACGATGAAATGGTCGAGCACCCGCACATCGATCAGCTCCAGCGCCTCCTGAAGCCGCTCAGTGAGCACCCGGTCGGCCTGGCTGGGCTCGGTGTCGCCGGAGGGGTGGTTGTGGCACAGGATCAACGCGGCGGCGTTGTGGGCCAGGGCGCGCTTGACGACCTGCCGGGGATGGACACTGGCGCTGTCGATAGAGCCGCGAAACAGCGCCTCGAAGGTCAGCACCTGGTGCTTGGAATTGAGAAACAGGCAACCGAACACCTCGTGGGGTTCGTGACGCAGCATCGATTTCAGGTACTCACGCACCGCGAACGGGCTTTCCAGCGACGTTTTTTCCCGTGCCTGTTCAGCCAAATGCCGACGGCTCATTTCCTGAGCCGCTTGCAGCTGGGCAAACTTCGCCGGCCCGAGCCCCATATGATTACTGAATGTGATCTGATCGGCTTCAAGCAGCGCGCGCAGGCTGCCAAATTGAATCAATAGTTGTCGCGCCAGATCCACCGCGCTTTTGCCCGACACGCCGGTGCGTAAAAAAATCGCCAGCAGCTCGGCGTCCGACAGACTCCCCGCCCCTAGCGCCAATAACCGCTCCCGTGGCCGCTCGGCCGCGGGCCAATCGCGAATACTCATGGCATCTCCCTGATTGTGGGCGCCGCTGTTCCGTAGCGGTCGCTGTGATATCGTAGCCCATCTTTTTTGCAGGCGATTTGCACCCTGGCAGCTGCTGCCAAGGGGTTCGCCTTGCACTGACCACTGAAATCGAAAGGCAGGCCTATGCAGCGGCTGTATCGGAAACGCATCGTTCTGGGCGTCGGCGGCGGCATTGCCGCCTACAAGAGCGCCGAGCTGGTTCGCAGGCTTATCGACCAGGGCGCGGAAGTACGGGTCGTCATGACCCGCGGTGGCAGCGAGTTCATTACCCCGCTGACCATGCAAGCCCTGTCCGGGCACCCGGTCCACCTGGATTTGCTCGACCCGGCGGCCGAAGCCGCCATGGGTCATATCGAACTGGCCAAGTGGGCTGACCTGGTACTGATCGCCCCGGCCACGGCCGACCTCATCGCCCGTTTGGCCCAAGGCATCGCCGACGACCTGCTGACCACCCTGGTGCTCGCCACCGACGCGGTGGTCGCCGTGGCGCCGGCCATGAACCAGGCCATGTGGCGCGACCCAGCCACCCAGGCCAACCTGCAGTTGCTCGAAAGCCGCGCCCTGAAAGTCTTCGGCCCGGCCTCCGGGAGCCAGGCCTGCGGCGATGTCGGCATGGGCCGCATGCTCGAAGCCACCGACCTGGCCCAGTGCGCCGCCGACTGCTTCCAGCGCCAGGCCCTGACCGGCAAGCACGTGCTGATCACCGCCGGACCGACCCAGGAAAACATCGACCCGGTGCGCTACATCACCAACCACAGCTCCGGGAAAATGGGCTTCGCCCTGGCCGAAGCCGCCGTGGAAGCCGGTGCCCGGGTGACGCTGATCACCGGTCCCGTGCACCTGCCGACGCCGGACCGGGTCACGCGAATCGATGTGGTCAGCGCCCGGGACATGCTCGCGGCCTGTGAAGCAGCTATCCCCTGCGACCTGTTCATCGCCTCGGCGGCGGTGGCGGACTACCGCCCCGAAGTCGTTGCCCCGCAAAAATTGAAGAAAGACCCTACAAGCGGCGACGGCTTGCTACTGCAAATGGTGCGCAACCCGGACATCCTGGCCAGTATCGCCACCCGCCCCGACCGCCCGTTCAGTGTCGGCTTTGCCGCCGAGACCGAACACCTGCTCGATTACGCCGCACGCAAGCTCAAGGACAAGAACCTCGACTTGATCGTCGCCAACGACGTGGCCAACCCGAGCATCGGCTTCAACAGCGAAGAAAACGCCTGCAGCGTGATCGACCGCCAGTTGCACGCCACACTTTTCGCCCAGACCAGCAAGAGCAAGATTGCCCGCCAGCTGATCACTTTTATCGCCGAACGTCTGAACCAGGTTTAATGTCATGCACGCCCTACAAGCCAAGATCCTCGACCCACGCATCGGCAACGAATTCCCGCTGCCGCAATACGCCACACCAGGCTCCGCCGGCCTCGACCTGCGGGCGATGCTCAAGCAGGACACGATCCTGGAGCCGGGCCAGACCCTGCTGATTCCTACCGGCCTGTCGGTGTACATCGGCGATCCGGGCCTGGCCGCGCTGATCCTGCCGCGCTCGGGCTTGGGCCATAAGCACGGCATCGTGCTGGGCAACCTGGTGGGCCTGATCGACTCCGATTACCAGGGCGAACTGATGGTGTCATGCTGGAACCGCGGCCAAACGGCCTTCAACATTGCCGTGGGCGAACGCATCGCGCAGTTGGTGCTGGTGCCGGTGGTCCAGGCCCACTTCGAACTGGTCGAAGAATTCGACGAAAGCCAACGCGGCGCGGGTGGTTTCGGGCATTCCGGCAGCCATTGACCGGTGGTTACAGGCCGGGCGTCCTGCCCGGCCCGTTTGTGAAGCTTGTGTTTCAGGACAAAAAATGCGCAATGGCTTTCTGCTAGGTTTCCCACCCGGAATCAATGTATTAGGCGAGCGAGGCCGGGGTAACGCTGTCTCATGGCACTTTCCCACCACGAACTCTCTGTCAAAAACGCCGTCATACCCTTCAGCTTGAGCCTGCCGATGCTAACCGTCGGCCTGTCCAGTCACTTTCCTGATAGAGCGCCCCGCCCATGAACACCCCAGCCGCAATCGCCCCGATCTTCCCTGACAGCATCTTCCGCGCCTACGACATCCGTGGCGTGGTACCGGAAACCCTTACCGCCGAAACCGCCTACTGGATCGGCCGCGCTATCGGCTCCCAGAGCCTGGCCCAGGGCGAACCGAACGTGTGCGTCGGCCGTGATGGCCGCTTGTCGGGCCCCGAGCTGGTCGAACAACTGATCAAAGGCGTTGCCGACAGTGGCTGCCAAGTCAGCGACGTGGGCCTGGTGCCGACCCCGGCGCTGTACTACGCCGCCAACGTGTTGGCCGGCAAGTCCGGGGTGATGCTCACCGGCAGCCACAACCCATCGAACTACAACGGCTTCAAGATCGTCATCGCTGGCGACACCCTCGCCAACGAGCAGATCCAGGCCCTGCACACCCGCCTCAAGACCAATGACCTGAGCAGCGGCCAGGGCAGCGTGACCAAAGTCGATATCCTTGCGCGCTACAACGACGAAATCGTCAAGGACGTGAAACTCGCCCGTCGCCTGAAAGTGGTGGTCGATTGCGGCAACGGCGCGGCTGGCGTGATCGCCCCGCAACTGATCGAAGCCCTGAACTGCGAAGTCATCCCGCTGTTCTGCGACGTGGACGGCAACTTCCCTAACCACCACCCGGATCCGGGCAAGCTGGAAAACCTCGAGGACCTGATCGCCAAGGTCAAGGAAACCAACGCCGACCTGGGCCTGGCCTTCGACGGCGACGGCGACCGCGTGGGCGTGGTGACCAATACCGGCAGCGTGGTGTTCCCGGACCGCCTGCTGATGCTGTTTGCCAAGGACGTAGTGGCGCGCAACCCCGACGCCGAGATCATTTTCGACGTCAAATGCACCCGTCGCCTGGTGCCGCTGATCAAGGAATATGGCGGTCGCCCACTGATGTGGAAAACCGGTCACTCGTTGATCAAGAAAAAAATGAAACAGAGCGGCGCCCTGCTGGCCGGCGAAATGAGCGGCCACATCTTCTTCAAGGAACGCTGGTTCGGTTTTGACGACGGCATCTACAGCGCCGCGCGCCTGCTGGAAATCCTCAGCAAAGAGAAATCCACCGCCGAAGAGCTGTTCGCAACCTTCCCGAACGATATTTCTACGCCAGAAATCAATATCCATGTGACCGAAGAGAGCAAATTCAGCATTATTGATGCACTGCACGACGCTCAATGGGGCGAAGGCGCCGAACTGACCACCATCGATGGTGTGCGGGTCGACTATCCCCACGGCTGGGGCCTGGTTCGCGCATCCAACACCACACCGGTGCTGGTACTGCGTTTCGAGGCCGACAACGAGGCCGAACTGCAGCGCATCAAGGATGTGTTCCACACCCAACTCAAACGTGTTGCACCTGATCTCCAACTACCGTTTTGATTTTTTGAAGCACTACCGGAGCCCTGAATGACCCTCGAACGCGAAGCCGCCGCCAACACCGCCAAGGTCCTGTCCGAAGCGTTGCCTTATATCCGACGCTACGTCGGCAAGACCCTGGTGATCAAATACGGCGGCAACGCGATGGAAAGCGAGGAGCTCAAGACCGGCTTCGCCCGCGACATCGTGCTGATGAAGGCCGTGGGCATCAACCCGGTGGTCGTACACGGTGGTGGCCCGCAGATCGGTGACTTGCTCAAGCGCCTGTCGATCGAAAGCCACTTCATCGATGGCATGCGCGTGACCGACGCGCAGACCATGGATGTGGTGGAAATGGTCCTGGGCGGCCAGGTCAACAAGGACATCGTCAACCTGATCAACCGTCATGGCGGTAGCGCCATCGGCCTGACAGGCAAGGACGCCGAGCTGATCCGGGCGAAGAAACTCACCGTCACCCGCCAGACACCGGAGATGACCCAGCCGGAAATCATCGACATCGGTCATGTGGGCGAAGTGGTCGGTATCAACACCGACCTGCTGAACCTGCTGGTCAAGGGCGACTTCATCCCGGTGATCGCGCCCATCGGCGTGGGCGCCAACGGCGAGTCGTACAACATCAACGCCGACCTGGTGGCGGGCAAGGTTGCAGAGGCACTGAAAGCTGAAAAGCTGATGCTGCTGACCAACATCGCCGGCCTGATGGACAAGTCGGGCAAGGTCCTGACCGGACTGTCGACCCAACAGGTCGATGACCTGATCGCCGATGGCACCATCTACGGCGGCATGCTGCCGAAGATCCGTTGCGCACTGGAAGCGGTACAAGGCGGCGTCGGCAGCTCGTTGATCATCGACGGCCGGGTACCAAATGCGATCCTGCTGGAGATCTTCACCGACACCGGCGTAGGTACGTTGATCAGCAATCGCAAGCGTCCTTAAGCGATACCGGTAAAAAAAGACCCCGCTCAACCTGGTTGAGCGGGGTTTTTTTTTACCCACCGACTCCCACAAGGGAATGTGCAAATCTTTAAACGCCGAACTGCGCCCGATAAGCCTCAACCGCCGGCAAATGCTGCTTGAGCTGCGGATCGTCGGCCAAAAACTCCAGCACCTGGTTCAGCGACACAATGCTGATCACCGGAATGCCAAAGTCGCGCTCCACTTCCTGGATCGCCGACAGCTCACCGTTGCCGCGCTCCTGACGGTTCAGGGCAATCAGCACGCCAGCGGCCTTGGCGCCTTCCTGGGAACCGATGATCTGCATCACTTCACGAATGGCAGTGCCGGCAGTGATGACGTCGTCGATGATCAACACGTCGCCGGTCAGCGGTGCACCCACCAGGCTGCCGCCTTCGCCGTGGGCCTTGGCTTCCTTGCGGTTGAAGCACCAAGGCAAGTCGCGCCCGTGGTGTTCGGCCAGGGCGACGGCAGTGGTGGCGGCCAGCGGGATGCCTTTGTAGGCCGGGCCGAACAGCACATCGAACGGGATACCGCTCTCGACGATGGCTGCCGCATAGAAACGACCCAGTTGCGCCAGGGCGGAACCGGTGTTGAACAGGCCGGCATTGAAGAAGTACGGGCTGGTGCGCCCGGACTTGAGGGTGAACTCACCGAAGCGCAAAACGCCGCGATCGATGGCAAAGCGAATGAAATCGCGCTGATACGCCTGCATGAAAAAAAGCCTCAAATACCGCGGATTTAGCTAAATAGGTACACGGCGTGTATCATACACGCACGTGATTTTTGGGGCCATTTATGCGGATCATCAGTGTGAACGTCAATGGTATTCAGGCTGCAGTCGAGCGTGGTTTGCTCAGTTGGCTGCAAGCACAGAATGCCGACGTCATCTGCCTGCAGGACACCCGCGCCTCCGCCTTTGAACTGGACGATGCAGCCTTCCAACTGGATGGTTACTTCCTTTATGCCTGCGATGCCGAAGTCCCCGCCCAGGGTGGCGTGGCTTTGTACTCGCGGCTGCAGCCGAAGGCTGTCATCAACGGTCTCGGTTTCGAGACGGCGGACCGCTACGGGCGCTACCTGCAAGCCGATTTCGACAAGGTCAGCATCGCGACCTTACTGCTCCCTTCGGGGCAGAACGGCGATGAAGATTTGAATCAGAAATTCAAGTTGATGGACGACTTCGCCCGTTATCTGGATAAACAGCGGCGCAAACGTCGCGAGTACATCTATTGTGGCTCGCTGTACGTGGCGCAACAGAAGCTGGATATCAAGAACTGGCGCGACAGCCAACAATCTCCTGGCTTCCTGGCGCCGGAACGGGCCTGGATGGACGAGATCATTGGCAACATGGGTTATGTCGACGCCCTGCGTGAAGTCAGCCGTGAAGGCGACCAGTACAGCTGGTGGCCGGACAACGAACAGGCCGAGATGCTCAACCTTGGCTGGCGCTTCGACTACCAGCTGCTGACGCCTGGGCTGCGCCGCTTCGTACGCAGCGCCCGCCTGCCGCGCCAGCCACGGTTCTCGCAGCATGCGCCGCTGATCGTGGATTACGACTGGACGCTGACTATCTAAGTGTCGTTTCGCAGCCACAAAAAAACCGACAGCCGTGTCGGTTTTTTTGTGGACAACCATTTCCACTGTGGGAGTGAGCCTGCTCGCGATGGCGCAGTTACATTCAACATTGATGTTGACTGACACACAGCTATCGCGAGCAGGCTCGCTCCCACAGGGGGTTACTCATCGATCGTTATTTGACCAGGCGCCAAGTAAACGGATACCGATACGGCTGCCCTTCATTGGCCTTCACGCCACCAATGATGGTCAACACCAACGCACCAATGGCCACCAGGCCGAACAGGAAGAAGCCGATCACCACGACCATCAGCAGCAAGCTGATCGCCGAGGCAATCGCCACGGTGATCTGGAAGTTCAGCGCTTCCTTGCCCTGGGCATCGATGAACGGGTCGGACTCACGCTTGAGCTGCCAGAGCACCAGCGGCCCGATCAGCGTGCCGAACGGAATCCAGATCCCCAACAAGGCGGACAGGTGACAAAACATTGCCCATTGACGCGCCTCTTTGCTCGGCTGGGGCAGCAGGATTTGCTCATCACTCATGACGCTCTCCTTGTCTTGAAGCGGGAATCGATCAGTCAGCCAAGGCGGCCTTTTGCAGTTCGAAGATTTCGTTCATGCCTTTCTTCGCCAACTCCAGCATAGCGTTCAATTCTTCCGGCTGGAACGGCGCGCCCTCGGCAGTGCCCTGGACTTCGATGAAACCGCCAGCACTGGTCATGACCACGTTCAGGTCAGTCTCGGCGGCGGAGTCTTCCAGGTAATCCAGGTCCAGTACCGGCTCGCCCTGGTACATGCCCACGGACACAGCAGCGATCATTTGCTTGAGCGGGTCGCCACCCTTGAGGCCACCGCGCTTCTTGATCACTTTCAAGGCATCGACCAGGGCGACCATGGCCCCAGTGATGGAGGCTGTACGCGTGCCGCCGTCGGCCTGGATCACGTCGCAATCGACATACAGTGTCACGTCGCCCAACTTGGACATGTCCAGAGCAGCACGCAGCGAACGGCCGATCAAGCGTTGGATTTCCAGGGTACGGCCGCCCTGCTTGCCACGGCTGGCCTCGCGCTGGTTCCGCTCACCGGTGGCGCGCGGCAGCATGCCGTATTCGGCCGTCAACCAACCCTGGCCCTGACCCTTGAGGAACCGTGGCACGCCGTTTTCGACACTGACGGTGCAGATGACCTTGGTATCACCGAATTCGACCAGTACAGATCCCTCGGCGTGTTTGGTGTAGTTGCGGGTAATGCGGATCGAGCGAAGCTGATCGGCAGCGCGACCACTTGGACGTTTCATAGGGAATACCTGTACGGAGGACGGAAAACTGCCGAGCATTATAGAGCCGTGAATCGTCATAGGGCAGTTAAACGTCGCGCGGCTCTAAAAAGCCGGCGCGAGCGAAGCCGCGCAGAGGTCCGCCCGACGGGCTGCCACGCTTTGTCGCAAGCGCGGTTGGGGCATACGCCTCACTGCGCTACAATCCTGCGCCTTTGCTGCCCTTGGGCTTTTAATTTACAGACTCCAGGCCCACGACCACCGTCGTGCCGGCCTGCATTGCGAGGAACCTCCATGGTGCACAGCATGACCGCCTTCGCCCGCGTCGAAAAAGCCGGGGCCCAAGGCACGCTGAGCTGGGAACTGCGCTCGGTCAACAGCCGCTACCTGGAGCCGCACCTGCGCCTGCCCGAGTCTTTCCGCGACCTGGAAGGGGGTGTACGCGAGGCACTGCGCCAGGGCCTGTCCCGGGGCAAGCTGGAATGCACCCTGCGCTTCACTGAAGAAAGCACTGGCAAAGCCTTGCAAGTGGACCGCGAGCGCGCCGCGCAACTGGTCGCCGCCGCCGAAACCGTCGCCAGCCTGATCAAGAACCCTGCTGCCCTGAATCCACTGGAAGTCCTGGCTTGGCCCGGCGTGCTGGTGGGCGATGCGAGCGACCCACAGGCGCTGAACGCCGAGGCGATGGCACTGTTCAATGAAGGCCTCAAGGAACTCAAGGCCGGCCGCGAGCGCGAAGGCGCGGAGTTGGCCCGGCTGATCAACGAGCGCCTGACCTCCATTGAAGAAGACGTCAGCACCCTGCGCGAACTGGTCCCGCAGATGCTCGCCACCCAGCGCCAGAAAGTCCTCGACCGTTTCACCGACATGAAGGCCGAGCTGGACCCGCAACGCCTGGAACAGGAAATGGTCATGCTCGCGCAAAAGAGCGACGTGGCCGAAGAACTGGATCGCCTGAGCACCCACATCATCGAAGTTCGCCGGGTGCTCAAGTCCGGCGGTGCGGCCGGTCGCCGCCTCGACTTCCTGATGCAGGAGCTCAACCGCGAAGCCAATACACTGGGCTCCAAAGCCTTCGACCCGCGCAGCACCCAGGCGGCGGTCAACCTCAAGGTGTTGATCGAACAAATGCGCGAACAAGTGCAGAACATTGAGTAAGGCTAACGACATGACCCACAGCACCGGCACCCTCTACATCATTTCCGCGCCCTCGGGCGCCGGCAAGACCAGCCTGGTCAAGGCACTGATCGACGCCGAACCGCAGATCCGCGTCTCGGTCTCGCACACCACCCGCGCCATGCGCCCGGGCGAAGTGAATGGTGTGAACTATCACTTCGTCGACCGCGAAGAGTTCGTGAAGATGGCCGAGCACGGCGACTTCCTGGAGCGCGCCGAAGTTTTCGGCAACCTTTATGGCACTTCGCAAAGCTACTTGCAGCAGACCCTGGACGAAGGTCACGACCTGATCCTGGAAATCGACTGGCAAGGCGCCGAGCAGGTGCGCAAGCTGATGCCCCAGGCCCGGTCGATCTTCATCCTGCCGCCAAGCCAGCAAGCCTTGCGCCAGCGCCTGACCAACCGTGGCCAGGACAGCGACGACATCATCGAGGGCCGGATGCGCGAAGCGGTCAGCGAGATGAGTCACTACGTCGACTATGATTATCTGATCATCAACGACGATTTCGCCCACGCGCTGGACGACCTGAAGGCGATTTTCCGCGCCAGCCAGCTGCAGCAGAAACGCCAACAGCAACGTTTCGGCAAATTATTAGCCGAATTGTTGGGCTGAACAGCCCTTCCCAAAACCGCTGCGACGGCTTTACATTGGTAGTCGCAGCGCGCCGAGGGGTTTGGTTAAAAAATCAGCGCTTCCCTAAACGCTGGTGTTTTTTTAAACTGTCGAGTCCGCTCGCCCAACCGGGCAGCGCGCATATTGCATTCGCTCCGAGGAATACCATGGCCCGCGTAACCGTTGAAGACTGCCTAGAACACGTGGAAAACCGCTTTGAGCTGGTCATGCTCTCTACCAAGCGTGCCCGTCAACTGGCCACCGGTGGCAAAGAGCCGTTGGTCCAGTGGGAAAACGACAAGCCTACCGTAGTAGCGCTGCGTGAAATCGCCGAAGGCCTGATGAGCTACGAGTTCATCGCCAACGCTGAAATCGTCGAAGACGAACCGCTGTTCGCAGCGTTCGAGGACGAGTCCAACGAGGCGGTCTAAGCCTATGCCTGGTCGACGTAGCACGGCGCGGGGTCACAGCAAACGGCAGGAGTCATCATCATGCCGAGCATAGACGCCCTCGCCGATCGCTTATCGGCCTACCTCGGCACGGACCAGGTCAATCTGGTCCGCCGAGCCTATTTCTACGCCGAACAAGCCCACGACGGCCAGCGCCGCCGCAGCGGCGAGGCGTACGTCACGCATCCTCTTGCGGTGGCGAATATTCTTGCCGACATGCACATGGACCATCAGAGCCTGATGGCGGCGATGCTGCATGACGTGATCGAAGACACCGGCATTGCCAAGGAAGCGCTGCAGGCGCAGTTCGGCGAAACCGTGGCCGAACTGGTCGACGGGGTCAGCAAGCTGACCCAGATGAACTTCGAGACCAAGGCCGAGGCCCAGGCCGAAAACTTCCAGAAAATGGCCATGGCCATGGCCCGCGACATTCGCGTGATCCTGGTCAAGCTCGCCGACCGCCTGCACAACATGCGCACCCTGGAAGTGCTGTCCGGCGAAAAACGCCGGCGCATCGCCAAGGAAACCCTGGAAATCTACGCCCCCATCGCCAATCGCCTGGGCATGCACGCGATCCGCATCGAGTTCGAAGACCTCGGCTTCAAGGCCATGCACCCGATGCGTTCGGCGCGGATAAACCAGGCCGTCAAGCGCGCCCGGGGCAACCGCAAGGAAATCGTCAACAAGATCGAAGAGTCGCTGAGCCACTGCCTGGCCATCGACGGCATCGAAGGCGAAGTCAGCGGGCGGCAGAAACACCTCTACGGCATCTACAAGAAAATGCGCGGCAAGCGTCGGGCCTTCAACGAGATCATGGACGTCTACGCGTTCCGGATCATCGTCGACAAGGTCGATACCTGCTACCGCGTGCTGGGCGCTGTACATAATTTGTACAAACCGTTGCCGGGGCGCTTCAAGGATTACATCGCGATCCCCAAGGCCAACGGCTATCAGTCGCTGCACACCACGCTGTTCGGCATGCACGGCGTACCCATCGAAATCCAGATCCGCACCCGCGAAATGGAAGAAATGGCCAACAACGGCATCGCCGCCCATTGGCTGTACAAATCCAGCGGTGACGAACAACCCAAGAGCACTCACGCCCGCGCCCGGCAATGGGTCAAGGGGGTGCTGGAAATGCAGCAGCGCGCCGGCAACTCCCTGGAATTCATCGAGAGCGTGAAGATCGACCTGTTCCCGGATGAGGTCTACGTCTTCACGCCCAAGGGCCGGATCATGGAGCTGCCCAAAGGCTCCACGGCCGTGGACTTTGCCTATGCGGTGCACACCGACGTCGGCAACAGTTGCATCGCGTGCCGGATCAACCGCCGCCTGGCGCCGTTGTCCGAACCGCTGCAAAGCGGTTCCACGGTGGAAATCGTCAGCGCCCCCGGCGCACGACCCAACCCGGCGTGGCTCAATTTCGTGGTCACCGGCAAGGCCCGCACCCATATCCGTCACGCCCTCAAACTGCAACGTCGCTCCGAATCCATCAGCCTCGGCGAACGCCTGCTGAACAAGGTGCTGAACGGTTTCGACAGCTCGCTCGACAAGATCCCGGTCGAGCGCGTGCAACTGATGCTCCACGAATACCGTCTCGAATTGATCGAAGACCTGCTCGAAGACATCGGCCTGGGCAATCGCATGGCCTACGTCGTTGCCCGTCGCCTGCTCGGCGAAGGCGAACAGTTGCCAAGCCCCGAAGGCCCGCTGGCGATTCGCGGCACCGAGGGCCTGGTGCTCAGTTATGCCAAGTGTTGTACGCCGATTCCGGGCGACCCGATTGTCGGCCACTTGTCCGCCGGCAAAGGGATGGTCGTGCACCTGGACAACTGCCGCAACATCAGCGAAATCCGTCATAACCCGGAAAAATGCATCCAGCTCTCCTGGGCCAAGGATGTCACCGGCGAATTCAACGTCGAGCTGCGGGTCGAGCTGGAACACCAGCGCGGCCTGATCGCCCTGCTGGCCAGCAGCGTCAATGCCGCCGACGGCAATATCGAAAAAATCAGCATGGACGAACGCGATGGCCGCATCAGCGTCGTTCAATTGGTGGTTAGCGTGCACGACCGTGTGCACCTGGCCCGCGTGATCAAGAAACTGCGCGCCCTGACCGGCGTTATCCGCATCACCCGGATGCGCGCGTAGCCCATTCGTTATCAGGAGTCATTCATGACCAAGACCGTTATCACCAGCGACAAGGCCCCCGCCGCCATCGGTACTTATTCCCAGGCGATCAAGGCCGGCAACACCGTGTACATGTCGGGCCAGATTCCACTGGACCCGAAAACCATGGAACTGGTGGAAGGCTTCGAAGCCCAGACCGTGCAGGTGTTCGAAAACCTCAAGGCCGTGGCCGAGGCCGCCGGTGGTTCGTTCAAGGACATCGTCAAGCTGAACATCTTCCTCACCGACCTGAGCCATTTCGCCAAGGTCAACGAGGTGATGGGCAAGTACTTCGACCAGCCTTACCCTGCCCGCGCCGCCATCGGCGTGGCCGCCCTGCCCAAGGGCGCTCAGGTTGAGATGGATGCCATCCTGGTCATCGAGTAAATAAGGCCGGCGCAGCCTCCCCCGCTGCGCCGTTTTCGTCTTGAAAGGATTCCACCATGCGCAAAGCGCTTGCTCTCTCGCTGGCAGCCCTGCTTCTGGGCGGCTGCGCCAGCGACCCTGCCGACCGTGACATCAGCGGCACCTGGATCAACCAGGCAGCCATCGACGCTGCCGCCAAGGGCGGCCCGCTTCGCGAAGCGCTGCAGGGCTATGGCCCGAACCTGGAATGGGACGTCAACACCCGGGCCGGTCAGGCGCGCTACACCAACGGTTTTGAAAACGTCGAAGGCAAATTGCTGGGCGAAGAAGACGGCGCCTGGAAAGTCGATTTCTACGGCAGCTCCGCCAGCGAACTCAAGCGCGATGGCGACCAGTTGAGCCAGGCCGCCACCGAGAACGAACCGCAGCAGGTGTTCGATCGCGCACAAGTCCAGGTACCGGAAGGCGCGCCCATCGGTGCCAGTTTCGAGCGTGCGCTGTATGCCGCCTACCTGGGCGGCACCTGGAACATCGCCAGCGGCCCCGGCCAGGGCGCCACCGTGCAGTTCCAGCCCGACGGCCAGGTCAGCGGCCTGCCGGGTGCCGATCGCTACGCCTTGTGTCTGGCCGGCGATTGCGCCTCCATGAGCGGTGGCAACGACAACATCTGGCTGCAACAGAACGGCCAGGGCAACACCTGGATCTTTGCCCGCGACGGCAAGAAGCTGGAGATCTTCCAGACCGTCAACGCCGCGCTGGCCGATGAAATGCCTTCGTTCACGCCGGGCACCCGGCGATGGTTGCTGGAAAAGCAGTAAAGGATAGGGCGCTTTGAAATAACTATACGAGCGCCCTCTCCCGGCAAAGGTTCACGCGCGAGACGGGACAGGCTTTTTTCTACCCAGGCGGATCAGCTCATTGGAGAAACACAGCCCAAGGATGATCAGTAGTGCGCCCGGGTACAGGCTTTCGCGCGGAACTTCATTGAGCACAACAAATGCCAGCAGTGCGGCGAACAGCGGCTCGGTCAGCTCCAAGGCTTGCACCTGGGATGGCTTGAGGTACTCGATTGCCTTGGTGGTGCAAAAAAAACCGAGGATGGTCGGCAGCGCGGCCAGCGCCAGCAGTGCGGCAATCGCCCAGGGCGACAGCTCACCGATCACGAAGCCGTCGGCAGAAGCCGGCATCAGCAAGTACAGGCTGCCGAAGAACAGCAACTGACGAGTGAAGTGCAGCCCACCGGACACGCCCATCCGTTTCATGGCCACCGAAAACGCCCCATAGCCGCAGCCCGCCATGGACGCGAGTGCAACGCCTTGGAGCGTGAAGCCTTGCTGTAGATCGGCGCCAAAGATCACCGCGATTCCGGCGATCGCCAAGGCGGCACCCACAGTGGCGTTCGCGGTGATCGCATCCTTGAGGATGATGCGTCCGAGCACAATCGAGGAAATGGAAGCACTGGCCATCAGCATCACCACCACACCCGCCGCAGCGTAATGCCGATAGGCAGCCGTTTCGAAGTGGAACAGCACAAAGATACCGAGAAACGCGCAGATCGCCGCCTGGGTCCATTTGGCCGTCGTCGCCGGACGCTTGATAAACAGCAGCAAGGCCGAGAGCAGCAGACAACCCAGGACAGTCTTTATGACGGCGACACTGCTGGCGGTGAAACCATTGCTCATGAGCACTTTGCTGAGCACGCCTATCGTGGCGTTAAGTGCGGCGGCGGAGAGTGCAAAGATAACGCCTTTGCTGAAACTGGCTTGCATTGATGACGGTCCTTGTCGCTGTTAGGTCATTCGACGGGATGTTGGCCCACATCGACGACGCAAAAGATGACTGAAACGGTTGCGGGTGGCCTGCAGATAACTCTTGGCTTCGGCAAGCAACGGATAATGCTCGGCGAGCTCGATGAACCAAGTCAAGACCTGGAAGGTAAGAACCCAAGGACTAGCCCTTGGCGCCGAACGACATCATCGAGCACACGCCGAGCGGACCCGTGTCAGCAGCGCCCTTCCAGAATCGCCGCATACCCCTCGCGAAAACTCGGATAACGCGGCGCCCAGCCCAAGGCCTTCGCCCGGGCATTGCTGCAGCGCTTGCTGCCGGCGCGACGCACACTGGCGTCTTCGGACCACTGGGTGACGCCCATGTATTCACGCAACCAGCCCACCACCTCGGCCAGCGGCGCAGGGGCGTCGTCGACGCCGATGTAGCAATCGTCCAGCACCTGGCCCTGGCGATCAGCCTCCAGCAGGAACGCCAGCAAGCCGGCGGCATCGTCGGCGTGGATGCGATTGGCGTAGAGCGGTGGGTCGATCACGACGCGATAGCCTTGGCGCACCTGACTCAACAACCATTCCCGACCCGGCCCATAGATGCCGGTCAGGCGCACGCGGCTGGCCGGGATGCCACTGTCCAAGGCCACTTGCTCGGCTTCGAGCATCAGCCGACCGGAATACCCGCCGGCCACGGTTGGCGACGTTTCATCCACCCATTCGCCCTGCTGTTGCCCATAAACGCTGCTGCTGGACACAAACAGCAGACGCTTGGGCCGCTGCCCATGCTGCTTCAACCAGCTCAACACATTCTGCAATCCTTCGACATAAGCCGTGCGATAACCCGCTTCGTCATGGTCGGTGGCCGCGGCGCTGTACACCAGGTAATCCAGTGACCCGGTGGGCCAGTCGGCGGGGCATTGCTCGCTGAACAAATCCCCCGCCACCCCGATGACGCCCGCTGGCAGCTTCGAAACCGTGCGCCGCAGGCCATGGACTTGCCAATGCTCGGCCACTAACTGGCTGGCCAGGCGGCCGCCGATATCACCGCAGCCGGCGATCAAAACAGAAGGCGCGGACATCAAGAACTCCTCTGGCAAAGCCGCAGACTAGCCTTCGCAGGGGACGAGCGGCTAGCCATGCGACAAAAAAAGTAACTGTATTACTTTTGTTAACAAGAATTAATTGCAATAATGCCCACCACTTTTGTTCTCGGCCCACGAGGCCTGGAAGAACATCAACCTTCTTTTTCCTCTCAGGTCCGGCCAGCATGAAACGCTCTCTATCCCCCGCTTCGCCAACCAATCGACCTCGTGCCTGGAGCACGGTAGCCGCCCTGCTGTTCAGCCTGCTGCTGGCACCGGCCGCCGCATTCGCCGATGCACAGACGCCCGCCACGACCCCGGCCACCGTACCAGCTGCTGCCCAGGCACCGGCCGACCCGGCCGCTCCCGTTGCCACGCCTGTCGCCACCGAGCCGGCCCAAGCCGTCGAAGCCGACGCACCTCAAATGCTCGAAGCCGACAACTCCCTGGGCATGGCCCACGACCTGTCGCCATGGGGCATGTACAAGAACGCCGACATCATCGTGAAAATCGTGATGATCGGCCTGGCCATCGCCTCGATCATCACCTGGACCATCTGGATTGCCAAAGGCTTCGAGCTGCTGGGTGCCAAGCGTCGCTTGCGCGGTGAAATCGCCGCCCTGAAAAAAGCCACCACCCTCAAGGAAGCCAGCGTCACTGCCGCGAAGGCAGGCACTCTTGCCAACCTGCTGGTGCATGACGCACTCGAAGAGATGCGCCTGTCGGCCAACAGCCGCGAGAAAGAAGGCATCAAGGAACGCGTGAGCTTCCGTCTCGAGCGCCTGGTCGCCGCCTGTGGTCGCAATATGAGCAGCGGCACCGGCGTGCTCGCCACCATCGGCTCTACCGCGCCGTTCGTCGGCCTGTTCGGCACAGTGTGGGGCATCATGAACAGCTTCATCGGCATCGCCAAGACCCAGACCACCAACCTCGCCGTCGTCGCACCCGGCATCGCCGAAGCCTTGCTGGCAACGGCCTTGGGCCTGGTCGCGGCAATCCCGGCCGTGGTGATCTACAACGTCTTCGCCCGTTCCATTGCCGGCTACAAGGCCCAGGTCTCCGACGCTTCGGCCGAAGTCCTGCTGCTGGTCAGCCGCGACCTCGACCACCTGCCGCCCGAGCGTGGCTCGCAACCGCACATGGTGAAAGTGGGGTAATCGGCCATGGGCCTGCATTTGAAAGAAGGCGCAGACGACGATCTGGCCGAGAACCACGAAATCAACGTCACGCCGTTCATCGACGTGATGCTGGTGCTGTTGATCATCTTCATGGTGGCCGCCCCGCTCGCCACCGTGGACATCAAGGTTGACCTGCCGGCGTCGACGGCCAAGCCCTCGCCACGGCCGGAGAAACCGGTGTTCCTCAGCGTCAAGGCCGACCAGCGCCTGTTCCTGGGTGAAGACGAGGTCAAGGCCGAAACCCTCGGCGCGACCCTCGACGCCAAGACCCAGGGCAAGAAAGACACGACGATCTTCTTCCAGGCCGACAAAGGCGTGGACTACGGCGACCTGATGAGCGTGATGGACGCACTGCGAGGCGCCGGCTACCTGAAGGTCGGTCTGGTCGGACTCGAGACGGCGCCCAAGAAATGATCACGACGCGCCAAAAGCTGACGCGTTACAGCGGTAGCCTGGCAGTGGTGCTGGGCGTGCATGCGCTCGCCATCGCCCTGGCGCTGAACTGGACATCACGCGCGCCCATCGAATTGCCTCCCCAGGCAATGATGGTCGAGCTGGCGCCGGTACCCGCCCCACCGCCACCGGCACCGCCCAAAGTCGTCACACCGCCGCAACCTCCCGAGCCGGTCGAAGAACTGCCGCTGCCCAAGCTTGCCGAAGCGCCGAAGCCGGAGATTTCCGTGCCCAAGCCGGTCAAGCCCAAGCCAAAGCCGCAACCGCCCAAGCCCAAACCGGTGGAGAAAAAGCCCGAGCCGCCGAAGGAACAGCCGTCGGAGCAGAAGCCCAGCGACACCCCGCCAACCCAGTCAGTCGCCGAGAAGTCCGCGCAACCGGCGCCTGGCCCGTCGCCTGCGCAATCGGCTGCCAAGGCCAATTGGCAGGGCACGCTGTTGGCGCACCTGGGCAAGTACAAGGAGTACCCGCTCAGGGCCCGGCAGATGAACAAGGAAGGCACCAACCGCCTGCGCTTCGTGGTAGATGCCGAAGGTAACGTGTTGTCGTTCGAACTGGTGGGCAGCTCCGGCACGGACTCCCTGGACCGGGCCACCCTGGAAATGATCCGCAAAGCCCAACCGCTGCCCAAGCCGCCGGCCGAGCTGCTGACCAACGGCACCATCGAACTGACGGCACCGTTTGTGTACTCCATCGACAAGCGCCGGCGCTGACCTCAATTACCAGCCCCTGCAACAGGGGCTTGCTGTTCCTGGTAAGCGGTTTGGAGTGCAGGGCATTGGGAGCAAAGCCATCTGTGGAGCCAGGGCATCTGTGGGAGCAAAGCTTGCTCGCGATACAGGCACCTCGGTTCCAGCGAACACCGCGTTAACTTCATCGCGGGCAGGCCTTGCTCCCACAGACAATTCCACATTCTTGAATAAATCCCTGGCCACACAGACATTGGACAGTGTCACACCGCACCCCCAGTCTGATAACGTGCGTCTATCGATTGCAGCCGGTATGCTTGGCTCGCAACTTCACGGACGCTCGCCATGACCCTCACAGAATTACGCTACATCGTGACCCTCGCCCAAGAGCAGCATTTCGGCCATGCGGCCGAGCGTTGCCACGTCAGCCAGCCGACGCTCTCGGTGGGCGTGAAAAAGCTTGAAGACGAACTCGGTGTGCTGATTTTCGAGCGCAGCAAAAGCGCCGTGCGCCTGACTCCCGTAGGCGAAGGCATCGTGGCCCAGGCGCAAAAGGTCCTGGAGCAGGCCCAGGGCATTCGCGAACTGGCCCAGGCCGGCAAGAACCAGCTGACCGCCCCGCTGAAAGTCGGCGCGATCTACACCGTTGGCCCGTACCTGTTCCCGCACCTGATTCCGCAACTGCACCGGGTCGCCCCGCAGATGCCGCTGTACATCGAAGAAAACTTCACCCATGTGCTGCGCGACAAGCTGCGCAACGGCGAGCTGGACGCGATCATCATCGCCCTGCCGTTCAACGAAGCCGACGTCCTGACCCTGCCGCTCTACGACGAACCGTTCTACGTCCTGATGCCGGCCCAGCACCCCTGGACCCAGAAAAAAACCATCGACGCCGCCCTGCTCAACGACAAGAGCCTGCTGTTGCTTGGCGAAGGCCACTGCTTCCGCGACCAGGTGCTCGAAGCCTGCCCGACCCTGACCAAGGGCAGCGAAGGCGCCAAGCACACCACTGTGGAGTCCAGCTCCCTGGAAACCATCCGCCACATGGTCGCCTCAGGCCTGGGCATTTCGATCCTGCCGCTGTCGGCGGTGGACAGCCATCATTACGCCCCCGGCGTGATCGAAGTCCGCCCACTGACGCCGCCCGTGCCGTTCCGCACCGTTGCCATCGCCTGGCGCGCCAGTTTCCCGCGGCCCAAGGCCATCGAGATCCTCGCCGACTCGATCCGTCTGTGCTCCGTGGCCAAGCCGCCCGCTGGCAAGTAAGCCACGGCCATGACTGAGCTGTCGAAAGTGCCGGTCACGACACTCAAGGGTGTCGGTGAAGCCATGGCCGAGAAACTGGCCAAGGTCGGCCTGGAAAACCTCCAGGACGTGCTGTTCCACCTGCCGCTGCGTTACCAGGACCGCACCCGCGTGGTGCCCATCGGCCATTTGCGCCCGGGGCAGGATGCGGTGATCGAAGGCACCGTCAGCGGCGCCGACGTGGTCATGGGCCGTCGGCGCAGCCTGGTGGTGCGCTTGCAGGACGGCACCGGCGGGCTCAGCCTGCGCTTCTACCATTTCAGCAATGCACAAAAGGAAGGCCTCAAGCGCGGCACCCGCGTGCGCTGCTACGGCGAGGCGCGACCCGGGGCTTCGGGGTTGGAGATCTATCATCCGGAATACCGCGCCATCACCGGCGACGAACCGCCGCCCGTGGATGAAACCCTGACCCCGGTCTATCCGCTCACCGAAGGCCTGACCCAACAACGCTTGCGCCAGCTCTGCCAGCAAACCCTGACCCTGCTCGGCCCCAGCAGCCTGCCCGACTGGCTGCCCACGGAACTGGCCCGGGATTACCACCTGGCGCCCCTGGCCGATGCGATCCGCTACCTGCACCATCCGCCCGCCGATGCCGACGTCGACGAACTCGCCCTCGGCCATCACTGGGCCCAGCACCGCCTGGCGTTCGAAGAACTGCTGACTCATCAACTGTCCCAGCAACGCCTGCGCGAAAGCCTGCGTTCCCTGCGCGCCCCGGCCATGCCCAAGGCCAGGGATCTGCCGGCCCGCTACCTGGCCAACCTCGGTTTCACCCCCACGGGCGCCCAGCAACGGGTCGGCAACGAAATCGCCTACGACCTGAGCCAGCCCGAGCCGATGCTGCGGCTGATCCAGGGCGATGTCGGCGCTGGCAAGACCGTGGTCGCAGCCCTGGCAGCGCTGCAGGCCTTGGAGGCCGGTTATCAGGTGGCGCTGATGGCGCCCACCGAGATCCTGGCCGAACAACATTTCATCACCTTCCAGCGCTGGCTCGAACCGTTGGGCATCGAAGTCGCCTGGCTGGCCGGCAAGCTCAAGGGCAAGAACCGCACAACCGCCCTGGCACAGATCGCCGAAGGCGCGCCGATGGTGGTCGGCACCCATGCGCTGTTCCAGGACGAAGTGCAGTTCAAGAACCTGGCCCTGGTGATCATCGACGAACAGCACCGCTTCGGCGTGCAACAGCGCCTGGCCCTGCGGCAGAAAGGCGTGGGCGGACGGATGTGCCCTCATCAACTGATCATGACCGCGACGCCGATCCCGCGGACCCTGGCGATGAGCGCCTACGCCGACCTCGACACCTCGATCCTCGACGAACTGCCCCCTGGCCGTACGCCGGTCAATACCGTGCTGGTCACCGACACCCGACGGGGGGAAGTGATCGAGCGCGTGCGCAGCGCCTGCGCCGAAGGGCGGCAGGCTTATTGGGTGTGCACCTTGATCGAGGAGTCGGAAGAATTGACCTGCCAGGCGGCCGAAACCACCTATGAAGACCTCACTGCCGCACTCGGCGAGTTGAAGGTCGGGCTGATCCACGGCCGCATGAAACCCGCCGAAAAAGCCGCCGTCATGGCTGAGTTCAAGGCCGGCGCCCTGCAGCTATTGGTCGCGACCACGGTGATCGAGGTGGGCGTCGACGTGCCCAATGCCAGCCTGATGATCATCGAAAACCCCGAACGGCTGGGCCTGGCGCAGCTGCACCAACTGCGCGGCCGCGTCGGCCGGGGCAGTGCCGCCAGCCATTGCGTCCTGCTGTACCACCCGCCGCTGTCGCAGATCGGGCGCCAGCGTCTGGGGATCATGCGCGAAACCAACGACGGTTTCGTCATCGCCGAAAAAGACCTCGAATTGCGCGGCCCCGGTGAAATGCTCGGCACGCGCCAGACCGGTCTGCTTCAATTCAAGGTGGCCGACCTGATGCGCGACGCCGACCTGCTTCCCGCCGTACGCGATGCCGCCCAGGCGCTGCTGGAACGCTGGCCCGACCACGTCAGCCCGCTGCTGGATCGCTGGCTGCGTCACGGGCAGCAATACGGCCAAGTGTGAGCACGCGCTCAGTTTTCCGGACGCGCGTACCGGACAAGCTGGTTATACTGACCAACTTGTAGGAAAACGGATACAGACCATGACAGAAGCTGCCCTCGTCCCCGAATCCCCGCACGCTCCGTCTGTTATTCGGCTGTTGCTCGAGAAATTGGGCATCGGCTTTGACGAAGTGCTCGAACGCCCCGGCCTGAACCCAGCCCGCAAAGTGCAGGCGGTGTTGCTGCACGATGCCGTTGGCGCGCTCATGGTGCTGTTTCCGCAAAGCCAGCTGCTGGACCTCAACCGCCTGGCCGAACTCACTGGTCGCAAACTCACGGCAGTGCCGACCGAACGTCTGGAGCGCATGCTCGGCAAGCACAGCTTGAGCCTGCTGCCCGGCCTGCCGGCGCTCACCAGCTCGCCCTGCCTGTACGAAGAAAGCCTGCTGCGCGAACCGAAGTTGCTGATCAACTCCGGTGAGCCGGGGCTGTTGCTGGAAGTCACCAGCGAAGCGTTCAAGACCATGCTCACCAAGGCCAGCGCCGCGACGTTCGGCGAAGCCGTGAGCAACATCACCCCCAACCTGGACCGCCCGCACGACGACCGCGCGGAAATCACCCAGGCTGTGCAGGCGTTCACCGCCCGGCGTATCCAGCAACGGCTGGAAGAAACCATCGAGATCCCGCCGTTGGCCGAGACCGCGCAGAAAATCATCAAGCTGCGGGTCGACCCGGACGCGACCATCGATGACATCACCGGCGTGGTGGAAACCGACCCGGCCCTGGCCGCGCAAGTGGTGAGCTGGGCGGCATCGCCCTACTACGCATCACCCGGCAAGATTCGTTCGGTGGAAGATGCCATCGTGCGGGTACTGGGCTTCGACCTGGTGATCAACCTGGCGCTGGGCCTGGCCTTGGGCAAGACCCTGAGCCTGCCCAAGGACCACCCGCAACACACCACGCCGTACTGGCACCAGTCGATCTACACCGCCGCCGTCATCGAAGGCCTGACCCGCGCCATGCCGCGTGCCCAGCGTCCCGAAGGTGGCCTGACATACCTGTCCGGCCTGCTGCACAACTTCGGTTATCTGCTGCTGGCCCACGTATTCCCGCCGCACTTCTCGTTGATCTGCCGGCACCTGGAGGTCAACCCGCACCTGTGCCACAGCTACGTGGAACAGCACCTGCTGGGCATCAGTCGCGAGCAGATCGGCGCCTGGTTGATGCGCTACTGGGACATGCCCGACGAACTGGCCACCGCCCTGCGCTTCCAGCACGACCCGCACTACGACGGCGAATACGCCGCCTACCCGAACCTGGTATGCCTGGCCGTACGCCTGCTGCGCTCGCGAGGGATCGGCTCCGGCCCGGACGAGGAAATTCCCGATGCATTGCTCGAGCGCGTAGGCCTGTCTCGGGACAAGGTCAACGACGTAGTCAGCAAAGTGCTCGAGGCGGAAGTGCTGCTGCGCGAACTGGCCTCGCAGTTCAGCCACGGCTGAATAGGCTCGCCCGGTCATTTGATCTTTCCCACGCTCTGCGTGGGAATGCATCCCGTGACGCTCTGCGTCACATCTCAGAAGCGGAACGCGGAGCGTCCCTGGCGACATTCCCACGCAGGAGCGTGGGAACGATCAAACATGGTCCGCTCGATTTAAGTCTTCTTAGACTTCTTCGGCTTCAGGTATTTGGTCAGCCCCTGGAACCAGATCACCAGCGCCGGGTTGCCCTTGATCTGGATCGACTTGTCCTGAATCCCCGTCATGAACGCCAGTTGCTTGTTCTTGGCCTGCATCGTGGCGAAGCCATAGGCGGCGTCCTTGAAGGCAATGGCGAACGCAGGCTCCGGGTAAGTGCCGGACTGGCTGGTGATGCGCTGGTTTTTCACCGTGAAATGCCGGGCGACCTTGCCGTCCAGGGTTTGCAGCTGAAACACCAATTCCTTGTCGCCCAACTGCTGCTGGAACGCCGGATTGGTCCGACTGGCCTTGCCCATCAACAACCCCAGCATCCACAGCAGAAAACGAAATTTCATGGGCACAGCCTCGTGATGAAAGATGAATGGCTGGCAGTTTAGCGATTCTTCGGCGTAACGCCATCATCGGATCGCTTTGGCGGAAGATAAGCTGGTTTTCGCGAAAGATGACTGCCAAGTCACGAAACCAAAAATCAAAAGATCGCAGCCTTCGGCAGCTCCTACATCGATTTCCGTAGGAGCTGCCGAAGGCTGCGATCTTTTGATCTTTTTGCCCTCCTGTTCCTCGGACATTTCCTTCAAAACGCCGGGCTGTTCATGAACTAGGCAGCGCTTACGAGCGCCGCTAACCTCTGTTCGTCATCGCAAAAAACGGTGACACGGACGTGCAAGTCCGGTACATATCGGCGCGCAACTGCTACACCAAACGGCTCATGCCCGTATTGGTGTGTTTATGGCGGCTGCGCGCGGGAGACTCTCGAGGTCTGCCGGGGTCCGATATGCCCGGTCTTGCACACCCGCGCGTAGCTGCCACCTCTTTCGGTGCAACGAAAGGTGGCAGCCTTCATTCAATTACATATCGGGTAATGCATTTATGTTCAAGGTCACTCCAAATCCGCCGCAAAGCGGCCACAAATCCCGCGTCCAAGCGCAGGAAGAAAAAAAGCTAGATGACGCCGCCACCCGCGCCCTCGACTACTACCTCAACCCCAAGCCCGACTCACCGCCCGAACCCGACAAAAACCAACTCTTCATCGTGTCCCCCCACATCGACACCGAAACCCTGCTGGCCAACGCCTCCGAAGACCTGCTCTCCATCAGCACCATCGCCGCCGACCTGGCTGACGACGTGGATGACTCTCGCCGCTGTGTCGCCCTGGCGATCAGTCGCATGGCCGATGGGGTACAGTTGTTGGTCGAGCGGGCGTTGGATCATCTGGAAACCAAGGAGATGGCGACGCCTGGGGCCAAGGGGTAGCGTTCGTATTGATGCAGACTGGGCCGACGCCATCGCGAGCAAGCTCGCTCCCACAGGGGGGAGTTGGGTTGTCGCGGATACCACAGTCAACTCAAAACAACTGTGGGAGCGGGGTAAGGCCGGAGAGCCAGGTCGGCTGTTAGGCCGCCTCGCGGTGGACGTTGATCTCGGCACCCCGTTAACCACGATGGCCGAACGCAGGCATTGCGCAGTGGGCATCCCGGCATGGATGCCGGGATAGCCGCGCTGGGCCATGGATGGCCCTTCGCGGCGGGCCCACGGAGCAATACCTTCGTTCAGGCATGCCGAGCCTAAGCGAGGCACCAAGTGGTGGGGCATAAAGCGCTTTGGTTACTTTCGACTGGGCCGGCTTCCGGGCTTTTCGAAAGTGACCCGCCGTAAGGGCGGAACCCTAAGCCGCCGTTACCGCAACAACGGATATGCCCCCAAAAACAACAGTGGGAGCGAGCTTGCTCGCGATGGCGGCGGGTCAGTCGACATTAATGCCAACTGAACCGACGCCATCGCGAGCAAGCTCGCTCCCACAGGTTTTAGCTGCTGATCAGCGAGCAGCCGCCATCACTCAATCAAACATTCGGGCAAGGAACCGGTGCCCAGTCGCCCAGGTCCGGGTTTTTGCACATGCTGTTGACCTGAGTGGTACCGGCGCTAGCGACCTGCTTGCTTTCATCCTGCTTGGCCTTGGCGGTCTGCAGGGTTTTCTCGGTGGTCACCGCTTCTTTCGGCACGACTGGCAGTTCTTTCTTCTTCGCCGGCGTCACTTTCTTCTTGGTCTTGGTGCTGGTCTGCGCCACGACCGGCGTGGTATCGGCGGTAGCCACGGTCACCACGTCAGTACGCTGCACACCCACTTGCTGCAGGTCTTTCTCGTAAGCCTGGGTGTAGTTGTTCAGGTCTTCGGAAGCCTTGCCGTTGACCGCGACAATCAGGTCGTTCGACTCTTTCAGGCCGGCGACGATTTCTGCCAGGCGCTTGCGGCCTTCAGTGTCGTTGACGGTCTTGGCCTTGCGGTCGGCAACCAGTTTGCTGAACGCGTTCTGGTAGCACTGCTGCGAAGTCTTGGCGTAGGCGGTGCTGCGGTCGATGTCGGAGACGCTTTTGTTGACGTCGGCGGCGTAGGACGCGATGCGCTGGTTGTCATCGGCGATCTGCTTCTGGCGCTCGGTGTAGTAACCAGCTGCACCACCGGCCAGGGCGCCGCCCGCGGCACCGATGGCGGCGTTGCGGCCACGGTCTTCCTTATCCGCGGTCAGGGCACCCAGCAGTGCACCACCAACCGCGCCGACGGCAGCGCCGGTGACCACGGACTTGGTCATGTTGCCTTCGGTGGAGCGCAAGTGCTGCACCGGCTCGTAGCAGTTCGGGTAGTACTCGACCTTGGTGCTCGAGGCGACTTTGGAAGTCGGCGACGTGGCGCAGCCGGTCAGTACAGTGCTGAAGCCGACAGCGACCATCAGCAAGTGACGCTTGGAAACCGAAGCAAATGGTTTACGGGAGAAAAGCATAGTTGTGTTCTCGTTTAAGTGTTGACCAGCTCAGCGCGGCGCTATCGCCGCCTGAGTCCCTTCCAAGCTCGCTGACAACGAACACTCAAGACCGCTGAGCGTTCGATGCGAGCAATTCCTTCAATATCGCCGCCGGGTCGGCTCGTTTTTGCTGACGATAATCCCCGACATGACGAACGAATAACGTTGCACGCGCCACCAGGCTCTTGCCCAGTACCGGTTTGCGCTCCAATTCTTCCTTGATGCGCTGAAACTGCGCCTGGATCACGGCATCGGTGTAACGCGTGCCGGTGGCCAGGTTGTCGATATAAATCGCCACCGCGCCATCCAGCGCGCTGCGGCCGTTGTCGATGGCCGTGGCGAACAGCGTGGCGCTGGCCTCGTCCTTGGCATCCAGGGCGGCTTGCCGGCTGTTCTGCAGATTGGTCAGGCGAATGTTGTAGTTGTTGACGGTCTCGGCCACCAAGGCCGACGACTGAATCAGGTTGCCCGCCGCTTCCTCGCGCTGCTGGGCGATGAGCGAGACGTTGCGCTTGAGCTCTTCGTTGACCAGCCCCAATTCGGCTTGCAGACGCGGGTCGACGCTGGCGGCGATGATGCTGTCCAGGCGCTTGGTCGGATCGTCGGCATCGTCGATGGCATCAGTCAGCGACGCCAGCCGCCCTTCTTTCTGCCATTGGGCAAACAATTCCTTGTAGCGCGAACGCGGCGCCGACAACGCACCGACGGCCACGCGAAAACCGGTGGTTTCGTTGCTTTGCTCGGTGCCGTCGGCGGCGAACAACGGGTATTCGCGGCGCATGCCGGTGAACAGCGTGCCCTCGCCTTCCAGGTAGTTGCCGCCCTTGACCACGAAGCCGCCATAGGCGCCCTGACGGCGACCGGCGTGCACCAACTGGAAGGATTCCTGGACCATCTCGGCGGCGTTGCCGACCACGTCGAACAGGCCAATCGGGTTCGGCAGTTTGGTGCCGATGGGCATCAGCCGCGCCGCCTGGCCGGTACCACCAGCGACCTGGTTGAACACCGCCCAATCGGCCAACGGCCCGTCGCTTTCACTGCCTTCCAGGCGCCTTGGGAACAGGCGCCCTTCCAGGTCCTGACGGCTCACGGCTTGCCCACCACGAGCGGCGAATTCCCACTCGACTTCCGTCGGCAAGCGCACAAAACCCAGCCCGCCGTCTTCGGCGGAAGTACCGCGACCGCTCACCGGCAGAAGATCCTTGTGGTATTTCATCAGCCAGGCGCTGTACACCGCCGAGAAGCGCTCAGCCTCGAACTTCGACAGTTTCACCTTGGGCAAACGCCCGGCCACGCCTTGGGGCAAATCGGCTTGCAAGGTTTCGCAGGCCGGCGCCGCTTCGCCGCTGGCCAGTGACTGCGCCTGGGCCATGACCTGGGCGTATTGCCGGGCCGTGACCTCATACTTGCCGATGAAGTACAGCATCGGTTTGAGCGGCGTCTTGGCGTCGGTCTTGGGCATCAACGGCGTGATGGTCTTGTTCCAGTCCTTGGGCAGGTCCTTGAGTGTGAACTGACCGTTGATGAAGTCGCGCCGGTAGCCGGAAATGAACGACTGCTGATAGCCCGCCTCGTCTTCGCTGAACGGGTAACCGAGGCTGATCTCGCGGTCGTCCAGGGTGCCCTGGGCGAGGATGTAGACGTAGCGAAACACCATCTGGCCTTCGCACGGCAGCGGCAGGCTGACGTCGTCGGGCAACGGCTTGGGGTTGTCCAGCTTGTCCGTGCCTTCATCTGCCCAGACCAAACCGGCGAGGCTCAGCGCCACGGCGGCGCCCAATAACTTATACATCGCGAATTCCTTCACACGCCTGGATGCGCGCCACCCGCCAGCCACCACAAGCCGCCGCGACGGCACTGACGCCGAGCACGGCCACCAGGGCCAAGGTGTAGTGACGCACCAACAGATGACTGGCGTATTCACCGGGCATCTGCGCAAATAAATAATTCAGGCCCGACTGCGCGAGGCCATACAGGCCGGCACTCAACAGGGCCGCAAAGGTGGCGCTGTAGAGCGCCTGCAACACCACGAACAGCAACAGCGCCGCGGTGGAAACCCCCAGCAGGCGCAACACCGACAGCTCCCGGCGCTTACGCTCGACCGCCGCCAGGGCACCGGCAAAGATCGCCGCGAACGCGCCGGCCAAGGCCAACCCGGCGATGATCCAGAACACGATCGACAGATTGCGGCTCAGCGATTGCACTTGTGCGATGGTCTGGGCCTGGGTCGATACCAACAGGTTTTGCCCGGCGAAATACTGCCGCAGCGGCTCGACATCGCCGAGGCTGCGGGCATACAAACGAAACGCCGGGTAGACCCGTTGCCCGGCTACGCCCGCGACATCCCCCGGCCAGCCGAACGCGGGCACGGCACGGCCGTCACGGTAATCCTCCGCCGCCTCCAGCAACGCCAGCGGCGCAAACAAGCCGTCGCGGGCGAAGGCTTCCAATGGCAGCACGTGCAGCACCTGCACGCGGGTGCGCTGCGCCTCGCTGCGACCGGCCACCTGCCGGCCGAAACTGGCCTGCAACCAATCGCCGGCCTTGGCGCCGAGCTTTTCAGCGGCGGTCTGGCTGAGCACCACTTGATCCAGGCCTTGCGGCACCGGCAAATGATCGAACAAGGGATCGCTGGCCGCGGTGGGAATCATCTCGACCGTGACGACCGACGCATCGCCGCTCAAATCCGCCGTAGCGGCGATCTGCCGGGTGCGCGGCAAAGCAAAGGCCACGTCGCTGCGCTGGCTCAATTGTTCGACGAACTCGGCACTGAAGCGACCGCCGCCCAAGGGGATGATTTCCCGGGTGGCCGGGTCGTTCTGCAAGCGTTCGGTGAGGCTGCTGACCAAGCCGAACTTCAGGCCGAACAGCACCAGCAACGGCGCCACCACGGCCACCAAAGCCAACACCGAGCAGGCCGATAGCCAGGCATCGTTGCGGTAATCCTGCCAGGCCAGGGAAGCCACCAGCGCGCCGCGCATCAGCAAGCCTCCCCGAGGGTGGCGGTGACACCGCCGTCGACATCGCGACGGCAACTGATGCGCCGCACCTGCAAACCGCTGGCGCGGGCCAGCGCTTCATCGTGGGTCGCGACCACACAGCAGACGCCGTGCTCGCGCGCCTGGGCCACCAGCAACTGCATGACGCGCTCGGCGTTCAGCGGGTCGAGGGCGGCGGTCGGTTCATCGGCCAGCAGCAGGCGCGGCCCATGGGCCAACGCCCGGGCACAGCTGACCCGCTGACGTTGGCCGACGGACAAATCCGCCGGTTTCTTGTCCAGTTGATCGGCAATGTCCAACTGCCCAGCCAGGCGCGTCACGCTTGCGTCATCCTTCAAGCCCAGCAATTTTCGCGACAACGCGATGTTGCCGCGCACATCCAGGAAGCCCAACAGGCCGCCGGTTTGCAGAACATAACCCAGGTAACGACTGCGCAGCTCAGCCAAGGTGCCCTGTTGCGACGCACGCCACAATTTGGCGATGTCCAGCGGCTTGTCGGCCGGCGTGAAGTCGAACTGGCCGGCCTGATCCGGCGCCAACACCAGCGCCAGCAAGTCCAGCAACGTGCTCTTGCCGCAGCCGCTGGGGCCGACCACCGCCAGTTGTTCACCGCCGCGCAAATGCAGCCGTGGAATCACCAGGCTGTAGCGCTGGCTGCCGGCGCCCCGGCTTTTATGCACTGCGTTCAGGGTCAGCATCACGGCAGCGTCGACAATGGAACGCGGTACAAGGCGTCACCCGGCTCGGCATCGCCGAAGCGCACCCAGTTGGCGAGGTCGTTGTGGAAGGTTTCGTAGAGGCGGATTTTCGAATCCAGCTCGTCGATGAAATCTTCCTGCTCGGCCACGCTCAAGGACAGCCACAGATCCTGGGTCATGTTCAGCGACTTGCTGCGGTACGGCAGCCCTTCGAGGTACTCGCCGAGAATCCCGCCGTCGGCCAGGTTGCCGCCCTTGCGCAGGGCCGACGGGTCGCGGCTCATGTAGGCACTGGCGCTGGCGATTTCCTGGAAGAAATCCTTGGGCGAACTCTGGGTCTTGCGGGCCGCGTCGACGATCAGCTTCAGCGACTGCTGCAGGTCGTTGAGTTGCAGCTTGGTCAGCATCACGCAGACCTGGAACGCCGGCAGTGCCGGGTTGGTCAGGTCGCGGTCGGCGGTCCAGGCGCTGACCAGTTGCGGCGCCTGGCTGGCGGATTTACGCCCCAAAAAGTCCATGTGCATCGCGTAGCCGACCGCGGCCGACTTGTCGGCCAGGCTCGGCGCGGCGCTCAACAGCGGCACGCTTTGCGCCTTGTTGCTGCGCACCTGATGCACCAGGTCGGCAAACACCGAACCGATCTCGTCGACGCGCTCGCCGAACTTGCGCACGTCGGCGCCCGGCACCGGAATGTACAGGTCACCGATCTGCGGGTTGGCGTCGGCGGTCAGGGTGCGGTACTGGCTCTGAGCGCCGGCATGGGTTTTCTTGCCGGCGTCGCTGAGCAGGTGCAAGGCGTAGATCTTGATCTGCTTGCCCAGTGCGGCCTGGCGCACTTCGGCCTCGTTCATTTGCGTGGCGGCAAACGGATCGTTCTTGCGCAGGGCCCCGGCGTCGGTGACCAACAGGATCAAACGCCCGCCGTAACCGGACCAGTCCATGCCTTCGACGGCTTCCATGACCCCGGCAAACGCATCTTCGTTGAACGAATGGCTCGACACCGTCGATGCCTTGACCTGACGCGCCAGCTCCATGAAGCGTTGCGGGTCGCGCCCCTGCTCCAGGGTGATCAAGGTCTTGGCGACGTATTCCAGGCCTGGAGTCTTCTTGATGCTGCTGCGGAAACCCACCATGCCGAAGCTGACACTATCCAACTCGCCGCGCTCGGCGATGCGGGTTTGCAGTTCGTGGACCACGTCGCGCACCTGGTCGATGTAGGGCTGCATCGACACGGTGGTGTCCACCACAAGCACCACGGCGGTACGGAACGCGTCGGCATTGGCGGTGGTGATCGGCGTGTTGCTCGACGCCTTTGGGGTATTGCCAGGATCGATCGACGCGACATTCAGCAACTGCACCGGCTGACCGTTTTCATCGAGGCTCTCGCGGGAATCGAAGATCGGCAACAGATAGAACTGGCTCTGCGGCACGGCGCTGGCGGCCGGCTCCAGGGCCAGCACTTGCTGGTCGTCCTGCGGGCTCTGCTGGGCCTTGAGCAACACGTTCTTGGCGGCCGATGGGTTAGCCAAGAGCTTTTCCACGTCGCCAGGCTGACGCAGGAACATCACCGGCGCACGGCCGGAACGTTCGGTGAACTTGAGCACCAGGCTCTGCTTCCAGTCGCTGACCTGGGCGGCGGGCAACCAGCCGTCGCTGCGCCCGTCAGTGGCGGCGCCGACCCGCACCCACGAACCGCCGTCGACGTCCTTGCGCTGATACACGTACAGCACGGAAAACGCCGGCAGCGCCTTGCCCGGTGCGGCGCCCGGCGCATCGGCGAGCTTCGCCCCCGGTTTGCTGAGCACGCGCTGGAACAGGGTTTTCTTGCCGGCCATCAACAGCGGACGCTGGCCACCATCGGCCTCGGTCGCCACGGGTGGCTGAGCCGGAGGGGCAACGGGTGGTTTGACCGCTGGCACTTCAGGGGTCTTCGGCGGCTTCACTTCCGGTGGCTTGACCGAGGTGGTCGTGGCCACTGGCGTCTTCACGTCTTTGCCGTCATCACCGGACAACCACCAATAACCCGCGCCACCCAACGCCAGCGCCACGGCGACCGCAACGGCAGCCAGGGCGAACACCGGCCCCTTGCGTTGCTCCGACACCGAGGATTGAACCGGCGGTTTTATCGGCGGCGCAACGGGCTTGGGCTGCGATTGTGGCGGCTGTGGTGAATAAGCCGGGCCGCTGGGAATGTCGATGGACATGGGCGTCAAACCCGCCAGGTCATCCACCGGTTTCGGCGTCTCCGGCAGTTGCAACGACAACGGTCGGATCAGCGTCGCTTCCGCCGACTCGTCTGGCAGGTTATCCAACGCCCGCAGCAACGCCGCCGCATCCGGGAAACGCTCCGCCGGATCCTTCGCCAGCAGCTTGCGCAACACGTCCTGGTAACGGCCATGGTGCACCGGCAGTTCCGGCAACGGTTCGGTCAGGTGTGCCAGGGCCGTGGACAGTGCGTCGTTGCCGGTATACGGCAGTTTGCCAACAAGGATTTCGTAGAGCACCACGCCCAGGGCATACAGGTCGGCGCGGCCGTCGATGTCTTGGCCACGGGCCTGTTCCGGGCTCATGTAGCTGGGCGTGCCGACGGCAAAGCCGGCCTGGGTGAACTGGGTGCGGTCGTCCAGGGACTTGGCGATGCCGAAGTCCGAGAGCACCGCCGTGCCATCGGCGCGGAACAGGATGTTGGCCGGCTTGACGTCACGGTGGACCAGGCCCAGCCCGTGGGCATAACCCAGGGCCGAGGCGATCTGGCGGATGTAGGTCAGGCCCTGCTCCGGCGTCAGGCCCGCGGCGATGCGTTCCTTGAGCGTGCCGTTGGGCAGGTACTCCATCGCCATGTAATACAGCTCACCGACGTTGCCGATGTCATGGATGGTGACGGTGTGCGGGTGCGACAGGCGCGCCAGCGTCTTGCCTTCGCGCAAAAAACGCTCGCAGAAGGTCGGGTCGGCCGCCAGTGCGGCGGCCATGACTTTCAACGCCACCTTGCGTTCCAGCGAACGCTGGGTCGCCAGGTACACGCTGGCCATCGCGCCTTCGCCGATCGGCCCTTCGATGTCGTAACCGGGGATGACAATGTTCAAGGTCAAGCTCATGACGGCACCTTCACAACCACCACGGTGATGTTGTCCGGCGCGCCGCGCATCAGGCCCAGGGACACCAGGCTGCTGGCGATTTCGCCGGGCTCGTCGTGGCTCAATACCTCGCGGATTTCATCGTCCTCGACGGTCTTGGTCAGCCCGTCGCTGCACAACAGGTAACTGTCGCCGGGCACCAGCAGCAGCTCGGTCAGCGCCAGGTTCAGTTGCGCCTCGACGCCAATCGCCCGGGTGACAATGTTGGCGCGTGGATGCACCCGCGCCTCGGCTTCGCTGAGCAGGCCGCTGTCCTGCAGATCCTGGACGTAGCTATGGTCGCGGGAGATGCCTTCGAGCACGCCGTCGCGCAGGCGATACAAACGGCTGTCACCGGCCCACAGGCACATGCCGCGCAGGTCGCGGGCGGCCAACACCACCACAGTGCTGCCCATCATCGTCACGCCACGGTTGGCGGTTTCTTCCCGCACGGCGGCGTTGACCCGCAACAGGTCGCTTTGCAGCGCCGCGACGTATTCGTCCAGCGAACGACCCACGGCAATGCCGCGCAGGCTGTCGACGATCAGGCTGCTGACGTAGTCGCCCGCCGCGTGCCCGCCCATGCCGTCGGCCACGACCCAGAGGCCGTTTTCCGGCAGGTCCAGGCAGGCGTCTTCGTTGACCTGGCGGACCATCCCGACATGGCTCTTGCTTGCAGACTTGATTGCTTTTCCGGCACTTGGACGCATCTACACAACACCTTCTTGGCCGAGCAAAAATTGCGCAAAATCAGCCGCCGCCGGCAGTCCCTGGCAGCGCATCAACCCCGGGGCAATGCGCTCCGATCCCTGGCCCCACCACAGGCTCGCGCCTTCGCAGGCTGCCTCGGCGAGGGCGCTCATGCGCCGTTGCGGGTCAGTGGCATCGAAGCGATGCAGGCTGGCAAAGCGGCTGCTCGGCGTGCGCGGCAGGTACATCGGGCTGCCCAGGGTCTCCAGCTGTTCGTTGAACGCCTCGAAACTGGCCTCGACACTCAACGTGCTCAGCAACAGGTTCTCGACCCGCTCAAACCACTCGTCCGCACCGCCCACCACCGACGCCGGGTCCGCGTCGGGCTCCAGCAGCATCGCGACAGTCAGCGGGAAATAACGGCCGACCCGGTCAATGCTCGGCATCACCACGCCGACCGCGGCGTCCGGGCCACACACACCCGGTGCGACCATGAAGCGCCACAGCGGGCTGACCAGATAGGCGTCCAGCCAGCGCTCGCCGAGGCTGGTCTGGCTGGCGAGCAAACCCGCCGCCAACCACGAATCCCACGGGCCGATAAAACTCTGAGGCAAGCCACGGCTGACGAAATCGCCGCGGCTGGCCAACTTTCCATAGAAGCCCGGTGTACTCATAGCCGCTCCGGCAGGCTGAAGCCGCTGAGCACCCGGCTCTTGAATGGGTTGAAGGCGCTGTTGGCCCGCAGCTCATAAGAGGCGCTGGCACCATCGACCCGCAGCCGCAGGTTGAAGCGATCCGGCGAGTTGCCGGCGGTCAGATCCGATTGTTCCAGCAGCCGGAACCAGGCCCACGGCCCATCCAGGGTGATGCCGGAGCGACCGCTGGACGACGGCGGCATGATCGAGATCCGCACCACGCCGATGCTGCCCGGGTTCGGCCACTGCATGGCGGTCGGCCGGCTTGGGCCGTGGTCGTAGCTCAGTTGCTGGCCGTCGAGGTCGAGCAGGAACTGGGTGATGGTCGAGTCCATCGCCACCGGCTTGAGTTCGAAACGCACCATCGGCTGCGTGCCACCGGAACGGAAGAACGCATCGCGGATGGTCGCCGCGCGCTGGAAGGTCTGCAGCACGCCAGGGGCGATGCCGAGCTTCTGCGCCGCGCCCGGCTGCCAGCGCCAGGTCGGGGTCGAGGTGTCGACGTAGGGTTGCAGGTACTTGCGGAAGTAGTTGTCCATCACCCCGCCGACGCCGAAGAACTGGCCGAAGTCATCCAGGGTCGCGTCCCGCGCACTGCCTGGCGACATCGGATAGCGCCCGGCCAGGGACTGGCGATAGATGTTCACCACTTCGCTGGTCCAAGCGGCGTTCAGTTGGTTGCGCACCCCGCCCATCATGCTGTTGGTGGTGGAGTTGACCACCGACTTGACCAGGCCCTGCACCAGCGGCGGCTGGCGTTCGGCATTAAGGCTGACGCGTGTAGCGGCGGCCGTGGCCTGGTTCTTGGCTTCGCCGAGCAAGGCGTCGCCGCTGGCACCGACCATGGCGCTGACCTGCACGTACAAAGCGTTCATGTCGGCCAGCAAACCGTCGATGGCCGCCGGCTCGCCTTCGCTTTTGCTGACGATGCTGTTGAGCTCGGCGAAGTGCGCGGTGATCGGATCATCGCTTTGCGCCGGTGCGTTTTGCGTCGCCTGCTCCTGGCCGAGCAAGCTGCCCAGGCGTTCCTTGAGCTTGTCCACACCGCCTTCTACCGGCGCACCTTGGGCAGCCAGCAGGCGTTCATCCTGTTGCAGGTCGGTTTCCTTCGCCACCGCCACCAGCAGTTTTTTCAACGGTGAGGTCGGGCCGGAAATCACCCGCAGCACATCGGCGGCCTGGGCCACGCTGGTGATCGGCACAAAGTCGATGTCGGCCAGCAAGGCGTCCCATTGGCGCAGGTAGTCCTGGAAGTACAGGCGACGCACATCGGCAGCCAGGCTGGCGACGTTCTGCTGATCGGCCTCTTCGTGGCCAAGCACCCATTGCTCTTCGGCCAGGGTGCCGGTCTGGCTCAGGCTGGTGAGCAAGAAGCCCTGGCGGTAACCCTTGACGGTGAAGAACCCGCTCAGCGGCTCGCCCAATGGCTTGCCGCTCTTGCGGCTGAACACCAGCGCCGCGTCACGCCCGGCGGCTTCGTTGATACGGAAGTCCGGGATGCCTTCGGGCAGCTTCTGGCGCTTGATCCGGTCATAGACCCGCTGGGCCACCGGCAATTGCTGCAACTGGCGGCGCAGGTCTTCGACCAGGCGAGGATCGAGGCGCGCGAGGGGCGGACGCCGCTCGAACAGCGCCTGCAAATGCGCGGTCAGGGCCTGGCGCTGCTCGGCCGGCAAATCCCGCGGCAGGCTGCGGTCCCAATCCAGGGCGATCCAGGCCTTGATGAAGTCGGCATCGTAATGCTCGGTGTCGGCGAGCATCAGGTAGGCCTTCAAGCCTTCGTAGAGGAAATCCGAATTGCCGCCGCTGTGCAGCTGCTCTTCGATCCGCGTCAGCAGACGTGGCGCGAACACCGCGATCAGCAGCTTGCGGTAGACGCTGCCGGACTCGGCTTCGAGCATGTCGCCCTGGTACAAGCCCAGGCCTTCGGCCCAGCTCGGTGCGTCGTCAGCCAGGTGTTTCACGGCGTTGAGCAACGGCAACACGGCGAGGACGTCGCGTTGCGCCGGGCTGAGGTTCTGCACGGTTTGCCCCAACGGCGCGACCTTCTGGTCGACCTGGGCAATGTAGGCCTGGTTGGCGCGATAGCTGACCCACCACAACGTGCTGACCACCAACACCAGCACCACGGTGGAGGCCAATACGCCGCGGGCGATCCACTTGCGCCGCCGCTCGACTTTCGGATCGACGCCCACCAGCCCGCGCTCGGCGAAGGCCACGGCGGTGAAGAGTTTTTCGATGAAATAACTGCGCCCGGTGCCGGTCTGGCGCGCCAGGTGCTGACGATCCAGGTTCATGCTCTGGGCCATGGAGCCGATCAGGCGGTCGATCGGGCTGCCTTCCTGGGTGCCACTGGTGAAATACACGCCACGCAGCAACACGCGCTCTTCGAAGGCGTTGGGTTTGAACACGCCTTCGAGGAAGCTTTGCAGGCAATCTTTCAAGGCGCCGAACTGCTGCGGGAAACCGTAGATCAGATCGCGCCGCGCCGGGTCGCGCTCTTGTTGCAGGCGTTCCACCAAGCGGTAGTTGAGCCGCTGCTCAAGGCCGGTGAATTCGCTTTGCAGGTGCGCCAGCGGGCTATCGCTGCTCTTGCCATCGTCCAGGGCGAAGGTCATGCCCCAGACCTGGGCGCGCTCTTCCTTGCTCAGGGTATCGAAATACTCCATGAACCCCGGCACGAGGTCGAGCTTGGTCAGCATCAGGTAGATCGGGAAGCGCACACCCAGTTGGGTGTACAGCTCCTGGATCCGCAGCCGGATTGCGGCGGCATGGGCGGCGCGCTCGGCGTCGCTGCCCAGCAGCAGGTCGGACAGGCTGATGGCGATGAACGCGCCATCAATCGGGCGCCGGGCCCGTTGTTTTTTCAACAGACCCAGGAAGCCCAGCCAGGCGGCCTTGTCGATGGTCGCGTCGCTGTCCTGGGTGGTGTAGCGGCCGGCGGTGTCGAGCAGGACCGCCTGGTCGGTGAACCACCAATCGCAATTGCGCGTGCCGCCGACACCGCGTACCGCACCGGCGCCCAGTTGCGCGGCCAGTGGGAAATGCAGCCCGGAGTTGACCAGCGCGGTGGTCTTGCCCGAACCCGGCGGGCCGATGATCACGTACCACGGCAGCTCGTAGAGGTTGCGGCGCTCGTCACCGCCCAGCTTGGCTTTCTTGAGCAGGGCCAAGGCTTCGTCCATGCGCTGGCGCAGGGTTTCGAGCTCTTCGGCGGTGGCGATGCTGGTCGGGTCCGGTGGGGTTTGCGCGGCCAGGCTGCGCATCACTTCGGCGGCCTGACGGCGCGCCTGGATGATGCGCAGCACCCGGTAGGCGATCCATACCGCGAACACCAGGATGATCAAGGCCCAGCGGCGGCCTTCGGGCACCAGCCAATCGAGCAGCGGGCCAACGAACCAGATGATCAGGCTCAGGGCGATCAGCCCCAGCAATGGGATGACCCAGCGGGTCATAAAACTGAAAAACGCCTTCACTCGACCCCCTCCGCCAATACTGTGATTTCAACCCGACGGTTGCGCGCACGCCCCTCTGTGGTGGCGTTGGATGCCAACGGCTCGGTGTCGCTGCGGCCTTCGGCGCTGAAGCGCTCGGGCTGGCCAGTCTTGGCCGAGAGAATTTGCAGCACCGATTGCGCCCGCGCTTCGGACAACGCCCAGTTGGACGGGAACCGGAGGGTGGCGATCGGCCGATTGTCGCTGTGCCCGGTGACCAGGACCTGGCCCTTGACCTTGCGCACCGCATCGGCGATGCGCAGCATCAGCGGCTGGAAATCGTCCTTGATGCTGGCGCTGCCCGAGGCGAACAGCTCATCGCCGCGGATGGTCACCACCGAGCGGTCGACGGCGTCTTCCACGGCAATGCGGTTGGCGCGGATTTCATCGGCGAGGAAACCGGCCAGGCGTGGGCGCTCGATCACCTTCGGTTGCACCACAGGGCGGTCGATGGTCTGCACCGGGATTTCACCGAGGAAATGAATGTTCTTGAACACCGGCTCGGCATCGGAGGCCAGCTTCATGCGCAGGCCGAACAGCAGCGCCAGCAACAGCGCCGCACCGATGGCCACGGCGATCCATGGCGGCATGAATTGCGCCAGTCGATCACGGGCCACAGTGACACCGCGCCAGTGCGGCGACAGCTCGCGCTCGTAGTCGCCACGGGCGCTGCGGATGACGGCGGCGGTGCGCTCACGCAACGCTTCCAGTTGGCTGCGACCGTCGTTCATCACCCGATAGCGCCCTTCGAAACCCAGGCACATGCACAGATACAAAAGCTCCAGCAGATACAGGCGCTCGCGCGGGCTTTGCAGGCAATGCTCCAGCAACTGGAACACCTTCTCGCCGCCCCAGGCTTCGTTGTGCACGGTGATCAACAGGCTCTGCTTGCCCCAATCGCTGGTGCCGCCCCACGGCGTGCTCAACACCGCTTCGTCCAGCGCGGTACACAAGGCGTAGCGGGCCAGCAACACATCGTTGCGTACCACACCGGCGGCCTCGGCACGCTCTTCGAACTGGCGCAGGTAGGCCAGCAGTTGTGCGCGCAGACTGGCCGGCGCCGGGTGGGCAATGGTGTTGCGCAGGCGCGTCAGCAGCGCCAGCAGCGGGCCGGCGGCGCTTTCCAGCGGGTTGAGCCCCTCGGCCTTGCCGGTCAGCACCGGCGCGGCCGGCATCGACAGCGGTGCAGGCGCAGGCGCAGGCGTCGGCTGTGGCCGGCCAGCGTCCGGGCGGAAGGGATCTCCACCACGGCCACCGGGCGTCGGCATGAACTGGGTACGATCGTCGTTACTCATCGCGGCTTATCCTCGGATCGCCCAGAAGGCCAGGTTCAGCCCTGGGAACTGGCCGGCGATGTGGAACGCAAAGCCGCCGGAGTTGCTCAGTTGCTGCCAGTGATCGCTGCCCCGGTCGAGCTCGTAGTAAGTGGAGCCGGCGTGGTACGGCAACTGCCGTGGCGCCACCGGCAACGGCAGCAGGCCGATGCCCGGCAGTTGCAGGTTGACCAGGTCGCGGATGTGCTCCACCGAACCGACCTTGCTCTGCTGGCCGAAGCGGCCACGCAGGGTCTCGGCCGGCACGTCGGCGCGCACCACCAGGATGAAACTGGCACTGTCGAGCAGGGTCTTGTCGGCCAGCATCGCCACGTGGATGCCGTAGGCTTTCTCGACAATCGGAATTGGCGTCGCCTTGCTGTCGATCAGCATCGACAGGGCTTCGCGCAGGGCCTGCATCACGGGCGCGTAGCTGAGCGCCAGGTCATCGTGCTGGTAAGGCGGGTATTGCTGCGGTCGGCGCCCGGACGCGGTGAACGTGGAGAACTCCCCGGCCAGGCTCACCAGCTCGCTGTAGAAACGCTCGGGATGCAGCGGGCTCAACTGGCTCAGGTGCTGGATCAGCGGCTGGGCGCGGTTGACCAGTTGCAACAGCATGAAATCGGCAATTTCCGAGGCGCCACCGGCGCCGGACGCCACTACCCGCCCGGCCAGGGCTTCGCCGCGTTGATGCAGCAGGCCCAGCAGTTCGCTGCGAAACGCCGCCAGTGGCTTGGAGGCGATCACATCCAACAGCGGCGGGATGTAGGCGTCGTCGAGTACCAATGCACGGTCGGCGCGCTTTTCCTTGATGCGAACCACGCCGATGGCGGCGTAGTCGCCGATGCCATCCTGTTCGGTCAACAGCCGCAGCGCCCGTGAGCCGAGGGCCACCGGTGCGCGGTTTTCGAACGGTGCGTTGTCGTCACGCACTTCGCACACCTGGCTCACATAACGCGCAGCGCCGAGGTCTTCGCCTTCGTCCACGGTGTCCCGGGCGCCGGCGCGCTTGAGCGGCAAGGCCAGGTACACCAGGCCATCGCGCAGGTTGTCGTCGACGTTCAGCGGGGTTGGTGCCAGGTCATCCTGGGGAATGTTGAAGGGCGTACCGTCCGGCAACAGGCCGCGCGCCGAGATGATCGCCAGCTTGCCCTGGGCCAGCAGGCCCTGGTCGATCAGCAATTCGGAAAAACCCCAGGCGCCGGCCGACAACGGGCGGCTGCGTGCGTCGATGAGGTTTTCCAGGTAACGGTCATGCTGTTGGAAGTGCTGCGTTCCAATGAACATGCCTTCCGACCAGACCACGCGATTGTTCCAGGACATGGGGGCTCCGATTGCTTATTGGGCAGGGCTGGATGGGGGGACGACGACGGCGCTGCGCACGGCGCGCACATCGAGGCTGATCTGGTATTCGGTGTATTCGCGCGCCGGGACGTTCATCACCGTGCGCCACAGCGACTGGTCCAGCTCGCGATAGCCCACCAGTATTCCGATATGCCGCGTGGCCGGGTCGAGGTCGCGTTGCAGGCTCAGTTGCTGGCCGGGCTGGATCAGCACCTCGTCCTGGTCGATCAGGTCGGCGCCCAGCGTTGCCTGGGCCCGTTCGGCGAGGGCGAAATAATCGGCACGGCCGAAGGTCGCGGCATTTTTCAGTTCGAAAATGCGCACCCGGACCGGGGCCGGCTGGCCGGTGGCGCCGGGGTTGAGGCCGGCAATGGCGTGAAAGTGCAGCTCGATGGCGGCGGTGTCGGCCTCAGCTTCTTCGGGCTGGGGGTTGGCCGCATCCTTGGCGCACGCCGTCAGCAGAAGCACGGTGGCGACTGCGAGTAAAAACCTGGGAATCATCCTGCGTCCTCAATGACGTTTGAGCTATCCGTTGTGTGCCGATCAATCTTGTTATGGGACGACGCCGCTTAGCGGCGTCGCTGTCGCGTACTGTGTTCTTCGTAGGCGCGGCTGAACTCGCGACCGAACAGGTCCTGGAAATCCTCCTGGGCTTCCCGGGAAATGTTGCTGTAGAGCTCGGTAAACTGCTGCCAGTACTGGGCCTGTCGCGAGCCGCTGAAAATACCCGAGAGCCCACCGGGCTTGGCCATGCGCTCTTCCAGTTGCGCCGGCTCGAAACGCCCCAGCAAATGCTTGATGGCCGCTTCCACGCCGGCCATCACCGCCAGTTGGTGGGCCCGCAAGTCATCGAAACTGTCACGCACCGCCGCGTCCGGGGCCATGAACGCCTGGTTGCCGTGGCGCAACAGCAACAGCAAGGCTTCATCCACATTGGGGGCGAATTTCAGCGGGTTGTTTTCCACCGGCTGGATCATCGTCTGCTGGATGCGGAACTCACCCTTGAGGCTGCTGCGGGCGCGCAAGACATCGATCAGGCCTTCGACCATCAACCGGTAACTGCGCCCGATGCTTTCCATCTGTGCTTCGGCGTTGGCCTTGTCCAGGCGCAACTGATCGAGCCCGGCACCGCGCAGGAAGGCTTGCAGCAAATCGGGTTGGTTGGCCTCGATCGGGGTAACTGGAGCGACCGGAGCAACTGGAGCGACCGAAGCAACTTGAGCAACTGGAGCAACTGGAGCAACTGGAGGTGCGACCGGGGGCTCGACGCGGGTGACCGACGCTTCGGGCACGGGTGCCGGCGGCGGTGCGCTGATTTCAGCAAAAATGTCGACGAGCGGGGCCTGCGGGACAGGCGACGCGACCGGCTCAACCACAGGTGGTAGCGGCACCGGCTGCGGGGCCACGGGCTGCGGGGCTACCGCCACCGGAACCGGCTTATCGCTGAAGGGATCCCAGTCATCCGGAATCACCGAGGCAGACGGCGGTATCACCGGCTCCACCACGGGCGGTGGGCTCGGCCGGGGAATTGGCGTCGGCGGGCGGAAGTTGTGCTGCTCGGCCGGCACATGGTCAGGCTGGGTGGCCGGCGGGACACTGGCTGGGGTCAAGAAATCGAACAGGTCCGGCAGGGTATCCATGGCCGACCCGCCCTGGAAATGCGCAGGCGGAGCCGCTTGGATCGGCGATGGCGTATGAAGCGGCGACGGCGTATGCACCGCTGCGCCCTGGCGCCCCATCAAGGCCTCGAAACTGCTGGGCGATTCGGCAAACGGGTTGCTGTCGGTGACCGGCAGGCTGAAATCGACGCGCGCCTGGATCTCATAATCACCGATGCGGATCACTTCGCCGTCTTGCAGGGGTTCGCTGTTGCCCTTGCGCAGGCGAACACCGGCCTTGACCAATTCCACACCATTAGTACTGTTATCAGTTAAATAATAACGCCCGTCTTTGTATTGGATAACGCAATGTTTGCCGGAAACCAGGCGCTCAGGGTCCGGCAATACCCAGTCATTATCGGAATTACGGCCAATTGCCATCACCCCCTGATCCATGGACTTTTCAGAACACTGGCCTGGGGTGATCTTGTGATAACTAGTGATAGTCAAACACAGCGGCATCTTGCCTCCTTGCTGAATACTTCGCGCGCGGGCGGGGGTGAGGGGTCAGGCCCTGACTACCCGCCGGCAACCTTTGCCAACAGCCGTGAAACGGCTTTTTGCCAGCATGATTGCTGATCATAACCGGCTTGCGTGACAAAAACCCCACGTCAGTTGCCGCTTCGACCGATGGGTCGGGCAGGCTGTTAAGCCCATCACAACTGTTACAGAGGGGATACATTGGTGAAATAGCTTACCTTGACAAGCGATAAGTACTACACCAAAAATGCACAACTTCTTGAATATACATGATGGCACTTTAAGATCAGCGCAAGTCTAAAGGGCCATTACCGTCAAGGAACATGTGAGTTTCATCCGAAACTTGCGTGTGAACTGCCCGACTTTCTTCAGCGGGTGATAGGGAGATCGATCCAAGTGGATGTGCCTTTGTTGCTCGCCGCCGTTTCCGCGACTTCGCCGTGTGGTGAAGATTTGGAATATGACGCGGATTTCTTGCGCCTGGAACGCGACTCCCGGGGCCAGCCCGAACGCAGCATGGGCGATTCGATCCTGCCTGCCGAACCTCCTGAGTGGCGCAGCATCCAGCAGCAGAGCCTGGACTTGCTGCAACGCAGCAAAGACCTGCGCATCACCCATTTCCTGTTGCAAAGCTCCCTGGCCCTCGAAGGCCTGCCGGGCATGGCCCGTGTGCTGACGCTGATCAGCGAACTGCTCAAGCAGTACTGGGCCGAGTTGCATCCGCGCCTGGACGCCGAGGACGACAACGACCCCACCGTGCGCATCAATGCCCTCGCCGGCCTGACGTCCGACATCACCATTCGCTTGCTGCGCGAGAGCATCCTGGCCCGCTCGCGGACCTTCGGTGCCGTCAGCCTGCGCGCCGCCGCCAACGCCAGCGGCCTGCAAAGTTTCCCGGATGAAAACCTCGGCGCCGAACAGCTCGCCGGGGCCCTGCTCGACAGCGACCCCGAGCAGTTGGAAATCACCCGTGCCGCCCTGCTGGAAGCCCGCAGCGCCGCCGAAGCCATCGAGCAGCAAGTCAGCGACCAGGTCGGTTCCGCCCAAGGCGTGGACCTTGGCCCGCTGAAGCAACCGCTGAAGATGGCCCTGCAGATTCTCGGCCAGTTCGCCCCGCAGAGCGGCGACAGCGCCCTGTCCGATCCCGTCAGCGACGACAGCGCCGCGCCAACGGAATATGCCAGCGCGCCAAGCACGCCGCGCAACACCAGCACGAGCACCGTCAGCGGCGAAATCAACAACCGCGACGACGTGCTGCGCAGCCTGGACCGGATTCTCGCTTACTACACCCGTCATGAGCCCTCCAGCCCGCTGCCGGTGCTGTTGAACCGGGCCAAGAATCTGGTGCACGCCGACTTCGCGGCCATTGTGCGCAACCTGATTCCCGACGGCATGAGTCAATTTGAAAACCTGCGCGGCCCAGACAGCGAATAAAAAGCGAACGGATCACGCAGTCACGTCACCGGTACCCCCGATGACGCCAACACCGTCGCTCAAGCGACCAGGAGCAGCAACGTGGCGAAGCAAAGTTCTCAGAAATTCATCGCGCGCAACCGCGCGCCTCGAGTGCAGATCGAGTACGACGTCGAGCTCTACGGCGCCGAGAAGAAGGTCCAGTTGCCCTTCGTCATGGGCGTGATGGCCGACCTCGCCGGCAAGCCCGCCGAGCCTCTGGCAGCGGTGGCTGATCGCAAGTTCCTCGAGATCGACGTCGATAACTTCGACTCGCGCCTCAAGGCCATGCAGCCGCGCGTGGCGTTCCATGTGCCTAACGAACTGACCGGCGAAGGCAACCTGAGCCTGGACCTGACGTTCGAAAGCATGGACGACTTCAGCCCGGCGGCCGTGGCCCGCAAGGTCGACTCGCTGAACAAGCTGCTCGAAGCGCGCACCCAGTTGGCCAACCTGCTGACCTACATGGACGGCAAGACCGGCGCCGAAGAAATCATCATGAAGGCGATCAAGGACCCAGCGCTGTTGCAGGCCCTGGCGAGCGCGCCGAAGCCAGCACAGGACCAATGATCATGACTGACAATACAGCTCGCGAAGGCGTGCAAAACCTGGGCGCAACCGAAGAAACCAGCGAGTTCGCGTCCCTGCTGCTGCAAGAATTCAAACCCAAGACCGAGCGCGCCCGCGAAGCCGTCGAAACGGCCGTACGCACCCTGGCCGAACAGGCCCTGGCGCAGACCGACCTGGTGTCCAATGACGCCATCAAGTCGATCGAATCGATCATCGCCGCCATCGACGCCAAGCTCACCGCCCAGGTCAACCAGGTCATCCACCACCCCGACTTCCAGCAACTGGAAAGCGCCTGGCGTGGCCTGCACTACCTGGTCAACAACACCGAGTCCGATGAGCAGCTCAAGATCCGCGTGCTCAACATCTCCAAGACCGACCTGCACAAGACCCTGAAGAAATTCAAGGGCACCGCGTGGGACCAGAGCCCGATCTTCAAGAAGATGTACGAAGAAGAATACGGCCAGTTCGGCGGCGAGCCTTACGGCTGCCTGGTAGGCGACTACTACTTCGACCAGTCGCCACCGGATGTCGAGCTGCTGGGCGAACTGTCGAAAGTCTGCGCGGCCATGCACTCCCCGTTCATCGCTGCGGCATCGCCGACCGTGATGGGCATGGGCTCGTGGCAGGAACTGTCGAACCCGCGCGACCTGACCAAGATCTTCACCACCCCGGAATACGCCGGCTGGCGCTCGCTGCGTGAATCGGAAGACTCGCGCTACATCGGCCTGACCATGCCACGCTTCCTGGCGCGCCTGCCGTACGGCGCCAAGACCGACCCGGTGGAAGCCTTCGCCTTCGAAGAAAACACCGACGGTGCCGACAGCTCCAAGTACACCTGGGCCAACGCCGCCTACGCGATGGCGGTGAACATCAACCGTTCGTTCAAACACTTCGGCTGGTGCTCGCGCATCCGTGGCGTGGAGTCCGGCGGTGAAGTGGAAAACCTGCCAGCCCACACCTTCCCGACCGACGACGGTGGCGTGGACATGAAGTGCCCAACCGAAATCGCCATCTCGGACCGCCGTGAAGCGGAGCTGGCGAAGAACGGTTTCATGCCGCTGCTGCACAAGAAAAACACCGACTTCGCCGCGTTCATCGGCGCCCAGTCGCTGCAGAAACCGGCCGAATACGACGACCCGGACGCCACCGCCAACGCCAACCTGGCCGCGCGCCTGCCGTACCTGTTCGCCACTTGCCGTTTCGCCCATTACCTCAAGTGCATCGTGCGCGACAAGATCGGTTCCTTCAAAGAGAAGGACGAGATGCAGCGCTGGTTGCAGGACTGGATCCTCAACTACGTCGACGGTGACCCGGCGCACTCCACCGAGACCACCAAGGCCCAGCACCCGCTGGCTGCAGCCGAAGTGATCGTCGAAGAAGTCGAAGGCAACCCGGGGTACTACAACTCCAAGTTCTACCTGCGCCCGCACTACCAGCTCGAAGGGCTGACCGTGTCGTTGCGCCTGGTATCGAAACTGCCTTCGGCCAAGGGCGCATAAAGATTTACTGAACGGTGCAAGGCCAATGTGGGAGCGAGCTTGCTCGCGATGGCGGTGGATCAGTTGTCATGCGTATGTCTGACACTGCGCTATCGCGAGCAAGCTCGCTCCCACAGGCGATCTTCAGTGGCTTGGAGATCATCGGAACCGTTCGGCACGTGTAATTTCGCAAGGTCAGCGTCAACCAAACAATGTGGTAGAGACCACACAGGGAGAAAACATGGCTGTTGATATTTTCATCAAGATTGGCGACATCAAGGGCGAGTCCATGGACAAGGCCCACAAGGACGAGATCGATGTCCTGAACTGGAGCTGGGGCATGTCCCAGTCCGGCAACATGCACGTGGGCAGCGGCGGTGGTGCGGGCAAGGTCAACGTCCAGGACCTGTCCCTGACCAAGTACGTCGACAAGGCGTCGCCGAACCTGATGATGCACTGCGCCAGCGGCAAGCACATCGACAAGGTCAAGCTGACCGTGCGCAAGGCCGGCGGTGAAAGCCAGGTCGAGTACATGATCATCAACCTGGAAGAAGTGCTGGTCACTTCCCTGAGCACCGGCGGCTCGGGCGGCGATGATCGCCTGACTGAAAACGTCACCCTGAACTTCGCCAAGGTGCTGGTGGACTACCAGCCACAGAAAGCCGACGGCACCAAGGAAGGCGGTCCGGTCAAGTTCGGCTGGAACATCCGTCAGAACGTCAAGGTGTAATCGAACACGCCCCCGGTGCCACGCGCCGGGGGTGTTTGGTGCTTGCTCGAATCCAATTCTTTCCCACGTGGTATCTGAGTCATGGCCAAGCCTTCGTTTATCAATTTGTGGAAAGCCTATTCCGATTTGCTGGTGACCTATCCCGACGCGAAACCTTGCGACGGTCCTTGGGCAAACCAATGCGCGATTCGCATGAGCATCACGCTCAACACCGAGCTGACCGTCAAAGTCAACAAGTCCACCTATACCGAACCCAAGTGCGTCCATGGGCATGCACGAGGGGCCGAGTCATTGGCAAATTGGCTGTGGAAACATCATCTGGGTCGCCCGTTGATCCTCGGCGGAACTGCCGTGGACCGACGCAAGCTGCAAGACAAGACTGGCCTGATTTTCTTCAAGGATTGTTTCCAGCAAGTGGGAGAGGCCTCGGAAGGTCGCACCGGCGATCATATCGACCTCTGGAACCGTGGCCTAACCCTCGGGTATGACGATCCGGCCTATCGATCCCGAGCGATCTGGTTCTGGGAGCTCGTATGATCAAGACTCACTGCGCGATATGGGTGGTCTGCCTGTTGACCAGCCTGACCGCCTGTGCGCAACAGCAATCCCCGTCGACAACGGCCTCCGTAGCGGTGGAGCAGGTCGTCTCGATGGGCGGACAAACTTTGAGGCTGGAAAACGACCAGGCGCGCTGCGCGCTGCGCAAGCCCGACCAGACCCTGATGCCACTCGACTTGGCTTGGCCCTGCCAGTTCACGGTCGATCGACAGGGCAAACCTCACGTCGAGACCTTCGGTAAGGTGCCCATTGTCATCGTTGTCCATGTATCTGCTGGCCCCCATAACAATCAGGAATGTCGCTCCGAATACCGCGCCGTGCGCCAGATCAATGGGCAGCTCGAGCCCTCGGTTATCGCGCGCAACGCCAGTTGCATGCGCGGCACAGGTGACCAGAAGAATTACACGGGCCTTTTCACTTGGTAACCGAAATTGCCACCCGCGATCGCCTTCAACCGTCCCTGCTGGACCGGTTGACCGACGACGATCCGACCAACCCGAAGGAAAGCGCCGACAAGCGCGTGCTCTCCCTGACCCAATTAAAAGCCTCGGTGCTGCGTGACCTGGCGTGGCTGCTCAACACCACCTCATTGCTCAGCGCCGATGCCACGTTGCATACCCCGGCGGGCACGTCGGTGGTGAATTTCGGGCTGCCGGCACTGGCCGGCAACAGCGCGTCGAACGTCGATGTCTCGGCCCTGGAAACCTTGATCCACCAGGCCATTGCCACCTTCGAACCGCGAATCCTGCGCCACACCCTGCGAGTGCGCGCCCGAGCGACGGCCGAGATGAACCACAATGCGTTGAGTTTCGAGATCGAAGGCGATCTCTGGGCGCAGCCGGTGCCGCTGCGCCTGATGCTGCAAACCGACCTGGACCTGGAAACCGGCCATGTGCGCGTGGTCAACGCCGACCAGCGGAGACGCTCATGAATCCACGCCTGCTGGAACTGTACAACCAGGAACTGCACCACGTGCGCGAAAGCGCGGCGGAGTTCGCCAAGGAATACCCGAAGATCGCCAGTCGGCTGACGTTGTCCGGCATGGACTGCGCCGACCCGTATGTCGAGCGCCTGCTGGAAGGCTTCGCCTACCTGACGGCACGAGTGCAGCTCAAGCTCGACGCCGAGTACCCGACCTTCACCCACAACCTGCTGGAAATCGCCTACCCGCATTACCTGGCGCCGACGCCGTCGATGACGGTGGTGCAATTGCAGGCCGACCCGGACGAAGGCTCGCTGAGCAGTGGTTTCCCGCTGCCGCGCGATACGGTCCTGCGTGCCGCCCTGGGGCGTGAAACCCAGACCTGCTGCGAGTACCGCACCGCCCACGCGGTGACGTTGTGGCCGTTGCAGGTCAGCCAGGCCGAGTACTTCGGCAACCCGTCCGCCGTGCTCGGGCGCCTGGCCGCCAGCGAACCGAAAGCCAAGGCCGGCCTGCGCCTGACCCTGCGCACCGGCGCCGAACTGCCGTTCAACAGCCTGGCCCTGGACAACCTGCCGCTGTACTTGAGCGGTGCCGACGAACAGCCCTTCCGCCTCTACGAACAACTGCTGGGCAATGCCTGCGCGGTGTTCGCCCGCAAGCCCGGCGGCGACTGGGTGGAGCGGCTGCCGCAGGATGCGTTGCGCTCGCGCGGCTTCGACGATGCCGACGCCGCGCTGCCGGTGGTGCCGCGGGCCTTCCAGGGCTATCGCCTGCTGCAGGAATATTTCGCCCTGCCCCACCGTTTCCTGTTCGTCGACTTCACCCAGCTGAGCCGCGCGGTCAAGCGTTGCGACGGCCAGGAGCTGGAGCTGATCGTGCTGTTCGACCGTCACGATCCGAGCCTGGAAGGCAGCGTCGGCGCTTCGCAGTTCCTGCCGTTCTGCACCCCAGCCATCAACCTGTTTCCCAAGCGCCTGGACCGCATTCACTTGTCGGATCGGGTCAACGAACACCACGTGATCGCCGACCGTACCCGGCCGATGGATTTCGAAGTGCATTCGCTGAACGGCCTCACCGGCCACGGCACCGGGCCGGAGCAACCGTTCCTGCCGTTCTACGCCGTACGCGATCCGTCCCGTTATGGCCGCGACCAGGCCTATTACACCGTGCGGCGCGAACCGCGCGTGCTGTCCAGCGACCAGCGACGCAACGGCCCGCGCTCGACCTACATCGGCAGCGAGACCTTCGTCAGCCTGGTGGACAGCCAGCAAGCGCCCTATCGCCACGACCTGCGCCAACTGGGCGTGACCGCACTGTGCACCAACCGCGACCTGCCGCTGTTCATGAGCGTGGGCAACGGCAAGACCGACTTCACCCTCGCCGACAGTGCGCCGGTTGGCGCCGTGCGCTGCGTGGCCGGGCCCAGTCGCCCACGGGCCAGCCATGCCCACGACGCCAAGGCCTGGCGGCTGATCAGCCAGTTGTCGCTGAACTACTTGTCGTTGAGCGAACAAGGCCAAGGCGCAGCCGCCCTGCGTGAACTGCTGCGCCTGTACGGCGACAGCAACGACGCGGCGCTGCAGTTGCAGATCGAAGGCCTGCGCGAAGTCAGCAGCAAAGCCTGCACCCGGCGCTTGCCGATGCCTGGCCCGATCGTGTTTGGTCGCGGCCTGGAGATCACCCTGGAATTCGATGAAAACGCGTTTCGCGGCACCGGGGTGTTCCTGCTCGGCGCGGTGTTCGAGCGCTTCCTGGCACGCTACGTGTCGATCAACAGTTTTACCGAGACGGTGATCCGTACCACCGAACGCGGCGAGATCATGCGATGGAAAGCCAAGCCCGGACGTCGTCCGACCCTGTGAGTACCCTGGAAGCGATGCACCAGGAACCCTGGGAATACGATTTCTTCCAGGCGTTGCGGCGCATCGAGTGCGAATCCCCCGAGCTGCCGCGCCTGGGCCATTCCCTGCGCCTGGCCGACGACCCGCTGCGCCTCGGGCAACGGGCCGAATGCACCTTCGCCCCGGCCACCCTTGCCTCGGTGCAACCGGGCAGCGACGGTGCGCCGGCACGCCTGGAGCAATTTTTCTTCGGCCTCGGCGGACCCAACGGCCCGATGCCGCTGCACATCACCGAATACGTGCGCGAACGCCAGCGCAACAACGCCGACAGCACCAGCAAGCGCTTCCTCGATGTGTTTCACCATCGCCTGCTCAGCCTGTTTTATCGGGCCTGGGCCGAAGCGCGGCCGACGGTCAGCCACGATCGCCCGGACGATGACTATTGGTCGGCGCGCCTGGCGGCACTGAGCGGTCGGGGCATGCCCAGCCTGCTCAACCAGGGGTTGATTCCCGACACGGCGAAGCTGCACTACAGCGGCCACCTGGCAGCGCAAACCCGCTACCCGGACGGTTTGAAGGCAATCCTCGGCGAGTACTTCGGCCTTCCGGTGGAGATCGAAGAATACGTCGGCCAATGGCTGGAACTGCCCGAACGCAGCCGCGTCGGGGTCAGCGCTCATCAATTGGGCGTGGACTTCTGCCTGGGCCGCTTCGTGTGGGATCGCCAGCACAAATTCCGCATTCGCCTGGGGCCACTCAAGCTCGTTGACTACATGGGCATGCTGCCTGGCAGCCAACCGTTCAACGAGCTGGTGGCCTGGGTCGCCGAATACCTGGGCCATGAACTGGACTGGGACCTGAACCTGGTCCTGGAACAGCCCGAAGTCCCGGCATTGCAACTCAATGGGCGTTTCCGCCTGGGTTTCAATACCTGGCTGGGCCGCCCCGAAACAGATGCCAACGATTTAATACTGGCCCGGCATTACGCCGAACAGGCCAACACCTCACAGACCTCAAGGAGCCATGAGCATGGGTGAAATCAGTCGCGCCGCGTTGTTCGGCAAACTCAACAGCGTGGCCTACAAAGCCATCGAAGCCGCCACCGTGTTCTGCAAGTTGCGCGGTAACCCTTATGTGGAACTGGCCCACTGGTTTCACCAGTTGCTGCAACTGCAGGACTCGGACCTGCACCGCATCATCCGCCAGTTCAACATCGAACCGGCGCGCCTGGCCCGTGACCTGACCGAAGCCCTGGATCGCCTGCCACGGGGTTCGACGTCCATCACCGACCTGTCGTCCCACGTCGAAGAAGCCGTGGAACGCGGCTGGGTCTACGGCAGCCTGATGTTCGGCGAAAGCCAGGTTCGCACCGGTTACCTGGTGCTGGGCATTCTCAAGACCCCGAGCCTGCGCCACGCACTGCTGGGCTTGTCGTCGGAGTTCGACAAGGTCAAGGTCGAAGCCCTGAGCGAACGGTTTGACGAATACGTCGGCGACTCGCCGGAAAACGCCCTGACCGCCAGCGACGGCTTCAATGCCGGCGCGGTGCCGGGCGAAGCCAGCGGCGCCATGGCCCCTAGCGCCATGGGCAAGCAGGAAGCCCTCAAGCGCTTTACCGTCGACCTCACCGAGCAGGCCCGCAGCGGCAAGCTCGACCCGATCGTCGGCCGTGACGAAGAGATCCGCCAACTGGTGGACATCCTCATGCGCCGCCGGCAGAACAACCCGATCCTTACCGGTGAAGCCGGCGTGGGCAAGACCGCCGTGGTCGAAGGCTTCGCCCTGCGCATCGTCGCCGGCGACGTGCCGCCGGCCCTCAAGGACGTGGAACTGCGCAGCCTCGACGTGGGCCTGTTGCAGGCCGGCGCCAGCATGAAAGGCGAGTTCGAACAGCGCCTGCGCCAGGTCATCGAAGACGTCCAGGCCTCGCCCAAGCCGATCATCCTGTTCATCGACGAAGCCCACACCCTGGTCGGTGCCGGTGGCGCCGCCGGCACGGGCGACGCGGCCAACCTGCTCAAGCCGGCGTTGGCCCGTGGCACCTTGCGCACCGTGGCCGCCACGACCTGGGCCGAGTACAAGAAGCACATCGAAAAAGACCCGGCCCTGACCCGCCGTTTCCAAGTGGTGCAAGTGGCCGAGCCGTCGGAAGACAAGGCCCTGCTGATGATGCGCGGCGTGGCCTCGACCATGGAAAAACACCACCAGGTGCAGATCCTCGACGAAGCCCTGGAAGCTTCGGTCAAGCTGTCCCACCGCTACATTCCCGCGCGCCAGCTGCCGGACAAATCCGTGAGCCTGCTGGACACCGCCTGCGCCCGCGTCGCCATCAGCCTGCACGCCGTACCGGCCGAAGTGGACGACAGCCGTCGGCGCATCGAAGCGCTGGAAACCGAGTTGCAAATCATCGCCCGTGAACACGCGATTGGCGTGGTCATCGGCAACCGCCAGACCCAGAGCGAAACCCTGCTGAGCGCCGAGCGCGAACGCCTGGCCGAGCTGGAAGGCCGCTGGGCCGAAGAGAAAACCCTGGTGGACGAACTGCTCGCCACCCGCGCCACCTTGCGCGAACGCGTTGGCGTGGTGGACAGCGAAGACAACAGCGAAGCTTCTGACAACGAAAGCCACCAACTGCGCGAGAAGCTGGTGGACCTGCAACAGCGCCTGACCGCCCTGCAAGGCGAAACCCCGCTGATCCTGCCGACCGTGGATTACCAGGCCGTGGCCTCGGTGGTCGCCGACTGGACCGGTATCCCGGTGGGCCGCATGGCCCGCAACGAACTGGAAACCGTGCTCAACCTCGACCAGCACCTGAAGAAACGCATCATCGGCCAGGACCATGCCTTGCAGATGATTGCCAAGCGCATCCAGACCTCCCGCGCCGGCCTCGACAACCCGAGCAAGCCGATTGGTGTGTTCATGCTCGCCGGCACCTCCGGCGTGGGCAAGACCGAAACCGCCCTGGCCCTGGCCGAAGCCATGTACGGCGGCGAGCAGAACGTCATCACCATCAACATGAGCGAGTTCCAGGAAGCCCACACCGTATCGACCCTCAAGGGTGCGCCACCGGGCTACATCGGCTATGGCGAAGGCGGCGTGCTGACCGAAGCCGTGCGGCGCAAACCGTACAGCGTGGTGTTGCTGGACGAGGTCGAGAAGGCCCACCCGGACGTGCATGAGATCTTCTTCCAGGTGTTCGACAAAGGCGTGATGGAGGACGGTGAAGGCCGGGTGATCGACTTCAAGAACACCTTGATCCTGCTGACCACCAACGCCGGCACCGAGTTGATTGCCCAGGTCTGCAAAGACCCGCAGAACGTGCCCGAGCCGGAAGAAATCGCCAAGGCCCTGCGCCAACCGCTGCTGGAGATTTTCCCGCCAGCCTTGCTGGGCCGCCTGGTGACGATCCCGTACTACCCGCTCAGCGACGAGATGCTCAAGGCCATCACCCGCCTGCAACTCAACCGCATCAAGAAGCGCGTGGAAAGCACCCACAAAGTCGCCTTCGACTACGACGACGCGGTGATCGACCTGATCGTCTCGCGTTGCACCGAAACCGAAAGCGGCGGGCGCATGATCGACACCATCCTGACCAACAGCCTGCTACCGGACATGAGCCGCGAGTTCCTGACCCGCATGCTCGAAGGCAAGGCTTTGGCCGGGGTGCGGATCAGCGCCGTGGACAATGAATTGCAGTACGATTTCAGCGACGCGGCCTGACCCGAAGGAGCACCGCATAACCCTGTGGGAGCGAGCTTGCTCGCGAATGCAATCTGTCAGTGCCATTGATGTTGCCTGACACACCGCCTTCGCGAGCAAGCTCGCTCCCACAGTTGTTCCGGTGTCGTCAGGCAATCAGCGGCGCAGCCATTACAACGATGAGATGACCGATGTTATTCAACCAAGCCTCACGCCTGGCCAAGATCACCAGCCCCCTGGGACCTGAGGTACTGCTGCTCAAGGACATGGGCGGCGGCGAAGAACTGGGGCGGCTGTTCAACTATGAGTTGCAGCTGCACTCGCTGGATAACGCCATCGACCTCAATCAGGTGCTCGGCAAGCCCATGTGCGTGAGCCTGCAACTCGATGGCGGTGGCGAGCGTTATTTCCATGGCATCGTGGCCCGTTTCAGCCAGAACGTCGACCAGGGCCAGTTCGCCAGTTACCAGGCCACCCTGCGCCCGTGGTTTTGGCTGCTGACTCGTACCTCCGATTGCCGGATTTTCCAGAACCTCACCATCCCGCAGATCATCAAGCAGGTGTTCCGCGACTTGGGCTTTTCCGATTTCGAAGACGCCCTGAGCCGGCCTTATCGCGAGTGGGAATACTGCGTGCAGTATCGCGAGACCAGTTTCGACTTCGTCAGCCGCTTGATGGAGCAGGAAGGGATCTACTACTTCTTCCGCCATGAGCAAGGTCGACATGTGCTGGTGCTGGCCGACGCTTATGGAGCCCACACCACGGCGCCCGGCTACGGCTCGGTGCCCTACTACCCCAAGAACGAGCAGCAGCGCGAGCGTGACCACATACACGACTGGCACCTGGCCCAGGAAGTCCAGCCCGGCTCGCTGGAGCTCAACGACTACGACTTCCAACGCCCCAGCGCACGCATCGACGTACGCTCGGCCATGCCCCGCCCACACACTGCCGGCGACTATCCCCTGTACGACTACCCTGGCACCTACGTGCAGAGCCAGGACGGCGAACACTACGCCCGCACCCGCATCGAAGCCTTGCAGACCCAGCACGAACAGGTCGAACTGGCCGGCAACGCCCGCGGCTTGGGTTCGGGGCACCTGTTCAGCCTCACCGGCTTCAGCCGCCAGGACCAGAACCGCGAATACCTGATCGTCGGCGCCCGCTACTACCTCTCCCAGGAAAGCGGCGAAACCGGCGGCGGCGCGCCGACAGCACAGTTCGAAAGCAGCCTGACCTGCATCGACGCCCAGCAAAGCTATCGGCCGCTGCCCATCACCCATCGCCCTATCGTCAAGGGCCCGCAGACTGCCTTAGTGGTGGGTCCCAAGGGCGAGGAAATCTGGACCGATCAGTTCGGCCGAGTGAAGGTGCACTTCTATTGGGATCGGCACGACCAGTCCAACGAAAACAGCTCGTGCTGGATTCGCGTGTCGCAGGCATGGGCCGGGAAAAACTGGGGCTCGATGCAGATCCCGCGCATTGGCCAGGAAGTGATCGTCAGTTTCCTCGAAGGCGACCCGGATCGGCCGATCATCACCGGTCGCGTCTACAACGCCGAACAGACCGTGCCCTATGACTTGCCCGCCAATGCCACCCAGAGCGGGATGAAAAGCCGTTCGAGCAAGGGCGGCACGCCGGCGAATTTCAACGAAATCCGCATGGAAGACAAGAAAGGCGCCGAGCAACTGTACATCCACGCCGAGCGTAACCAGGACATCGTGGTCGAGGTGGATGAAAGCCACTCGGTGGGCCATGACCGCAACAAGAGCATCGGCCACAACGAGACGGTGACCATCGGCAACAACCGCCTGCGCATCGTCAAGCAGGAGGACATCCTCTCCGTCGGCCAGCGCAAGACCGACAGCATCAGCCAGAGCTACGTGATTGAAGTGGGCGAAAACCTGCGCCTGGTGTGCGGCGAAAGCATCCTGGAGCTCAACGCCAGCGGCCAGATCAACCTGACCGGCGTACAGATCAGCTTCTACGCCAGCGGCGATGCCGAGTTCAACACCGGCGGCGTGCTGCACCTGAACAACGGCGGCGGCCCCGGAGCCACGCCGGACGGCCAGGGCGTCAAGGGCAGCATCGATGCCAACATCCAAGCCGCGTTCCCTGCACCCAAGGGCTAACCTCGAGATTTTTGCGCCATGACTTACCGCCTCAATGAATTCCAGTTCCAGCTGCCGCCCAGCGAATTGCTGGACGCGACAATCAACATCCTCAAGTTCCCCGAGCTGGGCACGTCCTTGATCGTCAGCCGCAGTTTGCTGACCGAGGGCGAGACCCTGCAAAGCAACCTCGACGACCAGCTCAAGCGCCTGGAAAAACAGGTCCAGGACCTGCGCTGCCAACCGGGCGCCACCGTGCGCGTGGGCGCCAACCAGGAAGTCGAAGCCATCGAATTGCGCAGCCAGTTCAACAAGGGCAATGAAAAGGTCTTCCAGTTCCAGTTGGCCCTGGTACTGCCCGGCACCCGCAAAATGCTTGCCCTGAGCTACGTGAAAGCCGAGAAACTGGGCGATGCCGAAGCGGCACATTGGGCAACGATCAAGGGTTCGCTGCTGTTCGACGTTCTGGCTTGATGAGCACCTTGCATGTCTGACGCACTCTGGGCCGCTCGGCTAGGCGACGCGCTGAACCACACCTCGATGATGGCCGATATCCTCGGCGGCGTCCTGGAAGTAGCCGCGAACATTGCGATCACCGCGGTAGCGACGGCTGCCGTGGTAGCGGCCACGGGCATTACCGTTGCCACTGGCGGCTTGGGTTGCTTCCTACTCGGCGCGGTGGTGGGCGCCGTGGTCGGCCTCGCCATGAGCAAGACCGGGGCCGACAAGGGGCTAAGCGACATATGCGAGGGCATCGGCAACGCCCTCTTCCCGCCCACGGTGCAGGCCAACATCCTCACCGGCTCCACCAACACCTTGACCAACAACATCCCTGCCGCCCGCGCCGCCGGAGCGATCGAGTCCCATGTCGCGCCGGCCGGCACCGAACTTGAAGCACCCGAAGCCGAACCCAGCTACCTGGACATGGCCGAGAATTTCTTCTCACAGATGTGGCGTCCCACCGTCGCCGTGCCCGCGCCCGGTGCCGTGCCCAAGCCGCTGGACATGATCATCTGCATGAAACACCCGCCGATGCCGCCGCAATTCCTGGCCGAAGGCTCGGACAAAGTCACCATCAACGGTCAGCCCGCGGTGCGCAGCGGCGACCGCAGCACCTGCGATGCGACCGTGGTGTCGGCCGGACTGATTTCCCCTGACGTGACCATTGGCGGCGGTTCGGTGGTGGTGCGCGAGATCCGCAGCGGCAAGACCCCGGGCGTCGGGCTGGCGGTCACGGCGCTGCTGATGCTAAAGGGCGGCAAGGGTAAATTCCTCAGTAACCTGCCGTGCATGTTGGTCGGCGGTGCGGCGTCGATGGCGGTCAGTAGCGCGATGGGTGCCGCGGCCAACGCCGCGATGGGCTCCTCGAACCCCGTGCACGCCGCCACCGGGGCCAAAGTGTTGGGCGATGTCGAGGAGATGGACTTCGTCCTGCCCGGCATCTTGCCGATCGACTGGCAACGCTTCTACAACAGCCGCGACGAACGCCGCGACGGGTTGTTCGGTGCCGGTTGGAGCGTGCCCTATGAGGTGCGCGTCGAAATCCTGCCCCATCCAGACGGCGGCGAAACCCTGGTTTATAGCGACGAACAGGGCCGACGCATCGACATGGGTTCCATCCCGTTGGGCGGCGCCGTGTTCAGTGCCGGTGAAGGCCTCAGCGTGCGACGGCATGCCAACGGCGAGCTGCTGATAGAGAGCGCGGACGGACTGTACCGCTTGTTCGAACCCACGCCAGCCAATGCAGCGCTGCTACGCCTGAACCAACTGGGTGACCGCAACGACAACCGTATCTACCTGGACTACGACGACAACGGACGCCTGGCGCAACTGCGTGACACCTTCGACCTGACCCGCATCGCACTGGCGTATGACGAGCGCTGGCCACAACGAGTCAGCCGGATCGACCGCCTCTATGCCGATCAACGCCGGGAAGTGCTGATGCACTATGGCTACGACGGCCAGGGCGATCTGGCGCAGGTCCGTCAGTCCAACGACCAGGTAAAACGTCGCTACGCCTACGACGCCGGGCGGCGAATGGTGGAACACCAACTGCCTACCGGGCTTCGCTGTTTCTATGAATGGGCGTTGGTTGAAAACCTGGAATGGCGCGTGGTTCGCCACTGGACCGACGCGGGCGACGCCTACACCTTCGATTACGACCTGGCCGCCGGGACCACGCGCATCACCGACGGCTTGCAGCGCATCAGCACCCGTCGCTGGGATACCCGCTATCAGATCACCGAAACCACCGACCCGTTGGATCGCACCTGGACCTTCCAGTGGAACGACGAAAGCCAGTTGCTGGGGGCGACCGATCCCAACGGCGGACAACATCAGTTCAGCTATGACGAAGCCGGGAACCTCTGCGAAACCCGCGACCCGCTGGGGCGCAGCGAGTCAACCCTGTGGCTCGAACACTGGGCCCTGCCCCTGGCTGAAACCGATGCCGCGGGAAATACCTGGCAGTACCGCTATGACGCGCGGGGCAACCGCATTCGCGAAACCGACCCGCTGGGCCACGTCACCCGCTATCGCCACGACGCCCACGGCCAAGTGGTGGAGGTCATCGACGCCACCGGCAAAAGCAAGACCATGCGCTGGACGGCCCTTGGGCAACTGAGCGAACACACCGATTGTTCCGGTTACACCACACGGTTGAGCTATTGCGAGCGCGGGCTGTTGCTCAGCAGCACCGACGCACTGGGAGAGCGGACGCTTTTCAGCTACGACGACCAGGGTCGGCTGCTGAGCAAGCAACTGCCGGACGGGCGCACCGAGCACTATCAGCGTGACGCTAGCGGACAGTTGATCGGCTATAGCGACCCGGCTGGACACACGACAAATTTCCAACACACCCTAAGCGGTCAACTGCGGGTGCGCACCGACGCCCATGGCCGCCGGGTTGAGCTGAGCTACGACAACTACGGGCGCCTGCTGGCCCTGACCAATGAAAACGGTGAGCGCTACCGGTTTGCCTGGGACGCCGCCGACCGCTTGACCGCCCAACACAGCCTGGACGGCAGCCTCAAGCGCTACGCCTACGACCCGCTGGACAACGTCACCCGCGTGGAAGCGCTCGCGGTGCCCGGCAGCACCGACCTGGACCTCTCGCCCCAAGCCCCCATCATTCATGAGCTGGAGCGCGATGCGATGGGGCGACTGGTGGCGAAAGTCACCGCAGACGGGCGCACCGAGTACCGCTATGACGCGCTCGACCAGGTCAACGCGATCACCTTCACCAGCCAGACCGGTGAAGTACAAAGCCTGGGCTTGCGTTACGACGCCCTGGGGCAATTGATTACCGAGCAAGGCTGGGCGGGGAACCTCGAACATCGCTATGACGAACTGGGCAACCTGACCCAGACGCTGCTTCCCGACGGTCGTTGGCTGAACCGCCTGCACTACGGCAGCGGTCACCTGCACCAGATCAACCTCGACGGCCAGGTCATCAGCGATTTCGAACGCGACCGCCTGCACCGCGAAGTGCTGCGCACCCAGGGGCGCCAGAGCACACGCAGCGAATACGACCGCAGTGGCCGCCTGCGGGCCCGTCAGCGGCGGCAACAGGGTCAGTCCACGCTGTTGCCGCCCGTGGCGCAATCACTGTTTGGTTATGACGCCAGCGATCAGCGAGTGGAGCGCTTCGACAGCCAGCCCGAAGCGTCCCATCGCCAATTGCTGCACTATGACGCCACCGGCCGCATTCTCGCCAGCCAGGACAACCTTCAAGGCCAGCGTGAAAGCTTCGCCTATGACCCGGCCGCCAACCTGCTGGACGGTCTGGGCACAGGCCAGGTCGCGCATAACCGCTTGTTGACCTACCAGGACAAGCGCTACCGCTATGACGGTTTCGGTCGCATGGTGGAAAAACGCAGCGCCCGCCGTGGCGTCCAGCGTTTTCGCTACGATGCTGAACAACGCCTGGTGGAAGTGCGCAACGATAACGGCTCGGTCGTAAAAATGACCTATGACCCGTTGGGTCGACGCATCGAAAAAGCCGAGTACGACCGCCACGCCACGCTGCTCAACCGCACCCGTTTCACCTGGGATGCGCTGCAACTTTTGCAGGAACACCGCGACAGCCAGACCAGCCTCTACATCTACGCCGACGACAGCCACGAACCCCTGGCGAGGGTCGACGGCCTGGGCGAGCAACAGAAGGTCCGTTATTACCACAACGACCTCAACGGCCTGCCCGAACAGCTCTCGGAAGCCGACGGCCACACACTCTGGCGAGCCCGTTACCAAGTGTGGGGCAACACCGCCGAAGAGCTGCGCGAACCGTATTACATCGAAGAGCAGAACCTGCGCTTCCAGGGCCAATACCTGGACCGCGAAACCGGGCTGCACTACAACACCCTGCGTTTCTACGACCCGGACATCGGCCGCTTCACCACACCGGACCCGATCGGCTTAGCCGGTGGGCTGAACCTCTACCAGTACGCGCCGAACCCGGTGAGTTGGATCGACCCCTTCGGGCTGATGAAATGCTCGACGCCGCCCAAGGGTCGCAAGGTCAACCGAACGGTGTATCGCTTTGAAGAGCCGGGGCGGATCAGCACGACTTGGACCGCGCACAAGTGGAACGTCGCCTCCAGGCACCGTTACACCGCCCCCGGCCTGGGCGGTGTCTATGGCGCCAACTCACGCAAGACAGCCATGGGCGAAGTCAATCACTGGGGCGTGGACCTGTCCACACGGGTACTGGTCAGCAAGAAAGTGCAGCTCAACAACGTCCTGGACCTGACCCGGGCCGATGTGCGCAAACAATTGGGGGTCTCCCTCAAGAGCATTACCGGCGACAAGTACACCCAGACCCATCAAATCGGCGCCTGGGCCAAGGCTAATGGTTATGATGGGATCCTGGCGCCGTCGGCGCGAAACCCGACCGGCAGCAACTTGATTTCCTTTGCAGGTTTTTAAAATGGGACTGGAAGACGAATACGTCGGCGATGCCGATTGGCAGCATTTCGTGCGGTTGTACGAAGAGGACTACCTCGACGACAACGCACGCGCGCTGGCCAAGGCCATGGATGACAACCTCGACATGGCCGTCGTGCTCTACGGGAAAAGAGGGCTCAAGGAAGGGTTCTGGTGGCTGGAACAGACCGTGCCCGCCCTGGGCAACAAACGCCCGGCCGATTGCCTCAAGACCCCGAAACTGATCAAGCGCCTGAGAATGGCCCTGATGAGCATGCCGTAACCCACAAGGACACAGATGCAATGGAAGGCATCAAATTGCTTGAACCCACATTCCCCAGCCCCCCTACCCGCCTGAGCAACGTGCATGTCTGACGCGCTCTGGGCCGCCCGCCTGGGCGATGCACTCAACCACACCTCAATGATGGCCGACATCCTTGGCGGCGTATTGGAGGTGGCGGCCAACATCGCGATCACCGCCCTGGCGACCGCCGCCGTGGTCGCGGCCACGGGCATCACCGTTGTCACCGGCGGCCTGGGTTGCTTCGTCCTGGGCCTGGTGGTGGGCACCATCGTCGGCCTGGCCATGAGCAAGACCGGGGCCGACAAAGGCCTGAGCAATTTATGCGAGGGCATCGGCAACGCCCTCTTTCCGCCCACGGTGCAGGCCAACATCCTCACCGGCTCCAAGGACACCTTCACCAACAACATCCCCTCGGCCCGCGCCGCCGGCGCTGTTGTTTCCCATGTCGCACCGGCCGGCACCGAACTGGAAATGCCCGAGCCGGAAGAAGAACCCAGTTACCTGGACATGGCCGGGAATTTCTTCTCGCAGATGTGGCGCCCCACTGTCGCCTCGCCCGCCCCCGGTACGGAGACCCGGCCGGAAGACCTGGTGATCTGCACCAAGCACCCACCCATGCCACCGCAGTTCATGGCCGAAGGTTCGGACAAGGTCACCATCAACGGCCAGCCCGCCGTGCGCAGCGGCGACCGCAGCACCTGCGATGCGACCGTGGTGTCGGCCGGGCTGATTTCCCCTGACGTGACCATTGGCGGCGGTTCGGTGGTGGTGCGCGAGATCCGCAGCGGCAAGACCCCGGGCGTAGGCCTGGCGGTCACCGCGCTGCTGATGCTCAAGGGCGGCAAGGGCAAATTTTTCAGCAAACTGCCGTGCATGCTGGTGGGCGGCGCGGTGTCCATGGCCGTCAGCAGCGCGGCGAACGCGGCCGCCAACGCCGCCCTGGGTTCGTCGAACCCGGTGCATGCCGCTACCGGGGCCAAGGTGCTAGGCGGTGACGAGGACCTGGATTTCGTCTTGCCCGGCATCCTGCCGATTGACTGGCAACGCGTGTACAACAGCCGCGACGAACGCCAAGACAGCCTGTTCGGCGCCGGCTGGAGCGTCGCCTACGAAGTCCAGGTAGAAATCCTGCCCCACCCCGAGGGCGGCGAAACCCTGGTCTACACCGACGAACAAGGCCGGCCCATCGACATGGGTTCCATCCCGTTGGGCGGCGCGGTGTTCAGCGCCGGCGAAGGCCTGGCCGTGCGCCGTCATGTGAACGGGCAATTGCTGATCGAAAGCGACGACGGCCTGTACCGCTTGTTCGAACCTTCGCCAGCCAACCCTTCGCACCTGCGCCTGAGCCAACTGGGCGACCGCAACGACAACCGCATCCACCTCGACTACGACGACGCCGGACGCCTGGTGCGACTGCGCGACACCTTCGACCTGGTGCAAGTCGAGCTGATCCGCGAAGGCGAACGCGTCACCCACATCGAACGCCTCTACCCCGACCAATCGCGGGAAGTGCTGGTCAGCTACGCCTACGACGCGGCCAACACCCTCGCCGAAGTGCGCGACGCCACCGGCCAGGTGCAACGGCGCTTCAGCTACGACGCCGGGCAACGGATGGTCGAGCACCAGTTGCCCAGCGGCCTGCACTGCTTCTACGAATGGGCCCTGATCGACGACCAGGAATGGCGCGTGGTCCGGCACTGGACCGACGAAGGCGACGCCTACCAGTTCGACTATGACCTCAAGGCGGGCATCACCCGCATCAGCGACAGCCTGCAACGCGTCAGCACCCGGCACTGGAACAGCCAGCACCAGATCACCCAGTTCACTGACAACCTCGGCCAGACCTGGCTGTTCGAATGGAACGATGAGCGCCAGTTGCTCAGCGCTACCGATCCACAGGGCGGCCAGTACCAATTCAGCTACGACGACGCCGGCAACCTGCTAAGCGAAACCGACCCGTTGGGCCGCAGCGAATCCACCCTCTGGCTCGAACACTGGGCCCTGCCGCTGGTGGACACCGACGCCGCCGGCCACAGCTGGAAATACCGCTACGATCAACGCGGCAACTGCACGGAGGAAACCGACCCACTGGGCCACATCACCCGCTACCGCTACGACACCCACGGCCAGGTCGTGGAGATCATCGACGCCACCGGCAAAAGCAAAAAGCTGCGCTGGAACCCGTTCGGCCAATTGGTGGAGCACGTCGATTGCTCGGGTTACCCGACGCGCTTCAGCTACGACGCGCGCGGTTACCTGCAAATCATCACCGACGCCCTCGGCGAGCGCACCCAATTCCGCTACGACGCCCAGGGGCGTCTGCTCAGCAGCCAATTGCCGGACGGCCGCACCGAACACTACCAGCGCGACACCGCCGGCCAACTCACCGGCTACACCGACCCGGCCGGGCATACCACGCTCTACCAACACAACCGCCGCGGCCAGGTCCGCCAACGCACAGACGCCCAAGGCCGGCAGGTGCAGTTCGCCTACGACAGCTTCGGCCGGCTGCAAGCGCTGACCAACGAGAATGGCGAGAGCTACCGGTTTGCCTGGGATATCGGGGATCGGTTGATCGAGCAGCAGGACCTGGACGGCAGCGCCAAGCGCTACGACTACGACCGCCTCGACAACGTCGCGGCAGTGACGGCGATGCCCGCGCCCTACGGCACCGGCCTGGCGCTCGTTCCCGAAGCCCCACCGCCCCCCACCGTCCATCGCCTGGAACGCGACGCCGTGGGCCGGCTGATCGCCAAAGTCACCGACGATGGCCGTACCGAATACAGCTACGACCCGCTGGACCAACTCACCGCCGTCACCTTCACCGACCTGCAAGGCAACGCCCAGACCCTGAGCTTCGCCTACGATGCCCTCGGCCAGTTACTCGCCGAAAACAGCGCCGCCGGAAGCCTGCAACACCACTACGACGAACTCGGCAACCTGATCCAGACCCAACTGCCCGATGGCCGCTGGGTCAACCGCCTGTACTACGGCAGCGGCCACCTGCACCAGATCAACCTCGACGGCCAGGTCATCAGCGACTTCGAACGCGACCGCCTGCACCGCGAAGTGCTGCGCACCCAAGGGCAGATCAACACCCGCAGCGAATACGACCGCAGCGGCCGCCTGCGCGCACGGCAACGCCGCCACAGCAGCCAACCCTCGCTGTTGCCGGCGGCGGTGCAAAGACACTTCGAGTACGACCCCGCCGACAACCTCATCGGCAAACTCGACCAGCAATCCACCGCACAACAGCGCCAGTTGCTGCACTACGACGCCACCGGCCGCATCATCGCCAGCCAGGACAGCCTGCACGGCCAGCGCGAGACCTTCACCTACGACGCCGCCGCCAACCTGCTGGACGGCCCAGCGCCCGGCGCCGGATTGGTGGTGCACAACAAACTGCTGACCTACCAGGACAAGCGCTACCGCTACGACGCCTTCGGCCGGATGATCGAAAAACGCAGCGCCAAACGTGGCGTGCAGCATTTTGCCTACGATGCCGAAAGCCGCTTGATTGAAGTGCGCAACGACAACGGCAGCGTGGTGAAAATGGCCTACGACCCGCTGGGCCGGCGCATCGCCAAGGCCGAGCACGACAACAATGGTTACCCACTGGGCGAAACCCGCTTCACCTGGGATGGCCTGCGCCTGTTGCAGGAACACCGCCACCAGCAAACCAGCCTGTACCTCTACGAAGACGACGGCTACGAACCCCTGGCCCGCGTCGACGGCAGCGGCCCGCTGCAAAAAATCCGCTACTACCACAACGACCTCAACGGCCTGCCGGAACAACTCACCGAAGCCGACGGACACAATGTGTGGCAGGCCACGTATCGGGTCTGGGGCAATACGCTGGAGGAAGTGCGCGAGCCGTATTACATCGAAGAGCAGAATTTGCGGTTCCAGGGGCAGTACCTGGATCGGGAAACCGGGCTGCATTTCAATACGTTCAGGTTTTATGATCCGGATGTGGGGCGGTTTACTACGCCGGATCCGATTGGGTTGCTGGGCGGATTAAACCTTTACCAATATGCACCGAACCCCCTGACCTGGATTGACCCATGGGGATGGGCCTGCAAAAGCGCAGTCAGTGGCAATAAAGGCCGAACCAAGGCGCTTAACGATCTCAAGCGCAACAAATTCAAGATCGTCGCGGAGGAAGTCACCATGAAGGTCAATGGGAAACGCATTCGCGCCGACTTCGTCGCCAGAGACCAACGCGGAAAACTGCACGTCTTTGAAGTCAAGCACGGCACCGGGAAACTCACCCCCAACCAGACCGACTCCAAAGTCTTCGACATGACGAAGCCGGCCAACACCACGCAACATCTGGGTGGAGGCACGATCAAACCCTCCGCCGGTACGAAGGGATCGTTCAAGGTTGATACCAAAGGCAAGCCTGGCGTACCGCTAGGCGGCAAAGGCGCACAGCACAACGCCACCTTCAATCTTCTAATTTATAAGTGACTACCATGAGCCAAGAAATTCGCAAAAACGTGGAAGTGGAACTACTTGCGGCGCTGAAGCAAATCACCTCACCCCACTTGGACCTGAAGGCCAGCAAAAACAAACTTGGCCTGCTCGCTGCCAAGGAAAAACTTGGGGAAATCTACGTTCAACACCTGACCAAGGCCGATGGTTATTACGCCGGGTTGGAGATCTATACCTGCGAGGCCTTTAGCTTCTGCAAAGAGCAATCCCCGCCCTACGAGAGCCGGCTGTTGAACGCATCGTTTTTGTCGAAGAGCTCCTTGTCGGAGGAAGCAAAACAATTCGGTGACGAGCTGGGCGGCATCATCAGAACCCCGTCCCCTCAAGCCATCAGCGCAACCGTCAAAAAAATAAGCGAACGGCTCGAAAAATTTTACCTGCCCAAGGCAGAACACAGCGTTCTTGGCTCCCCCGCATTAATCGATGACGTGTTGGCCGAGCCGGATAACTATGCGTTTCCATTCCTGACGATTGTCTTTGCAGCGCACAAAAATAATCTGAGCCTGGATTCGGATGTGCTCAAGAAAGCCTTGACGACTAAATCCATATTTGGGAACAAGCAGTTCGACTTGGCGCTTGCAAACAAATTGCTAGGCGCAGGTTAAACACAAATCCTCGTGGCGAGGGAGCTTGCTCCCGCTGGGCGGCGAAGCCGCCCCAAAAAGACCCGCGCATTCCTACAGAAAACTGCTGCGCCACCGAACGGGAGCAAGCTCCCTCGCCACGGTCTGCATACACCTTGAATCCTGGTATGTGCTGCCGCCTTCGCGAGCAAGCTCGCTTCCACAAAAGATTGGCGGCAGGCTCTCCACTGTGAAGCCCAGCCCGAACTCCTTAAGGTGTGCTGCGAGTTAAGAAAAAATCCGCAAAACCGGCTCAAATGAAGATTTTCTGGGCGCACTGAAGAAAAACTGCGCCTAGGGCAGAAAATTAAAAATTTCACCATGAGCTCCTCTGGTACTTGCGGGTCGAGGAGTCCTTCCGAAGATCCCTACCAAAATACGGATTGGTTCAGAGACGGCAGCAAAACTTCCTATACGTGCAATACCTTAGCTCTAATGGCATGTTTAGCTGTCCAGCTAAACATGCCATTAGAGCTAATAATCGATCGTTTTTTGATCTATCAAGACTCCGGGACGAGCTAGGATGGGCTTGTAGAACATTAAGGATTTTCACCGTACGGTTCCCCGCCCGACGTCCAATGACTGCTCAAACTCATTCATTGCTGACGAGCCGAATGCCGGACAATGTCGTTTCCCCCTAGCCGCAGCACCACAATCCTGCTGGGCGGCAAAACCGCCCAAAAAAAGCCGGCGTCTTCCTACAGAAAAACCACTGCGCCACCGAGCGAGAGCACGCTCCCTCGCCCCGAATCCTGGGCATTACGAAGGCTTGTTTATTCTCCCTCCGCAACGCTTCCACCAAGCTACGAATCCTTGCGCCATTGCCTACAACTACGCCAGAATCCGTCCGCTTGTGCGCCTTGCCCATGGGTTCTATCGTTTCCCTGCCACTGCCCATCAGTGGTCGGGTTTAGTAGCCCGAGGTTTTCCGCAAGATGCATGAGCTATCCACTCAGGCAGGTGTTCCAATTCCTGTCCTTGATGGTGGCTGTGCGCAGGGCGCTTCGGCGCGCCGGCAATGCTGGAATCCCCGGTCTACTAACCTGCGTACAGCCGCCACCCTTCTTTTAGTAGGGAAAGGGTCGCGGCCTAACTCGAGGATTCCAGCTTATGTTCAAAATAACTCCAAACCCTCCGGAAACGGACAACACTTCCGCGCAAACCAAATCCAAAGCCAAAAAGCACGACGAAACCACCAAACGCGTCTTGGATCACTACCTGCTACCCAAACCGGAAAAGTCCGAAGATGCATCCAAACCGGGCCAGCTATTCACAGTGGCAAAAAACGCCGACAACGAATGCCTGCTCGCCAACCTCAGCGAAAACCTGGCATCCGCCGACGCGATGATCAGCAACCTGGCCTTCGACCTGGAAGGCCCCCGCCGCCACATCGCCCTCGGCATCCAGCAGTTGATCGAAATGAGTTCATTACTGGCGAACCGAGTGCTGGATAACGTCGACCCACGCTAGCCGCAGCACCACCAACCCCGTGGCGGGGGAGCAAGCTCTCTCGCCACAAACCATGTACGTCCTCGGAGCGGATAATAAACGTTCTATCGTCTTCGCTAGCTAGCACACACAGAATTGGCGATAACCCTATTTTGTAAAAGCTCAGCCTGAACAGTTCAAAGGTGAGATATCTCTCCTAATAACAGCAGTGGACGATTATCAACGTTCGCCAGGATCAACTTTAGGCTACCCGCCGTAACTGGGAACAGTTAGAGCTAATGATCGGAAATACTAGAAGGCAGTTCCCCTTAAATCACCTCTACGCCATATACATCAGGAGACGCACAAAACACTTGTAACGCAGCCTCTCTAACGCAAATTTTGTTATATCCAGCAAGCATCGCCTCGTCGTTAATAGACAGCCTGCCGTACACGTTTGTTGAAAGAATTTCCATTAGACGCTCTCGCTCGCTCTCTGGCAATGATAGCTTTGCCATAAGCTCATCTAAGTACTTCCCATCCACAAATGCATGCTGCAGTAAAATTATGCAATTTTTAGTTATATTCATATATATAGCCGGCCCAGTTTTAAGCGGTTCTTTAATGACTCCGGTGTCAGATAGTAGCGCACACTTTTTATCAAACACGAAGGCCAGGATGCTCGTGCTAAACTCTTTAGCCAAAAAAAACTCATCAACAAACCCATCAAGGCTTGTCGACTCATCACCTTCAGCGTACAAAAACAACAGCAGCAGTCGAATCCATTCCTTATATTCCTTTGGTGAGACCCCGTAGGAGTCGCAGATATATTTTTCTTCTGCGTTATTCTTCTCTGTTAGAGCGACATAGAGCGCAAAGGCCCCTGGCTTATCGATACAATGATCCACATAAGAGTCAAAATTCTTCAAGACCTCCTTAATTTTGTATGGATTTCTTAACCAATTCATTAATTTATAAGTATATATATATTTAACATGCTTTAAAAAAATTGCGAAATCACACCCTTTAATTTTTTGTAGGTCAATCGATTCGCTAGTAACATCAACACGTGTTCTAGCAACAGTGATCCAATCGAGTAGGCCAGCTACCTGCGCCGGATAACCGCCCTCATACTTATTGAATAGCCTCTCAAAATTAATTCTCTCGGAATCCCCTACGCGCGCAAACGTAAAAAGATCCTGAAATGCTAGATTTTTTCTAATTAAACTCTTTCCATTGGAGCGAATCTGTTGCCTTTTTTTATCGACCACATCGAAGCGGTGTATTTCCGCTTTCTTTGAGTACGGATCAACCGAGCAGGAATTAAGCCGTTGCTCCGCTTGCGAAACAAAATGTTGATTACGCGTGTCGTTTTTGAAATTATCAATAGCCATTATATGTACCCAAAAAACCCGATAGAAAATTCCAGACAACAACTCAAACCGATCACGAATGTGGTTTCGGAAACCTAGTTTTTTCTAATGCAAGGAGCTTATCTAATCCCTCTTCCATTGCTGGTACAAAGCTCCCTCAGGCCACAATCTTTTCATCCCAGCCACTAAGGCATTTTCTAATGCTTCTAACACTGGCTCAAATTTTTCTAAAAAATCGTAATTTGGCGAAGCCTCAGCCATTGCAAGCATCGTTAACATAAATTGGTTTTTATGAACCCCACCAACTTTGAACTCACTTACGCCACCCGCAGCATCAGGCATAAATACTTCAAACCATCCAGGATGTTTCTGGTGTAGCTCTACAACCCAATGATCTGGGAACAACCCCTCAATCGCAACTTTATTGGGAATAATTACGTAGTCTTGATTACCGTTAAAACACCCCTTCTTTCCAAAATAACCAGATAACTCTTGAACGCCTCTTCTTCCTGCATCATCACCGTCGAATAGCGAAACTGCTGCGACTTCTTGCCGCATTAGTTCATAATTCGCACGCAAAAAACCTTTCAGTTCTGTAACTCCTCCAAACTCTCGAAACTGGACAGTATCTGACGCCAACAACATCGGCGTAGCATATGCATCCTGATAATAATCCGCCATCGTAGTCAAATAATTAATATCAGTCTCACCCTCAACAAATACATTGAGATCAGTTAACCCAAAATAATCTGAAAACTTAACTCCTAACGACACACGAATATCTTCAGTTGCCTGCTGCATAGTGTCATATACGTGAAGACGTGTTCCAGCACCTCTCGGCCCGGTTGTAACACCTTGAACATCTGCAACTGATTGCGGCATAAAACTTAAGGAGTGCGTAGTTTTTATCACAGTGGAGATGCTGGAAAGCTGCTCTAATATTTTAGAACTTTGATAAGCGAGGGAAGGATGCATATACGTCTCCGGCTCCTCAATTAACCAAATTACAGACTTCTCGGGATTTTGTTGGGTAATCCATTTAAACGACGACAGAAGTACCGCCGACTGCAACCCCATACCTTTCGTGAAAATTGAGCTTTTACTCGTATCATGCACCATCAACTCGAAACCTGAGATCAAATGCTCCAGCGCATTTCGAGGATACTCTAAGTATGAATTAACTTTACTCAAACCTGATTCAGCTAGCTCTTTGTCCATACTATCGGTAAGAGACGATATGCTTTTCCTTATTTCCAAATCGTAAGGCTTTAGAGCCTCAGCAACCTGTTTTTTAACAAAAGGCGAAACAAATTCATCATACAGTTGCGCAATTGACTTGTTCGAAGGAATGTAATAACACTGGAAACATTCCAGCACGGAAGAGACTATGGTTTTTTGCAGCGTCGAATATTGCGGAGATTTACCTTCGGCTTTTTTTGCCCCCGGGTAAACCTGATAGACCGGGAGCGACTTATTGAAATAAACATTTATGGAGAATGTGTTTTCAGACGCTTCGGTTTTTGGAACTTTAAGCATTTGCCTCAATTTTCTAAGCTTATCTAAAATCTCTTTATCGGCATCGGGGTCGGCTTCAAAAAAACAAGTCAAACTAGTTTGAATATTTTTCGAATTAAATGGTAAGTCGCGATCTGGATCATAGTTATACTTATTATCATGACCGGTAAAAAAATAATAAAGCGCTAATAACGCATTTGTTTTACCTGAGTTATTCGGACCTATGAGGGTAAGACCATTTTTTATATTTAATGTCTGATCAGTCGATATAGTCCTAAAATTTTTTATCCGTATGCTGGCAATTCGCATTTTTCTTCCTTTAATTATTAAGCAAGTCGATTCGGCAGATGAAACATTCAATTAAAACTGATGCTTTTGCCAAATATCTCTTTCCCAAATTTTCCTAGCCGCGTCCTTTAATATTTCTACCGCTCCCAGTTACCGAGTCCTGAGATTGCCTGTTCGATTCATATTTTTCGTGCCCAAAATAGCGGTGCAGCCCATGAATGCTAGCAGAGAGACATCATTTTGCCATATGCGCCCAAGGTCGAACGAACTGCACCGAACGCGGTAGCTTTCGTCGAAGAAGTGCTTTCTTAATGGGTGTTAAGGGGAGCGCCCGCCGCTGGTCGTAAACTCAATTGATTGACCAATTACACGACTTCCTCTGGCTGCCCACTAACGACCACCTCGACCAATTTCAGACACGCGGCATCAACTGATGTGACGACTACGCTCGAAACTTTGTGCCTCCCTACGACGGCCATGCCGCCGAACGGGAGCAAGCCCCTCATGCAAAATCACCACCTCGCCATCGAAACTGCCGCCCCTTCTGCCCCAACCCCGCGCACACCCGCGCCAACAAGGGGCGATTTACGGTCAAAGTTATTGGCCATTTCGATCCCCTTTTGGCCTCTCCTGCCGTTCTCTGAAACGCCCCACACCGCAAGACTGTGTTCAAACCGACCAGCCTTGCGGAGAACAAAAAAATGCTGACGATCTACTCAGACGATCACCACCTGCACCACGGGCGCTGCGAGTTGATGGACGGGCAATTGATGCCTTGCTTCGAGATGCCGTCCCGGGCCGATCATGTGTTGGAGCGGGTCAGGACGCAGGGGCTGGGGCCGGTGGAGGCGCCGCAGGATTTTGGCTTGGGGCCGATCCAGCGTATTCACAGCGCGGCGTACCTGGAATTTTTCAAAGGCGCCTGGGACCGTTGGGCCAAGTACAACCGCGACGGCGATTTGTTGCCCTTCACTTGGCCGGCGCGGACCTTTCGCACGGTCATCCCCACCAGCCTGCACGGCCAGTTGGGTTATTACAGTTTCGACGCCGGCGCGCCGATCACCGCTGGCACGTGGCAGGCGGCCTACAGCGCCGCGCAAGTGGCCCTCACCGCCCAGGCGGATATCCAGCGTGGTGCGCGCAGTGCCTTTGCCTTGTGCCGCCCACCGGGGCACCACGCCGCTGGCGATTTGATGGGCGGTTATTGCTACCTCAACAACGCTGCCATCGCCGCCCAGGCCTTTCTCGACCAGGGCCATAAGAAGGTCGCGATTCTGGATGTGGATTACCACCACGGCAACGGCACCCAATCGATTTTCTATGAGCGCAGCGACGTGTTGTTCGCGTCGATCCACGGCCATCCGGAGGCGGAGTTTCCGTTCTTCCTGGGGTATGCCGACGAGCGTGGCGAGGGCGCCGGTGAGGGCTTCAACTTCAACTACCCTTTGCCGGCCGGCTCAGGCTGGGACACCTGGAGCGCGGCGCTGGAGCAGGCCTGCGGGCAGATTCGGGGGTACGACGCCGATGTCATCGTCGTGTCCCTGGGCGTGGACACTTTCAAGGATGACCCCATCTCGCAATTCAAGCTCGACAGCCCGGACTACCTGGCGATGGGCAAGCGCATCGCGGCGCTCGGCAAACCAACGCTGTTCGTGATGGAAGGCGGCTACGCGGTGGCAGAAATCGGCATCAATGCCGTGAACGTTCTTGAAGGTTTCCAAAGCGCCCCATGAGGAATAACTGCATGAACAGACTCAAGCGTTTAATGGCTCCAGCCGTGTGCGCCGCGCTGCTTTGCGGCGCTGTCCAGGCCGAGGAGCGCACCTTGCGCGTCTACAACTGGTTCGACTACATCACGCCCAAGGCCCTGGAGGATTTCAAGGCGCAGAACAGCCAGGTCAAGCTGGTCTACGACATCTTCGACACCAACGAGGCCCTGGAGGCCAAGCTGCTGACGGGCAACTCTGGCTATGACGTGGTGGTACCGTCCAACGTGTTCCTGGCCAAGCAGATCGAAGCCGGGGTGTTCCAGCCGCTGGACCGCAGCAAGCTGCCGAACTGGAACCACCTCGATCCCAAGCTGATGAAGCTGATCGAAGCCAACGATCCGGGCAACAAGTTCGCCGTGCCCTACATGTACGGCACCATCCTGATCGGCTTCAACCCGGACAAGATCAAGGCCGCCCTCGGCGACAACGCACCAGTGGACAGCTGGGACCTGATCTTCAAGGAAGAGAACATCAGCAAGCTCAAGCAGTGCGGCGTGGCGCTGCTCGATTCGCCGTCGGAGATCCTGCCCCTGGCCTTGCAGCACCTGGGCCTGGACCCCAACAGCAAGAAGCCGGCGGACTATGCCAAGGCCGAAGCGCTGATGATGAAGATCCGCCCGTACATCACCTATTTCCACTCGTCCAAGTACATGGCCGACATCGCCAACGGTGAGATCTGCGTGGCGGTGGGCTACTCCGGCAGCTTTTCCCAGGCGGCCAACCGGGCCAAGGAAGCCAAGAACGGCGTGACGGTGGACATGCGCCTGCCCAAGGAAGGCGCGCCGATCTGGTTCGACATGCTCGCCATCCCCAAAGGCGCGAAAAACCCGGACGACGCCTACACCTTCATCAACTACTTGCTGCAACCGCAGGTGATTGCACCGGTCAGCGATTTTGTCGGCTACCCGAACCCGAACAAGGACGCCACCGAGATGGTCGACCCGGCTATCCGCGGCAACCCCAACCTGTACCCGACCGCTGCGGCCATGACCACGCTCTACACCCTGCAACCCTTGCCCCGGGATGCCGAGCGCGCGCGCACACGAGCCTGGACCCGGATCAAATCCGGCCAGTAAAAGCCGTTGTGGGATAACGGCCATGGTGGGAGCAAGACCATTGTGGGAGCAAGGCTTGCCCGCGATGAAGGCCCTGCGGTCTGCCAAGGACCGAGGCGCTTGTTTCGCGAGCAAGCTTTGCTCCCACCCGGTGTTGGCTGCGTATACATAGTTACCACCTGCCCCGTCCCTTGCCTCTCTAGCATGGAAACCCCGAAGCGTTCGGCTTCGGGGTTTTCATCCATCTCGAGACAGGGACAACTCAGATGACATCAGACCCTACCGGCACCGCCCCGGCGTTCAACGCGAGTATCAGGAGCACGCTGGTCAACCAACTGCTCGCAGGCCCCACCTACCCGGAAGTGGCGGCCATGCTGCTGCGCAACGCACTCAAGAAGCTGTACCCGTCACTGGATCTAGACCCGCATACCACCGTCATCGGCGAACCGGCCTGGGACATTGTTGGTGGCGAGATCGTGGCGCGCCCCACCCGCTATGAATCGCTCAGCGATTTGCTGGCCTCGCGGGTGGACCAGAGCAAACCCACGTTGTTGATCGAAGGGCTGCACTTCCTGACCCAACTGCCGATCACCGCGCCCGAGGTGCATTTGCCGGTGCGCATCGACCAGATCGGCCGTTTGATCAACGAGCTGGTGCCGGCCATGGTGCCGGCCAGCCAGGAGCAGCAACTGGCGTACTGGAACATGCCGTTCGGCAATTACGGCCCACGCTGGCATGAACTCTCCCACACGCTGCGCAAGCTCTGGGACGTCAAGCAGATCGAGGGCTGGACGGCGACTGAATGCGACATGGCCCGGCAACTGTTCCTGTACCCCGACCCACAAGACCGTAACGACAGCTACGACAGCCACGCGTATCTGGTCGACATCGAGGAGGTCGACGGCGACGAGATCAACCGCGTGAATGAAAACTCGCTGGTGGTGCTGATCGGCCTGATCGACAACAAGGAGGTCATCCTTGTGCACTCGTTGCTCAACGGTTATGAGAAGTTCGCTTCACGGCACGCGTTGGGACAAGCCCTTCCAGAACACCTGGGCACCTTGGTCCACCCGACGAAAATTCGCTGGCGGCTCTATGAACCCAGCGGCAATATTTTCGACAGCAAGGCCTGCGGGATCATCGCCGTGCAGGTCAAGATCCTTGGCATCCCCAGCATCAGTCTGAATCCGGGCTATGCAGAAGACGAACCACCGGCCCCCAGCGGAGTGGACGTAGGGCCTGGCGAAAGCTGGTTCCAAAAACAGTTACCCGAATGGCTGCAGGCCGCGTCGATTTCCGACCAGATCCTGTTCGCCCAATACATGAAGAATCTTTCGGCGATGAGCAGCTCCCACGCCGGCAAAACCTACCTGGACGACATTCCCCCCCTCAAAACGTATGCGGCGCAGGCGCTGAAAACGCAGATGCAATCCGACCACGACGACGCTTCGACGCTGGACCCGGAAAAAATCGAGATCGAGATAAAAAGCCCGGTTGTCTGGGGTACCTTCGTAGTGCCCTTCAAATTCGATACCACGCGGTTCAACCTCGTCGACCTGGCCTTGCAAAACCTGATTGCCCTGCCCCCGGGCAACAAGACGGTGAGGTCTCTCGACACGACCGTGTTGCCCGCGTGGTTGACGGTGGACTACGTCGAGAAGCTCATCACCCAAGTCGATATCGGTCGTGTTTATCCCGACCTGATCAAGCGCAAACTGCTGAATGACCCGGCGGAGTCGTTCCGCCGCGAAAACCTGTACACCTCGCAGTTGCGCATACAGCTGCCCATGCTTGCGCTGGAGGGCAAACTGCGTGGGCGGGGCAATATCGATGAGCGCGGTTGCCGTTATGTCGCGGCGCTGATGGAGCCCCAGGAAGACGACCGCAAGGTAGACGGGCAAACCATCGTCCTGCGCAAACTGGCTTTCGTGCCCGAGCTGCAGTTGGGGCTTTCGGAGGACATAGTCGCCAACATGTTCGTGATCGGCCCGCAGACGCCAAGTGCCGGCCCCTGCCTGCTTTATCGACCGTTGCTTGAACCGCAGCTGTGGCAGTTCCCGTCGTTCAGCAACTTGCTGTACACCATCAGGCAAAACGCTCCCTTGCGCCAATCGGTACTGGCGTGGCTGCCCGATGGGGTACGCGAAACCTATGGCCGCGATGTCTTTCCAGGCGCCCTGCCCTCGCCCTGGACCATCGTGGAGTTCGTGGCAGCCCCGCTGGAGACCTTGTCCAATAATGGTCCTGTCAGCCTTGGCGACGAGACCCTGGGCGACGACTTCCTGCCACTGTTGTTCCGGGCCAACGCCAATGCCTTGGTCACGCTCGCCGATCATCAGTCGGTCTCCAATCGCGAAAGCCGTTGGGAGTCTTTCAAGCAGGCCGGTTGGCTGATTTTCAATTTGGCGCTGCCCTACCTCGGCACCACGGTGGCCACCACGACCTGGCTCTGGCAGATCCTGAACGACCTTGAACAGCTGACGCAGAGTGACGAAGAAACCAGTAGCCAGGCCAAGTGGGCGCTCTTTGTCGATGTGTTGTTGAACGTCTCCTTGGGGATCATCCATTACGTGATTGACCGCACCAGGGCGAGCAAAGGTAGTCGTCCGACAGAGGCCCCGGAGATTGCCCCACCACAAATCCCGCCAGTGCTCAAACCCAAGCTCATTATCGAAACGCTCGCGCCGCTCACCAAGACAGAGCTGCCGCAAGAGCACTACGAGGTCGTTCATACCAGCGGTGCGTTGATGGGCAGGTCGAGCAAGCGCGCCAATCTGCTCGATAGCTTCAGCATCGCGGCTCCCGATTCCCCTGGACAACCCAGGACCGAAGGCGCGCTCAGGGGCCTCTATGCGAAGGGTGGGAAGTGGTACGCAAAGATGTCGGGAAAATGGTTCGAGGTCACCGTAGAGGGCGACCAGATCTGCATCATCGACGGAGCCCGTTCCGGCCCTCCGGTGATCCATGATGCGCGCGGCCAGTGGCAGATCGATACCCGCTTGCGCTTACGCGGCGGCGGCTCAAAAGGTGCCCGGCAGAGGGTCGTCGCCGAGGCACGACGCCGCAGCGTGGAGCTGCTGGCCGAACTCAACCAGTTTGAAGAACAGAAACCGGCGAACCAGAAGTTGCTGACCATGGACGCGCAGGAAATGAACCAGGCATCCGGCGCAGCGCGGGAAACCAAGCGTGTGGCGTATCTGACGACCCTGGAAGCCCAGCGGGAGAACTATGAAAAAGCGCTGAAGACCCTGATTGAATGGCCGGTCTTTCAGTCACGCCCCGATTACCCTCGCGTCAGCCTTGGTTACCTGAATGCGCAAGTGAATTTCACCTTCGCGGAAATGGATGTATTGCGAGAGCGCTTTACGCCTGCCCTGACCGATGCCATGGGCATGATCACGTCCGAGGTCAAGGTGCTGGAGCAACAACACATCGATGCTGCCAACACCATGATCAACGCCGGTCACGACATGATCGAGCGCCTGGACTACATGGAGACACGTTTTTCCAGGCTCAAGGAGATGGGGCGCGAAGGCTTTGAGTTTGTCCGTCAGTACCGCGCAAAGATGCCGGTCTACAAAAGTGACGATCTGCGACTTATCCAGGTGGATATGTACCGCCACCTCTGCCTGTCTCTTGAAAGCGTCGAGACGATGCCTGAAGGCTGGGTGGAAATTAACCGTATTGTCGACAACGCCACGGTGGCCTTCCAAAGCCTGCGCGACGCCATGGATGAGCGAAGCATGATCCGGCTGGATGAACAAATCGATGCGCTCGGCAGCCTGACGGAACAGTTCGCCGCCATCGAAGAACATCTCGAGTACATGGGCAGCGAATACCGAGGCAGCACCAACCCTGTACAACTCACTCGACTGGTCAAACAGATGGGCGAATGTAAAAGACGAGCGTTGGAGCAGTTGGCGCAAGCCCTTGATGAGCGAAGCAACCGGCGCAGGTCAGGCAGCCCTCATGAGCCACGTCCGCGGGCCAGGAAAAAATTCATCAGGGCACGCTTCTGGGGCGTCATCAGTGGCGAGCCTCGCTTATCGCAGCTGCACGAGGAAACGGATTGGGTCGATGTGAAGAATCCGTTCTCGGAGGAAATCATCGTCTCGTTCCACCGCAAGGAAACCGGCGAATGGGCGCCCCACGTGATGTCCGACCCGCCTCCCCTGGCAGTCCCTTCACTGGACACGAGCGTTCGCAAAGGCCAAACCCTGATTGACGGACTGACCGCGTTCAAGGCGCAAATCGAACAAGACTTGAAAAAGCCAGGCCGGACACCGGCCGGTGTGGCAATGATCCTCAATGCCCACGCCAGCAGGATGGAGAAGGTCGGCATCGCGATCAGGAAGGCACTCGACCAGGCACAAGGCGTTGCCACCAACGAAACGATTGAAATATCAGAGGCGCAGCAGCGCTCGGCCGAATCCTTGCGATTGCGCCTCAAAAGAGAATCGAAGTCGCTCTATGAACAGGAATTCGAAACCGTATTGAACATCATCAAGCAGAGCCCTCCGACCATGAGCGGCGTGATCTGGCTGAAAGACCGAAACCGTATTTCCATCACCAAACGGATAAACCGCCAACGCATCAAGGGCCGCACACATGGTTACCTCGACAGGTATGAAATCAAGGACAGGAAGACCAACAAGACGCTCTGGTTCGCCGACTTTCACTACTCCACGAACTGGGTGCCTGCCCGTACGTTCCTTTCGGCACGCCTGAAAACAGTGGAGCAGGTGGTTCTGGGGATAGCTGATGTCTCTACAAAAGGCTTTAGCCAGCGTCAGTTGATCAATCATTACCGTAGCGAAATTGCCATGGACCACGCCCAGCAGGTTTTTTTTCCAAAGGAACGGCCATAAAACCAGGGCCGCTGCCGATGCCCCGACGGCGCGCCCTCAGGGTTTCCAGGCCTTCGACAGGTTCGCCAGCGCGGTGCCAATCGCCGCTGGCGGGACCGCCGCAAACCCGAGCACCAGCCCGGCGCGCACTTGCGACGGGGTGGTGGGCAACCAATAACTGCTCAGGCCATTGATTTCCACACCCACATTCGTCGCTTGGGCGATCAGTTCGCGCTCGCGCTCGATGCTCTCCACCGGGACCGTGAGATGCAGCCCGGCCACGACAGTGGGCAGGGCTCCGACACCCGCAACCGCCGTGGGCCAGCCCGCCAGCAACGCATCACGCCGAACCAGGGCGGCCCTGCGCATACGCCGGATATGCCGCTGGAAATGCCCGGCGGCCATGAACTCGGCCATCACCGCCTGGGTGCTGACTTCGGAGTGGCGCACGTCCACGGCGCGCCGTCGGGCGAAGGCGTTGACCAAGCCCGGCGGCAGCACCAGGTAGCCCAGGCGCAGGGCCGGGAACGCCACTTTGCCGAACGTGCCGACGTAAAGCACCCGCCCCTGGCGATCCAGTGCCGCCAAGGGCGCCAGTGGCGCGCCGCTGTAGCGGTACTCGCCATCGTAGTCATCCTCGACGATCCAGCCGTCGTTGCGTTCGGCCCAGGCCAGCAGTTCCAACCGCCGTGGCAGGCTCATGACCACCCCGGTCGGGTATTGATGGGACGGTGTGACATAGGTCAGCCGACAGTGGCTCAACGCGCCCAGCGCGGCGCAATCCAAGCCATCGCCATCCACTGGCACGCCCCTGACGTCGGCACCGGCAACGGCGAACGCGTGCCCGGCCGCGCGATAGCCGGGATTTTCCACCGCCACGACGTCGCCCGGGTCGACCAACAGCTGTGCACAAAGGCTGATGCCCTGCTGTGCGCCACTGGTGATCACAATTTGTTCAGCCGTGCAGTGCAGCCCCCGGGAGCTGCGCAAGTACGCGGCGATCAGCCCGCGCAAGCGCGCATCGCCCTGGGAATCGCCATAACACAGCTGCTGCAGATCCGGCTTGCGCCAGAAAGCCGCATTCAGCTTGGCCCAGACGTCGAAAGGGAACAGATCGAAAGCCGGTACACCGACCCGAAACGCTCGCGGCGGGCCGCTGGGCGGTTGGGCCAAATGATGTTTTTCGACGCGGTTCAGCGCGTCGCTGTGGATAACTTTACTGGATGGACCTACAGGCAAATCGAGCCAATCTGTGGATAAGGCTGTGGGTAAGCCTGTTGAAAACCCTGTGGATACTTTTGTGGATATGTTTTTCAGCGGCAACGTCGTCGAGGACAGTTTCGCCACATATGTACCGTCACCGACCCGCCCTTCGATGAAACCCTCGGCGTAGAGCTGGTCATAGGCCCGCACCACGCTGTTACGCGAAATCGACAAGGCCGCCGCCAGGTCACGGCTGGCCGGCAGGCGCGTGCCGCTGGCCAGGCGCCCATCGAGCACCCGGGTACGCAATGCCTGGTAAAGCTGGCGGCTGAGCCCCTGGCGGCGGTCCAGCTCAATGCCTGCGGGGTTGAATGACAATGGCGGCGCGGCGTTGTGCATGACAGCCCTCACGAATGGACCTATCGAATTGGCCAGAAGTGGCTCTTACAACAGACCAATAGCCTGCCTAGGATGCTCGCATTCGCCAAGGAAAATCATCATGTACAACCCCAAAGCCTTTGCCGTCGAAGACCTGCCCGAACTGCACCAGATGATCGGCGATTGCCGCCTGGCCGTATTGGTCACCCAGGGTGAACACGGTTTGCAGGCCAGTCATTTGCCGCTGTTGCTGGACACGCAACAAGGGCCGAACGGAAGCCTCTACGGCCACATGGCCCGGGCCAATCCACAATGGCGCGACCTGGAAGCCGGCGCCGAAGCCCTGGTGATATTCGCCGGGGCCGATGCCTACGTCAGCCCAGGGTTGTACGCCAGCAAGGCCGAACACGGCAAGGTCGTGCCGACCTGGAACTACGTGGCCGTACACGCCTACGGCAGCGCCGAGGTGTTCAGCGACGCTCATCGCCTGCGCAACCTGGTGGGCGCCCTCACCGACCGCCACGAAACCGGTCGCGAGCAGTCGTGGAAGATCGATGATGCGCCGCCCGAGTACATCGACAGCATGCTCAAGGCCATCGTCGGCTTCGCCCTGCCCATCCAGCGCCTGGAAGGCAAGCGCAAGCTCAGCCAGAACCGTAGCCCCGCGGATGTCGCCGGCGTACGCAACGGCCTCGCCGCCAGCCCCGACCCGCAGGACCGGGCGCTCGCCCACCTGATGCCTGAACAATCGTCCAAGGAGTGAACATGAGCCAACCTGAAGTCCGCCTCGTCAGCGCCGACGATCACGCCGCCTGGCTGCCGCTGTGGCAGGCCTACCTGCGGTTCTATAAAACCGAATTGCCGGACGCCGTGAGCCAAAGCACCTGGCAGCGCTTGCTCGATGAGCGTGAACCAACCCATGCTGCCCTCGCCTGGGATGGCGACACGGCGGTAGGCCTGGTGCACTTCATCTATCACCGTTCGAACTGGAGCATCGAGAACTCCTGCTACTTGCAAGACCTGCTGGTAACGGAACAGAGCCGTGGCACAGGGGTGGGCCGCCAGCTCATCGAATTCGTCTATGCCACCGCCAAGGCCGATGGTTGCTGCAAGGTGCACTGGTTGACCCACGAAACCAACGCCACGGCGATCCAGCTGTACGAGCGCATCGCCGAGCGCCCAGGCTTCATTCAATTTCGCAAAGCCCTTTAAGGAGCGCAGCATGTCGACTTCACTCGCCGATTGGAAAGGTGTCCCGGCGCCCTCTGCACAGGTGCTCGAAGGGCGTTTCATCCGCCTGGAAAAACTCGATCCGGCGCGGCATGCCGATGGCCTCTGGCAAGCCCTCGAAGGCCCCGGTGCCGACCCTAAACTCTGGGATTACTTGCCCTATGGCCCGTTCACGGATCGCGTCGCGTTCGATGCCTGGTTGAACAACCATGCGGCCAATACCGACCCGTATTTCTTCAGCGTGATCGACCGCGCCAGTGGCGAGGTGCAGGGCATTCTCAGCCTGATGTCCATCGTCCCGGCCCAGGGCCGCATCGAGATCGGCCACGTGACCTTCGGCGCGCCGATGCAGCGTTCGCCGAAAAGCACTGAGGCGGTCTATCTGCTGGCCAAGGAGTCTTTCGCCCTGGGTTATCGCCGGCTGGAGTGGAAATGCAACAACGGCAATGCCCGCTCCAAATATGCGGCCGAACGGCTGGGGTTCACGTTTGAAGGGGTGTTTCGCCAGCACATGGTGGTCAAGGGCCAGAACCGCGACACCGCGTGGTACTCGATACTGGACTCGGAATGGCCGGCGATAGCCGCGGGCTTCGAGCGCTGGTTGAGTGAGGACAATCAGCGCGAGGGTGGGCAGGTGCGTGGGTTGGTGGAGTGTCGGGCATAGCTATCGGTGCCTGACGCTCCGCCATCGCGAGCAAGCTCGCTCCCACAGTGGATCTGTTGTGGACCTGGATTAAGTGATCATCACAGATTGACTGTGGGAGCGAGCTTGCTCGCGATGGCGATTAATAGGCAATGAACTCATTGGCTGCCAACCGCCCGATCACTCCGGTTTCGGTTTCATCTCTCCAAAAGTCTTGAGCGATTCGGGTGTCACCCCTCTCTTCAGGTACTGCCAGGCCCAGTCCGGCACGGCCATGTGGCTTTCCAGATACGTCACGAAGTCCAAAAGGCTGTGCCCCAAGCGATTGACCGGGAAATCAAAGTTGTTCAGATATTGTTGGGCGCGGCTTTGGGCGACGCTGAACAGCTCCCTGACAATCCGGTTCGCACGTAGATTGCCTCTTAATGCGAGCACAAAATCCAGCGCGGAACGAAGCACGCCGGGGCGCTCGAGCGTGAATTGAATCACGGAGTCGCTAAATTGAGATCCAGTCAGATCGTCCCAGATCTGCACGGCGTGATGCCTGGGGAGACGCTGCAGCGAGCTCCATAGATTTGGGGTATTGAACAAAATGTTCACTCGGGTATTGGAGGGCAATTGCCCCGGTGCGCTGAATAACCGGATGACAGGCGCCTGGTCGACCTCGCCAGCCTTCACCGGCGGCCTTTCCAGGTAATCCCAAAACGCCGTCAGTACCCGTTGGTGGGTGACGATATTCTGCAGATTGCTGTCATCGAACAATCGCATCCAGTGGATATCGATATCGCCGTGCCTCACCACTTCTTTGTAACGCGTATCGGCATATTCAGAGATGACTCGCAGTCGCCGCTCGGAGAGCGCCGGATTACGCAGCCATCTTGCAACTACGTTCACAGGCAACATGCCGTCCAGGTTGGATGAAATAACCGCAGACCTCAGGAGGAGATTCGCCCGCCTCAACAAATCGGGGAAACGTTCGAGGGACGCGATGAGCAGATCACGGGTGCTTTCAGCCCGATCGTAATAAATGTACTGCTCCATCAGTTCTGAGTCGTCATCGATTACCCGGCCCGTTTCACGCTCGAATCTCAATTTCACCTGAGCCAGGTCGTCGCGGTCCACCAGGTAGGCACCGTCGAGCAATTGTTCAAGCTGGTTATCATCAAGACGACCATGCCTGGCCTGGTCGAACTTGACGTAGGCCAATTGATTCCTGGGGTGATGGTCGGTCAGTTGCCGGGCCCTGACTCCGTATTCCAGCATGATATGGATCACGCCTTGGGACAGCCGGAGGAATTCATTATTGAGCAGTTCGGTGAGGTGCAAATCCTCGACAGGACCCAGCAGGGTATCTTGGAAAAACTGCCGCAGGGTCTGGTTCTCCCGGGTGTAATACGGTGCGCTGCTGGGCATCAGTTGCTCTGGGGAACGGGGCGATAAGTAACGCCCGATTTCCTGCAGCACCTCCGGTGGCAGGTCGGCCTCTCGCGCCGCAAACAGCGTCCGGCGACCTACGCTGTTTGCGTATAGCCGCAGGTAATCCTGAGTCGGTTGAAACAAGCGATACGGGTTGGGGGCCCCGTAGATGATCCGGCTGAGATCGGACAATGCCTCCTCGTCCAGCAGGTTTTCCAGCCAGGGGGCATTTTCAAAGAGCGCTTGTCGGACCCCGGAGGCTCGCGACACCATGTACTGATTCAATTCCGGATGTTGATCGACATAGTCGGCCGCTGCATTACGCAGCCCCTGCATCGAGAAAGTCTCCTGCGCTTGCCCTTCATTCAGCCCACGGGCAACGGCATCGAAAAAACAATCACCGTCGCCAGGGATCTCCTCGACACGGTCTCCCAGCACCAGGCTGTAATGGTTCTGGGCCGTTCGTCTCAAGACAATATCGGTGCTCGACTGTCCTGGGTGGTTGCTCATCGGATAGACACTTTCCACCTCGCCCGGGGTAAAGCGCACAGACCAACTACGCTCTGCCGTGATCTCATCGATGATCAGCAAGCTGCGGTTTTGCGGCCAGCTCGCAAGGCGCGTGATGATGGCCGGGACCAGCTCCATGACTTGAGTATTCCAGACGCCTGGTGTGCGGATCAAACCGGAAACAGACGCCGGCGACGGAGCAGGCACCTTGGGTTTCGAGGGACCCGGTTCAGCCGGTGCCGGACGCTTCCCACCACCCCGACCAAACCCTATAGCGCGCCACTCGCCATTGGGCATCCGCGCCACGGTACTTCTCATCACGCCACTGGAACGGATACTCAACCCGGTAGCAGGGTCGACAAGGGTGGCCTCGGTCGCCGTCAACTTCGTATGGTCGTGCACCCGGAACACCGTCCCATCGGGTTGTCGCACGTACACGGGACGCGTGACGCTGTTATTGAGCGCGGGGCGATAAAAGCCCTGGGCATCGGCGACCAGCCCTTGTAGCAACGAGGTATCCGCCACGGCATAACGGCGGTAAAGCGCGTCTTCCAAAGGCAGGCCTGCCAATGTTTCGCCCCGGCTCTGGCGCGCCGTCACGGCCAGGAAAGAGGACTGTCCCCGTACTGGAACACTCACGCCACCCGCCAACCCTCGTCCGCCATAATTGGCCACTCTGTGGACAAAGACCAAGGTGGTCAGGTTCGCTGGAACAGCGCCGGTCCTGACCATCAACCAGCCGGTCTTGATGGCGCTCTTGAGCAGTTGCAAACCAGGAACCAGGAGGATACCGGCCAGGTCCATGAACGTTTCCATCGACATCATCACCAGCCTGGCAGCCGTCTGGCGATGAACATCCCGGTTGCTGTTGGAGCGGTGATCGCCATAAGCGCTATGGAAATTGACGTGCGCGCGGTGGAGGGTCTCGAGAAGATTGCCAGGGATCAACGCACCGCGGATCAACGGTCGGCCACGTTGTTGCCCCAACGTGCGCTTTATCTCTTCGGGATCAAGGGTGCAAATGCGTGAGCGGAAATATCCCTGCCATTGCTCTTGCTGCAACAGCCCCGCCACCCCCTCGCCCAGACTGGAAAACTCATGGAAGTCATCACCCTCGGGGCTGTCCGGAAAATAGACCCCCACGGTTCCCTTGATGTCCGGCCCGTCCTGATCGGAAAAAACCAGCACGCCATCAATGCTGCTCGCATTGCCCATCGTCCCATGCTGCCCACCAGCCCCGACACTTCCACCCAGCACAAGCCCATAGACCTGCACCCTTCGTCCCTGGACCAGCGCACGTGTCTCGGCAACGGACGATTGCAGAACAGCCTGCAGCCAGAGAGCAATCAACTTCTTGGGCTTCGGTGGATGGAAGGCCCTATCGAGCACGGTGGTCTTGAAGACTTCATCGCCCCTGAGCCCGGCCTCATGGCCTTTGAATTTCATATTGGCCAGGTAGGCCGCCTGCCAGGCTGCTTTGTAGTCAGGTTTATTCATTTCCTTCCGGAGCAGGGTTTCATAACGGCCGCCAGCATCAATGTGCGTCGCCATCCTGGCAAGCTCACCGCCCGTCAACGTGATCAGGAAGCCGTTGGCCGGATGCCGGATACGCTGGCCATCTTGATCGGCAAGGTAGACGGCCAGCACTTCTCTCATCGCGTTCGGGTATTGAGTCGGGCGCAGGTTATCGAGCATCAACTCGGTCAGGCTGGCGATACGTGACTGCCTTGGGTTGGCGCCTTTGCCATAGGAGAGCGTGACCAGGGTCTTGTCCGGGTCGGGATCGACGCCGGGATGCACCGTGTGTTGCAGGTACTGCTTGATCTTCTGGCGGGTGAACTGCAACAACGTCGGGATATCGCTACCCGCCAGTGTGTAGGCGGCTTCCAATACCTGCGTCTCCAGGCTGCGGTAGTTCGATTTTTCCGCACGTGTTGCGGTTGTATAAAAATCGGCGCGGTTGTTTTCAACCAGGGTTTCCCGGCGCACCGCCAGCGGCCCGGCCAGCGACAACATGGGCAACCCCAGTGCATCTTCAGCCTTCAGCGCATAAGCCGCCAAAGTAAGTGTCTCGTTGCCCGAGGCATTCAGGACCGCCTCCAGCGCGGCGCCTTGGTGCCGCAGCAGGTCGTCCGCCGCCACGGCAAAAACAGACTCGGACAGTTCAGAAGCAATATCCCGGATCCCACGCTTCTGTCCCGCGTAGGTCGGGCTGACGTGATTGACCAGGTCCTGGAAAGAGCGAAAGCGCTGTATTCCCCCTTCCAGGGAGTACAGGAACAGCGAAGACTGATCCGTGCGCTTGATCACCATCGCAGCGGGCCATTTCTGTGGCTTCGCGGCGCCCATGTCGAGCATGACGGCATAGACATGGGGAATGGGCGCACGCAGCAAACGGCTTCTGTCCGCCATCGAAGGGTGAGTGGTGATGAGGTCCAGCAGGCGATCTTCTTCATCCTGCAGGGTTCGCGCACTTTGGGTTAACGGGGTGGCCGGATCCCGGTCGACTTTGTACAAGTCGAAAAGATGCAGGAATCGTCGGCACAGCAGATGAGCAAGTGCCGCTTCAGTGGTCGACGTATCGAACGCATCTGCACCGTTTCTGTCGTGGCGAAAGGCGCTGAGATCGTCACGGAACTGCTGCTTCAAGCTGTCATTGGTTACGGGGTCGGCGATATAGAACACGGACTCCATGATCGCTGGAATTTTCGCGCCCAGCGGGCTGACGAATACGCTGTCGACCTCTTCCACCGAATCCGGACGGGTGTAGAAGCCCACACCACCGCGCGAGTAAGTGGGCGGTGTATCCGTCGCTAAACAGCCCAACATCACGTCGGTAAAGCACTGTGAGGCGGTCAATGAACGACCACCGAGCGAGTCCACATCAAAGTGGTTCACATACCAGTGATCCGGGTCGATGCCCTGGAGCAGTGAGGCGCGGAATTTCCGCTCAGGGATCTTTGCCTTGATGCGGCTGACCAGCAGACGCTTGAGCACGGTGTCGAACGTTGGCAAAGCGGCGAACAGACGCGCCAGTTTCACCTGATTGGCATCCAGGTGCCCCAGTTGCCTGATCTGTTCTTTTTCACGGGGGCTGAGCAGATTGCCTTGGGCGTCCACCTCAGTAATGACGGGCTGCCCAATGCCCTGGTAGCCGGGCGCAATGCCGGCGTGCAATTGCTGCAAAACGTCTGCTGAAAGGCCTTTACCGTTGACCCGCAGTGAGGGGAAGCCCAGGGACATATGACTTCGGTGGGGATAAACCCAACCCTCGCGCGCAGAAGGCTCAGCGGTCGCCCTGCTTTGATGGGCAATCAAAAAACCTCGTGTCACAGCGTCACGCAGAGGCACCCATGAGGTTTTTCTTTGAGCGGCCGAATCGACTGTCTCGACCTCTTGATAAGTGGCCTGTACCCGCGTATCGCCAATAAGGCCCCATTGATTTAGCCATTGATCGGCGAATTCATGGGGTTGAAATCGAATACCGTGGGGTAACAGGCTGATGGGTCTGAGCAGTACGCCGGCAGCATGCGGCGTCACGCCAGGTGCATTTTCAGGGAAGACAGTCATTCAGGTGTCCCGGTGATGAGTAGGGCTGGGACCCTATCGCGCCGTTTCAGCGGGAATGACGTACATATGTATAGGTGTGGGGACGGGCTGTGGAGAAAAGCGTAAGCCGATGTTTGCGGCGGCGGGATTGCACGCTTGAAAGGATGCGGCGGCTGAGCGTTAGCCATCGCGAGCAAGCTCGCTCCCACAGGTTCTGCATTATTGTGGGAGCGAGCTTGCTCGCGATGGCGGTCGAACAGCCAATGTATTTATTACCCTCCGACCGCCAACCCCTTAGACCAGCTTTTGCGCCAACACCGCAATATGCTCCGGCCCGATCCCGCAGCAGCCGCCCAGGTGGCTGGCCCCGCGTTTTTGCCAGTCCGCCGCCCACTGGAGATAGCCTGGCGGATCAAGGTCTTCGCGCAGCGGATCGAGCCCATCGTTGGCCGTCGCTTCCTTCGGTTGCGGCGGGAAGGCGTTGGCGTAGGCACCGATGTGGATCTTCACACCCAGGCGCGCGAAGGTGTCCCGCGCGGCATCGATGGCCGCGCCGATCACTTCTGGCTGGCTGCAGTTGAACAACAGCACCTCGACGCCCAGCTCAGCCGCCACCGCAGCGGCGTCCGCCACCGGTTCGCCGGAACGCAGGCGTGGCACTTCATCAGTGTCTTCGTCTTTGAGGGTGAACGACAGCCAGAACGGCTTGCCGTCCTTCGGCAACCCGGCGTGAATCGCCCGCGCTTCGACCGTGGAGCTTTGGGTCTCGGCCAGCCACAAGTCGACATGGGGCGCCAGGCCGTTCACCAGGGGCGCGAGCAATTCACTGGCGCGGGAAGCGTCGAACAGATCCGGCCGATAGGAGCCGAACAAGGGCGGCAGCGACCCGGCCACTTGCACCGCTTTACCCGAAGCGCGCACTGCCCGCTGCGCCAACTCGCCCGCGAGCGCGGCCAGGGCCTGGCCTTCTTCGGCGAAACGCGCCTCGCCAATATGAAACGGCACCACCGCATAGCTGTTGCTGGTGATCACGTTGGCGCCGCTGGCAATGTAGGCCGCGTGCACGGCTTCTACCGCCTGGGGCGCTTCGCTCAAGGCCAGCGCCGACCACTCGGGCTGTCGGAACGGCGCGCCCCGGCGTTGCAGTTCGCGGCCCATGCCGCCATCGAGAATGACTGTCGTTGCTGAGCCCATATGCGATTCACTCATAAGCTTATGAAAAATACTCACTACCGGAGTTGTTCTTATAACTATTTAATACGCACCATTCGGTGAACTACAACTTATTTTTCTATCAGGGCCCTCACATGAAATTACAACCACTGCTGGCCCTGGGCCTGACTCTGCTGGCTGCCTCTTCGCAAGCGTTCGCCGGCGCCACGCTGGATCGCGTCGAACAGAAAAAAGAACTGGTCGGCGTGCTGATGGAAAGCTATCCGCCCTTCTCGTTCCTTAACGATCAGAACCAGCTCGACGGTTTTGACGTGGACGTCGCCAAGGCGGTGGCGCAGAAACTGGGTGTGAAGCTGCGCCTGGAAACTCCTTCCTGGGACGTGATCGCGGCCGGTCACTGGAGCGGGCGCTATGACATCTGCATCTGCTCCATGACGCCGAGCAAGGCACGCGCCGAAGTGTTCGATTTCCCGGTGCAGTACTACGCTTCGCCAGCGGTGATCGTGGTCAACGCCAAGGACGACCGTATCCACGGCGCCAAAGACCTGAGCGGCAAGAAGGTCGGCCTGACCAGCGCTTCCAGCTACGAGAGCTACCTGAACAAGAACCTGGTGATCGAAGGCGCCGAGGATACTCAACTGAGCTATCCGTTCGAGGACGTGCAGATTGCCCCGTACGACACCGACAACGTGGCTTTCCAGGATCTGGGCCTGGGCGCCGGGGTGCGACTGGACGCGGTGCTGACCAACCTGGTGACCGCACAGCCGCGCCTGACCGAAGACAAGCGCTTCAAGCTGGCCGGCGAGGTGCTCTACTCCGAGCCGAACTCGGTGGCCATCGAAAAGGGCGACGCCCAGTGGGACAACAAGGTGCGTGAAGTCTTTGCCCAGTTGAAACAGGACGGCACCTTGAGCAAACTCTCGCAAAAATGGATCGGCGCCGACATTACCCAATGACTTCTTTTCCACCCCCTCAGCCACCGCCACCGGTGGCTGAGTCACGCTTGCAGAAAATCTTCGGTTTTCGCACCCGGCTGTACCTGACCTGGGCGGCCATGCTGGTGCTGTTCGCGAGTTTCTTCCTGAGCTTCGACCTGAAGTTCTCCATCATCCTCGACAAACTGCCGAACCTGCTGGGCATGCATCTGGCGCCCAATGGCTTTTTGCAAGGCGCGGTGCTGACGTTGTTCCTGTGCCTGTGCTCGATCGTCGCTTCGTCATTGCTGGGCTTCATCACCGCCCTGGCGCGGCTGTCCAGCAGTGCGGTGGCGTTCGGTATCGCCAGTTTCTATGCGTCGTTCTTTCGCGGCACGCCGCTGCTGATCCAAATCCTGCTGATCTACCTGGGCCTGCCCCAGCTGGGCGTAGTCCCGGGCGCCATCGCCGCCGGGATCATCGCCCTGTCGCTGAACTACGGCGCCTACCTGAGCGAAATCTTCCGCGCCGGTATCCTCGGCGTCCCCAATGGCCAACGTGAAGCTTCCCTCGCCCTGGGCCTGAGCGAAACCGTGATCTTCTGGCGCGTCACCCTGCCCCAGGCGATGCGCACCATCATCCCGCCGACCACCAACCAATTCATCTCCATGCTCAAGGACTCTTCGCTGATCTCGGTGATGGGGGTTTGGGAGGTGATGTTTTTGGCGCAGTCTTATGGTCGTTCCAGTTATCGCTATATCGAGATGCTGACTACGGCGGCGATTATTTACTGGTTGATGTCCATTGCGTTGGAGCTGATTCAGGCGCGGATGGAGCGGCATTATGGGAAGGCTTATCTGAATAATCGCTGAGCTGTTCCGAGGTGCCTTCGAGGACAGTGCGTATATCCATTGCTGCGGTAACGGATATACACACCAGCCAATCCGCCCCCCACAAACGGCGCTTACCATTTCTGAAAGGGTTGTAGGGCAAAGCTTCGAACCATGAGTGCCAACGAGACAACACACTGATCGCAGCACGAGCAGCCTACAAATTTCATCCGCCGAATCTTTCCAATGGCGAGGAGATAGCTGGCATCGCCGCCCAGGGTGAAATTTTTAAAGTTCGACCTCCTTCATGAGAGGCCGCACTCAATGCCGACCCAACACTTATACCTGCCCCAACATCTTGCTCTGGCAATCGCCTTGGCCCTTGGCTGCGTGGATGTTTCGATGGCTCAACAACCTGCCGATATCCCCACGACTGCCGAGCTGCAGGAGCGTCTCAAGGCGCTCGCAGAAGCTCCAGATACCAAACATCACAATGTCGACAAACCTCGAAAAACCGGCATGAAACTGACCAAGGCCAACGACTTGGTCAACATCAGCGCAAATGGTGCGTTCGGCGGAATGGTTGATGGAGGTGGCGGAGCCAACGTGTTGCGATTGGACGACGCCGCGCACTCTAAATTGGCTAAAACCCGTAATTTCCTGGCCTTGCACGTCACGAAAGGCGAATGGGAGCACACCGGGAGCTTCACTGGCTGGGGAGTGATCGAGCCAAAAACCAAATTAATCAACACCGGCCTTATCGACGGACAGATCGGAGTTCTCGGTGAGTTTGACAACAAGGGAGATGTTGCAAATAACGCGATTGTCGAGCCAGGTGCTCGCATGACGAACGCTGGAACAGTGACCGGTCGTGTGGATGTGCGAGAAGGCGCAACATTCAGCGGTACCGGGACAGTGGGCTTCCTGAACGTCGAGGGGCAATTGGAGGTAGGTCCTGAAATAGGTGCACCCTTTGCCAAGGACTTATCGTTTTCCCCAACCGCCGTAATGACCTACGGCGTCGATGCTGATGGCCATAGCTCAACGATCAACGTTGAAAATACCGCAACCTTGAACAACGCAACGCTAAGGATCGTCGGTGTATCCGGCGAGTACATTGAGGCAAAAGAGCATACCGTCATCAAAGCAGGGCAGATCGTCGGGGAGTTCGGGTCGGTAGTCAGCGAGCTGGAATTCATGACGGCGACATTGCACCCCACCGAGACGCAGGTCAGCCTAACCTACGCGCGCAACGATGTTCCGCTCAAGACGGCAGCAACTTCTGATCCTGCTCGCGCAGTTGCAGACAGCATCGAAAAACCGCAACCGGCCAAACCTACTCCCAAACCCAACGCCGCCATCAACGCCCTACTCGGCAGCAACCTGATCACCGCCGCCAACGCCCTCGACCAATTGAGCGGCTACAACACCGCCGACCTGGGCAACGCCACCCTAAGCAGCGTCGCGCCGATCAGCACTGGAATACTCTCGGCCATGGACTCGACAAAGCCCGGGGGCGCACGGGGCGACGGCCAAGTCTGGGTCCAGGCCATCGGTAACAGCGGCAGCATCGGTAGGCAATTGGGAAGTTATTCCCTGAAACATTCAACCAAGGGTTTGATGCTAGGCACCGACTGGGCTGTCAGCCCTGCTTGGCGCTTGGGAATACTCGGCAGCAAAACGCAAACCCGGTTGGACAGCCGTCAATTCGACGGCCAACTCGACAGCTGGCTGGTAGGTGCCTATGCCTTGCGCCAGGACGGGCCGCTGGCGCTGCGCCTGGGCGCCGTTTATGGCCGTCATGACGGCAGCACCAAGCGCCACGTGGCGTACAACGGTTTCAGCGATCGCCTCAAGGGTCGTTACGATGCCAACACGCAACAGGTCTTTGGGCAAATCGGCTACAACCTGGACGCCGGTCATTTCGCTATCGAGCCCTATGTCCAACTGGGCTATCAACGCTATCAGCGTGATCGGTACACCGAGAAAGGAGGAGATGCCGCGTTGCAGTTCGATGCTCGCACTCAGGATCATTACCACAGTGACCTGGGCCTGCGCCTCGCCCGCCCCTTCCCGCTTGACCAAGGCATGCGCCTGACACCCCGCTTGAATCTGGGCTGGAAACACCTCTACGGCGAGGTCAGGGGCCGCGCCCATCAACGCCTGGTCAGCGCCGGCACGACCTATACCGTCGAAGGTATCGAGTTGGACCGTGACAGCCTGCTCCTGGAAGCCGGGCTGGACCTGGCCGTTTCACCACGGCACACGCTAGGGCTGAACTATCGCGGTGAAACGGGGCAGGACAACCGCAACGGTGCACTGATGGGCCAGTGGCGAATGATGTTCTGACGGGCAAAAAAAAGGGGAGCACATGCCCCCCCGAGGTTAAAACGTTGTATCGAGGCTGTTTATTCAGCCTTCGATCTCGATCAGGATCTCGCCCGGGTTGACCCGGTCGCCCTTGGCTACATGAATCGCGGTGACCTTGCCGGCGATGGCCGCCTGCACTTCGGTTTCCATTTTCATGGCTTCGGTAATCAGCACTGCTTGACCGGCCTTCACTACGTCGCCTTCCTTGACCAGCACATCAACGATGTTGCCCGGCATGGTGGTGCTGACATGGCCTGGTGCAGTGGCTTGCTTGCGCTTGCTGCTGCCACCGCCGACAAATTCATTGAGCGGTTCGAACACGACCTCTTCCGGCATGCCATCGATGGACAGGTAGAAGTGACGCTTGCCTTCGGCCTTGACGCCCACACCGGTGATATCGACGCGATAGGTTTCGCCGTGGACGTCGATGACGAACTCGGTCGGCACGCCTTCGCCGCCCGCCGAGCTCACGCTGCCCGCCTCAGGGATTGGCAGCAGCACTTCCGGGGTCAGGGTGCCGGCTTCGCGTTCTTCGAGGAATTTGCGACCGATGTCCGGGAACATGGCGTAGGTCAGTACGTCCTCTTCGGACTTGGCCAGCGCACCGATTTCACCGCGCAGCTTGGTCATTTCCGGCTTGAGCAAATCGGCCGGACGCACGTCGATCACCTCTTCGCTGCCGATGGCCTGGCGACGCAGCTTCTCGTTCACCGAACCTGGCGCCTTGCCGTAACCGCCCTGCAGATAGAGCTTCACTTCGTTGGTGATGGTCTTGTAGCGCTCACCGGCCAACACGTTGAAGAACGCCTGGGTACCGACGATCTGCGAAGTCGGGGTCACCAGCGGCGGGAAGCCGAGGTCTTCGCGCACGCGCGGGATCTCCGCCAACACTTCGTTCATGCGGTTCAGTGCGCCCTGCTCTTTCAACTGGTTGGCGAGGTTGGAGATCATCCCGCCCGGCACCTGGTTGACCTGGACGCGGGTGTCCACGGCGGTGAACTCGCTTTCGAACTGGTGGTATTTCTTGCGCACGGCGTAGAAGTACAGGCCGATTTCCTGGAGCAGTTCCAGGCTCAGGCCGGTGTCGAACTCACTGCCCTTGAGGGCCGCGACCATCGACTCGGTGCCCGGATGGCTGGTGCCCCAGGCGAAGCTGGAGATCGCGGTGTCGATGTGATCGGCACCGTTTTCGATGGCCTTGAGTTGGCACATCGCAGCCAGGCCGGCGGTGTCGTGGGAGTGGATGAACACCGGCAACGATTGCTCGGCTTTCAGCGCTTTCACCAGCTCGCCAGTGGCGTATGGGGTCAGCAGGCCGGCCATGTCCTTGATCGCCACAGAGTCGCAACCCATGGCTTCCATTTGCTTGGCCTGGGCCACGAACGCGTCGATGGTGTGCACCGGGCTGGTGGTGTAGGCGATGGTGCCCTGAGCGTGCTTGCCGGCGGCCTTCACCGCTTCGATGGCGACTTTCAGGTTACGCACGTCGTTCATTGCATCGAAAATACGGAACACGTCGATGCCGTTGACCGCAGCCTTGGCCACGAACGCCTTGACCACGTCATCGCTGTAATGGCGGTAGCCCAGCAGGTTCTGGCCGCGCAGGAGCATTTGCAGACGGGTGTTGGGCAGCGCAGCGCGCAGTTGGCGCAGGCGTTCCCACGGGTCTTCTTTCAGGAAGCGCACGCAGGCGTCGAATGTCGCGCCGCCCCACACTTCCAGCGACCAATAGCCGACTTTGTCGAGCTTGTCGCAGATCGGCAGCATGTCTTCGGTGCGCATGCGGGTGGCGAGCAGCGATTGGTGGGCGTCGCGCAGGATTGTGTCGGTAACAAAGATCTTCTTGGACATGGTCATACTTCCTTACAGGCCTGCGTGGGCGGCAATGGCGGCGGCGATGGCCAGGGCCAGCTCTTCGGGTTTGCGCTTGATCGAGTAGTTGGTCAGTTCAGGGTGGCTTTCAACGAAGCTGGTATTGAACTGGCCGCTGCGGAATTCCGGATTGCGCAGAATCTCCTGGTAATACGCGGCGGTGGTCTTGACCCCCTGCAGGCGCATGTCATCCAGGGCCCGCAGGCCACGGTCCATTGCTTCTTCCCAGGTCAACGCCCAGACCACCAGTTTCAGGCACATCGAATCGTAGAACGGCGGAATGGTGTAGCCGGTGTAGATCGCCGTGTCGGTGCGCACACCCGGGCCGCCAGGGGCGTAATAGCGGGTGATCTTGCCGAAGCTGGGCAGGAAGTTGTTTTTCGGGTCCTCGGCGTTGATGCGGAACTGCAACGCAAAACCACGGTGCTGGATGTCTTCCTGCTTGACCGACAGCGGCAGCCCGGAGGCGATGCGGATCTGTTCGCGAACGATGTCGATACCGGTGATTTCTTCGGTGATGGTGTGTTCCACCTGCACCCGGGTGTTCATCTCCATGAAGTACACCTCGCCTTCGGCGAGCAGGAACTCCACGGTGCCGGCATTTTCGTAGCCCACGGCCTTGGCGGCACGCACCGACAGATCACCGATGTAGGCACGCTGCTCGGGGGTCAGCTGCGGGCTCGGGGCAATTTCGATCAACTTCTGGTTGCGGCGCTGGATCGAGCAGTCACGTTCGAACAGGTGCACCACGTTGCCGAAACTGTCGCCCAGGATCTGCGCTTCGATGTGCTTGGGATTGACGATGCATTTTTCCAGGAACACTTCCGCCGAACCGAATGCCTTGGTGGCTTCGGAAATGACCCGCGGGAAGGCCTGTTCGAGTTCTTCGCGGCTGTTGCAGCGACGGATACCACGACCGCCGCCACCGGACGTGGCCTTGAGCATCACCGGGTAACCGATCCGATCACCTTCGGTCAGCGCTTCTTCAATGCCCGATACGTTGCCTTCGGTGCCCGGCGTGACCGGCACACCGGCCTTGATCATGCTGCGGCGCGCTTCGGTCTTGTCGCCCATGCGGCGAATGACTTCTGCCGAAGGGCCAATGAATTTGATTCCGCGTTCAGCGCAGATGTCTGCCAGTTCGGCGTTTTCCGAGAGAAAACCGTAGCCGGGGTGCAAGGCATCACAGCCGGTTTCCACCGCCAGGTTCACCAGTTTGCGCGGGTTCAGATAGCCGGCCAGCGGATCGGCGCCAATGCTGTGGGCCTCGTCCGCACGTTTGACATGCAACGCATGGCGATCCGCGTCGGAGTAGACCGCGACCGAGCGAATGCCCATTTCGGCGCAAGCGCGCACGATGCGGACGGCAATCTCACCACGGTTGGCGATCAGGATCTTTGTTATCAATTGGAGGTTCCCTTGAGCCGGTGATACCACGGCCTGGGATCCAGGCCGACGCGTGACCAGATGTAACAATTGGTCGCAGCCCCACACTAGTCCTGGCTGTTGATTAACAAAAATGAATATTTATTGGGTCGTGCATAAGCAAAGACTTATAGTTGAGCTATTCGTCTCGGCCCAGGGTGCTTAGAAAATGCGTAAGTCATTGATGCGTATGACATTGCGTCAATTGCAGATTTTCAACGAGGTGTGCGACCTGAGGTCCTACAGCCGTGCCGCTGATGAAATGTCTCTCACACAACCGGCCGTTAGCCTACAGATTCGTTCCCTGGAAGAGCTGATTGGCCAACCGTTATTTGAGTATGTCGGCAAAAAACTCTACATGACCGAAGCCGCCGAAGCCCTGCAACGTGCCAGCCGGGACATCTTCGGACGCCTGGAAAACCTCGATATGCAGCTCTCGGACATGCAGGGTTCGCTGCAAGGCCAATTGAAGCTGGCGGTGGAGTCCAGCGCCAAGTACTTCGTCCCGCACCTGTTCGCCGCGTTCAAGCGCCAGCATCCGGAGGTCAACCTGAACCTCACGGTGGTCAATCGCGGCCAGGTCATCCGCCGGCTCTCGGACAACCGTGACGACTTGGTGATCATGTCCATGGTTCCCCAGGACATGGGCCTGGAATTCCTGCCATTTCTCAACAATCCAATCGTCGCCGTGGCGCCGCCCGATCATCCGTTGTGCCACATGGGCCCGCTGCGCTTGCAGGACCTGGAGCCCTATACGCTACTGTTGCGCGAACCGGGGTCCGGCACGCGACTGGCCTGCGAGGAGTACTTCAAGGAGAAACGGGTGCATTTCACCCAGACGCTGGAGGTGGCGTCGGCGGAGGCCCAGCGCGAGTGCGTGGTGGCCGGGCTGGGCGTGGCACTGTTGACGCGCCACGCCGTGAGCCGGGAATTGTCGTCCGGCGCACTCATCGAGCTGCCGGTGGAGGAGTTACCGCTGTACCGCAGCTGGTGCCTGGTTCAGGCCCGGGCCAAACGCCTGTCACCGGTGGCTCATGCCTTCCTGGCATTCGTTCGCGGTGAGCGCGCTCAGATCATTGGCCTGGTTGAGCGTTTCGACGGGAAGTCGCCGGCGCTGCCTGCCAGTAACTGAACTCTGCCGCGTCAGGAAATTCGCTGATTTCGGCCAGGAGCTGGCGCTGTTCATAGCGGTCTTCGATGGCACGACGAAACGCCATGCGGCGCTGGTCTTCCTGCTGACGACGGGTTTTGACGGCGCTGCGTTCTTCGTAGGACTGGGTCATGTCGAGACTCCCAAGACGTATACGGGAGCTTTACGATGACGGAGCGGGATGACGGTTTGGCGGCGCGAAGATTACAAGACGATGAATTTGGGCAGACGCCACCTGTGGTGAGGGAGCAAGCTCCCTTGCACAAAAGCCCCCCTCGACCTCTGGGATTGGGACTCAGTCGTCCAGCGCCTTCACCGACTTGGGCGACAGCCGCAAGCTGCGAAGGCTGCGCTTCACGCTCTTGAGGTGGTTGACCAGGCTTGGACCACGGGCCATGGCGACCCCCATTGCCAGCACGTCGATCACCACCAGGTGGGCGATGCGCGAGGTCAGCGGCGTGTAGATCTCGGTGTCTTCATGCACGTCGATGGCCAGGTTTACCGTGGACAGTTCCGCCAATGGCGTCTGGCTCGGGCACAAGGTAATCAGCGAGGCACCGCTTTCGCGCACCAGGTTCGCGGTGATCAGCAAGTCCTTGGAACGCCCGGACTGGGAAATGCAGATCGCCACATCGGTAGGTTTCAAGGTCACCGCTGACATGGCCTGCATGTGCGGGTCGGAATAGGCCGCTGCCGTCAGCAGCAACCGGAAGAACTTGTGCTGGGCATCGGCTGCCACCGCGCCGGAGGCGCCGAAGCCATAAAACTCGACACGCTGGGCCTGGGACATGGCCGTGACGGCTTTTTGCAACGCCACCGGGTCGAGCTTCTCGCGAACCTCCATCAGCGTATGCAGGGTCGTGTCGAAGATTTTCAGGCTGTAGTCAGCAACGGAATCGTCTTCATGGATCGCAAACTGACCGAAGCTCGCGCCGGCGGCCAGGCTTTGCGCCAGTTTGAGTTTCAGGTCCTGGAAACCCGAGCAACCGATGGCCCGGCAGAAACGCACGATGGTCGGTTCGCTGATGCCGACGCTGTGGGCAAGATCGGCCATGGAGCTATGCATCACGGCCGCAGGATCAAGCAGTACGTGATCGGCGACTTTCAGCTCCGACTTGCGTAGCAAGTGGCGTGACTGGGCGATGTGTTGCAACAGGTTCAAGGGGCTGGACTCTTGTTATGGGCAGATGCCGGGATGTAGCAAGCTTGTAGTTATACTACAAGAATTGGCTTTTTGCCCGTCCAAAACGTAACTGGATTGCCTCGCTGCCCCTTTGTTTTGGCCGAGGATCCGCCGATGTAGCAGCTTGTGCCGTAGCGCAAACCTTCAACGCTGCCGATCCGCTGATATCCAGGCCAGTCCTGAGCTTCCAACCCGGGGGAAATCGTCTATTGGTCATTAGCCAATCACCCAATAACTTGCTCCCATGACTTCCCGTGAGACGAATTCGTTGCCTGAGGGGAAGTTATCGTCGTGGCCCAGGCTCATTCAACCAGGTGTTGCGCCCGCAACAACCCCGCCAGCCCCTCAGCCTCCACCGGCCGGCTGATCAGATACCCTTGAACCTCATCGCAACGTTCATTCCTGAGGAATTCGAGCTGCTCCTGCCGCTCAACGCCTTCGGCCACGACCTTGAGCGACAACCCATGGGCCATTGCAATGATTGCCCGGGTAATTGCCGCATCCACGCTGCCCTCACCCAACCCGCGAATGAACGCCTGGTCGATCTTCACGTAATCCACCGGGATGCGTTTGAGGTAACTCAGGGATGAGTAGCCGGTGCCGAAATCGTCGATCGCCAGCTTGACTCCAAGGTCACGCAATTGCTGGAACGTGGCGATGATGTGTTCGACGCTGTCGAGCAACTGGCTCTCGGTCAACTCCAGCTCCAGATACTGGGGCGCCAGGCCGGTTTCCTCCAACACCTGCCGCACCAGGCTGACCAGCTTGCCCTGGCGCAATTGATGCACCGACAGATTGACGGACACCCTGATCGGCGCGAGCCCCTGGCGCTGCCATTCGCATGCCTGCCAACAAGCCTGGCGCAATACGAATTCACCAATCGGCCCAATCAACCCGGTCTCTTCGGCCAGGCCAATGAAATCCCCAGGTGGAACACGACCCATGGCCGGATGATCCCAACGCACCAACGCCTCGGCAGCGTTCAGGCGACCGGTCGCCAGGCACAGTTTTGGCTGATAAAAAACCTTCAGTTGTTGCTCTTCCAAGGCCTTGCGCAACTGATTCTCCAGTTGCAGGCGCTCCAGCGTGCTGGCCTGGAGGCTGTCGGTGTAGAACTGGAAATTGTTGCCCCCCAAATGCTTGGCATGTTGCATAGCCATGTTCGCCTGGCTGACCAGCATGGCAACTTCCCGCGTGTTGTCGGGCAACAGGCTGATGCCGATCGAGGCACTGAGCACCAGTTCATGGCCTTCTATGGTCAGTGGCACACGCAGCTTGGCGGCCAGCCGAGTCGCCACCCGCGCCAGGCTCGAAAGGTTGCCATAGGCATCGAACAACACCGCAAACTCATCGCCCGATAGCCGGGCGATGGTATCCGCCTCGGGCAGCGCATTGATCAGGCGTCGTGCCATTTTCTGCAACAACTGGTCGGCGATGTCATGGCCGAGGCTGTCGTTGAGCAACTTGAAACGGTCCAGGTTGATATGCAGCAACGCCAGGCTGCGCCGTCCGCCTTGGCGCACACGCTGATGAGCTTCGTGCAGGCGTTCGCGAAACAGCGAGCGATTGGCCAGCCCGGTCAATTCGTCGTAATGGGTCAGGTAGCGCATCCGCTCTTCGGATTCGCGTCGCGCCGAAAGATCGGCGAAGAAGCCCACGATATGGCTGACATTTCCCCGAGCATTGCGCACGACGTTCAGTTGCAGCCATTGCGGATACAACTCGCCGTTGGCCCGCGCCTCCACCAACTCACCCTGCCAGGTGCCGTGTTGCTTGAGCGCTTGGCGAATGATGGGGTAATGCCGGCGTGCATCGCGACTGCACGGTAGGTCCACCACATTGCGCCCGAGCATCTCATCGATATTGAAACCGGTGACCCGCGTGAACGCCTGATTGGCAGCGAGTAGCACGTAGTGGGGGTCGAAAATCACGATACCTTCGCTGGCGGCTTCGAACACCGTGGCCGCCAGTTGCCGTTGCTGCTCGAGTTCCTTGCTGGCGCTGATGTCTCGCCGGGTGCCGACCATACGCAGCACCCGTCCGCTCACGCTGCGCTCCACGGCCCGGCCGCGGTCTTCGATCCAGACCCAGTGGCCATCGCCGTGGCGCACACGGTATTCGATCTGGTAATCCTCGCTGCGGCCCTTGAGGTGTTCGACCAAGGCCCGCTTGAGCGCCGGCAGGTCCTGCGGATGCAGACGCGGGGTGAGATGAGTGAGCATCGCCGTGATGTATTCGGGTTCCAGGCCGAAGAGTTCCTTGAGCTGAGTGTGATGGACTTCGTCAGTCTGTAGATTCCAGTCCCACAACCCCAGCTCGCTGGCTTTGAGCGCCAGGGCCAGACGCGCCTCACTCTTGCTCAACGCCTGGCTGGCGACCTCCAGTTCAAGACTGCGCTGCGCTACCCGCGCTTCCAGGCCAACCTGGGCCGCCCGTAGTTTTTCCTCCGCAGAACGGCGTTGTTCGACCTCCCGGGCCAGCGCGTCGTTGAGCTGGGCGCCGCGGGTTTGTGCTTGCTGCAGATGCTCGATCAGTGCCTGGTTCTGGAAGCGTCGCAACAGGCCGCTTTGGATCAAGCGGTTGACTTGCCAGGCGACCACGCTCAGCGAGACCAGCACGATCAGCCCAAGCCAGCCCCACCCGCGTTGCTGCTCGTCGCCGCCCCAGAAGAGGTAGCCGATGGCCGGTAACAGGCACGGCAAGGTAAAGGACAGGAATGCGGGAAGGCTCACCGCGTAGGCCACGCTGGCCGACAGGGCCGCCGCGCCAATCAGGCCGAATACCCAGGCCTGTTGCTGGAAACTGTCAGCCGGGACCAGCGCGATACCGGCCCCAGCCAGCGTCAGGCCGGTCATCGCCGAGCCGAGCAAAAACATACGCAACCAGATCGGGTGTGCCTGGCGGCTCGGCATCGCCGAATCGAAGGCCGCCACCTGGATCACCCGCAAGGCCACCAGCGACAACAACCAGACGAGCCAGACGCTGACCAGGAAATAGCGCCGCGGCTCCCATAACAGGGCGGCGCAGACCAGACCATTGAGCAACATGAACAACGTAGGCAGCAGCGAGCCTTGATACAGCAGACGTGTGCGCTCGACCGCCATCTCCATGGCGTACTGCTTGCAGATGACCCGCGGCTCCACACAGGGGCCCGCCGGATCGGAATTGAGGGTCATTGGCACTGTTTTTGTTCTTATTCAGTGGAGCGTGGAGAACCCGAAACAAACACCGAGCATACACAAGCCACGGGGCATCCCACACTGCCCCAGCTCATAAAAACACGGAAAAAAGTCGCTGTTTCATTGGGTGGCGACCCTTTCGAGCGAGTCCCGCCAACGCCTGTAGCCTGTGACCCGCCGGTCATCATCAAGCGGTCTTTTATCGGCTGATGCAAAGCTCGGTTTGCCCGGGGTGACGCCGCACCCTAGAATGCCCCGATGCGCGATGATCTCTCCCTTCTGCTGAACTCCCTCAACGATGCCCAACGTCAGGCCGTAGCAGCCTCCGTGGGTCGTCAGTTGGTCCTGGCCGGTGCCGGCTCCGGTAAAACCCGAGTGCTGGTGCACCGTATCGCCTGGTTGATCCAGGTCGAGAACGCCTCGCCCCATTCGATCCTGTCGGTGACGTTCACCAACAAGGCCGCGGCCGAGATGCGCCATCGCATCGAACAACTGATGGGCATCAACCCTGCCGGCATGTGGGTCGGCACCTTCCACGGCCTGGCGCACCGCTTGTTGCGTGCGCATTGGCAAGAGGCCGGGCTGAGCCAGACCTTCCAGATCCTGGACAGCGACGACCAGCAACGCCTGGTCAAGCGGGTGATCCGCGAGCTGGGCCTGGACGAGCAGCGCTGGCCGGCCCGCCAGGCCCAATGGTTCATCAACGGCCAGAAAGACGAAGGCCTGCGCCCGCAGCACATCCAGGCCAGCGGCGACCTGTTCCTGGCGACCATGCGCAGCATCTACGAAGCCTACGAGGCGGCGTGCCAGCGCGCCGGGGTCATCGACTTCTCCGAGCTGCTGCTGCGGGCGCTGGACCTGTGGCGCGACCACCCAGGCCTGCTGGCCCATTACCAGAAGCGCTTCCGGCATGTACTGGTGGACGAATTCCAGGACACCAACGCCGTGCAATACGCCTGGTTGCGCCTGCTCGCCAAGGGCGGTGACAGCCTGATGGTGGTGGGTGACGATGACCAGTCAATCTACGGCTGGCGCGGCGCCAAGATCGAGAACATTCACCAGTATTCGGCGGATTTTCCCGACGCCGAAGTCATCCGCCTGGAACAGAACTACCGCTCCACCGCCGGCATCCTCAAGGCCGCCAACGCCCTGATCGCCAACAATACCGGACGCCTGGGCAAGGAATTGTGGACCGACGGCGGCGAAGGCGAAGCGATCAATCTCTACGCCGCCTTCAACGAACACGATGAAGCCCGCTACGTGGTGGAAACCATCGAAAGCGCGCTGAAAACCGGCCTGGCCCGCAGCGATATCGCCATCCTGTACCGTTCCAACGCCCAGTCGCGGGTGCTGGAAGAGGCCTTGCTGCGCGAGCGAATCCCCTACCGCATCTACGGCGGCCAGCGCTTCTTCGAGCGTGCTGAAATCAAGAATGCCATGGCCTACCTGCGCCTGATCGAAGGACGCGGCAACGACGCCGCCCTGGAACGGGTGATCAACGTGCCAACGCGGGGCATCGGTGAGAAAACCGTCGAAGCGATTCGCGATCACGCGCGCCACTGCCATGTGTCCATGTGGGAAGCCATGCACCAACTGGTCGCCAACAAAGGCATGACCGGTCGCGCCGCTGGCGCCCTGAAGGCCTTCATGGACCTGATCGAAGACCTGGCCGCCAAGTGCGGGGAAATGCCTCTGCACTTGATGACCCAGACCGTCATCGAGCAGTCCGGCCTGATCGCCTACCACGAAGCGGAAAAAGGCGAGAAAGGCCAGGCTCGGGTGGAAAACCTTGAGGAACTGGTCAGCGCTGCGCGCAACTTCGAAAGTACCGAAGAAGACGAAGACCTGACGCCGCTGTCGGCCTTCCTCGGTCACGCCTCCCTGGAGGCCGGTGACACCCAGGCCGACGAACACGAAGACAGCATCCAGCTGATGACCCTGCACAGCGCCAAGGGCCTGGAATTCCCCTACGTGTTCCTCGTGGGCATGGAAGAAGGCCTGTTCCCCCACAAGATGAGCCTGGAAGAACCGGGACGCCTGGAAGAGGAACGGCGCCTGGCCTACGTTGGTATCACCCGTGCCATGCAGAATCTGGTGCTGACCTACGCCGAAACCCGACGTTTGTATGGCAGCGAGACCTACAACAAGGTGTCGCGCTTCGTACGCGAAGTACCGAAAGGCCTGATCCAGGAAGTGCGGCTGTCCAACAGTGTCAGCCGTCCGTTCGGTGGCGGCCAGCAGCAAAGCACCAGCAGCCTGTTCGGCGGCAGCGACATCCCGGAAACCGGCTTCAGCCTGGGCCAGACCGTACGGCATTCGGTATTCGGCGACGGCGTGATCCTCAACTTCGAGGGCGCTGGCGCCCAGGCGCGGGTGCAGGTGAACTTCAGCGAAGGCAGCAAGTGGCTGATGCTGGGGTATGCCAAGCTGGAAGCGATCTAAAAATTTCGTAAGAAGCACCTTGCTCCCACAGGTATCTCTCCCTATCCCACATTAGTTTCCGACCGAACTTATTTACTTTTCCTACAGCCCAAAGCGAACAAGCCTTCTTGCACAGCCCAAGCTGAACCTAAGCTGTCACGCAAAAGCCCGAAACACTCTGTCGCTAGCCAGCAACAGTTCAGCTGTGCAACATGGCGCGCGTGCTATCCACAAATGGGAATGCCTTTATATGAAACGTTTTCTTAGCATCGCCATGGCGCTGTGCATTGGCCTGACGATGGCCATCGACGCCAATGCCGCCAAGCGCTTTGGCGGTGGTAAAAGCTCGGGCGCTGCCCCGACTCACCAAACCAGCCAGATGGCACCGTCCTCTGCCGCCGGTTCTACCGCTGCCACCGCAGGCGCTGCCGGTGCCGCGGGCGCTGCCACCAAGGCCAGCGGTGCTTCGCGCTGGCTCGGCCCCCTGGCCGGCATCGCCGCCGGTGGCTTGCTTGCCTCCATGTTCATGGGCGACGGCTTCCAGGGCATGCAGATCTTCGACATCCTGATCATGGCGGTCATCGCCTTCCTGGTCTTCCGCTTCATTGCCGCCCGTCGTCGCAAGCAGCAGGAGCAATTCGCTCCAGCCGGCCACGCGCCGATGCAGCGTGAAGTGTTCAACCAGCAGCCTGCCAGCGGTTCGATCTTCGGTGGTTCGGCAGCGCCTGTGGCCGCCCGTCCGGTCATCAATGCGCCGGCCTGGTTCAACGAACAACGCTTCATCGAAGCCGCGCGCAGCCACTTCATGTCCCTGCAGCAGCATTGGGACGCGAACGAAATGGACAAGATCGCCGAATTCGTGACCCCGCAACTGCTGGAGTTCCTCAAGCGCGAGCGGGCCGAACTGGGTGATGGCTTCCAGTCCACCTACATCGATAACCTGCACGTGCAGCTGGACGGCGTCGACGATCGCGCCGACAAGACCATCGCCACCCTGACCTTCAGCGGTGTGTCGAAGGATTCTCGCTTCGACAAGGGCGAAGCGTTCAGCGAAAGCTGGAACATGGAACGTGTCCAGGGCGATGACCAGCCTTGGCTGGTGGCCGGTATTCGCCAGAACGGTTGAACCTTTGCCCGTTTTGCATGTTGAAATAAAAGAACCCCGGCTCAGGCCGGGGTTTTCTATTTCGCGGTTGCATCTATAGCGAGCTACTGTATAAACCGCTCCATATAAAACCGCGCCATCGAGAAAGAGGATCCCCGGACGTGGAAGAAATCATCGAACAATTGCGTGAAGCCAACGAGCCCGTACCGGTCCCGCTGGAGTTGCCCGACGAAGACTTGCTGGTAGAGATCGAAGAGCAGCTGTTCATCGATATCCCATTCGTCTTCAGGGAGTTTTTGCTGACCGTCAGCGATGTCGTCTATGGCAGCCTGGAACCGGTGACCGTCACCGATCCACAATCCCACACCTACCTGCCGGATGTGGCCGCCAATGCCTGGGATGCCGGTGTCGACCGCAGCCTGATCCCGATCTGCCAGGACGGCGACGATTATTATTGCGTCGAAGAAGACGGCACTGTGGTGCTGTGGCAGGCCGAAGAAGAACTGATCGCCGAAGAAACCTGGGAATCAGTCTGGCACTGGGCGCGGGACGTCTGGCTGGAAAGCTGAGCCCCACGGCCGGTCAATGCCCGGACGACTCCTTGTGATTGTCCAGGGTTTCAAGCAAGGCCACCTGCATGCGCGTATGCAGGCGGATGAACCAGCGCCAGAGCAATGCCGCCACGGCAGTCGCCACCACGGCGATCAGTACGAGCAACTTGTTGGTCGGCAGAATGCTGGCCGACAAGGCTGCCAATAGCAGGAAAATCACCAGCAACGAGAGAATCGGGATCACTTCGGCGATCACCCGACGCACGCGCTGGGTGTGGCGGCCAGCCATCTCCGGCTTCACGCCCATCTCCGCCAGCAGCATCGACAGCGCCTTGAGCTTGCGATAGGCGGCGATCAGGAACGGTAGCGACAGCAGCAACGCCCCGCCCCAGATCAATGCCTTCTGCCAGCTCGGGTCGCTGATCCACGCTTGCAGGTACGCCGACATCCGCTCGGCGAAAAAACCACCCGAAACAAAAATCGCGATGACCAGCGCCAGGTTGACCCCGACCTGCAGCAAAATCCGCCTGATCATCGAGGCCACCACCGCCCCCTCTCCGTGGGGCTGGATGCTGCGCAGCCATTCGCCATACATCCCCAGCACCCGCGTCAACCGTTGCGGCATGACCGTCGCCAACTTGACGGACAGCGGGTCGGCGGCCCGGATCAGGTACGGCGTCAGCAGAGTAGTCAACACCGAGACGGCGACCGCAACCGGATAGAGGAAATCGCTGGTGACCTGCAGGGTCATCCCCAACGACGCGATGATGAAAGAGAATTCGCCGATCTGCGAAAGGCCCATCCCAACGCGCAGCGAGGTGCGTCCGTCGTTGCCGGCGATAAAGGCACCGAGGCCGCAGGACAACATCTTGCCGAGCACCACTGCGCCCGTGATCACCGCAATCGGCCAGGCGTATTGCAGCAAGATCGCCGGGTCGAGCATCAGCCCGATGGCGACAAAGAAGATCGCGCTGAACAGATCGCGCACCGGCTCCACCAGCCGCTCGATTTTCAGCAGTTGCCGGGACTCAGCCATGATCGCACCGATCAGAAACGCCCCGAGCACCATGCTGTATTCCAGCTTCACCACCAGCAGGCAGAAGCCGAAACACAAGCCCAACACGGTAATCAGCAGCATTTCGTTGCTGTCGAACTTCGCGACGTAGGCCAGTACCCTCGGCACCAACAGAATGCCGACGACCAACGCGACGATCATGAACAACGACAACTTGCCCACCGTGGAAAATACCTCGCCGGAGCTCACGGTGCCGCTGACAGCAATGCTCGACAGCAAGGCGATGATGCCAATGCCCAGAATGTCCTCGACGATCAACACCCCGAAAATCAGCTGCGCGAAGCGCTCGTTCTTCATCTTCAGGTCGTTGAGGGCCTTGACGATGATGGTGGTGGAGGAAATGGCCAGGATCGCGCCGAGGAACAGCGAGTCCATGGTGCTCCACTCGAACCAGCGGCCGATTTCATAGCCGATCCAGATCATCAGCACGATTTCGAGGAACGCCGCGATGAAGGCCGTGGCCCCAACCTTGAACAGTTTGCGCAGGCTGAACTCCAGGCCCAGGCAAAACATCAGGAAGATCACCCCAAGCTCGGCCAGGGTCTTGATCGTGTCTTCGTCATGGATAAAACCGAACGGTGGCGTATGCGGGCCAATGATGAAGCCCGCCACGATGTAGCCCAATACCACCGGTTGCTTGAAACGATGAAAGAGCACGGTCACCAGCCCCGCTGCCATCATGATGATTGCCAAGTCTTGAATGAAACTGATGGCATGCATGTCGGAGCTCCCTGTTCAAATGACTCATCGCAGAGCTGGAGAAATCCATTTCCTCTGTAGGAATTGCCCTCACAACAGGCTTTTGAAGGGTAACACCGCGACTTCCGACAAAAAGACGGTGCAATATATGGAAACAGATCCATCGGCGCGTGACGGCAACCACAGGCGCAGCGTCCCGATATCGGTGGTTTTTAAAACCTGGTGACCTGTTTGCAGGCCACCCACCAGCACCCGCAGAGGTGCACCCCCGAATTGCTGCCTTGAACCGTGAGTACGTTATGGAACCCGGAAACGCCCAGCTGTCGATGACGGTGTTGATGACCCCCGATATGGCCAACTTCTCTGGCAATGTCCATGGCGGCACCTTGCTCAAATACCTCGACGAAGTCGCCTACGCCTGCGCCAGCCGCTACGCCGGGCGCTACGTGGTGACCCTGTCGGTTGACCAGGTCATCTTTCGCGAGCCGATTCATGTCGGCGAACTGGTGACCTTCCTGGCATCGGTGAACTACACCGGCAACACGTCGATGGAAGTGGGCATCAAAGTCGTGACTGAAAATATTCGCGAACGCTCGGTGCGCCACACCAACAGTTGCTTCTTCACCATGGTTGCGGTGGATGACCTGCGTAAACCCGCAGCCGTGCCGCCCTTGCAGCCGCAAAACAGCGAAGAAAAACGCCGCTACGAACAAGCCCAGCAACGTCGGCAGATTCGCCAGGAGCTGGAAAAGCGTTATCAGGACATCAAGGCAGACGGGCCTTGACCGACCGCCGAAGATTCAACTGTGGGAGCGAGCTTGCTCGCGATGGCGATCGATCAGCCAATATTGATGCTGACTGACACACCGCTATCGCGAGCAAGCTCGCTCCCACAGGGATTTTGCAGCATTTCCACGGTGCGATCAGAGGCTGATCGGCACAGCCTCGAACCGCACCCGTGGATGGGCGATCCGGTCTTGGGCGCGGACCAGTTCCAGTTCATAGCTGGTGCAAACCTGGGTTTCCAGTAGTACTTCATGCACCGCCGCGGCGGTGAATTCGAGCGCCGCCACCAGGCTGTCCCCCAACAGTATCCGTGCCAGGAACAACCCCGAGGTCAGGTCACCCACGCCCACCGGTTGGCGCGGGAAAGCCAGCAGTGGACGGCGCAGGTGCCAACTGCCATCGGCGGTCACCAACAGCATTTCGAAGCTGTCATCCGGCTTGCCAGGGTAGGCCAGGTGCTTGACCAGCACCGCCTTCGGTCCACGGGCCAGCAACGCCCGGGCCATGGCCAGGCAGTCGAGCAAAGACTGCGCCTTGCGTCCCGAAAAACTGTCCAGTTCCAGTTGGTTCGGGCACATGAGGTCCGCCACGGCGGCGGCTTCTTCCAGGAGAAACTCACTCACCTCGGGCGCCACGATGCAGCCTTTCTCTGGATGTCCCATGACCGGATCACACAGGTACAGCGCCTTCGGATTGGCGGCCTTGATCCGCGCCACGCCCGTCAGAATCGCCCGCCCCTGGGCCGCGCTACCCAGGTAACCGGACAGCACCGCATCGCAGTTACCCAGCTCACCGATGGCCGCAATGCCTTCTACCAATATCGGTATCTGCTCTGGGGCCAGCACTTCACCGGCCCATTGGCCGTACTGGGTGTGATTGGAAAACTGCACGGTGTTGAGCGGCCAAACGTTCACGCCAATCCGCTGCATCGGAAACACTGCGGCGCTATTGCCGGCGTGTCCGAATACCACGTGGGACTGAATGGCAAGCAGATGAGGCGTACGTTTCATGCGGGAAGTTTCCGTAAAACGATTGAAATTCAAGCCGCGCAGTATGCGACTAAACGCAGCCTATACGACAGACCGGCGAGACAGTTAAGCTGGCAGCAACTTGTTGGAGCACTTCGTTCATGCTGACCCTTGGAAACATTTTCGTGCTGATGCTGCTGGCTACCGGCGGCGCCTGGCTGTGGCACAACCATGGCTTGCGCGAACGGGCGTTGGCGAGGGTCATGCAGCATTGCGCCAACCTCAAGATCGAGCTGCTGGACGGCAACGTGGCGCCGAAAAAAATCGGTTTCGTGAAGGACGCCAGCGGACGACGACGCCTGGCACGCGTCTACACCTTCGAATTCACCGTCACCGGTGAAAGCCGCCATTCAGGCACCATCACCCAGTTTGGCGCCCACAGCGCACACATCGAACTGGCGCCCTACCCGATGCCCTTCGAAGAAACACCGCCCCCCCCCATTGAACCGATCCACACCAGGCCCAGGGCTGAAGTCATCGAGTTGAGCCAGTGGCGCCAGGAACACAACAAGTGGAAGCCTTGAAACAGGGCTGACTCAGCGACACCGACAATTCGCCAGCCCGGCTTGCAGACCATCAACGTCTTGCGCCTGATCGAAAATCAGCTCGATCCGAGAATCCTGGCGCCACTCACTGGCTTGCCAGCCCAGCGCCGCCCCCTCCAGCGCATTGGCTGAAACCCAGCCGTCGACGCTGTGGATAACCATCTTCGCCCGTCTCCAGTCTTGGCCTTGTAGCCATCGCTCCAGTGCCGCTGCGTCGAATTGCTGGCTGGGGTGCCAGCGCCAACCAATACTCCAGCCACCTTCCTGCTGCTGATACAGGCAGATCGGCAGCGTCGGGTCGGACCAGATGGCCGGTATCTGGCCCAAGCTCCTCGGTAGATTCAAGTTATCCACAACCCCACTGCCCCGAGCCGCAAGGCCTGGTAATCGATCGATCGGCAGCGCAGCCTGCTGTGTCCAGTACAACGCACGCCCTGAGAGTTGCGCCTCCAGCCGTTGGCGATCGGCTTGTGTGAGGGTCTCGGACTTGTTCAGCACCAGCAGTCCGGCATCCGCCAGGGTTTGTTGCTGCGCGTCGGGCAAAGGCTTGCCGTCCACCATCGCCCGGGCATCCAACACCAGCACACAGGGTTGCACCGCCAGCACGCCGAGCCATGGCGCTTCGCTCAGCTGGCGCATCAACTGCGCCGGATGCCCCAGGCCCGAGGGCTCGATGAATAGCCGATCCGGCCTGGCCTTGCGCAGCAAACGCCCAAGACCGATCTGAAACGGCGCGCCGTTGACGCAGCACAAGCAGCCACCGGCCACTTCGCCCAGTGCGATACCATCGCCAGCCTGGGTCAGCAACGCGGCATCCAGGCCGATCTGACCGAACTCATTGATCAGCACCGCCCAGCGTTCATTGGCCGGTCGCTGCGCCAGCAGATGCCTGATCAGGCTGGTCTTGCCGGCGCCCAAGGGACCGGCGATGACATGGGTGGGAATGTGCTGCAACATAATCGACGGCTTTCGATGGAGGTGAATATGCGAATGATCGGTTGGTTGTTACTGGCACTGACTTCGAACCAGGCATTGGCCCAGGCTTGTGTGGTCCACAGCCAGGCGGAACGGCTGGATGTGAAAGTCTGCCAGCAGAACCGCAACATCCCGCAGAAGCTGTTTGCCGACGGTTTCTGCCAGCCAAACCTTGCCGGTCAGAAAGTCGAGGTGCAATACGTCGATCAATGCCCTGGCGGCGCGTTCGGCATCTGCAGCAACGCCCAAGTCGCCAATATGCCTTACCGCCAGGATATTCACTATTACGGCGTGGCGACCGATACCGCTTATCTGCAGCCATTTTGCGAAGGAAAAAGCCAGGGTACCTGGCTTAAGCCTTAAGCCAGCCAATCCAGCGTGAGAATCAGTCGACGCTCTCCCGGCGCGGGTTCCGGCGAGCGATGGATCAGGCCAAGGCCTTCGTTACCGTGCCATTTTTCGCCTTTAAGCAAACCCACATCACCGCAACGAAACTGCTGGATCACGCACGGATCACTGGGCTCAGCCTCAGGCTCGGAAAGTCGTCGACGGTCCATGACACCTTCCTCGAGCCACTGGCTGCCGACGCCTGCATAGGTGGTCAGCAACCGCACCGGCACGTGGTCGACGTGAAAGCGCGGGCACATCGCCTTGTCCAGCGTGCGCAGGCGCAGACCGACACGTTGGGCACCCAATAGGCAGGCAAATGCACTGACGAGCCAGGAGACATCGGCGATAAAGCCTTCATAGCCTTGCAGGTCGCTGAAACCTGCAGCCAGGCCTTGCAACGCCGGCTGCGTGTCATCCTCCGGCAACTCAAGCACACGTGATTCGGCCAGCGACTGGTCCATCGCCAGCACCATGGTCGCAAAATCGCTGATGTGTGCAGGAAGCCGGCGCTGCCAGACCGCCAGGTTAGTGCCGTCGTCCAGGATCTGCATGAATACTCCTGGCGTATCACCTTTGACCTGTCGTGCCTGCGCTGCCCTTTTCAGATTGGGCGCCAGCATCACGCCGCGACCTCTTCATGCCATGGACCGAACGGATCCGGCAACAGGCGCCAACTTTCAACACCGAGGGCCATTTCCGCGTCGGTGAGCAAGCAAGCGTCCAGTTCGGCGGTGAGCTGGCTGAAGTCGATGTCTTGACCAATGAAGACCAGCTCCTGGCGGCAATCGCCTGTGGCAGCAAGCCAGTTCTTCATGATCGCCGCTGTACTTTCCTCATCTTGCGGCCATTGGTTTTTCGGCACGAACCGCCACCAGCGCCCGGCGAAGCCATGCCGCATCAAGCCTCCGGCCTGGGACCAACTGCCCGCTTCCTCAGGTTTGCTGGCCAGCCAGAAGAAACCCTTGGAGCGCAGGAGTTTGCCATTAGGCCAGGGACGGTCGATGAAATTGAAGAAGCGCTCGGGATGAAACGGCCGGCGTGCTCGGTAGGCGGTCGAGGCGATGCCATATTCCTCGGTTTCTGGCACGTGCTCGCCACGCAGTTCCTGTAGCCAGCCAGGGGCCTGGGCGGCGCGTTCGAAGTCGAAAAGGCCCGTGTCGAGGATTCTGCCCAGCGGCACCTGCCCCATGACCATGGGGAGGATCTGCGCCTGGGCGTTGAGACGTTGCACAATTGCGATCAATTCTTCCCGATCATGCTGGCTGATCAGGTCAATTTTGCTGATCAGAATCACGTCGGCAAACTCGATCTGTTCGATCAGCAGGTCAGTGATCGAGCGTTCATCGTCCTCACCCAGGGTTTCACCCCGTGACGCAAGACTTTCAGCGGCCTGGTAATCCAGCAGGAAATTCACCCCATCGACCACCGTCACCATGGTGTCGAGCCGCGCAACATCGGCAAGGCTTCGACCTTCTTCGTCACGAAAAGTGAACGTTTCTGCCACTGGCAACGGTTCGGAGATGCCTGTGGATTCGATCAACAGATAATCGAAACGCCCTTCCCTGGCGAGTTGCCCGACTTCTTCGAGCAAGTCCTCGCGCAACGTGCAGCAGATGCAGCCGTTGCTCATTTCCACTAGCTTTTCTTCGGAACGACTCAGGGTGACATCTCGCTGGACTTCGCTGCCATCAATGTTGATCTCGCTCATATCGTTGACGATCACCGCAACCCGCAGATTGTCGCGATTACGCAAAACGTGGTTGAGCAGCGTACTTTTACCGGCACCGAGGAATCCGGAAAGCACGGTTACGGGAAGACGATTGGGCATCAGGTATATCCTCATCGGGCGGCCGCTTCGACTACGGCTCGTTTCCAGGTTTGGCTGGGGTCAGGGTCACGGTGTTTTATGTTATAGTATAACAACACAATTCAACCAGCCCCCGCCATCCCTCATTGGCCTGAGATCACTCCATGCGCAACCATCTGAAATTCGTATTAGCGAGCCTGTTGTTGCTGTGGGGGTTAAGCGCTTCGGCCCAAACCCCTCTCCTGGCGAACTGCACCCGTAGTGCAAATCTGCTGGCGTGCGTGGACATTCAGGGCAATGCCTACAGCGTCGCAACGGCGGGAAACACCATTTATTTACGAGGTTTTGAAACGGCCAGTCGTCGTTATTGGGCGCAAACCAATAGCCGTTACGGTCAGCTCACCTTCTTTACTGGTTTGGCATCGGATGGAGAAAGTTGGGTCGGATACAGCCGGCGTGTGGGCTGGACGACCCTCAATCGTTTCTCGAGTTCTGGTGGTAGTGCGGGTGCATTTGTATGCGGACGCATGAACGGTTGCCAGGATTCATCGCGCTGATGTTTCACGTGGAACGTAAACGTTTAGGGAGATGAAACTCCTTTCATGGAAAAGGTTTCTCTAAATTAGTTGTTATACTATAACATCTAATTCTGAACCTTCGATGGACCTTGACCATGAACGCGTTAACCCTGCCCGACATCGCAGCGCAGGCTTCACGTCAAACCCTGCCCCTTGATTGGGTGGGTATGTGCGGCATCGCAACACCGGTGTTGATTGACGGCCAACGTCTCAGTGCAATGGCCGACGCAGGTGTCAGCCTTGATGACGGTGAGGCGCGCGGCATTCACATGTCACGCTTATACCTGGCGCTAGAGCTGCTCGAAGAGACGACGCTTTCGCCGGCGTTATTGCGTCGAATCCTTCAGCAATTTCTCGATAGCCATGAAGGTTTGTCCCACGCGGCATCGCTCAGTGTGTATACCGATCTGCTGCTCAAGCGTCCGGCACTCATCAGCCCGCTTGAGGGTTGGAAACGCTACCCGGTGAGCATCGAAGCCCACTTGAAAAACGCAGTGTTCCACGTGGAACTGAAAATCCAGATTCCCTATTCCTCCACCTGCCCTTGTTCGGCCGCACTTGCCCGGCAATTGATCCAACAGCAATTCGTCGATGACTTCGCTAACAAGAAACTTGAGCACGCCGAGATCCTGGCCTGGCTAGGTTCATCGAATGGCATTGTCGCCACCCCTCATAGCCAACGCAGTACGGCGAGCCTGACCCTACACCTGAATGCCGATGCCGACGATTTACCGCTGCAGTCTTTCATCAACGAAGCCGAAGCAGCCCTCGGCACCGCTGTGCAAACCGCCGTCAAGCGCGCCGATGAACAGGCCTTCGCCCTGGCCAACGGCCAAAACCTGATGTTCTGCGAAGACGCTGCGCGGCGATTAAGCACGGTCCTGAGGCGGTCACCCGACATCGTTGCGTTGAATGTGCGCGTCGTTCACGCCGAAAGCCTGCACGCCCATGACGCCGTGGCGCAAAGCAGCTGGACGCGGGAGGCATCATGATCAACTGCCAAGCACTGCGCTGGGGCGCACCCGGACAACCCCTCACACCGCCGCTCGCGATGCAGCGATCGGCCGGCAGTCTTACCGCCATCATCGGTGCCAACGGCTCGGGCAAAAGTAGCCTATTGAAAGTGCTCGCGGGGCTGCAAAAACCGCTCTCCGGCAAAGTCACCTTGGATGTTCCACGCCGTGGTGGGGTTTCGTTCATGCCGCAGCAGCAACATCTGGATCGGCAATTTCCCATCAGTTTGCAAGAGTTGGTGGCCGCCGGTTCCTGGGGTAATCGACATACGCCAGCCATGCGAAGGCAGTTGCTCCAGACCGTACTGGCCGACTGGGCGCTGACCGGCCTCGAACATCGTCCGCTAATGGCGCTGTCTGGGGGCGAGCTGCAACGCGCCCTGCTCGCTCGCCTGAGCCTGGCCGAAGCGCCACTGCTGTTGCTCGACGAACCCCACGCCGCCCTCGACGAACAGGGCCAGGCGCTGCTGTGGAAACACCTCCATCACTGGCACGCCCAGGGCCGAACCGTCGTGGTGGTATGCCATGATCTGGCAGCGGTCCGCCAACATATCCCCCATACGCTGCTGATCAGCAACACCGGCTGCGTGCTGGGCCGCAGCGTCGACTTGATCGCTCAACAACCCCACACGTGGGTGGCCTGATGCTTGCGGCCACTCATCTCTGGCAACCGTTTCAAGAGTTTGTCTTCATGCGCAGGGCCTTGCTCGGCGGCCTGGTGCTGGCGTGCAGTACGGCACCGTTGGGCGTGTTCCTGATTCTTCGGCGCATGAGCTTGATTGGTGACGCCGTAGCGCACGGCATTCTGCCTGGCGCCGCCCTGGGTTTCTGGTTCGCCGGGCTGAGCCTGCCAGCCCTGACCATTGGCGGCCTGGGCGCGGGCCTGAGCATGGCCGGACTCGCCGCCTGGATTACCCGGCGCACCGGCCTACGGGAAGACGCCAGCCTCGCGGCGATTTATCCCATTTCCCTGGCGGCCGGCGTGTTGATCCTCGGCATGGCCGGTAAACGCCTAGACTTGCTTCACTTGCTGTTCGGCTCGGCGCTGGCGGTAGACGGCCCGACACTTACCGGCATGCTCTGGGTATCCGGTGCCAGCCTGTTGGCGATGGCGTTGATTTACCGACCGTTGCTGCTCGATACGCTGGACCCACTGTTCCTGCAAACCGTCAGTCGTCTCGGCCCGTTGGCCCATGGTGTGTTCCTGACCCTGGTGGTGTTGAACCTGGTGATCGGCTTCCAGGCCATCGGTGCGCTGATGGTGGTCGGCCTGATGATGTTGCCTGCCGCCGCATCGCGATTCTGGAGCCGTCGCCTGCCACTGCTGATGCTGATCGCGGCGCTGCTTGGCTGCCTCTCGGTGTGGCTTGGCCTGTTGCTGTCTTTCTATTACTCACTGCCCAGCGGGCCGTCCATCGTACTGGTGGCGGGCGCGTTGTATCTGTTGTCGGTGGTATTCGGTCCGGTGCACGGTTTGCTGCGCCGCCCGCCTTTGCTCACATCCCAATGAGGTGTTTCCGATGCGCGTTCTGCTCGTGCTATTCAGTCTGATGCTGTCCATGTCCCTGTCCGCCGCCGAAAAGCTCCAGGTGGTGACGAGCTTCAGCATCCTCGCCGACATGACCCGACAGGTCGGCGGTGAGCATATCCACATCACCAACATGGTCGGCCCGGACGCTGATGCACACACCTACGAACCCACGCCAGACGACGCCAAGGCACTGCTCAAGGCAAAACTGATCATCAAGAATGGACTGGGCTTCGAGCCATGGTTGGATCGCCTGGTGACCAGCACTGAAACCACTGCTCCGGTGATCAGCGCCAGCCGCGGCGTCATCCCCCGCTCACTGGATGAGGATGGCGAGACCATCCCCGACCCGCACGCATGGCACAACCTGGCGAATGCCGAGCTGTATGTCAGCAACATCACCAAGGCATTGGAAGCTGCTGACCCGGCCAACAAGGCCGATTACGAACGCAACAGCCAGGCGTACCTGAAGAAAATCTACGCCCTGCTCGCCGTAGCCAAGGCCAAGCTCGGTGCATTGCCACCAGGCAATCGCAAGATCGTGACCTCCCACGATGCATTCGGTTACCTGGGCCAAGCCTATGGCATCGAGTTCATGGCGCCCCAGGGTTTATCCACAGAGCGTGAACCGTCGGCAGCAGAAGTCGCGGCACTGATTACCCAGATCCGTCAGGCGAAGGTCAAAGCGGTGTTCATGGAAAACATCAAGGACGCACGCCTGCTCAAGCAGATCGCCGACGAGAGCGGCGCGCACATCGGCGGCACGCTGTATTCCGATGCACTCGCGGCCAGCGGACCGGCCAGCACCTTTACTGGTCTGTTCGAATACAACCTCAATACGTTGTATGAGGCGCTGAGTCGGCCTTGAGAGCATTTGTCGGAGCAAGGCTTGCCTGCGATGAACGGTGACGCCCCTGGCGATGTACCGAGTTGTTTGCGTCGCGAGCAAGCTTTGCTCCCACAGATTCTCCAAACGATTACTTCATACCCGCTTCAAGCCCTCGGCTTGACCGTCCCGCAATCCTGCCCCAGCCACACCGCGCGAGTGTCGAGACTGCCGTTCTGCTGGATGCCGGTGGCATTGAACGTGCCGTTGACCTTGGTGGTGAATTCACGATCGCTCTGGAACGTCGCAACGCCATTACCCTGGGCTTTCGGGCAACTGAAGCGAAACTTCCACTGATTGCCGGTGCGCTCGGTGATCTGCTGCTTGCAACCCGATTGCGGGTCTTGCAGCGGAATGTCATTGGTTTGCACCTGCGCCGGGGTCAGGCAGACACGGATGCCTTTACCGCCCATGGTGATGCCCTGCTTTTCCAGCATCGCCCGTTGTTCCGGAGTCATCTGGTTCTGCACCTGGCCCAGGATCAGTTGCAGGTCTGGCAGGTTCTGGTTATCGACCTTCATGTTGCTGGTGGTCAGCTCCCACAAACCCGGCTGGAGCATCTGCGCCTGAGCCGCCATCGGAACCGACAACCCCATTGCCAAGGCCACACCCAGCAGACGAACATTCATTGCATAAACTCCAGAGGACAAGTGGCCGTTAGACGCCGCCCACAGGCTTCGGTTCAAGCCCGGGACAAGTGAATTAAATAGCGACATTCGCCATGGAACATGGTCTGTTAAGCATTGAAACTTCCGGAGCAAGAATGCCCCCATGGATTATTTCGGCCCGCATGTTTTCGGTTACCTGATCGCGCTGCTCCACACCCTGGGTTCCATTGCCGCCGTCCACGCCGTATTGACGGTGCGCACGGCCCAAGGCTCGATTGCCTGGGCCCTGTCGCTGCTGTTTATTCCCTACCTGACATTGATCCCTTACCTGGTTTTCGGGCGCAGCACTTTTGATGGCTACATCAAGGCGCGCCGACAAGCCAACGAAGAGATGCGCAAGGCGATCTCCGAGTTGAACTGGCGGCCGTGGGTCGAAGAGGCTTTGACCGCTCGCGCGTCCCAGGCCTACGACTCGCTGCGGGCCATGCCCAAGCTGGGGCGCACACCTTGCCTGGCGAACAATCAGGTGCGCTTGCTCGTCAATGGGCAGGCCACGTTCGAGGCAATCTTCCAGGCCATCGATAACGCGCGGCAGGCCGTGCTGATTCAATTTTTCATCATCCACGATGACCGCCTCGGCCTACGCCTGCAGACACTGCTCCTGAAAAAAGCCGCCGAAGGCGTGGCGGTGTATCTGCTTTATGACCGCATTGGTAGCCACTCCCTGCCCCACCGCTACGTCCAGGCGCTGCGCGACGGTGGTGTCCACGTGAAAGCCTTCGCCACCCGCAGCGGCTGGCTCAATCGGTTCCAGGTCAACTTTCGCAACCACCGCAAGATCGTGGCGGTGGATGGCGTTCTAGGCTTCGTTGGCGGACACAACGTGGGCGATGAGTACATGGGCGAAAAGCCGCCGCTGGCGCCGTGGCGCGACACTCATGTCGAAGTCTGCGGCCCGGTGGTGGGGAGTATGCAAGAGTCGTTTGCCGAGGACTGGTTCTGGGCGGCCCGTTCGCTGCCACCGCTGATCCTGCCAGACACCTACCCGGACGACGGTGTGCTCTGCCAATTGCTGACCAGCGGCCCGGCCGATGCCTACGAAACCTGTTCGCTGTTTTTCGTCGAGGCTATCCATGCGGCCAGTGAGCGAGTCTGGATCACAACGCCTTACTTCATCCCTGACGAAGCGGTGTTCGCCGCCTTGCGCCTGGCGGTGCTGCGCGGGGTGGATGTGCGCATCCTGCTGCCCTCGCGGCCGGACCACAAGATTGTCTATGCCGCGTCCAGCCTTTATGCGTTTGAAGCGGTGCGGGCCGGTGTGCGGATGTTCCGCTATACGCCGGGTTTCCTGCATCAGAAAGTGGTGCTGATCGACCGGGAAATCAGCGCAATCGGCAGTGCGAACCTGGACAACCGTTCGTTCCGCCTGAATTTCGAAGTCATGCTGCTCACGGTGGATATCCCTTTCGCCACCGAGGTCGAGCAGATGCTTGAGCAGGACTTCGCCCAAGCCGTGGAAATCGACAAACAGGAAAGCCGGGAGACCCACCGCCTGCAGAAGATCGGCATGCGGGTCGCCCGGCTCATTTCCCCGATTCTCTAAGGGGTGTAGATGTCGTCGCGGGTCCAGGGCAACTCATGGCTACCGTCGGCGTGGGCCTTCACCGCCAGGATCTGGTGCAGATTGATCCAGCCCTTGGCGAACGCGTAGGCACAGCCGGCCAGGTACAGACGCCAGATCCGCAACGCCTGTTCCGGCACTTCCTTCGCGGCGGCCTCGAGATTGTCCTCCAGGCGTTCACTCCAGTGATCGAGCGTGCGCGCGTAATGCAGGCGCAGGCTTTCCACGTCGACGATTTCCAGCCCCGCTTCGCTGATCTCGGCAGAGATCATCGACAGGTGCGGCAGTTCGCCGTTGGGGAATACATACTTCTCGATGAATTCACCGGCGCCGCGACCGACTGGACGACCGTCGGTGTGCTTGGCGGTGATGCCATGGTTCATCACCAACCCGCCCTCACGCACCGCGCCGAACAGCGTCTTGCAGTACTGCTCGAGGTTGGCGTGGCCAACATGCTCGAACATGCCAACGCTGACCACTTTGTCGAAACGACCGTCCTGGGGCAGGTCGCGGTAGTCCAGCAATTGCAACTCGACCAGATCCTCCAGGCCCTCTGCCTTGACCCGTTCCCTAGCCAGTGTCAGCTGCGCCTTGCTCAGGGTAATCCCGAAGACTTTGGCACCGAACTCGCGCGCAGCGTAACGGGCCAGGCCGCCCCACCCACATCCGACATCCAGCAGGTAGTCACCCGGCTGTAATCGCAGCTTGCGGCACAAGTGGCGGAATTTGGCTTGCTGGGCCTGTTCGAGGGTTTCACTGCCCGTCTCGAAATAGGCACAGGAATAGGCCATGTCACTGTCGAGCCACAGCTGATAGAACGCGTTGGAAAGATCGTAGTGATAGGAGATCGCCTTGGCGTCGGTTTCCTTGTCGTGGAGTGATCTAACCGGCGGGTTGTCGGCGTCATCCTCGACCAAGGCCTGGCTCCATTCATCGCAGACACGAATGACTTCGTGAATCGAACCTTCGAGTTCCAGTTTGCCTTCGACGAATGCCGCTCCTAGCGCATCCAGGCTGGGATGGGTGAATTGCGCGACCATTTGTGGGTCCTTGACCACGATCGTGACACTGGGGTCGTCACCCAGTGAAAACTCATGGCCATCCCAGAGCCGCAACCGAAGCGGTAGGTGCAGATTCTGTAAGGCCGGTGGAAGTTGCGCGAGCATGAAAAATCCCCCTTGTTTCAGACGTCTGAAAATGAGGGTAGACCATCATAGAAAAATAGCAGGCTATCGAATTTATAGCCTTTTTCTATCACCGTCCCAAATTCACTCCTTGTGCCGGGTACTGCCAGTATGGGTGCGCCCTCTCCAACAGAGACTGCAAGGGTGACGCACAGTTCGCCAAGGGTTATCCAACGGCTCCCTTCGCTTGAATTTTCAGGAGTGGCTCCTGGAACCGCAGCAATCGCCCCGCATTACCTAACACTAGCAGGGTACTGAGATTATGCAGCAGCGCAGCGATCATCGCCCCTGCCGCGCCGAGCCAACCGAAGGCGGCAAAGGCGACGATTGCCAGCGTCCAGCCCAGGCCAATGATCACGTTGACCTGCAACGTGCGCCTGCATTGGCGGCTCAATCGCACGCAAGTGCCCAGGCGACGCAAATCGCTGCCGATCAGCACGATGTCTGCCGACGCCAGGGCGATATCTGCGCCGCCGGCGCCCATTGCAACGCCGACCACCCCGGCCTTGAGCGCCAGGGAATCGTTGATGCCATCGCCCACTACCATGGGGCGGAATCCATGGTCGATTTCGGCCATGACTCGCTTGAGTTTGTCTTCCGGTAGGGCCTGGGCTTGCAAGTCGCCGATGCCGACATCCCGGGCCAGGGTCGTGGCCACGCTCTGGCGGTCGCCGGTCAACAGCAGCTGCCGCCCCAGGCCCAGCTCGCGCAGCTCGGCCATGGCCATCCGTGCCTCCGGCTTGACGCTGTCGGCCAACAACAGCCAGGCGAGGAACTGCCCGTCCAGGGCCAGGCCGGCAATCGGGCCGTCGTGCTCCGGGACCGCAGACGTTTGAATGCCCAGCTGTGCAAACAACTCCGGCCGGCCGAGCGCCGCTTCGCCCTGGGCGGTCATCGCGACCACCCCCAGGCCCTGGCGCTCATGGATGTCCGTCAGCGCCAGGCAGTCTTCCTGCTCCACCAACCCCGCCAACGCACGACTGACCGGATGGCTGCTGGCCGAACCGAGGCTGGCAGCCAAAGGTAGCAGCAACGATGAGGGAGCATCCTGGGCATATTCGATGGATTGCAGGCGCAGGACGCCGTAGGTCAGGGTGCCGGTCTTGTCGACAACCAACGACGTCAGGTCCGCCAGTTCTTCCAGGAAGGCCGAGCTGCGGATCAGGATCCCATGGCGCGCCGCCACCGCGATCCCGGCAATGGCGGTGGCCGGCGCCGACAGCACCAACGCACAAGGGCAAGCGGCGACCAATACTGCCAGCATCGCCTGGGCATCGTTGGTCACGAACCAGGTCACCGCCGCCAGCAACAACACCAGTACCAGGTAACTGCCGGCGTAGCGTTCCAGCAAGCGAGTGATGGGCGGCTTGGAGCGTTCGGCGTTTTGCATCAGGGCAATGACCTTGCCCAAGGTGGATTCTTCGCCGGTCCGGGTCACTTCCAGGCGCAGCAGACCATCCAGGTTGATCGCGCCACCAAAGACCTCAGTGCCGACCACAGCCTCCAACGGCACCGACTCACCCGTGATGGGCGCGGTGTCGAGGCTGGCTTGGCCGGACAACACACAACCATCGGCCGGCACCCGATCGCCCGCGCGCACCTCCACGACATCGCCAGGCTGGAGCGTCGCGTTGTCGACATCGATGATCGATCCGTCGGCCTGCACCTTGCGACCTTGGCTGCGGGTCAGTTGGCCAAGGGCATGGATCGCCTCCTGGGAGCCAATGACGCTGCGCTCTTCCAGCACATGCCCGAAGATCATGATGATCGGCAACAACGCCGCCGTCAGCAGATCGCCGGTGGCCCAGGCACCGAGCATCGCCAGGGCGATAAGTTGGTCGGTAATCCCGTGCAGGCTTGGGTAACGCAAGCTGTACCAGGCCGAACGCATCACCGGCACTGCCACCAACAGCGAGGCGAACCCCAACAGCAGTTGGCTGACACCGCTCTGCTCTGGCGACCAACCGCGCCATGCCAGGCCCAATGCGAGCAAGCCGAGGGCGAGCATCGCCAAGGTCAGTTGTCGGGCGGCGATGCGTTGTTCCGTCGAGGACAACATCGGTGCAGCGCTGGTTTGGGCGGTCATTGTCCGGCTCCCTGGATAATCAGGCGGGAATCGTCTTTCGGATCGACCGTGGTCACTGAACCGGCCTGGCGAAGGATGGTAGGCATGCGTTCGCGATACAGGCGCAGCAGCATTTGCGGATCGCTAACTTGGGTCTTCGCCAGGCCCAGCACCGTCGCCGTGTCAGCCGAAGCCTTGGCGAGCCGTTCGCTGGCCTGGGCATGGGCGACCTGCACGGCACGGTCGGCGTCTTGGCGGGCGGCCTGGGTGAGCTTTTCGGCTTCGGTGCGCGCGTTGGCCACGGCTTTATCGGCCTGCTGACTGGCCGTCAGCACCGCGTTGAAGGCACTCACCGCCGGCCCCGGCAGACTCGATTGCACATCGACCCGCACCACTTCGATACCCAACCCCTCCCCTGTCGCCGCCAGGTCAGCCAGGCGTCGGTTAAGCCCCTGCACCAGATCGCCACGCAAGCGTTCGCGGCGCTCGGCCGCCTGGTTGTCGCTACCCATCAGTTCGGGGCGAGCCACCAGAATGGTGTCCAGATCCCGGGCTGCAGTCAGGGCCACGGAACTGCGGGTCGCCAACCGGTCCAGTGCCGGCAGGACATGTTCACCTTGCAAGACGAAGGAATAAGGGTCGGTGACTTTGTAGAACACCCGCACATCCAGTTGCACCACGCCGGCATCACCGGTCAATAAATAACCAGAACCGGCCAGCGCATCGCTGACTGGCGTGGCAAAACTGGCGACACGATCGGCTTGCAGGGCCTCATCCGAACGCAGCAGATTTTCCACCCGCCGCTCAAGCACCCGATCCGCAGCGGGCAGCAAGACCACTTGTTCCACAGGACGAGGCCACGCCAACAAGAGGCCGGCATTCTGGATGCGATCCAAGGCACCAAAGTGCAGCACCACCGCACGATTCTGCGGATCGATCTGCCGCACGTTGGAAAAGACCCAGGCCAACGCCGCCAGCACCGTGACCGCGTAAAGCGCAAGAAATGCCAGGCGTCCGGCCTGGATCCACGGGCTGGATAACTCGTTTGTTCCACGTGGAACCAAACTCATGGTTGTGTTCCACCTTTGCCTTCCACGGAAACAGGACCGTCCACCAGAACACGAAATGGCGCCGCATCGGTGCGCAAAATCAGCTTCGTGCCTGGGCTGACAATGGTGCCCAAGGTGTCCAACGAACGGAGCAGGTTGTAGAGCTGCGGGGAGCCGGCGTATGCCCGACCATAGATCTCAGCCGCTTCTACCCGCGACTGCGCTTCGATATCTGCGGCCTTCACTGTGGCATCGGCTTGCATGACTCGTGCATCACGTTCCGCGGCGGAGCGAATCTGCGCCGCTTCGCGCTTGCCGACGGCGGTGCGTTCGGTGGCGATGGTTTCACGCTCGGCGCGCATGCGATCCACCGTCGCCGTCAGTGTCACCGAGGGCAAGGTCAGGCGTTCGACACCGACTTGCAACACGCGCACGCCGTAAGTGGTGAGCAACTGTTGATCGATCTGCTGACGCAGCTGAGCTTCGAAATCGGCGATGCGCACCTGGCTGGCATCGGTATTGACCAGATTCGCCAGGTCAAAACTGGCGGCGGTGGTTTCCAGCGCCGAGCCGACGAAGGTGCGGATCTGCCGTGCGGCTTCGTCCGGTTGGTTCTGCACCGCGCGCATGAAACGCTGCACGTTTTCCGGATCACCTTGCACCTGCCACGCCACGTAGGCCTGGACGATGATCCGCAGCCCATCACGGGTGCCGACATCCTGCAAACCGCTGGAGGTGGTGCGTAACCGCAGGTCCACCGGAATCGCCGCCTCGAACGGCGCCGGCCAGCGCCAACTCAAGCCAGGTTGCAGCAGTACCCGCGCCGGATTACCGAAACGAGTGATGACCGTGGCCTCCCCCGAGCGCACTTGCACCAGGCTTGCGGCCGCAACGGCAAACGCCACCAGCAACGCCGCCCAACCCATCCGCCGCCACGGGAACGGACCGGCCTGTTGCGGATCGCCATGATGGTGGTGATGATGGCCATGGTGATGACCGGCATGGCCGTGATCGTGACCAGCGTGGTCGTGGTGATCGTGTGAAGAGGACTGGCTCAATGGGCAGCTCCTGGCGGGACAGGGTTACGCGGCGACGCGGGGTCTGCCGGCAGCGTGAAGGTACGCAAGTCGATGGTCGGCGCGTTGCCGCTGCCGCCCAGGCGATGGTCGAGAATCAGCAACCGGGCATTGGCCAGGCCCTGGCTGAGTTGGCTCAGGTAATGCTCCAGTACAAAAGCGTGCCCCGCCGTGGCGTAGGCTTTGCGGTCGGCATTGAAGCGCAGGTCGGCGGCCTGGGCAGTCGCGTTGATTTCCCGGGCGGTGGCCGTGGCTTGGTCATGGGCGACGCTGGCTTGCAATTGTGCCTGGTTGGTCTGTTCCGCCGCCGCGCCGCGCTCTCGGGCGATCAATGCCTGCGCGCCGATCTGCGCCGCCTGTACGCCGTGGTAGGCATTGGCCGCACCGGCCGGCGGATGAATCGCCTCCACCACCGTCGCCAGGATTTCCACACCGCTATCGAGCGATTGCAAATCAGCCTGGACGGCGCGACCGATTTCGTCGGCGAGGCTGACACGGTCCGCACCCAGCAAACCGTCCAGCGTGCGCGATGCAAATTCATGCACCAGGATGCGGCTGGCGGTGCTGCGGATCAGCGTCGGCACATCGGCGCTGTTGTAGGTCGCCGCCAATGCCGCGGCGTCCGTCAGGCCGATGCGATAGACAAAGCGCACGTCCATGTTGACGATCTGGAAGCTCTGCTGGTCGGCACGACGACTGGCAATGACCTGGGACTTGTCGTTCACATGGCTGGCGTCCCACAACCGATTGGCGATTGCCGGCGCCGGTCCCTCCGCCGGTTCAGCCTCGACCACTGCCCGACTCTCCGCGACGCTGGCCGCCAATTCATGCACAACGCCATTCTCGACGTTGAGCACCCTGCCCCACGGCCAAGGCAACGCGACATGCAAGCCCGGGCCGAACACCTCCACCGGTTTGCCAAAACGCTCATAGATGCCACGTCCCTGCAGCGGCACTTCGTGCACGCCCGTCAACAACCAGCCCACCAGCGACACCAGCGCCAACACCGGTAAAAAAGCCCGGCGCATGTAGCTGAAGGCCCAGATCTGCCGCAAGTCGATGCCAAAACGGTTGTGCAGTTCGTGCTGCAAGGCCAGCAACGGTTGCGGCGGCCAGCGCAGCAGATCGGCGATGACACTCCGGCCCAGCAGCGGCGGTTCCAGAGCGTTCCGGCGCGGGATGAACAACGACAACACGGCGCGCAGCAAAAACTCCGCCGCCACCACGCCCGGCAACAGCCCCATCAGCACCGCCAGGCGAAACGGCCAGATGGACGTTTCTGCGGCGAACAACAAGCACAAAGCGCCAAGCACCAGCACGATGATCGCCACCCGCGTCAGCTGCGCCAGCGTCGGCGCTTCCGGCCATTCCACGGGAGATTGCTGGGCCAACTGCCGCTCGAACACCAATAGCCCGAACGCCAACAACAACGACAACACCGCCCCCACACTGGCCGAGACACCGAGGGCGGCAGCCGGCAGTTGCAAGTTCCAGGCTTGCTCCAGGCCCAGCAATACCAGCACGGACCAACCGGCCAGCCACAACGCAGGCGCACCGATCTGTTTCAGCAGGCCGATCCCGCGAGCGCCAATTCGCTCCAGCAGCCGCTCATACCAACCCAGGTTATCAACAGGCTCGTTTTCCGCCGGCAGGTTATCCACAGCTGGCAGCAGCGCCTTGCTACGCCATTGCGTGACCCACCAGGCCGATTGCAAACCTGCCACCAGCACCAGCAGTCCCGCACCTTGGCTGACCAGCAGCGCCGGCCAAAGCGATTGCGGCGAAAATACCCCGATAAAAAACGCCAGTACCAGGCCCACGCCCGCCACGCTTCCCAGGGCGAAAGCAATCTGCTTCAAACGGCGCCCTTGAAACGACGCGCGCTGAAAACGTGGCCATTCGGCCACCTGTGCCCCCTCGACATCAAGATCGACTTGCATACCACCCCAGCACTCGTGGCGATCAAAATCCGGGCCCGTGGACAAACGCCACCGACGCTCCGTTATATGCCGTTACCTTATAACGATTCCTGTGAAATTTCCGTTTTGAATTCTTCATGACAAGGCCTGCGCCGACCTCTTGACTTAAGCCTTGACCGAAATCTCTGGAAACGCTCATATTACGACCATAATTTTTCATCAGGCCAAGCGGGAGAACAACGATGAGCAACTACGACGTGATCATTCTGGGCGGCGGACCCGGCGGGTATAACGCGGCGATTCGGGCCGGGCAATTGGGCTTGAAAGCCGCCTGTGTCGAAGGCCGAGCCACCCTGGGCGGCACCTGCCTGAACGTCGGCTGCATGCCCTCCAAGGCCTTGCTGCATGCCTCTGAACTGTACGAAGCCGCCACGGGAACGGAATTCGCCAACCTGGGCATTGAAGTCAGCCCCACCCTCAACCTTGCGCAGATGATGAAGCAGAAGGACGAAAGCGTGGCCGGCCTGACCAAGGGCATCGAGTTTCTGTTTCGCAAGAACAAGGTCGACTGGATCAAAGGCTGGGGCCACATCGACGGGCCGGGCAAGGTGACCGTTACAGGCGACGATGGCACCAAGACCGAACTCAGCGCCAAGGACATCGTCATCGCCACCGGCTCGGAACCCACGCCCCTGCCAGGCGTGACCATCGATAACCAGCGTATCCTCGACTCCACCGGCGCCTTGTCCCTGAGTGAGGTGCCCCGACATCTGGTGGTGATCGGCGCCGGCGTCATCGGCCTCGAACTGGGTTCAGTCTGGCGGCGCCTGGGTGCCCAGGTGACCGTGGTCGAATACCTCGATCGCATCTGCCCGGGGGTAGATGGCGAGGCCGGCAAGACCCTGCAACGAGCCTTGGGCAAACAGGGCATCCAGTTCAAGTTGAGTTCGAAGGTCACCGGAGCCATTCCCTCGGCCAGCGGCGTGCAACTGCAGATCGAACCGGCGGCGGGCGGCGAAGCACAGACCCTGGACGCCGATTACGTGCTGGTCGCCATCGGTCGTCGGCCTTACACGCAAGGACTGGGGCTGGAGAACGTCGGACTGAGCCCTGATAAGCGCGGCATGCTCGCCAACCAGCATCACCGGACCGAAGCGCCCGGCGTCTGGGTCATCGGTGATGTGACGTCCGGACCGATGCTGGCCCACAAGGCCGAGGACGAAGCCATGGTCTGCATCGAACAGATCGCCGGCAAGGCCGCCGAGGTCAACTATGCGCTGATTCCCAGCGTCATCTACACCCGTCCGGAACTGGCCAGCGTCGGCAAGACCGAGGAACAGCTCAAGGCCGAAGGCCGTGCCTACAAGGTCGGCAAGTTCCCCTTCACCGCCAACAGCCGGGCCAAGATCAACCATGAGACCGAAGGGTTCGCCAAGGTCCTGGCCGATGAACGCACCGATGAGATCCTTGGCGTGCACCTGGTCGGCCCGAGCGTCAGTGAGATGATCAGTGAATACTGCGTGGCCATGGAGTTCAGCGCCTCAGCCGAGGACATCGCCCTGACCTGCCACCCACACCCTACCCGCTCGGAGGCGTTGCGCCAGGCGGCCATGAATGTGGAGGGGATGGCGACGCAGATGTAGGGGCACGCCCCATTGGCGATACCCCCCCCTGTGGGAGCGAGCTTGCTCGCGATGGGGCAATCACATACGCCTTTGTAGCGTCTGCTATGCCGTCATCGCGAGCAAGCTCGCTCCCACAATGGGTTATTCAGCTTAGGAGGCCGACATCCGCGCCTTGCGCCGGCGGCGGCTGATCAGCCCCAACGCCACCGCCACTACCAGCACCACACCGCCCATTTGCAGCCACCCCTTGTAAGGTCGCAACATCGAACGAATCGGGTCCAGGGCCTGGGTGACGTAGCGTTTATCGGCCTTGTTGAACTCTGGATAAGGGCACTGGTAACCAAAGCTCCATGCCCAATCCACATACGGGCCTTCCTTCACGTACCGTTGATACAACGCGCTCTGCTCTTCAAGGCTGGAGTTGTACCCCACCGCGTTACACAACACCGCCGCAAACGCCTGGCTGGTATGCGGCAAATGATCCGCCGCCTGACTCGCCAACGCCGTGGCAACAAACCGATAGTGATAACGCATGTCCGGCTGCGCCGCGCTGGCCTGCTGGCGTTGCACTTCGCCTTCGGCCACCAGCGGCCCAACCTTCAGTTCAACCGGTTCCAGGCTGTAGTTGCCTCCCAGGCTGGCGTAATCCGGCGCCATCTCATAGCCGAGCAACTCCATGCCCCATTTGCGCGCCATCCAGGACGCATTGAAATACGCCTCGGCCCGTCGGGTTGGCCACCATTTGGACTCCGCGTCCTGGCGCAATTGCCCATAGGCGCGGGCCTTGTTCTGCAAGTCTGCGTTATCGAAATAAGCCGGTGCCTCATCAAAGCGCCCTTCCCTCAGCAAGCGACGACCCAGCAGATTGCGCAGGCTCGCAGCCACGGGCAGCGGCACATAGTTGTCCCGATCCTCCTGGCTCAACGCCGGTGGCGCCGGGACTTGGGCGTCAACGTACTGCTTGAGCTCATCCACCGTCAGCACACGCTCGGCGACTGCGGCAGCGTCGTACCAATAGTTGCTCTGGCCGCGATAGAGCTGATCGAAGGCTTGCAGGTAATCGCCGCGCTGCAAGGCCAGGATCGCGCTTTCACCTTCGACCCGGCACTTGGGCTGCACCGACTCGAAGTTCCAATCCGGTGTCCGCCGGCCGCCCCATGACTCATCGTTCGGGAAAGCCTGGGCGGCCTTGGCATAAGCCGCCGCTGCGGCCACTTTGTCGCCGTCGCGCAAGGCCAGCTTGGCACGCACCCACCAGGCCAGGCCGGTGTCGGAAGCCTTCTGCACAAAAGCCTGGGCGCTGGCGTAATCGCCGTGCTGGTAACTCACCGCCGCCAAACGATCGGCATCGTCCAGGTTGTCCCGGGCGTTGGCTCGCAACAGTTCGAACAGCCGTTTATCGCCAGAGGGTTCTTCACCGTCCCACCAGCCGACGCGGCTGAGCAGGTAGGCAGTGACCAATCGCTGCACCGCCTTGGACTTGAGCAATTCGCTCAAGCGCTCATCCGGTTGGGCGCTCAAATCACCGGCCAATTGCAGCAACGAGCTGTAGCCCACCGGGGAGCCTTGCAGGTTCTGGATCGCATACAGGCCGATGGCACTGTCCCAATCGTCAGCGGTGTAGGCCACCCGGGCTTCTTCGCCAAGGCTGGCGATGCCCAGTTCCAGCGGATCGCTGAAGCCGGAAATGCTCAACTCGCGGGCCTGGCGAAACGCCGCTCGCGCCTGGTCCTGCAAAACCACAGGGTCGCCGCTGCCGGCCTCGGTGCTCACGGCGAACAAGGCCCGTCCGAGGGAGTACGCGGCCCAGGTGCTGCGCAACCGACGTTGGTCGGCCGGTAACGCCAGCAACTGCTGGAACGCTTCCACGGCGCGCTGATGCTCACCGACGTTGAAAGCCGCCGCACCAATCGCATACAGGCGCAGTTCATCAGGCAGGTTGGCCGCTTCGGCTGCCACCTGGTCGACATCGGTCAGGGCTCGCAGGCGCTCCACCACCGCTTGCTGCGGTGGGGTCAGGCCGATCTGCTCGGCCTGGTTGCGTTGCTCAACGTAGGAAGACGGGGCGTCATAGCTGTAGTCCGGGTTGCGCGTCGCCTCGGTGGCCGGCTTGAGCCCGGCAATCGCCTGGCCGAGGCGGCTGACCTCGAAGCGAAAGCTGCCTTCGGGCAATTCGGCCAGCGACTGGGCGCGGTTATCCAGCAGGCGCATCGGGAAATCCGGCCCGCAGGCCAGCGCCGGGCCCAGCGGCAGACAAAGGCTCAGACACAGTAGGTGACGAGGCCACTTACGGGTAAACATTGAAACCTCCTTGGTCAATTTTCGTACAGCGCGCCCAGCCGATTGCCCGTTGGCTGCCAGCAGCCAAGCGGCCTTCCTGAATGCGGGTGAAGGTAAGCAGTCCGGGGGTTTGTTGCAACGTATAACCGGCCAAGGCATCGACGCCGTCACACGCGCCAACAGCCAGCGTCAGGCGCTGGGGCCAGGGGCTGTCGAGATTGCCCTGGTTAACCAGGCGGATATCGTACAAACCACCCTGCTCCTCCCACTGCAACGCCAGCCGACTGTCCAGGTTGTCCCCCCGGGCGACGGCACCGAGCGTGGTCAGGCTCCACGCCCGTCGGTCGCCGGCCAGCGGCAGGCGAAACCAGATCAGCCCAGCGAGATGTTTCGGCGGATCGGCACGCAAATCTACCGCAAGCCCGGCCACTTGTTGCGGATCGGCCAGCAATTCCCGCCGCTCGCCAGCGCGATCGATCGGCACTTCGCTTTCCACCACAGGAGCGCCATTTTCCTGGGTCAGCAGCGCGACACCGTAGGCCGGCAGGGCCAGATAAAACGGCTTCTTGGTGACCTCGTTCCAGCGTTGTGCCCAGCGCCGGGCCTGTTTCGGATCGAACAATCCCTGCCGTGGATCGCTCACCGCGTGGACCTGCAGCACGCTGCTGTCCGCCGTTTCCAACAATCCCGGCAAGGCAGGGCTGTCGAGCCAGGCCGGTAGCGCGGTAATACTCAGCCGCACGTTGGCCGGCAGGACTTGCCGAAGTTGGCCGAGGAATTTTCCATAGGCCGGCAACCGTGCGTTGCCGGCATCGTGGTCGATTTCTACCCCCACCGGGATCAGGCCTTGGGCTTGCCAATCGCCCAGCACCTGCTGGATCTGGGCGATCACCTCATCCTGGTCCAGGGTCTTGAGCTGGCCGTCCAGGCGAATCACGGCGATCAGCGGGCGGCCGTCAGCCTTGAGCAGGGCCGGATCGATCCGCGCACGGCTCCAGCCCGCCCCGGGAAAAGCCTGCAACGCCAGCACCCGCAGGCTGGAGAAATCGCCACGGCTCTGGCGCAGCGCCGGCTCGTGGGCCTTGGTCCATTGGCGCTGCCAGATATACAGCTGTTGATCGAGAGCCGGAGCCGGGGGTTGTTCGCAGCCCCCCAAAAGCAACACGGCGAGGGCCAAAGAGAGCCGGAAAAAAACAGTCATGAAGCCTTAACCACCCATCAAAGGCCAGCAGATTACCGCCACTCGGGTCGAAGCGAAAATGGTGCAGAGGAGATTTGATCCTGCTGTGGGAGCAAAGCTTGCTCGCGAAGCAGGCACCTCGATTCCCGGAGGACCGCGTCGCATTTATCGCGGGCAAGCCTTGCTCCCACAGAGGGCATCACTCAGGCTTGCGCGCAATAATCACCTGACTCTTGGCCACCACCGCATCCAGCGCCTGCTTGATCTGCGCGCCGCGCGGCGAATTCAGCACGGCTTGCCAGGTGTCGGCCCAATGATTGAGCAACGGGTGGTCGGCGTTGCTGAAATCGACCTTGGCCTCCCAGAACAACAGCATCCACATCGACCAGTAGAAACCGTATTGGCTGTGGCTCAACACCGTAAGCCCCGCCTCGCTGACCATCGCCTTGAACTGCTCTTCGCTGATGATGCGAATGTGGTTGGGCTTGCGGAAGTACTCCGGCGCGGCGATGTCCTTTTGCAGGTCTTCGGAGCTGGGATGCGGCACGCTCAACAGGTACAGCGCACCGGGCTGGCCGACCCGTACCAGTTCGGCAAGGAACTGCGCCGGGTCGTCGACATGTTCGATGACTTCCGTGGACACCACTCGCGTGGCCGTGGCGTCGGCAATGGGCAGCGGGTTGCAGTCGGTCACGTGGCACTCGACGCCGCGCGCGGGGGTGTCGCTCAAGCGCTGGCGAGTGGCCTCGACCTTGGCCGCGTCGATGTCGGCGATGATGATCTTCGCCCCGCGCATCGCACAAAAATGCACGTTGCCGCCATCGCCGCACCCCACGTCCAGCAGCGTGTCCTCAGGGGTCACCGGGAAACCGGTGAACAGTTCGCCGGTTTGCTGGTTGAACCAGCCGCTGAGCATCGCATCGTGCAGCCCGAGCATATACGGGTCGACCTTGTCGGCGACCGGCTCAGCGGGCGCGGGCGTGCCCGTGGTGAGTTTCTTCAAAAGGCTCAGCATGACGGGGCTCCAGAGACAGGAAGGACGGTTCGGGCGGCGGCCAGGCGCTCAACCAGTTGAGCGCCACGATTGCGCATGGGCATTTCGACCCAGCGGTAGTTGAGTTCGCTCAACAGTCCGATCAGCGACAAGGCACAGGCCAGGGCCAGCCAGGGATGGCTTGCCGGATCCGGCGAGCCCAAGGGTGCGAAACGAAACCACAACTCGCGCAACAGGAAAAACACCGGGATGTGGATCAGGTAGATCCCATAGGAACGACTGCCCACCCAGGTCAGCGCCGTTTTAAAACGGCTGCGGGGCAACAGGTAATCCCGATCATAGGAGGCCACCCAGACCAGCACGGCACTGAGCACTGCAATGACCCCGAGGCGGTAGAACGACAAATTGAAGTGCTCGGTCGCGATCCAGGCCATCACGCTGCCCAGGCCCAGCACCAACAGCATCCCCAAGGGCGGGTGGCGCAACCACGTGGGCTCGAAGCGCCAGTAGCTGGGTCGCAGGCTCCAGATCGACAGCAACACACCCAGCGCCAGGGCATCGGTACGGATCACCGACAGCCACAGCGCCCGCCAGGTGAAAAACTGCACCAGCACCACCGCCAACAGCACCCACACCAGATAGCGGCGCGAGACAAACACCAGCAACGGCAGGATCAAATAGAACTGCTCCTCCAGGGAAAGCGTCCAGTACACGAAACTTGCGCCGTATTCATAGTGCATGAACGCATCGGCAAAACGCAGGTTGGCGAACTGCAGGAAACCGGCCAGGGTCGCCTGCAGGTTGGCCTGCACGCTGCCGAACGCGCCGGAACGGTTCAGGAAGAACACCGCGAACAGCACCAGCAGCAGCCAGAGCCAGGCCGACGGCAACAGGCGAAACGCCCGGCGAATCCAGAAATCCCGGGTGACGATCCAGAATTGCCGAGGGCTGTCGCAGCGACGCAATTGCGGGATCAGGCTGCGTCCGATGACGAACCCGGATATCGCGAAGAACAGATCCACGCCCCACCACAGTTGGAAGCTGTCGGCCAAGGCGGCCAGGCCCGGCCATCCGCCAGGAAACGGCATGCCTTGCAGGTGATGGAACAACACGCCCATCACCGCAACGGCGCGCAGCAACTCGATGTCCATGATCCGCTTGCTGCTCATGAAGTGCTCCCGGAGAAAGGATCGGGTTTACGCGCGATGATGACCTGGCTCTTGGGCATGAACCGGTCGAGCACCTGCTTGATCGCCAAACCGTCAGGTTGCATCAGCAAGTCCTGCCAGAGGCTCGCCCAGCGCTCCATCAACGCTGGATACGGCGCCTGGATACGGTCACGCACCGCACCTTCGAGGTCCCGGCCAGCCGCCTGTTCGCTGGCCCAGAAGAAAATCATGCCCATGACCCAGAAAAATCCGCTGGCCTGGCGATGCTCGATTACCAGCCCGGCCTCCTCCACCAGCGCGGCAAATCGTTCGGCACTGAAAATCTGCACATGGTTGGGCGCTTGAAAGTAGCCCGGCGGCGCGATGCCTTGTTGCAAATGCTCGCCCACCGATGCCGGTACGCTGAGCAAGTACTGCGCCCCTGGCCGGCCCATGCGCACCAGTTCAGCCATGAACGGCTCCGGCTCATGGATATGCTCGAGCACCTCCATGCAGACGATCTTGTTCGCACAGCCATCGGCCAGGGGCAGCGGCAGGCTGTTGCTGACCAGGCCCAGGAAAGGCGCACCGGCCTGGGCCTCGACCTGGCGGGCCAGGTCGCGCACCTTGTCTTGTTCGCTGTCGGTAAAGATCACGGAGGCACCCTGGCGCATTGCAAACAGGGTCGCCACGCCTTCGCCGCAGCCGACATCCAGCAAGGTGTCGTCGGCAGTGATGGCAAAGCCTTTGAGCAATTCGCCGGTTTCACTGCGAAACCAGCCGTCGAGCATCGCGTCGTAGAGGCCGGCATTCCGGGGCGAAACGGCGGTCGCCGGCGGTGGCGAAGGTTCCACCGCAGGCCTGAGCCCGGCCAGCCATCGGCGGATCACGACTCCTGCGCGTTCCGGCGCCGCTCAGGTATGGCTTCGAAGAAAACCCGCAAACGCTGCTCGGCGTTGGCCTGGCTGCAGAACTTCTCCAGGCTGCGCACGGCGTGGGCCGACATGCGGCGGTAACGCTCAGGGTCGTTTTTGGCCACGTCATAACTGGCGCGGTAGGCCGAACACAGCGAGTCCCAATCAGTGACATAACGCAGGGTCCGGTACGCGGCCCGGGGGTCGTGGGGCCAGGCGGTCAACTCCTCGGTCGACTCCACCACAAACGCATTGTCGTGGTCGATGTAGTCGGCCATCGCCGTGTTCAGCGGCGCAATCGCCGGGCGGCCGCAGGACATGAACTCCATCAACGGCAGGCACTGCCCTTCGCCATAGGAACTGTTGACCACATATCGGGTGGCTTCCACCAGCCGCTCGTAATCCGCGTCCGCCAGGTAGCCATGTATCAGCACGATGCGGCAGCGGTACGCCTGGTTCTTGTAGACGTGATGGAGCATGTCGGTGAGCGCGGCAGTGACGTCGTGATGCGTCAGCTTGAGCACTAGAGTCGCGTCGGAAACGTCGCGGAACGTCGCGCAAAATGCGCTGATCATGTCCTTCCAGTTCTTGCGGCCGTCATAAGGATTGAACACGGAGGTATAGATCACACCGTCCAGGAGCAACTCGCAATCCTGCGCCGGGCCGTCCAGCACCAGCGGCGTACCAGCCTGATGCGCCGGCGGACCATAAGGCCGCAGGTCGGTGGTGCGGCTGTCGATCAACAGGCCACGCAATTGCACGCGCATGTGATCCACTGTCGACCGCTGGGCCAGCACCGCGCCGCGCGCCGCAAAGCGGTCCCACACCGGCGCCGCGATGGCAGTGATGGGGAAGTCCTCTCCCATCACTTCACGAACGGTTTTAACGGTGAAGCTGGAGTGGGTAATCGCCATGCCGGTTGCGCCCAGGACCACTCGCCAGTCGTGCCGGGGTTCGCCCTGCCAGCTTTCGGTAGGAATGGTGCTGAACTCCCAGGCGAACACCGCAATTGTCGGGCAAGCGTAGTGGGCAGCGGTACGATGAGGGGGGGAGAACGACAGGAATACGCAATCCTCGCCACGTGCCAGGCAATCGGCGTAAAACTGATCGACCTCATCATCAGGCCGAGTCACTTCGACGACCCGTCCCAACCGCTCCAACACCGGGCGAAACTCCTTGAGCACGAAGTAATAGCTGTACTCGGGCTTGCCGAGGTTTTCCAGAATGTTGCTCTGGTTGGTTTCCGAATAAATGATGATCAACATGAGGCGGTACCTGCCTGGAGCACCAACGGCAGCCCTTCGTCACAACCGGGCACAGCCAGGAAATCCACCAGGCGCTGCTGCACCGGAGTGAACGCGCAATAGCGGCGCATCCGCTCGTTCGCGGCAACGGCCATGGCCTGGTAGGCCTGCGGCTGGTGCTTCGCCATGGCGTAGCTCTGCTGGTAGGCGAGTTTCAATGAGCCCCAGTCGGGCCGATGGCGCAGGGTGCGGTACAAGATGCGCGAGTCTTCCGGCCAGATGGTCGGTTCGCGGCTGGACTTGACGATGAAGGCCACCTCGTCGTCGATGTAGTCGCGCATCGCCGTGTGGTCCGGTGCGATGACCGGGCGGGCGCAGGACATGAACTCCATCAATGGCAGGCACAGGCCTTCGCAGCGGGACGCATTGACGTAGAAACTCGCCGCGCCATACAGCCGGGCGAATTGTTCGTCCCCCAGGTAACCGTGCATCACCACCACCCGGCAACTGAACGGCGACAGCTGGGACAGCAGCGTCAACAGCTCGACGTAGTAGGTCGACAGGTCGTTCTGAGTCATTTTCAGTACCAGCGTGGCGTCCTCGACGTCGCGCAGGGCCCAACAGAATGCGGTGATCAAATGATGCCAGTTCTTGCGACCGTCATCGGGGTTGAACACGCTGACGTACACCACCCCGCTGACGTCGGTCTCCACCACCTGGCTGGTGTCCGGCAGGACGGCCTGGGGATGTTCCGGTGAGGCGGGCTCTGGAATGGGTTCTGGAACAGGCTCTGGAGCGGTCTCGACGATCACCGGCGGCGGTGCCGGCCCCCTCAGGATCCTGCTGACCGCAACGCGTATCGGCACCGGTATCAAGTCGCGGACCGCTTCTCGATACCAGCACAACAGGCTGTGCTTGAACAGCCACACAGGGCCCTGCTCGGTCTTGCCGGTAAAGGCACGAATCATTTCACGCAGGTAATGGCGGGAAATGAATGCCCGCCGCCGCCAAGTCAGGGGTGGTGGCTCGATGACTGGCTCGATGATCGGCTCTGGTTCCGGTTCTGGCTCCGGCGCCTCTTCGAAGATCGGCGCGATCAAGCCGTCCGCCGAAAGCCCGAGGGGCCGGCTGTCGATGATGCAGCCCTTGATCTGCAAGGTCGTACCCGGGTTCACCGGCAAGCTTGGGTGTTGCTCACGAACCGCCGCGAAACGCTCCCACAGCGGCGTGGGCAATACCAACACCGGGAAGCCCTCGCCCAAAGTTCGACGGATCGCCTCGGCCGTGTGGCTGGACAGCGTAATCACCCGACCATGACGGGCCAGCGTGCGGCTCCAGTCATGGCGCAGGTCGTCGTCCCAGTGCTCGGCCGGGATCGAATCGAACTCCCAGGCCACCACGCAGACCATCGGACAAAGCAGGTCGAGCGGCGTCTTGTGCGGAGGTGAGAACGAAAGGAACAAGCAGTCCTGCCCGGCCGCCTGCAACGTTTGGTAAAGCGGATCGACCTCGGCGACCGACGACACCACATGCACCGGCCCCAGGCTTTCCAGTACGGGACGATAGGCCTTGAGCACGAAGTAATAGCTGTACTCAGGGCGGCCGAGGCTCTGGCTGATGGAGTGATCGTTTACGTCCGAGTAAAGAATGAAATTCATGGGATCCCATCATGGCGCCGCCATCCCGGCAGCCCCACTTCATGACGGTCGAGTCACGCATCGAGCCGGCCCGGGGCCGCCACGTGTCGTTCGTCTTGCTACCCGTCTCGTTCTTGTTTTTTTGTGGTCCGGCCCCAGCGATCCGACTTGAAGATCAGCACCAGGAGCAACGTGACGAGGGGCATTCTAAACACATCCACCAAGGGTTCGTGAACCGCTCGGCGAGAATAAACCCGCTATAAATATGAGAACTGACCGGTCACGGTTTGCGCTGTTGAAATTGCGTCGAAATTGGCACAGATTGGCAACCAAACAACTACAACAAACGCTTCTCCAGGCTGATCGTTGAGTGATTTTTCCCCGATCTTACGGAAATTTCCCACTCGGTTCGCACTAGACGAAGCAACCGTCGAAGGAGGCTGGTGCTTGAAAAAACGTCTGTTCGTTACGGGCCTCAGCGGTTTCGTTGGACGTCACCTCAAATCTCGACTGAACGGTCATGATTTGGCGTGGCAGGTGATGCCTGTCGCTGCCCGCTACGACCTGATGGATGCCAAGACCCTGGAAGGCCTCTGGCCCGAGATTCCCGACGCCGTGATCCACCTGGCGGGCCAGACGTTTGTTCCTGAAGCCTTCCGCGATCCGGCGCGCACCCTGCACATCAACCTGCTGGGCACCTTGAACCTGCTCCAGGCCCTCAAGACCCGGGGTTTCACCGGGACGTTCCTGTACGTCAGCTCCGGTGATGTCTATGGTCAAGTCAGCGAAGACCACCTGCCGATTACCGAACTGCAACTGCCCTCCCCGCGCAACCCGTATGCCGTGAGCAAGCTGTCGGCCGAACTGCTGAGCCTGCAATGGGGCATGAGCGAAGGTTGGCCGGTGCTGGTGGCCCGCCCGTTCAATCACATCGGTCCCGGGCAGAAGGACAGCTTCGTCATTGCCAGCGCCGCCCGGCAAATCAGCCGGATCAAGCTGGGCCTGCAACCGGCTCGGCTGCAAGTGGGCGATATCGACGTAACCCGCGACTTCCTTGATGTCGGCGATGTGATTTCGGCCTACGTGGCCCTGCTGGACAAAGGCGCCCCGGGGCAGGTCTACAACATCTGCTCGGGCCGCGAGCAGAGCATTCGCAGCCTGATCGAACAACTGGGCGATATCGCCCAGATCGACGTGCAACTGATCCAGGACCCTGCGCGTCTTCGCCGCGCAGAACAGCGTCGCGTCTGTGGTAGCCCAGCCAAGCTACGACAGGCCACCGGATGGACGCCTGAAACAACAACACAACAATCCTTGCGGGCGATCCTGTCCGACTGGGAGATACGGGTACAACAAGAATGAAAAGTGCATTGATCACAGGGATCACCGGTCAAGACGGCGCGTATCTGGCCAAGTTGCTGCTCGACAAGGGTTACAAGGTCCACGGCCTGGTGGCACGACGAAGCAGCGACTCGCGCTGGCGGCTGCGAGAGATGGGCATCGAACAGGACATCGTTTACCTGGACGGTGACATGGCCGATGCCTGCTCGGTGCAACGGGCCGTGATCAAGTCGGCACCGGACGAGGTGTACAACCTGGCCGCGCAAAGTTTCGTCGCGGCCTCCTGGGACCAACCCGTGACCACCGGCATTGTCGATGGACTGGGGGTCACCCACCTGCTCGAAGCCATTCGCCAGTTCAGCGTGCATACGCGCTTCTACCAGGCGTCCACCAGCGAAATGTTCGGCCTGATCCAGGCCGAACAGCAGGACGAGCACACCCCGTTTTACCCACGCAGCCCCTATGGCGTGGCGAAACTGTACGGTCACTGGATCACCGTCAACTACCGGGAAAGCTTCGGCCTGCATGCCAGCAGCGGCATCCTGTTCAACCACGAGTCACCGCTGCGTGGCATCGAGTTCGTCACCCGCAAGGTCACCGACGCTGCAGCACGCATCAAGCAGGGCAAGCAGCAGGAGTTGCGCCTGGGCAATATCGACGCCAAGCGCGACTGGGGCTTTGCCGGCGATTACGTCGAGGCCATGTGGCTGATGTTGCAACAGGACACTCCCGACGATTACGTAGTGGCCACGGGCGTCACCACCACTGTGCGCGAGATGTGCAGGATTGCCTTCGAACACGTGGGCCTGGACTACCGTGACTTCGTCAAGATCGACCCGGCGTTTTTCCGCCCGGCCGAAGTCGAAGTGCTACTCGGCAACCCGGCCAAGGCACAACGCGTCCTGGGCTGGAAGCCCAGGACCGACCTCGACACCCTGATCCGCATGATGATGGATGCGGACATGAAACGCGTCGCCAAGGAGTAGGCCATGCTCATTCCCGTGATTCTTTCCGGAGGGGCCGGGACGAGGTTGTGGCCGGTGTCCCGCGAGGGCCATCCCAAGCCCTTCATGCTCTTGCCCGACGGCCAGTCGCTGCTGGGCAAGACCTATCGACGTGCCGCGGGATTGTTCGACGGCCGGGGCGACATCGTCACCGTCACCAATCGCGAGTACTACTTCCAGAGCCGCGACCACTATCAAAGCGCCCACCTGGAGCGTCATCGCGGTCACTTCGTGCTCGAACCAACGGGCCGCAACACCGCGCCGGCCATTGCTACGGCCGCCCTTGCGGTGCAGGCCCTGCACGGTGACGATGCGATCCTGGTGGTCATGCCTGCCGATCACCTGATCCAGGATGAGGCAGCCTTCCAGACCTCCGTGGCGCACGCCGTGGAACTGGCCAAAAACGGCCACCTGGTGACCTTCGGTGTACTGCCCTCGGCGCCGGAAACCGGCTTCGGCTATATCGAACGGGGCAAGCCCCTGGATACCAAGGGCGCGGCCAAGGTCGTGCGCTTCGTCGAAAAACCCGACCTGCAGACCGCCACGCAATATCTGGAAAGCGGCCGTTTCCTGTGGAACTCGGGGATGTTCTGCTTCTCGGTCAAGACCCTGCTGACGGAGCTGCAAGCCCATGCCCCCGAGCTGTTGGAACAGGCGCGAACCTGTGTCACGGCCAGCACGGCGGTGGAAACCTCAGGGTGTGTGCAGCAGGAATTGTCCGCAGCGCATTTCGCCGAAATGCCGGACATCTCCATCGACTACGCCTTGATGGAACGCTCCGCCAACGTCGTGGTGATCCCGGCCGCCTTCGATTGGAGCGATATCGGCTCCTGGAGCGCCGTCGCCAGCCTGGTGCCCGCCGACGGGCAAAACAACCGCACCACCGGCGACGCCCTGTTTATCGACAGCCAGAACAACTTCGTCCAGAGCGACGGCCGCCTGGTGGCCGCCCTGGGCGTGGAAAACCTGATCGTCATCGATACCGCCGACGCCGTGCTGGTGGCCCATGCCGACCGTGCCCAGGATGTGCGCCGCGTTGCCCGGCAACTCAAGGACAAGGACCACGAAGCCTATCGCCTGCACCGCACGGTCAGCCGTCCATGGGGCAGTTATACCGTGCTCGAAGAGGGCCCACGCTTCAAGATCAAGCGCATCGTGGTCAAGCCTGGCGCGTCGCTGTCGCTGCAAATGCACCACCATCGCAACGAACACTGGGTGGTGGTCGAAGGCATGGCCAAGGTCACCAACAACGGCTCGGGTTCGCACCTGGTCGCCAAGAACGAATCGACTTTCATCCCCGCCGGCCACAAGCATCGCCTGGAGAATCCCGGCGTGATCGACCTGGTCATCATCGAGGTCCAGAGCGGCGAATACCTGGGGGAAGACGACATCGTCCGCTTCGAAGATCACTATGGCAGGGCCGTCTGATGCTGCTGGCCTTGCAACGCACATTGTGGAGCTATCGCGGCTTCGTCCTTGGCAGCGTCAAGCGCGAGTTCCAGGCGCGGTATCGCAACTCGTTGTTCGGCGCGTTGTGGACGGTGCTCAACCCGTTGTCGATGATCCTCGTCTACACAGTAATTTTTTCCCACATCATGCGTGCCCGCCTGCCCGGGGTGGAAGACGGCATGGCCTACAGCGTCTACCTCTGCGCCGGGCTGCTGACCTGGGGGTTGTTCGCGGAAATCACCACCCGCAGCCAGGGCATGTTCCTGGAAAACGCCAACCTGCTGAAAAAGATCAGCTTCCCCCGGATCTGCCTGCCGGTGATCGTGCTGTTCAACGCCGGAATCAACTTCGCAATCATCCTCGGGCTGTTTCTCGGTTTCCTGTTGATCACCGGGCGCTGGCCGGGCATTACCTTGCTGGCCTTGGTACCGCTGCTGGCCCTGCAAGTGATGTTCGCCGCGGGGTTGGGCATGCTGCTGGGGATCCTCAACGTGTTTTTCCGTGATGTCGGGCAGTTGTTCGGCATTTGCCTGCAATTCTGGTTCTGGCTCACGCCGATCGTTTACCCGATGACGATCCTGCCGCCGCCGATCCAGCAATTGCTCGCTTTCAATCCCATGACCGCCCTGATGCAGAGCTACCAGAACCTGTTTCTCTACAACCAATGGCCGGTCTGGAGCTCGCTGGTGCCGTTGCTGGTGGTCGGCCTGCTGTTATGCGCCTTGGGCTTGCGCATGTTTCGTCGACGCGGCGGTGAAATGGTGGACGAACTCTGATGGGACATTTGCGCGTCAGTGGCCTGGGCAAGGCCTACAAGCAGTATCCGAACCGCTGGAGCCGGCTGTTCGAATGGTTGATCCCCTTTTCCCGCCAGCGTCATCAGTTGCACTGGATCCTGCAAGGCGTGGATTTCGAGATCCAGCCCGGGGAAGCCGTCGGCATCGTCGGGGTCAACGGTGCCGGCAAAAGCACGTTGCTCAAGATGATCACCGGTACCACCCAACCCACCTGCGGCCACATCCAGTTGCAAGGTCGTGTCGCCGCACTGCTGGAACTGGGCATGGGCTTTCATCCAGACTTCACCGGCCGCCAGAACGCGTTCATGGCCGGACAGCTGCTAGGCATGCAGGTGGAAGAAATCGAAGCCTTGATGCCCGAGATCGAAGGGTTTGCTGAAATCGGCGAGGCCATTGACCAACCGGTACGCACCTATTCCAGCGGCATGCAGATGCGCCTGGCTTTCAGCGTCGCCACCGCCCGGCGTCCGGACATCCTGATCGTCGACGAGGCGCTGTCAGTGGGCGACGCCTACTTCCAGCACAAGAGCTTCGAGCGCATCCGCAGCTTCCGCAAGGCCGGAACCACGCTGCTGATCGTGTCCCACGATCGCTCGGCGATCCAGTCAATCTGCGACACCGCCATCCTGCTGGAGCACGGGCGCATGGCGATGCGCGGCAAGCCCGAAGAAGTGATGGATTATTACAACGCGATGCTGGCCCAGCGCGAAGGCCAGGTGGTCCGCCAGGAAATGCTCGCCAACGGCCAGGTGCGCACGATTTCCGGCACCGGCGAAGCCGGCATCATCGATGTACAACTGCTCAACAGTCAGGGGCAGCCGGTGGAAGTGGCCGAGATCGGCCAGCCGATGGTGTTGCAAGTGCGGGTTGAAATCCGCCAGGACATCGAGCGGCTGGTGCTGGGCTTTTTGATCAAGGACCGTCTTGGCCAGCCCATGTACGGCATCAATACCCATCGCCAGGACAAAGCTGTGACCGACCTCAAGGCCGGCGAACAGATCACCTTCCGCTTCAGCTTCGATATGCGCCTGGGCAAGGGCAATTACTCCGTCGCGCTCAGCCTGTCGCGGCTGGATTCGCACCTGGACCGTAATTTCGAATGGCGCGACTACGGGTTGGTGTTTCACGTCATCAATAATCGCCAGGAGGATTTCGTCGGCTGTTCCTGGCTCCAGGCCGAGACCTGCATCCGGCGTTCGAGCCAGCCTGTCGTCGAAGCGGTGCCGCAAAAGGAGTTGCCATGAGCCGTCTGTTGGTGGAATGCACCTATGTGTTCGAACACCCGGAAGTCAATTCCGGCATTCAGCGCGTCGTGCGCAATGTGATTCGCGAACTGCCGGCCAAGGATGGCGAACGTGAATGCATTCCAGTGGTCATGCTGCAGGGCAAGTTGTACGAGGCCAAGAGCCTGGCACCGCTGTCGACCAATAAACTGGATCTGGTCAGCCTACGGATCCGCTGGGAACAGATGGCCAACCTGTTCTGGTTCTGGCACAGGACGCTCGCACGGCAGTGGCCCTTCAGCCGATCATTGTGGGCCCGTCGCCTCCTGTACGTTGGCTGCCGACTGTTCGCCTTCGGCTTCTTGAGCATACCGATACGTTTGTTCGACCGTGCCCTCAAAGGCCAAGAGCTGCCGAAGCGTTGCGTACCGCTGGAGCATCGGGCCGGCGATCAACTGGTCTTGCTCGATTCATCCTGGCACTCGGATATCTTCCCCCTGGCCGAACAGCTCAAGCGCGATGGCGTCGGGATCATCTCGGTGGTCTACGACCTGATTCCCCTGTCTCATCCACAATTCTGCGACGCCGGGCTGGTCAAGGTGTTCAATCATTGGTTCGACTGGATTGCCCGCACCGCCGACGGCTACATCGCCATCTCCGCCACCATCCGTGACCAGCTGCGCCAGGAAATGGTCCGGCGCATTGGCGAGCAGCAGGTACAAGAACGCTGGTTCGACTATTTCCACCTGGGCAGCGAACTGGACCAGATAAACGCCGCCCACGCCGTCGATACGAAGTTGCTGCGGCTGTTCAAGCGCCCCGAGCCGGTGTTCCTGATGGTCAGCACCATCGAGCCGCGCAAAAACCACGCTTATCTGCTCGATGCATTCGATCGGGCCTGGGCTGCCGGCTCCCAGGCGCGGCTGTGCGTCGTCGGGAAGATCGGCTGGAAATGCGAGGCGTTGATCGAACGTATCGAGCGTCATCCACAACTCAACAGCCGCCTGTTCATGTTCAACAATCTCTCGGACCAAAGCCTGGAACACGCCTATCGCCACGCCACTGCGTTGGTGTTCCCGTCCTATGTGGAAGGCTTCGGCCTGCCCCTTGTGGAAGCCATGCAGCGCGGCTTGCCGGCGATGGGCAGCGACATTGAAGTGTTTCGGGAAATCGGCGGTGAGTTCATGGCCTACTTCGATCTCGACGATCCTCAAAGCCTGGCAAACCTGGTCATCGACATGGAGCATACCGGGGTATTCCCGGCCAAGCGCAACCTGGAACAATGGCAATGGCTGAGTTGGCACCAGGCCAGTGCGCAATTGGTGGAGCGGATCGAGGGCCACGTTAACGAAGTCATCGTCGACCGGGAAACAGCATGCGGATAGCCCTCAACGCACGCATCCTCCAGGCGCCACGTACCGGCATCGGCCAATACGTGTCGGAACTGGCCACTGCCCTGGTCCGGGAGCCTGATGTGCAGTTGTCGCTGTTCCACGGCTGGGGCTGGAACTCGCAGCTGCCACAAGCGCCCACGCCTGGCTATTCGAGATTCAGTCCCTTGTTGCGGCGGGTTCCGGGTGCCTATCAGGCGCGACGCTGGCTGGAACAGAAACGCTTTGACCAAGGCCGTCCCGAGGCCATCGACCTGTACCACGATCCCAGCCTGTGGCCGCTGGCCTTTGACGGCCCGACGGTGATGACCCTGCATGACCTGACACATGTGCGTTATCCCGAGACGCAACCGCCGGCACGCCTGAAAGAGATCGAGCGGCGGCTGGCCCGGGCGGTGGAGCAGGCGCAACTGATCATGACCGTTTCGCAGTTCATCGCCGACGAGGTGCAACAGCATTTCGGCCTCCCCACCGAGCGCCTGCGGGTCGCTCCGCTGGGCGTGGCGGCGCGTTTCCATCCGCGCGAACCCGCATCCATTGACGCCGTACTCAAGGCCCACGGCCTGGAGCACGGTCGTTACTTTCTATGTGTCGGCACCCTGGAGCCGCGCAAGAACCTGTCACTGGCCCTGCGTGCCCACGCCGGGCTTCCTGAATCCGTACGTCAGACCTTTCCTTTGTTCATCGTAGGAATGAGCGGATGGCAACAGGCGCAGCTCAATGATGAGTTGAAAGGCGCCCTGGCTGGCGGTCATGTTTGTCTGGCGGGTTACCTGCCTGACGAACAGGTCGCCCAACTGTTGGCGGGGGCACGGGCACTGATTTTCCCGTCCTACTACGAAGGCTTTGGCCTGCCGGTGCTTGAAGCCATGGCCAGTGGTACACCGGTGATTACCACCCGCTGCTCGGCGATGCCCGAGGTGGCGGGACCAGCCGGAAATTATTGCGAGCCGGACGATCCGCAAGGCATGCGAGAAGCCATGGGCCGGTTGATGGAAGATCCCCAGCACTGGCAAGCGTGTCGCGAAGCGGGGTTGCAACAAGCGGCGCTTTTTTCCTGGGAACGCTGTGCGAAGGTCACCGCCCAAGCGTATCGCCAGGTCTTGGGAGGTTGAATGCGAGTCCTGCACTTTTACAAAACCTATTTGCCAGACTCCATGGGCGGCATCGAACAGGTCATCTTCCAGCTGTGCGACAGCACTGACCGATTGGGTATCGATAACACCGTGTTGGCCCTGAGCAGGCAGCCGGCGCCCGAGCCGATCAAGATCCGACAGCATGTCGTTCATCAGGCGCGAATGGACTTCCAACTGGCGTCCACCGGCTTCTCCTACAGCGTGTTCAGGAAATTCCGTGAGCTGGCCGCCGAAGCGGACGTGATCAACTACCACTTCCCCTGGCCGTTCATGGACCTGGTGCATTTTTTCACCTGCGTGAAAAAACCCTACATCGTGACCTACCATTCGGACATCGTTCGCCAGCGGCACCTGCTCAAGCTCTATCGCCCCTTGATGCGGCGCTTTCTGGACGGCGCCGAGCGCATCGTCGCGGCGTCGCCGAACTATGTTCATACCAGCGATGTGCTCAAGCAATACCCCACCAAGACCCGGATCATCACCTACGGCCTGAACAAGACCAGTTATCCACAGCCTGACGCCGAGCGCATGGCGGGGTGGAAGGCAAAACTGGGCGAGCGTTTCTTTTTGTTCGTGGGGGTGATGCGGTACTACAAAGGCCTGCACATTCTGCTCGACGCCCTCAAAGGCGTGGATTACCCCGTGGTCATCGTGGGTGCCGGCCCGCTGGAAAAACAACTGCATGCCCAGGCGGCGGCATTGGGCCTGCGCAACCTGCATTTCCTCGGACGCCTGGGGGACGAAGACAAGGTCGCGCTGCTGGAACTGAGTTATGCCATCGTGTTCCCTTCGCACTTGCGCTCCGAAGCCTTCGGCATCTCGCTGCTCGAAGGCGCGATGTTCGGCAAACCGATGATCTCCAGCGAAATCGGCACCGGCACCAGCTACATCAATGTCCACGAAGAAACCGGCCTGGTGGTGCCACCGAGCAATCCCGAAGCTTTTCGCGAGGCGATGCGCACCCTGTGGGAAAACCCGGCACAAGCCCAGGCAATGGGCGCCAGAGCCGAAGCCCGTTACCGACAGTTGTTCACGTCTGAAGAGATGGGCCGCAAGTGGGTGCGGCTATACGAGGAACTGCTGGAGGAAAAGGCGCTTTCCTACGCATAGGTCTACTGGAACGATGCAATTGCTGTGGTGAGGGACCTGTCTCTGTCATGTGGGAGCAAAGCTTGCTCGCGAAACAGGCGCCTCGATCTCTGAAAGACCGCAGCGCCTTCATCGCGGGCAAGCCTTGCTCCCACCGTGAAGATAAATTTCCTCGCCACCGAGTTCCGTTTCAGGCGTGCTTTTGCAACCCGACAACCGTACGCGGCATGCCCACGAACCCGGGCAAGGCTTCGATCCGCGCCAGCCAGGCCCGCACATTGGCATAGTCCTCCAGCGATACGTTGCCTTCCGGTGCGTGGGCGATGTAGCTGTAGCCGGCGATGTCCGCGACAGTCGCAGCGTCACCCGCCAGATAAGCACGGTTGCTCAATTCTTGATCAATAACTTTCAGCACGTTGTGGGAACGGGCAATCACGTCCTCAGCGTTGTAGGCCGCGCCAAACACCGTGATCAGTCGCGCCGTGGCCGGGCCCGCATGGATCGGCCCAGCCGCCACCGACAACCAGCGTTGCACCCGGGCGGCGCCAACAGGATCGGTCGGCAGCCAGCGGCCCTTGCCATATTTGTGCGCCAGGTACACCAGGATCGCGCTGGAGTCCGCCAGCACCACACCATCGTCGTCAATGACCGGTACCTGGCCAAACGCATTGAGCGCCAGGAAGTCCGCCTGTTTGTGCGCGCCCTTGGCCAAGTCGACGAAGACCTCTTCGACAGGCAGCCCGAGCAACGAAAGCATCAGTTGAACGCGATGGGAATGGCCGGAAAGCGGGAAGTGATAGTGCTTGATAGGGTTCATGGTCGACTCCGCTGCAAGTGACGCCATCAGCACAACGGCGTCGATGGGGTCATCTTCCGCTCCAGGCAAAACCAAGAGAATCACCCAGAAATGCAATCCATTGTTTCAGCCAGCGAAACAATGCTTCAACCGCTCAAGGCCGGATGTTCGCGCAGTGCACCGACGACGAAATCGACAAAACTGCGGACCCGCGTCGGCGCATTGCGCCCGCCCTGGTACACCACATGGATCGGCAGAGGCGGCAATTCAAAATCGGCCAGGACGATTTCCAGTTCCCCGGCCGCCACGTTACCTGCCACTTGGTAAGACAGGACCCGCGTCATCCCCAACCCCTGGCAGGCCGCCGTGATCGCCGCCTGGTTGGCCGTCACCACCAGCCGAGGCACGGGCCGGACGGCCAACGGTTGGCCTGAATCGATGAAGGTCCAGCTTTTGACCTGGCCAATGGCCGATGACGCCACCACGGGCATTCGCTCCAAGTCCTCCGGATGCCGGGGCCGCCCGTGGCGCGCGAAGAAATCCGGGGCACCGCACACCACCCGCCGCACTTCACCGACACGCACGGCGTGCAAGTTGCTGTCCGGCAGCTCGCCAATGCGCAGGGCAACGTCGATGCCCTCCTCCACCAGGCTGACCGTGCGATCCAACAACAAGGCGTTGATGCTGACCTCGGGGAACCGGTGCAAGTAATCCACCAGCAGCGGCGTGACGAACAACTGACCGAACAACACCGGCGCGGTAATGGTCAACTGCCCACGAGGCTGGACGTGGCTGCCGGCCGCCGAATCCTCGGCTTCCTGCAAATCGCTCAGGATCCGGCGACAGTCCTCGAGAAAGCGCTGGCCGGCTTCGCTCAAGTACACGTTGCGGGTGGTGCGCACCAGCAATGGCGTGCCGATGCGTTGCTCCAACGCCGCCACCGCCCGCGTGACGCTGGCCGCCGACAACCCCAGGCGCCGCGCTGCCGCCGAAAACCCCGACGCCTGGGCCACGGCGAGGAAAACCTGCATTTCCTGGAACCTGTCCATCCATCCCCCGATGAGAAATCCTGATACAAGTTTTCTGCGCGTCTCAAAGCAGCGCTACGCGGCCATTGTAGAGGCCTGGGCCAGTGAACCACAGCGTAGCGCAGCCAGACACCGGGACATTGCCTCGGCCAGGGGCGATTGCCCTTGGTACCATCCCTCCTCATGACAATTTCATGACCGAAGGAACAACCCTCCGTGGGAGCAAGCTCGCTCCCACAGGGGTCGTGTCCGTTCAGTAGATTGGTTTCAACCGAAAGGCCTGCTTTTGTGAACGTTCTTTATCGCGCTTCAACCCATCCGCGCGCCGCCCTCATCGCCCTGATTGGCTGCGCACTACTCGTCCCCATGGGCCTGCGTCTCGCCCTGGGCTGGTCCGACCCGCTGGGTTATCTCTCGGACCTGGGTATCGGCGGGTTGCTGATCGTGCTGCTCCATCGCCGTCCCGGGTGGCTGGCGTTCCCGGTATTGCTGGCCTGGAGCGCGTTGATGCTGGCCAGCATCGAGCTGGTCAGCGCGGTCGGGCGGATGCCCAATCCTTCGGACATTCTTTATCTGACCGACCCACAGTTCGTTGAAAATTCCACCAGCGGCGGCTTCGCCCATCCCTGGCTGGCCGCGATCCAGTTGTCCGCGCTGGCGTTCTGGCTGATGACTCAATGGACCAGCCGCCCACGCCAGGCGCCACGTTTGCCTCGCCACGCCTGGGCCGTGCCCGTGTTGCTTCTGTTGGGCCACGGCGCGTTGCAAGCCTGGCGCCCCAGCGAGGCGGACCAATGGAGCGTGTTCAACCTGCCTCACCAACTCGTCACCGCAGGTATCGCCGCCGGGCAGGACCAGGCCCGACAATGGCTCGACGGCGATGCGGTGGACCCGGCCCCGCCGATGGAGGGGCTGACCCGCCTGGACCTCGATGGCAACAGATTGCTGGCCGAACCGGGGCGTGCGCGCAACGTCCTGGTCATCGCCCTGGAGGGCATTCCCGGGGCCTACGTGGGCGCCAACCGTCAGGCCTTGAAAAGCAGCTATCAGGAGAACCTGATGCCGCACCTCAGTGCCTGGGCCGAGCGCGGCATGAACACACCCGATTACGTCCTGCACAGCCACCAGACCATTCGCGGCCTCTACGCGATGCTGTGTGGCGACTACGACAAGCTCGACAACGGCACGCCCAAAGGCGTCGAAATGCTCAACCAGACCCAGCGCAACCAGGCCTGCCTGCCGGCCCAGTTGCGCCAGAACGGCTTTTCCACGCATTTCCTGCAGGGCGCGGGCCTGCGGTTCATGGCCAAGGACCGGATCATGCCGCACATCGGCTTCGACACAACCTTGGGCATGGAGTGGTTCACCCAACCGGCCTATCTGCAATTCCCTTGGGGCATGGACGACAAGACCTTCTTCGAGGGCGCGCTGGACTACGTCGGGCAACTGCAACAAGCGGACAAACCCTGGATGCTGACCCTGCTGACCGTGGGCACGCACCAACCCTACTCGGCACCGGATGACTACCTGCAACGCTACGACACCGCCAAGCAGGCGGCAGTAGGTTACCTGGACGACGCCCTGGAAAACTTCCTGGCGGGCCTGGAACGCCAGGGCATCCTGGACAACACCCTGGTGGTCATCACCTCGGACGAATCCCATGGCATCGACGACGTTCGGCTGGCCTCGTCCTGGGGGTTCAACCTGACGCTGGCGCCGGAGCCGTTGCCCAGGATCAAGTCCGGCACCTACGGCCACGTCGACCTGACCGCCTCGATCCTCGACTACTTCGGCTTTGCGGTGCCCACGTCGTTGTCCGGCCGCTCGATGTTCCGGGACTACCCGACGGGCCGGGAAATCATGTCGTTCACCAACGGTAAGCTGCGCTATCACAACGGCAAGGGCACCTTTACCGAGTGCGACTTCCTCCAGCATTGCCGTGACTACGCCAGCGACGGCTTCATCGCCGACCGCGCTACCTACGGCGGGCAATACAGCGGCCAGCGCGCCAGGCTGATCGGCGTCCGGGCCACGGCCCTGGACCAGACCCTGTTGCGCACGCCCTTGAACCAGCATTATCAATTCGGCAGTGCGGATAAGATCCCGCTGCCGGCCCAGGTCACCAACGACTGGACCGACAACCTGATCGGTGCCCAATACCTGGAAATGCCCAAGGGTTCACAGACCCGCGTCAGCCTGACCATCCGCGCCGTGGAGGCAGACCATGCCGCCTACATTTCCCTCAAGGCCAAGGAGTTCGAGCAGGATGTGTCGATGGACCTGCCGACAGACGTGGCGGTGACACCTGACCAGCCGCTGGTGATGAACCTCCGTTTCGACAATCCGCAGCAGCGCAAGGCGTTTTCCTTCCATCTGCTCGGTCATGGCGTCGGCGCCATCGAGATCAGCGACTTCAGCGTCGTGACCGAACTGCCGGACCAGACCGACCAGCCGCAATACCTGGACGATATGCAGGAAGACAGCGAGGCCCAATCCAGCTGAACGAAAAACGCGCACCCCTTGAACACGGCGGCGCGTTTCTACTGTTCGGGGCCGGACTTGATCAATGCTTGATCAATTGCATGATTTCGAACGCGTTCAATGCCGCCCCCCGCAGTAACTGGTCACCGCTGATGAACAGGTCCAGCCCATGCTCGCCATAGATCAGGTTGTAGCGAATCCGCCCGACTTCCACCGCATGCTTGTAGGTGGAAGTCATGGGCATCGGATAGGCGCCATACTCCGGCTCATCCACCACTTCAACCCCCGGCGCCGCGCGCAACAACTCATGCACCTGCGCCAATGACTGGACAGGCTCTTTGAACCGTAGGCTCAGGCTCTCGGCATGGGAGCGCAGGGTCGGCACCCGCACCGCCGTGGTGCTGATAGCCAACGCCGGCTCATCCAGGACCTTGCGCAGCTCCCAGACCACTTTCATTTCTTCACGGGTGTAACCATTGGCTTCGAACGAATCGACCTGGGGAATCACGTTGAAGGCCAGGTTATGGGCGAAGTGCTCGCTGTCATCGCGGTCGCCATAATCGCTGAAGGACTTGGCCTTCTCCCGCAGCTCCAGCATCGCTGGCTGCCCTGCACCACTGGCGGCCTGGTAAGTGGAAATGATCGCGCTCTCCAACCCGAAGGCCTGATGCAGCGGCCCCAGCACCATCAGCGCAATAGCCGAGGAACAATTGGGGTTGGCGATCAGTTTTTCGCCCTTGTAGCGCTGACCGTTGATGGGCGGCACCAGGAGCGGAATCGCCGGGTCGTAACGGAAGGCCGAGGAGTTATCAATGACGTAGGCGTTCTCAGCCAGACGCTCGCCATACTCCAAGGCGAAAGCCCCAGACACACACAGGAAGACGATATCGCACTCGGCACAACCCTCGACCGAAAAGGCTTCGACCAGGTGCTCGCCCTTCCCCACCTTCAAGCGCTTGCCCGCCGAACGGCCAGAGGCCATGCACACCACTTCATAATCGGTATTTTCAAGCAATTGCAGCATGGTCATGCCCACTGCACCGGTGCAGCCCACCACGGCGACTTTCTTCATTTCGCGTCCCTTATCCACCTTTGCAAAGGCTCAACCGTCTTGGTTTTCCCGATTACCTGCGATCGATTGTAGGGACACGGGCACGTCCGCTACAGTGCAGCGCAAGACAATAAACGGTGGATTTACGCCAAATGCATGCGCATCCCGGAACCGTGGCAATCCTCGTTTATGAAGGCCTTTGCGTGTTCGAGTTTGGTATCGCCCTGGAGATCTTCGGCCTGCCTCGCCCTGAGCTGGATGTACCGTGGTATGGCCATCAAATCGTCGCCGTCGACGCTGGACCGATGCATGCGCTGGGAGGCCTTCGGATAGCCGTCGACGCGGGCCTCGAAGCACTGGTTACCGCGCGAACCATCATCATCCCCGGCTGGCGCAGTCACCACGAACCGCCTCCTGAAGCGTTATTACAAGCACTGCGCCGCGCCCATGCCCGCGGTGCACGCCTGCTGTCGATCTGCTCGGGGGTGTTTGCCCTGGCTGCCACCGGGCTGCTCGACGGCAAGACCGCGACCACCCATTGGCAATTCTGCGCAGAACTGGCTGAGCGCTTCCCGCTGATCACGGTTGACCCGAATGTGCTGTATGTCGATTCCGGGCAATTGATCACCTCCGCCGGCAGCGCCGCCGGCATCGACGCCTGCCTGCACCTGATTGCCCGGGACTTCGGCACGCACATCGCCAACTCGGTGGCCCGTCGCCTGGTCATGGCGCCGCAACGGACCGGTGGCCAGGCCCAGTTCATCATCGCCCCCGTGAGCAAGTCACCACGCAACGAACTGACCCGCGTCCTGCAGTGGATGCGTGAAAACCTCGACCAGCCCCTAAGCGTCGGCGACATGGCCGCCCGCGTCGCCATGAGCGAGCGCACCTTCCTGCGCCGCTTCGTCGAAACCACCGGCCTGCCGCCCAAGACCTGGCTGCAACAGGAACGCTTGAACCGGGCACGGGCGCTGCTGGAAAGCACCGACCAGAGCACGGCCGGCATCGCCCAGGCCTGCGGCTATCGGTCGGTGGAGAGTTTCCGGGCCGCGTTCAGGAACGCTATCGGTTTGCCGCCCTCCGCCTATCGCGAAAGATTCGGCAGCGGTGAGGGTCGCCCAGAGGAGGCCTGGGGCTAATCCAGCAGCCGATGCAGCTTGGCGTACTGCAACAGCATGATGGTCTTGCCGTCGCAAATCTCCCCGGTCTCGATCATGCCCAAGGCCTGGTCGAGGGGCAGCTCCAGCACTTCGATCTCTTCGCCCTCGGCTTCCAGGCCGCCGCCTGCGTGCTGCTTGTCTTCATCGAAATACTCGCCGACGAAAAAATGCACCCGTTCAGTCACCGAACCCGGGCTCATGAAGGCGTCGAACACCTTGCGCACGTCCTGGATGATATAGCCGGTTTCTTCCTGGGTTTCCTTGCGGATGCAGGTGTGCGGGTCGTCGTTATCCAACAGGCCAGCGCAGGTTTCTATCAACAGGTCGTCGTGCCCGTTGACGAAGGCCGGGAAGCGGAATTGCCGGGTCAACACCACGGTCTGCTTGGCCTTGCTGTACAGCAGGATGGTGGCGCCGTTGCCCCGGTCGTAGGTCTCGCGCGTCAGCTCGCGCCATTGGCCGTTGCGGCCGAGGTAGTCGTAGGTGGTCTTGCGCAGCACGTACCAATTATCCGAGAGGACTTCGACGTGCTTGATTCGTACGCGATCCTTGATGCCGATTGCCTGTGTCATTTGCCCACTCCGTTCGGGACCCGAGGTCCCCTTTGAAAACTCCATTCGCACCTCTTTCATGCCCACAAGAAAACTCACGATGGCCCATCGTTTTTTCTAGTTCGACAAAATCCGCCCGCTCATTAAATCTTCGACCAGCCCTGAGCCTGCGGGGATTCGATCAATAAAAAAGAAACCAGACGAGAATTCCTCATGGGCATCAATCTGAAATTCGGCCACAAGATTCTTCTGGGGGCCTGCGTCATCGTGATGGCGGTATTCCTGTCTTTCTCGTTGTTCAACGACCATCGCCAGCAAGCCAGCACCCGCGAAGCACTGCACCGCAACCTACAGGCCACCGGCCAGTTGCTGGGCGCGAACCTCGACAGTTGGCTGGCAGGCCGGATCCTGTTGATCGAAGGTGCCGCCGAAACCATCGCCGCCAATCCCACCCCGCAGAACATCGGCGCAATTCTCTCCCAGGACATCATTGCAAAGACCTTCATCGCCAGCTACGTCGGCCTTGAAGACAGTCGTTTCTTTATCCATCCCGAACGGGTAATGCCCGACGGGTATGATGTTCGCCAGCGCGCCTGGTACAAAGACGCGGCTCGCAGCCTTGAACCGGTGCTGACCGAACCCTACATCGGTGCCGGTATTGATTATCTGATCATGACCCAAGCAGCGCCGATCAAGGTCAATGGCAAGGCCGTGGGTGTGCTGGGTGCGAGCCTGAGCCTGGAGCAACTCGCGAAAATCATCAATGCCGTGGACCTCAACGGCATAGGCTATGCCTTCCTGGTCAGCGACGACGGCAAGATCCTGGTGCACCCGGACAACACACGAGTGACCAAGACACTCGCCCAAGCGTTCCCCGAAGGCCCGCCGAGCATCAACAGCGCCCTGAATGAAGTGCAGGAAAATGGCCGAACGCGGATCGTCACTTTTACCCCGATCAACGGCCTGCCCTCGCTGCACTGGTCCATCGGACTTTCAGTGGATAAAGACAAGGCCTACGCCGCACTCCACGAGTTTCGCACTTCGGCGCTGGTCGCCACATTGATCGCCATGCTGGTCACGGTCGGTTTGCTCGGTCTGTTGATCAATGCCCTGATGCGACCATTACGCCGCATGGGCTCGGCCATGCAATCCATAGCCGATGGCGAAGGCGACCTGACCCAGCGCCTGCACAGCCTGTCCCGGGACGAGTTCGGCATGATGGCCGGGGGCTTCAACCGCTTCGTCGAACGTATCCAGCAGTCGATCCGAGAAGTCCTGGCGTCCAGTGTCCAGCTCACCCAATTGGCGGCACAGGTCAGCCAGGCGTCAAACGCGTCACTGGAAAGCTCTGACACTCAAGCGGCGCTGACCCATAACGTCGCCGCGGCTATCAACGAGCTTGGGGCCGCAGCGCAGGAAATCGCCCGCAGCGCCGCTCATGCCTCAAGCCGCGCCTCTGATACCAGGGATCAGACCCAGGAAGGTCAGTCGGTGGTGCAGCGCAGTATCAGCGCCATGTCGCAACTCTCGTCGCAGGTGGTCAATACCCGCCAGGACATCGAAAGCCTGAATGAGAAAACGCTGAAGATCGGACGTATTCTCGACGTCATCAAAGGCATCTCCGACCAGACCAACTTGCTGGCCCTTAACGCTGCCATCGAGGCCGCCCGTGCCGGAGATGCCGGGCGCGGTTTTGCAGTGGTCTCGGACGAAGTGCGTACGCTCGCCCATCGCACCCAGCAGTCCGCCCAGGAAATCCACAGCATGATCGAGGAACTGCAAGCAGGTGCCGGTAGCGCCGTGAGCGCCATGCTCGAAAGCCAGCGTCACAGCGACGACAACGTCACTACCGCCAGGCTTGCGGGCGAGCGACTCAATCGCGTGCTGCTGGGCATCGGCGAGATCGATGAGATCAACCTGTCGGTAGCCACCGCCACCGAAGAACAAACCTCGGTGGTGGACAATCTGGATCGCGACATCAGCCACATCAATGACCTGAACCAGCAAATGGTCGGCAATTTGCAATCCACCTTGCAGGCCTGCACAGAACTGGAAAACCAGTCACGCCGCCTGCAACAAATGGTCAACACCTTCAAGATCTGAGGGTCATTCAGACCGGGTAGGCGGGACGCGGGGCAATGCTCGTTTGTGGGCCGTCTTGAGGTAGGCGCGTTCAATGATCTGTCGCGCCTGCGGCGACACCTCTTCGCCCATCAGATACCCATCGATTTCCTCGTAGCTGCAGCCATACGCCACCTCATCCAGCTTACCGGGTGCCAGGTCTTCCAAATCAGCGGTCGGCGCCTTGCACACCAGGTATGCGGGGGCGCCCATCGCATCGGCCAACAATCTCACCTGAGTCTTCGTCAACCCGGACAGCGGTGCCAGGTCGCACGCGCCGTCGCCAAACTTGGTAAAAAAACCCATCACCGCCTCCGCCCCATGATCGGTGCCCACCACCAACCCATTGCTCAGATTGGCAATGGTGTATTGCGCCAGCATCCGGGCCCGGGCCTTGGCGTTGCCTTTGGCAAAGTCGATGAGCTCGGCGCCAGGCTGCAAGCCATCGATGGCGATACTGCCCATCAGCCCGTCAACACCAGCGGCGATGTTGCTGGTGGTGATCAAGTCCGGCCGGATGAAGTCCAGGGACGCCTGGGCGTCTTGCTCATCGGCCTGAGCCTTGTAGGGCAACCGGACGGCGATAAAGCGCGCCTCGTAGTCTTCACCCCGCAGTTGCTCCACGGCCAACTGACACAGGCGGCCGGCGGTGAGAGAGTCGACACCGCCACTGATCCCCAGGACCAGGGACTTGCAGCCCGACTCGCGCAAGATCTGCTTGATGAATTCGATGCGGCGGGCAACCTCGGTTGCTTCGCCACCCCGTGTGAGTTGACGGTCGATGCCCAGTTCCCGGGCAATGCGTTCTTGCACAAGCGTAGTCATATCAGGCTCCCAACTGTGGATTGATCAGGGCAACGTTGAACACTTGGGCGGCGTACCGCAGAAACGAGGCATCCTCGCAGACGTTCTTGATCGGGTCGTCGGAGAACTTCACGACCGGCTCGCCGTGGACCCGCACCAGCTTCATGACGATGCTCAGCGGTTCAACCCCGTCGACATCGCAGGCCAGGCTGGTGCCCATGCCAAAACCGAATTTGGCCTTGCCGCGAATATGACGCAGGATCGGCAGGCACTTTTCGAAATTGAGGCCATCGGAGAACATCAGGTCCTTGGTGCGCGGGTCGATGCCCAGTTCCTGGTAACGCCCCAGCACCTTGTCAGCCCAGACGATAGGGTCACCGGAATCCTGGCGCAGGCCGTCATAGAGCTTGGCAAAGTACAGGTCGAAATCCTTGAGGAAGAAGTCGGTGCTGATGCAGTCCGTCAGGGCGATACCGAGGCGGCCACGATACTCGCGCACCCAGTTTTCCAACGCCGCGTTCTGGCTCTCGCGCAAGCGCCCGAGTTGTTGATGCACCATCAGCCATTGGTGAGCCATGGTGCCTATCAGGGGCAGATCGAACTCGTAAGCCAAGTGAGCGTTACTGGTGCCGACAAAGACCCCAGGAAAATCGCTGCGCATGATATTCACCACTTCACGCTGGGCCCTGAACGACAGCCGCCGCCGGGTGGAGAAGTCTGAAACGCGAAACTCGGCGAGTTCTTCACGGCTGGCGTTTTTCTCCAGCCATTCGAACTTCTGGTACAGCTTGCGGGTGACGTCGGCCAACTCGACCTCGGGGTATTTCTCGCGGTTGCGCAGTTCGCTGACCATCGCCAATACCGGCTGCTCGAACATGATGCAGTGCAACATCGGCCCACGGACGCGGATGTGCAGTTGGCCGTCGACTTCCGAAACGTGTATGTAGCGCAAATTGAAGCGAAACAGGCCGAGGAACTGCTCGAAGTCCGGTGTCAGGTACTCACGGAAACGCTTGTTGAACAGAAACCGCTGCTCCCCCTCGCGCAGCTGCAGCCCGGCGAGCCTCTCAAGCTCGACACGAATATCCGGGATCAGGTGACCGAGGCGCTCCTTGGAACGCACGATGAACTGGTATTCCACCTCGACATTCGGGTGCTGGTGCAAGACCGCCTGCATCATGGTGAAGGTGTAGTAGTCGGTATCCAGAAGACTCTGGATGGTGCCGCTGCTTGAATCGAATGCACTGTCCATGGCTCTTCCTTATGCGTTTGCCAGGCGGATGGTTTCTTCGCGCGTCGCGGCAACCGAGACGCCCGCTTGCCGCATGTCTTGAATGGCTTGAATAGCCCCCTCTTCACTGATGGCCCGACAGGCCGGGAGGTGAATGATCACCTTGAAGCCGGCGGCGGCCAGTTGCAAAACGGTGGTCTTGACGCAGAAATCCAGCGCCAGCCCGCCAACTATCACCTGCTCCACACCCAGGCCGTTCAGGTACTCGATCACCCCGGTGGACAGCTTGCCGTGCAGGTCGTGATAGCAGGCGCCGTAGGGGTGCAAATCCGGCTCGACGCCCTTCCAGACGAAATAGTCGTAGTCGTAGGGAGTCGGCAGTTGATCCAGCAAAGCGAAACCTTCGGTGCCGGGAACGCAGTGGCTGACCCAGGTGATATCGGCATGCTCGAGCCCGGTCGGCACGAACATCTGTGCGTGATCGGCGACCACCCACGGCGCCAGGGGCGAATGGGCGTCCTTGCTGCCGACGCGGAGGCTGGCCAGGGACGCGATGAAATTCAGCTCACCGGCAATCTGGTCGCCGCCCGGCACTGGAAGCTCATCGGGGCATAGCGGCGTGAAGCTCTTTTGCGCATCGACATCGAAGGAAGCTGTTTTCCGGGTCAGGCTGTTCATGCTGGGTTTCTCCTCTTCATGGCCGTGAGAGTACATAAGGTGTACTTTCATAACAAGCCACTCGCAGAAAATATTTTTGATGAGTCTTCTTTAATTAATGGCTATGGTTCAGCACAAAGCAGGTTTTCACTAAAAAGATTTTGCTGATAGAGTACATGTCATGTACCAAAAGAGGATGTGCCATGTTCGAGATTGCCCTTTATGGCGGCGCCTTCAATCCCCCGCACGCCGGTCACGCCCAGGTGATGATCGAGGCCTCACGCCAGGCCAGACGCGTGCTGGTGGTCCCCAGCTTGCGGCATCCCTACGGCAAGCAAATGGTCGACTATGAGGTTCGCCTGAACTGGCTGGAATCGATCGTCGAGAACGTTCAGCCACTGTGCTGCGCCGAAGTGCGTGCAAGCCGGGTGGAACAGGTCGTGGCCCGTGGCGTTGAAGGCGCAATCTACAGCTACACCCTGCTCGCCCACCTCGCCGACAGCCTGGCCCTGGACGGCAAGCGGATTGCGTTGGTGGTGGGTCAGGATGTTGCGGATCGGCTGCCGACCTTCTACCGCGGCCAGGAATTGCTGGAGCGTTTTTCCATTCTTTGCGTGGAGGAAAGGATCCACGTGCGCAGCACGGTGGTTCGCGACCGACTGGCTTTGGGCAAACCGCTTCCCAGCGACTGGATGGCACCGGGCATGAACCCGTTAAACTATGGTCTTTACGCTCCCCACGGAAATCGACATGCCCACTAGCACAGCCCCCGCGCGCGGTTATCTGCACACCATCGACCTCTGTGTGCTGCGCTTCTGCCGGGAAACCCACGCACTGGAAATCCTCCTGAACCGACGGGAAGCCGAGCCGTTTGCCGGCCATTGGGCGCTGCCCGGGATCGTGGTCAATGGTGACGTCGAAGATCTCACGCTGAACGACGCCGTGGAGCGCCTGCGTAACTCAAACAAGGTCGGCATGCCGCTGGCCTGGATCGAACAGGTCGGCACCGTCGGCGACGCGTTCCGCGATCCGCGCTGCTGGTCGTCCTCGACGTTCTACCTGGCGATTGTCAGCGAGGCGGTCCAGCTCGCCGAACACCAGGGATTTTTCCCCCTCAAGGACGTCGCTGACGCCTCGATCAAACTTCCTTTCGACCACAACAGCCTGGTGGCTGCAGTCCAGGAGCGGTTGTTGTCCAAAGCCCTCTATAGCAGCCTGCCGCTGATATTCCTGGGCCCGGAATTCAGCGCGCCGGAAGCGGTGGGCATTTTCTCCGTGGTGCTCGATCGCCCGGTACTCAAGACCAGCATGCGCCAGCGTTTGCTGAAGATGACCGAGGCGGGTTATTTGCAGGAAACCGGTCGCAAAAAAAGCGGTGACGGCGGCCGCCCGCAACGCACGGTGGAAAATCTCAAGCCGACCAGCGTTTATCTTTTTGATCGTTGTTTTCTGGAGTAGCGGTCAGCGGGCAAGCGCGAATGCTGGCGCTATGCGCTCCTGCTCATTGCTTGAGATTCCCAGATAGCGCGCGACTCTGGGCCATTTCCTGACGACGCCCTGAAACCTCTCGATGGTTTGTCTGGCATCGTCAGCAGACACTCGGAAGTAGCCTGCCACGCTCATTGCCAAATCAAGGTCCATGGCGTTATCTGCCTCTGAAACGTTGAGCCTCAAGCCAGTATCTCCAGGGACAGGGTTCATGTCATACGCAGGCGAAAGACGCCAACCGCGCCCTGGCTGCAATAGGAAACCATGGTTTCGTAGATGATCGTCAGTATTCGAAACCAGCATGTTGAAGACAATTCTTCGCCAAAGCTCGCGAAGATCTAAGTCGGGAGCGGCACCCTCCCTCACCAATACCTCTGCAATCTCCAGATAACTCGCCCCCGTCTCATGCCCATCACCATCTTGGTGCTCCGTCAGGGTCATCGCTGAAGCAAAGTGAAGTCGCCCACCCTTTGCTGTTCTGTCAAAGCGCTTAACCATGAAACAGTGGTAATCACTCGCGTATCGTTGCGCTCTCCCTTCGGCAACATTTAGTCCACAGCCTTGGGCCAATGTGTTGACGACCATCTCCCAGCCGCCCACGTCGTGGGTGTCTCTATTACTGGGGAATTTTCCTATCCAGAGAGCGTGATCGTCATCGACTACGCTTGCCTTGGGCCTCGCTCCGCCCAGAGAGCCACCTGGAGCAATGAGCATTCGAATCCAGTCCTGCCCCTGAGCCCCCCGATCCTCTCCGGCTTCAAATCGACGCGAAGCCTCTTCAAGCTCCCGCATGCGAGCCATAGGTGGGGCGGCCTGTTCCACATGGTCGTCAAGGAACGCTCCCTCTTCCTCCACTTTGAAACGCAACCCCCCTACCCGGTAAGCGTCGTGAACACCGATGAGGTAGTCCGAGTCAAATAGCCGTGCGTCCTGCGGTACGACTCCTGCTCTTTTATCCCGCTCCAGGCGACGATCCATCAGCAGTCGCCCCCATCGATCAGGTGAGGAGTCCGATACGCACCCAAAGCAATTTCTCGCTGGATATTGCCGTCCTTCGTAAGGCTGAATCCGAGGGTCGATCGCAATCTGAGTGTGAATGGTTTGAAGAACGGCCCGCGCGTATTCAAACTCCATACGCTCTGATCCTGCCAATCTGCGGGAATGAAGGGTCCCAAGCAGTACCGGTGCTGTTTCATTCCAGTCTGCGTAGACGAAAATCCTTTCAGGCATCGTCGTCCCCTAGAAGCTTCTTAGCCAGTTCAGAGCTTGTCTGGCTCCGACTGTCAGCGGCTGGTGATGTAGAACTATTTTCTTTTGCTGAGACGCTGACCAAGTTGTCCCAATGAAATTGAGGCAGCCGTACTTTTGGCTTGATGTGCTCGACTGCAGACCGCCCTTTCAGCTCAGCATCTTGCAGATCACGGCCTAGCTCATCCGTGCGTGCAAGCAATTCGAGATCCTTCTCCAACCCCAAGGCTACTAACACTGAAACGTAGGCTCCGATGGTCACAGCGGGGCTGCCACTTTCCAGCGCCCTCAACGTGGGGGCGCTCATGCCTGCCCGCGCCGCCATTTGCGCCGCAGTTATCTTACGGCGCTTACGAGCCAGCTCGATCCGTTCGCCAAACTGGCGCAGGAGCCGCTCGGCTGACGGCATGAGGGGTGCGGTTTTTTTAGGCATGGCCGTATTTTTTCAATTTCTGCAGGAATTTGAAAAAATACTAGCACATAGATTCCAGGCACTCGCTTCTAAGCGAGAAAAATATGAAAGTATTTTTTCATATTTCAGATAAAAATCGAAAAATACCTTCCAGTTCCACCTCTGGCTGCTCAATTAGCGCAGATGCTAAGTCTGGTTCGTATTCTGCTGTGGTAAAGGGGGATATACGATCAAGGTCTAGCCATGCGTCAGGGAAGAATGACCGGGTTTAGCAGCGCTAAACCCGAACAGACTTATGACTTAGGATCACCAAGGAGAGCCAGGCTTCTGGTGGGCGACTCACTCCACCGTCACAGATTTCGCCAGGTTACGCGGCTGGTCCACATCAGTCCCCTTGAGCACCGCGACGTAGTACGACAGCAGTTGCAGCGGGATGGTGTAGAGAATCGGCGACAGGATGTCGTGGATGTGTGGCATGTGCACCACGTGGGTGCCTTCGCCATTGGTCATGCCAGCCTTTTCGTCGGCAAAGACAATCAACTGGCCGCCACGGGCGCGCACTTCCTGCAGGTTGGACTTGAGCTTTTCCAGCAGCTCGTTGTTCGGCGCGACGGTGACCACCGGCATGTCGTTATCCACAAGCGCCAGCGGGCCGTGCTTGAGCTCGCCGGCCGGGTAGGCCTCGGCGTGGATGTAGGAGATTTCCTTGAGCTTCAAGGCCCCTTCCATCGCCACCGGGAATTGCGCGCCACGGCCCAGGAACAGGGTGTGGTTCTTCTCGGCGAACAGCTCGGCGATTTTTTCCACAGTACCGTCCATGGCCAGGGCTTCGCCCAGGCGAGCCGGCAGGCGACGCAGTTCTTCCACCAGTTCGGCCTCGACGCCCTTGCCCAGCGTACCGCGCACTTGGCCCAAGGCCAGCGTCAGCAACAGCAACCCCACCAGTTGCGTAGTGAACGCCTTGGTCGACGCCACGCCGATCTCACGACCGGCCTGGGTCAGCAGGGTCAGGTCGGATTCGCGCACCAGCGAGCTGATGCCCACGTTGCAGATCGCCAGGCTGGCGAGGAAACCCAGTTCCTTGGCGTTGCGCAAGGCGGCCAGGGTGTCGGCGGTTTCGCCGGACTGGGAGATGGTGACGAACAGCGAATCGGGTTGCACCACCACTTTGCGATAGCGGAACTCGCTGGCGACTTCGACCTGGCACGGAATACCAGCCAGTTCTTCCAACCAGTAACGGGCGACCATGCCGGCGTGATAACTGGTGCCGCAGGCCACGATCTGCACGTTGCGGACCTTGGCGAACAACTCGGCCGCCTGTGGACCGAACGCCTGGACCAGCACCTGGTTCTGGCTCATGCGGCCTTCCAGGGTGCGTTGCACCACGGCCGGTTGTTCGTGGATTTCCTTGAGCATGAAGTGGCGGAACTCGCCCTTGTCAGCGGCTTCGGCACCGTCGCGGTACTGGACGGTCTCACGCTCTACACTTTTGCCATCGAGGTCCCAGATCTGCACGCTGTCGCGGCGGATTTCGGCGATATCGCCTTCTTCCAGGTACATGAAGCGGTCGGTGACCTGGCGCAGCGCCAACTGGTCGGAAGCCAGGAAGTTTTCCCCCAGGCCGAGGCCGATGACCAATGGGCTGCCGCTGCGGGCTGCCACCAGGCGATCAGGTTGTTTCGTGCTGATGACCGCCAGGCCATAGGCACCGTGCAGTTCCTTGACGGTGGCCTTGAGGGCGACGGTCAGGTCCAACAGGTCCTTGAGCTTGTGATTGAGCAGATGGGCAATGACTTCAGTGTCGGTGTCCGAGGTGAACACATAGCCAAGCGCCTTGAGCTGTTCACGCAGGGCTTCGTGGTTTTCGATGATGCCGTTGTGCACCACCGCCAGGTCGCCGGAAAAATGCGGGTGAGCGTTACGCTCGCACGGCGCGCCATGGGTGGCCCAGCGGGTGTGGGCGATGCCCAGGCGACCGAGCAGCGGTTCGGCTTCCAGCGCCTGCTCCAGCTCGCTGACCTTGCCCGGACGACGCATGCGTTCGAGCTTCTCGTCGTTGGTAAACACCGCCACACCGGCGCTGTCATAACCGCGGTACTCCAGGCGCTTGAGGCCTTCGAGCAAGATTGCTGTGATGTTGCGTTCAGCAACGGCGCCGACAATTCCACACATGCTATTTCTCCTGGCTGACAGGCGCGCAGATCACGGTGATGCCGCGGGCCTGAATCTGATCGCGGGCCTCTACGGGCAGGCGATCATCGGTAATGAGGGTATGGACGCTGCTCCACGGCAGCTCCAGGTTGGGGATCTTGCGGCCGATCTTGTCGGCCTCCACCATCACGATCACTTCGCGGGTAACCTCAGCCATCACACGGCTCAAGCCCAGCAGTTCGTTGAAGGTGGTGGTACCTCGAACCAGATCGATGCCGTCGGCGCCGATGAACAACTGGTCGAAGTCGTAGGAACGCAGGACCTGCTCGGCCACCTGGCCCTGGAACGACTCGGAATGAGGGTCCCAGGTGCCGCCGGTCATCAACAGCACCGGCTCGTGCTCCAGTTCGCTCAAGGCATTGGCGACGTGCAGGGAATTGGTCATCACCACCAGGCCCGGCTGTTGGCCGAGTTGCGGAATCATGGCCGCCGTGGTGCTGCCGCTGTCGATGATGATGCGCGCATGTTCGCGGATCCGCTTCACCGCGGCCCGGGCAATGGCCAGTTTGTACTTGGAGACGGTTTGCCCGTTATCGGCCACCAACTCCTGCGGCATCGGGACCGCGCCACCGTAGCGACGCAGCAGAAGGCCGTTGGTTTCCAGGGCGGCGAGATCCTTGCGAATCGTAACTTCCGAGGTTTCGAAGCGCTTGGCCAACTCATCCACACTGACCTCACCCTGCTCCTGGAGCAAGGCAAGGATGTTGTGACGGCGTTGTGGTGTGTTGCGTTTCGACATGGCGGTATAAGTTTCGATTCGAAAGATAACGTAAGCAATCAAAACCTATTGAAGGGATGTCGTCAAGGCAGGAAAAGAAAAATTCAGAAACTCCCTAAATTACTGTGGGAGCGAGCTTGCTCGCGAAGGGGCCAGTTCAGGCAATGCTGCTTTACCTGATACACCGCTATCGCGAGCAAGCTCGCTCCCACAGGGGATTGTGGATAACTTAACTTTTCTTGATTTTCTCCGGGCGCTTCCAGCCATCAATATTCTTCTGCCGCGCTCGTCCCACCGCCAACTGTGCGTTATCCACATTCTGGGTAATGGTCGAACCGGCTGCCGTGGTCGCACCGTTGGAGATATCCACAGGCGCCACCAAGGAGTTGTTCGAGCCGATGAACACATCTTCACCCAACACGGTTTTCCACTTGTTGGCGCCATCGTAGTTGCAGGTGATGGTCCCGGCGCCAATGTTGGTGCGGGCGCCGACTTCAGTGTCACCGAGGTAGGTCAGGTGCCCGGCCTTGGCGCCTTCGCCCAGATGAGCATTCTTCAGTTCAACGAAGTTACCCACATGGGCACGGGCTTCCAGCACCGAGCCTGGACGCAGGCGGGCAAACGGGCCGGCGTCGCTGCCCTCTCCCATGACCGCACCGTCGAGATGGCTGTTGGCTTTGATCACCACGCCTTTGCGCAGGGTGCTGTCCTTGATCACGCAGTTCGGGCCGATGACCACGTCGTCTTCGATGACAACCTTGCCTTCGAGGATGACGTTGATGTCGATGACCACGTCGCGACCCACGCTGACTTCACCACGCACGTCGAAACGGGCCGGATCGCGCAGGGTCACACCTTGGGCCATCAGGCGGCGGGCGGCGCGCAATTGATAGTGGCGCTCCAGTTCGGCCAGTTGCCGACGATCATTGGCACCTTGCACTTCCATGGCGTCCAGCGGCTGCTCGGTGGCGACCACCAGCCCGTCGCTGACCGCCATGGCGATCACATCGGTCAGGTAGTACTCGCCCTGGGCATTGTTGTTCGACAAGCGGCTCATCCAGTCACCCAGGCGCTCGGCCGGTACGGCCAGAATCCCGGTGTTGCCTTCAGTGATCGCGCGCTGGGCTTCGTTGGCGTCCTTCTGCTCGACGATGGCGGTCACCTGGCCGTCGACGTTACGTACGATGCGGCCATAACCGGTGGGGTCGTCGAGCTCGACGGTCAACAGGCCCAACTGTTGTGGCGCGACATGCTTGAGCAGGCGTTGCAAGGTGTCGACTTCGATCAGCGGCACATCGCCGTAGAGAATCAGCACCGTATCGGCCGTGATGAACGGCACGGCCTGGGCCACTGCATGGCCGGTGCCCAGTTGTTTGTCCTGCAGAACGAAATTCAGGTCATCGGCGGCCAGGCGTTCGCGCACCGCATCGGCACCGTGGCCGATCACCACGTGAATGCGCTGTGGATCAAGTTGCCGGGCGCTGTGGATAACATGGCCGAGCATGGAGTTGCCGGCTACCGGGTGCAAGACCTTGGGCAGCGCCGAACGCATGCGAGTGCCTTGACCGGCCGCGAGGATAACGATTTCAAGAGACATGACTGGCTACCAATCCTGGGTGGTCAGCGGCTGCGACCAGATGATGAGTGTCGGGAAAAGAAAAAAGGGTAGCCGAGGCTACCCTTTTTAATCAATCGCACAGAAAGCAGACGGCTTAGCCGCCGAACTTCTTGCGGATCTGCTGGACGGTACGCAGCTGGGCTGCGGCCTCGGCCAGACGTGCAGCAGCAGAACCGTAATCGAACTCCGCGCCTCGCTCGTGCAGGGCCTTCTCGGCAGCCTTGACGGCTTCCTGAGCGGAGGCTTCGTCCAGGTCGGCAGCACGTTGCACAGTGTCGGCAAGGACCTTGACCATGTTCGGCTGAACCTCGAGGAAACCACCGGAGATGTAATACACCTCGGCTTCCCCGCCCTGCTTGATCAAGCGGATCGGACCCGGTTTCAGATTAGTGATCAGCGGTGCGTGACCCAGAGCGATACCAAGATCACCCAGCTCACCATGCGCAATCACCATCTCGACCAGACCGGAGAAGATTTCCCCTTCCGCACTGACGATATCGCAATGGACTGTCATAGCCATCTGATTGCCTCAACCTAAATTAGCGCCCGTTGCCGGGCGCCGGGATTACAGTTTCTTGGCTTTCTCGATCGCTTCTTCGATGCCGCCGACCATGTAGAACGCTTGTTCTGGCAGGTGGTCGTAGTCACCGTTGAGGATGCCTTTGAAGCCAGCAATGGTGTCTTTCAGGGAAACGTATTTACCCGAGGCACCGGTGAAGACTTCAGCCACGAAGAACGGCTGCGACAAGAAGCGCTGGATCTTACGAGCGCGGGATACCAACTGCTTGTCGGCTTCCGACAGCTCGTCCATACCCAGGATCGCAATGATGTCCTTCAGCTCTTTGTAGCGCTGCAGCACGTACTGGACGCCGCGAGCGGTGTCGTAGTGCTCCTGGCCGATCACGTTCGGGTCCAGCTGGCGCGAAGTCGAGTCCAGTGGATCAACCGCTGGGTAGATACCCAGGGAAGCGATGTCACGGGACAGAACGACGGTGGCGTCCAAGTGGGCGAAGGTGGTCGCTGGCGACGGGTCGGTCAAGTCATCCGCAGGTACGTATACCGCTTGGATCGAAGTGATCGAACCTTCCTTGGTCGAAGTGATACGTTCTTGCAGAACGCCCATCTCTTCAGCCAGGGTCGGCTGGTAACCTACTGCCGAAGGCATACGGCCCAGCAGTGCGGATACTTCGGTACCGGCCAGGGTGTAACGGTAGATGTTGTCGACGAACAGCAGAACGTCGTTACCTTCGTCACGGAACTTCTCGGCCATGGTCAGGCCGGTCAGGGCTACGCGCAGACGGTTTCCCGGCGGCTCGTTCATCTGGCCGTAGACCAGTGCCACTTTGTCCAGAACGTTGGAATCCTTCATCTCGTGGTAGAAGTCGTTACCCTCACGAGTACGCTCACCCACACCGGCGAACACGGAATAACCGCTGTGCTCGATGGCGATGTTACGGATCAGTTCCATCATGTTTACGGTCTTGCCCACACCGGCACCACCGAACAGACCGACTTTACCGCCCTTGGCGAACGGGCAAACCAGGTCGATAACCTTGATGCCGGTTTCCAGCAGGTCGTTGCCGCCCGCCTGTTCAGCGAAGGATGGCGCAGGACGGTGAATGCCCCAGCGCTCTTCGGTGTCGATCGGACCCGCTTCGTCGATCGGGTTACCCAGTACGTCCATGATCCGGCCCAGGGTCGCTTTACCGACCGGTACGGAGATGGCAGCGCCAGAGTCGATAACGTCCAGACCGCGCTTCAAGCCTTCGGTAGAACCCATCGCAATGGTACGAACGATGCCGTCGCCCAGCTGCTGCTGAACTTCCAGGGTAGTTTCCGCGCCTTGTACTTTCAGCGCGTTGTAGATGCTCGGTACGCTGTCGCGTGGAAATTCCACGTCGATAACGGCGCCGATGATTTGAACGATACGTCCGCTACTCATAGCTGGATCCTCTGAATATTTGAACCGTTAAACCGCGGCAGCGCCGCCGACGATTTCCGAGATCTCTTGGGTGATCGCAGCCTGACGCGCCTTGTTGTAGATCAGCTGCAAATCGCTGATCAAATCACCGGCGTTGTCGGTAGCGTTCTTCATCGCGATCATCCGCGCTGCTTGTTCAGCTGCGTTGTTCTCGACCACCGCCTGGTAGACCTGCGACTCCACGTAGCGGACCATCAAGCCGTCAAGCAGCTCCTTGGCATCCGGTTCGTAGAGATAGTCCCAGTGGTGCTTGAGTTCCTGTTCCGGGGTCGCCACCAGTGGAATCAACTGCTCCACGGTTGGCTGTTGCGTCATGGTGTTGATGAACTTGTTGGATACCACGGACAGGCGGTCAATCCGGCCTTCCAGGTAAGCATCCAGCATCACCTTGACGCTGCCGATCAGATCATTGATCGACGGCTCTTCACCCAGGTGGCTGATAGCAGCGACGACGTTGCCGCCGAAGTTGCGGAAGAAAGCCGCACCCTTGCTACCAATCACGCACAGATCGATCTCGACGCCTTGTTCGCGGTTTACAGCCATGTCCTTGACCAGGGCCTTGAACAGGTTGGTGTTCAAGCCACCACACAGACCACGGTCACTGCTCACCACGACGTAACCGACGCGCTTGATAGCACGGTCGATCATGAACGGGTGGCGATATTCCGGGTTGGCGTTGGCCAGATGACCAATAACCTGGCGGATGCGCTCCGCATAAGGGCGGCTAGCAGCCATGCGCATTTGTGCCTTGCGCATTTTGCTGACCGCCACTTTTTCCATGGCGCTGGTAATTTTTTGCGTGCTTTTGATGCTCGCAATCTTACTGCGAATCTCTTTTGCGCCTGCCATGTAACACCTATCAGGTTAGCAAGCGGGAGCCTTGCGACTCCCGCTGCGGCTTACCAGGTTTGGGTGGCCTTGAACTTCTCGATACCGGCTTTCATGCCAGCGTCGATTTCGTCATTGAAGTCACCCTTCACGTTGATCTTGGCCAACAAGTCGGCGTGATCGCGGTTGAAGTAAGCAATCAGCGCTTGTTCAAAGCTGCCGACCTTGGCGATTTCAACGTCAGTCAGGAACCCACGCTCAGCGGCATACAGCGACAGCGCCATGTCAGCGATCGACATTGGTGCGTATTGCTTCTGCTTCATCAGCTCGGTAACGCGCTGACCATGCTCAAGTTGCTTACGGGTCGCTTCGTCCAGGTCAGAAGCGAACTGGGCGAATGCCGCCAGTTCACGGTACTGGGCCAGGGCGGTACGGATACCACCGGACAGCTTCTTGATGATCTTGGTCTGAGCGGCACCACCCACACGGGATACCGAAACACCGGCGTTCACAGCAGGACGGATCCCGGAGTTGAACATGGCCGATTCCAGGAAGATCTGACCGTCGGTGATGGAAATCACGTTGGTCGGAACGAACGCGGAAACGTCGCCAGCCTGGGTTTCGATGATCGGCAGAGCGGTCAGGGAGCCGGTCTTGCCGGTCACTGCGCCGTTGGTGAACTTCTCTACGTACTCTTCCGAAACGCGGGATGCGCGCTCCAGCAGACGGGAGTGGAGATAGAACACGTCGCCTGGGTAGGCTTCACGGCCTGGTGGACGGCGCAGCAGCAGGGAGATCTGGCGGTAAGCCACTGCCTGCTTGGACAGATCGTCATAAACGATCAGCGCGTCTTCACCGCGGTCGCGGAAGTATTCGCCCATGGTGCAACCGGAGTACGGTGCCAGGAACTGCAGCGCAGGAGATTCCGATGCGCTGGCTGCCACGATGATCGTGTTGGCCAGGGCGCCGTTTTCTTCCAGCTTGCGAACCACGTTGGCGATGGTCGATTGCTTCTGACCGATGGCTACGTAGACGCAGAAAATGCCGCTGTTCTTCTGGTTGATGATCGCGTCGATCGCCAGAGCGGTCTTACCGATCTGACGGTCACCGATGATCAGCTCACGCTGGCCACGGCCGACAGGGATCATGGCATCGACAGCCTTGTAGCCAGTCTGTACAGGCTGGTCTACCGACTTACGCCAGATCACGCCAGGAGCAACTTTCTCGACCGCGTCGGTCTCGGTGTTGTTCAGCGGACCTTTGCCGTCAACAGGGTTACCCAGTGCGTCGACAACGCGACCCAGCAGTTCCTTACCAACCGGAACTTCGAGGATGCGGCCGGTGCACTTGGCGCTCATGCCTTCGGCCAGCGACTGGTAGGAACCCAGTACAACGGCACCTACGGAGTCTTGCTCCAGGTTGAGGGCCATACCGTAGACGCCGCCCGGAAACTCGATCATCTCGCCGTACATGACGTCGGCCAGACCGTGAATCCGCACGATACCGTCAGATACGCTGACGACAGTGCCTTCGTTACGGGCTTGGGAGGTCACATCGAGCTTGTCGATGCGGCCCTTGATAATTTCACTTATTTCGGAAGGATTGAGTTGCTGCATTGCTCTGCTGCCCCTTCAAACTCAAGATTTCAATGCTTCGGCAAGTTTCGCGATTTTGCCGCGAATCGAGCCATCGATAACCAGGTCGCCGGCGCGGATTACAACGCCCCCTATCAGGGACTTGTCTTCCTCGACTTGCAGGCGCACTTCCCGGTTGAGTCGTGCACTGAGAACCTTGGCGAGTTTGTCTTGCTGTTCTTGGTTCAATGCGAAAGCACTGGTCACTTCCACGTCTACCGACTTCTCTTGCTCGGCCTTGTACAGGTCAAAAAGAGTGGCGATCTCCGGCAGAAGCAGGAGACGGTCGTTTTCGGCAACGACGTGAATGAAATTCTGTGCCTTGGCATCGAACTTGTCGCCGCACACGTCAATGAACGTGGCGGCCTTTTCTGCGCTCGTCAGTCGCGGGGCCTTGAGCACGCGCTGCATGGTGTCGTCTTGCGACACCGCTGCAGCCAGGCCGAGCATGGCTGACCAATTGGCCAGTTGCTGGTGGGCCTGAGCGTGCTCGAAGGCCGCCTTAGCGTAAGGTCGGGCCAACGTGGTCAGTTCTGCCATGATCGCCCTCGCTTAGATTTCAGCAGCCAGTTGGTTAACCAGCTCTGCGTGCGCGTTTTGATCGATTGTGGCACCCAGGATCTTCGAAGCACCGCCAACGGCCAGGGCACCCACTTGGGCACGCAGCGCGTCTTTGACACTGTTGAGTTCCTGTTCGATCTCGGCTTGAGCCTGAGCCTTCACACGGTCAGCTTCGACGCGAGCCTGTTCACGGGCTTCGTCGACAATCTGGGTACCGCGTTTCTTGGCTTGCTCGATGATTTCAGCTGCCTGAGCTTTCGCTTCGCGCAGTTGCTGACCCACTTTCTCATGGGCCAACTCCAGGTCGCGAGCTGCACGGCTGGCAGCGTCCAGACCATCAGCGATCTTCTTTTGACGTTCGTGCAATGCCGCAATGACCGGAGGCCATACGAACTTCATGCAGAACAGTACAAAAATCAGGAACGCAACGGACTGGCCAATCAGGGTCGCATTAATGTTCACGCCAACACCTCGCAGTTACGTTGTCCATCACACCAATCTACTCGAGACATCCGAGTAATTAGCCAGCGATTTGACCAACGAACGGGTTCGCAAAGGTGAAGAACAGAGCGATACCAACACCGATCATGGTCACGGCGTCGAGCAGACCGGCCACGATGAACATTTTGACTTGCAGCATTGGAACCATTTCTGGCTGACGCGCTGCGCCTTCCAGGAACTTGCCGCCCAACAGGCCGAAACCAATTGCGGTACCCAGTGCGCCCAGGCCGATCAACAGTGCAACAGCGATAGCGGTTAGACCAACTACAGTTTCCATCTTTCCTCCCGACTTTTACGTCGTATGGTTTAGGTTTTTTAGATTAAAGCGGTAAAACAAATCGTTTCTCAGCCCGGTTCGGGCTCCTTCCCGTTTGACCGGGAAGGACATCAGACTAGTCGAGACTGGCCTTAATGGTTTTCTTCGTGCGCCATCGACAGGTAGACGATGGTCAGCATCATGAAGATGAACGCCTGCAGGGTGATGATCAGGATGTGGAACACAGCCCACGCCCATTGCAGGACTACACCCAGGCCGCTGAGCCACAGCAGGCCGCTGCCGAACATCACAGCGATCAGGATGAACACCAGTTCGCCGGCATACATGTTGCCGAACAGACGCAGTGCCAGAGAAATCGGTTTGGCGATCAGGGTCACGAACTCCAGCAGGAAGTTCACCGGGATCAGCAGGGCTTGAACCAGGATGTTCTTGCTGCCGAACGGGTGCAGGGTCAGTTCGCCGATGAAGCCGCCGATGCCCTTGACCTTGATGCTATAGAAAATGATCAGTGCGAAGACCGAGAAGGCCATGCCCAGGGTCGCGTTCGGGTCGGTGGTCGACACGGCGCGGAATGGGATGTGGTGGTCGCCGGAGATCAGGATGGCCAGCTGAGGAATCCAGTCGACCGGTACCAGGTCGACGGCGTTCATCAGGAACACCCAGACGAAGATGGTCAGTGCCAGCGGTGCGATCACCGGGCTACGGCCATGGAAGCTGTCTTTCACGCTGCCATCGACGAATTCGACCAGTACTTCAACGAAGTTCTGCAGTGCACCAGGCTGACCGGAAGTCGCCTTCTTTGCCGCCATGCGGAAAAGAAGAACGAAGATCAGACCCAATGCGACCGACCAGCCGAGGGTATCGACGTGGAAAGCCCAGAAACCCATTTCCTTGGCTTCTGCTGCGGTGTGGGCAAAGCCCCAGCCGCCGTTGGGTAGCTGACCGAAGGTCAGGTTCTGCAAGTGGTGCTGGATATAGCCCGAAGCGGTTGTCTCTGCCATGGTTGCCTCAAACGCCCTAAGGTCTCGAAAGTCTTGTTCTCATTAGCAGGGGAGCGAACCAGCTAACCAGTTGGGTCAGCACGAAGACGCTGAATACAGCCAGCGGCGCCAGTGGCTTCACACCTGCGAACGTCAATGCAAACAGCACTGCCGTCAAAATCAGTTTCCCCGCCTCACCGGCATAAAAAGACCGGACGATAGCCTGGGCTGCTCGGGCGCCGGAAAACCGAAAGGCCCTGTGAGCAAAGTAAATATTGGGAAGCAAGGCTATCAGGCCTCCGCAAAGCCCTGAGTATCCGGCGACGACTCCTTTCCATTGCCAGAGCGCCAATGCGGCGATCAGTACAACGGTGAACTGGGCCATCAAAACCGGGAAAACTGCCAGACGATGGAACGGCAAGCGGTTTGGCGTGCGGGTTTCCATCGCTTTTGCTCTCCAATAGTCGGCCGCCATAATTCAATAACTTGGCATAATTTGTGCCGACAAAATGCGCGCAGAGTATAGGGGCGGTTCTGCCCCTATTCAACTGTCAGGTAGTGATTTCCGACTGCGCGCTACAAGAGCAATTGTTTCAGCGAATGTGTGCAAGGACACCTTGCAGCTCATCGAGGGAGTTGTAACCAATCACCAATTGTCCCTTGCCCTTCTTTCCGTGGCGGATCTGCACCGCAGAGCCCAGGCGCTCGGCCAGGCGTTGTTCCAGGCGAGCGATATCAGGATCGGTTTTGGGTGCCTCGACAGGGGCCGGTTTGCCGCTCAGCCACTGGCGAACCAGTGCCTCGGTTTGGCGCACAGTCAGACCGCGTGCGACAACATGTCGCGCCCCTTCAACCTGTTGATTTTCCGGCAAACCGAGCAATGCACGGGCATGACCCATTTCCAGGTCGCCATGGGACAGCATGGTCTTGATGACTTCCGGCAACGCAATCAGGCGCAGCAGGTTGGCCACGGTCACGCGGGACTTGCCCACCGCCTCGGCAACTTGTTGCTGGGTCAGCTGGAATTCCTGCTGCAAGCGCTGCAGGGCCACGGCTTCCTCGATCGGGTTGAGGTCTTCACGCTGGATGTTCTCGATCAGCGCCATGGCGATGGCCGTTTCATCCGGCACATCGCGGACCATCGCCGGGATGGTTTCCTGGCCGGCCTGCTGGCTGGCGCGCCAGCGACGTTCGCCGGCAATGATCTCGAAGCGCCCATTGGCGATCGGCCGGACCACGATCGGCTGCATCACGCCCTGGCTCTTGATCGACTGGGCCAATTCTTCCAGCGCCTGCGGATCCATGTCCCGGCGCGGCTGATATTTGCCGCGCTGGATCAGGTCCAGCGGCAAATGCTGCAACTCACGCTGATCGACCTGGACGGCCTGCTCTTCCAGCGAGCTGACAGTGGGACCGCTGAGCAGTGCATCCAGTCCACGTCCGAGACCTCGTTTCTTGACGGCCATGGGGTTTCCTTAAGTTGGCTGGGCTGCAGCGGTGCGTGGATTGCGGCGCTGACGGCGAACCATCTCGCCCGCCAGGGCCAGGTAAGCCAGCGCGCCACGGGATTGTTTGTCGTAGGCCAGGGCCGGCATGCCGTAGCTCGGCGCTTCGGCCAGACGGATGTTACGCGGGATGACCGTGTCGTAGAGCTGCTCGCCGAAGTGTTCCTTGAGCTGGGCCGAAACATCGTTCATCAGGCTCAGGCGCGGGTCGTACATGGTCCGCAGCAGGCCTTCGACCTTCAGGTCCGGGTTCAGCAGTTCGGCGATGCGCTTGATGTTATCCACAAGGTCGCTCAACCCTTCCAATGCGAAGTACTCGCACTGCATGGGGATAATTACCCCATCGGCCGCCACCAGGGCGTTGAGGGTCAGCATCGACAGCGACGGCGGGCAGTCGATCAGGATGTAATCGTAGTTTTCCCGGATCGGCGCCAAGGCGCTGCGCAGACGGCTTTCCTTCATCTGCATTTCCAGCAGCACCACTTCGGCCGCCGTCAGGTCACGGTTGGCCGGCAGCAGTTGATAACCGCCGTGTTCGGAGAAGTGCATGGCCTGGCCCAGATCGCATTCGCCGATCAGGACGTCGTAGATGGAGTTTTCCAGGCCATGTTTATCCACACCGCTACCCATGGTGGCGTTGCCCTGTGGATCGAGATCGATCAACAGCACCCGGCGCTTGGTCGCGACCAGGGATGCTGCGAGGTTGATACAGGTGGTGGTCTTGCCCACACCACCCTTCTGGTTCGCTATCGCGAATACCTTAGCCATTCTTGCTTGTGTTCCCAATCATGCCGTGCGGCGCAGTATCAGCAGATGGCGTTGGCCTTGGCAACCGGGTACGGCCAAGGCGTGTTCGCTATCGAGGTGGAAGTCTGCCGGCAATGCTACCAGCTCATCGGCCGGATGAACGCCCTTCATTGCCAGCCAGCGCGTATCGGCGTCGCCCAGGTGGCGAGTCCAGTTGCTGAAGTTCTCCATGCTGCTGAACGCCCGGGAGATGATCCCGTTGAACGGCTCGGCAGGTTGGAACGCTTCGACGCGGCTGTGGATAACTTGCAGGTTATCCAGTTTGAGTTCGAGTTTGACCTGGGTCAGGAAGCGGGTTTTCTTGCCGTTGCTGTCCAGGCAGGTCACTTGCGAGTCGGGAAACAGTATCGCCAGCGGGATTCCTGGCATGCCACCGCCACTGCCGACATCCAGCCAGCGACCGTTTTCGACGAAGGACATGACACTGAGGCTGTCGAGCAAATGGCGCGAGACCATTTCGTCCGGATCGCGCACGGCGGTCAGGTTGTAGGCCTTGTTCCATTTGATCAACAACGCCAGATAACCCAGCAATTGCGCGTGCTGGGCTTCGGTCAGGCTGACGCCGAGCTGACGGGCACCTGTGGATAACTCTTCAGCGTGTTGCGAGGTGACCATCGAACTCAAGCGCTTTGCTCCAACTGGCGGCCGGCGCCGCGTTTTTTCAAATGAATCATCAACAGGGAAATCGCCGCCGGCGTGACGCCGGGAATGCGCGAGGCCTGGCCCAGGGTCTCTGGACGGGTCGCACCGAGCTTGCTCTGGATTTCTTTCGACAACCCGGAAATGCCGGTGTAATCGATATCCACAGGCAGCTTGGTGTCTTCACTGGCGCGCAGACGGGCGATTTCGTCCTGCTGGCGGTCGATGTAACCGGCGTATTTGGTCTTGATCTCGACCTGTTCGGCCACCTGTGGATCTTCCGCGCCCTGGCCGGTCACTTCCACCAGCCCGGCATAGTCGATTTCCGGGCGGCTCAAGAGGTTGAGCAGGTTGTATTCGTGGGTCAGCGGCGTGCCGAATTTCGCCGCAATGGCATCGCCCTGCTCGGTACCGGGACGAACCCAGGTGCTTTTCAGGCGCTGCTCTTCCAGCTCGATACTCTCGCGTTTCTTGCAGAACGCGGCCCAACGCGCGTCGTCCACCAACCCCAGTTCGCGACCTTTCTCGGTCAAGCGCAGGTCGGCGTTGTCTTCACGCAGGATCAGGCGATATTCGGCCCGGGAGGTGAACATCCGATACGGTTCCTGGGTTCCCAGGGTAATCAGGTCGTCCACCAGCACACCGATGTACGCCTCATCGCGGCGCGGGCACCAGGCTTCTTTGCCCTTGGCGAGCAGTGCGGCGTTGGCTCCGGCGAGCAAACCCTGGGCACCAGCTTCTTCGTAGCCGGTGGTGCCGTTGATCTGCCCGGCGAAGAACAGACCGCCGATAGCTTTGGTTTCCAGGCTGTACTTCAAATCGCGCGGATCGAAGTAGTCGTACTCGATCGCATAACCCGGACGCACGATGTGCGCGTTCTCCATGCCACGGATCGATTGCACGATCTGCAATTGCACGTCGAAGGGCAGACTTGTGGATATCCCGTTCGGATACAACTCATGGGTGGTCAAACCTTCCGGTTCGATGAACACCTGATGGCTTTCCTTGTCGGCAAAGCGATGGATCTTGTCTTCAATCGACGGGCAATAGCGCGGGCCGACACCTTCGATTTCACCGGCAGCGGAATACATCGGCGAACGATCGAGGTTCGCCGCGATGATTTCGTGGGTGCGGGCGTTGGTGTGGGTGATCCAGCAACTGACTTGCCGTGGATGCTGTTCCTTGTTGCCCATGAACGACATCACCGGGATCGGCGTATCGCCAGGCTGTTCGGTCATCACCGAGAAATCCACGGACTTGCCGTCGATGCGAGGTGGCGTACCGGTTTTCAGACGCCCGACACGCAATGGCAACTCACGCAGACGGTGAGCCAGAGCAATCGACGGCGGGTCACCGGCGCGACCGCCGGAAAAATTCTGCAAACCGATGTGGATAAGTCCGCCGAGGAAGGTCCCGGTGGTCAATACCACGGAATCGGCGAAGAACCGCAGGCCCATTTGCGTGACGACACCACGTACCTGGTCCTGCTCGACGATCAGGTCATCGGCCGCTTGTTGAAATATCCACAGGTTCGGCTGGTTTTCCAGGATTTCACGGACAGCGGCCTTGTACAGGACTCGGTCGGCCTGGGCGCGAGTAGCGCGCACGGCTGGGCCTTTGCGGCTGTTCAATACGCGAAACTGGATACCACCCTTATCGGTGGCCATGGCCATCGCGCCACCTAGGGCATCGATTTCCTTGACCAGGTGGCTTTTGCCGATCCCACCAATGGCAGGGTTGCAACTCATGGCACCGAGGGTTTCCACGTTATGCGTCAGCAACAGGGTTTTTGCCCCCATGCGTGCTGATGCAAGTGCTGCCTCGGTACCGGCATGACCGCCGCCGATGACGATCACTTCAAAACGGGAAGGGAAATCCACCACGCACCTCGTGCCTGCTTAATTCAGGTAATTCGGAAATAGGTCTTGAGCCTGGCCAGAGCGTTTTTCGAGCCAGGTCGGCAAGTATAGGGACTTCCCCTTTCCTAAAGAACCCTTTGCACAAAATTTAACCAGCTGTGGAAAACTCGCGGTTAAAGAAATTAAAAAGAAAGAAATTTATAAAATCTTTGTTTTTATGTTTATTCTTACTGAGCCACCTATCTGTGGATAACGTTGCACAGGCCTTTATTTTCAATATGTACAGAGATTCAAAACCCTGTGGTCAGGTGGCAATGAGGGGCTTGGATAACCGGTGTAAGCCTGTGGATGAATGGGCCTGTTATCCACAGAGGCGGTTATCTTCAGTTTTGAAGGGGGTTTATCAACCGACCTCAATGGCAGTTATTCACAGGGCTTAATCCACAGAAAACCGCAGCGATGGACCGCCGCAGCGTCCACAGGCAAGCCGCCATCAAGGGCAATCGTGTCAAAAACAGAGGAGAGGAACCGGGTTTGCGTTGGACTCGAGAGGCTTCGAGGGCAAACCCGGTTTGAAAGGCGGGGTTATTTACCGATGCAGAAGCTGGAAAAGATCCGCCCCAGCAAGTCATCGGAGCTGAAGGCCCCGGTAATTTCCCCAAGGGAATGTTGGGCCTGGCGAAGGTCTTCGGCCAACAATTCACCCGCCCCCGCCAAGGTCAGCTGCGCGCGACCGTGTTCCAGGGCGGCACTGGCATGGCGCAAGGCTTCAAGATGCCGCCTGCGGGCGCTGAAGCTGCTTTCCGAGGTCTGCTCGTAACCCATGCAGGCCTTGAGGTGTTCACGCAGCAATTCCAGGCCTTCGCCAGCCGCCTTCGCGCTCAGGCTGATGGTCACATGGCCGTCGTTGCTGACCTCAAGGACAATCGCTTCCCCGGTCAGGTCGGCCTTGTTGCGGATCAAGGTGACTTTTGCCGGATCCGGGCGGACTTCGAGGAATTCAGGCCACAGGGCAAATGGATCGTCCGCTTCCGGTGCGGTGGCATCCACCACCAGCAGGACCCGATCGGCTTCACCGATGGCCTTGAGCGCCCGTTCAACGCCGATCTTTTCCACCTGGTCCTCGGTGTCGCGCAAACCTGCGGTATCCACTACGTGCAGCGGCATGCCGTCGATGTGGATATGTTCACGCAGGATGTCCCGGGTGGTGCCGGCGATCTCGGTGACAATCGCCGCTTCACGACCGGCCAGGGCATTCAACAGGCTGGACTTGCCGGCATTCGGCCGCCCAGCGATCACCACGGTCATCCCATCGCGCAACAAGGCACCCTGCCCGGCTTCGCGCAGTACTGTGGATAACTCATCGCGCACTTTATCCAGCATGCTCAGCACGTGGCCATCGGCTAGGAAGTCGATTTCTTCTTCCGGGAAATCAATCGCGGCCTCGACGTAGATCCGCAGGCCGATCAACTGTTCGGTGAGGTTATGCACACGCAGGGAAAACGCGCCCTGCAAGGAACGCAATGCGTTGCGTGCCGCCTGCGCAGAACTGGCTTCGATCAAATCGGCGATCGCCTCGGCCTGGGCCAGGTCGAGCTTGTCGTTGAGGAATGCCCGTTCACTGAATTCACCCGGCCGCGCCAGGCGACAGCCCAGTTCCAGGCAACGCTTGAGCAGCATGTCCAGCACGACGGGGCCGCCATGCCCTTGCAGTTCCAGTACGTCTTCGCCGGTGAACGAATTCGGCCCAGGGAAATACAAGGCCAGCCCCTCGTCGAGGACCTGCTGGTCATCACTGAAAAACGGACCGTAATGAGCAAACCGCGGCTTGAGTTCACGACCGCTGATTGCCTTGGCCGCAACACTGGCCAAGGGCCCCGAAATACGGACGATGCCGACACCGCCGCGACCTTGGGCAGTGGCAACGGCGGCGATGGTTTCACGCGGTGCGCTCATAAAGCGATATCCAGACAAAAGTGGCAGATAGCAAAACGCCCCACTAGGGGGCGTTTTGTGTGGTTATCCACAGAGCAAGTTACGCCTCGGCTTTTTTCGTAGCCGCTTCGATCTTACGCGTGATGTACCACTGCTGAGTGATGGACAACACGTTGTTCACAACCCAGTACAGCACAAGACCAGCCGGGAACCACAGGAAGAAGAAGGTGAAGATGATTGGCATCATTTTCATGACCTTCGCCTGCATCGGATCCGGAGGCGTTGGGTTCAGCTGCTGCTGGATGAACATGGTCGCGCCCATGATGATCGGCAGGATGAAGAACGGATCCTTGATCGACAGGTCGGTAATCCACAGCATGAACGGTGCCTGACGCATCTCCACGCTTTCCAGCAACACCCAGTACAGCGACAGGAACACGGGCATCTGTACAAGAATCGGCAAGCATCCACCCAGCGGGTTGATCTTCTCTTTCTTGTACAACTCCATCATGGACTGGGACATTTTCTGCCGGTCATCGCCATGTTGCTCTTTCAGCGCGGCCAGTTTCGGGGCCACAGCGCGCATGCGAGCCATGGATTTGTAGCTGGCGGCCGACAATGGGAAGAACAGACCCTTGATCAGCATGGTCAGGAAAATGATCGACCAGCCCCAGTTACCGACGATGCTGTGGATATGTTGCAGCAGCCAGAAGATCGGCTGGGCAATGAACCACAGGAAACCGTAGTCCACAGTCAGTTCCAGACCTGGGGACAACTCTTTCAGCACGGCCTGGCTTTTAGGACCGGCATACAGAATGGCGCTGGTTTCGGCTTTCGCACCTGGCGCGGCAGTCAATGTCGGGCCGGTGTAACCGATGATGAAGTTGCCTTTGCTGTCTTTCCGCGTCTGGACGACGTTGCTGTCGCCTTTCTGCGGGATCCAGGCTGTTACAAAGTAGTGCTGCAGCCAGGCAACCCAGCCACCTTGGACGGTTTCCTTGAGCGGGCCCTTGTCCATGTCCTTCATCGACACTTTCTTGTACGGCTCCGAACTTGTCCACAGGGCGGCGCCCAGGTAAGTCGCGGTGCCGGTGGCAGTGCTCGAAGAAGGATCGGAGCTGGCGTCACGCTTCAATTGCGCGAACATCGCACCAGACCAGGGCTGTGCGCTCTGGTTGTCGATCAGGTAAGAGACGGTTACGTCATACAGGCCACGTTTCAAGGTGAAACGCTTGATGTAATTGACGCCATCCTTGCTGAACTTCAGGTCCACGACCAATTGGTCCTGACCGTCAGCCAGTTGATAAGTCTTCTTCTCGGCGGAGTAGATCGGGCGACCGGCCGGGTTCGAATCCGGGCCGTTGGTACCGATCAGGCCACTTTGGGCCAGATAGGTACGCTCGTTACCGTTGTCGAACAACTGGAACGGGATTTCCGGATGATCCTGGCGACGCGGGTACAGCGGCAGCTTCAGCTGGGCGACGTCACCACCTTGTGGATCGATTGCCAGCTCGAGCACGTCCGTCTTGATCTGGATGAGATCTTTGCTTACGGCCACGGGGGCTTCGGCGGGAGCGCTGGTATCGCTTGCCGCGCGCGGGATGTCGTCATTGCTGGCAGCGTTGTTGCCAACTGGGGCATCCGGCAGGCTCGGTGCGGTATTGCTGGCTGCAACATTCTGAGTCGGCAGGGCAGCCTGGCCATAGTCCTGGTTCCATTTAAGGACCATGACGTAGGACACGATTGCCAGGGCGACGATCAGGATCGTGCGTTTGATATCCATGATTACTCGGCCATCGAAGAAGAACGGGAGGTAGGGATAGGCGGAACCGGGTCATAACCGCCGGGATTCCACGGATGACAGCGACCTAAACGACGAAAGGTCAGCCAGCCACCGCGCAGTAGGCCATGATTTTCTATGGCTTCGTACGCGTAGCAGGAACAACTGGGGTAGAAACGACAGTGACTGGCCATCAAAGGACTAATGGCATAGCGGTAAAACTGGATCGGAACGAGTGCCAGTTTACGCATCAGGACTGTCTACCCCTACAGTTTCGGTGTTGACTGCTGGTACTGGCTTGTTGCGGGCCAGACGCTTCCAGAGCTTGCCGAAATGCTGAATCAATTCGGGGTTTTCTACGTCACCCAAACCTTTGCGCGCGACGATAACAATGTCCCATCCAACCAGTGAATCCTGGTTAAGGCGAAACGATTCGCGCATCAGACGTTTGAGGCGATTGCGCTGAACAGAGAGCTTGACGCTCTTTTTCCCGATAACCAGCCCTAGTCGGGGGTGATCGAGATCGTTACTGCGCGCAAGGAGCAGGAGATTTTTCCCCGGAACCTTGCCGGTAGGGGAGTCAAAGACTGCCTTGAAATGCCGGGGTGTAAGCAGACGCTTTTCCCGACTGAAGTCCTGACTCACCTCCAGTGCCGGATTATCAAACTGCCAGACGCGCACGACCTTTGGCGCGACGACGCGACAGGACGGCACGACCGTTCTTGGTAGCCATGCGAGCACGGAAACCGTGGGTACGAGCGCGTTTGATAGTGCTTGGTTGGAAAGTACGTTTCATGTCGTGTTACCTGGTTCGTCCACAACGGGCCGGAATGGCCCCCGTTTTAAGAGACCGGGGATTCTAGAGAAAGCAAGCCTCTAGGTCAATTTCCAACCAGCGTTTCCTTTAAATAGATATCCAGGCGCTTGGGCGGATTCATCACACGACGCTAGATATAGAAATAAAGAAGGGAATTATTTAAAGCTTTTCTGTAAAGCTTATAAAAGCAAGGCAGCCATCTGTCTGTGGATAACCATGCTCAGGCCTTGTAATCCGCCATGTACAGAGAATGACAACTACAGGGGAAAGCAGTGGCCAGCCTGTGCTGCGCTGTCGGATAAGCTGTGTGTGGAATGGGTGGTTATCCACAGGCCGGTTATCCACCGACTTTCGCCCCCACTTGTGCAACGACCTCAGACCCGGTTATCCACAGAGCTTATCCACCGACCGCCCGTCGTCTTTCTTGCAGTTAACGCATTGATAAATCATGGGCGATCAGCAAGCTGCATGTGGATAAGTGGGCGTCTGATCGCTACAATGGCCGCTTGTTTTTGCCTCACCGGCTTTCAACTTAGGGGATATCCGTGTCAGTGGAACTTTGGCAGCAGTGCGTGGAGCTTTTGCGCGATGAGCTGCCTGCCCAACAATTCAACACTTGGATCCGTCCACTACAGGTCGAAGCCGAAGGCGACGAGTTGCGTGTCTATGCACCGAACCGTTTCGTTCTCGACTGGGTCAACGAAAAGTACCTGGGCCGGGTCATGGAACTGCTCGACGAGCATGGCAATGGCATGGCGCCTGCGTTGTCCTTATTAATAGGCAGCAAGCGCAGCTCGGCACCGCGCGCCGCACCCAACGCGCCGCTGGCCGCCGCGGCGTCACAGGCCCAGCAGGCTGCAACGGCACCGGTTAACAACCATGCTGCCCCGGCACCCGCGCCCGCCCCGAGCAAACGCAACGCACAAAAGGTCGCCGAGGTCAGCGAAGAACCCTCCCGGGACAGCTTCGACCCGATGGCCGGTGCCAGCTCCCAGCAGGCGCCAGTGCGGGCCGAACAGCGCACCGTCCAGGTCGAAGGTGCGCTCAAGCACACCAGCTACCTGAACCGGACCTTTACCTTCGAGAATTTCGTCGAAGGTAAATCCAACCAACTGGCCCGCGCGGCAGCCTGGCAGGTCGCGGATAATCCCAAGCACGGCTACAACCCGCTGTTCCTTTATGGTGGCGTAGGCTTGGGTAAGACCCACTTGATGCACGCGGTGGGCAACCATCTATTAAAGAAGAACCCGAATGCCAAGGTCGTGTACCTGCATTCCGAGCGTTTCGTGGCCGACATGGTCAAGGCGCTGCAGCTGAACGCGATCAACGAGTTCAAGCGTTTCTACCGTTCGGTGGACGCCTTGCTGATCGACGATATTCAGTTCTTCGCCCGCAAGGAGCGTTCCCAGGAAGAGTTTTTCCACACCTTCAACGCGTTGCTTGAAGGCGGGCAGCAGGTCATTCTCACCAGTGACCGCTACCCGAAAGAAATCGAAGGCCTTGAAGAACGCCTCAAGTCGCGTTTCGGCTGGGGCTTGACGGTGGCCGTCGAGCCGCCCGAGCTGGAAACCCGGGTCGCGATCCTGATGAAGAAAGCCGACCAGGCCAAGGTCGAGCTGCCTCACGACGCCGCGTTCTTCATCGCTCAGCGTATTCGCTCCAACGTGCGTGAGCTCGAAGGTGCCCTCAAGCGGGTGATCGCTCACTCGCACTTCATGGGTCGCGACATTACCATCGAGTTGATTCGCGAATCCTTGAAGGATCTGTTGGCACTTCAGGACAAATTGGTTTCTGTGGATAACATTCAGCGAACCGTTGCGGAATACTACAAAATCAAGATTTCCGACCTGCTGTCCAAACGCCGTTCGCGTTCGGTAGCACGTCCGCGTCAGGTGGCGATGGCCCTGTCCAAGGAACTGACCAACCACAGCCTGCCGGAAATCGGCGATGTGTTTGGCGGACGCGACCATACCACCGTGCTGCACGCCTGCCGCAAGATCAACGAACTTAAGGAATCCGACGCGGACATCCGCGAGGACTACAAGAACCTGCTGCGTACACTGACCACTTGATGACCACCAGCGCAGCTTATTAAGGCAAGGGACTAGACCATGCATTTCACCATTCAACGCGAAGCCCTGTTGAAACCCCTGCAACTGGTCGCAGGCGTCGTCGAACGCCGCCAGACCTTGCCGGTACTTTCCAACGTGCTGCTGGTTGTCGAAGGCCAGCAACTGTCGCTGACCGGTACCGACCTGGAAGTCGAGCTGGTCGGTCGTGTGCAACTTGAAGAACCGGCCGATCCGGGTTCCATCACCGTGCCGGCGCGCAAGCTGATGGACATCTGCAAGAGCCTGCCCAACGACGCGCTGATCGACATCAAGGTCGATGAGCAGAAGCTCGTGGTCAAGGCCGGTCGCAGCCGTTTCACCTTGTCCACGCTGCCAGCCAACGATTTCCCGACTGTGGAAGAAGGCCCGGGTTCGCTGACCTGCAGCCTGGACCAGAGCAAATTGCGTCGCCTGATCGAACGCACCAGTTTCGCCATGGCCCAGCAGGACGTGCGTTATTACCTCAACGGCATGCTCCTGGAAGTGTCGGCTGGCGTCATCCGCGCCGTCGCCACCGACGGCCACCGCCTGGCCATGTGCTCGATGCAGGCCGATATTGGTCAGCCGGATCGCCACCAGGTGATCGTGCCGCGCAAAGGTATCCTAGAGTTGGCCCGCCTGCTGACCGAGCCGGACGGCAACGTCAGCATCGTGCTGGGCCAGCACCACATCCGCGCCACCACCGGCGAGTTCACCTTCACGTCGAAGCTGGTAGACGGCAAATTCCCTGACTACGAGCGCGTGCTGCCAAAAGGTGGCGACAAGCTGGTCCTGGGCGATCGCCAGGCGCTGCGCGAAGCTTTCAGCCGTACCGCGATTCTCTCCAACGAGAAGTACCGTGGCATCCGCCTGCAACTGGCCAATGGTCAGCTGAAGATCCAGGCGAACAACCCGGAGCAGGAAGAAGCGGAAGAAGAAGTAGGCGTTGAGTACAACGGCGGCTCCCTGGAAATCGGCTTCAACGTCAGCTACCTGCTCGACGTGCTTGGCGTGATGACCACCGAGCAAGTGCGTCTGATCCTGTCCGACTCCAACAGCAGTGCGCTGGTGCAAGAGTCCGATAACGACGATTCGGCTTACGTTGTCATGCCGATGCGTCTGTAATCATGCCCAGCAGAAGCTAGATGTCCTTAAGTCGCGTCTCGGTCACCGCGGTGCGCAATCTGCACCCGGTGACCTTCTCCCCCTCCCCCCGCATCAATATCCTTTACGGCGCCAACGGCAGCGGCAAAACCAGCGTCCTGGAAGCCGTGCACCTGCTCGGGCTTGCCCGTTCGTTTCGCAGCACCCGCCTATTACCAGTCATCCAGTACGATCAACTGGCATGCACCGTGTTCGGGCAGGTGGAACTGGCAGAAGGCGGCCATAGTGCCCTGGGGATATCGCGGGACCGGCAAGGCGAGTTCCAGATCCGCATCGATGGGCAGAACGCCCGTAGCGCGGCACAGCTGGCCGAGATCCTGCCATTGCAGTTGATCAACCCGGACAGCTTCCGTCTGTTGGAGGGGGCACCGAAGATTCGTCGGCAATTTCTCGATTGGGGCGTGTTCCACGTGGAACCGCGTTTCATGACGACTTGGCAACGCCTGCAGAAGGCGCTGCGCCAGCGAAACTCTTGGCTGCGACATGGTACACTTGACGCCGTTTCGCAAGCGGTTTGGGACAGGGAACTGTGCCAGGCCAGCGCTGAAATCGATGAATACCGCCGCGCTTACATCAAAGCCTTGAAACCGGTCTTCGAGCAGACCTTGAGCGAGCTGGTTGAGCTTGAGGGCCTGACGCTCAGCTATTACCGAGGCTGGGACAAGGACCGGGAACTGAGCACCGTGTTGGCTGGCTCGCTGCAGCGGGACCAGCAGATGGGCCATACCCAGGCCGGACCACAACGTGCTGACTTGCGTCTCAGATTGGGCGCACATAACGCCGCGGACATCTTGTCCCGGGGGCAGCAGAAGTTGGTGGTGTGTGCCTTGCGCATAGCCCAGGGGCATCTGGTCAGCCAGGCCCGCCGTGGTCAGTGTATTTATCTGGTGGATGACTTGCCGTCCGAGCTGGACGAAGCCCACCGCCGCGCGCTATGCCGCTTGCTGGAAGACTTACGCTGCCAGGTGTTCATCACCTGTGTAGACCACGAATTATTGAGGGAAGGCTGGCAGACGGAAACGCCAGTCGCTCTGTTCCACGTGGAACAGGGCCGTATCACCCAGACCCACGACCATCGGGAGTGAAGGCATTGAGCGAAGAAAATACGTACGACTCAACGAGCATTAAAGTGCTGAAAGGCCTGGATGCCGTACGCAAACGTCCCGGTATGTACATTGGTGACACCGACGATGGTAGCGGCCTGCACCACATGGTGTTCGAGGTGGTCGACAACTCCATCGACGAAGCCCTCGCCGGCCATTGCGACGACATCAGCATCATCATCCACCCGGATGAGTCCATCACCGTTCGCGACAACGGCCGTGGCATCCCGGTAGACGTGCATAAAGAGGAAGGCGTTTCCGCCGCCGAGGTCATCATGACCGTCCTCCACGCAGGCGGTAAGTTCGACGACAACTCCTACAAGGTATCCGGCGGTCTGCACGGCGTAGGTGTATCGGTAGTGAACGCGCTGTCCGAACAACTGGTCCTGACCGTTCGCCGCAGCGGCAAGATCTGGGAGCAGACCTACATCCACGGCGTGCCCCAGGCACCGATGGCGATCGTTGGCGACAGCGAAAGCACAGGCACCCAGATCCACTTCAAGGCTTCGAGCGAAACCTTCAAGAACATCCACTTCAGCTGGGACATCCTGGCCAAGCGGATTCGTGAACTGTCCTTCCTCAACTCCGGTGTCGGCATCGTCCTCAAGGACGAGCGCAGCGGCAAGGAAGAGCTGTTCAAGTACGAAGGCGGCCTGCGTGCGTTCGTTGAGTACCTGAACACCAACAAGACCCCGGTCAACCAGGTGTTCCATTTCAACGTCCAGCGTGAAGACGGCATCGGCGTGGAAATCGCCCTGCAGTGGAACGACAGCTTCAACGAGAACCTGTTGTGCTTCACCAACAACATCCCGCAGCGCGACGGCGGCACCCACCTGGTGGGCTTCCGTTCGGCGCTGACCCGCAACTTGAACAACTACATCGAACAGGAAGGCCTGGCGAAGAAGCATAAAGTCGCCACCACCGGTGACGATGCCCGTGAAGGCCTGACCGCGATTATCTCGGTGAAGGTGCCGGATCCGAAGTTCAGCTCCCAGACCAAGGACAAGCTGGTGTCTTCCGAAGTGAAGACCGCAGTTGAACAGGAGATGGGCAAGTACTTCTCCGACTTCCTGCTGGAAAACCCGAACGAAGCCAAGCTGGTGGTCGGCAAGATGATCGACGCCGCCCGTGCCCGTGAAGCGGCGCGCAAGGCCCGTGAGATGACCCGCCGCAAAGGCGCGCTGGACATCGCCGGCTTGCCGGGCAAACTGGCCGACTGCCAGGAAAAGGACCCTGCCCTGTCCGAGCTGTATCTGGTGGAAGGTGACTCTGCTGGCGGTTCCGCCAAGCAGGGTCGCAACCGCCGCACCCAGGCCATCCTGCCGCTCAAGGGCAAGATCCTGAACGTCGAGAAGGCGCGCTTCGACAAGATGATTTCCTCCCAGGAAGTCGGCACCTTGATCACGGCGTTGGGCTGCGGTATTGGCCGCGAAGAGTACAACATCGACAAGCTGCGCTATCACAACATCATCATCATGACCGATGCTGACGTCGACGGTTCGCACATCCGTACGCTGCTGCTGACATTCTTCTTCCGTCAGTTGCCGGAGTTGATCGAGCGCGGCTACATCTACATCGCCCAGCCGCCGCTGTACAAGGTCAAGAAAGGCAAGCAAGAGCAATACATCAAAGACGACGACGCCATGGAAGAGTACATGACGCAGTCGGCCCTGGAAGACGCGAGCCTGCACCTGAACGAAGATGCCCCAGGCATTTCCGGTGAAGCCCTTGAGCGCCTGGTGAATGACTTCCGCCTGGTGATGAAGACCCTCAAGCGTCTGTCGCGCCTGTACCCACAGGAACTGACCGAGCACTTCATCTACCTGCCAGCCGTGAGCCTGGAGCAACTGTCCGATCACGCAGCGATGCAGGATTGGCTGGCCCAGTACGAAGTGCGCTTGCGCACTGTCGAGAAATCCGGCCTGGTCTACAAAGCCAGCCTGCGTGAAGACCGTGAACGTAACGTCTGGCTGCCGGAGGTCGAACTGATCTCCCACGGCCTGTCGAACTACGTCACCTTCAACCGCGACTTCTTCGGCAGCAACGACTACAAGACCGTCGTATCCCTCGGCGCGCAACTGAGCACGCTGCTGGACGAAGGTGCGTACATCCAACGTGGTGAACGCAAGAAGGCCGTGACCGAGTTCAAGGAAGCCCTTGAGTGGCTGATGGCCGAAAGCACCAAGCGCCACACCATCCAGCGATACAAAGGTCTTGGCGAGATGAACCCGGATCAGCTGTGGGAAACCACCATGGATCCAGGCTCGCGCCGGATGCTGAAAGTCACCATCGAAGACGCCATTGGCGCGGACCAGATCTTCAACACCCTGATGGGTGATGCGGTCGAGCCTCGTCGTGACTTCATCGAGAGCAATGCGTTGGCGGTATCCAACCTGGATTTCTGATCCCTTCAGCAGCACCGCTCCAAAAAAAAGCCAACGCTTATGCGTTGGCTTTTTTTTACGTTTGAAAAACGTGCACCCTTTTCAGGCCTGTGGATAAAAAACGGGGTAACTCGGTAACACCTTGGCACAAAGCCTTCATGCTCAATAGGTTAGGAATTGGGTGAGAGCCCCGGATAACGGGGCCTCAGATTTTCTGGCGCAGAACTTGCGTGTTAAATAAATTACACATCGTTTCTTTAAATTGACAGGGGAACGGTGGGTACGAGGTGACACGAATAAATCCAACACCAAGGGTAGTCTCAATGAGCGGTACGCAAACTTCCAATCATCTGGAGCAAGGGCTCAAACCCCGGCATGTGACGATGCTATCCATCGCCGGCGTCATCGGCGCTGGCCTTTTCGTTGGCTCCGGCCACGCTATCGCAGCGGCCGGTCCAGCCGTGCTGCTGGCTTACGCTGCCGCGGGTGCCCTGGTGGTACTGGTGATGCGGATGCTGGGTGAAATGGCGGTGGCATCGCCGGACACCGGTTCCTTCTCGACCTATGCTGACCGTGCGATTGGTCATTGGGCCGGTTTCACCATCGGCTGGCTCTACTGGTGGTTCTGGGTCCTGGTGATTCCGCTGGAGGCCAACGCCGCCGCGACGATCCTGCATGCCTGGTTTCCGAACGTGGCAATCTGGGCCTTCACCTTGGTCATTACCCTGCTGCTGACGGTCACCAACCTGTTCAGCGTGAAGAATTACGGGGAATTCGAATTCTGGTTCGCCCTGGTCAAGGTGGTGGCGATCATCGGCTTCATTGGCCTGGGTGCGATGGCGATCTTCGGCTTGCTGCCCACCAGCCAGGTCAGCGGTGTTTCGCACCTGTTCGACACCCAGGGCTTCCTGCCCAACGGTATGGGCGCGGTGTTGGGGGCAATCCTGACCACCATGTTTTCGTTCATGGGCACCGAGATCGTGACCATTGCGGCGGCCGAATCGAAGAACCCGGGCCAGCAGATTTCCAAGGCGACCAACTCGGTCATCTGGCGGATTGGCTTGTTCTATCTCGTCTCCATCTTCATCGTCGTCGCCCTGGTGCCGTGGAACGATCCGATCCTGGCCAGCGTCGGTTCCTACCAGACGGTGCTGGAGCGCATGGGCATCCCCAATGCCAAACTGATCGTCGATATCGTCGTCCTGGTGGCGGTCACGAGCTGCCTGAACTCGGCGCTGTATACGGCTTCGCGGATGATGTTCTCGTTGGGCAAGCGTGGTGATGCGCCGGCCGTTTCCCAGCGCACCAACAAGAGCGGTACGCCTTACTGGGCGGTGATGCTGTCGACCGGGGCGGCCTTCCTCGCCGTGTTCGCCAACTATGTGGCTCCGGCCGCCGTGTTCGAATTCCTGCTGGCCAGCTCCGGCGCCATTGCGTTGCTGGTGTACCTGGTCATCGCGATTTCGCAACTGCGCATGCGCAAACAGCGCATGGCGCGTGGTGAGAAAGTCGCCTTCAGCATGTGGCTGTTCCCCGGCCTGACCTACGCGGTGATCGTCTTCATCGTGGGAGCCTTGACCATCATGCTGTTCCAGGAAGCCCACCGCGTGGAAATCCTCGCGACCGGTCTGCTCAGCGTACTGGTCGTCGCGTCCGGGTTGCTGGTGCAGCGCCGTCGGATCGCCAAGGCAGGAAAAGGGCTACAGATGGCCAGGTGAGCTGATCACCCTGGGTTCATCCGCTCCAACGAAAAAGGCCAACGTTCATGCGTTGGCCTTTTTTGCTAACTCGCGACAGACGCTTCGCTTCCCGCAGCCACACTCTCCAACCGATACCCATACCCATAAATAGTCAGCAATTGCCAACCCCGATCTGCCGTCAGGCCGAGCTTGTTGCGCAGGCGATAGATATGGGTGTCGAGCGGGCGGGACGAGGTCATTTCCTCGTGGGTCCAGAAGCGTTCGTAGAAATACTCCCGAGACAGCGGCCGGCCCAGGTTGGCGAACAGGCACCGGGCCAGGCGGTATTCCCGCTCGGTCAGGCTGATGGGAATGCCGGCGCGGGTGATGGTCAGCTCGGCGTCGTCGAACGCCAGGTCGTTGAACACCAGCACGTCGCTGGCGGGCGCGCGCTGCAGGTTGTGACGGCGCAGCACAGCGGTGACCCGGGCCTTGAGCTCGTTGGGCCGGAAGGGTTTGCTCACATAGTCGTCGGCGCCGGCGTTGAGGGCCTGGACGATGTCGTGCTCGCCGTCGCGGCTGGTCAGCATGATGGCGGCCGGTGGCGAATCCATGTGCTCGCGGGTCCAGCGCAGCAATGAAAGCCCGCTGATGTCGGGCAATTGCCAGTCGAGGATCAACAGGTCGAAGGTTTCCCGGCGCAGTTGCCGCAACAAGTCCTCGCCTCGCTCAAAGCTGTGCAGGGTCCAGCCTTGCTCGCCCCTGCCGGGGATTTGTTGCAGGGTCTGTTCTACCCGGCGCAGCTCGGCCGGTTCATCGTCCAGTATGGCGACACGCATGGAATGCGATTCCTTGATCTCGAGAGTAACGGACATCTTCAGGTGGCAATGAAACGCAGCCGAGGCTGATTTGTTGTCATTGACCTGTCGCTGGCTGCGACAATACCGGCTCGCGGCACAGAGGGAAAGGCAGCAGCGCGCCACCCATCGAGTCCCGTTATAGTCGTGGGCTTTGCAGGCCTGTGAAAAAATCCCCAGTTCTTGAGTTTGGCCAGGAGGCCTATGAGTAACCAACGTCGGCGTGAAAGTCGTGAGCCAACCCAGGTCCAGCGGTTGTTTCGTCAGTTGGTGCGGGAGTGGCTGTGGATAAGTCTGTTGCTGTTGCCGCTGACGGCCTTGCTGTCACTGAGCAGCCAATCGACGGGTAACCATCCAGGCGCTGTGTTGTTGTCGGTGTGTTTGGTGGCCTGTGTATTGGGCTTGTTGCTGTTGCGCCCGCGCCTGGCCCTGTGGACAACAGTGGGCGGCATGAGCCTGGCCCTGTTGATCAGTGCCATGCTGGGCGCGCGAGGCTGGTGGTGGTCGCCCATGGCAAGTGTGCTGGGCATTATGTTCGGCTACCTGATCTGGAACTGGCGGCGCCTGAGCGTGGTGTTGGCCTATTTCGGCTGGGAGCTGGCACGCCTGGACGCGGAGCCCAAGGTTTTCCCGGAACGTCGCCGCGCCTCCTACACCGGCAGTGACCGCTTGCAGGGTCAGATCATGGCCCTGGAACAAGCCATGAGTCGAACCCGCGACACCCGGCGTTTCATTGCCGATGGCCTGGAATACCTGCCGGTGGCGACCATGATCAGTGATCCTCAAGGCAAGCTGTTGCTTGGCAATCGCAAGGCGCGCGAGCTGTTCGGTCATGGCCTGGCGGGCGGCGACGTGCTGGAGCATCTCGGGCAATTGGGTTATCCAGGGTTGGAGCATGGGGGCCATCACCGGTTATCCACATTGCCCTTGGTGGAGTTTCGCGACATTCGCGAGCGCAGCTTGCGCCTGGAACGGGCGGCGTTGTTGCCGGTTGATGGCGACGCGCCGATTGGCTGGTTGTTGAGCCTCACGGACCTGAGCGCCGAACGTGAGGCTGAAGAACAGCGCAGCGTCATGCTGCGTTTTCTCTCCCACGACTTGCGCGCCCCGCACTCGGCGATCCTTGCATTGCTCGATGTGCAACGGCATCAGGTCGGTGGGGACAATCCGCTGTTCGACCAGATCGAGCGCCAGGTACGTCGCGCCCTGGACCTGACCGAGGGCTTCGTGCAATTGGCCAAGGCCGAATCCGAGGCGTATCAATTCCAGCCGACGCTGTTCGCCATGCTGGTGCTGGATGTACTCGACCAGGCGCTGCCCATCGCCCAGGCAAAACGCATCCAGTTGATTCATGAAATAGCGGATGAAGAGGCGATGGTGAGGGCGGATCAACCGTTGCTGACCCGTGCTCTGTTCAATCTGCTGGAAAATGCCATCAAGTACAGCGCGCCCGACGCCTGCATTTCGCTGCAGGTTCATTGCACCCCGGGCTGGTTGATCTGCAATGTCGCCGACCAGGGCAAAGGCATCAGCGCCGAAGAACTACCCGACCTGTTCAGTCAGTACCGACGGTTTTCCTCGGCTCACGGGGTCGATGGAATTGGCTTGGGGCTGTCGATGGTCAAGGCCGTGGTTGACCATCACGAGGGGAAAATCGAGTGCCGTAGCGTGGTGGGTAAAGGCACGACGTTTAGCCTGCGCTTTCCGTTATTGGCAGATTGAAAAGATCGCGGCCTTCGGCTGTAGGAGCTGCCGAAGGCCGCGATCTTTTGGTGCTATAAAAAACTTATGCACCTAATCGCGGGTTTTATGTGTTTAGGAAATATGTATTAAAAACATAGACCTACAGCATAAAAGCAACGGATTTCGAAAAAACGGTACACAGGTTATCCACAGATCTCAAACAGCGAGCTGGTCGGAGGTGGCCGGTGTTGTCGGGGTCGGAGGCAGCGAGCCCATTTCCCGTTGTGTCTGTTCATTCCAGGCTTGTACGCGGTCATTGAGCTCGGCGATGGCACGGGGCCCAGTGCCTTCGGCATACATCGGCGCGCCAATCACCACGGTGATGACGCCCGGTTTCCTGATCCAGCCAGCCTTGGGCCAGAATTTGCCGGCATTGTGTGCAATCGGCAGCACGGGAAGATCGGCGTTCACGGCCAATGCCGAACCGCTGCGGGAGAATTTGCCGACAGTTCCATAAGGAACACGGGTGCCCTCGGGGAAGATCAGCACCCAAACGTTATCCTTGAGCAGTTCGTCGCCCTTCTTCGCGACCTGCTTGAGGGCCGCCTTGGGGTTGTCGCGATCGATGGCGATCGGGCGCAGCATCGCCATGGCCCAGCCGAAGAACGGCACGAACAACAGTTCACGCTTGAGCACTTGGCTCAACGGTTCGAAATAGGCCGAGAGAAAGAACGTCTCCCAGGTGCTCTGGTGGTTGGATTGGATCACGCAGGGCCGGTCAGGCACGTTCTCGGCACCTTTGATTTCATAGCTGATGCCAAGAAACACCTTGCTCAACCACAGCGCGCAGCGGCACCAGTACACATTGATGAAACGGTAGCGCGCCTTGAACGGCAAGAAAGGCGCGATGAAAAAACTCAGGGAGCACCACAGCAAGGAACTGGTGCCCAACAGCAGGTAAAAGAGAAAGGCTCTGATGGCCTGCAATATCGACATAGCGGCATTTACCGTTGCGGGCAATGCCCGCCTGTTCAAGCGCTTCCCGAACAATCCTTGATCAGGTTGTCTTGGGAGCTCTAATTGTGGATAAGTTCAGCGGCAATCGCCGCCAAGTCGTCAAAAATCAAGGTGCCTACCGGTAGGGTCTTGCCCAGAGTCTTTTCGCCTTTCCCGGTCTTTACCAAAACTGGCTGACAATCGACGGCCTTGGCCGCCTCCAGGTCACCGAGGCTGTCGCCGACGAACCACACACCCGCCAGCGCCACGCCATAATGCGCGGCAATGGTTTTCAACATGCCCGGCTTGGGCTTGCGGCAATCGCAACCTTCGTCCGGCCCGTGGGGGCAATAGACGATCAGCCCGACTTCCCCGCCCTGCTCCGCCACCAATGCACGCAGGTGCTCGTGCATGGCTTCGAGCACGGCGAGGTCATAATAACCGCGGGCAATGCCCGACTGGTTGGTGGCAACCGCCACCGTCCAGCCGGCCTTGCTCAACTGCGCGATGGCTTCGATCGAACCGGGTAGCGGCAACCACTCCTCCACCGATTTGATGTAAGCGTCGGAGTCGTGATTGATCACCCCGTCCCGATCGAGAATCAGCAGTTTCAACAGCAGCTCCTCAACCCAGCACGGAAATATCGGCAATATTGAGGAACAGGCTGCGCAGGCGTGCCAGCAATGCATAACGATTCTTGCGAACGTCTTCGTTGTCCGCATTCACCATCACGGCTTCAAAGAACGCATCGACCGGCTCGCGCAGTGCCGCCAGGCGCGCCAGTGCCTCGGCATAATCGCGTTTTTCCATGAGCGGTTGCACCGACGCATACGCCTGTTGAATCGCCGAGTTGAGCGAAAACTCGGCGGCATTATCAAAGTAGCGTGCTTCAACGGCTTTGACGGAAGGCTCGGCCTTGCTCAGCAGGTTCGACACACGCTTGTTCACCGACGCCAGCGCTGCCGCTTCCGGTAATTTGCGGAACGCCTGCACCGCTTGTACGCGCTGGTCGAAGTCCAGGGCCGAACCTGGTTTCAGGGCTCGCACCGACAGGTAGGTCGCGACTTCGACACCTTCGTCTTCATAACGCGCACGCAGGCGGTCGAAGATAAATTCCAGCACCGCATCGGCCAGGCCGGCAGACTTGACCTTGCTGCCGAACGCGTTGACGGCGAACGCCACGGCGTCGTTCAGGTCCAGGTCCAACTGCTTGTCGATCAGGATCCGCAACACGCCCAGCGCCGCACGACGCAAGGCATAAGGGTCTTTGCTGCCGGTGGGCAGCATGCCGATACCGAAGATGCCGACCAGGGTGTCGAGCTTGTCGGCGATCGCCACGGCCGCACCGGTCAGGGTGGTCGGCAGCTCTGCGCCAGCACCGCGCGGCATGTACTGCTCGTTCAGTGCCAGGGCCACGTCTTGCGGCTCGCCATCGTTGAGGGCGTAGTAGTAACCGGCGACGCCTTGCATCTCCGGGAACTCACCGACCATCTCGGTGGACAGGTCGCACTTGGACAGGATGCCGGCACGGGCCGCGCGCTGGGCGTCACCGCCGATGCGTGGAGCGATGAACGCCGCCAGTTTCGACACGCGCTCGGCCTTGTCGTAGACGCTGCCGAGTTTTTCCTGGAACACCACGTTGCGCAGGCGCTCGTTGAAGCTTTCCAGGGGCTGCTTCTTGTCTTGCTTGAAGAAGAACTCGGCATCGGTCAGGCGCGGGCGAACGACTTTTTCGTTACCGGCGATGATCTGCTGCGGGTCCTTGCTTTCGATGTTGGCGACCGTGATGAAGCGCGGCAGCAACTTGCCTTCGGCGTCCAGCAGGCAGAAGTACTTCTGGTTGTCCTGCATGGTGGTGATCAAGGCTTCCTGCGGCACTTCAAGGAAACGTTCCTCGAACGAGCACACCAGCGGCACCGGCCATTCCACCAGCGCGGTCACTTCGTCCAGCAGGTTGGCCGGCACGATGGCGGTGCCTTCCTGCAGGGTGGCCAGCTCTTCGGTGCGCTTGCTGATCAACTCGCGGCGCTCGTTGGCGTCGGCCAGCACGTAGGCGGCACGCAGGTCGGCCAGGTAGTTGGCCGGCGAGGTGATGCGCACGCTCTGTGGATGATGGAAGCGGTGACCGCGGGAATCGCGACCGGCCTTCTGGGCCAGGATCGTGCAGTCGATGACCTGGTCACCGAGCAACATCACCAGCCATTGGGTCGGGCGCACGAACTCTTCCTTGCGCGCGGCCCAGCGCATGCGCTTGGGGATCGGCAAGTCATTGAGGGAATCTTCGACGATGGTCGGCAACAGGCTGGCGGTCGGCTTGCCCTTGATGCTTTGGCTATAGCGCAGCTTCGGGCCGCTCTGGTCGATTTCGCTCAGGTCCACGCCGCACTTCTTGGCGAAGCCCAGGGCAGCTTGGGTCGGGTTGCCGTCGGCATCGAACGCGGCCTGGCGTGGCGGGCCGTCGAGGTTGATGCTGCGGTCCGGCTGCTGGGTCGCCAGTGCGGTGATCAGCACGGCCAGGCGGCGCGGCGCGGCGTACACCTGTTTGGCTTCGTAGCCCAGGCCGGCGGCTTGCAGGCCTTTGTCGATACCGGCCAGGAACGCATCGGCCAGGGTGTTCAGGGCTTTGGGTGGCAGTTCTTCGGTGCCCAGTTCAACCAGAAAATCTTGAGCACTCATTGTGCAGCCTCCAGCTTAGCCAACACTTCATCACGCAGGTCCGGGGTCGCCATCGGGAAGCCCAGCTTGGCACGGGCCAGCAGGTAGGCTTGCGCAACGGAACGCGCCAGGGTGCGCACACGCAGGATGTATTGCTGGCGCGCGGTCACGGAAATCGCCCGGCGTGCATCCAGCAGGTTGAAGGTATGGGACGCCTTCAACACCATTTCATAGCTCGGCAACGGCAGCGGCTGGTCCAGCTCGATCAGGCGCTTGGCTTCGCTTTCATAGAAATCGAACAGTTCGAACAGCTTCTCGACGTTGGCGTGTTCGAAGTTGTAGGTCGACTGTTCCACTTCGTTCTGGTGGAACACGTCGCCGTAGGTCACTTTGCCGAACGGGCCGTCGGCCCACACCAGGTCGTAGACCGAATCCACGCCCTGCAGGTACATGGCCAAGCGTTCCAGACCGTAGGTGATTTCGCCGGTGACCGGGTAGCACTCGATGCCACCCGCCTGCTGGAAGTAGGTGAACTGGGTCACTTCCATGCCGTTGAGCCAGACTTCCCAGCCCAGGCCCCAGGCGCCCAGGGTTGGCGATTCCCAGTTGTCTTCGACGAAACGAATGTCATGCACCAGCGGGTCGAGGCCCACGTGCTTGAGCGAGCCCAGATACAGTTCCTGGAAGTTTTCCGGGTTCGGCTTCAGCACGACCTGGAACTGATAGTAGTGCTGCAGACGGTTCGGGTTTTCGCCGTAGCGGCCGTCAGTCGGGCGGCGGCTGGGCTGCACATAAGCGGCGTTCCAGGTTTCCGGGCCGATGGCACGCAGAAACGTGGCAGTGTGGAAAGTGCCGGCGCCTACTTCCATATCGTAGGGCTGAAGTACCACGCAACCTTGCTCGGCCCAGTATTGCTGGAGGGCGAGGATCAAGTCTTGGAAGGTACGCACGGCTGGCGTAGGCTGGCTCACGAAATTCACCTGTTTCTTGGGCTGCGATTTAAAGAGCGGGAGTATACCCGATTCGTTCGTGCGCACGCCCCCTGGAGCCTTATGCCACGCTGCTTTTGGTGTTCTGACGATCCGTTGTACATGGCTTATCACGATCAGGAGTGGGGCACGCCGCTGCGCGATGCGCAGGGTTTGTTCGAGTTGCTTTTGCTCGAAGGGTTCCAGGCCGGGTTGTCCTGGATCACCGTTTTGCGCAAACGCGAGCGTTACCGGGAGGTGCTGTACGGCTTCGATGTACAGCGGGTAGCGCAGATGAGCGACGCCGAAATCGATGAACTGATGCTCGACCCCGGCATCATCCGCAACCGCCTCAAGCTCAAGGCCGCCCGCCGCAACGCCCAGGCCTGGCTGGCGTTGGAAGACCCGGTGACGTTCCTCTGGTCGTTCGTGGGCGACAAACCCATCATCAACCATTTCAAGGACCGCACCGAAGTGCCGGCCATCACGCCCGAGGCGCTGGCGATGAGCAAAGGCCTGAAGAAAGCTGGATTTACTTTCGTCGGACCGACCATTTGTTATGCGCTGATGCAGGCCTCGGGCATGGTCATGGACCACACCCAGGATTGCGACCGCTACGCCGAGTTGGTAAACGGCGGTTAGAATAGCCGGCTCGCAACACGGCCCATACATTCAGGAGTGACCTGTGGATAAGTTGAAAGGCGCCTTGCTGGTCGGCGCTCTGCGGTTGTTTGCGCTGCTGCCCTGGCGGGCGGTGCAAGCGGTGGGCTCGGCCATTGGCTGGTTCATGTGGAAGCTGCCCAACCGCTCCCGCGACGTGGTGCGGATCAACCTCGCCAAGTGTTTTCCCGAGATGGACCCGGCCGAGCGCGAACGCCTCGTTGGCCAGAGCCTCAAGGACATCGGCAAATCCCTGACCGAAAGCGCCTGCGCCTGGATCTGGCCGGCCCAACGCTCCATCGACCTGGTGCGTGAAGTCGAAGGCCTGGAGGTGCTGAAAGAAGCGCTGGCCTCCGGCAAGGGCGTGGTCGGCATCACCAGCCATTTGGGCAACTGGGAAGTGCTCAACCACTTCTATTGCAGCCAGTGCAAACCGATCATTTTCTACCGTCCGCCCAAGCTCAAGGCGGTGGATGAATTGCTGCGCAAACAGCGCGTGCAACTGGGCAACAAAGTCGCAGCATCCACCAAGGAAGGCATCCTCAGCGTCATCAAGGAAGTGCGCAAGGGCGGCCAGGTGGGCATCCCTGCCGACCCGGAACCGGCCGAATCCGCCGGTATCTTCGTGCCCTTCTTCGCCACCCAGGCCCTGACCAGCAAGTTCGTACCGAACATGCTCGCCGGCGGCAAAGCGGTCGGCGTCTTCCTCCACGCCCTGCGCCTGCCGGACGGCTCCGGCTACAAAGTCATCCTCGAAGCCGCGCCGGAGGCCATGTACAGCACCGACACCGAAACGGCCTGCGCCGCCATGAGCCAAGTGGTGGAGCGCTACGTACGGGCCTACCCGAGCCAGTACATGTGGAGCATGAAACGCTTCAAGAAACGCCCGCCGGGCGAGGCGCGGTGGTACTGAAGGCCTGTTGCTTGGGTGTGGTGAATGCTTGATCGTAAACACCCAAGAACCCCTGTGGGGGCCGAGCGGCACATTCAACATCGATGCAAGCAGACCCACCGCCATCGCGAGCGAGCTCGGCTCCCACAGGGATTTGTGATGAATGCGATATCTGTGAGCAATCCGGAACAACTGTGGGAGCCGAGCTTGCTCGCGATAGCGGCCTGACAGGCGCCGCATATTGAACTGCTAGCAGCCCCAACCGGGCTAACGTATTCCCCCAGGCAAACCCGACGGAGACCGAATGGATAACGCTCCCGGCAAACGCGTCATCGTCATCGGTGCGGGCATCGTAGGCGCATCCCTGGCCTACCATCTGGCGACCAAAGGCGCGAAAGTCACGGTGGTCGAGGCCGAAGGCATCGCGTCAGGCGTGACCGGCAGCTCATTCGCCTGGATCAACACCTCCCATGGCGAACCCGACCCCATTGCGCCATTGCGCGGTGCTGCCATCCAGGAATACCGCCGACTCGAAACGCAACTGCCCGGCCTGAAGATCCGCTGGACTGGCGCCCTATCTTACGGCCCGAGTTCAACAGCGTCGGCAAGCCGGATATCCCAATCACAGATCCGTGAACTTGAGCCAAACCTCAAGAATCCTCCTCAACAAGCTTCGTATGCGGCGGAAGAAGGAGCGCTGGACGCCGTAGCAGCAACCCATGCGCTGATCGCCGGCGCCCAGGCCAACGGCGCGAAAGTGCTCACTCAAACGCCGGTTCTCGGCTTTAAAACCCAGGGTTCCAGCGTGTGGGGCGTTGAAACCACCACGGGCGTCATTGAAGCCGATATCGTCGTATTGGCAGCCGGCACAGGCATCACGAAGCTGGCCGACCTGCTTGAAGTCTGCCTGCCCATCGACGCCTCCCCGGCAATTTTCATCCGCTACACCTCGCCACCCAACCTGGTACGCAGCCTCATCTCCAGCCCTGAAATGGAAGTGAGGCAAACCCCAGAGGGTGCGTTGCTGGCGGCCGAAGACTACCTGGACGACGCCTTGGAAAACCAACCGTCGGAGATCGCGCTGCGCACCGCCAACGCCATAAAAAGCGAGCTTCACGGCGTTGTCTCCCTGGATCTGCAATCGGCTCGTGTCGGATACAGACCAATGCCTGCCGATGACATCCCCATCATTGGTTATCTTCCGCAGGTTGGCGGTGTATACGTGTGCGTCATGCACCCCGGCGTAACCCTGGCCGCGATCGTGGGTCGTCTTGCCAGTGAAGAGATCGTCGGCGACAAGGCTTGCTCGGCCCTCAACCCCTGTCGTCCGGATCGATTTTTCCAAGCTTGGTGAGGGTTGAATGGCCTAAGTTCGCTTACTCCCAAATCAGCCAAGGACGCGTCAAATTCCTGAAAGCGTTGACCAAAACCTTTCGTTCATTAGACTGGGCATCGTTGATGTACTTTAATTCGCGTTCAATTTGACTAACGTAAGTTCGGGGTATTCCCGCTATAGCTGCTAGCTCTTCTTGTGAAAGATTAATAGGTTTTGTTGACGACCCGACCTTGAATACAGGCCCGTCATACCCACCCCTCACCATAAAGCAGTCAGTAATTAAAGCGTCATAAACCCAATGAATAACTACTGCCAAGAGCAGTCTATTTCTGCGCTGTCTTGCTAGCCATAAGTCGAATACAGCCTTCATGAACTGAGCCTTATAGTGCGCGACGCAAAAACAATCTCGACCTTGAATTGATCCTGGATAGTTTAGATGTCGCTAAAAAGAGTTAAGGCTAAAGCGCTTCCAATCACTGAGGAGTTGTTGCAACTACTACGGGCCACGCAACACGCTCAGACCGTATGGAGCGTCACCGTCAATGATATTGACGCGTCATGTGATGAGGTATGGCTTGCTCGGATGTGGGAGGTCGAGGGCCTCGAAGTCCGATACAGAGCCTGCCAAGACCGGCTGTTTCTTTATCTAAAGCAAGTCATCCAGATCTGAATCTTCCGTTACACACTGTACGGTTTCCAGTGCTCGCAACATAGGTGCGGGTCCACCAGAATTGAACGATCGTGAACATTCGACTAAAGAACTAGACAGTTTTTTGGTGTTTGAAAACTACCCCTTAGTTTCGAAATAGACCACTCTTGAAACGCCGACAGGCTGGGCGCTGTATCCTTTCAGCCATGCTTTAGCCCAATAGCCCTGGATATCACTATATTTTCTACATTTGAGGACGAGTTGTGCTCCAGAGCACTTCGGTTGCCACTCTAAAAACTAAAGCATTCAGGTACATGGTCGACACTCAGGACGCCATTTCCAATCCATCTGAGTTACAAATGGAGTCTTTATGTTTGACTGGATCAGCAACATCCGTGTCAGCGCGAAATTAAGCTTGGGCTTCGGCCTGGTACTAGGGCTTGCGTTGTTACTCGCTTCCACGGGTTGGTACGCCATTGCGACGTTGACCGACCGCGGCGTTAAAATCGAAAAAATTGCTCAAATCAGCGATTACACCAAAGACCTGCGAATCAGTCGTTTACGTCTAGGTGCAAACCCTCAACCAGATGCCTATCAACCGCTGCAGAAAATTCTGGACAATCTGGCAGCCCATCTGCAAAGCATCAGGGACCAGTTCACTTCCCCGATTGACCAAGAGCTGATTCAACAACAGAACACATCCGTCAGAGAATACGGACAACTGCTGCTTGATCTGGCCAAACCCAATGCCGACCAAGTGTCCATCTATAAACGTATGGGGCAACTGGGTGATCTGTTGCTTGATACGACGCAAAAGCTCATTGACTCGCAAAATACCAAGCGCGATGCCGACGCCGCGTCTGCCAAGGTTCTGCTGAGTCTTGTCGCTGCCTTGACGTTGCTACTGGGTGCACTCGCAGCGTGGATCATTACCCAACAAATCGTTAACCCACTGCAGTACACGCTACAGGCCGTGAATCGTATTGCCAGGGGGGATTTGAGTGAGCCCGTGCAGGTCAATCGGCGTGATGAGTTGGGTCAGCTGCAATCAGGTCTTCAGCAGATGATGCTCAACCTTCATGAGCTGATCGAGGGCATTCGATCCGGCGTCATTCAGGTTGCCAGTGCCGCCGAACAGCTGTCGGCGGTCACCGAGCAAACCAATGCGGGCGTCAATAATCAAAAAAACGAAACGGATCATGTCGCCACCGCGATGAGCGAAATGACCGCAACGGTGCAAAACGTCGCTCGCAATGCTGAAGAGGCCTCAACTGCCGCGTCCGCCGCGGATCAGCAAGCCTATGAGGGAGAGCGAATCGTGAGCGAGGCCATTGCGCAGATCAAGCGCTTGGCCGAAGAGCTCAATCAGTCGGCTGATGCTGTACGCCATCTCCAGGAACAAAGCGAAAAAATCGGCGGGGTGCTCGATGTGATAAAGGCGGTGGCCCAGCAAACCAATCTGCTGGCGCTGAACGCGGCCATTGAAGCCGCACGCGCCGGCGAGGCTGGCCGTGGCTTTGCGGTGGTAGCAGACGAGGTGCGCAGTCTTGCCTTACGCACCCAGCGTTCCACTGAAGAAATTGAAAGTCTGGTGGCCGGTGTACAGAGTGGTACTCATGCCGTTGCCTCAGGCATGGAAAGCAGCCAGCTGTTGAGCGAAAGCAGCGTGGAATTTACCCATCGTGCGGTAAGCGCCTTGGAAAACATCACGAGTAAAGTATCGATCATTCAAGCCATGAATCAGCAAATCGCCACTGCAGCGGAGCAGCAAAGCGCAGTCGCCGAGGAAATCAACCGCAGTGTCATCAACGTTCGCGACATCTCTGAGCAGACGGCAAGCACTTGCGAGGAAACTGCTTCTTCAAGTACCGAACTCGCACGGCTGGGTCATGAACTGGAAAGGCTGGTAGGACGCTTTAAAGTGTAGACGTGGCAGAGATGGCGCCGTTTTGCACCCGCAATACCTCAGGTATCACGGGTACCGGCGCCAGCTGTGTTCCTTCTCTGCCCTCAACCCCTGCCGTCCGGATCGATTTTTCCAAGCTCGGTGAGAGAGAAATGGCCTAAGCTCGCTTACTCCCAAATCAGCCAAGGAAGCGACAATGGGCATTCAAGGTAAAGACCGTCAGATCGATAACATCGAGTTCAATGTCAGCGACATCGCCCGCAGCAAAGCCTTCTATGCAAGCGTGTTCGGCTGGAGTTTCGTCGACTACGGCCCGACCTATACCGAATTCAGCGACGGTCGCCTGACCGGTGGCTTCACGACTGGCGAACCTGTGCGCCCGGGCGGCCCGTTGATCATCTTGTATGCGGATGACCTTGAGGCTACCCAACTCAGGCTCAAGGCCACAGGAGCGACCATCAGCCGTGAAGTGTTCGCGTTCCCGGGGGGCCGACGTTTCCACTTTATCGATCCGGATGGCTATGAACTGGCCGTGTGGTCGGCTTCCTGATGGTTGATTGATCACGAGGAGGCGCAAAGCCTCAATCGTGTCCATGATTAAGGGCCTGCGATATCGGCGACGTTGGGATGCACAGCCATCTCTAAATCCGTCGGACTACCGTCCAGTCAGAAATATCGCACTTCCTCTGGTTCATTAATCAAGGAGTCCCCCTCATGAACATCGACTTCACCGGCCGTCACGTGTTGGTCACTGGGTCCACCAGCGGTATTGGGTTTGCGACAGCCAAAGGCTTCCTGGAAGCCGGCGCCCAAGTGGTTATCAACGGTCGCAGCGCAAGCAGCGTGGAGGATGCGTTGCAGCGCTTGGGCGCCCTCGCTTCAAGGGCCGATGGCTTTGTTGGCGATCTGAGCAACGCGCCGGGCTGCCAGGCACTGATCGCCAAATACCCACGCTTCGATATCGTCATCAACAACCTGGGCATTTTCAAACTGGAAGACTTTTTCGAGACGCCGGACAGCGAATGGCTGCGCTTCTTTGAAACCAACGTGATGTCCGGCGTGCGTGTTTCCAGGGCCTACGCACCGGGCATGGTCGAGCGCGGTTGGGGGCGGATTGTGTTTGTCTCGTCGGAATCCGGCGTGAACATTCCCGCTGACATGATCCATTACGGCTTCACCAAAACCGCCCAACTCTCAATCGCTCGCGGCCTGGCCAAGCGCCTCGCCGGCACGGGCGTGACGGTGAACTCGGTGCTGCCGGGGCCGACGCTTTCCGAAGGCGTTGCCCAGATGCTCCAGGCAGACGTCGAGCGCACCGGGGACAGCCTGGAAAAGGTCGCGGCAGATTTCGTCAACCAGCACCGCAGCACCTCGATCATCCAGCGCGCGGCGCGCGTCGAGGAAGTCGCCAACATGATCATCTACGCCAGCTCGGAACAGGCCTCGGCCACCACCGGAGCGGCGCTTCGTGTTGATGGTGGGGTGGTGGATAGTATCGTTTAGGATCCTGGGACACGTTGCAAAAAAACGCCGCTTCCTCATGAGAGATAAGCGGCGTTTTTTCTTTTGGAAGCAACATGGGGTGATTCGACCGGTTTTCGGAGCGGTGAAGGGATTGTTCAGCCCACTCTGTTTTCCATCAGGCGATCGGAGCCGCCTTCGGCTACGCGGTTTTCGATGAGTCGATCGGAGCCGCCTTCAGCTACGCGGTTTTCGATGAGTCGATCGGAGCCGCCTTCAGCTACGCGGTTTTCGATGAGTCGATCGGAGCCGCCTTCAGCCACACGGCTTTCGATCAGGCGATCCGAACCTCCCTCGGCGAACGTAGGTTGAACAGAAGAAGTCGCGAACGCATTGCCGAGCGACAGTGCCAGAAGCGAGCCAACAAGAGTTTTGCCGAGAGTGTTCATGTCCTGATCCTTTTTATTCGTAGATGAAGTGAGTTAGACGGTGACGTGCAAACGGACATCGACGTTGCCGCGTGTCGCGTTGGAGTACGGGCAAACCTGGTGAGCCGCATCGACCAGCGCTTGAGCATCGGCTTGATCCAGACCTGGCAAGTTGATGTGCAGGTCGATGTCCAGGCCGAAACCGCCAGGGATCTGGCCGATACCGACATGTGCCGTGATTGAAGCGTCAGCAGGAATGCTGCGTTTGCTTTGGCTGGCGACAAACTTCAATGCGCCAATGAAGCAGGCGGAGTAACCGGCAGCGAACAACTGCTCAGGGTTGGTGGCTTCACCACCGGCGCCGCCCAAGGCTTTTGGAGTAGCCAGTTTCACGTCGAGAATCTTGTCGCTGGAAACAGCACGGCCATCACGGCCACCGGTGGAGGTTGCGACTGCGGTGTAGAGAACGTTCATCGTGTTTCCTCTTTTGCTGATTGGTCTGATCAATGTTTTTTGGTTTGCGCTAAATGTTTGCGCGCTAACCAGTTGCGATAAAGTTAACGGATGAATAATTAGCGCGCAAGATAAATTTTGAGAAAATTGCTAATCCAGAATTAACTAATTGATCTAAAAAGAAATTTATTTTTAGGCCCTGCAATATCGCCAGCCCGCGTGAGCCGCGAGGTGAGCCAAGGGGAAGGAGGTGCTAGGGGGGATCAGCAGGACCAGCGCAATTGCAGGCCTTCAAAGAGAGGGAAATTCATAAGCAGAATGTTGGGTTTCGATCGTCCCAACGCTCTGCGTGGGAACGCCGCCAGGGACGCTCCGCGTTCCGCTTTTGGAAAGTGACGCAGAGCGTCACGGGATGCATACCCACGCAGAGCGAGGGCACGATCAAACGCGGGATCAGGGAAAAGTAAAAAAAACCGCCGAATTGGCGGTTTTTTTGGTTTCGCGCAGGGCAAAGCCAACCCGACTAAGCAACCGCCACTCGATTACGCCCCAACGCCTTCGCTCGATACAGGGCTTTATCCGCATCGTTCATCAAGCTGTGAAGATCCTTATTACAAGCCTCCGTCGATGCGACGCCAAGGCTGGCTGAGATATGGTGAACAGGCTCGATCGTCAAACCTGCAATCGTATCGATGAGCCGTTCTGCAATCTGGGTAGCAACCTCAATGGAAGTGTCCGGGAGCAGAATGGCGAACTCTTCGCCCCCGAGCCGACCGTGGATATCGGTTGCCCGAAACGACGAACTGATGACCGTCCCCATCTGGCGCAAAACCTGATCGCCGACCTGATGGCCGTAGGTGTCGTTGATGTGCTTGAAGTGATCCATGTCCAACATGACCGCGCACAACCCTTGCCGCTTGGCCTTGCACTCGTTGTAAAGCTGCTGGGCATGCTCGAAAAATGCCCGTCGACTCTTCAGGCCGGTCAGTTCATCGGTTTGTGCGGCGCGGGTTGAAATGCTGTTCGCCTGTTCCATTTCACGGGTGAGTCGAAAGGCGATTTCCAGTGCCTGAGACATTTTGTGCGTGGCGCGGGCCGCAAATGCCGTGAATACCAAAATCGAAAGGGCCATGCCGACTTGGATCGGGGACGGTTGAAACAGCAGCCAGATCGTGCACGGCAACAACACCACGCCGATGGAAACCAGTGTCATATCGCGATAGGCCGAGTAGCAGGACACCGCACTGACGGACATCCCGACCGTAAAAAGCATGACCAACGCCTGCGACAACAAATCGTCCGCCGGCATGAGCACAAACGCCCCACCGCCCCAGATGCTGGCTGACAGCACCAGCGTGACCCAGTATTTGCGTTCCCAATGTTGAGGCGTGCGCTGACTTTCGTCGCTGCGGAAATAGGCAACGAACATCGCGATACGCACCAGCGTCGATGCGGTCAGGATGGCCAGCCACCAAAAAATAGCGCTGTGCTCAAAACGATCCCAACACAGCCAGCTCAGCATGATGGCAGCCAGGTAACTACCCAAAACCGCAGAAACGGATTGGCGAAACAGTTGCTGCAATCGGTCAGTTCGAACCTGCTCGGCTATTACAAAATCCTGGCCATTGCGCAATCTTGGGCCATACATTTGAACCACCTGGTTATGACGCAACAAAAAAACGATTGTGGCACCCTGCCACCAATGCAAACAACTGAATTACTGTGAAGATGAGATTTAGCGAAACATCTCGCTGTCCCGCCCGCTGGGATCTTCGCCTCGCTGGCGTAACTCCCCGAGCCTGAAGAGTGTGTGGCCTGCACCAGGCATGAAAAAAGGGGCAAGGGCGAGTTGAGTCGTTGTTGGCGAATCGGGTGTTGAATAGCGTTGAGCCGCGATAGCGGGTGAACCCGCCAAAGAAAAACCCGACGTTTTACGTCGGGTTTTTCAGCGAGGGCAAGTTGTTTACGGCTTACTCGACTTGCGACAGCTTGGCGTCGTCGCAACCGGCGGCACGGCACTCGCGCTCGACAGCTTTGAGGATGACGATACGCGCCTCGGTCTTCTCGTTGGCACAGTCCAGGTAGAGCAGGCCATCGTTGGAACAGGCGCTGTCACGATTTTTGATCCACTGGATTTGAGCGGCTTTCACTTTTTTCTTTTGATCCGGGTTCAGCGCACTCATCGTCTTCTTGTATTGATCATTGATGTCCTGATCCGACTGAACCATTTTCAGCGATGCGCAATAGGTTCTGTCATAGGCGTTTCTAGGGTTATCGCAACTCATCGCAGATGCCGATGCTGATGCCATTGCCAGCAATGTCCCAACCAACAAAGACTTGATCACTTACTTCTCTCCCTGAATGCCCTCTATTGATTAGAGGTCGCGGCGGGGAATTTATCATGCGGGTTGTAGAACAATGAAGCAGATCCTAGGGTTCGTTCGGCCTGAACAAGGGGCAAATGCGAGTGTCATCCAGTCAGGCGTTTGCCCGCACTTGATGGTGGCTGTGCGCAAGGCGCCTTCGAGTGCGCCGGGTTTGCTTTATTTCACCTACCGGTCGGTCCTTTCCGATAGAGGTGATAACCAGGCCGAGAAGCAGGAAGCATCGCTATTGTTGACCGACCTGCACCTGAGGACCTCTCAAGGTATCGCAGCCTGGTGAACACGTATCGCAAGCTGCTCCAAATCGCTGAGATCGGTTGAAGGTCTCCCGGCGACCTTGGCCGCCTCGTCCCAGCGGCGCAAACGCAGGCTGTCGGCAAACAGCGGGTCGGCCTCGAAAGCTTCGGCCTCAGGGGGCGTCATCGGTCCGCCCTGCCAGTGCAGCGTTTGCCGGCTGGCCTCACTCAACCCTGCCAGATAAGCCGGTTCGCGCCAGCTCAGGTAACGCTTGGCGTCAACATGCCGCGCCACCAGCCCCGCCAGGCGCTGGGAGAAGCCCAACCCCAACAGCCAGTTTGCGCCCACCCGCTCGTGGCCTCGACGGCCCAGGCCGGCCATTGAGTTTTCCGTCGTCAGCGGCGCACAGAAGTGCCCGACGTCGTGGCAGAAAGCGGCCAGCACCAACTCCTCGTCTGCCCCTTCGTCACGTGCCAGCTCGGCGGCCTGGACCATGTGTTCGAGCTGGCTGACCGCCTCGCCGATGTAGTCCGCCTGCGCCTGCTGGCGGCACAGGGCAAACAGTTCGGCCACCGCCTGCTCCGCGCTCATGCGACGCACGCCTGCGGCCATTCTTCTTCGCCGAGCAGCGCCGCCAGGCTGCGCTCGCCGAGGCCTAGGCCGACGCTCATGCCCAGGCCGGTGTGCATCAGTACGGCGCTGACACCTGCTCCGGCTTGCACCACGCTGAACGGGCCGGGCCCGCGCGAGCCGTATACGCCCTGCCAGCGTTCCAGCACCTGCAGCTTGCCGCCCAGGGTGTGCTCGGCCAGCGCCAGCATGAGGTCGTCCACGGCCTCGGCATTGAACGGCGAGGCGTCGCTGCCGTAGTCGTGGGAGTCGCCGATGATCAACTCGCCATGGGGCGTCGGGCTGACCAGCAGGTGGATGCCGTGGGTTTCCAGTTCCGGCTGCTCGCGGCGGATCTGCGCGCGAATGGCCTCGGCTTCCGGCAGATCGGCGAAAGCGCCGTAATGCACGCAGCTGAGTCCGGTGAGCGCCGCGTGCTGCAGGTCCAGCGGCTGTTGCAGGCGGGCGCGCAGCATCTGCAAGCGACACACCGAAGGCTGGAGTGCGGCCAGCGGCTCGGCCAGCAAGGTCTGATAATCGTGTCCGGAGCAGACCACGATGTGCCTGGCGCTGAAACTTCCGGCGCTGGTCAGGGCGCTACCTGGTTCGACGTCACGCACCAGGGTGGAGAAGTGGAACTGCACGCCCAACCCGCGCAGGTAATCGACGATCTGCGGCAGCGCCTCACGGGAATACAGCTGCTGGTCGTCGAGGCCATGCAGGGCGGCACGATGGTGGGCGAAACGTCCGCCGTACAGCCCATTCAGGGCGGCGCCGCGCAGTAGCTCGACGCGGTAGCCCTGCTCACGAGCGCGGCCCGCGCAGAAGGCTTCGAGCAAGGCTTCTTCGGCTTCGCTGCGTGCAAACAGCAGTGAGCCCTGTTGCTTGAGCTGCAGGCCGGCGGCCTGGCCCAGTTCGGCCCACAGGCCGCGGGACTGGCGGGCCAGGTCGAGCATCACGCCGGGTGCCTGGCCAGTGACCAGGGCCTGGCCGAAGTTGCGGATGGAGGCGCCGAGCGGCGTGTGGCTGCGCTCGAACACACGTACCTTGAGGCCGCGCTTGGCGCCGGCCCAGGCATGGGCGAGGCCGAGCATGCCGGCACCGACGATCAACAGATCGCAGTCGTGCTGACTCATGGGGAAACTCCTGGAACGAAAAAGGCGGCCGCCAACGCAGCCGGATGAATCAACGTGCAGCACCGATTGGCAGAACCCCTCTGGCAAGGCTGGCGGGCGAGCCGTACAGCAGACCCGCGTCACACCGCCAACAGGATTCTGCCGGCCACGTCACTGGGCGACAGGTTCGGACTTGCCGTCGTAGCGCTTGCGCCATTCGGCGAGGATCTTGTCGCGGTTTTCCGAGGCCCAGGCGAAGTCGTTCTTGATCAGGCGCTGCTCGTAGTCGGCGGGCAGTTCCTGGAAGCGCTCGGCGATGCCCGGCTGGGCCAGCACGGCGAAATTCGCCTTGTACAGGTCCATGGCCTCGCGGCTGGCGGAGAAGTCGGCGAGCTTCTTCGCCGCTTCCAGCTGCTCGGTGCCCTTGATGATGCCGGTGGCCTCGATCTCCCAACCCAGGCCTTCCTTCGGCAGGACGATGTCCAGCGGCGCACCCTTGCGCTTGAGTTGCACAGCCGGGTACTCGAAGGAGATGCCGATGGGGAACTCGCCGGCGGCGGCCAGCTTGCACGGCTTGGAGCCGGAGTGGGTGTACTGGCCGATGTTCTGGTGCAGCTTGTCCATGTAGGCCCAGCCCTGGGGCTCGCCGAAGGTCTGCAACCAGGCGCTGACGTCGAGGTAGCCGGTGCCGGACGAAGCCGGGTTCGGCATGACGATCTTGCCCTTGTACACCGGGTTGGTCAGGTCTTCCCATTTGGTCGGCTTGGGCAGGCCCTGCTTCTCGGCCTCGATGGTGTTGAAGCAGATGGTCGCAGCCCACACGTCCATGCCGACCCAGGCCGGTGGGTTGGCGGTGTCGCGGTAGTTGGCGCCGATCTTGTCCAGGTTGGCCGGGGCGTAGGCTTCGAGCATGCCTTGTTGCTTGAGCACAGCCAGGCTCGAGCCAGCCAGGCCCCAGACAACGTCTGCCTGCGGACGATCCTTCTCGGCCAGCAGCTTGGCGGTGACAATACCGGTGGAGTCGCGTACCCACTTGATCTCGATATCCGGGTGCAGCTTTTCGAAGGCGCTCTTGTAGGCGGCCAGCTGTTCCACTTCGAGGGCGGTGTACACGGTCAGCTCGGTGTTGGCCTGGGCCTGCATGGCGCAAGCGGCGAGCAGGCCGGCGGCCAGAGCGGTGCGTTTGAACATGAAGAGCTCCTTGGTTGGCATTGCGTGGCGTTGGCTATTCGAATTCAGCTGGCTTGCGGACTCTCGCCCCGGGCCAGGCGAGCGTTGATCGCGTCGATCACCGGCGGCAGTTCGGCGAGGGTGTCGATCAGGTAATGCGGCCGGCTCGGCGCGAACAGCGCGTCGATGCGCGTGCGCTCGGCTTCGCGCTGCGCGGGCGTCAGGGCCTGGTACTGCGCCCAGTCAAGGCCCAGAAAGTTGCCGGAGAAGCGCAGCGCCACGGTCCACATGCCGGCGCTGCGGCCTTCGAGGATGCCCGGCTCGGTGTCGTCGACCTTGACGCAGGCAGCCACGTCGTCGAGGCCGAGGGCGATGACGTTGGCCAGCGCCTGGGCCGGGCTCGGCCGACCCTTGGGCACCTCGTCGGTGGCGACCACATGGTCCGGGCTATAGCCATTGGCGGCGGCCAGCTCGACCACCTTGTCCATCACCTGTTTGGGATAGCCGGAGCAGCTGCCGAGCTTGAGGCCGCGCTCGCGCAGCGCGGCGATACACGCCAGCGCGCCGGGGATCAGCGCCGAGTGCTCGCCGACCTTGGCGATCTGCAAGGGCATGAAGCGCTCATAAATTGCCGTCACATCTTCATCGCTCGGCAGACGGCCGAAGCGACGCTGGTAGCGCTCGGCAATCGCCGGCAGGTTGCACAGGGCGCGGATATGGTCCCATTTGCCCATGCCCATCGGCCCGCGCGCCTCCTCCAGGCTGATCTCGACGTCGAAACTGGCGAAGGCCTCGACGAAGATGCGGGTTGGCGCGAAGGAGCCGAAATCGACCACGGTGCCGGCCCAGTCGAGAATGGCGGCGTGCAGGCGGTCGGGGTGTTGGTAGTGCATGGCAGTCTCCAGGGTAATCAATGGCCGGCGGTCGTGCGCCAGGCTTGGGCCCGACGCAGCACACCGCGTGAGGCCCCCGCCAGCAGCAGCGAAACCGCGGCCGAGGTGAGCAGAATCAGGGTGGACATGGCGGCGGCGCCGCCGACGTTGCCGGCGTCGTCCATGTTCAGCACGGCGATGGCGGCGAGCAGGCTGTCCGGGCTGTAGAGGAAGATCACCGCCGACACCGTGGTCATCGCCGAGACGAACAGGTAGCGCAGGATGTCGAGCAACGCCGGCAGGCAAATTGGCAGGGTGACGCGCAAAAAGTGGCGCAGCAGCGGCACCTTCAGCGACAGCGCCGCGGCCTCGAACTCGCCATCGAGCTGGCGCAGCGCGGCGCTGGCAGTCAACTGCGCAGTGGTCAGGAAGTGCGCGATGGTGCACGCCACCAGCAGGGTCAGGCTGCCGTACAGACCGTGCAGCGGATTGCCCGGCAAGTTGAAGAAAAACACGTAGCCCAGGCCCAGCACCAACCCCGGCACCGCCATCGGCACGAAGCTGAGCAGACGCAGGGCCTGGGTCAGCGGGCTCTGCCGGGTCTTCTCCAGCAGGTAGGCGCCGGTGAAGGTCAGCAGGCTGCCGAACACGGCCGTGCAGCCGGCCAGCAGCAGGCTGTTGCGGTACACCTGCCAGCCGCCGGGGAGTTCGGAAAAGGTGTAGTGGTGCAGCGACAGCGACAGGTCGTAGGGCCAGAACTTGACCAGCGACGAGTACATCGCCATGCCGAACACACCGAGCAGCGCCGCGCAGATCAGCAGCACCACGGCAAGGAAGGCCAGGTCGCGGCGGCGCGACGGTTGCGGCTGGTAAACCTGGGCGCGACCGCTCATTGCCTCGCGCTGACGCCGGCGTAGCCACAGGTCGACGGCGAAGCTCAACAGCGCCGGCAGCAGCAGGACCATGCCGATCAGCGCGCCGCGGCCGAACTGCTGTTGCCCAACCACTGCTTTGTAGGCCTCCAGCGCCAGCACCTGATAATCGCCGCCGACCACCACCGGCGCGCCGAAATCGGTGATGCACAGGGTGAACACCAGGCAGAAGGCGGCGAATGCGCCCTGTCGGCTGCCCGGCCAAGTGATGCTGCGAAATGCCCGCCACGGTGACGCACCCATGCTCGAGGCCGCGTCGAACAGGCGCGCATCGGCCAGGGCCAGGGCTGAAAGCAGCACCATCAGCGCATGGGGGAAGGTGTAGATGGCTTCGCCGATAACGATGCCCCAGAAGCCATAGATATTGTCCGTGAGCAGGTGCCGGAGCGCGCCCTGGTTGCCAAACAGGTAGATCAGCGCGATGCCCGGCAATATCGACGGTGCCAGCAGCGGCAGCAGGGAAATGCCGCGCCACAGGCCCTTGGCCGGCACGCAGGTACGCTGCAGCGCATAGGCGAAGGCGTAGGCTAGCGGCACGACGATGGCGGCCACGGTCAGCGAAACCGTCAGGCTGTTGCCCAGCAGCCAGCGGAAGTTGGCACTGGTGAACAGTTCGGCCGCCGCCGTCAGCCCACCGCCCTGCCCGGGCTCGCTGGCAAAGCCGCGCCAAAGCATGGCCAGTAGCGGCAGCAGCACGGCGAGCACCAGCAACACCAACAGCAACCACTGGCCACCGAGGACGAATATCCGGTCGGCCAGGTCGGCCGGCATGCGCCGCGCGCCGGCTTGGGGCTTGCTCAGCAATACCTGTTCCATCAGACGAACACTTGCAGGCTGCGCGGCGGCAGGGCCACCCAGATATGCGGGGCGCCCAGGCGCGGCATGGCGTCCGGCGCCAGCTCGGCAAGCAGGGCATGACCCGGCAGGGCGTCCAGCTCGAAACTCAGGCGGCAGCGATTGCCGAGGAAGGTGATCTCGCGCATCTGTGCGCTGAACAGGTTGTCTTCGTGCACCGGCGGGTTGACCACCACCGCCTCGGGCCGGCAGAACAGGCGACCGCGTTCGGCCGGCCGGACGCCGTGCAGACGCAGGCTAAGCTCGCCAACCCGGGCGTGCTCGCCGTCGCGCTCGTAGGGCAGCCAGTTGCCCTGGCCGACGAACTCGGCGACGAAGGGCGTGGCGGGCGCGCGATAGATCTCCTGGGGCGTGGCGTATTGCTCGACCCGACCGTGGTTGATCACCGCGATACGGTCGGCCATGAGCATGGCCTCGTCCTGATTGTGGGTGACCATCACGGTGGTGATGCCCAGGCTCTTCTGCAACTGGCGCAGCTCACCACACAGGTGTTCGCGCACGCGAGCGTCGAGGGCCGACATCGGTTCGTCCAGCAGCAGCAGCTTGGGTGCCGGCGCGAGGGCGCGGGCCAGGGCCACGCGCTGTTGCTGGCCGCCGGAGAGTTGGCCGGGATATTTCTGCTCGCTGCCCTTGAGGCCGACCAGCTCAAGCATCTCGGCGACCCGTGCACGGAGGCTCTCGCGGCTATTGCCGGCCAGGCCGTAACCGATATTTTGCGCCACCGTGAGATTGGGAAACAGCGCATAGGATTGGAACAGGATGCCGTAGTCGCGCGCCTGCGGTGGCAGCGTGGAGACATCACGCTTGCCGAAGAAAATATTGCCGCCGTCCTGGCGCTCCAGCCCGGCGATGCAGCGCAGCAGGGTGGTCTTGCCGCAGCCCGAGGGGCCGAGCAGGCACACCAGCTCGCCGGCAGAGACGTCCAGCGACACCCCGTCCAGCGCCTGAAAGGCGCCGAAGGCCTTGTGGATATCGCGCAGTTGCAAGCTGACCGTAGCCATGGCGGAACCTCGTCGGTGGAATACGAGGTCCATCCTGGACACAGGGTGCTAAGGCTTTATGGCAGTTGGGCAAAAACTGCCGATAGTGGCATCGGTGGATTTGTGTAGGGATGTGTTTGCGCCCCGGCGGGAGGGCAGCGAGGCGCCTTACGAGGTGCTCACGGCTTCCCGCGCCAGCGCAAGAAAGGCCGCCGGCAGGCGCGCACTGCGGCGCTCCTTGAGACAGTAGAGGTACTCGGCAATCAGCGGCGCGCCTTCCAGTTCGATCACCCGCAGCTCGGCGCTGGCCGGCACTTCGTGGCGAGCGGTGATGCTGATGCCTATATTGCGCAGCACCGCTTCGTGGATCGACTCGCGGCTGCCAATCTCCAACAACGAGCCCAGCGCCACGCCAGCGTCGCGCAGCAACTGTTCGGTGAGCACGCGAGTGGTCGAACCTTTCTCGCGCATCAGCAGGCAGTGCCCGGCCAGGGCTGCGAGCGGCACGCGTTCCCGCGCGGCCAGCGGGTGACTACGGTGTACGGCCAACACCAGTGGATCGTGGCCCAACAGCAGGCGGGTCAGTCGCGGGTCTTCGACCAACAGCGAGGAGGCGGCAAGGTCGACGCGGTAGTCTTCCAGCGCTTCGATCACCTGCTGCGAGTTGCCGATCTCCAGGGTCACCTCGCATTGCGGCAGTTGCTCGCGAAAGCGCCGAACCAGGTCGAGCATGTAGTAAGGCGCAGTGGCGCCGATGCGCAGGGCACCTTGTACCTGGCCGCAGTTGCGCAAGAAGAACTCAATGTCGGCCTCCTGTTGCAGCAACTGCTGCACCATGGGCAGCAGGCGTACGCCTTCATCGCTCAGGGTCAGACGCCGACCACCCCGGTAGAACAGCTCGACGCCGTACTGCCCTTCGAGGCTGCGGATTTGCGTGGTGACCGTGGGCTGGCTGAGGCCGAGCTTTTTCGCCGCCTGGGTGATGCTGCCCAGGCGGGCGACCATGTGGAAGGATTTCAGCTCAGCGAAGGACATTATGTATACGGCTCTCGGTACGGATCACCCTTGAAGGCGCGTGAGCATACGTTACAGCTTGGAAGTGACAGAACGTCAGTAAAGCATGACGGGCAGATCGACTTGCAGCGTTTTGTGATGCGTTACGACAACGTCAGGTTCCATAGCTAAAACCTGCCCTCTGGCTCCGAATTTCAAGGCAAAACGAAGCTTTGTTTATTCCGCAACAGCCACCCTTCCATCAAGCTACGAATCCTTGCGCCATTGCCTACAACTACGCCAGAATCCGCCCGCTTGTGCGCCTTGTCCCTGGGTTCTATCGTTTCCCTGCCACTGCCCATCAGTGGTCGGGTTTAGTAGCCCGAGGTATTTAGTAAGGTGCAAAGCTCTATCAGTCAGGTATTTCCATGCCTGTATTTGATGGCGGCTGTGCGCAGGGCGCCCTCGGGCGCGCCGGCTTGCTAAGTCCCCGGTCTACTAACCTGCGTACAGCTGCCACCCCTTGTTTAGTAGCTAGAGGGTTGCGGCGTCACCTATAGGACTTAGTACATGTTCAAACCTACACCGAATCCGCCAGAGGCGGACCAAGCTTCCCCGCGAACCAAATCCAAAGCCAAGAAACACGACGAAGCCACCAATCGTGCCTTGGATTACTACCTGCTACCAAAACCGGAAAAGTCCGAAGATACGTCCCAACCGGGTCAGCTCTTCACCGTCGCCAAAAACGCCGACAACGAATCCCTCCTCGCCAACCTCAGCGAAACCCTGGCGGCAGCCGACGCGATGGTCAGCAACCTGGCCTTCGACCTGGAAGGCCCGCGTCGTCACATCCTTCTCGGCATCCAACAATTGATCGAATTGAGTTCATTGCTGGCGAATCGGGTGTTGAATAACGTTGATCCGCGATAGCCCGTGATCTTGCGGGTCTTTCCGTGACGCCACACATTTTCGAGCATAAAAAAAACGGGTCTGCATTCCCACGCAGCCCCGTTTTTTCACCACCTGATCAGATCAGAACGCCGGCAAAACCGCACCTTTGTACTTCTCAAGAATGAAAGCCTTCACTTCCGGCGTATGCAGCGCCGCCACCAGCTTCTTCATCGCCTCGCTGTCCTTATCATCCTCGCGAGCCACCAGGATGTTCACATAAGGCGAGTCGTTACCTTCGATAACCAGCGCATCCTTGGAAGGATCAAGCTTGGCTTCCAACGCGTAGTTGGTATTGATCAACGCCAGATCCACCTGGGTCAGCACCCGTGGAATGGTCGCCGCTTCCAGCTCGCGGAATTTCAGATCCTTCGGATTCTCGGTGATGTCCTTGGTCGTCGACAGGATGTTGTTCGAATCCTTCAACTTGATCACCCCAGCCTTAGCCAGCAGCAACAGCGCACGACCGCCGTTGGTGGCGTCGTTCGGGATCACCACGTTGCCACCACCTGGCAATTCGGCGAGTGTCTTGTACTTACTGGAATACGCGCCCAGTGGTTCCAGGTGCACACCGGCCACGCTCACCAGGTTCGTGCCCTTGGCTTTGTTGAACTCATCCAGGTACGGCTGGTGTTGGAAGAAGTTGGCGTCCAGGCGCTTTTCGGCGACTTGTACGTTCGGCTGGATGTAGTCGGTGAAGACTTTGACCTTGAGGTCCACGCCTTCTTTGGCCAATGCCGGTTTGACGAATTCGAGGATTTCCGCGTGCGGGACCGGGGTGGCCGCGACGGTCAGGGTGTCGGCGGCGTGGGCGGAAAACGCTGCGGCGGCAGCGAAGGCAACCAGTAGTTTTTTCATTCAGCTAACTCCTTGTGGGGCGCCTGCTCTTGGCGCCTGCCAGCGAATGGCCGGCTCATGGTTTATTGGCCGCGAGGCCTTATTTTCTAGAGAAATGCACAACCAGTTTGTCGCCCACGGTCTGCAGGACCTGCACCAGCACCAGCAGCAATACCACCGTGACTACCATCACATCGGTCTGGAAACGTTGGTAACCGAACCGGATTGCCAGGTCGCCCAAACCACCGGCGCCGACCACACCGGCCATGGCCGTGTAGGACACAAGCGTAATCGCTGTCACCGTAATCGCTGCAAAAATGCCTGGGCGGGCTTCCGGCAGCAAGGCGTTGACGATGATCTGTCGGGTGGTCGCGCCCATGGCCTGGGTCGCTTCGATGATGCCGCGGTCGACTTCGCGCAGGGCGGTTTCCACCAGGCGGGCGAAGAATGGTGTGGCGCCGACCACCAGCGGTGGGATCGCGCCGGCCACGCCCAGGGAGGTGCCGGTGATCAATACCGTGAACGGGATCATCACGATCAACAGGATGATGAACGGCAGCGAACGCAGGATGTTCACGATCAGCGACAGCAGCGCATAAACGCCACGGGCTTCGAGCAGCTGGCGCGGGCTGCACAGGAACAACAGCACCCCCAGCGGCAGGCCGAGCAGGACGGTGAACAGCAGCGAACCGAACAGCATCAGGAAGGTGTCGCCCGTCGCCAGCCAGATTTCCAGCCAGTCGATGTTGGAGAAGAACGAACTCAACAGTTCCATTAGCGCAGCACCTCCATGTGGACATCGGCCGCGGTGAAGCGGGCAAACGCCGCCTCCATGTCACCGCCGGTGATGGCGAGGGTCAGTTGCCCGTAGGGGGTGTCTTTGATGCGGTCGATACGACCGGCCAGGATGCTGTAGTCCACGCCGGTTTCCCGGGCGATGGTGCCGAGCAATGGCGCGTAGGTCGCTTCGCCCTGGAACGTCAGACGCACGATGCGCCCTGGGACGTGAGCGAAATCGTCGCGCTGTTCGCTTTCGTCGATCTGCTCGTCTTCCTGGACGAAACGCTTGGTTGTCGGGTGCTTGGGGTGCAGGAACACCTGGGCCACCGGGCCTTGCTCGACGATCACGCCGGCGTCCATCACGGCCACTTGATCGCAAACGCGGCGGATCACGTCCATTTCATGGGTGATCAGCACGATGGTCAGCTTCAGCTCGCGGTTGATTTCCGCCAGCAGTTGCAGCACCGAGGCAGTGGTCTGTGGGTCGAGGGCGCTGGTGGCCTCGTCGCACAGCAAAATCTTGGGTTTGGTCGCCAGGGCGCGGGCGATGCCAACGCGCTGCTTCTGGCCGCCGGACAGTTGCGCCGGGTATTTGCGAGCGTGGTCGGACAGGCCCACCCGCGCCAGCAACTCGGCAACGCGCTGGTCGATTGCGCTGCGGGACAATTCGCCCGCCAGCGTCAGTGGCAGCGCCACGTTGTCGGCCACGGTCTTGGACGCCAGCAGGTTGAAGTGCTGGAAGATCATCCCGACTTGCTGGCGGAAGCGGCGCAGGCCGCTGGCGTCCAGGGCGGTGACTTCTTCGCCGTCGACGATGATCTTGCCGCCCGTGGAATCTTCCAGGCGATTGATCAGGCGCAGCAAGGTGCTTTTTCCCGCACCGGAATGGCCAATCAGGCCGAAGACCTGACCGTTCTCAATCGTCAGACTGGTCGGATGCAGGGCGGGGATATCCCTACCGGCGACTCGGTAGGTTTTATGGACGTCTTGAAACTCGATCACGTAGCGAACCTTGTGGGGCGCGTTGGAAAAGGGTCAGCGGTTAGCCGGGCGCGCATTTTAGCCTGTCCGTATAGAGGTTCTTAGCATTTATTTGCGATCAGACCTGTCATTTGGCAATAACGCGATCAAAGGCCATAAAAAAGGAACACGGCCAAACGGCGTCGGTCACTCATTAAGCCACTCGAAATGCCGGGGTCATGCACCTGCGGTATCGAACTCAGATTCCTGGCCACGGCGAGGAACGCAAAGAGGAGTCATGCCTGATGAGTACCAAGAAGCCCACGGTCAACAAGAGCCAACTGGCCGGGACCGACACGCTGGATCGCGGTAACACCAACGCCAAGCTCGAGAGCCTGGAACAGTTTCGCTCCGACGCCACCGAACAGGCGTTGCGCACCAACCAGGGCGTGAAGATCGCCGATAACCAGAACACCCTGCGCGCCGGCCCCCGCGGCCCTTCGTTGCTGGAAGACTTCATCATGCGTGAAAAAATCACGCACTTTGACCATGAGCGTATCCCGGAGCGCATCGTCCACGCCCGTGGGACCGGCGCCCATGGTTATTTTCAGAGCTACGATGCGCATTCGGCATTGACCAAGGCCGGTTTCCTACAAGATCCGAGCAAGAAAACCCCGGTGTTCGTGCGTTTTTCCACTGTGCAAGGCCCACGCGGCTCCGGCGACACCGTGCGGGACGTGCGTGGTTTTGCGGTGAAGTTCTTCACCGACGAAGGCAACTTCGATCTGGTGGGCAACAACATGCCGGTGTTTTTCATTCAGGACGCGGTGAAATTTCCGGACTTTGTCCACGCGGTAAAACCCGAGCCCCATAACGAAATTCCTACAGGTGGCTCGGCCCACGACACGTTCTGGGATTTTGTCTCGCTGGTGCCGGAATCGGCTCACATGGTGATCTGGGCGATGTCTGACCGGGCCATTCCAAAAAGCCTACGTGCAATGCAGGGTTTTGGTGTGCACACCTTCCGCATGATCAACGCTGAAGGCAAAAGCAGCTTCGTCAAATTCCACTGGCGCCCTACCGTCGGCACCTGCTCGTTGGTATGGGACGAAGCCCAGAAGCTGGCGGGTAAAGATACGGACTACCACCGTCGCGATCTCTGGGAGTCGATCGAGATGGGCGACTACCCGGAATGGGAGTTCGGCGTGCAGATTGTCGCCGAGGAAGACGAGCACAAGTTTGACTTCGACCTGCTCGACCCGACCAAGATCATCCCTGAAGAACTCGTGCCCATCACCCCCCTGGGCAAGATGGTGCTGAACCGCAACCCGGACAATTTCTTCGCCGAAGTCGAGCAAGTTGCGTTCTGCCCAGGGCACATCGTGCCGGGCATCGACTTTTCCAATGACCCGTTGCTGCAAGGGCGGCTGTTTTCCTACACCGATACGCAGATCAGCCGACTCGGTGGGCCGAATTTTCATGAGCTGCCGATCAACCGGGCGATCACCCCGGTACACAACGGTCAGCGTGATGCGATGCACCGCACCACCATCGACAAGGGCCGTGCGTCCTACGAGCCGAACTCCATCGACGGCGGCTGGCCGAAGGAAACCCCGCCTGGACCGGAAGACGGCGGCTTCGAAAGTTATCCAGAGCGCATCGACGCCTACAAGATCCGCCAACGCAGCGATTCGTTCGGTGATCATTTCTCCCAGGCTCGGTTGTTCTACAAGAGCATGAGCCCTCATGAGCAGGAGCACATCATCGCTGCCTACAGCTTCGAGCTGGGCAAGGTGGAGCGTGAGTTCATCCGGGCGCGGCAGGTCAATGAGATCCTCGCCAATATCGACCTGGAACTGGCCGGGCGAGTGGCGAAAAACCTCGGGTTGCCGGCGCCCACCGCTGGCACCGTCGATGTACCAACGCCATCGCTGGAGCAGTCTCCGGCCTTGAGCCAGGCGAACCTGCTGTCCGGCGACATCAAAACGCGAAAAGTGGCGGTGTTGGTGGCTAACGGTGTCGACGGGGCGATCATCGATGCGCTCAAGAAGGCCCTGAAGGCCGAGGGCGCCCACGCCAAAGTGTTGGGGCCGACCTCCGCGCCGGTAACCACGGCCGATGGGAAAACGCTGGCGGTGGATGCGTCCATGGAAGGCTTGCCGTCGATTGCCTTTGACGCGGTGTTCGTGCCCGGTGGCGCGGAGTCGATCAAGGCCTTGAGTCGCGACGGCGTGGCTTTGCATTACGTGCTGGAGGCCTACAAGCATCTGAAGGCCATTGGGCTTCATAGTGAGGCCCGGCAGTTGTTGGTGGAGTTGAAGCTGGAGGTGGATGCGGGGTTGATCGAAGATGCGGATGCGAGCGGTTTTTCGCGGTTTTTCGCGGCGATTGCTCAGCATCGGGTTTGGGCGCGGGAGCCGAAGGCCAAGGCGGTTCCAGCCTAAAGAGATTTGTTGTCTGGTAGGGCGCTATCGCGAGCAAGCTCGCTCCCACATGGGGTGTTGTAATCGACACAAAACCCCTGTGGGAGCGAGCTTGCTCGCGATGCTTTTAGGGCTTACGCGGTGTCAGCACCATCTGCGCCGGCACACTGCGCAAAATCTGCTTCTGCAGCTTCAAATCAAACCCCGGGTCCAGTTTCTTGACCCGTTTGGTCAGCAACGTCGCCAGCCACGGATAATCATCGGTGCGCGGCGCCTGGATGCTGACGTCACACTGATAATTCACCACGTCGGCGGCGATGGCGTCCAGTTGTCGACGCATTTGCTGGATATCGGCGAGGTTGAGCGCAACCGTGGTGCTGGGTGCGCTCGGGTCGATCACTTTGGCGACCGGTTTGGCTTCGGCGGCCTTGAGGTCGGCCTCGGCTTTATCCAGGTCGGCCTTGCGGGCTTCGGCAATGGCGCTGTTGACCTCGCCGGTGAGCGCCGGGGCCTTGGGCATCAAGGCTCGGGCACGGCTCAGGGCGGTGGCAGCGGCGTTGACGTCGCCTTTTTGCAGATCGATCTGGCTGCGGCGCAAATACGCCTCGGCCAGTTGCCGCTGGTAGGGTTCCAGCGAGCGGTCTTCGGGCGATTGGGCTTGCAAGGCGGCCAACTGGTCTTCGGCGGTGGCCAGCTCATTGCTGGCAAGGCTTTGCTCGAGCTGCGCGATGGCCGGGCCCCGCGTATCGGGGGCCTGGGTGACCGGCGGTGTACTCTGGCAGGCGCCCAGCAGCAGGGAAAATGCGACAAGGAGCAGATAACGGGAGGCGAACGGCTTCATTCCTGCGACTCTCTATTTGCGCAAAAAGCGAGCAAGTCTACACCCCTCGACGAGGCAGGACAAAACTCAGCAGAAACAGCGCGGCGGCGCTGACCACGATCGATGGGCCGGCCGGGGTGTCCTTGAACCAGGAAAGTGCCAGGCCGCCACACACCGCGAGCATGCCCAGCAGGCTCGCGCCCAGGGCCATCTGCTCGGGTGAGCGAGCGTGACGCTGTGCCGCAGCCGCCGGAATGATCAGCAATGAAGTGATCAGCAACACCCCGACGATTTTCATCGCCACCGCGATGACCACTGCAATCAGCAGCATCAGCGCCAGGCGCAAGCCCAGCACGGGCAGGCCTTCGACCCGGGCCAGTTCCTCGTGCACGGTGACGGCCAGCAAGGGCCGCCAGAGCGCCACCAGCAACAGCAGCACCGCCGCGCTACCGCCGAGGATCCACGACAGGTCCGTCGGACTGATCGCCAACAGGTCGCCGAACAGATAGGCCATCAGGTCAATCCGCACGTCATGCATGAAGCTTAGTACCACCAGCCCGAGGGATAGGGTGCTCGGCGCCAAAATACCCAGCAGTGTGTCGGACGCCAGCGGCTGGCGGTGTTGCAAGGTCACCAGCACCACTGCCAGCAACAGGCAGCCAACGGTCACCGCCACCGCCGGGCTGACGTCCAGCAGAAATCCCAAGGCCACGCCGAGCAACGCTGCGTGGGACAAGGTGTCGCCGAAATAGGCCATGCGCCGCCAGACCACGAACGAACCCAGGGGGCCGGCTACCAGGGCGAGTGCCAAGCCTGCGAGCAGGGCGTACAACAGAAAATCAGCCATGCTTGCAGCCATCTCCATGAACATGATTGGAAGCAGAAGGGGCGCTGACCACCGAACCATGCAGGTCATGGGCGTGGTCATGGTGATGGTGATAAATCGCCAGGCTTTGTGCGTTTTTTCCGAACAATTCGACGAAGGCCGGATCGCCACTGACCTGCTCGGGATGCCCGGAACAGCAGACATGGCGATTGAGGCAGACCACCTGATCGGTGGTGCTCATCACCAGGTGCAAATCGTGGGAGACCATCAGCACGCCGCAACCGTGGCGGTCGCGCAGGCGCGTGATCAGGCTGTACAGCTCGGCCTGCCCCGCCACATCGACCCCTTGCACCGGCTCGTCGAGCACCAGCAGCTCAGGCTCGCGCAGCAGGGCGCGAGCCAGCAATACGCGCTGCATCTCGCCACCGGAGACACTTTGCACCGGGCTGTCGATCACCTGTTCGGCGCCGACTTCTTTGAGCGCGGCCAAGGCGCGGGTGCGGTCCACGCCAGGCACCAGGCGCAGGAAGCGCAGCACCGACAGTGGCAGCGTCGGGTCTACGTGGAGTTTTTGCGGCATGTAGCCGACCCGCAGCTTCGGCTTGCGCCAGACGCTGCCGCTGTCGGGCTTGAGCAAACCCAGCACGGCGCGCACCAGGGTGGTCTTGCCGGCGCCGTTGGGTCCGATCAAGGTCACGATCTGCCCCGGCTCGACGCTCAGCTGGATGTTGTCCAGCACGCTCTGCCCGGCGAACGTCACGGCCACCTGTTCGAGGCGGATCAACGCATTGCTCATCAGGCCCCCTGGCAGCCGGAGCAGAGACCGACCACTTCGACGGTCTGGGTGTCGACCACGAAACCGACCTCTTTGGCGCTGGCGATGATGGCATCGCTGATGGACTTCTGTTCCAGCTCGATGGCGGCGTGGCATTCGCGGCAGATCAGGAACTGGCCTTGGTGGGCGTGCTCCGGATGGTTGCAACCGACGAAGGCGTTCAGTGACGAAATGCGATGCACCAGGCCGTTTTCCAAGAGGAAATCCAGTGCCCGGTAGACCGTTGGCGGCGCGGCGCGGCGGCCGTCCTGCTCGCTGAGCACCGCGAGGATGTCGTAGGCACCCAGTGGTTTGTGGCTTTGCCAGACCAATTCCAGCACACGCCGACGCAGGGCGGTCAGGCGCACCCCTTGGCGCGCGCAGATGGCGTCGGCCTCGGACAGCGCGCTGTGCACGCAGTGGGAGTGATCGTGAGGGCGACTGGCAAGGGGTGTAATAGGCATGGGCAGCGACGAGTTTAGTGAGAGACGTTATTATGTTACCCGTTCTCGCCTCTACGAGTGGTCATCGTGTCCCGATTTTTTTCGCTCTTTGTCGTTTTTGTCGCAAGTTTTCTACTGATTGGCCCGGCCCAGGCCGACGTCAAGGTGCTCACCAGCGTCAAGCCGCTGCAACTGATTGCCGCCGCCGTGCAGGACGGCGTGGCCGTTCCAGAGGTGTTGCTGCCGCCAGGGGCTTCGCCGCATCACTATGCGTTGCGGCCATCGGATGTTCGCAAGGTGCAGTCGGTGGACCTGCTGTATTGGATCGGCCCCGATATGGAGGGCTTTCTGCCGCGCGTGTTGAACGGTCGCACGCAGCCCTCCGTCGCCATCCAGGATTTGCCGGGGCTCAAGTTGCGTCATTTCGCCCAGGACAGCGCGTCCCACGAAGATGATGACCATGACGCCGATGAACACGATCACGACCATCGCCCCGGCACGGTGGATGCCCACCTGTGGCTCTCGCCGTTCAATGCGCGGGTGATTGCTGCCAAGATGGCGGCTGACCTGAGCGCGGCGGATCCGGCCAACGCGGCCCGCTATCAGAGCAACCTCAAGGGCTTCAACCAGCGCCTCGATGCCTTGGACACACGCCTCAAGGCGCGTCTGGCCGGGGTCGCGGGCAAGCCGTATTTCGTCTTCCACGAGGCGTTCGACTATTTCGAAGACAACTACGGCCTCAAGCACGCCGGGGTGTTCGCCGTGGCCGCCGAAGTCCAGCCCGGTGCCCAGCATGTGGCGGCAATGCGCACGCGCTTGCAGGCCGTGGGCAAGACCTGCGTCTTCAGCGAACCGCCCCTGCGCCCGCGCCTGGCCGAAACCCTGGTGGCCGGGTTGCCGGTGAAGCTGGCGGAGCTCGATGCACTGGGCGGCTATACCCCGGCGACGGCGCAGGGGTATGAGCAGTTGTTGGAGAAATTGGGGAATGATCTGGCGGGGTGTCTGGAGTCGTTGTAACCCTGTGGGAGCAAAGCTTGCTCGCGACATAGGCGACTCGATTTCTGAAAGATTTCATCGCCTTCATCGCGGGCAAGCCTTGCTCCCACAGGAACAGTCGCTTACTGCTGTGGGAGCAAGACTTGTTCGCGATGCTGTTTAAAGGGCGAAAGGCAACACCGTGTGAACCGTCTGCCGCTGCGCCAAGCGCTGCTGGAACTCCATCGGATCGTGAATCAACACATCCTGCCCGGCAAAGGATTCAGCGGCGATCAACCGCGACAGCCAGAACCGCACGCACGCCACGCGCAGCATGGTCGGCCACAGTTGCGCCTCAGCGGCGGTAAACGGTCGCAGCGCCGCATAGGCGCCCAGCAGCGCTCGCGCCCTGGGGCCATCGAGCATGCCGTCGTCGTCCGAGCACCAGTCATTCAAGGCAATGGCCACGTCATACAGCATCGGCCCGGAGCAGGCGTTGTAGAAGTCGATCAGCCCGGTCAGGTGCGTGCCTTCGAACATCGCATTGTCGCGGAACAGATCGGCATGGATGTTGGCGCGCGGCAGCGCCAGGATGCCGACCTTCTGCAGGGCGATTTCATCCAGCGCCGCCTCGAGCAGCCGACGCGGCTCGGCGTCGAGGTGCGAGAGCAGCTTGGCGCCCTCCTCCTGCATCCAGTCCAGGCCGCGATCGGTCTTGCGCTTGATCATGTTGTCGCGAGTCGCCAGGTGCAGATGCGCCAGCAACTCGCCGACCTGGGCGCAGTGCTGGGCGTTGGCCTGCTTGATGTGCTTGCCGGCCAGGCGCGGTTGCAGCAGTGCCGGCTTGCCCGCCAGTTCTCGCAGCGCGACGCCGTCGGTGGTGCGCAAGGCGTAGGGCACCGGCAGGTCGGCGTCATGCAACACGTCCAGCAGTTCGATGAAGAACGGCATTTCCTGCACCGGACCGCGCTCGACCAGGGTCAGGACGAATTCGCCCTGCTCCAGGCTGATAAAGAAATTGGTGTTTTCGCTGCCGGCGGCGATCCCCTGGAAATCAAGCAGGCGGCCAAGCCCATAAGGGGCGAGAAAGGTTTCCAGCTCGGGCCGAGCCAGGGGCGTGAACACAGACATGGTTAAAACTGCCAGTACGGGCGCCCTTCAGCGGGCGCCGGTTGAAGTGCAGAGCGGTACTACCACTCAAAGATTTTCCACGAAGGGATCAGCATATCCGGCTGGTCCGAGCGGATGAAGTTTGCATCAGTGCCATCGGCGCGTACCAGGAAATAAGGCTTGCCGTGCTTGGGCGTGACCTTGATCGCGTACAAAAATCCGTTTTGCCGATACTCCTGAATGGTTTTATCTCCTTCGGTCCGGATGGTGACGTCCGGGTCCGCCGAGGGGGCGTCATCCGCCGCCATGACGGCCAACGGGGTGATTGCAAACAAGCCAGCCAGTAACAGGCGATTTAGTGTACGCATGATAACCTTGTCCCTTTGTCGTCAACGGTCCCGCTATTCTAGCCCCGGACCCGCCGAAAAGGTTGATCCTGCTCATGAGCCAAGCCCCCCTCGTCCTGGTGGACGGTTCTTCTTATCTGTACCGCGCCTTTCACGCGCTGCCACCGCTGACCACGTCCAAAGGCCTGCCGACCGGTGCGGTCAAGGGCGTACTGAACATGCTCAAGAGCCTGCGCAAGCAGTATCCAGACAGTCCGTTCGCCGTGGTCTTCGACGCCAAGGGTGGGACTTTTCGCGATGCGCTGTACGCCGAATACAAGGCCAACCGCCCGAGCATGCCCGACGACATGCGCGTGCAGATCGAGCCGTTGCATGCCAGCGTCAAGGCCCTGGGCTTCCCGCTGCTATGCGTGGACAACGTCGAAGCCGATGACGTGATCGGCACCCTGGCCCGCAGCAGCGCGGCGGCCGACCGTCCGGTGGTGATCTCCACTGGCGACAAGGACATGGCGCAGTTGGTCGACGGGCACATTACCTTGGTCAATACCATGACCGGTAGCGCCCTGGACGTGGCTGGCGTGAAGGAGAAGTTTGGCGTCGCTCCCGAGCAGATCATCGATTACCTGGCGTTGATGGGCGATTCTTCCGACAACATCCCGGGCGTTCCGGGTATCGGACCGAAGACCGCTTCCGGCCTGCTGGTGGGCGTCAATGGCGGCCTGACCGAGCTGTATGCGCAACTGGACATCGTCGCCACCTTGCCGATCCGTGGCGCCAAGACCCTGGCCGCCAAGCTCGAAGAGCACAAGGAAATGGCGTTGCTTTCCTACGAGCTGGCGACCATCAAGACCGACGTACCGCTGGATGTCGGCCTCGACGACCTGCAAATGGGCACGCCCGATCACGAGAAACTCGCCGAGCTGTACACGCTGCTGGAATTCAAGAGCTGGTTCGAAGAGAACCAGCGGGACGCCAAGCGTGCCGGCCAGGAGATCGTCGAAGTTGCCGAAGAACAGCCCGGCGCTGCCGAGGCCAAGTACGAGGTCATCCTCGATCAGGCGCGCTTCGACGCGTGGCTGGCCAAACTGGACAAAGCGCCGCTGTTTGCCTTCGTCACCGAAACCAACGGCGGCGATGCCCAGCATTCGCAACTCGTCGGTTTGTCGTTCGCCGTGGCCCCTTTCGAGGCGGCTTACATCCCGCTGACCCACTCCTACATGGGCGTGCCGGAGCAACTGGACCGCGACACGGTGCTCAAGGCGCTCAAGCCGCTGCTGGAAAACCCGAACAAGCTCAAGGTCGGCCAGCACGCCAAGTTCGAAACCAACATCCTGGCCAACTGCGCCATCGGTGGCGACCAGAACAACGGCATCCTGGTCCAGGGCATCGCCTTCGACACGATGCTTGAATCCTACGTGCTGGACTCCACCGCGACCCGCCACGACATGGACAGCCTGGCGCTCAAGTACCTGGGCCAAAGCAAGACCGATTTCCAGGACATTGCGGGCAAAGGGGTCAAGCAACTGACTTTCGACCAGATCTCCCTGGAACTGGCCGGCCCTTACGCCGCCGAAGACGCCGACGTGACCTTCCGCCTGCATCAGGCTTTGCAGGAAAAGCTGGCCGTCACGCCAAGCCTGGGCACGGTGCTCAACGACATCGAAATGCCGCTGATGCCGGTCCTGGCGCGCATCGAGCGCCAGGGGGCTTTGGTCGATGCCAACCTGCTGGGTGTGCAGAGTGTCGAGTTGGGCGAGAAACTGGTGGCGCTGGAGCGTGAGGCGTTTGCCATCGCCGGCGAGGAATTCAACCTGGGCTCGCCGAAGCAATTGGGTGTGATCCTGTATGAAAAGCTCGGCTTGCCGGTGCTCAGCAAAACCGCCAAGGGCCAGGCGTCCACCGCCGAAGCGGTGCTCGCCGAGCTGGCAGAGCAGGATTACCCGCTGCCCAAGGTGCTGATGCAGTACCGCTCGCTGAGCAAGCTCAAGAGCACCTACACCGATCGCCTGCCGGAGCAGATCAACAGCCGCACGGGCCGCGTCCATACCAATTATCAACAGGCCGTCGCCGCGACCGGGCGCCTGTCGTCCATCGACCCGAACCTGCAGAACATTCCGATCCGCACGTCCGAAGGCCGACGTATCCGCCAGGCGTTCGTTGCGCCGAAAGGCTACAAGCTGCTGGCGGCGGACTACTCGCAGATCGAACTGCGGATCATGGCGCACCTGGCCAAGGACGAAGGCCTGCTTTATGCGTTTCGCCATAACCTGGATGTGCACCGGGCCACCGCTGCCGAGGTGTTCGGCGTTGAGCTGGAAGCCGTCACCCTGGACCAGCGCCGCAGCGCCAAGGCGATCAACTTCGGCTTGATCTACGGCATGAGCGCGTTCGGCCTGGCCAAGCAGATCGGCGTCGATCGCAAGCAGTCCCAGGCTTACATCGACCGCTACTTCGCCCGCTACCCGGGTGTGCTGGCGTACATGGAACGCACCCGCGCCCAGGCGGCCGAGCAAGGTTTTGTCGAAACCATTTTCGGTCGCCGGTTGTACCTGCCGGACATCAACGCGAAAAATCCGGCCCTGCGCAAAGGCGCCGAGCGCACGGCCATCAATGCGCCGATGCAGGGCACGGCGGCTGACATCATCAAGAAAGCCATGGTGGCTGTGGACCGCTGGCTGACAACGTCCGGGCTGGATGCGAAGGTCATCCTGCAGGTACACGACGAACTGGTGCTGGAAGTGCGTGAAGACCTGGTCGACCAGGTACGCGACGAAATCCGCCAGCACATGAGCGCCGCCGCCACGCTGGACGTGCCGCTGCTGGTGGAAGTGGGCGTGGGCAATAACTGGGACGAGGCGCACTGATTCCCTAGCACAGGGAATTGGTGTCGGCTGATAGGGCTGCGGGGAATGGACGATTGTCATCGCGAGCGAGCTCGCTCCCACGCGGGTTTTGTGTCGAGCCGGATATCGAGCTCAACACCCTGTGGGGGCGAGCTTGCTCGCGATGGCGTCAGCCCAGCCAACCCATGCCACACCGAGTCACCGAAAATCCAGGCACGGCTTCATTAGCTCTGAAGATTCCTACAGTTATTTCCAAAAATAATCTGAACTAAACCCGTGAATTGCCACTCAGAGATTTTGAAAGGCTGGTGAAGCCCTTCAATGCTCCTATGTTGTGTTAAGTGTTGGCAGATATCTGGACCCCGCCCTAGCGGTCCGGAACTTGGACCCCGAACTTCCCCCTCCCCATAAGAAGTCCGGGGTTTTTTTTGCCTGCGATTTGGCTTATTCGGCCTCTTCGCTGCCCTTGTCCGCCAATTCCATCCAGTCGGCCAGCACCGTGTAGGCTTCTTCCAGGCCCATGCGCTTGGGCGCCGAGAACAGCTGGATGGTGATCGCGTCGCCCCAGCCCTTGCGAATTTCCGACTGCACCTTGAGCAAGGTATTTTTGGCCGCGCCGTAGGTGAGCTTGTCGGCCTTGGTCAACAGGATGTGCATCGGCATGCCGCTGGCGACCGCCCAATCGAGCATCAACAGGTCGAAGTCGGTCATCGGATGGCGAATGTCCATCATCAGGATCAGGCCTTTCAAACTTTCGCGGCTGCCCAGGTAGGCTTCCAGGTGACGCTGCCAGTGTTGCTTGAGCGGGATCGGTACTTTGGCGTAGCCGTAGCCGGGCAGGTCGACCAAACGCCGTTCATCGTCTAGCTTGAAGAAGTTCAAGAGCTGCGTGCGACCGGGGGTTTTCGAGGTGCGTGCCAGGCTTGCGTGGGTCAAGGTGTTCAGCGCGCTGGATTTGCCGGCATTGGAACGCCCGGCAAAAGCCACTTCGAAGCCTTCGTCGTCTGGGCATTGATCGACTTTGGCGGCGCTGAGCATGAAGGTGGACTGTTGGCACAGGCCGAGGATGGGGTTCTTCAGTTGCATGGGATTTCCGATGTGGGCGGCGTCGGGAATGGACGCGGCAAGCTGTGTCGTTTCCGTTTCAGTGACGCCAGTATATAATGCCGCAGATTTTGTGTGCGCTTTGTCCCAGCGTAGGATGAAGTTCACGGGAGCGACCGACCGAAATTGCGCGTTAGAACGCAGCTCGTTCCCAACCCTGAAAAGGTCGTTTTATGACGAAATGGCTGCTAGCTGCCGGTGTCTTGATGCCGCTTTACAGCGCTCAGGCTACACAGGATCCGGAAGCTGTGTACAACCGTGTTTGTGGTGCCTGTCATTCCGGCCAACTCCCCATGGCGCCCCGCAAGGGCGATCAGGAAGCTTGGACGCCGAGGTTGGCGAAAGGTATGGAGACGCTGGTGCAACACGTGACCCAGGGTTTCAAGGCGATGCCGCCGCGTGGTTTGTGCATGGACTGCAGTGCCGAGGATTACCGAGCCATCATCCAGTGGATGAGCGAGTGAACCCGGTCCATAACTCTTTAACCCTTAGCCGTAGTTGGATTAGCTGATGAACAAACTGATCGTGAGTCTGCTGTTGACCTTGGGGATATCCGGCGTAGCCCACGCCGCTGGCGATGCCGCTGCCGGTCAGGCGAAGGCGGCCGTATGCGGAGCCTGCCACGGCCCGGATGGCAATAGCATGGCGCCCAACTTTCCGAAACTGGCGGGCCAGGGCGAACGTTACCTGAACAAGCAACTGCACGACATCAAGTCCGGCAAGCGCACGGTGCTGGAAATGACCGGCCTGCTGACCAACCTGAGCGATGAGGACCTGGCTGATATCTCCGCCTACTTCGCCAGCCAGAAAGGCAGCGTTGGCGCCGCCGATCCCAAGCTCGTGGCCCGTGGTGAAGCGCTCTTTCGCGGTGGCAACCTGGACAAAGGGCTTCCAGCCTGCACCGGCTGCCACTCGCCTGACGGCAAAGGCAACGCTGCAGCCGGCTTCCCGCACTTGGGCGGCCAGCATGCCCAGTACGTAGGCAAGCAGCTGACCGACTTCCGCAAAGAAGACGGTGGCCGGACCAACGACGGCGATACCAAGCCGATGCAGAGCATTGCGAAAAAGCTGAGCGACGAAGATATCGCCGCGGTATCCAGCTACATCCAGGGCCTGCACTGAGGCCTTTGGCTGGCGTTGCGAGGGGCGTACATCCCTTGCAACGTTAACGCTCGATTAATCTGTCGATGCGAGCATCAAAAGGGTGGCTTTGGCCGCCCTTTTTTGTGGCCGCTGCCGTTACACTAGAGAACTTGAACCCGCCACGGTCTGTCTTAGAAACAGGTCCTGCGAGGCCCCCTCATTGTCCAGGAGTAAAGCATGCGTAATCTGATCATCAGCGCCGCGCTCGTCGCCGCCAGCCTGTTCGGCGTAACTGCCCAAGCCGCTGAAAAGCCCGCCGCACCCTATGTCGAATTGACCAACCCCGTTCCGGTGGCGGCACCTGGCAAGATCGAAGTCGTGGAGCTGTTCTGGTACGGCTGCCCGCATTGCTACGCTTTCGAGCCGGTCATCAACCCATGGGTCGAGAAGCTGCCGTCAGACGTTAACTTCGTACGCATTCCTGCCATGTTCGGCGGCCCATGGGACGCCCACGGCCAGATGTTCCTGACCCTCGAATCCATGGGCGTCGAGCACAAGGTTCACGCGGCGGTATTCAACGCGATCCAGAAAGAAGGCAAGAAGCTGGTCAAGAAAGAAGAGATGGCGGATTTCCTCGCCACCCAGGGTGTCGACAAGGACAAGTTCCTGGCGACCTTCGACTCCTTCGCCATCAAGGGCCAGATCAACAAGGCCAAGGAACTGGCGAAGAAATACGAAATCACTGGCGTACCGACCATGATCGTCAACGGCAAGTACCGCTTTGACATCGGCTCCGCCGGTGGCGCAAATGAAGCGCTGCAGCTGGCCGACCAGCTGATCGCCAAAGAGCGAGCGGCCACCAAGGCTGCTGCCAACTAAGCGCGGCCCACGCCCATGGCCCGCTGGAGCACCGAACGCATCGTTGGCCTGCATGAGCCGCGGGTCAACGAGCATCATGTCATGTCCACGGGCTTGCCTGGCGACAGCCGCTTGCGGCTGCTCAGTTTCAATATCCAGGTGGGTATCAGCACCGAGCGCTACCGGCATTACCTGACTCGCGGCTGGCAACATTTGCTGCCGCACACCGGGCGTGCCGGTAACCTGCAGAAAATCGGCGACCTGCTCAAGGACTTCGACCTGGTGGCCCTGCAAGAGGCCGACGGCGGAAGCTTGCGCTCAGGCTACGTCAACCAGGTGGAACACCTGGCCCAATTGGGCGCCTTTCCCTACTGGTACCAGCAACTCAATCGCAACCTCGGACGTCTCGGCCAACACAGCAATGGTGTGTTGAGCCGCTTGCGCCCGTGGGCGATCGAAGACCATCCGCTGCCGGGCCCCAAGGGCCGCGGGGCGATCCTCGCGCGTTTCGGCGAAGGTCCCGAGGCGCTGGTCGTGGTCATGATGCACCTGGCGCTCGGAGCGCGTACCCGGACGATGCAACTGGCGTACATTCGCGAGCTGATCGGCGGCTACAAGCACCAGGTGCTGATGGGCGACATGAACACCCATGCCACCGATTTGCTGCAGACTTCGCCCCTGCGCGATCTCGGCCTGCTCGCCCCACAACTGGAAGCGACATTCCCCAGCTGGCGCCCCCAGCGCTGCCTGGACCATATCCTGTTGAGCCCGACCCTGACCCTCGAACGCGTCGAGGTGCTGGCCCAACCCATTTCCGATCACCTGCCGGTCGCGGTAGAAATTCGTTTGCCAGGTTCGCTCACGGCCGATGCATTCCCCGCGCTGAGTCCTGCCCCTCGCGGATCCGATGAATGAGCGACGACGCTGAACGCTGGAGAGAGAAGTACCTCAAGAGTATCGAACAGCAGGAAAAGCTTGAGCGCCGTTGGGAGGCTCGGCTCGACTTGCTGCGTCGTGGCCTGGTGCGCAGCACCCTGGCCGCCGAGGGCACTGACCGGGCTGTCGATCAATGCATGAAAGAGATGCGCGAGGTGGTGCGCACCAATGACATGGATGCCGGCCTCGCTGCCCTGCTGCCGCGCCTGGAGAAAGCCGTACTCGATTCCGAACAGCGCCGCGAAACCCGGGTCGAACAGACGAGCACCGCGTTGATCGCCCTGGTTGCCCAGTTGCAGAGCCTGCCGCTGCCCAAAGAAGTCAGCCGGTCGCTGAAGAAGTTTGCCAAGCAACTGGAGGATCGGGCCGGCCAGGCCCGGGAGATTCCGCTGTTGCTCAGCGAATTGAGCGGTTTGCAAGGCAAGGCACTCAGTGCCCTGGATGCCCCTGTCGAACCGAGTCGCCCCGGCCTGCTGCAACGGCTGTTTGGTGGCCTAGGCCATGAGGACGCGGCGCCACGGCCCCACGAGCCTGCCCAGGCCAGCGTGGCACCTGCGTCGGAAACTGCCCTGCCCGTAGCCGTGGCGCCGGCCATGGCCGCAGAATCCGTCGCACCAGCACCAGCACCAGCACCAGCACCAGCACCAGCACCAGCACCAGCACCGCAGCCATCGGTGGCGGAGCAAGCGCCAGCGTTGGAGACGACGCCCGAACCGGTTGCCCTGACTGCGCCGCAGCTCGAGATCGCTCCAGCACCCGCTCCAACACCTGCAGCCGAAGTGGTTCAGCCCGCCATTGAACCGGACGACCAGGCGACCGAGCCCGCGCCGCCGCCGACGCCGGTCGCCGAAGAACGCCCGGTTGTGGCACCCGCACTCGAGAATCCCGACGAGCTGATGCCCGAGGAGCCTACCCAGGCCCTGCCCGCCCCCTCGTTGCCGCCTGCGGAGCTCGACGAGCCCCTGGAAGGCGTCGATGTGGCTGACGCCCAATACGCCCTGCCCGACTCGCCGGAGCCGTCCTACAGCTCGGTCGCCAAGCATATCGAAGACACGCTGTTGGGCCTCTTGGGCGACCTGACCTTGCCCGAGCGTCATCGACCACAAGCCGAAGCCATGTGTGAGCGTCTGCGCAATGGCTTGAACTGGTACGAATTGCTGCCGATCCTCGATGATCTGGCCGTGCTGATGCTGGCCATCACGGACACCGGCCAGCATGAATTCGAAGCGTACCTGCAGCGCCTCAACGATCGGCTCGAGTCATTCCAGAGCAGCCTGCAGGCCGCCAGTGAAGACCACGCCGAAAACCTGTCGGCCTCCAGGGAAATGGACACCCAGATTCGTGAACAGGTGGACGGCCTGCAAAGCAGCGTGAAGGAAGCCGATGACCTGGAAAGCCTCAAGCAGGTGCTCGAGAATCACCTCGAAGGCTTGCTCGGTACGATGGACCACCACCGCCAGCAACGTGATCAACGCGAGCAGGAGGTTTCGACCCGCCTGAAAAGCCTGGCCGATCGCGTTGCGCTGATGGAGCAGGATGCCCAGGTCGTGCGGGAGAATCTCGAGGAGCAGCGGCAAAAAGCCCTGATCGACCCGCTCACCGGGCTGCCCAACCGCGCCGCCTGGTCCGAGCGCCTGGAGCATGAAGTCGCCCAGTGGCAGCAACACGGCAACAGCTTGCTGCTGGCCATGCTCGATCTCGATCATTTCAAGCGCATCAATGACAACTATGGCCATCTGGCCGGTGACCGGGTGTTGAAACTCATCGCCTCGGTCCTGCGTAAACGCCTGCGTGGCGGCGATTTCATTGCGCGTTTTGGTGGCGAGGAGTTTGTTCTGCTGGTGCCCAACACTCCCCTGGTGGCCGGCGCCAAGCTGGCCGAGGCGCTGCGCCTGGCCATCGAAGCCTGTCCGTTTCATTTCAAGGGCGAGCCGGTGACGGTGACGGTATCCATTGGCCTGACCGCCTTCAAACCTGGCGAACATAGCGATTTGGTGCTTAAAAGAGCCGATCAGGCGCTTTATCGGGCAAAAAATTCCGGGCGCAACCATGTGGAATTGGGCTAAGGGCTAATTGTTCCAATTTGTTTAATATCGCCGCGCGCACCGGATCATCGCGAGGCAATACGTTACACTGTTGCATTACTCCCAGTGCGTATTGCCTTCCGCCATGAAATTTTTCTCGCTCATTGTGTCTTTATTTATCCTGGCCGGCTGCACCAGCGGCCCGCGGCTCGACACCAGTCACCCCTCCGTCAACCATGACAACCGCATCCAATTCGTGGTGGTGCATTACACCTCGGCTTCCCTGGAGCGCTCACTGGCCCTGCTGACCCATGGCGAAGTCAGTGCCCATTACCTGATCGGCGACGATAAAGGCGCGACCATCTACAAACTGGTGGATGAAGGCAGACGCGCCTGGCACGCCGGGGAAAGTGAGTGGGAAGGCCGGACCTGGCTCAATTCCAGCTCCATCGGCATCGAAATCGTCAATCCGGGTTTTGTCGACACACCCACCGGCCGCCTCTGGTATCCCTACAGCGAAGCCCAGGTCCAGGCCTTGATCGTATTACTCAAGGACATCATCCAGCGCAACGGCATCAACCCGCGCAGCATCATCGGCCACAGCGACATCGCGCCCCTGCGCAAGCTCGATCCGGGCCCGCTGTTCCCTTGGAAGCGCCTGGCGCAAGCTGGTTTAGGAGTCTGGCCAGACGAACAGGCCGTCGCCCGCCAGCAGGCCGTCTTCGCGCCACAGCTGCCGCCTGCCAGTTGGTTCCAGGCCGAGCTGGCCCGCCTGGGTTACCCAACGCCCCAGACCGGCGAGTGGGACGTGGCCACCCACCATGTGCTGGCCGCCTTCCAGATGCACTACCGACCGACCCGCTTCGATGGCATGCCGGATGCGCAAAGCGCGGCGATCCTGCAGGTGCTCAACCAGACAAAATAATGACGCCCGTCTGACGAATCGGGCCAAATCCAAATCAGAAGCTATAACTCATTGGTAACTTTCGGATTACCCATGATGACGGCTGCCCGCGAAACCCTCCACAGCTGGCTCCATCGCCCCGTTTTCCTGGCGATGGTGGCTACTGCCCTAAGTACCGTCCTGCTGCTGGCGGGGAGTCTGCTCGTGGTCGTGCAGCAGATCCAGCAGCGCGAAAGCGACCAGATGAATGCCCAGGGCGAGCGCTTTCTGCAGCGCCTGGAACAGCTTTTCGGGCAACTGCGTGAAAGCCTCGACGACCTGCAAAACCAGCCGTTGCGCGGATGCAACGACGACATGATCGCTACATTGCAACAGGTCAGCTTCAACTACCGTTTTGTCTACGAGGCGGTGTATATCGATGGCAGCGGCGTCTGCTCCAATCGTCCACGCCAGAGCGGCTTGTCAGTGACCCGCCCGCCCGACATCCGCGGGCCGACCTACAATTACTGGCTCAACACCACCACAGAGCCCGACGAAGACCGCGCCGCCTTGATGCTGGGCCGCGGCAACTTTCGGGTGGCCACGTCCCGCGGGCATTTGACCGATGTGGTCGATTTACCACCGGGCAGCAGCCTGCTGGTGGTCCTGGATAACGGTAAACGGGCCATTCCCGTGCTCGGGACGGACCAACACTGGCCGCCGGTCGAGCCTTGGCCACCGAAAAGCCACAATGCCTTGCAAGTGACGCAGAACCGGCTGATCTATCGGATGCCGACCGACAGCCCGGTCTATCAACTGGTGCTGATCGCCCCGCGCAAGGGTTTTCAGGTTCCGGCCAATGCCTGGTGGATGCTGCCCATCAGCCTGATGCTGGGCTTGGGGATTGGTTTCCAGGTGTTTCTGCTGGCGCGCCAGCGCCAGTCCATGGACGCTGAACTGCACGGGGCCATCCGGCGTGGTGAATTGCAGGTGCTTTACCAGCCGATTTTCGACCTGAGCAGCCGCAACTGTGTCGGGGCGGAGGCCTTGCTGCGCTGGCGACGACCGGACGGCACCCTGACCAGCCCGGACTTGTTTATCCCGATGGCCGAGAACACCGGGCAGATTCGCCAGATCACCGATTTCGTGCTGCAGCGGCTGTTCGATCAATTGGGCCAGGTGTTGCGGGCCAATCCGCAGCTGTATATCTCGGTGAATCTGGCGGCCTGCGATGTGATGGTGCCGCGTATTGGCGAAGTGATCGCCCGCCTGCTGGCGCTGCATCGCGTGTCGGCGCACCAGATTGCCTTCGAAGTGACCGAGCGTGGGCTGGTCGATGTGTTGGTCGCCCGGGATAACCTGCAATCGCTGCGCGACGTCGGGCACCAAGTGTTGATCGACGATTTCGGCACCGGTTATTGCAGCCTGGCCTACCTGCAAACCCTGCCGGTGGACTGCCTGAAAATCGACAAGGCCTTCATCGATGCCTTGGGCCACGATGCCGCCAGCAGCGGTGTGGCCCCGCACATCATTCGCATGGCCCATGCGCTGCAACTCAAGGTGATAGCCGAAGGCATCGAGCATGAAGCCCAGGCTTCCTATTTGAGCAGCGAAGGGGTGAGGTTCGGCCAGGGCTGGCTGTTCGCCCATGCCCTCAGCGCGGTTCAGCTCATTGAACTGATTACCCGTGGCCGGCGCCTGCGTGGCCGCCGTCTTGATGATGAAGCCTGAGTCTGCTCAGGCCATGAGCTCAGACTGCCAGCGCCATGTAGAACTGTGTGCCCTGCCCCGGCCTTGAATAAACGCCCATGCGCCCGCCGTGGAGCTGGACGATCTCCTTGCACAGCGCCAGGCCGAGGCCAGCACCACCCTTCTTGCGTCCGACCTGGACGAAAGGCTCGAAGATTCGTCCCTGCTGGCCGTAGGCAATGCCTTCACCGTTGTCTTCGACGCTGATGATCACCCGCTCGCCATGGCGCCGGGCCTGCAAGCGGATCTGGCCGTTTTCGGCGGTGTGGCGCATGGCGTTATCGATCAGGTTATCGAGCACGCGATCCAGTTGCGCTGCGTCGGCATGCAGGCGCGGGAGCGGGCCCTGGATCGCCACGAGCAGCTCGATACCCTTGGTTTGGGCCTGCTCGGCAAACCGCAGCCGGGCCGCTTCCAGTAGCTCGTCGATGGAACAAGGCGCCAGGGTCAGCTTCTGCAGGCCGTTCTGGTAGCGAGAGAAGTTCAGCAGGTCATTGATGAGCTGCATCAGCCGCTGCATTTCTTCGGTGACGGTGTTGAGCAGGTCGGCCTCGCGCGACTCCTCTGAAAAATGCAGGCGCTCCTGTAACAGGCCGAAGGCCATGTGCATGCCCGTCACGGGCGTGCGCAGCTCATGGGAAGCACGCAAGACGAACTCGCTGCGCACCCGTTCGAAGGCGCGTTGTTCGGTGACGTCATGCAGCACCATGACCGCGCCGAGAATGTGGCCCTGGGTATGGCTGACGGGGGTGAGGCTGTAGGTGAGCACCCGCGACTCGCCATCCACTTCGATGCTCAGATCTTCCGGCGCGCGCTCCAGGCTTCCACCGCGCAGGACCAGGTGCAATTCTTCATCCAGTTCAAGGCGTCCCAGCGCCTCGCCCAGCCCTTGGCCCAGGCGTTCCTCATCCCAGCCCAATTGACGCTGGGCTACCGGGTTGAGGTGCTCCAGCTGGCCTTGGCGGTCGATCATCAGCAAGCCGTCGTCGATGCTGTCGAGCACCGCTTGCAAACGTTGCTGGCCGGCGAGCAGCTCATCGACGTTGGTGGCCTGATGCTCACGCAAGGCCTCGGCCATGACCCCGAAGCGACGGGTCAGGAGATTCAACTCAGCGGCCGAGGAAACGGGTAGCGTGACCTCGAAATTACCTTGGCCGATGTCGTCCGCCGCTGCGGCCAGTGCCTCGATCGGCGCGCCGAAACGCCGGGCAATGCCATGGGCCGTGATAAACCCGATGATCAGCACCGCAAACCCCACCAACCCCAGCAGTCCGGAAATCCACATCGCGCGTTCACGGGCGCGATTCTGGGTTTCACTGATGTTGGTCAGGGCCTGGCGATAGCCCTCGATCAGTCCATTACGCAGCACGTTGAATTTTTCGGTGAGCTCCTTGATGTTCGTGAGCTGGTTCGGCTGCTGGCGAGACGCGGTGAAGGCGTCAAAAAAATCAATGTAGTCGGCCTTGGCCTTGCTGAAGCTGACTGCCGCATCGTCCAGCCCCTGTTCGTGGGCGATGCCCTCGTCGATCAGCGCCAGGTATTGCTGCTTGGAGGCCTCCAGCGCCGCCAGGTCGGGCTTGTCGTCGAGCATGATCATCAACTGATCGCCGAGGGTCTGGCGCAGCTTGAGGCCCAGGTCCAGCAGGATGAAGTTGTCGCGTACCGATTGTTCCTGGGTGTTGGCCATCTGCATCACGCTGACCAGGCCAAGCACCAATCCCAGCAAGGCCACGGTGATCAGGGCCGAGATGCTGAGAAACAGTCGTGTGCGCAGCTTCATCGCCAGTTTCATAAAGTCTCGCTCACAGGTTGTACTGCTTGCGTTTGCGGTACAGCGTGGAGGCATCGATACCCAGGGTCTTGGCCGCCTGGTCGAGGGTGTCGGCCGTGGCCAGCACCGCGCCGATGTGGGCTTTTTCCAATTCGTCGAGGCTCAGTGCGGCGCCGATGCGCGGCGCATTGTTGACCGGTTGCTCGGCCATGCCCAAATGACTGATTTCGACTTTTTCCTGCGGGCAGATGATGCTGGCGCGCTCGACCACGTTGCGCAGTTCCCGGATGTTGCCCGGCCAGCGATAGCCTAGCAGCGCTTCGCGCGCTTCGTCGCTGAAGCCCCGGGCCGGGCGCGCGTATTCCTTGACGAAGCGGGCCAGGAAGCGGTCGGCCAGGGTCAGGATGTCTTCGGCGCGCTCTCGCAATGGCGGCAGGTGTAGGGTGATGACGTTCAGGCGATATAGCAGGTCTTCGCGAAAACGTCCGTCGCGCACCATGTCTTCGAGGTTGAGGTTGGTCGCTGCGAGAATCCGCACGTCGGCACGACGGGTGACTGGGTCCCCTACCCGCTCATATTCCTTGTCCTGGATAAAACGCAATAACTTGGGTTGTAACGTCAGGGGAAAATCGCCGATCTCGTCGAGAAACAGCGTACCGCCGTCGGCCTGGTTGACCCGACCCAACGTACTCTCGCTGGCGCCTGTGAAAGCCCCACGGCTATGGCCGAACAATTCGCTTTCCATCAGTTCAGCGGTCAGTGACGGGCAATTGATGGTGACGCAGGACTTTTTCGCCCGCTTGCTCCAGCCATGGATCGCCCGGGCCAGCTCGCCTTTACCGGTGCCGGACTCGCCGAGGATCAGGATGTTGGCGTCGGTACTGGCGACCTGACGCGCGGTTTCCAGGACGACTTTCATCGCCGGGCTGTGAGAGTCGAGGCCGTCCTTGGGTTTGCGCACTTCCCCTTCAAGGGCTTCGAGCCTTGCCGACAGCTGGCGTACTTCCAATTGCTTGGCGGTCGCCAGGCGCAATTGATCGGGGCTGCAAGGCTTGACCAGATAGTCGGCCGCCCCGGCCTGGATCGCATCGACCGCGGTATCGACTGCCGAGTGGGCGGTGACGATGACCACGCGCATCCAGGGTGCCTGGATACGCATTTGTGCCAGGACATCCAGGCCGTTGTCCTCCCCCAGGCGCAGATCGAGGAAACACAGATCGAACACCTGGCGTTGCAGCAGTGCATCGGCCTGGGCGGCGCTGTTGGCGGTGGCGACGCTATAGCCTTCGTCTTCCAGGCAGTATCGGAACGTACGCAGGATGGCGGACTCGTCGTCTACCAGCAGAATGCGGCCTTGGTGCTCAGTGGCGGATTCCATTTTTCCTACGCTCCTTTAATGAATGATGTTGGTTAGTGTCAGAAAAATCGGGCAAGTTGCATGGTCGATTCTGAGGGGATATTACTCACCGAGAATGGCCCTGTGGACGTCTGACTCCTAAAAGACTGATTTGAGTTCCTTTTTTTATGATTCGTCCGGTTCGGACGGTTCGCATCGCTGATTCCGACGGCTGTGTCTGACAGGAAATTCCAAAACCACCTTACGCCTTTTCTCCGGTATTCGTGCAATACGCACGACTGCCGCTTGCGTCATCGTGCAGGATGCGCTCCCGGTACGTTGCATGCATTAATTAACTTATTGATTTTAAAGGTGTTTATCTAATAAAAAATCCTGGCACGGCGACTGCAATGCTCTGGTCAACGTGGCGTTAGTGCGCCTCAACCAGATCACCGCACTCGGGTGGGGAGGAATTCCAGGATGAATCGTCAAAGTGTCGCTCAATTTGGCCCCGCCCACTTTAAAAGTGCCGTCCAATTGCGCCTCTCTTCCCTGCATTTCCAGCAGGGCGTATGGGCTGCCCTGGCGCTGCTGGTTACCCTCGTAACGGGCCAGCAATGGTTGCTCTGGCATGAAAGCCAACAGCCCGAAGCACCGCAGGTGTCGATTCACCGTGCCCCTCAAACCCATTTCAGCGCCGTCAGCAGCCTTGAAGAAGCGTCCGCTTCAATGCGCATGATGGATGTCGACCAGGCTCAGCCATTGAACGCCATGCCGCGTGAAGAGCGCTGGGTGTTTTAACCCCGATGAACCGGTCGTCCATTGCGCCGGAACCATCACCGCAAGACCTTCACTAAATAGAAAAGCGTAAGGAGAATCACCATGTTGAGCTGGGCAATTACCTTCCTGATCATTGCCATCATCGCCGCCGTACTGGGCTTCGGTGGTATCGCAGGCACCGCCACGGGCATCGCCAAGATTCTCTTTGTTGTGTTCCTGGTGATGTTCATCGCTTCCTTCTTCTTTGGCCGTCGTGGCCGAGGCTGACCATGAGCGTTTCATTCAAAGGACTGGCCGCCGCCCTGTTGCTGGGCGGCAGTGCCATGGCAATGGCTGCCAATGACGGGCAGATGCGCGTCAACCAGTTGCTGGAGGCCGACCCGCAATACCGCGAGACCTGGCAGCACGTCGTGAAAAAAGAAGAACGCCTGCCCGAATGGGTGATGAACCTGTCGGGCGATTCGGACCAGATGAATGCTGTCGAGGAAGATGGCGACAAGTATTTGGTGGGACCGCTGTGTGAAACCCAGGCAACGTGTCGCAGCAAGCGCCTGATCGTTGCCTTCAGTTTCGACAAGGACGAGGCCTATGCCATGTTGGTGGAAGTCCCAGCCGGGCTGCCGGCCGACAAGTCTCCGACGCGGCATGCCGACTACCGTTTCCTCGGCAAGCCCGATGAAGGTATGCAGAAACTGTTAATGGAACAACTCAAGAAAGATCCGAACTGGTACTGATTCTGAAAATGGGAAAAGCAGCCCTGCTTTTCTCTGCTGCACAGCCCGAGGAGGGCCAGTGCATGACCAGGGGGCTGGGACGTTCTGACTGATGAAAGTCGGAGTGACCTACGGGCACAAGGGGTGCCTGCGAAAGGGCCGGGTCAGGTAAAAGCTGCGACGCAAGTTCGCAAAGTCATCACGGCTTGGCGAACTTGCGTAGAGCTTCGTGACGCAAAGACGCGGGTCAGAGCGGTTGGTCGATTGGCCGCTGCAATGCGCTCCGCGATGCGGCATTTTGTCTCCTCCCGCCGATTTATCCCCCATTTGTTGACCGTATATCGGAGAATGCCGAGGCAATTTCTCCCATGGGCCGCGTCTCGATTCGCTGCCGTTTCATCGGTTCCCCACACTTGCGAGAGAAAGCCCAGCTACGCTGAAATGGCCGGTTCACGGCACTTATGCCTGCATAAATGTCGTATTCGAACCGCGTGAAAGGCGGGTTTCGTTTGAAAAATCTCATGCCGATTCGGCATAGGGTAGGCGTTTACGGCATTAGACGAGCCCCCCTTGCATCGCAATAGTTGCGCCTTTTTTCGCCTGCCAGTAAGCCGCTAACGCGCTCGGGGTGACCTTATACGGGGGCAGGGGCATGAATGTTTTTCGTCATCGACGATCCGTTCGCGCCACTGTCCGAGTCCAACTGAAGTAAGGGTAACAATATGAAGAAGGCACGACTAAGCCTCGCCTGGCAGATCCTCATCGGTCTGGTGCTCGGGATTGCATTGGGCGCGCTGCTCAACCATTTCAGTGCCGAGAAGGCCTGGTGGATCAGCAATGTGCTGCAACCGGCGGGCGATATCTTTATCCGTCTGATCAAGATGATCGTGATCCCGATCGTGATTTCCTCGCTGATCGTCGGCATTGCCGGGGTCGGTGATGCCAAGAAGCTCGGGCGCATCGGTCTCAAGACCATCCTTTACTTCGAAGTCGTCACCACCATCGCCATCGTCGTCGGCCTGCTGCTGGCCAACTTCTTCCAGCCGGGCAGCGGTATCGACATGAGCACCCTGGGCACTGTGGATATTTCCAAGTACCAGGCCACGGCCGCGGAAGTCCAGCATGAGCATGCGTTCATCCAGACCATCCTCAACCTGATCCCGTCGAACATCTTCGCCGCCGTTGCGCGTGGCGAGATGCTGCCGATCATTTTCTTCTCCGTATTGTTCGGCCTGGGCCTGTCCAGCCTGCAATCGGACCTGCGCGATCCGCTGGTGAAAATGTTCCAGGGCGTGTCGGAAAGCATGTTCAAGGTCACCCACATGATCATGCAATACGCCCCGATCGGCGTGTTCGCCCTGATCGCGGTGACAGTCGCCAACTTCGGCTTCGCGTCGCTGCTGCCTCTGGCGAAACTGGTGATCCTGGTTTACGTCGCCATCGCCTTCTTCGCCTTCGTGGTGCTGGGCCTGATCGCCCGCCTGTTCGGCTTCTCGGTGCTCAAGCTGATGCGCATCTTCAAGGATGAGCTGGTGCTGGCCTATTCCACCGCCAGTTCCGAAACCGTGCTGCCGCGCGTGATCGAGAAGATGGAAGCCTACGGCGCGCCGAAAGCCATCTGCAGCTTCGTGGTGCCCACCGGTTATTCGTTCAACCTCGACGGTTCGACCCTGTACCAGAGCATCGCGGCGATTTTCATCGCCCAGTTGTACGGCATCGATCTGTCCATCAGCCAGCAATTGCTGTTGGTGTTGACCTTGATGGTCACCTCCAAAGGCATCGCCGGCGTGCCGGGCGTGTCGTTCGTGGTGCTGCTGGCGACCTTGGGCAGCGTGGGCATTCCGCTGGAAGGGCTGGCCTTCATCGCCGGTGTCGACCGCATCATGGACATGGCCCGTACCGCCCTGAACGTCATCGGCAACGCCCTGGCCGTGCTGGTCATCTCCCGCTGGGAAGGCATGTACGACGATGCCAAGGGCCAGCGCTACTGGAACTCCCTGCCGCACTGGCGCAGCAAAGAGCCGCTGCCGGCGGGGGAAACTTCCAGCCGTTGAGATCCATTGTGGGAGTTCGGGCCAGCAGCAAAGAGCCTGAACAACCCCGGCCATTGTGGGAGCCGAGCTTGCTCGCGATTGCGGTGTGTCTGCCAACATCAATGCTGACTGATCCGACGTCATCGCGAGCAAGCTCGGCTCCCACAGGAATTTTTGTCAGGCGCAAAGATTCTGAACAACCCCGGCTCCCACAGGGTCTTCCACAGGGTGTTCGTTGATCATCTGCGCAGTGCCAAGCAAACCCCGGAGAAATCCGGGGTTTGTCGTTTCTGCCAGCCCCGCTATCATTCGCGGCATCTTCCGGGGGATTTGACCGATGCTCAATGGCCTGTGGCTTGGCTTCTTTATCGTGGCTGCCGTGTCGGCGCTGGCGCAGTGGTTGATCGGCGGCAATGCCGGGATCTTCGCGGCCATGGTGGAAAGCATTTTCGCCATGGCCAAGCTGTCGGTGGAGGTGATGGTCCTGCTGTTCGGCACCCTGACCCTGTGGCTGGGCTTCCTGCGCATCGCTGAAAAAGCCGGCATCGTCGACTGGCTGGCCAAGGCCCTAGGGCCGCTGTTCCTGCGCTTGATGCCGGAAGTGCCTGCCGGCCACCCGGCGATCGGCCTGATCACCCTCAACTTCGCCGCCAACGGCCTGGGACTGGACAACGCGGCCACCCCCATCGGCCTCAAGGCCATGCGCGCCCTGCAAGACCTCAACCCCAGCCCGACCATCGCCAGCAATGCGCAGATTCTGTTCCTGGTGCTCAACGCCTCGTCGCTGACGCTGCTGCCGGTGACCATCTTCATGTACCGCGCGCAGCAAGGCGCGCCCGACCCGACCCTTGTGTTCCTGCCGATCCTGCTCGCCACCAGCGCCTCGACCCTGATGGGGCTGCTGTCGGTGGCGTTCATGCAGCGCCTGCGGTTGTGGGATCCGGTGGTGCTGGCTTATCTGATCCCGGGCGCGCTGGCGCTGGGCGGTTTCATGGCGCTGCTGGCGACGCTCTCGGCCACGGCGCTGGCGGGGTTGTCATCGATCCTGGGCAACCTGACGTTGTTCGGCTTGATCATTGTGTTCCTGGTGGTGGGTGCCCTGCGCAAGGTCAAGGTGTATGAAGCCTTCATCGAGGGCGCCAAGGAGGGCTTCGACGTCGCCAAGACGTTGCTGCCATACCTGGTAGCCATGCTTTGCGCCGTGGGCGTGCTGCGGGCTTCGGGAGCGCTTGATTTCGGCCTGGACGGCATCCGGCACCTGGTGCAGTGGGCCGGCTGGGACACGCGCTTCGTCGATGCCTTGCCGACCGCCATGGTCAAGCCGTTCTCCGGCAGCGCCGCCCGGGCGATGCTGATCGAGACCATGAAGACCTCTGGCGTGGACAGCTTCCCGGCCCTGGTGGCGGCGACCATCCAGGGCAGCACCGAGACCACGTTCTACGTGCTGGCGGTGTATTTCGGCGCCGTCGGCATCCAGCGGGCGCGCCATGCCGTGGGGTGCGCGCTGCTGGCGGAGTTGGCCGGGGTCGTGGCGGCGATTGGCGTTTGCTACTGGTTCTTCGGCTGAACCCCAATCGAGTCTTCAGTAAGGTGTCGGCGTTGCGAAACGCTGGCCTTGCTCCACTGCCCAGGCCACCACTTCGGCCGTCAGCCGGTCGCCGGCCCGACCAAAGCCGTCCACCACCGCTGGCACTTTCACATCGCTCAATGGCTGGCGCACTTCAAAACGGCGACTGGCCAGGATGCGCTGGTCGAAGCCGCGCACCAGCAGCGCGTCCAGGCGAATCACCACGCTGGCCGCAGTGCCCTGGTATTCGGTCTGGAACGCCTGCAATTGCCCGCCCAGCTCCAGGTCCGCTTGCAGGTTGCTGTCGGCGACGCTCAACAGCCTGACGCGTCCATCCTGGGCGAAGCCATCGAGCAGGCGGTTGCGCAACAACACCGGGGCCGGGTCGCTCCAACGCGAGGCGGCGTAACTGCTGAACAGATTGCCCTGGGGGATCACCGCGATTTTCGGGCTGTTGAGCACCTCGCTGGCCTGGGGGTTGGCCAGGCGCAGCGACCAGCTCACCGCCGCGCCCGCAGATGCCGGGGCCTGGGTGACGGGCAAGCGATACACATCCGAAGGTTCGGCCTTGGGCAAAATCGAACAACCGCCCACCAGGACGAATCCTGCCAGCAAGAGAAGAGGGCGGATAAACCGGTTGGACGGCTTCATGGCGTGAACTCCTTGTCCTTGTCATTGCCCAGCAAATAGCCGCTGGGGTTGGCATCCAGGCGCCGGGAGATCCCCCGCAGGGCGCTCAGGGTTTCGCGCAGTTCACGCACGGCTGGCGCCAGGGCATTGAGGCCCTGCATGCCGTTATTCAACGAGTCGCGGTTGTCGTTCAGCAGTTTGTCGAGGGTCGCGGTGCTGCGCGCCAGGGACTGCATGGCCTGGCCGGCGTTGCCGAACGCCTGTTTGCCCTGGTCGTTGAGCAAACCATTGGCGTTGCGCATCAACGCCGTGGTCTGTTCCAGCGTGGCGCTGGCCTGTTTGCCGATGGACGCCAGTTGCTGCATGGCCTGGCGAATATCGCCGCGCTGCTCGGCAATGACCCCCGTGGTTTGTTCCAAGTGTTCCAGCGTCTTGCCCAGGCTTTGGACGTTGTCCGAGGAAAACACCTCATTGGCGTTGTGCAGCAGCAGGTTGATGCTGGTCATCAAGTCATCGCTGTTGTTGAGCAGGCGGGCGATAGGCGAGGGTGCGGCGATGATCACCGGCGGTTCCCCATCGTGCCCCGTCAGCACCGGGCTCTGGGGCGTGCCGCCGCTGAGCTGGATAATCGAGGTGCCTGTGATGCCGGTCAGTGCCAGCTTGGCCTGGGTGTCTTGCTTGACCGGTGTTTCCCCGCTCAAGCGCACCCGCGCCAACACTCGACGCGGGTCGTTCGGGTCCAGGCGCAGGTTGACGACGTCGCCGACCTTGATCCCGCTGTACTCCACCGAGCTGCCCCGGGACAACCCGCTGACCGCCTCGTTGAACACCACTTCGTAATACTTGAATTCGCTGTCCACGTTGGACTTGGCCAGCCACAGACCAAACAACAGGGCGCCAGCCACCACAATGACGGTGAACAGGCCGATCAGCACATGATGGGCTCGGGTTTCCATGTCAAACCTCGTTGGATTGTGTAGCGGCCGATAATGCCGCGCGGCCGCGAGGGCCATGGAAGTATTCGTGAATCCAGGCGTCGTCGGTTTCCGACACCTTGTCGATGACATCGGCCACCAGTACTTTTTTCTGCGCCAGCACCGCCACCCGGTCGGTGATGGTGTAGAGGGTGTCCAGGTCGTGAGTGACCAGGAACACGCTCAGGCCCAGGGCATCGCGCAGTGTCAGGATCAACTGGTCGAACGCCGCCGCACCGATGGGATCGAGGCCGGCGGTGGGTTCGTCGAGAAACAGGATGTCCGGGTCCAGGGCCAGCGCACGGGCCAGGGCGGCGCGCTTGATCATGCCGCCGGACAGCGAGGCGGGGTATTTGTCGGCGGCCGTTAACGGCAGGCCGGCCAAGGCCAGCTTCACCGCCGCCAAGTGCTCGGCGTCGGCCCGGCTGAGCCCGGCGTGTTCGATCAGCGGCAGGGCGACGTTTTCTGTCACGGTCAATGACGAGAACAGCGCGCCTTTCTGGAACAACACGCCAAAGCGCCGTTCCACCCGCGAACGTTGTTCCGGGGGCAGGCTCGGCAAGTCTTCGCCGAACACCCGCACAGAACCCTCGCTGGGCCGGTTCAGGCCGATGATGCTGCGCAGCAGCACCGATTTGCCGCTGCCGGAGCCGCCGACCACGGCAAGGATCTCGCCCTTGTACACGTCCAGGTCGAGGTTTTCATGCACGCTCTGGCGGCCAAAGCGATTGCACAGGCCGCGCACTTGAATCACTGCCTCGGAGGGCGGTCGCAAGGGTTGGCTCACCAGTTCATCTCCATGAAAAACAGCGCGGCCACGGCATCGAGAACAATCACTACGAAAATCGACTGCACCACGCTGGACGTGGTGTGAGCCCCGACCGATTCGGCACTGCCACTGACCTTGAAACCTTCCAGGCAGCCCACGGCAGCGATCAGGAAGGCAAAGATCGGCGCCTTGACCATCCCCACCAGGAAATGCTGCACGCCAATGTCCGACTGCAACAGCGTCAGGAACATGGCCGGGGAAATGCCCAGCGACAAAGCGCAGACCACGCCGCCCCCGATAATGCCCGAGAGCATGGCCAGGAAGGTCAGCATCGGCAGCGCCACCAACAGCGCCAGCACCCGTGGAATCACCAGCAACTCGACCGGATCGAGGCCCAGGGTGCGGATCGCGTCGATTTCTTCGTTGGCCTTCATCGAGCCGATCTGCGCGGTGAACGCGCTGGCGGTGCGGCCCGCCATGAGAATCGCCGTCAGCAATACGCCGAATTCGCGCAGGAACGAGAACGCCACCAGGTCCACGGTAAAGATGCTGGCGCCGAAATCGGCCAATACCGTCGCGCCGAGAAACGCCACCACTGCGCCCACCAAAAACGTCAGCAGGGCGACGATGGGGGCGGCGTCCAGGCCGGTCTGTTCGATGTGAACGACCATCGGTGTCATGCGCCAGCGCCTGGGGCGAAGCAGGTTGCGGGCCAGGGTTTCCAGGATCAGGCCGACAAAACCCAGCAGTTGCAGAGTGTCTTGCCAGACTTTTTCCACCGCGCGGCCGATACGCGTCAGCAGCTGTGTCAGCACGCCGACCTGCGGCTCCTTCACCGGCACACAGAAGTCCGTCAGCGAGCAATAGACCGTCTGCAACAGCGCCCGCTCGGCGGCCGGCAAGCTGCAATCGGGGTGCTCGGTGGTCTTGCCCAGCCGTTCGGAGCCCAGCAGCTCCACCAGCAACGAAGCCCCGGCGGTGTCGAGGGCGCCGAGGCCGTTGAGGTCGATCAGGGTGTTCTCGTCGTATTGGCCGCGCAAGGATTCGCTCAAGCGCTTGAGCTGTGCGTAATGGGCCAGCGTCCAGTCGCCGCCGACCCAGAGCTGCGCCGGAGAGCGAGACGTGTCCAGCCGGGCAGTGCCAGTGTGGGATCCGGGGGTCATAAGCTCCATGCTCGTTCGACTTGAACAGCGCTACCTAATAGCACGACCGCCGTTATTTTGCCTCGGGTGCGTCAGCGCTCACGTTGAAACGCAGCACGCCGATCATCTGGCCATTTTCCGTCAGCACCCGCACTTGCCATTTACCCGTCGGGTCTTGCGGGAAGTTCTGCTTGTGGGTCCAGGCGCGATAGCCTTCCTTGCGCCCGCCGTGGATGTCCAGGGCGATGCGATCGACTTCTTTACCGTTGAACTGCCAGACGTGATAAATCCGCTCATCAAGCCCTCGCGGCGCGTTGATGGCCGTATAGGCGTACAGGCCGTTGCCACGGATCTGGGCCGCACTGACTTCCTTGAGGCTGGCGCCCGGCGTGCGGTCTTCCAGTTGGGTGCTGATCGCCACTTCGGTCATCCACAGCGTGGCCGGTGGCACCCAGGAGCGCAGCACCCAGCCGGCGGCACCAATCCCCAGGGTGATGCACAGGATCGCCAGGGCGTTGCGCACGGTGCGGATCGGGAAGATCGAGGCCAGGCTGGGAAACGACAGCAGCATGGCAATGCCCAGCGCCAGCTTGAAGCTCTGGTCGGTGGTCAGGTGCAGGATCACCGGCAGCGCGGTGAGCAGGGCGGCGAACAGCGTCAGCGTGTGCAACGCCAGGAACGCCCAGCGCCGGGGCGCCAGCCATTTGTAGTACAGCGGGTCGGTGATCGAAATCAGCGCCGCGATCGTCAGCAGGCCGGTGAAAATCAGCTGGCTGCTGTTCCAGGTGGTGGTGATGAAGAAAAACGGCAGGACGAAAAACAGGCTTTCCTGGTGAATCATCTGCGTGGCGTAGCGCAACAGCGGCTGGGGGATTTCCCGTTTGAAAATCCGCGCGAACAGCCGGGTCATGCTGTTCTCGACCATCAGCCAGAGCCAGCTCACCAGCATCATGATGGCGATCCAGGTCGCCAGGCCCTGCTGGCGGTCGACCAGCATGAAACTGCCGACTCCGGAGATGAAACCACCGAGCGCGATGACCCCTGGATAGCGCTTCATCAGTTCAAGGATGCGCTGGATGTAGAGAGTCAGGTTTTGCATTCGGTGGTTTCACAGTAAGTCGTAGGAAATATCCCTGACAGAGTATCGTCAGGACATCGATGTGACGAGTGCTCTTGTGGCAAGTGGGATTTGCTGTGGGAGCAAAGCTTGCTCGCGAAACAGGCGCCTCGGTTTCTGAAAGACCGCGTCGCGTCCATCGCGGGCAAGCCTTGCTCCCACACAGCAGACAGATGCCTTCGCCACAAATGTGTGCCGCCACGAAATCACTCTTCGTTCGGCCGGGCCCGCCGGCGCACCTGCCACACCACCAACCCAAGCAACAGCAACCCCAGCAGACCGCCCAGCCCCCAGACGAGCTCATCGTCACTGAGCAACGGCTTCTCGATGCGCAGGTAACCCGGGTCCTTGAGCAGTTCGCGCAGGGCCACGTTGGCCTGTTCCAGGCTCACTTCCTGCAGGTGCAGGGCCGGGTTGGCGAAGCGGCCGTCTTCATAATCGCCCAGGGCACCCCAGTAGTAATCGGCCAGTGCGCTGTTGCCTTGAACCGCCCAGGACTGATGGGCAATGGCCGCGCGCTTGATGCGCACGAAATCGGCGGGGTCCAGGCCATCCTTGAGCAATCTCTTGCGCAGTTCTTCCAGCGCCTGTTCGGCTTCGGGCAAGTCTTCGCGGGACAGGTCTGCGTTCAGGCTGAAGAAGCCAACGCCGCCGAACACCTCGCGCTCGGTCCACGGTCCGTAGGACAAGCCACTGGCCAGGCGCAATTGGCGATAGAGCGCCCAGTCCAGGTAATCCTTGAGCAGGTCGAAGGTTTCGTCATGCTGCTCATCCAGCACCGGCTCCGGGAACAGCCAATGAAGCTTGGCGCTGTTGCCGACCAGGCCATGGATCAGGTTGCGCTTGGTGACTGCCTTGTAGCGGATCTGTGGCAGCGCCTCGTGTGGGCTGGGCTCCACCGGCTCGAGTTCGCCAAAGGCGCGTTCCAGGTAGGCCGGCAACAGTCGGTCGAGGTCGCCAACCACGATCAGGGTCATGTTGTTCGGTGCATACCAGTCCTTGCGCACTTGTTCGAGGCGGGCGAGGGTATGGCGTTCTACCTCGGCCCGTTCCGCGCAGCGCAGGCCCAACTCAACCGCCAGCTGGTTGCTGGCCTTGTGGCCCAGGTCCTGATGATCGAGCCAGCGTTGCAGGTGGGTGTAGTGGCCACCATCCTCGCGTTCCACCACCCGCTTGGCCGCCTCCAGGGCTTTTTCATCGATACGGGTGCGGGTCAACAGCGCCAGCAACAGGTCCAGGACCTTGCGTTGATTGCGCGCCGGCGCCTCGATGACGAACGTGGTGTCGGCGTTGCTCGTGAAGGCATTCCACTCGCCACCCAAGGCCTGCATGCGCTCTTCCAGGCCACCTTCACCGCCCTCATCGACGCCACTGAACAGCAGGTGTTCGAGCAGATGCGGCAGTTCCTTGTCGGCGCAACTGAAGTCGTCCAGGCCCACGCCGACCACCAAGCGGATCGCCACATGCCCGCGCTCGCTGCCCGGCTTGAGTATCAACTGCATGCCGTTGGGCAACATATAGCCTTCGACCTGGAACCGGTCCAGGGCGACCACGGGCAGTGAACCGAGCAAAAGAAAGGCGAGCAACAGACAACGCATAAGGGCTTCCTGGCGGCTGAGTGGAGGTCCATGGTGCCGGGCAGGCCGTCATCGGCGGATCGTCGCCCGGAGTCGGCTCGCTCCCCCTATCGAATCTATGCGGTGTTCATGACAACGGGAGCAGGCGGGCCAGCGAACGGTTTCAGGCCCGAGCCTTTGTACTGGCAGACATTGTTACTGACTGACCAACGCGCCAGTCGTTCACGGCGAATGGGTAATGTCGGAAATTTCATCTGCCGCCAGCGCACCGATCTCGGCGGTCTCCAGGACCACATAGGCACTGCCGCAAAACAGCGAATTGAGGCGCCTCATGTCGGCGATCAGCTCCAAGTGCAGGGAACTGGTCTCCAGGCTTTGCACGACCTTGCGCTGCAGGCGGCTGACATGGGCATGGGCCATGCGCCGTTCCTGCGCCCGAAAGCGACGTTTCTCACGCAGCAACTGCCGGGCGCTTTCCCGGTCGGCACTGAGGAATACCGACAGCCCCAGTCGCAGGTTGGCGATCAAGTGGCTGTGCAGGCCCGCCAACTCCTCCAGGCCTACCTCGGAAAACGACCGACGTTGCGAGGTCTTCTGCTGCTGGACCTTGCGCAACATGCGTTCGATGAGGTCGCTGGCCAGCTTGAGGTTGATCGCCAGCTCGATGATTTCCGCCCAGCGGCGGCTGTCCTGCTCACTGAGGTCCTCGCGGGGCATTTGTGCCATGTACAACTTGATTGCGCTGCACAACGCTTCGACGTCGTCATTCATGCGACGCACTTCCTGGGTCACCGCCGTCTGCGTACCCCGCAGCACGTCCAGCATGGCTTCGAGCATGCTTTCGATCAGATCGCCGATGCGCAAGGTTTCCCGGGCCGCGTTCGCCAGCGCCAGGCTCGGGGTGACGAGGGCGGTAGGGTCCAGATGTCGCGGCTTGGCCGTGCCGTTGGTGTCCGGACGTTCCGGTAGCAACCAGGCACAGAGCCGCGCCATGGGGCCGACGCTGGGCAGCAGCACCAGGCAACGCACGGTGTTGTAGAGCAGATGGAAACCAATCACCGTTTCCTGCGGGCTGAAATCCAGGCTGTCCAGCCAGCCCACCAGCGGGTCGAGCACTGGAATGATCAACAACAGCCCGATCAGCTTGTACAGCAGGCTGCCCAGCGCCACCTGGCGTCCGGCGGTGTTCTGCATGCTGGTGCTGAGGAACGCCAGTACGCCGCTGCCAATGTTGGCGCCGATCACCAGGCCGATGGCCACCGGCAGGCTGATCACCGCCGCGCCGGCCAGTGTTGCGGTCAACAGCACGGCGGCCAGGCTGGAATAGGAGATCATCGCGAACAGCGCGCCGACCAAGGCATCGAGCAGGATGTCGCCGGTCAGCGAGGCGAAGATCACTTTCACGCCCTGGGCATGGGTGATGGGCGCCGCGGCTTCGACGATCAATTGCAGGGCCAGGATGATCAGCCCCAGGCCGATGCCGACCCGACCCATTTGCCCGGCGCGGGTCTGTTTGCGCGACAGGAAAAAAATCACCCCGAGGAAAATCAGCAGCGGCGACAGCCACGACAGATCGAGGGTCAGCACCCGTGCCATCAGCGCGGTGCCGACATCGGCGCCGAGCATGGTCGCCAGGGCCGGGGTCAGCGCCATCAGGCCCTGGCCGACGAACGAGGTGACGAGCATGGCCGTGGCGTTGCTGCTCTGGACCATGGCCGTGACCATGATGCCGGCGACAAACGCCAGCCAGCGTCGGGACATGTTCTGGCCGATGACATGGCGCAGGTTCGAGCCATAGACCCGCAAGATGCCGGTACGCACGATGTGCGTGCCCCAGATCAGCAGGGCGACGGCGGAGAGCAAATTCAGCAGGGTCAGCATGAGGAGCCCCCTGTTAGCGTCCCAAAAGGACAAATTGACGATGCCACATTCTTCTTTCTTGTACTTAAGCTGTAGTTGGCGAACGGTTCGGGCGCCAGCATTGCACAGCTAAAGAATCGTTTGAAACAAAACCGTCATAAAAATACATTCCTCGAAAACACCCAAAACCCTTGTGGGAGCGAGCTTGCTCGCGATAGCGGCCTGACAGCCAAAGAAGATGTTGGATGTCATGGCCTCATCGCGAGCTCGCTCCCACAGGTTTTGCATCCGGCCACTTTTTTGCGGGCATGAAAAAGGGGCTCCAAGAGCCCCTTCATTCATTGCCCTATACCGTTACTGACCCGGCATATCCTTGCGCAGTTTCACCGGGTCCTGCTGCTTGCGCTTGCGTGCAATCGCAGTGCGCATCTTGATGTTGATGGCTTCCACCGCCAGGGAGAACGCCATGGCGAAGTAGACGTAGCCTTTTGGCACGTGCACGTCGAACGACTCGGCGATCAGCACGGTACCGACCACCAGCAGGAACGACAGCGCCAGCATCTTCAGCGACGGGTGCTTGTCGATGAACTCGCTGATGGTGGCCGAAGCCAGCATCATCACCAGCACGGCGACGATGATTGCCGCGACCATGACCGGTACATGGGAGACCATGCCGACGGCGGTAATGACCGAGTCCAGGGAGAACACGATGTCGATGATCGCGATCTGGATGATGGTGTAGATGAAGTTGCCGCCCTTGCCCGAAGGTTCGTCGCTGCTTTCATCTTCGCCTTCCAGTGCGTGGTACATCTCCTGGGAGCTTTTCCACAGCAGGAACAGGCCACCGAAGAACAGGATCAGGTCACGACCGGAGATGCCCTGGCCGAACACTTCGAACAAATCGGCGGTCAGGCGCATGACCCAGGTGATGGACAGCAGCAACAGGATCCGCGTGACCATGGCCAGCGCCAGGCCGAAGATCCGGGTGCGCGCCTGCATGTGCTTGGGCATGCGGCTGACCAGGATCGAAATCATGATGATGTTATCGATGCCCAGGACAATTTCCAGGGCGGTCAGGGTAAAGAAGGCAACCCAGATTTCCGGGTTGGTCAGCCATTCCATGTGAGTTCCTTTGAGCGAGTGTTAGGCCGCGCCGCTGATGGCGGCGCAGCGGGCATTGCTTTTATAGAGTGCTGAACAGCGGAAAAATCCCCATCAGCAAGGCGGCGAACATTATGCACAGGCAAACCAGTACTGCCCACTTCAGGGTGAAGCGCTGGTGGTCGCCGAACTCGATTCCGGCCAAGGCTACCAGCAGGTAGGTCGACGGAACCAGCGGACTTAACAGGTGGACGGGCTGGCCGACGATGGAGGCACGGGCCATTTCAACGGCGGTGATGCCGTAATGGCTGGCTGCCTCGGCGAGAACCGGTAACACCCCGTAATAAAATGCATCGTTCGACATGAAGAACGTGAACGGCATGCTCACCAGCGCGGTAATCACTGCCAGGTACGGGCCGAGGAAGTCCGGGATCACTGCCAGCAAGCTCTTGGACATGGCGTCGACCATGCCGGTGCCGGACAGGATACCGGTAAAGATACCGGCCGCGAAAATCAGCCCGACCACCGCCAACACGCTGCCAGCGTGGGCCGCAACGCGGTCTTTTTGCTGTTGCAGGCAAGGGTAGTTGACGATCATCGCGATACTGAAGGCCACCATGAACAGCACCGGCAGTGGCAACAGGCCGGCGATCAGGGTGCCCATCAGGCCCAGGGTCAACGCGCCGTTGAACCAGATCAGCTTCGGACGACGGGCGTCCGGGAACTGGGAAACGCTGATTTCGCTGTGGTCGATTTCATCGCCGACCAGATGCAATTCACCCAGGCGTGCGCGCTCACGCTTGCCGTACATGTAGGCAATCAGCAGGATCGCCACCACACCGGCGGCCATCGCCGGAATCATCGGCACGAAGATGTCGGACGGGTCCACGTGCAGGGCACTGGCGGCACGGGCCGTCGGGCCGCCCCACGGGGTCATGTTCATCACGCCGCCAGCGAGGATGATCAGGCCAGCCATGATGCGTGGGCTCATGCCGATGCGGCTGTAGAGCGGCAGCATCGCGGCCACGCAGATCATGTAAGTGGTCGCGCCGTCACCATCAAGGGAAACGACGAGCGCCAGAACGGCGGTACCGACCGAAACTTTCAACGGGTCGCCCTTGACCAGCTTGAGGATCTTGCGCACGGCCGGGTCGAACAGGCCGGAGTCGATCATCAGGGCAAAATACAGAATCGCGAACATCAGCATCACCCCGGTCGGGGCGAGCTTGGTGATGCCTTCGAGCATCATCGGGCCGATTTTCGGCGCAAAGCCACCGAACAGGGCGAACAGGATCGGGATGATGATCAAGGCGATCAGCGCGGACAGGCGCTTGGTCATGATCAGGAACATGAACGTGATGACCATGGCAAAGCCAAGGAAAGTCAGCATAGGAAATACTCCAGGCGTGGCGCGGCGGGCAAAGGCGAACCGGACAGGTCAGCGCAGGATGCAAGGCTCGGGACGGACGAATGGAGTGGGTGCAGCGGGACGGGTAGCAGCGGACATCAGAATCACCATTGTTGTTGTTAAAAGGGCCGAACGAGCCATGAAAACTCGCTTTGGCCGACCGGTCTTTTGCCGGTAGTGGGGGTGATCCTAATCGCGCTAGCTTTCAGCAAGCTTTCGTTGCAGACAATGGAGTTTTTCTGTGGGGCAAAGCTTATCTGTGGGAGCAAAATTTATCTGTGGGGCAAAGCTCACCTGTGGGAGCAAAGCTTGCTCGCGATAAAGACGTCGCGGCTCTCAAGTGGGAGTGTGTCAACTACATCGCGAGCAAGCTTTGCTCCCACAGAAAATCGGTGCGCCACCGGTCAATCAAAACGCCGAAAGATCCAACGGCCGCACCGCCCCCATCCAGATCGCATGTTCGGTATGGTCGATCAGGTCATCGCCGGTCTCGGGGTGCAGGAAAATCACCAGGCCTTTGCGATTGAGCGCCAGCCATGGCAAGACCACGCCGATGTACTGCGGGTCGAACGCCAGCTGACAGCTCCAGTCCGGATGCGGGCCGACCGGGCGTTGGTGGACGCAGCCCATTTTCAGTGGAAACAATTGCGCCGCTTCCTTGCACAGGGCCCGCGCCTGGTCGAGGGTTTGGGCGTCGAAATACACGTGGGCGTGGTAGCCCTTGATCCGCTGCATCTGTCACTCCTTGAAAAGAGGCCGAACCCTCGCCGTTTGCCGCGGGTCAGAGCCTTTACACGCGGGATAAAGAGGAACACAGCCATGAAAAACGCCGAAACCCCGGTCATCAAAGTGGTGCTCTATGGTGCCATGAGCAGCCTCGGCAGTGCGTTGATGGCTGAAATGCTGCGGCGCCAGCACGAAGTCATCGCTATTCTCGACGATCTTACTGCCCTGGCTCCCCGCCCGGGCCTGCGGACCAAGACCGGTGATCTGTTCGATCCCGAGCGGGTCAAGCAAAGTGTTGCCGGTGCCAGCGCCGTGGTGTGTCTGCTGAACGCGCCGGGGCTGCCGATGAACAGCGAACAAGTGGAGCGCACATTGATTCCCGGCCCGGTGGAGCAAGTATTGGCCGTGGATGCACTGATCGCCGGCATGCAGGCGGTGAATATTCCCCGGCTGTTCCTGGTGGGCGACTTTGCGATGCTCGACGAGGAGCCGACGGACGACGATTTGCAGCGCCATGCCGCCGAAGAAGTGCTCGATGCCCTGAAGAACAGCACCTTGCAGTGGACCTTGATCAACGCACCCTATGCCGCACCTGGCCTGGGCATCGAACATTTCAGCCAGGTCAGCACCAGCCTCGAACCCGGCATGGCCGAATCCCTGGAGCGACTCAACCGGGTCGCGGTCGGCATCGCCGATGAGCTGCGCCTGAACCTGCACGTGGGCGAGCACGTCAGTTTTGTCGCCGCCATGTAGGAGCTGCCGAAGGCTCGGGCCGCGTTCGGACGATCTTTTCAAACAGCAATGGAAGGCAACGGTAGCCCCGTGAGCGATTCGGCACTGTTGACCTGTTCTTCCATCAGCCAATCGACGAATTGCCTGATCAACACACCGCGGCGTTTACGCTGGGGCAAGACCACGTAATACCCCAGCCGCGAGAGCACAGTTTCAGCGATCGGACGACACAGCAGCCCCTGAGCCAATAAGTTATCCACAAGGTGCCGCCAGCCGATGGCGACGCCCTGGCCGCCAATCGCGGCCTGGATGAGTAGCGTGTAGTTGTCGAAGCGCAACTGCCCTGGGGCCGGTGGTGACGTGATGCCCAGCTCGCGGAATACGCCGCTCCATTCGAACCAGCTGTTGCTGTTGCCCGCACGCAGGTGCAGCAAGGGAAACTCTGCCAAGGCCTGGGCGGACAAGGGCAGGGGACGATCCTTGAGCAGCAGCGGGCTGCACACCGGAAAAACTTCTTCGCTGAACAGCCAGCGACTTTCGCCTTGTTTGAAGCGACCGTCGCCGAACAATACGGCAACGTCGATATCGGTGCGCAGCATGTTGTGGTTGCGTTCGCTGGTCACCAGGCTGACGTCCACCTGCGGGTTGGCGGCGTGAAAGCGATGCAGGCGCGGCATCAGCCAGTAGGCGGCAAAGGCGAAGTCCGTGGCCACCTGCAACACCTCATGCTGGTGTTGGGCGGTGATCGCGCTCAGCCCTGCATCGATGCTTTGCAAGCCGGCCTGTACTTGTTCAAACAGGATCGTCCCGGCCTCGGTCAGTTCGATGCCGCGGTAGATGCGGTCGAACAACCGCGTACCCAGTTGCTCTTCCAGGCGCTTGATCTGCTGGCTGATGGCCGGTTGCGTGGTGCCCAGTTCAATCGCCGCCGCGGTAAAGCTTTGTTGGCGCGCCGCGGCTTCAAAGGCGCGGAACAGTTCCAGGGACAGGTTACCCAGGGCGTCATACATAAGCTGTGCTTATCCTAGTCATTATCCTGCATGGGCTTTACCCCAAAACCCGGGGGCTACATGCTCAATCGCAGCAATGTCGCATAACTGCCTACTATGGAATGCCGCGAATACATGAAGCGCAAGAACATTCTTTTCATCATGGCCGATCAAATGGCCGCGCCAATGTTGCCGATCTACGGTCCTTCGCCGATCAAGTTGCCGAACCTGTCGCGCCTGGCCGCCGAGGGCGTGGTGTTCGATGCCGCCTATTGCAACAGCCCGCTGTGCGCACCGTCGCGTTTTACCCTGGTGAGCGGCCAGTTGCCGAGCAAGATCGGCGCCTACGACAACGCGGCGGATTTCCCTGCGGACGTGCCGACTTACGCCCACTACTTGCGCCGCCTCGGCTACCGCACGGCGCTGTCCGGCAAGATGCATTTTTGTGGGCCGGACCAACTGCACGGCTACGAAGAACGCCTGACCAGCGACATTTACCCGGCCGACTACGGCTGGTCGGTGAACTGGGACGAGCCGGACGTGCGGCCGAGCTGGTACCACAACATGTCGTCGGTGTTGCAGGCCGGGCCGTGCGTGCGCACCAACCAGCTGGATTTCGATGAAGAAGTGGTGTTCAAGGCACAGCAGTACCTGTTCGACCATATCCGCGAGGACGGCGACCAGCCGTTTTGCCTCACCGTATCGATGACGCACCCACACGATCCGTACACGATTCCCAAGGCGTTCTGGGATTTGTATGACGACAACGACATTCCTTTGCCGCAGACCCCGGCGCAAAAGGCGCTCGACCCACATTCCCAGCGGCTGCTGAAGGTCTATGACCTGTGGGACAAGCCACTGCCTGTGGATAAGATTCGGGATGCCCGCCGCGCCTATTTCGGCGCGTGCAGCTACATTGACTGCAATGTCGGCAAGCTGCTGCAGACCCTGGAAGACACTGGTCTACTGGACGACACGATCATCGTGTTCTCCGGCGATCACGGGGACATGCTCGGCGAAAAGGGCCTCTGGTACAAAATGCACTGGTTCGAAATGGCTGCCCGCGTACCGTTGCTGATCAGTGCGCCGGGGCAGTTCGCCAGCGGCCGGGTGAGCGCGGCCGTGTCCACCGCCGATTTGCTGCCAACCTTGGTGGAGCTGGCCGGCGGCACGCTGGAACCGGGCTTGCCGCTGGATGGCCGTTCGCTGGTGCCGCATCTGCAAGGGCAGGGCGGGCATGACGAAGTCTTCGGTGAATACATGGCCGAAGGCACCATCAGCCCGTTGATGATGATCCGTCGTGGCCCGTGGAAATTCATCTACAGCGAAGATGACCCGTGCCTGCTGTTCGACCTACGCAACGATCCCAAGGAACTGGAAAATCTCAGCCAATCCCCTGAGCATCAAGTCCTGTTCGCCGATTTTCTCGCCGAGGCGCGTGTCAAGTGGGACATCCCGGCTATTCATCAACAGGTGCTCGCCAGCCAGCGTCGCCGCCGTTTCGTCGCCCAGGCGCTGACCCTGGGCAAACTCAAGAGCTGGGATCACCAGCCGCTGGTGGACGCCAGCCAGCAGTACATGCGTAACCACATCGACCTCGACGATCTGGAGCGCAAGGCCCGTTATCCACAACCCTGCCAAAACCAATAACGTAAGGGGCAAGCCATGCAAAAGTTATCCACAGTACTGACCGCTGGGCTGTTGGCGTTGAGCAGTGTTTCGGCCTGGGCCGAGCAAAGCTGCGAAACGGTGAAGATGGCCGACCCGGGCTGGAGCGATATCGCCGCCACCAATGCCATCACCGGCTTCCTGCTGGACGGGATGGGCTACAAGGCCAAGGTCGATACCCTCGCGGTGCCGATTACCTTCGGTGGCCTCAAGGATGGCCAGGTGGATGTGTTTTTGGGTAACTGGATGCCGGCACAGCAGGGCTTTTATGACAAGTTCGTGGCCAATGGCGACGTCACGCAACTGGCCAAGAACCTGGACGGCACCGAATTCACCCTGGCGGTCCCGGACTACGTCTGGGATGCCGGTGTGCATAACTTTGCCGACCTGAACAAATTCGCCGACAAGTTCGACAAGAAGATCTACGGCATCGGCTCCGGCGCCCCGGCCAACCTCTCCCTGAAAGAAATCATCAAGACCAATGACTTCGGCATGGGCGAGTGGAAACTGGTGGAGTCCAGCGAGCAGGCGATGCTGGCGGAAGTCTCCCGGGCGGTGAAGAAACAGAAATTCGTGACCTTCCTCGGCTGGACCCCGCACCCGATGAACGTGCAACTGAAAATGCACTACCTCAAGGGCGGCGAGAAATACTTCGGCGACACGGGCAGTGTCTACACCCTGACCCGCAAAGGTTATGCACAGGCCTGCCCGAACGTGGGCAAGCTGCTGACCAACCTGAGCTTCACCCAGGACATGGAAAACAGCATCATGGCCGAGGTGGTGAACAACAAGGTCAGCAACGCCGATGCGGCCAAGGCCTGGATCAAGGCCAACCCGGCGGTCCTGGATAAATGGCTGGACGGTGTGAAGACGATGGATGGCAAGGATGCGCTGGCGGCGGTGAAGGCCAAGCTCTGACGGCGGAGCACTGTCGCAAGGGGATTATTGTGGGAGCAAGGCTTGCCCGCGATGAAGACAACTCGGTCTTTCAGAGACCGAGGTGCCTATTTCGCGAGCAAGCTTTGCTCCCACATAAATCCCCTCGCCACAGGGAGAACAGTGCCTTGTCCTGATACCCTTGCTTGCAAACCCCATCCTTGAGGCCCCATGGCAATCCCCACGCGCCGTTCACTCTTTCCCTTCCTGAGCTGGCTGCCCCGGCAGACCCGCGCCAGTGTCGGCCGTGACCTGATCGTCGGCCTGAGCGGCGCGATTCTCGCGTTGCCGCAGTCCATTGCCTACGCCCTGATTGCCGGTTTGCCACCGGAGTACGGCTTGTATGCGGCGATCGTGCCGGTGCTCATCGCCTGCCTGTGGGGTTCGTCGTGGCACCTGATCTGCGGCCCCACGGCGGCGATTTCCATCGTCTTGTACGCCACCGTCAGTCCGCTGGCCGTCCCCGCCAGCCAGGACTACATCACCTTGATCCTGCTACTGACGGTGTTGGCGGGCATTTTTCAATGGTTGCTGGGACTGCTGCGTTTCGGTGCGCTGGTGAATTTCGTCTCGCATTCGGTGGTGCTGGGTTTCACCCTGGGCGCGGCGGTGGTGATTGCCCTGGGGCAGTTGCCGAACCTGCTGGGCCTCGACCTGCCGAACGAAGCCACGGCGTTGAGGGGGCTGCTGATGCTGGTCGACCACATCGGGGCTGTGGATAAGCCATCGCTGCTGCTGGGCTTGGGGACCCTGGTCCTGGGCGTGGTGCTCAAGCGCCTGCTGCCGCGTTGGCCGAGCCTGTTGATAACTTTAGTCATCAGCAGCCTGGTGGTCTGGTTGTGGCCGGCGATGTTCGCGCATGTGGCGTTGGTCAGTGCCTTTGCCGGGCGCCTGCCCCCGCTCACGCTGTTGCCGTTGGACCTGGAGCTGATCCTGCGCCTGCTGCCCGGGGCGGTTGCGGTGGGCATGCTCGGGCTGGTCACCAGCCTGTCCATCGCCCGCTCGCTGGCGGTACGTTCCGGGCAATTGCTCGATGCGAACCAGGAGGTGAGGGCGCAGGGGCTTTCCAACATCGTTGGCGGATTTTTCTCCGGATCATTGTCGGCCGGTTCCTTTACCCGTTCCGGCCTCAGCTATGACGCCGGGGCCTGCTCGCCCCTGGCCGGGGTGTTCTCGGCCTTGTGGGTGGCGTTGTTTGCGGTCGCCGGGGCGAACCTGATTGCGCACATTCCGATTCCGGCCATGGCCGGCAGCATTTTGTTGATCGCCTGGGGACTGGTGGACCACCGCGGTATCCGGGCGTTGTACCGCGTGAGCCGCGCCGAATTCGTGGTGATGAGCCTGACCTGCCTGGCCACGTTGCTGCTGGAGCTGCAAACCGCCATCTACGCCGGCGTACTGGCCTCGCTGTTCTTTTACCTCAAGCGCACTTCACAGCCGCGGGTGCAGCATTTTCGCGAAGGGGAGGCGGAGATCCTGCGGGTCGGCGGCTCGATCTTTTTCGGCGCCAGCCATTACCTGCAAGCGCGCCTGCAACGGTTGCAGGCGCAGCGGGTGGTAATCGATGCCCAGCAGATCAACTTCATCGATTATTCCGGGGTGGAAATGCTCCACCAGGAAGCCCGGCGCCTGCGCAGCCAGGGCCGTAGCCTGACCTTGCGCATGGCCCGGCCCCAGGTGGTGGAGGAGTTGTTGAAGCTGGAGGGGGCGCAGAAGTGCCCGATTCACTTCGAAGACTGAAAAGGCTCAGGCACACAAAACATGGCGCAAGAGGACTTGTGGGAGCAAAGCTTGCTCGCGATGAATACCACGCGGTCTTTTTGGAAACCGAGGCGCCTGCTTCGCGAGCAAGCTTTGCTCCCACAGGAGCTTAAAGCGCCAGTTGGCGGCGCAGTTCGGCAAGTACTGGCGCGGTGTCCGGGCGTACCCCGCGCCACAGGTAGAACGCTTCGCCCGCCTGTTCGGCGAGCATGCCCAGGCCATCCATTGCCACCGCCGCGCCGTGTTCCTTGGCCCAACGGCAGAACGAGGTCGGTTCCTTGCCATACATCATGTCGTAGCAAACCGTCTTGCCGGGCTCGATCAGGCTGGCGGCAATCGGCGGTACATCCCCCGACAGGCTCGCGGAGGTGGCGTTGATGATCAGGTCCACCGGCTCTTGCAGCCAGTCGAACCCGCTGGCGGAAACCGGGCCCAGGTCGGCGAACAACTCGGCCAGCAATTCGGCCTTTTCCACCGTGCGATTGGCGATGATCACCGAGGCCGGCGCTTCGGCCAGCAGCGGCTCCAAGGCACCGCGCACTGCGCCGCCGGCCCCGAGCAACAGGATGCGCTTGCCCTTGAGGCTGAAGCCGGCGTTGACGGTCAGGTCCCGGACCAGCCCGGCGCCGTCGGTGTTGTCACCCAGCAGGCGACCGTCGGCCAGTTTGCTCAACGTATTGACCGCCCCGGCCCGCTGGGCCCGCTCGGTCAGGCTGTCGGCCAGGCGGAAGGCGTCTTCCTTGAACGGCACCGTGACGTTTGCCCCACGTCCCTCGCGGAAAAATTCTCGGGCGCAACCGGCGAAATCCTCCAAGGGCGCCAGCAGCGTGCTGTAGTCCAGGGTTTGCCCGGTCTGCTCGGCAAACAGGCGATGGATCAACGGCGACTTGCTGTGGCCGATCGGGTTACCCATTACAACGTAGCGGTCCATGGATAATCCTCGTTCAGGCCGTCGCCAGCCAATCGCGATCCTGCAGGAAGTACTCGGTCAGCCGCGCTTCTTCGCTGCCGGGTTCGGCTTTCCAGTCGTAGCCCCAGCGCACTTGCGGTGGCAGGGACATCAGGATCGATTCGGTACGTCCACCCGATTGCAGCCCGAACAGGGTGCCGCGGTCGTAGACCAGGTTGAATTCCACGTAGCGCCCACGACGGTATTCCTGGAATTCCCGCTGTTTGGCGGTGAACGCGTCGTGCTTGCGGCGGCGCACGATCGGCAGGTAGGCATCGATGTAGGCGTCGCCGATGGCGCGGATGAAGGCGAAGCAGGTGTCGAAATCCCACGCGTTCAGGTCGTCGAAAAACAGGCCACCGATGCCTCGGGGCTCGTTGCGATGCTTGAGGTGGAAATAGCTGTCGCACCAGGCTTTGTAGCGCGGGTACACCTCGGGGCCGAATGGCGCGCAGGCCTGCTCGGCGACACGGTGCCAATGGACGCAGTCTTCCTCGACGCCGTAGTAAGGCGTCAGGTCGAAGCCGCCACCAAACCACCAGACGGGTTCTTCGCCTTCCTTTTCGGCGATGAAGAAGCGCACGTTGGCGTGGGAGGTTGGCACGTGCGGGTTGTGCGGGTGGATCACCAGCGACACACCCAAGGCTTCGAAGCCGCGCCCGGCCAGTTCTGGCCGATGGGCGCTGGCTGAGGGTGGCAGGCCGCTGCCGAAGACGTGGGAAAAGTTGACGCCGCCCTTTTCGATCACCGTGCCGTTCTCGATCACCCGCGTGCGACCGCCACCACCGGCCGGCCGGGTCCAGGCATCTTCGACGAAGCGAGTGCCGCCGTCTTCGGTTTCCAGGGCGGTGCAGATACGGTCTTGCAGGTCGAGCAGGTAGGCTTTCACGGCCTCGGTGCGAGTGGACATGACATCACCTTGATCAGGGCTACGCTACGCGGCGTATGGCGGGCCGGTGGCAAATGGGCGCACAGGATACCACCGCACTTGCCCACACCACAGTTGACGACGGTCAAGCTTAGGAGTCCGATAGCAGGCTTGGTAAAAGTCCTGCGACAAGGAGAAAGTGAAGATGGCCAAACGTATCCAGTTCAGTTCCCACGGCGGTCCCGAAGTGCTCGAGTACGTCGATTACTCGCCTGCCGAGCCCGGCCCGCAGCAGGTGCGCGTCAGCAATAAGGCGATCGGCCTGAATTTCATCGACACCTACTACCGCAGCGGTCTTTATCCGCCACCGGCATTGCCATCGGGCCTGGGTGCCGAGGGCGCGGGCGTGGTCGAGGCGATCGGCTCGGACGTCAAGCGGTTCAAGGTCGGCGACCGAGTGGCGTACGGCAGCGGTCCGCTGGGGGCCTACAGCGATGTGCATGTGTTGCCCGAGGCCAACCTGGTTCATCTGCCCGAATCCATCAGTTTCGAACAGGCGGCCGGCGTGATGCTCAAGGGCCTGACCGTGCAATATCTGCTGCGCCAGACCTATGAACTCAAGGGCGGCGAAACCATCCTGTTCCACGCCGCTGCTGGTGGTGTGGGCTCCCTGGCCTGCCAGTGGGCCAAGGCCTTGGGCGTGAAGCTGATCGGCACCGTCAGCTCGCCGGAAAAGGCCGTCATCGCCAAAGCCCACGGCGCGTGGGCAACCATCGACTACAGCAAGGAAAACGTCGCACAGCGGGTGCTGGAATTGACTGACGGCAAGAAGGTGCCCGTGGTGTACGACGGGGTTGGCAAGGACACTTGGTTGACCTCCCTGGACAGCGTCGCCCCCCGTGGCCTGGTGGTGAGCTTCGGCAATGCTTCAGGTGCGGTGGACGGTGTGAACCTGGGGATCCTCGCGGCCAAGGGCTCGCTCTACGTCACCCGCCCGACCCTGGCGACTTACGCCAACAACGCCGAAAACCTGCAGCGCATGGCCGACGAGCTGTTCGGGATGATCAGCAGCGGCAAGATCAAAGTGGATATCAACCAGCGTTATCCATTGGCGGAAGCGGCCAAGGCTCATACCGAGTTATCGGCGCGGCGCACGACGGGGTCGACCGTTCTCCTGCCTTGAATTACAGGGTGTTTGTGATGGCCTCATCGCGGGCAAGCCATGCTCCCACAGGGTATGTTCTGTGGAAGTAGGCCATGTTCCCACAGAGTATGTTCTGTGGAAGTAGGCCATGCTCCCACAGGCCATGCTCTGTGGAGGTAGATCTCCCACAGGTTTTACTCTGTGGGAGCAAGGCTTGCCCGCGATGAACGATGACGCGGTATCAGTCCGGGCGCACGACCTTGCCAGTAGCCAGGTCGCGAATCACGCTGGGGTTCTTGCGCCCGCCCAGGTTGCCGCCCAGCACCAGGTCGATCTGCCCGCGGAAATACTGCTCGACGCGAATCCGCGTGCGCGCCGCCGGGCGTCCTTGGGGGTTGGCCGAGGTGGACACCAGCGGCCCGACCAGCGAGCACAAGTCGCGCACGGTGGGATGATCGCTGACCCGCAGGGCGACGGTGTCGTGCACCCCGGTGATCCATTCCGGCAGCAGGTTCTGGTGCGGCACCAGCCAGGTATTGGGCCCCGGCCAGGTGCTGGCCATGCGGTCCATCCAGGTATCGGGGAAGTCTTCGAACAGGAAGTCGAACTGGTGGATGTTGTCAGCCACCAGGATCAGGCCTTTGTCGGGCAGCCGCGACTTGATCGCCAGCAGGCGTTCCACCGCCTCCTCGTTCCATGGGTCACAACCCAGGCCCCAGACCGCTTCGGTTGGATAGGCAATCACCGCCCCGGCACGAATTTCTCGCGCGGCTTGTTGCACACGCCAACTGTTGACCATGAAAGATTCTCCCGCAACGCAAATAAGGCTGTGGGCAGTTTACCGATCTTCCCCATAAAACCTAGCGTGCAAACCAGCGTCCGTTGTCGCAGGTGGCGCGTCCTTCCATCTCCAGTTCGGTCAACGCCGCCAGCACTTTGGGCAAGCCCCAGCCACTGGCGTCGGCCAGCGCCTCACTGCTCAGCGGCGCGGCATGCAGCAGGCGCAGCAGCGGATGGGTCACGGGCACGGGCTCCGAGGCCGGCGGCAACCGCTGCCAACCGCGCAGCGCTTCGAGGATATGCTCGACGGTTTCCACCAGCGCCGCACCGTCGCGGATCAGTTGATGGCAGCCTCGGGCCCCGGGGTGATGGATCGATCCAGGAATGGCGTACACCTCGCGACCCTGTTCCGCCGCCAGTCGCGCGGTGATCAGTGAGCCGCTGGCGACACTGGCCTCTACCACCAGCACGCCCAGGGACAAGCCGCTGATGATCCGGTTGCGCCGCGGAAAGTTGCTGGCGTGGGGCGGTGCGTCCAACGGGAACTCCGACAACACCGCGCTGCCCTGGGCAATCATCGCGTCCGCCAGCCGACGATTGCGCTGTGGATAAAAATTTTCCAGACCGGTGCCCAACACGCCGACGGTGCGCCCGCCAACATCCAGCGCCGCCTGATGGGCCGCCGCATCGATGCCCAGGGCCAGGCCGCTGGTGATGACAAAACCGGCCCCGGCCAGGCTTCGGGAAAACGCCGCCGCAGTGTCCATGCCGGGGCGTGATGCCCGCCGACTGCCGACCATCGCCAGCTGGGGTTTTTCCAGGATCGAGGTGTCGCCAGCGACGAACAGCAGCGGCGGCGCATCGCTGATCTGCGCCAGCAGCGCCGGGTAGTCGGGTTGGTCCCACATCAGTAAATGCTGGCCCGCACGCTCCAGCCAGGCCAATGCATGGGCGGCGCCGTCACGCACATCCGGGTTGCGCCGCGCCTCGGCACAGGCCAGCGGCAAGCCCAGCGCGCGCCAGGCGCTGGCCGGTGCACTGATGGCCTTGGAGGCCGAGCCGAAGGCCTCCATCAGCGTCATGAAACGTTTGGGTCCCAGCTCCGGCAAGCGGTGAAGGCGTAGCCGGGCCTCCAGTTCCGCAGGGGAAACCGGCGTAGATTCAGGTAATGACATGCGATCATCCTTGACCGTTATAAGCCCCGTACAAACGGGAACAAGCTGTGGATAACTCTGTTGGTAACTTGTGAGACCCGTTACGGATTACGGACCTTGTCGAGCACCGCCAACGAGCGCGATGCGTACAGCACCAGGCCATAGCTGAGCTTGTCGTAGGTGCGGAAAACCATCAGCAGGCCGGCGCGCTCATCGGGGATCTTCACCCGCTCGCCCGTAATGCGGTCGCGTACGGTTTCACCGGTCTTCATCACCGCCAGCACATTGCCTTCGGCCAGCCCGTCGCGCCGGCCCTTGTTCAGGGTGACCACGTCCAGCGCGCCGATCTGGGTCACGCCTCGCGGCACGTCCAGGATCAACCCGTGGATGTCCGATTTCGGCGCGCTGGGCATGAACGTCGAGTTGATCGAGCGCTCTTCGCCGCTGAACAAACGATCACCCAGGCGCACTTCCTGGGTGGTGCGTTGCAGGGCCAGGGTAGTGACATCGCCCTCGGTGGCGACCACCTCGCCGCCGCCGATGTCGTCGGCGTTGATGCCCAGGAATTCCTTGGTCTCGGGGTCGGTGTAGACCTTGCCCTGGCGAAAGATGCCGTACGCCGTCTGGTTCGCATCGAACGAGCCACGGGCAAAGACTCGATCCCCCATGCCACTGAGCACCCGTTCGGCATTGCCGGCGACGACGTAGGGGGCCTTGTTGAAATCCTCAGGCGTGTCGACGATGCGGTTGCTCAGCAGGAAGCTGTTGATGGCTTGCAGTGGAATGCTCGGGATGGCGTCGGCCACTGGCGAGCTGCGAATGCGCGGCGACAGCTTGATGGTGCCGCGCGAGGCGCCGCGATTGAGGGTCAGGCGCGGCTGGCCGTTGACGTAGACCAGCGACAGGGTGTCGCCCGGATAAATCAGGTTGGGGTTTTCGATCTGCGGGTTGGCCTGCCACAGCTCGGGCCATTTCCACGGCTCGCGCAGGTACTTGCCGGAAATGTCCCACAGCGTGTCCCCCGTCACCACCGTGTATTGCTGGGGAAAACCTTCCCGAAGTTGCACTTGCCCGTGCGCGATCCCGGCCGAGGCCAGGAGCAGCAGGGCGAGTAGTGATTTCCTCATGCGGTGAATCCCTTTATTATGTGCGTTCGCGTAAAACGCCAGAGCCCCCGTGGCTCGCTGCTTAAGGAGCTATTCTCCACAAGAGCAACGTTTTACAACGGTAGCCTGCATCCCAAGACACGCCAGGCCAGCCACCCGACTTTACCTCACACGTGCATTTATCAAGCTTATGGCCATTTTGAACATTCTCGAATTTCCGGACCCGCGCCTGCGCACTATCGCCAAACCAGTGGCCGTAGTGGACGACGAAGTGCGTCAGTTGGTCGATGACATGTTTGAAACAATGTATGAAGCGCCAGGCATCGGCCTCGCCGCGACCCAGGTCAACGTGCACAAGCGTATCGTCGTCATGGACCTCTCCGAAGACCGCAGCGAGCCGCGGGTGTTCATCAACCCCGAGTTCGAAACCCTGACCGACGAGATGGACCAGTACCAGGAAGGCTGCCTCTCGGTGCCGGGCTTCTACGAAAACGTCGACCGCCCACAGAAGGTCAAGATCAAGGCCCTGGACCGTGACGGCCAGCCATATGAACTGATCGCCGAAGGCTTGCTGGCCGTGTGCATCCAGCACGAGTGTGACCACCTCAACGGCAAGTTGTTCGTGGATTACCTGTCTACCCTCAAGCGTGACCGCATCAAGAAAAAACTGGAAAAACTTCATCGCCAGAATGCTTGATGCCCCCCTTCAAAGGCTTGCCGCGGCAAGCCTTTTTCTTTTTGCGACTGCTTTGTAATTGAGAGCTACCCATGACTGAGCCAATGCGCATCGTCTTTGCCGGCACTCCCGAATTTGCCGCCGAACACCTCAAGGCCCTGCTGGCCAGCCCCCACGAAATCGTCGCGGTCTACACCCAACCGGACCGGCCGGCCGGTCGCGGGCAAAAACTGATGCCCAGCCCGGTCAAGCAACTGGCCCTGGAGCACGGTATCGAGGTGTTGCAGCCGCCGACCCTGCGCGATGCACAGGCCCAGGCCGAACTGGCGGCGCTCAAGCCAGACTTGATGGTGGTGGTCGCCTACGGCCTGATCCTGCCCCAAGTGGTGCTGGATATCCCGCGCCTGGGTTGCATCAACAGCCACGCCTCGCTGCTGCCGCGCTGGCGCGGTGCCGCGCCGATCCAGCGCGCCGTGGAAGCGGGCGATGCCGAGAGCGGCGTGACCGTGATGCGCATGGAAGCCGGCCTGGACACCGGGCCAATGCTGCTCAAGGTCAGCACCCCCATCAGCGCCGAAGACACCGGTGGCAGCCTGCACGACCGTCTCGCGCTCATTGGCCCGCCGGCCGTGGTCGAGGCGATTGCCGGCCTGGCCGCTGGCACCTTGGAAGGCGAAGTGCAGGATGACAGCCTCGCCACCTACGCGCACAAACTGAACAAGGACGAAGCCCGCATCGACTGGAGCTGCCCAGCCGTTGAGCTGGAGCGCCTGGTGCGGGCCTTCAATCCTTGGCCGATCTGCCACAGCACCTTGAACGGCGAAGCCCTGAAAGTGCTGGCGGCCAGTTACGCCGAAGGGAAGGGCGCACCGGGTGAAATCCTCAGCGCCAGCAAGGATGGCCTGGTCGTGGCCTGCGGCGAGCAGGCGTTGTGCCTGACGCGCTTGCAACTGCCCGGTGGCAAGGCACTGAATTTCAGCGACCTGTTCAACAGCCGCCGTGAGAAATTTGCCGTCGGCACTGTGCTCGGCCAAGCGACGGACGCCTCATGAACCCGCGTCTGGCCGCCGCCAAGGCACTTGCCGCCGTACTCAGTGGCAAAGCCTCCCTCAACAGTTCCCTGCCGACCCAACTGGACAAGGTCGAAGACCGTGATCGCGGTTTCACCCAGGACCTGGCGTTCGGCACCGCCCGTTGGCAGCCGCGGCTGTCGGCCCTCGCGGCGAAGCTGTTGCAGAAGCCGTTCAAGGCCGCCGATGCCGACGTCGAGGCGCTGCTGCTGGTGGGGCTCTATCAACTGCTCTACACCCGCGTCCCGGCCCACGCCGCCATCGGCGAAACCGTGGGCTGCGCCGACAAGCTGAAAAAGCCCTGGGCCAAGGCCCTGATCAATGCCGTGTTGCGCCGCGCCCAGCGGGAAAGCGAAACCCTGTTGGCCGAGCTGGAGCACGACCCGGTGGTCCGCACCGCTCACCCGCGCTGGCTGCAGAAATCCCTGAAGGCGTTCTGGCCCGAGCAATGGGAAGCCATCTGTGCGGCCAACAATGCCCATCCACCGATGATCCTGCGGGTCAACCGTCGCCACCATACCCGCGACGCCTACCTGGCGTTGCTGGGTGAGGCGGGCATCCCGGCCATCCCGTGCCAGTACAGCCGCGACGGCATCGTCCTGGAAACCCCGGGCGATGTGCGCGCACTGCCGGGCTTTGCCGAGGGCTGGATCAGCGTCCAGGACGAAGCCGCGCAACTGGCCGCTGACCTGCTGGAGCTGGCGCCCGGCCAAAGGGTGCTGGACGCTTGCTGCGCGCCGGGTGGCAAGACCTGTCACATCCTCGAGGCCGAGCCGAAGCTGGCCGGCGTGGTGGCGGTGGATCTGGAAGCCAAGCGCCTAGTGCGCGTGAAGGAAAACCTCGAACGCCTCGGCCTGGAGGCCGAGCTGATCGCCGCCGATGGCCGCGACACCGCGACCTGGTGGGACGGCAAGCCGTTCCAGCGCATCCTCCTCGACGCGCCATGCTCGGCCACCGGCGTCATCCGCCGCCATCCGGACATCAAGCTTACCCGCCAGCCGGACGACATTGCGGCGCTGGCCGTGTTGCAGGGCGAACTGCTCGATGCCCTGTGGCCGACCCTGGAAGTGGGTGGCATGCTGCTCTACGCCACCTGCTCGACCTTGCCGACCGAGAACACCGAAGTGATCGAAGCCTTCCTCGCCCGCACCCCAGGCGCCCGGGAGCTGGACATTGCCAGCCAGGCCGGCCTGAAGCAGCCTCACGGCCGGCAGTTGCTGGCCCAGGAAGGCGGTCACGACGGGTTCTACTACGCCAAGCTGATCAAGATCGCCGCCGCACGCGGTTAAGACCGATTCGATAGGAGTGACTGGATGAAAATCATCATCCTCGGCGCAGGACAAGTCGGCGGTTCGCTGGCGGAACATCTGGCCAGCGAGGCCAACGACATCACCGTGGTCGACACCGACGGCGAACGCCTGCGCAACCTCGGCGACCGTCTCGACATCCGCACCGTGCAAGGTCGCGGGTCGTTGCCGACGGTGCTGCGCCAGGCCGGCGCCGACGATGCCGACATGCTCGTGGCCGTGACCAACAGCGATGAAACCAACATGGTCGCCTGCCAGGTCGCCCACACGTTGTTCCACACCCCGACCAAGATCGCCCGGGTGCGCGAAGCGTCCTACCTGACCCGCGCCGACCTGTTCGACAACGAAGCGATCCCGGTGGATGTGCTGATCAGCCCCGAGCAGGTGGTGACCAACTACATCAAGCGCCTGATCGAGCACCCCGGCGCCTTGCAGGTGATCGACTTTGCCGAAGGCAAGGCGCAACTGGTGGCGGTCAAGGCCTACTACGGCGGGCCGCTGGTGGGCCAGCAACTGCGCCAGCTGCGCGAGCACATGCCGAATGTGGAAACCCGCGTTGCCGCGATTTTCCGCCGTGACCGGCCGATCCTGCCCCAGGGCGACACGGTGATCGAAGCCGACGACGAGGTGTTTTTCATCGCCGCCAAGGCGAACATTCGCGCGGTCATGAGCGAAATGCGCCGCCTGGACGAGAACTACAAGCGCATCGTCATCGCTGGCGGCGGGCAGATCGGCGAGCGCCTGGCCGAAGCCATCGAAAGCCGCTACCAGGTCAAGATCATCGAGATGAACCCGGCGCGCTGCCGCTACCTCTCCGACACCCTCGACAGCACCGTGGTATTGCAGGGCAGTGCTTCGGACCGCGACCTGCTGTTGGAAGAAAACATCGCCGACGCCGACATCTTCCTGGCCCTGACCAACGACGACGAAGCCAACATCATGTCGTCGCTATTGGCCAAGCGCCTGGGGGCGAAGAAGGTCATGACCATCATCAACAACCCGGCCTACGTCGACCTGATCCAGGGCGGCGACATCGACATCGCCATCAGCCCGCAACTGGCAACCATCGGCACCTTGCTGGCCCACGTGCGCCGCGGTGACATCGTCAGCGTCCACTCCCTGCGCCGCGGCGCGGCCGAAGCCATCGAAGCCATTGCCCACGGCGACGCCAAATCCAGCAAAGTGATCGGCAAAGCCATCCGCGACATCGGCCTGCCGCCAGGCACCACCATCGGCGCGATCATCCGCGACGAAGAAGTGCTGATCGCCCACGACGACACCGTTATCCAGACCGGCGACCATGTGATCCTGTTCCTGGTGGACAAGAAACACATTCGCGATGTCGAGAAGCTGTTCCATGTGGGGTTGAGTTTCTTCTGACCACCACGGATCGTTCCCACGCTCTGCGTGGGAATGCCTCTACGGACGCTCTGCGTTCGGCTCTTGAGGGGACGCAGAGCGTCCCGGGCTGCATTCCCACGCAGAGCGTGGGAACGATCTTAGTCATGAGGAGTTTTTAAAATGCTCGATTCCCTGGAAAAAATGCTCGCCAAGGGTGTGGACAACGCCCTGCTACGCTTCGGCCTGGGCAAGGGCTACCTCGACCTAGGCGAATTCCCCCGAGCAGCCGAACACCTCCAACGCTGCGTCGAATTCGACCCCAAATACTCAGCCGCCTGGAAACTCCTAGGCAAGGCCCACCAAGGCCAAGGCAACCTACCGGCAGCCCGCCAAGCCTGGGAACAAGGCCTTGAAGCCGCCCGAGCCCACGGCGACAAACAAGCCGAAAAAGAAATGACCGTGTTCCTCAAAAAACTGGATCGCCATCCCTGAACGCCACGCACCTGTGGTGAGGGAGCTTGCTCCCGCTTGAGTGCGCAGCACTCACAAAAAAGCCCACCCCGTTCTCAATACCAGCCCGCCAAGCAGCCAACGCACAAAACCCCTGTGGCGAGGGGATTTATCCCCGCTGGGCTGCGCAGCAGCCCCAAACTGCCAATGCGGTTTGTCTGATAGACAGGAAACTAACAGAGATTTTCTTCTTAATAGAGGCCACCGATTTTTACCAAATCTATGGAGTGGATAATGACGAGCGAAAATAGAGAATTGAGTCCGGATCTTCACTCGCAAATTAAGAAATTCAGTAGTGACGGAGATCTGCTGGCTGAGTCAGGCCGCTTTGAGGAAGCAGTAGCCCAATATAACAAGGCGTGGGCATTAATCCCTTCCCCAAAAAATGATTGGGAGGCTGCAACCTGGATCCTGGCGGCTATCGCTGACGCTTGCTTCCTATCCGGATTTACGACCTCCGCTCGCGAAGCTTTGCAGTACGCAATGACTTGCCCTGGCGGGATTGGAAATCCTTTTTTGCACCTGCGTCTTGGACAGGTTTTGCTCGATGATGGTCAAGATGACCGTGCAGCAGATGAGCTGATGCGCGCATACATGGGAGCTGGCCCACAGATTTTCGCCGCGGAAGACGCCCGCTACTTGGCTTTTCTCAGGACACGTGCTGATCTTGACGCAGGGTGAAAAAGCGATGAAGCGGCTTCTCCGGTTGTTAGCCGTATTATGGGTACTATTCACGCCTCACATCTTTGCCAGTGACGCTGAAGGTGTACGCCTGTCAGACGAAGCTACAGACATCAATCACACCTTACGCAACGATGCAGTCATGAGTCGCTACGAAGGCAAACCATTTCTAAAACTATTGGATTTCTACGTTTTAAAATCCATCGGCAGGATTGAGCCAGAGCAATTGAACGCCTTGGCTCAACTGGAGCCCAAGCTACGCGAGACCTATGCCTCCCAAGGAACGTGGTTTGAAATAGTGGCTGAACAGATGGACCTTCCAGATGAGCTTCCCAGCCAAATCGACGCCGCGTGGGATTCCTATTCCAAACACATGCAGCAGAAGGGATTGGCTGCCGACCCAATAGAGTTCACTTACCGATTTGTAGATGCCAACCTGATCGCTAATTGAGATGTCCGCTTTTGCGGCTGGCCTTGATCATCCCACCAGCCGCCTCGGGTCGATTGCAGCCCTTCGTGATATGTAGCAATCGGACTGAAAAGGGGAGAGGGCTGTAAGCGTCCGGCGAAGTCATCTACCCGATCCCAGCTATAGCACGATGATGGACATCTGCTCACAATTGGCGTGCACCAGCGCTATCATAGGTGCATTGAAGCCCTCGGACGCTCAGGACAGATGCTTTATTTATATGTAGATGGCAGCGACAACGATGCAATCGAGGCAGAGCTTGTGGCTGCGTTCGATGGTCTCGTTTGCGAATGGTCTGAGCTGGGTGCGTTCCTCGTGAACCAGAAACACGAACGCGATGAGAGCCTATCTGAGAATGACTTACCCGATTGGTTTATTGGGTTGAACCTTCCCATTGAGAACTATGGTATCGAGCAGGTCAACCGCTTGATTCCTTTTGCGCAGAGGCTCGCTGTATCTACGGGACGGGAGTTCGTCCTAGGTGTTTCTAGCGCTCAGGGTATTAGTGAGGATATGGTTTTTCTTGATGCGCATTCTGGGGAGCAAGAACACTCCATCCTTGTAAGCCTACTGAGTGCAAGCGTCCGGTGAGGGCAGTGTTCAAAAATGATGCTGCGTAAAGGACTGAAAATAAATTCGTCTCCTCATTCAGTCCTATTGGTTGGGCCATAGTTATCTTTCGAAAACTCCTCACAAACGTTGCCAAGTTCGTCTGCGCTTAAGGAATTTGCCTTCGATTCTATCTTGGCGAACACGCGAGCGTAGGCTTCCGAAGCCCGTAACTTTTTGAGGAAATCTGCATCTGCATCTGCATCCTGTAGGAAGTGGGCGGCCACCGCAGAGTATCGCTCCCGCATACCAGGATTCACCGAAGAGCACTTGGCCTCGAAAAAATCATAGGGTGCAATAAAGGAAGCCGATGCTTCGTCAATGCACCCATCACCGGTACATGCTGAAGTAGCACCGGCTAATGTGGCCCAAAGCATCGGTAAGCAAGCCAAAGTTTTCAAAGTGTTTTGCATAGGTCGATCTTTATTAGGGTTGAAGAAATGCAATTTCGTACCCGCCACTTTCCGCGGAGAAACCGGGGGACAGACCACGATTTGGGCTCACCTGTAATCGGACTGTTTCATAGTCGTGGTCTGTTCCCGTTTCCCCAAGACAACACCTCAACCCTTAGGTTGAATAGAACGTAAGCACGCTCTCATATATTGCTGTGTCTTGAGTTATCAGTAAGAGGCGACAGGCGCCAAGCAGAGCATGCACGGGTTGTAAATCTTCAATTTGTGCCCAGAACTTGTCGACCTTATGGCTCTCTCCGAACGGTTGAAATGCGATAGCGCTGCTGAATTTGGAGAGCCTCGCCCGATCAGGCAAGCGCTCAAAAACATACCACTCATCAAAGCCCGGCGTGGGCAACTGATCGATATCCATAATGATAGGACTGATCGCCAAGTCACCTACACGTTGCCACCCGCTAGCGATCTCAATGGCGCTAAGGCTATAGGGTCCGCTATCCGACGCAGCAATCGCAACATAACGCCCACGTACGAGCTGAGGAAGCTGGTGTATGAGGTCACCCAGGTTAACGTCGTATCCATCGTGCCAGTCGAGAGTGCGGTAGCCCGCGTGCGCCCCGGTATGCAGTTCGGTTGTCATATATTTCCTTTCAGGATCAGCGATGACAAAAAAGGGATTTATCTCCTGAAAATAAATCTGTCCCCCGACTGCTAGTAAAAATCGTAATAAAGCGCCCACTCCCCAGTTTCATTGTGCTTCCAGAACATCAGGCTCCCACTGTCGACCACGTTCAGATTGATCTTCGAGTCCGATGAGATCTGGAACACAAACTCGAAGCCTTCACCCGGATCAACACCCGACTGGCAGAACGAGGGGTAACCGCCGATCTTGTGTTCGTAGGTATGGGTGACCAAGTCGTAATAGCTCTGGATCTTGCCCGCGCGTTCCAGCGTGAGGATTGCTTGCTCAAGGTCTTCCGGGACACCACCGCCATCCCACAGTGGAAAGTCCTCCGGCACCGCTTGCGCCGTCAGTGGGAAGGGTTTGAGGAATGTGCCTGCCACCGACAGAGACTTGCGCACCAACACATCATCCGGCCCGTACTCGCGGATAACCCAATTATCCCCCATCGGCTCAAAGTGCTCGGGGAACGGGTTTGAAATGAACACCGTCAGCACACGAACCCCTGCTAGCAGAGGGCTATTGATGAGCAGGGCGGGCAGGTAAAACTGCGCATAGGGGAGCAACTGTTGCCCCGCCTGATTAGTGGGCACCTCTTCATCCGGTCGGAACAGGAAGACATTGCCCAGCCAGCTTTCTTCATCGGTGCCGACAGGACGAAAGCCGCCGGCAATGAGCTTCACGGCGGGGCGGGCCAGGCGTTGCTTGATTTCCTGGATTTCCATGGCGATGTAAACCTCCTTTTTACTACAGGTATTAAGGCCGCAGATTGGCAGTGTACGAGAGTGGATAGCAGCGCTTCTCTGCCCGAGCTAGGCCACATTAGCGTCACGGATAATAGGGTAGGCATCCTCCCACTCCACGAGCCAATGACTTTCCCGATGGCTCCTAGCGTACCTGAGCGTCATCGATACCGGCTCGGCCAGTGATAAGGAAACGATAGAGCCCGAGGGCAAGGCTGCAAAGCCGGCGGATTCTGGTGCAGTTGTAGGCAAAGGCGCGAGGATACGTAGCTTGGAGGTGCGGTGGTTAGGTCCTGGCTTGGCCCTCAGCAGGTGGAGAAGCAGGAGCAAGCATCCATTGCGAGCGCTATTGAAGGGGCAAATCTAAGGAAAATAAATCTGTCCCCTTATTCCAAAGCGTACCGAGCAACATCGACTGAAAAGGGGACTCACTCCGCCCCCGCTAGCCGGGCTGATTACCTATGCAATCAGGTAGGTCGGTGCCAATCGTGATCATTTCGACGGAAACGGTGGGGTGGCTGCCGAAGCCCCAAGAAACAGGTCCCCCATAATTCACCAGATCGTAGATCGCGCTTTCGCCAATCAGCTGGCCGTTGCGATTATCGTACAAGCGAAAAAAGGCCGGAATCTCCCAGCGAACAAACCACTGCTGCTGCTCTGGTTCATCCGGGGGCGACTGGGGGTGAAAGAGGCCGGGCAGTACCCAAAAAGGTTTGAACTCCTGAACTCGGTAGCAGCCGTTGGGGCTGATCCTGGCGGCGCCAACGGGCTTCGCCAGAGCCTTTTCCCACCACTGTGAAACGGCCCACAGCCCCGCGCAGAACACGAGTGCAATGAGGGCTAACGTTGGGAGCCGGGTTAGTTTTTTCATGTTCGCAGACCTATCGGTAACTCGCATATGAAGTTGTTCTTCCCACTCTTGAGCCCCTGGCACTGAGCTAACACTCAATGCGCGGTTTGACTGCCGGGATGGCAGTCACCTTACTCAAGGCAGATTTGAGACGTCGCGGGCAAGCTATTGAGGGACAGAAAAGGGAACGGGTTGCATCGATAGCAGAGCAGAAGGTCGTCCAAGAACCTCCCTTCGTCTCGTAAATGGCAACCTGACTGAGCCGTGTCTATAGTTTTTGGCGCCAAATCTATCGGAGGCTTGGACATGAGCCAGAGCATTTCGCCCGCCGCTTCAACCGCGCAAAAAACAGGTATGGCCGCCACGACCTTATGGGGCTCGGACAAAATCGCAGGTATCGCGGTCGATCCGGACGGTGCTATCTGGCTTGGCGCTTATAGTCGCCTGGGGCTGGGAGGCGAAGAGGATTCAGGCTTCACCGGCAGCCTGGTCCGGTTCAATGCCAACGGTAGCCTGGACCGCACCTTCAGTGGCGACGGTAGATCCCTGCTCCCTGTGGCGCTCGATATCGAGGACGGCGGCAATGCCGCCGTGCAGCCGGAAGGGGGCTACCTGGTGGCGCGCTACGTGAACGTAGACAACGTCTGGGTGTCGGGCATCAGTCGTAACTTGGCCGACGGCAGCCTCGATACGAGTTTCGGGAACGGCGGCACCGTGACAGTGCCTTTCTATTGGAATGAAGATCTAGGCCAGCAAGCGTCGTTCTCCGTGCAACGCGACGGCAGCTTCTTCGCAAGCGCTGGGTATCCGTCCGGGGAGATCTATATCGCCCGCTTCGACGCAACGGGGACCTTGGTCTCGTCTTTTGGAGAGGCTGGGGTCCTGCACCTACCAGCGACCGTTGGCATTCACCCCAGTAGCACGTTCGACGTTTCGCTGCAGGGAGACGGGAAGGTATTGGTCACCGGGCAAGATACCCTGACCCGCCTCAACCCGGACGGTACGCTGGATAGCAGCTTTGCGAACGGCGGCAGCCTGGCCCTGGATGTTCACGCAGACGCCCTCGTCATCCAGGATGACGGCAAAATCCTGCTGGCAGGCGCCTCGGGCGGCATGGCGAGCGTCATCCGACTCAACGCTGACGGCTCACTCGACACCGCTTTCGGCGATCAGGGTCGGGTCAGTTGGGGCTCGGAAAGCGCGCCTTTCGCAGTCGCCGACATGATCGTGCGGGCCGACGGCAAGCTATTGATTGGTGGAAGCCAAGGCACGAGCGCGGACGGCTATCTGGCCGCCTTGGTCCAGTTGAACCCCGACGGTCGCCTGGACCACAGCTTTGGCAATCCCGACGACGGCTATTACCACCTGGACGGTGGCGGCGATGCTGACTTCTTGCTCGGTACCGCCTCGTTCGACGATGCGATCCTTGGCGGGGCCGGTGACGATCTGCTCGATGGCCAGCAAGGTCGTGACCTGCTGACGGGCGGTGCCGGGGCCGATACCTTCCGTTACCAGTCAGTCACAGACAGCTATCGAACCGCCACCGCGGCCCAGAGCGACCGAATCACTGACTTCGACCCCAGCACCGATACGCTCGACCTCGCCTCCCTGGGCTTCCTCGGGCTGGGCAATGGACATGACGGAACGCTGGCGATACGCGTCAACGAAAGTGGGACGCGGACCTACCTCAAAAGCTTCGAGGCCAACGCCGATGGGGAACGCTTCGAAGTGGTCTTCAACGGTAACTTGGGCCAAGCGCTGAATGAAACCAACCTCCTGTTTCAGCAAGCCAGGTTGACGGGCACCGAGGGGGCCGATCGTTTACAAGGCAACGCTCGCGGCGAAATCATCGAAGGGGGCGCGGGCGACGATCGCCTTTATGGAGCGCTAGGGGATGATGTATTGGTTGGCGCAGAGGGCCGGGACCAATTGGTGGGGGGCGGTAACAACGATGTGTTCCGCTTCGACGGACTGAGCGACAGCTACCGCACCGCCACCGAAAACCACACTGATCGCCTGATTGACTATACCGCGGGTGAAGACACGATCGATTTATCCGCCTTGGGCTTTACCCGGCTGGGAAATGGTTACGACGGCACGTTGGACGTGATTTTCAATGAAGCCAAGGACCTGACTTACTTGAAGAACTACGAAACCGACGCCTCGGGGGCTCGATTCGAGTTGAGCTTGGTGGGGGACCATTCCGGTTACGGTAATTTGAACATCACCTTCGCCGAGCCTGCGGAAGAGGAGGCTATTCAATTGATTGGAGTGGTTAACGACGTCTGGGTGTAAAACGCAGACCTGGTGATTCCTTGCTCTTAGCCATTTGATCGTTCCCACGCTCCGCGTGGGAATGAAGCTAGGGACGCTCTGCGTCCCCCAAAGAGCCGAACGCAGAGCGTCCGTGGAGGCATTCCCACGCAGAGCGTGGGAACGATCTCAATCGGCAGCTCCTGCGTTAAAATCCCCAGCAATCATACGCGCGATGACAATTATGAAAGCTCCGAGAATGACTAAGACACACGGCTCTCTCCGGGCTCAAAAGCTCGTGGAACTGGGCTGGACTGTTAAACATGAATTCAAGGCTGACAACGAAACATACGAGTGGTATCTGGAATGGGAGCACGTTGAAGAGCCTCCATTGCTTTCCCCACAAGATGATTGGGGTAACTCAGAAACTCATGGCCCCCGTGACTGATTCAAAATGGCAGATTTAACGTTGCAGATATAAGCGCGATGGATGCGTTTTTACACAGTTCTTGGGGGGAGCTGAGGGGGAACTGGGGACAGATCACGATTTGGGTTCACCTGTATCGGCCCGTCTCATAATCGTGGTCTGTCCCCGTTTCCGCCAGTTCATTGGCGCAGTATGAAATAGAGAGAGCGAATCTCTTTCAAAAAACAAATGGCACGGCCCAGCGTAGGATGTTGGGGGTAAGGCTGCTTGCAGCGGTCCACTCGGAGCGTAGAGAAACGGAGTGACCGCTTTTGGCCGTTTGCAGCCCATCGCTAGGAAGGACCGTGGTGGGATATGCGGGAAAAGAAATTTGAGAATATTTACAGCTCATCCGTTCGCTATCCACGGATAGAAGAACCAAAACCCGACGCATAACGTCGGGTTTTTTCACTGGAGAAAAGGTACTACTGCCGCGGCTCCACGTTATCCAACACCCGATTCGCCAGCAACGAACTCAGCTCAATCAACTGCTGGATACCCTGCGCCACATGACGCCTCGATCCATCCAGATCAAACGCCAGGTCACTCACCATGGCATCAGCCGAAGCCAGGGTTTCGCTGAGGTTGGCGAGCAGGCATTCGTTATCGAGGCCTTTCACGACGGTGTATAGCTGGCCCGGTTTGGGGTCGTCTTGGGATTTATCCGGTTTTGGTAGCAAGTAGTGATCGAGCACGCGTTTGGTGGTTTCGTCTTGCTGCTTGGCTTTGGATTTTGCGGATGTAGAGGTGGAATCTGCCACTGGCGGATTCGGAGTTATTTTGTACATATGCTTCGGTTCCAGATGTGATGCCGACACCCCGAAGCTACTAAACAATGGGGTGGCAGCTGTACGCAGGTTAGTAGACCGGGGAACCGAAGAAGCCGGCGCGCCTGAGCGCCCTGCGTACAGCCACCATCAAGAACAGGGTAGGGCCCTGTTTGAGAAGCGCTTGTACAACTTCGATTACCTCGGGCTACTAAACCCGACCACTGATGGGCAGTGGCAGGAAAGACAATAGAACCCAGGGACAAGGCGCACAAGCGGGCGGATTCTGGCGTAGTTGTAGGCAAAGGCGCAAGGATGCGTAGCTTGATGAAGGTGTGTAGGCAGGTTCTGTAGGAGTGGGGTTTGCCGGCGATTTGGGTGACTTGTTTTGGTCTGGAACCGTGTCGATTTCATCGCGAGCAAGCTTTGCTCCCACAGGGGATCGGGGCTGTTGCAGAGACTGTGTTCGGCCACCACCCGGTGTGGGAGCGGGCTTGCTTGCGAAGAGGGTGGCATGTTCAACATTGATGCAAGCTGACCCGCCGCTTTCGCGAGCAAGCTTTGCTCCCACAGGGGATCGGGCTGTTGCAGAGGCTGTGTTCGGCCACCACCCGGTGTGGGAGCGGGCTTGCTCGCGAAGAGGGTGGCACATTCAATATTGATGCGAGCTGACCCGCCGCTTTCGCGAGTTCAAGCCTGCTCCCACAGTGGGTGGCGTTGGGCTGGATATTCGGCTCGACACTAACCCCTGTGGCGAGGGAGCTTGCTCCCGCTGGTCTGAGTAGCAGGCCCCTGCATGTTTCCAGGCAAGCTGCATTGTCCGGTTTTGCGGCTGCTGCGCAGCCGAGCGGGAGCAAGCTCCCTCGCCACGGGGTTGTCTGGGCGGGTGTCATCGCGAGCAGGCTCGCTCCCACAGGGGATTGGGGGTGTTGTAGATATTGTGTTCACCACCGTCCGGGGTGGGAGGGGGCTTGCTCGCGATAGCTATCTAGAGCGGAAATGACGGTGTTCCTGAAAAAACTGGATTGGTAGGAGTTGGTAGGGGCTGGTAGGAGCTGTCGAGTGAAACGAGGCTGCGATCTTGCCCCAGACAATTGAGTCATGAGTGAAAGATCAAAATCAAAAGATCGCAGCCTCGTTTCACTCGACAGCTCCTACACAGCTCCTACAGGTGGGGCGAGTCCCCGCGCTATAAAGGTTGCGCCGTTATTTACGCTTGAGCATCTCCGGCAGCTGCGCCACCAGCTTTTGATTATTCAACGGCGCACGAATAAACCCACGCTGGGTTCCGTCCGGGCCAATCACGGCGAGGTTGCCGCTGTGATCAACCGTGTAGTTGGGTTTGCTAGTGTCCGCCGGGATGAACGGAATGCTCACCGCATTGGCGAGTTTCTGCAGGTCTTCCACTGAGGCGGCGGTCAGCCCTATGAACTGCGGATCGAAGTAGCCCAGGTACTGCTTGAGTTGCTTGGGCGTGTCGCGGTTCGGGTCGACGCTGACCAGCACGATTTGCAACTTGGCCACAGCCTCGGGCGGCAGTTCGCTTTTGATCTGGCGCAGTTGGGCGAGGGTGGTCGGGCAGATGTCCGGGCAGAAGGTGTAGCCGAAGAACAGCAGGCTCCATTTGTCTTTCAACCCGTCCATCGCCACAGGCTGGCCGTCCTGGTCGGTCATTTTCACGTCCGGCAGGTTGCGGCTCTGGGGCAGCAGGATGATACCGGCATCGATCAGCGCCGTCGGGTCGCCCTGGCCTTTGCCGGACAGCACCTTGTTGATGGTCAGGCCGAGGATCAGCGCGATCACGGCCACGAGAATGAAGACGGTTTTCTGGGTTCGAGTCATAGGCTCAACAGTAAGTAATGATCTACAAGCAGCGCGATAAACAGCAGGAACAAGTACCAGATAGAGTACTTGAAGGTGTTGATCGCCGCGTGCGGCCGACTGCCACGGTACAACACCACGGCCCATTGCAGAAACCTGGCACCCAGCACCAGCGCGCAAACCAGGTACAGCATCCCGCTCATGTGGATCACGAACGGCATCAGGCTCACCGCCAGCAGCACCAGGGTGTACAGCAGGATATGGATCTTGGTGTAGTGCTCGCCGTGGGTCACCGGCAGCATCGGGATGTCGGCCTTGGCGTATTCCTCCTTGCGGTGAATCGCCAGGGCCCAGAAGTGTGGCGGGGTCCAGGCGAAGATGATCAGCACCAGCAGCAGCGGTTCGGCGCTGACATGCCCGGTGGCCGCCACCCAGCCCAGCAGCGGTGGCGCCGCGCCAGCCAGGCCGCCGATGACGATGTTCTGCGGCGTCGCCCGTTTCAGGAAACCGGTGTAGACCACCGCATAACCAAGCAAGGAGGCCAGCGTCAGCCAGGCCGTCAGTGGGTTGGTGAACGCCAGCAGCAACGCTTGGCCGGCCACCGCCAGTGCCAGTGCGAAGGTCAGGGCGGCGGCGGGGGAGACTCGTCCCTCGGCCAATGGCCGTTTGTGGGTGCGGGCCATCACCGCGTCGATGCGCCGGTCCACCACATGGTTGACCGCCGCCGCGCCGCCGGCACACAGGGCGATGCCCAGGTTGCCGAACACCAGGACCGTCCACGGCACGCCGGCACGGGTGGCGAGGAACATGCCGACCAGCGAGGTGATCAGCATCAGCACCACCACTTTGGGCTTGGTCAGCTCCAGGTAATCGCGCCAGATCGCTTGGCTGTGGCGTTCACCGGTCAAGGTTGCCATGGCATCTCTCCTTTTATTGTTATGGGGCTGGCGCCGTGTTTAGGCGGGTTGAACCGCCAGCGCAGCGGGACTTGATGCTTGACCCGGACCAGGCTGGTACGGGCGTGATAGTTGACCAGCACCAGGGTCAGCAGCAGTGCGGCGCCCCCGGCGTTGTGGGCGACGGCCACCGGCAACGGCAGATGGAACAGCACGTTGCTGATGCCCAGGGTGATCTGCGCCGCCAGTGCGGCCAGCACCAGCCCGGCCAGCCGGGTCATGCCGACAGTCTTCAATTGCCAGGCCAGGCCCAGTAACACCACCGTCACCAGCAGCGCACCAATGCGGTGGGTCAGGTGGATGGCCGTGCGGGCGTCGCTGTCCAGTTGCCCGCCCAGGTAGTTCGGGCCGATGTGCTGGGTCAGGTGAAAGCCGTTGGCAAAATCGGCCGGTGGCAGCCATTGGCCGTGGCAGGTGGGGAAATCGATGCAGGCCACGGCGGCGTAATTGGAGCTGACCCAACCGCCGAGGGCGATCTGGCCGATCACCAGCAGCAGCCCGGCCGTGGCCCAATGTTGCAGGCGCTTGGGCACAGTCAGCGCCGGCAATACGCCGGACAAGCGCAAGGTGAGCAGGAACAGCAGGCTCAACGTCGCGAAGCCGCCGAGCAAATGCCCGGTCACCACCTGCGGCCACAGCTTCAGGGTCACGGTCCACATGCCGAACGCCGCCTGGGCGAACACCACGGCCAGCAGGAACAGCGGCAGTTTCAATGGCAGGCCGGGGTGACGGCGGTTCATCCAGGCCCGGGCGGCCAACAGGGTAATCAACAGCCCCAGGGTTCCGGCAAAGTAGCGATGGACCATCTCGTTCCAGCCTTTATGGGCCTCCACCGGGGTGTCGGGGAAATGCAGCTCGGCATGGGCCAGTTGGGCTTCGCTCTTGGGCACGCTGATGAAACCGTAGCAACCGGGCCAGTCCGGGCAGCCGAGGCCGGCGTGGGTGAGCCGGGTGTAGGCGCCCAGCAGGACGACGATCAGTGCCAGCAGCGTGGCAAACAGCGCGAGGCGAAATCCAGGTTTGGCCATGTCGATGCCCTCATCCGATGTTCGACAGTTTCAGCAGGTGGCGCAGGTCGTTGAGCAGGTCCTTGCCCTTGACCCGGGCGTCGTAGCGCAGCACCAGGTTGCTGTGGGGATCGATGATCCACAGTTGCGCACCGCCGGAGCCTTGGGCGCCTTTCTGGTAGGCCGGTAGGTCCAGTGGGTAGCGTTGCAACTGCGGGTATTCACGCTGCAGTTGCCCGTCATATTCAGCGTCCAGCGGTTGCGCGATAGCCAAGGCGTGGCTGGCGCGGGAGGCGTCGCGGCCGAGGCCGATCTGTACCTGCCGGGCGAGGTACACCAGTTGCCGGCAATCCACCGAGCATTCCTGCGGTGCGGTGACCAGGATCTGCCAGCGCTGTTCATCGGCCTGTACGCCAATCTCGGCGCGGGTCTGGCCGTTGCCGATCAGTTCACCGTGGTAGCTGCGGCTGTCGGGCACCCAGAACTGGAATTTGTACATGCCGGTGGCCAGGATCATTGGGCCGATCACCCCGAGCACGATCAGCAGCAATTGCAGGCGTCCCTTGCGACGGTTGGGCACCACGGGCGCCTCAGACGTGTTGGTTGGATTCATGGTGTTTCCCATGGTGTCTCCCTGCGTTGTGCCATCCGAGATAAAGGAACAGGCCGAACAGTGCCGTCGCCATGGCGAACCACTGCACGGCATAGCCGAGGTGTTTTTCCGGGCCCATGGCGACCACCGGCCAATCGGTCCGGTAGGCGCCGGGGCCGCTTTGTTGGCGTAATTCATAGGTGAAGCCGCTGCGACCCAGTTCGGCCCAGAGCTTGTCCGGTTCGATGGTGGTGACAAGTCGCGGCCACGGGGCGCCCGCCGGGTCGGCGTGAAGCTGGAAGGTCGCGCCCGGTGCCACGTAGACCCAGGCCTGGAGGCTCACCGGTTGTTCCGGCGTGTTGAAGACCGGCGGGGTGCGCCGGTCAGGCCAGGGCAACCAGCCGCGATTGACCAGCAGCCACAGTCCGGTGCGGTGGTCGAGGAACGGTTGCAGCACCTCGATGCCGACCTTGCCGTCGTGCTGGCGGTTATCCAGCAGGGTGCTGTGCTCGGCGTCGAACTGGCCCTGCAGAGTTACGAGTCGAAAGGCCGGATCGCTGGTGTGCGCAAGCTCGGTGCTGTCCATCGGCGGCGCCACGCGGCGCTCGGCGTAATTTTCCATGAGCACACGCTTCTGTTCGCCGCGGCTCAATTGCCAGAACCCCAGGCACACCATCACCGGCACCAGCACGGCCACCACCAGCGACGGCACGATACCCGGCCGGAAGTGTTTCATGGCGCCGTCCGAAAGCCGTCGAACGGGATAGCTATACTCACGTGCATCGCGTCCCCCCGGAGTGTCCCTAATGCTAAAAGCAGCCATCGTCCTGATGCTGATTGCCACGGTTGTCAGCCTGTTCAGCGGCCTGTTTTTTCTGGTCAAGGACGACAGCAACTCCAATCGCCTGGTCATCGCCCTGGCGATTCGGGTCAGTCTGGCCGCCGTCACCGTCGGCTTGATCGCCTGGGGTTTTTTCAGCGGCCAGTTGGTATCCCACGCGCCCTGGTAGTCGTGCCTCAGAGCACGTAGACGAAGACGAACAAACCGATCCACACCACATCGACGAAGTGCCAGTACCAGCTCGCCGCCTCGAAGCCGAACTGGTGCTCGTTATCGAAGTGCCCGCGCATGATGCGCATCAGCATGACGAACAGGATTATCGTGCCGATGGTGACGTGGGCGCCGTGGAAACCGGTGAGCATGAAGAACGTCGCTCCGTAGACGCCGGAGCCCAGGGTCAGGCCCAGTTCCTTGTAGGCGTGCATGTATTCTTCGGCCTGGAAGCCCAGGAAGGCGCAACCCAGCAGCACGGTGATCGCCAGCCAGATCTTCAGCGCACCGCGATGGCCTTTTTTCAAGGCGTGGTGGGCAATGGTGACGGTGACGCTGGAGCTGACCAGCAGGACGGTATTGAGCAGCGGCAAGCCCCAGGGGCTGATGACTTCCTTGGGCGCCGGGAAGAGTTTCGGGTCGGGGTTGTTCAGCAACGGCCAGGCGAACTCGAAGCTCGGCCAGAGCATGTGTGACAGCCCCTTGGTGCCTTCACCCGCCAGGCCTGGCGCCGAGATGTTGCGCACATAGAACAGCGCACCGAAGAACGCGATGAAGAACATCACTTCGGAAAAGATGAACCAGCTCATGCCCCAGCGGAACGAGCGATCGAGTTGTGCGCTGTACAGCCCGGCGCGGCTTTCCTTGACCACCGCGCCGAACCAGCCGAACAGCATGTAGGCCACCAGCAGGCCGCCAACGAAAAAGATCAGCGGGCCATGGGATTCCGGGCGCGCCGCCTTCAGGTCGTTGAACCAGGTCGCCAGGCCATACACCGTGACGAACATCCCGACCGTGGCGATGATCGGCCATTTGCTCTGGGCCGGAACGTAATAGTGTTCGTGAGTTGCCATTTATTGTTCTCCTTATCGGGCACGCTATCGGTCAGTGTTTAGAGCCACCGGTGGATGACGAGCGGTGATATCGAACAGCGTGTAGGACAGCGTCAGGTGCTTCACTTCCTTGGGCATGTCCCGGTCGACGATGAAGCGCATGGGCATTTCGATGCGTTCGCCGGGTTGCAGCACTTGCTGGGTAAAACAAAAACATTCGGTCTTGTGGAAATACGCCGCCGCGGTGCTGGGCGAGATACTCGGAACCGCCTGGGCGCTCATCGGCCGGTTGGTGGGGTTGTGGGCGACGAACACCATCTCGTTCACCGCCCCCGGCTTGACCACCAGTTGGTCGCCCTTGGGGTAGAAATCCCAGACCATGTCCACCGCGTTGGTCGACAGGAATTGCACCCGCACCTGCCGCGATTCATCGACGATCTGCTCGCCTTCGTACTGCCCGCCGGTCTTGCCGTTGATGCCGAACGCCTTGCACATCACGTCGTAGATCGGCACCAGGGCAAACCCGAAGATGAACATGGCCACCACCACCAGCAGCAGGCGGGTGACCAGTTTCTTCATCGAAATCGAATCAGCCATGATTTCCAGTCCCTACCCAGAACCCTGTGGGAGCGAGCTTGCTCGCGATAGCGACGACTCGGTGTGTCAGATACACCGCTATCGCGAGCAAGCTCGCTCCCACACAGGCGCCATGTGTCATCTATTTCACTTCCGGCGGCGTAGTGAAGGTGTGATACGGCGCCGGCGACGGCACGCTCCACTCCAACCCTTCGGCACCATCCCAAGGCTTGGCCGGTGCGGGCGGGCCGCCTCGGATGGTCTTGATCACGATGAACAGGAAGAAGATCTGCGTGGTGCCGAACATGAACGCGCCGATGGACGAGACCATGTTGAAGTCGGCGAACTGCAGGTTGTAGTCGGGAATCCGCCGGGGCATGCCCGCCAGGCCGACGAAGTGCATCGGGAAGAACGCCATGTTCATCCCGACGAACGACAGCCAGAAGTGCAACTTGCCGAGGGTTTCGTCGTACATGTGGCCGGTCCATTTCGGCAGCCAGTAGTAGGCCGAGGCGAAGATCCCGAAGATCGCGCCGGGCACCAGCACATAGTGGAAGTGCGCGACCACGAAGTAGGTGTCCTGGTACTGGAAGTCCGCCGGGGCGATGGCCAGCATCAGCCCGGAGAAACCACCGATGGAAAACAGGATCACGAACGCCACGGCAAACAGCATCGGCGTTTCGAAGGTCAGCGAGCCTTGCCACATGGTGCTGGCCCAGTTGAACACCTTCACCCCGGTGGGCACGGCGATCAGCAGGGTGGCGTACATGAAGAACAGCTCGCCCACCAGCGGAATGCCGACCACGAACATGTGGTGCGCCCAGACGATGAACGACAGGAACGCAATGGCGGCCGTGGCATAGACCATCGAGGTGTAGCCGAACAACGGCTTGCGCGAGAAGGCCGGGATGATCGAGCTGACGGCACCGAAGGCCGGCAGGATCATGATGTACACCTCGGGGTGGCCGAAGAACCAGAACACGTGCTGGAACAGCACCGGGTCACCGCCACCGGCGGCACTGAAGAAGCTGGTGCCGAAGTGGATGTCCATCAGCATCATCGTCACGCAGCCGGCCAGCACTGGCATCACTGCGATCAGCAGGAACGCGGTGATCAGCCAGGTCCAGACGAACAGCGGCATCTTCATCAGGGTCATGCCAGGGGCGCGCAGGTTGAGGATGGTGGCGATCACGTTGATCGCGCCCATGATCGAGCTGATGCCCATCAGGTGGATGGCGAAGATGAAGAACGTCACGCTTTCCGGCGCATAAGTGGTGGACAGCGGCGCGTAGAAGGTCCAACCGAAGTTAGGCCCGCCACCGGCTGTGAACAACGTCGACACCAGCAGCAGGAACGCGGCCGGCAACAGCCAGAAGCTGAAGTTGTTCATGCGCGGCAGGGCCATGTCCGGCGCGCCGATCATCAGCGGGATCATCCAGTTGGCCAGGCCGACGAAGGCCGGCATCACCGCGCCGAAGACCATCACCAGGCCATGCATGGTGGTCATCTGGTTGAAGAACGCCGGCTCCACGATCTGCAGGCCGGGCTGGAACAGCTCGGCGCGGATCACCATGGCGAACGAGCCGCCCAACAGGAACATGGAGAACGCGAACCACAGGTACAGCGTGCCGATATCCTTGTGGTTGGTGGTCAGTACCCAGCGCATCAGGCCCTTGGCGGGGCCATGGGCGTGGTCGGCGCCGGCATGACCGTGGTCATCGATCACAGCACTCATGTCCTGTCTCCTTCGAACGAGTGGGCTGGGCGGCCCGGGGCGGTGAGCCCCGACCGGTTGCGGGAACGAACGTCAGGCCGGCTCATTTGCTTTCCGCCTGTTTGAGTTCCAGCACTTCTTTAGGCGTAACCATGTCGCCCTTGTTGTTGCCCCAGGCGTTGCGTTCATAGGTCACGACTGCGGCGATATCGACTTCCGACAACTGTTTGCCGAACGCGGCCATGGCTGTGCCGGGCTTGCCGTGGTAGACAATGCTCAGGTGATCAGCCTTGGGTCCGGTGGCGATTTTCGAGCCCTTGAGGGCCGGGAACATCGGCGGCAAGCCCTGGCCTTCGGCCTGGTGACAGGCCACGCAGGTGGTGTGGTAGATCTTGTCGCCACGTTCCTTGAGCTCGTCCAGGGTCCATTCCTTGCTGGTCAGCTCTTTAAGCTGCGCGGCTTCGGCCTTGCGTTCGCCCAGCCATTTCTCATAGTCGGGCTTGCTCTTGACCTCCACCACGATCGGCATGAAACCGTGGTCCTTGCCGCACAGCTCGGCGCACTGGCCACGGTACAGGCCGGGCTTGTCGACACGGGTCCACGCTTCGTTGACGAAGCCTGGGATCGCATCGCGCTTGACCGCGAAGGCCGGCACCCACCAGGAGTGGATCACGTCGGCGGAGGTCACCAGAAAGCGCACCTTGGCATCGACCGGCAGCACCAGCGGCTTGTCGACCTCCAGCAGGTAGTGCTCGCCCTTGGCGCTCTGGTTATGGATCTGTTCGGCGGGGGTCGCCAGGTTGCTGAAGAACTCGACGTCCTGGCCCAGGTACTTGTAGTGCCACTTCCATTGATAGCCAGTGACCTGGATATCAATGTCCGACTCGCTGGAGTCGTACATCTTGATCAGGGTGGCGGTGGCGGGAATCGCCATCAGCACCAGGATCACGAAGGGCACGATGGTCCAGAGGATTTCGACGCGGGTGTTTTCGTGGAAATGCGCGGCATTCTGGCCGGTTGAACGGCGGTGCATGATCATCGACCAGAACATGGCGCCGAAGACGATGATGCCGATGACCACACAGATCCAGAAAATGGTCATGTGCAGGTCGAACACTGCGTTGCTGATCTGTGTCGCTCCAGGCGCCATATTCACAGTCCAGGCCGCTTGTGCCTGGCTGAAAATCGACCACAACAGGAGGCCCATCCATACGTGTGGATGTCGCGTCATTGCGGGTTCCCCTTATCGTTCTTGTTATCCCGTAGGCGTAAAGCCTGCGGCAAGGGATCGGCTATTCAGACTGCTTAATTGACTCGCCGCGCCTTGCTGCACATGCAATCGGGTGTCATCAGCTAACTCCATTCCAACCCGAGTATAGACAGCACCTGCAACCTCGCAACGCGATGGCGTAAATCGTTTGAAACAGACAGGGCTTGCGCTAGAGCCCGCGAATGGAGAAGGATGCGAACCTGAGTGATGGCAAATCGATATAACTGCGACGTAGCAAGGAAGAGACGGTTATGAAAAATAGGTCTTAGGAGTGTTTTTGCGCCAGCTAAGTTATGTCTTCCCTATTTCATTGCCTTTGTTTCCTGGAGTTGTCATGAACACCGCCGCATTGCGCGAGCAGATCCAAAAAGCCCAACAACACGAGGCCGAGACCGGCCAGTTGACCCGTCAGCTGGAGGCTCAGCTACCGCACCTGCACGCCGCCATTCAACTGCCGGACATCGACGCGAAGGGCGTGATGACCCGTTTTGTCAGCGCTTATATCGAGCAAGTGCCGGACCTGCTGGACGCCGCCAACGAGGTGGCTCGCGAAGCCGGTATCGAATCGCAGATAAAGCCGGTGCTGACTATCGCCGAACAGTTTTTCCTCCAGCCACCGAAGGTGATGGAAGGCCACGTTGGCCTGGACAGTTTGCTGGACGAAGCCTACCTGGCCCACCGGCTGGTGGAGGAGGTCAACGACCTGTACATCAAGCATTTCAGCCAACCGCTGATCCCGCTGGACATGACGGTCGCCAACCTGATCGCTCACCATTTGATCGGCGAACCGTTCGCCAACCAGCTGGACGAAGCCGTGCATCACGCCGTTGACGAAATGCTCGACGAAGACAGCTTTGCGCTGGAGTCGGTGGAGTCTTACCGGGAGAAACTCGGCAGCCCGGACACGGGCGCTGCCTGGAAGCGCTGGCCGTGCCTGTCGCGCCAGCTGGGTGTTGGGCTGGAACTGGATCAGCCGGCGGCTTGATCCAGCAGCAAAACATGAAGCCCTTGTGGGAGCGGGCTTGCTCGCGAAGGCGCAGTGTCAGGCAGCATTTAGCTAACTGATCCACCGCTTTCGCGAGCAAGCCCCACATTGGATCTGTGCCGCTCATGAATCGTGTGTCCTACACCCAATCCCTGTGGGAGCGAGCTTGCTCGCGATGACATTACATCAGCCACATCACAGTTGACTGATACTCCGCTATCGCGAGCAAGCTCGCTCCCACATTGGGTCTGTGGTGTTCATGAATCCTGTGCCTTACACCCAGCCCCTTTGGGAGCGAGGTGTCAGGCAGAGGCTGCGCCAACCCCTACGGTGGTACGCAACCGCCCTTCCAACCGGCGCTTGAGCCCGCGGGATTCGATCAGCAGCTTCGAACCCTTGCTGGCATTCGCCCGGCCCCATTCTTCCAGTAGCTCCAGGCACGAGTGATCGATGTAGCTCAGGTTATTGAGCGGCACATGCACGGTCGCGCCTGTCGGTATGCTACCCAGTACCTGGGTCAGCGCCGGCACCTTGAGGAAGGTGGCTGCCCCGACCAGTCGCAGTTCCATCTCGCCTTCCTGGGGCAGGTCGATCAGGCTGATTTTCAGTCGCGAGGCTTTCCAGGCCAGTTTCGCCAGGGTCAGGCCGAAGCCGATCAGCACACCGGTCAGCAGGTCGGTGAAGATGATCGCCAGCGCCGTTGCGGCATAGGTGAACATCGGCATCCGGCCATAGCGACCCAGGCTGCGAAACGCCTTGAGGTCCACCAGTTTGAAACCGGTGTACACCAACACCCCCGCCAGGCTCGCCACCGGAATGCTTTGCAGTACGCTGGACAGCAACAGCACGAAGAGCAACAACCACAGGCCGTGGAAAATCGTCGACATCCGCGTGGTGGCCCCGGCCTGGACGTTGGCCGAGCTGCGCACGATCACCCCAGTCATCGGCAGGGCGCCGAGCAGGCCGCAGAGCATGTTGCCGATACCTTGCGCCGACAGTTCGCGGTCGAAGTCCGCACGATCACCGCTGTGCATGCGGTCCACGGCGGCCGCCGACAGCAGGGTTTCGGCGCTGGCGATGAAGGCCACGGCGAAGGCGGCGATCAGCAGCGTCGGGTCGGCCAGGTTCAGCAGGTCCGCCGGGCGCAGCCAATCAATGGCTTCGGCGAGGTTCTCCGGGACTTCCACGCGTTTGACCTGCAAGGCCAGCATCAGGCTGGCGATGGTCGCCAGGCCGACACCGAGCAAGGCGCCGGGAATGAAGCGCAGGCTGTGGGGACGAAACTTCTCCCACAGCCACATCACCGCAATCGTCGACAAACCAAGCAGGCCGGCCTGCCAGCCGAAGGACGGCAAGGCCTGGGCCACCGCCGCCGGGAACGCCGCCAGGTTATCCAGCCCTGACGGCTTGGGCGCCGCGTCGAGCATCACATGGACCTGGGACAACACGATCAGCACGCCGATACCCGCGAGCATCCCGTACACCACCGCAGGTGCGGTGACCCGGAACCAGCAGCCGAGACGAAAGCGCCCGGCCAACAATTGCAGCAGACCGGCCAGCAGCAGGATCGGCCCGAGCATGGCGACGCCATGTTGGCGCACCAATTCGAAGACCAACACCGCCAACCCGGCGGCCGGGCCACTGACTTGCAGCTTGGAACCTGCCAGGAAACCCACTACCAGGCCACCGATGATGCCGGTGATCAGGCCTTTGGCCGGTGGCAGGCCGGAGGCGATGGCAATGCCCATGCACAAGGGCAGCGCCACCAGGAACACCACCACCGAAGCCAATAGCTCCCGTGGCAGAACAGCTTTTAATTGAGCACGCATGGCGACTCTCCCGAAGTTTTCTTCAGGCATGGCGAGGCCCTACCGCGCAAATAGCGGTAAGGCTGAACCACACAAGGATGTTTAGGAGTGGTTAGAAGCGCGCTTTGGGCGTCGCCACCGGTATCGGATGGCTGCCATCGAGCGGCAGGAAACGTCCCTGGTCCGCGTCATAGGCTTTGATCTCGCTGGTCTCGATGTTGTACACCCAGCCATGGATGAACAACTGACCATTGGCCATGCGCGATGCGACCGAGGGGTGCGTTCGCAAATGCTGCAACTGCGCGATCACGTTCTCTTCGGTGAGGATCGACATGGTCTGTTTTTCGTCGCCGCACGGACAGTTGTCGTGGACCATGGTCTTGGCCACTTCGGCGTGGCGCAGCCAGGCCTTGACCGTGGGCATTTTTTCCAGGGTATCGGGGTTGAGCACCGCGCGCATGGCGCCACAATCGGAATGGCCGCAAACGATGATGTGCTGCACGCCGAGGGCCAGCACGGCGTATTCGATGGCGGTGGAGACGCCGCCGTTCATTTGCCCATAAGGTGGAACGACGTTGCCGACGTTACGGGTCACGAACAGGTCGCCGGGGGAGCTATGGGTGATCAACTCGGGCACGATGCGCGAATCGGCGCAGGTGATGAACATCGCCCGGGGTTTCTGGGCGGTGGCGAGTTTCTTGAAGAGCTCTTCCTGTTGCGGAAAGATCTCGTGATGGAAATGCAAAAAGCCGTCAACAATATGCTGCAGCGCTGCATCGGCGGTTTCCGCCTCGGGTTGGGCTGAAGCCGACGCAGCCAACGGCTGTTTATCCTTGTCACTCATGATTCATCCTCTTTGACGTTGACGCCAGTGGCTGGTTAAAAAACATCCAGGTCGAGGTGTTCGACCCGTCAGTCACTCGCTGAACAAGGTAGCGGCCGAAACTTAACTCAAACTGAAATCGAAGGCTCTAGGACAACGATTCCAGGGGTGGCAAAACACTGGCGCAGCTCATGTCCAGTAGCCGTTCCAAGGTCAACTTTAATCAAATCAAAGACATCTGTCGGCCCGGCGGACAGAAGGCATCGCAATCAAGATTGTATCCGTCGCGGCGCTCAAGCCCCAAGCGCTTGAGGGCCTTGGCGAAACGTTGGGCCAGCAGGTCGGCGAACGGGCCTTCGCCGCGCATCCGCGCACCGAAGCGGCTGTCATACAGTTCGCCGCCGCGGCTCTGGCGGACCAGGCTCAACACATGGGCGGCGCGTTGCGGGTAGTGCGCTTGCAACCACTCCTCGAACAGCGGCGCGACTTCCAGCGGCAGGCGCAGCATGACGTAGGCGGCATTCTGCGCGCCGGCGGCGTGGGCTTCGGTCAGCAGGCTCTCGATCTCGCTGTCGTTGATCATCGGGATCATCGGTGCACACAGCACTCCCACGGCAATGCCCGCCTCGCGCATGACCTTGATCGCCCGCAACCGCGCCTTGGGCGCCGCCGCGCGGGGTTCGAGAATACGCTTGAGCTCATCGTCCAGGGTGGTGAGGCTGATCATCACATGCACCAGGCGTTGTTGCGCCAGCTCGGTCAGCAGGTCCAGGTCGCGCAGGATCAGCGAACCCTTGGTGACGATGGTCACTGGATGCCGATAGCGCAGCAGCACCTCGAGAATCCGGCGGGTGATCCGTTGTTCACGCTCGATAGGCTGATAGGGATCGGTGTTGGACCCCAGCGCGATTGGCGCACATTGGTAGCCGCGCCGGGACAATTGCTCTTCCAGCACATCGGCGGCATTGGTCTTGGCGATCAGCTTCGTTTCGAAATCCAGCCCCGGCGACATGTCCCAATAGGCATGGCTGGGCCGCGCATAGCAGTAGATGCAGCCGTGTTCGCAGCCTCGGTACGGGTTGATCGAGCGGTCGAAGGGAATATCGGACGAGGTGTTGCGGGTAATGATGGTCTTGGCCATTTCGATGCGCACTTCAGTGCCCTGGGTCGGCGGGACTTCCTGATACCAGCCGTCATCTTCGGCCACCGAGCGACTCGGGGCGAAGCGGTTGTGCGGGTTGGTCGCGGTGCCGCGGCCGCGAGGCGGAAGTGAAGCTGACATGGGAGCACTCCGAAAGGCTGTATGTGCATACAGTATTCGTTGCATTCGATTAAGACCAGCGCCATTCAGCAGCCCGAATACCCGATCATCGTTCACAACGCTTTGACGTTCTCCTCACAGGCTTTTAACCGCAGCGAGCCGAAACTGTCGATCTCGCATTCCTTCGTTTTCGGTCGTCCGTGCATGCTCAAGCTCTGTTCCCGTTCACTGCTCTGCCTGGCCTTGCTCATCGGGCTGGCCGAGATCCCCGCCCAAGCGGCCGATTCCCCTGATGCGAGGCCCGCTGAATGGGCGCAGCCGGTGGAAAAGGACTACAACCTCTACCAGATGTCGCCGACGCTCTACCGCAGCTCCCTGCCGGATGGCGCAGCGCTGCCCTTGCTGACCAAACTCAGGATTGGCACGGTCATCACCTTCCTGCCGGAGTCGGACAAGCGTTGGCTGTCCACCCCCGGCATCGAGCAAGTGCAGTTGCCCTATCGCACCAATCATGTCGATGACAGCGACATCCTCAGGGCTTTGCGCGCCGTCCAGGCGGCCGAAGCCAAGGGGCCGGTGCTGATGCACTGCAAGCACGGCTCGGACCGCACCGGGCTGGTCGCCGCCATGTACCGGGTGGTGGTGCAGGGTTGGAGCAAAGAGGACGCCTTGAACGAAATGACCGAAGGGGGCTTCGGTGACAGTCATCACTTCAAGGACGGGGTGCGCTACATGATGCAGGCCGATGTCGACAAACTCCGTGTGGCGCTGGCGAATGGCGATTGCAGCACCAGCGTCTTTGCCCTTTGCTCCCTGGAAAGCTGGGTCAACTCAACCACGACGACGCGTCACCTCGACCCTCAGGTTGTGCTTCCGGAGCGATGATCGCTACGTGCCCAGAAACGCCGTGATCGACTCAGACAGCGGTCGCGAATCGCCCGGCCCGAAAATCGTCTCGCGCAACGCCTGCCCGGTTTCCCGGTTGAACAGCCCGTCGCGCTTGAATCTCTGGAACACGGTTTTCGCCAATTCCCTCGACCAGGCATAGGCATAGAGCCCGGCACCATAGCCGGTCACCATGTAGTCCAGGCCATTGGGCCAGCGTTCGGTTGCAGACACCGGCAAATGCCCGACCTGCGCGCTGACTTGGTCGAATACGTGTTGGGCGGTGCGTCCATCGCCGTGGCTGCGGTGCAATTCCATGTCGAACAGCGCATCGCGCAAGAACGAGGCGCTGTCCCAACTGGTCTGGGTATGGAGGTAGACCAGCAATTGATCGGCGAGGGTGTCCGGCAAGGGCGCCCCGGTTTGGTGATGTTTCGAGATACGCATCAGGCAGGGTTTGGCGAAGCACCATTGCTCGAACAACACCCCGGCGAATTCGGCCGTGTCCCGGGACAGTTCCGAGATGCCCGAAATTTCGCGGTATTCAGCCCGGGTCAAGACGTGATGCAAGCAATGGCCGAACTCATGAAAGAGGATGCGCAGCTGCCGATGATCCAGCAACACCGGGTTTGCGCCTGAGCCATGCGGCAACCAGCCATGCAAGACCGCGATGGGGAGCCGAGGCCGGCCTTCGGCGGTGATGCGGCGATTGCGCAGGGTGGTGGTATTGGGAAAACCGTCCTGGTTCGCCTCTGCAAACGGGTCGAAATAGAGGTAGCCCACGGTCTCGTCCCCCTCGCGGACTTCAAAAAGACGCACGTTCGGATGCCAGGTTGCGACGTCCTGGCGTTCAACGATGTTCACGCCGAACAGGTCCCTGGCGATCAGCAACAGCTGTGCAAAAGTCGACTCCAGTTCAAACCAGGCACTGGTGGCCTGCCCCGAAACCCCAGTCGTTTGCCGCCGAAGCTTTTCGGCCAGGTATTGATGATCCCAAGGCTGGAGACCGCTGAAGCCTTGCGTTGCGGCAAATTTTTCCAGTTGCTCGGTGTCCCGGGCAAATACGCTGCGCTGTTGGGCGAGTCGTTCCTGCAAGAACGACAGGACCTGTTCCGGCGACTCGGCCTGCTCCGGTTCGAGCGCCATTTGAGCGTAATTCGAATAGCCCAGTAACGTGGCGTGTTCATGGCGATCCCTGAGTAACTGCGCGAGGACTTCGCCGTTGTCGAACACGCCGGCATGGGGCCCCTGATCCGATGCGCGCGTGCTGAAGGCGACGTAGATTTGCTTGCGCAAAGCGTGATCGTCAGCGTAACGGGTGACCAGACGAAACGACTCCTCGTCGAGCATCAGCAACCAGCCCTTGCGTCCAGCCATACGCGCCTGGTCAGCCATGCGTTGTTTGAAGGACGATGGCAGGCCGCTCAACCGGGCCTCGTCGTCAAACGTTTGGCTCCAGGCTTTATTGGCCTCGTGCAAGTGTTCCAGGAACAAGTCACGGGCGCCTTGGATACGCAGTTGCAGGTCTTTCAAGTCGGCCTGTGCGGTGTGCGCCAAGCCGTTCTGGCGAAACTGCCGGAGGACCTTTGCCAGGGTTCTTTTTCTCGCTGGCGTGAAATGTCGGGCTATCGGGCTGTTTGCCAAGCGTTGATAAAGCTGGAACAGGTCGGGATGGTGTTTGAGTGACCGCTGGAAATCCTGTAGCCGTTCGCTGCAGTGCGACCAAGCCTGGATCCAGGCGTCACCTAACCTGTTCCAGCTCAGTCGCTCCAGCACATAGCCGAAGCTCTTCAAACGGGCGTGGATCTCGTCCATCGCCAGCACGAGGTCGTCCCAGGTGGGGAAGGGTGTCTGGGTCTTGATGATTTCGGCGACTTGAGCGCGGCTCTCGGCAAGAATCCGGTCAAGGGCCGGTGAAAAATGTTCGGCTTGGATCAGCGAAAAAGGGGGCAGGTCATGGGCCTGCAACAGCGGATTGGCATCGTCGGGCATGGCAGCCTTCCTCTCAGTCTGGACGTGATGAACAGTCTGCAAAGGAAGGTGTGGGTGCGGGCGGTATATATGTATCGCTTCCGGGCCGTGGGGCCCGGAAGGTGATATCGGATCATTCCGTCGGTTTTTTCTTCAACTTGGGGTTGGGGAAAAACTGCACCGCCTGAACCTTGGCGTCCGGCGCCTTGAGCGCCGAGGTATTGACCCGGGTGCCCAATTCCTTGGGCACCGACAGGCCTTGCTCGTTGAGTGTGTCGGAATAACCGCAGGCCACACATTCACGGTGCGGTACGCCGTCTTCGTTCCACATCATCAATTTGTCCGGCTCGCTGCAGGCCGGGCAGACCGCCCCGGCGATAAAGCGTCGCTTGGTAATCACAGGTCCCTCGCTCATGCTGCCGCGTCCTCGGTCAGGCCGCTGTGGCGCAAGAGTGCGTCAATCGACGGCTCACGGCCACGGAAGTCGACGAACAGCACCATCGGCTCCTGCGAGCCGCCACGGGCCAGGATCGCCTCACGGAAAGCACGCCCGGTGTCGGCGTTGAGCACGCCGTCCTCTTCGAACTTGGAGAACGCGTCGGCCGACAACACTTCCGCCCATTTGTAGCTGTAGTAGCCCGCCGCATACCCGCCGGCGAAGATGTGGGCGAAGCTGTTGGGGAAGCGGTTGTAGGCTGGGGGACGCATGACCGACACTTCGTCGCGCACGCCTTCGAGCACTTGCAGCACGCTGCGGCCATCGCCGTGGGTGGCGTGCAGCTCGAAGTCGAACAGCGAGAACTCCAACTGGCGGACCATCATCAGGCCGGACTGGAAGTTTTTCGCCGCGAGCATTTTCTCCAGCAGGTCCTGGGGCAGTGGCTCGCCGGTTTCGTAGTGGCCGGAAATCAGCGCCAGGCCTTCAGGCTCCCAGCACCAGTTTTCCATGAACTGGCTCGGCAGCTCCACGGCATCCCAGGCCACGCCGTTGATGCCGGACACGCCGGCATGTTCGACGCGGGTCAGCAGGTGGTGCAGGCCATGGCCGAATTCGTGGAACAGGGTGGTGACTTCATCGTGGGTCAGCAGCGCCGGCTTGCCGCTGTCGGCCGGGGTGAAGTTGCACACCAGGTTGGCGACCGGGCTTTGCAGGACGCCTTCGAAGGTGCGACGACGGTCGCGGGCGCCATCCATCCAGGCCCCGCCACGCTTGTTGGCGCGGGCGTAGAGGTCGAAGAAGAAGCGGCCGACGTGCTGGCCGTTTTCCTTGATTTCGAACAGGCGCACGTCCGGGTGCCAGGTGTCGAAGCCTTTCAGTTCGGCGATCTCGATGCCGTAGAGGCGTTGCACGATGGCGAACAGGCCGCCCAGTACCTTGTCGATCGGGAAGTACGCACGCAGGGCTTCCTGGGCCACGCTGTAACGCTGCTGGCGCAGTTTTTCACCGTAGAAACCGCTGTCCCAGCTTTGCAGGTCGGGGCAGCCCTGTTCGGCGGCGAAGGCTTTGAGCTGTTCCAGGTCCAGGGCAGCGAACGGTTTGCTGCGCTTGGCCAGGTCCCGCAGGAAACTGAGCACCTGATCGCTGGATTCGGCCATCTTGGTCGCCAGGCTCAACTCGGCGAAGTTGGCGAAACCGAGCAATTGGGCCAGTTCCTGACGCAGGTCGAGGATCTGTTCCATCACCGGGCCGTTGTCGTTCTGGCCGGCATTCGGGCCCTGGTCGGAGGCGCGGGTACAGTAGGCGGCGTAGACTTCTTCACGCAGGGCGCGGTCTTCGGCGTAGGTCATCACCGCGTAATAGCTGGGGAATTCCAGGTTGATCAGCCAGCCGTCCAGCTCCTTGGCCTGGGCGGCCGCGGCCATTTGCGCCTTGGCCGAGTCGGTCAGGCCGGCGAGGGCGGCCTCGTCGGTGACGTGCTTGGTCCAGGCCTGGGTCGCGTCCAGCAGTTGATTGGAGAAGCGGCTGCCCAGTTCGGACAGTTTGCTCTGCACTTCGGCGTAACGCTTCTGCTGCTCCGGTGGCAGGTCGATACCCGACAGGCGGAAGTCACGCAGGGAGTGTTCCAGGATGGTTTTCTGCGCCACGTCGAAACCGGCGGCTTCAGGGCTGCTCGCCAGGGCTTCGAAGGCCTGGAACAACTCGCGGTTCTGGCCCAGCTCGGTGGAGTAGGCACTCAGTGCCGGCAGGCAGGCCTCGTAGGCTTCGCGCAGTTCAGGGCTGTTGCGCACGGCGTTCAAATGACTGACCGGGCTCCAGGCGGCGCCCAGGCGATCATTGAGCTCGTCCATCGCCAATACCAGGCCGGCCCAGGTAGGCTGCTGGACTTGGGTCTTGAGGAGCTCGGCGATGGCGGCACGGTTGTCAGCCAGGATCTGCTCGATGGCCGGTTGCACGTGCTCGGCACGGATCGCCGAGAATGGCGGCAGGTCATAGGGCTGCAAAAGAGGGTTGTTCACGCTCACGGTCGACACCTTGGCTGGAAGAAACATGGGCCCATCTTAATTACAATCGACGTTCACCGCAGCTAGCAGCGCCTATCACCGGATAAGAGAGAGCCTATCGTGACCCTTCGCACGTACCAGAACCACAGCCCGCGGCTAGCCCGTGGCGCTTTTGTCGACAGCACCGCGGTGGTGATCGGCGACGTCGAAATCGGCGAAGACAGCTCCGTCTGGCCGCTGACGGTCATACGCGGCGACATGCACCGCATCCGTATCGGTGCGCGTACCAGCGTCCAGGATGGTTGCGTGCTGCACATCACCCACGCCGGTCCGTTCAATCCCGAGGGCTTCCCGTTGCTGATCGGCGACGACGTGACCATCGCCCACAAGGTCATGCTCCATGGCTGCTCCGTGGGCAGCCGGGTCCTGATCGGCATGGGCAGCATCGTCATGGACGGCGCGGTGGTCGAAGATGATGTGATCATCGGTGCCGGCAGCCTGGTACCGCCGGGCAAACGCCTGGAAAGCGGCTTTTTATATGTGGGCAGCCCGGTGAAACAGGCCCGGCCGTTGACGGACAAGGAGCGCGCCTTCTTCACCTACAGCGCGGCGAACTACGTGAAGCTCAAGGACCTGCACCTGGCCGAAGGCTACGACCAGCCCTGACGGGTTCGCCTGCCACCTCTATTCATCGTGGCGAGGGAGCTTGCTCCCGCTGGGCTGCGCAGCAGCCCCATGACTTCCAGGAACTGCAATGCATTACCAGACTGTACTCTTCGACCTCGACGGCACCCTCACCGACCCCCGCGAGGGCATCACCCGTTCGATCCAGTTCGCCTTGAGCAAGCTGGGCATCGACGAACCCGACCTGACCCGCCTCGAGCATTTCATCGGCCCGCCGCTGCTACAGGCGTTCATGCAGTTTTACGACTTCGATGAAGCGAAGGCCTGGGAGGCGGTGAATTTCTATCGCGAACGCTTCAAGGTCACCGGCCTATACGAAAATCGCGTCTTCGACGGCGTGATGCCACTGCTGGAAACCTTGGGCGGCCAAGGGCGCCAGTTGTACATCGCCACGTCCAAACCCTGGGTCTTCGCCCGGGAAATCGCCCGCCACTTCGACTTCGCCCGGCACTTCAAGGTGATCTACGGCAGCGAACTGGACGGCACCCGCACCAACAAGGTCGAGTTGATTGCCCACCTGCTAGCCGAAGAAGGCCTCGACCCGACCAGCACCCTGATGATCGGCGATCGCAAGCACGACCTGATCGGCGCCCGCAGCAACGGCCTGGATGCAGCGGCGGTGGGGTATGGGTTTGGCAGCCATGAAGAACTCAGCGCCGAGGGCCCGGCGTATCACTTCGAGACGGTGGATGCGTTGCATCAGGCGTTTTTGCGGGGTTAGTCATATTGCCATCGCGGGCAAGCCTTGCTCCCACAGGGCAGCGCCTTGAATGCTATGGGGGCAAGGCTTGCCCCGCCAAAAAGCAGCATCTGGAATGCCTGTGGAAGCAGGTTTGCTCCCCCAAAAGGCAGCATCTGGAATGCCTGTGGAAGCAGGTTTGCTCCCCCAAAAGGCAGCATTTGGAATGCCTGTGGAAGCAGGTTTGCTCCCCCCAAAAGCAGCATTTGGAATGCCTGTGGAAGCAGGTTTGCTCCCCCCAAAGGCAGCATTTGGAATGCCTGTGGAAGCAGGTTTGCTCCCCCCAAAGGCAGCATTTGGAATGCCTGTGGAAGCAGGTTTGCTCCCCCAAAAGGCAGCATTTGGAATGCCTGTGGGAGCAGGTTTTCTCCCCCCAAAAGCAGCATTTGGAATGCCTGTGGGAGCAGGTTTTCTCCCCCCAAAAGCAGCATTTGGAATACCTGTGGAAGCAGGTTTGCTCCCCCAAAAAGCAGCATTTGGAATACCTGTGGGAGCAAGGCTTGCCCGCGATGAGGCCATCATGGACGCAGCTTAAATCGAATCAGACCCATATCGCGTCCCACAATGGGTAGACCCCAATTTTCTTAACTAAACCGGCTCGCAGCGGGTTTGCCACGACATATCGAGCGACTGTTTGCAGATCTTCCTCCTTGCGAATGGCTCGGTCATGAAATCCCTCCTGCCAAAGCGATCCTTCCCGCTGCGTCAATCGATTGAAGACAACCGTGGTCCGAGACTTTGTTCGCGCAATCAGCTTGGAGAGTTCTATACCCTGCAATTCGATCAGCCAGTGAAAATGGTCTGGCATCACCACCCAGGCCAACGAATGGGCAAATTGTTCTTCCTGAGCCTTTCGGAAGGCGTCAACCACCAAGCGTCCTGTCTCGAAGCGGCCAAAAAACGGCTCGCGGCCGCGCGTATTCACGGTCAGTAAATAGACTTGTCCAGACTGCGAATAACGTCCGAAACGCAACTGTTGGGAATGAGGCAGTGTTGTCACAAGTGATCCTCCTTGATCTGTCCTTTATTTCAAGGCTAGGACAGCAGAAGCGGATCCGACTTGGAATGTTGGAGCAGGATGTGTCTGGGCTGACGCCATCGCGGGCAAGCCTTGCTCCCACAGGGAATCAGGCCCTGAACTGGCTTGGCGCCACGCCGCTCCAGCGCACGAAGGCGTGGCGGAAGCTGGCGGTTTCGCTGAAGCCCAGTCGTTCGGCGATTCGATAGATCGGCAATTGGTCCTCGCAGAGCATCTGCTTGGCCCGTTCGAAGCGCAGTTCGTCCAGCAGTTCCTGGTAGCTGCAGCCCAGGTCCTTGAGGTGGCGGCGCAGGGTGCGCGCCGAGCAGTTCATCTGTTCGGCCAGGCCTTCCAGCCCGGGGGCGGCGTTCAGTTGGGCGTCGAGCAACTGGCGGATCCGCCCCAGCCAGGCCTGGCGTCCGGTGAACTCGGTATTCTGCCGGCGGCAACGTTCGGCCATGGCGTGATGGGTGATGGGGTCGGCCAGGGGCAAGGGTTGGTCGAGCCAGTGGCGCTCGAAGGCGAACGCGTTATCGACGCTGTCGAAGCGCACCGGGCAATCGAAGAGCGCGGCGTAGCGCGCCTGGTAATCGGGCGCCGGATGTTCGAAGCGTGCCGCACGCAAGGGTAGTGCATGACCAAGGAGGTCGTTACAGATGACCTTCAGCGAAACCATGCAGAACTCGGCATTGAACACCGCCAGGGCCGGGTTCTCCCGATAATCGCTGGCGCTGAACCAGATGTGCTGGCCGTCATCGTCCAGGTTCAGTTCGAAGAGTGTTCCCAATAGCGCCGGATAGCGCAGCGCCAGGCGCAAGGCGTCACCTAAGGTGGCACTGGTGAGCAGCGCATAGCCGAGCATGCCGTAGGACGAAACGTGCATGCGCAGGCCCAGCTCCAGGCCGATGTCGCGCTTGAGGGCCACGGCGTTGGCGCAGACCTGCATCTCCTGGTTGGTGGTGATGCGCGTATCGGCCCGGCTCAGGTCCGCCGCGCTGATGCCGCTGCCGGCCAGCAATGCCTCACTGGACAGCCCTTGGTTCTTGAAGGCGCTCAGTACCAGGGAGACGGCGTTGAGGGTGGTGAGGTGGGAATGAAGCATGTCCGTTTCCAGCCTGGGGAAGGCTGGAAACGGAGCAAGTTATATGCCGGATGAAAATCGAAGGTTCAACACAACCTCTAATGTGGGAGTAGACCTGTGGGAGCAAAGCTTGCTCGCGAAGAACGATGACGCGACCTTACAGTTGATCTGTGTCGCCTGCATCGCGAGCAAGCTTTGCTCCCACAAGTGTCCCCTCCCACAGGTTTTGCAGCGTCTAAGCTCAGCTCAGCTCGCCACACAGGTCCAGCTCTACCAGCCGCCGAACCTCTTCCACTGGCAGCCCGGCGCCAATCAAGGCCTGCAACTTGCCGAACGCGGCTTCGCGGGTCATGCCGCCGCCGGACAGCACGCCAACGCCACGCAAGCGGCTGCCAGCTTCATACACGTCCAGCTCGACGCCACCTTCATGGCATTGGGTCACCGCCACGACGACCACGCCGCTGTCCCGCGCCCGCTCCAGGCTGGCGAGGAAGGCCGGGTTGTCGCTCGGCCCGGTGCCGCTGCCGTAGCATTCCAGCACCAGGCCCTGGACACCGCTGCCCAGCAGGCCATCGAGGACCTGCGCGCTGATGCCGGGAAACAGCGGCAACACTGCGATGTTTGCCAGTTGCTTGGGCTGGTTGTAATTCAACTGCGCCGGCAGCGAGGAGGCTTTGACGCCGCCGCCCTGGCGTTCCAGGCGCTTGAACGGGTGACGACCAAAGCTGCGCACTTTCGCGCAACGGGTTGGCGCCAGCAGCTCACCGTGGAAGTACAGGTGCACGCCCGGCGCCAGGCCCTGGCCAAGAGCGACCAGCGCGCCGCTGAGGTTTTCCCAGGCGTCGCTGTCGGTCACGCCGGCGGGCAGCATCGAGCCGGTGAAGCAGACCCGCGCATGCAGCCCCAGCAGCTGGAAGCTCATCGCTGCAGCGCTGTAGGCCAGGGTGTCGGTGCCGTGCAGGATCAGTACGCTGTCGCAGCCCTGCACATCCACGGCATCGACCACCGCTTCGCGCAGTTGCTGCCAGTAGGCCGGGGTCATGTTGGCGCTGTCGATCAGCGGCGACATTTCCCGGAAGCGCCATTGCGGGACGACGAGTTCGGGTTGGCTGTGCAGGTAATCACGCATACGCGCTTCGAAACCGGATGCCGGAGCCAGGCCGTGGGCGCTGGCCTGCATGCCGATGGTGCCGCCGGTGTAGAGCACCATGACGTGCTGGGCGGCAGGGTAGGTCGAGCCATTCATGGGGTTGTTCTCCGAGGACGAAAACGGCAGCTTGGGTTAGCTGCCACAACATAAGGCCGAGCATGACGCCGACCTTAGGCTGTGTCACGCCGGGCGCAGGGGATGCGCCCGGTTTTTTCCAAACAGCTTGTACCGATCAGCGTTGCGCTGCGGTCGCGCCAGCAACAGCGGTGTCAGGATTGGCAACCGACGCCGATGGGTTGGCAGGCCAAGCCTTGCGGTCCAGATCCAGGTCCGGGAACTTGCTGGAATCGAAGACAGGGGTCCTGATGCCGGCCGAACGTTGGTCATCGTAGTCACGCAGGATGCGCATGCCGACCTTGAACAGCAGGAACAGCGCGATCAGGTTCACGAACGCCAGCAGGGTCATGGTGATGTCGGCGAAGGCGAACACGGTGCTGAGGTTTTCGATGGCGCCCCAGAAAATCAGGACCAGGACCAGTGCACGGTAGGCGATCAGGGCCTTGCGGTTCTCACCCAGCATGAAGCGCAGGTTGTTCTCGCCCAGGTAGTAGTTGTAGAGGATCGAGGTGAACACAAACAAGGACAAGGCCACGGAGATGAATACCCGGCCCCAGTCACCCACGACGGCCGCCAGGGAGTTCTGGGTCAGGGCAATGCCGTCGCCTTCGAAGCCCGGGGTGTAGAAGCCCGACAGCAGGATCAGCAGCGCGGTGCAGGTGCAGATCACGAACGTGTCCAGGAACACGCTGAATGCCTGTACCACGCCTTGGGCTACCGGGTGCTCGACCGACGCGACAGCAGCGACGTTAGGCGCACTGCCCAGGCCGGCTTCGTTGGCGAACACGCCACGCTTGACGCCCATGACGATGGCGCTGCCGATCAGGCCGCCGAAGGCCTGGTCCAGACCAAAGGCGCTCTTGACGATGGTCGCCAGCATGCCCGGTACATGTTCGAACTGCAGCACGATCACGTAGATGGTCACGGCGATGTACGCCAGGGTCTTGACCGGTACCAGCAGGTCAGCCACCTTGGCGATGCGCTTGATCCCGCCGATGAACACCAGGCCCAGCAGCACCGCCAGGCCCAGGCCGGTGTAGGTGGTGTCGAAGCCGAAGGCGTTGTTCAGGGAGTGGGTGACGGCGTGGGCTTGCAGGCCGTTGAAGGCGAAGCCGAAGGTGACCAGCAACAGGACCGCCATGATCATGCCCAACCAGCGCTTCTGCAGGCCGTGCTGGATGTAGTAGGACGGGCCGCCACGGAACTGGCCTTCGGAGTCGCAGCGCTTGTAGAGCTGGCCGAGGGAGCACTCGAAGAAGCTGCTGGACATGCCGACCAACGCGGTCACCCACATCCAGAACACCGCACCAGGACCACCGAGGGTCACGGCGATGCCGACACCGGCGATGTTGCCCGCGCCGACACGACCGGCCAGGCTGAGCATCAAGGCCTGGAACGAGCTGAGCTGGCCAGCACTGCTCTTCAGGCTGTCACGGAACACCGCGAACATATGAAAGAAATGACGGAACTGGACGAAACGCGAGCGGATCGTGAAATAGCTCCCGAGCCCGACAATGAGCACGATCAGCACTTTCCCTGAGAGGAAGTCGTTGATGACTTCAAGCATGAGTATTCCTCGCTGTTTTTTGTTTAAGCAAATGCTGGCCATTTGGAAATATCGCGTTACATCGGTTGGTGCGCGGCCCAACAGGTGAGGCGATGTTTCGTCCCGGTCCATTTTCGCGGGTTGTTATTAGTTCGGTTTTCGCATGTTTAAGGGTCTCGCTGCAGACGACCACTCATGCGAAGAGGGGCGGCACTATACCTATCAGTGCGGTGCCCGTCTGCACAGTTGTGGTGCGTCCGACGAAACGAAACCTTTGAAACACCTGGCCTTTCGGTCAGGTTATTGTGGGGGCGAGCCTGCTCGCGTTGGCTGGCGACGCGGTTTACAACGGGCAGCGCGTCGTCGTTTATCGCGAGCAGGTTCCTTCCCACAGGTTCAGTCATCCTTTGCTGCTATCAATTAAAAAAAGGGCTTGGGGAAGATCCCCAAGCCCTCAAAAGGTGAGAGGTGTCTAGTCCCTCGACCTGGTGAGCGGTGTTCGTGTCGATCACGCTTTGAGCGGGACCAGACGCGGAGCAATCATGTTTTCCGGGCGCAGGATGTCGTCGAGCATGGCGTCGTCGAGCAAGCCTTCTTCGCGCACCAGTTCCAGCACGCCGCGGCCACTTTCCAGGGCAACACGGGCGATGCGGGTGGCGTTTTCATAGCCGATGTACGGGTTCAGGGCGGTGACCAGGCCGATCGAGTGCTCGACCAGTTCACGGCAGCGCGCTTCGTTGGCGGTGATGCCGACGATGCAGTGCTCGCGCAGCATGTCCATGGCCCGTTGCAGCAGGCGGATCGAGTCGAAGATCTTGAAGGCGATCAGCGGTTCCATCACGTTCAGTTGCAGTTGGCCGCCTTCGGCCGCGATGGTCAGGGCCAGGTCGTTGCCGATGATCTGGAATGCCACCTGGTTGACCGCCTCCGGGATCACCGGGTTGACCTTGCCGGGCATGATCGAGCTGCCTGGCTGGCGGGCTGGCAGATTGATTTCGTTGATGCCAGTGCGTGGGCCGCTGGACAGCAGGCGCAGGTCGTTGCAGATCTTCGACAGCTTGACCGCGGTGCGCTTGAGCATGCCGGAGAACAGCACAAAGGCGCCCATGTCGGAGGTGGCTTCGATCAGGTCGGCGGCCGGAACCAGCGGCTGGCCGCTGATGGTCGCCAGGCGCTGTACGGCCAGGGCCTGGTAGCGCGGGTCGGCGTTGATGCCGGTGCCGATGGCTGTGCCGCCCAGGTTCACTTCAGTGAGCAGTTCAGGCGCCAGGGTTTTCAGGCGCGCCAGGTCTTCGCTCAGGGTGGTGGCGAAGGCGCGGAATTCCTGGCCGAGGGTCATCGGCACGGCGTCTTGCAGCTGGGTGCGGCCCATTTTCAGGACGTGGCTGAATTCTTCACCTTTGGCCGCGAACGCCTGGATCAGGCTGTCGAGGCTGGCCAGCAACGCGTCGTGGCCCAGCAGCAGACCCAGGCGGATCGCGGTCGGGTAGGCGTCGTTGGTGGACTGCGCCATGTTCACGTCGTTGTTGGGGTGCAGGTACTGGTACTCGCCTTTCTGGTGGCCCATGGCCTCCAGCGCGATGTTGGCGATGACTTCGTTGGCATTCATGTTGGTCGACGTGCCAGCGCCGCCCTGGATCATGTCCACCACGAATTCTTCGTGGAAATCGCCGCGGATCAATCGTGCACAGGCTTCACTGATGGCTGCGTGCTTGGCTTCGCTGAGCTGACCCAGTTCGCGGTTGGCGTCAGCGGCGGCCTGTTTGACCATTGCCAGACCGACCACCAGCTTAGGGTAATGCGAGATCGGGACGCCGGAGAGACGGAAGTTGTTTACCGCTCGTAGGGTCTGGATGCCGTAATACGCTTGCGCTGGTACTTCGAGTACGCCAAGCAGGTCTTTTTCTGTGCGGAATGATGCAGCGGAGGACATGATAGAAATCATCTCGATAAGGACCCGGTCTGAGCCGGAACGCTGCGAATCCTAGGCTCTCAAAAAAAATAGGGCCAATGCTGTTAAGCACTGGCCTATGCATATTCGGCATAATGTCGGTGTGACGTCGGCGGTGCGACGAACGTGTGACCTGTTTTGGTGCGTGTAAGGGAGGACGTGATGAATCTTGAAAGCAAATGGCTTGAGGACTTCAGTGCCCTGGCCGCGACCCGCAGTTTCTCCCAGGCGGCCGAGCGGCGCTTCGTGACGCAACCGGCCTTCAGCCGGCGAATCCGCAGCCTCGAGGCGGCGCTGGGGCTGACCCTGGTCAACCGTTCGCGTACGCCCGTCGAGCTGACGGCCGCGGGGCAGTTGTTCCTGGTGACGGCGCGCACGGTTGTCGAGCAACTGGGTGAAGTGTTGCGCCATTTGCATCACCTGGAGGGCGGGCAGGGCGAAGTCATACAAGTGGCCGCTGCCCACTCCCTGGCGCTGGGCTTCTTTCCGCGCTGGATCGCCCAGCTGCGCAACGACGGGATGAACATCGCCACGCGGCTGGTGGCGACCAACGTCGGCGATGCCGTCCACGCCTTGCGTGAAGGGGGCTGCGACCTGATGCTGGCCTTCTACGATCCGGACTCGGCCATGCAGATGGACCCGGAGATCTTCCCGTCGCTGCACTTGGGCCAGACCGAAATGCTGCCGGTGTGCGCGGCCGATGCCGATGGCAAGCCGCTGTTCGACCTTGAGGGCGAGGCCAGCGTGCCGCTGCTGGCCTACAGCGCCGGGGCGTTCCTCGGGCGTTCGGTCAACCAGTTGTTGCGCCAGCGGGCGCTGCGGTTCACCACGATCTACGAGACGGCCATGGCCGACAGCCTCAAGAGCATGGCCCTGGAAGGCCTGGGCATCGCCTGGGTGCCGCACCTGAGCGTACGCGCCGAACTGGCCCGGGGCGAACTGGTGATCTGCGGCGGCCCGCAATGGCACGTGCCGTTGGAGATCCGCCTGTACCGCTGCGCCCTGGTGCGCAAGGCCAATGTGCGGTTGTTGTGGCGCAAGCTTGAAGGTGGCGTGGCGCAGGGTGCCGCGGGATCTTGATAGCACTGCAAACCCTGTGGGAGCGTTGCCTCAAGACTGACTTTGAGGTCAATAAAACCGCCACTTCACCGCAAATGACAGATGGTCGGCGAAAGTGCGTTTAACGCACCATTTTCGGTATACTGCCCGGCCTTCGGTCGGCTTGCCCGGCCATAATTCGTACAACAAGCCACGCCGGTTTCCTGCGTGGCTTGTTGTTTTTTGACGCGCCTGCGGGCGCCCAGAGAGAAGAGGCACGACGATGAGTGCACTGGTTGGCGTGATCATGGGCTCCAAGTCCGATTGGTCCACCCTTAGCCACACCGCCGATATGCTGGAAAAGCTCGGCATCCCTTACGAGGTGAAAGTGGTCTCCGCCCACCGTACCCCGGACCTGCTGTTCCAGTACGCCGAAGAGGCCGAGGCGCGTGGCATCGAGGTGATCATCGCCGGTGCCGGTGGCGCCGCCCATTTGCCAGGCATGTGTGCGGCCAAGACCCACCTGCCGGTGCTGGGCGTGCCGGTCCAGTCTTCGATGCTCTCGGGCGTCGATTCGTTGCTGTCGATCGTGCAGATGCCAGCCGGCATCCCGGTCGCGACCCTGGCCATCGGGAAGGCCGGCGCGATCAACGCGGCCCTGCTGTCGGCGAGCATCCTGGGCGCCAAGCACCCACAATTTCATACCGTGCTGAAAAAATTCCGCGCTGAGCAGACAGACAGCGTCCTGGACAATCCAGACCCACGCATTGCCTGAGGTTGTTGACGAATGAAGATCGGTGTAATCGGTGGCGGCCAGTTGGGTCGCATGTTGGCCCTGGCAGGTACACCGCTGGGGATGAACTTCGCTTTCCTGGACCCTGCGCCGGACGCTTGTGCCGCGGCGTTGGGTGAACACCTGCGGGCCGACTACGGCGACCAGGATCACCTGCGCCAATTGGCCGATGAAGTCGACCTGGTGACCTTCGAATTCGAAAGCGTCCCGGCCGAAACCGTGGCCTTCCTGTCCCAGTTCGTTCCGGTCTACCCGAGCGCCGAAGCCTTGCGGATCGCCCGTGACCGCTGGTTCGAAAAGAACATGTTCAAGGACCTGGGCATCCCCACGCCGGCTTTTGCCGACATCCAGTCCCAGGCCGACCTCGACGCCGCCGTCGCTGCCATCGGCCTGCCCGCCGTGCTCAAGACCCGTACCCTGGGTTACGACGGCAAGGGCCAGAAAGTCCTGCGCAAACCTGAAGACGTGGTCGGTACGTTCGCCGAACTCGGCAGCGTGGCCTGCCTGCTGGAAGGCTTCGTGCCGTTCACCGGCGAAGTCTCGCTGATCGCCGTGCGTGCCCGTGACGGTGAAATCCGTTTCTACCCGCTGGTGCACAACACTCACAAGGACGGCATCCTCAAGCTGTCCGTCGCCAGCACCGACCATCCGTTGCAGGCCCTGGCCGAGGACTATTCCAGCCGGGTACTCAAGCAGCTCGATTATGTCGGCGTGATGGCGTTCGAGTTCTTTGAAGTGGACGGCGGCCTCAAGGCCAACGAAATCGCCCCTCGGGTACACAACTCCGGGCACTGGACCACCGAAGGCGCCGAGTGCAGCCAGTTCGAAAACCACCTGCGGGCGGTCGCTGGGTTGCCGCTGGGGTCGACCGCCAAGGTCGGTGAGAGCGCGATGCTCAACTTCATCGGCAAGGTGCCGGACAGCGAGAAAGTTCTGTCGATCGCTGACTGCCATTTGCATCACTATGGCAAGGCGTTCAAGGCCGGGCGCAAGGTCGGTCACGCCAACCTGCGCTGCGCGGACCGGGCGACTTTGGCGCAGCAGATCATCAAGGTCGAGACGCTGATCGCCGAGCAATAATCCGCAACATCGGTGGAACCATTCGTCGGCTAACCTCTCTCATGGCTAAGTGCCAAAGCCTGATCGGGCTTTGGCATCGCTATCCAATCAGAGGGCAATGCCATGGGAATCATCGGAACCATTTTTATCGGCTTGATCGTTGGCCTGCTGGCACGCTTCCTGAAACCGGGCGATGACAGCATGGGCTGGATCATGACCATCCTGCTCGGTATCGGCGGTTCGTTGGCAGCCACTTACGGCGGCCAGGCCCTGGGCATCTACCAGGCCGGCCAAGGTGCTGGTTTCATCGGGGCCCTGGTGGGCGCGGTGGTATTGCTGGTGATCTACGGCCTGATCAAAAGAAACTGATCCAAATGCGACAAAGCCCTCTCTGCCTGGCGCGCAGAGGGGGCTAGAATGCCCGGCGTTGCACTTCCTACCCATTGCCGAGCCCATTCATGCGCCGTCTAGTGTTGACCCTTCTTTTGCTGGGCAGTGGCCTGGCCCATGCTGCCGAGCTGCCGGAAACCGACTGGCTCGAACTGATGCCCAAGTCGGACCAGAAAGCCCTCGAGGCCATGCCCGAAATTGACCACAACTCCCCCGAAGCCAACGGCACCTTCACCGAAAAAGGTGGCCTGAAGCAAAGCAAAGGCTTGCCGGCGGTGATGTATTCGACCAAGACCGTGGCGGCGATGAACGACAAGCACATTCGCATCGGCGGTTACCCGGTGCCGCTGGAAACCGACGCCAAGGGCCGCAGTACGCTGTTTTTCCTGGTGCCATACCCCGGCGCCTGCATCCACGTCCCGCCACCGCCGCCTAATCAGTTGGTGCTGGTGCGTTATCCCAAGGGCCTGAAGCTGGACGACATCTATACACCGCTGTGGGTGACCGGCACGCTGAAGATCGAAAAGGTCGACAACGACCTGGCGAGTGCGGCGTATGCGCTGGAGGCGGAGAAGGTGCGGGTGGTGCAGGAGGCGGATTTGTAGGTCTGGTACGAGTCCACTGTGGGAGCGAGCAGGCTCGCTCCCACAGTGGGGTTTGTGGTGTGGCTTAGAGCGGCTTGCTGCCGATGCTCACACCCAGGGTATGGCTGGCCTGCGGCAACAGCGTCACCACATCGTCCATCACGTTCGCCGTCTCGATGCACAGCATGCGCTGCCAGCCGTCGTCGGCCATGTCGCTGAAGGCCTTGGCGCGTTCGGTCCAGGGGTTCCAGATCACCGCCGAGCGCGAGCCGCTGCTGGTCAGCTCGATCCGGCGTTCCCACTGCGGGTCAATGATGCTCAGCTTTGGCGGGGTGTCGAGGTAGATGCGGTCGGTCTCGCCAGCAAAGTGCAGATCGCCGGCCTGGGTGACGGTTTTCCAGTCGTCCAGGGTCTCGATGTAGCTCAAGCCATCGACCCCTTCGACCTGCACGTTGCGCACGTCGCTCACGGCAAAGTAGCTGTGCAGCGCCTGGCTGAGGCTAACGGTTTCGCGGCCACGGTTATGACTGGTGAGGCGGATATGCAGTTGCTCGTCCATCACGATGGCCAGCGTCAGGTCGACCTGGTGAGGCCAGCCTGAAAGGCCGTTCTCGGGGTAGGGCAGCACGAACTCCACCTTGAGGCTTTCGCCTTCGGCTTCGATGCCCTTCAACTCCCAATCCATCGTCCGCACCAGGCCGTGGGCGGTGGCTGGGTCGTTGCTCACGCGCATGGCCTGGACGCTGTCGGGGTTGAGCGTCAGGTTGCCGAACCACGGCCAGCACACCGGCACGCCCGCGCGGATGCTCTTGCCGGCCTTGAACGTGGCCTGGTCGTTGAGCCAGATCAGCGGCGGCTGGCCGTCCACTTGATAACTGAGGATATGCGCGCCTTGTTGGGCCACCAGCAACTCGGCCTGACCGTGGCGGATGCGCCAGGCGTTCAGTTCATCCAGTTTGACGGCTTCGACGTTGGGCGTAGGCATGTTGCAAATCTCGCTCGGGAACAGGGACTGCAATGGACCGCAAAACGGCCGCCGTGTTTAACGGGCGCGCGGCGGAACCGAGCGGGTGCGACCGCTGCCGTCGATGGCGACGAAGACAAACACCGCCTCGGTCACCTTGCGCCATTCACTGGATAGCGGGTCGTCGCTCCAGACTTCGACCATCATCTGGATCGAACTGCGGCCGATTTCCAGCGCCTGGGTGTAAAAGGAAAGCTGCGCCCCCACTGCCACCGGCACGAGGAACGCCATGCGATCGATCGCCACGGTGGCCACGCGCCCGCCCGCCACTTTGCTGGCCATGGCGGTGCCGGCCAGGTCCATCTGGGACACCAGCCAGCCGCCGAAAATATCGCCGAAGCCGTTGGTCTCGCGAGGGAGCGCGGTGATTTGCAGGGCCAGGTCGCCTTGCGGGATTGGATCTTCTTGTTCGAGCTCTATCATGCCGGGGGTGCCTCTGACCCGTAACGCTGTCTTGTACTTCAGGTGAATAGCCGTCTTTGTAAAAAACGATTCAGCCCGAACATACTGCGTTCGTCACGTTTTTCGTAAAGGCGTGCCAAAGGGAAACTCTGCGAAACCGGCTGGTTCTGGTACTACACCACCAACGACGTTTTCGCACAGCAACCCCTTACAGAGTACTGCAAGGTTGCGAGTATATCGGGCGATAGACGTCGAGACGACCACTCGGTTCTGATTTTGACTATCAAATACGCACCTCTATGTGCTTTTTCGAACAATTTGCTATCGTGCCGGACCTGCCCAGGCCCCCAACCCGTGTTACCAGGGTTGCAGAACCGACTATAAGAGAAGCCCTTGCCATGACCACTGCGCCTTCGAGCACGGCGACGCCCGCACAACCCGCACGTCCATTGACCCGCAACGATTACAAGACCCTGTCGCTTTCTGCCTTGGGCGGTGCGCTGGAGTTCTACGATTTCATCATTTTCGTGTTCTTTGCCACCGTGGTCGGCAAATTGTTCTTCCCTGCCGAAATGCCCGAGTGGCTGCGCTTGATGCAGACGTTCGGCATTTTTGCCGCCGGTTACCTGGCCCGGCCGCTGGGCGGGATCGTCATGGCCCACTTCGGCGACCTGCTGGGGCGCAAGAAGATGTTCACCCTGAGCATTTTCATGATGGCCGTGCCGACCTTGATCATGGGCCTGCTGCCCACTTATGCACAGATCGGCATGTGGGCGCCGATCCTGCTGTTGCTGATGCGCGTGATTCAGGGCGCGGCCATCGGCGGGGAAGTGCCGGGTGCCTGGGTATTCGTTTCCGAACACGTTCCGGCGCGCCACATCGGCTATGCCTGCGGCACGCTGACTTGCGGCCTGACGGCGGGGATTTTGTTGGGTTCGCTGGTCGCTACGGCGATCAACAGCATCTATACACCGGTGGAGGTGGCCGATTACGCCTGGCGGATCCCGTTCCTGCTGGGTGGCGTGTTCGGGCTGTTTTCGGTGTATCTGCGCCGCTGGTTGCACGAAACTCCGGTGTTCGCCGAGCTGCAACTGCGCAAGGCCCTGGCCGAGGAAGTGCCGCTGCGGGCCGTGTTGCGTGATCATCGCGGCGCCATCGCCATTTCCATGCTGTTGACCTGGCTGCTGTCGGCCGGCGTCATTGTGGTCATCCTGATGACACCGACCGTGCTGCAGACGGTGTACCACTTCAGTCCGACCACCGCGTTGCAGGCCAACAGCCTGGCGATCGTGTTCCTGAGTCTAGGTTGCATCGGTGCGGGTGTGCTGGCCGACCGTTTTGGTGCTGGCCGGGTATTTGTCTTCGGTAGCGGTTTGCTGCTGATCACGTTCTGGACCTTCTACCACTGCCTGTTCGACCACCCCGAGTGGCTGTTTCCGCTGTATGCCTTGAGTGGCTTGCTGGTAGGTACCATCGGCGCGGTGCCTTATGTCATGGTCAATGCCTTCCCGGCCGTGGTGCGTTTCAGCGGCTTGTCGTTCTCCTACAACCTGGCCTACGCAATCTTCGGCGGGTTGACGCCGATGATCGTGACCCTGCTGTTGAAAGAGAGCTCGATGGGGCCGGCGTATTACGTGGCGGCCATCTGTGGGATCGGGATTGTGGTGGGCGGTTATCTCTGGAAGAAGGGGCGCTAGCCCGAATCTTTCACTGACTGTACTGGCCTCATCGCGAGCAAGCTCGCTCCCACAAGGGTTCTGCGTTCACCGCAAATCCCCTGTGGGAGCGAGCTTGCTCGCGATTGGGGCCGCATGAATCATCTTGTAAAACTCGATACTGGCCTTTCATCCAATTGTCATATTTCAGCCATAGAGTGTTCACACGGCTTACCGATACTTGGCCGACTTAACACACCCTATCTGCTAGGAGTAAGGCATGAAACTGAAGCGTTTGATGGCGGCAATGACGTTTGTCGCTGCTGGCGTTGCGACCGCCAGCGCGGTTGCCGCTGGTGTTGACCTGGCAATTCCGTCTTACACCAAGACCACTGGTGTATCGGGCAACCTGTCCAGCGTCGGCTCCGATACCCTGGCTAACCTGATGACCTTGTGGGCCGAGAACTACAAGAAAGAATACCCGAACGTAAACATCCAGATTCAGGCCGCCGGTTCCTCCACCGCGCCACCTGCGCTCACCGAAGGCACCTCCAACCTGGGCCCGATGAGCCGCAAGATGAAGGACAACGAGCTGCAGGCTTTCGAAACCAAATACGGTTACAAGCCTACCGCCATCCCGGTTGCCGTGGACGCCCTGGCGGTATTCGTGCACAAGGACAACCCGATCCAGCACCTGACCATGGAACAGGTCGATGCGATCTTCTCGTCGACTCGCCTGTGCGGCGCTAAAGCCGACGTGAAAACCTGGGGCGACCTGGGTGTGACCGGCGACCTGGCCAACAAGCCAGTGCAACTGTTCGGTCGTAACTCGGTATCCGGCACCTACGGCTACTTCAAGGAAGAAGCCCTGTGCAAAGGCGACTACAAGCCAAACGTCAATGAACAACCAGGCTCGGCTTCGGTCGTGCAGTCGATCAGCTCTTCGCTGAACGGCGTTGGTTACTCGGGCATCGGCTACAAGACCGCCAGCGTGAAGACCGTGGCCCTGGCCAAGAAAGGCAGCACTGAGTTCATCGAAGACAGCGAAGAAAACGCCCTGAACGGCAAGTACCCGCTGTCGCGCTTCCTCTACGTTTACGTCAACAAGGCACCGAACAAGCCTCTGGCCCCGCTGGAAGCCGAGTTCGTGAAGCTGGTCCTGTCCAAGCAAGGCCAGGAAGTTGTAGTCAAGGACGGTTACATCCCGCTGCCAGCCAAAGTCGCCGCCAAGGCACTGGCTGACCTGGGTCTGTCGGAAGGCGGCAGCGTCGCCAAGAAGTAATACCTGAGCCCGGGCCGAAGTCCGGACTCCTGTGGGAGCGGGCTTGCTCGCGAAGAGGTCAGTGCATTCAACAGGGATGTTGACTGACTTTGCGAGCAAGCTGTCCCACAACCCCAAATTCCTGTCCGCTGCCGGTTTCCTCGGCGGCGGATTTGTTGCGTCACTGCATTGTCATCTTTCTGTCATACAGGATCGCTAGGGTGTGCGCATGAATGATCTGGCCAATTCCACAATGACTACGACTTCCCCTCCCAAGCGCATTGACTTCAATACGCCTGAGTTGCAACGCAAGCGCCGCATTCGCGCGCTCAAGGATCGCCTGACCCGCTGGTACGTGCTGGTCGGCGGCCTCGCCGTCCTGGCCGCCATTACGTTGATCTTCTTCTTCCTGGCCTATGTGGTGCTGCCCCTGTTCCAGGGCGCGGACCTGACCGCCAAGGACTCGATCACCCCGGCCTGGATGCAAGATGCCGGCAAACCCCTGATGATCTCCATCGAAGAGCAGAACCAAGTCGCCATGCGGGTTTCCGACAAGGGCCAGGCGCTGTTTTTCGATATCACCAGTGGTGCCGAACTGCGCCGTATCGACCTGCCGATTCCGGCCGGTGCCAGCGTGACCGCCATTGGCGAAGACCAGCCTGGCAGCCCATTGGTGGTGATCGGTCTGTCCAACGGCCAGGCCCTGGTATTCCGTCACACCTATAAGGTCAGCTACCCGGACGGCAAGAAAACCATCTCGCCTGCCGTCGAATACCCTTATGGCGAGACGCCGATCGTGTTGAACGAGCAGGGCGCGGCCCTGGAGCATGTCAGCCTCAACGCCACCGATTCGACCCTGCTGCTGGCCGGTTCCAGCGGTGCCCAACTGCAAGTGCTGTCGATCACCAGCGAAGAAAACATGATGACCGGCGAGGTCACCAGCGAGCAGACCCGCATCGATCTGCCACAGATGACCGAGCCGGTGAAGAACATCTTCGTCGACCCGCGCCAGCAATGGCTGTATGTGGTCAACGGGCGCGCCCAGGCCGATGTGTTCAGCCTGCGGGACAAGAGCCTCAACGGTCGCTACAAACTGCTCGAGAACGCCGACGCCCAAGTCACCGCCGCCACCCAGCTGGTGGGCGGAATCTCGCTGATCATCGGCGACTCCAAGGGCGGCCTGGCGCAGTGGTTCATGGCCCGCGATCCGGACGGCGAGCTGCGCTTCAAACAGATTCGTACGTTCCAGATGGGCACCACGCCGATTGTTGAAATCACCGCCGAAGAGCGTCGCAAAGGCTTCGTAGCGCTGGACGCGGCCGGCAAGCTCGGCGTATTCCACAGCACCGCCCACCGCACCTTGTTGGTGGACCAGGTGGTCGACGGCCAAGGCCTGTTCGGCATGTCGCCACGGGCCAACCGCCTGATCGTGGAGCAGGGCGGCAAGCTGCAACCGCTGACGCTGGACAACCCGCACCCGGAAGTCTCGTGGAGCGCGTTGTGGAGCAAGGTCTGGTACGAAAACTACGACGAACCCAAGTACGTCTGGCAATCGACCGCCGCCAACACCGACTTCGAACCCAAGCTGAGCCTTTCGCCGCTGACCTTCGGCACCCTGAAAGCCGCGTTCTACGCGATGCTGCTGGCGGCGCCACTGGCGGTTGCCGCGGCGATCTATACTGCCTACTTCATGGCCCCGGGCATGCGCCGCAAGGTCAAGCCGGTGATCGAACTGATGGAAGCCATGCCGACGGTGATCCTCGGGTTCTTCGCCGGCCTGTTCCTGGCGCCGTACGTCGAAGGGCACCTGCCAGGTATTTTCAGCCTGCTGATGTTGGTGCCAATCGGCATCCTGGTCGCCGGTTTCGTCTTCAGCCGCCTGCCGGAATCCATTCGCCTGAGAGTGCCGGACGGCTGGGAAAGTGCCCTGCTGATCCCGGTGATCCTGTTCGTGGGCTGGCTCTCGCTGTACATGAGCCCGTACATGGAAGCCTGGTTCTTCGGCGGTGACATGCGCATGTGGATCTCCCATGACCTGGGCATCACCTACGACCAGCGCAACGCCCTGGTGGTCGGCCTGGCAATGGGTTTCGCGGTCATCCCGAACATCTACTCCATCGCCGAAGACGCCGTGTTCAGCGTGCCGCGCGGCCTGACCCTGGGCTCCCTGGCCCTTGGTGCGACGCCGTGGCAGACCATGACCCGCGTGGTCATCCTCACCGCCAGCCCCGGTATCTTCTCGGCGCTGATGATCGGCATGGGCCGTGCGGTGGGCGAGACCATGATCGTGCTGATGGCCACGGGTAACACGCCGGTCATGGAAATGAACCTGTTCGAAGGCCTGCGCACCCTGGCGGCCAACGTGGCGGTGGAGATGCCCGAGTCGGAAGTCGGCGGTAGCCATTACCGCGTGCTGTTCCTGTCGGCACTGGTGCTGCTGTTGTTCACCTTTGTCATGAACACCCTCGCCGAGCTGATCCGTCAGCGTCTGCGCAAGAAATATTCGTCGCTTTAAGAAAGGTAGAAGTCTGTGAAACAGAACTCCCTGAAAGGATGGTTCAAGAGCGGCGCCCCCGGCGTCTGGATCAGCGGTGGCGCGGTATCCATCGCGGTCATCATGACCATTGGCCTGCTGGCGGTGATCACTGTACGCGGCCTGGGTCACTTCTGGCCGGCGGACCTGGTCCACGCCAACTACAACGTGCCGGGCATGCCTGAGCACCTGGTGGTCGGCGAAGTCGTGCAGAAAGAAGAAGTGCCGCGCGAGCGCCTGAAAAGCGCCGGCCTGCCGGTGCCGGACGAAGGCCCCGAGTTCATGACCCGCGAACTGATCAAGGTGGGTAACCGGGACCTGAACGGTACTGACTTCACCTGGATCGTCGGCGAGTGGCTGACCAACCAGACCACGCCGCCGGAACTGATGGCGATCGAGCGCCGTGAGTGGGGCAACTTCTACGGCTACCTGGTCAACGTCAAGGAAGACGGCAAGGTCATCGCCGAAGGCGAGGCCGCCTGGCCGCAACTGCAGGCTCGCGTACAGCGGGTCAACCAGTTGGCCGCCGAGCTCAAGACCTTGGAAAAAGTCGACATCGGTGCAATCAACGCTGGCCTGGAGCGCATCCGCCTGCACGGTCGCAAGCTGGAGCTGGACGGCAAGCTCGATGCCGCCGCCCAAGCCGACCTGGAAAGTGAGCGCGCCGAACTCAATGCCCGTTACAAGGACATCGAAGCGCGCCTGTCCGACCTGCATGCACAATTCAACCGCGACAGCCTGACTGCCCGCGATGCCAACGGCAAGGAAGTGGAGATCGGCATCGGCAAGGTGGTACATGCCTATCAACCGAACGGCATGGGCACGTTTACCAAGCTCGGTTTCTATTTCAGCAAGGTCTGGGAATTCCTCAGCGACGACCCTCGTGAGGCCAACACCGAAGGCGGCATCTTCCCGGCGATTTTCGGCACCGTGATGATGACCCTGATCATGGCGATGATCGTGACGCCGTTCGGCGTACTGGCGGCGGTTTATTTGCGTGAATACGCCCGCCAGGGCCCGATGACCCGCCTGATCCGCATCGCGGTGAACAACCTGGCCGGCGTTCCAGCCATCGTCTACGGTGTGTTTGGCTTGGGCTTCTTCGTCTACGTGCTGGGTGGTTCGGTCGACCGGCTGTTCTTCCCCGAGGCCTTGCCGGCGCCGACCTTCGGCACCCCAGGCCTGCTCTGGGCATCCCTGACCCTGGCGCTGCTGGCGGTGCCGGTGGTGATCGTGGCCACCGAGGAAGGCCTGGCGCGGATCCCGCGTACCGTGCGCGAAGGCTCCCTGGCCCTCGGTGCGACCAAGGCCGAGACCCTGTGGAAAATCGTCCTGCCCATGGCGAGCCCGGCGATGATGACCGGGATGATTCTCGCCGTGGCCCGTGCCGCCGGTGAAGTGGCGCCGTTGATGCTGGTGGGCGTGGTGAAACTGGCGCCGTCGCTGCCGTTGGACGGCAACTACCCGTACCTGCACCTGGACCAGAAGATCATGCACCTGGGCTTCCATATCTATGACGTGGGCTTCCAGAGCCCGAACGTCGAAGCGGCACGACCGCTGGTGTACGCCACGGCGCTGTTGCTGGTGCTGGTGATCGCCACGCTCAACCTGTCGGCGGTGTGGATCCGTAACCACCTGCGCGAGAAGTACAAAGCACTGGATAGCTGATTACACATTGATTTTCTGTGGGAGCGAGCCTGCTCGCGATGGCGTCACCTCGGTTCAAAGCCAGACCGAGTCGCCTGAATCGCGAGCAGGCTCGCTCCCACACAGACACATACACAGATTGGCATGGCCGCTCAGTGGCCAACCGAACCGAATTTGTTAGCACAGGGAGCCTCCCATGCAACACGAAGCACATACACACGGCATCAACATGTCGGCCCTGGGCCGCGACAAGCAGAGCCTGGACCTGGCCCAGGAAACCGTCGCCATCGAAGTGCCCGGCCTGAGTCTGTTCTACGGCGACAAGCAGGCGCTGTATGACGTCAGCCTGAACATCCCGAAACAGCGCGTCACCGCGTTCATCGGCCCGTCGGGCTGCGGCAAGTCAACCTTGCTGCGTACCTTCAACCGCATGAACGACCTGGTGGACGGCTGCCGTGTCGAAGGGGAAATCAACCTCTACGGCAACAACATCTACCGCAAGGGCGAAGACGTGGCCGAGCTGCGTCGTCGTGTGGGCATGGTGTTCCAGAAGCCCAACCCGTTCCCGAAAACCATCTACGAGAACGTGGTCTACGGCTTGCGCATCCAGGGCATCAACAAGAAGCGCATCCTCGACGAAGCCGTGGAATGGGCGCTCAAGGGCGCGGCGTTGTGGGATGAGGTCAAGGACCGCCTGCATGATTCGGCCCTGGGCCTGTCTGGCGGTCAACAGCAACGCCTGGTGATCGCGCGCACCATCGCCGTGGAACCGGAAGTGCTGCTGCTCGACGAGCCTTGCTCGGCCCTGGATCCGATCTCGACGCTGAAAGTCGAAGAACTGATCTACGAGCTCAAGTCCAAGTTCACCATCGTCATCGTGACCCACAACATGCAACAGGCGGCGCGGGTTTCCGACTACACGGCGTTCATGTACATGGGCAAACTGGTGGAGTTCGGCGACACCGACACCCTGTTCACCAATCCGGCCAAGAAACAGACCGAAGACTACATCACCGGTCGTTACGGCTAGTCGAGGCTGCTGCATAGGCGCACTGCGCTATCAGGATCAACATTTAACTGCTTGAAGCTTGCAGCTTGAAGCTTGCAACTTTCGCGGAGCGAACAAGATGATTTCGAAGGAAGGCCTTACTCACCACATTTCCGCACAGTTCAACGCTGAGCTTGAGGAAGTGCGCAGTCACTTGCTGGCCATGGGCGGGCTGGTGGAAAAGCAGGTCAACGATGCGGTGACCGCGCTGATCGAGGCCGACTCCGGCCTGGCCCAGCAGGTACGCGAAATCGATGACCAGATCAACCAGATGGAGCGCAACATCGACGAGGAGTGCCTGCGTATCCTGGCCCGTCGTCAGCCGGCGGCTTCGGACCTGCGCCTGATCATCAGCATCTCCAAGTCGGTGATCGACCTTGAGCGGATCGGCGACGAAGCCACCAAGATTGCTCGTCGTGCCATTCAGTTGTGCGAAGAAGGCGAAGCGCCGCGCGGTTATGTCGAGGTTCGCCACATTGGCGACCAGGTGCGCAACATGGTTCGCGATGCCCTGGACGCCTTTGCCCGCTTCGACGCCGACCTGGCGTTGTCGGTGGCCCAGTACGACAAGATCATCGACCGCGAATACAAGACCGCCCTGCGCGAGCTGGCGACTTACATGATGGAAGACCCACGCTCCATCTCCCGAGTGTTGAGCATCATCTGGGTGCTGCGTTCTCTGGAGCGTATCGGCGATCATGCACGCAACATCTCGGAACTTGTCATCTACCTGGTGCGCGGCACCGATGTGCGGCATTTGGGGCTCAAGCGGATGAAGCAAGAAGTTGAGGGCACCCCGTCCGAAACCGCTAATGTTCCGGGCGAAACGGACGATAAGTAAGATTGCCAAGAAAAGCGCCCGGCCTTCTGGTCGGGCTTTTTTTTGAGTTTTTTTTAATCGAAAGCAGCACCCCGCGAACGAAAAGTCCCGGCGTGACTGAAGGTTTTTGGCAATGTGCCATCAGTAAAAGCGGTATGCTTGCCGGGATTTTTTAGAGGTGTATCTGGATGAGTAAGGTCAGTGTGTTGGTCGTGGACGATGCTTCGTTCATTCGTGACCTGGTGAAGAAGTGCCTGCGCAACTACTTCCCGGGCGTGCGCATCGAAGACGCGGTGAATGGCAAGAAAGCCCAAGCCCTGCTGGCTCGCGAAGCGTTCGACCTGGTGTTGTGCGATTGGGAAATGCCGGAAATGTCCGGCCTGGAATTGCTGACCTGGTGCCGCCAGCAGGACAACCTCAAGGGCATGCCGTTCGTGATGGTCACCAGCCGCGGCGACAAGGAAAACGTGGTCCAGGCGATCCAGGCCGGCGTTTCCGGCTACGTCAGCAAGCCGTTCACCAACGAGCAGCTACTGACCAAGGTCAAGCAGGCCCTGCACAAGGTCGGCAAGCTCGACACGCTGATGAACAGCGCCCCGACCAAGATGAACTCGGCGTTCGGCAATGATTCGCTCAGCGCCCTGACGGGCGGCAAGGCTCCGGTTGCTGCTGTTGCTTCGGCCCCTGCCGCGAATCCTTTTGCCAAGCCGGTCGCTGCTCCCGCCGCGGCTGTGGCTCCGGCCCGTGGCTTGCTCAACAGCCCTCCCGTCAAGGCACCGGTAGCCGCTGCTTCGGGGACCAACCGTGGCCAGGGCCAGTTGCGCCTGTCCAGCGGCACCCAGCAATGCGTGATCAAGGCTCTGAGCCTCAAGGAAGCATTGCTGGTGGTCAAGCGCACCGACACCCTGCCACAAGTGCTCGAAAGCGCCGTGCTGGACATGGAGCAGGGCGACAACGCTGAAACCGCTCGCCTCAACGGCTACCTGCACGCCATCGTCGCCCATGAGCAGACGCCCGACAGCGAATGGCTGCAACTGACGTTCCGCTTCGTCGACAAAGACCCGCAGAAACTCGACTATATCTCCCGCCTGATCGCCCGCGGCACCGCCCAGAAGCACTTCGTACCAGGCGCCTGATTCGGCGGCGCCCTGAGTCCGCTATCGCGAGCAAGCTCGCTCCCACAGTGATTTGTGTAGGCCACAGTTTTGTGCCTAGGCAAATCTCCCTGTGGGAGCGAGCTTGCTCGCGATGGCGTCATCCCTCTCGGTAAAGCTCCTTAACATCCGCTTGCGGCCCATCCGCCGGTCTGAACTGTTATTTCCTACAGGTCAATTTTCCGGAAGGGACTTCTAGATTGTCATGGGCGCTCACTTTTCGTGAGTACGTGACAAACAGGAGCTGACGATGAACACGTTCATCACCCTGAAGCAAAGAAACCGGATTGCCGACGCATTGCGCCGGGACCAGGCGCCTCTGCTTCCGGCTTCGATCGATGAAGCCGTGGATGGGAAGATTTCATATGCCAACTTGGAGAAAGGGTTGACCATTCGTTTTCCCTTTGTCGAGGGAATGCGAGTAGGAGGCACTTATCTCGTCGTGATCGAAGAATCACTGGAAGGGGATGCCCTATTCGGCAGCTCTGGAGCAGTCCGGGAGGAGAACCGGGACATCGTCGTGCCGGTGCCGGCTGACCGGGCGCTGGACTTAAAAGGGCAGGAAGTGCTCCTGTACTATTTTTATCTGGAATTCGAACCGTCGGATTCACCGCGCACACCGTTGTCGATCGAGGGGCAGATCTACAAGCCGATCGTGGATGAAGCCGTGGATGGCGTTATCCCCCAGTCAGTGCTGTCGCAAGGCGTAAACCTCAGAATCAGAGCGGCGTCGTCGCTCACGCCGGGCGCGCTCGTTTCTGTCTATTGGTGGGGGTCTAGCGCGGCTGCCTGTTTTGTCAAACACCTGACCATCGGCCCGGACCCGGTTGAAGATCTGGTCGTGCCGGTCGAGTCGACTTATCTGATGCCGATCAAATACGGCGACGTTAAGGTTATCTATACGGTGCAATCGACGACGGGTACCCGAACATCGCCTCTTCTTGAGCTTGGTGTCGCGGGTGATCTGGTTGTGCCTGAGGCGGTCTATCAAGTGGGAGGCGAGCAATGTTTCGGGGCCGAACTCCTGCCAATCGACGAAGGTGGCGGCATTCCAATGTTGCTCAAGACTCAAGGGATGGTCGCGGGGGATGTGGCGATACTGATTTTCGTCGGTGATCGACAGGACTCCGAGTTCGTGTTGCGGCATCTGGTGAAGACGTCCGACATCGAGGCGGGTCAAATAAGGTATGGAGTACCGGCTCCGTTACTATCATTAGGGGGCGGTGCCAGAGCTTGGAGTCTGCTCGATCGTCTGACTGGCGGAGCGGTGGGCTCTCCAGACTTGCGCCTGCGTCTGCGCATTGACGCTTGATCTTCCGACGGCCTGTGCAGGAGTTTGCTCTCGTTGGGGCCATAAGATCCAACACCGATCGCTGATCCAATTTTGAAACATCCGTCGACTACGCTGGTCCATCCCAGCTGCTAGGCTGCTGTGCAGGCCTTCATTTTTCGACAGAACCCTTACCCATGCTCGCTCCCCTGCTGTTTGCCTGTGGTCTTGTCCTGGCCTCCACCTCGGCCGTGGCCATGACGATCTACAAATCCACCGATGCCAATGGCGTGGTGTCCTATAGCGACCGCCCCAGCAAGGGCGCGCAGGTGTTCGTGTTCCGCGACCGCATGGTCGAGCGCCTGGAGCGACAGGTATTCCTCGATATCAAGAAACAGAACGGCGCGGATGCGGTGTTCGTGCGCAACGACCTGTATGCGCCAGTGGAGATCGAGTTGAGTTTCGCCGGACTGCGTAATGTGAGCGGGGCACCGAGCCGGCCGATTCGGCGGGTGCTGCCGGCGCGCAGCAACCTGCGCCTGGCGCTGCTCACGGCCACGCAGCCGGGCAGGCCGTTGGTGTATACCCCAAGGTTCGAATACTCCCTGGGCGACCCCGCAGGCGCGGCACAGGCCTATCAGTACCCGTTGCCGTGGCGTGGCGGGCCGTTCCGGCTGAGTCAGGGTGCCAACGGCCAGTACAGTCATTACGGCCCGAAGAACCGCTACGCCATGGACATTGCCATGCCCGTCGGCACGCCGATCATCGCGGCGCGGGGCGGCGTGGTCATCAAGACCGAAAACGAGCAGACCGGCCGCGGTGACGATCCTTCGGGCAACTTCGTGCGGGTGCTGCACGATGACGGGACCATGGGCGTCTACCTGCACTTGCAGAAAGGTTCGGTGAGCGTACGGGAAGGGCAGAGGGTCGGTGTGGGCACGCCGTTGGCGTTGTCGGGCAATACCGGCAACAGCTCCGGCCCGCACCTGCATTTCGTGGTGCAGCGCAATACCGGACTGGGGCTGGTGTCGATTCCCTACCAGTTCAATCAACCGGTGGGTGACTTGCCCAACTTTGCGTTGGGCAAGCAATAGCGCCGAGGCGTGACGCAGGTGCTTTTGTGGTGGAGGGATTTATCTGTGGGAGCAAGGCTTGCCCGCGACGAAGGCGATGCGGTTTTTCAGCGATCGAGTCGCCTGTATCGCGAGCAAGCTTTGCTCCCACGGCTTTGCCACAGGCTCGCCGGAAAGCGGGCTGACACTCAATCGAGCATCAACACCTTCGCCAGAATGATCTTCGGCCCTTTCATCTTCTTGATGATGATCCGCAGGCCTTCGACTTCCAGCACTTCTTCCTCTTCCGGTACGCGCTTGAGGGTTTCATAGACCAACCCGGCCAGGGTTTCGGCTTCGATGTGGTCCAGGTCGATCCCCAGCAGGCGCTCGACCTTGAACAGCGGCGTGTCGCCGCGTACCAGCAGCTTGCCCGGCTGGTAGGCCAGGATGCCGCGTTCGGCCTTGCGATGTTCGTCCTGGATGTCACCCACCAGCACTTCCAGCACGTCTTCCATGGTCAGGTAGCCGATGATATTGCCGTCGGCTTCCTCGACCAGGGCGAAGTGCGAGCCGCCCTTGCGGAACTGCTCCAGCAATTGCGACAGCGGCATGTGCCGCGACACGCGCTCCAGCGGCCGGGTCAGTTCGGCCAGGTTGAACGACTCGGGGATGTGATCCAGGGCCGCCAGTTCCAGCAGCAGGTCCTTGATGTGCAGCAGGCCGACGAACTCCTGGCGCTCGCTGTCATACACCGGATAGCGGCTGAACTTGTGGCGACGGAACATCGCCAGGATTTCCTTGAGCGGCGCATTGAACTCCAGCGTCACCAGGTCTTCCCGGGAGTTGGCCCAGTCCACCACTTCCAGCTCGCCCATTTCCACGGCCGATGCCAGCACGCGCATGCCTTGGTCGCTCGGGTCCTGGCCACGGCTGGAGTGCAGGATCAGCTTCAGTTCTTCGCGGCTGTAATGGTGTTCGTGATGCGGGCCGGGTTCGCCTTGGCCGGCGATGCGAAGAATGGCGTTGGCGCTGGCGTTGAGCAGGTAGATCGCCGGGTACATGGCCCAGTAGAACAGGTACAGCGGCACGGCGGTCCACAGCGACAGCAGCTCGGGTTTGCGAATGGCCCAGGATTTGGGCGCCAGTTCACCGACCACGATGTGCAGGTACGAAATGATGAAGAACGCGGTGAAGAACGATACGCCCTTGATCACTTCCGGCGCCTGCACGCCGACCGCGCCCAGCAACGGCTCGAGGATGTGGGCGAACGCCGGCTCGCCGACCCAGCCCAGGCCCAGGGAGGCCAGGGTGATACCCAACTGGCACGCCGACAGGTAAGCGTCGAGCTGGCTATGGACGGTGCGCAGGATGTGCCCGCGCCAGCCGTTCTGCTCGGCAATGGCCTCGACCCGGGTCGAGCGCAGCTTGACCATGGCGAATTCGGCCGCAACGAAAAAACCGTTGAGCAAAACCAGGATCAGAGCAAAAAGAATCATGCCGAATTCGGCGAAGAGTGTGACGAGGGACAAGCCAGGGGAAGGGTCCATGATGGAGTTTTGCGGGTTCCGTATAGTCGTAGGAATTGAAAATGAGCGCCTGAAAAGGCAGGCGCAAGTCAGTCAATGTAGCGGCTGACTCGGCGATTGCCTAGGGGGCGTGCTCAATCAGCGGGGCGGGCGAGGCGTGCGCGAACCACCTGGGCCGGGGCGAAATGGCAGGTAAAGGTGCTGCCATGGCCGGGTACGCTGCTGATTTCCATGCGGGCGCGATGGCGCAGCAGGACGTGTTTGACGATGGCCAGGCCCAGCCCGGTGCCGCCGGTATTGGAGTTGCGGCTGGAGTCGACACGGTAGAAACGTTCGGTCAGGCGCGGCAGGTGTTTGCTGTCGATGCCAATGCCCGAATCGCGCACGCTCAGGTGCGCACCTTGCTCATCGCCCCACCAGCGCACATGGATCCGGCCTTGCTCCGGCGTGTATTTGACCGCGTTGAACACCAGGTTGGAAAACGCACTGCGCAGTTCCGCCTCGCTGCCTTTGAGCTGCACGGCCGCGTCGGCTTCCAGGGTGATGGTCTGCTGCTTGGCACCGGACAGTTCCTGCGCATCTTCGACAATGGTTTGCAGCAGGTCGTCGATGGGCACTGGCTGGTTGTCCGACGGGTAATCGGTGGCTTCCAGCTTCGCCAGCAGCAACAAGTCGTTGAGCAGGGTCTGCATGCGCCCGCTTTGCTGGTGCATCTGCTGCAAGGCCCGGCTCCAGCGCGGGTTCACCTCTTCGACGTTGTCGAGCAGGGTTTCCAGGTAGCCGCAGATCACCGTCAACGGCGTGCGCAGTTCATGGGAGACGTTGGCGATGAAGTCCTTGCGCATCTGTTCCAGCTGATGAATGCGCGTGACGTCGCGCACCAGCATCAAGTGCTCATTGTTGCCATAGCGGGTGATGTACAGCTGGATGCGTAGCCGATCATTGGTGGGCGAAGGAATCTCCAGCGGCTCGGCGTAATTGGCCTGCTCGAAATATTCCTTGAAGCGCGGATGACGTACCAGGTTGGTCACCGGCTGGCCGCTGTCCTGTGGCGTCTTGAGGCCCAGCAGGGTCTCGGCGGCGCGGTTCCACCACTCCAGGTTGCCGTCGCTGTCGAGCATGATCACCGCGTCTTTCAGCGCGGCGGTGGACTCCTGGACCCGGTCGATCACCGCCTGCAGGCGCCCGCGAACGCGCTGGTCGCGCCGTTGCAGGTGGTAGATGCTGTCGAACACCTCACCCCACAGGCCATAGCCGTCGGGCGGTGCTTCGTCGGGTTGGTGCAGGCGCAGCCATTCATGCAGGCGCAGCAATTGCTTGAGTGTCCAGGCCAGGTAAAGCCCCAGGCCCGCGGCCAGGCTCCAACCGTAATAACCACTGATCAGGCCGATCAGCAAACAGCCGGTCACCAGCAACAACATGTGGCGAATCAGGGTGCCATGCCAGTTTTGGTTCACGTGACGCGCGTCCTTGTCAGCTTTGTCGGGCGGTAAGGGCTCGGATCAGGCCTTGGTCGAAAAACGATATCCGGTGCCGCGCACGGTTTGTACCAGATTTTCATAGGCATCGCCGAGGGCCTTGCGCAGGCGTCGGATGTGCACGTCAACGGTGCGCTCCTCGACATAGACGTTGCCGCCCCAGACCTGGTCCAGCAGTTGGCCGCGGGTGTAGGCGCGTTCCTGGTGAGTCATGAAGAATTGCAGCAGGCGGTATTCGGTCGGGCCCATTTCGGCGGGTTTGCCGTCGATGGTCACGCGGTGGCTGATCGGGTCGAGCAGCAAGCCACCGACTTCGATGGGGGCTTCGCCATCGGTCGGCCCGGCGCGTCGCAGCACGGCCTTGAGGCGCGCCACCAACTCCCGTGGGGAAAACGGCTTGGTGATGTAGTCGTCGGCGCCGACTTCCAGGCCCTGGATCTTGTTGTCCTCTTCGCCCTTGGCGGTGAGCATGATGATTGGAATATCACCGGTCAGCTCGTCGCGCTTGAGACGCCGTGCCAGTTCGATGCCAGACGTGCCGGGCAGCATCCAGTCCAGCAGGATCAGGTCGGGCTTGCGGTCGACGATGATGGCGTGGGCCTGTTGGGAGTTTTCTGCTTCCATGCAGTCATAGCCGGCCATCTCCAACGCAACGGCGATCATCTCGCGGATGGGCGCTTCGTCGTCGACGATCAGAATGCTCCTGCCAACCATGGGGTAATCCTCTTGTCATTTAACTGTCTTGCGCCGCATTAGATAACGGAATTATTGCAGTCGTGTGACAGTTATTTCAGGGTGCGGCGGTGAAAGGGATCCTGGACTAAGCTTTTCAGTCCGAATCCTGACAACTACAAAGGAAGGTTTCCATGAAACAAATGACTGTTTCTTTCAAAGCCCTGCTGATGGCTGCTGCCCTGACGTTGCCTGGATTGGCGATGGCAGCCGATCCTGCTATGGAGAAGGACGGCATGTTCACCGACCATAAGGGCATGACGCTTTACACCTTCGCCAAGGACTCGGCCGGCAAGTCGGCGTGCAATGACAAGTGTGCCGCCAATTGGCCACCGTTGATGGCTGAGGCGGGTGATAAATCCATGGGTGACTGGACCGTGATCAAGCGTGAAGATGGCTCAATGCAGTGGGCCTATCAGGGCATGCCGCTGTACACCTTCGTGATGGACAAGAAGGCTGGAGACATGACCGGCGACGGTAAAATGGATGGCGCCTGGAAAGTTGCCAAGGCCAAGTAATCGCTAAACCCGTGTGGGAGCGAGCCTGCTCGCGAAGGCGTCTGTCAGCCGACATCATCCTTGAATGACTTACCGCTTTCGCGAGCAGGCTCGCTCCCACAGGTTTGAGAATCACCTTAGAGCGTAATCCAGCACGATCCCCACAAAAATCGCCAACCCGGCCCAGTGGTTGTGCAGGAACGCCTTGAAGCAGCGCATCCGGTCCCGGTCACGGGTGTACCAGAACTCCCAGGCGAAGCACGCGGCAGCGGCCACCAGCCCCAGGTGGAACCAGCCGCCCAGTTGGAATTTCGCTCCGGCCAACAGCAGGCAGCCCAGGGCCAGGCCTTGCAATGACAGGATGATCACCCGGTCGGCATCGCCAAACAGGATCGCGGTGGACTTCACGCCGATGCGCAGGTCATCGTCCCGGTCGGTCATCGCGTAATAGGTGTCGTAGCCCACCGTCCACAGCAGGTTGGCGATGTACAGCAACCAGGCGGCGGCCGGCAGATGACCGGTTTCGGCGGTGAACGCCATCGGCATGCCCCAGGAGAACGCCGCGCCCAGGACCACTTGCGGGTAGTAGGTATAGCGCTTCATGAACGGGTAGCTGAACGCCAGCGCCAGGCCACCGAGGGAGAGCAGGATGGTCGGGGTGTTGGTGCAAAGCACCAGCAGGAAACTCACGCTCATCAGCACGGCGAAGAACACCAGTGCCTCTTTTGAACTGATCTTGCCGCTCACCAGTGGGCGCTGCTCGGTGCGCTTGACGTGACCGTCCACCTTGCGGTCGGCCCAGTCATTGATCACACAGCCGCCGGCGCGGGTCAGCACCACGCCGAGGACGAAAATCACCACGTTGGCGATGGACGGTGAGCCTTCACCGGCAATCCACAGCGCCCACAACGTCGGCCACAGCAGCAGGTAGATGCCGATGGGCTTGTCCATGCGGGTCAGTTGCACGAAGTCCCAGGCCCGCGGGTTCAGGCGGTTCAACGATTTGAGCAGTTGCACGTACATCAGCAATTCTCCGAATAGGCACGGGCGACGGTCCACAGGCGCGGCAGGAAAATTTCCGCCACCAGCACGCTCAACGCACCGCGATCGAAACGTGAGCGGCGACCCCACAGCCCGCTGGCGCGCACTTCTTCCGGCAACCCGGCGTCGGGGTAATGGCAAACTTCGATGGCTCGGCGCTGGAACGCCTGGTCGCAAAACAGTAACTCCCCCAGGGAACGGCTGCCCAGTTCGTCCATCTGCAAGCCGTCACCCTGCAAGGCGCTGCGCGCCGCCACGCTGCGGGCGAACACCCAAGGCTGGTCGTGGCCGCGCAGATACACCTCACGAACCCAGCCCTCGCTGCCCTCGGCCAGGTCCAGGGCGGCGCATTCGTCGGCGCGCAATGGCTGCCAGCCTTCGAACAGCGGCGTCACGCTGAAATGGCCGTCCGACAGGCGCGTGAGGCGCCGGGTCAGGGAGCCTTCGTCGAACAGCCAGTCGAGGACACCCACATCGGGGCGAGGCGACAGCAGGGGCTGGGGCAGCCATTGGAGTGTTGGAAATATCGAATTTGTATGCGGCACAGAGGTCTTGAATGGCAGCAAATGAGGGCGCGAGCTTACCATGTCGGTCGGTGATTTTGACTGGCCCGGCCGGCTGCCCTGCTGATCGTGCTTGCATCTGTCGCAACCGATCAGTACAAAACGCCCTGAGCCGGAAAATACCGGCCAAGGCCTGACATCTTGAGGAAGTACTGGAATGAAGAAGTGGCAATGTATCGTCTGCGGCCTGATCTACAACGAAGCTGACGGCTGGCCTGACGATGGCATCGCGCCCGGCACTCGCTGGGAGGACGTACCGGCAGACTGGCTGTGCCCGGACTGCGGCGTCGGCAAAATGGATTTCGAAATGATCGAAATCAACTGATCGTTTCATCAAATGGAGAGCAACATGAGTGCACCTGTCGTTATCGTCGGTACTGGGCTGGCCGGTTACAACCTGGCCCGGGAGTTTCGCAAGCTCGATAGCGAAACCCCGCTGCTGCTGATCACCGCGGATGACGGTCGCTCGTACTCCAAACCTATGCTCTCCACAGGCTTTGGTAAAAACAAGGATGCCGACGGCCTGAGCATGGCCGAACCGGGGGCCATGGCCGAGCAACTCAAGGCCGAAGTTCGCACCCACACCCGTATCAGCGGCATCGATCCGGGCCACAAGCGGCTGTGGATCGGCGAAGAGGCGGTGAGCTACCGTGACCTGATCCTGGCCTGGGGCGCCGAAACCGTGCGCGTGCCGGTGCAGGGCGATGCGGCGGAGCTGATTTTTCCGATCAACGACCTGGAAGACTACGCACGCTTCAGGGCCGCGGCCGCTGGCAAGCGTCGGGTGTTGTTGCTTGGCGCCGGCCTGATTGGTTGCGAGTTTGCCAATGACTTGAGCCTGGGCGGCTACGAAGTGCAACTGGTGGCGCCGTGCGAGCAAGTGATGCCGACGCTGTTGCACCCGGCCGCTGCCGCAGCGGTCCAGGCCGGGTTGGAAAGCCTTGGCGCGCGTTTCCACCTGGGCCCGGTGCTCAACCGCTTGCAGAAGGTCGCCGACGGGCTGGAGGCGCACCTGTCCGACGGCCAGGTGATTGCCTGTGACCTGGTGGTCTCGGCCATCGGCCTGCGCCCACGCATCGATCTGGCAGCCGCGGCGGGCCTGGTGATCAACCGCGGCATCGTGGTCGACCGTCACCTGAAAACCTCACACGCCAACATCTACGCCCTGGGCGACTGCGCCGAGGTCGATGGCTTGAATCTGCTGTATGTCATGCCGCTGATGAGCTGCGCCCGGGCCCTGGCGCAGACCCTGGCCGGCAACCCGACGGCCGTCAGCTACGGCGCCATGCCGATTACGGTAAAAACCCCGGTGTGCCCACTGGTGGTATCGCCACCACCGCGAGGCAGCGAGGGCGTGTGGAGCGTCGAAGGGCAGGGCGCGGATATCAAGGCGCTGTGCCGCGACGCGCAAGGCAACCTGCTGGGCTACGCCCTGACAGGCACGGCGGTGATGGAGAAACTGGCTCTGAACAAGGAACTTCCACCCCTGCTGGCGTAAATACTGGTCGTTCTGTCGCAAAAACCCTACTTTTGGTCCCACAAAGGTCGCCCGGCCACTGGCGCCGTTTTCGGCAGCGTGCCATCCTCACTCCCGTCTGCCGCAGAGTAGAGCCTGCGGCGCCTTAGGGGCCGTTCCAAAGAGAACGGCACGGACATAACAACAAAAAAACCGTCAAAGGGGCTTCATTCATGCGTAAACCAGAACTCGCCGCCGCCATCGCGGAAAAAGCAGACCTCACCAAAGAACAAGCCAACCGCGTCCTCAACGCCGTCCTCGAAGAAATCACCGGCGCCCTGCACCGCAAGGACAGCGTCACCCTGGTGGGCTTCGGCACTTTCCTGCAACGCCACCGCGGCGCCCGCACTGGCAAGAACCCACAGACCGGTGAGCCGGTGAAGATCAAGGCCAGCAACACCGTTGCCTTCAAACCAGGCAAGTTCCTGAAAGACAGCGTCAACCCGTAATTGCTGCAAGTACCTCAGCCAGGGGGAAGAAAGCGGCAATCAAAAGGGCATACCGATGAATCGGTATGCCCTTTTTTGTGCTGGGCTGGCCATGGCGAGGCATCCAATGTGGGAACGAGCCTGCTCGCGATGATGTCCGCCTAATCCGCGGAAGTCTTCGGCGCTGCCAACGCTTTCAAGGCCGCCTTGCGCTCATTGATCGGCAATTTGCCGAGCTTTTCCACCGCCGCATAAAACCCGACCCAGTCCCCGCCCTCCCGTCTGAACAGCGCCGCAAACGCCGGCACCCACTGGTCATACAGCCCGAACGGCAGCAACCGCGCATTGTTCAGTGGGGCATAGACCCAGGCATCGTAGCGTTTGTCGCCGCTCCATTGAGTGTCGCGCAACTGCTCATAGTCGGTGCGCAGGCGTTCGAATGCCTGTGCCTTGCGTTGGCGCATCTGTTCGGTTGGCAGGGGTTGGGTGTAGAGCTTTTCCAGGCGCTGGCGGGTGTCGAGGATCAATTGGATGAATTGGTCGCGCTGGCGCACCTGTTTGCCGTTATCCGGCGCCAGCCCTCGACTGGCTCGCCATTGCCGGCTGCCTTCCTGCTCGACGAAGGTGGCGAAGGACTCATTGAATTCGGTGTCGTCCTTTACATAAAAGCGCTGGTGCGCCAGTTCATGGAAGATCAGCGTCGCCAGGCGTTCGTCGCCCCAATGCATCATCGAACTCAGGATCGGATCGTTGAACCAGCCCAGCGTCGAGTAGGCCTCTACACCACCGATCGACACGTCCATGCCCTGCAAGCGCTGCAATGCGGCCTCGCCACGGGCGGCTCCCTGGCTGTAGTAACCGCGATAAGCCACGCAACCGGCAATGGGGAAACAATGATTTTGCGGCGCCAGGGAAAACTCTGGCGTGGTGAAGACATTCCAGACTACGAACGGTCGGCCAATGTCTGCATACAGGCGATAGCTTTTATTGTTCGGCAAATGCAGATGATCACTGGCGAACGTCCGTGCCTCACGCGCCTGGGCCAGGTGCGCCTTCAGTTGGGCATCGCGAGCAGGGTCGGCAATGACCTGGTCGATAGGCTCCCGGGCCTGCAACAACCGCAGTTGCCCACCGACGAGCTGGCTGTAATAACCGGCGCTTGTGCAACCGTTCAGTAACAAAAGCAGGAGGCCTGGAAACAAAATCCGGAAAACACGGTCGAGTAACCGATGGCTTGAATGCGGCCTGATCAATTGGAATCACCCTGGGAAGTCTGCCCACAAGACTATCTCGCTTGCCTGGAGCTTCGCTATGCGCGTGTTGATGCTGACGAGCGGCCTGTTGCTGCTGACCGGTTGTGCCGGTTTGCCTGATCCTGATCCATCCCAAGCGTGGATCGACCTGGGAAACCAGCAGGACACCGCGCTGCAAGCGCTAAAGGTCGATGACAAGACGTCCATTGACCGGCGCTATTTCGAAGTGCAACCCGGCAGCCATGAACTGACGGTGCGTTATCAATTTGCCGTCGAGCCCGGCAACATCGGCCCGGATGCCGAGCCGCTGTGGCGTGATTGCCGGTTGAACGTGAAATTCAAGGACTTCAACGCGGGCCAACGTTACCAGTTGCAAGCCGGCAGCATCGGTTTCCGGCCATGGGCCAAGCTTTACGATCGGCAACGCAAGGTGGTGGGGCAAGGTACACCGGCGGGCTGCCAACAAACTTGATTGGCGCTATGCTCAATGCCTGATTGTCAGGAAACTCACCATGCGCTTACGTCTGCTGTTACTGGCCCTGGTCTCCATGAGCGGTTGTGCAACGAGCCCGCTGCCCCAGGTCGATTCGAACATGGCGTGGATCGATTTCGCTACCCCCATGCCGGGCGGCAAAATGCTGATGGCTGAGGGCCTGGATGGCCAGCGACTGCGAGACGGACGGTTCTTTCAGGTTTCGCCGGGCAGCCACGAACTGAAAGTGCGCTTCGACTTCGAGGTGTTTAGCGGCGGTGGGCTGGGTATGCAAGCCGAACCGCAGGAGCGGCTGTGCTACATGCTCGTGCGTTATGACCATTTCGAGGCCGGCCAGCGCTATCGATTGGAAGCTCGCAACCTGGCGTTCACGCCCAGCGCTCGGCTCTATGATGCCAAGCGTCAAATCGTGGCCGAAGAGCGACAAGTCAATTGCGTTCCGTAGGGCGTCCTAGCGGTCGTTCTTCTGGTAGATGATTTTCTTCGTGCCGTTTTCGCAAGTGCCCACCACCATGTTCTGGTCGTGGACTTCGTCGTTGGTGACGATTTCCAACGTGTAGGACGACACGTTATTGGCCTGGATCTTCGCTTCGATTTCCGCTTTCAGCTCTTCGCAGGATTTGGGGGCTGCAAGGGCTGAGGCAGCGAATGCGCAACCGATGACCACCAGGGCTGATCGTTTCATGTTCGAATTCCTCATGGCAGCGCGCACTGCCTGTGCGCTGAAACTGCAGGCTTCATTCGATCATAATTGCGCCAGGGTAAACAGCTCGACCGTATTCAAGAAATCGCAGCCTTCGGCAGCGCCTGCGAAGGCTGCGACCCTTTCATGCGTCAGTTCACCAGCGTCGCATCCAGGGTGATCTGGGCGTTCAGTACCTTGGAAACCGGGCACCCTTCCTTGGCCTTCTTGCTCAGTTCGTCGAATTGCGCCTGGCTGGCACCGGGGATTTTCGCCTTGAGTACCAGCTTGACTGCCGTGATCGCGAAACCGCCATCGACCTGGTCCAGGGTCACTTCAGCGTTGGTGTCGATGCTGTCGGCCTTGAGCCCGGCATCGCCGAGGATCATCGAAAAGGCCATGGAAAAGCAGCCGGCATGGGCTGCGCCGATCAATTCCTCTGGGTTGGTGCCCTTGCCGCCTTCAAAGCGCGCCTTGAAGCCATAGGGCGCTTCGCGCAGCACACCGGTTTCCGTGGAAATGGAGCCGATACCGGTTTTCAGGTCACCTTCCCAATGAGCCGATGCTTTCTTGATGATAGCCATGTCTGCCTCCTGAAGATCCGGCGCGAGAGACGCGCCTGGGTATTTTTTTAACTGTCTGGGTTGTGAGGATAGACCGCCCGGAAAAGTTCACCTTGTCGATTAGCCGACGAATTTAGTAGGAAAATTCTTCGCAGGGATTGAAACTCGGGTATATGCCCACATTGCATGGAACACACCTTTAGAAACGGCAGGCTTTTGCCCTCGGGAAAAGCCCGGAACGCCGTTGGAGATCCCGGCCCATGAAACAGCTGTCCGAAGTGAAATTCTCAACCCTCGATCTGGTGCCTGTCCGCGCCGATGGCAATGCCGCCCAGTCCTTGCGCAACTCGCTGGACCTGGCACAGCACGTGGAAAAATACGGTTATACCCGTTTCTGGGTAGCCGAACACCACAACATGGATGGTATCGCCAGCTCCGCGACTGCGGTGCTGCTGGGGTATCTGGCGGGGGGGACTTCGACCATTCGTGTCGGCTCCGGCGGCGTCATGTTGCCCAATCACGCGCCGTTGATCATCGCCGAACAGTTCGGCACGCTGGAAAGCCTCTACCCGGGTCGAATCGACCTGGGGTTGGGGCGTGCGCCCGGTTCCGACCAGATGACTGCCCGGGCGCTGCGTCGCGAGCGCTCCGGCAGCGCGGACGATTTCCCTGAAGACGTGGCCGAGCTGATGCGCTACCTCGGCCCGCGCACCCCGGACCAACGCATCATCGCCATGCCCGGCACCGGGACCAATGTGCCGGTATGGTTGCTGGGGTCGAGCCTGTTCAGTGCGCAATTGGCCGGTGAACGCGGTTTGCCCTACGCATTCGCCTCCCATTTCGCACCGCGTTACATGCACGAGGCAATTCGCATCTACCGCAACCACTTCAAGCCGTCGGCGGTGCTCGACAAGCCTTATGTGATGCTCGGCGTGCCGCTGGTAGCGGCGGATACGGATGAACGGGCCGATTACCTGGCGACGTCGGTATACCAGCGGATCCTGGCGCTGATGCGCGGCCAGAGCCTGGTGCAGCGTCCGCCGGTCGAAACCATGAACGGCCTCTGGTTGCCCCATGAGAAAGAAGCGGTTGGCGATTTCTTGGGGCTGGCCATGGTCGGCGGTCCGCAGAAGATTCGCGCCAAGCTCGAGGTGCTGATTGAGCAAACCCAGGCCGATGAGCTGATTTTCACCAGTGACCTGTATGAGCATGCCGATCGTTTGCACTCATACGAGTTGCTGGCGCAGGTCATGAAAGGCTGAATGACGCGCATAAAAAAGCCGACGCACTGCGTCGGCTTTGACGTTCGAAAAGAATCATTTTTTATAGACGATTTCTTTCGTGCCGCCCTCACAGGTGCCGACGACTTTTTGTCCGTCAGCCGCTGCGCCCTTATCGACGATTTCCAGCGAATAACCTGACACGCCCTTGCCATCCAGCTTCGCTGCGATTTCGCTTTTCAGCTCTTCGCAGGGCTTGCCGGCCGCAAACGCGCCACCGGCAAGGCTCAGCAAACCCAGGGCTACCATCAACTTTTTCATCGCTCGCACTCCATGGTCGGATCAAATAGGGCAGGTATTGGCAAAACAGAATGCGCATACCATAGCGCATCGCCATTCCCTATGGCACTCCGCCAGCGTGCAAGTTCATCGCTCCTCAGCTATTCACAATCCGGAACCCGACTTTGAGGGTGACCTGAAAGTGCGCGGCCCGGCCGTTTTCAATGTGTCCGCGGGTTTCCGTGACTTCGAACCACTCCAAGTGCTTGAGGCTTTTGCTGGCCTCGGCCAGGGCATTATTGATGGCGTCTTCAATGCTGGTGGGAGACGAACCGACCAGCTCGACTTTTTTGTAAGTGTGATGATCACTCATGAGGTTCTCCTTGGTTGTTTTTAACAGCCTAGCAGCGATTTTTCGTCATACGTGTGTCGCCGTTTACGCGCTGAAGTTCAGATTTACTGCACTTTCAGAAACGGCCGCAGTCCCAATTCACACACGCCACTCAACCACTGCAGGAGAGAGCCACCATGGCCAGCAATTCGTTACGCAAAGCCTCGTTGCAAAGCATGGAAGCGGAGATCGAGAGTCTGCTCAAGTCGTTGGAAAGCCTGAAGGACGACGCTTCGGACGAGTCGCGTAAGACCCTCAAGTCGCTCAAGGCCAATGCTGAGAACGCCCTGAAACATTCTCGCCATCTGCTCAGCGACGCGTATGAAGAGGTCAAGGTGAAAACCCGTGAAACCGGGATCGCCACACGCGACTACGCGCAGGAACATCCATGGACCACGGCCGGCGTCGCGGTCGGTGCGCTTGGTTTGCTGGCTGCTTACTTGCTGTGCAAACGCGGAGACTGAGTCGGTTGGCTCAGCTCATGCCTGAGCCACTGGGCCAATTGCCGAGCGCGTCCATCTGCGGCTCGCTTGGGTAGCCACAACGCCAGTCGCGCCGCCGTTTCATCGAAACCCCACGGCGCGACCAGGCGACCGGCACGCACGTCCTCGGCCACCAGCGGCTCGGGCGCGATCGCCACGCCAAGCCCCGCTACGGCGGCCTCCAGCAAATAATACAGATGCTCGAATCCTTGCCCGAATTTCAATGCCCGGGGATCAAGGTCGTTTTGCTGTGCCCAGGTCGGCCAGGCCTGTGGGCGGGAGGTGGTGTGCAGCAACGATTCGTCCAGCAATGCGCTGGTCGGTGCGGCCTGCAAGCGGGCGAATCCGACGTAGTGCGGGCTCATCACGGGGCCGATCCGCTCGCTCACCAGTTCATACACCTGCATGTCGGCCGGCCAGGGTGGTTCGGCGAATACCAGCAAGGCGTCCAGTCCCGGTCGCCGGGGGTCCAGGTCGCCCTCGCCGGCGGACAGGTGCAGGCGCAAGTCAGGCAGGTCGGCATTGAGCCTGCCCAGGCGGGGAATAAACCAGCGTGCCAGCAAGCTTCCCGAGCAGCCCAGGACAAACGGGGCATCGGCCGTGCTTTGCGTCAGTTCCGCGCACACGCTGCGTAACCGCTCGAACGCGTCAGTGCTGGCATCGCGCAGACGCATGCCGGCATCTGTGAGTTTCAAGCCGCGTCCATCCTTGATGAACAGGCTGACACCTAAATGCTCTTCCAGCACCTTCAGCTGTCGACTTACAGCGCCATGGGTGACGTGCAGTTGTTCGGCCGCCTGGCTTACGCTGTTCAAGCGGGCGGTGGCCTCGAAGGCGCGCAAGGCGTTGAGGGGGGGAAGGTCGTGGCTCATGTTATCTGTGAGTTTTTCTGACAGGTTGTGGCGATCTTATCGGTTTTCAGTGGCGGATGTCAGGGGTAGAGTGAGCCTCATTGTCTTTCAACGCATTTGCTTGGAGCGCCCGATGACCCAGCCTACGACCCCTTTCAACCTGCGCAGCGGTCCCGATGCCAACGGCCTGTTCGGTGCGTTCGGTGGCCGCTATGTGGCCGAAACCCTGATGCCGCTGATCCTTGATCTGGCCCGCGAATACGAAGTGGCGAAGGAAGATCCGGCGTTCCTCGAAGAATTGGCCTACTTCCAGCGCGACTACGTCGGACGTCCGAGCCCGCTCTACTTCGCCGAGCGCCTGACCGAATACTGCGGCGGTGCCAAGATCTATCTCAAGCGTGAGGAGCTGAACCACACCGGCGCGCACAAGATCAACAACTGCATCGGCCAGATCCTGCTGGCGCGGCGCATGGGCAAGAAACGCATCATCGCCGAGACCGGCGCCGGCATGCACGGTGTGGCCACCGCCACGGTGGCCGCGCGTTTTGGCCTCGATTGCGTGATCTACATGGGCACCACCGACATCGAGCGCCAGCAGGCCAACGTGTTTCGCATGAAGCTGCTGGGCGCTGAAGTGATCCCAGTGGTCGCTGGCACCGGTACCCTGAAAGATGCAATGAACGAGGCCCTGCGCGACTGGGTCACCAACGTCGACAGCACGTTCTACCTGATCGGTACCGTGGCTGGCCCGCATCCGTATCCGGCGATGGTGCGTGACTTCCAGGCTGTGATCGGCAAGGAAACCCGCGAGCAGTTGCAAGCCCAGGAAGGTCGCCTGCCGGACAGCCTGGTGGCGTGCATCGGCGGTGGCTCCAACGCCATGGGCCTGTTCCACCCGTTCCTGGACGACAAGAGCGTCGAGATCATCGGCGTCGAAGCCGCCGGTTATGGCATCGAGACCGGTAAGCATGCGGCGAGCCTGAACGGCGGCGTCCCCGGTGTACTGCACGGCAACCGCACCTTCCTGTTGCAGGACGACGATGGTCAGATCATCGACGCCCATTCGATTTCCGCCGGTCTCGACTACCCCGGCATCGGTCCGGAACACGCCTGGTTGCACGACATTGGTCGCGTCCAGTACACCTCGGTGACCGACGCCGAAGCTCTGGAAGCCTTTCACAAATGCTGCCGACTGGAAGGGATCATTCCTGCATTGGAAAGCGCCCATGCCCTGGCGGAAGTGTTCAAACGCGCACCGAACCTGCCGAAGGATCACCTGATGGTGGTCAACCTGTCCGGCCGTGGCGACAAAGACATGCAAACCGTGATGCACCACATGGAACAGTCCCAGCAGGAGAAACACTGATGAGCCGCCTGCAAACCCGTTTTGCCGAACTCAAGGAACAGAACCGCGCCGCCCTGGTGACTTTCGTCACGGCTGGCGACCCGGACTACGACACCTCGCTGGCAATCCTCAAGGGCCTGCCAGCGGCCGGTGCCGATGTCATCGAGCTGGGCATGCCGTTCACCGACCCGATGGCCGACGGTCCGGCGATCCAGTTGGCGAACATTCGTGCCTTGGGCGCCCAGCAGAACCTGGCGAAAACCCTGCAGATGGTTCGTGAGTTCCGCAAAGACAACAGCGAGACGCCGTTGGTGCTGATGGGCTACTTCAACCCGATCCACCGTTATGGCGTGCAGCGTTTCATTGGCGAGGCGCTGGAATCTGGTGTGGATGGCCTGATCGTTGTGGACATGCCGCCCGAGCACAACAGCGAACTGTGCGAACCGGCCCAGGCAGCAGGCCTGGACTTCATCCGCCTGACCACGCCAACCACCGACGACGTGCGTTTGCCAACGGTGCTCAATGGTAGTTCCGGCTTTGTATATTACGTATCGGTGGCGGGTGTGACCGGTGCCGGTGCCGCGACGCTGGAGCATGTGGAAGAAGCCGTGGCGCGCTTGCGTCGCCACACCGATTTGCCGATCAGCATTGGTTTCGGTATCCGTACGCCGGAGCAGGCTGCGGCCATCGCACGATTGGCTGATGGTGTGGTGGTTGGCTCGGCGCTGATCGACCATATCGCCAATGCCGATACGTCGGAACAGGCAATCGATGGCGTGTTGAGCTTGTGTGCCGCCCTGGCCGATGGTGTGCGCAAGGCGCGTGTCAGCTGATTGTTGATCGTCCTGCAGCATGAAAAAAGGGGTTCAGAACTTGGTTCTGAACCCCTTTTTGTTATCGCTTCAAGCAGTGCACGTCAGGGCAATTCCAACCCGCCCCCGGCCTTGTGCAGTCTGCGCAAATGCTCGCCGATCGCTTTCACATTGGCCTCGCTGGCAGCAATTTCAGCGGCGCGACTCGGCTCAAGCAATGCCCGGACTTCCTTGTCCAGGTCACCTGTCAGCGTTTGAAGCTGTTTCTGGCGCAAGCTGCTTTCCGACTCCAAGCGTTGCCACTCGCTGGGTTGCGGCAAGCCATAGCCGCTGCTGCCCAGCAGTTCGGCCGGACGGCTCAGGAAGCCGCTGTTGGCGAGGATCTGCTGCAGCGTTGCATTAGCCCTTTCCATGCCGCCATTCTGCAATTCACGGGCTCCGAGATAACGCTGTTTGACTTCATCCTGGGCCAACAACAGTTGCCGACGATAACTGGCCTGTTCCAACAGCAACAGCGCCGCGCTGGTGCGCAGGTCGGCCTGTTCGAACCAGACGCGGCGTTCGGCGGCGTCCAGGGCCAGCCAGTCCTCCACCGTTTGTTGCTTGATCGGCAGATACTTCTTCAGCACATCGAACATCGCCTGGTATCGCTCGCGGAATGAGTCGAAGCGGTAGCCCAGGCGCAGGGCTTCCTTGGGATCATCCAGCACGCTGGTATCCGCCAGGCCCCGGCCCTTGAGGACTTCCAGCAAGCCGTTGGGCATGATGCTGTCCAGGCCCTTGAGCTGCTCGTTATTGCTGCCGCTGCGCAACAGCTTCAAGCTTTCCACGGCGCAGTTGTTGGACAGGAAGTAATAGTTGCCGTCGTAGCTCCAATGCATTTCGGCGGCGTGCTCGACCGTCTCCTCGATCTCGGTGCGCGACAGGTTCAGCGGCACCGACGCCAGGCTGCGCAGTTCGGTCTTGGTGTATTCATCGATCACCTGGGCCAACGGCAATACGAACAGGCGCGACGGGTATTTGCCGACCAGCCCGTCCCAACTCGATAGCTGCACATCGCCGACGAAGGCGCGGTACGACAGCACCAGGTGTTGGTCCAGATCCAGTCGGCAGTCCGGGCCACGTGGGCGACCTGGTGCGCAGATCACCAGCCGGAGCATGCTGTGGCCCCAGCGGCTCACCCAGTTCTGGTTGGCTTCGGCCAGCAGGTAATCAATGGCATAGACCCGTTCTGGATCGACCTTGCCCAGCGGTGTCTTGGCGAAGTCGTTGCCGGCATTGAGGAACGCGAACGATTTGGCGCAGGTGTCCTTGGCGGCGGGTGCCCAGCCGAAGTGTTCCTGGTAATAGCGATACAGGGCGGGACGTCGGCAGGCGTAGCTCGGGTCGAGGAGAAAGTACTCCATATTGACCGCGACGAACTCCTTGGGGCTGCTCGTTTCATAGAGGTCCGGGCTGCGGGCGACCTGGCGGTTGTGCTGTTCCCGCTCTCCGCGACGGCCGACGTATTGCGGCCAGCCGGCGAGGTCCAGCAAGCGCGGATCATCGCTGAGGGTGAAGCGGCGGTCGTTCTGGCCCCGGCATTCATCGGGAAGACCGATCAACCCGGCGCTGCTGTTGCGTCGAGTGCAACGCTGGATCAGCGCCCGCTCGGGATCTGGCCAGAGACGCGAGCGGTCATAAATGTGGGTCAGTTCGTGCAAAACGGTGGCGAGCATTTCCCGTCGCACGGTGCCATGGGGGCGATGGGTCTTTTGCGTCGCGGCACTGCCGTCGACAAGGCTGTCGAGCAGGTTGCTATTGAGGTCCAGTTGCGACACCAGCGAGGCCTGGCCGTAGGCGTTGGCCGGCATCTGGTCGGTCCAGCCGACATCGATGCGTCGGTCCAGCCGCTCGATGAAGCGCGGCGGCAGCGCCTGCATGGCTTCATCGAGCAGCGCCTGGCTGGCCTGCTGTTGCGCCGGGCTCAGTCCTTCGACGTTGAGGTGCAGTCGCAGGCCGGCCTGGGCCATGCTGCCCGTGAGCAGCAAGACCCCGGCCGCCAGCCAGGCGGCGAACCGCCTCACAATGCGAGGATGGCTTCGGCGAGAACCTGGTCACTGGCGTCGCGGGCTTCCGGCACGCGGGTGCGCAAGGTGTCGAAGGCGGCCTCGAGATGAGCGCCACGAATTTCACCATTGCTGGCGACAAAACTGGCTGCATCGTCGTGGGCTTCGCGGACGATTTTCGAATCACGGATGGAGGTGGTGGTGTCGGAAGTGAAATCAATCGTGCGCTGGGAAGCGCGAACGATGATGTTACTGGTGGCTACCAGGGTATGTGCCTGGGCCACATCGGCCAACACCAGCAGGCCTAGGGCGGCAGCAATCAGCGGGCTACGCATGGAACGACTCCGGAGAAATAAGGATAACTATTGGACGAGAATTGCCTGTGCCAGTTCAAGGTCGCTGACGTGAAGTTTTGGCTGGGTCCGGCGCAGGTAATCCAAGGCCGATTCCAGCTGTGCACCTCGCAACTGCCCGTCGCTGGCAATGAAGGCCGCGGCGTCATCGTGAGCGGCGACGATCAGTTTATGGTCGAAGGGCGCGGAGGTCACCATGCTCGTGGCATAGACGCTGACCACCACTTGCTGGGTGGACACATCGAAGGCATGGGCCGGAACAGACCAGCAAAAAACTACGAAGAAAGACGCGATGAACAGATCTGAGTAAAAGCGCATGGGACTCGACGGTTGATGGCGAGCCTGAAGGCTAGCGCAAACCTGCGGGCCAGAGCCAGCGCTGAAACATCGGAACACCATTGGGTGCCCGATGTTTCATGTTGCATCAGATTACCAGGATGGCCTGGGCAAGCTGCGCATCGGTGGCGTTGAGCTGCGGTGCCTGCTGGCGGATGTAATCCAGGGCACTTTCCAGTTTCACACCACGGATGGCGCCTTCGCTGGCCACGAAGCTGGCGGCATCATCACGGGCGGCCTGAACGATCTTGTTGTCCCGCAGTGATGAGGTTGCATCGGAGGTCACGTCGGACGTGGCCTTGAGTGCGCCGACAATGGAGTCAGTGGTGACGATAAAGCTGCTGGCGTTGGAGTGGGCGGCTACGGCCAGCAGGGCAACTGCGCTGAGCAGGCGGAGACGGATCATGAGAAAACTCCTTGAAGGATGAGGATACCGGTGCGTGTAGCTGGAAGAGGAGACGCATGCTCGACTCGCTTCGCCACGTTCGCATCGATATTAGGACAGAACGCGTTGGGTGACAGCCTTTGCGACGGTCATCGGCAGCATGATGCCCGCATTGGGTGCTACGGCTCAAGATGAACTGTACTGGTATGTTGTTAAGATCTTGGAAACTGTTATATCTCTCCGGTCTTCCAAAAAACAGGGCCGGAAACGACAAGACCCGTCGCGGTTTCCCGCGACGGGTCTTGTTTGTTCAATTCGGTGCTGGCGGTGGACCCGGTGGGTCAGGGCCAGCGACGCTGAGTTAGCGCCAGAACGGCTTGCTCAGCTCTTCGTAACGTTGTGCTTCGCTGATACCGGCGTCAGCCAGCAGGCGCGAATCCAGACGAGCCAGTTGGTGGCGGCTGGCGATGCGGCGCTGCCACAACATCAGGTTAGCGATAACGCGAAGAGGCAGGGAAGCCTGGTTTTTTTCAGCTTTGTCTTCGAAAAACAGCTCGGAACTGAGTGTACGTTCCATGGTTGACATCCTTCCGCTTGTGGCGGGATTAGGTAGTGGTTTAACTGGTGCCCATGATCCTCTCGTTTGGCCAGTCTCTCTAGATACAGTTCACCTGTATTGTGAGAGACCAGTTAACTGTTAAAGAGCGGTGTACTGGTCAATATTGAGGCAACTGTACCTATCTGCACAGTAATGGTGCAATTTAGGTGGTTGACAGAAGTTTTGTGGGAAAAGACTGTAAGAAAACACCGGTACAGCAGTACAGTTTTTGTCGATTCAGGCTCGGGTGACGGCCTTCAATCAAAACTGTATTTGCGATAGCGGTGATCCAGCTGTATCAGACGGCCAACATGCGCCCGGTCTCTTCGAGGTTGACGTGCCAACTCAGTGCATCGCGCAGGATGTGCGGGGTATGTCCACCCAGGGCGCAGGCTGCTTCGAAATAATCATTCAGAGCTTGGCGGTAGGACGGGTGCACGCAGTTGTCGATGACCACTCGTGCCCGCTCCCTTGGCGCCAGGCCGCGCAGGTCGGCCAGGCCGATCTCGGTCACCAGGATGTCGACATCGTGCTCGGTATGGTCCACATGGCTGACCATCGGCACGACACTGGAAATGGCACCGCCCTTGGCAATCGACTTGGTAACGAAAATCGCCAAGTGGGCGTTGCGGGCGAAATCCCCCGAACCGCCAATGCCATTCATCATCCGAGTGCCGCAGATATGGGTGGAGTTGACGTTGCCGTACAGGTCGAACTCCAGCGCGGTATTGATACCGATGATGCCCAGGCGGCGGACGACCTCGGGATGATTGGAGATCTCCTGTGGGCGCAGGACCAGTTTGTCCTTATACCTTTCCAGATTTCCGAATACATCGGCGTTGCGTCGGCTCGACAGGGTGATAGAGCTGCCGGAGGCGAAGCTCAGCTTGCCAGCGTCGATCAAGTCAAATGTCGAGTCCTGCAGGACCTCGGAATACATGGTCAGGTCTTCGAAGGGGGAATCGATCAGCCCGCACATCACGGCGTTGGCGATGTTGCCAATCCCGGCCTGCAACGGCCCGAGCTTGTTGGTCATGCGCCCAGCCGCAACTTCCTGCTTGAAGAAGTCGATCAGATGATCGGCGATGGCCTGGGTGTCGCTGTCCGGTGACGCGACGGTCGAAGGCGAGTCCCCTTGGTTGGTGATGACAATGGCGGCAATTTTTTCCGGCGGGATCGGGATAGCGGGGCTGCCAATACGGTCGTCGACTTTCACCAGGGGGATTGGGGTGCGGGTCGGGCGATAAGTCGGGATATAGATGTCGTGCAGCCCTTCCAGGTTCGGGTTGTGGGCCATGTTGATCTCGATGATCACTTGCCGGGCGAAGATGGCGAAACTGGCCGAGTTACCTACCGATGTGGTCGGTACGATATGCCCTTGCTCGGTGATGGCCACCGCTTCGATCACGGCAATGTCGGGCAGCTTGAGCTGGCCGTTGCGCAGTTGTTCAACGGTTTCCGAGAGATGCTGGTCGATGAACATCACCTCGCCTGCGTTGATCGCCTTGCGCAACGTGCTGTCGACCTGGAATGGCATACGCCGCGCCAGCACGCCGGCCTCGGTGAGTTCCTTGTCGAGATCGTTACCCAGGCTCGCACCCGTCATCAGGCTGATTTTCAGCGGAGTGACCTTGGCGCGCTCAGCCAGGGCGTGGGGCACTGCTTTCGCTTCTCCGGCGCGGGTAAAGCCGCTCATGCCGACGGTCATGCCGTCCTGAATCAACAAGGCTGCTTCGGCAGCGCTCATCACTTTATTCAATAACGAAGGCAAGCGGATGCGATCACGGTACATAGGTTGTTATCTCGGGCTGGAAAGCAAGATGCGCAGTCTAGTGAATTCGCGCGGTGCCCGACCCGCTACAAAGGTCGCATTTAAGGCCTCTATTACGGGTGTTTCAGGCAAAACATTATTACCGGATCGGTAACGTTCGGCCTTGATACAAATCAAAACGCCCCGACGAGTCGGGGCGTTGATGGCGAAGCCGTGAGTGTTATTCCACTGCTTTGACCATGTCTTCAATGACCTTCTTGGCGTCACCGAACACCATCATGGTCTTGTCGAGATAGAACAGCTCGTTGTCCAGGCCGGCATAGCCGCTGGCCATCGAGCGCTTGTTGACGATGATGGTCTTGGCCTTGAAGGCCTCGAGGATCGGCATGCCGGCAATCGGCGACTTCGGATCGTTCTTCGCCGCCGGGTTGACCACGTCGTTGGCGCCCAGTACCAGCACCACGTCGGCCTGGCCGAACTCGGAGTTGATGTCTTCCATCTCGAACACCTGGTCGTAAGGCACTTCGGCCTCGGCCAGCAGGACGTTCATGTGCCCGGGCATGCGACCGGCCACCGGGTGGATCGCGTATTTGACGGTCACGCCGTGGTGGGTCAGCTTCTCGGTCAGCTCTTTCAGCGCGTGCTGCGCTCGTGCCACCGCCAAGCCATAGCCCGGCACGATGATCACCGTGTCGGCGTTGGTCAGCAGGAAGGTCGCGTCGTCAGCCGAACCGGATTTCACCGGGCGGGCTTCTTTCGAACCGGCCGGGCCAGCAGCATCTGCTGTGTTGCCGAAACCGCCGAGCAACACGTTGAAGAACGAACGGTTCATCGCCTTGCACATGATGTACGAGAGGATCGCACCGCTCGAACCCACCAACGAACCGGCAATGATCAGCATCGAGTTATTCAGCGAGAAACCGATACCTGCTGCGGCCCAACCGGAATAACTGTTGAGCATCGAGACCACCACCGGCATGTCCGCGCCGCCGATCGGGATGATGATCAGCACGCCCAGGACAAACGCCAGGGCCAGCATCAAGGCGAACGCGCCGAGGTTACCGGTGAACATAAAGGTCAGGCCCAGGCCCAGCGTTGCCAGGCCCAGGATCAGGTTGAGCTTGTGCTGACCACCAAACTGTACCGGTGCGCCCTGGAACAGACGGAACTTGTACTTGCCCGAGAGCTTGCCGAACGCGATCACCGAACCGGAGAAGGTAATTGCACCAATGGCTGCGCCGAGGAACAGCTCCAGGCGGTTACCCGCCGGAATCGAATCACCCAGTTGCTTGACGATGCCCAGGGATTGCGGCTCGACGACCGCTGCGACAGCAATGAACACCGCCGCCAGGCCGATCATGCTGTGCATGAACGCCACCAGCTCCGGCATCTTGGTCATCTCGACGCGCTTGGCCATGATCGAGCCAGCGGTGCCGCCGATCAGCAGGCCGACGATGACGTAGCCGATGCCGGCTGTCGCTAGCTCAGCGCCCAGCTTATAGATGAGGCCCACAGTGGTAAGCACCGCCAGCGCCATGCCGAGCATGCCGAACAGGTTGCCTCGGCGTGACGTGGTGGGGTGCGACAGGCCTTTGAGGGCCTGGATGAAGCAGATCGACGCGATCAGGTAGAGCGTCGTTACCAGGTTCATGCTCATTACTTGGGCGCCTCTTCTTTTGCGGCTTTCGGGGCTTTTTTCTTGAACATCTCAAGCATGCGGCGCGTCACCAGGAAGCCACCGAATACGTTGACCGCGGCCAGGGCCACGGCGAGGGTGCCCATGGTCTTGCCCAGAGGCGTTACGGTCAGCGCGGCAGCGAGCATGGCGCCGACGATCACGATCGCCGAAATGGCGTTGGTTACCGCCATCAACGGCGTGTGCAGCGCGGGTGTTACGTTCCAGACCACGTGATAACCGACATAAATCGCCAGCACGAAGATGATCAGGTTGTAGATACCGGGGGAGATAAGCTCTTCCATTGTCTGAATCCCTGCTTAGGCGTTTTTGCGGATGACTTGGCCGTCGCGGCACATCAGGCACGCGGCAACGATGTCGTCTTCCAGGTTCACGTCGAACTGACCTTCCTTGGTGAAGACCAGCTTCAGGAAGTCCAGCAGGTTGCGGGCGTACAGCGCCGAAGCGTCAGCCGCGACTTCACCGGCCAGGTTGGTCGGACCGCAAATGGTCACGCCATTCTCGACAACCACCTGATCGGCCACGGTCAGCGGGCAGTTACCGCCCTGGGCTGCCGCGAGATCGATGACCACCGAGCCGGGTTTCATCTGCGCGACGGTTTCGGCGCTCAGCAGCGTCGGTGCCTTGCGGCCCGGAATCAATGCGGTGGTGATGACGATGTCCGCCTGCTTGGCGCGCTCGTGCACCGCTTGGGCCTGGCGCTGCATCCAGCTGGCCGGCATCGGCCGGGCGTAACCACCGACGCCGACGGCGCATTCACGTTCTTCGTCGGTTTCGTAAGGCACGTCGACGAACTTGGCGCCGAGGGATTCGATTTGTTCCTTGACCGCCGGACGCACATCCGAGGCTTCGATCACCGCGCCCAGACGCTTGGCCGTGGCAATCGCCTGCAACCCGGCCACGCCCGCGCCGAGAATCAGCACGCGCGCCGCTTTCACGGTGCCTGCGGCGGTCATCAGCATCGGCATGAAGCGCGGGTAGTGGTGGGCGGCCAACAGTACGGCTTTATAGCCGGCAATGTTCGCTTGAGACGACAGCACATCCAGGCTTTGGGCGCGGGAGGTACGTGGCGCGGCCTCAAGGGCGAAAGCGGTGATGCCGCATTCGGCCAGCTTGGCGATGGTTTCGTTGTTGAACGGATTGAGCATGCCCACCAGAACGGTGCCGCTCTTGATCAGCGTCAGTTCGCTGTCGCTGGGGGCAACCACCTTGAGAATCAGCTCGGCCCCGAATGCATCACTGGCACTGCCAATGGTTGCGCCCGCCGCCTCATAGGCACTGTCGATAACGCTGGCCTTGATGCCGGCGCCGCTTTGAACAGTGACTTTATGGCCTTGGCCAATCAGCTTCTTGATGGTTTCCGGGGTAGCAGCAACCCGTGTTTCACCCGTTTGGGTTTCGAGGGGAACACCAATGTGCACGTCAAATCTCCTGCGTGATCTTATTGAGTAAACCCAGGCACTTCGGATGGTGCGGCTGGGGCGGCCGATCAGCACGATCCCGCCAAACCAGGCGGGGCGCGGCATTTTGCAGGCGAAAATTCAGCCCTTCAAGGGATTATGACGGGTGACGGAAAATTAACTACAAGTCACCCTGTGACCGAATGTCGCAATTATCGATCGGCATCCCTTGTAGGCCGTGCTTTCCAAGGATTCAGGTTCAAATTGACAACTTTTCCCATCGGCCAGGTGAATAGGCCCTGATGCGCTGCACAATATGGCTCAAAGCCATGTATTTAAACGCTTTGGAGACTACTGCACGGGCTTCATAACAGATTGACTGAATGCGACATAAACTTATATCTGTAGCGACCTTTGTTAGTTGACTACCTAAGTAAGTCTTAGGCTTTTTCTTTTTAATCAAGGAGATAGCTAGTGGCCTGCTTCACGAGCCAATCGCGAAAAGCTCGAAGAGAGGCGGATTCGACCTTTCGCTCTGGAATCATCAGGTAGTAGGCCTTGATGCTCGATAGCGCGCTACGGTTGGCCACGACCAGTCGTTTCTCTGCCAGCTCGCGCTGGATCAAGAAGGGTGGAATCAGCGCAATGCCCATGTCGTGCATGGCCGCTTGGGCAAGCATGGAGAATAGTTCATAACGCGGGCCTGTCAGGTCTCGTGCAATGTTCAGGTTCTGGGCATTGAACCACTGGCGCCATGCATACGGGCGAGTGGTCTGTTGGAGCAAGGGCAATTCGGCGATGGCCTCTGGTGTCAGGCTCGTCCGATCTCCCAGTAAGGTAGGGCTGCATACCGGCATCGGATTTTCGCCCATCAGTTTGTGGGATTCGGTACCGGACCAGTCCGCATCACCAAAATAGATGGCGGCGTCAAACTCTGTGTCCGCAAAGAGAAAGGGCCTTGTGCGGTTGGTCAGGTTGACGGTGACTTCCGGATGCTGCTGCTGGAAATCCTTGAGGCGTGGTAGCAGCCATTGAGTACCGAAGGTTGGAACCACGGCCAGTTCGATCACGTTCGCACCGGTGTGTCCCATCACTGAAAGAGCGTCGCGCTCGACGGCGTCCAGTTGGGTGGCGACTCGACGGCTGTAGGAAAGGCCGGCTTCGGTCAGTTTGACGCCTCGACGCGAGCGTCGGAAAAGCTCCACGCTGAGGAAGTCTTCCAGGCTGGCGATTTGTCGGCAGATCGCGCCCTGCGTAAGAGAAAGCTCGTGCGCAGCCTTGGTGAAGCTCTCATGACGTGCGGCAGCCTCGAAACTGATCAGGGCGGTGGTGCTGGGGATTTTACGGCGCATGTACGCAAGCCTCACTCAATATCGACATAAACGGGGTTTATGGCGTTTACGGAGTGAGAAATTAGCACAAGATAGTGCGCAATCCTCGTTTGCCCTTGTAGGAAAGCGCGCCTAGGATCAATCCACGATTTTCATTTAATTGGCGAGGACTCTTTCATGGCCGGTAAAGCGAGCTTCAACTGGATCGATCCATTGTTGCTGGATCAGCAGCTCACCGAAGAAGAACGCATGATCCGCGACACTGCTGAGCAGTTCGCCCAGCAGAAGCTCGCGCCGCGGGTGCTGGAAGCGTTTCGTCATGAGAAGACCGACCCGGCGATTTTCCGCGAGATGGGTGAGATCGGCCTGCTGGGGGCAACCATTCCTGAGCAGTACGGTGGCAGTGGGCTGAACTACGTCAGCTATGGCCTGATCGCTCGTGAAGTCGAGCGCGTCGATTCCGGTTATCGCTCGATGATGAGCGTGCAGTCCTCGCTGGTCATGGTGCCGATCAATGAATTCGGTACCGAGGCGCAAAAACAGAAGTATCTGCCGAAGCTGGCGTCTGGTGAATGGATCGGTTGCTTTGGGCTGACCGAGCCGAACCATGGTTCCGACCCGGGCGCGATGATTACCCGGGCGCGCAAAGTGGAGGGCGGCTACAGCCTGACGGGTAGCAAAATGTGGATCACCAACAGTCCGATCGCCGACGTCTTTGTCGTCTGGGGTAAGGACGACGCCGGCGATATCCGCGGCTTCGTGCTCGAGAAGGGCTGGAAGGGCCTGAGTGCGCCGGCCATTCACGGCAAGGTCGGGTTGCGCGCCTCGATCACTGGCGAAATCGTGATGGACAACGTATTCGTTCCAGAAGAGAACATCTTCCCGGATGTCCGTGGCCTGAAGGGCCCTTTTACTTGCCTGAACTCGGCGCGCTACGGCATCTCCTGGGGCGCCTTGGGGGCCGCTGAGTTCTGCTGGCATACCGCTCGCCAGTACACGCTGGACCGCCAACAGTTTGGGCGTCCGCTGGCTGCCAATCAGTTGATTCAGAAGAAGCTGGCCGACATGCAGACCGAAATCACGCTGGCCCTGCAGGGATGCCTACGTCTTGGACGTATGAAAGATGAGGGCACGGCGGCGGTCGAGATCACCTCGATCATGAAGCGCAACTCCTGCGGCAAATCCCTGGATATCGCTCGCATGGCGAGGGACATGCTGGGTGGCAACGGTATTTCCGATGAGTTTGGCGTCGCTCGTCATCTCGTGAACCTGGAAGTCGTAAACACCTACGAAGGCACCCACGATGTTCATGCGCTGATCCTGGGGCGTGCGCAAACCGGTATCCAGGCGTTCTATTAATAGGGGAACGTCCATGGGCGCGCTTTCGCATCTGCGGGTATTGGATTTATCGAGGGTCCTGGCCGGGCCGTGGGCCGGACAGATCCTGGCGGACCTGGGGGCTGATGTCATCAAGGTCGAGCGTCCCGGCAATGGTGACGACACCCGCGCCTGGGGGCCGCCTTTCCTGAAGGATGCCCGAGGCGAGAACACGACCGAGGCTGCTTATTATCTGTCGGCCAATCGCAACAAGCAGTCGGTGACCATCGATTTCACGCGTCCGGAGGGGCAGCGGCTGGTGCGAGAGCTGGCGGCCAAGTCCGACATCCTGATCGAAAACTTCAAGGTTGGCGGGCTGGCGGCTTATGGTCTGGACTATGAGTCGCTAAAGGCGATCAATCCGCAATTGATCTACTGCTCAATCACTGGGTTTGGCCAGACCGGCCCTTATGCCAAGCGTGCCGGGTATGACTTCATGATTCAGGGGCTGGGGGGCTTGATGAGCCTGACCGGTCGCCCTGAGGGCGATGAGGGTGCGGGGCCGGTGAAGGTGGGGGTCGCGCTGACGGATATCCTCACGGGGCTGTATTCGACTGCTGCTATTTTGGCGGCGCTGGCGCATCGTGATCATGCCGGCGGCGGGCAGCACATCGATATGGCCTTGCTGGATGTTCAAGTGGCTTGCCTGGCCAATCAGGCGATGAACTACCTGACCACGGGCAACGCGCCGAAACGGCTGGGCAATGCACATCCGAACATCGTGCCTTATCAGGATTTTCCTACGGCCGATGGCGATTTCATCCTTACGGTGGGTAACGACGGCCAGTTCCGAAAATTCGCTGAGGTTGCCGGTCAACCGCAGTGGGCTGATGACCCGCGTTTTGCCACAAACAAGCTGCGGGTGGCAAATCGGGCGGTGTTGATTCCGTTGATTCGTCAGGCGACGGTGTTCAAGACTACAGCCGAGTGGGTGGTTCAGTTGGAGCAGGCGGGTGTGCCGTGTGGGCCAATCAACGATCTTGCCCAGGTGTTTGCCGATCCTCAGGTGCAGGCACGTGGATTGGCGATGGAATTGCCTCACGTACTGGCTGGTAGCGTGCCTCAGGTGGCGAGTCCGATTCGACTCTCCGAGACGCCGGTGGAATATCGCAATGCGCCCCCTTTATTAGGGGAGCATACGCTGGAGGTCCTGCAGCGAGTGTTGGGGCTGGACCAAGCAGCGGTGACGGCGTTCAGAGAGGCGGGGGTTCTTTGAGTCTTCTCTTCTATATAGAGGGAGGTTCTTAAGGACAAAAGCAGCGGGTTTGCCCGTGTTGCGCAACTTATTGATAGAAAAGCGAAATTAAGGGTTGACGGCAGATTCTGGAAGTCTATAATTCGCCCCACTTCCGGCGCAGTCGAAACGGAAAACTCCTTGAGATTCAATGAGTTAAGTAGGTTTCGAAGGTGCTGGGCTTCAGTTCATCGAAGCCCGGAAGGAGCAGATAGAGCGGTGTTGTTTGGCTCTATCAGCGGTTCGATCTTCTCGGTCGAAAGCGGTGAAAAAGAGGTGTTGACAGCAGCGAGTAACGCTGTAGAATTCGCCTCCCGCTAACGAGAGATCGGAAGCGCAAGTGGTTGAAGTTGCAAAGGAAACTT
>NZ_VZPJ01000001.1 GCF_008801605.1 Pseudomonas brassicacearum subsp. brassicacearum | reverse complement strand
AAACCCAGGCATTGGTGGTGCTTGCTCGCAAGCTCTGCCGGGTGGCATTTGCCTTGATGAAAAATCAGAGCGAATACCAGCCGAAGCCTATGTTGCAGGGTTGCCCTGCAACATAGAATCTCCCACAGGTTTTGTACCAGGTGCAGCACACCGTCGATCCACGCCTTTTATTGGCGCGTGCGGCCGGTCATTTCCTGGGCCATTTCGCTGGCGTAGCTGTCAGTCATCCCGGCGATGAAATCGATCATTCGCAGGAAAGCGCTATGCAAAGGGCCATTGGGGTCCGGCGCGTTGTTCCCCAGCAGGTCGAGAATGCGGCGATTCTTGAACGAAGGCGTGCGGCCCCCGTGCTGTTCAAGGGCCGCTCCGCAAAATCCGTTGAGCAGGATTTCCAGCGTGGTGTAGGCGCCGATTTCGTGCAGGGTCTTGCGCTTGTCCTGGAAAATTTTCCGGCGCGCCATGTCCTTGGCATTCAACACGCAGCGTTTTGCCGGGCCGTGCATATGCTCCACCAGATCCCCGGGCAATGTGCCGGCAAGCAATGCTTCCTGCTGTTCGACAAAAGCCCGGGCGGCGGCGTTGGTCAGGTGTTCGATGGCCTTGCCTCGCAGGATCGCCAGTTTGCGTCGCCGCGAGTCCAACGGCCCCAACTGCCGGTAGGTGTCCGGAAGATCGTCGCCCACCAGGTCCAGGAGCAGCGATTCCACCTGGGGGTATTCCAGGAGATCCATCTCCACGCCGTCTTCCAGGTCGATCAGCGCGTAGCAGATGTCATCGGCGGCTTCCATCAGGTACACCAAGGGATGCCGTGCCCAGCGTTGATCCTCGATCTGTGGCAAGCCGAGCTTGTGGGCAATCTGCTCCAACAGCGGCAGTTCGCTCTGGTAGCAACCGAACTTGTGCTTCTTGTAGCCCAGCGAGTCCGCGTGGCGGGCAGTCCAGGGGTATTTCAAATAGGTGCCGAGGGTGGCATAGGTCAGCCGCGTTCCTCCGTCGAACTGATGGTATTCAAGTTGAGTGAGGACGCGGAATCCTTGGGCGTTGCCTTCGAAGTTGAGGAAGTCGTTGCGCTCGGCTTCGCTCATTGCATCGAGCCAACCACGGCCGGCGGCCTGCTGGAACCAATAGCGGATAGCATCCTCGCCGGAGTGACCGAACGGCGGGTTGCCAATGTCGTGGGCCAGGCAGGCCGATTGCACCACCATGCCCAGGTCGCTTGGCTCGCACCAGTCAGGCAGGGCATTGCGGATGGTTTCTCCCACGCGCATGCCCAGGGAGCGCCCGACGCAGCTGACTTCCAGGGAATGGGTCAGGCGCGTATGGATGTGGTCGTTGCTGGAGACCGGATGCACTTGTGTCTTGCGTCCGAGGCGGCGGAAGGCGCCGGAAAAGATGATGCGATCGTGGTCCTTGTGGAAAGGACTGCGGCCCAGCTCTTGCGGACTGTGCAGCGGTTTTCCGAGGCGTTCGCGAGTCAGCAGGGTGTGCCAATCCAAGGCCGGTTGCTCCGTTTGATGATGTCGGTGTCCTAGCTTCCCGGTTCGTGGGCTGCCCTGCAAGGCCTATGGGCGTGCACAGACCGGATACATAACCCTGTGGCGAGGGAGCTTGCTCCCGCTTGAGTGCGAAGCACTCACGGAAATAGGCCTATATCGCAGTCCAGCGGGAGCAAGCTCCCTCGCCACGGATGTCGTCCTCAGGGCTTGCGCAAGTCCTTGGCCAGCTTGACCAACGGCAGCAATGTCGTTGCCAGGCGGATCAGGCCAGTCAAGCCACCGCCACCGCCATTGCGGGTCCGTTTGCCGGTGATGAAACCGAGCAGGGACACCGCCGCCACGCCCCACAGTGGCGCGTGCTTGATGCCGAAGCCTTCGTGCCAGCTTTGCGTCAAGCCGCGCACCCGTTGCAAGGGCTGCAGCAACTGGCGCGTTTCCTGACGGATTTCCTGGCGATGCATTTCCATCCGCAGACGCACCAGCGCCTTGCGCATTTCCTGTCGTGTCCGGGCTTGAGGAATATCAGGCAGGCTCATGGCAACAGGCGCTCCCGGTCATTGGCCAGTTCTTCGAGGGTGGCATGGAAAGGAGAGGACTCGTCGTAGATCGCTGCCTTGAGCCGGAGCCCGCAGAACAGCGCCGCCAGCAGATAAAACAGGCACAGGCCGATAATGCCGGCCAGACGATAGGTGTCCCATACCAGGATCAGTACCAGTGCTGAAAGCCCGACCAACAGCAGCAGGCCGAACACCAGCGCAAGGCCGGCGAACAGCAGGAGGCTGACGGTGCGTGCCTTCTGTTCCTGCAACTCCATGCCGAACAATTCGACGTGGCTATGCAGCAAGCCAAGGAACGCCGCACCCAGGCGGCGTGCTGTAGGTTGTGTGCCCGCTTCGGACGAGCCGGATTCGTCGATGCCCATCATCAGCGCCGTGTCGCCAGCAGACCAATCAGAAAGCCAACGCCTGCCGCAATGCCCACGGATTGCCAAGGGTTGGCCTGTACGTATTCCTCGGTGGCGACCACCGCAGCCTGGCCGCGTTCGCGCATGGAGTCTTCCGTCAGCTTGAGTGTTTCGCGGGCGCGCAGGAGGGTTTCGTGAATCTGGCTGCGCAGTGCATCGGCTTGATCGCCTGCCAGCGTCGCGGTGTGATCGAGCAACCGTTCCGTGTCGCTGACCAGCGTCTGGAAATCTTCCATCAGGGTTTCTTGAGCAGTCTTTGCCTGGGTTCTGGCCATCAGTGAATCTCCGTAAGTGACGTCTGAAACGTTCGAGTATGAGCCTTGCTGGAAGGTTCAGTACAAGTGACTGGTACAACTTTTGCTCAGGCTTTTGCCATGTACTGGTGCATCAGCCTGCGCCAGTGCGCTGAAGCTGGGCGAAAGTCCGAAAAACCTTAACCCAAATAATCAAAACCCGCGAAGCACCTCCAAGCGGGATTTCGTTTTGACCATTCTTGCGCACCAAAGCGGTTCACCGGCCTGCGTCTGGCCAATGGGTCGTTTCAACTTGGTGCGTTCGCAAGGCAAGCGAACCGGTTTGGTGCTTTTTTCAACTTTTTCAGGTCTGCCAATACCATGGAAAATATGCAAAGTGCCGTGGACGGTCTGGTCCACAGCTCCAACACGCTGTTCATCCTGCTCGGCGCAGTCATGGTCCTGGCCATGCATGCCGGCTTTGCGTTTCTTGAAGTGGGAACGGTCCGGCAAAAGAACCAGGTCAATGCGCTGTCGAAAATCCTCAGCGATTTCGCGGTCTCGACCCTGGCCTATTTCTTTATAGGCTATTGGATTGCCTACGGTGTGACCTTCCTGCAACCGGCGGCGGTGCTCAGCACCGATCATGGCTATAGCCTGGTGAAGTTCTTCTTCCTGCTGACCTTTGCCGCCGCGATCCCGGCCATCATTTCCGGCGGTATTGCCGAACGTGCCCGGTTCGTACCGCAGTTGTGCGCCACGGTGCTGATCGTGGCGTTTGTCTATCCGTTTTTCGAAGGCATGGTCTGGAACGGCAATTTTGGCTTGCAGGCCTGGCTGCAAGCCCGGTTCGGCGCCAGCTTCCATGACTTCGCCGGCTCCGTGGTGGTGCATGCCATGGGCGGCTGGCTGGCGTTGGCTGCCGTGCTCTTGCTCGGCCCGCGTAACGGCCGCTACCGGGATGGCCGCCTGGTGGCGTTTGCGCCTTCGAGCATTCCTTTCCTGGCCCTGGGTTCGTGGATCCTGATTGTCGGCTGGTTCGGTTTCAACGTGATGAGTGCCCAGACCTTGCCCGGGGTGAGCGGGCTGGTGGCAGTCAATTCGTTGATGGCCATGGTGGGCGGTACCGTGGCGGCCTTGATTGTCGGGCGCAATGACCCAGGCTTCCTGCACAACGGCCCGCTGGCCGGTTTGGTGGCGGTCTGTGCCGGTTCCGACCTGATGCACCCGGTCGGTGCGCTGGTCACGGGGGCCATTGCCGGTGCCTTGTTTGTCTGGTGCTTCACCGCGGCCCAGGGCAAGTGGAAGATCGACGATGTGCTCGGCGTCTGGCCGCTGCATGGGCTGTGCGGGGTCTGGGGCGGCATCGCTTGTGGCGTCTTTGGCCAGAGCGCCCTGGGCGGCCTGGGTGGGGTCAGCCTGGTCAGCCAATTGATCGGCACGGCGCTGGGAATTGTCGTCGCCCTGGCCGGCGGGTTTGCGGTCTATGGCGTGATCAAGGCCGTGCTGGGGCTGCGCCTGACCCAGGAAGAAGAGTATTACGGCGCCGACCTGTCGATTCACAAGATCGGCGCGGTCAGCCAGGACTGAGCTTCGCACTATGGCTCCTTGTCCTGGTTGCCGGGATAAAAGCCGTGGAGCAGGCGATAGCGGTCATGACGAACCTGATCCACATGATGCCGGACCTGCTGCTCGGGCAGGCCGAGCATGATCAGGGCGTGGGAGGCCAGCATCAGGCTCGACTCCAGCAGCTCCGGGACCACTTCGCTGGCCCCGGCAGCCTGCAGCTCGGCCAGTTGGCTGTCGTCACGGGTGCGCACCAGGATCGGTACCTGGTGGTTGACCTGTCGGGCCGCCTTGAGCACGGTGATGGCGATGTCGGTCTTGTCCACTGCGATCACCAGCAACCTGGCGCGGCTCAAGCCAACGGCCGCAAGCAGGTCTCCTCGTCGCGAATCCCCATAATGCACGCAGTTTTCCCCGACGGTGGCTTCCTGGATGATCACTGGGTCGTCATCCAGGGCGACGAACGCCTGGCCTTCGCGACGCAGGAACCGTCCGATGGATTGACCGACGCGCCCATAGCCGCAAATGACCACATGGCCCGACAAGCCGGCATTGAGTGCGCTGATCTGGTCCAGTTGCGCCTCTTCGTTGGGTTTGCGATGCAGGCGCGCGGCGATGCGTGGCGCAGCGCGCAGCAACAGCGGGGTCAGTAGCATCGAGCAGAATGTCGCGGCCAGCAGCAGGCCGCTGATGTCGGCGGGCATGAGGCGGTTCTGCTGCATCAGGGCCATCAGGGCAAAGCAGAATTCACCGCCCTGGGCCAGCGCCAGGCCACTGCGCCAGGCGGTTTCAACGTCGCTGCCGCGCCATTTCACCAGGACGGCGACCACAAGGCCCTTGATGAGCATCAAGCCGAGGGTCAACCCCAGGATCAACAAGCCGTCATCGAGGAACAGCTGCAGGTCGATCAGCATGCCGATGCTGACGAAGAACAGCCCCAGCAGGATGTCGCGGAACGGACGAATGTCGGCTTCGATCTGGTGCCGGTAGTGGCTTTCCCCCAGCAGCATGCCCGCCAGGAAAGCGCCCAGGGCCGGCGACAAGCCGAGCAGGTGGGTCAGCCATGCCGTCAGCAACACGATCACCAGAGCCAGTAGCACGAACAGTTCTGCGGACCGGGACGCCGCCACCTCATGGAACAGCCGGGGCAACAGCAGCCGGCTGGCCAGCAGCAGGCCGCCGAACAGAACCAGGGTCTTGCCCAGGGTCAAGGGCAGCGCCCAGTACCACGGGTGGTCGCTGCTGCCCGCGAATACCGGCACCAGGGTCAACAACAGCACCGCGACAACGTCCTGGAACAACAACACGCCGATGGCGTTCTGGCCGTGGCTGCTGAAGATCTCTCCCAGGCTGGTCAATTCCTTGCTGACGATGGCAGTGGAGGACAAGGCCAGTCCTGCGCCGAGCAACAACGCGACGATCACAGGCGCGCCGGCCAACGCCAGCAATCCCGCCAGGACCGCCCCCGAGCACAGCACCTGCAGGCTGCCGAGACCGAACACGACCCGACGCAGTTCGAGCATTTTCGACAGGGAAAACTCCAGCCCCAACGAGAACAGCAGGAACACCACCCCGAGCTCGGCCAGGTCAGGCAGTTCTTCGCTGTCGTTGACCCAGTCCAGCGCGGTAGGCCCGACCGCCAGCCCGACGCAGAGATAACCCAGCACGGGTGGCAGGCGCAGCCGCCTGAACAAGGCGATGACCACCAGGGACGAGGCAAGGATGATCAGCAGGTTGGCAAACAAGGGGAACTCCGTTTCAAGGCTACAACGCACAGCGTAGAGGGGAAAATGCGACAAGCGTCGCTGGAAAAGCATTGGCGCTCAGTGATTTGCATCAGCGTTTTACCGAAACACCTTGAAGCGAGCCAGCGACTCGACGGTTTCCCGGGTCGGGCCTAGAATGACCGTCTATCTTTTTTGGGTCTACCCGCCATGCTTCCTGAATGCCAGTTGTTCGGCACCCTGGGGTGTCATCTATGCGAAGTTGCCGAAGGGGTGTTGATGCCTTTCGTCGAACATGGATTGTTGGTGGAACTGGTGGACATCGCCGAGAACGAGGCCTGGTTCGAAGCCTATGAGTTACGCATCCCGGTCCTGCGCAGGATCGATACCGGGGCGGAGCTGGAGTGGCCTTTCGATGACTCCGGCCGGGTGGCTGAATTTCTGCGTTGACCCATTTCCTGGCTTGCCTTCACGCGAGGCCATTGGCGAAAGTCGCATTCTTCGGTTACTGTATGCTTATACAGTTATCTGGAGTGCATCCCCTTGGTCAATGTCGAACAACTGAAAAGCAGCGTGAACAGGATGTCCGCGGACGTTGTGCGCGAGGCAGTCCTGGAGCTGCGCCTGGATGGCTTGGTTACCGAAGGCAAGACCCCCTTCAATAAACTGCATTTCAACACCTGTTTCGCCGAGATTGAAGCGTTGTTCCAGCGTGCGGGCTATCACAAACAGTTGGATGTGGTGGGTTACCAGGGCCTGTTATACGCGCTGTACGATCCAGGTCGCTGGGAGGCGGTGGAAGTACTGCGCTGGTTGAAAGAGTTCACCGAAGCGGCGGCAAAATCGACGTCAGTCACCGCGTGAGCAATCATTGCTGGGCTGGCCTGTGCGACTGTCGGATAATACCGCCTCGCAACAATGCCTAAGAGTTTTCAATGTCCGGTTCATCGTTTTCCGCCGCTCATCATCAGGCCAGTACGCTGTACCTGCCGCCCGGTTCCTGGCAGACGGTGCTGGAGTGCCTGTGTGAGCATTTCAGTGCCATCAGTCGCGAACAGTGGCTGGACCGGATCGCTCGGGGCCGGGTATTGGACGGGGAGGGCAAGGCCATCCAGGTCGACTTGCCCTACCGTGAGGGCCTGCGCATCCACTATTTCCGTGAAGTGCCCGATGAGAAGCCGATCCCGGTGGTGGAGTCGATCCTGTATGCCGACGAGCACCTGGTGGTGGCAGACAAACCGCATTTTCTGCCTGTCACCCCGGCGGGCGAATACGTCGAGCAAACCTTGTTGCGACGGCTGATCCGGCGGCTGGACAATCCTCATCTGGTGCCCCTGCACCGCATCGACCGGCACACGGCCGGGCTGGTGTTGTTCTCGGCCAACCCGAACACCCGCTCGGCGTATCAGTCGTTATTCCCGACGCGGCAGATCGAAAAACGCTACCAGGCCATTGCCCGCGCGTTGCCCGGGCTGACCTTTCCGCGGGTGCATAAAAGCCGGATGATCGATGGCGAACCGTTCTTCCGAATGCAGGAAGGGCCGGGCGAGCCCAATACCGAAACGGCCATCGAAGTGCTGGAAAGGAACGGCGAGTTTTGGCGCTATGGCTTGTATCCGGTTACGGGTAAGAAGCATCAGTTGCGGGTTCACATGAATGCCCTTGGGGCGGGGATCTGCAATGATCCGTTTTATCCTGATGTGCTTCGGGATGTTGAGGATGATTACTCGAATCCTTTGAAGCTGCTGGCTCAAGGGTTGCGTTTTGTTGATCCGGTTACTGCTCAGGACCGGGTGTTCGAGAGTGATATTGTGTTGCGGTGGTAGTTTTTTGTTCGGGGTATGGTGTGTATATCCGTTACCAAAAAAAGCGGATATACGCCCAAAACCAAGCCCCAAAAAAAACGGCGCTCCCCTCTTCAGGAAGCGCCGTTTTTTCTAGCGACTTAGGGCAGCAGCGTTACAGATTACAAATCCTTAACGGTACGAACCTGATCTTTGTTCACGCGAGTCTGCTTGCCATCCAGTTGCTCGAATTCGTAGAAGCCGCTTTCTTCATCGTAATGTGGGGTATCGACGGCCTGGATTTCGCGACCGTCATTCAAGGTGATCACTGTTGGCGAAGCGCACCCGGCAAGGGTGGCGAGGCCCAGAGCGAGCATGAACGTGGCGAGGGTCCGTTGTGTCATGGTGTTTCTCCGAAATGGATTCTTCAAGTTACTGACCTTCAGACGTATACATTGCGCGCAAGTTCCTGGCTAGTGTCAATCTGACACGCCTTTGTGTTGGGCCAGCAGTTCCGGGGTGTTCAGATTTGCCAGCCGCGGATCGTCGGCAGGGCATTGCAATGCAACCGCGTGCAGTGCGCGCATGATACGACCGGGGCTGCGTTCGCCTTCGCGCCAGGCTTGTTCGAAGCTTGATGCCAGGAACAACGGGATGACACACAACAGCGGCTCCCAATGCTCGCCGTGCCGCACCATCAGCGGCTTGTCGGGGTGCTGGCTGGCCGTCTTGCGCATGTTGTCGAGCAGGCTCGAGTCGATTTGCGGTACGTCGCACGGCAGCACCAGCAAATACGGATGCTTCGCAGCCTTGAGGCCTGCCCGGATACCTGCCAGTGGCCCGGGAAAGTCGCCTTCCTCGTCATGCACCAACTGATCGGCATACATCGCATAATGTTGCGGGTTGCGGTTGCAGGAGATGATCAGGTCATCGCTCATGGCCCGGGTCTGGCGATGCAGATGGGCAATCAGCGGTTCGCCCTGCCACGGCACCAGGCCTTTGTCCTGGCCGCCCATGCGTTGTCCGCGCCCGCCCGCCAGGAGCAGGATGGAGCAGGGTGGCAGTGACGTATTCGAGGTCATGGCGTGTCTCCGCACGGGCGAAAAAATGAAGCGCTGTGATATAACACCGGGCTGTTTCCTTCACAACTGGACTAGCCTATGAAAGCCAAGGCTGATGTACCTTTCGTGCCGCTCAATATCGCGGTACTGACTGTCAGTGATACCCGTACCCTGGAAACCGATACGTCCGGGCAGCTCTTCGTCGATCGGCTCACGGCGGCCGGCCACAACCTGGCGGAGCGGGTCCTGCTCAAAGATGATTTGTACAAGATCCGGGCGCAAGTCGCGACCTGGATTGCCGAGGACGTGGTGCAGGTGGTGCTGATCACCGGCGGCACCGGCTTCACGGGGCGTGACAGCACGCCGGAAGCCGTCACGTGCCTGCTGGACAAGCAGGTCGATGGCTTTGGCGAGTTGTTCCGACAGATATCCGTGGCCGACATCGGCACTTCCACCGTGCAGTCCCGCGCGCTGGCAGGCCTGGCCAATGGCACGCTGGTGTGTTGCCTGCCGGGTTCGACCAACGCGGTGCGTACCGGATGGGATGGCATCCTGGGCGAACAACTGGATGTGCGGCATCGGCCGTGCAACTTCGTGGCTCATTTGAAACAGGCAGCGCCTTGTGAATCTCGCGGGTAAACCGGGCAAGGCCGGCGCCTTGATGGCTGTTGAGGTCGCGTTGGAGCGACTGCTCGAGATGGCCGCGGCCACGCCGATCGTCCAGCGCGAGCATTTGCCTTTGGCCGCGGCGCTAGGGCGAGTGCTCGCCGAGGATCTGGTGTCGACCCTTGATTTGCCGCCATGGCCCAACAGCGCCATGGACGGTTATGCCTTGCGGCTGGCTGACTGGAACGGCGAGCCGTTGAAGGTCAGCCAGCGGATTTTTGCCGGGCAGGCCCCGGAGCCGCTGGCCGTTGGCACGTGCGCGCGGATCTTCACCGGGGCGCCAGTCCCTGCTGGCGCCGATTGCGTCGAGATGCAGGAAAATGCCGTGGTTGAAGACGACCAGCGGGTGCGGTTTACCGAGTCCATGGTCGGCGGACAGAACATTCGCCCCCAGGGGCAGGAAACCACCGTCGGCGAGCAGGTTCTCTCTGCCGGTACTCGCCTGGGGCCGATCGAGCTGGGGCTTGCGGCCTCCTTGGGCTGTGCATCGCTGGACGTGGTGCGCAAAGTCCGCGTCGCAGTCCTGTCCACGGGGGATGAGTTGGTCGAACCCGGTCAGGCGTTGGGCCCAGGCCAGATCTATAACAGCAACCGCGTGCTGCTGTGTGGCTGGCTGCAACGCATGGGTTGTGAAGTGATTGACGCGGGTATCCTGCCCGACGATTTATCGGCCACCCGCGAGCGCCTGGCACAGTTGTCTGATGTCGATCTGATCCTGTCCACCGGTGGAGTATCGGTAGGGGAGGCGGACTTCCTGGGCATCGCCTTGCGCGAGGACGGCGAGCTGGCGCTATGGAAACTCGCCATCAAGCCGGGTAAGCCGCTGACGTTCGGGCATTACCGTGGCGTGCCGGTCATAGGCCTGCCTGGAAACCCTGCCTCGACCCTTGTGACTTTCGCACTGCTGGCGCGGCCCTACCTGTTAAGACGCCAGGGCGTTCTGTCGGTGGCGCCGCTCAAGTTCAAGGTGCCGGCCGGTTTCGCCTGGCCGAAGGCAGGCAGTCGACGAGAATACTTGCGAGGCCGCATGGAGAATGGTCGAGCGATCATCTACCGCAATCAAAGCTCGGGTGTCCTGCGCAGCGCCGCCTGGGCCGAAGGGTTGGTCGAAGTGCTCGAGGGACGGACGCTGGTGGAGGGCGATGAAGTGGGCTTCATTCCCTTGAGCGAAGTCCTGGGCTAACACTGTGGCAGGTGTTCTGCGGCCCGAGCCGGATCCTCGGGCCTTCACGCGCCTCACCTTCATCGTGTGAGCAGCATCACCACCTGATCGAATCGATTGTTCGCAATCCAGCCCAGCAGGCCGAGCACCACCGCTGCAGCGCCAGCCGAATAGGCCAGCCTGTGGCGGATCACCTTTACGTCGGTGCGAATTTCATCCATGTCTTTGCGGATGTATTTGAGGTGGGTTTCCAGTTCAACGACGCGCGGTTCCAAATCAATTCCTCCAACGGGATTACTGCAACTTTTGCATTCGTTCTGAGTATCGGCCCGCCCGCTTCCAAGGGGCGCGCGCTGCTGGGGCAACAGCTTGTATTCACGGTTATGCATGGGACGGATCATCCCCTTGGCCATAACTGTTCGAACGACTGATCCGGCCCCAGCGGGCCGTGACGTATCCATCCATGGGTAATTGCTTCCTTGTCTGATGAGGGTTTTAGCGTTCCAGCAAAACAGAAGACCAAGGTGTCTCAATACCGCTAGAGGGTCAATTGAGCTGATTCGCCAGATCTTGTAAGAAAACTCTTCGAATCAAGACGTCCCGGTCGAACGAGCTGCCCTGCGGGTTTTCTCCCGGGGGCAAGCCTTCCTGCTTTTTTAATAAATTGAGATGTTTCGGGCTTTTTCGCTCGAATGAGCGGTCCCATTTCCTGAACCTTCCAATGACGGAGACAACGATGAGCAAAGGCAAGGCGCTGTTGATTTTGCATGGCAAGCAAGCGCTCAACGAAGAGGTTCGCGCGGCAGTGATGCTCAAGCGCGAGCAGGGCTGGGACCTGGCGGTACGGTTGACCTGGGAGGCGGGTGATGCCCAACGATGCGTCGATGAGGCGCTGGAGGCCGGTTATACGCAACTGATCGCCGGCGGCGGTGATGGGACCTTGCGTGATATCGCCGAAGCGATCGTCCTCCATTCGAGTGATGCCAGCCTGGTACTGCTGCCGCTGGGCACTGCCAACGATTTCGCCCGGGCGGCCGGTGTTCCGTTGGAGCCTGCGCAGGCCCTGGATTTGCTCGACGTTGCGCCGCAGGTCGTGGATGTGGGTGAAGTCTGCGGTCGGATTTTCCTGAACATGGCCACCGGCGGATTCGGCAGCCAGGTGACGGCGAACACCTCCGAGGACCTGAAGAAAGTCCTGGGAGGTGCGGCCTACCTGTTCACCGGCCTGTCGCGATTCAGCGAGCTGAGTGCCGCCTACGGTGAGTTGCAAGGCCCCGATTTCCACTGGCAGGGCGATTTGCTCGCGCTGGGTATCGGCAATGGCCGGCAGGCAGGGGGGGGCCACGTGCTGTGCCCGGAGGCGTTGGCCAATGATGGGTTGCTGGACATCAGCATCTTGCCGGCGCCTCAGGAAGTGGTCAGTACGTTGAAGGACTTGCTGGCGGGTGGCCTGGGCATCGACAACATGTTTGTCCGCGCGCGCTTGCCATGGGTGGAGATCAAGGTCGCGCAAGGCCTGGATATCAATCTCGATGGCGAGCCGTTGCAGGTAGACACCCTGTGCTTCACTGTCCACCCGAAAGCGCTGCGCGTGCACCTGCCGCCCGATTCGCCGCTGTTGGGCGGCGCGACGGCGATCAATCGTCCAGGCTGATGATCTGTTCGCGCACCGCGAACAGCACAAGGCCGGCCACGTCATGGATCTGCAGGCGCTTCATGATTTGCGCCCGGTGGGTTTCCACGGTCTTGATGCTCAGGTTCAGGCCATTGGCTATTTCCCGGGTGGACTTGCCGCGCACGATCAGCCGCAGTATTTCCAGCTGGCGTGCCGTCAGGTTATGGGCCCGGGCAGGGTCCGACTGATGCTTCTGGACGCGGGTCAGCGCCTGGTTGATCACGGTATGGGCGATGGCCGGGCTCAGGTAGCGTTCGTTGTTGCGCAGCGCCTCCAAGGCGTGTTTCAGCTCATTGGCGGTGGTGTCCTTGAGCAGGTAGCCATGGGCGCCGGATTCCAGCGCCTGCATGATCAGCGCTGGATCCGTATGCATGGACAGGATCAGTACCTTGCTGTGGGGGCGTGCCCGCTTGAGCTGTTGCAAGGCGTCCAGGCCGCAGGTGTCCTTCATGGAAATGTCCAGCAGCACGATATCGGGGTTCAGCCGTTCGACCAGTTCGACCAATTGCGTGCCATCACTGGCTTCGCCAATGACGGCATAGCCCGGGATATCCATGACCAGCGCGCGTACGCCGGCCCTGATCAGGGAGTGGTCATCTACCAGAAGCAAATTACAAATCAAAGGAAAACCTTATTCTTACTGGCTCGTTCCAGGGCTCGCGGTGCCCAGGGGAAGCGTGCTTCGATGTGCGTGCCTTTTCCGGCCTCGCTGATGACCTTGAGGGTGCCGCCCAATTGTTCGACCCGCTCCGACATGCCGGCCATGCCCCGTTGACCTTCGCGAGCGGGGTGGGTGGCCGGGACAAACCCCTGGCCATCGTCGCTGATCAGCAGGGTCAGGCCGTCAGGCAGGCGTTGCAAGCGTACCAGCAGATTCGTCGCTCGGGCATGACGCAAGATGTTGGTGACCGCTTCCTGGGTGATCCGGAACACCGCGACCGACATTTCCTCCGGGATGCCAGCCATGCGCTGTTGGCAATCGAGGCTCCACTTCACCGGGGCATTGGCCAGCGTCTTGAGCAGGTGCGCCCGCAGGCTGGCCTCCAGTCCGAGGCTGGTCAGTTGCCGGGGGTTGAGGATCGCCGATACGTCGCGGACCTTGTTGAGGGTTTCGTCCAGGGTCTCGCAGAGTAGCGTGCATTGGCCTTGCAATTCTTCCGGCATCCGCCGCTTGAGCCATTCGCCTTGCAGTTTCGCCGCGGTCAGCAACTGGCCAATGTCGTCGTGCAATTCGCGGCTGAGGCGATGACGCTCGTTTTCCTGGACCTCAAGCAACCGGTCGGCCAGTTCCTGGGGCTGGAACTTGATGGATTTGCGTGACAACCGATGGTGGATCCAGACACAGGTCATGGCCGCCACATTCAGTGCCAGCAGGCTCAACGGCACCGTAGGGGCGAACAGGTAGGCCAGCAGGCAGCCGACGGCCGAGCAAATGCACAGTAATAATGTGAAGCGACGGGCGTTTTCTCGGGAGGGAGGCCAGGTGATGAGTGACTTGAGGCTGGCGTACATAGCGGATGGAGCCAATGAATGTTCGCTGCGGGCTGGCCGGTCAGCGCATCTGACAGGCCCGGTCGGGTAAACGTTTCAGGTCGAGGGCAGCTTCGGTCGGCGGCTTTTACGGCGCTGTCTTGAAGTGGCTGACGCGCGAGATAGTACCACTTCACCTATCGTTGGTCGCGCTCGGCATGGCGCGGTGTAAGCGCTACGTACCAGGCACGCGGCACTGAGCCGGCATCATCGTCTCAGGCTTGTTTCTGGGGGTAGGGTACCAACGCCAGCGGACGTGACGCTGCCGATGCCTGGTCGGGGCTCTGGCCTACCTGGAAAGCGAATGCCTCGATCAACAAGGTCTGTTCGCTGCTGTCCAGGCCCAACTGGCCGGTGGTGTGATCGACCAGTTCCAATTGCCAGGCCATCAGGGTCAAGCAATCCTTCAGGGCGTCCAAGGCCTGGTCATGCAACTCCATGTGGTTTTGCGCGTGACTGAGCAAGCCATGAATATGCAGTGAAAACTCCGAAACGGCTTCCAGCGCCAGGGCATTGGCCTTGTTCGACAGTTTCAGCAAGGTGCTGAGCATGCAATCGATGGCGTCCTTGTCGTTGTTGATCAATTGCAGATGGCTCAGGCATTCCTCCGACTTGGCCAACAGCGTCTCGGCCTCGATCAGAAGCTCGGGAAGACGCTGACTCCAGTTCCTACGATCGTTCGGCATGCTTATCTCCACAACATCATGTCAGGCGAAAGAAAACCGCTTATGGCGAACGGCTGGATCTCAAGGTCGACCGCGGTCGGACGCACAGCGACACTTCCCTGCCGTTTAGCGAAAGTGAATTCGCAAACAATTGCACGGATGGGATCGGCCGAAAGGCTGGAGGTCCGATGTCCTGTGGTCGCGCACAAAAGCCTGACTCCGTTCAGCAATGAGAATGGCGTCACATTAATGGCTATTGGATAACGGGAATATCAGGTTGGACCTGATTGTGCCTAGGGGAATCCCTTAGACAGGGGAACTTTGCACGCAAACCAGGGTCGCGCGGCAGAGAAAAATTGCAGATGAAGTCATGAAGCCAGTAAAGCATGATGTTAATGTGACATCAATGCCCCGCGCTTGTATTTTATCCGGGGGTCAAGATTCGGCTCGTGCAGCCGATATCTCATTCATTGGATTCATCCGAACAAGCCCAGGAGTCATCGATGGCCGGCATTCTCGACACAGTAGATCAACGAACCCAACTGGTGGGTGAGAATCGCCTGGAAATTCTCATGTTCCGCCTGGCGGGTCGACAGTTGTTCGCCATTAACGTGTTCAAGGTCCAGGAAGTCCTGCAACTGCCGAAACTGACCCTGATGCCGCAGCGCCACCCGTTCGTGTGCGGCGTGGTCAATCTGCGGGGCCAGACGTTGCCGGTGATCGACCTGTCCCAGGCCATTGGCATGCGTCCGCTGGTGCCGGGCCCCAACAGCACCATTATCGTGACTGAATACAACCGCTCGGTTCAGGCATTTTTGGTGGGCGGCGTCGACCGCATCGTCAACATGAACTGGGAAGCCATCCTGCCACCGCCGACCAGCGCTGGCCGTGAGCACTACCTGACGGCCATCAGCAAGGTGGACGATCAGTTGGTGGAAATCATCGACGTGGAAAAAGTCCTGGCCGAAATCGTTCCGTACAACGCCAAGGTCTCCCGGGACAAGCTCGAAGACCCGGTGCTGGAGCGCGCCCGTGGTCGCGAAGTGTTGCTGGTGGACGACTCCAACGTCGCGCTCTCGCAACTGCGCGATACCCTGGGGCAACTGGGCGTGAAAATGCACATTGCCAGCGACGGCCTCAAAGCCCTGAACATGCTCAAGGCCTGGGCCGATACCGGCGAGGTGATGACCGATAAATTGCTGATGATCTTCACCGACGCGGAAATGCCGGAAATGGACGGCTACCGCCTGACCACCGAAATCCGCAACGACCCGCGCTTGCGTGGGCTCTATGTCGTACTGCACACCTCGCTGTCCGGCAGCTTCAACGATTCGATGGTCAAGAAGGTCGGTTGCGACAACTTCCTCTCCAAATTCCAGCCGGACAAGCTGGTCGATGTGGTGCGCCAGCGGCTGATGCTCGACTGAAACCGATGGTGGTTTGCTTCAATGGCCGGCTCGTATAAGGTGGCATTTTTTCGCCACCAGGGAAGTTGACCATGTTGCGGCTGAGCGCGCTGTATCGGTATCCGTTGAAGTCCGGCAAGGGCCAGCCCTTGCAAGGGATCGGCCTGGACAAGCTCGGGCTGGACGGTGACCGACGCTGGATGCTGGTGGATGAGGGCACGGGGCGTTTCCTGACCCAGCGCGCCGTGGCGAAGATGAGCCAGCTCTCAGCCTCGTGGAACGAAGCGGGCGGCCTTACGCTCAGCGCGCCGGGCCATGGCGCCATCGACGTGCCGCTACCACCAGTGGTGGAGGAACAGCGGCGCGGGGTGATCATCTGGCGTGACACCTTGCGTGTGCCGGATGCCGGTGACGAGGCCGCGGCCTGGGTCAGCGAATTCATCGGCAATCCTACCCGCCTGGTGCATGTGCCGGTGGATCTGGCGCGTACCACTGCCGCCGGTTATGGCAAGGATGACGACAAGGTTGCCTTTGCCGATGGTTTCCCCCTGCTGCTGATTGGCCAGGCGTCCTTGCAGGACCTGTCGAACCGGGTCGGTCGTTCGCTGGAAATGTTGCGCTTTCGCCCCAACCTGGTGGTCGAGGGCAGCGAGGCGTTTGCCGAGGACGGCTGGAAGCGCATTCGTATCGGCGAGGTTGAGTTCCGGCTGGTCAAGCCATGCTCACGTTGCATCATGACCACGGTCGATCCGCAAACCGGCGAACGCGATCCGAATCGCGAACCCTTTGCCACGTTGCAGCAATACCGTTCGACACCGGACGGTGCGATGTTCGGTCAGAACCTGGTCAACGACAGCAACGGCCGGCTTGAAGTCGGCATGCCGGTTGAAGTGCTCGAATAAAAAGATCCGTAAACAAAAATGCCCGTGTCACTGGACACGGGCATTTTTGTTTATCACGCAACCGCTTTTGTGATGAGAGCAGGCTTAGCCGCGGTACTCACACAGGTAAGCGGTATCGACGGCCACTTTGAGCTGGAACTTGCTGTTGGCCGGAACATTGAACTGGCTGCCGGCCTCGAAGATTTCCCAGTCGGTGCTGTCCGGCAGCTTCACGGTCAGCGCGCCGGAGACCACGTGCATGATTTCCCGTTGGGCCGTGCCGAACTCATATTCGCCCGGTGCCATGACGCCGATGGTCGCAGGGCCTTCGGCTGTGCCGAAAGCGATCGACTTGACGGTGCCGTCGAAGTACTCGTTGACTTTAAACATGGGCGATTCCTCGAAAAAGGGGCTGAAAAAGGCCGGCCAGTATGCACAAGGCTGCAACATTCGTCATCTGCCGCACTGGGAGGTGGCTTACGCTCAACCCGGAAGCACCAAGGGCAACAACCGCGCGGTATTGCGCGCGTCTTCCAGCGCACGGTGCTGTTGACCGCAGAATTGCAGGCCAGCCAGTTGCAGCGCGCCATTGAGCCCCAACGGTCGCTCCAGCCGACGGGCCTTGGCGAAGCGTTGCTTGAGGTTCATGTGCGGTACCTGGCCGAGGACACTGTGCAACTGCTGGTGCTGCCATTCCTGAAGCAGTTGCTTGCGGTCGTAATCGCCCCAACTGACCCAGCTTTCCAGCTTCGACTGATACGGCGTCAGCCAGCGCTCGAACGCCGGCCAGACCTCGGTCAAGGGCGCGGCACTGTCGATATTGGCCTGGGTGATGTGGGTCAGTTCGCGACAGAAGGGCGTGAGCAGCGGTCGCCTCAGGGGCCGCACGAAGCGCTGGAAATGATCCACTTCGCGGCCGTCACGATTCACCAGCGTGGCGCCGATTTCGATAATTTCCATTTCGGTTACCGGCCAGCCACCTTCATCGGTGGTGGCCTCCAGATCAATCACCAGCCAGTGAGGCATTGCAGGGTTCCCGGTATCGGCGTGCTGATGGGTTTGAGCGTAGTCAAACCCTCGGCATCCGACTAGTGGGCTGTTTCAACGCGCAACAAAACCTGGCGGTTTTTCACCTGGTCCCCCCGCGTGACCTGCAATTGCCTGACCACGCCGTCGACGCCTGCCTTGAGTGGGTGCTCCATTTTCATGGCTTCAAGCACCATGAGCAGTTGGCCTTGGCGCACCGTGCTGCCTTCGCGGACCAGCAGCTCGACAATGGCGCCGTCCATGGGCGCCTTGAGCGTGCCGTCGCCGGGGCTGGTCTTGGCGGCGATGGGGGCCAGGGTTCGATCTTGCAGGTGCAGGCCGCCAGGGCGGGTGAACAGCCAGAGATCGTTGCCATCGAGGCGCCAGGAATGCCGCCGGCGAATCCCATCGATCATCAGTGTCGCGCCATGGGGATCAGCGTCGAGCAGCCTCAGTTCGATCAAGCACCCGGCACTGCGTATGTTGAGTGTGCCGTCGGCTTCGGCCACCAGGCTCAGCGTCCAGTCGTGCTCCCCGACGCCGATCCGGTAGTGCAGCGCCGCGCCGATGCTGTTGCGCCATCCGCCCAGGCCCGGTGCGCGTTGTGCTTGCGAGGCCAGATAAAACGCCGCCGTGGCGATGGCGAGTTGTTCGGCAGAGGGATCGAGGGGCTGGAGCGCCCCATGATTGGCAAAGTGCTGCCCGATGAATCCGTTGCCGAAGTCGCCGTCGATGAACCGCGGGTGTGCCAGCAACCCGACGAGCAATCGCTGGTTGCTCTGCACGCCAAGCAGTACGCAATCTTCCACCGCTCGCAACAATTTGCGTCGGGCCTCCTCGCGAGTGGCGCCGTGGACGATGAGCTTGCCCAGCATCGAATCGTAGAACGGCGTGATGGCCTGGCCCTCCAGCAGGCCGTGGTCAATTCGCACGCCGTCCCGTATGGGCGGCTCCCAACCGATCAACTGCCCGGTCTGAGGCAGGAAATCGGCCGCCGGGTCCTCGGCGTACAGCCGCACTTGCATGGCATGGCCGCTGAGCGTCACCTGCTCCTGGCGCAGGGGCAGCGGCCTGCCGGCGGCGACGTCCAATTGCCAGGCCACCAGATCCAGGCCGGTGATCAACTCGGTGACCGGGTGTTCGACCTGCAGGCGCGTGTTCATCTCCAGGAAGTAAAACCGACCGTCCGCAGCGAGCAGGAACTCCACGGTCCCGGCCCCGACATATTTCACTGCGCGCCCCACCTTGAGTGCCGCATCGCCCATGGCCTGGCGCAGGTCGGCGGTCATGACCGGGCAGGGCGCTTCCTCGATGACTTTCTGGTGGCGCCGCTGGATCGAGCAGTCCCGTTCGCCCAGATGGATCAGCTGACCGTGGTGGTCGCCGAAAATCTGCACTTCCACATGCCGCGGATCGATCAGGGCCTGTTCGAGGATCAACTCGTCGCTGCCAAAACCGTGCAGGGCTTCCGAGCGCGCGCTGCGCAACTGCTCCAGCAGGTCCTCGGCCCTCTGGACCAGGCGCATGCCTCGGCCCCCGCCACCGGCGCTGGCCTTTATCATCAACGGGTAGCCGATGCGCCCGGCTTCGCGCTGCAGCGTGTCGTCGTCCTGGGCGGCGCCCTGGTAACCGGCGATGCAGGGAACGCCGGCTTCAATCATGGCGATTTTTGCCCGGCGCTTGCTGCCCATCAGGTCGATGGCCTCGGGGCTGGGGCCGATGAACACGATGCTGGCCGCTTCGCAGGCCTTGGCGAACCCGGCATTTTCCGAAAGAAAGCCGTAGCCGGGATGGATCGCATCGGCACCGCAGCGCCGGGCTGCATCGAGAATCGCCGAGGGGTTGAGGTAGGACTGCTGCACCGCGGCCGGGCCGATCGGCACGGCTTCATCGGACATGCGCACGTGCAGTGCATCGGCGTCGGCCTCGCTGAACACCGCCACCGTGCGATAGCCCAGGGCCTGGGCGGTGCGCTGGATCCGGCAGGCGATTTCGCCACGGTTGGCGATGAGGATTTTGCTGAAGGCGGGCATGGGGTCATTCCTGGGTTTTTGCGGTGTCTGTCTGGGCCTCATCGCGAGCAAGCTTTGCTCCCACAATGCCCGGTGAGTGCATTCAGCTGTGGGAGCAAAGCTTGCTCGCGATGGCGGTCTGGCAGGCGATGTACTCAGTTTTTCTTCCCCGGCAAAATCCCCATGAGCTTGCAGATGATGCCCAGCATGATCTCGTCCGCACCGGCACCTATGGACACCAGCCGCACGTCGCGATACGCCCGGGCGACCGGGTTGTCCCACATGAAGCCCATGCCACCCCAGTATTGCAGGCAACTGTCGGTGGTTTCCCGGGCCAGGCGTCCGGCCTTGAGCTTGGCCATCGACGCCAGCCGCGTGACGTCCTGGCCGTTGATGTACTGCTCGGTGGCCTGGTAGACCAGCGCCCGCAGACATTCGATCTCGCTGGCCAGTTCCGCCAGGCGAAAGTGGATCACCTGGTTGTCGATCAGGGCCGTGCCGAAGGTCTTGCGTTCCTTGCAGTACGCGATGGTGCTGGCGATGCAATGCTCCAGGCCCTTGAGCATGTTGGCCGCGCCGAACAGGCGTTCTTCCTGGAACTGCAGCATCTGCATCATGAACCCGGCGCCTTCCTGGCCGATGCGATTGCGTTGTGGCACCCGCACGTCGTCGAAAAACACCTGGGCGGTTTCCGAGCTGCGCATGCCGAGTTTGTCCAGGTGCTGGCCGAGGCTGATGCCGGGGCTGTGCATCGGCACCATGATCAGCGATTTGTTGACGTGGGGCTTGTCGTCCGAGGTGTTGGCCAGCAGGCAAATGAAATCGGCGCTGGGTGCATTGGTGATCCACATCTTGCTGCCGTTGATGACGTAGTCGTCGCCGTCCTTGCGCGCCGTGGTCTTGAGGCCGGCGACGTCGGAGCCGGCGCCGACCTCCGAGACGCCGATGCAGCCGACCTGTTCGCCGCGGATGGCCGGGCGCAGGAATGCTTCACGCAACTCATCGGAGCCGAAGCGGGCCAGGGCCGGGGTGCACATGTCGGTCTGGACGCCGATGGACATGGGCACGCCGCCGCAATGAATGGTGCCGAATTCCTCGGCCGCGACGATCGAATAGCTGTAGTCCAGGCCCATGCCGCCGAAGGCAGCTGGTTTGGAAATGCCCAGCAGGCCCAGCTCGCCGGCCTTGCGGAAAACCTCGTGGATGGGGAAACGCCCGGCCTTCTCCCATTCGTCGACGTAGGGGTTGATATCATGCTCGACAAACTGGCGGACGGTGCGCCGCAGTGCTTCGTGTTCCTGGGTGAAGATCATTTCTAGTGTTCTCCTGTGAGCCGTGGAGCGTCCTCAGAAACGGGCCACGCCGAAGCTGTTGGCTTGCAGTGGCCGCTGCTCGGCCTCGTGACAGATGTCTAGCAGATAGCCCAGCAGTGTGCGGGTGTCGCGCGGGTCGATGAGCCCGTCGTCCCACAGGCTGGCGCTGCCGTAGAGAGCGGTGGACTGGCTGTCGAGTTTCTGCGCGGTGGTTTGCTCGAGCAGGTCCAGCATCTTCGGGTCGGGGGTCAGGCCGTTCTTGATCTGCGTGGCCTCGGTGACCATGCGCAGGACCTTGCCGGCCTGGGCGCCGCCCATCACTGCCGTATGGCTGTTGGGCCAGGCGAAGATGAAACGTGGGTCCAGCCCACGCCCGCACATGGCGTAATTGCCGGCGCCGTAGGAGCCGCCCACCACGACGGTCAGCTTGGGCACTCGGGCATTGGCCACGGCCTGGATCATCTTGGCGCCGTGCTTGATCACCCCTTGTCGCTCCGACTCGGTGCCGACCATGAACCCGGTGGTGTTGTGCAAAAACAGCAACGGCGTGCGGCTCTGGTCGCACAGCTGGATGAACTGCGCGGCCTTGCTGGCGCCTTGCGGCGTGATCGGTCCGTTGTTGCCGATCAGGCCGCAGGCGTGGCCGCGAATGTGCAAGTGGCCGCAAATCGTCTGGGCGTCGAACTCGCTTTTGAAGGCCAGGAAATTCGAGCCGTCGGCGATGCGGGCGATGATTTCCTGCACGTCATAGGGTTTCTTCGGGTCGTCGGGGACCAGTCCCAATAATTCGTCGGCGGGGTAGAGCGGCTCCGTCCACGTCCGTTCGAGCTGTGGCGGTAGTTGCGCATTCCAGGGCAGCAGGCTGAGGATCTCCCGGGCCAGGCGCACGCCGTCGGCGTCGTTCTCGGCCAGGTATTCGGCGGTGCCGGCCACCTGCGCATGCATCTGTGCACCGCCCAGTTCCTCCTCGCTGGCCACTTCGCCGGTCGCGGCCTTGAGCAACGGCGGCCCGGCCAGGAACAACCGCGCCTTGTCGCGTACCACCACCACGTAATCCGACAGCCCTGGCTGATAAGCCCCGCCTGCGGTGGCCGAGCCATGCACCACGGTGATCTGTGGCAGGCCCATGGCCGACATGCGTGCCTGGTTGGCGAAGCAGCGCGCGCCTTCGACGAAAATCTGCGCCGCGTAATTGAGATTGGCGCCGCCACTTTCGGCGAGGGTGATGACCGGCAGTTTGTTCTCCATGGCGATCTGTTGCAGGCGCAGGGTCTTGTACAAGCCGCTGGGGGAAATCGTGCCGCCCTTGATTGCGCTGTTGTTGGCCACCACCAGCGCCCGCACCCCGGACACGTAGCCGATCCCGGCGATCAGGCCGCCGCCGGCCTGGCTGCCGTCCTTGTCGTCATGGAGTTTGTAGCCGGCCAGGCTCGCCAGTTCGAGGAACGGCGCGCCAGGGTCCAGCAGCAGGTTCAGGCGCTGGCGCGGCAACAACTGGCCGCGCTGGTCGAACTTGCCCTGGGCCTGGGCGGCTTTCTCCAGCACGGCCTGTTCGAGGTGGCGCAGCTGTTCGACACCAGCCAGCATCGCCGCGTGGTTGCGTGTGAAATCAGTACTGTGAGGATCAAGGTGCGATTCGATGACTGGCATTGGCGACCGTCCCTTAGTTGACCTGGTCGGCGATGCCTTGCGGCACCGGAATCTGAATCTCCAGCAACTGCTGGGCGAACGCCTTGCCCTGGGGATCGATGCGCAGGCTGGCGACACCGCCGCCGCCGAGGGCGTTTTCCAGCAGGAAATTCAAACTGTGGGTGCCCGGCAGGTACCAGCGTTCGACCCGGCCCAAGCGCGGGTCGAGCACGTGGCTCATCCAGTCGACCATCACCTCCGGTGTCAGCGCTTCGGCGATCCAGGGCAGGTATTCGGGTTCTCGGGCGATCACGCCAATGTTGCTGTGGTTGCCCTTGTCGCCGGAGCGCGCCACCGCCAGTTTGACCAACGGCACGCTGGCATCGGCCCGGCCCTGGGGTTTTGGCAGGTCCGGGGCAACGGGCAGATCGACGGTGTGCAACGGTTCGAACGCGGGCAGGGGGCAAGGGTGACGCTGGCCGTCGAGTTCGATGTCGAGCCGGCAAGTGGTTTTGTCGATCAGGAACGAGAACAGGCGAATCAACGGCGACACCGCCGGCCGGCCACCGACCAGCCCCGTCAGCCCTGGCGCCATGCCGGTGGCGGCTTGGGCGATCTCCCTGGAAAACAGCACCAGCGGCTGTTTGTCCGAGTGCCGTACCGCCAGCTTGATCACCACCTCACGGCTGTCCTGGCGTTGGCCGTGCTGGCCGTAAGTGGCTTCGCTGCCCAGCAGTTCGATGTCCACTTCGCTGTAGGGCGCCCAGCCACGCTGGCTGAACATCTGTGAGGTCTTGGCGACGATTGCCTGGCTGACCCGTTCAGCCTTGGCCACCGCATCAATGCCGGCGATCAGGCAGGTGGCGGTGCAGCGCCAGCCGTCCAGCCAGGTGGCGCTGACCTTGTATTGATCGGTGGGTGGCAAGCCCTTGGCGCCGTGGACGCGCACGGCGTGCTTGCCTTGCTGGATCAACCTGACCTGGCTGAAGTCACAGACCACGTCCGGCAACAGATAGCCTTGCGGGTCGCCGATTTCGTAGAGCAACTGCTCGCCGACGGTCAATGGCGTGACCAACCCGCCGCTGCCTTCGGCTTTGGTGACCGTGAACTGGCCGTCGGCGCTGACCTCGACGATGGGAAAGCCGATGTGCTCGTAATCCGGCACTTGCTGCCAGTCGGTGAAGTTGCCGCCCGTGCACTGGGCGCCGCACTCGATCAGGTGCCCAGCCAGTGCGGCCTGGGCCAATCGGTCGTAATCGTCCCAGGCCCAGCCGAATTCATGCACCAAGGCGGCGCTGACCACGGCGCTGTCCACTACGCGGCCGGTGATCACGATATCGGCCCCCAGGCGCAACGCCTCGACGATGCCGGGCGCGCCAAGGTAGGCGTTGATGGACACGCACGCGCAGGGCATTGGTTCGCCACTGAACATTTCGCGAATGCCCTGGGCGGCGAGTCGATCGAATTGCGGTTGCAGGTCATCGCCCAGCAGCACGGCGATCCTCAACGGCACGCCGGCCTGATCGCAGGCCGCTTGCAGGGCCTTCGCACAGGCTTGGGGGTTGACCCCGCCGGCGTTGCTGATGACACGGATGCCGTGGTCATGCAAACGCCGTAGCAGCGGTGTGAGGACCTCAATGAAGTCCGTGGCATAACCGCTCGAAGAATCCTTCAGGCGCGCCCCGGCCATGATCGATGTCGTCACCTCGGCCAGGTAGTCGAACACCAGGTAATCCAGCGCCCCGCCCTCGACCAGTTGCGCTGCCGCTGTACAGGTATCGCCCCAGAAGGCGCTGGCGCAACCGATACGGATCGTTTTTGGCATGGCGTTCCCTCCGGCAAAGGTGGTTCGAGACTACCAAGCAAGCGCTTGGTTTGTAAACGACCGCTGGTTCTTCTGGCCGAGCGCTTGCTTGGCTGCCTCGGTCAGCTTAAATTGCCCGCGCCACTGATGGTTTGGTGTGCAATGCTCGCGCGTGGGTTGATCGACTGTAGGAGAGAATGGGTGGACGAGCAAAAAGCCCTGGGCGTGATGCGGGAGCTGGTCGACAACGGGCAACTGACCGACCCGGACAGTGCTCGCGGTAAACTGCTCCAGACCGCCGCCCACCTGTTTCGCAACAAAGGCTTCGAGCGCACCACGGTGCGTGACCTGGCCAGTGCCGTGGGCATTCAGTCGGGCAGCATCTTTCACCATTTCAAGAGCAAGGACGAAATCCTGCGGGCGGTGATGGAAGAAACCATCCGCTACAACACCGCATTGATGCGCGCCGCCCTGGCCGAGGCCGACAGCGTGCGTGAGCGGGTATTGGCGCTGATCCGCTGCGAATTGCAGTCGATCATGGGCGGCACCGGCGAGGCCATGGCGGTGCTGGTCTATGAATGGCGTTCGCTATCGCAGGATGGGCAGCGGCATGTGCTGGCCCTGCGTGATATTTATGAGGACTTGTGGCTCGAGGTCCTGGGCCAGGCCAAGGAGGCCGGGTATATTCGTGGAGACGTGTTCATTACCCGGCGGTTCCTCACGGGAGCGCTGTCCTGGACCACCACCTGGTTTCGCGCCGAAGGCAGCCTGAGCCTCGATGAGCTGGCCGAGCAAGCCCTGATCCTGGTGCTTGAAGAAAAACAATAATCGAGCAGTGCCTTGAATGACCGAGTGGCTGGCTAAGTGGCTGAAACCGCCTAGCTTGATTGTTATTGATGGGACTTTTGGGGAGTGGGTTATCTTGACGTTTTCGCCGATGGGGATGACCTCGCGTCTGGTGCTGGCTGCTCTGGCCGTTTTGCTGGCGTTGCCGACCGAGGCAGCGCAACTGGTACGGATCGGCGCGGCGCATTTTCCGCCTTATACCGTTCGTCCCGAGAACGGCGCCGACACCGGCCTGCTGCCGCAAATGGTGGAGGCCTTGAACCAGGCGCAAACCGACTATCAGTTCGTGCTGGTGCCGACATCGATCCCGCGCCGCTTCAATGATTTCAAGCAGGGCCGGGTCGACATGGCGATCTTCGAGAACCCGGCCTGGGGCTGGCAGGACGTGCCGCACACCTCGGTAGACATGGGGCTGGAGGATGCGGAAGTCTTCGTCGCCCAGCGCGAGCCGGATCGACAGCAAAGTTATTTCACCGACCTCAGGGGCAAGCGCCTGGCACTGTTCAGCGGTTATCACTATGCCTTTGCCGAATTCAACGCCGATCCCAAGTTCCTTACCGGCCAATACAACGCCACGCTGACGTACTCCCACGACAGCAACCTGCTGATGGTCTTGCGCGGGCGCGCGGATATCGCCCTGGTGACCCGTTCGTACCTCAACGATTACGTGTTGCGCAACCCCGAAGTCGGCCCGCAATTGCTGGTGTCTGAACGCATCGATCAGGTCTACCACCATTACGCGCTGATCCGCCCACAGGCGCCCATTTCCAGTGAGGCGTTTGCGCAGTTGCTGCAAATGTTGCGGGATAACGGTCAGTTGCTGAAGATTTTCCAGCCCTACCAGATTCATCTGGTGCCCATGCATTCCCATTGAATGCGCCACTAAATTTCCCTTCCTGGCTCACGTCCCACGTTGACTACCGACGAATACGCGAGCCCCTCCCATGTCCAACCTCAACCCCCCGACGACGTTGCCCTTGCCCGGCGGCCGTCGCCTCGGCGCCGATGAAACCGAACGCCACCTGAGCCTGATGCTCGAAGGTGCGCCGCTGATCCGGCTGCGCCTTGCGCGCGGTCCCGAGCTGCACGTGCACTTGCAGGAACTCGACGATCGACCGGTGGGCCCGGCGCTGTGGGCGGCCTGCTATTGGCTGTTTGCTCGCGACTCCGACTGCCAGCGCCTGACCTGGCACCTCGACGAGCGCCCAGGCGAAGCCTTGCTCAGCGGTTTGTTGACAGCCACTGAACGTGCCGGTGAATACATTTGCGAGCGCACGATGTTCTGGCAATTGCCGCAGCCCTGGCTGGGAGTGTCGTTCAACGGCAGTTATCCACAACACATGATCATCACCGATGGCCAGCGCCATCCACGCCGGCCCATCAAGCCTCGTGGCGAGGTGTACCGGCGTTTCGATGCGCGGCTGGGCGCCTGGGTGTCCTTGCGCACCTTGGAAATCGAGCAGGACCTTACGCGTTTCAACCGCTGGCAGAACAGCCCGCGAGTGGCGAGCTTCTGGCAGGAGGAGGGGAGCCTGGAACAGCATCGCGAGTACCTGGGCAAGCTGCAGGCCGATCCCCGGGTCTTGACCCTGATCGGCTGCTTCGATGACCAGCCGTTCGCTTATTTCGAAACCTATTGGGCCAAGGAAGATCGGATCGCGCCGTTCTATGACGCCGGCAACTACGATCGCGGCATCCACATGCTGGTGGGCGAAGAGCAACACCGGGGGCCGCACAAGGTGGCGAGCTGGTTGTCGGCGCTGGTGCATTACCTGTTCCTGGACGACCCGCGCACCCAGCGCGTGGTCGCCGAGCCCCGGGCCGACAATGCCCGGATGATCGGGCACCTGCACAACCAGTGCTTCCATTGTGAAAAGGAATTCGATTTCCCCCACAAGCGCGCGGCGCTGATGATCCTGGGGCGTGAGCGGTTTTTTGATCGGTGTGGATTGATGTGAGGTTTGGCATGGGGCAGGTAGTGGTCATCAGGCCGCCATCGCGGGCAAGCCTTGCTCCCACAGGCTCCGGGCTTCACACACTATTTGCCCGCCAGAAAAACCAGTGGGAGCAAGGCTGCTCCCACAGGCTCCGGGCTTCACACACTATTTGCCTGCCAGAAAAACCAGTGGGAGCAAGGCTGCTCCCACAGGCTCCGGGCTTCACACACTATTTGCCCGCCAGAAAAACCAGTGGGAGCAAGGCTTGCTCCCACAGGCTCCGGGCTTCACACACTATTTGCCCGCCAGAAAAACCAGTGGGAGCAAGGCTTGCTCCCACAGGCTCCGGGCTTCACACTCTATTTGCCCGCCAGAAAAACCAGTGGGAGCAAGGCTGCTCCCACAGGCTTCGGGCTTCACACACTATTTGCCCGCTAGAAAAACCAGTGGGAGCAAGGCTTGCTCCCACAGGCTCCGGGCTTCACACACTATTTGCCCGCCAGAAAAACCAGTGGGAGCAAGGCTGCTCCCACAGGCTTCGGGCTTCACACACTATTTGCCCGCTAGAAAAACCAGTGGGAGCAAGGCTGCTCCCACTGGCTCCGGGCTTCACACACTATTTGCCTGCCAGAAAAACCTGTGGGAGCAAGGCTTGCCCGCGATGGGGCCGGAACTGACACCTCATATCACCGCCGGGCGAAGGTATCCCCCCGAACCCCCGACACCTTGCGGCAATGCACCAGGGCATCGCGGATCATGAAGTTCACCAGGGTCGGCGAGACACCCAGCTCCTTGGCGATGTCCTTCTGCGGCACGCCATGCAGGCGATACATCTCGAAGGCATAGCGGGTGCGGCTGGGCAGTTCGGTCAGCGCGTCGGCGATGTGCTCCAGCGTGGAAAAGTTGATATGGGAGGTTTCTGGCGAAGCACCCTGGATCACCACGTTCAACCCTTCCTCTTCCGGCCCCGAGTATTTCAGTTCCAGCGCCTGCTTGCGGTAGTGGTCGATCGCCAGGTTGCGCACGATCTGGAACAGATAGCTGAGCTGCGCCTTGAACGAGGAGGTGATCTGGGGCGCCGATTGCAGCCGGAAAAACGCGTCCTGCACCACATCTTCGGCACGGGATCGGCAGCCGGTAATGCGTGCCGCGATCTTGACCAGGATCAATCGGTTGTCCACGAATGCCTGGAGTAACGGTGAGTCGCACCTGCTTGTGGATACTTGTTCCGTCATGGAATTCACCTTGCTGCAAAAAGTTAGCAGGACGTCCGGATGCCGCACTCGTCCTACACATCGAGCGCCAAATTAGGCTTAATGATAATGATTGTCAATTGAGAAGAAGAATTATTGATGATGCAGCGTCCAGCCTTGATGCTGCGACTCATTGCCGCGGCGCGTGGCTGGCGGATGCTTCGGTTCGATGCCTCGGTGAGTAGGCTCCTCGACTAATTATTTGTCGGGACTATCCGTTCCCATGGGTGACAACTTGCAAGCCGAATCCAGGCAGGAAACCCCCATGACCGACGCGTTCGAACTCCCCATCACCCTGGCTCATGCCCTCCAGCGCCGCGCCGCGTTGACGCCGGACCGGGTGGCCCTGCGCTTCCTCGCCGACACCCCAGGGCAGGGTGTGGTATTGAGTTATCGCGACCTGGACCTGCGTGCCCGGACCATCGCCGCCACCTTGCAGGCCGAGGCCGCGCTGGGGGATCGCGCCGTGCTGCTGTTCCCCAGCGGCCCGGATTACGTCGCGGCGTTCTTTGGCTGCCTCTATGCCGGGGTGATTGCCGTGCCGGCCTATCCGCCGGAGTCCGCTCGTCGCCATCATCAAGAGCGCTTGCTGTCGATCCTCAAAGACGCCGAACCGCGCCTGCTGCTCACCAGCAGCGATCTGCGCGAGCCGTTGCAAGCCATCGAATCGGCGCCGCCAGTGTTGTGCGTTGATACCCTCGACCCGGCCCGCGCCGGACAATGGCGGATGCCGACGCTGCAGGACGATGACATTGCCTTCCTGCAATACACCTCCGGCTCCACCGCGTTGCCCAAGGGCGTGCAGGTCAGCCACGGCAACCTGGTCGCTAACGAACTGCTGATCCGTCATGGCTTCGGCATCGACCTGAACCCCGATGACGTCATCGTCAGCTGGCTGCCGCTGTACCACGACATGGGGCTGATTGGCGGCTTGCTGCAGCCGGTGTTCAGCGGCGTCCCCTGCGTATTGATGTCGCCGGCCTACTTCCTGGCCCGGCCCCTGCGTTGGCTCGAAGCAATCAGCGAATACGGCGGCACTATCAGCGGTGGCCCGGATTTCGCCTATCGGCTGTGCAGCGAACGGGTCAGTGACTCGGCCCTGCAGCGTCTCGACCTGAGCGGCTGGCGCGTGGCCTATTCCGGTTCCGAGCCGATCCGTCTCGACACGCTGGAGCGGTTTGCCGAGAAGTTCGCCCCGTGCGGCTTCACGCCGGACAATTTCATGGCCTCCTACGGCCTGGCAGAAGCGACCCTGTTCGTCGCCGGTACGCCACGCCGCCACGGCATTCCTTCGCTACGGGTGGATGATGCGGCACTGACGCAAAACCGTGCCGAGCCGGGGCAGGGCAGTGCGGTGATGAGTTGCGGTGTCAGCCAGCCCGGGCACGCGGTGCTGATCGTCGAGCCCGCCACGTTGCAGCCGCTGGCCGACAATCAGGTCGGTGAAGTCTGGGCTGCTGGCCCGAGCATCGCCCTGGGTTACTGGCGCAACCCTGAAGCCAGCGCCAAGACCTTTGTCCAGCACGACGGGCGGACCTGGCTGCGTACCGGTGACCTGGGTTTCCTGCGCGGCGGCGAACTGTTCATCACCGGCCGCCTGAAAGACCTGCTGATCGTGCGCGGGCATAACCTCTATCCCCAGGACATCGAGCAAACCATCGAGCGCGAAGTGGAGGTGGTGCGCAAGGGCCGCGTGGCCGCGTTCGCGGTCAACGATGGCGGCGAGGAAGGCATCGGTATCGCTGCGGAAATCAGCCGCAGCGTGCAGAAAATCCTCCCGCCCGAAGCCTTGATCAAAGCCATTCGCCAGGCCGTGGCCGAGGCCTGCCAGCAAGCCCCGAGCGTGGTGGTGCTGCTCAATCCCGGCGCGTTGCCCAAGACCTCCAGCGGCAAGTTGCAGCGCTCGGCGTGCCGCAGTCGATTGGCCGACGGCAGCTTGGACAGTTATGCACAGTTCCCGTCAGCCGAGGCAGAAGTCGCTGACGAATCTGCGCCGTCATCCGAGCTGCAAACGCTCATCGGCCAAATCTGGCGCGAGCAACTGCAGGTCGAACAGGTCCAGGCTGACGATCATTTCTTCCTGCTGGGCGGTAATTCCATCGCCGCCACCCAGGTGATCGCACGACTACGGGAAACCCTGGGGCTGGAACTGAACCTGCGCCTGCTGTTCGAAGCGCCAACCCTGGCCGCGTTCGCCGCAGCGGTGGCGAACCAGCAACAGGACGGCGGCCAGCCTCAAGGCGCGATCAGCGCATTGTCGCGCGACGATGCGTTGCCGCAATCCCTGGCCCAGAACCGTTTGTGGTTTACCTGGCAGCTCGATCCGACGAGCCATGCCTACAACATTCCTGGCGCCTTGCACCTGCGCGGCGAGCTGGACGAAGACGCGTTGCGCGCCAGTTTCCAGCAATTGATCGAGCGTCATGAGTCCCTGCGCACGCGGTTCCTGGAGCGGGATGGCGTGGCCCTGCAACAGGTCGATCCGGCCGGTGAATTCAAGCTGCATGTCATCGATCTCGGCGACCTGCCTGCCGACTTGCGCGAAGCCCGGGCGCGGCAGGTTCGAGAAGACGAAGCGGCCACGCCGTTCGATCTGGAGAAGGGGCCGCTGCTGCGGGTCAGCCTGTTGCGTCTCGACGAGGATGACCATCAGTTGCTGGTGACACTGCACCACATCATCGCCGACGGCTGGTCGATGAATGTGTTGATTGAAGAATTCTCCCGCTTGTACGCCGCCGCCTCCCAAGGTCAGCTCGCCGAGCTGGCGCCGTTGCCCTTGCAATACGCCGACTACGGCAGTTGGCAGCGCCAGTGGCTCGCCCAAGGCGAGGCCGAGCACCAACTGCGCTTCTGGAAGCAGCAACTGGGCGCGGAACCTTCGGCCCTGGTGCTGGGCACGGATCATCCACGCAGCGCTCAACGCCAGCGCAGTGCCGCGCGGCATAGCCTGCGCCTGGACAAGGGCCTCTGCGATACCTTGCGCCACGTGGCCCAGGCACACGACGCAACGCCGTTCATGCTGTTGCTGGCAGCCTTCCAGGCGCTGTTGCAGCGTTACACCGGCCAATCCGATATCCGCATCGGCGTGCCCAACGCCAACCGTCCGCGCCTGGAAACCCAGGGGCTGATCGGCTTCTTCATCAACACCCAGGTGCTGCGCGGGCAGGTCGATTCACGTCAGCCATTCGCTGCGCTGCTGGCCCAGGCCCGGGAAGCCACACTCGGTGCCCAGGTCCACCAGGACCTGCCGTTCGAACAACTGCTCGAAGCGTTTCCCGAGGCGCGTGAACAAGGCCTGTTCCAGGTGATGTTCAACCACCAGCAGCGTGACTTGAGTGCCTTGCGGCGCCTGCCGGGGTTGCTGGCCGAGGAGTTGCCGTGGCACAGCCGCGAAGCCAAGTTCGACCTGCAACTGCACAGCGAAGAAGATCGCAACGGCCGCTTGACGCTGTCGTTCGACTACGCCGACGAACTGTTCGAGGCGGCGACCATCGAGCGGCTGGCGGCGCATTACTGCAACCTGTTGCGGGCGGTCTGTGCCGATCCGCAGCAAGCCATCGGCGATGTGCCGTTATTGGCCGCCGATGAACACAGCCAACAGCAGCAATGGAGCGCGGCCCCGTGCGCGCCGGCCAGCCAATGGCTGCCGGAGCTGTTGAACGAACAGGCCCGGTGCACGCCGCAACGCACTGCGTTGCGCTGGGACGGTGGTCAACTCGATTATGCCGAGCTGCACACCCAGGCCAATCGCCTGGCCCATTACCTGCGGGACAAGGGCGTTGGCCCGGACGTGTGCGTGGCGATTGCCGCCGAGCGCTCGCCGCAGCTGCTCATCGGTGTGCTGGCCGTCATCAAGGCCGGCGGTGCCTATGTGCCGCTGGATGCGGACTACCCGGCCGAACGCCTGGCCTACATGCTCCACGACAGTGGCGTCGACTTGCTGCTGACCCAAACCGAGCTGCTCGAACGTTTGCCGGTGTGCGACGGCGTCAGTGTCATCGCCATGGACGCCCTGCATCTGGAGCAATGGCCAAGCAATCCGCCGGGCCTGCACCTGCACGGCGACCATCTGGCCTACGTGATCTACACCTCCGGCTCCACCGGCCAGCCCAAAGGCGTCGGCAATACCCACGCGGCCCTGGCCGAGCGCCTGCAATGGATGCAAGCGACCTATGGGCTGGATGCCACCGATGTGCTGATGCAAAAAGCGCCGATCAGTTTCGACGTGTCGGTCTGGGAATGCTTCTGGCCTCTGATCACCGGCAGCGAATTGGTACTGGCCGGCCCCGGCGAACACCGTGACCCGCACCGCATCGCCCAGTTGGTGCAGCAGTTTGGCGTCACCACGCTGCACTTCGTGCCGCCGTTGCTCAGCCTGTTTGTCGATGAGCCGTTGAGCGCCCGCTGCAGCAGCCTGCGTCGGCTGTTCTCCGGTGGCGAAGCCTTGCCCGCCGAACTGCGCAACCGGGTGTTGGTGCAACTGCCGGCGGTGCAATTGCACAACCGCTACGGCCCGACCGAAACCGCGATCAACGTCACCCATTGGCATTGCACCGAGGCCGATGGCGAGCGCTCGCCGATCGGCCGGCCCCTGGGCAACGTCCTGTGCCGGGTACTCGACAGCGACCTCAATCCCGTGCCGGCCGGCGTGCCCGGCGAGCTGTGCATCGGCGGCCTGGGCCTGGCCCGGGGTTACCTCGGTCGTCCGGGCCTGAGCGCCGAGCGTTTTGTCGCTGACCCTCTGGGGCCGGCCGGTGCGCGGTTGTACCGTACCGGCGACCGCGCGCGTTGGAACGCCGACGGCGTGATCGAGTACCTCGGCCGCCTCGACCAGCAGGTCAAGCTGCGCGGTTTTCGGGTCGAGCCGCAGGAAATCGAAGCGCGCCTGCTGGACCAGGACGGCATCGCCCAAGTGGCAGTGCTGGTGCGCGACACCTCGACCGGCCCGCAGTTGATCGGCTATTACACCGCCCCGGATGTCGCCCAGGACCAGGACGCGTTGAACATTCGACTCAAAGCCGCCCTGGCCGCCGAACTGCCGGACTACATGGTGCCCACCCAACTGCTGCGCCTGGACGCCATGCCCCTGGGCCCGAGCGGCAAGCTCGACCGCCGCGCCTTGCCCGAGCCGCAATGGCAGGTGCGCGAGCACGTCGAGCCGGCCAGCGCCCTCGAGCAGCAAATCGCCGGCATCTGGCGCGAGGTACTGGGCCTTGCGCGCATCGGCCTGCGGGACGATTTCTTTGCCCTCGGCGGTCATTCGCTGCTGGCGACCCAGATCATTTCCCGCACCCGCCAGGCCTGCGACGTCGAACTGCCGCTGCGCACTCTGTTCGAGGCCAGCGAGCTGGGCGCCTTCGCCGAACAGGTGCGCTTGATCCAGGCCAGCGGCCAGGCCAACCGCCAGCCACCGATCGAGAAAGTCGACCGTAGCCAACCGGTGCCGCTGTCCTATTCCCAGCAGCGCATGTGGTTCCTCTGGCAGATGGAGCCGGACAGCCCGGCCTACAACGTCGGTGGCATGGCGCGGTTGCGCGGGGTGCTGGATGTCGGGCGTTTCGAGGCGGCCTTGCAGGCGTTGATCCTGCGCCACGAAACCCTGCGCACCACGTTCCCGAGCGTCGACGGCGTGGCTCGCCAGCAAGTGCACGGTGAGACGGGCTTGCGCATGGGTTGGAAGGATTTCTCGAAGCTGGCTGCTGACGTCCGCGAACAGCGGGTGCAGCAACTGGCCGACAGCGAGGCCCACCAGCCCTTTGACCTGGAAACCGGGCCGCTGCTGCGGGCCTGCCTGGTCAAGACCGCCGAGCATGAGCATTACTTTGTCCTGACGTTGCACCACATCGTCACCGAAGGCTGGGCGATGGACATCTTCGCCCGTGAACTGAGCGCGCTGTACGAAGCCTTTATCGACGATCGCGAATCGCCCCTGGAACCCTTGCCGGTGCAGTACCTGGACTACAGCGTCTGGCAGCGTCAGTGGCTGGAGTCCGGCGAGCGTCAGCGACAACTCGACTATTGGACCGCGCAACTGGGCCGCGAACATCCGCTGCTGGAACTGCCCGGCGACCGCCCGCGTCCATCGGTACAAAGTCATCGCGGTGAATTGTTCCGTTTCGACCTCAGTGATGATTTGGCGGCGCGGGTCCGTGCCTTCAACGCGCAACAGGGCCTGACCCTGTTCATGACCATGACCGCCGCCCTGGCCGTGCTGCTCTATCGCTACAGTGGCCAGACCGACCTGCGCATCGGCGCGCCGGTGGCGAACCGCATCCGCCCGGAAAGCGAAGGGCTGATTGGGGCGTTCCTCAACACCCAGGTCCTGCGCTGCCAACTCGACGGGCAGATGTCGGTGGGCGAACTGTTCGAGCAGGTGCGCCACACCGTGATTGAAGGCCAGTCCCATCAGGATTTGCCTTTCGATCACCTGGTAGAAGCCCTGCAGCCGCCGCGCAGTGCGGCCTACAACCCGCTGTTCCAGGTGATGTGCAACGTGCAGCGCTGGGAGTTCCAGCAGAGCCGCACGCTGGCCGGCATGACTGTTGAATACCTGGTCAACGACGCCCGGGCCACCAAGTTCGACCTCAACCTGGAAGTCACCGACCTGGATCAGCGCCTGGGTTGCTGCCTGACCTACAGCACCGACCTGTTCGACGAACCGCGCATCGCGCGCATGGCTGGGCACTGGCGCAATCTGCTGGAAGCGTTGCTGGTCGATCCGGCCCGACGCCTGAGCGAACTGCCGTTGCTGGACACCCGCGAGCAGCAACAGCTGCTCGACAGCCTGGGCGTCGAGCCCGGTGAGCATCGCCTGGACCAATGCCTCCACGAACTGTTCGACGAACAGGCGCGGATGCGTCCCGATGCGCCGGCCCTGACTTTCGCCGGGCAGACCCTGACGTATGCGCAACTGAACAGCCGCGCCAATCGCCTGGCCTGGATGCTGCGTGAGCGAGGCGTCGGGCCGCAGGTGCGGGTCGGCCTGGCCCTGGAGCGTTCGCTGGAAATGGTCATCGGCCTGCTGGCGATCCTCAAGGCTGGCGGTGCCTACGTACCCCTGGACCCGGAATACCCGCTGGACCGCTTGAGCTACATGATCGAGGACAGCGGCGTCAGCCTGCTGCTCAGTGACAGGGCGATGTTCCACGCCCTCGGTGCATTGCCCGAGGGCGTGGGCTGCTGGTGCCTGGAAGATGATTCGGCCGCCCTGGCCCAATACCCGGATCAGCCGCTGCCGCTGATCAACCTGCCGCAACACCAGGCGTACCTGATCTACACCTCCGGCTCCACCGGCAAGCCCAAGGGTGTGGTGGTGTCCCACGGTGAAATCGCCATGCATTGCCAGGCAGTGATCCAGCGTTTCGGCATGCGCCCGGACGATTGCGAGCTGCATTTCTATTCCATCAACTTCGACGCCGCCACCGAACGCCTGCTGGTGCCATTGCTCAGCGGCGCCCACGTGGTGCTGCGGGCCCAGGGCCAATGGGACGCCGAGGAAATCTGCGGGCTGATTCGCCAGCATCGCATCAACATTCTTGGCTTCACCCCCAGCTACGGCAGCCAGTTGGCCCAGTGGTTGGCGACCCAGGGCCAGACCTTGCCGGTGCGCATGTGCATCACCGGCGGCGAAGCCCTGACCGGCGAACACTTGCAACGCATTCGCGCGGCGTTCAACCCGAGCCTGTTCTTCAACGCCTATGGCCCGACCGAAACCGTGGTCATGCCATTGGCGAGCCTGGCTCCGGAGCGACTGGAAGAGGGCGCGGCCAGTGTGCCGATTGGCAGCGTGATTGGCGCCCGCGTGGCGTACATCCTCGACGCCGACCTGGCGTTGGTGCCGCAAGGCGCCACGGGAGAGTTGTATGTGGGCGGCGCCGGTCTGGCCCAGGGTTATCACCAGCGTCCGGGGATGACCGCCGAGCGTTTCGTCGCCGACCCGTTCGCCAACGAGGGTGGACGCCTGTATCGCACCGGCGACCTGGTGCGCCAGCGTGCCGACGGTCTGGTGGAATACCTGGGACGGATCGACCATCAGGTGAAAATCCGCGGCTTCCGCATCGAGCTGGGGGAAATCGAAACCCGCCTGCTGGAACATGACGCGGTGCGCGAGGCCGTGGTACTGGCCCTCGACACGCCCGGCGGCAAGCAACTGGCCGGCTACTTGGTGAGCGACCTCGCCAGCCAGGACGGCGAGCAACAAGCGACCCTGCGCGAAGCCTTGAAAAACCACCTCAAGGCCCAGCTGCCGGACTACATGGTGCCCGCGCACCTGATCCTGCTGGCGAGCATGCCGCTGACCGCCAACGGCAAGCTCGACCGCCGTGCCTTGCCGTTGCCCGATCCCGAACTCAATCGCCAACACTACGTGGCGCCAAGCAATGCCCTGGAGCAGACCCTGGCTGCGATCTGGTGCGACGTGCTGAACGTCGGGCAAGTGGGTCTTAACGATAACTTCTTCGAGCTGGGCGGTGATTCGATCCTGTCCATCCAGGTGGTCAGCCGCGCCCGGCAGCAGGGCATTCACTTCACGCCCCGGGACCTGTTCCAGCACCAGACCGTGCAGACCTTGGCCGCGGTTGCCACGCGCAGCCAGCAGGTGCTTGCCGAGCAGGGCCTGTTGCAGGGGGAGTCCGGGTTGACGCCAATCCAGCACTGGTTCTTCGAGCGCCAGATCCCCAACCAGCACCACTGGAACCAGGCGCTGGTGCTGGCGCCGACCACGGCCCTGGAACCGCAACCTCTGGAACAGGCGCTGCGCAGCGTCTTCCAGCACCACGATGCCTTGCGCCTGGGCTTCGGCGAAACCGCCGGGCACTGGCGTGCCGAGCACCAGCCGTTGTCTGACGCGGCGTTGTTGCAGCACATATCCGTGGCCACCGCGCAGGATTGCGAAGCGTTGTTTGCCCAGACGCAGAGCCGTTTCAATCTATCAACCGGGCCATTGCTGCGCGCAGTACTGGCGCAGTTACCCTACGGCCAGCAACGTTTGCTGATCGTCATCCATCACCTGGTGGTCGACGGCGTGTCGTGGCGGGTGCTGATGGACGATTTGCAAACCGTCTACCGCCAGCTCACCACCGGGCAGCAGGTGCAGTTGCCGGCCAAGACCAGCCCATTGCGCGACTGGGCCGCGCGCTTGCAGGCTTACGCCGGCAGCGAATCCCTGCGCGAAGAACTGGAGTGGTGGCAAGTGCAGTTGAGTGGCGCGCAGCTGCAGTTGCCCAGCGCGAATCCCGAGGGCGGGCTGCAGGAACGTCATGCTGAAACCGTCAGCGTGCGCCTGGACGCCGAGCGCACCCGGCAACTGTTGCAACAGGCGCCGAGCGCCTACCGCACCCAGGTCAACGACCTGCTGCTTACCGCGCTGACCCGGGTGCTGTGCCGTTGGAGCGGGCATGCCTCGGCCTTGGTCCAGCTCGAAGGCCACGGCCGCGAAGCGCTGTTCGACGACATCGACCTGACCCGCACCGTCGGCTGGTTCACCAGCGTCTATCCCGTGCGCCTGAGCCCGGCGGACGAAGGCTTCGGTGCCTCGATCAAGGCCATCAAGGAACAATTGCGCGCGGTGCCCCACAAGGGCCTAGGCCATGGCGTATTGCGCTACATGGCCGACGCGGCGACTCGCCAGACGATGGCCAACTTGCCGCGCGCGGCGATCACCTTCAACTACCTGGGCCAGCTCGACCAGACCCTGGGTCAGGATGCGCTGTTCCAGCCGCTGGATGCGCCGCTGGGCGCGATCCACGATCCCGATGCGCCGCTGCCCAATGAGCTGAGCGTCGACAGCCAGGTCAGCGGTGGCGAGTTGGTGCTGCGCTGGACGTTCAGCCGCGAACGGCATGATCGTCAGGCTATCGCCACCCTGGCCGAGGCCTACCTCGATGAGTTGCAACGCCTGATTGAGCACTGCCTGACGGACGAGGCGGGCGGCCTGACGCCATCGGACTTCCCCCTGGCGAAGATGACCCAGGGCCAACTCGACAGCCTGCCGGTACCGGCCGGGCAGATCGAAGATGTCTACCCGCTGACACCGATGCAGGAAGGCATGCTGTTGCACACCTTGCTGGAACCGGGCACAGGCCTGTACTACATGCAGGATCGCTATCGCATCAACAGCGAACTGGACCCGCAGCGTTTTGCCCAGGCCTGGCAAGCGGTCATCGCCCGGCATGAAGCCTTGCGGGCGTCGTTCTGCTGGAACGTCGGCGAAGACATGCTGCAAATCATCCACAAGCCGGGCCGCACACCGGTGGACTATCTCGACTGGTCCGAGGTGCCCGAAGACGCCCAGGAAGCCAAGCTCCAGGCGCTGCTCAAGAACGAGCGCCAAGCCGGTTTCGATCTGTTGAGCCAGGCGCCGTTTCATCTGCGACTGATTCGGGTCGGCGCGGCACGCTACTGGTTCATGATGAGTAACCACCACATCCTCATCGATGCGTGGTGCCGTTCGCTGCTGATGGACGACTTCTTCGAGATCTACACCGCCCTGGGTGAAAACCGCGAACCGCAGTTGACCGTGCCACCGCGCTATCGCGACTACATCGGCTGGTTGCAGCACCAGAGCCTGGCCGAGGCCCGGCAGTGGTGGCAGCGCAACCTGAAAGGCTTCGAGCGAACCACCCCGATCCCTGGCGACCGGCAGTTTCTGCGCGAGCACGCCGGTGACAGCGGCGGCATGATCGTCGGCGACTGCTACACCCGTCTCGATGTCGAGGATGGCGCACGGCTACGGGAACTGGCCCAGGCCCATCAACTGACGGTCAACACGTTCGCCCAGGCGGCGTGGGCCCTGGTGCTGCGGCGGGTCAGCGGCGACCGCGACGTGCTGTTCGGCGTCACTGTGGCCGGGCGTCCGGTGGAGCTGCCGCAGATGCAACGCACCGTGGGGCTGTTCATCAACAGCATCGCCTTGCGCGTGCAGATGCCTGAAGACCATCAGCGCTGCAGCGTGCGCCAGTGGCTCAGCGATTTGCTGGACAGCAACATGCAACTGCGCGAGTACGAATACCTGCCGCTGGTGAGCATCCAGGAAGTCAGTGAACTGCCCAAGGGCCAGCCTCTGTTCGACAGTTTGTTCGTGTTCGAGAATGCCCCGGTGGAGGTCTCGGTGCTGGACCGCGCCCAAAGTCTCAATGCCACTTCGGACTCGGGCCGGACCCACACCAATTTCCCGCTGACGGCGGTCTGCTACCCGGGGGATGACCTGGGGCTGCACCTTTCATACGACCAGCGCTACTTCGATGAAAGCACCGTCCAGGGGCTGCTGGGCGAGTTCAAGCGGTTGCTGCTGGCATTGATGGCGGGCTTGCACGGCGACATGAGCGAGCTGCCGCTGATCGGTGCCGAAGAACAGGACTTCCTCATCGAGGGCTGCAACCAGAGCGAGCATGCCTATCCGCTGGAGCAGAGTTACGTCGAGCTGTTCGAGGCCCGAGTCGCGGCCCATCCGCAGCGCCCTGCGGTCAGTTGCCTGGACGCGAGCTACAGCTACGCCGAGCTGAATGCGCGCAGCAACCGCCTCGGTCATGCCCTGATCGCGTCCGGTGTCGGCCTGGATCAGCCCGTGGCGCTGCTGGCCGAACGGGATGCCGAGCTGCTGGGCATGATCGTCGGCAGCTTCAAGGCCGGTGCCGGCTACCTGCCGCTGGACCCGGGCCTGCCGAGCCAGCGCCTGAGCCGCATCATCGAATTGAGTCGCACGCCGTTGTTGGTTTGCACCCAGGCCTGCGAGGCCCAGGCGCAGGCTTTGCTGGACGAGTTCGCCTGTTCCGGGCGGCCGAAGTTGCTGGTGTGGGAAGCCGTCCAGGCCAGCGCTCTTTCGCTGGAAAACCCAGGGATCTACAGCGGGCCGGATAACCTGGCCTACGTGATCTACACCTCCGGTTCCACCGGCCTGCCCAAAGGCGTGATGGTGGAACAGCGGGGCATGCTCAACAACCAACTGAGCAAGGTGCCGTACCTGGCGCTGAGCGAGGCGGATGTGATCGCCCAGACGGCGTCCCAGAGCTTCGATATTTCGGTCTGGCAGTTCCTGGCCGCGCCGTTGTTCGGTGCCCGGGTCGACATCGTGCCCAACGCCATTGCCCACGACCCGCAAGGGTTGCTGGAGCATGTACAGCAGCAGGGCATTAGCGTGCTGGAAAGCGTGCCGTCGTTGATCCAGGGCATGCTCGCCCAGGAACGCATCGGTCTGGACGGCTTGCGCTGGATGCTGCCCACCGGCGAAGCGATGCCGCCGGAACTGGCCCACCAGTGGTTGTTGCGTTACCCGGACATTGGTCTGGTCAATGCCTACGGCCCGGCGGAATGCTCCGACGACGTGGCGTTCTTCCGGGTCGACCTGGCCTCGACCCGTGGTACGTATCTGCCGATTGGCACGCCCACCGACAACAATCGTCTGTACCTGCTCGACGGTGCGCTGGACCTGGTGCCGCTGGGTGCGGTGGGGGAGTTGTGCGTGGCGGGCACCGGGGTCGGGCGTGGTTATGTCAGCGATCCGTTGCGCACCGCCCCGGTCTTTGTGCCGAACCCGTTCGGCGCGCCGGGGGAGCGGCTGTACCGCACCGGCGACCTGGCACGGCGGCGCAGCGATGGGGTGTTGGAGTATGTCGGACGCATCGACCATCAGGTAAAGATCCGCGGCTACCGCATCGAACTGGGGGAAATCGAAGCACGCTTGCATGAACAGCCGGAAGTGCGCGATGGGGCGGTGGGTGTGCAGGAGGGCGCCAATGGCAAGCATCTGGTGGGCTACCTCGTGGCCACCGACTCGGCGCTCAAATCCGCCGAACGACTGGAGCGCATCAAGCAGCGCCTGCGGGCCGAACTGCCGGAATACATGGTGCCGCTGCACTGGCTGTGGCTCGAGCGCCTACCCCTCAACGCCAACGGCAAACTCGATCGCAAGGCCTTGCCGACCCTGGAGATCGGTCAGTTGCAAAGCCAGGACTACCAAGCCCCCGGCAATGAACTGGAACAGACCCTGGCAGACATCTGGGCCCAGGTGCTGAAAGTCGAGCGGGTGGGGGTGCGGGACAACTTCTTCGAACTGGGCGGGCATTCCCTGCTGGCGACGCAGATCGCCTCACGGGTGCAAAAGGCCCTGCAACGCAACGTACCGCTGCGGGCGATGTTCGAATGCAGCACGGTGCAGGAACTGGCCGACTACATCGATGGGCTGGCGGCCAGCGAAATCACTGAGGAGAAGGTGGATCGGTTGAATGATTTGATGGCGGAGTTGGAAGGAATGTAGTTTTGCGGCGTCTATAAGGACCCCTTCGCGGGCAAGCCTTGCTCCCACAGGGATCAGCTGTGAACAGAGTATTTGTGTTCGAGCATCAACCCTGTGGGAGCAAGGCTTGCCCGCGATGAGGGCAGCATAGGCACTGCCGGCTCAAAGGTTGACTGCTCAGCCTGCACAGCTCAGTCTCCCAGGGCTTTTTCCAGACACAAACAAGGAGGTCACCCATGCCCTTTTCAATCATTGACGGACAACCGCTTCACTACCTGGACCAAGGCCAGGGCCCGGTGGTGCTGCTGGGCAGCAGCTATCTGTGGGACCACACCATGTGGGCGCCGCAGATCGAGGTGTTGTCCCAACATTACCGGGTCATCGCCCTGGACTTGTGGGGGCACGGCCAGTCCGGGCGTTTGCCTGAGGGCATGACCTCCCTGGACGACCTGGCTCGTCAGGCATTGGCATTGATGGATCACCTGGGCATCGACTGTTTCAACCTGCTCGGGCTCTCAGTGGGCGGGATGTGGGGGGCACGGCTGGCGCTGGCGGCGCCTGAGCGCGTGCTGTCGCTGGTATTGATGGACACCTACGTCGGTGTCGAGCCGGAACCGACCCGCCAGTACTACTTCTCGTTGTTCGACAAGATCGAAGCCAGCGGCAGCGTTCCCGAGCCGTTGCTGGACATCATCGTGCCAATCTTCTTCCGGCCGGGGATCGACCCGCAGTCGGCGCTCTATCAGCAGTTTCGCGCCGCGCTGGCCGCGTTGCCGACCGATCGCCTGCGCGACAGTATCGTGCCGCTGGGGCGGATCATTTTCGGTCGGGACGACATCCTGCCGCGCCTGCATGAACTGGATGCCAAGCGCACGGTGGTGATGTGTGGCGACCAGGACAAACCGCGTCCGCCGTCCGAGTCCATGGAGATGGCCGAGTTGATCGGTTGCCCACATATACTGATTCCGGAGGCGGGGCACATCTCCAACCTGGAGAACCCTGAATTCGTGAATCGGACATTGCTGGGGTTATTGCGCAACTGATCCGCCGTCATCGCGAACAGGGATTTTGTGACCGATGCAAAGCCCCTGTGGGAGCGAGCTTGCTCGCGATTGCGGTGTGTCTGTCATATCAATGCTGACTGATCTGCCGCTATCGCGAGCAAGCTCGCTCCCACAAGGGGTCTGCAGTGGAGGCCAGTCACTTGGGCCCGAGAATCTTCGCCAGTTTGTCCGGTGACGGCGCGCCTTGCTGTTGTTGCAGTTCGCCTTTTTCATCCAGATAGAAAATTGCCGGGGTGGCGGACAGTTCCAGTTCGTCCATCAACTGCTGGTTGGCGTCCAGTTTCGCCTGGATGGCCGGCGGTATGTCCTTGAGCGGTTTGAGCGGGCTGCCCTTGCCGGCCTTTTCATGCTCGGCCAGGGCTTTTTCCGGGTCCTTGGCCGCCAGCAAGGCAGCGGATTTACCCGGGCTGTCTTCGCGGATGATGCCCACCATGATGTGACGCAACTGCACCTTGCCGGCCTTGACCCAGGGCCGTGCCTGTTCCCAGAACATGTTGCAGTACGGGCAGTTCGGATCGCTGAACAGGTACACCGTGCGCGGTGCGTCCTTGTTGCCGTCGGCGATCCAGTTGCTGCCCTCCATCTTCGCCCAGATGGCCTTGGCCATCGGTGCATAAACCAGTTTTTGCAGTGGCTCGGCGCTCAGGTCCTTGCCGTCGGCGTCGTACAGGTTGCCCAGCAGGACGTGTTGCCCATCCGGGGTCAGGTACAGCGCCATGCCACGGTTCTGGTATTGCGCCGCGTAACCGCGCAAGCCGTCCGGCGCGTCGAAGGTGCCAACGATTTTTGCGCCCTTGGCTTCGATCTTCTTGATGGCTGCGGGCAATTCTTCGGCCTGGAGCAGCGGGGCCTGCGACAGTGCGGCGGCAACGGCCAGGGTCAGCAGGTGGCGGAGGCGGGGCATGGCGTTTTCCTTGTGGCGGAGTGGGGCGTCGTGGACGAGTCCGGCGTTTCGAAGTTTTCCAGGGCGCGAGCCAGGCTCGCTTCCGACAATTCCCCCAGGTGGCTGCCCAGCAGGCGGCCATCGGCGCTGTAGAACAGGGTCGTCGGCAGGGCCATGGAGCCGACAGCCTGGCCGAGACGACCGCTGCCATCGAACAACACGTTGTCCAGGCTCAGGCCTTGGGTGGCGAGGTAGGTGCTGACGCTTTGCATGCTTTCGGCCTGATTGACGAACAGGAAGGTCAGGTCTGGACGTTGTTGCTGGGCTTCTTCGAGCACCGGCATTTCACGCCGGCAGGGCGGGCACCAGGTGGCCCATAGATTGATCACCAGGGGGCCGCCCTGGTAATCGGTGAGTTTCACGGTCGCGCCGTCGGCGGTGCGCAGGGTGATGTCCGGCAGCCGGGTGCCTTGTTCATAAATCGTCAATGACAGGGTCGCCACCAGCCAGAACAGCAAGCCGCTGCCGACGCCAAAGCCCAATGGCCGGCGCAGGGGCGGACGGCGCCGGGCCCACAGCAAGGCGCCAATCAGCAGCGCCACGATGCCCGGCCAGGCCAGGAAGCCACCGTCGCGCAGGTCGACGATCTGCCACGGGTCGTCCCGGTAATGTTGCCAATAGGCGACGACGAAGCCGATCCGTGCGGCCAGCAGGCCCAGTAGAAACAGCACGAACAGCACCGACTCGGGGTTTTCGCCACCGCGCTTGGCCACTCGCCAGCCCACGAAGGTCGCCAGCGCCAGGGCGCTGATGAGCAACAGGTGGTTGAGGGCGATGGCAAAGGTGCCCAAGGTAAACGTCAGCATCAGCGCGCGTCCCGGGTGAGGTTCCAGCGCTCCAGGAACGCCTTGGCGTCGACTTCCCCGGTGATCCGCTGGCTGCGGCGCTCTTCACCGTCGGCGCCGATCCACAGCAGGCTCGGCGGCCCCGGCACTTGGTAACGGCCCAGCAGTTCGCGGCTGGCAGGGCTGTCGGCGGTGACGTCCAGGCGCAGCAGGCGCACACCGCTCAGGGCGTCGAGCACTTCGCTGCGGCCGAAGACCTGTTTTTCCATGATCTTGCAGGACACGCACCAATCGGCGTAGTAGTCCAGCAGCACCCACTGGCCCTGGGCCTTGGCGGCATCCAGTTCCCGTTGCAGGGTGGCGGGCTCGTTGACCGTGACGAACGCATCGTGGGCACTGACGGTCGCGCGGCCTTCGGTGCCGGCGTAGACCTTCAGGGGTTGGAAGAAGTCATCGCCGCCGCCTGCTGCGCCAATCACCAGCAGGCTGCCCCACAGGCCGAACAGCAACGAGGCGCTGCCGCAGACATAGGCGATGCGGCCGAACCCTTCGGTCTGGCGCCAGGCGCTGTAGGCGGCAATCAACATCAGCACGCCCCACAGGCCGACCCACAACGAACCGTCGATGATCGGACGAATCATCAGCAGCGCGGTGCCCAGGAACAGGAAGCCGAACACGCCCTTGAGCAGGTCCATCCAGGCACCGGGCTTGGGCAGGAAGCGGTTGCCCACGGTCACCAACAGCAACAGTGGCAGGCCCATGCCGATGCCCATGGTGAACAGGATCAGCCCGCCGTGCAGCGCATTGCCGCTCTGGGCGATATACAACAGCGCGCCAGCCAGCGGCGCGGTCATGCACGGGCCCACCAACAGGCCGGACAGCGCCCCGAGAATACCGGCGCCTACCAGGCTGCCACCGCGCTGCTGGCGCCCGGCGTTTTCCAGGCGGTCACGCAGGGCGGCCGGCAATTGCAATTCGAAGAAGCCGAACATCGGCAGTGCCAGCAACACGAACACGGCCGCGAAGCTGCCCAGCAGCCACGGTTGTTGCAGCAGCGCCTGAAGATTGGCCCCCAACAGCGCGGCGAGCACACCCATGGCGGCGTAAACCAGGGCCATGCTGATCACGTAGCTGCCGGCCAAGGCCAGGCCGCGTCTCGGCCCGGCACCGCTGCCCACCACCAGCCCGGCCAAAATCGGCAGCATCGGCAGCGAACAGGGGGTGAACGCCAGCAGCAGGCCCAGGCCGAAGAACACCAGCAGGCTCCAGCCCAAGGCCCGTTGTTGCAGGCCGCTGGCCAGGGCCTGGTCCGGCGCCTCGCCGCTGGCCGCCACCGGTGCGCTGCCCCCCAGGTCGACCACTTGGGTCTGGGGTGGATAACACAGGCCGGCGTCGGCGCAGCCTTGGAAGCCGACCTTGATCTTGCCCGTGGCACCGGCCGGAATCTTCAGCTCCAGCGCCTGGCGATAGACCTGCTGGTCGCCGAAAAACTCGTCGCTGTGGGCTTCACCCTCCGGCAGCTTGGGTTTCTGCGCCTCGGCCAGGCCATCGAACTTGAGGCGCTGCTGGTACAGGTAGTACCCATCGGCGATCTGCCAGAACAGCTGGGTTTCACCGGAGTCCAGGCGTTCGGAGGTAAACACGAACGCCTTTTCCACCGGCAGGAAATCGGGTTTGGTCTCGAAGGGATTGGCGGCCTGGGCCAGGCCCGAGATCAGGAACAGCCACAGCAAAAACAATCGACGCATGGATAAAGCCTTAGAACGAAGCAAGTGGAAAACACAATGGCGGCTGGCGATTAACCGTCGATTAACCCGACGACGGCCGGCAGGCGCCAATGATCGCCCATGTTGGCCGTACTCGTCGCATAATGTCGGCTTAATCGGCCGGCGGCCTAATGTACCTTTTTCCACGGGGCTTACCATGCGCGTACTGGTCTGCGAAGACGATGAGTTGATTGCCAGCGGGATCGTTGCCGGTCTTGCGGCGCAGGGCCTGACCGTCGAGCACGTCGCCACTGCATCGGCGGCGCGGGCGATGGTCGGCGTGGCGGAATTCGATGTCATGGTGCTGGACTTGGGATTGCCCGACGAGGACGGTCTCAAACTGCTCAGGCAGTTGCGTCAGCAGGGGCTGGAGACGCCGGTGCTGATCCTCACCGCCCGGGACTCGGTGACCGACCGGGTCGACGGCTTGCAGGCCGGCGCCGATGACTACCTGCTCAAACCCTTCGACCTGCGCGAACTTGCGGCGCGCCTGCACACGTTGCTGCGGCGCGTGGCGGGGCGCAGCGTCAACCTGATCGAACACGGTCGCCTGACCTATGACCCCAGCAGTCGGGAAACCACCCTGGACGGCCAACCGGTGGATCTGTCCCGGCGCGAGCAATCGCTGTTGCAGGCACTGTTGCACAGTCGCGGCCGGGTGCTGTCCACTGAACAGCTCAAGGACAGCGTCTACGGGTTCAACGACGAACTGGAAAGCAACGCCCTCAACGTCCATATCCATCACCTGCGGCGCAAGTTGGGTAACGGGATTGTCGAGACCGTGCGTGGCCTGGGCTATCGCCTGGGGCCGGCCGAAGGTGGAGAGTCTTCCAAGTGATGAGCCTGCGACTGCGCCTGAGCCTGACCCTCGGCGCGGCCTTTGCCCTGATCTGGGCCCTGGCCGCGGCGTGGATGCTCAGTGACCTGCGCAACCAGATGATGTTTTCCCTCGACCAGCGCCTGGTGGCTTCGGCGCGGATGGTCGCCGGGTTGCTGGAACAGATGCCACCGTTGCCGAGCAAGGGCGACGGCACGCATTTGAGCTCCGAACAATTGAGCATTCCAGGCGGCATGGCCTGTCAGGTCAGTTCCTTGCGCGGCGAAATTCTCGCCCGCAGCCACGGCACTCCGGAACAAACCCTGGAAGCCGAGAAAATGGGCTTCCACGACCAGATGATCGACGGCGCGCCCTGGCGCAGCTTCACCCTGGCCCGGGGCGATTTGCGCATCACCACCGCCGACCGCCAGATCGAACGCGAAGCCCTGAACATGTCGATACTGTTGGCCGCCTCGGTGCCGGTGGGCGTGGCGCTGCTCGGTTGCCTGTGCCTGTTGTGGCTCGGCATTGGCCAGGGCCTGGCACCGCTCAATCGCATTCGCGATGCGCTGATGCGGCGTAGCGCCGATTCCCTGGAGCCCTTGCAGATCCATCCACTGCCCAGCGAATTGCGACCGCTGCTGGAGACCCAGAACCAGTTGTTCCAGCGCATCGGCAAGACCATCGAGCGTGAGCGCCGGCTGACCGGCGACGCCGCCCACGAGCTGCGCAGCCCGCTGACCGCGATCAAGACGCACCTGCAAGTGGCGCGCATGACCGAAGGCGCCGCCCGCGACCAGTCCCTGGCTCGGGCCGAGGAGGGCGCCGACCGCATGCACCGCACACTCGAACAGTTGCTGTTGCTGGCGCGGGTCGAAGGCAGCCTGTCGTTCGACGATGGCGTGCAATGCAACGCCGAGCAGGTCGCCCGACTGGCGATCCAGGATGCAGTCAGCAGTGATTCGCGGCGGATCAGGCTGCACGTATCCCCAGGGTTGTCCGATGCACCGGTGCAGATGCCGGCGGTGCTCTCCATCGCCGCCTTGCGCAACCTGCTGGATAACGCCCTGCGCCATACCCCGGACGATACCGATGTGGAGTTGAGCCTGGAGATGGTCGGCCAGCGCGTGCGCTTCCAGGTCCGCGACCACGGCCCCGGCATCGCCGCCGACGACATCCAGCACCTGACCCAGCGCTTCTGGCGCAATGGCCAGAGCACCGGCTGCGGACTGGGGCTGGCGATCGTCCAGGCCATCGTCCAGCGTTGCGGCTGCGGCCTGCATTTCGACACGCGCCCGGATGGGTTGCGGGTCGAGTTGACGGTGCCGGTGCAGGTGTTACCGGCCTGATTCACTCCAACAATGGCCTGTGCAACGGCTCTGTGGGAGCAAAGCTTGCTCGCGATGGCATCACCTTGGCCGACAGTCAGGCCGAGGTGCCTGCATCGCGAGCAAGCTTTGCTCCCACAGGCTTCATGAACAAGCCACTGATCGCGTCGACCCGCAAAGTTCTGCCCGAGAGTAAATCCCTGCGTTGCTGATGCGTTTCCACAACAGGAAACCTGCATGTGCGCTCCGACCGGAGATGCACCTGTGCGGTGTGTCGTTGGGTCATTACTTCAGTGTATTGCGGGGTCGAGGGATGTCAGTCGCCAACAGTCTTATCGAAGCACAGCCGGCCCGGGTCAGCCCTGCGCCGGTCGAGACGCTCTACCAGTTCAATGAGTCGCCGCTGCTGGCCCGCCAGAATCGGCAGGAGTCCAACGCCCGCAGCTACCCAAGGCGGATTCCCCTGGCCCTCAAGCGTGCCAAGGGGCTGTATGTCGAGGACGTCGAGGGTCGCACCTTCATCGACTGCCTGGCCGGCGCCGGCACCTTGGCGCTGGGGCATAACCATCCGGTGGTGATCGAAGCGATCCAGCAGGTGCTGGCCGATGAGCTGCCCTTGCATACCCTGGACCTGACCACGCCGGTCAAGGACCGTTTTGTCCAGGACCTGTTCGGCTTGTTGCCGGCAGAGCTGGCCGCCGAGGCGAAGATCCAGTTCTGCGGCCCCACCGGCACCGACGCGGTGGAAGCCGCCCTCAAGCTGGTACGCACCGCCACCGGCCGCAGCACCGTGCTGTCGTTCCAGGGCGGTTATCACGGCATGAGCCAAGGGGCGTTGAGCCTGATGGGCAGCCTGGGGCCGAAGAAACCCTTGGGCGCCTTGCTCAGCAGCGGCGTGCAGTTCATGCCCTATCCCTACGATTACCGCTGCCCGTTCGGACTGGGTGGTGTCGAAGGCGTGAAGGCCAATCTGCATTACCTGGAAAACCTGCTGAATGACCCCGAGGCCGGCGTGCAATTGCCGGCAGCCGTCATCGTCGAAGTGGTGCAGGGCGAGGGCGGGGTGATTCCCGCTGATCTGGACTGGCTACGCGGTTTGCGGCGGATCACCGAGCAGGCGGGGGTGGCGTTGATCGTCGACGAAATCCAGAGCGGCTTTGGCCGTACCGGCAAGATGTTTGCGTTCGAGCACGCCGGGATCATCCCGGACGTGGTCGTGCTGTCCAAGGCCATCGGTGGCAGCCTGCCCCTGGCGGTGGTGGTTTATCGCGATTGGCTCGACACCTGGCTGCCGGGCGCTCACGCCGGGACCTTCCGTGGCAATCAGATGGCCATGGCCGCCGGTTCCGCAGTGATGCGCTATCTGCAGGAGCACGACCTGCCGGCCCACGCCGCGGCCATGGGTGAACGCTTGAGCGAGCACCTGCGCATCCTGCAGCGAGACTTCCCGCAACTGGGCGATATCCGCGGTCGCGGGTTGATGCTCGGCGTCGAACTGGTGGATCCGGCGGGTAAGCCTGACGCCCTGGGCCATCCGCCGGTACATGCACGGCTGGCGCCACAGCTGCAACGTGAATGCCTCAAGCGCGGGCTGATCCTGGAACTGGGTGGCCGGCAAGGCGGCGTGGTGCGGTTCCTGCCACCGCTGATCATCACAAAGGCGGAAATCGACCGGGTTGCCGAGATTTTCGGGCGAGCCCTGCAGGCGGCGGTCGTCGAGGCCTAATTTTCACCCCGGCCCGTACGTTCCTTTCATATCCTGGCTGCGCAGATGCCGCCGCGAACCTCGAGCAAAGATGGAGAGACACCCATGACTTCAGTATTCGACCGCGAGGACATCGTCTTTCAGGTCGTGGTCAACCACGAAGAACAGTATTCGATCTGGCCAGACTACAAGGTCGTCCCAGAAGGCTGGCGCACCGTCGGCAAAAGCGGGTTCAAGAAGGAATGCCTGGCCTACATCGAAGAAGTCTGGACCGACATGCGCCCGCTGAGCCTGCGCAAGAAGATGGAAGAGCAGGCGGCTGTGGCTCATTGAGGTAGAACCTGTGGGAGCAAGCTTCCACAGGAGGAAAGCAGGGGGAATACAAATCCTGAAGTCATACCAGAACCAATGTGGGAGCGAGCTTGCTCGCGATTGGGGAGTGTCAGGCAACATTCATGCGGCTGACACACCGCAATCGCGAGCAAGCTCGCTCCCACAGGTTTTTGCTTCAGGCCTCTACCTCACTTGAACCGCCGCTCCACCCCTTTCTCCACCAGGATCTTCGCCGAAATCTCTTCCACGGAAAAATGCGTGGAATTGATGTGCGGAATATTCTCCCGCCGGAACAGGTTTTCCACCTCGCGCACTTCGAACTCGCACTGGGCATAGCTCGAATAGCGGCTGTTGGGCTTGCGCTCGTTGCGGATCGCGGTAAGGCGGTCCGGGTCGATGGTCAGGCCGAACAGCTTGTGCTGGTGGGCGCGCAGGGCGCTGGGCAGTTGCAGGCGCTCCATGTCGTCTTCGGTCAGCGGGTAGTTGGCCGCACGGATGCCGAACTGCATCGCCATGTACAGACACGTCGGCGTCTTACCACAGCGCGACACCCCCACCAGGATCAGGTCGGCCTTGTCGTAATAATGCGTGCGCGCGCCGTCATCGTTGTCCAGCGCGAAGTTGACCGCCTCGATCCGCTCCATGTAGTTGGAGTTGTGGCCGATGGAGTGGGATTTGCCGACCGAGTAGGAGGAATGCTCGCTCAGTTCCTGCTCCAGGGGAGCCAGGAACGTGGAAAAAATGTCGATCATGAAACCATTGGACGTTGCGAGAATCTCACGGATGTCCTGATTGACGATGGTATCGAAGATAATCGGGCGGAAACCGTCGGTTTCGGCGGCTTTATTGATTTGCTGTACCATGGCCCGCGCCTTGTCGACGCTGTCGATGTACGGCCGTATGAATTTGGCGAAGGTAATGTTTTCGAACTGTGCCAACAGGCTTTGGCCTAGCGTTTCGGCCGTAATGCCGGTGCCGTCGGAGATAAAGAAAGCAGATCGTTTCATTTGCGCCTTGGGCCTTAAGCTAGTGAGCTAGTGACGATTCTTGGATATGATAGGCGCGATTTGCTGGCCGCCAGTGGTCCGCATTCTCACTTATTTTCCAGGTCCAGGCCATATCGCCGGTCATCGCTCCCCTGGAGCCACCGGTGCCTTGAGCTTTTCCAACACAGTTAGTGGAGAGATCACCTTGGTAGAGTACGTAGTTTCCCTCGATAAGCTCGGCGTCCATGATGTGGAGCATGTGGGGGGCAAGAACGCATCCCTGGGCGAGATGATCAGCAACCTCGCCGGTGCCGGCGTATCGGTGCCAGGTGGCTTCGCCACGACCGCCCAGGCTTATCGTGATTTCCTGGAACTGAGCGGCCTGAACAAGCAGATCCACGATGCGCTCGATGCCCTGGACGTCGATGACGTCAATGCCCTGGCCAAGACTGGTGCCCAGATCCGCCAATGGATCATGGAAGCCGAGTTCCCCGAGAAACTGAACGCCGAGATCCGCACCGCTTTCGCCAAGCTGTCCGAAGGTAATCCCGACATCGCCGTCGCCGTGCGTTCCTCGGCCACCGCCGAAGACCTGCCGGACGCCTCCTTCGCCGGCCAGCAGGAAACCTTCCTGAACATTCGTGGCGTGGAAAACGTCATCCGCGCCGCCAAGGAAGTCTTTGCCTCCCTTTTCAACGACCGTGCCATTTCCTACCGCGTGCACCAGGGCTTCGACCACAAGCTGGTTGCCCTGTCCGCCGGTGTGCAGCGCATGGTCCGCTCCGAAACCGGCACCGCCGGCGTGATGTTCACCCTCGACACCGAGTCGGGCTTCCGTGACGTGGTGTTCATCACCGGCGCCTACGGCCTGGGTGAAACCGTCGTGCAGGGCGCGGTGAACCCGGATGAGTTCTACGTCCACAAAGGCACGCTGCAAGCCGGTCGCCCGGCCATCCTGCGCCGCAACCTGGGCAGCAAGGCCATCAAGATGATCTACGGCGACGAAGCCAAGGCCGGTCGTTCGGTGAAGACCGTCGACGTGGACAAGGCCGAGCGCGCGCGTTTCTGCCTGAGTGACGCCGAAGTCAGCGAACTGGCCAAGCAGGCGATGATCATCGAACAGCACTACAAGTGCCCGATGGACATCGAATGGGCCAAGGACGGTGACGACGGCAAGCTGTACATCGTGCAAGCCCGCCCGGAAACCGTGAAGAGCCGCACCCAGGCCAACGTCATGGAGCGCTACCTGCTCAAGGAAACCGGCACCGTGCTGGTGGAAGGCCGCGCCATCGGCCAGCGCATCGGCGCCGGCAAGGTGCGGATCATCAAGGACGTCTCGGAGATGGACAAGGTCCAGGCCGGTGACGTACTGGTCTCCGACATGACCGACCCGGACTGGGAACCGGTGATGAAGCGCGCCAGCGCCATCGTCACCAACCGCGGCGGGCGTACCTGCCACGCGGCGATCATCGCCCGTGAACTGGGGATCCCAGCAGTGGTCGGTTGCGGCAACGCCACCGAATTGCTCAAGGATGGCCAGGGTGTGACCGTGTCCTGCGCCGAAGGCGATACCGGCTACATCTTCGAAGGCGAACTGGGCTTCGACATCAAGAAGAACTCCGTGGACGCCATGCCGGACCTGCCGTTCAAGATCATGATGAACGTCGGCAACCCGGACCGCGCCTTCGACTTCGCGCAGCTGCCGAACGCTGGCGTGGGCCTGGCCCGCCTGGAGTTCATCATCAATCGCATGATCGGCGTGCACCCCAAGGCGCTGCTGAACTACGACGGCCTGCCGCAGGAAATCAAGGACAGCGTCGACAAGCGCATTGCCGGTTACAACGATCCGGTCGGTTTCTACGTCGAGAAGCTGGTGGAAGGCATCAGCACCCTGGCCGCAGCGTTCTGGCCGAAAAAGGTCATCGTGCGCCTGTCGGACTTCAAGTCCAACGAATACGCCAACCTGATCGGCGGCAAGCTTTACGAGCCGGAAGAAGAAAACCCGATGCTGGGCTTCCGTGGCGCTTCGCGCTACATCAGCGAAGCGTTCCGTGACTGCTTCGAACTCGAGTGCCGCGCCCTCAAGCGCGTGCGCAACGAGATGGGCCTGACCAACGTCGAGATCATGGTGCCGTTCGTCCGGACCCTGGGCGAAGCGAGCCAGGTCGTCGACCTGCTGGCGGAAAACGGCCTGGCCCGTGGCGAAAACGGCCTGCGCGTGATCATGATGTGCGAGCTGCCGTCCAACGCGATCCTGGCTGAAGAATTCCTCGAGTTCTTCGACGGCTTCTCCATCGGTTCCAACGACCTGACCCAGCTGACCCTGGGCCTGGACCGCGACTCCGGGATCATCGCGCACCTGTTCGACGAGCGGAATCCGGCGGTCAAGAAGCTGCTGGCCAACGCCATCGCCGCCTGCAACAAGGCTGGCAAGTACATCGGCATCTGCGGCCAGGGCCCTTCGGACCACCCGGACCTGGCCAAGTGGCTGATGGAGCAGGGCATCGAAAGCGTTTCGTTGAACCCGGACTCCGTGTTGGAAACCTGGTTCTTCCTGGCTGAGGGTCAGGCGGCGGTCTGATCGAGTGAAGGGGCCTCACCGGTAATGTAAGCCGGGTAACCTTTGTGGGAGCGAGCTTGCTCGCGATAGCGGAGTGTCAGCCAAGATTGTTTTGCTGATCCACCGCCATCGCGAGCAAGCTCGCTCCCACAGTCGTCTTTTTTTTGTGCAAGAAGATCATGCAAAGCAGCAGCAACCTCTTTCCTGTCGCCCTGATCAGCGCCGAGCGGCGCGGTGATCTGAGCGAAGATGTCTATCGCTTGAAACCCGGCAACAGCCCGGACGCCAGCGTCGAACTGGCCGTCACCCGGCTGGGCATGGCCGACGCCTGCGAAACCCGTGGGGTCCCGGTGATCCTGTTGCACGGCAGTTTTTCCAATCGGCGTTTCTGGTATTCCCCCAAGGGCCTGGGCCTGGGCGCGTACCTGGCACGCCTGGGGTTCGATGTCTGGATTCCCGAGATGCGCGGCCATGGGTTGTCCCAGCGCAACCAGGGCTATCGCAACAATCGCGTGGCCGACTACGCCCGCTACGACTTGCCGGCCATTGGCGCCTTCGTGCGTGAGCAGAGTGGGCAAGTGCCCCACTGGATCGGTCACTCCCTGGGTGGCATCACCCTGGCGGCCGCCTTGGGCGGCCATTACCTGGGCGAGCCGGCGGTGGCTTCGGCGGCGTTCTTTGGTACCCAGGTCAGCCGTACCTACTGGCCGTTGAAGATTCCGCCAGTGGAGTGGAGCGGTCGCTTCATCCTCAAGCGTTTTGCTCAATTGTCCGGTTCAAGGCTCAAGCGCGGCCCCGAGGACGAGCCCATCGGCCTGGCCCTGGAAAGCATGCGCTGGTACGGCCTGTTCGGACGTTTCGGCGATGCCGAGAAGAACTGGTGGGCCGGGTTGGCCGATGTCCAGTTGCCGGTGTTGGCGGTGAGTGCCACAGGCGATCACCAGGACCCGACCTGGGCGTGCCGCAAGCTCTTCGATCAGATTGGTTCCGAGCACAAGCAGTTTGTCTGCCTGGGCCGGGGACAGGGTTTCACCGAAGACTTCGGTCACGTCGAGATGCTGGTCAGCAAGGCTGCGCATCTTGAAGTCTGGCCGCTGGTGGCGCGTTGGCTCAAGGATCAGCAGGCCCCTTTGCTGGCCGAACAGCCCCAGTTGGCCGAGGCGGTTTGAGGCGAAGGCTCTGACAAGGGCATTTCGCTCTGGTCGGCTTGCGGCTAAGATATGACGCTTCAAGCGGTTCCAGTCACAAACGGTTGCTCATTCAGTCCGACGTTCCAGCCTTTCAGGAGTTGTTCGATGAACCATTACCTCACGCCCGACCTGTGCGACGCCTACCCGGAACTGGTACAGGTGTTGGAGCCGATGTTCAGCAATTTCGGCGGCCGCGATTCCTTCGGCGGCGAAATCGTGACCATCAAGTGCTTCGAGGACAACTCGCGGGTCAAGGAGCAGGTTGAACTCAAGGGCAACGGCAAGGTGCTGGTGGTCGATGGCGGCGGTTCCCTGCGTCGGGCGCTGCTGGGGGACATGCTGGCGGAAAAAGCCGCGAAAAACGGCTGGGAAGGGCTGGTGGTCTACGGTTGCATCCGCGACGTCGACATCATCGCCCAGACGGACCTCGGGGTTCAGGCCCTGGCCAGTCACCCGATGAAGACCGACCGGCGTGGCGTCGGCGAGCTCAATGTGCCGGTGACCTTTGCCGGCGTGACGTTTCGCCCGGGCGAGTATGTCTATGCGGACAATAACGGCGTAATCGTCTCGCCAAGCCCGCTGAAAATGCCTGAATGAAGCAGTACAGCCATAAGGGATGAGGATGTTCGAGGAAGAAAACGCGCAATGGGGGCTGGTGCATGCCCTGGTGCTGGACGGTAAAGGCGGCGCGCGTTCCATAGCCCGGACCGAACTGGACGATTTGCAGTTGCAGGCCCATGAAAGCCTGTGGCTGCACTGGGATCGCAGTCATCCGCAAACCCACACCTGGCTGCGCAAATCCAGCGGCCTGAGCGAATTCAACTGCGACTTGCTGCTCGAAGAGAACACCCGGCCGCGCTTGTTGCCGTTGCCCAACGCCGAACTGCTGCTGTTCCTGCGGGGGATCAACCTCAACCCGGGTGCCGAGCCTGAAGACATGGTGTCGGTACGGATCTTTGCGTCTGCCCAGCGGGTGATCTCCCTGCGCCTGCGTCCGTTGCGCGCCACCGATGAGCTGCTGGCGCAGCTGGCCGAGGGCAAGGGTCCGAAAACGGCGTCCGAACTCATCCTCTACATGGCGCAATACCTCACCAATAAGGTGCAGGACCTGGTCACCTGCCTCTCCGAAATCGTCGATACCGAGGAAGAAAAACTCGATACCGACGAACGGTATACCCCTGAGCACGACGCCATTTTGCACATCCGTCGAAGGGCTGCCGGGCTCAAGCGATTCCTGGCGCCACAGCGGGACATCTTCGGCCAGATGACGCGGCTCAAACTGCCATGGTTTTGCGACGATGACGGCGACTACTGGAACGAATTGAACAACAGCCTGACCCGTTACCTCGAGGAGCTGGAATTGACCCGAGAGCGCGTGGGGCTTGTGCTGGAGGCCGAAGACCGGCGCCTTTCGGTGCGCATGAACCGCACCATGTACCGCTTCGGTATCGTCACCGGGATTTTCCTGCCGATGAGTTTTCTCACCGGCCTTCTGGGTATCAATGTCGGCGGCATTCCGTTTTCCGCAAGCCCCTACGGTTTCATGGTCGCCTGCCTGCTGATGATCTGCGTGGCGCTGGGGCAGTGGTGGTTGTTCCGTCGTTTGCGCTGGGTGTGATGGGGTTTCATGTGACCCGACGAAATTTGATCGCGTCTTCCACAGACATCACGAGAGGTGCGTATGCACGATCCGTTTGAACAGTCTTTGCGCGACATGCTCAAGGCTTCGCCGTCCAGCCGGGACGACGATGCATGCCTGGGACGTGTACTGAAAACCGCCAACCGCCAGGTCGGCGCAGGTGATCTGTTCAGCCTGCTGGGCCGCTGGTTGCCCGCGCTGATGATCGCCCTGAATAACGGATCGGCCCATCTCTCGCCGGTTTCCCGCCGTAAACCTGTTACTCGCACCGCTGATAAGGCTGATTGAATATGGAACTTGATCTCTGGACCCAGAGCCTCGTCACGGCGATGACTGCGTTGTGGACCAAAGTAGCTAACTTCATCCCCAACCTCTTCGGCGCCCTGGTGGTACTGCTGTTGGGCTTTGTCGTGGCCAAGCTGCTGGACACGCTGCTGTCCAAGCTGCTTGCCAAGCTGGGCCTCGATCGCCTGATGGGCGGCACCGGCCTGACCAAGTTGCTGTCCCGTGGTGGCATCCAGGTACCGATCTCGACCCTGGTCGGCAAGATCGTGTATTGGTTCGTATTGCTGATTTTCCTGGTTTCGGCAGCAGAATCCCTTGGCCTTGAGCGAGTTTCGGCTACGCTCGATATGCTCGCATTGTATTTGCCGAAGGTTTTTGGTGCTGCGCTGGTGTTGCTGGTCGGCGTTCTGCTGGCGCAACTGGCCAATGGGCTGGTGCGCGGCGCGGCCGAGGGCGTTGGGCTGGACTACGCCGCTGGCGTAGGGCGAATTGCTCAGGGCCTGGTGATCATCATCAGTATTTCGGTGGCGATCAGCCAGTTGGAGGTCAAGACTGACCTGCTCAACCACGTGATCGTGATCGTTTTGATTACCGTTGGTCTGGCGGTTGCGCTGGCAATGGGATTGGGGAGTCGTGAAATCGCCGGTCAGATCCTGGCGGGAATCTATGTGCGTGAATTGTATGAGGTTGGGCAACAAGTGCGTGTTGGCGAGGTCGAAGGCCAGATCGAAGAGATTGGCACGGTGAAGACCACATTGCTGACCGAGGAGGGCGAGCTGGTGTCGCTTTCCAATCGGATCCTGCTGGAACAGCATGTGAGTAGCCGCTAACCCGGCAAACCCTGCTAATGTATGCCGCCGCAAAATGCCTGCTATCGCAGGCTGCGGCGCACATTGACCTAGACTGTCGGCCCGACTTGTTTTGAACAAACCCCAATCGCTATCTACGCGCTACGACCCCCGTGATCTCTCCGATGAGGAGTTGGTCGCGCGCGCGCATACCGAGCTGTTTCACGTAACGCGCGCCTATGAAGAATTGATGCGCCGCTACCAGAGAACATTATTTAACGTTTGTGCACGATATCTTGGGAACGATCGCGATGCTGACGATGTCTGTCAGGAGGTGATGTTGAAGGTGCTGTATGGGTTGAAGAACTTCGAGGGGAAATCGAAGTTCAAGACCTGGCTCTACAGCATCACCTACAACGAATGCATCACGCAGTATCGCAAGGAACGGCGAAAGCGTCGCTTGATGGACGCTTTGAGCCTGGATCCTCTGGAGGAAGCGTCGGAAGATAAGGCGCCCAAGCCCGAGGAGAAGGGGGGACTCGATCGCTGGCTGGTCTATGTGAACCCGATCGATCGGGAAATTCTGGTGCTACGATTTGTCGCAGAGCTGGAATTCCAGGAGATCGCAGACATAATGCATATGGGTTTGAGCGCGACAAAAATGCGTTACAAGCGCGCTCTTGACAAATTGCGTGAGAAATTTGCAGGCATTGCTGAAACTTAAGTTCGGCGCAAATATCTCTTACGTGTAGGCAAGTTCTGTTAGACTTGCCGCCGAGTTGTCCCCCGGTTTGCGGGACTGCTTCACAATCACCAGATGGGGATTTAACGGATGAAACTGAAAAACACCTTGGGCTTTGCCATTGGTTCTTTGATTGCTGCCACTTCGTTCGGCGCTCTGGCACAAGGCCAAGGCGCAGTTGAAATCGAAGGCTTCGCCAAGAAAGAACAATTCGACAGCGCTCGTAACTTCAAGAACAACGGCAACCTGTTCGGCGGTTCGGTTGGTTACTTCCTGACCGACGACGTTGAACTGCGTCTGGCCTACGACGAAGTGCACAACGCCCGTACTGACGACGGCACCAACGTCAAAGGCGCCAACACCGCTCTGGACGCTCTGTACCACTTCAACAACCCAGGCGACATGCTGCGTCCATACGTTTCGGCCGGTTTCTCCGACCAGAGCATCGACCAGAATGGCAGCAACGGCCGTAACCGTTCCACCTTCGCCAACGTTGGCGGCGGCGCCAAGCTGTACTTCACCGAGAACTTCTACGCCCGTGCTGGCGTTGAAGCTCAGTACAACATCGACCAGGGCGACACCGAGTGGGCTCCAAGCGTCGGTATCGGTGTGAACTTCGGTGGCGGCTCCAAGCCTGCTGCTGCTCCAGTTCCAGCTCCGGCTGAAGTCTGCTCCGACAGCGACAACGATGGCGTGTGCGACAACGTCGACAAGTGCCCTGACACCCCAGCCAACGTAACCGTTGACGCTGATGGCTGCCCAGCTGTTGCTGAAGTCGTACGTGTTGAGCTGGACGTGAAGTTCGACTTCGACAAGTCGGTTGTCAAGCCTAACAGCTACGGCGACATCAAGAACCTGGCTGACTTCATGAAGCAGTACCCATCCACCAGCACCACTGTTGAAGGTCACACTGACTCCGTCGGTCCTGACGCTTACAACCAGAAACTGTCTGAGCGTCGTGCAAACGCCGTTAAGCAAGTTCTGACCAACCAGTACGGTGTTGAATCGTCCCGCGTTCAGTCTGTTGGCTACGGCGAATCCCGCCCAGTTGCTGACAACGCCACTGAAGCTGGTCGTGCAGTTAACCGTCGCGTAGAAGCGCAGGTTGAAGCCCAAGCTAAGTAATTAGCCCACAGCTTTGGAAAAGCCCGGCCTAGGCCGGGCTTTTCTTTGCCTGGGATTTATGAAAATCAGCGGGGAAATAGTTTACGGTGGCGGTTTGATTGGGTGCATATCCATTGCTGCGCGATGGCGGTCTGACGGCATGACCGGGTACATATCCATTGCTGCGGTAACGGCTACTTAGGGTTCCGCCCTTACGGCGGCTCACTTTTTTTCAGACGCCAAAAAAAGTAAGCAAAAAAGGCTTGCCCCACCACTCGGTGCCTCGCTTAGGCTCGGCATGCCCTCACTCCGGCATTGCTCCGTGGGCCCGCCGCGAAGGGCCATCCATGGCCCAGCGCGGCTAACCCGGCATCCATGCCGGGTTGCCCACTGCGCAATGCCTGCGTTCGGCCAGCGTGGTTAACGGGGCGTCCCAGATCAAAATCAAAAGCGAGGCGGCCTAACAGCCGGTCTGGTTCTCCCGGTCGAACTCAGATCCCATTGTGGGAGCGAGCTTGCTCGCGATTGCTGTGTGTCAGTCACCATCCAGGCTGCTGATACACCGCCATCGCGAGCAAGCTCGCTCCCACACTGGTAGGGGGTCTATGTCAGAGGGCTGAAACCTGGACCCAGGCAGACGGGGAGGTGGCCAGTTCGGCAGCACCGGCCACCGCGCCAATCACCAGGATCGCCGGGCTCTTGAGTTGAAAGGTGCTGGCATCGGCGTCCATCGAGGCCAGGTCGCTGCGGCAGTCACGTTGATGGGGCAGGGACGCATTTTCGATCATGGCGACAGGCGTGTTCGCGGCCAGGCCACCGGCCAGCAACTGTTCGCGAATTTCGCTCAGTTTCGCCACACCCATGTACACCACCAGCGTCGTGCCGCTTTGCGCCAAGGCTTGCCAGTTCAGGCTGCTGCCATCCTGGGTGTGGGCCGTCACCAGCGTCACGCCCCGGGCAATCCCGCGCAGGGTCAGTGGAATATCGCACTGGGTCGCCCCCGCGAGGCCGGCGGTGATGCCATTGACCATCTCCACTTCGACACCCTGCTCGCGCAGCCACTGCGCCTCTTCACCGCCGCGGCCGAAGATGCATGGGTCGCCACCCTTGAGACGCACCACGCATTTGCCCTGGCGGGCATAGCGCAGCATCAGGCGATGGATAAAGGCCTGGGGCGTGGAGCGGCAGCCGCCGCGCTTGCCCACGGCAATGATGCGCGCGTCGGGGCAATGTTCCAGCACCGCGGCGTTGACCAGATCGTCGATCAGCACCACGTCGGCTTCGCCCAAGGCGCGCACGGCTTTGAGGGTCAGCAATTCAGGGTCACCAGGACCTGCACCCACCAGCCAGACTTTTGCGTTCATAGTGTTTTCCTCACGAGATAGCCGCCAGCGGTTGCGCAGTGGCAACCAGCAGGCGCTTGATTTCCGGTACGCAGGAGCCGCATTGCGTGCCACAGCCCAGCTCCTGTTTGAGCCCCTGCAAGTCCAGGCCGCGTTCAATGCCTGCGCAGATCGCACGCTGGCTGACGTTCATGCAGTTGCACAGCGTTTTACTGCCACCCGTTGCGGCGCCGACATTGCCCGGCGGCGCGCTCAAAGGCGCCAGCAGCCAGCGCCGCAGTTGTTCATCGGCACGACCTTCCAGCCACAGGTTCTGCAACCAGTGCCGGGCCAGAGTTTCGCCGGCCAGGCGAATGGCGGTGATGCGGCCGTTTTCGATGCGCACCCGCTTACCGATGGAGCGACGCGGATCGTCGTAGGCCAGCACCGGCCCATCGATCAGGCCCAATTGTTCATCAATGGCCTGGAGCAGTTGCGGTTCGGGGGCGACAGCGCTGGCAGCGCGAATCAGCAGCGCGGGACGCTCACGGCCAGTCAGGCTCAGGCTGACGTAGGAAAACGCCTCGCACAGGGGGCGCAGGGCCTCCAGATGCTGTTGAACATCGCCTTCGATCAAGGCGAAAAGCTGCCAAGGCAGGTTTACCGGTTCCAGGCGTACGCCGCTGTGCTTGAGTTCCGGTTGTTTCGACAAGGGATCGAAGGCCGGTTGCGTCAGGGTATTCACGCCGCCCTTGAGGAACCGGTCGCCCCAGTGCATGGGCAGGAACGCCTGGCCGGGCCGTACGCTGTCGTCGCTGTCCACGGCCACGATCACGCTGCCGCGACGGCTCTTGAGGCTGACCAGGTCGCCCGCTTGCAGGCGATGGCGTTGCAGTTCGTCGGGGTGCAGGCTGAGGACCGCTTCGTTCACATGACCAAACAACTGCGCGGCGGTACCGGTACGGCTCATGCCGTGCCATTGGTCCCGCAGGCGGCCGGTGTTCAGGGTCAACGGGTAGCGGGCGTCACGCAGTTCCTTGGCGGCGCGATAGGGGTCGGCCACAAACCGCGCCCGGCCGCTGTCAGTAGGAAAAATTCCGTCCACGTACAGGCGCGCCGTCCCGACCGTGGCGCCGTCCGGGAAAGGCCATTGCTGAGGGCCGAGTTGGTCGATCAGGGCATGGCTGATGCCGGACAAGTCCAGGTCGCGGCCACGGGTCAGCTGTTTGTATTCATCGAAGAGTTGGGCCGGGCTTTCAAAGGCGAACAGGCTGGGTTGGCTCGGGCGCAGGTGTTTTTCCAGGCGTTGTGCGAAATCTACCGTGATTGCCCAGTCCGGCCGTGCTTCACCCGGTGCGCCGATGGCCCGGCGGACGTGGGAAATGCGCCGTTCGGAGTTGGTCACCGAACCTTCTTTCTCGCCCCAACTGGCCGCTGGCAGCAGCAGGTCGGCAAACGCGGCGGTTTCGGTGGTCCGGAACGCTTCCTGCAACACCACGAACGGGCAGGCTTGCAGGGCTTCACGTACCGCGGTCTGGTCCGGCATCGATTGGGCAGGGTTGGTACAGGCGATCCACAAGGCCTTGATCTTGCCGCTGCGAACCTGCTCGAACAGCTCGATGGCGCTCAAGCCAGCGGTGGCGGGCAGTTGCTCGACGCCCCAGTAGTGGGCGACTTCGGCACGATGTTCCGGGTTGGCGGCTTCGCGATGGCCCGGCAGCAGGTTCGACAGGCTGCCGGTTTCCCGTCCGCCCATGGCGTTGGGTTGACCGGTCAGCGAGAACGGCCCCGCACCTGGACGGCCGATCTGCCCGGTGGCCAGGTGCAGGTTGATCAGGGCGCTGTTTTTCGCGCTACCGGCGGTGGACTGGTTCAAACCCATGCACCACAACGACAGGAAGCTTGGCGAGGTGCCGACCCATTCGGCGCACTGATGCAGTTGTTCGACACTGATGCCGCACAGCTGGGCGACCATGCTCGGGGTGTAATCGCGCACCAGGTTTTTCAGCTCCGCCAGGCCTTCGGTGTGGGCCTTGATGAAGTCGCGGTCGATCCAGTCTTCCCACAGCAGCAGGTGCAAAATCCCATGGAACAAGGCGACATCGGTGCCCGGCAGGATCGCCAGGTGCAGGTCTGCCAGATCGCAAGTGTCGGTGCGCCGGGGGTCGATGACGATGATTTTCATCTGCGGTCGACGGGATTTCGCCTCTTCGAGACGGCGAAAGAGGATGGGATGGGCGTAGGCCATGTTACTGCCGACGATCATCACGCAGTCGCTCAACTCCAGGTCTTCGTAGCTGCAGGGCGGGGCGTCGGCGCCGAGGCTGCGCTTGTAGCCCACCACGGCGGAGGACATGCACAGCCGCGAATTGCTGTCGATATTATTGGTGCCCACCAATGCCCGGGCGAGCTTGTTGAAGGCGTAGTAGTCCTCGGTCAGCAATTGGCCGGAGATGTAGAACGCCACGCTGTCCGGGCCGTGCTCGGTGATGGTCTCGGCGAAGACGCTGGCGGCGTGATCCAGGGCGCTGTCCCAGTCGGTACGGGCCCGGGCCAGTCCTTTGCCCAGGCGCAGTTCGGGGTAGAGCGCGCGTGCGGCGAGGTCGCCGGTCAGGTGCAGGGTCGAGCCCTTGCTGCACAGTTTGCCAAAGTTGGCCGGATGGGCGGGATCGCCGCTGACGCCGAGGATGCGCTCGCCGTCATGCTCGATCAGGACGCCGCAACCGACCCCGCAATAACAGCAGGTCGAGGCAGTGATCTGGCGGTTCATCAGCTTGCGTCCCGCAGGGCCAACTGCACCCGGCCGTTTTCGACCCGGGCCGAATGATGATGGGCGCAGCCTACGTCCGGGGCCTGGGCCTGACCGCTTTCCAGGTCGATCTGCCAGTTGTGCAGCGGGCAGGCCACGCGTTTGCCATAGACCAACCCTTGGGACAACGGGCCACCCTTGTGCGGGCAACGGTCATCGAGGGCGAACACTTCATCGTCGCTGGTACGAAAAATCGCGATGTCGCCTTTCGGGCCATTGATGATGCGCGAACCCAGGATATTGATGTCTTCCAGTGCGCAGATATCCAGCCAGTTCATGCCGGCACCTCCAGGTTTTTCACGGGGATGACCTCAAACTCTTTCTTCAACTGGGGTTGTTCCAGGCGTTGTTTCCACGGGTCTTGTTCCAGCGACAGGGAAAACTTCAGGCGTTCATGGAGCGCCTTACGTCGAACCGGATCTTCAAGCACGGCTTTCTTGATGTGCTCCATGCCGACCCGCTGCATGTAATGCACGGTGCGTTCGAGGTAGAAGGCTTCCTCGCGGTACAGCTGCAGGAAGGCACCGTTGTATTCACGCACTTCTTCGGCGGTCTTGAGCTTGACGAAAAACTCCGCGACTTCGGTCTTGATCCCGCCGTTGCCGCCGATGTACATCTCCCAGCCGGAGTCGACACCGATAATGCCGACGTCCTTGATGCCGGCTTCCGAACAGTTGCGTGGGCAACCGGAGACGGCCAGTTTCACTTTGTGCGGCGACCACATGTTGAACAGGTCGTGCTCCAGCTCGATACCCAGTTGGGTGGAATTCTGTGTGCCGAAGCGGCAGAACTCGCTGCCCACGCAGGTCTTCACGGTGCGGATGGACTTGCCGTAAGCGTGGCCGGACGGCATGTCGAGGTCTTTCCATACGCCGGGCAGGTCCTGCTTCTTGATGCCCAGCAAATCGATGCGCTGACCGCCGGTGACCTTGACCATGGGCACGTTGTATTTGTCGGCCACGTCGGCGATGCGCCGCAGTTCCGAAGGGTTGGTCACGCCACCCCACATCCGCGGGACCACGGAATAGGTGCCGTCTTTCTGGATGTTGGCGTGGGCGCGTTCGTTGATCAGGCGCGACTGTGGGTCGTCCTGGGCTTCGCCGGGCCAGGTGGAAATCAGGTAGTAGTTCAACGCCGGGCGGCAGGTGGCGCAGCCGTTGGGGGTGCGCCAGTTCAGGTAGCTCATGGCCCCGGCGATGGTCAGCAGGTGCTGGTCGCGGATCGCCTGGCGGATCTGGCCGTGGTTGAGGTCGCTGCAACCGCAGATGGCTTTTTCGCTTTTCGGCTTGACGTCCGCCGCACCGCCGACGGTGTTGATCAGGATCTGCTCCACCAGGCCGGCGCAGGAACCGCAGGAACTGGCGGCTTTGGTGTGTTTTTTCACGTCATCGACGCTGAACAGCCCGTGCTCCTGGATCGCCTTGACGATGGTGCCCTTGCACACGCCGTTGCAGCCGCAGACTTCGGCGCTGTCGGCCATGCTCATGGCTTTGTCCTGGCCCTGGTGGCCTACGTCGCCCAAGGCGTTTTCACCGAACATCAAGTGATCGCGGATCTCGCTGATGCCATGGTTCTCACGGATCTGGCGGAAATACCAGCCGCCATCCGCCGTATCGCCGTACAGGCAGGCACCGACCAGCACGTCATCCTTGATCACCAGCTTTTTGTAGACGCCGCCGATGGGGTCGGAAAGGGTGATGGTCTCGGTGCCTTCGCCGCCCATGAAGTCCCCGGCGGAGAACAGGTCGATGCCGGTGACCTTCAACTTGGTCGAGGTGACCGAACCCTTGTAAGTGGCGAAGCCCAGTTGCGCGAGGTGGTTGGCGCAGACCTTGGCCTGTTCGAACAACGGCGCCACCAGGCCGTAGGCGGTGCCACGGTGGCTGGCGCATTCACCAATGGCGTAGATGCGCGGGTCGTAGGTTTGCATCGTGTCGTTGACCAGGATCCCGCGGTTGCACGGGATGCCGGATTTTTCCGCCAGTTCGGTATTGGGACGGATGCCGGCGGCCATCACCACCAGGTCGGCGGGGATGATGTCGCCGTTCTTGAACTGGACCGAGCCGACCCGGCCATTGCCGGCATCGTGCAAGGCCTGGGTCTGCTCGCTGAGGCGGAATTTCAGGCCACGGTTTTCCAGGGCGGTCTGCAGCAGTTGGCCGCTGGTCTTGTCCAGTTGCCGTTCCAGCAGCCATTCGCCCAGGTGCACCACAGTCACGTCCATGCCCCGCAGCTTCAAGCCGTTGGCGGCTTCCAGGCCGAGCAGGCCGCCACCGATCACCACGGCGTGCTTGTGGGTCTTGGCGGTGTTGATCATCGCCTGGGTGTCGGCGATGTCGCGGTAACCGATCACGCCTTCCAGGGTGTTGCCAGGAATCGGCAGGATGAAGGGTGTGGAGCCGGTGGCGATCAGCAAGCGGTCGTACTCGGCTTCGCTGCCGTCTTCGGCGATGACCCGGCGTTTGACCCGGTCGATTTCCACCACTTTGCGGTTGAGCAGCAGCTTGATGTTGTTGTCCAGGTACCAGCTCAGGTCGTTGAGCACGATCTCTTCGAACGTCTGCTCACCGGCCAGCACCGGCGAGAGCAGGATGCGGTTGTAGTTGGTGTGGGGCTCGGCGCCGAACACCGTGATGTCGTACAGCTCGTTGCTCAGCTTGAGCAGTTCCTCGAGGGTTCGAACCCCGGCCATGCCGTTGCCGATCATCACCAGTTTGAGTTTTTTCATCAGGGTTCTCCGCAAGCTCAGGTCCGCTTTATCACGGCGATCGGACTGGCTCGGTCATTTTTACGAAAACAAAAAAAGGCGTCCCGCTAGCAAGCTAGCGAGGACGCCTTTGTCCTGGTCCCGTTCTCTCGGGAAGCACCGCCTTCATCGTTGGAGGCGTTGCCTTATGTCTGTTGAAAGGGATTATGCAGTGGTTGTGCCAACTGGCGCGAAGGCACGGATTTATTGAGTGGCGGGCTGGTGGAGCGGATTGGGGAGGGATTTATTGCACCGAATCAAAGCGTGTTGCCCGGTAATGGAGCGTGGCAGCCGGCAGCTTGGTATGGCAGGCAGGCCGCCATCGCGAGCAAGCTTTGCTCCCACAGCAGATCCCCTGTGGCAGCAAATTCCCTGTGGGAGCAGGTCCCCTGTGGCAGCAAGTTCCCTGTGGGAGCAGGTCCCCTGTGGCAGCAAATTCCCTGTGGGAGCAGGTCCCCCTGTGGCAGCAAATTCCCTGTGGGAGCAGAGCCCCTGTGGGAGCAAAGCTTGCTCGCGATGGGCGCGACCGGATCTCAGCCATGAAACACTAGAAACAGCAGCACCAGATTCACCACCAGCGACACCAGCGCCAACGTCCGCCAGACCTTCAGCGGCTCCCTTTCCAGCAGCGGCCTGGGCCTGACGCTCAAGCTGCGGCGCTCGCCCTGTTCCAGCAGCAACAACCATTCCTCGGCGGTTTCAAAACGCTGCTCCGGATCCGCCGCGACGGCGCGTTCCAGGCTTTGCCCGAGCCATTCGGGCAGGTCCGGCCGATAGCGGCTGGCACTGACCGGCACGCCAAAGCGCGGGCGCTGGAAGGCTTCGATTTCTCCGTAGGGATAGTGCCCGGTCAGCAGGAAATACAAAGTCACGCCGACGGCATACAAATCCTGTTGCGCCGTTGGCGCGGTGCCGCCGAAGGCTTCCGGGGCAATGTAGCTGGGGGTGCCGGGCAAGACGTTGGCCTGGTCCTCGGACAGGCCCGGGCAGTACGCCAGGCCGAAATCCAGCAGGCGCAATTCCCCGTCGTCGCCCAGGTGCAGGTTTTCCGGCTTGATGTCGCGGTGGTAGATCTGCCTTCGATGCAACAGGCCCACCGCCCGCACCAGCCGTTGCGCCAGGTCCAACCACTGGGCCAGAGGTAGCGGCCCGCCCTGGTTGAACAGCTCGGCCAGGGTCGCACCCGGATATTCCCGCATCACGTAGTACAAATGCTGACGCTGGGGAACGCCATGGACCTCGGGAAACTGCCGCCCGGCGACGCGCTTGAGAAACCATTCTTCCGAAAGCAGGGCCTGTCCGGCCCGGCTGTCGTCCCGTAGATGCACGGGCAGGGTTTTCAGCAGCCAGGGTTGGCCCTGGCCGTCGCGTACCCGGTAGAGCAACGATTGCTGGCTGTGGCCGAGCAGGCTTTCGATCTGCCAGCCCTCGAACACCTGGCCCGGTTTCAGCGCAGGTGGCAGGGGCCATTGCTGCAGCTGGATCAGGGCATCGCCGATGCTGGCTTCGCCCACCGCATCGACCCGCACCAGCAAGGCGCTGGCGTTGTCCTGGCTACCGGCCAGGTGTGCGGCGTTGACCAGCGTCTGCGCGGCCAGGTCCAGGTCCGGCTGGTCGCGCAGGATACCGGCGATGGCCGTATCCCCCAGGACCGCCCAGACGCCGTCGCTGAGCAGCACGAAGGTTTCGTCGGTGCGCAGCTCGCCGTCGAGAAAGTCGAGGATCAGGTGTTGATCCAGGCCCAGGGCGCGCTTGAGCACATGCTGCATGCCTTGCTGTTCCCAGACGTGATCCTCACTGACCCGTTGCAGGTGGTCGGCGTGCCAGCGGTAGACTCGGCAATCGCCGACATGCGCGAGGGTGAAGCGCCGGCCCCGCAGGACCAGGGCGCTGACGGTGGTGAGCAGCGGTTGCCCGCCACCGTTGGCTTGCAGCCAGCGATTCTGCGCCAGCAACAGCCGGTCCAGCGCCTGGGCCACGCCCCAGGTTTGCGGCGTGGAGTAGTAGTCCAGGGCCAGCGCCTGCAAGGTCGAACGGGCGGCCAGCCCGCCGTCGGCGCATTGGCTCACGCCGTCGGCGATGGCGAACAGGTAACCCTTGCTGGCGGCCAGGGCTGGGGCGGGGGTGACCAGGCGCAGGGCGTCCTGGTTTTCCTCCCGCGGGCCGATGGCACTGGCTTCGGCGAAACTCAGTTGCAGGCTCATGGTTGCAGCTTATACCCGAGCAGCGGTGACAGCTGCCGAACCCCAAGTGGTTCTCCAGCGACGCTTGACGCCGTGCAGACCGAACCAGGCCAGGACACCGAGGCTGGCGAACAACCACAGCGCCAGTTGATAGCTGCCGGTGCTTTGCTTGATCGCGCCCATGCCCGCCGCCAGGGCGAAACCGCCGATGCCGCCGGCCATGCCGATCAGCCCGGTCATCACGCCGATCTCGCGACGGAAGCGTTGTGGCACCAGTTGGAACACCGCGCCGTTGCCCGCACCCAAACCGAGCATGGTGCAGACGAACAGGGCCAGGGCCGCGTAGGAACTCGGCAGGTTGAAGCCCACTGCGGCGATGCAGACGGCCGCCACAGTGTACATGCCCAGCAAGGTGCGGATGCCGCCGAAACGGTCCGCCAGGGCGCCGCCCAATGGACGCATCAGGCTGCCACCGAAGACGCAGGCGGCGGTGTAGTAGCCGGCGGTGACCGGGCTCAGGCCATATTGGTCGTTGAAGTAGCCGGGCAGGGCGCTGGCCAGGCCGATGAAGCCGCCGAAGGTCACGCTATAGAAGAACATGAACCACCAGCTGTCGCGGTCGCCCAGGGCCTTGAGGTAATCGGCCATGGATTTGGCTTTTGGCCGCTCGGGGGCGTTCTTGGCCAGCCAGGCGAAAAGCACCAGGGTCAGCACCAGCGGGATCAGCGCGAAGCCGAACACGTTGGTCCAGCCGAAGGCCACGGCCATGACCGGTGCGATCAACGCAGCGAGCACGGTGCCCGAGTTACCAGCACCGGCAATGCCCATGGCCTTGCCTTGATGCTGTGGCGGATACCACTGGGACGCCAGCGGCAGGGCCACGGCGAACGAAGCACCGGCCACACCCAGGAACAGGCCGAGCAGCAGGGCTTGTTCGTAGCTGTGGATACCCAGTTTCCAGGCGCAGAACAGCGCGCTGATCACGATCACCTGGCCCACCATGCCGGCGGTTTTTGGCGAGATCCGGTCGGCCAGCAGGCCCATGAACAAACGCAGCACGGCGCCAGCCAGGATCGGCGTCGCGACCATCAGGCCGCGTTGCTGGGTGGTCAGGTGCAGGTCGGCGGAGATCTGTACCGCCAGTGGGCCGAGCAGGTACCAGACCATGAAGCTCAGGTCGAAGTAGAGGAAGGCCGCGAACAGGGTCGGGGTATGGCCGGATTTCCAGAAGCTTGAATTCATCGCGCACCTCAGCTGTAAAAGTCTCGAGAAATGAGTCAGTGCTTTGAGCAGTGCGCCGTCTGTGGTCGCACCACCGGTCCCGAAGGGCCAAAACAAAAAAACGCCGCAACCCGGATCGCCAGAGAGGCAAGAAGGGTGTGCGACGTCTTTGTCGTAGGTGGGGCAACCGCCGTTGGTTACCTGTGGGTTTGCTTAAGCGAGATCTGTGCCAGGTCTGTCATGATCGTTCCTACGCTCTGCGTGGGAATGCATCCCGTGACGCTCTGCGTCACCTTGTGAAGCGGAACGCGGAGCGTCCCTGGCGGCATTCCCACGCAGAGCGTGGGAACGATCATTAGTAGGGGGCGAGGCAGGCGCTACAAGGCTTTCAGCCCAGCAGCTCATTCATGGCAATGATCTGCTCCGCCACCTGGATCAGCTTCTGCTGGCGGCTCATGGCCTGGCGGCGCATCAGGGTGTAGGCCTGTTCCTCGTTGCATTCCTTCATCTTCATCAGCATGCCCTTGGCCAGTTCGATGCGCTTGCGCTCAGCCAATTGCTGGTCCCGGGCCAGGAGCTGGGCGCGCAGGGCCTGGTCGCTTTCGAAGCGGGCCATGGCCACGTCGAGGATCGGTTGCAGGCGCGCGGCATGGATGCCTTCGACGATGTAGGCGCTGACGCCCGACTTGATCGCCTGGCGCATCACATTGGGGTCGTGCTCGTCGGTAAACATGACGATCGGTCGTGGCTGGTCGCGACTGACCAGCACCACTTGCTCCATCACATCGCGCCCGGGTGACTCGGTATCGATCAGGATCACGTCCGGACGCACCGTTTCGACGCGCGCTGGCAGGTCGATGGTCAGGCCGGATTCGTCGATGACTTCGAACCCGGCTTCAATCAGGGCGGCCTTGAGGCGACCGACTTTTTTCGCGGTGTCGTTGATCAGCAGGATACGCAGCATGGTCGTGGCTCCTGTCAGCGGCTGGCGAGAAGGGGAGCCGCATCGCTCAAGGCGTGCAGTTTGAAGCTGCGGGCGTACCCGGCCGGATCCGAGCCGTCCCAGGTGATGCCGTCGATCAGTTGGCTGCTGCGCATGTCCTGGCGCGGGGACGCGATGTCCAATGCCGCGCAGGCTTCGCGGTACAGCTTGAGTTGCTGGACGTCCTGGGCCACGGCCAGGTAATCCGGGTCTTCGCGCAGCAGGCCCCAGCGGCGGAACTGGGTCATGAACCACATGCCGTCCGACAGGTACGGCAGGTTCACCTCGCCGTTGCCATGAAAGCGCATGGCGTGGGGATCCTGCCAGCTATTGCCCAAGCCGTCGGCATAAATCCCCAGCAGGCGCGGCTCGATGCAGTCCAGCGGGGCGTCGAGGTATTCAGGCGCAGTCAACAGTTGCGCGGTACTGCGACGGTTTTCGCTGCTTTGTTCGATGAAGCGGCTGGCTTCGAGGATCGCCATCACCAGGGCCCGGGCGGTATTGGGGTATTGCTCGACGAACGCGCGGGTGCAACCCAGGACTTTTTCCGGGTGATCGGGCCAGATGGTCTGGGTGGTCGCCAGGGTGAAACCGAGGTTCTGCTTCACCGCGCTGGCGCACCAGGGCTCGCCGACGCAAAACCCGTCGATACGCCCGGCTTGCAGGTGCGCGATCATTTGCGGCGGAGGCACGACCACGCTGTCGACATCCGACAACGGGTGGATGCCCTGGGCGGCGAGCCAGTAATAGAGCCACATGGCGTGGGTGCCGGTGGGGAAGGTCTGGGCGAAGGTCAGTTTCGGGCGAGTTTGGTGCACGTGTTGTTCCAGTGCTTCAGGACTGGTCACGCCCTGGGCCTGCAAGCCATGGGACAGGTTGATGCTCTGGCCGTTCTGGTTCAGCCCCATCAGCACGGCCATGTCACTCGCCGCGACCCCGCCGATGCCCAGGTGCACCGCGTAGATCAACCCATACAGGCTGTGGGCGGCATCGATTTCGCCGCTGACCAGCTTGTCGCGCAGGTTGGCCCAGGAGGCCTGGCGCTTGAGGTTCAGGGTCAGGCCGTAGGGTTGGGCGAAGCCCTGGGTGGCGGCCACGACGAGCGGGGCACAGTCGCTCAAGGCCATGAAACCGAGGTTGACCGCGCTCTTTTCCGGGGCATCGCTGCCGTTGACCCAGGCCAGGGGGTTGGCTGGAACTTCATTCATCGGTATCACCTTCCACATAAAAAAGCGCCGTGTCCGGGCCCAGGAGGCCGGACGACGACGCCGTTGTCCCTTAAAACAGTGTGGCACTCATTCCGTCGTTGGCATGGGCGCTGATGACCAAAAGGGTGCAAGGCATATGCCAGCGCTATCGTTTTGTGCGGGCGCCTCGCTTGAGCCGCCGTTGCCCGGCTATAATCGCCGCCTCATTTCGTCGCCCGAGTCAAAGCCGCCCATGTACACCCTGGCCCGTGAACTGCTGTTCAAACTCTCCCCGGAAACTTCCCACGACCTGTCCCTGGACTTGATCGGCGCGGGCGGACGCCTCGGCCTAAACGGTTTGTTGTGCAAGGCCCCGGCAAAATTGCCGGTGACGGTCATGGGCCTGGAATTCCCCAACCCGGTCGGGTTGGCGGCGGGCCTGGACAAGAATGGCGCGGCCATCGACGGGTTCGCCCAGTTGGGTTTCGGTTTCGTGGAAATCGGCACCGTCACCCCCCGACCGCAGCCGGGCAACCCCAAGCCACGGCTTTTCCGCCTGCCGCAAGCCGAGGCGATCATCAACCGCATGGGGTTCAACAACCTGGGCGTCGATCATCTGTTGGCCCGTGTGGCCGCGGCCAAGTACAAGGGCGTGCTGGGCATCAACATCGGCAAGAATTTCGACACGCCGGTGGAGCGCGCCGTCGACGACTACCTGATCTGCCTGGACAAGGTCTACGCCCACGCCAGCTACGTGACCGTCAACGTCAGCTCCCCCAACACCCCGGGGCTGCGCAGCCTGCAGTTCGGTGATTCGCTCAAGCAACTGCTGGCCGACCTGGCCCGGCGGCGCGCAGAACTGGCGTTGATTCACGGCCGGCACGTGCCGCTGGCGATCAAGATCGCCCCGGACATGACCGACGAAGAGACCACCCAGGTGGCCCAGGCCCTGATCGAGACGGGCATGGACGCAGTAATCGCCACCAACACGACCCTGGGTCGCGAAGGTGTCGAAGGGCTGGAACACGGTGACGAGGCGGGCGGCTTGTCTGGCGCGCCAGTACGTGACAAGAGCACCCACACCGTGAAGGTGCTGGCCGCTGAATTGGCGGGGCGCTTGCCGATCATCGCCGCGGGCGGGATTACCGAAGGCCGCCACGCCGCCGAGAAGATCACCGCCGGGGCGAGCCTGGTGCAGATTTATTCGGGCTTTATCTATAAGGGGCCGGCGTTGATTCGTGAGTCGGTGGATGCCATTGCGGCGTTGGGTTGATTCAGGAACGGTCGGCATCTATTGATGCGAGCAAGTTGTGGGAGCAAAGCTTGCTCGCGATGCAGGCGCCTCGGTTCCAGGTGGACCGCGTCGTCTTCATCGCGGGCAAGCCTTGCTCCCACAGCGTGTCGCCACAACAGTGTTTGCAGCTCAACCTCTTGAAACCCAGGCATTAAAAAGGGCTCCTCGAAGGAGCCCCCTGGGCCGTAGCCCGCCGTCCGGATGGGACGTGCGTGGTTAAATCGATATGAGTGTCAAATTGTCGAGTTCTTGAGTATTAAGCCCTGTGTCAGCCGACGGCGTGAAGTTCGTTGAGTCTATGGATACCCGCAGTGCCGGTCATACCGTCCCAGTTGTCGCCGCGTCCTTCTCGCCAGCCATTGATCCAGGCTTGACGTACCGACGGTAGAGTAAAGGGGCAAAGCTCACGGGATTTACCACCAACGCCATATTGGTAACCACGTAAAAATGCTCTTTCCAACGGATCACGCTTAAGTCTTCTCATAGGGTGTTGCCCTCACTTGTTGACTGTTACTTAGCGTCGACCTCTATCGAGGCCGGGGCAGAATCATTCTGCCGTTGGTGGCTCGTTGCCGGCGTGACGAGCCGAGGTGTTGACGCCGTTGCGACGTCAACCTGTGTTGAGTTCTAACCAAAGCGTCACATGGATGGAATGATCGTTTTGTCATAAGCACGTAACAATAAAGATGTTAGGGCGATAAGTAACTTGATGTTCGTTGACCGCTTTTGAGCAAGACCCCTGTATGATCGGCCCTGCGCCGAAAGGGGTAGGTCTGGCTCGGATGAGAATGTCCTCCCGTTGCACTCGGGTACTATTCGACGAAAGGGTCGAGTTTTCACAATTTGTTGCACAGAATTTTTTTTCTGCCTTCGCATCTAAGCTCTTTTAACCTGAGCGGCGAGGGTGGCACGGCACACTTTCGTGCCACGCGGGTGCTCTTGAGAAAAGCACCTGATTGAACCCGGCCCGGCAATGCGTTGCCCGGTCCACTTAGCCAAAGGCTCTGGAAATCCCATGTCCGATCGTTTCGAACTCTTCCTCACTTGCCCCAAGGGCCTCGAAGGCCTGCTCATCGAGGAAGCCGTCGGGCTTGGCCTTGAAGAGGCGCGCGAGCACACCTCGGCCGTGCGCGGCATGGCCGACATGGAAACGGCGTATCGCCTGTGCCTGTGGTCGCGCTTGGCCAACCGCGTGTTGCTGGTACTCAAGCGCTTCCCGATGAAGGACGCCGAAGACCTGTACCACGGCGTGCTGGATGTCGACTGGCAAGACCACATGCTGGCCGATGGCACCCTGGCGGTGGAGTTCAGCGGCCACGGCTCGGGCATCGACAACACCCATTTCGGCGCCTTGAAGGTCAAGGACGCCATCGTCGACAAGCTGCGCACGCCGACGGGCGAGCGGCCGTCCATCGACAAGCTCAACCCGGACCTGCGCATCCACCTGCGCCTGGACCGCGGCGAAGCGATCCTCTCCCTCGACCTCTCCGGCCACAGCCTGCACCAGCGCGGTTATCGCCTGCAGCAGGGCGCCGCGCCGCTGAAGGAAAACCTCGCCGCCGCGATCCTGATCCGTGCCGGTTGGCCACGCATTGCCGCTGAAGGCGGGGCGCTGGCCGACCCGATGTGCGGTGTGGGCACGTTCCTGGTGGAAGCCGGGATGATCGCCGCCGACATGGCGCCGAACCTGCGCCGCCAGCAGTGGGGTTTCACCGCCTGGCTCGGCCATGTGCCGGCGTTGTGGAAGAAACTCCACGAAGAGGCCAGTGAACGCGCCGCCGCCGGCCTGGCCAAGCCACCGTTGTGGATTCGCGGCTACGAAGCCGACCCACGACTGATCCAGCCGGGGCGTAACAACGTCGAACGTGCCGGCCTGAGCGAATGGATCAAGATCTATCAAGGCGAAGTCGCCACCTTCGAGCCGCGTCCGGACCAGAACCAGAAGGGCCTGGTGATCTGCAACCCACCGTACGGCGAGCGCCTGGGCGATGAAGCCAGCCTGCTTTACCTCTACCAGAACCTTGGCGAGCGTCTGCGCCAGGCCTGCCTGAACTGGGAGGCGGCGGTGTTCACCGGCGCGCCGGACCTGGGCAAGCGCATGGGCATTCGCAGTCACAAGCAGTATTCGTTCTGGAACGGCGCCTTGCCGTGCAAATTGCTGCTGATCAAGGTGTTGCCGGACCAGTTCGTCACGGGTGAGCGTCGTACCCCGGAACAGCGTCAGGCCGAGCGTGAACAGGCCGTCTACGATCAGGCCCCGGAAGTACCGCAGGAGCGCCAGTACAACAAGAACGGCAACCCGATCAAGCCAGCACCGGCGCCGGCCCCTGTGGTCGAGCAGGCGCGGTTGAGCGAAGGCGGGCAGATGTTCGCCAATCGCCTGCAAAAAAACCTCAAGCTGCTGAGTAAATGGGCCAAGCGTGAAGGCGTTGACTGTTATCGGGTCTACGATGCCGACATGCCGGAATATTCCATGGCCATCGACCTGTACCACGACTGGGTGCACGTCCAGGAATACGTCGCGCCGAAGTCCATCGACCCGGAAAAAGCCTCGGCCCGGCTGTTCGACGCCCTGGCGGCGATTCCCCAGGCGCTGAACGTGGACAAGAGCCGCGTGGTGATCAAGCGTCGCGAGCGCCAGAGCGGCACCAAGCAGTACGAGCGCCAGAGCGCCCAGGGCAAGTTCACCGAGGTCAACGAAGGTGGCGTGAAGCTGCTGGTCAACCTCACCGACTACCTGGACACCGGGCTGTTTCTCGACCATCGGCCGATGCGCCTGCGGATCCAGAAAGAGGCGGCCGGCAAGCGTTTCCTCAACCTGTTCTGCTACACCGCGACCGCCAGCGTCCACGCCGCCAAGGGTGGCGCGCGCAGTACCACCAGCGTCGACCTGTCCAAGACCTACCTGGACTGGGCGCGGCGCAACCTGTCGCTCAATGGTTTTTCCGACAAGAACCGCCTGGAGCAGGGCGATGTGATGGCCTGGCTTGAAGCCAGCCGTGACGAATACGACCTGATCTTCATCGACCCGCCGACTTTCTCCAACTCCAAGCGCATGGAAGGCGTGTTCGACGTGCAGCGCGACCATGTGCAGTTGCTGGACCTGGCCATGGCGCGCCTGGCGCCGGGCGGCGTGCTGTATTTCTCCAACAACTTCCGCAAGTTCCAGCTCGAGGACAACCTCGGCGAGCGTTATGCGGTGGAAGAAATCACCGCCAAGACCATTGATCCGGATTTTGCCCGCAACGGCAAGATCCACCGCGCCTGGAAGATCATGGCACGTTGATTTGCAGTTGATTGGATCCACGAAGCCTTGTAATACAAGGCTTCTGGCCTATTTTAAGGGCTGGTCAAAGTGATGGCGAATAGCTATAACTTAGGCTGTGTCCAGGGCTATGCCTATGCCTGGCTCCTTTCTGAGTTGTATTTATGGCATTGCATCAGGTGCGTCCCAGGATCCTGGGCTTTATCAGCGAAGACGTTTCGGCCTGGCTGGTGGCTTCGCTGGTCCTGCTGGCCGGTACGGTCCTGACCGGCTTGCTGACCTGGGCGATGATGAACCTGTTCAATCAGCAATTGCGCCAGCGCTTCGAGCTGCAAGCCGAGGAGCGTTTCAGCCGCATCGAAGAACACTTCCAGGACCAGGAGCAACGCCTCGACAGCCTCAGGCGTTTCTTTGCCAACTCCGAAGGGGTCTCCAACACTGAATTCCGTGGTTACGCCGACGCGCTATTGCGGCGTACTCGCGCCTTCGCCTGGGCGCCCAGGGTGCTGCGCGACGAACGGCAATCGTTCGAACAACACGCGCAGGCCGAAGGGGCCACCCAATTCACGATCCGCGAGGCAGACGGCGACGGTGGCTTGCGGCAGGCCTCCGAACGGGACGAATACGCTCCAATGCTCTACATCCAGAGCCAGGCTTCCTACGGGGCGCCGCTAGGCCTGGACCTGCTTTCCGAACCCTTGCCTCGTGCCGCCCTCGAGCGGGCCCGCCAGCGTGACGGGCTGGTGGCCTCGCAGCCATTGGACCTGATGGGCACCGACCCGGTGTTTGCCCGCGGTGTGCTGCTGGTCGCGCCCGTCACCCGGGAATCGGCCAGCGAACCGTTGGGGTACGTGGTGGCGGCTATCAGCATGCGGCAACTGGCGGGTGATGGGCTGCCAGCGTCCAGTCACGACAATCTGTCGATGCGTGTCATGGACCTGTCTGGCGAAAACGCGGAAGAGGCGTTGTTCGAATCCCACAACCCGCCAGGTCGTAGTGATTTGTCGTCGACCCGCCTGCTGCGTCTGGCTGATCGCGACTACCGGGTGGAATTGCGGCCCAGCCGGGTGTTCCTGGCCACCAATCATTCTTCGGTCACCAGCATGGTGATACTCGGCGGTTTGCTCAGCCTGCTGCTCAGTGCCTTGCTCTATGTGCTGGTCAGCCAGCGGCAGCGGGCCTTGAAACTGGTAGAGCAACGCACCCGTGAACTGCGCGCCCGGGAGCAGGAGCTGCGCGGTACCCACGGCCAGTTGCGCGGTGTACTGGATGCCGCAACCCAAGTCGCGATCATCGCCACTGACCTGCGCGGCGTCATCACCACCTTCAACGCCGGCGCCGAACAGATGCTCGGCTACCCGAGCTGCGAGGTCCTGCAGAGCATGACCCTGGAAAGCCTGCATGTACCGCGCGAACTCCAGGCCCGCGCCGCCCAACTCGGCGCGCGTTTTGGCAAGCCGATCCCGGCGTGCCACGCGATGCTGCTCGAAGGCGGCGAGCAGGGCGGGCAACAGGCGCGGGAGTGGACCCTGGTGCGCCGCGATGGGAGTCACCTGACCGTGAACATGCTCGCCACACCGATGCTCGATGACCAGGGGTTGTGGATCGGGCACCTGGCGATCTGCATCGACATCACTGAACGCAAGCGCGTCTACGAAGCATTGGCTGCCCGTGACCTGTTGCTGAAAAAGCTCAGTGCCCACGTACCCGGGGGGATCTACCAATTCAGAATGGATTTCAACGGTCGCTTCAGCGTCATCTATGCCAGTGACGGCATTCGCGACATCTATGAATTGGAACCCGATGTGCTGGTGCAGAACGCCGAGGCGATTTTCTCGCGCATTCACCCGTTGGACAGCACGCGCGTCCGCGCTTCGATTCGCGCTTCGGCCCACACCTTGAGCCCGTGGCGGGAAGAGTACCGGGTGCAACTGCCTTTGCGCGGCCTGCGCTGGGTACGCGGCGAGGCCACGCCCGAGGAACTGCCCGGCGGCGGGGTGTTGTGGCACGGCTATATCTCGGATATTTCCGACCTCAAGCGCGTAGAAGAAGAGCTGCGGGCCCTGTCCGTGACCGACGCCCTGACCGGCATTCGCAACCGTCGCTATTTCCAGGACCGCCTGACTTCGGAGATGGCTCGGGTCGAGCGCGGTTCCGGAGGGCTGGCGGTCATCATGCTCGACATCGACCACTTCAAGCGCATCAACGACCAGCATGGCCACGCAGTGGGCGACCGGGTGTTGCAGGCCGTCTGTCAGCGCGTCGGCCAACGGTTGCGGCGCACCGATGTGTTCTGCCGGCTGGGCGGAGAAGAGTTCGTGGTGCTGTGCCCGGACACAGACAGCGAGAGTGCCTACACCTTGGCATTGGAGCTGTGGGAAGGCTTGCGGGCGGCGCCCATCGAGGGTGTGGGGTTTGTCACCGCCAGCTTCGGTATCGCCACCTGGCGCATCGGGGAGGGTGCCGATGCGTTGCTGCTAAGGGCTGACTCGGGCGTGTATGCGGCCAAGCAGGCCGGACGGGATCGGGTTGAGGTGCAGTTGGGCTAGCCACATATCATCGCGATATCGGTGGTTCAGTTGATGAATAGACTGAATGACATGCCGCTATCGCGAGCAAGCTCGCTCCCACAGTGGGTCGGCTTCGTACACGAGTTTTGTGCCCGCGGCAGATCAAGTGTGGGAGCGAGCTTGCTCGCGAAAGCGGTGTGTCATTCAGCATCGATGTCTGCTGACCTACCGAATCGCGAGCAGGCTCGCTCCCACATTGGGTTTGTGCTGGATTAGAGCGCCGAAGCCGTCTGTGGCAGTTTCGGCTGGCGATACAGGTCCAGCAGCACCTGGTCCAGCACCGATGAAGCGCCCCAAGGCTTCGGATCGTTGAGAATCGCCACCACCGCCCAGGTGTTGCCATTGATGTCACGGCTGAAGCCGGCGATGGCGCGGACGGTGTTCAGGGTACCGGTCTTGACGTGGGCTTCGCCGGCCATGGCGGTGGTCTTCAGGCGTTTGCGCATGGTGCCGTCGGTGCCGGCAATCGGCATCGAACTGATGAACTCGGCCGAGTACGGGCTGCGCCAGGCAGCCTGCAGCATGGCCGCCATTTCCCGGGCGCTGACCCGTTCGGCACGGGACAAGCCGGAACCATTCTCCATCACCAGGTGCGGCGCGGTGATGCCTTTCTTGGCCAACCACTGGCGCACCACCCGTTGCGCGGCCTTGGCGTCATCACCGTCGGCTTCGTTACGGAACTGCGCACCGAGGCTCAGGAACAGTTGCTGGGCCATGGTGTTGTTACTGTATTTGTTGATGTCGCGGATGATCTCCGCCAGGTCCGGGGAGAACGCCCGGGCCAGCACCTTGGCGTTGCTCGGGGTCGCGGCCAGGCGGTCCGTGCCCTGGATGCTGCCGCCCAGCTCTTTCCAGATCGCCCGCACCGCGCCTGCGGTGTAGGTGGCATGGTCCAGCAGCGACAGATAGGTCTGGGAGCTGCAACCGTCACCGAGCTGGCCGCCGACGGTCACTGTCACGCTGCCGTCCGTCTGGGCCACCGGGTTGTAGCGCACACCGCCGGTGCATTGCTTGGAGTTGACGGCCTTGACCTGGTTGTCGATGCGAATGCTCGCAATCGGCGGCTCCACCGACACCAGCACCCGGCCGCCGTCGTTACGGGCGACGAAGCGCAGGGCCTTGAGGTTGACCAGCAACGAGTCGGGCTTGACCAGGAACGGTTTGTTTTCGTCGTTGCCGTCGTCGTTGAATTCAGGCAGTTGCGGCTGGATGAAGAAGCCTCGGTCCAGTACCAGGTCGCCGGTAACCTGCTGCACGCCGTTGGCCCGCAGGTCGCGCATCAGCAGCCAGAGTTTTTCCATGTTCAGCTTGGGATCGCCGCCGCCCTTGAGATACAGGTTGCCGTTGAGGATCCCGCCGTTGAGGGTGCCGTCGGTGTAGAACTCGGTTTTCCACTGGTGATTGGGGCCGAGCATTTCCAGGGCCGCGTAGGTGGTCACCAGTTTCATGGTGGAAGCGGGGTTAACCGAAACGTCGGCGTTGTGCAGGGTCGGGGTGCCGGGGCCATTGAGCGGCACCATCACGAGGGACAGCGCGTCATCCTGCAGCTTGCTGGCCTTGAGGGCCTTTTGCACGTTGGGCGACAGGGCAGTGTTGATCGTGGCGGCGTGGCTGGTGACAGGGAGGGCCAGGGGAAGAAGAAGGCTGGCCAGAAGCAGTGGACGCAAAGATTTGATCATTTGAAATAAAACCCTACGGGCGAGGGGGAAATAACGAGGACATGAAAATGAACGTCCTCAACGGTCACGAAAGTGTCGGCATTATGCCCCAAGCCGCAGCCGCTTGGGCCGTGCCTGAGCCCTTCGGCTGCTATTTTTTACCGACGGTAGGCCGATACGCCCGATCAGTCGGGCAATCGACGCATCAAACTGGTAAAGTGCCGGCCGTTATTACTTATGAGGATTGTTCCAATGGCGACTAACCGTTCCCAGCGTCTGCGCAAAAAACTGTGCGTGGATGAATTTCAAGAGCTGGGTTTCGAACTGAACCTGGATTTCAAAGAAGATCTGGCCGATGAGGCTATTGACGCTTTCCTCGACGCTTTCCTGAAAGAAGCCATGGAAGCCAACGGCCTGGGCTACGTCGGCGGTGACGACTACGGTCTGGTTTGCCTGCAGAAGCGTGGCTCGGTTTCCGAAGAGCAGCGTGCTGCCGTTGAAGCCTGGCTCAAGGCACGTCCTGAGCTGACCAGCGTTGAAGTCAGCCCACTGATGGACGTCTGGTACCCGGAAAAGCCGATCAATCCGGTCGCTTGATGGTCAGAAACCGGCAGCCCTTTCGGGCGCCGGTTTTTTTGTGCCTGTCTGTTGGGTTGATCGTTCCCACGCTCCGCGTGGGAATGCCTCTAGGGACGCTCCGCGTCCAGTGACGCGGAGCGTCACGGGCTGCATGCCCACGCAGAGCGTGGGAACGATCAGGCGCTACGCCAGTTCAGGATCAGCAAGGTCAACACCCCCGCCACAATCCCCCAGAACGCCGAACCGATGGAGAACAGCGTCAGCCCCGACGCCGTGACCATGAAGGTGATCAACGCCGCTTCCCGCTCCTTCACTTCGCTCATGGCGATGCTCAAGCCATTGATGATCGACCCGAACAGCGCCAAGGCCGCGATGGACAGCACCAGCTCCTTGGGCAGCGCCGCGAACAACGCCGCCAGCGTGGCGCCGAACACCCCGGCAATCCCGTAGAAGATCCCGCACCAGACCGCCGCCGTGTAGCGCTTGTTGCGATCTTCGTGGGCGTGGGGGCCGGTGCAGATGGCCGCGCTGATGGCCGCCAGGTTGATGCCATGGGAGCCGAACGGTGCCAGCAGCAGCGAGGCGATGCCGGTGCTGGTGATCAACGGCGAGGCCGGCACGTTATAACCGTCGGCCCGCAGCACGGCGATGCCGGGCATGTTCTGCGAGGTCATCGCCACCACGAACAGCGGAATGCCGATGCTGATGGTGGCCGCCAGGGAAAAGTGCGGCGTGGTCCAGACCGGCGTCGCGACTTCCAGGGCAAAGCCGCTGAAGTCCAACAGCCCCAGCAGGCCCGACAGCGCCGTACCGATCAACAGTGCCGCCAGTACCGCGTAGCGGGGCGACAGGCGCTTGACGATCAGGTAGGTGAAAAACATCCCCAGCACCAGGCCGGTGCGATGCTGGGTGGCGACGAAGATCTCGCTGCCGATCTTGAACAGGATCCCCGCCAGCAACGCCGCCGCCAGCGAGGCTGGAATACGCTTGACCAGGCGCTCGAAACTGCCGGTCAGGCCGCAGATCGTCACCAATACTGCACAGGTGATATAGGCGCCGATGGCCTCGCCGTAACTCACACCGCCCAGGCTGGTGATCAGCAGCGCCGCGCCGGGTGTCGACCAGGCGATGGTGATGGGCGTGCGATAGCGCAGCGACAACCCGATGGAACACACCGCCATGCCGATGGAAATCGCCCAGATCCACGAAGAAATCTGCCCACTGGTCAGCCCTGCCGCTTGCCCGGCCTGGAACATCAGCACCAGGGAACTGGTGTAGCCGGTCATCATCGCAATGAATCCGGCGACGATGGCTGAAGGCGAGGTATCGGCCAATGGACGAAGTGGTGTGGTCGTGACTTCGGTCATGGTGGGCGGTGGTCCTTGTTGTAGATTGACTGGGCTTGATCGCGCCGCAGGTTTTGGGTTTGAAGCCTAAACTCAACGCAGTAGCCGATTGCAATACAGCCATGCCCGCAAACAGCCGTACAGTCGTGTTGCCATCAGAGGTTGTGTACAATCGAGCTGTTTTTTACGCGATACTTGCCAGCGACCCGCTGTGCCGTATTACAGTCACGGTCAATTCGCCGCAGTTCTCCCGACTCGAGTGCCCATGAACGAACAGTTGCAGCCCCTCAAGAAACAACCGCGAGCCGGTAAAGCCGGCCGCAGCGGAACCCAGGACGATATTGTCTATGCGCATATCTTCGAGGCCATCCTCGAACAACGCCTGGCGCCCGGTACAAAGTTGAGCGAAGAGGCACTGGGGGAGATTTTCGGGGTCAGCCGCACGATCATTCGCCGGGCGCTGTCACGCCTGGCTCACGAAGGCGTGGTGTTGCTGCGGCCCAACCGCGGTGCCGTGGTGGCGAGCCCGAGTGTCGAAGAGGCTCGCCAGGTATTCATGGCCCGGCGCCTGGTGGAAAGGGCGATCACCGAATTGGCGGTGCAGCACGCCACGGCCGAACAATTGGCTGAGCTGCGGCAGATGGTCAGCGATGAGCGCGACAGTTTCTCCCGTGGCGACCGCGGCGCCGGCATCCGTTTGTCGGGCGAGTTCCACCTCAAGCTGGCCGAAGCGGCGAAGAACGCCCCGCTGATCAGCTTCCAGCGCAGCCTGGTGTCCCAGACGTCGCTGATCATCGCCCAGTACGAAAGCGGCAACCGTTCCCACTGTTCCTATGACGAACACACCCAGCTGATCGACGCCATCGAGGCTCGCGATGCGACGCTGGCAGTGGACCTGATGATGCATCACATGGACCACATCGACAGCAAGCTCAACCTCGACGAGGAAAGTGCGTCGGATGACTTGCATGCGGTGTTCTCGCACCTGCTGCAGAGCAAGAAGCCTGGGCGGTCGACCGCTAAGCTCTAACCCCCCCGACCCTGATCGTTCCCATGCTCTGCGTGGGAACGCAGCCCGGGACGCTCCGCGTCCCAAAAGCCGAACGCAGAGCGTCCGTTGAGGCATTCCCACGCAGAGCGTGGGAACGATCAAAAATCTACCGCTGATGCACCAATTTACCGGCCGCATAAGTCTGCGCCACCGTCCGGTCATCCCCCAGCGTCATCAACACGAACAACCGCTCGGCAATGTCCTTGGCCTGCTTGAGGCGATAGCCCAGCAGCGGCGTGGCGTTGTAGTCCAGCACCAGGAAATCCGCATCGGTACCCGGTTGCAACGTCCCGATCTTGTCCTCCAGGCGCAGGGCCCGGGCGCCGCCGAGGGTGGCCAGGTACAGCGACTTGAACGGGCTCAGCCGCGCGCCCTGCAACTGCATCACCTTGTAGGCTTCGTTCAGGGTTTGCAGCAGCGAAAAACTGGTGCCGCCACCCACGTCGGTGCCCAACCCCACGTTCACTTTATGCTTCTGCGCCATCGGCAGGTTGAACAGGCCGCTGCCGAGGAAAAAGTTCGAGGTCGGGCAGAAGGCTATGGCCGAACCGGTCTCGGCCAGGCGAGCGCATTCGTCGTCACATAAGTGCACGCCGTGGGCGAACACCGAACGTTCGCCGAGCAGTTGGTAGTGGTCGTAGACGTCCAGGTAGCCCTTGCGCTCCGGGAACAGCTCTTTGACCCATTGCACCTCCTGCAGGTTTTCACTGATGTGGGTCTGCATGTACAAGTCTGGGTATTCCCCCAGCAACTGACCGGCCAAGGCCAGTTGTTCCGGAGTGCTGGTGGGGGCGAAGCGCGGGGTCACGGCGTAGTGCAGGCGGCCCTTGCCGTGCCAGCGCTCGATCAGCGCCTTGCTCTCGGTGTAGCTGGATTCGGCGGTGTCGACCAGGTAGTCCGGGGCGTTGCGGTCCATCATCACTTTGCCGGCGATCATCCGCAGGTCGAGCTTCTGGGCCACTTCAAAAAACGAATTCACCGATTGCGGGTGCACGCTGCCGAACACCAGTGCGGTGGTGGTGCCGTTGCGCAGCAGTTCCTTGACGAAAATATCGGCCACGGCATCGGCGTGGGCCTTGTCGGCGAACTGGCTTTCGCAGGGGAAGGTGTAGGTGTTGAGCCAGTCCAGCAATTGCTCGCCATAGGCGCCAACCATGCCAGTCTGGGGCAGGTGGATGTGGGTGTCGATCAGGCCGGGGGTGATCAGCGCGTCCGGGTAATGAGTGATTTCGATGTCAGTTGCCAGGGTCGGCAGCAGGTCATGGGCGTGGCCGATGGCACTGATCTGGCCGTTTTCCACCACCAGCAAACCGTCTGCGAAATATTCATAGGACGCCTCGATACCGACTTCGGCCGGGTCGGCGAGGCTGTGGAGCAGGGCGGCGCGGTAGGCTTTGCGTGTCAGGGGCATGGGAATTCTCAACGAGTGTTCAACGGTTCGCCTGGCTGCGGCGCGAGGCCGGCAGCAGCTTGGCAATCGGTTCGGCGCGGGCGGTGTGCTGGCCGAAGTCGGCGTTATAGGTGGCGATGATTTCGCCGGTGATGGAGATGGCGATTTCCACAGGCAACTTGCCTTTGACTTCGCCGATGCCCATCGGGCAACGCATGCGCTGCAAGGTGCTGCTGTCAAAACCACGATCACGCAGGCGATGCTCGAACTTGACCCGTTTGGTCTTCGAGCCGATCAGGCCGAAGTAGGCAAAGTCGTTGCGCTTGAGGATCGCGGCGCTCAGTTCCAGGTCGAGCTGATGGTTGTGGGTCATGACGATGCAGTAGCTGCCGACGGGCAATTCGTCGACTTCATCCAGTGGCTCCTCGGTGACGATCTTGCGCACGCCATGGGGCAGGTGTTCGGGGAATTCCGCCTCCCGTGAGTCGATCCAGCGCACCTTGCAGGGCAGGCTCGCCAGCAGCGGCACCAGGGCACGGCCGACGTGGCCGGCGCCGAACACGGCGATCTGCGCCTGGACCTGGCCCATGGGTTCGAACAACAGTACGGTGACGCCGCCGCAGCACTGGCCCAGGCTCGCACCGAGGCTGAAGCGCTCCAGATGGGTGTTCTGCTGGCCGCTGGCGAGCATGTGCCGGGCGATTTCCATGGCCTTGAATTCCAGGTGTCCGCCACCGATGGTGTCGAACGTCTGGCTGGCGCTGATGACCATCTTCGAACCGGCGTTGCGCGGGGTGGAGCCGAGCTCTTCGATGATCGTCACCAGCACGCACGGTTCACCGCGGGTTTGCAGGTCGGCGAGGGCGCTGATCCAGTTGTACATATTCACCTCGACATCTTTGTTGTCTGTTCCGGCCTCATCGCGAGCAAGCTCGCTCCCACAGGGGATTTGTGAACACCGACCCAATGTGGGAGCGAGCTTGCTCGCGATTGGCCGCGCCGCGGTTTAAAGCGAAGCCAACTCGGTTTCAGCTTCCCCAACCTCCACCGCCCTCAACCCGCGCATCTGCTCACACCCCCACAACACCCGTTCCGGTGTTGCCGGGGCGTCGATGTTCGGTTGGTGCCGGTAATCCCCCAGGCTCGCCACGGCGTCCTTGATGGCGCACCACGCGGCGATGCCGAGCATGAACGGCGGCTCGCCCACGGCCTTGGAGTGGAACACCGTGTCTTCGGGGTTCTTGCGGTTTTCCACCAGCTTGACCCGCAGGTCCAGCGGCATGTCGGCCACGGCGGGGATCTTGTAGCTGGCCGGGCCATTGGTCATCAGCTTGCCCTTGTCGTTCCACACCAGTTCTTCCATGGTCAGCCAGCCCATGCCCTGGATGAAACCACCCTCGACCTGGCCGATGTCGATGGCCGGGTTCAGCGAGGCGCCGACGTCGTGGAGGATGTCAGTGCGCAGCATCTTGTACTCGCCGGTGAGGGTGTCGACGATCACCTCGGCACAGGCCGCGCCATAGGCGTAGTAGTAGAACGGCCGGCCACGGGCCTGGCTGCGGTCGTAGTAGATTTTCGGGGTCTTGTAGAAGCCGGTGCTCGACAGCGAAACCTGGGCGAAATACGCCTGCTGCACCAGCGCCTCGAAGGTCAGGATGTGATCGCGCACCCGCACATGGCCGTTGTGGAATTCCACGTCCTCTTCGCTGACCTTGTACTGTCGCGCGGCGAATTCCACCAGGCGCCGCTTGATGGTTTCGGCGGCGTTCTGCGCGGCCTTGCCGTTCAGGTCGGCACCGCTGGAGGCGGCGGTGGGCGAAGTGTTCGGCACCTTGTCGGTGTTGGTCGCGGTGATTTGCACGCGGTCCATTTCCACCTGGAACACCTCGGCCACCACTTGCGCGACCTTGGTGTTCAAACCCTGGCCCATTTCGGTGCCGCCATGGTTCAGGTGGATGCTGCCGTCGGTGTAGACGTGGATCAGCGCCCCGGCTTGGTTGAGGAAACTGGCGGTAAAGGAAATGCCGAATTTGACCGGGGTCAGCGCCAGGCCCTTTTTCAGGATCGGGCTATTGGCGTTGTAGCGACGGATCGCTTCGCGGCGTTCGGCGTACTGGCTGCTTTCTTCAAGCTCGGCGGTCATTTCCTCGAGCATGTTGTGCTCGACGGTCTGGTAGTAGTGGGTGACGTTGCGTTCGGTCTTGCCGTAATAGTTGGCCTTGCGCACGGCCAGCGGATCGAGCCCCAGGTGCCGGGCGATGGCATCCATCACCTCTTCGATGGCGACCATGCCTTGGGGCCCGCCGAAACCGCGGTAAGCGGTGTTCGACGCGGTGTTGGTCTTGCAGCGGTGGCCGTTGATGGTCGCATCGCCCAGGTAGTAGGCGTTGTCGGCATGGAACATCGCCCGGTCGACGATCGAGGCCGACAGGTCCGGCGAGCAACCGCAGTTGCCGGCCAGTTCCAGGGCGATGCCGTGCAGGCGTCCGGTGCTGTCGAAGCCGACGTCGTATTCGATGTAGAAGGGGTGGCGCTTGCCGGTCATCAGCATGTCTTCGACACGGGGCAGGCGCATCTTGGTCGGCTGGCCGGTGAGGTGCGCGATGACGGCGCACAGGCAAGCCGGGCTGGCGGCCTGGGTTTCCTTGCCGCCAAAGCCGCCGCCCATGCGGCGCATGTCCACCACGACTTTGTTCATCGACACGCCCAGCACCTCGGCCACCAGTTTTTGCACTTCAGTGGGGTTCTGGGTCGAGCAGTAGACGAGCATGCCGCCGTCTTCGGTGGGCATCACCGAGGAAATCTGGGTTTCCAGGTAAAAGTGTTCCTGGCCGCCGATGTGCAGCGAGCCCTGGATGCGATGCTCGGCGCTCGCCAGTGCCGTGGCCGAATCGCCGCGCTGGTGGGTGTGGCTGTCGAGCACGAAGTGCCGCTTGCGCAGGGCCTCGACCACGTCCAGCACCGGTTCCAGGTCTTCGTATTCGACGATGGCCGCCATCGCCGCCTTGCGCGCGGTGTCCAGGTCCTTGGCGGCGACGGCCAGCACTGGTTGGCCGACGAACTGCACGTCATCGATGGCCAGCAATGGATCACCCGGCAACAGCGGGCCAATGTCCTTCAGGCCAGGGATGTCTTGGTGGGTAATGGCGATGCGCACGCCTTCGAAGGCGTAGCAGGGCGTGGTATCGATGCGAATGATCCGGGCGTGGGCGCGGTCCGACAGCCGGGCATAGACGTGCAACTGGTTCGGAAACTCCAGGCGATCATCGATGTACTGGGCCTCGCCGGACACATGCTTGGCGGCGCTGTCGTGCTTGACGCTGCGGCCCACGCCGGTGGTCAGGTCGCGGGCGAACAGCTCGGCGAGTTCGGCTTGGGTCTTCTCTACGGTGTGATGGTTAGACATAAGCGGTCACCCGAGTCTCGATGTGCGGCGTTTGCAGTTCGATGAAGTATTTGCGCAACAGGTTGCGGGCGCTGAGCAGGCGGTATTCCTTGCTGGCGCGGAAGTCCGACAGCGGCGTGAAGTCTTCGGCCAGTGCGAGGCAGGCGCGTTCGACGCTGCTGTCGGTCCACGGCGCACCGATCAATACCGCTTCGCAATGCTTGGCGCGTTTGGGCGTCGCGGCCATGCCGCCGAAGGCCACGCGGGCGTCGCGGACCACGCCGTTGTCGATGCGCAGGTTGAACGCCGCGCACACGGCGGAAATGTCGTCGTCCAGGCGCTTGGAGACCTTGTAGGCGCGGAACGCCTGTTCGGCGCTGGCCCGTGGCACGATGATCTTTTCGATGAATTCGCTTTCCTGGCGGGCGGTGATCCGGTAGTCGATGAAATAGTCTTCCAGGGCCAGGGTGCGGCGGGTCTGGCCCTTGCACAGCACGATCTGCGCGCCGAGGGCGATCAGCAGGGGCGGCGAGTCGCCAATCGGTGAGGCGTTGCCGATGTTGCCGCCCAGGGTGCCCTGGTTGCGGATCTGCAGCGAGGCGAAGCGCTGCAGCAATTCGCCAAAGTCCGGGTATTCGGCTTTCAGGGCTTCGTAGCAATCGGAGAGGGCGGCGGCGGCGCCGATCTCCAGGCGATTGTCGAAGCGTTCGATACGCTTGAGTTCGGCGACGTTGCCCACGTAGATCATCACCGGCAGTGTGCGGTGAAATTGCGTGACTTCCAGGGCCAGGTCCGTGCCGCCGGCCAGCAGGCGCGCCTGGGGATAGGCATCGTAGAGATCGGCCAGGTCGGCGACGGTCAGCGGCACCAGGCAGCGTTTGTCGCCACTGTTAAGCTCGCCGGTCTCGGTCGGCGCAATGGCTTTGAGGCGGGCGATGGTTTCGGTTTCGCGGGCATCGAACTGGTCTGGCTGCTGGCCACAGCAGGCCTGCTCGGCAGCGGCCAGGATCGGCCGGTAGCCGGTGCAACGGCAGAGATTGCCGGCCAGGGCTTCGTGGGCTTTATGGGCGTCGGGTTGCTCGCTGTTCTTTTGCAGGGCGAACAGCGACATGACAAAGCCCGGTGTGCAGAAGCCGCATTGCGAGCCGTGGCAATCGACCATCGCCTGCTGGACGCTGTGCAGTTGGCCCTGGTGCTTGAGGTCTTCGACGCTGATCAGTTGCTTGCCGTGCAGGGACGAGACGAAGGTCAGGCACGCGTTGAGGCTGCGATAGCGAATGCGTTCGCGGCCATCGGCGCCCGTTTCCAATTCGCCCACCACCACGGTGCACGCGCCACAATCGCCGCTGGCGCAGCCTTCTTTGGTGCCTGGTTTACCAACGTGTTCGCGTAAATAGTTGAGCACGGTCAGGTTCGGGTCCAGGGCGTGCTCGCTACGGAGTTCCTGGTTGAGTAAAAACTGGATCACGGAAGGCCTCGCAGACTCATTATTGTTGTATCGACGTGGGCTGAATTTATCAGTTCTGACTTTTCGGTCAATGATTTTCTGACTTAAAGGTCAAGAAATTCCACTTGGTCGATGAACAACGATCTATGGACACTGTAGAACCCTGTGGGAGCCGAGCTTGCTCGCGATGACAGCGGTACATTCAGTATGGATGCAAGATGACAGACCGCTATCGCGAGCAAGCTCGCTCCCACAGGTTCTTCCACAGGTTCTGTTTCAGCAGGAAAGCTCAAACTTTTTTTGCTTGAATCGTGCCAAAAACCCGGTACAGGCCCTGCGCCATGACGTATCGAGTGCGCTACACTGCGCCGCTTGTGCAAATCGAAGAGTTTGAAGGACAACCATGACGTTCAAGGCCCCGGACAGCCTCGCCGAGCAAATCGCCCATCACCTCGCCGAACGCATCATTCGCGGCGAAATGAAACCGGGAGAGCGCATCCAGGAGCAGAAGGTCACGCTGGCACTCAACGTCAGCCGCGGCTCGGTCCGCGAGGCCTTGCTGATCCTGGAACGACGCCACTTGATCGCGATCCTGCCGCGCCGTGGCGCCCACGTCACCGAACTCACCGAACACAAGGTGCGCAGCCTCTGCACGCTGATGAGCGAGCTGTACATCCTGCTGGGCAACGCCGTGGCCCATGGCTGGAAAGAGCAGGCCGACATGGCGCCGTTCGTAGCGATCCAGCAGCGTCTCAACGACGCCTACGCGCGCCAGGATATCCGTACCTTCGTCGATGAAAGCTTCAGCGTGATGCGCGCCGCCTATCCCTTTGCCGACAACCCGTACTTGCAGGAAACCGTCGAGAACCTGCAACCGGCCATGAGCCGTGCCTATTTCCTGGCCCTGGACCAGCGCAAGGCGGAAATGAGCGAGTTCCTCGACCTGTTCCAGCGCCTGCTCGCCGCTGTGCTGGCCCGTGATTTACCGCAGATCCGCATCGTGCTCACGGCCTACGCCCAGCGCAGTTGCGACCTGGTGGTCTCTGCCTTGACGAAGGCCTGAACGTGCGGCTCAAGTGCATCAAGCTGGCGGGGTTCAAATCCTTCGTCGACCCGACCACGGTGAACTTCCCCAGTAACATGGCGGCGGTGGTCGGGCCCAATGGTTGCGGCAAGTCGAACATCATCGATGCCGTGCGTTGGGTGATGGGCGAGAGCTCGGCCAAGAACCTGCGCGGCGAGTCGATGACCGACGTCATCTTCAACGGCTCCACCAGCCGCAAGCCGGTGAGCCAGGCCAGCATCGAGCTGGTGTTCGATAACTCCGACGGTACCCTGGTCGGCGAGTACGCGGCGTATGCGGAAATCTCCATTCGTCGCAAAGTGACCCGCGACAGCCAGAACAGCTATTTCCTCAACGGCGCCAAGTGCCGGCGTCGTGACATCACCGATATCTTCCTCGGTACCGGCCTGGGCCCGCGCAGCTACTCGATCATCGAACAGGGCATGATCTCCAAGCTGATCGAGGCCAAGCCCGAAGACCTGCGCAACTTCATTGAAGAAGCCGCCGGTATTTCCAAATACAAGGAGCGGCGGCGCGAGACTGAAAACCGCATTCGTCGCACCCACGAGAACCTCGCGCGCCTGACCGATCTGCGCGAAGAACTCGAACGCCAACTCGAGCGTTTGCACCGTCAGGCCGAGGCCGCGAAGAAGTACCAGGAATACAAGGGTGAGGAGCGCCAGCTCAAGGCCCAGCTGTCGGCCCTGCGCTGGCAAGCGTTGAACGAGCAGGTCGGCCAGCGTGAGGCGATCATCGGCAACCAGGAAGTCAGCTTCGAAGCCCTGGTGGCCGAGCAACGCAACGCCGACGCCGCCATCGAACGCCTGCGTGACGGACACCACGACCTGTCCGAGCGCTTCAATCTGGTGCAGGGGCGCTTCTATTCCGTGGGGGGCGACATCGCCCGGGTCGAGCAGAGCATCCAGCATGGTCAACAACGACTGCGGCAGTTGCAGGATGACTTGAAGGAAGCCGAGCGGGCGCGCCTGGAAACCGAATCGCACCTGGGTCACGACCGCACGCTGCTGCTGACCCTTGGCGAAGAACTGGACCGGCTCACGCCAGAGCAGGAAATCACCAGCGCCGCCGCCGAAGAGGCCGCCGCAGCCCTGGAGGAAGCCGAGCTGACCATGCACGGCTGGCAAGAGCAGTGGGACAGTTTCAACCTGACCTCGGCCGAGCCGCGGCGCCAGGCTGAAGTCCAGCAGTCGCGCATCCAGCAGTTGGAAACCAGCATGGAGCGCCTGGCCGAACGTCAGCGCCGCCTGTCCGAAGAGCGCGCCTTGCTCGCGGCGGATCCGGAGGACGCGGCGATTCTGGATCTGAGCGAGCAACTGGCGGCCAGTGAAGCCACCCTCGAAGACTTGCAGGCCAGCGAAGATGCCCAGGTCGAACGGCTCGAGCAACTGCGCCAGGCCTTGCAACTGGCCTTGCAGAACCAGCAGCAGGGCCAGGGCGAATTGCAGCGACTCAATGGACGCCTGGCCTCGCTGGAAGCCCTGCAGCAAGCCGCGCTGGACCCAGGCACCGGCACCGCCGAATGGCTGCGCGATCAGCATCTGGCCGAGCGTCCGCGACTGGCCGAGGGCCTGAAGGTCGATGCCGGTTGGGAGCTGGCGGTGGAAACCGTGCTGGGTGCCGATCTGCAGGCGGTGCTGGTGGATGACTTTGGCGGCTTCGATTTGTCGGGTTTCACCCAGGGCGATCTGCGCCTGCTCAGCCCGGCTGGTGACGGCGTGCGAATCCCCGGCAGCTTGCTGGACAAGGTCGAGGCCCAGGTTGACCTGTCGCCCTGGCTCGGGCAGGTCAAACCGGTGGATAGCCTTGAGCAGGCCTTGGCCCTGCGTGGGCAATTGGCGGTCGGCGAAAGCCTGATCAGCCGTGACGGGTATTGGGTCGGCCGGCATTTCCTGCGGGTACGCCGGGCCAGCGAAGCCGAGAGCGGCATGCTTGCCCGTGGTCAGGAAATCCAGCGCCTGAGCGAAGAGCGCGAAGAGCGCGAGGCCAGCGTCGAAGCCCTGGAAACCGAATTGCAGAACCTGCGGGCGCAACAGCGTCAGCAGGAGAACGGCCGCGAACACCTGCGGCGGCTATTGCAGGATGAAGCGCGCCAGCAAGGCGAGCTCAAGGCGCAGTTGTCGGCCGGCAAGGCCAAGGTTGAACAGCTGGCGCTGCGCCGCACCCGCCTGGAAGAAGAAATCGCCGAACTGGGCGAGCAGCGGGCGTTGGAGCACGAACAGATCGGCGAGGCGCGCTTGCAACTGCAGGAAGCCCTCGATGCCATGGCGCTGGACACCGAGCAGCGCGAACTGCTGCTGGCCCAGCGCGACAGCCTGCGCGAGCGCCTGGACCGGGTGCGTCAGGAAGCACGCCAGCACAAGGACCATGCCCATCAGTTGGCGGTGCGCCTGGGCTCGCTCAAGGCTCAGCACGATTCCACGCGCCAGGCGTTGGAACGGCTGGAAATGCAGTCCGAACGCCTGACCGAAAAACGCGAGCAGTTGAGCCTCAATCTGGAGGAGGGTGAAGCGCCGCTGGAGGAGCTGCGCCTCAAGCTCGAAGAGTTGCTCGACAAGCGCATGAGCGTCGACGAAGAGCTCAAGACGGCGCAGATCGCCCTGGAGGACGCCGACCGTGAACTGCGCGACGCCGAAAAGCGCCGCAGCCAGGCCGAGCAGCAATCGCAACTGATTCGCGGCCAGATGGAACAGCAGCGCATGGAGTGGCAGGCCCTGACGGTGCGGCGCAAAGCCTTGCAGGACCAGTTGCTGGAAGACGGCTACGACCTCGACGGCGTGCTGGCCACCCTGGTGGCCGGGGCGAACGAGAAGGACGCCGAGGAGGAGCTGGAACGCATTGCCCAGCGCATCCAGCGCCTGGGGGCAATCAACCTGGCGGCCATCGACGAGTACCAGCAGCAGTCCGAGCGCAAGCGCTACCTGGACGCTCAGAACGACGATCTGGTGGAGGCGCTGGAGACCCTGGAAAACGTCATTCGCAAGATCGACAAGGAAACCCGCAATCGCTTCAAGGATACCTTTGATCAGATCAACGGCGGTTTGCAGGCACTTTTCCCAAAAGTTTTCGGTGGCGGCAGCGCTTACTTGGAACTGACGGGCGAAGATTTACTCGATACAGGGGTGACAATCATGGCGCGTCCTCCTGGCAAGAAGAACAGCACCATCCATTTGCTCTCCGGTGGCGAAAAGGCGCTGACCGCGTTGGCCCTGGTCTTTGCCATCTTCAAATTGAACCCGGCGCCGTTCTGCATGCTCGACGAAGTCGACGCACCACTGGACGACGCCAACGTAGGCCGTTACGCACGGCTGGTGAAGGAGATGTCTGAAACGGTGCAGTTCATCTACATCACCCACAACAAGATCGCCATGGAAATGGCCGATCAGTTGATGGGGGTGACCATGCATGAGCCGGGCTGTTCGCGGCTGGTGGCGGTGGATGTGGAGGAGGCCATGGCAATGGTGGATGCCTGAAGAACGGTTTGTAGGGCTTCTACTTGGAACGCTGTAGGTATTTTTTACCCTGGGGCCTGTTGTTCAAATCACAGATTGGACACAAGCCTGTGCGACAGACGGTGTAAAGTTATCTTTGGTCGTGCTAGTTTAATGTCAATTTTTCGTATGCGTGGGCAAAACGCCATTCAGAACATAGAGTTGGCGCCACGTTTTAAAGCGGTTTGCAAATAGCTAAGCCCCTTATTTTTCAGCATTTTTATAGAGGCACGGGATTACATGGAAATCGGTCTGCGCGAGTGGCTGATCGTCATCGGCATCATTGTCATTGCCGGTATTCTTTTCGACGGCTGGCGCCGCATGCGCGGCGGTAAGGGGAAACTGAAGTTTCGCCTGGACCGCAGCCTGTCGAACCTGCCCGATGAGGATGACAGCGCCGAACTGCTAGGCCCGCCCCGGGTGCTGGACACCCACAAGGAGCCGCAGCTGGACGAACACGACTTGCCGTCGATGAGCGCGCCTGCCCGTGAGCCACGGGAGTCGAGTTCCAAGCGCGGCAAGCGCAACAGCGAGCCGTCCCAGGGTGATTTGAACCTGAACCTCGACCTGGATGGTGGCCCGAGTTTCAGCAGTCGCGACAGCGATTTCCCGGACGAGAACAAAACCTCGAGCGCCGACAAAGACCAGGCCCAGGCTGAAGAAGTGCTGGTGATCAGCGTGATCTGCCGCGACCCGGCCGGCTTCAAGGGCCCGGCGTTGCTGCAGAACATCCTGGAAAGCGGCCTGCGTTTCGGCGAGATGGACATTTTCCATCGTCACGAGAGCATGGCCGGCAACGGCGAGGTGCTGTTCTCCATGGCCAACGCCGTCAAGCCTGGCGTGTTCGACCTGGACGACATCGATCATTTCAGCACGCCGGCGGTGAGTTTCTTCCTCGGCCTGCCGGGCCCGCGTCATCCCAAGCAGGCCTTCGACGTGATGGTGGCCGCGGCTCGCAAGCTGTCCCAGGAGCTCAATGGCGAACTCAAGGATGACCAGCGCAGTGTGCTGACTGCCCAGACCATCGAGCACTATCGCCAGCGCATCGTCGAATTCGAGCGCCGGGCATTGACCCAGAAGCGCTGAGGCCAAAGATCGCTGGCCTGCAGGAGCTGACGAGTGCAGCTCCTGCACGCGATCGAAGTATTGAGAATGAGCAGCCTAGGCTGCTCTTTTGCTTTATGAGAGAACACCCATGAACGCCGTTGAAACCCGCATCCAACAGCTGCGCACCGAGCTGGATCAGCACAACTACCGCTACCACGTCCTCGACGAACCGAGCATCCCGGACGCCGAGTACGACCGCTTGTTCCACGAGCTCAAGGCCCTGGAAGAGCAACACCCGGAGCTGGTGACCAGCGATTCCCCGACCCAGCGCGTCGGCAGCGTGGCGCTGTCGGCGTTTAGCCAGGTGCGTCATGAGATCCCGATGCTCAGCCTGGGCAACGCCTTCGACGAAACCACCATGCGCGAATTCGACCGGCGGGTGACCGAAGGCCTCGACCTGCCCATGGGCGATTTGCTGGGCGGTGGCGCGGCGGTTGAATACAGCTGCGAGCCGAAACTCGATGGCCTGGCGGTCAGCCTGTTGTATCAGGACGGCATGCTGGTGCGCGGTGCCACGCGCGGTGATGGCACCACGGGCGAAGACATCAGCGTCAACGTGCGTACCGTGCGCAATATTCCCCTCAAGCTGCAGGGCAGCGGCTGGCCGCCATTGCTGGAAGTGCGCGGCGAGGTGTACATGTCCAAGGCCGGCTTCGAGCGCCTCAACGCCACGCAACTGGAAGCGGGTGGCAAGACCTTCGCCAACCCGCGCAACGCGGCGGCGGGGAGCCTGCGCCAGCTGGATTCGAAGATCACCGCCAACCGCCCGCTGGAATTCTGCTGCTACGGTATCGGTCAGGTGACCGCGGACATTGCCGATACCCATATCGGCAATCTCAAGCAGCTCAAGGCCTGGGGCCTGCCCATCAGCCGTGAATTGAAGCTGGCCCACGGTATTGATGAGTGCCTGGATTACTACCGTGACATCGGCGAGCGGCGCAACGCATTGCCGTATGAAATCGATGGTGTGGTGTTCAAGGTCAACAGCATCGCTTCTCAGCGCGAACTGGGTTTCCGCGCCCGGGAACCACGCTGGGCCATCGCTCATAAATTCCCGGCCTCTGAAGAACTCACCGAGTTGCTGGACGTCGAGTTCCAGGTCGGCCGCACTGGCGCCGTGACGCCCGTGGCGCGCCTCAAGCCGGTCAAGGTCGCTGGCGTGACCGTGGCCAACGCCACGTTGCACAACATGGACGAAGTGGCGCGCCTGGGCCTGATGATCGGCGACACCGTGATCATCCGCCGTGCCGGCGACGTGATCCCGCAAGTGGTGCAAGTGATCACCGAGCGCCGCCCGGACGATGCCCGCCCCGTGGAGATCCCCCGGCAGTGTCCGGTGTGTGGTTCCCATGTCGAGCGCACGCAACTGATCAAGCGCAGCAAGGGCCGTGAAACCATCAGCGAAGGTGCGGTGTACCGTTGCGTCGGTCGCCTGGCCTGTGGCGCGCAGCTCAAGCAGGCGATCATCCATTTCGTGTCGCGCCGGGCCATGGACATCGAGGGCCTGGGCGAGAAGAGCGTCGAGCAACTGGTGGATGAGGGGCTGGTGGGTTCGCCCGCCGATCTGTATGCCCTGACCTTCGAGCAGGTGGTCGACCTGGAAGGTTTCGCCGAACTGTCGAGCAAGAACTTGCTGGCGGCCATCGTCGACAGCAAGAAGCCGAGCCTGGCGCGTTTCATCTACGCCCTCGGTATCCCGGACGTGGGCGAGGAGACCGCCAAGGTCCTGGCTCGCTCTCTTGGTTCGCTGGAGCGCGTACAAGCGGCTGTGCCCCAGGTGCTCACCTACTTGCCCGATGTCGGCCTGGAAGTGGCCCACGAGATCCACAGCTTCTTCGAAGACCCACACAACCGCCAGGTGATCAAGGACCTGCTGCGCCACGGTCTCGAGATCCAGGACCAGGGCGAGTTGGGCGCCGAGTTCTCCGCCAGCACGACCCTGGGTGGCTTTCTCGACAAGCTGAACATCCCCTCGGTCGGGCCGGGCGGGGCGCAGAAACTGGCAGACAAGTTCGGTTCACTCGAGGCGGTGATGAACGCCGACTGGCTGGACATGCGTCAGGCGTTGCCGGAAAAGCAGGCCAACGCCGTGCGCGAGTTTTTCGCCGTTGCCGCCAACCGTCAGCAGGCCGAGGCAGCGGAGCAACAGTTGCGCGACTTTGGCATGCATTGGCAGAGCGAGAAGAAGGTCGTCGAAGGCTTGCCCGAGGCAGGTCACACCTGGGTGCTGACCGGTTCGCTGGAGTTGATGAGTCGCGACGTCGCCAAGGACAAGCTGGAGAGCCTGGGGGCCAAGGTCGCCGGTTCCGTGTCGGCGAAAACCCACTGCGTGGTGGCGGGGCCGGGTGCCGGTTCGAAATTGACCAAGGCCAATGAGCTGGGGCTCAAGGTGCTGGATGAAGAGGCGTTTGTCGTCTTTCTGAGTCAGCATGGCATCACGGTTTAGCCGGGTTGGCTCTTGTGGCGAGGGAGCTTGCTCCCTCGCCACGGTTTATCGGGCACTATGACGCAACGCGTGGGAACGATCATGGAAGTGGGGTGATCTAGTCTTGCAGGCTCCAGGGAGAGATCGCCATGTACCGCTTCTTCGAACAACTGAGCTCACGCATCGCCGCGCCGTTCGTGGGCGATCGGTCACGTAACAGCAAGGTCTGGCCGTGCCGCTGTGGCCAGTCGTTGTTTTTTCGCAATAGCCAATGCCTGGCCTGCCTGGCGGCGCTGGGTTATCAACCTGAGCAGAGTCGCCTGACGTCCTTGCAACCCGGCGAGCAAGCCGGGACCTGGACGCTGGACGCCGATCCCCAAGCCGGGCTGTTCCGCCGTTGCGCCAACCTTGACACCGCGGCGGCCTGCAATTGGCTGCTGCCGGACAATGGGCGCGATACCCTGTGCATCGCCTGTAGCCTGAACCGTACTATTCCCGACCTGTCGATCCCGGAAAATCCCGAACGCTGGCGCAAGGTCGAGACCGCCAAGCGTCGTCTGGTAGCGCAGTTGATTACTTTCGGCTTGCCGGTCATCCCGAAAACCGTCGACGAAAATATTGGCTTGGCGTTTGATTTCATCGGTGTCGATCCCGACGGCACGCCACCCACCACCGGTCACGCCAGCGGGCTGATCACCCTCGACATCAAGGAAGCTGACGATGCCCATCGCGAATACGTGCGCCAGCAGATGCGCGAGCCGTATCGCACCTTGCTCGGGCATTTCCGGCATGAGGTGGGGCACTACTACTGGGACCGGCTGGTCGCCAACAGCCATTGGCTCGAGGCTTTTCGCGAGCTGTTCGGCGATGAGCGCGCCAGCTACGCCGACGCCCTGGAGCAGCACTACCAGCAAGGCGCGCCGCTGGACTGGCAAACCCGCTACGTCAGCGCCTATGCGACCATGCACCCGTGGGAGGACTGGGCCGAAACCTGGGCCCATTACCTGCACATGATGGACGCGGTGGACACCGCCCTGGGTTTCGGCATGAGCGCTCGGGAAATGGATTTCGACTACCAGCCGTTCCCGCCCGAGACCTTGTACGACGCCGAACATGCAGGCGGTGCGGCTTTTCTTTCGTTCGTCAACGCCTGGATCGAACTGGCTGGCATGCTCAACGAACTGTCCCGCAGCATGGGCCAGCCGGATTTCTACCCGTTCGTCGTACCGGCGGCAGTGATCACCAAGCTGCACTTCATCCATCTGGTGATCCAGGAGGAGGGTGGTCGGGCGGATGAGGTGTTGTTGTAGTTTTGCTCACACAGCGAATGATTGAACGTCCAAGTCGGTATTGAACTCATCTGATGCATTGCCAGCTCTTCATAAAAGGCTGGCAAAGTTAAGTGATACCATTTGTTTTGATTGTGCCTGCCATTCATATTTTCCTCTAGCATGAAAACCGCCATGGATGATGGCTTTTTTATTATGGAAGATACGATGGAAAATCATGATATGGATAAAGCGGCGATAGTGCCCAATGCACCACGGAGGCTTTCCCAGGCCGGGCAAAGCCGATACACGATCATATTGGCCTGGCAGATCCCGGATAATATCCGCCCTGACCAGATTGCCGCGCACACCTTCAGGGTGACGGCCGTGGCAGGTGGACAGGGGCAGTTTGTCCCTGCAACCAGAGTGCAGCCGGATCACCGTGGTTGGTATCGACATGAGATCGGTGTCAGCGGGGCAGCCCAGCCAGTTTATTTCAATGTTCAAGTTCGAACTCAGGCTGTTAATGGCCAATATGGACCGTTCTGTCCGGTGGTGGTTTGTAATACTTCGTCGTGATTGGGGGCAAGCAATAACCTGGATACAAAAAGTTTTAATCAGTTATGAGTGCTTGGTGTAAGCCTTCAATCTACTAAAGGTTCACTTCATGCGGACAAGCTCATTCCCACACGGGCTCTCGGATATTCACAGATCCAACCTCCACCCCGATCCCTGTGGGAGCGAGCTTGCTCGCGATAGCGGTAGATCAGCTTGCATCAATATTGAATGTACCGAGGCCTTCGCGAACAAGCTCGCTCCCACACAGGCACTTGGATGTCCGCAGAATCGACGCCCACCCCCGGATCCCCCTGTGGGAGCAAGTGCTTGAACATCTTCAGTTTTTTAATCCGGCACGAACGGTTGTAACTTCTTGCCAGATAGGTACAATGGCGCGGCTCGCCGTCAGGCGGGCGTCGTTATGGTGACCCCATCGGTCCCCCCGCAACGATTACCCGTGAACCTGGTCAGATCCGGAAGGAAGCAGCCACAGCGGGAACATTGTGTGCCGGGGTGTGGCTGGTGGGGTTGCCTCCATAACGCCCAAACCTTCGTTCGCAAGGTTTGTCAAATTCCAATCATTTCTTTTGTTTCGCTGATCGATATCGGTCGTTGCTTTCTGCTATCCGGATTTTGCCGCGGCCAGGGCAAACGAGTGCTGAAGGGGAAGTCCGGCCCGTCCTGCATCGACGGACCGAGTTTCTATCGTAGACCGATTGGATCAGTATTGAGCTTTCACATACTCAGCAATCGGCTCATGCAGCAAATCCTGTGGATGATCCCCGCCAAAGGTCGCCCATTTGCTTTTGCCGGACAGGACCGCGGACCCCAGCGGCTGCTCTCCTGTCGGGCCATAAATGGCGAGTTTTACTTCAATCTTGTCGGGAAGCCCCGACCATTCTGTGGCGCGTTCTTCCCAATGCAGGATTTCCGGGATGACGTAGTAACCAGAAGGTCTGTTCTGTCTCAGGCAGCTCAATTCACGGCACGCGCCCATTACCGTCACGCGGTTGGTGTAATAAGAAAAGGCTGTTTTAACGGCGGCAGCTGTCATATCGCCGGATGCAGGGTAAGGCGTTGTTTCGTAGCTGCCGTCGACCGGTGTGGCGATGGTGACGGGCATTTGTCGATCAAGTTTTGCCTGGTTGGAGAATATGTCTTGCTGTGCGTATTTGGCGGTGCAGCCGGTAGCGAGTATCGAGACAAGAATGATCGAAAATTTATGCACAGTGTCCCCTTGGATTTATTGTGTCGACGAGTCATAGGCGTCATAGGGACGCAGGAATCAGCGCGTTGATAGTCGAGGTTCGTGGCAGGCGATGTCAACGTGACATTATGTCTTGCGTCACCCTCGGAATTAGGCGAGCGGGCAAACGAACGCCAAAGAAAAGCCCGGCCTACCTCCCCTCGGCAGCCCGGCTTTTCTTTCACATCTGCATCAAGGCTTGGACAAGGCCTGGTCGACCGCTGCGATCAGCTTGCCCAGGTCCTTGGAGGTGGCTTTGTGTATGACGCCGAACAGATACGCCCGCTGTTCATCCTCATCGCCCATGTCGGCAAAAAAGGCTTTCAGTTGTACATCCAGCACATTGGCAAGCAGGAACAAGGCTTCGACGCTGGGGGTGTAGGTGCCGGTTTCGAAGCGGCTGATGGTTTTGGGGTCAAAACCGGTTTTTTCGCCAAGTTCAGCCTGAGTAAGCCCCGCTACTTTGCGGTAGCGTCTGATGGCTGGACCCAAACTTGAAATTTGCATCGCTTAATTCCCATTTAGAATCAAGAACTTAACGATAGATTTTTGCATTAGGCAACCACGCAATCCATCACCTTGCTTTGCAAAGTGTGATGTGTTTCGTAGAATCGGCCTTTGGCACGGGTATTTGGTGACCTGCTTCAGAAGCCGGGGTGTGTGCAGAGACCGGGCCTTGCGTTTCTTGCCGCGATACATGGCAAGGGCTGAAGCTCTCCCTTAGCACCGCCAGGGCCCGCGCTCCAGCTTCCCTCAAAGTGTTTGAGCCTAGTTGATTTTCGCCTGTCTTGAAGGCGGTGCAACCGCGCGCGACAAATGAGCCTGACTCATGGATGACTGCTTCGATGGATAAGAAGTACCGCAGAGCCGTTGACGCCGCCGCGATTTTTTCCGAAACCGATCTGAGCGGGCGCATCACCTACGTCAACGATCAATTTTGCAGCCTTTTTGGTTACCGGCGCGATGAGTTGCTGGGTGGGAACCATCGCCTGCTCAATTCCGGCCAGCACCCTGACGAGTTCTTCGGCGACATGTGGCGCACCATTGCCCTGGGCCAGGTCTGGAAAGGGGAAATCTGCAACCGGGCCAAGGACGGTACGCTGCACTGGGTCGACACGACCCTGGTGCCAGTAATCGATGACGATACAGGACAAATCGAACGCTACCTGGCAATTCGCTTCGATGTCAGCGAAAAGCGTCGCCTGCTGCATTCCCTGCAATGGCGGGTCGGTCACGATGTGCTGACCGGGTTGCCCAACCGCACTTATCTGTCCGATCTGCTGGACCAGGCCCTGGAGTTTTCCCGTGCGGAAAACTTGCCTCTGGCGGTGTGCATGCTCGATCTCGATGGCTTCAAGGCGGTCAATGACGGTTATGGTCACGCCAGTGGCGATCGGCTGCTGGTGGAGGTCGCCAGGCGCCTGCGCAGTATCGTGCGTGGCGAGGACGTGGTGGCGCGGCTGGGTGGGGACGAGTTCGTGCTGGTGCTGCGCCATGTGCGTGGGATGGATGAGTTGCATGCCGCGTTGAGCCGGGTGTTGATCGCCGTTTCCATGCCGTATGGCATTGACGGTAAGGACATCAAGGTCTTCGCCAGCATTGGCGTCACATTGTTCCCATGGGATAACGACGACGCCGAGACCTTGTTGCGCCACGCCGACCAGGCGATGTACGTGGCCAAGCAAAGCGGTCGCAATCGTTTCCACTTGTTCGATGTGTCCCGGGACAAGGAAGTGCGAGCCACTTACCAGACCGTCGAGCGGGTCCGCCAGGCACTGGCCGGTAACGAGTTGCGGCTGCATTTCCAGCCCAAGGTCAACATGCGTCATGGCACCGTGGTCGGCATGGAGGCGCTGCTGCGCTGGAAGCATCCGCAACGTGGCCTGGTGCCGCCACGGGAGTTCCTGCCGCTGGTGGAAGAGACCGACCTGATTGTCGAGATCGGCGAGTGGGTCATGGAGCAGGTACTGACCCAGTTGCAGCAATGGCAGCAAGCGGGGCAGGGCTGGCCGGTGAGCATCAATATCTCGGCGCGGCATTTCCAGCGGGCGGATTTTGTCGAGCGGTTGCGACAGGTGTTGGAACGGCATCCGGCGGTACCGCCACGCCTGTTGGATCTGCAGATTGTCGAATCGGTCGCATTGGAAAACCTTGCCCACGTCAGCGCCTGCCTCCAGGCCTGCCATGCCTTGGGCGTGGGGTTTTCGCTGGGTGGTTTCGGCACGGGCTACTGCTCGCTCAACGACCTCAAGCACCTGCGCACGCAAACCATCAAGATCGACAAGACCTTTGTCCGCGACATTCTCCATGACCGCGACGACCTGGCACTGACCGAAGCGGTGATCGGCCTGGCCCGGGCGTTTGGCCGTGAGGTGGTCGCCGAAGGGTTGGACAGCCTTGAGCATGGCCAACTGTTGCTGAACCTGGGCTGTGAGGTGGCACAAGGTTATTTCATCGCCCGGCCCATGCCGCCCGAACGGATACCCGGCTGGGTGCAGGGGTTCATCCCGCCGTCGCAATGGCAGCAGCAGCCAGGCGATCAGGGGGAGGGTGCCTCGCTCCTGGCCTGCGATGCGTCACTGCGGCCCGTGTAAAGCTGGATGATCGCGTCGATCTCCCCGGAGGTTTTCATGTTCAACAAGGTCCTCAGAATGCGTTGTGCTGGAATGTTCGGGTCGTTGCGCACATAACAGCTCAACTGCTGTTCCTGAAGCACTGCCACCTCATGGAGTTGCCGATCAGCGGTATGACGTTGATTGAACCAGTCCAGCGCCCATTGGTTGCTGATCCCGTAGCGATAACGTCCGGCCAGCAGTTTCGCCAGCACTTGTTCCTGGCTGCGGGCGTCGTCGCGGTGCAGTTGGCTGCGGTCGAACAAGGGTTGCAAGGTCGGGTAGGTATAGCCGAGCACCGTGCCGATGGGCTGTTCCGGCAACGTGGCTAGTGTGACCGCCACAGGGGCGCTTGCCGTGGCGACGAGCAGGTCGCGCTGGAAAAACAACGGGACGCTCCAGAGGTAATCGCCACTGTCCTTTACCCAGTCGGGGCTGACGTAGCAACGCATGTCGATCTCGCCGTGTTTCATGGCGCCGTCCAGCCGGGCGCGGGACAGCACATGGAATTGCGCCGGCAGTCCCATCCGGGTCGCCAGGCTGGTCATTATGTCGGGAAGGATGCCCTGGGTCGGGCGACCCCGTTCGATCTGCACCATGGGCATCGCCCAGCCGTCGGTAACGGCAAAACGCAAAGGTACTTCATCAGCAAAACAACCTGTACCCAACAACAGCAAAGCCCCCATGGCTGAGCGCATAAACTCTCCTGACTGTGCAAAACCGCGTCGACAACCGAGTCCCTGATCCAATCTTAGTCAGATTAGACGAGCACACCGGATGCAATTTCGCCCCTGCTCCGCTAGCATTAGCCGCTTATGTTCCTTCGATGCGACGGTTTTCGATGAGTTATCAGGTTCTTGCACGTAAATGGCGTCCGCGCTCGTTCCGCGAAATGGTCGGCCAGACCCATGTGCTCAAGGCCCTGATCAATGCCTTGGACAGCCAGCGGCTGCACCATGCCTACCTGTTCACCGGCACCCGCGGCGTGGGCAAGACCACCATCGCGCGGATCATTGCCAAGTGCCTGAACTGTGAAACCGGCATTACCTCCACGCCCTGCGGCGAGTGTTCGGTCTGCCGGGAAATCGACGAGGGCCGTTTCGTCGACCTGATCGAGATCGACGCCGCCAGCCGTACCAAGGTCGAAGACACCCGCGAGCTGCTCGACAACGTGCAGTACGCGCCGAGCCGTGGGCGCTTCAAGGTCTACCTGATCGACGAAGTGCACATGCTCTCCAGCCATTCCTTCAATGCGCTGCTCAAGACCCTTGAGGAGCCGCCACCCTACGTCAAGTTCATCCTGGCGACCACCGACCCGCAGAAACTTCCTGCAACGATTTTGTCGCGGTGCCTGCAGTTCTCCCTGAAGAACATGACGCCGGAACGGGTCGTCGAGCACCTGACGCATGTACTGGGCGTCGAGAACGTGCCCTTCGAGGACGATGCGCTGTGGCTGTTGGGCCGCGCCGCCGATGGTTCGATGCGCGACGCCATGAGCCTGACCGACCAGGCCATCGCTTTCGGTGAAGGCAAGGTCATGGCCGCGGATGTCCGGGCCATGCTCGGTACCCTCGATCACGGCCAGGTCTATGACGTTTTGCATGCGCTGATCGAAGGCGACGCGAAGGCGTTGCTCGAAGCGGTGCGTCACCTGGCCGAGCAGGGCCCGGACTGGAATGGCGTGCTCTCGGAAATTCTCAATGTGCTGCACCGGGTCGCCATCGCCCAGGCCTTGCCTGATGGCGTCGACAACGGCCACGGCGACCGTGATCGCGTACTGGCCCTGGCCCAGGCGTTGCCGGCCGAAGACGTGCAGTTCTATTACCAGATGGGCCTGATTGGTCGTCGCGACCTGCCCCTGGCACCGGATCCGCGCGGCGGCTTTGAAATGGTCCTGCTGCGAATGCTGGCGTTCCGGCCAGCCGATACGACGGACGTCCCGAGGCAAGCGCTAAAGCCAGTGGGGATCAGCCAGGCCACAGCTGATTCCGCCAAGCCAGTGGCTGCCGCGCCCGTCGTTGCGCCGGCAGTGGCTTCGGCTCCGGTAGCGCCGGCACCTGTGGCAGCACCGGCTCCGACACCCGTTGTCGCGGCCCCTGAGCCAGAACCTGAACCGGTCGTCGAGGCGCTGCCCGAACCGGTCGCTGAAGCCGTTGTCGATCTGCCCTGGAACGATCCGATCGAGCCCGAGGTTGTCCAGCAACCTGCCGTGGAGCCGGTTCTGGAGACCATCGCCGAGCAACCCGAGTTGCCGCCGATGCCTTTGCCGACGCCCGACAGTGTGGTGCCTGATGCGCCGGAGTGGGTCGCCGCGCCGGTACCCGAACCGACAGTGGCCGACGTCGATGTCGCCACGCCAGGCCTCGATCAGGACGACGAACCGCCGCTGGACGAGGATTACATCGAGCCAGACATGGATTCGGCCTACAGCTACCTGGACGACCTGGCCAGCGAGCACGCCGCTGAGCCGGCCCCGGAGCCCGAGCCGGAACCCGCGGCGATGCCGGCCACCGGGCTGGCCCTGCAATGGCTGGAGCTGTTTCCTAAACTGCCGATCAGCGGCATGACCGGCAGTATTGCCGCCAACTGCACGCTGATGGCCGTGGAAGGCGACCACTGGCTGCTGCACCTGGACCCGGCCCACAGCGCACTGTTCAACGCGACCCAGCAACGTCGCCTCAACGATGCGCTGAACCAGTATCACCAGCGCGCCCTGACGCTGACCATCGAGCTGATCAAGCCCGAGCAGGAGACCCCGGCCCAGGCCGCGTCCCGGCGCCGTGCCGACCGTCAGCGCGAAGCCGAGGAGTCGATCCACGGTGATCCATTCATCCAGCAGATGATGCAACAGTTCGGCGCCGTGGTCCGTCACGATACTATCGAACCTGTCGAGGCCCCGGTCACCCAGAGCTCATAACTGAAGGCGCCGGGCCGAACGGGCCGGGCGCGTTGTTTATCCAAGTACTTTCGAGGTGATTCCCATGATGAAAGGTGGCATGGCCGGCCTGATGAAGCAGGCGCAGCAGATGCAGGAAAAAATGGCCAAGATGCAGGAAGAACTGGCCAACGCCGAAGTCACCGGCAAGTCCGGCGGCGACATGGTGACCGTGGTCATGACCGGTCGCCACGACATCAAGCGCGTCAGCATCGACCCAAGCGTGGTCGAAGGCCTGAGCGAAGACGACAAGGAAATGCTCGAAGCCCTGTTCGCCGCCGCCGTCAATGACGCGGTGCGCAAGATCGAAGCCAACAGCCAGGACAAGATGTCTGGCATGACGGCCGGCATGCAACTGCCGCCGGGCATGAAACTGCCGTTCTGATTCGCCATCCCGGTCGGGATGGGCTACACACAATGCCAGGCATCGCGCCTGGCATTTTTGTTTCTGTCTAGGGGCGAGCGAAACCTTGCCTGTGAGAGCAAGGCTCTGTGGGAGCAAGGCTTGCCCGCGATGCAGACGCCTCGATTTGTCGGAACTGCGCGCCATCGTTCATCGCGGGCAAGCCTTGCTCCCACAAGTACCCGCTGAACAAACATCGAACGCCGCCCCCTCGGCAATGGTCTGCTCCCTATACGTGCCACTCAACGATCAAGGAGACGCTTCCATGTCACAAGCATCGACCTCCAACCAGCGCATCGTCCTTGCCTCCCGTCCTCACGGCGCCCCAACCGCGGACAATTTCCGCCTGGAGCACGTGACGCTGCCGGACCTGGCGCAGGGGCAGATCCTGCTCAAGACGCAGTTTTTGTCCTTGGACCCTTACATGCGCGGGCGAATGAGTGACGCGCCTTCCTACGCTGCTCCGGTAAAAATCGACGAGGTGATGACCGGCGGCGCCGTGAGCCGCGTGGAGCGCTCGATGCACCCGAAATTCCAGGAGGGTGATCTGGTGGTGGGGGCCACCGGTTGGCAGAGCCACAGCATCAGCGACGGGCGCAACGTGATGCCCGTCCCTTCGGGGCTGCCGAGCCCGTCGATGGCCCTGGGTGTGCTGGGCATGCCGGGCATGACCGCTTACATGGGGCTGATGGACATTGGCCAGCCCAAGGCCGGGGAAACCCTGGTGGTCGCGGCGGCCTCGGGTGCGGTGGGCTCGGTGGTTGGCCAGGTGGCGAAGATCAAGGGCCTGCGTGTCGTCGGCGTCGCGGGTGGCAGCGAGAAATGCAAGTACGTGGTCGACGAGCTGGGGTTTGACGCCTGTGTCGATCACAAGAGCGCACGTTTTGCCGAGGAGCTGGCGCAGGCTTGCGACAAGGGCATCGACATCTATTACGAAAACGTCGGTGGCAAGGTCTTCGATGCCGTCGTGCCGCTGCTCAACGCCAAGGCGCGGATCCCGCTCTGTGGCCTGATCGCTTCCTACAACGATCATCAAGCACCGAGCGGCCCGGATCGCTTGCCGCAGTTGCAGCGCACTTTGCTCAACAAGCGTGTGCGGATCCAGGGGTTTATCGTGTTTGATGACTACGGTGACCGTCAGCCGGAGTTCATCAGCGCCATGGCCCCTTGGGTGCGTGATGGCAAGGTCAAGTTCCGTGAGGATGTGGTCGATGGCCTTGAGAATGCGCCACAGGCGTTTATCGGGCTGTTGGAGGGGCGCAACTTCGGCAAGTTGGTGGTGCGGGTCGCGCAGGATTGAGTATTTGACGCTAATCGGAGGCACGGGTATAAACCGCGTCTCGTTGTTATGTCGGACATTTCCTCCATGAGCTTCAGCCCTTTGATTCGCCAACTGATCGATGCCCTGCGAACGTTGCCGGGTGTAGGTCAGAAAACTGCCCAGCGCATGGCGTTGCAATTGCTCGAGCGTGATCGCAGCGGCGGTTCGCGCCTGGCCCAGGCCCTGAGCCAGGCCATGGAAGGCGTAGGGCATTGCCGTTTGTGCCGCACCCTCACCGAAGACGACCTCTGCCCGCAATGTGCCGACCCGCGTCGGGACGACAGCCTGCTCTGCGTGGTGGAAGGGCCGATGGATGTGTATGCGGTAGAGCAGACCGGTTTTCGTGGCCGTTATTTCGTGCTCAAGGGCCATTTGTCACCGCTCGACGGCTTGGGGCCTGAAGCCATCGGCATTCCGCAGTTGATCGCGCGGATCGAAGAAGCGGGTACGTTCACGGAAGTCATCCTCGCTACGAACCCGACGGTCGAAGGCGAAGCCACCGCCCATTACATCGCCCAACTGCTCAACAACAAAGGCCTGATCGCCTCGCGCATCGCCCACGGCGTGCCGCTGGGTGGGGAGCTTGAGTTGGTGGATGGCGGGACACTGGCGCATTCGTTTGCGGGGCGCAAGCCGATCGCGTTGTAACAGCAACCAATCCCTTGTGGGAGCGAGCTTGCTCGCGATAGCGGTAGATCAGCCAATATCTATGCTGGCTGACACATCGCTATCGCGAGCAGGCTCGCTCCCACAGGGGTTGTGTTTCGTTGCCGAGGATTATTTTTCGCTGAGCGAGAACTGCGTCAGGCAGAACGTGGGAATCCCCATGTCTTCCAGGCGCTGGGAGCCGAGCAGCTCCGGCAGGTCGATGATCGCCGCGGCTTCGTGGACCTTGGCGCCCATGCGGCGGATCAGGTTGGCGGCGGCGATCAGCGTGCCGCCAGTGGCAATCAGGTCATCGAACATCACCACCGAATCACCCTCGCACAAGCTGTCGGCATGCACTTCAAGGAAGGCTTCGCCGTATTCGGTCTGGTAACCCTCGGCCAGCACATCGGCCGGCAGCTTGCCTTGCTTGCGGAACAAGATCAGCGGCTTGTTCAGCTGGTAGGCCAGGATCGAGCCAATCAGGAAACCCCGCGCATCCATCGCGCCGATGTGAGTGAACTCGGCCTCGACATACCGGTGGGCGAAACTGTCCATGACCAGTCGCAGGGCGGTCGGGGATTGGAACAGGGGGGTAATGTCGCGAAAGATCACGCCGGGCTTGGGGAAATCGATCACGGGGCGGATCAGGGATTTGATATCGAAGGAGTCAAAGACCATCGTGGAGGTGTCCTGGCTGAGCTGCAAACGCGGCAGTATAGCGCGGCTGGGAACATCCCTCAGCCGCGCGCGGCCATCAGCCTTCGATCGATCCGCCGGCCAGGGCGCAGAGCTGGATCGGGTCGAGAATGTGAATTTCCTTGCCTTCGGCGGCAATCAACTCGTTCTGCTGGAAGCGGGTGAAGACCCTGGACACGGTTTCCACCGCCAGGCCCAGGTAATTGCCGATTTCGTTGCGCGACATGCTCAAGCGGAACTGGTTGGCCGAGAACCCACGGGCGCGGAAGCGCGCCGAGAGGTTGACCAGGAACGTGGCGATACGCTCGTCGGCGGTTTTTTTCGAAAGCAGCAGCATCATTTGCTGATCGTCACGGATTTCCCGGCTCATGACCCGCATCAACTGGCGGCGCAGTTGCGGCAGCTGTATGGCCAGCTCGTCCAGGCGATCGAAGGGAATTTCGCACACCGAGGTGGTTTCCAGCGCCTGGGCCGAGACCGGATGGGACTCGGTGTCCATGCCGGACAGGCCCACCAGTTCGCTGGGCAGGTGGAAGCCGGTGAGCTGTTCTTCGCCGCCATCGCTCAGGTTGAAGGTCTTCAAGGCGCCCGAGCGCACCGCATAGACCGAATCGAAGGTATCGCCCTGGCGAAACAGGAATTCACCTTTTTTCAACGGGCGGCCCCGTTTAACGATGTCATCCAGCGCGTCCATGTCCTCCAGGTTCAGCGAAAGCGGCAGGCAGAGGGGGGCCAGGCTGCAATCCTTGCAATGGGCCTGGTTGTGGGCGCGCAGTTTGACTGGCTCGGACATTTCTTAAATCCTTGTGGGAAATCACGCATAAGGCGTAAGGGTACCCCAGAGATGGCACTCCGGCCAGTGCGATGTCGTCGTCAAATTGTCGCGCTCAAATGACTCGGGAGAAGCGTTGGCGATTGTGCTGGTCCAAGTAGGCATCGAATACCATGCACACGGATCGCACCAGCAGGCGCCCGGCGGGCAATACCCGGATATGGGTGTCATCCAGCTCGATCAGCCCATCCGCGGCCATGGCCTGCAATTGCGGCCATTGCGGCGCGAAGTAACCACGAAAGTCGATGTTGAAGGTTTGCTCGATCTCGGCGAAGGGCAGGTGGAAATGACAGATCAACTGCTGGATCACCGCGCGCCGCAACCGGTCGTCGGCATTGCAGATCAGCCCGCGACTGGTCGCCAGTTGCCCGTCGGCGAGGGTGTTCTGGTAATGGTTCAGGTCACTGCTGTTCTGGCAATACAAATCGCCGATCTGGCTGATGGCTGACACGCCAAGGCCGATCAGGTCGCAATGGCCATGGGTGGTGTAGCCCTGGAAGTTGCGCTGCAACGTGGCCTCTTCCTGAGCGATTGCCAGTTCTTCGTCGGGCAGAGCGAAGTGGTCCATGCCGACGTAGCGGTAGCCGGCGGCGGTCAGTTGTTCGATGGTGCCTTGCAGCATCGCCAGTTTCTGCTCCGGGGTCGGCAAGTCCTGGCTGTTGATGCGCCGCTGGGGCATGAAGCGTTCCGGCAGGTGGGCGTAGTTGAACACCGAGAGCCGGTCCGGTTGCAGGTGGATGACTTCCTGGACGGTGCGGGCGAAGTTTTCCGGGGTCTGCTTGGGCAGGCCGTAGATCAGGTCAATGTTGATCGAGCGGAATTGCAAGGTCCGGGCGGCTTCGACCACTGCGCGGGTTTCCTCGAGGCTTTGCAGGCGATTGACGGCCCGCTGCACCGCTGGATCAAGGTCTTGCAGGCCGATACTGACCCGGTTGAAACCCAGTTCGCGCAACAGGCCCATGGTCGACCAGTCGGCTTCCCTGGGGTCGATTTCGATGCCGTAGTCGCCAGAATCGTCGTCCAGCAGGTTCAGGTGCTGGCGCAGCTTGGCCATCAGTTGGCGCAGCTCATCGTGGCTGAGGAACGTCGGGGTACCGCCGCCAAAGTGCAACTGTTCTACGCGCTGGGTGGGGTCCAGGTGGCAGCCGATCAGTTGGATTTCCTGTTCCAGGCGTTGCAGGTAGGCGTGGGCGCGGCCGCGGTCCTTGGTGATGACCTTGTTGCAGGCGCAGTAGTAGCAAATGTTCGCGCAGAACGGTATGTGCACGTACAGCGACAGCGGCCGCAGGGCCTTGCGGCTGTCGCGCAGGGCGTGGAGCAGGTCGAAGGTACCCACCTGGCTGCCGAACTGCGCCGCCGTGGGGTACGAGGTGTAGCGTGGTCCCGCCAGGTCGTAACGGCGGATAAGATTTGAGTCCCAACAAATGGTGTCGAGCATGCGGGCATTCCCCGGATAGACTGGCATGGGGCGAGTCTAGGGGCGCGTGGGCGTGGCCGTTTTGATTTGCGTCAACAGGGCATCGGAGTTGTCGATGCAGGCCTCATCGCGAGCAAGCTCGCTCCCACAGGAGACTTTCCATGTGGGAGCGAGCTTGCTCGCGATTGGGGCAACTCGGTCAGTGCCCCATGAGCCAATGTTGATGCGGCCCCGGCAGTGTCCATACCCCGAAAATAATCACCAACAAACCACCGGCCATGCGCACGCTGCGTTTGCGCAGCAGGGCGGTGACGCGTTCGGCGGCCAGGCCCGTGGCGAGCAGCACCGGCCAGGTGCCCAGGCCGAAGGCGAGCATCAGCAGCGCGCTGTCCAGTGCATTGCCTTGGCTGGCGGACCAGAGCAGGGTGCTGTAGACCAGGCCGCACGGTAGCCAGCCCCACAGCGCGCCGAGCAGCAAGGCCCGAGGCAGGCTCGACACCGGCAGCAAACGGTTGGCGACGGGCTGGATGTGTCGCCACAAGCCACGCCCCACACCTTCGATGCGAGTCAGGCCGCTCCACCAGCCCGCCAGGTACAGGCCCATGGCAATCAACAGCAAGCCGGCCAGCACCCGCATGATCATCGCTGCCGGGCTGTTGGACACGGCCCAACCGGCCAGGCCGATCAGCAACCCGGCGGTGGCGTAGCTCAGGATCCGTCCCAGGTTGTACGCCAGCAGCAACCGGAAGCGGCTGCTGCGCTGTTCCTTGGGAATCGCCAGGGTCAGGGCGCCCATCAGGCCGCCGCACATGCCCAGGCAGTGTCCACCGCCGAGCAGGCCAAGGATGACCGCAGAAACCAACAGGGGTGCCAGGTCAAGCATGGGGCGGGGCCTTGTCGTCCGGCTTGCGGGCTTCGCCGCTGGCTTCGTTCACCGCTGCCTTGTGGTTCGGGTCCTGATCGTCGAACAGAATGCTGTGGGCCGGACCGTCGAGGTCGTCGTACTGGCCGCTGTCCACGGCCCAGAAGAAAATGTACACGGCGATGGCCACGATCAGCAGCGCGGCCGGGATCATCACGTAGAGAGCTGGCATGTCGGAACTCCATGCCCGCGCGGCTCAGGCCGGCAGCGGGCGGGTATCGGGCGTGGCGTCGAAAACCTGCGTCTTGGGCTGACGTGTCAGCCTCAGCGCATTCAACACCACGGTCAACGAACTGATGGACATGCCGACCGCCGCCCACACCGGGGTAATCCAGCCAAGGGCGGCGAACGGCAACATGAGGCCATTGTACAACCCTGCCCACACCAGGTTCTCAATGATCACCCGGCGGGTGCGTCGAGCCAGACTGAAGGCGTGGATCAGGGCGTCGAGGCGGTTGGACAGCAGCACCGCGTCGGCGCTGGTCTTGGCCAGGTCGGTGGCCGAGCCCATGGCGACACTGATGTCCGCTGCCGCCAGCACGGGCACGTCGTTCACCCCATCGCCGAGCATCAGCACCTTGCGGCCCTGTTGATGCAACTGCTGCAACACGGCCAGTTTGTCGTCCGGGCGCAGGCCGCCGCGAGCCTCATCGATGCCCAGTTCGGCGGCGACGCTGGCAACCATGGGCGAACTGTCACCCGACAACAGCAGCGTCCGCCAGCCCCGTGCCTTGCAGGCCGCCAGCAGCGCCGGGGCATCGACGCGCAAGCGGTCATCGAGGACGAACCAGGCCAAGGGCCCGATCTCATCGCCCAGCAACAGCCATTGCCCGGGTTCGTCCGGCATTTGCGGTACCGCGGCGCCACTCAGTTCGCAGACAAAACCCGGCTGACCGATGCGCAGGTGCTGTTCCGCCACGAGGCCTTCCAGCCCCAGCCCGGGGGTGCTTTGCACCTGTTCGGCGGCCAATGGCGCGCGGCCGAAGGCGCGGGCGATGGGGTGTTCCGAGCGGTTCTCCAGGGCAGCGGCCAAGCCCAGGCATTGATCACTGTCGAGGGCCGCCAATGGCCGAATGGCGCGCAACGCCAGGCGGCCTTCGGTGAGGGTACCGGTCTTGTCGAAAATCACCGTATCGATCTGGTTCAGGCCTTCCAGCACATGCCCGCGCGTCAGCAGCAGGCCGAGCTTGTGCAAGGTGCCGGTAGCGGCGGTGAGGGCGGTCGGCGTGGCGAGTGACAACGCGCAAGGGCAGGTGGCGACGAGCATCGCCAGGACGATCCAGAACGCGCGCGAAGCGTCCAGTTGCCACCACACCAGCCCGATGACGGCAGCGGCGACCAAGGAGAACAGCAAGAACCATTGGGCGGCGCGGTCGGCGATTTCCGCCAGTCGCGGCTTCTCGGCCTGGGCCCGCTCCAGCAGCCGCACGATGGCGGACAACCGGGTGTCTTGCCCGAGGGCCAGCACCTCGACCGTCAAGGCCCCTTCGACGTTCAGCGTGCCGGCGGTGACCGCGTCGCCCACCTGGCGAGGTTGTGGCAGGTATTCACCGGTCAGCAGCGATTCGTCGATGCTGGACTGGCCATCCAGGATCTTGCCATCGGCCGGCAGGACTGCCCCGGGATGCACCAGCACCCGGTCACCGGTGCGCAATTCGCTGAGCAGGATGCGTTCACTCTGGCCGTTATCCTCCAGGCGCAGGCACGAGGCCGGCAACAGATTGACCAGTTGGGCGGTGGCGGCAGCCGTGCGTTCCCGAGCCCGGCGTTCCAGGTAACGGCCGGCCAGCAGGAACAGGGCGAACATGCCAACGGCATCGAAGTACAACTCGCCGACCCCGGTGATCGACGTCCAGATCCCGGCAACGTAGGCACTGCCGATGGCCAGGGACACGGAAACGTCCATGGTCAGGTGGCGGGTGCGCAGGTCGCGCATGGCGCCTTTGAAGAACGGCGCGCAGCTATAGAAGACGATGGGCGTGGTGAGGAACAGGGCAACCCAGCGCAGGATGGTGTGCATCTCCGGGCTCAGGTCGATGTTGAATTCCGGCCAGGTGGCCATGGTCGCCATCATCGCCTGGAACCACAACAGACCGGCCACGCCCAATTGGCGCAGGGCCAGGCGGTTTTGTGCGGCGAGTTGTTCACAGGCCTGGTCGGCCTGGTACGGGTGCGCTACGTAGCCGATCTGGCGCAATTCGGCGAGCAGCGTGCTCAGCGGTAGTTGAGCGTCGGCCCAACGTACATGCAGGCGATGATTGGACAGGTTCAATCGCGCTTCGGCCACGGCCGGCAGGCTGCGTAATTGTTTTTCAATCAGCCAGCCGCAGGCGGCGCAACTGATGCCTTCCATCAACAGGGTGGTTTCGGCCAGTTCGCCTTCATGGCGCACGAATGATTGCTGTACGTCAGGGCGATCGTAGAGCGCCAGTTCATCGGTCAACTGGACGGGCAGGGATTCGGGATTGGCCGACGCTTCGCTGCGATGCTGGTAATAACTTTCCAGGCCTCCGGCGACAATGGCCTCGGCCACCGCCTGGCAGCCCGGGCAGCACAGCTCGCGGGTTTCACCGAGGACAACGGCGGTGAAGCGACTGCCCGGGGGGACGGGCAGGGCGCAGTGGTAGCAGGGCTGTGGAGTGGTCATTGCGTGTTCACAGAACGTTGTCCAATGATCGTTCCCACGCTCTGCGTGGGAATGCATCCTGTGACGCTCCGCGTCACGCTTAGAAGGGACGCAGAGCGTCCCGGGCCGCGTTTCCACGCGGAGCGTGGGAACGATCAGAAGCGCCGTCGTTTATTTCTTCAGGTCTTCAGCGCCTTGCAGCGGTTCATCGCCAAGCAAGAGGTCCTGGCCGTGATTGATCTGTTCTTCTTCGAACAGGCGCCAGGTCTTGTCGTTCTCCACACCCAGCAATTCGACAAAGCGCCGGCCTTCGACCTTGTCGGTCAACTGGCCGACGTAGCGCCCCGGTTCACTGTCGTTGCGGGTCAGGACGATCTTGCGGTCCTTCTCCGGCTGGGTCGGCGAGATCAGGCTCAGTTCCAGGGTCTGGGGACGGCTGTTGCCGTTCAGGCGCAGGTTCACTTCACCGGTGAGCTCGTCCAGTTGCACGTTGGCACGCAGTTGCAGGGTCTGGGCCAGCAATTCGCGCTCCAGCGAGCGGTTGATACCCTTGCCGGCTTCGTAATAGTTGTCGTTGACCAGGTTGTCCGGGTTCTTCACCGCAATGGTCACCATCGTCAGGCTCAGTGTCACCGAACAGGTCAGGATCGCGATGATGATCCACGGCCAGAGGTGCTTGTACCAAGGGCTGGAGGCGGTTGCTGCAGGCATGTTCAGTTCTCTCAACGAGTTTGTGGGCCGATGAACCGGCTCTTGGCTTCGACATGTACGCTTTCGTCATCGGCATCCTTGAGGATGAAGGTCACCTCGTTGGTGCTCGATGGCAGTTGTTCCGGTGCGCTGGACAGCTCGACCGGCTGGCTGTAGATCTCGCCGGCCGCGACCTTGATTTCCCGCCGGCCTTGCAGCTTGAGGTCGGGTAGGCCGGCGGCTTCCAGGACATACGTGTGGTCGCGTTGGTCTTTGTTCATGATCTTCAGGCTGTAGACGTTCTCGATCCGGCCTTCGGCGTTTTCACGGTAGAGCACGCGGTCCTTGCTGACGTCGAAACCCACCAGCGAGCGCATGAAGAACGCCGCCGCCAACAGGCTCATCATGGTCAGCAGCACCAAGGCATAGCCGATCAGGCGCGGGCGCAGTTTATGGGTTTTCTGCCCCGAAAGGTTGTGTTCGGTGGTGTAGCTGATCAGGCCGCGTGGATAATCCATTTTGTCCATGATGTTGTCGCAGGCATCGATACAGGCCGCGCAGCCGATGCACTCGATCTGCAGGCCGTCGCGGATGTCGATACCGGTAGGGCAGACCTGGACGCACATGGTGCAGTCGATGCAATCCCCCAGGCCCAGGGCTTTGTAGTCAACGCCCTTCTTGCGCGGGCCACGGCTTTCGCCACGACGCGGGTCGTAGGAAACGATCAAGGTGTCCTTGTCGAACATCACGCTCTGGAAGCGTGCGTAAGGGCACATGTAGATACACACTTGCTCACGCAGCCAGCCAGCGTTGCCGTAGGTGGCGAGGGTGAAGAAACCCACCCAGAAATACGACCAGCCATCGGCCTGGCCGGTAAAGAACTCGAACACCAGTTCGCGGATTGGCGTGAAGTAACCGACAAAGGTCATGCCGGTGACGAAACCTATCAGCAGCCACAGGCTGTGCTTGGCGAGCTTGCGCAGGAATTTGTTGGCGCCCATGGGGGCCTTGTCGAGCTTGATGCGCTGGTTGCGGTCGCCTTCGGTGACTTTTTCGCACCACATGAAGATCCAGGTCCACACGCTCTGTGGGCAGGTATAGCCACACCACACTCGTCCGGCATAGACCGTGATGAAAAACAGGCCAAAGGCGGCAATGATCAACATCCCCGAGAGCAGGATGAAATCCTGGGGCCAGAAGGTGGCGCCGAAAATAAAGAATTTGCGCTCTGGCAAGTTCCACCAGACGGCCTGATGACCACCCCAGTTCAGCCAGACCGTACCGAAATACAGCAGGAACAATAGCGCGCCGCCAGCCATTCGCAGGTTGCGGAACAGGCCAGTGAAGGCGCGGGTGTAGATTTTTTCCCGAGAGGCATACAGGTCGACGCTTTTGTTCGCGTCCTTGGCAGGCGGGGTGACGTCATGTACCGGAATCTGGTTACTCATCGAATGCATCCCACGGCAGTGGAAAAGTGCCGGGGCCAGTACGTGCCGACCACGGTCAGAAAGGGTGTTGCGGTGGCGCAATGATACGCCTGTCGCTCTAGCCCAAGGGTGCGACCTTTGGTCGCGTTGGGGGTCTGCATAGAATGGTGTAGCGGATGTAACAAGTCATGACTCAGATCAATTGACTATAGACTTTCTGTGGCGTTGGCGAGCCGAAGGGCATCTTGTGATGACTGCCGAATATGCATCAGCCAACCCACGGGTCGAGCACTGCCACGCCGATGTAGGCATGTTGCTACCGGGGCGGGTGGCCGACAGGCGAAACAGATTTACCCAGGTTTTCGGCCGGTAACAAAAAGGCCCCGCCAATCAGATTGGCGGGGCCTTTGGTGTATCAGCTACTCGTCTTACTGGGCGTCAGCGGCCGGAGCCTTTTCGCCATGAGACAGGCTATAGACATAGGCGGCCAGCAAGTGGACCTTGTCGTTGCCTTGCAGGTCAGCCTGGGCAGGCATCTGGCCCTGGCGGCCGTAGCGGATGGTCTGCTGCAGTTGAGCGAAGCTCGAACCGTAGATGAACGCCGCAGGGTGCGTCAGGTCAGGTGCGCCCATGGCGGGCGTGCCTTTGCCGGCTGGGCCATGGCAGGCCACGCAGTTGGCCGCGAACAGTTTCTGGCCGTTGGCCGGATCGGCCTTGGCGCCTTCCGGCAGTTTGCGGCCGTGCAGGCTGGTCACCAGGTAGGAAGCCACGTCAGCGACGCCTTGCTCGCCAACCACGGCAGCCCAGCCCGGCATCACGGCGTGACGACCGCCCATGATGGTGGTCTTGATGGTTTCCGGCTCACCGCCCCAGCGCCAGTCGGCGTCGGTCAGGTTGGGGAAGCCATAGGCACCCTTGGCGTCGGAACCATGGCAAACCGAGCAGTTGGAGGCGAACAGGCGGCCACCCATCTTCAGGGCTTGCGGGTCCTTGGCGACTTCTTCGATCGGCATGGAGGCGAACTTGGCGAAGATCGGACCGAACTTGGCGTCCGAGCGAGCCATTTCCTTTTCCCACTCGTGAACACCTGTCCAGCCGGTCTGGCCGTTGGCGAAGGCGGTCTGCTTTTCGGTGTCCAGGTAGTTATAGCCTGGCAGCAGGCCTTTCCAGTTGCCCAGGCCAGGGTAGAGCACCAGGTAACCGAGGGCGAACACGATGGTGCCCACGAACAGCATGAACCACCATTTCGGCAGTGGGTTGTCGTATTCCTCGATCCCGTCGAACGAGTGGCCGACGGTCTCGTCCGTCTGCTCGGCGCGCTGGCCCTTGCGGGTCGACAGCAGCAGCCAGGTCAGGGAGAAGATCGTTCCCAGGCTGAGGACTGTGACGTACAGACTCCAGAATGTAGTCATTCTTTGTTACTCCTAGAAGCTTGCTCGACGTGCTTGATGGCTTCGGGATCATCCGCGAACGGCAGCAAGGTCGCGTCGTCAAACTCCGACTTGCGCTTGGGGCTGAACACCCACAGGGCCAGACCGATGAAGGCCACCATCACGACGACGGTGCCCAGGCCGCGAATCATCCCGATATCCATAAAGAATCACCGTTTGCTTTTGATGATGGTGCCCAGGCCTTGCAGATAGGCCACCAGCGCGTCCATTTCAGTCTTGCCCTTGACGGCATCCTTGGCACCGGCGATGTCTTCGTCGGTGTAAGGCACGCCCAGGGTGCGCAGGACTTCCATTTTCTTGGCGGTGTCTTTGCCGTCGAGCTTGTTTTCTACGAGGAACGGGTAGGCCGGCATTTTCGACTCAGGCACTACGTTGCGCGGATTGTACAAGTGCGCACGGTGCCAGTCGTCGGAGTAGCGGCCGCCAACGCGGGCCAGGTCCGGACCGGTACGCTTGGAACCCCACAGGAATGGGTGGTCCCAGACGCTTTCACCGGCGACCGAATAGTGGCCATAGCGTTCGGTTTCGGCGCGGAACGGACGGATCATCTGCGAGTGGCAGCCGACACAACCGTTGGCGATATAGATGTCACGGCCTTCCAGCTCAAGGGCGGTACGTGGCTTCATGCCTTCGACCGGCTTGTTGGTCACGTCCTGGAAGAACAGCGGAACGATCTGGGTCAGGCCGCCGATGCTCACGGCGATGACCATGAAGAAGGCCAGCAGGCCGATATTCTTCTCTACTGCTTCGTGCTTCATCAGTGAGCTCCAACTACGGCGATCTTGGCGGCGGCTTCAGCTTCAGCCGGGTCAGAGGCACGAACGGTGCGGTACACGTTGTAGGCCATGAACAGCATGCCGCTGGCGAAGAACGCGCCGCCCAGGGCTCGGACGATATAGCCCGGGTGGCTGGCTTGCAGGGCTTCGACGAACGAGTAGGTCAGGGTGCCGTCGTCGTTGATCGCACGCCACATCAGGCCTTGGGTGATTCCGTTGACCCACATCGAGGCGATGTAGAGCACGGTGCCGATGGTCGCGAGCCAGAAGTGCGCGTTGATCAGGCCGGTGCTGTGCATCTGCGCACGACCGAACAGTTTCGGGATCATGTGGTAGATGGCGCCGATGGAAATCATCGCAACCCAGCCGAGCGCACCAGCGTGTACGTGGCCGATGGTCCAGTCGGTGTAGTGGCTCAGGGAGTTGACGGTCTTGATCGCCATCATCGGGCCTTCGAAGGTCGACATGCCGTAGAACGCCAGCGACACAACCAGGAACCGCAGGATCGGGTCGGTGCGCAGCTTATGCCAGGCGCCCGACAGGGTCATCATGCCGTTGATCATGCCGCCCCAGCTTGGCGCCAGCAGGATGATCGACATCGCCATGCCCAGGGACTGCGCCCAGTCTGGCAGTGCGGTGTAGTGCAGGTGGTGGGGACCGGCCCAGATGTACAGGGTGATCAGCGCCCAGAAGTGGACGATGGACAGGCGATAGGAATAGATCGGACGCTCGGCCTGTTTCGGCACGAAGTAGTACATCATCCCCAGGAAGCCTGTGGTCAGGAAGAAGCCTACGGCGTTGTGGCCGTACCACCACTGGATCATCGCATCCGTCGCGCCCGAATAGGCCGAGTACGACTTGAAGAAGCTGACCGGCAGGGAAGCGTGGTTGACGATGTGCAGCATGGCTGTCACGACGATGAACGCACCGTAGAACCAGTTACCGACGTAGATGTGCTTGGTCTTGCGCTTGACGATGGTGCCGAAGAACACCAGACCGTAGGTCACCCAGACGATGGCCAGCAGGATAGCCAGGGGCCATTCCAGCTCAGCGTATTCCTTGGTGGTGGTGTAACCCAGTGGCAAGGTCACGATCGCACCGACGATGACCGCTTGCCAGCCCCAGAAGGTGAAGGCGGCGAGGCTGTCGGAGATCAGTCGCGTTTGGCAGGTTCGCTGCACGACGTAGTAAGAAGTGGCAAACAATGCACAACCACCGAAGGCGAAGATCACCAGGTTGGTGTGCAGCGGGCGCAGGCGTCCAAATGTCGTCCATGGCAGATCGAAGTTCAACTCCGGCCAGACCAGTTGCGAGGCGATGAAGACACCGAGCCCCATGCCAAGGATCCCCCAGACCACCGTCATGATGGCGAACTGGCGGACTACCTTATAGTTATAAGCAGTCGGACTGATTGCTGTGCTCATTCTAAGGTTCCACGGTTTGGGTGTTTTATTAGGATAAAAATCGGTCGCAAGTATGGAGAAAGCGGGGGGTCATTGCAACGCGCCATGACCTGGGTCAATGCTTTCCAAAGCTGATTCTGCGGCCTTTCCATGTTCCTTGTAGGGACAAAAATGGCCCACGGCAAAATGTCGCAACGAAGGAATGAGGCGAGGGGGTCAGGTCGGTTGTAACGGGGTGTGTTCAAACACAGCGTTCGGGTGATGCCAGGCAACTGTCGCAACAGCCGGTATTCACCTGCCTTTGCGGCCTTTTTGACGAACGATTGTCGAACGCATCGGGTCGGGTCGACCTGAAACCGGCAGTCGCCAGCGCACGCAAAGGCAAGCTTAGACCCGATTCCGGGGAACCGAAAGAAAGACTATGGGAGGGTGCGACAATGCGTCGCGCAGGGACACGGAGCAGCCGCATCCAGACGGATGCGGCTGTTCACGCGGTCAAGATTTATTCGCTTTTGTGTTCGGCTTGCAGGCGCTCGGCACCGGCGGTGTGGGACAGACTGTAGACGTAGGCGGCCAGCAGCTGCACCTTGTCATTGCCCAGCAACTCATTCTGCGCTGGCATGTGGCCCTGGCGACCATGGCGAATGGTCTGCTGCAACTGTGCCAGGCTGGTGCCGTAGATGAAGCCGGCCGGTTTCGTCAGGTTCGGCGCGCCCATGGCTTCGGTTCCCTGGCCGTTGGCGCCGTGGCAGGCGACACAGGTGGTGCTGAAGGCCTGTTGGCCGGCTTGCAGGTCGGCACCACTGTCCGCCGGCAGAGGCAGACCGGCCAAATCGTGGCGTACGTACGCGGCCACGTTCTTGACCCCGGCCTCTCCCAGCACTTCACCCCAGGCCGGCATCGCCGCCATGCGGCCGCCCATGATGGTGGTCTTGATGGTGTCGGCAGCGCCGCCCCAGCGCCAGTTGCTGTCGACCAGGTTCGGGAAGCCGAAGGCACCCTTGGCGTCCGAACCGTGGCAGACCGAGCAGTTGGAGGCGAACAGGCGGCCACCCATCTTCAAGGCTTGTGGGTCCTTGGCCACTTCCTCCACGGGCATGGCGGCGAATTTGGCGAAGATCGGCCCGAACTTGGCGTCGGCCTTGGCCATTTCCTTTTCCCATTCATGGGCGCCGGTCCAGCCGTTCTCGTAGCCTGGCAGGATGCCTTTCCAGTTGCCCAGGCCCGGATAGAGGACCAGGTAGCCGACGGAAAACACCAGGGTGCCGGCGAACAACAGGAACCACCACTGCGGCAGCGGGTTGTCGTACTCCTCGATGCCGTCGAAGCTGTGGCCCATGGTCTGGTCGACGCTGCCCTTGGTCTCGCCCTTGCGAGTGCCGATCAGCAACCAAGTCAGGCCGATGAGGCTGCCGATGGTCAGTACGCAGATCCACGTACTCCAGAAGGTGGTCATGGCCGGGTACTCCTTGTTGCAGGGTCTTGGGGGGTGGCGATGTCGGCAGGTGGCTCGTCGGCGAACGGCAGCAGGCGCGCTTCGGCGAACTCTGGACGACGTTTGCTGCTGAATACCCACAGGGTCAGGCCGATGAAGGCGATGAACACCACGACCGTGCCCAGGCCGCGGATCATTCCAGTACTCATTTCAAGAACCATGGCTCACCTCTTGCTCTTGATGGCAGTGCCGAGCACTTGCAGGTAGGCCACCAGCGCGTCCATTTCGGTCTTGCCCTTGAGCGAGGCCGTCGCGCCTGCGATGTCGTCATCGGTATACGGCACGCCCAGGGTGCGCATGGCGCGCAGCTTGCCTTCGGTGTGGCTGCTGTCTACCGCGTGGGTCACCAGCCACGGGTAGGCCGGCATTTTCGACTCGGGCACGACGTTGCGCGGGTTGTACAAGTGGGCGCGGTGCCAATCATCGGAGTAGCGCGCGCCGACCCGTGCCAGGTCCGGCCCGGTGCGCTTGGAGCCCCACAGGAATGGATGGTCCCAGACGCTTTCGCCGGCGACGGAGTAGTGGCCGTAGCGCTCGGTCTCGGCGCGGAACGGACGGATCATCTGCGAGTGGCAGCCGACGCAGCCTTCACGGATGTAGATGTCGCGGCCTTCCAGTTGCAGGGCGGTGTAGGGCTTCATGCCGTCTACCGGTTTATTGGTCACGTCCTGGAAGAACAGCGGCACGATCTGGGTCAGGCCGCCAATGCTCACGGCCAGGACCATCAGCAGCATCAGCAGGCCGACGTTTTTTTCGATTGTTTCGTGTTTCATGGTGGACTCCTCAGGCCATCTGCGCGGCAGCGGCGGCTTCGGCAGGCTGGTAGGCCCGCACGGTGCGCCAGGTGTTGTAGGCCATCAGCAGCATGCCGAGGAGGAAGATCGACCCGCCCGCCAGCCGCACGACGAAGCCTGGGTGGCTGGCCACCAGGGTTTCGACGAAGGAGTAGGTGAGCGTGCCGTCCTCGTTCACCGCACGCCACATCAGGCCCTGGGCGATGCCGTTGACCCACATCGAGGCGATGTAGAGCACGGTGCCGATGGTTGCGAGCCAGAAGTGCGCGTTGATCAGGCCGATGCTGTGCATCTGTGGCCGGCCGAAGACTTTCGGGATCATGTGGTACAGCGCGCCGATGGAAATCATTGCCACCCAGCCGAGCGCGCCGGCATGTACGTGGCCGATGGTCCAGTCGGTGTAGTGGGAGAGGGCGTTGACGGTCTTGATCGCCATCATCGGACCTTCGAAGGTCGACATGCCGTAGAACGCCAGGGACACTACCAGGAACCGCAGGATCGGGTCGCTGCGCAGCTTATGCCAGGCGCCCGACAGGGTCATCATGCCGTTGATCATGCCGCCCCAGCTTGGCGCCAGCAGGATCAGCGACATCACCATACCCAGCGACTGTGCCCAGTCCGGCAGTGCGGTGTAGTGCAGGTGGTGGGGACCGGCCCAGATGTACAGGGTGATCAGCGCCCAGAAGTGCACGATGGACAAGCGATAGGAATACACCGGGCGCTCGGCCTGCTTCGGCACGAAGTAGTACATCATCCCCAGGAAGCCTGCGGTGAGGAAGAAGCCCACGGCGTTGTGGCCGTACCACCATTGCACCATCGCGTCCGTGGCCCCGGCGTACACCGAGTAGGATTTGGTGAAGCTCACTGGCAGTTCCAGGTTGTTGACGATGTGCAGGATCGCCACGGTCAGGATGAACCCGCCGAAGAACCAGTTACCGACGTAGATGTGCTTGGTGTTGCGCTTGGCCACGGTGCCGAAGAACACGATGGCGTAGGCCACCCAGACGATGGTGATCAGGATGTCGATCGGCCATTCCAGCTCGGCGTATTCCTTGGAACTGGTGTAGCCCAGTGGCAGGCTGATGGCCGCCAGCAGGATCACCAGTTGCCAGCCCCAGAAGCAGAACGCGGCGATTTTCGGCGCGAACAGCTGCGTCTGGCAGGTGCGTTGCACCGAATAGAACGAACTGGCGAACAGGGCGCAACCGCCGAAAGCGAAGATCACTGCGTTGGTGTGCAGTGGGCGCAGGCGGCCGAAGCTGGTCCATGGCAAATCGAAGTTGAGTTGTGGCCAGACCAATTGGGCGGCGAGAAAAACCCCGAGCCCCATGCCGACGATGCCCCACACCACCGTCATAATGGCGAATTGGCGGACCACCTTGTAGTTGTAGGCGGTACTGATAGAAGTGTTCATGGTTCCCCATCCACGGTTCAGCCGAAGTGAGCGCCTGCGCAAGGCAGTGCGGCGTTCTTCGCCTGGAGTTATAGGCAGACTAAAAGCGAGGTCAGCATGGACAAACAGCACAAGGCCAGTATTGACGGGGATCAATGGGCGCGATGTGTAGCCGAACATGGCTGGTTATGGACAGCCGGACAATCGGTCGCTGGCGCCAAGGCGCCAACCCTGATCCTGGCCCATGGTGCCGGTGCGCCAATGGACAGTGGCTTTATGGAGGAAATGGCCGCGCGCCTTGCCGCGCATGGTGTCAACGTGTTGCGTTTCGAGTTTCCCTACATGGCCCAACGGCGCCAGGACGGGGGCAAGCGTCCGCCCAACCCGGCACCTAAGCTGCTGGAATGCTGGCGGGAGGTGTACACCACGGTGCGGCCTTATGTCGCTGGGCGGCTGGCGGTGGGGGGCAAGTCCATGGGCGGGCGCATGGCGAGCCTGCTGGCCGATGAGTTGGGCGCCGATGCGCTGGTGTGCCTGGGGTATCCCTTCTATGCGGTGGGCAAGCCGGAGAAACCACGGGTTGAGCACCTGGCGGCGTTGAAAACCCGGACCATGATCGTCCAGGGCGAGCGCGATGCGCTGGGCAATCGGGAGGCGGTGCAGGGCTACACCTTGTCACCGAGCATCGAGGTGTTGTGGTTGGTGGCGGGGGATCATGACCTCAAGCCGCTGAAGGCTTCGGGGTTCAGTCATGAGCAGCATCTGGAGGCGGCGGCGCAGAGAGTGGCCGGGTTTCTTCTTCAGAAATGATGATGCTGTTGCCGGCCTTATCGCGAGCTTGCTCGCGATAGCGATCTATCAGGCAACAAAAAACCCGGAAGCTTTCGCTGTCCGGGTTTTTTGATCAAGCCAACATCTATCAGCGATTAAACCGCTCCACCAACGAATACTGCGTGTTGGCCGTGCGGGTCAGCTCTTCGCTCAGCAGCGCCGAGCTGTGAGCCTGGCCAGAGGTCTGGTCGGCGAGAGCCGAGATGTTGCTGATGTTGCGGCTGATCTCCTCGGCCACTGAGCTTTGCTCCTCGGTGGCGGCGGCGATCTGGGTGGTCATGTCGGTGATGTGGGCCACCGCTTCGCTGATCCCCACCAGCGCCTCGTCCGCTTCCATGACCCGGGCCACGCCTTCTTCGGCCTGGCGATGGCCAGCGTCCATGGTCTGCACGGCGTTGGTGGCGGTCTGCTGGAGCTTGGCGATCAGGGCGTGGATCTGCCCGGTGGATTCGCTGGTGCGTTGTGCCAGTTGCCGCACTTCGTCAGCCACCACGGCAAAACCACGGCCCATCTCCCCGGCACGGGCCGCTTCGATGGCGGCGTTGAGGGCCAGCAGGTTGGTCTGGTCGGCGATGCCTTTGATCACGTCTACCACGCCACCGATCTCGTCGCTGTCCTTGGCCAACTGGGTCACGGTCTGCCCGGTTTCGCCGACCACCACCGACAGGCGCTCGATGGCTTCGCGGGTTTCGCCGGCGATGTCGCGGCCGCGGCTGGTCAGGCGGTTGGCTTCCTGGGTGGCATCGGCGGTGCGCTGCACGTGGCTGGCGACTTCCTGGGTCGTTGCGGCCATCTGGTTGACGGCCGTGGCGACCTGTTCGGTTTCCACCCGCTGGCGCTCCAGACCGCTGGAACTGTCATGGGCCAGGGTGTTGGACTGGCGAGCCTGGTCGTTAAGGTGCTCGGCGGTGTCCTGCAGGCGGGTCAGGCAGGTTTTCAGGCGCGCCTCCTGGCTGAGGATCGACATCTCCAGGCGTGCCTGGACGCCGCGGCTGTCGGTGTACATCCGGGCGATCAGCGGGTCGGACGTGGTCTGTTCGGCCAGGCGCAGCAGGCGCTTGATCCCGCGTTGCTGCCATTGCAGGCCCATCAGCCCCAAGGGCACCGCCAGCACGGCCGCCAGGGCAAAGCCCCAGGAGGAATCCAGGAACGCGCCGACGACGAAACTCAACTGGCTGACCAGGATAAACGGTAGCCAGTCCTGCAGCATGGGCACCCATTTGTCGCTGCCCGGAACCGCGGACTTGCCTTGGTTGATGCGTTGATAAAGCGCTTCGGCCCGGGCGATCTGTTCGGCGGAGGGCTTGACCCGCACCGATTCGTAGCCGACCACCTGATTGCCCTCGAACACAGGCGTGACATAGGCGTTGACCCAGTAATGGTCGCCGTTCTTGCTGCGATTCTTGACGATGCCCATCCATGGCAAGCCTTGTTTCAGCGTACCCCACATGTGTGCGAACACCGCGGATGGGACGTCGGGATGGCGCACGAGATTGTGCGGCGAACGAATCAGTTCTTCCTTCGAATACCCGCTGATGTCAACGAATGCGTCGTTGCAGTAGGTGATCACGCCCTTGGCGTCGGTGGTCGAAATCAATCGTTGCTGGGCCGGGAAGGTCCTTTCGCGTTGTGTGACGGGTTGGTTGTTACGCATGTGTGTAGATCCGCAAGGCTTTGAAAGGCTATGAAAGGTTGTCGGCGGTGTCAGGTTTAAATTGAAGTTATTTTTGCCTGTCGCTATCACGCCAGCATCGGGTAGGTAAATAGGGCGAAATGAAGCAGATTGAGGAGAAAATGCGTGGCAATCGCCGCACCCAGGCCGCCAAAACGATATGCCAGGCCGTAGCCGACCCCCGCCAGGCCCGACAGCAGCACCCATTGCCAACCTGCGCCAGCGTGTACCAGGCCGAACAGCAGCGAGGTCAGGAGCAGCGCCAGGTTGTCGCCGTAACTCAGGTGTTTGAAGCGCTGGCTCAAGCCTCCCTGAATGTAGCCGCGAAACAGCGCTTCCTCCACGAGCGTCACCAATAAAAGATTATTGAACACCCACAGCCAGGCGTGCTCCGGCCACTTTGGTGCCCAGTGGATCATGCCCAGCAGCATCGCCCCGCCGAGGGCCAGCACCGCGCTCAGCGCCAGACCCAGGGCCGTGGCATAGACCGACAGGCGCAACGAGCGCCGACCGACAATCCAGGGGCAGGCCAGCAGCAGCCAGAATCCGATCAGGGGCTTGTCCTGGTTGAGGTACATGGCAAATGGCGCCGCGTCGTCGGTCAAGCGTTGCGCGGGGATCACCCGCCCGTTGAAGAAGCCGGGCATCCAATGCAAGGCCAACGCCAGGGCCATTACCACAAATAGAATGTGACCGAGAAACCGGCCGATTGGCATGGGTTGCTGGCGAACGGCATACCCGGCGAACAGCAATAGCGCGACTGAGATGAGGGCGGTCCAGGCCAACTGACCGTAAGCCAGGGCCAGGCCATAGCCGATGGCGAGCATGGCCAGGTAGGGCCAAGGTAAAGCGGGCATATAACATCCTTTTAGACGGTAGAGCTTTGGGCGAAAGTGGCCGCCGCGTCTATGACGCCGCCAGGTCGCGCAAAGAACACGTTTTGTATCCATGCAGGTTCATGCGTAGGAGGGTGCAAGCCGTTGGCTGACTCTGTTCCGTGAGTGCCGACGGGATTATAGGCAGGCTCGTGCAAAAACGCCGCCTGTTAAAACACTAATGACGGTCAGGCAGCCGCAGAACCTGTGGGAGCGAGCTTGCTCGCGATAGAGGGTTGTCAGACAACATCGATGTTGGCTGTTCTACCGCTATCGCGAGCAAGCTCGCTCCCACAGGGGTGCTTATCTTTAACTGGCAATCAATTGCCGCAACACATAGTGAAGGATCCCGCCGGCCTTGAAATATTCCACTTCATTCAAGGTATCGATCCGGCACAACACTTCGATTCGCTCCTGGCTGCCGTCCTCGCGGGTAATGACCAGGGGCAGGTTCATGCGCGGCGTCAGTTCGACGTTGTTGAGCCCGAGGATGTCCAGGGTTTCCTTGCCCGTGAGGTTCAGGCTCTTGCGGTTCTGGTCGAGCTTGAACTGCAACGGCAGCACGCCCATGCCCACCAGGTTGGAGCGATGGATACGCTCGAAGCTTTCGGCGATCACCGCCTTGACCCCCAGCAGGTTCGTGCCCTTGGCTGCCCAGTCCCGGCTCGACCCGGTGCCATATTCCTGGCCGGCGATCACCACCAATGGTGTGCCCGCGGCCTGGTACAGCATGGCGGCGTCGTAGATCGGCATTCGTTCGCCACTGGGAATGTAGATCGTGTTGCCGCCTTCTTCGCCGTCGAGCATTTCGTTGCGAATGCGGATATTGGCGAAGGTGCCGCGCATCATCACCTGGTGGTTGCCGCGCCTGGACCCGTAGGAGTTGAAGTCTCGCGGCTCCACGCCTTGTTCGCGCAGGTAGCGACCGGCCGGGCTGTCCGCCTTGATATTGCCAGCCGGGGAGATGTGGTCGGTGGTCACCGAGTCTCCCAGCAGGGCCAGGACCCGGGCGCCTTCGACGTTCCTGACAGCCGGTGGCGGCCCGTCGATGTCGTCGAAGAACGGCGGGTGCTGGATGTAGGTCGAGTCGTCCTGCCAGACGTAAGTCGCCGCTTGCGGCACTTCGATGGCTTGCCATTGCTCGTCACCGGCAAACACGGCGGCGTATTCCTTGTGGAACATGCTGGTGTTGACCTGGGCCACGGCGGCGGCCACTTCCTGGCTGCTGGGCCAGATGTCCCGCAGGTACACCGGCTTGCCGTCCCGGTCGTTGCCCAGCGGCTCGCTACTGATATCGATACGCACCGTGCCGGCCAGGGCATAGGCGACCACCAGTGGCGGCGAGGCCAGCCAGTTGGTCTTCACCAGTGGATGCACCCGGCCTTCGAAGTTGCGGTTGCCTGACAATACCGAGGCCACCGTCAGGTCGGCTTTCTGGATGGCTTTTTCGATGGGCTCCGGCAATGGTCCGGAGTTGCCGATGCAGGTGGTGCAACCATAGCCCACCAAGTCGAAACCAAGTTTATCCAGGTACTCGGTCAGGCCGGCCGCCTTGTAGTAGTCGGTGACCACCTTGGAGCCCGGCGCCAGGGAACTCTTGACCCAAGGCTTGCGGGTCAGGCCTTTCTCCACGGCTTTTTTCGCCAGCAGCCCGGCGGCCATCATCACGCTGGGGTTGGAGGTGTTGGTGCACGAAGTAATGGCGGCAATCACCACCGCGCCGTTTTTCAGGCGATGGGTGTGGCCTTCGAATTCATATTCGGCTTCGCCCACCTGATCGGCATTGCCCACCGCGACGCCACCGCCACCTTCACTTTCCAGGCGACCTTCTTCTTTGCTGGTGGGTTTGACCTGCAACCCCAGGAAGTCGCTGAAAGCCTGGCCGACATTCGGCAACGAGACCCGGTCCTGCGGGCGTTTCGGTCCGGCGAGGCTGGCTTCGACGCTGCTCATGTCCAGCTCCAGGGTGTCGGTGAACACCGGTTCCTGGCCGGGCAAGCGCCACAGGCCCTGGGCCTTGCAATAGGCCTCGACCAATTTCACCGTTTCCGCTGGGCGTCCCGACAGGCGCAAGTAATCCAGGGTCACATCGTCCACCGGGAAGAAACCGCAGGTGGCGCCATATTCCGGGGCCATGTTGGCGATGGTGGCGCGGTCGGCCAGGGGCAGGTCGGCAAGGCCGTCGCCATAGAACTCGACGAATTTGCCCACCACGCCTTTCTTGCGCAGCATCTGCGTGACGGTCAGCACCAGGTCGGTGGCGGTGATGCCTTCGCGCAGCTTGCCGATGAGTTTGAAGCCGATGACCTCGGGAATCAGCATCGACACCGGTTGGCCGAGCATGGCGGCTTCCGCCTCGATCCCGCCGACGCCCCAGCCCAGCACGCCGAGGCCATTGATCATGGTGGTGTGGGAGTCGGTGCCCACCAGGGTGTCGGGGAACGCGTAGGTGCGACCGTCTTCCTCTTTGGTCCACACGGTGCGGCCCAGGTATTCGAGGTTGACCTGATGGCAGATGCCAGTGCCCGGCGGCACCACGCTGAAGTTGTCGAAAGCGCTCTGGCCCCAACGCAGGAAGGCGTAGCGTTCGCCGTTGCGTTGCATTTCGATGTCGACGTTCTGCTCGAACGCCTGGCTGCTGGCGAATTTGTCCACCATCACCGAGTGGTCGATCACCAGGTCCACCGGCGACAGCGGGTTGATCCGCTGGGGATCGCCGCCGGCCTTTTCCACGGCGGCGCGCATGGCGGCCAGGTCGACCACGGCGGGGACGCCGGTGAAGTCTTGCATCAACACCCGGGCGGGGCGGTATTGAATCTCGCGGTCGGAACGGCGCTCCTTGAGCCACCCGGCCAGGGCCTTGAGGTCGGTGCCGGTGACGGTTTTTTCATCTTCCCAGCGCAGCAGGTTTTCCAGCAGTACCTTCAACGACATGGGCAGTTTGTCCAGGTCGCCCAGGCTTCGGGCGGCATCCGGCAGGCTGAAGTAGTGGTAGGTCCTGGCGTCGACTTGCAGTGTTTTAAGGGTTTTCAGGCTATCGAGGGACGGCATTGAAATCACTCCTTTGAGTCCGCACGGCTACGGACTGACGGAACGGACAGAGCCTTTAACCTAGCCCTGTTTTGAGCGTATGACTAATCACTGGACTCTATGGGCAGGTTCGCGGTTCCGAACTCCGCTATCATGCGGCGGTTTTCGTGACAGGCTTTGCTACGGAGTTTCAATGAACACGCTTTTCATGCACTGCCGGCCAGGCTTCGAAGGCGAGGTCTGTTCCGAGATCGCCGAACACGCGGCCCGGCTCAACGTGGCCGGCTACGCCAAGGCCAAACCGGCCAGTGCCTGCGCTGAATTTGTCTGCACCGAAGACGACGGCGCCGAGCGGCTGATGGGCGGCCAGCGTTTCGCCGAACTGATTTTTCCGCGCCAGTGGGCGCGCGGTACGTTCATCGATTTGCCGGAAACCGATCGCATCAGCGTCATCCTGGCCCACATGGCCGCTTTCCCGACCTGTGGCAGCCTGTGGCTGGAAGTGGTGGATACCAACGACGGCAAGGAACTGTCGAACTTCTGCAAAAAATTCGAAGGCCCGTTGCGCAAGGCGCTGATTGGCGCCGGCAAGCTGGTGGACGACTCGCGCAAGCCGCGCCTGCTGCTGACTTTCAAGAGTGGCCGCGAAGTGTTCCTGGGCCTGGCCGAATCCGATAACTCGGCGATGTGGCCCATGGGCATTCCCCGCCTGAAGTTTCCCCGGGAAGCGCCGAGTCGTTCCACCCTCAAGCTTGAAGAGGCCTGGCACCATTTCATTCCCCGGGATCAGTGGGACGAGCGCCTGCACAGCGACATGACCGGCGTGGACCTCGGCGCCGCGCCGGGTGGCTGGACCTGGCAACTGGTCAACCGGGGCATGCTGGTGACCGCCATCGACAATGGCCCGATGGCCGAAAGCCTGATGGACACCGGCCTGGTGCAGCATCTGATGGCAGACGGCTTCACGTTCAAGCCCAAGCAGCCGGTGGACTGGATGGTCTGCGATATCGTCGAGAAACCGGCACGCAACGCGGCGATGCTGGAAGAGTGGATTGGCGAAGGGCATTGCCGCGAGGCCGTGGTCAACCTCAAGCTGCCGATGAAACAGCGTTATGCCGAGGTCAAGCGCCTGCTCGAACGCATCGCCGAGGGGTTCAAGGCTCGGGGGATCAAGGTCGAGATCGGTTGCAAGCAGCTGTACCACGACCGCGAGGAAGTGACGTGCCATCTGCGGCGGTTGGACACGAAAAAGCCCCGTGGGAGCAAAGCTTGCTCGCGATGAACGATGACGCGGTCCGGAGATCGAGGTGCCTGCATCGCGGGCAAGCCTTGCTCCCATAGTCTTGCTCTCACATGTTTGCCGCCCCACAGGCTTTGCTCAGAACCGACATTGCGCGACAATGCCGGCCAGTTTCAGGAGTAGAACATGAGTGAAATGAACGACACGCCGGTCGACGGCACGCTGGATGCCACGGGGCTCAATTGCCCGGAACCGGTGATGATGCTGCACCAGCACATCCGCGACCTGGCCCCCGGTGGCCTGCTGAAAGTCATCGCCACCGACCCCTCGACTCGCCGCGACATCCCCAAGTTTTGCGTGTTCCTGGACCACGAACTGGTGGCCCAGCAGGAGGAAGCGGGCACTTACCTCTACTGGATCCGCAAGAAACTCGCTTAATCCGTCGAGCGGCTGATGCGGATCTGCTTGCGCGCGCTGCGTGCCAGGCGGATCGACAGCATCAGCGCCGCGCAGCTCAAGCCCACGATCAGGCCTTGCCACAATCCGCTCGGGCCGCTGGCGGCACCGAGCCAGTCGGTCAGGCCCAGGGCGTAACCCACCGGCAGGCCGATGCCCCAATAGGCGAACAGGGTCAGGATCATCGTTACCCGGGTGTCCTGGAAGCCGCGCAACGCGCCTGCCGCCGTGACCTGGATCGCATCGGAAAACTGAAACAGCGCCGCGTAGACGATCAGCATCGAAGCCACGTCGATCACCACCGGATCGGCGGTATAGATCGCCGCGATAGGCCCGCGCAGCGCGAACATCAGGCTCGCCGACAGGCAGGCGTACGCCAGGGCCGTGCCCATGCCCACACCAGCGGCGAAGCGCGCTTCGCGAGGCTGACGACGACCCAGGGCCTGGCCGACCCGCACCGTGACGGCCATGCCCAGGGAGTAGGGGATCATGAACACCAGGGAGCTGAAGTTCAGCGCGATCTGGTGCCCGGCCACCACCGTGGCACCGAGGCTGCCGATCAGCAGCGCGATCACCGCGAAAATGCTCGATTCGGCGAACACCGCAATGCCAATCGGCAAGCCGATGCCCAGCAGGCGCTTGATGACCGCCCATTGCGGCCAGTCGAAACGGCTGAACAGCCGGCTCGACTGATAGGCCGGTGCCCAGCGGGCCCACCCGGCCATGCCCAGGGCCATGACCCACATCACGATGGCCGTGGCCCAGCCGCAACCGACGCCGCCCATGGCGGGCACGCCGAGGTGCCCATAGATGAAGATGTAATTGAGCGGAATGTTCAGCGCCAGCCCACACAGCCCCAGCACCATCGCTGGCCGCGTGCGTCCCAGGCCGTCGCTGAAGCAGCGCAGTACGTGATACAGCGCCACGGCCGGCAGGCCCGTGCCGATGCCCCGCAGGTATTCCATGCATGGGCCAATCAGTTCGGGGTCGACATTCATGATGTGCAGGATCGGTTCGGCGCTGAACAGCGCCAGTGTGGCGATCAACCCCACCACCAATGCCAGCCACAGCGCCTGGCGCACCAGCGGCCCGATCTCGTCGAACGTACCGGCGCCGAAGCGCTGGGCAACTTTCGGGGTGGTCGCCAGCAATGTGCCGGTCATCAACAGGAACACCGGCACCCAGATCGAGTTGCCCAAAGCCACGGCGGCCAGGTCCCGCGGGCCAACCCGACCGGCCATCACCGCATCGACAAACCCCATGGCGGTGGTTGCCAGTTGCGCCACCATGATCGGCAAGGCCAGGGCCAGCAAGGTCCTGAGTTCAAGACGAACCCGGGCCGGGCGGGAGAGGGTGGTGGGGGTATCGATTGCAGGGTTCACAGGGAAAGCGTCCGAAAAGATTAAGCGCAAGGCGGCGAATTCTACGCTTTGACACAGTGGTCAGGAAAAATCCTGTGTTGTGGATTTGTAATCGTTTTTTCAGTTTTCGAGCACCTTTGGGAGCAAGGCTTGCCCGCGATGAAGATGATGCGGTCTGCCGAGGAACCGAGGCGCCGGCATCGCGAGCAAGCTTTGCTCCCACATACATTCCCTCGCCACAACATCATTCGCTCCGGGTAATGCACAGGCCCAACGGAACGCCTACACTGCCCCTCCCGCCAAAGGAGCTTTGCCATGCTGATCGTCGCCGACGAAAACATCCCCCTGCTTGATGCATTTTTCCAAGGATTCGGCGAAATCCGCCGGGTGCCGGGCCGGGGGATCGACCGGACGATGGTCGAGCAAGCCGATGTGCTGCTGGTGCGTTCGGTCAGCCAGGTCAATCGGGCGCTGCTGGAAGGCAGCAAGGTGCGCTTCGTCGGCACCTGCACCATCGGCACCGATCACCTGGACCTGGACTATCTTGCCGAGGCTGGTATCCGCTGGGCCAGCGCGCCGGGCTGCAATGCCCGTGGCGTGGTGGACTATGTGCTGGGCAGCCTGATGACCCTGGCAGAAATCGAAGGCGCGCAACTTGAGCAACGAACCTTCGGTGTGATCGGCGCAGGCCAGGTGGGCGGGCGGTTGATCGAGGTGCTCAAGGGGCTGGGCTGGACCGTGAAGGTCTGCGATCCGCCGCGTCAGGCCGCCGAAGGGGGCGACTATGTGAGCCTGGAGCAGATCATCGAGCAGTGCGATGTGATCAGCCTGCATACACCGTTGACCCGCGACGGCGAGCAACCGACCTGGCACCTGTTCGACGAAGCGCGTCTGAACCAGCTCAAGCCCGGGACCTGGCTGATCAACGCGGCCCGCGGCCCGGTGATCGACAATGCCGCGCTACGTGAAGTGTTGCTGGAACGCGAAGACCTGCAAGCGGTGCTGGATGTCTGGGAGCAGGAGCCCACCGTGGATGTGGACCTGGCCGATTTGTGCGTGATCGCCACCCCGCACATTGCCGGTTACAGTCTCGATGGCCGCCAGCGTGGCACCGCCCAGATCTACCAGGCCTTGTGCGCTTTCATGGAGCGGCCGGTTGAAGTCAGCCTCAGCGACCTGTTGCCTCGGCCTTGGCTGGGTGGCATCACCCTGGATGCCGCAACCGACCCGGCCTGGGCCTTGGCGGCGCTGTGCCGGAGCGTGTACGACCCCCGTGGTGACGACGCGAACTTTCGCCGCAGCCTGGTGGGCACAGTCGGCGAACAACGCAGCGCGTTCGACGCCTTGCGCAAGCACTACCCGCCACGGCGGGAAATCGACAGCCTGAAGGTTGGTATCGAGGGGCAGTCGGCGGCCTTGCAACAGATCGTGACAGCGCTGGGTTGTGGGAGCAAAGCTTGCTCGCGATGAACGATGACGCGGTCAGGGGACCGAGGTGCCTGCATCGCGGGCAAGCCTTGCTCCCACAACGTTTCTCGCAGGCATAAAAAACCCGACATCAAGGTCGGGTCCAATTGAAGACGGGCTGTATCACTTTTGTTCGGCAGGCTTGACCAGTCGTTTTTCCAGCTCGCTGCAGGCTTTCTGGATCATGTCTTCGGTGATCGGTACTTCGCGCCCTTGGGCATCGATGAACGAGCAGCCCAGAGACTGGTCCGGTTGCGTGCGGATTACTTGAATCTTGTCGTCGCTGCTGTGTTGCAAGGACATGGCCTGTCTCCTCATCAGGTTGTGTGCCTACTTTAATGTCGCCAGGTGACCGAGCCATGACACTCCTTGTAGGTTCATGGCGACACCTCCACTCAATCAGAAACATAGTTGCGTTTCCAGCCAGACTTTAGACCGATAACATCTAGCCTCTAGTCGTTGTGGTCATATTTAACCTGACTCATTCTGATTCAATTTGGTTCCGCTACGCTTTGGCGTCGCTGGCCGGCCTTTTTCCTGCTGCATTATCGGATGCCCTTGATGCTTTCTTCCCGACATCGCCGTGCCATACGCCTGGCCAGCGGCTTCATCGCCCCTTACCGCAAACAGGTCGTCGGCGCCTTGCTGGCCCTGATTGTCACCGCCGGTATTACCTTGTCCATGGGCCAAGGCATCCGGTTGCTGGTGGATCAGGGCTTCATGACCCGCTCACCGCACCTGCTCAATCAATCCATCGGCCTGTTCATGATACTGGTGGTGGGGTTGGCGATCGGTACGTTTTCACGTTTTTACCTGGTGTCCTGGATCGGCGAGCGGGTGGTGGCCGATATCCGGCGGCAGGTCTTCAACCATCTGGTGTACTTGCACCCCGGTTTCTACGAAAACAACCGCAGTTCGGAAATCCAGTCGCGGCTGACCGCCGATACGACCTTGCTGCAATCGGTGATCGGTTCGTCGCTGTCGTTGTTTTTGCGCAACGCCTTGATGGTGGTAGGCGGCATCGTGCTGCTGTTCATCACCAATCCCAAGTTGACCAGCATCGTGGTGATTGCCCTGCCGCTGGTATTGGCACCGATCCTGGTCTTTGGTCGTCGGGTGCGCAGCTTGTCGCGCCAGAGCCAGGACCGGATTGCCGACGTCGGCAGCTACGTCTCCGAAACCCTTGGGCAGATCAAGACCGTGCAGGCCTACAACCACCAGGTCCAGGACGAACAACGATTCTCCGTGACGGTGGAACAGGCTTTCGACACTGCCCGCAAGCGCATCGCCCAGCGGGCCTGGCTGATCACCCTGGTGATCGTGCTGGTGCTGGGCGCGGTGGGGGTGATGCTCTGGGTCGGCGGCATGGATGTGATCGCCGGGCGGATTTCCGGCGGTGAGCTGGCGGCATTCGTGTTCTACAGCCTGATCGTCGGCAGTGCCTTCGGCACCCTGAGCGAGGTGATCGGCGAGCTGCAACGGGCGGCGGGTGCGGCAGAGCGCATTGCCGAGTTGCTGCGTTCGGAGAACATTATCCAGCCGCCGGCTTCAGGTCTTGTCACGTTGCCGGAGCGGGTCCGGGGCGACCTGCGCCTCGAAGGCGTGCGTTTTTCCTATCCCTCCCGGCCTGACAGCTATGCGGTCGACGGCCTCGACCTGACTATCAAGGCCGGTGAGACCCTGGCCCTGGTCGGGCCTTCCGGTGCGGGCAAGTCAACGGTGTATGACCTGCTGCTGCGTTTCTACGATCCGGTGCAAGGGCAGATACTGATCGACGACGTGCCGTTGACTCAACTTGATCCGTTGGACCTGCGCCGTCACTTCGCCCTGGTTTCACAAAATCCGGCACTGTTTTTCGGCACGGTCGAAGAGAACATCCGCTACGGCAACCCTGGCGCAACGTCCGAGCAGGTGCGTGAGGCCGCGCAGATTGCCCACGCCCACGATTTCATCGAAAAAATGCCCGACGGCTACCAGACCCACCTGGGTGACGGTGGTCTCGGGTTATCCGGCGGTCAACGCCAACGCCTGGCCATCGCCCGGGCGTTGCTGGTGGACGCGCCGATCCTGCTGCTGGACGAAGCCACCAGCGCCCTCGATGCGCAAAGCGAACACCTGATCCAGCAAGCCCTGCCCAACCTGATGAAAAACCGCACGACCCTGGTCATCGCCCACCGCCTGGCCACGGTGAAAAACGCTGACCGGATCGCGGTGATGGATCAAGGCAAGGTGGTTGCCGTGGGGACTCACCAGGAGCTGGTTGCCAGCAATGCGCTGTACGCGCGGCTGGCGGCGTTGCAGTTCAATGTTGGCCTGGAGGCGGCAGCCGACTAAGTATGGTCCCTTGTGGGAGCGAGCTTGCTCGCGATAGCGGTGAGCCAGCTTGCATCCATGTTGAAGGTGCCACCGCCATCGCGAGCAAGCCCGATCCCACAAGGTCCAGCAAGCGAGCAAAAAGAAATGCCCGCATCTTTCGATGCGGGCATTTTTTCTTCTCAGGAACAGCTTTCGCTAATAATCACTGATCATCGAAATACCGCTCATGCCAATCCACCAGCGGTTGCGGCGAGTTGAGTTTCTGGCCGTAGATCACCGAGTACGACAACACGTTCTGCACGTATTGGCGGGTTTCGTCGAACGGGATGCTTTCGACCCAGACGTCGAAGCTCAAGTGGTCGGCGCCACGCAGCCACTGGCGCACGCGACCGGGGCCGGCGTTGTAGGCCGCCGAAGCCAGGACGCGATTGCCGTTGAACTGGCTATGAACCTGGCTCAGGTACGCCGCGCCCAACTGGATGTTCTTGTCCGGGTTCAACACTTGCTGTGGTGAGGCCAGGGGAATGCTGAACTTGCGCGCGGTTTCCTTGGCGGTGCCAGGCATCAGTTGCATCAGGCCGGCGGCACCGACGCCGGAACGGGCGTCGTCCATGAAGGCGCTTTCCTGGCGGGTAATGGCGAACGCCCAGCTTGGATGCAGGCCGCGGATCTTGGCTTCGCGCACCAGGGTGTCGCGGTGGGCCATCGGGAAGCGGATGTCCAGGTCGTCCCAGTACTTGGCCTGGCTGATGGTGCGAATGGCCGGGAAATACCACTTCAGGTCATACGCCAGTTTGGCCTGGGCGACCATTTCGTCGCGGTTGAAATGACGGCTGACGTGATACCACTCGCGGCGCCCGTCGACGATGTCCCCACGGGCATGAAATTCCAGCGCCCGACGCACGCCAGGGGTGTTGCGCACTTTGTTGATCAGCGCCTGGCTCATCACCAGCGGCTTGTTGACTAGCGAGTACGGTGACTGGGAGCGATCGGCAGCCAGGAAACCATAGAAATCCCGTTCACGGGCCAGGTGCTTGTAGAGCGCCAGCGCTTCGGGGTTCTGCGGCTGCGCCAGTTCCAGCGTGCGGGCTTGCCAGTACCGCCAGCGATTGGTGCTCGACAGCGACTCGGGCAGGCGACGGGTCAGTTGGTAGGCGTCGTCCCAGCGGGCCAGGCGCAGCAGCAGGCGCAAGCGCCATTCCGAAACGGTGTCATCGCGCAGTTCCGGGTCGTATTTCGTCATTACGTCCAAGGCCCGGCTGTCGAAGCGCTTGGCCAGGGTCAGGCCGATTTCCCGGGCAATCGCAACTTTTTCATCACGGGAAAAATGCATGGTACTGGCGTAGCCGTCCAGCAGTGCCATGGCCTTTTCCGGATCCTGGCGGGCCAGGCGACGCAGGCCGAGGCTGACGATATCGGACATCGGTTCATCGGCCGGGATGAAGCGCGAGGGCTGGTTGAGCAACTCGGGCTTTTGCGCCACGTCCACCAGCAGCTTGCCGCGGGGGGCGAGGGTGGTCAGGCCGCTGACCAGGCTGTTGGCCAGCGGGTAGTTGCGGGCCTGGGCCGCCAGTTTTGTGCGTTCCCAGCGTTTCTGTTCGGTCAACTGGCCCTGGGAGGCCCATAGACCGAACAAGGCATCGCACGCCTGGGGCTGGGATTTACCGGAGAGCCACAGCTTTTCGGTATTGGCATAGCCTTCGGCCTTCAAGCCATGGCTGAGCTGGTACTGGGCGTTAAGGCAGTCCAGTTCGGTGAAATTGAGCTTGGGATCGTAATACTTGACGAAGGTCTCCCAGTCGCCGCGTTCGGTCAGCCAACGCAGCCAGCGCAATTTCATCCAGTTGGCCTGGGGCAGGTCACCATGTTCGGCGAGGAACTTCTCGATTTCGGCGTTGCTGGCGCTCTTGAGGCGAGCGGTCAATTCGTCGTAGGCCAGATAGGGTTCCAGCGGATAATCACGCAGGGCCTGGCTGTAGCGAAAGTAAGGGCCGGAATCACCCTTGGCCAAGGCGCGCTTGGCCTCGTCGTAATATTGGCGTTGAGTGGAGATATCCACCGCCTGCGCGGATTGAACGGCAGTGGCACATACAAAAAGACACGATAAAACACTTAAAAGGCGACTGCGCATGAGACGTCCGGGCATAAAAAAACATGACAAGCCCAAGGGGTAACCCAGGGTAACTGTCTGTAGCTTAGCCTTTTGCCAGCAGCCGGCGAAAGCTTTGCAGGGCCGTCGGTGCAAGTTCGCAACATTTGTTATACAGAGTGCTTCGGTGGCGAAATTGGCGGAACCTTGAGGCCTCATCTCAGGTAGAATGCGCGCCCGGTTTTTGGAGAAGCTCATGACCCTGCTCAAATTCAGCGATGTGTCCCTTGCTTTCGGCGCTATGCCGTTGTTGGACAAGGTGTCCTGGCAGATCGCCCGTGGTGAGCGGGTGTGCATCATCGGCCGCAACGGCACTGGCAAGTCCAGCATGATGAAGCTGGTCAAGGGCGATCAAAAGCCCGATGACGGCTCGGTCTGGCGCGCGCCAGGCCTGAAAATCGGCGAATTGCCCCAGGAACTGCCGGTGGCCGACGAGCGGACCGTATTCGATGTGGTCGCCGAAGGCCTGGACGGTGTCGGCGCGCTGTTGGCCGAGTACCACCACCTGAGCCAGAACATCGTCACCGATGCCGACCTGGACAAGTTGATGCACGTGCAGCACGACCTTGAAGCCCGAGACGGCTGGCGTCTGCAGCAACTGGTCGACAGCACCCTGAGCCGCCTGCAATTGCCGGCCGACAAGACCCTGGCCGAGTTGTCCGGCGGCTGGCGTCGTCGCGTCCTGCTGGCCCAGGCCCTCGTGTCCGAGCCGGACCTGCTGCTGCTCGACGAACCGACCAACCACCTGGACATCGGCGCCATCGCCTGGCTTGAAGAAGCCTTGAAGGACTTCCAGGGTGCGGTGCTGTTCATCACCCACGACCGTTCCTTCCTGCAAAACCTGGCGACCCGCATCCTTGAACTGGACCGTGGCGGCCTGATCGACTGGAACGGCGACTACGCCAGCTTCCTGGTGCACAAGGAAGCGGCGCTGGCGGCGGAAGAAACCGCTAACGCGTTGTTCGATAAGAAACTGGCCCAGGAAGAAGTCTGGATTCGCCAGGGTATCAAGGCGCGTCGCACCCGCAACGAAGGCCGTGTGCGGGCGCTCAAGGCCTTGCGCATGGAGCGCAGTGAACGTCGCGAGCGCACCGGCAAGGCCAACATCCAGCTGGATACCGCTGACAAGTCCGGCAAGCAGGTGATGGTCCTTGAGAATGTGAGTTTCGCGCACCCGGGCGGCCCGTTCCTGATCAAGGACTTCTCCATGGTGCTGCAGCGTGGCGATCGCATCGGCCTGCTGGGTGCCAACGGTACCGGCAAGACCACCTTGCTCAAGCTGATGCTCGGTGGCCTGGTGCCGACCAATGGCAAGGTGGAAGAGGGCACGAAGATCGACGTCGCCTACTTTGACCAGTTGCGCCATCAGTTGGACCTGGAAAAGACCGTGATCGACAACGTCGCCGAAGGCCGCGATTTCATCGACATCGATGGCCAGAGCCGCCATGTGCTGAGCTACCTTGGCGATTTCCTGTTCAGCCCCCAGCGTGCCCGTACGCCGGTCAAGGCGCTGTCGGGTGGCGAGCGCGCCCGTCTGTTGCTGGCCAAGTTGTTCAGCAAGCCGGCGAACCTGCTGGTGCTCGACGAACCGACCAACGACCTGGACGTGGAAACCCTGGAGTTGCTGGAAGAGGTGTTGCTGACCTTCAACGGCACCGTGCTGATGGTCAGCCACGACCGGGCATTCCTCGACAACGTGGTCACCAGCACTCTGGTGTTCGAAGGCGAAGGCCTGGTGCGTGAATACGTCGGTGGCTATCAGGACTGGCTGCGCCAGGGCGGCTCGCCGCGTCTGCTGGGAGTAACCGAAAGCAAGTCTGGCAAGGCCGACCTGAATTCGGCCGTGGTCAAGGCCGAGCCAGCCCCGGTAGCTGCCGCGGCGACCCCGGCACCGGCCAAGAAAAAACTCAGCTACAAGCTGCAGCGTGAGCTGGAGGCGCTGCCGGGTGACATCGACGCGAAGGAACAGCAGATCGCCGCGGTGGAAGCCGAGATGGCTGACGCCGGCTTCTACCAGCGACCTGCTGCCGAAACCGCCAAGGTCATCGCGCATCTGGAGCAGTTGCAGGTCGAGCTGGACGCACTGGTCGAGCGCTGGGCTGAACTGGACGCTTGATCTGCTGTTGAAAAAAAATCCCGGAATTCAGCAATGAACGCCGGGATTTCTATTTGAGACGCTATTCCCCTGTAGGGGTGAGCCTGTGGGAGCAAAGCTTGCTCCCACAAGGTCAGGGTCTGGGGTTATGTGCGCTTGACCAGATGTACCGCCAGCACATCGCAAGGCGCGCCATGCAGCACGTCGTTGGCGGTCGAGCCCAGCAACAGCGCCAGGCCGTGGCGACCATGGCTGCCGACCACAATCAGGTCGCAGCCCTGTTCCTTGGCCAGGTGATGGATCTCCTGGCGCGGCTGGCCGTAGGTCAGGTGGCTGAATTCCTTCTTCAGGGCAGGGTATTTCACGATCAGTCGGTCAAGGCGTTCCTTGGCCTGGTCGAATTGCTGCTGCTGCAATTGGGAAAGGTCCATGGGCACGTCGCCGCCGAAGGCCATGGCCATCGGTTCGACGATATGCACCAGCGACAGCTTGGTGTCCCGGCTTTCGCAAAGGGCGAGGGCGCGCTTGACGACCGGATCGCATTCTTCAGTGAGGTCGACGGCGACCAGAACGTGTTCGTAGTACATGGAAAGCACTCCAGAGAATTGCGATACGGTAAGTATGGCTGGTTTCAAGCGCATTGACGGCGACGTGGCTCAATGGGCTCATCAGAATTCGGGAGTACGAATATGACGGTCTGGATAGTGGTGTCAATCCTGTTGGTGGTGTTAAGTCCACTGGCATGGTTGCGTCCGTCCCGTGTTCAGAGCGGTCGCATGGCCCTGCGCATGGAAGCACGACGCCTGGGCCTGGCCATGCAGCTGGCGCCGCAGGAGTGGCCGCACTGGCTCGGCCAGCAGCCGCCAAACCCCTGCGCCCAGTACCACCGGCCCCGGCGTGGCAAGGAACCGGCGGTCTGGAGCTATTGGCAGACTGCGCCAGGCGTCTGGGTCAACCAGTGGCGAGAAGTCTGCCAGGATGAGTCCCTGCTCAATCATTTCGAAAAATTGCCGGCCAACGTCTACAAGGTCGAAGCCGATCGGCAAATGATCGCCTTGTACTGGGGCGAGAAGGGCGAAGCGACTGTTTTGCAAGATATTTGCGCGGTGCTCAAGGCGCTGGCCTGAGGCATAAAAAAGCCCGACAGTCTCATCGGGCGGGTTGGCCAGGCAGGCCGGTAATCAATCTCGTGTCAGGACGTGCGTTCGTAACGTCCTTTGTTCCCAATTTTCAATCGCGTCCCGACAGCGTAGACGGCTGGATCCGATATGTCTGGAATTAGGGCGATTTTTCTAATTATTGATCCTATGAATAGCTGCTCATGCGGCGCCGTGTTGCGGATCCGTACGGTACGGAAATGACCGAGAAGTCGCGTTCACGCCTATGTTTAGGGCGATTGACAATTGTCGGAAATTCCGTGAAGGTGACGTACCCAAATCAAACGGGCGTATGAATTGAGCGTTTGTATTTTCAGAATGCTCCTACAGACCCCGACTATCGCGTTGACGGGTGTGCCTGGCGGATTGGCGTAGCATCGACGGTAAACGTCAATGCCGAACCAGTGGTCAGCGTTCAACGTGTACTGTTCAGCTTCCATATCGTGGAGATCAGTTGATGATTTACGAAGGTAAAGCCATCACGGTTAAGGCTCTTGAAAGTGGCATCGTCGAATTGAAATTCGACCTCAAGGGTGAGTCCGTCAACAAGTTCAACCGTCTAACCCTGAATGAATTGCGTCAGGCCGTGGACACTATCAAGGCAGATGCTTCGATCAAGGGTGTGATCGTCAGCAGCGGCAAGGACGTGTTCATCGTCGGTGCCGACATCACCGAATTCGTCGACAACTTCAAGCTGCCCGATGCCGAACTGATCGCTGGCAACCTCGAAGCCAACCGTATTTTCAGCGACTTCGAAGACCTCAACGTACCGACCGTCGTGGCCATCAACGGCATCGCCCTGGGTGGCGGCCTGGAAATGTGCCTGGCGGCGGATTACCGCGTCATGTCCACCACGGCCAAGATCGGCCTGCCGGAAGTCAAGCTGGGCATCTACCCAGGCTTCGGCGGCACCGTGCGCCTGCCGCGCCTGATCGGTGCCGACAACGCCATCGAGTGGATTGCCGCCGGCAAGGAAAACCGTGCTGAAGACGCGCTGAAGGTCGGTGCCGTGGATGCCGTGGTCGAACCTGGCAAGCTCCAGGAAGCGGCCCTTGAAACCATCAAGCGCGCCATCAGCGGCGAGTTCGACTACAAGGCCAAGCGTCAGCCGAAGCTGGAAAAGCTCAAGCTCAACGCCATCGAACAAATGATGGCCTTCGAAACCGCCAAGGGTTTCGTGGCCGGTCAGGCAGGCCCGAACTACCCAGCGCCGGTCGAAGCGATCAAGACTATCCAGAAAGCCGCGAACTTCGGTCGTGACAAGGCTCTGGAAGTCGAAGCCGCCGGCTTCGTCAAGCTGGCCAAGACCTCGGCTGCGCAAAGCCTGATCGGTCTGTTCCTCAATGACCAGGAACTGAAGAAAAAGGCCAAGGCCTACGACGAAATCGCCAGTGACGTGAAGCAGGCCGCCGTGCTCGGCGCCGGCATCATGGGTGGCGGTATCGCCTACCAGTCGGCGTCCAAAGGTACGCCGATCCTGATGAAGGACATCAACGAACACGGGATCGAGCAAGGCCTGGCCGAAGCCGCCAAGCTGCTGGTCGGCCGTGTCGACAAAGGTCGCATGACCGCTGCGAAGATGGCCGAAGTGCTCAACGGCATTCGTCCGACCCTGTCCTACGGCGATTTCGGCCATGTCGACCTGGTGGTTGAAGCCGTTGTCGAGAACCCGAAGGTCAAGCAGGCGGTACTGGCTGAAGTCGAAGACAAGGTCAAAGAGGACACCATCCTGGCCTCGAACACCTCGACCATCTCCATTTCGCTGCTGGCCAAGGCCCTCAAGCGTCCGGAGAACTTCGTCGGCATGCACTTCTTCAACCCGGTGCACATGATGCCGCTGGTGGAAGTGATCCGTGGCGAGAAGTCCAGCGAACACGCCGTTGCTACCACCGTGGCCTACGCCAAGAAAATGGGCAAGAACCCGATCGTCGTCAACGACTGCCCGGGCTTTTTGGTCAACCGCGTGCTGTTCCCGTACTTTGGCGGTTTCGCCAAGCTGGTCAGCGCCGGTGTGGACTTCGTGCGCATCGACAAGATCATGGAAAAATTCGGCTGGCCGATGGGCCCGGCGTACCTGATGGACGTGGTCGGCATCGACACCGGCCACCACGGTCGCGACGTCATGGCCGAAGGCTTCCCGGACCGCATGAAGGACGACCGTCGTTCGGCCGTCGACGTGCTCTACGAAGCCAAGCGCCTGGGCCAGAAGAACGGCAAGGGCTTCTACGCCTATGAGACCGACAAGCGCGGCAAGCAGAAGAAAGTTGCCGACTCGTCGGTTCTGGAAGTGCTCAAGCCGATCGTCTACGAGCAGCGCGAAGTCACCGACGAGGACATCATCAACTGGATGATGATCCCGCTGTGCCTCGAAACCGTGCGTTGCCTGGAAGACGGCATTGTCGAAACCGCCGCCGAAGCCGACATGGGTCTGGTCTACGGTATCGGTTTCCCTCCATTCCGTGGCGGTGCGCTGCGCTACATCGATTCGATCGGTGTCGCCGAGTTCGTTGCCCTGGCTGACCAGTACGCTGATTTGGGCGCGCTGTACCACCCGACCGCGAAGCTGCGTGAAATGGCCAAGAACGGCCAGAGCTTCTTCGGTTAAGCGCCCAACGACTAGAGCGAGAGAACATTTATGAGCTTGAATCCTAGAGACGTCGTGATTGTCGACTTCGGTCGTACGCCAATGGGCCGCTCCAAGGGCGGCATGCACCGCAACACCCGCGCCGAAGACATGTCGGCGCACCTGATCAGCAAACTGCTGGAGCGCAACGTCAAGGTCGACCCCAACGAAGTCGAAGACGTGATCTGGGGCTGTGTGAACCAGACCCTGGAGCAGGGCTGGAACATCGCCCGCATGGCCTCGCTGATGACCCAGATTCCTCACACGGCGGCGGGCCAGACCGTCAGCCGCCTGTGCGGTTCGTCCATGAGCGCACTGCACACCGCCGCCCAGGCGATCATGACCGGCAACGGTGACGTGTTCGTCGTCGGTGGTGTCGAGCACATGGGCCACGTGAGCATGATGCACGGCGTCGATCCGAACCCGCACATGTCGCTGTACGCGGCGAAAGCCTCGGGCATGATGGGCCTGACAGCGGAAATGCTTGGCAAAATGCACGGCATCACCCGCGAACAGCAGGACGCCTTTGGCGTGCGCTCCCACCAGCTCGCCCACAAGGCGACCGTGGAAGGCAAGTTCAAGGATGAGATCATCCCGATGCAGGGCTACGACGAGAACGGTTTCCTGAAGCTGTTCGACTTCGACGAAACCATTCGTCCGGAAACCACCCTGGAAAGCCTGGCGGCCCTCAAGCCGGCATTCAATCCGAAGGGCGGCACCGTGACAGCCGGTACCTCGTCGCAGATCACCGATGGTGCCTCGTGCATGATCGTGATGTCGGCCCAACGTGCCCAGGACCTGGGTATCCAGCCGATGGCGGTGATTCGTTCGATGGCCGTGGCGGGTGTGGATCCGGCGATCATGGGCTATGGTCCAGTACCGGCCACGCAGAAAGCCTTGAAGCGCGCAGGCCTGGGTATTGCCGATATCGACTTCTTCGAACTCAACGAAGCTTTCGCCGCACAGGCCCTGCCAGTGCTGAAAGATTTGAAAGTGCTCGACAAGATGAACGAGAAGGTTAACCTGCACGGCGGCGCGATCGCCCTGGGTCACCCGTTCGGTTGCTCCGGTGCGCGTATCTCCGGCACGCTGCTCAACGTCATGAAGCAGAATGGCGGCACCTTTGGTGTGTCCACCATGTGCATTGGCCTCGGCCAGGGCATTGCCACTGTCTTCGAACGCGTCTAAGCGTTGCGTTGATGGAAGCCGGGGCCAAGTGCCCCGGTTTTTGTTTTTTCGGGTTTAGTAAAAAAGATTTTGTTTTTATTTTGAAAAAATTTGAGTGAGGGCCAAAGCATGCCGATACAACCTGGGCTCTACCAGCATTACAAAGGTCCGCAGTACCGCGTATTCAGCATCGCGCGGCATTCCGAGACCGAGGAAGAAGTGGTCTTCTATCAAGCCCTGTATGGCGATTACGGCTTTTGGGTGCGTCCCTTGAGCATGTTCGAGGAGTCCGTCGAGGTTGACGGCGAACAGGTGCCACGCTTTGCTTTGGTGCAGGCCGAGGAGAGCATTTTTTCCAAGCCTTGAGGCCGGTAAGCGGGCAACCCTGCGCTTGACCTCACCTTGCAGCCACTATATATAGCGGTGCCGCGTCAGGCGCCAACCGCCTTTCACTTTTTAGAATTCAGGAATTTTCTGATCCATGGGCAAATCGCTGGTCATTGTGGAATCCCCGGCTAAGGCCAAGACCATCAACAAGTATCTGGGCGACCAATACGTGGTGAAGTCGAGTATCGGCCATATCCGAGACCTGCCCACCAGCGGTTCGGCTAGCGCCAGCAAGGAGCCAGCCGCCAAGCGCGGCAAGGCTGCTGCCGGTGAAGCGCCGGCGCTGTCGCCGAAAGACAAGGCGCGCAAGCAGCTGGTCTCACGCATGGGGGTCGATCCGGAACACGGCTGGAAAGCCAAGTACGAGATCCTCCCGGGCAAGGAAAAGGTCATCGAAGAGCTGCGCCGGCTCGCCAAGGATGCTGACACCATCTATCTCGCGACGGACTTGGACCGCGAAGGGGAAGCCATTGCCTGGCACCTGCGCGAAGCCATTGGTGGGGATGACAGCCGCTACAAGCGCGTGGTGTTCAACGAAATTACCAAGAAGGCCATCCAGGAAGCCTTCTCCCAGCCGGGCGAGCTGGATATCGATCGGGTCAACGCTCAACAGGCGCGTCGCTTCCTCGATCGCGTGGTGGGCTACATGGTCTCGCCCCTGCTGTGGGCCAAGATCGCCCGCGGCCTGTCGGCCGGTCGCGTGCAGTCGGTCGCCGTGAAGCTGGTGGTGGAGCGCGAGCGGGAGATCCGTGCGTTCATCCCTGAAGAGTACTGGGAAGTCCACGCCGACCTCGGCACCGCCAAGGGCGCTACCGTGCGCTTCGACGTGGCCCGGGAGAAGGGCGAGGCCTTCAAGCCGCTCAACGAAGCCCAGGCCATGGCCGCGCTGGAGAAGCTCAAGGCTTCCAGCTACAGCATCGTCAAGCGCGAAGACAAGCCGACCAGCAGCAAGCCGTCGGCGCCGTTCATCACCTCCACGTTGCAACAGGCCGCGAGCAATCGCCTGGGCTTTGGCGTGAAGAAAACCATGATGATGGCCCAGCGTCTGTACGAAGCCGGCTACATCACTTACATGCGTACCGACTCGACCAATCTTTCGGTCGATGCCGTGGCGATGGCACGCACTTATATAGAAAGCGAGTTCGGCAAGAAGTACCTGCCGGACACGCCGAACGTCTACAGCAGCAAGGAAGGCGCACAGGAGGCTCACGAAGCGATTCGTCCGTCCGATGCCAACACCGAGCCAAGCAAGCTGTCGGGCATGGAGCGCGATGCCGAGCGTCTCTACGAGCTGATCTGGCGCCAGTTCCTGGCCTGCCAGATGCTGCCGGCGCAATACCTGTCGACCACGGTCAGCGTCGGTGCCGGCGACTTCGAGCTGCGCGCCAAGGGCCGCATCCTGAAGTTCGACGGCTATACCCGCGTCATGCCGCAGATCACCAAGCCTGGGGATGACGACGTCCTGCCGGACATGGCCCAGGGCGACGTGATGAAGCTGATCAAGCTTGATCCGACCCAGCATTTCACCAAGCCACCGGCTCGTTACTCCGAAGCCAGCCTGGTCAAGGAAATGGAAAAGCGCGGCATCGGTCGTCCTTCGACCTACGCAGCGATCATCTCCACCATCCAGGACCGCGGCTATGTGGCGCTGCACAACCGTCGTTTCTATTCGGAAAAGATGGGTGACATCGTTACCGAGCGTTTGTCCGAGAGCTTCTCGAACCTGATGGACTACGGCTTCACCGCCGGTATGGAAGAGAACCTCGACGATGTGGCCCAGGGCGAGCGCGACTGGAAAAACGTTCTCGACGAGTTCTACGGCGACTTCAAGAAAAAGCTCGAAGTGGCCGAAAGCCCTGACAGCGGCATGCGCGCCAACCAGCCGGTCATGACCGATATCCCGTGCCTGACCTGCGGGCGCCCGATGCAAATCCGTACCGCCTCGACCGGCGTGTTCCTCGGTTGCTCGGGCTACAGCCTGCCACCCAAGGAGCGCTGCAAGGCGACGGTCAATCTGGTGCCGGGTGACGAAATCGCCGCGGACGACGAGGGTGAATCGGAATCCCTGGTGCTGCGTGGCAAGCATCGCTGCCCGATCTGCAGCACGGCGATGGACGCCTACCTGCTGGATGAAAAGCGCAAGCTGCACATCTGCGGTAACAATCCGGACTGTGCTGGCTACGAGATCGAAGAGGGCACTTATCGCATCAAGGGCTACGAAGGTCCGAGCCTGGAGTGCGACAAGTGTGGCAGCGAGATGCAGCTCAAGACCGGCCGTTTCGGCAAGTTCTTCGGCTGCACCAACCCGACCTGCAAGAACACCCGCAAACTGCTCAAGAGCGGTGACGCGGCGCCGCCGAAGATGGACCCGGTGAAGATGCCTGAGCTCAAGTGCGAGAAGGTCAACGACACCTACATCCTGCGCGACGGTGCTTCCGGCCTGTTCCTGGCGGCCAGCCAGTTCCCGAAAAACCGTGAGACCCGTGCACCGTTGGTGATGGAAATCGTGCCGCACAAGGACGAGATCGATCCCAAGTACCATTTCCTCTGCGAAGCGCCGCAGAAGGATCCGGAAGGGCGCCCAGCGGTCATTCGCTACAGCCGCAAGACCAAGGAGCAATACGTGCAGACCGAAGTCGACGGCAAGCCGACCGGCTGGAAAGCCTTTTACGACGGCGGTAAGTGGACGGTGCAAGACAAGAGTTGATGGCAGCACTCGCGTGTGACAAAGGGACTTGCTGTGGCGAGGGCGCTTGCTCCCGCTGGACCGGTCCGACGTTTCGGGCGCAGCCGTCCCAATAAGTCCCATGTGAACAAAAGGCCGCATGACAACCCATAGGTTTTCATGCGGCCTTTTTGTTTTTGGCTTGCAGTGGCCTCGGTTGATCCATGACACTGTCGCACTTGCGTGAAGCTTTCATTTCGTTGGGGAGATGCCGCCATGGCCCACGAACTCTATACCCGCACCAATCAGAAAATCTATTTCGCCGGTCTGTCGCTTGAGGCGCTTACCAGGGCCGAGGACGGACGTGCGATGAATTCCCCGGCGCTGCTCCAGGCAGGGCGCGAATCCGTGCTGTTTCACCTGTACGGTGCATTGTTGGGGTTGTGCCATGAAATCGCCGGTTTCTATCGCCTGCCTCAAGCGAATGCACCGCGGGCCGAGCTGTTGTTGACCCGCGAAGTGCTGGAAACCATTGCTATCCCGGAATTGGCCGAAATGGTCGAGCTGGCGCACAACCCGGAAACCTGGCTGGCGAAGCTATTGGCGGCCCATGCGGCGCTGTTCGAACCGCCACGTGCCCCGCGCAAGCCCAAGGGGGACGTGACCCAGCCGTTGATCGTGGCGGTCAATCTGGACGAACAAGAACCCGAGCAGGAGTTGAGCCGGGAGGAGCTGGAGAGTTGGCGCCAGAACCTCAAGAGCCTGGCGATACGCTTTCGTGAAGGTTTGAACGAGTGCTGAGTTTCCTCTCGGCCCGTTACGTTCGTTGATAACGCTTGGTCAAGATCCCGAGCGGAGCCTGGCCGATGACTATATAATCCTCGCCTTTCGTGGAGAACAGACTTTTATGCCTACGTCCTTTCTAGAAATTGTCGAACTTCCTGATGGCCGCATCGAGCTGCGCAGGGCTGAGGACGAGGGTTCTCTGGTTACCCTGAACTTCTCCGAAGATGCCAAGGTATTCCTCCAGGGCCAACACGTCGAAGTCGCCAAGGCGATGCTGAGCGTGGGCGTTCAGATGGCAGGTCGCCTGGTTGAAGGCGAATTCAACAAGGAAGAGGGGCCGCGGGTTCTTCATTGATCCCGTCTGTCGGCTTTTTTGGATAGTGTGGCTGGTCGGCTTCTCTGCCTTGGAGAAGCCCCGCGTTTGTCTTAGCCCAATCGAATGTTCAGACTTTGTGCGTCCCCGGTACGGGCGGCGCTGATCAACTGTTGCCGTGCGGTGGCGGTCAACGGGTTGAGCCAGCTGACCACGGTGTGGCTGCGGCCCAGGCGCAAGGCTTCGCAGGTCAACTGTTGGGCGCTTTGGGTGCCCCGCGGCTGCAACAACAGGATGCGTTCGCGGTTCAGGCCGGCATCCCGCAGCCAGGCCTGGGTGACGCTGGCCGGTGGTGCGATCAGCGTCAGCCAGCGAGCATCCTGGTCCTGGCTGAGTTCTCGCAGAATCGGCGCCAGCAGGTTCAGGCAGTTTCCAGCCGCACCACGTAACGACAGTTCGCTGAAAGCCTCGGGCTCGACGCCCCAGGGCGACTCGATGACCTCTTTCAGGACTGGAACCAGCGGTTGGGCCATAAATGCCTCGAACAGCGGAAGTTGTGTGTGTTGTGGTGTGTGAGGGAACTGCATAAAGCCTCCTTTAGCGGCGAATGACGCCGACGCTCAAGCCTTCGATGACCAGGTCCTGATCTTTCAGATTCACTTCGATGGGCGCGAACTCCGGGTTCTCGGCGATGAGCCAGACCTTGCTGCCGTCGCGCTTGAAGCGCTTGACGGTCACTTCGTCGCCGATTCGCGCCACCACGATCTGGCCATTGCGGGCTTCGCGGGTGGTGTGCACGGCCAGGAGGTCACCGTCGAAGATGCCGATGTCCTTCATGCTCATGCCGTGTACACGAAGCAGGTAGTCGGCCCGAGGATGGAAGAACGAAGGATTGATGTTGCAGGACTCCTCGACATGCTGCTGGGCCAGGATCGGTGCGCCTGCCGCTACCCGGCCGATGATCGGCAGGGTGGTTTCGTCGGCCTTGGCTTCGAAGCCGGGGATGCGAATGCCACGGGATGCGCCCGGGGTCATTTCGATAGCACCCTTGCGCGCCAGCGCCTTGAGGTGTTCTTCAGCCGCGTTGGGCGACTTGAAACCCAGTTCCTGGGCGATTTCCGCGCGGGTTGGCGGGTAGCCGTTGTCTTCGAGGCAGCGTTTGATGAAGGCCAGAATCTCTGCTTGGCGTGGCGTCAGCTTTAGCATATTGATCGCTCTGTCTTTTTATACAGTGACTGGGATTATATACAGTGGAGGGCGCTTGGCAATCCTCCTTTTTTCACCGGCCGCTGGACGGTCGGTCAGGCTGTTGGATGCGACATGGCTACCACCCGTGAAAAGGTGTGGTTAAATACGTGACCGGGCGTTCGCAAAACGCCCCGGCAGGCTTGACAACCCCTAGGCTGAAACGTATGTTTCAAACAAGTGTTTGTCAGGCGGAGTAACCATGGCCCAGTCGGAAACCGTTGAACGCATTCTCGATGCTGCCGAGCAGTTGTTCGCGGAAAAAGGTTTCGCTGAAACCTCGTTGCGTCTGATCACCAGCAAGGCCGGGGTGAACCTGGCGGCGGTGAACTATCATTTCGGCTCGAAAAAGGCCCTGATCCAGGCGGTATTCTCGCGGTTCCTCGGGCCTTTCTGCCTCAGCCTCGATCGCGAGCTGGAGCGCCGGCAGGCCAAGCCTGACGTCAAGCCGACCCTGGAAGAACTCCTGGAAATCCTGGTCGAGCAAGCCCTTGTCGTGCAACCGCGCAGCGGTAACGACCTTTCCATTTTCATGCGCCTGTTGGGCCTTGCTTTCAGTCAGAGTCAGGGCCACCTGCGACGTTACCTGGAAGACATGTACGGCAAGGTTTTCCGGCGCTACATGCTGCTGGTCAACGAAGCCGCACCGCGTATTCCGCCCATCGAGTTGTTCTGGCGAGTGCATTTCATGCTCGGCGCCGCGGCGTTCAGCATGTCCGGTATCAAGGCGTTGCGCGCCATTGCTGAAACCGACTTTGGCGTGAACACCTCGATCGAACAGGTGATGCGCCTGATGGTGCCGTTCCTGGCAGCCGGCATGCGCGCCGAAAGTGGCGTCACCGATGAAGCCATGGCTGTCGCGCAATTGCGTCCGCGCAGTAAATCGACGCCGGCGCTGGCCAAGGCGTAAGTGCACGGGTGGGCGCGGCTGCCTACATCCGCTAAGCTAGCCGCCCATGCCGACTCTCGTTTCGAACCCGTTCCATTTGTCATTGCGTGACCGCGACCTGCCGGGCCTTGGGCCTTGCCGTGTGGTCGTGCCTGTGTTGTCGCGCGGGTTCATCGTTATTAAGGAAATGCTATGACTGCTGGCCTGCAAGGCTCGTTGATGGTGGACGTCGCCGGTACCTGGCTGACGGCCGAAGATCGCCACCTGTTGCGCCAGCCTGAGGTAGGCGGGCTGATCATCTTTGCCCGCAATATCGAGCATCCACGTCAGGTGCGTGAGTTGAGCGCGTCGATCCGCGCCATCCGCCCTGACCTTTTATTGGCGGTGGATCAGGAAGGTGGTCGTGTCCAGCGGCTGCGCCAGGGTTTTGTGCGGTTGCCGGCGATGCGGGCGATAGCCGATAACCCGAACGCCGAGTACCTCGCCGAGCAGTGCGGCTGGATCATGGCCACAGAAGTGCTGGCGGTCGGTCTCGACTTGAGCTTTGCCCCGGTGCTGGACCTCGATTACCAGCGCAGCGCCGTCGTCGGCAGTCGTTCCTTCGAGGGTGACCCCGAACGCGCTGCGTTATTGGCCGGTGCCTTCATCCGCGGCATGAACGCCGCCGGGATGGCCGCCACTGGCAAGCATTTTCCGGGGCATGGCTGGGCCGAGGCCGATTCCCACGTGGCGATTCCGAACGATGAGCGCAGCCTGGAGCAGATTCGCGCCAACGACCTGGTGCCGTTTGCCAGGCTGAGCAAACAACTGGCCGCCGTCATGCCGGCCCATGTCATCTACCCGCAGGTTGACCCCAATCCAGCCGGGTTTTCCCGCCGCTGGCTGCAGGACATCCTGCGCGGCGAGTTGCAATTCGATGGCGTGATCTTCAGTGATGACCTGTCGATGGCCGGGGCTCATGTGGTCGGTGATGCTGCCAGTCGTATCGAGGCTGCTTTGACGGCGGGTTGCGACATGGGCTTGGTGTGCAATGACCGTGCTGCCGCGGAGTTGGCCTTGAGCGCTGCCCAGCGCCTGAAGGTCAAGCCTTCGGCACGGATCGCCCGCATGCGCGGCCAGGCCTGTGCCTCCACTGAATACCGTCAGGACCCTCGCTGGCTGGCGGCGCTCGGCGCGCTGAGGGCTGCCCAGCTGGTTGATTGAGGAAGTGTCGTGACTGATATGCGTAATGCTCGGCGGTGCCCATGACCCAGCCAATTGAGGTGCTTCTTGAGACGGATTGGGGAGAAGACTTCCATCAGAGTTACCTTCAGCGCGGGTTCGACTACGCCGAGAGAGACCGAGTACGGATACTGCGGATAGACGAGCAATCGATTCACGCCGAATGCGAGGGTGGCGGCGATAATGTCTATCAGCAGGTGATCGAGCTCACTCGTTATCGGGGCTACGACGGCGTTCGTTACGAATGTTCGTGCCCGGTCGGTAACAGCTGCAAGCACTGCGCTGCCGTCATGTTCCATTTGATGTGGAATCCGCAAGCGCTGGAGGCCGGCTCCGCCAGCGAGCGCCTGAGTTCTGAACTTGAAACCTGGATCAAGGGTATTCCCGAGTGGGACGCCGATTCGCTACCGAGCAAAAAAGACGCCGATGTCCGGATCTTCTACAAACTCAAGAAGACGCACATAGGGCAGTGGATTTTGGAACTCTTCAAGGGGCGCCAGCTCGATGATGGTTCCCTGAAGGATCTGAAAGCGTTTGGCCAACTGACGGACATGCTGAATCGTTCTCCGAATTATATGTCCGACGTCGACAAGCAAATTGGCCAGTCGCTTATCAGCAGTCAGCATTATCACAGCCAGAACAGCTTTCCGTTGCAAGGTCGCAGCGGCGCCGAAGTGCTGGCGCTGGCATTAAAGTCCTCGCGCTTGTTCCTGGATTTCGACCCGCCGCAGCCATTGGGCGCAGGTCCGCTAAAAAATGCGCAGTTTTTCTGGGCTGAGCAGGCCAATGGCAACTATCGGTCTCGGTGGCGCAGTGGCGATCAGGTACTGGATAACCTCCTGGTGCTTGAGCCGCTTCATTATCTGGATTTATCGCGCAGGGAACTTGGCCGGCTGTCCTATGAAGTGGACGACAAATTGGCGTGCCATTTATGCCGTGCGCCGGAGGTACCCGCTCGGGATGTTGTGCTTTTCAGCCATAGGATCAACGCTGTCGACCGACCTATCCCGCCGCCGAAAGAACTGACTGAGCGCATCATCGAAGGTGTTGAACCGCGAGCGTTGTTGACGTTGGGAAGTGCAATTACCTTCCGGCACTGGAAATCTGTTCCAGAACATCGCGCGGCACTGACCTTTATTTATGATGGTCATGTGGCGGACGACAAAGCATCCACCGAACTGTCGATCCTGTCCGGAACCGAAATTTTGCGCATTCAGCGTAAACCGGATGTCGAGCAAGCCTTTCGCACCGTTCTGCGTAAGGTAGGTTTCAAGAAAACCAGTCGCAAGAGCCTTGCGCTGGCGGACATCGGGGGTGAGCTATTTCAAATGGCGGATGACCACGCCTGGTTGGCCTTCATGGACAAAGGCCTGCCGCGATTGCGTGCCGCCAATTGGCAGATCGATATCGAAGCGGGTTTTCATTTCGATCTGCAACCGTTGGAGCAGTTGTACGCCGACATCGAGGAGTCTCCCGGTCGAGAGTGGTTCGATTTACAACTGGGCATTGTCGTGGATGGAAAACGGCACAGCCTGCTGCCGATCTTGCTTCATCTGCTCCGCTCAAGCCCCGAGATGATGGATCCGGACAACCTTGATCGGCGTGGTGATGAAGAGTTGATGTTGCTCGATCTCAACGGCGGAAAGTTCGGGGCGGGTCCTGGTGTGAAGGTCGCGTTGCCATATGGGCGGGTCAAGCCGCTGATGGCAACGCTTGGTGAGTTGTACATGAAGGAGCACCGGGGTGACTCGATACGGTTGAATGCCTTTGATGCGGCCAGGTTGAATGTGCTTGAAAGCGTGCCATTGACCTGGCAAGGCGGGGAGCGCTTGCGTATGTTCGCCAAGCGATTACACGAGTCGACTCATGCTCATGTCCCGGCGCCGATGGGGCTCAAAGCCACCCTGCGACCTTATCAACTGGAAGGGTTCAATTGGATGCAGACCCTGCGCGAGCTGGAAGTCGGCGGCATCCTGGGCGATGACATGGGCTTGGGTAAAACCTTGCAGACCCTGGCTCACCTGCTTTGTGAGAAGCAGGCCGGGCGCCTGGATGTCCCGGCGCTTGCAGTCATGCCCACCAGTCTGATTCCCAACTGGCTCGACGAAGCGGCACGCTTCACGCCGCAGCTCAACGTCGTGGCGCTTCATGGTGCAGCCCGGCAAAAAGATTTCGCCAGCCTTGCACAGTACGACCTGATTCTGACGACTTATGCCTTGTTGCCGCGGGATCTGGAGGCGCTGAAACCCCAGGCCTGGAGTGTGCTGATTCTCGATGAAGCGCAGAACATCAAGAATCCCACCAGCAAGGCCGCCCAGGCTGCTCGCGAACTCAATGCCCGGCAGCGCTTGTGCCTGTCCGGTACGCCCCTGGAAAATCACTTGGGCGAACTCTGGTCGCTGTTTCATTTCCTCCTGCCCGGCTGGTTGGGGGATAACAAAAGCTTCAACCGAGACTACCGGACGTCGATCGAAAAACATGGCAACAGCGAGCGAATGCACCATCTGACGGCGCGAATAAAACCGTTTCTACTGCGGCGTAAAAAAGAACAAGTCGCTACTGAGCTGCCACCCAAGACTGAAATCGTCCATTGGGTCGACCTCAGTGACGGACAGCGGGATGTCTATGAAGCCGTGCGTGTGGCCATGGACAGGAAAGTGCGCGACGAAATCGCTCGCAGCGGCGTGGCCCGTAGCCAGATTATCATTCTCGACGCGTTGCTCAAGTTACGCCAGGTCTGCTGCGACCTGCGGCTGCTCAATACCGTACAGACCGCCAAAGCGCTACGTTCCGGCAGCGGCAAGTTGATCAGTTTAATGGAGATGCTTGAAGAGTTGCTCAGCGAAGGGCGCAAGATTCTGCTGTTTTCCCAGTTCACCTCGATGCTGTCCCTGATCGAGGAGGAACTGCAAAAGCGCAGCCTGACCTATTCCTTACTGACCGGATCCACCACGGATCGCCGCACCCCGGTGAGGGAATTTCAGAGTGGCAAGGTGTCGCTGTTTCTAATCAGCCTCAAGGCCGGCGGTACGGGGCTCAATCTGACGGCTGCCGACACGGTGATTCACTTCGATCCGTGGTGGAACCCAGCGGTGGAAAATCAGGCGACCGACCGGGCTTATCGGATCGGTCAAAACAAGCCAGTGTTCGTCTACAAGCTGATTGCCCGAGGCACGGTGGAAGAGAAGATACAGGCGCTTCAGGAGGATAAGGCCGCGTTGGCGGGCAGTCTGCTGGATGGCGGCGCGACGGGTGGGTGGAAGCTTGAGCAGAGCGATATCGAAGCGTTGTTTGCACCGTTGCCCAAGACCTGATTCACCGGCACATTCACTGGCTATGTCGCCTGATAGTCAGCCATCGCGAGCAGGCTCGCTCCCACATTGGAGTGGGGCGGGCTCCGGCTTTGTGGACGCTGCAAATCCCCTGTGGGAGCCGAGCGTGCTCGCGATGGCGGCAGTGCAGTCAACATCTGTGTAAGCTGAACCACCGCCATCGCGAGCACGCTCAGCTCCCACAGGAAACGGTGTGAATCAGCGCTTTTCCAGTTTGTCCGGCAGCGGCGCGAACAATGCTTCGATATCGTCGCTCTGCAGTTTCCAATCCCCGGCCACACGCCCGTCCAGCACACCGGCCGCGAGGTCGGATTTTTCCTTTTGCAGTAGCTGGATCTTCTCTTCCACCGTGCCTCGGGCAATCAGCTTGTAGACGAATACCGGTTTTTCCTGGCCGATGCGGTAGGCGCGGTCGGTCGCCTGGTTTTCGGTCGCCGGGTTCCACCATGGATCGTAGTGAATCACTGTGTCGGCCTCGGTCAGGTTCAGGCCTACACCGCCAGCCTTCAGGCTGATCAGAAAGATCTGACGCTTGCCGCTCTGGAATTCCTTGACGGGCGTGCGTCGGTCGCGGGTCTGGCCGGTCAGAATGGCGTACTCGACGCCGCGTTTCTTCAGCTCCTCTTCAATCAGCGCCAACATGGACGTGAATTGGGAAAACAACAGCACCCGGCGACCTTCTTCAAACAGTTCTTCGAGCATTTCCATCAAGCTGTCGAGCTTGCCCGAGGTGCTGCCTCGGGCGGGCAGGGTGGCGTCGTTGATCAGGCGCAGGTCGCAACACACCTGGCGCAGCTTGAGCAGCGCTTCGAGAATGATGATCTGGCTGCGGGCCACGCCTTTGCGGGTGATCTCGTCGCGGACCTTCTTGTCCATCGCCAGGCGCATGGTTTCGTAGACGTCCCGCTGGGCATCGCTGAGTTCGACCCAATGGATGATCTCGGTCTTGGGCGGCAACTCTGTCGCCACTTGCTCCTTGGTCCTGCGCAGCAGGAAAGGTTTTATCCGACCATTGAGGTGCTGCAGTCGTACATCGCTGCCGCGCTTTTCTATCGGTACACGGTAATCGCGGTTGAAACTCTTGACGTCCCCAAGCCACCCCGGCAGCAGGAAGTGAAACAGCGACCACAATTCGCCCAGGTGATTTTCCAGCGGCGTGCCGGACAGGCACAGCCGCTGGCGGGCGTTGAGCTCGCGGGCGGCCTGGGCGGCTTTGCTGGTGGGGTTCTTGATGTACTGGGCTTCATCGAGGATCAGCACGTGCAACGGCTGCGCGGCCAGGCGCTCGACATCCTTGGGCAGCAGGGCATAGGTGGTGAGGACCAGGTCGTAATCGGCCAATCGGTCGAAATGCTTTTTGCGCCCGGCGCCATACAGGGCCAGCACCTTGAGCTGCGGCGTGAAGTGAGCCGCCTCGTCGAGCCAGTTGGGGATCAGGCTGGTCGGCATGACGACCATGCACGGTCGGTCGAGGCGTCCGGCGTTTTTTTCGCTGAGAATGTGCGCCAGGGTCTGTAGGGTTTTGCCCAGGCCCATGTCGTCCGCGAGAATGCCGCCGACTTCCAGCTGTCGCAGCGATTGCATCCAGCTCAAGCCTTCGAGTTGATACGGCCGTAGCGTCGCGTTCAGGCCCTCTGGCGCGGTGGCGGTGTAATCCTTGATGTCCCGCAGGCGTTGGGCCAGGCCGCGAATGTGTTCGCCACCTTCCCAGGTCAACGGCATGTCCTGCAGCGGGTTCAAGCGCAAGGCGTCCGCGCTGTTGAGGCGCAGTTTGGTGGTGCCGGGTTCTTGCAGGTAAAACTCGCCCAGGGTCGCCAGCACCGGTTTCAGCCGGCCATAGGGCAGGGCCACCTGCTGCGGGCCGAACTCCGAGTTCGGACGGTTGGGCAGGTTGACCAGAATGAGTTCGTCGTCCCGACGCCGGGCCAGGCGTTCCGGGTTGAACAATTCGATGTGCGAGCGCATCAGGTTCAACAGGATCGGTAGCAGGCTCAGGCGCTCACCGTTGACGATGATCCCCAGTTCGAGGTCGAACCAGTCCCGCTCCGGCGTTTCCTCGACGGTGGCGTACCACTCGTCCACTGCCGTCAGGTCGAAGCCGAAGTCCTCGTCGATCTGCAGTTCCCAGCCCTGGCTGCGCAGTTTCGGCAGGTCGTTGAGGGTGAAGGTCAGCCAGGCACTGTCGTTGACCATCTCGTACAGTTCGCCGGCGCTTTCCGGCAGGGCCTTGCTTTGTCGGGTCGCGACCTTGAAGCCGAGGATTCGCAGCTGTTCGCGGTAGGACTGTTCCACGTCGGTGTGGCGTTTTATCCGCAGTGTCTGGGTTTCCTGGCGAATCAGCACGTCGGTGTTGCGCTGGCCGCTGACGTATTCGTCCAGGTAGCTGAACGACAGCGCGGCGCGGTGTTGAATGTAGCGCTGCATTTTGCCGTTGCGCGGCTCGAAGGCGCTGAACTCGATACTGGCCAGCCACAGGCGCGGCACCGGTTGCACGTTGTCCACCAGCACTTGTGGCGGGGCCTTGGGGCTGCGGTTGTCCAGCACGGCCTGGAGTTTCTCCAGTAATTGCGCGTCTTTTTCGGCGGCTGGGTAGGCCAGGGTTTCCTGGACTTGCAGCAACACGGCTGCGCAGTGCTTGCAGTTGATGCGCACCGGGCAGGAGCACGCGGCTTCGAGCAGAATCAGCGTGCCCTTGGCTGACTCTTTAAGGCGAATGGTCTGACGGTAGACGTTACCGCCAGAGCCTTCGCAGCTGGCGGTGATGGTGCTGTCGCCGGCCTCGACAATCCTGACGCGGTTTTCCAGCGCATAACGGCGCCCGCGCTCCAGGCTCTGTTCCTTGAATCGATTGACCCAGGAAGGTGCCAGGGGTTTGCTCAGGGGCGAGGGCATAGGCGCGCCAATCAGTCCGGAATGACTTCAGGTGCCTGCCGTGGCGCGGGCGCGGTCAACGAGGTGATCTTGATCAGCAGGCCAAGATGACCGTTGTCGAGGAAGTTCAGTTGGCCATTCTTGGTATGGCTCTGCTGCTTGAGACGCTCGCTGGCGGTGACCAGGCCATTGGCGTTGATCTGGTTGATCCAGAAATCGGCATCCACGTCGGTGAAACGGCCCAGCTTCAGTTCCAGGGTGCCTTCGATGGGGAATTGCCCGAACTGTTCGGCACCGTCGCTGATGGCGACTTTGCGTCCCTGCTCACCGAGGGTCTGCTGCCAGGCCTTATGCATCAATACCGTGTATTGGCCGCTGGCGGTGAGTTTCTCGACGATGTTGCCCATGGCCGGTGTGCGCTGGCTATCCGCGTCCAGGCGTTGCGCGCCGGCGTCCCAGTCTTCCGGTGCGGCACGGCTGACAATCGCCGGCTCGGCGTTCTGGCGCACCAGGATCATTTCAACCTGATACAGGTCATCGGCAAACGCCAGGGGAGCGACCAGGGTCAACAACAAGGTCAGTGAGCAAAACAGGCGCATGTGGCGTCCTTCAAGCAGTGGTCGGAGTGAGGCGCTCGAACAGCGCCTCTACGATATTGAAACGCTCTTCCGCGCGCTCCATGGGCACCATGAATTTGAACATCGTGGCACCTTCGAACTTGTAGCGTTTGGGCTGGCCCTGGATCAACTTGATCAGCACCAATGGATCGACCGGGGTCTGGGCCTCGAACTCGATCCGGCCGCCGTTGGGGCCGCCGTCGACTTTCTTGATGCCCAGTTGTTCGGCCTTGAGCTTGAGCTGCGTGGTACGCACCAGGTTCTTGGTCGGTTCCGGCAGCAGGCCGAAGCGGTCGATCATCTCAACTTGCAAGTCCTTGAGGCCTTCCTCGTCGCTGGCCGAGGCGATGCGTTTGTAGAGGATCAGCCGTGCGTGAACGTCCGGCAGGTAGTCTTCCGGGATCAGTGCCGGCACCCGCAGGTTGATTTCCGGCCCGCCGCCCAGGGGTTGATCGAGGTTCGGCTGTTCGCCCTTGCGGATCGACTTGACCGCGCGCTCGAGCATTTCCATGTACAGGGTGAAGCCGACGGCCTGGATCTGGCCGCTCTGGCCGTCGCCGAGCAATTCGCCGGCACCGCGGATTTCCAGGTCGTTGGTGGCCAGCACGAAGCCGGCGCCAAGGTCCTGGGTATTGGCGATGGCTTCCAGGCGCTTTTCCGCATCCGGGGTGATTTGCTGGCGCGGTGGCGTCAACAGGTAGGCATAGGCCTGGTGGTGGCTACGACCGACCCGGCCGCGCAACTGGTGCAGCTGGGCCAGGCCGAATTTGTCGGCGCGCTCGATGATGATGGTGTTGGCGCTCGGCACGTCGATGCCGGTCTCGATGATGGTCGAGGCGATCAGCACGTTGAAGCGCTTGTGGTAGAAGTCGCTCATCACCTGTTCGAGTTCACGCTCGCGCATTTGCCCGTGGCCGATGCCGATCCGCGCTTCCGGCACCAGTTCGGCGAGGTCGGCGGCGCATTTCTCGATGGTCTTCACGTCGTTGTGCAGGTAATAGACCTGGCCGCCACGCAGCAACTCACGCAGCAAGGCTTCCTTGACCGTGCTTTTGTTCTGCTCCATGACAAAGGTGCGCACCGACAGGCGCCGGGCCGGCGGCGTGGCGATGATCGACAGGTCGCGCATGCCCGACACCGCCATGTTCAGCGTGCGCGGGATCGGCGTGGCGGTCAGGGTCAGGATGTCGACTTCGCTGCGCAGGGCCTTGAGCTGTTCTTTCTGGCGCACGCCAAAGCGGTGCTCTTCGTCGATGATCACCAGCCCCAGGCTCTTGAACTTCACGTCGTCCTGCAGCAGCTTGTGCGTACCGATGACGATGTCGATCTTGCCCTCGGCCAGGTCGGCCACGGCGGCGTTCACTTCCTTGGTGGATTTGAAACGGCTCATCACTTCCACGGTCACCGGCCAGTCGGCAAAGCGGTCGCGGAAACTGTTGTAGTGCTGCTGGGCGAGCAGGGTGGTCGGCACCAGGATCGCCACCTGCTTGCCACCGTGCACGGCAATGAACGCAGCGCGCATCGCCACTTCGGTCTTGCCGAAGCCCACATCGCCACACACCAGTCGGTCCATGGGTTTGGGCGCGAGCATGTCGGCGCGCACGGCTTCGATGGTGGTCTGCTGGTCGACGGTTTCTTCGAACGGGAAACCGGCGCTGAAGGTTTCGTAGTCGGCTTTCGGATCGGCGAAGGCATAGCCCTCGCGGGCCGCGCGGCGGGCGTAGATGTCCAGCAGCTCGGCGGCCACGTCGCGCACCTGTTCGGCCGCCTTGCGCTTGGCTTTCTGCCAGGTTTCCGAGCCCAGGCGATGCAGCGGGGCCAGGGCGTCGTCGCTGCCGGTGTAGCGGGCGATCAGGTGCAGGTTCGCCACCGGCACGTAGAGCTTGGCGCCTTCGGCGTATTCCAGGGTCAGGAACTCGGCGGCCTGGTTGTCGATTTCCAGTGTCGCCAGGCCCAGGTAGCGGCCCACGCCGTGGTCGATGTGCACCACGGGTGCGCCTTCGCGCAGTTCGGTGAGGTTCTTGATGACGGCGTCGTTGGCGGCGTCGGCGCGTTTCTCGCGACGGCGGCGCTGCATGACGCGCTGGCCGAACAAAGGACTTTCGGCGACCAGGGCCAGGGCCGGGTCATCCAGGACCAGGCCGTCGTTCAACGGCGCGATGGTAATTGCCAGGCGATCCTTGCCGGCGACGAAGTCCGGCCAGCTGTCCACCGTCTTCGGTCGCAGCTTCAGGCGCTCAAGCAGCTCCAACAGCACTTCGCGACGACCCGCGGATTCGGCGGTGAACAACACGCGACCGGGGAACGCATCGAGAAAGCCAGCCAGCGCCGCCAAAGGTTGCGTGGCCTTGGCTTCGATGGCCAGGTCTGGCAACGCCTTGGCCGGGAAACGTTCACGGCCGACGCCGGTTTCCACGTCCTGCTGGCTCGCCACCACCCGTGGCCAGCTCTTGAGGCGGGCAAAACAGTCTTCCACCGGCAGGAACAGCTCGGCCGGCGGCAATAGAGGCCGGGAAGGATCGATGCGACGTTCTTCGTAGCGGTTGCGTACGTCGTTCCAGAAGTTTTCCGCAGCCTGCTCGATGCCCGGCAGGGAAAACACTTGGGTGTCCTGGGGCAAGTAATCGAACAGGGTGGAGGTTTCTTCGAAAAACAGCGGCAGGTAGTACTCGATACCGGCGGGCGTGATCCCGCTGCTCAGGTCCTGGAAGATCGGGCAGCGCCGGAAATCCACATCGAAGCGCTCGCGAAAGCGCGCCTTGAAGCGGGTCACGGCATCTTTCTGCAGCGGGAACTCCTTGGCTGGCAACAGGCGGATCGACTGCACTTTGTCGATGGACCGCTGGTTTTCCGGGTCGAAGGTGCGCAGGGTCTCGATTTCGTCATCGAACAGGTCGATGCGATAAGGCAGTTTGCTGCCCATCGGGAACAGGTCGATCAAGGCGCCGCGTACCGCGAACTCGCCATGCTCGTACACCGTGTCGACGCAGCGATAGCCACTGGCCTCAAGGCGCGTGCGCATTTGCTCGACATCGAGCTTCTGGCCGATGTCCAGCACCAGGCTGCTGCCAAGCAGGAATTGGGTCGGTGCCAGGCGATGTAGGGCCGTGGTGATCGGCACTACCAAAACGCCATGACTGAGTTCCGGCAGCCGGTAAAGGCTGGCGATTCGCTGGGAAATGATGTCCTGGTGCGGTGAAAACAGATCGTAGGGCAGGGTTTCCCAGTCCGGGAAATGCAAGACCGGCAAATCCGGGGCGAAGAAACTCAGCTCCTGTTCCAGCCGCTCGGCGCTTTGGCTGTCGGCGGTCAATAGCAGGGTGAAACGCTTTGCAGCGCTGGCAGCCTCGGCGATGGCCAGGCTCAGGGCGGCACCGGGCAGGTTGCCCCAGTGCTGTTTACCTGCCGCGGCAGGGAGAAGCGGAAGACGCAGAACGGGCACGGAAGGTTGAGCTCCAGCGTTGCGACAAAGTCGACAATTGTAGCGGGGGAAGGGGCCTGCTGTCAGTCGCAGACTACCCAGGCAGACAGGAAAACCACGGTGCGACAGGCGCGCATTGCTCCGCCGAGGACTCGGCGGCATAATGTAGCCCCTTTTTTCAGCCCCTACATGTGGAAGGTTACCGTGACTCAGAAGCCCGACCAGTGTCTTGGTGAATGGATTGATCGTGAAGCTCTCGCAGAAGCGATGATCCCTCTCATCGGTCAGCTCTACCGCAATAACAACGTGGTGAGCTCGATCTATGGCCGCAGCCTGATCAACCAGTCTGTCATCGCGATCCTCAAAGCCCACCGCTTTGCTCGCCACCGTTCTTCCGACGACAGCGAACTCTCCGTCCACGAAACATTCCCCCTGCTCAAAGCCATGAGCGAGCTCAAGCTCGGCGCGGCTTCGGTGGATCTGGGCAAGTTGGCGTTCAAATTCCGCAACGAAGGCAATGGCCGTAGCGCCGAGCAGTTCGTTCGTGAAGAGATGGCCGATGTGGTTGGCCAGCAGAACGCTTCGCCTCGCAAAGGCACTGACGTGGTCCTGTACGGCTTCGGTCGTATCGGCCGTCTGCTGGCGCGCATCCTGATCGAAAAAACCGGTGGCGGCGACGGCCTGCGGCTGCGGGCCATCGTGGTGCGCAAGGGCGCCGAGAACGACCTGACCAAGCGCGCCAGCCTGCTGCGTCGTGATTCGGTCCATGGTTCGTTCAACGGCACCATCATCATCGATGAAGAAAACAACACCATCCTCGCCAACGGCAACCTGATCCAGGTGATCTACGCGAAGAACCCGACCGAGGTCGACTACACCCAGTACGGCATCAAGGACGCACTGCTGGTGGACAACACCGGCGTATGGCGTGATGCCGAGGGCCTGGGTCAGCACCTGACCTGCCCGGGCATCGCCCGCGTCGTGCTGACTGCGCCTGGCAAGGGCAAGCTGAAGAACATCGTTCACGGCATCAACCACGGCGAAATCACCGCTGACGACAAGATCATCTCCGCTGCTTCTTGCACCACCAACGCCATCGTGCCGGTGCTCAAGGCAGTGAACGACAAGTTCGGCATCGTCAACGGTCACGTCGAAACGGTTCACTCGTACACCAACGACCAGAACCTGATCGACAACTTCCACAAGGGCGACCGCCGTGGCCGCAGCGCCGCGCTGAACATGGTCCTCACCGAGACCGGTGCTGCCACCGCCGCTGCCAAGGCCCTGCCTGAGCTGGCTGGCAAGCTGACCGGCAACGCGATCCGTGTGCCGACGCCGAACGTGTCGATGGCCATTCTCAACCTGAACCTTGAGAAAGCCGCCACCCGTGAAGAGATGAACGAGTACCTGCGCTACATGGCGCTGCACTCCGATCTGCACAAGCAGATCGACTTCGTCAATTCCCAGGAAGTGGTGTCCACTGACTTCGTGGGCTCGCGCCACGCCGGTGTCGTGGATGCTGAAGCCACCATCAGCCAAGACAACCGCGTTGTTCTGTACGTCTGGTACGACAACGAATTCGGTTACAGCTGCCAGGTGGTTCGCGTGATGGAAGACATGGCCGGTGTAAACCCGCCAGCATTCCCGCGCTAAGCCTTAGCCGCTTGTGAAAACGCCCCGACTTGTCGGGGCGTTTTTGTATCTGAAGGTTTGTGTTGGCTGGGCCGGCCTCTTCGCGAGCAGGCTCGCTCCCACAGTTGACCGAGTTGTTGCTGATGTATGCGGTCCAATGTGGGAGCGAGCTTGCTCCGGGCGGCGATCCGACGATAGCGATGTGTCAGGCGCCGCCGACGACTGAAGCTTGTGCAGTCCGCAGTGCATGCCGATTGCCCTTGAACAGCACCAGAGTCGCAATCAACCCCAGCACCGCCGCACCACTGAGCCATATCCCCGGTGCTGCCTTGTTGTCGAGCACATGAATCAGATACGTACAGGCTGCCGGGGTAAATCCGCCGAACGTCGCTGTCGCCAGGCTGTAGGCCAGGGAGAAACCGGTGGTGCGCACCTCGACCGGCATGATTTCCGTCAAGGCCACTACCATTGCACCGTTGTACGATCCATACAGGAATGACAACCACAGCTCGACGATCAGCAAATGACTGAAGCTGGGGTTCGCCACCAACCAGGACAGCGCCGGATAGGCGGTGAGGATCGCCAGGACAGTCGCACCGAGCAGCAGGGGTTTACGTCCGATCTTGTCGGAAAACGCCCCCATCACGGGCAGCCAGAAGAAATTCGACAAGCCGATGCACACCGTGACCAGCAGCGCATCCAGGTCCGACAGGTTCAGCTCGGCCTTGCCGAAGGTCGGTGTGTAGGCGGTGATCAGGTAGAACGACACGGTGGTCATCACCACCAGCGCCATGCCGGCCAAGACAATGCCGAAGTTCTGACCGATGGAGCGGACAATTTCCGACAGGCTGGGACGATGTTTTCTCGCTTGGAACTCAGGTGTTTCTTCCAGTGAGCGACGAATCACGAATATCGCCGGCACAATCATGCACCCCACCAGGAACGGTACGCGCCAGCCCCATTCGCCCATTTCCTGGGGGCTCAGCCATTGATTGAGGCCCACCCCCAGCAGGCCGGCAAACACCACGGCAGCCTGTTGGCTGGCGGATTGCCAACTGACAAAGAAACCCTTGCGCCCCGGCGTGGAAATTTCCGCCAGGTAAACCGACACGCCGCCCAGTTCCACGCCCGCGGAGAAACCTTGCAGCAATCGGCCCAGCAGCACCAGCAAGGGGGCCGCCACGCCCAGGGTGGCGTAGCCCGGCACGCAGGCGATCAGTATGGTGCCCATGGCCATCAGCGCCAGGGTGATGATCAAGCCTTTGCGGCGGCCGTGGCGGTCGATGTAGGCGCCGAGAAAAATCGCTCCGAGGGGACGCATCAGGAACCCGGCACCAAACGTGGCCAGGGACAGCATCAGCGAGGCGAACGCACTGTCGGCGGGGAAGAACGTCTTGGCGATGGCTGTGGCGTAGAAGCCATAGACCATGAAGTCGAACATCTCCAGGAAGTTGCCGCTGACAACGCGAAAAATCGCCTTGCCGTTGCTCGTTTGGGAAGACATGTGTAGGTACTCACTCTGGCAAATCTTGTATGGAAGCGCTGCGTCCCCTGCGGGAGCCTTGGTGCCTTGGAACCTGTGGGAGCAAAGCTTGCTCGCGATGAACGATGACGCGGTCTTGCTGCTAAACCGTATCGTCTGCATCGCGAGCAAGCTTTGTTCCCACAGGGCTCCATTGGCTCCCACAGTTTTTGCGTGCGCTGGAGTTCATAATGGCCGGCGCGGTTTTGAGGGGAGATGAAGATTTGTTAACTGGACGATGGATTGGGCTTATGGTGCTGGCCGGCGTGTTGTCGGGTTGCGGCAACGGCGACACCCTGGAACGCTTCGACGGCCCGACCATGGGCAGTCACTATTCCATTCAGTACGTCAGACATTCCGCCGGGCCCGCTGTGAAAACGGTGCAGGCCGAAGTGGAAAGCATCCTCGCTGAAGTGGATCGGCAACTCTCGACCTATCGCAGCGACTCGGACATCGAGCGTTTCAACGCGCTGCCGGCCAACAGCTGTCAGGTCATGCCTGGCCCGGTCCTGGAGTTGGTCCGCGTGGGTGAGCAGTTGTCGGTTCAAAGCGACGGCTCCTTCGACCTGACCGTGGAGCCGCTGCTGAACCAGTGGGGCTTCGGTCCCCAGTCCCGGGAAGAGAAAGTGCCGACCGCAGAAGCTTTGGCCCTGGTGCGCCAGCGCGTCGGCCATGGTCATTTGCGCATCGAGGGTGATCGGTTGTGCAAGGACGCTGCGGTGGAAGTCGACTTCAACAGTATCGCCGCAGGCTATGCCGTCGACCGCATCGCCGCCAGGCTCCAGGCCCTGGGTATCGACAGTTACCTGGCCGAAGCCACCGGCGAACTCAAGGCCGCGGGGCACAAGCCCGATGGTTCGGCCTGGCGCATTGCCCTGGAGGAGCCTCGGGACGACCGGCAAGTGGCCGAGCGTGTCATCGAGGTCGACGGCTACGGGGTTTCGACCTCGGGCGACTACCGTAAATATTTCGAACAGGGCGGCAGGCGTTATTCCCACACCTTTGATGCACGTACTGGTGCGCCGGTCCTACACAACCTGGCGTCAGTCACGGTGATTCATCCTTCGGCGTTGATGGCCGATGGACTATCGACGCTGTTGCTGATTCTCGGTCCTGAACGGGGTTGGGACTATGCCCAGAAACATGGCATCGGGGTATTTTTCGTGTTGCGCGATGGCAATCGTTTTGTCTCCCGTACCAACGATGCATTTGAACGGATCAGCAGCGGAAAAACCCAATGATGACAGCGCCCTGAAAGGTTACCTGTGGCGAAATAGCACAGGCAAAACTAGCCTACGACGCGACCAAGGGGTAATGTGCGCGGCGTTGACGCTTCTATAGACTGTGGCCGGGCTCGTGAACCGGCCCCAAATTGTTCCTTCATGCCGCAGGCCGGCATGATTTAGCCGTCGGTGCCAAGTGAGGCACAGCGGCCTGTTCTGAGGAGTACGCATGGCTGTCTACAACTACGACGTGGTGGTACTGGGCTCCGGCCCGGCGGGGGAAGGCGCGGCAATGAACGCGGCCAAGGCAGGGCGCAAGGTGGCGATGGTCGACAGCCGTCGGCAGGTCGGCGGCAACTGCACCCACTTGGGTACCATCCCGTCCAAGGCCTTGCGTCACTCGGTCCGGCAGATCATGCAGTTCAACACCAACCCGATGTTCCGGGCCATCGGCGAGCCGCGCTGGTTCTCCTTCCCGGACGTGCTCAAGAGCGCCGAGAAGGTGATCTCCAAGCAGGTGGCCTCGCGCACCGGCTACTACGCGCGTAATCGCGTTGATGTGTTCTTCGGCACCGGCAGCTTTGCCGATGAGCAGACGGTTGAAGTGGTCTGCGGCAATGGCGTGGTCGAGAAGCTGGTGGCCAAGCACATCATCATCGCCACCGGTTCGCGCCCGTATCGCCCGGCCGACATCGATTTCAACCATGCACGTATCTACGATAGCGACACCATCCTGAGCCTGGGTCACACCCCGCGTAAGCTCATCGTCTACGGCGCTGGCGTGATCGGTTGCGAATACGCCTCGATCTTCAGCGGCCTGGGTGTGCTGGTGGAGCTGGTGGATAACCGCGGCCAGTTGCTGAGCTTCCTGGACTCGGAAATCTCCCAGGCCCTGAGCTATCACTTCAGCAACAACAACATCACCGTGCGCCACAACGAAGACTACGACCGCGTCGAAGGCGTCGACAATGGCGTGATCCTGCACCTCAAGTCCGGCAAGAAGATCAAGGCCGATGCCTTGCTCTGGTGCAACGGTCGTACCGGCAACACCGACACCCTGGGCCTGGAAAACATCGGCGTGAAGGTCAACAGCCGCGGCCAGATCGAAGTCGACGAGAACTACCGCACGTGCGTGCCGAACATCTACGGTGCCGGTGACGTGATTGGTTGGCCGAGCCTGGCCAGTGCCGCTCACGACCAGGGCCGTTCGGCCGCCGGCAGCATTGTCGACAACGGCAGCTGGCGCTTCGTCAACGACGTACCGACCGGCATCTACACCATTCCGGAGATCAGCTCGATCGGCAAGAACGAGCAGGAGCTGACCCAGGCCAAGGTGCCGTACGAAGTGGGCAAAGCGTTCTTCAAGAGCATGGCGCGGGCGCAGATCGCCGGCGAGCCGCAAGGCATGCTGAAGATCCTGTTCCACCGCGAGACCCTGGAAGTGCTGGGCGTGCACTGCTTCGGCTACCAGGCCTCGGAGATCGTGCATATCGGCCAGGCGATCATGAACCAGCCGGGCGAATTGAACACGTTGAAGTACTTCGTCAACACCACGTTCAACTACCCGACCATGGCCGAAGCCTATCGGGTAGCGGCCTATGACGGGCTCAACCGGCTTTTTTGAGCGGCTCCGGCCGGTGGCCTGAGCCGGCCGGGGAGACCGATTTCAGCAATTCTCGAGGGTGGCAGTGGCCAAACCGGGAAAGTCTGTAATCAGGCTGTCAGCGCCAAAGTCGGCGAGCCTGCGCATCAGCGCGGGCTCGTTGACGGTCCACACCGACACATGCAGCCCCTGGCGCTGCGCCTTGATCAGGCGTTCCGGCGTGCACAGGGTCCAGTTCAGCGCCAGAATCTCGCAGCCGTAACTCTGGGCGACCTTCAACGGGTCGAGCCAGGCGTATTCGGCCACCAGTCCGCGGGAGATGTCCGGGGTCAGGTCCAAGGCTGCCTTGAGCACTTCCCGGGAGCTGGACGTGATGGTGATTTTGTCCAGCAGCCCGAAACGCTGGGCCATTTCGCGGATGCCCAGCACCGTGGCGGCGGCGCGGGTGCGCGAGGCGCTCTTGACCTCCAGTTGCCAGTGCTCGAAATCACACTTCTCGAACAGCTCCTCCAAGCGTGGGATCGGGCATGGCTTGATCCAGCCCGGGCCACCCTTGCGCGCATCGTAGGTCACCAGCTCGGCGGCGGTATGCTCCACCACCTTGCCCCGGCGATCGGTGGTGCGCTTGAGGGTCGGGTCGTGGATCACCATCAACTCGCCGTCCATCGAAAGGTGCAGGTCCAGCTCGCAACGGCGTACGCCGTGCTTGAGGCACTCCTGAAAGCCGGTCAGGGTGTTTTCCGGTGCTTCGCCCTTGGCGCCGCGGTGGCCATAAATGAGGGTCACGGTTCTTCCTTATTGATACCTGAGTCGTTCTGTTCCCGGGCCAGGCGACGCTCTTGCGCCTGTTTCTGCAGGATATAGCGGGCCAGCAACTGGCGCTGGGCGTCGGTCGGGCGTTCAAACTCGGTGCCGACGTCGAAGCCGTCGCCCTTGGGGTCGCAGTGGGTGACCCGTGCCCGCAGCAACAAGCCGAGGGCTTGCGGCATCAGCACCAGTTTGATCGACAGGTGGGTGCCGACCGCGATCGGCGTGGGGTGTTGGAAGTCGATGCCGCCTTCGGAAATGATCACCGGCTGCGGCTCGCCGATTTCGCCGAGCACCGTCAGGGCAATGACCTGGCTGAGCAGGTCGATGCGTTTGTTCATTGCCTTGAGGTATGCCGCGATGCTGCGTTCGCGCTCGCTGATCTGGCGCAGCAGGTGCTGTGACTCGAATTCGCTCAGGTGCAATTCACTGAGCAGATTGAACAGTGGAGAAGCATCCTGCAACACTTCCTGATCAGCAGCTTCAGGAATGGACAGGGGCCGAATTTCCAGTGCGATCGTGTCCTCGATACGGTAGTATTCGCGGCGATCTTCTTCATCTAATGTCGACATGGCGAACCCATGGTAGCGGCGGTGGTCTGAGTGTAAAGCTGGTTTGTGACCCCCGCCACAAGGACGTTCCTTTTCCCTCCGAACAAGCCCCGACATGTTCAGACCTCTCTTCGTATTTATCGGCACGCGTTATACCCGTGCAAAGCGTCGCAATCATTTCGTATCGTTCATTTCCCTGACGTCCATCATCGGGCTGGCCCTTGGCGTGGTCGTGATGATCGTCGTGCTCTCGGTGATGAACGGCTTCGACCATGAGATGCGCACCCGCGTGCTGGGCATGGTGCCCCACGCGACCCTCGAATCCGGCGAAGCCATCAGCGATTGGCCGAGCCTGGCCGCCAAGGTCAAGCAGAACCCGCAGGTGCTGGCCGTTGCGCCGTTCACCCAGATGCAGGGGCTGCTGACCAATGACGGCAAGGTGTCCAAGGTCTTGCTCAATGGCATCGACCCTGGGCTCGAGCGGCAGGTGTCGATCATCGACAACTTCATGCAACAGGGAAAACTCGATGACCTGGCGCCAGGCAGTTTCGGCATCGTCATCGGCGACAAGGCCGCGGCCAAGCTCGGCGTGGCCATCGGCGACAAGCTGACCTTCGTCGCCCCGGAGGTCACCGTGACCCCGGGCGGCATGTTCCCGCGCATGAAACGCTTTACCGTGGTCGGCATTTTCCATGTCGGCGCCGGCGAGCTGGATGGTTACCTGGGCGTCACCAATCTCCAGGACCTGGCGCGCCTGCATCGCTGGAAGCCGGACCAGGTCCAGGGCCTGCGGCTGAAGTTCGACGATCTGTTCCAGGCACCGCGCGTTGCGTGGACCATCGCCCAGCAGCTCGGCGAAGACCGTTACTACGCCCGGGACTGGACCCGTACCCACGGCAACCTGTACCAGGCGATCCGCATGGAAAAAGCCATGATCGGCCTGCTGCTGTTGCTGATCGTCGCCGTGGCGGCGTTCAACATCATCTCCACGCTGGTGATGGTGGTGAACGACAAGAAGGGCGACATCGCCATCCTGCGCACCCTCGGTGCCACGCCGGGGCAGATCATGCGGATCTTCATGGTCCAGGGCACGGTCATCGGCGTGATCGGTACGTTCGTCGGCGCTCTGGTCGGGATGTTCGCCGCGCTGAACGTCAGTGCCGCGATTGCCGCCCTCGAAGGCCTGATCGGGCACAAGTTTCTCAACGCCGACGTGTACTTCATCGACTACCTGCCATCGCAATTGCAGGCCGATGACGTGTTGATGGTCTGCGGCGCCGCGTTGGTCCTGAGTTTCCTCGCCACCCTGTATCCTGCCTGGCGTGCCGCGCGCACCCAGCCTGCGGAGGCGTTACGTTATGAGTGAGTCGGGCATGAGTGAAAAAGCAATCTTGAGCTGCCGCAACCTGGGCAAATCCTACGAGGAAGGTCCGGAGTCGGTGGTGGTGTTGTCGGGCCTGCAACTGGAGTTGCATCCTGGCGAGCGCGTGGCGATTGTCGGCACCTCCGGGTCGGGCAAAAGTACCTTGCTCAACCTGCTGGGCGGCCTGGATACGCCGACCGCCGGCAGTGTCTGGCTGGCTGGCGAAGAACTTTCGGCACTGAACGAGAAGGCCCGTGGCCTGTTGCGTAACCGTTCCCTGGGTTTCGTCTACCAGTTCCACCATTTGCTGCCCGAGTTCACCGCGCTGGAAAACGTCTGCATGCCGCTGTTGATCGGTCGCACGGCGATTCCTGAGGCCCGCCAGCGTGCCACGGCGTTGCTGGAGCGGGTAGGGCTGGGGCATCGCCTGGAGCACAAGCCGGCCGAATTGTCCGGTGGTGAGCGCCAGCGCGTGGCGATTGCCCGGGCCCTGGTCAACAAGCCTGGCCTGGTGATGCTTGATGAGCCGACCGGCAACCTCGACTCCCACACCGCCCAAGGCATCCAGGATTTGATGCTGGAGCTCAGCACGTCGATGCGCACCGCGTTCCTGGTGGTGACCCACGACATGAACCTGGCCCGGCAGATGGACCGCGTCCTGCACTTGCAGGAAGGTTGCCTGACGCCCATCTGACCGACCGAAACCCGGCGTTTGCTACACACGCCGGGTCTTTTATTTTTATACGGTGCCCCGCGAATGTTCAGACCGTTATCGATCTTTATCGGCACGCGCTATACCCGCGCCAAGCGCCGCAATCGCTTTGTTTCGTTCATCTCCATGACCTCGATGATCGGCCTCGCCCTGGGTGTGCTGGCGATGATCGTGGTGTTGTCGGTGATGAACGGCTTCCAGCGCGAAATGAGCTCGCGCATCCTCGGCATGGTGCCCCACGCCACTATCGTCGGCGTCAATCCGATCGACGATTGGCAGCCGGTGGCCGCCGCGGCGTTGAAAAACCCTGAAGTGACTGCCGCCGTGCCGTTTACCGAGATGGAAGGGATGCTGAGCCATAAGGGCTCGATGCAGCCGATCCAGATCAGCGGCGTCGACCCGGCCCAGGAAGGCAAGGTGTCCATCGTCGCCCAGCATATCGTCCAGGGGCGTCTCGATGCCTTGAAGCCGGGCGAGTTTGGCGTGGTGATCGGCGAAATCACCGCCCGGCGTTTTCGTCTGAATGTCGGCGACAAAATCACCCTGATCGTGCCGGAAGTCAGCACGGCCCCCGGCGGCATCACCCCACGGATGCAGCGTTTGAATGTGGTGGGTGTGTTCAAGGTGGGCGCCGAGCTGGACGGCTCCATGGCGCTGATCCACCTGGCCGATGCCGCACAGATGCAGCATTGGCAGCCGAACCAGGTGCAAAGCGTGCGTCTGGCGGTGAAGGACTTGTACGCAGCGCCGAAGGTCTCCGGTGACATTGCTACCGGTCTTGGCGCGGCCTACAAGGCCGACGACTGGACCCACACCCAGGGCAGCCTGTTCAGTGCCATGAAAATGGAAAAAACCATGATCGGCTTGCTGCTGCTGATGATCGTCGCGGTGGCGGCGTTCAATATCATCGCCACCCTGATCATGGTGGTGAACGACAAAGGCGCGGACATCGCGATCCTGCGCACCATCGGCGCCACGCCGCGGCAGATCATGGCGATCTTCATGGTCCAGGGCACGGTGATTGGCGTTGTCGGTACGCTGATTGGCGGCGTGCTGGGGGTGATCGCGGCGCTGAACGTCAGTGCGCTGGTGGGCTGGCTGGAACGGGTCAGTGGCCAGCACATCTTCAGTTCCGATGTGTATTTCGTCAGCAACCTGCCGTCGGAGCTGCAGCGCGGTGATGTACTGCTGATCTGCTCGGCCGGGTTCATTCTGAGCTTCCTTGCCACCGTGTACCCGGCGTGGCGTGCGGCGAAGATCGAACCGGCGCAGGCGTTGAGGTATTCCTGAAACGACACAGACCTCCGTGGCAGAAGGGCTTGCTGAAGATTCCGCTGTGGGAGCAAGGCTTGCCCGCGATGCAGACGACGCGGTCTGCGGGAGAAACAAGGCACCGGCATCGCGGGCAAGCCTTGCTCCCACAGATATGTTCCTTCGCCACAGGGGGGGCGTCGGGCTTAATCTCCCTTCGGTAATTCGATCAGGAACCGCGTCCAGCCATCGGCCGATTCACAGCGGATCTGTCCGCCATGGGCGCGGATGATCGAGCGGGTGATGGCCAGTCCGAGCCCCGCGTGTTCGCTGCTGCCCTCCTGGCGGGCTGGGTCGGCGCGGTAGAAGCGGTCGAACAGGCGCGGCAGCAAGTCCGCTGCAATCCCCTCGCCACTGTTTTCCACGCTGATGTTCACCCCTTGAGCCTCATCGACAATTCGCACCCGTACTTCGCCGTCAGCGGGGGTGAAGCGCAGCGCGTTGTCCAGCAGGTTGGAAAGCGCCCGGCGCAACATGTTGCGGTCACCCTCGATGCGGCCATCGCCCTCGCGGCTCAGGCGTACGTTGGTGTCTTCGGCCAGCGGCGCGAAGAAGTCCAGCAGCACGTCCACTTCCTCGGCCAATTGCAGCGGTTCGCGATTGAGCGCCAGCAGGCCGTGGTCGGCCTTGGCCAGGTACAGCATGTCGTTGACCAGTTGCGCCATCCATTGCAGTTCTTCGAGATTGCTGTGCAACGCCTCGCGGTAATCCTCCAGGGGGCGTTCGCGGGTGAGGGTGACCTGGGTGTGGGTCAGCAGGTTCGACAGCGGCGTGCGCAATTCATGGGCAATGTCGGCAGAGAACGCAGAGAGTCGCTGAAACGCATCGTCGAGGCGTCCGAGCATGGCGTTGATGCTGTGGGCCAATTCCGCCAGTTCGGCGGGCATTTGCTCCTCCGGCAGTCGGGCGTTGAGTGAGCGGGCCGAGACACTGCCGGCAATGGCGCCCATGCGCCGCAAGGGGCGCAAGGCCCGTCGGGCGGCCCAGGCGCCGAGCAAGGCAGTGGCCAGGGCCGAGAGACCGACGGTCAGCCAGATCAAGCGCTGCATGCGTTGCAGGAAGTGCTGGTGATGGGTGATGTCCAGCAGCAGGGTCAGTTGCGGCGAGTCGGCTCGATCGGGATACAACGGCGCATTCAACACCCGGTAATCGGTGTCGGCATCGTTGAGGGTCGACAGGCCGGGCCGCTCTGGCAATTGAGCGGGAATCCGGATCGAGCTGTCGTACCAGCGCACACCATCGCTGCCCTTGATGCGCAGCGCCAGGTCGGCCTGACGGCTCAGTTCATCCTCCAGGCGGGCCTGGGTCTGCTCGGCGTCGAGATCTTGCAGGGCCCGGCGCAGGCCGATCAGCTTGCCTTCGAGCAGTTGCTGGTCCAGCTCGATGAAATGCGCCTCGCTGCCACGGCTGAACAACACCCCGGCAAACAATGACACCACGGCAGTGCAGGCGGCGAACAGCAGCGCCAGGCGGCTGCTCAGTGACCACCGCCTCACAGGCTGCGCTCTTCAAGCACATAGCCCATGCCCCGCACGGTATGGATCAGTTTGCTGGGGAAGTCATCGTCAATCTTGATTCGCAGGCGTCGTATCGCGACTTCGATGACGTTGGTGTCGCTGTCGAAATTCATGTCCCAGACCTGGGACGCGATCAGCGATTTGGGCAGCACTTCGCCCTGGCGGCGCAGAAGCATTTCCAGCAAGGCGAATTCCTTGGCGGTGAGGTCGATGCGCCGACCGCTGCGTTCGACGCGACGGCGGATCAGGTCCAGGCGCAAGTCGGCCAGTTGCAGGCTGGTTTCCTGCTGTGTCGAACTGCCTCGACGCAACAGGCTGCGCACCCGTGCCAGCAACTCGGAAAAAGCAAAGGGCTTGACCAGGTAATCATCGGCGCCCAGCTCCAGGCCGTGTACCCGATCCTGTACCGCATCCCGCGCGGTGAGAAACAGCACCGGTGTATCCAGCCCGGCGCCACGGACGGCTTGCAGGATCTGCCAACCATCGCGGCCGGGCAACATCACGTCGAGGATCAGCAAGGCGTATTCACCGCTCAAGGCCAGTTGCTGGCCGGTGATGCCATCGGCCACCAGATCGGCGTTGAACCCGGCTTCGCCCAGGCCCTGGCGCAGGTATTGGCCGGTTTTGGTTTGGTCTTCGACGATCAGCAGTTTCATGGGCAGCTCAGGGCATGGTTTGAACGTGGGCGTTATACCGCGGCGGCCGGGGTCGTGGCACAACCTGACAGAGTTGTAATGCAACTGTCAGTCAATTGGCAGCCGCACCGATCTAGAGTCTTGGGCAAGTTGAACCTTACCTTGTCGGAGTATGAACATGTTGATGGTAAACCGTCTGATCCTGGCCGCCTCTGCGTTGGTATTGAGTACCTCGTTGTGGGCATCGCCCGGTGCGCACTTTAATTTCGGCCAGCCCGCACCGGCGGCCAAGGCCAGTCGCACCATCGAGGTGGTGATGGGCGACATGTCGTTCAATCCCGGTGCGCTGGATATCAAGGCAGGCGAGACGGTGCGGTTCGTACTGATCAATAAAGGCCAGTTGTTGCACGAATTCAACCTCGGTAACGCCGCGATGCATGCCCAGCACCAGCAGGAAATGCTCAAGATGCAACAGAGCGGCATGTTGACGCCAACCGGGATGAAGCCGGGAATGGACCATGCTTCGATGAATCCGGCCTCGATGGAGCACGGTGGCAAAGACGGCATGATGGGCCACGACGACGCTAACAGCGTGCTGGTTGAGCCGGGCAAGTCCGCCGAGCTGACCTGGGCTTTTGGCAAGGCTACACGGCTGGAATTTGCCTGCAACGTCCCCGGTCATTACCAGGCCGGGATGAAGGGCGACCTGACAGTCAGTCAGTAAGCACTCAAAGGCTGCGGCAAAGGCTGATAGAATCGGCTGATTCTTCAGTCAGGTTTCCGTCATGCATCCCGCAGCCGAACATTCGCCGCTGGGCAAATCCAGCGAATACATCGCCACGTACACGCCGTCACTGCTGTTCCCGATCCCGCGCACGGCGAAATGGGCGGAACTGGGCCTGACGGCCGAGACCCTGCCGTACAAAGGCGTGGATTTCTGGAACTGTTTCGAGCTGTCCTGGCTGTTGCCGTCCGGCAAGCCGGTGGTGGCCATCTGTGAATTCGCGATCCCGGCGGATTCGCCGAATATCATCGAATCCAAATCCTTCAAGCTGTACCTCAACTCCTTGAACCAGACCCCGTTTGCCGATACCGCGAGCCTGGAAGCGACCCTGCGCCAGGACCTGTCGGCGGCTGCCGGCAAAGCAGTGGGCGTGCGGATCCGCAGCCTCAAGGATGTGGAGCGTGAAGGCATCGTGGCATTGCCCGGTACGTGCATCGATGATCTGGACATCAGCGTCGACTCTTACGCGCACCCGCGTCCGGAGCTGCTGCGTTGCGATGCTTCGCGCATCGTCGAGCAAAGCCTGCACAGCCATCTGCTCAAGTCCAACTGTCCGGTGACCAGCCAGCCAGACTGGGGCAGCGTAGCGGTGGAATATCGCGGCGCGGCCCTGGACCCGGCCAGCCTGCTGGCCTACATCGTCAGCTTCCGCCAGCATTCGGATTTCCATGAGCAATGCGTGGAGCGGATCTTTCTCGACCTGCAGCGCTTGCTCAAGCCAGAGAAATTGACGGTGTACGCGCGGTATGTGCGTCGGGGCGGGTTGGATATCAACCCGTATCGCAGTACTGAAGACGTTCAACTGCCAAACCATCGCCTGGTCCGCCAATAAACGTTCCTTGTGAAAGTGAGCTCTTGTGGGAGCGAGCTTGCTCGCGATGAGTCCGGTACATTCGACATTGATGTCAGCTGACACACCGACTATCGCGAGCAAGCTCGCTCCCACAGGGATTGCATTGCAGGTCGTGAAACTAAAAAGCCCCGCTAGCGATAGCAGGGCTTTTTGCATTTAAAGGGTTCAGATCCCCATATTGCCCAAGGCTTGCACGATGTTGCGCAAGGTCCCGGCAAGGGTAGGGTGTTCCACCTCGAAGCGCTCGACAGCCAGGTTCACATTGTCGGCGAGGTTGTTGTCCGGTGCTTTGGTTTCCAACTCAAGCTCAAGTTCGATCTTTTGCATCAGCGCGTGCAGGTCATCGCGCTCGATTTCGGAAAGCGGTGGATTCTGGTCCAATTGCTCGCGCAGTTTGTTGAGCTGTTCTTGCAATTCGCGGGCAGGCATTGGCGTACTCCCTTTATTGATAGGCACTGCCATGGACCGCGACGCCGGGTCAAAAGTCCATGGCCTACCTTAAGAGTAATCTACCCTCGTGTTCCCTGCATGATCCCGGTCATGGCTTCTCGCCTTTGAGTCGGCGCAGGCTGATGTCCGCCAGGCAGGTGTCGAGTTCGCCCAGGTGATCGATCACCGAATGCACCCCCAGGCCGAACAATTGCACGGTGGCCTTGGCGCGCTTGGTTTCCCGTTCCTGTTGGCTCAGCGCCTGCCATTCGCCAGGCGTCAGGCCACACAGCGAGCCGCAGGACGCCAGGCCGATGGTCCACAAACCGGCGTTGAGCCCTGACTGCAACAACCGGGGTTCGCCACTGACCAACACGCAACCGTCCAATTGCTGGACGTTCAACGCCATCAGCGCCTGCCAGCAGGCATGTGGCGCCGGCCAAGGATTATTTGTTGCAGGAAGTTGCGGCGGTTCGATCCATGTCGGCAATGAAGCCGCCAGGGCATGGCTGACGGCAGGTGGCAATTCGTCGAGCCAGGCGCAGGGGATTTCCTGGAGCTGCAAGTGGTGCAAGCTCTCCAGGGCGCCAAGTGTTGGCTGTGCATGCTCATCCGGCGCTGCCCCTGGCTGACGGATGCGCGCGCCGAAGTCCACCAGACATCCGCTCAGGCCAAACAGTACCGCGGTCAGGCTGGGGGCGGGGAGGGGCAGGGCTTCGGGGCGGGGCATGGGAACGTCCTTGAAATAACCAGCAGCCTAAAGGGCCTCGATGACAGTCCGGTGACAGTGAAGTGAAGGGTGCCAGTCGTGGAAACGTCCTACGGCCTACTTGTTTTTTCGGTGCTGCCTATCCACGCGTTCCGTCTTATACTAGCCACCTTACCGCCTGGGCTCGGCGCCCTTGCCTGATTAATCCAAGGAGTTTTCCCCTATGCGCTGGAGCCATCGTCTAGCTCAGCTGTGTTTGTCTGCCAGCGTAGTGCTGGTTCCGTTCGCTGCCCAGGCCGCCACGGAAGAAGATCCTTGGGAAAGCATCAACCGTCCGATCTTTACCTTCAACGACACCATTGATACCTATGCGCTCAAGCCACTGGCCCAGGGTTATCAATACGTGACGCCGCAGTTCCTCGAAGACGGCGTCCACAACATGTTCCGCAACATCGGTGACGTGGGCAACCTGGCCAACAACGTGCTGCAGGCCAAGCCGGCCGCGGCCGGGGTCGACACTGCCCGGTTGATCTTCAACACCACCTTCGGCCTGCTGGGCTTCTTCGATGTGGGCACCCAGATGGGCCTGCAGCGCAGCGATGAAGATTTTGGCCAGACCCTGGGCTACTGGGGGCTGGGCAGCGGGCCGTATGTGATGCTGCCGCTGCTGGGGCCAAGCACCCTGCGTGACGCCCCGGCCAAGCTGGTCGATGACTACACGGCCCCGTATCGTTATATCGATAACGTCTCGGTGCGTAACTCTATTCGAGGCCTGAACGTCGTCGACACCCGCGCCAGCCTGTTGTCGGCCGAGAAGATGGTGAGCGGCGACAAGTATGTCTTCATCCGCAACGCCTACCTGCAAAACCGCGAATTCAAGGTCAAGGACGGCCAGGTCGAAGACGATTTTTAATTCCGACCAGTAAAACCACGAAGGCGGCCCAAAAGGCCGCCTTCTGTGCTTTGGCGTCGTGTTTGAGCGGGTTTGATCCTTCCATTGAGTTACGCTTCGCTCGGTTCTTATAACTCTCTGGACTTTGACAAATAAAGACGGCAAGCGGCTATCTGCCTGAGCTTGAAACGCCCCGCGGATGGGAGTACCGTCTGCGCCTTAGAAGGGCACCTCTGATGTAGCTGTGTGTAGGGCAAAGGCCTGAAACCGGTACGACAGAGAGGCTAGAAAGCGAATCCAGTAGTGCGTGCAAGGCCAGACGGCCCAGCCCGCTACGCCAACCTAATTCTGGCGCCGTTTGCCCACATGCCAAAAACCAGTGCCACGCTGCTGATAATCGATGATGACGAAGTGGTGCGAGCCAGTCTCGCAGCCTACTTGGAAGACAGTGGTTTCAGCGTCCTGCAGGCCAGCAATGGCCAACAGGGTCTTCAGGTATTCGAGCAAGACAAGCCCGACCTGGTCATCTGCGACCTGCGCATGCCGCAGATGGGCGGACTCGAACTCATTCGCCAGGTCACCGAGCTTTCCTCGCAGACCCCGGTGATCGTGGTTTCGGGCGCGGGCGTGATGAACGACGCGGTCGAGGCGTTGCGCCTGGGCGCGGCGGATTACCTGATCAAGCCCCTTGAAGACCTGGCGGTGCTCGAGCACTCGGTGCGCCGGGCCTTGGACCGTTCGCGTCTGTTGGTGGAAAACCAGCGTTACCGCGAGAAGCTGGAAACCGCCAACCGCGAACTGGAAGCCAGCCTGAACCTGTTGCAGGAAGACCAGAACGCCGGGCGCCAGGTGCAGATGAACATGCTGCCGGTCAGCCCTTGGGCCGTCGATGATTTCCGTTTTGCCCACCAGATCATCCCGTCGTTGTACCTGTCGGGCGATTTCGTGGACTATTTCCGGGTCGACGAGCGGCGAGTGGCGTTCTACCTGGCGGACGTTTCCGGCCATGGTGCTTCTTCGGCATTCGTCACGGTGCTGCTGAAGTTCATGACCACGCGCCTGTTGTTCGAGTCCAAGCGCAATGGCACGCTGCCAGAGTTCAAGCCTTCTGAAGTCCTTGGGCATATCAACCGAGGCCTGATCAGTTGTAAGCTGGGCAAACACGTCACAATGGTCGGTGGAGTCATCGACGAGGAGACGGGTTTGTTGACCTATAGCATCGGCGGTCACCTGCCTTTGCCTGTGTTGTATACGCCAGACAGTGTGCGTTACCTGGAAGGGCGTGGTTTGCCGGTGGGCCTGTTCAACGAGGCCACCTACGAAGACCACGTACTGGAATTGCCGCCGACATTCAGCCTGACGCTGATGTCTGATGGCATTTTGGACCTTTTGACAGAACCTACACTCAAAGAGAAAGAAGCGGCCTTGCCTGAACGGGTGAGCGCAGCGGGCGGCAGCCTGGAAGGCTTGCGTCAAGTGTTTGGATTAGCCACGCTAGGGGAGATGCCGGATGATATCGCCCTGTTAGTGTTGAGCAGGAACCTTTGATGAGTACCGGTAGAATCCAGTTCGCCGAGCAGGACGGCACCTTTGTCCTGAAGTTTGTCGGTGAAGTGCGCCTGACCCTGTGTTCGGCGCTGGATGCGACTATTGAGCGGATCTTCACTTCGTTGAATTTCAACGCCATCGTGATCGACCTGACCGAAACCCGCAGCATCGACAGCACCACATTGGGCCTGCTGGCCAAACTGTCGATCCTGTCGCGGCAGAAGGTCGGCCTGCTGCCGACTGTCGTCACCACCCACAACGACATCACCCGTCTGCTGCAGTCTATGGGCTTCGACCAGGTGTTCAACATCGTGGGCGACCCTGTGCCGTGCCCGGAATGCCTGGACGACCTGCCTGACCAGGACCAGTCCGAAGAGGAAGTGCGGGTCAAGGTGCTCGAAGCCCACAAGATCCTGATGGGGCTCAACGATTCCAATCGTGAAGCCTTCCATGACCTGGTGAATGCGCTGGAAGGGCCTTGATCCCTGGATTTTGCTTAGGCTGACCGGCCTCATCGTCGGAACGCCGCCCGGAGCAAGCTCGCTCCCACATTGGAATGCAGTCACCTGTGGGAGCGAGCTTGCTCGCGATAGCGTTTATCGATCCGCCACATCCCTCAGGACAAGCCACATAAAAAAGGGCGAACCCACCAAGGTTCGCCCTTTTTGCATGCCTTGTGAATCAGCTCAAAGCTTGGCTTGCAGCAACGCCTCCAGCTTCTCCTGGTCCCGGGCAAACTGACGAATGCCTTCGGCCAGTTTCTCGGTCGCCATGGCGTCCTCGTTGGACAACCAGCGGAACTGCGCTTCATTGAGGATCAAGCGCGCCTCCCCGGCTTGCCCTGGCGCCAGCTTGCGCTCCAGCTTGCCTTCGTCGGCGGCCAGTTTTTCCAGCAGGTCCGGGCTGACGGTCAGGCGGTCGCAGCCGGCCAGTTGCTCGATCTGGTTGAGGTTGCGGAAGCTCGCGCCCATGACCACGGTCTTGTAGTCATTGGCCTTGTAGTAGTTGTAGATGCGTGTCACCGACTGCACGCCCGGATCATCAGCGCCGGTGTAGTCGTTGCCATTGGCTTTCTTGTACCAGTCGTAGATACGGCCCACGAACGGCGAAATCAGGAACACCCCGGCATCGGCGCAGGCGGCGGCCTGGGCGAAGGAGAACAGCAAGGTCAGGTTGCACTGGATGCCTTCACGCTCCAGTTGCTCGGCGGCGCGAATGCCTTCCCAGGTGGAAGCGATCTTGATCAGCACGCGCTCGCGGCCAATGCCGGCCTTTTCGTACAGATCGATCAGGCGATGGGCACGCTTGAGCATGGCCTCGGTGTCGAACGACAGGCGCGCGTCCACTTCAGTGGAAATACGCCCTGGGATCACTTTCAGAATTTCTTGCCCGACCGCCACGGCAAAACGGTCGCTGGCCAGGCCCACATCGCCCTTGCAGTCCGCCACACAGGCGTTCAGTTGCTCGGCATAACCTTGAATGGCCGAGGCCTTGAGCAGCAGGGAAGGGTTGGTGGTAGCGTCCACGGGTTTGACGCGGGCGATGGCCTCGAAGTCGCCGGTATCGGCCACGACGGTGGTGAACTGTTTGAGTTGTTCCAGCTTGGAAGTCATGAGCGTGCTCTGTCCTATGGGTCCGTTGACATTACCCGAGGGCCGGCAGCCACTCAAGGGCGTGAAGGGGTATCGTCGGGCCCCAGCGGCAACAACCTGAAAACGGCTGTTTGAAAGGCCGGGGCGGTATCGGTAGATACGATGCCAAAACAGCGCGCAGGTTCAAAGCAAGTGACGGTTAACGCCCTTCCAGCAATTGCCCCGCCTGATCCAGCAGCGCCAATGGATCCTTGGTCTTGTGAATATCCACCGACAACAACTGCCGAAACCGCCGCGCCCCCGGGAACCCGGTGCCCAACCCCAGCACATGCCGAGTGATGTGATGCATCGCCCCACCCGCGGCCAGATGATCGGCGATATACGGCCGCAACTGCGCCAGCGCCTCGGCCCGGGTGATGACCGGCGCGGTGCTGCCGAACAGTTGCTGATCCACTTCGGCCAGCAGATACGGGTTGTGATAAGCCTCGCGCCCCAGCATCACGCCGTCGAAGGTCTGCAAATGCTCGTGGCACGCCTCCAGCGTCTTGATCCCGCCGTTGAGCACAATCTCCAACTCCGGAAAATCCGCCTTCAACCGCGCGGCCACGTCATAACGCAGCGGCGGGATGTCGCGATTCTCCTTCGGCGACAACCCCTCCAGAATCGCAATCCGCGCATGCACGGTAAAACTCGTGCAACCGGCCTCACGCACCGTCCCGACAAACTCACACAACTGCTCGTAACTGTCCCGCCCATTGATCCCGATGCGATGCTTGACCGTCACCGGAATCGACACCGCATCGCGCATGGCTTTCACACAGTCAGCCACCAAACCCGGATGCCCCATCAGGCAGGCGCCGATCATGTTGTTCTGCACCCGATCGCTGGGGCAGCCGACGTTGAGGTTCACCTCGTCGTAGCCGTGCTCCTGGGCCATACGGGCGCAGGCGGCCAAGTCGGCTGGGACGCTGCCGCCTAGTTGCAGGGCTAGCGGGTGTTCGGACTCGTGGTGGCGCAGGAAACGTTCGTGGTCGCCGTTGAGTAGCGCGCCGGTGGTGACCATTTCGGTGTAGAGCAGGGCGTGCTTGGAGAGGATGCGTAGGAAGAAGCGACAGTGGGCGTCGGTCCAGTCCATCATCGGGGCGACGGAGAAGCGCCGAGACAGCTCTTTGCGGGATGATCCAGTGTTTACGGGGGCTTCAGGTTTTTCTAAATTCATTGATACTGATCTTTTATACAGCGGTTTTTACCCATTTTTCCTTGTTTTCGGATAGCGGTTGCTACATTGTAGCAACCGGTCTCGGCAATGTAGCAACTGGATATGGGCACGATCACATCACGCAAGCGCAAGGACAATTCGACGGCCTATACGGCGCAGATACGGATTAATCGGGACGGGAAGACAGTTTATCAGGAAAGCCAAACCTTCGACCGGAAGCAGGTGGCTCAGGCATGGATCAAGCGACGGGAGACGGAGCTGGCCGCGCCAGGTGCTATCGAGCGTGCGAACCGGAAGGGGGTGACGATCAAGAAGATGATTGAGCAGTACCTGGACGAGTACGAGAAGATTCGGCCATTGGGGAAGACCAAGCGAGCGACCCTGACGGCGATCAAGGAGACTTGGCTGGGAGAGATCGATGATTCGGAGCTAAGCAGTCAGAAGCTGGTGGAGTTCGCACAGTGGCGGATGAGCAAAGAAGGCGGTGGTGTCCAGGCGCAGACGGTAGGCAATGATCTCTCGCACTTGGGAGCGGTGCTGTCAGTGGCCCGGCCTGCCTGGGGCTATGAAGTGGATCCGTTAGCGATGCCTGATGCGCGGAAGGTGTTGCGTAAGCTAGGCATGGTGAGCAAGAGCAAGGAACGAAACCGACGGCCTTCATTGGAAGAGCTAGACAAGCTCATGGCGCATTTCTTTGAAATGCAGGAGCGCCGCAACGCCCAGATCGACATGCCGAAGGTGATCGCCTTTGCGCTTTTCTCGACGCGCCGACAGGAAGAAATTACGCGGATCCGCTGGGATGATCTCGACGAGTCTCGGCAGTCTGTCCTAGTGCGCGATATGAAGAACCCCGGACAGAAGATCGGCAATGATGTGTGGTGCTACTTGCCAGATGAGGCTTGGACCATTCTGCAGAGCATGCCGAAGGTCCAGCGGGAGATATTTCCTTACAACGCTAAGTCGGTATCGGCCTCATTCACGCGGGCATGTCCGATGCTTGGCATCGAGGATCTCCATTTTCATGATTTGCGACATGAGGGGGTAAGTAGATTATTTGAACTTAATTGGGATATTCCAAGAGTTTCAAGTGTGTCAGGACACCGAGATTGGAATTCATTAAGAAGATATACTCATCTCAGAGGTAACGTAGATAGCTATAAGAATTGGAAATGGTTGGAGCGGGTCTGCAAGCATCCTTCAGCTCCACCTACAAATGGTTAATGAGATCATTAATAATGATTTGGCTGATCGCTTTCGGTCAGTCTGTAGGGCTGTAGCGATGTCAATTTTTCGTGACTTTTTAGCTCAAAATGCTATTTTGACGCCATCTTAGGAGGCGTCAATGCGAGTCGTGGATCTTTTTTCGGGGTGTGGGGGGATGAGCAAAGGTTTCGAATCCGCTGGATTCGAGCTGGCGCTGGGGATAGAGAGGTGGGCACCTGCTCGAAAGGTGTACGAGGAAAATTTCCATCATCCGGTTATCGACCTTGATTTGGCGTCAACTGTTGACGCCGCTGAAGCGATCCAGCCCTTCAGGCCTGATGTGCTCATTGGTGGGCCACCGTGTCAAGATTTCTCTGCTGCGGGCATGCGAATAGAAGGGGATAGAGCCAATCTAACTTTGTCATTCGCAGAAATAATCTGCAAAGTTAAACCTAGGTGGTTTGTTGTTGAAAATGTAATTGGGCTACGAACCAGCAAGGTTTGGGAGCGTAGCCGCGATTTATTAAAAGATGCGGGATACGGAGTTACAGAGTCCGTATTAAATGCGTCTTTTTTCGGCGTTCCGCAGAATAGAAAACGATTTTTTGCTGTCGGTCGAATTGGGCGTGATGATGGCTTTTTGAGTGACTACCTTGAGCAGGGCAAAGCTGAGCGCCCGCTGACAGTTAGGGATTATTTGGGCGATGAATTAGGGGTCGAGTTTTATTATCGGCATCCTCGCAATTGGGGAAGAAAGGCAATCTACTCTATAGACGAACCTTCAGCCACCATACGGTCCACTAATCGACCGGTAGCGCCGGGATACAAACCTCATCCTGATGATGCTGGATGTAATACTGTCGCAAAAAAACTATCCCCAAAACAACGTTCCAGGCTGCAAACATTTCCTCACGACTTTAAATTTGTCGGTACGGATACCAGTCAAGATATGATGATAGCGAACGCTGTCCCGGTGAATTTGGCAAAGCATGTAGCTAGCGCAATTCTGCGGTGTGAGAAGGATCTCTTGGCTGAAAAAGAGGAGCTGTTTAAGGGGTGGCTGTATTCGCAACAAGGCTACACCAATAGAACGATTAGTAATGTGTTGTCGCGGATAAACAGAGTTGAAAAAATACTGCAGATAAATTGTGTTGGCGCTAATGCCGCTGGTGTAATAGAGCTGCTTAAAAAGTCAGATCAATATAAGCAAACCAGTTCTAGTGTGAGGTCTCAGCTTAAAAAAGCTTTATTCTTGCGAAGTGAATACATAAACAATTTTGGTTGAAAGTTAGAGGTAGCGAGATGTGATCGCTACCTCAACTTAATTAAGAAGCGTATAAGCAAGTGCTAGTTTCGGTCGGTGCTACCAGTACTGGCCACCAAAATGGCATCTGACCTGTCCAATCTTTACCATTCTGTCGCAAAAGTACTAAAGCAGGCTCCTTCCTGGTTCTAGCCAGCAGATCTCGAATAGCCTTACCGCCAACTATTGACTCACCTGACTTGTCTTTTGACTTTAAGCCAATGTCCCGGTCGGTAGCGACTAAGATTTTTACTTTGTTGTTTGCGCTTTTGCTATAATAGCTGAGTAGTCCACTCATTGCCTCCCATTGAAACTTGCTTAAGTGCTCTAAGGATATGGCTTTTTGAGCTGTTGCAATAAGTCCCAGAGCTTCATCCAGCGTAATTTCGGAAAGTAAAGTTTTGTCTTTATAATTTTCCAGTGCTTGGTCTAGCTTCGCAAGTGCAGAGCTTGCTAATGTTCCCGGTTTTGTATCAAAGCCCTGTGGCAGCAAATAACCTGATGGCCTCACCGAGATCACTTCGCTCATTGCAACCTTGCTAGGTGAGCACGGGGTAATACCTGATTTTGAGTTGTTCTCTATAAAAATAACGGCCGAATCTTGTCCTTGCTTTTCGAATGCTTCACGTAAAGCAGTATCGGAGTGATGAATCAGCTTTAGACGAGTGAAGACAGATTGGGATGTATAGAAACGTGTCACCGCTAGATCATTTTCTGGGCGCGCGCCATACATCCGGGAGTGCTGGAGTACGGTGTCGGCCTGCATTCTCTTGGGGTTCCTGCCATAGAAGAATGAAATCAGTGAGGGGATGGTAATGCCCCTATCGAGCAGGCTGCCTCCGATAAAAATGTTAGCTTGTACCCTTAAATTTAATTCGGCAGTTGCAGGGTCAAGAAGTGAGGCAACCTGAGAATCAGAGTTTACGACTTGTACCAGATGATCTCCATCTGCTAGCAAAAGCTTTAAAGCAGCATAGCACGTAGATTTGTCTAAAATCTCGCCACTTTGCCAATTAACGGACTCCGCTAAATCCCCAAAGCAAATTTCGAAAAGCTCCTTAAACTCGATTGCATCAACATCCGCGGCTTGCTCGAAGGCAACGATAATATTGTTTACGTTTTTGTCTTGAAGATCATGAGCGGAGCGCTGCGTATCGTTGTGAATGATCATCGAGTATTTTGACAGGGTTTCGCCTTTAGCGGATTGTTGCTGGCGGCGTATGGTTGTCGCTAGCAAAAACGTTAATACGGCTCTCCTGAGGGTACTGATGCTCTCGGTTGTCCATATATCAGCGAGTTCGACATGGGTCGAATGCTTTGGCCTCAATGCATTTTGTTCGGATTCCGGTACTTCGATAAAGAGCTTGCTTCTATAGTCGTTTAGGCCGTGATCACCAAAGTAATGATCTCCACCTACATATGCTGAGTGGATCGGTAGTAATTCAGTGAAGTGTGGTTTTTTAGGGAGATATACAAAAGGATCGTATGACTCTGGTTGAAGATAGAGGGCGTAAGGCGTAGCAGTTACTTGAAGGAAAGAAATTTTCGGAACTTGCATTCTTAACTTATCAAGTTGTAGGGCAATGGAACCCTGTTCAAGCTCGCTCCGACCTTTCCGTTTTGCAAAGCGTACACTTGCCATATCTGCTTCGTCATCGACAAGCAAAACTTTTTTGTCTTTCAGGTCGGGATGTTTGTCAAAGAAAGATATAACCCTCTCCAGATTTTTTATCTCTTTCTTTGCCACGATGATGATTTTCTTTTTTAAGTCGGGGCGAGTCAATTTTGTTAAATTCATGATATCGAAGATTATTATTTTCTCTTCGTCGATGAATGTCTTGAAATCTTTGCTGATTCGACTTACGGTTTGCTGAGCTAACGTTTTAGTGCCCTTGGTTAGGACTAAGGAAATGTCATAACCCTCATCAAATGCTTTAGCGATAATACCAAGAAATCCGCCGGTTTTACCGGACTGTATTTTACCTAGGAGCATCCCAGGTTGGTCCATTGATGTGCCACTTGCTGCAAGCTTGGTCACTACATTATGAATACATTGTGTTAGAAGGGCATTATCGTTGCGTTCTGCGCTCAGGCGTCCGTAAAAGCTTTGCATTGGCACTCTATCCCTTTGGTGGGACGTAGAAACTGGATTGCTTCACGTCCTGGATGTGTTGGGTGATTGGATCCTAATGGATCCAGTCCCCCAGACACAACCTTGGGATGGCGTTTTGCCCATGGTGCATTTGCCACGAAAATCCCACCTAGACTGATAGGCCCCCGACTCGCTGTCTGTTCATCAGTTTGTCGTTCTCAAGGGTAGCCTTGGTTCGCTGTCTATCGATGTATTCTGCTAAATCTTTCAGATGTATCCCCAGCCCAGCTTTTTGGCTTTGCGCACCGAGCCGAACGACGGGAATGTCGATCTCTCCTGTCATTTGTTTGTGCTTAAATTTTTCAACCGTCAAATTCATGTAGTCGGCGCAGACTCGGGCTAGTGGAATCACGGCCTGTCCGTCATATTGAGCCATGAGCAAAAAAAGCGTGTTCATGCGGCCTCCAAGGTCTCGGCCATCAATTTCTGAGCAGGCGGCTGGCGCATATACCCCAAAAAAGGCTGCGCGAGCGAGCGATTTTGAGCAATTAGCGTTGCATTAGGTTTCGCTGCCTCGCGCAGCTTTTTGTGGGGTATAAGTGCCTCGGCAGTGGCGCTGGAAGAATCAATAATGCCTGCTGCTGCGCAGCAGAGACTGTTTTTTACAGGCGCGTCGACCCTGCTAGCGCTGCGGAGCAAAGCGGCCTGGGATGGGGTGTGGTTCTGTACTTGCTTCATGCCGCTTTCCTCCGGTGTTCGATAGCGAGTTGGTCCATCAGGCGCTGGTGGTAGGTGAGCTGGGCTTCGGTGGGTGACCACGGCCGGATGCGTTCGGGCGCGGGTTCGATGCCGACAAGGCAATCCCAGGTGGCCGGGTCAGGTGGCATCAGGTCGCGGCGCTCGGTGGCCAGGGCGATCAGGTCGGCTTGGGTGACGGATGCCGGCAGGTCCTGATCGATGCTGAAGCGGGTGCAAATGCGTTCCCAGATCCATGTCTCGACGTCCTGGTAGGCGTGCATCCACTGTTTGAGCGGCCGCACCATGTCGCCGATGTAGGCTTCGGTCGCGTCGTGGAGGAGGGCGGCGAGCTTGTGCTCGGCCGGCACCAAGTCCGCAACCAAGCAACTATGCTGGGCCACGCTGTAAAACTCGCGGGTGTGGCCGTTGAAGCGGCACAAATGAGCGAGCGAGTGCGCAATGTCTCGGGGGTCGATCATGTCGACGTCCGGCTCGAACAGGTCAAAGCGTTTGCCGGTATGCGTGAGGATCCAGTTCATGCTGCCTCCTTGACCAGGTCGGCGAGCAGCAGGGCGTTCTGGGTGTCCTTGTGCAACTTGCGCAGGGCGTCGTAGTCGATCAGCAGCGACAGCTGCCGGTCGAACTCTTTGCGGAATCGTGTCACTTCGCGCAGTTTAGCGGTGGCTTTGGCGTGTTGCTGGTGCAGCACGCCGGCAGCCTGTGGAGTCAGGCGTAACGTTGGAATGTGGCGGCTCATGCGGCACCCCCTACAGTTTTCTGCGTGGTGGTGGCGATTGCTTGGTGTTCTTGCTGGAAATACAGGGCAGCTTTTTTTGCGTCGTCAGTTCTGAGAGAAATACTGCCAGGCGCTATCTCAACCTTTGCATCGACTTTTATCTCGACGGGCTTAAGTAAATCAGCCATGGCAAGGGCCTGATCGCGTAGAGCGGTTGTTTCGCGAGTGATGGCCTTTCCGGTGCGCAGCGCGTTAAATGTGGCGGCAGCGATCCGCAGCTTTTCTGCAATATCCAGTAGCGTCTGGCGGGCAGGTTCCCCGAGTTTCGAGGCCGCCAAAGCGCGTTCGTAATGGGCGTAAAGTTTTTTGTGTTGGTCCCTGGCCTGATTTAGGGTGTGCTCAAGGTTGCGGATCTCTTCCCAATTGTCAGAGCGCTGGATGGCTTTGCCTTCATCCATTCCGTCTCGAAATCCAGCGCAGCCGCCGACGTCATAGCCTTCGCTGTAGCCCTCGGCACGGCCATTGCTGAAGCCGTTTCGGTAGGCGATCCAATAGACGGCACTCGTCGATAGGGCGATTGCTATCAGCGCATAGATTTGAATTGCAGTCATGTGGTGTGCTCCTGGTGGTTTGTGTGGCTGGTGGTGGCAGCCGTTACGGTTGGACTTCTTCGGTTGCGTCGGCCTGGGCCTTCGCGTGGACTTCGTCGGCCTTGTAGGCCTGGATGTCGATCAGTGCCGCGACGTGGCGGATGTGCGCGTACTTCGGTGCTTTGCGGCTGCTGTCCAGCGTGGTCACGGGCAGTTGAATGCGGCCGCTGGTGATTTCGGCTGCAAACGACTGCTCGTTGAGGTTGCGGAAGTACTGCACGCGCAGCTTTTCGAGGGGGATAAGCACGTCGCCGAAGGTGCGATACAGCAGCTCGACGGTGGCCGTCTCCGGTGCTGGCATCAGGCGCAGCGGGTTTTGAGGTCGGTTACTCATGAGGCTTTCGGCTCTCCATGCGTTTTGAATCGGGCCGGGTGGTTCCAGGCATTCAGGCAGTGGCGTTTGGTCAGCTCGCGCAGATGCTCCGGCACCTCAAGGAGCGCGGCGTTGCGCTCCTCTCGGGTGCGTAGGGCGATGATCTGGCGGGCGTATTCCCTAGGCCACGTCACGGTTGTCTGCCGGGATGGCAGGAAGGTCGAGGCCCAGTTGCTCTGCTAGCCAGGGGATGCCGGCCTGCCGGACGCGTGTCGATTGGCTGTACTGCATGCCCAGCGTGTCGTGGTACCAGTTGCTGTCCTTGACCCGAAGGTATTCACGGTCGCGGACGGGGAACGCCGGCAGGTTGCGGTCGGTGAGCAGACCCTTCTCGCGCATGAGCTTGATCAGGGTGGGGCGGGTCAGGCCAAAGTGCTTGGCGGTCTTTTCGAGATTGCGCTCCATGTCAGCCCTCCTATGCTGCGTGCGCGGCGGGTGTCGCCAGCGCAGCCAGGTGGTTGATGGATTCGCAAACCTGCTCGTACATCTCGGCGTCGGTGCCGTACACGGTGAAGCACTTGGTACGCGGGCTTTTGACGCCGATGCTCATGACTACGGTGATGCCCGAGCGTGTACGTGTGCGGTGCACGGCGAGCCGGATCGGCAGTTCAAAGCCCAGGTCCAGGTCGATAAACCCGCCTGTGGAAACCAGTCTGAAAACCTGTTCTCGCTGCTGGCTACTGAAAGCGCCGTACTCGCGTTCAGCATGTCGTTTCGACTGGGGTTCGCCTGTCAGGTCAGAGGGGCCGTTGACCACCTCCTCAATGAAGTCGGCGAGCTTCAGGTGAGTCTTTTTGGTGTTGGACACGGTCAGCGTGTGGCGCTCTGAGCCCAGCTCAACGGTGAAGGTGCTGTCAGTCTTGTTGCGTTCAACTTTCAGCCGAAACGCCAACACATCGCGTCGATACAAACGTCGAAGGGTGTGATTGAAAGTCCCGCTCAGGTTCACCTGGGCGCTGAGTAATGTCAGTGTGCGGTTGTCGATCAGGAATTTGCTCATGCTGCCCGGCCTCCATCGTTTGGATCGAAGGAAGTCGGCGCGGTACGGGCCTGTTGCTTGGGTTTAGACGGAATGAAGGTGCAGCCGGAAACGCGGGCTAAGCGCCTGACTTCGAAAATGCGGGATAGATCGGCAACGGCCGGATGGATATGCAGGGATGCTGTGGTGTGCATGGTTTTGCCTCGCTCTGTGGTGGAAGAGTGAGACAAATATAACCTCAAAGGTTAATAAATCAAGAATAAATAACCTTTGAGGGTGCTTTGATTGGTAGGTATGACCGTTGTTGAGAATGAGAATGAGAATGAGAATTAGTAAAAGATGGGGTCAGCCTTTTGAAGATCAGTTGTAGTGGTAATGTGGATAAAGATGTCGAAACCGTAATCACTGGTCACTTCCTTCATGCGATCCCGTATTTCCCATGGATCTAGGTTCATCCTTTCCAGAACAATAACCAGGTGCATCGTAAGTCTGCCCAGTGAAGTAAACGTACGGCTTAGGTTGTGGGCTTTTTCTAGTGTCTTAAGAAAGCGTTTAGGGTCGAAGCGATTAGTGAATAACTTTACTTCGACGACTTGTGCTTCTTGGTTCGAATAATTTGCGGCGTCGAAAACATATTTGACGGTTGATCCGCTGGGTCGAAAGGTCACATCCTCTTTGAAGTTTATGTTTAGCTCTTCGGAGAGCTTGCTAATAGCGAGTTTTTCAATTAAGACAACGTTCGCCATTAGCTTTTGATGTTCCCTTTCATATGGCTCCATAAGATCCATATATTTAGGGTCAAGCCTAGATAGCTCAGGCAGTTTCAAGTCTTTATAATAGCGTTCATCAAAGGAAGTTTGATCAACTTTGTTGCCTTTGTTAGGCTCGTTCAGCTTTCCGAGCCCGTCGCTGGGGTGAGATGCATCGTCGGCGGGAGGATTATCTGGCTGGTTGGAGTCACCACCATCTGTCGTCTTCTGGGCTTCAGGTGACGGAGATGGTTGTGATGCTTCAGGTTTGTCACCTGCGTCAGTATGATTACTCGTCTCAGTGGCTGGCGGGCTCTGTTGCGTTGTACTATGTTCCTTCGCGTCTGCCTGAACCTCTTTTGTTTCTTCTGTTAGCTTCCTGACCAGTTCTTCAGCTGTTGCTCTTCCAAATTGTGCGACAAAATTATTTTCGTCTTTGTAGTCAGAAGGTGCATATAAGGTTCGATGATTAAAGTTCAGCGTGGCAAAGAAAAGTGTCACGGTATAGATAGGGAAGAATATTAAAAAATATATGTATAATTCTTGATTGGATTCGGAGATGAAGGGGAGTACAGCAGCTCCGCCAAGTTCTGCTGCTCCAGCAAATATAGAAATTAAGGTTAGTGGATTTTTTATGTGTTTTAAATTTTCGAGCATTCTATTTGTGCACTCCAATTGCCTTGATAGACTCGATCAAAGATCAGAGATCTTCCACCGTGCGCGACCGCAGATACTCCATTCTTCGCTCATTTTTATAATTCGGTCGGGCCAATCTGGATTGAGAGCGTATAGAAACTGCTCTCCTCCCTCCTGCCTCAATTGTTTGAGAGTTGCAGCTTGATCACTTGTACGCTTAGCCGCAACGAAATGGCCCGGCAGTGCTTCAAGAGCAGGATCGATAACTATCTTGTCTCCCTCAAGAAACTTAGGCTCCATGCTCATGCCCTCGACACGTAGGATAAAAGCTCGCGGCCCCACAGGGCCGGGAGCATCAATCCATTCTTCAGCGTCACGTGGATCAAAAAAAGCGTTTGTTTCGCACCAAGCGCCGGCGGCGATTGAACCCATAACTGGCAATTTACGTCCTGTAAGGCTAATCAAAGTCGCGTTGTTAAATTCCCCGAGTCCAAAGGGCATATCGAGGTATCCCTCGTGTAGGTGAAGGGCTTTCTCGATTTCCCTGGCAATTTGATCCCCAATACCTTTAGTAGGGTTTTTCCCCCCAAACGCGCTGATCTGGGCAGGGGCTTTCCCTAGAAGCTCAGCGACATCGGTCAAACGCAGATTTTTTTCTGCGAGTAGTCGACGGAAATTCTGAAGTCTGGTTTCTGTGATTTTCATTCGCCAATTCTGGCTCGATTAACCCTGTAGGTGAATGTCCTCTTGGGTATTGCAAAAAACAACCTTTGAGGTTAATTTTGTGTCGGGAGGGCAAACCATGAAATTACGTGACTACATTGATCAGTTGAATGCGGAGATGCTCGCCGCCTATGCGAGGCGATCTCGGATTGCGACTAGCTATCTACGCGTGCACGTCAAATACGCCAGCAAAGATCCAAGTGTTTCATTGATCAAATCTTTGGCTCGCGAGAGCGAGGGCAAGGTCTCACTTTCCGAGGTTCTGGAGCATTTTGGCATCACCGAGTCGGCCATACGAAATAGGGCTGCGTAGCATAGATAGAAAAAAGGCGACCTAAAGGTCGCCCAGTTCCTCCCGGCACGCACCACCACAGCGCTGCCGGGTCGCGATAAAAGGTAGGCGGGCACACCACATGCAAACCACCTCCCTTTATCGCGCTTTCCCAAGGCTCGGAAGCCTTGGTGTTGCTGCCTTTTCCACCACAGATTGGGCAGCTGTTGCGCCAGGGGTGAACAACGGATTGTTCGCCCCGGCACGGTGCCGGTATCGATCCCTAAGATCTAGCCGGCGTTTGGGCCCTTTCAAGCCACGCGGCAAATGTATCACCACTGCATGTCGCGCGGCACTGGCAACTTATTAGGAATAATGCCATGAGCCGAATCGCTCTGAGTTGCGTCGAACGAGCACAGCGGGAAGTCCTGCCGCTCGATTTGGCGCTTTACCATGCCGCACGGGATTACCCTGGCGGCGCCGCTGCAATCGCCGCCACCACCGGCCGCAACCCCACCACGCTGCAGCACAAGCTGTCTCCCACGCACCCCAGCCACTCGGTGAACATTCAAGAGTTTGGCGAGATCCTCGAACTGACGAAGGACAGGCGCATCCTGGATGCGGTGCATGCCTTGGTCGGCGATACGATCTGGCACGAACTGTCTGAGGTGTACACCACTGACATGCCGGAAACCCTGACCATCGGCCTCGCCGAGTATTTCCGGCAGGTGGCCGATCTGGCCGATACCTGGGCCAAGAGCATTGGTGATGGGGTGGTCAGCGATCACGAGCTGGCCGCAATTCGTCTGCAGGTGTTTCGAGGTATCCAGGGGCTGCTGGGATTGTTCAACCGCGCCACGTACGTCAACCACACAACGCGGGGTGACGGCCGTGGCTGATATTGCTGATTTCGCCAATGACTTGGTACAGGAGCGAATCGATCAGGCGCTTGCTGCTCGCAGTGCGTTCAAGCCGGCGTTGCCTGGGCATTCGTTGTTGTTCTGTGAAAGCTGTGACGATCCGATCCCCGAGGCGCGGCGACTGGCCCAGCAGGGCTGCACGCAGTGTGTGAACTGTCAGTCCATCGATGAGATGCGGGAGGCTCGTCATGCTCGATGACGTGCTGAATCAATTTGCGGACTTCGGTCTGGAGCCCGCGCAGCCGCTGATTTACGGCAAGCTGACTCGATGCAAGACCACCCTGGATAAGGGCAAAGAGAAAAACGGCTGGTACGTTCTACACGAACACCATACCGAGAAGGGCGAAACTTTGATCTTCGGTGCGTTCGGCGACTGGCGTACAGGGGAAACGCAAAAGATCAAAGTTAAGCCTGGCCGGATGACGCCTGAAGAGCGAGAAGTCATGCGCGCTCGGCAGGAGGAGGCCAAGCGCAAGGCCGCTGAGAAGGCTGCCAACGCTGCCCGTCGAGCGGCTAACCGTGCCGCTGGTTTGTTCAAGCGGATGCCCGAGAAAGGCCGTAGCGCCTATCTGGATCGAAAGCAGATCGTGGGTCTGGGCGTTCGTTATGCCCCGCGCTCCGGCGCGGTTTTAGTGCCCATGCAAAACGCTCGGGACCAGATCGTCGGGTTGCAAGTGATATTCCCCGAGAAGCAAGAGGACACCGGCCGCGACAAGTCTTACTGGCCCTATGGGATGGCGAAGGAAGGTGCCTTCCACCTCATTGGTCCGCACCCTGAACCGGGCGAGCCAGTGTTGGTGTGTGAGGGCTACGCCACCGGTGCGAGCCTGCACATGGCGACCTCGTTGACGGTCGCCATTGCCTTTGATGCGGGCAACCTCATGACGGTCTCCAAGGCAATGCGCGAGCGGTTCCCGGGGCGTTCAATCATCATCTGCCGGGATGATGATTGGAAAACCAAGCGCCCTAATGGCGAGCCCTGGAACCCAGGTGAAGAGAAAGCCAACAACGCGGCTACGGTTGTGGGTGGTCAGGTAGTAGGTCCGATCTTTTCGGGGGAGCGAGAGGACAAGTGGACCGACTTCAACGACCTGCACTGTGCTGAAGGATTGGAGGCGGTGCGCCGCCAGGTTCTGGCGGTCGTGAAGCCTCCTGCAGCGGGTGGCTGGAAAGACCAGTTGGCTCGCACGGAAAACGGCATGTTGATCGCGCACATGCAAAACGTCGAGCTGATCCTGGGCAACGATGAACGTTGGGCCGGTGTGATTGGCTTCAGTGCGTTCAGCTCCAAGATCGTCAAGCTGCGTGCTGCCCCGTATGGCGGCGGTGTCGGCGATTGGGCTGACATTGATGACATGCTGGTCATGAAGTGGCTCGCGCAACAATACAACCTGCGGGTCAAGGCGAGCAGTGTTATTGAGGCTGTCAGTGTTGTTGCACACGACCATGCCTTTCACCCGGTACGCGATTATCTCAATGGCTTGGAGTGGGATCGGGTACCCCGGCTCGACACCTGGTTGACAGACATCATGGGCGTAGCCCCGACGGATTACAGCTCCAAGGTCGGTAAGCGCTGGATGGTGTCGGCGGTCGGCCGGGTGATGCAGCCGGGCTGCAAGGCTGACTCTGTGATGATCCTCGAAGGCGCACAGGGCGCCGGTAAATCCACGGCCATGTCGGTGCTGGGTGGTGCCTGGTTTATGGATACCCCCTTCGCCTTGGGCGACAAGGATGGGTTCCAGGCGATTCGCGGCAAGTGGATCGTTGAGCTGGGGGAGCTGGACAGTTTCAACAAGGCCGAGTCCACCAAGGCGAAGCAGTTCTTCTCGGCCTCGACGGACACTTACCGCGAGAGCTATGGCCGCAGAACGATGGACGTGCCACGCCAGTGTGTTTTCGTGGGTACGACGAACCAGGACGAGTACCTGAAGGATGCCACGGGCAACCGGCGTTATTGGCCGGTGGCTTGTACCAAGGTGGATCTGGACCAGTTGCGCGAAATCCGTGACCAGCTGTGGGCCGAGGCGATGTTTTGCTATCAGTCTGGCGATATCTGGTGGGTTAACCGGGAGGAGGCGCCACTGTTCGCTGAAGCTCAGGAAGAGCGCTTTGTGGTGGATGAGTGGGAAGGCCCCATTCTGACTTGGCTCGAGGAGTATCAGGTTGGAGAGACGGCGACCGGCACAGACATTTTGCTTGGGGCTTTGAAGCTGGACTACGGACATTGGGGCAAGCCTGAACAGATGCGCGTTGGGGCGATCATGCACCGGTTGGGTTGGCGTAAGGTCCGGCTATCCGCATTGCCTAAGAGCGGCGTCCGGCCCTGGGGTTACAAGAGGCCAAAAGATTGGGGTGGAGCATCGAACCTGAAAGTCCAGCCGATTCAGGAGCCATGTTTCGATGATTAAGGAAATCGATGCGCGGCTGCGTAAATGGGCCGAGGAGCTGCATAGCGACCTCAGTGCAGGCGGGCTCGCCGGTGGGAACATGGTTGCCATGATGATGGAGAGCAATGGGCAACTGATTCGAGGCCGGCGGGCGTTCCGTGCGCCCTTGGAAGGTTCTCTGGATATTGAGCTGATCGTGACCAAACATCTCGATCCGGTGCATGAGCAAATCGTGCGAGAGCACTACTGCAACCAAGACACCGACATGCGCCTGAAGTATGCCCATTGCAGCTGCGGGCGTGACACCTACTACCAGCGCCTGCATGACGCGCACCTGTGCATCTATGGGCTGTTGATCGGGATCGCTGCTTGATCCTGTCTGCGTCTGTGGCTGTCCTACCGGCTCGCCTTGTCCCACTGTTGTTTGATGCAGTTGGACGAGCGCGGGCCGCGCTGTTGTTGGTCTGTCCTACTGTCCAACCTTCCCGCACGTCCCGCCCATGTGTGAGCGTAGCGGGAGTGCATACGCGCCCATGGCGCGCACGCGTGCTCTTAGCTTTTTCTCTTTACGGGAGAGAATAGAAAATAAAGTAGGACAGTGGGGCAGGCCCCGATTCTAGGCGTCTGTAGCTGTCCTACTTTGACCCGAGATAGTGGGACAGGAAGGACAGCGCCCCAGGCGCTGGAAGCCGAAATAAAGATATTCGCCGACATTGCCTAGGCGTTCACCAGACATTCACCGGGTGGCATTAAAACAGGCTTGCTGCCACCGGAATCGACCTGTAAAAAGTACTCATCTTCGATAGGTGCGACCGCGTAAAGCGGCAGGCACCACACACCAAACCCGGCCCTTGCGCCGGGTTTTTGCGTTTAAGGGGCGGGCAATGACGAGCGAGCAGCAAGCACTGGCAGAGATGCCGATCTGGTTAGTAATTCTTCTGGCCTTGGTCGGCGGCGTATCGGGGGAGATGTGGCGTGCCGACAAGGACGGGGCGCGGGGCTGGGTGTTGTTGAGGCGCCTGGCACTGCGGTCCGGTGGCTGCGTTGTCTGCGGGGTGTCGGCGATGATGTTGATGATCGCCGCCGGCATGTCGCTCTGGACAGCAGGCGCCTTGGGAAGCCTGACGGCGATGGCCGGCGCCGATGTAGCCATCGGCCTTTACGAACGCTGGGCCGCCAAGCGGCTGGGTGTAGCAGAGGCACCACCCACCGTTGGCGGGCAGGGGTAATTTTGGCGCCGGGGACCCTGCCGTTTTTCCTGGGGTACGGGGTCGCAAACCCGCGGGAAAGCGTTAGCGGCAGGGTTGCCAGCTTACTGAAATTCAACCCATTGAAATTGAAAGGTCTGCATTGAAAAGCCGTTGAAAGGAGGGCTCATGACAGAACCACAGTACCTGTCGAAGAGCGCCTTCGCGGCCCGGATCGGCAGGGCACCGAGTTACATCACCTGGTTGAAAAACAATAACCGGTTGGTGCTCAGTGCCGACGGCAAACAAGTCGATGTTCAGGCCAGCGAAGCGTTGATTCGCGACACTGCCGACCCGAGCAAGGCCGCCGTCGCCGAACGTCACCAGCAGGACCGGATTCAGCGTGACGTGTACGGCCAGCTTTCAACCTCGGTTGAGCCGACTTGCACGGCTGCGCCGCCGCCCGCGAACACCCCTGCGGGGCAGCTACCCGACTTCCAGAAGGCCCGCGCACTGCGCGAGCACAACCTGGCCCAGCTCGCGGAAATCGAGCTGCACAAGGCCAAGGGGGCACTGGTCGCATTACCCGCTGTGAAACTGGGCGCCTACAACGCTGGCCGCCTCCTGCGCGATCAGCTGTTTGGCATGCCGCCACAGCTAGCGCCGGAGCTGGCGGTCATGACCGACCCCTGGGAAATCGAAAAGCACCTGACGGCGGCCTTGCGCCGCACGCTGGAGGACGCGGAACGCCTGTCCTCGGCGGACCTTGAACACGCCCTGAACACGAGTTGAGCCTATGCCCACGGAAATTCCTGACGGTGCAGAGGTGTACCGCGAGGCGTATTTCCGTGGGCTGCGTCCCGACCCGGATGTCTGGATCGATGTATGGGCCGACGAATACATGCGCATCCCGCGTGACACCGGCGCCGCCGAGCCCGGCCAGTACCGCACGGCGCGTACACCGTATGCCCGCGAACCCATGCGTTGCTTGTCACCGGCTCACCCCTGCAAACGCGTGGTGACCATGGTCGCCTCGCAGTTGATGAAAACCCAGATCGCCTTGAACTGGATCGGCGGCCTGATCCACATGGCGCCGTCGAACATCCTGACTCTGCTGCCTAGCCTGGGCTTGGCGAAGCGGGTCTCCTCGCGGATTGGCAAGACCATCAAGGCCACGCCGGTACTGCGCGAACGGGTGGCCTCCAGCCGCTCGCGAGACTCACGCAACACCATGGACACCAAGGAGTTCGAAGGCGGCTCGCTGTACGTCACCACAGCCGGCTCGGCGGCCAACCTTTCGGAGTTGTCGGCGCGTTACGTCTACGGCGACGAGATCGACCGTTGGGAAGTGGACATCGGCGAGGAGGGCGACCCCATCGAGCTGGCGGAAACGCGGGGCAGTACGTTCGGTCGCAATGCGAAGTTCTACTTCTCCAGTTCGCCAACCATCAAAGGTGCCTCGCGGATCTCCGACCTGTTCGAGGGCAGCGACCAGCGTCACTACTACGTGCCGTGCCCCACCTGCGGCCATATGCAGACCTTGGAATGGGAACGTCTGCACTACTCGCGGGACTTCAGCGTGGTGCACTACCAGTGCGCAGGCCCTGATTGTGACGTGCTGATCGAGGAGTACCACAAGGCCGAGATGCTCGCCAAAGGCGAATGGCGCGCCCATGCCGAGGGTGACGGCGAGACGGTGGGGTTCACCCTCAACGCCTTGTATTCACCGCTCGGCTGGATGGACTGGAAGTCCCTCGCCAAGCAGTTCGAAAAGGCCAAAAAAGCCCAGGCAAAAGGCGACCTTGAACCGATGCAGGTGTTCTACAACACCCGTTTGGCGAAGGTATGGGACAGCGCCCAGGAGCAAACCAAGGCCGATACCCTGAAGCACCGGGCACGCCTGGAAAACTTCACCCTCGGCTCGATGCCGGCCGGCGTGCTTATGATCACCGGAGCTGTTGACGTCCAGGCCAACCGCCTGGAGTTCATGGCGATGGGCTGGGGCGTCGGCATGGAGCGCTGGGTCATTGACTACCAGATCGTTGCAGGCGACCCGGCGGATGATCGCACCTGGGCGGCGCTGGACGAATTACTGAAGGCCAAGTACCGGCACCCGTGCGGTGTCGGCCTGGGCATTCTGGCAACGGCTGTCGACTCCGGCGGCCATCACACCGACGAGGTCTATCAGTTCTGCCGCGTGCGCCGCTGGCGCAACGTGTTCGCCATCAAGGGCGCGAGCAAGCCCGGCAAGCCGGTGATTGCTCAGCGGCCATCCATGGTAGACGTGACCTGGAAAGGTCAGACCGAACGTAACGGCGCCGAGCTGTGGTTTGTCGGTACCGACACGGCGAAAGACTGGATCTACAACCGCTACCCATTCGAGGCCGGCTCGGGCGCGTTGCACTTTGCCAGTGACCTGCCAGACGACTTCTTCGACCAGTGCGTGGCCGAACGTAAGGTCGCCCGCTACGTGCGGGGTCACAAGCGCATTGAATGGGTCAAGGGCAAGGCCGAGCGCAACGAAGCCCTCGACCTGATGGTGTACTGCCTTGCCATGGCGCATTACCTGGGCATCAACCGCTACAAGGAGCACGACTGGGAGCGGGTCCGCCAGGCCCTGGCGCAGTCTGGGTTGTTCGATGACGCGCTGGGGATCAAGCCCGTCCAGGGCGAACGAGTCACTCAGCCTGTTCCGGCGGCCATGCCCCAACCAACACCACAACCAGTCGCTCAAGCGGTTCAACCACGACCCGCTGCACCACCCCCTCAACGCCGTAGCTCCACTAGCGGCTATCTGAAGAGACGCTGATATGTCCTTTACACAGAAGCACCTCGACGCGGTTGAGGCGGCCATCGCTCGCGGTGAAAAAGTCGTGCGCTACACCGACCGCACCGTGGAGTACCGCACCGTCGACGAGCTGATCAAGGCTCGCGACGAGATCCGCACCTCTCTGGTCAACGCGGCCGGGCCGCGCTCCCGCGTAGTTCGGCTTTATCACGGAGGCAAAGGAGTCTGATGGCCCGACACTATCCGACGCTCAGCCGTAGCGGATTCTTGTTGCCGTCGAACATCAAGGCCAGTTACGAAGGCGCCGGAGAGGGTCGCCGATCCACTGGCTGGGATGCGCCCGACAACGGAATCAACAGCATCAACACACCGGCACTGCGCAACCTGCGCGGCCGGTCACGGGCGGCGGTGCGCAACGACCCGTATGCCTTTAACGTCATCGACAAACGCGTTAGTAACTTGATCGGCACGGGCATCACGCCAAGGCCGAACACCGAAGACAACGCGCTTCGCAAGTTGCTGCAGCTGCTATGGGATGACTGGGTGGACGAGTCGGACGCCGATGAGCACACCGACTTCTATGGGCAGCAGGCGCTGGTCGCTCGCACCGTCGAGACTTCCGGCGAATGCTTTGTCCGCTTACGACCACGCCGCCTGGACGAGGGGCTGGCGGTGCCACTCCAGGTGCAGATCCTCGCGCCGGAGTTCGTGCCCCACGACAAATTCGAGACCACGCGCACCGGCAACGCCATTCGTGCTGGCATCGAGTTCAATCCGGAGGGCAAGCGGGTGGCCTACTGGATGTACCTGTCGCACCCCCGCGACGGCGTATCGCTGAACGCTGGTTACAACCAGTTGGTACGGGTACCGGCATCGCAGGTGCTGCACATCTTCGAACCGGTGGAGCCGGGGCAATTGCGCGGTGTACCGCGCCTGTCTCCCGTACTCAAGCGCCTGCGTAGCCTGGATAACTATGACGACGCAGTGCTGTTCCGGCAGGAAGTAGCAAATCTCTTCGCAGGCTTCATCAGCCGCCCGGCGCCGGACTCTGGCCCCGTGCCAAGGGATCCCGTCACCGGTGAGCCGCTGAGCTTTGACCGTGACGGCTTCACGCCCATGGTCGCGCTGGAGCCCGGCACCATGCAGGAGCTGGGGCCCGGCGAAGAGGTTGAGTTCTCCAAGCCGCCGGACGCAGGCAACAACTACCCCGACTTCATGCGCCAACAACTGATGGCCGCAGCTGCGGGCACCGGCACGCCATACGAGATCCTCACCGGTGACATGCGTGAAGTGAATGACCGGGCGTTGCGCGTCGTGTTGAACGAGTTCCGGCGCCGCCTGGAACAGCTTCAGTTTGGCGTTTATGTGCACCAGCTCTGCCGCCCGATCCGTGCCGCCTGGATGGACATGGCGGTCCTGTCGGGTGCCTTGGTGTTGGACGACTACGCCAAACGGCGCCGTGAATACCTGCGTACGCGCTGGGTGCCGCAAGGCTGGGCTTACATCCAGCCAGTTCAGGACGTGCAGGCCCGCCGCATGGAAGTGCAAGCCGGGTTCGCCTCACGTAGCGAGATGGTCACCCGCACCGGTTACGACGCTGAAACCGTCGACGCGGAAAACGCAGCCGACAACGCTAGAGCCCAGGCGCTGGGCCTCAACTACAACACGCACGAAGCCGTCGAGGTTACTGACGACAAGGAGCAATCATGAGCAAACCAGCGCTTCCGCGCATTTACAACAGAGCCGGCCAGCGGGTGAACGTCCAGGACAAGACCTGGTACGCCGTGCAGGAGAGCGGCGAAGCCGAGGAGCGGGTTATCGAGGTGTTCGTCTACGGCGAAATCGGCACCTGGGGCATCACCGCCAATCAGTTCGTGCAGGATCTGCGCGCCATGGACGACGGCGTTTCGCCGGTTATCGCCGCATTCAATAGCATCGGCGGCGACTTGTTCGATGGTCTGGCGATGCACAACGCGTTGTCCCGCCTCGGCGAGCGTTGCACCGGCCGGGTCGATGCCCTGGCAGCCAGCGCGGCCAGTGTCGCGGTCTGCGGGGCCCACCGCGTGGTCATCGCCTCCAACGCCATGCTGATGATCCACAACCCATGGACCTACGCGGCAGGGGACGCCGAAGACTTCCGGAAAGTGGCCGACGTCCTGGATCAAACCATGGAGGCCATCATCGCGGCCTACAAGGCCAAGGCACCGGACATCGACGAAGCCGAGCTTCGGCGTCTGGTGGCGGCTGAAACCTGGCTGACTGCCAACGAAGCGGTGGCCCTGGGGCTCGCCGATGAGGTGGGCGACGGGGTGAAGGTCAAGGCGTGTCTGGGGCAGGGCGCCGTGCTGCAGCGTTACCAGCATGCCCCGGCTGAATTGCTCGCCCAACTGGACGAGCCACCTGAGCCGGATATCGAACTGGAGCCTGAACCTACTGATCTGCCCCAGGAACCTCCTGTGGCGAACTCGGCCAAGCTGGCCCTGATGATCACCCAGCGTTGTACGGCGGATGGCATCAGCAACCTGATTGAGCCACTGCTCAACTCCACCAGGCTGGAAAACGAGGCCATCGTCCTGGCGGGCTTGGCCCGCGCCAAGGCCGTAAACGATCTGTGCGTTGCCGCACGACTGCCCGAGTTCAGCGCCGAGTACGTCGCGGCCGGTTTGGATGCCGCCTCGGTTCGAGCGCGTCTGTTCGACAAGTTGGTGGGCAGCGGCAAAGGCTTCGAGATCGACAACAGCCTACCGCTCAACGCAGACCCGGCCCCGAAGGTCCAGGCCAAACAACCCGACCCCACCTCTATCTGGGCAGCCCGTCAGGCGGCGCAGTCAGGTAGCGCTAATACCTCGAAAGGAGCAAGACCATGACCATCAAACTGGAACCGATGCACGCCGGAGAATTCCTCCTGTCCGAGGGTGCCGGGAACATCTCGCGTGAAGCGATCAACGTCGCGGCAGGCCCAGCCCTGAACCCAGGGCAGGTCCTCGGGCTGATCACCGCCACAGGCGAGTTCGCCCCTTACGACCCGACATCCGAAGACGGCACGCAAACCGCCGTGGCGATCCTCTTCGGCCCGCTTGGCGAATCCGACGTGGTCCGTCGAGCCCGTGCCGTGGTGCGTCTGGCGGAGGTGAGCGAAGCCCATCTGACCGGCCTCGACCCCGACGCGGAAAGGGCCCTTGCCGCGCATTTTCTGATCGTTCGTTAAAGTGGTTGAACTAGCATGAGAGAAAACTCCACTAAGGACGATTTCTATGCCAGACCACAACGAAGCCCTAGCCAGCGCCCTGGAGCTATTGCTGATCAATCAGAACGCAATTGGCGCTGCCGTTGAAGAACTCTCCAACTGGGTCGCTGATAGAGGTTCGTTGGACGTTGCGGACAACGTCACGACTGCCTTGGAAACACTGGACCTGAATGCCGATGGGATCGGCAATGCAATTCGAGCTCTGCGTCAGGGATAGATCTACAAACAATCTTTTTTGAACCCGCTCCGGCGGGTTTTTTCATTTCTGGAGTGTACCCATGGCCGATATCGCCATTTTTGACGACGAAGCGTTTGCCGTACCAGCGCTCACCGCAGCAATCAACGAACAACCCTATCTGCCGGGCCGCATCAGCAGCCTCGGCCTGTTTCAAGAAGAGGGCGTTGCTACCCTGACAGTGCAAATCGAGAAGGATGGCGACACCCTGGCCCTGGTGCCGGCGGGTGAGCGCGGTACTTCGGGTTTGGTGGTCGGTGCCAGTAAACGCAAGATGATCCCTTTCAACACTGTGCATCTGCCTGAACGCTTCACCATCAAGGCCGACGAGATTCAGGGCATCCGAGCGTTCGGCACCCGCACTGAGTTGCAAGCAGTACAGGACGTCGTGAACACCCGACTGGCAAAAGCACGCCGGCAGCTGGACGCTACACACGAATTCCAGCGCATGGGCGCGCTCAACGGCCTGATTCTGGACGCCGACGGTTCGACACCTCTGTTGGACCTATACGCCACCTTCGGAGTATCCCGACAAAAACTGTCCATGGGGCTGAACGACCCGAGCACCGAACTGCGCGTTAAGTGCGGGGAGGCGCTGGACATGCAGGAGGACGCGCTGGGCAGCGTCACCAGCACCGGCTCCCGCGCCTTCTGTGGCAAGAATTTCTGGAACAAGCTGATCGTTCACAAGTCGATCAAGGAAACCTACATTGCCACGCAGCAAGCGGCGGCATTGCGCGGTGACGCTCGGGAGAGCTTCGAGTTCGGCGGCATCGTCTGGGAGCGCTACCGTGGCAAGGTGGCCGGTGTGGCCTTCGTCCATGATGACAAGGCGCTGCTGGTCCCTGAAGGTGTGCCGGACCTGTACATCTCGGTGTTCGCTCCGGCGGATTACATGGAAACGGTCAATACCCAGGGCATTCCGTACTACAGCAAGCTGGAGCCGTTGCCGTTCAACAAGGGTGTGGCCGGCGAAGCGCAATCCAACCCGCTGCACCTGTGCTCACGGCCCCGTGCTCAGATCCTGCTGGAACTCTAACCATGAGCTTTCGCGAGCTGGTCAGCGACCTGGACAACACGGTATTCGATGTCCTCGGCGACCCGGCGCTGATCGAAGGCCGCTCGGTCCTGGGCATGTTTTCGGCGCCATGGTTGCAACCCAAACTCGGCCGGATAAACACCGGCCTGCGCGAGCCGCATCTGGTCATCCGGGTGGCAGACGCCGAGGGCGTCAGTGAGCGGCAACAGGTCGTGGTCGACCTGCCGGTGCATGACGGCGGTGGTAATTACATCGTCGTCAGGCCGGAGCCCGGCGGCGATGGTTTGGTGACTCTGGTGCTGAGGAAATCCCCATGAGCGTCGGCAGCTACGTCAAGCAGTCGGCCAGCAGCGGCATGATTACGCTGCAGGCAGATCGGTCGGATCTGAAGGCGTTTGCTGACTTCGCTGCCCTGGTGCCCAAGGCTTCCTTAGCTGCACAGCGTCGGGCCATCAACAAAACACTACGGTGGTTGCGAACCCACATTGCCCGCACCGTCAGCCGGCAGGAACGCATCGCGGTGTCTGCCGTCCGGCAGCGCCTGCGGGCCTACCCGCTTTCCGGTAACGGGCAAGGCAAGCTGTGGTTCGGCATCAATGCGATTGAGGCCAGCCGTGCGGGGCGACCACGACAATCACGGTCGGGTGTTTCGGTAGCAGGGCGTCGATATGAGGGGGCATTTTTCAAGAAGGTCTATGGCGGGCGGCCGGACATCTGGATTCGAACCGCGAGCAAGCATTTCAAGGCCAGCGACTATCCCGACAGTGAGGTATCTGGCGGTGGTGGGGCTAGCTCAGGCTGGATCTCGGAGAACGACAGCCGCTTTCCACTCGCCAAGGCCAAGATATCCCTGGAGGACGTCCGGCCACACTTCGAGTCATGGACCAATCGGGCTCACCAGCGCCTGCTTGAGATCCTGGAGCAGGAACTGAACTTTGAACTGCAGAAGTATCTGCGAGGATCCGCCCGTGTCTGACTTCAGTCTTGAGCTTTTGTATCAGGCCGTTGAGGCTCATATCGACCAGGCGATTCCAGGATTGGCCTGCGTGCGGACCATGCCCTATATGGCCGATCATATTGACTTGCCTGCTGCGGTGATTGAGCTGGCGGAGTTGGAACCCGGCCAAGATCCCGGAACAGGGGAGACGGCGCTGGTTGCGCGTTTGGAGGTGCGCTTCATCGTTGGCGGTGAGGATGCCGAGTGCCAGCAGAAAGCGGCATTCGCCGCCGTACAAATGGCCGTGCTGTTGCGTATCCAGACATGGGGGCTGGAGGTTGAGCCCGCCGAGTTTGTTCGGGCCGCCCAAGACTGGACCCGCCCCGAGTTGGATGGTTACGCGGTCTGGGTCGTTGAATGGACACAAACTATTTACCTCGGTGAAGAGGAGTGGCCGTGGCCGAATCAACCGCCAGGCTCCTTGCTCTGGGGTTTCAGCCCTGACACTGGCTCTGGTAGCGAAGGTAGCTATCAGCCACCGGAGGATATGGCATGAGCTACCCCAGTGCGCAGCATGACCGCATGCTGGCCGGCCTGGTCAAGGATTGTTATGTGGTCGCGCTGGATCTGACCGCTTCGCCACCCGCATGTCGGGTGTCGGATGGGGACTGGGTCAGTGCCTGGGTGCGATGGCACAGCATCGCAGCCGGCAAAGCCCGTCATTGGCGAGCGCCCAGCATGGGCGAGCAGGGAACTCTGGTAAGTGCCAGCGGTGATGTGGCGCAGGGCACATTTATCCCCGGTCTGTATGGCGATGCCGGGGCACCACCGGACAACCGCGACCATGTCGAGGTGTGGCGTTTCGAGGATGGGGGCTCGCTGGTCTATGACTGGCAGGCCGGCACCTACACCATCACCGTGCCAAGCGGTACCGTGACGATCAAAGTCGGCGGAACCGAAGTGGTCGTAACGGACAGCGAGATCAACGCCACGGCAGGCGATATCACCCTGACCGGCAATGTGCTGATCAACGGCCCGTTACAGGTCACGGGCGATATCAACGGCGGCGGAAAAATCATCGATACCGGTGGCAACACGCCGAACCACAAACACTGACTCCGACATTTACCCACAGCCCGCCACGTGCGGGCTTTCGCATTTCTGGAGCTACCCAAATGAGCAAAACGCGAACAGACACCGAGCGGCCAACTGCCGTCGCGGCGTTGCCTGAGCCAGTCCAAACCGAGTCGCCGGCGCCCATCGGACCGGCGCGAGTGTTCCGCGACACCCGGTACACCTCACGCACGCTGATCATGCCAGACGGCATCTCCATGCCGGTCATTGCCGGCCAGGTTACAGCCGGCGGCGATGATCAGTACGCCTTCCTCAAGGCACACCCGGATATGCAACAGCTGGCGGAGTAATCACATGATCGGAGTGGACCGTCGCACGGGGCAGCCGCTGTCCGGCCAGGCGCATTTGCGGCAGTCCATTGAGGACATTCTGAGCACGCCTGTCGGCAGCCGTCGCATGCGGCCGGAGTACGGCAGCCAGATGCGTCGTTATGTCGACCTGCCAGTTAACGAAGGCTGGAAAAGCGCGGTACAGGCCGAGGTTGCTCGTGCCCTAGGGCGTTGGGAGCCCCGTTTGAAGCTTGAGCGTGTCCGGGTCATTGCGGTGGTGGATGGACAGATCACCTTGCAACTGACGGGCTCTTACATTGGCGATGGCGTGGTGCTGGAGGTGAACGCATGAGCACTATCGACCTTTCGGCGTTGCCGGCGCCACAGGTGCTGGAGAGTCTGGATTTTGAAGAGTTGTATCAGGACGACCTGGCAACGTTCCGCGACTACATGGGCGACAACTGGACCGCTTTCCTTGAAAGCGATCCGGTGACCAAGCTGCTGGAGCTGGGCGCCTATCGGCGCATGCAGAACCGGGCCAGGGTCAACGACGCGGCCAAGGCGCTGTTCCTGGCTCATGCCACGGGTGCCGACCTGGAGCAGTTGGCCGCCAACGTGAACCTGCAGCGCTTGGTCATCCAGGCTGAAGACTCAACCGCCGTGCCCCCAGTGCCGGCGGTGCTGGAGAGTTACGACGCGCTGCGCGAGCGGGTGCAACTTAGGTATGAGGGGCTGACCACTGCCGGGCCGCGAAACAGCTACATCTTGCATGCCCGTAACGCCTCGGGCCTGGTGGCAGACGCCACGGCCGAAAGCCCGGCGCCGGCCGAGGTGGTCGTAACGGTGCTGTCCCTGGAGGGCGATGGTACGGCCAGCCCCGAGTTGTTGGCCGAAGTCGACACTCACCTCAACGACGAAGATCGGCGGCCTGTTGCTGATCGGCTGACAGTGCAGGGCGCCGAGATCCTGCCTTATCGAGTCGATGCCGTGGTGTACATGGCCGGTACAGGCCCTGAAAACGAGGCAGCACTTGCCGAGTGCAATGCGCGCTTGCAGGCCTGGATTAACCCCCGGCGCCGCTTGGGCGTTGAGGTTGCCCGTTCGGCGATTGATGCACAGGTCCACGTCAGCGGCGTGGCCCGGGTCGAGATCCCTGGGTGGGTGGACATCCGCCCAACCAAGGCCCAAGCGGCGTGGTGCACGGGTTTCACCATAACGCGGGGTGGCAAATGAAAAGCCTGCTTCCCCTCAACAGCGCCCAGCTTGAGCGGGCCATTGAGGCGGCTATCGACGAAACAACCGAGATACCGCTTCGTACCTTGTACAACCCGGACACCTGCCCGGCGCACCTGCTTTACCAATTGGCTTGGGCCTGGTCCGTGGACCGCTGGGACGAGGCGTGGCCCGAAGAGGTCAAGCGCTCGGTGATCCGCTCTTCGTTCTACGTCCACGCCCATAAAGGAACCATCGGGGCTCTGCGCCGGGTGGTGGAACCGTTCGGCTATCTGATCGAGGTAGTCGAGTGGTTCCAGACCGAGCCCAAGGGCGTGCCAGGAACGTTTGCCCTGAAGATCGGCGTTTCCGATGAAGGCATCAGCGAAGAAACCTATCAGGAGCTGACGTGGCTGATCGACGACGCCCGGCCGGTCAGCCGTCACATGACCGGATTGGCGATCAGCCTCGAAACCCGAGGGAATTTGAACATCGGTGTTGCTCTGTATGAGGGCGACGAAATCGACGTTTACCCGCCGGTCATGCGTGACATTGAAGTCACCGGATCCTTCGGCGTGGTAGGGCGCGAACACACCATAGACATCTTGGACGTTTACTCATGATTGATCAGACCTCGCAATTTTTCGCGATTCTCACGAACGTGGGAGCGGCGAAACAGGCGAATGCCGATGCCCTCGGCGTTCCGTGGAAACTTACCGACATGGGCGTAGGCGACGCCAACGGCACCGACCCGGTTCCAAGTGCGGCCCAAACGTCGTTGATCAACGAATGGCGTCGGCGACCGCTGAATCAGCTTTTTATTGACCCCGTCAACCCGGCGGTGATTGTCGCTGAGCAGGTGATTCCGGCCGACGAGGGAGGGTTTTGGATTCGCGAAATTGGTTTGTACGACGCTGACGGGGATCTGGTGGCGGTAGCGAACTGCCCACCGAGTTTTAAGCCGATCATGTCGCAGGGTTCGGGTCGGACCCAGGTCGTGCGGATGAATTTCATCGTCAGCAGTACGGGCAACATCACGCTGAAGATTGACCCCTCGGTGGTGTTGGCAACGCGAGAGTTTGTCGAAAGGCGAATCTTGGAAGAACTGTACAAGCTCGACAACAAGCAGTCAGTGCGCGTAGCGACTACGGCCAATATCGCGTTGACTGGGCTTCAGACCATCGACGGCGTGAGCCTGCTCGCAGGTGACCGGGTGTTGGTGAAGAACCAAACGGCCTCTAAGGACAATGGTATTTACATTGTCGGCGTAGCGGCTTGGCAGCGTGCACCGGATGCTGACAGCAATGCTGAAGTCACCTCAGCGATGATTTTGTCCGTCGAGCAAGGCGCTACGCTGGCCGACACTCGCTGGCAGTTGGTGACGGATGGGGCGATTGTCCTGGGCACAACATCACTGGCTTTTCAGAACATCACGCAAGGGTTTGCCCCGCTTAGTTCTCCTGCACTGTTGGGCACACCAACGGCCCCGACGGTAGCGGGTACTGATAACAGTTCAAAAATCGCTACGTCTGCAGCCGTACGAGCCATCATGGCCCAGTTTGGGTTGGGGTCCACTGCGTTTAACTATACGGGGAACATCGATACGCTCGCGCTCGATGGGATCTATATGGTTTCAAACAGCACCACGGGCAATAAGCCGACAATCTACGGAACCTCTACGACTATCCCCAACGGCACCATTTTCCATATGGAACGTGGCAGTTCTAGCATGGCAACCCAGATATGGGATTCCCTTGTTTCCGACAACGTTGCATATATGTTTTTCCGCACCAAAAACTCAGCAGGAGCTTGGCTTCCCTGGCGACAAATCGCGACCACGGACACCGTGAATGCGGATCTTCCCTATCGTGGTGTTCAGAACTACAGCTCTGCGGGAGTTTTCACTTGGACAAAGCCGGCTGGCGTGAGTAAAGCGTGGGTTCGCGTTGTTGCGGGCGGCGGTGGTGGTGGTCGGTACTCGCATGGAGGTGGCGGTGGCGGCGGAGGTGGTATTGCTGAGGGCTTGGTTGATCTGACAGGCGTCACTACGGTGACGGTGACAGTCGGGGCCGGTGGCGCTGGCTCCGTCGGAAGCGAAGCCGACGCGCTTTCGGGGGGCGCGTCATCGTTCGGTAGCTACATGAGTGCTACCGGGGGGGCGGGTGCTTCAAAGTGGTATGGCGGTGCGGCGGGCCTGGGGGCGGGCGGGGATATAAACACGACCTTGGGAATGGGCGCACATGCGACTCGTCACGATAACGGCTCGGCATCATCCACCTCCATCTATGGTGGAGGTCACGGTGCCGGCGGTCGGGGTTATGGGGCGGGTTCAGGCTCAATAGGAACGGGCGGTATGAGCAGTACGCTCACCGGCAGTGGCGGCGGTGGCGGCAATGAAAACGGTAACGGCGGCAATGGGTCGCCTGGTCAAGTAGTCATCAGGTGGTGATCGAGATGTGGGCATTGATTCAAGACAGCTTCGTGCGCGAAGTAACAGACGTCGATCCAGCACAGCGTTTTCACCCTAATTTGTTATGGAAGCCTTGTGGCGAAAACGTGACACAGGGTTGGCATTACGATGGCGAGAAATTTATAAAGCCAGTGCCAACGGAAGATGCTTCAGCTGCTATTGAGCGGGCTTGGCGCGACGCTCAAGTTAGCGTAAGTGAATGGCTCGTGACTCGTCACCGTGACGAGCAGGATCTGGCTCAGAACACCACGCTGACGGCGGAACAATTTGCCGAACTGCTGGGGTATCGGCAGGCGCTTCGGGACTGGCCTCAGTCCGAGCACTTTCCTGATAGCCAATACCGTCCCGTGGCACCGCCCTGGATCGCCGAACAAACCCAATAAACGCCCCGCACTGACGGGGCGTTTTCCTTTCTGCTTCACCTCAAACAAGGCCCTGCATTGCCGGGCCTTTTCGTATCTGGAGAACCTATGAGCTTCTTTCACGGCGTTACCACCACGAACGTCGACACCGGCGCTCGTGTCATTGCGTTGCCTTCGTCCTCGATCATTGGACTGGTTGACACCTTTGTACCGGCGCCGGCCTACAGCGCGCAGCCGAATGACCTGGTGGTGATCACCAATGAGCGCGAAGCGGTGGCTGCCTTCGGGCCCGACTCGGCAATGACCAAAGCCTGCAAGGCCATCTACACCCGAGCCAAGGCTGTGATCGTGGCCTGCGGCGTGGCCAAGTTGGAGGATCCTGCCGAACAGACCTCGGCCATCATCGGTGGCGTGCAGGCCAATGGTAAGCGTACAGGCCTGCAAGCGCTGCTGGACGGCAAGAGCCGGTTCAACGCGCAGCCGCGGCTGTTGGTGACTCCCAAGCACAGCGCGACACAGGCTGTCGGTACCGCCCTGGTGGCAGTGGCCGACAAGTTGCGAGGGCTCGCCATCCTCGACGGCCCGAACACCACCGATGAGGCGGTGATGGCTTACGCCGAGAACTTCGGCGCCAAGCGGGCGTACCTGGTTGATCCAGGCGTGCAGTATTGGGACACCACGGCGGACGCCACGGTCGACGCGCCGGGCTCCGCCTGGGTGGCTGGCTTGTTCGCCTGGACCGACAGCGAATACGGCTTTTGGGCTTCGCCTTCGAACAAGGAGTTTGTCGGCATCACCGGTACCACGCGGCCCATCGAGTTTCTGGACGGTGACGAAACCTGCCGGGCCAACCTGCTCAACAACGCCAACATCACCACGATCATCCGTGATGACGGCTTCCGCCTGTGGGGCAACCGCACGCTGTCGAGCGATCCGAAGTGGGCGTTCGTCACTCGCGTACGGACGATGGACATCGTCATGGATGCGATCCTCTACGGCCACAAATGGGCGGTCGACCGTTCCATCACCGCGACTTACATCAAGGACGTGACTGAAGGTCTGCAAGCGTTTATGCGCGACCTGAAAGCCCAAGGCGCAATCATCAACTTCGAGGTGTATGCCGACCCGGAGCTGAACACGGCCAGCCAGCTGGAGCAGGGCAAGGTGTATTGGAACATCCGCTTCACCGACGTTCCGCCGGCAGAAAACCCCAACTTCCGCGTAGAGGTCACCAATCAATGGCTGACCGAAGTCCTCGACACCGCCGCTTAAGGAGCGACCTCAATGGCAATGATTCCCGAAACCCTGGCGAACCTGAACTTGTTCGCCGACGGCGTCAGCTTCCAGGGCGATGTGCCGAGCCTGACGCTCCCCAAGCTCACGCTCAAGATGGAAGAGCATCGCGGCGGTGGCATGGACGCGCCGGTCGAGCTGGACATGGGCATGGAAAAACAGGAAGCGAGCTTCACCACTACGGGCGTACGCCGTGAGTCGTTGAAGTTCTTCGGTTTGGCCGACGGCACGGCGTTCAACGGTACGTTCCGGGGGGCTTACAAGGGACTCAAAGGTAAAGTCACGCCGGTCATCGTCACCCTGCGTGGCACCTTGAAAGAGGTCGACATGGGCGACTGGAAGCCGGGCGACAAGGCCGAGATCAAGCACTCCGTGGGGCTGACGTACTACAAGCTCGAAGTGGACGGCCGAACCGTCTACGAGATCGACCCCATCGGCATGCGCCGTGTCATCAACGGCGTTGATCAACTGGCCGCCCAGCGTTCCGCATTGGGCCTTTAACTCTTCTTGATACCCCGCCTGGCGAGTCGCCCGGGCGGCGGTTCCTCTGTTTAAGGACACACCTCTATGAGCAGCACTGCAATCCCAAGCTGGATGACCCTGGCCGCTGACCGCGTCACTGTGAAACTGACTATGCCATCTGAAGCCAACGGCGTGCGTGTCGATACGTTGAGCCTCCGAACACCGACCGTGCGTGACCTTCGCATTGCCCGCCAAACAGCGCCCAATGATGAGGAACAACAAGATCTGAACTTGTTTGCCTCCCTGGCCGAAGTCGGTACCAAGGATCTGGATGGCTTGACGCTGAAGGACTTCAACCGCATACAGGCCGGCTATTTTCGCCTGGTGCGAGAAGATGAACTTCAACCCCAAGGTGCAGAAGCAACTGGCTAAGCGTCTAGCCACCGAGCTGAATTTTTCCGCCGCTGAAATTCTCGCCATGCCGTTCTCCGACATGGTCTGGTGGCTCTCAGACTGAAACAAGGGGTAGACGATGGCTAGCAAACTGGCGTTATCGCTGGTGATTGGCGGCGCCGTCAGTTCGACGATGGCGTCTGCCTTTCGCACGGTCGAAGGCCACATCAAAAAGCTGGAGGACAAAGGTAGCAAGGCCAAGGTCCTCAAGAGCACCATTGGCGAAACCATCCGCCTGCGCGATGAATGGAAGCGGGCGCACGATAGCGGCGCTGCTTCGGCCGATGGCCTGTTGCGCAAACTCAACGGCAACCTTGATGCCCTGCGCAAGCAGGGCGTGGAGGTAGGCAGGCTGGGGCAGGAGTACCAGCGCCTCGGCCGCGCAGCCAAAGCCGCCGATCTGCAGCTCAAGGGACACCAGCAGCTCGATGCCGGAAAGAAAGGACTCACGTCGAGCATTGGTCAGGGTGTCGTAGCCACAGGCCTGGCGGCGATTCCGACCAAGGTCAGCGCGGATTATCAGGCGATCATCCGTGACATCGCGATCAAGGCGGATGTGGTCAACAAGCCGCAAGAAACACAGCTTAGTCAGACAGTAATCCAGACCTCTCGCGATACGGGTATGGCCCGTAACGACGTGGCGGACCTGGTGAATCAGCTGGTCGGTGCAGGTATGGACCTTAAGCAGGCCATGGCCTACGCACCGACGGCCGCGAAGTTTGCCATCGGCCAGGGCGCATCCGGCGTCGACACGGCCAGCATGATCATGGCGCTGCAGCAGAACGCCAAGATCAACGACCCGAAGGTGATGCAGCAGGCCCTGGAGGCCATCGCCTATCAGGGACAGGCGGGGAGCTTCGAGGCCAGCGACATGGCCCGGTGGTTCCCTCAACTGTTGGCGAGCATGGAGAAAAACGGTAGCACCGGCATGGAAGCGGTCAGCTCCTTGGGCGCGATGCTCCAGGTGCAGATGAAAACGGCCGGGGGCTCGGACGAAGCGGCCAACAACCTCAAGAACTGGATGGAAAAAATCGGTTCGGGCGACGTGGTCAAGGCGTACAAGGACGCCGGTATCGACTATCAAGCCTCCTTGAACACTGGCATCCAGAAGGGCATGTCGACCCTGGAATCCAGCTTCGCCCTGGCGATGAAATACATCCAGGCCACCGACCCGGCGAAGGCCGCGAAGATGGCCGAGGCCCAGGCCAAGATCAGCAAAGAGACGGATCCGGAGAAGGCCAAGGCGGCGCTCGATGCGCTGGAGAAATCCCTGCGTACCGGTGACCTGTTCGCAGACATGCAGGTCAAGGCGGCGCTCACGGCCTACTCGCAAAACAAGTCGCTGTACGAGCAGTTGAAAAAGGATTCGCAGTCCTCTGGCGGGATCCTCGATAAGAACCTGGCCGAGCGGCGCGAAACGTCGAAACAGATGTGGGACGAGCTGGGCCAGGCGGTTAGCGATGGCATGCGCAGCGTGGGGGACGCCATCCGCCCGGCGACCGACGCGGTCGCCCAGGGCCTGACTTCAATTGTGCGTGGGCTGACCAAGCTTTCGGATGGCTCGCAACCGGTGGTGCTTGGGATCGCTGGCATCACCGCTGGCCTGCTGGCACTCAAGACCGCCGCCAGCGCGGTCAAGATCGGTAAAGGTCTGTACAACATCAGTCGCGGCCGGGCGATGGAACGAGGCGCGGGCGCCCTGGGTGACGCCGTCGCCAAGGCTCCTAAAACCGGTATCAAGACGGTGGATAAGGGGCTGGGAGTCCTCGGTAAGTTGATGGGGGCCGGCAACGATCCTGCAGCAGGGAGCAGCAATGAGCCGCAACGTGTGTTTGTCGTCAACGCTGATGCAATAGGCCGGGCTGGTTCTGGTCCAGGTGCAGATCCTGGCGGCGGTTCCGGCAGGCGTCAGCGTGGCCGACGAGGTCGCCGTACCGGTATTGGGACCACCCCGCGTCGGCGATTAGCCGCCCGGGTGCCCAGTCCTCCGGCCGTGTCACCCCCTGCCGCTATGTCTGTCATGCCAAAGGTGGGGCTGTTGGCTGCTGCGCCTATGGCTGCTGCGGCGGAGGCAGCGTCCGGTGGCTCGCTCGGCCGTGCGGTTCAGTCGATCAGGGGCGTCACCCGAGCCACCAAACGTATCCCCGGCGGTAACGTACTTGATGCAGGGGTGGGGGTCTTGGATACCGCGCTCAACGCCACGACCCAAGACGAAAAAGCCGAGGGTTATGGCGGTGCCGCTGGTGGTTTGGCGGGCGCACTGGCCGGCGGCGCAGCAGGTGCCGCTATTGGTTCGGTGGTGCCGGTCATCGGTACTGCAATCGGGGGCTTAATTGGTGCCGCTTTGGGCGGCCTGGGTGGCGAAAGTATCGGCGGCTTCTTGGGTAAGTCCTGGTTTGGCAGTGATGGTAAGGCCGAGGAGGCCAAGCCTCCCGAAGTTGCCAAACCAGCTGAGCCAACTCCGTCGGTGCCACCCAAGGTTGAGCAGGCTTTCAGCTTTTCGCCGCAAGTGTCCATCACCGTGCAAGGCGATGTAAAAGACCCGGCGCAGTTGGCCCGGGATCTGGAGCCGCATCTGCGCCAGTTGATGGAGTCATTCTCCCGGGACGTGGCCGCCCGCCAAGCGTCGAGTCAGTTGTTCGATTCCCCTCACGTTTAAGGAGGTGCCATGGCCTACATGGAGCAACTGCAATCGGTGTTCAAATCACTGCTTGCAGCGGGGGAGGCTGGCCGTACCAGTCTCGACGGCATGCTGGGCCCGCTCAATGGTGCAATCAGCGACATGACGGGCGCCGCCTCGGAGCTGGAGGGGGTGCCCTTCATTGGGCCTGCCATCGGCGCCAAGGTGCAACGGACCATGCGGGCAATCAACGCGGCGCAGTCCACCGTGGGCCAGGTGGCGGCGAAGTACAACCAAGCCGTCACCGCCGCCGGCCAAGTCCAAGAGCGGCTGGGTTCGCTCAAGGAACAGGCAGGCAAGGCGGGGGCCGCGATTAATCGCATTGCCGGCCAGGTGAGCCCATCACTGAGCAACATCATGCCCACCGGTTCATTTGCTCCTCAGCTGACACCAGCGGCCGAGGCGGTGAAGCCGTTCCCGCACCTGCTGATCATGCAGCCCCTGGAGCCGAACGCGCAGCCGTACTACTTCAACCTGGATACGGCGGCTTTCGAGGAACTACGTCGGCAGACGTCGTTTCGTTGGGCAGGCCAGGAACGGCTGACACGCAGCATCGCCCAGCAGGCGGTCGGCCAAGGAGAGGACAAGATCAGCCTAAAGGGCGTGATTTTTCCGGGCTTCAAAGGTGGGCTCAAACAGCTGGACACCTTGCGCACCATTGGGCGACGTCTGCAGCCGGTGAACCTAACCACTGGCTACGGCGAAGTGCTCGGCACCTGGTGCCTGCTCAACATCGAGGAAGAGCAAAGCAACCTGCTCGCGGGTGGTATTCCGCGTAAGCAATCCTTTTCACTGGAGTTTGTGAGTTATGGCGACGACCTGCAGAACGTCTGACGGGGATCTGCTGGACACCGTCTGTCATCACTATTACGGCCATCTGAATGGCACGGTGGAGGCCGTGCTTGCCGCCAATCAAGGCCTGGCCGATGAGCCTCAGCCATTTCGCGCTGGGGTGATCATCGTGCTGCCGGATCTGCCGGCGCAGACGCTGGAGGACGTTCAGTTGTGGGATTGATGGCATATTGCCTGATGTCGAGTGGGCCGATACCATTGCCCCATTTTTACTGTCGAGGGAAGACATATGGAGCGATACACGGAACTAAGGAAGGTAAAACGGACCTGGTGGCGCGAACTTAATCACCGTATTAACTGGATCCTTTTTGGGACCATTGGTGCGGTCCTTCTGGCTTTCATTCCAGTATTAGGCTGGTTTTTAGCCTTCGGAGTGATGGTCATTGTTTTGTGGAAGACCTTTGGTTTTCGCGAGACGTTGACCCATGGCAACTGTCCTGCCTGCACCAAGGCTTTGCATATCGACCCCAAGCAGGATGTTATCGCGTGTCCTGTTTGCGGCAGTTGTATGCATGTCCACGAAGACCGCTTGAGCCTGATCGATATTCCCTAACATTTCTGTACTCGTCCAGCGTTAATTACCTGAGCCCGCCTAGTGCGGGCTTTTACATTTCTGGAGTTCGACCATGCAACCTACGTTTCGCATCATCGCGGACGGCAAGGACATCACCACGCTGATTAATGACCGTCTACTGAGTCTGCGCACCTCAGACAAACCCGGCATGGAGTCGGACGATTTTGAGTTGCGGATCGATGATCGTGATCAAGCAGTTGCGCTGCCCTCGCGTGGGGCGGGTATCGAGGTGTACCTGGGATATACCGGCCAGGCCCTGACCCGTCTGGGGCGCTACACCGTCGACGAGATCGAGTTGTCGGGGCCGCCTGATACGTTGGTGATTCGAGGTAAAGCCAGTGACATGCGCGGCAGCGGCAAGACCGTGCGAAGTTGGTCTTGGGAAAACGTGCCCCTGCAGCAGATTGTCCGCGACGTGGCAGCCCGCAATGGTTGGCAGCCGGTGTGCCCGGTGCAAACCAAGGTGCCTCGAGTCGACCAGCTCAACGAGTCGGATTACAACTTCATCACCCGCCTTGCCAAGCAATATGACTGCACGGCCAAGTTGGCAGACGGCAAGCTGTTGGTCATGCCTCGGCAGGGCGGCCAGACCGCGAGCGGCAAGAACCTGAGCCCTGTGGTTCTGAGGCGCTCTGATCTGAGCCGTTATCAATTCCGTCTCGGCGACCGCAATACGCAAAAGGCCGTACGCACCAAGCACCAAGACAAAAAGTCCGGAGCCCTGAAGGTGGTCGAGCTGGACAACGATGATCTGCCGAACGGCCTGCCAGCGGTCCATACCGACCGGCATATCTACCCCAACAAGTCAGCCGCCGAGCAGGCCGCCAAGGCGCGCTTGGCCGCCTTCAATCGCAGCAGTGCCGGGGTCCGTCTGGAAATGGCAGGGCGCACTGATGTGTTTGCCGAACGATCCATCATTGTCCAGGGGATCAAGCCCGGGCTTGATGGTGAATACCTGGCTGAGGCGGTGGAGCAATTGTTTACCTCCAGTGGCTGGACCACCGCCGTCGAGTGCAATGGCGGCAAGAAGGGCAAGGCCAACGCCAAGGGTAAGAAAAAGAAGAAGGAAGCCAAGCCGGTCAAGGTCGTCCAGCTTTAAGCGCACTCAGCAGCACCCTCAAACACAACCGCAACCCGCCATCGAGCGGGATTTTTTTTGGAGCCCCCATGCCACTCACTGAGCAGCAACTACAGCGCATCATGCCCAACGCCCGCCGCCAAGCGGGCGTTTTTGTATCGGCCCTGAACGCCGCCATGGCACACCGACAGATCGATACGCCCAAGCGGCAGGCGGCATTCCTGGCCCAGGTTGGGCATGAGTCCGGCCAACTGCAGTACGTGCGGGAGCTGGGCGGCGATCAGTACCTCAGCAAATACGACACCGGTTCGCTGGCTTCGAAACTCGGCAACACCCCCGAGCCCGACGGAGATGGCCAGCGCTATCGCGGTCGCGGCTTGATCCAGATTACCGGTGCCCACAACTACCTACGCTGCAGCTTGGCGCTGTTCAGTGACGAGCGTTTGTTGCGCACGCCCGAACTGCTGGAACTGCCCCAATGGGCGGCCGAGTCGGCTGCATGGTTCTGGTGGGTCAGGGAACTGAACGTGCTGGCTGATCGTGATGAGTTCGAAATGATCACCCGGAAAATCAACGGCGGGCTCAATGGCCTGCAGGATCGCCTGCAGCTGTGGGAGCGGGCGAGGGCGGTGTTATGCGTCTCGTCGACCTGATCCCGCTGCAATACCGCGTGCTGGTCGCCGGGCTTTTACTGTGCGCTTTGGTCGCCGCTTCGGCGGCCATCGCCTGGACGGTTCAGGGCTGGCGATATGGTCAGCAGTTGGAAAAACAAGCCCGGCTCCACACCGAGACCCTCAACCAAATCACCCTGGCCTCGGCCGCGCTGCAGCGTACCGAGCAGGACAAGCGCCTGGCCCTGGAACAGCGACTGGCCGCCAAAGACCAAACCCACTATCGAGCCCTAACCGATGCCCAACGTGATCAGGATCGCCTGCGTGATCGCCTCGCTACTGCTGATGTCCGGCTGTCAGTCCTACTCGACGCCACCGATTCCACCAACGGCTGTGCAGTGCCAGCCACCACCAGCGCCGGCGGCGTGGTTCATGGAGCCACACGTGCCCGACTTGACCCGGCGCATGCTCAACGAATTATCAGCATCACCGATGCCGGCGACCGGGGGCTGATAGCCCTGGCAGCCTGCCAGGCCTACGCCAAAGAAGTTTCAACACCGAAGTGAAAAGGAGCGACCGGGGCGGATGCGCCAACATCCGATCCGGCCGCCGTCCCTGCAGATGTCCCTGCAAGTCCAGCCAAGGCTCCTGCTCCGTGCACAAAGCGCGGCGAGCCTAGCACCTGTTTATCCATACAGTAAAGGTCTTGCTCTCTATGTCTACACCCATCATCCCTTGGATGGGCGGCAAACGCCGCCTAGCCGACCGCCTCATCCCGCTCTTCCCTCCGCACGAATGCTACGTCGAAGTCTTTGCCGGCGGTGCCGCGCTGTACTTCATGCGGCCCCAGGCAGCACCGGTTGAAGTCCTCAACGACATCAACGGCGACCTGGTCACGCTGTACCGCGTCGTGCAGAACCATCTGGAAGAATTCGTGCGTCAATTCAAGTGGGCGCTCAGCTCCCGCCAGGTGTTCGAGTGGCAGAAGATGACCCGCCCCGAAACCCTCACCGACATCCAGCGCGCCGCCCGTTTTTTTTACCTGCAGCACCATGCCTTCGCCGGCAAGGTCACCGGGCAGACGTTCGGTACCGCCACGACTGGCCCGGCGATCAACCTGCTGCGGATCGAGGAAAACCTGTCCGCTGCCTGGCAGCGCCTGTCCGGCACCTATGTCGAAAATCTTCCCTGGCTTGAATGCGCTGAACGCTATGACCGCCCCCATACCTTCCACTACATGGACCCGCCTTACTGGCAGACCGCCGGCTACGGCGTGGACTTTCCGTTCGAGAACTACGAGCGGATGGCCGACTTCATGCGCCGCTGCAAGGGTAAGGTGATGGTCAGCATCAACGATCATCCGGACATCCGTCGTGTGTTCGGGGGGTTCCACTTCGAGACGTTGGACATCCGCTACACCACAGCCAACCAACGATTGGGGAAGGCCGAGGTGAGCGGTGAATTGCTAATTATGAACTGGCAGCCCGACGACTTCGGCGGCCTTTTCTGATACGTCCTAAACGGCAGGGCATAGTTGCTGCCGTTTCTTTTGGGATAGGCGACTGAACAGATGTAATAAGTTATGCACGCGCCAAAATTTCACCCAATGGGCGATTAATTTCTGAGAATGCTTTGGTAACACCATCCATTACGAAATCCAGCGCCCGGCCATGACCTTGGTGCAATGTAGCCGTGTCAAAGTTTTGATCCTGTAGCCTCTGGATCTTGTCTACTGCGTCGTGAGCATCCGCAATACGGAGGTCGTAGGTGACGAACAACATCGCGATGTTGCTGTTTTTCACATTCCAACCTTCTGGCTCGTCGGTGCTTTTAAGTGCATCCGGCGCTTCGAAGTTATCGTTATATTTCGTCAAGAGATTCAGTAAGCATTGGAGGAGCTTCAATTTGCCCAGAGTCGCGATTGCCTTCTTTGGAACTCCCATTTTTTCTAAAATCTTTCTGAGAAAACCGTCGGGCAGTTTCTGCCAAATTTCATGCATCGATTTGCATCGTGCGAGAAAGGCTTGCTGAGTCATCTCCAAAGGGGCGACCTGAGCGAGCTTGGAAAGCTGCGGGTAATGTAGCCACCCATTGGCCGCTATCTCTTTCCGTGAAAATCCGAGCAGATCGTCTACTGGCTTTTCAATGTCCAGAGCCGCTGCAAGTAAAGAAAGGTTTTCGTCAAGCGAAAGAATCTGTTTGAGGAACCTATCAACCTTGGAAACGATGTGTTCCTCATTCTGATCCTGCTGTTTTACGAGCACTGGATCCATTGCGTGTGTATGAGCGTGTATGGTTTCCCGATCTGTAACACCCTTGTAGAGATCTCTCAGTTCTACTCGGATTAAGTTTCTACCTACTCGCCGGCAACCAGTGAACGACCACTGTCCCAGATAGGAGGGGCTGCAGTTCCATCCGTTATACATATCTACAGGAGTGCTTTCGTACAAGCTGTTTTGTTCATAGCGCTCGAGAAATTTGTCATTGAGAAAGACGGTTTTATCATTCCTCATGATGTCATCGGCACTTGCACGAGTTACCTGTCCAGTAATACCAGGCCATTGCAGTCCATCTGCAGTTTGCTGAGGGCATAGATCGCAAGAAACGGCCACCACTGTTGCCGTTACTTGCAGCAATAATCCATTTTCGGTATCTCGAAGATCCGCATCAAACCAGCTTCCAGTATCGCCGAGGGAAAAAATGCTTTTTCCGTCCATTAGCTCGCGCAGTTGCGGACTGTCCTCAAGCGTCGCCTGATAGAAGAACTGCCGGACGCCACGCCCACCCCTCATCCATAAGTATCGGCGAAGGTACTCGTTTGACATAAACCAATTAACATCCCGGGAGGGTTTGAAATTGTACTGTAGAGAGACCTCTCCTTCAGCGACGCCGAACTCTGGCAGGCTCAAGTCGTCGTAGACTACGCGTTGATGCTCATTACCGATGCATCGGGGGGTCAAGCCCAATGCCATCCAAACCTTTTCGGCCAAGTTATACGTGAAGAATAAGCTGCTGCCCCACGACGCGACGATGTAGTCACACCCGCTCACATTCGGAGCGAAATTCCGTTCAGTCCCTTTCCCACCTAGCACGGGCACACCATGCGCCACCAGCCCTTCACCATAGAGAATTGGTGTCGGATTGCCGTCGTCTGGAACAACGGCCATTTGCATGTGTACCGTCTCTCGATTCTCTGTTGAAAGCTGATTCTCTGTGAAACAACTCACTTCTACTTTCTGTGCCGGATCGGTGCCAACTGGCTCAAATAGTGAACGCAGTCGGGGCGGTAATAGCTCTGCCGGAATGGGAAAGCTTCCCACGTAATCAAACATCCCCTCTTCTCCTTGGCTGGTGTGATAGCCCCCCAGCTTACTAGTGGGATCCGGTTTGGGGGGGAAATGAAGCATCATAAATGGGGGCAGTATTGATGCATACGGATTTCCGTTAGGGCAAAATTAGGGCAGATTCAGGGCCGCCATAGACCGCAGGACACCATGAACAAAGGGCGAAACCACCGTATTTTCTGGCCTTAAGCGGTATGCAGGGACGCAAGAAGGGGTTCGAATCCCTATCTGCGCTTTAACTTGAGGTCTTGCCAATGACCGCATTTGACCTTTTGCAGATGTGAATAATTTTGGAATTCAGCGGACGCCGGAGGCGATCCGCTGGAATTCTTAGCTGTCACTCAATTTCCGCAAGAAGATCAACAAATGCATTTCTTGAAGGTAATATCTTGGACGCCTTCAATACGTTGGCGAATGTGTGGTGATGGACTTCGCTGTCCATCATGGACTTGTAAAACTTAAGCTTCGATTGATAGGTTTGATCAGCATTACTCAAGCCTCTGTTTTGACGGAGTCGCCACCACTGATAGTCAATCCAACCGTGAAGTCTCCAGAATCGAGTGTTGTATATATTTACCCTTGGATCGCCCAGATCAATGTCAGTAGACATACCGCTCCATCTTCCATGGAGATAGTTGTGTAATCCAGTTTGAGGATCTCCACTCCGCGCAGTTGGGTCCGTTGGTGTTGGTCGCATGTTCGTTTGGATGAATAGCCCAAATTCATCATCTCCAGAGAATGAATCATGATTGGACTCAATTCGAGCTATCGCCCCAAGCATAGCACTACATATCTGTTTTCTATTTGGATGGCATTCTCTCTCTGGCTCTGACTCGGGAACTTTGACAGGATCAAGCGGAGATAGGTAATCTGTTGGCGGCGTGTGCCATCCACGGAAATAATGGAAGTGATTTGGAAAGTTTTCCAGAATCAATTCAATCATCGCCCGGTGCATGAATAAGAAGTCTTCACCATTGCCTGTCTCACCTTCTTGGATCTCTGGACGTTTCCAGTCTTTTGATGCAGCCTCTTTGAATTTTTCACGTATCCATTCCTTCCAATCGTCCGGAGTGTTTGGATCCTGCTCAAAGGCATGCCAGTAATCCCATCGGCGTTCGAAATGCCATTGATCGTGGTGTTCTCCCCAGCCCCGCTCAACCATCCATGAGGCAATTTCATCCGGTATTTTGATGTCTGACATTGTCACTCTCTCCTTGTGATTGTACCGCTAACGATTAAGCTAACGGCCGAGCAAAAACACCTCTGGCTAGACCGGGCATTGTGACAGTCAGGTGGACCATTGAAGGGGGTTAACACCATGGAAAGAAAACCCATTCGACTCGATCAATTCCGGCATCAGACCAAGCATAGCTGCTCATTTAACATCGCTCCATCCATCGGCAGCTTCTGGCTTAGCTGCCTGTGATGTGAACCGGCCTGGTTCTCCGAATTCCCTTCGACATGACTATCGACAGGCCTTGGTGGGCAATCTGTTAGCCGATGTCCGGTTTCTTCAATCGAGCCAAGCCTTGTTTGATATGGCCGGCGTTTTCACCCATGGTCCACAGTGCCCCGCGGACATTTTCGCCCACTTCCTAGGCTCCTTGTTCCTCAACCAGCAGTGACAACTCCATAATGGCCGCCTGCAGAGCCTGCTGGTTTTCATACAGCCTTTCCAGTACATCCGACAGTGAATAATCACCAGGCATGACGTCGACTCCTATCGAAAAAAAGTACAAGCATAGTACCGGCAGTGCCCATGTCAGGCAGCAATTGCAGCTTGCTTAGAAATTGCTACAAAGCGAAGAGGTCGCAGCGGATTAGCCAGTCTGGCTGGGGCGTTGGAGGAGGGCTAGACCCAATCCATCATGGGGCGATGGAAAGCGGTGGGGCAGTGAAATAGCTTGTAGGGGTATTGGGATCATGTGTATTGCTTGATCCAATCGATCAAGATACGAGCAGGTGCCTTGTTTCGATGGATACAACTGCAGCCTCTCTAGCTGCTTTGATTGCAGGAATGGACTGCGCGGGTACCCCCACGACCTGATCACATACGTCACACACTGAAACCAAAACGCCATTTACCTCACCAACACCATCGTCGAATGGTACGTTTCTGCGGGTAAATGTCGTCTGGACCAAGCCTTCGCAGTGACTGCAAATCGCTCGATTCTTATCGCTCTCTTGATAAAAATTCATAGCCATTGACTCATTGATGAACGCCGGAACTATAAGCTTCCTTATAGAAATTCAGCAAGAAATTGGCGTGTAGGAAACTTCTCTAAATTATGAGCGTGATCGATTGCAGAGTCGCTAGGGCGCCAGAGTCTTTGGTTTTCTCAAACGGAATCGCCTGCTACGCGCCTGGTAGCCTCGGCCACTATCATCTGATGGCGATTTTGCCTCGAAAAAAACTAAGCAGAGCGATGCCTTGTCTCACTCGCTCATGCTCATACTAATGATGGATTCGGTTTGGATATCAACCAGGCTTAATGCGCCATCGGAAAATGAGCAGCCGGTGTCGATATATACGACATTACCCAAGCGCATAATACTGGGCACTGTTGAATGTCCAACATAGAGTCGGTCTATTCCTTTGATGGGCGTGTGGTCGTTTTGCTCGATTTTTTCTCTGGCATACAGCGCTGTCTTCAAGGCTTGCCGCTGATGTTGCTCTCCAGTTTTTCCTGTGATTGCATCTTTGGCTTCCTGCCAGCCATCGTTACTTTGGATGACGGGGGCTTCGGCATGGACTATTCCAATTGTTTGATCGTTTAATAAGTCGATTTCAATGATCAATGGAAGTGCTTGCAAGGATTTTGAGAGTTCATGCTGGATGGTGGGTTGTAACTCGTACAGCCAGGCTCCACCATTTCGGATATGTCGGGGGATATCCCCATGCCCGGAGATACAGTCAATAAGCATCTGTTCGTGATTGCCACGCACTGCATGGAACCATGGCTTCTCAAGCCAGTTTAATACGTCCATGGAGTCGGGGCCGCGGTCGATGAGGTCCCCCACGGAAAAAATACGATCCAGCTCGGTGTTGAAGTCTAGTTTGTCTAAGGCCATTGTTAGAAATTTGAAATGCCCATGAATGTCGCCCACCACAAAGTCTCGACCTTCCTTGTTAGATGAGAATGATTTCGTCCTGTACATTTCGGTGGCTTTAGCAGACGTCAATTGACGGCGACTGTATCACTTAGCGAAATAAACCGTAAGGCGGTGAGCGAGGGGATAACGTTGTGCGGTCAAGCTTGAATCGCCAGCCCGATACACTTCTCAAAAACCTGCTCCATAGGCTCCATGACGCAGTTATAAGCCGCGATATTGGCGTAGATCCACTCGTCCTTCTCTATCCCCCACCAACTGATTTCAAATCCGGCATTCATGATCAGGTGTTCAAACAGGATGCGTTGCGCACGACCGTTGCCTTCGCGGAAGGGGTGTACGACGTTGATGTCGGAATAGGCCTCTGCCACAGCGACGATCAGCTCAGCCCGCTCCATGCCCTCGAACCAGTTTGCTGCTGCCAGGGCGGTGAAGATCTTGCTGGCTTGCTTCTCCATGTACTCAGGTTGGCAGAAGCGGGTGGCTTGTTTGGACATGCCAACGGTGCGCAGCTCTCCGGCCCATTCGAACAGGTCAGAAAAGAGAAGTCGATGAATGTTTTGAAGGTAAGCCAGGCTGTAGGGAGGAGGGCTGAACTCGACGTTGTCCGCTGCGATGGCCGAGAGCTGTTGTTCGGCTTCGCTTAGGGTCGGTTCGTCACGGATATCGAGTTTGTTGCGAAGGACCGTGGAGCCGGGATAGCAATAAGCGTCCTCGCCGACTCCATATTTGTCAGCCATCAGGTTCTGGTCTGGGTAAAGGCCTTCAAGACCTCTTCACGCGTTGGCATTTTGCGTTCGCCGTCGGCGAAGGTCGTTTTGAAACCTTCCAGACGGAGGCTGGCCGCGTAGTTGGATCTACGCGTCCTGGCGGCATAGGCTTTTTTGGTTTCAAGGCTGACATTGCCCATGGGCTGGACCTCAAATCGCGCTGGTGGGCGGATTATAGCCCATCCCGTTGGCGTGGCCTATGTTGCGGCCTGAACGAATCAGGGGGACTGTGCGGGTCCGCTTTTGGGTTGGCTACTCCAGATTGTGAGCAGTCTCAGATAGCAGGCCCTGGCGCAGTAGATGGTTGATGACGGCTTGATATCCGGTGCCGACATTTTCAGCTCGCTCGCGAGCGGCCTTGATCACTTCATCATCAAGCATGATGGTTATGCGGGTTTTTCCTTCGCTGTTCGTAACGGGACCCCGCTTGGCCGTGCTGAAGTCATATTCTTCTTTCATAAGTTATCCCTGGGTACTGCGCAGTTTATTTTTGAGGCTATTCGTGCGCCCATGGCTGCGCTTCACCGTACGATAAAATCTTTGATGATACCAAGGCGTTGGGCGCTCATTCGTTTCGAGATTTGTCCTTGTCGCCCATAGCTGCGCTGCCCAATCCATCGCCGGACACCCCCATCGGAAATTTCCCTCAAGACGCGTCGCTCCCCGCTGACTATCCACCCAATCACCCCGTGCGCTAAGTTCTCTCCTCGCTGCAAATTCAGCGAGAGGGTGTGGAAGCCCTCACGAAAACCTAGCGCGTTGCACCGCTAAATTAAAAAGCAGACGCTTTTCCTGGGTCTGCTGTTAAATTACGGCGGCTGTACGCGGGGCGCCTTCGGGTGCGCCGGGTCCTAGGTTCTCGGTCTTCCACACCCGCGTACAGCTGCCACCCACCAGGTGGAAGTGGTGAAGGCAGTTCCTTTACATAACCTAGGTACAAGCCAATGAAAAAGCTCACCCCCAACCCTCCGAAAACCACAATCTATCCAAGGTGGCTTTCGTCTAGCGTCACCCAAGAATATCTCCTGCCAAATATCCGAATCTCGATCCCTGATTCGCTCCCTTTGCCTGCGGCATCCCAATCCGCCACTGACCTCCCATCCCCGCAGGAGTAACTCCCTCATGTCCCGCTACATGCCTATCACCGGTATCGAAAACAATTTCCACGCAGTCCTGATCGACACAGAAGCGCCGCTGGACGTGCTGCACGACACCGCCGCTTACCGCATCGCCGCTGTCACCCAGTTGCTGGAGAACCTCGCCATGCGTTCCGACATCAGTACGGACGCCGTGATACTCCACGATTTCGCCCAAGTGCTAGCGATCCCACTGCGCGATGGGTGTGATTTGCTGGATGTGATTGGGCGGCGATTGCAGGCGCAGGTGTTGGCGTCGTAAGGGAAGTGGGCGACTTCACGAGGTCGCCTGCACTGTCTTGCTCATCACCCTTTGCAGTCTGCAACCCTGTGGGAGCGGGCTTGCTCGCGAAAGCGGTGGGACAGTTGTTGGGGATGTTGGATGTGATGCCGTTATCGCGAGCAAGCTCGCTCCCACAGTTTTTCAGGGGTGTTCACAGATAGTGCGTTCACCACAAATTCCTGTGTGGGAGCGGGCTTGCTCGCGATAGCGGTGGGTCAGTTGGTGAGGATGTTGGATGTGATGCCGTCATCGCGAGCAAGCTCGCTCCCACAGTTTTTTCCGGGGTGTTCACAGATAGTGCGTTCACCGTAAATCCATTGTTGGAGCGAGCTTGCTAGCGATAGCGGTGGGGCAGTTGGTGGGGATGTTGGATGTGCTGCCGTCATCGCGAGCAAGCCCGCTCCCACAGGTTAGTCGGCGTTTCGATGGGTTTGCTTGTATCCTCCCTGGGGGGATAGGATGACGGGGTAAATTCACCGAAACACAGGGCTCAAGTCATGAGTGCGCACGACCACGAACATCCCCACCAAAGCCATGCGGCGATCGTCAAGCGTCTCAAGCGGGCAGACGGTCATTTGCGCAGCATTATCACGATGATCGAAGAGGGTCGTGAGTGCGTGGATATTGCCCAGCAGTTGCATGCGGTGGAGAAAGCGGTGTGCCAGGCCAAGCGGACGTTGATCCAGGATCACATCGATCACTGCCTGGAGGACACCGTTTCGTCGTTGCATAAAGGCGAGCGCGCGCCGCTGGAAGCCTTCAAACAAATCACCAAGTATCTCTAGGCCCGACATGCCCAATTTTGCTGAATTGCTACAACAGGGTGGCACTCACGCCTGGCTGTATTTCCCCAGCGCTATCTTGCTGGGCGCCTTGCATGGCCTGGAGCCTGGTCATTCGAAAACCATGATGGCGGCGTTTATCGTGGCGATTCGGGGCTCGGTCAAGCAGGCGGTGTTGCTGGGCTTGGCGGCTACGCTATCCCACACTGCGGTGGTGTGGCTGGTCGCGATCGGCGGCATGTACTTGGGCCAGGAGTTGGACGCCGAAACCACCGAGCCTTATTTCCAACTGGCATCCGCTGCGCTGATCATTGCCATCGCGCTGTGGATGCTGTGGCGTACCTGGCGCGGCGAGCAGATGTTCAGGTTCGCGCAAAGTCACGACCACCATCATCACGATCACGATCACGATCACGATCATCATCACCACCACCACGAACATGACCACGGGCATCCCGAACCCAAAGGCCTGGCGCTGTCGCTGGAGGGTTACCAGGACGCCCACGAACAGGCGCATGCCAATGATATCCGCAAGCGCTTCACCAACCGGGAGGTCACCACCGGCCAGATCATCGTGTTCGGCCTGACGGGCGGGCTGATTCCTTGCCCCGCGGCCATTACCGTCCTGCTGTTGTGTCTCCAGGTCAAAGAAGTCGCGCTGGGCGGCCTGCTCGTCCTGTGCTTCAGCATCGGCTTGGCGATTACCCTGGTGACCGTGGGGGCTGCGGCGGCCATTGGCGCACGGCAGGCGTCCAATCGCTGGCCTTGGCTGGGCACCGTTGCTCGCCGGGCACCTTACTTGTCCAGCGTGTTGATCATCGGCGTCGGTCTCTACGTGGGCATCCATGGCTGGATCGGCTTGAACGCGTAGCCTCCACCGATCAGTTCGCACCTTCTGACACAGAGGGTGCGCTGCCCGGCCGCTGCAACGAAGCGCCTTCCAAGGTCTTCCACAGCTTACGCATCGTCGGGTTGCGATTGGCAATCGCACAGTACGAGCGAATCTCCAGGCGCGTGCTCCATTGCTCGCCACCGGCCCGCACCAACAGCCCGCGCTCCAACTCGTCGGCCACCGCACTCTGCGGCAACCAGGCCACGCCGTAGCCCTCGATGGCCATGCGCATCAGCAGCATCGCCATGTCCGCTTCATAGCAGCGTTCCAGCGCGATCGGTTCAGGGCCGTTGTTGATGACGATATCCGCCACGCGTCCGAGGAACGTCGTTGCCGTGTAGGCCAGGTAGGGCACTGGTTTACCGGCGCGGCCGGGCAGGCGGAACAGCGGTTCGCCCTTGCGGTTGGGCGCGCACAGGGGGATGAACGCATCGTGGCCGAGCACCAGGCTGCCAAAACGCTCGGGGTCCAGCAGGATGGGCGCAAGCGGATGGTGGTAGACCATCATCAAGTCGCAACTGCCTTCTTCCAATGCAATGACGGCGTCATGAATGTTGGCGGCCACCACCCGGGCGTTGAACTGTTCGTTGTGTTGCTGGAACTGCGAGAGCCACTTGGGCAGGAAGGTCATGGACAGGCTGTGGCCGGCGGTGATCTGGATCGAGCGTCCGGGCATTCGTTCCACGTCGCGCAGCGTCGAGCGCAACCTCAGTAATCCGGCGAGGGCCTCTCGGCTTTCATCGCAGAAGGTGACTCCCGCGGGTGTGAGTTGGACAGGGTAGGTGCCCCGGTCCACCAGCTTGACGCCCACCCATTCCTCAAGTGAGCGGATACGCCGTGACAAGGCCGATTGCGTCACGCAACGAACCTCGGCCGCACGGGAGAAGTTTTTCCATTCACCAATCGCCAGAAGATCATCCAGCCACTTGAGTTGCATATCGGAATCCCCGTTGTGAGGGCTCGATTTTACTGTGCAACTCCCCGGCATAGCGCGGCCTTTTGCTAACTATTCCAAAAGCGCATGGGGCTAGCTGGATTACTCATCATCCTCCCGAATACGCTCCTTAGAATCGATCCCTGCCAAGTAAAAAACTCCAAGAACTACTTGAGGACAGCACCGTGAAGAAGAATAAGCTCCCACGTCGAATTGCAATGGGCATTGCCCTGGGCGTACTTGTTGGTTGGGCGTGTCACCATTTCGCAGGGAGCGAGCAAAGTGCCAAAGAGATCGCCACTTACTTCTCGATGGTCACTGACATTTTCCTGCGCATGATCAAGATGATCATCGCGCCGCTGGTCTTCGCGACATTGGTGGGTGGTATCGCCAGCATGGGCAATTCCCGTTCCGTTGGCAGGATCGGGGCTCGGGCGATGGCCTGGTTCGTCACCGCTTCGCTTGTGTCGCTGCTGATCGGGATGGGCCTGGTCAACCTGTTTCAACCCGGTGCCGGGTTGAACATGGACGTGGCCCAGCACGCAACGGCGGCCGTGCCGGTCAATACCGGCGACTTCAGTCTCAAGGCGTTCATCGGCCATGTGTTTCCGCGCAGCATTGCCGAAGCGATGGCCAACAACGAGATCCTGCAGATCGTGGTGTTTTCGCTGTTCTTCGGCTTTGCACTGGCCGGTGTGAAACGGGCGGGCTACACCCGGATCACCGATTCCATCGAAGAGCTGGCGAAGGTGATGTTCAAGATCACCGACTACGTGATGGCGTTCGCGCCGATTGGGGTGTTTGCCGCGATCGCCTCGGCCATTACCACCCAGGGGCTTGGCTTGCTGGTGGATTACGGCAAGCTGATTGCTGAGTTCTACCTGGGGATCATGATTCTCTGGGCGTTGCTGTTCGGTGCCGGTTACCTGTTCCTTGGTCGCTCGGTTTTCCACCTCGGCAAGCTTATTCGCGAACCGATTCTCCTGGCCTTTTCCACCGCCAGCAGTGAGTCCGCCTACCCGAAAACCATCGAGGCGCTGGAGAAGTTTGGCGCGCCAAAGCGCGTGTCCAGCTTCGTGTTGCCCCTGGGTTATTCGTTCAACCTCGACGGTTCCATGATGTACCAGGCGTTCGCCATCCTGTTCATTGCCCAGGCCTACAACATTGATTTGAGTTTCACGCAGCAGATCCTGATTCTTCTGACACTCATGATCACCAGCAAGGGCATGGCCGGTGTCGCGCGGGCTTCGGTGGTCGTGGTCGCGGCCACGTTGCCGATGTTCAATCTTCCCGAGGCGGGGCTGTTGTTGATCATCGGTATCGACCAGTTCCTCGATATGGCCCGCACGGCCACCAACGTGGTGGGTAACAGCATCGCGACGGCGGTTGTCGCCAAGTCCGAACCACACGAAGAGGTCGACGAGGACGAGGGCGTACATGCCCCGGTTCGGTCGCGATCCGAGCCGGTGCCGGTGGCTTGAGGAGACGTTCATGAAGGCTAAAGCGAAGTCGAGTCACAAGGCTTCTGTGGTGCGCAAGTTGGGCATCGTCGGCGGGCTTGGGTCACTGGCCGGGGGCGATCTGTTCTACAAATTGGTCAAGTCCCGGGCAGTGCTCGAGGATCAGGGGCGCTACCATTTCCTGTTCGAGCAGCACCCGTTCAAGGACGTGCTGCTGCCGCTGGACCAGGGCGCGAGCATGACGTCGCGCAAGTTCTATGTGTTCCAGGTGTGCAAGTCGTTCGAGGACAGTGGCTTCGATGCGGTGATGCTCCCGTGCTTCGCCAGCCATACCTTTCGCGCTGAAATCGAGGAGGAGTTGGGCATTCCCGTGCTGGACATGATGGCCGCCTTGACCCGGCACGTCAGCCACACGGTGCCGCCCAAGACGACTTTGGGGGTGATCGCCTCCGACTTCGTGCGCCATTGCGGATTGTTCGAGCGACATTTCGGCAAAGACTTCCAGATTGTTTACCCCGACGCAGACGCTCAAGCGGGGTTGATGGAGGCGATGTACGGTCTCAACGGCATCAAGGACGGTCACCTCGAAGGCGTGCCGCTTGAAGCGGTCTACCAGGCGTGCCTCTCGTTGCAGGCCCAGGGTGCGACGGTGATCCTGCCCGGCATGACCGAGCTGTCCCTGGTCTGTGCCGATTTGCAGCGTCGCGGGATCACCGTGCTGGACGTCAATGAGATCTACGCCGACTTCGCAACGCTGGACCAGCAGCCCAGGCGCCCACCTTTCAAGCTGGGCATCGTGGGCGGCGTTGGGCCAGCCGCCACGGTGGACTTCATGGCCAAGGTGGTGGCCAATACCCCGGCGGGAAAGGACCAGGACCACATCAAGATGGTGGTCGAGCAAAACCCGCAGATACCGGATCGGACGGCCAACCTGCTGCGCGATGAAACCGACCCGACGATGGCGATGTATGCCGCCTGCAAACGTCTCGAAAGTGCTGGCGCCAATGCCATTGCGATTCCCTGCAACACTGCCCATGCCTTCGTCGAGCGGATCCAGGCGCACCTGAGGGTGCCCATCGTGAATATGTTGAGTGAGACGGTGGAGTGGATCGCGCGCACCTATGGTTCGGGCAAGGCGATTGGCCTGCTGGCGACTTCCGGTACGGTGCAGAGCCAGGTCTATCACCAGGCGGCGCGCCAGGCCGGGCTCCAGGTCCTCACGCCAGGTGTCGATTACCAGGCGATGGTCATGGACGCCATCTACGGACCGCGGGGTATCAAGGCCGGCTTCACACAGGGGCTCTGCAAGGAGCAACTGTTGCTGGCGGCCGAGCATCTGTGCGAGCTGGGGGCGGGGGTGTTGATCCTGGGGTGCACGGAGTTGCCGCTGGTGCTGGCGCATTGCGAGGCGTTCGAGATCAATGGGCACAGGGTAGCGCTTGTTGATCCGACGATGATCCTGGCGCAGAGGTGCGTTGCGTTGGCGCAAAAGGCACCGCTCAGTGGGAGCAAGCTTTGCTCCCACTGATGAATCAACCAGCCTTGGCCGACCCGCGTAGCGCCGCAATGTCGCGCTTGGGCGGCACGCCAAACAAGCGGGCGTATTCGCGGCTGAACTGGGAAGGGCTTTCGTAACCCACCTTGAAGGCCGCACTCGCCACGTCCACGTGCTCGTTGAGCATCAAGCGTTTTGCTTCGTTCAACCGCAGCCACTTCTGGTATTGCAGCGGGCTCATCGCCGTGAGCTGGCGGAAGTGGTGGTGAAACGTCGGCGCACTCATTTGCACTCGCGCGGCGAGGTCGTCTACGCGCACGGGTTCGGTGTAGTTCAATTTCAACCAGTCGATGGCCTTGGCGATCCGGTAGCCCTGGCTATCGACCGAGGCGATCTGCCGCAGCCGGGCGGCCTGGTCGCTGAGCAGCAACCGGTAGTGGATCTCACGCTGGATCAACGGCGCCAATATGGGGATCGCTTCGGGTTCATCCAGCAACCCCAGCAGACGTGCGAACGGCGCCAGCAGGTCGGGTGTTGCGGTGCCAATCCCCGCGCCGATCCCGACTGCTCGATCACGCGGCGGCGACAGGCTGCCTTGGGCGATCAGATCGGCCACCATGCGCAAGTCGAGCCTCAGGACCAGGCCCAGGCAGGGCTGTTCCGGGCTGGCCTGCATCACCTCGGAATTGGCGGGGATGTCCAGGGAGGTCATGAGGAACCGCCCGGTGTCGTAGCCATAGGCTTCGCCGCCGATCCAGACCTGCTTCTCGCCTTGGGCCACCAGCACGATGCTCGGTTCGATCATGCAAATCACCGGCGGCGCCGGGGCTTCACGCCGAAAGAAGGCGAGGCCGGCGATGGGCGTTTCAAAGTCGCCCGGGTGTGAGGTCCGGCCGCCGATGATGGCGGCCAGAGTCTCTTGTACGGATCTGCGTTGGATGGCCATGTCGGGTCCGGGTGTCATCTCAGCTCAAGCGCTATAGGCAGAACATTAACTCGGCAAACGAAGCGCTGCCTATGCGAAATGGAGAAGCTCATAGAATCAGGCAAGAATTTAACCGTAATGCACTACCTGCCGGCCGGGATGAGCCCTGAAGATAGAACCTCATTCAATCCAGCAAGGAGTCTTCTGATGCGTGTACAAGCCTACGGCGCCCACGCGGGCGACAAGCCCCTTGAACCCCTGCAGATCACTCGTCGCACGCCGGGCGCGCATGACGTCCAGATCGACATCGCTTTTTGTGGTATCTGCCATTCGGACCTGCACCAGGTGCGTGCCGAGTGGGCGGGTACCCAGTTCCCTTGCGTGCCGGGCCACGAAATCGTCGGTCGGGTCGCGGCGGTCGGCGCCCATGTGTCCGGCTTCAAGACCGGCGACCTGGTGGGCGTCGGCTGCATCGTCGACAGCTGCAAGCATTGCGACGACTGCGACAGCGGTCTGGAAAATTATTGTGACGGGATGATCGGGACCTACAACTTTCCCACCCCGGATGAGCCCGGTTGGACGCTGGGTGGCTATTCGCAAAACATCGTGGTGCATGAGCGCTATGTGTTGCGCATTCGTCACCCCGAAGCCCAACTGGCCGCCGTCGCGCCGCTGCTCTGCGCAGGCATCACCACCTATTCGCCGCTGCGCCACTGGAACGTCGGGCCGGGCAAGAAAGTCGGCGTGGTCGGCATCGGTGGCCTGGGCCACATGGGCATCAAGCTTGCCCATGCGATGGGGGCTCACGTCGTGGCGTTCACCACCTCCGAGTCCAAGCGTGAGGATGCCAGGCAGTTGGGGGCCGACGAGGTCGTCGTGTCGCGCAATGCTGAAGAAATGGTCGCGCACACCAAGAGTTTCGATTTCATCTTGAACACCGTGGCGGCCCCTCACGACCTGGACGCGTTGCTGGTGCTGCTCAAGCGCGACGGCACGATGGCCCTGGTGGGCGCCCCGGCAACCCCGCATCCTTCGCCGAATGTCTTCAACCTGATCATGAAGCGGCGCACCCTCGCCGGGTCGATGATCGGCGGCATCCCCGAGACCCAGGAGATGCTCGATTTCTGCGCAGAGCACGGCATCGTCGCCGACATCGAACTGGTTCGGGCCGAGCAGATCAACGCGTCCTACGAGCGCATGCTCAAGGGCGATGTGAAGTATCGCTTCGTGATCGATAACGCGACCTTGGTCGGCTGAAGACAGGCGCCAGCGGACCGCTCGCGAAAGCGGTCTGCCTGAGGCGGTGATGTTGGATGTGCCGCTGTCATCGCGAGCAAGCTCGCTCCCACACGGGGAGGTGTGGCGGGCACGAAATATGTGAACACCCCCATTCAAAACTGTGGGAGCGAGCTTGCTCGCGATAGCGGTCTGCCTGAGACAGTGGTGTTGAATATGCCGCCGTCAATCTGCCCACAGATCCATCAAAGAAACACAGGATTGTCCTCCAATGACAGATAACTCATCGCCACAAGTCCAGCCCGCCTGGGGCGCGGTACTTGCCATGGCCCTCGCCGCATTCGTGCTCGTTGCCTCGGAGTTCATGCCAGTCAGCTTGCTGACGCCGGTAGCGGCGGATCTTCACGTCAGCGAAGGGCAGGCCGGTCAAGGCATTGCCGTCTCTGGCGCCTTTGCCCTGATCACCAGCCTGTTCATCGCATCGATCGCCGCCCGGGTCGACCGCAAATGGCTCCTTTTGGGGCTGACATTGCTGATGATCGTTTCAGGCACCGTGGCGGCGTTTGCACCAAACTATGCGGTATTCATGCTCGGTCGCGCGTTGATCGGCGTGGCGATTGGCGGCTTCTGGTCGCTGTCGGCGGCCACGGCCATGCGGCTTGTGCCGGACGATCAGGTTCCGCAGGCACTGGCCATCGTCAATGGCGGCAATGCCTTGGCGACGGTGATCGCTGCGCCGCTGGGCAGTTTCCTGGGGGCGATCATCGGTTGGCGTGGCGCGTTTTTCTGCATCGTGCCCGTCGCCGCCATCGCCCTGGTCTGGCTGCTGTTACGCCTGCCCTCCATGCCTTCGCAGGCGAAGCAAGGCAGTACCAATGTCTTCAAGTTGATGACCCGGGCGCCGGTCGCACTCGGCATGCTGGCGGTCAGCACATTTTTCATGGGCCAGTTCATGTTGTTCACCTACCTGCGACCGTTCCTTGAAACGGTGACGCAGGTGAGCGTTTCCATGCTGTCCTTCATGCTGTTGGTGATCGGTGTGGCGGGATTGCTGGGCACCTTTCTGATCGGGGCCTGCCTGAAAAACAACCTCTATCGGACGCTCATCGTCATCCCGCTGTTGATGGCCGCGATTGCCATTGCCCTGGTGGGGTTCGGTGGCTCGATCACGATCACGACCGTCCTGCTCGGCCTTTGGGGCCTGGTGGCCACGGCGGCGCCCGTAGGTTGGTGGACCTGGCTTTCGCGGACGCTGCCGGAAGATGCCGAAGCCGGCGGCGGCCTGATGGTGGCGATCGTCCAGCTCGCCATCGCCGCGGGCGCGACAGTGGGCGGCCTTCTGTTCGACCTGAGTGGCTATCGCGCGACCTTCGAAACCAGTGCGGCGGTGTTGGGCGTTGCTGCTGTTCTTACGGTGCTGGCCGCTCGGTCAGCGCTCCGGGAATCTTCATCGACTACGCAAGCAACGCCCTACAGCACGGTGGGTTGAGGTAAATATCCGTCAGTCGAGGATGACCTGGTGCTGCGCCGCGCCAGGGGCATAGGGCGACGGAGCTTCGCGGACCGCGTTCTGGGTCAGGAAGGAAGCGATCAGCAACACGATGCCTATCGCCGCAGGAACTGCACCGCGCGGCTTGCGCACACCGATGTGCGCGGACCCCGACAACAGCAAGTGATAGAGCATGCCTGCATAAGCCAGGTCGCTGAGCGCCACACTTGTGCGCGACAGGATGGCGACCACCCCGAGGACTTTCAGGACGGTGAGCATCGGTACCAGATAGCTGGGGTAACCGAGGTCAGCCAGCGCCTGGCCGACCCAGGCCTTCTTGGTGACGTACAGCGTTGCGGACGCCAGGTAAAGCAGGGCCAACGCCGCGGTACTGATCCAGTAGAGGTAGTGTTCAATCATGAGGTTCTTCCTGAGTGGGCTGGGTTGAATCGACAAGTGGCGAGAATGTCGCCTAACATGAAAGCCCACAAGAAGGATGAAAAAGTGATGGTTAGTATGGAAAACCAGACTAATGAGCACGCCAGCATCAGCATGCACGAGCAAATGCGCCGCGCATTCGCGCTGCTCTCGGGCAAGTGGAAACTGGAAATCATGTGGTTGCTCAATCAGCGGATCTACCGCTTTGGGGAACTGCGAAAGGCCATTCCCGGCATCACGCAACACATGTTGACGGCGCAACTTCGCGAGCTGGAAAGAGATGGCCTGGTGTCTCGCACTGTGTTCGCAGAAGTGCCGCCGCGGGTGGAATACGAAATCACGCAAAAGGCCCGAGGGCTGGGGCCGACGATGGAGGCGCTGACGACCTGGTGGACGGAATATGGCAACAGCGTGCCTGTGAAGGGGACCACGCGCGGGCGCAAAGCCAAAGACAGTTGAAAGGGCGACCTCAAGGGTCGCCCACTTGTGTTAAAGCCCCAGGCCTTGCTCTACCAGCGCGAGCAAGGTGTCCTCGTCCAGCATGGCGGGTTCAGGACGCGGTTGTCCGGACAGGCGCAGTGCCTGGATATGCCAGAGCGATTCACCATGTTCGCCGAGTGTGCGCACGATGCAGTGTTCCTGCCCCTTCATATGGACTTCAATGCATCCCTCTCCCTTGGACGAGAAACGCGCAATCGGGTCGAATGAAATGCGCTGGTGATTGCCTTCGATCACCAGCTGATCGATGGCGTAGCTGTACGTCGAACCGCTGGAATGACTTTCAAATACATGGGTGGGGTTACGCCGAATGTCCAGGCCTGCCTCGCACACGGGCGCCAGCCAGATTTCGATCTGGCGATACAGTTCGTAGACCTGGGCGGGCCAGTGCTCGATCGCCAGGTCGGCGCAGTTGTCGGTATCCGCGCGGGTTTGCTGGGTTTTCCTCAGTTTGGCCGCTAGCTCGTCTGCCTTGCTCATGTCGATTCCCTGTCGTGATGATAGGTTGAGCTTAGCTGATGGGCTGGGGTGTTCATTTGCGCTGGGTCATGGGGTGGTGTGTTGTTGAGTTTCGGTGCGATGACGATTACCGGAACAATTTATGAGGAGCAAGTCATGCACATGAGAATACTGAGCAATAACGACCTGGGACCGTTGCGCGATGCGCTCACCCTGGCCGGTCTTCCCGTGGACGACCTGACATACCCTGGTCGAAAGTTCTTCAGCTTCAGCCACCAAGGCGTTGACGTGGCATTTGGTGGCCTTGAGGGGGAGGGGCGCGACCGGTTGCTACGTTCGCTGGTTGTCCTTGAGGGGCAGCGGGGGAAGGGCACTGGCGCGGCGGTGTTGGCCGCTATCGAGGCGTTTGCGAAACGTGAGGGTGTAGAGCAGCTCCATCTGCTGACTGACAGCGCCGCGGCGTTTTTTACCGGCCAGGGCTATCAGGCGCGGGACCGCTCGCTGGCGCCTGCTTCGATCAGTGCGACGGCTCAATTCAAAACCTTGTGCCCGGCTTCGGCGACGTACCTGAGCAAACGCCTCGTCTAGCGCAGCAAATGCACCGCCAGCCCGGCCAAGCCGCACGCCAGCAATACCTGGATCACCCCCAGCTTGTAGCGAAACAGCGCAATGGCCGCTGCGATTGCGATGATTGCCGACGGCCAGTCCAGGGCACCTGCAAAACCGTTGGGCCAGAGTACGTGGTAACCGAAGAAGCACGCCAGGTTGAGGATCACCCCGACCACCGCCGCGGTGATCGCAGTCAGCGGCGCGGTGAATTTCAGCGCGTTGTGCGTCGATTCCACCAACGGGCCGCCGGCCAGGATGAACAGAAACGAGGGCAGGAACGTGAACCAGGTCACCAGCGTGGCCGCGACGGCCCCGGCGAGAAACGCCTGTTCGGGACCAAACACCTGCATCACGTAGCCTCCGACGAAACCAACGAAGGCCACGACCATGATCAGCGGCCCGGGCGTGGTTTCGCCCAGGGCCAGGCCATCGATCATTTGTGTCGGCGTCAGCCAGCCGAAGTGTCCGACGGCGCCCTGGTACACGTAGGGCAAAACCGCATAGGCGCCGCCAAACGTCAGCAATGCAGCCTTGGTGAAGAACCAGGCCATTTGCGTCAGCGTGCCTTCCCAGCCGAACACCGCGGTCAGCAGGCCCATTGGCAACGCCCACAACAGGGCACCGATGATCACCAGCCGGGCGAGCCTGAAGGCGCTGAACCGGACGTGGTCCGGGGGCGGGGTGTCATCGTCGATCAATGCCGGACCGAAGGATTGGTGCTTGTCATCGTGGCCGCCCAGGCTGAATTTTTCCGGTACCCAGCGACCGCCCAGGTAACCGATGACGGCGGCACCCAGCACGATCAGCGGGAAGGGCACGTTGAAGGCGAATATCGCGGCGAACGACGCCGCGGCGATCGCCCACAGCCAATTGTTCTTGAGTGCGCGGGAGCCGATCCGGTGGGCGGCATGCACCACGATTGCCGTTACCGCTGGCTTGATGCCGTAGAAAATGCCCGCCACTATCGGCACTTCGCCAAAGGCGACGTACAGCCAGGACAACGCGATGAGAATGAACAACGAAGGCAGCACGAACAGTGCCCCGGCGATGATCCCGCCCCAACCGCGGTGCATCAGCCAGCCCAGGTACGTGGCCAGTTGCTGGGCTTCTGGTCCCGGCAGCAACATGCAGTAATTAAGGGCATGCAGGAATCGTCGTTCGGAAATCCAGCGTCGGCGCTCCACCAACTCCTGGTGCATGATCGAGATCTGCCCCGCAGGGCCGCCGAAGCTGATGAAGCCCAGTTTGAGCCAGAACCAGAAGGCCACGCGCAGGCTGACGGCGTCGGGTCTGGTCAGGGGGCGTTCGTCATCGGTTCGGGTCGGTTTGCTCATGGGCGACGGGGCACGTAAAAGTCAAAGGCGATCTACGTTATGAGGCGTTACGCAATTTAGATAGCCCCCCGGCAAGCTTTGCTTGTAAAAAAGGTCTGCTTGTGAAAAACAGCCCTTCAAACAGTTGAAACACAAGGTTGAAACAATCATCGCCCGATCATCCCGCTTTCGCACAATCGCCCCAAGGAGTGGGTCAATGAAACAACGTCTTGCCATTGTCGTGCTGATCGTACTGACACTGGGTTCCATGGGCGCGGCCAATGCCCGCGAATCCGGCAACGCACGGGCGCAATCCGTGGCCGGGGTGTTTGATTACTACTTGCTGGCGCTGTCCTGGTCACCGACGTTCTGCCTGACTCACCAGAAGGATGCGCAGTGTTCCGGCAAGGGCTACGGCTTTGTGCTCCATGGCCTCTGGCCGCAATACACCCGGGGCGGCTGGCCGCAAGCCTGTGCGCCCCAGGTGCCGCTGACGGCGGCGGAGCAGAACAAGGGCCTGACCTTGTTTCCCACCCGCAAGTTGATGGCACATGAATGGTCCAAGCACGGCACGTGCAGTGGCCTGGGTGCCATGGGCTACCTGGAAGTTGCCGACAAAGCCTTGGACGCGGTGAAAATCCCACCGCAGCTGCAACCATTCAATTCCTCGTATTATTTCGAGGCTGATGAAATCATCCGGCTGTTCCGCCAAAGCAATCCAGGCATCGCTCCCGACGGCATAGCGGTGATTTGCAGCGGGCCGCAACTGTCGGAAGTGCGGGTGTGCATGGACAAGGACTTGGCGTTCGCCGCGTGTGGCAGGGGCGTCAGGACACAATGCCGCGCCGGGGAGATCCGGGTGCCGCCGGTACGGTGAGAGCGACGGCCCTAGCCACAAGTGTTCATCGTTCTGAAGAGGGCATTTTTATCGGCTGGCAGGCGGGGTTTTGGATCCACTGCAGCCACCCATCGGCTCTGCTGCACGGGCAAATTGCCGCCTCACAAGCGGTAGGCTAAGCTCACGAATATTGGGGGCTTTGAGCGAATTCGCTCATGTTTTGCCCCCTTCAGGAATTCGCTTGCCTATCTCTATTTTCGATCCTTTCCATGTCCCTGGCGGTGCCTTGAAGCGCCTGCCGTTGCTCAAGGCAGCGGTTACGTTTATCGCGGCGGTGTGCCTGTGCCTGTGCGGTCTGCTTTACCTGCAACTGGAGCAATCGCGCAGCCACGACCTGGAGTCGGCCCGCGTCGCTTCGGCGACCCTTACCCGGGCCATGGCCCAGCAGGCCCAGGACACCTTCCTCCAGACTGATCTGGTGTTGGCCAGTCTGACGGATTGGATCCAGGTCGATGGCTACGGCCCCGCCGTACAGCCACGCTTGCAGCAGACCTTTGCCCGCCGTGTGCAATCGCTTGAGCAATTGCATGGCCTGTTCCTGTTCGACAAGCACGGTCACTGGGTGGTGACCTCTTTTGACAACCTGCACAGGGGCGCAGGGGTGGCGGACCGGGATTATTTTGCTTTCCACCAACAGAATGCCTCCTTGATCGCTCATATCGGCCCAGCGATTCGCAGCCGGCAAAACGGCGAATGGATCATTCCCGTTTCCCGCCGTTTGAACGATCAGGATGGCAACTTCCAAGGCGTGTTGATGGCCGGCATCAAAATGTCGTACTTCGACCGATTCTTCAAAAGCTTCAGCCTGGATGAGCAAGGCGAGATGGCCCTGGCTTTGTCTGACGGGACACTCTTGGCCCGGCGCCCCTTCGATGAGGGACGGATCGGTCACCCGCTGGCCGAGGAACACATCTACAACCATGTCCTGACCGGCGGGATGTCTGGCGATGCACTCATCCGTTCGACCATCGACGGTGTCGTCAGGCTGTATGGACACCAGCATCTACAGGCTTATCCGCTGGTGGTCACTGCTGCGATGTCTGAGGACGCGATCCTGTCGGGGTGGCATGACCGGGCTTTCCAATCCAGCCTGATTGTCGGCCTGGTGGTGCTGGGCATTTGCTTGTTCGGCTGGGTATTCGTGCGCCAGGTACGTAACAGCGAACGGATCGAAGCGGACTTGCGCAAGGCTCAGCAAGCGTTGGAGCTGATTGCCACCCATGACAGCCTCACCGGGCTGGCGAACCGGCGTCTGTTCGAACGTGCCCTGGACATCGAGTTCGGCCGGGGCGCCCGTCAGCGCAGCCCCTTGAGCCTGATCATGCTCGATATCGATTTTTTCAAGCGCTACAACGACGCCTATGGGCACGTGGCCGGGGACCATTGCCTGGCGGAAGTGGCCAAGGTGCTCAAGGACTGTTGCCATCGCAAGGCCGATCTGGCGGTGCGTTATGGCGGCGAAGAGTTTGCGGTTTTGTTGCCCGACACCAATCTTTCGGGGGCCATGGCGTTGGCCGAGCAGATCCGCCGCAGCGTCATCGACAAGCACATCACCCACTCCGGCTCCCCGACCGGCCACCTCACGGTGAGCCTGGGCTGTTATGCCTTTGTGCCCAGCGGCCTGGACAGCATCGAAGTCTTCATCCAGCGGGCCGATGCGGCGCTTTACCAGGCCAAGCACGGCGGCCGCAACCGTGTGGCGGTGTTATCGACGGAAAGTGGGCTCGATACGCTGGCGCGCTCGGATCGTTGAGATCGGTTGGAATCATCGGCAACGTGCCACGGTCCATTGTTCAGACACTGTGCTGGTGCCATATACGAGGTGTGTAGGTTCTTTCGCAAAAAACCGTGGGCTCGCCAAGTGATCAGGCAGCGGGTGCTAAGGTTGGGAGCATGACTGGCCGCGGACCCTCACCGTTCTCGATCGGAGCCAGCGTTGACAGGACAGGAGCAGATCAATGGATTCCGCTGCCGATACCCCTTCAAACACTGCGCGTCACACACCGATTACCCGTCGCCTGGTCGTGGCGGTCGGGGCACTATTTGTCCTGGGCATCCTGGTGGCGGTTGCCGCGTTGTTCGATATTGCGCAAAAGCTGGACGCGGAGGATGTGCGCAAGACGCATTTCTATATCGAGCGCGCCCTTGAGAATCGCACCACCGCCGCGAAAAACTACATCGCCAGTTACGCCTACTGGACCACGGCCTACGAGCGCCTCAACGGCGAGGTCGACGTGCAATGGGCCTACGCCGAACAGAACATGGGAAAGACCCTGTTCACCAACGATGAATACGAGGGTGTGTTTGTCATTGATCGGCAACGCACCAAATACGCCGTGGTGCGCGGGCGCAATGTACAAGGTGATGCCGCGGTTTATATGAATGCGTCGCTGACCAACCTGGTGGACCAGCTCCAGGCGCAGCCCGACCTGACGATGTCCACGACCCGCTACACCTTGTTCGAGGGCTGGCCGGCCATCGTCACGGCGTCGGTGATTCTGCCCAATGACGAACGGCCCCAGGTCGAGTCCAAAGGCACCTCGGTCTTGCTGTTCGTCGACCAACTGACACCGGTCAAGCTGCGCAAGCTGGGCAAGAGTTATGGCCTCGCCGACTTGAACCTCAAGAAAGACATCGAGCTTGAGCCCGGCCAGCCGGCCGTGCCGCTGGACAGTACCGGTTTCAGCCTGGTGTCCCGCCTGGAGCGGCCGGGCCAGCAATTGCTCTGGTCCCTGGTGCCGCCGCTGGGTGGCGCATTGTTTATTCTCGCACTGCTGACTGCCTACTTTTCTCGCTATGCGTTGCGCACGGCACGGCATGTGGACGCCAGTTACGACAGCCTGGAACAGTCGGCGCATGCGCTCGAGGCCAGCGAAGAGCGCTTTCGGGCCGTGGCCGAGGCGGCCTCCGACTGGATTTGGGAAATCGACGGGCAGCAACGCATCACCTATCTGTCGGGGCGTTTCAATACGGTCACCGGGTTTTCCGACCAGCAATGGCTGGGGCAGGACATCGAGCAACTGCTGTATTGCGATACCACGCCGATTGCCCTCTGGCTGGGCAAGTTGACGGAGGAACAGAACGCCAGCAACTTGCGCTGTTCCTACCGCGATCATTCCGGGCAATTGCGTTTCTGCCGTGTATCGGCACGCCCGATCTATAACAAGGCTGAGGTGGTGGGCTATCGCGGTACCGCCAGCGACATCACCGATGAAGTGGCGGCCCATGCCCAGGTCCAGCATCTGTCGATGCATGATGCGCTGACCGGCCTGCCGAACCGTAACAAGCTGGCGCGGCACCTCGATGATGCGCTGGTGGCCAAGGAGCATTCCGCACCGCTGACCTTGCTGATGGTCGACCTGGACAATTTCAAGCCGATCAACGACTCCCTCGGCCACCCGGCCGGCGACGCGGTGTTGCTGGAAGTGGCCCAGCGACTGCGCGACTGCACCCGCGAGCAAGACCTGGTGGCGCGCCTGGGAGGGGACGAGTTCGTGGTGGTGCTCAACGGGATGGAGCACACCACTGAGATCGACCGATTCTGTGAGCGGCTGATCGACAGCCTGCAGCAGCCGATCCTCTACGAAACCCATTCGTTGCACATCGGCGCGAGCATTGGTATCGCTGTCAGCCGCCGCCAGGGTTATGTACCCGGAGAACTGATCCGCTGCGCCGACATTGCCTTGTACCAGGCCAAGTCCGAGGGCAAGAAAACCTGGTGCTATTTCGCCTCGCAGATGAACGATCAGATCCAGCATCGTCGCCAACTGGAAAGCGACCTGCGCCAGGCTGTGAAGAAAAACGAATTCGTCCTGCATTTCCAGCCGCGCTACACCGTCGATGGTCGGGAGATCGTGGCGGTCGAGGCGTTGGTTCGCTGGCAGCATCCGACCCAAGGTTTGTTGAGCCCCGACGCCTTCATTCCATTGGCCGAGCAAACCGACTTGATCGTCCCGCTTTCGCAATGGGTATTGCGCGAGGCCTGCGAAACCGCGCTGACCTGGCCGGGAGAATTGATGGTCTCGGTCAACCTGTCGCCGGCGCAGTTCGAGCGCAGCGATGTGGTGGAGGATGTGCGACAGGTGTTGATCGAAACCCGTTTCCCGGCGAGTCGCCTGGAACTGGAGATCACTGAAAACGTGATGCTCAACGACGTTGATGGCGCCCTGCAGGTCATGAATGCCCTGAAGGAACTGGGCGTGCGCTTGAACATGGACGATTTCGGTACCGGTTATTCGTCCCTCGGTTATCTGCGCACCTATCCATTCGATGGCATCAAGATCGACAAGCGCTTCATTGCTTCGATGAGCAACAGCAGCAATGACCGCGCCGTGGTACAGGCGATCATCAACCTGGGCAAGGCCATGGGGCTGACGGTGACTGCCGAGGGCGTGGAAACCCAGGCCCAGCTCGGCTCACTGGGCTCGGACCAATGCCACGAAGTGCAGGGTTATTTCCTCAGCCGGCCGATCGACAAGCAAGCCTTTGCACACTTATTGGCGAGTGGCCTGCCGTTGCCGAAAACGGGTTCCTGAAAACCTGTTGCAACCACCCAGTCCGGTTGTCGGTCACAACTGTGACTTGGCATTTCGAGTTCTGGCGCTATGAAAAACCTTCGGATCGCGACCTTCAACATCAATGGCATCCGGGCCCGGCTGCCCAACCTGCTGGAATGGCTGGAGCGGGAAAAACCCGACATTGCCTGTTTGCAGGAGCTCAAGGCGGTGGACAAGGATTTCCCGGCGGCGGAGCTGGAGTCGGTGGGGTACGGGGCGATCTGGCATGGGCAGGCGTCCTGGAACGGCGTTGCGATCCTGGCCCGTGACGCGCAGCCGCTGGAGAGCCGCCGAGGCTTGCCCGGTGGGGATGACGACAATCACAGTCGCTATCTGGAGGCGGCGGTGCATGGCGTGCTGGTGGGCTGCCTGTACCTGCCCAACGGCAATCCGCAACCGGGTCCGAAGTTCGATTACAAGCTGGCGTGGTTCGAACGGCTGATCGACTACGCCCAAGGGTTGCAGGCCAGCGATCACCCCGTGGTGCTGGCCGGTGATTACAACGTGGTGCCCACCGACATGGACATCTACAGCCCGCGCTCCTGGCTCAAGGATGCGCTGTTGCAGCCAGAAAGCCGCGCGTGCTACCAGCGGCTGCTGGACCAGGGCTGGACCGATTCGTTGCGCCACCTGTATCCGGACGAGCGGATCTACACTTTCTGGGATTATTTCCGCCAGCACTGGCAGAAAAACTCCGGGCTGCGCATCGATCACCTGCTGCTCAACCCGGCTGCCAGCGCCTACCTGAGCGAGGCCGGCGTGGACGCCTGGGTCCGGAACCAACCCCATCCCAGTGACCATGCGCCCACCTGGATCCGGCTGGCGTCACGCAAGCGGCGGTGACCAGGGAAGCATCCGGTCGATTGTTGTCTCTGTGAGGGGAATGCCTTATACCTGGCGCCCAATAGCAGTGCGCTTGTCGTGAGCGCAGCGCCGACCCTGGAAAAGGACACCCCTCATGAGTCACCCCCAACTGAGCGACACGGCCCGCTATCTGCGGCGCCTGGGTTTCGACGCCCCCCCAGCGCCGACCCTCGACACGTTGCGCCAACTGCAACAGCGCCATACCGCCGAATTCCCTTTTGAAACCCTGTCGACCTTGCTGCGTCAGCCCGTGCCCGTCGACCTTGAATCGGTCGAACGAAAAGTGTTCGAACAGGGGCGCGGTGGCTATTGCTATGAACTCAACCAACTGTTTTTGGCGCTGTTGCTGGAGTTGGGTTTCGACGCCCGCGGCATCACCGGGCGCGTGGTGATGAACGCGCCTGAAGGCTCTTGGGCTGCCCGGACCCACCGGCTGAGCCTGGTGACGTTCGACGGCGTGCGCTACATCACTGACGTCGGCTTTGGTGGCATGGTGCCCACTGCGCCGTTGTTGCTGGACAGCCGTGAAGCCCAAGCAACGCCCCATGAGCCGTACCGCATCGAAACCCATGCGGACGGTTATATGTTGCGCGCCAACGTCGCCGACGAATGGCGGCCGATGTACCTGTTCGATCTGCAACGCCAGGAAGACATCGACTACACCCTCGGTAATTGGTACGTCAGCAGTCACCCGGAATCGCCGTTCATGGGCCGGTTGATGGTCGCGCGTACCGGTGACGGGTTGCGCAAGACCCTGAACGGCAACAGCTATGCGGTGCACCGGATAGGGCAGGAGAGCGAGCGCCGGGTGATCGCCGATGCCGATGAGTTGATCGACTTGCTCGAACAAGAGTTTGGCCTGCGCGTACCGCCGCGCGAGCTGTTGCGGCCGGCGATCGTGGGGTTGCTCCAGCCATAAAAAGGCTGTTGGCCGGGGAGCCTGTTCCTGCGTATGGCAACAAGTTGTATACAACTCTATGGACATTTGTCCTGAGTTTTGAATACAGTGTGCCCATAACAAAAAACAGGGAATCCCCGAACCATGAAAACGCCCCATGTTTCACTCCCACGGCCCGAGGACGAAAACCTTGGCGTCGGCGCGAATATGGCTTACGGCCTGCAACATGTGTTGACCATGTACGGTGGCATCGTCGCCGTGCCATTGATCATCGGCCAGGCGGCCGGGCTCTCGCCCGCGGACATCGGTCTGTTGATTGCCGCGTCATTGTTCGCGGGGGGCTTGGCAACGTTGCTGCAAACCCTCGGCCTGCCGTTTTTCGGCTGCCAACTGCCCTTGGTGCAAGGCGTATCGTTCTCGGGCGTGGCGACGATGGTGGCGATTGTCGGCAGCGGCGGGGAAGGCGGCTTTCAAGCCATCCTTGGCGCGGTGATCGCCGCGTCCCTGATTGGTTTGCTGATTACCCCGGTGTTTTCACGCATCACCCGGTTCTTTCCGCCACTGGTCACCGGCATCGTGATCACCACCATCGGCCTGACCCTGATGCCGGTGGCGGCGCGCTGGGCCATGGGGGGCAACAGCCATGCCGCTGATTTCGGCAGCATGGCCAACATCGGCCTGGCCGCAGTGACCCTTGTGCTGGTGCTCCTGCTGAGCAAAATGGGTAACGCAACCATTTCGCGGTTGTCGATTCTGTTGGCGATGGTGATTGGTACCGTCATCGCTGTGTTCCTCGGCATGGCGGACTTTTCATCGGTCGGCCAGGGCCCGATGTTCGGCTTCCCGACACCGTTCCATTTCGGCATGCCGACTTTCCACATCGCCGCCATCCTGTCGATGTGCATCGTGATCATGGTGACCTTGGTGGAAACCTCCGCCGACATCCTGGCGGTGGGCGAGATCATCGACACCAAAGTCGACTCCAGGCGCCTGGGCAACGGCTTGCGGGCCGACATGCTGTCGAGCATGATCGCGCCGATCTTCGGTTCCTTCACCCAGAGTGCCTTTGCCCAGAACGTCGGGCTGGTGGCGGTGACCGGGATCAAGAGCCGTTTCGTGGTGGCGACCGGCGGGGTCTTCCTGGTGGTGCTCGGCCTGCTGCCGTTCATGGGCCGGGTGATCGCAGCGGTGCCGACCTCGGTACTGGGCGGTGCTGGTATCGTGCTGTTCGGCACGGTGGCTGCCAGTGGCATCCGCACGCTGTCCAAAGTCGACTACCGCAACAACGTCAACCTGATCATCGTCGCCACTTCCATTGGTTTTGGCATGATTCCCATCGCTGCACCGAACTTCTATGACCATTTCCCGAGCTGGTTCGAGACCATCTTTCATTCGGGCATCAGTTCTTCGGCAATCATGGCGATCGCGCTGAACCTGGCGTTCAACCACTTCACCGCCGGTAACTCCGACCAGCAGTCGGTTTTCGCCGCCGGCACCGAGCGAGTGTTGCGCTACCAGGACCTGGCGGCGCTTCGTGAAGGTGATTACTTCAGCGATGGCAAGCTGCACGACTGCGATGGCAACGAGATTCCCGTGGTGACTGAGCCTGTTCACGGGGCGGCGGAGCATGCGCCGGTCCGTTTGAAAAGCAGCGAGCACGTCTGACAATTACACTGTGGCGAATATGAAAAAGCCTGTGATCATTGATCACAGGCTTTTTTTTGCCACCCGGGAAGCTGATTACCAGCGACCGTAATGACCACGAGGCGGGCCATAGTAGTAGCCCCGTGGTGGCCCGTAATACACCGGCGCTGGGCGATAGTAGATCGGTTGCTCTACATACACCGGCTGTGGCTGGTAGTAGACCGGCGGTGGTTGCTGCACATAGACCGGCTGCGGTTGGTAGTAGACCGGTTGTTGCTGCACATACACCGGCCGATCACGGTTGATGAGGGCCGAGCCAACGATGGCCGAACCGACGATTGCGCCAAACACTGCGGGCCCCTCCCAACCACCACGACCGTGGGCGGATGCCTGGCCGGTGACCGCGAGTGCCCCCATGAGCAGGGCGATGATGGGAAGTCTACGATTCATGGCTGTTCCTCGTTTCGGCCCCGGCGCCTGTGGTCTGTAACAGACCCGATGAGGGTCGCGGGGATACTTGCTCTGACAACGATTTTCTCAGGATTTGCGACGCCGTTGGGTAAATATTGTGTAAGGTCTGTAGCGCTTTTCCTTACCGCGCCGCGTCATCCAGGGGCCTGAGACCGGGTCGGGGCTGGCGGTATCATCATCGAATAAAACCTTTCGCAGCGGTGATTCCGTCTGTCCGAAAGTGAATTGCAAGGAGACACGCATGCAGATCAATCCCAACAAAGACACCCAACTGTGCATGTCGCTATCGGGGCGTCCCGGAAACTTCGGCCTGCGCTTTCATAATCACCTGTATGAACAATTGGGCCTGAATTTCTATTACAAGGCGTTCAGCAGCCGGGACCTGCCTGGAGCAGTGGGCGGTATCCGTGCCCTGGGAATTCGTGGATGCGGCGTGTCGATGCCGTTCAAGGAAGCCTGCATTGCCCTGGTGGATGAGCTGGATCCTTCCGCCGCGGCGATCCAGTCCATCAACACCATCGTCAATACCAATGGCCATCTGAAAGCCTACAACACCGACTACATCGCCATCGCCCAGTTGTTGCAAAGCCACGCGGTGCCCAAGGACTCGACCTTTGCCTTGCGCGGCAGCGGCGGCATGGCCAAGGCTGTGGCCAGTGCCTTGCGCGATGGGGGTTACAAGAACGGGCTGATCGTTGCCCGCAATGAAGCCGCCGGGCGAGCCCTGGCCGAGTCCCTGGGGTATGAATGGCAAGCTGACCTGGGTACCCGGCGGCCACAGATGCTGATCAACGTCACGCCGATCGGCATGACCGGGGGGCCGGAAGCCGACCAGTTGGCGTTTGAGCCCGAGACCATCGTCGCGGCCGAAACTGTGTTCGATGTCGTGGCGATCCCGTCGGAAACGCCGCTGATCGTGCGCGCCAGGGCCGAAGGCAAGCGGGTCATCACCGGGCTGGAAGTCATTGCGATCCAGGCACTGGAGCAGTTCGTGCTGTACACCGGCGTGCGGCCCAACCTGGAGCAATTCGAAAAAGCCGTGGCCTTCGCCCGGTTGGCGTAGGCGCTGCTATTCCAGCCGCGACAGGCGTTCTTCCAGGGCCGCGATCCGCGCTTCGAGTTCTTCGATGCGCTCCAGCGAGACAGCGCCGCCGGCTCCACGCTCCACCGGGTGCTGGCGGGCGGCGAGAATCGCCTCGATGTCCGCCGGGTCGCCCATGGCGTGCACATAGCGGTCTTCGCGCTGGCCGGCCTGGCGTGGCACCAGCAGCGCCAGCCCCCGGGCGATCAGGCGTTCAAGCTGGTGCACCACTTGTTCGGCGTCTTCGAAGTCGTGCATCCGACCGCTGCGGGTCAGTAGCTCATTGACGGTTTGCGGGCCACGCAGGAACAGCAGGCCCATCAGGATCACTTGGGCCGGTACCAGCTCCAGGGCTTTGTCGACCCGATGTTCCCAGCGGTCGGCGCGGCTGCCCATCACCAGTTTGGTAAAGCCGCGACCTTCCAGTGCCCGCAGGCTCTGGCCGACCTGGCCCGGATTGAGGTTCATCACCGGTTCGCGGCTGGTTTTCTGGTTGCAGGCCAGGACCAGGGCGTTGAGCGTCAGCGGGTAGGTCTCGGGGTTGGTGGCCTGCTTCTCGACCAGCGTGCCGAGGATGCGGATTTCCGTGCTATTGAGCCGTGGTTCTTCAGCCTGGCTTTGTTCTTCGATGCTCATCGCGCGTTCCCTATGCTGTGGAAGCCGCCTAGCCTAATCCTTGCGCAATAAAAGACAAGCTGTGCAACAAGCCGTGGCTATAATCGCAGCCGTTTGATTCATTCTTTCCTGCCACCTGCATGAGATCGCCATGACTATTTCCCTGTACGCCGCTTCCGTCCCGGTTTTCAAGCAGATGCTCAACGCGTTGAGCGACGTTCTGAACAAGGCCGAAGCCCACGCCACCGCGAAGAACATCGACCCGAACGCCTTCCTGCAAGCTCGCCTGTACCCGGACATGTTCCCACTGGTGCGCCAGGTGCAGATCGCGGTGGACTTCGCTAAAGGTGTGTCTGCACGCCTGGCCGAGATCGAAGTGCCGAAGTATGAGGACAGCGAGACCACGTTCGCCGAGCTGCAAGCCTTGATCGCCAAGGTCTTGGCCTTCATCGACGGTATCCGCCCTGAGCAGATCGATGGCAAGGAAGGCATCGAAATCGTCACCCGTCCGGGCACGCCGAAGGAAAAACGCTTCAGCGGCCAGAACTACCTGCTGACCTACGGCCTGCCACAGTTCTTCTTCCACGTCACCACCACCTATGCCTTGCTGCGCCACAATGGCGTGGAAGTGGGTAAGCGCGACTACATGGGCGCGTTCTAACCCCGCAGGCATGAAAAAGCCCGGGACGGTGTGGGCCGTTCCCGGGCTTTTTTGTGGCTGACTGGCACATCCTCGGCGGATGTACCGCCGCTATCGCGAGCAAGCTCGCTCCCACAGGGGGCAGTGGCGCTCACACAATAGCTGCTACACAACACATCCCCTGTGGGAGCGAGCTTGCTCGCGATAGGGACCGAACAGCCACCGCAACTGTTACGCCGTACGCGCGAGCTTCTCTTCCTCACCCAGGCATGCGGCCGCTGTGAACAGCACATCCGTAGACGAGTTCAACGCCGTCTCCGCCGAGTCCTGCAGGACACCGATGATGAAACCCACCGCGACCACTTGCATGGCGATTTCGCTGGGAATGCCAAACAGGCTGCATGCCAGGGGAATCAGCAACAGCGAACCGCCGGCCACCCCGGATGCGCCGCACGCGCAAATCGCCGCGACAACGCTCAGCAGCACGGCCGTTGGCATATCCACTGCGATACCCAGGGTATGCACGGCCGCCAGGGTCAGCACGGTGATGGTAATGGCGGCGCCCGCCATGTTGATGGTCGCGCCCAGTGGGATCGACACCGAATAGGTGTCTTCGTGCAGGCCCAGGCGTTTGCTCAGTTCCAGGTTCACCGGAATGTTTGCCGCCGAGCTGCGGGTGAAAAACGCCGTGATACCACTCTCGCGCAGGCAGGTGAACACCAGCGGGTAGGGATTGCGACGCAGTTTCCAGAACACGATGAGCGGGTTGACCACCAATGCCACGAACAGCATGCAGCCAATCAGTACGGTGAGCAGGTGCAGGTAGCCGAGCAGGGCGCCGAAACCGGAGGTTGCCAGGGTCGAGGCGACCAGGCCGAAGATCCCCAGTGGGGCGAAGCGGATCACCAGGCGCACGATCACGGTCACGCCGTTGGACAGGTCTTCGAGCACGGTACGGGTGGTCTGGCCAGCATGACGAATGGCGATGCCCATGCCGATAGCCCAGGCCAGGATGCCTATGAAGTTACCGTCCATCAGCGCCCGGACCGGGTTATCCACCACGCTCAGCAGGAGGCTTTGCAGCACCTCGCTGATGCCACCGGGCGCCGTGACTGCGACGTCTTGGGTCGACAGCACGAGGCTGGACGGAAACAGCGTGCTGGCAACCACCGCGACCACTGCGGCGGCGAAAGTGCCCAGCAGGTAGAGGAACAAAATCGGCCGGATATGGGTTTCCTGGCCATGCTTATGGTTGGCGATCGAAGCCATGACCAGCACGAACACCAGGATCGGCGCCACGGCCTTGAGCGCGGACACGAAGACCTTGCCGATGAATGCGGTGGACTTGGCCACGTCGGGCGCCAGCCAAGCCAGGACGATACCGGCGATCAGGCCGATGACGATTTGCGTCACCAGGCTGGTGCGTTTGAGGCGTTGCATAGGGGTAACGGACGAAGCTGTCATAGCGGCATCTCTGATTTTATTGTGTGCGACGGTCGACGAGTCAGGGCAACAAGCGGGCAGGCCACATGAGCGGACCGTGAGAAAAGTACGGCGTTTTGCAGGCCGCGGACTTTATCACAGCCCGATGAAAAATCTGACGGACCTGTGACGATCCGTCACTCGGGTGTTCAAGCGCGTTTTGTCTGGTGGACGCATTCTGTTAGGCTTTGCCTTCATCACCTTTCTATATCCGCCAGCGAGCCCACGGGCTGACGCTGGTGTCGTCGTTTCGCTGGAGTTCTGCATGTTGTTACCCATTTTTCTGTTGTCGGCCGCCGGTTTTACGGTGCTGACCACGGAATTCGTCATCGTTGGCCTGTTGCCCTCTATCGCCCGCGACTTGCAGGTCAGCATCCCCCAGGCCGGGCTGCTGGTGACGTTGTTCGCGTTTACGGTGGCGGCGTTCGGGCCATTCCTGACGGCCTGGTTCGCCCGTTTTGAACGGCGCAAGTTGTTTATCAGTGTGCTGGTGATGTTCGGCCTGGCCAACATGCTCGCCGCAGTCGCCCCCAACATCTGGGTGATGGCCGTTGCCCGGTTGATTCCGGCCCTGGGCCTGCCGGTGTTCTGGGCGCTGGCCAGTGAAACGGCGGTGGACATTGTCGGGCCACAGTTGGCCGGGCGGGCCATCGCCCGGATCGGCTTTGGCATCGTCTGTGCCACGGTGTTCGGCATTCCCGTGGGCACGTTGATTTCCGATGCGTTTGGCTGGCGCAGTGCGTTCGCGATCCTGGCGGTCATCGCCTTCGCCAAGGCGTTGCTGCTGTTTATCTACTTGCCGAAAACCAATCTGCACCAGCATCAGGTGAGCTTTCGTTCGCAATTCAAGATCCTGCGCAGCCCGTTGATGCAAGGGCATGTGCTGTTGTCGATCCTGGTGTTCAGTGGCATGTTCACCGCCTACACCTATCTGGCGGATATCCTCGAACGCCTCGCCGGGTTCGATGGCACCCTGGTGGGCTGGTGCCTGATGGGCTTCGGCGCCGTCGGGCTGCTGGGCAATTCCCTGGGCGGTCGGGCGGTGGACCGGCATCCGTTGATCGCATCGATGGTCTTCTGCCTGTTCCTGATCGGCGGCATGGTGGCGTTGGTGCCGAGCATTCATTCACCCCTGGCGCTGGCGGCGGCGATGGGCATCTGGGGCGTGACCCAGGCGGCCTTGTTCCTGGTCAGCCATGTGCGGCTGATGAAGGCGGCCCCGCAGGCCCCGGCCTTTGCCGCATCGTTGAACATCGCCGGGGCCAACCTGGGGATTGGCCTGGGGGCGATGGTTGGTGGCCGGGTCATTGATACCCTGGGCCTGGGCAGTGTCGGGTTTGCGGCGGCCGGGTTCATCTTCGTATCGATCCTGCTGGCGTTGCTGCTGATGACCTTTAAACCTCGTGTCGCCTGCTAAGCGCTGAACAACTCGCGACGCGCGCCTTCGGCAATCGCGACGATGCCGGGGTGGCTGACCTTGCGCTCCACGGAAATGGCGTAGAAGGATTCGCTCACCGCGTCGGTCTGGCCGATCACTTCTACGCCGTACTGGCGCTTGACCTCTTCGGCGATCACGCTCGGGCCGATGAAAATCCCGCTGCCTGATTGGCCGAAGGCCTGCATCAATGCGCTGTCGTCGAACTCGCCGACGATGCGCGGCTGGATCTGTTGCTCGGCGAACCAGCGTTGCAAGCGGCTGCGCACCACGGTTTCCGGTCCGGGAATCAGCAACGGAGCGTCATGCAGGCCGTGGGGGAAATCCCGCCCGTAGCGTTCGGCCAGCGCGGCGGTGGCGAAAAAGCTGATCCCGCATTCCCCCAGTTTCTGGCTGTAGCCCTTGATGTCCAGGTGGGTCGGCATCGGGCTGTCGGAAATCACCAGGTCCAGACGCTGGATCGCCAGGTCCGCCAGCAGCCGTTCGAGCTTGTCCTCGCGACAGGTGATGCGTAGCGGCTCACTCAACTCCATGGTCGGCGCGAGCAGCCGGTAGACGATGGATTTGGGCACCACATCCGCCACCCCGACCCGAAACAGGGTTTGCTGCTCGTTGGGCTGGGCGCGCAGCATCAATTCCAGCTCACCGCCCAACTGGAACATGTGTTCGGCGTAGGGCAAGGTCTGGCGGCCGGCCTCGGTCAGTTCCAGCTGCCGTCCGACGCGGCGAAACAGCTTGATGTTATAGGTCTGCTCGAACAGGGAAATCTGCCCGCTGATGGTCTGAGGGGTCAGGTTCAACTGCTCGCAGGCGCGCACGATGCTGCCGGTTTTCGCCACCACCCAGAAGTAATGCAATTGTCGGTAATTGAGCATGGGTTCACGCGGATTCGTAAAAACCGAAGTATAACCGCTGAAAATACGAATTTTCCTGAAGTGTTCGCGTCTCTAGAATGCCTGGCCATTGGCGGGCCATTTTCGTGCACCTTCTATTCTCTCAAGAGGCATTTATTTCATGACATACAAATCCCTGGGACTTGCAGCCTTGTTGACGATGTCTGCAATGACATTGGCGGGCTGTGAACAGGCTGAAAAAAGTGCCCAGCAACTGATGGGACAGGCTGCGCAAACCGCCAAGCAGGCCATCGATGACACCCACAAGGCCGCCGAACAGGCGATCAGCGAAGCCACCGGCGGGTTGATCAGCCCGAAGAAGAAGCCGGCCGACGAAGCTGACGAAACACAAACCCCGACCAAAACCATCTAACACGTCACATCAGTCAGGACTGACCCATGGATTATCTTCTGCAGCTCGCCGCCAGCCCCACCGCGTGGATCGCCCTGGCAACTCTGGTGGTCATGGAAATCGTGCTCGGCATCGATAACCTGATCTTCATTTCGATTCTGACCAACAAGCTGCCCGCCCAGCACCGTGCCAAGGCACGGCGGATCGGTATCGGCATGGCGCTGATCCTGCGCCTGGGCTTGTTGAGCACCATTGCCTTCATTGTGCAGTTGACCGAACCGGTCATCGAAATCCTGGGTCAGGCGTTCTCCTGGAAAGACATGATCCTGATTGCCGGTGGTCTGTTCCTGCTGTGGAAAGCGACTACTGAAATCCACCACAGCATGGACCCGGCACCGGATGATCCCAAGTCGGCCACGTCCGGCGTGACCCTGGGCTTTGCTGCAGCGATTGGTCAGATCCTGATGTTGGACCTGGTGTTCTCCATCGACAGCATCATCACGGCTGTGGGCATGACCGAGCATTTGCCGATCATGATCATCGCGGTCGTTGTGTCGGTACTGGTGATGCTGCTGGCAGCCGAACCGCTGGCCAAGTTCATCAATGACAACCCGACGGTGGTGATGCTGGCCCTGGGCTTCCTGATCATGATCGGCATGACGCTGATCGCCGAAGGCTTCGGTGCCCATGTGCCCAAGGGTTATATCTACGCGGCCATGGCGTTCTCGGCGGCGATCGAAGTGTTGAACATGTTGTCCCGTCGGGCCAGGGAAAGGGCGTTGGCCGACAACGCCTGATGCCACGCAAACAGAAGCCACCCGGGTCGAGGCCCGGGTGGTTTTTTTTGAGGGTTTGAAAAGCGAATGCTCAGTGTGCGGTGGCGTGGCGTCGCGCGGATTTTGTGGTTTTTTCCGATTGCGCAGGTGGCGCGTGATGATGGCGCCGGGTGATCCGAAGCACGCCCCACAGCATGGCCGTGGCTACGCTCAGCCAGCCGAATATCAGCATCAGAATTGTCGTGGTCAGGCTCATCTGTGCCTCCTTTTATCCCCAGTCCGGGATCACGCACCTAATACATGGACAGTCTAGTCGCTCAAGTGTTGCAGGTAATCGATCCGTGGCGGTCGGGCACGGATCGGTTCGTTCTATCGCGCTCGTAAAACTGCCGTTATGGCTATACCCAGGGCTGTGCGCGCCTTATGATCGTCGACCCAAGCCTGGCCCGGATGCCGGGTGCCTGAACAAGAGAGTCATCATGTCGCCGGTCATTTCATCTTTTCGATCACTGGTACTGACGCTGTCCTGCCTCGTTGCCCTGGTGGGGTGTGCGGGCAGTGTGTCGCCGCAGATCCAGCGCCTGCCCGAACGGGTGGAGCTCAACAGCGTGCCGTTCTTTCGCGGCGAAATGTACCAGGGCGCCCCGCAGTCCCTGGCTGCCCTGCTGACGTTGCAAGGCACGGTGATCACGCCGGGGCTGCTGGAGAAACCGTTGCACCTGCCGGGTGGCGAAGCCGGTTTGCAGCAGAATATGCAAACCCTGGCGCGCGAATACGGGCTGCTGGTGTATCCCCTCGACGCCAAGCTGCCGGCGTTGTTGGAACAGGTCGCGGCAGGCTATCCGGTGCTGGTGCGCTATGTCGACGGTTCGGCGTTCTGGGCCGAGCCTCGGTACGGGATTCTCGCTGGCTACAACCGTCAGAAGCAGACGGTATTGCTGCGCTCAGGCATGAACCGACGGCAGTTGATGAGCTTCAGTGCCTTCGAATCGGCCTTCAAGAGCGCAGGCGGCTGGGCGGTGCTGGTCCAGCGACCTACGCAGCTTCCGGCCAATGTCGACTCGCAGCGGTGGCTCAAAGCGGCGGCCGAATTGGGCGGGGCAGGGCAGGAGCAAGCGGCGGCGCGGGCCACCAAGACCTTGGAAGCGGCGCATTGATCGTTCACCCCGTTCGTCACTTGCCGGGCACAACCTGGCAGGCCTGAGGCTCTTATCGTCAGGGTTGGGCATTTTCCGACCCGTGATTGGAGGAGGCACGCATGGCACAGTCGAAAACACCTACGGGGCCACATTCGTCAGAGCATTCCAGTGGTGATGACCTGGGGTTCGATCCGGATTCGCCGGACCTTGAGGACCCCCAGGTTGATCCGGTAGGGCCGGCCAAGGCGCCTCTGGACAAGAAGGATGGGCGTAAGCCCAAGCCCAAGCCCTATGATCCGCTGGGTGACCTGAAGGCCTAGGCATTATCTGTTCCGAGAGGCGTGGGTTGGTGTGTATATCCGTTATTTAGGTAACGGATATACACACCAAAGCAATAAAACAAAAAAACGGCGCTCCCCATTTCTGAAAGAAGCGCCGCTTTTTCTAAGTGAACAGCATTACGACGAGTCGGGGCTTTTCTGTGTGCCGCGGATTATTGGGAGGCTTCCACCACACCACTCTGGCGGCTCTTGAGATTCTTGGCAGCCTTGTATTGCAGGGCCACTGACGGCACGTCGGTGCTTTTTCCGGTCTCGACCCAGCTACGAATCCGGCTGGCATCGGCGAAGTGCGTGAACTTGCCGAATGCATCGAGGATCACCAGTGCCATCGGGCGATTGCCCATCTTCGTCACCAGCACCAGGCAGTGGCCGGCCTCGTTGGTGAAACCGGTCTTGGTCAACTGGATATCCCAGTTGGCCTTGTGGATCAAGTGGTCGGTGTTGCGAAAGCCCAGGCTATACACAGGCTTGCGGAAGGTAACGGTCTTTTCCTTGGTGGTGCTCAGTTCGCTCAGCAATGGATACTTGCGAGCGGCGATCAGCAGCTTGGTCAGGTCCCTGGCGGTCGAGACGTTGTGGATCGACAGGCCCGTCGGTTCGACGTAATGGGTGCTGGTCATGCCCAGCGCCTTCGCCTTGGCGTTCATGGCGGCAATGAACGCCGCATAGCCACCTGGATAGTGGTGGGCGAGGCTGGCGGCGGCGCGGTTTTCCGAAGACATCAGGGCGATCAGCAGCACGTCCCGGCGCGACAGCTCGCTGTTGAGTTTGACTCGGGAAAACACGCCCTTCATCTCTGGGGTGTTGGCAATGGTGATGGAGATGTACTCATCGAGGTTCTGTTTGGCATCCAGCACGATCAGGCCGGTCATCAACTTGGTCACCGACGCGATGGGTACCACCACGTCCGGGTTGCTCGAATAAACGACTTTATCCGTCTGCAGGTCCAGCAACATCGCGCTGCCCGAGGCGACTTGCAGCTTGGTCGTGTCCCGGGGGGCCGCGATGGTTTCCTGTGCAACGACATTTTGCGTGATAAAGCTGCCTGTGAAAGCGATGAATAGGCTGATGATGGAAAGACGGATTTTCACGCGAGTAGACTCGATAGAGTTGAAGGTGCCGTTGAGCAACGACTTTTAAAAAAAACGTCGCATTTTAGGAGTATGGGCGACAGCAGCGCTATATGCCTGTATCGCCAGGGCTTGTGAATAAATAAAGTTTCATGAGGGGGATTTTGGCGAAACGAATCTGAAAAATTCGTAATTTGGCGGCTAAAGTCCGGTCGCCAGAAACACCTGTGGGAGCAAGCTTGCTCGCGATAGCGACGTGTCAGTCAACTGGATGTTGGCCGGTCCATCGCTATCGCAAGCAAGCTCGCTCCCACAGGTTTGTGGACGCGTATCAGCTGTGCAGCGTTTCAGCCGCGTACAACGTGTTTTCCAGCAGGCAGGCGCGGGTCATCGGGCCTACGCCGCCAGGTACCGGCGTGATCCAGCCGGCGCGGGGCAGGGCGGTCTCATAGACCACGTCGCCCACCAGCTTGCCATCTTCCTGGCGATTGATGCCCACGTCGATGACGATGGCGCCTTCCTTGATCCACTCGCCCTTTACCAGGCCGGGTTTGCCGGCAGCCACCACCACCAGGTCCGCGCGGCCGACATGGCCAGCCAGATCCTTGGTGAAACGATGGGTCACGGTCACGGTGCAGCCGGCCAGCAGCAGCTCCATGGCCATTGGACGACCAACGATGTTGGACGCACCCACCACTACGGCGTCGAGGCCATACAGGTCCACGCCAGTGCTTTCCAGCAGCGTCATGATGCCTTTAGGGGTGCAGGGGCGAAGCAACGGAATGCGCTGGGCCAGGCGACCGACGTTATAAGGATGGAAGCCATCGACGTCTTTGTCCGGGCGGATACGCTCCAACAGCTTGGAGGCGTCGAGGTGTTCAGGCAGCGGCAGCTGGAGCAGAACGCCGTCGATGTTCGGGTCATCGTTCAGGCGATCGATCAGATCGGCCAACGCTTGCTGGGTGGTTTCGGAAGGCAGGTCGTAGGCCTGGGAAAGGAAGCCGACCTCTTCACAGTCTTTACGCTTGTGCGAGACATAAACCTGAGAGGCAGGATCGCTGCCGACCAGGATCACCGCAAGGCCGGGCGTACGCAGGCCTTGCTGGCGGCGCTCGGTGACTCGTTGGGCGATCTGCTGGCGCAGGCTGGCGGCGATCGATTTGCCGTCGATAAGTTGTGCAGTCATTGCGCGTGGTTAACCATCGAGAGGGGAAAAAAAGAGAACGCATTCTCGCATGCCGGGGCGTGGGGGCAAAGGCGCTTGGTCTGCAAATTCCCCTAACCCCTTTAATTAAATGAATTTTTTTCAAAAAAGAGTTGACGACCTATCAGGCCGTCTATAACATTCGTCGCACTTGTCGGGCACAGCCTAGCACTGGTTAAGAAGGTGGAGCGGAGTTGGTTGTTTCAACTCGGTAAAACTGAAAGCACTTAGTTTGTAATCGTCCAAGAATACAGATTAAAAAGGCGCCCGTAGCTCAGCTGGATAGAGCATCCGCCTTCTAAGCGGATGGTCGCAGGTTCGAGTCCTGCCGGGTGCGCCAATTAGGCAGCTTTGGCACAAGTAAGGCAACAAGGCAATATGGTGGGCGTAGCTCAGTTGGTAGAGCACGGGATTGTGACTCCCGTTGTCGTGGGTTCGATCCCCATCGTCCACCCCATATTCTAGAAAGGCGCCAGATCTAACAATCTGGCGCCTTTGCTTTAAAAGCTTGATACGCGGATGTGGTGGAATTGGTAGACACACTGGATTTAGGTTCCAGCGCCGCAAGGTGTGAGAGTTCGAGTCTCTCCGTCCGCACCATACAAGTCGCTATTTAAATAGCAGAAAACGGCGCAGTACCTGAAAAGGGCTGCGCCGTTTTTGTTTTCAGTGGTTCTGTGTTTGGCGTCGGTACGGTTTTTGGAGCTGCGCGCAGCGGTCGGTTCTTCGTGAATGTGTTTCGTGATGATGCGCGGTATGCCCGTTGGTCTCCTTGTGGGGCGGGGCGCTGCGCGACCGGACAAGCCCCTTCTATATATAGAAGCGTTGGCGCAGAGCCTTGGACTGAATCGACTGTATTTGCAATCCGGGTGGGGCATGACCGTTTGCCCTGTCCTAAATCCGGCGCCTGTTTCCAGCGCGTTTTCAGTAGGGTGACTTCTTGAGTTTGACCTACTAGAATGCATGCCCTTGATTCTGGGGTCGGAAACGCCCGGCCAACGTCTGTGCAACGAGGAATATCCATGCAAGTTTCTGTTGAAAATACTTCTGCTCTTGAGCGCCGCATGAGCATCACCGTGCCGGCTGAGCGCATCGAGACTCAGGTCAACAAGCGTCTGCAGCAGACTGCCCAAAAGGCCAAAATCCCAGGTTTCCGCCCAGGCAAAGTGCCAATGAGCGTGATCCGTCAGCGTTACGAAGCTGATGCGCGTCAGGAAGCCGTGGGCGACGTGATCCAGTCTTCGTTCTACGAAGCGGTCGTCGAGCAGAAGCTGAACCCGGCCGGCGCTCCGTCCGTCGAGCCTAAAGTGCTGGAAAAAGGCAAGGACCTGGAATTCGTCGCCACGTTCGAAGTGTTCCCTGAGTTCACGGTTGCCGGTTTCGAATCCATCGCCGTCGAGCGCCTGAGCGCTGACGTGTCGGATGCCGACCTGGACAAGATGCTGGACATCCTGCGCAAGCAGAACACCCGTTTCGAAGTGACTGAGCGTGCTGCCCAGAACGAAGATCAACTGAACATCGATTTCGTCGGCAAGGTCGACGGTGAAGTGTTCGCGGGCGGTTCCGCCAAGGCTACCCAGCTGGTGCTGGGTTCCGGCCGCATGATTCCTGGCTTCGAAGACGGCCTGGTTGGCGCCAAGGCCGGTGAAGAGCGCGTTCTGAACGTGACCTTCCCTGAGGACTACCAGAACCTGGACCTGGCTGGCAAAGCCGCCGAGTTCACCGTGACCGTCAACACTGTTTCCGAGCCGAAACTGCCTGAGCTGAACGAAGAGTTCTTCGCCCAGTTCGGCATCAAGGAAACCGGTCTGGAAGGTTTCCGCACCGAAGTTCGCAAGAACATGGAGCGTGAGCTGCGCCAGGCCATCAAGTCCAAGGTCAAGAACCAGGTCATGGACGGTCTGCTGGCCTCCAACCCGATCGAAGTGCCAAAGGCCCTGCTGGACAACGAAGTGAACCGTCTGCGCGTGCAGGCTGTTCAGCAGTTCGGTGGCAACATCAAGCCGGACCAACTGCCTGCCGAACTGTTCGAAGAGCAAGCCAAGCGCCGCGTCGTGCTGGGCCTGATCGTCGCCGAAGTGGTCAAGCAGTTCGAACTCAAGCCTGACGAAGCCCGCGTTCGCGAGCTGATCCAGGAAATGGCCTCGGCCTATCAAGAGCCTGAGCAAGTCGTGTCCTGGTACTACAAGAACGACCAGCAACTGAACGAAGTCCGTTCGGTTGTGCTGGAAGAACAAGTTGTGGATACTGTTCTGCAGAAAGCTAGCGTGACCGATAAAGCGGTCTCTTACGAAGAAGCGGTCAAGCCGGTGGAAGCTCCACAAGCCGATTGATGGTTCTGCGGTAAGAAATAAACACCCATAAGCCAGCCTTCGTGCTGGCTTATGCGTATTCAAGACATAACTATTTGGGAGTGACTGCGAGACATGTCCCGCAATTCTTTTTATCAGCAGAGCTCTGACATCCAGGCCGCAGGCGGCCTGGTCCCGATGGTTATCGAGCAGTCCGCCCGCGGCGAACGTGCCTATGACATCTACTCGCGTCTGCTCAAGGAACGCGTCATCTTTCTGGTGGGCCCGGTAGAGGACTACATGGCCAACCTGATCTGTGCGCAACTGTTGTTCCTTGAAGCCGAAAACCCGGACAAGGATATCCATCTCTATATCAACTCCCCTGGCGGTTCGGTGACGGCGGGCATGTCGATCTACGACACCATGCAGTTCATCAAGCCTAACGTTTCGACGACCTGTATCGGTCAGGCTTGCAGCATGGGTGCGTTTTTGCTGACAGCTGGTGCCCATGGCAAGCGTTACTGCCTGCCGAACTCGCGCGTGATGATTCACCAGCCGCTGGGCGGTTTCCAGGGCCAGGCATCGGATATTGAAATCCATGCCAAGGAAATCCTCTTCATTCGCGAGCGCCTCAATACCTTGATGGCCAAGCACAGCGGGCGCACGCTAGAAGAAATCGAGCGCGATACCAACCGCGACAATTTCATGAGCGCTGAAGCCGCACGTGAATATGGTCTGATCGATGAAGTGATCAACCAGCGCCCCGCTTAAAAAATAAGCAGCTCAAAATGAGGTTGATCGGCAGGTCCGATCACCTGCGGGCTTGAAAAAGCCCGCAATTGCCTTCATCTTGTGTTGCAAGCCTATCGGATTTGGATCGATCGAATGACTGACACCCGCAACGGCGAGGACAACGGCAAACTGCTTTATTGCTCCTTCTGTGGCAAAAGCCAGCATGAAGTGCGCAAATTGATTGCCGGCCCCTCGGTCTTCATTTGCGACGAGTGCGTCGACCTGTGCAATGACATCATCCGCGAGGAGGTGCAGGAAGCCCAGGCCGAGAGCAGCGCGCATAAATTGCCTTCGCCTAAAGAAATCAGCGGCATCCTTGATCAGTATGTGATTGGTCAGGAACGTGCGAAAAAGGTACTGGCCGTAGCGGTGTACAACCACTACAAGCGCCTGAACCAACGTGACAAGAAGAATGACGACGTCGAACTCGGCAAGAGCAACATCCTGCTGATCGGCCCGACAGGCTCGGGTAAGACCCTGCTTGCCGAAACCCTGGCCCGCTTGCTGAACGTTCCGTTCACCATCGCCGACGCAACCACCCTCACTGAGGCGGGTTATGTGGGTGAGGATGTCGAGAACATCATTCAGAAGTTGTTGCAGAAGTGCGACTACGATGTGGAAAAGGCCCAGATGGGCATTGTCTACATCGATGAAATCGACAAGATTTCCCGCAAGTCCGACAACCCGTCCATCACCCGGGATGTTTCCGGTGAGGGCGTGCAGCAGGCCTTGCTCAAGTTGATCGAAGGTACGGTCGCTTCCGTTCCACCCCAAGGTGGTCGCAAGCATCCGCAGCAGGAATTCCTGCAAGTCGACACCCGTAACATCCTGTTCATCTGCGGTGGTGCGTTCTCCGGCCTGGAAAAGGTTATTCAAAACCGTTCCACCCGTGGTGGCATTGGTTTCAACGCCGAAGTGCGCAGCAAGGAAGAAGGCAAGAAAGTCGGTGAATCCCTGCGTGAAGTCGAGCCTGACGATTTGGTCAAGTTCGGTCTGATCCCGGAATTCGTCGGTCGTCTGCCGGTCCTGGCGACGCTGGACGAGTTGGATGAAGCGGCGTTGATGCAGATCCTGACCGAGCCGAAGAACGCCCTGACCAAGCAGTATGCCAAGTTGTTCGAAATGGAAGGTGTAGACCTGGAATTCCGTTCCGACGCGCTGAAATCGGTCGCAAAACGTGCCCTGGAGCGTAAGACCGGTGCCCGTGGATTGCGCTCGATTCTCGAAGGCGTATTGCTCGACACGATGTACGAGATCCCCTCGCAGTCCGAGGTGAGTAAAGTCGTGATCGATGAAAGCGTCATAGAAGGCAAGTCCAAGCCACTGTATATCTATGAAAACAGTGAGCCGGCTGCCAAGGCCGCACCGGACGCTTAAGCGTTCGGCTGCCGGAACAAAGGAGGGGCCTTCGGGCCCCTTTGCTTTTTGCGCGTTTTAGACGTGTCTTAGCGCTTGTTTTTTTTCAAGGCTGCCCCCATCTTGGTTTCAAGCTTACTTCCATCTGTTTCCGGCCCGAGGGCCGCCGTAGAGGCGAAATCATGAAGACAACCATCGAATTGCCTCTCCTGCCATTGCGCGATGTCGTGGTGTATCCGCACATGGTTATCCCGCTGTTCGTGGGGCGCGAGAAGTCCATCGAAGCCCTTGAGGCTGCGATGGCGGGTGACAAGCAGATTCTTTTGCTGGCTCAGAGAAACCCGGCCGATGATGATCCCGGCGAAGACGCACTGTATCGCGTAGGTACGATTGCAACGGTTCTGCAATTGCTCAAGCTGCCCGACGGCACCGTCAAGGTCCTGGTCGAAGGCGAGCAGCGCGGTGCTATCGAGCGTTTCAGCGAAGTGGACGGCCATTGCCGGGCCGAGGTGTCGCTGATCGAAGAGGTCGATGCGCCCGAGCGTGAGTCAGAGGTGTTTGTCCGCAGCCTGCTGTCGCAGTTCGAACAATACGTGCAACTGGGCAAGAAGGTGCCTGCAGAGGTCCTGTCGTCGCTTAACAGCATCGATGAGCCTGGGCGACTGGTCGATACGATGGCGGCCCATATGGCCCTCAAGATCGAGCAGAAGCAGGAAATTCTCGAAATCATTGATTTGTCGGCCCGTGTCGAACACGTGCTGGCACTGCTCGACGGCGAAATCGATCTGTTGCAGGTCGAGAAGCGCATTCGCGGTCGCGTCAAGAAACAGATGGAGCGCAGCCAGCGCGAGTACTACCTGAATGAGCAGATGAAGGCCATTCAGAAAGAGCTGGGCGATGGTGACGAAGGCCACAACGAAATCGAAGAGCTGAAAAAGCGCATCGATGCCGCCGGCTTGCCCAAGGATGCACTGGCCAAGGCCCAGGCTGAGCTGAACAAGCTCAAGCAAATGTCGCCGATGTCTGCTGAGGCCACCGTAGTGCGCTCCTACATCGACTGGTTGGTCCAGGTGCCGTGGAAAGCCCAGAGCAAGGTGCGTCTGGACCTGGCGCGTGCCGAAGACATCCTCGACGCCGACCATTACGGCCTGGAAGAGGTCAAGGAGCGTATCCTTGAATACCTCGCCGTGCAGAAGCGCGTGAAGAAGATTCGTGGCCCGGTCCTGTGCCTGGTCGGTCCTCCTGGGGTCGGTAAAACCTCCCTTGCGGAGTCGATTGCCCACGCGACCAACCGCAAATTCGTACGCATGGCTCTTGGCGGCGTGCGCGATGAGGCGGAAATTCGGGGGCATCGCCGTACCTACATCGGTTCGATGCCAGGAAGATTGATTCAAAAGATGACAAAGGTCGGCGTGCGCAATCCGCTGTTCCTTTTGGACGAAATCGACAAGATGGGTAGCGACATGCGCGGCGATCCCGCCTCTGCGTTGCTCGAAGTCCTCGATCCTGAGCAGAATCACAACTTCAACGATCACTACCTGGAGGTCGACTACGACCTGTCGGATGTGATGTTCCTCTGCACCTCCAACTCCATGAATATTCCGCCGGCGTTGCTGGACCGGATGGAGGTGATTCGTCTTCCGGGCTACACCGAGGACGAGAAGATCAACATCGCCGTGAAATACCTTTCGCCCAAGCAGATCCAGGCCAACGGCCTGAAAAAAGGCGAGCTGGAATTCGACGAGGAAGCGATTCGCGACATCATCCGCTACTACACCCGCGAAGCCGGTGTACGTGGCCTGGAACGGCAGATTGCCAAGGTCTGCCGCAAGGCGGTCAAGGAACATGCGCTGGAAAAACGCTTCGCGGTCAAAGTCACTGCGGACCTGCTGGAGCACTTCCTGGGCGTACGCAAGTTCCGCTACGGCCTCGCCGAGCAACAGGATCAGATCGGCCAGGTGACTGGCCTGGCCTGGACCCAGGTCGGTGGTGAGTTGCTGACCATCGAAGCGGCCGTGGTGCCGGGCAAGGGGCAACTGATCAAGACCGGTTCCCTGGGCGACGTGATGGTCGAATCGATCACCGCTGCGCTGACGGTGGTTCGCAGCCGCGCCCGGAGCCTGGGCATTCCCCTGGACTTCCATGAGAAGCGCGACACGCATATCCACATGCCTGAAGGGGCTACGCCCAAGGACGGCCCAAGCGCTGGTGTAGGCATGTGCACGGCCCTGGTCTCGGCATTGACCGGTATCCCGGTGCGTGCCGACGTCGCCATGACGGGTGAAATCACGCTGCGCGGCCAGGTCCTGGCGATTGGCGGCCTGAAGGAAAAACTGCTGGCGGCACACCGTGGTGGGATCAAGATCGTGATCATTCCCGAAGAGAATGTCCGCGACCTGAAGGAAATTCCTGACAACATCAAGCAAGATCTTCAGATCAAACCCGTTAAATGGATTGACGAGGTCCTGCAAATTGCGCTGCAATACGCGCCGGAGCCCTTGCCGGATGTGGCTCCGGAGATTGTCGCGAAGGAAGAAAAGCGAGAGTCTGACTCTAAGGAAAGAATTAGCACGCATTAATACGCATTTGCCTGGGGGGCTTCCTTGACAGTTTTTTAGAGCCCTTGTTATAAAGCGGCTCTTAAGTGTCTGCAGGCCATTCAGCACTCGTTTTGCTTTCACCAAAAAAACTTAGAATCATCTCAAATAGATATAAGGGGACTTAGAGTGAACAAGTCGGAACTGATTGATGCTATCGCTGCATCCGCTGATATCCCGAAAGCTGCTGCTGGCCGTGCGCTGGACGCTGTAATCGAATCCGTCACTGGCGCTCTGAAGGCTGGCGACTCCGTTGTTCTGGTTGGTTTCGGTACCTTCTCCGTGACCGATCGTCCTGCTCGTATCGGTCGCAACCCGCAGACCGGTAAGACGCTGGAAATCGCTGCTGCCAAAAAGCCAGGCTTCAAAGCTGGTAAAGCACTGAAAGAAGCCGTTAACTAAGGTTTCGTTGAGTTTATCCGGGTCGGGGTCATGCCTGGCTTGGCAGCGGAGCGGTAACACGGCCGGTTGCAACCGGTCTGGCACACCAGGGCTTGAAGGTTAGAGCCCGGTCCGCTCCGCCAGTTACGAGAAGGCGCATCCTCGGATGCGCCTTTCTTCTATCCGGATTCTACCCACGCTCCACGGTTGCCTAAATTTGAAGTTCAACCGTTTCTGGGGGACGCATGCTGCAGAATATCAGGGACAATTCACAAGGCTGGATTGCCAAGACCATCATCGGGGTCATCGTCGCATTGATGGCGTTGACCGGTTTCGATGCCATTTTCAAAGCCACTACCAACAGCAACGAAGCGGCCAAGGTCAACGGCGAAAACATCAGCCAGAACGAGCTGAGCCAGGCGGTCGATATGCAACGCCGTCAGCTCATGCAACAGCTGGGCAAGGATTTCGACGCCTCCCTGCTGGACGAAAAAATGCTGCGTGATTCGGCGCTCAAGGGCCTGATCGACCGCAAGTTGTTGTTGCAAGGCGCACACGATGCGAAATTCGCTTTCTCCGAAGCTGCGCTTGATCAAGTGATCCTGCAGACGCCTGAGTTCCAGGTTGATGGCAAATTCAGCCCCGAGCGTTTCGATCAGGTGATCCGCCAGCTGGGTTACAGCCGTATGCAGTTCCGCCAGATGCTGGCTCAGGAAATGCTGATCGGTCAGCTGCGCGCCGGCCTGGCAGGCAGCGGTTTCGTCACCGATGCCCAAGTGCTGGCATTTGCACGCCTGGAAAAACAGACGCGTGATTTCGCCACCTTGAACATCAAGGCTGATCCTGCCTCCGTCAAGCTGACCGATGATGAGGTCAAGGCTTACTACGACCAGCACGCCAAGGAATTCATGACGCCTGACCAGGTGGTCATCGATTACCTCGAACTGAAGAAGGCCTCTTTCTTCGATCAGGTCAGCGTCAAGGACGAAGACTTGCAGGCGGCCTATCAGAAAGAAATCGCCAACCTGTCCGAACAGCGTCGGGCTGCGCACATCCTGATCGAAGTGAACGACAAGGTGACCGAAGCCCAGGCCAAGGCGAAGATCGAAGAGATCCAGGCTCGCCTGGCCAAAGGCGAGTCGTTTGAAGCGTTGGCGAAGGAGTTTTCCCAGGACCCGGGTTCGGCTAACAATGGCGGCGATCTGGGCTACGCCGGTCCTGGTGTCTACGATCCGGAATTTGAAAAGGCCTTGTACGCCTTGAAGAAGGACCAGGTCTCGGCACCGGTACGCACCGATTTCGGTCTGCACCTGATCAAGCTGCTGGGTGTCGAAGCGCCTGAAGTGCCTACGTTTGCCAGCCTCAAGGACAAGCTGACCCGCGAGCTGAAGACTCAACAGGTGGAGCAGCGTTTCGTTGAGGCGACCAAGCAACTGGAGGATGCCTCGTTCGAAGCGTCCGACCTGGCGCAACCCGCCCAGGACCTGAAGCTGACCGTCCACACATCGGCCCCGTTCGGTCGTGAAGGCGGCGAAGGGATTGCGGCCAATCGTGCCGTAGTTACTGCTGCGTTCAGTCCGGAAGTGCTGAATGAGGGGGCCAACAGCACCGCCATCGAGCTGGACCCGGAAACCGTCGTGGTGCTGCGTGCCAAGGAGCACCGCAAGCCTGAGCAACTGCCGCTGGAAAGCGTGGCAGGGCCGATTCGTGCTCAATTGACCAAGGAACACGCCAGCGCGGCAGCCAAGACCCGCGCCGACGAGCTGATCGCCAGCCTGCGCGATGGCAAGGTTGCACTGGACAAGCCGGTCGACGGCCAAGGCTGGAAAGCCACCCAGGCGGCAACCCGCAACCAGGAAGGCATCGACCCGGCGGTGCTGCAAGCATTGTTCCGCATGCCCAAGCCTGAGTCCAAGGACAAGCCGACGTTCACCAGCGTGACCTTGCCTGATGGCAGCCTGATGGTCGTGCGTTTGAATGGCGTGAACGAAGCGGCGGCACCGACTGACGAAGAGAAGGCGGAATATCGCCGCTACCTCGCGTCCCGTGTTGGTCAGCAGGACTTTGCGGCGTATCGCAAGCAGTTGGAGAGCCAGGCGGAGATCAAGCGTTTCTAATTGCTTGATGCTTTTTCAAACCTGGTTGTGATGCTGTTCAGTTAGAAAAAACGGCGATTCTTCAGAAATGGGGAGCGTCGTTTTTTTTGGCTTGGGTTTTGTGAGTAGATCCATTACCGCAGAAATGGATATACACACTGAACTACGCCGCTCTGAACGTGATATCAAAATCTTCATTAACGGCGCAACTGAACAGGATTAAGCTAAATCCCGGATTTTTTTGTGTCTGCTTGTTGCTCGGGGCGGGTGTTCGTCGATCTATCCGCTTGGCGTCTTTTTCCTGCAAACAACCCCCAGTAAACTTGTAACCCCCTTGAAACAAGATTAGCCACGCTGCCAGGTCGCGTTCTGTTGCACAATACGCCCCGGACCGTTTTTCTCAGGATGTTCAATGTTCAAATCATTTCCCATGCGCACCGTCGGGCTTGCACTGGTGCTGGCCGCCGCAGCCGGTTGCTCGTCGAAGAAAGCCGCCATTTACGAGCACGAGAACTTCGATGACTCCGGCACGTTCTCGCGCACGTATCCGGTTAACGACGCGGCGACCTGCGAGGCCGGGCGTCGGGCGTTGCTCAGCCAGGGCTACATCATCACCAGCAGCGATCCGAAGCTGGTCAGCGGTCACAAGAGTTTCCAGCAGACCGGCGACACTCACATGGAAATCAGTTTCAACCTGGTCTGTGCCGAGGACGGCGGTGCCGGACACCGTGCGACCATGTTCGCCAACGCCTTGCAGGACCGTTATGCCCTGAAGAAAACCAACAACTCCGCCAGCCTGGGTGTGGGCGTGCTGGGTTCGGTGTCGATGCCGATCGGCTCCTCGGATGATTCGATGGTCAAGGTCGCCAGTGAAACCGTGTCGGCGGCCAAGTTCTATGAGCGCTTCTTTGCCCTGGTGGAGCTGTTCCTGCCTCCCGAGGCGAAGAAAGCGGCCGATAACGCCGAGAAACCGAAAGCTGAACTGGGCATTCCGGAAACCAAGGTCGAACCGGCCGCCCTGATGCCTGCTCCAGCGCCTGCACCGGAGCCTGTCGCCCCCGCGCCCGCGCCGGCCCCTGTCGAAACAGCTCCTACGGTGTCGGAGCCCGTCGCACCGCCGAGCGAGCCTGCACCGATTGCGCCCGAGTCGTTCGAGTCTGCGCCGACGACGGAAACCGTTACACCACCACCGTCCAGTTCGTTGCCGGCCCCGACCGAGCCGATCCAGCCGCTTCCGGCATCCTGAGGTCCAGTGGCAGGGAGTAATGCCCTGTCACACTTCACACGGTAATTTCCCGACCCTGTGCTACGTTTAATTCATGAAGCCTTTGCTTCATGTTTTGTTCATAAAGCAGCTTTATGCTGATGCCAGCGCCATCAGGCATTGGTTTCAATGACAGGGGAAGGACACGTAATGGATGATTATCAGGAAGAGCTGCTGGAATACCAGGCGTATGAACTGGACCCGTTGGAACCCGCCGAAGATGCGACGGAGTTGTGAGGATCGCTACACGCTACAAGTGGTAAGCGCCAAGCCAGGTTCTTGAAGCTCAAACCCCTCGGTGACTACGACGAAACTCTCCGGGCGTCTGGTTGTTCCAGCGCTTGAAGGCTCGTTGAAATGCCTCGGCTGAGGCGAATCCCAATAGATAAGCGATTTCGCCGAACGCCAGTTCGGTATCGCGTATGTAGGTCATGGCCAGGTCGCGGCGGGTGTCGTTGAGGATGGCGCGAAACTGCGTGCCTTCCTCGGCCAGCTTGCGACGCAGGGTCCAGGTCGGCAGCTTCAGGCGGGCCGCCACTTCTTCCAGGTCGGGTTCCCGGCCGCCGTTGAGCAACGGTCCCAGCAGTTGGATGATGCGCTCGCGCAGGCTGCGGGTGCGGGTCAGTTGTTCCAGTTCCCGTTCACACAACTGAAGCAGATGGTGCCAGGTGCTGGGGCAATGCTGTGGGTTGCGCTGGGCGAGGCTGTCCAGGCCCAGGCGCAGTTGATTCTGTTCGGCGCCAAATTGGATCGGGCAGTCACCGAGCGTGCGGTAGGCCTCCAGGTATGCCGGCTCCTCGAATTCGATTTCGATGCGTTCTGGCCGCAGCGCGATGCCGCTGACGCTGGACAGTTGCGCAAGCCAGCCGGCAATGATCGAGTCCACGACAAAGCGGTTGTAGGCGTTATACGGGCTGATGGAATAGAACCGTAGCCAAGCGCCTCGGGCATCTTCATGGAAACTCGATTGGCCGCGATAGTTGGAGCCATACAGCGGCTCGAAGCGGATCATGCAGCGGGCGGCCTCGCGCACGGTTGGCGCCTGGGCCGCGGTGACGCCCGCGAGTCCGGCCTGGCTCAGACGGCCGAGTTGGCCCATGCGCAGGCCCAAGGCCGGGTCCTGGGTCTGTTGAATCGCGGCGTGGCCCAGGCGCATGTAGCGTGGGATCGACAGCCTTGCCCCGGGCTCGGCCAGGCGCGCGGCATCGAGACCGTACTGTTCGAGCAAAGGTTGAGGGTCTTGCCCATGGCTGGCGACGGCGTCAGCCAGGCTATGGACGAAGCCCACTGACAGGTCGCCCAGGCGCATCGGCCGCGGTTTCATGTTCACAACCACAGGTTCAGCAGGCGGGCGCCACGGGCGTTGCCATCGGAGAAGTGTTGGCCGTCGTGGCTGATGAAACTCTGGCCGGCACTGCCGCTGTCCCAGAACTGGCCCCGCAGGAACACGCTGACGCCGGCCCGGGCCTGGCTGATGGGCAGTTGGCCGGTCAGTGTCAGGCGATGCCAGGCTTGGCCCTCGCTCACTTCACCGGGCTTGAGGCTCACCTCGCTCGGCGTGGACAGGCCTTTATAACCGCTCCAGGGTTTTTCCCACGTATCGCGACCGGTGATGAAGGCGGGCACGGCAATCAGTTGCGCGCCCTGGTCGTTGAGTTGCCGGTAGTGGAGCGGATACCAACTGTCGCTGCCGATCAGCACGCCCAGGCGCCCGGCTGGGGTGTCGATGACTTGGACAGCGGTCGGTCGGTCGGCCCCAAGCACGTCGCGCTGTTCAAACACTGGATGTCGTTGGCGTTGTGGCTGGCCGATCGGCCGGCCATCGCTGCCGAACACCAGGCTGCTGTTGTACAGCGCACCGCGACCGATCTTCAGTTCACCGTCGCTGACACTGGGCTCGGGAAGCACGATGGAGCCGGCCACCAGGGTGATACCGAACTCCTTGGCCAGCCCACCGAACAGTGCTTGATAGTCATGGGCCATGCGCTCGGCTTTCATGCGCAGGTAGGCATCGTCCAGTCGGCTATCGCCTTGAGCGCTGACCAATGCCTGGATAAACGCCAGCGGATTGCTGACCGCCAGCCAGTTCATGGCGTCCTTCAGGCTGGTGGCCTGGTACAACTCGTCTTTTTCGCCGCCGACCATCAGCCAGGTGCCGATGTGCTCGGGCAGGACCACCACGGTCTTGGCATTGAGGAAGCCCTGGTCGCGAGCCGTCTGCAGATAGGCCGCCAGTTTGCGATGCAGGCGCTCGGGGCTCTGGTAGTCGGTGGGGAACAGTTCGGGTTGGATGCCCAGCAGGTTGCCGCGGTCGGCGGGCGTGCCCTGGTCGACCGCCAGGCTGATGCGCAGGTCTGACAGGTAATGACCCGCCGGACGATCCGTCGTCCACAGTGCGTAGGTGATCAGGGCGGCAATCAAGGCCAAGGAAAACAGCAGGTACAGAAATTTGCGCATGGGGGAACAGTCAGCGGCCGTGTGCAGGTTCGTGATTTTTCATCAAGAGCTACGGGGCAGGGTACGGTAAAACAAGGGATTAGCGAAGGGCGGGCGCTGATTTGTACGCACGGTAAGCACACACAGAGGGTGTCCAGGAATCTTGGGACACCCTCTACGCTGGCAAGGCGCGCTAGTGACTTTTGGCTTTCCGGATCCGGATCAGAATCAGCAACATGATCAGCAGCACCGGTGGCGTCATGCCCACCAGCGCTTCGCGGGCCGAGAGGTTTGCGCCCAAGGTGTGCAGCCCGCTATAGACCAGTTTGAACAGGTTGATCAGGTAGTAGGTGATGGCAATGATCGACAGACCTTCCACCGCGCGCTGGATCTTGATCTGTGCATCGGCACGCGCATTGAGGCTGCGCAGGATCTCGGCGTTCTGGTCTTCCATCTCGACTTGTACGCGGGCTTGCAGCAGGTCACCCAGGTTGGCGACGCTCATGGCCAGTTGTTCAAGGCGCTGTTCGGTGGCTGCGCAATAACGCACCGTGGGTTTGAAACGCCGTTCGATGAACACGCCCAGCCGCTGGCAATCGCCCAGGTGACTTTCGCGCAACTCCCCCAGGCGCTCGAACACCAGTTGGGCGTAGGCGCGGGTGGCGCTGAAACGGTGGCGATTCTTGACCGTGCTACTGACGACCTGGCGAGACAGCAGGGCGATGTCCTCCAGCAGGGCCTTGGCATGCACGCCGCTGGCATTGGCGTTGCGTTCGGACAGGCTCACCAGGGTGCGATCGAATTCGTTCAGTTGCGGGTCCAGTGCCTTGGCGGTATTGAGCGACAAGGACGCCATCATGCGATAGGTCTCGATTTCCAGCAGGCGCCGGATCATGCGGCCCTGGCGATAAGCGTTGAGCCGTCGGTTGATGAACAGCAGGCGATTGGTGCCATCCTCGGTCAGGCGAAAATCGCTCCAGACCACCGCATCGCCACCGCCCACGCAAGAGCCGCAAGGGTCCTTGAAACCGTAGCTGGACAGGTCGAGACCGGCTTCGGCGCGCACCACCACCTGAACCGCATTGATGAGGTGCTGGGAATGGCCTTCGATACCCTGGGCAAGGCATTCGGGCAGCGTTGTCCAGTGCAGTTCATTGGTGCTGGCGGGAACAACCAGGGTCAGGGTGAAGAACTCGGCGTGGCGCTCCCACTTGAGCGGATGTCCTTCAAGGCGGGTGATGCCTTGTGCGGCCTCTGCTGCGACGGTTTCAGGGCACAGTCGTTCGAGCAACGCGTTGCACTGGGCATTGTCGCCAAGAAACGCCAGGTGGAAGACGTGGGCCGGCTCGTCGAAATACAGCGACGGGCGGGCGTGCAACTCGTTGTGCAGCATTTTTCGTTGGGGATGCATGCAATGAGCACCATGTTATTAGGGTTATTTTTGGTTTCAGCACCTGGGCCAGCGTTGATAGGACTGGCTCACCCCGCCGAGAGTCACGCACGACTGATCGGCACCCTGCACATTTGGATCATTAAGTTGTCAGTTACGGTCATTGAGTGCCCGCATCCCGACTCTTACGCTGTGGGTCATGACAGACGCAGGCCGCAGAGCTTGCGCTTTTCCCCGTGATCGCCCGTTGTGGAGTTACCGATGACCGCCTCTCATTACCCGCATCTGCTGGCCCCGCTGGACCTGGGTTTCACCACCTTGCGCAACCGTACCCTGATGGGCTCGATGCACACCGGCCTGGAAGAGAAACCCGGCGGCTTCGAGCGTATGGCGGCGTATTTTGCCGAGCGCGCCCGGGGCGGCGTGGGTCTGATGGTCACCGGCGGGATCGGACCGAACGACGAGGGTGGTGTCTACTCCGGCGCGGCCAAGCTGACCACCGAAGAAGAAGCGCTCAAGCACCAGATCGTTACCCGGGCCGTACACGAGGCCGGTGGCAAGATCTGCATGCAGATTCTCCATGCCGGGCGCTACGCCTACAGCCCCAAGCAGGTGGCACCGAGCGCGATCCAGGCACCGATCAACCCATTCAAGCCCAAGGAGCTGGACGAGGAGGGTATCGAGAAACAGATCAGCGATTTCGTCACCTGCTCGGTACTGGCCCAGAAGGCCGAATACGACGGCGTCGAGATCATGGGCTCGGAAGGTTATTTCATTAACCAGTTCCTGGCGGCCCACACCAACCACCGTACCGACCGTTGGGGCGGCAGCTATGAAAACCGCATGCGCCTGCCGGTGGAAATCGTCCGTCGAGTGCGCGAGGCGGTAGGCCCGAATTTCATCATCATCTTTCGCCTGTCGATGCTCGATCTGGTGGAAGGTGGCAGTTCCTGGGACGAAATCGTCCAGTTGGCCAAGGCCATCGAGCAGGCTGGCGCGACGATTATCAACACCGGTATCGGTTGGCACGAAGCGCGAATTCCCACCATCGCCACCAAGGTTCCGCGCGCCGCGTTCAGCAAGGTCACGGCCAAGCTGCGTGGTTCGGTCAGCATCCCGCTGATCACCACCAACCGCATCAACACCCCGGAAGTGGCCGAGCAGATCCTGGCCGAAGGCGATGCCGACATGGTCTCCATGGCCCGGCCGTTCCTGGCCGATCCGGAGTTCGTCAACAAGGCCGCTGCCGGTCGCGGCGATGAAATCAACACCTGCATCGGCTGCAACCAGGCGTGCCTGGACCACACCTTTGGCGGCAAGCTCACCAGTTGCCTGGTCAACCCGCGGGCCTGCCACGAAACCGAGCTGAACTACCTGCCGGTGACCCAGGTGAAGAAAATCGCCGTGGTCGGTGCCGGCCCGGCCGGGTTGTCCGCTGCCACGGTGGCGGCCGAGCGTGGGCACCAGGTGACGCTGTTCGATTCGGCCAGTGAAATCGGTGGTCAGTTCAACATTGCCAAGCGCGTGCCGGGCAAGGAAGAGTTTTTCGAAACCCTGCGCTACTTCAAGCGCAAATTGCAGACCAGCCATGTCGAGCTGTGCCTCGACACCCGGGTGGATGTGGCGCAATTGGTGGCTGGCGGTTATGACGAGATCATCCTCGCCACCGGCATCGCACCGCGCGTGCCGGCGATTCCTGGCGTGGAGCATGCCAAGGTGTTGAGCTACCTGGACGTGATCCTCGAGCGCAAGCCGGTGGGCCGCAGTGTCGCGGTGATCGGTGCCGGCGGTATCGGCTTCGACGTGTCGGAGTTCCTGGTTCATCAAGGCGTTGCCACCAGCCAGGACCGCGAGGCGTTCTGGAAGGAGTGGGGCATCGACACCCACCTCGAGGCTCGCGGCGGCGTGGCCGGGATCAAGGCCGAACCTCATGCGCCGGCGCGCCAGGTGTTCCTGCTGCAACGCAAGACATCCAAGGTCGGTGACGGCCTGGGCAAGACCACCGGCTGGATTCACCGCACGGGCCTGAAGAACAAGCAGGTGCAGATGCTCAACAGCGTCGAATACCTGAAGATCGACGACGAGGGCCTGCACATTCGCATCGGCGAAACCGGTGAGCCGCAAGTGCTGGCCGTGGACAACATCGTGATCTGCGCCGGCCAGGATCCGCTGCGTGAATTGCAGGAAGGCCTGGAGGCGGCGGGGCAGAAGGTTCATCTGATCGGCGGTGCCGACGTGGCGGCGGAACTGGACGCCAAGCGGGCGATCAACCAGGGTTCGCGGTTGGCGGCGCAGTTGTAAGGCAGCGCCCCAGGAAAACCCTTGTGGGAGCGAGCTTGCTCGCGATAGCCGCAGGTCAGTCAACATTCATGCTGCTGACTAACCGCCATCGCGAGCAAGCTCGCTCCCACAGGGGATGTGGTGAACCTGAAATCACCCGCTGCCAAGCTGTTAAGATGCCGGCCTGTTTCCCCTCGGGCCTGCTGCCATGCTGCTTCCCGCCCTCGATTGGCATCCCCAACCCCGACTCGAACCCCTTCACCTGGACTGGCTCGCCCGTGCCGGTGTTGAGGTGGCGGTGTTGCGCCTGGACCGGATCGATCCACTGATCAGCGGCAACAAGTGGTTCAAGCTGGTCCATCATTTGCGCGCCGCCCATGAGGCCGGTGCCGAGGGGGTCATGAGCCTGGGCGGGGCCTATTCCAACCATTTGCATGCGTTGGCGGCGGCGGGCAAGCGCTTCGGGTTTCCCACGGCGGGGCTGTTGCGTGGTCAGCCCCAGGACACGCCGACGGTGCGCGACCTGAAAGCGTTTGGCATGGACCTGCACTGGTTGGGGTATGGCGGGTACCGAGAGCGACACGCGCCGGGTTTCTGGGCGCCGTGGCAGATCCGCTATCCACATTTGCATCCGGTGCCCGAGGGCGGTTCAGGATTACCCGGCGCACAAGGCTGCCAGGTATGGGCAGCCAGTGTCCGTGAACAACTGGCGACGTTGGGATGGGCGGATTTTCACGGTTGGTGGCTGGCCTGCGGCACCGGTACGTCGTTGGCCGGGCTGGTGCTGGCCGAAGCGGGACAGCGCCCGGTCTATGGCGTGCTGGCGGTGCCCCAGGACCATGGCGTGGCGCAGCAAGTCGAACGCATCGTGGGGGAGGCGGGGCTTTGCAGTCCACTTTATGAATTGTTCGACGGCAGCCGTGGCGGTTTCGCCCGGGTCGATGCTGAACTCACCGCGTTCATCGACAGCACGGCGGCCATCGAACTGGAGCCGTTGTACACCGGCAAAGCCTTGATGTTGCTTAGAGCACGGGTCGAGGCCGGAGGGTTTGCCCCAGGCACCCGTTTGATCTTCGTCCACACCGGCGGTTTGCAAGGCCGCCGAGGGTTCGAGTGACGGCGATCAGCCGCGCTTGGGCATCATCCGCAGCAGCGTGTTGTCCCGTACCACATAGTGGTGGTACAGCCCCGCCAAGGCATGCAGGCCAATCAACCAATAGCCGATAGTGCCGCCCAGCACATGCCAACCTTCCAGCTGCTTGGCAAATTCCTTGTCCTGATCGATGAGCAAGGGCAGATCGAAACCATAGAACATCACCTGATGCCCTTCGGCGCTGGTGATCAGCCAGCCCAGCAGCGGCATGGCGATCATGAACAGGTACAGCGCCCAGTGCATCAGGCGAGCGAGAACGGTTTGCCATGCAGGCGACGCCGGGAAAATCGCCGGTGCCTTACCCATGCTGCGGGCGAACAGGCGTAGCCAGACCAGCAGGAACACCGTCAGGCCGAGCATGAAGTGCGCTTCCTTGATCAGGGTCCGGCCGCCACTGCCCTTGGGGAAAATCCCTCGGAACTCGATGCAGGCATAAACCACGGCCAGCAGAACCAGCATCAGCCAATGCAAGGTTACCGTGACGGTACTGTAGCGGCTTTCTGAGTTTTTCCAGGGCATTGCAGGTATCTCCAACGATCAGGGTAGAGCGCCGTCTAGAGCGGCGTTATCCGTTTACTGTAAGCCCGTTTCGCTGGGTTTGCATGAGCCAGATCAGTTTTGCCGGCATGAAGTTACAGGGTTGAGTCAGGGCGTGAAGTCCGGCGGATTCAGCAGCCAGTCCAACAGCATCCCCGCATCATGATTGCCACGGGGCGATTTCGGGCGCGTGGCGGTATGGTCTGCGCCGGTATCGACAGCCCCTGGGCACAGCACCGGTCGATCAGGGTCGCCATCGAGAAAACTCACCAGCACTTCGCTGCCGGCCATCAGGTTGGGGCTGCCATCCAGCGTCAGCCGCGATACGGGCAGCGTGATGCCGTCCTGGTCCGGCGTCCATAGGCTGACACGCACCTGGCCACGTTCATCGGGGCTGGCCGGCTGGCCGGCGCGGCCGAGTACATGGGCCAGGTGGTACCCGGGGATGCAGGGCTTGGCATGCTTGAGGGCTGGCCTGAACGCGGTGGACCAGGGAATGGCGGTGAACCGGTTGCGGTAGTCACGGGACGACGGTGCGGCGGGCTGGTCCGGTTCCAGGATCGAAAACTGCCGTCCGCGGTGCTGGACCTCGGTGATCAGCCATTGATCGTTGAAGGCTGCAACCGGGTGTTCGCAGATCTGCACGATGTTGCCACCGTGCAGGACCGGTTGGGTACTGTGGCCATGGATTTCCCGTTGCCGGCAGCGCAGCCGTTCAAGGTGGCGGCGACTGGCCTGGTAACGGTGTGCCAAGGCCGGGTTGTCGCGCATGGCTTTGTGATCGATCCGCTCAAGAGGTTGATTCGCCGCCGAGGCGTTGGCTTCGGGCGGAGCCCGGTCACTGAACCCGACGGGCAGGCCAGGCATCATCGGATGGTGACGCAAATACAAGCGTTTGGCGGCCGGTAGCTGGCTGTCGTTCGGACGCAGGGGCAGTTCGACGGGGCGCGCGGGAAAGCTCTTCGGGTCTTCGGCAAACACCAGGGCATGACCCTGGGGAGCGTGTTCGAAGTGGTAATGAATGCCTTCTTCCTCGCACAGCCTTTGCAGGAGGGTCAGGTCGCTTTCGTCGTACTGTATGCAAAACGGGCGACATGGATACTGCCCATGGGGCAGTTCGAAACGGTAACTGTCGACGGGTAGCGCGTGTTCTTCCAGCAGCCGTTGCAGCACCTGCACCACGCTGAGCCGATGGAAAACCCGGCGCCGCGGACCTTGCTCCAGTTGCTGGAGGTAGGGGACCAACGTCAGGCGATAGCCGATGCGCCGCGGCGCCAGGGTACTCAGGCTGACGCTGTGGACAATCCCATGGACGCCCGATTCGCCGTCAAGGCGCAGGAAAGCCGGATGCCCCAAGATCAGCTCAGGATCTATCGGCGGGGCCAGGCCGATCAGTTCGAGGTCAAAGCGGTATGGCTGGTTGAGGGCTTCGCGGCCATTGAACCGCAAGACTTGCAGTTGCAAGTCGCTTTGCGTGAGCGTCAGGCTGAAGGGACTTTCCGTGTCGTTGCGCATCGCAGCTCCTACTGGCGGGAAGAGAGGCGCAGAGGGTACGAAACTGCGGGGGGAAACGGTGCTTGTGAGTCGCTATTTCAGAAATGCCCTACAACACGCTGTGAAAATGTCGATCCGGCGGGGTGAATTTTTTGGTCGATCAGCCGGTTTAGGCCGTATAAACTTGCGCCACAGCGCCGGCCGGCAGATGTCTCGGCGCGTCAGACAAGAGAGTGAGTAATGGGCGCACAGTGGAAGGTTAAACACAAAGAAGCGGCTGCCAACGCCAAGGGCAAGATCTTCGGCAAATTGGTGAAGGAAATCACCATTGCCGCACGCAACGGCGCTGATACCGCTACCAACGCGCACTTGCGACTGGTGGTCGAACAGGCGAAGAAGGCCTCGATGCCCCGCGAGACCCTGGAACGTGCGATCAAGAAAGGTTCTGGCCAGCTCGGTGAAACCGTGCAATACCACCGCGTCACCTACGAAGGGTTCGCACCGCACCAGGTACCGCTGATCGTTGAATGCGTGACCGATAACATCAACCGTACCGTTGCCGAAATTCGCGTCGCGTTCCGCAAGGGCCAACTCGGCGCCTCGGGTTCGGTGGCGTGGGACTTCAACCATGTCGGCATGATCGAAGCCGCGCCGGACAGCCCGGACGCCGATCCGGAAATGGCCGCCATCGAGGCCGGTGCCCAGGATTTCGAGCCGGGCGAAGAGGGTGCGACTTTGTTCCTCACCGATCCTGCCGATCTCGATGCCGTCCAGAAGGCCTTGCCGGAGCAGGGCTTCACCGTGTTGTCGGCCAAGCTGGGCTACCAGCCGAAAAACCCGGTCAGTGGCCTGACCGACGAGCAGATGGCTGAAGTCGAAGCCTTCCTCGAAGGCCTCGACAACCACGATGACGTGCAGGACATGTTTGTCGGGTTGGCCGGTTAAGCAGTACACCCCTGTGACGAGGGAATTTATCCCAGGGTGCGGTTCACTCTGTGGGAGCAAGGCTTGCCCGCGATGAAGACGACGCGGTCTCTGAGAAAACGAGGTGTCCGCATCGCGGGCAAGCCTTGCTCCCACAGATAAATCCCCTCGCCACAATAAGTAGTGTGTTTGTTAGTTTGGGGGGCTGGTTTAGTCGATGTGTTTGAAGTCGCTCAGCAACCTTTCAATCTCATCGAACCCCGGCCGCGCCAGTACATCTGACTGACAGCAGCGCACCTGCAGATCCTGCAACCCTGCAAGCTCCTCAGCGCTGAGCCCCGGTTCGATCCGCGCCAGCAATTCCCCCAGCAAAATCCCGAAGGCCCGCACTTCGATGCGTTGCAGTGCGCGGGTTTGCACGTTGTCCGTGGTGGCGTGGAACGACGCCGCGCCAAAATCCCCCAGCAGACAATCGCCCTGGTCATCGCACAGAATATTGTGCCCGTAGAGATCCCCGTGGGTGATGCCCTGGCGGTGCAGGTGCGCCGCCACCGAGGCGATGCCATGGGCGATGCGCAGGGCCGCCGGAGCGCTCAGGCGCAGTTCATCGGCATAGACGTCGCGGCTGCACGACGCCAGGCTCGGCAGTCCGGCGAGGTTACGGTAGCTGGGTTCGATCAGCGCCATCACCAGCCCGGCCTGTTGCTCGGGGTGCCCGGCAACCTGGCCCAACACCTCAATCAGGTTCGGGTGTCGACCGGCAGTGATGCAGGCATGCATCTCATGCAGGGGCGAGCCGTCGCTGGTCATCTGCCCTTTGTACAGCTTCACGGCGACCTTTCGTGCCACCTGGCCGGGCGCCTGCCAGAGCGCTTGATGAATCACCCCCGACGCGCCTTCGCCCAGTTGTTGCTGCAGTTCCAGATGCGACCAGTCGATAGGCGTCGTGGTATTCAGGGCCGCCGCCTCTGCCTGGGCTTCCAGCGGGTTGCCGGCGTAGGCCAGCCAACTGAGACTCGGCAACGTGAGCAGCCATTGCGGCAGTTCGCTCAGTTGGTTGGCGGCGATGCGTAGCAGTTCGAGGCGATGACACAGGCCCAGGCTCGCCGGCAACTGCTGCAAACGGTTGCCGGCCAGCATCAGTTTTTGCAGATAGGGGCGTTGGCCCAGTTCATCCGGCAATTGGCTGACGCAGTTGTCGGTCAGGATCAGCCAGCGCAGCAGTGGCGGCAATGCGGCGCCCGTGACGTGCGTGATGCGGTTGGCCTTGAAACCGACCATGGTCAAGGCGCTGCAACGGCCCAGGCATTCGGGCAGTTCTGTGAAGCGGTTGTCCGAGCAGAACAGCACGCGCAGGCGAGTCAGCCGATGCAGGTCGTCGGGCAGCGTGTCCAACTGATTGCCGCTGAGGTTGAGAATTTCGAGGGAATCGGCCAGGTCGAAGATTTCCCGGGGAAATTCCGTCAAGCCGCAGGCCAGGTCCAGCCGGGTAATGCCGGAGAGCTGGCCGGCGCGTAGTTGGGCGAGGGTGTGCATGGAGGGGGTCGCTGTTGATCAAGGGGAGGGGCTGGCGCCCGTAGCCAGACAGTTAACCAATAATCAGCTCAGTACAACACCCTGTGGCGAGGGGATTTATCTGTGGGAGCAAGGCTTGCCCGCGATGAAGACGGCGCGGTCTCTGAGAAGACGAGGCGCCTGCATCGCGGGCAAGCCTTGCTCCCACAGCAATTTTTCACAACAGTTTTTCCCACAACAGTGTTGCTTCCCTCGCCACAGTCGATCGCTCTAGCGCTCGATGCTGCGGTTCCAGCGGGCGTTCCAGGCCGGGCGTTGTTCGTTGACCTGATCCCAATCCACGGCAATCGCCGTTTCCAGGTATTGCTTCATCGCCTCCACCTGACCGCGAGTCTTGTCGGTGGTCGGGGTGTTGGGGTTGGACGGGATCTGGTCGCCTTCTTCCAGGGCGATGGCCTGGGCTTGCGGGGTCAGCAGGAAAGCCGCGAGCTTTTGCGCCAGTTCCGGTTGGGTATTCTGGGCGATGGCACATTCGGCGACGTTTAGGACCACGGCGCCTTCCTTCGGCTGGGCATATTCGACCGGCATGCCCTTGATTTTCAATGCGGTCACCTGGGTTGGCGTCAGTGGGAACAGCGCGGCTTCGTCGGTCTGCAGCATTTCGGATATCTTCGCCGAGCTCGGGATGTACTCCAGCACGTTGCGCCCCACCGTGTTCGGCCAGGCCTTGAAGCCCGGTTCGACGTCGGTTTCGCTGCCGCCCTGGATCCGGTTGAACATCAAAAAGCCGTGCAGGCCGAACGTGGATGAGGCCATCGACTGGAACACCACTTTGTCCTTGAAGCGTGGATCGGCCAGGTCCATCCATGAGGTGGGCGTATTCCAGCCCTTTTCCTTGAAAAGCCGGGTGTTGTAGGCCAACCCCGTCACCCCGAGGCTGACGGCCACGGCCTGATCCTTGATGCGCCCCTTGGCCGGGATCTGCGCCAGGGGCGGGCTGTCCTCGAGCTTGTCGCACAGGCCCATGGCGATGGCGCGATACATGATGCCGTCATCGAGGAACATCACATGCATCTGCGGGTTGCCTTTGCTGGCCTGGACTTTGGCCAGGATGTCGGCGGAGGTGCCGGGTACGATGACCACTTTGACGTTGTTGGCTTTCTCGAAAGCCGGCAAGACCTTGTCGGCATAGAGCCGCTCCATGGTTCCGCCGTTCATGCCCAGGTAGAGCGTCGGCTCGGCCAACGCCTGGGTGACCGGGAGCAGGGCGCCCAGGCAAGCGGAACCCAGCGAGCAGAAACCGAACAGTGCACTGCGTTTGACGTTATTCATTGGCGCGACCTTCCTCTATCAAGCAACGGAGATGGAGTGAAACCGGGTGATGGAAAACGCATCCAGCGGCGTGGTCGAAGCCCCGCTGCAGATGATCTCGGTGAGCGCCTGGCCCACCGCCGGGCCGATCTGGAAGCCCGCGCCGGCAAAGCCGAATGCGTGCAACAGACCAGGCTGGGTGCTGCTGTGGCCGATCACCGGTTGGCGATCTGGCAGGTAACCTTCGGTGCCGCTCCAGGTACGAATCGCCTGGGCGCCCTCCAAAAACGGGTAGAGCTCGACGGCCTGGCGCAGGATTTCCAGCATTGCGCTCTGGCCGGGTCGGGCGCGTGCAGCGTCCAAGGCAAAACCCTGCCCGCCGCCCAGCACGCAATTGCCGCGCGAGACTTGGCGGGCATAGATACCGCCGCCCTCGACGCCAGTGCTGGCGTCCATGACCAAAGGCAAGGGTTCGGTGACCAGCATCGCTGGGTGCCCGGCGTGCATCGGCACCGCTTCGCCGAATTGCGCGGCGAACTGGCTCGCCCAGGCACCGGCGCAGTTCAGCAGCCAGGGCGCGTGGTACGTCAGGCCCGTTGCGGTGTGTACGACAAAGCGCTGGCCGTCGTGCACAACGTTGCTGACGGCGCATTGTTCGTGGACTTGCGCGCCATGCCGGCGAGCGGCCTGGGCAAAGGCTGGCGATACCAGGCGCGGATTGGCATGGCCGTCGTCCGGGCACAGCGACGCCCCGACCGCAACGGCGCCGACCCACGGAAAACGGCCGCGCAGCGCCTTGCGATCAAGCAGTTGCAGATTCAGGCCAAAGCCCTGGCTGGCGGCGGCATAGTCGTGCAGCGCTTGCAGATCTTCCGCGCTGCGGGCCAGCTTCAGATGACCGCTGCGCTGGTACTCACCGTCGATGCCGATCAACTGTGGCAACTGGCTCCAGATCTCATGGGCCCGTTGCGACAAGGGCAATTGCGACAGCGGTCGGCCCTGGCGGCGCACACCGCCGTAGTTCACGCCGCTGGAGTGCGAACCGCAGAAGTCGCGCTCCAGCAACGCCACCCGGCGTCCGGCCTTGCTCAGGAACAATGCGGCCGAGGCGCCGACGATGCCGCCGCCAATGATCACTGCATCCACTTCGATCATGGCTCGACCTCCAGGCCGAACGGCACGGGCTTGATCGGCGCCTGGGCCCGCAAGCGGCCGATGCTGGACACGGTGCGGCCACTTTCGCGGGCAATGATTTCCGCTGCGGCGGCACCGCACATTCGTCCCTGGCAACGGCCCATGCCGACCCGGCAATGCGCCTTGACCCGATTGATCTCCCAATGGCCTTCGCCCACCACCCGGCGAATGTCGCCGGCGCTGACTTCTTCGCAGCGGCAAATCATCAGGTCATCGACAGCGTCTGCGGCCCACTCTTCAGGAAAGGCAAACGCACGTTCCAGGCCCTCTCGGAAATGGCCGATACGTTCGAGGGATTGTTCCAACTGAGTGCAACGCTGCGGGTCGATCAGATAACCAATGTCTTCGAGCAAGGCGAGGGCCGCCCGTTCACCGGCCATCTCAGCGGCGTCGGCGCCCATGATGCCGGCGCCGTCACCGGCCAGATAGATCCCCGGCACGCTGCTGCGACCAGCGCGATCCCGTCGTGGCAGCCAGGCGCGGTTGAGGGCGTTCCAGGAAAACTCGCAACCCAGCAGGTCGGCCAGCTGGGTTTCACTGCGCAAGCCGTGGGCGAAGGCCACCGCGTCGCAGTCGAGGGTGTGTTCGCCATTGGCGTTGCGCCATTTCAGCGACTGCACTCGGTGTTCGCCGTCGAGATGCGACAGGCTCGCGCCTTGGTGCACGGCGATGCCATGGGCGGTCAGCCAGGCGCGATAATAGAGGCCTTTGGCGAGGGTGGCCGGTTGTGCGAGCAGGCCGGGCAGGGCACGGACCTGGGCGCTAAAGGGCGAACTGTCGAGGACCGCGACCACGTTGGCGCCGGCCCGGGCGTATTGATAGGCCACCAGATACAGCAGGGGGCCGCTGCCGGCGAACACCACCCGCTCACCGATGGCGCACCCCTGGAACTTCAGGGCGATCTGCGCCGCGCCCAGGCTGTACACCCCGGGCAGAGTCCACCCGGGTACCGGCAGGATCCGGTCGGTGGCACCGGTTGCGACGATTATGCTGGCGTACTCGAGGCGGTCGGCGCGGCCTTCATGCAGGGTATCGAGCAGGCCGGCTTCGGCGTTCCACACCAGGGTGTCGGGACGGTAATCGAGCTGTTCGCGCAATGCGTCGAGCGTCTGGTGGATGGCGTTGGCCTTGTGCGCTTCGAAGCCATAGAGCTTGCCTGGCGAGCGCTTGAAGTTGGCCGGTTGGCGCCGATAGATCTGCCCGCCACCGCGGGCGGCTTCGTCCAGCAGGATCGGGTATAGGCCGTGGGCGACCAATGTCTGCGCGGCACGGATACCGGCGGGGCCGGCGCCGATGATGGCTATAGGTTTCATTGCCACCTCATTGGCCGGGCCGGGGGATTTGTGCTGTGCTTGAAGCCGTCATCGCGAGCAAGCTCGCTCCCACAAGGGGTCTGTGGTGGATGCGGCTCTTGTGCGCGCCGCAGTTCCCCTGTGGGAGCGAGCTTGCTCGCGATGAGGCCAGGCCAGTCGACAGTGTTCATACCTGACGCCCCGGTTCGCGGCTGATGTGCTGGCCGGCTTCGAGCAGGGTCGAGCAGGCGCGTACGCGGCGGCCGTCGCCCAGGCGGACCCAGCAGTCCTGGCAGGCGCCCATCAGGCAGAAACCGGCCCGGGGTTCGGCGCTGAAGTCGCTGCCGCGCAGGTGTTCGCTGCAGGTCAGCACGGCGGTCAGCAGCGTGTCCCCCAGCAGGCCGGTGGCAGGCTGGCCGTCGAGGGTAAAGTCCAGGGCCGGGCGGTCGCCTTCGGCCAGTCGTTTCAGCAGCGCCATGGTGTCCTCATTGTTTGCCTACCAGGACCCGATCCAGGCCATAGACCCGGTCGAGCAGAATCATGGTCAGCGCGGTGAGCGCGATGACCAGTGCCGAAACCGCCGCCATCATCGGGTCGATGGATTCGGTGGCGTACACGTACATGCGCACCGGCAAGGTTTGCGTGGCCGGCGAGGTGACGAAGATCGACAGGGTGACTTCATCGAAACTGTTGATGAACGCCAGCAGCCAGCCCCCGGCTACCCCCGGCAGAATCATCGGCAAGGTGATTTGCCGGAACAGCGTGAAGCGCCCCGCCCCCAGCGATTGCGCGGCCTGTTCGGCGCTGCGGTCCAGGCCGATGGCCGAGGCCAGCACCAGGCGCAACACATAGGGCGTGATCACCAGCACGTGGGCGAAGATCAGCCAGGCAAAGCTGCCGTTCACGCCCATCAGCGCAAACAGGCGCAGCAATGCGACCCCCAGCACCAGGTGCGGAATGATGATCGGCGACAGGAACAGGCCGTTGAAGAAGTCCCGGCCGGGGAACTCGAACCGGGTAATCGCGAGGGCCGCCGGCACCGCGATCAACGTCGCCAGCGAGGCCGCGCTGAACGCCAGGACCAGGCTGTTGTAGAACGCATCGACAAAGTCCGCGCGTTCGAACACGGCGCGAAACCAGCGCAGGGAAAACGTCGTGGTCGGCAGGCTCAAGGTGTTTTCCGGGGTGAAGGCGACGAGGCAGACCACCACCAGCGGCGCGAGCATGAAGACCACCACCAGGGCGTGAAACAGCAGCGCGAAAGGACCGTTTCTGGACATGAAGAATTACCCCAATGACTTCTTGTAGCGGCCTTCGATCATCCGGTTCCACGACAGCATGATCAGCAGATTGAGCAGCAGCAGGGCAACGGCAATGGCCGCGCCCATGGGCCAGTTCAGCTCCGACAGGTACTGGTCGTAGATCAACGTGGCGACCATCTTCAAGCGCCGTCCGCCGAGCAAGCCGGGAATCGCGAAGGAACTGGCGGCGAGGCCGAACACAATCAGCGTGCCGGACAGCACGCCGGGCATGATCTGCGGCAACACCACTTTTCGGATCACCGTGAACTGGCTCGCTCCCAGAGACAGCGCGGCCTGTTCGGCGGCCGGGTCGAGTTTCTGCAGCGAGGTCCAGACCGGAATGATCATGAACGGCAACATCACGTGGACCAGGGCGATGACCACGGCGAATGGCGTATAGAGCAGCTTCATCGGCGAGCCGCCGAAGGCTTGCAGGGCCTGGTTGACCAGGCCGTCGGCGCCGAGCAGGAGGCTCCAGCCAAAGGCGCGCACCACCACTGAAATCAGCAGCGGGGTGAGAATCAGGATCAGGAAAATCGAGCGCCACGGTGCGCCCATGCGGCTGAGAATGTACGCCTCGGGCACGCCGATCAGCACGCACAGGAAAGTGGTCAGGGCGCTGATCCAGAACGTGCGCAAAAAGATCTCGTAGAAGTACGGATCGCCCAACAGGCTGGTGTAGTGCTCGAAGGTATAGGCGTCGCCGTTGATGCCCGAGCTGTAGTCGAAGACGTTGAACGACAGGACCAAGGTCAAGCCCAAGGGAATGACCAGCAAGCCCAGGTACAAGGCCAGGGCTGGCGCGGACATCAGGTAGCCTTGGCGACCGCGGCGCATCGCATCGATCAGCTTCATGCCGGCACCTCGTCCGCAGTCAGCACCCGCAGCAGCGTCGGGTCCCAGTCCAGGCCCACCGCCGTGCCTTCGAGCAGGGGCGCGGAGCCGTCGTTGCGGCGCACCACGCAGAGTTCACCCAGGCTGGTCGAGACGCCGTACAGCCATTGGCTGCCAAGGAAGAAGCGGCTGACGAGGGTGCCTTGCAGTCGCCCTGAACCGGCCTCGCACAGGTCGATTTTTTCCGGGCGCAGGCTTAGCGTCAGCTCGCCATTGCCCTGGCTGCAGGCTTGAACGACTCCCGCACTGTCCCGCATGCCGGGCAGCAGGTTGGCTTTGCCGACGAAGCCGGAAATGAACTCGGTGCGAGGGTGCTCGTAAAGGGTGTACGGCGCATCGATCTGGGTGATGCGCCCGGCCTGCATCACCACGACCCGGTCACTGATCGACAGGGCTTCGGACTGGTCGTGGGTCACCATCAGCGTGGTGATCCCGACTTCGCGCTGGATGCGGCGGATTTCGTATTGCATCTCTTCGCGCAAATTGGCGTCGAGGTTGGACAGTGGCTCGTCGAGCAACAGCACTGGCGGCTCGATCACCAGTGCCCGGGCCAGTGCCACGCGTTGGCGCTGGCCGCCCGAGAGTTCTCGCGGATAGCGGTCGGCGTGGCGGTCCAGGCGTACCAGTTTCAACACCCGGTCTACCCGTTGTTGCAGTTCGGTATTGGCCACTTTGCGCATGCGCAGGCCGAAGGCGACGTTGTCCTTGACGGTCATGTGGGGAAATAGCGCGTAGCTCTGGAACACCACACCCAGGCCACGGCTGGCGGGCTTGGCGTGGGTAATGTCGCGACCATCCAGCAGGATGCGCCCGCTGCTGACTTCGACGAAGCCGGCGATCATCTGCAGGGTTGTGGTTTTGCCGCAGCCGGAAGGTCCCAGTAGCGAGACGAACTCGCCTTTTTCCACCGACAGATTGGTGGCGACCACGGCGTCGATATCGCCGTAACGTTTGCCAAGTCCTTCAAGTTGCACAAAAGCCATAGCTGCGCTCCACCTGAGATTGTTATGCGTCGCCCGCGGGCGCGCTTTTTTATGGGCAGATACGAAAGGGTGTTGCTGGGGTGCGTTGGCGCTCGACCTTGAGTCGGCTGCCGCTGTTGTTCGAATCGCCCCTGTCTGGACGAAGAGTAGGACGAAGAATAGGATGGGCTCAATGGACTATTTCACTGAAGCGAAGACTATTTTCAGTTTCATTCAGTGAGTAAATTTAATGACGAGAAATGGCATGTCTAATTCCACTGATCGGAATAATGAGAAAGGCGAAGTCGGTGTCGGTGCGGTCTCCCGGCTGTTTGCCGTGCTGCGCAGCCTGGGTGACACCGCCGAGGGTGGGGAGCGGGTGACACAATTGGCCCAGCGCATCGGCCTGTCCCAGCCCACCACGCATCGCTTGCTGCGCAGCCTGATGGACGAAGGCATGGTCGAGCAGGACGCACGCAGCAAACGCTATCGCCTGAGCCTGGAGTTCTTCGCCCTGGCCGCCCGCGCCGGCAACACCGGCAACCTGCGCGAACTGGTGCGCCCGGCGATGCTGCGGTTGTCGGCCTCCCTGGGGGACTCGTTATTTTTGCTGGCACGCAGTGGTTTCGACGCGGTCTGCCTGGACCGCAGCGAGGGGCCGTTTCCGATCCGCACGTTCACCGGCGACATTGGCGGCCGCGTGGCGTTGGGCGTGGGGCAGGGCAGCTTGGCGATCCTGGCGTTTCTGCCGGAGGAAGAGCGCGACACGGTGATTCAATACAACCTGCCGCGGCTAAAGGATTTCCATTTGTACGACGAAGTCTTCCTGCGTTCGGAAGTGGAGAACGTCCGTACGCTGGGCTACGCCGGGCGTAACACCGGTGTATTGCAAGGCATGGCCGGGGTGGCCGTGCCGATCCTGGACCGTGACGGCCGCGCCGTGGCCGCCTTGAGCGTGGCAACGGTGAGCGACCGCCTGGGGCCCGATCGCCTGCCGACGGTGGTGGACATGCTCAAGCGCGAGGCGGCCCTGATCGGACCGCGGATCAACCCGTTCGACCCGTTGCTGCGCAGGCCTTCGCAGGTGTTTGGGCAGGGGTGAACACACTCTCAAGAGCGGCCTGTATCCCCTGTGGGAGCGAGCTTGCTCGCGATAGCGGAGGTTCAGTTAGAAATGATGTCGACTGATACACCGCCATCGCGAGCAAGCTCGCTCCCACAGAGATTCCCACAAGGGTAGGGGGCTCAGAACTTCAGGGTCTGCTTGAGCCGTTGCACCGTCGGCGTATCACTGGGAATGACCATCGCATAGTTGTAGCCCGGCCCGGACCAGTACTCGGCTTGCAACTCGCCCTCGCGGCGACTGCCCCGGGGCAGGAGGAAGTTTTTCGGGCCGGGTGGGCGCACGTAGAAGCTGATTTTCTGACCGCTCGGGTCCTGATAGACCACCATTGCCGCCGCGCCTTGTTCGGTGCTGAGCAAGCGCCCGCTGATCGGCTTGAAGCCTGCGCCCGACAGGTCTGGCAGCCGGTCGGCCTGGGTGAAGTAGCGGTCGAGCCAGCCTTGCATGCTCTGCTCGTCACTCGTCTGGTAATCGGCCGGAAGGATGCCCTGTTGGGCAATCAAGCGGTATGCCTGCAGGGCGTCAGCCATCGGGGCAGCAGCGCTGAGCAGGGTCATTTGCCGCGCCTGCCAGCCACTGACCCCGCCCACGCTGACAGCCAGCAGCAACACCGCGGCGCTGGCCAGGTGGCGGCGGGAGCGATGTTTCAGGTGCTGGCGAATCATGGCTGGGTCGAGGTCGGGGTTGGGCGGCTGTTGCAAAGCGCCGCTCAGGGCCGTGCGCAGGTGTTGCGCGTCCTGTTGCCAGGCGCGGACCCGGGCGGCGACTTCCGGCTGGTTGGCCAGGTAAGCCTGCACCAGGCGCTGGTCGGCCTCGCTCAGTTGGCGATCGACGTAGGCGTGCAGGTCGCTGTCGCTGGGGGGCATGCTGATCATTTGAGTATCCGCAGGGTAGGGCGGGTGATTTCGCCGTCGCTGAGTTGGCGCAGGGCCTGGCGAGCGCGGGACAGGCGGGACATTACCGTGCCGATCGGCACGTCGAGGATGTCGGCGACTTGCTGGTAACTCAAGCCTTCCACCGACACCCACAACAACAGTGCACGTTGTTCCGTCGTGAGTTGATCGAAGGCCTGCAGGGACGATTGCGCGATCACGCTGCGCTCGGCCGAAGGGTGGGCATCGTCGCGGCCGGTGAAAAACTCCAGCATGCGCGCATACCGACGGGAGCGGCGATGACCGTCGAGAAACTGCCGGTACAGAATCGAAAACAGCCAGGCCCGCAGATCGCCGTCCGGACGCTTGTCGTTCCACTTGGACAACGCCCGCTCCAGGCATGCCTGCACCAGGTCATCGGCGTTGCTCGGGTTGCGCGTCAGCGACACGGCAAAACGCCGTAGCCTGGGGATGAGCTCGCGCAACTGTTCGTCGAGTGCGTTCATGAAAGTGTGGCTTCTATGGGCAGTCATTGCGCCGGGACTGGAAAGACGATCCGCGAACGAGATTATTCCAGTGCAGGAAAAATAAATACGAGGCGTGGGAATAAACCTGTCACGCCTTCGTCTGACGGGTCCTTTCCAACAAATGGCCCCGAGCCTTGGAGCTTTCTCATGGTAGATCCTTCACCCTCTTCGAGCCGGCCACCCTTGAGTGCCGCCGGCCTGATATTGCGTCTGAGCGGCATCGCGGTGATTGTTGCCGCGCTGGCCGGGGTGTTTGCCTACGTCAATGGCAGCCTCGACCCACAACGCCTGACACCGCAGGCATTGGTCAATGTGCTGGAAAAAAACAACGGCGTTCACCCGGGCTTCCGACGCAACCACTCAAAAGGTGTCTGCGTCGCGGGCTATTTCCAAAGCACGGGCGAGGCCAGCGCCTATTCCAGCGCCCAAGTATTCTCGCAGCCGCAAACGCCAGTGGTTGGGCGTTTCGCCTTGCCCAGCGGCAACCCCTATGCGCCGGACGGCAGTGTGCCGATTCGCAGCCTGGCACTGCGTTTTACCCAGGCCAACGGCCAGCAATGGCGCACTGGCATGAACAGCATGCCGGTGTTTCCGGTGGGCACGCCCGAAGCCTTCTACCAACTCCAGCAAGCCCAGTCGCCGGATCCTGCCACCGGAAAACCGAACCCTGCGGCCGTACCGGCGTTCTTTGCCGCGCACCCCGAAGCGGCGCCGTTCCTGCAATGGATCAAGACCGCCAAGCCGTCGGCCAGCTACGCCACTGAAACCTACAACGGCATCAACGCGTTCTATCTGGTCAACCCCGCCGGGCAGCGCCAGGCGGTGCGCTGGGGCGTGGTGCCGATGAGCCAGGACGCTGCGGATGCGACCCCACCCCAGGGCGGCGACTTCCTCGAGCAAGACTTGGTGAAGCGTCTCGCCGCCGGGCCGTTGCGCTGGCAGCTGAACATCACCCTGGCCAACCCGGGGGACCCGGTGAACGATGCCAGCAAGGCCTGGCCCGCTGACCGCAAGGTCCTCAATGCCGGCACGCTGGTGCTCGAGCGCACTCAGGCGCAGGACAACGGCGAGTGCCGCGACATCAACTATGACCCGCTGATCCTGCCCCAAGGGATCGAAGGTTCCGAAGACCCGCTATTGGTCGCGCGTTCCGCCGCCTATGCCAGTTCCTATCTGCGCCGTACCAGCGAAGTGAGCCAGTTGCCCGCCAAACAGGAGTCCCGCCCATGAGCGCCCCTCGTCACTTTGCACCGCTGGCCCGGCTGCTGCACTGGCTGATGGCAGTGATGATCATCGCCATGCTGTTCATCGGCGCGGGCATGGTCGCCTCGGTCTCCGAACGCCATGAATGGCTGCTGCAGTTGCACAAACCATTGGGTATCGCGATTTTGCTGTTGGTGATCGTGCGCCTGGTGGTGCGTTTTACCACCCGTCAACCGCCGCTGCCGGCGGATCTGCCGGCCTGGCAAGTGCTGGCGGCAAACGCCTCGCATGTGCTGTTGTACGCCCTGATGCTGGTCCTGCCGCTGTTGGGTTGGGGCATGATTTCGGCGGCGGGGGACCCGGTGATGCTCGGCGACTCGTTGCAACTGCCCTCGATTCTGCCAGCCCACGCCCAGACGTTCGCACTGCTGCGCAAGGCCCACGGGTACTTGGCTTACCTGTTGTTCGTGACGGTGCTGGTGCATCTGGCGGCGGCGTTGTTTCACGCTTGGGTGCGCCGGGATGAGGTATTGGACAGTATGTTGCGCGGCAAGGGTTGATGGGTTGTGGCCAGGGAGCAAGCTCCCTGGCCACAGAGGATTGATCAGGTCATTGGATCAGCGCAATTCGTCGACCATGGCCTCGATGGTGCTCAATACATCCTTGCCCAGTTGCATCGAGCGTTTGCCAGACCAGCCGGTGATCGGGTTCGGGTGATCGTTGTGGTCCTTGAACGGCATTTCCAGGGTCAGGGACAGGCAGTCATATTTCTGCCCGACCGCGTTGCAGGCCAGGGTCATGTTGGCCTGGCCCGGTTCGTCGCGGGTGTAGCCGTGAATGGTCTGGAAGTCTTTGGTCTGGTGCTTGAGATGGCTGCGAAAGCGCTCTTCGAGTTCGGCAATGCGTGGCGTGTAGCCCGGGTTGCCTTCGCAACCGGCGGTGAAGACGTGGGGAATTTCCTCATCGCCATGAGCATCGAGGAACAGATCGACGCCGTACTTTTCCATTTGCTGCTGGACGAAAAAGACCTCGGGACTGATTTCCGGACTGGCGTTCTGCCAGGCACGGTTGAGGTCCTGGCCCATGGCGTTGGTCCGCAGATGCCCGTGGAACGCGCCGTCCGGGTTCATGTTCGGCACCAGGTACAGATCGGCCTTGGCGAGCAACTGGTTCAGTTGCGCATCGTCCTGCTGCTGGAGGCGTTCGATCACGCCCTCCATGAACCACTCGGCCATGTGCTCGCCGGGATGCTGCTGGGCGATGATCCAGACTTTGCGCCGGCCTTGCGCACCGCTGCCTTTGCGCAGCAGCTGAACGTCACGGCCTTCCACGCTTTTACCGACGGCCAACAGTTCGGCGCCGGCCTTGTGCTGCGCTTGCTCGATCAGCCAATCGTGCCGGCCGCGACTGTAGGGTTCGAAGTAGGCGAACCAGGCGTTGGTCTGTTCGGTCTCCAGATAAAAACGCAGGGCGTCGCCTTCAAATTGGGTCGGAATGCGGAACCAGTTGACGTGATCGTAGGAAGCAACGGCCTGGTAGCCCGTCCAGGCCTTGTTGTAAGACGATTGGCTGGCGTTGAGCAGCCGGAAGGAATACTCCTGGCCGACGTGCAGGCCGCTGGCCTTGAAGTGGAACCACTGGAAATGGGCGCTGCGGGTGTCGGGCCTGATCTTGAGCAACGACTGCAACGGGTTGCTGATGTCGACGACCTCGATGTTACCGCTGTCGAAATTGGCGCTGATATCAAAGGAAGATTTAGCCACGGTCACGATTCCTGGAGAGGATTTTCATGGCCATTACTGTACACGCAAGAAGGGGGAGCCGAGACGATTTGCGTCACGTAAAAGAGGGGGCGTCCTCCCTGGACGCCGAGCCAGCTTAGAGAGTCTGCAATTGATTCTCAAGTGCTGGCTGTCGATAGTTTCAGCCTGCGTGGCGGGGCTGCTCTTGCAATCAGATATTCATTTGCTATCATCGCCGCCACCGAATTGGCAGCTCCCAAAAAGACTTCATTAGCCTGAAGCCATAAGCCGAAAAATCGGCAAAAAAAGACCCGGCAAAAAGCCGGGTCAAAAACCGTGATTAGCCTGATGAGGAGATATTCCAGAAGTCCGACCTAAGGTCTTCTGGTCTATCGACTGATCTCGCGACCAGCTGATGCAATAATAATCATTATCATTTGCAAGTCAAATGGTTTTATCGCATCGATTGGAAAGTTTTTCTCGTTGTCCGCGTTCGCGGCGACATTCCCAAGCGTTACCTCTAGCGAGTCGGGTAGCGATCCAGGGATCGGTCAAGCATCACCTTGACCAGATCAATCATGTGCACCACCGAAAATGCCAGGTCACGGCTCGAACCGTTCAACTGGTTGGCGGACTCGTGGGCGGTTGCCGCAGCGCAGCGCAGCAGGTCGCAGGCGTGAACAAGGGCTTCTTCTGCGCTGATGCTGTGGTTGACGTCGAAGAAGCGATGTTCCGCCTGTGCCTGCGAAACACCTGGTTTCAAGTAATAGTCGAGGGCGCGTTTGGCCGCCGGGCAATCCTGCAAGGAAGGGAACGTGCTGTCGAAAGGGCTGCCGGGTTGGTCTTTGTCGGGTGTATCCATGGTGATGAAAATCTCCGTGTGTGGGGCTGAACTCCTGAATCCAGAGTAGTACTTATCGTAATTGTGACGATAATTTAAATACTACAATTTGTGTTTTGAATGGCCGGAGTCATCCACGTATCGTGCCGCACATGGATAAATGGATAGAGTTGGTCAAGGCCAAGATGAAGGAGCTGCGCATCACGCAAGTGGTGCTGGCAGAACGGTTGGGAATGTCCCAGGGCGGCGTCGGCCATTGGCTGACCAGGCGCCGGCAACCCAGTGTCGAAGACATGAACCGGGTCCTGCGGGAGCTGGGGCTGGAGTTCCTGGAAGTGGCGATGGTGATTCGCGAGCCGGACACCTCCACGGACGAAGGCCTGGCCCTGGCGCAGAAGTACAACCCGTACTTCCGCTACCCGGTCAGTGAGTGGCACGAGGTTGGCGAGGTTCGCGAAGGCGATCCTGGCGCCTACAGCCAGGTGCGCTACGAACTGACGGACTACCACGCCCTGGGGGCCGCGTTCTGGCTGGTGGTGGTGGGCGACGCGATGACCGCACCCAGCGGGCTGAGCATTCCCGAGGGCATGTCGATCCTGGTGGATCCGGCGATCGAGGCGGTGCCAGGCAAACTGGTGGTCGCCTGCTTGCCTGGCAGCACTGACGCGACCTTTCGCAAATTGATCGAAGAGAGCGGGCAGCGTTACCTGGTTCCGCTCAATCCGACTTACCCGAAAAACCTGTACACCGAGCAATGTCGCCTCATCGGTGTGGTGGTGCAGGCCACCATCAGGTTCTGACTGGATCGGCCCAGGGAGCGGGCCGATGCCTATTCTTCGAACGCCACCAGGGCGCTGCCTTCGCTGACCATTTCGCCTTCCTGGCAATACAGCGCCTTGATCACCCCGGCCTTGGGCGCACGAATGCTGTGCTCCATTTTCATGGCCTCCAGGACCACCAGTTGAGCCCCGGCTTCCACCGGCTGGCCGACACCCACCAATACCCGCACGATACTGCCGTTCATGGGCGCGGCCAGGCCGCCTTGATGGCTGTGGCTGGCCTCGGCGGCGGCCAACGGGTCGTACAGGTCGATCCGGTGCAGGTCACCCGCCCATTGCAGGTACAGGCTGTCGCCCAGGCGAATAGCCCGATGACTGCGGCGCAGGCCGTGGTGCTCGATCACCAGTTGCTCGCCCTTGAGTTCCACGCAATGGGCGCTAACGTCCAGCGTCAGCGCGCGATCCTGGCCTTCGCAGCTCAGGTGCAAGGTGGTTTCCCTTGGCAGCCCCAGACGCAGCCCGGTGGTGCTGGCCCAAGGCGAATCGGCATCATCGCAGCGCACGCGCGGTGTCAGGTTCAAGGCGAAGCCCTGGGCGGCTGCGAACCAGAACGCATCATCCAATTCGCCCGGCTCTGGCAGCAATTGCGCCTGGTAACGTGGGATAAATCCGGTGTCCAGTTCTGCCGCCGCGAAGGCGGGGTGGGCCACGATTCGGCGCAGGAACCCGATGTTGGTTTTCAGCCCGCCAATGGCAAATTCGTCGAGCATGCTCAACAGCCGCAAGCGTGCCTGTTCGCGATCCTCACCCCAGGCAATCAGCTTGCCGAGCATCGGGTCGTAGAACGGCGAGATTTCATCGCCTTCTTCAACCCCGCTGTCGACCCGTCGACCCGGACCCTCGGCCGATTCGCGATACAACGCCAGGCGTCCGGTGGCCGGCAGGAAATCGTTGACCGGGTCTTCGGCATATAGCCGCACTTCGATGGCGTGACCGAGCAGCGGCACTTGCGCTTGAGTGATCGGCAGCGGTTCGCCTTGGGCGACACGGATCTGCCAGGCCACCAGGTCCAGTCCGGTGATCGCTTCGGTGACCGGATGCTCGACCTGCAAGCGGGTGTTCATTTCCATGAAGAAGAATTCGCCCCGCGCATCCAGCAGGAACTCCACCGTGCCGGCCCCGACGTAACCAATCGCTTGGGCTGCGCGCACGGCGGCTTCACCCATGGCCTGGCGCAATTGCGGGGTCAGGCCGGGGGCGGGGGCTTCTTCCACCACTTTCTGGTGGCGGCGCTGGATCGAGCAATCGCGTTCGTTGAGGTACAGGCAGTTGCCGTGTTGGTCGGCAAATACCTGGATTTCCACATGGCGCGGCTTGAGCAGGTACTTTTCCACCAGCATCCGTGAGTCGCCGAACGAGGACTGCGCTTCACGCTGGGCCGAAGCCAGGGCTTCGGCCAGTTGGCTGACGTCCTCGACGACTTTCATGCCCTTGCCACCACCGCCGGCCGTGGCCTTGAGCAATACCGGGTAGCCGATGTGCTCGGCGGCGTCGCGAAAGGTCTCCAGGTCCTGGGCTTCGCCGTGATAACCGGGCACCAGGGGCACCCCGGCGGTTTCCATCAAGGTCTTGGCCGCCGATTTGCTGCCCATGGCATCGATGGCCGAGGCCGGTGGGCCGAGGAAGATCAGCCCGGCGCTTTCAATCGCCCGGGCGAACCCGGCGTTCTCGGATAGAAAACCATAACCGGGATGGATGGCCTGGGCGCCGCTGGCTTTCGCTGCGGCGATCAGTTTGTCGATTTGCAGGTAGCTGTCGGCGGCCTTGCTGCCGCCCAGGTCGACGCGGATGTCGGCTTCACGGCTGTGGCGGGCATCGCGGTCGGTGGCGCTGTGGACGGCAACGGTGGTCAGGCCCATGGCCTTGGCGGTGCGCATCACGCGGCAGGCGATTTCGCCACGGTTGGCCACCAGCAACGTGGTGAGGGCAGGGGCGCTCATCGACTCGGCTCCTTGTTATTCGATTCGGCTTGCCAGTTTGGCGCACGCTTTTGCAGGAAAGCCCGCAGGCCTTCCTGGCCCTCCGGGCTGACGCGGATGCGAGCGATGGCGTTTTCGGTGTAGCGCCGCAGCGCTGGGGTAAGGGCGCCGTTACCGACTTCACGCAGCAGTTCCTTACTGGCGCGCATGGCCGCCGGGCTGTTGAGCAGCAGGTTGTCGATCCACTGTTCGACCTGCTGGTCCAGGGCCTCGGCCGGGTAGCTTTCCGACAGCAAACCGATTTCTTTCGCACGTTGCCCGTCGAAGCGTTCCGCCGTCAGGGCATAACGACGCGCGGCACGCTCGCCGATGGCTTGCACCACGAACGGGCTGATCACCGCTGGCGCCAGGCCAATGCGCACTTCCGACAGGCAGAACTGTGCTTCATCGGCGCCAATGGCCATGTCACAAGCGCTGATAAGCCCCAGTGCGCCACCGAACGCGGCGCCCTGGACGACGGCCAGCGTGGGAATCTTCAGCTTGGCGAGGTTGTACATCAGCTCCGCCAGTTCCCGGGCGTCATCGAGGTTGGTGTGGTAGTCGAGCTCGGCCGATTGCTGCATCCAGGCGAGGTCGGCGCCGGCGCTGAAATGCTTGCCGCGACCGCGGATCAGCAGGAAGCGCAAGCTTGGATCGCTGCTGACGTGGTCCAGGGCCAGGATCAGTTCGCGGATCATTTCGGCGTTGAACGCGTTGTTTTTCGACTCGCGGCTGAGCCACAGGGTGGCAACGCCCCGTGGGTCGGTGTGCAGTTCGAGGGTGTTGAAGTTATCCATGGGCATTCCCCGTTTACATCCGGAACACGCCGAAGCGGCTCGGTTCGATAGGCGCGTTCAGTGACGCGGACAAGGCCAGGCCCAGCACATCGCGGGTCTGGGCCGGGTCGATGACGCCGTCGTCCCATAGCCTGGCACTGGAATAGTAGGGGTGACCCTGTTCTTCGTACTGATCGAGGATCGGTTGCTTGATCTCGGCTTCCTGCTCGGCGCTGAAGGGGTGGCCGCTGCGTTCGGCTTGTTCACGCTTGACCTGCACCAGCACGCCGGCCGCCTGTTCGGCGCCCATCACGCCAATCCGCGCGTTCGGCCACATCCACAGGAACCGCGGGTCGTAGGCGCGACCGCACATGCCGTAGTTACCCGCGCCGAAACTACCGCCAATGATCACGGTGAATTTTGGCACTTTGGCGCAGGCCACGGCCGTCACCAGTTTGGCCCCGTGCTTGGCGATGCCGCCGGCTTCGTACTTCTGCCCGACCATGAAACCGGTGATGTTCTGCAGGAACAGCAGGGGGATTCCGCGCTGGCAGGCCAGTTCGATGAAGTGCGCGCCTTTCTGCGCGGCTTCGGCGAAGAGAATGCCATTGTTGGCCAGGACCGCGATCGGGTAGCCATGCAAATGGGCGAAGCCGCACACCAGCGTCGTTCCGAACAGCGCCTTGAATTCGTCGAACACCGAACCGTCCACCAGGCGCGCGATCACCTCCCGCACATCGAACGGCTGCTTGGCGTCGGCCGAAACCACGCCGTACAACTCGTCGCCCGAGTAAAGCGGGGCAATTGGCAGGCGATGCTGCAACTCGCCCTGTTTGCGCCAATTGAGGTTGGCCACGCTGCGGCGAGCCAGGGCCAGGGCATGTTCGTCGCTGTCGGCGTAATGGTCGGCCACGCCTGAGATCTTGCAGTGCACATCGGCGCCGCCCAGGTCTTCGGCACTGACCACCTCACCGGTGGCGGCTTTCACCAACGGTGGGCCGGCGAGGAAAATCGTCGCCTGCCGGCGAACCATGATCGCCTCGTCCGCCATGGCCGGCACATAGGCGCCACCGGCGGTGCAGGAACCCATGACCACGGCGATCTGCGGGATGCCCTGGGCACTCATGTTGGCCTGGTTGAAGAAGATCCGGCCGAAGTGCTCGCGGTCCGGGAACACTTCGTCCTGGCGCGGCAGGTTGGCGCCGCCGGAGTCCACCAGGTAAATGCAGGGCAGGCGGTTCTGCTGGGCGATGGTCTGGGCGCGCAGGTGTTTTTTTACCGTCAGCGGGTAGTAGGAGCCACCTTTGACCGTCGCGTCGTTGGCGACAATCATGCATTCGACGCCTTCCACTCGGCCGATGCCGGCAATCACGCCAGCCGCCGGCACGTCTTCGCCATAGACTTCATGGGCTGCCAATGGGCTGATTTCCAAAAACGGCGAGCCCGGGTCCAGCAGCCGGTTGATGCGCTCACGGGGCAACAACTTGCCTCGCGAGGTGTGCCGCTCCTGGGCCTTGGGACCGCCGCCTTGGCGAATTTGCGCGAGCAGTGTGCGCAGGGCCTCGACGTGTCCGAGCATTGCATCGCGGTTGGCGATGAACTCCGGCGAGCGCGGGTTGAGCTGAGTGTGCAGCGTGGCCATGGTCAGCTCCGTTAGCGGGTTTCGTTGAACAGTTCGCGGCCGATCAACATCCGACGAATCTCACTGGTGCCAGCACCGATTTCGTACAGCTTGGCGTCACGCAGCAGACGACCGGCCGGGAATTCATTGATGTAGCCATTGCCGCCGAGGATCTGGATGGCGTCGAGGGCCATTTGCGTGGCGCGTTCGGCGCTGTAGAGGATCACCCCGGCGGCGTCCTTGCGGGTGGTTTCGCCGCGCTCGCAGGCCTGGGCCACGGCATACAGGTAGGCGCGGCTGGCGTTGAGCTGGGTGTACATGTCAGCGACCTTGCCCTGGATCAGCTGGAATTCGCCAATGCTCTGGCCGAACTGCTTGCGGTCGTGGATGTAGGGCACGATCAGGTCCATGCAGGCCTGCATGATCCCGGTCGGGCCGCCAGAGAGCACGACGCGCTCGTAGTCGAGCCCGCTCATCAGCACTTTCACGCCACCGTTGAGTGCGCCGAGGATGTTTTCTTCCGGCACTTCGACGTCATCGAAAAACAGCTCGCAGGTGTTGGAGCCGCGCATGCCGAGCTTGTCGAATTTGTTGCTGCGGCTGAAGCCTTTCCAGTCGCGCTCGACGATGAAGGCGGTGATGCCATGGGGACCTTTTTCCAGGTCGGTCTTGGCGTAGATCACGTAGGTATTGGCATCGGGGCCGTTGGTGATCCAGGTCTTACTGCCATTGAGCACGTACTTGTCGCCATGCTTGTCGGCCCGCAGTTTCATCGATACCACGTCGGAGCCGGCGTTCGGCTCGCTCATCGCCAGGGCACCTATGTGTTCGCCGCTGATCAGCTTGGGCAGGTATTTGGTTTTCTGTTCGTGATTGCCGTTGCGGTTGATCTGGTTCACGCAGAGGTTGGAGTGGGCACCGTAGGAGAGGGCGACCGAGGCCGAGCCGCGGCTGATTTCTTCCATTGCCACTACGTGGGCCAGGTAGCCCAGGCCAGCGCCGCCGTATTCTTCCGGTACGGTGATGCCCAGCAGGCCCATGTCGCCGAACTTGCGCCACATGTCGGCGGGAAACAGGTTATCGATATCGATCTGCGCTGCTCGCGGCGCCAGCTCGGCCTTGACGAAGGCCTGCACCTGGTCGCGCAACATGTCGATGGTTTCGCCGAGGGCAAAGTTCAGGGATGGGTAGCTCATGGGACACCTTTGGCTTTTTTATCGGGTGCGGAGAGTGGCGGAATCGCTCTCACCTTTACGTTAACGTAAGCTTGTGACGAGAGGCTGTCAATCGCCCTTTACGTTAACGTCAACTTGAGCCAGAGTAAGTGCGCTTCAATAGCTTTACCCAAGGCATCTGTGCGTGAGATTCCACTGCTACACCCACTAATAAAGACAAGAGGGGGCGTCATGGATCAACCCGGTTCGCATTCGCAGCTCAGCTACACCCGTGGCTCCCAGGCCAAGGCTTTGCTGGCCCAAACCATCGGCGAGGTTTTCGACCAGACGGTGGCCCGCTATCCCGAGGGCGAGGCGTTGGTGGTTCGCCATCAATCGCTGCGTTATACCTGGCAACAACTGGCCGACGCCGTTGATCTGCACGCCCGAGCCTTATTGGCGCTAGGCTTGAAAGCCGGCGATCGCCTTGGCGTGTGGGCGCCCAATTGCGCCCAGTGGTGCATCAGCCAGTTCGCCAGTGCGAAGATCGGCGTCATTCTGGTCAACATCAATCCAGCCTATCGCGTTTCTGAACTCGAATACGTGCTGAAACAATCCGGATGCCAATGGCTGGTGTGTGCCGGGGCGTTCAAGACTTCGGATTATCACGCCATGTTGCAAGCGCTGGTACCAGAGCTGGCGGAGCAATCGATTGGCCACCTGCAGAGCGAACGCTTGCCGGATTTGCGCGGTGTGATCAGCCTCGATTCCCAGCCACCATCAGGTTTCCTGCCCTGGTCGCAACTGGCCGCCCTGGGTGCGGCGGTGACGCCGGAACAACTGGCTGAACGCCAATCCAGCCTGCGGTCCGATCAACCGGTGAATATCCAGTACACCTCCGGCACCACTGGTTTCCCCAAGGGCGCCACCCTCAGTCATCACAACATTCTCAATAACGGATACATGGTCGGCGAAAGCCTGGGCCTGACGGCTGGCGATCGGCTGGTGATCCCGGTGCCGCTCTACCATTGCTTCGGCATGGTCATGGGCAACCTGGGCTGCATGACCCATGGCAGCACCATGATCTACCCCAGCGATGCCTTCGACCCGTTGCTGACGCTCAAGGCCGTGGCCGAGGAAAAAGCCACGGCACTGTATGGCGTGCCCACCATGTTCATCGCCCTGCTGGACCAGCCGCAGCGGGGCGACTTCGACGTGTCCAGCCTACGCACTGGCATCATGGCCGGGGCCACATGCCCCATCGAAGTGATGCGACGGGTCATCAACGAAATGCACATGGCCGAAGTGCAGATTGCCTACGGCATGACGGAAACCAGCCCGGTGTCGTTGCAGACCGGTCCTACAGACGAACTGGAACTGCGCGTAACCACCGTCGGCCGTACCCAGCCGCAACTGGAAAGCAAAATTATCGATGAGGCCGGCAATATCGTCCCGCGTGATGCTGTCGGTGAGTTGTGTACCCGTGGCTACAGCGTGATGCTCGGTTACTGGAACAACCCCAAGGGCAGCACCGATGCCATCGACCCGGATGGCTGGATGCACACGGGCGATCTGGCGACCATGGACGAGCAGGGCTACGTGCGCATCGTCGGGCGCAACAAGGACATGATCATCCGCGGCGGGGAGAATATTTACCCGCGTGAGCTGGAGGAGTTCTTCTTCACTCACCCGGTGGTGGCGGACGTGCAAGTGATCGGCATCCCGTGTTCGCGCTATGGCGAGGAAATCGTCGCCTGGATCAAGTTTCATCCCGGCCACAGTGCCTCCGAGCAAGAACTGCAGGCCTGGTGCAAGGAGCGCATCGCTCACTTCAAGACGCCGCGTCATTTCAAATTCGTCGAAGAATTTCCCATGACGGTCACCGGCAAGATCCAGAAATTCCGCATGCGCGAAATCAGCATCGAAGAACTGCGCGATAGAGAAGGCTGAGCAAAATCCCCTGTGGGAGCGGGCTTGCTCGCGAAGGCGGCGCCACAGTCGATGAAGATGTTGGATGGGCTGGCCTCTTCGCGAGCAAGCTCGCTCCCACAGGTTTTGCGGTGCACATGGGCTTTGGGTCTGCTGAAGATCCAGTGTGGGAGCGAGCTTGCTCGCGATAGCAGTGGCCCAGCCACATAGATGCCGGCATGTGCCCCGCTCTTGCTCTTGCTCTTGCTTTAGATCTTGATCTGGGGCGCCCCGTTAAACCACGCTGGCCGAACGCAGGCATTGCGCAGTGGGCATCCCGGCATGGATGCCGGGATAGCCGCGCTGGGCCATGGATGGCCCTTCGCGGCGGCCCACGGAGCAATGCCTTCGTTCGGGCACACCGAGCCTAGGCGAGGTGCCGAGTGGTGGGGCAAGAGCGTTTTGCTTACTTTTGCGCTTCTCAAAAGTGAGCCGCCGTAAGGGCGGAACCCTAAGCCGCCATTACCGCAGCAACGGATATGTACTCGATCAACAAAATCCAGGCCACCTGCAGGCCGCCTTCGCGAGCAAGCCCGCTCCCACAAGAAAAGCTCAAACCCCAGACAGCACAAAGGGGAGCCGAAGCTCCCCTTTAATTTTTTCGTCGCGTGCTCTTTTTTTATTATTGAGGGGCGGCCTGTTGTTGTTTTTGGCAGCCGTTGCCCTTTACCGCTGTTTTTGGCGATCCCCATCCGGGATCAAGAGCAAACGTATTTTTTTGAGCGCTGATCTGCTTTTTCGCCTTGCGATCCAACCGATTCGGGAGCTACCTGAAGGTAGTTTTATTGTTCTCTGCCCGGTTGCGGGTTGCTCCTGAAAGCACCCTGAAAAGCACATCCTCTCCAAAAAAATCTGTTAGCTGCGTCTCTGCCGTGTTGTTTTTGTTATGTCAGAGTCGTTTCGTCTTGTTTTTATTGGGTTTGCTGCGTTTTTTTATTCTTGTTATGCAAGAGATATAGCAGGTGGCGTGCCAACTTTTAAAACTCTATATAAATCAATAAGTTGTATTTTTTCGTCGAAAAAGCTGACGCGCCAGACCTGACAAATTGTTTCCGTGTTACTCGTTTCACCGCTGTTACAAGGCCAGCGGTAACACCTCACTGTGCGCTGCGGGCCTTGGCGACACGCGAACCGCTAGGGCGGCCGAGCACGTCGCAGATCTGCCGACCCGCGGCGATCAGGGCGTCCAGGTCGACACCGGTTTCGATACCCAAGCCATTGAGCAGGTACAGCACGTCTTCGGTGGCAACGTTACCGCTGGCGCCCTTGGCATAAGGGCAGCCGCCCAGGCCGGCGATGGAGCTGTCGAACACCGCGATGCCTTCCAGCAGGCTGGCGTATACGTTGGCCATGGCTTGGCCGTAGGTGTCGTGAAAGTGTCCGGCGAGCTTGTCCCGAGGCACTTCGGCGCCCACCACCTCGAACATCCTGCGGGTGGCCCCGGCGGTGCCCGTGCCGATGGTGTCGCCCAGGGAGACCTCGTAGCAGCCCATGGCATACAGCTCCCGAGCGACCCAGGCCACCTGTTCTGGCTTGACCGCCCCTTCATACGGGCAGCCCAGCACGCAGGACACGTAGCCGCGCACACTGACGCCGTGCTGCTTGGCGGCTTCCATGATCGGCGCGAAGCGCTCCAGGCTGTCCTTGATGGAGCAGTTGATATTGCGCTGGGAAAACGCTTCGGACGCGGCGGCGAACACCGCCACCTCTTTTACACCTGCCGCCAGCGCGTCTTCAAAACCTCGCAGGTTCGGCGCCAGGGCGCCATAGGTCACACCGGGCTTGCGCTGGATCTGCGCGAACACCTCGGCGGAACCGGCCATTTGCGGCACCCACTTGGGCGAGACGAAACTGCCGACTTCGATGTAGCCCAGGCCGGCGGCGCTCAAGGCATCCACCAGGCGCACCTTGTCGGCGACGCTGATGGGCTGTGCTTCATTCTGCAGCCCGTCACGGGGGCCGACTTCGATCAGGCGTACAAAGGAGGGGAGGGACATGGGGATTGACCTGTAGTGAGTTGCCAATATATCGAGAACGATGCTGCCCCCTGTGGGAGCGAGCCTGCTCGCGATAGCGGTATGTCAGTCAACATTGATGTTGTCAGTTACATCGCTATCGCGAGCAGGCTCGCTCCCACAGGGGGAAAGTGTTACTGGACGATTTCCTCGCCCTTGATCGTCTGCTCCAGCGCCTGGATGCAGCGTTCTTCGGCGGTGTCGAGTTCCAGCTTCATCTGTTCGATGTCCAGCAATTGCTGTTCGAGCTGTTCCCGGCGCTCGGTGATTTTCGCCAGCATGCTGTGCAGCTGTTTCTGATTGCCGCTGGAGGGGTCGTAGAGTTCGATCAGCTCGCGGCACTCGGCCAGGGAAAAACCAATGCGCTTGCCGCGCAGGATCAGCTTCAGGCTGACCTTGTCCCGTGGCGAATAAATGCGCTCCTGGCCCCGTCGCTCCGGGCTCAACAGGCCTTGTTCTTCATAGAAGCGGATGGCCCGGGTGGTGATATCCAGTTCGCGGGCGAGGTCGGAGATGCTGTAGGTCTGGCTGCTCATGGAAGCGCTCGAAACGAAAGGGACTGGCGCTAAGCTAAAGGCAGGTTGACGTTCGCGTCAAGCAATGACGTTTCTGCACACAAAACCTTGTGGGAGCAAGCTCGCTCCCACAATTTTGATCGCCTAAACCTTGTCGAGCTTCTTCTCATGGGCCGTCACCTGCTGGCACAGCTCGATCATCTGCTCGCGCATCCAGCGGTTGGCCGGGTCCTGGTCCGTGCTTTCGTGCCAGTAGAGGTGGGTTTCCACCGGCGGCACATCGTTGACCGGTAACAGGAAGGCGTGCAGATCGTGGCGACGGGCAAAGCGCTCGGGGACGGTCATGACCATGTCCGTTTGTTGCAGGACCTGGGAGGCCATCAGGTAATGCTGGGAGCGCAGGGCGATCTTGCGCTGGATACCCATCTTGCCGAGGGCCAGGTCGACATAACCCAGCCCGTTGCGGCGGCTGGAAATATGCACGTGGGTCTGCGCCAGGTAATCATCGAGGCTGATTTTTTCCTTGCCCGCCAACGGATGCCCCTTGCGCATGGCGCACACGTAGCGATCTTCCATCAACTTGACGTGGCGTACCTGCGGGTCGGTGTTGAGCGGTGCGTCCACCGCGAAGTCGAGGCGGCCGGCGGCCAGCTCCTTGGTGGTTTCACGGCGCTTGGACAGGAAACTCTCGATCGCCACGGTCGGTGCCAGGCGACGCAGGCGCTGGAACAGCAGCGGCAGGATCACGCCTTCGGTGAGGTCGGTCATGCTGATGCGGTAGGTCTTGACGGCCTGCAACGGGTTGAAGATCCGGCTTTCCTGCACCGACACCCGCAGCAGCGACAGGGCGTTGCGCACCGGACCGATGATGTTCTGGGCCATGGGCGTCGGCACCATCCCCTGGGCGGTGCGCACGAAGAGCGGGTCGTTGAAGGTTTCCCGCAGACGCGCGAGGGCATTGGACACGGCCGGCTGAGTGATGCCGACGATCTGCCCGGCACGGGTCAGGTTGGCTTCGGTGTAGATCGCATCGAAGACAATGAAAAGGTTGAGGTCGACCTTGCTCAGATTCATGGCGCTGCACTCTTATTCTTGGGCTTGTTGTGAGGTGCCGGGTGGCGATGAGAATCAGTGAAACATATATCGGTGATGAATGTTAATACACGCCGAGAATAGGTTAGGTAAATTTTCGTAGCTGAACTAGCATCGATTTCATGACCTAAAACAACCTCTGCCAAGAAGGTGCTGCTCATGGATTTTGCCTATTCCCCCAAGGTTCAGGAACTGCGTGAACGCGTCACGGCGTTCATGGATGCCTATGTCTACCCGGCCGAAGCAGTGTTCGAACGGCAAGTGGCCGAAGGCGACCGCTGGCAACCCACGGCCATCATGGAAGAGCTCAAGGCCAAGGCCAAGGCAGAAGGCCTGTGGAACCTGTTTCTGCCTGAGTCCGAACTGGGTGCCGGCCTGACCAACCTGGAATACGCACCGCTGGCAGAGATCATGGGGCGCTCGTTGCTGGGGCCGGAGCCGTTCAATTGCTCGGCGCCGGACACCGGCAACATGGAAGTGCTGGTGCGCTACGCCAATGAAGAACAAAAGCAACGCTGGCTCGAGCCACTGCTGCGCGGCGAGATCCGCTCGGCTTTTGCCATGACCGAGCCGGACGTTGCCTCTTCGGACGCCACGAACATGGCCGCCCGTGCCGAGCGCGACGGCGACCAGTGGGTCATCAATGGCAAGAAGTGGTGGACCTCAGGAGCCTGCGACCCGCGCTGCAAGATCCTGATCTTCATGGGCCTGAGCAACCCTGATGCGCCACGCCATGCCCAGCACTCGATGATCCTGGTGCCAGTGGACACCCCTGGCGTCAAGATCGTCCGGCCGCTGCCGGTGTTCGGCTACGACGATGCGCCGCACGGGCATGCCGAAGTGCTGTTCGAGAACGTGCGGGTGCCGTACGAAAACGTCCTGTTGGGTGAAGGACGTGGCTTTGAAATTGCCCAGGGTCGCCTTGGCCCGGGCCGGATTCATCACTGCATGCGTTCCATCGGCATGGCCGAGCGCGCATTGGAGTTGATGTGCAAGCGTGCCGTCAGTCGCACGGCCTTCGGCCAGCCGTTGGCGCGTCTTGGCGGTAACATCGACAAGATTGCCGACTCGCGGATGGAAATCGACATGGCGCGCCTGCTGACGTTGAAGGCGGCGTACATGATGGACACGGTCGGTAATAAAGTGGCGAAGAGCGAAATCGCCCAGATCAAGGTCGTCGCGCCGAACGTGGCCTTGAAGGTCATTGATCGGGCGATCCAGATCCACGGTGGCGCCGGGGTCTCCAACGATTTCCCGCTGGCCTACATGTACGCCATGCAACGCACCCTGCGCCTGGCCGACGGCCCGGATGAAGTCCACCGCGCGGCCATCGGCAAGTTCGAGATCGGCAAGTATGTGCCCAGGGAAATGTTGCGCAGCAAGGGCTAGGATCTGGCCCACCACGGGCCTCTGTGGGAGCGAGTCCGCTTACTCCTTGACGCTCATGTACTCCTCGGCCCAGCGGATGTAGTCCTCGGGCTGGGTGTAGGTGTGGGTCAGTTCGGTGGCGCTCAGGTCCGAAGCCTGGGTGAAGATCTGCCGTTGTTCGCGAAGGCTGTCGTAGGTCGCCTTGATCGCGGCGAAATAGGCGCCGTGGCCGTCGATGGTCACGCGCACACCCAACTCGGCCAGGCGCTTGTCGTCGCGCAGCAACGGGTTGCCATAAGTGACAAGCATCAGCGGCACCGTCAGGTTTTCGCTGATCTTATCCAGATGATCGAAGTCTTGCACGCCCACCATGCAAATCCCGTCCGCCCCGGCACGCTCATATTGCTGGGTACGGCTGATGATTTCCTGGACCGGCAGAATCGCGGCGTTGGTCCGGGCGATGATCGCCATTTCCGGATCGACTCGCGCCTCCAGCGCCGCACGAATCTTGCCGACACCTTCGGCTACGCCGATCAGGTCGGTGGATTTACGCCCGAACTGGGCCGGCAGCAAGGTGTCCTCGATGGTCAGCGCCGCGATGCCGGCCCGTTCCAGTTCAACGATGGTGCGCATCACGTTCAGGGCATTGCCATAGCCGTGGTCGGCGTCGGCAATGACCGGCAGTTGGGCCACGCGGCCGATGCGGGTGGCCTGTTCGGCAAATTCGCTGAGGGTGATCAGGGCGAAGTCCGGCGCGCCCAATACTTGCAACGATGCCACCGAGCCTCCCAGGATGCCTACTTCGAAACCCAGGTCAGCGGCAATGCGCGCCGACATCGGGTCAAACACCGAGGCGGTGTGGTAGCAGGTGTTGGAAGCCAGCAATTGGCGAAAGTTACGACGCAAATCTTGATGGGAAAGCCTGGACATATGAGTTCCACCAATGGAATGGAAAGGCTTGAGCAAAAGTGTCAACGCCGAAAGATCCAAAGGCTATCACGTGGCAGGCGCAAAGATGATGACGAATGTGTATGGGTGATGCCGTTATGGCATCGAAAGAAGGCTGCAGGCCCGGAAAGTCTGCAGCCGGGCAAAAAAAGCCCATTTCAAACTATTCAGTCTTCGGTCGGTAGGCTCCAGAACTGCTTGATCTCATGGATGTTTCCGACGTTGAAGCGCGTCGGGAAGCCGGGGAGCGTGCAGTGGATTTCGTTGGTTAACTGCATGGCGGTATCGACCACATTGGTACCCGCCCGCAGTAATGGGGTTTCATCCCAGTCTTTCATCAGGTTATTCATGGTTTCTCCTTCTTTAGTTGTTGGACAGCGAATGACTAGCTGGCGTTGAGCTGTGACAGCGTCTCTGTAAACAGTGCGATCTCTGGCGCAGCGATGCCGGGGTAAAGCGGTCTGTAATTTTTATCGAAACACCAAGCTTCGTCGATCTTGACCAGGTGTTTAGGATGAATAAGTACACTCAATGAAGCGGACATTGACTTCGGGGCGATTTGCTTATGGATTTCCTGTAGTGCAGGCATGTGCAGGACTTCACCTGGCGCAAGTTTAAGTTTTCGCACTTTACCCAGTCTGGGTTTTTTACCTTTTTGCAGCGGTAGATTATCAAGTATTTCGCGTGTAATGGTGGTGTAGCCATCTCCGCTGTAGCCGACTGCATACATTTCAAAGTCGTGACTGTGGTTCAGGTTATAAATGAATGTTTCGCTTTCATCATGAGTCTCTACCGGCGACCAGAATCCCAGGCGAAGGGTGAATGAATCATTCTTGTGCAGTACAAAACCATAGGCGTTATAGAGGCTGTTGCGCGTACTGAAACCGTCTCGCTGGAGGGTGGTATAAAGATGATCGCTCAATAGACAACGGTTTTTGGCCAGTTGGCGCAAGTCTGCAATGATCCTGGTTTTGTCTCGCTGCAGGTCATAAGTGTTCAGTCGCTCGACAAACGTTTCCAGGTTCATGCCGCCAGCTCCAGTGGACGGAGCAAATTGTCCAGGCGGGCGTCCTTGCGTTTTTTCAGCGACGGGACGTAACTCAACGCGTTTTGCGGGTCAGCCCGATAAAGCATCTGGAAGGCTTTCCATGCCACGGCAGGGTGATAATGGTAGATCAGCTCCCCGGCAACCCTGACACCTTCCGGGTCCTGGATCGTTTCGAGTAATTCGAGGCTCAACAGGTACCGGGCGGTACTATTGTCTTGAGGCAGCCAGGCTGTTTTGCGCAATGAGACAGGATCAAATACGTTGATGTCTGCACTGCGGTCGGGGAAATTGATTCTGCCAATCAATGCAGGTTGTTTTTTGCCCCTTTGAGAATAGTCGAATAAGGTTCGATTGCCATCAATGATCAGCGGATTGCAGTTGTCGATGATCGAGGTGTCGGTTTTTTCAAGTTGATGCGTTTTGAGGGTGTATTGCTGGATTTCGAAAGGCTGATCAAGTGCGAATAGGATACTTTGACCGGGCACCGAGTACAGTTGCGAAGAGGCGGTGTTAGATGCTGGTGCCTTGACACTGATATTGCCCACGCTCGTGCAATGCAGCGTGATAGTCCCGGTATGCGGGTTGGTCATGTTCATGATGGCCGCGCGTCGAGACTGTGCCGTGGCAACGTTGTGTTGTATATCCAGATCGGCGATCAATTGTTTGACTTGCGCGGTCATGTCTAATGTCTTGATTTTCTCCGCTATGCGTTCGAGCGGTATTCGTGTAGCAATCAGATTCTTGATCATGAATATTGTCGTTACAGTGGGGCGATGCGCGAAAGTATGGGTCCCGAGTAGGTAAGTGGCAATTATGCAATTGTGGAGAAGTATTGCTGATTAACGAAGTTCTTATGTATTGAATATCCAAGGTCGGGCGGTACCTTGGCTACGCCGCCACCGCCTGTTGCCCCTGCCTGGGCAATACCACGGCCCGCACCGTATCACCCGGTTGCACTTGCAGGCGTTTGGCGGTGAGGCGATCGACGAGCAGCTTGTGGCCATGCAGGTGTGCGCGAGCGCTGGTGACGCGGCAGTTTTCCAGGCGCCGATTGTGAATCAGCCAGACCGGTGCCTGTTCGTCCGGGGTGCCAATGACCAGGGTCAGCATCTGGCTGTCGCGCACGGTACGGATCTTCGACACTGGCGCCTCGATCACCGGGCCGCCGTCAAAGATGTCGATGTAGCCCTTATGGCTGAAACCTTCGGCACTGAGGATCTTCAGGGCCGGCTCGGTGTTCGGGTGAGCCTTGCCGATCACCGCCTGGGCCTGTTCGGTGAGCAGGCAGGTGTACAGCGGCTGGCGTGGCATCAGCTCGGCGATGAACGACTTGTTGCCCATGCCGGATAGCTGATCGGCGTAGCTGAAATCCTTCTTGAAAAAATGCCGTCCCAGGCTGTCCCAGAACGGCGAACAGCCTCGTTCGTCGGCATGGCCGCGCAGTTCGGCGATCAGTTTTTCGCCGAACAGCTGGGAGAACTCGGCCACGAACAGCAGGCGCGCCAGGGACAGCAGGCGTCCGTTGTGACCGTGACGTTGCTCGGGGTGCAGGAACAACGAGCAGATTTCCGATTGCCCGGACATCTCGTTGTTGAGGAACAGGGTCGGGATCTGCCGCTGGATCCCCAGCTCCGGCGCCGAGCTGACCGTCAGCCCGACCCGATAGTTGTACCAGGGCTCGCGCAGCCCGACCGCGCCGGTCAGGGCACTGATACCCAGCACCTGCCGGTCATCGTCTTCGAGCACGAACAGGTAATCGGCGTCGGCACGTTCGACTTGCCCGGCAAAGGTTCGTTGGGCCCAGCGAATGCGGTGGGCCAGGCGCTCTTCGTTGGCTGGCAGGCTGGTGAAGCCGGGACCTGCGCAACGGGCCAGGTCCAGCAACGCGGGCAGATCGGTAATGGCGACCGGACGGACAATCATGCTGCAGCTCCTTCATTGTGTCGGTCCAAGCGCCAATGCGTGCCACGGGATCGAGTGAGGTTCATAGGGCAACCACCCGGATCCGCTCGCCATCCAAGACGCCCAGGGCGGCCAGCATGTCGGGCGACAGGGCCACGGGGCCTTCGGCGTTGACGTCCAGCTCGGCGACGATGGCCCGGTAGTTTCCAAGACGGTCGTTGCTCACCAGGTAACGGCCTCTGGCATCGATCTGCAGGCTTTGCCGGGCCGTGGCGCTCCGACTTTGCGTGATGGTACGGACGTTGGCGATACGGGCATGCAAGGTCGGCCCACCGTCGAAGATATCGACGTAGCTGTTGGTCTCGAAACCCTCGCGCGCCAGGATGTCGAAGGCCTCCTGGCCGTCGGGATGCACCCGGCCGATGCAGGCCTGGGCGGCTGGCGGCAGCATGGGTACGTAGATCGGGTATTGCGGCATCAGCTCCGCGAGAAAGGTTCGGCTCTGCAAGCCACACAACCGTTCGGCTTCGACGTAGGGCAGGTCGAAGAAGTGCTGGCCTATGGCGTCCCAGAAAGGCGACTGGCCGTCCTCGCTGCTGAAACCGACGATTTCGGTGATGACCGATTCGGCAAAGCGCTGGGGATGGGCGGCGATGAACATCAGTCGGGCCCGGGACAGCAGCTCCGATTCCGGCGTGCGCACCCGCTCGGCGTCGATGTGGAAGCCACGTAGCAGCGTCTGTCCGTTGAGGTCCTGGCACAGCGACAGCGCGGGCACGCCATGCTGGATGTTCAGCTCCCGGGATTCGCTGGAAAACGGCCGGTTGCGCAGGCTGTAGAACGGTTCGTTGCACCCGGTGCTGGAGAGAATTTCCGAACAACCGACCAGGCGCCCGGATTCCAGGTCCTCCAGGACAAAAAAATAATTCTCCGCGCCAGGGCCCTGCACATCGGCCTCGAACGAGGTGCACGAGTCGAGGATCTTTTCCTCCAGGCGCGCGGTATCGTCCGGCAGCGACGTGACACCCACCAGGCTGTCACGGGCCAGTTGTTGCAGTTGCGGCAGATCGGTTAATTGAACTGGACGTAAGGCCAGCATGGATTGCACTCCTGTTCCAGAGAGCCCGATGACCAGCACCGGGCTTGACGATCACTGTCGATGTCCACGCGTTGTAACCACGGTTGGCCGAGTCCTTCGGCCGCCGGCCCTCACTGACCGGCCGGATCGGGCACGGCGGTAGGGTTGCCGAATTTGTTGAGCACACACAGATAGATCACGCCCGCGGCGATCCAGATCAGGCCGAGCTTCTGCGCAGCCACGCCCATGTTGTACATGATGGCCGCGACGATCACGAAGCCGATCAGCGGGCAAATCAAGTGGCGAATCAGTTGGCCGGACTGCTGGCGACGCCAGTAATGGTTGATGACGGTGATGTGCAGCAACATGAAGCCGCTCAGGGCACCGAAGTTGACCAGGGAGGTGAGGGTGTCCACGGCGTCGATGAACAGGTAGCAGATCAACAGCGACAGCACTGCCACCAGGTAGATGCTCAGGTACGGGGTGTTGTGTTTCGGATGGACCTTGGCCAGCACCTTGGGCAACTGGCCGTCCCGGGCCATGCCGAACAACAGGCGCGATACCGCCGCCTGCGAAGTGATCGCCACGGCCACGCCCCAGGCCAGGGCCGTGGCAACCGCGGTCAAGGTGGCCAGCCAGCTGCCGGCTGCCAATTCGGCGATTTCATAGAATGCGGTGTCGGCGGACTTGAAACCCATGCCGGCGGCCAGGTCCGTGGCGATCCAGGTCTGCACCACGAAGATCGCTCCCATCACCAGCAAGGTCACCAGGGCAGCCTTGCCGACGCTGCGGCCCGGGTCGTCCTTGATCTCTTCAGCCAGGGTGGAAATGGCGTCGAAGCCCAGGAACGACAATACCGCGATGGACACGGCTTGCATCAGCAGGGCGAAGTTGAAATGTTCGGGGCTGTAAAGCGGTGCCAGGGTCAGTTGGCCGTTACCGGCACCACCGTGCAGGGCATTCCAGGCGTAGAACAGGAAAATCCCCAGCACCACCAGTTGCGCCAGCAGGAAAATGATATTCATCCGAGCGGTGAAGGTGATGCCCCGCAGGTTGACGAAGGTCGCGCTCACCAGGAAGGCCAGGATGAAACCGACCTTGGGGATGTCCGGGTACAGATGGTTCAGCGCCATGGCGGCGTAGACATAGAGCAGCGGCGGGATCAGCAGGTAGTCCAGCAGCATCAGCCAACCGGCAATGAAGCCAACGTGTGGGTTAAGGCCCCGTTGCGCGTAGGAATAGACCGAACCTGCCACCGGAAAGGCCCGGGCCATGCTGCCGTAGCTCAAGGCAGTAAACAGCATCGCCACCATGCCGATGATGTACGCCAGCGGCACCATCCCCGGTGCCTCGGCGTTGACATAGCCATACACGCCGAACGGGGCGATGGGGATCATGAAAATCATCCCGTATACCACCAGGTCTGTCAGCGACAGGCCGCGTTTCAATTCCTGTTTGTAGCCAAATGCCTCAATGCTCATGAGCCGTTTTCCTTTTCAGCTGTGGGGTTGCTCTTGCTTGCTGTCTGTCGCAGGAAACTTGCCGCTGCCGCGCTACAGCAGGGGCGCCAGGTAGGCGCTCCAGGTCCGTACCGCTTCGGGGCTGCGCAGTTGGTCGTTGCGCACTTCGATCAACACCGAATCCAGGCCGCGGCCATCGCCGTGCACCGGGACCGTCATGTCGGTCAGGGGGTTGATCTTGTAGGGCTGGTTGCCCGCCGCCCGCAGCGAATGCCGGCCCAGCCCGTCGACGATGTGCTGGGCGTATTCCTTGGCTTCGCCGAACAGCACGCCCGCTTCCAGGGCGCGCGGCTGGCCGTAGAACACCGGGGTGAAACTGTGGATGCCCACCACGCGCACCGGTCGGTTGGCGGCCAGGCGCTGGTCGATCAACGCCTGCAACCGATCATGGAAGGGATGGAACAGGCGCTGCTGGCGATATTCGCGAGTGGCGTCGTCCAGGGCATGGTTACCCGGAACCTGGTAGATCTCGCTCTGGGCCGGAATGCTGTCGGGCACGTGCAGCGGGCGGTTGAGGTCGATCAACAGCCGTGAGTAATTGGCCGACAGCAACGTTGCGCCGAGGGTTTCGGACAGGCGTTCGGCCAAGGCCAGGGCACCGATGTCCCAGGCAATGTGCTCCTGGGAGGCCGTTTCATCCAGCCCCAGGTCGTTCAGCGCATCGGGAATGAAGCGGCTGGCGTGTTCGCACACCAGCAGCACCGGGTGTTCGGATTCCTCCCGGGCCAGTCGGTAGGGTGGCCTGGTGTAGAGGCCCGATTCAGCACACTCAATAGATTCGTGCATAGTGCTCACAACGCTCGGCAGGTGACAGCGCCTCGGTCAAGGCCAGCTCCTGGGCCTTCAAGGCGAAGTAGGTTTCAACCAGCGGGCCGGGCAGGGTCTCGACCAGCGCCCCGCTGTGGCGCAGGCAGTCCAGTGCCTGGGCCAGGGATGTCGGCAGCGCGATAATGCCACGGGCGTGCCGTTGTGCTTCATCCAGCTCATCGGGTATTTCATCAGTGACAGCGTTCAGGGCCAGTCGTTGCTGGATGCCCAGTCGCCCAGCGATCAACAGCGCTGCCATCGCCAGGTGCGGCGAAGCGGTGGCGTCCATGGCGCGGAACTCCAGGTTGTACTGGTTCGCCAGCGGTTTGCCGCTCAGGCTTACGGTCGGGCAGATGCGCAGCGCCGCTTCGCGGTTGCGCTGTCCCAGGCACGCATAGGACGCGCTCCAGTGATGAGGCTGCAGGCGTTCGTAGGACACCGGTGTCGGCGCGGTCAGCGCACACAGTGCAGGCAGATAGTGCAGCACACCAGCGGCCCAATGCTGGCCGAGGCTGGACAAGCCGTTGCTGCTGGCGGCGTCATGCAGCACCGGGTCCGCGCTCAGATCCTGCAGGCTCAGGTGCAAATGCACGCCGTTGCACACGGCGTTTTCCGCGGTCTTGGGGGCGAAGCTCAGGTCCAGGCCCATTTGCCGGGCGATCTCGCGGGTGATTTCCCGTACGTTCACGGCCCGGTCGGCGGCGGCTACGCCCAAAGTCGGGCGGCAGGTGATTTCGTATTGATGCTGGCCATATTCCGGCAGGAACATTTCCGGCTCGACACCGCCGGCCCTCAGGGCACTGAGCAACCATCCGGCGAATTCGGCCTGCTGGCGCTGGGCCTGGAGGCTGAAGGCCAGGCGATCAGGCTGCGCAGGCGTGGCAACCAGGTTGAATTCATGCTCGAACGCGGCGAAAACCTGCAAGCCCAGTTCGGCGCGATAACGCTCCACTTCGTTCTGCAACAGCGTGCGCGGGCAGGCGTTCCAGGGCCGGCCGTCGGTCTCGCGTACATCGCAATGGATAAAGTCGAGGACGGGCGCCTGGGCGTCGGGGCCGTTGTTGACGGTCACCCGGCTGGACAAGTCCGGCACCAGTCGCAGGTCGCCATAGGCGCCCCAGGGGTTGGTCGAAGCGATGATGTCCTGGGGCGTCAGCGCGCTGTTGGCCGGCACCCAGCCACAACCGGCGGTGACGTAGTGGGGCAATTCATCGCTGGGAAACGAGCGCCCACGGGTCACGCCGATCAGGTCGGTGGTCACCAGGGTCGTGACGGGCAACGGGGCGAGGACGGCGGCAGGATCGAGGCGGCTCATGGCTGCATCTCCTGCAAACGCGCGAGCACGGTGTCGGTATCGGTGATCCAGCAATAGCCCTTGATCGCGTTCAGGCACGCCAGGTGCCGTTGTTCGGTGTAGGTGGCGCAGGCATCTTCCACCAGCGTGACCAGGTAGCCGCGATCGGCGGCGTCGCGCACGGCCATGTCGACGCACTGGTCGGTGACGATGCCGGCGACGATCAAGTGGCGGGTCTGCAGGTTGCGCAGCACATAGTCGATGTTGGTGGAATTGAAAACCCCTGAGGAGGTCTTGGGCAGCACGATTTCGTTTTCCAGCGGCGCCAGTTCGGCGATGATCTGCGCCTCGGGGCTGCCCTTGGGCAGGTGCATGTCCGACAGTTTGTGATCCAGGGAACGGTCGCGGCCATCGGCGGTGAGGCTTTCGATGTGGGTGTGCAACACGTTGTGCTTCCCTTCGCGCATCGCGTTGAGCAAGCGCTGCTGGTTGGGGATGACCTGCTGGCGGGCCCGCTGGATGAAATACTCGGCCTCGCGGGTGTGCAGGTGGGCATCGAATTGCGGTTCCAGCCAGGCGCGTTGCATGTCCACCAGCAGCAAGGCGGTGTGCTGGCAGGTGAACGGCAAATCCCGGGGTGAGCGGTGGGGGAGCGAGAACATCCTTATTTTTCCTCCAACAGGTGCGTGTTGAATTCCGTGCGCAAGGTATCGATGCCTTCCAGGCGTTCGGCCAGCTCGGGGCATTGCAGGGTCAGGCAGGCAATCAGTGCCTCGACCTGGGCCAGCGCTGGCACCAGGCTGTCGAAGGCCGAGATCGATTCCACCGGGGCGCTGATGATCAGGTCGGCCAACTCGCGCAACGGCGAAGCGTAGACGTCGCTGAACAGCACGACGCGGGCGTGGCGCTCCTTGGCCGCGCTGGCCACACGCAGGGCCTGGGCCTGGTAGCGACGGTAATCGAAGATCAGCACCACATCCTGGCGCTGCACGTCGAACAGCCGGTCAGGCAGTTGGGCGTTGTCTTCCAGGGCGAAACAGCCGGCGCGCAACAGCCGCAAATGGTTGAGCAGGTAGTGGGCCAGGAAGCTGCTGAAGCGCCCACCGAAGCAATGCACGTGATGGCGGCTGTCGAGCAACCACTGCACGAGAATGCGCACGTCTTCGGGTTGAGTCAGGGCCTGGGTGTCGATGAGGTGGCGTTGACTGGCGGCCAGGTACTGGCTCCAGGTATCGCCTTGCTGCAATTTGGCCCGCGGTTTCAACAGGGTGCGGGGGGAGCGCAGGCGATGGTCCATGTCACTGAGCAGGGCATCCTGGAATTCGGCGTAACCGCCAAACCCGAGTTTTTTCACCAGCCGCACGATGGTCGGGTCGCTGACGCCGGCATGGTCTGCCAGGCGTGACATCGGGCCGAGGCCGTTGCGTGGGTAGTGATCGAGCAGGGCACGTACGACCTTGCGTTCCGACGGCGTCAAAACCAGGCCGGGATCGGTGATCAGGTCTCTGAGAGGTGGCATCCGTGCTCCTTGCCAGGATGGGTGTTGAATTTCTTTCATAACTCCTGAAAACAGTATTTATGTAGCTGGTGCTACATGTCCAGTGGTTTTTACGTTCCGTTTAAAATGCTCGAATATTGTGCGAAACCCTTGTAGGAGTTGGTCCCGGCTGAGTAGACCAGGTATGTCAGTCGATACTTCTGGCGATGTCGGACATAACGCCTTTTTGTCTCATTTATTTGATTTCGTATAAGGTGCTGTACAACTAAAAGCATGAATATCCCGCCCATGCGACCTTTTCGATTGCCTGAGAATCCAGTGTGCAAGCCACTCGTCTGACCTTGATCTGCCACGCCCGCACCGCCGCCCAGAAGCAGGCGCGCTTTGGCCTGGACGAATCGCTGGACGCCGACTGGCTGGCACGCCGCGCGCAGGTCGAGCATCGCTACCGAAATGTCCGGCAACTGCTGTGCGGGCCGGAACTGCGCACGCGCCAGACCGCCGCGTTGTTCGGCGCCGAGCCCGAGCAGGACCAGGCCCTGGCCGATTGCGATCTGGGACGCTGGCGCGGATTGTCCATCGATGACTTGCTTCAGGCTGAACCGCAAGCCCTGCAAAGCTGGCTCGACGATGCCGAGGCGGCTCCCCATGGTGGTGAATCTGTCGCCCAGTTGTGTCGCCGTGTCGGGGGTTGGCTGGCCAGTCTGGAAACCCGGCCAGGACATCTGCTGGCCGTCACCCACCCCTTCGTGATCCGCGCAGCCCTGGTGAATGTCTTGGGTTGCCCGGCCGCCACATTCAACCGGATCGACATTGAACCGTTGTCCACCCTCGAATTGCGTTTCAACGGCGTATGGCGATTACGCACCCAGGGACCTGGCCAGGAGGCGCCGCGATGAAGAAATTGTCAGTCATCGGCATTGGGGCCGGCGATCCGGATCACCTGACGATGCAGGCAGTGAAAGCCTTGAACCGCTTGGAGGTGGTCTTTCTCATGGACAAGGGCCCGGCCAAGGACAAACTGTTGGACCTGCGGCGCGAAGTCTGTCGGCGCTACATCGTTGATCGCACCTACCGTTTCGTCGAAGCCTACAGCCCGGAACGCCAACGCGGCGACCTGGACTACAAGGACAGCGTCGAAGCGTTGAACCGCGCTAAACAGGCCACCTTCGAACGCTTGATCAATGAAGAACTGTCCGACGGTCAACGGGGTGGTTTTCTGGTGTGGGGCGATCCGGCGCTGTACGACAGTACCGTGCGCATCCTGCAGGCGATCCTCGATGCGGGCCGCTGCGCCTTCGAATTCGAGGTGATCCCCGGCATCACCAGCGTCCAGGCCTTGGCCGCCCGGCATAAAGTGCCTTTGAACAGCATTGGCGGTTCGCTGGAAATTACCACCGGACGCCGGTTGGCGGCGGGGCAGGTGGGTGATGCGGCGAGTGTGGTGGTGATGCTCGATGCCGAGGACGCCTATCGCCAGGTGAGCGATCCGGATACGCACATCTACTGGGGTGCCTATGTGGGGACGCCGGATGAAATCCTTATCGCCGGCCGCCTGGGGGACGTGGCCGATGACATCGAACGCACCCGTAAGGCCGCGCGCAAGGCCAATGGCTGGATCATGGATACTTATTTGTTGCGTAAACCTCAATGACGCTTGCACATCAACCTGTGGCGAGAGGGCATGTGGGAGCAAGGCTTGCCCGCGATACAGGCGATGCGGTCTTCCAGAAATCGAGGCGCTCATATCGCGAGCAAGCCTTGCTCCCACATATGTGCCCTCACCACAGCAGCGTTCGACAGCTTCATCACCAGTAGGCTATTTACCCCCGCCCAAACCGCTCCCGATACACCGACGGCGCCAACCCGACGACGCTGCGAAACGCCACGCGAAAGCTTTCCACCGAGCGGTAGCCGCACAGTTGCGCGATGTTGTCGGTGTTGTCCCCGGTGCTTTCCAGCAATTCGCGGGCCCGGGCCAGGCGTTCATGTTGCAGCCAGGCCTTGGGCGACACGCCGCAGGCCTGGGTGAAATGGCGCAGGAAGGTGCGTTCGCTCATGGCCGCCTGGCTGGCCAGTTCGCGCACCCCGAGGGGTTCGTGCAGGCGTTCGCGGGCCCATTGCATGACACTCGACAGGTCGCTGCGTGGCGTGCGGCTGACCGGCGAGGGAATGAACTGCGCCTGCCCGCCCGTACGTTGCGGCGACATCACCAACCGGCGTGCCACGGCGTTGGCGACCTGGACGCCATAGTCCCGTGCCACCAGGTGCAGGCAGGCATCGATACCGGCGGCGCTGCCCGCCGAGGTGATGACCTGTCCTGAATCCACGTACAGCACATCCGGGTCTACCCGCACGGCCGGAAAGCTTGCGGCCAGTTCGTCGGCGTAGCGCCAATGAGTCGTGGCGCCCAGCCCGTCGAGCAACCCGGCGGCGGCGAGTACGAAGGCACCGGAGCAGATCGACAGCAGGCGCGCACCACGGGCGTGGGCCCTGCGCAGTGCTTCGAGCAACGCCTGGGACGGTGGTTCGCTGCGGTTGCGCCAGCCTGGCACGATGATGGTCCGGGCGGTTTCGAGCAGTTCCATACCGCCATCGGCCAATATCTGGAAGCCGCCCATGGCGCGCATCGGGCCGTCATCGACCGCGACGATCCGATGCGTGTACCAGGGGAAATCGAATTCCGGTCGCTCCAATCCGAAGATCTCGACGGCGACACCGAATTCGAACGTGCACAGGCCGTCGTAGGCAAGAATCGCGACCAGACCAGGGTTAGGCTGCATTTGGCGGAAAATTCCCACAGAGTGTCTTGTGCGCCACTGTAGCGGTAAGCATCGGGGGGATAAAGTCTCTTCACGCCTTATCTATCCTGGAGTACACGCCCATGACCAGCCTGGTTCGCGAAGTGCCTGCTGCCCCCTCCGATATCGCCCTGCAGCATTTCAGCCGTCGCCTGACATTCGAAACTGATTGTTCCGACGTTCACGCCAGCCAACAGGCCGGCAATATCGATTTTGTGCTGGTGGATGTACGCGGACCACTGGCCTACGAACGCGGCCACGTACCCGGGGCGATCAACCTGCCAACCCGCACGCTCACCGCCCAGGCGCTGGCCGCCTATGCCAAGACCACCCTGTTCGTGGTGTATTGCGCTGGCCCGCATTGCAATGGCGCGAACAAGGCGGCAGTGCGCCTGGCAACGTTGGGCTACCCGGTCAAGGAAATGATCGGCGGCGTCATGGGCTGGCTCGATGAAGGCTTTCGCCTGAGCGGTACAGTGGAGCGCATGGCGGAGGAGGCGATCAGCTGCGACTGCTGAGACAGCGCAAACAGCTCTTTGTGGGAGCGAGCTTGCTCGCGATGACGGCGGCACATTCGGCATTGAGGCACGCTGACGCACCGCGATCGCGAGCAAGCTCGCTCCTACAGAACTTCGGCGTTACAACACGGCATTAGTGGCTTTTTATAAGTATTTGTCGCCTCAACATAATTCCCCTCCCGAGTGCCCCTCTAGACTCCCGGCCACTTCGGTTTTTGCTGACCGAACGCTGCTTACGAATCTGCCTATAACGATCAATAAAATACCTGCGCACTCAGGAGCGAAAATGAACAAGCTAGCCATGTTCGGTGCCCTGGCACTGTCCGTATTGTCCCTGTCGGCCGTGGCCGAAGAGGCCAAGCCGATCCGCCTCGGGATCGAAGCCGGTTACCCGCCTTTTTCGATGAAAACCCCCGACGGCAAGCTGACCGGCTTCGATGTCGATATCGGCGACGCCCTCTGCGAGCAGATGAAGGTCAAGTGCACCTGGGTCGAGCAGGAGTTCGATGGCCTGATCCCCGCGCTGAAAGTGAAGAAGATCGATGCGATCCTGTCGTCCATGACCATCACCGACGATCGCAAGAAAAACGTCGATTTCACCATCAAGTACTACCACACCCCGGCGCGGTTCGTGATGAAGGAAGGCTCCGAGGTCAAGGACCCGCTGACCGAGCTCAAGGGCAAGAAAGTCGGTGTGCTGCGTGCCAGTACCCACGACCGTTTCGCCACTGAAGTGCTGGTGCCCGCCGGGATCAACCTGGTGCGCTACGGCTCCCAGCAGGAAGCCAACCTGGACATGGTTGCTGGTCGCCTCGACGCCATGCTGGCCGACTCGGTCAACCTCGACGACGGTTTCCTGAAGACCGATGCTGGCAAAGGCTTCGCCTTCGTGGGCCCGACCTATGAAGACGCGAAATACTTCGGCGGTGGCGCCGGCATTGCGGTGCGCAAGGGCGATAAGGTCCTGGCCGACAAATTCAACGCCGCCATCAGCGAAATCCGCGCCAATGGCACGTACAAGAAAGTGCAGGACAAATACTTCGCCTTTGATGTCTACGGGCATTAATCGGTAAGAGCTGCTGTAGGAGCTGCCGAGCGAAGCGAGGCTGCGATCTTTCCACTGCCAGTTGAGTCCAGAGCGAAAGATCAAAAGATCGCAGCCTCGCTTCGCTCGACAGCTCCTACACAGCTCCTACGCCTAGTCATTCGGAGATTTCATGCAACGCATCGACCATACCCTGCCATGGAGCCACCTGGGCACCGAGCGTCGGCTCAGTGTGTTTCGTTACGGCCATGGCCCGCGCAAGGTTTATATCCAGGCCAGCCTGCACGCCGACGAACTGCCGGGCATGCGTACTGCCTGGGAGCTGAAGCAGCGGCTCAACGACCTCGAGGCGCAAGGCCTGCTCAAAGGGGTGATCGAGCTGGTGCCGGTGGCCAATCCCATCGGCCTGGATCAACATCTGCAAAGCGCCCACATGGGGCGTTTCGAACTGGGCAGTGGCAAGAATTTCAACCGCTCTTTCGTGGAGCTCAGTGCGCCGGTGGCGCAACGCATCGGTGATCGGCTGGGTGACGACCCGGCCGCCAACATCACCTTGATCCGCCAGACCATGGCCCAGGTTCTCGACGAGCTGCCGGCGCCGCTTTCGCAACTTGAAGCACTGCATCGCCTGCTGCTGCGCCATGCCTGCGACGCCGACATCACCCTGGACCTGCATTGCGATTTCGAGGCAGCGATCCACTTGTATGCCTTGCCGCAACAGTGGCCGCAATGGCGCTCCCTGGCCGCACGCTTGAAGGCCGGGGTGGCGTTGCTGAGTGAAGATTCCGGTGGCAGTTCGTTCGACGAGTCCTGCTCCTCACCCTGGTTGCGCCTGGCCAAAACCTTTCCGGCGGCGTCGATCCCAGCGGCGAACCTGGCGACGACGCTGGAGCTGGGCAGCATGGGCGACACTCGCGTGGAACAGGCCCAGGCCAATTGTGAAGCCATCCTCGGGTTTTTGGCCGAGCAGGGTTTTATCGCCGGGGACTGGCCATCCGCCCCCGCCGAATGCTGCGAAGGCTTTCCGTTCGAAGGCACCCAATACCTGTTCGCGCCGCACCATGGTGTGGTGAGCTTCCTGCGTGAGGCCGGTGAATGGGTGGAGCGCGGCGATCCGCTGTTCGAAGTGGTCGATCCGTTGAATGATCGGGTCACCACCGTGCGGGCTGGCACCAGTGGCGTGCTGTTTGCCCTGGACCGCGGGCGCTACACCCAGCCGGGCATCTGGCAGGCAAAAGTCGCCGGGCGTGAACCGATTCGTACGGGGAAATTGAGCAACGACTGATAAGTGCTGTCTACCTCACCGCACGCTTCTTGTCGTGCGGCTATCGAACGATGGAGGAAGATTGATGTTTAAAGCGCTCGCCCTGTTTCTATTGCTGGTCTCGTCCGGGTTGCAAGCCCAACCCTCGCTGCACACGGACTTGCCGCTCAACTACCTGGCCCAAGCCGATGAGCAAGCCGGCAACCGCCCGCTGGTGATCTTCCTGCACGGCTCCGGCAGCAACGAACAGGACCTGTTCGAACTCAAGAGCGAGTTGCCCCGGGATTACAACTACCTCTCGGTGCGGGCGCCGAAGAGCATGGAACAGGACCGTTATCAGTGGTTCGCGAAGACGGGCGACGGTGCCTACGACGGTGACACCTCGGACTTGAAGGCCAGCGGTCAGATGCTGCTGGACTTCATCGACAAGGCTCGGGCCAAGTACTCGACCGATGCGAGCAAGGTCTACCTGGTAGGGTTCAGCCAGGGCGCGATGATGAGCTACGAAGTGGCCCTGCGACACCCCGAAGCCGTCGGCGGTATTGCCGCAATGGGTGGGCGGGTCCTGTCAGTGCTGCGGGCGGAACTGACCCCAGATGAATCGCGCCGGACACTGGCGGTGTTCATCGGCCATGGCACGGCAGACCCGATCATTCCCTACCACGATGGTACCGAGGCCAACAGCTTCCTGAAGACCCTGGCGCTGGAACCGGAATTCCATGCCTACCCGGGCGTCGGCCACAGCATCAGCGCCCTGGAAGTGCAGGACCTGCGGGCCTGGCTGGAGCGGCTCAATCCCTGACTACCCTAAGCCCTTGTGGGGAAACCCTGTGGGAGCCGAGCTTGCTCGCGATAGCGGTGGGTCAGCTTGCGTCAATGCCAGGATGTGCCAACGCCATCGCGAGCAAGCTCGGCTCCCACATTCCCACATGTTCCGGGGCGCTTATTTACCGCTGGCGATCTGTTTCACCAACGCTTCATGACCGGCCTTGTCGCTGGCCCGGGAGATGATCTGCACCACGGCCATGTGCGTGCCGGAGGCACCCAGCAGCGTGGTGTCGAGGGTTGGCCCGCCGCCCTGGGTCGCGCTGGTGTCGAGCTGACGCAGGCCCAGGCCGGTGCCTTTTTGGGTCAGGCTTTTTTCGCTGAGGATCTTGGCGTCCGGCAGGGCCTTGATGCGTTGGGCGGCGAAGTCGGCCATGGTGGTGTCGAGGAATGCACCATCGTCGTCCTTCACATTCGTACCGTTGACGATGGTGTTCTCAGCGGCAATCACCACGGTCCTGCTGGTGGCATTGCTGTACATCGTCCCTGTCGCCCCAGCGGTGCCCTGGGCCACTTCACCAGCGGGTAGCGGCGTCGCCGTGAAGCCCTTGGGCAAGGTGAAGGTGAACTTGCCGCCGAGCATCGACACTTTCTGCGCCGGTGCATCGCCGGCAGGTTTGGCCGGGGCCGCTTGGGCGGATACCACGACCAGGCTGGCGATGGCCCCCAGCAACAGGGCGGCGGCTTGTTTACTCAGCAATGACATTGAAACGCTCCACAGATGGTCGTGCCTGGAGGCCGATCATCCCATGGGCGTCGCACCTGACTCCAGCGCCAGTGCAGAAGAGACCGTCATTTTGGCGAAAGGTGTGCGGTGTCGCCGGGCGGTGGCCGCACCAGCAGGCGTCGGGTCACCAGCAACATGGCCATCGACACCGCGACGCCCAAGGCAAAGGCGGGCATGCCCAGCATCGGCAGGGCGAGGGCCAGGGTCAGGCAGAAGGCGGCGAAGCAATACATGCCGGTGGCCGTCGCCCGCAGCAGCGCGGCGGTGAAGGCCGGTCCCCGGGTTTGTTGGGAGAACACCGCCATGACACTGCCCAACACCGGGAATACCGCCAGCAGCCCGCTCCAGCGCTCGCCCACGGTACTGGCCAGCAGCGTCACCGCCAGGGTCAACAGCGCGCCGGCGATCATGCGCAGCAGCAATTTGTCGGATTTGGCCGCCGGCCCGTTCATCACCGGTCGGACCGTCGGGAACAGATATGGCGCCGCCAGCAGCGCGACCAGGGCGATCAGGCTCGACAACGGCAGCGAAGCCGGTAGCCAGGACAGGATCAACGCCACCAAGGCCCAGACCCCTAGCGCGATGCCCAGCGCCCAGGGCCAGTTGCGATGCTGGGCGACCTGGGCGTACACCACGCAGAAAGCGATCATCGCGAACATCGCCGCCAGTGCCGCGGTCGCCGACTGCGCGGCAAACAGCTCGCCTTGTTCCACGGCCAGGAACAACAGGATCGGTCCCACTACGACGGGCAACCCCGAGAGCCAGCCGGCCACGCTCGGCCCCCAACGCCTGCCCGCCCGGGAAATCAGCAGCAGGAACGTGGGAATCACCAGCAATTTGAGCAGCAGCACGCGGTCATCCTTGTCAGTCGTCGAGGCGCCACGTTAGCACCGCCCGCACCGCAAACCCACTGTGGGGGCGAGCTTGCTCGCGATGGCGGCCGCACTGGCACGAAAGACCCTAAGGCTCAACCCCACGCAGCACTGAAACGCCGCGCCAACCCCTCACGCTCGAAGTGTTCGGTGATGAAGTCGATAAAGGCGCGAGTCTTGGCCGGCAAGGACACGCTCGATCACCCGGCCTGAAGCACTCAGTCGGGTTCCACGTCCAATTGCAGGCTGTCGTCTGCCAGGCGTTTGGCTCGCCGGACAATGCCGCTGATGCGTCGGCCTTCGGCATTGAACACCACGAGCTGGGCCTTGTGCAGATCCTTCGGCAGCGGAGGTCGCACGTGCAGCGTGAACCATGGCGGTCTGCCGTCGTCAAGGCGTTTGACGTCGAACTCGCAGCTGACACTTGTGGTATTGCGACCAAACATCGTGTCGAGAGCGTAATCAAGATGAGTGCTGTCGGCAGCAGGGTCGAGGGACATCGGCGGTCTCCTGGATGGGTACGCACGGCTGATGTTCAAGTGATTCTTCCCGCAATGGAAAATTCCATTGAGTGATCTGTAGAGATTAGCCTCAATCTGTGGGAGCAAGGCTTGCCCGCGATGCAGGCGCCTCGGTTCACAAAGGACCGCGTCGACTTAATCGCGGGCAAGCCTTGCTCCACAGATCATTCCCTTCTCCCCAAGAGCCGGGCGGCTGTTGATCAAAGACCAGGCACGCCGTCTTTCCACGCCGACCAGTTTTTCACAATGTCCTGCACCAGCGGGTTGCCGGTGCGGAAGAGGTTTTCCAGCGCCGGGACGAACGCGCCCTGGTCGGCATATTTGAGCAGGTTGTCCACTTCGTTGCCGCCGGGCTCGGGGCGGTCGAAATCGGACCCGGCCCGCAGCACGGCCAGCCGGTTGATGTCCACCCGGCCTTCGCGGCTGGCCCGGAGCAGGGCCTCGTAGGTGGAGTTGTCTTCCTGTTGGGTGGTGCAGTAGACACCTTTGTTATCGGTGAGCAGGCGGGTCCAGACTTCGGCGCGCTCGCTCAGGCGCGTACCGGAGAACCAGGTGTTGCCGGCCAGGGTGTCGCAGCGGGTCACCACCGGCGGCTGGTTGGCCGGGGCGTACGGATACTTCAAGCGCCAGGCCGCCGATTCCTTGCTTTCCGCCAAGCTCACCTTCTGGCTGAGGGCAAAGGCCTTGGCTTGCAGGGCCGGGTTGAGTTCGAAGACTTCCGTCTTGTAGTCCAGCGGCGGCTTTTCATTCGGCCCCTTGGTATTGATGCCCAGGTAGCCGGTGGGCCAGTCCTTGGGCACATCCCGCGAATCCAGCTCCCACTGGGTGCCGAACTCCACCAGGTAATGGGCCCAGGCCGTCGTGCCAAGCGTGCCGTGGTGCGGGTTGATGCCGGCGATCCCGGCCACCAGGAAATAGCTTTTACGCAGGTCGACGGTGGGGGAGAGCGCCAGGGCCAGTGTCGAGGCGGCAGCGTTGGTCTGGCCCATGCTGGTGATCAGCAGGCAGACCCGTTCGGCATTGCAGCGGATCGTCGGATACTCGGCGGACAGCCCCGGCACGCGGATTTCAGTCTTGAGTTCGAGGCGTTCGATCCAGTTCTGCGCCTCGGGGGCGAACATCGTGATCAGCATCACTTTGGGTTGAAGCGGCGGCGCGGCCCCGGCAGTCGAGCAGAACAGGGCCGTGCAGGCCAGGCCGATTGAAATAGACAGGCGATTGATCATGTATTCGTGACCTCCATGGATTCGAAGTGGTGCTTCTACGGTTTGCTCAGAATTGATAGCCAACCCCGGCGTAGTATCCCCAGCCATCGGAGCGGGCGCGGAAGTTGCCGTCGCCAAAGTTAAGCTCACTGCCGTCCTGCCAGTTGCCGCCGTTGTGAAAGTAGCGGCCCACCAGCGTAAAGCGCAGGTGCGTGAACGAATACAGCAGGACGTTGGTGGCGACCGTGGCGTTGGCGGTCCGGGCAGGGTTGTCCTTGTGCAGGTCCGAACCGAAATCGAAGTTGGTGAAGCCAATGTAAGTCAGGGATGCGCCGTTGCTGAACTGGCTGATCGGCACGATGTATTTGAGCTGGGCGCGGTAGCCGTCCCAGGAGTATTCATTGCTGGCGCCATAGTTTTCCCACTGATAACGACCATAGAAGTTGGCCGACAGGTTGACCCTCGAGTGGGTGTCGATGTCGGTGCCCAGGCCGCTGTACAAGGTGTTCGCACGATTGGCGCTGTTGCTGCCGTGATCGTAGATCCAGTCGAACGCCACATACCACTCCTTGAACGGACCGATGGCCAGGCTGCGACCGGCAAGGTAGTCGATGGAAATACGCGGTTCGTGCTCCATGAATACGGGGGAACCGTGGTCCCACACACCTTTGTCGTGACTGTTGCCAATGTTGAAAATCTTTGGAATGTCGACGTAGCCATAGAGCTCGAAGGGCCCTTTGCGTCCGAAGTATTCATATTCCAGATAGACATCGTCGACCGGTTGCGGGCCGAAGCTGATGTCCTTGCTGCCTATGAGCGTCAGGTCCTGGTTGTACCAGTCCGAGAGGTAAGCGCCTTTTTTCGAGGGGGTAGCCTCGGGGCTGAGGGCTTCGCCCTGGGCGGACGCCTCGGCGGTTTGGGCTTGGGTCGTGGTGCTGAGTAGTCCGGTAACGGCGGTCAGTAGCAGGGCGGCTGCCAATACGCCGGGTGTAGCGCGACACCGGGAAGTGCAGTGCATGGAAAGTCCTTGTTCGTGCGGGCCGAAGCCCGGGTTCCGTGGTTGAAAAAAAGCCATCGATCCGCTGGGTAGGATCGATTGCGCAAACGTTTGCACATGTCGTACCAGTTTTTTGTATTGGCTTGAAATGCATGGGGTTCAGGCTTTTTTCCTGTCCTGTTGGTCAGGCTTGGTGCACCGAATTCGGCAGCGTCGTATGAAGTGGCACCAACGTGTTGCAGTAGCATGTGCTCGACGCGGCACTGAGTCGGTGGCGTTGCTGGTAGAATCGGCCATCTTGACTGACCAGAGGTATGCCCATGAGCGAGCCGATTCGCCTGACCCAGTACAGCCACGGCGCCGGCTGCGGCTGCAAGATTTCGCCCCAGGTACTGGAAGTGATCCTGGCCGGCAGCGGTGCGCAGAACCTTGATCCCAATTTGTGGGTCGGCAATGCGTCCCGGGACGATGCTGCGGTGTACGCCATCGACGAGGAGCGCGGGGTGGTCTCGACCACCGACTTCTTCATGCCGATTGTCGATGATCCTTTCGATTTCGGTCGCATCGCCGCCACCAATGCCATCAGCGATATCTACGCCATGGGCGGTGACCCGCTGATGGCCATTGCGATTCTCGGCTGGCCAGTCAACGTATTGGCCCCGGAAATTGCCCGGGAAGTGATTCGCGGCGGTCGCTCCGTGTGCGACGAGGCCGGTATTCCCCTGGCCGGCGGGCATTCGATCGACGCGCCTGAGCCGATTTTCGGCCTGGCGGTCACAGGCCTGGTACAAAAGCGCCATATGAAACGCAACGACACGGCCACCGCCGGTTGCCGCCTGTACCTGACCAAACCCCTGGGTATCGGCATCCTCACCACGGCGGAAAAGAAAGGCAAGCTGCGCGCCGCCGACGTCGGCCTGGCCCGTGACTGGATGTGCACCCTCAACAAACCTGGCAGCCGCTTCGGCAAGCTCGACGGCGTGACGGCGATGACCGACGTCACCGGGTTCGGCCTGCTCGGTCACCTGGTGGAAATGGCCGACGGCAGCCGACTGACCGCGCGCATCCGCTATGACGCGGTGCCGCGCCTGCCGGGTGTCGAGTACTACCTCGACCAGGGGTGTGTGCCGGGCGGTACGCTGCGCAACTACGACAGTTACGCCAGCAAGGTCGGTCGGGTCCAGGAACTGCACAAGCGCGTGCTGTGCGACCCGCAGACCAGCGGCGGCCTGCTGATTGCCGTCACCCCTGAAGGCGAGGCCGAGTTCCTGCGGGTTGCCGCTGAACTCGGGCTGGCGCTGGAACCTATCGGCGAACTGGTCGAGCGACAGAGTTACGCGGTCGAGGTGTCTTGATGAGCAATGACATCACCGATTACCGCGACATCTTCCTCAACGACCGGCCGATGATGGACACGCGCGCCCCGGTCGAATTCATCAAGGGGGCCTTCCCCGGCGTGATCAATTTGCCGTTGATGACCGACAGCGAACGGCAACGTGTCGGTACCTGCTACAAACAGCAGGGGCAACAGGCCGCCATTGTCCTGGGGCATCAACTGGTGTCCGGCGAAATCAAGGCCGAACGCATCCGGGCCTGGGCCGAGTTCGCCAAGACCCATCCTGACGGCGTGCTGTATTGCTTTCGCGGCGGCCTGCGTTCGCAGATCGTACAGCAATGGCTCAAGGATGAAGCGGGCATTGATTACCCCAGGGTCGGCGGCGGCTACAAGGCCATGCGCACCTTTTTGCTGGACACTGTCGAGCAGGCGGTAGCCCAATGCGACCTGGTGCTGCTGGGCGGCATGACCGGCACCGGCAAGACCGAAGCGCTGGGGCAACTGAGCAATAGCCTGGATCTGGAAGGTTATGCCAACCATCGCGGTTCCAGCTTCGGCAAACGCGCCACCGGCCAGCCTTCCAACATCGATTTTGAAAACCGCCTGGCCGTGGACGTACTGAAAAAACGCGCCAGTGGCATCGAACAATTCGTGCTTGAAGATGAGAGCCGTGCGGTCGGCAGTTGTGCCTTGCCGCTGCCCTTGTACCAGCGCATGCAACAGGTTCCGATGGTCTGGCTGGAAGACAGCCTGGAGCATCGGGTCGAGCGGATCCTGCAGGATTACGTCATCGACCTGTGCGCGGAATTTGTCGCCGTACATGGCGACGAAGGTTTCTCGTTGTTTTCCGAGCGGTTGCTGGCAAGCCTGGACAACATCCACAAGCGCCTGGGCGGTGACCGTCACCGGCGCCTGATGAACATCCTGGAAACCGCCCTGGCCGAGCAGGCCAACAGCGGCGCCGTCGACTTGCATCGCGGTTGGATCGAAGGCTTGCTGCGCGAGTATTACGACCCGATGTACGTGTTCCAACGGGAAAAGAAGGGGCTGCGGATCGAGTTCTCGGGGGAGCAGGCGGCGGTGCTGGAATATCTGCGGGAGCGTGTGCCCCGGGGAGGGTGACCACAGGTTTGATATCCACTGTCAATCCCTGTGGGACCGGGCTTGCCCGCGATAGCGGTGTTTCAGTCACATCAATATCAATGGGTCTGACGCTATCGCGAGCAAGCTCGCTCCCACAAAGGGAATTAGCGACTGATCAAGTCGGACAGGCTTCCTTGCCATTGTCCAAGCCTTGCTTGTAGCTCTGGCTGGTGAGGCTGGCCTTGCCGTTGTGCCAGGTCAGGGTCAGCACATACAGCGAATCAAAGTCTCCCGAGGCCCAGTCTTCGGTAATGGTTTGCTCCTTGCCGACCGCCTCGCCGGCGACCTTGTTGATCAGCTCCGGCAGGTAGCCATGGGACCAGGCGGTATAGATGGTGGCGTTGTGGTACTTGTCGTGCAGCAGTTCGTCAGCCAGGTCGCTGGTGTCGTTGGCCGAATAATTGATGTTCACCGGCAACCCGAGCTTGATGGCGCTGGGGCTGATGGTCATCAGCGGGCGAATATAACTGTAGGAGTTGTCCTGCTCGCCCTCTTCGACATTGCGGGTCGGGTTGGCCGCGAACACGTAGTCGGCCTTGCCGAATTTTTCCGGCAGCAGGGTGGCCAGGTCGATGGCGCGGTTGAGGCCCTGGCAGTTGAGTTGGCCCAGGCCACCGGCGGGTTTCTCGGCGTGGCGCAGGAACACCAGGGTCTGCACGCCGTCGGCTGGTTGGGCCCGGCTGATGCTGGATTCCAGCGCCAATCCCAGGCCGCAGACCACAAGCAGCGTCGGCAGCAGTAGCCACGAACGGTGTTTGAAGCGTCTGGCGAAATTCAGTGGGTTCATCATCGAATAATTATTCTTCAGCACTCTTGAGTCAGGCTGACAAACCCTGGCACCACGAAGCGGCTGGCTTCGGGTGTTTTCCCTGTCGTTACGCCGCGTTGAATCCTCGGGGGCATTGCTCAGAGTCCCTTCAAGCCCTTTGGTTCGATCCTGGCGGGTCCCGGTGCACTGTAAGGCCTCCTGTGTGGAGGTAGGGCGAATGTTAGCGACAGGATGTTGCGGATTTAAGAAGGGCCGATGTGAATTCCGTGACGGGCAGTGATGCCGTCCCGTACATCTTGGATTATCCTCGGGCTTTCCTTCATTTCCGAGCCGACCCCATGCCCGACTTGACCCCATTCCCCATCACCGAAAAGTGGCCTGCCCAGTACCCGGAGTGGATCCAGCTCTACTCCCTGCCCACCCCCAACGGCGTGAAGGTCTCGATCATGCTGGAAGAGATCGGCCTGCCGTACGAGCCCCACAAAGTGGACTTCGCCAGCAACGACCAGTTGTCGCCCGAGTTCCTTTCCCTGAACCCCAACAACAAGATCCCGGCGATTCTCGATCCCCATGGGCCGGGCGACCAGCCGTTGGCTTTGTTCGAGTCGGGGGCGATCCTGATTTATCTGGCGGACAAGAGCGGGCAGTTGCTGGCGCAGGAGTCGGCGGCGCGCTACGAGACGATCCAGTGGCTGATGTTCCAGATGGGCGGGATCGGGCCGATGTTCGGGCAACTGGGGTTCTTCAACAAGTTTGCTGGCAAGGACTACGAGGACAAGCGGCCGCGCGATCGCTACGTCGAGGAAAGCAAGCGCCTGCTCAAGGTGCTCGATGGTCGTCTGCAAGGGCGTGACTGGATCATGGGTGAGCGCTATACCATCGCGGATATCGCCACGTTCCCCTGGGTGCGCAATTTGATCGGATTTTACGAGGCCGGTGATTTGGTCGGTATCCAGAATTTCCCCAATGTGACGCGGGTGCTGGAGCGCTTCCTGGCTCGACCGGCTGTGGCGCGCGGGTTGAAGATTCCGGAATGAGTTAAACCCGACGACTCGCCGATTCGATTACAAGCCACCGGCTGACGTGCATCAATGGCTCGCTGACCTTGCGAGTAGATTATTGCCTGGCCGGTAACACTCTGTTTTCCACCCGCCGTTTGTGCCCTGGCCGGCCAGGGCATAAGCTTTGCTCTTTGTGATCGAGCACCCATTTCTGCCCAGGAGCCCCATGTCCAGCCAGTTCCCCGAAGCACGTCCACGCCGTCTGCGTCGCAATGCAAGCCTGCGCAGCTTGTTCCAGGAAACCGAGTTCACCTTGAACGACTTGGTGCTGCCGATTTTCGTCGAAGAAGAAATCGATGATTTTGTGCCGATCAAGAGCATGCCCGGCGTGGTACGCATTCCTGAATCGAAGCTGGCCGGCGAGATCGAGCGCTATGCCCGTGCCGGCATCAAGTCGGTGATGACCTTTGGTGTGTCCCATCACCTGGACAACGACGGCAGCGATACCTGGAGCGAGCGCGGCCTGGTGTCGCGCATGGCCGGGATCTGCAAAGACGCAGTGCCGGAGATGATCGTGATGTCCGACACCTGCTTCTGTGAATACACCGATCATGGTCACTGCGGTGTGCTCCACGGCGATGAAGTGGACAACGACCGGACCCTGGTCAACCTGGGCAAGCAGGCCGTGGCGGCGGCCCGCGCCGGTGCCGATGTGATCGCGCCATCGGCGGCCATGGACGGGCAGGTCCAGGCGATTCGCCGGGCCCTGGATGAAGCCGGCTTCAGCCAGACAGCAATCATGGCCTATTCCACCAAGTTCGCCTCGGCACTCTATGGCCCGTTCCGCGAGGCCGGCGGCAGCGCGTTGAAAGGCGACCGCAAGAGCTACCAGATGAACCCGATGAACCGCCGCGAAGCATTGCGCGAATCCTTGCTCGACGAGCAGGAGGGTGCCGATGCGCTGATGGTCAAGCCGGCCGGTGCCTACCTCGATATCATCCGCGACATTCGCCAGGCTTCGAACCTGCCGTTGTCGGCTTATCAGGTCAGTGGCGAATACGCGATGATCAAGTTCGCCGCCCAGGCTGGTGCCATCGACGAAGCCCGCGTGGTACGCGAGAGCCTTGGCGCCATCAAGCGGGCGGGGGCAGACCTGATCTTCACCTACTTTGCCATGGACCTGGCGCTGAGCGGGATCTGATCCTGCACTGCCCCCGGAGTTGGCTGTGAGTCCATGTTCACCGCCATTCCCACATGGTTTTAGATGATAGGAGATTCTAGGTACACCACCATTCTCCTGTGGGAGCGAGCTTGCTCGCGATAGCGGTGGGTCAGCTTGTATCAGTGTTGCCCGTGCCGCCGCCTTCGCGAGCAAGCTCGCTCCCACATTGGGCATAGCCCGCATCCACTTTTGATCGTATGGTTGCTCCGGAATAACGAACCCGATGGAGCACCATGCAATTCAACCGATTGATGATCAGCCTTGCTGCGCTGCTGGCCTTGGCCGGTTGTGGCAGCCGTCAGGCGCAGGAGCCTGAGCGTCAGCCTGCTGAGGTCAAGAAGCAGATTGTGCAGTTGTTGCCGGCCAAGACTGTGGATCGCGAAGGCTGGGCGACTGACATCTACGTGGCCTTTGCAGCCCAGCAGATTCCCTCTACCACGCAGAACATCTGTGCTGTCCTGGCGGTGACCGAACAGGAGTCGACGTTCCAATCCGATCCGCCAGTGCCGGGGCTGGGCAAGATCGCTCGTCAGGAAATCAACCGCCGGGCGGCGAAGGTGCACATTCCGGAGCTGTTGGTCAGTGGCGCACTCCAGGTGCGTTCGTCCAACGGCAAAAGCTACAGCGATCGGCTCAATGCGGCGCGTAGCGAGAAGGAGCTGAGCGAGATTTTCGATGATTTCATCAGCATGGTGCCGCTGGGCAAGACACTGTTCGGCGGTTTCAATCCGGTGCACACCGGTGGACCGATGCAGGTCAGCATCGCGTTTGCCCAGGCCAATGCGCGCAATTATCCCTATACGGTGGAAGGCTCGATTCGTCGCGAAGTGTTCAGTCGTCGTGGCGGGATGTATTTCGGCATCGCGCATTTACTGGGCTATCCGGTGAGCTACACCGAGCCGTTGTATCGTTTTGCCGATTTCAATGCTGGCTGGTACGCCAGCCGCAACGCAGCTTTCCAGCATGCGGTGAGTGTGGCGTCGGGCATTTCCCTGGCGCTGGACGGCGATCTGATTGCCCATGATTCCATCATGCCAGGCAGTACGGAACTGGCGGTGCGCACGCTGGGCAAGTCGTTGGGAATGCGCAACCCGACCATTCGCGATCAATTGGAGCAGGGTGACAGCCTGGCGTTCGAGGACAGCAAGCTCTACAAGCGCGTGTTCGAACTGGCTGAAAAGGCCGAGGGCAAAGCGTTGCCACGGGCGGTATTGCCGGGGATCGTGCTCAAGAGCCCAAAGATCACGCGCAAGCTGACCACAGCGTGGTTTGCCAAGCGGGTGGATGAGCGTTATCAGCGATGCATGGCGCGAGCGTCGGGGCGTTAACCAGGCGTTGGCGCGTGAAAAAGCCCGGTGGATGAGGCCGGGCTTTTAGGGGGATGGGTTTGGTGCGGGATCAGTCTCAAGCGGTGTATCGGGTAGGCTGCCAGGCAACTCATGCGTGGTTTTCGATCAGGCGATCAGAGCCACCCTCAGCGACACGACGTTCCAGCAAGCGATCGGCACCACCTTCGGCGACGCGGTTTTCCATCAGGCGGTCGGAGCCACCTTCAGCGACACGACGTTCCAGCAGGCGATCGGCACCGCCTTCAGCGACGCGGTTTTCCATCAGGCGGTCGGAGCCACCCTCAGCGACACGACGTTCCAGCAAGCGATCGGCACCACCTTCGGCGACGCGGTTTTCGATCAGGCGATCAGAGCCACCCTCAGCGACACGACGTTCCAGCAAGCGATCGGCACCACCTTCGGCGACGCGGTTTTCGATCAGGCGATCAGAGCCACCCTCAGCGACACGACGTTCCAGCAAGCGATCGGCACCGCCTTCAGCGACGCGGTTTTCGATCAGGCGATCAGAACCGCCTTCGGCGACGACGGGTTGGGACGAGGCGGCAAATACGTTGGCGGCCAGTACAGAGAAAGCGAGGCTGAGGATGACTTGGCGTTTCATGATGGTGTGCTCCGGGGGTGCAGTGGTTTGTGTGGGGCCATTGTTGTCCCGGGCGATCATCAAGAGAACTTCATTGACATGATGGTGAACATCGACGGCAGTGATAGCTCGTTGGCCCGCTGCCGGTCAGCTTGATGGAACACTGACGGGCTCGCGGGCTCTATCGGCTAACGCTTATGCAGGAGGTGCTTTCATGTATCAGTTATTCGGTTGCAGGCAATCCGGCTCTTCGGCGGTGGAGGTTGCCCTGTGTCTCTGTGAGGTGGCTTATCAGCGGGTCGATGCCTATTCGACGCAAGACAACGATGCGGCGAAAGAGCTCGAGGCGCTCAATCCTCTGAAGCAGGTGCCGACCCTGCAGTTGCCAGATGGCTCGGTGCTGACCGAAGCGGCCGCAATCCTGATTCACCTCGGGTTGACCTTTCCCGCATCGAAGCTGCTCCCCCAAGACCCTGCCCAGCGCGCGCAAGCCATACGGGGCCTGGTCTACATCGCGGCCAATTGCTACACGCCCATCGGCATTATCGATTTTCCGGAACGCTGGCTGGACGAGGCGGACGAAGCGACTCGGCAGCGATTGATATCCGGCACGCAGCAACGGCTGTATCGCAATTGGGCGCGGTTTGCCGACCAGTTCCCGGCCCGACCTTTTCTAGGCGGTGACGAACCGGGGGCGCTGGATATCCTGGCGGCGGTGATCACGAAGTGGAGAAACACGCGGGAGGCGATGCTGAGCGCCCGCCCAGCGTTCCACGAGTTGTTGGAGCGCATCGACCACCATCCGCGCGTTGCGCCGGTGCTGTCGCTGCACTGGCCGTTGTAGGCGCTGCCGAGCGAAGCGAGGCTGCGATCTTTCCCCTGACGTGCGTCTCAAGCGAAAGATCAAAAGATCGTCCGAACGCGGCCCGAGCCTTTGGCAGCGCCTACGGGGTCAAGGGCAGGCTTTGCGTGCAGCCGCCTGTTCAACAAGGCCGGCAAATTGCCGGACATTTTCCTGATGCGCTGTCACCAGCTCGTCGATACTGGCGCCCGCTGGGGTTTGCAGGCTGCTGCGGCACGTGAGGGGGCGGGCGTCGTTGCCCAGGTTGCGCAGGCGCCATTGCACATCCATGCGGGCATAGCGGCCAGGGATCGAGTCGAAGCGTTGCACGTCTACCCGCAGCAATGATTTCGGTGCGCCAGGGTTGCTCAGTTGTTCGTCCAGGCTGCTGTGCAGTTCATCGGCCAGGCTGGCGCCCCACCATTCGGTTTCCAGGATCGCCAACCCGCTGTTGCCCTGGCGAATGACCATCTGGGTGCGATCCACTTGGGGTGGGACACTGACCTGTTCAATCTGGATGTCCACGCTGGAGCGCGATTGGCCTGCCGGTTGGGCCGGGCTCAGGGTGTGGTAGTGGATCGGATCGCTGCGGCAGGCGCCGAGCAGCAATGCCACGGCAACCAGGGTGAGTTTCAGCGTCAGTGGCATGGGGCGGGCTCCTGTGATCATTCTTTCACCGGCAATGTGAGGTTCTGCGCCGGTGCGTCCTTGGGACGGCCGCGAAGCAGCGATTCGGGATGGCGGCTCAGGTAGTCCGACAGTTCGCGCAGCGAGCGCGACATACGCCCCAGGTCGTCCAGGGTCTGGGTCAGTTGTTCGCGCTGCGGTGAGTCTTCAGCCAGGGTCGAGTTGGCTGATTGCAGGGTCTTGCTGACGTCTTGCAAGGTGCTTTGCACGCCCGGCAGGGTCTTGCTGTTGAACTGGGTCAGGCCTTTGCGCAGCTCCACCAGGTTGCCATCCAGGTTGCCGGCAATGCTCTCCAGTGGCAGTTTGTTGATCCGCTCGATCATCGCCTGCAGTTGTTCCTGCAGTTGCTGGAGACTGCCCGGAATGGTCGGGATACGCACGGGCCGGGCGCTTGGGTCGAAGGCGACTTTTTCCGCCTTGGGGTAGAAATCCAGCGAGATGTACAACTGCCCGGTCAGCAGGTTGCCGCTGCGGGCCTGGGCGCGCAGCCCTCGCTCGACGAAGCTGCCGATCAGGCGGGCGCCAGCGGCTTCGTCGTCTGGATTGTGATTGAGCGACTTGAGCAGTTTTTCATGGGCCTTGCCCAGGCGTTGCGGGTAGATCACCACGCCGACGTTGACCGGAAAGCTGCGCTGTTTCTCATCGAAATCCAGATGGATGGCCACCACCCTGCCGACTTCCACCCCGAGGAACTCCACCGGCGCACCGACGCGCAAGCCGCGCAGCGCCTGATCGAAGCGCAGGGCCAGGTATTGCGCCTTGCCATCAGGCGGGGCGAGGGCGCTCTGCTGGTCGGCAAACAGCTCATAGGTCTTGTCCTCGCTGGCGGGGACGTCGTTGGGGCTGTACTCCGGCGCCCGAAACGCGATGCCGCCCAGCAGCAAGGCCGAGAGCGATTCGGTCTTGACCGCGAAACCATTGGCGCCGACGTTCACGTCCACGCCGCTGACGTTCCAGAACCGGGTGTTTTCGGTGACATACACATCGTTGGGGGCGTTGACGAATACGTCGATGTTGACGCCTTTGCCCTCGGCGTCCAGGGCGTAGGACACCACTTGGCCCACCGGGATCTTGCGCAGATACACCGGCGAGCCGATGTCCAGCGAACCGAGGTCCTGGGAATGCAGGGTGAAGCGCTTGCCCGGTTCGCCGTAGGTGATGGGCGGCGGGTTCTCCAGGCCCGTGAAGGACTTGGCGCGCACTTTCGACTGGCCGGCGTCGGCGCCGATGAAATCCCCCGACAGCAAGGTGTCGATCCCCGAGATACCGCCGGCCCCGATGCGTGGCCGTACGACCCAGAACACCGAATCTTCGTGAGTGAAGGTGTCGGCTGTCTTGGCGAGCTTGACCGTGGCGGTGACGTTCTTCTGGTCCTCGCTCAGTTGCACGTCGGTGACCTGGCCGATGACCACGTTGCGATATTTGACCTGGGTCTTGTTGGCGGTCAGGCCTTGGCCGGTCTTGAAGGTGATGGTGATGGTCGGGCCTTCCTGCAGCCAGTTGTGGACCACCAGGGAAATGCCCACCAGCACCGCGATGATCGGCACGATCCACACCAGCGACACCGTCCAGCGGCGGGTGGTGACGTGGGCGCGGCCGGGGGCGGGTTGCTGCCCGTCAGTGGCTTGCGACTTCATCCATGACCTCCTCGGATGGTTGAGTGTCCCAGATCAGCCGGGGGTCGAAACTCATGGCCGACAGCATGGTGAACAGCACCACGAGGCCGAAGAACAGGATGCCCGGTCGTGGTTCGATGTCGCTCAATGCCTGGAACTTGACCAGGGCCGCCACCAGGGCAACCACCAGCACATCGAGCATCGACCAGTAGCCGATGACTTCCACCAGCCGGTACAGCTTCGCCCGCTGGACCTGGGCCCAGGTGCTGCGCCGCTGTGCGGTCACCAGCAACAGGGTCAGCACCACGAACTTGATGCCGGGCACCGCGATGCTGGCGATGAAGATAATCAGGGCGATGTCCCAGGCGCCACTTTGCCAGAACTCGATGACGCCGCTGATGATGGTGCTGTCGGCGCCTTCGCCGAGCATCTGGGTATTCATGACCGGCAGCAGGTTGGCCGGGATGTAGAACACCAGCGCGGCGAGCATGTAGGCCCAGGTGCGGGTGATGGCGTCGGGTTTGCGTCGATGCAGGGCGGCGTCGCAGCGGGGGCAGGTCTGGGGCTCGTCGGTCATGTCGCAGGCCAGGCCGCAACTGTGGCACAGGCACAGGTCCAGGTCGCGGGCCTCTGGCGGGGTGTCCAGCGGCTGGCCGTTCACAGGCTGTCCCACAGGTCGCGGACATCGCGCCCGGCAATGCGGATCATCAGCAGGCTCAGGGCCGCCAGGGCGAACAGGCCGATGCCCGGGAGCACGTCCAGCAGGCCGGCGAGCTTGATCACCGCCACCAGCGCGCCCAGCAGGCACACTTCCAGCATGCTCCAGGGCCGCAGGGTTTCAAGGCTGCGCATGCACAGGTTGAACCCCGGTGCCCGCCGCTGGAGGTAGGCATGGCCCAGTACCCAGAGCAGGAGCGCCAATTGAAAGGCCGGTGCGATGATGATCGCCACCGCTGTCACCAGGGCGATGAAGGTGATCGGCCCATGGCTCAGCGCCACGATGGAATCCCATAACGTCGCGCTGTTGCTCAGGCCCTGGAGGCGGATGCTCATGATCGGGTAGATGTTGGCGAAGGCCCACAGCACCGCTGCCGTCACGCTCAAGGCCAGGCGCTGCTCGATGGTCAGGCCGTTGTAGCGCTGGATCACCGCGTGGCAGCGCACGCACGAAGCTTTCTGGTGCGCGACGAGCACCACCGGCTCGTACACCGCATCGCAATGTTCACAAATGATCAGTCGGTCGGTGTTGGCCATTGGGATGCTCGCAGGAACAACCCCTTCAATATAGAAGTGCCTTGAGAATGAGCAACCCGACCGAATGGATCATTCCCCGCGAATGTATTGCTCCAGTTGTTTGATCAGATCGGCCTGTTCGGCGATGGCTTCCTTGACCAGGTCGCCGATGGACAGCAGGCCGACCAGTTTGCCGTCCTCTACCACTGGTAAATGCCGCAGGTGTTTTTCGGTCATGATGCTCAGGCAGGTCTCGACGTTCTGGTGCGGGTCGATGGTGATCACGGGGGAGACCATGATGTCACTGACCTTCGTGCCCACCGATGAGCGCCCGCGCAAGACCATTTTGCGGGCATAGTCGCGCTCGCTGATGATCCCCAGCACTTCATCGTTCTTCACTACCAGCAACGCACCGACGTTCTTCTCGGCCATGCGCATCAGGGCCTGCAATACCATGTCGTCCGGTGAGATGGTGTGCACTTGCTGGTTCTTCTCGTCTTTTATCCGGAGCAACTGCGCGACGGTTTTCATGGGGGGCCTCGGGTGTTGTTTTTGCTGGTTGTTAAAGCATCGTAGACCCAACGGCGCAGAGCAAGCGGTAAAGCGGCGGCCAGTCGTCCAAAAGCGTCATTACCGGGGGATTTCCCACCGATGTGATGCCATCCAGCATTGTGGCGAGGGGCGTCCCTCTGTGGGAGCAAGCCTGTGGGAGCAAAGCTTGCTCGCGATGAACGATGACACGGTCTAGCAGTTGAACCGCATCGCGGGCAAGCCTTGCTCCCACAAAGGAATAAATCCCCTCGCCACAGGGTAGAATCGTCGCCTACGTAGAATTCGAGGTTGCAGCGGTGGATTTACAGCAGGGCTTCGTCCTGACCCGGCATTGGCGCGATACCCCGGCCGGCACCGAAGTCGAGTTCTGGCTGGCGACCGACGCCGGTCCCCAGCGCGTGCGCCTCCCAGTGCAAACGTCGGTGGCCTTTGTGCCGCAGATCCAGCGCGGCCAGCTCGAAGCCTTGCTGCAAGGGGAGAAGGAGGTAGAACTGCGCCCCCTGGACCTGCTGGATTTCGAGCATCGTCCGGTGCTGGGATTGTATTGCCAGCAGCATGCCCAACTGATGCGCCTGGACACCACCCTGCGCCGCGCCGGCGTGGAGGTGTTCGAAGCGGACATCCGGCCGCCGGAGCGCTACCTGATGGAGCGCTTCATCACCGCCCCGGTCTGGTTTGGCGGTACGCCGGCTGCCGATGGCCTGCTGGTCGATGCCCAGATGAAGCCGGCGCCCGAATACCGTCCACCGTTGCGCCTGGTGTCCCTGGACATCGAAACCACCGCCCAGGGCGAATTGTATTCCATCGCCCTGGAAGGCTGCGGCGAGCGCCAGGTCTACATGCTCGGGCCAGCCAATGGCGACGATACCGGCGTGGATTTCCAGCTGGAATACTGCGAATCGCGCACGGTGCTGCTGAAGAAACTCAACGATTGGTTCGCCCGTTTCGACCCTGACGCGATCATTGGCTGGAACCTGGTGCAATTCGACCTGCGAGTGCTGCATGAACACGCCCGGCGCCTGGCGGTGCCGTTGCGTCTGGGACGCGGTGGCGAAGAGATGCAATGGCGCGAGCACGGCGCGCGCAACAACCACTTCTTCGCCTCGGCCGCTGGCCGGCTGATCATCGACGGTATCGAGTCCCTGCGTTCGGCCACCTGGAGTTTCCCCTCGTTCAGCCTGGAAAACGTCGCCCAGACGCTGCTGGGGGAGGGCAAGTCCATCGATAACCCGTACCAGCGCATGGACGAGATCAATCGCATGTTCGCCGAGGACAAGCCGGCCCTGGCCCGCTACAACCTCAAGGACTGTGAACTGGTGACACGGATCTTCGCCAAGACCGAGTTGCTCAAGTTCCTCTTGGAGCGGGCCAGCGTCACCGGGCTGCCGGCGGACCGCAGCGGAGGTTCGGTGGCGGCCTTCACGCACCTGTACATGCCGCTGATGCATCGCCAAGGGTTTGTTGCACCCAACCTGGGCCAGCGTCCGCCCGAGGCCAGCCCGGGTGGTTTTGTCATGGACTCCCAACCGGGCCTCTACGAGTCGGTGCTGGTGCTGGACTACAAGAGCCTGTATCCATCGATCATCCGCACCTTCCTGATTGACCCGGTGGGTTTGATCGAAGGGTTGCGTCACCCGGATGACCAGGAATCGGTGCCAGGCTTTCGCGGGGCGCGCTTCTCCCGTACTCGACATTGCCTGCCAGCCATCGTGGCGCGGATCTCCGAAGGCCGGGAGACCGCCAAGCGCGAGCACAATGCGCCGCTGTCCCAAGCGTTGAAAATCATCATGAACGCCTTTTATGGCGTGCTCGGTTCCAGTGGCTGCCGTTTCTTCGACACACGCCTGGCCTCGTCCATCACCCTGCGCGGTCACGAGATCATGCAGCGCACCCGCCAGTTGATCGAAGCCCAGGGGCATGTGGTGATCTATGGCGATACCGATTCCACGTTCGTTTGGCTTCGTCGTGCCCATGGCCAGGAGGAAGCGGCCAGGATCGGTCGCGAGTTGGTGGCCCACGTCAACCAATGGTGGCGTGAGCAGGTGCGCGATGAGTTCGGGCTGGAGAGTGCGCTGGAGCTGCAGTTCGAAACGCATTTCAAGCGCTTTCTGATGCCGACTATCCGCGGCGCCGAGGAGGGCAGCAAGAAACGCTACGCCGGATTGGTAACCCGTGCCGATGGCAGCGACGAAATCGTCTACAAGGGCCTGGAAACCGTGCGCACCGACTGGTCGCCGCTGGCCCGGCAGTTCCAGCAGGAGCTGTACGGGCGGATTTTCCACCGCAAGCCCTATCAGGATTATGTGCGCGATTATGTGCGGCAGACCCTGGCCGGCGCGTTCGATGAACGGTTGGTCTACCGCAAGCGTCTGCGTCGGCCGCTGGAAGACTATGAACGCAACGTCCCACCCCATGTGCGGGCCGCGCGGCTGGCCGATGAGTTCAACCAGCGCCAGGGCCGTCCGCGGCAATACCAGAATGGCGGCTGGATCAGCTACGTCATCACCGTCGCCGGCCCCGAACCGCTGGAAATCCGCAGTGCGTCAATCGATTACGACCACTACGTGACCAAACAGCTACAGCCGGTGGCGGATGCGATCCTGCCGTTTGTGGATGATGATTTTTCGACGTTGGTGGGTGGACAGATGGGGTTGTTCTGAAACTCCGTGGTATTCAGGCCGAGCCCGTGGTCAGGGTTTATCCCCTGTGGGAGCAAGGCTTGCCCGCGATGCGGGCGCCTCGTTTTTCCTAGGACACCGTATCGCCTCCATCGCGGGCAAGCCTTGCTCCCACAGATGAACTCCCTCGCCACAAGTCAGTGTGAATCCCGAGGTTGAATGGGTCTTCAGACCATCGCCAAGCGCTGCTTGCGCTGGGGCTGGGGAAATATCAGGTCTAGGGCTGCCAGGTCTTGCGGTTCCAGCTTGAGGTTGGCCGCTTCGGCATTCAAACGCACATGCTCAGGTTTCACGGCCTTGGGAATGGCAATCACATTGTCCTGGCGCAACAGCCAGGCCAGTGCGATCTGCGCCGGTGTGGCGCGATGGCGTTCGGCGATCTGTCCCAGGGTGTGATCCTTGAGCAGGTGTCCGCCCTGGCCGACCGGGCAGTAGGCCATGACGGGCATGGACTGGCGCTGGCACCAGGGCAGCAGGTCGAATTCGATGCCGCGTTCCTGCAGGTTGTACAGCACTTGGTTGGTCGCGCAGGCCGGCGCGGCCAGTTCTTCAAGGTCCGCTACATCGAAGTTCGACACGCCCCAACGGCCGATCTTGCCTTCTTCGCGCAGCCGCTCGAAGGCTTCGACGGTTTCGTCCAGCGGGTACTGCCCGCGCCAGTGCAGCAGATAAAGGTCGATGTAATCGGTGTCGAGCCGCCGCAGACTGCGTTCGCAGGCCAGGGGAATGCCTTTGCGACTGGCGTTGTGAGGGTAGACTTTACTCACCAGGAAAACCTGGTCGCGCAGGCCGGTGATCGCTTCGCCAACGACGGTTTCGGCACCGCCTTCGGCATACATCTCCGCCGTGTCGATCAGGGTCATGCCCAATTCGATTCCCAACCGCAGGGCGGCCACTTCTTTCTTGTGATGAGACGGTTCCTCACCCATGCGCCAGGTGCCCTGGCCAATGACCGGTACGGACACACCCGCCAATTCCAGCGTCCTCATGCCTTTCTCCTGTTGTGCTGATCGATAATCCAATGGACAGCAGGATAGTCGTAGGAGCTGGCGAAGCCTGCGATCTTTTCGCTCCAAACTCAATTGTCTGGGGAAAGATCGCAGCTTCGCTTTGCTCGACAGCTCCTACGGGTGTGGTGCTTTTTTTTATTTCGCGGAGAACTTCAACACCATGGTCTGGGTGTAGGTCTGGCCCGGATCAAGCCGCGTCGAAGGGAAGTTCGGCTGGTTGGGCGAGTCGGGGTAGTGCTGGGTTTCCAGGGTGAACGCGCCCCAATGTGGATAGACCTTGCCTTGCTTGCCCTTGACGGTGCCGTCGAGGAAGTTGCTGGTGTAGAACTGCACGCCAGGCTCGGTGGTGTAGAGCTGCAGGCGTCGTCCGGAGTCCGTGTCATACACCTCGGCGGCCAGTTTGTTCACGTCGCCCTTGGCGTCCAGCGCCCAGTTGAAATCGAAGCCGCCTTGTTTCGGTTCGGCGAATTTGAGTTGTGGGTGATCGGCCTTGATATGGGTGCCGATGGCGGTGGGTTGGGTGAAGTCCATCGGTGTGCCGGCCACGGGGGCCAGTTCGCCAGTGGGAATGAGCTTGCCGGTGACCGGCGTGTAATGGGCCGCGTGCAGGGTCGCGACCTGCTCGAGTATGTCGCCGTTGCCTGCCCCGGCCAGGTTGAAATAGCTGTGGTTGGTCAGGTTCAGCACTGTGGGCTTGTCGGTGGTGGCTTTGTACTCGATGCGCAACTCGTTCTGTTCGTTGAGGCTGTAGGTGACGTCGGTCTTCAGTGCACCGGGGAAACCCATCTCGCCATCGGCTGACAAGTAGGTCAGGGTGACGCCCACCGAGTCCTTGGCATTATGGGGCTGGGCCTTCCAGACGCGCTTGTCGAACCCTTGCGGCCCGCCGTGCAAGGAATTGCCATGGTCGTTCTGCGGCACCTGGTAACGCTTGCCGTCCAGCTCGAAGGCGCCGTCGGCCAGGCGATTGCCGAAGCGGCCGATGGTCGCGCCGAAATACACGCTGCCGTTCTTCTGGTAACCCTGCACGTCGTCGAAGCCGAGCACGATGTCGGCGGCCTTGCCGTGTTTGTCCGGCACGCTCAATGACTGGAGGATGCCGCCGTAGGTGATGACCGTGGCCTCCATGCCGTGACTGTTGCGCAGCACGAATTTTTCCACCGCCGTGCCGTCGTCGGTTTTGCCGAACGCACCACGTTCGTTGGTCAGGCCGGCAGCGTGGGAAGCCGAGGTGGCGATCATCAGAGACACTCCGAGGGCCGTGAGCAGTTGTCTGGATTCAAGCATGGTATGACCTTCCTTCCTGTTGTTTTGTTGTTGTTTTGAACGCGGGGCGAGTCCGCTACTGGTCGGACAGCGCTGAAGGTTTTTCTGGTTAGTAGTCTTTCTATTTGATGGGTGAGAAGGGATTTATAGCCATTAATAAGGATTTATCAATTAAAAAGTAAGACTAATTGAGTGAGGGGGATGTTGCTGGAGACCGAAGGTTTGCTCCGGGTACTGCACTTTTGCGATTTTTGCCGCTCTATCCATGGCCTGGAAGCGACGACCCCCCATCGCTTCCCCATGCCCAGACCGAGATTCGATGGCCGGTGTTTTTTATTCTGTGACGAGATTGCGCCGTTGTTGCCTGGCATTGTTGGTCGGTGTGTCGATGCTGTTCAGCGGCGGCTGCAGCCATCAGCAGGGGCAGGACATGGTCACGCAGTTCAGCAACGCCAGGCCCCAGGAGTTCTTGCAGACCAGCGTCGATCGCATGGCCACGTTGTCGATGCACGACAACCTGCAAAGCCTCTATCTGCTGATGAACAAGCTGTACCTGCGCAACCCCGAGGAACTGCGCAAGTCCGGTTTTCTCGACGCCCGCACTGCGGAAAAACAGGTGCGCATGGCCATCGAGCAGCAACAGCCCTTGCCGACCCTGGGTGGCAAGAAGGACCTGGCAGCCCTGAGCTATGCCATGAGCCCGGAATTTCTCGGCGATCGGGTAGGGGCGTTCATCTATGCCATTGGCAGCATGCTGGTCACCGCGCACGGCAATCGCCTCGAGTTCTACATGACCGACACCATCGACCCGCGTTTTGTCAGCAACGCGGCGCGCAATATCGAAAAGGCCACCTGGCTGCTGAGCCAGCGGCAGAACAAGGACGGCAAGCTGTTGCTGTTTTCCAATGAGATTTCGGAGGAGGGCAGCAACCTGAGTTTCGCCGTGGAGTTCGGAAAAATCGTCGCCCGATTGGACCTGCTGACCCAGATGCTCGATGAGCGCTACCGGCGGATCGGCTTGAATTACGCCCAGAGCCTGCTGTTCCTCAACTTCCTGCCGGTTCAGTGAAGCTATGGAAAAGGAATAAAGATAGATCACATCGATATAGGAGGTTATAAGAAAAATCGCTATGCTCGCGGCCAGATTTTTCACGCGGTCGTGCTGAGACGGGTTTAATGGATTTCGGTAATGTCGGTTTAGTCGTTGCAGGCCTGGTGGTCGGTTTCATCGTTGGGATGACCGGCGTCGGCGGTGGTTCGCTGATGACCCCGATCCTGTTGTGGTTTGGTATCAACCCTGCGACGGCGGTAGGTACGGACCTGCTGTACGCGGCTATTACCAAGTCTGGTGGTGTCCTGGTTCATGCAAAAAATCGCAACATCGACTGGGCGATTACTGGCTGGCTGACGTTGGGCAGTGTGCCGGCGGTCGGCTTGACGCTGTGGTTCCTCAGCAGCCTGCACAGCTCCCCCGAGGCGATGAACGCGGTAATCAAGCAAGCCTTGGGCTTTGTGTTGTTCGCCACCGCCCTGGCGATCCTGTTCAAGAAGCGCCTGCTGCAATTTGCCCACGACCGCGCTGGCGGCCACTACAACCCCTCCGGTTCGCGCCTCAATGTGCTGACGGTCATCACTGGCCTCGTGCTGGGTGCGATGGTCGCCTTGACCTCCATCGGCGCTGGCGCCCTGGGCACTGTCGCGCTGTTCATCCTCTACCCGTTCCTGGTCACCAAGCGCCTGGTGGGCACCGAGATCGCCCACGCCGTACCGCTGACCCTGGTGGCTGGCCTGGGCCATGCGAGCATGGGCAACATGGACTGGCACATCCTGGGTTTCCTGCTGATCGGTTCGTTGCCGGGGATCTACCTGGGCAGTCATTTGTCGGGACGCATCTCCGACGAATTGCTGCGCCCGTGCCTGGCGGTGATGCTGGCGATGATCGGGTTCAAGCTGGCGTTCTAGAACAGTCAGCTCAAGTCCAATAGTGTGGGAGCGAGCTTGCTCGCGATAACGGTGTGTCAGTCGACTCGATGTTGGGCGTCATGACGCTATCGCGAGCAAGCTCGCTCCCACAATTAGTCTCTCCCGACTTCAGCGCTCTCCTTGCGGTTGCGCAATGAACCCCCTGGCCTAAGCTTCAAGTCAGGCAGGCGCAGTATTGAGCGACTCTCGCGGAACAATCGCCGCCCTGTGCAATCAGTACAGCGTAAATATCAAAAGGAGAGGCGCATGCTCATTCGGTCGTTGACCTTCGCTACCTTGCTGGCCATCGCCGGCCCACTGTTCGCTGCCGATGGCGACTCGCCGCTGTTGGCGGACGCAGGCAAGTCACGTCCCCTTGTCGTCATCGCGCCCAGCACGGTCGACCCTGCCTGGGTGAGCCTGAAAAAGGCCTTGGATGAACCGGCAGGCAAGCAGGGCTTTTCCGAGCGCAACATGGTGCTCTATACCGTGCTCAATACCATTGGGCAGCGCGATGGCAAGGATCTGGATCCGCAAAGCACCATGGCGTTGATTCGCTCGCTCAAGCTGGGAGCCGGAGCACAGACCAAGATCATCCTGGTGGGCAAGGACGGGGAAAAGAAGCTTGAGCATTCCGGGGCGATCGAACTGAAAGACCTCTTCGATGCCGTCGATAAACTGCCTGCGGCAGAGAAAGAAGCAACACCTCCAGCCCCACCACCCGCGCCAGAGCCTGCACCGACCAAGGATGCGAAAGGCGCCAAGCCTGGCAAGGCAGTCAAGCCGGCGGGGCCGGTGAAGCCGCTGGATGATTGATTTCCGCCGACAGACTCTTGTGGTGAGGGGATAAATCCCCTCGCCACAAGTGAGCCCAGCCGATTTATTTCACGTCCAGCGCAGCGAGGATCCGATGCGCCGCTTTCACCCGTTCTTCGATCGGGTAGTTCCTGTTCGCTAGCATGACGATCCCCATGTCCTTTCCGGGTACGAACGCCGCGTATGCGCCGAAACCGTTGGTAGATCCTGTCTTGTTGATCCAGGCGCCGTCCGGCGCTGGGCGAGGCGGGTTGAGAGGTTCGACTTTTTGTGGGGTCAGGGCCATTTGCGGTGTGTTGCCAGCGAGCAGGTCATCCAAGGTGAACGGAGCGGGGTAGAACTCCCAGCCCAGCCCCTGATTCATCCCGCCAACCCTGTAGAAACCTGTATGCGTCGTGGCGATCGCTTGCTTCAGATCCGCGTCCAGTTTTTCCGGTCGCAGGTTGGCCTCGAGGAAACGCATCAGGTCCGATGAGCTGGTTTTCACCCCGTAGGCCTCGGAGTCCAGGGCTCCCGGTCCGACCCGGACGGGCTTGCCGTCTTTTGCATAGCCTTGGGCGTATCGGCCCAACTGATCCTGCGGCACCCGCACATAGCTGTGCTGGAGGCCCAGCCCTGGCATCAGCGTGCGCTCCATCACCTCGTCAAACGGCCGCTCCAGGCTGCGGGCTGCCAGATAGCCGAACAGGCCGATGCTCGGGTTTGAATAGAGCCGCTGAGTGCCGGCCGGGTAGAGCGGCTTCCAGGTCGTGTAATAACTGAACATCCGGTCCGGATGGTCCGCCTCGGCGGGGAACTGCAACGGCAGGCCACCGGCGGTATAGGTGGCGAGGTTGAGCAGGCTGATACCCTCGAAGGCACTGCCGCGCAGCTCGGGAGCAAAGCGACTGGCCGGGTCCGCCAGGGACAGCTTGCCCTGGGCCTGGGCATAGGCGCCAAGGGTGGCGGTGAAGGTCTTGCTGATCGAGCCGATTTCGAAGAGAGTCTGGTCGGTGACCGGCTTTTTCGTGTCCTTGGAGGCCACGCCGTAGTTGAAGTAATGGCGTTGACCGTTGTAGGTGATCGCCACGGCCATGCCGGCGATGTCCTGTTGCTTCATCAAGGGCTGGATCGTGGCATTGACAGCGTCTTCAATACGATCCTGGGCAAAGCCCGGAGCTGCCCCGCAAACCAGGAAAAAAGTGCCTGCGAGTATCGATTTAGCCATGTGCATGTCGGACCGTCTCCTTGGATGGCGGTGGTTCAAGCCGCTCTGCATCCAGCAGCTTTCGATGCCTGAGTGCATCTTGGGGTGGTCAATCTAGGAGGTTTTCGGTTGTTCGGCAATCGGTGCTCATCCGGCTCAAGGGCGCTTCGGAGTCGTCCGACTGGACCGCAGGAGTGTTCCTACGAAAATCTTCGGTCGCCGGCTTTTCGGTGTCGCATGGCAAACCACACAAACCCACGGCTGCCGGGTAAACTTGCGCTCTTTCTAAAGGAGTTCACATGAGTTACTACCAGCCCGGCATTCTCGCCACCCCTGTTCCGCCTCAGGCCCGTCATTTGTTTTTTGCCCTGGAATCGGTCGAGGCATTGCCGGCTGCGATAGACAAACTCCTGTTGCTGGTCGATGGGCGGGCCGTGGTCGGTTTTGGCGAATCGCTGGTCCAGGCGCTGGGCGCCCAGGTCGAAGGCTTGCGAGCCTTCCCAGCGTTGGCCGGCGTAGGCGTGGACAACCCCTCGACCCAACACGCGCTGTGGTGCTGGCTGCACGGCGAAGACCGCGGCGAGCTGATGCACCGCAGTCGCGCCATCGAGGCGGTGCTGGCCCCGGCGCTGCGCCTGGTGCAGATGAACGAAACCTTCCGCCATATGACCGGCCATGACCTGACCGGCTACGAAGACGGCACCGAAAACCCTCACGACGAAGCGGCCATCGCCGCCGCCCTGACCCAGGGAGTCGATGGGGTGCGCGGTGGCAGTTTCGCCGCGATCCAGCAATGGCAGCACGATCTGGATGGCTTCGCGGCGATGCAACCCCATGAGCGCGACAACATCATGGGCCGTCGCCTGAGCGACAACGAAGAACTCGACGACGCGCCGGAATCGGCCCACGTCAAGCGCACCGCCCAGGAAAGCTTCGCCCCGGAGGCGTTCGTGGTGCGTCGTTCCATGCCGTGGATCGAAGGCGACCGTGCGGGGCTGATGTTCCTGGCGTTCGGTTTCTCCCTCGATGCTTTCGAGGCACAACTGCGCCGCATGAGTGGCCTGGAAGACGGCATCACCGATGGCCTGTATCGCATGAGCCGGCCAATCACCGGCGGCTATTACTGGTGCCCGCCACTGTTGGACGGACGCCTGGATCTGCGCGCCCTGGCCCGGTAAGCGCAACGGTTTGTGCAAAGCGTGACGTGAACGCTATTCTTGGGCCGGATGTCTATCCGTGGAATGGGGGAAGCAAACGTGGATAAAGTCATCGTCATCACCGGTGGCGGCCGCGGAATCGGGGCGGCCACGGCGCTGTTGGCTGCCGAGTTGGGCTATCGGATCTGCATCAATTACCAGTCCGATGAGAGTGCCGCGCAGGAGGTGCTCGAACAGGTCCGGGCCAAGGGCGCGCAGGCGATTGCCGTGCGGGCCGACGTGAGCATCGAAGACGAAGTGATCGGCCTGTTCGACCGGGTGGACGCCGAGCTGGGCCGTGTCACCGCCCTGGTGAACAACGCCGGCACGGTCGCGCAGAAATCCCGGCTCGATGAAATGTCCGAATTCCGCATTCTCAAGATCATGAAGACCAACGTGCTGGGGCCGATTCTTTGCGCCAAGCACGCGGTGCTGCGCATGTCGCCCAGGCACGGCGGGCAGGGTGGCAGCATCGTCAACGTCTCGTCGGTGGCCGCGCGCTTGGGCGCACCGGGGGAGTACGTCGATTACGCGGCCTCCAAGGGCGCGCTGGACACCTTCACCATCGGCTTGTCCAAGGAAGTGGCCGGCGAAGGCATTCGCGTCAACGCGGTGCGTCCCGGCTACATCTACACCGATTTCCATGCCCTGAGCGGTGACCCGGACCGGGTCAGCAAGCTGGAATCAGCGATCCCCATGGCTCGGGGCGGGCGTCCGGATGAAGTGGCCGAAGCGATTATCTGGCTGTTGTCGGACAAGGCTTCGTATGCGACCGGGACGTTTGTGGATCTGGGGGGCGGGCGCTGAGTCCTGGGGTGTCTGTTTTGGCCCTATCGCGAGCAAGCTTTGCTCCCACAGGGGACAGTGTTCCGATGTGGGAGCAAAGCTTGCTCGCGATGGCGGTCTGACGGACAACCCGATATCAGAACGAGCGAATAATCCGCCCCAACGTCTCCATGGCCTTTTCCGAGGCCTCGGTCCACGGGCTGCCGTAATTCAAGCGGATGCAATTCCTGAAACGCCGGGTTGGTGAAAAGATCGGTCCCGGCGCGATGCTGATGCCCTGGGCCAGGGCCATCTGGAACAGCTTGAGCGAATCCATCTGCTCCGGCAGCTCCAGCCACAGGAAGTAGCCCCCCGCCGGCTGGCTGACCCGGGTCTGGGCGGGGAAGTAGCGGGCGATGGCGGCGAGCATCGCGCTTTGCTGTTCCTCCAGGGCATAGCGCAGTTTGCGCAGGTGACGGTCGTAGCCTCCGTGTTGCAGGTAGTCGGCGATGGCGGCCTGGGCCGGCATCGAGGCGCACAACGAGGTCATGAGCTTGAGCCGTTCGATCTTCTGCGCGTAGCGCCCGGCGGCGACCCAGCCGATGCGATAACCCGGTGCCAGGCTCTTGGCGAACGAACCGCAATGCATCACCAAGCCTTCGGTGTCGAACGCCTTGGCAGGCTTGGGGGCCTGCTGGCCGTAATAGAGTTCGGCGTACACGTCGTCCTCGATCAGCGGCACCTGATGGCGGCGCAGCAACTCTACCAACGCCTGTTTGCGCTCTTCGGGCATGGTCGCGCCCATGGGGTTCTGGAAGCTGGTCATGCACCAACAGGCCTTGATCGGATGGCGCTCCAGTGTCTGCGCCAGCACGTCCAGGTCGATGCCGTCGCGCGGGTGCACGGGAATTTCCACGGCCTTGAGCTTCAGGCGCTCCAGTACCTGCAGGCTGGCGTAGAACGCTGGCGCTTCGATCGCCACCAGATCGCCGGGCTCGGTCACGGCTTGCAGGCACAGGTTCAACGCTTCCAGGGCGCCGTTGGTGACCAACAGCTCCTCCATGGGCAGCATCAACCCGCCGACCATGTAGCGCAGGGCGATCTGTCGGCGCAGTTGCGGGTTGCCTGGCGACATGTCCGTGACCACCATTCGCGGGTCCATGTCCCGTGTTGCGCTGGACAGCGAACGGGACAGCCGTTGCAGTGGGAACAGCATCGGGCTGGGGAATGCCGAGCCGAACGGTACGGTGGCCGGGTCCTTGATCGAGTCGAGGACCGAAAATACCAGCTCACTGACGTCGACTTCGGTGGACTCGTGCACCTGGCTGCTGATCGCGGGCTCCGAAAACGGGCTCGGCGCATGGGTGTTGACGAAGTAGCCGGAGCGCGGCCGGGCCCGGATCATGCCGCGTCGTTCCAGCAGGTAATAGGCCTGGAACACGGTGGACGGGCTGACACCGTAGGTCTGGCTGGCGTAGCGTACCGACGGCACACGCTGACCTGGCCCCAGCATGCCCGAGCGGATCAGTTCAGCGATGTCGTCGGCAAATTTCTCGTAGCGTTTCATGGTGGTGCCCAGTCTTGAATGACGCGTGGTTTGCGCTTTTTAAACTGTGGGAGCTTCTGTGGGAGCAAAGCTTGCTCGCGACGCAGGCGACACGGATCAACAGTAAGGTCGCGTTATCGTTCTTCGCGAGCAAGCTTTGCTCCCACACGCTCGCTCCCACAGGTGCCCGGCATCTTAAAGCTTCAACGATTCATCGGTGCGACAAAACGGCTCTTGGCGATGCTGTAGATGCCTGGCTCGTCGCTGTCGGCGACCTTGAACGTCATTTCCTGGGAGCCTTTGCCGGGCCGTTCGCTGAGCATCGCCACCGACACCGGCACATCGACGATTTCCCCCGGGGCCAGGCTCAGTTGGGTCTTGCCTTGCAGGATGAAGCCGTCGCCGTCCACCAGGGACAGATGGTAATCCTGGCGCTGTTGGGTCTTGTTGATGATTTTCAGGCTGTAGATGTTCTCGATCTGGCCTGCGCTGTTTTCCCGAAACAGGCCACGGTCCTTGCTGACGTCCAGCGACACCATGGGCCGTTGCATCAGCGCTACGACCAGCGCGCCGATCATCACCAGCAGCACGGCGGTATAGCCGATCAGCCGAGGCCTGAGCAGGTGAGTCTTGCCACCCTGCAGCTGATGTTCGGAGGTGTATTTGATCAGGCCGTGGGCGTAGCCCATCTTGTCCATGATCGAGTCGCAGGCATCAATGCAGGCCGCGCAGCCGATGCACTCCATCTGCAGGCCGTCGCGGATGTCGATGCCGGTGGGGCAGACCTGCACGCACATCTGGCAGTCGATGCAGTCGCCCAGACCAATATTGGCCGGGTTTGCCTCGCGTTTGCGTGGGCCGCGGATTTCACCGCGGGCCGCATCGTAGGAAATGGTCAGCGTGTCCTTGTCGAACATCACGCTCTGGAAGCGTGCATAGGGGCACATATGCATGCACACCGCTTCACGCAGCCAGCCGGCGTTGAGATAGGTGGCTGCGGTAAAGAAGAGCACCCAGAACAGACTCACGCCGGCCATTTGCAGGGTCAGCAGTTCTTCGGCCAAGGGGCGGATCGGTGTGAAGTACCCCACGAACGTCAGGCCGGTGAGCAGGCTGATGGCCAGCCATAGCGTGTGCTTGGCGCTGCGGCGCAAGAGTTTGTTCAGGCCCCAGGGCGCGGCCTGCAGTTTGATCCGCTGGTTGCGTTCGCCCTCGGTGATTTTCTCGCACCACATGAAGATCCAGGTCCAGGAACTCTGCGGGCAGGTGTACCCGCACCACACGCGGCCAGCAAACACGGTGATCGCAAACAGGCCGAAGGCGGCAATGATCAGCAAGGCCGACAGCAGGATGAAATCCTGGGGCCAGAAGGTCGCGCCAAAGATGTGGAATTTGCTTTCGGAAAGGTCCCAGAGCACCGCCTGGCGTCCGCCCCAGTTCAACCACACCGTGCCGAAGAACAGCAGGAACAGAACCCCCGCACCGCTGATGCGCAGGGTACGAAACAAACCGGTGAAGCTGCGGGTGTGGATCAGGTTGTCGGTGCTCCTGGCCTTTATCTTCGTTGGCGCAGGTTCGAACGTCTGTATCAACTGGACGGGGATTCTATCGCTCATGGTCGGTCGCTCATCAGCCTCTATCTGGCCGGGGCACTATGACCATGGAACTGTTTGCATAACAGACTCAGGTGTTTCGATAAAAACCGGATCAGATGCCGCGAAACCCAGGCCCTGCGACACTTTGATGCACCCGAGGACGAGCGAACATACCGTTGAGGCCAGGGGGTAGTGGGAGCAAAGCTTGCTCGCGATACAGACACCTCGGTTCAAGAAGTATCGTGTTGTTTTCATCGCGAGCAAGCTTTGCTCCCACGGATTGAACACCTCGCAGAGGCTTCAAGCCGTTCAGATCGCCGAGCCGCTGTCGCTGGCCTTCAGGTGCTTGCGCCCGTCGACTGCGCCGGCCACGGTCAGTGCATCGGCCTCGGCCTCGGTGATGTAGACCCGGTCGCCATTGAGCTCCACGACTGACATGGCCTTGTCCGGGTCGGTGATGATGGTCAGCTCGCTGGCAGGGCGCTGTTCGGTGCCATTGGGGGTTTCGAAATGGCAGGTCTGGTTGTCATCGATACGGACAGTCATGGTGTTGCTCCTTCCGGGGTCATGAACGTTAGGTCGCGCGGCCAAGCCAGGGTTCGTTGCGGCTGATCAGCGGTCGGGCGCACCTCTGGCGCCGCCTGCGGTCCATCGTTTATCGAATGAAAAAGAGGACGGTCCATGGACGCCTGGTGGCATGAAGTCTGGGTAACCCTGCAGGCGGAATTCGCCGACATCACCGATGCCCAGCAGATGACCCGGGTCACGGTGCGTCTGCTAATGGCCGCGCTGTTGGGCGGCATTTTGGGTTTCGAGCGCGAACACAAGGGCAAGGCTGCCGGCGTGCGGACCCACATGCTTGTGGCCCTGGGGGCGGCGCTGTTCGTATTGGTGCCACAGATGTCCGGGTCACAGGCCGACGCGATGAGTCGGGTGATACAAGGCGTGGTCGCCGGCATCGGTTTTCTCGGCGCCGGCACCATCCTGAAAAACACCGACGGCGACGAAGGTCACGTCAAGGGCCTGACCACGGCTGCGGGCCTCTGGATGACCGCCGCCATTGGCGTCGCCGCCGGGCTGGGCCGGGAGGCGACGGCGGTGCTCAGCACGGTGCTGGCGCTGGCGATCTTCAGTGTGATGCCGGTGATCGTCCGGGCGCTGGAGAAGGGCGGCAAGCCGTGAAGCGGCTATGAGCCTGCAAACACAACAGGTTTTTTATTACTACGCTTGAATCAAACCCGCTCCGGCGGCGCCTCGCTCGGCGGGTCGCCCAGCGGCGGTTGTGGGTCCAGTGGCGGGTCTTTCTCTGGAATCGGCTCGGGATCAGGGCCGGGCGGGGGCAAGGTGGGGTCGTCGATGTTCGGATCGGGTGTTTCGGCCGGGATGGGAATGTTCATCGGGACGGGTCTCCGTGACGCACATGGCTTGAGTCGTGCTTATTGTTGTTGACCACCTTGCACCGGCTTTGATCCCCGGGATGCATCGGGGTAAATCCCTCTGAACTTTTAGCCGCTGATCCGGTTCGGAGTTTAAGTGAGTTTTTTCAGGGACCCGTTGGGCCTTTACCGCCACAAGCGCGTCCATGGGGCGTAAAAGGAGCGATGCTCGATGACTGCCGAACACCCGACTGAACTGGCCTACAACCCGCATTTGCCGCTGTCCCAAGCTTTGCTGTTGCCGCGTATCGCTATTGAAAGCACCATGCCGGTGATCGACGGCGGGCAATTCGCCGCCAAGGCCGTGGCTGGGCAGGACGTGACAGTGACCAGCAAAGTCTTCGCCGATGGTCATGACAAGCTGGCCGTGCGCATTCGCTGGCGTGCGCTGCAGGATGAAGTGTGGAACAGCGAGGTCATGAGTGACCTGGGCAACAACGGCTGGCACGGCCAGTTCAACGTGCCGGAACAAGGCCGCTATGTGTTTTGTATCGAGGCCTGGATCGATCAGTTCGCCAGTTTTCGCTACGAGTTGGAGAAGAAATTCGGTGCAGGGGTGCCGATCAGCCTGGAGTTGCAGGAAGGGCGCAGCCAAGTGCAAATGGCCGTCGAGCGCAGCACGGGTGAACTGAGCGAGCAACTGGCGGCCTTGCACCATGAGCTCTCCGGCTTGTTGCCGACCGAGCAGGTGGCGCTGTTCCTGGCACCGCGCAGTGCCGATCTGATGTCCCGGGCCGATCATCGCCCGTACTTGAGCATCAGCCCCGAGTATCCGCTGGATGTGGAGCGCAAGCTGTCCGAGTTTGCCAGCTGGTATGAGCTGTTTCCCCGCTCGATCACCGACGATCCCCAGCGCCACGGCACTTTCAACGACGTGCATTCGCGCCTGGCGGTGATCCAGGACATGGGCTTCGACGTACTGTACTTCCCGCCGATCCACCCCATCGGTCGCAGTTTCCGCAAAGGCCCGAACAATTCCCTCACTGCCGGTCCCGACGACCCGGGCAGTCCGTATGCCATTGGCAGCGAGGAGGGCGGGCACGAGGCCATTCACCCGCAATTGGGTAGCCGCGAGGACTTCCGGCGCCTGGTGGCGGCGGCCGCTGACCACGGCCTGGAGATCGCCCTGGACTTCGCGATCCAGTGTTCCCAGGATCACCCCTGGCTCAAGCAGCACCCGGGCTGGTTCAGCTGGCGGCCGGACGGCACGATCAAATATGCGGAAAACCCGCCGAAGAAATACCAGGACATCGTCAACGTTGATTTCTACGCGGCCGATGCGATTCCCAGCCTGTGGACGGAGCTGCGGGACATCGTGGTGGGCTGGGTCAAGGAAGGCGTGAAGATATTCCGCGTCGACAACCCTCACACTAAACCGTTGCCGTTCTGGCAATGGCTGATCGCCGATGTGCGGGCGCAATATCCTGAAGTGATCTTCCTGGCTGAAGCGTTCACTACGCCGGCCATGATGGCGCGGCTGGGCAAGGTCGGTTACTCCCAGAGCTACACCTATTTCACCTGGCGCAACACCAAGGCTGAGCTGGCGACCTACTTCAGTGAGCTCAATGAATCGCCGTGGCGTGAATGCTACCGGCCGAATTTTTTCGTCAACACGCCGGACATCAACCCGGCCTTTCTCCATGAGTCGGGGCGTGCCGGTTTTTTGATCCGCGCGGCCCTGGCAACCATGGGCTCAGGCCTGTGGGGCATGTATTCGGGCTTCGAGCTGTGTGAGTCGGCACCGGTGCCGGGCAAGGAGGAATACCTCGATTCGGAGAAATACGAGATCCGCCCCCGGGACTTCACCGCGCCGGGCAACATCATTGCCGAGATCGCCCAGCTCAACCGCATCCGCCGGCAGAACCCGGCGCTGCATACCCACTTGGGCCTGAAAATCTACAACGCCTGGAACGACAACATTCTCTATTTCGGCAAGCGCGCCGCCGACGGCAGCAATTTCATCCTGGTGGCGGTGAGCCTTGATCCGCACAACCCGCAGGAAGCCAGTTTTGAGTTGCCGCTGTGGGAGATGGGCCTGCCCGACGACGCCCAGACCCAGGGCGAGGATCTGATGAATGGACATCGCTGGACCTGGTACGGCAAGTACCAGTTCATGCGGATTGACCCGGCGTACCAGCCGTTCGGGATTTGGCGGATCAGCGTGGCGTGATGCTGTGGGAGCAAGGCTTGCCTGCGATGAAGAGGGCGCGGTCTCCCTGAGGAATCGAGGTGCCTGCATCGCGAGCAAGCTTTGCTCCCACAAAGCGCAGGCCTCACAACACAAAAAGACCTCACAAGCCTGTATCCCGCGGCTTTATTGAATTCATCAGGAGTTGCAAATGGCGAAGAAACCCCGGTCTGCCACCTTTATCAAAGACCCGCTCTGGTACAAGGACGCGGTGATCTATCAGGTCCACGTAAAATCCTATTTCGACTCCAATAACGACGGGATCGGTGACTTTCCCGGCCTGATCGAAAAGCTCGACTACATCGCCGACCTGGGCGTCAACACCATCTGGCTGCTGCCGTTCTATCCTTCACCCAGGCGCGACGACGGTTATGACATTGCCGAATACCGTGGCGTCAGCCCCGACTACGGCACCATGGCCGATGCGCGGCGGTTCATTGCCGAAGCCCACAAGCGCAACCTGCGGGTGATCACCGAGCTGGTCATCAACCACACCTCGGACCAGCACCCCTGGTTCCAGCGCGCGCGCAAGGCCAAGCCGGGTTCGAAGGCGCGGGACTTCTACGTCTGGTCCGATGACGACCACAAGTACGACGGCACGCGCATCATCTTCCTCGACACCGAGAAGTCCAACTGGACCTGGGACCCGGTGGCGGGCCAGTACTTCTGGCACCGCTTCTACTCCCACCAGCCCGACCTCAACTTCGATAACCCGCAGGTCCTCAAGGCCGTGTTGTCGGTGATGCGCTACTGGCTGGACATGGGCATCGACGGCCTGCGCCTGGACGCCATCCCGTACCTGATCGAGCGCGACGGCACCAACAACGAAAACCTGCCCGAGACCCATGACGTCCTGAAGCTGATCCGCGCCGAGATCGACGCCAACTACCCCGACCGCATGTTGCTGGCCGAAGCCAACCAGTGGCCGGAGGACACCCAGTTGTACTTCGGCGATGTCGACGCCCAAGGGATGAACGGTGACGAATGCCACATGGCCTTCCACTTCCCGCTGATGCCGCGCATGTACATGGCGCTGGCCCAGGAAGATCGCTTCCCTATCACCGACATCCTGCGCCAGACCCCGGAGATCCCCGCCAATTGCCAGTGGGCGATTTTCCTGCGCAACCATGATGAGTTGACCCTGGAGATGGTCACCGACAAGGAGCGTGACTACCTGTGGAACTACTACGCCGCCGACCGTCGGGCGCGTATCAACCTGGGCATTCGTCGGCGCCTGGCGCCGTTGGTGGAGCGCGACCGTCGTCGCGTCGAGTTGCTCAACAGCCTGCTGCTGTCGATGCCTGGCACGCCAACGCTGTACTACGGCGATGAAATCGGCATGGGCGACAACATCTACCTCGGCGACCGCGATGGCGTGCGTACGCCGATGCAGTGGTCCATCGACCGCAACGGCGGTTTCTCCCGTGCCGACCCGGCCAGCCTAGTGCTGCCGCCGATCATGGACCCGCAGTACGGCTACCAGTCGGTCAACGTCGAGACTCAGGCCGGCGACCCGCACTCGCTGCTCAACTGGACCCGGCGCATGCTGGCGGTGCGCAAGCAGTCCAAGGCCTTTGGCCGTGGCACGTTGAAGATGCTCTCGCCGAGCAATCGCCGGATCCTGGCCTATACCCGCGAATACACCGGGCCCGACGGCAAGCACGAAATCATCCTCTGCGTGGCCAACGTGTCCCGCAGCGCCCAGGCTGCTGAACTGGATCTGTCGACCTACGCCGGCATGGTCCCGGTGGAGATGCTCGGCGGCAATGCCTTTCCACCCATCGGCCAGTTGAACTTCCTGCTGACCTTGGCGCCGTACGGCTTCTATTGGTTTGCCCTGGCAACCGAGAACCAGATGCCGAGCTGGCACGTGGAACCGGCCCAGAGCCTGCCGGACTTCACCACCCTGGTGCTGAAGAAACGCCTGGAAGAATTGCTCGAAGCGCCATCGCGCACCACGCTGGAGCAAACCATCCTGCCGAGCTGGTTGCAGAACCGGCGCTGGTTCGCCGGCAAGGACAGCGCGATCGAGAAGGTCGAGATAGTCTATGGCGTGCGCTTTGGTGACCCGCAGCACCCGGTGCTGCTCAGCGAAATCGATGTCACCAGTGGCGGCCAGACCCTGCGTTATCAGCTGCCGTTCGGCCTGCTCGCCGAAGACCAGGTCGGTGCGGCATTGCCGCAGCAACTGGCGTTGTCGCGGGTACGTCGGGTGCGTCAGGTGGGCTTGATCACCGATGCATTCAGCCTGGAAAGCTTCGTGCGCGCCGTGCTGCACAGCATGCAGGCCGCCACGGTGCTGCCGTTCGCCGAAGGTGAGTTGCGCTTCGAACCCACCGAAGGCCTGGCTGCGCTGAACCTGGGCGAAGAGCCGGAGGTGCGCTACCTGTCCGCCGAACAGTCCAACAGTTCGGTGGTGGTGGGCAGCAGCCTCGTGCTCAAGCTGATTCGCAAGGTCGCCTCGGGTGTGCACCCGGAACTGGAAATGAGCGCCTACTTGACCGCCGCCGGTTTCAGCAACATCTCACCGCTGCTGGGTTCGGTGGTTCGCCGCGACGTCCAGGGTGAAGATGCGCTGCTGATGATCGCGCAGGGCTACTTGAGCAATCAGGGCGATGCCTGGGAATGGACCCAGAACAACCTCGAACGCGCCCTGCGCGACGAGCTGGCGGACGCGGTGTCCGAACAGGAGCAGCATTACAACGCCCTGGGCGAACTGAAGGATTTCGCCGGCATGCTCGGCCAGCGCCTGGGGGAAATGCACCAGGTATTGGCCCAGGCCACCGACGACCCGGACTTCGCGCCGCAGGCTACCAACGCCAAGCAAGCCCAGGCCATCGGCAAGGACGTGGCCGCCCAAGTGGAAAACGCCTTGCGCCTGCTCAAGCAGAACCAGGGCCAATTGAACCCCGCGGACCAGGCCATGGTCGCACGTTTGCTGGAGCACAAGAAAACCGTCCTGGCCCATGTCCAGACGCTGGCCGGCAAGGCTGAGGGAGGCTTGCGCATTCGCGTCCACGGAGACCTGCACCTGGGGCAGGTGCTGGTGATCAAGGGCGACGCCTACCTGATCGACTTCGAAGGTGAGCCGGCGCGGCCATTGCATGAGCGACGGGGCAAGCACAGCCCCTATAAGGACGTCAGTGGCGTGTTGCGCTCCTTCGATTACGCGGCGGCCATGGCGATTCACTTGCACACCGTCGACAGCACGGCCGATGCCGATGCAGCGAGGCAAAGGGTCGCCGATCGTTATTTGAAAGAGGCTCGCCAGGCATTTGTCGAGGCATATCGGCTGGCGGCAGCTAGTCTTGCCCATGAGTGGAAGGATGCTGAAGGCGAAGACGCCGCACTGGCGTTGTTCGGCCTGGAGAAGGCGGCCTATGAAGTGGCCTATGAAGCCGAGAATCGCCCCACCTGGCTACCCGTGCCGTTGCACGGTCTGGTCGGGTTATTGAGTGGGCTGCAACCCTTTTCCGACGTAGCCGGACCGATTTAGTGGAGAGAATCATGAGTGTCTCGAACAAAGAACCACAGGGGCAGGCCAAGGAGTCGTTGCTGCCGGCGCCCCATGACATCGACGCGCTGGTGCGCGCCGAACACCACGACCCGTTTTCCATCCTGGGGCCTCATGGCGACGACGCCGGCGGCCAATTCATTCGCGCGTATCTGCCCGGAGCCCTGAGCGTGCATGTGCTGGCCCGCGATGGCGGCGAAGAGCTGGGGGAGCTGCAATCCACCGCAACCCCGGGACTGTTCGTCGGCCATTTCGACCGTACCCAGGCGTACTTGCTGCGCACCCGTTGGGCCGGCGGCGAGCAGGTTGCCGAAGACCCCTACAGCTTCGGCCCGTTGCTGGGGGAGATGGACCTTTACCTGTTTGGCGAGGGCAATCACCGCGACCTCAGTTCCTGCCTCGGTGCGCAACTGACCACCGTCGATGGCATCGACGGCGTGCGGTTCGCTGTCTGGGCGCCGAACGCCCGACGCGTTTCGGTGGTCGGGGATTTCAACGTCTGGGACGGGCGTCGGCATCCGATGCGCATCCGTTATCCGTCCGGCGTGTGGGAGATATTCATCCCCAGGCTGGGTCCCGGCGAAGGTTACAAGTATGAAATCCTCGGCGCCCACGGCATCCTGCCGCTCAAGGCCGACCCGGTGGCCCTGGCCACGCAGATGCCGCCAGACACGGCGTCGAGAGTCGCCTCACCCCTGAAGATCGAGTGGCAGGACGACGAGTGGATGCAGCACCGTCGCGAGCGGCATCTCCCGGGTGCGCCGCTGTCGATCTATGAATTGCACGCCGGCTCCTGGCAGTGCGAAATCGACGAGGCGGGTGAGGTGGCCCGGCAGTACAACTGGCATGAAATGGCCGAGCGGCTGATCCCGTATGTCAAGGACCTGGGCTTCACCCACATCGAGCTGATGCCGATCATGGAGCACCCGTTCGGCGGCTCCTGGGGCTATCAGCCGCTGTCGCAATTCGCGCCGACGGCACGCTTCGGCTCGCCGGACGATTTCGCGGCGTTCGTCAACGCCTGCCACCAGGCCAATATCGGCGTCATCCTCGACTGGGTGCCGGCGCATTTTCCCACCGACACCCACGGCCTGGCCCAGTTCGACGGCACTGCGCTGTACGAATACGGCAACCCGCTGGAAGGCTTCCACCAGGATTGGGACACGCTGATCTACAACCTGGGCCGCACCGAAGTGCACGGTTTCATGCTGGCGTCGGCGCTGCACTGGCTCAAGCATTTCCACGTCGATGGCCTGCGGGTGGATGCCGTGGCCTCGATGTTGTACCGCGACTATTCGCGCAAGGCCGGCGAGTGGGTGCCCAACCGCCACGGCGGACGGGAAAACCTCGAAGCCATCGATTTCCTGCGGCACCTCAACGATGTGGTGGCGCTGGAAACCCCCGGTGCGCTGGTCATCGCCGAAGAATCCACGGCGTGGCCGGGCGTCAGCCAGAGCACCCAGCAGGGCGGCCTGGGTTTCGCCTACAAGTGGAACATGGGCTGGATGCACGATTCGCTGCACTACATCCAGCAAGACCCGGTGTACCGCGCCCATCACCACAACGAACTGAGCTTCGGCCTGGTGTATGCCTGGTCCGAGCGCTTCGTCCTGCCGATTTCCCATGACGAAGTGGTCCACGGCAAACGCTCGCTGATCGACAAGATGCCCGGTGACCGCTGGCAGAAATTCGCCAACCTGAGGGCCTACCTCAGCTTCATGTGGGGGCATCCCGGCAAGAAGCTGTTGTTCATGGGCTGTGAATTCGGCCAATGGCGCGAGTGGAACCACGACCAGCAGTTGGACTGGTACCTGCTGCAATACCCTGAGCACCGTGGTGTGCAGAAACTGGTCAGCGATCTGAACCGTCTGTATCGCGAAGAACCGGCGCTGCACGACCAGGATGATGCGCCCCAGGGGTTCCAGTGGTTGATTGGCGACGATGCGCTTAACAGCGTCTACGCCTGGCTGCGCTGGAGCAAGGAGGGCCGGCCGGTGCTGGTGGTCGCCAACTTCACGCCGGTGCCGCGCGAGGCCTACCGGGTCGGCGTGCCATTCGGCGGGCGCTGGGTCGAATTGCTCAACAGCGATGCCGACACCTACGCCGGTTCCAACTATGGCAATGGCGGTGGAGCCTCCACCGAAGAGGTGCCCAGCCATGGCCAGGCCCTGTCGCTGGAACTCAACTTGCCGCCGTTGGCGGTTTTGATCCTGCGGCCGGAGGGTTAGTCGCGAGTCTTGCCATGCAACCCTGTGGGAGCGAGCCTGCTCGCGATGCGGTCTGCCTGAGAAGGTGATGTGGATGTGCCGCCGTCATCGCGAGCAGGCTCGCGATGGCGGTGGATCAGTCACCTGGATAGAGGCTGACACTGCGCAATCGCGAGCAAGCTCGCTCCCACAAGGGATATTGCCCGCTTTAGCGAACCAGGCACGGCCGCTTGTTGTTGAACGTCCAGCCTGGAATCAGGAACTGCATCGCCACCGCATCGTCCCGCGCGCCAAGGCCCATGCCCTTGTACAACTCATGGGCCTTGGCCAGTTGGTCGGTGTCCAGCTCAATCCCCAGTCCCGGTTTTTTCGGCACTTGCACGCAGCCGCCCTGGATCTGCAACGGTGCCTTGGTCAGCCGCTGGCCGTCCTGCCAGATCCAATGGGTGTCGATGGCCGTGATGTCGCCCGGTGCGGCAGCGGCCACGTGGGTGAACATCGCCAGGGAAATGTCGAAGTGGTTGTTGGAGTGCGAGCCCCAGGTCAGGCCCCATTCATTGCACATCTGCGCCACCCGTACCGAACCCTGCATGGTCCAGAAGTGCGGATCGGCCAGGGGAATGTCCACGGACTGCAAGGTGATGGCGTGGCCCATCTCGCGCCAGTCGGTGGCGATCATGTTGGTGGCGGTCTTCAGGCCCGTGGCGCGGCGGAACTCGGCCATGACTTCGCGGCCGGAGTAGCCGTTCTCGGCACCGCAAGGGTCTTCGGCATAGGCCAGCACCTTGTGCTGATCGCGGCACAAACGGATGGCTTCCTTGAGTGACCAGGCGCCGTTCGGGTCCAGGGTAATGCGCGCCTGGGGAAAGCGCTCGGCCAGCGCCGTGACCGCTTCGATCTCCGCATCACCTTGCAGCACGCCGCCCTTGAGCTTGAAGTCCTGGAAACCATAGCGGGCGTGTGCCGCTTCGGCCAGGCGGACCACGGCGTCGGCGTCCAGGGCCTTCTCATGGCGTACGCGGAACCAGTCGTTGTCGGCGTCCGGCTCGCTGCGGTAGGGCAGGTCGGTCTGCTGGCGATCGCCGACGTAAAACAGATAGCCGAGCATCTTCACTTCATCGCGTTGCTGGCCTTCGCCAAGCAGGGCGGCGACCGGTACATCCAGGTGTTGGCCGAGCAGGTCCAGCAACGCCGCTTCCAGGCCGGTCACCGCGTGGATGGTGATGCGCAGGTCGAACGTTTGCAGGCCACGACCGCCGGCATCGCGGTCGGCAAAGGCTTGGCGCACGGTGTTGAGGATCTTCTGGTACGTGCCGATGGGGCTGCCGACCACCAGCGAACGGGCGTCTTCGAGGGTCTGGCGAATGCGCTCGCCACCGGGTACTTCGCCCACGCCGGTGTGGCCGGCGTTGTCTTTGAGGATGACGATGTTGCGGGTGAAGAACGGGCCGTGGGCGCCGCTGAGGTTCAGCAACATGCCGTCATGGCCGGCCACGGGCACGATCTGCATGCTGGTGATGATCGGGGCTTTGCTGGTTTCTGGGGTGCTCATCTGTACTTATCCTTGAACAATCGAATGATCAGACGTGGCTGGCTGCCGGGTCGGCTGGGGTTGTCACGGCTTTGGGCTTGGGCGTGTTGCGTGCGGCAAACACGATGATCGCGGCAATGATCGAGGTGGCCGCCAAGCCATAGAGGCCGCCCTGGATCGAGCCGGTGTTCTGTTCCAGCAGGCCGAACGTGGTTGGGGCGACGAACCCTCCGAGGTTGCCCACCGAGTTGATCAGGGCAATAACCCCAGCGGCGATCCGTGCGTCCAGGTAAGCCTGGGGAATTGGCCAGAACAGCGACGACGCCGACTTGAAGCCCAGGGCCGCGAAGCAGATGGCGACGAAGGCGAAGATCGGCCCGCCGGTGGTGGACATGAACATCCCGGCTGCCGCGATCAACAGGGCCGTGGCGACCCAGGCCTGCTGGAATTTCCACTTGGCCGACAGCGAGGCGAAGGCGTACATGCCGACGATCGACAACAGCCACGGGATCGAGTTGAACAGCCCGACCTGGATGTCGCTCAGTTCACCCATTTTCTTGATGATGCTCGGCAGCCAGAACGTGGCGGCATAGATCGTCAATTGGATGAAGAAGTAGATCAGGCAAAACAGGATGATCTGGCGGTCCTTGAGCAACTGGCCGATGGACAGTTTGATCGGCGAGGCGGCTTCTCGTGCGCGCTGTTCATCGTCGATGGTTTTGACCAGCACATCTTGTTCTTCGCGGCTCAACCATTTGGCGTCGTGGGGCTTGGAGTCCAGCCAGAACCAGACGAAGACGCACAGGCCGACGGAAAACATCCCTTCGATGAAGTACATCCACTGCCAGCCGTGCATGCCCAGGCCATTGATTTGCAGCAGCAGCCCCGACAGCGGGCCGGAGATCAGCGACGCAATGGCCGAACCGCTGAGGAAGATGGCGATGGCTTTGCCGCGTTCGACACCCGGCAGCCAGCGAGTGAAGTAGTAGATCACCCCAGGGAAGAAGCCGGCTTCGGCCACGCCCAGCAGGAAACGCAGGATGTAGAAGTGGGTTTCGTTCTGGATGAAGGCCATGCCCGCGGCCACCAGGCCCCAGGTGAGCATGATGCGGGTCAGCCAGATACGGGCGCCGATTTTTTGCAAGAGGATGTTGGACGGGACTTCGAACAGCGCGTAGCCGATGAAGAACAGGCCGGCGCCAAAGCCGTAGGCCGCGGCACCGATGCCCAGGTCGTGCTCCATATGGGCGCGCACGAAGCCGATGTTCACGCGGTCGATGTAGTTGACGATAAACATGATGACGAACAGCGGCAGGATGTGGCGCTTGACCTTGGCGATGGCCGACAGCAGCACCGGATCCGCTCCGGCATTCGCCTTGAGGCTGGATGTGTTCACTGGTTTTCTCCCACTCGTTATTTTTATGCGGGGCATCGTGCAGGTGCCGATGTTGATAGACATCATACAACCTGATTTTTTTGAGTGACAAGATATTTTTTAGCGTGATTGGATGGGCGGTCAGACTTTTTAATGCTGTATTTGTTGGGTGTCGTTGAAGTTTTTGACGGTGTGCAGGGCGCACGGTGCGATAGAAATCGAGCTTTTATGGGCGTTGATTTTCGAAGTCGATCGCCAGGTGCGGTGTGTTGTCATACAAGTTTGGCGTTCTGTAATGCTCACTCTCAAGCCTGCTGATGGTAGGATCGACCAGCCTGTTTTCGAGGAACCCTGGCGATGCAAGACACCGAAGCGCCGCTGCGCAAGCGTACCCATAACCTGGCCCATGACCTGGTGGCGAAGCTGAGCCAGAGCATCTTGCTGGGACAGTTGAAACCCGGCGAAAAACTGCCATCGGAAGGTGCCATCGTTCGCGAGCATGGCGTCAGCCGGACCGTGGTGCGCGAGGCGATTTCCAAGTTGCAGGCTTCGGGGCTGGTGGAGACCCGCCACGGCATCGGCACCTTTGTGCTGGCGCAAACCGGCGAGCCGGGGTTGCGGCTCAATGTCGACACTGCGGCAGGGGTGCGGGCAATCCTGGAGCTGCGCCTGGGCCTGGAAACCCAGGCGGTGGCATTGGCGGCCCAGCGCCGCAGCGAACACCAGTTGCAGCAGATGCGCCAGGCGCTGGATGACTATCAGCGGCTGTCCAGCAACAACGACAGCTGTGTCGAGGCCGACCGGCGGTTCCATCTGCTCATCGCCGAAGCCACGGACAACGCCTGTTTTGTCGAAATCATGCAGCACCTGGGCAGTGCGATGATCCCCAGGACCCGAGTGAACGTGGCCGAACGCGGTCAGGCGGACCTGGGCAAGCTGGCACAACTGGCCAACCTCGAGCATGAGGCGATCTTCAACGCCATCAAACGCCAGGACCCGGACGCCGCCCGCGCCGCCATGTGGCTGCACCTGACCAACAGCCGCGACCGGTTTGGCGCAGGTTCCTGACGGCTCATCGTCGCCTGACCCACCGCCATCGCGAGCAAGCTCGCTCCCACAGGGGATTGGCGGTGGGCACAGAATCCCAGAACACCACAGATCCACTGTGGGAGCGAGCTTGCTCGCGATGAGGTCGGTAGGCCATGCGCAAAACAGCAGGCAAAAAAAACCGGCGCAACCGAGATTGCGCCGGTGGTGGTGCCAGTGGTTGTGCGGATATTCGTGGGTCCGCGCAGCCACCGTTGAACCTGTATCGGTTATGCCCGTTCCAGCGCCAGGGCCACACCTTGGCCGCCGCCGATGCACAGTGTCGCGAGGCCTTTCTTGGCGTCGCGCTTGATCATTTCATGCAGCAGCGACACCAGGACTCGGCACCCCGATGCGCCGATAGGGTGGCCCAGGGCGATGGCGCCGCCGTTGACGTTGACCTTGTCCATGTCCCATTTCAGTTCCCGGGCCACGGCCAGCGATTGGGCGGCGAAGGCTTCGTTGGCTTCGACCAGGTCCAGTTGATCCAGCGACCAGCCAGCCTTGTCCAGGCAGCGGCGGGTGGCCGAGACCGGGCCTATGCCCATGATGGCCGGGTCGACGCCGGCATTGGCGTAGGCACTGATTTTCGCCAGCACGGGCAGGCCCAGGGCCTTGGCTTTTTCCGCGCTCATCAGGATCACGGCGGCGGCGCCATCATTCAGCGAAGACGCGTTGCCAGCGGTGACGCTGCCGTCCTTCTTGAAGGCGGGTTTGAGCTTGCCCAGGGATTCGGCGGTGGTGCCGGCGCGCGGTTGTTCGTCGGTGGCGAACGCCACAGGATCGCCTTTGCGCTGGGGAATCAGGATCGGCGTGATCTCATCGGCGAACCGACCGCCCTCGATGGCGGCGACAGCCTTCTGCTGGGACGCGGCAGAGAAAGCGTCCTGCTCCTCGCGGCTGATGCCGTACTTGTCCACCAGGTTCTCGGCGGTGATGCCCATGTGGTAATCGTTGAAGGCATCCCACAGGCCGTCGGTGATCATGCTGTCGATCATCTTCGCGTGGCCCATGCGCAGGCCGGTGCGGGCGGCCGGCAACACGTACGGGGCCAGGCTCATGTTCTCCATGCCGCCGGCGATGATGACGTCGGCGTCGCCACAGCGGATCGCCTGGGCGCCCAGGTGCAACGCCTTGAGTCCCGAACCGCAGACCTTGTTCAGGGTCAGCGCCGGCACCGCATGAGGCAGGCCGGCCAGGATCGCCGCCTGGCGAGCCGGGTTTTGTCCGGATCCTGCGGTCAGCACCTGGCCAAGAATCACTTCATCGACCTGTTCGCCCGACAAACCGGTCTGTTCCAGCAGGCGACGAATCACCGCGGCACCGAGTTCCGGCGCGGGAATGGAAGCCAGCGAACCCTGGAAACTGCCGATGGCGGTACGGGTAGCGGCGACAATCACGACTTCTTGCATCGAATCTCTCCTCACTGGGCAGCGAACTGCATTTCAGGCACGTGGTCCGGCACGATCAATTTGCCGGCGGTCTTGGCGACGATTTCCTCGACGCTGACGCCCGGGGCACGTTCTTTCAGGATGAAGGCGCCGTCCTGGATTTCCAGGTAGGCCAGGTCGGTCAACACCCGCTTGATGCAACCGGCGCCGGTCAGCGGCAGGCTGCAACGCGGCAGCAGTTTCGACTCGCCGTCCTTGGACGCATGGGTCATGGTGACGATGATGTTCTCGGCACCGGCCACCAGGTCCATCGCGCCGCCCATGCCCTTGACCAGCTTGCCGGGGATCATCCACGAGGCAATATTGCCTTCCACGTCCACCTCGAACGCGCCGAGCACGGTCAGGTCGATATGCCCGCCACGGATCATGGCAAACGATTCGGCCGAAGAGAAGATCGACGCGCCAATGCGCGCGGTGACGGTCTGCTTGCCGGCGTTGATCATGTCGGCATCGACTTCGGCTTCGGTGGGAAACGCACCCATGCCGAGCAGGCCGTTTTCCGATTGCAGCATGACTTCCATGCCTTCGGGAATGTAGTTGGCGACCAGGGTCGGAATGCCGATGCCCAGGTTCACGTAGTAGCCGTCCTGCATTTCGCGGGCGACGCGTTGAGCCATTTGTTCGCGGGAAAGTGCCATGTTGTTATTCCTTCATTCGGGCCGGGGGCAGGGGATCACTTACGCACGGTGCGCTGTTCGATGCGTTTTTCGAACGTGCCGCAAATGACCCGGTCGACGTAGATGCCAGGGGTGTGGATCTGCGTCGGGTCCAGCTCGCCGGGTTCGACGATTTCTTCGACTTCCACCACCGTGATCTTGCCCGCCGTGGCGGCCAGTGGATTGAAGTTCTGGGCGGTGTGGCGATAGATCACGTTGCCGAAATGATCGGCCTTCCAGCCTTTGACGATGGCGAAGTCGCCGGTGATGGATTCTTCCATCAGGTACTGGCGACCATGGAATTCACGCACTTCCTTGCCTTCGGCCACCGGGGTGCCGACGCCGGTGGCGGTGAAGAACGCCGGGATGCCTGCGCCGCCGGCGCGCATTTTTTCCGCGAGGGTGCCTTGGGGGGTAAGTACGACTTCGATTTCACCGCTGAGCAGTTGCTTCTCGAACAGGGCATTTTCGCCCACGTAGGAGGCGACCACCTTGCGGATCTGCCGGTCTTCCAGCAGCACGCCGAGGCCGAAGCCGTCGACGCCGCAGTTATTGGACACTACGGTGAGGTCGCGGATGCCCTTGCGCTTGATCTCGGCGATCAGGTTTTCCGGGATACCGCACAGGCCGAAGCCGCCGGCGATGACGGTCATGCCGTCCTTCAAGCCTTCCAGCGCTTCCTCATAAGAGCTCACGCGTTTGTCGAAACCTGCCATAGACACCTCTTTTATTCTTGATGGGGTCGCAATGGGATGCAGTGTTGCGCCAAGTCATATATTTGTTAAGTTGATTTTTAGGTTGGATTGATTGATAAAACTCAACAATAGACCCTGGAGCGTAGCGAGCATGACCCTCAAGCAAATCCGCGCCTTCCTCGCCGTGGCCCAGAGCCTGAGCTTTGCCGTGGCCTGCGAGCGGTTGCACCTGTCCCAGTCGGCCCTGAGCCTGACCATCAAGGCCCTGGAAGAAGGCCTCGGCGGTCGCTTGTTCAGCCGTAATACCCGTAACGTGGCGCTGACGCCCGAAGGCGAATCCTTGCTGCCACTGGCCCGACGGCTGATTGCCGACTGGGACAACGCCGAGGACGAAATGCGCCAGCGCTTCACCTTGCAGCGTGGCCGCGTGACGTTGGCGGCGATGCCGTCGTTTGCCGGCAACCTGCTGCCGCCGATCCTCAAGACCTTCCGCGCCCGCTATCCGAATGTCAACGTCACGGTCAACGACGTGATCAACGAGCAAGTACTGGAAATGGTCCGCGATCGTCATGTCGAATTGGGTGTGGCGTTCGAGCCGATGCAGGGTTCGTCATTGGCGTTCACGCCCTTGTATCTGGATCGCTTCGTCGCGGTAGTGCCGTTGGACTCACCGTTTGCCCTGCGCGACGAAATCCACTGGGAAACCCTGCTGGAACAGCCCTTCATCACGCTGCAACGGCCCTCCACCGTACGGGTGATGCTGGAGGAGCATCTGCGGGCCCGGGGCATGAAACTGCCTGTGGAGTTCGAGAGCCACCAATTGGCGACCGTCGGGCGGATGGTCGCCAGCGGGCTGGGGGTGAGTGCCGTGCCGGCGCTGTGCGTCGGGCAGATGCATGAGCTGGGCGCCCGCTGCATCACCTTGAGCGATCCGGTGATCGAACGGGCCATCGGGGTGCTGACCAAGCCGGGGCATGAACTGTCTGCGGCGGCGCAGGCGTTGTTCGATACGCTCAGGGATCAGGATTTGGGCACATTGACCGCAGGCTACCACTGATCCTGTGGGAGCGAGCAAGCTCGCTCCCACAGGGGTATGGCGTGGTGTCAGATCAACAGTGGCAACAGTTGCTCACACGGCTCTTCAAGCTTGAGGTCCAGCAGCTCATCGGCCCGGGTCTTGCCTCGGTTGATCGCCAGCAGCGGCTTGCCCTGGTCCTTGATGGCCCGGCACAGGCGAAACGCCGAATACGCCATCAGCGACGAGCCCACCACGAGCAGGCCGTCCGCTTGCTCGACGGCTTGCACGGCGCGGGTCGCGGTGAGGGGGGCGACGTTCTCGCCGAAAAACACTACGTCGGGTTTCAATCGCTCGCCGCCGCAATGAGGGCAGCGAGGCACTTGGAAGCGCGCCTCGAAGGCCGGGTCGAGCAGGGTGTCGCCATCGGGTGCCTGCACCGCATCGACACCGGCCAGGTAAGGGTTTTCGGTTTCCATCAACTGTTGAATCTGCTGTCGTTCGCTGCGCTGGCCGCAATCCAGGCACAGCACGCGATGCAGGCTGCCGTGCAGTTCGATGACGTCCTGGCTGCCGGCCTGGTCATGCAGGGTGTCGACATTCTGGGTAATCAGGCCGGTGATGCGCTGCCGTGCCTGCAATTGGGCCAAGGCCTCGTGAGCTGCGTTCGGCCTGGCCTGCCGCACCCGTGGCCAGCCCAGCATCGCCCGCGCCCAGTAGCGCCGTCTTGCCTCGGCCTGGGCGAGGAACTCCTGATACATCATCGGCTGTCGACCCCGGCGTACACCGTCGCTGTCGCGGTAGTCGGGGATGCCCGAAGGGGTGCTGATGCCAGCACCGGTGAGCACCAGGAAGCGGCGTCCGGCCAGGTACGCCTGCAACTGATCGAGCGGTTCGCGATGGAAATCGTCCGGCATGGGTGTTTCTCCGTGGGCCTGGATTCGTTGAGGGTAGCACTGTCGAGCACGGGGCCTGCGTCACGCCTTTCGTCGCTCAGCGGCGCTGTTCTGCAAACTTTCCTTGCAGGAGGGGCCTCCACACTTATGTGCGAAAGAGCAATCGGGTTGTTTCGGTCGCTCTGAACCTGTCGCAGGGGAGGCTTATGAAACAGACCATCGGTGAAGTACGGGCCATCAATCGACCGCGCGCAATGGTGGGTGTGTACGTGGGGCAGGAGCACGGCCATACCGTGCTAGCGCTGCGTTCGGCCAATGACATCGATATTGGCGACATCCTGGAGTGGGACAGCGGCACGGCCTTGGGCACTCAGTCCTATCACAACCAGACCAAGGGCTGGACCGCCGATGTGTATGTGGCAAACCACGGTGTGGCGACGGCCAACCTTGAGGTCCAGTTGATGGTGGGCTCTTCCTGACGGCGCCTTCGACTTATTACTTCGGGAGAAAGAGCATGAGCAAACTAAAGTGCGGTTGCCCCGATTGCCAATGCGAGGTGGATCCGCAACGGATGTTCAACCACGACGGCGAGGCTTATTGCAGCCAGGCGTGTGCCGAACAACATCCCAACGGTGAGCCGTGTCCGGCCCCCGACTGCCATTGCGAACGCAGTGGCAAGGTGGGTGAGCGGAATGTCACCGATAACCAACTGGACGACGCGCTGGAGGAAACGTTTCCGGCGAGCGATCCGATTTCACCCTGAGCATTCTTGAATCCGGGTATCGGCGACAGGGTATCCGGACGCCGCAAGCCGGTCAGTGCGGTGGTGCAGGACAACACCGGCAGCCCGCGAGTTTTGGCTTCCTGGAACGGCGCGAGGCCAGGGTGACGAGACCGGTGCAATGGGGTGCCGGCGCCACTTGGCCTTTGGCGGACAGCGTGGAAAGACACGCACTGTTTTCCCCATGTGGGAGCGAGCTTGCTCGCGATAGCGTTGGATCAGCCTTATTGATATCGACTGACACACCGCCATCGCGAGCAAGCTCGCTCCCACAGGAAGTTTCAGTCTCGACCTGCTTAATAGCCTGATGCAATAAAGATCATGGCGGCGGCAATATAAATCGGGCATTGACCATTCGTCGCCGTTTACAACGTTTTCTTAAAACCTTGGCGGCGTCATGTTTTCCGAATAAGACGAGTCAGCAAGGCTCGTTGATATTAACTAAACGAGGTGAATGAAATGGCTAACACAGGAAATAACAATCCTGGCAATTTCGCTAACGATCGTGAAAAGGCATCGGCAGCCGGGAAAAAGGGCGGCCATGCATCAGGGGGTAACTTCGCCAATAATCCTGAGCGTGCATCCGAGGCAGGGCGCAAGGGAGGGCAGGCATCGGGTGGTAATTTTGCCAACGACCCTGGGCGTGCCGCAGAAGCCGGCCGCAAAGGCGGGCAGGCCTCTGGCGGTAATTTTGCCAACGACCCTGAGCGGGCTTCGGAAGCCGGCCGCAAAGGTGGCCAGGCCTCGGGCGGCAACTTTGCCAACGACCGGGAGAAAGCCTCCGAAGCGGGTAGAAAAGGCGGTGAGAACAGCCGCGGCGGCGGCCGTGATTCATAATGCCCGCTGACATGGCAAGCCCCGTGCCCATGGCATGGGGCCCCATTGGTTTATATAGCCGAGTTTGCCGGGTTTAAACTACTGCCGGGCTTTACAGTCTTTTCGCTTTGTTCGTTAAAAATATGGGTTAATTGGTGAGTTAATCACCGTTCGTCTCGTTTATTGAATAAAAGATAAATCATCCTGTTACTTCCTCCGACTATAAAAAACGGCGAGGGCGGCGCTTCCTTGCCTGGATATTATGTTTGATCGTTGCCACCGTTTAGGAGCACGATCAGCCATGTTTTGGTCAACACCCGTAAGGACCTTCGATGGACCAACCCACCTCCCGGAGTCGATCTCCCTGGCGCACCTGGCTCAACCCCGTGCAAGACAACCTGTTGCTGGGGGTAACGTTCTGGCTCGGGCTGGCGTTGGTGGCCGCGTTGTTGCTCTACAGTGGCTACAACGCCCTGGTTGGCGCCAATCGTCAAAACCTGGGCTACGCAGTGCTGGGCGGTACCTCGGGCTTTGCCGCCACCGCCCTGGGTGCGTTGATGGCAGTGGTGCTGCGCGATATCGCCTCGCGTACCCAGGACATCATGCTGGGTTTTGCCGCCGGCATGATGCTCGCCGCCAGTTCGTTCTCATTGATCCTGCCGGGCATCGAAGCGGCACAGGTCATCTGCGGCAATCAGTTGCTTGCCGCGTTTGTCGTCGTGGTCGGCCTGGGCCTGGGCGTCGCCCTGATGATCGGCCTGGACCGTTTCGTGCCGCACGAGCACGAACTCAGTGGCCGGCGTGGGCCCCAGGCCGAACGTATCAATCGCGTCTGGCTGTTCGTGCTTGCCATCACCTTGCACAACTTGCCGGAGGGCATGGCCATCGGCGTCAGTTTTGCCGACGGCGACTTCAAGGTCGGCCTGCCCCTGACCACCGCCATCGCTATCCAGGACATCCCCGAAGGCCTGGCCATTGCCATGGCGCTGCGGGTTACCGGTATCAGCACCTTGCGTGCCGCGCTCATCGCGGTCGGCTCGGGGTTGATGGAGCCACTGGGCGCGGTGATTGGCCTGGGCATGTCATCGGGTGTCGCCATCGCGTACCCCATCAGCCTGGGGTTGGCGGCGGGGGCGATGATTTTCGTGGTATCCCACGAAGTGATTCCCGAAACCCACCGCAACGGCCATGAAACACCGGCCACTCTGGGGCTGATGATGGGGTTTGCGGTAATGATGTTTCTCGACACGGCGCTGGGCTGAGCCCCCTGAACCGAATGCATGGTTTCAGCCGGTATTGACGGGACCGCCGTAGAACATGAACCAGGTACCTGCCAGTGTCGCTATCCAGGCCAGCACAATCAACGCCGCCGCTAGCTTGTTCACCGGGCGCTGGCCATCGTTTTCCTGCCATTGTCGGGCCTTGGCTGCACATTCTGCCAGCACTGCGAGCGGCGTCAGGCGAAGCGCCAACCAAATCCCCAGGGGCAGCAAGATCACATCATCCAGATAACCCAATACCGGGATGAAATCCGGGATCAGGTCAATGGGGCTCAGGGCATACGCCACCACGATAACGGCGATCCATTTGGGCAGCCAGGGCGTCTGCGGATGGCGATAGCAGAACCACAGCGTCATGGTCTGGCGTTTCAGGGTCCTGGCCCATTGGCGAAGACGTTCGAGGAGCTTGGTCATCAAAGCCCTGCAAGGTCTAGGGATCGACAAAGGATACTCGCAAACTGCGAGATGAAACCTGTGGGAGCAAAGCTTGCTCGCGATAGGTGTATCAGCAGTATTGATGTCGGCTGATACACCGCTATCGCGAGCAAGCTTTGCCCCCACAGGTTTGCTCCCATAGGTTTTTGCCTCCACAGGTTTTACTGTTCTCGCGACCTATACTCAACCCCATGGGTGACCTGAATCCGGGGTGGCGCGATCGTGCTGCGTTCGCTGGTGCTGGCCGTTTTGCTCGTTCTGGCGGGGTGCGCCACGCCGCAGCGCGGTCAACAGGCTGCCACGGTGACGATTGACCAGGCCACTTGGCGACAGGTGGACCAGCAGATCATCGCAGCATCGAAAAGCGCTATCGAAAAGGCGGGGCTCTACGCCCGCGGGTCGATGGAGCATTGGCGTTTGTTGGTCTATGAGCGCACCGAGGCTGAGTTCATCCCCTGGTTCAGCAGCTATTGGACCCAGGAATGGCTGGCGGTGAAGGTCAGCTGGTATGCCGCCAGTGCCAAGGCTGAGGAGGATTCCTCGGCCAGGCGCCTGGCGGTTTACCTGCAAGAACAATATCGCGAGCAGGTACTGGAACCGGTGGCGGTGGAAATTGATCCCGAGGCGATCAGGGCTGCCGCGACGGACTACTACATACGCCAGCTCAATCAGCAGGTCCAGGTCATCGCCCTGCGGCATCGAATCCCGAACGAACTGATGAACCGGCGCCTGCACGGTATTCCTGCCATCAACCTGGGGCCGCCGGCGGCGCGTAACGCGTCGTTGTACGAGGTGGTGCATACCGAACCGCTGAACACGCTGCCGGCTTATGCGGCCCTGATCGACCACGTCAACAAGGCCGCTACCACAGGTGCCGGGCCCTCAGAGGCGGTGATCGCAACGGTGGCGCAACGCACCAGCGAAAAAATCGAGGCGCAATTTGCCACCCGAGGGGCGACCGGCGCGGCGGCGGCGGTGGCCGGGAAGGCGGCCGGGGCGTTGATCTCGGTGGGCGTGGCGGGTATTCGCGCGATCATCCACGAGGGCGAGCGGCCGGAAATGGAGGCAGAAATCCGCAAAAGCCTGAGCGCTGCGTTCGATGAGGCGTGGTTCAGGTCGCTCAAGCATCCCCTCAGCGGGGTGATGGCGCCGGTGTACTACCTGGACGAGGAAATAGAAGGCAACCTGGTGGAGGCGGAGCTGGCCAATCGCGCGGTGGCATTGCCGGACATCAAGCCGTGACGGGCTGGCTCATTCTGACCCGAGGGTGACGCGGCAACCCTTGCGCTGGCGGATCTGCTCGTCCGATGGGCGTTCCTTGATGAACTCGAAGCGCGGCTCGCCTTCGCTGTAGATCACCAGCCAGCCCCATTCCAGCTCGCTTTCATCCTGCCCGGGCTTGGGCGGCGAGGCCCACCAGGGTTCTTTTTGCATGATCTGGCGCATCGTCTGCTCCTGTCGATTGATCCTTTGAACTATAGACCGCTCGATTTTGTGACAAGCGCCTGTGAAAGCGCTTGCTCCCACAAAGTCTGCTTCCACAGATCCCCTTGCCGGAGGGTTGTGTGCCTGAAGCTTGATAATCAGTGTGCTCTGACCTCGCCCACCAGCGTCTAGCGTCTGTATCCCCGCACTCGAACGGGGAATGACTGGACCCCGCGCATATGCAAGCACTGTTGAACGAGATCCTCGATGCGGTTCGCCCCCTGATTGGTCAGGGCAAGGTGGCCGACTACATTCCGGCCCTGGGCACTGTGGCGCCCAACCAGTTGGGCATTGCCGTGTATGGCAACGACGGCGAGTTGTATTGCGCCGGCGACGCCGAAACAGCGTTTTCGGTGCAGAGTATTTCCAAGGTGTTCAGCCTGGTGCAGGCCATCGGGCATTCCGGCGAAGCGATCTGGGAGCGCCTGGGCCATGAGCCGTCCGGCCAACCGTTCAATTCCCTGGTGCAACTGGAATTCGAACGCGGTCGACCACGCAACCCGTTCATCAATGCCGGCGCGTTGGTGATCTGCGATATAAACCAGTCGCGTTTCGCCGCCCCGGCGCTGTCGATGCGCGATTTCGTACGCCGTCTGTCGGGTAACCCACAGGTGATGGTGGACGGCAAGGTCGCCGAATCGGAATACCAGCACCGCGCCCGCAACGCGGCGATGGCGTACCTGATGCAATCGTTCGGCAATTTCCATAACGATGTGGAAGCGGTACTGCGCAGTTACTTCAGCCACTGCGCCCTGCGGATGAGCTGTGTCGACCTGGCACGGGCATTCTGCTTCCTGGCCAACGACGGGTTCTGCAAGCACAGCGGCGAACAGATCCTCAGCGCCCGGCAAACCCAGCAGGTCAATTCCATCATGGCCACCAGCGGCTTGTACGATGAGGCCGGCAATTTCGCTTATCGCGTCGGCCTGCCGGGCAAGAGCGGGGTCGGTGGCGGGATTGTCGCCGTAGTGCCGGGGCGGTTCACGGTGTGCGTCTGGTCGCCTGAGCTCAACGTCGCCGGCAACTCCCTGGCCGGCATGGCGGCGCTGGAGTTGATGAGCCAGCGGATCGGCTGGTCGGTGTTCTAGAACCTGCCTCACAAAAAAAGGCCCGCTCCTGGATCAGGAGCGGGCCTTTTTGTGGAGTGGTTATCAGCAGAGGCGGTCGATGACCCGGACCTCAGAAGTGTTCTGCATCGACTGCCAGGCCTGGGTCAGCGTTTGCAACACGCGACCGATGAAGTCTTTGTCGGCCGCGGCCTTCTTGCCAACGTAGCCCTGGCCACGACGGTACATCTTCAGCCGGGCACCCAGCTCTTGCGTGTTCTTTTCGAACTCGTCTTCGCGGGTGTAGGGCGACAGGCAGTCCATATGCACCTGGCCAGTCTTGCTGATCCACAGGATATGGCTGTCGAGAGTGTCCTTGTGTGCTGCGAATATGCGAGCCAGTTCATCAATAGATGGTTGATTATTCAGATTCATGTGTAAGCCCCTTGACCATTTGGTTGATCTGTCTGGTGGTTCGCAAAAACTTCGCTACTCGGTAAGTACCTGCCTGCTACCGAAACCAGGCCGTCAGCATTCTTCCGTCGAACTTCGACAGGGTCGTGCATCGGTTGTGTAGTCTTATCGAAGGGCTGCTACGCAAATGCGCTACAACGAAGAGAAACAGCGAAGAATCTTCAGGCAGTGTCAACTTTCGAGGGTCGAACCACGCGCGTCATGAGGATTGATCGCCGGCGTTTCTCGTCCTTGTTACCGGACGGTCAGGCCAGGTCAGCACCTTCAATCTGCCTTGTGGGCAGTCCCTTATCCAAAAAACAGCTCGGCGGTCAGACGAGCTTGCTCAAACAGTTGCCTGTACTCCCGATCGGGGAGACGTCTGCATCATGCAAGGGCAAATCGGAGGCGTCAACGGTTTTGTAGTGATTATTTTTGGTCACTACATATTGTCGGACAAAACGGTTTGGGTATGAAAAATTGGCGAAGGCGCGGACTTATCTGTGGGAGCAAGGCTTGCCCGCGATGAAGATCACACGGTCGATCTGGAACCGAGTCGCCTGCTTCGCGGGCAAGCCTTGCTCCCACAAAGCCTTGCTCCCACAGATCTTCTGCCACAGGTTCCATGTCTTCGGTGAGCCGCTGCTCAGGTCGCCTTGGCCTTGCTCGCCTTGCGCGGTGCGCCGCCAGCCTTGCGCTTGGCCGGCTTGCGTTTGTTTTTCCACGGCGTTGCGCCGCGCCCGGCGGGGCTGGCCGGGCCGCTGATGGTCAGGCTCATGCCCTGGCAGCGGGCGACGTGCTTGCTCATCCAGGCGGCTTGTCGGGTCACGAATTCCTCCAGGCTCATTTCGCCGCTTTGCACCATGTCCAGCGCCTGCTCCCAGATGGCCGTGGTGCCCGGGTCGGCGATGGCCCGGGGCACGGCGTCGATCAGGCTGAAGGCCGCCGGGGTGGCGGACAGCGCCTTGCCGTTTTTCACCAGGTAACCGCGGTCGAGCAGCCCCTGGATGATCGAGGCCCGGGTCGCTTCGGTGCCAATGCCGGTGGTGTCCTTGAGCTTTTGCTTGAGCAGCGGATCTTCTACCAGTTTGGCGACGTTCTTCATCGCCTTGATCAGGTCGCCTTCGGTGAACGGCTTGGGCGGTTGGGTCCACAGGTCCTTGGGTTTCACCTCGTCCACGGCGCAGTCGCGGCCTTCGGCCAGCGCCGGCAAGGTCTGCGGCGCCGGTGCTTCACGGCCCCTGGCCGGGGCCAGCGCTTCGGGCAGGGCGCGTTTCCAGCCGGGTTCGACGATCTGCTTGCCCACGGCCCGCAGCGCCTGGCCGGCACAGTCGAAGTCGGCCTGGGTCCGGTCGTATTCGTGGTTGGGCAGGAACTGCGCCAGGTAGCGCGCGCGAATCAGCGTGTAGACCGCGCGCTGCTTGCCGGCGAGTTTGTCGAGGTTCCTGGCGGCGGCGGTGGGAATGATGCCGTGGTGGGCGCTGACCTTGGCGTCGTTCCAGGCCCGGGACTTGCGTTGCGGCTGCAGGTGCTCGCGCAGCGGTGCAAGGCTTGGGTCGGCCTGGGCGAGGGCGGCCAGGATGGCTGGTGCTTCACTGTGCTGGCTCAAGGGCAGGAAACCGCAATCGCTGCGAGGGTAGGTGATGAGCTTGTAGGTCTCGTAGAGCGACTGGGCGATGTCCAGGGTTTCCTGGGCGCCGAGGCCGAGTTTCTTCGAGCAGACTTCCTGCAGCGTGCCCAGGTCGAAGGGCAAGGGTGCCGCTTCGCGCAGACGCTCGGTGCGCACTTTCAGCGTCCGGGCGCTGGCGGCGTTGCTCATGGCCATGGCCGCGTCTCGGGCCAGGGCCTGGTTCAGGCAGCGCTCCTGGTCGTCGCAGGCGTCCGGGTCGGCGCGCCACTGGGCGGTGAATGCCGTGCCTTCGTGGCTGAGCTGCACGTCGATGGCCCAATAGGCGATCGGTACGAAGTCGGCGATGCTGCGGTCGCGGTCCACCACCAGGCGCAGCGTGGGTGTCTGTACGCGGCCCACCGGCAACACGCCCTGGTAGCCGGACTGGCGCCCCAGCAGGGTGAACAGGCGACTCATGTTCATGCCGACCAGCCAGTCGGCCCGGGAACGGCCCAGCGCCGAGTGATACAGGTTGAAGGTTTCGGCCCCCGGCTTGAGGGCGGCCAGGGCCTTGCGGATCGATGCTTCGTCCAGGGCCGACAGCCATAGCCGCCGGATCGGCCCGCGATAACGGCAATGTTCCACCAGCTCCCGGGCGATCATTTCGCCTTCGCGGTCGGCGTCGGTGGCGATCACCAATTCCTTCGCTTCCCCCAGCAGGCGCTTGACCGCCTTGTACTGGCTGGCGGTTTTCGGCTTGACGGTCATTTTCCATTGCGCCGGCACGATGGGCAGGTCGGCCAGTACCCAGCGCTTGTAGCGCGCGTCGTAGGCGTCGGGTGGGGCGGTTTCCAGCAGATGGCCGATGCACCAGGTGACCGTGATGCCAGGGCCCAGCCAGCAACCGTCGCCACGGCGCGTGGCACCGAGCACGGCGGCGATGTCCTTGGCCTGGGACGGTTTTTCACACAGGTACAGCTGCATAGCGCCCTTTTCCCGAGCAGATTTTCATGGGGCTGTAGCATGGTCATGGATGCGCGCCAGGGCAAGTTTTATCTGTATGGATATACAGATAAAAAGCGTTGCGCTGCGTTGCCAGGACGGCTCTGGCATGACATTCGGCGGCCTGTTGGCACACAGAATGAATTTCTCGCAGGGGGATTGCTCATAACTTCAAGGCGGTTGCTGCCGCAAAGAAGGTTTTATGAGGTCAAGGAGAGTCACTTTCATGAATTCGATGCCAAATGGCAACGGCCAGGCGACTACACGTTTGATTCTCGTTGTGGAAGATGATCCGACCATCCTGGAGTTCCTCTGTGAAATTCTCGAGGAGGAAGGGTTTGTCGTGGAGCCTCGGGAAAGCGCCGACGCGGCGTTGACGTTTCTCGAAGAGAGCGCCCATTACGTCGACCTGTTGCTCACGGATATCACCATGCCCGGAAAGATCGACGGCGCGGACCTGGCCAACCTGACCGGCGACCGCTGGCCGCAGATACCGCTGCTGATCATGTCCGGTTTCGAGACCCCGGAAAGCGCGGGAATCAAGCATCACGCTTCGTTCATCGCCAAGCCCTGGGCGCTGGGACAGATGCTGGATCTGGTGGAAAGCACGGTAAAAAGTCACTCCATGAACTGAGTCATTCCAGCGAGTGGGTGGTGGCCGGGCATGTTTGGGTTGCAAGCGGCGATAGGCTCCATGACAATGCGAGTCATTATCAGTCGCGAATTATTCCATTGCCATGTCCGCCAACGATCTGTCCCTACGCAGTGCTGTCGACGTTCTGTACAGTGATCATCATGGTTGGCTCCAGGGCTGGCTGCGCAAGCGTTTGGGCAACACCTTCGATGCCGCGGACCTTGCCCAGGATACGTTTGTGCGGGTCATCAAGGCGCGCACTGCGCTGGATATCCGTGAGCCACGACCGTACCTGTCGATGATCGCCAAAGGGCTGTTGATCGACCTGTTTCGCCGTCGCTCGCTGGAGCAATCCTACCTCGAAGTATTGGCGGCCATGCCGCAAGAGCAGCACCCCTCGCTGGAAGAGCAGGCAATCATGCTCCAGGCCCTGATGGAGATCGACCGCTTGCTCCTGGGGCTGGGGCCGCGGGTAAGGCAGGCGTTCATCCTGTCGCAGTTCGATGGCCTGACTTACCCGCAAATTGCCGAACGCCTGGGTGTCAGCGTACGCACGGTCAACAATCACATGGCCAAGGCCATGGAGCATTGCTGCCTGATGCAGATTCAACTGCAGCTTTCATGAACCTGCCCCCTGAAGAGTTGCACGCCATTCGCGTGGCGGCGCAGTGGTACGCCCGGCTGCATTCCGGTATCACCACCGACGCGGACCGGGCCGACTGGCGCGCCTGGCTGGCTGCCGATCCGCTGCACGGCCAAGCCTGGCAACGCATGGCGGCAGTGGCCGAGCAGATGGCAAGCGTACCGGGCGCCCTGGCCGCACCGACCTTGAGCGACGCCCACCATCGATCCCGCCGCCAGGTATTGCGTAGCGTTTTGCTGCTGACGTCCGCTGGCGGCCTGGGCTGGCTGGGCTGGCGCAGTCAGGCAAGCCAAAACCTGTTTTGCGATTACCGCACCGCCGTGGGCGAGCGTCGCGAGTTCCAACTGGCTGATGGCAGCACGGTCCTGCTCAACACCGATACCTCGATCAATGTTCGTTTCGATGGGAGGCAGCGGCTCGTGGAGTTGTTGCAGGGTGAGGTGCTTGTGACGACGGCGGTCGATCCCTTGCAGCGTCCGTTCAAAGTGGTGACGGGGCCGGTCGAGGTGCTTGCGCTGGGCACGCGGTTTATCGTCCGTGGTCAGGTGCGAGGCGGCGAAGTGGCGGTGCTGGAGAAAGCGGTCGAGGTGAGTCTGTCGGCGATGGGGTCAAGGAGGCGGGTCGAAGCCGGCCAGCGCCTGGATTTCAATGAGCGGTCGCTGGGCACGTTGCGGGGCAACGATGTGTCGGTCGGTGCCTGGCAGAAGGGCAGCATCATCGCCATTGACCGTCCCCTGGCGGCGCTGCTGGATGAACTGTCGCGCTATCGCCCCGGTGTGCTGCGCTGGGACCCGGCGATTGGCGACTTGAAGGTCTCCGGTGTGTTTCCTGTCGATAACACTGACCTCGCCCTGGCGGCGTTGGAGAGCGGCTTTTCGTTGCGGGTGACGCGCTACAGCCGATTCTGGGTCCAGGTCGCAGGTGGCGAGCGGCGGTGACGCTGTGTAATAAAAATATCCGCCCCTGCACTTTTCAGCCTCATCGTTCGGCTCTTCCTCAGTGAGTTTTTATCGACCGTTTTGGGGAGGGGAAATATGCCTTGGGTAAGCGCGCCAGGCCGTCTGGTGTTTGCAGTGAAAATCGGCTTGCTGGCTGTCACCACCGCCGGCGCCACGGCCGTGAATGCCAACCCGGTTCCAGGCGCCTCGGTGCAGCAGCGTTCGGTGCAGGCCTACGATATCGGCGCCGGCAGCCTGGTGGATGTGCTGACCCGTTTCTCCAGCGCCGCCGGTGTCGCCCTTTCGTTTGATGCCCGGCAACTGGAGGATCTGCAATCGCCCGGCCTGAGAGGTTCTTTCGGCGTGGCTGACGGCTTCGCTCGCATTCTTGGCGGGAGCGGCCTGCAAGCTGAGCCCCAGGCCAACGGCACGTACGTGCTGCGCCGGTTACCTGCCAACGGTTCGGTCATGGAACTGGGAGCAACCAGCATCGAGGCACAGATGCTCGGGGCGACCACCGAGAACAGTGGTTCCTACACGACGGGCGCGGTGACCATCGGCAAGGGCGAGCAATCCCTGCGCGAAACGCCGCAGTCGGTGACGGTGATCACCCGCAAGATGCTCGATGACCAGAACCTCAACACCATCGATCAAGTGATGGAAAAGACCCCCGGCATCACCGTCTACGACTCGACCATGGGCGGCAAGTATTTCTATTCCCGTGGGTTCCGGATGTCCGGTCAGTATCAATACGACGGCGTTCCGCTGGACATGGGCAACAGCTATGTCCAGGCCGACAGTTTCAGCAGCGACATGGCTTATTACGACCGGGTCGAAGTCCTGCGCGGTGCCGCAGGGATGATGAAAGGCGCGGGCGGTACTTCCGGTGGCGTCAATTTTGTCCGCAAGCGTGGCCAGGCCACGGCCCAGACCGAACTCAGCCTCTCGGGCGGCACTTGGGACAACTACCGCGGGCAGGTCGATACCGGTGGCCCGTTGAATGATTCCGGCACCGTGCGGGGCAGGGCGGTGATCGCCGAGCAGAGCCGGCATTATTTCTACGACGATGCCCGGCGCAAGGACCAGATTTATTACGGTGCCCTGGATTTCGATCTGTCGCCCGACACGACGCTCGGCGTGGGCGTTGCCTATGAAGACGTTGATGCAAGCCCTTGCTGGGGCGGGCTTCCTCGCTACCGCGACGGCAGCGATCTGAAACTCAGCCGTTCCACTTGCCTGGATCCGTCGTGGAACACTTGGCGCAGCCAACGGACCACGGTGTTCAGCGATCTCAAGCATCAGCTCAATGACGACTGGGCGGTGAAGGTAGCCGGTGTCTATACGAAAAATACCCAGGACATCAAATACGCCTTTGCATCGGGTTCGGTGGCGCCAGGCACCTCGACCACCAACCTGCTGGGCAGCATGTACGACTACGACCAGGTCGATTACGGCCTCGACGCCTACCTGGACGGCAAGTTCGACGCCCTGGGGCAGCAACATGAATTGATCGTTGGTTTCAACGCCAGTCGTTCGGACAAGGATGACTTCTTCTCGGTGGCACTGCTGCCACAGAAGCAGAACGTGTTCGATCCGGATCGACATATTCCCGAACCGGACGACAGTTACTTCATCGAAAACTCGACGCGCGGTGGCCCGGTCAAGACCGTTACCCAGCAGCAAGGCATGTATTCGACCCTTCGCCTGAAACTGGCGGACCCGCTGACCTTTGTCGTCGGCAGTCGGGTGAGCTGGTACCGCTCCAAGACCGACTCGGTGTTCCTCACGGGTGGTTCGGAGCACGCCAAGAGCACGGAGACCGGCCAGGTCACGCCGTTTGCCGCCGTGCTGCTGGACCTCAATGAGCACCTGACGGCCTATGCCAGTTATTCGGATATCTTCACGCCCCAGGGCAACTATCGCTCCGAAAGCGGCGCGGCGCTCAAGCCCCTGGTGGGCGAGAGTTATGAGTTGGGGATCAAGGGCGAGTGGTTCGAGGGACGCTTGAACAGTGCTTTCAACCTGTTCCGCACGCTGCAGAAAGACCAGGCCCAGACCGACTACAACTCAAGTTGTGCGTCCTCGGACGGTTACTGCTATGAGAACGCCGGCAAGGTTCGCGCCCAGGGCTTCGAAGCCGAGATCAGCGGTGAAGTCATCGAGCGCCTGCAACTGCTTGCCGGCTACACCTACACCCAGACCAAGACCCTCAGCGACATAGACACCAGCCTCAACGGTGGTTCGTTCAACAGTTATGTGCCGCGTCATGTGCTGCGCCTGTGGGGCGATTATGCCCTCGGCGGAGCGTTCGAACGGTTCAGTGTCGGTGCCGGGGTCAATGCCCAAAGCGACAACTTCCGGGTATCGCCAGCGACGGGCGAGAAGATCACCCAGGCCGGTTATGCCGTGTGGAATGGCCGCGTCGGCTACCGCATCGATGACACCTGGTCGTTGGCCCTCAATGGCAACAACCTGTTCGACAAGCGCTACTACACCACCATCGGTACCGAGGGTTTCGGTAACTATTACGGTGAGCCGCGCAACTTCACCATGACCGTGAAGGCGCGCTTCTGATCCGCTGGCGAGGGCGCCAGTGCCCTCGCCACGGTTTCGTCCTCAGTTTTTATCCAGGTCCACGTTCCGGGTTTCCCGCAGGCAGATCATGCCCACCACCAGGCTCACCCCGGTGATCACCACCGGGTACCACAGCCCATAGAAAATATCCCCGGTGTAGACCACCAGGGCGAACGAGACGGTGGGCAGGAAGCCGCCGAACCAACCGTTGCCGATGTGATAGGGCAGGGACATGGAGGTGTAGCGAATGCGGGTCGGGAACAGTTCGACCATCAACGCTGCCAGCGGTCCGTAGCACATCGCGGAGATGATGATCAGCGCCACGATCAAGGCCACGATCATCGGCCGGTTGATCTGCTGGGTATCGGCCTGTTGCGGGTAGCCTGCCAGGGTCACGGCGCCGCGCAGGGCGGCTTCGTCGTAACCTTCGAGTTTCACGTCACCGACGCTGACCTGCACCGTGCTGCCGGCCGGGGCCGCGACGCTGCTGTAGGGCAGGCCTTGCTTGACCAGGAAGGTCTTGACCTTGTCGCAAGGGCTGTCGAAACGCGCCTTGCCCACCGGGTCGAACTGGAAGGTACAGGTTGCCGGGTCGGCGATCACGGTGATCGGTGCCTGGCGGCTCGCCTGGTCGATGGCCGGGTTGGCGTAGTGGGCCAGGGTCTTGAAGATCGGGAAGTACAGCGCGGTGGCCAGCAGCAGGCCGATCATCAGCACCGGTTTGCGCCCGACCTTGTCCGACAGCCAGCCGAAAAAGATGAAGAACGGTGCGCCGATCACCACGCTGACAATCAGCAAGCTGTTGGCCAGGGCCGGGTCCATCTTCAGGAACTGGGTGAGGAAAAACAGCACGTAGAACTGCGCGGCATAGAAGGTCACCGCTTGCCCGGCGTTGATGCTGAACAGGGCGATCAGCACCACCTTGAGATTCTCCCATTTGCCGAAGGATTCGCGGATCGGCGCCTTGCAGCACTTGCCTTCTTCTTTCATTTTCAGGAAGGCCGGCGACTCATGCAGGCTCAGGCGAATCCAGGTGGAGATGCCCAGCAGCAGGATCGACAGCAGGAACGGAATGCGCCAGCCCCAGACTTCGAACTGATCGCCGGTGAAGTAGCGACAGCCCAGCACCACCAGCAGCGACAGCAACAGCCCGAGGGTAGCGGTGGACTGAATCCAGCTGGTATGAAAACCGCGCTTGCCCATTGGCGCGTGCTCGGCAACGTAGGTCGCCGCGCCACCGTACTCACCGCCCAGGGCCAGGCCCTGGAGCATGCGCAACACCACCAGGATGATCGGCGCGGCGATGCCGATGCTGGCGTAGTTGGGCAGCAGGCCGACGCAGAACGTCGCCAGGCCCATGAGGATGATGGTCGCCAGGAAGGTGTATTTGCGCCCGATCATGTCCCCCAGCCGGCCGAACACCAGTGCCCCGAATGGCCGCACGATGAAGCCGGCGGCGAACGCCATCAGGGCGAAAATGAACGCGGTGGTGTCGTTGACCCCGGCAAAGAACTGCTTGCTGATCACCGCCGCCAGGGCGCCATAGAGGAAAAAGTCGTACCACTCGAACACCGTCCCCAAGGACGAGGCGAAGATGACTTTCTGGGTTTCCTGGCTGGTGCCGACGCTGCGCGTGGCTTCCAGGGACTGAACATGCTCGGACATAGCGGTATCCCTCACAGTGATTGTTTTTGTTGTTCCACTGCGACGCCGGGGTGGCGTCTCCTGATTTGACACACTTTCCTTGAATCGACCCATCCCCTTGTGGGAGCGAGCTTGCTCGCGATAGCGGCGGCACATTCAACCTATGCGTGGCAGACAGACCGCTATCGCGAGCAAGCTCGCTCCCACAGGGGGGCTCTGCTGTTTTTCAGACCGTGGCCGGCTCCTTCTGGGGCGTGGTGATTCTTGTGTCTGCCTCAAGCATCATCTGCGCCGCCTTCTCGGCAATCATCAAGGTCGGCGAGCAGGTGTTGCCCGAGGTGATGCGCGGCATGATCGAGGCGTCGGCGATGCGCAGGCCCTTGATGCCGTGGACACGCAGTTGCGCATCCACCACCGCGTCGCGATCCTGGCCCATGCGGCACGTGCCGACCGGGTGGAAAATCGTCGTGCCAATCCGGGCTGCGGCCTGGTGCAGCTCCTCTTCGGTTTGCAGGCTGGGGCCCGGCAGGTATTCCACCGGTTTGAACGCGCTCAGGGCCGGGGCCACGACGATGCGTCGGGTCAGGCGGATGGCGTCGGCGGCGACCCGCAAGTCTTCGGGATGGCTCAGGTAATTGGGTTGGATCAGCGGTGCTTCGTGCGGGTCGGGCGAACGAATGTCCACCCGGCCACGGCTTTGCGGGCGCAGGTCGCAGACCGATGCGGTGAACGCCGGGAAGCTGTGCAGCGGTTCGCCGAAGCGTTCCAGGGACAACGGTTGTACGTGGTATTCGAGGTTGGCCGAGGCCTGTTCCGGGCCCGAGCGGGCGAATGCACCGAGTTGGCTGGGGGCCATGGACAGTGGGCCGCTGCGGTCGTACAGGTAGCGCAGGCCCATGCCCATCTTGCCCCACAGGGTGCCGGCGATCTGGTTCAGGGTGCGGGCGTTTTCCAACTGGTAGATCAGCCGCAGTTGCAGGTGGTCCTGCAAGTTGCCGCCGACACCGGGCAGTTCATGGGTCACACCGATGCCCAGGCGTTGCAGCAGGTTGCGCGAGCCGATCCCGGAACGTTGCAGGATGCCCGGCGAGCCAACGGCTCCGGCGCACAGGACAATTTCCTTGCGGGCCTTGAAGGTCATGCCCTTGCCTTGCCAGCGCGCGCTGACGGCGTGGGCGCGGTCGTCACGCAGCAACACGCGGTCGACCTCGACGTCGGTCAATACCGTGAGGTTGGCGCGGTGGCGAATCGGCTTGAGAAACGCCTTGGCCGCGTTCCAGCGTACCCCGGCTTTCTGGTTGACCTGGAAGTAGCCGCAGCCTTCGTTGTCGCCGCTGTTGAAGTCGTCGACGTTGGGGATGCCGCTCTGTTCGGCGGCGCTGCGGAAGGCATCGAGAATCGGCCATGACAAGCGCTGGCGTTCGACCCGCCATTCCCCAGCGGCGCCGTGGAATTCGGACGCGCCGGCAAAGTGGTTTTCACTCTGGCGGAACAGCGGCAGCACATCGTTCCAGGCCCAGCCGGAATTGCCCTCGGCGGCCCAGCTGTCGTAGTCCGTCGCCTGGCCGCGCATGTAGATCATGCCGTTGATGGAGGAGCAGCCACCCAGGACCTTGCCGCGAGGGTAGCTCAGGGCGCGCCCTTGCAGGCCTGGTTGTGCTTCGGTCTTGAAGCACCAGTCGGTGCGTGGGTTGCCGATGCAGAACAGGTAGCCGACCGGGATGTGAATCCACGGATAGTTGTCGCGCCCACCGGCTTCGAGCAGCAGCACCCGGTGTTGCGGATTGGCCGACAGCCGATTGGCCAGCAGGCATCCGGCAGGGCCGGCGCCCACGATCACGTAATCGTATTCATCGACGACAGGTTGCATTCGCGACCTCATTCTTGTTTTTGTGGGATCCATCCTAGTTGTTAGTTTTCGTCAAAAGAATGTTAGTTTTTGCGCAGCGGCTGTGCGTTTATAAACAGTCATGCCTTCAGGCGCGTTCAAGGATCGCTTCATGTTCGACTGGAATGACCTGCGTTATTTCCTGGAGCTGCAACGCAGCGGACGTCTGCTGACGGCTGCACGGCGGCTGAACACCACCCACGCCACCGTGGCCCGGCACATCGAGGCCATCGAAAAAAGCCTGGGCTCCGCGCTGTTTGTCCAGCATGCCCAGGGCTATGAACTGACCCCGGCCGGCGAGACGCTGCTCAAGCACGCCGAAGCCATGGAAAACGTGGCGTTGCTGGCCCAGGAGGACATCACCCAATCCAGTGCGCCCCTGGGCAAGATCCGCCTGGGGGTGACCGAAGGGCTGGGCATCATGTTCCTCGCCAGTCGCATGGACGGGCTGTTCCAGCGTTATCCGGGGCTGGAAGTGGAACTGGTGGCGGTGCCGCGCTTTGTCAGCATCCTCAACCGTGAGGCGGAAATCAGCATTCACCTCGAACGCCCGGCGGCCGACCTGCTGGTCACCCGCAAACTCACCGACTACAGCCTGGCGCTGTACGCCAGCCAGGCCTACCTGGACCGCTCGCCAGCACTGCGCAGCCGCGAGGACCTGGCCCGCCACGCCTGGATCGGGTATGTCGATGACCTGCTGTTCAGCCAGGAACTGATGTTCCTCAACAGCTTCTGCCGCAACCCTCGGGTGGTGTTCCACAGCACCAGCGTCATCGCTCAGCAACAGGCCGCGCGCTCGGGCCTGGGGATCGCCGTGCTGCCTTGCTACATGGCCAGCGGCGACCCGACGCTGGTGCCGTTGCTGCCGGACGAAACCATCCGCCGCAGTTACTGGATCAGCACTCGTCGCGAACTGCACAAATCCGTGCGATTGCGGGTGCTGTGGGATTACGTGGTGCAGTTGTGCGAGCGTGAGCAGGGGCTGCTGTTGCCCTGAGCAAGCTCCCTCGCCAGGGTGCATATGTCCTGGCCGCCCAAGCCCCCTTTTATGGCCCCCAATGACCTCAAGCCGATGCAGTGGCGTGCCTTAGTGTTGACCCACAACAAAAGCGCCGCCGAGAGGGCCTCTATGCCGGCTACCACGCCTTCAACCGTGTTCCACTCAGCCTTCATCGTGCTGCTCGGCACCCTGCTCACAGGGTGCGGCGAAGAGGCCAAGCCGCCCGCGCCCACGGTGTTCACGGCCATGCCCAGCGATGCGGCGCTGGCCCAGGTCTACGACAGCAGCTGCAAGCTCTGCCACGCCAACCCCGCTGCCGGGGCGCCGTTGACCGGCGATACGAACGCCTGGGCGCCACGGGTGGCCCAGGGCGCCGACACCCTGCTGGACCACGCGATCAACGGCTACAACGGCATGCCGCCGATGGGCCTGTGCATGCACTGTTCCGAAGAGCAGTTCCTGGCCCTGATCGCCTTCATGTCCGGCCAACACTTCCAATAATAACTACGGGTACTACGGCATGACGATGGACTCCTCACGGCGCCGGTTGCTGCAACAGGCCGGTGTTGTCGCAGCCTTTACGGCCCTGGGCAGCCAGGGCGCCCTGGCCGAGCTGATGCGCGCGCCGCGGCTGATTCCATGGCGCAACTGGTCCGGTGCGCAGAGTTGCCTGCCGGCGGCGCGCCTGGCCCCCAAGGACCTCGATGAACTGGTGAGCGTGGTGAGACGCGCCGAAGGGCGGATTCGTCCGGTGGGTTCCGGGCATTCCTTCAGTGCCCTGGTGCCCACTGACGGCACCTTGTTGTCGCTGAGTTTTTTCAGCGGCCTGTTGGCTCATGATGCAGCCAGCCTGCAAGCCGAGTTCGGCGGCGGCACGCCCATGTCCCGCATGGGCCCGGCGCTCAAGGCCATCGGCCAGGCACTGCCGAACATGGCCGACGTGGATTACCAGACCCTGGCCGGTGCCATCGCCACCTCGACCCACGGCACTGGCAAGGCCTTCGGCTCGTACGCGTCCCAAGTGGTCGGCCTGCAACTGGTGACGGCCAGCGGCGCGGTCCTCGATTGTGATGCCCAGCGTCATCCTGAAGTGTTCAAGGCCGCTCGGGTGTCCCTTGGCGCGCTGGGGCTGGTGACCCGCGTGCGCCTGCAGAACCGCGCCGCCTATCGCTTGCGCGAGCACCAATGGGTGGCGAAAACCGAGGAGTTGCTCGAAGACGTGGACACCAACACCCGGGACAACCAGCACTGGGAAATGCAGGTCGTCACCCATTCCGACTATGCGTTGTCGATCGCCCTGAACGAAACCACCGATCCGGCCACGCCGCCGATCAGCCCCGAGGAGGAGGGTGGCAACGAATTCGTCAGCCTGATCGAAAACCTCGACAAGTACGGCAGCGACTTTCCAGCGATCCGGCGAGCGCTGCTCAACAGCCTGCGGCTGGTGGCCGATTTCGACGACCGGGTCGGTGACTCCCATGACATCTATGCCAACGCTCGCACCGTGCGCTTCAACGAGATGGAGTACTCGGTGCCGGCCGAACACGGACCGGCGTGCCTGCGGGAGATTCTGGCGCTGATCCGCGACAAGGACCTGCGCACCTGGTTTCCCATCGAATACCGCTACGTGAAGGCCGACGACATTGCCTTGAGCATGTTTGAAGGCCGGGACAGTTGCTCGATCTCGGTGCACCAGCATTACCAGATGGACCATCACAATTTCTTTGCCGCCATCGAGCCGATCTTCTGGAAATACCAGGGTCGTCCGCATTGGGGGAAATTGCATTCCCTGAACGCCAAGGCGCTCCAGGCGCTGTACCCGCGCTGGACGGAATTCACCGAGGTGCGTCAGGCGCTGGACCCCAGCGGCAAGTTCCTCAATGGGCATCTTTCATCGATTCTGGGTTTGAGCTGAAGGAAGAACCTGTGGGAGCGAGCCTGCTCGCGAAGCAGGCGACTCGGTCTTATGACAAAACAAGCGGTATGGCTGCATCCATTCAAAACGCAAACGGAATACTGACCTTGGCCCAGAGCATTTCGCCCTCGGTGCGGTTCTCCACTGCAAATTCCTTGGCCCAGCGGATTTCGGCGCTGGCGTACTTGAGGAAGGTCAGGTGCAGCGCCGGGCCGATGGCGAAGACCTGGCCGCGCACACCATCGTCGACGTCCTGCCCGGCGAATTGCACGGTGCGGCCGTACTGTTTGTCGTCGGTGGTCTGTTTGAGGTAGTAGCCGTTGAGCCCCAGCATCACGTTGTCGGTCAGGCGGTAGCTGGCGGAATAATCGAAGTGGAAAATCTGCCCCGAACGGTAGTCGGTGTCCTTGTTCTTGCGGTTGAAGCTGTAGGTGGTTTTCATCGACACCTCGGTGTTTTCCGTGGGCAGCCAGGTGAAGGAAAACAGCGGCTTGTAGGTGTAGAAATTGTTGCTGGTATTGGCCAGTCGATCAGTGCTGTATTCGCCGGTCGGCACGGTGATTTCCACCGCCGCGGCCAGGGTCAGATTCTTGCCCATGTCCCAGAGCACGATGGGCGAAATCGTGGTGTCGCCCATGCCCTCGCGGGTGTCATGCAGGCCGAACACCGAGACTTCCTGCTTGAGCCACGGCTGGGCGATGTAGATCCCCAGGCGCCCACCGGCCACCCGCAACGGGCTCAAGTAATCGATGCGCGGGATCACCGCCGTGGATTCGATTTCGACATTCGGCACTTCGCCGCCCAACGAACTGATGTTGAGCTTCCGGGCCTTGTAGTGGTTGTAGTAGACGTTGAACGCAACCATGTTGTCCGGAAGGCTGTCGACCTCCAGCGGCAGCATGAAGAAGCCATCTGTACCGGGGCCGATGTTGTCGACCCCGGCTTCGGTAGCCAGGGCCGGCAAGGCACTGGCGCAGGCCAGGCCGAGGGTCAATTGCAAGGCGAGTGTCGTGCGGATCGGGTTCATGTGGGGGCTCATTATTATTGTTGGTGATGCACCGAAAGTCCGAGCCATACAAATAAGCCGTTCGCCGCCAACAGGGCAGGGTATTGGCGGCCATACAGGGGACTTGGGCGGCCAGATTTTTGTGCCCCTCGATCCGCTGGGGCATGCTAACTTTGTGAAACAACCGGTTACAAAAACGCCACCTAACGTGCTCCGGAACCCGCCCCATGCAGATGAAAGTCATCGACCCGACCTATGAATTGGCGCTGGTATCGCCATTCCTGCTGCAGACCCTGGCCGAAGTGGTGGCGGACAAAGGCTTCGATGCCGCCAGCCTGTGTCGCGGCCTGGGGTTCGGCCTCGATGATCTGCAAGATCCCGCCCAGCGCATTTCCTACCGCCAGGCCGTGGTCATGATTCAACGGGCGCTCAAGCTGTTACCCGACCAGGGGCTGGGGTTGTGGGTGGGCGACCGCAACGTGCTTGGCACCCTCGGCCTGTTGGGCCACGTCTTATCGCTGTGCGAAACCCTGCGCGATGCCTTCGCCCTGGGCGTCCGTTACCAGCACACTAGCGGCGGCATCGCCGTGGCCAGCGTCGAAGAAGCCACTGACCGGATCATGGTCGAGGCGATCTGCCGCCTGCCTTTCGCCGAGATCCAGGTGTTTGCCGTGGAAGAGTTCTTCGCCAGCCTGATGGTCTATGGCCGGGCGCTGGCGGGGCCCGACTTCAAGCCCCAGGCCGTGGAGTTCATGCACGCCGCGCCGTCCTATGCCCAGCAATACCAGCGGATTTTGGGACCGGATGTGCACTTCGGTTGCCGACACAATCGCATGCTGATCGACGTGCGCTGGCTGGATATGCGTTTGCCCAATCACCACCCGTTGGCCCTGCGCCAGGCATTGGCCTTGCTGGAGCAGGAGGCCACCGAGGTACACCAGAAAATCGATCTGATCCAGACCGTGGAACGGGCGATTGCCCGGGACCTGACCCGGGGCAGCCATATCGAGAAAATCGCCAGCGATCTCAACATGAGCAGCCGCACTCTGCGTCGGCGCCTGACCGAACACAACCTGACCTTCGAGGCCTTGCTCGAACAAGTGCGCCGTGGCCGGACCCTGAACCTGTTGGCCAACCCTGGACTGTCCATCGAGCGCATCACTGAAGAAGTCGGCTATAGCGATGTGCGCAGTTTTCGCCGGGCGTTCCGACGCTGGACAGGCATGAGCCCGAGCGCATTTCGCAACGAGAGCGCCGACGCCCGGCTCTAAGGATATGTCCAAACAGTATTTCTCAAGCCGTGTGGGAAGCGACCTGACAGTCGGCCTGGTTCTGCAGCCGTACCTCGATCCAACTGTGGGAGCAAAGCTTGCTCGCGATGGCGGTGGGTCAGCCTCCATGGATGTCGAATGGCCTGATGCCTTCGCGAGCAGGCTCGCTCCCACAAGGTAATGCTGTTCACTTGAGGAAAAGTGTTGATACCTGTGGCCAGAGATTGCTCCCGCTGTGAACTGACTGGCGGCGCTTGTCAGAAAAATCCTTAAAGAGTACAAATGTACTCCATGACGACTCTCACTCCCCGCCGTACCGCCATCCTGACTTTCATCCGCGAACGCATCGCCGATCAGGGCCAGCCTCCCAGCCTCGCTGAAATCAGCGAGGCGTTTGGTTTTGCCTCCCGCAGTGTGGCGCGCAAGCATGTGCTGGCGCTGACCGAAGCCGGTTTCATCGAGGTCAATCCGCACCAGGCCCGGGGCATTCGCTTGCTGAACCAGCCACCACGACCCGAGTTGCTGGACGTGCCGGTGCTGGGGCGAGTGGCCGCCGGGCTGCCGATTGGTGCCGATGCCGAGGTCCACAGCCGCCTGATGCTGGACCCGGCGATTTTTACCAAGGCGCCGGATTACCTGCTGCGGGTCCAGGGCGATTCGATGATCGAGGACGGCATTCTCGACGGTGACCTGGTGGGCGTGCAGCGCACACCGCAGGCCGCCAACGGCCAGATTGTCGTGGCGCGTCTGGACGGTGAAGTCACCATCAAGCGCTTCGAGCGCATTGGCGAGCGGGTGCGTTTGTTGCCGCGCAACCCGGCCTACCAGCCGATCATCGTCGAGGCCGATCAGGACCTGGCGATAGAAGGGGTGTTCTGTGGCTTGGTGAGGCAAGGCTGATGGGCGCCGTCGTTGCGCTGGACACGCTGTTCAACGGCGGCCAGGTCTGGAAGGGGCGGCCTGCGCCGCCAGCCGCCAGCCCGCAACCCACCGGCCATGCGGCGCTGGATGCGGCGTTGCCCAGTGGTGGCTGGCCGGAGGCGGCGTTGACGGAACTGCTTATCGCCGCGCCGGGCGTGGGTGAGTTGCAACTGGTGTGGCCGACCCTGGCGCGGCTGTCGGCGGCGGGGGAGCGGATCGTGCTGGTGGCGCCACCGTTCGTGCCCTATCCCCAGGCCTGGCAGAACGCTGGCGTCGACCTGCAACAGTTGTCGGTGATCCGCGCCGATGAGCGCGATGCCTTGTGGGCCACCGAACAGTGCTTGCGTTCGGGCAGTTGTGGCGCGGTCCTGTGCTGGCCCCGCCAGGCGGACGACCGGGCCTTGCGCCGTTTGCAAGTGGCGGCGGAAACCGGCCAGACCCTGGCATTCGCCTGGCGCTCGATCCAGGAGGCCATCAACCCGTCGCCGGCGGCGCTGCGCATCGCCATCGATACCCGGCCGGCGCAGTTGCGCGTGCTCAAATGCCGCGGCGGGGTGGCTCGTTCGGCGCCGATTGCCTTTGCCACGCTCGCCCCACAAACCGGGCATTGAGGTTGCGATGCGCTGGGTCTGTATTCTCTTCCCGCAATTGGCGCTGGACGCCGCGCTGCGTCAGCGCCCCGATCCCGACCAGCCCCTGGCATTGCTGACCGGTCCGGCACAGCGTCGGGTGCTGCAAGCGGTGAATGCGCCGGCACGGGCCCTGGGCTTGCGTCCCGGCCAGACCATGACCGCCGCCCAGGCCTTGAGCAAAGGCTTTGCCACCGCCGAATACGACGCGGCGCAAATCGAACACTGGCAACAGTTCCTGGCGGCCTGGGCCTACCGTTTCAGCTCCCAGGTCAGCGTGCATTACCCGCGTACGCTGCTGTTCGAGATCGAGTCGAGCCTGGGCCTGTTTGGCCCCTGGCCGGTGTTCGAGGCGCGCTTGCGGACCGAGCTGACCGAGCTGGGTTTTCGTCATCGCATCGTCGCCGCGCCCAATCCGGTGGCGGCGCGGGTGTTGGCCAATGCCTATGACGCCCTGGTGGTGCCCGACGCCGAGACCTTGCAACAATGCCTGGGAGACATGCCCGTGGAGCGGATCGGCCTGGAACCCGAGGTCGCCACGGCGCTGTCGCGCATGGGCCTGCGCCGTCTGAGCCAGGTCCAGGCCTTGCCCCGGCAGACCCTGGCTCGGCGCTTCGAGGCCCAGGTGCTCAAGCACCTCGACGCGCTGACGGGCAGTCGCACCCTGGCGCTGTCGTTCTACCTGCCGCCAGACCGTTTCGATGTGCGCATCGAACTCAACTACGACGTTCAGTCCCATCAGGCGCTGCTGTTTCCGTTGCGCCGGCTGACCGGTGACTTGTCGGCCTTCCTGTGCGGTCGCGACAGCGGCGTGCAGCGCTTCGACCTGCACCTGGAGCACGCCGGTTTGCCGGACACGCTGATCAAGGTCGGCTTGCTCAGCGCCGAACGGGACCCTGCGATGCTCTTCGAACTGGCCCGCGGTCGCTTGGAACAGGTGCAGGTCGCGGCCCCAGTGCGGGGTTTTCGCTTGTGTGCCGAGGACCTGCCGAGTTTCGTGCCCCAGCGCCTGGAGCTGTTCGACGAGCGCCCGCAACAGTCCTTGCCCTGGGAGCAACTGCGCGAACGCCTGCGGGCGCGGCTGGGGGATGACGCGGTGCAGGGCCTGGGGTTTCGCGATGACCATCGACCTGAATGCGCCTGGCAAATGACACCGCAACCCCGGCCCCAGGCCTGTCCGGTGCGCGCTGGCGTGCAGCGTCCCGGCTGGCTGCTGAATGAAGCCCAGCTGCTGCAGGACAGCCAGGCGCGAATCCTCATGGGCCCGGAACGCATCGAGACCGGTTGGTGGGACGGCGCCGACGTACGCCGTGACTACTACCTGATCGAAACCCGCAGCGGACAACGTGGCTGGGCCTATCGAACGGTGGGCGAGGGCGGGCCGTTGTGGCTGCAGGGCTGGTTCGCATGAGCGTCGAGTATGCAGAGCTGCATTGCCTGTCGAACTTCAGCTTCCAACGCGGCGCCTCCAGTGCCCTGGAGCTGTGTCGTCGGGCCAGGCAAGAGGGCTACCAGGCCCTGGCGATCACCGATGAATGCACACTGGCTGGAATCGTCCGGGCCTGGCAGGCGGCCAAGGAACTGGAACTGCAACTGATCGTCGGCAGCGAAATCCAGGTCGAGAACGGCCCGAAGCTGGTGTTGCTGGTGGAAAACCTGGAGGGCTATCAAGCCTTGTGCCGGCTGATCACCCGCGCCCGACGTCGCAGCGAGAAGGGTCACTATCGCATTGTGCGAGAGGACTTCGACCAGCCCTTGTCGGGGCTGCTGGCGTTGTGGATAGCCGAGGGCAAAGACGCCGAGGAACATGGCCGTTGGCTCCAGTCGATCTTTGCCGGGCGCCTGTGGCTGACGGTCCAGTTGCATTGTGGACAGGACGACCGCCGTCGGTTGGCAGACTCGTTGGCGCTGGCCGAGCGCTTGGATCTTCCAGTTGTGGCCAGTGGCGATGTGCACATGCACGTGCGCGGCCGTCGTGCCCTGCAGGACACCATGACCGCCATCCGCCACCACGTCACGGTGGCCGAGGCTGGCCAGCGCCTGCACCCCAACGGCGAGCACCACCTGCGCAGCCGCAAGGATCTGGCCGATCTCTACCCGCGGGCCTTGCTCGACGAAACCCTGAACATCGCCCGGCGCTGCACCTTCGATCTTGGCCAACTGCGTTACCAATACCCCCGCGAGCTGGTGCCCGAGGGGCATGACCCGGCGTCCTGGCTGCGGGAACTGACTGAGCGCGGCATGCGCGAGCGGTGGAAGGATGGCGCGACAGACAAAGTGCGGGCACAGATCGACAAGGAGCTGAGCCTGATCGCCGAGCTGGGCTATGACAGTTATTTCCTCACCGTACAGGACATCGTCAGCTTCGCCCGCAGCCGCCATATCCTTTGCCAGGGGCGTGGTTCGGCGGCCAACTCGGCAGTGTGCTACGCCCTGGGTATCACCGAAATCGACCCCAGCCTTACCAGCCTGTTGTTTGAACGCTTCCTGTCCCGGGAGCGCAACGAGCCGCCGGACATTGACGTCGATTTTGAACACGATCGTCGCGAGGAAGTGCTGCAGTACGTGTTCCGGCGCTACGGTCGTCATCGTGCGGCATTGACGGCGGTGGTCAGCAGTTACCACGGCGCCGGCGCGGTGCGCGATGTGGCCAAGGCCCTGGGGCTGCCGCCGGACCAGGTCAGCGCCCTGGCCGATTGCTGTGGCCGCTGGAGCGACGAGGCGCCGCCAGTGGAGCGCCTGCGTGAAGGCGGCTTCGACCCGGACAGCCCGGTGTTGCGCCGGGTCCTGAGCCTGACCCGGCAATTGATCGGTTTCCCTCGGCATTTGTCCCAGCACCCTGGCGGCTTCGTGATTTCCGAGCAGCCCCTGGACACCCTGGTGCCGGTGGAAAACGCCGCCATGGCCGAACGCACCATCATCCAGTGGGACAAGGACGACCTGGATGCGGTCGGGCTGCTCAAGGTGGACATCCTGGCCCTGGGCATGCTCAGTGCGATTCGTCGCTGTTTCGATTTGATCGAGCACTACCGGGGCCAGCGCTACGCCCTGGCGTCGCTGCCCCAGAATGATCGAGCGACCTACGAAATGATCAGCCGCGCCGATACTATCGGTGTGTTCCAGATCGAGTCCCGGGCGCAGATGTCGATGTTGCCCCGGCTGAGGCCCAAGACGTTCTACGATTTGGTCATCGAAGTGGCGATTGTACGGCCCGGGCCGATCCAGGGTGGGATGGTGCATCCGTACCTGCGGCGCAGAAACAAAGAAGAGGCGGTGACTTATCCCTCTGAAGCGTTGAAGCAAGTGCTCAACCGCACCCTGGGTGTTCCCTTGTTCCAGGAGCAGGTCATGCAGATCGCCATCGTTGCGGCCGATTACACCCCGGGTGAAGCAGACCAATTGCGTCGCTCCATGGCTGCCTGGAAACGTCACGGTGGGTTGGAGCCCCATCGGGAACGCCTGGCGCAGGGGATGAAGAAAAACGGCTACACCGCTGAATTCGCCGCGCAAATCTTCGAACAGATCAAAGGCTTCGGCAATTACGGTTTTCCCGAATCCCATGCCGCCAGTTTCGCCTTGCTGACCTACGCCAGCAGTTGGCTCAAATGCCACGAACCGGCGGCGTTCGCCTGTGCCCTGATCAACAGTTGGCCCATGGGGTTCTACAGCCCGGACCAGATCCTCCAGGATGCCCGCCGGCATCAACTGTCGATCCGCCCGGTGGACGTGCGTGCCAGCGATTGGGATTGCAGCCTCGAGCCCATGGAAGACCGACAACCGGCGATTCGCATGGGGCTGCGCATGGTCAAGGGCTTTCGCGAAGAGGATGCCCGCCGTATCGAAGCGGCCCGCCGGCATCGGCCCTTCAGCGACGTGGCCGACTTGGGCGAGCGCGCGCAGCTCGATGCCCGGGCCCAGGCGCAACTGGCCGACGCCGGTGCCTTGCAGGGTTTGGCCGGTGATCGCCATCGTGCCCGCTGGGAAGTGGCCGGGGTGCAGAAGCAACTGGGCTTGTTCGCCGGTTTGCCCAGTCAGGAGGAACCACCCGTGGCCCTGCCAAAACCCACGCTGGGGGAAAACCTGTTTGCCGATTACACCACGCTCGGCACGACACTGGGCCCTCATCCACTGGCCCTGCTGCGTCCCGAACTGCGTGCCCGCCGCTGCCGCAGTTCACGGGAGTTGCAGGATGTGGAGCATGGGCGCAATGTCAGCGTCGCCGGGTTGGTCACCGGCCGCCAACGCCCGGGCACGGCCAGCGGTGTAACCTTCGTCACCCTGGAAGATGAATTCGGCAACCTCAACGTGGTGGTCTGGCGCGACTTGGCCGAACGCCAGCGCAAGACCTTGGTGGGCTCGCAATTGCTCAGGGTCGACGGGCGCTGGGAAAGCGTCGGCGAGGTCCGCCACTTGATCGCCGGGCGCCTGAGCGACCTGACCGAGTTGTTGGCGGGTATCCAGGTGCATAGCCGTGATTTCCGCTGAATCCGCAAACAGGATCCTCCCATGAAACCAAACGCCAACCCAGCGCTCGAAGCACTGATCGCAAGGGATTTGTGTAATGCCGACTCCCTGCAGGCATTTTGAGGTTCAGAATCGACCATGCAGTTTCTATCCCAAAATCACGGGTGCCCTGGATGGGGCGGTGAAATGGCCGGGCGTATCCGGGCGTTCGATTGGAGCCGGACCGAGTTGGGCGCCATCGAGCACTGGTCCGCCAGCCTGCGCAGTGCCGTTCAGTTGTTGCTGGCTTCGCCCTTGCCGATGGTAATGTTGTGGGGCCGCCAGGGCTTCATGATCTACAACGATGCCTATGCCGAGTTCGCCGGTGGCCGTCATCCCTACCTGCTGGGGTGCGCGGTGGAGTTGGGTTGGCCGGAGGTCGCCGAATTCAATCGGCATGTGCTGGACGTCTGCCTGGCCGGCGGCACCTTGTCCTACCGCAGCAAAGAGTTGGTCCTGCTGCGCGATGGCAAGCCTGAAGATGTGTGGATGGACCTCTATTACAGCCCGGTGCCCGATGACGACCAGTCCCCGGCGGGCGTGCTGGCGATTGTGGTGGAGACCACCGAGCTCGTGTTGACCGAGCGCGCCCGGCAAGAGGCCGAACGCAGTTACCGGGCCGTCAATGAGCGCATCCAGTTGGCCCTCTCGGCCGGACCATTGCTGGGGTCGTTCGTCTGGGATATCCAGGCCGACACCCTGTCGGGCGATGAGCGTTTCGCCCGTACCTTCAACTACCCGCCAGACTGTTCGCTGGACGCACTGCCCATCGAAATTGCCCGCAAGCGCATCCACGCCGATGACCTCGAAGAGGTCAACCAGCGGGTCGAACTGACCTTGCGCACGGGCATCCCCTACAGCGCTGAATATCGAGTGCGCCGCGTGGGCGGTGATTACCTGTGGGTGCTGGCCAGCGGTCGCTGCGAATTCGATGCCACGGGCAAGCCCCTGCGTTTTCCAGGTGTGCTGATTGACATCAATGAACGCAAGACAGCCGAAGCTTCGCTGCTCAAATTCACCCGCGACCTGGAACAGCGGGTCGCCGATGAGGTGCAGGCGCGGCTGGCGGCAGAAGAGCAGTTGCGTCAGTCGCAAAAGCTCGAGGCCATTGGCGGTCTCACTGGCGGCGTGGCCCATGACTTCAACAACCTGCTGCAAGTGATTGCCGGCAATCTGCACTTGCTGGCCCGCCACGAGCGGGACAACGCCAACGTGCAACGGCGGGTCAGTGCCTCCATCGAAGCCGTGGAACGGGGGGCCAAGTTGTCATCGCAGTTGCTGGCTTTTGCCCGGCGCCAGCCATTGTCACCGGCGGTCTACAACCCACGACGCATCTACGATGGCATGGGTGAACTGCTGCAGCGGGCCTTGGGCGAAACCATCCAGATTGAAGTGAGCCTGCCCCAGGAGCCCTGGTGCATCCACGTCGATCGCAATCAACTGGAAAACGCCCTGTTGAACCTGGCGATCAATGCTCGCGATGCCATGGGCGGCGAGGGCACCATCCGCCTGATCGGTGAGAACATCGGACTCGATGAAGCGTTCTGTGCCGGCAAGGGGATCCCGGCCGGCGACTACGTCCGGCTGTCGGTGATCGACCGCGGTGCCGGCATGCCGCCCGACATCCTGAAGCAGGTGTTCGAACCGTTTTTCACCACCAAGACCGATGGCCAGGGCACCGGGCTTGGACTGAGCATGGTGTTCGGGTTCGTCAAGCAAAGTGGCGGCCATATCGAGATCTCCAGCGACCTGGGCGAGGGCACGCGGGTACGGATGTATTTCCCTCGAAGCCTTGCGCCCGAAGCGGGGGAAACCGAGCAACACGACGTGCTTCAGTCCGGCAGGCAAGAGACGATCCTGGTGGTGGAGGACAACGAAGAGGTGCGCAGCGCGTCGGTGGAACTGTTGGAACAGTCTGGTTATCGGACCCTCACGGCCGCCAACGGTGATGAGGCGATGAAGCTGCTGCTGGAAGGCATCTCGGTCGACTTGATCTTCACCGACGTGGTCATGCCCGGCTTGATCAAGAGTTCCGACCTGGCCGCCTGGGCCAAGGTGCAGAACCCGCCGGTTCCGGTGCTGTTCACCTCGGGACACACCCGGGACATCATCTCCCGGAACCATCAACTGAGCCCCGATACCCATTTATTGAGCAAACCCTACGGCCCGGACGCGCTGACCCGGATGGTGAGGAGTGTGCTGGGCGGCTGATCGCGGCGCTGCAAACAAATGGAACCGAAGCCGTCGCGTCACCTTCGAATGTTCAAGACCGGTCATCCATCCGGCCCTGCCATGAACGAGGTGCCCATGAACGACGATCCCGCAACCACCCAGCAACAAGGCCAGGCGCAGACACCGTCCCCCCGTAACGATCCGGCCATCGACCCCCAAGTCCCGGACAAGCCTGCGAGCGCCCAGCCAGTCAGCCCTGCCGGAACGGACCAGGCCCAAAGCGGCGCCACTGAGGTCGATCAGAAGCATCATCATCAGGACAATGACAACACCTTCAGTCCCGGCTTCAAGCCTGAACCGGATCGGCCGAAATCTGGCGAGGATACTGACGCTGATATCGACACCGATGGTGGCTAGCCCCTGAAGGATGTGCGACACCGAGCCATTGTGGGAGCGAGCTTGCTCGCGATGACTGTGGCAAATTCGCCATCCCTGTGACTGAAACACCGCTATCGCGAGCAAGCTCGCTCCCACAGGGGGGCGCTTCGAGAAAACGGCGCTTCCCTTCCAAGGGAGGCGCCGTTTTTCCTTGGGTGAGCAGTGTCTCGCTCTACTTGCTTGGATGCGCAGCCTGAAGTTTCTTGGCGGCATCCAGGTGATGTTGCAGATCCGGCAGCATCTTCTGGGCGAACGCCTTGAGTTCGGTATTGCCAGCCTTCTTGTCGTCGGTAACGGTTTCGGCTTCTTTCTTGAACAGGGCGATGGTTTCTTCGTGGGCCTTGACCTGGTTGTTGGCGTAGGCCGCATCAAAAGACTCATCGCGTACGTCGAGAATCTTCGCCTTGGCTTTTTTCATCAGCGTGGTGTCGTCGGGTACTTCGATGTCATGTTTTTGCGCCAGGGCTTTCAGCTCTTCGTTGGCCTTGGTGTGGTCGGTGATCATCTTGTTGGCGAACGCCTTGATGTCCGCCGATTGGCTTTTTTCCAAGGCCAGTTTGCTGGTCTCGATTTCTGCAATGCCGCCGGCCGCCGCGTTGTCGACAAAGTCGTTGGAAGTCGCGGCCCATGCCATGCCCATGCTGGTACTCAGGGCAACTGCCAGGCCGAGTTGACGCAGGGTAAATCTGTCCATAGGTAAGTCTCCACACAAGTTGAACGAGCGACTCTTGTCGTCTCTGAGCAATGGAGGGTGGGGTACAGGCAAAGGTTTGATCGCCAAGCGATCCGGTACGACGAACGGTCACCGCTGGTCGGATTGGCGGTCGACAGAACCCTGTCGAGGAGGCCATCCTGATAATCGACGGGTGCCGCAAGGGCGCCTGCCACCGACCCATCGAAGGAGGTGTTCCATGCCGGTGTCCCACGATTTGTGCCAGGATCTCAAATGCACAAAAGACCACATCCAGCAAAAACGCAGCGAGAATCCAAGGCTCGACTCGTTAATTCAAAAATACTCCCAACTTGATGCCGAGGTGGTCGAAGCCGAGAAACCGTCCTCCGGCGCGCTGTCCGACGATGCTTTGGAGACGCTCAAGAAGAAGCGATTGCTGGTCAAGGACGAGATCGTGGCTCAGATGCAGCGCTAGCCTCGGGACCGAACCTGTGAAGGCCCTTCGTGTTGCGAAGGGCTTTTTGGGCGAGGCCCTCACTCTCATAAACTCAGGTCAATGGATCCCAGCGCTGCGACCAGTCGCTGCCGGTCTTGACGATCTCTCGCAACACCTCGAATGCCTGCTGCAACGCTGCTGAATCCCGATCGCGGGAGTAGACCAGGTAAGTGGGGTAGTTGAATTCCGGTGCCTTGGGCACCCGTTCCAGGATGCCGCTGTCCAGGTAGCTCTGCACGACCCGGGTGCGGAAGTAACCGCTGCCGCCGTTTTCCAGGATGTACTGCAAGGCCAGGGGACCGAGGTTGAAGGTCACGGCGGCCTTGGCCTTGTCCGGTAGCGCGGTGTCGTGTTGGCGGCGGAAGTCAGCACTCCAGTCGATGTACACGTAGGGTTCGGGACGGGCGGCCAGGCGTACCAGGATGAGTTTTTCTTCCAGCAGCTGTTCTACCTGCAGGCGCGGCCAGTATTCGGGTTGATACACCACCGCCGCGTCCAGCAGCCCCAGCTCCAGCTGTTGCAGCAGTTTCTCGCCGTCGCGGATGTCCATGCGCAGGGCATGGCCGGGAATTTTCTGGCGCAGTTCGCCGGCCCAGGCGAGCATCAAGGGATTGCACAGGCTGACCTCGCCTCCCAGGTGCAAGACGTTGCGATAACCCTCGGGCAGTGGCAGGTCCCGGCGGGCTGCTTCCCAGGTCTGCACGAGCTGGTTGGCGTAGACCACAAACGCCTCGCCGTCGCTGGTCAAGCGCGCGCCGGCACGGTTGCGCACGAACAGCGCGCAGCCGAGCTGGCTTTCGAGCTTCTGCACCCGGGCGGTGATCGCCGTCTGGGTCACGTGCAGCTTTTCGGCCGCAGCAGCGAGGCTGCCGTGGCGGACGATTTCCAGGAAGGTGCGGGCGAGGTCGATGTCCATGTTCAGGCCGATACGGGGGAAGCGGGCATTGTAAGAGCTGCCGCGCCTCGCCGATACCGGGCATTATTGGACGGCTTGGGCCTGTGCTGTTCGCGCCCAAGGGGCGACCAGGCGTTCTGGTGTGCGGCAGGCCTTGTGCTTGAAGACGAACCCACGGCACTTGTCGGCGAAGCCGTGGCGATTGTCCACCATGTCATGTCGCATCTGCGCGAGTTCGCCATCGCGGCACGCCTGGATCGCTGACAGGCTCCGCTCGGCCTTGCGAACCCGGATGCTTTCATAGTTCGGATCGAGCAGCGCACTGTTGGCTCGCTGCAGCAGCCACAGGCCGAACTCGTCGGGGCAGCGTGGTCCGATCTCCTGGACCATGCCGTAGCGCAACGCCTGGAGGGCGCTGATCGGCAGGCAGTCCTGGGTGAGTTTCCAGGCCATGTCCGGGCCGACCGCGCGGGGCAGGCTGTAGGTCCAGTATTCGGAGCCGTACAGGCCCATGGTCGCGTAGTGCGGGTTGAGCACGATGTCACGGCGCGCCAGCACGATATCGGCCGCCAGAGCCAACATCACACCGCCGGCCCCGGCGTTACCCGTCAGGCCGCTGACCACCAGTTGCCGTGCGCTGAACAACTCAAGGCAAACGTCATCGATGGCCTGGATGTTGGCCCAGGCCTCCAGGCCGGGTTCGGCGGCGGCCTGGATAACGTTCAGGTGCACACCGTTGGAAAAGCTGCCGCGCCCGCCGCGGACCAACAGCACCTGGGTGTCCCGGGACTTGGCCCAGCGCAATGCCGCCACCAGCCGTTGGCATTGCTCAGTGCTCATCGCCCCGTTATAGAACTCGAACGTCAGCTCTCCCACATGGCCGCATTCCCGATAGCGAATGGGTTGGTAAGGCTCATCGCTGAACGGCTGGCGAGCCAGGGAACCGTCGAGCATCGGGACGCCTTCGAGCCGGTTAGACAATACGTGGCGCGCCGGACGCTTGAAGGTCTGTTCGCCGGGCTGCGGCTTGCGGCGCAGGGCGCCGATCCACAGGCTTGCATCCCCTGTCGCCACCAGCACCGCATCGTCACGCACGGCCAGCAGTTCGCCGGGCAGGCCGTGACGAACGTCCGGATGGGCGTCGTACAGGTAAAACTGCTCGCCGGCCAGGCTTGCCAGCACTCCGGGTTGACCGTCGGCGGCATCGATGCAGCGTTTGATGAAGCCGGTGCTGTCGTGCCAGCTGAAGGTGCGATGGGCCTGGGTCATGTTCGGTTGCAGGCGTCCGACCACGTCATGACGGTCATAGTCCAGTGGCACCGGGATGAAACCGTCGAGGTATTTTTCCACGACCTCGCGGATGCAACGAATGGCCGCATCGCTGACCGGGCCGTTATACAGCTCGGATTTGCGCAGGCCTTGGGGCAGGTCGAATTCGCAAGTGGCCCAGACTGGCCCGGCGTCCATTTCCTCTACCGCCTGCAACGCCGTGACACCCCAGCGTTCGGGCTGCCGAGTGATCGCCCAGTCCAGGGCGCTGGCGCCGCGGTCGCCGACAATTCCGGGATGAATGATCACCACCGGGCGCCGCGGGTTGCGCCATAACTGCTCGGGTACGCGGTCCTTGAGGAACGGGCAGATCACCAGGTGGGCGCCGCTTTCTTCGATTTGCCGGCAGACCGAGGCCGGATCGGTGAACAGCACGACGCTGGGGTGATAGCCGGCCTCGCGCAGATCCAGCCAGGCGCGTTGGGTCAGGCCGTTGAAGGCACTCGACAGCAAAATGATCTTCAGTGTGGGCATGAGTCTCTTCCGTGAGATGAGCAGGCGCCGGCTCCCGATGAGCCGTCCCTGGCTTGATGGAAGCGCTACGTTAGCGGCTGGGGGAAGAGCGACAACTGACAGGGATCAAGGTTGTGAGTGCAACGCGGGATCAGGGGAGGGCAAAAACACGAATCCCGCCACGGGGGCGGGATTCGTCTGCAATCAAAGGCCCGCGAAGAACGCGAGCGCAGTCTCAGCCTGGGAACAGCTCGGACAGTTTCATGGCCAGCATCATGTCGCCTTCGGCGCGCAGCTTGCCGCCCATGAACGCTTGCATGCCGTCGGTGCTGCCGTCGACGATGCCTTGCAGGGTTTCGCCGTCCATCACCAGGGTCACCTGGGCGTCCGGGTTTTCACCTTCCTGCAGTTCGCAGGTGCTGTCCTTGACGACCAGCGAGAAGTTCTTGGTATCGTCGATGCGGAAACCGAATACCAGGTCCAGGCCGGCAGCGGCGGCTGGGTTGAACTTGGCTTTCATGGCTTGTACGGCGTCGGCTACGGAGGTCATGGTTTCGATCCTTATTTGGGTGGTACAGCAAGGGTCTACAGTAATCCGGACTCAGCGAAAGGTGATGAGGTCCGGGGCCTTCAGCAGTTGCAGGTGGGCATGGCTGTTGAAGGAAGCCAGGGCCACCTCGCGGCCCCTGAATTTCAGGTGGTTGAGCGAGGTGTTGACGATTTGCCAGTTCAATTCGAAGGCCTGTCGGGCCGGTATCCGGGTGATCAGGTGGAGCAGGGCAGTGATGGTGCCGCCGGAGGTGAACACGGCGATTTTATGGGTGTTGTCGGCTTGCTCCAGGATGCGGTGCAGGCCCGCCTGGACCCGCTCGACAAAACCCAGCCAGCTTTCCAGGCCCGGCGGGTCATACTGGCCGCTGAGCCAGCGTTCGACGATCAGTGCGAAGATGCGCTGGAATTCGGCGCGGTTCTGCGCAGCGTTGCGCAGGATATGCAGCGCCTCGGGCTCTTGGGGAAGCATGTCCGGCAGCAGGGCGCGAATGACCGCGTCGGCATCGAACTCGTTGAACGCGGCGTCGATTTCCAGCTCGGGAACCGGCAACCCGGCGGCGGACATCTGGCCCAGCGCACCGATGGCGGTATCCTGTTGGCGACGCAGGTCACCCGAGAGGCAGCGATCGAATACGACACCGAGCTCCGCCAGGTGACCGCCGAGCACTTGCGCCTGGCGCACGCCATTGGGTGAAAGGACATCGTAGTCGTCCGCACCAAAGGAGGCCTGGCCATGTCGAATCAGATAGATACTGCCCACGTCCTCGTCATCCCGGTACGTTGAAGGTTTGGCGAGGTTATGGGGATGGCGGTGAGCTGTCAATGAAAAAACATACGCTTGTTTGAAATGCCCGTTGCAGCCTTGTCCTGCCTCGCTCGCGTTAAGGTAACCAGCGGTTTCATGACTGGTCGCGACGCAGGCGCATGGGTATGCTGGGACCGTTACGCGCCTGCGTTCAGTGGCGCATTGCATTTAAGGAGTTGCTGTGGAGTTTTTCATCGAGTACGCCGGTTTCCTGGCCAAGACCGTGACGTTGGTGATCGCCATCCTGGTGGTGCTGGCCAGTTTTGCGGCGCTGCGCAGCAAGGGGCGACGTAAGTCGACCGGCCAGTTGCAGGTGAGCAAACTCAACGATTTCTACAAGGGGCTGCGTGAGCGCCTGGAACAGACGCTGCTGGACAAGGATCAGCTCAAGGCCCTGCGCAAGGCCGAAGGCAAGGCTGAAAAGGCCGGGAAGAAAAACAAGGACAAGCCGGCGGCCAAGCCCCGGGTGTTCGTGCTGGATTTCGACGGTGACATCAAGGCCTCGGCCACCGAGAGCCTGCGTCATGAAATCACTGCGCTGCTGACCCTGGCGACGCCGAAGGATGAAGTGGTGCTGCGCCTGGAAAGTGGCGGCGGCATGGTCCACAGCTACGGCTTGGCCTCGTCGCAACTGGCGCGGATCCGTCAGGCCGGCGTGCCGTTGACAGTCTGCATCGACAAGGTCGCGGCCAGCGGCGGCTACATGATGGCGTGCATCGGCGAGAAGATCATCAGCGCTCCCTTCGCGATCCTGGGCTCCATCGGCGTCGTCGCGCAATTGCCCAACGTCAATCGGCTGCTGAAGAAACACGACATCGATTTCGAAGTGTTGACGGCCGGGGAATACAAACGCACGTTGACGGTGTTCGGCGAAAATACCGAGAAGGGCCGGGAGAAATTCCAGGAAGACCTGGACATCACCCATGAGCTGTTCAAGAACTTCGTGTCCAACTACCGCCCGCAACTGGCCATCGATGAAGTGGCGACCGGTGAGGTCTGGCTGGGTGTCGCGGCGCAGGGCAAGGGCTTGGTGGACGAGCTGAAAACCAGCGATGAATACCTGGCCGAACGCGCCAAGGGTGCCGAGCTGTACCACCTGCACTACGCCGAACGCAAAAGCCTGCAGGAACGCATCGGCATGGCGGCCAGCGGCTCGGTGGATCGCGTGCTGCTCAGTTGGTGGAGCCGCCTGACCCAGCAGCGGTTCTGGTAATTCGGGGGCAGAACCGCCAATTCCCTGTGGGAGCGAGCTTGCTCGCGATAGCGGCGGCACAGCCAACATCCTCTGTCCAGACACACCGCCATCGCGAGCAAGCTCGCTCCCACAGTGGTTCGGGGGGGAGCTGGGCATTGATCATTCAGAAACAAAAAAGCCCTGAACCGGTACACCCGGCTCAGGGCTTTTTCATAGGGCTTTCTCAGCGACGACGGAACAGCGGCAGCGGCTCGTCAGTGGCTGCCTGGTAGGTCACCGAGAAGTCCTTGAGGCTTTCGAGGGCTTCGTAGGGATCTTTGTCGGCGCGCAAGGCAAAGGCGTCGAAGCCGCAGCGGCGCATGTAGAACAACTGGTCGCGCAGTACGTCGCCAATCGCCCGCAATTCACCCTTGAAACCATAGCGGTCACGCAGCAGGCGGGCGTTGGAGTAGCTGCGCCCGTCGGTGAAGGCCGGGAAGTTCAAGGCGATGACCTGCAACTGGTTGGCGTCCTCGCCGATTTCCTCGGCTTCCTCGTCGGCGTCCAGCCACACGCCCAGGCCGCCGTCGCGGGCCTTGAGGGCGTGGGCATGATCGCGCCACAGGGCCAGGGGCACGATCAGGTCGTCACAGTTGGAGATGCCATCGAGGGTCGCGTCCTTGGGCAGCAGGTGCCAGGTTTCGTCGACAACCTCGTTGTTCTTAATGATTCGCTGCATAGACGCGTTCCTTGAAGAGGTCGATGCCAATACGTTGGTAAGTGTCGATGAAGCGCTCGTCTTCGGTACGTTGTTCGATGTACACGTCGATCAGCTTCTCGATCACGTCAGGCATGTCGTCCTGGGCAAACGACGGGCCGAGGATCTTGCCCAGGCTGGCGTCGCGGCTACCGCTGCCGCCCAGGGAGACCTGGTAGAACTCTTCGCCTTTCTTGTCCACGCCCAGGATGCCGATGTGGCCGACGTGGTGGTGACCACAGGCGTTCATGCAGCCGGAAATGTTCAGGTCCAGCTCGCCGATGTCGAACAGGTAGTCCAGGTCGTCGAAACGACGCTGGATCGATTCGGCGATAGGGATCGACTTGGCGTTGGCCAGCGAGCAGAAATCGCCGCCCGGGCAGCAGATCATGTCGGTCAGCAGGCCGATGTTCGGGGTGGCGAAACCTTGCTCGCGCAGCTCGCCCCACAGGGTGAACAACTGGCTCTGTTCAACGTCCGCCAGGATGATGTTCTGTTCGTGGGAGGTGCGCAGCTGGCCGAAGCTGTAGCGCTCGGCCAGGTCGGCCACGGCGTCCAGTTGCTTGTCGGTGATGTCGCCTGGCGCGACGCCGGTCGGCTTCAGGGACAGGGTCACCGCGACATAACCCGGCTTCTTGTGGGCCAGGGTGTTGCGGGTGCGCCAGCGGGCGAAGCCTGGGTGTTCCTTGTCGAGGGCTGCCAGTTCGGCGTCCTGATTACCCAGCGCCTTGTACTGCGGGTCGACAAAGTGCTTGGCAACGCGATGCACTTCGGCTTCCGTCAGGGTGGTCTGGCCGCCACGCAGGTGAGCCATCTCGGCTTCGACCTTCTCGGCGAACACTTCAGGCGTCAGGGCCTTGACCAGGATCTTGATCCGCGCCTTGTATTTGTTGTCGCGACGGCCGTAGCGGTTGTATACCCGCAGGATGGCGTCGAGGTAGCTCAGCAGGTCCTGCCACGGCAGGAACTCGTTGATGAACGCGCCGACCACCGGCGTACGCCCCAGGCCACCGCCGACCAGTACACGGAAGCCCAGCTCGCCGGCCGCGTTGTAGACCGTTTCCAGGCCGATGTCGTGGACTTCGATGGCCGCACGGTCCGAGGTCGAGCCGTTGATGGCGATCTTGAACTTGCGCGGCAGGTAGGCGAATTCCGGGTGGAAAGTCGTCCACTGGCGGACAATTTCGCACCACGGGCGCGGGTCGATCAACTCGTCGGCTGCGACACCGGCGAACTGGTCGGTGGTGACGTTGCGCAGGCAGTTGCCGCTGGTCTGGATCGCGTGCATCTGCACGGTGGCCAGTTCGGCGAGGATCTCGGGCACATCTTCCAGGGCTGGCCAGTTGTACTGGACGTTCTGCCGGGTACTGATGTGGGCGTAGCCCTTGTCGTAGTCGCGGGCAATTTTCGCCAGCTTGCGCACCTGGCGCGAGGTCAGTTGGCCATAAGGCACAGCCACGCGCAGCATCGGGGCGAAGCGCTGGATATATAAGCCATTCTGCAAGCGCAGAGGGCGGAATTCTTCTTCGCTCAGCTCGCCTGCCAGATAGCGTCGGGTCTGATCACGGAACTGCTTGACGCGGTCCTCGATGATCCGCTGATCGTACTCGTCATATACGTACATATAAGTCTCGGTCTCAGGCTTGGGCCGATCAGAAACAGCTGCATGTTGGCTCGCTGGAATCGGGTTCTGCCTCGGCAATTCTGCGCGCACGGCCGCGCACTCCTAGAGGAGCCGGTGCAAGATACCTGTTTTGAGTTATGCGCAAAAGTGATGTTTGAGTATATGTAAAGAACCAAATCGACTAATGAGATTGATTATTGCCTAACCCACATTTGTCGTACGGGCAATCATCGTCTTAACTGTGGTCGAGTCCCTATGCAATCACCTACAAAACCGACAAGAGGCGATGCAATGAGCAATCCGACCAAAGCAAGGAAAAGCGACAGTACTGTTGATGCCTGGGCCATTTTGTTCCTGATTATCCTGGTGGTGGGCTCCGCAGTGTTCTGGGTCAGTCATCAATAAGTTCGAGCCGTTGCAGGCCACATGAAGGTCGCGCGTTCATGTGCCCGTTCGCCACCCGGGTCGTTATACTGGGTGGCGTATTATTTGGGGCGGGCGGGATGTCGAAGTTTATCTGTAGGCTACTGGGGCTGTTATGCCTGTCATTCTGGGCCCAGGCCCAGGCCGCCCATGTGGTTTCTTCTTCGTCCGAGGCGTTGCCTGGCAGTTCGGCTGCTCCTTCAGTCGTGTTCCTTAACCCGGGGTACTCCACCGAGCCCTTCTGGGTCAGCTACACCGAATTCATGCAAGCGGCGGCAAGCAAACTGGGCTTGCGGCTGCGCGTGGAGTATGCCGAGCGCGATCCCCAGCGGATGATTCGCCAAGCGCGCGAGGCCGTCACGGCCAAGGACCGTCCGGACTATCTGGTGTTGGTCAACGAGCAGTATGTCGCCCCGCGGATCCTGCAGTTGGCGCAGGGCAGTGGGGTCAAGCTGTTCCTGGTGAACAACACGTTGACCAGCGATCAGACTCGCCTGCTGACAGAGAACGGTGCCCCACCTCCCGAGTTGCTCGGCAGCCTGGTGCCCAATGATGAGCGCAGCGGTTACCTGATGCTCAAGGAACTGTTGCGACAATACGGACCGTTGGCGCCTGGGCAGACGCTCGATCTGCTGGCTTTTTCCGGGAAGAAACTCACCCCTTCGGCGCAACTGCGCGAGAAAGGCCTGCTCCGGGCGCTGGCCGAGCACCCGCAAGTGCATCTGCGCCAGTTGGTCTATGGCGAGTGGAATCGCGAACGGGCTCATGAGCAGGCAAGCCAGTTGATCAAGCGCTATCCGCAGACCGCGCTGGTCTGGTCGGCCAATGATGAAATGGCCCTGGGCGCCATGCAGGCGTTCGAGGAGGCGGGTCGCCAACCGGGCAAGGATGTGTTGTTCAGCGCCATGAACAGCTCCAGGGCGGCGCTCCAGGCCCGCATCGACGGGCGCTTGAGCGTGCTGTTCACCGGGCATTTCAGCTTGGGAGGGTGGGCCATGGTGCTGCTCCATGATCACGCCCGGGGCGTCGACCTCGCGCGTCATGGCGGCTACAACCAGCAGATCGACCTGATGCAATCGCTCGATCCGGCCCGTGCCCGCGCGTGGTTGAACATGAATCCGGCCAAGGACTATCGCCTGGACTTCAAGCGCTTCAGCCTGGTGTCCCACCCGGATGGCGAGCGTTATGCCTTTTCGCTCGATGCACTGGGGCGGCGCTAGAGCGGCTCAGATCGAGATGGGCGATATGGCTGTTTCGGTTCGCAAGAGAGCTGTTTCCATACTGTGCAGACGTTCTATACGTCCGCAAAGTACAACACCAGATTGACGATCCCATACAACGTCAACCCGAAAATCACCGTAAACAGGATGCCGAGGATGATGAAGTGGCTCGGCTTGCCATGGGTGAAGTCGCGGGCGCGGTTTTTTCCGCTTTGCACGCCGAAGGCCGCCGCTCCCACGCTGTGGAGCATTTGCCAGAGGGTGGGCGGCTTATTTTCGGTTGGTTCGTCCATGATGCTCTCCATACACAAGGTCGTATGTAGAGAGCATAGCCAATTGCTGCGCACTCAGTTGTCGTAACCCAGGTTTGGCGACAGCCAGCGCTCCGTCACGCTCAGGTCCTGGCCCTTGCGGGCGGTGTAGCTCTGGACCTGGTCCTTGTCGATCTTGCCCACGGCGAAGTATTGCGCCTGGGGGTGGGCGAAATACCAGCCGCTGACCGCTGCTGCCGGGAACATGGCGTAGTGTTCGGTGAGGAACACACCGCTGCGCCCGGCCTTCAGTTCGCTGGCCTCGGGGTCGAGCAGGCGGAACAGGGTGGCCTTCTCGGTGTGGTCCGGGCAGGCCGGGTAGCCAGGGGCAGGGCGGATGCCGGTGTACTGCTCCTTGATCAGGGCGTCGTTGTCCAGGCTCTCGTCCTGGGCATAGCCCCAATAGTCTTTGCGCACCTGCTGGTGCAGCCATTCGGCACAAGCTTCGGCCAGTCGGTCGGCCAGGGCCTTGACCATGATCGAGTTGTAGTCGTCGCCGGCTTCCTGGTAGGCCTTGGCGACTTCTTCGGCACCGATGCCAGCAGTGGTAATGAAACCGCCGACGTAGTCGGTCACCCCGCTGTCCTTCGGCGCGACGAAGTCGGCCAGGGAGAAGTTCGGCTTGCCGTCGGTCTTGATGATCTGTTGGCGCAGGTGATGCAGGCGGGCCAGTGGCTTGCCATCGTCGCCGTAGACTTCCAGGTCATCGTCGTGCACCTGGTTGGCCGGCCAGAAACCGAACACGGCGCGGGCGCTGATGAGTTTCTCGTCGATCAGCTTGCGCAACATCGCCCGGGCATCGGCGTACAGCGCGGTGGCGGCTTCGCCGACCACTTCGTCGGTGAGGATGCGCGGGTATTTGCCGGCCAGGTCCCAGGAAATGAAGAATGGTGTCCAGTCGATGTATTCGGCCAGGACGTTCAGGTCGATGTTGTCCAGTACTTTGGCGCCCGTGAAGGTCGGCTTGACCGGCTGGTAGCTGCTCCAGTCGAACTGTGGCTTCTTGGCCACGGCGGCGGGGTAGCTCAGGCGTTCGGTGCGGGCGCTGCGGTTGGAAGTACGCTCGCGTACGTCGATGTAGTCCAGGCGGGTTTTCTCGACGAAAGCCGGCTTGAGCTCCTTGGACAGCAACTGGGTCGCCACGCCTACGGCGCGGGAGGCGTCGGTGACGTAGATCACCGCGTCGTTGCTGTACTTGGGCTCGATCTTCACCGCCGTGTGGGCCTTGGAGGTGGTGGCCCCGCCAATCATCAGCGGCAGGTGGAAGCCCTGGCGCTGCATCTCGCGCGCCACATGCACCATCTCATCCAGGGACGGGGTGATCAGCCCAGAGAGGCCGATAATGTCGCACTTCTGCTCCTTGGCCACCTGCAGGATCTTCTCCGCCGGCACCATCACGCCCAGGTCGACGATGTCATAGCCGTTGCAACCGAGCACCACGCCGACGATGTTCTTGCCGATGTCATGCACGTCGCCCTTGACCGTGGCCATCAGGATCTTGCCCTTGGCCTCCGGCTTGTCGCCTTTTTCCGCCTCGATGAACGGGATCAGGTGGGCCACGGCCTGCTTCATCACGCGGGCGGACTTGACCACCTGGGGCAGGAACATTTTGCCGGCGCCAAACAGGTCGCCGACGATGTTCATGCCGGCCATCAGCGGGCCTTCGATGACCTCGATCGGGCGGGCGAAAGACAGTCGCGATTCCTCGGTGTCTTCAACGATGTGGGTGGTGATGCCCTTGACCAGCGCATGCTCCAGGCGCTTGTTCACTTCCCAGCCGCGCCATTCCTCGGTTTCCGCTTCCTTGACGCTGCCGTCGCCCTTGTACTTGTCGGCGATGGCCAGCAGGGCGTCGGTGCCTTCGGGGGTGCGGTTGAGGATCACGTCTTCCACGGCGTCGCGCAGCTCCGCCGGGATCTGGTCGTAGATCTCCAGTTGGCCGGCGTTGACGATGCCCATGGTCAGGCCCGCGCGGATCGCATAGAGCAGGAACACCGAGTGGATCGCCTCGCGCACCGGGTTGTTGCCGCGGAACGAGAAGGACACGTTGGAGACCCCGCCCGAGGTCAGTGCGTAGGGCAGTTCGTCACGGATGTAGGCGCAGGCGTTGATGAAATCCACGGCATAGTTGTTGTGCTCTTCGATACCGGTGGCGACGGCGAAGATGTTCGGGTCGAAAATGATGTCTTCCGGTGGGAAGCCGACTTCATTGACCAGGATGTCGTAGGAGCGCTTGCAGATTTCCTTCTTGCGCGCCTCGGTGTCGGCCTGGCCGGCTTCGTCGAAGGCCATCACCACCACGGCGGCACCGTAGCGCTTGCACAACTTGGCGTGATGGATGAACTGCTCGACGCCTTCCTTCATGCTGATGGAGTTGACGATGCCCTTGCCCTGGATGCACTTGAGGCCGGCTTCGATCACCTCCCACTTGGAGGAGTCGATCATGATCGGTACGCGGGAGATGTCCGGTTCGCCGGCAATCAGATTGAGGAAGGTCACCATGGCCTTCTTCGAATCGAGCATGCCCTCGTCCATGTTGATGTCGATCACCTGGGCGCCGGCCTCGACCTGTTGCAGGGCCACTTCCAGGGCCTCGGTGTAGTTGTCCTCGCGGATCAGCCGGGCGAACTTGGCGGAACCGGTGATGTTGGTCCGCTCGCCGACGTTGACGAACAGCGAACTGCGATCGATGGTGAACGGTTCCAGGCCCGACAGGCGGCAGGCCCGCGGGATCTCCGGGATTGGCCGCGGCGCATAGCCGGCCACGGCCTTGGCGATGGATTCGATGTGCGCCGGGGTGGTGCCGCAGCAGCCACCGACAATGTTCAGGAAGCCGCTCTGGGCGAACTCTTCGATGACCTTGGCCGTTTCGGCTGGCAGTTCGTCGTATTCACCGAATTCGTTGGGCAGGCCGGCGTTGGGGTGGGCCGATACGTGGGTGCTGGCCTTGTTCGACAGCTCCTCCAGGTACGGACGCAGTTCGCTGGCGCCGAGGGCGCAGTTCAGGCCCACGGAGATCGGCTTGGCGTGGGCCACCGAGTTCCAGAAAGCTTCGGTGGTCTGGCCCGAGAGGGTGCGGCCGGAGGCGTCGGTGATGGTGCCGGAGATCATGATCGGCAGTTCGACGCCCAGTTCTTCGTAGACCCCTTGCACGGCAAAGATCGCCGCCTTGGCGTTCAGCGTATCGAAAATGGTTTCGATCAGGATCAGGTCGGCGCCGCCTTCGATCAGGCCCTTGGTGGCCTCGGTGTAGTTTTCCACCAGTTCGTCGAAGGTCACGTTGCGGTAGCCGGGGTTGTTCACATCCGGTGACAGCGAGCAGGTGCGGCTGGTCGGGCCGAGCACGCCGGCGACGAAGCGCGGCTTGTCCGGGGTTTCCAGGGTCTTGGCGTCGGCCACTTTACGGGCCAGGCGCGCGCCTTCCAGGTTCAGCTCGTAGGCCAGGCCCTGCATGCCGTAGTCGGCCTGGGACACCTGGGTGGCGTTGAAGGTGTTGGTCTCCAGGATGTCGGCGCCGGCATCCAGGTAGGCTTTTTCAATGGCACCGATCACGTCGGGGCGGCTGAGCACCAGCAAATCGTTGTTGCCCTTGACGTCGCTCGGCCAGTCGGCGAAGCGCTTGCCGCGGTAGTCCTGTTCTTCCAGCTTGTAGCTCTGGATCATCGTGCCCATGCCGCCGTCGAGGATCAGGATGCGTTCCTTGAGGGCTTGCTGGAGAAGATAAAGGCGAGCGCTGCGATCAGACATAGGACTACCTGGAAAAAAAGACCATTACGAAGGCCGGGATGATAGCAAACCTGTGCAGGATTTGATCATGAGGGGCTTTTGCATGAATATCGCTCATGTTTGCAAGGCGATGCTGGCCCGGTAGAATCGCCGGACTATCTATTAGGGACCCGAGACATGCCGTACCGCGTCTTATTCGGCAGTCTGTTGCTGCTGTTGTGTTTTACCGCAGCGGCCGGGAGTCTCGCTCCCGCGATCTCCTACACCCGCGACATCCAGCCGATCTTCACGGAAAAATGCGTGGCCTGTCATGCCTGCTATGATTCCGCCTGCCAGTTGAACCTGGGCAGCGGCGAAGGCGCGGCACGGGGGGCGAGCAAGCTGTCGGTGTACGACGGCGAGCGGCGCCAGGCGGCCGATCCGACCCGTTTGTTCTATGACGCCTCCGGCCAGCGCGCCTGGCAGCGCAAGGGTTTCTATTCGGTGCTCGATGCACAAGGCAGCCAGGCTGCCCTGATGGCGCGCATGCTGGAGTTGGGCCACCGCACGCCGTTGCAGCCCAACGCCAAACTGCCGGAAGAGATCGTGCTGGGCCTCAATCGTGAAAACAGTTGCGCGATGCCCGATCAATTCAACGAATACGCCGGTGCCCATCCCAAGGAAGGCATGCCCCTGGCCGTCACCGGCCTGACCGACCAGCAATACCAGACCCTGCAACGCTGGCTGGCCGCAGGCGCCCCCATCGATCAGCAGGCCCTGGCCCCGAGTGCCGCCGAAGCCTTGCAGGTGGTGCAATGGGAAAACCTGCTCAATGCCCCTGGCGCCCGGGAAAGCCTGGTGGGCCGCTGGTTGTTCGAGCATTGGTTCCTGGCGCACATCTATTTCAAGGACGGTGAGCCGGGGCATTTCTTCCAGTGGGTCCGTTCGCGCACGCCCACCGGCCAGCCGATCGACCTGATCAATACCCGTCGTCCGAATGATGACCCCGGTACCAGCGTCTATTACCGGCTCTGGCCGGTGCAAGGGGTGATCGTACACAAGACCCACATCACCTACGGCTTGAGCGCGGCGAAGATGGCGCGCATCAAGAGCCTGTTCTACAGCGGCAAATGGCAGGTTTCCGCGTTGCCGGGCTACGGTCCGGAGCGCCGGGCCAATCCGTTCTCCACCTTCGAAGCTATCCCGGCCCAGGCTCGCTACCAGTTCATGCTCGATAACGCCGAGTATTTCGTGCGCACCTTCATTCGCGGGCCGGTGTGCCGGGGCCAGATTGCCACGGACGTGATCCGCGACAATTTCTGGGCGTTGTTCCAAGCGCCCGAACACGACCTGTACATCACCGATCCGAACTACCGCGGCCAGGCCACGCCGCTGCTGGCGATGCCGGGGCAGAACGACGATGTGGGCAGCGTCGTCAGCCTGTGGCTCGACTACCGGGACAAGCGCAACGAATACGAAGCCTTGCGCCGCGACGTCTATGCCGACGCTCCGGCGCCGAGTTGGTCGACGCTGTGGGCCGGGAACGACAATGCGTTGCTGAGCATTTTCCGGCACTTCGACAGCGCCTCGGTCAACAAGGGCCTGATCGGCGAAGTGCCGCAGACGATGTGGCTGTTCGACTTCCCATTGCTGGAACGCACCTATTACCAATTGGCGGTGAACTTCGATGTATTCGGCAACGTGTCCCACCAGGCCCAGACCCGGCTGTATTTCGATCTGATCCGCAACGGTGCGGAGCAGAACTTCCTGCGCCTGATGCCGGCCGACTCCCGGGAAGGCTACCTTGACGACTGGTACCAGGCCGGCGGCAAATTCAAGATGTGGCTCGATTACGAGACCATCGATGATGACAAGCCGACCGCCCTCAAGCTCGACGAGCGCGACCCCAAGGGCGATTTCGCCCTGCAATTGCTGGCCCGTTACGGCGAGCTGAATGCGCGCCCCGATCCGATCAACCGCTGCGACGGGGCCTACTGCTCGCGCCCGAACATCGACCCGTCGCTGCAAAACGCCGAACAGGCCCTCAGTCGGCTGGTGTCACGCCCGGCGGCGGGGCTCAAGGTGATCGACCAACTGCCGGAAGCGACCCTGCTGCGCGTCGAAACCGCCAGCGGTCATCGTGAGGTCTACAGCCTGCTGCGCAACCGAGCCCACAGCAACGTGGCGTTCCTGCTGGGCGAGGAGGCGCGCTACCAGCCGGGGCTGGACACGCTGACGGTCTACCCGGGTGTGCTCAGCAGCTATCCGAACTTCATGTTCAACATTCCGGCCGAGCAAGTGCCGGCGTTCGTCGAGGCCATGCAAGGCGCCCAGGATGCATCGGCGTTCGAGCGGATTGTCGAGCGCTGGGGCATTCGCCGCAGTCACCCACAGTTCTGGCACTACTTCCATGACCTGAGCCAGTACATCCAGGAGACGGAGCCCGTGGAAAACGGTGTGCTGGACATGAATCGCTACCAGAACCTCTGATCGACAGCACCGGTGGCAAACTCCGTGCCGCCGGGCTCTTTCCTGACAAAAATACTAGGACTTTGTCCGGCGCGATGATTGGCGTAAACTGCCGGCAAGCCTGCGAGGAGTTTCCATGACCGCCATTACCATTACCGATGCCGCCCACGATTACCTGGCCGACCTGCTGTCCAAGCAGAACACGCCTGGGATCGGGATCCGCATCTTCATCACCCAGCCCGGCACCCAGTACGCTGAGACGTGCATTGCCTACTGCAAGCCGGGGGAAGAAAAACCCGAAGACACCGCGCTGGGGCTCAAGAGCTTCACCGCGTACATCGACTCGTTCAGCGAAGCCTTCCTGGACGATGCGGTGGTCGACTACGCCACTGACCGCATGGGCGGCCAACTGACCATCAAGGCGCCAAACGCCAAGGTGCCGATGGTCAATGCCGACAGCCCGGTCAACGAGCGCATCAATTACTACCTGCAAACCGAAATCAACCCGGGACTGGCCAGCCACGGCGGCCAGGTTTCGCTGATCGACGTGGTGGAAGACGGCATCGCCGTACTCCAGTTCGGCGGCGGCTGCCAGGGCTGCGGCCAGGCTGACGTCACCTTGAAGGAAGGCATCGAGCGGACCTTGCTCGAGCGCATTCCGGAGCTCAAGGGCGTACGCGACGTGACCGACCACACGCAGAAAGAAAACGCCTACTACTGATTGTGGCAATACCATCTTGCGATCAGCTCGTAACCTGTGGGAGCGAGCTTGTGGGAGCAAGGCTTGCCCGCGATGCAAACACCTTGGTGTAGCGGATAGACCGAGGCGACGCCTTCGCGGGCAAGCCTTGCTCCCACAGGTTCGCTCCCGCAGGGGGATCCAGGTGGATTCTCTGGCGAGTCAGGGCCTGTAGAGATGCGCATGCCCGGCGCGGTACAGCGAAGACTCGCTGAACACATCGTTGCCCAGCACACGTCCCACCAGAATCAGCGCCGTGCGGCGAAAGCCCTTGGCGTGTACCTTTGCTGCGATATCGTCCAGCGTCCCCATCACCCAATCCTGATCCGGCCAGGTCGCCCGGTGGATCACGGCAATCGGGCAATCGGCGCCATAGTGGGGCCGCAGTTCGTCGACGATTTTTTCCAGATGATTGACCCCCAGGTGAATCGCCATGGTCGCCCCGTGCTGCGCCAGGCTGCCCAGTTCTTCCCCAGCGGGCATCGGGCTTTTGTCGGCGTAGCGGGTGAGGATCAGGCTTTGGGAAATGTCCGGCAAGGTCAGTTCGGCGCCCAGCAGGGCGGCGCAGGCTGAGGTCGCTGTCACCCCCGGGATGATTTCGAAAGGGATGGCCAATTCCCGCAGGCAACGAATCTGCTCGCCGATGGCGCCGTACAGGCTCGGGTCGCCGGAATGCACCCGGGCCACGTCCTGGCCCTTGAGATGGGCGCTCTTGATCAATTCGATGATCTGTTCCAGATGCAGCTCGGCGCTGTTGATCACCTGTTCGGCACAATGGCCTTCAAGGACGGCGGTTGGCACCAGCGAGCCGGCGTAGATGATCACCGCGCACTGGCGGATCAGTCGCTGGCCTTTGACCGTGATGAGGTCCGGGTCGCCGGGGCCGGCGCCGATGAAGTAAACGGTCATGACCGGCTCCTGTGGAAGGTGGGTGAGCGTTGCCCAGATGAAGATCGCTCATGATCCTGGGCGCCGATTATCGGGATTTACGCCACGACCGCCAATGCCAACGTGCTCTTGGGGCCTTTTTGGCGAGTAATCAGTAGCGTCGCGGGCGATCTGCCCAACTGGTCGGCCAAGGCGAGGGCGGCGCTTTCGGCGATGCCGTAGCAACCGGTTCGCTCGAAGGCGATCTCGGAACGGTGACTGAGCCGCTGCTCGTAGCTGGCCAACTGTTCGACACTGAAGCAGGTCAGCGGCAGCGCCAGTTGCCCGGCCAGCTCCAGCAGCCCGGGCTCGTCACGCTTGAGGTCGATACTGGCCAGGGCCCGTACCCGATGAAGTTCGATGCCGTGGGCCAGCAGCGTCTGGTCGAGCAGGGCCCGCAGCGTGCTGGCCGGGCAACCACGCTGGCAGCCCAGGCCGATCACCAGGATCGGCTCGGCGCTCATGCGTCGTGGTGGGCTTGGCCGTCACGGCGAAACAGCCAGGCGCTGATCAGGCCCAGGGCCAGCCAGAACGCGACGTTGGTCAACTGCGAGGCAATCTTGAACTGGCTCTCCAGCGCTTCGGGCGCCAGCATCGAGTGGACTTCGGGCTGCGGCGCGCCGATGACGTGGGGCACCAGCAATGTTGCCACGCCCAGCACCTTGAGCAGCCAATGCTGGCCGAAGGCGATCAAGGCAATGCCCACCGCCGTGGACGCCGCGGTGCCGATCCACCACATCTGTCGTTGGGCCAGGTCGGCCGCTGCGGTGCCAGGCAATTCCGGGGGCAGGCCAAGCGTCGGCGCCAAGACGAAAGTGGCATAACCGGCCAGGCCCCAGAGCAGGCCCTGGGACGTGCGCGTCGGTGCGCGCAAGGTGTACAGGCCCGCCAGCATCAGGGCAAACCCCACGGCGACCACCAGGTTGCCGCCCGTGGTGGACAGCACGCGCTGCCAGCCGTCTTCCGGCTCCCAGGCCTCGGCATCATGGGTATGAGCCGCCCCGTCGGCGTGTTCATGGACCTCGGTCGCCGGGGCCTTCTCGAAGGTTTCCGCCTGGAGAATCAACGGCGATACCCAGAAACTTTGCAGCAGAGTCAGCAGCAGGGCGGCCAGCAAGCCGCTGAAACCAGCGGTCTGCGCGATACGCTTGATCATGTCGTCAGTTCTCAATGGCACGGGAATGCGGCGCTGTGACGGGTATCGTGAGCAGCGTTGTGCACCGCTTCGATGTGGGAGAAACCGGCGAAATAGACCAGCCCCGCGCCGAGGATGGAAGCAAGGATCGCGGCGCTCAGGCGTTGGCTCAGGGTGGTGGTGCTGCTGGTGGTGCGGGCGGTGCTGCTGATGGTCGACATGGCGCTTCCCTCTGTTCTTGTTCAGTGGGCATTCGAGCGCGATGAAACCCCGGGCGAAAGCCCGCCAAGGTTCGAACAGCGCCCGCCCACCGCGGGTTTGTTGATGCATGAGTCAAGGGCCGGTCTCCGGGCTCGCGAGGGGCGGGGCTTGCGCCTGGCCTGCAAGCGTCACCTTCCCATGTCCGGGGACACAGTGGTTCAGACGCTTCGCTCGCTTACCGTTGCGGGGGCAGCACCGGACTGACGTGGCTTTGGAGTAAAGCACACGATTCACCGGTTTCCCGTTTCACCCTGTGAAGGGCACCCGTAACTAGGCGTACAGGAGAGCATGGGCGGGGGCGGGGCGTCAATTGGCGTGGGTTCTCAGGCTGGCACCGAGTTGCGCCCATCGCGAGCAAGCTCGCTCCCACAATGAATCTCGCGGATCACAAAACTCATGTTCAACAAAGATCAACTGTGGGAGCGAGCCTGCTCGCGATGAGGCCCGGACATACACCGCAGAACACTCTGGCGATTGACCCGCCCCCACACCCTGCGTAGCCTTGCGCCTTCGAGGTTCTTCGGCACATGCCGGAGCTAAGAAGGGAACGCGGTCCAAGCCGCGGCTGCCCCCGCAACTGTGAACGGTGCTGTTTCTGCAAGGCCACTGTGCATGCCCTTTAAAACGGGCGCACGGGAAGGCGCAGCAATTGCCAGTCGAAAGATTGGCCCGCCGTCAGCCAGGAGACCTGCCTCGAGACAGATTCTCACTACAACCGGGCGGGGTGATCCGGTGGCGAAATCTTCCGCGCACGCCTGTGCCAGCGGTTGTCGTCCCGTTTGCCCGCCACCTTGCCAAAGGGCATCCGATGAAAACACTGGCCAAACTCCCCGTCACCATCGTCACCGGTTTCCTCGGCTCGGGTAAAACCACCTTGCTGCGGCACATGCTCGACAACGCCCAGGGCCGGCGCATCGCCGTGATCGTCAACGAATTCGGCGAGCTGGGCATCGACGGCGAAATCCTCAAGCAGTGCTCCATCGGTTGCACCGAAGAAGAAGCCAACGGCCGCGTCTATGAACTGGCCAACGGCTGCCTGTGCTGCACGGTGCAGGAAGAGTTCTTCCCGGTGATGCGCGAACTGGTGGCCCGGCGTGGCGACCTCGATCACATCCTCATCGAAACCTCCGGCCTGGCCCTGCCCAAGCCGCTGGTCCAGGCCTTCCAATGGCCGGAAATCCGCAGCGCCTGCACCGTCGATGCGGTAATCACCGTGGTCGACAGCCCGGCCGTGGCCGCGGGTACCTTTGCCGCGTTCCCCGACCAGGTCGATGCCCAGCGCAAACTCGACCCGAACCTGGACCACGAATCGCCGCTGCACGAACTGTTCGCCGACCAACTGGCGAGCGCCGACCTGGTGATCCTCAACAAGGCTGACCTGATCAGCCCTGAGGACCTGGCCAAAGTTCGCCTGGAAGTCGCCGAAGAGCTGCCACCGGCGGTCAAGGTCATCGAAGCCAGCAGCGGTCGCCTGCCGCTGGACGTATTGATCGGCCTGGGCGCTGGTTCCGAAGAACACATCGACGGCCGCCACAGCCATCACGACCATCACCACGATGGCGACGATGATGACCACGATCATGACGCCTTCGATTCCATTTCCATCGAACTGCCCCAGGCTGACGAAAGCCTGTTGCTCGACGCGCTGACGCAACTGGTGGTCCAGCACGGAGTATTGCGAGTCAAGGGTTTCGCGGCGATTCCGAACAAGCCGATGCGCCTGTTGATCCAGGGCGTCGGGACGCGTTTCGACAAGCATTTCGACCGCCAGTGGGGCGCTGAGGAAGCGCGGGTCACCCGCCTGGTGCTGATCGGCCAGGCGCTTGACGCCGCGCTGCTCGAAGCGCAGTTGCGCGCCGCCCTCGGGGCCTAAGCCATGCACCTGCTCAGGACCCAGCCCGGCGGTTTCGTGTCGGACGACAACATCGCCGACCTGGGGCAAACCCCCGCCGAACTGGTGATCCTGTGCAGCGGCGACTCCAGCCTGGCGCTGTTGGCCGAAGCGGCGAAGCAGTTGCCGGGTGACTACCCGCAGTTTCGCCTCGCCAACCCGATGCAGGTGCAGAACCACGCCTCGGTGGATCTGTATGTCGAAGACGTGCTGCAACACGCCAAGGTCATCCTGTTGTCGCTGCATGGCGGCATCGGCTATTGGCGCTACGGCATCGAGCGCCTGATGGAACTGGCGGGGCGCGGGGTGAAGCTGATCCTGGTGCCGGGGGATGATCGTCCAGACCCGGAACTCAGTGACCTGAGCAACGTGGCCGTTGAGGACCGCGACCGGCTCTGGCAGTTCTTGCGCCAGGGCGGGCTGGGCAATGCCCTCGACCTGTTTTACAACCTAGGCAGCCAATGGTTCGGCCGCGATTATCCGTGGGCCGAGCCGCAGGCCTTGCCACGCACGGCCATCTATCACCCGGCGAAAACCAGCGCCAACCTCGACGACTGGCAAGCCGACTGGAGCGCCGGGCAACCGGTGGCGGCGGTGCTGTTTTATCGCTCCCACCTGCAAGCGGCGAACACCGCGTTCATCGACGTGTTCTGCCAGCGCCTGCAAGCGGCGGGGCTCAATCCGCTGCCGATTGCCGTGGCAAGCCTCAAGGAGCCTGGTTGCCTCGCACTTGTAGAGGACTGGCTGGACGAGGTGCAGGCGGGGGTGATCCTCAACACCACCGGCTTCGCTCAATCCAGCCCCGAAGCTCCGCATTTGCGACCGTTTCGCCGCAACATCCCGGTGATCCAGGCGATCTGCGCCCAGGACAACGAACCCGGCTGGCGGGCCAGCGAGCAGGGCTTGGGACCGCGAGACCTGGCGATGCACATTGCCTTGCCGGAACTGGACGGACGGATCATCAGCCGCCCCATCAGTTTCAAGGACCTGGCCTGGCGCAGCGAGCGCAGCCAGAGCGATGTGGTCTGCTACCGGGCCGCGCCCGAGCGCATGGATTTTGTCGCCGAACTGGCCCGACGCTGGACCACCCTGGCGCGTTTGCCCGATGCCCAGAAGCGTGTGGCGCTGATCCTCGCCAACTACCCGACCCGCGACGGTCGCATCGGCAATGGCGTCGGCCTGGACACCCCGGCGTCGGCCTTGAATATCCTGCGGGCCCTGCAGGCCGAGGGCTATCCGTTGCCGTCCGAACTGCCGGCGAGCGGCACCGCGTTGATCCAGCAATTGCTCGGCGGGGTCAGTAATGACCTGGACAGCCTCGACCTGCGTCCCTGTCACCAGAGCCTGGCCCTCGCCGAGTACCAGGCCTTGTTCGACGCATTGCCCGAAGGCAATCGCCAAGCGGTGCTGGCGCGCTGGGGCTCGCCCGAGCAGGACCCGATGTTCCGCGACGGCCGTCTGATGGTCGCCGGTCTTCGGCTGGGCCTGACCTTCGTCGGTATCCAGCCGGCGCGGGGTTATCAGGTCGATCCGAGCGCGGTGTACCATGACCCGGACCTGGTACCGCCCCACGGTTACCTGGCGTTTTATTTCTGGTTGCGCCACACCTACGGCGTCCACGGGGTGATTCACGTCGGCAAGCACGGCAACCTCGAATGGCTGCCGGGCAAGGGCGTCGGGCTGTCGGAAAACTGCTGGCCGGACGTGCTGCTGGGGCCGCTGCCGAATATCTATCCATTCATCGTCAACGACCCGGGTGAGGGCGCCCAGGCCAAGCGTCGTACCCAGGCGGTAATCATCGACCACTTGATGCCGCCGCTGACCCGGGCCGAAACCTATGGGCCACTGCGTAACCTCGAGCTGCTGGCTGACGAGTACTACGAGGCGCAATTGCTCGATCCGCGCCGTGCCCGGGAGCTGCAACGGGACATCCTCAATCTGGTGCGCGAGACCCACATCGACCGCGAACTGCAACTCGACGCATCCCTCGACAGCGACACCGACGCGGCGATCTGGCTGCCACGCCTGGACACTTACCTGTGCGACTTGAAGGAGTCGCAGATCCGCGATGGCTTGCACATTTTTGGTGAGTCGCCCAGCGGACGGCTGCGCATCGACACCTTGCTGGCGTTGCTGCGCATTCCCCGGGGCGACGGCAAAGGCGCGCAGTCGAGCCTGTTGCGGGCGCTGGCCAAGGCGTTCGGGCTGGGTTTCGATCCACTGGATTGTGCCTTGGCCGAGCCCTGGACTGGCGAGTGTCCCGAGGCGTTGCGTCAGGTCAGCGCCGAGCCCTGGCGCACCACCGGCGATACCCGCGAGCGCCTGGAGCTGTTCGCTGTGCAGTTGATCGAGCAGGCGCTGGACGGTGCGGTGGAGCAACTCGACGCGCCGGGTTGGGAGGTGGCGGGCAGCATCATTGAAAACCTGCGATCCGTCGTGGCCCCGCGCCTGGACGCTTGCGGCCCGGCGGAAATGCGCGGCCTGCTCGATGCCTTGAACGGGCGCTTCGTGCCGGCCGGCCCCAGCGGCGCGCCGAGCCGCGGGCGCCTCGATGTGTTGCCCACCGGGCGCAACTTCTTCTCGGTGGACGTGCGCAACCTGCCCACCACCACGGCGTGGCGCATCGGTTTCCAATCGGCGAACCTGATCCTTGAACGGCACTTGCAGGACCACGGCGATCACCTGCGTCAGCTCGGCCTGTCGGTGTGGGGCACCGCCACCATGCGTACCGGCGGCGATGACATCGCCCAGGCCATGGCGCTGATGGGCGTGCGTCCGGTGTGGGCCACGGGCAGCCAGCGGGTCGATGACTTCGAGATCCTGCCGCTGAGCCTGCTGGACCGGCCTCGGGTCGATGTCACGCTGCGCGTGTCCGGCTTCTTTCGTGACGCCTTTGCCAACCTGATCCGCTTGTTCGATGCCGCCGTGCAGGCCGTCGCCGCCCTCGATGAGCCGGACGACATGAACCCGTTGGCGGCCAAGGTGCGCGGCGAACGCGAAGCCTTGCTGGCATCGGGTCTTGAGCCGGAAGCCGCGGCGCGCCAGGCCGGCTGGCGGATCTTCGGCGCCAAGCCCGGTGCCTATGGCGCGGGCGTGCAGGGGGCGATTGACGGTCGCTTGTGGCAGAGCCGCGAGGATCTGGCCGAGGTGTACCTGAACTGGGGTGGTTACGCCTACGGCGCCAGCGATGAAGGCACTGCTGCCCGGGAGCAGTTCTCCCGGCGTTTGAGCCAGGTGCAGGCGGTGTTGCAGAACCAGGACAATCGCGAGCATGACCTGCTCGATTCCAACGATTACTACCAGTTCCAGGGCGGCATGCTGGCGGCTGTCGAGACCCTCAGTGGTGATGCGGCGGCCAGTTACCATGGCGATCACAGCCAGCCAGACTTGCCCAGGATCCGCACCCTGAAAGAAGAGCTCAACCGCGTCATCCGTTCCCGCGCAGCGAATCCGAAGTGGATCGACGGCGTGAAGCGTCACGGCTATAAAGGCGCGTTCGAACTGGCGGCGACGGTGGACAACCTGTTTGCCTTCGACGCCACCACTCGGTTGATCGACGATCACCAGTACGCCTTGCTGGCCGATGCCTACCTGCTCGACCCGGACACCCGGGATTTCGTCCGCCAGCACAACCCCGACGCTCTGCGGGACATGACCGAGCGCATGCTCGAAGCGCAGCAGCGGGGGATGTGGCAGGCGCCGGGGGAGTACCGCGAGGCGCTGGAGAATTTGTTGTTGGATATAGAAGAAGATGGCTGACGTGCCTACTCAGCAGGCGAGACACAACCCCTGTGATGGGTTGACCTGTGGCAAAGGGATTTATCTCCACCCTGTGGGAGCAAGGCTTGCCCGCGATGGTGGCGCCGCGGTTTAGCAGCTAAACCGCGTTTTCGTTCATCGCGGGCAAGCCTTGCTCCCACAAGTCCCCTTTTGACATTGACGTTACCGACCACCCTTGAGAATTAGATATGACCCACACCCCCCATTTCCCGCTCTGCGCCGTGGTCGGCGCCGATGATCTGAAACTGGCCCTGTGCCTGGCCGCGATCGATCCGAAAATCGGCGGTGTGCTGATCGAAGGGCCGCGGGGCATGGCCAAGTCCACACTGGCCCGGGGCCTGGCGGACCTGCTGGCCAGCGGTCAGTTCGTCACCTTGCCCCTCGGTGCTACCGAAGAGCGACTGGTGGGCACCCTGGACCTGGACGCGGCGCTGGGGGAAGGGCGCGCGCAGTTTTCTCCCGGCGTGTTGGCCAAGGCCGATGGTGGCGTGCTGTACGTCGATGAAGTGAACCTGCTGCCCGATCACCTGGTGGACTTGCTGCTCGATGTGGCCGCCAGCGGCATCAACCTCATCGAGCGCGACGGCATTTCCCATCGGCATCCGGCGCGCTTTGTGCTGATCGGCACCATGAATCCGGAAGAGGGCGAACTGCGCCCGCAGTTGCTCGACCGTTTTGGCCTGAACGTCGCCCTCGACGGTCACACCGCACCGACTGAGCGCGGCCAGATCATCCGACGGCGGCTGGATTTCGACAGCGATCCGCAGGCGTTCTGCGCGGCGTGGGAGACGACCCAGGCGCAGTTGCGCGAACGTTGCCAACAGGCACGCGACCGCTTGGCCGGGATCGCCCTGGATGACGCGGCGCTGGCGCAGATCACCGAGCGCTGCTTTGCCGCCGGGGTCGATGGCTTGCGCGCCGACCTGGTCTGGCTGCGGGCGGCCCGGGCCCATGCGGCTTGGCGCGGGGCTGCTGCAATTGCCGATGAAGACATCGATGCGGTCGCCGAGTTTGCCTTGCGGCACCGGCGGCGCGGGCATTCGGCACCGACACCGTCCCAGGCGCCGACCGGCGCGGAAAAAACCACTGAACCCAGCGAGGGCCAGGGCCAGTGGGGTGACCTGCCGGCCCGGGCATTGCCGACCGGTGCTCGGCGTGACGTGCCGAGCTGGCCAAAAAAGCCCTAGGCATTCGCCCCCGTTCGCCAGCGGGGGCGAATGCCAGACCCCGTGCCGGACGACTCGACCAGGGCCGCCAGGGCCGCAGCAAAGCGGCGGCCAGCGGTGCGGTGAACTGGCCGGGGACGTTGCTCAATGGCCGGCCACGTCTGCGTGAGGACCTGTGCTGGCACGCTCGCCAGCGCTCGCCCCATGAGCTGTGGCTGGTCATTGTCGATGCGTCGGCCTCGACCCGGCGTCATCGCGCCTTGAGTGACGGCAAAGGCCTGCTGGCGCAGTTGTTCGACGACGCCTATCGCCAACGGGCCCGCCTGGGGCTGTTGACGGCCAGCGGTACGCAGCCGAACTGGCAGGTGCAAGGGCTCAAGGCCTCGGCCGGTCTGCGCGACTGGCTCGATGGGCTGGGCGCCGGTGGCGGAACGCCGTTGCTGGCGGCGCTGAACGAGGCCGGGCGCTGGCTGGAGGCCCGACGCAAGCGCTACCCGGCGGAGCAGCAACGGGTCTTGGTGATGACCGATGGGCGAGTCAAGGAGGGGCTTTCACTGCCGTTGCTCGATTGCCCGTGCCTGTTGATCGACATCGAAAGAGGCCCGATTCGCCTGGGCCGGGCCCGGCAGTTGGCGGGGCGGTTGGGGGCGGAGTATCGGCATATCGATGAAACCACTTGAAATGTTCTTTGACTGTGAAGGCCTCATCGCGAGCAAGCTCGCTCCCACATTTGGTTTCGCTGTGCACACATAACTGATGAACACCACAGCCCCTGTGTGTGCGAGCTTGCTCGCGATCAGCATCGCCTCGGTCCCTGATCTGACCACCTAACCCGCATCACTACACTATGCTCAGGCAGCCCCCTCACAGGAGTGAACCATGCGCGTACTCGTCACCAACGCCCAGGACGATTTTCGGGTCAAGGCCTATGCCGGCACCAACGGCGTGCTGCTCGCCATGGACCTGGCGGAATCCCGACGCCAGGGGCTGCTGGGTTTTGCCATCGAGAAGCAGCAGGGGGACAAACCCTGGCTGTTCCTGTTCAACAGCCTGACCTTCCCCGACAAGGCCCACACCTTTCCTCAGTTCCACGCCACCCCCAGCGACAAGGCACCCTTGCAGAAATTTCGCTGGGCCGACTACGCGGTCAACCCCGGCGTGACCATGCACTACCGCGTGCACCTGGCCTACGGCAGCCCCGATGCACCGCAGTTGGGCGAATCCCTGGAGGTCACGGTCACCAGCGACGACGGGCAGCCGGCCAACCAGCGGGTCATCTTCAACCGTGCCGTGGCCGCCAGCCAGGCGTTCCAGCGCAAGTTTCCTGAAGTGGACGCGCTGATCGGCGCCAACAAGCACCTGTCCATCGATGACTGGCCCGACGCCCCGCGTCGCTGGCTGGAGAATGGCCTGTTGGGACGCCTGATCGGTTTTATCGACCGGGCGCTGGATGCCAGCTGGGCCCTGGATGTCGCCATTTATGAATACGAACTGCCGGTGATCGTCGACGCGGTGAATGCCGCCCATGCTCGCGGTGCGAAGGTGCGGGTGCTGTATCACGCCGAGCCGGGGGACGACACCACGGCGCGCAACGAAGCCAGCCTCGAGAAAATGCCAGCAGCCAACAAGCGCGGACGAGTTACCCATAACATTTTCCACGACAAGTTCATTGTGCTGAGCAAGGTGGACGGCAACGGCTCATTGCAACCGGAGGCGGTGCTGTGCGGCAGCACCAACTTCACCGCCAACGGTGTCTACCGCCAGGCCAACGTCGTTCATGTGCTGGACGACCCTCGGGTGAGCGGCAGCTACTTCCAGGTGTTCGAGCAAATCTGGGCCGAACCCCAGGACGTCGATGCCACTCGCCAGTGGCTGACCGACAACAATGCCATGGCTCCACAAGAGGCGTTGTTCGCCGGGTTCTCGCCGCGCACCGGGGAGGGCGACCTGGATCGCTTCGTCGACATCATCAAGGGCGCGCGAAAGGACCTGCTGTTCGTCACCGCCTTTGTGTTGCCCGAGCGCATCCTCGACGCGGTGCTCGGCGCACCCAATGACGACGTGCTGCGCTACGGTCTGCAAAACTCCAAGAGCCGCATCACCGGCTTTCACGCCGACCGCACCGCCGAATTCGCCGCCACCGCGCTGCTCAACACCGGCCTGGAAGGCTGGCTGCGGGAAAACATGAAAGGCCAGAAGGGCAACCTGCTGGTGCACACCAAAGCCATCGTCACCGACTTCACCAGCGACACCCCGACCATCCTCAGCGGCAGCCATAACCTGAGCGCCGCGGCGAGCAGCGGCAACGACGAGAATTACCTGATCATCCAGGGCGACACCGACCTGGCCGACCGCTACGGGCTGGAGTTGCTGCGTTTCTATGAACATTACCGCTTTCGCTACTTCGCGAAAAAACTCGCCCTCAAGCAGGTCAAGCCACTGGCGGTGGATGACAGCTGGAGTGATGACTATTACCGCGAGGGGGATTTGCGGATGTTGTCCAGGGTGAGGTTTTGCGGGCGCTGACAGTTTTAAGAGTTGTATTAGAACGCTATTGTTTAGCGCCATTCAGTACTCAAGGTCTCATTCCATGACTCGTATCGTGCTTTCTCGAGTTGTAGCCAGCATTTCTGAACTCAAGAAAAATCCGATGGGTACCGTTGCAGCGGGTGAGGGATTATCCGTAGCGATCCTGAATCGTAACGAGCCGGCTTTTTACTGCGTCCCAGCCAGAGAATACGAAGCCATGATGAATCGGCTTGAGGACATGGAGCTTGTCGCTCTGTGTCACGAGCGGGAGAACGATCCATCAATCAAGGTTGCGCTTGATGATTTATGAGCAGAAGTTCCTGTAGAAAACAGGGTTGTTCGAGTTGAGATCTTGCGGGCGTTAGGCGCAGTAGATGATCCAGTGCTAGCATAGGGCCATATATCAGCCTGGAAGCTGCCATGAATCTCTGTCACGGAACGTCCGCTTTACTTCGCGCCTGTGTCGCGATTCTGTTGTTGACCCTGGGCACTTCGGCCCTTGCCGCCAATCAACCGTGTTCCGGGCGCAAGGGCGGTATTGCCGGGTGTGACGGCGATACCTTCCTGTGCAACGACGGCTCCATCAGTGCTTCGAAGAAGTCCTGTTCCGCTGTGCTGGGGCTTCGGAACGAGGCCCGGCCGCAGTCGTTGCTCAAGTCCGCCGACGGTTGCCAATGCGGCAGTGGCAATTACTGCGTCGGCCCCCGGGGCGGGGTCTATTGCCTTACGCCTGGCGGCAGCAAGAGCTACAAGCGCAAATAGCCCAGGCACACCGCCGAACCATTGTGGGAGCGAGCTTGCTCGCGATAGCGTCAGGTCAGTCGCCATCAATATTGACTGATACACCGCCATCGCGAGCAAGCTCGCTCCCACAGGGTATTTTACAAATTCCAGAGTGGCTCCGTTTCGGTGCACCGGGGGCGCCGAATACCCGGCTTGGGGCCTTGTTACCCGTGCGTCGTGGCCCACGGTAGCAACAGTGTTCGCACGCAGATGCCACTGTGCGGGCGCCTGTTTTTCCCATCCCCCTGATTTCCTTAACTTTCCATTTTCCTCACCCACGCGCTGCAAGCCTGTGGCACACTTTCTGCTGTCTATTCCGTTGTTACATACCACGTTCCGGTATAGCGGAATAAACCCATTCTGGAGTGCTTGCCATGCAACGCCGACCTTCCTTGTTCAAAGCGTGTGTTTTTCTCTTCGCGGCCACGACGGCTGCCATGGGGGTCGCTCAGGCGGCCGACAGCAAGCTGGACAGCGTGCTGCAGCGGGGGAAATTGATCGTGGGCACGGGCAGTACCAATGCGCCGTGGCACTTCCAGGGAGCGGATGGCAAGTTGCAGGGCTTTGATATCGATATTGCGCGGATGGTCGCCAAGGGGTTGTTCAACGACCCGGAGAAAGTCGAGTTCGTGGTGCAGTCTTCCGATGCGCGCATACCCAACCTGTTGACCGACAAGGTCGACATGAGCTGCCAGTTCATCACCGTCACCGCCAGCCGCGCCCAGCAAGTGGCGTTCACCCTGCCGTACTACCGCGAAGGCGTGGGCCTGCTGCTGCCGGCCAACAGCAAGTACAAGGAAATCGAAGACCTCAAGGCCGCCGGCGACGGCGTCACCGTGGCGGTGCTGCAGAACGTCTACGCCGAGGAGCTGGTGCACCAGGCGCTGCCCAAGGCCAAGGTCGACCAGTACGACAGCGTCGACCTGATGTACCAGGCAGTGAACTCCGGTCGCGCCGATGCCGCCGCCACCGACCAGTCCTCGGTCAAGTACCTGATGGTGCAGAACCCTGGCCGCTACCGCAGCCCGGCCTATGCCTGGAGCCCGCAAACCTACGCCTGTGCGGTCAAGCGCGGCGACCAGGACTGGCTGAACTTCGTCAACACCACCTTGCATGAAGCCATGACCGGCGTGGAATTCCCCACCTATGCGGCGTCCTTCAAGCAGTGGTTCGGTGTCGAGCTGCCGTCGCCAGCGATCGGTTTCCCCGTCGAATTCAAATGACCCTGTGAGCCCGGGGCGCCACTTGCGGGCGCTCCGTCGAAGGTACTGCCGACCATGAATTATCAGTTGAACTTTGCCGCCGTCTGGCGCGATTTCGACACCCTGCTGGCGGGGCTTGGCCTGGGGCTTTCCCTGGCACTGGTGTCGATCGCCATCGGTTGCGTGATCGGCCTGGCGATGGCGTTCGCGCTGCTGAGCAAACATCGGATCTTGCGAGTGCTGGCGTCGGTGTATGTGACGGTGATCCGCAATACGCCGATCCTGGTGCTGATCCTGCTGATCTACTTCGCCTTGCCGAGCCTGGGCATCCGCCTGGACAAGCTGCCGTCGTTCGTCATCACCCTCTCGCTGTACGCCGGGGCCTACCTGACCGAAGTGTTTCGCGGCGGACTGTTGAGCATTCACAAGGGACAGCGTGAAGCCGGGCTGGCCATCGGCCTGGGCGAGTGGCAGGTGAAGGCCTACATCACCGTACCGGTGATGCTGCGCAACGTGTTGCCGGCGTTGTCGAACAACTTCATTTCGCTGTTCAAGGACACCTCCCTGGCGGCGGCGATTGCCGTGCCGGAGCTGACCTATTACGCCCGCAAGATCAACGTGGAGAGCTACCGGGTGATCGAAACCTGGCTGGTGACCACGGCCCTGTATGTCGCGGCCTGTTACCTCATTGCCATGGTGCTGCGTTATTTCGAGCAGCGCCTGGCGATCCGCCGTTAGGAGTGTCCCATGTACGAATCACCCAGTTGGTTGCATGAGTTATGGGTTGCCCGGGACACCCTGTGGGCCGGCTTCCTGACCAGTGTGCAGTGTTCGCTGCTGGCGATTGTGTTGGGCACGTTGATCGGCCTGGCCGCCGGGCTGGTGCTGACCTATGGCCGGACCTGGATGCGCGCGCCGTTTCGCTTCTATGTCGACCTGATTCGCGGCACGCCGGTGTTCGTGCTGGTGCTGGCCTGCTTCTACATGGCTTCGGCCCTGGGCTGGCAGATCGGTGCGTTCCAGGCCGGCGTGCTGGGCTTGACGCTGTTCTGCGGCTCCCACGTGGCCGAGATCGTGCGTGGGGCCTTGCAGGCGTTGCCCCGTGGGCAGATGGAGGCGAGCCAGGCCATCGGCCTGACGTTCTACCAGTCGCTGGGCTATGTGCTGTTGCCCCAGGCGTTGCGGCAGATCTTGCCGACCTGGGTCAATTCCTCCACCGAGATCGTCAAGGCCTCGACCCTGCTGTCGGTGATCGGCGTTGCCGAACTGCTGCTCAGCACCCAGCAGATCATCGCCCGGACGTTCATGACCCTGGAGTTTTACCTGTTCGCCGGGTTTCTCTTTTTCATCATCAATTACGCCATTGAATTGCTCGGGCGGCACATTGAAAAGCGGGTGGCCTTGCCATGACTGACGTTTCGAATCTCTCCAACACGGAGCTTTCCAACACAGAGCTCTCCAACACCCAGCCGCTGCTGGACATTCGCGGCTTGCGCAAACAATACGGCCCGTTGGAAGTGCTCAAGGGCGTGGACCTGAGCATGCAGCGCGGCAACGTGGTCACGCTGATCGGTTCCAGCGGTTCGGGCAAGACCACGCTGCTGCGCTGCGTCAACATGCTGGAAGAGTTCCAGGGCGGGCAGATCATGCTCGACGGCGAATCCATCGGTTACGACGACATCGACGGCAAGCGTGTGCGCCACGCCGAAAAAATCATCGCCCGGCACCGGGCCATGACCGGCATGGCTTTCCAGCAATTCAACCTGTTCCCGCATTTGACCGCGTTGCAGAACGTCACCCTGGGCCTGCTCAAAGTGAAAAAGCTGCCCAAGGACGAGGCCGTGGCCCTGGCCGAGAAATGGCTGGAGCGAGTGGGCCTGTTGGAGCGGCGCGATCACTTTCCCGGCCAGTTGTCCGGCGGCCAGCAGCAGCGCGTGGCAATCGCCCGGGCAATTGCCATGAACCCCAGCCTGATGCTGTTCGACGAAGTGACCTCGGCCCTGGACCCGGAACTGGTCGGCGAGGTGCTGAACGTGATCAAGGGCCTGGCCGAAGACGGCATGACCATGCTGCTGGTGACCCACGAAATGCGCTTTGCCTTCGAGGTCTCCGACAAGATCGTGTTCATGAACCAGGGCCGCATCGAAGAGCAGGGGCCGCCGAAGGAATTGTTCGAACGGCCACAGTCGCCACGGCTGGCAGAATTTCTCAAGAACACGCGTTTTTAATTTTCCATTCAATAAGGAGATAACCCATGAGCATTACGCGCTACGGCACCGGCAGCACCGCAGGTGGCGGTCAGCCTCGGCCATTCGCCCGCGCCGTGGAAGCCGATGGCTGGCTGCACGTGTCCGGCCAGGTGCCGGCGGTGAACGGCGAGATCATTGCCGGCGGGATCGTCGAACAGACCCACCAGACCATGAAGAACCTGGTCGCTATTCTCGAGGAGGCCGGATACGGCCTGGAAGATGTGGTGCGCTGCGGTGTGTGGCTGGAAGACCCGCGGGATTTCTGGAGTTTCAACAAGGTCTTCGGCGAGTACTTCAGCCCGGAACACGCCCCGGCCAGGGCCTGCGTGCAGGCGAGCATGATGGTCGATTGCAAGGTCGAGATCGATTGTGTGGCCTACAAGAAGAAGGCCTGAACCACGGGGGCCTTATCGCGGGCAAGCCTTGCTCCCACAAGGAAACGCATTCTTCCGTGGGAGCATGGCTTGCCCGCGATAGCGATCTATCAGGCGGCGCAGCAGTCTGGTTAAACTCCCGGCCAATTGAATGGGAACCAAAGACATGACCGAAGACACCATCAAACGCCGGGCCCGGGGATTGGATCGGGCGTTCGATATCCTCGATTTCCTCAAGGAAATCGGCCAGCCGCTGCGCCCGAACGATATTGCCAGCGGCATCGGCAGCCCCAAGTCCACGGTCTATGAACTGGTGGCGTCGCTGCTGGAGCGGCGCATCCTCGAGCCGGTGGGCAAGGACGGCCATGTCTACCTGGGCCGCCAGTTGTATTTCCTCGGGCAGGCACACCTGCGGCATTTCGACCTGAGCCGCGAGGCTGACCAGGCCTTGCAGGAGATCGTGCGCCAGACCCGGGAAACGGCGCAGATGTGCCTGCTCAACGGGCGCAAATACACCGTCGCGCTGATGAAGGAAGGCGAGCGGCATTTTCGCATTTCATCGGACATCGGGGAAAACGCGCCGATCCCGTGGACGGCGTCCGGGCGCCTGCTGCTGGCGCATTTGAGTGACCAGCAGATCGTTGACCTGATCGATCCCGACGACTTCATTTTGCCGGACGGCGAGCGCCTGCCCCTGGAGCAGTTCCTCAAGGAAATCCGCCAGGCCGGCCTCGATGGGTTTTTCTCCTTCGACAGTGTCGCCGACACCTTCACCCACTGCTTCGCCGCACCGGTCAAAGACCCGAATGGCGTGGCCATCGCCACCCTGTGCATCGTCGCCCCTCGGGCCGACGCCAAGAACAATTACGCCGACTACCGCCGGGTGCTGATCGAAAGCGCCAACCACCTGGCCCGTCGTATCAATGAATAGACAGCAACGGCACTAGCGGCCGTGTGCGAGGAGTTCGAACATGCCTTCCGCCATCCTTAATGCCGGCGTCGAGAAGGGCGCCGCCACCGTCGGCGCCCACCTGCTACGGGACGTCAGCCTGCCGGCGCTGGTGCTGCATCGCGCGGCGCTGGAGCACAACATCCGCTGGATGCAGGATTTCATCAGCAGCAGCGGTGCCGAACTGGCGCCCCACGGCAAGACCAGCATGACCCCGGCATTGTTTCGCCGGCAACTGGACGCAGGCGCCTGGGGCCTGACCCTCGCCAGCGCCGTGCAGACCCGTGCCGCTTACGCCCATGGCGTGCGCCGGGTGTTGATGGCCAACCAATTGGTGGGCACGCCGAACATGGCGCTGATTGCCGATTTGCTCGCCGACCCGGCGTTCGAATTCCACTGCCTGGTCGATCATCCGGACAACGTCGCTGCCTTGGGCGCTTACTTCGCCTCGCGCGGAGTACGGCTCAATGTGATGATTGAGTACGGCGTGGTCGGCGGTCGTTGTGGCTGCCGGACCGAAGCCGAGGTATTGGCCCTGGCCGAGGCGATCCAGGCGCAACCGGCGTTGGCGTTGACCGGCATCGAAGGCTACGAAGGGGTGATCCATGGTGACCACGCCATCAGCGGCATTCGTGCGTTCGCGGCGTCCCTGGTGCGGTTGGCGGTGCAGTTGCAGGACAACGGCGCGTTCGCCATCGACAAACCGATCATCACCGCCTCGGGGTCGGCCTGGTACGACCTGATCGCCGAATCCTTCGAAGCCCAGAATGCCCACGGGCGTTTCCTCAGCGTGCTGCGTCCCGGCAGCTACGTGGCCCATGACCATGGCATCTACAAGGAAGCGCAGTGCTGCGTGCTGGAGCGTCGCAGCGATTTGCACGAAGGCCTGCGCCCGGCGCTGGAAGTCTGGGCCCATGTGCAATCGCTGCCGGAGCCGGGTTTCGCGGTGATCGCCCTGGGCAAGCGCGACGTGGCCTACGACGCCGGCTTGCCAGTGCCGCTCAAGCGCTACCAGCCCGGTTCGGACACGGTGGCGGGTGACGATGTGAGTGGCTGCAAGGTGACGGCGGTGATGGACCAGCATGCGTTCATGACCGTGGCGGCGGGGGTTGAGTTGCGTGTGGGCGACATCATTTCGTTTGGTACTTCACACCCGTGCCTGACGTTCGACAAGTGGCGGGTGGGGTGCCTGGTGGATGAGCAGTTGCGGGTGGTCGAGAGCATGGAGACGTGTTTCTAGCCTTTAGACCGAGTCGCGGCTATCGCGGGCAAGCCTTGCTCCCACACTGATCGACTGTGAACACAAAATGGGTGTTTACCCAAAATCCCCTGTGGGAGCAAGGCTTGCCCGCGATAGCGACCTTCCAGACACCGCTGAATTATCAGGATCATCCATGAGCAACCCCAAACCCCGCATCGCCCTGATCGGCGAATGCATGATCGAACTGCAACAACGCGCCGACGGCAGCCTGCTGCAAAGCTTCGGCGGCGACACCCTGAACACGGCGGTGTACCTGGCCCGCGCCTTGGGCGACAGGGGCGCGGTGGATTACGTCACCGCCTTGGGCGACGACAGTTTCAGCGATGCCATGTGTGAAAACTGGGCCGCCGAGAACATCGGGCTGCAACGGGTCCAGCGCTTGCCTGGACGTCTGCCGGGCTTGTATTGCATCCAGACCGATGCGGCAGGTGAGCGGCGATTCCTGTACTGGCGCAACGAGGCGGCGGTGCGCGATTGTTTTACCACCCCGGCCGCCGGGCCGATCCTGGCCGCGTTGCTGGATTACGATGTGCTGTATTTCAGCGGCGTCACCCTGGCGGTGCTCGGCGAGCAGGGGCGTGGCAAACTCATCGAAACCCTGGTCGAAGCGCGTCGGCGCGGGGCGCTGGTGGTGTTCGACAATAACTTCCGGCCCCGGCTCTGGGGCTCGATCGAGGCAGCACGGGCGGCGTATCGCAGCGTCTTGCCCTATGTGGAGTTGGCGCTGCTGACCGTAGAGGACGAGCAGGCATTGTTCGGTCATGCCGACAGCGAAGCGGTGTTCGCCGCCTATGCGCAGCTTGGCACGCCCGAGGTGGTGCTCAAGCGCGGTGCCGAGGCCTGCCTGATTCGTTGCGACGGCCAGTCTTATGAAGTACCTGCCCTGCGGGTCGAGCGCGTCGTCGACACCACGGCGGCGGGGGACTCCTTCAGCGCCGCGTACCTGGCGAATCGTTTGCTGGGCGGCAGCCCGGTGGAAGCGGCCGAGGCAGGCCACCTGTTGGCGAGCCGGGTGATCCAGGTGCCGGGGGCGTTGATGCCCAGATAGAGGAGACACAGAACCTGTGGGAGCGAGCTTGCTCGCGATAGCGTCGGATCAGCCGGCATCCCTGTCGACTGACACACTGCTATCGCGAGCAAGCTCGCTCCCACAGGGGGATTGGGCGATCGTTAGTCCCGGTAGAACACCTGCACCAGGTGATACCCGAACTTGCTCTTGATCGGCCCATGCACCACCCGCAGCGGTTTCTTGAAAATCACCGCATCAATCACGCCGACCATCTGCCCCGGCCTTACTTCACCCAAATCGCCGCCGCGTTTGCCTGAAGGGCAGGTGGAGTATTTCTTGGCCAGCACATCGAAGGCTTCGCCCTTGGCGATGCGTTGCTTGAGCTGTTCGGCTTCTTCGGCGGTTTTCACCAGGATATGGCGGGCTTGGGCTTTCATTGCTGCGGTGACCTGAACGGTGCGACGGGGCGGCGATTATGCCTCAAGTCAGCTGCCATGGTTGATCATCGTCCGAATCTTGTTGGCCAGCAGATCGAGGGAGAAGGGCTTGGCGACCATGTCCATGCCCTGGTCGAGGAACCCCTGGCGTTCGGCGGCTTTCTGCGCGTAACCGGTCATGAACAGCACTTTCAACCCAGGCCGGTGCTGGCGGGCGATTTCCGCCAGTTGCCGGCCATTCATGCCCGGCAGCCCGACATCGGTCACCAGCAGGTCGATGCGCTGGTCCGATTCCAGCACGGGAAGCGCGGTCACGGCGTCCCGGGCTTCTAGGGCGGTGTAGCCCAGGGCCTGCAACAGGTCGAGCACCAGCATACGCACGGCGGGTTCATCCTCCACCAGCAACACGGTTTCCCCGGCGATGGCCGGCGGTACGACGAACGCCTCTGGCGTTTCGGGTGGTTGGGTCGGCGAAACGTGCAAGCGCGGCAGGTACAACTGCACCCGCGTGCCCTGGCCCGGCACGCTGTCGAGGTTGAGGTGCCCACCCGACTGCTGGGCAAAACCGTAGATCATCGACAAGCCCAGGCCGGTGCCCTGGCCGATGGGCTTGGTGGTGAAGAATGGATCGAAGGCCTTGGCCAGTACGGCGGGGGTCATGCCGCTACCGTTGTCGCTGACGGCGATCATCACGTAGTCCCCGGCCTTGACCGGCTCCAGGGTGTTGATGTCAGTAGCGTCGAGATAGACGTTGGCGGTTTCGACGATCAGTTCGCCGCCCTCGGGCATGGCATCGCGGGCGTTGATCACCAGGTTGAGCAGGGCGTTTTCCAACTGGCTGGCATCGGTGTTGACCGGCCACAGCTCGCTGGCCAGTTGCAGCCGCAGCACGATGTGATCGCCAGTGGTGCGGCTCAGCAGGTCTTCGAGCGAGTGCACCAGGTCATTGGCGTCCAGCGGTTTGCGGTCCAGGGACTGGCGTCGGGAAAAAGCCAGCAGCCGATGGGTCAGGGCCGCGGCGCGGTTGGCCGAGGACACCGCGGCTTCGGTGAAGCGCCCGATCTCGTCAGTGCGGCCAGCGGCGATGTAGCGTTGCATCAGGTCGAGGCTGCCGAGGATGCCGGTGAGCATATTGTTGAAGTCATGGGCAATGCCGCCCGTGAGCTGGCCCACGGCTTCCATTTTCTGCGCATGGCGCAGGGCTTCTTCGGCGCGCTCGCGTTCGAACATCTCGCTTTGCAGCCGGTGATTGGCTTCGGCCAGTTGCTGGGTACGGGCGATGACCCGTTCTTCCAGTGTTTCGTTGAGGTTGCGCAGGGCCTCCTCGGTTTTCCGGCTCTCGGTCTCGTCGATCACGAAGATGTAGAAACCGTTCACCGCACCGTCCGCCCCATGGCGAGGCAGGTAGTTGATCAGCGAATGGCGCGGGCGCCCGTCGCGATGGTCCATCTGCACGGTGAAGCTGCACGGCTGGCCGGCCAGGGCGTCGGCGATCTGTTGGGCGCGGGCGGCGTAGGCCTCTTCGCCGAGCACTTCGCGGATGGTCTTGCCGTAGAGCTCCTGCGGGGTCAGGCCGTACCAGTCCAGGTAAGCGCTGTTGTTCAGCCGGAAACGCTCTTCGCGGTCCACGTAGCTGATGAGGATCGGCATCGCATTGATGATCAACTGCAGCTCGGTCTGGCTCTGGCGCAGGGCTTGCTCGGTGCGCTTGCGTTCGGTCAGGTCCAGCGCCGCGCCAAGAAAGCGCTTGGGTCGGCCGTGGCGATCCTTGTAGCAACGGCCGCGTACGTACACCCAGCGCAACTCATCGTCGGGCTGCAGCAGTCGGTACTCCTCGGCGTATTCGGTGCCGTGGGTGATGCAGTGCTTGATGCTGCGGGCAACCATCGCCCGGTCCTCGGGGTGCACGCCTTCAAGGTAGGCACTGATGGGCAACTGGCGTGACAGGCTGGGGTCGACGCCATGCAACAGGGCGAAGTGCGCATCGGCAATAAAGCGGTCTTCGCTGATGTCCCAGTCCCAGGTGCCCAGCGCGTCGGCGGCAGCCAGGGCCAGTTGCAGGCGCTCTTCGCTTTCGTGCTGGGCCTTGAGGCTGGCCTCGGAGCGGCGTTCGAACTCCATGGCCAGGCGGCGTCGTTCGCCGGTTTCGATGGCGGTGACCAGGATGCCGGCGACGTTGCCGCTTTCGTCACGCACCGGGCTGTAGGTCAGGTCCAGCCAGACATCACAGAGACGGCCGGCGAAGGGCACGCGCCATTGCTGGTCGCGGCAGGTGTGCGTCTGGCCTTGCAACACACGGTGATAAATCCCTTCGGTCGCACTCTTGAGTTCGGGCCATGCTGTATGGGTCGGCCGGCCGAATGCCCGGGGGTGCTTGTCACCGGCCAGTCGGCCGAAGGCGTCGTTGTAGAGATGGGACAGCTGCGGTCCCCACAGCAAGGCCATCGCCATGGGCGAATGGAGCATGATGTCCACGGCGGTGCGCAGGCTCTGGGGCCAGTTCTGGGCAGTGCCCAGCGGGGTCAGGGCCCAGTCCATCTGGCTGATCAGGCGCTGTGTATCGCTGCCGGCGGGTGTCGCGTTCATCCCGCGATCCCTGGCTGTCGTGTCTGTGCCACGGCGTCGACTATCCTCAGAAGAGGGTACATGCGGGTGGGTCTGAAGGGTTTCATGTTCGGCTCAGCTTGTTTCATTGACGTCTCGCGGAAGTTTCAGTCCATGGAAATCGATCCGTTGTTGCGAATCCTGGCGAGCCAGAATGGTTCCGACCTTTACATGTCCACGGGTGCGCCACCGTGCGCGCGTTTCGAGGGCGTGATCAAGCCCTTGGGGAACGAGGCGTTCAAGGTCGGCGACATTGCCAGGCTCGCCGAGTCTCTCATGGACGCCGAACAGCGTCTTGAGTTCGATCGGGAGTTGGAAATGAACCTGGCGATCTCCCTGGCTGGCGTCGGGCGGTTCCGGGTCAATATCTTCAAGCAGCGCAATGACGTGTCCATGGTGATACGCAACGTCAAGCTGGACATTCCGCGCTTCGAAGACCTGAAACTGCCTCGGGTGCTTTTGGACACCATCATGCAGAAACAGGGGTTGATGCTGTTCGTCGGCGCCACAGGCTCGGGCAAGTCGACCTCCCTGGCGGCGCTGATCGATTACCGCAATCGCAACAGCAGCGGCCACATCATCACCATCGAGGACCCGGTGGAGTATATCCATCGGCACAAGAAATCCATCATCAATCAACGGGAAGTCGGTGTCGACACCCGCAGTTTCCATGCAGCCCTGAAAAACACCCTGCGCCAGGCGCCTGACGTGGTGCTGATCGGCGAAATTCGCGACCGGGAAACCATGGAACATGCCCTGGCGTTTGCCGACACCGGGCATCTGGTGATTTCCACCTTGCATGCCCATAACGCCAACCAGGCCCTGGACCGGGTGATCAATTTCTTTCCGGAAGAGCGTCGGCCGCAGTTGCTCAATGACCTGGGCAACAACCTCAAGGCGTTCGTCTCCCAGCGCCTGGTGCGCACCCGCACCGGCCAGCGGCGAGCGGCGGTGGAGGTCATGCTGGGCTCGCCCACGGTGGCCGACCTGATCCGGCGCAACGAGCTCGGCGAGCTCAAGGGCATCATGGAAAAGTCAGAGGAACTGGGGATGCAAACCTTCGATCAGGCGCTGTTCAACCTGGTGGTCGAAGGCGCCATCGATGAGGAAGAAGCGCTGAAAAATGCCGACTCGGCGAACAACCTGCGGTTGCGTTTGAAGTTGCATAGCGAGTCGGGGGCGGCGGCGCCACCGGCCGATCCGGCGGCGGGAGAGTGGGGGCTGGTGGATTGAGTACTTCTGTGGGAACAACACTTGTGGAAGCAAAGCCTGTGATGAGCCTGTGGGAGCAAAGCTTGCTCGCGATGAACGATGACGCGGTAGGTCTGAAAAACCGCGTTGCCTGTATCGCGAGCAAGCTTTGCTCCCACAGACCTGGCTCCCACAAGTGTTTTTGCTCCCCACAGGTCTGAGGCCTGCTCAGTTCAAGTAGCCAGCTCCGGCCGATCCCGAAACTGCTCCAAAGCCCCGGGGTTGGCCAAGGCATCGGTGTTCTTCACCACCTCGCCATGCACCACATTGCGCACCGCCAGCTCCACCACCTTGCCGCTGATGGTTCGCGGAATATCACTGACCGCGAGGATCTTCGCCGGCACATGACGCGGGGTGGTGTTGGCCCGGATGACCTGGCGGATCCGTTGCTCCAGTGCTTCATCCAGTGTCACGCCATCGCGCAGGCGCACGAACAGCACCACCCGGACATCGCCCTGCCATTGCTGGCCGATGGCGACGCAGTCCAGCACTTGCTCGACTTTTTCCACCTGCCGATAGATTTCCGCCGTGCCGATGCGCACACCGCCGGGGTTGAGCACGGCGTCGGAGCGTCCGTGGATCAGGAAGCCGCCGTGGGGCAGTTCTTCGGCGTAGTCACCTTGGGCCCACACGCCGGGAAACTGGGCGAAGTAGGAGGCGTGGAGTTTTTCCTGCCGAGGGTCGTTCCACAAGCCAATGGGCATCGCCGGGAAATGGCGGATGCACACCAACTCACCTTTTTCACCAATGACCGGGTTGCCGGTCTCGTTCCAGACCTGCACGGCCATGCCCAGGCTCTTGCCCTGCATCTCGCCCCGGCGCACCGGTGACAGTGGGTTGCCGTTGACGAAGCAGGACACAATGTCGGTGCCGCCGGACATCGAGGCCAGGCAGACATCGGCCTTGATGTCGCGGTACACGTAATCGTAGCTATGGGGCGCCAGTGCCGAACCGGTGGAGAGCAGGGTTTTCAGGCTGTCCAAACGGTGCGTCTGACGGGGTTTGAGGCCCTCGCTTTCCAGGGCGGCGAGGAATTTGGGGCTGGTGCCGAATACGCTGATGCGCTGCTGATCGATCAGGTCCAGCAAGCGCTCGGGGCCGGGGTGAAACGGCGAACCATCGTAGAGCACCACCGTGCTGCCCACGGCGAGGGCCGACACCAGCCAGTTCCACATCATCCAACCGCAGGTCGTGTAGTAGAACAGCCGATCATCGGGCCCGAGGTCGACGTGCAGGCCATGTTCCTTGACGTGTTGCAGCAGCACGCCACCGGTGCCATGGACGATGCACTTCGGCACGCCGGTGGTGCCGCTGGAATACAGGATGTACAGCGGGTGATCGAAGGGCACGCTGACGAACGCCGGTTCGCCACCGCTTTGATAAAAGTCGTTCCACAACGCGACAGCGGCCGTGGTCTTGAAGTCCTCGACGCGGGCGTCAGGCTGGGCATAAGGCAGTACGATCAATTGCTGCAATGACGGCAATCGTTCAAGGATTTCGTTGACCTTGGCTCGCTGGTCGATGATTTTCCCGGCATAGCGATAACCCGCGCAGGTGATCAACACTTTGGGCTCGATCTGGCCGAACCGGTCAATGACGCCCTGGGTGCCGAAGTCCGGTGACGAGCACGACCAGATAGCGCCCAGGCTGGTGGTGGCGAGCATGCCGACGAGGGTCTGCCAGGTGTTGGGCATGCAAGCGGCGACTCGATCGCCCTGGGTGACGCCGGCGGCTTTGAGGCTTGTTTGCAGGCCGGCGACATGGGCGGCGAGTTCGGCCCAGGTCAGTTGTTCCTGGCCGCCGTTTTCGTCGAGCGCCACCACCGCGACGGCGTCATCGCGGCGGCGCAGCAGGTGTTCGGCGAAGTTCAACGTGGCGCCAGGGAACCACTGGGCGCTGGGCATTTGCGAACCTTCCACCAATACCGCGTCGGGCGCTTGATGAAAGCGAATCTCGAAGAAATCGACAATGGCCTGCCAGAAGGCTTCGCGCTGGTCGATGCTCCAGGCGTGCAGGGTCGGGTAGTCGTGCAGTTGCAGGTGATGTCGCGCGTTGACGAACTGGCGAAAGGCGTTCATGCGCGACTGGGCGATGCGTTCGGGGCTGGGTTGCCAGAGGATGTCGGACATGGGGTGCCTCTTGTTCTTTTGTCGGGCCTGACGATCGTTCCTACGCTCTGCGTGGGAATGCCTCTGGGGACGCTCCGCGTTCCGTTCTTGGGACGCAGAGCGTCCCTGTCTGCATTCCCACGCAGAGCGTGGGAACGATCAGTATCCAGTAGAGAGGGTTATTGAGCCAACCACCCACCATCGATATTCCACGCCGCGCCGCGCACCTGGCTGCCGGCTTCGCTGCACAGGAACAGCACCAGCTCCCCCAGTTGCGGCGGGGTGACGAATTCCAGGGACGGCTGTTTCTCGGCCAACAGATCGTGCTGTGCCTGTTGCGGATCGACGCCAGCGGCAATGCGATCATCGATCTGTTTTTGCACCAGCGGCGTCAGCACCCAGCCCGGGCAGATGGCGTTGCAGGTCACGTTGCTGGTGGCGGTTTCCAGGCCGACCACTTTGGTCAGGCCGATCACCCCATGCTTGGCCGCGACATACGCCGCCTTGCCCACCGAGCCGACCTGACCGTGCACCGAGGCGACGTTGATAATCCGCCCCCAGCCCTTGGCGCGCATGCCCGGCAGGCTCAGGCGGGTGGCGTGGAACACCGAGGACAGGTTGATGGCGATGATCGAGTCCCAGCGCTCCACCGGGAAATCCTCCACGGCGGCCACGTGCTGGATCCCGGCGTTGTTCACCAGGATGTCCGCGCCGCCGAACTCGCGTTCGGCGTAGGCGAGCATATCGGCGATCTGCGCCGGGTCGCTGACGTCGGCCGGATGATGACCGACCTTGCCGCCGAACTGTTTCACCTCGGCGATCACCGCCGAGGCGTCGCCAAAACCGTTGAGGATCAGGTTGGCCCCGGCCTTGGCCAGGCTCAAGGCGATGCCCAGGCCGATGCCGCTGGTAGAACCGGTGACCAGGGCCGTCTTGCCCGAAAGAGTGGTTGTCATGGGAACCTCACACAATGCCAGTGGCGTAGAACACACCGATCACCACGAAGACCGCGAGGGTCTTGATCAGCGTAATGCAGAAAATGTCTTTGTAGGCTTCGCGGTGGGTCAGCCCGGTTACCGCCAGCAGGGTAATCACCGCGCCGTTGTGGGGCAGGGTGTCCATGCCGCCGCTGGCCATGGCGGCTACCCGGTGTAGCACTTCCAGGGGAATGTTGGCGGCGTGTGCGGCGCTGATAAAGGTTTCGGACATCGCCGCCAAAGCGATGCTCATGCCTCCCGAGGCGGAGCCGGTGATGCCCGCCAGCAGCGTGACGGTCACCGCTTCGTTGACCAGTGGGTTGGGAATGCTCTTGAGCCAGTCGGCCAGTACCAGGAAGCCCGGCAAGGATGCGATGACCGCGCCGAAGCCGTATTCCGAAGCGGTGTTCATCGCCGCCAATAAGGCGCCGCCCACGGCGCTCTTGCTGCCTTCGGCGAGTTTGCTGCGAATGGCGCGGAAACCAAACAGCAAGACCATGATGATGCCCACCAGCAACGCCGCCTGCACCGCCCAGATCGCGGTGAGCTTGGCGATGTCGCTGGTCACTGGCGTCGCCATGCCCGGCAGCGCCAGGCTGTGGGTCTTGCCATACCACTGGGGAATCCACTGGGTGAACAACAGGTTCATGAGCCCTACCGCCAACAGTGGCGAAACGGCGATCCAGGGGTTCGGCAGCTTGATGTCTTCAGCGGTTTCCGGCTCGTTGCGCAACTCGGTGCCGTAGCCTTCGCCCGTGCGCTGGGCCTTGTTACGCTGGCGTTGCAGGAACAGCATGCCGAGGCTGAACACGAAGAGCGTGCCGATCACGCCCAGCCACGGTGCGGCCCAGGCAGTGGTGTTGAAGAACGTGCTGGGGATGATGTTCTGGATCTGCGGCGTGCCGGGCAGGGCGTCCATGGTGAACGAGAACGCGCCGAGGGCGATGGTGGCCGGGATCAGGCGCTTGGGGATATTACTCTGGCGAAACATCTCGGCGGCGAACGGGTACACCGCGAACACCACGACGAACAGCGACACGCCGCCATAGGTCAGCAAGGCACAGACCAGCACGATTACCAGCATGGCCTGGCGCGTCCCCAGCAAGCGAATCGCCGCGGCGACGATGGAGCGGGAGAACCCCGACAGTTCGATCAGCTTGCCGAACACCGCGCCGAGCAGGAACACCGGGAAATACAGTTTGATGAAGCCGACCATTTTTTCCATGAACACCCCGGTGAAGGCGGGAGCGACGGCGGACGGGTCGGTGAGCAGGACGGCGCCGAGGGCGGCAATGGGGGCAAAGAGGATAACGCTGTAGCCACGGTAGGCGGCGACCATCAGCAGCGTGAGGGCTGCCAAGGCAATGATCACACTCATGGTGTGTCTCCTGGATTGTTATTGTTGTGGTGAAGCTGTGGGGAGGGCTTTAGCGAGTTTTGTGCCAGGTGTGTAACTGGCTGAAATATAAGGAAATTGTTTGGGGTTGTAGGGCGGGAATGAGAGGTTTGTCTCTGTTTTGAGATTTGTGTGGGGTGTGCAGGCCTCATCGCGAGCAAGCTCGCTCCCACAGTTGGCCGCGTATTTCAGGAGAACCCAGTCCCCCTGTGGGAGCGAGCTTGCTCGCGATGAGCGCAAAGCGCTCCAAAACCATAGGTCTATATTTTGAGAATAAAGTCTCTTTATTGAGACTCCGCAATCCCCAACGCCACCATCTTCTTGTACAACGTCGACCTCCCCAGCCCCAACCGCTCGGCCGCTTCAACCACTTTGCCCCCGCATTGCGCGAGGGTGGTTTCGATCAACTGCCGGTCGAAGCGTGCCCGGGCCTGGCTGAAAGTTTCTTGCGGCAACGGTTCCAGGCTTGGGCTTGCCGTGTGGGTTACCGGTATGAACGTGCCGATGGCGGCGCGGATGTCCGCCGCCGTGAGCACCAGATCATCGCTGAGCAGCGCGGCCCGTTCCAGCACGTTGCGCAGTTCGCGGATGTTGCCCGGCCAGGCGTGTTGCCGCAGCAGGTCGAGGGCGGCGGGGTTCAGTTCGTGCTGGCTGCGCAGTTCTTCAAGGATCGCTTCGCTCAGGGCCGGCAAATCATCCAGGCGTTCGCGCAACGGCGGGACCTGGATCGGCAGCACGTTGAGGCGGTAGTACAGGTCGGCGCGAAACTCTCCGCGCTTGATCGCCGCTTCCAGGTCCATGGAGGTGGCGGCGATTATTCGCACGTCGCTTTGCAGCACCTCATTGGAGCCCACCGGTTCGTATTCCTTTTCCTGGAGCACTCGCAGCAGTTTGCTTTGCAGCGGCAACGGCATGTCGCCGATCTCGTCGAGGAACAGCGTACCGCCTTGGGCGATCTGCAGTTTGCCGGCGCGGCCCTTGCGGTCGGCCCCGGTAAACGCCCCTGGCGCGGTGCCGAAGAATTCGGCTTCCAGCAGCGATTCAGGAATCGCCGCGCTGTTGATGCTGACGAACGCCTTGTGGGCGCGCGGCGAAGCACTGTGGATGGCCTGGGCCAGCAGTTCCTTGCCGGTGCCCGTTTCGCCGAGCAGCAGCACTGGCGAATCGGCGCTGGCGCTGCGCCGGGCACGGCGCTTGACCTCAAGGCCGGCGTTGCTGGTGCCAATGAAATGGGCAAAGTTGTACTTGGTCTGCCGCGCCCGCAGCAGCGAGCGGGTGGAGGCCAGTTCTTCCTGCATGCTCAGGTAGCGCTTGAGCATCGGGGACAGGCTGCGTAACTCATCGAACAAGGCAAAGCCGATGGCGCCGATCACCGCGCCCGCGCTGTCGTGGATCGGCAGGCGCATCACCACCAGGGGCTCCTTGGGCGTGTCCTGCATGTCCAGCAGGATCGGGCGCCCGGTGCGCACCACTTCACGCAACAGGCTGCCGGGAATCACGCTCTCGCACGCCCGGCCAATCGCCTCCTGCGCCGAGTTCAGGCCGAAGCGGCGGGCGTAGCGTTCGTTCATCCAGACGATGTTCGCGTCACGGTCGACAATCACCGTGCCTTCGCTGGACTGCTCGATGATCTCGAACAACGAACGGATCGCCAGCGTGCGGACGCGCTTGTAATCCTTGAGGCTTTCGGTGGGGTTCATGGTCGGGTCCGGATTGTGTGTTGCCTGTCAGGTCCTCATCGCGAGCAAGCTCGCTCCCACAGTTGATCTTCAGTGCGACGCAGACCACTGTGGGAGCGAGCTTGCTCGCGATGAGGGCGACACGAAGCTACGTCATGCGCCGCATTATGCCCACCCCGTATGCGCCGCCGCCAACAACTCCTTGGTATAAGGATGCTGGGGCGAGTCGAACACGTCATGGCTGGCGCCTTGCTCGACCACTTTGCCGTCCTTGATCACGATCATGTCATGGGCCAAGGCACGGATCACCGCCAGGTCGTGGCTGATGAACAGGTAGGTCAAGTCGTACTTCTCCTGGAGCTGACGGAGCAGGGCGACGACTTGTTTCTGCACGGTGCGGTCCAGTGCCGAGGTGGGTTCGTCCAGCAGAATCAACGCAGGCTTGAGCACCAGGGCCCGGGCAATGGCGATGCGCTGGCGCTGGCCGCCGGAGAACTCATGGGGGTAGCGATGACGGGTCGAAGGGTCGAGGCCGACCTCCTTGAGGGCCTGGATCACCCGGGCTTCACACTGTTCGGGGCTGGAAGGCTGGTGGACCTCGAGGCCCTCGCTGATGATCTGCTGCACCGACATGCGCGGGCTGAGGCTGCCGAACGGGTCCTGGAACACCACCTGCATCTGCTTGCGCCACGGCCGCAATGCTTTTTGCGACAGCTGATCGAGGGCCTGGCCCTGGAAGTGAATGCTGCCTTCGGATTCGATCAACCTCAGGATCGCCTGGCCGAGCGTGGACTTGCCGGAACCGGATTCGCCGACGATGCCCAGGGTCTTGCCGCGCTGGATGGACAGGCTGATACCATCCACGGCGCGCAAGTATTCCTTGCGCCGGAACAGGCCGCCGCCCAGGGGGAAACTGACGTGCAGGTCCTGTACCTGCAGCACCTCTTCGCGCTCGTCCCGGGGCAGGGCTTCGCCTTCCGGTTCGGCGTGCAGCAGCTCACAGCTGTAGGGGTGTTTCGGCGCGTTGAAGAGGGTTTCGCAGGGCGCCTGTTCGACGATTTCTCCATCCTTCATCACGCACACCCGTTGGGCGATGCTGCGCACCAGGTTCAGGTCGTGGCTGATCAATAGCATGGACATGCCAAGCCGTTGCTGCAGCGACTTGAGCAGCAGCAGAATCTTGCGCTGCACGGTCACGTCCAATGCAGTGGTCGGTTCGTCGGCAATCAACAGTTCCGGCTCGCAGGCCAGGGCCATGGCGATGATGACCCGCTGCCGCTGGCCACCGGACAGTTGATGGGGATAGGCCTTGAGTCGCTCGACGGGGTTTTGAATGCCAACCAGGGCCAGCAGCTCCAGAATGCGCTGGCGCGCGGCTTTGCCTCCCAGGCCCTTGTGCAGCATCAGCGTTTCGCCGATCTGCTTTTCGACGCTGTGCAGCGGATTCAGCGAAGTCATCGGCTCCTGGAAGATCATGGCGATCCGGTTGCCGCGCAGCTCCCGCAGGGCCGTGGTATCGGCGCTCACCAGTTCCTGGCCGCGATAGCGAATGCTGCCGGTGGTGCGGGCTTCTGTCTCGGGCAACAGTTGCAGGATCGAGTGGGCCGTCACTGACTTGCCGGAGCCGGACTCGCCCACCAGGGCCAGGCATTCGCCGGGGCGGATGTCCAGGCACAGGTTGCGCACCACCGTCTGGTCGTTGAAGGCCACGCTCAGGTCGCGGATTTCGATCAGGTTGTCGCTCATCTCAAGGTTCCGCTTCATGGCCGTTTCATGATCGTGGGTCGAACGCGTCTCGCAACGCTTCGCCGATAAACACCAGTAGAGAAAGAATCAGCGCCAGGGTGAAAAACGCCGTGAGCCCCAGCCACGGCGCTTGCAGGTTCTGCTTGCCCTGGGCAATCAATTCGCCCAGCGACGCGCTGCCGGCCGGCATGCCGAAACCGAGGAAGTCCAGGGCGGTGAGGGTGGAGATTGCCCCGGTGAGGATGAAGGGCAGGTAGCTCAGGGTGGCGTTCATCGCGTTGGGCAGGATATGCCGCACAATCACCTTGCGGTCCGACAAACCCAGGGCTCGGGCGGCCTTCACGTATTCCAGGTTGCGCCCGCGCAGGAACTCGGCGCGGACCACGTCCACCAGGGCCAGCCAGGAAAACAGCGCCATGATCCCCAGCAGCCACCAGAAGTTCGGCTCCACGAAGCCGGACAGGATGATCAGCAAGTAGAGCACCGGCAGCCCGGACCAGACTTCCAGCAAGCGTTGCCCGAGCAAATCCACCCAGCCACCGTAATAGCCCTGCAATGCACCGGCGGCGATGCCGATCAGCGCGCTGATGGCGGTCAGGGCCAGGGCGAACAGGATCGACACTCGCGCGCCGAAGATCACCCGGGCCAGCACGTCCCGGGACTGGTCATCGGTGCCCAGCCAGTTCACCGATGTGGGAGGGCTCGGGGCCGGCTGGTTGAGGTCGTAGTTGGGCGTGTCGTCGCTGAACGGAATCGGTGGAAACCACAGCCAGCCGCCGTCCTTGTGGATCAGGTTCTGCACGTAGCTGCTGCGGTAGTCGGCCTGGAACGGCAGTTGGCCACCGAATTCCTGTTCGGTATGGCGCTTGAACACCGGGAAATACAGCGAGCCCTGGTAACTGACCACCAGCGGCTTGTCATTGGCGATCAACTCGCCGCCCAGGCTCAGGATGAACAGGCCGATGAACAGCCACAGCGACCACCAGCCCCGACGGTTTTTCTTGAAGCGTTCGAAGCGCCGACGGCCCAAGGGGGAAAACTTGAACATCAGGCGTTCCTCGCGGCGAAGTCGATGCGCGGGTCCACCAGGGTGTAGCAGAGGTCGCCGATGAGTTTGATCAGCAGACCGAACAACGTGAAGATGAACAGCGAACCGAACACCACCGGATAATCCCGGGACACCGCGGCCTCGTAGCTCATGCGTCCCAGGCCGTCGAGGGAAAAAATCACCTCGATCAGCAAGGAACCGGCGAAGAACACGCTGATGAACGCCTGGGGAATACCCGATACCACCAGCAGCATCGCGTTGCGGAACACGTGGCCGTACAGCACCCGGCGTTCGCTCATGCCCTTGGCCCGCGCGGTGACCACGTACTGGCGGGTGATTTCATTGAGGAACGAGTTCTTGGTCAGGATCGTCAGGGTGGCGAAGCCACCGATCACCAGCGACGTGACCGGCAGCACCAGGTGCCAGAAGTAATCGGCGATCTTGCCCAGCGTCGACAACGACTCGAAGTTGTCCGATACCAGCCCGCGCACCGGAAACCAGTTCAGCGAGGTGCCGCCGGCGAACACCACGATCAGGAACATCGCGAAGAGGAACGCCGGCATGGCATAGCCAATGATGATCGCCGTGCTGCTCCACACATCGAACGCGGAACCGTGACGCACGGCCTTGCGAATGCCCAGGGGAATCGACACCAGGTAGGTGAGCAGCGTCGCCCAGAGACCGAGGGAAATGGTCACCGGCATTTTTTCCAGGATCAGGTCGGTGACCGTGGCACCGCGGAAGAAGCTCTTGCCGAAGTCCAGGCGAGCGTAGCTGCTGAGCATCAGCCACAGGCGTTCGTGGGCCGGTTTGTCGAAGCCGTATTGTTTCTCGATGTCCTTGATCAACTGTGGATCGAGCCCCCGGCTGGCGCGGGAACTGCCGGTCATGGTGTTGCCCGAACTGCCAATGCTGGCGCCGCCGATGCCTTGCAGGTGAGCGATGGCCTGTTCCACCGGCCCGCCCGGCGCGGCCTGTACGATGACGAAGTTCACCAGCAGGATGATCACCAGGGTCGGAATGATCAGCAGCAGGCGTCTTGCGATATAAGCCCACATCAATGCCGCCCTCCGGGTGTGCCGCGCCTGATGAGTTCGGCACGCATCTGCTCGTTGGTCAACGGTGTGCTGCTCACTTCCCACCAGCTCTCGATGGCTTCGTCATTGCTGGCCTGTACCTTCGGGATGCCGAAGCGGTTCCACCACACGGTCGAGCTGCCCGGCGGGTAATAGTTGGGGATCCAGTAGTAATTCCATTGCAGCACCCGGTCCAGTGCACGGGCGTGGTGGAGCATGTCGGCTTTGGTCGTGGCCTTGACCAGGCCGTCGATCAGGGCATCCACCGCCGGGTTCTGCAGGGCCATGTAGTTGTTGGCCCCCGGGTCGTTGGCCGCCGCCGAGCCAAAGTAGTTGTAGAGTTCCAGACCCGGCGAGGTGCTGACCGGGTAGCCGGTGATGATCATGTCGTAGTCACGGCTCATCAGGCGATTGACGTATTGGGACGCGTCGATGCGCCGGATGCTCATGTCGATGCCAATCTGCGCCAGGGTGCGCTTGTAGGGCAGCAACAGGCGATCCATACCGTTCTGGCTGTTCAGGAACGTGAAGCTCAGCGGCTCGCCCTCGGCATTCACCAGGCGGTCGCCGTCCGGTTTCCAGCCGGCCTGTTCCAGCAACGCCAGGGCTTGCAGTTGTTTGTCGCGGATCACGCCACTGCCGTCGGTTTTCGGAGCCTGGAAGACTTGAGTGAAGACTTCGTCGGGAATCTGTCCGCGCAACGGCTCGAGGATCGCCCGTTCGCCGGTATCGGGCAGTTCTCGAGCGGCGAGTTCAGTGTTGGAAAAGTAACTCTGCTGACGCACATAGACATTGCGCATCATCTGGCGATTGCTCCATTCGAAATCCCAGAGCATCGCCAGGGCCTGGCGCACACGACGATCCTGGAACTGCGGTTTCTGCAGGTTGAAGACGAAACCCTGGGCGGTCTGGGGAGCCTCGGTGGCCAGGTGGGCCTTTTGCAGGCGACCGTCGTGCAGGGCCGGGCTGTCATAGCCGATGGCATAGCCGGTGGCGGAGAACTCGCGATTGTAGTCATAGGCGCCGCCGCGCAGCACCTGGCGGGCCACATCGGTGTCGCCAAAATACTCGATGCTGAAGTGGTCGAAGTTGTAGAGGCCGCGACTGACTGGCAGGTCCTTGCCCCACCAATCGGCATTGCGCTCGAAGGTAATGCTGCGCCCGGAATCGACCTTGCTCACCCTATATGGACCGCTGCCCAGTGGCGCCTCGTAGCCACCGCCGTTGGCGAAATCGCGGGTCTTCCACCAATGTTCGGGAAGGACCGGCAAGGTGGCGATGTCCAGGGGCAGGGTGCGGCTTTCATTGTTCTTGAAGTTGAAGCGCACGGTGCGCTCGTCCTCGACCACGACGTCCTTGACCGCCGCGAACTGGGTGCGATAGCGCAGGCTGCCCTGGGTCATCAACAGCTCGAAGCTGTAGCGCACGTCCTCGGCGGTAATGGGCTTGCCATCGGCGAAGCGCGCCTTGGGGTTCAGGTAGAAGCGCAGGGACAGGCCATCGTCGGCCCGCTCCATCTTCTGCGCTACCAGGCCATAGACGGTATAGGGTTCATCCAGCGAGCGCTGGGCCAGGGGCGAATACAGCATCCCGTCGATCTGGCTGACGCCGATGCCTTTGTCGATGTAGGGCAGGATGTGGTCGAAGTGGCCGATCTCGACGGCCGAGCGGCGCAGGGTCCCGCCTTTGGGGGCCTGGGGATTGGTGTAGGCGAAGTGGCCGAAGCCTTCGGCATATTTGGCCGGTTCGCCATAGACGGTCAGGGCATGTTGCGGTGCTGCATCGACGCCGACGGCGCCTGTCAGCAGGACCACGGCAGTCAATAGCAGGGAAGGGAACGCCAGTCGCATTGTCAGCCTTAAAGCCGGGTGATCGATGACACGATTTGTACGCGAGCGGCGCGTGGATCGCCAGTCCTTATGGCGAAGGGATTTATCTGTGGGGGCAAGGCCTGTGGGAGCAAGGCTTGCCCGCGATGGCCGCGCCGCGGTCCAACAGCTAAACCGCGTTATCGTTCATCGCGGGCAAGCCTTGCTCCCACAAGGAGCCATCAGTCCTGACGGCTGGTCACTTCCAGCAGGTGGTAACCGAACTGAGTCTTGACCGGACCCTGGACCACATTGATCGGGGCGCTGAACACCACGGTATCGAATTCCTTGACCATCTGGCCCGGGCCGAACGAACCCAGGTCGCCACCCTGACGGCTGGATGGGCAGGAGGAGTTGGCCTTGGCAACTTCGGCAAAATCGGCGCCGGCTTCGATCTGGGCCTTGAGTTCGTTGCACTTGTCTTCGGTGGAAACCAGGATGTGGCGGGCAGTGGCTTTGGCCATGAGGGAAATTCCTTTCGCTGTATTTAAAGGTGTTGAGCCTACCGGATTCATTGACGGGTTGTTGTCAAAATTGCGTCAAAACCTTGGGGCCGGCGATCAAAGGCCGGCTTTGCGCAGGCGCTCGGCGTGGCGCAGGTAAAGCTCTGTGGGGTCTGTACCCTTGCATAATGTGCCGACTCCTGGATTGATGGCCTCCATATGGTCCATTGGATAGTCGGAGCGAATGACCTTGCCCAGGTGCGAACTGAAGCGTCCGACCAGGCCGTCGTTCTGCTCGGCTTCGGTGATGAAGTAGTCGGAAAAGGCGCGGCAGAAACCCTGCAAAGGCTCCGATGCTTCCCCTGTAGCCTCGGGCAACGTACCGCTCCATGAGTAGTAGCGCACGCCATTGACTCGGTCCGGGCCGTTCCCACCCCAGTGCTTCGGCAGGCCCTGGGGGTATTTGTCGTTGAAGGCGCCCACGCCCTCAGTGGTCAACGTCGCCAGCGCGGCGACGGCGGTGGGCGATAGCTGCGCCTGCCCGTCAAGCAGCGAGATGAAATCGGCGAACAGCGTGGCGACGTCTCGTGCCACATGCCCTGGCAACCGTCCGGGGGTAAGGGCCTTGCGCAGGAAGTCGGCCAGTTCGGAACCATGGTTGGGGCCGCTGACCGACGTGACCGAGGCAACTTTGTCGGGTGCCAGCGCGGCAGCATATCGAACGGCCAGCGCACCCTGGCTGTGGCCGATCAGGTTGACCCGGGCCGCACCGGTGCCGGCCAGGACCCGATCGATTTGCGCCAATAGTTGTTCGCCTCTGGCCTCGTTGCAATGGGTGGCCGACAGGTACGGGATGAACACCCGGGCACCGCCTGCGCGCAGGGCTTGTTTGATGCCATGGAAAAGTTCGAAACCGCCGATCCTGTCAAACCCGAACAACCCATGGACCAACAGGATGGGAAATTGAGTGGTTGCATTCCGTTGCATGTTCGTACCTTTTTCGAAGAGGTTCACGGTGAATTTGCGACCTCACTCTAATCCAGACCCGTAATGGACGGTGTAGGAAAAAACCGCGCTGAACCGGGGAAACCGGAATAGAAAAAGTGGGAAGAATGGGAAATCCCCCGACGGTGGCTACATGTGTAGGAGCTCTCCTATAACCCGAGTCGTTTGCAGCTACAGCTTTGAACGCCAGGGACCACCGCCGTTGTTGTCTTGTCTGGCTGTGGGTTTGCCGCGAGCAGGTTTTAATGGCCCCATCGAGCGCCGTTATGCAAACGGTGCCTTCATCCAAGGACTGGAGCCTGTACATGATCACTTACCCCTCTCTTCAACGATCCCGTTCAACTTCAGGGACAAGGCTGCCGCCACCGATCCTGGCAGCGGCCCGGGACGGGGTGATCGACCCCGCTTGGCGCAAGGCCGTCGTTACCATCAAACCTTATCCACTGATGACGTGCGGGGATGAGGTGCTGCTGCGTTGGCATGGGCTCAACAACGAGGGTGAGTCTTACCGACATGAAGTGGTCGGGTTCGTCACGGAGCGGCAAGTAGGGCGAGACGTCGTGTTCGTCGTGCGCGAACCGCATATTGCCGAGTTGGACGGTGGCTCGCTGGAGCTTTCCTACCAGGTGACGGGCAAACAGTTGCCGGCCACCCTGGTTTCGCAACACCTGCAACTGGATATCGGCGATGTATCACCGCAACTGCTGCCTGCCGTTGCCAACGACGCGGTCGGAGGCAGCCTTGATCCGAGTCGGGTGCCCGACGGAACGTGGCTGACCATTCGGCCCTACGCCAGGATGGCGGTTGGCGATCGGTTGATCTTGACGGCCAGCAAGGGTTCCAACGCGCTTTGGCGCGATGTGCTGGAAATAGAAACCCATGCGGTTGGTCGTGAGGTGTCGCTCTGGATCGATCATTCGCTGATTGCTCCCCATGTGGGACACAACCTGGCCTTGGCCTATGTCGTCAGGCGTGGACATTCGGTGCGCCGCGCCGAGCCCTTGTCATTGCGCATCGGTCCGCTACAGCGTCCTGCGTTGAAGGCGCCCAGGATTCGGGAGATGAACGACGGGTGGCTGAATGTCGACGATTTGCAAGAGGGGGTGACGATTGTCATCGATGATCCCGGGCTTGAGGCGGGCGAGCTGGTCTGGTTGCAGTGTAACGGGAACTCGTCTTATGTCCGTGAACGCGAAATCACCGAGGCCACGGCAGGCCAACCGCTCGTTTTTGTGATTCCTGCGGCGTATTGGCAGGATCAAGGTGACAGGTCGGTGGGCGTGTTCTATCAGGTTGAGCGCCTGGATGACGTCAGCCAGCGTTCCGAGTGGGTGACGGTCCAGGTTCGTTCCAGTGCGCCAGGCTAAGCGAAGCCCGGCACAACCTCGGTGGGAGCGAGCTTGCTCGCGATGACAGTGTTTCAGGCAACATTAATGCTGGCTGAACTGACGCTATCGCGAGCAAGCTCGCTCCCACAAAGGGGCCCACGCCGCCCCCTGGTTCCAGGGGAAGGTGGGTTCGGGACCTCAGGCTGGCAATTGCAGCTTGCGATGGGCTTCGCGCAGCAGCTGTTCGGTAGACCCCCAGCCCAGGCAACCATCGGTGACCGAGACGCCGTAGCGCATCGACGGGCCCAACGGCTGGCAGCCTTCGAACAGGTGGCTTTCGAGCATCATGCCGATCAGGGAACGGTTTCCTTGCAGCCGTTGCTCCAGCACGTCATTGAATACCTGCGGTTGGCGCAGCGGGTCTTTGCCGCTGTTGGCGTGGCTGCAGTCCACCATGATCCGGGCCGGTATCTTGAGGCGGGTCAGGTCATGGTGTATCTGCGTGACGCTCTGCTGGTCGTAGTTCGGCCCGCGATGACCGCCGCGCAGCACCAGGTGGGTGTCGGGGTTGCCCGCGGTCTGGATGATCGCCGGATGCCCCTGGCTGTCCACGCCGAAATGCCGGTGGGGATGGGCGGCAGAGCGCATGGCGTCGCAGGCAATGCCGACCCCGCCGTCGGTGCCGTTCTTGAACCCCACGGGCATGCCCAGGCCGCTGGCCATTTCCCGGTGGATCTGCGATTCAGTGGTGCGCGCACCAATGGCCACCCAACTGAGCAGGTCGTCGAAGTAGCTGGCGGCCATGGGTTGCAGCAGTTCGGTGGCGACAGGCAAGCCAAGCTGCAATATCTCGCGCATCAGTTCCCGGGACAAGGTCAGGCCGGCGGCCATGTCGTCGCTGCCATCCAGGCCAGGATCGTAGGCCAGGCCTTTCCAGCCTACGGTCGTGCGGGGCTTTTCCACGTAGGCGCGCATGACCAGCAGCATGCTGTCGCGCACATCATGAGCCACGCGAGCCAGGTTGGCGGCGTATTCGAGGGCGGATTTCGGGTCGTGGATCGAGCAGGGACCGACGATGACCAGCAGGCGGGAGTCCTCACCGTCGAGGATCGCGCGGATGGCCTGGCGATGGGCGCTCACTTGATGGCTCAACGCGGTGCTGAGCGGCAATTGGTGCTTGAGTTGCAACGAGCTCGGCAGACGCAGGGTCAGGGCTTCGTTGGCAGGGTTGAGCGTGGACAGCGGCAAAGCGGAGACGGACGAATTCATGATCTGGCTTCCTGGACGGGCAGCGGGTTCATTCCCGCGCGCCGGTCCTAGTGGGGTGTTCGACAATTGGCCGGATTGGCCCGCAATTGAGGCTTGCCACCGGTAGGTGACCGATCGGAGGCGGCAGGCTGTCCCGAGCGGTGGCTGGTAAATCGCCAGGCGGAAAAACTGTCGTAACGGTAATAAGTGGCGTAGTTCATGGCTCAATCCTCAAGTTGTCTGGTGTTGCAAATGTGTGGGGCCTGAAAAAACAAAACCCCCGGTCGGGAGGCCGACCGGGGGTTTGGAAAACTCTGGAAGGCGACCCGTTTAAAATGGGCGCCGGTTGGGTATCAGGCGCGCCAGTGGCTAAACCAATACCCAAAATAAAAGCTGACCGGAGTTTGCACGCTGTTCGCCCAGGCAGCCGCAACCGAGCTCGGGGCGCTGGCGGTTTGAAGCGGTGAGAGGGCGTTGAACATGGTCTGTCTCCGATGAATGGCCCTGAGCTTACTTGAGGACGGTGCGCCGGTTCAATCAGAAAATTCTATCGAGGGCATGCAATTGTTCGCCCCGGCTTGAGTCCGCTGGGCTTTATGACAAACTTCAGGTTTGCAGCGCCTCCCAAGGATGACCCATGACCGCTCCAGCCTTCGCCGCCGCCCAGTCGATCTCCATCGCGGGGGGCGTTCGTGCCAACCTCGTGCGCCATCAGTATTTCATGCAGGCGGCCGCTGAACAGGGCGTGCAGTTGCTCGTGTTTCCTGAGCTGTCGCTCACCGGCTACGAACGTGGCTTGGCGGCGGACCTGGCCATCCTGCCGGAGGATGGCGTATTGCAACCGCTGCGCGACCTGGCCCGCGAGCTCGGCCTGACGACGGTGGTGGGCCTGCCGATTCGCCTGTCGGCGGCCGCCCCGGTGTTGATCGGCGCGTTGGTCCTCGGCGCTGATGGTTCCCTCGGGGTGTACAGCAAGCAGCATCTGCACCCTGGGGAAGAAGTCGCCTTCGCCCCGGGGCATGGCGGCTCGATACTGGCGATGGGGCAGGATTGCATCGCCCTGGCGGTATGCGCCGATTTTTCCCACGCCAGCCATGCTGCCGCGGCAGCCGGGCAGGGCGCTACGCTATATGCGGCGGGGGTGTTGATCACCGAGGGGGGCTACGTGCCCGATACGACATTGCTGCAAGGATATGCCCGGCAGCATGCCATGACCGTGCTGATGGCCAATCATGGTGGCGCTACCGGAGGCTGGGAGTCTGCCGGTCGCAGTGCTATCTGGGGCCCAGACGGTTCGCTGCTCGCGGCAGCGCCCGGCACGGGCGAGCTGTTGGTGATCGCCCGCCGCGACGTCAACGGTTGGGTAGGGCAAGTCGTGCCGGTGGCCGTGCTTGGATGAGGTGTTCATGAGTTTCGAGTGGCGTGCCGCAACGGCTGGGGACATCGACTTCGCCCGGCAGCTGACCTGCGACAACATGCTTGCCTATTACCTCAAGCATGATTTGCTCTGGCAGGACGAAGCGTTCGACTTGGCCTGGATTATTCGCCAGAACTGGATAATCAGTCGTGCCGGCCAGGCACTGGGCTTTGTCAGCCTCAGCCGCGATGCCCGGGCGTTGTACATCCGGGAACTGCAGGTTGATAAAGCGTTTCGTGGGCAGGGCGCCGGTACCTGGGCGATCGGACAGGTTTGGGATCTGGTGGGCCTGGAGCGTCGGCCGGCGCTGCGCCTGACGGTGTTCAAGGATAATCCGGCCAGGGCGTTGTACGAACGCATGGGCCTGCGTGTCGTGGGCGAGGATGAGTGTTTCCTGAGGATGCAGCGAGACGCCGGTGCTTGAAGCCTCGGACGTTATGCCAATAAAGATGCGTTGTAACTTTTATCTGTCCCTTTGCGCTAGGTCTGCCGGACGCTTTTTGCTAAGGTGTTGTGCAACCCAAATAAGACCAAATCGTGAGGTGTCTGCTTGATTAGGGTGTTAGTGGTCGATGACCATGATCTCGTCCGTACGGGCATTACACGAATGCTGGCTGACATCGACGGCCTGCAGGTAGTTGGCCAGGCTGAATCCGGGGAAGAATCCCTGATCAAGGCGCGCGAATTGAAGCCCGACGTGGTGTTGATGGACGTCAAGATGCCTGGCATCGGCGGCCTTGAGGCCACGCGCAAGCTGCTGCGCAGTCACCCGGACATCAAGGTGGTCGCGGTGACCGTGTGTGAAGAGGATCCGTTTCCCACCCGGCTGTTGCAGGCGGGCGCGGCGGGTTACCTCACCAAGGGTGCTGGGTTGAACGAGATGGTCCAGGCCATTCGTCTGGTTTTTGCCGGGCAACGCTACATCAGCCCGCAAATCGCCCAGCAATTGGCGATCAAGTCGTTCCAGCCAACCAACGATTCTCCCTTCGATGCACTGTCGGAGCGGGAAATCCAGATTGCGCTGATGATTGTCGGTTGCCAGAAGGTGCAGATCATCTCCGACAAGCTGTGCCTGTCGCCAAAAACCGTCAACACTTACCGCTACCGTATCTTCGAGAAGCTTTCGATCAGCAGTGACGTCGAATTGACACTGTTGGCGGTGCGCCACGGCATGGTCGATGCCAGCGCCTGAAAATGACTGAATTGTTTGATCCAAGTGCGTTCCTCTCCACTTGCAGCGGCCGCCCCGGCGTGTACCGCATGTTCGACGCCGACGCACGCCTGCTTTATGTCGGCAAGGCCAAGAACCTCAAGAAACGCCTGGCCAGTTACTTTCGCAAGACCGGCCTCGCCCCGAAGACTGGCGCCCTGGTGGGGCGCATCGCGCAAATCGAAACGACGATCACCGCCAATGAAACCGAGGCGCTGCTGCTCGAGCAGACGCTGATCAAGGAATGGCGCCCGCCGTACAACATCCTGCTGCGCGACGACAAATCCTACCCCTACGTGTTTCTGTCCGACGGGGCCTTTCCGCGCCTGAGCATTCATCGGGGCGCCAAAAAGGCCAAGGGTCGGTATTTCGGTCCTTACCCCAGCGCCGGGGCGATTCGTGAAAGCCTCAGCCTGCTGCAGAAGACCTTTTTCGTTCGCCAGTGTGAAGACAGCTACTACAAGAATCGCACCCGGCCCTGCCTGCAATACCAGATCAAGCGCTGCAAGGCGCCTTGCGTGGGGTTTGTCGAGCCGCAGGTCTACGCTGAAGACGTACGTCACTCGGTGATGTTCCTGGAGGGCCGCAGCAATGCGCTGACCGATGAACTGTCGGCAGCCATGGAAGACGCGGCGGTCAACCTTGAGTTCGAACGGGCTGCCGAGCTGCGTGACCAGATTGGCCTGCTGCGCCGCGTTCAGGACCAGCAGAGCATGGAAGGTGGCAGCGGTGATGTCGATGTGATCGCCGCGTTCATCAACCCGGGCGGCGCTTGCGTGCATTTGATCAGCGTACGCGGCGGGCGCGTGCTGGGCAGCAAGAACTTCTTTCCCCAAGTGGGTATCGAGGAGGACGTGGCCGAGGTCATGGCGGCGTTTCTGGGCCAGTACTACATCAGCAGCCCGGAACGCGACTTGCCTGCCGAGTTGATCGTCAACGTGGTCCACGAGGATTTCCCGGCCCTGATCGAAGCCATCGACAAGCTTCGCGGTCGTGAACTGACCATCAGCCACCGCGTTCGCGGCACCCGTGCCCGTTGGCAGCAACTGGCCGTGACCAACGCCGAACAGGCCCTGGGCGCGCGCCTGGCCAACCGTCAACACGTGGCGGCGCGATTCGATGCCCTGGCCGATGTCCTCAACCTGGACGAGCCGCCGCAGCGGCTGGAGTGCTACGACATCAGCCACTCCAGTGGTGAGGCAACCGTGGCGTCCTGCGTGGTGTTCGGTCCGGAAGGCCCGATCAAGTCCGATTACCGCCGTTACAACATCGAAGGCGTCACGCCCGGCGATGACTACGCGGCGATGCATCAGGCATTGATGCGCCGGTTCGGCAAGCTCAAGGACGGGGAGGGCAAGTTGCCAGACATCCTCCTTGTCGACGGCGGCAAGGGCCAGTTGTCCATGGCCCGCGATGTGCTCAATGAACTGATGGTGCCCGACCTGATCCTGCTGGGGGTGGCCAAGGGCGCGACGCGCAAGGCCGGTTTCGAAACCTTGTACCTGAACGACGCCGCCCATGAGTTCACCCTCAAGGGCGATTCGCCGGCGCTGCACCTGATCCAGCAGATCCGCGACGAAGCCCACCGCTTTGCCATCACCGGACACCGTGCCCGCCGTGGAAAGACGCGCCGGACGTCTACACTGGAAGGTGTGGCAGGCGTCGGCCCGACGCGCCGCCGCGACTTGTTGAAACATTTTGGTGGATTGCAGGAACTGTCTCGTGCCAGCATCGAGGAGATAGCCAAAGCACCCGGTATCAGTAAAAAGCTCGCTGAGTCGATTTATGCAAACCTGCACAGCGAGTAGAATGCCCGTCAACCTCGCAGCCAGTTGTGCCGATGAATATCCCAAATCTGATTACCGTCCTACGCGTCCTGCTCATTCCGATCTTCATTTTGCTGTTCTATTTGCCGTACCACTGGAGCTACATGGCCTCCGCCTCGGTCTTTGCCTTCGCCGCCGCGACGGACTGGCTGGATGGTTACCTGGCTCGACGCCTGGAGCAGAGCACGCCGTTCGGCGCGTTCCTCGACCCGGTGGCCGACAAGCTGATGGTCGCGGTGGCCTTGGTGCTGCTGGTACAGGAACACGGCAACCTCTGGCTCACCTTGCCGGCGGCGGTGATCATCGGCCGCGAAATCGTCGTCTCGGCGCTGCGTGAGTGGATGGCCGAGCTGGGCGCCCGCGCCCAGGTCGCCGTGTCGAACCTCGGCAAATGGAAAACCGCCGCGCAGATGCTGGCGCTGGTGATCCTGCTGGCCAACCCTTCGGACTTCAGCTTCTGGGTGCTGTTGGGCTATGCGCTGTTGCTGGTTTCCGCTGGGCTGACGCTGTGGTCGATGGTCCAATACTTGCGCGCCGCCTGGCCGCATCTGCGGACGGATGTAGAGCCGAAATAAAACTTTTTTGAATCAAGGGGTTGACGGCGTAATTTGAATCTATAGAATGCGCCACACCAAGACGCGGGAATAGCTCAGTTGGTAGAGCACGACCTTGCCAAGGTCGGGGTCGCGAGTTCGAGTCTCGTTTCCCGCTCCAAATATTGCGCTGCAGAGTTCCACTGAATTCTGTAAGTGATTGAAATCAGGGCCTTCAGGCCCTTTTTTCGTTCCAGCGGGAACCACTGAAATCCAGCACTATCCGGTGCGTTTAAGTCCAGAATTGAGTCCAGGATTCTGACGAGCACCGAATCGGTTTAATGCTGGAGCAGATTGTGTAGCGAGATGAGCATTTGGCCCTGACTCTGTTCAGGAGCTCGCGATGGCACTCTCAGAAATGACAGTTCGGCATGCCCGAATCACCGGTAATGACTACACCCTCGGCGACAGTGATGGTCTCACGCTCAATGTGACGGCCAGAGGCGGAAAAGTCTGGCTCTTCCGTTATTACTGGGCAGGCAAGCAGAAGCGCATGTCCCTCGGTAGTTACCCCCAAATTGGGCTTAAAGAAGCCCGTACCCGTCGTGATGCAGCACGTACCTTGGTTGCCCAGGGCATCAATCCCTATGAGCATCGCAAACAACAGCGGCTTGCTGTTCATGCTGCGAAGGAGCACACCTTCGAGGCCGTGTTCAATCAGTGGGTGGAGTTCCGCAGGCTGAGCCTGAAGGAAGGGCGTCAAAGCACGCTCTCGCAGATATTGAGGATCTTCAATAAAGACGTCTTGCCCACCCTGGGCGGGCGGTCCATCTACGAGATCAATCGTCACGATCTGCTGGATTTACTGAGCAGGATCGAACAGCGCAAGGCCTTAACGACAGCTGAAAAATGCCGGACTTGGTTCAACCAACTGTTCCGCTATGCGCTGGTGAAGATCGAGGGGTTGGAACACAACCCGGCTTCAGACCTCGATGTGGTCGCACTTCCCAAGCCCCCCGTGACGCACAATCCGTTTCTCCGCATGGACGAGCTGCCGGCATTGATGGCTGCTCTTCGAAAATACGGTGGCGCCAACCAAACTCGGCTTGGCCTTCGGTTGTTGCTGCTGACCGGTGTCCGCACGGGCGAGCTGCGGTTGGCGACGCCCGACCAGTTCGATCTGGCGAAGCGTTTGTGGGTCATACCGGCGGAGGTGGTGAAGCAGCTCCAGTTAGCGATGCGGAAGCCAGGTAAGCAGACCCAAAATGTACCGCCGTACATTGTCCCGCTGTCGGTTCAGGCGCTGGAGATCGTGCGTCACTTGCTGGACCAGGTTGTCCCCGCACAGCGCTACTTGTTTGCGCATCGAAGTGACCTGAGCAAACGCATCAGCGAGAACACGCTGAATGGCGCGTTGCGTCGGATGGGGTACGCCGATCAACTCACCGGGCATGGGATGAGGGCGACGATCTCGACGGCGTTGAACGAGATCGGATACCCGAAGGTTTGGGTGGATGCTCAGCTTTCTCATGCCGATCCGGACAAGGTGAGTGCGGCCTACAATCACGCGGAATACGTGGAGCAGCGCCGGACCATGATGCAGGATTGGGCGAACCGTCTGGATCTTTGGGGGCAAGGCCAGCTGAAAGCGGCTAGCTCTCCGCTTACTATTCGTTTAGAAGGTGCAGCTTCGTTACCTTCGTTGGAAAGCGCGAACGCAAACGCCGTTCTGTACAGCGGGGGGTTCCCAGCGACGACGGTTCCAGCTTCCAAAATGTCCGTCAGCAACGAACCGCTCCTTAACGCGGCTCAGTATTCACCTGTCCTACCTGTTCCAATGCAGACTGAACAGCTGCGCGAACCCCGAGTATCCGACATACAACGCCAGCGCGCCGAGATGCTAGCCATCTATGAAGCTGCGAGTAATTTGCCACTGCTTATCTTCGCCAAACTGGCAGGCAAATCCCGAGATCAGATCAATCGCGATATCAAGGCTCGGCGCCTGCTGTCCCTGAGCCTGGGGAATCGCGGTCAGCGCATTCCCGATTGGCAACTTGATCCACTGCGGCACAAGTTGATACTTGCTGCATTAGCGCGGTTTCCGGATGTCGATGCGTGGAGGCTTTATCGGACGGTCTGTGAGCCTCATGAGCGACTGAAGGGGCGCTCGCCAATCGATGTGCTCACACTGGAGAATTTTGACGTGACTGCACGAATCGTTTGCAGTGCGCTGGGTTCAAGCTGAGCGGTCTTCGAGCGGTGACAACGGATGTTGCCGTTTGCATTCAGGAGGCCAGGCCGAATGCGAGTCTGAAAGTGATGTGGCAGCGTCTTGACGGCAGCCCAGTAATTTCTCATCATTATGTCTCGCGCCACTGACGGAGGCGTTCGGCCCTAGCTTGGTGAAGCCCCTGCACCGTCGTGTTACCCCCCCCTCTTTATAAGCCATCTCAATGGTCAGCATCCTCTAGGGCTCCATGCTGATAATTTGAGGTTTGGTCATGAACACTCCAGCTACACCTTCACTTTCGATTTTGAAGTCTGATGCAGAGAGACTTTTACGTGATGCTCGTGACGGCTGCCCAGACGCAGTGATTCGACTTGTGAAACAAGGCTTTCGAAGAGCCGAGGAGCTAACGCACGACACATGCTTGCGCGTCGTTGCCGAGGAGTATGGTACGACCTTCGTTGAGGCAGTCCGCGAAGAGAAGCTGATCTCCCGTTATGTCCAGCATTCAGAAGCAAAGGGGTTCTGGCGTGAGCCTTATGGGTATCCGTTCCGTCGTGCCCGGTATTTGCGGCAATTTGATGCTTTGGTGGAGTCCCTTCGCGATCAGGTGCCTTTGGCTGTGGCAGCTCAGAAACGAGGTGTTGATTTCGCCGGTTTCCATTTCAGCAGCTTGCTATTCGGACGCATTGATCAGGTGCTAAAGCGGCGTAAGGTGCCTGATTTTAGCCATCTTCAGGCTCCTGGCAGCCTTGTTCACTGGCACTGGGTATTGGACGTCGTCAAGTACAACCACGCAAATTTCAGTGACGCGAAATTTTACACTGTCACCGCAGACCCTCTCACACGTCCTGGCGGACATTTCTGGATGGCGGATTTCAGCTATGCAAATCTGTCAGGTGCTGACTTCCGTGGCTCGTACATGAGAGGTGCAAAATTTGTAGGTGCCGACTTAGACGGCGCTGACTTCCGAAACGCCAACATCTTTGAAACAGACTTCACCGGAGCACAAGGTGCGTATCTCACTGGAGAGCTGGGGGATGAAAATTGGGACGTCGGGCCGAAAAGGGTAGTGCGTGCAAAGGCTAACCGAAGCAGATTCTCGGCTGAGGCATAAGGACCCGAAGTCTCCTGCGATGTGGACGAACTAGCAAGTCGGCACTTAAAAGGCGATCTTCCCCGAACCGCCTTTCCGACCGCTAGCTCGCTTGAGGGCATATGGGAACACCTAATGGATCCCGCAGAATTTGAGCTCTATGCTCTCAGAAGTTTTCCCCTATTTTTGCCCCGCTCACACCTTGCGAGCGATCGCGAACGGCGATTTCTGATAAACACCAGTATGGCACTGGCTGGCTTTCAATAGTCAATAGGTGGAGGTGATCTCAGTCTGAGTCATAACTAAAGCGGCAAACTGCGAGGGACTCCGTCGGTGTGTAGACCCCGTACCGTCCTCTCGATCGTCCTGTTTCTGAGATCAAGTGAAGATGTTTTCGAGCGCGGGAGCTCAATACATAAAGGAGCTTGCTCGCGGCAACATGACCGTCCGCTTCATTGAAGTGAGGCACCATTCCCTCCAACAGACCGAATGCGATAACAACGTCGAACTCAGCGCCCTTGACCCCATGAATAGTGGAAACTGTTATGCCGGTCCGCTCACGAAACACCTTCTTGAAGAATGACACTTGATTGATGTAGCTCGCTCCGGCTTTCTGGAGTTTCTCGATTCTCGATGCCGAGCTGTTAAAGAATGCCTCACGATGCGCCGTGAGCGGTGGGAAGTTCTCTGGCGATAAACTGAGTCGCTCAAACAAATCGATAAAAGCTCGATTCAGGTACCCGAGTCCATCCGTCTCATCAATCAAGAGTGCGTTGCACTCTCTTAGCAGCTTTCGTTGCGTAAGCCGCGTGGTGTCCACACCGAAATCACCGAGGTCTTTGATCACATCGTTTGCCCAGCGCATTCGACGAACTAGCAGTCTCGGTGAAGACTCTGTCAGTAAGATTTTGGAGAGTTTGAACCAGAAATTGTCCGAATCGTTGCTGAAAGGAACGAGCCCTGGGCCATCGAACTGCTGATCGGGCAGCATCGCCACCAGTTTACGGGTCGTGGACGCCAGCAAAATCCACCATGGAGCGAGCACGCAGATGTTTTGGGGAGCATTGCCGGCGGCAAGACTCAGTTGGATCAACCTGACCAATTCATCGTGCACATCGGTGTGAGCGACGTCCTGGTTGTAGGTCACCAGGCTGGGAAACACTGTATGCTCGCCCGCGCTCTTAATGCTCGTCGCATGGACGTTGAAGTTTGAGAAATAGTCGATGATCCTCTTACTAGACCTGTAATTACGACTGAGCGACATTTCTTTGATCGGGATGCCGGCTTGGGCGCGGAAGTCAGCCACTGGTATCGCATATCCGCCGAGCGATCCGTAGATTGCCTGGTTCGGATCGCCAACAATAAACGTCTTCGTTTGCCCGCGGCCTGCGCGCAGAATGGTAAGTAGAAGGCTGTACTGGATCTGCTTGGTGTCCTGGTACTCATCTACCAGAACATGGGAAAAAACTTGCGAGAGCAGAATCGCGATATGCGGCTGGTCCCGTATCAGGGTATGGGCGTGCCACAGAATCAGTTCGAAATCGATCTGTCGACTGGCTGAAAGCTCTTCGAAGTATGCAGCCAGAACCTTGTGAATCGCATCGTGCTTGCGTTTGTCTTGGCATCCAAGGTAGTACCCGGTCTCGCTAATGTAGTAGTCGCAATCCCAGTGACTGATGCTTCGATAAGGGGCGCATAGCCGCTCCAGCATGAGTTCGCGATCATGTGTGTCTATGACACAGTAACCATACGCGAGCGCAGGGCAGTAAATGCCGTAGGGCTTAATGATCCACTCCAGGCAGAACGAGTGAATTGTGCCGATCCACAGCCCGGAGGTGTCGACGCCCAAGTCTTCAATACGCTCCTGAATCTCATCGGCGGCTCGATGGGTATAGGTAATGGCTACAACGATCCGTTTGTCTGCGCGGCGAGACAGCTCATAGGCAATTTTGTACGTCAGGGTGCGTGTCTTGCCGCTGCCTGGGCACGCGATAAGGAAGATGCTCGACGGTTCGACCACGGCTGCTGCTTGCTCACAATTCAGTTCTCGTGAGTCCCAAGTGAACATCACGCCATCTCCGCTAGGAACGCATTGATGGCGTCTCCTCGCAGCATAAAATCGACCGCTGCCTTGAGGGTCTGCAGGCTGATTTCCTCTCGTTCAAAACGCTCCACTTCAAGTAGGAAAGTTTTCTTCAGGGGAGTCAGCAAAGGCTTGGGACTGAACCGGCATTCGGCGCGATGTTGCAGAATTCTGGTGAGCAAGGAGCGAGAGAATGGGCCATGCGCAAAATGAATGGCTTGCAGGATATAGGTGGGGATCTGTACGTGATGGGTGAGATGCTCGGCGAGGAGGATAGCGAACCATCCCTTGCCCTCCTTTTGGGCCATCGTCAGCGTTCGGCGACCCATTCGCACTAGCTGCCCGGATTGAAGAGACTCCTTCGCTTGCTTGATCGTCTTTTCATCCGTGTAGACTTTCGGGACGGTCTGAGCAACGGCTTCATGGTTGCCCGCTGCGACAAAGTCGACCTCAAAGGTATGTTTGGCATAGAAGGTTGCAAGCCATTGGTTCCCGTCAATGAATCCAGTTAGGTCGGCCTGGCGTTCCAGACCTGATTTCTGTGATCCGGCCGCTTTGGATTTTCTCGCTTTCGTAGCATCGTCATCGGTGGGCAATGGTGTGATACCGAAGAAGGCCTGATCGAGGTCTGTGACGATGGCGCATCGCTTTCGGATTCGCAGGTCGTGGAACAGGACTGCTACATTCTTGAAGCCCGTGCTGCGGATGTTAATGACACTGATCCCTAGCTCGTCCACGCTGAGGCCCAGCACTTTCTTGACGAGCACCGGGATCAGAATTTCTTCCACGTCACCTTCGACAAGAATTACGCTCTTGGCGAAGAGCAAATTGCTACGCACTGCATCGAGATAACGCTGAATGCTCGTGACCTGGGACGGTTCAAGGCCCGTAGCTGGCTGGTAGGCCTCACAAAATGAGCCGTTGCGTCCTAGAATGTTGACGCTGCTGACATTACTCACCTCTGAGATGTGAGTGGAGTGTGTGGTGTAGATGATCTGCGCGTCGCTGTAGGCGATGCGGTCGAACAGGGTCTTCTGAATGTGGGTGTGGATGTGCGCTTCCGGTTCCTCGATCAAGAGGAAGTTAGCGATGGAAAGCTTTTCGCGTTGGTACTTGAACTCCAGAAGCTTGAGTGTCAGGTAAATCAGGTTGGCACCACCCAGGCTCAACTCATGAATTGCCCCCTCGTATCCTACTTCTGACTCGCCCACGAAAAGCCGTAGCGACTGGAAAAGTTTCTCAGCTTCCTCAGGCAAGTCAGATTTAATCGATAGTGAAGCAGGTGAGTAGGTTTCACCGGCAGCGTCCTTGATGGTTTCGCGGATATTGTTGCGAACCGACTGCACATCCTCAAGGTCCTCGATGGACGTGTTGAGATCGCGAACCATCTGAGTGATCGGCTGCATCGTCTCGGGGTTGATCTCCCCGCTTTTGCTCTTGAGCAGGGTAAGCAAGGGGTTCGTTCGGTTGTTATGGAACTCTGCTACAACGTCGCGCAGCGCCTGTATGAATGTCAGCGAGACCTCTTTCGTAACGGAGAGGAACCCGGGCACTTTCGCCCCTATTCCCGGAAATTCCGTCTCCGATTTGAAGACGCACGACCCGAAGTCGCCGACGATGGATTCGTATACGGCGGGGACGCTGAAGTCGGCGTTGCTCCGTCCTGTGAAAATCGTTTCATAGTCGTCGATTGTGATCCCACTGCGGATTTCAGCAAGCTTGTCTTCGTCAAAGATATCAAGGGCAGCCAGCTTCAGCCGGATCTCTTTCTTGGGCCGGAAGATGAGGTTATAGGTAGCCTTTCGGAGCGGCGTATCTGAAAGCGTAGCTGTGCTGTGTAGGAACAGCGCCTGCACGGATTCGTCGGTACTGATCTCCTCGAACTCCATGCTGATGATGATCCAGTGACCTTGCCACTGTCCGAGCGAACGGCTGAAATCTGATTCCTCTAAGCGGTAGGCGGCACGCACCATCGTGTCGTCGAGCAGAAGCCGGATCGCTCGCAGGATGTTCGACTTGCCTGAGCCGTTTTCCCCGATGATGGTGTTCACACCCTTGTGAAACCGAAGGGTCGTGTTCTTGAAATTCCGGTAGTTGACCAGGGTCAATTTGGAAATATGCATTTTTCTCCGGCCCGCCGCTCCCTGAGCAGCCTTAGTTAGTAGTGAGTAGCTCGTTGATTTATGACGTTGCTGCTACACCGAAAAGGCCTTGAGCGGTGTTTGATTCTAGCAATGCGCTTAATTCATTCGGCTCTACTGCAATGTCAGTACAGTATTGGCCACTCCACAGCTTCCAGCCTTGCTTTTATCTCTCTGCCGTAGTCAGGCTCGATCTGGATGGCGTAGGCAGCGAGCCCCATCAGATGATTGCGCATGCCAGCAATTGCTGAAAAGCCGCGACGCTCTGCATGTTTCAAAGGCCCGACGTCCTCGCGCTCCAAGTAATGTAGGTGCATCCGGATTTTCATTCTGAATTCGCGGGTTAGCCTCGGTGTTTCCCGATGCACTTGTAGCCCCAGGACGATTTTTCGACTCCGTGGTGAGGCAATCGTAGTCTTGGCGAGATTCGGGTTGAGCCCAAATCGCTGGAGGATCCTGTAGACCTCATTTACTGTCCGACGAGCCTGCTCCCGATCGAATGCAATGTCGGTTGTAGAGAGGGTCAGGTCATCCGCGTAGCGGGTATAGGTCAGCCCAAGCCGCTCGGCTAGCTCGGTCAGCAAAATGTCGGCTTCTCTCATCGCAAGGTTTGCGAGCATGGGACTCGTTGCCGCGCCTTGTGGCAGATGACCAGTGTCGCGTGATGCGTAGTTGGGAATCTTTGACTTGGACAAGGAGACTTTTCGGCGCCATTTGATCGTGCGGCGCATACGACTGAAGTTACCGGTACGGGTGCAGAGGCGTGACAGTTCAAAGGATACCAAGGGCTGGTAGCCGAGGCTGCGGAAGACCCGGTAACAATCAATTTCCGAGATCGACTCGAAAAAGCGTTGCACATCGACCTTGATCAGCCAACGACTCGCGCAGTGAGGCGAAGCCGCGTCAATTAGCCGGCAGTTCGGTGCAAAGGCTGTGCTGGCCGCATGAGGCTTGGCTTTAGCCAATACGTGTTGCGCGATCCACTGTTGGGCTACCGACAGGCTTGGAGGTGGAACGCAAATCACACGGAATGAAGTGGGCTGGCCCAGTCGCCCGCGCTTTCTAACGCGAAAAACCTTGTAGGACTCAACTTCGCGAGTGACGTAATTTCGCAGGTGCTTATAAGGCACTTGGGTAAGGTGGGCGAGGTGCTTGAGGGTCAATATTGGGGGCAGCGATGGGTGAACGGCGACCGTCTTCTGAGAGGTCGCGATCGCAGCGTCCATCACCGGGGGGGCAACGGTACTTGCGCCTTGGGCTCGGCGGTAGTGTTGAGGCGTCCAATCCTTCATCTACTTTGACACCCGCAGGGTGAGTGCTCGCGCCGCGGGCAGAAGGCTACGCCACTAGGCTGTGGCGTGAGCGCTTAACCGTAAGCAGGAGCTAAGACATAGGGCTGCAGTAATCTGCGCCCGGTGATGAGTTGAGAATCCAACCCATCATGGCAGCAACATTCTAGGAACGTACGCCGGAGCTAGAATCTAGATTGGATGCCTCAACGAGGAGGGATAGTACGGTTCTGGTATCGGATTGCCAACAGGTGTGGTTTTTTTAGCAAGATGCTCCTGTTTTCTCGCGTGCGCGAGCTGACCATAACCTTGGTCGGTCAGTCTGCGTTGTGAGTCGATCCAGCCATATTGAGTCATTTTTCGGAGAAGATTCGTCAGCTCATACGTTTTCAGGCCGGTTCGAGTGGCGAGTGCCCGGTCGTTTAAGCGGGAACGCTGCAACAGCGCACTCAGCACCAGAAAAGCCTGTCCTGTGCCTATGTCTGATTTCAAGATCGCCTTCGACTTGGCCAGGCTCTTATCACCGAGGTTAGCCAAGCGAGCGCTGATGCTCTCGGCCGTCAAGTCAATCCCGAACACTTCCTTGCTGATGCCGGCTGAAACCCGAGCAGGGAATAAAGGCGTCCAGGTTTTTTTCTTGTCTTTTGAGGCTTTGTGAAACATGAGCGGTACGTTGTTTGGCGCACCGTGTGCGAACACAAGCAGAGCTCCAGTGTTGCCGTAGCCAAGGCTTGGGCCGCTCCAAAACCAAGGGCCGTGGCCTGGCTCTCCATCAGTGGGATCATAAGTGGTGCAGAGCGTTTTCATCTGCTCGGCTTCTTTAAGGGAAAAACAGGTGTCGATGGTGGGGCAGGGCAGAACAACATGTATCGCCGGTCTTGACGGATGTCTGGCTACCGAGCGCTCACCGGATTCAGTAGCGGAATACGCCATGACTGCAAACCTCATGAGTTTTCCTGACCACCAGCTGCGGACGGATCTCACAAGCCACGCCGCTTCAAGATAGCTGGATGCGCGATCACCGCTTCCAATCAGATCCGTAACGACCCAGAAAGCCCGTGCACGTTTTCGGCGTATTTGTTCCGGGCCGGGGTGGTTTAGGAATTTTGTTGGATACTCCTGGCATAGCTGAGAAATCATCTGCGCGACTATGCCTTCGCTGCCAACAGAGGGGTCATAGGCTTTCGTTGGCTTCACCGCGTCAGGCCCCTTCGCGCCGGTGGCCCGCTTAATGGTGCGTCGGGTTTCCTTGAACAAACGGTTCGGCTTACCCAAGCGATGTCTAAGCTCGCGCTCGGCATACAGAGCAACGGTGCCCTGTGTTGCTTCTGCTTCTCGCAGAAGCATGGCCCGCATTTGATCGAGGAAATCATCGCGTGATACGAAGGCAAGCGCCTCCAGCAGTTTCTGGGCGCGCGAGCGATCACCAAGATTGAACTGCTCCAGCCAGGCGCGGGCGCGGGCATCACTGGCTATGGCGAGCGGCGTGTTCATTGTTCAATGTGATCCTATCAGCCGGCGTGGTCTGCACTGGTGTGCGTGCTGTCACAGGTTGTTTGATCGAGTAAGTACTTATGCTAATCCTTTTGGGCTCGATACCTGCTCGAGAGCCTGTGAAGACTTCAACGATTCCGAAAATATGGTAGTTTCCCTTACCACGGTTCAACCGCTCTTAGCTGGGGATTGGGCATCCGCACGTTCGACTAGCTCGCGAATCTGTTCCCTCACCTGATCTTCGCACTTGTGACATGCAAAATACTGGATTCTTTCCATATCCCCTGTCACAAACTCACCACATCTCTCGCACGTGACTGCACCCCAGCCTCTGTCGTAGCAGGCCACACAACCCCACATCCCGTCGATGAAGAACACCGAGGGATGAGGGTGCTCGCACTTGTGACAGGATGCGATGTGTACAGTATCGTCCTCGCACCAGCTGTCCCCAGCTGAAAAATGCTGCGAGCACAGGTCAATTAGGACGCCAGTGTCGATGGGGTGGGCGCAGTGCGGGCAGTTGTGAACATCACCCTGGAAAAACTTAAACGGGGTACCACATCCAGGGCAAGGTAGCTCGGCATCACAGCTCACGAGCGCAGTATCATCGACCCCGCAGACCATGCAGGAGTAATCAATGCCCCATTGATGGTTCTCCCCGACGATTGCCGCAGTCATTTTGCAACGACCGCAAGCCATAATCTCTTTGCCTTTCTTTTTCTGGATTTCGATCTGAGGCTGTAAAATTTCAAACCGGGCTTTGATGAATTCGCCCTGTCGCATTATGCGCTGATTGAGCACATGCAATTCTGCAGAGTACGGCTCGAAAACCGCTTTCCATGGCCCAGTCAAAAGCCCGTAAAGGTAATGCCATGATGCCCATGCCTCGACGATTACGCCGGCCTGTGTGGCGCCCAAATCGTCCATGCCTGAGTGTGCGAAGTGGACGATCTGATTGCGATGCTCGCCAAGCGCTTTGAAGTTCTCGGCCGCTGGTGTTTCGATCTCATCGCCGAGGATAGAGCCTATTCGTTTTAGGGCGTCATCCAGATAAACCGAGAGAAAATCTCCCACTGCCAGGTTTTGAAGATCGCCAGTCTCTGGTTTCGCAAGCATCAGCGTCCAGTGCTCGGCCATCAGCCTGGCTTTCAAAAACAGTTCGATCGCCGTATAGAGATCAACGATGGCGTTTTTTGGCTTTTTCTGGAGGTGGTCAATCGACGTGTGCACGAAGCCTAATGCGTTGCGCACCAAGCCATCGAATAGCTCCTCTTTCGTCCGGCGCTCCTGTTTAAGCCATCTGCGTCCCATATTCCCTCGCTTTATCCATTCTGACTTTATCGTATCACCTAGGATTTTGTCTTAAGCACTGAGGCCGCGCCATGGTGGCCTGGGGGGCTTAACTCACGGATGGTAACAGTGCGTTTGAAAGATGCGGCGCACCCTGCCAGGGCATATGCCAGCAATGGATCAACATAGGGATAGTTGAAAAGTAACCGTCCGGCCAAGTCATCTACCCAGCCCTGCAAAGCGAAGACATGGTGTGCACTTAAATTAAGTGGACACCAATTCTAGCTCTCAAGCGGGTATATCATGCAGCCAACACGCCGTTCCTATTCCAAATCCTTCAAAGCCCAGATCATTCAAGAGTGCGCCCAACCAGGCGCTTCGATTGCCAGCGTCGCGCTCGGCCATAGCCTCAACGCAAACCTCGTCCACAAATGGATTCGGCTGCAAACGCAGAAAATCCCGGCGCACCCACCTGCATTTATTCCGTTAGCCATGCCGCTGGCGGGGGCGAACTCCCATCCAGCATCATCGAATATCTGCGTTGAAATACAGCACCCGCGCGCCATCATCAAAGTGGACTGGCCCGTTGAAAGTGCTGCCGCCTGCGCGACTTTTCTTCGAGATATTCTGCGATGATTCACATCGACTCCATCTGGCTCGCCACCGAACCGATGGACATGCGCGCAGGCACCGAAACGGCGCTAGCCAAGGTGATCGCGGTGTTCGGTGCGGCGCAGCCGCACAGCGCTTATCTGTTCGCCAACCGCCGCGCCAATCGCATGAAAGTGCTGGTGCATGACGGCTTCGGAATATGGCTGGCGGCGCGCCGGTTAAACCAAGGCAAGTTCCACTGGCCTGGCATCCGCCATGGTTCTGAGATGGAACTGGATGCCGAGCAACTTCAAGCGTTGGTGCTGGGGCTGCCATGGCAACGCGCAGGTTCTAGAGGCTCGATCACACTGCTTTAACGGCTGCCATTAGCCTATCGGTCTATCGTCGCGAAACGCCTGCTCTGGCAAAGTCCGGCGTATGACTTCTTCGCCCAATCTCGACCAACTGTCTCCCAATCAACTGCGCGTCCTCGCAGCGCAGTTGCTCTCGCAAGTCGACACTATGGGCAAGAAAATCAACCGTGACCAAACAGTCATTGAGAAACTGACCCATGAGATCGCCCAGCTCAAGCGTTTGAAGTTTGCCAAGCGCAGCGAGCAGATGAATCCTGAACAGGCCAGCCTGCTAGATGACCTGATCGATACTGATATCGCGGCGATTGAGGCCGAGCTTCAGGCGTTGCAAATAGCACCAACGGCGACCGAGGAAAAGCAAAAGCTCAAGCGCACGGCATTGCCGGCAGAATTTCCGCGAACGTTGATCCATTACGAACCGGACAACACTCACTGCCCATGCGGTTGCGCCCTCAAGCGCATCGGTGAGGACGTCAGCGAGAAGCTGGACTACACGCCCGGCGTGTTCACCGTCGAACGCCATGTCCGTGGCAAGTGGGTCTGCGATAACTGCGAAACGCTGATCCAGGCACCGGTTCCGGCGCAGATCATTGATAAAGGCATCCCGACTTCGGGCCTGCTCGCACACGTCATGATCGCCAAGTTTGCTGACCATCTGCCGCTTTACCGTCAGGAGTCAATCTTCGGTCGAGCGGGCTTGGCGATTCCACGTTCAACCTTGGCTCAATGGGTTGGCGTGACCGGAGTTCAGTTGCAGCCGCTGGTCGATGCGCTGCGCGAAGTAGTGCTTGGGCAACCAATCATCCACGCAGATGAAACACCGGTGCAGATGCTCATGCCGGGAACAAAGAAAACCCACCGCTCCTATGTGTGGGCCTACGCTACCAGCCAGTTCTCGGATGTGGCAGCGGTGGTTTATGACTTCAGCCCCAGTCGCGCCGGAGAGCATGCTCGCGACTTCCTTCAGGACTGGAATGGCAAGTTGGTCTGCGACGATTTTGGCGGCTACAAGGCCAACTTTGAACTCGGCGTGACCGAGATCGGCTGCATGGCCCATGCACGGCGCAAGTTCTTTGAACTGCACGCTACGAATAAAAGCACGCTCGCCGAGCAAGCCCTGCGCTATATCCAGTTGTTGTACGAAATCGAAAGAGAAGTCAGAGACGTGGAGCCGGATTTACGGCGCCGAATACGGCAAGAAAAAGCGGTACCGGTGATGGATAGGCTGCATGCCTGGATGAATGCGCAGCGTGATCTTGTGCCCGAAGGTTCGGCCATCAGCAGAGCATTCGATTACAGCCTTAAACGCTGGGCAGCGCTGTCGCGCTACCTCGATGACGGGGCGGTTCCCATTGATAATAATTGGGCGGAGAACCAGATCCGGCCATGGGCTCTTGGGCGCAAGAACTGGCTCTTCGCCGGGTCGCTACGCAGCGGAAAACGGGCTGCGGCGATCATGAGCTTGATCCAGTCAGCGCGGCTGAATGGCCATGATCCGTACGCCTATCTGAAGGATGTTCTCACGCGCCTGCCGACGCAGCGCGCGAGTGAGCTTAATAAGCTGCTGCCGCACAGGTGGGCACCTGTTTAATCGCGCAGGGTGTTTTGTGCTTATGTCTTCCCTGGCATCTACATTTTGCGCCACACCAAAGCAGGAATTGCTCGGATGTAAATTAGTTCGCTGACCAACTCAATCAGAGTTTGAGTAATGACTGCTGCCGCAGCGAGCCCTCTGATTTCCTCGGGCAAGGCCAATGCCAATGGTAGAACTACCAATGAGTTTCGTGTCGAGCTGCTGAAAGCGACTGATCTTGCCGTGCTAGCCGGTAACTTAAACGCCCGAGCCACCAGCGCACCCACCACGGGTGCCAAGAGCATGAAACCAATGTAGACGGGAATAACAGGCAGCAGCTTGTCCATGTCTCTGACCACCGTTGAAATCTGAGAGCCGATCACTACGACCAATACAGCCGCCATAGCTGGCACAGGCATCCAAGCCCATACATTGTTCCAGCCCTCAACGACGCGTGACCCCTTTGCCCCGGCAGCTGTTGCTACTGCCAAGACCAAGGGTAAAGCGATCAGCACTACGAAGGCCTCAACAAATGGGCCGACCGATATAACCACCGCCGAGTCATCACTCACCATGAAGGCTAGATAGAGGGGTAGTAGCACAAGCTGAAGCACGAGTAGTAATGGCGTTGCCGCCAGAGTCAGTTTGGAGTCGCCCTTACCGATATGGGTAAACACCACAACATAATCGATACAAGGCGTCAGCAAGACCAATAGTGCGCCCACCAATATCGCCGGGTGGTCGGCTAGGCCCATCGTCAACGCCCAAACCAACAGGGGGATGGCGACGAAATTAGCGGTCAGCAGCGCGGTCATGAAACGCTTGTTTGCAAGCCCTTTGCGGAGATCCAGGAATGGGATCTGTAGAAACATGGCGTACATCAGCACAGCAATGGCTGGTGTCACCAACGCACCTAACGCTTGAGAGGCATCAGGTGCGAGCAGGCCTCCGATAGCCGCGACAATGACCGCGACGAAGTAAACGGGAATCTGGTTCTTCTCTAGCTGCTCTCTGTCCACGGAATGCCCTTAAAACGCGTGAAATCATTTTTCGATTGAGCAGGTTAATATCTGTAGCTACTACAGGTTCAAGAAAATGCTTGGGGAGTTTGGATGTCAGGAATCGGAGCGCTGTCGAAATCAACGGGTTGCCACATTGAAACGATTCGCTACTACGAGAAAATAGGCCTTCTCCCTCCGGCCCTACGGTCGACAGGGCGGCATCGAATCTATACCGAAAAGCATCGGTCACGACTCATCTTCATCAGGCAGAATCGTGAACTGGGCTTTCCGCTCGACGATATCCGCGAACTCATTGCGCTCGCGGCAGATGCTGATCGTCTGTGTGCTGATGCGTTGTCGGTGGTCAAGAAGCACTTGGCAGAAGTGGAATCTAAGGTAGCTAAGCTCCAGCAGATCCGGATAGAGCTGCTCTCAATGGCAGGCACGTGTGAGTCAACATGCCTAGGCTCGAACACTCCAGACTGTACGATTGTTGAGTCACTGTTCGAACCCGCTGCTGGGGCTCGCTCTGGTTGCTGCTCCTAGACGAGTCAAGAGCATAGGGGGAGCAAGCTGCCGTCGAAACCGAATAGCGCGATAGTCTCGACAGGATGTTTCGAGCGTCCGTCTACACCAAACGGGCTGGTGCAAGATGTGTTCGGCAGACGCTTACGTTGAAAATGCCAAAACAGTATTTTATCAATGGTATTCCGCCTCGATAAAGACGAGTAGCACATTGAGTACGTCAGGGTTCGTAAGGAGGGGGCGGGGGACAATTTCGTCGTACCAAGAGGACTTGTCGCCCAGCTGATCGCATCCGGTATTTCATCAAGGTTCGTTATCATCACGAGGGAGAATGGCATACAGGAGCTGTGGTCGATGTCTACGAAGGTACATACCTTCGGGCGAGCCCTAACCAAACGGTGCTTGACGGCCTAAGAAACCTTCCAAAGTTTTGGGGTGAGAGGGGCAGTCTAAGATCGTGTAACGCTTAGTGCTCGCCAATTGGGCATTGGTGATCATCTGGTAAATGCCAGTCGCATTGGCGTAGGCTGAAGCCCATTCGCACAAAGTGCATGCTGAACGCCGTCCTTCCTGTGATGGTTCACCATATCCGGCCTTGGTCGGATAGCCGAGATCACTCCCGACGGACCTCGCGTTACTGTGCTCCTTCCACCACCGCGAGGCGCACGCTCGACCCGACGCTCTCAGTGGAGCAGTTACAGGCCTTCAAGGCCGCCTGGAAGCATCGTCGAGCATCTTGACCGGCTGAGCGTCCATATAGCCACCCAGGGGCAAGGCTGTCATTGATGGTGCTTCAACCACCTCAGGCTTTTCGAAGTCGCACAGGATGTCGGGGTTGAGTTTGATCGACTGGCGGGATTCGAGCAAAATCGAAGGGTTTTGTCACAGATGAGCTGGATCGGGCAAGCTCTCAAGCTGGATCGTTGAGAGGACTTCATTTTTGTACAAGGGTGGTTCACGCTGACAAGGGCTTGAGTCGGATGCCTTCGGCACAAAGCCGGTCGTAGGGGGGCGATCGGTAAACAACGTCGACGTCACATTCGTGTTCGATCGTAACGAAGGTTTCCCTACTTTGGCGAGGGCTCTGTGGCTGCGGAGCTCTCAGAATCTTGGGTGCGTTATCCTTGTCAACCGCATTGAGGGATCATTGGGACGGTTGGTGATCACAGGTACCGTCCTGGCCATACGCAACGCGCATCCCGATATCAAGAAGCGTTTGTACGATATCGGACTTTACACGGCGGGGCTGGTAGATGCGTTCTGTGACGACTAGGAAGAAGATTTGGAGGAGATCGTGCAGCCGCCAGATTGATCGTTCGCAGCTACCTGGTTTTGTTGCCGATCAGGTGGCTGCGAGCATTTGGGACGATGGATCCGGACTTAGTGCGAGCCTGATCGCAGGAACTGGGCGATGCTCCCCATGGCAGCGCCCATCCTTTTGATCCAGCGATAGGTGACAGCTGGGCTTGTGACCAAGTGGTAGCGATCGTTGAGATCCTGGATTCGATTCAGGACAAGCTCGCGCTCCGAGGCACTCAGATCCTGCTCCAGTAAACGTGCTCGCAGGGGAGCCAGCTTAGCTTCGTACTCGCGAGCCCACTCTGGCCGTAGGTAGTTCTGAATCCTCTCCAAATTGAGCAGAAGGACTGCAGAGGCGGACAATGTCATCGCGCTAGACACCAAGTTCAGGTCACCCTGGTTCCATAGCGCGCCCAGTGCCAGGCAAGGTGATATCGCTACCAACGACAGGTATAAAAAGCGTTTGGGTGGATCTTCGCGATCTATCGGATTAGTACGGCTCAGAGCTGCAATCATGGGGTTCACCCGTCAATGAGTTCAACGCGGATCGTCTCACAGTGGATCATGTTCTGGGCTCAGAATTCGTTACCAGATTTGTAGGTCACCATGGGGCCGCTGGGGTAACCGTCCGGGTAGACCGTACTGCACTCGAGCTCGACTTGCGGAGCGGATTCGATACAACAAAAGCGAAGAGTTTGATTAGCCTCGTTAGCCATCACCAAGCGTGAGAAAAGGGTTATCTGACGGTATCGATTCTAAAATTGACGTCGGCTCCACAATCAGATATCCCTTCAAGGTCGTTTTCTTCCTGGGACCTTGCACTTGGCATGTCCAGATATTTAGACCGTTATCTCGCTTTCTGTGAACCTTCAGCTTCTCGAACTGTTTTTGCACCCAACGCCATTCCTCCATCTCCTGATCTGAACCCTGCGAAACGCCTGGAAATTCCTGCGCGTAGCGTTGGAAGAGACCAGGCGTGACCAAAAATACGCTGCCATCCACTGTGTGGATTTTGGCCTTGCTGTCGTTGATGATCAGTTTGTGGCTCAGAATGCCTTCCTTGACCCAGCTGAGGAATGCCTGGCCTGGGCTATCCGACTGAAGCGTTGAAGTTTCGACAGCACTTTCTGACAGTGCGTCTTTGGCCTCAGGCTCTTTCAATTCGAACATGTCCAGCAGCGTGCCGAGGTAATCGGCATCCTCTAGTGCCAAAGTATCCGGCTGCGGTTGACTTTGGTCTGATCTTGTACTGGCTGTTTCGGGCGTTGGTGTTGGTACCGGGGTGTCAGTTGAACGGTCATGGACTGCAATGCTCACCGTTCCACTGAAAGCCTCAGGCCGGTCTTCGTTCCCCCAAATCAGTGCGGGTTGAAGGCGCAGAAAGGTGAAGCTCTGCTGCCAGGTTCCCTGTGTCACACGCGCGGTCCAAATGGCTTTGCCTTCCGGCGTGGTCTCAACCAATCCATGTGACTGCAGCTCGTCAAACACAGCGAGGTTGGATGAGGGAATGCCCTCAATCGATTGCGACAGCAGATAGGCTCGCAGCTTGTCTGTGACCGTCTTACTGACCAGCCACAGTGCGTCCTGGGTCAGCCATCCCGCGGCACCCGGCTGGTTGAGTTTCAGCTCGTGCTGAATCAAATGACGCAGTCCACTGATCAAATGGTGTTGCAGCGAATGAGTCGGCGCTTGCAGAGCCTTGCTCGGGTTACCACCGATGTTCTGTGCGGTGGAAACACGGTCTGCCTGCATCACCAGCTCACCAAGCACGCCGGCACGTTCATACTGACCTGCTAGGACATACAGCAGGTTGGCCCAGAGCGATGGAAATCCACTGAGCCAATCGAGGATTGAGCGGTCGAGAATCTGGGTGTAGAGCAAGCCTGCGGCCGCGCCGTGCAAGTGGTAGTCGCGCCCCTTGAAATAGCGGAAACGATACGGCTGATCCAGGGAACCCTGCCAAGGATGCCAGATGCGGCCATCCTGGCGTTCGACCAGCAGGTCCACGGCGATCTTACCGATGTCATGGAGCAATGCTCCATAGGCAATGCCAGCTGACCAGGCATCGGTCTGGGCGGCTTGGTCTTCAGGTGCGGCGCCGGTGGGAAGCAGATACGACTGACGCAATTTCAAACTACAAGCGACCAGCTCCAACCCATGGTCGAGCATGCCGCCCAGATAAGCATGGTGGTGCGTCTCGCTGGCTGGAAGCTGCTGGACCAACTCGGCGTAGCGATGGATCGGATTTAAATAGAGCTGGCTGAACTGCGGATGGGAGAGGGCGGTGTACTGCCAAATGCGATCGATCAACTGACGGCGATGCTCGGCTGCTAACAAGCTCTGGGACGATTCGATGGGCAGGTACCCATCGGCGACGTTTACGGTGGGTGGCGGAGGAGGCTTTTGCCTTTTGTGCCGAAACAGACTGAGCATCATGGTCCTCCTGGGAACTGGCAGAGTCAGTGGCCTTTTAGCCTTTTCGGATAGGGCTCTTACCCTTGACTCCCCATTCCCTTCCAACCCTTACCGGTCCTTTTGACGCGGTTCCCTTTGTGCGGCAATCGGAATATCGATTTGTCCTGGTGCCGTTTTGTTGGAAGCGCATGCTGGTACGAAAAAGGAAAGTGTCGGTACACTGCGGTGCGAATTTTATCGGGTCTTGCCATGAACCTCACTGACGCCACGCTCATACTGCTGCTCGCGGCACGTATCCATGGAACAGACGAAGCCGTCAGGGCCTCGGCGAAAAGCGTGGTCAAGAAGCTTCCGCGCAGCAAACGCGATCTGATCTACAAGGTGATCGACAGCCGAAGTCCACTCGATCTGGTGGATTACCTGGCGGAGAATCTGGATACGTAACGGCGCACTGCGGTTACAGGATTACTTCATGCTCTTTGCGTCAGAGCTCCGCAGTGTGGGAGTTTTTCTGGGCATAGAAAAAGGGTCCAACTCGTGTTGGACCCTATGAAGCGTGTGCAGCGGTGAGGTGACGATCAAGCTCCATCGTTCATGCATCGCGAGTCATCCATTACCGTCTGCTTCTGTTGCTGCTCCAGGTTGAGCACATACTCCGAAGCGCATCGGGCCTGGCCACTGGCGCGGAAAATCGCGCGGTTGTCAGCCTTGAGCAGGCCGAGCCAGGAGTCGATATAGCCCTCGTGCCGAAGCTCTCCCCGTATACCGGCGTAGGCACATAAAAAAGCGGCGCCCATTTCGGCGATCAACTCTTCAAATGCATAGCCTGGCGAGCCAAATGGACACGGAGAGGTCACGCCTTCGCGCTGCAATCGAGAGTGGTGTCCGGTCCAGTGCGTCAGCTCGTGAAGTGCGGTGGCGTAGTACTCACTTTGATCGTGAAATTGCGCTTTTGTTGGCAGTTGGATGAGGTCTCTGATCGGGTGGTAAAAGGCTTCGTCGGCAAATCGATGAATGATGTTTGCTCCCGAACGTAACAACAGATTTTCCGCAGCGCCGTTGGGGAAGAAGGGATCGCTCGGTTCCGTCTCGAGCACCGTTTCGTTGAGTGTTTCGAGCCCCTCCGTTTGCTCGATGTTGAACAGAAAATGCGTCCTGAGAATGCCGAAATGAGCAACCTTGGGCTGACCGTTTTCATCTAGTACGGGGTGGCCTGATTCGGTCTGTTCCTCGCGCTCCATCGGCTTGTAGAGCACTGCCAGGGTGCTGTGCTCACCCTTACGAATGTGCCCGCCGGCTTTTTTGGCTTGATTGAAGGTCAGCCAGCGATCTTGAGTGAACCCCTGCAACCTGGCCTCGGCCCAGAGCAACGGTAAATTGATGCCCGAATAGGGGCGCTGGGTGATGGCGTTGATGGGGTAGGGTTGGTGATGACCGACGTCAGCTGAGCCACTTGAGGACCAGGGTTTGATCCAGGGCGCTACGCCTTGGTCCAACGCGGTAACGATCTTGTCAGTCACGTCTTGGTAGATATTGCGCATGGCATGTTCCTCGAAAAACCGGAGGAACGCCTTGCCCGTCGGGGAGGGTTCCCCGGTGGGTGTTGATTGGATTGGTACAGGACTGCGTATAGCTTGAGTTGGATCGGTGGCCGGGTATGGCCATTTGCGTTCAGCGTTGCTGCTCTTCCGCAAGCGCTATCAGTAAGGCGTTAGGTTGGTCTGATGCCTGAAGCAGGCTGAGGCTCAGTCGCAGCAATGGTTCATGATCTGCATCACTCGCTGAGACGAACTTGGCTACCTCAAACACCACGTAGGGTGCGTTTGGATCGGCCAGGTGAGCTGTGAAGGCTGCGCGTATCACATTGCTCAGCCTATCGAGCTGCAGTTCTTCAGGATGATTTGAACCATCGAGCAATACTGCGTGTTGCCACGCGTCTGGAGTGAACACAATGGGCAAGCGCAGAGTGTTCAGTGCTTCGCTTGTGAGTGAGCCGGACATGGTGTGCCTCCGTTGATAGCGCGAAGAAACCTGTCCCATAGGGGAAAGAATTCCCCGCGGTGGGTTGAAGAAAAACAAGAGTGGGTAGGACGAGCCGAGCTCGAAAGACGCTCGGGAGAGCAGTAGACGTTCATCACCGTGTAGCGTGACCGTGCGAGCCACCGAACGCTAATCGCACTTGGGAGGAACCATCACCGGAGTGACGTAGCTTTGAAGGCTCTGGCTACCTGGGAAGGTGCTGTCCATAACAGCGATCCGTATCCTCTTGTAGCTGGATGATTTGGATGAGTCAACGGCCCTAGAGGCGCTGTTGTACGAGGTGCGTCTTCTGTCTTCCAGTGAAGAGTTTTTCGCCCCAGCAAGCTGATAAACGGTTAAGCATGGGCGATTTTCAGTAGTAGTCTGTAATCTCGATTTCCACAGGAACACGCTCAGAAGAGGTCGCAACCATGCCGGCTCAGCAGTCACTTCAAATCTCCCGCGCACACCGCTGGGCATATGCATGCGGTATGTCGGTAAAACGTGTTTATCGCAGGTTGAAAGGATTTGAATCTCGTGTGGCTAAACGTGCGGTCGCGACAGGTATGCCTGCTGGTGGGCTATTGGTTCGCGGGACCTTTCTGGTTACGAAGCTGGCACTCATCCTTGGGTTGCTTTTTATCGGTTTCTGGTTGGTCGCTTCTGTCGTAACGATGGTTGCTGTGATTGGTCTCCTGTTGTCCAAGGCTGCCATTGACGCGGATCTTGAAGGCAATGATCCAGGTCCCGACTTTTTAGGGGCCAACTCCTATCTAGGCAATTACGACGACAACGGCCATTACATCGGGCATTCCAAATCATCGAGTAGTGACGTCAGATGATCCTTTTCGTAGCTCCCATCAACTGATCTGTGCCTTTGCCTGCCGCGCCATGCGCTGCCTTGCTCGCACTTCCTAGCATCCCTTCAAGGCTGCTGCCAATTGCGTAGCCTGCCCAGCTCATAGCAACCAGAAATAGACCTGGCAGAACCAAGAACATCGCCCCCATCACATACTCAATCACCTGTGCCGTGACGGTTCCATCCATAAATCCGGATGTGGGCAGCGACAACAGCACCTGATTGGACGCCGACACCTGGTTGTACAAGGTATCGAGCATGCTGGAGTCGACCCAGCGGGCCAACTCCCACCAGAAGGTCAGCATGAGCAGCGTGAACAGCGCGAACGTCACCGTCATGACGGTCTTTAGCTGATAGGTACTCACGAGTAGGATTAGCGGCAAACTGATGATGACGCCCATGATTAGGAAAGCCTGCACCATCGGCAGGGCAGCGCGTAGTGCATTCATTGCCGGGAAGTTGCTGAATGAACCAAGGGCCAGCCCAGTATTCGTGGCCAGGTTATTGAGCCCCTGATTGATCGACCCACCACGAGCGCTGGAGCCGTAGTCCTGGTACACCTGTCCTGGCGACATGGACATCGATTGCTGGCGCGGGCTGACCAGTTCGCGCAGGGTGGCGTCCTCAATCTCGCTACTCGAACGGCCAGTCAACCAACCTTTTAGCTGAGTCAGCAGCGAAGGATCGACTTGCTCGATCAAGCGCTCGCGCAACCCGACACCGTTGTCACTCCACCACTCTTTGCAAGTGGGGTAGCCCGCGCCATTCTCCAACCGTGGCAAGGAAATATCTCGGGCTTCATCGTAGGGCCAGCTGACTCGCGGTGTCCGTGAGCGATCGGTGTCGTAGTAGCCCGGTGTGTCGAGAAAATAGCGTGAGCCGATCCAGGACGCATCATGACTTTGCGCCTTGTCCAGCTGCGGACGATTGGTGAACAGCCGAGAGCGGGAATAGCCGTAGCAGTCACGAGTGAAGTCGGCGACTTCCTGCAGCAATACCTGGTTATCGATGCGCGAACTGTTGATCTCCATGCGCATCTGCCGGATATCCGGTGCGCAGGGAATGGAGGCGGTTGCCGCCGCCGTCACCCCTTTGCTCAAGGCGTGCACCAGAAACCACCAAATTGGCACGTTGGCGGAGCGTTCGCCGATGGTATTGAAGGTAATCCCCCAGGCGGTTTCTGCTGGCTTAGCCACACTGATACCGCAGCGCTGGCTCGCTGCATCATCGAACGTCATTGACGTGAGGCTCAATGGAAAGACCGGCGCGCAGCCGAACAAGACGACGATGTAGGCCAGCCACAGCCGGTTCTCTATCCGCGGTACAGAGAGCAATCCTTTGTTGCCTTCATCCGCGCCTTGCTGACGGGCCGACAACCATTCTTGCAAGATGATTGCACCAAAGGGCGCGGCGAACAGCCCAGTATCGGACAGGACGTTCCAGATACCGTTGTTGATGATCCATGCCAGCAGGGAGAGGTAAAACTCCAGGTAGCTGTTGGTGCTCATGAGCATGGTGGTGACCTCACAATCGAGTGAGCTCGACGCAGGTAAAGAGCAAGAGCCCTAATGTCCCGACGCGTTTCACGCGCAGTCGGTCTTGTGGTCGATGTCGGTAGCGCCTCAGCAGGTCCCACCAGAGTGCAAAGAGGACGCCGTAGAGCAGGACACGCCACCACCGCAGATAAGGGCGTATCGATTCCAAGGTTTGCTGCCAAACCTCGAAACTGCCCAGCGCAGTGCAGCCGATCCAGGCGATCAGTGCGGCGGTCAGGATCATCCCTGCGGCGATCCCTAGACTTGAAAGCAAAGTGAATAGCAGTGAGCGTTTCATGGCTCACTTGCGCCTGGCGTCGGCGTCGTTGAGTCGGCCAGGTTCAGGGTCGCCTTGCTCGACGGTACGCGATGCGTCGGCACCACCGGCATGCCGGTCGAGCACCAGGCTGGCGGTGTTGGTGGCCAGCATCTGCCGTACCTGCAGTTCGGTCTGCAGCAGGCGTATTTCGCGCTCCAGGGTGTCGATGTTTTTCGTCAAGGCGCTCTGGGCCGGCTCGGCGGAAGCGATGTTCGGCTCGTGACTGCCTGCCAGCAGCGTGCGCAGTAGCAGCAGTGCCTTGTCGAGCACGCTGGACAAGGCCGTCTCACTAGCTAGGCGCCGTGCCAACAGATCCTGGTCGGGATCGTCGCGCAGCGCTTCAATCACGCCACGGGTCACCGGCAGCATCGGGCTGGAGGCTTTCGCCAGGTTGTCAGGGGTAGGCGGCAGCGAGCCCGACAGCAGCCCTTGCAAGGCCTTGAGACGTTCGCTGTAGGCCTCCTGGATCAGCGGCGATAACCCACTGCCAGCGGTAGCACGCAGGGTTTCGCAGGTGTCGCAGGTCGCGACTTCGCTTTCCCCCAACACGCGTACGGCCCATTCGGATTCCTCTTGGGGCGAGGTCCATGTCTGGCAAATAGCCCCGCCTAAGCAGTCGCTACTACTGATCGAGGTGCTGTCATCCACCGTGCGGTTATGCAGCAGGTTATAGCCCGCTCTCACCACGTCGGAAGTCACACGAATGGGCGTCTGCCCATTCCCACCAGCCTTCGAACCGCCCACCCAGGACACCCCATTGTTGCCGTTATGGGCCTCGGTGCTTTTCACCGCGGCCACCGCATCACCGGCTGTTTGCTCCAGATTGCCCTGCATCTCCTGGTTTTTGGCCAGTTCGCCCCAGCCGGCTTGACCGACCTTATCCGCCATCTTTTCGGCCATGGCCTGGCAGGTCAGCTTGGAGCGGTCGAAGTCGATGCGCCCCTGCATCACACCATTACTGAGCAACTCATAGAGACCGGGGTTGGCGCGCTGGATGATCAACGCCGGCAGCGACATCACGGCTTGGGTCGCGTTCTGCACGATGCTGCTCATGATCTGCTGGAAACCTTCGGTCACGCCATTCAGTTGGTTTTGCAGGGTGTTGGTGAGGCTCATGTTTCCGCACATCATGTTCGCTCGCCATGACCCGCCGACACCGAGACCACTGGGCCGGTAGAGCGAACTCGGTGAGCCGACCGCCGAGCCGCCACCAATGGTGTACATCACTCGGTCGTCGAGTACTTCGCCTTGAGTGCCCAGGCGGTAGTCAACTCCGGCGGCGTCGGCATGCGTGGCCATGGTGAGTAGTCCGCAGAGCAACAGACTCGACACGCCCAGCCATCGTCGTCCGAGAAGCCGACTCATGAAGCATCGCCTTCGAAGTCGATGCTGAACAGGAAAGTTTGTCCCTCACGTTTGCAGCAGCTATAGGGACGCCACAGCGACCAGGCGTAGCCGCCATCTGCGCTCTGTACCGGATCGCTGGGGAAGATGGCACATGTGGGTTGAACCAGGGGGGAGAGCAATTGCCATTTGTGGGTCGAAGCATCGTTTTCAACGATTGGGCCAGGCGGCCAATAACCATCGCGTGGTACGGGTATGAGCGGTAAATACACATGCGGCTGCCAGTTGCGAGTAATGACGTCACCCGCTCGCTGCGCCATCACTGCAGCGGCTTTGAAGTCGTCGGGTTGTACCAGAAATCCTTGCCGGGGATAGACGTTGCCCCACATGTTGCCCGCGAGCTGACGACCGATCTCACGGACTCCCGGTAAAAGCGACTCGGGATAAAGGCTTTCAGGGATGCCATGACGCCAGGCCAGTGAGTCCAAAGTGCTCAAGTAGTAGGGCATGAACGCAGTGGCGCCGCTGGCGCAGGCGTAGCCGGATTGCGAGGCCAGTTGCGTGGCGGCCCAGCCTCCGGGGTGGCCGATGCCATCAACATTTTTGAAACGAGGCAGGTTATCGCGCTGGGTGTTCGGCGTGATCAGGTTACCGCCACCTTCCGCACCGCTGGTGGGAGAGGAGAGAGCGGCCATCTCGGTCCACGGATTGCTGCCGGTGGTGGTATAGCTCGAGACCACCAGCTCAGGAATGAAATGACGAACCTTGGTTGAGGCTTTAACCGTGCAGCCGAAGGGGGTGCAGAGCAACCAAAAGCAGATGCCGACGACTCTGTACTCGAGGCAGTCTGGAGAAAGTACGGAGGTGGTAATGTTGCCGGTATCCAGCGCTACGCTTGATCCGGATGCCAGCAGAATGCTCAGCACCAACGGATGTAATTTCTGGGACGAAATGTGCGGGCAGGCAGCAGACATGATCCAGGCTCTGGGTGTATGGCCTGGACAGGTTCAATAATCGAGAGAGGGGTGTCAGTGAGAAAGCCGAACGCAGGATTGTCGGTTTATAACGATCTTCTAGATCAGCAGAGGGTCATTCAGCGCTCAGCGTACGAGCAAGCGCGTCAGACTCGATGAGCAACTGATCCGTTTTGATCTCGAAAATGTTGGCGAGTTTGCAGAGGACCAATAACGACGGGTTGCCTACCCCTCGTTCAATTTGACTCACGTAGGTACGATCCACCTCGGCCATGAGCGCCAATTGCTCCTGGGTAAGGTTCTTCACGCGTCGCAACGAGCGGATGTTTTCCGCAAGTTGCAGACGAAGCTGTTCGTAGTCTTGAGTCATGCGCGCAAACTGCGCCTTGAGGGACTCTCAATCCACGGGATATAGTCTACATTTGCTCTGATTCAGGCTTTTTTGATGCTTAAGCCGAGTGTCAGTTTTGTTTCTATGCTGCTTAGAACAGACCGAGCATTAATAAATAATCGAAAGCTAAGGTGTCTATGGACGAAAATTACGTTTCAATTCCGGCGGCGGACGGCTGCCTGAGTCTTTTGACGCCGTGGGGCAGCGAATTTGCGCCTATGATCGAACGTGGCGTGCAATGCGCCCAGGCCTGGCTTAATACACCCGGTGACGTACCGCTGTGGTGGGAACTGGCGCAGGCACGGAAGACTTGTCCGGCAGGAGACTCTCAGGATGCTTTCGAAGCAGGATTTTTATTGAGAATTCAGCAGCGGCTTCGAGGTGTGTCTAAATAACTCTGTGCGGCGAGCACCTGGTGTTGTTAGCCAGGATGATGCGGCGGCATTTCATAGAACCTTGCGGTTTCAGGGATCGGAACAAAAGGAGATGGACCATGACCGTGTTTAACGTGAACTTCGCTGTCGATGACATGGAAGGCAAGACCGTATTGGTCTTTCTCAAACCGCAACAGCCACAGCGTAACTACCGAATTCACGCTTGGCAGGTATTGACCGGTTTGGCTGGCTCCACCGAGTCATTCAGCTACGAGGCGATCATCGAAACCGATGTGACTACAATCGATGAAGCTGATGGCCCGATTGTGTCGGGGCGTCAGGGTATTTCGCCTGGCGCGCTCTTGCAGGCGATCAGTCCGAGCGGAATATCGCCATATTTGGAGCCGGCCCCGATATCGCTGGCGAGGGAGAAACTGACACCAGAGCAGTGTGGGGTGATCAACAAGACCAACCCTTACATGCAGTTTGACTGCAACTGGTACGTCAACGGACACCCGGTGGTGACCATGCCCAACGTGGATTCGTCGATGACGGTGAGCTTCGAGCACCTGCCGTGCTTCTACTTCATGGTGACGGCACCACCGAAAGTCGGTCAGACGTACATCGTGCAGAACTTCTCTGACATGGCTCAGTACATACCTCCCATTACCGCCACTGAGGTAGATGTCATCCTGACTCGTCCTTACGGCCTGTGGGAATTCGACTTCAGTGCCAAATGACCCAGGCTCGCTACGGCGCACGGTTCCGTCACGTGTTCCCTTCCGGGAAACGGAAATGTCACTTCTTGACCTGACCCATAGACGGGAAGCCAGGCTTCCCGCTCCTCCGCCCAGTGCTGTCAGCCGATCTTCCTCTCCAACATCGAGTCTATCCGCAGTTGTGCCCGCTTAATCATATGCCCACACCTACTGTAACTTTGTGATTCGGACCGCTCTGGTTACCGGGAATCTCATAGGCCGTGGCCGCGTCCGTTATCTGTGTCTGCTGCCCCTAAGGGAGGAGCTGAGCCTGGCCCATGGTGATGCGCAACGGCGCGATATGCATGAGCTGCTGGATGACCGCTACGGCAACCGTTCGCTGGTCACCGGGCTACGAAATTGACGGCAATAGGAACTTCAAGCTAACAATGCCAACCTGCGTCGCTGCGCTTCGACTATCTGTCTGAAGGAGCGTGAAAAGAGTGTCCGGACGTTGGTGGCTGAGTGTCCGGATGGCATGGAATCCGCAGCCAAGGCCATAAATCATCTGAAACAGAGACTCAATGAACCACGAAAACGTTGTTACACCGGAACAAGCGATTGAAGAGATTCGGCGCTTGGCAAAGAAAATCGAGCGCAGCTCTTCGAAGTCTCTGGAGGCGATGAAGGGTATACAGCGCGACTGCCAGGAGAAAATCCAAGAACTCAAGTACGAGTTGAGCACGGATCTGATCGCAAAGGCCAACGAGCCCGTCGCGAGAGCAGTTAGCCTTCTTAACTGGATCCTGCTTGCCGTGGTGGTAATCGGTGGCGCGCTCGCCTGGCTGACCACCAGTAGCCTCAAGTCCACCTTGGAAACGCTCATGACACAGAGGATTGAGTCTTGGCTGTCACTGGACGATCAGCACTCGCCGGCTAGCAAGACCTTTGATGCTTACCGCACCCGTGCCTTGCTTGACTCCTACATGATCCAGCTCGCTCGGCAGAAGTCGCAGCACAGCCCCATCGTCAATCTACGCTTCAAGGTTGGCGACCAGAAACGTCTGATGGCGATAGTTCGCTCGCCATCATCTGACCACCAAGACTTTTACGATGCGCTGCGCTTGTTGGCAGTGGCTGGTGGGGAATGGGGCGTTATCGTCGGTGAGAACGAGTTAGGGCGCGATCTTGTTGGACTAATTGAAGACCCGCGCTTCGACTCAAGAAGAAAGTTGGACATACTGCAGATCCTTTCGCGCAATAGAAATCTGGTGGACGTCGAAGCGAGATACCTACAGGATACCTCGGCACCCGAGGCGCTTCGTTACCAGTCCTATCTCAACCTCAAGGACTATGACAAAGGTTCGCCCCTCGGTGAGCTCGCACTGAAATACGCTACCAACCTTTTGCAAAGTACCTCCCGTTACAAGGTGGAGGAAGCGCTCGAACACATCGCAGCGGTCGATCCGTTCAATGCTGACCTGGCGGCATTCCTTCAGGCGCTGCCGGAGCTACAGCGCGATGCAAGGATGGACTACCGCCTGGCAGTAGCCAAAGGCTGGATTACTCAATTGCCTTCTCCTGACATGATGAGTTTCTACCTCCCGGAAGAAACTGAACCGGTGGACCGGGAGGCTATTCGGGCGTGCGTCGCGACTCTGATTAGCGATCTGCTGGAGGATGGCCTAATGCTGGGAATGGATAATACGCTCAGTGGAAGGTCTCACCTGGCGATTCGTTATGCACAAGCCACGGGTACCGCCGTCATCAAGTCTTTTCCGCTGGAGCGGCTACTGGGGGACCAACAGCTCATGCAGGCAATCTATGAGCATCAGTATCCCAAGGGCTTAGAGCGCTTTGCCCGGTTCTTCTCGGTAGCCGATAGAGGTGAGGTCGTCGCGCTGGCGAAGCTGACAGTGCTTGCGGACGCATTGGGTGTCGGGAGTGACCCAACACAGCCCAAGGAAATTGTCGGGCGGTTGGAGTTCGTGCCGGACGCAAAACTTCGGTTTACTTGGAGGGACAGTCTGGGGGATTGGCAGAGTCGCAGCATCGACGCGCTGGACAAAGCGAGGGTCAACATGGTGTTCAACAAGGACGCTATTTCCTATAAGGGCGTTGACCCAACCGACTGGATTTTCTGATCCTCCATCATGCTGAGGGGGGCGCCGGTCCGGCGCAGGGCTCGACATGGTGTTTCATGTATTTTCTGGACGGATCGATGGCTCGGGGTGAGTAATTTTAAGTACCCTCCACAGTGCGAAGGGGGGAGAGTCTGATGCGGTCATCTTGTTTGGTATCAACAGCGAAGATTTTCCAAACTGGCGCGATTCTAAGCATGCTATGTTCGAAGCCCGGTGGCTTTTTATATTGGCGTGACTCAGCCTCGTAAAGAGTTCTGCCTGGTTTACCAAGATAGCATCGTGCTTCTAGCTCCCAATAAGATCGGTAACGACCCAGAATGCTCGCCATGTTGCTGCTGATGGCGCAGCCGCCATTTGCTGGTGCAGTGTAGGAAAAAGTGCGATTGTTTTAGCAATAGTCTGCGCCAAGCTGACTCAACACAATAGCCTCCAAGTCATTCGGAAATGTCCTCCGAACAAAACCTGGAGCTCACTATGTCTTTCTTCGATTCGGTTTTTGATTTTGTTGGAAGCGCTACTGGCGCGGTAAGCGATTTGGCGGTTGCTGCAGTCAGCACGGCGGGGGATCTGGCCAGTTTGGCAGTTGAAACGGTGATGGAGAACCCTGGCAAGACGGCCCTGATCTGTATTGGTACTATTGCCACCGGTGGCGCCGCCGCGGCCTTTGCAGGTCCGATTGCCGCAACCGTTGGCGCCTCTGGGCTGCTGGGAGCAACGGCTTCCGGTACGGCCATCAGCTCGCTTTCAGGCGCTGCATTGACCAATGCGTCGTTGGCGGCGCTTGGCGGTGGTGCTATCGCGGCTGGTGGCGGTGGCATGGCGGTTGGCGCGACGGTCGTGGCGACAACGGGGGCGGCTGTGGGCGCTACTGCAAGCATCGGTGTAGCGGTAGGTGTCGCAGAGGCAGAGAAGAAAGGGAAAGCGTAGATGGCTCGCATCACGAAGGCACAGAAGGCTGGCTTGGATTTTCTGGACCAGATCTTTTTTAACGAACTTGTCGTTCATCGAGGGATGAACGACGAGGAGCAACAACAACTTGAGACCGTCATCAAGCGTGTAACGCAGATGGCTGAGAGTCAGTATTCAGGTCGCGAGGCTGAGCTTATCAAGCACTTCGCGTACTACTTCTTGGAGGTAAGCCTGACCAACACCATGGCTGAGTGGATGCAGGTTTTCCCAGTCACGGCGCTACCCCCCGATCTGTCCACGCAGACGGTCGAAGCGGTTAATCACTTTACGAGTGATTTCCAGATGGCTTTTATGCTGGTCCTAGCGGAAAAGTCTACGGGGTTTGACGCGAGCTACGCCCTGGAGATTGCTGAAGCTCTAAAGAGTGAATTCGCTGGCTACTCAGCGCTAGTCAGGCGCGACCTAGTGATGCGCTGCTTTGCATGCGAATTTAGAGATGTGTCTGTGGGTATCTATTGTTGGTTGATTGTTGCAGGGGTATTGCCTGTGACAAAAAATTGCTCAGATCGGATAAGTAACGAATTTAATGACAGATTTATAACTCGCCTTACCTTGTTGGCCGATCATGAGATGATCGTACACAGCCTAAAGGTAATGATTAGCAAAGATAATTCCACGTCTGTATTTCTTGGGCAGGCGAAATTCGAGCTGAAGGAGGCGACTATTGTTCGCCTGCTTGATATACAAAAAGTCTTCAATGAATCCGTTGCCAAGTCGAGCCTGCGCGGTATCCCGCTGATCAATGGTCGTGACCTGACGAGCGCAGAACAAGTACAGCGTTTTTTCGACCAGTGGGGGAGTCGCAAGGCACGGTTACGTATGCACACCGGCACGCTGGCCAGTTGGCTGAGCATCCTGGGAGCGGGCATGGTGGAAATGCAACTTTCCCGTGAGTACCATAATGCTGCTCAGGAAAAGTATCGCAATGGCTCCGAGTCTTTTGAGATATCTGATCTGAAGGTCGCTGCGATCTTCAATGCTTGTGACAACAAGGACACTCTCACCGAGGTCGTGAGGCAGAGGCTTTTGGAATACGGTCTCAAGATCAATCCTGACACGCTATACCGCAGTCACTCGATGATGAGAAAGAACATCCTGCGTCTAGTGAGCATGTACTGCAAGATGACGCGTGAGGCTGGGGTGGTCATGTCAGCCATCTACGACGATACCTTTTATAGCTCGACCTTTATCCATGCAGACAAGCTGCCTCGCTGAGGGTTTCAGTCAACTATCCTGGCTCTATTCCTCTGATTCGATCGATCCTGTCAGCCACCCGGTAGGCGGCTTCCAGCTCCGAGCAGCCGTTGTCCTGTATCAGTTTCCAACGCTCGGCTTTTTCCTCCGGCTCCGTCATGGCGAGGGCGAGATAGAGGCTAGGCGGAACAGTTCGAAACAACGTTTCGAGCTTCTTCGATAGCACGACACCCTCAGTATATTTTCCCGACTCCTTACTGGCGGAGAGCAGCAAGGCTTTCTGTGCCGGCGTGAGTTTCTTGAACCGTGCGATTTCTTCGATTTCCGCGGGCGGCATGTTCAAGCAAATCCACCATTCGATCATGTTGAGCATGGTCTGCGCGGCGGTGGGGAAGTCGGCAAGGTTTTGCGTCGCCAGCCAGAACCAGGCTCCGAGCTTGCGCCACATCTTTGTGCCCTTGACCACGAACGGCGCCAACAGTGGGTTTTTGGTGATGATATGACCCTCATCGGTGACCATGATGATCGGTCGGCCGAGGTACTGGTCGCGTTCAGCAAGGTTGTTCACGGTGTTCATCAGGCTGATGTAGCTGATGGACATCTGTGCTTCGTAGCCCTCACGAGCATAGGTGGCCAGGTCGACGATGGTCACATCGCTTTCGGGCCAAGGTGTGCCTTCGCAATCGAACAGTTCACCCTCGAAACCCTGGCAAAATAGGTCGATGGACTCTCCCATTTCCTGGGCACGCTCACGACGCTTTTCAGGTAAGTGCGTGTCGCTGGCGACTTGCAGTAACGCGTCGCGTACGTCGCGGGTCAATACCTGGCGACCCGACGCGACACAGGTCTGCGCTGCATCGAGAATGCACTCGCGGATCAGACTGCGATCGGCTCGACTCAGGCGCGCCTCTTCCTTGGCTTCTCCGCCGGTGATCATCAGCCTGGCGGTGATTTCCAGTTCTCCGAGAACATCACGTTGGTCTTCGCGACTGGTTATTACCTCATCGTCCCACTCATCGATTGACAGGCTCGCCATCTGATCTGGCTGCTCGACCAGGCGCCAGGCATCGGCGAACGGGGCGAGACTGACCGAGGCGCCAGGTTTCAATTGGACCTTATTGACCGACAAACCCTGGGTTGCGAAGTAGTCGCCCTGCAAACCGAATGAGTTACCGGCCTCGACGATAAACAGGCGAGGGCGGTACACCGCCATGACCTGCATCAGCAGGGTGACCAGGGTGGCCGACTTACCGGCGCCGGTCGGGCCGAACAACAGCAGATGGCCGTTCATGGCCCGATCTAGGCGTGACAATGGATCAAAGCTCAACGGCGAGCCACCACGATTGAACAGGGTGATGCCCGGGTGGCCGGTACCGGTGCTGCGGCCCCATACCGGGAGCAGATTCGCCAGGTGCTGGGCGAACATCAGTCGCGTGTACCAGTTGCGCGTGTCGCGGGCCGGGTTGTAAGCCATTGGTAGCCAACGCAGGTAACTGTTGCAGGCGGCGACCTCATCGCCTTCGCGTACCGGTTGCAGCCCCGCACCCAGCAGTGCGCTGGCCAGGCTGACCGAGCGCTGGTGCAATTGCTGCTCATCGTGACCGCGTACGTAAAACGCCAGGGTGCCCCGGTATAGCTTGTGCTGGCGGCCGATGATCGCGCGAGCCTCTTCGACATCCTGGCGGGTCTGGGCTGAGGCCAGGTTTTCTCCGATGGATTTGCGGGCCAGGCGGTTCAATTGATCCTCGAGTACATCTTGGGGTTTAACCACCAGGGTCAGGCTCATTACCGTGCCTTCAGGCAACTGGTCAAACAGCGTATTCACCGCGTCACCCTTGCGGGCTTCCCCGGTGAGTTGACCAATCGACGGTGCCCGCCGTAGTTTGTCCACCACCATCACCCGGTGGGGCTGATCGTCGAAAAACCAGAGTCCGCGAGGTACATCCGAATGCGGCTCATTGAAAAACAGGCGTTCGGCAAAGTCATGATCGAAGGGCAGTTCTAGTGACTCATCTTCGCTCGACTCTGGATAGGCCACGCGGCGGTAGAATTCCTCGGGCGCTTCATCGGTGAGCCTGGGTGCCGGATTGAACCAGGGCAACAACCAGGCATACAAACCTCGGCCATCGACTCGCGCCGATTGCACACCGCAGGCCTGCAAAGAAGCACCGATACGTTCGCAAGCCTGTTGCAGGGATTGCACTGGGGTGAGTCCCGTCTCATCAGCGTCAGACTCAAACCAGCGATAGACCACCAGGCGCACCCGTCGGTTATTGCCACGCCAGGGCAGGCGGGTGACGGCCTTGTCCTCGAACAGACCTCCCGGCTTGGCGATGGCCTTCAGATGACGGCGACTGAGTTCCAAATATGCTTCGGTGAAGACCGTGCCGCGCGCACTGTCTTGAATATATTCGGTAAGCCGGGTCAGATAGGGAACGAAGTCGTTGTCGTCCTGGCAAAAAAACTGCACCACCCACGGCGCTTGATCCAACTCATCAAAACTATCCTGCAGGGCATGCTCAAGGGCATTGCGGGCAGCCATCAGCCAATCGGGTTCGCGCCCTTCGGTGCCGATGGGCAGTAACTCGAACACCGCCCCCACCGAGCGATTGTCATCCAGTAGAAAACACTGCTCGGTGTCGAGGTATTCGACCCAAGGCAGGTGATCGGTGAAGCTAGGGTTGTGTGCATACAGTGCAGCTTCATCGGCCAAGGTGGTACGAGGGCGCGATGGGTGGCGCCAGGCTTTCCATGCAGAAGAGCCCTTGCCCGAGTCGTCGGTAGGCACTACAAGTCTTCCTGACGTTCACCCGGTAATGCGTACTGCACCCGTTGGTAAAACGGAAAAACGGTCGAGTAACCCGGGACCGGTGCCTGCTCGGTACCGCTCAGGTGCGGATACACGTACAGCACCAGATCGGGATTGGGCAAGCGAGGGAACAGGTTGCGGATCTCGTTCGCCGCTGTGCGCGTGTACGGCTCCTGGAGAGCAACGGAGAAATCTGCCTGGGCCAACGGGCGGCGTAACTGTTGCCGAGCATCCAACAGTTGCTGCTGAGTGCCTTGCGACCCGGCACCGTTCCAGATGTCCAGCATGGTTTGCTCGCCATGGGGCAGCAGCGTCTCCTTGTCAGTGGAACACCCTGTCAGGACCAAGGAAAACACGCTAATCCAGGTCAGGCAGAGAAACGTGGTCTTTTTCATGGCGAACGCTCCGGCCCTTGGGCTCGTAGTCGATGGTAATCTCATGGTCGAGGTGCAGCGCGACTTGGGCGGCTGGTGGCACGTATACGGCAGCAAAGGTCTCGCCATAGAGTTTGTTGATCCACTCACGGATGTCGCTGACCCCACCACTGAGAATTGAACTCAGCGCGCTGTTACCTGTGTTGTTAGTAACCCCGAGCGTACTGCCGCCGGAACTGATCACACTGCTGTTGTTCTGCTCATCCCCGAGCAAGGCAGCGACACCGGCGCCGGCGGCAGTGATCAAGCTCTGGCTGCCGAGGTACTGTTGAGCGTTTGAGCGGCGTTCGCCGGCAATGCAAGGAATGCCAAACGGATCGGACAGGTAACCGAGTCCGCCACGAATCTTGTCGGTGTTCGAACTCTGGGCGGTGGAGGCGTTGCGGCTGGCTACCGCCTTCGGCTGAGGCACCGTGCGGATGGTGCCGTCGGTAAACACAAAGGTGATTGACTCGACCTGTCCGCGTACGCACGACAGGGTCCAGTCACCGGACGCCGTGCCGCTCATTACGGCACCCGCAACGTCCGGCAGATCGATGCCGTTGGCCGTCAGATTCTCGGGCCCAACCAGCACCTTGAAGGGGTAGGGATCATTCACCGTGCCGTCCACCGGGACTCGGCCGATCAGCGCAGTCATGGCGACCGAGCCCATCAATGTCGCGTTTTCGGGAAGGGTGTAGACCGGTTTCGCGCCTTCGGTACGCTCAGCGGAGTGTGTCAGGTCACGTTCACTCTTGGTGACCTCACGTAACTGCTTCTGGCTGCGGTCGATGGCATTTTCCTTCAAACCCTCCAGTGAGTTGAAGGCAGTAGGCAGACTCAGGGCGGACGCGGTTTTGGTTTTGCCCCGGGCGTCGGTGGACGGAGCATCCGAGGGCTCAATCCACTGCAGCGCATCGTCGGCAGAATGCTCTCCTTCGAGCTGCGCCCCGTCGCCCGGCTCAAGCCCCAATCCGATCGGCATGTCCTTGCCTTTGCCGGTCAGCCCCGACAGCTGTTCCTGCAATTGCGTCAGCAGACCACGGGCCTGGCGACTGTCTTGTTCCGCTTTGAGTCGCGCCTCGTTGGCTTGTCGACGGCCTTCGTCGACCTGCTGGGTCACGCTGCCAAGCGCCGTCTGGATGCGCGAGTCGACGCTGCTTTCCCGTTCGCGAAGGCGGTTATTCTCCGCCTGCAGCGAATCGTTGTGTTTTTTCAGGCCGAGCATGTCGCTGCGCATGGCCTTCACCTGGCCGACCAAGGTGGCAACCGTGTCGCGTGGGGTATCACCCGCAATACCGAGCGACTTGGCCTGCTCGGCGGATAATTGGAGGTTGTCCTGAGCCGTCGGACTTTTTGGTGAAGGCGTGGTACCACCCGCGACCCAGGTTTTCAGGATGATGAACACCACGCCTAGTAGCAGAGCCGGTACCAGCCATTTGAGCAAGGCGTTAGCTTTCATCGTCAGCACCTCGCGCAACGGGCGGAAGCAGCACGGCGCGATCGAGGCCAGCACCGCGGGTGACGAGGTAGGCAATCGTGGTGTCTTCAGGGCTGCCGACAGGCCCAAGAAACGCATGCTGGAAGGACGCGGCGAACAACTTGGCCTGAAGCTGGCGCGGATCGAGTTGCACCGTCACTGCACCACGGTTGCGCAACCTCACCGCCGTCACCCAGTACTCCCCGAGTCGCCAGGCGGCGATGGGTGTGCCGGACACGTTTTCGGTTGGCAGCAGGCTTGGCAGTTCGGTGCGCAGCTTGAGCGGGACGCGGCGTACACCGGGCAGGGACTCCACGGTGCGCAACGGCGCGTACAGGCTCTGTGCGGCGTAGCGCGTCAACGCGACCGGGACCGGTGTGCGTTCTGGAACAGGGGCGGTGCTAGATTCCGCCTCGGTAGCTTGCATCTGAGCATTCTTGAGAATGCGCACAGGCTCCAGCGGTTGATCACCAGGCGTGGCCGCGATATCCAGGAGGATGATCTCGCCCGTCGTGACTGATTGCAGTTGCAGTCGAGTAGGTGCAATGGCTTCCGACGGGCGCAGGTACAGTGTGCCACCGGTTGATTGAACACGCAGTTTGCCCATCAGGGTGGAGGGCACACCGACTCGAACAGCCTCATCGACAAAGACCACCCGCTCCTGATTGATCACCAGTGGCACCGCGAGGGGAAGGCGTTCCCAACGCATCAACCCGACGGCCTGCACTGCTGCTCCCCATAACATCAGTGCGGCGGTGAGTCCGAGGGTAGACATCCGCTTCATGGCTCACCTCCAGGCAGGGAGATTTTTTGCGGAGTGCCCTGATAACAGTCCAGCGCCATCCCCCATTTATTACGCTCGGGATCTAGGTCAAAACGCACTACGCGCAATGGATAACGCACTACCACCCGCTTCACCGGTTCGGCGGCGTAATACTCGTCGGCGTTGAGGTCGAGGGTGACCAGCCAACTGTCCTGATCGAGTTGTTTTACCCTGAGCTCCGGATCTTCGCTGTAGCCTCGACCCAGAATTTCGTAGACACCACGCACCCGCTGACGCAGTTCGCCAGCGGCCTTGCGGTACTCATAGTCGCCCTCGAGGAAGGCCTTGCAGCCGGGTGTCAGGTAGGACTGCAAGCTGTAGATAGCGCGGCGGTAATCCTGTTCACCATCCGTAGGCCAGCGATTGAGTTGACCGAAGATATACAGCGCGAAGGCATAGACATTCTCTGAGGGGATATCCCACCATTTGCGCGTGCTGCCTGAGCGCAGGTCCGGCGGTACATGCACGGTCAGATCGGTCGGCGCCGAGCGCCAGCCGTACCAGAGCCCAGCACAGACCAGGGCAAGAATCATTACCGCCAGACGCAGGCTGAAGATATGAGCCTGTTGGGCATCCACCTTGTTCCGAAAACGGCTCATGGCTGCCACCGGGACAGAGTTGGACGCAGTCGACGTGAACGGCGAACCGTCCAGGGGCCGGAGTGGAGGATCAAACTTCCGCGACCCAGGCGCCAACGGCTAGCGAGTATCCATTCGAGCTTGCGGTACAACCAGGTCTCTGGCCGGGCCCGTTTGGCTTGACGCAGTAGCGTGCCACCGACAAATAGCACCAGCGCCATGCTTGCGATCATGCTGGTCGGCGCCACGGCAATGGAGGCGGTGGCAATCGCCAGAGGAACACCCAGCACTAGGCCGATAAATGCGCCAGCACCGAGCGCCACCCACATCTCATCATTGGTCAAACCGCGCAGCACGGCGGGATCACGATTGAGTCGCTCAGGCAGAAAGACCAAGGTGCCGTCGGCAAGACGTTCGATAGCGTCGTTCATACCAACCTCACAGAATCGCGGCTGCCTTGGTCAGGAACCAGATGATGATCACCACCAACAGAGCTCCGATACCAACCACTGCGCCGAGGTCCTTCCAAGTCTTGCGCTGGTTCTGCACGTCGGCATAGACGGTCAGGGAGTGCCAGGCCACACCGAGAAAAGCGAGTAGGGCGATCAGCAGGCCGAGCAGGATGCCGCCGTCGTAGGCGTAGTTTTTGATCGTCTCGATCAACCCAGAACCTTCGCCACGCGAAGGGGCTTCCATGGTGGGAAGCTCGGCAAAAGCCAAACTTGGACCGAGCACCAGCAGCAGACCGATCAAGCGTTGGCTCGTACGATCACGCAGGTTGTTTTTCAGAGGGGCAAGGCACTTGAGCATGGCGGCGATCTCCTGGATTAGGACAGGGTGAAGAACATCAGTACGAGCAGGGCGAGCAAGACGCGCGCGGCGCTGCCGCCGAAGGCTCCAAAGCGCACATTGCCAGCGGCCCAACCACGGTAGGCCGTCCACATCACCCAGGCGCACCAAAGCAAAGCCAGAACGAGAACCAGGGACACCCACAGCGTCGAACTGCTCTGTGCCGAGAAACCGGAGGCGTTTTGGAACGCTGTGATCTGGGCGTCAGTCATGCTCATGGCGAGGACTCCGCGGACGGGATGTCGAGGCGGTAATCGCCGACCAATTCAACGGGGTCGCGTGGTTGAGCGCGGGAAGGGGAGAGATAGCCCTGCACACCAAGACGGATGCGCTGTATGTCTCGAATCAGTCGGTGGTAGTCGAAGCGATAGCGATCGTTGGGTTCAGCCGTGCTGGCTGCCTCAGCTTGCGTTGCAAGGCGTTCGAGAGTGTCTAGCTGCTGCTGGACTAGGCTGAGCTGATCCTGCTCATAACCAGATGCGGCATAGCTGCCGCCATGGGCGGTAGCCAGCGAGAGCAGTAACAAGCAGCGAAAGATGGTAGTTGGCATGATGCTGGCCCATATGGATATGGGAGCAGAATCAAGTTAGAGGTTGAGTTTTTCCGTAAGAAACATGAGGTCTGATGAATCGCTTTTTCTGGGGAGCGACTGAGGGTCGCCTTTACACAAGATTGTTTAGGCTTGCCGGTATCGAAGGGGCCAGCGCACAATCAGGCAGGCGTACCTTGGGAAGCGCCGAGGGATCGACCTGCGACACATTAGAAAAATATTTGGCATTGAGGGTCTTGAAGCGGTCAAGAAACTCTGTGCGGGCGATCTTGTGCGACTGGGCGACATAGTCTAAGAATCATTTGATGGAAGTTAGCTGATGAGTAAGGTGTTCCTAAGTCATAACCATGCGGACAAACCTTTTACAAGGCGTCTCGCGAACGATCTTCGCCAAGCTGGTCATTCTGTTTGGATTGATGAAGCCGAAATAAACATCGGTGACTCCCTCATAGGGAAAATTCGTGAAGGTCTTGATGAAGTAGATTTTGTGGCAGCGGTTTTAAGTGAGCACTCCATTGGTAGTGTTTGGGTGCAGAGGGAACTGGAGATCGCGTCAAACCGAGAGATTGAGGAGCGCAGAGTGGTTGTCCTGCCACTGTTGGTGCAAAAAGTGGCGCTGCCAGGTTTTCTGAAAGGGAAATTTTACGCTGACTTCACCGATCCCTCGTCTTACAAACCAATGCTTGATCTTCTACTTCGCGCGCTTGGCCCCGCAACGCCGGTAGAAAAGCCCGCAGAAGCTGAGATGGAAGCTCTAAGGAGCGAACTTGCCGTCATGAAGCATGCTTTAGATGATCTTTCTAAACAGAATAAAGCTCATCAGCATTTCTCGCTGATGCATAAGAACCCCCTACTGGCTGAAGCTGTTGACCGTGCTAACCAGAAATTTCCGAGTCATGCGCCGATCAATAACACATACGCTTTTGAGGTTGGTAACACCGTGGTAACCCTGGATTACCTGCTTTGGGGTATTGGGAAAGCCATGAGAACGGGAGCTCACGTTCTAGAGGCATTGCTTTCAATGCACAACAAGTGGCAAGAGGCTCACTGCATGGTCGAAGCATATGACGACCTACTCGCTAGCTATGACTAGGAAACGCGCCGATGAGCATACAACAATCACTCCGCGATTATGAAATCGCCCTCTGCGCAGCAGCTCGCAGAGTCGTAGCGGAAGGACAAAAATGGGCGAGCGACGTACCACAGGATGCTGGTGTTTACGTTCTCTGGAAAGATGCTAGCCCCGTCTACGTGGGGGAAACCTCATCTTTGCGTTCTCGTATGCGGGACTTGACTCGCGTTGAGAACCACACTTTCGCTCGGATTACGTGCGAGCAATTCAGCATAGCGCTTGCGGACAAAGTCGGTTTGCTCGGCGTGCTATCGAAAACCTACACGCTCTCCTTCATCTTGGTGCCCTTCGGCCGAAAGGAAGTTGAGGAATTCCTGATACTACGGTGGCGTTCGAGCCTCTTCAACAAACCAACGACGAGGTTGATGAAGGGCACTCAGTACAGCTGGGTTTCTGCAATCGTATCCAGCCAGGAAGCCTCCCTGATCTAGGAAACTCAATGAAAAAACGATCAGGGTAAGCGCGGTGCGATTTTCCAAGCATGGCGGTTAATGCATCAGCCGAATTGCGAGATTTGGCCGTACCAGGGCGCTGTTCTTGCGTCCGCGAACTGACTAGGAAAGTCTGAATGCGATATGCCGACGTCAATGGGGTGAAGTCAGAGGCGCAGCCCAAAATGCAAGCTGTATGCCGAGCTTGCGGCGGTGAGCTTGTCGCTAAATGTGGCAAGCATGTAATTTGGCATTGGTCTCATCTTTCCTTGGATACCTGTGATCGGTGGTGGGAAACAGAAACGGAATGGCATCGTCGATGGAAGGATCGGTTCCCGAAGGACTGGCAAGAAGTCATTCAATACGATGCACTGACGGGTGAAAAGCACATCTCCGACGTTCGTACAGAGCATGGCGTGGTTGTGGAGTTTCAGCGCTCGACTATCGACCATTCAGAAGTGAAGGCTCGCGAGAGCTTCTACCAGCGAATGGTATGGGTGATCGATGGGGCAAAAAGTGAATTTGATTGTGTGACTTTCTCGAATATGCGCACTCATCCTGATGACGATGGGTTTGCATTTTTTCGATGGTTTGGCAGGAGCAAATTGTTTCATCGCTGGCATACAACTACCCCAGTGTTCATCGATTTTGGTGATCAGTATGGGTTTTGGCGAGTATGTAGATTCGATCCTCAAAACAATGAAGGGGTAGCGCTTCTGGTAGACCGTTCGCTGTTCATCGCGGCGTTGGCTGAAGGGACCTCAGATTTCAGTAGAAATGGTGGGCCAGCATCCGCCTCTTAATTGATAGGAAAATCGATATGAAGCGAGTTTTGCTTGGCTATACGCTGGTGATCGCACTGGTGGGCTGCTCTGATCCTAGTGAAACCTCCAGCGGTACCAGCAAATACGTTGGTGCGTGGAGCAATGAACGCAGCAGCGGAGGATTGAAACTGGTCATCGATCAAGACGGCGGTCACTTTATCGTTAAGGAGTTTTTTGCAAAAAACAATGTTGTGCTCGGGGTAAGTGTTGGTGAGATTGCAGGCGGCTACCTGAACGCCAAGACAGGAATCGGCCCCAAGATTTTTTATTCCGCGAAGGATGACGCTCTGATAATCGAGCCGTCACCCACCTTGTTCTATCGGCTATCCCAGTAACGGAAAAGATCGCCCATAACACAGTTGATTAACGTGATACGTGCAACCGCCACGAAGTGGCGAGCAGGCGATAAGGAGCACCGTGGCGGTGCCGTGCTGGTATGGAATTGCGAAGTGTACGGCTAAAAACGAACTGCGTGATCCGGCAAGCGAGCGCCCAGGAGCCTGCGCCGTGGACAAGGCGGGACTGGTCTTTCCCTATAGACGAAGGCTCAACAACTATAGGACCCAATTCTGGCGCGAACAGTCTTGAACACCTGCGCAAACACCAGCTCCACGAACAACGGAAAAAGCTGAACGAAGCACTTAAAGATATTTTTTGAACGTTGTCGCTGTGATCGCTACTACTGCTCCAAGTATTACTGCACAAGGCAAAAAAATAGCTATGGGATTGAGCGAAAAGGGCAGGGATAGGTAAATAATCCAGGGCACAAGCAATAGTGGTATCACTGCTCGTTTTGCTCGGTGATAGACGAAGCTACTCTCTCGTCCAGCACCAAATTTGCGCAGGTCGCGACGCATCAAACCATCGATAAAACCGGTGAGAGAGGCCAGCAGAAACAAGGGCGTGGCCAGGACCAGAATGGTCAGGCGCACAACGAAGGTAAAGGTCACATACACCGCCGCCAGCACAAAATCTTCAATGCTCACGTAAAACTGGTTGATCCACCCCCAGAAGCTTTTGTCCATGCTCGATACCCGCGCCTGCTGGGCAAAATCCGCAAAGCCAGTCTTGACCAGCAACCATTGATTGAGAAAGTCCAGTACTTGAACAATCCTTCGCCCGGGTTGTTGGAGGATGAGTGAAGCTTTGAAGTGCTCGCTGAGCCAACCCAGCTCACTATTCAGCATGACCTGGCTGTGTCGCCAACCCTGATCGCCCCAGAACAGCAGCAAACCGGCGAACTCAATGAGGATCGAAAACAGCAACGAGGCGATCAGCAAGCCAATGATGCGTAAGACCAAGCCAATAACCGAGACGATCAATCCCGGGCGCTGGATCGGTTGTGGCGGCGTGTTCTGTACGGAAGTCGCCATCCTTTACTCCATTGCGCACCGTTAAGTTGATGCTGCCACGGCGCCTGCCGAATACGTGTTTGCTGAATCAAAACCTGTAGCGGGGCGGGCTACCCCACCTGATCCAGATCGAAGTTGGTTGTCGGGCCGCCGCCGCTTGCACTCCACCATTGGCCCACCTGTTCGTTGTAAGTGGCCCGCATCCGCTGGGTAAGCTCCTGCAGGTCCTGGGGCATGGCATCGTCGTTGGAGGGCTTAGGCAACGGCATGCGGACTTTCCAGAGCTGGCCACCGGCCTGAAAGGAAAACATTTGCCCCTTGGGCAAACTGACGATATGCGCTGGCTCAATCAGCGGCACGCTGGTGGTGCTGACGCGATCCTGCGAGGACGAAGTGAAGTCCGTGTTGGCCTCCGGATCGGAGGTGTCGGTCGCACCCGACACCAGGGTTTTGGTCAACACATTGACCTTGGGCAACTGCTGGGTGAGCAGTTCTGCAGTGGCGGTTTCGCGCACGCGGAGCATCTGCAGGGTGTTGAAGTTACCAATGACTTGGCCGGCCTTGGCGCGGTTACCAATACGTGCTTCGATATCGCTGAGGGTCTGGGTATAGGCGGTTACTTGGATTCCTGCGCCGCCGCCCTTATTGATCAACGGGATGAATTCATCACCCATCAACTCGTTGAACTCATCGGCGTGGAGGTTGATCGGCAACTTGTCACTGCTGCTGCCTGATGGGGGCAGGCCATGGTCGATGCCGTGTTTGTAGATGTGTCCGGCGACCGAGACCAAGTCGGCGAACATGGAGTTGCCCACCGCGGCGGCCACCTCGGCGTCGGTCAGCGCATCCAGGCCAACGTAGACGATGCCGCGTTTTCGGATGATCTGCATCCAGTCGAAGATTGGTCGCGGGTCATCTAAATCGGTGTAGTTGGGGGCCAGTAACTGGGCGGTCTTGCCGGTGGTGAGTTTCTCCAGCAGCGGCAGCAGCGAGGCAACGATTTTGTCGAAGTAAGTACGGTCATATCGTACCGCCGAACGCAGTCCGTCCATTACCGGATCAAATACCCGCTTCACCGCTAGGTACTGCTCGATGGCCACCACACGCTTTTCGCGCCCGATCATATGCCGGGGAATATTTTTCTCGGTGAGCTTGCCTTCAAGCTGGACGATCACTTCCCACGCTTTCGGGTCGGTCTTGGCGAAAAACTGCTGGGCGTATTCGATAAACAGTGCGTCGATGTTGACCACATGTCGCTGGATCTGCAGGTAGTCTGGGCGCCGGCCCAACTCGATCAAAGCCCGGGCAATGATATTGACGAAGCGCCAGGCGAACTCACGAAAGGCCGCAGAATTACCTTCACCACTGAGCTGTCCGGCGATGCGCGACGCCACTTCCGAAATACGTCCGAAACGTCCCACGGCGTTGTAGCGAGCGGAGATCTCCGGCCAGCCCAGATGGAAAACATAGAACTCCTTTTCTCGACCAGCGCGTTTGGCTTCAACGTACATCCGTTTGAGCAAGTCGGCATCGCCCTTCGGATCGAAGACGATGACCACCTCGTGTTCGACGCGGTGAATGTCCTGGGTGATATACACCTCGGCGAGCCGGGTCTTGCCAACACGGGTCGTGCCCAGCACCAGGGTATGTCCGACCCGTTCGCCCAGCGGCAGACTGACTTCCGTTTCGTTGGGCTCGACCCCATGCAACAGCGGCGAACCACCGACCGGGGGTAAAGGGCGCATCGGATTGAAGGCACTGTCCCAAGCCGTGACACGGGCCAGTGTCGAGAGCGGAAACGGTGCATGTTCTAGGCGACGTTCGAGTCCACGTGCCAGGCGGTAACGGGTCGGTTGGTCGACGTAGTGAGCGACGGCCGGATCCTGGGCCTCGACCAAGCGCTGGGTGTGCAGGCGGGTCCAGCGAAAGCCGCGGCCCATGAACAGACGTTTGCGGCTCACCGGAATCTGCCGGCTGGTTAGCTCGTAGCGCGGCAGCCGGCGGATATTGCGCCGATAGCGCAACACCTCCCAGGCTTGTCGGAGGCGGATCAAACCGAACAGGGCATAGGCCAGCGCCGCAGTCAGACCGATCTCGGGTGATAGGGCCACGGCCCAGGGCGAATACACGCATAACACCGCTGCGGCGACGCAGATCGCCACGGTATACAGCTCGACTGCGGGCCGGAGTTTGGACTCCATCGCATGTTCGGCCATGACCCAGACTCACTGTTCCAGTGAGGTGGCTGTGATTAAGACAGGGTAGTGCTCAATTTTCAGGCGAGAGGCGATGTCGTTGCCGTTGACCGGCAGGATGGTGATGCCCGGCGCAGCTGCTCGAATTCGGGCCAGGGCTTCAGTATCGGTCACTTCGACGGCGAGACCGGCGGCCCCCATTTCTTGCAGTTCAGTCGCACGCTGATGCAGCCAAGCCAACGATTGGGGATCCTCCCCGACAAGGAAAAATGGCTGCAAGCCCGGCATGTCCAGGGTGCGAGTTGTGATTTGGCCTGGGCTCAAGTGAGAGCTGCGCACGGGCAGTATCCAGGTTTCATCGGCAAATGCAGATAGGTCTGCAGGTATGGCCCGAGCAGGCTGGGTCTTGTTGTTTATTGGCGGCCTGGAAGCTTCAAACTGGGGGCGGGTGAAACCGCCAGGCTGAACTTCTGCAAACGACAGTCCCGGCTGGGCGAGCGCAGCCAAGAGCACGGCGAAGTAATACGCACTGGGAATTCGCGTCATGGTGGTGTGCCCTCTTTAAAGGAAACCTGCAATCGTTCGAGTTGTAGGGAAAAGCCGGCGCGGTAACGCGCGGCCGGCGTTCCTCCTGCCGGGCGGTGATATCGGCCAGCGGCTGACACCCAATCACCGGTGACGGCGTGATGCTCTTGCAGCAGCGCGGCAGTTACGGCCAGATTGCGGTAGGGTTCAAGGGCTTCGCAGGGACTGGAGAAACGTTGTCCGTGATAGCCCAGGTTGATTTGCCCAAGCCCGGCATCGACCCGCTTGGCGTCATACCGAGCAAGCGCCTGAAGCAAGGCGTGACAGGCGGTCTGACGATTGGCGAAACGGTAAGGGCTACCGGCAATATTCAGCGTCCAGGGCCAGGGCAGCAGTCGACCACGGAGGCGGGTGCCACTCTCCTGCAGGGCAATCGCGAACAACACCGTGGAAGGGACGTTGGCGTCATGCGCTGCCAGTTGATAAGCCGGAGGCGGAAGTTCGTCTGCCCGGACGGCGTGCACCGTCAGCAGGAGCGCAATAGCAGTCAATCGAGACGTTGCCATTGTCCGTTCACCTGCTGAAATGTGACGGGTAGCGGTCTCGGGGCTCCCAGGCTGAACCAGCGCCCGCGATCATGGTTCAGCGTGATTTGCCGGTGTTGGACCTTGCTCGCATCAATGCCTGCTTGCCGCGCCCAGCCACGGACATGTTCGTCCTCACCTTGGCTGCCCACCAAGTAGATATCGAACGCTGTATCACTACTTTGCAGACGCTGCGCTTCAGCGGTGCACGCAGGGCAATGGTCTTCGACAAACAGAGCACGGCGCGGCTCTACCGGTGAGCTAGCAGCGGGCGGGGATGCCATACCCTGAATCGGCAACAGTCCAGGAAACAGCTTGGCCCAAGCTGCGGTGTAGGCGTTTTGGTAAGCCAACTCGCGCTCGGCTCGTTTGGCTTCCAGCGCTACCTGCAATTCGGCATAGCGCTGGCGCTCTTGGTCGGTCTCTGCTTCGACGCCGAGCGCGGTCAGCGGATCCAGATTCGGGCTCCAGAAACCACGCGGGCCGGCTTGGATCTGTTCGAAGCGTGTCCACTCTTGCTCCGTTAGACCCCAGCTTGCCGCCTGTTCAGAGTGCGAGCGCCCCAGCGGAGTGGACTGTGTGTCCTGGACCTGTGACGGTGTCGTGACAGGGTTGCCCATCGCAGCGCCCGTGCTAAGCAATGAAACGAGACAGACGACGGGGGACAGTAGCGCTCGGTTCATAATCGTTTCTCAAGGGAGTTGCACGGTCTGGTCTGGCTGAGCGGTCACGGCGAAGATGGCCGCGTTCGGCTCCAGCGCCTTCAGCTGCCATGCGCCGAGCTGCTCGCCGTTGTGCAGCAACTGGATATCCTTGAGTGAGCGACTATCAGGAGGCGCTACGGCCAGAAAGCGCTCGCCACCGCGGGATTCAACACCCAGCACTGAGAATGGCGGCGAGAGCGGGGCAGGCTTGGCGCGAGCGGCTTTTTTCGGCTTGGCTGAGGAGGGTGTCGGTGATGGGAGTGATGACTGGGGCTTGAGGTCCAGGAGTCGCTGCTCAACGTTCTCAAGTCGTGCGCGTAGCGCGATCATATCGGCTGCGGTGGCACGGTCTGCCAGACCGTCGCGTAGCTCCTGAATCTCTTGCGCCCATTGATCCAACATCGGATCGAGGGTATTGGCCTGTCGCTCACCGGTATCGACCATCTGCTTCAGGTCTTTCAGTGCGTACTGCAGCTTCTCCTGTGCATCCATGAGGGTGCTTGAATCACGTTGCAGGGTATCCAGGGTCTGTAAGCGTTGGGCGTTCGCATTTTCCAGCTCGGTCACGCGTTGATACTGGTTATACAAGCCACCACTCAGCCCGGAGACCGCCAGACAAAGGGAGCCGACAATGAGAGTTTGAAATGTCGAGGCTTTCATGGGCGTGCCTCCGACTGATGGGGCGAGGTTGGTGTGACCTGCACGTTGCCAGCGTCATTTTTCTCCCGTTCGAAGCAGACCGAACGGCTGACCTCATCGGTCGTGAGTTGCCAGGCGGGGCCAGCCAGTACCTGCAGTGCGCTGCGTAATGGGATCGGGCCGAGCCGGTAATGGGCTGCGGGCAGAGGCCTGGTGAAAAGTATTTTTACTGGTTCGGCAGCAGGGCAGAGCGAATAACCTGAGCGCTGCAGCACGTAGTGCATCGCTTCCTGTACCGAAGGATTCAGGTTGAGCGGAATGCTCACGTCAATGATTTGAGCGAGAAGATCACGTTGCTCTGCTGTGGGCTCGGTGCTGACCAGCGTATAGCGGCCATAGCGGAGCTCTGTCGGGTGACTCTCTTCGGCTGTACTCCTCGAAAGCTGGGCCCGATTGGAACTACCGGCATTCTCTGGACTAGTCGGTAATGGGGTGGGGATCTGCGCCGTGCAGGCGCTCAATAAACCCAGCAGGCAGACAGGCGTGAAAAAACGCTCCATGGAAAAAACCTCATGTCAGATTCAGTGCAGAACCTGACATGAGGTGGAGGGGCGGGTCAGTGAGTAAGTTGATTCAAGACGGGTCGTGTTTAAGTTGAACGCGTTGCTATTTAGTCATAAATGGCGAGCCCATCCAAGACGGCAGCGTCGGGGTCGAGAATCAACAACCTCACATCCGCCAATGCCGCCAAATACAGTACGTTGACCAGGGCTTCCGGTGTGCCAGCGTCGAGCTGCTCCTGCCTCAGCGATGTGTAAAGACCGCCCTCAATCTTCATCAGATTTTCGTCGGTCCAGGGCGTGCCGATCAGCTTACACCCGAGGCCATTGCCGTCTGTCAGGGCGAAGGGTTCAAACAGCAGACCGGTTGGTCCGGAGTTGAAATTGCTAGCCCGGCGTTCCAAGTAGCGCAACGCCTCTTCAGTGAGGTGTGCGGTACTGATCTCCCAGGCTCGACTGTAGTGTCCCGTTTCGAACTTCAAGCGATGGACCATGGCTTGGGCTTCTTCCAGGGAGTACAAGTCGCCGACGTGATGTCGCTCGCTGAGCATCTCGCCAGTCACGGAGTAAACCACTTGGCGCACCAGCCCGGTGAACGGACAGCATTCATCCAGCTCATCCGGAATGAATTGGCCTTCGCTGATCAAGGCGAAATCATCGTTGAAAAGGCAGGGGAACAGTTCCAGCGCATCGTCGGGTAGATGAGCTTGTGAGTCGTGTATGGAGCGAAAGCAGGGAGGGCAGTTGTTCGCGTAGGTGATTTGCAGCAGCCGTTCAATAAATAGATTGTCATAGCCGCGAACGAATGGGTTTGAGGCCCCCAGCATGGCTGGGGCTTGGGTAGTGGAGTTCATGAGTATTTCTCCAGGATGAAAATGAACAAGGCGCCCGAAGGCGCCTGTAAGGGTTAAAGCCAGCCGTATTCGGCAAGAGAAAGTGGGCGACCTTCACCCACGATGAAGTGATCCAGTACACGAACTTCGATCAAGTCCAACGCCGCTTTCAGCCGTGCGGTCAAGACGCGATCTGCCTGGCTGGGTTCCGTACATCCCGAGGGATGGTTATGAACAAAAATGGCGGCTGCTGCGTTATGTGCGAGGGAGCGCTTGACGACCTGGCGGGGATAAACACTGGCGCCATCGATACTGCCGTGAAAGAGGATCTCGAACGCCAGAACGCGATGGCGGGAGTCGAGAAAAATCACACCGAAAACTTCATGCTCTTGTTGCGCAAGATGAAGTTTCAGATATGAGGCCACGATGTCAGGTGACGTCAGGTTCGGGCCGCAGGTGAACAGCCGGCGATCCAGAATGTGCAGCGCTTCGTCGATCAGCTGGTTTTCCTGGGCGATGCGACCAGCCTCGACATCCGAGGCTTCAATCAGGGTGAGCTGTGTGTTCATGAGGTACCTCCGAAGGGAACAATCCGGGGGTACACCCCGAGGGGAGTGGTGTCCCCGAGGTGGATATAGAGTCACGGGCATTGCCCGATGACGCGCTGTTTACAGCCGAGTGAATCGGTGGCGTTGTCCGTGCAGGTGTGAGTCACAACCGTCGCAGGGCAATGGGGAGAAGGTTCTTATTCCACGGTCAGTTTCGGGGTCGAAGTCGGCACTGATGGGCATTAGCCGAACCAGCCCGCGATGGAGACCGGCGATGCGTTTCTCGATTTCATCCGTCGTGTAGTAGAGCGATAACGTGCTGTAGTCCTCGTAAGCCGCAGCGAACAGGCAATCGTCGCAAAGCCAGAAGGATTCCATGTGGGTTCTCCTGTGCGGTTTGAAGAAAGGCGCTCGATTGAGCGCCTTGATGTAAACATCGTGGATTGTTCAGGCGGACTGAACTGTACGTGTGGCAACACGGCGGGCTGTGCGGAGAGTGGGTGCAGATTCAGGTTTGATCCTGGTCTCTGTTGGGTTGTCGGTATCCTCAGCTTCGGCATCAGCCGACGTTGGGGATGGCTCACTGTTTGGCGTTTGCTCAGCAGGTGCTGTTGCCTCCTGCCTGGCAGGCGCTTTGTATTCGAATACGCCGTTGACCTTGATCCAGTCGATGAAGAGCAAACGACCTTTCAGGCTGGCGCCCGGTTGGCCTTGTTTAGCGCCTTTCTCATAGAGAAATGGGTCAATCCACAGGTCGCCGATACGGAATGACAGCAAAACCTTTTTCTCGGCATTGACTGCATCCATATAGAGGCGGATCAAGCGTTCAGCTTCGCCTCCAGCGACTTTGCAGTCGAAGCGAGTGTATTCGACCGCATCCGTGGCACCGTGCAGGGCTGCGATATCGCAGGCCATGAACGGCTGGCCGCGGCGGACTTGTACTTCGCGAACGCGGTTGAGGTAGCCGATGCCGACGGTATGCAGATTGAAGTAAGTAGTTGCTTCTTGGGATTGGTTGGCGTGGGCCATGGTGGTTCTCCTTTCAAGGAAAAACGGCGACGCACAGCCCCTGACGGGAAAGTGAGCTCCGTCAGGGTGGGTAAGGTGAAGGCAAGCGATGAACGACACGGCACCCGCAAGCCGATGACCATCAGTTCGATGCGCCTGGAGAATAGAGGTGCAGCAGAGGAGAAAACCGCAGCAGGTCTGCGGACCTAGGGTAGTGGGCATTCATCACCGCTGACGCGGTAACCGTGCGAGCCTCCGAATGCTGATCGCACTTGGGTAAACCACCACGAGCGTGGCGTAGCCTTGAAGGTTCAAGCTACCTGGGCTGGGCTGTCAACGACAGCGAACCACACCTTTTGTATAAGCCTGTCATAGGGGAGCGTCAAGACACCCCAAGCCGTTTTTTTATGGCCGGAATACAGTGGAAATTACTGGACTGAAGAAAGTGAAGAAGGGGCCTGGCTAGGGGCCAGGCGAGGAACAGAAAAGCCACCTTAGGCGGTCTGACGCAGTCGACAAGCTCCTCGCAAAACTTGATTTGACTGGGCCATGATTCGCCAACCGACCCTTATCGTGGCCTGGGTCGGAATACGCTGGCACGCATCCGCGCACAAAGGGTGCCCAGTATTTCCCCGGCGGGCTCCGGGACTGAATGCGATTGCCGTAGCGGATGACCGCTGATGCCTGGCAGAGGCAACAGCGGTCATCCGCCACATTGATCCGGTCGAGCACAAAGCGGGAATGAAATTCCGCAGAAGAGAAGGCTCCGAACTCTAACAGTCCGACCGAGCTACCCGGAGCGAATCGGTCTTGGGTCGCCGTAAGCGATGATCCTGAGGCACTACAGCAGAGGGGGTGGGAGGACGTCAAGCCAGTGTGCTAAGAGGTTATTTGCTACTGAGATGAGCGGCCAGCTGTTCGACGGTCGTCAGGATAAAGGCACGGTCGCTTTCTTGAAGGCCGCTCAGCAGGCCCGCGATCATCTGGCCCTGGTCGTTGGGGCGAGTGCTCGACTCCGTCAGCAGTTCATCCATCCGGCAGTCGAAGATGTCTGCCAGTTGCATCAGCTTGACCACGGAAAGCTCCACCACACCCCGCTCAAGGCGCGAAATGGCTTCGCTGCCGATCCCCAGTCGTTCAGCCACCTCTTCCTGGGTCAGATTACGCTGGGTGCGGTGCTTCGCGATCATGCGGCCGATTTGGGCTTGGGTTGGATGTTTATGTGCCAAGTGATGAGTTCTCCAATTCAACCCGAATGGTTGAGCAAAGACCCATTGACATGAACATCCTTAACGGTTGAGTATCGACTTAAAGGGTTGTTATATTGACTGAAATAGCTGTTTGTCGCGACGTGACATCTATTCCTCCAGGAATCAGAGGCCGAAGTGACCAGCGAGACTGAGCGGTCTGATAGGGCCAAAGGGAGGTAAGGTTGAGCATGGATGAGCCGCGCGAGAACGTCATGGACCTGATCTGGGATCGAACACTGGAGCTGTTCATCAAGATCCATGACTGCCCTGATAATCCTGAACATCTCGATAGCCTTGTTCATTGGCTCAATGAAGATCCTGCTCACCTGAAAACGTTCAACGAACTGGGGCAGATATGGATCGCGACAGGCATCGCGTTGGCCCGTGAAATCGGACAACCGCTAAGCGACTTGGAGAAGGATCAACTGCCGTTGATGATGCACTGACCCGTATACCAGCCCGCCAAAGATTCATGTGATCACCAACGGTGCGTCATGGTCGACGCGGCCCTTTGCTGATCGGCACAGTGCCGTTGCAGTTCGGGTAGTGGGAGCATGACCAAAACGGTCCTGATTTTCCCTTCCGCCTAAGCATTGAGGCGTTGCAAATGGGGCAGTGCGGTCCGGCTTCGACCGGTACCGACAAGGTGAGCGCTCCGGAGTGCTCGACCAACTGCGTAATCCAGTGCGCCTGCTTGGCAACGAATGCGTCCAAGGTCAGACGTCCTGCTTCGATTTCATCCAGAGCTTGCTCCCAGATCGCTGTCATACCCGGATCCGCGACTGCAGCGGGTACCGCTTCGATCAGCGTATGGGCCGCTGCGGAGGCCATCAAGGCTCGTTTTTTCTTCAGCAAATAGCCGCGATCAATCAACCCCTTGATGATGCCGGCTCGCGTGGCTTCGGTGCCGATACCGGTGGTGTCCCGAAGTTTCTGTTTCAGACGCGGGTCGTTGACCAACTTGGCGACGTTTTTCATCGCCTTGATCAGATCGCCCTCGGTGAGTGGTTTGGGCGCAGCAGTGCGCATAGACTTGAGTTCGACGTCGTCCACTGCGCACTGCGCGCCCTGTTGTAAGGCAGGCAACACCTGGGACTTTTGACTGGGCTCATCGTCTTCGGGGTTGTCGGAGAGTAAGCCTTTCCAGCCTTGGACGAGGATCTGTTTGCCAACAGCAGTCAAACGCTCGGCGCCGCACTTCAGTTCGACCTCGGTTCGATCAAACTCGTGAGGCGGCAGGAATTGCGCGAGGTAGTGGCTACGAATCAGTTCGTAGACTTGGCGCTCTTGTTCAGACATTCGCCCAAGGTTCGCCGGCTCGGTGGTGGGGATGATGGCGTGGTGCGCGGTGATCTTGGCATCGTTCCATGCTCGTGAGCGCAATGATCGATCAACGCTTCCGAGCGCTGGGCGTAACGCGGGATCCATTCTGAGTAGGGCATCGAATACCGCAGCTACCTCGTTGAACATGCTCTCTGGCAAATTGCGGCAATCGCTGCGCGGATAGCTGGTGGCTTTGTGGGTTTCATACAAGGCTTGGGCGATGTTCAGGGTTTCCTGAGCGCCGAGTCCCAACTTGCGTGAACAGACTTCTTGCAGTGTGCTTAGATCGAAGGGCAGGGGTGGCGCTTCGCGGAAATGCTCAGTCAGCAGCGAGACTACGGTGGCGGTCTTGCTGCTAAAAATCGATTGGACGGTCTGACTGGCAAGCGCCTGCTGCAGGCAGCGACCGGCTTCGTCACGTCCTGAGCTGGGCGGTATCCACGACGCGATGAAGGGTTGCCCCATTGAAGACAGGTGCACATCCACCACCCAATACGGCACAGAGACGAAGCTGGCAATCGCGCGGTCTCGTTCAACCACCAAGCGCAAAGTGGGCGTTTGGACGCGTCCAACCGACAGCACGCCGTCATAGCCCGCCCGCCGTCCTAGGAGGGTAAACAAACGACTGAGATTCATACCAATCAGCCAATCGGCGCGGCTGCGGGCGAGGGCTGAGTGATAAAGCGGGAAGGTCTCCTGACTAGACTTCAGCGAGGACAGTGCTTTGCGAATCGACGCCTCGTTGAGTGCGGATAACCAGAGGCGCTCAACAGAGCCACGATAGTTGCAGAGCTCCAGTAACTCGCGGGCAATCATTTCACCTTCGCGATCGGCGTCGGTGGCGATGATGATGGTGCTAGCTTCGCTGAGCAAGCGTTTGATGACCTTGAACTGTGCCGCGGTCTTGGGTTTGACCTCGACCTGCCAATGTTCGGGAATGATCGGTAGATGATCCAACGACCAGGTTTTGTACTGATCGCCATAGGCTTCAGGTGGGGCCGTTTCCAGCAGATGGCCGATACACCAGGTGACGGTTGTCTCGGGTCCGATCAAGCAACCATCGCCACGTCGGCTGGCTCCGAGAACCTTGGCAATGTCACGACCTTGGGAGGGTTTCTCGCAGAGAAAGAGACGCATAGAACTGCTCCGGGTTGAGTTCGGAGCAGCGTTGTTGGAAACAGCAGTGGCGAGCTATGAGAAACCTGAATGGCAGGTTCCTCATATTAGTCGGTGAGGGCAGTCTTGATTGGGGATGAGGCTACTACTGTGTAGTCACGTGGACAACAGTGCTTCACGTGCAGCGAGTGATGAGGGCCAGGAACTTCGCGCAAAGGCGCAATTTTTATGCCTCAAGCCCATCATGCCGATGGTGGCTGCCCTCTGCGCTTTTTGGACTTCGACGCGGGCGAGCTGGCCTGGTCTGTAGCCTGCCCGACGGGAACCGCAGACGAGGCTGATTCACTTGAGCGCTCCCGCATGAGCACGTTCTGCACGCGATGAGGCAGGATGCCGACACGACGCGCCTCGATCTTGAAGGTCACCCGCGCATTGTCTTCACTGTCCTCCCACTCATCGCGCACGGTGCGGCCCTCTACCAACACGCGCATGCCTTTCTGGTACAGCGTGCTCCAGTGTTCAGCTTCGCGGTGCCAGAGCTCGACCGGCGCCCAATAGCCGCCTCGATCCTCATAGCTGCCATCGCGTGGCACCGGGTTGTCGAAGTACACATTCAGCCGTAGCAAACGCCGTGGCTCGTCATTGCCTGATGAAAATTCCTGGAACTCTGGCGCACTGCCAATGTTGCCTTCGCCGACAAAAAAAGTACTCATCCTGATACCTCCACTGCGATTGCGAGTTGGCGCAGCAGCCGTTCGGCACTGGCCATTTTGATCGCGCAGGTCGATGCCTGGCGGTAGAGCGAATGCACCACGCTCATCTGCAAGTTCAGCGCAATGCGCTCGTATTCGAAACGGTGCAAGCCCTCGCGTATGGTTTGCGGCAAGGCCTTGTTGGAGACTTGGCGTTCCCAGACCGCAACCCCCATACGAGCGAAGTCACGGGTACGCCAACGCAAAAAGGTGCTGCCTGCACTGGTGTTCTGCAGCACCAATCGAATATCCAGCAGTGAGTAGGGAGGTTGTCCGGCTTGCTGCACCACAGCCTCCATCAGGTGATACAACTGCGCCTCGATTTCCCTCGCCATCTGCGCCAGGTATTCCAGTTCCCCCTTACCCTTAAAAGGTTTTAAAAGGCCTTTTAGGGAGGCAGCGTGTTCGAGTCGGCGATAGGCATCCGCTGTTAGTGTTTCGAGGGGCATTGGTTGAGTCGGGATTAGGGGCTTCATACTTCGTCCTCCGGCTCATCGACTGTCGCAGATGGTTCTACTGCTTCCTCTGCCAACGCGTCAGCTCCATCTACTGTCACAGCGCCACGACGAATGATCGGTGGCGCGAACTGGGAGCGGCGATGCCCCTCAAGGATGTCCATAGGGGGGAGTCCAAACTTCTCCATGGCCGCCAGAGCACGAGCGTTGTTCGCCGCCATGTCGTCACGGGTGACGCCTGCATGCCGATAGCGCTGCGCCTGACCGAACAGGCTGCGCAACAGGTGGGCGCCGTCGTCGATCCAGGCTTCCATGTCTCGGCGACCGATCAAGGCGGTGTGATGGGCCAACAGGGTATGCCGCACCAGCGTGTCGTAGTCAGTCAGCAGGTAGACGGCGAGAAACCCCAATTGGCTGCCGATGTACAAGGGTAAGGTGACGGGGTGGATATTGAGGTTATCGCCCATGTCGATCTGTGTCGGCAGGTCCTGTCTGATCCGGTCCAACTGCTGGGTCAGTTCCAGCATCCCAGCCTTGGCCTGCATCAATTTTTCTTCGAGCTGCACGATCGCCCAGTCGGCATAAGGATCGTCCTGCGCTGCGGCTTGTTTGATCAGGTTAGTGGCGCTGATGTAGCCGGCCATACCCATGATCGAGTGGACGCCTTCGCGTGCGGTTCGACCTTGCCAAATTCGGGCGGCGTGGTGGGTATGCAGTGTCAGGGTGATGCTGCTGCGCAATGAGCCCAGGTTGAGCTGATAGTGATCGGCCACGGTGTCGTCCTCGCATAGGCTTGGACGGAGACGTTGCGACAGATGAAGGTCAGGGACAGCCGAAAAGCTGAATGTGGTCTGTTCGGTTTGGTTCGGGACGGCCAATTACCGAGACGCTCGACACTGATGCCAGTGGCATCAAATCTACTGACGTCCAGGGCGTTTGCTACGCAGCTGGCGTAGTTCCTCCAGGCACGCTTGGGCGAGGGAAGAGGCGGGTTCGCCCTTTTTCCTAAGTTGGCGCGGGGGAGCGGGTGGCGGTTCTGCAATGGGTAACGATTCAGCCTGACCTGCCCAAGGGCGGAAATCGCCTTTCAGCGCCCGCTGGATCAGGCCCATCAGATACGCCGCTGGTTTGCGGACGCGTCCTGCCGCACAGCGTGCGCCCGCTTCGTTGAGCACCGCCTGCCGATCTGCTGGTTTTAGCTTGTTCAGCGTCACGGTGACGGCCTGCCGCTCGCTCAGACTTAGGTGCAGCGGATCAGGCCAGTGCAGGTTATCCACTGCTGGGGTCGCGCGCGGTACCGTACAAATACTTTCTTTTAATACAGTACAGGCGGCATTCGGATTCCGAACGGTGCCGGAAACATGGGCGTTCAGACCCGGTTCGGAATCCGAACGAGGTCCCACACGATTCCGAACGCGGTGATCGCCACCCCGTTCGGAATCGTGTAGCGCTTCATCGGGCGCCTTATCCAATCCTTGTTGTGTCCAATGCTCGCTCAAACTGTCGAGCCGGGTGGGGAGTCGACCCAAATCGATATCAGTGTCCTGACGAATTTCTTCCAACACATGTTGAGCAACAATTCGTACAGCCTTGGTCGCGTGAGAGAGGGCATGGCCGACCAGCTCCAGATAATCCTGATCCAGCTCCATGGCTTCGGCGGGCGTTAACGGTTCATCGTGCAGGACGTACAGAGAACCTTGTAGGCGCCCGCTGAGCTGATCGCGGCCACGACTCACCAAACTGAGCCAGCGAGTCAGCCTGAGCATCGTCAAGACGCGAGCGATGGTTTCACGGGAGGCTGACGCACCGTAGGGCACGCTCGACAAGTAAGGCTGCAAATCTTCATAGTGAGGAGTTATCACACTCTGGCCTTGCAGCATAAATCGAAATACTTGCCAGGCATTCCGTTCCAATGGCGTCAGCCGACTATCCAGGAGCAGCCGACGCGGCACGACTTCGTGAGATTGGCCACTGAACAAAAAGCCCGCCTGCAGGGCCTGGTTGGAAGGATGTTCAGTGGTGGGGCGTGCGGGCCAACGTTCACTTAGTTGTTGGGTGCATTGCTGCAGAACACGCTGCCAGCGACTGGAAGGGGTAGTGTTCATGTTCCGTTGCTGTAATGGTCGATCTGCTGCCAAACGATGGTCAAGCTGATCTGTTGCTCTTCTGACAACATCATCATGGCGTCGAGCTGATCCTCAGCACCGTCCTCAGCGCGTAGTTGGCACCAACGCTGCCAGAGCGCATGTTCCTGCGCTTCGCTCAAGTTCTGGGGGCGGCCCTTACGGGTTTCTATCTTGAGCAGACGTCGGCGAAGGGCGGTTTCCGAATGCGCCAAACCGAAGTACTGATACATGATGGCGCTGCTGGCACCGAGCTTGAGCGCTCGGTTGATCAGGCGCTCGTTGTGTTCGTCGCGTTCGGCCTGGTCGATCAAGCGATGTAGCACCGGCGAATCAATCTTGATCTCAACCCAGGGGACGGTGGCGTGGGCCAGACGTGACAGCGTGGTAGGCGGTAAGGATTGCAATAAGTAAATGTCCTCTTCACCCAGTCCGAGTGCTTTGCAGCGTTGCAGGTTACCCAGGCGCAACTCGTGAAGGACCTGAGTCAGCATGGCCTGGTTGAGCACATTGAAGGACAGGTTCATGGCAGCTCCCTTGGTGAATCGTCTTCATGGGTAAGCGTTAAGTCGATCAGGCGCCGGGCTAAGCGAATGAGGCGATACAGTTTGATTAACAGGTAGTCGGGCAGTCGCTCCAGTCCTACGTCCACGGCGGGACGATCGGCCAGCGGGAGTTGATAGACCCCCAATAGCAGTTGCCCGAAAAGGGCTGAGGGCAATTGCTTGCGATCCTCCCAGTTCACTTCGTCTTGGGCGCGCAATAGGGCCAGGAGCAGAAGATGAACGCCCGTCGAACGAGGTGTCGCAAGATCTACCCGCTCCATATCTAGAGCAAAACCCAATCCTTGCTGCTGATCGATGATGCTCTCGGGACGTCCGGCATAGGCTGCCAGTTCCCGAGCCAGACCGGCGATGGCTAAGCGCAGTTGTTCGGGGGTATCCAGTGTTGGTGCGATGATCCAGATGTCGTCGATCGGACAGGTTGCGACGGTTTTTGTTGGTTCGGAGGCAGTGGCGCGATCAATCTGTCCGCGGATCTGCTGGACACGTGACGGAGGGCTGACTGCTGATACGACATTCGTTACGGGCAGCGTGAGCTGTTCCTCTCGCGCTGTTTCGGCCGGGGTCTTGGTTTCAGCTGATTTGGAATGCGGCTCGGAGGGGGGAGGCTCGGCCGCGGGCTCATTGACGCTCTGCAGAGGGTTGCTCTCCGGGGGCGTGACGACAACGTCGGGCGCCCGGATAACCCGGTGGGTATCGCCCAGCTCAAGGGCCAACATGCGGTAGGACTGGCCGAGTAAGCGGCTCATGCGTTCGAGCAGCTCATCCTGGATTTGCTCAAGGTTGAAGGACTCTGGGTCGGCATCAAATTGCCCTAAGGTGTCGAGCCAAAACTCGGTAAACGCAATGGCGTCGTTCGGATAACGATTCCAGGTTCGTTCAGCCTGGCTACGTAGACCAATCAGGCGTTCAATTTTTGGTTTCCCCAACCCGGCATATAGGGTTTGTGGAATGGCGGGTAGTAAATGTTCGAGGGTGTCCAGCATCCGACTGATGTGCGACTGCGAAACGGGGTAGCCCCCAGCGGTAAGACGTCGTGCCAGCTCTCGTTGCGAAAGTGTTGCTCCATCAGGGGCGAGCATGGTCTTGAGTTTGGCTACAGCCAGAGCACGTTCGATGAAGGTGAGTTGGCCGTGCAGATCGCTTTCAGCGAGATGGCCGAGTAGGGCGCTGATTTCATCGGTCCAGGGGCGGAACAGGCAATAGATGCGGAAGAAACGCTCATCGCGGGTTTCCTGCCACAGCTCGCCGAGAATCGCCAAGCGCGTATTGCCGCCGTTTCGGATGATGAAATAGGCTTCTCCCGGGCGGCGAGTAATCGGCGGCGGTTGATCCAGCCCGCGTTCACGGATTGATGCCTTGATATCGTCATAAAGCGGGTTACGGATGAATCGCGGGTTGTGTTCGTAGGGCCGCAACTGCTCCAGAGTAACCAGCATAGGCGTATCAGTGAGCGGATCGGACAATCGCTCCAGTTCTGGACCGCGAGGGAAGTGGTCCTTGTGCAGTTTTTCGGTGATTTCCTCCTGAGTGAGCTTCTTCATTGGAGCTACCTCAGTTAACGCCGGGGGCGCAAATGGTCACCGACCTCGAACTTAACGATCTCGGCTGTACCCGAACCTTCGAAATGCTGAGACAGTTCCGCGAGAAACCGACCCATGGCCGAGCGCCCACGCTGCAGGCGAAAGACCACGGTGCAATATTCCTCGCTAGGCGGATGATCTTGTCGTATGGATGGCTGAACGATGATGGGAAACTGATCCAACATCAAAAGACTCCTCGCCAAACGCTGTTGGCCTTGAGGTTGAACAAACAAAATGACCTGGCGAGAAATACCGGTTTCGGTATTCGCCTTATCGAACCTCTGCGTATCTGCTAACCCTAGAAATCGCCTCGCGCCATTCCGGAAACAACTCGATGGCCAGCGCTTGCATGGTTTTCAGCGCTGATTGCGAGCGTCGTTCATGTGACTGGCGAGTCTCGATTCGGTGGGCTGGTAGACCAAGAGAGGCGGCATTGAGGTAAGCCACTCGGTCTGGAACTGCGGTGTCTAGAACAGAAATGTTGGGAGCTCCAGCGAATGACTCGTGCAGGCCACGAATGATCATTCGCGTGTCTACTCGGATGCTATTTACCTGGTTCAGCAGTAGTCGCAACGGTGGCAGCGTAATACCCAAGTGACGAAATGGTTCGAGGTCAGTGAACAGTCTCAAAGTGCCGCGACTCAGTTCGCGGGCGGCTAGCATTTCCGGTGTGATGGGGGAGAGGGCGATATCGCAGGCGAGGATGGCCATCTCCAACAGCACGCTACGTGCGCCTTGGGTGTCGATCACAAGCAGGTCATAACGGGGGCGAAAATCGTCTAGCAAATTGCGTAGCCGTAATCGCCCGTCAGGGGCGTGTAGCAGTAATGTACTCAACTGGCCTTGAGCGTCGTTGGAGATGATGAGGTCAAGCCCCGCAATCACGGTCTTGGAAACAATCTGCGCAGGCGTTGTTAAGTTGAAAGCAATGAGTTCGTAGGCGCCAGCAACAGCCTTTTGGCTCAAGGCGTAATAGCTGGAGAGGGTGGGTTGGCTATCCAGATCGAGCAGTAGCACGCGTAGACCCGCATCCGCCAGAAGACCGCCGAGATTGGCGGCTACTGTGGTTTTGCCTACGCCACCTTTGGTGGACACCACTGATACCACGCGCATGGCATCAGGCCTGCTGCGCCAAACGCTCATTGATCCATTGCTCGATCTCCAGCGAGTCCCAGCCAACTGCGCGCAGCCCAATGCGTTTGGCTTGAGGGAATTTACCTTCCTTCATCAAGTTGTAGATGTGCGCGCGCTTGAAGCCGGTTTTTCGCTCCACCTCGTCACGCCGCATGATATGACGCTCTAGCGATGGTTGATTATCAGAAGCGTTCGGGGCGGTTTGGGATAACATGTCGACACTCCGTGGCGCTGCGTGCGCGTAGTGAGAAGTGACCAGAATTGAATAGCAAAAAAGGACGAGAGTCATTGCGCCGCAACGGGAGTGATTGCAGCGCAATCCGTCTCATTGATTTATGAGGCTGCGCTTACCAGCAGCAAATTTTTCGTCCAACGTACGCTTGGTTATGCCCGGTACGTTTTTATAGTGAGCGGTTAGCGCGTCAACGATGGCCGCTTGGGATTGGAAAACTGACAATGGTTTTCCAGACGGGGACTTATCGAGAAACAGGTTGACCATCGACCCGATAATGTTTAGATAAACGGCTTCGCTACGATCGCTGACTTTATGATTAGTCTTGAGCAAGTGATGTATGTTCTTTCTTTCTAGTCCAATGGCTTCTAGATCGCTAAGTAATTGCTCATGAGCTGCCTCCAAAGCCCTTAGTTTTACTTGCAGTGCTTCTCGATCCGCTTGCAATTCTAAGTATGTTTCAATGCTAATGCCATTTTTTTGATGGAGGGGCTCCCCAAAGAGAAACTCTGGTCGTTGATCAGGATAATATCGCGACATCCAACATTTTAGATCAGTGTGACGGACGGTTATGTGGTCGTAATTAACGGGAGTGCCAATGGCCACCGGTACGCCGAAACATCCATAAGCGAGCTCCCCATGTTGAATGGCATCGAGAATTTTTTCCGTGTTTACATGCAGGCAGGGCCACTGCGGGAAATTAGTTTTGAGCCTGCTTGGACAGTGCTGAGCTACTTCGAGTATTTCTCTTTCATAGGTGGTCAAGTTGCACCAGCGCAAGGCTGCATCAACGGGTCTGTAAAATAGTTTTGCATAAAGGTTACAGCTTTGGTTTGCGTACATAACGAATCACTCCATTGAGATGTTTTGCTCCTTAGCTTGCAAGTGAACGTATGGTTATTTGGTGTGCTGCGAATCCCGAGTCTTAAAGAGAGGGGGTTGTCGCCACGGTTGAGATATATGATGATCGTTTCGTAATGGTGTATTTATATTTTGTATGATTATAGAAGAGGTGATTTATTGGTGTGTTTGTGGGATTTGTTATTCGTCGTGTGAGTTCTCTTGAACTTGGCAGAAAAAAACAGGGGGTTGAGGTCCGCGGCGTTGACGGGGTTGCAAGTTTTAAACCGCGAGGTTGTTTTTTTGTATAATGTTCTTATGGGCCAGATTTATCTGATATTATTATCAATAGATGCAATTTATAAAATAAAATTCTATTTTTATCATGATGCTACGTTCGCTTCTCGCAAAAATGTCAAAATATTGATTTTTTACGCCATATTGGACTTCGGGCTCGCCATTATTAGGATTGGGTCGATGGTATCAGAGGAGGGCGACGGCGCCAGGTGCCCGAACTGTTTCTCCGGGACTTGGCGACGTTCGCGAAAAATTTAGAACAGTGAATATACGGCGATTGTAGTCAAGCAAAGGGCATCACCACACAGTACATCTGCGGCTTCGCAGAACCTATGGCCGCCTACTGAATGAGCAATGCGGATAGGATATAACGCCCTAGCCGACCTTCTCGCCTCACATTTGAGACGAGCCCAGCGCCTGGCTCAGATCGTCGATAAGGTCTTCAATCGCCTCGATGCCTACCGACAGACGAATCATTTCGGGCTTCACGCCAGCCTTTGCTTGTTCCTGCTGGTTCATTTGCCGATGGGTAGTGGAAGCCGGATGGCAGGCAAGAGACTTGGCGTCACCGATGTTGACCAGTCGCTTGAAGATTTGCAGAGCATCATAGAAGCGCACGCCTGCGTCATAGCCGCCCTTCAAACCAAACGATAGGATCGCCGACGGTTTACCCTGCATGTATTTTTGTGCCAGTGCGTGATGAGGATGGTCCGGGAGACCGGCGTAGCTGACCCATTCCACTTCAGCATGGCTCTGCAGGAATTGCGCAACTTTCAGGGAGTTGTCGGTGTGACGCTCCATGCGCAGCGCGAGCGTTTCCAGGCCTTGCAGCAGCAGGAACGCGTTCATGGGTGCCAGTGCCGCGCCGGTGTTGCGCAATGGCACTGTGCGTGCGCGCGCGATGAAGGCGGCGGGCCCGAACTTCTCGGTATAAATCACGTCATGGTACGCCGGCTCGGGCTGGTTGAGGCTGGGGAATTTTTCCGGGTATTGGGTCCAAGGAAAATTGCCGCTGTCGATGATCACACCGCCCAGGGAATTGCCGTGTCCGCCGACGTACTTGGTCACGGAATGCACAACGATATCGGCGCCAAACTGAATCGGCTTGCAGAGAATAGGCGTAGCCACCGTGTTGTCGACCATCAGCGGTACGCCGCGGATGTGAGCAGCTTCAGCCAGGGCTTCGAGATCAATGATGTTACCCGCCGGGTTGCCGATGCTTTCGCAGTACACCAGCTTGGTGTTGTCATCGATCAGTTCGGCGATAGCCTCGGCAGAGTCATCTCGGGCAAAACGCACCTCCACGCCAAAGCTTGGCAACAGGTGGGCGAAGAGAGTGTAGGTGCCACCATAGAGTTGTGGGGTAGTGACGATATTGTCACCTGCGCGGGTTAACGTTTGGATCGCATAATGGATTGCCGCGCTGCCGGCCGATACGGCCAGCCCTGCCACGCCGCCTTCGAGGGCGGCCATCCTTTGTTCCAGCACATCATTGGTGGGGTTCATGATTCTGGTGTAAATGTTGCCCGGCACGTCCAGGTTGAAAAGGTCGGCACCGTGTTGGGCGTTATCGAATTCGAAGGCAACATTCTGATAGATAGGCACTGCGACAGCCTTGGTAGTCGGGTCTGACTTGAAGCCATGGTGCAGCGCGATGGTGGCGTCTTTCATGATTGGTTTTGATCCCTTTAAATTATTCCGGATTTTGCGGCACGAAGATTTTGTCGAAGTCCATTATGCCGATCTTCGAGCTCTGTGACCTGGTAAGTCCAAATTTGCCGAGGGGGGTTGCCCCCCAAACGCTGCGCGCAGAATATATGTGAAGGCGTTCCGCCATTACTGGTGATCACGCGTTCGCGACATGACATTAAACGCAGATCAGACAGCAAGCAATCTCCAGACGCGACCCTATTATCGAAGAAGGGCCGCAAGATGGCGAACCTAATAGCCAATTTCAGTGCTATCAAGTCGTCATCATGACTTTGCCGGAAGGTGCCGATGGCTTGGTTTCTGCGAATGTTTAAGGATTGTCTTGGATTCATGCGTGAGTGCATATCAAATCTGGGGCCACGTACGACCCGTGAGTACAGGCGCAATTCGGAAGGCTTTGGATTTTGTTTTGTGACATTGCCTTCTCAGAGCCCCTGAGCAGTCTTACCCTTCAGTGCTAAAGGTTTTTTCAAAGTAAAGTTTCGAACATCTGGAGGCTAATAATGTTAGAAGGGACTGCAATGATTCAGAGGAAAAGTGATTATGCATTGAGGCTGCGTCAATCCAGGTGAATTTTATGATCCAGACGTTGAGGTTTGTACTTTGTGTGAGAGCGTACTCAACGCATTGTGGCGAAACCCTTTTAATATTTTTTAGTAAGGATAAGATCTCCATGTGCAGGTTGTTATCCATTTTTGCTTGCAGCTCGATTGTATTGATTGCCAGTTTGGACATGGGCGAAGTCTCTGACGCTGAACATGAAGGGGGGTATTCAAGCGTGTTAACTATACGGGGTAGATGCTGAGTTTTATCTCCAAGTCTTAGTCTCTGTCACCCTGAAAGGCTATTTTGAGGTGGGATTAATTTAAAGAAGATTTATCATGAGAAAATGACAAAATATTGATCATGTCCGCCAGATTTTGGTGAATATCGCTTCAAGGCGATCAAGCCATTTAGCTTTTTGCTGTTCATAGGTGAGATGACGCTCAGGATTGGGGAAGGCGTTTTTGCCAAAAAACATCGCTGCGTTGTGGGCGTTGGCAATGTTATTTGGTCGATTTGAAGCGTGCGCGATGCTCCTTGGGGGTGATGCCAAAATTCTTCACAAACCTTCTGATGAGGGTTGATTCACTGCCCAGCCCGCAGCGCTGGGCGATGGTTTTGAGTGGGTTATTTGAATTTGTAAGCATATCGCGGGCCGCGTCTAGTCGGAGCAGTTCCACCATTTTGCTTGGTGATTTTTCCATTGATTCCGAGTATTTACGTACGAAGGTTCTTTCGCTCATGTTCATGAAATTTGCGAGCACTGGTACTGTTAAGTCGGTGCTTAGGTTTTCATTAATCCATGCATGCAAATCTGAGAACTGACTGCTCTTCGATTGCAAGGTTAGGGAAGAGCTGAATTGATTCTGATCTCCAGGGCGTTTGAGAAACATTACCAAGTGTCGAGCAACCTCCAGCGCAACGGAGTGTCCCAAATCTTTCTCGACGATCGATAATGCTAGATCAATTCCTGATGTAACACCTGCTGATGTCCATATGTGCTCATCATTAATAAATATTGGGCCTCGTTTAATTATTATTGATGGAAAGTTTCTCTCCAGTTCGTCGTAAGCCGACCAGTGAGTGGTTGCTCTTCGTCCGTCAAGTTTTCCGGCACAGGCTAGTGCGAATATGCCAGTGCAAACAGAAATCAGGCGCTCGGCTTTGTCTGCATGGTTTATAAAGTGCGTGACAAATTTCGGGTCTTTACAGAAATCATGTATGCCTGGTCCACCGGGTATAATTAAGGTGTGTGGCGAAGAGGTTTCTGCTTGCAGAATTTCAGTGTTTATTGAGAAATTTGAGCATATCTCAGTGGTTGGATTTAACGCTAAAATAGAAATCGTATACGGTTGGTGATCGGGGCGGGAGAAGCGGTTGGCTGCCGTGAACACGTCGAGAGGCCCCGCCAAGTCAAGCAAACTTACGTTCGGATAGGTGATGAACTGTATGGATTTAGGGCGCATAAACAGCTACTCCAAGAGGCAACGTCTGGACACGTTTACTGACGACTTACTGAGTAATTTTGAGTACTAGACCGTCCCCTCGCAATAGATATCTATACATCTTTTCGAAAAATCGTCATGAGCTTTTGATGGACGGATCTGCCTGAGCGCTAAAACAAGGAGTTGACCTACCTTGAATGCAGATTGAGAAGTTGCTGCCCGGCGGCGATAGGTGTGACATTTAGCTCGGCAACGGCTGCAGAAAAGCTTCGACATCGTGCTACGGCTTGGAGAGTTCGCAACGCATAAGGTCCTGGGGATTACACCGCATTGCTAGTCGGTGCGGCTTGGCAGGGCGTCATTACTTAGGGAAAGAGAGATCATTGTAACGAGCAGCGGCTGAGTCGCAGGTGTGGGCTCACCTATAAGCTCGTACCCGACCTCTCTGATACCGAAGCAGCTTGACCTCAACCGTTAGGTTTCATGGTCTGGTCAAAGCTCTTTGGCCTCTACGTCCTTCGTTTCAGCGATGTGTCTCATCGCTTGCCAACCATGCGTACCGCCGCCGCCAGCGCGAAGGGCTGTTGCTACCATAATTACCTCAGCTACATCTTGTTTCGATGCTCCAGCACTCACAGCGAGCAACAACACGGAGGCGCCGGGCTGGAAGGTGGCTTCGACGACTCGGCGTTTAAAGTCGAGCGGGAAGTTGGGGCGGCGACCGGTTCGACGAGCTGGGGCAACTGTATTCAAGATAGTATCCACTAAAAAATGGTGTCCCCTATCTTGGCTAATTTAGAGGGCTGTCAGGATAGAGTGTTGGGCGGACGGTTCCGAGACATGGCCCACGCACGGCGCAAGTTCTTCGATCTGCATATGACCAATCAGAGCCGGGTGGCCGCTGAGGCCTTGCGAGGGATCGCCGAGCTTTACGAGATTAAAGGGCGCGGCCGGGGAACTCGACACAAAACATCAGCAACAACTGCGCGGTCAAAAAACAGAACCCAAGTGGCAATCGCTGTACGACGTTGCTGTCGATTCGCCAATGCACTCGGACGTCAGGGACAGTGCCGCACGATTGTGTATGAAGGTTGAATATCTCCCTGGCAGCCGATTGTATTGGCTCTGTCGCCCCTGCTTTTCATGAGATGGTTAGCCTGCTGAACAAACCTATCTTGGCGTACTGCCGGACTGGGAACCGCTCAAACAAGCTGTTCGAGCAGTGTATCGTGGGCGAATGGCCCAGGCTTTCCCAGTACTCCTGCTTTCATATTTTGGATGAAAGTCGATTGGCATCAGATGTCAACGACTCTGTCATCCACTGACAAGCCGCGGGCTTCGTCACTGATTACTTTGCTTGCTAGGAGGCTCGGGTTGCGAGGTAGGAGATCTCTGCCAAATCCAGGCCTAACAAGCAGATCGAAAAAGAACGGCATCAGAGAAGTCGCGTTGATGGCTACAGTCAGAACTGAGCTATTTCCTGCCCGGGCGGCTATGACGGTCATTCTTATGACTAGTAGCCCCAATTAAGAGCTTGCACATTGCATTGAGTCCTGCGCGTTGCTCGGCAATCAGTAGCGGCTTGAGCTGGTACTCGGCGAAAGCACGGGTATCTACAGATCATTAGAACAAAAAACTGGAGGCTCAAGTATGAAGGTTGAACGTTACGCCCATTGCAGCCATTGGGGAGCCTACTCAATTCTCGTCCAAAATAACGAAATTGTTGGGATCGAGCCATTTGAACATGATCCTGCGCCTTCGCCGATTATCGACTCCGTTCGCGAATGGGCACGTTCAGATCGACGTATCACGCAACCTATGGTCCGTTCTGGTTGGCTTCAGAGCCGGGAAAAAAGTGATCGATCCAGGCGGGGTGAAGACCAGTTCATACCGGTGACTTGGGAAGAAGTCACCAATTTAGTGGCCGATGAAATTAATCGGGTGTCCTCAAACTATGGTAACGAAGCAATTTTTGCCGGTTCCTATGGGTGGACAAGTTGTGGTCGGCTTCATCATGCCCCGTCTTTGCTCAAGCGTATGCTGAACCTGGTAGGGGGCTACACTGGCCATGTGGATACCTACTCAATTGCAGCAGGACCCACAATACTTAGGCATGTCCTTGGAGATGACGCAGCCTGTACGGGCGGGTCCAGTACTTTAGATACGGTTGTCGAGCACACTGAGACGCTTATAGTCTTTGGCGGCTTATCTCCCCGAACAGCACAGAACGAGGCCGGGAGTATTGCCAAACATTCTCTTGAAAGCAATCTAAGAAAAATTGCTGCTAAGAATATTAAAGTTATTTTAGTTTCTCCATTAAGAGATGATCTGCCTGAATGGGTAGGGGCAGATTGGTGGCCAATTCGCCCGAACACCGACACTGCGCTCATGCTGGGGCTGGCAGGTGAAATCTTAAAATCAGACTCGCATGACAAAGCCTTCCTCGACCGCTGTACCAGCGGTTCGGATGACTTTATTAACTATCTGGCTGGTAAAAAAGACTGCCAGTACAAAGATGCCGCCTGGGCATCATCAATCACTGGCATAGAGCAACAAAGTATTCGTGACCTAGCGAAGCTACTTGTAAGTAGCCGCTCGATGCTCACGCTCAGTTGGAGCTTACAGCGCGCTCACCATGGTGAGCAGCCCTATTGGGCAGGATTAGCGCTTGCTGCGATGGTTGGACAAATAGGGTTGCCCGGAGGAGGGGTTGGCTATGGATATGCGTCGCTCGGCGGGGTCGGCGCTCCGATAAGCCTAAGTAAATCTCCTTCTATTTCGCAGTTTAAAAGACGGATTTCAAGCTTCATTCCTGTGGCAAGAATCAGTGATATGCTGTTAAATCCAGGAGCTGATTTCACTTATGATGGAAAACAGCAGGTTTATCCAGACATACGGCTTGTGTATTGGGCAGGGGGTAACCCGTTTCATCATCATCAAGATCTAAATCGATTGGATGTGGCATGGAAGAAGCCAGAAACTATAATTGTGCAAGATCCAATGTTTACACCTACTGCTTTGCGTGCGGATATCTTGCTGCCAGCCAATACTTCTATTGAGCGAAATGATATTGCCGCCAGTAAGCGATCTGATTATGTGTTGGCCATGCATCGCGCAATAGATACAGTAGGTGAATCCAAGTCGGATTTTGATATTTTTGATGCTGTTGCAAAAAAATTAGGCGTGCATGATGAGTTTAATGAGGGTCGTAACGAAATAGATTGGTTAAGGCATATGTATAATGAGACTCGAACTGATGCGTTTGATCGTCTCGGTTTTGAGATGGTCGATTTCGATCAGTTTTGGAAGCAGGGCTATGCCGAATGCCCAATGCGAAGTCATCATACTTACCTGCGCGAATTTCGTGAATCACCTGAGTTACACCAGCTTAAAACCGAAAGTGGAAAGATAGTCCTCAATAGCTCTGTCTTAGCCAAATTACAATATGATGATTGTTTGTCTCATCCCGCTTGGCTGGAACCTGCTGAATGGTTGGGTAACGCTGATGCTACACAATTGCATCTGATATCCAACCAACCTGCCGGTCGATTGCATAGTCAATTAGAAACAGGCCAAGCAAGCCTGCAGATGAAGCGTAACGGTAGAGAGCAAGCAAAAATAAATGCAGGAGATGCTCGTCGTTTGAGTATAAATGATGGTGACATTGTAAAATTGTGGAGTGCACGAGGGGCTTGTCTAGCGACAGCTACAATTGTCGATACGGTTAGCTCGGGTGTGGTTGTTCTTCCAACCGGCGCTTGGCTGACTACAACGGCACAAAATAGTTTGGATTTCGCAGGCAATCCCAATACCTTAACGCTGGATATTGGTTCATCCAAGTTTGGTCAGGGTTGTGTAGCACACACGTGCTTAGTAAATATTGCCCCTTATAATGAATTGGCACCAGATGCAATGGAGTATTATAAAAATCTTGTCGATAGTAAGGTGGTTGCCTGAGATATGTAATATCTCGACAGCTTGCTGCCGCGAATGAATGATGGTTAATCCTGGTGAGGAGATGTTGCCTCTGACAAGCTAAATCGTATGTTTGGTCCTGATCTAGATTGATAGAGTAGGGGCTGTGTTAGTTGTATGGCGCTTAGTTGACTATATTGACTGGAATGAGGGTGGTTTATGTCTGAACATGTTGCTGAAATAAAATGGGAAAAAAATGCCCATGCCGATGATGCCTCCACTTACTCACGTAACCATGTGAGTCACTTTGACGGGAAGCAAAAATTAAATGTATCGGCTTCAGTTGAATACAAAGGCGACGCTTTGTGTGCTGATCCAGAACAATTGCTAGTGAGTGCTGCAGCAAGCTGTCATATGCTGTTTTTTTTAGCAATCGCTGAACAACTAGGGTTTCTACCTGAGTCCTATTGTGATATGCCTGTGGGATATTTGGAAAAGGCGGACGGCGGTGGGTTGGAGATTACGCGAATTGAGCTTTATCCGAAGATTGTTTTTTCCGGAGAGAAGAGGCCGGACGCGGATGCTATTAACCGGATGCATTCTGGAGCACACAAGCGGTGTTTTATTGGTAATTCAATTAAAGCCACCATTACGGTCTGTGATTATTCAGAGTAACGTTAAGGGGCCCGCGCAGTAATGCGCGGGCGTGAGGGTGAAATTGTATGGAAAATATAGAATCTGTTATACTTTATGAGCGGCGGAACGATGTTGTGACGTTGTGGCTGAACCGGCCGCAACAGTATAACGCACTGTCAGAAGACATGCTTAATGCGCTGAAAGAACAGCTAGATGTGCACGCGGGCGATACAACTATTCGTTGTTTGATCCTGGCAGCGAAAGGCAAAGCGTTTTGCGCAGGGCATGACCTACGCGAAATGCAGCAGAATACTGATCTTTCGTATTATCAGCAACTATTTAGCTTGTGCAGTGAAGTGATGATGAAAATCCACTCATTTCCTGTTCCTGTCATTGCGCGCGTGCAAGGTGTCGCCACTGCAGCAGGCTGTCAATTAGTCGCGAGTTGCGACTTAGCTGTTGCAGTAGTGGGTGCTCGTTTTGGGGTTTCAGGAATAAACTTGGGTTTGTTCTGCTCCACACCGTCTGTCGCATTGACCCGGAGCATATCGAATAAACATGCCTTTGAGATGTTGTTCACTGGGAAGTTTATTGACGCTGATGCGGCAGTATCCTGGGGGTTAGTCAATCAAGCGGTAGACAATAAAGACATTGATAGTGCTGTTGACGTTCTGACTTCCGCCATCGCAGCCAAGAGCGCTGCTGCCATTCGACACGGGAAGGCAATGATTTATCGCCAGCGTTCGATGTGTATAGAGGATGCTTATTCGTATGCAGCTAAAGTAATGGCATGTAATGCCATGGAAGATGATGCTATCAACGGAATTAACGCTTTCTTAAGTAAATAATTTTTAAACAAAGTGCCGTTTATGCCTTGCGAGGTTGAGGTGATTGAATTGAATACTTACCGTGCGGGCGTTCGGCTTCTATTATAGTTGCGGCGTCTATTTTTTGAGGGGCATAGTGGTAATTCCATGACTCTGTTGTTCCCTGCCCGCCTAAAAGAAATAGCTCGTCACTATCCCCCGGTGTCAGGATAGTTGTTACCTCCCCGGTTTTAATCTCGGGGGTGGAAAGAGACTGGTCGTGCCGTACTATTCACCTGAACGCAGAGCCGCATTACTCAAGATGCTGCTTCCCCCGCTGAACCTGTCGATGGCCGAGGTCTCCAGACGCGAAGAGGTCAGCGAAATGCCTTTGTCCAACTGGCGCATGCAGCTCAGTTCTGAAGGAAGTGCAGTGTCCGAAAACAAGCCGTTGACCGAGAACTGGTCAGCCGAAACCAAGTTTGCTGTCGTGCTTGAAGCCGCCGATTTGTCCGAGATCGACCAGGGCGAATATTGGCGCCGCAAAGGCCTTTACCCCGAACAGATCACGGCCTGGCGACAAGCCTTCATGACCGGCCAGAAATCGGAAAAGGCCCAGTAAAAAAGAAGATCGGGAGCAGTCTCGCAAAGATAAGAAACGCATCCAGGAACTTGAGCCCGAGCTGCGCCGCAAAGACAAGGCGCTCGCTGAAACAGCCGCGTTGTTGGTGCTGCGAAAAAAGCTCAATGACAACTGGGGGGCTGACAACGGGGACAACTCACGTCTTTGCCAGAACGGCGGTTACTTGTTGACTGGCTGAGCGAAGCGTCCGCTGCGGGTGCCAGAAAAATCAGAGTCTGCCGGGAATCGGTTTATCGCTGCGGACCTTGTAACGGTGGACTGGAGCAGGCGTTATCAAGGCCGATGCCCGAACGACCACCGTACTACCTGCACCGCGCGAGCGGCAAGCGATCGTGGCGTTGTGCAATAGGCCGGAGTATGCCTATTTGCCGCCGAGCCAGATCGTGCCGCGTCTGGCCGATCAAGGGCGCTACCTGGCTTCGGAGGCGACGTTTTATCGCGTCCTGCGAGCGACGGGTCAACAGCAAGCATTGAGGTTGTAGTCAGCCCCCTGGCGGTACGGCGCACCGACGACGCATGCCGCCAAAGGGCTGAATCAGGTGTGGTTGTGGGGCATCACGTATCTGCCGTCGCCGATACGCGGCCAGTATTACTACCTCTATCTGACGAGGATATTTACAGCCGCAAGGCCGTGGGTTGGGAGGTCTATGATGCGGAAAGCGGCGAAAAAACCGCCGCGCTGCTGCAACGCAGCGTGATCGGCGAACAGTGTTTACGCGGACCGCTGGTGCTGCACTCGGACAATGGAGCGCCGATGAAATCGGTGACGCTGTTGAGCAAGATGTATGAGCTAGGCATCACGCCCTCGCGGGGACGACCCCGTGTCAGCAACGACAATTCTTACTCCGAGTCGCTGTTTAGAACCCTGAAATACTGCCCGCAATGGTCGCAGGATGTTTTTGCCGGTCTGGACGCCGTACGAGCGTGGGGAGGGGTTTCATGCGTTGGTACAACAACGAGCACCGGCATAGCCGTATCCGGTTCTTCACCCCGGGTGAGCGGCATTGAGGAGTGGACCATCAGGTCTTGGCCCGGCGACATGAGCTGTACGAACGAGCCAAGGAGAAAAAGCCGGAACGCTGGTCGCGTCGAACACGTAACTGGAAGCCGATCGGCACCGTGCTGTTGAACCCGGATCGGGAGCAGCACGTCGAGAAAAGAGCGGCATAGTTAGACGGTTGACGTGACAACTACCTTGAAAAACGCCGCTATGGGTAAAGTAGCTTGGTTTAAGTTTATGTAGGGCGCGCTTATTTGTATGGTCTAGGCAATTAATCAACATCGTCCTAATCATTTTGCTATGGTATTTTTATATTAAGTGCTGATAGTTGGCCATTGTTCCTAACTTCATGTTTGGCCTGTTTTATGCTGTAAAAACATGAGTCAAATGTCTGCTTAGGTGAAATAATCTGCGTTGCCAAGGCCAAGCACATTTGGCAGCTTGGCGTGTCCTGCATAATCACTGGCTTCTTTAGCAAAAAAATGGTGCTGGGTGGTCCTAAGATTGAGACTCGAATAAAAAGTGAGGTTTGCCTGAGCGCTGGCAGGTAAATCAATCATTTACACTACGCACGAGTGAGGCATATATGACTTTACATAATTGCCATACCATATACGCCGAAAGTTTTTTCACACAGCACGCACAGTTGTTTTCGCCTTATTTGAACTCAGTTGGGCTCAGTGGAGAAGCTTTACATTCACCTGGCTATGAGATTCCGTTATCTAAATATGTCGCTTTGTGGGAGCTTTTGGGGAGGGAAGTATCTCAAAGCATAGGGCTTGAGGTCGGAATACGAACTAGCTGTCATGAATGGGGGGTTTGGGGGCACGCTGTAAAGAGTGCGCCGACAATGCAGTTGGCATTACATTGCTTGAGCCATTTTATTGAGGTTCTGACTCAAGGAGTTAAGCTCGACGTAATCATGACCGATAGCTCAGTCAGTGTTGGCTATCAGATAATTGACCCTCTTATAATTCAGCGCAGGCAGGATGCAGAATTTTCAATTGCCGCAGAGCTGAGTTTGATTCGTGAAATTACCGGTCGTGTTGATCTTTCGCCGACGTGTGTAGAGTTCGAACATAGTGCGCCGAGGGATTTGAGTGTATATAAGGAAATTTTTAACTGTCCAGTATTTTTTAATCGGCCCGACAATCGGCTGTATTACGCTAGAAGCTTGCTGGAAATGCCTGTGTGCACCGCCGATATCCGTTTGTTCCAGGTATTAGAAGCGTTCCTTGAGCAGCGACGCGTAATGAGAACTGGACCTAATGATTTACTTAATGGGCTTTTGCGTCATATCGCGGATAGCTTGGGTGGCGGATGTCCCAACATTGATCAGGTGGCCGCCGCCATGAATATGGGGGTAAGGACGCTACAGCGCCGTTTGGCCGATCATAATCTAGACTTCAGCCACCTTGTGGAAGTGGTGCGTCGGTCCCTGGCAGAAAATTATGTGTCGTGCTCAAACCATAGCATAACCGATATTGCACTGTTGCTTGGCTATACCGAGGCCAGCTCTTTCAGCCGTGCATTTCGGCGATGGATGCAGCTTACTCCTCAACAATATAGGCAGCAGGTACTGGCGAAGCCGTTACTAAATGGCGCCTGATGTCAGTTCTTAAGGCATGAACAGACAAGACCACGTCAAGTGCTTTAGGTAGCTTTGCACCTGAGTCAGGTCCTATATTGGAGAGAGAAGATGTTTCAGCAAAGTAAAAATCATAAAAGTTTTTTTATTAATGGCGCTTGGATTGCTCCAAGTGGCGAGCAGTCGTGTCATGATGTCATCAATCCTGCTAACGGGCGTGTGTCCGGATCGATTTCGTTCGGATCGGCGATCGATGTAAACATTGCTATACAAGCCGCGTTCGATGCTTTTCCTGAGTATTCGAATACGCCTGTCGAATTTCGCGTAGCCCTATTAGAGCGAATCTGTGCGGTCTACGAGAGGCGTTTAGATGAACTAGCTGAAGCGATTACGCTTGAAATGGGGGCGCCTCTACATAAACTTTCACGCCCCCTTCAAGCTGCTATTGGGCTCTGGCATTTCCAATCTGCTTTGGAAACGCTCAAGCAGTACAGTTTCGAAAGTAAGTATGGTTCAACAATCGTCATCAAAGAGCCTATTGGTGTGTGCTCACTTATCACACCTTGGAACTGGCCGATGAATCAGGTTGCATGTAAAGTTGCCCCTGCATTGGCTGTAGGCTGTACGATGGTACTTAAGCCAAGTCAAAATTCTCCGTACTCAGCGATCATTTTCGCAGAAATAATGGAAGAGGCAGGCGTTCCAGTCGGTGTATTTAATATGATTAATGGGCAGGGGAGACAACTCGGAGAACTACTAGCTTCCCACCCGCTAGTGGATATGGTCTCTTTGACAGGATCTACCCAGGCAGGAGCGAGCTTGACGGTTGCCGGTGCTGAGACCGTAAAAAGAATGTCCTTGGAGCTGGGTGGAAAATCTGCAAATATTATTTTGTCTGATGCGGATTTAGAACAAGCCGTTCGGCATGGTGTTTTACATATGATGTCCAACTCCGGTCAGTCCTGTACGGCGCCCTCCAGGATGCTGGTGCCACGAACTCACCTGGAGCAGATAGAGCAAATAATCGTCAAGGTATGTTCTGAGATCAAGGTGGGTGACCCTATGGATCCTGAAACAACAATGGGTCCTATGGCTAACGCACGGCAATACCATCTTGTTAAGGAGTTTATTGGCGTGGGAATAAAGGAAGGAGCAAAACTGTTAGTTGGTAATGAGGAGGAGCTGGCTCGATCAACTGAAGGGTTTTATATTTATCCGACTGTATTCACGAATGTTGATAATAACATGAAGATTGCGCGGGAAGAAATTTTCGGGCCTGTACTGGTTGTGATTGGATATGATAGCGAGGAGGAGGCAATCGCTATCGCTAATGATTCAATATATGGGCTTGCTGGGTATGTTCACTCCTCGAGTCTGTCACACGCAAGTGCGGTAGCAAAGCGCATGCGCACCGGGATGGTCCATCTTTGCGGTGCCGCGATTGATATCAATGCACCCTTCGGTGGCTATAAACAGTCAGGTAATGGTCGGGAGTGGGGCGCAGCTGGATTTGAAGAGTTTTTAGAAACTAAGTCGATAATGGGCGCGCTTTAGTTAGCTTGGTGATTCTTCTCTACTATTTGAGGAGTCACCATTTGTTTCTCTCGGAATGTGGCTAGATACTTCTAGCTCTGCATGCCTAAGGAGTTACCTGATTTATCTCCGAAATACGTGGCGAAACGCGGCTGTGTATTCAAAGTCGCCAGCAATTCCATCTATCGAAATCCCTGGTTGCGTTAATGGCTGAGCGACGCTGAAGGTATTTTCGATGCGGTAATATTCTGCCTAATTTGGGTAATAAAAAACCGAGTTTATAAAATAAATGCCCAGTCTTTCGAGTCTTGTTTGGGAGTCGATGAGCTCCGGCAACCTGCTTCAGATCACGACCTGTTCCCTTTCGCTGGGGAGTATGCTGATTATTTTCGTGACGTTCATTAAAGCCATTGCAATGTGAGCGCTCTTTGTTCGTCAACCGCTCGCTTGCAAATTTTTGAGAGAGTGACGCTACATTTTCGGAATTATGGTTCTCAGAGTTTTTCAGAGGTAATGTGTGGCAAAGTTATCTCGTCTGCCGATTATTTTATTTTGCACCATACTTACTAGTTAGTTCTAAATTGGTTTGGTTTTGTTAGATTGGCATGGAATGCCAATCATTCTGTCGTGGCGTAGCAAGCCAATATCTTCGGAGTCGATTATGTTAGGCGCTTGGTGAGTAGGAAACTATTGTCTGTAGGATCAGTAAACTTCCAGTTGCCAATGTGTGTCTGTATAGAAAGATAGGCACTGTGTACGAATAATGTAGCTGTTGCGACTCTTGTATCATATGAATGCAGCCTTTGCATTTAGGCTTGTCATGTATGTTTGCGCTAAAAACAATAATATCTATTTTCCTACCGTTTTTGTTACACCAGCCTGCTGCGCTGACCAACACTAACTACGTACAGGAATAATACGCATGAATGATGTAGCCGCAGAGGGCACAGCTCTCGACGATTTATCCAGAACCATCGGCTCGCGCCAACCTAGTACGAATTCGGCGCGTCGCATGGAACGCGTCCTGGGGTTGCCGTCGCTTGTCCTATTTGGACTAGCCTATATGGTGCCGTTGACGGTCTTCACCACCTATGGGCTGGTCACCCAGGCCACTTCCGGGCATCTGCCCGCCGCTTACGTCGTTACCCTGATTACCATGTTATTCACCGCTTACAGCTATGGGCGGATGGCCGCTTCGCTACCCTATGCCGGATCGGCGTACGCCTATGCCAGTTCTACATTCGGCGGCAAGATCGGCTTCATGGTCGGTTGGGTATTGCTGCTGGATTACCTGTTCATACCGATGATCTGCTATCTGGTTATCGGCATTTACATGGCCCAGTACTTTCCCGCCGTGCCAATGTCGGTATGGATCTGTGGCAGCATTCTCGGTGTACTGGTGCTGAATGTTCTGGGCATTAAATTGTTGGCCAAGGTCAACTTCGCTCTGATCGGTGTCCAGATCGTGTTCATCGTCGTATTCATCGCCGCCTCCATTGTTTCCATCAGCGATGCTCCTCCGGTTTCCTTCTCCGCACCCTTTTTCAGTCCAGATATCAACTTTCAAGGGCTGCTCAGCGGTGCTGCCACGCTGTGCCTGTCCTTTCTGGGTTTCGATGCGGTGTCGACGTTGTCCGAAGAAACACGGGACCCAGCGCGCAACCTTCCACGCGCCATCATGCTGTGCACCTTGCTCAGCGGCTTTCTATTCATACTGATTGCCTACACCGGCCACCTAGCTTACCCGGATTGGCGTGCGTTTCAGGACGTCGACTCAGCGAGTTTACAGGTGATACAGCATGTGGGCGGGCAACTGCTATCGGCTTTTTTCACAGCCATCTATGTCGCTGGGTGTTTCGCCTGCGCGATGACTGCACAAGCCAGTGTCTCGCGGATCCTCTTTGCCATGGGCCGTAATGGCGTCCTATCAAAGCGCGTCTTTGGCGTGACCAGCAAACGATTCGGTACACCTGTTTCAACCACTGTTCTAGTGAGTCTGATATCGCTGACTGCACTGTTGATCAGTCTGGACCTGGCCTCGACTATGATCAGCTTCGGTGCTCTGACTGCCTTCTCTTTCGTCAATCTCTCCGTTATCAAACACTTCCTCTGGGACAAAGGGGTGCAAGGGCCCCGGGCCATTCTGTGCTACGGCTTTATCCCGCTGGTCGGCCTGATCCTGACCCTGTGGCTGTGGACCAGTCTTTCTTCGACCACTTTCGAAGTCGGCCTGGCCTGGCTCGGCGGCGGTCTGTTCTACCTGCTCTGGTTGACCAGGGGTTTCCGTCGCCCTACGCCGCAATTACATCAGCACGACGACTAACACACTTTCAATGACGGCACCCATGCCCGGGCGCTTCACAAATCCGCATAGAGGCTCGCACCATGACTATCGTAGAAAAAGATATCGTTCCAACCAGCAAAACTGATGAACTTCAGGCGTTAGCGAAGAAGCATTTGCTTATGCACTTCACCAGTGCCACGTATTACGAGAGCGCTCCGCTCACGATCATGAGCCGTGGCGAAGGCTGCTGGGTTTGGGACGAATTTGGCAACCGTTATCTCGACGGATTGGCGGGCCTGTATTGCGTAAATGTCGGCTATAGTCATGGAGAAGAAATTGGCGAAGCGATAAAAGCTCAAATGTGCAAGCTGCCATATTTCAGTAACTGGAGTTTTGCCCACGAACCGTCCATTCGCCTGGCGGCGAAAGTGGCGTCACTGGCACCGCCGTCGATGAACCGGGTATTTTTCACCTCAAGTGGCTCGGAATCTAATGAGTCGGCTATGAAATTGATCCGGCAATACCACCTGGCTCGGGGTGATCATGCCAAAACCAAGTTTATCGCCCGACGCGTGTCCTATCATGGCACCAGTTTTGGCGCGCTTTCACTTAATGGTATGACCAATATCCGTAACATCTTCGAACCCTTGATTCCCGGTGTTCGGCATGTTTCCAACACCAAGCGCTACAAGCGTCCGCAAGACGAAAGCGAAGCGCAATTCACAGCGTTTCTGCTCAATGAAATCGAATCACTGATCATCCAAGAAGGCCCGGACACGGTTGCCGGGTTATTCATCGAGCCCTTGCAAAATGCCGGCGGCAGCCTGACGCCGCCCGCCGGCTATGCCGATGGCATACGCCACTTGTGCGATAAATACGGCGTACTGTTGGTCGCCGATGAGGTGATTTGCGGTTTTGGCCGCCTCGGCGAGTGGTTTGGTTCGATCCGCTATGGCATCAAGCCTGACATCATTACCTTCGCCAAAGGCATCGCGTCAGGTTATATCCCCCTGGGCGGAATGATTACCAGCGATGCGGTGATGGAGCCCATCCTCAACGGCCCGCAGCAGATGTTTTTGCATGGGCTGACTTATGGTGGCCATCCGGCCGCATGCGCTGCGGCGCTAGCCAATATTGAGATCATGGAGCGTGAGGGTGTGCTCAATAACGTGCGGCGCAATCAGGCCTACTTCCGTGCCAAGCTCGAAGAATTAAAAGCACACGCCATTGTTGGAGACGTGCGCGGTGACGGTTACCATTACTCGCTCGAGCTGGTCACCGATAAAGCCAACCGCAGCTGGACATCCGCCGTACCTTCCACGGAGTTTGTTGCCACCCGCCTTGCACCGGCCCTGTTCAAGTCCGGATTGCTGTGTCGTGCCGCGGTTGACCATGAGGGAACGCCGCTAATCCAGGTGTCCCCACCGTTGATTCTTTCGCTCGAAGAGATTGACTGGCTGGTTGCGCGACTGGATGTCGTGCTGGGCCAACAAATCGAAATCGGCTTCGATTGACAGCTGTGGTCGCGCTGACCCTTTGTCGAATGGGTTATGCGCTTTGTAGTACTCGACCGTGCGCCTTAGTGGCGCACGCGTCGAACGATCTGCGTTTGCCGTATTTATGAAATCTAGAACCACGCCTCCAATGCGTACCGAGCTCAAACTGCCACCGAGCAGATTCACAGTGATGTCGCGGAAAGGCGTTCGGCCGTATTCATACGCGAATTGGATGTAGGCGTGAAAGGCTACTGAAAACGTTGTGTTTCTCCAGCCACAACGTCGTTTTCGAATGCTCGTGGGCGGCGTAGGTGTTGGCGATCAATGCCGTCGAAGTGGGTTGGGCGCTTCTTAATAAATCTTCTTAACGGAGTATGGCTAGATATTTCGGTTTCTATATGCTCCGGGCGTTACCTGCATCCAACCCCGAAATGCGCGGCAAAATGCAGCTGTGTTTTCAAAGCCCACCAGGGCTGCAACTCCATCTATCGAAATCCTAGACTGTGTTAATAACTGAACCGCGAGATCGCGGCGTAGATCATCTCGTACAACTCTGAAACTCGTACCCTCCGCTTGTAACTTGCGCGTCAGAGTACGAGTAGAAAGTCCTAGTGCACAAGATACTTTATTGATGTCATCTGATGGGATTTCCATCGCGGCAAGGTGTTGCCTGACTTTGGTGCTAAACAATCCCGCGTTTATGGTGGTGAATGCCCAGTCTTCCGGGGCGCGTCGTAAGAAGGCCCAAAGTTCCACACGGGTACGGCGGTAATTCGTAAGCCGGAATTTTGAATCAATCCATATGGCGCTGTGCTCGGCGTCAAAATTTATGGGGCCAGGATATAGGAATGCGTAGTCGGAAAAGTGATCAGGTTTTGGGAACGCAAACTGAACAAGCTGCAATTCTATTTTACTATTAAGCAACCAGCTAACAATGCCATGGATAAGTTTAATCATCAGCTCGTGGCCGAGAATATTAACCTCGGCATCAGACACCCTCGGTTTGAGCGTGATACCAATTCTAGAGTGTTCGCTCATGAGTGTCAGTTGGTAGTCATCGAGCAGCAGATTCCAAAAGCGCGTCAATCGGTTGAGTGCGATCGCAATATTGGCCGCATCCAGCAAATTTAACATCATGTATTTAAAGGTCCCGCTGCGAATCGGTCGGGACCACAGTCCATGCATCTCGTCGTCCAATAAAACTATATTTGCTTTATAAGCTGCCATAAATTGGGCGCGGCTTATTCTTAGCTCCGGCTGATAAAAACATACATCTGGAATATTGGCTTTTTGAAAAATGTTCAGGACGGCAGCGTCACCGTGAGCAGTCTTGGTTTTTCTTACCAGACCCTCTAAAAAATGTCCGGAAATTGTGAATGCCGGCTCGGGAGGTATGGATCGATTTGAAAAATGTACGTGCATTGCTGACATCCTCTTGCGCGACCAGTGTGCCCATCAACGTCCTCGTCATTCTGGCGTATTCTGCATAAATTATGGCCCGCAATGCAAAAAAAAAATCTGAATTGCCCTACATTAGACTTCACCTCTCTTCGAATGGATCAAAGGTAACGCTTGGTTGTTGAGGGTAGAGGTCCTTTTGCACTGCGCGTCTTCATTTTGCGAGGCCAAACCTGGGTGGTTTTCACTTGATAGCCGGAGGAGTCGACGACTCATCGCTTCATGGCGCGAGGTGCAAATGTGTGTGCTATCACCGAGCCAGTGCTTGGATCCATGGCTAAATTGGAAGGATAGCTAAGTTAGCGCTGGTTCGGGTTGCCCCACGGGATTAGTTTGTCAGTTTCCAGTAAATGGTCGTTGTCACTACGTCGAGGCGATGCAAGCTTTAAAAAATAAAAGGAAGAAGTAGCTTTGAAAATAAATAGAGCTAAGGCGGCGTTGCTAGTCATCGACATGCAACCTAAAGTATTACGATTGATACCTAACCATCAGGAAATCCTTCAGAACTGTCAGTGGCTAGTTGGCTTGTGTGAAGACCTTGACGTTGTAGTTCGATTTTCTGCGCACTATCAAAAGGGTCTGGGCTCTATATCGGAAGAACTATTAGTTTGTGCCGAACACCCCGTGATCGTAAATAAATGCTACTTTTCCTGCGTGGAGGAGGGCGGCGAAACGGCCGAAGTGGTTGGGTCGCAAGAGCAATGGATCCTGTGCGGTATAGAAACACATGCGTGCGTTATGCTTACTGCCATGGACCTTGCTCTTGCGGGGAGGCAGGTTTTCGTAGTGGTCGACGCTGTTGGATCACGATCTGAAGTTGATAGGTCGGTGGCCTTGTCCCGATTGCAACAATTAGGTGTGATCCTGGTTACGCGGGAAATGGTGTTGTTCGAATTACTGCGCTGTGCAGGGACAGAAGATTTTAAAGCATGTAGCAAAAAATACTTGAAGTAAGTTCTGGTTCATAACTGTCTACGGGGTTTACATGACTAAGCAGAAAATCGGTATTCTTGGCGCTGGTACTATGGGCAGCGGCATCAGCCAAGTTTTTGCGGTAAATGGGTTCGACGTCGCGCTCATTGATATCTCAGCAGCTGCGCTCGAGCGGGCTATTAACACTGTCGAAAAGAGTTTGGACCGGTTGCTCAGTAAAGAAAAAATTACCGCTCAGCAGAAAAATGACGCTCTTTCAAAAATCAAAATAGGTCAAGATCTCGCCAGCTTGGCTGATTGCGACGTTGTTATTGAAGCTGCGACCGAAGACCTCGAGCTGAAGTTGGCGTTAATGGCTCAATTAGATACTATTGTCCGGCCTGAAGCGATTTTGGCAACCAACACATCATCTATTTCCATTACGCGACTGGCTTCGGCAACGTCACGACCTGAAAGAGTCGTGGGTCTACATTTTTTTAATCCGGTTCCACTAATGGCTCTCGTTGAGGTTATTTCCGGACTTCAGACAAGCGAAGCTGCATCGTCTTCTATGGATGCGTTGGCTAAGGAAGTAGGGAAGACACCGGTCAAAGTTAAAAATAGCCCCGGGTTTGTCGTAAACCGGTTGCTTTGCCCAATGCTTAATGAAGCAGTGTTCGCGTTGAGCGAAAATCTTGCGACCGCATCAGAGATTGATGAAGCAATGAAACTGGGTGCGAATCATCCCATTGGTCCACTGGCACTGTGCGATATGATTGGTCTGGACGTTCAATTGGCCGTGATGCAGGTATTGTTCGAATCTTACAAAGATTCAAAATATCGCCCTGCGCCTCTGCTCGTTGAGATGGTTGAAGCCGGCTACCTTGGACGTAAGACAGGTCGTGGTTTCTACAGGTATTAATATGGAGCAGTCCTGCTATCAAGTTGTGGAGTAAGGTCTCTTCAAGTTTTATTTGGTTTTTATTCAAGCTCGGCTCTGTATTTTTGAGGAAGATGAATTTGGACAGTCAAGGCTCGATCATCGTAGAGGTTCACGGTCGTGTGGGTTTGATTAAAATAAATCGGCCCGACGTTCTCAACGCGTTGAATGACAAGGTGGTTAAGGGGATTTCTGATGCTGTTGATTTGTTTGAATCGGATGAAGAGATAGGTTGCATCGTTATCACTGGAAGCGATAAAGCCTTTGCGGCTGGCGCTGACGTTGGATTTATGAAGTCATTTGATTATATGCATGTCTATAAAACGGATTTTGTGACTCGTAATTGGGAGCGACTTGGGAAATCCCGTAAACCCGTAATTGGCGCCGTTGCGGGCTATGCGTTGGGTGGCGGTTGTGAGCTTGCGATGATGTGCGACATGATCTTCGCCGCTGAGAACGCGCAATTCGGGCAGCCCGAAGTTCGGCTAGGCGTATTGCCTGGCGCAGGAGGTACTCAGAGATTAACTCGGGCCGTTGGTAAGGCAAAAGCGATGGATTTGTGTCTAACTGCTCGGACGATGGATGCTTTTGAAGCCGAAAAATCTGGACTTGTGGCACGAGTCGTACCTGTCGAGCGCCTTCTGGATGAAGCACTGAGTGCTGCACAGACAATTGCCAGATTTTCATTGCCTGTCACAATGATGATTAAAGAGTCCGTTAATCGTGCGTTCGAAACCAGTCTGTCGGAAGGTTTGTTGTTTGAGCGTCGCCTCTTTCACTCTTCCTTCGCTTTGGAGGATCAAAAAGAGGGGATGGGCGCGTTTCTTGACAAAAGGAAGCCCATTTTTAAACACCGCTAGTATCGAATCGTAAACCGTACCATAGCTAGTTCCAACGACGCTTTCTCAATGGCGCTATATCTGTCGGTGGGTTGTCACGCTGCGAGTTGTCGATTGTCATCAGATGTCAATTGCTATGTCATCCAGCAGCAAGCCTTCCCCTTCAAAATTGAGTATCGTGTTAAATGGGTGAGGCGGTGCTTTTTGTTGTTATTATTTTAATTATCGTTTTCTGCGTACATGCTGTCTACTTGAATAAGTGAAATAGGACGCTGTGCCTGGTCAGCCGTAGATTAGTTCTGGCAAAAGTCGACGAGGCTGTATTGTCGAGTAGGCTGAAGAGAACGTGCAACTCAATAACAAACTTAATGGAGTTTCCATGTCTACATCTGAAGTGTTTATCGTCAGCGCAGCACGAACTGCAATCGGCTCCTTTGGTGGCACACTGAAAGATATCTCGCTGTCGCAGTTGGCAACGACAGCGGTACAAGCGGTTCTGCAACGCAGCGGTTGCGCGCCGGACCGTGTTGGTAGTGTTGTGTTGGGCACTGTTATTCCGACCGATCCGCGCGATGCCTATCTCTCACGGGTTGCCGCCATCCAGGCCGGTATTCCGAATGAGACTCCAGCGTTCAACGTCAATCGCCTGTGCGGTTCTGGTTTGCAGGCGATTATTTCGGCTGCGCAGGGCCTGTTTCTGGGGGAAAACGAAGTCGCAGTTGCCGGCGGTGCCGAGTGTATGAGTCGTGGGCCCTACATACTTCCGAGCGCGCGATGGGGTGGGCGTCTGGGCGACATGCAGGCTGTGGACTACATGCTGGGTATTTTGCATGACCCCTTTCACCGCATTCACATGGGCATTACCGCGGAGAATATCGCCGAGCGCTGTGGTATCAGTCGAGCCGAGCAGGATGCGCTGGCGCTGGAAAGCCAGAAGCGTGCGGTGCGCGCTATCGCCGAGGGGCGCTTCGCTGGGCAGATCGTACCGGTTGAGGTGAAAACGCGTAAAGGTATACAGCAGTTCGAGGTTGATGAACACGTGCGCGGTGATGTAACTCTTGACCAGTTAGCAGCGATGAAAGCGGCGTTCAAAGCGGACGGGACGGTAACCGCTGGCAACGCATCCGGTCTGAACGACGGCGCCGCTGCGTTGTTGTTGGCTAGTAGCACGGCGCTTAAAAGCGAGAACCTGCGCCCGCTTGCACGTTTGGTCAGCTATGCATGTTCCGGGGTTGAACCGGAGCTGATGGGATTGGGGCCGATTCCTGCTACTCGTCTTGCTCTGAAGCGCGCTGGTCTCACGGTCGCAGATCTGGATGTGATCGAATCCAACGAAGCTTTTGCTTCCCAGGCTTGTGCAGTGGCTCGTGAGCTCGACTTCGATCCTGCTAAGGTAAACCCGAACGGCTCGGGTATTTCCCTCGGCCACCCAGTCGGTGCCACCGGAGCAATCATCGTCACCAAGGCCATCCATGAACTGCATCGTGTCCAGGGGCGTTATGCACTGGCGACCATGTGCATCGGTGGTGGTCAGGGCATCGCTGCGATCTTTGAGCGTGTCTAAAGGGACGTCGCTGAATGAATCAAGTATGTGATCCGCGCGCTGAGAAAGTTACGCCTTCACGGCTGCAACCATTGCGCAAAAGCGCATTGCAGCTTTTCGCCCAGCGAGGTTTTGCTCGGGTAAGCGTACGCGAACTGGCGCAGCAGTTGGGGATGGGCCCCGGTTCTTTTTATTGCCATTTTGAAAACAAAGAGCAACTGTTGTTCGAATTGATCGAGGAACTCTTTACCGACTTACTCGCGTTGGCGCGGCGTCGCAAGAAGGGTTGCTCTCTTGCGTGCCTACAGGCGTTCGTACAAGCGCATATTGACTTGCACGAGCGACGCGCAATGCATTTTCTAATTGCTGAGCGCGAGTTCCACTGTCTTTCGCTGGACCACCAGCAACACATTTGCAAAATGCGACAAGATTATGAAAATCGCTTTTTGGTCCTGCTGCGCGAGGCTGGGGCGAGCGCACCCTCGCCGGTGCTAGCGGCAACCGTGCACGCAGTAATGGCCTGGTTAAACAACCTGCCAAGTTGCCTGGAACAGTCCGGACTGAAAGCGTCGGAAAGGCCCGCAATACTGAGTGCAATTGTGCTTGGATCGCTTTCCAGCGTTCTGCCGTCGTCGGCACACACCACACTTTTGAATGTTGCGTGACCCAGAAGCGTATTGCTCGCAGGTGAAGGTGGCTTCACATCAACCACTGCATACCCATGCATATAATACTACGAGACTCTGTTATGGCAGATTACAAAGCTCCGTTGCGCGATATGCGTTTTGTCCTCAATGAAGTGTTCGAGGTTTCCAAGTTATGGGCTCAACTGCCGGCCTTGGCCGAGGTGGCAGATGAAGACACTGCTATGGCCATCCTTGAAGAGGCCGGAAAAGTTACTGGTGAAGTGATCGCTCCGCTCAATCGAAGCGGCGACGAAGAGGGATGCTCTTGGCGTGAAGGCGCGGTGAAGACTCCTGCAGGTTTCCCCCGGGCTTACCAGACTTATGCAGAAGGTGGATGGGTGGGTGTCTGCGGTGCGCCGGAGTTTGGCGGGATGGGCATGCCTAAGTTGATCGGCGCTCAGGTTGAAGAAATGGTCAACTCGGCAAACATGTCGTTCGCCCTATACCCGATGTTGACCGCCGGGGCATGCCTGTCGATTCTGAACCACGCCAGCGAGAAACTGAAGGCAAAATACCTGCCCAATATGTACGAAGGCCGTTGGGCCGGATCGATGTGCTTGACTGAGCCGCATGCCGGCACCGACCTTGGGATTATCCGCACCAAGGCCGAGCCTCAAGCCGACGGTAGTTACAAAATCGTCGGTACGAAGATATTCATCACCGGTGGAGAGCAGGATCTGACCGAGAACATCATCCATCTGGTACTTGCCAGGCTCCCGGACGCTCCTGCCGGCCCTAAGGGTATCTCGCTTTTTTTAGTGCCTAAACTTATGGTCAACACAGATGGCTCTGTGGGTGAACGCAATGCAGTTCATTGCGGTTCGATCGAGCATAAGATGGGCATAAAGGGCGCAGCCACCTGTGTGATGAACTTCGATGGCGCCACCGGCTGGATCATCGATGCGCCAAACAAGGGGCTGGCGGCGATGTTCACGATGATGAATTACGAGCGTTTGGGCGTTGGTATCCAAGGTCTGGCGTTGGGCGAGCGGTCTTTCCAGAGCGCGGTCGAATACGCGCGGGAGCGCCTCCAAAGTCGTGCGCCGACCGGGCCCCAGGCCACAGACAAAGTCGCCGACCCCATCATAGTGCACCCGGACGTCCGCCGCATGTTGTTGACGATGAAAGCTCTGAACGAGGGGGGGCGTGCTTTCTACAGCTACGTGGCAATACAACTGGACATTGCCAAGTACAGCGAAGATGCCACGACGCGAGCGCGTGCTGAAGAAATGGTTGCCTTGTTGACCCCCGTGGCGAAAGCTTTCATCACCGATATGGGATTAGAGACTACAGTGCATGGTCAACAGATCTTTGGTGGGCATGGCTTCATTCGTGAGTGGGGCCAAGAGCAGTTGATCCGAGACTGCCGCATCACCCAGATTTACGAAGGCACTAATGGTGTCCAGGCGCTCGATCTGATGGGGCGCAAGGTGGTGGGCTGCGGTGGGATTTTTTACAAGCATTTCAGTATCGAAGTGAAGGATTTTATCAGCTCAGCCGATGCCTGCCTGGATGAGTTCACCGTACCGCTGCAAGCAGCCATCGACACCCTCGATGCGTTGACAGCCTGGATCATCGTGCAGGCTAAGGCCAATCCCAATGAAATCGGCGCCGCCTCGGTGGAGTACCTCCAGGTGTTTGGTTACACCGCCTACGCCTACATGTGGGCGCTGATGGCGCGCACGGCCTTGGACAAGCAAGAGCACGAGGACTTTTATGCCAGCAAAGTTGGGACTGCGCGCTTCTATTTTGCTCGTCTGTTACCACGTATCCATTCGTTGAGCGCCGCAGTAAAGGCCGGTAGTGAATCGCTTTACTTACTCGACGCCGCCCAATTCTGAACGTTCCGGGTGCTGGCCGATATAAGTCCATGGCATTGTGCTAGGGCTAGTAAAGTCCTTATTGAAACTCAATGGATTCCATCCTGGAGATGCGATCATGGTTAAAACAAAAATAATTTCCCCTGCGCAAGGCGCATATAGCTATCCATTGCTTATCAAGAGCCTATTGCTCTCAGGGCAGCGCTATGAAGCAGAACAGGAGATCGTCTACGCCGATAAGCTGCGCTACAGCTATCGCACGCTCAATAAACGTATTCGGCAAATGGCCAACGTGTTGACCGCCGCAGGAGTAAAGGCTGGGGACACGGTGGCGATGCTGGATTGGGACAGTCATCGCTATCTGGAGTGTTTTTTCGCGGTGCCGATGATCGGCGCCGTGCTGCATATGGTGAATATTCGCCTGTCTCCGGAGCAGGTGCTGTATACGATGAACCACGCGGAAGATGATTTAGTCCTGGTACATGATGACTTTCTGCCGCTGCTCGAGCAGATACATGGCGGATTGAGCTCCGTAAAAGGTTATATCCAGCTAAGCGAAGGCGCTGCCAAGGTCACGAGTTTGCCAGTATTGGGCGAGTACGAGCAGTTGCTGTCCCAATCCCTTGTGGATTACGACTTTCCCGAATTTGATGAAAACTCCGTTGCTACAGTATTTTACACCACAGGGACAACAGGTAAACCGAAGGGAGTGTACTTTAGCCATCGCCAGCTAGTCCTGCATACCTTGGCCGCGGTCGGCACCCTTGGCGCCTACCGAGGACTACCGATACTTCGCTCTGACGATGTCTATATGCCAATTACTCCAATGTTCCATGTGCACGCCTGGGGGGTGCCATATGTGGCAACATTGATGGGCGTTAAACAAGTTTACCCCGGTCGGTATGAACCCAATGCCCTTGTGCGCCTCTATAGAGAGGAGAAGGTCACCTTCAGCCACTGCGTGCCAACTGTTCTACAGATGATCCTGACTTGCCCAGAAGCAGCCCAGACTGACTTTAGTGGCTGGAAATTGCTCTTGGGTGGCAGCGCGTTAGCACTTGGGGCAGCCAGTCAAGCGGCCGAACGTGGCATGCTTGTACACACCGGCTATGGCATGTCTGAAACCTGTCCGTTGCTAAGCAGTACTTATCTACGGCCTCACGAACTTGCCCTGCCGATGGACGAGCAACTTCCACTTCGAATTAAGACCGGAGTGCCCATGGCCATGGTGGATATGAGGGTAATCGACTCCAACGGTCAAATCGTGCCGCATAACGGAGAGTCGGTAGGTGAGATTGTGGTGCGGGCGCCTTGGCTAACTCAAGGCTACTTGCACGACCCTGAAAAGGGTGCAGAACTTTGGGAGGGGGGCTGGCTGCACACTGGTGATATCGGCTCTATCGATGCGCACGGCGTTTTGGAGATTAAGGATCGTATTAAAGATGTGATCAAGACTGGCGGCGAGTGGATCAGTTCCTTAGAGTTAGAAAGTCTGATCAGTGAGCATCCTGCCATCATGTCGGTTGCGGTGGTTGGAATTCCAGATATTCAGTGGGGTGAGCGACCAATGGCCATGATCGTTTGTGCACCATTATCCCAGCTCACTCAGGCGGATCTTGAGCAGCATTTGTTGCAATTCGTCGACAACGGTCGCATTACTAAATGGGCGATACCGAAAAAATTTGTATTTGTCGACGACATACCCAAGACAAGCGTTGGCAAAGTAGACAAAAAAAAGATTCGGGAAAATGAATCCGCGGATTTGCCAAGTGAGTCTATACGGCATATTGAACAGTAATAAAAGTCAGTGGGCGGTGGCAGGAAGTAGTCTTGTACCCGGCCTTGGTTAGGCGGCTTTGGCCGGGAGTATGATGTTGCCACTTGGCGTTGACTTGAAAAACGGAAGACTTAAGCTACCGACGTCGGCCATCGGATAGAACTCTATTTCAGCGGAGTGCGTTCACCTAAAGATCTGAACCTGATGTTTGACGTGCTAAATCGCTTGGCAAAGTACGACATCAAGCAGAAAAAATTACTGCAGGCGGCTACCCTAGATGATTTTTTATTGTATTTAGTTTAATAAGAACGGCAGCAAAAATTATTTGTCAGGCGCACTAAACGACATCGCCATTTTCGATACCGTGAGCATGAAGCAGATAGGCATATAAGCTTGCCAAGAGGGGGCATGGCGTTGGTTACTTCGCAGATATTCATTCGTTAGAAAGGCCCACTAGTAATAAATTGGCCTGAGATGGTGGTGCACTGAGTTCCTTGTTGCCGGGGCTTAGCAAGCCCCGGCAGCTGTCTCGGTCAGAAACCAGGCTGACACCAGTATTCAGTGCGCGCCCATTGCCTGGTGAGTGAGGGGCCGAGCTGCGTCCGGGGTGGAAATGCTTGAATGCCTGGCAGCTGAGGTGCAAGCTAAGCATGCAATATTCATTTGATCGGATCGGGCGGTTCAAAAAGGTCGGCAAATGAACAACTTCATTGCAATCGAGCTAGTGTTAACGCGATGTTTAGACAAAAGTGCCGCGTCAGCAGACGCAGAACGGTGAAAGAATTAGCTCGGAGCTCACCAGAATGCTCAAGAAAACAATAATAAATAATCTTCGGCCCGAAGCCCACTTGGCCCGCGAAAAGCTTCATCACGATGGGGTCATTCCCAATGGATTGTTGCGTGCTGAAATTGATGCCTCATGGCGACGTAGCGTGGAACATGGCGTGTCCTTCAATGATGGATACGAACTGGAGCAGCAATCCCGTTCGAGTGTCGAGGATTTAAATGCTACCAACTGCGTGCTGATTGACGCCGCGCTGCCAGTAATCGACTACCTGGCCGAGCGTCAGGGCAAGACAGGGCTGATTGTCCTTGCCAATGCAGATGCGACCATCCTGACTGTCGAAGGTCGCGTCGATCGCCTCGAGAGTATAGGCATGAGCGTGGAGGACATCACCCTCGGCGCGTGCTGGAGTGAAGCCGTTCGCGGTACCAACGCACTGGGCACCGCACTAGTCGAAGCCCGTCCGATGACGATTGATTGCGGCGAGCATTTTCTTGACCGCCTAAACGGAATATCCTGCTCTTCCGTCCCGATTTACTGTCCTCAAGGCAATCTCCTTGGCGTGCTCGATTTGACCCGCGAGGGGCCGCTTGGACGCGTTCAAGAGAGCACTGCACTGCTGACTATGGCCGTCAGTCAGATCGAAGGTCGAGTATTCAACCGCAGCTACCCAGAGGAAATAGTCCTGGCGTTTCACTGCCGCCGCCAATATCTCGAATCATCCTGGCAGGGGCTGATGGCGGTAAGCTTGGGAGGGCAAATTCTTGCGGTCAGCACCCAGGCGTGTCAACTGCTCAATACTGAACGTTCGATGTTAATCGGTAGGCGTTGTGAAGAGTTTCTGGGCGTTGATGGCGTGCAGCTGTTATCAAGGTTGCCTCAGGGTAGAGTCGGTAGTCTGCAGACCGCGAAAGGTGAATTCTTTTACAAAATTCTGCGTTCGCCGCAGCGCTCCAACACCATAAGCATCCCGTCGCACAGCACCGTTAAAGGCACCAAAACACCACCTCTACTTGAATCTATGGCCGGTACTAATACCCGTTATGCCCGCGCTTTGCGGATGGCCCGTCAAGGCTTGGCTAATGAATTGCCAGTTTTACTGTTGGGCGAAACCGGCACCGGCAAAGAGGTTATCGCCCGCGCGTTGCACATGGCTGGTAGCCGCTGCGAAAAGCCTTTCGTGGCAGTGAACTGCGCGGCAATTCCGGAAGGACTGATCGAGTCGGAGCTGTTTGGGTACCGGGAGGGTGCCTTCACTGGCTCTCGCCGTGGCGGTATGGTGGGGCGTTTGCAACAGGCCCATGGCGGCACCTTGTTTCTGGACGAAATCGGCGACATGCCGCTGGCCTTGCAAGCGCGACTCTTACGTGTTTTGCAGGATCGCATAGTGGCCCCGCTAGGTGCCGGCGAAGAGCAGAGCATCGACATAGCGCTGATTTGTGCCACTCACCGCGACCTTAAACGCCAAGTGGAAGACAAACAGTTTCGCGAAGACTTGTTTTACAGAGTTAACGGCATCTGCGTCATGCTCCCGACCCTGCGCGAGCGTGACGATGTTGCGTTGCTGTTGACTCAGTTGTTGGTCAGACTTGATGCACCGAATGTATTTTTAGACGAGGATCTGAATCGTTTGCTGCTGGACTATCATTGGCCAGGCAACTTCCGGCAATTAGAGACAGTTTTACGTACAGCGCTGGCCATGCGCGAGCCGGGCGAGAGCATTTTGACTTTAGAACATTTGCCCGACAGCATGCTGGATGAACTTAACGCCAGCGAACGGCCGCCGTCCGGCAGTATCCGTAAGAATGAGCTGGAGCTGATTCGCCAGTCCCTCGACACCCACCACGGGAATGTCTCGGCTGCTGCCGACACCTTGGGAATCAGCCGAGCGACGCTGTATCGTAAACTCAAGCAATTGCGTTCTTGATGCAGCGCCTGATCGTGCGGCTGATTGACAGCCAAAACCCTGAAGCTCTGCAAGCGGCGCTGAGCTGGCTCTACAGTTTTGTCCGGCCTCACAGGTTGGCAATCATCGGTCTGCTTGGCTTGTCGATCTGTGCCTCAATGCTGGTGCTGGTTCAACCATGGCTGACTAAACTGCTGATCGATGATGGGTTGCTGGCGCGCGACTTTTCCATGCTGGTGCTGATCGCGGGGTTGATGATCGTCGCGGGGCTACTCGGAACGGTGTTGTCAGGCATCAATCGTTACCTGCATACGCGACTTTCCGGGCGGATTCTGTTCTCGTTGCGTGACGACGTCTACCGACACCTGCAAACCCTGTCGCCGAGCTTCTACGGGCAGCGGCGGATCGGCGATTTGATGTCGCGACTCGACGGTGATGTCGCCGAGATTCAGCGCTTCGCCGTTGACTCACTGTTTTCAGCGGTATCGAGTGTGGTGGGTCTTGTCTGCGCCATCGCCATGTTGCTGACGCTGTCATGGAAACTCTCGCTGTTGGTAGTGGTGCTGATCCCTCTCGATGTACTCTGGCTGCGATGGATGCGTCGTAAGGTCGAACGCGATGTACGGCAGTTGCGCGAGCGTTCGGCGGACATGTCGTCGTTCATGGTCGAGACCCTGCCGGTGATGAAGTTCATTCAGTCGGCTGGACAGCAGCAACGGGAGTCACGCCGACTGGAGACGCTCGGGCAGGGCTACATGAGCCAGTTGTTGCGCTTGCAAGTCACCGAGTTTTTCACCCAGGCGGTTCCCGGCACGCTGACCTCATTGTCCCGGGCCTGCGCATTTCTGATCGGCGGTTATTGGGTGGTGCAGGGGACGTGGCAATTGGGGGCGCTGATCGCGTTTTCGACCTATTTGGGCATGGCGGTCGGGCCGGTCCAGAGCCTGCTCGGCCTGTACGTAGCGATTCAGCGGATGACGGTCAGTCTCGGGAGAGTCATGGAGCTACGTGGTGAAGAGCCCACAGTTGTCAGCCCCGTCATGGCGAAACCGATACCGACCCTCGGTGATCTGCGTTTCGACGACGTTCACTTTAGCCATCCCGGTCGTCAGAGCACGTTGCGAGGTATTGATGCGCGAATCCCTTATGGCTTGAAAGTCGCTCTGAGCGGTGGCTCCGGCGTCGGTAAGTCGACGTTGATCGATCTGTTGCAACGGCATCATGATCCGCAATCGGGCCGGGTATTGCTGGGCGATGTTGACCTGCGAGAGCTGGACCTGCTTGAACTGCGGCGGCGGATTGCCGTGGTCAGCCAAGATATTGTCCTGTTTCGTGGCAGCCTCGCGGACAACCTGGCCTACGCGGTTCCTGACGCCAGTCGCGAAGCCATAGCCGAAGTGGCGCGGCTGGCGCAACTCGACAGCTTAATTGCCTCTCTGCCTGAAGGCCTCGACAGCCCGTTGGGCGAGAGCGGTCAGCAGTTGTCCGGTGGACAGAAACAGCGCATAGCTATTGCCCGGGCGTTGTTGCAGGATCCGCTGATTCTGGTGATGGACGAAGCGACGTCGGCGGTGGACGAAACCACCGAGCGCGAAGTTATCGAGGCCATTGATCAACTGTTTGTCGGCCGCACGCGGATCTTGATCAGTCATCGTCCCTCTACCTTGGCCGATGCGGATTTGCGTTTCGAATTACTTGATGGCGTGCTCACGTCTAAAACGGTGTTACATGAAGCCTGAGCTGCGTATCGGTGTGGTGGATAGCGGGCATTCGGCAACACAGCGAGTGCAGGTGATTTCCGCGCGTCGTTTCTCGTTGTTGGCTGATGCAGTCGACGAAAGCGATGCGCTCGACGACGCGCTCGGCCACGGCAGTGCGGTAATCGAAGCCCTCAGTCGAAGTGCGCCTTCGGCACTTTTTTGCGTGGCTCAGGTGTTTGATCGGCGAGGTGTCACAAGTGCCTTGCAGATAGCTAAGGCGATTGACTGGCTGGTGGCTCAAAACGTGCGTCTGATTAATCTGAGTCTTGGCTTGCGCCAGGACCGCGAGCTGTTGCGCAATGCGTGCGCAGCAGCGGTGGCGCGTGGCATTCTGCTGTGTGCCTCAAGTCCCGCGCAGGGTGAAGGCGTCTTCCCGGCGAATTATCCGGGGGTGCTGCGGGTGACGGGCGATGCTCGTTGCGCCGAACGGGAGTGGTCGTGCCTTAACAGCCCTCAGGCGGATTTTGCAGCGTGTTGTCGCGGAGGCAATCCCGCCCAATCTGGAGCCAGTCTTGGCTGCGCAGCGTTAAGCGGTCATATAGCCGGATTTCTCATTGCACAGCCTGATGCGAACAATGATCAAGTCATTGGCTGGCTGCGGGAAAACGCCAGCTATTACGGCCCTGAATGGCGAGTGGGAGCATGATTTTAGTTCTCGGTGCGGGCCCGGCAGGTGCTACGGTTGCCTTGGGGCTGCAGCGCCTCGGCTATCAGGTAACATTGGTCAGTGATTGGCGCCGATTTGCGGCGCTGGAGGGTGTTTCAGTGCGCGTACTGGACGCCTTGCGCAGTGCTGGTCTACACCAAGCGCTGGCATCTTCGGCCTTGCCGTCTCAGCGTCAGGTGGTGTGGAACGGGCAGCAGCACGCGCAGAATATCGAATTTCTATTGGATCGTCCGAGCTTCGACCGAGGTTTGCGTGAGGATCTGCGTTTGGCTGGAGTCCAATTGATTGAGGGGCGCGTGTTAGGCGTTCGAACCACGGCGACCGAACACCTGGTCGAAATCGAGGGCCGTGAAACGCTACGAGTGGACTTTTTAGTGGAGGCTCGTGGGCGTCAGGCGCCGGCGCTCGGCAAAGGCCTGCGCGGACCGGAAACGATCAGCCTGCTGAATCGTTGGCAAGGCGTGCCGGGCGCTACGGCCAGTGCGGTAGAAAGCCTGGCCGGCGGCTGGGCATGGATGGCACGACATGCCGATGGTCAGTGCTACTGGCAATGGACGGTGGATGTCGCCAGCACTGACTTGCCCGGCAAAGCGAAGCTGCTGGATTACTGTCGTCATCAGCGCCGAAATTCGGTGTTGGCGCAGGCATTTTTTGGTACTGAGCCGTCAACCGATGTGCAGGTACACGCCCGCAGCAGCACGGCAATTTTGAGCCCGCGGGTGTGCGGCGATCATTGGATACGGGTGGGGGACGCAGCGATGGCGGTAGACCCATTGTCAGGCAACGGGATATTTCAATCGCTGTCTTCCGCGTTGCAAGCGCCAGCCGTGATTAATACATTGTTGCGTAAACCTGAGCGGGCGGCGTTGGCACAGCGGTTTCATCAGCGGCGAGTGGAGCAACTGTTTTTACGATTTGCACGAATTGGCCGGGATTTTTACATTGATGAGCAGAGATGGCCGCAGTTGCCATTCTGGCAAGCCCGCCGACAATGGCCTGACATCGAACTTGCCCATGCCGAGGCGGATTTCAGTGCCCTCAGCATTAAGCGTGCGCCCGTACTGGACGATGGTTTTGTCAGTGAGGCTGAAGTGGTGGTTACGGCAGATCAACCCTTGGGGGTCTGGCATGTTCACGGAATTGAGCTGGCGCCGTTGATACGGCGTTTACGCTCGGAACCCGTGAAGCAGGTAATGGCAGGGTTGACGGTAGAACAGGGCAGGATGATCAAAGGATGGTTGTTGGCTCAGGGCTTTAAACCCTGAGGTTAATCTTGACGGGGGAATACATTTCCCCGTCAAGATTGTCTGCCGATTCAAAAAGTCGTTGCGAATCAATCAAGCGAACTTCGCTCAATCGTGCCCTTATAACTTGATCAACACCGATTTCAGCTCGGTGTAGTGTTCAATCGCCGCAAATCCCATTTCCCGTCCTACCCCGGACATCTTGTACCCACCAAATGGCAGAGCCGGGTCTAGCGCGCTGTGGCAGTTGACCCACACCGAGCCCGATTTGATCCGCGGAATCATCCGGTGTACCGCTGCAAGATCATTCGACCAGATGCTTGCGCCCAATCCATAAGGGCTGTCATTGGCCATACGCAACGCATCGGCTTCATCATCGAACGGGATGGCCACCAGCACCGGGCCGAAGATTTCTTCCTGCACCAGTGAGTGCTTCTGATCGACATCGACGATCACCGTCGGCTTGACGAAGAACCCCGGCCCGAACTGCTCACCACCACAGGCGATGGTCGCACCGCTTTCCCGGCCCTTTTCGATGTAGCCGTAGACGCGCTCCTGCTGGCGGGCCGAAATCAACGGGCCCATTTCGACGCTCGGATCCAGACCGTTGCCCAGCTTCATGGCGTTGGCGATGTCGCTGATGTCCGCCACCACATTGTCGAAATGCTTGCGCTGTACATACAGCCTGGAACCTGCGCAGCAGACCTGGCCCTGATTGAAGAAAATCGCGCTGGCCGCCCCGGCCGCAGCGGTTTTCAGGTCGGCGTCGGCCATGACGATGGTCGGCGATTTACCGCCCAGTTCCAGGGTGACCCGGGTCATGGAGTCCATGGCGATCTTGCCGATCTGCTTGCCCACGGCGGTGGAACCGGTGAACGTCAGCTTGTCCACCAGCGGGTTGTGAGTCAGCGCCGAACCGGCAGTGATGCCGGTGCCGGTGACCACGTTGAACACGCCTTCGGGATACCCGGCCTCCAGTACCAGCTCGGCGAGTTTCAGCGCGGTCAGCGGGGTTTCGTCGGCGGGTTTGAGCACTACGGTGCAGCCGGTGGCCAGGGCCGGGCCGAGTTTCCAGCAGGCTAGCAGCAGCGGGAAGTTCCAGGCGACGATGGCGCCGACCACGCCCACCGCTTCACGACGGATGAAGCTGTGGAACTGGTCGTTGGGCATCAGCGGTACCGACACGTCAACAGTGGAACCTTCGATCTTGGTCGCCCAACCGGCCATGTAGCGCAGGAAGTCGATGGCCAGTTGCACGTCCATCACCTGGGCCACCACCGCGCTTTTACCGTTGTTCAGGCATTCCAGTTGCGCCAGCAGCTCGGCGTCGCGCTGCATCAGGTCGGCGAGTTTCCATAACAAATTCTGCCGCTCCCGGGGGCGGGTGCGGGTCCAGGCCGAATCGTCGAACGCCTGGCGGGCGGCAAGCACCGCGCGGTCGACATCCGCAGGCGTTGCCCGTGGCACCACGCACAGCACTTCGCCGGTGGCCGGGTTGTGCAGGGGCATGGTCTGGCCGTCGGCGGCCTCGACCCAGTCACTGCCGATCAGCATGCGCGGGGCACGCTGGATGAAAGCCGTAGTATCAGGAAGTAGACAGGTAAGCGACATAATTAAACCTCTTTTGTTGGTGTGAAGAGGTCTGTCGCAATGGTTGTGCCAGTTACTTTTTTAATGGGGAAAGGCTCGATTTTGCGGGGCTGAGAGCAATTCATCTGGTGCTCCTGGTTTAACCGAATGTCGTATTTTGAGACGACGTGAGACATCTAGGTAATACTCCTGATACAGCGCCATAACGTGGTGGTCGGCAGGTGTTCACGCTAACAAGCAACGTACATATCTCAGAGTGAAACAGTTGTCGCGAAGTAAAACAGATGGCAGTGAAGGTAGTGTTGAAAAATAACCTCGCCGTTACCGATATACCGCGTATTTCGCTAAGTATCCAAAGTTGGCACGTTCTGTGTATTCATCATCGTAGGCGTGCTTTGTTTCGACCTGCCCAAGACCGCCGAAACAAAAAAACTTAAACGTGAAAGTAAAAAAATAAGAACGCACCGTGCGAGGTTTGACCTTGATGAAGAAAAAACTCCGATTGGGCCTGAGTACTAGTCTGGTATGTATAGCCGCGTGTGTGGCGCTGCATTCACCATCCAGCCTGGCTGCTCGCGACGCCAAGACTATCCTCAGCGAAACCTGTCGAGGTTGTCACACACCTGAAGGTAATGATGCCCTGAGTCGTATCAGTCATCAGCGTAAAACACCGGAAGGCTGGCTTATGACAATCGCAAGGATGCAGGTCATGCATAGCGTGCAGATCAGTGATGAAGACCGCCGCACCCTGGTTAAATATTTAGCCGATACCCAAGGCTTGGCGCCAAGCGAAACGGAAGGCGTGCGTTACGCGTTAGAAGGCCGCCTCAGTACGGTAGAAAAATTCGACGATCAAACCAGCCAGATGTGTACCCGCTGCCACTCGGGTGCGCGGGTCGCGCTACAACGTCGTCCGGCCCAGGAATGGGAGCATCTGGTGAACTTCCATCTTGGACAGTGGCCATCGCTTGAATACCAGCTTTTTGCGCGGGATCGAGAGTGGTTCGACATTGCCCGCAAAGATATGGTGCCGCTGTTGGCCAAGCGTTATCCGCTGGACAACCCGGCCTGGAAAAAATGGCTGAGCAGTGCGCCGAAGACCGAAGCGCTGGTCGGTGACTGGAGCTTCAGCGGCCACTTGCCGGGCAAGGGGGAATTGTCCGGTGTGATGATCGTCATGGCCGATGGCCGCGACACGTTCAAGGTCAGCGTCAAAGGCCAATACGCCGACGGCAGCCCGTTCAATGGCGATGGCAGCGCGATTCTCTACACCGGTTACGAATGGCGCGGCAACGTGACCATCGACGGAGTGACCATGCGCCAGGTGTTCGCCGCCCAGGGCAACGCCATGCAGGGGCGGATGTTCGAGGCGGAGCACGATGAACGAGGTCTGGACTTCATCGCCGCCAAGCAAGGCAGCAACCGTTTGCTGGCGGTGCAGCCGGGTTACATGAAGGTTGGCGGCGAAACTGAAGTGACCCTTGTCGGCAGCGGTCTCACCGGCAAACCGAACTTCGGCAAAGGCGTGGAAGTGGTCGAAGTCGTCGAGCAGAGCCCTGAGCGCATCAAGGTCAAACTCAAGGCCGCTGCCAATGCTCAACCGGGTCTGCGCACCGTCACCGTCGGCACGCTGAAAGGCCCGACCCTGTCGGTCTACAGCACAATCGCCGAAGTCAAAGTCGTGCCCGAGTTCTCAGTAGCGAGGATCGGCGACGGCGGTGGTTCGACACCGAAAGTCCAGGGCCGTTTTGACGCCGAAGCCTGGGGCAAGGGCGTGGACGGCAAGCCGTATCGTATCGGCGTGTTCCCGGCGCAGTGGTCGGTCGAGGCCTTCGACGATCGCGCCAAGGAAGACGAGGACGTCAAGTTCGCCGGCACCATGCAGGCTGACAGCGGCGTGTTCACACCGGGCGATGCCGGGCCAAACCCGCAGCGTAAAATGTCCACCAACAATGCCGGCAACCTCAAGGTGATCGCCGCCGTCGACGACGCAGGGAAATCCCTGACCGGCGAAGGCCACATGATCGTCACCGTGCAACGCTGGAACAATCCACCCATTCCATGAGTTGGCTGATTCGTAGGATTTCAGACACTTTTTCGGAATGATCGCAGGCCCCGTAGTACGGGGTTTGCACAGGAGGTTGCAATGGGCGCTATTTTGAATCTGGTCGAGCGGAACCTGCACGAAGTGCACGTCGATGCCGACCGCATGCTGTTTCACATCCCCAGCAGTTCGCTGTTCGCCAGCGATGAGCTGACCGGCACTATCATCGATACCTTGCGCGGTCCCGGCTGTTCGTCGGACGACCTGATCCAGCGTTTGTCTTCACGCTTCAACGGCGAAGAAATCACCGAGACCTTGCGTGAGTTGATGTCCCTGGAGCTGGTCAGCGACGGCTCGCCGCTGACCCCGGATATTGGCACCAAACGGGTCGAGCGCACCGCGATCAATACCGTGGTGCTCAACGTCAACACCGGCTGCAACCTTAGCTGCACCTACTGCTACAAGGAAGACCTCGACAAGCCGTCGGCCGGCAAGAAAATGGATGTCGAAACGGCTATTGCGTCAGTGGAAATGCTGCTGCGTGAATCCCCGGATGAGGAACGCTTTACCGTGGTGTTTTTTGGTGGCGAACCGCTGAGCAACCGCAAGCTGATCGAATACATGGTCGATTATTGCGAGAAGCGTTTCCGCGAGGCGGGCAAGTTCGTCGAGTTTGTCATGACCACCAACGCCACGCTGCTCACCGAAGAGACCGTGGACTATCTGAACGCCCACCGTTTCGGGCTCTCGGTCAGTATCGACGGACCGAAAACCGTGCACGACCGCAACCGCATCACCGTGGGCGGGCAGGGCACGTATGACGTGGTGCGGCGCAAGGCTGAGATGCTGCTGTCCCGCTACAACAGCCGCCCGGTCGGTGCGCGAGTGACCCTGACCACCGGCGTCACCGACGTCGAAACCATCTGGGATCACCTGTTCAACGAGCTGGGGTTTGCCGAAGTCGGTTTCGCTCCGGTGACCTCCGGCGATATCAGCACCTTCAACCTGACCAGCGACGAGCTGATCGAAGTTTTCGCCAGCATGAAGAGGCTGGGCCGGCGTTATCTGGAGGCGGCACTTGAGCACCGCAACATCGGCTTCTCCAACCTGCATCAGTTGATCACCGACATCCACGAAGGCCACAAAAAAGCCCTGCCGTGCGGCGCGGGCCTGAAGATGCTGGCGGTGGATCACAAGGGCGAACTGAACCTGTGCCACCGCTTTACCGGCTCGTCGCTGCCGACCTTCGGCAACGTGCACGGCGGGGTGAAACAGGTTGAGCTGAACGACTTCCTGTCCCAGCGCCTTGACCGCAGTAATACCGGTTGCGAGGACTGCCAGATCCGCAACCTCTGCTCCGGCGGCTGCTACCACGAGAGCTACGCCCGTTACGGCGACCCGACCCACCCGACCTATCACTACTGCGAACTGATGCGTGACTGGGTCGACTTCGGCATCGAAGTCTACACTCGGATCATGGCTCACAACCCTGCGTTTATCAGCAGTTATATCACTCCGCGCAAGGCTCACTGATATGAAACATCTCAAGGCAATCAATAATAAAGCGTTGAAACTAGATGAAGCCGCGGCCGAAAACCGCATCGAAGAAGTGGTGGCGATGAGCTCTGTTGCGGGCTGTGCCTCGACCACCGACCCGGGTTGGGAAATCGATGCGTTTGGGGGGGTGTCGTCGCTGTGCCAGCCGATGGAAGCTGACCTTTATGGTTGTTCTGACCCTTGCTGGTGGCCGGCCCAGGTGCCCGACATGATGAGCACGTACCCGGACTGGAACAAGGACGCGCAGGCCTCGAACGAGAGCTGGCGCAACCTCGGGACTGTCTTTCCAAAAGACAAATAATCGGACAGAGAGAAGGATTCCAGCATGCACAGCATCAAAGCCTGCGGCCTGGCCGTGTTTGTCGTCCTGAGCGTCTGTTCGTTCAACGTTCTGGCCGATGAAAACACCGCACTTAAAATTGGTCACGAGTACATGGTGACCCCCAATTACCCTAATAACCTGCACGTCATCGACCTGGCCACCGATACCCTGTTCAAGACCTGCAAGATGCCAGACGCCTTCGGTCCGGGCACCGTGCAGTTGTCGCCGGATCGCAAGATCGCCTACGTGCTGAACAACCACTATGCGGATATCTACGGCGTCGACCTGGACAGCTGCAAGCAGGTATTCCACGCCAGCATCAGCCAACGGCCTGGTGAAAAAGCGAAGTCGTTGTGGGCCTTTACGGTTAGTCATGACGGCAAGGAACTCTTCACTGTTGCCAATCCGACGTTGATGCTCAACGACCGCTACGTAGTACAGCAACCTCGACTTGATGTTTATGCCACCGACGCCGGGATGGACGCCAAACCCGTGCGCAGTTTTCCGGCGCCCCGACAGTTGTCCGTTATGCAGAGCGGCGACGACGGCACGCTCTATGTCGCGGGTGCGGACATCTATAAGGTCAATGTTCAGACCGGCAAGTTCGACGTGCTGATTCCCAGCCGCAATTGGAAAAGAGCCAATTACAGCGCAGCGGACGTACTTTACGGTTGGCCCCATCAAACGTATCGTCGAGACTTTTCTGTGCTATACACAGCGGCGAAGTACAAGGATAAAAAGCAGGACCCCGCCACCGCTGAGTATGTGTATGGGCTATTTAGTGTTGACTTGAAAACCGGTAAGGCCGAAACCACTGATTTCGGTCCTCTGACAGAGATCTACTTCACCGGGATGCGCTCGCCGAAGGATTCGAACCTGATGTTCGGTGTGCTGAATCGTTTGGCAAAGTACGACATCAAGGAGAAAAAATTACTGCAGGCCGCGACGCTGGATCATTCCTTTTACTGTATTTCCCTTAATAAGGACGGCAGCAAAATTTACTTGTCGGGCACGCTCAATGATATCGCTATTTTCGATGCCGACAGCATGAAACAGATCGGCAATATCAAATTGCCTGGAGGGGATATGGCGTTGGTTACTTCGCAGGTGTTCATTCGTTAGAAGATCCCCGTAAATAATAAAGGGCAAGGCGCTGTTGCGTTGCAATCGCAACAGTCGTCTTGATATAACAAAAAGTTTTTAATATGAGCCTTCCAAGCTACAGGAGTGTGCCGCAGACAGAGCCGTTATAAGCGATGATCATCGGTTCGGCATTCGACTGAGATGGCTCAACGTATGCGGGTGGTCTTGGATCGCACTGATTTGATTCTTACTCCGGCTGGGCTAATGCAATTAGTTGTGTGTCGGCCGTGATGCTTCGCTTTCCTAAAGAGGACTGTTGCCCTTGTTCCCTAATCGACTTCCTATTCTATGGAAAATTACGTTGTTGACCGGTCTGTGCCTTCTGGCGGTCGTTGCTTTATTAGTGGGGCATGCGCTTTATCGGATGAGCGCAGACACATCACTAGTAAAGGCTAGCGTGGCACAAATGCTAGAAGCTGCAGCCCGGGAGCGCATGAAAAAAGAAGCTGAAGTACAAGCTCTTATGCTCAAAGGCTATTTGATGTCTTCTTATCAGGAAGGCTTAGTTTTCTCTCGACAAGTCCTGCAGCAGCGGCGCCAGGCGCAGACCCTGCGACTGAGTGCGCAGACCCTGCGAGAAAATCTCTATCATCAAGTTAAGCAGACACTGGAGGCCAACCCTCAGCTGCTTAGTCTTTATGTAGTGTTCGAGTCAAACGCTATCGATGCCAGCGACGATCACTTCACCAATCGCGGTGAGCTAGGCAGTAACGAGACTGGTCGCTTCGCTCCCTATTGGGTACAGCGAGCAGGTAAAATGAGTGTTCAAGTCGCATCTGAAGCGTTAATTTCAGATACCACGCCTATGCTAGATGGTTCTCCTTTTAATACTTGGTTTAATTGTCCAAAGAAAAATCTTAAGCCTTGCCTTCTCAATCCATATTTCGATGAGAGTTCAGGCCAACGGATGCTAATCACAACCTTGGCTTTTCCTGTAATAGAGGATGGTAAGATCCTAGCGGTTGTCGGTATGGACATTAGCCTAGATAACCTTCAACAACTCGCTGCTGCTGGCAGCCAAGATCTGTATCACGGTTTGGGTTCCGTTAGCATTGTTAGCTCCGCTGGTCTGCTCGCTGCACACAGTAGTGATGCGAGCCTACTCGGCCAAAATCTAGCGAGGGCTTATCCGGATGACGCCAACGCCCTATTGGAGTCGCAGCGTCTTGGGATAGCTCGAGAGCAGCAGGCTCAGGATAATTTACGGTTGGTTGCGCCAATGGTGCCCATTCCGAATAGTGAGCCTTGGGCTTTATTGCTCGATGTTCCTATGTCGTCTCTTCTGGCCCCGGCCTTGTCGTTGCAGCAAGACTTAGATAGCCGCAATGAAAAACGTGCATTGTTGGAATTGTCGCTCGGCGTCGCTGCAGCAACTATCGGCTTGATATTGGTTTGGCTAACGGCTTTGGGTGTGACCCGGCCGATCTCACGTGTAGCTGCGTTGCTCAAGGACATTGCTGTCGGCGAAGGAGACCTTACACGCCGTCTGGTTTATACGCGTCAGGATGAACTAGGCGAACTGGTGGGGTGGTTCAATCGCTTCCTAGATAAACTTCAACCTGTGATCAGCGAAGTAAAACGCTCGGTGCAAGAAACTCGCAATACCGCTGATCAGTCCACCATCATTGCTAATCAAACCAGCTTGGGTATGCAGCAGCAATATAAAGAGGTGGATCAGGTTGCGATCGCGTCGCAAGAAATGACCGCGTCTGCCCATGAGGTTGCGCACAGTGCTGCCCAAGCTGCCGATGCAGCTCAAGGAGCCGACTTGGCCACCCTCGAGGGCCTCGACGTTATAAGTAATACGACAACTGCCATCGAGCATTTGGCAAACGAGATGAGTGTGTCTATGGAAGAAATACGAGATTTGACTAGCCGGAGCGATCAGATCAGCTCAGTGCTGGATGTGATCCGTGCCATAGCCGAACAAACCAATCTGCTCGCACTAAATGCCGCCATTGAGGCGGCGCGAGCTGGCGATGCGGGACGGGGTTTTGCAGTAGTCGCAGATGAGGTACGAAACTTGGCCCGACGCACTCAGAGCTCTGTTCAAGAAGTTCGCTTAGTGATTGAGGGACTGCAGAAGCGTACCAAGGATGTTGTCAGCTCTATGGATAGCAGCTATAGCAAGGCTCAAATCAGCGTCGGACAGGTGGCATTGGCAGTGGTCGCTTTGCGGCGCATTGGTGACGCAGTGTCCATCATAACTAACATGAATTTACAAATAGCTAGCGCTGCTGAGGAGCAAAGCGCTGTAGTTGAAGAAATTAACCGAAACGTCGCTACGATTCGCGATGTTACCGAGTCGCTTTCTACTCAGGCACAGGAGTCCGCCAAAATCAGTAACACCCTGAACGGCCTTGCAAACCATCAACAGGCACTAATGGATCAGTTCGTGGTGATTTCAGGGACCTCCGATAGTCGGTGATTTTTGACTCTTTTTTTCACTTAGGCTCGGTTTGGCTTGCTTATGTCTGAGCGCCAGCGGCATCAGCGAGTATCCAGAGGAGATAGCAATCAACTCGATGAGGTAGCCGTCGGGATTCTTCGACGATGTCTATGCGAGGCGTATCCAGTAGATATGAAAACAGCAATGAACTGGACCTGGTTTCATAAGCTCGGCTCACCCAAGTGGTTCTACGGCATCAGCGGCAAACTGCTCCCCTGGTTGAGCCTCTTCGCGCTGCTATTGATGGGTTCTGGCGTGGTGTGGGGCCTGGCCTTCGCCCCGCCGGACTACCAGCAGGGCAACAGCTTTCGCATCATTTATATCCACGTGCCCACGGCCCTGCTGGCCCAGTCCATCTATGTGATGCTGGCGGTGTGCGGTGTGGTCGGGCTGGTGTGGAAGATGAAACTGGCCGACGTCGCCCTGCAATGTGCCGCCCCCATCGGCGCCTGGATGACCGCCGTGGCGCTGGTCACCGGGGCCATCTGGGGCAAGCCGACCTGGGGTTCGTGGTGGGTCTGGGATGCGCGGCTGACGTCGATGCTGATCCTGCTGTTCCTGTACTTCGGTCTTATTGCGCTGGGCAACGCCATCAGCAATCGTGACAGCGCGGCCAAGGCCTGCGCGGTGCTGGCGATTGTCGGCGTGATCAACATCCCGATCATCAAGTACTCGGTGGAGTGGTGGAACACCCTGCACCAGGGCGCGACCTTCACCCTGACCGAAAAACCGGCGATGCCCGTCGAAATGTGGCTGCCGCTGTTGCTGACGGTACTGGGCTTCTACTGTTTCTTTGGCGCGGTGCTGTTGCTGCGCATGCGCCTGGAAGTGCTCAAGCGCGAGTCCCGGGCCAGTTGGGTGAAGGCCGAAGTACAGAACAGCCTGGAGGCCGCTCGATGAGTTTCGCTTCATTCGGCGATTTCCTCGCCATGGGCCATCATGGCCTGTATGTCTGGTCAGCCTATGGCATTTGCCTGGTGGTGCTGGCCCTCAACGTGGCGGTGCCGATCCTGGCCCGCAAGCGGTATCTGCAACAAGAGGCGCGTCGTCTGCGCCGGGAGAACGGTCAGTGAATCCGCTGCGCAAAAAACGTCTTGTCATCATTCTGGCGATCCTGGTGGGTGTCGGTGCCGCGGTCGGCCTGGCTCTCAGCGCCTTGCAGCAGAACATCAACCTGTTCTACACCCCGACCCAGATCGCCAATGGCGAAGCGCCGAAAGACACACGCATCCGCGCCGGCGGCATGGTGGAGCAGGGCTCGCTGGTGCGTTCCGGGGATTCGCTGGACGTGAAATTCAATGTCACCGATTTTAACAAGACCGTGACCATCGCCTATCGCGGCATTCTCCCGGACCTGTTCCGCGAAGGGCAGGGCATCGTCGCCCTGGGCAAGCTCAACGCTGACGGCGTAGTGGTCGCCGATGAAGTGCTGGCCAAGCACGATGAGAAATACATGCCGCCGGAAGTGACCAAGGCCCTGAAAGACAGCGGCCAGTCGGCACCCGCGCCTGTGAAGGAGGGCTGACCGATGACGGCTGGTATCTTTATTCCCGAGTTGGGCCACCTGGCGATGATCCTGGCCCTGTGTTTCTCCCTGGTCCAGGCCGTGGTGCCCTTGCTCGGCGCCTGGCGTGGCGACCGGTTGTGGATGAGCCTGGCACAGCCGGCGGCATGGGGGCAGTTCACGTTCATGCTGTTCGCCTTCGGTTGCCTGACCTACGCGTTCATGGCTGACGATTTTTCCGTGGAGTACGTCGCCAGCAACTCCAACAGCGCCTTGCCCTGGTATTACAAGTTCAGCGCGGTGTGGGGCGCCCACGAAGGGTCGCTGTTGTTGTGGGCATTGATTCTCGCGGGCTGGACCTTCGCCGTCTCGGTGTTCTCCCGGCAATTGCCACGCGTGATGCTCGCCCGCGTACTGGCGATCATGGGCATGATCAGCACCGGTTTCCTGCTGTTCCTGATCGTCACGTCCAACCCGTTCGAGCGCATCCTGCCGCAGATGCCGATGGATGGCCGCGACCTCAATCCATTGCTGCAAGACATCGGCCTGATCGTTCACCCGCCGATGCTCTACATGGGCTACGTCGGTTTTTCCGTGGCCTTCGCCTTCGCCATCGCCGCGTTGCTCGGCGGGCGTCTCGATGCCGCCTGGGCACGCTGGTCGCGCCCGTGGACCATCGTCGCCTGGGCCTTCCTCGGTGTCGGTATCACGTTGGGCTCCTGGTGGGCCTACTACGAACTGGGCTGGGGCGGCTGGTGGTTCTGGGATCCGGTGGAAAACGCATCCTTCATGCCTTGGCTGGTGGGTACTGCGCTGATTCACTCCCTCGCCGTCACGGAAAAGCGCGGTGTGTTCAAGAGCTGGACCGTGCTGCTGGCCATCGCGGCGTTCTCGTTGAGCCTGTTGGGCACGTTCCTGGTGCGTTCCGGCGTGCTGACGTCGGTGCATGCCTTTGCCTCGGACCCTGAGCGCGGTGTGTTCATCCTGATGTTCCTGCTGTTCGTCGTTGGCGGTTCGCTGACACTGTTCGCCCTGCGGGCGCCGGTGGTCAAGAGCCAGGTCGGCTTCAACCTCTGGTCGCGGGAAACCCTGTTGCTGGGCAACAACCTGGTGCTGGTGGTGGCGGCTTCGATGATCCTGCTGGGGACGTTGTACCCGCTGGTGCTCGATGCACTGTCCGGCGCCAAGCTGTCGGTGGGGCCGCCGTACTTCAACGCGTTGTTCATCCCGCTGATGGCGATCCTGATGGTGGTGATGGCCATCGGTATGCTGGTGCGCTGGAAAGACACCCCGGTCAAGTGGCTACTGGGCATGTTGACCCCGGTGTTGCTGGGCACGGCCGCCCTGGCCGTGGTGGCCGGCGTGGCCTATGGCGACTTCAACTGGGCGGTGCTGGCGACGTTTGTGCTGGCGGCCTGGGTGTTGCTGGCCGGTGTCCGGGACATCTTCGACAAGACCCGCCACAAAGGCCTGATCAAAGGCCTGCCATCCCTGACCCGCAGTTATTGGGGCATGCAGATCGCCCACCTGGGTATCGCCGTCTGCGCCTTGGGCGTGGTGCTGTCCAGCCAGAACAGTGCCGAGCGCGACCTGCGCCTGGCGCCGGGGGAGTCGATGGACCTGGGGGGTTATCAATTCGTGTTCGAAGGCGCCAAGCATTTCGAAGGGCCGAACTTCACCTCTGACAAAGGCACTGTGCGGGTCATTCGCAACGGCCAGGAAATCACCGTGCTGCACCCGGAAAAACGCCTCTACACCGTGCAGAACTCGGTCATGACCGAAGCCGGGATCGATGCCGGGTTCACTCGCGATCTCTACGTGGCCCTGGGCGAGTCCCTGGGCGACGGCGCGTGGGCGGTGCGCGTTCATGTCAAGCCGTTCGTGCGCTGGATCTGGTTCGGTGGCTTGCTCACCGGCCTGGGCGGGGTGCTGGCGGCGCTGGATCGGCGTTATCGAGTCAAGGTGAGAACCCGGGTGCGTGAAGCCCTGGGCGTGACGGGAGCCACTGCATGAAACGTTGGTTGATGGTATTGCAGCCAGCATCTCGATCTGCTCTTGGATAAAACCATGCATGATTAATTTCTGGCTCGCCGCAGGTCTGCTTCTCCTAGTTGCCTTGAGTTTCCTGTTGAACCCCCTGTTGCGTGGCCGTCGCGCCCAATTGGAAGAAGACCGTACCGCGCTCAACGTGGCTCTGTATCAGGAGCGAGTGGCCGAACTACAGGCCGAGCGAGAGAAGGGCGTGCTGAACGCCGCGCAACTGGACACCGGTCGCGCCGAAGCCGCTCGTGAACTGCTCGCCGACACCAAGGGCGCCGATGCGCCGCGCGAATCCCGGCCAGGCAAACCGTTGCCGTTGCTCGCCGCCGTATTGGTGCCGGTGTTGGGCCTGGCGCTGTACCTGCATTTCGGCGCCAGCGACAAAGTCGAATTGACCCGCGAGTTTGCCCAGGCGCCACAGTCCATGGAAGAAATGACCTTGCGTCTGGAGCGCGCGGTCACGGCAAAACCGGATTCTGCCAAGGGCCTATATTTCCTAGGTCGGACCTATATGGCCGAGGATCGCCCGCGGACGCGGCAAGGATTTTCGAGCGAACCGTGGCGGTCGCGGGCCGTCAGCCGGAGCTGTTGAGCCAGTGGGCCCAGGCGCAGTATTTTGCCGATGGCAAGAAATGGTCGGATAAGGTCCAGGCCTTGACTGACGAAGCGCTCAAGCTCGATCCCAAGGAGGTCACCAGCCTCGGCCTGTTGGGCATCGTCGCGTTTGAAGGCGAGCGCTATCAGGAGGCGATCGACTACTGGAGGCGTCTTCTCGCGCAGCTGCCGGAAGGTGAAAAATCCCGTGAGGCGCTGCAGGGCGGCATCACCCGGGCCACCGAGAAGCTGCAAGCCAGTGGCGGCCGCAGTTGAAACCATCGAACTTCCCCGAAGTCCATTTGATGGCGCGCGTATCCCGAGCCGGCCAGCCGATCGTGGGTGAGTGGATCGGCCTTAGTGCACCGTTGCAAAGCGGCACTGGCAGGTTGCAAAAGCTGACTATTGACACGTCGGAACGGCAATAGGCGGGATGAGCGTATGAACACTTGGAAAGAAACGAGGCACTCCTGTCTCGACTCCTCGTCACGTCTGGCCTCACGACTTCAACCATCTAATAGCTTTTCATTGAGTTTGAGCAATGATCTTCCTCTGAACTGGCGCATAGATTTGGTTTTAGCCGCTGATAATGCTCATGTGTAAAGGTGAAAACCAGGTCCTGTTTGCGTCCTAGATAGCCAGCAGCGACCATTTCTTTTAGCAACGGAGCAGGCCGGTATTTACTGTGGTTGAAGCCTTCACACAAAGTCTCAAGGATGGCCAGCACAGTGTCCAGGCCGATCAGGTCCGCCAATGCCAGCGGGCCAATCGGCTGGTTACAGCCCAAGCGCATACCCGCGTCCATGTCTTCGGCGCTGGTGCGACCCTCCTGAAATATAAATATTGGCGGGATTGTTGAGGCTTGTCGCGAATGCACATGTCGACCGCATGACTGTTGTTCGGCCTTGGCTGCGTAAGCTGAGCGAGGCGGTTCAAGAAACGGTTATTTTCTCGAGGCCTGCCGGTATCCAGCTTATCGTGCGCTGCAAATCAGGCTTGTTTAAAAAATTAGCATAATCAGCTAGCGCACAACCAAGGTGAATGGGTAATACCCCATTCAATCTGAGACGATGGATGCTTGGTACGACGCCGGCGCCATCAGATTGTTTGTGCATGATGTTGAAAGCCAGGGCCCCGAAGGGGCCCCAGAGTCAAGTCGACACCCGCTAGGCCGATAGATATTCGTCTACCGGTTTGACGGTGGCATAGCCGAACTCAAACGCTGCCATTATCGTTGCATGCGCTTGAGCGGCAGGAACACTTACCCCGCCAAACGTGAGATCCAGCGTGGCGCAGGCATCATGCAGCACAGTAACTGCATAGCCCATGTCCACTGCTGCACGGACCACCGCGTCGATGCACATGTGGCTCATCGCACCGATGACCACGATTTCTTGAATATCAAGGGCATCCAATTGCTGCTTGAGATCAGTTTCCCGGAAGGCGTTAATGTGCTTCTTGACGATGACAGGTTCGTCACCGACAGGAGCAACAGCGGATTGAATTTTCGCACCGGCGGTTCCTTTAGCAAAAATTGGAGCGCCTTCGACTGATTCATGCCGTACGTGAAAAATTGGAATACCTGCATCCCGCGCGTGGGTGATAACCCGCAGCGCATTTGCGGCAGCGTGTTCGATGTCGGTTAGAGGCAATTTGCCAGTGGGCAGGTATTCGTTTTGTAGATCAACTACTACAAGACCTCGGTTCATGAACGATCTCCAGTCAAATGAACAACGTGATGATGTTTCTTGGGCCGAGCTGTTTGCGTGAGTCAATCAGCGTCAATGGCGGCCCAATAAATCAGAACTCCAGTGAAGCGCCGTCTTCCGGAATCGCTACACGGTTCTCAATACCGTGCTTTTTGACATAGGTGCGCAGTTCTTCACGAGTCAGGGACATGTGATTGATTGCATCCATGTGTACGGCGACGATCTTCGCGTATTTCGCAGCCTGAGCGGCGCGTAGAACATCTTCCTCACCCATGATGATCGACCCCTCATATCCGGTCATCATTGCCTTGCCTGCATTCAGTACGATCACTTCGGGGTGATACTTCTCAATGGTCTGGTCTACCTCTTTACGCCAGACCGTGTCACCGGCAAGGTAAAGGGTCTTGTAGCCTGGCGCTTGAAAGACCACCCCCATGGCTTCACCTAACGGCTTTGCCAGGGCTGGCACGGCATACATTTCATCTGTGCCATGTTGACCACCGGTTTTCGTAATTCTGACGCCGCCGAATTCAGCGTCGCCTTCCAGGACGCGCACATTCTTGAAGCCTTGTGAACGAATCAGCTTCGCATCGTCCTCATGTTGAGTGAATAAAGGGATGTCTTTAGGTAGGGCTTTTTGCGCGGCGTCGTCCCAGTGATCAAGGTGCGTGTGAGTGACGATCACTGCGTCGACGCCGGCGATAACCTCAGAAGGTGACTCGGTCAGATCAACCAATGGATTTCGAAGGTTACTGCGGTAGGTATTTTCAAATCCTGGGTAAGCGCCCTTTTTGGCGAGCATCGGATCGATCAGGAATGTCGTTTCACCGTAGGTGATTTTGGACGTCGCGTTACGAACTTGCTGTAGATCCATTTTAGGGGACGCGTCAGGTGCCGTTGGGGCATTTGTGCCCGCGAATGCCGACGTGGTCGCGGCTGCGCAAGCCATGCTTAGTGCAAAGCGAAGCGTTTTAAAACTCATGAATTCAGTCTCCAGTTGGTACCTCAAGGCTTCATTCTTGCTGAATGCTTTCAAGACTGACAGTGGCCTGAATGACATATTTCGATATAATCGGGCCAATCAGTTTTTCGTTTCCAGAACGGAAAGAGGGGGAGGCGACAGCTCAATTCAGCCTCTGCCAAGCATTTAACCGAGGGCGCGCGCCCAGATACCTGCGAGCGTAACGACAAGCCCATTGGGCCAAACCGAGGCTACCTGATGCATTCCATACGTGTTGCTGTCTTGGCTTTTGATGGCGTAAGCCTGTTCCATCTTTCTGTACCCGGGATGGTGTTGGGGGCAACTCAGTCCGCGCCTGGCGAACCTCATTACGAGATCAAATACTGCGCAGAGACGCCGGGAATGGTGGCAAGCGATCAAGGCCTCGGTTTAGAGGTCACTCAGGGCCTGGAATTGATGGCGGCATCTGACCTGATCATCATCCCGGCGTGGGGGGATCAATCGGTTTTTGCATCTACCGAACTGGTGGCAGCGCTTCAACTCGCCAATTCCGAAGGAAAGCTCATCGTTGGGTTGTGTCTAGGCGCATTTGTGCTCGGAGATGCCGGGCTACTTGATGGCAAGGAAGCAACCACTCATTGGACCGCCCGAGACGAGTTTGCGCGACGTTTCCCAAATGTTCGTTTCAGGCCAGAGGTGCTCTATGTCAGCGCTGAGAATATCGTGACGTCAGCAGGAACCGTGGCGGCAATCGATTGTTGCCTTCATTTGGTACGCGAACGACTTGGAGCGGAGGCCGCGAATCGCACCGCGAAGATGCTGGTCACTCCGCCACATAGGCAGGGGGGGCAAGCTCAATACATAGAATATCCTGTGCCGCATCTATCTAGAGAGACGCATTTGTCTGATGTACTGGAGTGGGCTCGGATGAATCTCTCCAATGATCTGACGCTCGACGTGTTGGCAGACATGGCGAAGATGAGTCGGCGCACTTTCACTCGGCGCTTCAGGGAGGCTACCGGCAGCACCGTCTCTAAATGGTTGAATGCCCAGCGCGTTGTCAGGGCGCAGGAACTGTTGGAAACGACTGACCTGCCCATTGAGTGTGTGGCGGGTGAAGCAGGGTTTGGCACCCCCTTATCCTTGAGGCAACAATTTGGCGCTCAGCTCGGCGCCTCGCCTTCTGAGTACAGGCGAATGTTTTTTCGTGAAATGAGCCCGGTCCGAAAGACGAGCGACAGTGAGCACACTGCCGAACTGTCTAGCTAATGACTGAAACCGAAAAGCTTCAGTCATTATCGCCCCTAGAAATCCACGGTCACTCCGGTATAAAACGCGCGACCATCACCTGGCGAGTGCAGGGATGCCTGAGCACCGTCCGGGTCGTACCAGACGTATTCGTAATATCGGTTTGTGAGGTTCTTCAGTTGCAGATCGACGCTCACTGACCGCGTTACCTTGTAGGTTGCGCCAAGGTTCATCAGCACGTAGCCGCCATAAGTTCCCTTCGTGTTTTCCCGTTCAAGGTAGTAGTTAGTCTGACCGTTCATCCAGGCAGTCAGCTGTAATGCAGGTGTCGCGTCATAGCTGATGCCGGCGTTGTACAGGTGATGTGGGATATGGTCGATTTCCTGACCTTTGCTATTAGGCAGAGTGGCGCTCGGCTGGAGGATTTTCGAATACTGCCAGGAGTACGCCATCCATATTTCGGTACGATCGTTCGGGTGCAGGTTCATCTGCAAGTCATAACCCCACCGCCGAGTTTCACCGACGTTGTCTGACTCGCCACTGGGGTCGTTCAGCCGGCGACTGACTTCCCCCGAGGCCTCTTGCTGCCAATAGGCGACGCGTCCATCCACCCAGTCAGCCGGGGTGAACTTTATGCCTGTTTCCCAGCCCTCGTTGATCGAAGGGGCTAGGTCAGTATCTCTGGGTGGAATCTTGTAAGCCGCCGCCCCGGTGCCCACTTGAAAGGTACGCCCCCAGTTCGCATAGAAGCTGGCAACGTCCCACGGAGAATAGACAACGCTGAACTTTGGCTGCTTGATCAGCCCGTAGTCGTTGATGTCGTAGTCTGTGCCGGTCATTTCGTTAGTGAAGTCGCCCTGGATCTTGTCGACCCGATACGCCGGTACGATCTTAAGTGATTCGAAAGGTTTGATTTCGGCCTGGATGTAAGCGCCGTAGGTGTCGAAGTCGAACTGCTGGTCGCGGGTGGTAGCTAGACGTGAGCGGTCTCTGGTGCGATATCGCTCACTTTTGTTTTGCTGCTGCTGTACGTCTGCACCACCTTCGAGGGCGAAATCGTAGAGCCAGCTGACTTCAGGTCGCCAGGTCAGGGAGGTGAGTGCGCCATATTGCGTCTCGTAGGCGTCGCGTTCCTGCTGAGCACTTGTACTCCAGTATTGCGTCCAGCGCCTGTCATCGAAGGTGTTGACGTAGGCCTTCGCTGACCAGGCGAGGGTATCAGCCAAGTCTGTATCGAAATGCAGACTGACCTGGTTCATACGACGCGTACCCTTGTCAGTAGCGTTGAAGCTGTTGGTCATTTCCGGATGATGACGTGCATCTTCTTCAGCTAGATAACCTGGCTCCTGAGCCTCTGTTTCGTAGTGACGAGCAATAAGGCCGATACGGTAGCTGTCATCATCCGGCGTGTAGAACCATTTGCCCGACATCGAAAATTTGTCGGCCTCGGCGTGTTTGCGGTAGCCATCGGCTTTCTGATAAGCGAAGAAATAGTTCTGCGTCCAGTTGCTACCTTCGATGCCTTTGGCGAGTTGTGTTTCCTGAGTATTGAAGCTGCCATACCGCAGTCGCGCTTTGGTGTAATCACCACCGGTGCGGGTGATCATATTGACGTTGCCAGCAATGTTGTTCAGGCCATAACGCGCATCGCTGGTGCCACGCACCACCTCGATGGCGTCCAATTCCATGGGAAAAATCATGTCCATGTACGGCATGTTGCCGTCATTGCTGTTGCTCGGGATGCCGTCGATCAGCAATTTGACCGCATTCACTTCGCCTTCGCCGTTGAAGCCTCGGAACGAGATTTTGCCCGAGGTTGTGCCTTGGTTGAACTCAGTCAGCATCACCCCTGGTGCGCGGCTGAACAGCTCCCAACTGTAGTTGACCGGCATCTTTTCAAGGATGTCAGCACCCAGAATATCAACTGAGCTAAGTACACCACTTGTGCTTAAAGGGTCGCTTGCCGAGCCCTGAATGCTGACCGCACCCAGGGTCAGGGTTGAATTTTCGATCTTGCTGGCTTCAGCTAATGCCACTGACAGCGGGCTCAACGCCAGCATGCCTATTGAAAACAGGGGCCATAGGGGACGAGACACAGACAAGGCCTTTGCTGGGCGCAAAGTAGTTGAAGCAGGCATAGCACGCACTTCCTGATGATCAAGAAACTTTTAGGGCGTTCAGCGTCCGTCGCAGGTCGCTAAAAGAATTTAAAGAGGGCAGCACCGCAGGTTTTAAGCGGTGTTGTGATCAGGCGAAAGGAGAGGCGCGTGGACTTAGACTGGGCCAACGAATCCTTGGATGCAGCGTCGGTAGTTCAGAATTTTCGAGGGCGGTATCGGGTGTGTATTGCGGTAGGAAATGGCGATAGTAGTCAGAGGGTAATGCTGCCAATCCTGCATGCCCACAGCAGCAGTCGCCGTGTTGCATGACAGGTTTCGATTGGGGTGACTGCAAGGCATCAATCACCTTGCCAAGATCTTTAGGAACGGCACTCGAGTTCCCGCCCGAACAGAACCCGCCCCAAAGCATCAGGTTCACGTCTGGCGTCTGCATCGCACGGCTCAGCGGCATGGCGAACATGTTCAGCAAGACGGCCAGGCATGCAATCCAGGGACGGATGTGTTTCAACGAACTCATAACTGAAATCGCCGCGAAGGGGCGGCTATTTAGCCCGCTTTATAGAGTGAAGTAAATTTTTCCTGGGTGCGCTATTTCGCCACAGGTCATATTGGATCGCAGGGGAGATGTCTGCGTCCAAACAAGACGCCTGCACCAACTGGTAAACTCGCTCATCAACTTGTTGGATGATGGCTATGTCTCTACGCGCACTTCGAACACTGCTTGCCATTGCCCAACACGGTTCTTTCGTCAGAGCAGCGGACGCGGTGCATCTCACCCAATCAGCTGTCAGCCTTCATGTTCGGTCTTTGGAGGAGGATTTCAATACACGCCTGTTTGACCGCTCACGACGGTTGCCGGTGCTGACGGATGCAGGCCATATTGCCGTTGAGCGCGCGCGAGAAATTCTAGCCTTATACGACGGGATCTCCTCCGAGATTGGAGGCGACACTGAGTTGCGCGGCAGGCTCAGAATCGGTGCCATTCATACAGCGCTGGCGAGCGTCTTGCCCCTCGCGTTGTCGGCAATGCGTGCTGAGCATCCTCACCTTCGCATCACTGTTGCGTCGGGAATGTCCGCTGAGTTGGCCACGCGCGTGGAGGCGGGCGAGCTTGACGTTGCGATCACCACGGAGCCGGTGAAGCCACACCCTTATGGCCTGGCAAGCACGGTACTTTACGAGGAAGGGTTCTGGATCATCGCGCCGGTGTCTCATGCGCATGAGGACTTGAAGCTTCTACTCAAAAGCCAGCCGTTCATTCGATTTGATCGTCGCGCCTGGGCAGGTCGTACCATTGAGCGAGAGCTTCGCGCTATGCGGCTGCGCGTGCAGACCAGCATGGAACTGGATAGCCAGGATGCGATTATCCAGATGGTCTCAAGCGGGCTGGGCGTATCCATCATTCCGCTCTCTGGACATCAAGTCGCAAGCTTGAAAACACTGGCCGTTGGGCCTTTCGGCATCCCTCAAAAAACCAGGCGCGTGGTATTGCTGGAGCGCGAAGATCGTCCGCTTGGGCGACTGGCGGCAGCCCTGGCGAACGCGGTGAAAGCGCATGTTTTGCACGATAAACCATGAGAAATACTTGTTGATTGCTGAAGTTTAAAACGTTTTTATTTTGGAGTCCGACCTCTTATCGTGGTCCTCGTACAAGTGAGTTCTTGAGGGCACCATGATCACTGGACCTGCCGTAGACATGCCGCTGATGAGCCGACTGATTGTGGGATGTGAACCGTCGGCACAAAAAACCAAGGCACGCGTATGACCCTTTCCTTGTTGACTGCCTTGTTACCCATCGCACTACTGATCGTCCTGGGCGCGTGGCTCAAGCGTCGTCAGTTTCTGACGGATACTTTTTGGGCGCAGGCAGAGCGCTTGGCGTATTACGTGTTGCTGCCTTCTCTTTTCTTTCACGGATTGGCGACCGCCAACCTTGATGGCGTGCCCTTTCAAAGCATGGTTTCGGTGCTCGTATTCTCGACTGCGGTGGTATCGTTGATGCTGTTGGGCGCGAAGTCGCTGATCACCATCGACGATGCTGCGTTCACTTCGGTTTTTCAGGGGGGGATACGTTTCAATAATTACGTAGGCGTGTCGGCAGCCGCGGGCTTGTTCGGTGTGCAGGGTATAGCCCTGGCAGCGGTCGCGAACGCGGCCATAGTGCCCAGCGTGAACATTCTGTGCGTAATGGTATTCTCGAAGTACGGGTCAGCCGGCAGGATGCCATTTAGCAAAGTCCTAAAGCAGTTGGCATTGAACCCACTGATACTCGCGTGCTTCGCCGGCGGATTGGTCCAGGTCTCGGGCTGGGGACTGCCTGTCGGTATTGAGCCGATGCTCAAGGCCTTGGGACAAGCGTCACTGCCGCTCGGATTGCTCTGCGTTGGTGCTGCGCTTGAGTTCGGAAGCATAAAGCAATGGTTTCGCCCGGTGGGTTACTCGTCGCTGACCAAGTTTTTAATCATGCCACTGGTTACGCTTTTGGCGTGCCACCTATTCGAACTTGAAGGAAAGGCCGCGGTTGCAGCACTTCTATTCCAGGCACTGCCCACAGCCTCATCCTCCTACATCATGGCAAGGCAATTAGGGGGAGACGCCCCCCTTATGGCTGGGATCATCGCTTGCCAGACCATGCTGGCAGGATTAGCACTTCCAGCGGTTATCCTCGTGATGGCCCAGTGGGTTTGAGTGTCAAGTGTTTACAAACATTGAGTAAAGTAAGACCGACAAGAAAGCGCCTCTGGTTCGTTCGAGTGTGTCAGGTGTTACTCATTGACAAACGAGAAATGAGCTGACCACTTCAGGAAACTTTGCATCTGCCCTCCCTCGAACACCGTATTCCTGTTTGGAAAACGACTTTTGCTGCCGCGACACCGGGTCGAGTTATGAAGCGAGAACATGAGTTGGTGCCGGGCGGCCAAACCCTTCGGGTTGATCGCCTTCACGCGTTAGGCACAGCCCATAATGCGCTGTGCCTAACACAGTTTCATGAGTATTCGATAATCTGCTGGCTACGTAACATATTGAACCTCGCAAAGCCTTCTTCGAGATCGGAGATAAGATCAGATGGATCTTCAAGACCGATATGAAGCCGCACCAGGTGCCCGTCGACTTCCCAAGAGGTCGCACTTCTGACGGGTTTGGGGTCGGCAATCATCGCCAAGCTTTCAAAACCACCCCAAGAGTAACCAATTGAAAACAACGATAGGCTATCCAAAAGTGCGTCTGCCGCGACTTGTGTTGAAGGTTTGGTCACGAAGGAGAGTAAACCGGACGCTCCTTTAAAATCCCTCTTCCATAACTGGTGCTGAGGGTGAGATTCTAATGCAGGATAATAAACCGCTTTCACCTCCTCGCGTGTCTCCAACCACTTGGCGACAATCGTAGCGTTTCTGTAATGACGCTCCAGTCGCACATCAAGTGTTCTCATGCCCCGGAGCGCCAGCGTCACGTCATCTGGACTCGCAAATAAGCCCATGCTGAAATGGAATCGTTTGAGGCTGTCCCACGCGCGCTTGGAGGCTGATACGGTGCCAAGAACCGCATCGGAGTGACCGACGATATATTTCGTAGCTGCCATGATGGACAGATCAACACCAAGTTCCAATGAAGGAAAGTAAAGCGGGGTGCCCCAAGTGTTGTCTGCAATAACTAGGATGTCATGATCATGTGCAACCTTGACTATAGCAGGGAGGTCTTGTATTTCCAAAGTCAAGGAGCCAGGAGATTCGGTATAGATCGCCTTAGTGTTCGGCTTGAGCAAGTCAACGATTCCGGCTCCTATTGTCGGGTCGTAAAACGAGACCTCAATCCCCAGCCGTTGACCCACCTGCTCACAAAAAGCCCTTATCGGCGAATACACATTGTCGGCAACTAGCAGATGATCCCCAGTTCCCACGACAGACAGTATGGCAGTCGTGCATGCCGAGAGCCCTGAAGGACAAAGAACCGTGCCTTCCGCTCCCTCCAACTGCTGGAGGGCCTGAGTCAATGCCTCTGTCGAAGGGTTATTCCACCGGCCATACGAATATTTTTGGCGACCCTCGCGCATCGATTCCGATGTAGGAAAAGCTACGGTGGAGCCCCGGTAAACCGGTGTATTCACGAAACCATGATGCTGATTGGGGTTGATAGAAGCATGGGCGAGCAGGGTTTGCACGGTTTTATATTTTTTCATACAGGCTGCCATTTCTTGAGTAGTGGGGGGCGTGTCGTTGCGCGTGTCGCTGAGATTAAAGTACTAAATTTATTAAATGTCTACCATTTGGTTTGCGTTTAGTAAAAACTCCTTTAGAAACAGATGGTTATCCTTAGATTATAAAATCTGTTGCATGGCTACCGAGTAGATGGTAGGTTTTTAGTGCCTGATGGTTTCGGCCTTTTTCGACCGAAATGTGATGCTTATGGCGCGCTAGGACATTTCTAGAGCGAGGCCTAATAACCGTAATGGTGAAGGCGCGGTGCGCTCTCTTTCTTCTCTTTGAAGCTGGGGAGGAAAGACTTAAGTTTGCAAGGGATAAGAAAAATAACTGCAAATTAATTGTTTGGGTGACACATGAAAAAGAAAAACGTACAGCCCGTTCCAGCCGTTCAGTGTGAAAACGAATTGAGAGACAGATCAACCTGGCTTGACTCTCATGAAAGTGGCTACTCAAAACACCTAAAAAAACGCCATGTGCAGATGATGGCACTCGGCGGAGCTATCGGCACTGGGTTGTTCTTGGGAGCAGGGGCCAGGCTTCAAATTGCCGGGCCTGCACTTGCGGTGGTGTATTTAGTGTGTGGGGTTTTCGCCTTTTTCATACTAAGAGCATTGGGTGAACTGGTTATGCACCGCCCTAGCAGCGGGAGTTTTGTATCTTATACTAGAGAGTTTATGGGGGAGCGCGCCTCGTTTGTAGCGGGCTGGATGTACTTCTTGGTTTGGGCACTAACGGGTGTAGTTGACATAACAGCGATTGCGATATACATGAAATACTGGAGCGTTTTTTCGGACGTCCCACAGTGGATATTCGCGCTTAGCGCCTTGGGCGTTGTGACATTGATGAACATGGTTGGTGTCAAATGGTTTGGTGAAATGGAGTTTTGGTTTGCTGTTATTAAGGTGGCAGCTATCAGCATTTTTTTGATTGTCGGCTCGTTCTTTTTTGCAACTGGCCACGAGGTGGCGGGGCACATCCCGGGTCTGCATTTGATCTCGGATAATGGAGGTGTTTTTCCCCATGGCTTTCTGCCGGCGATTATTATCGTGCAAGGCGTAATTTTTGCTTATGCGAGTATAGAATTGGTGGGAACCGCTGCTGGTGAGACGGCAGATGCTAAAAGGGTCATCCCTAAAGCAATCAATGGCGTGGTTTGGAGAATAGGCCTTTTTTACGTAGGCTCGGTATTCTTGTTAGTCACTGTATTGCCGTGGACGGCCTACAGCGCTAATGTCAGCCCTTTCGTGACGTTCTTTGAAGCGCTCGGCATTCCTGGAATTGGCTCCGTTATGAATATCGTTGTAATGACTGCCGCACTCTCTAGTCTGAACTCAGGCTTGTACGCAACGGGGCGGGTACTGAGATCGCTAGCCATGGGAGGATCTGCCCCAAAGATGTTTAAACGTATGAGCACCCAAGGGGTTCCTTATATGGGGATCTTAGTGACAATGGGGATCAATGTATTTGGCGTGCTATTGAATTTTCTAATTCCGTCCCAGCTATTTGAGCTGCTGCTTAATCTAGTTTCTCTGGGGATCCTTTCCACTTGGGCATTCATTGTACTTTCTCAAATAATGTACCGTCGTGCGGTGAAGAGAGGTGAAGCCGAGATGGTCTCGTTTAGAATGCCTGGTGCTCCGTTTACCTCTTGGCTGACCCTGGGTTTCTTGCTCGTAGTGCTGGTGCTATTGGGTTTCGATTATCCTAATGGAACATATACTGTTTTATCTATACCGTTAGTCGCTGGAGCTCTAATGCTGGGTTGGGCAAAGGCCGTCCGTTCCAAAGCTGTACGCTCGGAAAAAATAGAGGGCAGTTCGAGCCATGTAGGAGTATAGCTTAATGCCGATGAGCGCGCGGTTTATGACGTGCTTTCATCGCTTTAAGTTGAATCGTTGCTGTAAAGCAGTTAATATGCGTATGTCAATAATGCAAGGTAAGATTTATGAGTACTCGTTCTGACCTTTTAACCACTGCCGAGCTGTTGCTGCGTACCAAAGGGTACGCTGCATTTAGCTATGCCGATTTGGCTGACGAAATTGGTATAAAAAAGGCGAGTATTCATCATCACTTTCCTACAAAGGAAGGGCTTGGAATTGCCGTTATTGATAGCTATCTTTTTAGGTTTGTGAAGAGTCTAGAATTGATAAATGAAGAGAGTTCCGACACGATTGTTCGGTTGAGGGAGTTTTCTAAGCTGTTTATTGATAGCTCAAAAAATGGAATGCTACCCTTATGTGGTGCGCTCGCTGCCGAACTTTCTGCTCTGCCGGACAGTCTTAAGGATTTGACTAGGAGGTTTTTTGAAATCCATATTGCTTGGTTGGAAAATAATCTCGCATTGGGTCAATCTGAAAAGGTTATAAAGGCGGATCTCAATCCCAGAACAGTTTCACGGGCGATATTGAGCTTGCTTGAGGGTAGCAGTTTTGTATCTTGGGCGCTCAATGATACAGTTGTTGATCAGTCTGGGTTTGATTTGATATTGAATAATATTGTCGTTTCGTAATATAAACTGAGAATCAGGTTGCCAAAATCAGTAGGAAGCCTTTCACGTTGTGTTTGCCCATCTTATTAGGTGGGCTTCATATTTCTCCCCCCCCCCCCTTTTTTTTTCAGTCCACCGCTACAGCTGATCTAATCCCACAAATAGGATTTCGGTTCGCGCACACCTTCCAAGCGTTTCTCCGCCTGTCAGATCGGACAGGCGGTACTTCGCCATGAGCTACGTTTAATCAGGGATAGGAGCTGATCGCACCGTTAGCACGTGGGAGGTGGGGTACCAAGTCAAAGAATTTTATTGCTAGCAAACCTACTAATAGGTAGGATTGCTGTGCGTAACATTTATTCGGCCAAAAAATGCGGTTAATAGAGGATTTTTTAATGACTACTAATCTGAATGGAATTGATGTCGTGGCTCTGCAGCAGTTTGCTCAAGGTGTTGCGGAGGATGCGAATAAGCGTCACGCGAGCTTCAACGTCAATACCCAGTGGAAAGGCCAGACGCGCTCTGTGGCGAAAGTCAGCCGTTACAGCTTAGCCGGTGAAACCTATTCGCGTGATTTCGAAATCGTCGCCGATGAGCCAATTGAACTGTTAGGTCAGGACTCGGCGCCAAATCCTCAAGAGCTGCTGATGGCCGCGCTGAACGCCTGTATGGCGGTAGGTTACGCAGCTAACGCAGCCATGATGGGCATTAAAATCCACAGTCTGGAAATTGAGACCGACGGCACTCTCGATTTGCGTGGTTTTCTGGGCATCGACGAGAGCGTAAACCCAGGGTACGACCAAGTGCGGGTCGTAATCCGTCTTCACACCGATGCACCTCTTGAGCGTGTAGAAGAACTGCACAAAAATGTAATTAAAACATCAGTTAATTACGCGAATTTCTCCAAAGCCATCCGCATGGTGCCAACCCTCGAGGTTCGTGAGGACTGATAATCATCAGATCTTTCATCTTTACAACCTTGAGAGCGCCAGTAGGCAAGGCCTACTGGCGTTGCTACATTTGCTATTGTAATTGAGCGCGTTGCTTTTTGCTGTTAAACGGTTTTTTAACTTTGCTCAATGGGGTAGCAGCGTTTTTATTTATTTCAATATAGAGGGGTGTATGAGCACTATTTCGAAAAAGTTTGTAGTAGATGTTTGGTCTGATTTCGTCTGTCCTTGGTGTTGGGTCGCCAAGCGTCGTTTTGAGAATGCGCTTGAGGACTTTCCGTACAAAGACGATGTTCAGGTAAACGTGAGAGCGTATCGTCTTGCCCCTAACCATGCTGCTGAGCCTATGGTGAGAGCCCTTAAAGTCAAATTAGGTAGTTCAATCGCTGCTTTGAATATGATGAGTACGGTAATGCAATATGGCCAATCTTCAGGGCTTGATTACCGTTTCGAAACCATGATGTTTGGTGACACCGCGGATGCGCATGTCCTCGTCAAAGCGATTGACGATGAAGTATTGAAGACGCACTTGATGGAGGCGCTCTATGAGCAAAGTACTACCCAGGGTAAGTCACTATTTGACCGAGGTAGTTTAGAATCGATTGCAAAATCTGTAGGTGTTTCTGATGAGTCGATTCGACTCGCGTGGTCATCTAATGAATTGTTTCACCGGATGCAGGAAGACGAGCGTGCTATGGGCCAATTTCACTCGGGCGTCCCGTTTTTTGTTTTCAATAGTTCATTTTCTATTTCGGGGGCTCAGCCTCAAGAGATATTTTCCCAAGCACTCAATCAAATGTATTTCGAACCAAATGACGGACATGAGTCGTCCAGCAGTCAAGTTTGCGGGCTTGATGGATGTAATTAGTACCAGAGATGCTTCGGCACTGTTGGTGCCGCAATTCCTGGATTTGGAATGATGTTGTGGGTGAAGTGCAGATGAGCCGTATTGTAGACGTGAAAGCCGGAGAGTTCGCCCGATTCGTTGCAAAAGGTAGCTGCGCTGTGCTGTTTTCGGCGTCCTGGTGCAAGCCCTGTCAAGAAATGAAGCCGGTTTTTAATGAACTGGCAGAAAAGCTGCAGTCGTGCGCCGCATTCGGGAAGATTGATGTGGCTGTTTCGCCCACGATCTCCCAGATGTATGGTATCCGGTCGGTTCCATCCTTGGCGATTTTCCACGAAGGGCGATTACGTTTGGTTTTGGCCGGCTCTCGATCGGCTGCCGCGTTGAAGAAAGCAATCTTAGCTGACTTAAAGGATGTTCTGTAGGTCGGTCTAAAAATGCAATGCGCTCTCAAATTGACTGTCCGAATGAGTGTAGGAAGCGCGTCAGGATGTTGCTGGGCTAAGTGTCCGACTGGCGTATAGGCAAGCTAAGCTCCGCTTTACGACCGGCCAGGCCATGTTTAGCCCAGCGTAGCCTTTGCTTGAACACAGTTACGCTTCAGCCGGAGTATCAGCGATAACGAAGTTCGGATAATGTAAAGACTTTGATTTCATCGGCAGGCCATCAGCACAACGACGTGGTTGGCTAATGGCATGCAGAACAGCTTATAGGGCTTTAGCGACTTCTCAGATTTAATTGGCGACGGGGGTAGCTAAGCCTCTACTATTATTGATCCTTCCGCACTGCTGGGTATCAAGATTTATCGAATGCATCCAAAACGTGAGTGCTGTAAACCAATGCAGCGCCAGCGTTCATATTAATCGCAACGCCCAAAGCTTCTGAGACCTCTTCAGTCGTTACGCCGAGCTTTTTGGCCTCAGCTGCGTGGAAAGCGATGCAGCCGTCGCAACGGGTGGTGACGGCAACTGCGAGTGAGATCAGTTCACGAGTCTTAGCGTCGAGGTGGTTTGTTCTTTCGCCGGCGCTCCCTAAAGAAGCCATACCTTTCATGGTCTCTGGGGATAGGCCATTCAGTTGCACTAGGCGGGCGCTGACGTCTTTTCGAGTTTGCTTCCAATCTTGCATGGGATATTCCACTTTGGGCGCGGTGCCCTGTAGGTGTAGGGGAGGTGTGAAACTGATCGAAACATACCATCCAGTTGGTAGGTATGCAAGTGTGTCCTACAAATGGCTTGATCGTGCGGTCGACGTAGAAGGGGTGAGCTGGTGTGGTGAGAGGGCATTGGCGTTAATGCCTTACTTGTAGTGATGAGCTCTCCCGGCTCAGAATCAGGAGATACTTGAGCGGAGTTCGCGTGATCAGGGAATGCTGCTGGTATCAGAATTTTGAGCGCATAAGGAGCCTTAGGGATGTAATGCTGTTGTCAAGCTAATTTTCCCGCGCACTTACATAAGGCTATTACTGGGAAGCAATAAAAAGCTCCACAGCCAAAACGAGAATCTATCGTCATAGCTGTGGAGCAAAAAACTGCCTGGACATTTAACGTATACGGGATATCAGCCAGAATAACTCACGTGTTCATGGTGGATATCATCTATCAGATGCTGGGCAACAACTTATTCAATACCAAGTCGTTCAGGCAGCCGGAAGCCAATAACTCACTGGCCGCATTGATATCCGGCGCGAAGAAGCGATCCTTCTCGTAATAGGCCACTTTGCTTCGCAGACTGTTCCGGGCCAGTTCCAGCTTGGGCGACGTCTTCAAGCCGTCACGCAAGTCCAGGCCCTGACAGGCCGCTAGCCACTCCACAGCCAGGATTCCACGGGTGTTTTCAGCCATTTCCCACAATCGCTTGCCAGCCGCAGGTGCCATCGATACGTGATCTTCCTGGTTCGCGGACGTGGGCAGGCTGTCTACGGAATGGGGGTGAGCCAGCGCCTTGTTTTCACTGGCCAGCGCTGCTGCTGTTACTTGAGAAATCATGAAACCCGAGTTCACGCCGCCATTGGCTACCAAGAACGGCGGCAGTTGTGACATGTGTTTATCCATCATCAACGAAATGCGGCGCTCGCTCAGGGAGCCGATTTCAGCAATGGCCAATGCCATATTGTCTGCGGCCATGGCCACTGGCTCGGCATGGAAGTTGCCGCCAGAGATCACGTCACCTTCAACGGAAAACACCAGCGGGTTATCGGATACGGCATTGGCTTCGACGACTAATACTTCCGCGGCCTGACGGAGCTGGGTCAGGCATGCGCCCATGACTTGAGGTTGGCAGCGTAGAGAGTAGGGGTCTTGGACCTTGCCGCAGTCCTTGTGCGAATCGGCGACCTCACTGCTTTGGCCCAGCAGGTCGCGATAGGCAGTAGCAGTATCAATCTGAGCCCTCTGGCCGCGTGCGGCATGGATGCGTGCGTCAAACGGCGAGCGGGAGCCCAAGACAGCTTCGACCGTCAAAGCACCAATGGCCAAGGCGCCCGCAAACAGGTCTTCGCCCTCGAACAAACCGCGCAGAGCATAAGCAGTGGAGACCTGGGTACCGTTGAGCAACGCCAAGCCCTCTTTGGCAGCCAGCGTCAACGGCGCCAAACCGGCCACCTTCAGGGCTTCGGTGGCTTCCAGCCATTCGCCCTTATAACGGGCTTTGCCTTCTCCCAGCAGCACGAGGGACATGTGCGCCAAAGGTGCCAAGTCACCAGATGCGCCGACCGAACCTTTTAACGGAATATGCGGATACACCTCGGCGTTGATCAATGCTATCAGAGCATCGATCACCACGCGGCGTATGCCGGAGAAACCACGGCTGAGGCTATTGACCTTGAGCACCATGATCAACCGCACCAGCGCATCGCTGATCGGCTCACCCACACCAGCGGCGTGGGACAGTACTAGCGAACGTTGCAGATTTTCCAGATCTTCACTGGCGATACGGGTCGAGGCCAGCAGGCCGAAACCGGTATTGATACCGTAGGCGGTGCGATTCTCGGCGAGGATCTGCTCCACGCAAGCGACACTGGCTTCAATTTGCGCAGAGGCACTGTGGTCGAGGGTGATTTTTACTGGGTGCTGGTAAACGGCACGCAGTTGGGCAAGGCTCAATTGGCCTGGGATAACGTTAAGTGTTTTCATGCTTTGGCTCCTTTAACAAGAGTGATCATTGGCAGGTTCAAGCCTTGCTCATTCGCGCAATCAATGGCGATCTGGTAACCGGCATCGGCATGGCGCATCACGCCGGTCGCCGGGTCGTTGTGCAGTACACGGGCAATCCGTTCGGCCGCTTCGTCAGTACCGTCGCAGACGATCACCATGCCCGAGTGCTGGGAAAAGCCCATGCCGACGCCGCCACCGTGGTGCAGCGACACCCAGGTCGCGCCACTGGCGGTGTTGAGCAGGGCATTGAGCAGCGGCCAGTCGGAAACGGCGTCGGAGCCGTCCTGCATGGATTCTGTTTCACGGTTCGGGCTGGCCACGGAACCGGAGTCGAGGTGGTCACGGCCGATGACGATCGGCGCCGACAGCTCACCGCTGCGCACCATCTCGTTGAACGCCAGGCCCAACTTGGCGCGCTGGCCCAGGCCAACCCAGCAGATCCGTGCCGGCAAGCCCTGGAAACTGATGCGCTCGCGGGCCATGTCCAGCCAGTTGTGCAGGTGGGCGTCGTCGGGGATCAGTTCCTTGACCTTGGCGTCGGTCTTGTAGATGTCCTGCGGGTCACCCGACAGCGCCGCCCAGCGGAACGGACCGATGCCACGGCAGAACAGCGGACGGATGTAGGCCGGGACGAAACCCGGGAAGTCGAAGGCATTTTCGACGCCCTCTTCCTGGGCCATCTGGCGGATGTTGTTGCCGTAGTCGAAGGTCGGCACACCCATTTTCTGGAAGGCCAACATGGCTTTGACGTGGACGGCCATCGATTGCTTGGCGGCCTTCACCACGGCGGCGGGCTCGGTCTTGGCGCGGGCACGGTATTCGTCCCAGGTCCAGCCGGCCGGCAGGTAGCCGTTGAGGGGATCGTGGGCGCTGGTCTGGTCGGTGACCATGTCCGGACGCACACCACGACGGACCATCTCCGGCAGGATTTCCGCCGCGTTCCCACACAGTGCAATGGAAATCGCCTTGCCTTCGGCGGTGTATTTCTCGATGCGCGCCAGGGCGTCGTCGAGGTCTTTGGCCTGCTCGTCGACGTAGCGGGTTTTCAGGCGGAAATCGATGCTCACCTGCTGGCACTCGATGTTCAGCGAGCATGCACCGGCCAACGTCGCGGCCAACGGTTGCGCACCGCCCATGCCGCCCAGGCCGGCGGTCAGCACCCAACGGCCCTTGAGGTTGGAATCGTAATGCTGGCGACCGGCCTCGACGAAGGTTTCATAGGTGCCTTGCACGATCCCCTGGCTGCCGATGTAGATCCAGCTGCCGGCGGTCATCTGGCCGTACATGGCCAGGCCCTTGGCGTCGAGTTCGTTGAAGTGTTCCCAACTGGCCCAGTGCGGCACCAGGTTGGAGTTGGCGATCAGGACGCGCGGGGCGTTGCTGTGGGTCTTGAACACGCCCACCGGCTTGCCGGATTGCACCAGCAGGGTTTCGTCGTCGTTCAGGTTGGTGAGGCTTTCGACGATCTTGTCGTAGCACTCCCAGTTGCGCGCCGCGCGGCCGATGCCACCGTAGACCACCAACTCCTTGGGGTTCTCGGCCACTTCCGGGTCGAGGTTGTTCATCAGCATGCGCAGCGGCGCTTCGGTCAGCCAGCTCTTGGCGGTCAGCGTGTTACCGCGAGGGGCGCGGATTTCGACATTGCGGAAATGGAGTGGTTTGCTCACCGGTAATCCTCTCGAGATGACTTGCAGCTTATTGTTGGTTTTCGCTACATCGGGCGAGTAAATATAATCATGTATATACAAGCTTAATCAAGCAGATTTTTGACCGCTAATGTTGTCGGCATGAATATCTTCACGTGATTAGTTTTTTCGTTCGAATGGCATTGATGCAGGTTTTGCCATCAAGCTTTGCGCACTGGGCGCGCTGTGACAGTTTCAGCCAGGGATCATGAGCTGAGCCATAGGAAAGACGCTGGATTGCTCTCGTACAGGGCTTTTCTAGTCAACAGAACGGCGAACCATTTCGGCCTCAACCGCGCCTGAGAACATTTTTCAGGCGCGGTAAGCGACCAGCCGGCTTAAGGCACTTCGGTTATTTCAGATTGCCGCTGAGAAATTGCTGCAAACGCTCGCTCTTGGGGTTCCCCAGCACTTCCTCAGGCGGCCCTTGCTCTTCTACGAGCCCTTGGTGCAAGAACAACACCTGGTTCGATACCTTACGAGCGAAGCTCATTTCGTGCGTCACCATGATCATGGTTCGGCCTTCTTCGGCGAGGCCCTGAATGACCTTCAGCACTTCTCCTACTAGTTCAGGGTCCAGGGCAGACGTCGGTTCGTCGAACAGCATGATTTCCGGTTCCATGGCCAGCGCCCGGGCTATCGCGACGCGCTGCTGCTGGCCGCCTGAGAGAAAGGCCGGGTATTGATCGGCAACTCGCGATGGTAAACCAACCTTGTCCAGGTAACGCCGAGCCAGCTCCTCTGCATCCTTCTTGCTGACCCCCAACACTCGGCGAGGGGCCATTGTGATGTTGTCGAGCACGGTCATGTGGCTCCACAGATTGAAATGCTGGAATACCATCGCCAGTCGAGTGCGCAGCCGCTGCAGTTCGTCTGCGTTTGCAACGCGCATGCCGTGGTGGTCATGGATCATGCGTATCGGCTGATTGTCGAGGCTCATGGCGCCGTTGCTAGGGATTTCCAGAAAGTTGATACAGCGCAAAAAGGTGCTTTTGCCCGACCCGCTGGCACCGATCAGGCTAATGACGTCGCCGGCCTTTGCGTTCAGCGAAACACCCTTGAGGACTTCGTGGTCGCCATAGCTTTTATGCAGGTTTTCTACGGTCAGTTTGTACATATTCAAGCACCCTGAATTAATGAGCTGGGCCGAGGAACGACAGCCAACGGCGCTCAGCCAGACGGAACAGACCGACCAGAGAGAAAGTGATAGCGAGGTAAATCGCTGCGGCGATGCCGAACGATTGGAAGGTCAGAAATGTTGCTGAATTGGCATCTCTGGCAACCTTGAGGATGTCCGGTACCGTGGCGGTGAAAGCGACCGTGGTGGAATGCAGCATCAGTATCACTTCGTTGCTGTAGTTCGGCAGTGAGCGGCGCAATGCAGACGGCATGATGATGTAGGTGTAAAGCTTCCATCCTCGAAGCCCAAAGGCCTTCGCTGCTTCGACTTCACCATGATTCATGTTACGAATCGCCCCGGAGAAGATCTCTGTGGTGTAGGCGCAAGTGTTCAAGGCAAAGGCCAGGATGGTGCAGTTCAATGCATCGCGAAAGAATGCATCAAGCAGCGGTTGGGAGCGCACCGCAGCGAGGCTGTAGATGCCGGTGTAGCAGATCAGTAGCTGTATATACAGAGGCGTGCCACGGAACAAATAGGTATAGAACTGCACGGGCCAGCGCACGAAAAGGTTGCTTGATACCCTGGCAATCGACAGCGGGACCGCCATCAAGAAGCCGAAGAAGAGCGAGGCACTGAGCAGCCATAGTGTCATCGCCAAGCCCGTGATGTGATAACCATCGTGGTACAGGAAGGGTTTCCAATATTCTTGCAATAGCTCGATCATCGCACGGCCTCCCGAGTTCCTGCGGCGTAAAAACTTTCCAGCCTGCGCAAGACATAGTTTGATGCGGTGGTGATAACCAAATAGATCAACGCTGCAAGGACCAAGAAGAAGAACAGTTGATAGGAACTCTTTCCTGCATCCTGGGCAACCTTGACCAAGTCAGCCAGACCAATGATCGAGACCAGTGCGGTCGCTTTCAGGATCACCATCCAGTTGTTGCCAATGCCCGGTAATGCAAAGCGCATCATTTGCGGGAAAAGCACCAGGCGGAATCGTTGGGCGCGGGTCAGGCCATAGGCCGTGGCTGCTTCTAATTGCCCCTTTGGAACGGCGAGAATCGCTCCGCGGAAGGTTTCGGTGAAATACGCACCGTAGATGAAGCCCAGGGTGATGACCCCTGCGCTGAACGGATTGATTTCGATATATTCCCAGCCAAAGGCATCGGTCAGATTCGTCAGCCACGTCTGAAGGCTATAAAAGATCAGCAGCATCAAGACCAGGTCGGGCACGCCGCGGATAAGCGTGGTGTAGGCTTGCGCAGGGATGCGTAGCAAGGCTGACTTCGAGAGTTTCGCGCTGGCACCGATCAATCCCAGGCCCACGCTCAGCAACAAGCACAGTGCGGATAATTTGACAGTCATCCAGGAGCCTTGCAGCAACAGCGGGCCGAAACCCTTTAGGCTGAAGCCTAGAGTCTGCAATAGGTTTTCTAGCATTGGACAGCCCTTCGTCAATCAAGAAAAACGCCCATCCGAAAATGGGCGCAGCGTGTTATTTACCGCTGTAGATATTCTGATCACCAAAGTGTTTTTTCTGGATGGCTACATAGCTGCCATCCTCATGCAGTGCCTTGATGCCTTTGTTTATCAGGGCCTTGAGATCGGCGTTGCCTTGGGCGAGACCTACCGCGGTTTTCGCGGGCAACAGTTCATGCTCGACTGCTTTACTTACCTCAAAATTCGCCCCTTGCGGCGACTTCAAGAAGCCCATTTCGGCTTGCAACATATTCTGGATCGAGGCATCGAGACGGCCGGTCACCAAGTCCGAATAGACCTGATCCTGGTTTGCATAGGCTTGGGTTTTGACCCCGGCCTTGTTCAGTACGGCTTTTGCATAAGCTTCCTCGGTGGTGCCTTGCTCATAACCAACCGTCTTGCCGACGAGCGTCCTGATATCTTCGGTCAGGCCGGAGCCTTTCTTGAAAACGAAGGAGGTAGGAACGGAGAACAGTTCATCGGAGAAATCGATGACTTTTTCTCGCGAGGATGTCACGGTCATGGCGGAGATCACGCCGTCGAATTTGTTGGCTTTCAGGCCGGGAATCATGCCGTCAAAATCACTCTCGACCCATTTGCACTTCACTTTCAATTCCGCACAAATCGCATTGCCTAAGTCGATATCGAAGCCCACCAGGCTACCGTCGGCAGCTTTGGACTCGAAAGGGGCGTAAGAGGGGTCAACGCCGAACCGCAACTCCTTGTACTCCTTGGCCGAGGCAAAGCTGCCAGCCACACACAACGCCAGTACAGAGAGGGTCAAAATAGATTTTTTCATTGTTTTTATTCCTAAGGACCAAAGAGCGCTTGAGCGCACGGATGCGGTACGGAGCTCGTGTGTGTCGCTATGGGAGTGGTACACAGAGCCCATTTTTTGGTTTAAGCGTGTCGAGGTGACGGATCGACTTTACCGCGTAAATACATACTTGTACATACAGGCATAGCCAATCAAGCAACCATTTATCTGCTCGGATGTGCATGGGTGGAAGAAGGGCTGGAAACGCTGAGGGGAGGGGGTGATCAGTTTCGTTTTTTCCGGTCACTACGGGCGTAGGGCCTGGGTCTATTGTGATGTATGAATCAGAAAGCGACCGACGCCCTTTGGAAGCGGCGCTGGTCAAGCTTTACGGCAGATGTGTCGAAGAGTCAGACGTCTCTGTGCGCTGCGTTCATGGGTAGGCGGCTACCCAAGCGATAGCGGGAGGAGGGGTGGACGAGCCGCACAAAGGTGACAATTTTGTTTTGGCTCCAAGTCCGGCGTATGAGGGCCAGGCAAGGTTCGGTTGCATCAATTTGCAGATGCTTACTCTCCTCGGCGCTGGGGTGGCAGGCCTCTACGATATGTTCCATTTCGTCGGGCTTGATCACTTGCAGAAGGTATTTGGCCGGTTGCAGGTGTTCGCCGAATTTTTGTTTCAGGAACTCTGGCACCAGCTCGGGATTGACGTAACGATCCTCAAGCTGCACTGGCACGTCTTCTTCGCTGTGCGCACAAACCAGATGAAAAACCGAAGAGCCCGTGGGTAGGCCCAGGGCGGAAGCGACTGACATCGATGCGGATTCGCGTCCCAGGTGCAGGACGCGACAGCCGTAACTATGACCCCGAGCGAGAATCTCGTCAGCGATGTTGGTGATGCGCAACAGGTTCGATTGCGGCTTGCTTTCGGCTACGAATGTTCCAACACCTGAAATCCGCACCAATAGACCTTCTTCGGTCAGCTCGCGCAGGGCTCGATTGACGGTCATGCGCGAGATGCCCAGCTCTTGCACCAACTGGTTCTCTGAGTAGATCAGGTCGCCAGGTTTCCAAACGCCCGCTCGAAGTTGGTCCAGCACAAAATCCTTCGCGCGTCGGTAGAGCGCTTGTGGTGCATTTTTGATCATCAGTCGGTCCGTGTCTCTTGTGCGGCAAGGACTCTTGCCAAGGAATGGAGGAAAAGATCGTTATCCTCACAGCTTCCTATGGATACCCGCAAGTACTGAGTATATCCCGCTTCGCGCCAAGGCTTGATGATGACCCCTTCGCGCAGTAATGCCTGGTTGATGATTTCGGCAGGATAAGGGGTGCTGAAAAAGAGGAAGTTGGCCATGGAGGGGGCAGTTGTGATGCCTTGCTCTTGCAGTGCGATCTCCAGTCGTCGGCGTTCGCTGGCGACGTGGGAGAGGCCGGCATTCAGATGATTTTCATCGGCCAGCGCGGCGACCGCAGCGGCTTGGGCCACTCGGTTTACGTTGAAGGGGGTGCGCAGGCGATTGATCAAATCGGCCAGTAGCGGGTCGCTGACAATGCCATAGCCGATGCGTAAACCTGCCAATGAATAGGCCTTGGAGAAGGTTCGAAGCAGGATAAACGGCTTGCCGCTGGCCTGGATCAAGCCGAGGCAGTCTGGGTACTCAGGCTCCCATTGGGCGTATTCGTAATAGGCTTCGTCAAACACCAGCAAGCACTTCGGAGGTAATGCATCAAGCAATTGCTTCAATTCGATTGCGCTCAAGGTGCAGCCAACCGGATTGGAGGGGCAGGAAAACATCAGCACATGGGTATGCGGTGTAAGGGCGGAAATCATCGCCGCCACGTCAAAAGTGCCTTGGTCGGTCATGGGGACACCGATTACCCGAGCGCCGGCTGCCACTGGAAAAATGAAATGCAAGCCGAAGGAGGGCACCACGGTAACCACTTCATCATCATGGTCCAGAAACACTCGACTGATGACACTCAGCAAATCCTCAGAACCGTTGCCGAACACGAAGCGATCTTCCGGAACATCAAGTTTTTCCGAGAGTGCGGAGCGCAGTGCCTGGCAGCCAGAGTCGGGGTACAGCGCAATCTCATGGCAGGCTTGGGTGGTCGCGGCGTTGACAGCGGGGGCGGTGCCCATTGGGTTTTCATTGCTGCCCAATTTAGCGACGCGTGTCAGACCGAAGCGTTTGCGCACTGCATCAGCGGCGAGGCCGGCGTTGTAACTGGCCAATTCGCGTACTTCAGCGCGAGCAAGCAGGGTCAGGTCGTTGGCGTTCATACAAGGCTAACCTCTCGGGAATTTTGCTGGAAGGTATTGCGATCTGGATGGTGCCGCAGGGGACGCTGCGGGCTCGGCAGTTCAGCGCTTTGAAGGATTTCGTGCGGGAGGCTGTAGTGGAAGAGTGTCGCCAATTCGGCGATCCGGCCTGCGAGGCTCATCCCTTCGGTAGTCGCGGCAGTCATCGGGTGCAGTTTTTTCATTGATTACCTCTTAGGTGCAGGGCCACAAGGAAGTGTTGCTGTATGATCCTGTATATATAGGTAACGCAATGTTCAGGCCAAGCCTTATCTTTTCTGTTGATCGCTGCTCGTAAACGCCTTCCAGGCCAGGGGGTGCTCACATGAATATTTGTTCAGGTGTAACTGAAGGTTGCATCGGAGTGTTTCCGCTGTCTCATTGATGAGTCGAAAGGAAGCGCATGGTAGGCCTTTCTGCGGACAGTATTTTGGACAGAAGCAGTGCTCGATCCACTTCGGATCAGGGGTCTGAAGGGAATCCTTGTCTAACAGGCACGGTAAATGCTTAGTCCTGTATATACAGTCTCATCGATCAGGCTTGTAGACCGATTTCCGATCTGCTGTGACACGCTCGGTCGAGTCGATGGCTAAAAGTGGCGCCTGCTATAGGCGCTTTCATAATCCGCTTAGAGAGAGTCCCCCATGACGGTTAGCAATTTGCCCTTTTCAAAAGTCCGCCACAGCCAAGGCCTAGTGTTTTTATCCGGTGAACTGCCGTTCAATGAGGACGGCAGCTTCCCGGCGGGTATCGAGGCACAAACGCGCCTGACGTTGATGCGCATTGCTCAAACATTGGAAGCTGAGTCACTGTCGTTGGATGACGTGGTGAGCGTCACGGTGTACTTGACCGAGCGGAGTAACTTCGCCGAGTTCAACCGGATTTATGCTTCGTTTTTCACGGCCAATTTGCCTGTTCGCGCTACCGTCTGTGCCGGCCTCGTGGTGGATGCGTTGGTTGAAATCAGTGTCATCGCGCAGCAGCGTGCTTGAGTTGGAGGCAGCGTGAACGACAAACAAGTAGTAGTACTGGGCGCCGGCATCGTCGGTATAAGCACGGCCCTGCATCTGCAACGCCGGGGCTGTGCGGTGACCTTGGTAGACAAGGGGCCGCCCGGGCGCGAGACGTCATACGGTAATGCCGGGATCATCCAGCGCGAGGCCGTTGAACCGTACGGGTTCCCAAGGGACCTGGCGAGCCTGATGAGAGTGGTGACCAAGCGCGATATCGGCGTCAACTATCATCTGCGCGCGATGCCGGAGTACATGCCTACGCTGACCAGGTATTGGGCCAACTCAGCGCCAAGGCATTACCGAGCTATTGCGGACGCCTTTCGGACCTTGGTCGAGCATTCAATCAGCGAGCACTCCGAGTTGATCGAGCAAAGCGAGGCCCAACACCTGATCGTGCGCAAAGGTTGGATTCAAGCTTTTCGAACCCCGGAAAAATATGAAAAGGCGATGGAGAGCGCCCAGCGTGTGAGTGCGCACGGTGTATTGTCGCAAGCGTTGGACGGCGCCGGGCTCAGGCTCGCAGAACCCGCTTTGGGTGAAGCTCTCGTTGGGGGGATTCACTGGCTTCAACCTTGGACCTGTGTTGATCCGGGTGAGCTGGTGCAACGCTATGCCGAGCTCTTCTTGCGTGAGGGCGGACAGTTTGAACGCGGCGATGCCCGTTCATTGCGCCAAGCGGGAGCCGGCTGGCGAGTCTCCACCGAGTCCGGGCCGGTCGAAGCATCACAGGTCGTCGTGGCGCTTGGTCCTTGGGCCCAAGAGTTGCTGAGGCCCATGGGTTACCGCATCCCGTTGTTTATCAAGCGTGGTTATCACGCCCATTTCGCCAACGGGGCAAACTTGAGTCGCCCGGTGCTTGATACCGAGCAAGGCTACATGTTGGCGCCGATGAAGCGTGGTGTGCGTCTATCAACGGGGGCCGAATTCGCCCGTCTCGATGCGCCTCTGACCCCAGTGCAGCTAGGGAAGGCCGAAAGCGCGGCCCGACAACTCTTGGCATTGGGATCTCAGGTTGAGCGGACGCCATGGAGCGGTGCGCGACCTTGTACCGTTGATATGAAACCGGTCATTGGTGCCGCGCCGTCGCATAAGGGGCTCTGGTTCAACTTCGGCCATGCTCATCAAGGATTTACGCTAGGTCCGGTCAGTGGCCGGCTGCTTGCGGAATTAATGATGGGAGAAACACCAGTGGTCGAGCCGGCACCCTTCGCTCCTGGGCGTTTCTGAATTGACGATGCGTCGGCCTTCTCGTCCCTCCTCTTGAGAGGAGGGCAGGCATTATCTGAAAGAAAAATGACGACCGAGTTGTCTCGTTTCCACGTCGTGTGAGCAACGTTAACGGCACTTGCCGCGGGCGCTTTTACCCATGGGCGCCCACGTTCCATCTGCCTGCCCAGGAATACTCATGAACATCAAACAGAAACTCACGTGGGCGTTTGCCGCTATCGCCTGCGCGCCAGTCATATTAGTCGCAATGGTTGTCGTACTGAACTTGCGTAGCGCAGCGCAAGCCAGTTTCCTGGACAGCAGTGGCCGCGAAATCAGGCAGATTGACCGCGGGATGCGGCAGTTTTTCGACAGCATCCGCCAAAACGTCGAATACCTTGCCAAAGACCCTCGGATCGCCAACGTTCAGGGATTGAAGAACTATACGGCCGCTGACGCCCTGCAAACGCCTGTGACGAAGGTCGATCGACAGATCCAGGTGGTATTCGACAGTTTCGCAGAAACCCACCCAACCACGGCTTCCATTTCCCTTGGACTCAATGACGGAGGTTTTGCAGGTTGGCCCGATGACCAGACAATGGCCAGCTACGACCCACGGGTGCGACCTTGGTACAAGGCGGCCATGGAAGCCGCACGAGGCTCAACCGTACGGACGGGCGCGTATTACTGGGCACCCGATGACATGGTGCTGGTCAGCACGGTCCGCACGATCAATGACGCGAGCGGCGCCCCGGTGGGCGTCGTTGGCGTGGACGTATCGCTCAAGCAACTGACTGAATTGGTCAAAGCCATCAAGTTGGGCAAGAGTGGTTACCTGATGTTGGTCGAGGCCAATGGCAATGTCTTGGTCGATCCCGCAAATGCCAAAAACAATTTCAAGCCGTTAGGTGAGCTAGGACCCGGCTATGCCGAATTGGCCAAAAGCGCTGATGGGGTGACTCAAGTCGAGATCGATGGTGTGCCATACATGGTCAACGTCCTGAGTTCCGATGGCCTGGGATGGCGTTTCATTGGCCTGATCAAGCGTGATGAAGTGATGGCCGACGCCATGAGCCTGACCTGGTTGATTGCAGCCATCGCTGTTGCATTGGCGGTGGTGTTCGCCATCGTTGGTGCTGGTTTTGCCAGCATGATCGTGCGCCCGATTCGTGGCGTGGCTGATGGGTTGCAAGAGATTGCCGAAGGTGAAGGTGACCTTACACGTCAACTCCAGGTACGGGGCAAGGACGAAACTGCCAACCTGGCCGGTTGGTTCAATCAGTTTCTAAGCATGATCGCTCAGTTGGTGAAGCGTATTGGCAATGCGTCGTCCGATCTGCAAGTCGCTGCCGCTGACACCAACGAAGTCGCCAATAACATGAACCTGGCTGCCGGCCGCCAACGTGAGGCGGTGGAATTGGTAAGCACCGCTTTCAATGAAATGCTCGCCACTGCCAATGAGGTCGCACGTTCCTGCAGTGCCGCGGCGTCGAGTGCTGATGAAGGCTACCGCGACGTGCACGATGGCCAGAAGCAAATCAGCGAAGCCACCGGCAGCGTGCTTAAGCTCAGTGAGGAGCTGCAGGTATCGACCCAGACCATGCATCTGCTCGAGCAAGACAGCAATAACATCAATGCGATTCTCGACACCATTCGCTCGATTGCCGAGCAGACCAACTTGCTGGCGCTCAACGCCGCCATCGAAGCCGCCCGTGCGGGTGATCAAGGGCGTGGCTTTGCAGTGGTCGCGGATGAAGTTCGCGCCCTGGCTCGTCGCACCTCCGACTCTACCGGCGAAATAGACAGCCTACTGGGTAACCTCGCTCGCCGCACCCAGGAAGTCACCCAGCAGATGCAAGGCAGCCTGCAAGCGTCCCAGGCTAGCGTGCAGCGGATCCAGCGGGCCCGCGACAGCTTCGACAAGATCCGCGCTTCAGTGGACTCGATTCGCGACCAGAACACCCAGATCGCCACGGCGGCAGAGGAGCAGCATCAAGTGGCGGAGGAGATCAATCGGCACATCGCACAGATCCACGCCGATGCGCAGATGGTAGAGGAGTTCGCGCATTCAGCCCATGCCGGATCGGGGCGAATGACGGCCATTTCTGGCCAGCTTCAAGGATTGGTCGGGCGCTTCAAGTTTTAGTCCGTACGAACAATGGACGCTCAATTGTCGATTAGAGGGTAAGCCCCATGAGCGTTGAGCTCAGAGAAAAAACAGTGAAAGCCGCCGTCCCTGGCGGTCCCGTCCAGCGGGCCATTCAAACAGGCTGATCAACGCGGGAAGGCCTGCGCTCCGAATCATGATTAGACCTGTCAGGTCGCCAGACCGTGTGCTGCATTCCGTTCGGGGTCGTCAGTACTTCCACTGCACAGCGATTTCCAGACTGCGCGGCTCGCCCACGTAATACTGGGTGTTGCTCTGGTGGATGAAACGGGCATAGACCTCGTCGGTCAGGTTGCGCAGGCGCGCGCTGACCTGTACGTGCTTGTCCAGATCGTGGGTCATGGACAAACCATAGACAGCGTACGAGGGCACCCAGGTCGTATTGGCGGTGTTGGCGTAGACCGACGACACATAGCGCACGTCGGCCCCGAGCTGCCAGTCAGGAGCCACGTCATAGGTCAGCCAGAGATTGGCTACGCGGTCGGGAATGTTCACCGGATTCTTGCCTTTGCGCGAGAACACAACACCTGCGATGGTTTCATTGAACTCGTCGTACTCAGCCCTTACCCAACTGAAGTTACCGGCCGCCAATAGCTTGGGCGTGATCTTGAATGAGGCGGCCAGCTCTATGCCGGTGGAGGTTTGTTGACCCGCTTGTTCGGTGGTGTTGGGCACCGTCGAGGAGGGGACGGAGATGTTCTTGCGCACGATGCGGTAGGCCGCGGCGGTGGCCGAGCCGCGACCGTCGAGAAAATCGAACTTGCTGCCCACCTCGAATTGGCGACCGGTGCTCAAGTCGAAGTCGCTCACCTGGGCAATGGAGGCGCCGGTAAGCGTCCCTCCCGGCGGTTCGGCCGAGGTACTGTATTGGGTATAAAGGCTGACATTCGACGTCAGGTCGTACACCAGGCCCAGGCGTCCCGTGATTGCATCCCAACGCTTGTCGAGCCTGGCCTGCGCCGCATGATCGACTACCTCGAAATCGATATGGTCATAACGCAGCGCAGTGATCAGTGCCAGTTGCTCGGTCAGGCGCGTGCGGTTCTCGACGAACGCCGAAGAAGTATCAGTCCAAGTGCTGCGACCTTTACTGCGCGGTGCATCCATCCCCGGAATGTCCAGGAAGTGGCCCGGCTCGAAGCCATCTGGATCGATGGTGTCGAAGGCGCCTTTGGACAACGGGTAGTTGGTTTGCTGGTTGGTGTTGAAATCCACGCCCAGCGCCCAATCGCTGGCCAGGCCGAACAGCTGAGCCTGGTGAGTCAACTCGATTCGGTCACCGTTGACCTCCTGGTCGTGCCGCTGGCGGTAACCGCCGGAGCGGGCGATGGCGCTGTTGTCGCTGTTGTAGCGGTAGACCTCAAGGTTGCGGTAATCGCGCTGGCCATCGTAGTGGTAGAAGGTATTGCGCAACTGGGTATTGTCGTCCAGCTGGTAGTCCGTGATCGAGCGTATCCAGCGGGTGCGCTGCTCGTAGCGACCGTCCTCGACGTTGTAGTTGTTGAAGCGGTTGTGCTTGTCGATCTGCAGCTTGCCGGTCAGCGGTTGCAGTACCGGCGTGCCCCAGTAAGGACTGTCTTCCTTCTCTTCCAGGTATTCGATCGCCAGCGTATGGGAGAGTCGGTCGTTGATGTCGCTGAGCAGCGAGAAGGCCAGGTTGCCCGCACCGTTCTCCTGGCGATCTACGTAGCCGTTGCTGCTGGTGCGGCTGTAGTCGAGGCGCGCATAGTGGCGCGGGCCATCGCCGCTGTTGAGCGCTTTATTGAAGCCGACCGCGGTTTCCCAGGTGTCGTAGCGACCGTAGCTCATTCGGCCCTCGAAGGTATCTTCCTCACGGTTGGCAAGCTTGGTGATCACGTTCAGGCTGCCCCCCACGGCACCGCTGCCGTTGAGGAACGAGGAAGGGCCGCCGAGCAACTCCACCCGGTCATAAATCCAGGCGCCGACCGGACGGGCCGCGCCACCGTATTGCAGATTGATGCCGTTGAACAGCTGGCTGATCTGGGCACCGTTGAAACCACGGTACGACACATAGCCTCCCCAGCCGGGTGGCGCAGAAGCGTTAACCCCAGGCAGGGCGTTCGCCGCGTCTTGAAAGTTGCGTGCGCCGATACGTTCCATCGTCTTGCGATCGGCCACGCTTACAGAGGCGGGATTTTCCCGGGCACTGAGATTCAGGCGCGAGCCGCTTTCGATGGGAGTATCCAGGTCCAGGCGGGTGGCCGGTTTCGGCTGGTCGGCCGAGGCGTTGATGTAGCTGTTGGGTAAGTTCAGGGCAGTGTCTTGCGCCCACGCGCAGGTGCTGCCCGCGAGCAGCGCCAAAGTAGTCAAGCGAAACATGAAGAGCTTCCTGGCTTAATTCAATGAGCACACACCGGCCGCGCGTCATGCAGCGGCGGGTGGTGAAGAGGTCAGAGCGCGGGAAGCGGGGCGGGGGAGGCGCGAGGATTGATCAGGGGCCAGCGCTGCCTGGGTAGGCAACGGGTCGGTTGTGCGGGCAAGGGCCAGGCTGGCTCGCTGGCAAGCAGGGCGAGCAGCCCGAAAAACGCTGCCAGCAGGATCGCACCGAACAGGCTTGCAATGACGCAATCACCGACGACGGGCAGCGAAGGGGCGGGCACATCCTGCAGGCCCTCGAATATTGCCCCGCCGTCAGTAGAGCAAAACAGTCCGCCGTCCAAACCGCTCAATCGCAAGCCGGCCATTTGTCCATGGCCCATCGCGCACAGCAACGAACCGAACAGGATGCTGAAGTACAGCACCCAGGCAATCATCGATTTTTCGCGGCTGGCCAGCTTCATCAGCAAAGCTCGTTGAGAAGGAACGGTTTATCGGCGAGCGGATTTTACATTTTTTGATCCGTCAGTGAGCTTTTAAACAGTTCGACATACAGGCAACAGCCTTGCTGTCCGGTCTGTCATCGGTATAAAAACCGTCTCGATTCGGCATCTTTACATCCACCAAGGTCGATGCTTCCACGGTCGCGTTGGCGTCCAGCAGCTTGTTCATGTGCAGGATGTAGCCGGTCACTGCATAGACTTGTTCGTTGGACAATGACTGTGGCGCCTGGAAGGGCATGGCTCTGCGAATGTAGTCGAAAAGCGTCGTTGCATAGGGCCAATAGCTGCCGACTGTCTTGAGCGGTTTGTCAGTAGTCAGGGTTCCTTCGCCGCCCGCCAACGCAGGACCGACGCCGCCCTCGAGTTTCACCCCATGACAGCTGACGCAACTGTTCATGTAGACCTTTTCCCCGTCCGCCACCGTTGCGCGCCCTGGAGGCAAAGCCTTGCCGTCGGGCGCCACGTCGATGTTCCAACTGGCGATCTGCGCTTCGGTAGCCTTGGTGCCCAAACCGTATTGGGATTGTGCCGAGGCGTGGGTCAGCGCAAAGGCGCACAGCAAGCCGATGAAAAACGAACCTCCTTTAAGCCCGTCCATTGGTCACCTCCCCACTGCTGGACACGCGCCACGGTTGCACGGAGTTGTTGTGGTAGAAAGAGACCTTGCCGCGTTCATCGATCAGCTGTTCCAGCATCGGCTGTACATAGCCGGTCTCGTCGATGGCGCGGCTCATGATCATCAACTCTTGGCCGTTCCATTCGAAAGGCGCCCTGAAGGCGGTCAGCGCCTTGGTCAGAATGGGCTCCTGTAACCTGGCTTGCGTCCAGGTATTGCCGCCATCGACGGAGACATCGACACGGGTGATTTTGCCGTGGCCGCTCCAGGCGATGCCACGCATCTCATGCAGGCCCTTGCGTGTCAGTTTCTGGGTGCCGGAAGGGTAGGTCACCAGTGATTTGCATTCCATGACAAAGGAAAACTTCCGAGCTTTACCATCGGCCATTAAGTCGGTGTATTTGGCGGTTTCTTCCCGGCTGTAGGCGGGCGCATCGGTGATGTGCAGTCGGCGCAGCCATTTGATGTGGGTGTTGCCCTCGTAGCCGGGGACAAACAGGCGCAGCGGGTAGCCCTGTTCCGGCCTTAGACGCTCGCCGTTCTGGCTGTAGACGACCATCACATCGTCCAGGCATTTCTCGATGGGAATGCTGCGCGTCATTGCGGCGCCGTCTGCCCCTTCGGCAATGATCCACTTGGCTTGGGGCTTGAGCCCGGCTTCATCCAGCAGGGTCTTCAGGGTAACGCCAGTCCATTCAGCGCAACTCACCAGGCCGCTCACTTCCGCTGCGGTTTTACCCCAGGGAGGAAGAAACGATGGGTTGCCCGAACACTCCATGAAGTGCACGCGTGACACAGCGGGGAACTGGCGTATCTCGTCCACGGTAAAGATCAAGGCAGTTTCGGTGAGGCCGTGAATCGCCAACCGATGTTGCGCCGGATCGATTTGTGGGACGCCCGCGTGATGACGCTCATAGAACAGGCCGTTCGGGGTAATGATGCCGTCCAGCTCCTGAAGTGGCGAGGTGCTGTAGGCGGACATCGTGTCCTTCAGGCCGGGATACAGATTCCTGACGGCTTTGGTTTCGAACGTTGAAGGTTTGCCATAAGGGCTTGCCGTCGGGGCGCCAAGACTGCGGGTCCATTGCGGGACTTCAAGGGGCTGGCTCGGACCAAGCGGGGCGATGTTGGTCGTCTCTGCGTTGACCAGGTCGCTATCACCCAGCGCAAAGGCAGCAGTGCCGATAACGGCCCCGCTTTTAATCAAGAAATCCCGGCGAGCCAAAGCTGTTTGAAGCGTGTCTTGCTGGGCGGGGACCATGGATTTTTTTGTCATTGTTGTTCCCTCTGGTTCTTTGTCGGGATGGACCCAACGGCAAGTCTATAGACCGATCGGTCGGTCTGTAGTCAGACTAGTACGAAAAACGCGGGGGGTCCAGTCGCAAGGACAACCATCGGTGATGGCGCGTGAATGAGGAGGAGGTCGAGGGAGGCGGCGCATTTGAAGCGCCGCTGATGACAGTCAAGCCAGGGGTGGCTCAACCTTCAGTCCGGGCAGGAGGGTGTCGCAGAAAAACGTCGCGATGGATTCCGGCGAGCGTGGGCCTCCGGGTTTGATCCACAAGTAGCTGTAGTGATGAATACCAAGGATAGCCTTCACGGCCAACGAGTCCGATGTGCGGAAGGTCCCCTCGCTCACGCCAGTCTTGAGGATGTGCGACCAGAGCTTTTCATACTGTCGGTGCAGGTCGAGCAACTCGGTCTGGCGCTCGCCAATGACCGAATACACTTCCCGGAAACACACCGTCATTTCGGCCAGGTGGGTGACAATCGTGCGCATCACGATGGCCGAGAACTGGCGAAATTTATCTTCCGCAGCCAAATCGCTCTCGCACAGAGGCGTGCCTTCTGCGATGAGCACCCGCAGATACCGGCTGGTGATTTCGAACAGCAGTTCTTCCTTGCTGCCGATGTGGTAATACAGCGCGCCGCGAGCCAGGCCAGTGGCTTTTTCCAACTCAGCCATGCCGGTCGCGTGAAACCCGCGCGTCGAAAACAACTGCGCGGCGATTTTCAGTATTCGCTCCTTGGTGCTTGTTTCAGCAGGTTCGGCAGCGACGACGGCTTTCTTTTTTCCCATGGGTCGATTCCAACCGGTTGAGCTTCAATCATACCCATGCGTGCGCGCTGAAGGATACAGACGGGAGAAGCTCATCCCAAGGTCGCAGGAAGATAGTTGTATTGACCGATCGGTACAGAGGCGTTTAACGTATTTTCAAGGGCGCGGTGGCGTCGAGCGTTCTGAGAGCCTGCCTGGGCATTGGGATCGACCATGACAATAAGCAACTCCGTAACGAAGGCGTCCAGCTCGTCAGCTTCGGCAAGATTGATCGCGATGATCTGTTTCGCCATGCTCGCCTTTGCCGCGAACTCGCTGCTGTGCCGCCTGGCGCTTAAGCACACCAACATCGATGCCGCGAGTTTCAGCGTGGTCCGGCTGGCCAGCGGGGCCTTGGTGTTATGGCTGATATGTGCCTTGAGACGGTCCTCCAGCACGATCAAAGGCAGTTGGAAGGGCGCCGCAGCCTTGTTCGTTTACGTCTTCGCTTTTTCCTTCGCGTACCGTCATTTGGAGACCGGGACGGGGGCGCTGCTGTTGTTTGGCGCGGTTCAACTGAGCATGGTTCTGTACGGCGTGTTCAAAGGCGAGCGGATGCACACGTTGGCAGTCGTTGGGTTTGTGCTGGCGATTGTTGGCTTGGTTAGCCTGCTGCTTCCAGGTGCCGCAGCACCTGACCCCGTTAGCGCACTCACGATGCTGTTATCGGGGGTGGCATGGGGGATCTACTCACTGCTTGGCAAAACTGTCGCCGATCCGCTGACCACCACAACCGGCAACTTCTTGCGCTCGATTCCCCTGGTCTTGATGGCAAGCGTGCCGTTTCTCTCAGCGCTGCGTTGGGATCCGCAGGGGATACTTTATGCGGTGCTTTCCGGTGCGCTGGCGTCAGGCGTCGGCTACGCGGTCTGGTACGTCGCGGTGCGTTATCTTGCAGCGTTTCAAGCCGCGACGGTGCAGCTAAGCGTGCCCATCCTGGCTTCGCTGGCGGGCATCGTTTTTCTGGGGGAAAGCCTGAGCGTAAGGATGGTGTTGGCATCCATTGCTGTACTGGGCGGCGTTGCGTTGGTGCTGGGTGGCAAGCATGGCAGAGCCACAGGCAGCTAGAGGCTCCGCTCTCTCAATCATGTGCGCCTGGGCGTGCCTGAGTTTGTTCGCTCAACCACTCAAGGACTAGACTGGTGCCGCCCAGTCATAAGGCCCGTCAACCCATGCTCCTCGTCCCGTCAGATACCGCCGAACAGACAAAGCTCACCCTCGAGGTGGTGCTGCGCTATCACATGGCCTGGAAGCACCGCGACCTGGAGGCGATACTTGCGCTCTATCACCCGCAAGTGCAATACAACGATTTTTTCCAGAACCGCAGCATGGGGCTGACCGAGCTGCGCGCCTACATCACCGGCACGTTGCCGCGCCATCCCGATGAGTATCTTGAGCACAATGACCGCATCCGCGCTGACGGCTGCACGGCATTCATCCAGTACCAGACCGCTCTGAAGGGCAGTGGCGAGCGGGTGGTTTTTCGCACCAGCGAAGCGATCACCGTATGTGAGGGTCAGATCCTGCGTGTCAACGAATACGCGTCACTCGTGCGCGACGGCGAGCCCCACGCCGGGCTTCGCGCCCCCGCCATCAGTAAGCTAGGGCTCTCGGCGCGCCAGCTGAGCTTCATGGCGCGAGACTTGGCCGATTATTTTACCCGCCAGCAGCCATTCCTGGACCCTGACCTGGATCTTGCACGGATCGCCAGCGCCACCGGGTACAGCCGTAATCAGTTGTCTTACTTATTGAATCAAGTGCTCGGGCAAAGCTTCTATCGCTACGTGACTCAGGCTCGCTTGGCCTACCTCCTTGAACGCCTCGCCAGTTACGACGAAAACGCACCCATCGATGCCCTCGCAGTGGCTGCCGGATTCAATTCCACCTCGGCGTTCTACAAGGCTTTCCGCAGCCATACCGGCTGCACACCAAAAGCCTGGTTGAAGGCCAATTGCGCGCGTACCCGCAGATAACACAGGCCCCTTCGCTGCGCATTAAGCTCTGTCGGCAATCAAACGATGGAGCAGGTAATGGCTGGTTGGGGTGGTGTGAGTTTGTGGATGGAGCAAGTCGACGAGGCGCTGACGCCGCGTCCGGCGTTGCATCAGGATCTGCGAGCCGATGTGGTGATCATCGGTGCCGGCTACAGCGGCCTTTGGACGGCCTATTACCTCAAGCAGCAAGCACCGCACCTGGACATCGTCATAGTTGAAGCACAGATTGCCGGTTTCGGCGCCTCCGGCCGCAATGGCGGCTGGTTGATGGGGAATCTGCTCGGCGAAGACCGACTCCTGGGGCCCTTGCCCGCCGCCCAACGTCATGCAGGATATCAACTGCTGCACGGAATTCCCGATGAAGTGGCGCGGGTGTGCCATGTCGAAAGCATCGATTGCGAACTGCGTAAAGGTGGCGTGCTGTACTGCGCGGCGCGGTATCCCGAGCAAGAACGGCGCCTGCGCGAACAACTCGCTGCCGCCCGTGCGCAAGGCCTGGGTGAAGACGATTATCGCTGGCTGAGCCCTCAGGCTTTGCGCGAACAATTGAATGTGGCCCAGGCGTACGGCGCCCTGTATTCACCTCACTGCGCGACCCTTCAACCTGCCCGGTTGGTACGGGGGCTAGCCAAAGTCGTGGAGCGCATGGGGGTGCGTATTTTCGAGCAAAGCGCTGTGCTCGACTGGACGGCAGGCCAAGTTCGAACCGAGCACGGTCGGGTGAGCGCCGATTGGGTGGTGCCGGCCGTCGAGGGGTATGCCAGTGCCTTGCCCCCGCTGAACAAATATCAACTGGCCGCGCAGAGCCTGATCGTTGCGACTGAGCCGCTCTCGGCCGACGTATGGGCCCAAATCGGACTCAACCGTGGCCAGGCTTTCAGCGAAAACAGCCGACAAGTCACCTACGGTCAGCGCAGCCGCGATGACCGCTTGGTATTTGGTGCCCGCGGTGGCTATCGCTTTGGAGGTCGCCTGCGCAGTGACTTCAACCTCAGTCAGGCCGAACGTGAGTTGCGCCAGTACCTGTTCAGCGAGCTATTTCCGATGTTGCGCAATGTTCGCCTGACTCACGCCTGGGGCGGCAACCTGGGTGTCGCCCGGCATTTTCACCCGCACATGCTGGCCGACCGTCGCCAGAAGATCGCACTCGCCGGTGGCTATGGCGGTGAAGGCGTAGGCGCCAGCAACCTGGGTGGCCGTACCGTGGCCGCGCTGATTCTTGGTCAGGACAACGAACTGACACGCCAGCCTTGGGTGTGGGCCGACCGTCCGCTGGCCTCGTTGCCACGCTGGGAGCCAGAGCCCCTGCGCTGGCTGGGTTACAACGCCATTATCCAGAGCTTTGTTCACGAGGATCGGATATTGGCCAACCTCCATGTACCGCGCTGGCGTCGCCGGATGGCCGAGGGTCTGGCGGGTTGCATGGAACGATTGATGAAGTCCAAGGAGCCGTTCGCATGAAGATCGATCATTTTCGCGACACCCCACACTTGCCTCTCGGGGAATCGAGCGCTGTTGGCGTACCGCTGGGTGAGCCGGTTTCACAGGTTGCCACGACAAGCGTTGAACGCGATGACGGCGTCGAAGCCGGCGTGTGGGAATGCACCCCCGGCCGCTGGCGGCGCCAGATCGTGCAACAGGAGTTCTGCCATTTCATCCAGGGGCGCTGCACCTTCACCCCGGATGGCGGTGAGGTCCTTCATATCCAGGCCGGCGACGCATTGATGTTGCCTGCGAACACCACGGGAGTCTGGGATATACAAGAAACCGTTCGCAAAAGCTACGTGCTGATTTTCTGAACTGCCTTCACCCATAACGTAAAGAACAAAGGTTGAGGTCTCGTATGTTGAAGTCGATCGTTCCGCTACTGTTGATCGCGTCCACCGCTCAGGCGGCAGACACCGTCAGGATCTACAACTGGAGCAGTTACATTGCCCCAGATACCCTGCAAAACTTTACCAGCCATACCGGGCACCCGACTCAGTATGACGTGTACGACAGCAACGAGGTCCTCGACGCCAAACTGATGGCCGGCCGTTCCGGGTATGACGTGGTGTTTCCCTCCAACCACTTCATGGCCCGGCAGATCAAGGCCGGTGCGCTGAAACCGCTGGACCGTAGCAAGCTGCCGAACTGGCAGAACCTCAACCCGACGCTGATGAAAGTTCTGGAGGCCAACGATCCGGGCAACCGATACGGTTTCCCGTACCTGTGGGGCAGCACCGGCATCGGCTACAACGTCGCCAAGGTCAAGGCAGTCCTGGGCGATGTACCGATAGACTCATGGGACATCATCTTCAAGCCGGAGAACATGAAAAAACTCGCCCGATGCGGCGTAGCCATGCTCGACAACGGCCCCGAGATCCTTCCCATCGCCTTGAACTACCTGGGGCTTGGGCATCACAGCAAGGACAAGGCCGACTACGAGAAGGCCCAGGCCCTGCTACTCAAAGTGCGGCCCTATGTGAATTACTTCCACAACTCCAAGTACACCAGCGATCTTGCAACGGGAGACGTGTGTCTGGTCGTCGGGTTCTCTGGCGACGTGATGCAGGCGGCCGCCAGAGCCAATGAGGCCGGCAATGGCCAACAGATTGCCTACGCCATCCCCAAGGAAGGCTCACCCATGTGGTTCGACATGGTCGCCATGCCCGCCGATTCTCCGAATGAAGCTGCCGGTTACGCGTTTCTGAATTACCTGCTGGACCCCAACGTCATGGCTGACATCAGCAACCACGTGCACTATGCCAACGGCAATGCTGCCGCTGAAGGCATGGTCGACAAGGCCATTCTCAACGACCCGATGGTGTATCCGCCTGAAAGCGTGATGAAGAAACTCTTCGTTCTGGAAGCGATGCCGCTAGAGACCGACCGGCTGCGCACGCGTGTTTGGAGTCGGGTTAAAAACGGGCAATAAAGTCAATCGCCGATGATGCGGGCAGCCCGGATCATCGGCGGCAGGTCCGCGGTGCGAAAGCATGCCTCACACGGGCACCATGATTTCTGGCGGCGGAGTGTGTTGGCAATGGCTTGCGGTGGGGTGAGCCTCAGCGGTTCATTTAAGAAATGCATTCTGTTGACCAGCGATTGTTTCTACGCCCGGCTCGGAAATATTCGTTTCTTTAAGTGGGACTTCACCTACCGAAAGCGCACGCTCGATGAGTAATTCGCTGCCCTTGTTTTTCAATAAGGTCTGCAGCCGCTGGAATTCGCCGCACCAGATGGTTTCAATGTCGCGATCCCGCGCCTTGTCGCGATCGCTGCCGAGGGCTATGGCGCGAACCTGCAGACGGCCATTATCGGCTTTGCCACCCACTTCCACTCCGTACCCGGGGGTAGCGGCCTTGCGCAGCACGACCTTGCCGGTTTCTGCCCAGGCAGTCGCCATGCCTTCGCGCACTTCGTAGCCGAGGCTGGCCAAGCCGCCGAGCACGGCTTCGCGGCGGGCGAGGGCGGCCTGGTCCTGTAAGTGGGAAGCGATAAGCGTTTTACACTGCTCGATCAGTCCGGTCATTACCGAGAGCTCGGTGTCGGTTGCACAAGCGCCAATATGACCAAGCAAGGTCGCGTGTTCGATGCCTGTGTAGGTTTTGACTTCGCTGGCCAGATCCTGCATTTGTTCGAGACACTCGCGCTGTCTCTGGAAGTTTCGGGTGGCAGCGGCGAGGTCGAGTACTAGGCTGTCGAGCAGCAGGTTGCGCCGCTTGGCATCGGCTTCCGTTTCAGCGCGTTCCAGTGCCAGGAGGAACGGCGCGGCACACTCAGCGCCTTGCAGCAGTTGCAGCTCCACGATGTGGCGGTCAATGCGTAGCAACCGTACGTCGCGCGTTGCATCCGGCTCCCGGGCCGCAATCCATTCGCGCAGGGAAAGCTCGGGTTCGTCGAGCTTGAGTTGCTGCGCGAGGACGCGTTGGGTATCGCTTAGGGTTGGCTCCTCGTTTGCCTTGCTCAAGTGGCCGAAACCCTCGGCCAGCAGACGTTCGGCATCTTCACGACTGGCACCGCTGGCCAATCGGGAGAGGGATTCCAGCAAGGCCTGATCGACGCTTTCGGGGTTGGCTTGCAAAGCGTCAAGCAGGGTTTCTGCGTTTTCCTGGACGCGTCGGTCGCGTTGGCGTCGTTCGGCAGCGCGAATGATTGCGCGCTCTTCGCGGTCCTCCAAGTCACGGTGTAGGTGCTCGATCTCCACTGGAACGGCCTTCTGCAGTTCTGCCAATCGGTCTTCTGCCAGCAGAGCGCGAAGGCGAGTGTGTCGCTCCAAGAAGGCGGAGCGCTCCTGTTCACTGAGTTCGCCAAGCCTTGTGGCCTGTGTCTGCCAGCGGTCCACGGCGCGTTCCAGGCGTTGCAGGTGGCCTTCACAAATGGCGATGATTTCTTCGCGGGTAACAATGCGAACGACCTTGGGACCACTCATTGGCAGATTTCCGTATCAACTGAAGTAGGGCTGGGTTGCAGCGGCTGCTCGGCTTGCATGGCGTGTTCGATTGCTTCACGCAGCCGTGAGCGTTCGCTGTCGCCGCTGTGATACCAAGCTTGCGACGACACACGATGGATGTGCGGGATGGCGCGGTGCAGCACGGATGGGCGCCAAATTTCTCGGGCGCGGGCACGTTCCAGCAGATTATGGCAAGGCGCATCGCACTCGATGCCGATTGCGTAAAGGCCCGTGCCTGGATTCTCGATGGCGAAGTCGAGACCGAAAGCGTCGCCTTCACTGGCGGGAGCGGCCTGCCATCCCAGGGAATGAATGAATTCACCGACCAGCCTGACAAAGCCGTCGCGTTGCTGACCTTGCTCACGATGCTGGCTGCTGCGGTCGGTCTGCAGGCGCTCCAGCAACTTGGTACTGCTGCTGAACTCGCCCGAGGAGAGCGCGCGAGCATATTCCAGATAGCCTTGCAGATAGTCTCGCGGGCTGTTGGGGGCACGGTGCGTGTTGAGCATGTCGGAGATGTCGGCGATCGGCATCGACGTGATCATCACCACCTTGCGCCGGGCGCGAGTCACCGCCACGTTCAGGCGTCGTTCGCCACCCGTCTGCCCCAGTACACCGAAGCTGCGGCGGAATGTGCCTTGGCTGTTGCGACCGAAGGTGGAGGAGAAGACGATGATGTCGCGTTCATCCCCCTGCACGTTCTCCACGTTCTTGACGAACACCGACATGTCCTCGCCGTCTTCGCTGCGCTCGCGCTCCTGGGTGTAGGCGGCGCGGAACAGTTCATCCTGCTCTGCCCGCTGCTCCAAGTGCTCCTCGATGAGGTCGGCCTGCTTGCGGTTGAAGGTGACGACACCCACCGAGGGTCGCTGGTCGTAGGGCTCCTGCCACAATTCGTTCAGGTACTCGACGACCCGTTCGGCTTCCTGGGCGTTGCTCTGGTTTTGATACAGCCCACCGACCTGGATCAGCTCCAGCGGCTTGATGCGCTGGATGCTCGCTTGCGGGTGTCGGACCGGAACGTTCAGGCGATTGCCATAGAACGAGGCGTTGGAAAAGCCGATCAGTTCACGGTAGGCCGAGCGGTAGTGGATCTGCAATGTCGTGCTGGGCAGGGCGTTGCGCGCTAGTTGCAGCAGGTCGGGGCAATCCTTGATCTCGCGACGATTCCAAGTGTCTTCGAACGCTTCGCGCTGTTCCTCATCCGCGTCTTCATCAGGTTCGTCGCCATCAAACACTTCGGCTTCGTCGCTTTCGATGCGACTGGAAAAGAATGCCGTCGGCGGCATTTGCTTCTCATCGCCGCTGACCACAGTGATCTGCCCGCGGAACAGGGTCGGCAGGGCGAACTCAACCGGCATCTGTGAGGCTTCGTCGTAGATAACGGTATCGAACAGGCCTGCCTTGAGCGGCAGCACACGGCTGGCGACGTCCGGGTTCATCAGCCACACCGGGCGCAGGCTCATCAGGCCTAAGTGACTGCCCAGTTCAATGAATTCGCGCAGGCGTCGTGAGCGTTTGCCAGTCAGACGAGTGACATCCTCCCATTGTTTGCGATTACCCAGGTGATCAAGGTTGATGGCTTTGGCCAGCAGCTCGCGATTGAGCAGCCGCATCTGCGCATCGGCTTGCGCGAGGCTGGTGACTTTGGCGCGGGCTTCGTCCTGGCTGAACAGCAGTTCGGGATTGGTTTGCTCGACGCGGTGTTTCCAACCCAGTCGAGCTTCGCGGTTGAGCAGGCGCCGCACCGCGGCTTCAAGTTGCTCGGGCGCGATGTTGTCCAACTGTTCCTGGCGTTGGCGCAGCAATGCGAGCAGCTCCAGGTCGGCTGCTGTCAACTGAGCAGCGCGCCCGCGGAATGCCTGGTAGGCGGCCAGGAAGGGCAGTGCTTCATGCAGCCGATCAAGAGACAGTTGATTGCTCAGATTGTGCTCGATGGCATGCTGCAGCTGCTGCACCAGTTCTTCGCCCAGCCAGTCGCCGAGTACCTTGAGTTGCTCGAGGCTGGATTGGCGAACGCCATGGCGCATCAGCGAAGCATCGAGATCGCTGAGCAGAGCCTCGAGATGCTGCTTGTCGCCGGCGAGGGCGGCCTCATCGGCCTGCCGGGCGCGAGGCGATTGCGCCAACGCCACGGCCAGCGACTGGATTTCCAGGAGGTGGCGGATGTCGCTCTTCACGAAGCTGATCAATTCCAGGCAGGCTTGCCTACTCACAGGTTCCAGTTCCAACGCCTGGTGCAAGGTACTCAGCTCGGCGCGCAATGGTCGCCATTGGCTTTCAAGGCGGATGGCTGCCTGCAGGGTGGGTAGTGCTTCAATAACACGGCTTTCCCCCTGGTCCTGAAGGAAGTTGCGCAGTCGCTTGCGCCGCAGCAGATGCAGCGGATTGATATTCGCCAGCCAGGACCGGGTAGCCATAACCTTGGTACAGTCTTGATCCAGATGCCTGAGGGCCTTGTTTTCGAGCAGGCAGAGGGCCGGTGACAAGGCGGGGGCGTAGTGGTCCTGATCCAATTGGCCAAGTTGCTGATCCAGTTGCTGTAGTTCACCGAGAATCGACTCTCCCCGTGGAGGTTGGCCCGCTTCGCGGCTGCGGAAAAGCGGTAGCCACCGCGCAAGGCGCAGACGTTGCTCTTGCTTCAGGTCGAGCAGGGCTGCGACATGGGCCGCTATCCAGTTACGGTACGGCGCCGGGTCGTCGATTTCGAAGCTGGCAGGGTGTGCTTGCAGCGTGGCCTGACGGTTGTGTTCGGCTTGGGTGAAACTGTGCAGATTGTCGGTGAAAGCCTGCAAAGTCGCCCGGTCGGCGGCGAACGACTGTAACTGGGCCAATGGACTGCCTTCGTAGCGTGCGGGCAACCACAGGCGAATCAGAGGGGCGCAGCTTTCCTCCAAACGGGTCAGGCTAGCGAGGTCCAGGGAGGCCAGGCGTTGGCGCAGGGCCGGAAACTCGAGCGGGGCCGGGCCGGATTCCAATTCAATCAACTCGCCGAGCAGCCTGCGATAACTGAGGCCGGTATTTTCATCCAGGCGATGCAGACTCTGGTGGAAGCGGTCGAGCTCGCCCTCCAGGGCCTCGATGCGGGCCGCGACCTGTTCGCGCTGGCGCTGCCAGCCCTGCGCCTGGCTGCCGTTCGTGAACAGGCTTTCCAGTTGTTCGCGAATATTGCGGATGACGGGCTCGCGGTCGCGGTTGACGTCATTGAGCATGACGATGCGTTGGCCAAGGCCTTCGGCGACCAGGCGTTTGTACACCACTTCAAGCGCCGCATGTTTCTGGCAGACGATAAGCAAGCTGCGCTGGCGGCCGATGGCGTCGGCGACCATGTTGACGATGGTCTGGCTCTTGCCGGTTCCGGGCGGCCCCTCGACCAGCAGTCCCGGGCTTTGTCGGGCCTGGATCACGGCCGCTTCCTGGGAGGGATCGCTGGCCACGGTGAAGTAACGTTGCAGCTCGCCTGGCGGTGCCTCGTGCGCGGTTTCGTCGGCAGTCTTGAGGCGCAACGCCGTTTCCAGGCCGGTACCGGCGGGCGACAGGGTTTTCAGTTGGCGCAGGTCTTCACCGATGGCTTGTCCCATGAAGGTCACGTGAAACAGCACCGCCGCGCAGTCCAGTTCGTCTTGGTAGGGCGCGATCTCCACGGTGCTGGCGGGTAGGTTGCCAAGGGCCCGTGAGCGAATGGTGGCAAGCATGCCGAAGGCATCCATCACATCCGCTGCACGAATTGACGAGCGGCCCAGCAGTTCATCGACGGTCTTGCGCCATCGTTTGCAGGTTTCGGCGCCGAGCACGCTTTCCAACGCAGGGTTGAGCCGCACTTCCTCACGCTCACTGTCAAACGCCAAGGCGGCGTGACCACGAGCACCCAACTCCAGCAGCAGCTTCACTGGCCACAACAGCAGTGGGATGATCCGCGTACGCGTGGTGCCGCGAGGGTCGCGATTGAGCAGGAAAGGGAAGCCCAGGTACAGGCCGTCGATGCCGGTGTCGCGTTTGTACAGCGCGCTTTGCCGGTACAGGGCATGCAGACGCGATTCCAACTGGCCGTTGAGCTGAAAGCTCTCTGGGTCGAGGTTCACTGCCCGGGCATTACGTTGCAGCAGGTGATCGAGCAAAGCCGCGGCCGGACTGCGCTCGCTGTTCAGTTCATTGATGTCGACCCGTGCGGTGGTCTTGCCGATGCTCATACGCACCAGTGGCCCGCGCATCACTGCGGTCACCACCTTCTTCTCGAAGAAGTCGAGGATCTGTGAGACGTACTGCTGTTTCTGTGGTTCCAGCCAATGACTGGACGGGATGGCGAGCAACACCAGTGCCTGGGCCAACGGCATACGTCGCTCCAGGCGGAACTGCTCGGCCCATTCGTCCACTGCCGGCACGCCACAACGGGCAAAGCCTTGGATGCGTTCATCGACACTGCGGTACAGCTCAAGCCGCGAATGCAACAGCAGTTGGGTCGCCGCTTCGGCGTCGAACCAACCGACATCGGCAGCCCTGGCCAGCTCGGCGGCGGCCTCTACTATTGAGGCCCCCGAACGGAACTGACTGATCGCCGCGCTGAGCAGCACAATCAGATCTTCTTCGGCGATCACCCGACGCTCCGACAGTGAGGTCAGTCCTGAATGGTCGGTGTCTGGAAACAGGCGTTGGCGCTCTTGCCATTGCGTGGACAGCTTGGCTCGCGAGGTCGATAGCAGGAATACCCGCAGTTCCTCTTCCACCAACTCGATGTGTTGGTGCAGGGCACGCTGACGTACGTTTTCGGCGCGGGATTTGAGACGCGACAGCCAGTTGTCGGTCTGCAATTGCTCAAGCAGGTCCGGGACCGACCCGCTGATCAGGCGATAGCCTTCCAGTGGGTGCTCCAGTAGCCATCCTGGTGTGACGATGTCGCCACGATGAATCAACGGGATTTCCGGATTGAGGATTCTCAGCGCCAACATCAGACGGAAGTCGTCCTCAATCCCCTCGTGCTGAACGACCTGACGCAAGCCGGCGACTAGAGAAGGGGCGAGACCGACCTGCTCGGCCCACGTCACGATCACACCGCGCAGCAAATGGTCCAGGGCCTGTTGCCAGTTATCCGCCTGGGCTGCCGCCAGGGCGAATACGCCGGGCTTGTGAAAGCGGCGCTCGCCCAGCCGTAGGGTCGCGCCTTCACCTTCGTCGGTTTGCTGGACGGAAGAGGCCGGAGCCTCGACCGCAACGCCGTTGAGCCAGCCTTCGACCTGCGGCCATTGCCAGCGCTGATGACGGTCGCGTGCCAGCAGACCTCGCAGCAGCAGGTTCAGACGCGGGTCGAGATCGTCGGGGATCGGCACGCCGTTGGCGAGCACGTGAATAAGAAATGCATTGGCATTGATGCCATCGAAGCAGGCGCCCTGGGTCAGTTGCTCGAGCAGGATCATGCCCAGGCTCCACCAGTCCGAGGCAGCCGCAACGCCGCCTGCGATGGCTTCGGGCGCCATGTAGCGACTGGTTTCCAGTGGCGATACGATGTCCAGGTCGAACTCGGACAGGCGTGCCGAGCCGAAGCCGCTGATGACCAGGTCCAGCGGTTCGCGGGAACGTACCAGCAGGCTGGCCGGGCGCAGGTCACGATGGCGCAGGCCGGCCTCGTTGAAAGCATGCAGCGCCAGGCCCAGTTCATTGACCACATGGTGCACGCTGTCGCTGTCGCGGATCACACTGCCAAGTTCTGCCAGGGTCCCGCCGGTGAGTTCTTCAATGACTTCATAGGCACGGTCATCCCAACGGCCGGTGGCAATGATTTCGGGGGCGTGCTCGCGTGGCAGTCGGCGGATCACATCATAGATCGCCGGGTCCGGTTCGGCGCCGGGTCGATACAGGGTCAGGACCGCCTGTTGTGCGGTTTCTTCGTGCTTGGCGAGGTATCGTTCTCGCACGCCGTCGGTGCTGCTGATCTGACGGATCAGGCGCCAACCATCGATCAGGGTCTGGGCGATGCCCTCTGGTTCGCTGCTGTCTGGTTGGGCGTCGTAGGACGTTGCTTGCGCAAGTGAGCTACCACATTCAAGGCACATCAGGTCGCCATCGACCATCGGGTGACCATTTTCGCAGAGCAGGTCAGGGACATTCCCCTGAGCCGGACTGACTGGCGGGAGGGTTTCCTCAGTGAAGACGGCTTGCGGCCGCCAGCCGGCGGCACGAATGGGTTCGCCAGCGAGGTCCCAGCCGCAGGGTTGTTCCTGAATGAGCCCTTCGCAGAACATTTCCTGGAGGGCGCGCTCGGTTTTGCAGTTAGGGCAGAAACGTATCATGGGGTGTGCTCCACTCAGCGGCGTCGCGACGCGTGTGCGCTGATCTGTAAATGATGGCCTTGTTCATGCAGCAGATCGCGTAAGCGCAATAGATCGTCACGTCGTGGGATGCCGGCCATCCAGACGCTGCCACTTTCGTCAAACATCAGGTCGAGCGCCTTGTCGGTGGGTTCGAGCGGGCGTTCGTAATGACCCAGGCGTGCGCGGCCCAGTGGCGTGAGCAGGCTCAGACGTTGATTGTCACTGCCGCGCAAGGCCATGGTCTGACTGCGTGCTTCGATATAGGGGTCGCTGATCAAGGCATCTATCAAGCCCTTGGTCTGGAGCAACGACTCATTGAGTTGCTCCAGGGAGTAGCCACTGTAGACCAGGATGTCGAGTTCGCTGAGCCGACGTAGGCCTTCGAGCAGTGATCGCAGGGCGTCGAACTGGTCAAACGGTTCCCCTCCGGAAATGGTGATTCCTTCGGCCCCATGCAGCCAGGGGGTTATCTGTTCAAGCAGTTGCTCTAGCGACAAGCGTCGGTGCCCGGGGCCCCAGGTGTCGGCAGAGATGCAGCCTGGACAGCGGATGCTGCAGCCCTGGAACCAGATGCCAATACGTCGCCCCGGGCCGAGGGTAGTGACCGGAAAATGCACGCGCGACAGGCTAAGGTCCATGTTCAGCGACGTTCCATCTTCAGTCCGGTGATGTCCAACTCGGTGATCGTGAAGTGCTCGCCCGGTTGCGCGTCCTGATCGAACAGTGCCCGCGACAGGGGATTGAGCAGGCGTGCCTCTAACTGGTTGCGAATGCCCCGACCACCGTTGGACAGGTCCTGCAGACAGAGGCTGTGCAGTGTCTGGCGTGCCTGGGGGGCCAATTCGATAAACAGGTTGTGTCCCTGCAGGTCGTCGAAGGTGGCGTTGACCATTTGTTCGAAGATCTGCACTGCAACGCCTTCGCGAATGAAGTCGAAGACGATGATGTTTTCGCCGATTCGATTGAGGATTTCCGGCCGGTTGAGCACGAGCTTGAAATACCGGTCGATCTCGCTGTGCACCTTGTCCTGGACTTGCTCGAAGGCTTCGCCCGGCAGGACGTTGGCAACGCGTTCGCCATTGTCACCCTGGCGATAGATCCCCAGGTTGGAAGTGAACACGATCAGGGCCTCCGAAAAGTACACCCGATCACCGCGGCCTGAAGTCAGCACTCCGTCGTCGAGGATTTGCAGGAACTTGTCGAGAATCCGTGGGTGGGCTTTTTCGATTTCATCGAATAACACCACGCTGAACGGCTTCTCGCGGATAGCATTGGTCAGCTCACCGCCGACGTCATAACCGACGTAGCCGGGCGGTGCGCCGATAAGGCGTTGATCGGCATGTTCGGCGCTGAATTCCGACATGTCGAAGCGAATGTATGCACTTTCGTCGCCGAACAGCAGGCTGGTAATCGTTTTGGCAAGTTCGGTCTTGCCCACGCCGGTCGGCCCCGCAAGAAAGGCTACGCCCCGAGGCCGGTTGCCCTTGCGACTGGCACCGACGCCTGTCATCGCACGCTTGACGATGTCGAGCATGTGCGTCACCGCATGCTCCTGGCCTTTGACCCGCTGGTGGACGAGCGCGTCCGCATGCCGGATACGCTGACGGTCGATCTTCAGCCACGGGTCCTCGGTGACACCGATCTTGTAGCGGCGCACCGCATCGGCAATCTGCTCCATGGCTACACCCTCGACCCGCGCCAGTTGCGCAATGGCGCTGAGATCGAGCAGCAGCAATCCCTCGGTGTTCTGAACGAAGGCTTCCACAGCCTGATGCATGACCACTTCGCTTGCGCCCTGGCTGCCACTGAGCCCTTTGAGCAACGCCGGTGCCAATGCACGGCGGGACAATTGATCGGGTTTGGACACGGGAATGTGGCGCAGGCGCGGGTTGTCGACCAGCAACCAGTCGGGCAAGTCGCCTTCTTTTTCCACCAGCCAGAGCAGGGTATTGAAGAACGGTTTGCGCAGCTCCGTGGCCGGACGGCTGCGAGCCTGATGGGATTGCACCAGGGCTTGGGTGAAGAGCTGGTGTTCAGCCGCGCTGAGGGAGTCGTTGCGAACTACCAGGCGTGAGGCGAAATCGATGATCAGCGCGATAGGTTCGCCAGCACGCCCCACCAGCCGTGGCAGGGTTGCGCCCAGCAGATCGATACCTGCGGGTGCTGCGCCATTTATCGGAGTCAGGCCAAGTTCCTGAAGCAACGTCTGGCCGGCTTCAGGGGCGGAGCCGGTTTTGTCGACTGCCCGGAAACCCGACACGGGATCCCAGGCGATGACCTGGGTGTAGCCGGCATCGAGCAAGGCATTACAAAGAGTTTGGTTGAAGCTCTGCGCAGTCACCGTGCCGGGCGCCACTTCACTGGCCTGCAGGTCGCGGATGTTGCCGGACAGGACGAATTGGCTCTTCAGCGGCAGGAAGCGCAGAAGATCTCGTAGCCAACGTGGGCTTTCAAATATGGCAATCCCTGACATGTTTCAGCTCGTAACGTTGGGTCGGTACGGGCAGGGTATTGCTCAATGCGCGCATTTGCCAGTGCGCTGCTACGAAAAGTGGTATTGAGACTTCGCTTCTGAGGGGGCGCTCGTTTCATAGGAGTTTTTATGCAACTTTATCGAGGATCCGTCGACGTACAGAGCATTGGTAGGGAATGTTGTGGCTTTCCACTACTACTCCCTAACTCTATCAGGCTTAGATCTGTTCAGCCGAAGCTGCAACACTTCAGTTCCTGGACGGAAGCTGCAACCGCAAGCGTGTCAGGTTCGCCTCATCATCGACCTCTAGCTCCAAGCTGCCTTGCTGGGCCTCGGCTAGTAATTTTGCTGAGTAGGTACCAAGCCCTGTACCGCCAGATTTGCTATGGCTTGCGTACTTTTCGAAGAACCGTGACCGAAATGCTACGGGTACAGCAGGCTGGTTCTCCATGACCAATTCGATAGGGTCGGCAGAGGTCAATGTCAGTCGCACGCGGCTTTTATCGGGAGCCGCCTCGCAGGCATTTTTCAGCAGGTTATTCAGGAGTGAAAAGCATAGTAATTCATCTCCACTGGCTAGCACCGGTATCGATTCGTTGGTGTTTTCCGCCACGACCTCGATGGTCAGTTTTTTTACCTGATAGGTCAGCCGGGCCGATTCGCATAGGCGCCGCACCAAGTGCAGGAATTCGATGGCGACCGGCTTGAGTTCGAAGCTACCGGCCTCGATTTTGTAGATGTCTCCTGCCATGTCGATCATTCCTAGGAGGTTCCTACCGTCGGTTTCCAACATTTGCAACATTTGCAACTGGCGCGGTAGCAAATTGCCGCCTTCGAGCAGGCCGCGGGTCAAGCCGAGGATATTGCACAGAGGCGCCTTCAGATCATGACGTGAAATACAGCTGGCTTCCTCGCGCAAGCGCTCCAGCTCCAGCATGGTGTCGTATTCCTGCTGCAGAGCGTTGCGCTGTTCGACCAGGCGCAACAGGTTGGCCACCCGAAGGTGCAGCGACTTGGGATCAACCGGCTTACTGACAAAATCCACTGCGCCTAGCTCCAACCCGCGCAGTTGTGCTGCAGCATCGCTCATGGCGGTGATAAAGATGATCGGGATGCGGCTGGCGCTGGGATGGCTGCGCAGGTGCTGGGCCAGCTCGAAACCATCCATGTTCGGCATCATCACATCCAGAAGAAGCAGGTCTGGCGGGGACTCGGAAGTACAGATAGCCAACGCGCGGCGCCCATCACGAGCTGCCAGTACGCGGTACTCGTCCTGAAACAGCCCAGCAATCAGCGCCAGGTTGTCCGGTACGTCATCGACGACCAGCAACGTCGGGCTGCATTTCTGCTCCTTTGTCGCTTGAGCAGGTTCAGCGACCACGGGTGGCGAATGCAACCGAGGACGGTGGTTCATGGCACGCGTTATGCGCTGCGAAAGGTCGTTGGCGGTATAGGGTTTGATAAGAATATTGCTGACCCCGGCGGCGATGGCCTCGGTGATCTGGGAGCGGGAGCTCTCTGCGGTAATCATGATGAAAGGCAGCATCGCCAATTTGGGATCACTGCGTACCTTGCGCAACAGGGTGAGGCCGTCCATGACCGGCATGTTCCAGTCGGAAAGAATCACGTTGACCTTACGCGTCTTCAGCAGGGTGAGCGCCTCCGCACCATTGGCGGCGGTTAGTATGTGTCGTGCACCCAAGCGCTCTAGTTGGCTACTTGTGACCTTGCGCATGGTGTCCGCGTCGTCGACGACCAAGAATACGGTATCAGCGGTGATCATAACGCCTAGCGCTCCTGTGAAGGGACAGGGGGCAACGTCAGTTGGGCGATTCTTGCCGAGTCGCCGCTGCAGCGTGCCTTTGTGTGGCAGCCAACAATGCCGCGCAGTGCATCTGAAGGAGAGGCTAGACCAGTATTCGATTTATAACTGTGTCTTGCGCCTCGATTGACGCGGCAGTACCAAAGAAGCCAGCTACGCTGTACTTCATCGAGGGGCACTAAAATCACCTAGGGGTGCCACCTTCTTGGCAAGGGAGCCGCTCGCCATGAGCATCGGACAGCGCCATGATCTGCAGGCCACTATTCTATTGGTAGACGACACACCGGATAACTTGCTGTTGATGGCCGATCTGCTCAAGGATCGCTACCGGGTCAAAGCCGCGAACAGTGGTGAAAAAGCCTTGCGGGTGCTGCAAGGCGACTCGCTACCGGATTTGATCCTGTTGGATGTCATGATGCCGGGGCTCTCTGGTCATGAGGTCGCAGACCAGCTCAAGCACGATCCGCGCACCCGTGACATTCCCATCATTTTTCTCACCGCCCTGGCAACCATCGAGGATGAAATTCAGGGACTGGAATTGGGCGCGGTCGACTACATCACTAAGCCGATCAATCCTGCATTGGTCCTGGCGCGGGTGGATACCCAGCTCAAGATCAAGTCAGCGGCGGACTTCATTCGCGATCAGAACGACTACCTTGAGCAGGAAGTAGAGCGCCGCACCCGCGAGGTGATGGCCATCCAGGACGTGACCATTCAGGCCATGGCTTCCCTGGCGGAGACGCGCGACAACGAGACCGGTAACCATATTCGACGGACCCAACACTACGTGAAGGTGCTGGCCGAGCAGTTACGCGATCATCCTCGTTTCAGCCATTTTCTCAACGACGAGACGATCCGCCTGCTGTTCAAGTCGGCACCTTTGCATGACATAGGCAAGATTGGCATTCCTGATCATATCCTTCTCAAGCCAGGGCGTTTCACCGCCGAAGAGTTCGAGATCATGAAGACCCATACCACGTTGGGACGCGATGCCATCCAGCGCGCCGAGGATCAGCTCGGCGTTCAGGTGGACTTCCTCAGCCTGGCCAAGGAAATCGCCTACAGCCATCAGGAGAAATGGGACGGCAGTGGATACCCGCAGGCGTTGGCTGGCGACGCTATTCCCATCAGTGCCCGGCTGATGGCGGTGGCGGATGTCTATGACGCCTTGATCAGTCGACGGGTCTACAAGCAAGGGATGCCCCATGAGGAGGCTGTCGAGATCATACGTCAGGGACGGGGCTCACATTTCGATCCTGACATTTGCGACACCTTCCTGGCGAACGTCGAACATTTCCAGGCCATAGCGCAACGTTTTGCCGACAGCGACCAAGACATGGCCAAACAAGTGGCGGCTCTGGAGCGTATCGCCCAGAAACCTTGAACAAACCCTGCAATCGCCTTCGCCAGTTTCTTTCATCGTGGTCATCGGGGTATGTCATGGTCAGATTGCGCACGTTGCTTGAGCGTCTTCCGCTTCGCCACAAGTTGATCCTCGGCTTTGCCACGCTCTTGCTTTTGGTACTGGTACTCGGCGTACAGAGCTTGCGCACCCAGGAGTCGCTGAAGCAGGACATGCAGAACCTCTACCGCCAGGAACTGGTGGGCATGGAGCACTTGCACGAGGCGCGGGTGCAATTGCCGCACCTGGTGCAGACGGTGCAGCGGGCCGTGGGGACGAACAGTGCGGATATCCGCATCGAATCACTGAAACAGCTACATGATATTCAAAGCCGTCTACAGCAGGCTCTTGCCCAGGCCAAGCCCACCCTCAGGCGTCCGGAGAATCTCGCGCGTCTCGCGGAGTTTGATGTGCTGCTGCAGCAGCTCCAGCGTGATAGCGAACAGGCCTTCGAGTTAATTGACGAGGGGCGTCAAGGCCAGGCGTTACTGCTGCTCAACAGCAGTGAATTCCAACAGCTCGACCAGAAGGCGGACGCCCTGTTGTACGCGGTAGCCCAGATCAAGGAAGCCTCGATCCGTGATACAGCCAAGGACATTGCCGACTTTGCCGAGCGCAGCACGACGCAGACCTACATTCTGCTGCTGGGTGGATTGTCGCTGGCGCTGCTGCTTTGCTGGCTGGTCAGCCAGTCGATCCGCAACCCGCTCAATCGAGTACGAGCCGCCGTGGACCAGTTGGCTGCGGGAAAGCTCGACCAACCGATTCCACATACGGAATTGAACAATGAAACAGGCGACCTGGCGCGAGCCATCGCCAAACTGCAAATCGAGTCGCAACAGCTGGAGCGCCAGCGGTCGGTCAAGGCGCAAATCGCCCAATTGCAGATCGATCTGCAGCAGGCAGAGGCGCCGGGCGAATTGGCGAAGATGTTCCTACAGCATATGGCGAACCTGCTCGGTATTTGCCAGGGCGTTCTCTATAGCGCCCACCCGGACGCCACCAGATTGGTGCTGATGGGCGACTATGCCACCGATTCCGAGCGGCCACCGCAGGCACAAGTCATGTTCGGCGATGGCCTACTGGGCCAATGCGCAGTCGATCGCCAAGCCCGTCAGATGCTGGCGCTGCCGGAACGATACTGGCGCCTGCACTCGCAGCTCGGCGAGATTCCGGCCACTTGCCTGCTGCTGCAACCGATCCTGCGTGGCGAGCGGCTGCTGGGCGTGCTTGAACTTGCCGGATTAGAAGCCTTGGGTGAGGACCAATCATTACTGCTCCAGGAAGCCACCCCTCGCTTGGCTGCGGCGATGGCGATCCTGGAGCGTAACCAGGCCGTCCAGGCATTGCTGGAAGAAACCCGTCGTCAAGCCGATGAAATGGCCGGGCAAACGCTGCTGTTGGAGCGTCAGGCTCAGGAGCTCGAAGCCCAGCAATCGGCACTGCGTGCCACGGAGGCCTGGTATCGCGGGATTATCGAGGCGGCACCGGACGGCATGCTGGTGGTGGGCGCTGACGGACGCATCCTGCGGACCAACCAGCAATTGGATCGGTTGTTCGGCTACAGCGCCGGCGAGTTGGTGGGCGAGGCGATCGAGCGTCTTGTGCCGGTCGCGAGTCGCGGTCACCACGTCGAGCTGCGCAATGGCTTCATAGCTCATGGTGATACCCGGCAGATGGGGGCCGGCCTGGACGACCTGCAGGGTGTGCGCAAGGACGGCAGTCTGTTTTCGGTGGAGATCGGCCTGTCACGTCTGCCGAGCCTGGAAGGTCGCGGTATATGCGTGTGCGCCTCGGTGCGCGACGTCAGCGAGCGTCGCCAATTGCAGGCAGCGCTCAAAGTCAGCGAAGCGCAACTGCGCGCGGTGCTCGACAGTAGCCCGGTGGCCATGCTGATCAGGGACATCGAAGGCCGTCCGACCTACTGCAACCCGCAGTTTGAACACTTGTTCGGCGTCGATATCGTTCAACTCGCAGGGATCGATCCGAGGCACTTCTGGGTCGATCAGCAGGCACACCAGCGCTTCATCGAGGCGGCGGAGCAGGGCGCGGTGATTAACTTCGAGGCGACTTTCCAGCGCAGTGAGGGAGAGCGCTTCGATGTGCTGGTTTCGGCGGTCACATTGGAGCAGCGCGATCGAGTGATTCGCGCCAACTGGTACTTCGACATTACCGATCGCAAGGCCGCCGAGGCTGAGGTGCACCTGGCGAGGGAGATCGCCGAGGAAGCGACTCGGGCCAAGAGCGACTTCCTGGCCACCATGAGCCACGAGATCCGCACCCCGATGAACGCCATTATTGGCATGAGCCACCTGGCCCTGCGCACCGAGCTGGATCATCGGCAGCGCAACTATATCGAGAAGGTCCATCGTTCTGCGGAAAGTCTGCTGGGGATCATCAATGACATCCTGGACTTCTCCAAGATCGAGGCCGGCAGGATGAACCTTGAATACATCCCCTTCCACTTGGAGGACGTACTGGAAGGCTTCGTCAGCATGATTGGCCTGAAGGTCGAGGACAAAGGCCTGGAACTGCTGTTCAGCACTCCGCTGGGTCTGCCGACGGCGCTGGTCGGCGATCCGTTGCGCCTGGGCCAGGTGTTGATCAACCTGGGCAACAATGCGGCAAAATTCACCGAGCAAGGGGAGGTCGTGGTGGGCGTGGAACGCAAGGGGGTAGACGCGGAGCAGGCACAGTTGCATTTCTGGGTGCGCGACAGTGGCATCGGCATGAGCCCCGAGCAATGCAGTCGGCTGTTCCAACCCTTTAGCCAGGCCGATAGCTCCACCACTCGCAAGTACGGAGGCACCGGTCTGGGCCTGGCCATCTCCAAGCACTTGGTGGAACTGATGGGCGGACGTATCTGGGTGGAGAGCGAACTCGGTCACGGTTCTATCTTCCATTTCGAGGTGAGCCTCGGCGTGCAGCGCGACGCTCAGCCGCGGCGCATGTTCACTGCCGATGAGCTACTCGGCGTTCGCGTGTTGGTGGTCGACGACAACGCCAGCGCGCGCGAGATTCTCTCCAGCATGGCGCGCAGTTTTGGTGTGGAGGTGGACGTGGCGCAGAGTGGGCGCGTGGCGTTGGGGATGCTGGTGGAGGCGGAACGTAAGAAACTGCCCTATGACTTGGTGTTGATGGATTGGCGCATGCCTGGCATGGACGGTGTGGAGACGGTGCGTCAGATGCACGCTGCCAATTTGGCGCAAACACCGTCTGTCATCATGGTCACTGCATTCGGGCGCGAAGAGGCACGTGAGGAGGCCAGCCGGCACGGTATCCAGTTGCCGGTGGTGCTGACCAAACCGGTGACGCCGTCCACACTGCTTGAGGCGATCGGCACGGTGCTCGGCAAGCCCCCCCACGCCGATACCCGGGCCGGCGAACGATCTGGACAAAGTGCCAGTGCCGTGGCCAGCCTGCATGGCGCCCGGCTGCTGCTTGTCGAGGATAATGAGTTGAACCGCGAGCTGGCCTGCGAGCTGCTGGAGAGCGCTGGCATTGAGCTGTGTGTGGCCATTAATGGCGAAGAGGCACTCGACCGGTTGGTGCGCGATGATGATTTCGACGGCGTACTGATGGACTGTCAGATGCCGGTCATGGACGGCTATACCGCAACCCGCAAGATTCGTGAGCAGTCGCGTTGGGCTGGGCTGCCGGTGATCGCCATGACGGCCGACGCCATGGCGGGAGACCGCGAGCGGGCTTTGGCCTGCGGTATGAACGACCATATCTCCAAACCGCTGAATGTCGAGAGCATGTTCGTCACATTGGCCAAATGGATACATCCGGCGCCCGGTCGTAACGCCCAGGCGCAGGAGATTTCAGCGCCGCCCATACCGACTGGCGAGCATCTGCCCGCTGAACTTCCGGGTATCGACCAGAGAGCCGGCCTGGCCACTTGCATGGGCAAGGTAGACCTCTATCTGCGCCTGCTGCGCAAGTTCAGCTCCAGTCACCGTGCCTTCAGCACCGAGTTCCTGGCCGCCCGTGGCGATGATGATCGTTCAGCGCCGACACGCCTGGCCCATACCTTGCGCGGTACGGCGGGCAACATCGGCGCCAGGGACGTCGCGAGCGCTGCCGCCGACTTGGAGCAGGCTTGCCTGACCGGCGCCAAGGAGGAGGTGGTGGCTGACCGGTTGTTGGCGGTGGAGCATTGCCTGAACCTGGTGCTGGAAGGGCTGGTGGGGATAGCGGAACCGCAACCATCCACAGAGTCGGTGCAGATGTCACATTCTGACGCCGAGTTACAGGTGCGGTTGGCCCAAGTCAGGGACCTGCTGGCCGAGAGTGACACGCAAGTGCTGACGGTCCTGCACCAATTACAGGGGCTGGCGTCAGATCCCAGGCTAGCCGAGCAACTGCGTCGGATCGTCCGGCACGCCGAGCAGTTCGATTTCGACCAAGCCTTGGAGCTATTGGAGAACCTGACCTGACCCCGCCTAAGGAGCCGAAGAGTCGGCGCGAAGGTGCCTCGCCTCTACCTAAACCGCCCCACACTGTTTGCAGACACCAGTTCGAAATATTTCAAGCGGCCGTTGAGTCGGGTGATAGAGCCTGGTATTCAGGTTGAAATGTAAGGGGCTGATATGCAGGTAGATGGGCGAATCAACAAATTTAAGCCAGGCGGGTAGGATCGGAGTGCTCCTTTAAGCGCTTATTCGGACCACCAATCTTTTTCCACCTGGCCGTAGTCTGTACCACTGAATCAGCTTTCCAGCTGCACGTCCAAATTGGTGAGCTGTGCGAGATTCTCCTGGAGTGGATCTAAGAGGTCTGGGCGCCAATCAGGCGCAAATGTAACTGCTGATATGCATGGCATTAGCGGCGCGGACGATGCAATCGTGACCTACGTCCTCGGGAGCTATGCCAGATGTCGCCGATGGGTCCTGGATCATTTGACAGATCACTGCCAAAGCGAAGGCGCCCATCCATATTGGCTATGGGTGGAATTAGTTGGCACATCCCGGAATCACCCCTTCTTGGCCCTTGATACTCCCCAAAAACGAGTCCAGAATTAAGTCTTTTCCTGCTTCGAAAAGAAAAGAAAACCCTTAAATTTCAACGAGTCGGACACCAGATACGTGTCTCGTTTCCCGCTCCAATTATTTTTCTATAGACTTCCATTGAAGTATGTGGAAACCAAAGAAAGAGGCTTCGGCCTCTTTTTTTAGTTCCAGTAAAGTCCACTCTGATACATCAATAGCCGCAATTTTTTAGTGCATTTTTTAGTACATCAATTCGACGCTTGGTAAATCAGTTTTCAGAGTTGCTTGGCACTCCGAAAACGGTACAACCCTCCTTCATCCATATGAGTGGAGTTAGTACAATGGTCCTTACCAATACGGCGGTCCGACACGCCAGGCCTCGCGCCAAAAACTACACCCTCCCTGACTTTGATGGCCTTGCGCTTTTCGTCAATACGAAAGGCACCAAGAGTTGGCACTTTCGTTTTTCTTGGGCGGGCAAACAGCCTCGTATTTCGCTCGGTACTTATCCTGAAATAGGCCTACGCGATGCTCGCGCTCTGCGTGATATCGCCAGGGCGCTGGTCGCGAAGGGTCTCGATCCCCGCGATCAGCGACGCCTTGAGCGGAATGCCAAACGATGTGATGCAGATCTTCAGCCCTAGCGGGGAGGGGCGGGACCGCCCGTTCTGACGTCGTGGACTGCTGGGAATTCAAGCAGTGCTGAACTGGTGAAAGCCAAGATCGTATCCTTAGACTTTTCGTCCCAGAGTCGCCGTGCTGATCGACGGCATGGCGTGCTCCCCTCAAACCTACCTATGCATCCAGATGAATGGAGCTTAGGCTGGATCTAGGTTATCAAGACTATGCTAAGATTAGATAACGTAGATAACGTAGATAACGTAGATAACGTAGATAACGTAGATAACGTAGATAACGTAGGTCACTAGTGAGGAGATTTCCATGAGCGTTACAGAGCAGTCGGGCGTCTCCACTTTGGTCGGTACGCCTAAGGAGGCTCGGGCTAGCTTGAGCCGCTCGCATGCGGACCGAGTATTGGTCGTGTCTTTCGATCAGGTCAACCTCAGTGTATTTGAGGCGTTGGCGGAAAACTTCGCCAACGTGGCCTCCTCGATGTATGAGGTGCTGCAGGAGCGTCAGGACCCTAAGTCGCTCGAGCGACTGGCCGAGGTGTTTGTGACACGTAAGCCGCCTTCGCCTCGCCTGCTCAAGGAAGCAGCAATGCTGGTCCAGGCCCGCAAAGCAGTGCTGGAGAGCGGTGACTGGTTGACCGCCGCGGATATCGCGCAGGTGGCCCAGTTGAGTACCCGAAACCCGAGTGCCCAGCCCAACAAGTGGAAAAAGCAAAGTCAGATCTTCGCTATCAATCATGGTGGGGTCGACTATTTCCCGGGTTACGGCTTGGATCCGGACGCGGGCTATCGGCCGTTCAAGGCATTAGCCAAAGTCATCGAGGCTTTCGCTGGCCACAAGGACGGCTGGGGTATGGCTTACTGGTTCCGCTCAGATAACAGCTTTCTGGGCGGCACAAGGCCTCAGGACCTGCTGGCATCGGCGCCTGATCGGGTGATTGCTGCCGCACAGGATGAAATCCAGGGCGTTGTCCATGGCTAAGCAGCGTACCGAGTCCAGTGAGGGTAGGGCGACGCCTCCCACGGATTTGGCGGCGTCCGTTACCCCAGTGCCTGCGGCTACGTTGCACGTCACTTTTACCGTGATCGCCAAAGGCGATGTGCTTCATCGTGTGCACCAGGATAAGTATCAGCCTGATCAATTCAATCCTGGTGTGCACGGCAACGCACGCTTCAGCCCGATCCAGGATGATCAGGGGCGGGCGATTCCCACCTTGTATGGAGGCACGACAGTCGATTGCGCCTTGATGGAGACCGTCTTCCACGACGTTCCCCATACGGCTGGGTTTAAGAGCTTCGACAAAGGCAAGCTGACTGGACAGGTGCATTCTGCCGTCCAGATTAGCCAACCGCTGCACCTGGTTGACCTGTCCAGCGTGCCCCTGCGGAAACTGGGCATCACGCGCAAACAACTGATCGACACTGAGAAAGACCAGCACCTGCAACTCGCAAATGGGCCGAGGCAATCCACCGTCAGTGTCCAGATGTCCAAGGGCTGTCTTGGGTGTCGCGACAAGATGATTTGGCACGTGCGGTGGTGCTCTTCGGTGACCGGATTCCTGACGGCGCACTCCATCCGCAGGGTGCGTCACGCAGCTTGACCGGCGACTCGACTGTATTCGACACGGTGCTCAATCTGGCAGAGCGGATTGGGGTCGTTATCATCGCGGGAAAAAACTGAGTCAAAATGACCGAACAGTGCCCCTGGAATTCGTTCCTTTGAGGCCGGAACCGTCATTACCTCGATCATTGGTTTGCCGAACGGCTGGCACTGTCAATAACTTCCGGAAAGGCGGCGACGCTATTAATCGCCGCGCCTATTGACCGGATGGTTTCCGCAGAATTCACCCTCAGCCAGATTATGTTTTGAAGTTATCGACTAAGTGCTTCAATGTCCGTGACTGAATCGCGACATCGGTGCAGGCCGATAAGGTTCGAGTCAGATTATCTTGCCCGCGCTGATTGAGTCCGTTGATTTCATCGATGTCCGTATTCAACGACTCCACTACAGCGGTCTGCTCCTCTGTTGCGGCGGCCACCGATTGATTCATGTCGTCTATATCTCTGATACGCTGGGTTACACTCGCCAGTTCACCGCTAGCCTCGGCGGCAATAGCGACGCTTCGCTCACTTTGTTCCTGGCTCTCAAGCATGGTATCGACAGCCGATTGCGATCCCAACTGCAGATGTTGAATCATCTGTTCGATTTCCTGCGCGGAGGTCTGGGTTCGCTGGGCGAGGTTGCGAACTTCATCTGCCACTACCGCAAATCCTCGGCCCGCTTCCCCGGCCCTCGCTGCTTCAATTGCGGCATTTAGGGCGAGCAGATTAGTTTGGGATGAAATGCTTTTGATGACTTCTAATATCTTACCGATTTCGGCAGTTTTGTTGTTGAGTGCTTCGATACTACCGCAAGAGTGACGGATTTTATCCGACAGGGTTTTCATTGCGTTAAGCGTTGATTCAACAATCTGTCGGGCGTTTTCAGCCTCATTACGTGCCGTAGTGGCTTGCTTGGACGTGTTGGCCGCATTTGTTGCAATTTCCTGAGCAGCAGCGCCAAGTTGATTGATAGCAGCAGCGACACTGGTGGTTCTTAAGCTTTGGTCGCCTGAGCTTTCCAACGAGGCGTTGGATGTGTGAGTGACCTCTTGAGCCACCCTGTTTAATTCGGTAGTGCTTGAAGCTACCTTTACAATAATCTGCTGTACTCGATCGACAAAGGTGTTAAAAGCGATGGCCAGCGCCCCAAACTCATCGTTATTGATAACCGGCAGGCGTCTTGTTAAATCACCCCCGCCCCCGGCAATATCATTCATTGCGTCGTTCATGCTGGCTAAGGGGCGCATCAAAAATTGCATGAGCATGCTGAGCGCTAAAAAAATAGTCGCTGTCGTGACAATTATTGCGATCACTACGGTTAGGCGGAATTGCTTGAGCGGCGCATAAGCCTTGTCTTTTTCCAAAGACACCCCCAAACGCCAACCTTCAAGCGGCAAGTTCTCTAGTGGAGTGAACAGTAGCAGGCGGTCTTTTCCCGCCAGTTGAACTTCGCGAGTGCCGTCTTCCGATAGCAAGGTCTTGTCTTGATAGATATCAAACACCGATTTGGACAATTGATCTTGATCCGGGCTGACGAGTACTTTGCCATCCTTATCGATGAGGAAGGCATAGCCCAGGCCACCGAAATCCATCGAGTTCACGATTTTTACCAAGCTTTCAATACTCAGGTCCGCCGCCACGACGCCTTCGCGTTTCTGTGTGGAACCCACGGGAGCGGCAATGGTGACGACCAGTCCACCTGGCCCCTCGTCCCTATAAGGCTCGCCAATGGTAGGACCGCTGGCGTTGATAGTCGATGTGTACCACGGACGGCTTCTCGGATCATACCCCTCAGGCACCGAGTCACCAGGGCGCAGGAAAATTTTGCCTTCCGTATCGCCAAAGTAGGCGTTGAATTCCGTCATCATCGTCTTTTGCGCAAGGACGCTCGTAATCAACTTGGGCGAACGATCATGCTCCAGTAGCTCCGCGAAATTTTGAATCAGCAGCAGTCGTCCTATGAGCCAGTCCTGGATATTCTTGGCTGCGGCATTGGCCCCTTGATGCATTTCATTCTGTAGCTGGTTTTGTATTGATCGACTTTGTATCCGTCCATTGTATAGGGCGAACAAGCTGAATGATATTATCGATACCAACGCCGCTGTAGTCAGTACTTTGTGTCGGAATTTTAGTTGCATTTAAAGTCCTTAATGAGTTTGGGTTGATGCGTTAAGCACAAACTTCAAGCAAGCAGATGCTTAAGACCGACCCGTTCAGTCAATCCGGATTTAACGATCGGAGTTAGTTCTGAGTAAGACGAAATGCATCCATGATTGCGTCCTGCATCAAGCTGGCGGTCCTGGACGCCCCTTGAGATTCGCGAGTGATAACAAACACGGGACGTTCCACCATGAACTCTGGCAGGGGTAGGCGATACAATGCGCCGCTCTCTACCCAGGGCTGAGCAATATGATCCGGAACTATCCCGACAAAGCCACCGCTCAGCAGTAATTGAACGGTCCCCTCGATGTGGTGGGCGAGGGTATTTGAGTTCTGCAGGAAAGAAGCGGGAGCTGTATCCTGCACCAGGTATCCTCGACGAACATAGCGTGCGGTCTGCTCGACAATCTGACGGGCTTTTTCTTCGCTTTTGCCGAACGCTTCATGATTGCGGCCGCAATATAACGCTGAGGCTTCCCGGCCGATTACCTGGTAGGTGAGGGAAGGGAAGTCCGATTTGCAGATAGTAATCCCCACCCCCGCCTTCTTTTCAGCCACTGCGCGCTCTACGGCATCAGGTGGTGCCACGCCAATGCTGAGGTTTACAAGCGGATACCGAGTACAAAAGCTTTGCAGTGCCGCGGCAATTGGGTTGCTCGGTGCGAAAGTGCAATGATCGATCAACCACAAGCTCAAATCACCTTTGACCTCGCCCTTCGAGCTGGCGAGGGTTTCGCGAAATTCATCGATCGAGTCGAGCAAACGGAGTATCGCCGTGTATGCGACTTGGCCTTCCTGAGTCAGTTGAAAGCCGCTACGACCGCGATGACAAAGCTGGCTCCCGAAACGGCTCTCCAGATCCGACAGTTGCCGGCTAATGGCCGAGATGCCCATTCCTGTCGCCTCTTCGGCAGCAGACAGTCCGCCGCATTCGACGACCGCTTTAAATAATCGCCAGTGCTTCAAATCAATATCGTGCAGAGGTGGTACCGATGGGGTGTTCAACTTTTTATACTCCAAATTCAAGGAGTAGAGCGCTTGTGTCGACAAGACGGGTCGCGCTCGGCCTTTTTGTTAGTGTTGTACACCAAAACAATTTTTTAGGAGAGGTTGCTGTCCAGATAGATGAGCGTTTCAGCCAGGACTCGAGTGCCGTCCAACAACTGCTGCTGGTCAAGCCATTCTTCTGGGCAATGACTTCGCCCATTCAGGCAGGGCACGAAAACCATCCCCATGGGGCCTGTTGCGCCCACGTAAACCGCGTCATGTCCGGCTCCACTGGGCATTGTCCTGTGTGAGTACCCCAGACGCTCTGCCACTTGGCTGACGGCTTCGATCACGATGGGCGAGCAGTCCGTTGGATCGGCGTAGGTCAAGGGTACTGATGTGATTGTCAACCTGAGGTCTGCCAGTACAGGCTTACAGCTAGCAAGCAATTGTTCCGGGAAGTCCAGCAAGACCTGTTTTGAATCGCTTCGAACTTCCAACACCATTTCTACCTTGCCAGGTACCGCATTTGGCACATTGGGGGTCACATCCAACCGACCCACTGTGGCAACCACGTAGTGAGGATTGCCATTCATGGTGGCGGCCATGTTTCGAGCTTCGCGAATCAGCTCTGCCGCACCAACCAACGCGTCGCGACGCAGGTCCATGGGGGTGGTACCCGCGTGATCAGGTAAACCGTGGACAGTTATGCCGACGCGACGAATACCAACGATGTTGGTTACCGAGCCGATGTGCAAGCCACTGCTTTCCAGAACGGGGCCTTGTTCAATATGGAGCTCAACAAATGCCGCAGTACTGTTTGGCGCCCGGAGTGCCTGGCCGAGTGCCTCTGGGGCGCCGCCAATACGTGTCAAAGCCGTGGCCAGAGTTTCACCTGCGCGGTTCTCCGAGGCCAGCATCTGCGAGGTCAACAACCCGGAGAATGCCCGGCTACCCACACAGGAAATGCCGTAGTCACTCGGCTCCTCGGAGAGAAAATCGATCACTTGCAATGGGTGGCGCAAAAGTCGACCAACGTCTTTCAGGGCGTGGGCAACTTCAAGCGCGGCCAAGACTCCGATGATGCCGTCAAACCGGCCACCCCCCACTACCGTGTCGCAGTGCGAGCCACTGATGAGCGGTTTCAGATTGGGCTCGCTACCATCGAGTTGACCAATCAAATTGCCGCCGGCATCCAACGTCACTGTAAGGCCCGCCAACTCGAATTCAGATCTCAACCATTGCCGGGCTCGTTCAAACTCCGGTGAAAAGGCGCGCCTGGTCCAAGGCACGTTTGGCAACGTAAATGCTGAAAGGGCATTGACCCGATTCCAGAGACGCTCGATGTTCAGTTCCAACGGTGAATCAATCATGTCAGTAGATACTCTGTGTTGATGGACGAGGACGAAGGAAACGGCCGTACCCGGGTTTATTGAGGATCTTCCCTTGATCGAAAACACTTTGGCCCCTGCAGTAGGTAGCCTTGACCCTGGCAGTAAACTCCATGCCTTCGAATGAGCTCCAGGTCACTGCACTCAGGCTGCTGGACGGGTCGTAGCGATAACGCTCTTGCGCCAACACCACAAAGTCAGCGTCCTGCCCCAACGCAAAATCACCTTTGCGGTCATCCAGGAGAAAGTGCTTGGCGGGGTTGTGGCTGAGTTGCTGCACAACGAGTGAAGGCGCCAGCCCCCTGCCTATGGCGCCAGTCCAAAAAGCTGGCAGGAGCGTTTCGAGGCCCGGGCCACCTGATGAATTACGGAACACGTTGGGATTCGCTTTGCGTTCCAGGCCCCAGCTGACGTGGTCAGAAGAAACGAACGTGCAGTGACCTTTGGCGATGTGCTCCCACAGCTTTTCGGTTTCGGCCTTGGGTCTGATCGGAGGGTAGTGCTTGGTTTTGGCGCCGAAGCGCCGTGTATGTTCTTCATGGTTGAGCATCAAATATTGAATGCAGGTTTCGATACTCGCCTTGTGTCCTGCCTTGCGGTACATCTCGCACAGTTCGAAGCCGCGACTGGTTGAAACGTGTACTGGATGGGCCCTGGCACCTGTCTGCGCACCAATCTCATAAATCAATGCGGTGGCAAGATCTTCCACCAGAGGGGGGTGAGCCCGAAGGAACGCATCCCAACCGGTATCGCCAGCCTCAATGAGGCGATTGATGTTCTTGCGCGTCAGTTCCTGCATCTGATTGTGCACGCCACACACAAGGCCAGAAGGTGCGATCAAGGTGAACAACTCTGCCAACAGGTCCTCTTCGATACGCGGAAAGCGGCCCGGTGCAGCTTCGAACGTCGAGAACTTGAAGGCGCAAGCTCCAGCCTCGATCAATCCGGGTATCGCTGCGACGCCATGGTTTTCGTTGACCGTGGCGAATAAACCTACATCGACATGGCAGGTTTCTTCGACCTCGCGGGCCTTGCGTGTCAGTTGTTCGGCACAGGCCACAGGTTCAGGATCGTCATAAGGCATGTCGACCATGACGGTAATGCCACCGGCAGCGGCAGCGCGGCTGGCCCAACCGAGACCCTCCTGGTTGGCCTGGCTGCCCGAATGAACCTGTCCATCGATGACCCCCGGCAAAATCCAGTGCCCACGTTCATCCAACGTGTCTCTGGCCGCAGGCGGCATGCCGCTTCCGCGAGCTGCAATGCGCCCGTCAATCACGGCTAGCCAGCCGTCTTCTGCGGTCTGCTGGCTATCGACGATGCGTCCACGTACTACCAGATCAAAATCACTCATACATCAGCCTCGTCATCGGGTGAATAAGCTTTGAGCGAGTATCGACAGAGGCAGGCAAGCCAACCATGCAGCAAGTGGCAACTTTACTTGCAACTTTTGGCATAGTTCTGAGCTGCTGAGGTTTGAATAATTCGAGCCATTCAAGGGGAAGCCTGCCAAAGGTGCTTCCGCATAACCTCAGCGAGAGTGGCTCGACATGACTCAGCAAAAAGCTAAACAAATCATGGCTGCCCGTGGCAGTACCTTGCGGTGCAAGGGATGGAAGCAGGAAACCATCCTGCGCATGTTGGAAAATAACTTGGAAAATGCTGAGGACGCTTCGCGTCTGATCGTTTACGGTGGTATTGGCAAGGCCGCGCGCAATTGGGAGAGCTATGACGCGATCGTCCAGTCGCTCAAGTCTCTGGAGAATGACGAAACGCTAGCGATCCAATCAGGTATGCCGGTTGCCATTTTCAAGACCCATCGTCTGGCGCCGCGGGTAGTGATGGCTAACAGCAACGTAATCAAAGCCGACTGGCCGAAATTCTATGACCTCAGTGCACAGAATCTGACGGCGTTCGCCTCGTATACCGCCGGCCCATGGCAATACATAGGCAGCCAGGGCGTGATTGAAGGCACCTTCGAGACCCTGGCGCTGGTGGCCGATCGTCACTTCGACAGCGCGTTGAAAGGCCGCATATTCTTCACGGCGGGCCTGGGGGGAATGGGCCGTTCGCAGCCATTGGCAATGACCATGCACGGCGGTGTAAGTGTCACCGTAGAAGTCCGCCAACAGAGCATCGTAGAACGTCTTGCCGCCGGCTATGCCGATGTCCAGGCGGCATCCCTCGAAGAAGCCATTGAAATGGCGGAGAGTGCCAAGCGTGAAGGGCGGGCATTGTCGATTGTCGTTCTGGGCAACATGGTCGACGCTCTGGAGCAGGCGCTTGGTTACGGCTGGCGGCCAGACATCGTCACCGAGATGTGCCCCTGCCATGACCCGTTTGCGCTGATCCCTTCCGGGTTGACGCTGGAAGACGCCGCGGCACTGCTGGAAACCGACCGTGACGCCTACATGGTCGCCTCTCGTCAATCGATGATCCGTATCGTCCGCGCGATGACTCGCTTCCAGGAAGCGGGTTCGGTGGTGTTTGAGTACGGCACCTTTGTGCGCAAAGAAGCCGTGGATGCCGGGATGTCCAAGGAAGAAGCCTTTGCCTATCCGGGCTGTATTGCCGAGTACGTGCGGCCATTGTTTTTCCTCGGTCGAGGTCCATTCCGCTGGACCTGTGTCTCCGGCGAAGTCTCTGACCAGAGGCGTCTGGATGATCTGGCATTGGAGATGTTCAAGGATGACAGCCTCGTCACTCGTTGGATCTCGACATCCCGTCATCGCTTGCCAGTAGAAGGGCTCCCAGCACGTATCTGCTTCCTCGGGTTTGGTCAGCGCCGGGCCTTCGGCCTTGCGGTCAATGCCTTGGTGCGTTCCGGTGAACTGGCCGGGCCGGTGGCTTTCTCCCGAGACAACCTGGATACCGGTTCGATTGCCAACCCGGCTTTTGAGACCGAAAACATGCTGGACGGCTCAGACGCAATCTCCGACTGGCCATACCTGAACGCCTTGCTGAACGTTTCGGCGATGGCCGACCTGGTCGCGATTCAGTCCAACGGCACCATGGGGATCTCTGCACACACCGGCGTAACGATGATTGCCGATGGTTCAGAGGAAGCCGATCTGCGCCTGGATGCGTGCCTTACGACGGACTCGGGCATTGGTGTCGTGCGCCACGCACAAGCCGGTTATCCAATGGCCAAAACCGTTTCCAAAGGGGAGGGGCCATTGACTGACAACGCCATCGAAATTCCTCTCTGGTGGTCCCCTCAAGCTACCCAGTACCGCGGGGAATAGGAAATCGTCATGGCCCTTCTTCATTTGATCGAACAGGTCAGCGTGGTCGGCATGGGCGATGCGACCGCCCAGGTTGTGGATGTATTGATTGATGGCGATCGCTTCGTTGGCCTGGCACCGCGAATCGATCTGTCCACGGTTAATCTCGACGAGTGTACCGACGGTCGGGGCAAGTTGCTGATTCCCGGGTTAATCAACGCTCATCATCATTCACACGATCGTTTCGACAAGGGCCGTTTTTCCGGTATTCCATTGGAAGTCTGGATGGGCTTATACAACCCGCCGTCTTATCGACGTGGTTGGACGGCCCGCGAGGTGTACCTGCGCACATTGCTGAACGGTATCGAAATGCTGCGAAGTGGCATCACTACCGTGGTCGATGACATTCACTTTGGCGGGCATCTGGAACCAGAGGTCGTGCATTCCGCGTTTCAGGCTTATTCGGACCTTGGGATGCGTGCCGATGTGAGTGTGGCGTGGGCTGACCGGCCGTTTCAAGAAGGTATTCCCTACCTGACCGAGCGGTTGCCCAACGACCTTAAGGGCAGTGTGTCGTCTCAGGCCGCAGAACGGGTACTCGAGCATTGGCAGGAGCTGGCCCGCAGTTGGAACGGCCGAGTGCGGTTTGTGTTTTCACCTTCCGGTCCGCAGCGCTGCAGTGCAGACTTTTTACAACAGACCTGGGCGCTGGCCGAGCAATACGATCGTCCGGTGCTGATCCATCTGTTGGAAACCCGGATCCAGGCACTGACGGCGGCGAAGTACTACGGCAAGCCGATGGCCGCTTACATGGACGACCTTGGCTTGCTGACTCCACGTAGTGTCCTGGCCCACGGGGTTTGGCTCTCACCTGACGAACTCGATCTTATAGCTCGTAGAGGCTCAAGTATCGTGCACAACCCTGCCTGCAATATGAAGCTGGGGAGTGGGGTGGCGCCTGTCGCTGAGATGCTGCGGCGTCACGTGAACGTCGGCTTGGGAACTGATAACAACAATGGCAATGACCTGAACTCGATGTTTGATGCTATGCGCCTGGCAGCGCTTTCGAACGCACTCCTTGATCAAAGCGCGGTCTGCCCGGTTGATGCGATACAGGCGTTCAACATGGCCACGCTCGGCGGCGCCAAAGCCGTCGGACGGGGCGCTCAGACAGGTTCGATCGAGGTAGGTAAACAAGCTGACTTCTGCCTGATCGACTTGAAGACCAGTGCCTTCACTCCGCTTAACGATGCTCTGACGCAGTTGGTTTTCTGCGAACAGGGGAACTCCGTGCGCGACGTCTATGTGGGCGGCCGCAAGTTGGTGGATCAGGGCCGAATTACTCGAATCGACGAGGAGGCGCTGATGCTTGAGTTAGTGGAACGCATGCCAACACTGCAAGGAAGAATTCGCAGCGGACAAAGCGCCAGTGACATCTTGCGACCCTATCTCGAGGACGCTTATCGAGATTGCCTGAACGACCCGCAAATGGGGGATATGCGCCAGTCAATCAACCAGTTTGATCGGTTCAAACTGGATACCAAACCGGTTTAGTTCGCTTCAACTCCTTTACGAACAGCGAGAAAAAAACATGAACACACTACAAAAAATTGTTCCAGGCGAAACGCGAATTTCTACCTGGCGTGCTATTTACAACGGAGCTCCGGCACGCCTTTGCGAAAGCGCAAGGGCTGGCATTGAGGCGGCAGCGAAGATGGTCGATACGCTGGTCGATAGCGGTCGCGCGGTCTATGGCTTGAACACCGGCTTCGGGAAACTGGCCAACGTACGGATCAGCGATGCAGACCTGTGCCAGTTACAGAAAAACCTTGTTATGTCGCATATGACCGGCTACGGCCCTGCGCTGGGGGCCGACGTTGTTCGTCTTGTCATGGCATTGAAAGTGGCGAGCCTAGGACGCGGTGCTTCGGGGGCACAGTATCGCACCGTGGAGTTGCTCGAAGACATGCGAGAGCGCGGAGTCATCCCGTTTATTCCTGCTCAGGGCTCGGTCGGTGCCAGCGGTGACCTGGCGCCTCTGGCACACATGACAGCAGTGATGATCGGCATGGGTCAAGCTTGGTATGAAGGCGAACTGCTTGACGGTGGCGAAGCCCTTGCTCGCGCTGGCCTGACTCCGATCGTGCTGGCGCCCAAGGAAGGTCTGGCGTTGATGAATGGCACTCAAGTGTCGACCGCATTGGCGCTGACCGGCCTTTTCGCCTTGGAAAACGCGTTCATGGCCGCTATCGCGATCGGCAGCCTGACCACCGAGGCCCTTGCCGGTATCGCGAGTCCGTTTGATCCACGCATCCAGGCATTGCGCGGCCATCCGGGACAGATCGCCGTGGGAGCCGCCTTCAAGCGACTGCTCGACGACAGTCCGATGCGGGCCATTTCCCAAGCGTCCGGCAAGGTGCAAGACCCTTATAGCATTCGCTGCCAACCGCAAGTGTTGGGTGCGTGCCTGGACATGATTCGCAACGCCAGTGTCATGCTTGAGATCGAGAGCAACGCGGCTTCCGACAACCCGCTGATTTTCGTTGAAACCGGTGAAGTCATTTCCGGCGGCAACTTCCACGCCGAGCCGGTAGCGTTTGCCGCAGACATGTTGGCCATCGCCATTACTGAAATCGGTAACCTGTCCGAGCGTCGCTGTAACTTGCTGCTCGATCCATCGTTTTCGGGTCTTCCGCCAATGTTGACCGTCGATGCAGGACTCCACTCGGGCTACATGACCGCACATATTTCTGCGGCCGCCATGGCCTCTGAAAACAAGCAGCGGGCGACCCCGGCCTCTATCGACACCATCCCGACTGCGGGCAATCAGGAAGATCACGTGTCAATGGCCACGCACGGCGCCCGCCGTCTTCTGAACATGACTCGTACCTTGCGCGGAATCCTCTCTATCGAGGCACTGTGTGCGGCTCAAGGTCTAGATCTGCGCGGCGGCGAACCATACAGCGCCCGCCTGGCACCGGTGATTGCCAGCATTCGCAGAAGCGTACCGGCAATGAACGTAGATCGGCCTATCGCTCCGGACATGGCCAGCGTTGCCGAGTTGATTCGCAGCGGCGCGCTGGTCGAGGACTGCCCGGAGCTGAAGACACTGTTCTAAGTGCGTCACCCATCGCCTGCCTGGTTGTGGAGGCGATGGATAACAAGAACCAGATCCAAACCTACTGAAGTCTGCCGATTACCTCATAGAGAAATAATCATGAATAAGAATCTCGTTGTGGCTTGTGTAGTGTTGCTCCTTTGCGCTCCCGGGGCAAAGGCTGAAGACGTGCTTCGCCTTGGCGTCGACCCGACTTATCCACCGCTCGAATACCGTGACGCGCAAGGCAAGATGATCGGTTTCGACATCGAGCTGGGTGATGAAATCTGTAAACGAATGGCCGTTAAGTGCGAATACATTCAGAGCAGCTTTGACGGTTTGATTCCGGGTTTGCTGGCACGCAAATTCGATGGCGTATTGTCGAGTCTATCGATCACCGAGCAACGCCTGAAACAGATCGACTTCAGCGCCAAACTCTCCAACCCCTCCACGCGTCTTGTGGCTCGTACTGGCTCGGGAATCTTGCCGACACCCGCTGGGCTTAAGGGTAAAACGGTGGGCTATCAGCAAGGCACCATTCAAGAGTCCTATGCCCGTACTTACTGGAAAGTCCCTGGCATAAAGCTCCAAGCCTACGCCAGCCAAGACCAGGTTTACGCTGATTTGGTGAATGGCCGTATCGATGCCTCGCTGCAGGATGAGGTGCAGGCGACCTATGCTTTTTTGAAAACAGATCAGGGTAAAGGCTATGAGTTCGCTGGCCCGATCATTGTTGATGCCAAGGTTCTGGGAAGTGGTACGGCGATAGGTCTTCGCAAGGAAGATCAGCATCTCAAGAGCGGTATAGACAAGGCCATTGCCGGGATGCTGGCTGATGGCACCTATAAAAGGATCGCCAGTAAATACTTCGACTTCGATATCTACGGCGGTTGACGGCACGCGCAATTTTGCCGCCATGACGGCTGGTTTAGAGCCATGGTCGGCCCTGTGTCGATCGTTCTGTACATCTATTGCGAGTAATGCGCCATGCAATGGCTTGAATATCTACCCTTGATTGCGAAAGGTGCCTTGAGTACCGTCGAATTAGCGCTGATAGCGCTGGTACTGGCTCTGTCTCTTGGGCTGATTAGCGCGTTGGCAAAACTGTCAGGCAAACCCTGGCTGTCCTTCCCCGCTCAGTGCTACACCACCTTAATCCGGGGGGTTCCGGATCTGGCGTTGATGTTGCTGTTGTTCTACACCATCCAAATTGGGATCAACCAGGTAACCGACAAACTCGCATTGGGTCGTTTCGACATCGACCCCTTTGCTGCCGGCGTCATAACCTTGGGTTTTATCTACGGTGCGTATTTCGCGGAAACGTTTCGGGGCGCCTTCTTGGCAATCGATAAAGGCCAAGCTGAAGCCGCCAGTGCCTATGGACTTTCGTCTCGGCAAACATTTCAAAAAGTGCTGCTGCCACAGCTGATCCGCTTTGCGTTGCCGGGTATCAGTAACAATTGGCAGGTGTTGGTCAAGGCGACGGCGCTGGTTTCGATCATTGGGCTCAGTGATCTGGTCATGGCCGCCCAAGAGGCGGGTCGGAGCACCCACCATACGCTGATGTTCATGATGATTGCTGGCGGGGTTTATTTCTGCCTGTCTGGTTTTTCCAGCTTGCTCTTGTACTGGGTCAAGAATCGCTCTGCAGGATGGGTGCGGGAGGCAGAATTATGATCGAACTCTTTCAAACTTATTGGCAGAGCTTCCTCTGGACCGACGGTCAGCAGTGGAGCGGGGTGGCTGTCACCTTGATGCTGTTAATTGTTTCCACACTCGGCGGCTTTATCTTGTCGATTCCCTTGGCCTTGGGCCGGGTGTCGTCGTTACGCTCCTTGAGCGCAGTAATCTGGTTGTACACCTATACCTTCCGGACCACTCCGCTGTACGTGCAGTTGCTGATTATCTACAGCGGCTTGTACAGCTTGGCGTTCATCCAAGATACGCCACTCCTTAACGACTTCTTCCGCGATGCCTATTGCTGCACCTTGCTTGCGTTTGTGCTCAATGAGTGCGCCTACATGACGGAGATACTGGTCGGCTCTATTCGCGCCAGTAGTCGGGGCGAAGTCGAAGCGGGAAGGGCCTTTGGCTTAAGTGCAACGACACTCAACCTCAAAGTAATACTGCCTAGTGCATTGCGGCGGGCGCTGCCGGCTTACAGCAACGAGGTCATTTTCATGCTGCATGGCACGACACTCGCGTTTACAGCCACGGTGCCAGACATCCTTAAAGTGGCTCGCGACGTCAATGCTGAAACCTATGCAACGTTTACCACCTACGGTCTTGCATCGCTGCTCTATCTGATGATCTCGTTTTGCATCATCGCCAGTTTCAATCGCGCCGAAAAGCGCTGGCTCAGGCACCTCAAGCCACGCAAGTCTCAAACAGACATCGAGCGCCCTGTCCCCCTCATCAAAGAAGGCAGCCTGGTATGAACGCCCTGACCGTTGAAAACATTCACAAAACCTATGGCAATCATAAAGTCCTGCACGGGGTCTCTTTGAGCGCCAAGCGCGGCGAAGTCATCAGCATCATTGGCTCGAGCGGTTCCGGTAAAAGTACCTTTTTGCGCTGCATCAACTTTCTTGAACAACCTGATAGCGGTCGGGTCAGTCTGGACAACCTGACCATTGATGTCGGTGCGGGCAAACCGATTCGTCCGGATCGCCGTGCCTTGCAGGGGCTACGCACTCGGCTGGCAATGGTTTTTCAGCACTTCAATCTTTGGGCGCACATGACGGTGCTGGAGAATGTCAGTATGGCTCCGGTTCATGCACTTAAGGTCAGCAAGGAAGAGGCCCGTACCCGAGCGATTGCTTATCTGGAAAAAGTAGGATTGGACGCGCGTTTCCATGACAGCTACCCGGCTCATCTATCCGGCGGCCAGCAACAGCGTGTGGCGATCGCACGTGCACTAGCTGTCGAGCCCGAGGTCATGCTGTTCGATGAGCCAACGTCCGCTCTGGATCCGGAATTGGTGGGGGAGGTGCTGAAGATCATGCAAGAGCTCGCCCAGGAGGGCCGGACCATGATCGTTGTGACCCATGAAATGAGTTTCGCCCGAAATGCTTCAACTCAAGTGGTGTTTTTGCACGGGGGAAAGATTGAAGAACAGGGCCAGCCTGAACAGCTCTTTGACAACCCACAGAGCACTCGTCTGCGCCAGTTTCTTGCGTTAGATCTCAAGTGATCGGTGACTCATTCGGCCGGAGAGTGGTCATGAAGCAAACAGCCTGGATCAAAGTCCCTGAGGCAATCTATGCCTTGAGGCGGGACATCCATCGCCACCCGGAATTAGCTTTCGAAGAGCAAAGGACCGCTGACTTGATTGCATGCACGCTCGAGTCGTGGGGTTTGGAGGTACACCGGGGGCTTGCGGGCACTGGAGTAGTGGGTACTTTGCGATGCGGTACCGGCAACAAATCCATTGGCTTACGGGCGGACATGGATGCGCTGCCAATTCAGGAACTCAACCAGTTCGATCATGCATCCATCCACGGAGGAAAAATGCATGCCTGTGGCCATGATGGGCACTGTGCAATGTTGTTGGCCGCGGCATTCGAACTCGCACGTACCCGACGCATCGATGGCACCGTGTATTTCATCTTTCAACCCGCCGAAGAACTTGATGCCGGTGCGAGGAAAATGATCGAGGAGGGACTTTTTGAGCTGTTTCCGATGAATGCGGTGTTCGGCATGCACAACTGGCCAGGTCTGGACGCGGGGCAGTTTGCTGTTCGCTCAGGGGCGATGATGGCCTCTGATACCGAGTTTCGTATCCGACTGTTTGGCAAGGGCGGGCACGCCGCGTTACCGCATCAATGCATTGACCCTCTGCAGCCCTTGATGCATGTCGCCCAAGCGTTGCAAAGCATCATTACGCGCAATCTGGATACCCAGGACTCGGCTGTGGTCTCCGTCACGAATGTCCATGCAGGCCGTGATGGAAGCCTGACCGTCGTCCCGGATGACGCCTGGTTGGGAGGAACATTCAGAGCCTTTTCCCGTGACGCCATGGCGTTGATCGAAAGGCGCATGACGGAGATCGCCAGAGGCGCTGCTGATGCCTTTGGCTGCCGTGTGGAAACGTCGTTCAAGTCCGATTATCCACCGCTCATCAATCACTTGTGCGAGACAAGCGTCTGTATTGAGGTCCTGCGAAAATTGGTCGGTGAGGAGCAGGTCATCACCAATGGGAAGCCCACCATGGCCGCCGAAGACTTCGCTCACATGCTCGAACATAAACCGGGGTGCTATGTATTCATCGGCAATGGCAATGGTGAGGGTGTTCATCGTGGTGCCGGTCATGGTCCAGGGCCATGTGTTCTGCACAACGCCAGTTTTGATTTCAACGACGATATCTTACCGATCGGAGCTACTTACTGGGTTCGCCTGGCTGAAACCTGGCTTCAGAAAGGTGCCATGAAAAAACCGCTGATTTAACCAACAGAATTCAGCGGCTAATGCCGATATAAACCAACCATTAGGAACGCCATGAAACTGGTCAAAAGCATTCGCCTGAAAGTATTATCCGAGCTTTATTCGATCTCTCGGTTGGACAGCAAAGCCCCGATCCCCGCCTGGGCGGATGGGGAAGGTTTTGTAAACATCGCGCGCTCTGCGGATGAACTGTCCATTGTCTGCCATCAAAGTCGCGTGCCCGAAGGCGTTAAAATCGATCGTGACTGGAGTTGTGTGCAGTTCGTTGGGCCCTTCGCATTCGATGAGACCGGCATTGTCCTGTCTGTCGTGCGCCCGTTGACCGAAGCCGGTTTCGGCGTGTTTGTGGTGTCCACCTTCGATGGCGACTTCCTGCTGCTCAAAGCAGACCGATTTACCGAAGGTCTTGCCGTGCTACGTGACGCAGGTCACTCGATTCTGAATTGAGCCCATCCGCCTCCGCATCCTCGCCGGATCACTCACCAGCTGAGCGCCACCTCATAAGTGTTCAGCTGATGTGAGTTCATCTTTGCAGCCACAACGAACGAATGGAGAACTATCCATGTCGCGTCTTTGGACATCGGCTTTACTCGACTTTCAAATGAAACTGGACCAGGTGCTGGTGCATGGCCCCGAAGGTTTTTTGGTTGGGCCCAAGGGGCTGTTGTTCGCTTATGAGTGGGTATGTGAAAAATTCCTGAACATAGCTGCTAAACATGGCATTGGTTTTTTCGGTGGCCAACCTGTGCATTTGGTGGTGGTGGATGGGGCTGACGCTGTATCGGGTTGTGTATGGCAAACGCTGCGTCCGTTGATGCTGGAACGTGATATCGAAACGTTCCGAATGCTTGGATATGCGGCTCAGATCAGCACGTGGGCACGCCAACATCGATTCTGTGGGGCGTGTGGTTGTGCTACGCAGGTGTCAGCAGTTGAAAGGTCCACTCGTTGCGCCGCGTGCGACCTGACTTACTTTCCCAGGCTTTCGCCTTGCATGATTGTGTTGGTGACACGTGACGATGAAGTCCTGCTCGCTCGGTCAGCGACCTTTCCCCCAGGTCTTTACAGCACCCTGGCAGGTTTCGTCGAACCCGGTGAGTCGATTGAAGAATGCGTCATCCGTGAAATTCGAGAAGAGGTCGGGGTCGACGTAAAAAACGTCAAATACATGGCCAGTCAATCTTGGCCCTATCCGCACTCCATGATGTTTGGTTTTCACGCAGAATATTCGTCTGGTGAAATAACGCCGCAAGCAGATGAAATTGAGGACGCGCGCTGGTTCAACCTCAACACCTTGCCGCAGCTCTCATCGCAACGGTCTATTTCCCGGTACCTGATCGACCTCTACCGTGCGCGAAGAGGTGGAATGGCAGATCCGCAACTGCCGAGGTGACTCTCCTACGTTGTTTTTTATCCCCTATGTTCAGTGAACAAGGCAGCTGGCAGGCGCTATTTGCTGCCTTTGGTGTGAGCACTGTTTGGATATGATCGGTCAGATGGGTTACGGGGCTGAGGACGAAGAGGAGGTGCGATCCATTGTCCTTTCAGTTCAGGAACGTATACGGTTAGGACGCATCACCCTTGGGGATGCGGTTCGACTACTGCGCAATGACGTTCTAAAAATGAATCAAGATGATTTCGCCAAGCAATGCAAAATATCCAGGAGGACCCTCAGCCAGTTTGAGCTTGGCTGTGGAAATCCCACGATGCATACCGTCAATTCAGTGTTGGAGCAGTTCGGCCTAACGCTATGTATAGGGAGGAGAGGAGATCAGCATATGAGGCACAACAACGACCGTGCGACCAAAATTGACTGATGGATTATTTCCAAGAAGCCCGACAGATAACTGCTTGCGCTGTGGGCGATTAAGCCATGCTGACTCAGCCTATCAGGGGGATTTGCTGTGCCGCTTTTGCGTCGGCTAAGCCGGTCAACCGAGGATCCTGAAAATTTCAGTTTTCGGCAATATGGCTCGAAGGCCGCTCGCCATCGAACCGACACCGAAACGGTGTTAGCTCGGGCCATTGCCGTGTTCAGCGCGGCGAGGGCGTATTGCGCTAACTATGAAAGCAAAATGAGTCTTGAGGAACTCCCTGCAGTTCCCAGCCATGACCGCGCCGAGAGGCTAGAACCGAGTCACGTTGCCTATCGCAAGAGCTTCACATACTTGTAGACCGTAGCCCTTCCCATCGACAAAACGTTGGCAATGTAATCCGTGGCACTACGCCCTTCGAAAGCGCCTTCGGCAAACAGCGCCTCGACCAGCAGACGCTTGTGGTTACGGGTCAGCCCGGGGAGCGAAAGATTATGTTCTTTCAACCACGCATGCAGAAAAGTGTTGATGCGTTCTTGCCAGTCGTCCCGAAACAATGCCTCGGGCTGCGGAAGGATTCGGCTAGGCTCAAAGAAACTATTCAACGCCTCGCGCGCCATTTCCAGTACCGAGAAATTCATGTTGATGCACAGTAGCGCTTCGGGCTCCTCGTCATCATTTCTCAGGACGCTCGTAATGGAGCGAATTTTCTGTCCATTCCAATTGAGCTTTTCGTAGGGGCCGAGGTTGCTGACGGCCTCGAAATCTCCCGGTAACTCATCCAGAGCGGAGTCGTCCCCAAGTTTTCGTTTGGAAATATTGTTGGCGATGTGGGCGATGGTCTGAGTTTTTATGTCGTGAATAATGACTTCAGCGTGAGGGAAATACAGCATCGCAATGCCGTCGGCGATGGCCTTGTAGTTGTTGAGTTTCTTCATGCTTTGGCAGGTCGCAAGGGAAGTCCAGTAGAGGGCAACTGTAGCATCTGCGCTATTTGACTACGAGCCGAGGCTCGCGATCATCCTGACGAGGGCCAACGAAAGTTTTTTCGATCTGCATATAGGTCAAGTCTGCTGAAGCCGCCTCCAGTTCCAGATGGCGCATGAACGCAAGCCAAGGGCCGACGGTGTCGCCGTCAGCACTATTTGCGCGCTCATACGCCACTGCACCGGACGATGCAGTTGGAAGCATCAGATATTGGCAAGGAACTGCGAAACCTTGTCCAAACCTTCTTTGAGTACTGACAGGTCATTGGCATAGCCAATCCGCACGTAGCCCTCGATGTCCAGAGCACTGCCAGGCGTGAACATGACGCCTTTGCTTTCCAGCAACTTGATGCACAGGTCACGGGAGGAAAGGTCCGTGTCAATTTTCAGAAGAGCAGTGGTGCCCGACTTTGGTTTGACGTAGGAAACTTTAGGTTCCTTCGCGACCCATTGATCCAGGTACGCGAGGTTGGTCCGGGTAATGGAATGGTTGCGAGACAAAATTTTGTCTTTGTTCTCTAGGGCGATGCTGGCGAAGTGGTCATCAAGCATGCCGACACTGATAGTGTTGTAGTCACGATGAATCGATACGCGGTGAATCAGTTCGGTGGGTGCGACGATCCAGCCAAGACGCAGGCCAGCCAGCGAGAAAGCCTTGGACATACTGGCGGTGCTGATGCCTTTCTCGTACAAATCGGCCACTGAAACGGTAAATCCATCGCCGTGCTGATCAACGCCGCGGTAGACCTCGTCGCTGAGCAGATATGCCCCGGCCGAACGGGCAATTGCTACAATTTTTTCCAGCCGCACCTGATCCATCAATGCACCGGTGGGGTTGTTTGGATTATTGATGGCGATCACTTTAGTGTTCGAGCGAACCAACGCTTGCAATTCTTCCAAGTCTGGAAGGAAAGCATTTTCCTCTCGCAAACGAAGAATCGAAACCTCGGCACCGTAACTCTCTGGAATCGAGTAGTGCTGCTGATAGGTCGGTGCCACCGAAATAACGTGATCGCCTGGTTCAACAAGCGTTTCATACACAAGGGCGTTAGCACCAATGGCTCCGTGGGTGATAACCACGTTCTCCTTGTTCTGTCTCGAGTACAAGGCCGCCACATTGTTACGCAGGCGATCGGAGCCTTCGATGGCACCGTAAGTCATTTTCAGCGGCAGCAACTCAGCGAGGATGCTGTCTTTCTTGCCAGCCATTTCCAGCAGTTGCTCGATAGTCAAAGACTCGACGCAGGTTTCTGCCAAGTTGTACTTGCATTCGTTTTCGTAGGCGTTCATCCAGATTTCAACGCCGAACTCTCTGATTTTCATAGGAGTACCTTTTGTTTTGTTGGATTGGTAAGCAAGCGGTGCTCAGCCTTGAGCCAGCGCCTTGTAGACTTCCAGGGAGATCGCCACGTCCTCCAGGCCTAAACCGATGGAGCGGAAAAACACATGACGGTCGTAGGCAGGCAGGGGCGCGGTCCCGTTGGAAAGTTCCGCCAGATCTCCGGCCAAGCTTTCGGTGGACCACCATTGACGCTCGGTTGCGATAACCATTTCACCCGCGGCCAGCGGCGTGGTGTGGCGGTAGTCGCAATACACATCCATCTTCGATAGCTCCTGCGGCGCGATTTCATGGGCCCGATACGCATTGGTGCTTATTGATGTAATCAGCGTGGGCTGGCCCAGAATTTCCGTTTGCAGTACGGGCTGGGGGGATGACGTGCACAACATCACCACATCGGCGTTGGACACGGCTTGCGATTGCAGCTCACATAACGCGATGCGGGGATCAATGGCCATGATGGCCTCGTGTTGTTTGTCGCTAAGTGTTGGGATCTCCAGGGAGTGGATAGAAATTTTTTCCCACTCTCGCAGCCCCTTCACAAACTCAATGTGAGCCAGTGCAATTGGGCCGCTGCCGATCACGGCCAGGCGCTTGCTACCTTTCGGCGCCAGAGAGTCGATGGCGAGCGCCGTGGTGGCGGCAGTGCGCAAAGTGGTCAGCAGGCCCGCATCTGCAAGCAACAGCGGCGCTCCTGTTTCCATGGACATCAGCATGGTCCAAGCCGTTACTAGAGGTTTGCCCTCGGTCTTGATGTAGGGGGAGGTCTTGATGCCATAAACCTGTTCCTGGCTCATGACCCCCAGATAGTTGATGAAGTCCCCCTGGCCGTTGGGAAACTCTACGAGCTGTTGCGGTAGCTGAATCGCGTGGTCTGCTGCCAGGGAGATGAACAGGCTACGCATGGCGGCCAGCACATCCAGTTTGGGAAGCAGCGCCTTGATGTCACTTTCTTGGACGATGAGAGGGGCTTGTGTGGAAGAGGACATGGATAACGCTCTCTAAGGTGGCTATGGAGGCGGATATCGCGAGTGAGAAAAGAATTCCTCATTCGTGGAATTAAAATCCATTATGGATATATTGTTCTCTTTTACAAGCGGTATTTCCGTACATAAAAGCGCCATCAGGATTCGTTGGCCCAACGAAACTGGGGCCTATTGGCCCCAGGCTGACACGGTGTTGTGGGTGCATTTTTTATTAAGGTGGGCAGGGTGTGTCGGGCCGAGCAAGCGCGCTGAGCCGCTGCCGATTCTTTAAAGTTTTTTATGGATGTATGAGCAACACATAAGTAGCTACTCGCCCACAGTAGGTGGCATCAATCACTGACCATAAACATCAAAATCGAAGTACTTGGCGTTGATGGCTTGGTAAATACCCTTGGCCCGCAAGGCTTTTATGGCGTCATTAAAGCGCTGTACATACGGTGTATCGCCTTTTCGCAAGGCGATACCAATGCCATTACCGAAATATTTCGGATCGGTTAACTGGGGACCAGCAAAAGCGAATCCATGGCCCGCAGGCAATTTTAGAAGAGACTCGCTAAGAATGATCTGGTCCGCGACAGTTCCATCAAGCCGGCCGGAATTCATGTCCAGATAAATTTCATTTTGCGAGGTATAGCGTACGATCTCCGCTCCTTTAGGCGCCAGGGTCTCTGTCGCGAAGCGGTCGTGGATGCTGGAGCGCTGCACGCCGATGCGCTTACCACTTAATCCGGAAAGGTCATCCCCAATTTGTGTTCCGCTTTTCATCACCAGCCGAGCGGGGCTCTGGTAATACCTATCCGTGAAATCCACAGATTTCTTACGCTCTTCAGTGATCGACATCGACGACAAAATCGCATCGACTTTTTTCACTTTCAGAGCCGGAATCAGGCCGTCATATTCCTGCTCGATCCATTGGCACTTGATCTGCATCTCTGCGCAAAGCGCGTTGCCTATCTCGTAATCGAAACCGACAATTTCACCATTTGGCGATTTGGAGGCAAATGGGGGGTAGGCCGCTTCTATGCCTATCTTCAACGTTTCATCCGCTGCCTGGGCCATGGACAGGGGGAGGGTGAAGGTGAGCGCCATGCCGATAAACACTGCTTGGATTTTCATTGTGATGCCTCAGATGGATTATTGGTTTTGTTGGAGAAGCCGCGAAAAGCAGCTCGCCAAGGCAGGTGAAAATTGGATTACTATTGTTTTTTGATAGGGTGATCTACCTACTTCGTTTGTTAGAAGGCGTGCATTAACTGGCCGGTAATGCGTCCCGGAAGTGGCTCGGTGCCGGCTGCCATGCCTATTCGTTGCCCCACGCGAACCAACCTGATGTGATGGCGGGCTACAAGGATGCCTTGCAGTGGACTGAGTACCGGAATACGCGGTGTTCCGAGTGGGTTGTCTAAGGGGAGGATCTCGGCGATGATTTCCCCATGTTGTACCGCTGCACCGAGCGCTTTTCTCCAGGCGATGATGCCCGTCCCGGAGGCCTCCAGATGGGCGACTCCTTCCAACGGATAAACCGTCACGTGCTCCGGCTCAATAGGCGCCTCTGTGTCATCGTCCAGGCGGATTAAGCCTTCTGTCGATAGAAAGCGCAGCAAGCCCAAAGCGTCCTGTTCCGCGATGGCGTCTTCCACATCGGCCTGGCCGCGTAATTCGACGGTAGCTGAGAAACCCGCACACTCAGCATCCACGAAGCCTTTGCCATGCAAGACCTTCCAGGCTTTTGCATACGCCTCGTCCAGGGGCAAACCGCCTGCTTCTTCTTCGAGAAATACCGCTTTAACACCCATGCTCGTGGCAAGGCGGGTCGACCGCTCACGCTGGTTGAGGTTGGCGTAGATGTGCAGAATGCTGGAGGTGTCGCAGTGGAGGTCAATGAACAAGTCATGTTGCAAGGCTTCGTGGAGAAGCAGATGTTTATTTGCGGCCACGGTTTCGGCGGGTACTGAATCGCCCAAGGCAGAGAGCAGCAAAAACTTCATCGCACACACATCGTTATGGGCCGGGCGCGCTTGCGTCAGGAGGGTCTCCAACTGGGTGGTGATATTGGGAAAGTTACGATTAAAGTTCTCGCCGGTGGCCAGGTTGAAGCGTCCAGGCAGTTGTCCGAACACTTGCTGTCCCATACCGACCGGGTTGGCAAACGGTCTGATCACTATCCGACCGTCAATCCGTCCTTCCTGCTCTAATCGTTGCAGATGGACCAGTAGATTCTGAATCACCAGAAGACCAGGGTGCTCATCGGCATGCAACCCGGCCTGGATATAGGCGCTGCGCTGACCTGAACCGCCGCTGAAGGTGTGTTTATAGAGCTTGTGTGCTACGCCCGGAGTTTGGGATGGAAGCGTAATCTCTACCGTTTGGGGCATGCTTGCGAACGCCTATTCTGTGTGTTTTTTGTCTACTATGGACATATAGTCTCTAATATTCAAGTGGCGGAGGGTTGCTTGCGCTCTGCGCAATCATTCGCTTTAGCGGACGAGTGAGAGAAACTGTCCAGCGTTATGAGCGTTCCGATGACGAATGGGAGGGCTCACCAAGAGCAGCGCATCTGAATCGATGTCGTTCGCTAGGGTCCTGTTATTCGAGGAGTCAGCTATCCACGGGCCTTCGGCCGGATCGCATTCCTGTGATGAGTGTCAGATTCTTACTTGGTTGGTTTGTGTTAGTTGCAGTGAGATTGCTTACCGTCCGGCTGGCTATGGATAGAAGCAAATGACACAGCCCGGAATCACGCTTTCTTGGCCCTTGATATTCCCCAAAAACAAGTCCAGGATTAAGTTTTTTCCTGCTCCTGCAAGAAAATAAAACCCTTAGATTTCAACGGGTCGGACACCAGATACGAGTCTCGTTTCCGCTCCAATTATTTTTCTATAGACTTCCATTGAAGTATTTAGAAGTCAAAGAAAGAGGCCTCGGCCTCTTTTTTCGTTCCAGTAAAGTCTACTCTGATACATTAGTATCCACGATTTTTTAGTACATTTTTTAGTACATCAATTCGACGCTTGGTAAATCAGTTTTTTGAGCAGCTTGGTACTCTGAAAACTGTACAACACACCTTCATTTCATATGAGGGAGTTAGTACGATGGTCCTTACCAATACGGCGATCCGGCACGCCAAACCTCGCGCCAAAAACTATACCCTTCCTGACTTTGATGGCCTCGCACTTTTCGTGAATACGAAAGGCACCAAGAGCTGGCACTTCCGCTTTTCCTGGGCGGGCAAGCAGCCTCGTATTTCGCTCGGTACTTATCCTGAAATAGGTCTGCGCAATGCTCGCGCTCTGCGTGATATCGCCAGGGCGCAGGTCGCGAAGGGTATCGATCCCCGCGACCAGCGACGGCTTGAGCGCAATGCCAAACTGTTGGCGGAGAGAACACCTTCTTAGATCGATGTGGTACAAATTTTCGGCCCTTAGGGGAGCGGGACCGCCGGGAATTCAAGCAGTGCTGAGTTGGGTTATGCCAACTCTTTCGATCCACCATTGCTGGTCTTTAGCTCGCTCGCCACACCTGAAAGCCAAGATCGTATCCTTAGACTTTTCGTCCCCAGAGTCACCGTGCTGATCGACGGCATGGCGTGCTCCCCTCAATCCTACCTATGTATCCGGATGAATGGAGGCTAGGCCAGGGCTGGGGTTATCAAAGATATGCTAGTATTTGATAGCGCAGATAACTGGTGAGGAGATTTCCATGAGCGTTACAGAGCAGTCGGGCGTCTCCACTTTGGTCGGTACGCCTAAGGAGGCTCGGGCGAGCTTAAGCCGCTCGCATGCGGATCGAGTGCTGGTCGTGTCTTTTGATCAGGTCAACCTCAGCGTATTTGAGGCGTTGGCGGAAAACTTCGCCAATGTGGCTTCTTCGATGTACGAGGTGCTGCAGGAGCGTCAGGACCCGAAGTCGCTGGAGCGACTGGCCGAGGTGTTTGTGACGCGTAAGCCGCCTTCGCCTCGACTGCTAAAGGAAGCGGCAATGCTGGTCCAAGCCCGCAAAGCGGTGTTGGAAAGCGGTGACTGGCTGACCGCCGCAGACATCGCCCAGGTGGCCCAGTTGAGTACCCGAAACCCGAGTGCCCAGCCCAACAAATGGAAAAAACAGGGGCAAATCTTTGCCATCAGTCACGGTGGGGTCGACTATTTCCCGGGTTACGGCTTGGATCCGGATGCGGGCTATCGGCCGTTCAAGGCATTAGCCAAAGTCATCGAGGCTTTCGCTGGCCACAAGGACGGCTGGGGTATGGCTTACTGGTTCCGCTCAGATAACAGCTTTCTGAGCGGCAAAAGACCTCAGGACCTGTTGGCATCGGCGCCTGATCGGGTGATTGCTGCAGCACTGGATGAAATCCAAGGCATTGTCCATGGCTAAGCAGCGTACCGAGTCCAGTGAGGGTAGGGCGACGCCTCCCACGGATTTGGCAGCGTCCGTTACCCCAGTGCCTGCGGCTACGTTGCACGTCACGTTCACCGTGATCGCCAAAGGCGATGTGCTTCACCGTGTGCACCAGGATAAGTATCAGCCTGATCAATTCAATCCTGGTGTGCACGGCAACGCACGCTTCAGCCCGATCCAGGATGATCAGGGGCGGGCGATTCCCACCTTGTATGGCGGCACGACAGTCGATTGCGCCTTGATGGAGACCGTCTTCCACGACGTTCCCCATACGGCTGGGTTTAAAAGCTTCGACAAAGGCAAGCTGACTGGACAGGTGCATTCTGCCGTCCAGGTTAGCCAACCGCTGCACCTGGTTGATCTGTCCAGCGTGCCACTGCGGAAACTGGGCATCACGCGCAAACAACTGATCGACACCGATAAAGATCAATATCCTGCGACACGCAAATGGGCCGAGGCAATCCACCGTCAGTGTCCAGATGCCCAAGGGCTGTCTTGGGTGTCGCGACAAGATGATTCGGCACGGGCGGTGGTGCTCTTCGGTGACCGGGTTCCTGACGGCGCACTCCATCCGCAGGGGGTATCACGCAGCTTGACCGGCGACTCGACTGCGTTCGACACGGTGCTAGATCTGGCAGAGCGGATTGGGGTCGTTATCATCGCGGGAAAAAGCTGAGTCAAAATGGCCGAACAGTACCCCTAAAATTCGCTCTCTGAAGCCGGAATTGCCATTCATTAGAACTCGCTGAGGAGGGCGGGCTTCTGTGGGGTGTCGGGGGTTCCGTAGAAGGTTTATGCAGCGTCGACGGCCAAATACGTCTTGCGTGCATCCCAAGGAAGGGCGGTGCTTGTCCCTGAACTCAGAAATGACACGATGGCTGGCTCCGTGCTGGCCTAAAATGCGGAGCTCGTTATGGACGTCAACCAGATGTTAAATGATGAACTGGTGAGCCGGCTGGAAGAGAAAATTCCAGCCATGGCGAAAGGCGCGATTAAGGCGGCCTATATCAATACGCTGGCGGTCGGACTCAGTGTGATGGAAATCAGGAATGGCATGCTCGTTGAAACAATGGCTGATGGTCAGCACAAGGTTATTCGAGCGGCCAAGCCCAAGCATAAGGTAGCTTCGGACATGATTATCAAGGTGCGCCGCTTTTCATAACGAAAGGTTGAGGGCGCCCGTATCTTCACGATGTCGCCGCGCAGCGCGCGGGAGTTCTGACACTTCGGCGAGTCCAGCCTTTATGCTGTGCAGGATAACCGCCAAGCTCGCCATCGCATGGGCCGTTAAATCAGTGACCCTGGGTTCTCAGCTTAGCCAAGCCCTGCTTGATGTGTCCGGCATTTTCCCCGATGGTGTGAAGTGCACCTCGGACGTTGGCACCTATCTCCGCTGCACCTTGGTCTTCTACCTTCAAGGTCAGCTCCATCACCGCGGCCTCCAAGGCGAGCTGATTTTGGTACAGCCGCTCGAGAACATCAGAAAGTGAATATTCGGTGGGCATTGTTTCGACTCCAATCGAGGACTCATGAGCGTAGCAGCGGAAGGACGGAAACCAAAGGGGATAGGCCGAGAGTACTTGCTGAGACTCAGTGGCAGCAATCGGCGGAGTGAGTCACCAACCAACGCGCAAGTCGGATAGCGTACTGCTGATATTCCAGCGCTGTGATTGGTTCAATGGTACGAAGTGGCTGAACCACACCTGCCGCGTGCATTCTACGTGCGCCTGAAACTGCTCAAGCGTAAGCTTCAGCGGGCCTGTCAATGAATCGAATTCAAAGGCAATACGAGCGTGTTTTCGCTAACGGTGGCCTGAGCGTTTCTAGTATCTGCGTCATCATGGCGCTGAAGCCTTTCTGGGCTGTCAGTAGGGCGATTAGCAAGCATTCGACGGTAATGGTCGGTGTGGGCAGATTACGATTGGTTTTCTAACGTCTTGACTGTTGCCTGCGCGACCACCTACCAAAGGCAGCTGCCAATTGTTCGAGTACTGCCTTCTCCAGATCGGCATCTCGGCGATCTGCAGGACAGGGTCACTTTTCTACCAGCGACCCCGTATCAGCTTTTTCTGGCCTTAGAGTCGTGTTGCGTTGACCGATTAAATCCACAGCTAAGGGTAGCCAATGAAAGGCCGCTACGATATTGGGGGCGATCGTAGTGGCACAATGGCTAGATATCGCTTAATTTAGCCCTAAGTCAAATCTGGGATCAGGGACGTTAATGAGAATTATCAATCATGGGAAAGGAATTCACCAGCGGGAGATCCCTGGTATCAGCTATTTGCAAAAGCATTTGCCTGATGAATGGATTGGCCACACCAATCTGGCGCTCTCACTGCCACTTGGAGCCCGTGAAATAGATTTAATTCTTTTTGCGGTAGATAGAATTTTTTTGATTGATCTTAAAGATGGTTATGGAAAATACGCTAGTGCTAATGGTGGATGGACACTCAATGGGAAACCACTTGAGGGACAATCACCTGTTCAGAAAATTCTGGACAATACTCGGGAGACTAGCTTTCTCTTAGCAGATTTTTTGGACAAGCAGTCCAAACGTACAGGATATCCAAAACTTCTTACTCCGAGGCTTTATGGGGTAGTGGTTCTAACAAGTAGCCATGATTTGAATGGTATCGCGCCCACAGAAATAAATTCGGTCTTCACCGCAAAGCAATTCGTAACCACAGTGAAGGACACTAGCGCGCGAATAGAGCGCTTCGGAGGAGTCGCATCGGACTTTGTAACTACTCCAATTTGCTCGTCCGAGTGGGGAAGATGGCTAAATCAGTTTTTTAATGTTAGCTCGGGCCACTTCAAACACGGGGTGCGTCGCTACGGTGAGTATATTGCCACTGAGCAAAGTAGCGCGAGTTATATACATCAAAATGAGATCTTTCAGGAGTTTATAGTAAACGATATTTCGGCAGCTCAGGCAGTGGGACTTCTGAGACGCTGGGACTTTTCAAAAGCTGATACCCGTTTTCAAACGGAAAGTGGTCGCTTCGAGATCGCCGGTCGGGAAAGGAGTATTATCGGCTGGCTCAACGATAGAAGTGAAAACTGTGCAAATGCTGTACTTCAACCTAAGGCCGAAGACCCAGAAAAAAGTGTAGAATATTGGGAGGTTTACGATCTACGTAAGAGAATGAAGCGGCTTTCCGAATTCGCCAGAAGCGAGCTTCCTCGTTTAAGATCGGAAGAAAGAATAGAGATTGCAAGGCAGCTGATTCATCAAGCCAACTGCCTCCATAATTATCAGACGGCCCATCTTGACATAGGTGAGCATAGTGTTTGGATTGGATTACCTAGTGAGGTAAAGCTATCACATTTGATGGCTGCTAAGTATCCGGAGGCAGAGTCGCTCGGCGAAAATCGATACCAGTTTCTATCTAGTACGAACCTGCCGGATGACATTATCGATTTCAAATCAACACCAGAGCAGAAAGATGTTTTTCACCTTGGAGTACTGATACATTTGGTGCTATTTGGCACTATTCCAAAGTCGGAGCCTCCTGAGTGGAAAAACTCTATAGATGTAGGGAATCAATTCAGACACCTGCACCATGTCCTAGAGCGCGCCCTTGCCTGGGACAACTCGAGATATGCAGATGCGTCAAAGTTCCTAGAAGAATTCAACAATGCACTAAAGCCTATAGATACAGGCGCTGCAATTCTAAAGAGACTAGAAACATTTAAGTCGATCGGCTCTCAAAGACAGCTATTCAGACAGTATCCTGATGAAGTTATTATTTCTGATGATGATTTCAAAACGATATGGATTGCTGAAAAAGGCGAAGAGAGATTTCTTGGGAAACTGTGGAAAAGAGCCTCTTGGAGTGATGGAGGAATAGATCAACCTCGCATTCTTGATTTTCTTGAAAAAGCGAGACAATATGCTAACTCACCTCCGCCGGGATGCGTACAGCTTCGCGACGCGTATTGGTTGTCAGATTCATTTGCACTTATCCAAGACTACGTTGATGCACCTAGTTTAAGCTCGCATGCAATAATGGCTGACTCTGCCTCCCTACACCAAACACAACGACTAAATTTTATACTTGCATTGATCGAAAGCGTTATAAAGCTTCATGATTCAGGTTACGTTCATGGAGATTTGAAACCAGATAATATTTTGGTGTGTGGTGAGGGCATGGAGCCTAAACTGATCGATTATCTCGACTTTAGTTGTCTGGCTGATGGGGAAATAAGTACATCTGCATATTCACCTTCTTCGGGTGGCACATTAGAGCGTGATAGGTATGCAGTTACAAAAATAGTTGAAGAACTATTAGTTAATGACGGTATTGATGATGGCGTGCGCAAGGTGCTAGATGGTGCGCTCGCCGAGTATCGCGACACTATCTTAGCCAACGCCACTCTACTCCCTCTTCGAGATGCTGTGGTTAGCATTTTACGACCAGAAGGTTCACAGGCAAAACGTAGTTTATCAATTGCACTATCTGAATCTAGGTCGGGCGATATTTTGCCTGACGAGGGTTTTTTTGGGTACGGGTTCAACAAAAATAAGCTTTTTATCCGAGGTGTTTCGGATATTTTATACTTTAGCTTCTCCAACAAAACACTAAACAAGGTGAAACTTTCAAGTGCTCCCCAAGCAGAACATCGCCGTCTGCTGCGGATGCAGCAAGGTATATTTTCTGCCTCTCTCGCTGTCATTGGAGGTGTACAGGACTCGTACGCGGATTTTATTGAGCTTTTCAAAGAGAGCCCATTTATTGAGTTGATCGAGAGTAAATTTACCGAAAGTGATCAGACGAATGATGAATTAGATATTTCGGTCGAAAATGAAGATCCAGAAGCCGAGGGCGAAGTAACTCAGGCAGAAACGGACGAAGACGCTGTCACCGAAATAATTGAGAAAAGCTACGGTAGGTCAAGGTCGAGTACGCCTGATCTCTGGCGCGCTTTAGTAGATGTGGAGGTCGGTTTAACAAACGAGGCCACAACATTGGGACCTAGTACTTTCAGAAAAGAGACAAAAGTACATGCTGTACCAATAATTCTAGAGTGTGGAACGTTCGAGTTTTCTCGTCACGACAAAGTAACTGTTGAAAAGCTGGGTAATGATAATCGTTGGAGACGGGTTGGTTTACTAGATGTGTCGAAATCAAGTGCAGAGTTTATCCACATAGATGACGGCGGCAGAAGCACATTCATGGGAAACCTAATGGATGCAGAACAACGATTGCGATTTCAGAGTCAACTGCACTTTTCTGATATTACTCGTCGCGACGCCGCGGTTAAACGCATCCTAAACCGGGAGTCAGTAGTCAGAAATCTAATAGACTATTTTGACCCTGATGTATCCCCCCCAATTGTAGAGCAAAAAATTGATATAGATGTATTAGAGGTTCAAGCTACGTATGGTCTTAACCAACGCCAAGCTGAAGCATTAATCCGCGCCTTTCAAGTAAGACCGATGAGTCTGCTTCAAGGGCCGCCCGGAACCGGCAAGACACGATGGATTGGAGCTTTAGTTCACTATGCGCTGTCAAAAAACATTGTACGAAATGTACTCATCGCAAGCCAATCCCATGAAGCTGTCAACAATGCAGCCCAAGCTGTTTTAAAACTTTTCCCAAGTACAGAAGATGCCCCAAGCATTATCCGCATTGGTCAAGAAGAAAAGGTTTCCGAACAACTTCTCCCTTATCATGTGGCAAAGGTCGAGCAACTATACAAAGACAAGTTCCGGGCAACACTCAAACAAAGACTTACAGCAGCTTCCGTTTCTATCGGCCTGCCGGAAGAAGTTGCTGATGTGCTAATTAAAGTTGAAACAACGCTAAGCCCGGTTTTCGAGCAATTGAATGCCTTATCCGTAGATGTTATTCCTGAAGGGGTGCTAGTTCGAGTTAAAAGCTTGTTGCAAACAATAGATACTTTGCTATCTGGTTTGGATCTAGATGTTGAAACACCTAAGCTGGAATCTCTTCCTGACAGTTTTTTTATGGACGATGTTTACTCTGTAGTCGCCCGTAAGTTTCGATGCGCACCTGATTTGATCGCGAAACTTCGATCTGTTTCCCGATTGACTCAAGACATAATTGGGAGCGTTTCTACTGCGGATCGGAGTTTCGAAACTTTTCTCGCAGGCACGCGGCAGATTGTGGCTGGTACCTGTGTTGGTCTGGGACGCTCGTCTCTTGGCTTGACATCAACCGCTTTTGACCTCGTTATTATTGATGAGGCTGCACGCTGTTCTGCCAGTGAACTGGCCGTTCCTATGCAAGCCGGACGGTGGATTGTTCTCGTTGGAGATCAACGCCAGTTGGAACCACGGAGTCAGGAAAAAGTGGTCGCGATGGTGGCTGATCAAACTGGCTATCCGGCTGAGGATATTGTCAAAAGCGCTTTCGAACAGGTGTTCGAAACTCCGCTGGGAGCGAAAATCAGTCAAAAGCTTAACGTCCAATATCGAATGCTACCGTCAATCGGAAGGGTTGTTGCAGATACCTTTTATGACAAAGATTTGAAACCTGGCAGAACACATACGGACGATGAAGAAAAGGTTAATCCTTTAGGAATTCACCATCCTTTAACATGGATTTACACGGATGAAATGGGTGATGCCGCATTCCAAAAGCCACATATTGGCAGGGGGCGAAAATCTCTAATTAACCAAGTTGAAATTGATCTAATTGTAGGAATACTCAGCGAATGGAGTAATGATGAGGACTTTCTACATTGGTTGCGCGAGCGAGGAAATTTGGAACCCGCGATTGGGGTGATTTGCACATATGGTGCTCAGGCGGTTGCTATTCGCCACAAAATCCAGTTAGCCAACTTAAATGAAGAAATTCTAAGCTCTCTGAAAGTTGATACTGTTGATAGTTATCAAGGCAAGGAAAACCGTATAGTCATATTATCACTTGTACGAAATAATGCTGATGGCACTCGCAACAATGATGGAGCCACAATTAGGCCAGGATTCATGTCTCGTCCAAATCGAATAAACGTAGCTGTAAGCCGGGCTATGGATTGGTTAATTATTGTTGGAGCAAAGAGTCGATGGATGCCCGGTGGCCCCATGGCCGAACTGGTAGATCATTTCAGTGGGGAGGTAAAATTTGGTAATGGAATATTCGTTGACGCAGTAGGTCTTATTGAGAAGCAGCGAGAACATCAAACAAATGGTATTTCGTCGATTCGCAAAAAAAATTAGTAGCGAGGAGAGTCTGTGATGGATCAGCTTACTTCAAATAAACTTGAGCTAGAGAAAGAAGACTCTAACATAGAGATAGGTATCTATGATGTTTTCCTTCCTTGCCGTCGTTATCGGATAAATTTCAAGGTCGCCGAGACTGGAAAAGCTTCATTAACCACCGAGTTTTTACTTCGATTAATCCACTCCATAGACGGCATGTATGAATCTGAGGTTTCGAAATTTTTCGACTTCTCTGCGGTTGAGATGACTTATTTGCTGAATGAGTCTGTAAGTCTTGGCTACATAAATCGTGACTCTGGACGATTGTGGCTAACAAGCGCAGGACGAAATCTTTTTGTTCCTGATAATGATAGCCCTCAAATTTTCAATGTTGATAACAGCTCGCTGGACATTGGTTTTGACCAAATATCTTTTGCACCACAAGAGAAAGGTTGGACCGATCATTTCGACCCTGCATTGCCAGAACTTGCCATTGACCCCGCTACTGCTAGCAAGGGCACAGAGCAAGTTACTATTTCGTTCAAAAAACACTTCAGTGAGATTGCTTTTCGACGCGAATTTAAATCTGGTCCTAGAAAGTCACTTTACTCAATTGATAGCGTCTCCCCAGGAGACCGATTTGTTGCTATAGTTCCGGTAGTAGTAAAAGCACAAAAAACTCTACCTTCTCGAGGTGAGCCAGATCTAACAATTTGGCGTTCGGAAGACGAGCTGGATCATAGGTCAAAAATAACTCCTGCTGTAGCTAGATTCGTGGACGAATTACGCTTTTCCTTGCCGAGGGATGCGAAAGAGCAGTATAAAATTTTGCTTGATTTGGCGCCAAATTTAATGGGGGAGTATTCTAGCAAAGAGGTAGTGTCTGTAAAAAAATTCTATAAAGAGGTAGTATCATTAAAATCAGCGGGATTTCGAAAAAATAGGACTACTATTCCTATAGTTGGCCCGCTATTCACCGCAAAAAATATACGATTAATATTAAATGGATTAGCTTTAGGTGTTGCCAACACACCGACGGAAAGCCTACCTACTAAATTTTATTGGCGTGCGCCTTATACTTGGCACTGGGGTCGAACCAGAACTTTGCCGGAGTTAATCGATAGGTTGTCGCAGTTGTTATCCAGCAAGTCGGAGACTTATGACCCTACTGTCTCGGCAATTCTACTTCGTGACGAAACTCATCGCGCACCTGACAAAGCTTTCCGTAAGACTATCCAACTTACAACAGGAGAGCTGCCTCGCTCTGTCGAAATATTACTAGTTCCAGGTTTACTGGTTGCCGTCCTAGTACATCTACCTGTTGAGGCCGCACATGGTCACGCCGTACCACTTGGTTTTGTCAGCGTTGACGCGTCCGTCATTATTAATGCAGAAGAACTACTTAGTACAGTTACAAATATCGAGACCCCTTCTGTACGGCCGAATGAAAGCCATTTTGAATTACCTGATGAATCAAATTAATTTTAATCGTCATGCAAATTAGCCGAAGATCTTCGGCGGCGCTACCCGGTATCGCCTGATTTAGAGAGTTGAAGTCCCTCTCAGGAATGAGCATCTGATAGAGTTCGAGGACTGAAAATGACGGCACAAGGCTTTCATCTGACTCTTTTTCTACCTTCAGGCTTCGATCACTTCATGAACACCTTTTGTTTCCGAGGGGACAGGATTCATCACATGTTCGATTCCTGCGCTCATACAGAGACGAAGATTGCACCGCCCCGAGGCTGTAAGGCTCGGATAATGACCCAGTAGTCTCCCTGGTTTGCGTTCATGATGGAGTTTATATGCTCGAAGATTTGCGTGAACAGCTCAAACCAATCTCCACGATGCGCGTGTACGACGCGGTGTCTGAGGCGGGTATTGATGTTGAAGATTGGCACAACATCTCCTCAAACAGAACGCCCGCCCAAAACCCCAAGTATTGCTATCGCTGGGCGTTTGAAGGTGCTGGTCGGGTACTGTTGTGTCTATGGCATAGCGACCTTAGCTTTACGGAAAGCAGTGTCGAGTATTATGGAAATGCCAGGAATGAGCAGCGTGTCAACGAAGAGCGTTCGAACGACCAGCGTGATCCCTCACTGAAGCAGCGCTTCAAAAAGTGGGCTTCCAGCGCCTACCAGATGGATGAAGTCGTCAAAATTGCTGACCGCGAAGGCCGGCTAATACGCGTTGCTTTGGTCGCCAGCAAGAATCTGGCCCTACAAGAGGACGAACGTGCGGCAGCGGACTTCCGCCTGCTGGATCCACAGCCTTGGAATCTGGTGCGTTATGACATGCAAACCGGCTCTTTCCTTTTGCGTCGGGGTCTTGAGCCAACTCAGAGCAGCGGCAGTGAGATAGAGATTCGTCTGCAAGAGCCTAAACTCCCGATCATGTCCCAGGTTACCGCTGACTCCTATGGTGTGGGAGTGGCGGATCAGTTCGTGGGGAATGAGGAGCCTGAGCGCATCGCCATTTCTTCGTTTGCTTGGGTGCGCAGCCCACAAGTACGCCAGGTGGTCTTGGCTCGGTCCAAGGGGTTCTGCGAGCTTTGCGGCCGTCGTGGCTTTCTTAAGGGCAACGGTGACTTGTACCTTGAAACCCACCATGTTGTTTCGCTTAGCGAGGAAGGAGGGGACGCTCCAGGCAATGTAATTGCTCTATGTCCGGAACATCATCGGGAAGCTCACTATGGTGCAAATAGGCAGGTCCTACGGTCGCTCTTTCAGGAGCTTCTGCGACCCAGCCCTGATCTTGATGATGCCGTTTCTCAACTTTTTACGGCGTCGTATGGTCGCCCGGAACGCTAATGTGACCAGTACAAACGCTACCTGCACAACGCTGGTTAGTGAGGGCGTTGCTTTGCAGTCACACAAATGACGAGTTCAAAACGTGGGCACGAACGCGGCGGTTATCCAACAGGTCGTCGCTGTAAATGTGCGCCTCACTCAAGGTTGCGATCAGAACGACGTTATTGAGCTTCGTGCTCGTTAGGTTGTCAGGCAGAATTGTGATCAGTGATGCGTCTGCGGATATGGAGTTATGTGCGCATCTCACAGTGTGGAATTAGCCTTCGGCGTGTGGTCCCCCTAGGTGCGGATTCCATGACCATCCGGACACCCATTCCACCAACATCCGGACACTGATTCCACGCTGATCCGGACACTCATTCCACAAGCATCCGGACACCGATTCCACGGCCATCCGGACACTTTGAGGCAGGCAGCAACGCAGGATTATTCACTACCATCGGCCTCTTTTATCGAAGCGAAGAGGTCGTCGTGGAGCGTTTATCCATGCGTAAAATCCGAGAGGTACTACGCCTAAAGTTCGACGCCGGCCTGTCCGTGCGCAAGATCGCCGCCAGCTTATCCATCGGCCATTCGAGTGCAGGAGATTACCTTTGCCGGTTCGCCGCAAGTGGGCTTCAGTGGCCCATCGATATTTCTGATGCGGAGCTGAATCGACGGCTGTTTCCACCGGCAGTGCCGGTGCCCACCGACCAGCGCCCGATGCCTGACTGGGCGTGGGTACACGCGGAGTTGCGCCGCCCCGGCGTCACTCTGGCCTTGCTCTGGCAGGAATATCGACTCGCTCACCCGCAAGGCTTCCAATACAGCTGGTTCTGCGAGCACTACCGCCTTTGGGCCGCCAAGGTCGACGTGGTCATGCGCCAGGAGCATCGTGCTGGCGAAAAGCTGTTCGTCGATTACGCCGGGCAAACAGCGCCGGTCATCGACCGGCAAACCGGCGAGATCCGCCAGGCGCAGATCTTCGTCGCCGTTCTCGGCGCGTCCAGCTACACCTTTGCCGAGGCCACCTGGTCGCAGAAACTGCCCGACTGGCTGGGCTCGCACGTCCGATGCTTTGCTTTTTTCGGCGGCACAACGCAGATCTTGGTGCCCGATAATCTGCGCAGTGGCGTGACTAAAGCGCACCGTTACGAGCCGGATATCAACCCCAGCTACCGCGATCTGGCCGAGCATTACGGCGTCGCCGTCTTGCCTGCTCGCTCGCGCAAGCCCAAGGACAAAGCCAAGGTCGAAGTCGGCGTGCAAGTGGTCGAACGCTGGATCCTGGCGGTGCTGCGCAACCGGCAGTTCTTCTCGTTGGGCGAACTCAACACAGCCATCGCGCTGCTGCTGGATCGCCTCAACCACAAGCCCTTCAAAAAGCTGCCCGGCTCACGCCGGTCAGCTTTCGAGGCCCTCGACCAACCGGCCCTGCAAGGGCTGCCGGAACACCCTTACGTCTATGCCGAATGGAAAAAAGTGCGCGTCCACATCGACTATCACGTCGAGGTCGATGGCCACTTCTACTCGGTGCCGTACCAACTAGTGAAGCACCAACTCGAAGTACGACTCACCGCCCAGACCGTCGAGTGCTTCCACGCCAACCAGCGCGTGGCCAGCCACCTTCGCTCGCAGCACAATGGCCGCCACACCACCCAAACCGAGCACATGCCCAAGAGCCACCGCGAGCACGCCGAATGGACTCCACAACGGTTGATCCGCTGGGCAGAGCAGACCGGGCCTAACACCGCAGGCGTCATCGCCTACATCCTCGAGCGCCGAATCCATCCTCAGCACGGCTTCCGCGCCTGCCTGGGCATCCTGCGCCTGAGCAAACAGCACGGCGAAGCGCGGCTGGAAGCCGCGTGCCAGCGTGCGCTGGCACTGGGCGCATGCAGTTACAAGAGCCTGGAATCGATCCTGCGCCAAGGGCTGGAGCGCCTGCCGCTGGCCCAGCAAAACCTGCCGCTGCTGCCCGACGAGCACATCAACCTGCGCGGCCCTGGCTACTACCACTGACTGAAAAAGGAGCACCAACATGCTGCCCAACCCGACCCTCGACAAGCTACAAACCCTGCGCCTGCACGGCATGATCAAGGCGCTTGGCGAACAACACGCAACGCCTGACATCAACGACCTCAGCTTCGACGAACGCCTCGGCCTGATGGTCGACCGCGAGCTGACCGAGCGTGAAGATGCGCGCCTGAGTACGCGTCTCAAAGCCGCCCGACTACGCCACAACGCCTGCCTGGAAGACATCGATTACCGCAGCCCGCGCGGGCTGGACAAGGCGCTGATCCTGCAACTGGGCAGCGGCCAGTGGCTGCGCGACGGCCTGAACCTGATCATCGGCGGCCCAACCGGCGTAGGCAAAACCTGGCTCGCCTGCGCGCTGGCCCACAAGGCCTGCCGCGACGGCTACAGCGTGCGCTACCTGCGCCTGCCACGCTTGTTGGAGGAACTGGGCCTGGCCCACGGCGACGGCCGCTTCGCCAAACTGATGGCGGGTTATGCCAAGACCGACTTGCTGATCCTGGACGACTGGGGCCTGGCGCCTTTTACCGCCGCGCAACGGCGCGACATGCTTGAACTGCTGGATGATCGTTACGGTAACCGCTCGACACTGGTGACCAGCCAGATGCCGGTGGACAAATGGCATGCGCTGATCGGTGATCCGACCTTAGGCGATGCGATCCTCGACCGGCTGGTGCACAACGCTTACCGGATCGAACTGAAGGGCGAATCGATGCGCAGGCGCGCAACGAAATTGACGACGGCAGGGGCTTCAGACTAACAATGCAAACCTGCGTCGCTGCGCTCCGACTGCCTGTCCGAATGAGCGTGGAACGAGTGTCCGGATGTTCGTGGGCTGAGTGTCCGAATGGCGTGGAATCCGCACCCTAGGCGTACCCCTACCTGAAGAAAGACCTGGGCAAGGCAAAAGCCCAACCCAAGTTTCGTGACATCTGATGCCCACTCTTCTTGCCGGTAATGCTGGATGCGAAAACACGAAGCCGTAACCAATCACCCAGGCCGCCAGGAAGCCGCCCACCTTCCAGAAATCCCGGCCGAAGACGCTGCCCAAGTACACCGACAAAGCCACCACGAACCAGACATCCCGAGCACCAAACAGGAAGATCCGCGCCGCCGAAAGAATGTTGATTGCCCAGCTTTTGGACGACTACCCAGGCATGCCCAGGCGATTTGAAGCCATTCTGATGTGGTTGGGGCCAGGAAAGCCGTTGGCACACGGTGGGCGCCGAGGAGCGACGGAGCTCTTGGGTAGCGGTGCTCAAGCGATCTCAGGAGAGGGTAAGGAAGTCGGTAGCTCGCCTTGGAATTGCTCTTGATGCACCCGAAAAACAAGTCCAGAATTAAGTCTTTTCCTGCTCCGGCAAGAAAAAAAACCCCTTAGATTTCAATGAGTCGGACGCTAGATAAGAGTCTCGTTTCCCGCTCCAAGATTCAAAAAAAGCCACTCAGATGAGTGGCTTTTTTTTGTGCCTAAAAAAATGTCTGCACTCATGTCGACAGGCTACTTCGGGCCAAAAGCGGACAGTTACGCAGGGTTAGCAGCCCTTGAAGCTTGAAGGCGTATACAGAAGCAGGGGCGATTCAGGCTCAACGTTTTGCAGCAGGTGATCGGTCTGCCTCCAGAGGCCGGCACTGCGGGCATTGAGCCTATGTGAGCATTTGTGACGGCATCGCCCGATTAACCTCTAGAGCTTTCTGCTTACATATGCCAAAGAGTCTTACCGTTTTGGTCATTGGACATCGGGAACGAATCTGGAATGCACCAAAAATGCAGAGCTAGGAGCTATGTATAGACCCCCGCTCCCGCGGCAGCATGGCCAGGAAACTCTCCAGCATCGCGTTGATTATGGTCGGACCGGCGAAAGCACTACCGGCGTAGGGGCGTCATGGTGGCAGATGTTTGGGAATGGTTGAGGTGAGGAAAGCAAATTTGAGCACAGCCAAGGCTTGGCAATGCGATGGGTATGCGTAGATGCCCATCGCACAAGCGTGCCGTCGCACAGAATGTTCAAGCCTTAGCTGTGTGCCGGAATATCAACTTCACGCCCGTTATGCAGTACGCCCGCCGAGCACTTCAGCCACCCAGTCGGCAATGTATTGACCAGCATTGATACTGTTATCGAAACTCGAATGCTGCACGCCGCCCTCACGTTCGGTGAAGACTTTCAGCTCGCGCTTTGGACTGTTGACCAACTGCTCGTAGGTGCGGTGTGCCCACTTCAGCGGAATCTGCGAATCCTTTTCTCCGTGGGTGACCAGGAAAGGCACCTTGATGCGATCCAGGATGCCGTCCAGATGAACATTCTCGGCGATGGTCATGAACTCATCGGTGTCTTTGGCGCCCCATACCCAGGCCACATGCGACCAGTAATGCGGCACCGGAAAGCTGCCTTCCTTTTCCAGGCGACGTTTCTGCACATCACGCCAATCATGGTTGGCACCCCACACGACGCCGCAAGCGAAGCGCGGCTCGAAGGCTACCGCGCGCGGGCAGTAGTAGCCGCCGAGCGATACTCCTTCCAGGCCAATGCGTTTGGCGTCGACATCGTCGCGGGTTTCTAACCAATCCACCACGGGGCTGGCCCAATGTTCGCTGTCGAAACGCGCAGTCAGATTATGTAGCCGGAGCGCTTCGCCCGTCCCGGGTTGGTCGATGATCAACGATGACACGCCACGTTTGGCCAACCAGGCGGGCAGGCCGACGCGGTATTTCATTTCTTTGGTGGAATCCAGACCATTGACCTGCACCAGGATCGGCGCTGGGCCGCTGACGCCTTCGGCACGGACCAGCAGACCGGAAATGTGTTTGCCTTCGTAAGGGATTTCAACGCGCACGCAGTTTTCTCGTGCCAGTTCGATACCGCGTTGGAAGGTGTGCAGAAAGCGCTGGTACAGCTCCGTGCGGCCAGGGGCACCATGGGCCTGCAGGCGTTCGCAGCTCAGGTAATAGGTCGCGGCGCGGTTGTATTTTTCACCGGCAGACAACATCCGCCCCTTACTTTCGTCTTCTTCAGCCAGGCCGCACAGCTTGTCGGCCATGTTCGCCCAAGTCTCACGGAAGGCCTTGCTGCCGGCGGCGTCCGGTTGCTTGGCGGCTTCCTGCAGCGGCGCGCACATTTCTTCGATTTCGCCGATACGGGCGCCCATTTCAATGGCCAGGTCGACGGAAAGATTCCACACGTAGTTGGTCGGGAAGTAGCGAAACATGATTGTTATTGTCCTTGTGCAAGCAAAGGCAGGCGGCCAGGTCCGGCGCGGGGATGACCAGGCCTGACGGTTCGAAGCAGGCTAAGGGGAGGCCAATGGTTTGGCCAATCGCGAGTCGGGATGGGAGGTATTGCGAACGCTGATAGAGCGTATGTGCGCCGTGGCCTAAGGGTTTTCTACTCACTGTTCAAGCCGCAAATCCGGATACCTATCATCGTACTTTGCGATTGCTCATAACGCGGGATGCGATTGGTGTCGTCGAGGTACGACTCATTAGAGTTGCTGCTACACCGCGCTATTGGTCGGAGTCCCGGGCGCGCACAACAACAAGAATAAGGTATCGGCAGATGAGTGAGTCCAAACCCGGCACAGCGATCAGCCTGGTCGCCAAGGGCAGGCTGTTTTTCCACGACCGTGCGAGGAGTTGGGCATGCCCGTACTGAGCCGTGTGTTTGGCAACCTATCGGTGGGGGCCAAGCTGTCGCTGGGTTTTGGCCTGGTGCTGCTGGTGACATTGGCGGTGGCAGTCACTGCTTTTCGTTCCCTGGGTGTGTTGCAGCAGCGCGGTGAACAATCGCGTCAGGAGTCGTCGATCCAAGCACTGATCCTGCGCGCGCGTATCGCCGAGAAAGCATTCGCCCTGGACCTTGCTCCACAGCGCCTGGAGCAGGTCCGCGAGGCGATCGGCACACTGAACCGGCAACTCGATGCTGAGCCCGCCAATAGCGCAGTACGCACGGCCGCTGGCACGTATCTGGAGCAGTTTCTCGGCTATGCCGATTCGTTGCGTCGGGCTCGGGAGGCGCGCCTGCGCATGCAGGCACTGGCGCAGACGGCTGGCGACAGTTTTACCCTGCTGTTTCTCGATCAACTGGATGCGCTTAACACTCGGTTAGGGCAGGGGACGCCACCGAGCAGCGATCAGATGGTGTTGCTTGAGCAGACGGCCGCATTGCGGGACAAGCTCGCTAAACTGCGTGACAGCGAGCTGTACTACTCGCTCGATGGCGAGGAGCGTTACCGCAGCGATTGGGAAATGAGCATGAGTGACCTGCTGGCCGCCATGCAGGCGCTCGCCCTGGATAAGCAGCAAGGCGAGTCGCTGCAGGAGGCGAGCAGGGCTTTGGGCGACTATCGCAAGGCCTTCCTCGAGTTCGTCGACAGCCGTCAGCAAAGCGCGCAAAGCAGCACGGCCATGAACGCGCAAACCGAGCAGGTAAGTCAACTGCTGACCCAGGCCGATGAACAGCAAAGGCAGGCGGTACTGGACGATAACCGTGATGCCAATCGCCAATTGGGTTTGATCACTGTCCTGGCGCTCGCCTTGGGCATTGGCGCCAGCCTGCTGATCCGCCAGTTGATTGTGCAGCCGTTGCGCCAGGCTGTGCAGTTGGTCCAGCGCGTGGCGGCGGGGGACCTGAGTGATCCGCCGTCAGACAGTGGTCGTCGTGATGAGTTGGGCCAACTGTTGGGCACCGTGGGCAGCATGCTGGGCAGTCTGCGGGGATTGGTCGGGCGCATCGACCGTGGTGTCGGCTCGCTTAACGGCATGGCCGGCAGCTTGGCCGAAGTGACCTTGAGCAACAGCCGTGGTGTCGAACATCAACGCCAGGAAACCGAACTGGCCGCCACCGCCATGCAACAGATGGCCGCCACGGCGCAGGAGGTCGCGCGCAACGCGGGTGAGGCCAGCGAAGCGGTGGCGCATGCCGACCAACAGGCGCGTGAAGGCGATGAGTTGGTGCGTCAGGCGAGTGACAAGATTGACCATTTGGCTGTGGAAATGGGCGGTTGCGCTGAAGCCATGCGGTCGCTATTGGTGGAGAGCGCGGCGATTGGAGGCGTGCTCGATGTGATCAAGGCGGTGGCCGAGCAGACCAACCTGTTGGCGCTCAACGCCGCCATTGAGGCCGCACGCGCGGGCGAGCAGGGGCGTGGCTTTGCCGTGGTCGCCGATGAGGTTCGCGGTCTGGCACGGCGCACCCAACGTTCGACCACGGAAATCGAAGGGTTGATCGTCCGCCTGAGCAATGTTGCCCAACAAGCCGCCGAGCGTTTGCAAGGCAGCCATGTGTTGAGTGATGAAACGGTGGTGCTGGCTGCGCAAGCCTCCCAGGCGCTGGCGCGGATCACCCGGGCGGTGTCCAGTATCGAGCAGATGAACCAGCAGATCGCTGCGGCCGCCGAACAGCAGAGCGTGGTGGCCGAGCAGGTCAGTCAGAGTATGACGCGGGTGCGGGAAGTGGCCGAGGGCAGCGCCAGGGAAAGCCAGCAACTTCAAGGTTCATCGGCTGACTTGCAACGGGTTGGCGGCGAACTCAAAGCGGCCGTCGGGCACTTCCGTACCTGACGCGCCTCCAGGTTACGGCAGCCATTACTGCTCCAGCTCGTTAATGATCTGACTGATTTTCGCCCGCAGCCAACGGTGCATCGGATCCCCCTCCATGGTCCGATGCCAGAGCATGAACTCACGCATCACCGGGATTTTCACCGGTGGTTGCACGATGCGCAGCGGCAGGTAGTTGGCGTAGAGCCTGGCCATGCGCTGGAGCATCGTGGCTACACGTTGGGTGCCGACGATCAACTGCGGCAAGGTGTTGAAGTCATGGGTCACCACTTCCATGCGACGGGTGAAACCGTACTGGCTCATCAGCCATTCTTCGACGCTCAGTTGCCGGTTGCGGCCAAAAATCACTGAGACATGGCCCATCTCGATGTACTGATCGAGGCTGATGCTGTCGCCCACTAGTGTGTTGCCATCCCACACGACGCAAACGTGCTCTTCTTCGAACAGAAGCTGCGATGGGTGGCCTTCGATGAGGTAGCGCTCAGGCACGATCATCATGTCGGCCTCACCGCGCATCAGCATCTCGGTGGACGTGTCGCCGGGGCCCAGCAGTTCGAAGGTGATGTGCGGGGCTTCCAGGGAGATCTTCTGGATCACCCGGGCAAACAGGACGCTGATCAGATAGTCCGAAGTGATCAAGCGAAAATGGCGTTTGCTGGTGGCTGGGTCGAACACCGGTTTGGCGGTAATCGAGGACTGGATCGTCAGCAGCACCTGGCGCACCGGTGCCGCCAGTTCACGGGCATAAGGCGTGGGCTGCATCTTGCGTCCTACCTGCGCCAGCAGCTCATCTTCGAAGTAGAGGCGCAGCCTGCCCAGTACGCCGCTGGTGGCGGATTGGGTCATGTGCAGGCGTTCAGCGGCGCGGGTGATGTTCTGCTCTTCCAGCAATACATCCAGCGCCACCAGGAGGTTGAGATCCAAGTGGTTAAAACGCATGGCGGTCTCGATTCTTGTATTTATTTTGTAAATACCTTCCGGCCTTCCTATCGCGGCGTCAAGTCCCGCGAGTGGGTGAATCGAACGATGACTGTTCGATTTTTCAGGCCATTTGCGCTGTGCAGCCAGGTATCGCGTTTGCCGATAGGTCGCATCCCGACAAGCGATTAGTCAGTGAGTTTGTCCCCCTTCAGTATCAGCCCACAGTCGGTTGGCGTGACGCTTGATCGACTCCAAGACCAGCCTCGGCAGCGCTCCGCCTGGCACGGCTCCCGTAAGCGGGGTGCTGGCCTGCGCTGAATAATTACAATGGAGTGGTAACTCAATGAACATCATTGGCCTTGATGCCTTGATTTTTGGCGTCGACGACATTCAAGCCTGTACCCATTGCCTGCGCGACTATGGTCTGCTGCCTGTCGATGTCGACAGCGAGGGCGGACGTTTTGAAGCACTCGACGGCACGGCGGTGATCATCCGTCGTGCGGACGATGCCCGTCTGCCGGCGGCCATCGGGCCCGCCCCCTCGATTCGTGAAACCGTTTATGGCGTGGCCAGCGCAACTGATCTTGAGGCCATCGCCGATGAACTGGGGCGCGATCGCCCGGTGACCCGCGGTTCCGATGGCTCCGTGCACAGTGTGGACGACATGGGCTTTGCCATTGGTTTCCAGATCAGTGTGCGGCGTGCGTACAGCGCGCCGGCGGACCTGACCAATGCACCGGGCCATGCCCCCCAGCGCCCGGTCAACCAGCCGGGCATCAACCCCGATATGCAGGCCCTGCCGCGCACCCTGTCCCACGTGGTGTATTTCGTGCCGGATGCGGCCAAGGCCGAGGCCTTTTACAAACGCCTGGGCTTCGTGACCACCGACACCTTTGTTGGCGCGGGTCCGTTCATGCGTCCCGCCGGTTCCGATGACCATCACTGTTTGTTCATGATCCAGACGCCGCCGCATATGAAGGGGTGCGAGCACTTTACCTTTCACATGGGCAGCGGTACGGAAGTGCTGTTGGCCGGGCGTCGCTTCGAGCAGCAAGGCTGGACCAGCTTCTGGGGGCCGGGCCGTCACCTCTTCGGTTCCAACTGGTTCTGGTACTTCAACAGCCCGCTGGGCTGCCACATCGAATACGACGCCGACATGGACAAGCACGATGACGCCTGGCAGGCGCGCCAGGCGCCGTTGTCGGCGGATAACTCGCAATTGTTCCTGTTCACTTCCCGGGAAAAATGGTTCCCGAGCGGCCCACCGCCCAAGCAGGCCTGAGTGCGTATTTCGTCCATGAGCCACGACGCGATTGTTCTCAGTCGATTGGATGAATTGGTCGAAGGGGAGGCCCGCGGGTTCGATCCTCTGGGTACAGGCAAGGACAGCGTGTTTGCCCTGCGCCATGACGGCGAGGTGCGCGTCTATCGCAACAGTTGCCCACACTTGGCGGTGCGCCTGGAGTATCGCAAGGACCGTTTTCTCAGCGTCGATGGCCGCCAGATTGTCTGTTACGCCCATGGTGCGCGGTTCCTTCCTGACACGGGTCTGTGCGTGTACGGCCCGTGCCTGGGGGAAAGCCTGAGTGCGCTGCAATGGCATGCAGAAGCCGATTGGCTGGTGCTCGAAGCGGGTCAGTTGGAGGCGTGTGAACCTTAGTTAACGTATCGCGGTTGCTGATACATCGTATCCCTACATGCGATTAGTCAAACGCCTGCTTTGCCGAGAAAGTGAACACAACGCGGTAGCGAATGCGTGCAGAAACAGCCGGCCGTGAAGCCTGGGAACGTTCCGGCAGAACGCTTGCGTGAATAACAAGAATAAGAGTGAGACGAGCATGAACGCAGTGAAAAAGGTGCTTATCGTCGGTGGTGGTATCGGTGGCCTGTGTGCCGCAATCGCTTTGCGTCGCAAAGGCATCGTCGTCGACCTAGTCGAGCTCAAGACGCAGTGGACCGTCTACGGCGTTGGCATCATCCAGCAGAGTAACGTCGTGCGTGAGATGGCCAAGTTGGGTGTGCTGGAGGGCTACCTGGGCGCGGCCTACGCGTTCGAGGATCTGACCATCAATACCACGGCCGGTGAGCAGCTGGCGCGAATCCCCGGTCAGCGCCTGGCTGGACCCGAGTATCCGGCCAACGTTGGCATCTCGCGCCTGGCCCTGCATCAAGTCCTCAGCGAAACCACCATTGCCTTGGGCGCTTCGATTCGCCTGGGCTTGAGCGTCGAGACGCTGGAGCAGGTGGGCGAGGGCGTTGATGTGCTGTTCACCGATGGCAGTCGGGGTCGTTACGACCTGGTCGTGGGCGCCGATGGCCTGTACTCGAAAATGCGCGGCTTGCTGTTCGGCGACCAGTACCCCCCGCGCTTCACCGGCCAAGCGGTGTGGCGCTACAACTTCCCGCGTGCCGCCGGGATCGATCATCTGGCCACGTTCCAGGGACCCGCCGGTAATGCCGGGCTGGTGCCGCTGGGTCAGGACCAGATGTACCTGTTCATGACCTCCCACGAACCCGCCAATCCAAGGATGGAGCCTGCCACGCTGGCGACCCGGATGCGCCAGCGCCTGAGCGGCTTCACCGGGCTGATCGGCGAACTGCGCGAGCAAATAATCGACAGCGAACAGGTGGTCTACAAGCCGCTGGAGGTGGTGTTCGTCAGTGAGCCCTGGTACCGCGGCCGTGTCGTGTTGATCGGCGACGCGGTACACGCCACGACACCGCACCTGGGCCAGGGCGCCGGCATGGCCATTGAAGATGCCGTCGTGCTTGGCGAAGAGTTGGTCGCCGGCGGCAGCGTTGAACAGCAGCTCGAACGCTTCATGGCGCGCCGTTATGAGCGCTGCAAATTCATCAGCGAAAGCTCGGTGCTGGCCGGTGAAAAGGAAATGGCCCACGACAGCAGCTTCGACCGGATCGGCCTGGTCAGGCGGATGCTCGAGGTCACGGCACAGCCCATCTGAGGCGCCGACAAAACCGAATTCGCTCTCCCATGGATGCTTCATGCCTGTGCAGGCTTGGCCCGGTTCGACTGTGGGCGCGGTTTCACCAGAAGAGCTGACATACAACAACAATAAAGAGGGTTACTTCGATGGCTACTCGCAAGATCGCTGCGTCGCGGCGCGTCCCCTTCACCCTGACCCTTGCGGCCAGCCTCGGGCTTGGCGCCTCGGCAGCCCAGGCGTTTCAGATCGACACCGGCAATCCCGATCTCAGCTTGCGCTGGGACAACACGCTGAAGTACAGCGCGGCCTGGCGCCTGAAGGAGCCCAGCAGCAAGCTCAGCGAAGGGCAGACGGCGTTGAACCAGAACGACGGTGATCACAACTTCGGCAAGGGGTTGATCTCCAATCGCCTGGATATTCTTTCCGAGCTGGACATCGGCTTTCACAACTTCGGCGCTCGTCTGAGCGGTGCCGCCTGGTACGACACCGTCTACCAGGACCGCAACGATAACAACGACGCGGCCAGTGCCAACCAACGTTCGGTGGGTTTCAACGAGTTCACCAGTGATACCCGTCAACTGCACGGCGGTGACGGTGAACTGCTGGATGCCTTCGTCTACTGGAACGGTGAGCTGGCCGACCGCTCCTTGTCGGTTCGCGCCGGGCGCCACGGCCTGATCTGGGGTGAAAGCCTGTTCTTCGGCGGCAACGGCATTGCCGGGGCCATGGCGCCGGTGGACGTGGTCAAGGCGCAATCGGTGCCCAATACCCAGTTCAAGGAAATCACCCGGCCGGTCAATCAACTCTCGACCGCCTACCAACTGACCGACGATGTGTCATTGGGTGCCTTCTACCAGTTGGAGTGGGAGGCCACTCGCTTGCCGGGCGCCGGCAGCTATTTCTCCACCAGCGATACCATCGGTGAAGGCAATGAACGGCTGATCACCGGCGGGCCGTTCCCGGATTTCCTTGGCGGCAATGCCAACAGCCCGGCAGCGTTTTTCCATGGCAAGGACAAGAAAGCCAGGAGCTCCGGCCAAGGCGGCCTGCAGCTCAAGTACAACACCGGGACGACGGATTACGGTCTGTACGCGCTCCAATATCACGAGAAAACCCCAACGCTGTACTTGAAGCCGAATGCCACCGGGCCGAACTTCAGTACCGGGCAAGTCGGCGAATATTCCTGGGTTTACCCGGAAGACATCCGCGTCCTGGGCGCCAGTTTCGCGACTTCCGTGGACGAGTACAGCTTTGCCGGTGAGGCATCCATGCGCTGGAACATGCCGCTGGTGTCCAACGCCCAGACCGTCCTGGCGGGTGTCGACGCGGACAACAACGATGACGCCTTGTACGCCGTTGGCCGGACGGCCCACGTCAACCTCAACGTCCTGGCGTCGCTGGGCCCTTCCTTCGTCGCCAATGAGGCCAGCCTGGTCGGGGAGATCGCTTGGAACCGCCTGCTGGCCGTGACCAGGAACCGCGCCGCCCTCGACCCTAACGCCACCGATGACGGCCTGGGCCTGAAGCTGGTGTACACGCCCACCTATCGCCAGTTTTTCCCGGGCGTCGATATCAGCGTGCCGCTGGGCATCAGCTACTTCCCCATGGGCAAGTCGGCGGTGATCAGCGGGTTTGGCCCCGATAGAGGAGGGGACATGAACATCGGCGTCTCCGCCACCTACCTGGACCAAGTGACGGTGGGGCTGACCTACACCCACTTCTACGGTCCCGAGGACACCAGCCTCAACGCCGTCAACCAGTTTAACTACAAGCAGTCGTTGAAGGACCGGGATTACCTGGCTTTCTCCGTCAAGACCACGTTCTAAGAGGATTTGCGCATGACCATTCAGTTCACTCTAAAGGCCTTGTGCTTAACCCTGCTGGCCGCTGCCGCGCCGATGACCCTGGCGGCCAGCGCTGAACAAGCGGCCGCGCTGGGCAAGACCCTGACACCCTTCGGTGCAGAGAAAGCCGGCAATGCCGACGGCAGCATCCCGGCCTGGGATGGCGGCTACACCAAGGTCGATCCTGCCTATGTGCCGGGCGGCAAGCGCAGCGATCCGTTTGCCGCGGACAAACCCTTGTACAGCATTACTGCGCAGAACCTGGCCAAGTACGCCGACAAACTCAGCGACGGCACGAAGGAGTTATTCAAGCGCTTCCCCGACACCTATCGCATCGATGTCTATCCGACCCGGCGCACGGCGGCCGCGCCACAGTGGGTCTATGACAACACATTCAAGAATGCCACCCGCGCCAAACTGGTCGACAGCAGTGCCGGCCTGATCCCCGACGGTGCCTACGGCGGGATCCCGTTTCCGATTCCACAGAACGGCACCGAAGCGATCTGGAACCATTTGCTGAACTGGCGCGGGACCTCGGTGGCGGGGCATTTTCGCCACTATCTGATGACTGCCGACGGCAACCAGGTGATGACAAGCGACGGCCTGTTGACCCAGGAAATGCCCTACTACTTCCAGGAGGGCGGCCCTGAAAATTACTCGGGCGACTACTGGCTGGTGCACTTCGTCAATCTTGGCCCGGCGATTCGTGCCGGCGAGCAGATCCTTGGGCGTGAAAACATCAACGGCGACAAATCCCAGGCTCATGTCTACCTGAGCGGCCAGCGCCGGGTGCGCACGCTGCCCAACGCTTGCTGTGATACGCCGACGCCTTCCACCGCCGGGGTCATGTCCTTCGATGAGCTGAGCGTGTGGGGTGGGCGCACGGACCGCTTCGACTGGAAGCTGGTTGGCAAGCAGGAGATCTATGTCCCCTACAACGCCAACAAGGTGCAGAACGCTGCCCAGCCGCAGGACCTTCTGGGCAAGCACCATCTGAACCCCGATTACGTGCGCTGGGAGTTGCACCGCGTCTGGGTGGTCGAGTCGACGGTGGCCGCCGGCAAGCGCCATCAGTTGCCCAAGGGCCGTTACTACCTCGACGAGGACACTTGGCAAGCCCTGCTCGGCGATCGTTGGGACGCCAGCGGTCAACTGGCCAAGACCCTCTGGTCGCTGCCTTCCGTGCTGCCCGACCTGCCAGGCCTGGTGCAACTGTCTTCCGGTTTCTACGACCTGACCTCTGGTGCGTGGTTTATCCAGAACCTCTATGCGGGGTTGCCGGATCAGTATCGCGCGGTTGATCGCTACAAGGCCTCGGAGTTCTCGCCGGCGGCGATGGCTGGGCGCGGCGTGCGTTAGACCTGAGCCGAGAGTGAGGGGCAGGCCTGTCGGGCTGCCCTTGGGATACGAGTGTTTGTCCGAGGTAGGTTATGAACAGAATCAGTCAGGCGAGCGCGTTGCTCCTGGCCCTGCATTTGCCCTTCGCCACGAGTGAGTGCCTGGCCGGCACGGCTGTCGTGGACGTGCCGCTGAATACCCCTGCCATGCAGGTATCGGCTGCGCAGAACGGCGTGTTGATTGGCCTGGCGCGTGCCGGTACACGTCTCGTTGCGGTGGGCGAGCGCGGCCTGGTGCTACTCTCCGACGACAACGGGCAAAGCTGGCGCCAGGCTTCGGTGCCGGTGTCGGTCAGCCTGACGGCGGTGCAGTTTGTCGATGCGCAACAGGGCTGGGCGGTCGGCCACGCAGGCGTGGTGCTGACGACGCATGATGGCGGCGAGCACTGGACGCTGCAGCTCGACGGCGTGCGCGTGGCACGGCTCGAACTGGATACCGCCAAGGCTGAGCAGGCCACGGCAGCCAACCCGGACGACGCCCTGGCACGGGTACAAAATGCCGAGCGTCTTGTTGCCGATGGGGCGGACAAACCCTTCCTGGCGCTCCAGTTCATCGATGCACATCGAGGGGTGGTTGTTGGGGCCTACGGCTTGGCGCTGCAGACCACCGATGGCGGTGCGACCTGGCAGTCATTGATGGGGCGCATCGCCAACCCGAACGGCTTGCACTTGTACGCCATCAGTGTTCAGGGACCGCGTTGGTTCCTGGCGGGCGAGCAGGGCTACCTGGCGCGCTCGGACGACGACGCGATGTCGTTCAGCCAGTTGAATAGCCCTTACGAAGGCAGTTTCTTCGCCCTGCAGAATCGTGCCGATGGCGCGCTGGTGGTTGCCGGCCTGAAGGGCAATGCCTTTGTCTCCCAGGACGCTGGTGCAAGTTTCCAGCGCCTGTCAGTTCCCGTACCCATCTCCTTCAACGATGCCACCCGTTTGGCCGACGGCCAACTGCTGCTGGTCAACCAGGGCGGCATGCTGTTTCGCAACAGCGAGCAGACCGGAGCGGCGCTGCTGCCATTGGGCAAACCCTTGGGCAAGCCTGTTTCAAGTGTGATCGAGGCCGCCGATGGCAGCCTGATCGTTGCCGGTTTCGCCGGGCTGCAGCGTCTCGCGCAGCCAGCCACTGCCGCTTCGGAGTGAGGTTATGACGTCCCCTGGTAAGTTTTTCCAGTCCCCTAAGAATGCGTTCGACGACTTTGATCCGCGTTCCGGCTCGGTGCTCGAACGAGCATTGTTCAACCATCGTCTGTGGGTGTTGCTGCTGTGCCTTGCGACCACGCTGGTGCTGGGTTGGCAGTCCAGCCGTGTCGAGCTCAATGCCAGTTTCGAAAAAATGATTCCCACCCATCATCCCTATATTGCCAACTACCTTGAGCACCAGCAGGAGTTGAGCGGGCTGGGTAATGCCTTGCGCATCGCCGTGGTGAACAAACGGGGCGAGATCTATGACGCTGACTATCTCAAGACCTTGCAGGCATTGAGCGACAAGATCTACCTGCTGCCCGGTGTCGATCGCGCCTATATGAAGTCGCTCTGGACGCCCGCCACACGCTGGGTCGCGGTGACCGAAGCGGGCCTGGAGGGTGGGCCGGTTATTCCGGATAACTACGATGGCGGCGCTGCGAGCCTTGCGGCATTGCGGCGCAATGTGCAGCTGTCCAACGAAATCGGTCAGTTGGTAGCGTTTGACCAGGCTTCGAGCATCATCCAGGTACCGCTGCTGCAGCGAACCCCCGATGGCCGACCGTTGGACTACACCCAGCTATCGCAACAACTGGAGTCGTTGCGCAGCCAATATCAGAGCGACAACATCGACATCCGTATCACCGGTTTCGCCAAGAAAGTCGGTGACCTGATTGCTGGCCTGCGGCAGATCCTGATCTTCTTCGCCGTGGCGATCCTGATCACCACCGTGGTGCTTTATTGGTACACCCGCTGCATTCGCAGCACCTTGTTGGTGGTGTTCTGCTCATTGGTGGCGGTGGTCTGGCAGCTCGGTCTGCTGCCGCTGCTGGACTATCAACTGGATCCCTACTCGGTGCTGGTACCGTTCCTGGTGTTTGCCATTGGCATGAGCCATGGGGCGCAGAAGATGAACGGCATCATGCAGGACATCGGGCGGGGCATGCACCGGGTCGTCGCTGCGCGCTTTACCTTCCGCCGCCTGTTCCTTGCCGGTCTCACCGCGCTGCTCTGTGATGCGGTCGGTTTCGCGGTGCTGATGATCATCAAGATCCAGGTGATCCAGGACCTGGCGATGATCGCCAGTATCGGTGTGGCGGTGCTGATCTTCACTAATCTGATCTTGCTGCCGATATTGCTTTCCTATGTCGGGGTCAGCGGTCGCGCCGCGCGACTGAGCCTGAAAAGCGAGCACGCTGAACAGGCCGGTCAGAATCGCCACGGGTTCTGGCGCTTCCTCGACCTGTTCACCCAGCGCCGGTGGGCGGCGTTGTGCATTGCCCTGAGCCTGGCGTTGGCGACGCTCGGCTTCATCGTCAGCTTGCAATTGAAGGTTGGGGATCTGGACGCAGGCGCGCCCGAGCTGCGGGCAGACTCGCGCTACAACCAGGATGACGCGTTCCTGACCCGTCATTATGGCGCCAGCAGCGATCTGTTCGCGGTCATGATCAAGACGCCAGCCAGCGCCTGTTCGCGCTACGACATCCTGCGCAAGGTCGATGCCCTCGACTGGCAGTTGCGCACCTTGCCAGGGGTGGATTCGACCAATTCCCTGGCGCTGCTCAACCGCCGGATGCTGGTGGGCCTCAGCGAAGGTAGCCCGAAATGGTATGAGCTGCAGAACAACCAGGCGATGCTCAACATGGTCACCGCCGGAGCACCGCGCGGGTTGTACAACGAAGACTGCAGCTTGCTGACACTGTACGTCTACCTCTCCGACCACAAGGCGCAAACCCTGACCCGCCTGGTAGATCACGTCGAACAGTTCGCCGGGGCGAACAATACCGACGAGGTCCAGTTCCTCCTGGCCGCTGGCAATGCCGGGATCGAGGCGGCGACCAACATCGTCGTCAAGCAGGCCAACCGCGAAATGCTGTTCTGGGTCTACGGTGCCGTGATCCTGCTCTGCCTGATCACCTTCCGTTCCTGGCGCGCCACGATTTGCGCGGTGATTCCGCTGATGCTCACGTCGATCCTCTGTGAGGCGCTGATGGTCTGGCTGAACATCGGCGTCAAGGTCGCGACCTTGCCGGTGATCGCCCTCGGCGTGGGCATCGGCGTCGACTACGCGCTTTACGTGATGAGCATCCTGCTCGGTCATATGCGCCAGGGCACAAGCTTGTCTGAGTCGTATTACCGGGCACTGCTGTCCACCGGCAAGGTGGTGATGCTGACCGGGGTGACCCTGGCGATCGGCGTGGCCACCTGGATGTTTTCGCCGATCAAGTTCCAGGCTGACATGGGCGTGCTGCTGGCCTTCATGTTCGTCTGGAACATGGTCGGTGCACTGGTTCTGTTGCCGGCCCTGGCTCACTTCCTGTTACCGAGCAAACGTGTCAGCACGGGGCAGGCTGAGGCCAGACCCAGCCACCTGACGAGCCTGCCGCTGATGCCGGCCGTAGCCGAGGAGGGGGCCTGCGTGAAGCACTCGCTGCGCCTGACTTCGGGACACGATCAAACGACAACAGCCGCCAATCCCGTCGCGTCATAACAACAAGAAAGGACTTTCCCATGCCTCGTGTATCGCTGTTCCAGCAGTCTCTATGGCTTGACCTTATCGCCGGCCTGAGTGCCTTCGGCATGGCGTTCTGCGCGACCCAACCACCGGAGGTACGCGATGAACGTTGAACGCCAGGCAGGTTTGCCACAGTCGTTGTTGCTGCTACTCGGCAGTTGCCTGCCGGTGCTCGGTGCGGTGCTGCTGGCTCCCATCCTGCCGCGTATGCAGGAGCACTTCGCCGACACGCCGGGTGTAGCCGTGCTGGTGCCCATTGCCCTGACGCTACCGGCATTGATGATTGCACTGTTGGCACCTGTAGCAGGGATCATCGCCGACCGACTGGGGCGCAAGCCGTTGCTGATCGGTGCGATGTTTCTCTACACCGTCTGTGGCGTGCTGCCGCTATGGCTGGAGTCGCTAGAGGTCATCGTGATCAGCCGCGCCGGCATCGGTGTGGCCGAGGCGGCGATCATGACCTGCTGCACCACGATGATGGGCGACTACTACAGCGGTGCGCGGCGTGAACGCATGTTCGCCCTGCAAATGGTTGCGACCTCGTTGTCGGCGGCGATTTTCATTGCTGTTGGTGGCGTGCTCGGCGAGCACGGCTGGCGCACGCCGTTTGCCCTGTATGGGCTGGGGCTGGTGTTTCTGCCGCTGATGGTCTGGTTGCTGTGGGAGCCGCGGGCGCAGGTCGTCACCGCGACAACAGCGGCGGGCAGGGCATTCCCCTGGCGCCCCCTGGCACCGTTGTATGCCCTGGCATTCCTGGCGGGCTTGAGCCTGTTCATCGTACCGGTACAAGTCGGTTACCTGCTCAACCTGCTGCATGTCGAAGGCTCGCAGCAGATCGGCATGACCATGGGCGCCAGTCAGTTTGGCGTCCTGGTCGGCGCCCTGAGTTTCCGTCTATTGCGTGGTGTCCCTGCGCACCGGCAGATGCTCCTGGCTTTCGTCGCGGCCGGTATCGGTGGCGGGCTGCTGGCGGTGGTCGACAGTCATGGGCTGGTGGTGATCGCCGTCCTGATCAATGGCCTGGGCATCGGCCTGATGATGCCGACCCTGCTCACCTGGATCATGAGCCAGGTCGACTTCCAACAGCGCGGCCGCGCCGCCGGCGGCTTCACGGCGATGTTCTTTGCCGGTGAGTTCGCCAGCCCGCTGGTGGTGTTGGCGATTACCGGGGGAATGATCAGCGCTTTGCCAGCCGCACTGGGAATCGTCGCGGGCGTTCAACTGTTGGTGGCCCTGGCCTGCATTCGGTTGCGTGGCCGCAGGTCAGTTTTTCCCGCTGCGGTTGCCGCAGACACTGATCGCTGATCTGCCCATCCGACGTGTCATCAAAATAAGAAAAACGAGGAGAACATCATGAGTTATTTGCTCAACACCTGGTACATCGCTGGATGGGCGGACGAGCTGGCGCAAGGTGGGATGCTTGGCAGAACCATCGTCGAGCAACCCATCGTGTTCTTTCGCAATAGCCAGGGGGCGATCCAGGCGCTCGCCGATCGTTGCCCGCACCGTTTTGCCCCGCTGCACATGGGCAAGATTGTCGGCGACAGCGTTCAGTGTCCGTACCACGGCTTGCGTTTCGATGGCAGTGGCCAATGTACGCACAATCCCCACGGCGATGGGAGTATCCCCAAGGCTGCGTGTGTCCGCGCGTTCGCGGTCGCTGAGCGCCATGGCGCGATCTGGGTCTGGCCTGGCGATCCGAACTTGGCCAACGATGCGCTGATCCCTGATTTTTCCTTCTTCGAGCAGGCGCCTACCGATGCCAAAGGGCACGGCTATTTGCCTACGCGTGCACACTATGAGCTGCTGGCCGACAACATCATGGACTTGAGCCACGTTGATTTCCTGCACCCCGATACGCTCGGTGGCGGAGCGTTGTCCAGCACGCGCGCCACCATCGAGGAGTTGCCCAATGATCGCGTGCGCATCAGTTGGTGGGCGCCTGACGATGTACCTCCACCGGCCTTCGGCGCTCATCTTGAGGATCCGACTCGGGCGGACGTCTGGGCCGAGGTCATCTGGCACGCCCCCGGCCTGATGCTGCTGGGCAGTGGCGCCACGCCTCCAGGGTGCCCCAGGGAAGAGGGGCCCGTGACATGGAACCTGCACCTCATGACACCGCAGGACGCGACCAATACCCATTACTTCTTTGCCAACACGCGCAGTTTCGAGCAGGACAATGCGCAGTTGAATGCCTTCGTCCAGGACATGTTGATCGGTATTTTTGCCGGTGAAGACAAACCCATGGTCGAGGCCCAGCAGCGCCAGATTGGCGAGGTCGACCTGCTGGGTCTTAACCCTGTGTTGCTGCCAGTCGATGCCGGGGCCGTGCGCTGTCGACGGGTGCTACGTCGATTGATTGAAGCCGAGCGCGCGACGACGCACGCCAGCCCGTCGTCAAGCTTTGAAAAAGAGGAATCGCGATGAGCTTTCTCCGCAACGTCTGGTACGCAGCCGCCTGGGGCACCGAGGTCAAGGCCGGGGAGCTGTTCCAACGGACCCTGCTCAATGAGCCCGTGGTGTTTTTTCGCGACACCCAAGGTAACGCCCAAGCCATTGCCGATCGCTGCCCCCACCGTTTCGCGCCCCTGGGCATGGGAATCCTCAAAGGCGATGCGGTGCGTTGTCCGTACCACGGCCTGGAGTTCGATGGCAGTGGCGCCTGTGTGCATAACCCCCACGGAGATGGTGCAATTCCCAAGGCGGCAAAGGTCAAGGCCTACCCGCTGGCTGAACGCTACAGCCTGCTGTGGATCTGGATGGGTGATCCACACTTGGCCGATGCGACGCTGATTCCGGATTTCAATTGCATGGATGAAGACCATTGGTATGTCGGCAAACGCTACCTGCACGCGAGAGCCAACTATGTGCTGGAAACCGACAACATCATGGACCTGAGTCATATCGAGTTCCTGCATCCGTCTACGTTGGGTGGCGATGGCGTCAAGGGTGCATTGACTAGCGTGCAAGAGGAGGGCAACACCGTTTGGTCCAACCGCCAGACGGTTGCGGAAATCATGCCAGAGTTCCTCTACACCGCCTGGAACATTCCCCAGGGTACGCCGGTGGACCGTTGGATCGATGTGCGTTGGGATGCGCCTGCGAACATGTTGCTGTTTTCCGGTGCAGTGGCGACCGGTCTCCCCAGGGATAAGGGCGTTTCCACACCGATTCCGCACCTCTTCACCCCGGAGACCGAGACCACGACTCACTATTGGTTCTCAGTCTGTTTTCCCAAGGCAATGGGCGAATTCGCCGAGCGATTCGCTGACGAACAAGCGGCCGCGATCAACCGGCCCTTTACCGATGAAGACTTGCCAATGCTCGAGGCTCAGCAACGCATGATGGGCGATGCTTCGTTCTGGGACTTGAAACCGGTCCTGCTGATCGGTGATGCAGGCGCCATCCGCGCGCGGCGTGTACTCGATCGGATGATTGCTGCCGAGCAGCCTGCGGGTGCCAAGTGATGATTGAAGTCATCGTCACCCGCAAGCGTCGCGAAGCCGAAGGCATCTACAGTTTCGAACTGGCCCCGGTCGACGATTCCATGTTACCTGCCTTCAGCGCCGGCTCGCATATCGACGTGTATCTGCCCAATGGCCTGGTGCGCCAGTACTCGCTGTGCAATCACCCGGAAGAACGCCACCGCTACCTGCTGGGGGTGTTGCTCGACCCAGCGTCTCGCGGCGGTTCACAGGTCATGCACGAGCAGGTGCATGAAGGTAGTCGCCTGCGCATCAGCGAGCCACGCAACCTGTTCCCGCTTGAGCATGGCGCGGGGCACAGCGTGCTGTTCGCGGGCGGTATCGGCATCACGCCGATCCTCTGCATGGCCGAGCGCCTGGCGCGGATCGGCGCGCCTTTCGAGCTGCACTACTGCGGTCGCTCGGCCGGGCGCATGGCCTTTATCGAGTACATCCGCCATTCGGCGTTTGCCAATTGCGTGCACGTTCATGTGGACGATGGTGAGGATGCCCAGCGTCTGGACAGCGTTCGGGTCTTGTCCGCGCCGGCGAGTGACCGTCACCTGTATGTCTGTGGCCCTAACGGTTTCATGGAGCACGTGCTTGGCACGGCGCGCGCGCAGGGCTGGGCCGAGGCGCAATTGCACCGTGAGTACTTCAGCGCTGCCGCTGCTCCGATGGGTGAGGCGGACGGCTTCGAGGTGCAACTGGCCAGCACCGGACAGTGTTTCCAGGTGCCGGCCGCGCTCAGCGTTGCCCAGGTGCTGCAGGAGGCGGGTATCGATATTCCGTTGTCCTGCGAGCAGGGCATCTGTGGCACCTGCCTCACGCGCGTGCTGGAAGGTGAGCCGGACCATCGCGACATGTTCTTGACCGATGCCGAGCGAGCCCGCAACGACCAGTTCACGCCGTGTTGCTCGCGTGCCAGGAGCGCGCGGCTGGTGCTCGATCTTTAAGGTTTTTTCATGAATCCATTTTTACCTGCTGCTGTGCTTCGCCAATTGATTGAGGAGTCGAACATGCAACAACTTCCTGGTTTCAAACGCGTGGTCACCGGGCACGATGCCCAGGGCCAGGCGGTGGTCGCGCTCAGCGGCCCGACGCCCAACAGCTTCGCGCTCAAGGCCGTACCCGGCACGGTCTTCCATGAGATCTGGAGCAGTGGCGCCAGCCCGGCCGTGCTGGATAACGGCGACGACCCCACCCGCAAGCCGCTTCAATTGAGTCCGGCACCCCTGGGCAGTGTCATCCGCGTGGTGGATATCCCGCCTGACAGCATGCAGAACCAAATCAGCGCCGAGGAGGCCGCGGCGGCCTTCGCCGAAATTGGCCAGGCCCATGCCGGCACGGGGCAGGCGGATTCAAAGCACAAGCTGATGCACCGCACCGAAACCCTCGATTACGGCGTGGTCACCGAGGGTGAAGTCTGGCTGGTGCTCGATGGCGAGGAGGTGCATCTCAAACGCGGTGACATCGTCGTGCAGCGCGGCACCAACCACGCCTGGAGCAATCGCACCGAGCAGATGGCCCGCATGCTCTTCGTGCTGCTCGATGGCCGCTTCGCCCCCGAGCTGCAAGGAGAACCGGCATGAAGCTCAGTACTCTCAAGAATCACAGCCGTGACGGTTGCCTGCTGGTGGTGTCTCGCGACCTGGCCTGGGCGGTGGATGCCAGCGATATTGCCGCGACGCTGCAGGATGCCATTGAGCAATGGCCGAGCGTCGTAACCGATTTGCGCGCGCGGTATGAAGCCTTGAATGAAGGCACGCTGACCGGTGCCTTCGCCTTTGATCCGCAGCAAGCCGCCGCCCCCTTGCCGCGTGCCTGGCAGTGGCTGGACGCCTCGTCTTTCCTCAGTCATGGCGAGCGGATGCAGAAGGCGTTTGCGCTTGATCCGATCGAAGGCGTTGAACACACCCCGCTGATGTACCAGGGTTGCGGCGATGATTTCCTGGGCCCCCACGACGACATCGTTCTACCGAGTGAGGCCCACGGCATCGACTTTGAAGGCGAGTACGCGGTGTTGGTCGATGACGTGCCCATGGGCTGCTCGGCAGAACAGGCCGCCAGTCATATTCGACTCATTCTGCAAGTCAACGATATCAGCCTGCGTGCGCTCGCCCCCCGTGAAATGAAGACTGGCTTCGGTTTTATCCAAGCCAAGTCCTCATCCAGCTTTGCCCCGGTGGCGGTCACCCCCGACGAGTTGGGCGAGGCCTGGCGCGATGGGCGTGTGCACTTGCCGCTGAAGGTTGAATGGAATGGCAAGTGGTTTGGCCATGCCCATGGCGGCGCCATGCATTTCGGTTTTCATCAGTTGATTGCCCATGCGGCGCTGACCCGGCGCCTCAGGGCGGGCTGCCTGATCGGCTCCGGCACCGTCTCCAATGCCGACCCCACGGTTGGCGCTGCCTGCATCGCCGAACGTCGTGCCGTCGAGATGATCGAGCGAGGCGCGCCACAGACACCTTTCATGCGCTTCGGTGATCGCGTGCACATGGAAGTCTTCGACCAGCAAGGGCAATCGGTGTTCGGGGCGATAGACCAGTGTGTCGTGTGTGGAGGCCTCCCATGCGCGTGATGATTACCGGGGCCAATGGTTTTGTAGGCCGGGCGCTGGTGAAACGATTGCTCGAAACCAATGAGTTACTAGGCCGGACGATCAGTACGTTGATCCTGCTGGATAAAGAGCTGGTGGGCTTTGCTGACGATAAGCGCCTGCGCCGGCATTGCGGCAGTGTGACCGACGCCGCGTTATTGCGCCGCGCGTTGGCCGATGGCGTTGATGTGGTTTTTCACTTGGTCAGCGTCCCGGGTGGCGCGGCCGAGCAGCACTATTCGCTGGGCTATCAGGTCAACCTGTTGGCAAGCCTGGAATTGCTTGACCAGTTGCGCGAACAGCCGGGCCGGCCGGTGCTGGTGTATGCCAGCAGCGTGGCGGTGTACGGCGGCGACCTGCCGGCCCGCATGGATGAGCGTGCGGTGCCGAGCCCGCAGTTGAGTTACGGCGCGCACAAGGTGATGGTGGAAATGGCGCTCAACGACCTTGCCCGACGAGGCGAGGTGGACGGTCGTGCCGTGCGCCTGCCCGGCATTGTCGCGCGTCCACGTGAACCCAATGGACTGCGCTCGGCGTTCATGAGCGACCTGCTGCACGCCTTCGCGCAAGGCCAGCCATATTGCTGCCCGGTCTCACCGCTGGCGCAGGCATGGTGGATGTCCGTGCGGTGTTGCGTGGATAACCTGCTACGGGCCGCCGAACTGCCGGCTGCCGAGCTCGGTGAGTCACGCGTTTGGCAACTGCCGCTGTTGCACCTGTCCATTGCCCAGGTCATCGATGCCTTGGCCGCGGCCTATGGCCAGGAACGCCGCGCATTGATCAGCTTCGCACCGGATGCCGGGCTGCAAGCGTTGTTCGGCAATTTTCCGGCGATGAAAACCCCTCTGGCCCGCGCCCTTGGCTTTCGCCATGACGGCTCGGCAGCCGCCTTGATACGTAACAGTTTGAACACGGCTACCCCGATGCGTCGTGCGCGTGGGCGGGTGGCGCTTGGAGTGAGCGAAAATGCAACCAACTAAACGCCGCCTGGTGGACCTGTCCGTTACCCTGGACAACAACCCTTACACCGATCCACCGCCGTTGCTGCCGAAAATCGACTACATGGACCATCAGCAAGGCTGGCCGGAGATGGCTGCGATGTTTCCCGGCCTGTCCAAGGCGCAACTGCCCGGCGACGAGTCCTGGGCGGCTGAGCGCCTGCAGATCACGACGCACAGCGGTACGCATATGGACGCCCCTTGGCACTACGCCTCGACCACGGACGGTGGCAAGCCGGCTTTCGGCATCGACGAACTGCCGCTGGACTGGTGCCTGCAACCGGGCGTGAAACTGGACTTTCGTCATTTGCCGGATGGCCATGTGGTCAGCGCCGCCGAAGTGCAGGCTGAGCTGGCGCGCATCGAACACGTCCTCCAGCCGTTGGACATTGTCCTGATCAACACCCGCGCCGGGGCGCTGTTTGGCCAGCCTGGGTATCTGGATGCCGGGGTTGGCATCGGCCGCGAGGCCACGTTGTATCTGCTCGAGCGTGGCGTGCGGGTGGTCGGCACCGATGCCTGGAGCTGGGATGCGCCGTTCAAGTACACGCGCGAACGTTTCGCGGCCACGGGCGATGCTTCGATCATCTGGGAAGGGCACAAGGCCGGACGTGACATCGGCTACGGCCAGATGGAGAAACTGGCCAACCTGGAATGCCTGCCAGCCCATGGTTTCCAGGTGTCCTGTTTCCCCTACAAGATCAGGCACGCTTCGGCTGGTTTCGTCCGTGCCGTAGCGATTTTCGAGGAATGAGCGTGACTGCGGACGCTGCTTTGACGATTGTCGATCCTCGATGGACATTGTTTGTGCGGGTCGCGGCGGCTGGAAGTCTCAGTAAAGCGGCTGTTTTACTGGATATGCCGCAGTCCATGGTCAGTCGAAACATTGCTCAGCTCGAATCGCAATGTGGCGAGCGGCTGTTTCATCGTACTGGCCGTGGAGTGCTCCTGACTGAGTTTGGGGAGCAGTTGCTGCCTTGCGTATCGAGTCTTATCGCGGACGCCGAAGGCCTGGCCGATGACATTCGTACCCGGCGTGGGAAACCCGTGGGGGAGGTGGTCGTAGGGATGCTGCCTTCGGCGGTCCGGCGGTTTGCCGGTACGCTTTTCGCGGCGGTACAAGCACAGATGCCGGGTGTGAGATTGCACCTGATCGAGGGCGCGAGTGCGCAACTCGAAGAGCAGCTGCAGGATGGTCGTCTGGATATGGCGCTGGTCCTGCGCGAGAACGAAGCCAGCATCGGCGAGGCGTATCTACTGGCCAGGCTGGCGCTGCATTTGATAGGGCCAGCCAGCGATCCGCTCTTTGCCGAGCGAGACATTGCGTTAGAGCGGCTATCTGGATTGCCACTGGTAGTCCCGGGGCGTCCCCATCTGTTAAGGGCCAGGCTCGATCATCTGGCCGCCGAACAGTGCGTGGAGTTGTGCGTTGCGGTGGAAGCCGACTCCGTCCAGCTCCAGTACGAAGTTGTCGCGGCTGGCGGAGGTTATGCGATTGCCTCTGTGCTGCCGGGCTCGCTGGATCAACGACTGATTTCATCGCGCATTATCGAGCCCGTGCTGGAGCGCTTTGTCGTGCTGGTCGAGTCGCCCCGTCGCCCCTTGACCCGTGCTTCCCGTGAAGTGCGACGGCTGATTTGCAATCTGTCCATGCCATCGATTTGAGCGATAGCTGCTTTCGATCCCAAGCAGTATCCGGTGGGGTGCGCGCCTCGTAGGGTGTCAGTCAATCAATGATTGATACCCGATTGCGAGGTTAGCGATATGCATCATGCCCAAGAGTCCCAAGTCATTACCCCGACGCTTTTTCTCAGCGACGCCGATGTTGCCTCGCTCGCCGACTGGAGCACAGCCGTTGCCGCGCTCGCGCAGGCGTATGCCTGCCCTACGACGGATGCCATGGTGCCGCCTCGTTCCATGGCCCGCGGCGACGGTATCTGGTTGCGCAGTTTGACTGCTGTACCTCCCGCTGGCGGCCAAATGGGCTGCAAGTTGATCGCGGCCTCCATGCGGGCACGCTGCGCCAGCTACCTGATCGCATTGTTCGACCAGCAAACCATGGCGCTTAGCGCTTTGATCGACGGCAATCGGGTGACGGGTTTGCGCACGGCGGCAACCGCTGCGTTGGCGGTCGATTTGCTGGCGCCCAAGCGCGCGCTGCGGGTGGGTGTGATTGGCTCGGGATTTGAGGCCCGTGGCGCGTTGGACTGCCTTAAGTCCGTGCGCGATGTGGCCCATGTCCGGGTGTTCAGTCCAACGCCCGCGAGCCGCGAGCGCTTTGCCGAAAGCTTCAGGCCGGGGCTGGACATCCAGGCGGTGAACAGCGCGCAAGAGGCCGTGCAGGATTGTGATGTGGTGATCTGTGCCGCTCGCAGCCGTGATGAGTCTCCTGTATTGCAAGGCGCCTGGCTTTGCCCGGGCGTCACGGTCGTGTCATTGGGCTCCACCTTGCCAGAGCAACGGGAGGTTGACCCGGCCACGATGGAGCGAGCCGTCTGCATCGTCGCCGATATGCCACAAGAGGTACTTCACGATACCGGCGACGCCATTGCCGCGATCAGTGCCGGCGTTTATGTCGTCGACAAATTGGTCGCGCTGTCGGATCTGGTCGCGGGTCGCGTCAATCCGCGCCAGAAAGAAAGCGACATCGTTCTCTACAAATCGGTTGGCTCGGCGCTGCAGGATGTCGTCATCGCACAAGCGTTGTACGAGCGCGCCAGGCAACAAGGCCTCGGCATCGAGCTGCCTGCCAGCATTGTCCCTGTCTCGAAATAACCCCTCCACTGTTCGAAGGAAAATCATCATGGCCACTTACAAGAAAGCTGATGCCCGCGCCTGGGCCCGTGAATACCTGGTGGGCTGCTCGGCTGTCACCATCCCCAGCTTCAGTGCTGACCTGAAGCGTCTCAATGAGCGTGGCATCCGCCACGACATCGAGCACACGGTTGGCCTGGGCTACAGCAGCACGTTGCTGTGCAGCGAACTGGCGATCTCTGCCCAGGAAAACGCTCAATTCACCGCCTGGGCCCGTGAGTCGGGGAAAAACCTGATCCTGTTCTTCCACGCGGCCTTTGGCACGCTTGCCGAGAATATCGAGGCGGTGAAGCTCGCCGAGAATGCCGGTGCAGACATCGTCCTGCTTTCCTATCCACCACAGTTCTGGCCGACCAGCGAGCAGGAAATCTACGACTACACCAAGGCATTCTGCGACGCGACGGACCTGGCCGTCATGCTCTTCCCGATTCCGCTCTGGGGCTTTGAGCGCGTGCATCCGGCGGGTATGTCGCTGGAATTGGTCCGTCGGCTGCTGGCCGATTGTCCGAACATCGCGGCCATCAAATCGGAGCAAGGGTTTCCGCTGCCGGCGGGCATTTGCGAGATGTATTACCACTTCCGTGATCAGGTGGTGATCAGTTGCCCGATCGAAGGTGACGCCATTCCCTTGATGAGCCTGATGAAGCTGCAGTTTTCCGGCACCAGCAACACCGCCTGGATGAGCGACTACTACCCGAAAGCGTTCGAACTGGCCCGCACGGGCCGCTTCGAAGAAGCGATGGAGCTGTATTGGAAGGTCAACCCGGCACGCAGTGCCAATGGCGCCGCTGCGCAAAGCTATGCCGGCGGTACCGGGGTGCTCAATCGCACGATGTGGAAATACCAGGACTGGCTCGCCGGCTTCAACGGCGGCCCACTGCGTGCCCCGGCGATGCGCGTGCCGGATCGCCTCATGAAATCTTTGCGCCAAGGGTTGGTTGCGGCGGGTCTGCCGGTGACTTCGGATCCGGATAGCGCGTTCATGATCGGGCGTTACCCTTGCTGATTAAGAGGATTGCAAAGTGAAGCATTTACTTAAGGATCCAACGCTGTGGCGCACCGGTGCCTACATCGCCGGCGAGTGGTTGAACGAGACGCCGCACGGTCGGTACACGCTGCGTAATCCGGTGGATCAAGCAGTGCTCATCGAGCTGCCGCGCTGCCGCGAAACTGAAGTTCGGCACGCCATCGATGCGGCGCATGCGGCCTTTGGTCCATGGCGACGCTTGACGGCTAAACGCCGGGGTGAGGTGTTGCGCCGTTGGTATGAGTTGATGGTTGAACATCGGGAGGACATTGCCACGCTGATTACCCTGGAGGAGGGCAAGCCCCTGGAGGAGGCGCGGGGTGAGGTCGATTATGCTGCGTCGTTTGTACGATGGTTTTCCGAAGAAGCCACACGGGTGCGCGGTGATTTGATTCCGGGCGTAAAGGACACTCAGCGTATTGTGGTACTGCGTGAACCCATCGGGGTTTGCGCCGCGATCACGCCCTGGAATTTCCCCGCTGCGATGATCACGCGCAAGGCAGCTCCGGCACTTGCGGCGGGCTGCACGATGGTCGTGAAGCCTGCCAGCCAGACACCCATGACCGCCCTGGCCCTCGCTGAACTTGCGCAGCGGGCGGGTGTGCCGGCTGGTGTGTTCAGTGTGATCACGGGGAATGACACCCGCGACATTGCCGGTGAACTCACGGCCAACCCGTTGGTGCGCAAACTCACCTTCACCGGGTCTACGGAGGTGGGCCGATTGCTGTTGGCGCAAGCGGCGCAGACGGTCAAGAAATGCTCCATGGAGTTGGGCGGCAACGCCCCGTTCATTGTCTTCGACGATGCTGATCTTGATGCGGCGGCTGACGGAGTGATGCTGGCCAAGTTTCGCAATGGCGGGCAGTCCTGTATTGGCGCGAACCGGGTCCTAGTGCAGTCAGGGATTCACGACGCACTGGCCGAGCGCATCGTCGAGCGCATGGCACGCTTGAAGGTGGGCAATGGCCTGGAGCCGGGAGTACAGGTCGGGCCGTTGATCGATGACGCGGCGGTACGAAAATCCCAGGCTCTTGTTGATGATGCACTGGCGCAAGGTGCTCGACTGCTGTCCGGCGGCAAGCCTCATGCGCTGGGTGGGTGTTTCTTCCAGCCCACCTTGTTGGCTAATGTGACTCATGAAATGCGGGTCGCTCGCGAAGAGATCTTCGGCCCGGTCATGCCACTGGTGCGTTTCGACAGTGACGACGAAGCCATTGCGATGGCCAATGACAGCGAGTTTGGATTGGCGGCGTATCTGTACAGCCGTGATGCGGCACGCATCTGGCGTAACGCCGCGCGCATCGAGTCGGGCATGGTGGGCATCAACTGTGGCTTGATTTCAAATGAAGTCGCACCCTTCGGCGGCGTGAAGCAGAGTGGTCTGGGGCGAGAGGGATCTCACCTTGGGATCGACGAATTCCTTGAAGTTAAATACCTCTGCTGGGATGGCTTGGAAAGCGTTTGAACTAACGTCGTGAAAGGCCGATGGATAGCGGTTCGCATGAGCCGCAGTTCGCCGGCCCTTTTTATTTGTTCTGCCGCAAAGGCAGGCATCCCGGTCAAGGCGCCCGGCTCATCTGCGAGACCCATCGCCGCCAGCGATACCTCGGATTGTGCAAAGCGATTTCAGCGCTGATATCCGATTCGATAGTCTCGTGGCTGATCCGGCATTTGCGTCGGCATTCCATGTTTCTGCGGCATTGACGCGATGACGCCGCAGCGCTTGTCGGTGCGCCATGCAATGTCTGCCCGAGTGAATAAGAATAATTAGGAGAGCGTGATGATTGCAGCAGTCGGTAAGGTCCTGGTGATCGGAGGAGGGTTCTCCGGTATGACCGCGGCTATCCAGCTCGCCCGTCAGGGCATCGAAGTGGACCTCGTCGAAATCGACCCTTTGTGGTGTCCTTTGGGAGCGGGAATTACGCTCAGTGGGCCCACGCTGCGAGCACTTGATACGGTTGGGATTCTGGAAAGGGTCGCTGGGGAAGGGTACCTGTCGACCAATTTCGACGTGTTTTCACCGGTGGGCGACCTGATCGTGCAATTGGCGCTTCGACCGCCGGTCAGCGATAAACCGATTCCCTGTGGTGGCGGTATCCTGCGCCCGGTGCTGGCTCGAATCTTTGCCGACAGGACGCGGGAAGTGGGTACCCGAGTACGCCTCGGCATCACCTATGACAGCGTCATCGAGCGTGACGATGGCGTTGAAGTGTCTTTCACCGACGGGACCACTGAACGCTATGATCTGGTCGTCGCCGCTGACGGTGTGCATTCGCGCACGCGAAAGGACTTTTTCCCGGAAGCACCCTCGCCAAAACCCATTCATCAGAGCGTCTGGCGCGCGGTGCTGAAACGTCCGCCGGAAATCGTGCGTCCCAGTCACTGGCTGGGACGCACCAAGGTTGGCGTCAATCCGATTTCCGAAACGCACATGTATATGTTCCTCATGGAAAACCGCGAGTTTTCCGAGTGGATCGATCCGGCCAGCTGGCCGGGTGAAATGGCGCGCCTGTTGAGTGAGTTTCCAGCCCCGATCCTGCAAACGCTGGTGCCGCAACTGTACGAGGCGGGCGCCAATATCGACTATCGTCCGCTGGCCAATCTGTTGGTGCCGTTGCCCTGGCACAAGGGCCGTATCGTGCTGATCGGCGACACGGTGCATGCCACCACGCCGCATCTGGCTTCTGGGGCTGGCATTGGTATTGAGAGCGCCATCGTGCTTGCCGAAGAATTGCTCGCCAGTAGCAATCTACAGACGGCCCTGAGCCGGTTCGAAATGCGGCGCTGGGAGCGTTGCCAACTCGTGGTCGAGAATTCCGCGCGCCTGTGCGAGATAGAGAAAAGTGGTGGGGACAAGGAAGAGCATGCCCAGATCATGCGTGAGTCCACTGCGACGTTGGCTGAGCCTATCTGAGTGATCGCGACCCTTCTGAATGGGAAGGGTCGCGCTGCTTGTCTTCAGGAGCAGTGATCGAAAATAACGACCTCTTTGACGTAGGCAAAAAAAGACGCCGATGTCAGCACCACGCCGTCCTCGGCAAGTTTTTGAAACAGCGCACGCTGATACTGCCGAAAGGTAGAAAAGTCCGCTTCATTTTCAAACCACAGGCTGGAGGCACCTTCGTATACGTTGATGTTTGGACCGAAATAGGCCGTCACCTTGTCACCCTCGGGTAAGTACCGGGAGCGAACATACCGGCGTAAGGCGTTCTGGAAGTCAGGTTGTTCCCGGGTAATGCTCTCGTGAGCTGCGTCCCAAGCGTCGAAAAAACGATCGAGCGCCATGGCTGGATTCTTCTTCAGCAGGATCATCACCTTCCATGGGAGAGGCGCTGTAGCGGTGCTAGCCGTCTCCACTTCATCCATCAATTGAGCAAGCTGCTCGGAAAGGTCAGCGAAGTTCTTTGCATCAGGGCCGACGGTTTGCTGGGTATAGGGATCGCTGAAGGTGCGAATCAAACCTGGCACGTCTTCAAAAAACAGCTCCGTAATGGAGTCTTTGTGAAAGGACTGTGCGTAGGCACTGTCGGCGTCAACCCCGAAAGCCGCGTCGATGACATGGTTCTGCACGTACCGTTTGACACCTAGCGGTTTGGCTTTAGCGATTGCTCCGTGGGTGTGCTCCACATAGTTTAAAAACTCGGCATGCGTCATTCCGGGTTTTCTGCGTACAGCGGCTAGGATTTTTATCATGAGGCGTTCTCGCTTTTGGCAGGGTTGACGGGGTTTGAACCTTAAATGCACTTCGTGCGGTTGGTATTCATCTGATTGTTTTTCAACACCAAAATATAAGGCCAGGTTTGTCCCGCAAACCAATCGGTATTCATGCTGGTAGGTATCGCGCAATAACATGCTTGGTAAGCGCTGAGCTCGTTCCGCCATCGCTCATTGCCACATGCGATTTTTCGTAGGAACTGCACACGAATCAATCAAGACGATTCTCAGAGAGCATTTGGATAACCATGGCTTCGGTGGCGTTGGGATTCATATGGCGGATTCCTCGGCCGCCACTCGACTAAATCCCAATGATCCCTGGGTAGACTTTGCGGTGGCTTCAATTTCTCGCTCGGTTGGACGTGCGCCGGTAGTTCTGCCCAATATCGGTGGGTCTATTCCTAACGATATGTTTGCCCATTCCCTTGGGTTACCGACGCTGTGGATACCTCATGCCTATGCAGCCTGTGCTCAGCATGCGCCGGATGAGCACCTGTTGACCGGTATTGTTCAAGAGGGGCTGAGGATAATGGCAGGGCTGTGGTGGGACTTGGGAACGCTTGAATTCACATCGCGGACTCACGGAATAACCACGTAGTGTTTCGCAGCTTCCTGTAGTGCCGCGACCCGTGATCATGCCAGCGTTGGTCTTTTGAGCGTTCACTCTGCGGCAACGATAAACAAAATTCTTGGTATTGGTTGGACATTATACGGGCGACATACTCGAGGCAGGCTAGTGAGTCTGGTGTTAAAAAATAAGTGATTCCTGATCTCGCCGCAGTACAGCGAGCTAGCGAGTCTCGCATAGACCTCGCGCTGCAACACAAAGCCGGTTTTACGTTTAATCATCGACTAGATCGATTTGCATCTGCCCTGGGTGTCGTCGACACCCCCTGAAAACACAATAACTCTTGATTCGGCCGCCACGGCCATCAGCAGGCGAGGGGAATAACATGCAACATACCCAAACCGTGACGCTCGGTGATAACCGAGCCGTGTCCGCTACAACAAAACTTTATATCTGGGCTGCCGCTATTCTCCTATGTGCAGAACTGATCGGTTCGGTCAGCATTCCCTTGGGCCCCGGGAAGGTCGTGCTTCTTCCTATGGTATGGGCCTTGCTGCTCGGCGCTGCCGTAGGGATTGCCAGCAAGCGCATGCCCGGAACGATTGGTATCGATACCCGCGCTCAGGTGCGTTCCGCCTCAATCCTGCAGCCGGCTCTGTTGATTTTCATCGCCAAGCTCGGCTTGGTGGTGGGCGGGTCTCTGCCGGTGGTGTTTGCGTCCGGTTGGGCCCTGGTCTTTCAGGAGTTCGGCCACTTCGTCGGCACGGTGCTCTTGGGTTTGCCGGTGGCCCTGCTGCTTGGGATCAAGCGAGAGGCGGTAGGTGCGACGTTCTCCGTAGGGCGTGAGCCAAGCCTCGCAATCATTGGCGAACGCTACGGCATGGACTCGCCCGAAGGGCGTGGCGTGCTCGCTGAGTACCTGACCGGTACGCTGTTCGGGGCGTTGTTCATCGCCATCGTTGCCGGCTTCGTCACCAGTCTGGGCATCTTCCACCCGAACTCCCTGGCCATGGGCTCGGGTATCGGCTCAGGCAGCATGATGGCAGCGGCAGCAGGTGCCATCGCTGCCCAACAAACCCCCGATGTGGCCAAGGAAGTCATGACGCTGGCAGCAGCGTCTAACTTGATCACCACGACGATCGGCACCTATTTCACGCTATTCATTTCGCTGCCTTTGGCCGTGTGGGGTTACCGCGTCCTTGAGCCGATGATTGGGCGGACCACCAAGGCGTCTACTGCTCAGCATGGGCCGATGCATGATGAAGTCTCACTTGAGACTGTCGAGCTGGGTTGGCTTGGCAAGGTCAGCGCGTGGTTGGCTGCCTGCGCGCTGGCACTGATCGCCAACTACGTGGGCTACAAGACGCTGTCGGGGGACGCGTTCGTGGGCGTGGCACTCATGTTGTTTGCAGCATTTGTCGGTGAGGGGGTATGTAGCCTGCTGCGCCGCAAGATTCCTGCTGTATGCATCGTCTCGCTGGTGGCGATGTTCATGACCTCTCCGCTCTGCCCCTGGGCTACGGAGATTGCTCGCCTTACCAGCTCGATCAACATCCTGGCCGTCATCACTCCGATGCTGACCTTCGCAGGGCTCTCGATTGCGAAAGATATCCCGGCTTTCCGCCGTTTGGGTTGGAGGATCGTGCTGGTGTCGTTCCTGGCCAACCTCGGTACTTTCATGGGAGCGGTGATGATCGCAGAATTGTTCCATTAACAGCATCCGCTAGGCATGGCGTGGCGCTGCCTAGCGCCGCGCGCAGCCCTGGCGCTTTTCTAACGCAGCAACGCCGGCCGCTATTGGACCTCAACAACATTTCTTCGCCAAATCAGCGATCGCGTAGCCTAACGCCGCGTGATTCTGCCGCATGAATGCTGCGTAGTATTTGACCGATGGTGCTGGAGGATCTGTTATGAGTACCTCCAGTTTTCCTGAATCGATTTCTGACTGGAAAAGCTCCTTGGGCATGCAGCTCGTCCCTAAGCCGGCACAGACAAGTCCCTTCAGCGCAACCGCTGGTGATTGCCAAGTGGGAAGAGAAAAAGGCTGAACCGCGACATTCAAGCACTCGCTCCGCTGCATACCAGCAGAACGAGTCAGCTTGATTGCATGGACACGCCGGCTTCTCCCGCCATGCCCGGCAGAGAATTAACTACCGGGCAAGTCAAGATCAGCGTACAGGCGGAGCGTATTGGAGACCGCCTTGGCTCCACAATGCGTTCAGCCCGCGTTTAATCTTCATGTCACTGCCCGTCCCCAGATTGCGTTCAAAGGATTCGCCGTAGTTGCCGACCTGGGCAATAATTTTCGCCGCCCAGTCATTGGGCAGGTTCAGGTCTTTGCCGAGTGCACCTTCCGTTCCGAGTAACCGCGCGATGTCGGGATTCTTGGAAGATTTGACCATGTCGGCGACGTTCTTCGAGGTAATGCCCAGTTCCTCGGCATTGAGCATCGCGGCGAGCGACCAGCGCACTACGGTGAACCAGTCTTCATCGCCTCTGCGTACCGCAGGGGTCAATGGCTCTTTTGAAATCACGTCGGGAAGAACCGCGAAGTCATCAGGGGTTGCGAGTTTAAGGCGCTGGCCGTAAAGCTGCGATTGGTCCGTGGTCAGAACATCACAACGTCCTGACTCCAGTGCCTTGAAACTCTCATCAGACGTATCAAATGTGATGGGGGTGTACTTCATGCCGTTGCTACGGAAGTAGTCCGACAGATTCAGCTCGGTAACCGTACCGGCCTGGATGCAGAAGGTGGCGCCATCCAGTTCCCTCGCGCTTTTGACGCCGAGCTTTTTATTTATCAGAAAACCCTGGCCGTCATAATAAGCGACGTTGGTGAACTGGATGCCCATGGCTCCATCTCGGGACGACGTCCAGGTCGTGCTTCGAGAGAGCATGTCGACTTCTCCCGATTGCAGTGCGGTAAAGCGCTCCTTGGCGGTCAACTGAGTGTACTTGACCTTCTTTGCGTCGCCGAAAACGGCTGCTGCCACGGCACGACAGACATCGACGTCGAACCCATGGAATTCACCTTTGGCATCCGCATATGAAAACCCCGGAAGGCCGTCGCTGATGCCGCATTGTACGAACCCTTTCTTTTTAACGTTATCAAGCGTTGCCCCCGCATGGGCAGTGATTGCAAACACGCTGCCGAGGGTTAGGCACGCTACGGTTGAGGCCAATTTCAACAGCTTTTTTTCTTGTTTCATTATGATGCTCTCGTGTTTGGGGCGGGTAAGTTGCTAAATCCGCACGCAGCCAGGCCGTCGGCCTGGTGTTCTGGCGTAGCGTTCAACATCAAAATCTGGAGGGCAGAAACAAGAGCAGGGCGTCAGGGAACCCAGCAAGGACTGTATTTCTTTTTATTATTTGGCATGGTTGTCTTCTTATTGTTGTTTCGGCTTTGAGTGCCGGTTTACGGTGGGACGGCAACGTTCCATCAGGTTAACGGTAGTGATTGCTCTACCAATTGGGTCCAAACAGCTACACCAGGCTCAATGACCTGATCGTTAAAGTCGTAGTAAGGGTTATGCAACGCGGCTGACGGTTTCTCTCCATCGACCCCCATCCACAAGTAAGCACCGGGGCAGGCCTGGAGCATGAAAGAGAAGTCTTCCGAGGCCATTGAAGGATTACATCCCCACTGGACTTTTGACTCGCCCACAGCCGCAACCGCCGCCCGGCGAACCATTGAGGCTGCTTGCGGATGGTTTTCCGTGACGGGATAACCAACGAGGTACGTCAACTGTCCCTTGACGTCGAAGGTCACCGGTAACTGTTCTACGAACTGACCTATCAGCGCTTGGACCTTGTCGCGAACCGGAGACTGCAAGCAGCGTACTGTTCCCTTGATCACCGCCGTTTCAGGAATGACATTGATCGCTTCGCCTGCGTTGATTTGGGTGACACTGATCACCGCACTGTCGAGCGGGGATAGCCGCCGAGAGGGGATCGTCTGCAAGGCGAGGATCAGCTGCGCCGCAGCAATGATGGGGTCCGCCCCTTTGTCCGGCATAGCGGCGTGACAGCCTTTGCCTGTCAGGGTGATTTCAAAGGTATCCAGAGACGCCATCATGGGACCGGGATTGATCACCACGTGCCCAGCCGGGGCGCCCGGCCAGTTGTGCAGACCGTAGATGGCATCCATGGGAAATTGCTTGAACAGTCCGTCGTCGATCATTTTTTTTGCCCCCGCGAGACCTTCCTCGGCGGGTTGAAAAACAAAGTGGACGGTTCCGCTGAAATGCCGGGTTTCACTTAGATGGCGAGCGGTGGCCAGCAGAATTGCCGTATGCCCATCATGCCCACAGGCATGCATGCAGCCTTGATGAGTCGATTTGTGGCTACAGTGTCCCAGCTCCTGGATGGGCAGGGCGTCCATGTCGGCTCGAATGCCGATGGTAGGGCCCTGGCCATTGCTCAAGGTGCCGATCACGCCGGTACCGCCCAACCCGCGATGGACTTCGACTCCAAAGCTTTCAAGAAGCTGTGCAACACGGTCAGAGGTCTGCAGTTCGTTGTAGCCGAGCTCGGGGGTCGCGTGAAAACCACGGCGCCAGGTAATGGCGTCTTCTATCAAGGCTTTGGAGATCGACATGGTGCTTACTCCAGGCTCGCGCCGTAGCCGAAGCTGGCGGCAGGTTTAGCAGCGGTTTCGACCCAAACACTTTTCACTTCGCTGTATTCGCGAAGAGCGTCCAGCCCGGAGGAACGACCATAGCCGCTCTCGCCGTAACCGCCGAACGGTGAGCTGACGTGAATAGTCTTGTAGCCGTTGATCCAGAAGGTCCCCGCGCGGACTTGCTTGGCCACTCGGTGTGCACGACCGACATCTCTCGTCCATACACCGCCGGCCAACCCGAAGCGACTGTCGTTGGCGATGCGGATTGCATCGGCTTCGTCTTTGAACGGGATGGCGACCACCACCGGCCCGAAGATCTCCTCCTGTGCGCAGTACAGGTCGTTCGTTCCGGCCAATACGGTTGGGTTGATGTAGTACCCAGGCTTGTCCGGAATGGGATCTGCATCTTGGCCGACCAGTTTCGCGCCATCTTTCAACGCGCCTTCGACCATGGTTTTTACATGGTTGTACTGTTTGGCGTTGTTGATCGGGCCTATCTGCGTTTCAGGATCGCTCGGATCGCCGACCTTGAAGTTCGTGGCTGCCCGGGCAAGGGCTTGGGTGAATTTTTCAAAAATCGACTCCTGGACCAGCAAGCGAGAGCCTGATACACAACTCTGGCCAGCACCGGAGAAAATTGCTGCTTGAGCGCCGCGCAATGCGACGTCAAGATCGGCATCCTCGAACACGATGTTTGCCGATTTTCCACCCAATTCCAGCACCGCAGGGATGCAACGCTGCGCGGCTGCGACGGCGATGTGTCGGCCTGTTGCTGGCGAGCCCACAAAGACAACTTTGCGGATGTCAGCCTTGGCGATAAAGCCTTGGCCGATGGTGTGACCAAAGCCTGCGATGATATTGACCAGACCCTTGGGGACACCTGCACGCTCGATCAATACGCCGACCACGAGCGACGACAAGGCGGTCAGCTCAGAGGGTTTGAGGATGACCGCATTGCCCGCGGCGATGGCCGGTGCGATCTGCCAGCCGCATGTAAAGATCGGAGCGTTCCAGGGCGTAATTTGCAGGACAGTGCCCAGTGGCTCGTAAGTCACGTAGTTTAGATGCGAGGTCGGAACAGGAATGACTTCGCCGTGCAGTTTGTCTGCCCAACCTGCGTAGTATTCGAACATTTCCGCGACCTTGGACACCTCGACCTTGGCGTCACGAATGGGCTTGTTGCCCGTCAACGATTCGATCTGTGCGAGGCTGTCAGTGTTTTCGCGAATAAGCGTGCCGACCTGATACATCGCACGGCCACGCGTTTGGGCAGTGAGCGCCCACCATTGGGCCTGTGCTGCCTTTGCCACTTTGTCGGTCTGTGCAATCAACGTCTCATCAGCATCGGGGAAGGTAAGCAACACGCTGTCATCGTGAGCATTTCGTACTTCTACCGTGGAGCCGTGACCATCGATGAACTCGCCACCGACGAAGCTGCCGACCACACTGCGATCACCCCAGAATGGGCGCATCAGTTCAAGGATTTTTTGAGCGCTCATTGATTATTCTCACGGCCATAAAGTTTGGCATCGGTGCGCTGGACAATCGCGCAGAAGTCTTCGTTATCTGGCAGCGATTCGCTGCTGGCTTCCCAAAGCAGGGCGACGATCCTGGACAGGGGAAGGTCGAGATCCAGGCTGTCGGCCAGGTCACTGGCGAGCCCAACGTCTTTGCGCATCAAACCCATGGTGAAACCCGAGTCATACGCCTTGTTCAGGACCCAGTTAGGGAACATGACCTGGGTAGCGCCACTGCGGCCCGAACCTGCGTTCAACCCCTGCAACAGCTTTTCAGGTTCCACACCTGCTTTAGCGGCCATCGAGACGGCTTCCGCGGTGCTGATCAAGTGACACGCGGCGAGCATGTTGTTGGCGATTTTTGCCACGTTGCCGGCGCCACATTTACCTACATGAACGCGCGTACCGCTCATGCCTTCCAGTACCGGCATGGCGCGAGCCAGATCCGCATCCTCTGCGCCGATGACCATCGACATGGTCCCGGTAGCGGCACCCTTGGGCCCGCCGGAGACTGGTGCATCGATGAAGGCGATACCCATTCTTGCCAGTGCAGTGGCGACCTTGCGGCTGGCTTCAGGGGTGGAGGTGGTGGTGTCCACCACGATCAGGCCTTCACGGCCGAATTCGATAATTCCACCCTGACCCAGGCACACCGCCTCCACATGTTCGGCTTTAGGCAGGGACAGGATCAAAACATCCGATTCCTTGATCAGCTGTTTACGGTCAGTGATCGGTTTGACGCCTTTCTCTTTAGCCTGGGCGAGCGCCGCTTCAGAAAGATCGAAGCCACTCACATCAAAGCCTTTGCCAGCGAGCGTTGCGGCCATGCCACCGCCCATGTTACCCAAACCAATGACGCCAACTTTCATAGTCATTTGAACAGTCTCAGTTAATAGTTCTGTACGAATTCGAGGATGACGTTGCCGGCCGCTTGCGGCTCAACGAAGACCCTACCGGGAAGGTCACGATGGGGAACTTCGTTGTGTTCGAGGATCGATCGCAATGTCATGAGGCTTTTTGTGTGCAGGCGAATGGAAATAGCGTGAGGGGATTGCTGAGCCCTCTTGGGCAGGTCCATGCCTGGAAACTCCTGGGCCGCTGTCGTAGCGTCGATGGCACGCAACACACCGCATTGGGTATCTGCTTCCAGGACGGCGCCTTTATATTTCACCGCATCGCCATAGATGGCGCGCCAGCGAGGTTCAAGCAGCTTGGGGTCTGCCAGATAGGTGATGGCGAGAATCCCGTCCGCGCCATTTGGATGGTTCTGCCAGCCTGGAACCCAGATCAGCTCAGGACGGTGTTGATGGCAGATAAAGTTGGAGGCGTCGGGCAGTGCTGGGTCGATAAAGAGCGCCAGCGACACCACCGCTTCATCGTGGCGACCATCGGGGAGGGTCATTCTGCGGCGGAAATCAATACGCCCCTGGCTGTCGAGTCCAGCCTCGACCATCCGCCCATGATCGGCATCGGCGTCCTTGCTGTGCAGCGCCACCAACGAGACACCTTCCTCGCCGCGGTCAAGGAATTGACCCAACTGGCGTCCGAAGCAGAAGCCGTTCACCGAGTTGGTACCGAACTTGGACGGGTCATCGACACCAATCAGCTCGATGAAGTTGCTGGGGAACATCATCAAGGACGTCACGCTTCCCCACGGGTGATAGCTGACTGGAGAAGGCGCGAATCCCATCCTGCGATAAAGCTCCAAAGCCTCGGCGTGATTTCGCACGGTGACCAGGGGGTGATCGATACCCTGCGGAAATTGAGCAACGGCTGTCATGGTGGTGGCTCCTGGTTAGCCTTGGGATTTTGTTGTGAAGGTGGCGAGAGACGTTGGGGTATTGCCGACAACCTTGGCCGGAGTCCCGGCGACAACCGTTCCAGCGGCCACGGATTTGAGCACTACCGAGTTGGCCGCCACGATCGCGTTGGTGCCAACTTCGATGTTTCCGAGCACGGTCGCTCCCGCGCAAATCAGTGCGCCTCTACGGACTTTCGGGTGTCGGTCGCCGGCTTCGTTGAGCGTGCTGCCCAGCGTCACCCCGTGCCACAGGCTGACCTCATCCTCGACTACGGCGGTTTCGCCAATGACGAGGCCAATGCCGTGATCGACAAAAAGGGATCTGCCCAGGCGCGCCGCCGGATGGATATCGATAGCCCAGGTGTTTGCTGCCCAGTTCTGCACGAGCACGGCGCTTTGCACGTCACCCTCAGTCCACAGCACATGGGCAATGCGATAAGCCTGAACCGCCTGGATGCCACGGAACGTGAGGAAAGCCGTGAGGTGGTCCAGGCAGGCAGGATTGACGACTTCCAAATGGTTGATATCGGCGGCGGCGGCCTGCGCGATGGAGGGGGTGGCGGCGATGATCGACTTGAACCAGCTTTCCAATGCCACGTTGCTGGCTTGCGCTTGCAGCTGACGTGCAAGGTTCGCGGCGAGCGCAGCCTCGAAGGTGGAATAGGCCAGCAGGTGGCTTGTCGCATAGTCGCGTAGTGCCGGGTTGCGCTCGGCCAGTTGGTGGGCTTGATCGCGAAGGCGCTGCCAAAGGGGGCTCATATCCATCTCCTGTTGCTGATGGATCGAGTATGGACACGCCGCGGAAGCTCCAGCAATATTCACAAATTCGAAACTTTGTTGCCTTTAGCGCAACACAGGGAGATGTATGAGCTTGGTGCAGGATCGTCGAATCCTCTATTTCTTCGAGGCCGTAAGACTTGGCAGCGTACGAGCTGCGGCTGATTTCCTGAACGTCGCGCCGTCCGCCGTAAGCCGGCAGATAAGCCAGCTCGAGCAGGAACTCGGTGCGCCACTGCTGGAGCGGCATCGGCGGGGTGTAAAACCTACCGAGGCCGGTGACCGCGTACTGGGCTATTACCGCCAGCGTCTGACGCATCAAGAACTGTTGCTTGATTCCCTGCAGGCGTTGCGAGGGCTTCAGAGCGGATCCGTGGTGCTGGCGGTGGGAGAAGGATTCATCGATGGATTGGCAGGTCCGCTGAGCAACTTCTCAGCGCTCTACCCAAAGGTCGAAATTCAGGTGAATGTATGCGGTAGTAACGAAGTCATACGGCAGGTCGTAGAGGATGAAGCGCATTTAGGCTTGGTATTCAACCCGGCGGCTGATCCGAAAATACGCACCCACGCCTCCCAACCGCAGCCGGTCCGCGTGATCGTTAATCCACAGCACCCTTTGGCCCAAACCAAAAGCCCGATTCCGCTTGAAGGATTGGACTCGTACCGACTGGCGTTGCCAGGTGTCTCCTTTGGCATCAGACAGATTCTCACGCTCGCTGAGCATCAGTTGGGTGTCATGCTAAATCCGACCTTGACCTGCAACACCATCGCCATGCTCAAGCGTTACTCCATGCAAGGCGGAGTGACGCTCCTGCCCACGTTCGTGGTGGACGAAGAGGTGGAGGCCGGTCGCCTTTGTACTCTGGCTCTGCACAACGAAATTTTTGCCAGCCCGCGAGTGCATTTGATCAGCCGCTTGGGAAGGCAACTGAGTGTCGGCTCGAGTCGCTTACTCACCATGTTGCTTCAGGACATGTCTGCGTTTAAATCGCGCTGATCCATCCGATTCTTGATCGACGTTCGTCGCGGGTAGCTGCCTGTCACCAAGGGCCGCTATCGACCCTGATTCGCAGCCCTGAACTAACCCATCATGCTCAGCGACTGGGTGCGTTCTGCCGCTATAGCACTCGGCTGCGAACTCGCAATCCTGTTCACGGCTTCATGGTGGGCAACCACAGGCCGAGTGGCAGATTCATGAACCGATCGCGCGTTCGGCGGGTGTATCTGATCAGGTCATCGAAGCGCTGCGTCAGCAGACATCGCCGCGATTCACCCGAGATGATGAACTGCTGGTTTATCGAGTGGGCAAGACGCTGTACGAGACTCGCCGTATCGACGACGGTCTTTATGCGCAAGCTGTGCAAGCGTTTGGAGAGCCCGCTGTCGTCGAGTTGACGGGGGTATTCGGATATTACGCACTGGTTGCGATGACTCTGAATGTCTTCTCTGTTGCGTTCAAGGTCCAGGATCGAGTCCAGGATGCTGACGTGCACTGAATCGGCTTGTTGCTGGAGCAGTTTGCACCGCGAGATGAGCATCTAGGCCTAACTCTGTTCAGGAACTCGCGATTGCACTCTCAGAAATGACAGTTCGGCATACCAGAATAAGTCCCGTACAGGCGGGGCAGGGACAAGGTGCGCCCATTCCTTCAGGGCATGATCGGTAGTTCAATGAGATTCGGGCAGCCTGAGCGAATACCTTCTTCGACAGCTCCCGCAATATCGCCGGCGCGCTCGATCCTGCGGGAAGGGACCCCCAGGGAGGAGGCGAGGGCCAGGAAATCGATCGCCGGGTCGCAAAGTTCCATGCCGATGAACTGGTCAGTGCTTGCACTTAGATAGTGCGCCTGGCTACGAGCGTAGTTCTTCAAAATGTTGTATTCGCCGTTGTTCATGACAACGAACGTGACCGGCAGCCGTTCATGCGCCGCCGTCCAGAGTGCTTGCGGTGAGTACATTGCCGAGCCATCACCGACCAGACAGACTACCGGGCTGCGGTCCAGGCCAAGCGATGTACCGACGGCCGCCGGCATGCCCCAGCCCAGGATGGCGCTGCGGGTAAAAAGATACTGGCGGGCCGAATGGGAATCCAGGCAGGCACGGACATGAGGAATCGTGGCGGGTGCTTCGTCGACGATCCAGACGTCCGGCCCGATTGCCCGGATAGCCTCGTGGGCAGCCACGAAAGGCGTTGTCACCGGAGTGTTGAATTCGCGACTGACGCGAGCGGCGACGTCGGCACGACGTGTATCGCGTTCTTGGCCCGCGACGTTTCGCAGCGTCGCGATTGCCTCGCTGTGTGGGGCCAATTTCTTGTCCAGTATCGGCAACAGCGTTTGCAAGGAGAGTCTTATATCCCCGATCAGCCCTAGTGCTGTCTCGTGGACTCTGCCTAGTTGGTGTCCATCGCCGGTCAATTGGATAAGGCGACAGTGAGATGGAATAGCGGGGCCCTGGGAATATTGATAGCTGATCAACGAATGGCCGCCGAGCAGGAAGACCGCGTCGAAGTCAGAGAACGTCTCCCTGATATCGCAAGCCTTCGCAGACAGCGTTCCCCGCCACTGCGGATGAGCTGTCGGGAACGGAATATGCCCGGGCCAGGATGGCCCGTAGACCGGCGCGCCGAGTGCTTCGGCGAGCATCACGGCTTCAACTTCCGCGCTCGACTGGATCACTTCTTCGCCAACGATAATCGCCAGACGACCGGGGGTAGTTGTCGCTAAGGCCGCGGCCAATTCCTCAATCGCCCCGGTCACGGCACCGCGCTCGATTCGCGATGGCGGGCCGGCCTTTACATCCGTGTGTTGCTCCATCACGTTAATCGGCAGGGAAAGGAAAACCGGACCGGCCGGCCCCGTGCGACAGTCCTGAAACGCACGACGCAGCAGCATCGGGATGTGTTCGGGATGATGAATTTCCTCCGCCCATTTGACGCTCGGTCTAGCGAGAGCGACGAGGTCTCCGTGGAGCAGCGGGTCGGTCACGCCATGTCGCGTGTCTTGTTGACCCGCCGTGACGACAAGCGGCGTATTCGCCATCTTCGCGTTGAGAATGGCGCCCGTTGCATTGCCGAGTCCACCGGCCGTATGGAGGTTGACGAAGCCAGGGCGACCGGATGCCTGCGCATAACCGTCGGCCATCGCTACGACTGAGGCCTCTTGGAGGCCGAGGATGTATTGGATGTCTGAGGCGCCTGAGAGGGCGTCGAGCAAAGCCAGTTCGGTTGTTCCCGGATTGCCGAAGACGTAGCGTACACCTTCGCTGCGAAGCACTTCTACGAACAGGTCCGCGCCGCGTTGCCCGCGGCTGTTGAAAGAAACATTGGATCTTAAAGGCATGGCGCAGAACCTCATCTGATCTGGAAGCTTTGATTTAGCTGGCTTGCTGTGGCGACTGTCGTGCGGCAATCGCATTGCACAAGGCCCGGGCGACAGGTGCGTAACTGGTCTGGCTGGGCTGGCCGGCTTCGGGAGCCCCGGTGGGATTGATCAGGTGCACGGCGATCTGTCCTGGCAGCCATGAGACGAGTGGCCAACGGGTGCGATAGACAGGTTTGGGCCGGGTATCTCCGGTGGTCGGATCAAAATCGCAGGATGTCACAAACGCTATCCCTATCAGGCAAGCGCCTTGGAGCTGCGAGCGCACACGACCAGGATTTTTCAAGAAGCCCAAGTCCGCGACAACGACCGCGTCATGAATGATCAAGCGGCCTTCGTCGCTCACTTCGATATCGAGAACGACCGCCATGCAGGTCTGCGCGTCATAGTGGGCAGCGATGCCTTGCGCCCGACCATGTCTTGGGGGCTTGCCCCAATGAGCTTTCTTTGCCGCTTCGGTGATGACGCTCCGCATTCGATGGCCATCGACGCTTGATGAGTGCTGAGTGCCGTCGTTCACCGCCAATACCGGATCAATCAGCGAAAGCAGATAGTCCCTGTGATCCAGCTTGCAGGCCCGCACCTGCGCGGCCATGAGTCGCTGTTCGGCGAACAGGCGGAGCAACAGGCCGTTTCTGTCCAGATTGCTGTCGAGCGTCGATTGCCAAGTGAATGGGTCAAGGGCACTGACGTGCGCATCAGGATGGCTCATTGCATTTCTCCTTCCGGTTGATGGCAAGAGGTCCAGCTAAAGCGATGTGTCCTTGGTGCCTGTAACGCTGGCACCGTAGGGGCAGTCATTGAGGGTACTTTAGGGGGAAGGATCTGACGTCAGAGTGACCGGAGGCTGACAGGAACATGTCAGGCGTTGGGCGAGTCGGCTTTCCAACCAGTGGGCCTATGGAGCAGTCACCGGAACGGCTCGGTACACGGCGACCTGGTCTGAACGTATGGTTTCTTTCAACACGTAAGTCGACCCCTCCTTGCTGTCGATCTCCCAGTGTTTTTCCGCCTTTGATGCTTTTGCGTTAAAGCCCGACTCAGGCACGTTGTCGAAGCTGTCGTATCGGTACAGGTTGTAAGGCACGCCTGGCTTGAGTCCCGATACAGTGACAGTCAAGTTCACCTTCGCGGAAGCAGGACGAGTACTGGAGCCTTCGCCCATTGCCGGTTTTTCTTCATTCGCGTCGGTTGTCAGACGAACCGGCAGCGTCTTGCCGTCTCGGTCGATAACCCCGGTTATGGCCACGCCATAGTTTTTTCCGCCGCCAGGCAATGAATACACCGGTCGAGACTCGTCATTGGCCTCTTCGCGGTTCGCCTGAAATGCTCCGAACTTGAAGCGGTAAAGATATGCCGGTTTTCCATTGGGCGACCAAAGACCGTTATCGCTGAACGTAATGACGTCATCAGCGTAATAGGTAGCAGGCTGGGTGACTGGTTTTGTGGAAGAAACGCCAATGACGGGAACGATATGGTCGTATTCGCCATCGCCTTCGCCCCCCTCTTCATTTTCGAATTGGGAAAAATTTTCGTAAACGCCGATGATGACCGGATAACCGGACACTACATTGCCCTTGACCCATGCCAGGAATCTGTTTGCGTTCGCCGTGGTTGGGCTGTCCCACTCAACAGCTTTCAAGCGCATTTGAGCAGCGGTGGCCCCATCGTTCCTCCCCAATAGTAACTGGCTGCCCCGCTTGGATTGTTTAACGTTCGGGCTGGCGATTGCGCGGGCATCGAATTGTGAAACGTATTGGCCATAGTAAAGTCCGGCACTGATGAGCGCGGTCTCACCGCAATAGCCATAGTTCGCTTCCCATTGAAGGCGTGGAGGAATGTCGTTCATTTCGGTGCGGTTTTTTGTTGCGCCTATTTCTGCCGAGTTCGGCTGAGTGTCTGCTGCATAGGCTATTGAGAAAGGTGCACACAGGGTCAAAGCCATTAACAGACACAGAGGTCTTGGGGGCGTGAACTGGCTTTTCATGAGCCTGCTGAAGTCAAACATTCTTATCACCGTTACTGACTGCCATGGGATGTATCAGCAAGTGGAACAGAATAATGTCGTGGTAGTCTTAAAATTTGCCCTTGGCAACGGACTGTTCTTACATGGGGGCGGTCCGCAACGTTGGAGTATTTTTTCCATAGGAGGTCTCGCGTGCCCTGGAAGTCAAATCTTGTAGTGCTCGCCCTGTCTGCCGTTGCCTTTTCGGCGCAGGCCCAATCCGATCGTCAAGTGGTCGAGGACATGGTTACTCGCTCGGCCAATGTCTGCCCGGGCCACAGCACAGAACGCACCACGCCCACGGTGAAGGCGGTGCCTGTCGGCGCGTTGCGGGTTATGCTCGACCGCGGCTTGGTCATGTGTCCTGACCGACGCCTCGATGTCGACGCACCGGCTGTGTTCTACGGTAGAGTTGGCGTGTTTGAATGGAACCCCGAAGTGCCTGCAAGCTCGGAGGTGATCGCCAAGCAGATCGACGCCATGACCCGCAAGGACGAGTACCCATCGGACACCTTGGTTTGGGATGCCAAGGGTATGCCACTTGAGCAGCGCACTGTGCCGGCCTTCGAACCCAAGCCAGGGGCTGCTGTGCTGTACCAGGTACGGTGAGCCCTGTCGGGGAGGCGCTTGGAAGTAAGCCGCTCGGCTTCAGGAAACAGCGGACTGCCTCGACTGACGGCTTAATCCAGGCGTCTTGCCTGTAATACGCTTGAATGCGCGGCTGAAAGCCGCCTGGGATGTATAGCCCAGGCGTTGCGCCACCTCTTCAATCGGCAGCCTTTCAAGCGTCAACCACTGGCTCGCAAGCCGCATCCGCACCTCAGTGACGTAGCGCAGTGGGGCCATGCCAATAGTCGCTTGGAAACGGTCCGCGAAGACCGAGCGAGAGGTATTGCATTGCTCCGCCAGCTGCGCAACGGTCCAGTCGCGCCCCGGTTGTTGATGGAGCGCGAGAAGCGCACTTGCCAAGCGTGGATCGCGTAATGCAGCGACCAGGCCAGAGGCATTACCGCAGGCGCACTCCACCCAGCCGCGAACGACCATGGCGGCCACCACGTCGGCCAAACGCGCGAGGATGCCGGCGAAGCCGACACGTGCGGCGCTGACCTCGCGCTCCATGGTGGCCAGGATAGGCACCAGTCCGGGGTAACGCTGGCCACCGGCATCAATCAGCATCAGGCCCGGCATCAGCCTGCCAAGGCCATGGATACTGCCCAGTTCAAACTCCATGCAGCCACTGAACAAAAGGGTGGTTGGCGTGGGGCTGGCATCGGTCCCGGCATCCACCGCGCTGACCGTATCACCGAGGGAGGCACCGTCTAAACGGTCGATGTCCTGAACAGGCACCTCCGCATGGGAAAGCAGTTGATGGGCCGCGCCATGGGAGATGAATACGGCGTTGCCGGCAGATAGCGCATACGTTGTCCCGTCTTCCATCCGCAGCACTGCATTGCCGACCGCCAGGAAGTGGAACCAGGCATGTCCAGGTTTGGCAGCGAAGCCCAGGCCGAAGGTTGGACCGGCTTGGATACGTCGGTACTCGACGCCACGCAGGCGCATGCCACGCAACAGTTCGTTGATGAGATCCGAGGAGAGGGCAAACTGATCGGTAGGCATCGTTCAGGTGTTTCAGTCAAAAAATCGAGGTTTTTGATCATAGATCATCCAGTACCCCACGCCTAGACTGCGGGTCGCCATTCAAATTGGGAGATCCGTGCAATGACTGATTGTGTGTGTAATGCCGTATCCGACAGCCGTCCCGGCGCCGGGCTGTATGTAGAACCTGCAACCCCTGCGTGGATGGCAGTCTTCTCGTTGGCAATGGGCGTGTTCGGATTACTCACCGCCGAGTACCTTCCGGCCAGCCTGCTAACGCCGATGGCTACCGATCTGGGCGTGTCCGAAGCGCTGGCTGGCCAGGCGGTAACGGTGACAGCAGTGGTGGCGCTGTTCGCTGGTCTGTTGGTGCCAGGCCTGACTCGCGGTATCGACCGCCGCTGGGTGCTGCTGGGTTTTTCCACCTTGATGATCGCATCCAATCTTTTGGTCGCCGTTTCCTCCAGTTTCGCGGTGCTATTGGTGATGCGTATCTTGCTGGGCATCGCCCTTGGTGGGTTCTGGAGCATGGCGGCAGCGGTGGCGATGCGCTTGGTACCGGGAGCTTTGTTGCCTCGAGCGCTCTCGATCATTTTCAGCGGCATTGCCGTCGGGACGGTGGTTGCGGTCCCGCTGGGCAGCTACCTGGGCGGGCTATATGGCTGGCGCAGCGCGTTCTTTGCAGCGGCGGCGGTAGGTCTTGTGACCCTGGCTTTCCAGTCGTTCACGCTGCCGCGCCTTGCGCCGCGCACGCCGGCACGCCTGCGCACCGTACTCGAGGTTTTGCGGCGCCCGGGCATCGCCATGGGGATGTTCGGTTGTGTGCTGGTGCACAGCGGCCACTTTGCGATGTTCACCTATGTTCGGCCATTCCTCGAGGGCACCACCGGCATCGGTCCGCAAGGGTTGTCGCTGATGCTGCTGGGTTTCGGTGTGGCGAACTTCGGCGGCACGCTGTTGGCCGGGTGGCTGCTTGAGCGTCATCCACTGGCCACCCTGGTGTTGATGCCCGCGCTGGTGGGCGTTGCGGCACTGGCGTTGGTTCTGTTGCCGGCCTCGGTGCCAGGGCAGGCGGTGCTGCTGGCGATCTGGGGCCTGGCCTTTGGCGGTGTGCCGGTGGCGTGGTCGAACTGGGTCGCCAGCGCGATACCTGATCAGGCGGAAAGCGCCGGAGGCATGGTGGTGGCTTCTGTGCAGTCGGCCATCGCAACGGGCGCCGCTGCTGGCGGTGCGATGTTCAGCCTCGGTGGCAGCGCAGGCGTATTCGTAGCGGCGGCGGTGCTGATGCTGCTGGCCGCGCTGCTGATTGCGTTGCGTGTTCGAGTCCCTTCGGCCCATGGCAGTGCCCAGGCCAGGCCGGCGCTGCACCTTTGATCCGGCTCCCCCGGTAGCCGCTTGCGGATCACCAGCCGCTTACTGTTCTCGGAACGCTTACGCTGGAAGGCTTGTCACGGCCCACTGACGCACCGGCCCCCTGCGAGCTTGCGCGCACGATCCTGTTCCTCGTTTGGGGGAGCTGGTTTTCATTTTTATTACATCCTTTGGAACGCTTCTCTCTGCACGGTCACTCAGGTGTAAGGATGTCGCCGCTCATACCGGGTCATTTGCATTCTTCTATCTGCCGATCACTAAGAGGACATGCCATGGATACGCCTAATGTACGTGCAAGCCGCGAGCTGACTCGTGTACCTGATGAGATACAGCAGGAAGCAACGCAACAGGCCTCTCACTCTCCTGACCTTGGCCCTATCGGGTTAGCGATGAGCGTGCGGCTCCAAAACCATTTCGAGGCTCACCTTGAAACAGAAGCCGGCTCCGATCAACCCGCTGCCCCTGCTTCAAGCGCACGCAACGCGGAGCTGACCGCCATTCGCGATGACCGTGCTCAACGGTTGGAGGCAGGGGGCTATAACGTCCATGACATGGAGAAGGCGGAAAAAAACGCCGGCAGAGCCGACAGATTGTTTGCGTCAATAAAGTCCGGGATGGGGGGGACGCCCTTTGCGGCGCTCACCGAGGCAGGCAATTTCAAGCCGTCCATCCTCCAGGTAGCGGGCCAGCATGCCAATACCGTACGCGAAGCGGCTATAGAGAACGCGATGGCATGCTTGTATGCCGGTATGGCGGATGCTAGCGGTAACAAGCTGATTGCAGGCTTCAAGCCTGGTTATTACCTTAAACCCGAGAGCAATACGCTGCACCCGGCGCTTCAAGCATCAGTGGCGGAAAAGCTGCTGGCGTTGGACAAAGGTCCATTGCGCAATGCTTTTGACGAAGCCAATAAGTGGCTTACCGGATTTGCCGTACGTAATACTGCAATGTACGCGTCAACACTTGCCATGACGGCTGCTGGCAAAGAGCACCTGGATGCAGTCCTGCAGCCTGCCCTACGGCCGGTCACGGCTATCATCGTGGGTATGGCAATCGAGCATTACAATGTGAGCCGCGATCGCACTAACCATTTAGCTGACCCGGCAATGCTCTATGGTCGTCGCGATGCTGTACCGCAAGGGCAGGCTCATAAGCCTATTGATCAAGATACCGAATGGCTGGATGACTTTCAGACGTTAAAGGATCTCGATGCCACTGCCCTGGTCAAGATGGTCTCCGCGCGGCTGGGTGAAGGCGCGGCTACGGCTCTGAATGCGGTCATCAGCGGCGATGCCTTGAAAGAGATAGCAGACCCGGTCAGTGTTTTAGGAAATGGTCTCCTGATTGGCGGTTTTTCTGCCATGGGCGCGGGTACAACCGCCACAGCCAACTTGGCCAAGTCGAAGGAACTGGGAAAAATGGCGGCTACCGCAGCCTCGGAGGGTGTAAAAAACGTATTGGGTACCCTGGCTTTCGGGCTGTGGGCAGCTGGCGCCTCGCTAGGTGGATCATTGCCGAAAAAAGCCGTCGCTGCTGTCGATGCCCATGTACCAAAAGCAGTAGAAGGAAGCGCAGATGCAGCTGGCAGGGTGGCGGTCAAGGGAGGTGAGCTTGCAGTCAAGACATCGCTCACTGGCGCCAGGTTTGCCAAGGAGACAGCTGTTTCAGCGAGCAACCACGCAAAAAGTGCAGCCCAAGCGGCAGGGGATGGAGTCATTAGCGTTGCTAGCGCCATTGGCACCACCTCCCAATCGGCCTGGGACAAAAGCGTGGGCGCCCTGAGGCAACGCCCCACGGCCACCTCTCAAAGCCAAGTCGTTCATGGTCAGAGCGTGCCCATGCAGCCGCTCGCAGCTACGCAGGTCCAAACGTCGTCCTCAGTACCCGCGCGTCCGCCTGCTCAGGATGATGGCGATATCGTGTAGCAGCCTTCCTCGTCGCGCATTGTCGTCTTTCCCTAATGTCCAGGGATCGGACACCAGATACGAGTCTCGTTCCCCGCTCCAGGATTCAGAAAAAAGCCACTCGGATGAGTGGCTTTTTTGTGCCTGTCGAAAAAAACGAGTTGAGTTATAAAGAAGCTCAAGAGCGCTACGGCACTCAGGGCTAACGCCCGCCCATTAACCAAACGTCAGGCGTTCAAAGATGGGAGGCGTAGTTCAATGTTGACGAGAAGAAAGTTCATCACTGCTGCTGCAGCAACGGGGGTGGGTGCCGCAGGGGCCCTTGCGTTCCACACCTTGAGCAAGGGCAGTGTGGAATATGAGCATGCCGTGAAGCAGATATGGCGTCACAGCGAACTCGATTCGAGTAACGTTCCTGCAGTACTGCGCGAACTTGTGCGCTACGCAACCCTGGCGCCATCCAGTCACAACACCCAGTGCTGGAAGTTCGGGCTGGACGATCAGTCGATTTCAATCCTGCCTGACTATCAACGCAGATGTCCGATTGTCGATCCAGACGATCACCACCTTTTTGTCAGCCTCGGCTGCGCCGCCGAGAACCTTGTGCAGGCAGCGGCAGCGATGGGCTTTAGGGGTGATGCCGTTTTCAATACCGGGAAAAACGAATCATGGAACATCTCCTTGGAGCGCGCAGCGCAGGTCCGAACTCCGCTTTTCGAGGCAATCCCGCGTCGGCAGTCGACCAGGGCCGAATTTGATGCCAAGCCTCTTTCAAACGACGAACTGCGGCTTCTGGAAATAGCCGGCTCGGGAAATGGCGTTCGGGTTCAGTTGCTCACGGATAAACAGGACATGGAGAATGTCCTTGACTTCGTGGTTCAGGGAAACACCGCACAGATGCGTGATCCGGCATTTGTGCGCGAACTCAAAGAATGGTTGCGTTTCAACGGAGGGCAGGCTGCGAGGCAGGGCGACGGACTGTTTACAGGTTCTTCCGGCAACCCAACTGTCCCCAGTTGGCTTGGTGGCCTGATGTTTGATTTCTTTTTTTCCGAAGAGTCCGAAAATGACAAGTACGCGCGACATGTTCGGAGCTCCTCCGGCATTGCGGTATTTGTTTCAGCGCTTGAGGACAAGCATCACTGGATCGAGGTGGGTCGTGCCTTTCAACGGTTTGCTTTGCAGGCAACGGCGATGGATGTTCGAACCGCTCACCTTAATCAGCCGGTGGAAGTCGCGTCACTCAGGCCGCAGTTCGCCAAATCAATCGGTATCTTGGGTGAAAGGCCTGATCTTGTCATTCGGTTCGGTCGTGGACCCGAGATGCCCAGATCCTTGAGGCGCCCAATTGAAGCCGTACTGTTGTAGACGCCTGACAATTCGTTCCAGCGGACGTTGGGGTGAAACAGGTGTAAACCTATTTCAGGACCACCTTGCTCTAGGGTATCGGCATGGTGGCGATCCGGCTTTCCACCTGATTACCTCCCCAGAGCCGGTTGACTACGCCTGAAGTCTTAGCGCGCTGATGATAAAAGCATGAAGGCTATTGACTGCTTTAGACCCGCGAGAGGTTCGGCTACGTAGAATCGACACTTCCATAGGTTCAATGTTTCCTAAGCCGTGTTCGTTGCTTAAGACGTGAAGCGATGGCTGCACGCTGCACTGAGTGATCGCGGCGATAGCGAGTCCTCCCTCGACTGCGGCCACCTGGCCAGCAAGGCTGGAGCTGTTGTATACCACCTTGAATTCACGTCCCTGCTGGGTCAGTGAGTTCACTGCATAGCGTCGAGCCAGGCTCTCCCTTTCGTAGACTGCAATGGGCACCGGGTCTCGCCTCCATAGTTCGAACTGGGGTGAACCCACCCAAACCATAGGTTCCTTGAAGAGGAATGTGCCGCTTTGAGGCGAGTCTCTGGACACCAGCGCAAGATCAAGATCGCCGCTTCGCACACGTGGTATCAGCGTGGTCGACTGTTCACAGGTCAACTCTATTTCCACGCCTGCGTAGCGCGGCGAAAAGCGCTTCAGAACGGGCGTGAGATACTTTGCCGCGTAGTCCTCCGCGACGCCAAGGCGGATTCGTCCGGTTAACTCTTCACCGTGAAATGCCGCTTGGGTTTCTGCATGGAGTGCAAGTATGCGGCGGGCGTAGCCCAGCAGCGTCTGGCCGTCAGCGGTCAGGTGTAGGTGCCTCGGGCCACGACTCAATAGCGGCCGTCCAAGGGCTGCCTCCAGCTTCTTCATCTGCATGCTGACAGCTGATTGCGATCTGTTGACCTCGTGGGCTGCACCCGATAGAGAACCTGCATCCACCACTGCCACGAAACACTTGAGCCAATCGGTCTGCAAATCGCTGGCAGGCATCGCTGTCACCTCTATTCGTTAATCGAATGGCTACGACGTGAATTATGCGCTTTTCATGGCGGCTGTTCACTCGCAGGATGCTGATCAGAATCGACACACTGGGATCGGATCATGCCATTTGAGACTTGGTTGCTCTATCTGTTTACCTGCTGCGGCATAGCGATAGTGCCAGGACCCAATGCGCTATTAGTGCTTACCCATGGAGCCATTCATGGGAGCCGAAAAACGTTGTTCACTATCACGGGTGGCGTTCTCGGCTTTGCCGTCGTGCTTTCACTTTGCGCATTGGGATTGGGAGCGCTGATCCAGGCGTCGGCCACCTGGTTCACAGCGTTGAAGATAATCGGCGGGCTTTATCTGATCTGGTTGGGCTTCGGGCTGTGGCGCTCCCCACCCGTGAGTCTTGATGCGACGGGTACCAAGAACTTCCGAGGCTGGTCTCTGTTCCGCCAGGGGTTGGTATCGGCCATTTCAAATCCCAAGGCGCTGCTGCTATTCACCGCATTTATCCCGCCATTCCTGGACCCCCACAGAAGCATCATCGCGCAGACGGTCGTCATCGCATTGACTTACGCCGTGGTGGAGTTCGTCGTTGAGTATCTAGTGGCCAGCGCTGCGCACCAGGTCAGGCCATGGTTAGCCCGAACCGGGCGGCGATTCAATAAGGTCTGTGGTGGTTTTTTTGTTCTTTTCGGGTTGGTTCTGCCCGTCCATGCTTGAAGCCATGCTTCGTTTTGGAGCCGACGGCGGCAGCGCCCCGCGTTGTGCAAAATACTGTGCGGGCGTGCTCCCCAGGGCCTTTTTGAACATGGTGATAAAGGCGTTGACCGAGTTATAGCCCAGCTCGGTTGCAACGTTCTGCACCTTCGCACCACTGGCCAACTCTCGCAGTGCAACGACAAGGTGCAACTGTTGCCGCCAGCGTCCAAACGTAAGGCCCGTCTCACGAATCATCAATCGAGACAGCGACCTGTCGCTCATCGCCACGCGTTTGGCCCATTCGGCTGACGTACTGCGGTCGGAAGGGTCGAGCGTCAGTGCATGGGCTATCGCACGAATTTTGGGATGACTGGAGATGGGGAGGTTGAAGCGCTCACGCGGCATTTCGACCAGTTCGTCGAGGATCACTCTCGCAAGCCTGGCGGCATGGCCAACCGGAGGATAATCGGCAGGCTCCTGTGCCAGCCGATCAACCATTTCCCGGATCATCGGGGAGATGGACAGCGTGCAGCAATCCTCGGGCAGCTTCGCCGCTCCGGGGTTCACGAACAGATAATTGAGCCGGGCATTCGCTGTCGCCCGTGCGCTATGGGGCACGCCGCCCGGAATCCAGACACCGCAGTTGGGCGGTACGATCCAGATCTCGTTGTCCGCAGTACAAGTGACCGCCCCGTGCAGCGCGAGGATCAGTTGACCCTTGCGATGCACATGCGTCGGCACTTCCGCTTGGTGATCTGCAAAGTCGAGCTGCCGGGCCACCGCCGTCCGATCCGTGAGGTCGGGGTCGAAGACAGAGACGGCTGATGGTGTGGGCGGCATCGGTTGGCAGCTTTTAGGGATATTTTGGAAGAATACTGAATTTATTTGCGTTTGCAACGCAGCAATAATGGTTCGCATGAACATCCTATCTGCTGTGAACAAACCACCTGGGCGCGCCGACGTCGGCATAGCGCACGCGGTAGTGTCTCTCCTGCAAACTCCTGCCATGAGGGCAGATGTGGACGCGTTGCTGTTTTCGGCGAAGAGCTTTGCCGCGGCGATGTTGGCCTACTATGTTTCGCTGCGTATAGGACTTGCCAATCCCTACTGGGCAATAGTGACTGTCTACATCGTCTCGCAGACGTCTGCGGGTGCGTCGCTCAGTCGCGGTGTCTATCGCTTCGTGGGAACCCTCGCCGGGGCGGCGGCAACGGTGGCAATCATTCCGAATTTCGTGAACGACCCTATCGTATGCAGCGTGGTGCTCGCCTGCTGGATCGGCCTGTGTCTTTATTTCTCGCTGCTTGATCGCACGCCAAGAGCCTATGCTTTCGTTCTTGCGGGTTATACCGCGAGCCTGATCGGATTTCCCTGCGTCCTTGATCCAGGCACGGTGTTTGATACAGCCTCTGTGCGGGTCCAGGAAATCTCCATCGGGATACTGTGTGCGGTTCTAGTGCATCGCTACATCCTGCCCAAGCGTATGACGGGTCAGTTCATTGGCAAGCTGTTGGCAGCGCTGCGGGACGCCCGTCAGTTGGCAGCTGACGCCTTGAAGGGAGCGCCGAGCGAGAATCGTCGCGACCGCACCCAGCTCGCAGTAGATCTTCTTGCCCTTCAGGGGCTTGCAACGCACCTACCCTATGATCCTGCCCCTGGGCTGCGGCACGAGTCGGTACAGTTGATCCATGACCGGCTCGCGCGATTGCTTGCGCTCGCTGCGGAGATCGAGGACCGGATCCATTCCCTGGGTATGGACGGCTACAACGCGCCCGATGAACTGGTCGCTTTGCTCGATGACATTGCGACGTGGATCCCGGCTGTCGAGGCGGTCGACCGGGAGGGCGTGGCAATGTGTTTAATCGCCCATGCACGCGAGATCAACAAACGTTTCGACGTAGACGCCGCAGCGCCTGGCGTCAGGCTCGCCGCTAATCTCGCCGGTTATCTTGGCGAAATGATTGGCCTGCTCCAGGACTGCGACAACCTGGGGCGCCACATCGTGACTGCCGACCTATCACACGAGGCGACAGTGCTTCATTGGCCCAAGCCCGCGAAGGGCTACATCTATCACCGCGATCGCTGGATGGCGGGCCGGGCCGCGTTGGGTGCCATCGTCGGCATCCTGATCAGCTGCGCTTTCTGGATCTGGTCGGCCTGGCCTGAGGGCGGGACAGCCGTATCGATTTTCGGCGTATGTTGCACGCTGTTCGGGAATGTCGATGCGCCAGCCCCTAACGTCATCAAATATATGCTCGGCTCGATCTATGGGGTGGTCATCAGCTTTGCCTACAGCTTCGTCATTCTTCCTCAGGTCACGGACTTCGCTCTCCTTGTTGCAGTGCTAGCACCGGCGTTCCTGTTCGCGGGTTCCCTGCAAGCGCGTCCGCCGACAACGTTCATGGCACTCGGTATCACCCTGACCATTCCGATTCTATCGGGGCTGCGCGCCACCTACGCCGGCGACTTCGCTGCATCCCTCAATACTGTTGTTGCGCTCTTCGCGGCGGTCGGATTCGGGGCGGTCAGCATGACCTTGTTCCAGACCGTCCCGGTCGACGCGGCGATCAGCCGGTTGCTTCGATTGAGTCGCAGGGGCGTCAGCCGTCGAGCGCTGGGTAATGTAGCCGATGACCGGCATTGGACGAACCTTATGATCGATCGCACGGCGCTGCTGCTACCAAGGCTACGGGTGTCCAACAAAGGCTATTCAGATGTTCTCGACGATACCTTGCACCATCTGCGCGTCGGGCACGCTGTTGGGTCGCTTCGCAAGATCATCCCGCAGGTTGACGGCAACATTGCCGAAAAGCTGGGTGAGCTGCTTTGCGCGATCGCCGCACGCTTCAGCGCCAGAGACCTTAAGGATCATGTTGATCCGATCGGATTTGACCAGCGTATCGAGACCTTGCAGGTGATGATCGCTGACAGCTCGATCAACGACCGCTCCCGGATCGCCGAGCTGCTCATGGACCTTGGATTTGCACTAGGTCCCAGTCATACGGCGAGTGCGCCTCATGATCGTTGATCTCGACGTCGGTGGCGTCCTCATCCCCGGTTTACTGGCGCTGGTATTCGTCGCCATTTTTGCCACCGTCGCGATAATCCGCGTCCTCCGCGTCGTGGGCATCTACCGCCTGTTCGCTCACTGGCCGCTCGTCGAACTCGCCATTTTCGCGCTCATCTACGGTTTGCTCGTGCAGCATCTGCCCTCAATCGGACACTTATCTTGAAGCCTGTTCTATCCTTGCTCAGCCGCTATGCCCTGACTCTTTGCCTCGTTGCTGGCGCCACGCTCATTGCGCTAGGGGCTTGGAACCATCACGAGCGAACGCCCTGGACTCGCGACGGGCGAGTGAGCGCGGATGTCGTGCAAATCGCACCGGAAGTCTCCGGTACTGTCAGTGCCGTCCCGATCGTTGATAACCAGTATGTCCATCGGGGTGACATTCTTTATGTGATCGACCCGCTGCGGTACCGGCTCGCAGTGGCGGCGGCCGAAGCCGACGTCGAAGCCAAGCGTCAGGATAGGCTCGTTCGCCAGGCGGCGGCGCGGCGGCGCGGCCAACTCCGCGATATCGTGTCCCAAGAAGATGTTCAGCAAACAGGAGGTGCGGCTGCGGTGGCGGGCGCCACCTATCAAGCAGCGCTGGCGGCTCTGGACCTCGCCAAACTCAATCTCGCCCGCTCTACTATCCGCTCGCCGGTCGATGGCTATGTCACTAACCTGAGGTTGCGGCCTGGCGACTATGCGACGGCCGGTTCGGCAACGGTTGCTGTCCTCGACGCGGCGAGCTTCTGGGTCACTGGTTATTTTGAAGAGACGAAGATCCGGCAGATCCACGTCGGCAAACCGGCGCGGATCATGCTGATGGGCTTTGATCAGCCTGTGTCGGGGCATGTCGAAAGCATCGGTCGCGGGATCGAGAACAGTAACGATTCGCCAGGTCATCTCGGCCTGCCAAATGTGGCGGCGACATTTACCTGGGTGCGTCTTGCGCAGCGGATCCCGGTTCGTATCCATATCGACAGGGTGCCAGCAGGCGTTGAATTGGCCGCAGGCATGACCGCGAGTGTTGAGATCATCCCGCTTTGAGGCGTTGTGCTTTTCAGCCAGCCAACCAATCAGGGGAGGGCATGTCCCTCTAAAATCTCGAATCCGTCGTCAATGGGTGCGTAACCAACCACTTCACGGGTCTTATCAATGGAAAGGCGCTTGTATCTATTGTCTGATACGCCATGAACCACATGGAACCCGTTCAGCTCCGCATCCACGCAACTTCTAAGTAACGCTACGACATCCCTCTCGCTGATAAACGCAGCTACATCTCTGTGGCTGTGGGTCTCTCCAGGCTGAAACTCGGCTACGTTTGCAATGCGGACTGCAATGGTCGTCATTTGACCATCGTTTGCATACATCGATGCGAGAGCCTCCCCAAATGCTTTGCTGACCCCATAAAGATTTCCTGGCCTGGGCGACATGTGTTCATGTACCTGGACGTCCTTTGGGTAACCCTCAATGGCTTGGGCACTGCTCGCAAATATGAACCGCCTGCAACCTTGTGCCTTCGCGGCGAACAGCATGTTGTAGGTGCCAACAATATTTACAGGCAGGAGGGAAGTCATGAAGTTAGCGTCTGGACTCGGGTCAGCAGCCAGATGAATCACGGTGTCGATGCCTTCGCAGGCCTCAAGGCAGCTTGACTGATCCCTGACATCAAGAGAGAAACTTTGCGCTGGTTTCGGAAATTTCCGTACATCGATATCAGCGAGGCGCAAATCCAATCTGTCGGCTTGCGCGGTCCAAAAAGCAGTGCCAATCCGACCCGCCGCACCTGTGACTAAAATTTTTCGCGCGCTCATGTGTATGTGTCCTTACCGTTAAGCTGCATTGAGCATTTGAGATCAGCAGTGCCTGATACATGTCGCACCGATCAAGGTGAGCGGTGGGGGGGCCGGCCGATAGTGTTTCAGAAACTTCGGCCCGCGCCGACTCAGGTGGTGTCGGCTACAGTTCCTTGTAACCGCAGGAATGTATCACGACCGCCACGGAATATTGATCATGCCGAAACACCCTCCGTTCCAATCGCTTGGCTGCGCCGAATGCCGCAACCACGAGGCATTGGGGTTTGATTTCACCATGGCCTTCCAGCCTATTTTCAACGTCCGGACACGCGCTGCGTATGCTTATGAGGCGTTGGTCAGAGGCGTCAATGGCGAGTCGGCTGGCTACATCCTGGGGCTCGTGAACGACAGCAACCGCTACCGATTCGACCAGGCCTGCCGGGTGAAAGCCATCGAGGAGGCCGCAAGGCTGGGCCTGCTGGAGATTCCCGATTGCCTGCTGAGCATTAATTTCCTGCCCAACGCCGTATATCGACCAGAGACGTGTATCCGGGCCACCCTGGAAGCGGCGCGCCTGACCCATTTTCCACCGGAAAGGCTCATGTTCGAAGTGACCGAAGGCGAGAAGGTGGTGGACCCTGAGCACCTCAAATCGATTTTCGTGGAGTACGAGCGCCAAGGTTTCATTACCGCCGTCGACGATTTTGGCGCTGGCTATTCGGGCCTTAATCTGCTGGCCATGTTCCAGCCGCAGGTGCTGAAGATTGACATGGCACTGACCCGAGGCATCGATCAAGACTCGGTCAAACAAGCGATTGTCGAAGGCATCATCCTGGTCGCCAGGCGCTTGGATATCCTGGTCATCGCCGAAGGTGTCGAGACCCGTGAAGAAAGCTCGACGCTTCTGGGCATGGGAATCGAGCTGATGCAGGGATATTTGTATGCAAGGCCCGAGGTCGGTCATCTCCCGGCTGGATGCTTTGACTTGGGTTGATGTGCCCAAGCCCTTTGCGTCCACGATATTCGATGGGCCATTATCGGGCCTCGACACAAGGACGCGTCCCATGCCCACACCTGTACTCCACCTCTTGTGCGGTAAAATTGCTTCGGGAAAATCCACGCTGGCCCGATCGTTAAAGGCCGAACATTCAGCCATTTTGTTGAGCGAAGATCACTGGCTTTCAAAGCTCTACCCTGATCAGATCAAATCGGTGGCGGACTACGTCCTGCATGCGCGCCGGATCCGGGATGTCCTGGGGCCGCTGGTCATCGACATGCTCTCGGCGGGGACTCCCGTGGTCCTCGATTTTCCTGCCAACACCCCAGCAGATCGTCATTGGCTACGCAGCCTGGCTGACACTGCGAAAGTCCCTCACCGTGTTCACTACATCGAAGTTGAAGATGACACCTGCCGTCGCAGGCTGCACCACAGGAATGCGCGTGCCGAGCATGACTTCGCAGCCACTGATGCTGAATTCGATCTGATCACGAGCTACTTTCGTGCACCAGACCAGGCGGAAGGGCTGGATGTGGTCATACACCGGACTTGATCCGTTGAAAATGTCGGCGCATTGAAAGTGGGTTTGTAGCTTGCGAAATACGGGGCATCGAATCCATAGGCTCGATACGGCAGGAGTCCTTCACGATCCCATCCAGTTATCCAAGAAATCCGTGAGTATGTCTGTGGATAACTGCGCTGAGGCCAGGTAGGCAGAGCGTTTTAACGGGTGCTCAAAAAATGTACAGGCAGATTGGTATCATCCCGCCGTAGGCCATTGAATTTAAACAGGGCGCTGAAAACCGGGATCACCTTGCATGCATGTTCATCGACTCCATTCGAGAAGTGGCGAGCTTGGCAGCTGGAATGTCTGACAACAAAAAGCCCGCGCATGACGGGCTCTCTGTATGGGGTCAAATCCTTTTGTCTGTTCAATCTGTGCTTCGTACTGTAAATATTTCGTGAAAAGCACGTTGCGGGAGCGAAATAACCGGCCCTCAAAAGCCCGCGTAAGGCGTGCTTCTCCATGAAGAAGATCGGTTAACGGTTGAACCGCTCGACCAATGAGTACTGCGTGGACGCGGTCCTGGTCAGTTCCTTATTCAGATCTGCCGATTGGTGCGCCTGTTCCGAGGATTTATCGGCCAAGTGGGCAATGGTCGTAATGTTTCGGCTGATTTCCTCGGCGACGGCAGTTTGCTCTTCAGTGGCCGCGGCAATCTGGGTGGTCATCTCGGTGATGTGGGAGACCGCTTCGCTGATGCCCACCAATGCCTTGTCTGCCTCCAGTACCCAGGTCACGCCTTCCTGGGCCTGACGATGACCGCTCTCCATGGTCTGCACGGCGTTGTTGGACGACGCCTGGAGCTTGGTGATCAGATCATGGATCTGGGTGGTGGATTGCGAGGTGCGTTGGGCCAGTTGGCGAACCTCATCGGCCACGACGGCGAAACCCCTGCCCATGTCACCGGCGCGCGCTGCTTCGATGGCGGCATTTAATGCCAGCAGATTGGTCTGGTCGGCGATTCCTTTGATCACGTCAACGACTGTCCCTATTTCATTGCTGTCTTTGGCCAGCTGTGCAACGGTCAGGCCTGTCTCGCCGACCGCGGCGGAGAGGCGCTCGATCGCCTCTCGGGTGTCTCGGGCCACATCGCGGCCGCGATTGGTCAGCAGGTTAGCTTGTTGAGTAGCGTCAGCCGTGCGCTGGACGTGGCTGGCGACTTCCTGCGTGGTCGCGGCCATCTGGTTAACCGCGGCAGACACCTGTTCGGTTTCGACGCGCTGACGATCCAGCCCTTTCGAGCTGTCCGTGGCAAGTACATCGGATTGTTCCGCCAGTTTGCTGAGTTGCTCGGCGGTGTCTTGCAGGCGCGTCAGGCAAGTCTTCAGGCGCGAAGTCTGGCTGACGAAGGCGGTTTCCAGGCGCGCTTGTGGTCCGCGCGCATCGCTGTACATCTGAGCGATCAGTAAGTCGGAGGTAGAGGGCTCTGCCATCTGCAGCAGGCGCAAAGTTCCTCGCATCTGCCAGCGTGAAGAGAGCAGGCCGATCGGCACGGCGATGCCTACGGCTACGGCAATCGCAATGGGCGTGCTGAAGAACAAGCCGCCCATGGTGCCTGCCAGCCCCATGGCTAAGAACGGCAAGCAATCCAGCAGGGACGCTTGCCAAGCATCTTGGCGGGGGACGGCTGGTTTTCCCTGGCTGATGCGCTTATACAGGGACTCAGCTCGACGAATCTGATCAGTCGTCGGTTTGATTCTCACCGATTCAAAGCCCACCACCTGACTGCCTTCAAATATTGGTGTGACGTAGGCGTTGACCCAGTAGTGATCGCCGTTCCTGGAACGGTTCTTGACGATACCCATCCATGGGCGGCCTTGCTTGAGCGCACCCCACATATGGGCAAATACGGCAGGGGGGACGTCAGGATGGCGGACGATATTTTGCGGGGCGCCAATTAGATCGGCTCTATCAAACCCACTGATCTCCACGAAGGCGTCGTTGCAGTACGTGATAACGCCTCGCTCATTGGTTGTCGAGATGAGTTTCTGTTGAGGCGCGAGTGAAATTTCACGCTGCGTAACTGGCTGATTATTTCTCATTCCGACTGTTCCTTGATTCCTTGAGGAGGCCATCGGCCGGTATTTGAAAAAAATGAGCGCAGTTCTATAAAAAATTCTTTTATAACAATGAGTTGAATTTATTTTTCAAGCTGTTTTGGTTCGAATCGCTCTTTTGGATATAGGCTTGTTCTTGATTGAAAAAAACCGTTGTTACCATCGAAGAGACTAGCTCTTCTATTAACAATCAGTCAGTTGTCTATCGAGGTTTTTCCCGTGCTATTTCTGTCGCGGAGATCATTGCCAGTGTTCCTCAGTTTTGGGACTTGGAGTATGAGCGGATCAAAGGGGCCCTCTGAAGCCGCATGACGCGATGCGCAAATGCCGTAGGGCACTTCCAATGTCCTGACGTAACGTAAAGGGGATGGCGACAAGGCGCTGAACTTGGAAGGGCACAGGGCAGACCGATCCGGAGTACTTGATGATGCTGATAAAAAACAATTCATCCCAAACTGACGAACCGGGTGTACAGGTTCATCCTCCACGCCGCACAGCGCCTGCCGGCTCCGGGTGTTAACGAGGTGCTTGTATTGCTGCTGCTATTGCCAATGGTGCGGCAGGTGGGAACGGCCATGGAAATGAAACGGTACGCGCCGAACCTGCTTTCAGCTCAGTCTGGTCAGATACGCCGGCACTTGTTGCTCAGGGAGCACTGACAGAACCTTCAACCGCTGCAACATGCGTTGGCGGGCGCGGTGGAGGTGTTCCTTGAGGTTCAGCGCAGCGGCGTCGAATGCGCCATGCAATAGCAGCTCTAGAATCAGGCGGTGCTCGGCCAGCATGGCTTCGTCGGGACCGAGGCCCAACTGACTGTAAAAAATCCGACTGATGATCCTCGGGCTCTGGGCCTGTCGGATCAGTGTTGCGATCTTGCGATTGTTTATTCCGGCGAGGCAGTGGTAATGCAGGTCTTCTTCAAGTTGCTCGATGCATGCGAGGCTGCAATGTGGGTTGCTCTGTGCCTCTTTAACCCGAGCCAGCATCGCTTCAAGGGTCTCCCGGCTAAGTCCTGGTGCGCTCTGGCGTAACGCCTCAGGTTCAAGGCAGGCGCGCAACTCGTAGTCTTCGGTGACCTCCCTGGCGGTGAGCGGGCCGGCCAGCCACTGGGAGTAGGGTTCCTTTTCCACCAGGCCGCGGTCACGCAGACGCATCAATGCCTCGCGTATCACCGCCCGACTGACGCCGTAATGCTCGGCGGCCTTTTGCTCGTCGAGCCGATAGTGCCCGAAAGCAATACAGGTCGATAAAGCCGAGCCAATCTCGTCGAACATCCGCTCGCCCAGCGGCCGGGTATCGACCAGTTCTTCGCTGCTATCGAGGCCGAGTTGCTTGTGGGTAACGGCCAGCCGCAGTGGCTCCACTTCAACCCCCTTCGGGTTGACCAGATAACCGCGGCCGTCGAATCGACTGATCAAGCCTTCCTTGTGCAGCAGGTCCAATGCTTTGCGCACCGGTACGCGGCTGGTTCCGAACAGTTCGGCCAGAGGTGCTTCGAGCAGGACGAGTCCTTGAGCCACCTCTCCATTCACGATGGCGTCACGCAGGAGCTGGCGGATCATGGCGTAGCGCGATGCAGTGCGGTAATCCTCGGCGGTCATCGATCTCATACGCTTCTCGAAAGGCGGGGGCAGATTCTCGCACAAGTCTGTTGTCACCGTGGACCACGTCATTTGTGCGCGTTCGTTGGGCCGTTGTTACTGATCTGCACCAAAACGGATATTTTTCAATTAGTACATTTGGTGTTGTTGGCTGATCATGCATGAAAGGCTTCGCAAAATTGAAATATCCACCCGCTTGGAAAGGTGTCTAGCCCGTGTGCTAGCTGCAGGCTGCTTGCTCAGGTGAGCGCCCTGACATTCCTTCATCGCTCATTCTGGCACGCTATCTGCTCTGTAAAACGTACATTTTAATAATGAATACGTTTTTGGTGGATCAGATGTCCTACACCATTCCTCAATTACCGTTTGAAGCCGATGCATTGGCGATGGCGGACGCATTCGCCTCGGGCAGCAGCGACCCGGTCAAGGCGTTGGAAGAAACGCTGGCCAGGGTGGCGGCAGTCGATGACGTGTTCATCTCTCTCTGTTCGGCGCGTGCCTTTCGCGAAGCCCACTCATCGGCCGCACGCTGGAAGGCCGGACAGCCGGCAAGCAAACTGGACGGCGTCCCCGTTGCTTGGAAAGACATGTTCGACGTCGCAGGCAGTCCAACGACCGCAGGCGCAGCCGTGCGCCGCGACATTACGCCAGCGCTGCTTGACGCTAATGTCGTAGGCCTACTGGCGAAAGCCGGAATGGTCAGCGTCGGCAAAACAAACCTAAGCGAGTTCGCTTACTCAGGCCTTGGACTCAATCCCCATTTTGGAACGCCGCACAATCCAGTCGGGCTGGACCAGCCACGCATTCCGGGCGGCTCGTCCTCAGGCTCAGCGGTCGCGGTCGCGGCGGGAATCGTACCGATTGCCATGGGCACGGATACCGCTGGGTCAATCCGAATTCCAGCGGCCTTCAATGGGCTGGTGGGGGTTCGCAGCAGTTGCAGGCGCTACAGCCGCGAAGGCGTCTTCCCGCTCGCGCATACCCTCGACAGTGTCGGGCCTCTGACACGTAGCGTGCGTGATGCCTTGGCTATCGATGACATCCTGTGCGGGCGCACCAAGTCGACATCACTCATCCCTCACAGTTTGGCAGGGCGGCGTTTTTGGGTCGACCAGGCGGTCCTTGATGATGCACGTGTAGAACCTGCGGTACGTGACAACCTGCTGAACTGCTTGAGCGTATTGAAAGATTACGGTGCGCTGATTGACCTGCGGCCTTCGCCAGCCTTTCAAGCGACGCTTCAGCTTATCGAGCAGCAAGGCTGGCTCGGCGCCCCTGAGGCTTTCGCCCTGCATCAGCCTCTGCTCGACAGCGATGCCGCCACCCGACTCGACCCCCGCGTGCGACGCCGTCTGGAAGCCGCACGTGCATTTCCCGCCAGCCAGTTGATCAACCTCCACAGCGCGCGCAACCGGCTGCAGCAACAAATGACCGATGAGCTGGATGGGGCGTTTTTGATCACACCAAGCGTAGCCCATGTAGCGCCACCTCTGTCGCCACTGGAAGCCGATGACGAGCTTTTCGTGCACACCAATCTCGCTACGTTGCGCCTGACCATGCCCGGCAGTTTGCTGGATCTGCCGGGTGTGTCACTGCCGAGCGGCCGCGATGCGCTCGGTTTGCCCACCGGCATGTTGATTAGCGCGCCTGCGGGCGAAGACTTTCGATTGTTGCGCGCGGCGCTGGCAGTGGAAGCCGCGTTGCGCCAGCCCTGAAACATCCCACGACTGATTTGATAAAACCGCAGGAGAACAACGATGGCTAAAGAAATTCTGTGCGCCTTCGGCGTCGACGTAGACGCCGTGGCAGGCTGGCTGGGCTCATATGGTGGTGAGGATTCGCCCGACGATATTTCCCGCGGTCTGTTCGCCGGCGAAATTGGCGCCCCGCGCTTGCTCAAGTTGTTCGAGCGTTACGGCCTGCGCACCACCTGGTTTATCCCCGGGCACTCGATGGAAACCTTCCCCGAACAGATGAAGGCCGTGGCCGACGCCGGCCACGAAATCGGCGTGCACGGCTACAGCCATGAAAACCCGATTGCCATGACCGCCGAGCAAGAAGAAATCGTGCTCGATAAATCCATCGAGCTGATCACCCAGGTCACCGGCAAACGCCCCACTGGCTACGTCGCGCCGTGGTGGGAGTTCAGCAAAGTCACCAACGAGCTGCTGCTGAAAAAAGGCATCAAATACGACCATAGCCTGATGCACAACGACTTCCATCCCTACTACGTGCGCAAGGGCGACAGCTGGACCAAGATCGACTACAGCCAGCACCCCGACACCTGGATGAAACCCCTGGTGCGCGGCGAAGAAACCGATCTGGTGGAGATTCCGGCCAACTGGTACCTCGACGATTTGCCGCCGATGATGTTCATCAAAAAGGCCCCCAACAGTCACGGTTTCGTCAACCCGCGCCACCTCGAGGAAATGTGGCGCGACCAATTCGACTGGGTCTACCGCGAACACGAATACGCGGTGTTCACCATGACCATCCACCCCGATGTATCCGGTCGCCCGCAAGTGCTGCTGATGCTTGAGCGTCTGATCGAACATATCCAGAGCCATGCCGGCGTGCGCTTCGTCACTTTCGACGAAATCGCCGACGACTTTATCCGCCGCCAACCGCGTACCTGACACCCACCCATTCTCCGAGGCGCGATTCATGTCTATCTACAACAAGCTTGACCTGACTGGTTGGAAACCCCGGCAGTTGACGTCCCAGGAAGTACGCTTCGCCACCTGGATCGCCTTCTTCGCCTGGGTGTTTGCGGTGTATGACTTCATCCTGTTCGGCACCTTGCTGCCCGAGATCGGCCGGCACTTTGGTTGGGGCGAAGTGGAGCAAGCTGAAATCGCGACCTGGGTGGCAGTCGGTACCGCGGTTGTCGCGTTGGCCATCGGGCCGATCGTCGACAAACTGGGGAGACGCAAAGGGATTATCTTCACGGTGGCCGGTTCCGCACTGTGCTCGGCGCTGACCGCGATTGGCGGGGCGTGGGGCAAGTCGCCGCTGATTCTGATCCGTTCGTTGGGCGGCCTGGGCTATGCCGAAGAAACCGTCAATGCCACCTATTTGACCGAGTTGTATGGCGCCTCGGAAGACCCGCGGCTGACCAAACGTCGCGGCTTTATCTACAGCCTGGTGCAGGGTGGCTGGCCGGTCGGTGCGTTGATCGCGGCGGGCTTGACCGCGTTGTTGCTGCCGATTATCGGTTGGCAGGGCTGCTTCATCTTCGCCGCGATTCCGGCGGTGGTGATTGCGATCATGGCGCGCAAGCTCAAGGAGAGCCCGCAGTTTCAGATCCACCAGCGCATCACTGAGCTGCGTAAAAACGGCGCGGTGACCGAGGCGCAGAACGTCGCCGTGACCTACGGCGTCGACTACGACGAACACAGCAAGGCAGGCCTCAAAGCCGCGTTCCGTGGCCCGGCCCGTCGCGCCACCTTGGTGATCGGCGCTGCGCTGTTGCTCAACTGGGCGGCGATCCAGGTGTTCAGCGTGTTGGGCACCTCGGTGATCGTCAGCGTGCACCACATCTCGTTCGAGAACTCGTTGATCATCCTCGTGCTGTCGAACCTGGTGGGTTACTGCGGCTACCTCAGCCACGGCTGGATGGGCGACAAGATTGGCCGCCGCAATGTGATCGGCCTGGGCTGGATGCTCGGTGGCCTGTCGTTTGCCGGGATGCTGTTCGGCCCGAGCAACATGCCGATGGTGGTCGGGCTGTACAGCCTGGGCCTGTTCTTTCTGATCGGGCCGTACTCGGCGGCGCTGTTCTTTATCAGTGAAAGTTTCCCTACCAGCATCCGTGCCACTGGTGGCGCGATCATTCATGCCATGGGTCCGATTGGCGCGGTGGTCGCAGGGTTTGGCGCCACCCAGGTGTTGTCTGCCGGCAGTGACTGGCAGACCGCCGCACTGTGGTTCGGCGCGGTGCCATGCTTCTTGTCCGGTGCCCTGATGTTTGCCGCACGCCATGTGCGTCCGGAAACCGTTCAGTAAGGAGTTTTTGATGAGCCGTAAAGTTGCCTTGATTACCGGTGCCGCCAGCGGCATCGGTCAAGCCCTCGCCGTGGTCTATGCGCGCACTGGTGTGGCGGTCGTCGGCGGGTATTACCCGGCCGATCCCCATGACCCGCAGACCACGGTGGCGTTGGTGGAAGAAGCCGGTGGCGAGTGCCTGATGCTGCCGCTGGACGTGGGCGATACCGCTTCTGTGGACGCCTTGGCCGCACAGGCCGTGGAGCATTTCGGCCGGCTGGATTACGCCGTCGCCAACGCCGGTTTGCTGCGCCGTGCGCCGTTGCTGGAAATGACCGATGCGCTGTGGGACGAGATGCTCAACGTCGACCTGACGGGGGTGATGCGCACCTTTCGCGCGGCGACTCGGCATATGGGCGAAGGCGGCGCGCTGGTGGCGATTTCGTCGATTGCCGGTGGCGTGTATGGCTGGCAAGAGCACAGCCATTACGCAGCGGCCAAGGCAGGTGTGCCAGGGTTGTGTCGTTCGCTGGCGGTGGAGCTGGCGGCCAAGGGCATTCGTTGCAATGCGGTCATCCCGGGGTTGATCGAGACGCCGCAGTCACTGGATGCGAAGAACTCCCTCGGACCGGAAGGCTTGGCGAAAGCGGCGAGGGCGATTCCGTTGGGGCGGGTAGGGCGCGCGGATGAAGTGGCTTCATTGGTGCAGTTCTTGACCAGTGATGCATCGAGTTACCTGACCGGGCAGAGCATCGTGATTGATGGCGGCCTGACCGTACGCTGGCCTGACTGACTGTACTGGATCAAAAGTGTGGGAGCGGACTTGCTCGCTCCCACATTGGAACTGTGTTTTTTTCGGGAGATTGTTTACATGCCCCAACTGACTAATCGCCGCGCCGTGATCACCGGCGCCGGTAGCGGTATCGGTGCCGCCATCGCCCGTGCCTATGCGGCAGAAGGCGCGCGCCTGTTGCTGGCCGACCGCAACGCCGTCAGCCTCGCCGAAACCGCTATCACCTGCCGCAACCTCGGCGCCGAAGTGGTGGAGTGCCTCGCCGATGTGGGCACCGTCGAAGGTGCCCAGGCCAGTGTCGACCGCTGCGTCGAACATTTCGGCGGCATCGACATTCTGGTCAATAACGCTGGCATGCTCACCCAGGCACGCTGCGTCGACCTTTCCATCGAGATGTGGAACGACATGCTGCGCGTCGACCTCACCAGCGTATTCGTGGCCAGCCAGCGTGCCTTGCCGCATATGCTCGCTCAGCGTTGGGGGCGGATCATCAACGTGGCCTCGCAACTGGGCATCAAGGGCGGCGCCGAACTCACCCATTATGCCGCGGCCAAGGCCGGGGTGATCGGCTTCACCAAGTCCCTGGCGCTGGAAGTCGCCAAGGACAACGTGCTGGTCAATGCCATCGCTCCGGGGCCAATTGAAACGCCATTGGTCGTCGGGATCAGCGACGACTGGAAGCGCGCCAAGGCCGCCGAGTTGCCACTCGGCCGTTTCGGCCTGGCGGATGAAGTGGCGCCCACCGCCGTGCTGCTGGCCAGCGAGCCGGGTGGCAACCTGTTTGTTGGCCAGACCCTAGGCCCGAATTCCGGCGATGTCATGCCATGAGTGAGGTGTAGCCATGTGCGGACTCTGCGGTTTGCTCGGCGAAGACCTGCACTGGAGCGACCCCCTGGGCGATGAGCTGCCCAGGCGCCGCGAACGCCTGCGCCGCATCGCGGCAATCAATCAGGTACTGTCGGTGTTCCGGCTCAAGGTCGAAGACTTTCAGGGTGCCTCTTATCTGCTGCTCGGCGCGACCGGCAAGCAAGAACTGGCGAGTGGCCTGGATCAACTCTGGCGAGCGGCCGAAACCATGCTCGGTCGCCCGTTGGACCCCCTGGACCCGCGCCTGTTGGATCACTTGGAGTCAGCCGTATGAGCATCGCTCTCAACGTCATCACCGGTTTCCTCGGCAGCGGCAAGACCACCTTGCTCAAGCGCCTGCTGCAAGGCGAGAGCCTCGGCGATACCGCTTTGCTGATCAATGAATTCGGTGACGTCGGCATCGACCATCTGCTGGTGGAAGAAGTCGCCCCGGATACTGTGCTGCTGCCCAGTGGCTGCATCTGTTGCTCGATTCGTGGCGAACTCAAAGACGCCTTGCTCGGCCTGTTGCAACGCCGTGAGCGTGGCGAAATCCCGGCGTTCAAACGGGTGATCCTGGAGACCACCGGCCTGGCCGACCCGGCGCCAATCCTCGCCACGTTGAACAACGATGTGCAATTGCGCGGACGCTTCCACATCGGCTTGGTAGTCACCTTGGTTGACGCCAGCCATGCCGCGCTGCAAGAGCGCCTGCATCCGGAATGGCTGGCCCAGGTCGCCGCCGCGGACCGCTTGCTGTTGAGCAAGACCGATTTGGTGGAGGACTGCGCCCCACTGCGAGCGCACCTGCAAGCGCTCAATGCCGGTACGCCGATCCTCAATACCTGCGACGTGCGCTGCGGCGATCAACTGTTGCTCGGTGAAGGTCTGCGCAGCGCCGAGCCGACAGTGGAAGTCGGTCGCTGGCAACTGCATCGCAGTACCAGTGCCACCCACGGCGCTGCGCAAGTGTGCAGCCTGACCTTCGACCAGCCGCTGGATTGGGTCGGCTTCGGGGTTTGGTTGTCGATGCTGTTAAGATGCCACGGCGAACGAATTCTTCGTGTCAAAGGACTGCTCAACGTGAACACCAGTAACGCCCCCATCGTCATTCATGGTGTGCAGCATTGTTTGCATGCCCCGGTGCATTTGCCCGCCTGGCCGGGCACTGACCGACAATCGCGGCTGGTGTTTATCCTGCGTGGCCTCGATCCCGCGCTGCTGCGGCGCTCCTTTGATGTGTTCTCCCAGCGGTTCGCCGCATGATCACACTCCGCGTCCTTGGCACCTCTGTGACTTTGCTCGAATGCCTGCGTGTTCGTGCGGAACAGGAGTTGGGCATTCGCCTGGTGTACCAGGTGCACGACGTCGAACAGGCCCAGCGCATCGCGGTGATGCAGCCCGACAGCTACGACCTGTACGACCAGTGGTTCCACAACGTCGACTTCGTATGGCCGGCCCGGGCGATCCAGCCCATCGATACGCGGCGCATTGCGTTGTGGCATGAGATCAACGACCTGCCCAAGCGCGGCCGCCTGTCCGCCAACGATCGGTTGGGCAGCGGCAGCGTGCCTAGCGAGCGCTTATTCGTGCAGCACGATGGCAGCCTCGGCAGCACCGTCACTGAGCGAATCAGCATGCTGCCCTTGACCCATAACGCCGACAGTTTCGCCTACCGGCCCGAGCGCTTGCCCGAGGGTTTTCGCCACGACAATGAAAGTTGGGGGTGGTTGCTCGACCCCGCGTGGCGTGCGCGCACTGCGCTGCAAAGCGATGCGGCCATCGGTGCCCTGGATGCTGCGCTGGCGGCGCAGGGCGCGGGGCTGGCGCGCTTCAAGGACATCGGCAATATGAGCATCGAAGAGATCGATGTGCTGGCCGATATTCTGGTGCGCAAACAGAGGGAAGGTCACTTTGCGGCGTTCTGGTCCGATGACGAGGAGGCCGCGCAATTGATGCTCAGCCCGAGCATCGATATCCAGAGCCTGTGGTCGCCGACGTTGATGCGCCTGCATCGCGCCGGGGTGAAATACCGTCTGGCGGTACCTCGCGAGGGCTACCGCGCCTGGTTCGGCGGTTTGTCATTGTCGCGCCACGCCCAGGGCCCGGTGCTGGATGCGGCCTACGCATACCTCAATTGGTGGTTGTCCGGCTGGCCCGGCGCGGTGATGGCGCGTCAGGGTTACTACATCGGCAACCCGGCGCGCAGCCGCGACCATCTGAGCAGTGCCGAGTGGGATTACTGGTACGCCGGTCAACCTGCGCGAGAGGAGTTGCTGGGCAGTGATGGTTTGCCGCTGATTGACATCGGTGATGTGCGCGATGGCGGTTCCTATGAGCAGCGCATGGGGCACATCGCTGTGTGGAACTCGGTGATGGATGAGCACAACTATCTGGTGCGTCGCTGGGGCGATATTTTACGGGCGGGGGCGAAAGGCTCCCGCAGGCCGGGGAATGGCGGGCCGTGCTGACATCTATGGTGATACCCACAGGTCCTGCTGACGCCGGTCTCATGACCAGCGTCAGCAGCGAAAATAAATGTGCCCCTTTAGCGCCCCAAGCAGGTTTTCAGGCGCGAAGAAAAACTGTCGTAAGACGACTTGCTGCCCGTACCTGGCTTACGTCTCGTAAGCAATGGTGTAGCTGTTACCGGAACGCTTGATATGAGCAAAGCCGAGCGCGGCCAAGTGCATGCCAGCGACCATCAAGTTGTCTGAACTGGCAACATCCAGCAGCCTCGTTCGCGTGGCCGCCGATAGCAATGGGTCCTGGTCGAAGGCAATCGTGACATCGGGGCGCGCGATCTGAATCTGAGGAAAATGAACGATATCGCCCCACACCAGCAGGCTGCTCGCCGCAGACTCGAAGCGGTAGCCGCAATGCCCGACGGTATGCCCAGGCAACGGCATCGCGCTGATTCCAGGCAGTACGTCATTGGCGGTGAACGGGCGCAGATTTTGCCGGTACCGCTCGAACACCCTTCGTGCAAACAGAAAGTTTCCACGCGCGCGTTCACTGGCTTGACCAAGGTGGCCATCGTCCTCCCAGAACGCTAGCTCTCGCTGGTGCACAACCAATTCAGCATTGGTGAAGGCCATTTCTCCCACTGCGTTCAACAAGCCACCGATGTGGTCGGGGTGCGCGTGCGTCAGCAGAATCGTATCTATTTCGCCGGGTTGCACGCCAGCCAATGCAAGATTGGCCAGCAACTCGCCGCCCCATTGATTGAAACCGCCGGCGCCGGCGTCGATCAGAATCGTGCGGCCACGCCCACGTACCAGATAACAATTGATATGGATCGACGCTGGCTCGCTGATCCCGGCGGCCAACTGAAGTCGGGCCGCCTCCGTTGGCGCGATATTGGCGAGAAAATCCAGGCTCGCACCCAAGTAGCCATCGCTGATGGCTGTGATTGAAAACTCGCCGATTTGCTGGCTGGGGAGTCTCCGGTGATTTATGTCCACGTTACTCATGACTGTAACTGCACGGTCATTGCGCAATAGACATCCAGCCCCTGCAGATCGCTGGATTTTGCCTGAGTGCAATCCAGTTTGGCCAGCCAGCGGTGTGCAGGTCTCTTGTCCAAAGCAACTGCGTGTAGCGCTAAAGGTGTAAGGCCTAATTCAATCAGTATTTGAGGGCCTTGTTCACTGAGCAACAGGAATTCGTCCGCGCCCACGGCAACGGCTCGGTCCAGCCCGGCATAGAGGTTGCGCCTCCAATCAGTGATGTGCGACTGCCAACGGGAAAAATTGCCACCCCCTTTTTGGCGGTACTCGTCGCTCTGCAACACGGCTGGCGTGTCGACTGAATGCAGGGCCAGGTAGGCCGGGCAATTGTCGCTCAAGGCTTTGAAACGCTGTGAGGAGCTAAATCCGCTCACCGAGATCAGCGCTGGCAGTTTTTCCAGGCTGTAAAACGCATTCCACTCGGCTTCGCTGGCGGGTTCAGCGTAGTTGCATTCGACTGTGTAAATCATAAATTTCACTTCATGGGTTGATGTTTCATCATGCTAGTGACACGGTAATCGCTTATAAAACGACTTTATTGCACCATTCAGTGACTAAACATCAAGGTGGATGCCTGGACTTGCCTCAGGAAAACCCATGCGTCGAAAACTCCCTAGTAACGCCGCCTTGATAGCCTTTGAAACAGCAGCCCGTCATGGCAGTTTCGCCCGTGCCGCAAACGAATTGGCCTTGACCGAAGGCGCCATCAGTCGGCAGATGGGGCGCCTGGAAGCCTTTCTGGGCGTTACGCTATTCGAGCGCGTTGGCAACCGCGTGCGGCTTTTGCCTAACGGTGAGCGCTACGCTGCCCAAGTGCGCGAACTACTCGACCGGCTCGACAGGGAAAGCCAGTATTTGATGGGCCAGCCCAACGACGGCGCAAGCCTGGATATCGCCGTCAGCCCAACCTTTGCCCTGCGTTGGCTAATTCCTCGGTTGTCCGGCTTTGGCGAGCAACACCCGAATATCTGCGTGCACCTCTCGGAACGTATGGAACCGTTCGTGCTTGCCGGCAGCGGCTTCGATGCCGCTATCCATTTTGAGCACCCAGCTTGGACAGGCATGCATACGCATCGGCTGTTGAGCGAAGTGTTGATTCCGGTCTGTCATCCTGACCTCCTGGACCCGGGCAAGCAGGCAACGGCTCTGGATTCACTGCCGCGATTGCACCGCCGGCAGAACCCGGATGCCTGGCAGCGCTATGCCCAGGAAACCGGGATTGTCCTGAGCAACGCAGCGATGGGCGCGCGCTACGATTTGCATGCGATGTTGATCGAAGCCGCACTGGCTGGTCTCGGCGTGGCCCTTGTACCGCGCTTGTACGTGGAAGCAGAGCTGGCGCAAGGCCGGCTGGTTGCGCCATGGCCGCAGGAGACGAATGTCGCCAAGACTTTTTGCCTCGTGTTACCCGAGCCCCTTGAGCTGAGCCGCGTGCCCATCCAGGCATTTGCGCATTGGCTTTTGAAGGAAGCGCAGGTGAAGTAGGGGCGTGCAGTGGTATCAGTACCGGGTCGATTCCGTAGGCCACGCTAGTATTGATCACCCCCGGGTGACAGTGTCGGTGCGCGACAGGGGCACTCAGTTGGCTGAAATCCTCCATGGCCGCGCGAAGCGGGCACGTTGAGACTATGCTCATTGCCACTGCAGGCAATGTGCTGGTTTCACGTGTCGCCCACCAAGGAAAGGAGTCTGTATGTGTCTGATTCTTCATGCCCGGTTCTATTATCTGAATGGTCGAATGCGCAGTCTGGTAACACGTGTCCATCGGCGTATTTCGAACGCCCACAAAGTCTTCTGGCGCTTCGCCGGCTGCGTGACCGGGCTGGCGCTGGTTGCTGTCAATCCGGCCCAAGCTGCCGACGGCGGCATCGTCGGCGGCTCTACCGCAAGCTATAGCATTGCCTTCAGCAACTCCTACGCGGGCAGCGATTTTCGCAAGGTGATGGTGCGCAATTGGCAGGAGATTGCGGCCCAGGCGCAAAAGGATGGCTTGATCCGCGAGGCTCCGGTGGTCAGCGCCAATAACTCGGCATCGGAACAAGCGGCCCATATCCAGGACATGATCGTCAACGGCGCCAACGCCATCGTCATCCTGGCCGCGTCCGACACGGCCCTCAACGGGGTGATCCGCGATGCCTGCAACGCCGGCATCGTGGTGGTCGTCATGGCCAGCCTGGTCACCGAACCCTGCGTCTATACCGTCGACTACAACTGGTCCGCCATGGGCCGCGTGGAAATGGACTATATCGCCGGGCGCCTCAAGGGGAACGGAACGCTGCTGGAGATTCGCGGCATTGCCGGCGATGCCACCGATAAAAACATCAGCGACGGCATTCGCAAGGCCGCTGGCGACTATCCGGGCCTGAAGTTCGCCAAGACGGTATACGGGAACTGGACGGCTTCTGTCGCACGCAAGGAGGTGGCGCTGGCGCTGCCGTCACTGCCCAGTATTGATGCCGTTGCGACTCAGGGCGGTGACGGTTATGGCGCAGCCATGGCGTTCAAGGCGGCGGGACGCCCTTTGCCAATCATCGTGATGGGGAACCGTCAGGACGAACTCGCCCTGTGGAAACAGGAGCGCGATGCCAATGGCTACGAGACTGTCTCTGTCTCTGCTTCCCCGAGCGTCTCCCAGGTGGGTTTCTGGGTGGCCCAGCAGATTCTGGCGGGCAAGCAGGTGCCGAAGTTCGTCGAGGTGCCGCTGGTACGCATCGATGCGAAAGACCTGGACACCTGGCTCGCCACGATGCCGGTGGGCGGCGCTGCCAATCCTCCCTACAGCCAGGCTTCCGTTGCGGCGATGATCGACGCGGCCATCAGCAACACGGCGCCGCCGACGCCTTTGCCGGAGGTGACGAAGCAGTAGTGGCAGGCGTGGAGCGAGGAGGCGAGGCGCCATGTTGACATTCAAATCCTCCACGGACAGGCCCATTGCCGTCAGGATTGGCCTGGCGGTCGCCGCGCTGGTGTTCCTGATGCTGGTGGTATCGCTCGTGAACCTCTATGGCCTGCGAGGCATGGTTCGTGCGGTGGATTCCGCCAGCCATTCCGCGGAAATTCTGGCCTCGGTCAACGGGGCCACCGGGCGGGTGGAAAACTTCATCGCCACCCGCGACCAGGAAAGCCTGTCCCAGGCCGAAGGCATGGTGGCGACGGCTATCGCCGGCCTCTCCGCCATTCCGGTGGCAGAGGCGCAATCGCTCAAGGGCAGCCTGGAAAGGCTCGCCGCGGCAATCGCCGCCTTGCGGGCGGCGACCCTGACCATGGATGGCGAAACGGAGAACATGACAGCCCACTACGGGCGGATGCGAGAGGCGACGATCCTCGTCGAACAGGGCATCGCCGATGGGCTGAAGGGGATTGATGCCCGCGCCGCTGAGCACGAGGCGCGGGTGAGCAACATCGAAAGTGCTCACCGCATTCTGGATATCCTGCGCGACGGCGAACGGATCATCATCGTCAATGTGGCCAAGATGCTGGTGTCCGGTGATGGGGCGGCCGTCACTGCGGCGCGCAACGCCTGCGCAGCGCTCCCGCCGGTGGTCGAGCAATTGCGCGAGTTGATGGAGGCGCCGCAGGAGCGAGAGACGTTGGACCAGTTGGCGATGGCGGTCGCTGCTGTCAGCAAGGCGGTCGAGCACCTTGGCGAGACGCCCAAGCTCCGGGGAGACGAGGCTTTGCGGCATCTGGCCGCCGTCGAGGATCTGGTCGAGCGCCTCGATGTCATGCTGGGTGAAGTGGACGAGCATGTTTCCCGTGACGAAAATGACATTCAGGCGGCAACCGGCTTGTTGCACAACGCAGCCGCGTTGTCCAAGCGTTTCGCCGAGCGTGTTGCCACCCTGGAGGCGCAGACCTTGTCGTTTCGCCTGTCACCGTCGGCCGAGGTCGCCGGCTCGGTCGGCGAGATTCTGGACGAGCTCTCCCGTCTCGCGCGGGTTCTCCCTTCGTCCGTGGGGCTGCAAGCCAAGGCTACCCCCCTGACTGTCAGCGATCAGATTGCCGGCTACCGGGCGGCATTCGCCCGGTTTAATCAGGCGAGCAACGCCTTGAGCGGCGCGCGCGACCAGGTACGCAACGAGGCACGAAGCGCCGGCCTGTTGGTTGCGCGCTTCGCAGGCCAGGCGCGCTCCGATGCCTTGATCCACAATGACCGCGGCATGCTTGCGACGATCGTTGCGGGTACCGTCGCCATCCTGCTGGCCGGCGCCATCGCCTGGAGCACGTCGCGATTCATCGCCCAGCCCATCGTGGCCCTGGCCTCGGTCATGCGCCGGCTTGCGGCCGGCGACTTGAACGCAAAGATCGCCAGCGCCGAACGCGGCGACGAGATTGGAATCATGACCCGCGCCGTACGGGTGTTCCAGGAGAATGCCCTGCGCATCCGGGTGCTGGAGGCCGAGGCCGAAGCCGAGCGACAGCAAGTCCAGGCCTCTCTGGAGAGAATGGTCGCCGAGCGGACCGACGCGCTGCACCACCAGACCGAGGTGCTGGAGGCACAGGCCATCGAACTCATCCAGGCGCGCAACCAGGCCGAGACGGCTAACCAGGCAAAGAGCGATTTCGTGGCCACCGTCAGCCACGAACTGCGCACCCCCCTGACCCTCATTCTCGCCCCTCTGGAGCAGCTCTCGGCGGCGACCACCCCACCGGCGGACTGGCATGTGCAAGTCGACCGCGCTCAACGCAACGCGTTGCGCTTGATGAACCGGGTGAACGACATCCTCGATTTCTCCAAGGCCGAAGCGGGCAAGTTTGAGTTGTGTCCGATGCCAGTCGATTTGAACAAGACGGTGGGTGTGCTGGCCGAGGATGCCGCCATGGTGGCCGAGGGTAAAGGCTGCACCTTGACCTGCAGCATCGATCCCGCGCTCGGCACGGTGTTCCTGGACCCCCGGCACTTCGAGAAGATTCTCCTCAACCTGGTGAGCAATGCCATCAAGTTCACGCCCGCTGGCGGCACCGTGCACCTGACGGTGACTGCGCTTGATGGCGAGCGATTCGAATTTGCAGTGCAAGACTCGGGGATTGGCATTGCGCCTGACAAACTGCCGTTGCTGTTCCAGCGTTTTTCCCAGATCGACAATTCCGCCACACGCCACTACAGCGGCACCGGCATCGGTCTCGCCCTGGTCAAGGATCTGGTCGAACTAATGGGGGGCGAAGTCGGCGTCAACAGCGAGCCCGGGCAGGGCTCGTGCTTCTTTGTTCGACTTCCGCTGGGGGCCGAGCAAAACACTGTACCGACCGAAGTCAGCAACATGTTCGAGCGATCATCACCGAGCATGGCAAGCACAACCGAGCAGCGCCACCTGCGTTTCGACGACGGTCGCCTTGGCATTCGCAATGACCGGGCGCCGATGGAAGAAGCGGACGAGCAGCACCCGGAACACGCCCTGCGATCCAAAGTGCTGGTAGTCGACGACAGCCCGGAAATGCTTGGCTATCTCAGCGAGCTGTTGCGCGACGACTACAGCGTCGCCACCGCAACTGATGGCGAGCAGGCCTGGGCACTCCTGCAGCGTCGGCCCATCGATGTCGTCGTCTCGGATGTAATGATGCCGAAGCTCGACGGCTTCGGCCTGACTGCCAGAATCAAAGGCAGCCCCGGTTTTGCCCATTTGCCCGTGATCCTGGTGACCGCCCGCGGCGGTAGCGAGGCCTGCGTCTCCGGGCTGGAGAGTGGCGCCGATGACTATATCGCCAAACCCTTCTCGCCGCTGGAGCTCAAGGCTCGCGTACGGGCGGTGCTACGCATGAGCCAGGTGCAAACCGAACTGAATGCAAAGTCCCGTCAGGCGGGCATGGCCGAAATCGCTACGACTGTACTGCACAACGTCGGCAACGTCCTCAACAGCGTGAACGTATCGGCAGAACTGGTCAGCAGCCAGATGCGCACCTCCAAGGCCCAGGGGTTGGGCAAGGTGGCGCAAATGATGAACGAACACGTCCATGACCTGAGCGACTTTCTCACCAAAGACCACAAGGGGAAGATGCTGCCTGATTACCTGCTCAAGCTGGCGAAAGTGGTGGCGCAAGAGCAACAGGGCATCATCGAAGAACTCGGGCAACTCACCAAGGGCATTGACCACATCAAGACCATTGTCGCTGCCCAGCAGTCCTATGCCGTCGCCGTCAGTATCGTCGAGACAGTGCCGGTCGCAGAGTTAATCGACGATGCCTTGCGCATGAGTGCTGGATTACTGGCGCGCCAGGAAGTGACGGTGGTCAAGGACATTGCCGACTTGCCCCTGCTGCCCCTGGACCGGCACCGGATGCTGCTGATTCTGGTGAACCTGATCAACAATGCCAAGCAGGCGTTGGACGGCGTGATCGATCGTAGCCGATGCGTCACGTTCAGCGCGTCTCTCGCTGACGGGGCAGTATTGCGTATCACTGTGGCCGACAACGGCAATGGGATTGCGCCTGAGCACCTGGCGCGCATCTTTTCCCATGGTTTCACGACGCGCAAAGACGGTCACGGTTTTGGCCTGCACAGTTGCGCGCTCGCTGCGCAGGAAATGGGTGGCAGCTTGACCGTGCGCAGCGACGGGGCCGGGCAGGGCGCTACCTTTATCCTCGATATTCCCCTTGATGCGCCGCTGAGTAAGCGATGAATGCCGAACCGGCACATTCTACGGGTCGATGATATGGCGGGCTGACCGGAGCCTCAAAGAGGGATGTGGGTTGTCGACAAGACCTGGCGCAAGCCCATGAACGAGCGAATCTGGCGAACCCCGGGCAGGTAAAGCAATTGCTCCGCGTGGAGCCGGTTGAAACTGTTGCTGTCCTTGGTGCGCAGCAACATGAAGTAGTCGAACTCCCCGGTCACCACATGGCACTCCATGCAGCCGGACACCTTTTGTGCGGCCGCCTCGAATGCGGCGAAGGATTCCGGTGTGGAGCGATCCAGCACTACGCCGATCAAGACCACCATCCCCGCATCCAGCGCTTCATTGTCCAGCAGCGCGACAATGTCCTTGATCAGGCCGACCTGCTTGAGCCGTTCGACGCGCCTGAGGCAAGCAGGGGCACTCAATTTCACCTTCTCTGCCAGCGCCACGTTGGAGATGGAGGCATCTCGTTGCAGGGTCTTGAGAATGGCGCGGTCGGTTCGATCCAGTGGATGCGGCACTGGGTCTGAGGTGGCTGGCTTCTTGTGAGTATTTGTTGCTTTCATATCGATTTCTACGCAATGAAAGTATGTTTTGTGCGGTGTTTGAAAAGTTATGTTTCTTTATGTGGTGGAAACTTGCAACACATATTTTTCGGATTCTTCTTAATATTGAACTCATCGAAGCGCCTCCGGAAAGAGCCTGGAATGCGGCCTTTTCCCTTTCGGTCTGGCGCTTGGATATCCCATATCAAGGAGCAGAGTCATGAATCTGAATCGTTTTGAACGTTATCCATTGACCTTCGGTCCTTCTCCCATCACGCCCTTGAAGCGCCTCAGTCAACATCTGGGGGGCAAGGTCGAGCTGTATGCCAAACGTGAAGACTGCAACAGTGGCCTGGCCTTTGGTGGGAACAAGACGCGCAAGCTCGAATACCTCATTCCCGAAGCGATCGAGCAAGGCTGCGATACGCTGGTCTCCATCGGCGGCATCCAGTCGAACCAGACCCGCCAGGTCGCTGCCGTCGCTGCCCACTTGGGCATGAAGTGCGTGTTGGTGCAGGAAAACTGGGTGAACTATTCCGACGCGGTGTATGACCGCGTAGGCAACATCGAGATGTCGCGGATCATGGGCGCTGATGTGCGGCTTGACGCCGCTGGCTTCGATATTGGCATTCGGCCAAGTTGGGAAAAGGCCATGAGCGATGTCGTGGAGCAGGGTGGCAAACCGTTTCCGATTCCAGCGGGTTGCTCCGAGCATCCCTATGGCGGCCTCGGTTTCGTCGGCTTTGCCGAAGAGGTGCGGCAGCAGGAAAAGGAACTGGGCTTCAAGTTTGACTACATCGTGGTCTGCTCGGTGACCGGCAGTACGCAGGCAGGCATGGTTGTTGGTTTCGCGGCTGACGGTCGTTCGAAGAATGTGATTGGTATCGATGCTTCGGCCAAGCCGGAACAGACCAAGGCACAGATCCTGCGCATCGCCCGACACACCGCTGAGTTGGTGGAGCTGGGGCGCGAGATTACGGAAGAGGACGTGGTGCTCGATACGCGTTTTGCCTACCCGGAATATGGCTTGCCCAACGAAGGCACATTGGAAGCCATCCGACTGTGCGGCAGCCTTGAAGGCGTGCTGACAGACCCGGTATATGAAGGTAAATCGATGCACGGCATGATTGAAATGGTCCGTCGTGGTGAATTCCCCGAAGGTTCCAAAGTGCTTTACGCACACTTGGGTGGGGCGCCGGCGCTGAACGCCTACAGCTTCCTATTTCGTAACGGCTAAGCGTAGAACTGCTTTTGGAGTCATCTGTGGGAGCTCGCTCCCACAGGGAATTGCGTCAGCCTTTAGGCTCAGGAATCACGCCGGGAGTACCACCATGCATGCGATATCGCAGTCTGCAATCTGGGTGAAAGAACCGCTGGCGGATACCGGGGTCGTCATCGTGACCAGCGCCGCGTTGCCCAAGTACCTGATTGACAAGTTGCATATGGAGATCGACGACTGGGACCAGGTTGCTTATCTGGTGGTCCAGCAATCCAGGGCGTTCATGCTCGACTGGTTGCAGTTTGGGGCCAACCCGATAGATACGGCACCGGCGACCACTTGCCGGGCCAGCCAACTGCTGCGCGGTGTATCCAAAGGCTGCTTTTTACTGGATGTCGAAGTCAGCCCGATACCCCGTCTCACCTGGCTGGGATCAGTCTGCGGTCACCCACTGCGTGTCCTCAAACTGGAAGACGCAGCCTCCCATGCAGCGATCGATAAACAGGTGGAAGAGATTTTATCGGTGACCCGGACACTGGTGAAAAGCGGGTTGCAAGAGCGTTGTTTCATTTAGCGAAAGTCATCGCCACATACGCCTGAATTTATGACCCCAATGGAAAGGCCGCACTCATGAGCCGACCTGCCGACTGTCGTTCTAAAACCATGAAGTGGATGCGTGAACCTTCGAGCTGTACCCGCATCGTTGTCATCGTGTCCGCAATTGACAGTGATCATATTGACCTGATGCATCATGGGTTCAGCTGTTTTGACAATATCGCGCTTGTACAGGTTGAAGCTTCGGATACAGGGGCTAACAGGTGCGTTGAAGTACACGTGGCGGGGTGTGATTACAGCTTTCTCGTTTGCGGTGAACTTGAAGAGCATTTGTTGAACAATCTTTCCATTGGCAACCCGTGCATCTACCAGATAGGGCAAGACAGCTGGGCCGAGCGCTCCGTCATTGACGCGGTAGAGCAAGTCAAAAAACTCGCCCGATTGAGCTATTCGCGCCACCTGGAAGCGTTGCCCGACATTTGCAGGAGATGCCCATGAACCTGTTCGATATTCGTGCCCAATGGCCGGACCAGACCACCGAAGATGCTCAAGAAGTTGCTGAATGGCGGGACGCCTTGCTGTCGGTTATCGCCCATAGCGGCACGGCACAGGCCAAACAGATCCTCGACATGCTGGTGGCTGTGGCAAGCACCTCGGACATCGGTTGGCGGCCCAGCCATAGCACGCCTTACATCAATACCATCAGCGTTGAGTGCCAGCCGGTATTTCCAGGGGACCTGGCCATCGAAGAACGGCTGGCCTCGATCATGCGCTGGAATGCGTTGGCCATGGTTGCCAGGGCCAACTATGCCTATGGCGAATTGGGCGGCCATATTGCCAGTTATGCCAGCGCGGCGGATTTGTTCGAAGTGGGCTTCAACCATTTTTTCAAAGCGCGAACCGAAAGCAGCGGTGGCGATCTGGTGTTCTATCAACCGCACTCGGCGCCAGGGGTCTATGCTCGGGCGTTCCTCGAGGGACGCCTGGAAGAAAAGGATCTGCTGCATTATCGGCAAGAGATCAGCGCGCGCGCCAAGGGTGCCCGAGGTCTGTCGAGTTACCCGCATCCTTGGTTGATGCCGGACTTCTGGCAGTTTCCAACGGGCTCCATGGGCATCGGTCCGATCAGCTCGATCTACCAGGCGCGCTTCATGCGTTACTTGGAGCATCGAGGCCTGCAAGACAACGTCGGGCGAACCGTCTGGGGCGTGTTTGGCGACGGGGAAATGGATGAGCCGGAAAGCATGTCGGCACTGACGCTGGCCGCGCGGGAAGGGCTGGATAATCTGGTCTGGGTGGTCAATTGCAACCTGCAACGGCTGGACGGGCCGGTTCGTGGCAATGGCCGCATCATCGACGAGTTGGAGGCGCTGTTTGGTGGTGCAGGCTGGAACGTCATCAAACTGGTTTGGGGCGCCGACTGGGACGGTTTGTTTGCGCGCGATGCGGATGGCGCGCTGGTCAAGGCGCTATCGAGCACCGTCGATGGCCAGTTCCAGACGTTCGCGGCAAAAGACGGGCGCTTTAACCGTGATCATTTCTTTGGCCAGAACGAGGCATTGGCGCAGTTGGCACAAGGCCTGACCGATGAACAGATCGACCGCCTGAAACGTGGCGGTCACGACATGGTGAAAATCTTCGCCGCCTATCAAAGCGCGCTGCTCGAAGGCAAGAAACCCACCGTGATTCTGGCGCAGACCAAGAAGGGCTTCGGCATGGGCGATGCCGGGCAGGGCAAGATGACCGTGCACCAGCAGAAGAAGCTCGACAGGGAGGCGCTGATCGCGTTCCGCAATCGTTTCAACCTGCCGTTGACCGATGAACAGGCTGCCTCGTTGAGCTTCTTCAAACCCGACGAAGACAGTGCAGAAATGCGCTATCTGCATGAGCGCCGCTGTGCATTGGGCGGCTACATGCCATCGCGTCCTTCGAGTGCCGAATCATTGGCGGTGCCTGACGTCAGCAGCTATGGCGCGTTTGCCATTGCTGCCGAAGGCAAGGAAATGTCCACCACCATGGCGTTCGTTCGAATGCTCAGTGGTCTGCTGCGGGACAAACAACTGGGCCCGCGCATCGTGCCGATCGTGGCGGATGAAGCGCGTACGTTCGGCATGGCCAGCCTGTTCAAGCAGATCGGCATTTACTCCAGCGTGGGGCAGCGATATGAGCCGGAAGACATCGGTTCGATCCTGAGCTATCGAGAAGCGCTGGACGGCCAGATTCTCGAAGAGGGCATCAGCGAGGCCGGGGCGATCAGTTCCTGGGTTGCAGCGGCGACCAGCTATTCGGTGCATGGCTTGCCGATGCTGCCGTTCTACATCTACTACTCGATGTTCGGCTTCCAGCGCATCGGCGACCTGATCTGGGCGGCGGCGGATCAACGGGCCCGCGGCTTTCTGCTCGGGGCCACCGCAGGCCGCACGACATTGGGCGGCGAAGGTCTGCAGCACCAGGATGGCAACAGTCATCTGATGGCGGCGATGGTCCCCAATTGCCGTGCTTACGATCCGGCATTTGCCGGCGAGTTCGCGGTGATCCTGGATCACGGCATGCGCCAGATGCTGGAGCGTCAGGTGGACGAGTTTTATTACGTCACCTTGATGAACGAGAACTACCCGCAGCCCAACCTTCCTGCAGGTGTCGAACAGGCGATCATCAAGGGTATGTATCTGTTTGCCCGGCATGAAGTCGAGGGTGCGCGTGGAAGTGTCCAGTTGTTGGGTTCCGGCGCCATCCTGCGCGAAGTGATTGCCGCTGCCGAGTTGCTGGCCAGCGATTGGGACATCAACAGTCAGGTCTGGAGCGTTACCAGCTTTACCGAGCTGGCACGTGATGCCCGTGAAGTGGAACGCTGGAATCGACTGCATCCTGGACAGCCTTCGCGCTGCAGTCATGTCCAGGCGTCGCTCAACGACTCGGCGCCGATCATTGCCTGCACCGATTACGTTCGCGCCTTGCCGCAGTTGATCGCCAGCTATCTCGACGCCCGTTACACCGTACTTGGCACCGATGGATTTGGTCGCAGCGATACTCGCGACCAGTTGCGCAGGTTCTTCGAAGTGGACCGCCACCAGATTGTCTTGAGTGCGCTGACTGCACTGATGCACATGGGGCGCCTCGATGCCAGTGTGTGTGCCGAGGCCATTGAGCGGTACGCCATTGATGTCGATGCGGTGGCCCCCTGGGAAGCTTGATTTCAAGAGGGGGGTATATCCGTTGTTGCGGTAACGGCCGCTTATGGTTCCGCTTTTACAGCGGCTCACTTTTGAAAAGCCCGGGAGCCGGCCCAGTCAAAAGTAAGCAAAACGCTTTTGCCCCACCACTCGGCACCTCGCTTAGGCTCGGTGTGCCTGAACGAAGGCATTGCTCCGTGGGCCGCCGCGAAGGGCCATCCATGGCCCAGCGCGGCTAACCCGGCATCCATGCCGGGTTGCCCACTGCGCAATACCTTCGTTCAGCCAGCGTGGTTAACGGGGCGCCCGAGATCAACGTCCACCGCGAGGCGGCCTGGTAGCCGACCTGGTTCTTGATAGGACCGCGTTTCTTCTGTGGGAGCGGGCTTGCCCGCGAAGGCGGTGTGTCAGTTTGCGGTGATGTTGGATGTGCTGGCCTCATCGCGAGCAAGCTCGCTCCCACAGGTTTTGCGGTGCACATGGATTTTGTGTCTGCCAAAGATCCAATGTGGGAGCGAGCTTGCTCGCGATAGCGGAGGTTCAGCCACATCGGTGCCGAAATGTACCCCGCTCTTGCTCTTGCTCTTGCTCTTGCTTTAGATCTTGATCTGGGTGCCCCGTTAAACCACGTTGGCCGAACGCAGGCATTGCGCAGTGGGCATCCCGGCATGGATGCCGGGATAGCCGCGCTGGGCCATGGATGGCCCTTCGCGGCGGGCCCACGGAGCAATGCCGGAGTGAGGGCACACCGAGCCTAAGCGAGGTGCCGAGTGGTGGGGCATGAGCGCTTTGGTTACTTTCGCGCTTTTCGAAAGTGACCCGCTGTAAGAGCGGAACCCTAAGCCGCCGTTACCAAAAAAACGGATATACACACCCCCCGTCCAGAAAAACGCGAATAGATTCCCCCCCCAAAAAAAGCCTCAACTACCCTAGCCAACAGCCAGAATAGTCGCCACCAACGCCAGAGCCCGAGGCACCAGCGTATCCAGTTCCAGGTACTCACGCTCGGTATGAACCTTGCCACCCACCGGCCCCAGCCCACACAGGGTTGGAATGCCCAGGCTGGCAGTGAATCCGGAGTCAGCACAACCACCGGTGAACTCGCCCTCCACACTGAAACCCAGCGCCAGGGCCTTTTGTTGGTAGATCTGCAGCAGCCGTTCGCTGTGACAGGCTTCCATCGGCAGAAAGGTCGTCGCTTCCTTGAGGATGGCGCGGGTGCCGATCAGCTCTTCTTCCGCGACGATGCCCAGGATCGCGGTAAAGATCTGATCCCAGTGCTCGAGTTCGATGAAGCGCACGTCCAGCCTGGCGGAGGCGCTAGGCGCGACGGTGTTGCTGGACGTGCCACCGGATATCAGGCCAACATTGGTCGTGATGCCTGCTGAGTAATCGGTCAAGGCATGCAGCTTGACGATCTTGCGTGCGAGGGCTTCGATGGCACTGGCTCCGTCGGCATGGTTGACCCCGGCATGCGCCGCGCGGCCGCTGACTTCGATGATCAGCGTGGCGCCGCCTTTGCGTGCGCTGACCACGTTGCCGCTGGCCCGGCCGGGTTCGGTATTGAGCACGGCACGCGCGCCACGGGCGGTTTTTTCGATATGGGTTCTGGCGCTGCCGGAGCCGATTTCTTCGTCCCCGGTGTACAGGACCTGCACCGGATAGGGCAACTCACCGGCGCGTTTGAGAGCCTTGAGCGCGAAGCAATTGAGCACCAGGCCGCCTTTCATGTCGGCGACGCCGGGACCATAGGCGAGGTTGGCGTCGCGGCTGTAGCCGCGAGTCGAGGTGGTGCCTTTGGGGAACACCGTGTCGCGATGGCCCAGCAGCAGCACCGGCTTTCCAGAGGCACCTGGCACTTCGGCGAGCATCACGTCGCCAAAACCATCGACTGGCATGCGCTTGAGCAGGATGCCGTCGGCTTCCAGTTCCGCCGCGAGCAGCGCGCCTACCGCGTCGACGCCCGCCTTGTCATAGCTGTTGGAGTCGGTGTCGACGATACGCTGCAGCAGCGCTTCCATGGCGTGGCGCTGGTCGGCAAGCCAGTCCAGCGCCTGTTGTGGCGTGGCACTCATTGCGCCTGCTCCCGCAACTGATGTTCCTGAGTCAGGCGTGCCGCGTCATTGCCCAGGTCCCAGAACAGACCGGCCATGATTTGCAGGCTTTCCTTGACCACCGGTGCCAGCAAATGCTCGTTCGGCGCATGTTGCGAGCAGGCCGGGTACGAGTGCGGCACCCACAATGTTGGCAGGCCGAGCACGTCGGCGAACACGTCGTTGGGCAGCGAGCCCCCAAGGTTTGGCAGCAGCGCAGGTTTTTTGCCGGTGGTCTGTGTCAAGGAGCTGAGGGCCCAATTGACCCATGGGCTTTGCGGGTCCAGCCGAGTGGCATGCATCACATCGATGCGGCTTTGCTTGACCTCGACATTGCTGAAGCCATGAGCATCCAGGTGGGCACGAACGGCCGGGATGAAGGTCGTGTAGTCGCTGTTCACCACGAAGCGGATATGGCAGTGGGCATTGGCTTTACCTGGGATCGCATGCACCGGGGCGTCCGGGTTGCCGGTCTTGAAGGCAATGACGTCGAGGGTGTTCCAGCCGAATACTTTTTCGCTCAGGGAGAGCTGCGGATTACCCCAGTTGGCGTCGATGTCCGGATCGCCCGGCCCGCCACCCACGTCAATGTCGGCCAGTGCCTGGCGAACCGGCTCCGGCAGTGTCTCGGGCTGCAGGCCTGCCACCTTCACCCGGCCCTGTTCATCGATCATGCTTGCGATGGCATTGGCCAGAATGATGCCAGGGTTGGCCAGCAAGCCGCCCCAGTTGCCAGAGTGATGAGCGCCTTCGCGCAAGTTGACCACCAGCTCGAAGTTGAACACCCCACGCGAGCCGAGAAAAATCGTCGGTCGTGATGCCGCCAGGCGCGGGCCGTCCGAGGCGATGAAAACATCCGCCGCGAGCTCTTCGCTGTGGGCGGCACAGAACGCATTCAGGCCCGGCGAGCCTTCTTCTTCGCCCATTTCCAGCAGCAGTTTGACGTTAAAACCCAGCTTGCCGTCGCGAGCCTTGAGCGTTTGCTCCAGCGCGGTCAGGTTGATCAGGTGCTGGCCTTTGTTGTCCGCCGTGCCGCGGCCGTACCAGCGATCGCCTTCGACCGTGACTTGCCACGGTGACAGGCCTTCACGCCATTGCGCTTCATAGCCGCGCACCACATCACCGTGGCCGTAGCTCAGTACAGTCGGCAGTTCTGGATGCTCAATGCGTGTGGCGATCATGAAGGGCCCACGCTCTGCCACCGGGTTGTCATAGATCTTGACGCTGAAGCCCATGGCCTTGACATGCGGGGTGATGAAGTCATTGAGATAGCGATACAACTCGGGCTGGCTGTCCGTTGCCTGGCTTTCGGTGGGCAAGGCGACGCTACGTTCGAGCAGATTGAAAAAGGCGCCGTTGTCGAATTGCTCTGTGGTGTTGCTGATGGCCAATGAACGACTCATGAGTGGACAAGCTCCAGTGTTTGGGCAGGATTGTCGTGAAGGTGGCAACGCACGTTGCCCCCGATAATGGAATCATTGGCCGGGTAGGCCGTTTTGCACGGTGCGAAGCAGCTCGGGCAGCGCGGGTGGAAAGCGCAACCGGACGGAGGTGACATCGGATTGGGAAAGGTGCCGTGCAGGCCGATGTCGGGAATGCCCAGGTGCGGATCGGGCGTGAGCACCGAATCCAGCAAGGCGCGGGTATAAGGGTGGCCGGGTTCAGCAAACAACGATTCGCGCGTACGCTCTTCGACGATGCGTCCCAGGTACATCACCGCTACCCGGTCGGCGAGGTGTTCGATGACCGCGAGGTTGTGGCTGATCAGCAGATAGGTCAGGCCGAATTCGCGCTTGAGGTCTTGCAGCAGGTTGAGAATCTGCGCCTGCACCGACACATCCAGTGCTGAGGTGGGCTCGTCGCAGATCAGCACATCGGGGCGCATGATCAGCGCCCGTGCGATCGCGACTCGCTGGCGTTGTCCGCCGGACAGCTGGCTCGGGTAGCTGTCGATCACTCGCTTGGGCAGGCCGACCACATCAAGCATCGCTTCGGTCTTCTTGCGCCGCTCGGCGGGACTGCCGATGTCATGCACGATCAGCGGCAGGGTAATGATTTCGCGCAGTGTCTTGCGTGGGTTCAGCGAGGAATACGGGTCCTGGAATATCGGCTGAATATGCCGGGACATTGCCTTGCGATCAGTCGCCGCCAGGTGTTTACCGTTGACCAGCACATCGCCGCTGGTAGGCGGCAGCAGACCGAGCAGCAGCTTTGCCAGGGTACTTTTTCCGCAACCGGACTCACCTACCAGACCGAGAGTCTCGCCCCGCATCAGACGCAGGGAAACGCCATCGACGGCTTTCAGGATGGCGGCGGGTTTGAAAAAGCCCTGGTTGATCCGAAACTCGCGGCGGATGTCACACAGCTCCAAAGCGATGTCTTTTTTCATGACCGTGCACGCTCCTGAAGGCGAATCGGTGCTGGCGCCGGTGCGGCGAACAGGCAGCGCGCCATGTGTCCGTCCTGTTCGACTTCGGGGATGTTCTGCGCGCAGGTCGGTATCGCCTGAGCACAACGATTGCGAAACGCACACCCTTGCTGTTCGCCTACCAGGCTCGGCACCAGGCCTGGAATCGAACCCAGCGCCTCACCCGGCCTGGTCTGGCCAGGGATTGGAATACTGGCCAGCAGACCACGGGTGTACGGATGCTGCGGGTTCTCGAACAGTTGCAGGGCAGGGGCGGTTTCGACGATCTCCCCGGCATACATCACGGCGACCCGATCGGCGATCCGTGCCACCAGCCCAAGATCGTGGGTGATGAAGATCACCGCCAGGCCGAGTTCTTTCTGAATGTCGCGAATCAGGCGCAGGATCTGCGCTTGAATGGTCACGTCCAGTGCAGTGGTGGGCTCATCGGCGATGATCAGGTCCGGTTCGCACATCAACGCCATGGCGATGATCACCCGTTGGCGCAAACCGCCAGACAGTTGATGCGGATACTGCCGCAAGCGCTCGGTGGCATTGCTGATACCGACTTTCTCCAGCATCTGCCCGGCGCGAACCAGAGCATCCTTGCGCGACACCTTGCGATGCCGGGTCAGCACTTCGCTGAGTTGATCGCCAATGCTGTAGGCCGGGTTCAGCGAAGTCATCGGTTCCTGGAAGATCATCGCCAGGCGATTGCCGCGCAGGTCGCACATGTGCCGTTCGCTCTGGCCGATCATGTCGATACCGTCCAGCGTCAGCCGGGACGCGGTACGTTTGGCCTTGCGTGGCAACAGGTCCATCAGCGCCAGCGACGTCAAGGATTTACCGCAGCCTGATTCGCCGACGATGCACAGCATTTCACCGCGCTCGACTTCAAAGCTCAGACCGCGCACTGCATGCAGCGTGTCATCCGGCGTCGGGCTGTTGCCCATGGGGATATCCACGCGCAGGTTTTCTACATGGAGTAGTGCCATGTTCGGTACCCTCTATCAGTTACGGCGTCTATCAGTTACGGCGTCTATCAGCTACGGCTGTCTATCAGTTACGGCCGTCGGGCAGGATCAGATCGCGCAGGCCATCGCCGACCAGGTTGATGCCCAGCACCAGAATCATCAGGGCGACGCCGGGAATGGCGATGACCCACGGGGAAAAGAACATGTAGGGTTTGCCTTCGGCGATCATCAAGCCCCAGGACGGCGTCGGCGGCTGCACACCCACCCCGAGGAATGACAGTGCCGACTCCAGCAGGATTGCGTGGGCCATTTCCAGCGTCGCGACGACGATCAGCGCGCCGACCAGATTGGGCAGGATTTCACTGGCCAGAATGCGCAGGGTCGAGCAGCCCAGCGCCTGGGCCGAGGCCACGTATTCCGCATCGCGAATCTGTTGCACCGAAGCCCTGACCACCACCGCGAAGCGATCCCAGAGCAGGCAGCCGAGCAGCACAATCACCACTTTCAGCGAGCCGCCCATCAGCGAGGCCGAGGCCAGCGCGACCATCACCACCGGCATCGCCAGCCGGGTGGTGATCAGGTAGCTGATGAACGCATCGATCTTGCCGCCGTAGTAACCCGCCAACAGCCCCATGACGGTACCGATAAAGCCGGAGATAAGCGCCGCCGCAATGCCGATGAACAATGAAATACGTGCGCCGTAGAGCAGTCGAGACAGGTAATCACGGCCCAGCTTGTCGGTTCCCAGGACGTATTCCCAGGTGCCGTTGGCCATCCATACCGGCGGTTTCATACGCAGCATCACGTCTTGCGCATAAGGGTCATAAGGTGCCAGCCACGGCGCGAAGAGCGCCCCCGTGAAGATCATCAGCAACAACACCGTGCCGATGGCGAAACCACGATGACGAAAGCTCTTGCCAAGTACGCGGCTCAGGCTGCTGGGGGGTGACAGGTAGTCATTGATCGCGAGGGTAGTGGGGGTGCTCATGTAAGCCTCCTAGCGCACGCGAATGCGCGGGTCGAGCAGTGCGTTGAGCACATCGGCCAGCAAGGTGAGGATGATGTAGATCACTGCGATGAGCAGGACCACGGCCTGTACCACCGGAAAGTCATCACGGGCGATGGCGTCCCAGGCGAGCTGTCCGATACCTTGCAGGGAGAACACGGTTTCGATCACTACCGAACCGCCGAGCATGAAGCCAAACTCCACCGCCGCCAGGGCGACGACCGGAATCAAGGCGTTGCGCAGCGCATGCTTGAACAACACGCGGGCAGGGCGCAGGCCCTTGGCGCGGGCGGTGCGGATGTAATCGGAACTGAGCACATCGAGCATGCCAGCACGGGTCAGACGCATGATTGCCGGCGTCGCGTAATAGCCCAGGGCAATGGCCGGCATGACGAAGTGCAGCATCGTCGAGTTGCCGGACACCGGCAGCCACTTGAGCGTCACCGCGAACACCACGATCAGCATCAGTGCAAACCAGAAACTGGGCATTGCCTGACCCAGCACCGCGATGCTCAAGGCCAGTCGGTCAACCCAGGTGTCGCGTTTGACCGCGGCCAGCACACCCAGTGGAATCGCCACCAGCAAGGCGATAGCCAGCGCCATGGCGCCTAACCCGAGAGTGATCGGCAAGCGGCTGGCGACGAGGTTGTAGACCGACTCCTGAAAGAAAAACGAGTTGCCCAGGTCCAGCCGCAACAAATCGCCCAGCCAGTTGAAGTACTGGGTCGGTAGCGGTTTGTCCAAACCGTACTGCATGCGGATCTGTTCGATCTGCTCGCTGGTGGCTTCCGGTCCGCCGATGGCCGTGGCCAGGTCGCCGGACAGGTGCAAAAGGGAAAAGCTGATCACCGACACGGTAATGGCAACGCAAACAGCGATGCCCAGACGGCGCAGAAGGAATCCAAGCATGGCAAGTTTCCTCATATCCAATGGATGACAGGTATGGGGACGTGTCCGTGGCGCGGGTCAGTCCGCAAGCCACGGCACCTCTCGATCAATCCGCTCGGTTGCGGATTACTTCCAACTGGACTGAACGAAACGCGGCAGCTCATCCGGGTACGACGTGAACGCCAGCTCGGAGGTGTAGGCGTAGTTCATCGAGTAGTTGAACAGCGGCGCCCAGTACGCCTGTTCGCTGATGCGCTGCAACGCCTTGCGGTAGTTGTCCTTGCGCAATTGCGGGTCGAGGGCGTTGTCAGCGGTCTGCAACCAGCTCTGGACTTGCGGATCCTTGATGTTGTCGTCCGGATTGCCCTTGAACCAGGTGCCGGCCGACGCCGAGGTGTCGAGGATCGAGAACGAGCCCCAGGCCTGAAACGACATGGGTACCTTGCCGCCACGTTGCTGATCGCGCAGGGCGGCGTACTTCAAGTAGCGCAGCTTGGCGTTGATGCCCACGGCCCGCAGGTTGCCGATGATGGCTTCGACGTAATCCCGGTCGCGATAAGCGAAGATTTCTGTCTCGAAGCCATTGGGGTAACCGGCTTCGGCGAGCAACGCCTTGGCCTTGGCCGGGTCGTAGTTGTAGACCGTGGCCGCGGTGGTATCGCAGCCGAACTGGCCTGGATAACAGGCCACCTGCAAGGGCTTGGCTTCGCCCCCCACCAGTTGCGTGGCCAGCGCGTTGCGGTTGATCGCATGGTTGATGGCCTGACGCACCTTGAGCTGCTTCATCGGCGAGTTTTCCGTGGAGGTGCCTCGAGCATCGAGAATCAGGAAGCCGATGCGCATGGTTTCGCCGCTGGTCACGGTCAGGTTCTGCATACCTTTAAGGTCGACTGCCTGATCCGGGGTCACACGCCACGTCCAGTCGACACCATCGGTCATCAACTCGGCCAGACGGGTTTCTGCATCCGGAATCACCCGGAACTTCAGGTGGCCGATATGCGGCTTGCCTTGTGGGCTGTCCGGAAAGTAGTCCTTGTTGATCTCCATGGTCACGCCTTCGCCAGCCACCACCGACACGGCTTTATACGGCCCGGTACCCACTGGCTTGCGGCTGAATTCAGCCAGGCCGACCTTCTCGAAGTACTGCTTGGGAAACATGGGAACGGCGTTGGACAGGTATTCCAGTGCCGGAGGGAAAGGTTTTTTCAAATGCAGGCGGACGCTGTAGTCACCGGTTTTTTCGGCGCTCTTGATCCAGTCGACGTTTTGCACGGTAACGACTTTCGCTTCGGGCGACACCACGTAGTTGAGGGTGAACACCACGTCGTCGGCGGTGAAGGCGTCGCCGTTGTGAAATTTGACGCCTTTGCGCAGCTCAAAGTCGATGGTGGTGTCGTCGACCTGTGTCCAGCGGGTGGCCAACATGGGTTTGTATTCGCCGCTCTTGGGATCGCGGTAGATCAGGTTGTCCCAGATCAGCCGGCCGAGAATCACACCTTCGCGTAGATCGTTGTGATAGGGGCTGATGTTTTCAGGCTCGCTGTCGGAAGCGTAAACCAGGGTGTCGTTGGCTTTACCGGCATGCGCCGGAAAACTGCTGATGAGGCCCATCAGCGCAATACTGCAGGCGAAACCTTTGATGCCCATGCCGTCGTCTCCGTTGGCGAGAGTGGTTGAATCAAAGGGCAGCGAATCGCAAATGCGGTAAACGAGGAGGAGAAGCTCAGGCGTAGTTTTTTTTGGTCTGGACACGAATGTAGGGAAAGGCTATCAATGCCACAAGAATAATATTTCGATACTTGCGTTGCCGAAAAGGCAATCCATGGGGGCGCCGATGCAACTGTATGGTGTGCAGTCCACGGCACTGCGTTATTTTCTGGAAGTCGCGCGATGCGGATCGATCAGCGATGCTTCCGTGCGCTTGAATGTCGCCGCGTCAGCAGTGAGCCGACAGATTGCCAAGCTCGAGTTGGCCCTGGATGCCAGCCTGTTTGAGCGTCGTGCCCGAGGGATGGTGCTCAGCGAGGCGGGGGCGCGACTGGCGGCCTATGCGCGCAAGTCGCAGCTTGAGGCTGAGCAGGTGGTGCTGGAGATTACCGAACTGCATGGCTTGCAGCGGGGCCATGTGCATGTTGCCTGCTCGGAAGGCTTTGCACTGGAATACATGCCCAGGAGCATCAGCGCGTTCAGGCGTGAGTATCAGGGCATTCATTTCACCTTGGAGGTCTGTGCGCCTGCCGAAGCGACCGAGAAGGTGCGTTCCGGCGAAGCCGATCTGGCGATGACTTTCAGCCTGACGCCGCAGAAGGAAATCAAGGTCGAACATGTCCTGAGCGGGGCGATTTTTGCCGTGGTCGCCAATTCCCATCCCTTGGCCGGACGTGAAGCGGTCAGCCTCGCCGAGTTACAACCCTGGCCCATTGCGTTACCCAAGGCCGACACCACGATACGGCAACTGTTCGACATCTGTTGCGGTGTACAGGGGTTGTTGTTCGACCCGGTGTTGACCACCAACTACGTTGCCGCGCTCTATAGCTTCGTTCGCGAAGAAGGCGTTATCAGCCTGGCCAGCGAAATGACCTTGCAAAAGCAGGTGGCGGACGGGGTCCTGCAATGCGTGCCGATCCTTGACGAAGGCATGCAGGCACGCCGCATCGAACTGCAAAGCATGGCCGGCCGCAATCTACCGGCAGCGGTTTGTGCCTTCAGGGATTTTCTGATTGCGGATCTGGCGAAAGCGAAGCGCTGAGTCGGGTGAATTTTTGAACATCAGCCGCCGCGCTGTATCTGCTCCAGTATCAGGTTGTCGGTGATGTTCATGTCGTCCAGCAGCAGAAACATCTTGCTCAACACCTCGGCCATTTTCCTGTCGGTGTCGGCGAACGGCAGGTAGAACTCCGTGGAGCTGCTGCCTGCGGGCACGATGCACAGGTAGTTGCCAGGTTCGATATGGATGGCCGCGCTGCCCAGATGAATGCGGTAGTTCGCACGCTGGCCGGTAATGTGCAGAAAATGCCCTTCACATTTAACGTTTCGCAGCCCTAGCCCTCGAACCAACTCACCGACCAGTTCGGCGCGGCGTTGCAGGGTTTCTTGGCTGGTGCTGTAGTCGTCTGCGGTGTGGGCCACGGAGACCAGCAGGTCGGCGTCGCGCATGATTTCCGAGAACAGCAGCGGTGGTACTTGCTCAAGGGGTAGGGCTTTTTGGTCGCGGTGGAACGCAATCGTGTCGAAGGTAAAGTGTTCTGTTTCCGAGAGATAATGGCCGGTATCCAGAAAGTTGAACATGGCGTATATGCCGTGCTCTTTGCTCTCGTAGTAGATGTCCTCGACGCTTGAGGTCGACCAGTTGCGGACCTGCAGCAACCGGGCGGCGACTTTGCCTTTGAGGCGGTGGCCGGCAAATCGGTTGGACCACAGGCCGGTGTCTCGCTCAGCAGGTGTTAACAGGTACAGCTCGCGAAAGGCCTGTTTGAACGGCTGCACGCGGCGCTGGGTCACCACTTCTTTCTGCCAGGCCGACAGTTGTCCGGCCGTGAACAGATGAAAAGGGTGAGCGATACGCAGAGTCTTTTCAGCGACGTGCTGGCGGCCTTCCAGGTCAGTCACCGTCAGCGTTGCGGCATCGAGCCAGCCCAGCGTAGCGTCGTCGGCTTGCACAATCAGCTGTTCGAGCAGCAGGCGAACCGCGGGCATTTTCAACAGCGGCTTCAGGTCGTCCAGAGCCAGGGTTTCGCCGCTGCTCATCATCGTTTCCAGGGTGCGGCAGAAGCGGGCGATCTGTTCCTTGAGCTGGGTCTGCTGCGTTTTGAGGGCGATGAAGTCTGGGTTTTTGCGCACCGCAGGCGGCGCGGTCTTGAGTGTTTTTCCGGCTTTGCAGATGTGCAAGGTGGGCGACAAGCCGTCGATGACGAGCGTGACGTCATAGCCATCGATGGTGGCGGCCGTCAGCGCGGATTCGGCGATCTGCGATTCCATGGCCCATTCCAGGCGAATCGCCGAGGGGTAACCGGCGACACGCGCCAGGTTTTCCAGGCCTGCCTGCACCGCCGCGTGGGAGTTGGCCTGGCGTTGAGCGCCGTATTTGCGCACCTCTTTGTGCAGTTTCTTGAGGGTCAGATAGCGTTGGCGTACGTCGTCCGCATCCTTGACGGGCAGCAGGCCATAGATACGCATGGCCGGCTGTGCGTGGCGGGCCAACTTCTTTTCCAGTGCCGGTCGACCGATGCCCTGGTAGGCGTCGAGCAGCACACGCGTCTCGGGAAATGCCCAGTGCGAGGGTTCAAGTGCCGCGAGGTATTCGCGCAGGTGGTCGGGGTCGGCTTCGGCCAGTGCCTTGTCCAGCAGGTAGCGGTCCACCACACCCACGGTTTCATCCAGCGTATTGGGCAGGTCGGTGCCCCAGCCGGACTGAGGTGCCAGGGCAATGTTCAGGTATTCACGCTGGAAGGCTTGCAGATCACTCCAACCGAGCGCGTCGAGCACCACACGGCTGGCTTGTCCGGCGTAGGGCAGGGCAGTCAGCAGGCTGTTTCTGGACAAACCGGTCAGCGCCGGGAGCAGCTCTGCCGACGGGTGCTTGGGCAACGCCTGAAGCGACAGGAAGCGTTCGAGCACCGCGGCCGTGTAGCCAAATCCGTCGAGAAAGTTATCCGGCGTCATGCCCAGTCGTTCGACGACCGCCAGGGCCTGCAGCAACCAGCGGGTCTGATACACCTCGACCGAACGGAAGGTGTCAGCCAGCTTCTCGGCGTTAGCGGGCAATCCAGCCAGGGCGTCCTCGACATAACGAACGGTGAAGTTCGCCAGTTCAGGGGGCGCCGCAGCAGCTTCTTCAGTGGGGGGCTCATCGCTCTGGGACGACTCATCATCAAGGCCTTCGTCTTCCGCGGCCTCGTCGTTTGAATCGTCCTCGTCGAACGCTTCCTCGGCGTACCGATCCAGGTCCACATCATCGCTGTCCAGCCCGGCGTCGTCGGCGTAGAACATCATGGCGCGGCCCCAGGTATTGGCTGCCCGGACGAAGCGAGGGTAGTCGAGGCGGCCCGCTTCCAGCAGGCCCAGCGCGATGCGCTGGATTTCCTTGTGCACGTAGATATACGCGTCGGCGATTTTCCTTTGTTCGTCACCGGGCGCTGAAGGGGGCTGCTCGCGGTTCCAGCTGCCGTCCAGCAACCATTGGGCGAAGGTCTGCCAGGCCGGGGTGGGCGGGTAATTGCTCAGGCGACTGATGCACGTAGGGACGTCAGGCAAGGCCCAGGCCTGGTCCGGGCTTCTTCGGTAATAGGCCGGGCCATCTTCGTCAGTGGGCAATGGATAGTCACTGTCCTCGAAGGCAAATTGCAGCATGTGCTGCAGCCGCGCGCAGATCTGCTCCAGTGAATAGGCATCCGGGTGAGCCGTGATCCACGCATCGCAGAGTCGATACTGCAGGCCATAGCGCTGTTGATCGCGGCGGTCCTCCAGATCGTCCCAAACGGTCGGGAACACAAAACCATCAGCCAGTGCTTTGGGCCCCTCCTGGGGATGCTGCCTGACCCAGTCATCGGCTATGCGCAGGCAGTCGATGCCGTCCCAGAAATCGGGCTCGAATTGGTCATATGGGCTGAGCTCGGGATAGTCATCCAGCGCTCTATCACAGAATGCTCGCAGCGCAGCGAGGCGTGTGGCTTGTTCGGGCACAGGACGGCGTGATTGCATGAGGGTATCCGAGGAAGAGAGTGACGAGAATCAACCGCCAATCAGCGGCACCAGGCGGATAAACGCGAGGGTGGAAGGGGGGCTCAATTCGATTGTCTCATCGAGACTTTGCAGCATGACGCCGTTGTGCAGGACGCGGAACGCACGGGCCTCAAAACCCTTCAGGGCTCGCTCGACCTCAACGCCGACATCCAGGTCTGGAGGTGCGCTGGCTTGGGGCATGACCACCGCACCTTCACTGGCTTGCTGAAGAACGTCCCGCTCGCTCAGGTATTGGCGGTCGAGCACTTCACGCAGCGATACGTGTTCCAGCCAGTGCTGGACCGACAGCGCGGCGATCTGCTCGGCAACGGTCAGGTGAATGAGCTCGGCGACCGTCAAGGTCAACGAGCTCGGTGTCAGGGTGACAGGGGGCAGCAAAGGCTCCTGGCGTGCGCCTTTCAGGCAATAGCTATGAACCACGAACTCCATGACGCATTCCTTGCAAGCCAGGCCAGCCGGGGGGATGGCGCCTTAGCATATCCGGCTCTGCAATAAATTTCATCGCGCCGCGCGCTCAGGCGTCGTAATAGAAGCCTGACAGGTGCTGGTTTACGACATTACTTTTTCACAATAGCCATCCGGCGACCACTCATGAAGCACAGCAGGCCTCCCATCGCGGTCAGCGCGCTCAACGCATAGAACATCGTCGGTGCCGGGGTGTGCATCAGCAGGTATCCGCAGATCACCGGGCTCAGGGCGCCGCCGAGCGCTGCCAGGTTTTGAGCACCGTAGTAGCTGCCGCGCAGTTTTTCCGGGGCCAGGGTATCGACGAAAAGGAATTCGGCCGGGTAAATGATCATTTCACCGAGGGTGAAAATGAACATCGCCACGCACCAGCTCACCATGTCGTCCGCCAGGCTGAAGCCGATCAGGCCAAGCATGAACAGGCTGGTGCCCGCGGCAATCCAGTAGCGCAACTTCTCGCGATCGAGGAACCGGCCGATCTGGTATTGCAGCACAATTACGGTGATGGCGTTGCAGGCGAGCAGGGCGGCCATGATGTCCAGCGCGCGTTTGGATTCGTGGGTCACCAGCAGGTATTGCGACAAGTAGAGGGTGAAGCGTCCGTGCACCACGGTGCTGAGCAGGCAGCCGCACGTGAACATGATCAGGGTACGGTCGTTTTTCAGGGTCTTGAGCGTCTTGAGAAAACTGGGTGGTTGACCAATGACCGCTGGCGGCGCGGCATCCCTGGGGATGCCGGTCATCAGGAAGATGCTGAAAAACGCGATGCCAGCGGCGATCAGGAACGGCGCTATCGGGTAGACACCGGCAATCACCACGCCGAGCATGGGGCCGGTGGCATAGCCGATGTTGGTCAGGGTGTAGCGCAGGGAAAATGCCTTGGCGCGCTGGCCCATGGGCAGGTTTTCGCTGAGGATCGCTTTCGAACCGATAAGGAACAGCGCTGACGCGGTCTCGGTGATCACCACGGTCATGGTGGTCAGGTAGAGGTTTTCGGCAAAGGTCAGCAGGATGAAACCGATGGCACTGGAGAGCATCGCCAGGATCAGCAGGCGGCGCTTTTCCAGGCGATCGATGACATATCCGCCATACAGCGCCAACAGGGTGGCGATGAACACTGCGATACCGAGCAGCAAGCCGACATCTTGTTGGTTGAGGCCCAACTTGTTGCTCAAAAATAGCGTGAGCAATGGACTGGTAATGGCGCGGCTGACGACGATGGTCAGTGAAACGATCATCAAGCGTCGGATAACGAGCGAGTAAGTGGCCACGGTGGTGCAAATGTCCTTATTCAGATGTTTGGCGTTCGCCGCAATACCGCGTCGCGGCTATCGCGGACAAGCCACCGATCCAGTGTGCGTACCGATTGCAGTTCTTCAATGCGCCACAGTTGCCCCAGCAATCCTTCAGCCTGTTCCCGCGGCATCACCCGCATCGCCAGGCTGAAAAACTTCTGTTCCAGAGCCACATCGGTCAGCGGATTGCCTGGTGCGCCCAATGGCACTTCTACGCACAAGCTCGCCTGCCGGCCATCCACGGTCCGCAGCGTCACCATGGGCTCGCCATCCTCGGACAGACGCGGGTCGACTTCAAGGTGAATGCGCGACAGCCATTGGGTCATGCGCGGATCGTTACGTTGTGAATCGTCATACGCCTGCAATCGACAATGCCCTTGCACCAGTCGTGCGGCCAAGGCATATGACAGGCTCATTTGCGCCGCTGCAAGGGTGCTGACGTCCCGGCCGCCACACATGTTGTGAAGAAACCCGCTCAGCCGCACCAGCACGTCTTCAACCTGGTCGACCTGTGCATTCAATTGATCCAGCAGCAGCCCCAGGGCGTCGATGGCCGAATGGGTCCCGCGGCAGGAGGCATAGGGTTTGATCGAGCAGCGGGCGAGCTTCCAGACCACACCGAGGTCCGCATCCAGCGCTTCGGGCATGGAGGTCTTCGGGGCGAGGGTTTTCAGAAAACCACCCCAGACCTCATCGAACAACTGCGTCGGCCCGCTGATGCCTTGTTGGGCAAACCGCGCCGCCAGTAGCCCACCTTCTGCGGCACGTCCGCTGTGCAGCTTCTTGCTTTGCGAGCCGTCGTGGATGAAGGCCCACAGGCCACCGCTGAAGCTACCGGCAATGCCTAGCGCCGCGAGGGTTTGCCGCGCATCCAGGCCCAGGATCCGCGTGCTGGCTGCTGCCGCACCGAACACTCCACAGGTCGCGGTGGAATGCCAACCGGCGCCGTTGTGGGCTGAATAGCCACCGCATGCTTCGAGCACCCGACGACCCACTTCATAGCCGATCACTACGGCGCTGATGAGCTCACGACCACTCACTGGCCGTGCAAGCTGCGAAACTGCCGCCATCACTGCTGGCAGCACAACGGCACCGGAATGATCGCAGCCACCGGTGTCGTCCAGCTCCAGGGCATGGGCGGCAACACCGTTAAGCATTGCTGCCTGAGCCGCGCCAACCTGCAGATCAGTGCCCCAAACCGACACCTCACCCGTTTCACCGACAAACACCTTGCGCGCCTGTTCTGCGACACCGCTATCGGCTCCGGCCAGCGTGGCGCCGAACGTATCGAGAATGTGCCGCTTGGCTTGCGCCACCAAGGCAGGCGGCAAATCTTCAAACCGCAGGTCCACACAGAATTGCGCCAGACGTTGTAGACGTTCGCTCATAAAACGTAATCCCGATAATGTCGCTCGTAAACTGACGCCGGATGATCCTCGGCGACCGGCGTTGCGGTTTCTGCCCACCACCGCGCGACCTCGGCACCCGTGGCGATCCACACGTCATCGTGCTGCTGAATGCCCTCGATCAACTCGCGCAACACGCCTATCCGTCCCGGCGTGGCGATGATTTCCGGGTGCAGGCGAAGCACGTAGCACAGGCCAAAGCGATGAAACCCGGCGAAGTCCATTCGCAGGTTGCCCAAGGTATGGCTGTAGGACGCGATCCGCGATTGCCCCGGCGGCACCGCCGGGCTCAAGTTGAAGGCGAAGTAAGGCTCGTCTTCCAGTTCATAATGCAGAGGCAGTTCAATGACGCTGGGGGCAGTCGGGTGAGCGAATGGCAAGTCATCGCCGCGCCATGACGAGGACCAATGAATGCCCTGGGCTTTCAAGGTCTCGATGAACCCCGGCGCACCATTGCCCGCCGGGATTCTAAAGCCGAGCGGACGCTGGCCGGTCAGCCCGGCCAGGGCCTCACAGCCCTTGGCGATGTCATCGCTTTGGGCGGCCAGGTCCAGCGTGTCGTAGTCCTGATGACGATAGCCAGCGCAGGCGATTTCATGGCCGTCGGCCTGGATCGCCTGAATGTGTTCGGGGTTTTCCTGCGCAACGATACCGGGGACAAACCAACTGCTGGAGACCCCGAGTTCCTTGAACAGGCCGAGCAACCGCTCCACGCCGCGTTGGGTGCCGTAGCGCCATACCGACAAGGTCTTGTCACGTCCGGCGACTTCCGGGGCTTGGGTCAGGATGCCGTGGATGTCGTTGTAATCGACGGTCAGTACCACGGCGCAGCGATAGCCTTTGGGCCAGAGAGTGGAATCAGCCATGGTGATGCTCCTTCAGCCACCACTGGGCGACGTCGCGGCAGGTGGCGAACCACACGTCGTCGCGCTGGCGCATGTGTTCGAAGAGTTTTTCCAGCAGCAGGATGCGCCCCGGCTTACCGGTAATCTTGGGGTGGAACAGGGTGGTCAGGCATAACCCTTCGTCCATCGCGCCGTCGTATTCGCGGCACCAGTTATCCAAGGTCAGCGCGTAGCTGGCCGTGCGGTCCAGCCCGGATGGGAAGTTCGGCGCGCGGGTGTAGGCGAGGGAGGCGTAGTCGTCCATTTCCCAGCGGCCAGGGATTTCCACCAGCGGCGTATCGAACCCCGGTACGTTCACCAGGTACGGTCGATCATCACCGCGCATGCTGCTGGAGTAGGTAACACCGGCCTCCACCAGCATTGCCGGGGTTTCGGCACGCCAGTCGCCGGACGGCGTACGAAAACCTTCGGCGCGAATGTTCAGGTGTTTCCAGAACACCTCGCGGGAGGTGTTCATCACCTCTTTTTGCTGATCCAGCGTCAGGGCGTAAAAAGATTCGTGTTTGTAGCCGTGATAAGCCACCTCATGCCCGCGCTCGACAATCGCCTGGCACTGTCTCGGCCAGTTCTCTACGATCCAGGCCGGCACGAAGAATGTCGTCGGGATACGGAACTCGTCGAGCAGATCGAGCAGGCGTGGTAGCGCCCGGTAAGGGCCATAGCCACCGAAACCGAAATACTCGGGCTTGCGCCAGATCGAGCCGTTGAGCATGGCGTCACCGGTCGGGCCATCGAGGTCGAAGGCCAGGGCCAGGCAGGCCTTGTATTTGTCAGGCCAGGTGGGTTGGGGCGAGGAGGACATCTGTAGTGCTCCATTGTTTATCTGTAAACACCAGACCCTTGTGGGAGCGGGCTTGCTCGCGAAGGCGTCAAGTCAGGCAGCAGTGACGTTGAATGACACACTGCATGCGCGAGCAAGCTCGCTCCCACATTGGATTCAGGTTGCCTGCGCGGTTACTTCCCGGCGTTGATGGTCACGGTCTTGATCGCACCCAGTTCCAAGTCCCACTTCTTCAGGATCGCCTGGTAGCTGCCGTCATCGATCATGCTCTGCAGCGCAACTTTCACCGCTTCGCTGAGTTCGGGTTTTTTCTTGCTCACACCCATCCCGCTGAACTGCTTGGAGATCGGCAGGCCGACGGTCTTGTACATGTCCTTTTCCTGGGTCTTGAGGTAGGGCAGGGTTTCGCTGCCCTGCATGGCCGCGTCGATGCGGCTCTGGCGCAGTTGCGCACGGGCGTCGGCCGAGCCTTCGGTGCCGATCACATTGATCGCAGGCTTGCCGGCGGCTTCACAGTTGGCCTTGCTCCACTCGGCGATTTCCGTCGGGAAGGTGGTGCGGCGACTGGTGCCGACCTTCTTGCCGCACAGGTCGACGATCTCGTTGGTGTCCTTGTTTTTCTGCAGGGTGTAGAACTGCGGACCGCTGGTGAAGTAGTCGATGAAGGTCACGCTGGCCTGACGTTCGGCGGTGTCGGTCATGCCCGACAGCACCATGTCCACGCGGTCGGTGGTCAGGGCGTTGATCATTTGTTCGAAGCCGGTTTCCTGCCACTTGATCTTCACGCCCAGGCGTTCGGCCAGGGCATTGCCCAGGTCATAGTCCAGACCGGTGAGGGTGTTGGTGGCCGGGTCCTTGAAATCCATCGGCGGGTAGTTCGGCATGATCGCTACGACGATCTCGCCCTTGGCCTTGATGCTGGCCGGCAACTCGGCGGCAAAGGTGAAGCCGGATGCCATAACGCCTGCGAGCAATGCTGGAATAACGAAGTTCTTCATGGTCGTTCTCTTTTGAGTGTTGTGAGCGCCAACGGACGCTTAGGTTCGAACGGCAGAAATGAAGCTTTGGGTGCGAGGGTTTTGCGGACTTATTAGTATTTCTTCGGGGCTTCCAGCCTCCACGATCTGCCCGCCGTCCATGAACACCATGCGGTTGGAAACCTCGCGAGCGAAGCCCAGTTCATGGGTGACGACGATCATGGTCATGCCGGTCTGCGCCAGATCGCGCATCACCGACAGCACCTCACCGACCAGTTCCGGGTCGAGTGCCGAAGTGGGTTCATCGAACAGCATCAGCTTGGGACGCATGGCCAATGCGCGAGCAATGGCGACGCGTTGCTGCTGGCCACCCGAAAGCTCGATCGGGTAGCTGTTGCGCTTGTCGGCCAGGCCGACGCGGGCGAGCAGCTCCAGGGCTTCTTCATTCGCCTCTTTGGGTGAACGCTTGAGTACTTGGCACGGCCCTTCGATGATGTTCTGCAGCACGGTCATGTGCGGGAACAGGTTGAAACGCTGGAACACCATGCCGGTGGACAGGCGTTGGCGGGCGATCTGCGTTTCGTTGAGTTCGTGCAGCTTGTTGCCGACGATCCGGTAACCCACCAGTTCGCCGTCGACCCACAGGCCGCCTTTGTCGATTTTTTCCAGCTGGTTGACGCAGCGCAGCAAGGTGCTCTTGCCCGAGCCGGACGGGCCGATGATGCACAGCACTTCGCCTTGCTCGACTTCGATGTCGATGTCCTTGAGTGCGTGGAACTGGTCGTAATATTTATTCAGGCTCACGGCCTTGACGATGCTTCTCATGTGGGGCTCCTCAAGAACGCTTGCCGGCACCGCGGGCGAAACGACGCTCCAGGCGGCTTTGACCAAAGGACAGGACAGTGACGGTGGCCAGGTACCAGATACCGGCGACGATCAGCAGCTCCATCACGCGGGCGTTGGCGTAGTAGATGTTCTGGGCGTTGTAGAGCAGTTCCGAGTACTGGATGACGCTCGCCAGCGAGGTCATTTTCACCATGCCGATGAACTCGTTGCCCACCGGTGGAATGATGATGCGCATGGCCTGGGGCAGGATGATCCGACGCAGCGCTTGCAGGCGCGGCATGCCGATCGACTTGGCGGCTTCATACTGCCCGGTGTCCACCGAGAGCAGGCCGGCACGCACCACTTCGGCGGTGTAGGCACCCTGGTTGATGCTCAAGCCAAGCAGGGCCGCCACGAATGGGCTCATCAGGCTCACGGTGTCCATTTCGAAAAGGCCCGGGATACCGATAGTGGGAAAGATCAGCGCCAGGTTGAACCACAACAGCAGTTGCAGGATCAGCGGCGTACCGCGAAACAGCCAGGTGTAGGTCAGCGCCACATAGCGCAGGATCGGGTTGGCCGACATGCGCATGATCGCGGTGATCACGCCGAACACGATCCCAAGCGCCATCGCCAGCACCGCCATGACGATGGTATTGAGCAAGCCCCACATGATCGCCTGGGAGGTCAGGAACTGGCCGATGTACGACCATTCGATCTTGCCTTCGGCGAAGGCGCGCACCAGGCCGATGAGTGCGATGACGATCACCGTGGCGAAGAAAATCCGCCCGTAGTAGCGCCGGGGCACATGATCGTACTGGGTGATGTCGAACTGGTTTTCCGCCAGCTTGCGCTCCGCCTGGAGTCGTTCTGCCTGTGTCTGGCTCATGTTTGGTTCTCCATACTCGGTTTCGGCGCTATCGCTGTGGGAGCGAGCTTGCTCGCGATAGCGGTGGGTCAGTCCACGTTGATGTTGAATGTGAAACCGTAATCGCGAGCAAGCTCGCTCCCACAGGTTTTGTGTGCAGCTTCAGAGGCGGAAGCCCTGATAGTCCTCGGTCCATTGCTGCTGGGCGGCGAGGGCGGTTTTCAGCCGGCCGATCTGTTCGCGCACCTGTTGTGGCGCGGTCCCGCCCCAGCCGCTGCGGGCAGCGATGGCGGCTTCGAGGGTCAGGCTTTCGCGTACTTGCGGTGTGAGGCGCGGGTCGATTTCCGCCAGCAGCGCGGGGGAGGCTTCCCACAACTCGATGTCGTGTTTCTCGCAAGCCTGGACCAACGCACCGGTGATCTCGTGAGCTTCCTTGAACGGCACGCCGCGCACCGCCAGCCAATCGGCGACTTCGGTGGCGAGGGTGAAGCCCAGCGGTGCCTGGCGACGCAGTTCTTCGACGTTGACCTTCATGGTCGCAACCATTCCGGCCATGGCCGGCAGCACCAGCAGCAGGGTGTCGACGCTGTCGAGCACGCCGTTCTTGTCTTCGCTCAAGTCGCGGTTGTAGGACAGTGGCAAGGATTTTAGGGTGGACAGTAGGCCGGTCAGGTTGCCGATCAGGCGTCCCGCCTTGCCCCGTGCCAGTTCGGCGATGTCCGGATTCTTTTTCTGCGGCATGATCGAACTGCCGGTGGCGTAGGCGTCATCCAGCGCGACCCAGCGGAACTGCCGCGACGACCACAGGCAAAACTCTTCGGCCAGGCGCGAGATATTGATGCCGAGCATGCTGGCGATGAACAGGAACTCGGCGACGTGATCGCGGCTGGCCACGGCGTCGATGGAGTTTTCGCAAACACCGCTGTAGCCCATTTCCTTTGCCGATTGCTGAGGCAGACGCGCGATAGCCGAGCCAGCCATGGCCGCCGCACCCAGTGGCGACAGCGACGTACGCACGTCCCAGTCCACCAGGCGCTGCACGTCGCGCAGCATCGACTGGGCGTGGGCCAGCAGGTGATGAGCAAACACGATCGGTTGTGCCTGTTGCAGGTGGGTAAAGCCGGGGCAGATGCTCTCGATGTGTTGCTCGGCCTGGTCCACCAGCGCTTGCTGCAAGCCCAGCACTTCAACGGCCAGGGTGCGCACGTGGTCACGCAGGAACAGCCGCAGGTCGTTGGCGGTCTGGTCGTTGCGCGAACGACCGGCACGCAGCTTGCCACCCAGGGCGCCGAGGCGCTCGGTCAGCAGGCGCTCGATGAAGGTGTGGACGTCTTCGTCATCCAGGGTCGGGGCGATGCTGCCAGCGCGAAAATCTGCGCCGATGCGTTCCAGGGCGTCGAGCATGGTCAGGGTTTCCTGCTCGCTCAGCAGCCCGGCGCGCTGCAATTCCCGGGCATGGGCCTTGGAGCCGGCCAGGTCGTACGGGGTCAGTCGGAAGTAGCGTTCAGGGCAACGGGACAGGGCCGCCAAGGCTTCGGAAGGGCCGCTTTTGAAGCGAGCACCCCAGAGACGGTCGGTGGGTTGGGACATTGTTGTTTTCCTCGTCGGTAACGCGAACTGAAATGGGTAATCCGGGCCGAAACGTCGCTGAAAAATAGGCGAGCGAAATCAGGCCAGAGCAGTTTTCAAGGGGGCAGTTGCAACGGAGCGAGAGCTGATCGAAGTGTCAGCTTTTAATGTTTCGAGATCAGTGGTTTGGCACTGATACCGGGGATTTATTGGCGGTTGCCAAGCCTGCTTTTCTGTGTTCATTATTATTAGGTCAGCTATTTTTTTTGTTGTTGGACACAGATTGTTGAATAGGGCGCCAGAGGTAAATAAGCATTATGGAAACCCCACTTTCCAATTCCGGAAACCCGCCGCCGAAACCTCAGCAACGGGCACCGTTAGCCCTCAGTGGGCTGGACTTCAAACTGCTCAAAGTGTTCAAGGCCGTGGTCGAGGCAGGAGGCTTCAGTGCTGCGCAGAATGAGCTGAATGTGGGGTTGGCAGCCATCAGCAAACAGATTTCCGACCTGGAGATTCGTATTGGCATGCGCCTTTGCACGCGGGGTCGAGAGGGCTTTCACCTGACAGAAGAAGGGCGTCTGGTGTATCAGGCGTCAATAGATTTATTTGCCTCGGTCGACAACTTTCGCGACCGTCTTAGTTCTGCACAAAATGAACTTGTCGGTGATCTTGGTGTGGGGGTTATCGACAATACGATCTCCGACGATAATTCACCGTTAGTTGCCGCGCTTAAGCGTATAAATGAACAGTCGCCCAAGGTCAGGTTTCAACTTCAGGCCACGCAACTTGATGAGGTTGAAAGAGGTGTCGTCGAGGGGCGATTGGTGGCGGGAATTGTGCCGATTTATCAGAAGCGCGAAGAGTTTGATTACTACGCGTTATACGAAGAACGCTCGGAGGTTTATTGCGCGCTCGGCCACCCGCTGTTCTCCATGGCGGACGCGGACATGGGGGAAAATGTGCTCAAGGATTACGGGTGCATCAACCATCGCTACGCGATTCATCGCGACAAACTGAAATTTGCCCACTACGACAGCTTTTCCGCCTCGGCAACCCAGGTGGAGGCCGTTGCACTGCTGATCAAGACGGGGCGTTTCCTGGGGTTCCTGCCCCAGCATTACGCCGCGTCGATGGTGGCGCGGGGAGAGTTTCGCGCGGTGCGCCCGGACCTGTTCAACATCGTCACGCCGTTCAGTCTGATACTGCGCCATAACATTGTGCGCAGTCCCCTGGTCAAGGCATTTGCCCAGGCATTGGGCGTGGACTTAAAAGCCCCGGTTTGATTGTTTTTCGCGTTAAGCATTAACGGACACTGATGGCGAACAGAGCGATAGACCAGGCTTAAAGCTCCAGCATTTACAGCAATACTAACGCTGTACTATTGGGCCTATCTGTCGTGTCGACTGATTGAGTCCACAGCCGGTTGCTGTCAGTCAAAACGCGCCTATGGCTGAGCCTGCTTTCGCCTCGGATCGTCACAACGCTTAGACCCTCTTTTTATTTAGGCGGGACTTTAGGCGAGGTCCCCCCTGATCCGATCGTCAGACTGTCATTGCACGATTCATGGCGACAATTTGCTCATGTGTGAACTGACTGCCGGGAGCCATGAACTTGGCCAGAAGTGTGTCCCGGTTTTGAGGCGCTCTCATTTTATCAGCCGCACATAAGGCCGATTTAAGCTCTGGCAATGTGAGTTCCGTGCAGTACGCAGGCGTGCCTGGTTGCTGATGCCACGAGCTCTCAAGGCTGCCAGCGGCAAGCGCGGTGAAGCCGGTATCCTCGACAAGATCCTGCGCGATTGCCTCAGCCTTGATGTCATTCCCGGCTACAGGCAAGGCGATGCGCGCTAAAGACCCGGCGGGTTGGCCTTTGTCGGCAAGCGTCGCTGCGAGAACGGCGTTCCATGCCTTAACGACCGGGCGGCCAATTTGCTCGCTTACCCAGACACTCTCGGGTTTGCCGTCGTCAACCTCTTTGATCCCCCCGTCACGTCCTGGATAGTAATTGGATGTATCGATGACGACGACTTTCTCGGGAGCATTACTCAACGTCTGCTTGAGATCAGGGTATTTAGCGAAGGGGATCGAGAGGATAACAACGTCAACCTCGGACACAGCCTCTTCCTTGGTCACCGCCTGTACACCGATTTCGTTGGCGAGGTTCTGAATGCTCTGGGGGCCCTTCGAGTTTGCCAGTTTAACTTCATGGCCGCAGGCAGCGAGCTTACGGGCAAGGGTAGCCCCAATGTTGCCTGCGCCGATAATTCCGATTTTCATTTCAATAAACTCCTCACCTATCAACAACTATTCAGTTACCGCTTGGCTGGGTGTGCGAATGAATTAAGCGTGTCGCGAAGCGCCAGCAATTCTTCAGGCGTCAGCTGACAAGCGGATTCAATCTTTTCAGTCACTCCCCAAAGCTCATGCCGAAGTGCTTCGCCTGCGCGAGTGAGCGCGATGAGCACGCGACGCTCATCGGCTCGGTCACGCATTCGAGTCGCAACGCCAAGCTGCTCCATCCTCTTCAAAAGCGGCGTGATGGTGCCGGTGTCCATGCCGAGCTTTGTACCGAGATCTCCAGGTGCTACCGACACGGTTAACCTCATTCTGCCGGTGCTTTGTATCCCGCCAGCATGTTCAATACCTCATCATGCGCACCGTTCGCTTCAGCAAACCGCAATGGCTTGGCGCGTTCGACGACAAGCTCGCGTGGGGTCGGGGTGTTCTCGAGTAGCTCGAAGATTTCATTCAAGAACTCGTCCAAAGGCATGGCATGTTCGTCATTTTCCTGCCCAAGCAACGTGGTGCGCACACCCGGTGGCGCAAGCTCGATAACCTCGACTGACGAGTCCTCCAACTGCACGCGAAGACTTTGAGTGAACGAATGAACGGCCGCTTTGGTTGCGCTGTAGGTCGGTGTCGCAGGCAGCGGGACGAATGCCAGAGCCGAGCTGACATTGATGATCGTTGCGCTTGGCTGCTTGATCAGTTGGGGCGTGAAGGCATAGACCATGCGAATCGTGCCGAGCAAGTTCGTGGTCACGATGTCTTCGGCGGTGCTCAGGTTTTGCGGGTCAGTCAGATCCTCCCAGTGCATGATGCCAGCGTTGTTGATGAGCACGTTCAGATTCGGGTGACTGATCGCCAGCGCTTCGCTGGTGCGCTGTATGGATTGTGGATCGCAGACGTCCAGCAATACCGATTCAATACCTGGATGTTCCGACATGATCTTGTCGAGCAGCGCCTTGCGACGTCCCGCGATGATGACGTTGTTTCCCGCCTTGTGAAGCCTGAGCGCCAGGCCAAGGCCTATGCCTGAAGTGCTGCCAGTAACCAGAATCGTGTTGCCTGTGCTGTTCATAGTAAACTCCGGTAAGGGTATTCAAGCGGACAGGTGTCCACTTACAAAAAAACTACCGGACAACTGTCCGCTTTGCAATGCAGCGAAGGAAAAAACTTTGCCCAGGAATGACGAATTGGCGATGCGTTCTGACGCCAAGAAAAACCGAGAACGAATTCTGAAGGTCGCTGTGGCAGAGCTGACACTCGATCCTGCGGTCCCGCTGAGCGCGATTGCGAAGAAAGCCGGCGTGGGGCAGGGCACGTTCTATCGCCATTTCGCCAACAGAGAGGAGCTGGTATTCGAGGTCTACCAATTCGAGATGCAGCAAGTGGCCTCGTTGGCGGAACAACTGCTCGCCACAAAAACCCCTAAGGAGGCCCTCCGAGAGTGGATGGACTGCCTCGTTGAATATGCAATGACAAAGTCGGGACTTGCGGCCGCGATACGGCAAGCAGCCTCTACTTACGAGTTCCCAGGGAAGTCGGGATACGCGCCAGTCCAGGCAGCGGCCGAGTTGCTTTTGAGGGCTAATGAAAAGGCCGGAACGATTCGTAGCGGGGTTACCCACGACGACTTTTTTCTAGCCACTGCCGGAATATGGCAAGTAGATTCCCAGAGCGAATGGCGCTCACGTCTTGCCAGATTGATGGACCTGGTGATGGATGGGTTATGCGCTGGCAGCCCCGAAAGCCTGAAGAAGAGAGACGTGTAGCATTCAAGTTGGCGGTCGGCGAACAGCGTGCCTACAACGAGCGATGCAAAGGCGCTAGCATGAGTGCTTACTCATAGTAGGGAACATCATGAGAAACCTCCCTCCTTCTTCGAGCCTGCGGGCCTTTGAAGCCGCTACCCGGCACGCCACGTTCACTGCGGCAGCAGAGGAGTTGCATGTCACACAGAGCGCAGTGAGCCACCAGCTCAAGCATTTGGAGCAGCTCTGGGGATTGCAGCTGTTTCATCGCAGCAGCTCGCTGCACCTGACCTCGGCAGGAGCCGCGCTTGCACCCATCGTGCGGGAGTTCTTCATGAAGCTCGAGGCCACCCTGGCCGATTTGCGAGAGCAAAACGGCAGGCAGCGGCTGAGCGTCAGCACGACCTATTCCTTTGCCTTGAAGTGGTTACTGCCCAGGCTGCCGGATCTGGCGCAAGCACATCCGGAAATTCTGCTGACGCTGGACAGTACCGATAGTGCCATTAACTTCTCGACGACAGACCCGGACGTTGCGATCCGCCTGGGCAGCGGTCATTTCCCGTCGCTGTTTTCAGAGTTTCTGTTCCGCGAGCAGATTTTCCCTGTCGCCAGCCCGGCTTTGCTTGCGCGCTTTGGTACGCCCCAAACGGCCGCCGAATTGCTGCGCTATCCGCTGCTGACGCGCGATGGTGCAGCGCTGGTGCCGAAATGGGAGCAGTGGTTTGCCCAGGTGGGCGTCGAGGTCACGACTTTGAAGGAAAGCATTCGTTACGCAGACACCAACATGACCATCGAGGCGGCGCTGTTGGGACAAGGTATCGCGCTGGCACGCAGCGGGCATGTTGAGGCCGAGCTCAATGACGGCCGTCTTGAAAGACTTTTCGAACTGCCGTTCGCATCCCCTCTGGCGTATTACTTTGTCTGCCCCAAAGGGATCGAGACTCAACCTCATATTGCCAGCTTTCGTCGTTGGCTGGTCACGCAGGCCGTAGGTGTGCAACACGCTTATGCATGAGATTTTATTCATGCCTGGATGAAGAGACTTTGCTTTTATAGCCTGACTTGAGCGGTCTAGGATGATGCATGCCTTTACACATCATCTGCCTCGTCTTGTTCGCCGCGCTGCTGCACGCCAGTTGGAATGCCATGCTGCGCGGAGGCGCCGACCGTTTGTGGTCGATGACCATCATGTGCATGGCGATAGCCCTGGCGAGCGTCATCGTGGCGACGCTACTGCCTCCGCCCGCCCGTGCAAGCTGGTTCTGCGTCGGACTGTCCGCGGTGTTGCACGTGGGTTACAACCTGTTCCTGGTGCGCAGTTACAAGTCTGGAGACCTGGGCCAGACCTATCCCATCGCCCGCGGTGTCTCTCCAATCCTGATTGTCCTGGCCGCTTCGCTGTTCGCCGGTGAGCGTGTGGCGCCGAGTGGGCTGCTAGGCATTGCGTTGGTGTCGACTGGAATCATCTCGCTGGCCTATACCGGGCGCCGGCGGGCGTTGCCTGACTTGCCCTACGCATTGGGAACCGGTTGTTTCATTGCCGCTTACAGCGTGGTTGATGGCATAGGCGTTCGCCTCTCCGGGACGCCAGTGGCCTACACCGCCTGGATGTGCCTGTTGTGGGGCGTGATGATGCCTCTGGTTTATATCGGACTGCGGGATGCCCGAAGCCTCTTTGCCTTGCGGCCAGGTATCGCCGTGGCCTCCGCTGGCGGGCTGGTTTCATTGCTGGCCTACGGGGTCGTGATCTACGCCATGGCCCATGCACCGATGGGGGCGGTGTCCGCCCTGCGAGAAACCAGCGTCATGTTCGCCGCTTTGATCGGGTACGCCTTTCTTGGCGAAGCATTGACCTTGCGCAAGCTGCTGGCCTGCGCAGTCATTGCCCTCGGTACGCTGGTTATCGGTTGACGTTGCTTGTTTTCATTTAGCCGTGAGGATTGACCATGAATGATGATTCGCAAAAGCCAGTGATCCTGATCACCGGAGGCGGGCGCGGGATCGGGGCGGCGACTGCCATGCTGGCCGCTGAGCAAGGTTACGACGTCGTGCTGACCTACATCGCCGATCAAGCGTCGGCGTTGGCGGTGGCAGAACAGGTCGAGGCCAAGGGTGCCCGTGCCTTGGCGGTACGTGCCGATAACGCGGACCCGCTACAGATCGCTGAACTGTTCGCCACCGTTGACCAGCGCTTCGGACGAATAGATGTGCTGGTCAACAATGCCTCGATACTGGCACAGCAGTCTCGCTTGGAGGATCTTGGCTTCGAGCGCATGCAACGAATATTTGCGGTCAACACATTGGGCCCGATGCTCTGCGCGCAGCAGGCTACCCGGCGCATGGCCTATCGTTATGGCGGGCGTGGCGGTGCCGTCATCAACGTCTCCTCGGCGTCGGCCCGCCTCGGTAGCCCGAATGAATACGTGGACTACGCGGCGTCCAAGGGGGCGGTCGAAACGTTCACGACGGGCTATGCCAAGGAAGTGGCTCGGGAGGGTATTCGGGTCAACTGCGTTCGCCCCGGGCATATCTACACCCAGATGCATGCCAGTGGCGGAGAGCCGGGCAGAGTCGACCGGGTGAAGGAAACGATCCCGATGGGGCGTGGTGGCCAACCGGAGGAGGTGGCGCGGGCCATTCTCTGGTTGGCGGGCGCGGAGGCTTCGTTTGTGACGGGCACCTTCCTGGATGTGACCGGAGGGAAGTAGACCGGCTAGCAAGGTCGTTTTTCCAATAAAAGCGCCCGATTATTGCCGCTGCACCGCGGCCGGTCATGCCGTACTCGGCGTGGCATGACCGGGGCGCTTTGCGGACTACTTTTGCGCCATCAATGCCTTTCTTGCTGCCTTGTCGTGTTTCATGGCAGCGATTTCACGCTCGCAGGCCTCGACGTCGAACGAGTTGTCCCACTTGGCAATAGCGATGGTGCCAATGCCGTTACCGATCAAGTTGGTCACCGCCCGGGCTTCGTTCAGGAACCGGTCAATCCCCAAGAGCAAAACCAGGCCTACCAGAGGAATGGAGTGGATGGTTGTGAGCGTGGCAGCCAGCGTTACGAATCCCGCACCCGCCACGCCAGCCGAGCCTTTTGAGGTCAGCAGGAATACGCCCAGCAGAATCATCTGATCCACAAATGTCAGCGGCGTATTGGTCGCCTGGGCGATAAAGATGGCGGCCATGGTGAGATAGATGCAGGTGCCGTCCGCATTGAAGGTGTACCCGGTTGGCAACACCATGCCCACGACGGATTTTTTGCAGCCAAGCTTTTCAAGCTTCACCATCATTCGCGGCAGCACGGCTTCGGTTGAGCAAGTGCCAAGTGTGATGAGAATTTCATCTTTGAAATAACGAAGAAATTGCAGCAGCGGCATGCCCGACCATCGAGCAACCGTACCCAGCACGACCACGATGAAAATCAAGGTCGTGATGTAGAGCGCGACCAGCAACTGGCCGAGCGACAGCAAGGTACCAATTCCGTATTTGCCAATGGTGAAAGCCATGCCGGCACCGGCACCAATCGGAGCCAGGCGCATGACCATCGCCACGATCTTGAACAGGCCCTGCAGGAACAGATCAAGGGTGTTGATCAGTGGCTTGCTGGTTTCGCCCATTTGAACCAGTGCAACGCCCATCAATACCGAGAGCAGGATGACCTGGAGCATGACGCCGTTGGAGAATGCGCCGATGAAGGTTTGCGGGATGATATTGAGAAAGAAATCAATGGTGCCGCCTTGTGCACTGGCAGCTTGGCTGTATTTGCTGATGGCACCGCCATCAAGCGCACTGGCGTTGATGTTCATGCCGACGCCAGGCTTGACGATGTTGACCACAATAAGGCCAACGACCAGGGCGATGGTTGAAAGAATCTCGAAATAGATCAGCGCTTTTACGCCAATCCGTCCGACTTCTTTGATACAGCCCATCTTGGCGATACCGACAACGACCGTACCGAAAATAATCGGTGCCAACAGCATTTTGATCAGTTTGATGAAGCCATCGGCAAAGGGTTGGAGCTTGGCGCCGATGTCAGGCACGAAGTAACCGATTGCTGCACCGATCACGATGCCGATCAGCACTTGCACATACAGCTGGCTGTACCAGCGGGACTTGGAGATTTCCACGGGAGCACCTCATTTTATTTTTGTGATGGGCTGTGGCTTGGCGTCGAGAGGGGACACCGGGTGCTGCGGCCTCTTTCAGAGAGACCGCAGATCGGCGGTAGTCAGCCTTCGCCCAACTCACGCATGACGGCATACAAGGCGGACTTGGCTTCAAAGCCGACACCAGGAATATCCGGCAGGCCGACATAGCCGTTTTCCACGCGAATGCCGTCAGCGAAGCCGCCGAATGGCTGGAACACGTCCGGGTACGATTCGTTGCCGCCCAAATGCAGGCCCGCGGCGATGTTCAGGGACATCTGGTGCCCCCCGTGAGGCACTACGCGGCGCGAAGACCAGCCCATTTCCTCCATCACTTTCAGGGTGCGCATGTACTCCACGAGTCCGTAGGACAGGGCGCAGTCGAACTGGAGATAGTCGCGATCAGGGCGCATGCCGCCGTGGCGCAGCAGGTTGCGGGCGTCCTGGTGGGAGAACAGGTTTTCCCCGGTGGCCATGGGCAATTCATAGTGATTGGCGAGCTCGGCCTGGAGCGCATAGTCCAGCGGATCACCCACTTCTTCGTACCAGAAGAGGTTGTACTTCTTGATGGCTTCGGCGTAAGCAATACCGGTTTCGAGATCGAAGCGACCATTGGCATCGACCGCCAGTCGACGACCATCGCCTACGACTTCAAGGACCGCTTCGATGCGACGGATATCCTCGTCCAGTGGCACCGCACCGATCTTCATCTTGACGACGTCATAGCCACGATCCAGATAGCTCTGCATTTCTGCCTTGAGCTTGGTCTGATCCTTGCCAGGATAGTAGTAGCCGCCTGCTGCGTAGACCCAGACCTTGTCATCTGCCTCGCCGTTACGGTAACGGTCCGCCAGCAGGCGATAGAGCGGTTTGCCTTCGATCTTGGCGACCGCATCCCACACAGCCATGTCGATGGTGCCCACTGCGACCGAGCGCTCGCCATGACCGCCTGGCTTTTCGTTGGTCATCAGGGTTTTCCAGATGGCGAACGGATCCAGGTTGTTGTTTTCATGGTCGACGAGCGTATCTGGATCGGCTTCCGTGATACGCGCCAGGAAGCGATCACGCATCAGCGCGCCTTGCCCGTAGCGGCCGTTGGAGTTGAAGCCGTAACCGATGACGGGCTTGCCGTCGCGAATCACGTCAGTGATGACAGCGACGACCGAGCAGGTCATTTTTGAAAAATCGATATACGCGTTGGCAATGGGGGAGGCAATAGAAACAGTTTTTTCACGAATGTCTACGATGCGCATGACGGGGTCCTCTTGTTGTTTGTAGTCCCACGTTAGGCTTTGCGATGTCACCCGCCCAATGCTATTAATGCCGCACCCTATGCACAGGAGGCATGGCCCTTGGAACTCGTTTGGCTTGAGGATTTTTCAGCGCTTGCGGAGTACGGCAGCTTCGTTCGGGCAGCTGAGGCGCGGCACGTTACGCAGCCGGCATTCAGTCGCAGAGTGCGCTCGCTGGAGAGCTGGATGGGAGTGCAATTGTTCGTTCGAACGCCTCAGGGCGCGACGCTGACTGAAGCCGGGAGGCAAATTTTGCCAAGTGCCCAGGAGGCTGCCAGGCGCTTGTACAGAATGCGCAACGAGGCTCAAGAGGTTGCTGGGATGGCTGCCAGGTCGCTTCAATTTGCGGCAACGCATTCCCTGTCGTTTACATTTTTTCCCAGGTGGCTTCGAAGCTCGGAGAGCGGTGCCCCCATCGAGGCTGTGCAACTGCACTCCGATAGCATGGCTGTCTGTGAGCAGATGCTGATACATGGCCAGGTCCAGTTTCTACTCTGCCATCGCCATCCCGATGTTCCACCTTTGCTCGCCCCAGATCAGTTCATCGGCAAAAAGGTGGGTGAAGACGTTCTTGTTCCTCTGGCGAGTGCTTCTGCCAACTTCGGCACCTCGCCTGCGGCATTGCCATACCTGGCTTACACCCATGAGTCTGGACTGGGGCGTATCGTCGCCCACAGGCTGCGTGGCAAAGAAGATTACCTGCACCTCAAGCCACTTTTCAGCAGCCACCTTGCTGCGGTGCTGATGTCCATGGCCCTGGAAAGCAAAGGCGTGGCCTGGCTGCCCAAGAGTCTCACCGAGCAGGAAATGCTGGATGGACGCTTAGTCAGAGCGCTCGACGAAAGCTGGGATATACCGCTGGAAATTCATCTGACCCGTCCAACAGCGCCACTCAGTCAATCTGCCGAAGCGTTCTGGGCCCGGGTGGGGCCGTGACCCGGCGCGTTTCAGGTGACACGCTGCGTTGCCCAATAGTGATAGGAGGTGACGTGTCCGTCGCATGACTGCCTGGCGACACGTCAACGGACCCAGAAGGTCAAGGCAGTGAGGTTGGGTTGTACCGACTGACCTCGAACTCCTCCAGAGCATCCAGCAGCGCGTCGTTGAAGTATTGCTTCGAGGCGCGATCCCACAGGATATGAAAGGCCGGTGCCTCCACACTTCCCGTATGGATCACGATCACATTGATCCGCGCCGCCGATGTCTGCGCCACCGCCCCTGGCTTGAAGGCCGGGAAGCTGAGGTCGACCCCGCAGAGCTTGGCCATCACCTGGGCAATCGCACCTCCGCTGAGCACCAGGCAGGCGTGGCTGTCCTGGCGGGGCAGCAGGTAGTTGGCCTGGTGGTCGAGTTCCCAGCGCGCCTCTTCATCGGCAATCCGCTGACCCTGATCCTGGGGGCTGCCCAGCAACACATATTCGGTCTGTGACAGGCGCGCCACCCAGCTGCCGTCGGCCTGGGCGGTGGCGCGGTTGGGGGCGTCCGGCAGGGTGAAGCCGCGCGCTGTGAGGTACTCGGCACTGTGGCTGCCACGAAAGCCGACTCGGGGCAGGTCGGTCTGGTCGACCAGGTGGTACGGTTGCGTGAGTGTCTCGTGGTCTTTCAGACTGGTCATGGCTTAACCCTCCTGGCGTTGGTTGGTGGGGTCGAAGAAGGGCAGTTGCACCACTTCGGCCTGGACGATGATGCCGCCCTCGACGCGAATCGGAATGTGCTGTCCCGGGGCACTCTGCTCGATACCGGCGTAGGCCAGGCCGATGATTCGGCCCAGCGTCGTGGAGTATTCGCAGGAGGTGACGTTGCCGCTGATGTCCGGGCCGTTGAGTACCAGGTGGCCTTCCAGCGGTTGTACGCTGCCCTTGGGCAAGGAGAAACCCACCAGTTTGCGTTTCAGCGGTTGGGCTTCGAGGATGTCCACCGAGCGCCGGCCGACGAAGAATGGTTTGTTGCGGCTGACCGCCCAGCCCATGTCGATTTCCGCCGGATGGGTCATGCCGTCGGTGTCCTGACTGATGATCACGTGGCCTTTTTCCAGGCGCAGCAAACGTTGGGTTTCGACGCCGAAGGGGCGGATGTCATGGGCCTTGCCGGCCTCCATCAGCGCGTCCCAGAGCATGAGCCCGTGACGCGCCGGCACGTGGATTTCATAGCCCAGTTCGCCGACAAAACCCACGCGCAGCAAACGGGCCTTGATGCCCGCCACGGTGCCCTGGCGCACGCCCAGATAAGGAAACGCTTCGGCGCTCAGATCCAGGTCGGTGCAGACCTGCTCCAGCACTTTGCGCGAATCGGGCCCGGCGACGTTGACCGCGCAAATAGCCGCGGTGACGTTGGCGACGTCCACGTCGAGGCGCCATTGCGCGTTCCACTTGAGCATCTGCTGGTAGATCCGGTCGACACCACTGGTGGTGGCGGTGACGTAGAAGTGATTTTCGGCCAACCGCGCGCAGACACCGTCGTCGATCACCACCCCGTGCTCGTTGGTCATCAGCGCATAGCGGGAGCGGCCGACCGGTTGCTTGAGGAAGGCAAAGGTGTACATGCGGTTGAGCAGCTCGGCGGCGTCCGGGCCGCGCACATCCAGGCCACCGAGGGTCGAGACATCAATGATGCCGACCTTGTTGCGCACGTGCAGGGCTTCGGCCTGCATGCAGGCTTCGCGATCCTTAGCGTTGCCATAGTAGGCCGGGCGTTGCCAGATGCCCGCAGGCATCATCTTCGCGCCAGCTTGCAGGTGACGAGCGTGCATCGGCGTTTGCCGGTACGGATCGAACGCGCGACCGGCGACATGCGCCAGTTTTTCGGCCACAAACGGCGGCCGTGCCGTGGTCACTCCGGTTTCGCTGATGTTGCGTTGGGTGGCCCACGCCACCAGCCGGGCGGTCGGCAGCGCCGAGTGACGACCCTGAGACGGGCCCATGCCGACGGTGGAGTAGCGCTTGACCAGTTGCACGTCGCGATAGCCGATCTTGGTCGCGTTGACGATGTCGGCCACTTGCAGATCCTCGTCGAAGTCGACGAAGTCCTTGCCTTTGGGATGCGGGAAGATCGGCCAATTGAAGTTGACCCGGGCTTCACCGCTGAACGATGCGCGTTGCGTGCCGACTGTCAGGCCCAGCGCGAGGGCGGCTTCGGCACCGGCATTCACGCCATCGGCAATCACGTTATCCAGCTGATGACGACCGTTGACCGAGCCGGCGATATTCAGATTCCGTGGCAGGCCGCTGAGCGTGAACTCGGCACGTTGATCGTCGTAGGCCAGTTTGCCGCCGGCCTGGCACAGCAGTTGATAGACCGGCATGTAACCGGCGGACATGCACAGTAAGTCGCACGCCAGATATTGCCCGCTTTCGGCGACCTGGCCCTGTGCGGTGATCTGGCGCACATCGACGCCGTTGATGTGGCGCATGCCTTTCTCGTGCAGGGCCTCATAGACGGTGCTGTTGCCCTGGTGGTAGATCTTGCGTTGCGCCAGTGCGCGTAGCAGGGATTCGTCCGAAGGCCCTTGGCGCAGGTCCACCACCGCGACGACATCGACGCCCTGGTCATGCAGGTCCAGCGCGGCGAGGTAACCGTCATCGTTGCCCGTCAGCACCACGGCGCTGTTACCCGGTTTGACCGCATACAGCTTCATCAGCCGTTGCGCGGCGCTGGTCAGCATCACGCCCGGCAGGTCGTTGTTGCGAAAGATCACCGGCTGATCGAACGCGCCGCTGCAAACCAGGCATTGGCGAGCGCGCACTTTGTACAGGCGTTTGCCCTGGATCACCGGCAGGTAGTTATCGGTGAACCAGGCGTTGCACGTGGCTTCGGTCAGGATCTGGATATTGGCGTGTTGCTCGACCGCCGCGAGCAGTTCGCGGCGCAGGTTTTCAGCCTTGTTGCCGTCGATATCGAAGCGGGCGTAGGTGAGCGACCCGCCGAGAATCGGCTGTTGTTCGATGAGCAACACCCTGGCCCCCGCGTTGGCGGCGGTCAGGGCTGCGTGCAGCCCGGCGGGACCGGCACCGATCACCGCCACGTCGGTAAACAGGTAGGCCTTGTCGTAGTACTCAGGCTGGAACTTCAGGTCGAGCACACCGAGACCGGCCTTCTTGCGAATGATCGGCTCCCAGACCTTCCACATGCCCTTGGGCTTATAGAACGAGCGGTAGTAGAAGCCCACCGGCATGAATCTGGAGAACTTGCCCAGGTAGGCGTCGCGGTCGTTATCCAGCGAGCCGTTGACGTTCTGCGCCGTCACCTGCAACCCCGCGGACAAGGCGTGAGCATCGGCCAGCACATTGGGTTCCTGGGGCAGTTGCACCAGGCTGTTGGCATCCTGGCCGGCCATGGTCAGCGGGCCGCGCGGGCGGTGGTATTTGAACGAGCGGGAGATCAGGAAACGCCCGTTGGACAACAGGGCGCTGGCGATACTGTCGCCTTGCAAGCCTTGGTAGTGCTGCCCGTCGAAACTGAAATCCAGCGGCTGATCGCGGTTGATCAGCAGGCCCATGGGGGCGGGTAGGCGATTCATCCTGCGATCTCCTTGGGGGCGGCGTTGAATTCGACACGGCTGCTGAAGAGCTCCTTGGGATCGAAGGTCCGCAGGATTTCGTCAGTGACGGTGTGCCGCTCCGCGAGAAACCAGTAGCTGGAGGGGTTGTGCATCCACCACTCGCGCACCACGCCGGCGAGGTTGTCGGTGTTGAACACGTAATCAGCCCATTCGCCGTCGCTGCACGTAACCGGGTCGGGCATGGGTTTGAGTTCACCGCCATAGGTAAACTCGCTGATATTGCGCGGCCCGTTGAGCGGGCAAGTCATGATTTTCATAGTCCGCTCTCCGTCAGTGACTGGCCGCCGTAGCGCCCATTTCGTTGACTTGCTGGAAGGTCGAGAAACGTTCGAGGCCGAACGGCTTGATCAGGTCTGGCACCTTGCCGCCGCTGGCGACCAACTCGGCCATGGTCTTGCCGCAGATCGGCGTGGCCTTGAACCCCCAGGTGCCCCAGCCCGCGTCGAGGTAGTAATTCTTCACCGGCGACAGGCCCATGATCGGACTGTAGTCCGGGGTCATGTCGGTGATCCCGGCCCATTGGCGCATCAGCTTGGCGTTGGCCAGGAACGGGAACATCTCGATGGCATGGGCCAGCAGGCTCTCCTTCAGATCGAGCGTGGAGCGGGTATTGAACAGCGGATAGGGGTCGGAGCCGCCGCCAAACACCACCTCGCCACGACTCGTTTGCTGCACATAGCAGTGCAGGGCAGAGGAACTCACCAGCGGATCGAGGAACGGCTTGAACGGCTGGGTGACCATCGCTTGCAGCGGGAAGGTCTGGATCGGCGACCGGATTCCGGCCTTGGCCATCAGCAATGAACTGTGCCCGGCAATCGCCTGCACCGCGCAACCACACTTGATGGTGCCGCGGTTGGTCTTGACGGCGGTGATGGCGCCATTCTCGATGATCAGGTCCTGGACTTCGGTGAGCTGATGGATTTCCACACCGCGCTTGGCGGCTTGTTTGGCGTAGCCCCAGGCCACGGCGTCGTGGCGCGCGGTGGCGCCGTCGATGTGCCACAGGCCGGCGAGCACCGGCAAGTGGCCGGGATCGAGGTTGAGGCTGGGCACCAGTTCGCGGATCTGCTGGCGGTCGATCATCTCGGTGCGACCGCCGAAGTGCTTGTTGACCTCGGCCCGCTGGCGGAACGAGCGCACCGTGGCATCGGTGTGGGCCAGGGTCAGTTGGCCGCGCTCGGAATACATGATGTTGAAATCGAATTCGTTGGACAGCGACTGGAACATCCGCACCGACTCGGCATAAAAGCGCACGCCTTCGCTGGTCAGGTAGTTGGAGCGGATTACCGCCGTGTTGCGTGCGGTATTGCCGCCGCCCAGGTAGGACTTCTCCAATACCGCGACATTGGTGATGCCGTGGTACTTGGCCAGGTAATAAGCGGTGGCCAGGCCGTGGCCGCCGGCACCGATGATCACCACGTCATAGCTCGATTTGAGTTCCCGTGGTGGTGGCAGATCCACTTCCACCGGGTACTCCGAACTCAGCCCGTATTTCAATAGATTGAATGGCATAAGGCCTCCGATTGGCTGCGTAGGGCCCGGTGTTGTGCAAGGGCTGCGGTGACGGTGTTTTTCATCAGGAAGGCAATGGTCATCGGGCCGACACCACCGGGTACCGGGGTGATCGCCGCGACGTGCGCCAGGGCGCTGTCGAAGTCGACGTCGCCCACCAGACGGCTGCGGCCATCGTCGTCGATACGGTTGATGCCAACGTCGATCACCACGGCGCCAGGCTTGAGCCAACTGGCGTCGATCAACCGCGGGCGACCCACCGCAGCGATGACGATGTCGGCCTGCCGGCACAGCGCCTGGGGATCCGGGCTGCGCGAATGCAGGACGGTCACCGAGCAGTCGGCTTGCAGCAACAACGCGGCCATGGGTTTGCCGACGATGTTCGAGCGGCCGATCACCACTGCGTGCTTGCCGCGCAGATCGCCGCAGGTTTGTTCCAGCAAATACAAACAACCACTGGGGGTGCAAGGCGCGAGTACCGTGCGACCCTGGCTGAGGCCGCCGACGTTCTGACTGTGGAACCCATCGACGTCCTTGTCCGGCGCGATAGCCTCCAGTGCCCGCAATTCATCGATATGGGCAGGCAGCGGCAGTTGCAGGAGAATACCGTGGATCGAGCGATCGGCATTCAGTCGAGCGATCAGGATGAGTAGCTGTTCAGTGCTGGTGTCCGCAGGCAGCCGATGTTCCAGCGAGCGGATACCCACCTCTTCGGCGCGCAGGATCTTGTTGCGCACGTAGACCTGGCTGGCCGGGTCGCTGCCCACCAGGATCACCGCCAGTGCCGGTTCAATGGCCTGCTCGCGCAGGCGCACCACGTCCTCGCGGACCTGTATCAGCACGCGGGCGGCGCTGGCTTTGCCGTCGATCAGTTTGTGCGTGTTCACCGGAAGATCACCGTTCTGTCCTGGTTGAGGAAAACCCGGTGCTCCAGGTGGTACTTGACCGCCTTGGACAGGGCGACGGTTTCGGTGTCACGGCCGGTGGCCACGAGATCGTCGGGCAGATAGACATGATCGACGCGCTGCACTTCCTGCTCGATGATCGGTCCTTCATCGAGGTCGCTGGTGACGTAGTGAGCGGTGGCGCCAATGAGCTTCACGCCACGCTGGTAGGCCTGGTGATACGGCTTGGCGCCTTTGAAACCTGGCAAGAACGAATGGTGAATGTTGATCGCCCGCCCCGAGAGTCGCTTGCACAGGTCATCGGAGAGGATTTGCATGTAGCGCGCCAACACCACGAGTTCGGTGCCGGTGTCGTCGACGATCTTCATCAGTTCGGCTTCCTGCCGGGCCTTGGTGTCCTGGGTCACCGGCAGGTAGATGAAGCGAATGCCTTCGCGTTCGGCCATGGGGCGCAGGTCGAGGTGGTTGGAAACGATGGCGGTGATGGTCATGTCCATCTCGCCCTTGTGGTAGCGGTAGAGCAGGTCGGTCAGGCAGTGGTCGAACTTGCTGACCATCAACAACACGCGCATCGGCTCGCGGGTGTCGTGCAGTTCCCAGGTCATCTCGAACGCCCTGGCGACGTCGGCGAAACCGTCCTTGATCTGTTGAATGTTGCCCTGATGACCGTCGTTGAAGCGGAACACCGCACGCATGAAAAACCGGCCGCTGAAATCATCATCGAATTGCGCCATCTCCCCGATGTAGCAACCGTTGTCCGCCAGGTAAGTGGTGACGGCCGCGACGATGCCGGACACCGCGGGACAGGTGATCTTGATGATGAAATGGTTTTTTTCGTGTTGCATGACACGTCCTCGGGATGATGGCGGCAGTTCATCGCATAGCGAAAAATGTCTGAGGACAGCAGGCTCATTCCTTGAGCGTATTTTCTTGTAAGGAATAAAATATTCCTGAAGTGGCTTTATAGGGGAGTGGAGGCGGGACGTCTAGGGGGTTGGGAAAGTTTTTTAACTGAGGGGAATTTTTTGTGAGGGGCGGCGACTCGTTTCCGTCGGTCGAACGCGGTCAAAAATGTGGGAGCGGGCTTGCTCCCACAGGTTGATCTTCATGCTTCGGGAGGGGGGCGTTATTCTTTGTCGTTGCCGTAGTTCATGATCGACAAAAGCCGGATAGGCACCTGCACCAGTTGCTCGGGGCCATGGGGGATTTCGCCTTCGAACGTCAGGCTGTCGCCAGCCTCCATGCGGTAAAGCTGATTGCCGTGGCGATAGATCAGTTCACCTTCCAGCAGGTGAAGGAATTCGGTGCCGGGGTGAGAGAAGGTCGGAAACTCTTCACTCGCGTCATCCATGCTGACCATGTAGGCCTCGAAGCTTTTCTTCGGCCCGCGGGTGTGGTTGAGCAGATGGTAGGTATGGCCTTTCTCGGTGCCACGGCGCACCACTTCCATGCCCTGGTCAGCCTTGACCAATAGCGCACTGCCGTCTTGCTGGTCGTATTCGCTGAACAACTTGGACAGTGGCAGGCCGAGCACGTCGCACAGGCGGCTCAGGGTATCGAGACTGGTGGACACCTGGGCGTTTTCGATCTTGCTCAACATGCCTTGGCTGATATCGGCGATCTTGGCCACGTCAGACAATTTCAGATCCTGAGCCTGGCGCTGGCGCTTGATCTGCAATCCCAGGTATTGCTCAAGCTTGAGGCGCGGGGCGGTTTCGGTCGACATAGTCATCAATCCTGCACACTTTCCGTTCAGTAATATTAGTTTCGCACTGAGAAAGTGCAAATAGCGGCGTTCCGCTCGCGTCTGTCGAGCGATATTCCCACGGGGAAAAGAATTTTCCCATATATACAGCACAAAAGCGCTTTCTGAAGACCGTCGGCGCTTCACTCGCGAATCTGGCAAGGGCCTTGCATTCCTATTGGGAAACTAACTTTCTTTTTAGGAATAAAAAGTCAGTCCAGGCCCATCCACAATGTTTTGCCCTTTCGCGAGGAGTGACGAGCAATGTTGCCAGCAGAAACCCAGCGCATCATCGACAAGCACGCAATCAAGTACGTGCTTGCGCAGTTTGTGGATATACACGGGGCGGCCAAAACCAAATCGGTGCCTATCTGTGGGCTCAAGACCGTTGCCGAAGAGGGGGCTGGTTTTGCCGGATTCGCGATCAGCGGCATGGGCATGGAGCCCCACGGGCCGGACTTCATGGCCCGTGGCGACCTGTCCACCCTGACCCCGGTGCCCTGGCAGCCGGGATACGGGCGAGTAGTGTGCATCGGCCACGTCGACGGCAAGCCGCATCCATACGACAGCCGTTATGTGTTGCAGCAACAAGTGCAGCGCCTGGCAGAAAAGGGTTGGACGCTCAACACCGGCCTGGAGCCCGAGTTCAACCTGATGCGCCGCGACGAGCACGGCAAACTGCAACTGGTGGACCTCAGCGACAACCTGGACAAGCCTTGCTACGACTACAAAGGCCTGTCGCGCTCCCGCGTTTTCCTTGAGCGGCTGACCGAAGCCTTGCAGGCCGTGGATTTCGAGGTCTATCAAATCGACCACGAGGACGCCAACGGCCAGTTCGAGATCAACTACACCTACAGCGACGCCATGACCTCGGCGGATCGCTTCACGTTTTTCCGCATGGCCGCCGGTGAAATCGCCAATGACCTGGGCATGATCTGCTCGTTCATGCCCAAGCCGGACCCGAAACGCGCCGGCAACGGCATGCATTTTCATCTGTCGATCAGCAGTGCCGAAAACAAAAACCTGTTCCATGACGCCAGCGACCCCAGCGGCATGGGCCTGTCGAAAATGGCTTATCACTTTGCCGCCGGCTTGCTGGCCCATGGTCCGGCGCTGTGTGCCTTCGCCGCGCCGACGGTCAACTCCTACAAGCGTCTGGTGGTCGGCAATTCGTTGTCCGGCGCGACCTGGGCGCCGGCCTTTATCGCCTTCGGCGCCAACAACCGTTCGGCCATGGTGCGGGTGCCTTACGGCCGCCTGGAATTCCGCCTGCCGGACGCTGGCTGCAATCCCTATCTGGTCAGCGCCGCGATCATCGCCGCCGGCCTGGATGGCATCGATCGCCAGTTGGAAATCGACCACGTCTGCAATGAGAACCTCTACAGCCTGAGCCTGGAACAGATCGCCGCGAGGGGCATCAAGACCCTGCCGCAATCGCTCAAGGAAGCCTGTGACGCCCTGGAGGCCGACCCGCTGTTCGCCGAGGTGCTGGGCCCGCAGATCGTGGGCGAGTTCATCAAGCTCAAGCGCATGGAATGGGTGGAATACAGCCGCCACGTCTCCGACTGGGAGATCCAGCGCTACACCGAATTTTTCTGACCCTCAGTGTTTTGACAACCATTCGGGCACCCGGCACGGCGTCGAGTGTTCAGTGCCTTCGAAGGAGACTTTGTTATGTGTGGGATCGTAGGTCTTTACTTGAAAAACCCGCAGCTGGAATCCCAGCTCGGCAAGCTGTTCGAACCCATGTTGCAGGCCATGACCGACCGTGGGCCGGACAGTGCCGGGTTTGCCATCTATGGCGATGAAGTGGCGGACGGTTGGGTCAAGCTGACCCTGCAGGCAACCACCGAAGGCTTCGATTGGAAAGCCCTGATGGGCGAACTGGAAGGGCGTCTCGGCTGTTCGCTGGACTGGTTTCAGAACGCCAGCGCTGCCGTGCTCAAAGTCAATGCCCAAGAGGCGCCGGTACGTCTGGCCCTCGCCGAACTGGCGCCGAGCGTGCGCATCATGAGCGCTGGCCAGAGCATCGAAATCCTCAAGGGCATGGGCTTGCCCCAGGAAATTTCCCAACGTTTCGGCCTGGCCGGCATGAAGGGCAGCCATATCATCGGCCACACCCGCATGGCCACTGAAAGCGCGGTGACCATGGAAGGCAGCCATCCGTTTTCTACCGGCGCCGACCTGTGCCTGGTGCACAACGGCTCGCTGTCGAATCACTTCCGCCTGCGGCAGGAACTCAAGCGCGAAGGCATTCACTTCGAGACCGACAACGACACCGAAGTGGCCGCCGGCTACCTGACCTGGCGCCTGCAGCAGGGCGATTCATTGAAAGAAGCGCTGGATCACTCGCTGGAAGATCTGGACGGTTTCTTCACCTTCGCCATCGGCACCCGCAACGGTTTTGCCGTGATCCGCGACCCGATTGCCTGCAAGCCGGCGATCCTCGCCGAGACCGACGATTACGTCGCCATGGCGTCCGAGTATCAGGCCTTGTCGAGCCTGCCGGGCATCGAACACGCCAAGGTCTGGGAGCCGGCACCGGCCACCATGTACATCTGGGAACGCGAGTCAGCTTAAGGAGCGCACACATGAAAACCATCGACCTTTCCACGGCCACCGTGCGTGAACTCAATCAGGCGTTGCACGACCAGGTCAACAGCGTTGAAGAGCGCGAATGGGTGGTGACTCATTCGGACGGCAAGCACAACCTCGCGGTCGGGGTGAACGAAGTGCTGTCCATCGATATTCAGGGGCACGCCGGCTACTACTGCGCGGGCATGAATCAAAAGGCCTCGATCACCGTTCACGGCAATGTCGGCGTCGGTTGCGCCGAGAACATGATGTCGGGCTACGTCCGCGTCAAAGGCAGCGCCTCCCAGGCGGCCGGTGCCACGGCCCATGGCGGGCTGCTGGTGATTGAAGGGGATGCCGGCGCGCGTTGCGGCATTTCCATGAAGGGCATCGACATTGTCGTGGGCGGCAGCATCGGTCACATGAGCTGCTTCATGGGCCAGGCCGGGCGTCTGGTGGTCTGCGGCGATGCCGGTGATGCGCTGGGCGATTCCTTGTACGAGACCCACATCTACGTGAAGGGCAATGTGGAGTCCCTGGGTTCCGATTGCGTCGAGAAAGAGATGCGCGCCGAGCACCTCCAGGAGCTCCAGGACCTGTTGAACCGTGCCGGTTTCGCGCACAAGGCGGCTGACTTCAAGCGCTACGGTTCGGCCCGTCAGTTGTACAACTTCAAAGTCGATAACGCGTCCGCGTACTGATCCGCGCGAGGAGAACAGATATGAGCGACCCCATCAGCCAAAAAACGGCTCCGGTACTGCGCGAGTCAGCCACCTTCGACCGCCTGACCATCCAGGAAATCCAGCGTGCCGCCGAGACCGGCATCTACGATATTCGCGGCGGCGGCACCAAGCGCAAACTGCCGCACTTCGATGATTTACTGCTGCTCGGCGCCAGTGTTTCGCGTTACCCGTTGGAAGGTTATCGGGAGAAGTGCGGCACCGACGTGATCCTCGGCAACCGCTTTGCCAAGAAGCCGATCCACCTGAAGATTCCGGTGACCATTGCCGGCATGAGTTTCGGTGCGTTGTCGGCCAATGCCAAGGAAGCCCTGGGCCGTGGCGCGACCATCGCGGGCACCAGCACCACCACCGGCGACGGCGGCATGACCCCGGAGGAGCGCGGCCAGTCACAGCATTTGGTCTATCAGTACTTGCCGTCGCGCTACGGCATGAATCCGGACGATTTGCGCAAGGCTGACGCGATTGAAATCGTCCTGGGGCAGGGCGCCAAACCTGGTGGCGGCGGTATGTTGCTGGGGATGAAAGTCACCGAGCGTGTAGCCGGCATGCGTACCTTGCCCATCGGTGTGGACCAGCGCAGCGCTTGCCGTCACCCGGACTGGACCGGCCCGGATGACCTGGCGATCAAGATTGCCGAGCTGCGCGAAATCACCGATTGGGAAAAACCGATCTACGTGAAAATCGGCGCCAGCCGGCCGTACTACGACGTCAAGTTGGCCGTGAAGGCCGGGGCGGATGTGATTGTGCTCGATGGCATGCAAGGCGGCACGGCGGCGACCCAGGAAGTGTTTATCGAACACGTGGGGATTCCGATTCTGTCGGCCATCCCGCAAGCGGTACAGGCTTTGCAGGAGATGGGCATGCATCGCAAGGTCCAGCTGATCGTTTCCGGCGGGATTCGCAACGGTGCCGACGTCGCCAAGGCGATGGCGCTGGGGGCGGATGCGGTGGCCATCGGCACCGCCGCGCTGATCGCGCTGGGCGACAACCACCCGCGCCTGGACGAGGAACTGAAGAAAATCGGCTCGGCCGCCGGTTTCTACGATGACTGGCAGAACGGTCGCGACCCGGCCGGGATCACCACCCAGGACCCGGAATTGTCCAAGCGACTGGATCCGGTGGAGGGCGGCCGCCGCTTGGCCAACTACCTGCGCGTGTTGGTGCTGGAAGCCCAGACCATGGCCCGGGCTTGCGGCAAGTCGCACCTGCACAACCTCGATCCCGAGGATCTGGTGGCGCTGACGGTGGAGTCGGCGGCCATGGCGCGGGTGCCGTTGGCGGGGACCAACTGGGTTCCGGGTTCAGGTACCGGTTACTGACCAAAACCTGTGGGAGCGAGCTTGCTCGCGATGACGGTGGCACAGTCAAAACTGCTGCAAGCTGACCCACCGCTATCGTGAGCAAGCTCGCTCCCACAAAGTCCTGTTCGTGACATTTACATACGAGAGGCCGAAAAGGCCCGTATCTCATTCTTTATTGCTCGCTGCCCGACACCCACCTTTCTTTGCAGGAGCTTTGAACATGGTCAATCGTCTTCTCGGCAAATCCTTTCTCGGCTTATTGGCGGCCGGCGCACTTGCGCCATTGGCCCAGGCCGCCGATGCACCCACGTTGAACACCGGCAGCACCGCCTGGATGGTCACTGCCGCGGTGTTGGTGTTATTCATGTGTCTACCGGGTCTCGCCTTGTTTTACGGCGGCCTGGTTCGCGCAAAGAACATGCTTTCGCTGTTCACTCAGTGTTTCGGTATCGCCGGCCTGGTCGGCGTGTTGTGGGTGATCTATGGCTACAGCATGGTGGTCGACAGCACCGGCATGATTGAGGGGCAGGTGACGTTCAACAGTTTCGTCGGTGGTTTGAGCCGGGCCTTCCTGGCGGGCATGACCCCGGAGAGCCTGGTGGGGGATATTCCGGAGGGCGTGTTCGTGACCTTCCAGATGACCTTCGCGATCATTACCCCGGCGCTGATTGCCGGTGCATTTGCCGAACGCATGAAGTTTTCGGCGGCGCTGTGGTTCATGGCGTTGTGGTTCACCCTGGTGTATGCCCCGGTGGCGCATATGGTCTGGGGTGGTGCGGGCGCGTTGATGCATAACTGGGGGGTACTCGATTTCGCCGGAGGCACCGCCGTGCACATCAATGCCGGCGTCGCCGCTTTGGCCGCCTGCCTGATCCTCGGCAAGCGCAAGGGCTATCAGAACACGCCGATGCCAGCCCACAACCTGAGCCTGACCATGGCCGGTGCGGCGATGCTCTGGGTGGGGTGGTTCGGCTTCAACATCGGTTCCGGCGGTGGCCTCAACGGCACGTCTGGCATCGTCATGCTCAATACCCAGTTGGGGGCCTGCGCCGGCATTCTCGGCTGGATGTTCACCGAGTGGTTCAAGGTTGGAAAACCTAGCGCTCTGGGCCTCGCCAGTGGTGCCTTGGCCGGTCTGGTCGGCATTACCCCTGCGTGTGCCTATGTCGGCGTCGGCGGTGCGTTGGCCATCGGTTTGCTGTGTGGGGTGTTCTGCTACTTGAGCGTCACCGTGCTCAAGCGTCGCTTTGGTTATGACGACAGCCTCGACGTATTTGGCCTGCACGGTATTGGCGGGATGATTGGCGCGGTGCTGACTGGGGTGTTCTGCGTGCCGTCGGTGGGAGGATTGGTCGAAGGTGTGACCATGGGGGCCCAGGTCGTGGCGCAAATCAAAGGCGTGTTGCTGACGACGGTCTACTGCTTTGTCATCAGTTGGCTCATTCTCAAGGTGATCAACGCGGTGATCGGCTTGCGTGCCAATGAGTCGGTGGAGGAGATGGGGCTGGACCTGGCTGAACACAACGAGCGTGCCTACAACCACTGATCGTTGCTGTTGATCGACAGGGTTCACCTTCGAGTGTTCACTTGGAAAAAGTGGTGCTGTATCTGCTTGCTTTGGTGTGTATATCCGTTGCTGCGGTAACGGCGGCTTATGGTTCCGCTCTTACAGCAGGTCACTTTTGGAAGAGCCGGGAGCCGGACCAGCCAAAAGTAACCAAAAGCGCCTTGCCCCACCACTCGGCACCTCGCCTAGGCTCGGTGTGCCCTCACTCCGGCATTGCCCCGTGGGCCGCCGCGAAGGGCCATCCATGGCCCAGCGCGGCTACCTCGGCATCCATGCCGAGGTGCCCACTCCACAATGCCTGCGTTCGGCCAGCGTGGTTAACGGGGCGCCGAGATCAAAATCCAAAGCAAAGCAAGAGCCTATGTGGCTGAACCACCGCCATCGCGAGCAGGCTCGTTCCCACAATGGTCCTGCTGTGAACACAAGACTCAAGAAAACCCAAGATCCCTTGTGGGAGCGAGCTTGCTCGCGATGAGGCCCGCACATCCAACATCACCGCAAACTGACCCACCGTCTTCGCGAGCAAGCCCGCTCCCACAGGGGAACGCGATCACCCAGAGCCAGGTCGGCTATCAGGCCGCCTCGGTTCTGTTTTTGATCTGGGGCGCCCCGTTAACCACGCTGGCTGAACGAAGGTATTGCGCAGTGGGCAACCCGGCATGGATGCCGGGTTAGCCGCGCTGGGCCATGGATGCCCCTTCGCGGCGGCCCACGGAGCAATGCCTTCGTTCAGGCACACCGAGCCTAAGCGAGGTGCCGAGTGGTGGGGCAAAAGCGTTTTACTTTTGACTGGGCCGGCTCCCGGGCTTTTCAAAAGTGAGCCGCTGTAAAAGCGGAACCCTAAGTAGCCGTTACCGCAGCAACGGATATACACACCATCCTCACGTAAAAAGCATGCCTCTCGGAACAGAAACTCAAAATCTCCGGGAACGCTCAAGTGAACAGCATTACACCCTCGAACGGGCCGTACGCGTTGTGCTCAACTCACCACCAGACGGCTAGCAGATGCCAGCCCACGGGCGTGCTGCAACTGGCTGGCGATCAGGGTGTTCTTGAGCAGATAAGCAATGGTCATCGGCCCGACGCCACCGGGTACCGGCGTGATCGCGCTGGCGACGGTGCGCGCGCTGGCGTAGTCGACATCGCCCACCAGATGGCTGCCGGATTCGTCGGTAATACGATTGATCCCGACATCGATCACCACCGCCCCAGGCTTGAGCCAACTGGCATCGATCAGCGCTGGACGGCCTACCGCTGCGACGACGATATCGGCCAGTCGACACAACGCCGGGGCATCGACGCTGCGTGAGTGGACCACGCTGACCGAGCAATGAGCCTGCAACAGCAGGGTCGCCATGGGTTTGCCGACGATGTTCGAGCGCCCGACGACCACGGCGTGCAGGCCGCTCACATCACCGCAGGTTTCCTGCAGCAGACGCATGCAGCCGCTGGGCGTGCAGGGCGTAAGGACTTCTATGCCTTGCACCAGGCCGCCGACGTTTTCCCGATGAAAACCGTCCACGTCCTTGATCGGGTCGATGGCATGAATGACGGCCGCCTCGTCGATATGCCCCGGCAATGGCAACTGCACCAGAATGCCATTCACCGTGGCATCGGCGTTCAGTTGGGCAATCAGTTCCAGCACCTGGCGCTGGCTGGTGTTTTCAGCCAGACGGTACTCCAGTGAGCGGATGCCGACGTCCTTGGCTCGCAGCAGCTTATTGCGCACGTAAACCTCGCTGGCCGGGTCTTCACCCACCAACAGTACCGCCAGGGCAGGGTAAATGTGCTGCTGCGCCAGGGTCAGAACCTCTTCTCGAACCTCGTCGAGAACCCGGGCGGAGATGGCCTTGCCGTCGATGTCGCGGGCAAGTGCGGGGGTGGTGCTGATCAAAAGAGTCACCGTTGTCTTGATGGATAGAGGGCCGAAATAATCATCGAGGCGTCGTTGCACCTCGATGATTCATCAGGGATCTGCAGGCAAGGGCGCTCAGACTACCAATTGATGGCTGCCGTACACCACAAGGACACCCGCAATCAGCGTGAGGTAAGGCAACCAGCCCGCGCGTTTCTGACCCGTGTCGGCCTGAACGTAGAGATCGTTGAGCATGGCTTCGGGGAACAGCCCCTTGTCCTGCACATAGTGGCGGTAGCAGAACACCGGCAGGATCAACAGCGCCAGCAGCAGGCCGGTCATCAGGGTTCCGGCGCCCCAGATATCGGCGCCCAGCCCCATGCAGGCCAGGTTGACGAAGCTCAGCACGCCACCGGCCACCAGGAGCACGGTAGGGGCCCTGTACGGGCGCGCCCAGTCGGGACGATCCAGGCGATGGATCCAGCCAGCGTTGAGGTTGAGGAAGTTGAAGATGATGTAGCTGACGTTGGACGCGGCGAGCACGAAGACATAGTCGGACATCAGCAACAGCAGCAGGTTGAAAGACAGGTCGGTCCACATCGCGGCGGTGGGCGCGCCGTGTTCATTGGTGCGGCCCAGGTACTTCGGCAGCCAGCCGTCCACCGACGCCTGGTACAAGGTGCGCGATGAGCCGGACATCGACGTCATGATCGCCAGCAAGGTGGCCAGGACCAGCATGATCAGCACGATGTTGGCGACCAGTTTGCCGCCGCCGATACTGTCCGCCATCACCTGGCCGACGCCCATGCCGCTGTAGATCGCGGGCGACAACAGGCCGTTGTAGACCGCCGGAGAAACCACTGCGCCGCTGGCGTCCAGCACCGCCGGTGTCACCAGTTGGCCGAGCCCCAGGCTGCCTTGGAACGCCAGGGGCACCAGGGTGAACACCAGGATGCACAGCAGGCCCGCATAGAAAATCGCCTTGAACGTGTCGCGCTTGGGGTCTTTGAATTCCCGCGTGTAGCACACCGCCGTTTCGAAGCCGTAGGTGGACCACGCGGCCATGAACAGACCGCCGGCCATCAGCGACCAGCCGGACAGATCCCAGGGGCCATCGACCACTTGCCCGGCCGCATCATGGGCCAGGGGGTACAACGGCAGGAAATTGGCCTGGGCCGAATCACCGGTGAACAACGGCACCACGCCCACCAGCAGCAAGGGGATCAGCGATGTCACGCCAAGCACCAGGGTCAGACGCGCCGAGCGCAGAATGCCGCCATGCTGCACGGCGAAAACCGTCAGCAGGATCAACAGACCGATGGCGAATGTCGCATTGATCCGCAGCGACAGGCCACTCTTGATCCAGCCCAGATCGAGCAGGGTCAGTTGCCAGGTATTGATCAGCGCATCGGCGGGGAACAGTGCGGTGAGTATATAACCGGCTGCCAGCCCAGAACCGATCGACAGCACTGGCGACCAGGCCAGCCAGTTGCACCACACCGAAACCGGTGCGATCAGCTTGCTGTAACGCACCCAGGCGACCGCGCCATAGACCGAGGCACCGCCGGATTTGTGCGGGAACAGTCCGGCGATTTCGGCGTAGGTGAAGGCCTGGATAAACCCGAACAGGATCGACACGATCCAGACGATCCACGCCGGTTTGCCCACCGTGGCGGCAATCGCACCGATTGAAAACAGCACCAGCGCGGGTACGCCACTGGCAACCCAGAATGCCCCGCGCCAATCGATCTTGCGGTGCAGGCTGCCCACTGAGCTGGCGGCCTGCGGTACGGTCTCGAACGTAGTCGCTTCCATCTTCGTATTCCCATGTCTGAGTAGCGGAGTAGTGGGGGCAGTCAAAGTCAGGGTGGCGCTCAGGTCCGTCTGGTTGATCAACTGCGCACCCGGCTCTTGTCCGGGTCGTAGAAAATCGCTGCGGTGACCTCGGCGCTGATGCGCTTCTGCAGGCCATCGACTTTGCCGATCTCAAGCATGGTGCCGACGTCGGCGCAGGCCACATCGACCCGGCACAGCGCGATGTTGCTGGCCAGCAGCGGCGAGCGGCAGGCACTGGTGATGACCCCGACCTGGGCCCGGCCGCGATACACCGGGTCACCGTGGTGGGCGGCTTCGTTGCCACTCAGTTGCAGGCCCACCAGCTTGTGAGTGGGGTGGGCGCTGCGCCGCAACAGCGCATCGCGGCCGATGAAGTCGTCGGTTTTGCTTTTCATCGGCACAGAAAAGCCGATACCCGCCTCGAAAGGATCGGTCTGGTCGCTGAATTCGTAGCCGGCGAAAATCAGCCCGGCTTCGATGCGCAGCATGTCCAGCGCTTCCAGGCCCAGTGGCACCAGGCCCAGCGGTTGGCCCAGTTGCCAGATCCGGTCCCAGACCCGCTCGGCGTCTTCGGGCTGGCACCAGACTTCGTAGCCCAGTTCGCCGGTGTAGCCGGTGCGCGAGATCATCAGCGGGCAGCCGTCGTAACCGTCCAGGCGGCCCACCAGGAACCGGAACCAGCCCAGGTTTTCCAGGCTCGGTTGGGTCGCTGGGGTCCAGACCATCTGTTTGAGCAGCTCACGACTCATCGGGCCCTGGACGGCCAGGTTGTGAATCTGCTCGCTGGCGGATTTGACCCAGACCTTCATGCCGAGCTTTTGTGCCTGTTCGCGCAGCCAGGCCCCGGCGTAATCCTCACCGCAGATCCAGCGGAAATTGTCCGGGCCCAGGCGCAGCAGGGTGCCGTCGTCGAGCATGCCACCGTGTTCGTGGCACATCGCCGAATACACCACTTGACCCACCGCCAGGCGCCGTACATCCCGGGTCAGGCAGTACTGCAGCAAGGCTTCGGCGTCGGGGCCGATGATTTCGAATTTGCGCAGGGCGGTCAGATCCATCACCGCGACGCGTTCACGGCAACCGAGGTATTCCTCGATTGCGCCATAGCCGTCGTAGCGCAACGGCAGCCACCAATTGCGGTAGTCGGTAAAGCTGCCGGTCAAGGCGCTGGTGCGTGAGTGGAACGCGGACTCACGGGTGAGGATCGGGTCGGCATCGGCCGTGGTTCGAGTGCTCATGGCGATGGAAAAACGCTCCTTTTCGCTGTAGATGCGGACCTGGATATCGGTCGGGTTCCAGCCGTTGGCCGGGTCGATGTCATCCGGGCATGAGGTGCTGCCACACAGCAGGTCGGTCATGGCCCGCAGGAGTACGTAATCGCCGGGACGCGACCAGGGCTCGTCCAACGTCATCTGCTGGTGAGCGTCGATCCCGGTGTTGAAGAACAAATTGATCGCCGGCCAACCGCTGCGAGCCTCGACCCCGTGGGGCGCCAGGGCCCGGCTCAGGTTGTCGCTGCAGTTGTCGTGCCCGAAGTAGCCATGGCTCTCGTAGTAGCGCGCGGCGCAGGCCAGGGCGAAGGAATCGTGGCGGCCGACGGTGTCACGCACCACTTCCAGCATCGGCTGCATCTGCCGGTCGAAAAACTTCGAGAACAGTCCCGGAGCCGGGTAGGCGCTGCCGTTCAGGGTACGGGTGACGGTCTGGTCCAGGTCCAGTTCCAGGCCGCGATCCAGTGCCCGTCGATCGAGGGCGACGAAGTCCGAGCATTGGCGACCGGCGACATCCAGCACCTGCACGTACTGCCCTTTGCCGACGGTGTAGCTGTGGGCGGTGCCGGCGTGAATTGTGAATTCGTCGAATAACTCACCCAACGGTTCGGGTAACGCCGGGAGCAGCAGCGACGAGGGATTGGCTCGGGTCACCCACAACCGCAGTTCGCTGGGCCGGTACTGTCGATCGACGGATGTGGGGCCTGCGGGGGCGGCGACAATTACCAGCAGTTCATCGCTGGCGACGAAGTGGCGACTGAAGTCGGCAGGGCTGTCCTCGTCCCAGAGCGAAGCCGCGCTGGGCAGTTGGTAAGGCTCGACACCGCGTCGGCTCAACGCTTGGTTGATGCGCCGAGCTTGCACCGTCGGCTCGGTGAGCCGTGCGCCGATGAACCCGCAGGCCGCCGAACCGCTCAATGCCCAGGCCGCCAGCGCGCTACGACCGTTGGCGTCCACGGCCAGCAGTTCACAGGGTTGCTGTCCTTCAAGGTCGATCACTTGCAGGCTGTCGCCGGGCTGCAAGGCCACCAGCGTCAGGCCGCCGGCCGCTACCCGATAGCGCTCCAGGGCCGGGGCCCGGGCAAACAGTCCGGGCTCCCGGGGATGAGAGACACGAGGTGCGTTCATGAGAACCTCCCGGTCAGCCGACCGACGTGATGGACGTTGGCGGCTCGGCAAGGTACGCCGCCATCGAGTCGTCCAGTGCATGCAGCCAGGGGGTGTGGTGCGGCGGTGACTGGGTGCCGGTCATCAACGAGCGATAGGACTTGTCGCGATAACCCATGATGTTTTCCGCTTTGTCATGCTTCCAGTGCAGGAAGGTTTCATTGACGGCGGCGATGTCGAAGTTCGGGTAGTCGGTGGCGTCCACCAGGTGCTGGATATAGGCACCCTGGTATTCGAACATCTGCTGATTGGTTTCCAGTGTCTGTTCCCGTTCGTGCCATTGCCGGCTGTCGGCGATCATTGCAGCCTGATCAGGCAGTTGAACGCGCCCCAGGATGACATCGCGTGCGTACCAGGCTTGGGCGTCGAACATGTTGAAGGAGTACCACTGGTCCTGCATGCCGAGGTAGATCAGTTGCGGGTTGGACTCCCAGAAAATGCCTTTGTACAGGTTCATCGGCCATAGCCGGTTATCGGTCTTGAGGCACAGTTCGTCCGGCAGGAAGGGGAAGTGATGTTTGTAGCCGGTGCAAAGGATCACCGCATCGATGGTCTTGTGGGTGCCGTCGATAAAGTACGCGCGGTTTTTTTCCAGGCGCTGCAACAGCGGCTTTTCTTCCCAATTGGCGGGCCAGTCATAGCCCATGGGCGCGGTGCGGTAGCAGCTGGTGATGCTGCGGGCTCCGTATTTGTAGCACTGGGAACCGATGTCTTCGGCAGAATAGCTGCTGCCGACGATGAGCAGGTCCTTGCCCTTGAACTCCAGCGCCTCGCGAAAATCATGGGCGTGCAGGATGCGCCCGCCGAACTGCTCGAATCCGGGGAAGTACGGCATCTTCGGCGTCGAAAAGTGCCCACAGGCGTTGACCACATAGTCGAACTCTTCCGAGGTCTGGGTATCGCTGCCGTGGTCGTGGGCGACCACCGTGAAGCGGCGAGTCGCTTCGTCAAAGGTGACCTGGCGCACCACGTTGTTGAAACGGATGTAATCCCGTACCCCGGCTTTTTCGACGCGGCCCTTGATGTAGTCCCAGAGCACTTCCCGTGGCGGGTAAGAGCCGATGGGGCGGCCAAAATGTTCTTCGAAGGTGTAGTCGGCGAACTCCAGGCATTCCTTCGGGCCGTTCGACCACAGATAGCGGTACATGCTGCCGTGCACCGGTTCGCCGTTCTCGTCCAGACCGGTGCGCCAGGTGTAGTTCCACATGCCGCCCCAGTCCTGTTGCTTTTCAAAGCACACCAGTTCGGGAATGGCGGTGCCCTTGTCGCGGGCCGACTGGAAGGCGCGAAGTTGGGCCAGGCCGCACGGGCCGGCGCCGATGATTGCTACGCGTATTGTCATGAGCGTGCCTCCTGAAGGGTTTCAGCGAAAGATCACTGTCTTGTCCTGGTTGATGAATACCCGGTGTTCCAGGTGGTATTTCAGTGCCTTGGAAAGGGCGACGGTTTCGGTATCGCGGCCGATGGCAACCAGCGAATCGGGCAGGTGCGTGTGATCGACGCGCTGGATTTCCTGCTCGATGATCGGCCCCTCATCGAGGTCGCTGGTGACGTAGTGGGCAGTGGCGCCGATCAGCTTCACGCCGCGGTCGTAGGCCTGGTGATACGGCTTGGCGCCCTTGAATCCGGGCAGGAATGAGTGATGGATGTTGATCGCACGCCCCGACAACTGCTGGCACAGGCCGTCGGACAGAATCTGCATGTAGCGCGCGAGCACCACCAGGTCGGTCTGGGTGTCTTCGACGATGCGCATCAGCTCGGCCTCCTGGCTGGCCTTGCTGTCCTTGGTGATGGGCAGGTAAATGAAACGGATGCCTTCACGCTCAGCCATGGCCCGCAGGTCCAGGTGGTTGGAGACCACGGCGGTGATGTGCATGTCCATCTCGCCCTTGCGGTGTCGATAGAGCAGGTCGGTGAGGCAATGGTCGAACTTGCTGACCATCAGCAGCACCCGGGTCGGTTGGCGCGAACTGAACAACTGCCACTGCATGTCGAAGCCGCCGGCCAGGTCGCCCAGGCCTTCGCGCAGGGTGCCTATATCACCGTCGACGCCGGTGTTGAAACGGAACACCGCGCGCATGAAAAACTGCCCGGTGAACTCGTCGTCAAACTGTGCCAGTTCGCTGATGTAGCACTGCTGCCGGGCCAGGCAGGCGCTGATCGCGGCGATGATCCCGGATGCCGCCGGGCAGGTGATCTTGAGAATGTAATGTTCGCTGGAGGCGTCCATTGAAGGCTCCTGATTAAATTAAGGGGCGGCTCAGCCCTTGGCCGTGCGTTTGGTTTTTTCCGGGTCGTCGAAGGGCAGGGCATGGGTCACGGCGCCCGCTTCAAGGCTGCCGCGCACCTGCAGTGCAATACCGGGCACGGAGCAGGCGACGCTCAGGCGGGCGATGGCCATCGAGCGTTTGCTCAGGCGCGAGTACATGCCGCAGGTGATCACGCCGACTTGCTGGTTGCCCTGCCACAGGGTGTCGCCGGCCTCGGCCGGGCGTACGCCCTCGAGCAGCACACCGGTGATCTTGAAACGCTCCTGACCGCGCAGGCGCAGGTGTTCCTCGGCGCCACGGAAGGCTTGTTTGCCGGGCGAGACGGTGAAATCCAGGCCCATTTCCCACAGGGTGTCGCCGGCCTTCTGGTCAGCGAAGGGGTACATCTGCGAGTTGTCATAGGGGAAAAACATCAGCGAGCTTTCCACCCGCAGCCAGTCCAGCGCGGTGAAGGCACACGGGATAATCCCCAGGCTGGCACCCTGTTCGAGGATGCTGTCCCACAGGAACGGTGCATCGGCCGCCTTGCAGAAAATCTCGTAGCCGCGCTCGCCGGTGTAGCCGGTGCGGGAGATCATCACCGGGCGTTCGAACAGGCGCGTCTGCAGGTGATGGAAGTACGGCAACTGGCGGACGCCGGGCACGTGCTCGGCGAGAAAGTCCACCGCCAGCGGCCCTTGCAGCGACAAGTCGTGCAGGTCGTCGTCGAACAGCACCGCCACTTGCCGGCCCAGGGCGGAACGCACCAGCATTTCATGCCCGGTGCCAGCGCCATGCACCACCATGAACGCGTTAGGCCCGGTGCGGTAGACGATGCAGTCATCGACGAACTTGCCGTCCTCGTCGAGCATCGAGGCGTACACCGATTTGCCGGGGTAGAGTTTGGCGATGTCGCGGGTGGTCGCCCATTGCAGCAGGCTTTCGGCATGGGGTCCCACGTAATGGACTTTTTTCAGCCCCGACACGTCCATCAGGCCGGCACGGGTGCGGATCGCTTCGTGGTGGTCGGCCAGCGCGCTGCTGTAGGTCCAGGCGGTGCCCATGCCGTTCCAGTCTTCAAGGTTTGAACCGAGGGCACGGTGCCGCTCGGCCAATGCAGAAATACGCCATGAAAGGGTCATGTGAGGGTCCTTGTCGGGAAAGAGAGATCAGGCGTGCGGGTCGAATTGGCTCAGCCACTCGACCAGCGTGTGTCTGTAGCGGGTCATGCCCTTGTAGTCGGCGATAGGGCCGGGCAGGTCGCGCAGCACGCGATGCAGGCGACAACCCCAGCCGGGTTGAGTGACCAGTTCGTCCAGGCTGATCAGGTAGGTGCGGATGCTGAACATCACCGCGTTGCTGCGCGGCAGACGGGCCATCACCTGCAGCTCGACGCGCAGATGCACCTGTTGGCCGACGTTTTCGGCGGTGATGCGGCCGCGGTCGGCGCCCCATTCATGGAACGTCTCGGGCGAGGAGTCCAGGCGCGGCTTGATGGTCAGGGTCCAGTTCAGGCGCCGCACCGGCTGACCCACTTGCAGGTTGAGCAGATACTTCAGCGCACGGTCGAACACGCCCATCTGGTGGGCCATGGGCACCGGTGAATGCCACTGCTTGAAGCTCATGCCGGCGTCGAAGGCCAGGGACCAGTCAGCGGGACTGGTGACCAGGCCGGCGTCCATGTACAGATCGCTGTCACGTTGATCGAGCAGGGCGAAATCCCCCTGAACCTGTCGGCCGATGAACTCCAGCGGCGCGCAGGGCAGGCTGGTGGCATCACCGAAAATGAACGGCTGATCGATCTCCAGCAGGCGGTTTCGCCAATGCCAGCGGTCGCCGTCACGCACCAGGCTGAACCACTGCGGATAGTCGGCGGCCAGGTGTTCCATCAGCATCTGCAAGGCATCCCAGGCTGCTACTTGCATGTGCGGCATCACCAGGTAGCGGCGCGGGTCCTGATCCAGTACCAGGGCGCGTTCGGCCATTTCCGAACAGTAGTGCTCGTCGATGTCGAAGGCATGCTCATAGATCGAGCCGGGGTCGCGGGAGGTGGCCGGTTCGATATTGACCGAGTACAGGTAGCTGTCCTCGACAAAGGGGAAGGGGAAACGGCGGATTGCCGCAGGGCTGTTGCGAAAGCTGAAATCATCGCGATAGCTCAGCACGGGGCTCGCTTGCAGGGGCATGTCACTCACTCCTATAGGTCCAGCGAAATGCAGGGGCCGCTGCCGCGTGAGACGCAGGGCATCAGAAAGTCGGCCTGCTCGGCCGGGCAGAGGAAGCTGTCGCGGTGTTCGATGGCACCGCCGGTGTGGCGGGTGATGCACTGGCCGCAGACCCCGCCACGGCACAGGTTGGGCACTTGCAGGCCTGCGTGTTCGAGGGCTTCGAGCAGGCTCTGGTCGGCCTCCACCCGCAGGCGACGACCGCTGCGCAGCAGGTGCAGGTCGAAGGGTTGGCCGGGTTGCGCGCCTTTGAACGTTTCCGAATGCACGCGCTTGCGCGGCCAACCGAGGCGCGAGGCCTCACGCTCAACCGCGTCGAGCAGAGACTGCGGGCCACAGGTGTAGACATGGCTGCCCAGCGGCCGGTCGGCGAGGATCTGGCTCAGGTCGGGGCGATTGTCATAGGCATGCAGGCGCGCGCCGAGGCGCAGTTGCAGTTCGTCGAGGTAGGCGTCGCTCAGGCCCGGGCGGAACAGGTAATGCAGTTCGAAATCGGCCTGCTGCTGTTCCATCGCAGCGATATAGGCCATGAACGGCGTGATGCCGATGCCGGCGGCGATCAAGATATGCAGGCGTGCAGTGCCGTGGGGGGCGAACAGATTGGCCGGTGGTGAAATCTGCAACGTGTCGCCGACCTGCACCTGGCGATGCAGGTACTGCGAGCCGCCACGAGAAGCGTCCTGCAAGCGCACGGCGATGCGGTAGTGCTGGGTGTGCGCCGGGTCGCTGGTGAGCGAGTAGGCGTTGCGCACCTTGCCCTCGGCCAGTGGCAGATGCACCTGCACATGGCTGCCGGGCGAGAAGCCGGGCAGGGCGCCGTCGCAGGCCGTCAGGGTGAATTCGCGCACCACCGGCGTGAGCATTCTTGCCGCGCTGACCTGAACGTCGAGGACCGCGCTCATGGCTGGAATGCCGCATAGGGTTGGTCGGGGTTGATGCACACGCCGAGGTAAGCCCCCAGGCGCCGGGAAAAATGCGTGCGCACCTCCAGCCCGACGTGGCAACCGACGCAGTTCAGCGACGACTCCGGCCCGGCCGCCTGGGTCAGGCCACAGTGCGCGCAGTACACCTGGCGCAGGCCGGGCGTTGCGCAGGTCATGCTGATCTCGTCGTCTTCCAGGCCAGCGGCGCGAGCCTGCCCGTGAACACGCCAGACAAAAGCTTCATCGCCCAGCAGGTAGAGCCGACACCCAACGGTTGCGCTGGCCAAGGCCTGTTGCAGGTGCCGGGTGAAGTCGGCTTGTTCGCCGTTCAACAGCAGGGGATTGTCCAGTTCAGCGACAACCTCTGTGCAGACGGTTGCCGATTGCATCACCACGATGGGGCGGCTAAGGGTGGGCTTCATGCGGGCTCTCCAAAGTGCTTTTTTATTTCCTGTTGGGAGAGATACTTTCCTATGGGGAAAATCTTCTCAATCTGGAAAAAGGGCTATGCCTTTGGAGATAAGCCTTGCTACACGGCCGTCCGGGGCATGGAAGTTGCTGGTGTTCGAGGAATGTGGAGCAACCGGACGGGGAGTTATCGAGAGTGCGAACACGACCGCAGTGGTGGCCGCTCTGGTTAGGGCCTGTGCGCCCTGAACAGGCCCGCAGCGTGCGTAAGCTGTTGGCCGGGTTGCCCTTGAGCCAGGCGCACGCTGACGGTGCCTTATCGGGTTTTCTGGACCGTTTCGACGCACTGCTGCCGCCTGCCAGATTGAACCTGATCCTTGGCGGCGAGGACCTCAGCCCGACGCGACGCGGTTTGATCGAGGGCTGCCAGGACGTGGTGACTTGCCCCTGGCGCGACGCAAGCGCGGCAGACACCCCCCAAAGCTGCGGCCCGTGTCGGCAACGCGGCGTGCACCGACTGGTGTGCGCCTTGCCCGAGGGCCAAAAGGGCGTGTTGCTGCTCGATAGCCCGAAACGGGCCGGTGCCAGTTGGCGCCAGTTACTGGAAGAGGTGGCGCAGGCGGTAGGCATGGCTGTGCGCTTGCGCAGCTACAACCGTGAGCAGCAGCGCAAACAGGCGACGTCCCGCCACGGTGCCTTGGCCCGTGAGCTGCACGACTCGGTGGCACAGCAACTCGGTTACCTGTCGTTCCAGGCCCATGGCCTGCAATCCCAGTTGGGCGAGCCGGAACAAGCCACTGCGGGTTTGCAGGACCTGTGCGCTGGCTTGAGCCAGTTGCAGCGCCAGGTGCGCGAGTTGATTACCAGTGCGCGTCTGACCATGGACGGGCGCTCGCTGCGCCAGGCACTGGCCGACTCGGTCGCCGAGTTCTCGCGGCGCTGCATCATCGTGTTCGAGCTGGACAACCGCCTGGCTGACGATGCTTTGAGCCCGGGAACCGAGTTACAGATTTTGCAGATTATTCGTGAAGCACTGGCTAACGCGGTGCGCCACTCCCATGCGCGGCATGTCCGCATCGAGTTGCGGCAAAACCAGGACGGTGATGTCTCCATTTCGGTGGAGGATGACGGCATCGGACTCAGTCCGGCGTCAGGGGAGGCCAATCATTTCGGTCTGGCGATTATCCGCGAGCGCGCCGCGAACATTGGCGCCCGATTGACAATTGAGGCGATCCGCCCGCATGGGGTCCGCGTACATCTTGGCCTTCGCTGCCATCAAGACCAGCCACAGGGGAGTTTCGATGGACTGCACAACCTTATTACTGATCGATGATCATCCGCTGTTTCGCAAAGGCCTGGCGCAGCTGTTCGGCGCCAGTGACGACTTCGAAGTGGTGGGGCAGGCGGCCAGCGGTCGCGAAGGCATCAACCTGGCCGTGAGCCTGGCGCCGCAGCAGGTCTTGCTCGATTTGCACATGCCCGGCTTGAGTGGTTTGCAGGTGCTCGATGAACTGCGTCAGTTGCGCCTCGACTGTCAGGTGGTGGTGCTCACTGCGTCGATGGATCGCGCCGAGCTGTTGACGGCCTTGCGCCTGGGGGCCAGTGGTTATGTGCTCAAGGAAACCGAGCCCGATGCGTTGTTGAGCTACATGCGCAATTGCCACAAGGGCGCGATCGTTCTGGATTCAACCCTGGTTGCCCTGCTGGCCGATCAGGACGAATCGGTGAGCCGGCCTGCGTACGACCCGGACCTGCCAGACACAGGCAACCTGACCGAGCGCGAAGGGCAGACCCTGGCCCTGATCGGTGCCGGCATGAGCAATAAACAGATCGGCCGGGAACTGGGAATCAGCGATGGTACGGTCAAGATTTATGTGAGGAATCTGTTGCAGAAGTTCAGCCTGCACTCACGTCTGGAGTTGGCGGCGTGGGTGCACAACGGCGCGTCGGTAAGACACGAGGAGCGTCATTAGATGAGGGAAAGCCCGGAAGCTTTTGCACAGACACCGAGCGTGCACCTGATGGATCGCTTTCCCGCCGCCCTGCTGGAATTGCGCGACAACGGCCAGATCGCTCACTTCAACCTGGCCTGGACCGAGTTGATGGGGGCGCCGGGCGCGGAGCGCAATCTCATCGATTATGTGCACCAGGAAGACCGCCCGCTGTGGCGCAAGGCCTTGCATGAGCTGCGTCGGCGTCCCGAGACCTCGTTCAATCAACGCCTGCGTTTTGTACATCCTTCTGGTGAATTACGCTGGTTCGAGGTGAACCTCAAGCGCGGCCCGCAGGGGTTCTATCTGGTCGTCGGGGACGTCACGGCACACAAACGCCGCGAAATTGCCTTGCAGGCCAGTCAGCGCAGCAGCATGAGCCTGCTCGATAGCATGCCTGGGCTGATCTATCGGGGCCGTAACAACCGCGACTGGACTATGGAGTTTGTCAGTGCCGGCTGCCTGCAACTGACCGGATATCCTGCGGAGCGGCTGGTGGACAATCATGAGTTCACTTACAACAGCCTGATCCTGGCGCAGGATGCCGACTACGTCTGGCGCGAGGTGCAATATGCGTTGTCGCGCAACGAGCCGTTCGAGCTCAATTACCGGATTCGTTGCGCCGATCAGTCGATCAAGCACGTCTGGGAAAAGGGCATCGGGATCTATGCCGATACGCGTGAAGTGCTGGGTATAGAGGGGGCGATTTTCGAGCGAGCGGCAGGTCAGGCCTCAGTTCGCTGAGTCGCCGCTGATCCCTGGCCGGGATCGCGGCGAAGTGTCGAGCGTGTCGCTACTTGTAATGTTGTTCAAACACCGCCAACTGCTCAGGCTTGATCAACTGAAAGGGCACCCAGACGTCCGTTTCCACCGGCTCTCCCTTGATCATCTTGAGTGCTGCCTGTACCGCGCTGGTCGCCTGGGCCTTGGGGTCCTGGAACACCGAGGCGACCAGCATCCCACGCTTGATCGCTGCCAGGCCGTCAGGCAAGCCGTCGATGCCGACAATCGCGATCTCGCCCTTGGCTTTGCCGGCCTGTTGCAAGGCCATGGCCGCACCGATGGCCATCTCGTCGTTGTTGGCGACGATGGCATCGAAACGACTGCCCGCCAATAGCCAGTTGCTGGTCAGGTCCATCCCTTTGTTGCGCTGCCACTCGGCGCTTTGCTGCTCGACAATCTTGATCCCGGGATAATCCTTGAGCACCTGTTTGACGCCTTCGGTGCGGTCGTGGGTGGCGTTTTGCGCCAGGTCGCCCATGATGATCGCAAGGTTGCCCTTGCCGCCGAGCTTTTCGGCCAGGTAGCGCATTTGCAACTGTCCGGCCTCGATGTCATTGGACGCGACCGTGACCACGCCTTTGGGCAAGGTGCGCTCGTCCGGGTGACGGTTGACGTAGACCAGCGGCGTCTTCGCTTCGACCGCGGCGCGGGTGATGTTGGCCGTGGCGGAGGTGTCCACCGGCAGGACAATGACCGCGTCCACTTGCTGGTTGATAAAGCCCTGGACCTGGTTGAGTTGGCGCACCACATCGCCTTGGGCGTCCTCGAACTGAATCTGCACGTTTTCCTTTTTCGCGGCCTCGTCCAGGCCATTACGCACGTAGGTCATGAAGTTGTCGTCGACCCTGGCGATGCTGACGCCGATGCGATAGTCGGCGGCGGCCCATTGGCTGAAGAGCAATAGCAGGGTGGCGAAAAGCAGTGTGCAACGACGCATGATGGTTTTCCTTTTGTTGTTATGAGTTGTACGTCACCAAAAGATGAAAATCTGCCGCACGTTTTGAGTTAGACGAACGCTTTATCGATCAAGCGTGAAGGCCTGCCTGAAACGCTCAAGCGCAACCTCGCTGTCACCGCTGGCCCAGCCTTCGAGGCCGACGACACCGCTGTATCCCATGCCGAACAAGGCCCTGGCAATGGCGGGATAATGGATTTCACCGGTACCGGGCTCCATGCGCCCCGGGACGTCGGCAACCTGGATTTCGCCGATGGCGCTGCCGGCGCGCTGGATCAGTTCGATCAGGTTTCCTTCGCCGATCTGTGCGTGATAGAGGTCCAGGTTCATCTTCAGGTGCGGGCTGCCCACGGCCTCGATCAGCGCCAGGGTGTCGTCAGCGCGGGCGAATGGTGTGCCCGGGTGGTCGACTTCGGTGTTGAGGTTTTCCAGCAGGAAAACCCGACCCGCGTCCTCGCCCAGGCGGGCGATTTTTTCCAGCGTCTTGCAGGCGTTCAACCACATGCGGCCAGTGGTTTGGGCAACAGGTTTGACCGGCAACCCCTGGTCACCCAGGCCGGTGCCATGCAGGTTCAGGCTAGGGCAGCCCAATTGAGCGGCGACGGCCAAGGATTCCTGGGTGCTGTCGAGCAGGTGCTGGATGTCCTCGGGATCGGTCAGGTTGCCGCAGATGTAGCCGGTCATGGAGGTGAAATCCGCGCCGGTCGCCGAGAGGGCCCGGATGTCTTTGGTCGTCCAGTTCCATATCTCGACGCTGAAGCCTAGTGCGTGGATGCGTTTGACCCGCTCGGTAAAGGGCAGGTCGAGGAAGACCATCTCGGCGCTGATCGCCAGTTTGAACGGTGTGAAACTCATGACAGAGCTCCTTGCACACGCACCGCTTTGCCCTGCTGGAAGGACTCGATACAGGCACGGGCAATCGCCAGTGCTGCCCGCGCGTCTTCACCGCTGGCCAGAGGTTTTTCACCGCTGCGCACGCAACTGACGAAGTGGTTGAGCTCGGCCACATAGGCATCACGCAGCAGGTCGGTGTCCATGCGCTGGGTGTCGGCCTGGACCCCATTGGCCAGGTACCGCAGCAAGTCAGAGTCGTTGACGTTGCCCATGGTCAGCATGCCAGCGCTGCCGAACACTTCGCCGCGGACATCGTAGCCATACACTGCCTGGAAATTGGCCTCGGCCGTGGCGATGGCGCCGTTATCGAAACGGATCGTGACCACCGCGGTGTCGAGAAATCCTTTGTCCTTGTAGTCCGGTGCGATCAGGGCATCGGCCATCACAAAAACCTCAACCGCTTCGGCGCCCGGATTCAGGTAGCGCAGGGCATCGAAGTCATGGATCAGGGTTTCGAGGAAGATTACCCATTGCGGCGACGCGGCCGGGTTGTTCAGCGCTGGGTCGCGGGTCAGCGAGCGCAGCAGTTGTGGCGTACCGATGCGGCCGCCGACCACGTCCAGGTGAGCAGTGCGAAAACTTCTGGCAAAGCGACGGTTGAAGCCAACTTGTAGCGTCACCCGCGCGTCAGCAGCGGCGGCGATGGCGCGGTCAGCTTCGTCCAGGGTGATGGCCATCGGTTTTTCACAGAACACCCCTTTGCCGGCCCGGGCCGCACTGATCACCAATTCGGCATGGCTGCGTGCCGGGGCGGCAATCAGCACGGCGTCGATGTCCGGGTCACCGAGTAATTGCTGTGGGTCGGTATAGACCTTCTGCACGTCCAGTTCTGCCGCCAAGCGTGCGGCTTGGCCGGGGGTAGGGTCGGCGATGGCGGCGAGGCAGGCGCCGGGGATGTGCCGGGCGGCGGTCAGGCCGTGAAAACTGCCCATGCGGCCGGCGCCGATGAGGCCAAGGTGAATGGTCTTGGATGTGCTCATGAACATGACTCCCTTTATTGTTTTTACGACTCGGCGGTAAGAATGTCCTCGTCTGTCCAGGCAGGGAGCAAGTGCTGTGCCAATAATTAACTAATTGATACTAAAGGGAATTTATTTGTTTTTATTGAAATTCATGTTCATTTAAATGACATGTCTATACTGACATGTCGAAAATATGAACAGTTGGCCGGATAATGAACCAGCAACCTGCAGCATTGAGCGCCGAAGACCGTGACTACCTCACCACGCTGGGCCCCGCGTCGTTGAACGAAGGGCCAGGCACTGCGCTGGATGAGGCTTGGCGCGCGTGCTTGCAGGGAGCTATCGAACGGCCTGCCGGGATCCGCCGGGTGATTTGGGAGTCCTGGTTGCGCAGCGTCGCTGCCGGCCTCGATCCGGAAGACGGCGAGTACCGTTTTGTCGCGCCTGCCGACCTGACCGCGACCCTGGCAGCCAACCGGGTGCTGATCGCCGCTGCGGCGCAAGTCATGCGCGGTTTGCTCGCCTATAACCCAAGGGGCCATATCAACCTGACCGATGCCGAAGGCACGACTTTGTATTTCTGTGGCCTGGACCTCACACCCATTGGCAGTCGACTGCTGGAGTCGGTACAGGGCACCAATTGCACCGGGCTGGCGATCGTCGAAGACCGTTTGGTGTATGTGTTGGCCGAGGAGAACTTCGGGCTTGGCCTGCGCCAGCGCCGCATGCATTGCGCCGCCGCGCCAATTCGCGATCCCCAGGGCCGGACGCTGGGTATGTTGACCTTGACGGCGGAACCCGGCTGGTTTCATTTCCATACGCTGGGCACGGTCCAGGCCGCGGCCGAGGCGGTCTCGAGGCAGATGGCGCTGCAAGCCTTGCTGGAAGAACAACAGACAGTCCTTGAGGTGCTCAACGAGGGCTTGGTGGTTTTGGATGAGCAGGGCCGCATCAAGGCGCTCAACCATTACGCCCGACAGTTGTTCCGCGTCGGCCGTGACCTGCTCGGCAGCCCGTTCAAGAGCCTGGGCCAGAGCGAATTGACCGATGCCGTCCTGCTGGGGGGCGGGGAAGGGGTGCGGGACCTGGATTGCACCTTTGAACTGCACGACCGCAGCCATCTGGCCTGCCTGGTGTCGGTCTGCCCGCTGGAGCAAGGCGGGCGGATTGTGTCGTTGCGCGAGAACCGACGCATCCGGGAAATCACCCGGCGGATCATTGGCACCCAGGCCAGCTACACCTTCGAAACCATCCTCGGCCGCTCACAGGCGATTGAGGATGCACTGCACCTGGCGCGGATTGCCAGTCGCAGTGATTCGACCACGCTGATCCTCGGTGAGAGCGGCACTGGCAAGGAGCTGTTCGCCCAGGCTATCCATAATGGCAGCGACCGATGTGGCGGGCCTTTCGTGGCGGTCAATTGCGGCGCCATTCCCCGTGACCTGGTGCAGAGCGAACTGTTTGGTCATGTCGAAGGCGCCTTCACCGGAGCGGCGCGCGGTGGGTCGGCAGGCAAGTTCGAATTGGCCGATGGCGGGACGATCTTCCTCGATGAAATCGGTGACATGTCCTTTGATGCGCAGGTCAGCCTGCTGCGTGTCCTGCAGGAAGGCGAGGTGACACGGGTGGGGGCGAAAAAATCGCTGCGGGTCAACGTGCGCATCATCGCCGCCACCCACCGCAACCTGAGCCAGGCAGTGGCCGAAGGCGCCTTTCGTGAGGATCTTTACTACCGGCTCAACGTGCTGAACCTGACGGTGCCGCCACTGCGGATGCGCCGCGAAGATGTGCCGTTGCTGGCGCGGCATTTTCTTGCGCGTTGTGCCCGGTCGCTACGCAAGTCGATGCAGGACCTTTCGCCCGCGGCGCTGGACATGCTTGGCGCCTATCACTGGCCAGGCAATGTCCGTGAGCTGGAAAACGTCATTGAGCGGGCCACCAACCTGGCGATGACCGAACTGATCGAGCCGAGCGATCTTGCCTTGGAAATCAGGCAGCGAGGGCGCCCATCGACATGGGGAAGTGTCCCTGAGCCGCGGATGGCGCCGGACCTTGGCACCCATGAGATGAATGCCATCATCGCCGCCCTCAAGGATACGCGCGGAAATATCCGCCTGGCTGCTCAGCGGCTGAATGTGTCGCGGGGTGGGTTGTACAACAAAATGAGCCGGTTTGGGCTCAAGGTTGATGCATTTCGTTCTTAGCGGGTGACGCATGGCCAGGGGGGAGGTCAGAAAGCGGTTTTCTTGAAGCAGCGAGCGGACACGCCCCGAAAGAACGACCAAATGGCGAGCCCCTGCACGACGACTGCTGTTGTCACGACGGCGACGATGGCGTGATTCGGATCGGTGAAGAGCGAGCGCAACAGGCCGAAAAAGGCCGGGGCGAAGGCGTAGGTGGCTTGGCTGATCGCGACCATCAGGGCGATTACCCTGGCGGTTTGTTCACGGCTGAGCTCGGTCTGGGCTATCAGTGGCGGCAAGGAGGTGGCATTGCCAATGCCTGAACCGATCAACACCACGGCTATCCAGGCCACTGTCGGGTGAAGATCCAGGCCGAGAAGCATCAGCGTGCCCAGCATCTGGATGACATAACCGAGGCAGGCCAGTTGTCGGCGGTTCATGCCTTGGATCATCAAGCGTGCGGCGACGTATCGCCCGCCCATCGCACTGGCAGTGGCCAGACCCATGGCGAATGAGGCCTCATGCGCCCCCATGCGACCCACCAGAATCGAGTACAGGTGCGCGATCAAGCCGATCTGGGCGAACAGCCCCAAGGACATACCGGCTGCCAGGGTGCGGAAACTTGCCGAGCGGAGGGTCTGCATGGCGGTCCACGGCGTGGCGCTGGCACTGATCGGTACGGGTTCCGGTTGGTCTGCATGGTCGGGATGTTGCCCCAGGCTTTCTGGGCTTTTGTTGAAGACCAGGAAAGCGAAGGCGCCTATGAGCAGCACCGCGACAATGCTGATCGCCAGCGCCGCCATGGCAAAGCCGAACCGCTCGATCAGCAACACCCACAGCGGCGAAAAGATCACCCCACCCAGGCTGGCGCCGTTGTAGGCCTTGCCCAGGGCCTTGGGTCTCTCCTTGACGTACCACGGCGCGATCAGGGTGTTAACGGCCGCAGCACCCAATGTCACCCAGCCGATACCCGAGCAGAGGGCGCCGGTATACAGCACCCATAACTGGTTGGCGTGAGCCCAGATGTTTACGCCAATGCCCAGGACGATGCTGCCCAGCAGGGTGATGGCGGGTATCCCGAAGCGCGCGTAAAGGCGCGGCAGGTTGGCGATGACAAGCGTGCCGCTGAGAAAGTGCAAGGTCACGGCAGCCGAGACCTGGGCGATCGGCCAACCCGTGCGCTCCATGACGGCTTGCATGTAAATCGGCGGCCCATAGAAGCCGATCCCCCAGCCGATAATCGCCAGGATGAACGTGCAGGCCAGTACGGTTTTTCCATAAAAGCGGGTGTGTGTCATCGCCATCTCCTCCAGGGTGGCTCACAGACTATGGGATCGACAGGTTCCTCACTTCGAGGTGCGTCGAACTGTGGATGTCGGGCGGGTGATCTTCATGGGCAAAGATGCAATCGTCGAACCGACCTCTTCGACAATCCGCAGAACGACCGCACCAAGCTGTTCCTGAGCCAGATCCTGCATTGAGGATGAAGTCCAATAGCCTAGCCTGGCGTCTGTTAAAAAAATATTCGTAGCGGGCTGTCGATTTCGGCCAATGCCATTCGATTAACCCATAGAGCCGCCACACGGACGGCCTAATCCATCCACTCTCAGGAGATCAGAGCATGCGATTTATGGTGATCGTCAAAGCCAGTCCGGAATCGGAAGCCGGAGAAATGCCCAGCGCGGAACTGCTGGCCGCCATGGGTGCCTACAACGAAGAGCTGGTCAAGGCCGGGGTAATGCTCGCCGGTGAGGGCCTGCGCCCCAGTGTCGAGGGCGTGCGCGTGCAGTTTTCCGGCAAGGACCGGACGGTGATCGACGGGCCCTTTGCTGAAACCAAGGAGCTGATCGCCGGCTTCTGGATCTTCAAGGTCCAGTCGTTGCAGGAGGCCATCGACTGGGTCAAGCGCTGCCCGAACCCGATGGACAGCGACAGTGAAATCGAGATCCGCCAGATCTTCGAGCTCGAGGAGTTCGGTGAGTCCTTTACCCCCGAGTTGCGCGAGCAGGAAGAACGCATGCGGGCGCAGATGTCCGATCAATCGTGAAACCGACCACAGGAGACCCCACCATGAGAATCATTCCTTACCTGACCTTCAACGGTAACTGCAAGCAAGCTTTCGCCTTGTATAAGGAGGTACTGGGCGGCGATCTGTTTTCCATGTCTTTTGCCGAGGCCCCCGAGGAAACCGGGATGCCCAAGGATCCCAACCTGATCATGCACACTTGCCTGACCGTCGGCGCTTTCAGCCTGATGGCCTCCGACTGCCCACCGGGCCAACCGTTTCGCAAGCCGCAAGGCGTGTCGGTTTCCCTCAACGTCGACAGCGTGGAGGAGGCCGAGCGGCTGTTCAATGGTTTGAGTGCAGGTGGCAGCGTGTACATGCCCCTGGAGAAGACCTTTTGGGCGGAACGCTTTGCCATGTTCGAAGACCGTTTCGGGATTGCCTGGATGGTCAATTGCGAGGGGGAAAAATAAGTCGAGCGCAGCCCACGGATGGACGACTTGGGTGAGCACGCTCCAGGGTTTGCCTCTGTCAGGTGAACCTTGCGCCAATACTGCGTTCACTTATTGAGTTGCCGTTTCAAGTGGTCCTGTGGGAGCGAGCTTGCTCGCGATGGCGGAGTGTCAGTCTCTATCTCTGTAACTGATCCACCGCTATCGCGAGCAAGCTCGCTCCCACAAGGGATCAGTCTGAATCCGGCGGCTGCCCTCCAGTGCCGATAAGGATTTCGCATGCATCCAACCTCGTCCACATTCCCCTTGAACGCCGCCGTCGAACGCGAGCTCAGTCCACGTGCGGTCAGTACGGGAATCGTCCTCGGTATCCTGCTGACACCTTCCAATGTCTATGCCGGGTTGAAGATCGGCTGGTCGTTCAATATGTCGATCATTGCCTTGCTGGTTGGCTATGGCATCTGGCAAGGCTTGGCGAGTCGATCGGTGGGTCGGCTGCCCTGGACACTGCACGAAAGCAACATCAACCAGACCGTGGCCTCTGCCGCTGCGTCGATCATTTCCGGTGGGCTGGTCGCGCCCATCCCGGCCTATACCTTGCTGACCGGCCAGCAGTTGGACGCCATTCCCATGGTGGCCTGGGTCTTTTCGGTGAGCTTCCTGGGGATTTGGATTGCCTGGTACCTGCGCCCCTCACTGCTCAATGACAAGGCGCTGAAGTTTCCCGAGGGCATGGCGACCCTCGAAACCCTGCTGCATATCTACAACCACGGCCACGAAGCTGCGACGCGCTTGAAGGTGCTGCTCAGCGCCGCGTTGCTGTCCGGGCTGGTCAAGGCGGTCGACACGTTCATGTGGACCATCTCGCGCTGGTCTCCGAGCGCCCAACTGGAGCGCCTGACGTTTACCGCCGACCCTTCGCTGTTGTTAGTGGGGTTTGGCGGAATCATCGGTATTCGCGTGGGCCTGACCCTGCTGCTCGGTGCCTTGCTGGCGTGGGGCGGGTTGGCGCCGTGGCTGCTGGCGCAAGGCTTGGTGCGGTTGCCGCACGGCGGCAGCGGTCCGCAGTTCGCTGCGTTGGTGGAGTGGTTGCTCTGGCCGGGGGTGAGCCTGATGGTCTGCTCGACCCTGGCCTCGTTGGCGATTCGCTTGTGGGCATTGCATCGGTCCACCAAGGCGGGCGGCGGGGCGATCTGGACGATACCCAAGCCTGGGCCTGCCGTCGGTTTCGTACTGTCGATCATCCTGGTGGTGAGCCTGCAAGTGCTGTTGTTCGGCATCAATCCGTGGATGGCCTTGTTGACCATTCCCTTGGCGATCTGCCTGGCGGCGGTGGCCGCCCGAGTGGTCGGCGCCACGGGCATTCCGCCGATCGGGGCTATCGGCCAATTGTCCCAGTTGAGTTTCGGCATCGTCGCCCCGGGGCAGGTGCCGATCAACCTGATGAGCGCCAACACCGCCGGTGGTTCGGCCGGGCAGTGCACCGACTTGATGAACGACTTCAAGGTAGGCCGGGCGATTGGTGCCACGCCGCGCAAGCAGTTGATCGCCCAGACCCTGGGGATTTTTGTCGGTAGCATCGTCGGGGTGTTGGCTTACCTGGCCCTGATCCCGGACCCGCAAACCATGCTGCTCACCGAAGAGTGGCCGGCCCCGGCGGTCGCTACCTGGAAGGCTGTGGCACAAACCTTGACCCTGGGCCTGGATTCATTGTCTGCGAGCATTCGCTGGGCGATTTTCATCGGCGGCCTGGTCGGCTTGTTGTTGGGAATCCTCGACAGCCTGCTGCCGGCGCATCGGGCTCGCTACCTGCCAAGCACGGCGGCCTTGGGCCTGGCCTTCGTCTTGCCGGCCTCGGTGTCGCTGATGATGGCCCTTGGTGCGGTGCTGACGTGGCTGGTGAGCTGTCGTTGGCCGAGCCTCACGGAACGTTTCGCCATCACCGCGGCGGCGGGGTTGATTGCCGGGGAGAGCATTACCGGGGTGGGGGCGTCGTTGTGGCAGATGCTTGGGAATGGGTGAGATGGAGTAACTATCGACGGTTGGGGTCCGTCAATGCGATGGGCGCGCTTCAGAGAGGTGTGTATATCCGTTACCGCGGCAACGGATATACACACACCTAAGCAGCAAGCCTGCCAAGCCGTCCGGTTCAGGTCTTCCCTGCGGACAGGCGGGTCAGCCCCGCGGCCAAGTTTGTCGGGGACGCCTTCATCGAGATTGCCGCCGATCTGGTCGAGCGCAAGATTGGGCCGGACACATGCTCTGAGCAAGGGGTTGTGTTGCCAATTGGCTCCCCATCAATCGGCCGGTTCAAGGCGCGGTGGGCAGCCCCAAGACCACTCAGTCCACGAAAGCTGGGTGGTTTTGGGTTTTTCGTTGTCGACGAGGGTCAAATTGCTAAGGCTGGGCTGCGGTCTTGGTGGAGACAATCTTGCCGTAACCTTCTACCGGCAGCGTCTCATGGACCACCAAGGTACGTTCTTTGCGACACTTGAACTTCACCCCTTTGCGCGGCGCCATGACTCTGGCCGTCTCCATGCACATTGCCTTGGAAGCAAAGGTTGGCCCTGGTTGTCGTTCATCGACACAGCCTTCGAAGCCACTGCAGATCGTCATCACAACAAAATAAACAGTCATCATCTCGGTGTTGCTCCATTGAGTGATGCGATTGATTACTTCCTGTAGTCCAGGTCGGTGGCCTAAACGTTTTGCGGGGTTGCTTGCGGATGATGAGCTTCGATTTGAACCCCCAGCAATGGCGCATTGGTACCGTGCGTCGGGAAACCGTCACTGTATTAATTTATTTTTATTAGGTAGGTTTTTATGCCAATAAGTTGGCGCCATGGCGGCTGTAGTAGACGCTTTGAGGAGCGGTCGGGATAGCCTGCAGGCACCGATATTCAGGCGTTAAAAAGGAAAGGGGTGGGATAAAGGGAAATGCCGCTCAGTTAAGAAACGAAACCTGTGGGAACGGGCTCGCTCCCGCTGGAAATTCCCTTTACCCACAAAGGAGCTGATGGCAGCAGAACCGACTATTCTTTCGGAACACTGCATTCTTGGCAAAAAGGGACGTCATGCCAGACATTGATCGCACCACCGGCCCCAGACACGGCATCACATGCGGTGATCGAACCTGTTCGATTGGGCCCAGGTTAGTAAGGCCCTGGCGACTGCGAATGGCCTCAATAGCGGTTTCCTGTGTTTTCATGGCCACTTCCGGATACGGTCAGGACCTGCCAACCGCAGCGGGTCTCGAAAAAGCCACGGTCACGGTTATTCAAGCGCAGGAAATCGTTTCCAAGGCCACCCTCGGTGCCGTTCGCTGGAGCGGCCCTGAATCTGGCCCGCAAGCCCAGCGGGGCAAGAACATCGCGCTTGTCGCAGAAGATTTGCGTAACGGAGGCATTGTCGGTGTCGCGCAGGGTGCCCGGGAGGCCGCCAGCGCGTTGGGCTGGACGCTGAAGATATTCGATGGTGCCGGCTCATCGGCCGGGCGCGCAAAGGCCTTTGCCGATGCCCTGGCCGCGAAGCCCGACGGTCTCATCCTGTGTGGCTCCGATGCCCTTGAGAACAAGGCGGCGCTGCTGCTCTTCGCCAACAAGGAGGTACCGGTGGTTGGCTGGCACGCCGGAGTACGCCCGGGGCCGATTGACGGGACGCCGGTGGCCATGAACGTCACCACCGACCCGCTTGAAGTGGCGCGCCTCACGGCCATGGCGGCAGTGGCGCAGTCAAACGGACGCGCCGGCGTGGTCATCCTGACCGACTCCAAGTACAGCATTGCCATGGCGAAAGCCAAGGCCATGGAAGACGTCATTCGGGCCTGTCGTGAATGTACGTTGCTGGAGGTGCGCGATGTGGCGATCTCCGAAAGTGGCGAGAAGATGCCGGCGATCACCAAGGAACTGCTTCAGCGCTATGGCAAGCGCTGGACCCATACGTTGGCCATCAACGACATCTATTTCGACTACTCGATTGCCTCGCTGACCAGCGCCGCCATACCCAGTGATGGCATCAGTCTGTTGTCTGCCGGTGACGGCAGCGCTTCGGCTTTCTTGCGCATACAGGCAAAGACCTACCAGACCGTGACTGTGGCCGAGCCGCTCAACCAGCACGGCTGGCAAGTGATGGATGAATTGAACCGGCTGTTTGCAGGTCAGCCAGTGAGCGGCTTCGTCGCGCCGATTCATTTGGTCAATAACGACAATATCGCCTTCGATGGCGGGAAAAAATTCCAGTACGATCCTGACAATGGCTATCGAGACATCTATCGCCACCAATGGAATCCCTGACGTTGGATATGACTTCCCGGTTTGGACGCCAGCTCTTGCCACAATCGCTGCGCGCACAATTCACCCTGGCGTTCCTGACGCTGGCGCTGCTGATCCTGGCAGGCGGTGCTACGGCGGTCTACGCGCTGCGCACCTCAAACAGCGCCACTCGCCAGTTGACGGATGAACGACTGGTCCGCATGCAAAATGGGCAAGACATGGTGCAGCGCACCTTGCTGATCGAACGCCAGACCGACCAGCTTCTGACAACCCGTTCCTCCGACATCCTGCGCTCAAGCTATGCGGCGACCGTCGAACAGCTTGAAGCGCTCGATCAACTGGTGCAGCAACTGACTGCCGCAAACAGTGGCGTGGCGATACTCGATATGCATCAGTCGAGTCAGATGTTCCGCAATACCGCCAACATCGTTGCGCAACTGCGAGAAAGCCTGCTGCAAACCGAGGTCACCTTCGAGCAGACCCTGGAGGACCACACCGCTCGATTGACGGCGACCAACACCCGGGCCAGCCTGGAGCTGGCGGTGCTGCTTTTCGATCTGCCGCAGGCGGTTGACAGTGAGGCCGTGCAACGGCTGCGGGCCCGATATGAGCGCCTGCCACGCACCGCAGGCGCGTTATCCGACGCTGACGTGCAGACGCCGGATCTCTTCTCCCTGCGCCAGACGCTCATCGATCAACATAACGTCCTGCAGCGCTTCAACGAGCAACTAAAGAACGAGGCCGGGGGCCTCGTCGCGGTGGCCCGTACGCAATCGAGCGCCTACACCCAGGACTATCGCGAAGCGGTGCAGCGTCTGGTCGAGGCCTCGAATCGCAGCCAGCAATGGGTGCTGATCATGTTGGGCGCCAGCCTGGTGTTCGCCTGGTTCGTGACCCGGGTTTTCATGGGCCGTCATGTGCTCGTGCGCCTGAATGAAATTAGCCGGCAATTGCGTCAGGAACACACGGACAAAACGCATTTGCTGATGGCCGACCATGGGAAGGACGAGATCGGCAACATGGCGCGGGCGGTGAATCAATTTCTCGAAGACCGGCTTCAGCTGGAGAAAAGAACGGCTCAATTGAGTATCGCCACAGAGCGGCTCGCCGTGCAAAACGACCGATTGGAACAAGAAGCGATCATCCGTACCGGGCAAGGTCATGTCCTGGAACTGATCGCCAGGAGCACCGAGCTTACAGAAGTGCTCGACAGCCTGGCCCACCTGGTCGAGTCCCAACTGGAGGGCATGAAGGTCTCCATCCTGCTGCTGGATGAGGAGGGTAAACACCTGCTGCACGGGACTGCACCCAGTTTGCCGAAAGCCTATTGCCAGCTCATCGACGGAATTGAAATCGGTCCGAACGTCGGTTCATGTGGCACCTCGGCGTATCGACGAGAGCCGGTCATCGTCACGGACATCGAGCAGGATCCACTATGGGAAGCATACCGTTCACTCGTTGCGCCCTATGGGTTTCGCGCCTGCTGGTCGACGCCGATCCTGTCCCATGAGCGAAAGGTCTTGGGTACGTTTGCCTTGTATGCCAACACCGTGCGCAGCCCCAGCGCGGCCGAGACGCAACTGATCGACCTGGCGACACCGCTTGCCGGCATTGCGATAGAGCGCCAACTGACCGAAAAACGCATTCGCTTCATGGGCGACCATGACGCACTGACCGGGCTGCCGAATCGCACGCTGCTCGAAGACCGCCTCAAGCAGGCGATGCTTTATGCCCAGCGCTACAACCGGCTGGTGACAGTGGTGTTTCTCGACCTGGACAAGTTCAAACTGGTGAATGACAGCCTTGGGCACAGTGCCGGGGACGAACTGCTGAAAACCGTCGCCCAGCGCCTGCTGGGGTGTGTGCGGCGTACCGACACTGTCGTGCGACTGGGTGGCGACGAGTTTGTGATCATCCTGTTCGACCAACCCTCGGACCTGGACGGCGTGACGCCAGTCCTGCACAAAATCCAGGAAGCCATCCTGCGGCCGATTCAACTCGGCGGCCATACGCTTCACGTCACCTGCAGCATGGGACTGGCCACATATCCGGCCGACGGCAGCGATACCGACACGTTGCTCAGCAATGCGGACGCCGCCATGTACCGGGCCAAGGAGCTGGGGCGCAACAGCTTCCAGTTCTATACGAGCGAGATGAATAACAAGGTCCAGGGCAAGCTCGCCATGCAAGATGGGCTGCGAAGCGCACTCTACAACGACGAGTTCCTGTTGTTGTACCAGCCACAAGTGGATTTGCAGTCAGGCCAGATCATCGGCGTGGAGGCATTGATCCGTTGGCAGCATCCCGAGCTGGGCATGGTCTCTCCCATCAAGTTCATTCCCCAGGCCGAAGAGACCGGGCTGATCGTACCCATCGGCGACTGGGTGATTCATACCGCCTGCAGACAGAACAAGGCGTGGCAGGATGCCGGCTGGCCGCCGATCACCATGTCGGTGAACATCTCGGCTCGCCAGTTCATCGAAAGGGACCTGATCGACCGGGTGATGCATGCCTTGCAGGAAACCGGATTGGACCCGATGTACCTCGAGCTGGAGCTGACCGAAAGCCTGATCATGCAAGACCTTCAGCAAGCCATCAGCAAAATGAAGGCCCTGCAAGCCATGGGGATCAGCCTCTCGATCGACGACTTCGGCACCGGCTATTCCAGCCTCGCCGCATTGAAAAGCTTCCCGATCGCGAGGCTCAAGATCGACCAGTCTTTCGTGCGCGATCTACCTGACAACGAGAACGACAAAGCCATCGCCACCGCTGTGATTTCGTTGGGGCACAAGCTGAATCTCAAGGTCATTGCCGAGGGGGTCGAAACCGAGGAGCAGCAAACCTTCTTGCGTGATAACGGCTGCGATGAAATCCAGGGGCACTTTTTCAGCAAGGCGGTCAGCGCGGAGGAAATCAGCCGGTTACTGCGTACGTCCGGAGTGTCTGAACCAAGCCGCCTTGCCAGCCCTGGTTCGGTCAGGCAAAAAAAACGCGAGGTAAAACGCCCGAGCGGTCCAATGTCCGGGCGTTGATGACGCAGCGTGCGCTAGCGCGCTGCTGTGCCGGCCAAGCCTGCAATCAGGCGCGAACACCCACACGAGTGTGCAGGTGTTCGGTGTTATCCAGCCTCAGAACTGTTCGGGTTGCAGTTGCAACAATGACGGGCTGCCAGCGCGGATGCTTTGTTCCAGGCTGAGGATGCGCGGTAGCAGACGGCTGAAGTAGAAGCGCGCGGTGCCCAGCTTTGCACCATAGAACGCAGGGTCTGTGGCGTGTTGGTGTTCGGCTGTCTGGGCCATGCGTGCCCACATGTACGCGTAAGCGACGTAGCCGAACAGGTGCAGGTACTCGACGCACGCGCTGCCGATGGCGTGGGGATCGAGGCTGGCCTGTTGCTGCAGCCAGTCGCTGAGGTTTTCCAGGCGTTGCACGGCGTCCAGCAGCTCGGCGGCATAGGCGGCGCCGGGCAGGTAAGCGAAGTCACGGATCTGAGTGGTGAACAGCCGCAGGGCCACGCCGCCGTTGCCCACTACTTTGCGCCCCAGCAGATCGAGGGCCTGGATGCCGTTGGTGCCTTCATAGATTTGAGCGATGCGCACATCGCGTACCAGTTGTTCCTGGCCCCATTCGCGGATGTAGCCGTGGCCGCCGAATACTTGTTGGCCATGGATGCAACTGTCCAGGCCGGTGTCGGTGAAGAACGCCTTGGCCACTGGCGTCAGCAGGGCCACCAAGGCTTCGGCGTCGTGTCGCTCCTGGGAGTGTTCGCAGAACTTGGCCAGGTCCAGTTGCTGGCCGACGTAGCAGGCGAAGGCCCGGCCGCCTTCGGTCATGGCCTTCATGCTGAGCAGCATGCGGCGCACGTCGGGATGGACGATGATCGGGTCGGCGATCTTGTCCTTGGCCTGGGCGCCTGCGGGGGACCGGCTCTGGATGCGTTCCTGGGCATAGCGGCGGGCGTTCTGGTACGAGGCTTCGGCACAACCAATACCCTGGATGCCAATGGATAGCCGCTCGTAGTTCATCATGGTGAACATCGCCGCCAACCCCTTGTTGGCCTCGCCGATCAGCCAGCCACTGGCACCGTCGAAATTCATCACGCAAGTGGCCGAGGCCTTGATGCCCATCTTGTGTTCGATCGAACCGCAGCTGACGGCGTTGGATTCCCCCAGCATACCCTGTGCATCAACGTGGATTTTCGGCACCAGGAACAGCGAGATGCCCTTGGGCCCGGCGGGCGCATCCGGCAGCTTGGCTAGGACCAGGTGAATGATGTTTTCCGTCAGGTCCTGCTCACCGCCGGTGATGAAGATCTTGCTGCCGGTGATCTGGTAGCTGCCATCCGCCTGGGGTTCGGCGCGGGTGCGAATGATGCCCAGGTCGGTGCCGGCATGGGCCTCGGTAAGACACATTGAGCCGGCCCAGCGACCCTCATACATCGGCGGCAGGTACAGCGCCTTGAGTGCTTCGCTGGCGTGGGCGTCGATGGCCAGGCAGGCGCCGGAACTCAGCGCCGAGTACAGGGCGAAGCTGGAGTTGGCGGCGTAGAGCATTTCTTCGAACTGCACGGCGAGCATCTTTGGCATCCCCATGCCGCCATAGGCCGGGTTGCCGCTCAGGCCAACCCAGCCGCCGTCGATGTAGGTCGAATACGCGGCCTTGAAGCCGCCCGGTGTGCTGACCTGGCCGTCGTGCCACTGGGCACCTTCCTCGTCGCCGCTGCGGTTGAGTGGAAAGATCAGGTTATGGGTGACCTTGGCGGCTTCTTCGAGAATCGCATCGGCGGTGGCGGCATCGACAGTATTCGCCAGCGCGGGCAGGCGGGCCCAGAGGTTCGGTGCGTTGAAGACTTCGTGCAGGACAAAACGCATGTCGCGCAACGGGGCGTTGAATTCGGGCATTGCAATGAGCCTCATGCAAGGAAAGGAGGTTGGATGGCCGCAGTTGCGCGGATCACGATCCCAGGCCCCGCTGACGTGCGGGTGCTCGCCGGCCCACGAGACGGCCGGTGAGACGCCGGGGCTGTCAGCGATACCTGAGTTTTTTTGGCGTTCGGGCTAGAGATTCTTCGCCATGTCGCGCAGTACGAACTTCTGGATCTTGCCGGTGGAAGTCTTGGGCAACTGGGTGAAGACCACCGTGCGTGGCACCTTGAAACCTGCCAGGTGCTCGCGACAGAAGCTGATGATCTCGGCTTCGTGCACCTCTTCACGGTCGGATTTCAGGGTGATGAAGGCGCAGGGGGTTTCTCCCCATTTTTCGTCAGGACGGGCCACCACGGCGGCTTCCAGAACCGCCGGGTGTCGATAGAGCACGCCTTCCAGCTCGATGGTGGAGATGTTCTCGCCACCGGAAATGATGATGTCCTTGAGCCGGTCGCGGATTTCCACATAGCCATCGGCATGGGTGACGGCCAAGTCGCCGGTGTGGAACCAGCCGCCTTCAAAGGCTTCGGCGGTGGCGCTGGGGTTCTTCAGATAGCCCTTCATCACGGTGTTGCCGCGCATGAAGATTTCACCGATGGTCTGGCCGTCATGAGGTGTCGGTTCGAGCGTCCTTGGATCGGCCACCATCAGCCCCTCCAGGGTGGGGTAGCGTACGCCTTGGCGAGCCTTGATCTGGGCTCGCTGCTCCAGTGGCAACTCATCCCAGGCCGCGTGCCAGGCGCAGAGAGTCACCGGTCCGTAGACCTCGGTCAGACCGTAGACGTGGGTGACCTTGATACCCATTTCCTCGACGGCGCCAATCACCTTGGCCGGTGGTGCCGCTCCTGCAACCATGGCACTGACCGGATGGTCGATCGCGGCCTTGGCCGAGTCGGGCATGTTCACCAGGGCGTTGAGCACAATGGGCGCACCGCAAAGATGGGTGATCTGATGCTCGCGAATCAGGTTGAGGATTTTTTGCGGATCGACCCGGCGCAGGAACACATGGACGCCGGCCAGGGCGGTCACGGTCCAGGGGTAGCACCAGCCGTTGCAATGGAACATCGGCAAAGTCCAGAGATACACCGGGTGATTGCCCATGGCCCACGTCATCTGGTTGCCCAGGGAATTGAGGTAGGCGCCGCGGTGGTGATAGACCACGCCTTTGGGGTTGCCCGTGGTGCCAGAGGTGTAGTTCAGGGAAATGGCCTGCCATTCATCGTCTGGCCACTGCCAGGCGAAGTTCGGGTCGCCCTCGGCAAGAAACGCCTCGTAGTCCAGTTCACTGTTTGCCTGGCCTTCGCCGTACTCCGGATCGTCAAGGTCGATCACCAGGGGCGGGTGGTCGAGCATGCCGATGGCTGCTTGCACCACGTCATGGAACTCACGGTCGGCGATCAACACCTTGGCTTCGCCATGGGCCAGCATGAATGCGATGGCCTCGGCATCCAGGCGTACGTTGAGGGCGTTGAGCACCGCTCCGATCATCGGCACACCGAAATGCGCTTCAAGCATGGCGGGAATATTCGGCAGCATGACCGCCACCGTGTCGTTTTTACCGATGCCGCGTCCGGCCAGGGCTGAGGCGAGGCGCCGGCAGCGGCTGTAGGTGTCGGCCCAGGTGCGCCGGATCGAGCCGTGGATCACGGCCGGGTAATCGGGATAGACGCTTGCGGTGCGCTCGATGAAGCTCAGGGGTGTAAGGGCGATGTGGTTGACGCCAGTTGGCGCAAGACCTTGCTCGTAGATGGACATGGCTGGGGTACCCGGTGGCTGATTATTAGCTCTATTGGCCGAGGTTCTCGTGGTCACGAGCTGCCGGTGCTAGCTGAATCGCAATGCGATTGTCGGCAGGCGCGTTCACCACAGAAAAGCTCGGTGACTTATCCGGGGGAATTTATATACTGTTTGCCGATTGATATGGAAGTACTACCTGAGTTGTATAGTATATGTACCATATGTTGCTGATCCTCTTTTTACGACAGGTTTTCTGATGATCTCCACCTCCGTTCGCTTGCACGGCTGGTTGCGCCTGCAACGTGAAGGCATGGCCCTGGCGGCTTGCGCCGATGCCCTTTGCCGGGCCTTGCAGGACTGCGCGCAAATCCGCCGGGCGGTCTACCTGAGCTGGCATGCGCCAAGTGGCATCTATCGGCATGAAGGCCGTGCCCGGCATTTGCCGCCGGGCTTTGGTGAGGCTTTGCAAAGCAGTGACCGGGCGCTTTTCCAGCGCTTGCAGGACGAGGGACGATTGGAGCTGGCTCAGGTGCGTCAGCTCGATTGCTGGCTGGCCGGTCGTCTGCGTCGTGCGTCCCTCGAGCATGGCCAGGTCCTGGAGTTGGCCCTGCAGCCGGGGCAGCAAGGCTTGCTGTTGGTTGAGCTACAGCCGGAAGTGGGCCAGGACTGGCTGGTGGCCGTGCACGAATTGCTGAATCTGCTGTTGGCCAGTGTCGGTGGCCAGTTGCGCGATTCGCCGCTGCTCGGCCATGACCCGCAGCCAAGTGCATTGCTTGATTCGCGAGGCCGACCGCTGGAGCTCAATGAGGCGCTGATGGCGCTGCTCGAACAGCTGTCGTTGGTCGATGCTTCGAGCCTGTTGCCGGTCAGCCACTCGCACCTGGTGCAGGCCTGTCTGGCCCAGCAGCGAGCCATCGAGAACGTGGAGGTGCAGGTTGCCGAGCAGATCCTGATCTGGACGTTCATTCCCGACCCCAAGGCCAATCGTGTGCTGGCCCGGTGTCGCCAGGCCACCGCGCAGATCCTCGCTGAGCGCGAGTCGGCCAAGGCGCGGCGCCTGTACCGGCTGATCACCGAAAATACCACCGACCTGATTTCCCGACATACCCCGGACGGCTGCTTCCTCGATGCGTCACTGGCTTCTTGGACCTTGCTTGGTTACTGGCCGCAGGAGCTGCATGGGCGTCGGGCCCACAGCCTGTTTCACCGACAGGACCAGGCTAGCCTGATGCAGCGCACCCGCGATGCCCTGGAGCTGGACGGCTATCACACCATGACCTACCGCATTCGCCATCGCGACGGCCATTACTTGTGGTTCGAGACCGCGTGCCGTGCCATTCGCGAAACCTACACCGGCGCGGTGGTTGAGGTGATCAGCGTGTCGCGGGACATCACCGCCCGGGTCCAGGCCGAAGAAAACAAGCGCCGTTTGGCGGAGGTGGTGGAAGCCAACACCGACCCGGTGCTGTTCATCCAGCCCGATGGCGCGGTGACCTACCTCAATCCGGCGGCGCGCCGCACCCTTGGACTGGATGCGCAACACAGCCTGCCTACGCTGGATGCCTTTCTCAGCGCCGAGGTGCTGGCCAGCCTGGAACAGGAAGGGTGGGATTATGCCGAGCGCAGCGGCCGCTGGAGCATCGAGGCTCGCCTGCAACCGCCGGCCGGAGGGGCTTCGGTGCCGGTGTCGTTGATGCTTCTGGCCCATCGCGCGGCCAGTGGCGAGCGTTTCTATTCGCTGGTGGCTCACGACCAGTCCGAACGAGAGTTGCGTGAAGCCCAGCAGCGTCATCATCAGGACGAACTGGCCCACACCGCGCGCCTGGTGACCCTTGGTGAACTGGCCTCGGGCATTGCCCATGAGATGAATCAACCGTTGGCGGCGGTGGTCAATTATGCCAACGCCAGCCAGCGCTATTTGCAGGCCCTGGGCAGTCATTCCGAGGCCGCCGAGAAGGTAGCCCAGGGGCTGGAGCGGATCGCCGTACACGCCAATCACGCATCGGAGGTGATCAAGCGCCTGCGCGCCTTTCTGCGTAAAGGTCGCCGCCGTATGGAGGCCTTGGACCTCAGTGAAGTTGCCCGGGCAACCACGCGCCTGTGCCTCTGGGAAGCGAACAGTTGCCAGGTGGAGATCGTGGAGCGGTTGCCGGATAATCTGCCGCTGGTCTACGCCGACCGGGTGCTGCTGGAGCAGGTGCTGCTCAACCTGCTGCGCAACGCCATCGAGGCCAATCGCGAGGCCCATCCCGGCCTGCCGTCGCAGATCGTCCTGGCGGTCGAGCCTGGGGCCGACGGCGGGGTGCAGGTCAGTGTCAGCGACCAGGGACACGGTGTGCCGACGGCGCAACTGGAGCAGATCTTCACCCCGTTCTATTCCAGCAAGGTCAACGGCCTGGGGTTGGGGCTGTCCATGAGTCGCAGCATCATCGAAGGTTTTGGTGGCGAGTTGCAGGCCCGGCCCTTGGCCGTGGGCTTGCAGATGCGCTGCAACTTGCCGGGGCCGACCCTGGCCGGCTTGGCCCGACAACAAGAGGAGTAAGGCAATGGTGAATGTGGCGGAGCAGGTGGTGTATGTGGTCGACGATGACCAAGGCATGCTCGACTCGACGGTCTGGCTGCTGGAGTCCGTGGGCCTCAAGGCCCTCTCGTTCACCAGTGGCCGGGAATTTCTCGAGGCCTGCGACAACCCGCTCAATGGTTGCGTGCTGCTGGACGTGCGCATGCCAGGCATGGGGGGGCTCAACGTGCAGGAAGAGATGCGCAACCGTGGGCTGCGCCTGCCGGTAATCTTCGTCAGTGGGCATGCCGATGTGCCGATTGTGGTGCGGGCGTTCAAGGCCGGGGCCCATGATTTCATCGAAAAGCCCTACAACGAACAGTTGCTGCTCGACAGCGTGCAACAGGCCTTGAGCCTGGCCGACGACAGCCAGACCGTCAGCGTAGGCCTGGCGCGGGTGCAGGCCCGGCTCCAGAGCTTGACCCCGAGGGAAAATGACGTGTTGCTGCCTCTGGTCCAGGGCTACACCAACCGGGAAATCGCCGAGCAGCTTGGGGTCAATGTCAGGACCATCGACCTCTATCGTTCCCGTGTCATGAAGCGCATGGAGGCCGAGAACTTGCCGCAGCTGGTGGGCATGGCGATTGTCGCTGGCCTGGTCGACCCGTTGCAGTTGCGCTGAGGGCTTGGCTCAAGCCGTGGTGACAGACAACGTTGCTTCGGCTGCGACTTTGGAAGCCAATACCCGTTCTATGGCCCCAGCGAGCAGGCTCTCCAGCAACTCATCGTGCTCGTGTTGCTCCAGAGGCTGGTGCGCCAGCCAACTGGGCGCGCTGTTGAGCAGGGTGGCAATGGCGTGGCCGGCAGCGGCTAACGCTTGAGAGGGGAGACGCCGAGCAGGGCCCAGCATCAGCAACAGCCGCCGTTCGTAGTGTTCGCGTAAATACCGTACTCGCAGTTGCTGCTCGACATTGAGACAACCGCTGTCGCGCTCCACCAGGCGAAAATGCCAGGGCATCTCCCGGTGCAGCTTGAGGTGGGCGCGGATCAACCGTTGCAGGTTGCCGCGCTTGTCCCGGGGTTGCTGTTCAATGCGCCCGAGGGTGGCCAACAGCTCCTCGAAAAACTCCTCGATCAGATCGGCCAGCAGGTGCTGCTTGCTTGGGTAATGGTGATACAGCGAGCCAGGTGTCAACCCCAGGTGGCTTGCCAGCTCCCGCATGCCAACCTGGCCGAAGCCCTTGTTGGCGAACAGCTCCAGGGCCTTGTCCCGGCTCTCGGCGAAGCGCGAGCAGCGCTCAGCCATAGGCATGGAAACCCCGCCCGGACTTGCGTCCCAGATAGCCGGCGGCGACCATTTCCTTGAGCAATGGAGCCGGGCGATATTTGCTGTCGTTGAAGCCTTCGTAGAACGCCTCCAGGATTGCCAGCAAGGTGTCCAGGCCGATCAGGTCCGCCAGGGCCAGCGGTCCGATGGGCTGGTTGCAGCCCAGGCGCATGCCCGCGTCGATATCTTCGGCGCTGGCCAGGCCTTCCTGGAAGACCAGGATGGCTTCGTTGATCATCGGCACCAGGATCCGGTTGACTACGAAGCCCGGACGGTTCCCGGCGGTGATCGCGGTCTTGCCCAGCCGTCGGGCCATTTCCAGGGCCATGGCGTGGGTTGCGTCGTGAGTCTGCAGGCCACGAATCACCTCGATCAGGCCCATTACCGGCACCGGGTTGAAGAAGTGCAGGCCGATAAAACGTTCTGGATGACTGACGCCGGCAGCCAGTTGAGTAATCGATAGGGAGGAGGTGTTGGACGCGATCACGCAGTCGCTGCTGACTTGAGTGGCGACCTGTTGCAGCAGTCGCAGTTTCAGCTCGAGGTTCTCGGTGGCGGCTTCGATCACCAGTTGTGCATCGGCCAGGCTGGCGTAGTCGGTGCTGGTGCGGATCTTGTCCAGGGCGAGATGTTTCTGCGCTTGGCTCAGGGTCTGCTTGGCGATTTGCCGATCGAGGTTCTTGGCCACGTTGGCCAGGGCTTTTTCCAGGGCGCTGGCGGAAATGTCCAGCAAGGTCACTTCGAAACCGGCCAGGGCGCAAACCTGTGCTATGCCGTTGCCCATGGTGCCGGCGCCGATCACGCCGATTGTCTGCAGATGCATGTGGGGTGTTTCCCTTTTTTTGCGCGCCCCAGCGAGCAGCCACTGGCTGGCCCTGGACGCGGTCCGCTGGAGGGGGCTCGACAGATGGTGTGCCGTGCCCCTTAATGCCGCCAGTCTAGAGGCCGCCGTTGGGTGGGCCTATGCCATAACTGCTCAGCGATGCTGGCGTTTTTTGCCATCCGGGAAGTGGGGAAACTGGGTTTATGCGGGAAAAGGATTCGGTCGCGGTCTACTTCGTGCACACCATGATCCACGCGTTGCGGGACCAGCCTCAACGGCTGGCGGCGATACTGGCCGAGGCCGGCATCGACCCGGCGTTGCTGGGGCAGCCTGAGGCCCGGGTTTCAGCGAGCGCTTTTGCTGCTTTGTGGCTGATCCAGATTCGCGAACTACAGGACGAGTTCTTCCAGCTGGATTCCCACGGCATGCCGGTCGGCAGTTTTGCCCTGATTTGTCGGGGATTGATTCAGGAACCCGACCTGGGCAAGGCCTTGCGCCAGTGCCTGGGTAACTTCGGGTTGTTCCTGAGGGACTTTCGCGGCAGCCTCAGTGTGCGCGGCAAGCGGGCGGTGATCAGTCTGCAGACGTGCTCGGCGGATCCGGATGCCCGCCGTTTTGGTGAGGAAACCTTCCTTGTGCTGATGATCAGCCTGCTGTGTTGGCTGGGCGGGCGGCGTATTCCCATCGATCGCGCGGACTTTCGTCAGTCGCGCCTGGCCCTCAGCGACGATGCGCTGCTCTGGGGGCCCAACCTGAGCTTTGGCGCCGAGCGCACGGAAATCGAATTCGCCAGCCGCTACCTGCGCTTGCCAGTCGTCCAGGACCTGGCCTCCCTCAAGGTATTTCTGCGCAGTGCGCCGCAATGGCTGGTAATCCGTTTTCGCAATCAGCATGGCCTGGCTACGCGGCTTCATCAGTGCCTGCGCCACAGCCATTACAGCCAGTGGCCGACCCTGGAAGCCTTTGCCAGTGACTTGCGGATGAGCCCCAGCACCTTGCGTCGACGCCTGGAGCGTGAAGGAAGTTCGTTCCAGGAAATCAAGGACGAGGTCCGCCGTGGGCTGGCCGTCGAGCTGCTGCGCCAGACTGGCAACAGCATCAGTGACATTGCCGAACAGACCGGCTTTCAGGAGCCCAGCGCCTTCCATCGTGCCTTCAAGAAATGGACCGGCGAAAGCCCCGGTCGCTATCGTGCACGCTTCCAGCGGTCGGCATGACCAGCCCACAGGCCACCGCGGCACTGACGGCCTGCTGGCGGCTTACCGAACCCAGCTTGCGTCGGGCATTGAGCAGGTGGAAGTCGATGGTGCGTTCGGAGCAGGTCAGGATGTGGCTGATCTCCCAAGTGGTCTTGCCTTCGCTGGCCCAGTACAGGCAGTCCATTTCCTTGGGCGTCAGGTCCTGGCGCGGTTGGGCAGGCCGCTGCAACTGATGTCGTATCCCGGCGAGCAGGTAGGGGATGAGCATGAACAGTTGGTAAACGGCGGGGTTGGAAAAACCCTTTTGTTCGGTGATCTGTGTGTCGTCGAAGGCCACGCTCAGTGTTCCCCTGAGCATTTCGTAGCGCAGCGGGATACTCACGCCGCTGCGCAGGCCGTGTTGCTCGCGTTGCTCCCAGAAGTGCCGGGAGCGTCCCCGGGCGCGCCGTCGCTCGCTGTCCCAGAAAAGCGGCACCAGTTCGCGTCGACAGTGCCTGAGTATCGGGTCGATCTCGATCAGCCCGTCACAGCGGTAGTGTTCCAGCCAGCGTTTGGGAAAGGTGGTGATGAGGCCGGCCAGAGGGTCGGTATCCCTCGGCGCTACCGGCCCCAGGCTGATGAGGTAGCTGCCGAAGCCGAGTTGGCGCAGCACTTTGTTCAGCAGGCGCTCCCAATCGCAACGGTTGGCATCCTTGGCGAGGCTCGTGAAGGCGGTCAGCGTAGCGGCACGCTCGGCCTGGGTCCGGCCGCAGGCGGGGGAGTGGTGTTTGTCCATAAACGGATCGCTCTAGTTGTAGCAGGAATGAAGCAGTCGCAGTACGGGGAAGGAAGGGGCGCATGCCCCTTCCGGGAGGATCACTTGTGCACGTGACACCGGATGAAACTGCGGAACAGGTCCAGGCCGTTTTCGGTGAGGATGCTTTCAGGGTGGAACTGCACGCCCTCCACCGGCAGGTGGCGATGGCGCACGCCCATGACATAGCCGTCGTCCGTGGATCTGGACGTGATCTCCAGGCAGTCGGGTAGCGGCTGCTCGCTGATCATCAACGAGTGGTAGCGGGTCGCCCGAATCGCATGTGCCTGGGTGTGGTCATAGACGCCCTTGCCATCGTTCTCGATCGTGCTCACCTTGCCGTGCATCACGTGTGGGGCCCGGCAAACCTGGGCACCGAAGGCCAGGCCGATGGCCTGGTGACCCAGGCACACACCCAACAGCGGCAGGCGCCCCTGAAAGTGCCTGATCACTTCGATGTAGCCCACGTCGGCCGGATGCCCAGGCCCAGGGCCCAGCACGCAGAAATCCGGCGAGAACGCTTCAATGCGCTGGATGAGGTCCGGTACGTCGTGGCGCTCGACATGGGTTTCCAGCCCCAGTTGTTCCAGGTACTGGCTGATGATGAAGACGAAGCTGTCATAGGCGTCGATCAAGAATACTTTCACAGTGCGATCTCCTGGCCGGTCACTGCCCGGTAAACGGAACCCATCTTGTACAGCGTCTCTTTCCACTCAAGCTCTGGCACCGAATCGGCTACCACCCCGGCGGATGCACGCAAGTGGTACGTGCCCTCGTCGAAGACCGTCGAGCGAATGCACAATGCGGTGTTGACGCTGCCATCGAAACCGACCAGGCCAAGGGCCCCGGCATAAATGCCCCGGCGGTTGCTCTCCATTCCCTCGATCAGCTCCATCGCCCTGACCTTGGGCGCGCCGGACATGGTGCCTGCGGGGAACGAAGCCTTGATCACGTCGTAGGCATCCAGGCCTGGGCGCAGCAAGCCGCGAACGTTCGACACCATGTGGTAGAGGTGCGAATACTCTTCCACCAGCATGAACTCATCGACCTCCAGCGAACCCGCCTGGCACACGCGACCGATATCGTTGCGACACAGGTCGATGAGCATCAGGTGTTCGGCGCGCTCCTTCTCGGAGCGGGTCAGCTCCAGGACCAACTGAGTTGGATCGACGCCAGGCTTCTTGCCCACGGTGCCGGCGATCGGGCGCATCTCGATCAAGTCGTCCTTGATCCTGACGAACAGCTCGGGGCTGGCGCCGATCAGGTCGATACCACCTACGTGAGCCAGGTACATGTAAGGGGAAGGGTTGCGCAGGCGCAGGTTCTGGTACACATCGAACGGTGAAACCTGCGAGCGGATGCGAATCTCATGGCCGAGCTGGATCTGGTAGACGTCGCCGGCGCGGATGTGCTCCATCGCCACTTCGACACGCTCGACGAATTGCTCCGGGGTCACCGTGCGCTCTTCCTCGAAGCCCTCGGGGTACGGTAGCGGAGCCAGCGACTCGGCTGCCGGGGTTGTGCTCAGGAAGGGGTAGTCCTCCAACGTACGGGGCGACCAGAGATCGTGGTTGTTGATCAGGGTTTCGACGATGCCATTGCTGTGGAAATAAACCAGGGTCTGATAGACCGACAGGGCAATGAGCGGGTAGTCGTAGGTCTGTTTGGCCAGATCGGGAAGTCGCTCGATCAGGCGAACGCAGTCGTAGGAGAAATAGCCGAAGAAGGCCAGGCTGGAAGGGGCATTGGCCGCCGGCTGGAACGTTGCCTGGATCGCCCGGAGCAGGTTCCACGCCGACTCGCTGTCGGGTAGATGGATCTTGTGTTGCGGGTCGACCTGCATGCCCGCTTGCCGCAGGCTGGCGGACAGATGTTCACACAGGGCGGCGCAGCCTCGCAGTTGGGCCTGGCCCTCATTGATACACACTTCGAAAAGCGGTTCGAGCCCGATGATCGTCGCCCGGCGATCACGGCTTGGGCCGGACAGTGATTCAAGAATGAAAACAGACTCGCGACCCAGTTGTTCCAGTGCATTTGCATATATGCCAAGTGCATCCGTAGGTCGACGTTCTTCGCGGCGAAGAACATTCACGCCAATTAGATTTTTATTCACGGTTAATACCATATTCAAGGTGTAACGATTCAGACACTCGATTAAGAGAGCGCCACGGGAATATAAAGCGCGCAGGCACTTTAAATGCGTGTTGACGGATGTTCTGAATAGACGGGGCGGACGCTGTTCATGTCGCGCGCACTAAAAAGCTTGCAATGGATTGCAGCCAATTGTTGCGCAGGGCACAAGGCGCGAGCGCCTTCGATTTCAGAGGGGAAAGATCAGGACGTTGCTGGCAAGCAGCAGACAGGCTCCGGTCTTCGCTAGATTAGCGACGCCAGATATTGCTTTTGAAGATGGCCAGAATGGCCCGGGAACAGCTGTCGGGATAGCTGTGGGAGGAACTGATAGCAGAAAGGTGATAGTACATTTTTAGACATCCCAGTCTTGGCTAAGCACTGCGGGAATAATTGGCAGTGCGGCGAAATTACCAGCGTGCCCTGGGGCTGTCAACTGCTGAGGGAATATTAATATTTCATTCATTTCTGAATGTCGACGAGGCGAAGAGCTATCCCTACGCGTATGTAACCGCGCGTGCTTTTAACAAGAAACTCGTGCGCGCACAACTGCGAGATAGCGCAGCTGGGTATTTGTAAGTTCTGTTACTAACGTAGCGGCCGTTGAGTTCCAGTAACCCATCAAACCTGAGCGGCTGAAATGAAAGAGCATTTAGAGACATTCAAGAAGCGGTACGATCCGATTCATCATGCCTATTGGACCGACGTCCTCAGCGACACCGAGCTGGCGGCCTGGCACCAGGCACAGTTGCGGGAAGTGGTCGGCCACGTGAAGCGGTCCTCGCCGTTCTACTCCAGGCACCTTGCCCAGGTCGACGAGCGTTCGCTGACCTTGGATGACCTCGCCACCCTGCCATTCACGACCAAGGATGATCTGCGCGAAGCAGGCTTCGACATCTTGTCCGGTCCGCTGGAAGACAGCATCTTCTATTACGAGACCACGGGGACCACCGGACCCGCCACGCCATGCCCACGGGACCGCAAGGAAAGCTACGCGAGCAATCGCCAGCTGGCGATGGCCTACCAGGCCGTGATCGAAAAGCATTTCCCGGGCGAAAAGACCGTGGTCGGCATCATGGGACCTACCGAGGTCCATTCCTTCGGTGACACCCTGGGTGATGTCTGCACCCAGCTCGACCTGTGCAACGCCAAGATCTGGCCGCACTCACCGGTGATCGGCTGGCCCAAGGCACTGCAACTGCTCAAGGACCTGCGGATCGGTGTGCTCGCATCGGCGCCGGGGCTGTTGCTGGCCATGGCCAAGGAAGCCGAGCGCCAAGGCTTGAACCCACGCGAGGACTTCGCCCTGCGCGCATTCATGATGAGCGGCGAACTGTGCACCCCTGCATTGAAGAACAACCTCTACAGCCTGTGGGGCGCGCAGGCCTACAACAGCCTGTATGGCTCCCAGGAAGCGATGATCATCGCGGCCTGCAACGCCAACGACCAGTTGGTGCCGCATCGCCTCAACTACATCATCGAGGTGCTCGATCCCAAGTCCGGGGAGAGCCTGGGCTGCACCGGCGACGGTGAGTTGTGCGTGACCATGCTGATCCCTGGCAGCAAGCCGTTGATTCGCTACCGCACGGGCGACCTGGTCTCGATCCAGTCGCGCCCCGGCTATCCGCAATCGATGCGCCAGACCGTCAAGGTCGTCGGTCGGGTGAAGGATGCCGTGCAACTGAACGATCGCGCCTTCTCGGCCGCACAGATCGAGCAGGCGCTGCTTGAAGGCGTCGAACAATGCCTGGGTTACCAGATCATCCTCAGTCGCGCCAATGATCGCGACACCGTCATCGCCAAGCTGGAAATGTCGCGCTTCTTCGAAGGCGATCGTGGGCGTCTGGTGCTGCTGATCAAGGAGCGCCTGCGCGAACGGCTGGGGGTCGATGCGACGGTCATGGTGGTGGGCGATCTGGCCGAGCATGTGAACCTTGGCAGTTGGTTCAGCTGGAAAGAAGCGCGCATCGTCGATCAGCGTCAAGGCCAGTGAGGTCAGCGATGAGCCTGTCTGTTCGCGTGATCGACAACGCCAATGAACTGTTCGAGTCCGTCCGGCAACTCAGGAGTCGCTACCTGGGGACCAACCCGGCACGGGAGGATGACTTCGAGCGCAGGGAGCAGGTGCGCGACGCTTTGTCCTATCACTTGGTCTACCTGGACAAGGACGAAGTGGTCGGGACGTTGCGCGTCACCCCGCTGGGTCATGGCCTGAGCTTCGTCGAGCGAGCGGTCGACGTGCAGGCCTATTTCGAACAATCGACGGATGCCTTCGATGCCAATCGCCTGGTGCTGGACGAGCGATACCGCGGCGGTCGGCACCTGCGCATGTTTCTCCTGCAAGCGGCCATTTGGCTGAAAGCCAACACCCACCTGCGATTTATCTCGGCACTGTGCCGCGGCCAATTGGCTGCGCTCTATGTCGGCCTGGGCGGGCGCGTGCTGGTGGATGACGTTACCTGGACCGGGGAACAGGTCGAGCGGCGCTACAGCCTCGTGTACCTGGAACTCGAAAGTGTTTACCTCAATGTTAAAGGAGCCAATTGAAATGCAAGCATTCTTCAAGGAACTCGACGCTATCGTCGACGCGGGCTGGGCCCAGATCAAGCAGGGCGCCTACTGGAAATTCAGCCTGGACAACCCGACGCCGCCAGCTCTCTACCAACAGCTCATGCTGCAGGTCTACCACTACACCCGCTACAACTCGGTGAACCAGGCCGCCTGCGCCTTCAGTGCCGATCCAGAGGAAACGACGCTGCTGCGCTTCGTCTACAAGCACGCCCTGGAAGAGCTGGGTCACGAGCGCATGGTGCTGCGTGACCTGGAATCGGTCGGGCTGCTGCCGCAAGCCATGCCGGCGCCCCTGGCGCCGACTCAGGCACTGATCGCCTTTCTCAACGATGTGGCTATCCGCAAGGGGCCGATCGCTCGCCTGGGCTACAGCTACTGGGCCGAGGACGTCTACGAGCACATCCAGCCGATCCTGGAACGGTTCCGTGCCGACCTGGGCTTGAAGGATGAGCAGATGACCTTCTTCGTCGCCCACTCGACCATCGACGAGAAGCACGCCGAGGAAGTGCGTATGGCGATGCAGCGTGCGGTGAAGACCGAAGAAGATCGTCGTCAGATCAAGGAAGTGGCACGCGTCACGCTGTGGCTGACCGGGCAGTTGATGGAAGAGGCTTTGCGCGCCTACCTGGCTGGCGAAGAAGGGTTGCGGGAGGCGTCCTGAATCATGAATCTGACCATCATTGTCGGGTCAAGCCGACCTTGTGGTGTCAGTGCACGGGTGGTGGCGCTGGTGCGCCGCCATCTGGGCGAGGAGGTCGCGGTCGATGACATCTGGCTCAAGGATTACCGGATCGATTACTGCGACGCCGACAACGCCTGTTCCGACCAGGACTGCCAAGTGCAGGACGACGTCGGGCAGTTGGTGGCGCGGCTGGACCGCGCCGATGCGGTGCTCTATCTCCCCGTCATGCATGCCTACGGCACCAACAGTCGCTTCCAGGCGTTTCTGGAGCGGGTCGGCTATGGCTTCCTGCGGCCACGGGAGCGTCCGCTGCGCGACAAGCTCGCGGCGATTGCGGTCGTCGGCCGACGCTATGGACACACGGCGGTTTTCTCCCAGGTCGCGCTGAATGTCCTGCTCAACAAAATGATTCTGGTCGGCTCGGGATTTCCGCCGTGCTTCCAGACCCAACTGGCCCACGATCCTGAAGCGGAACAGGCCCTGCGCGAGACATTGGACCGGCTCTGTGAGCATCACTGTCGACTTAACCCCCCAGCCCTTGCGACAGGCAAGCCGGAAAGAATCCTGCGGCCCATTCAATTTCAGAAGGGATAACTGTCATGCCATTGAAAGATTCATTGCTCGCGCTACTGGTCGCGTTTCTCTGGGGCGCGCAGGTCACTGCAGTGAAAATCGGCGGCGCCGAGTTGCCGCCTATCCTCATGGTCGCCATGCGCTACGCGATCATGGCGCTGTTTCTCCTGCCGCTGCTCAAGCGCGTCAAACGTGAACAGTTGGCGTCCGTGGCCCTGATCGCCACGATTACCGGGACCTTGCATTTCGGTTTGCTGTATTGCGGTATCGCCCGGGTAGACGCCTCTACCTCGGCGATCATCTATCAACTGGCGGCACCGTTTACCCTCGTCCTGGCATTCGCGTTACTGGGGGAAGTCCTGAAACTGCGACTCCTGGCGGGCATTCTGCTGGCGTTCGCCGGCGTCCTGGTGCTACTGGCTACGCCATCGGCGGGCGGGACGTTTATCGGCATGTTGCTGGTGGCGCTGGCGGCCTTGGCATTCGCTGCCGGGTCAGTGTTGACCAAACGTCTCGGGCCCCTCGATCCGCTGGCCTTGAGTGCCTGGACGGCGGTCATCGCCGCACCGCAACTGTTGCTGTGGTCGTTCGTCCAGGAAGGCGAGCAATGGACACGCGTCTACACGGCCAGCGCCCAGGCGTGGTGGGCGGTGCTCTACACCGCGCTCAGTGGTGGTCTGCTGGGGTTCGGCCTGTGGTTCTGGTTGCTCGGCCGCAACTCGATGCAGCAATTGAGCCCGTACCTGCTCCTGGTGCCGGTGTTCGCGATCGCTGTCAGCCAGGTCATGCTCGCCGAAGGTTTCAGCCAGCGCCTGGTGATTGGCGCCGTGTTGACGCTGTCAGGTGTGGCGCTATGCCAACTGCGCCTGCCGGCAAGATTCTCCCTCAAGGCGGCTAGCAAAGGACAAGGGGTGGCGGATGAACCGCGTTGATCGACTGCTGCTCGGCACTTTGCGCCTGGTCCACCGCTGGCAGTTCGGTTTGAAGCTGCGCTGGCACAGCGGTGCGCATGGACGCCTGGCCTATCTGCAAAGCCCTGCACGGCAACAGCGGACGACACTGGTCATGCTCCATGGCTTGGGCGCCAGCAAGGATCAGTGGGGCCCTGCGATGCTGGGCATGGCGCGCCATCACCATTGCGTTTTCGTCGACTTGCCGGGGCATGGCCAATCCGTGTACGAGGCGGGTGCCGGCTTTGGACCCCAGGCAATGCTGGCGGAGCTCGAAGGCTTGCTGGAAACGCTCGTCGAGGGGCCCTTCGTGCTGGTCGGCAGTTCTTTGGGCGGGTGCGTGGCCGGGCTGTATGCCGCCAAACACCCGCAGCGTGTCAGTCACCTGGTCTTGCTGGCGCCTGCCGGTCTGGGCGAGCAAACGCTAGGCCCCACATTGAAAGCCGGCCTGCAAGGGGCGGGGACGGTGTTTGGCTATCGTACGGTCGAGGAGATGAAGCGCTTCTGGAGCCTGGTATTCAAGGCGCCGCCCGAGGTAGGAGGGCGCTTGGCCCAGGCCATGGCGGCCAGCGGCAAATCGAGGTTTGCCACGGTGCAGCGGGTCGTCGAGGATTTTCGACGCGAAGGCCTGGACGTGCTGCTCGAACGGTTGCCACAGATTGCTGCCAAGACGCTGGTGATCTGGGGGCGGCACGACCAGGTGTTTCTGCCAGCGACCCTGGATAACCTGCTCCAGCAACTGCCCGATGCACGCGGCGAGTTCATCGAGGACTCCGGGCATGTGCCCTATCTTGAACGGGGTGCCGATGTGGTGGCGGCCATCACGCGGTTCATTGCAACGTCCAGGGGTTAGGAGGATTGGATCAAAGCCTGGCCGCCAAAGTCCCCTTTCTGACCTCCCATAGCCTCAACAGCCGGGTACCGCTGCCGTAACGTGCACTTGACTGCGCACGCAGAGGGAGCGTCCTGATGAATCGTAGAACCTTTATGCTCGGCGCCGCCGGAGTGGGTGCATTGATGGTCGGGGCGGGGGCGTTGTTGCGTCCGAGCGATCGCGGCAGCCCTTACAACGAGTATTTCCGCGCGCTGAACCAGGAGCTGAAGCGCCATGGGCCGATGCGCCCCGTGATGCTGATTGACCTGGACCTGCTCGATCACAATATCAATGTGGTCAAGCAATCCGTCACCCGTGCTGGTAAACATTTGCGCCTGGTGGAGAAATCCCTGCCATCACCGGGACTGCTGACGTACATCGCCAAACGTACCGATACCCGGCGGCTGATGTCGTTTCATCAGCCGTTTCTCAATCACGACGCGGTGACCTTTCCCGAGGCAGACATTTTGCTCGGCAAGCCTTTACCGGTACGCTCGGCCGAGGTGTTTTACCAAACCCACAAGGGAACCTTCGACCCTTCCAGGCAACTGCAATGGTTGCTCGACACCCCCCGGCGGCTGATGGATTACCTGGCATTGGCGCAAGGCCTGGGCATCCGGATGCGGATCAATATCGAGCTGGATGTCGGCCTGCACCGTGGCGGAGTCGCTGACCACGCGCTGCTCGGCGAGATGCTGACGCTGATCAGTGCCCATCCGCAGCAGCTCGAATTTTCAGGTTTCATGGGGTATGACCCGTTTGTCGGCATGGGCGTGCCCAGGGTCCTCGGTTCGTCACAGGCGCTGTTCGACAAGGTGATGGTCATTTACAACGGCCATGTGAATTACCTGCGTGAGCACTTCCCTGCGCTTTGGCACGAAGGGCTCACGCTCAATACGGCTGGCAGCCCCAGTTACGCTATACATGAGCAGGAACGCTTGAGCAGCGAGGTCTCGGTGGGGACGGCATTTCTCAAGCCGACCCATTACGACCTGCCATCGCTGGCCGAGCATGTGCCGGCGGCCTTTATTGCAACGCCCGTGCTAAAGAGCACGGGGGCCGTCAACTTCCCAGCCCTGGATGACAAGTCCCGATTGTTCTCCTGGTGGGACCCTAATCAGCGCGCGACATTCTTCCTCTACGGCGGTAACTGGATGGCCGAGTTCGAGTCGCCCGAGGGGCTGCAAAGCAATGAGCTTTATGGTCGCAGCTCCAATCAGGAAATGGTCAACGGCTCCCTGGCCGTAGGGTTGAACGTGGAAGACCAGGTGTTTTTACGGCCGACCCAGACTGAATCCGTGCTGCTGCAATTTGGCGATTTGCTGGCCGTGCGCGGCGGGAAGATTGTTGAAACCTGGCCTGTGTATTGATCGGAGCGTGAAGGCGAGCTTTTGGCTTGGCCGGGAAAGCGCCTTCAAAGACGACCCCGAAACAGAAACAGCATCAGCGCCACCAGGCAGGCCGTCGTCTGAATCCCACCCAGCGTCGTGACCGGCGCGAAGCTCAAGACCGAGGCCAGCCAGGTGGTCAGCGCAGCCGCACCCATGGAGAGAAAACCCAGCAGTGCAGAGGCCATCCCGGCTTCCTTGCCGAAAGGGCCCATGGTGATTGCCGTGCCCAGCGGATTGGCCAGGCCCATGCCCCACAGGAAGGTGATCATCGAGAGGGCATACCACCCAAGACCAGGCGCGGCTGGACCGACGAGCAGCAGGCCGCCGCCGGCCATGGCGCAGGCAATGCCCACGAGTGTGGCGATTCGGGCGCCATGACGATGCGCCAGGCGCGGAGCCGCCATGCCGGCTGCGAACACCACGAATACCGTAGAGGCGAAATACAGGCCGGTCTGCAACGAGGTCAGGCCGATACCTTGCATCAGGATGGCGGGCGCCGCCGCGAAGGAGGCGAACAGGCCGCTCATCAGCAGGCTCATTGAAAGGGCAGGGAGGATGAAGCGCTTGTCCAGCGCCAATCTGCCATAGGCAAGCACCACGCTCTTGGCCGAGTGCGGCGCCCGGCGATCGGCGGGATGGGTTTCTCCGAGGTCGCGCACGTAGAAAAAGGCCAGCACAACGGCGGCCAGTCCCACCAGGATGAAGATGGCACGCCAGCCGAGCGTGACGGACAGGACGCTGCCGGCCAGCGGCGAAAACCCAGGCGCCGCCGCAGTGGCGATCATCGTCAGCGACAATGCCCGGGCGAGCGTCTCGCCTTCAAACAGATCCCGGGCGATGGCGCGCGACAGCACCGAGGCTGCGCACACGCCCAACGCCTGGACGACGCGTCCGGCGATCAGCACATCAAGGGTGGTGGCAAGGCCGGCGATGACGGTGCCGACCACGAACACCGAGAGGCCGCCAAGCACCAGCTTCTGGCGCCCGTAGCGGTCGGCCAGTGGCCCGACCACCAACTGGCCCAAGGCGAACGTGATGAAGAAGCTGGACAGTGTCAGGCCGAGCTCGCGAGCAGTCACGCCCAAGTCTTCGCCGATATCCGCGAACGCCGGGAGAATGATGTTGGTAGACAGCATGCTGATCGCCGCCAGGCCTGCCAGCAGCGCTACGACTTTGCCGGTCAATGGTTGTGTGGAGGCGCGCGGTTGGGTACTGGCAATCGCCAATGAAGTTTGGGCTTCCATACATCCTCCGGCGTCAAAATGATGGTCGTAATATTTTGCTAAATATGATGATCGTCATCTCTGGCGTCAAGCTAAATATCGGGAGGGCGCAGGTGTCGCCCTCAAAGCGGCAGCGTTCCGTTCGGGGCCGGACTGACCAGCGATGCTTGTGCGAATGAACTATTTGAACGGACGGGAAACGGGTGAGGTCTACGTTTTTCAAGCGTTGTGACAGGAACCTATCCGATGCCTTCAATGGACATTCCGCCGCTGCTCGAAGCACTGCTTCTGGCCCGCGGTCCCGGCGGGCAGGAAGACGAAGTCCGGGAAATATGCCTCAGGGAGCTGGCCAAGCACTGCGATGAGGCCTTTGTCGACGAGGCCGGCAACGTCCGGGGCCTGATCAAGGCTACGGAGGGGGCTTCGCAGGCATCGCCCATCAGGGTCATGGCTCATCTTGATGAAATTGCCATGATCGTGAAGAAAGTAAGGCCTGACGGTAACCTTGAAGTCGTCGCGCTAGGCGGTGCCCAGCCCATCTGCTTTGGTGTGTGTCCGGTCGACATACTCGGCGATGGCCAATGCCTTCCCGGCGTACTGTCTTACGGTTCCATGCACAACAGTGGCGGTTCTGCCCAGGGGCGGGATGTGCTGTCAGGAGCGGTGAAGTGGAGCGATGTCCATGTGATTACCCGCTGTTCCCAGGAGGAATTGGCGTATGCCGGTGTCCGGCCCGGCGTACGCGTGGTACTCAGCCGACACTGGCGTCAGCCGTTCCAAGTGAAAGACACAGTCGCTGCTCACTTTCTGGATGACCGGGCGCCATTGGCGGCAGTGATCACCACGGCGCAGCAGTTGAAAAACCAAAGGCATGCGCTCAAGCAAGACGTCTGGTTCGTCTGCACGACACTTGAGGAAGAGTCCAACGCCGGTGCGCTCTATGCCTCTGCCCGCGTACCAGGCGACACCACGATCGCGGTCGAGGTGGGCCCGGTGCTGGAGGAATACGGGACGGTTTTATCGGCAGACGCGATTATCAACACCGGGGATCAGAAGGGCTATTACACCCGCTCTGTCGTGGACGCCCTGGTCAAGGCTGCACAGCGCTCGGGCTATCACCCACAAGTAGCGCTCCTGGTTGATTTTGCTTCCGACGCGAGCGCCATCCTGAGTGCTGGCCTGGCCGCTCGGGTGGGTTGCATCGCCATTCCGACGGAAAATACCCATGGCTTTGAAATGGTGCTCCATGAGGGGATCGTTGCGTGTGCGGCGACACTCACTGAGTACCTGCTTCATCCCGATCGGTGAATACGTAGTGTCTGCCACCGGACAGTTGATCAACAAGGGTGTCCCCACACAGGCATTTCCATTGATGGAACGCGCATCTAACTGATTGTAAATAAACGACTTATCACTTGGCACGAATCATGTTGATAGAACAGTGAGAAGCACCGGGAAGTGGTGCTGAATCTATCGAGCAGGAGTTCCCATGCCACGTGAAATTCGTTTGAATGCCTTTGAGATGAACTGTGTCGGTCACCAGTCGCCTGGTCTCTGGAGGCATCCCAAGGATCGCGCCTGGCAGTACAAGGACCTGGATTACTGGACCAACCTGGCCAAGCTGCTGGAGCGCGGCAAGTTCGACGGCATCTTCATCGCCGATGTGATCGGTATCTACGACGTGCTTGGCGGCAATAGTGATGCGGCCATCCGCCAGGCGACCCAGGTGCCGGTCAACGATCCACTGGCGTTGATCACGCCGATGGCGCTGGTGACCGAACACCTGGGCTTTGGCCTCACCGCCTCTTTGACCTTCGAGCACCCGTACCCCTTCGCCCGCCGGCTGTCCACGTTGGACCACCTGACCAAGGGGCGCATCGGGTGGAACATCGTCACCTCTTACCTCGACAGCGGGGCGCGTAACCTCGGGCAGAAGGCGCTGAGCGATCATGATGCGCGCTACGACTATGCCGACGAATACCTGGAGGTGCTCTACAAGTTGTTCGAAGGCAGTTGGGAGGAGGGCGCGGTGGTGCGCGACCGTGAGCACGGCATTTTCAGCGACCCGAGCAAGGTCCACGAGATCCGTCACCAGGGCAAGCACTTTCAGGTGCCGGGCATCCACCTCTGCGAACCGTCGCCGCAACGCACGCCGGTGCTCTACCAGGCCGGGGCGTCGAGCCGTGGCAAGGACTTCGCCGCCGGGCATGCGGAATGTGTGTTTGTCGCTGCGCCGTCCAAGGTGATCCTGAAGAAGACCGTGGCTGATATTCGCCGGCGTGCCGCCGAAGCCGGGCGCGATCCGCGCAAGGTGCTGATCTTCAACCTGCAGACGGTGATCGTCGACGAAACCGATGCCAAGGCGCAGGCCAAGTGGCGAGAATTGAAGTCCTACAGCAGCTACGAGGGCGCGTTGGCGCTGATCTCCGGCTGGACCGGCATCGACTTCGCTCAGTACCGACCTGACCAAGTCCTCAAGCACATCCACACCAACGCCATCCAGTCGGCGGTGGAAACCTTCTCTACCGCTGACCCGGACAAGCAGTGGACCGTCCAGGAACTGGCCGACTGGGTCGGCATCGGCGGCTTTGGCCCGTTGATTGTCGGCAGTGCGCAAACCGTGGCCGACGAGTTGCAGGCTTGGGTCGAGGACACCGATGTGGATGGCTTCAACCTGGCCTACGCCCTGGCCCATGAAACCTTCCGCGATGTGGTTGAACTGCTGGTGCCCGAGTTGCAACAGCGCGGTGCGTACAAGACCGAATACCGCCCCGGTACTTTGCGCGACAAGCTGTTCGGCGACGGCCCGCGACTGCCGGGCAACCACCCTGGCGCCGGCTATCGGGACTTGAGTCGCCTGGCCCGGCGCACCCACCTCGCTGAACCGGCCTTGGCCGGCGAGGAGTAAGCCCATGAGTGTCTACGAACTCAATTCGCCACTGCCCGACAGCGTGACTGACAGTGCCCTGGCGGCCTTGCAACGCTGGGCCAGGGAGCGACCGACGCAGATCGCCCTGCGCCATCGGCGTCTCGGCATCTGGAAAGCCTGGCGTTGGATCGATGTGCAGCGCGAGGTCGAATGTGTTTGCGATGGTTTGCGCCAGCAGGGCTTTGCCCCAGGCGCGCGGCTGGCGCTCAGTGGTGCCTTCGAGCCGAGCCTGTTGATCCTGGCACTGGCCGCACGCCAACTGGGCGGGCACAGCGTGGTGATCGACCGCGACAGCCGTGGTGGGGATCTACAGCGCCAGTTACGCCTGGCCCGTCCGACGTTCGCCTTTGTCCAGCGCCGCGAAAGCGTATCGCACTGGCTGCAGTGTGGCCTGGATGAGGATTGGCCGCTGCGGCTGTATTCGGCCCAGGCCAACGCAGCGAGTCGCGGCCTGTGGCAAGTGCAGTCGCTGTCGGTGCTGTTCGTCAGCGAGGCGCCGACCGCACAGCGCCAGGGCTGGGCCCAGGTCGCCGAGGACACAGTGGTATGGGTCGACGAAGGCACCGAATGGCGCGATGGCTTGACCCACTTGTTCAGTCGTTGGCTGGACGGCGGCGAAGGCCTGGCATTTCCGGAAACCCGCGAGTCAGCCAGTCGCGATCGTCGCGAGATCGCCCCGACGGCCTTGTTGCTGTCCGCCGTGCGAGTCGAATCGCTGGCGGCGGAAATCGAGGCTCGCCTGCCACTTCCAGGCAGTTGGCGACGGCGCCTGTGCGAATGGACCCTGGATGATCCGCGGCGTGGCCTGCGACGCTGGCTCAAGGCGCGGGTGCGGCATCTGCTTGGCTTCCAGCGGCTGCGCCGGATCGAAGTGCCGAGCGCGCCCGCACACGCCGTATTGCAAGGACGGGCACCTCAATCGTGGTTGCAGGAGTACCTGGAGCGAGCGGCATGAGTGCGCTGCTGGAGGTGCGCAACGTGTCGCTGTCGTTCAGGGGTGTGAAAGCGATTTCCGACCTTTCGTTCAGCGTAAAGCTTGGCGAAATCTGCGCGTTGATCGGGCCGAATGGTGCGGGCAAGAGTTCGCTGCTGAACATCCTCAATGGGGTCTACCGGGCCGATGCCGGCCAGTTGTTCTTCGCCGCCGAACCGTTGCGCCGCCCGCATCCGCTGAAGGCGGCGCGGCTCGGCATCGGCCGGACGTTCCAGAACAATGCGTTGTTCAAGAAAATGAGCGTGGTGGACAACCTGCTTACCGGCCTGTCTCGCTTCCAGCGCACGTTTTTTCTCGAACAGGCCCTCGGCCTGCCGCGTGCCCGGCGCGAGGCGCGGGCGTTCGCCGAGCGTGCCGAGCGGGTACTGGAATTCCTTGAATTGCAGGCCTGGCGCGACGTCGCCGTGGGCAGCCTGGCCTACGGCCTGCAGAAACGCGTGGAGCTGGGCCGGGCACTGATCGCGCAGCCAACCCTGCTGTTGCTCGACGAGCCGATGGCCGGCATGAATGCCGAGGAGAAACAGGACATGAGCCGCTTCATCGCCGACATCAATCGCGATCTTGGCACCACGGTGATTCTCATCGAGCACGACATCCAGGTGGTCATGGGCTTGTCCAGCCATGTCGTGGTGCTGGACTACGGACGCAAGGTCGGCGACGGCTCGCCGGCCGAAGTCCAGGCCAATCCCGAGGTGATCGCCGCTTATCTGGGGGCGCCTCACCCATGAACTTTTTTCTGGAAACCCTGATCGGCGGGTTGCTGGCCGGCACCCTGTATTCGCTGGTGGCCATCGGTTTCGTTCTGATCTACAAGGCCAGTGGCGTGTTCAATTTCGCCCAGGGCGCCATGCTGTTGTTCGCCGCGCTGACCTTCGTCAGCTTGCGCGAGCAGGGCCTGTCCTTTGCCCTGGCGTTGGTCCTGACGGTGTTGGTGATGATCGTCGGCGCATTGTTGATCGAGCGCCTGGTGCTGCGGCCGTTGGTCAACCGTTCGCAGATTACCCTGTTCATGGCCACCCTCGGCCTGTCGTTCATCATCGAAGGCCTCGCCCAAGGGCTGATGGGCGCCCAGGTGCGCGCGCTGGACCTGGGCATCGAGGACGTTCCGCTGTTCGTCGGCGAGATCATGATCAGTCAGTTCGACCTGATCGCCGCCGGAGTGTCGGTGCTGACGGTGGCGGTGCTGGCCTTGCTGTTCAACAAGACCCGCGTCGGTGTCGCCCTGCGTGCCGTGGCCGACGATACCCGTGCGGCGCTGTCGCTGGGCATCAACCTCAACCGCATCTGGCAGATTGTCTGGGCCGTGGCCGGCGTGGTCGGGCTGGTCGCCGGGCTGCTCTGGGGCGCGCGCCAGGGCGTGCAGTTTTCGCTCTCGCTGGTGGTGCTCAAGGCACTGCCGGTGCTGATCATTGGTGGCTTCACTTCGATCGGCGGGGCCATCGTCGGCGGGCTGATCGTCGGCGCCGCCGAGAACCTTGCCGAGGCCTACATCGGGCCGCTGATCGGCGGAGGCATCACGCCCTGGTTCGCCTATTTCCTCGCCTTGATCTTCCTCTACATCCGTCCGTCCGGCCTGTTCGGCGACCGGATCATTGAACGGGTATGACGCCATGACCGCTACTGTTCCGCGCCTCACTGCCAGCTTCGACGAGGCGCCCCTGACCCTGGTGCGTCGGAACTGGCGGCCGGGCCTGCTGCTATTGCTGCTGGTGGCCTTTGTCGGCCTGCCGTGGCTGGGTAACGACTATTGGCTCAATGCGATCCTGATTCCTTTCCTGGTGTTGTCGCTGGCCGGCCTGGGGCTGAACCTGCTGACTGGCTACACCGGCCAGACGTCGGTTGGCGCCGCCGGCTTCATGGCGGTGGGTGCGTTCGCCACCTACGGCCTGCTGTTGCGCGTGCCTGGCCTGCCGTTGCCGCTGGCGCTGCTTGGCGGCGGGGTGATCGCCGGGTTGGTCGGGCTGCTGTTCGGTATCCCCAGTTCGCGGATCAAGGGCTTCTACCTGATGGTCACCACGCTGGCCGCGCAGTTCTTCCTGGAATGGGTGTTCGCCAAGTTTCCCTGGTTCTACAACTACGCCTCGTCCGGCACCATCAGCGCGCCACGCCTGGAGTTGTTCGGGCATAACCTGGCCACCCCGGTCGGCCGCTACCTGTTGACCCTCAGTTGCGTGGTGCTGCTGACCTGGGTGGCGATCAACCTGGTGCGCAGCCAGGTCGGCCGCAACTGGATGGCGATCCGTGACATGGACACCGCTGCTTCGGTGATTGGGATTGCGGTCGAGCGCGACAAGCGCATGGCCTTCGCCGTCAGTTCGTTTTACCTGGGTATCGCCGGGGCGCTCTGGGCGTTCGCCTACCTGGGGACGGCCAGTGCTGGCAGCTTCGACATCAACCGCTCGTTCCAGATTCTGTTCATCATCATTATCGGTGGCATGGGCAGCATTGCCGGCGCCTTCATCGGCGCGGCCTTCATCAGCCTTGTGCCGATCCTGCTCAGCCATGCCGGGCAATGGCTGTTCAACGGCAACGTCGACGCCGGGCAACTGCAGAACCTGCAGAAGGTGCTCTTCGGCGGTTTGATCATCTGGTTCCTGATCAAGGAACCGGAAGGACTGGCACGCCTGCTCGGCGATCTGCGCGAACGCATCAGGGTCTGGCCGCTGCGGTTCTGAGCGCCGACCCACGCCCCAACAGACCTTGACCCGACCAAGGGAAAGGAGGTTTCCAACACTGCACAAGAAGTACAAACCATGCGTAGAACCTTGCCTCGCCTCCTGTTCGCCGGTCTCTTCGTGGCTGGCGTCCAGGCCCTGCTGCCGACCGTCACCCAGGCCGCCAGCAACCAGCAATTCATCCCCATGGCCACTTACCGGGTCGGCGCCTATGCCTCAAGCGGTATCCCGTGGTGGGCGGGGGAAATCGACTATTTCCGTTACATCAACGAGGTCGAAGGTGGCATCAACGGCGTCAAGCTGGTCTGGCAGGAGTGCGAGACCGAGTGGAACGTCGATCGTATCGTCGAGTGCTATGAGCGCTACAAGGGTGGGCTGGACGGTGCGCCGACAGCGTTCTTCTTCACCCACAGCACGCCGGGTTCCTATGCGCTGATGGAGAAGGGCGCGGCCGACCGGATCCCGCTGATCGACGGGGCTGGCGGGCGTACCGAATCCACCGACGGCAGCGTGTTTCCCTATGCCTTCCCGCTGCTGCTCAATTACTACGGCCAGGCCTCGGTGGGCATCAACTACATCGCCGAGCGCGAGGGCGGTTTCGACAAGCTCAAGGGCAAGAAGATCGTCACCGTCTACCACGACTCCGCCTATGGTCGTGAAACCCAGGCGCCGATGACCTTGCTGGCGCAGAAGTACGATTTCGAGAGCATCCAGATCCCAGTGGCCGATCCAGGCAACGAACAGTCCGCGCAATGGCGCCAGGTGCGGCAGATCAAGCCGGACTGGGTGTTCCTGCGGACCTGGGGCGTGTCCACTCCAGTGGGGATCAAGACAGCTGCGCGGTTCGGCATCCCGGTCGATCACATCATTGGTGATGTCTGGGCCGGCTCCGAGGCCGATGTGATCCCGGCTGGCCCTGCCGCCAAGGGCTACCAGGCGCTTGCGCCGTTCCCGGGCGGCGACGGTTTCGAGATCCACAAGCGCTTGCGTCAGTCGATCCTCGACTCCGGCAAGAGCGACCTCAAGGACCGCAGCTATTTTGGCAAGGTCTACTACAACATCGGCCTGATCAACGCAGCCATCGCGGTCGAAGCACTGCGCACGGCCCAGGCGAAGTTCGGCAATCGCCCACTCAACGGCGAGGAAGCGCGCTGGGGCTTCGAGCACCTGGACATCGATGCCGCGCGGCTCAAGGCCAGTGGTTTCGAAGGCCTGCTGCCGCCGCTGAAACTGTCCTGCTCCGACCATGAGGGCGGCGGTGCGGCGCGCGTGCAGCAGTGGGACGGCGAGAAGTGGGTGCTGGTGACCGACTGGGTCCAGGCCGACCGCGCCACGCTGCGCCCATTGATCGAAGCCAAGTCCGCGGCCTACGCCAAGGAAAAGGGCATCACCCCACGAGACTGCGCCAGCGAGCAGTGAGCCGCCGTCGATAACTGTCGCCCGGCCGCCGTTGTGCGGTCGAGCACTCAAGCCGAGAAAAAATCATGCATGCAACCTTCAAACGTAGCCTCGCCGCCTTCGGCCTGGCGCTCGGTGCCTGTGCGGCGCTGATCCCGGCTGCCCAGGCGGCCAACGAACAGTTCTTCCCGCTGGCCACCTTCCGGGTCGGCGCCTATGCCTCCAGCGGCATTCCGGTCTGGGCCGGGATGATCGACTACCTGCGCTACATCAATGAGGTGGAAGGCGGGATCAATGGCGTCAAGCTGGTCTGGCAGGAGTGCGAGACCGAATGGACGGCGGAGAAGGGCATTGAATGCTACGAGCGCTTCAAGAATGGCCTCAACGGCGCGCCGGTGGCGATCTACTCGCCCAATGGTGCACCAGCGGCCTATGCCCTTGCGGACAAGGCCGCCGCCGACAGGATTCCCTTGATCACCCTCGGCTATGGCCGCACCGAAGCCACCGACGGCAGGGTGTTCCCCTACAACTTCCCGGTCATGCTGACGTTCTACAGCGAGGCCTCGGCGTTCATCAACTATGTGGCCGAGCGCGAGGGCGGGCTGGACAAGCTCAAGGGCAAGAAAATCGCCACCGTCTACCACGATTCTGCCTACGGTCGGGAAACCCAGGGGCCGCTGGCACTGCTGGCGCAGAAGTACGGCTTCGAGAACATCCAGATCGCGGTGGCCGATCCGGGTAACGAACAGGCCGGGCAGTGGCGCCAGGTGCGACAACTCAAGCCGGATTGGGTGTTCCTGCGCACCTGGGGCGTGTCCACGCCAGTGGCGATCAAGACCGCGGCACGTTTCGGCTACCCGGTGGAGCGCATCGTCGGCGACATCTGGGCCAGTTCCAACGAAGACGTGCTGCCGACCGGCGAGGCGGGCAAGGGGTATCTGGCGCTGACACCCTATCCGGGCGGCGCCAACTTTGACATCCACCAGCGCATCCGCCAGTACATCCTCGACACCGGCAAGAGCGACCTCAAGGATCCGAAGAGCTTCGGCAGCGTCTACTACAACTCTGGCCTGGTGAACGCCGCCATTGCCGTCGAAGCGATCCGCGCCGGGCAGAAGCATTTCGGCAATCGCCCGCTCAACGGTGAGGAAGGTCGCTGGGGCCTGGAGCACCTCGACCTCAACGATGCACGCCTCAAGGAAATCGGTTTTCTCGGGCTGATGCAACCGCCGCGGTTGTCCTGCAACGACCACGAGGGCGGTGGGGCGGCCAAGGTGCAGCAATGGGACGGCCGGCAGTGGAACCTGATCACCGATTGGGTCCAGGCCGACCGCGCCACGTTGCGCCCGTTGATCGATGCCAAGGCCGCCGAGTACGCGAAAGAGAAGGGCGTGACCGCCCGCGATTGCGCGGCGCAGTAACCAGGCACACAGCTCGCAAATCGAAACGCAACCGGGCGCGACTGCGCCCAAGGGGTAGGAAACCATGACCATTGAGGCCCTTGCGGGTACTGAGAATCGTGAGTTGCTGGCGGTGCAAGACATCGAAGTGATCTACGACGGCGCGATCCTCGCCGTGGCCGGGGTTTCCCTGCGGGTCGGACAGGGCGACATCGTCGCCCTGCTTGGCGCCAACGGGGCCGGCAAAAGCACCACGCTCAAGGCCATCTCCGGGCTGGTCCAGGCCGATCGGGCACAGGTCAGCCGTGGACGGATTGTCTTCCAGGGACAGGACACCGCCGGGGTTGCGGCCAATTTGCTGGCACGCCAGGGTATCGTCCATGTGCTGGAGGGACGGCATGTGTTCGCTCACCTGACCGTCGAGGATAACCTGCGTAGCGGCGGTTTCCTGCGCAAGCCGACGCGACGGGCGCTGGAGCAGGATCTGGAACGTATCTATGCCTGGTTCCCACGGCTGAAGACCAAGCGCAAGACCCAGGCCGGACTGACCTCGGGCGGCGAGCAGCAGATGCTTGCCATCGGCCGGGCACTGATGACCAAGCCTCGACTGGTGCTGCTCGATGAGCCTTCGATGGGCCTGGCGCCGATCCTTGTCGAAGAGATTTTCGCCATCGTCGCGCAGCTCAATGCCCAGGAGGGCGTGAGTTTTCTGGTGGCTGAGCAGAACATCAATGTCGCCCTGCGCCATGCCAGCTACGCCTACATCCTGGAGAACGGTCGGGTGGTGGGTGAGGGTGACGCCACGGAGCTGGCGGCGCGGGAAGACATCCAGCATTTCTACCTGGGTGGCAAGGTTCGCTGAGGGAGGCGCGATGCAACTGTTGGCTGGGCAACAGTCCGCCGACAACTTGCCGCTCACGGGGCTTTCATGCGTATCTGGGTGTCTCGTCAACTTATTGAATATAAAGAGTTTTTAAGTTTGGTACGGGCTGTGCTTTGGCTCTGGGTGAACCCGTTATGCATGGAGTAGCACATGACCGACTCACCGTCTTTCGATCTGCCTGGGCAGGCCCGTCCGGTGCCGCGCAGCCCGGCCCATATCATCCGTAGCGACGCCGAGGCCATCGAGGTGGCGCAGCGCCTGGCCGAGGATTTCTCCCGCGAGGCTGCCTTGCGCGACCGCGAGCGACGGTTGCCCTGGGAAGAGCTCGAACGCTTTTCCGCGAGCGGGCTATGGGCGATCCGCGTGCCGAAGGCATACGGTGGCGCCGAGGTGTCCTATGCCACTCTCAGTGACGTGGTCGCGATCATTTCCGCTGCCGATCCGTCCCTCGGCCAGTTGCCGCAGAACCATTTCGGTGTGCTCAGCAACCTCAGTCTGACCGGCAGCGAGGAGCAGAAGCGCCGTTACTACGCCAAGGTGTTGCAAGGCTATCGTTTCGGCAATGCCTTTTCCGAAGCGCGCAGCCAGTACGTCACCACCTTCCAGACGCAGATACGCTTCGACGGCGACACAGCCGTACTCGACGGCGAGAAGGCCTACTGCACCGGCGCACTGTTCGCCCATATCGTGCCGGTTGCCGGAGTGGATGAGGAAGGGCACGTCCATATCGCGCTCGTCCCACGCGATGCGGCGGGCCTGACGGTGATCGACAGTTGGGACGGTTTCGGCCAGCGCATTACTGCCAGCGGCCAGGTGCGCATCGACGGCGTGCGGGTGCCAGCGAGCGACGTGGTGCCGGCCTGGAAGGCCTATGACCAACCTACCTCCGACGGCCCGATCTCGCAAATCATCCAGGCTGCGGTGGACACCGGCATTGCCCGTGGCGCCTTCGCCGAGACCTTGCGCGTAGCACGCCAGGCGCGTCCATGGGTGGACAGCGGGCTGCAACACGGCTGGCAGGACCCGCTTGGCCAGGCGCTGATCGGTGAGTTGGCCTGGCGCCTGCAGGCGGCCGAAGCGATTCTGCGGCGCGCGGCGCATGCGGTCGACCGTGCTGTCGCCGAGCCCTGCGAGGAGCGGGTGGCTGAAGCCTCGGTGATCGTCGGCCAGGCCAAGGTGCTGTCCACCGAGATTTCCCTGGAGGCGTCCAGCCGCCTGTTGGAGTTGGGCGGCACCCGCAGCGTTTCGGCCAGTCAGGGGCTGGACCGGTTCTGGCGCAATGCGCGGACCCATACTCTGCACGACCCGGTGCGCTGGAAATATCACTTGGTCGGCAATCAGCTGCTCAACGGCATCAAGCCACAACGTCATTCCTGGAACTGAGGTATCGCGCATGTCCAACTTACATTCCCAAGGCCGTAGCGACCTGGCCCATGCTCGTCATGTCGAGGCTGCTTTGCTTGACTACCTGCGAGCCCAAAGTGCCCGTCATGAAGCCCTGGTGATCGCCGCGGTTGGCGAACTGCGCATCCGCATCGACGCTGCCGATGCCTTGCTGGAGTACGCCGACGAGTCCCAGTCGGCCGCCATCGCGTTTCGCCTGGCCGCCGCCGAGGCGGCGCGCCTGGCCGGTCATGTGTACTTCGAATTGGCCGGTCGCAGCCTGCCGCGACCCTGGCCGGACAACCCCGAGCCGGCATTGCTGACCCAGCGTCGGCTGCTTGGCGACCATTACCTCAACGGCGCTGCGTTGGCCGACGGACAAGGGGATGGTTTGAGATAAGGAAGGCGGCAGATGCCTCGTTCTGTGGGGGCGAGCCTGCTCGCGATAGCGGTGGGAACGATCAACACCCCAGAGCGTGGGCAAGCTCTCTCGCCACGGATGCAGTTTAGTGAGCGGTCACTTTCTCCTGGCCGGCGCGGACGTCGAAGGCGCCGCCGGTGAAGGCTCCTTCCACGGTGACCTTGCCCTTGCCGGGCAACAGCGGGAACACCAGTTCGGCGAAGCGGTAGGCTTCTTCCAGGTGCGGGTAGCCGGACAGGACGAAGCTGTCGACGCCCAGGTCGGCGTATTCCAGCAGGCGTGCGGCGACGGTTTCGGGGTCGCCCACCAAGGCGGTGCCGGCACCGCCGCGTACCAGGCCAACACCGGCCCACAGATTGGGCGCCACTTCCAGCTTGTTGCGGTCGCCACCATGCAACGCCGCCATGCGCCGCTGGCCCTCGGAGTCCATCTTGACGTAGTTGGCCTGGGCGGCGGCGATGGTGGCGTCGTCGAGGTGGCTGATCAACTCGTCGGCAGCGTCCCGTGCGGCTTCGCTGGTTTCCCGTACGATCACATGCAGGCGCACGCCGAAACGCACGCTGCGGCCATGTCTGGCTGCGCGGGCGCGCACGTCGGCGATCTTCTCGGCCACGGCCGCTGGCGGCTCGCCCCAGGTCAGGTAGGCGTCCACATGCTTGGCCGCCAGCTCGTGGGCCGCTTCTGATGAGCCGCCGAAGTACAGCGGTGGGTGGGGTTGTTGCACGGGTGGGAAGAAGTTCTGGGCGCCACGTACCTTCAGATGCTTGCCATCGAAGTCGACGGTCTCGCCTTGGAGCAGGCGCCGCCAGATGGTCAGGAACTCGTTGGAGGCGTCGTAGCGTTCGTCGTGCGTGAGGAACACACCGTCGGCCTCCAGTTCGGTAGCGTCGCCGCCCGGTACGACGTTGAGCAGCAGGCGACCACCACTGGCCTGGTCCAGGCTGGCGGCCTGGCGTGCCGACGCCGTGGGGTTGCCCAGCGAAGTGCGCAGCGCTACCAGCAGCTTGATGCGCTGGGTCACCGGAACCAGGCTGGCGGCGGTCACCCAGGGATCCAGGCAACTGGCCCCGGTGGGAATCAGCAGGCCATCGTAGCCGAGCTGATCGGCGGCCACGGCGATCTGGCGCATGTAGGCGTTGGTCGCCGGTCGGCCGCTGCCGGAATGGCCCAGGTAGCGGGTGTCGCCGGAGGTGGGAAGGAACCAGAAAATATCCAGGCTCATGAGGTTTGATCCTTGTGCGGTTGGGAGTCTGGAAAGGCGCATAGGCCCTTCCGGTATCGCAACGCTTGGCGTATTGGGGCTTTGTCGGCCGGGCCGCATCGCCTGGTTTTATTTTGATTAGATCGACAGTTGCAGGGCTCGGCCCGGGCGTGTGTTGACGTCCGGACGGCGCCGGTTGACCACCAACTCGCCGATGGCGATCAGTCGCGCTCGCGTGACGTTGCGACTCAGGCCCAGCAAGCTGGCTGTGCGCACCTGGTTGCAGTGGCAAAAGCGGTAGGCGGCGCGCAGCAGGCTGTCTTCAACCTTCTCGTGGAGGCCGCCGGCCTGTTCTTCGAACAACCGGTGGAAGGTGCGCAGCAGTTGTTCGTCGGCGCTCTCGCCGAGGCTGGCCTGCGGTTGTTCCTGGCGCTCGATCCGCAGGGACGACAGGCGCAGGTCGTCTTCCTGCACCAGGCCGTTGCGGCATACCAGCAGGGTGTGGTGGATGACGTTCTCCAGTTCGCGAATGTTGCCCGGCCAGCCGTAGTCCACCAGTTTGCGCTCGGCTCCCGAGGTCAGGCGCACTTCGCCGTAGCCCAGGCGGTTGCAGTAGGTCTTGATGAAGTGACGGGTCAGCGGCAGGATGTCGCCCGGCCGCTCACGCAGCGGATAGAGTTGCAGGCTGACCACGTCGAGACGGTAGTACAGATCCTCGCGGAAGTGGCCGGCGCCGATGGCCTTGTCCAGTTGCACGTTGGTGGCAGCGACTACGCGCACGTCGATCGGGATGCTCTTGCGCGAGCCCAGGCGCACCACCTCGCGCTCTTGCAATACACGCAACAGCTTGACCTGTATGGCCATCGGCAGGTCGCCGATCTCGTCGAGGAACAACGTGCCGCCATTGGCCTCCTCGAACCAGCCGGCCTTGGCGGCGAGGGCGCCGGTGAAGGCACCTTTCTCGTGGCCGAACAGCTCCGCCTCCACCAGCGATTCGGAAAAGGCTCCGCAGTTGACGGCGACGAATGGCCCGGCGCGTCGGCCGCTGAGGTTGTGGATGTGGCGTGCGACCAGCTCCTTGCCCGTGCCGGTCTCGCCAATGATCAGGACGCTGGCCTCGCTGGGGGCGACCTGTTGCACGTGGGCGAGCAGCGCCTGCGATCTAGGGTCTTCGAAGACCTGTGCGGTCGCCCGGATCGAGGTAGCCAGTGTTGGCGAAGGGGGGAGAGTCAGCAGTTGCATGGGCATCCCTATGAGTAGAAGGAGGGGGTAGGCCGCGTCTGGTTCAGCGCCCATTCACCCAGTTCGTGGAGTTTGTAATCCACCGGGTCGTGCAGGCTCTGGGTGCGCAGGTTGCGCCAATGGCGGTCGAGACGCAGCGATGCATGGGTGGCGCGGGCTCCGGTGACTTCGAACAGACGGCTACAGATATCCAGGCCGGTGCGTACGGCGGCGACTTTGGCGGTGGCGATGGACAACGCCAGTTGTGCGCGTTCCTCGGCACCCAGCGCGAGCCCCTTGTGCCAGGCCTCATCGAGCTGCTCGGCGGCACGCTCCACCAGCAGGCGCACGCTTTCCAGGCCGACCCAGAACTCACCGTAGTGACGCAGCACGTAGGGGTCTTCGCTGACATGCTGAGCCTTGGAGCGGAACCACGGACGGCCTTCCTTGAGGGTGTACTGACGAGCCTCTTCCAGGGCGCCTTCGGCGATGCCGAGGAAGATATGGGAGAAATGCAATTGGGCGATCAACGGGCGCAGGCAGGCGAAATGCGTGCTCAGGGGGCCGGGGTCAAGCAGCAACTCGTTCTCTTCCACGCGCACCCGTTCGAAGGTGGCGCTGCCACTGTCGGTCTGGCGCTGGCCCATATTGTCCCAGTCGCCGTGCAGGGTGATGCCGGTGCGGCCACTGGGGATCGCGGCAATCAGCAGTTTGCCGCCGGCGCTTTCGTCGATGGCCGAGGCGATCAGCATTTCCGAGTCGCTGGCACCGGAACAGAAGCTCTTCTTGCCGGAAAATTCCCGCCAGCCGTCAAAGGTCTTGACCACGGTACGGGTGTCCAGGGGGTTCAGTGCATTGCCCCAGAACCAGTTCTTGCGGGCGGTCTGTTCGAACCAGGGTTGCCACTGATCGGGGCGCGAAAACAGGCGCACGGTGGCCAGCATCAGGTGCTGGAAACCGAAGACGTGGGCGATGGAACTGTCCACCTTGGCGAACTCGCGCACCACCCCAAGGGTTTCGCTCCAACTGGCGCCGAGGCCGCCAAACTGGGTTGGAATGCTCAAGGCCAGCAGGCCGCTCTGGCGAATGGCGTCGCGTTGCTCCTTGGGCGTGCCGCCGGCCTCGTCGCGCTCTACGGCGGTTTCGGCGAATTCCACCGCCAGGCGGCGGGCGGTCTGCAGCGGGGTCAGTACGGTGGGCTGTTGTTGGGTTCTCACGCGATATCCCTCGCAAAAAGGCCTTCCAGGCAAATGCAGTCGTGATTCATGCGGGCTCCTCAGGCGATCTTGCGCAGGGCGTGTGCCTGGCCGGAAAACAGGCGAGCGGCGCGCGCGGCCGCCAGCTCGATGCGCGACTGCAAGGTCTCGCTGACGATGCGGTAGTCGGCGAAATCGGTCTCGCAGGCGTACACGCCGATGGGCAAGGTGAGTGACTGGAAGAAGCTGAACAGCGGGCGCAATTGGTGATCGAGGACCAGGGCATGACGCTCGCTGCCACCGGTGGCGGCCAGCAGTACCGGCGTGTTGACCAGGGCGTCCTGACCGACCAGGTCGAACAAATGCTTGAACAGGCCCGGATAGGTGCCGCGATAGACCGGTGTGGCCACCACCAGCAGGTCGGCAGACTCGATCAGGCGCAGTTCGTGCTCGACGGTTTCCGGCAATTCCTTGCGCCACAGCGCGCCGCCCAGCGGACGGACAATGTTGCCCAGTTCGATCAAGTGGGTATCGATGACCAGATGCTGGCCGAGCTCGCCCAGGATGGCTTCGGTCAGTGCCAGAGTGCGGGAGGGGCGGGAGGTACCGCCGGAGACAGCGACGACTTTCAGAGGAGTGCTCATCCTAGGTGTTCCTGTTGGACTGTTGATCGGGGTACATGGGCTTGAGCAAGGGCCGTACCAATGTGAAAAGCCCAGTGTTTACTGGGCTTCGCGGGGTAGGAGAGGGGGGTGACTGTTGATCTGGCGGATGAATTGTTGAGTGGCTGTTGCACAAGCAACAGTTGAGCCGATGTTCCTGCGGCAACAGTTTTCAGTGCTGGGATTGATGCACGTCGAGCAACGGCTTCAGTTCTTGTTTATTCAGCAAGTTGGGGCGGGACAAACATGCAGCCGTCCTAAACAGCCGGCCGCCGCATCGCCAGAATGGCCGCACCGAAGCCGATGAACGTCGAGCCAACGAGCCTGCTGATCCACACGGAAAACGCGGGCCGTTTCAGCACGCCTTTGGCCTGGGCCGCGATGGCGGCATACAGGCTCAAGGAAACCAGTGACAAGCCTGCGAATATCGAGGTGAGGAGCAGGAACTGCGGTAGCAGTGCGGCGCTCTGGTCGATGAATTGCGGGAACAGGGCGGTGAAGAACATCGTCGCCTTGGGGTTGGTGATGGCTGTCAGGAAGGCCGACTTGTACAGCTTTGAACGCGATGGCTTGCTGGTTTTGCCATCGGCTTGCACATCCTGCGCGAGTATCGGGCTCTTTTTGAACAGCTGCCTGGCGCCCAGATAGAACAGATAACCCGCCCCCAGGACTTTCACGGCGTTGAACAGCCATTCGGAGCTGGCGAGCAACGCGCCCAATCCCAGCATGGCGGCGGCCGACAAGCAGAACAGCCCGCTGGCGTTGCCCACCGACGACCACACCGCGTAACGCGGCCCGTAGGCCAGGCTGTTATTGATCGCCATCAAGGTGGCAGGTCCGGGACTGGCGATGGCGATTGCCGCGACCAGGGTAAAGGCGAGAATTGAGTGCAGTTCCATTGATCACATTCGCGACTGATTGAGAGGATGTGCATCCTACAGGAGAACCTGGGGTTGGCTGAATACGGCCACCCAGCGTTTCCATTGGTGCAGCCACGCTCGGGGTGTTCATCGAGTGGTTCGCGACCCTGCTGGGGCCTGGCCTTGAGCGCTGAGCCGTCGGGGCGGCTTTAATGCTACAGTCCGGCCTTTCCTGGGGGAGGGGCGCGTCATGCGGATCGTAGTAATGGCTTTGACGATGGCGCTGCTGGGCGGATGCGCCACGGCCAACGAAACCTTTGGCATGGGACAGCTCTGCGGCCGCCATCCTTACTGCGGTGCGGCGACCGATATCGAGATCATCAAGGCCTCGACGAATGACAACGACGTGTATTCACGCGCGCTGGCACCGTTTGCCGTCGTCGACCTTCCTTTCAGCATCGTCGCCGATACGCTGATCCTGCCTTATACGATTTTTCATATGAGGCCTGCCGAGGAGTAGGTGTATTGCCTCGACGGGTTGAATCCGTGGGGCAGCAATGCGGCATTTTTGGTGACGATCACCGCCTACAGATTTCGCGAGGGACGCACATGATCGACGGTTCCGCTGTCTTGACAGTTTTTTTGGTCTACCTGGCTGGTGTCGTGATTCCTGGACCGAATTTCGTCGCGGTGGTCCATAAGGCGGTGGCGGCTACGCGCTCTGAAGCGCTGGCCTTGGTGGCGGGAATCGTACTGGTCAACCTGTTCTGGTCCACCTGTGCGATTGCAGGTCTCGGGGTTGTATTTGCTGCGCTCCCTTGGGCTGCGCTGGTTGTAAAGGTTCTGGGCGCAGCCTACCTGATGTGGTTCGGATTCCGACTGCTGATCAACGCGGGGAGGAATGCGCCGGGCCCGCTGAATGATGCCGTCGCCGGTAGTTGCCGCCAGTCCTTTATTCAGGGGGTGATCACCAACATTGGCAACCCCAAGTCCATGGCTTTCTATGCCGCTGTTTTTTCAGCCGCGGCTCCCGCCCACGTTTCGCCAGGCACGTTTTTGTCGATGCTGGCAGTTGTCGTGGTGGTTTCAATGGCCTGGTATGCAATGGTCGCAATTGCGCTTTCGCAACCGAGGATTGCTTGCGCCTATCAAGGTAGGAAAAAAGCAATTGATCGACTGTGTGGTGGTTTGATCTTGTCTCTGGGGATTCGCCAGCTGGTTTAGCGAGTAGCCGTTGCTGGAGCAAGCCTTCCTCGTTGCACGCCAGGTCGGTGTTCCGCTGACCGACCTGGCGCTTACTGCCCAGCTGTTCAAACCCCTGCGGTGGCCTCGCGGACGAAGTCTTCGTAGGTGCGCAACGGACGCCCGAGGATGGTTTGTAGCCGTTCCACGGTTCCTTCAGCAGCCTGCATGCCAAACGTCTGGATACCGGACATCATCAGGCGCATGTCATAAGCCAGCCAGGCGGGACCGTACGCGGCCAATTGCGCTTCGAAGGCGGCCACATCGTCACCGCCGTAGGCGATCTCGCGACCCAGGGCTGAACTCCAGATATTCGCCGCGGCGGCACCGGTCAGTGCTTGTGGGCCGACCAGCTCCAGGGTTACACGGTCCAGGGCCGAAGGTGCCCTGTCGCGTCGCAGCAACTCGGCAGCGGCGATATCGGCGATGTCGCGGGCATCGATCATCGAGACGCCCGCCGAGCCGATCGGCATCGGGTACACCGAGTAGTTCTGAATCGTCTGCTGGACCATCAATTCGTTTTGCATGAAGTACGCCGGGCGCAGGATGGTCGCCGGGATGTCGAGGCTTTCGATCATGCGCTCGACCGTGTGCTTGCCGGTGAAGTGCGGAACGTGGGTGAACTTGTCAGCGTGAATCACCGACAGGTAGACGATGCGCTCGATGCCGGCATCGCGAGCGAGGTTCAAGGTGATGAGGGCTTGTGTCACCTCGTCGGGGGTCACGGCATTGAGCAGGAACAGCGTACGCACCGACGCCAGCGCCTCGCGCAGCGAAGGCACGTCGGTGAGGTCGGCAACGACTTCAGTCACGCCCGCCGGGAATGTTCCCTTGCCAGGCTGGCGCACGAGGGCTTTGACGTCGGCGCCTGCGTCGGCGAGGCGCTGGATGATGAGTGAACCGATGGTGCCCGTGGCGCCGGTAACGAGAATGCTCATGTTGAATCTCCTGCAAAAGGGTGGGTAGCCGGAAAAGTCCGCTACGGCCTTGTCGGCCCGTTGCGATGATCAAACGATATTCCGTTGCAGAAACAAAACGAAGACGCCAGGATGTAGACACTCCGTTTCAAAAGTGGAACAGCATGAACCTGAACGCGCTGATCGATTTCACCCTCGTCGCAACGAACGAGGGGTTGGGAAAAGCAAGCCGTGCGAGCGGAATATCCAAGGCAACCTTGTCGCGCCGCATTGCCGACCTCGAGGAGCAATTGGGCGTCAGGCTGATCGAGCGCAGTGCGCGTGGTCTGAAGCTCACCGAGGCTGGAGAGCTGCTGCTGAGCAGGGCCGAAGGGCCGTTGGCCGAGGTGGTCGAAGCCATGGCGGCGGCGAAGGAGGGCGTATCGACGCCTCGCGGACGCTTGCGTGTCGCTGCCCCGGTCCTGTTTTCGCAGCTGGCGATGGGCGGCATCGGCGCAGCGTTTTGTGCGGCTTACCCGGACGTCACGATCGAGGTCATTTCGGAGGATCGCGTGGTTGATCTCGTCGAGGAACAATTTGATGTCGCCATCCGGATCAACCCCAGCCCGGACAGCGATTTAGTCGGTCGCTGTTTCGCCAAGGACCGGCTGGTGGTGGTGGCCGCGCCTGGATTACCTCGGCCTGCACCCGGCGCCATCCGCTCAGTTCCCGGTGTTGTGATGTCCAGTTTCGAGCCCACCCATTGGACACTCGATGGCGGCAGCCTGATTCTGGAGCCGATCCCCAGGCTGCGCTTCTCTTCGTTCCTGATGATCCGCGATGCGGCCATCGCCGGTGGTGGGGCTGCCCTCATTCCACAGTCCATCGCATGGAACCAGTTGGCCAGTGGCGAGTTGGTCCAGTGGGGCACGGTATCGGGGAAGGAAGCCGAACTCTGGGTCTTGCACACGTCCCGGCGTCTTGCTGCACCGAAGGTGCGTGCATTTGTCGATTTCATGTGCGCCAGGTACCCGGACATGTCGTTGGTACTGAAGGGGTAGGGACGATCAATCTCACGTCGGGTTGTCGGCAATGAGCCTCACCCTGTGGCAATCGGCCGGTCCGAGTTTCTGACCGCTTGAGGATCGAACATCCATCGGCATGAGGGCCTGTCCGGACGTGTTGTCCAACAGCACGGAACGCGTTTCTCCCGGCTCGAACAGGAAGCGTTCACCCCACTGTCGCAGGCTGACCACGACCGGAAAGATCTCTCGGCCTTTCTCTGTCAGGACGTATTCCTTGTAGGCGCTTCCATCGGATGCGGGTCGAACGTCGAACACCCCGACCTCGACCAACGCCTTGAGTCGCGAAGCCAGAATGTTCTTGGCCACGCCCAGGCTCTTCTGAAATTCGCTGAAGCGGCGAATGTCGTCGAATGCATCACGAATGATCATGAGCGACCAGCGATCGCCAATCACGTCCAGTGTCCTGGCTACCGGGCATTCGCTGTTTTGCGGTGAAGCGTTTTCCATTGTATTGACCTCCTGAAAAAGCATCGCAAGTCCGGTCGATGTCTGTGGTTGCAAATCGAAACCTGATCAGGCAACAATCCAGTCAGGTTTTCAATTGAAACCAGTTTAGCGTCAAGGAGACGTGCATGACAGCAGATGTCGATTGTTGCACCCAGCAGCCTTCGGGAAATTTGAGTGACGACCAATGTGCCGGGCTTTCGCCGGCGCTCACGTTATTGTTTTCCGTGACCTGCGCACTGGCCGTCGCCAATGTCTACTTCGCCCAGCCCTTGCTCGCCTCGATGGCCGAGAGCCTGGGCGTCGCGTCAGGATTTATCGGGGTGGTGGTGACGGCCACTCAGGTGGGTTACGCGCTGGGGTTGCTGTTCATCGTCCCGCTGGGGGACAGGGTCAACCGTAAACGCCTGGTTTTCGCGCAATTGGTGTTGTCCGCGCTTGTGCTGGCGGTCGTCGGTGCCGCCCAGCATTGGTTGGCTTTGCTGGGGGCCATGATCGTGATGGGCTTGCTGGCGGTGGTTGTCCAAGTGCTGGTGGCCTATGCCGCCGTGCTGTCTACGCCCTCCCAACGGGGGCAGGCCGTGGGAACCGTCACCAGCGGCGTGGTCCTGGGTATTCTCCTGGCGCGGTTTACCTCTGGAGTGATTGCCGATCTGGCGGGCTGGCGCGGGGTTTATTTCGTTTCCGCGGGATTGATGCTGACCATCGCGGCAGTGTTCTGGGCAGTGGTGCCTGCCGCCGTGTCGTCACCTGACCGGCAGCCTTACCTGGCGCTCATCCGGTCGCTGTTCAAGCTGTTCATGACCGAGCCGGTGCTACGGATCAGGGGGCTGCTGGCCTTGCTGATCTTTGCCGCGTTTTCGGTGTTATGGACCGCCATGGTGCTGCCGTTGAGCGCCGCGCCGCTGTCGCTTTCACATACGGCCATCGGCCTGTTTGGCCTGGCTGGCGTCGCCGGGGCCCTGGCAGCCAGAAGGGCCGGTCGCTGGGCCGATCAAGGCTTTGGACAACGCGTTACCGGCTGGTCGCTGGGGCTCCTGACGCTCTCCTGGCTGCCTATCACGTTTACCGAAACCTCCCTGATCGCACTGGTGTGCGGCGTGGTGTTGCTCGACTTCGCGGTGCAAGCCGTGCATGTCACCAACCAGAGCTTGATCTTCGCAGCACGGCCCGACGCGCAAAGTCGCATGGTCGGCGCGTACATGTGTTTCTACTCGGCGGGCAGCGCGCTGGGCGCGGCGGCCGCGACCCAGGTTTATGCGCTGTGGGGCTGGATGGCGGTCAGCCTGCTAGGCGCCTTGATCAGCCTCGCCGCGTTGGCAGTGTGGAGGCTCTCGCTTCATTGCGGCCACTGCTCAAGCAGGATCGAGACGAACTTCTCCGCAGCCGGGGAGAGCGATGCGCCCCGGCGGTAGACCAGGCCCAGCGAGCGGTTTACCACCGGCTCGATCAGCGGCACGCTGACCAGCGTTGGATGATCCCCGGCCGGCATCGCCAGGCTGGGCATCGCCGACACGCCGAGGCCAGCCTCGACCAATCCCAGCGACGTGGACAGGTGCTGCACTTCGTAAAACCATTGCGGGCGCCAGCTCAGGCCCGACAGTGCGTGGTCCAGCAGCATGCGGTTGCCGCTCAGGCGACCAACACCGATCAGCCGATAATCACTGAGTTCCGACCAGGTAACCGCACTGCGTTCAGCCAATTCATGATCGCGCCGGCAGGCCAGCACAAAGGGTTCGTTGACCAGGGGCACGAACTCGATGTCCGGGTGCTGGCCGCTCATCATGTTGATGCCGAAGTCGGCTTCGCCGCGCAGAACCGCTTCGAGCCCTTCGTTGGCGCTGAGGTCGAGCAGGCGGATGCGGATTTTCGGGTAGCGCTCGTTGTAGAGGCGGATCACCGAAGGCAGGAAATAAAACGCTGCCGTGGGAATGCAGGCCAAAGTTACCCGGCCGATCTGCCGCTCCGCCAGCTCGCGGATGTTGAGAATCGAGTCGTCGAAATCATCCAGCAGGCGCCGCGCCTTGGGCAGGAAATCACGGCCGACGCTCGTCAGGCTGACCTTGCGGGTGGTGCGATCGAGTAAAGCGGTTCCCAGGCCTTCCTCGAGTTTTTTCATCCGTCGGCTCAAGGCTGGTTGCGACAGATGCAGTGCGTCAGCGGCTTCGTGGAAACTGCCGAGTTCGGCGATTTTCACGAAAGATCGTATGTCCTGGAGTTCATATTCCATGTGCTACCTCACCGAGGAAGGGCCGTGCGCGATGATAATTAGCGTAAAGCAATTCATTTGTGAAACGCAATAATCGCTCTGATCTTTGCATTGGAAACACTTTTCAAACCCTGCCACTCTTGTTTCCAGAGCATCAATTATCCAGATTGATCAACAAGAGTTAGTGAACATGCAGCGAATTCCTTGTGTGCTAATGCGCGGCGGTACGTCCAAAGGCCCGGTATTTCTCGCCTGGGATCTGCCGGTCGCCATCGCCGAACGTGACGAGCTGCTGCTCAACCTGATGGGCTCGGGCCATGAGTTGGAAATCGACGGCATCGGTGGCGGCAGTCCACAAACCAGCAAAGTGGCGATCGTCAGCCCATCGCTGCACCCTGATGCGGATGTCGATTATTTGTTCGTCCAGGTCATGGTTTCCCAGCGTCGGGTCGATACCGCCCCCAACTGCGGCAACATGCTCTGCGCCGTCGGCCCGTTCGCTATCGAGCAGGGACTGGTCAAGCCTTCCGGCGACCTGACCCGGGTGCGTATTCGCAACCTCAATACCGGGACTTTCGTGAATTCCGAAGTGCAAACCCCGGAAGGCAAAGTCCGCTATGAAGGCGATACCGCCATCGATGGCGTGCCTGGCACAGCGGCTCCGGTGCAACTGACCTTTCTCGATGCGGCGGGCAGCAAGACAGGGAAACTCTTTCCCACTGGACAACCCCAGGACCTGATCGACGGCATCCCGGTGACCTGCATCGACATGGCGATGCCGATGGTGATCGTTCAAGCCAGTCAGCTTGGCAAGCGCGGCGATGAAAGCCCCGCTGAGCTGGACGCCGATAAAGCCTTCCTGCAGCGCCTGGAGTCCCTGCGCCTGAAAGCCGGCCTGGCCATGGGCTTGGGTGATGTCAGTGACAAGGTCATTCCCAAACCGGTGCTGGTGTCTCCGGCCAAGTCTGGCGGGACGGTCCAGGTGCGTTATTTCATGCCGCACAACTGTCACCGCGCCCTGGCGATCACCGGTTCCATCGGCTTGGCCACTGCGTGTGTGACCGAAGACAGCGTCGTCGCACAGTTGCTTGGCATCGTCAGCGAGCCGCGCTTGCAACAGGTTCGGATTGAGCACCCAAGCGGCGGCATTGATGTCGTACTGTCCTACACCGGTGAAAAGGGTGAGACCATTCGGGCTTCGGTAGTACGTACCGCGCGCCGGCTTTTCTCAGGTTACGTCTACGCCACGGCGTCCCAGCGGCTGGCCGGATAGCCCAGGCAGCCAGGGTCTTTTGCATCAGAACAATTCTAAAAATGGGTGATGCCATGAAAGTTGTTAAATCGCTCTACTTCCAGATCATCTGCGCCGTGCTGCTGGGCGTGGTCGTCGGGCATTTCTGGTCGCAACAGGCAATTGCCCTGAAGCCGCTGGGTGATGCCTTCATCAAGCTGATCAAGATGATGATCGCGCCGGTGGTGTTCTGCACCATTGTCACCGGCATCGCCGGCATGAGCGACAAGCGCTCGCTGGGGCGTTTGTTGAGCAAGACCATGCTGTTGTTCCTGGCGCTGACGGTGATCAGCCTGATCATCGGCCTGGTGTCGGTCTACCTGTTCAAGCCCGGCGCGGGCATGAACATCGATCCGACGCAGTTGAGCACCCAAGGATTGTCGCAGTACACCGAATCCGCCGCGAAACTGAGCGTGGTGGACTTCTTCATGCACATCATTCCCGACACCTTTATCGGCGCCTTCAATAAAGGCGAGGTGTTGCCGGTGCTGTTTATCGCGGTGCTCTGCGGTTTTGCCCTGTCGTCCTTGGGTGAGCGCGGCAAGCCGGTGCTGGAGGTCCTGGAATCAGCTTCGCACATGGTCTTCAAGATTTTCTCCTACCTGATGCGTTTCGCTCCGATCGGCGCTTTCGGGGCCTTGGCCTTCACGGTGGGGCAGTACGGGATCACGTCGCTGGGCTCGCTGGCCAAGCTGATCATGACCTTGTATATCGCCTGCGCCTTCTTCGTCTTCGTGGTGTTGGGCAGCATCTGCCGCGCACATGGCTTCAGCCTCTGGAAGCTGCTGCGTTATCTGCGTGAAGAATTCCTGGTGGTACTGGGGACGTCCTCGACCGAACCGGTGATGCCGCGAATGTTGGAAAAACTCCAGGCCCTGGGTTGCAAGAAAGGCGTCGTGGGGCTGGTGCTGCCGACAGGTTACTCGTTCAACCTCGACGGCACGGCGATCTACCTGTCGCTGGCGGCGATCTTCATTGCCCAGGCCTGCAACATCGACCTGACGCTGACCCAGGTCATCAGCATGCTGGCGATCATGCTGCTGTCGTCAAAGGGGGCCGCGGGTGTGACCGGCAGCGGGTTTGTCGCCCTGGCCTCGACCTTGACGGTCATCCACGACATTCCCCTGGCGGGCCTGGCCCTGTTGATCGGGATCGACCGGTTCATGTCCGAAGCGCGGGCGTTGACCAGCCTGGCGAGCAACGCCGTTGCGACCGTGGTGATCTCCCTTTCGGAGAATGCCTGCGACCGCGAACTCCTGTTGCGGACCCTGGATGGCAAACCCGCCCTGACGCAGACCCCGGCAACGGACTCAGCCTGGGACGACACGAAGGTCGCCAAACACATCTAGCCGCTCGCGGCTGACTCGACGGCACCACATCAGCTCACTCACTACCTGCGCCAGGCACACTTTTGCGTGTTGCCTGGCGGGTTGGGGGGCGTGCGCCTGAATGTCAGCCAAGCTACTCATAACAACAAGAGAACTGACATATGCTCGCTTTACTTGGCTTGGCCATGGTGGTGGTCTTTACCTTCCTGATAATGACCAAACGGTTGTCACCGATCGTCGCCCTGACGGTGGTGCCCATCGTCTTTGCCGTGCTCGGCGGCTTTGGCGGGACCACCGGCAAGATGATGTTGGACGGCCTGAAAATGGTCGCGCCGTCGGCGGCACTGTTGTTGTTCGCGATCCTGTTTTTCGGCCTGATGATCGACGCCGGTCTGTTCGACCCGTTGATCCGCAAAATCCTCAAGCGGGTCAATGGCGACCCGATGAAGATCGCCGTGGGCACTGCGCTGCTGTCGCTGTTGGTGGCGCTGGACGGTGACGGCACGACGACTTACATGATCACCTGTGCCGCGATGCTGCCGCTGTACAAACGCATCGGCATGAATCCGATGATCCTGGCGACTGTTTCCATGCTCTCCTTGAGCATCATGAGCGGCATGACCCCTTGGGGCGGCCCGGCGACCCGCGCGATCGCGGCATTGGGCCTGGATGCCGGTGAGTACTTCGTGCCCTTGCTGCCGACCATGATCGGCGGTGCGATGTGGGTGGTGTTCACGGCGTTCCTGCTAGGTCGTGCCGAGCGCAAGCGCATCGGCAACGTCCAGCTGCAAAGCGGTGGCGGTGACTGCTACATCAACGCGATCATCGAGAATACGCCGCACAAGCGTCCGAAGCTGGCCTACGTCAACCTGCTGCTGGTGGTTGCGGTGATGGTTGCGCTGGTGATGGGGCTCATGCACTCGGCGATCCTGTTCCTGATCGGTTTCGTCCTGGCGCTGATGATCAACTATCCGCAGTTGGACATTCAGAAGGAGCGCATTCTCGCCCACTCGGGCAACGCCATGACCGTGGTCCTGCTGGTGTTCGCCGCGGGCATCTTCGCCGGGATTTTTTCCGGGACGAAAATGGTCGATGCCCTGGCACAAACCCTGGTCGACTGGATTCCGCCTTCCTGGGGCCATCTGTTCCCGCTGGTGGTGGCGATTACCAGCATGCCGCTGACCTTCGTATTGTCCAACGATGCCTACTACTTCGGTGTCGTGCCGATCCTGGCCAATGCCGCTGCCGCCTATGGCATCGATCCGGTGGAAATTGCCCGGGCGTCCATTCTCGGCCAGCCGGTGCACTTGATGAGCCCGCTGGTGGCCTCGACCTTGTTGCTGGTGGGCATGGTTGACCGCGACCTTGGCGACTTCCAGAAAGCCACCGTCAAATGGGCGGTGCTCACGTCCCTGGTGATTACTGCACTGGCGCTGCTGACCGGGGCGCTGACGCTGTTTTCCTGATTCACCCGACACCTTAGCTTTTTGCCTGACACGCCTGCGCAAGCGGGTGTGCGCTGGCTTGCACGCCAAATAACAACAACGAGTAGCTCGACATGACCACTTTGCTTACCCGCGGGGCTTTGTTTCCAATCCTTGGGCTGTTGCCTCTGGCCTCGGCCAGTGCCGAAGGTTTCATCGACGACAGCAAACTCAAGCTGCAATTGCGCAACGTCTACTTCAACGAAAATTTTCGCGACGAGCACGGGATGAGCGCACGGGCGGCGAGGACCGCCAAGAGTGAGCGCACCGAATGGGCCCAGGGCTTCCTGCTGGATTACCAGTCAGGCTTTACGCCGGGCACCATCGGCTTCGGGGTCGACGCCCTGGGCCTGCTCGGGGTCAAGCTCGACTCCGGGCGTGGTCGCAGCGGCACCGGCCTGCTACCGGTGCATGACGACGGTCGCGCCGCCGACGAGTTTGCCAGCGCAGGGATGACCGCCAAGGCCAGGGTGGCCAAGACCACGCTCAAATACGGCACGTTGCTGCCCAAGACTCCGGTGCTGGTCTACAACGATGCGCGGCTGTTGCCCCAGACTTACCAGGGCACCCAGATCAGCAGCACTGACATCGACAACCTCACCATCACCGGCGGGTATCTGGAGCGTTTCAAGCTGCGCGATTCGAGCGACAGCATGCCCATCGTGCCCGATGGCTACGGCGGCGATAAGTCCGGTGACTTCAGCTATGCCGGTGCCGACTACAAGTTGGGCAAAAACATCCGCCTGAGCTACTTCTATGGCGAGCTGGAGAATTTCTATCGACAGAATTTTGCCGGCATCCAGCATGATCTGCCCTTGGGCGCTGGGGTATTGACCAGCGACCTGCGCTACTTCAACAGCGTCGATTCGGGGTCGGCCTACGGTGGCAAGATCGACAACGACATGCTCAGCGGATCGCTGTCCTACGCCGTTGTCGGCCATACACTGAGCGCCGGCTATCAAACCCTCAGCGGCGAGGCGGGCCTGCCTTATGTCAGCGGCGCCACGGTGTACTCCTTCAGCAACGTCGGGATCGGCAAGTTCATCGAGGAAGACGAGAAGACCTGGATGCTCGGTTATGGCTACGACTTCGCTCGCCTCGGTGTGCCCGGCCTGACATTTTCCACCCGCTACCTGAGCGGCAACGACGGCAAGTCCAATACCACCGTCAAAGAGTGGGAGCGTGACGCAGAGATCGCCTACGTGGTGCAGCAGGGTACGTTCAAGGGGCTGGGGGTGAAGTTGCGCAACTACGTCTATCGCTCGGACTTTTCCCGTGGCCGTGACAGCAACCGGATCTATTTCACCTACGACATCGCGCTTTGGTAGGACGCCGTGCGCGACGGCCGGTGCCTTGGCGTAGCGTGCCCCCAGGGCACGCATCCAACCCAACACCCCATGTGGGAGCGAGCTTGCTCGCGATGACGGTGTCAGATCCAGCATCATCGTTGGCTGATGGTCCGCCATCGCGAGCAAGCTCGCTCCCACAGGGAAAGGGGCCCGCGCTCATCACGGTGGCCCGGTTCGATTCTTTGCGACATCATGGCGGCAATTTTCTTTGGGGCAATGCCCGTCGAGGCCGCTATGGATCGCAACCGAGACCGACGTAACAAGCTTTCCCTGGATGGCCTGAATTTTTTCCTCGCGGATGTACGCGATGGGCTGGGTCCTTACCTGGCGATCTACCTGCTGGCGGTGCATCGCTGGGACCCTGCCAGCATTGGCGTGGTGATGACGGTGGCCGCTATGGCCGGGCTCGTCGCCCAGGCGCCCGCCGGAGCGCTGATCGACCGGGTGCGCAGCAAACGTGCCGTGGTGGCCGTGGCTGCCTTGATGGTGACGCTGGGTTGCCTGGTGCTACCGTTCACGTCTTCCTTCGGCCTGGTGGCGCTGACCCAGGCGCTCGGCGCCGTGGCGGCGTCGGTCTTCGCGCCGGCCATTGCGGCCATCTCCCTGGGCATTACCGGCGTCCGGGCCTTTACGCGGCGTACTGGGCGCAACGAGACATTCAACCACGCGGGCAATGCCTGCGCAGCGCTGCTGGCGGGTGGGTTCGCCTGGCTGTTCGGTCCCATTGCGGTGTTCTACCTGATGGCCGCGATGGCATTGGCCAGCATCGTGGCGGTCAGTTGCGTGTCCGCCGAGGCCATCGACCATGACGTGGCCCGGGGCCTGGAGGCCGGTCAGTCGGTGCAGGGCCCGACGCCCTCGGCGCTGCGCGTGTTGCTGGATAACCGCACGCTGCTGTTGTTCGCCATTTGCTGCGGGCTGTTTCACCTGGCGAACGCGGCGATGCTCCCGCTGGTCAGCCAGAAGCTCGCCCAGGCCAATGCCCACCTGGCCACGCCGCTGACGTCGGCTTGTATCGTCGCGGCGCAACTGGTCATGGTACCCATGGCGTGGCTGGTCGGCGTCAAGGCCGATGCCTGGGGACGCAAGCCGTTGTTGCTGGCCGGCTTCCTGATCCTGCCCATTCGAGGGGTGTTGTACGTGCTCTCGGATGACCCCTATTGGTTGGTGGCGGTGCAGTTGCTCGATGGGATCGGTGCCGGGCTGTTTGGCGCGCTGTTTCCACTGGTGGTCAAGGACCTGACCCAGGGCACCGGGCGTTTCAACGTCAGCCTCGGGGTGCTGTCGACGGTGTTCGGGTTCGGCGCGGCGTTGAGTAACAGCCTGGCCGGCTTTGTGGTGCAGGGGGCTGGCTACAGCGCGGCGTTCCTGACCCTGGCGGCGATTGCTGCGTTGGCATTTGGTCTGTTGCTGGCGATGCCCGAAACTTTCATGCACAGCCGCGCCCCACAGCCCGGCACGCTTACGGTCGCTGACGGCGGGGTCGCTTGAGCCTGCGTATCACCTATGTGTGAGCGAGCTTGCTCGCGATGGCGACCGGCAATCAGAGCCTGGGTACCGGCCGTTCCACGACGCTCCAATAGGACGAGGTGTCGATGAGGCTCAAAACGCGCCCTTGGTCCATGTCCTGGTTCAGCACGCCTCGTATCAAATCACCGGCCAACCAGCTCGCCGTATTAGCTGCCAATACTCGACCTTCGGCATTGAGCAACAGCGCTTCATTGCTGACTCTCATCAGGCTGCGCACGAGCAAGGGTTCCAACGAGTGCAGGGAGATGTCGGCGGCGGCAACGCCAATGAAGCGATCATCGAAAAAAATCGGCACGGAGAAGGCAACGATGTACTGCTCGGTGCCATACAAGTCGACAAAAGGCCCGTCTATGGAGGGCTGGCGAGTCTGCTGCGGACGGGTGTACCAAGGCATGTGCAGGTAATCGTAGAAACGATCGCTGCGGCTATCGAGATTCAGCTGCAAAGGCTGGACTTGTTCGTTCTGGGTCCGGCACCACCACTGCAGGTGCATCTCGCAATCTTCCAGCTCACCAGGGGCGAAAACCACGCCAGCGCCATGAAACTTGAGACTCTCGGAGTCAAGGATCTGCCGGACGCCACCCAACAATGGCTTGAGGTCGCGTTGATTGGGGCGCCTGGTCTTGCACCGTTGCCGTTCCCAAATGCTCGATACCTGGGCGCCCAGGTCGTTGAGACCCTTGAAGACGTTACCAATGGAAGCGTTGATCAACGTTGCGCATTGGGATAACCCATTTGCTGAAATTTCGTTATCCATGGCTCTAACTCATGCCTCGGAAGGGACAGTGCGGTGTTTGCTGGCGACACGGACAGGCTGTCGGGCGGTGTTTGGAGTCAGTTGTTGAGCAAGTTCTGTTCCAGTCATCAGGCATCTTGCGCCATCTGCTGCAAGCGTATGGCGGTCAAACGCCGGACGCCGCGAGCAACATGGGCTTCGGCCAGTGCCCCCGCCAGATTGGCATCGTTCGCAATGATGGCCTCCAGAATCGCCCGGTGTTCCCACTCGATCACTTGGGGATCCGGTTGCTCATCAAATGGCAACCATAACAACTCCCCCAGTTCCGCCTGCAAGCGGGCCTCGCTGTGGGTCAGCCGTACCGACTGCGACGCCACGGCAATTTCGATGTGGAACCTGGCGTCGGCACGTCGGCGCTCCAGACGTTCTTGTGCCTTGGCCAGCGCATCGATGTAGCCACCCAGCCGCGCATGTTGCTCAGGGCCGGCGCGTTGGGCTGCCAAGCGGGCGGCGGCGCCTGAAATGGCTGCGTGCTCGTCGGCCAGGTCACGCAATTCAAGCGTGCTCATTTCACGCAATTGATCGAACAACGCCTGATCGGTGGTTTGTGGGGCGGCGCAGATAAAGCTGCCGCCGTTGCGTCCACGCCGGGTTTCGATGACCCCGCGCTCTCGCAAGGCAGCCAACGCATCGCGCAGGGTGACCGTGGCGACGCCGAGTTGGGTGGCCAGGGTACTTTCGCTGGGGAGCTGTTCACCTTCGACCAGCAACCCCAGGTCAATCATTTCAACCAGGCGGCGGGTGACGGATTCCGTTTTCCCTTCCTGACTGAGGCGTATGAGGCTTGATGTAGGGCTCATGGTCGTTTCATTCATTGGCGGCGTCGTCGACGCCTGGACTCAAAAAATTCTATTTCATAGTTCAAAGGCATTTTCAGGGGCCACTGGCGCGGAATTCTAGGGATGAAAAGGCGTTTAAGTCAAAAAAACCTGGCTGAATTTGGTTTTCCTGGGGTTCTCATGAACTAAAAGATATGGTTCCATATGTTTAAGCGAGCCGAGATCGCATTCATCCGAACCCAGGAGCACTTCAATCATGAGTCACTTGACCCGAGCAGAGTGGGAAGCCAGAGCCAAGGCGCTGGACATCGAGGGCCGTGCCTTTATCGACGGGCGATACAGGCCTGCCAGTTCAGGCGCTACCTTTGAATGCGTGAGTCCTGTGGACGGGCGATTGTTGGGCCTGGTTGCAAGTTGCGATGCCGCGGACGCCGAGCTGGCCGTGACCAGCGCCCGGGCGGCATTCGACTCCGGCGTTTGGTCGCGTCAGGCACCGGCAATGCGCAAGGCGGTCATGCTGCGTTTTTCCGACCTCTTGCAGTCTCACGCCGAAGAGCTGGCACTGCTGGAAACGCTGGACATGGGCAAACCGATCGCCGACTCGCTGGCGGTCGACCTGCCTGGCGCCATCGATAGCATTCGCTGGTGCGGGGAGGCCATCGACAAGATCTACGATGAGGTGGCCGCGACGGCGGTAGATCAGCTCGGGCTGGTGACGCGGGAGCCGGTCGGGGTGGTCGCTGCCATCGTGCCGTGGAATTTCCCGTTGATGATGGCTTCGTGGAAATTGGGGCCGGCATTGGCGACCGGCAACTCGGTGATTCTCAAGCCTTCAGAGCGTTCGCCGCTGACGGCTATTCGTATCGCACAGCTTGCCCTGGAAGCAGGGTTGCCGGTCGGTGTGCTCAATGTGCTGCCAGGCCATGGACACACGGTGGGCAAGGCCCTGGCCTTGCACGGTGACGTTGATGCGCTGGCGTTTACCGGTTCCACCCGAGTGGCCAAGCAACTTCTCGTGTATGCGGGCGAGTCGAACATGAAGCGGGTTTGGCTGGAGGCGGGGGGGAAGAGTCCGAACATTGTCTTCGCAGATGCCCCAGATCTACAGGCAGCCGCCGAAGCGGCAGCGGCCGCCATTGCTTTCAACCAGGGCGAGGTGTGCACCGCCGGTTCACGTTTGCTCGTCCAGGCTTCCATCAAGGCGCACTTCGTGCCGATGGTGGTCGAGGCTTTAAAAGGCTGGAAGCCAGGCCATCCACTGGATCCCGACACCAATGTCGGTGCGCTGGTGGACGCGCGCCACCTGGAAGGGGTGTTGCAACACATTCGGCAAGGACAGGATCAAGGCGCCCAGTTGTTGCTGGGAGGGCGCGTGGCATTGGAGGAAACCGGCGGCAGCTACGTGGAGCCGACACTGTTCGACAATGTCAGCAACTCGATGACAATTGCCCGGGAAGAGATTTTCGGCCCAGTGCTGTCGGTGATCGAATTCGACGAAGCCGAGGATGCGGTGCGCATCGCCAACGACACGCCTTACGGGCTGGCTGCAGCCGTCTGGACGGCCAATCTGTCGCGCGCCCACACCATGGCCCGCGCACTTCGCGCCGGAAGTGTCTGGGTCAACCTGTATGACGGCGGCGACATGATGGCGCCGTTCGGTGGCTACAAGCAGTCCGGTAATGGCCGCGACAAATCCCTGCATGCCTTCGATAAATACACCGAGATCAAGGCCACCTGGATACAGCTCTGAGGCATTTCTGGTGAACCACGTTACGGGTGGAATGGTTCTGCCTGCTTGACGCTTACTCAACGAATTCCTTTTTGAAGGATGGCGCAATGAACAGCCCAATAAGCTCCACGGCAGCCGTGGACCAGGACGCGGAGCAACTCCGTGCCCTCGGGTACACCTCGAGTTTCGAACGTAGCATGAGCCTGTGGCAGAACTTTGCCCTCGGGTTCACCTACCTATCACCGGTAGTCGGCGTCTACACATTGTTCGGCCTGTGCCTGGCAACGGGCGGGCCGCCCATGTTCTGGTCCTACCTGCTGGTGGGGTTCGGGCAAATGCTGGTGTGCCTGATTTTTTGCGAAGTGGTGTCCCAATATCCCATCTCCGGCGGTGTCTATCCGTGGGCCCGTCGCCTGGTGGGGAAAAAGTGGGCCTGGATGGTCGGCTGGATCTACGCCATCTCCCTGTGCGTGACCATTGCTGCCGTAGCTCTGGGCGCCGGTCCCTACATTGCCAACCTGCTGGGTTTCGAGCCGTCGCCGGTCACCAATACCTTGGTCGCGCTGGTCCTGACCGCTACTGCGACGGTCTTGAACCTGAGCGGCACCAAGCTGCTGGCGCGGGTGGCTATGTTCGGCTTTCTGTGTGAGCTGGTCGGGGCGTTGTTGATCGGCGGCTATTTGCTGATTTTTGAGCGCCACCAGCCCTTGAGCGTGTTGTTCGACACGTTCGATATCTCCATCGATGGGGAGTACTGGCCGGCCTTCCTGGCCGCATCACTGGCCGGGATGTTCCTTTACTACGGTTTTGAAGCGTGCGGCGATGTGGCCGAGGAAACGCCCAATCCCAGCCGCCAAGTCCCCAAGGCCATGCGAATGACGATCTGGATCGGCGGTGCCGCGTCGATCTTTGCCGCCCTGGCCTTGATCCTGGCCGTGCCTGATATTGCCGCCGTTGTTTCCGGCCAGGACAAGGACCCCATGGCCACGATATTCGGCGCGGCGTTCGGTCCGGTCATGTCGCGGGTGGTCATGGCGGTGATCACGGTTTCGTTCGTTTCCTGTGTGCTGAGCTTGCAGGCATCCGCCAGCCGCTTGTTGTATGCCTACGCCCGAGACGAGATGCTCATGGGCAGTGGCGTGCTGAAGAAAATCTCCCCGGCTACCCATGTGCCGACCGCCGCCCTGATGGTCTGCGGGGTGCTGCCGGCGATCATCGTGTGTGTCGGTTTCTATCTTCAGAACGCCATCGCGCTGGTGGTGAGTTTTGCCGCCATCGGTATCTACCTGGCATTCCAGATGATCGTCGGGGGTGTGATGTACGCCCGTCTCCGGGGCTGGACACCCAATGGCCAGTTCACCTTGGGACGTTGGGGCTGGCCGGTGAACATCGCTGCGCTCTGCTATGGCTTGTTCGCCATCGTCAATATGTCCTGGCCGCGTATGCCAGACGCGCCGTGGTATGTGAACTACGGCATCGTGTTGGTTGGCGCCATCGTGATCTTCGTCGGCCTCGTCTACATGGTCCTGTTTCGCCCCTACGAGAAAGGTACCGCCCCGGCTTCCGATGCCTGGAAAAAAACCTAAGCGACATGACGGCCTGCCGCCGGGCGCGGCAGGCAAATCCTCTGATGATAAAAGGGTGAACGCTATGACGTCTCGAATCCATTCGATGCTGTTTGGGTTGCTCCTGATTCTGGCCAGCCATGGGGTTCTGGCAGCCAGTCAAAACGATACCCTGGGTGTGATCCATGACTATATGAAAGCTTGGAACGCTCGCGATGCGGAGGCTGCGGCGAAGTACTTCACCGAGGACGGCGAGTTCCTCGACGCCTCGGTGGGGACACCGCAGGTCGGCCGGGAAAATGCCAAGACCCAGGTGATCGAAGTGTTCATGCACGCAGTGCCGGATCTGCAATGGACGATGCTGGGCGAGCCGATCGTCAACGGTGAAAGCATTGCCTTCGAATGGGAATTCAAGGGACACAATACCGGGCCTTGGAGCACCGAGACGCCGGCCACCCAGCGCCCCCTTAGCTTCAAGGGGGTGAGTTTCATCCGGCTCAAGGAGGGCAAGATTATCACGCAGCACGACTACTATGACGCCCTGGGTTTCAACAAGCAGCTCGGCTGGTAGATCAATGTTCCCGCCGCGAGAGCTGTAGCAACAAACCAGGCTCGGCTCTCCTGGCCGAGAGCGTCCAGCCGTGGGCCTGGGCGATTTCCTGGCAGATCGTCAAGCCCAGGCCGGCGCCATGGTCGCGGCGATGGGCCCCGCGCCAGAAGCGAATGAACAGGTGTGGCAGTTGCTCCCGATCCACCCCGGGGCCCCAGTCTCGTACGCTCAGGCTATCCTCGCCGACGTCCACTCGAACCTCTGTGCCCCGAGGGGCGTGTTGGATGGCGTTTTCCAGCAGGTTCTTCAACAAGGTGAAGAGGGCGCTGCGATCCGCCTGCCATGGGTCAGCAGAGGCAGCGTTCTGCGCCAGCACCAAGCGCACGTCTGCGGCTTCGGCCATGCGCTGCAAATAGTTGCTGGCTTCCCTCGCGACATCGGCCAGTTCGACCTCGGCAAACTGGTAGTTCCGGGCCTCACTGGCTTCGGTCAGGAGCAGCAGTTGCTGGACTTGACGGGTCATGTGAGCGACATCGTTGAGCAACGCGTTGCGATCGTGGCTGTCCTCCATCAATTCGATTTGCGCGCGTATCAGCGCCAGCGGTGTCTTGAGCTCGTGGGCCGCGGTTGCTAGAAACTCCTGTTGGGTCCGGTAGCCATGTTCCAGGCGCTGGAGGACCCGATTGAAACTGTCCACCAGTGGCACGACTTCGGACGGTACGCTGGTGGCCTGCAAGCGTGAATGCAGGGAACGAGGCGAAATGGCCGCGGCCGACTCCGACACCTCGCGCAAGGGTCTGAGCGTATAGCCCAGGGTGATATAGGCACAGGCGGCAAAGACGAAGAGCAGCACCAGGCTGAACAGGACGATACCGGCGCCCATGAATGGCAACGCGAATGCACCATGGAAGAGGTCCATCAGCCGTTCGCTGACGGCAAGTTGCAGGAACCAGGTCTTGCCGTCGTGTTCGACCGGCGCGGTGGCGCCATACATCAGGATGCCCTGGCGCTCGAACTTGAACGGTTCGTGCTCTGAAGGACGCACCGCGGTGCTTGCAGGCCAGAAGGTTGCTTCGGTGGACGTCAGGACCACGTTTGCCGAGGCGTCCAGCACGCGGTATCCGATGTCTTGCGGCATGCTTTCATAGGTCCAGATTCGATCGGCCTCGCTGCGATCGAATCCGACCGGGCGGCCGGCAGGATCGAACTGGAGTTTCTCCGCCAGCTCCTGGGTGCGTTCGGCCATGTTCATGACCAGCAGGATGTCGCTCTGGGAGGTGACCAGGGCCAGCGCCGTCAATACGATCAGCAGGATGCTCAGCGCCACGCCAGCAATATAGGCCAGCAACACTTTGAATCTGAGGCTACTCAGCCACGTCGACCTGGCGCAGCGCATAACCAAGACCTCGCAAGTTGACAATGCGTTGGCGGGAACCGATGGCAAGCAGCTTGCGGCGGATACGGTGAAGGGCCACGTCCAGGGCGTTCGGCGTGACCGCCTCGCTCAAGCCCCAGCCTGCTGCCTCTATCGTCTGACGGCGGACGATCTCCCCAGGTTTGCGCAACAGCAGCAACATGATCTGCATTTCCGCTGGCGCCAGAGCAATGCTTTCATTGGCACACCACATGCTGCCGGTGTCGGGTTGCAGGCTCAGGTCGCCATGGCTGGGCGCCAGTGGGCGACAGTCCACGGGGCGTCGCAGCAACGCTCGCACGCGCGCGACCATTTCATCCATGGCAAAGGGCTTGGGCAGATAGTCATCCGCGCCGGCATCGAGCCCCTGTACCCGATCATGCAGGGCATCCCGCGCCGTGAGCACCAGGCACGGGATGCCTAGCCCGGCGCTGCGCAGACGCTTCAACAGGACGAGCCCGTCGCCGTCCGGCAACCCGCGATCGAGGATCAGCGCCTGGTAGGGCACACGCTGGATGGCCGACCACGCGCCATCCATGCGGTTGATCACATCGACGGCGATCCCCGCATTCGCCAGGCCCGTGCAGACCAGGTGCGCCAATCGTTCGTGGTCCTCGACCAGCAGAATGCGGCTCATCAGAAGCGGTACAGGTAGCCGAACAGCGCGCTGTTTTCGGTAGAGCTGTCTACCAGCGGGCTGTCCTTGATCTCACTGGCGAGGCTCGTCGCTTTGATATCGAGGAACAGGGCGTGGTGTTTATCGAACATGTAGTTTCCCCGGACGCCAAATTCGGTATTGAGGGCAGACTTGCCATCATAGGCCGCACGATCGATGCGGGCCTCACTGTCGCGCACGCCAAAATAATAATCGACGTATTTTTTGTCCTGCCACATCGCCGTGACTTGGGGTGTGAGCGTGATGTGTTCGCCGACCCGCCAGGTCCGCTCCAGGCCCACGTTGAAGCGCTGCCCCTTGCTGTTGCCCGACACCTCCGACAGCCACTCGGCGCGCACGTCCACCAGACCGGTGTGCCACTCCACTTTGGCCCCCGCCCAGAAGCTGCTTTTGCGGTCGCTCATGCCATCGAAGACCCGCGCGTCGTCAGCGTCGTAGCCACTGAAGTCGTACTGGCCCATGAGGCTGAAATCGATTTGCTGGGTGTCGCCGATCTCGAGTTGTGACAGCTTGACCTCGGCGTTTGGGCCGAACACCCGTAGGTATTCGTTCTCGAAGTAGATCAGCGGTATCGCCTTGTTGTCACGATCGATGCCGGTATAGGGCTGCTGGCTGCTTAATGCGCCGACCCCCAGTCCCCAGGACGAAGACGGTTCGGCGTTATCAGACTCGGCCGCCTGTGCGGCCATTGCTGAAATGGCCACGGCGAGCAGGAACACACTCGGGATTGTCGAAACGGCTAAGCGCAAAGGCATTGAGTTCTCCAACAGGACAGGATGAATGCACGCCCATCGTCGAGAACTTTCTCTTACCGAATACTTACCGTTATTTGTCGAATGCTTGATCTTGATCAAGGCAAATACAAATTCCAGCCCCCCGGGTGGATATAAGTGCCAAGCAGTGCAATATCAGGCGTGATGGCCATTTGGTATTGCGTTAAGATCGTTCAGGATCAGCGTGTATAACAGCGGTTTTACAATAAGTTCACGCATCACTAATTCAGTATGAAATGAGGCTTGAACGGAAATGCTCAGGAATGCACCGCTGCGTCTGAAACTTTTATTGATACTGCTACTTCCCTTATTGGGGTTTCTCACCTTGGCCGGGGTCTTTGTAGTGGATAACTACAAGACACTACGCGATATGAACACCACGGTGACTGCCAGCGCCACGGCGCAGAAGTTGAGTCAACTGATTACCGTATTGCAGCGCGAGCGCGGAGCCAGTGGGGTCTTCCTGGGCAGTGGCGGCAAGTCCATGGGTGAACGGATGTCCCAGGCGCGCCAGGATGCCAATACCTCGGTCGAGGTGGTGCGCCGGTTGTCTGCGTCGGGAAGCACGCAATTGGACAATGTCCTGCGGGCATTGGACGCGTTGCCCACCATTCGCGGGCAAGTTGATAAGTTGAGTATTAGCAGCACCGAGTCGGGTGTTCGTTATACCGAGATCATTCAAACGCTCATGGGTTACACCCACTCTCTGGAAGCAACGATCAACAACGCCACCATTGTCCATGCGCTCGGTGCCCTTAATCAGTTTATCGAGATGAAAGAGCGGGCCGGACGTGAACGGGTGGTACTCGGTCTGGTGTTCAGCCAGGACCATTTCGATGAGACGTTATTGTCACGCTTTAGCCGCAATCTCGGCGAGTTCTCCGCTTATTCCGACGGGTTCCGTCGCAAGGCCCAGCCAGGATTACTTCAACAACTGACTGATCAAATGCTGAAACCCGCTGCGGTTGCAGTCGACAAGTTGCAACGCCTGGCATTCGAGGTGCCATTGGGGCAGCCGCTGGGCATCAAGCCCGAGGCCTGGTTTGAACTCTCCACTCAACGCATCGACATGATGAGCCAGGTGGAACAAGCCCTGGGTGAAAGCGTCAGTCGCCTGGCGACACATGAGCGCGATGAAGCAAACCGTGCATTGTGGCTGACCATTGGCGCGGTCGTCGTGGCATTGCTTGCGGTGACGGTGCTGTCGTATGTGATCATCCGCATGATCGATTCGGCGGTGCGCGATGTGAACCGCGTCCTGAATGACTTGGCCCAGCGTGATCTCACTGCCAGGGCCACCTATGACGGCCGGGATGAGTTCGGCCAGATCTCGCGAAACCTCAACCGCATGGCGCAAGAGATCAGCGGGGTCGTGCAGGAAATCGGCAATGCCACGGCGCAAGTGGCAACCGCGGCGCAAGAGTCTTCCACGGTGACGGTCCAGACCAGTGAGAGTGTCGAGCAGCAGCGCCAAGGCACTGAGCTGGTGGCCACCGCGATCAATCAGATGAGCGCCACGGTGCGCGAGGTGGCGCAAAGTACCAACGACGCTGCGCACATGTCGCAACAGGTCAATATCAGTACGGCTCAAGGTCGGGTGGAGATCGAAAGTACCATCGGCTTGATTCGCCAATTGTCCGCGCAAGCCGAAGAGACCGCGGGGATCATTGGTGATCTCAAGCTGGAAAGCGACGCCATTTCCTCGGTGCTCGACGTGATTCGCGGCATTGCCGAACAGACCAATCTGCTTGCGCTCAATGCGGCCATCGAAGCGGCGCGAGCTGGTGACCATGGTCGCGGGTTTGCAGTGGTCGCGTCCGAGGTGCGCACCCTGGCGCAAAAGACCCAAGAGTCCACGGGCAACATTCAACAGATGATCAGCAACCTGCAGGCCGGCTCCGATCGTGCGGCCCTGTCCATGCAGCAGACCTTGGGCAAGGCCCAGGATGGCGCGAGCAAAGTCGAGCGAGCGGGCGAGTTGTTGGTGGAGATCGCCGAAGGCGTGGCGACGATCAGCGACCGCAACATTCAGATCGCCTCCGCTGCTGAAGAGCAGAGCGCGGTGTCCGAGGACATCAATCGCAATGTGAACGAGATCAATGATCTGGTAATCCAGGTGAGCGCCGGTGCCGAGCAGACGGCAATCACCAGCCAGGAACTCGCGCGCCTGGCCGAGTACCAGCAACAGTTGGTCAGTCGTTTCAAGGTGGCTTAGGTTGCCGCGGTATTTGTGACGGTGTGGTAGAACAGTGTCGTCGTGATGATGCTTCAGCCAACGTAGCCCGGGCCTTTAACGAAAAGGCCCGGATTTGTTCCGTACGTTTCGGGATCAGAACTTTTTCGGTACGGGCAGGGGCCGGTCAATACAGCCATGGTCAGGTGCGCGTCGCGCAGGCAAGGGCACCAGCGAAACCAATTCCTCTTCGACGATTTGATTGCTCATGGCCAATTCCAGCTCGGGGCAGTCAATGCTGAGCCAGTCACCGTGTTGGAGCGGCACATTCGCGGTGCGATGGCTCAAGCTGTGAAACACGTAATGAACCAGCCCAGGCTCGAGAAACTGCTCATGTTTCTCCAGGAACTCTTCCGAGTATCGGCGCAAACTCTGCCAGCGATGCAAACTCATCCGGTGGTGACTTGCCGTCAAGGGTTGGCCGTCGCGTTCTATCTGGACATTGATGGCCAGATCAGCCTGCAATTCCCCCACGATCAATGCCGGGGCAATCGCACAGGTACGCAAGTGCGCATGCGTTGAAGAAATGGCGTCACGACTGTGCAATACATGATCGTGAATATCGTTGCCCAGGGTAAAACCAATGAAGCGCAGCGCGCCAAACGGGTCGACCCAATAGAGGCAGACAATGCACGGCTCGCTACTGATGCTTTGTGAATGATAAGGCACCTGCAAAGGGTCGCCGTCGGTCTTGAGCAGTCGGCCGTTACCTTTGTAATACCAGGCTTGTTCTGTCTTGGCGGTACAGAGGGTGATTTCGCTGATCTGGACCAATAAGTTGTTATCGGGCTTGAGCGGCGGTCGGTATTTCACCGCCGCAGGCGTAAGCGGGTAGGGTGTGGACGGCAGGTCCTTGAGATAGGACTCCCAATCCATATTCCGATCCGCGCAATGGGCCAGGGCTTCATAAAGATTTCCCTGGGGTGGGCGCACCTCCCGGCTTTGCCCGGACTTGAAGTCAAATACGCCAAGACCTCCTCGCGGCACTGGAGAGTCCAGCAACATTACATAATGGGTCATCACTTATCCTCCAGGGTCAAGCGTGCGGACAGAGGGACGTAGTCCTTGAGTCCGTTGAAAGCCGGGTTTGTCTCTTTGAGCCGTAAGGACAGCAAGCCCCCCGTGATACTTCCGGCCAGTGCCAGGAACAGAATCGCGGTAAGCCCCCACGTCATGGCGATGTAGCCAGCGACGACAGGCGCGACGCCGCCTCCAAGAATCTCTCCGCAGCCCACCACCAGGCCCGTCGCGGTGGCCAATAGACTGGGCGGCACTGATTCGCTGGTCAGTGGACCGACCGTCATGCAGATCAGGCTGAAGTTGATGAAGGACAAGAAAAATAATTGAAGGAACAGTAGCCAGGGCAGCGGTGGGCTGATGATCAATAAACCCACCAGCAGCGCGCTGATCATGAAGCAGATGGAAACCACTGGCTTGCGACCCAGTTGGTCGGACAAGCCGGGAATGACCAGTTGGCCAAAAAAACCACCCAGGCCAATTGCAGAAATGATCATGGCCATGGAGAAATTGCTCAGGTGCAGGATGTCTGTCAGGTAGCTGGGGAGCAGGGCGCACAGAACGAACTGGCACGTCAGAATGCAAAGCATCAAGGCAATATTGAGCCGTACATTCCCGCTGGACAGGGCCGTCCTCCACTGACTTTTGGAGGTGTGTGCAATCGACACCGCGCTGGGCGCCTGGGTCGGTTGGTAGGTTCTATAGAGGTACCAGGCCACTAACAGGCCGGGTAACGAAATGATGGCGAATACGGCGCGCCAGGATCCGAACATTTCCAGCAAGACACCCGCCAGCAGCGGTCCGAGGCACAGGCCAATGATGGGGAACAAGGCCTGTTGAATGCCTAGATTGAGTCCGCGCCGGCAAGGCTGCGAAACTTCGTCGGTGACGATGATACTGACTGGAGTGAAGGCACCTTCACAGACGCCCATCAAGGCGCGCAAGAGCACCAGGCCCACCAGGCTGGTGATCAATGCAGACGCGCCGGCCAGAAGCGATAGCAGGGTGATCGACAGCACCAGCAACTTCTTGGGGCCCAGTACCCTGATGGCGGCGCCCATAAACAGGGCAGAGCCTCCCCATGCAAATGCCAGGATGGCCGACAACATGCTCAAGTCCTGATAGTCCAGGGCCAAGTCACGCATGATCACCGGGAACAGCGGCATGATAATGAACCTGTCCAGTCCTACCAGCCCGAAGCTCAGCGACAGAAGCGTGATCATGCGTCTTTCATAGCCGCCCCAAGGTCGAGCGACCAGATACTTCATCTCCATGTTCCTTCCCCTTCTTTCCCTAGTGCTTTCGAAGCCCTCTCGAACGAGGTGAACGCCTGCGATCCATACTCCGGCAGCCAGGGACAGGTGTGCCCCTGGCTGGGTGCCGGTGTTTTATCGGGTCTGTCAGGCGACCCACTTGCCCACGGCCATTTCAGCGGTGAAGCCGGGGCCGAAGGCCGCCAGCATGCCCGTCGCGCCATCGACAAGCCCGCTGTCGAACTGGCGCTTGAGCACATCGAAGACCACCACGCTGGCGATGTTCCCGGCTTCGCTCAAACTGTCGCGAGACTGCGCGACCCGACCGGGTTCCAAGTCCAGTTGCAGGACCAGTTCATCAAGAATTTTCCGTCCGCCGGTATGGAAGATGAAAAAGTCATTTTGAGCGCAATGTTGATTGAAGGTCTCGTAGTTCAATTCCTCCATCATCGGTGCGACATCTTTAATGGAGTTCATGACAGCCTTGTCCAAGGTGAAATGAAAGCCGCTGTCTTTAACGTCGTATTTAATGTAGTGCTCGCTATCAGGCAGGAAGTAAGACCCGGTATTGGCGATCTTGAAACCAGGCGCCTGGTCATCGGCGCGCATAACGCAGGCCGATACGGCATCGCCGAATAACGCGGCTGATATGAACGCGTGCAACTTGGTGTCCTGGGGTTGATAGCAGAGCGATGAGAACTCCAGGGAGACGATGAGGACATGGTTGTCCGGCGCCCGGCTGGCGAAGTCATTGGCTCGATTGATCGCCGCGGCGCCTGCCACGCAGCCCAGTTGAGCGATGGGCAGTTGTACGGTCGACGTTCGCAGGCCCAGGTCATTGATCAAGTGGGCTGTCAGCGAGGGCATCATGAAACCGGTGCACGATGTCACCGCGACCATGCGAATGTCATCGATGGTCAGCCCGGCATTCTCGATGGCTTGGCGCGCCGCGATGGACGACATGCGGCGGGCTTCGCGCTCATAAACGATACTGCGGTGGGTGAAGCCGGTGTGCACCGCCAGTTCATCGATAGGCAGGACCAAGTGCCGTTCGTTCACCTGCGTGTTTTGAATCATTCGTTTGGCAAGTGCCATTCGTGGATGATCATCATGCAACTGCTCTAGATGCTCGATCATTTGTTGCTGGGTGATCTTGTATTGCGGAAACAACAGACTGGGTTTACAAAGAGTAGACATGACAAGTCCTCGGCGAGAAGCCAATAAAGTTAGAAGCACATTTAAGGCAATGACTGCAAAGCAGGACTCTGAAAGACAGAATCAAAGCAGCGGGCTGGAGAGCCAAAAAACTTGACTGTTGTTATCGAAAGAGCGGGGTGTAGCGGGCGCCTGGTTTGTTATTTCACCAGTACAAACTTATAGGCATATTGCCAGGCCAAGTTGCTTTCCCGGACATGTTTGCGAATAACCATGCGCACAGGCGCACCGCTGACGACTTGCCGGGGATCGGTGACATCAACGATTTCCGAGGCAATCACCAGGCCATCGTCCAGGCGCACCATCGCCATGAAGCGGGGCACGGTTTCGCCATAGCCCATGGCCGCCAGTATCGGATTCTCGGCATGGGCGCTGACTTGGATCGTGCCGGTGCGTGAGCAGCGATACGGTTCCACATTCAACGAATTGCACGCGCCGCAGACGGTGCGCCGAGGGAAGAAAATTTCTTCGCAATCCTGGCAGCGGCTGCCTTCGAGACGGTATTTGCCGCCATGCTCGCGCCATTCGCGCAACATGCTGGCGGTGGTCATGCGGTGAATCTGTTCAGGGTAAAGGGACATGGTCGGCTCCTTAATCGTTGGAAAGCACAATGACGCTGTTGTGCGCGGCGTACCCGCCCAGGTTTTGCGAGACGCCAATACGGGCGCCTTTGACTTGGTTGTTGGACTCGCCGCGAAGCTGTCGGAACAATTCAGTAATGTGCAAAATCCCATCGCAACCGGAGGCGTGGCCGCGTCCGATGTTGCCGCCGTCAGTGTTCAGGGGAAGTTGCCCATCAAGGGCTATGCCGCCTTCCAATACAAAGTCGCCTGCCTGGCCTGGACCACATGCGCCCATGGATTCCATTTGAATCAACCCGGCGCCCAGCAAGTCGTAGACTTGCGCCACATCGATATCCTTTGCAGTGATGCCGGCTTTTTTGTAGGCGATTTCGGCGCAGGCCATCGAGTTGGCGGAAACCGCCATGCCTACATCTTTTGGCAGCCCTGGAAATTGCAACGTCGGGTTGTGATAGCGCGTGCCGAAATAGTGCGATACGCCGGTGTAGGCACAGCCACGGATAAATACCGGCTGGGTCGTGTAACGGTGCGCAAGGTGTTCGGCAACCAGGATGGCGCAACCGCTGGCTTCACCCCAGGCCAACATCGAGCCACATGCTTCGCTACTCTTGAGTGCTTCGAGGGACGGAATCGGCACGCCATAGCGGGTAGCCGTGGGGGTGTTATGGGCATAGATACGCATCTGCCGCCCAAACGTTGCCAATACATCCGCCTCGCGTCCTGCATAACCGAACTTTTCAAAATATTCGGCGGTCGCCAGGGCGAAGGCGTCTGTGTGTGAGATGCCGAGAAAATAATCGTATTCACATTCAGTGCTGGAGCCAATGTACTCGGCGTAGTTGATGTGATCGGTCATTTTTTCAAAGCCGCCGCACAGGACAATGTCGTATTCACCTGAGGCGACCATTTGGTGAGCCATCTGGAACGACACCGAACTGCTGGTGCAGTTGGCAGTACTCATGAACGTGGGGGCAGGGCTGATACCCAGGGCATCGGAAATGGTCGGGCCCAGGCCTCCGTATTCAGAAATGCCTTCACCGTGGTAGCCATAGGCAACTGCCTGGAGTTCGCGGGGGTGCATCTTGATGGCGTTGAGCGCCTGGTAGGCGGACTCGACGATCATCTCCTTGAAAGTCTGACGAACTCTGGAACTGCCGGGCTTAGGGGTATAGGCAGCCGAAACGATAGCAACGCGTCGTGCGCTCATAAAAAAGTGCTCCTTGCTGGATGGATTGGAATCAGAGATAGGCCGTCAGGGCATAGTCGGGCCGCAAGTATTTGAACTCGTACTTGATCGACGTCCCGTAATCCACGTAGTACTTATCCTCCAGCAGCGTGCGCAGCGGAACGTTGGTCTTTTGATAGGCTTCGATGGCATCGGTGACGGTCAAGGCAATGGCATCGCTGCCTGCACCAAACCCATAGGAAACCACCAGGATTCTTTCGCCGGGACGCGCTTGATCGAGGACGTTGACCAAGCCCAGCAAAGGGCTCGCTGCCCCAGCATCGCCGACGCTCTGGGCATAGATGCCAGGTTCTATTTGCGCCGTCGTGAATCCCAGGTGCTTGCCGAGAGAGTAGGGGGTCGACACCAGGTTCTGTTGAAAGACGACATAATCGAAATCACCGGCCTGCGCATGGATCTTGGCCATCAATCCCGAGGCAGCACGGCGAGTCTGGTCTTCAAGGCCGATGCTGTTCTTGTCCGAACCCAGTCCCATTCCCGACCGGATATAGCGGTCCCCTTGAGGCCTGATGTTGTCAGCGACATCCGCCGCGCAAGAAAAACTTGCGTCAAAATGCGCGATCACATTTTCTGTACCCAACAGCAGGGCAGCGGCGCCCGCTCCGGCGTAGGACTCTGTCAGATCACCGGGGGCGGTGTTGCGGTTGATCGTATCGGCGCCCACCGCCAACGCGTTGCCCACCATGCCCGATGCTACCAGGGCGTATGCAATCTGAAGGGCGCTGGTGCCTGATTTGCCGGCAAACTGCACGTCAGCACAAAAGGCGTCATAGCCGCAGCCAAGCATTTCCAGGATGATCGCGGCCGAGGCCCGGGAGTCATATGGATTGGTGCAGGTGCCAAGATAAAGCGCTTCAAGGGAACAAGGCGGCGCTTTGTCCAGTGCGCGTTGGGCGGCAAGGACGCCCAAGGTAATGACGTCTTCATCAGGCTGCAGTACAGCCCTTTCGAGAACACCCAGTTGACCCTTTACCAAGCTCAAATCGGTGTTTTTCCACACCTGGATCACGTCGTCCACCTTGAGCCGGCAGACCGGGATGCCCGCGCCATAGCTCACAATTCCTACTTTATTCATGTGTACTTCCTCCAGATTCCGTTCTTTCACCTGCTGGCAGAAAGCCGTGACAGGTGCATGAAATATTTAGAAACTATCTATTGGTGCTCGCAAAGTGATAAATGGCGGTCCCATGCCCATAAATCGGCAGGTTCAAGCGTCAGAACCTACCGGTCAACCTATGAACAATAGGTTTGTTTTCGTACAATCATTATGTATGATACGAAACGTACCGTATCGTTAAGGTAGCGTTAAAAATTTATGACTTTCCTTCTCATATCTCCCTATTTAGAGGTAATAAGCGCTCAAGAGACCCCCTGCTAAGCAGAAGCTGAGATCAAATAAACATACAAAACGAAACGATCCGTTTCATTGCTTTTCGAGAGAATCCTATACCCTGAGTCTCTTTTGTCAAGCGCCATATTGGAGATTTTGATTTATGGCCCGTAAACCATCTCGGAGCTCCATTGGCTCATTGAGGAGCCCTCACACGCACAAAGCGATCATCATTTCTGCCATAGAAACCCTTAAGGAGTGCGGTTACTCGGGGTTGAGCATCGAGGCGGTGGCCCGCCGCGCTGGCGCGAGCAAACCGACAATCTACCGGTGGTGGGGTAACAAGGCAGCCTTGATCGCCGAGGTCTACGAGAGTGAAAGCGAGCAGATTCGCAAAGAGCCTGATAAAGGCTCTTTCAAGGAGAATCTCAATTTCTTGCTGCTCAATCTCTGGAAGGTCTGGCGAGAAACGATTTGCGGGGAGGCTTTTCGATGCGTCATTGCTGAGGCCCAGCTCGATCCCAGCACGTTGCCCAAGCTGAAAGACGAATTCATGGAGCGGCGCCGGGAGTTGCCTCGCAAGCTGGTGGAAAAAGCTATTCAGCAGGGCGAGTTGCCCAAGGATACGTCGCGTGAATTGCTCTTGGATATGATCTTTGGGTTTTGCTGGTACCGGCTGTTGACCGAGCAGTTGGAGGTGGAGGCAGATATCAATGAGTTCACGACACTGCTGATGAACGGGGTATTGCGTCCGACTTCGGCGGCGGTTCAAGACGCCGCCGAAGCCTGATTATCGGGGAGGGGATGCGCTTATTTCGTGCCGCTGAATTGTGCATGAAGGCTCGGCAGGATGCTGGCCAGATGGTTGAACTCACACAAGTCATGCACCGCAAATTCATAAGCCAGGGTTTCCAGCTCAACCTCTCCCAGACCGTTTTCTTCCAGTAGCTGAGCGGCTCGCTCGGCGCCTGGAAAACGCTGCATGGCGGGGTGGCTGCCGACCCAGTAACGGCTCGTCAGGTACAAACCCTCCGGACATTCCTTGAACAAGTGCGCCATCAGCGACACCGGCACTTGCGGTTCATGGGCCAGGCTCATCAGGGCGCTGACGCTGCCGTCTATTTTGGATTCGCGGTACAGGTCCGGACAGAAGCCCAGCTCGCAGGGGTCCCTGAAATCAATGTGCAGGTGCATGAGGCGGTCACCGACGTACTCGGAGGCGCAAAAGGTATTGCCATACAAGCGCTCCTCGAAGCTCAGGGTATCGTCCAGGAGGCGCTCGTGATGAACACAGGGGTTTTCCACATGGGCATAAGGAAACCACAGGGTGTAGCGTTCAGCCTCCAGTGGATGCCACATGAACCACCACTTGAGCATCTCAGCTGTGCAGTTGGGGAAAAACTTGCGACTTTGCACGTAGGCCATCGGCCCTGGCAGCAGCGCGTATCCGGCCTCTTCGCTAATGAAATCAGTGGCGAGCATGCGGTTAAGGTCTTCAACGCTGGGCGTCAAGGCGTCAGCCAAGGGCATGGGGCCTTGCTGTATCTTTTCGACGGCACTGAGCGGCACGCTGATCTTCGAGCGGAAAAAGTCGGCGTAGGGTTTGCCTTGGATGGCCCGCTGATTGGCTAGGAACTGCTTCTGCATTGGCAATGAGAAGTAGGTGAAAGGTGTCATTACGCGCGCTTCCATGACGGTATTTCCTTGGTAGTTCGTGAAAAGCCCGCAGCATCGGCTGCAAAGTCCTCACGTGGTGTTGTAAAGGGACAATGACGGGACCAAAATAGGTAGGCTGAAATAAAAAGTCAAATTTGAATTAGAACTATAAAGAGATGAGCTCATGGACAATGCCATTGGCAAGCCTTCCCTGCCTCGTGCTTCGCGACTCGATGGGCAGGCAACGCGGCTGCAGATTCTGGAAAAGGCGGGTGAGTTGTTTGCCGAACAAGGGTTGGCCAACACCACCAGCAAGCAGATTTGCGAACGTTCGCAAGCCAACAGCGCGGCGGTGAATTATCACTTCGTAAACAAAGAGGGCCTGTACCGCGCGGTATTGCTCGAAGCCCACGCTCGGTTGATGCGGATGGAAACTCTGGTTTCGCTTAACGAGCGGCCAGGGTCGCCGCAAGACAAATTACGTGCCCTCATCACCGTGTTGGTCGAGCGCCTGCACGACCATCCGGATGGCTGGGCGCTGAAAGTGCTCACGCGCGAAGTGCTTTCGCCTTCTCCCGAGTTCGAGGTGGTGCTCAAGGAACAATCGTTTCCCAAGGCGCACATTCTGCGTGGCTTGCTTGGACAAATCATGAACTTGCCAGCGGATCATCCGACAACCCTGCGCAGCGCCATCAGCGTCTTCGCCCCCTGTCTTTTTTTGCTTATAGCCCATCAGCCGTTAAAGCAGCATGTACTGCAAGGGTTGAGTCTCGAGCCGCAGGGTTTGATCGACCACATGATGAGTTATGCCCTTGGTGGGCTCCAGGCAGTGGCGGCGACTGCGCACGACGCTGCAAGCTGACGCGCAGCCCATGGTTATCGGGGGCTACCGTTGGCGCGCGTCCATTGAGTAGGCCCCGCCGCCGCGCGCGACGATGTAGAGGGCCAGAAAACCCATCAGTACAGGAAACTCGATGCCCCGATCTATCCAGGGCCATGTCGGTCCCAGCGCATAGCTGATTGCAACCATCTCAATGGCGATCAGCAGGGCGACGAGTCGCGTACCGAGCCCTATCGCCAGCATGAGCGCACCGACCGTCTCCAGGAGCATGACCAGGAAGGCAAGCTGTGCCGCGAAAGGCAGCCCCATCACGTTCTGGATGAGGTTGATCGACGCGCTCATTGGATCAGCCATCGATCCATGGGCGGTGCGCAGAACCTTCGGCAAGCCGTGGGTAAACAGGATCACGGCGAAGACGATCCGCAGCGCGGCGTACAGGTGAGGTTCGAAGCGGGCGACTCGTGCAGTCACCGTGGCCACCGCGCAGCGCAGCGATGATAGGTCTTGAGTTGTCATGGGAAATCCTTGGCTGGTTTGCTTGAAGCACTGATACATGACGTCGATAGGCCTTTTGAATACTCCGAAGGCGCTATTGTCCTTTGGCAGGCAGCCCCATCTTCGCCAGCGTCAGCGTTTCATCAGCGCGCCCCCATCCGCCGTCTGCAACCTCTTCGACCAGCACCATGGTGAACGGACGAACTCCCTCGCCGAAGTATTCGACGAACATCTCTGTGGTGCGATGAATGATCTCTTCTTTGCGGGCGTGGTCCAGGATTCCTTCGGGAAATTTATAGTTGGCGAATGGCATCGGTTTGCTCCGTGGGTGTGAAACAGACTGGGTCGGGCGAACAGCCCATGGCGCGCATTTTTCTTGTTTGGGCCCTGGAGATAAACCCTGCCGAGTTGCCATCTGAATTCAATAACCGTGAACAATCGACGCCGTGGAACGCTCTCACGTGCCAACCTCCGGATGCATGCGGTGTCATTTGATTTTCGCCGCAAGAACCGGATAGCGGGTTCTGCCCAGGTGTTCTCTTCTAGGCACTCACATCAAGAGGTGCCCATCATGAACTTTCGCATCACAGGCCTTGCCCCCGATCCATTCCGCGCGCTGTTTGGATTGTCCGATGAAGCACTCGCCTCGCGGGGGATAAGGCGTTATGTCGTTGACTGCCAGCCAGGCTTTCCTGATCGCATAGAAATGAAAGATGCGGAGCTGGGGCAACGCATGCTCTTACTGAACCATGTCAGTCAGCCGGCCAACTCGCCGTATCGCGCCTCCCATGCGATTTTCATCCGAGAGGGGGCGCCCCAGGCTTACGACGCCGTCAACCAAGTGCCCGAGGTCATGCGCATCCGACTACTGTCCCTGCGTGCTTTTTCCGAGGAGGGGATGATGCTTGATGCCGATGTGGTGGACGGACAGGCAATAGAGCCTGTGATCAGCCGGATGTTTGCCAATCCTGAGGTCAGTTACATCCACGTTCACAATGCTAAGCAGGGGTGTTACTCGGGGCGGATAGATCGGGTGTAGGCAAGGGGAGGTCGTGCTTGCAGACTTGGCTTGAAAGCATTCGGGCCTGCAAGCCTGGAGCATCGCTCCACGGCCCGATGCGCGGAAGCGATACTGAGTTGGCTGTTGTCAGTGCGAATGACGCGGCTCACCACTACGAGCAATCACCCGCAGGTGCAACGTGGCCGGCTCCAGGCAACCCCCGGTGGAAAGCTGTCCCACCAATTGCCGGTACAGCTCCTGCCAGGGCGTTTGCGAAGGCGGAATATTCGGCGTCCATTCGCGTCGGCGCTGGGCCATCTCGGCGTCGTCGATCAGCAGGTTCACGGTGCGGGTATTGAGGTCCACTTTCAGCCGGTCGTTGGTTTTCAGCAACGCCAGGCCGCCGCCCACGGCCGCTTCCGGGGACATGTTGAGGATCGATGGGCTCGCCGAAGTGCCGCTCTGGCGACCGTCGCCGAGGCAGGGCAGGGAGTCGATGCCTTGTTTGATTAGCGCGGCCGGCGGGGCCATGTTCACCACCTCGGCGCTGCCGGGATAGCCCACCGTGCCGACACCGCGAATGACCAGGATGCAGCGCTCGTCGATGTCCAGCGCCGGGTCGTCGATGCGGGCGTGGTAGTCCTCTGGTCCTTCGAACACGATGGCCCGGGCTTCAAAGCTATTCTCGGCGCCGGGCTCGGACAGGTAGGTCTTGCGAAACGCTTCGCCCACCACCGACATCTTCATGATCGCGCTGTCGAAGAAATTGCCGCTGAGCACGATGAAGCCGGCCCGGTGCTTGAGCGGGGTATCGAAGGGATGGATCACATCGGTGTTGCTGGTCAGGCTGCTGCCGACGATTTCGCCGATGGTCCTGCCGCTGACCGTGGCGCAGTCTTCATGCAGGCGCCCGGCTTTTTGCAGTTCGTGCATGACCGCTGGCACGCCTCCAGCCCGATGGAACCCTTCACCCAGGTACTTGCCCGCCGGCATGCAATTGACCAGCAGCGGCACGTCCTCGCCAATCCGTTGCCAGTCCTCCAGGCTCAGCTCGACGCCCATGTGCCGGGCGATGGCGATCAGGTGCGGCGGGCAGTTACTCGAAGCACCCAGGGCCGAGGCGACGGCGATGGCGTTCTCGAAGGCTTGGCGGGTCATGATTTGTGACGGGCGAATGTCTTGCAGCACCAGTTCGCAGATGCGCTTGCCGGTGGCATAAGCCATTTGCCCGCGCTCGCGATAGGGCGCCGGGATGCTCGCGCAACCGGGCAGGGACATGCCCAGGGCTTCGGCCAGGGCGTTCATCGACAAGGCGGTGCCCATGGTGTTGCAGTGACCCACCGACGGCGATGCCGCGGTGGTCATTTCCATGAAGCCTTCGTAGTCGATCTCGCCGGCGGCCATCAGGTTGCGCGCATGCCAGAGCACGGTGCCCGAGCCGATCAGCTCGCCCTTGTGGTGACCGTCGAGCATCGGCCCGCCGGACAGGACAATGGCCGGCAGGTCGGTGGTCGCCGCGGCCATCAGGCAGGCCGGGGTGGTCTTGTCGCAGCCGGTGGTGAGCACCACGCCGTCCAATGGGTAACCGTGAAGAATCTCCACCAGCCCCAGGTACGCCAGGTTGCGGTCCAGCGCGGCGGTGGGGCGGCGCGACTGTTCGGCGATCGGGTGTACCGGGAATTCCATGGGAATGCCGCCGGCATCACGGATGCCGGCCTTGACCCGTTGTGCCAGTTCCAGGTGATGACGGTTGCAGGGCGTCAGGTCGCTGCCGGTCTGGGCGATGCCGATGATCGGGCGTCCCGACTGCAGCTCTTCGCGGGTCATCCCGTAGTTCATGTAGCGTTCGACATACAGGGCGGTCATGTCCGCGTGGGCAGGGTCATTGAACCATTGCTCGCTGCGCAGGCGGCGTTTTGACGTGTCACTCATGATTCATTTCTCTCTTGTAATTGGATGAATCGGTCACGGTCGTGGCGTTTTAGCGGTCCAGCAGTCCTCGGGCGGCGAGGTTACGCAGCAAGGCGCTGACACCAAAGGTCCAGGGGGCGGCATCGCAGCTGTGGGTCACCTGGTTATGCAGGCTTCCGAGCAACGGGCTGCTGATGCTGACCACGTCCCCGCGTTTGTGGGTGAAACCGCTGCCGGCATGATCACGGTCTTCGGTGGGGGCGAACAGGGTACCGAGAAACAGCACAAAACCATCCGGGTATTGGTGATTGGCGTTGAGCGTCTGGCCTGCCAGGTCCTGCGGGTCGCGGCTGATCTGGCTCATGGAGCTGGAGCCGTGCAGGCGATAGCCATCCTCGCCTTGTACCTGAAGATCGACCACGCAATCCCTTACATCATCCAGGCTGAAGTGTTCGTCAAACAGGCGAATGAACGGCCCGATGGCGCAGGAGGCGTTGTTGTCCTTGGCCTTGCTCAGCAACAGCGCACTGCGGCCTTCGATGTCCCGCAGGTTGACGTCGTTGCCCAGGCTGGCGCCGTGGATCTGGCCACGGCTGTTCACCGCCAGCACCACTTCCGGTTCCGGGTTGTTCCATTGCGATATCGGATGAATGCCGATGCGGCTGCCGCTGCCCACGGCGGCCAGGACCGGTGCCTTGGTGAAGATCTCCGCATCCGGGCCGATGCCAACCTCCAGGTACTGCGACCACATGCCCTGTTCGATGAGCAGGGCCTTCAGGCGCATGGCTTGCTCGGAGCCCGGCACGATCGTGCGCAGGTTGTCGCCGATCACGCTGTGCACCGTGGCGCGTACGGCTTCGGCCTTCGCGGCATCGCCGCCGGCCTGTTCCTCGATCACACGCTCGATCATGCTGGCGGCGAAGGTCACGCCAGCGGCCTTGATCACTTGCAAGTCCAGTGGCGGCAACAGCGACGGCTTGCTCGGGTCGGCATCAGGGCCGGTGTTGGCCAGCAGGGCTTCGACACTGGCGATGAAGGTGCCGGGCGTCTGTCGCACGGCGGCCAGCGGCGATTCGGTTTCCAGCAGATCACTCAATGTCGCAAAACGATCCGAGAGATCGAACACGCCGTCGCTGCGCAACGCAATGGGCGAAGGCCCGGCGATCCGGCCTGGCACCCAGGCACGTCCAATCAGGGTTCCGGCCACGCCATCGACGGGCAGGGTGTTCTCGGGAGTAAGCAGTAGCGACATGGCCAGTCTTCCTGTTCGTAAAGCCTTCACGCTAGGGTGGCCGCTCGATAAACTCCAATGAGATATATTCAGTATTTGATAACGTCGGGTTATCGCCGGCCTGAGGAATAGCCATGTCAGATCTGTCCTTCTCCAGCTTCTGCGGCTGGCTCAAGTTCCGCCACTTGCTGCTGATCGACACGTTGGGGCGCACCCGCAACATGCACCTGGCGGCGCAGCAGATGAACCTCAGCCAGCCGGCCATCAGCAAGATGCTCAAGGAAATCGAAAGCCTGCTCGGCTTTGCCTTGTTCGAACGGCTGCCACGGAGCATGCCGCCCACGGCCGTGGGCGAACACGTACTGCGGTATGCGCAGATTGCCTTGAATGATGCGCGCTCGTTCGTCGAACAGATCAGCAGCTTGCGCGAGGGCGGCCACGGCTTTCTCAAGGTCGGCGGGATCTTTGCCGCCACTGCGGTGGCTTTGCCCGAGGCGATCCTGCAGATCAAGCAGCGCTGGCCGTTGCTGTCGATTGAAGTGGTGGAGCAGACCAGTAACCACCTGATGGAGATGCTTGAAGAGAAGACGCTCGACCTGGCGGTGGCCCGTTTTACCGATCAAAGCCAGCAGCAGCGCTATGACTTCCAGCCGTTGGCCCCGGAACCGTTCTGCATTGTGGTCAACTACCGCCATCCGTTGGCTGGCGCGGGTCCGGTCTCCTTGCAGCAACTGGTGGACTTGCCGTGGATTCTCTATCCGGTCGGCACACCGATTCGCGCACGCATGGAGTTGGCCTTCGCCGAGGCTGGCGTAGGAATGCCGCGCAATACCATCGACACCATTTCCATGCAGACCTTCCTCCAAGTGCTGCAGCGCGGGCCCATGATCGGCATGCTGCCCAATGCAATGGTCGACCCGCTGCTCGAAAGCGGTCAGCTCAAGACCCTCGATACCCCACTGCACCTGGCGCCGCAGGATTACGGCATCCTCACGCGCAAGGATGAGCCGTTGGTGGGCGCGGCGCTGGAGTTCGCCGAGATCCTCAAGGACAACGCGCGCCTGGCCGCCATGCAGCCCGCTTAAGGGCAGTATGAATCTGTGGGAGCAAGGCTTGCCCGCGATGCAGGCGCCTCGTTTCCCCTCAGACCGCGTCGTCTTCATCGCGGGCAAGCCTTGCTCCCACAGATGACTCGTCACAGGTTCCATGGGTCTGAAGATCATTTCGATAACGCATCGTTATCAACTAATCCAAAAATGCCATTGGGAAAGAATCGCTTCCCGACAGTAGAGTCCTCGTTCAATCGCCGGATGATTCGCTCATTCGACGTGACCCAATAAAAACAATCAGGGGTTACCTCATGCAAACCATCTCCGAGCAGTTGCCCGCGCAGGCTCCCGCCTGCGAATTGGATTTCGAAGACCGGACCTACCGCAAGGTCATCTGGCGCATCCTTCCGGTCCTGCTGTTGTGCTACATGGCGGCGTACCTCGATCGGGTGAACATCGGGTTCGCCAAGCTCGACATGCTCAACGAGCTGCAGTTCAGCAACACCGTATATGCCTTGGGCGCCAGTATGTTTTTCTGGGGCTATTTCCTCTTCGAAGTCCCCAGCAACCTGTTGCTGCATCGCTTTGGCGCGCGGTTCTGGATTGCCCGGATCATGCTGACCTGGGCGGTGGTGTCCATGGCCGTGGCCTACACCGTGCCGCTGGCGGCTTTCTTCCACCTCGAATCGAGCACGATGTTCTATGTGCTGCGTTTCCTGTTGGGCATCTGTGAAGCGGGCTTCTTCCCTGGCGTGATCCTGTACCTCAACTACTGGTTCCCGACCCATCGGCAGAGCCGGGTGATGTCCGGGTTCCTGCTGGCGTTGCCGGTCAGCCTGACCCTGGGCGGGATACTCTCCGGTTGGCTGATGAACAGCATGCAAGGGGTGCATGGCCTGTCTGGCTGGCAATGGATGTTGCTGATCGAAGGCATTCCTTCGATCATCATGGCGTTCGTGGTGATCGTCTGCCTGGCCGACAACATCGACAAAGCCAAATGGCTTTCTGTCGCGGAAAAAGCCCTGCTCAAGGCCAACCTGCAAACCGACAACCAGGGCAAGGCCACGCGCTTGAGCGAAGTGTTCCTCAACCCGCGGGTGTGGTTGCTGGTATTGATCCTGCTGACCTTCAACACCGGCTTCTATGGCCTGGCGTTCTGGATGCCGTCGATCATCAAGAGCACCGGCATCACCAACAGCTTGCACATCGGTTTGCTGACCGCCATTCCTTACTCGGTGGCAGTGGTGGTGATGCTGCTCAACGCCCGGCACTCCAACCGCACCGGTGAGCGGCGCCTGCACGCGGCAATTCCGGCGTTCATTGGCGGCGCCGGCCTGATCCTCAGCGCGTTCTTCGCCGACAACCTGGTGTTGTCCGTGCTCTTTCTCAGCGTCTCCGCTTCGGGGATCCTCAGCCTGATGCCGATTTTCTGGACCCTGCCGGGCACCGTGCTGTCGGGCGTCGCCGCCGCAGCCGGGATTGGCATGATCAACGCCATCGGCAACCTGTCGGGTTTCACCGGTTCGATGATCACCGCCGTGGCCGAGACCCTCACGGGCAACATCAACAACGGCACCTATGTATTAGCCTTGTGTCTTTTGGTCAGCGGTGGACTGATCCTGGCCATTCCCGCCTCGATGCTCGGCAGGACACCCAAGCACGCCACCACGGCAGCCCAACTGGAGACCGCATGAACCTACAAAACAAGCGCGTACTGGTCACGGCAGCGGGGCAGGGCATAGGCTTGGCCAGCGCCATTGCCTTCGCCCGGGCCGGTGCCGAGGTGTTCGCCACTGACATCGATATCCACGCACTGGCGGGGATCGAAGGGATCACCGCCATGACCCTGGACGTCACGTCGCCCGTTGCCATCAGCGCCGCCTGCGAGCGCATCGGTGGGCTCGACGTGCTGTTCAACTGCGCAGGCTTCGTACACAGCGGCAACATCCTCGACTGCGACGAGGCCGCCTGGGCACGTTCGATGGACCTCAATGTCACGGCCATGTACCGGATGATCCGTGCGTTCCTGCCGGGCATGCTGGCCCGTGGCGGCGGTTCGATCATCAACATGTCGTCGGTGGCCTCCAGCGTCAAGGGCGTGCCCAATCGCTTCGCCTATGCCACCAGCAAGGCCGCGGTAGTGGGCCTGACCAAGGCCGTCGCCATCGACTTCGTCAGCCAAGGCATCCGTTGCAACGCGATCTGTCCGGGCACCGTGGATTCCCCCTCGTTGCGCCAGCGCATTGCTGACCAGGCCGCGCAGCAGGGCGTCGATGAGGCACAGGTCTACCGGCAATTTCTCGACCGCCAGCCCATGGGCCGCATCGGCCACACTGAAGAGATCGCGCAGTTGGCGTTGTACCTGGGCAGCGATGCGTGCGCCTACACCACGGGTGCCATCCACATCATCGACGGTGGCATGAGCATCTGAACCCCGGTCTTCACTTGAGCAGGAGCACGACATGAAACTATTGCGCTACGGCGAAAAAGGTTCGGAAAAACCCGGGCTGTTGGATGCCGACAATCAGATCCGCGACCTCTCGGCCCATGTGCCGGACATCGCCGGGCTGGTTCTCGGCCCGGATAGCCTGGCAACGCTCGCCGCCCTCGACCCGCGCAGCTTGCCGATCGTGGCCGGCCAGCCACGGATCGGAGCCTGTGTCGGCCAGGTCGGCAAATTCATCTGCATCGGCCTGAACTACGCCGACCATGCGGCCGAGTCGAACATGGAGGTGCCAAAAGAGCCGATCATCTTCAATAAGTGGACCAGTGCCATCTGCGGGCCGAACGACGACATCCAGATCCCGCGCGGCTCGCTCAAGACCGACTGGGAAGTCGAGCTGGGCGTGGTCATCGGGAAAGGCGGGCGCTACATCGACGAAGCGAACGCCCTGGAGCATGTCGCCGGCTACTGCGTCATCAACGATGTGTCCGAGCGCGAGTGGCAACTGGAGCGCGGCGGTACTTGGGACAAGGGCAAAGGCTTTGACACCTTCGGTCCCCTTGGGCCGTGGTTGGTGACCCGGGACGAAATCGCCGACCCGCATACGCTGGACCTGTGGCTGGAGGTCGACGGACACCGCTATCAGAACGGCAATACCCGAACGCTGATCTTCAGCGTGCCGCAACTGATTGCCTACCTGAGCCGCTGCATGAGCCTGCAACCTGGGGATGTGATCTCCACCGGCACGCCGCCCGGCGTCGGCTTGGGCATCAAGCCCAACCCGGTGTTCCTGCGTCCGGGCCAGACCATGCGCCTGGGAATCCAGGGCTTGGGCGAGCAGCGCCAGGTCACGGTGCAGGCGGACTGAGGGCTAGACCGGACCACTGCTATCGCGAGCAAGCTCGCTCCCACATTGGATCTTCGGCAGGCACACAATTCATGTGCCCCGCAGGCCCCTGTGGGAGCGAGCTTGCTCGCGATAGCGATGGTCTGGCTTAACCTCACTTGGGATCAACACGCCTCACGCGCTTCATCACCACCACAAAAAACACCGGCACAAACACCACCGCCAGTGTCGCGGTGATCATCCCGCCGATCACTCCGGTACCGATGGCCTGCTGGCTTGCCGAACTGGCGCCCGTGGCAATCGCCAGCGGTACCACCCCAAGGATGAAGGCCAGCGAGGTCATGATGATCGGCCGCAGGCGCAGGCGTGCTGCCTGGAGCGTGGCGTCGATCAGGTCGTGGCCTTCGTCGTACAGGCTCTTGGCGAACTCGATGATCAGGATCGCGTTTTTCGCCGACAGGCCGATGATGGTGATCAGCCCGATCTTGAAGAACACATCGTTAGGCATGCCGCGCAACGACACGGCCAATACCGCGCCGAGCACACCCAACGGCACCACCAGCAACACCGAGGTCGGGATCGACCAACTCTCGTACAGCGCCGCCAGGCACAGGAACACCACCAGCAGCGACAGGCCCAACAGGATGGGCGCCTGGCTGCCGGACAAGCGTTCCTGCAAGGACAACCCCGTCCATTCCTGGCCCAGTCCCGTCGGCCCCAGGGCCACCAGCCGTTCGATTTCAGCCATGGCTTGCCCGGTGCTGTAGCCCGGTGCCGGTTCACCGGAAATGCTCACCGCCGGATAACCGTTATAGCGGGTCAATTGCGCCGGCCCCTGGGTCCAGCGGGCCTGGACGAAGGCTGACAACGGGACCATTTTTCCGCTGTTGTTGCGCACATGAATCTTCAGCAAGTCTTCGACCTGGCTGCGCTGGTCGCCCTCGGCCTGGACCACCACCCGTTGCATGCGCCCCTGGTTGGGGAAGTCGTTGATGTAGGTCGAACCCACTGCCGTGGACAACACACTGCCGACGTCGGCAAAGGAAATGCCCAGGGCATTGGCCTGCTTGCGGTCGACCTCCAATTGCACCTGCGGCGCCTCCGCCAGGGCGCTTTCACGCACATTCATCAGCATCGGGCTTTTGTTGGCGGCGGCGAGCAATTCGCTGCGGGCCTGCATCAAGGTGGCATGGTCGAGGCCACCACGGTCCTGCAAACGGAACTCGAAACCGCTGGACGTGCCCAGGCCGTCCACCGGCGGCGGTAGCACCGAGAACGCCATGGCGTCCTTGATCTGGCTCAGCGCCAGGTTGGCGCGGTCGGCGATGGACGCCGCCGAATCATCGGCGCCGCGTTGCGACCAGTCCTTGAGGGTGGTGAAGGCCAGGGCCGCGTTCTGCCCACTGCCGGAAAAGCTGAAACCGAGAATGATCGTGCTGTCACCGACTCCCGGTTCACCGGCGTTGTGGGCTTCGATTTGTTCCACCACCTGCACCGTACGACTCTTGCTGGCACCCGGTGGCAACTGGATGTCGGTGATGGTGTAGCCCTGGTCTTCCACCGGCAGGAACGAGGAGGGCAGGCGACTGAACAGCAGGCCCATGCCCACCAGCAACACGCCGTAGATCAGCAGATAACGGCCGCTGCGTTTCACCGCATGGGCCACCCAACCTTGATAGCGCTCGCCGAATCGGTCGAAACCACGGTTGAACATGCCGAAGAAACCGCTCTTGGCGTGGTGATCACCCTTGGCGACCGGTTTGAGCAAGGTCGCGCAAAGCGCCGGGGTCAAGGTCAGTGCGAGAAACGCCGAGAACAGGATCGAGGTCGCCATCGACAGCGAGAACTGCTGGTAGATCACCCCCACCGAGCCCTGCATGAACGCCATCGGAATGAACACCGCCACCAGCACCAGCGTGATGCCGATGATCGCCCCGGTGATCTGCCCCATGGCCTTGCGCGTGGCCTCTTTGGGCGACAAGCCTTCCTGGGCCATGATCCGCTCGACGTTCTCCACCACCACGATGGCATCGTCCACCAGGATGCCGATGGCCAGCACCATGCCGAACATCGTCAGCACGTTGATCGAGAACCCCAGCGCGAGCATCGTCGCGAAGGTGCCCATCAGCGCCACCGGCACTACCAGTGTCGGGATCAGGGTGTAGCGGATGTTCTGCAGGAACAGGAACATCACCGCGAACACCAGCAACATCGCCTCGCCGAGGGTGTAGATCACCTTGGTGATCGAGACCTTGACGAACGGTGAGGTGTCGTAGGGAATCTTGTATTCCACGCCGGCCGGGAAGTAGCGCGACAGCTCGTCCATCTTGTTGCGCACCAGGGTCGCGGTGTTCAAGGCATTGGCGCCCGGCGACAGTTGCACCGCCACGGCAGTGGACGGCTTGCCGTTCAGGCGCGTGGAAAACTGGTATTCCTGGCTGCCGATTTCCACCCGTGCCACGTCGGCGATGCGCACCGTCGAGCCGTCGGGGTTGGCCTTGAGCACAATGTCGGCGAACTCCTGCGGCGTGTTGAGCTGGCCTTTGACGACGATGGTCGCGGTGATTTCCTGGGTGCTGCGGCTCGGCAAATCGCCCAGGCTACCGGCCGACACCTGGGCGTTCTGCGCCACGATGGCGGCATTGACGTCGGCCGGGGTCAGGTTGAAACCGACGAGTTTCTGCGGGTCGATCCAGATCCGCATGGCCCGTTCGGCCCCGTACAACTGGGCCTTGCCGACACCGTCCAGGCGCTTGATCTCGTTCATCACGTTGCGCGCCAGGTAGTCGCTGAGGGCCACGTCGTCGAGCTTGCCGTCGCTGGAGGTGAGGGTGATCAGCAGCAGGAAGCCGGCGGAGACTTTGTCCACTTGCAGGCCTTGCTGGGTCACCGCTTGCGGCAGGCGCGACTCCACGGCCTTGAGGCGATTCTGCACGTCGACCTGGGCCAGTTCCGGGTTGGTGCCGGGTTGGAAGGTCGCAGTGATGGTGGCGCTGCCCAGGCTGCTCTGGGACTCGAAATACAGCAGGTTGTCGGTGCCGTTCAGCTCTTCCTCGATCAGGCTGACCACGCTTTCATCCACGGTTTGCGCCGAAGCACCCGGGTAGACGGTGTAGATCTCGATTTGTGGCGGGGCCACGACCGGGTATTGCGCCACCGGCAGTTGTGGAATGGCCAGGATACCGGCCAACAGGATGAACAACGCGACGACCCAGGCGAACACCGGGCGGTCGATGAAGAATTGCGGCATGGCTTAGTGTCCTGCCTGTGGCCCGGGAACCTGGGCGAGGGGAAGTGGGGTGTCATCGACCTGGACGTGCTCGCCGGGACGGGCGTGTTGCAGGCCTTCGATGACGATGCGGTCGCCGGGCTTCAAACCTTGCGTGACGACCCAGCGATCGTTTTGCGCGACGCCCAGTTGCACCGGTTGCTGGCTGACCTTCTGCTCGGCGTCCAGCAGCAACACCTGGGCGACTCCGGCGCTGTCTCGCAGGATCGCCCGTTGAGGCACGGTGATGCCCTGGCTATTGACCGCCTGTTCCAGGCGCACGCGAATGAAACTGCCAGGCAGCAAGTCCAGGTCGGGGTTGGGAAATTCGCTGCGCAGGGTGATCTGGCCGGTGCTCGGGTCGACGCTGAGGTCGGTGAACAGCAATTTGCCGGGCAGCGGATAGGGGCTGCCATCGTCCTGAATCAACGTGGCCTTGGCCTGGCCCTGGCCGACCGCTTGCAAAAGCCCTGAACGAAAGGCGCGGCGCAGGTCGTTGAGTTCGCGGGTCGACTGCGTGAGGTCGGCGTGGATCGGGTCCAGTTGCTGGATCAACGCCAACGGCGTGCTTTCGTTCTGCCCGACCAGGGCGCCTTCCGTCACCAGGGCGCGACCGATCCGTCCGGAAATCGGCGCGGTCACCGTGGCGTACCCCAGGTTCAGTTTTGCCCGTTCCACCGCGGCCTTGCTGGCAGCGACGTCAGCGGCGGTCTGGCGCACGCTGGCCCGGGCGTTGTCGTAATCCTGGCCACTGATCGCCTTGTCATCGATCAACTGGGCGTAACGTTGTGCCTGCAAGCGGGCCTGGAACGCATTCGCCTCGGCCTTGCGCAACGCCGCCTCGGCACTGTCCAGGTCGGCCTTGAATGGTGCCGGATCGATGCGAAACAGCACCTCGCCCTGTTTGACGTCGCGGCCTTCACGAAACACCTGCTGCAAGACCACGCCGGCCACCCGCGCCCGGACTTCGGCGACCCGCGGCGCGGCGATCCGGCCACTCAGCTCGTTGCTGATCGACAGTGGCCGGGCCTGGACGGTTTCAACGCGCACGCTTGGCAGCGGAGCGGATGCCTCCGGGGTCGAGGCGCTATCACAGCCACTGAGCAGCAGTGCCCCGACCAACAGGCCCAGTGTGACGAAAGGAATCTTGGACATGGTGCTTCCCCAATATTGAGCCGCCCATGGTAGGGGGCGAGGTCAATGGCAGGGGTGAAGCTTTGTAGGCGCTCTGTGAAATTGTGTAAGCACCCTAGTGGTCTGTTTCAGGGGCCACTAGATCCGAAAATGTCCCACCAACTGCTGTTGACGGTTGGCCATGGCATGCAGCGAGTGGCTGGCCTGCGATGCTTGTTCCATCTGGCCGGTCAAGGTCTCGCTGATCCCTCGAATGTCACTGACGCGATGGCTGATGTCCTCGACCACAGCGCTTTGCTCCAGGGCAGCGCTGGCGATCTGCTGGTTCATGTGCTCGATCACTTCCACGGCGTCGCTGATGTGTTGCAGTGCCGCCTGGGTCTTTTCGACTTGAACGACGCTGTCCCTGGCCTGCTCGCGGCTCAATTGGGTGCTGTGCACGACCTCCTGGCTCAACTGTTGTAACGCTTCGATCACCGTGCGTATCTGCTCGACCGAGTTCTGGGTGTTGCTGGCCAAATGGCGGACTTCGTCAGCCACCACCGCGAAGCCGCGCCCCTGTTCACCCGCCCTGGCGGCTTCGATGGCGGCATTCAAGGCCAGCAGGTTGGTTTGCTGGGCAATGGCGCAGATCACGTCCAGCACCTGGCCGATGTGTTGACTGTTGCCGGCCAGCGCCTGCACTTGCTCAAGCGTGGTCTCCAGGCGCCGGTCCAGGCTGTCGATGCTGGTGACCGCGTTGGCGAACAATTCACGCCCCGATCGGCTGGCGTTTTCGGCAACGGTGGCGGCATCGGCCGCCTGGTGGGAGTGGCGGGCCACTTCCTGGGCATTGGTGCTCATTTCATGCAGGGCGGTCGCGGCCAGCTCGACCTCCCGGTACTGCGTGTGCATGCCTGCGCTGACTTCCCGGGCCACCTGCGCCGAGGTATCGGCGGTGTCGCGGGTGTCCAGGGACGCTTGCTGGATATCGCGGATGATGGGCTGCAATTTGTCGAGAAAGCGGTTGAAGCCCTTCGCCAGTTGGCCCAATTCATCGTGGCGGTCGTTGGGCAGGCGCTGGGTGAGATCGCCGTCGCCCTCGACAATGGCGTCGAGCATGTGCGCCACCCTGAGCAAGGGCCGTGTGACGCCGTAGGCCGTCAGCCAGATAAGCAATAATCCCAGACAACTGGCGAGCAAGCCCAGGCTGAGGTTGAACCAGTTGGACTGGCGACGCTTGTCGTCCAACTGGGTCTGCATTTGCAGGGCTGGCGCTTGCACAAGCGACTCAGGCACGCGTATCTGCAATTGCCAGGGCGTATTGGCGGGAGCGGTTTGCACGGCTTGCTGAACGTCGATGGAGATGCCATCAACCGTGCCGCTATGGCCGGCAACTTGCCCTGACGGGGAAAGAATGTTGATCTCGCTGTGGCCGGGGTACAGGTCGTTGGCAAGGCTGGCGGCGAGTTGCTGAAGGGTATCGAGGCTGATGTCCATGCCCACCACGCCGATGACTTTGCCCTGGTCCAGCAACGGTATGGAGATGCTGCTCATCAACGTCTTCTGGCCTTCGACCTCGATCGCGTAGGGCTCTGTCACGCAGGTGCGCCCCTGGGTCTGCGGGCAGACGTACCAGGCGTTGGCCGGCTCGCTGCCCGGTGGTGCGGTGTTGGCGCTGATCTGGGCTTCGCTGAGCACCTCTTGCACCAAATTGCCGGGTTGGCTTTGCGACCAGTACAGGGCAAAGCGACCTTTTTCATTGCCGGCCAGATCGCGTTGGCCAGTGAAACCGACATCTTCACCGACCAGCGCGTCGGGAAGCAGTACCACGTAGAAACCGAGGACTTTTTCGCGGTTTTGAAGGGCTTGGCGGGTCGCGGCGATCAGGTCCCGGCGCAGTTGCCCTGGCGTCAGTCGCCCGTTCCACGCTTGGGTGCGCAGTTGCAGGACCTGCTGGGCAAAACCTTCCCCATAGATCGCCGTTTCGCTGAAAAAGCGTTCCACCCGCTGACCATGGGCCATGGCCTGTGCCTGCAGGCCTTCCAGGGCCGAGCGCCCCAGCAGTTGACTGCTTTGCTGCTTGAGCAGCGTTGCGCCTTGCTGGTTCTGATACAAGGAAGCGCCGGTCAATGCCCCGACGACGGCGAGCAAGCACAGGCCACTCAAGAGCGTGATCCGCCATTGGATAGAGAGACGAGCGAAGAACATGCTGAGGTTTCCTGCGCTTAGGGATTTTTATTGTTCTGTGCCCAGCACTGTTTGAAGGACGGGCAAGGCTATCTTGCGGGAGGAAACGCCTGCCGGTTATCCCGAATCGGCAGCCGCTGCACGCTGCATGCAGGAGTGTTGACCTGTTTTGGGGCGCGGCTTTGGATGCTGCCGTTTTGGGATAGCGAAGGGTTTTGGCAAGGGCCTAGGATCGAATCCAGCGTGCAAGCAAAACAATAAGCTTTTGGAAGCCGGCGAAGCTGGCCGCCTCCGATCCAGCAACACTGCCTCATACAATAAGGTCAAGAACAATGAGTGTATCTTTCCCGATCAGCAGCTCGACGGAGTTGAAGCGCGGCGCCTTGGGTGTCGGTTTCATCATCTTCTTTGTGATTTCGGCGGCGAGTCCCTTGAGCGTCATCGCCGGCGGTTTCCCCATTGGCATCATGCTGGGCAACGGCGCTGGCACGCCGGCATTGCTGCTCCTGGCCTTGCTGGTGTTACTGGCGTTCTCGGCGGGCTACACCGCCATGTCCCGCCACATGACCAACGCCGGTGGGTTCTATGCCTTCACCTCCCGCGGCTTGGGTGGCCTGGCCGGCGGCGCGGCGGGCGTGCTGGCGATGTTTGCCTACAACATTCTGCAGGTTGGCCTCTACGGCATGTTCGGCGGCGTGGTCAGTGGCACGATGGCCAGCGTCTTTGGCCTGGACTTGCCTTGGTGGACCTATTCGTTGCTGGCGATGGCGAGCATCGCGATTCTTGGCTATCGCAAGATTGACCTGTCGGCCCGGGTGCTGTCGGTGGTGGTCATTGCCGAGTACCTGGCGATCCTGACGCTGGATTTCGCCATTCTCAAAACCGGTGGCGACAGTGGCATCAATCTCGATTCGTTCGATCGCAGCCATGTGTTCAGCGGCACGCCGTCCATCGGCTTGCTGTTCTGCTTCGCGGCGTTCATCGGCTTCGAGGCCACCACCATCTACGGCGAGGAGGCGAGAAATCCGCACCGCACGATTCCCATTGCCACCTACAGCTCGGTGCTGTTGATCGGTGGTTTCTATGCCTTGTCGGTCTGGGCGATGGTGATTGGCGTCGGGGCCGACAAGATCGTGCCGACCCTGCAAGCGCTCCAGGATCCCACCACGTTCATCTACGGCATGTCCGATCACTTTGTCGGCCCGCACCTGACCCAGATCATCCGCGTGCTGTTCATGGTCAGCATCTACGCCGGGCTGCTGGCGTTCCACAATGCCGCGGCGCGTTATTTCTATGCCATCGGTCGTGACGGTTTGCTGCACAGCCGGTTGGGCACCACCCATCGCGTGCACCAGAGTCCGCACATGGGCTCGGTCCTGCAAAGCCTGATCGCGGCGGTGGTGGTGCTGATCTTCGCCGCGCTGGACGCCGATCCGATCCTTCAGCTGTTCGCCTGGTTTTCCAACCTGGCCACGCTGTGCGTGATCCTGCTCATGGCGCTGACCTCAGCGGCGGTGTTTGTCTATTTTCGCGCTCACCCGGAGCTGAAGCTGGGGCTCTGGCGCGGTCGGATTCTTCCGGTCTTTTCGTGCCTGGCATTGCTGGCGGTCCTGGCCCTTGCGGTGATTCATTTCGACGTGCTGACCGGCGCCAGCCAGCTTCTGTCCTATGGCCTATGCGCTGTGATTCCCGCCGCGCTGATCGTCGGCGTGTTCCTCGCCGCTCGATTGCGCAAGGTATCGCCCGAGCGGTTCATGGCGCTGGGAAGCCACAAGCTCTAAGGCGTCAGGCACAACGTCAATCCACCCAGAAAACAAGTCCGCTGTCGTTCGGGACGGTTCGTCAGCGCGTGAAAGGAAGGTTCTATGCACGATTATCAAATGCTCATCAATGGGGCTCGGGTCGACGGTGAAAACGGGCACTTTGATGTGCTCAATCCGGCGACCGGTACGGTGTTCGCTCGATGCGCAGCCGGTTCCCTGGCCCAGCTGGACCTTGCCGTCGAAGCGGCGCAGTCGGCCTTTGTCGAGTGGCGACACAGCACCCATGAAGATCGCCGCCAGCGCCTGCTGAGCATCGCTACCGATCTCGAACAGGAAGCCGAGGCGTTGGCCCGGCTCATTGTCCTGGAACAGGGCAAGCCACTGGAATTGGCGTTCTCCGAAGTGATGGGTGCGGTGGCCTGGACGCGCTATGCCGCCGAGCAGCAGATTCCCGTGGAGTTGGTGGAAGAAACCCCGACCCAGCGTATTGAACTGCACCGCAAGCCGTTGGGCGTGGTCGCGTCGATCACGCCTTGGAATTGGCCGTTCATGATCGCTGTCTGGCACATCATGCCGGCATTGCGGGCCGGTAACTGCGTGATCAGCAAACCATCGAGCCTGACCCCCTTGAGCACCCTGCGCCTGGTGGAAGTCATCGCTCGCCACGTGCCTCGGGGCGTGATCAATAGCGTGACCGGTGAACAAGGGTTCGGCAGTGCGATCACCTCCCACGCCGGTATCCAGAAGATTGTCTTCACCGGCTCCACCGCCACCGGCCAGAGCGTGATGCGCGGCGCCGCCGGCAACCTCAAGCGTCTGACCCTGGAGCTGGGCGGCAACGATGCCGCCATCGTGCTGCCAGGCACCTCGGTCGCGGCGGTCGCCGAAGATATTTTCCAGGCCGCATTCCTGAACATGGGGCAGACCTGCGCCGCTCTCAAGCGGTTATACATCCACCAATCCCAGTACGAGGCCTTTGCCGAGGCCCTGACCCTGATCGCCAAGCGTCAGGTAGTGGGTGACGGCCTGGCGCCCGGGGTCACGTTTGGCCCGGTGCAGAACCTCGAACAGCTGGCGCTGGTGGAGGAACTGGTGGCGGATGCCCGTGCCCAGGGCGCGCGTGTGTTGTGTGGCGGTGCTCGTCTGGACCGCCCCGGCTTCTTCTATCCGCCGACGCTGGTCGCCGATGTGACCGATGGGCAGCGCCTGGTGGATGAGGAGCAGTTCGGGCCGGTGTTGCCGCTGATTGCCTACCAGGATGTCGAGGATGTCCTGCGTCGCGCCAATGCTGGCGACATGGGCCTGGGTGGATCGGTCTGGGGACGCGACAGCGAGCAGGCACAGGCCCTGGCCAGTCGCCTGGAATGTGGCATGGCCTGGGTCAACTGCCATGCGCAGATCCAGCCGAATACGCCGTTTGGCGGCAGCAAGATGTCCGGGTTCGGCGTCGAGTTCGGCCTTGAAGGGTTGTTGGAGTTCACCGGCCAGCAACTGCTGTACGTACGCAAGCGTGAAACAGAGTGAGGAATGCAACCATGTACGAGCAATACAAGACAGCACCAAAAAAATTCTGGCACCCGATGAGTTCTTCGGCGCCGGCGAACCGGTCCAAGACGTTGATCATCGCCCGTGGCGACGGTAACTACATCACCGATATCGAAGGCCATCGCATGCTCGATGGGGTCGGCGGTTTGTGGAACGTGAACGTGGGCCATAACCGGGCTTCAGTGAAGGCGGCCATTGCCGCGCAGCTGGACGAACTGGCTTATTACCAGACCTTCGACGGCATCGCCCATCCGCGGGTGTTCGACTTGGCCGAGCGGCTGACGTCGATGTTCGCCCAGGAAAACATGACCCGGGTGTTGTTCAGCTCCGGCGGTTCCGATGCGGTCGAGACGGCCCTGAAAATGGCCCGCCAATACTGGATCGCCAGCGGCGAGCCAGGGCGCACGCGCTTTCTGTCATTGCGCAATGGTTACCATGGCGTGCACGTGGGCGGCACCTCGGTGGGCGGCAACGGCGTGTATCACTACAACCACGGGCCGCTGCTGGCTGGCTGTCATCTGCTCGACACGCCGTGGCTGTACCGCAACCCCTGGGACTGCCGCGATCCGGAAGAACTGACCGCTCACTGCATTCGTCAGTTGGAAGACCAGATCGCACTGCTCGGCCCGCAGACCATTGCCGCGCTGATCGCCGAACCGGTGCAAGGTGCCGGCGGTGTGATCGTGCCGCCGGCGTACTACTGGAAGAGGCTGCGCGAAGTCTGCGACCGCCACGGCATCCTGTTGATCGCCGATGAAGTGGTGACGGGTTTCGGCCGCACCGGCTGCATGCTCGGCAGTCGTGGCTGGGGCGTCGCTCCCGACGTACTGTGCCTGGCCAAGGGCATCACCGCCGGTTACATCCCCATGGGCGCCACGGTCTTCAACCAGCGCATGGTCGATGCCATCGAGAACGGCCCGGGTTTCAGCAACGTAATCATGCACGGCTACACCTACAGCGGGCACCCGACTGCCTGTGCGGCGGCCCTGGCAGTGCTGGACATCGTCGAGGCCGAGGATTTGCCGGGCAACGCCGGGAAAGTCGGTGCCCAGTTGCTGGAGCAACTGCAACCGCTGACCGAACGTTATGCAGTGGTGGGCGAAGTGCGTGGCAAAGGCTTGATGATCGCCGTGGACCTGGTGGCGGACAAGGCCACGCGCGAGCCGCTTGACCCTGCAACGGGCCTGGCCTCGCGCATCGCCGAGCAGGCGCGCCTGGCCGGCGTATTGATGCGCCCGATAGGCAACAAAATCGTGATGTCGCCGCCGCTGACTCTCACGTCCGACGAGGCCGCCATGATGGTCGGCGCGTTGGACAGCGCACTCGCTGACTGCCGTTAGCCCGGCCAGCCGGTGCCGCTTGCGGTGCCGGCTCCTGCATATAAAAACAGCCTACAAGGGCGCACCACAAGGAGCTCCAGCCATGCGAAATCTATTGCGTATGGGATTTTTCGGCAGTGGCCTTGCCTGTACGCTGGCGCTCTGCGCTGCGAGTCAGGTCCAGGCCTATGAGTTGTATGCCGATGACGACACTCACCTCAACGCCGACATGCTGGCCGTGTTCGGTCTTTTCAACAGTCGCAAGAATTACGACGGCAGGCCAGGTGGTTCAACCTGGCGCGAAGGCTTCATCAAGTATGGCGTCAGCGGCGACCAGGGCCTGGCCGGCCATGGCACCGCCTACGGGGCGTTCAGCCTGGTCAGTTCCGCCACCTGGGGCGATGGCGACGCGGCCGGCAATACACTGGGCAGCGAGCGCACGACGAAGATTGAAGACGCTTACCTGGGTTGGCGTTCCGCCGATCTGTTCCCCGTATTGGGACAGGACGGTGTCGATATCTCCGGCGGCCGCCAGGTGGTCAAGCTGGGCAGGGGCTTCCTGATCAACGATGACGGGCCGAACCTGGGAAAGGGGCCTGCCGATGGTCGCTTGAATCGCGGTGGAGCCTATTACCTGGCTGCCCGGCACGCGTTCGATCAAACCGCCGTATTACGTCTGGGCGGGCAGGATGGGCTGCATGGCAGTGTGGTGTGGCTCAAGTCCGATAACCGCGCCCAGGCCGAAACCGAACTGGCCGCCGGTACGCTCGATTACACCGCCAAGGCGGGCACGTTGGGGCTGACCTGGATACATGGCCTCGACGTGAACGAGCAGTGGGCCAGCGATTTCCAGAAGCAACGCAAGGGCATGGACGTCTACAGCATTCGTGGTGAAGGTGACGCGGGCATCGAGAACGCTAGCCTGGCATTCGAATACGCCTGGCAGGACAAGGACGCCGGCCCGCAGAACGCCTGGTACGCCGAGGCCGGCTACACCTTTGCCGATCTGGCCTGGGCCCCGAAGCTGACGTACCGCTACAGTCGTTATTCCCAGAAGTGGGACTCGCTGTTCACCGGGCAGAGCACCGGCTATGGCACCTGGTTCCAGGGCGAAGTCGCGGGTAACTACGCAGGGCCCTTCAACAGCAATACGGCTATCCACCATGTCGGCCTGAAGGCCACGCCACTGGAAAACCTGACCCTCGGCGTGTTGTATTTTGATTTCAACACGGTACGCAAGGATAGCGCCCTGAACCTGGATGCCCGTGAGCTGGATCTGTATGCCGAGTGGGCGGTCAACGAGCATGTGATCATCACTCCGCTGATAGGGCTCTACAAGCCGGATCGGGATGCAACGACCGGGGCCAATCAAGTGGCGGGCAATGGCACCAACGTGTACAGCCAGGTGACGGTGGCCGTTCCGTTCTGAAGTAGGGGGTGTTCGATAAAACCTGTGGCGAGGGAGCTTGCTCCCGCCGGGACATGTAGGAGCTGCCGAAGGCTGCGATCTTTTGATCTTGATCTTTCGCTTGGGACTCAATGGGGGGGGCGAAAAGATCGCAGCCTCGCTTCGCTCGACAGCTCCTACAGGGCAGCGGTATGGCCGCACCTCCGGTTTCTAGCCGATGGCAGGCGGATTCTGCATTCTCTCGGCAATCCGCCGGGTGGTGTCCATCACCATTTCAATCACGGTTTCCTGGCGCAGCAGTTTGAAGCTGTCGGTGCTGCCGACGGCTGAAAGGCTGCCCACCACCTCGTCGAGCCCAGGGTTGATGATCGGTGCCGCGATACCGGTGAGTCCCAGGTTGAGTTCGTCGTGGGTCATGCAATAGCCGTCCTTGCGGATCTTTTTCGCCACTTTGGAGAAGCTTGCCCAGTCATAGCCGTTGTCGGGGTCGTTGGCCATGTGTTCTTCGAACAGGCGTTGCAGGCGCCGTCCCTTTTGGAAGGCGATCAGCACCTTGGATTGCGCACCGCGAAAAAACGGCAGCGGCTGGCCGCGACCGAATGCGAACTGGTAGGTGTCGTTGGGTTCGGCGATGTAGGTGTTGATGATGTGGCCGTCATAGAAAACGCTGGCGAACACCGCCAGGCCCGTGGCTTCGGACAGCTGGTGCATCAACTCGCGGCCCGCCACGAGGATCGGGTCGTACTGGCGCATCATCCAGTCGAGCTCGATGATCCGTGGCCCCAGGCCGTAGCTACCGGCATCCACCCTGACCAGCAGGCCCGCATCACACAAATCCTTGACGTAGCGGTACACGGTCGCCCGTGACAGGCCCATGCGCTCGGCGATGGTGTCGGGGTCGATCTTCAGCGTTGCCGGGTCGAACAGGTCCAGCACACTCAGCATTTTGCTCAGACTGCTCATTTCGCTCCTAAAGGGGGGGATGGCGCGTAGGTGGTCGTTGGGTGAGCACTATAGGTAGGTGCGCCGATGATGAAAAGCCCGCTCGCTCGGCGAACAGGGCGTTGCCACGATACGTCAGTGCTTGAGAAAAACATACATATTGAAGGTAGTATTTACGTCATATTTTTGCATAAATCTCAAAATAAGAGTTTTTATGTATAAAAATGCTTGAGCGTAGGGTTTTTCTGTGTGATAAATCTCAGCCACTGCAAACGCTCGATCAAGAGGGCTGGAAATGAATGGTGCGCAACTGATAGTGAACGCGGCGGTGGCGAGTGGTATCGAATACTGCTTCGCCAATCCCGGAACGACTGAAATTCCCCTGGTGGCAGCCATGGCCAGTGCGCCAGCCCTCAAGCCGGTGTTGTCCTTGTTCGAAGGGGTGTGCACCGGTGCTGCGGACGGCTATGGCCGGATTGCCGGCAAGCCGGCGATGACCCTGACTCACCTGGGGCCAGGCTTTGCCAATGGCATTGCCAACCTGCACAACGCGCGTCGCGCCAACACCCCGATCGTCAACGTCATCGGCGATCACGCGTCATGGCACGTCAATTACGATCCGCCGCTGGCCAGTGATATCCAGGCGCTGGCCGGGAGTGTTTCCGGATGGGTGCGCACATCGCGCACCGCATCGGGTGTCGGCGAAGATTTCCAAGAGGCAGTGCGTGCCGCCTGGCAAGCCAACGGGCAGATCGCCAGCCTGATTCTGCCGATGGACCTGCAAGCCAACACGGTGCAGCACGAGAAAGCCTTCACGACATTGCAGGCCCCGGTTCGCCGTTTTGCCGGTGACCGGATCGAGGCGGTCGCCCAGGCCCTTCGCGATGGCCAGCGCCTGGTGTTTATCGTTGGCGACCAAGGCTTGTCCGTCGCCGGACTCGAAGCGGCGGGGCGCCTGGCACAACTGCCAGGCGTGCGCCTGTTCGCCGAAACCTTTCCGCGCCTGAGCTATCGCGGTGGTGGTTTGCCTGACCTGGATCGCCTGCCTTACTTCCCCGAAGTGGCCATTGAGATTCTTGACCAGTACGACGCGGTGGTGTGCGCCGGCGTGCCGGACCCGATCAGTTATTTCGGCTACGAAGGCATCGCTTCTCGCCTGGCCGAACGTGAACGCCTGCTCTGCCTGGCGGAAGTAGGGGACGATGTTGCCGGCGCGCTCACTGCGCTTGCCGATGCGCTTGAAGCGCCGGCTTATGTGCCAACGCCAACCGGTATCGAGCTGCCGCCAAGCGAAGCTACGTTGACACCGCAGTCCGTGGGTCAGGTGCTGGCTGCGTCGCTGCCCGACGACTGCATCGTTTCGGTGGAAGGCGGGACGTGCGGCTATCCGTTCTTCACCGCCTCGGCCCATGCCGCACGGCATCGGGTCTTGACCAACACCGGTGGCGCCATCGGCCAGGGCATCCCGGTGGGTTTTGGCGCCGCCATGGCCGAGCGCGGCAACCGCGTGTTCTGCCTGCAATCGGACGGCAGTGCCCAGTACACCATCCAGACCTTGTGGAGCATCGCCCGCGAGCAACTGCCCGTGGTGATCCTGATCGCGGCCAACCATCGCTACGCCATTTTGCAGAACGAACTGCGCCGCTTCGGCATGACCGAGCTGGGCCCCGAGGCCCTGAGCCTGACGGTGCTGGACCGTCCACGCATCGATTGGAAGGCTTTGGCCAAGGGCTACGGCTTGCCGGCCAGCACCGTGCACACCAATGGTGAATTGCAGCGCGCCCTGGCCAACGCCAAGGCCGATGGCGGTCCTTGCCTGATTGAAATGGCCCTGTGAAGGAGCGGATATGAACCCGATTCAATTGTTACCTGCCGTCGAGAAGTTCCTGTCGCAGCCCGGGCGCCTGTTTATCGGCGGGACCTGGCAGGACGCCGCCAACGGCCGCCGGTTTTCCGTGGAAAACCCGGCCACTGAGCACATCCTGGCGGAAGTCGCCGAAGGCGGCGAACGCGACGTGGATGCCGCCGTCGCTGCCGCCCGCGCGGCCTTCACCGGGCCCTGGGCGCAGCACTCACCGGCCCAGCGCGGGTTGTTGCTGTTTCGCCTGGCGGAACTGCTCGACCAGCATCGCGAAGAGCTGGCGCAACTGATCACCCTGGAAAACGGCAAGCCAATCGCCGCGGCCCGGGGGGAAGCGGCCAGTGCGGCCAATATCATTCGTTATTTCGCTGGCTGGCCGACCAAGATCGAAGGCAGCACGCTGCCGGTATCGCCGTCCAGCGGCGCGCCGATGCTCAACTACACCTTGCGCGAGCCGGTGGGCGTCTGTGCCTTGATCGTGCCGTGGAACTTCCCGCTGACCATGTGTGTGTGGAAGCTTGGCCCGGCGCTGGCGACCGGTTGCGTCGCGGTGCTCAAGCCCGCCGAACAGACGCCTCTGGTTGCGATTCGCCTGGTGCAGTTGATCGAGGCCGCCGGTTTCCCGGCCGGGGTGGTCAACCTGCTCACCGGCCTCGGCGTGCATACCGGCGCACCGCTGGCCCAGCACCCGGACGTGGACAAGATCGCCTTCACCGGTTCGACCCAGGTGGGACGACTGATCGCCCAGGCGGCCACGGGCAACATGAAGAAGGTCTCCCTGGAGCTGGGTGGCAAGTCCCCCAACATCATCCTGCCGGACGCCGATATCGTCCGTGCCGCCAAGGGCGCTGCCGACGGCATTTTCTACAACCAGGGGCAGGTCTGCACCGCCGGGTCGCGTCTCTACGTGCACGCCAGCGTCCTCGATCAGGTGCTTGAGGAACTCCAGCGCCATGCGGCCGCCCATGTGTTGGGGCCAGGCCTGGATCCGGCCAGCAGCATGGGCCCTCTGGTCTCGGCCCGGCAATTGGGCACGGTGCATGGCTACCTGCAACGCGGCCAGGAAGAAGGCGCCGAGCTGATCTGCGGCGGTGATCGGCCGGCCCACCTGGAGCGCGGCCACTTCATCCGGCCCAGCGTGTTTCTCGACCGCGCCGAGCGCGCCTGTGTCGCCCGGGAGGAAATCTTCGGGCCGGTGCTGACCGTCATGAGCTGGACCGAGATCGATGAACTGGTGCTGCGCGCCAACGACTCGCCCTATGGCCTGGCCGCCGGGCTCTGGACCCGTGACTTGCGTTCCGCCCATCGCGTGGCCGCCCAGTTGAAGGCCGGCTCGGTGTGGATCAACTGCTGGAACGTCGTCGACCCAGCCTCGCCATTTGGTGGCTACAAGCAATCCGGCTGGGGCCGGGAAATGGGTAAGAACGTGATCGATGCCTACACCGAAACCAAAAGTGTCTTCGTCGATCTCGCCTGAGCCGAACAATCACAAGAGGAACTGCTATGGATCTGGAATTACAAGGCCGCGTGGCGATCGTCACTGGCGGTGGCATGGGCATCGGCAAGGAAGTCGCGCGCTTTCTGTCCCAGGAAGGTTGCAAGGTGGTGATCTGCGCGCGGCGCATGGAATACCTCCAGCAAGCCGCCGAGGAAATCACCGCAGAGACCGGCAACGAGGTGCTGCCGCTGTTCTGTGACACCAACCAGATGTCGGCGGTGTCCGACATGGTCGAGGCTGCCCACAAGCACTTTGGCCGCATCGACATCCTGGTCAACGGCGCCGCGGCCCCGTCCGGTGTGGTGCGCAACGACATCGAGCACGCCGGCGACGACGAACTGCTCTCGGACCTCAACACCAAGGTGATCGGCTATTTCCGTTGCGCCAAGGCCGTGACCCCGCACATGAAGGCTGGTGGCTTCGGTCGCATCATCAATATCGGTGGCCTGACCGGGCGTGGCAGCAAGGTCCTCTCGGGCATGCGCAACCTGGCCATCGCCCACATGACCAAGACGCTTTCCGACCAACTGGGCCCAGCCGGCATCACGGTCAATCTGATCCACCCCGGCGTCGTGGACACCCCGCACATCCAGGAGCTTTACGAGCGCGAAGGGATCAAGCAGGGCAAGACGCCCGAGCAGGTGGAGCAGGGCTACATCGACGCAACGCCGATCCGACGCACCCTGGCACCCATCGAAATGGGCTGGCTGATCGGTTTCCTCGCATCCCCCAAGGCCGGTGCGGTGACCGGGGAATCCATTGGTATCGACGGCGGCTTGACCCGCGGCATCTTCATTTGAGGAGCAGCAGTGATGAGTAACGGAACCCTTTTGGTCGCCACCGTAGGGCAGGCGGTCATCCGCAGCGCCGACGATGGCCGTACCTGGCATCGCCTGGGCCTGGGCCAAGACCTGGAATTCGACGCGATCACCCGCTCCCTGAGCTTGCATCCAGGGACGCCTGAGGTGATCTATGCCGGCACCGATGTCGGCCTGTGCATCAGCCGTGATACCGGAGGCCATTGGCAGCGGGTGGATTCGCCATTCAACGGCCAGACCGTCTGGAAGGTGGCCGTGGATCCTCAGGACGCACAGCGGATTTTCGTCGGCACCGGTGCGCCGTCGCGCGCGGTGCTGTGGCGCACCCTCGATGGTGGCCAGACCTGGGAACGTGCCCCGGTGGAGATCCCGGAGTTTTGCGAAGGGGTCAGCCGTCCACGCTTGCTGGCTTTCGCCTACGACCCGACCGATCGCAACCAGTTGTGGTTCGGCCTGGAAGAGGGCGGGTTGTTCCACAGCCGTGACGGTGGCGATAGCTGGACCCGTGTCGATGACCGCCTGCTGTGGGACTTCAACTCGGACGTGCACAACATTGTGGTCCTGCCCAACCACGGGCAAAAGGTCATCGTGGTGGTGTGCGTCAACGCCGTTTACCGCAGCCTCGACGAGGGGCAGACCTGGACCGGCATCGTCGCCCGGGAAACCTTCGGCCTGTACTACGTGCGTGCCATGAATGCAGCGCTGGGCAGCGAGGATACGCTCTACCTGAGCATTTCCGACGGCACCCCTGGCACGACCAGCAAGGTGCTGGTCTCCCGGGATGCCGCCCTCAGCTGGGAAGTGCTGCCACTGCCGCAACAGCCCAACTCCTGTGTCTGGGCGATTGCCTTGAACCCTGCCGACCCTCGCCAGATTGTCGCCGGCACCAAGTACGGGCATCTGTTCACCTCCGAGAACGGCGGTGACGGCTGGCAGAAGCAGTGGCGTGAATTCAGTGAAATCGCTGATGTGCTCTGGACGCCCGCGGTGGCGCAAATCAAGTCCGGGCATCAATCCATCATCAAGAAGAACTGAGGTATCGCGCGATGAAAGTCGAAGTCGTTCGTACTCACCTGTCGCTGTCCGTGAGCGACCCTGAAGTGTCGGCGCGTTGGTACGCCGACGTGCTGGGCATGCATGAAAGCGCCCGGGGTGAAAGCTGGATCATGATGGCCTTCGGTGCCAAGCACCACGATATCGCGTTGCTCCGTGCAGCACCCGGGGCCCACCAGGGCGGCCTGGGGCTGCAGCACTACGGGCTGGAGATCGCGGGCGACATGACCACCCTGCGCAAGCTCTACGGCATGTTGCTGAAGAAGGGCGTCGAGGTGGTGAAGATCACTGACCACGAGATCGGTAACGGCGTGTATTTCAACGACCCCGATGGCAATCGCCTGGAATTCTTCCTCGAGTCCGAACACGACGATGCACGCGGCAAGGCCCGCTTCAAGGCCGCTGGAGCCCCCAGCCGGCATTTCGATCTCGACCCACTTTGAAAGAGACTTCTCTTATGAAAACCGCAAATTTCGCCAGTTATCACATCCGCAAATGGTACACCTTCGTCGAGGAAACCCTGGCCAACGAAACGGGCCAGTTGGCCGATGGCGAGCCGCTGTTCAAGTACGCCATTGGCGCGGTGATCGCCAACCCTTATGCCGGCCGTTTCAGTGAAAGCCTGGCCGAGTTGATTGAGCCATCACCCTTGCTGGGTCAGGAGTTTGGTCGGCGCATCCGGGTACTGGCCGGCCAGCAAAAGATCGTCAGCTATGGCAAGGCGTGCCTGGTGGGCAGCCAGGGCGAGTACGAGCATGGCAATGCATTGTTGACCAATCCGGCGGCGGATCCGATCCGCGTCGCATTGGGCGGCGGCAAATCCTGGGTGCCTTCCACGGGCAAGCGTGGCGGGCCTGGCGTGACCATCGATGTGCCGCTGGCTCACAAGGATGCGCTGTATGTCCGTTCGCACTACGACAGCATTTCGTTGTCGTTCGGTGATGGTCCGGCGGCCGACGAATTGATCATCATCTGGGCCTTCGCCACGCGTGGACGCTTGCATGCGCGCCTGGGTGGCCTTGAGGCTGCCGACGTCAAGGGCAATGACGGCCTGTATTGAGGTACGGATCGTGGGAAGCAAACGAATGTCTGCAAACAGCCAGTTCTTCACCAATCGATCGGGGCTACGCCTGCATTATCTGTCCTGGGGCAATCCGTCGGGCATTGCGGTGGTGCTGCTCCACGGGCTGCGCTCCTATGCCCAGACCTGGGATGGCCTGGTCAATGCGTTGGGCGAGCGGTACTGCTGCTATGCCCTTGACCAGCGTGGTCGTGGCCACAGTGACTGGGCGGATGCCTCCAGTTACCGGACCGAGGCCTATGTCAACGATCTTGAAGATCTGGTGGCGCATCTGGAACTGCAGCGTTTCGTCCTGGTGGGGCATTCCCTTGGCGGCACCAATGCACTGGAGTATGCGCGGCTCAATCCGGGACGACTGCAAGCGTTGGTGATCGAGGACATCGGCCCTGGTTCTTCGGTCAGCGGTGACGGCGCCGAGCGCATTCGGCGCGAGATGAGCCAGACACCGCTGTTGTTTCCTGACTGGGAGAGTGCCGCCCAGTTCTGGCTGCAAGCGCGACCTGGCCTCTCTCAGGAGGGGCTGGCTTCCAGGTTGATGTATTCCATGAAGGAAACCCTGGCTGGAATCGAATGGCGTCACGACCAGCAAGGTATTGCCCAGGCGCGCCTGAGTATTACCCCGACCGACCTGTGGCCGGCGGTACGGGCGCTGGATTGCCCGACGCTGTTCATTCGTGGCGCCCGTTCCGATTTCCTGCCCTTGGCGACCCTTGAGTCGATCAAGCAGGCCAGTAAGTGGGTGCGCACAGAGGAAATCGCCGACGCCAGCCATTATGTGCATGATGACCAGAGCGAAATGTTCAACCTTGTCGTCATGGACTATTTGTATGACCAGTGCCTACAACCACAACAACAAAGCGGTGAATAGCGATGAAGCAGGAGAAAACCCAGGTTGTCATCGTGGGCGGCGGCCCCAACGGGATCACGGCCGCTCATTACATGGGGCTGTACGGCATCGACTGCATCGTCCTTGAGTTGGCTGACGGCGTCCTGCCGTATCCGCGTGCGGTGGGCATGGATGACGAGGCCCTGCGTGTGTTGCAGGGCATCGGCATCGCCGAACTGGCCGCGCGCGACATGATCTGCAACGTGCCCTTGCGTTACTACAATGCGCGAGGCGTGTGTTTTGCCGAGGTCAAGCCGAGCACGGCAAACTATGGCTGGCCGATGCGCAACATCTTCATGCAACAGTTGCTGGAAACGACGTTGCGCGAGCAGTTGGGCAAGTACGCCAGTGTCGAGTTGCGCCAGGGCCATGAAATGCTCGATCTGGAGCAGGATGCCGAGGGCGTGACCTTGCAGGTGCGCGATGCCCAGGGCGAGCTCTATCAATTGCAGGCGCAGTACGTGATCGGCGCCGATGGTGGACGTTCCAGCGTGCGCAAGAAACTCGGCATCGAGCTGCTGGGGCTGACCCATCCGCGCAAATGGGTGGTGATCGACACGGCCAACGACACCCTGGATGCACCGTATACCGCCCTGCATGCCGACCCTCAGCGACCTTTCGTCTGCATCTACTTGCCGTATCAGCAGCGGCGCTGGGAGTTCATGCTCCTGGAGGGCGAAGACGAGACCCGGATGTGCGAAGAGACGACGATCCGGGACTTGATCCGTGGGCATATCGGCGATGCGGTCGATCAACTGGAAATCATCCGGATCCGCGCCTACACCCATAACTCTCGGGTCGCGGCGCGCTTTGTCCAGGGCCGTGTGGCCTTGGTGGGGGATGCGGCGCATATTTCCCCGCCCTGGGCCGGGCAGGGGCTCAATTCGGGCCTGCGTGATGTCGCCAACGTCACCTGGAAACTCGCCGCGATCCTTCAAGGGCGGGCGTCGCCGACGATTCTTGCCAGTTACGACCAGGAGCGCCGTGGGCACGCGACCGATCTCATCGCGTTGGCCGACAACATGGGCGCGGTGCTGGGGCTGACCAACCCGTTGATGGCCGGTGTGCGGGACTGGTTGTTCCAGGCCGTCAACAGCGTCGACAACCTTCGCTCGCACTTGCTGGAATTCAAGTTCAAACCCAAGGCGACCATCACCAAAGGCCTGGTGCATCACGAGCGTGCCGAGCTGCATGAGGATGATCTGGTCGGGCAGTTGTTCATCCAGCCGTCTGTCGAGGACGCCCAGGGTCAGCGCCGGCGCCTGGACGATGTACTGGGGCATTCCTATGCGGTGCTGGGGTATCGGGTCAATCCGAGCGAACAGCTCAGCGAGCAAACCGCCGCCTGGTGGGCGCGCTGGGAGACGCGCTTCATCCAGATCAATCGCTCGCGCAGTGGCGTGGGGCGTAATCAACCCTTGTCCGCCAGCGGCGCCATTTGCGTCGAGGACATCGATAATCGCTTGGGCGAATGGTTTGCCAAGGTGCGTGACTGCGTTGTGGTGGTGCGGCCAGATCGGTTCGTTGCCGCGATCACCACACCCGAGCGGCTCGAAGGCGTTTTGCGCAAACTGGCGGAGCAACTCTCATGAAGCGTGAGGATGATTTCCTGATCCGGCTCCACGATGCTGCGCAGGTCGTACACGCCTTGCCTTCGTTGGAACCTCAGGCCCTCGACCTGTCGGCGGGCTATACCTTGCAACGCGAGGCGCTGCGCCGGCGCCAGGCCGCTGGTGAGCGGTTGACCGGGTGGAAAGTGGCCTTCGCCGGCCGCGCCGCCCAGGACCGTTTCGGTATTGATGAACCGGTATTGGGCGCGCTGACCGATGCCATGGCTGTGGAACCCGGCAGCACGGTGCCCCTGGCACGGCTGATCCAGCCCAAGCTGGAGATCGAGCTGGCGTTTGTCCTGGGGCGCACGCTGGTGCCAGATTTCTACAGTGACGAGGACATCCTCGCCGCCATTTCCGAGGTCGCGCCGGCATTCGAAATTGCCGATTGTCGCTGGCAGGGCTGGCGTTTCGGTGTCGGAGCGTTTCTTGCCGACAATGCCGCCGCGGGGCTGTATTGCCTCGGGGCCAGGGTGGGGTTCGATCCGGATCGACTGCCCGAAGTGAACTATCGCCTGGTGCATGACGGCGTGTCCTGTGGTGAAGGTAACGTCCTGGCGCGCGAGGACACACCTCTGGCGAATCTGTGTTGGCTGGTCCGGCGGTTGCTGGCCGACGGGCAGCGCGTTGAAGCGGGGCAGGTGGTGCTGTCCGGGGCGTTGTTGGCGCCGATGGACGTCAGGGCAGGCGAATATCGTTTGCACATGCTTGGCACGGAACTGGCTTTGGTTTTCCGACAATAAGAACGGTTCACGAGTCCGTGGCGGGGGAGCTTGCTCCCGCTGGGCTACGCAGCAGACCTGTTTTGTGAGCGCTTCGCGCTCAAGCGGGAGCAAGCTCCCTCGCCACAGGTTTATCGACCTCTTTGGATATCAGCACCAGGGTTAAGCACAGCACCACCGAGGAACAATGATCATGTTCGCCGAAGTCCGTACCTTCAATGATCCTCAGCAACACGCCGGTTCGATCCTGGGCTGGCAACAGGTCTATGACCAACTCGGGCGTGGCTGCCTTTCCAGCGAGCTGCGGCAGGTGTGCGCCGATCGTTTCCAGATCTTCCAGGAGGTGCTGGATAAACGTGTAGTGCAGCGCGGTTGCGCGCCAAAAGGGCGTTTGTGCATTGCCATGTCGCTGGGCGGCGCGCCGGTGGTCCAGGGGCACCAGGTGGGCGCCCACAGTGTCGTGCTATTGCGCGATGGCGAGGACTTCGTCTTGCACGCCCCGGAGGGCATGCACTTCTTTGCGGCCAATGTCGACACGGTGCGGTTCGCCAAGCTGGCGGCCTACGAACTGTCGAGCGAACAGCTCAAGCGCCTGCAAAGCGTGTCCCAGGTCAGCGTGGATGAGGCGGTGCTGCGCCGCGTGCAGCAAAGGATCCACCCACTGTTTCGTCAGCTTCTGGAACAGGCGGACGCGGTCAATCCGGCCTCGGAAAAAATCCTCGAGGACGTGCTGCTCAACGCCTTTCTCGACTTGTTCAGTCACGCTTCGGACGAGGTGCGTGGCCGGCGCGGCAATTTTGCCGTCAGTGCCTATCTGGTCAAGCGTTGCCAGGAGCTGGTCGTCACCAGCGCAGAGGTGCCCTTGAGCATCCTCGACTTGTGCGAGCAATTGCGGGTGAGTCGCAGGACCCTGCAGAACAGTTTCCAGGCGGTCACCGGGATGCGTCCGGTGGAGTACCTGCGCAACCTGCGGCTCAATGCCGTGCGCCGGCGTTTGATCACGACCCGTGCGGCGGCATTGAACGTCAGTGAAATCGCCGTGGCGATGGGGTTTTTCCACCTGAGTCATTTTGCGGCCCATTACCGGGCGCTGTTTGGCGAGTCACCCTCAGATACACCCAGGGCACCTGCATGATGGGCTGCCGCCTGCGGTGTTACCGAAGCGTCATCCTGCACACATAAAGGGCAGCCACTGAGCTGTTTGGTAGCACAGGTGTGCGGCCAAGCCTATGGCAGGGCTTTAAGGCTGGCAGTGGTTTTCCTCTGAAAATTCCTTCAAATCAAACACTTGCACGATTATTCGTGAGCTTGGCACGCATTCTGCTTTTTTGAATCCATGGATAATTGGATACAAAAATTCAAAAGGTGCTGCCATGCAATTTGCCCCGACTTACGCTGAACGTCCGCCGATGACTGCCGAGGAAGAGGCCTACAACTTCCTGCTCGATGCCATTTGTGGCGGTCGGTTACGCAAGGGCGACCGGCTGATTGCCGAGGACATCGCCAACGAAATCGGCATGAGCCGGATGCCGGTGCGCGAAGCCTTTCGCCGTCTGGATGCCCAGGGGCTGGTGACCCTGCGACCCAATCGCGGGGCGATTGTCAGCGGCCTGGACATCGATGAGTTGCACGAAGTCTTCGAGATGCGCAGCGCCCTGGAAGGCCTGGCAGTCCGTGTCGCGACAGCCAGAATTGGCGAGCGCCAGTTGGCTGCCTTGGAGCGACTGCTGGACGAGATGGACGATTACCGCGAGGAAAGCGCCGAGTGGGTCAGCCGCCATCGCGCGTTCCATGAGTACCTGTGCAGCCTCAGCGGTCGTCCGCGATTGCTCAAGCAGATCAGCGCGCTCTATTCCCTGATCGAAGCGCCCATGCGCCTGTGGCTGCAGCATGTGGAAAAGCCCCTGAGTGCGCGCCAGGAGCACATGCTGATCCTCGATGCCCTGCGTGCGGGCGACGCCGACAAGGCCGAGGCGGTGGTGCGTGCGCACATCGAAGGCACCGTCCCTGAATTGATCGAGTTCCTGCAATCGAAAAAATAACGAGAGCGGGCTCCGAGCCTGCCCGTGTTCTGACTTTGAGTACTGCCCGTTACTTACTGAACTGGAGTGTCTGGTCATGCATAAGCCTCGCCTGTTGGTTGCCGCTTTATCCTTGGGTTTCTGTGCACAGTGGGCGGTTGCCGCGCCCGTTGTCCCGGAGCGTTTGCTCAAGGTCGATAAACTCGTCTACTGCTCGGGCATGGATTCGCCGCCGCTGGTGTCCTTCGATGAGGCGCAGAAACCCAAGGGACTGACCGTGGACCTGGGGCTGGAAATCGCCAAGCGCCTGGGCGACAAGAAGGTGGAATGGCGGGTCATTCCCTTTTCCGGGCTGCTCCCCGCGTTGCTGGCTCGACAGTGCGACATGATCGTCGACCAACTGTTTGACAAGCCCGAGCGCCGCGAGGTGATCGACATCGTCAACTACATGTATTCCAGCCAGGCGGTGGTGGTGCCCAAGGGCAATCCAAAGGGCCTCAAGACGCTGGCGGATCTCTCCGCAGACAAGGTCGCGGTACTTAACGGTTCCACCATCAAGACCCTGCTCGACGCCGAGAGCGAGACCCTGGCCAAGGCCGGCAAGCCGCCTATGAAACTGGTGGTCTACAACTCCGACACCGATGCCTTCCAGGCTCTGCGCATCAGCCAGGTCGACGCCTACGGCACCACCGTGGAAACCGCCGGTTATTACGCCGCCATGGCGCCCGATCTGTTCGAGGAGGGCGTGCCAGCCTTCAGCCGGATTCTCACCGGCCTGGGCATTCGCAAGGACGACCCGCAACTGACCGCCGCCGTGCAGCAGGTCATCGGCGATATGCGCAGCGACGGCAGCTACAGCCAACTGCTGGGCAAATGGCATGTCGCCAGTGACACGCTTGATTGAGGTGAACCACCGATGAATTTCAATTGGGATGTGTTCTGGCAGTACCTGTTGCAGCCCAGTGGGGTGTACCTCACCGGGCTCTGGCTGACCTGCCTGATCAGTGTGCTGGCGATGCTGCTGGGCTGTGCCCTCGGGCTGGCCGCCGCGCTGTTGCGGTTGTCGAGGAACCCGTTGCTGCATTTGCCAGTGCGCTTTTACGTGTGGCTGATGCGCGGCACGCCGTTGCTGGTGCAGATCGTCTTTCTCTATACCGCGCTGGCCGCTGGCGGGATTTTCCGCTTCGAAGACATCGACCTCTTTGGGCTGGTAATCCCTGGCAATATCCAGGCGGCGATCATTGCCCTGGGTCTCAACGAGGGGGCCTACATGGCCGAGATCATCCGCGCCGGCATCGGTGCGGTGGACAAGGGCCAATACGAGGCCGGGCGCTCGCTGGGCATGACCTTCGCCAAACTGATGCGCCGCATTGTCCTGCCCCAGGCGTTCCGGGTCATCGTGCCGCCGCTGGGCAACGAGTTCAACGTGATGCTCAAGAACACCACGCTGGTCAGCGTGATCGGCGTACAGGAATTGTTGCTCAGTACCCAGATGGTCACGTCGGCGACGTTCCGGGTGTTCGAACTGTATCTGGTGGTGGCGATCTACTTCTTGTTGCTGACCACGCTGTGGGGCTTTTTCCAGCGCTGGCTGGAAGCCCGTTTCGGTCAGTCGGACCGGCCCTCGTCACCGCCGCCGGCTTCGACGCGGATGTTCGGTCGCAGCACCCTGAACCTGCTGAGGGCACGTTAACCATGGCGCATAAAAGCGAAGAGCTGATTATCGAGGCGCTGGATGTCCACAAGTCCTTCGGCGAGCTGCAGATTCTCAAGGGCATCTCCCTGCAAGTGCGGCGCGGCGAAGTGGTGGTGCTGATCGGCGCTTCGGGCTCCGGCAAGACCACCTTCATACGTTGCATCAACCTGCTGGAGGACATCCAGGGCGGGCGGATCCGCGTCAACGGCCGGGCCATGGGCTATCGCGAGCGGGCCGACGGCAGCCTGGTGCGTGAGTCGGAGCGCAACATCGCCCGTCAGCGGCGGGACATCGGCATGGTCTTCCAGCGCTTCAACCTGTTTCCTCACATGACGGCCCTGGAGAACATCATCGAGGCGCCGATCCAGGTGCTTGGCGTGACTCGCACCGCAGCGCTGGAGCAGGCCCGCGGCCTGCTGGAGCGGGTCGGCCTGGCGGACAAGGCCGATCACTACCCGTCGATGCTTTCCGGCGGCCAGCAACAGCGGGTGGCGATCGCCCGGGCCCTGGCGATGAAACCCCAGGCCATGCTGTTCGACGAACCCACCAGCGCCCTCGACCCGGAGACTGTCGGCGAGGTGTTGCAAGTGATGAAGGAGTTGGCCGAGGAGGGGATGACCATGGTCGTGGTGACCCATGAAATGGGCTTTGCCCGGGAAGTGGCCGACCGTGTGGTGGTCCTGGACCAGGGCGAGCTCATCGAGCAGGGGCCGCCGGAGCAGATTTTCTGTCACCCCATTCATCCTCGTACCCGGGCTTTTCTCAGTCGCGTGTTATGACTTTTCCCGGCCACTGAATTCCTGTATCGAAGAGCCTCCGCCATGCTGAAATTTTCTGCCCACCAATACCCTTATCCGTCGCAACGCCAGAGCGTTTTCGCCCGTCGGGGCATGGTCGCCGCGTCCCAGCCCCTGGCTGCTCAGGCGGGCATCGAGATCATGCAAAAGGGCGGCAATGCCATCGACGCCGCCATCGCCACGGCAGCCGCACTGACGGTGGTCGAACCCACCGGTTGTGGCATTGGCGGTGACGCCTTCGCGCTGGTCTGGTGCAAGGGCCAGTTGCACGGCCTCAACGGCAACGGCCATGCGCCGGCCGCCTTGAGCATAGAGGCGGTCAAGGCCGCCGGCCACGGGCAGATGCCGCTCTATGGCTGGACACCGGTGACCGTCCCGGGCTGCCCGTCGGCCTGGGCCGAGTTGTCCCGACGCTTTGGCAAGCTGCCCTTTGCCGAGCTGCTGCAACCGGCGATCAGCCTGGCGCGGGAGGGCTTTGCGCTGTCGCCGGTGGTTGCCCATCAATGGCAGGTTGCGGTGAACGAGTTCACGCCCCATCGGGATGCCGTCCTCGAGGCCTGGTTCGATACTTTCCTGATCGATGGCCAGGCACCACAGGCCGGGGAGGTTTTTCGCAACCCGGCCCAGGCGCGCACCCTTCAGGAATTGGCCGATACCCGCTGCGAGAGCCTGTATCGCGGCGCGTTGGCCGAGCGCCTGGACGCCCATTCCCGGGCCAGCGGCGGCTATCTGCGGGCCTCGGACCTCAAGGATTATCGTGCCCAATGGGTGGACCCCATCCACGTCAATTACCGAGGCGTGGATGTCTGGGAAATCCCGCCAAGCGGGCAGGGCCTGGTGGCCTTGATGGCGTTGAAGATTCTGGAAGGTTTCGACTTCGATCACCGTGACAGCCAACAGACCTGGCATCGCCAACTGGAAGCGATGAAGCTGGCCTACAGCGACGGCCTGCACTACATCACCGATCCTTTGCACATGCGCGTGGCGGTGGCTGACCTGCTCAGCGATGACTACAGTGCCCACCGTCGTCGACAGATCGGCGAACAGGCCCAACCGCCCGCGCCCGGCGACCCCCACGCCAGCGGCACGGTGTACCTGGCGACCGCGGATGGGGAGGGCAATATGGTCTCGTTCATCCAGAGCAACTACCACGGGTTTGGCTCCGGTGTGGTGCTGCCCGACAGCGGTATTGCCTTGCAGAATCGAGGGCAGGAATTCAGCCTCGATTCGACCCACGCCAACTGCCTGGCCCCAGGCAAGAAGACCTTCCATACCATCATTCCCGGTTTCCTCACCCGCAATGGCGAGGCCCTCGGTCCCTTCGGCGTGATGGGCGGCTACATGCAGCCCCAGGGGCATGTGCAGATGGTCATGAACCTGGTGGATTTCGGCCTGAACCCGCAAGCGGCGCTGGATGCACCGCGCTGGCAATGGCTGGGTGGGATGAAAGTCGGGATCGAGCACGGGGCCTCACGGGACCTGGCCAATGCCTTGGTTCGACGGGGGCATGAGGTTCAGATCGCCAGCGACCTGACCGACTATGGCCGCGGCCAGATCATCCTGCGCGACCCGGTCAGCGGGGTGCTGTGTGGTGGTACCGAACCCCGGGCGGATTCGCATATTGCTGTTTGGTAAATGCGCGATCCGCCGACGCCTGGAGTGTCGGCAGGTCGCGTTTGCCGCTCAAGCCTCAGTAAGGATTGCAGTACTGTGCGACAGCCCTGGCCTGGTCGACGTAAGGACGTGCCGGCTCAAGGTTCCACTCGGGTTTGTCCCTGACGGGTTTGCCATCGAAGGTTGCCGCCAGATGACACACCAATTGCCGGCGGAGGGACCCACCGTAGACGCTGTATTGCCGCCATTGCCCGTCGTCTTTGTGCTTGTTGTACAGCTCGGCAAACATCCTGTCGGTCTGGTCATCCTTGATCGCGCGACCACAGGCCGTGGGCACGACCTGGAGCGACCAGGTGTCGGGCCCAAGCTTCGGATCAGGACGTTTTACCCAAGTGCTGGATTCGATGTAGCGGTCACAGAATTGTTGCGTGGGTGGTGGCGTGGTTCGGGTGCAGGAGAACGTGGCCTTGCTGCCCGGCGTCCTGGGGAAGTCGATCTTGATGACGTTGCGATCCTTGCCGGTCTTGTCCTTGTAGTCCCGTTGGTTGGCCAATGCATCGTTCAGGCCACGTTGATCGCTGTAGAAAAACGCCAGGATCGGCAGTGCATCGTCTTTCGGGTTACCCAGGCGCAGTTCGGTCTGGGTTTGAAACTCGCGGGTATTGATGACTTGCCGGGCGCCCATGAAGTTTCGAAACGCGTCGACCCGTTCCCGGCTGCTCATGGGGTTGCGCATATTGAAACCACATTGCAACTGGTCTTGCCTGCGGTCGTTGTTGAACCGGGTGAAATGCGCGACCCAGGCATTGGCGTTGAGGATAGGCGGCGCCATGGCCTGGCAGACCGCCTCTGTCTGGGCGGTGTTTTTGTTGTTGCCGCAGCCTCGGTCATCGCGAAAGTCGGTCCAGGCATCGTTCGGAAATGCGCAGTAGATGTGCACCGGGGTTTCCGGTTCACGTACCTGGTCGATCGGCGTGATGATGTAGCCGTTCTGGGTGCTCATGCCAGGATCTTCATAGCTGATGCCATCGACCCGCATCCAGGAGGCGGCAAAGGTGCCCAGCTCCTTCGCTTTCGGGCTTGGATTCCAGACATCCCATTTCTCGCCCTTCGCCGGATTGGCGCGGTGAGTGCCCCTGATCAGCAATCCCGAACAATCCGAGGCCGGGTCTTGCCGGCAACTGTCGACGGTGTTGTTGTACAACCCCTCCACCCGTTTCAGCGTCTCTTCGCACGACTCGGCATTGGCTGCTGTCGTTTGCCAGAACAATGGGAGGACGAGCAGTGGCGTGATCCTGTTCAAACGTGTCTTCATGACGTGACTTCCTTGTGGTGGAACCAGTAGCCGGCACGGCATTCCATGCCGGGGAAAGAGAAAACAGAAGGGTTCGTGGCGCCCGGCCGACGGGTTTCATTGAACCTGTCGCGGGCATCGGCGGTGTTATGGGCGAGGGCAACTCAACGCGAGAGCGAATGGCAACCGGCCGCAGCATCGAGTTCCTGGTGGATGTTGTAGTTGGGGTTGATGCGGGGCTTCAGCGGATCATGCGGCGACTGGGCAGCTACCGCATGGAACGCCAGGGGCGGGGTAAAAAACGCACGAGCAGCTGCGCACATGTCGACACTCCTTGTCGAACGAGATGGGTGAGTTTCAAGGTAGTCAACCGATTCCCGCAGGTCAAATCAACGCCTTTCCTCCAGGAGCCATTCCCGAGTGAATCTTGATGACGACCTTGCCCTTCGATCGTCCTTGTTCGACATAGCTCAAGGCATCGGCTGTCGCCTCGAAGGGGAAGGATCGGTCAAGCACCGGCTTGATACTGCCGGACTCGACGAGCGTGGTGATTTCACGCAGTTGAGAACCGCTGGCACGCATGAACACGAAGGCGTAGCTCACACCTTTTTGGCGGGCCTTGCGGCGTATACCGCTGCTCAACAGGCCCATGATCAGTCTCAGCACCCAGGAAAATCCCTGGGCCCGGGCGAACTGTGGGGTGGGTGGTCCTGAGATGGAGATGAGCTGGCCGCCAGGTTTCAGGATCTTCAGCGATTTCTCCAGCTCATCGGCGCCCAGGCTGTTCAACACGACGTCATAGTCCTGCAGAACGTTGGCGAAATCCTGTTGCTTGTAATCGATGACAACGTCCGCGCCCAGGGCTTTGACCCACGGCACATTGGCGGTGCTGGTAGTGGTCGCAACGAAGGCGCCGAGGTGCTTGGCAAGCTGGATGGCGAGGGTGCCGACGCCACCTGAGCCGGCCTGGATGAAGACCTTTTGGCCTTTCTTCAATCGGGCGGTTTCAACCAGTACCTGCCAGGCGGTCAGGGCGACCAAGGGCAGGGCGGCGGCTTCTTCCATGCTGATGTTTGCCGGTTTCACGGCCAGGGCATTTTCGTTCACTGAAATCTGCTCGGCGAAGGTGCCGATATGCCCATCCGGGGCGCGGGCATAGACTTCATCGCCCGCCTTGAATTGCTCGACACGGGATCCCACGCGGACCACGACCCCCGCCAAGTCATGACCCAATGCCAAGGGAAATGAGTAGGGCAGGATCAGTTTGAATTCGCCTTTGCTGATCTTTGAATCCAGCAGATTGACGCTGGCGGCCTGCACGCGGACCAGAACGTCATGGTCACCCACGTCAGGGGCCGGTAGCTCGCCGATACGGCCACTGTGCTTGCCGTAGCGGTCGATTAAAAATGCCTTCATGGTGCTTTGCTCTCATAAGGGATGCGGCGCAGTGATCGCCCGGCCCGGCATCCGGAAATACCGGCGCTGTCCTTCGCGCCGGCGCCCGCTAAACAATGATCACGCCGGGTCTTGATAGCGTTCGGCAACATGGGACTGCCGGATTTGCCCGAGCAGGCCTTGACGCGCGGCCTGCAAGGCATCCCAGCGTGCTTCTTCATGCAAGGGCGGGATGGTCACCGGCTCGCGACGATCAAAACCGACCAGCGCGGCATCGACCAGGTCACCGACTTCCATGACTTCATTCAGGGTGTTGATATCGATGCCCGCGCGTTCCCAGATCTCGGTACGGGTGGCCGCTGGCAGGACGGCTTGTACGTAGACGCCTTTCGGAGACAGCTCCAGGCTGAGTCCCTGGGAGAGAAACAGCACGAACGCCTTGGTCGCGCCGTAGACCGACATACCGAACTCCGGTGCCAGGCCAACGACGGAGCCGATGTTGATGATCGCGCCGTCACCCGCTTTGACCAGGCGTGGGGCGATGGCGCTGGCCAGCCGGACCAGCGCGGTGGTATTGAGCGACACCAGGTGCGCGACACTGTCGGTCGACTGTTCGATGAAGGTCCCGGATTGGGCGGCGCCGGCGTTATTGACCAGGATGCCGATGTTGGCGTCATCGCGCAGCCGGGCTTCGACGGTTGTCAGGTCGCCGATCTGGGTCAGGTCGGCCTGGAGAATATCGACGGCAACGTTGTGTTCGCTGCGCAGCTTGGCGGCCAGCGCTTCCAGGCGCGCGCTGTCGCGGGCCACCAGGACGAGATCGTGTCCACGTTGCGCAAAGCGCTGGGCATAGACAGCGCCAATACCGGTGGAGGCGCCAGTGATGAGAACAGTTGTGCGAGTGTCCATGGAGATTCTCTTCTTCAAGGTATTGATGAGCGAGTCGCGCGCTGTTGTTCAGGCGCGCGGTCGGGTCTGGCCAGTGTTACTGCGTGCTGGATTCAGCGAGCGTTGGATAATCGATGTAGCCCGTCGCACCACCACCGTAGAGGGTAGCGGGATTGAAAGCCGACAAAGGCGAACCGGTTCTGAGCCGCTCCACCAGGTCCGGATTGCCGATGAACGGCCGGCCGAAGGCGATCAGGTCAGCCTTGTCCTCGGCGAGTCGTGAGGTGGCCAGGTCCAGGTCGTAGCCGTTGTTGGCGATGTAGGTTTTTTTGAAGCGCTGGCGCAAGGCACCAAAGTCGAAGGGCGCAACGTCGCGCGGCCCACCGGTCGCGCCTTCGACCACGTGCAGGTAAACGATGTCGAGGGCGTTGAGCTGGTCGACCAGGTAGTCGAACTGGGCCTGTGGCTCGCTGCTGGACACACCATTGGCCGGCGAGACCGGCGAGATGCGCAGGCCGGTGCGGTTGGCGCCGACTTCGTCCACCACTGCCGCGGTCACTTCCAGCAGCAGGCGAGCACGATTTTCAATCGAGCCGCCGTAGGCATCGGTGCGCAAGTTGGCGCCGTCCTTGATGAACTGGTCCAGCAGATAGCCGTTCGCGCCGTGGATCTCTACGCCGTCAAATCCCGCGGCGATGGCGTTCGCCGCCGCCTGGCGAAAATCGTTGACGATCCCGGGCAACTCGCTGATGTCCAGCGCTCGCGGTTCGGAAACGTCCTCGAAACTATTGTTGACGAAGACCTTGGTCGCCGGACGCAGGGCGGAGGGGGCCACCGGCGCCGCACCATTCGCTTGCAGGTCGACGTGGGAAACGCGGCCGACATGCCACAGTTGCAGGAAAATCCGCCCACCTTTGGCATGCACGGCCTCGGTGACCGTGCGCCAGCCGTCGATCTGTGCCTGGGTGTAGATCCCGGGTGTGTCCTGATAGCCCTGTCCTTGCTGGGAAATCTGTGAAGCCTCGGAGATCAGCAGGCCTGCCGACGCTCTCTGGCTGTAGTAAGTGGCAGCGAACTCGCTCGGTACAAAGCCTTGCCCCGCACGGTTACGTGTCAGCGGCGCCAGGACCACTCGGTTGGAAAGCGTGAGATCACCCAACGTGTAGGGCGTGAACAGGATCTGGTCGGTCATGACGTCTTGTTTCCGTAGGTTTGGATAAAGGGAGCGCGTGCAGCCTGGCGAGGTGAGCGCGACTTTTCATTAGGATGATGACCGAAATCTAAACTGTCAACGAATTTGATTATGTTCGACATCTATGTATGATGTGAGCATGATTTTCGAGCAGCACGAGGGAGTGAAAAATGAGGGTGACCAAGGCCCAGGCCCAGGCAAATCGGGAGCACATCGTCGAGACGGCCTCTGTCTTGTTTCGCGAGCGAGGCTTTGACGGCGTAGGTGTGGCGGACCTGATGGCGGCCGCCGGCTTCACCCATGGCGGGTTCTACAAGCATTTCGGCTCCAAGGCCGACTTGATGGCCGAAGCGGCAGCTAGCAGCCTTGCGCAGTCGCTGACCGACAATGCGGGCATCGACGTGGCTGATTTCGTCGATCTTTACGTGTCCAGGGATCACCGTGACGGCCGGGGTGGTGGTTGCACCATGGCGGCACTGTGTGGCGACGCTGCCCGTCAATCGCCCGAACTGAAGGCTACCTTTGCCAACGGTATCGAAAACACGCTGGCCGCGCTCGAAAGCCGGTACGAGGCCGGGCAAGACGCGCCGCAGGAAGCGATCAGGGCAAAAATGCTCGACATGTTGGCGCATGCCGTCGGTGCGATCATGTTGTCGCGTGCCTGCCCGGACGATTCCGCGCTGGCCGATGAAATCCTCGAGGTATGCCGCGCCCGGATCATCGCGGCGCTGCCGCCGTCGCCCGCGAAGCAGCCTTGAGGGCAGGGCGCCGGATGCCGATTGGCGTTATAGCGACGCCCTGACCACCAGCGGGCAATCCACCGGCTGGGCACCCGATACCTCGAGGTTCTCGATCAGGTGCCGGGCCGCTTGGCGACCGATCTCGTAGTACGGCAGTTGTACCGTGGTCAGTGGCGGGATGAACAGTTCGGCGATGCCGATCATGTTGTCATAGCCGAGCACCGCGACATCGTCGGGAATTTTCAGGCCGCGCCCCAGCAACAGCTGATAGGCGCAAAAGGCGATGCGGTCGTTGCCGCAGACCAGGATGTCGAATTGCGGACGGCCGTCAACGATATGCCGGTCGAGAATGGCGGCGGTTTCACCGTAGGCGTCGTGATCGGAAAGGTCGTACTGCAGGAGTGCTTCAGGTGCCAGCCCGACGGCCTGGCAGGCGCGTTGCAGGCCTTGCTGGCGCAGGCCCCAGGCAAGACTCTTCCTCGGTAAATTGATACACAGCGGGCGCCGATAGCCTTGGTTCAACGCATGCTGCATGGCTCGATGCTGCCCGGCTTCATCATCCGGCACATAACTGACCAGGTGGCTGTCATCGGCCAGGCAATTGGCGAGCACCAGCGGCTTGCTCTTGAGTCGCTCGGGAATGCTCACCTGGCGCAATCCCATGGCACTGAAGATCAACCCGTCGGGGCGGTGCGACAGCATCAGGTCGATGTTCTGGTCGGTGGGCGGGTTGCTCAACAGGTTGAGGATGAAGACGTTCCAGCCTGCCTGCTGCGCGGTCTGTTCGATGGACAGCAGCAACTCGACGGCGAACGGCGTGGTCGCGGTGTCCAGTGCGAACACACCAATGGTGCGCGCCTGCAGGTTGTCGCCGCGCATCCTGCGCGCCGACAGGCTCGGTACGAATTGCAGTTCCTCAATGGCGCGACGTACCCGCTGAAGGGTTTCGGGGCTCAGTTTTTCCGGCGTGTTGAGCGCGCGCGAAACCGTCATCAGGGATACGCCGGCCAGCTGTGCAACGTCTTTCACGGAAGTCATGCGAAGTGCGGCCAGTCAGGTTGACGCAGAATCATGACACAGGCCCTGGGCTTCTCGCGACTCGAATGACGGTACTCACAGCCAGCCCGAGTCCAGCGGCCAGGCCTTGGGAATGGCGACGCGCCCGCCAGTCCCGTTCGCCAACAGCTTCACCCCGAGGCTGTCGGGCCGCGGATAGAGGCGGCTGCTGAAGCTGAAGCGGCCGTTTTCCTCGAACACCTCGATGGACGAGCGATCGAGAAATACCCGCAGGTGCAGTTGTGTTTGCGTCGACTCGATCGACACGCTGCGCTGACCACTCACTTGCGCACCCGAGCGGCTGCGATCGAGCACCAGGCGTTGCAGTGACGCGTCGTAATAAAGCAGGGTTTGTTCCTGCTCATCGGCACTGCAGCGCAAGGCGACGCCCAGGCGGCCTTCGGTGCAGCCGAGCAGATCCAGATGCACATGGATTTCCAGCCTGTCGCCCAGCACTTGCGGCACCCAGCAGCTGCCCGACTCGCCCCACGGTGCGACGCTCGGCAGCGGCGCCTGGCGCAGCGCCGTCAGTTCCCGTGCCGGAAACACGCCAAGGCGATCGCCCTGCAGTTCAAGCTCGCGGGGCAAGCCGAGCATGCCGCACCAGTGATGAGCCTGGCTCGGCATCGGGCTTTCCCACATATCCAGCCAAGCCCACACCAGGCGCCGACCATCGGCGGCCTCCAACGTTTGCGCGGCATAGAAGTCGTGACCGTTATCCAGTTCGATGAACGGCCCGCCGGTGAAGTGCCATTCGCTGTCGAGTCGGCCAATGCGATAACCGGTCTGGTACTTGTTGAGGCGTTCGTAACCTTCGGGTTGCATGCCCTGGGGGGAGTACAGCAGCACGTCGCGCCCGTTGAGGCGAAACAGGTCCGGGCATTCCCACATGTAGCCATCGCCCTCATTGCCGCTGGACACGTAGTCGAGGAATTCCCAGGTGTGCAGGTCGGTGGAGCGGTACAGCGGCAGCAGCGGCTTGTCGCCCAGGCGCGCGCCGGCAATCAGGTACCAATAGCCGTCCTCCTGCCAGACCTTGGGGTCGCGAAAGTGCATGATCGTTTCTTGCGGCGCGTTCTCGATGACAGCGCCATGCTTGACGAACCGGATGCCGTCGTCACTGGTGGCCAGGCACTGGACCTGGCGGATAAAGCGTTCGTCACCCACTTCTCCCAGCCAGGTGTGCCCGGTGTAGATCAGCGCCAGGGTGTCGCCACACACCACCGCGCTACCGGAAAAACAGCCGTGGCGGTCGAAGTCATCGCCTGGCGCCAGGGCAAGGGGCAGATGCTGCCAATGGACCAGGTCGGCGCTCTTGGCGTGCCCCCAATACATTGGCCCCCATTTGGCATCGAAAGGGTGGTGCTGGTAGAACACGTGATATTCGCCACGGAAAAACACCACGCCGTTAGGGTCGTTCATCCAGCCCGCGACAGGCGCCAGATGATAGTCCGGTCGATAATCGTCGATGAGACGAGACTGACCTTCACTCAGCGCCTGCTGCGCATGTTCAAGGGGGGAGGGCATGGGTGCATTCATGGCATTCACAGACACAGTCATAGGGCGCCTGCTTTTGGCGAGCGCTGCGGGACGTCCTCCGGGAGGACTTCAATAACAGCAGGATGGCGTCTCAAGGCCGTGCCATCCGCGTCGAACAGATGCACGCTGCCGAACGCCAGTTGCAGTTCAACCCGATCGCCCACTCGCCATCCGGCGTTGATTTCGCAGCGACAGATCAACGGTTCATCCTCGCCTGACTCCAGGTGCACGTAGGTTTCGCTGCCCAGGTATTCGACCCCGACCACGACGATGCCGGCGCTGCCTTGCGCCGCTTTGAGCGACACGTGTTCCGGGCGAATCCCCAAGGTCAATGGGCTGTTCGCCGCCAGGTGGGCGCTGTCGAAGGGAAGGGGCGTCATACCCAATAAAGGGCTGTCGATCTGGCTGGTTTCACCTGGGGTGTGCAGGTGCGCCGGCAGAAAGTTCATCTTGGGCGAACCGAGGAAACCGGCGACAAAGCGGCTGGCCGGATGCTCATAGAGTTCGCGTGGCGAGCCGACCTGCTCGATGCGGCCGCCATTGAGCACGACAATCTTGTCGGCCAGGGTCATCGCTTCAACCTGGTCGTGGGTCACGTAGATCATGGTCGAGCCCAGTCGTCCATGCAGACGGGCGATTTCGTTGCGCATCTGCACGCGCAGGGAGGCGTCGAGGTTGGACAGCGGCTCGTCGAACAGCAGGATGTCCGGTTCCCGCGCCATGGCCCGGCCCATGGCCACCCGCTGGCGCTGTCCACCCGACAGTTCCCGTGGCTTGCGCTGCAGCAGTTTGTCCAACTGCAGGATCTGCGCGGTTTTCAGCACTCGCTCGCGCAGGCTGGTCTTTTCGGTCTTGGCCAGTTTGAGGCCAAAGCTGATGTTGTCGTAGACGCTCATGTGCGGGTACAGCGCATAGGACTGGAACACCATGCCGACGCCACGCTCGCGCGGTTCCAGGTCATTGACCCGGCGTCCGTCGATCAGCAGGTCGCCGTCACAGATCGAATCCAGTCCGGCGATCAGCCGCAGCAAGGTCGACTTTCCGCAGCCCGAAGGGCCGACGAAAACCACGAATTCACCCGCCGAGATTTCCAGGCTGACGTCGCGAAGAATGCGTGCGCCGCCCAATTGTTTGTTCACGTTGTCCAGCTTCAACTTGATCACGATGCTGTTCCTTTCTTGTCTGTGTTGGGCCTCAACCCTTTAACGCGCCGGCAGTGAGGCCGGAAACGATGCGGCGCTGGAAGACCAGCACCAGAATCACCAATGGGACCGTGACCAGCACCGACGCCGCCATCAGCAAACCCCAAGGCAGTTCATGTGGGCTGCCGCCGGAAATCAGCGCGATGGCGACCGGGACCGTGCGTTGCGAGTCGGTCAGGGTGAAGGTCAGGGCAAACAGGAACTCGTTCCAGGCGGCGATGAAGGCCAAAAGCCCCGTGGTGACCAGTGCCGGCCAGAGCAGCGGCAACAGCACGCGGGTCAGCGTGACCCAGGGTGACGCACCGTCCATGATCGCGGCCTCTTCCAGCTCATGAGGCAGTTGGCCCATGAAAGTGGTCAGCACCCAGACGGTGAAGGGCAGGGTGAAAATCGTGTAGCTCAGGATCAACGCCCAGGACGTGTTGTACAGGCCCAGGGCACGTATCACTTCGAACAATCCCGACAGCACCGCGACTTGTGGAAACATCGAGACGCCCAGGACCATCATCAACACCACGCCGCGGCCGCGAAACTTCACGCGGCCCAGGGCATAGGCGGCGGTCAGGCTGAGGAACAACGCCAGCGCGACCACGCTCAGCGCAACCACCAGCGAGTTGCCGATGGCCCGCAGGAACGAGGCCTGGCTCAGCACGGCGGCATAGTTGGAGAAGTCGGGGTTGTCGATCCAGTAGCTCACCTGGAACAATGCGCTGGACGGCTTCAGCGACGTCACGATGGCGTAGTAGAACGGGAAGACCGCATACAGCAGCAAGATCCCGATCAGGCACCAGAACCCGGTGCGCAGCAGGGCTTTTTTCAGCAGGCGCGGGCTCATGAGCGAACCTCCAGCTGACGGCGTCCGAGGTACAGGTAAGTCATGGCGATGACCGCCACGACCAGGAACAGCAAGGTCGAAGCGGCGCTGCCGTAACCGACGTCCTGGAATTCCACCAGGTGCTGGCGGGCATAGACCGACATGCTCATGGTGCTCGATGAGTTCGAGGTCAGCACATAGATGACGTCGAACACCCGCAAGGAGTCGAGGATGCGAAAGATCGCCGCCACCAGCAATGCCGGCATCAACAGCGGCAGGGTGACCCACCAGAACACTTTCACCGGGTGAATGCCATCGACCCTGGCGGCTTCGTAGCAGTCGCTGGGCAACATCTGCAAGGCCGCCAGCATCAGCAGCGTGACGAAAGGCACGGTCTTCCAGACGTCGACGATGATCACTGCCCACATCGACAGGTCCGCGTCGGCTGTCCAGGCCAGGGGCGCATCGATCAGGCCGAGGCCGAGCATCAGGTGATTGATGATGCCGAACTGGTCGTTGAGCATCCATGACCAGATTTTCGCCGAGACGATGGTCGGGATCGCCCAGGGGATCAGGATCAACGCCCGCACCAGCGCGCGTCCGGTGAACTTGACGTTCAGCAGCAACGCCACCATCAGCCCCAGTACGATTTCCAATCCCACTGACACCACGGTGAAATGCAAGGTGTTGCGCACCGCGTTCCACCACTGTGGATCGACCAGGATGCCCGACCAGCCGGCGCTGCTGTGATACAGATAATTGCTCAAGCCGACAAAGCTTGCATCGCCCGTGTCGGCCAGGCTGGCGTCGGTCAGGCTGAACCAGAATGTGCGCAGCAGCGGCCAGGCCGCCACCAGGGCCAGGCATAGCAACATCGGGCTCAGGAACAGCCAGGCGGCGCGAACGCGACGGCGTTGTACCGGCGTTTCCCGAGTGAGCAGGTACTCGTCGTCGCCGGGGGCGAGTGTAGTGGAGACAGACATGGTGATTTCCTTCCTTGTGGCTTACCAGTTCCGGCGTTTGATGCGCGTGAGTTCGCTTTCCAGTTCGGCCAGCGCCTGATCGACCGGCCGTTCGTCCGCCAGCACGCCGTGCACTTGATCGAAGAACGCATTGGAGACCCGTGGATAGCGGTCGGCGGTGATTGAAGCAGGGCGCATGACCCCATCATTGAGGATGCTGCGCAGTTGGCTGTAGTACGGCATGGCGGCGAGCAACTCGGGATCCTGGTAGAGCGACTCGATCACCGGGTTGTAGGCACCCACCAGGGCGCGGTGTTTCTGCTGTTGGGCGCTGCTCAGGTAGCTCACCAGTTCTGCGGCGAGCTTGGGGTTGGCGCTGTAGCGCGACACCGCCAGGCCCCAGCCGCCGAGAGTGGACGCATGGGTGCCCGTCGCGCCGCCGCGGGGCAGGGGAGCGACGCCGACCTTGTCCTTCACGACGCTGTCCTGGCTTTGCACCAGGGCCCAGACATAAGGCCAGTTACGCATGAACAACGCATTGCCCGACTGGAAGACGCCGCGTCCTTCTTCCTCGGTGTAATTGAGTACGCCACGCGGGGAGATGTCTCCCACCCAGCTTTTGGCCAGGGTCAATGCGGCCCTCGAGGCCTGGCTGTTGACCACGATGTCGCCTTGCGCGTTGACCAGCCCGCCTTGCGGCTGGCTGCTGATCCACTCCAGTGCGTTACACGTCAGGCCTTCGTAGGCGCGCCCCTGGAATACATAACCCCAGGCATTGGCGTTCCCGGCATCGCGTTCGGCCTGCTGGACAGCCCTGGCAGTCGTGGTCATTTCTTCCCAGGTCTGGGGCACGGGCTTGTCGTACTTCTCGAGCAGGTCCTTGCGGTAATACAGCAGCCCCGAGTCGGTGAACCACGGCATGGTCACCAGGCGCCCGTTCACCGTGGCGTTGTCCACCTGGGCCTGGAAGTAACCTTGGGTCGCGTTGGCAGGAAGCACCTCGCGCAGGTCCATCAAGTGCTTGGCAAGCATCCCCGGCCACACCATGTCGATCTGGATGATGTCGATGTCGCTGGATTGCGCACTGAGGATCTGTTGGTAGAACGACAACCGCTCGGTCGCCGAGTTAGGCGTGGAAACCACTTCGACGCTGTTGCCGGTCTGCTTCGACCACGCCTCGACGGCCTCCTTGCACAGTTGCAATTCAGCACCCACGGCACCGCAGGAAATCGTCAGGTTGGCGGCTGTGGAGAGGGATGGAAACCCGACGCACAGGCCGAGCAGTGCCGCTGGAAGGATCGATTTGAGCTGTTTCATAAAGCCCTCTTTATTTTTGTTTTTAGAAAAGTTAACGTTAACATCGCCAAATGTAGCAGTGTATTTGCGATGAGGCATCCTTTTTTTCCTTTGGTTTGACAATTCAGAACCTGGGCGAAAAAGGCCGGTCGCGGCAACAGAACAATAAAAACAAAACAGGGAAAATCCACATGCAGAAAGCATCAAGCTGGCTACTCGCAGGCGTGCTCGGCGCCGCGGCGACCACTTCTCAGGCCGCGACTCTGGAAGAGCGCATGGCCGCGTTCGAGGCCCGTGCCAGCGCAGCGGAAAAACGCGCAGCCGCCGCCGAACAGCAAACCCAGGCACTCGCCAGGGAATTGCAGCAACTCAAACTCGCCACGCCCGCCACACAACCGGTGGCGTCCGCTGTTACGGTCCCCACGCTCGATGCTCGCCTGGCAAAACTCGAAGCCAGCCAGCAAAGCACGGCGAAGCAGGGCAGTGGCGCACACCTTACCGACGGCTTCAGCTTCAAGGGCTATGCTCGCTCCGGGTTGCTGATCAATGATGGGTTGGGCGGTGGTCGTGGCGGTCCGTACACCACTCCGGCCGGTTCTGTGGGTGGCGCTGTCGGGCGACTCGGCAACGAGGACGACACCTACATGCGCATCGACCTGTCGAAAGAGCAGTACGCGCAAAACGGCACCCACTCCAAGTTCACGGTGTCCATCGCCGATGGTGTGGAGAGCTCCAACGACTGGACCGCCGATGAAAGCAACCTGAACGTGCGCCAGGTGTTTACCGAACTCGATCACCTCGCGGCATTCAAGGGCAATTCGATGTTCGAAAACTCGACCCTGTGGGCCGGCAAGCGCTTCGACCGGGACAATTTCGACATCCACTGGCTGGACTCTGACGTCGTCTATCTGGCCGGCACCGGTGGCGGCATCTACGATATACAGATGACCAAGGACTGGCGCTCGAACTACTCATTGATCGGTCGCAACTACGGGGATTTCAGCGAGGGTGGCGTCAATGCCGATGTGGAAAGCTACATCCTGACGTCCAACCAGTTTTTCGACGGTGGCCAGTGGCAGTGGATGTTCAACGCCATCGGCTCGAAGAAAAACGACTTTGCTACCCGCACCAACGAGGCGGGGCTGACGCCGGCCGACTCCGGCTTGCACAGCATGGTCGCCAATCACCAGAAAAACTTTTTCGGCCGCGAAGGCTTCTTCAAGACGGCGCTGCTCTATGGGCAGGGCCTGGGGGCTGAGGTCAAGAACGTTGGCTCGGATGGCGAGCTTATCGACGATGCTCGTGCCCTGCGTCTGGCGCTCTACGGCGAGACCCCTATAGCGTCCGGCTGGCGCATCGGCCCGAGCCTGCTGGCTGAACAAAGCAAGGACCGCTATGTCAAGGGCGACGACTACCGTTGGATGACCCTGAACGTGCGGTTGGCCAATGAAATCAACAGCAATTTCGAGATGGCCTACGAGATGAGCTGGCAAACCATGAAGCTGGACCCCAAGGGCTACCTGCAACGCAATGCGGTCGACGGCAACTTCTGGAAGTTCACGGTCGCCCCGACCTTCAAGCCTGACCTGGGCGATCTGCTCACGCGTCCTGAGCTACGCCTGTTCGCCAGCGTGATGAACTGGTCGTCGGACCTGGACCGGTACAGCACCACGGATTCCTTCGGCAAGACTGACTTCAACGCCGGCGGTGTCTGGCAGTACGGCATCCAGATGGAAACCTGGTTCTGATGCCGGCCAGTTGAAACCTGTGGGAGCGAGCTTGCTCGCGATAGCGGTGGATCTGCCTGCAATGATGTTGGGTGTGCCGACACCTTCGCGAGCAAGCTCGCTCCCACAGTTTTACCGAGTTGCTCACAGACCTTGCGTACGCCACACCCCCTTGTGGGAGCGAGCCTGCTCGCGAAAGCGGTGGATCAGTTTGCAATGATGTTGGGTCTGCCGACGCCTTCGCGAGCAGGCTCGCTCCCACAGGGGCTTTGCTTGACTGATGGGTATTACCGCGCATGCCAGCCCAACTGGCTTGAGATCTGTTGGGTGGCTTGCATCAGTTGCTTGACGTAGTCCTGCTTCAACTCTTCCCTGAAGCGAAAGCAGGGAAATGAAACGCTCATCCCGCCGATCACATGGCCAAAACGGTCGCGGATCGGTGCCGCCAGGCAACGCATGTTGTCTTCGAACTCTTCATGGTCCTCGGCATAGCCTTGCTGGCGGACGGTCTCCAATTCCTGCAGATACGCTTCGGCACTGGTCAAGGTATTGGCCGTGCGACGCTCGAAGCTTTCCTGCGCCAAGTGCGCCAGCAACTCCTCTTCTTCAAGCCAGGCCATCAGCACCTTGCCGATGCCGGTGCAGTACAACGGCGCCCGCCGGCCGATGCGCGAGTACATGCGCAGGTTGTACTTGGAGTCGATCTTGTGCACGTAGACGATGCTGCCTTCGTCGAGAATCCCCAGGTGGACGGTTTCGCCGGTCAGCTCGTTGATCCGCCGCATACCCGGCTCCGCTTCCCGGACGATGTCCAGGTGGGGCAGGGCCTGGGCCCCCAGTTCGAACAGCCGGACGCTGAGGCGATAGCGATCCTCGGCGTCCTGCACCACATACCCACGCGCCTTGAGCGACTGCAGGAAGCGATAGACCGTGGCCTTGGACATGTCCAGCTTGTTGGCGATTTCCGAGACGCCGCTTTCTTCCGGATGCTCGGCCAGTGCCTCGAGCACGGCCATGGTCCGGCCAACCGCCGACACCAGATCGTTGTTTGGAATGACGCTGTTGTCCATGAAGGCTCCAACGTGAAAGTAAAACCCAAGGATATACGCAAGCAGAACAAAACGCTGTTTCATTTTTGCTTGACGAGGCGGCAAATCTGACTAGACTCGGGCCTTGAGATAAAAATGAAACGCCGTTTTAAAAACAAGAAAGGCGCGTTGATTATGGATGTAACGCTTAACCATGGCCCAGAGACCCGCTTCGCCCGCCCGATGAAGGTGGCGTTGGTGGGGGAATGCATGATCGAGATGCGCGGTGAACCGGGTGCCGCGATCACGCAGACCTTCGGTGGCGATACGCTCAACACCGCGGTCTACCTGGCGCGATTGAATCTGCGTGGCGCAGTGGCCGTGGACTACGTGACGGCCGTGGGCTGCGATGCGTTCAGCGTTGCCATGCGCCGCTCCTGGCTGGACGAAGGGATCGGTGATGCCCATGTCCGCGTGATCGAAGACGCGCTGCCGGGGCTGTATTTCATCCAGACCGATCCCCACGGCGAGCGGCGTTTCCTCTACTGGCGTGGGGAAGCGGCGGCGCGGCGCATGTTCGAGGGCCCCGAGGCAGAGGCCATGCTCGATGCGCTGGCTGATTACGACTACGTCTATTTGAGCGGTATCAGCCTGGCGATCCTCACGCCAGAAGGGCGCCAACGCCTGATCCAGGCTTTGCACCTGGCGCGCCGAGCCGGTACGCGCATCGTCTTCGACAACAACTACCGTCCCCACCTCTGGCCCGATCCTGAAACGGCCCGGCAGGCCTACCGCGACCTGTTGCAGCTGACCGACCTGGCCCTGGTCACTTGGGAAGATGACGCGGCCCTGTTCGGCTATCGCGACACGGAGGCCTTGTTCAGTGCCTACGCCCAGGCGGGAGTTCGCGAGGTGGCCCTCAAGCGCGGCGCCGCCAGCTGTTTGATCCAGTGCCCGACAGGGCGTTTCGAAATACCCGCGCAAACCGTCGTCCATGTCATCGACACCACCGCTGCCGGTGATTCGTTCAACGCCGCGTACCTGGCCTGTCGCCTGCGTGGCGGCGATCCAGAGCAGGCCGCCCGCTGGGGCCATCGCCTGGCTGCCCAGGTCGTCCAATACCGAGGTGCGCTGATTCCCCAAGCGGCGATGCCGAACATGGGCACGTCCTCACTCCCTTCTGTTGCACAGGTCTGACTTTATGAAAATTGTTGAAGCGCGCGTCATCGTGACCTGCCCGGGTCGCAACCTGGTCACCTTGAAAATCGTCACCGACGAGGGCCTCTACGGCATTGGCGATGCGACGTTGAATGGCCGCGAACTGGCGGTGGTCGCTTATCTGGAGGAGCACGTGCTGCCCGCGCTGATCGGCCGCGACGCCCACCGCATCGAAGACATCTGGCAGTACCTGTATCGCGGTGCGTACTGGCGCCGGGGGCCGGTGACCATGACCGCCATTGCCGCCGTCGACGTGGCGCTCTGGGACCTCAAGGCCAAGGCCGCGAACATGCCGTTGTACCAGTTGCTCGGTGGCAAGAGCCGCGAGCGGGTGATGGTCTATGGGCATGCCACCGGCAAGGACATCGAAGGGTGCCTGGACGAAGTCGCCCGTCACGTCGAGCTGGGCTATAAAGCCGTGCGTGTGCAATGCGGTGTGCCCGGCATTGCCACCACCTACGGCGTCGCCAAGCGCAGTGGCGAGCGCTATGAGCCGGCCGACAGCGACCTGCCCGCCGAACACGTCTGGGACACCGCCAAGTACCTCAACTACGTCCCCAAGTTGTTCGCCGCCGTGCGCGGACGCTTTGGCGATGACCTGCATATCCTCCACGACGTGCACCATCGCCTGACGCCCATCGAAGCCGGGCGCCTGGGCAAGGCCGTGGAACCGTACAACCTGTTCTGGCTGGAAGACTGTACGCCGGCCGAAAACCAGCAGAGCTTTCGCCTGATTCGCCAGCACACCACCACACCGTTGGCCGTTGGCGAGGTGTTCAACTCCATCCATGACTGCCGCGAGTTGATCCAGGAACAATTGATCGACTACATCCGCACGACGCTGGTGCATGCCGGCGGCATTACCCATGTGCGGCGTATTGCCGATTTCGCCGCGCTGTTCCAGGTGCGGACCGGCTTTCACGGCGCCACCGACCTGTCACCGGTGTGCATGGGCGCGGCCCTGCATTTCGATACCTGGGTGCCCAACTTCGGCATCCAGGAACACATGCCTCACGAAGACCGCATCGATGAAGTCTTCCCCCATGCCTATCGCTTCGAGGACGGCCATTTCACGCCGGGCGAAACACCGGGACATGGCGTCGACATCGATGAAGACCTTGCCCGCCAATACCCCTACAAGCGCGCCAGCCTGCCGGTCAACCGTCTTGAAGACGGCACGCTGTGGCATTGGTGAAACGCTTTTAACCCTTTGAGCAAACGGGGCGAATGTCCCGTCAGGAGTGACCCGATGAAAGCGTTCCAGGTAAGAGCACCCTTCGAGTTCGGGTTGGCCGAGGTCGACCGACCGCAGCTCGCCCGAGGCGAGGTCCAGGTCGATGTGGCGTATGCCGGCATCTGTGGCTCGGACATGCACATCATTCATGGGCAGAACGCATTCGTGCGTTTCCCCCGTGTCACCGGCCATGAGTTCTCCGGGGTGGTCCGGCAAGTCGGCGACGGTGTCGAACACCTGCAAGTGGGTGACCGAGTGTGCGTCGATCCGGTGATCAGTTGCGGTACCTGTTATCCCTGCCGGATTGGCCGACCGAATGTCTGCACCCGCCTGCAAGTGATCGGCGTGCATCGTGACGGTGGTTTCAGCGAGCAGGTGTGCGTACCGGCCGAGAACGCACACCGCTTGCCCGATTCGATGTCCCTCAGCCACGGCGCCCTGGTCGAGCCTTACTCCATTGCCTTGAACGTGCTGGATCGGATGCAGCCTCATCCGGGCGACAGCGTGCTGATCTACGGTGCCGGGGTGATCGGCCTGACCCTGGTGCAGATGGCCCGGGCGCTGGGATTGACCGACATCACCGTGACCGATGTCATCGACAGCCGCCTGGAGACGGCGCGGGCGCTGGGCGCCAGCCGGACCCTCAACGGCCAGCAAGTCGACGTCGAGGCCACGATGCGTGAATTGACTCAAGGTGAAGGTGTGCCGTTGATTGTCGATGCCGCCTGCATTCCGGCACTCATGCCGCAGATGGTGCGCCTGGCTTCGCCGGCCGGGCGCATCGGGTTGCTGGGGTTCAATGCCACGCCGAGTGATCTGGTGCAGTTGGAAATGATCAAGAAGGAACTGACCCTGGTGGGCTCGCGGCTCAATAACCGCAAGTTCCCGCGGGTGATCGAACTGATCGCCAGTGGCAAGTTGCAGGTCCAGGACCTGATCAGCCATCGCGTCAGCTTCGACGAAATGCCCGGCGCCATCGACCTGATCGAAAAACATCCCGAGCAAACCCGAAAAATACTGGTGGAACTGACGAACGCCCATCCCTGAGCTGTCTGTACCACCGGTTTCATCGTGCCTGTCATGGGCACCCTCACCGAATAAACACAACAAGCGGGAGGTTCCACCATGTTTGGTCAAGGACGTAGCTTAATCATCATCATGCTGTTCCTGGCCGGGGTCATCAATTACCTCGACCGGTCGGCATTGTCTGTGGCGGCGCCTTTCATCCAGAAAGACTACGGTCTGAGTACGGGTGAGATGGGCATGATCTTCAGTAGTTTCTTCGTCGGTTATGCCGCCTTCAACTTCATCGGTGGCTGGGCCGCCGACCGCTACGGCGCCAAGACCACGTTGCTGCTGGCCATGGTCCTGTGGTCGTTGTTCAGCGGCCTCACCGTGTTGACGGTGGGCTTCGCTTCGCTGGTACTTATCCGGATCCTGTTCGGCATGGGTGAAGGACCGCTGAGCGTCACCACCAGCAAGATGGTCAACAACTGGTACACCCCCAAGCGCCGGGCGCGGGCGATTGGCACCTCGATGTCCGGCACGCCGCTGGGCGGGGCGATTTCCGGTCCGGTGGTGGGCTTTATCGCCGTCACCTACGGCTGGAAGATGTCGTTCATCATCATCATGGTGATCGGCCTGGTCTGGGCGGCGGTGTGGTTCAAGTTCGTCAAGGAAAGGCCAGAAGGCGAGGGGGCCGAGGAGATTCTGCGGGCCGAGGGGCAAAGCGAGTTGGCAGCACAACCGGTGTTCCCACTGCGCTTCTACCTCAAGCAGCCAACGGTGCTGTTCACCTCCCTGGCGTTCTTTTCCTATAACTACACCTTATTCTTCTTCCTGACCTGGTTCCCCAGCTACCTGACCATGGCCCACGGCCTGAACGTCAAGGACATGAGCATCGCCACGGTCATTCCCTGGGTGTTGGGTTTCCTCGGCCTGGCCTTGGGCGGTTTCATCTCCGACTTTGTGTTCAAGAAAACCGGAAAGATGATGTTCTCCCGCAAGGTGGTGCTGGTGACCTGCCTGCTGGCCTGCGCCGTTTGCATCGCCTGTGCGGGGATGGTCAAGACCCTGTATCCGGCGGTCATCCTCGTCGCCTTGGCGGTGTTCTTCCTGTACCTCACCGGTGCCATCTACTGGGCGATCATCCAGGACACCGTCCCGGCGGCGCGGGTGGGCGGCGTCAGCGGTTTCATGCATTTCCTGGCTAACACCTCGGGCATTGTCGGCCCGACCCTGACGGGCTTCCTGGTGCAGTTCACCGGCTCGTTCACCAGTGCATTCCTGCTGGCGGGGCTGTTGACCGTGATCGGTGCCGTGTGTGTGGCGCGCTACGTGAAACCGCTGTCGGTGGCCGATACCGGCAACGCGGCGGCACAAAGCTCGCAACCCGCTTCGGCCCTGGGCCATCCCTGAACAGAAGGAGTGAGTCGATGCCTGTTGTGAAACGTGTACCTTGTACCGGGACTGCAGCGCAGATCGGTATCGTGCACCTGGGCCTGGGCGCGTTTCACCGCGCGCACCAGGCGGTCTACCTGCAACGCCATCTCAATCGCCATGGCGAAAGTGACTGGGGATTATGCAGCGCCAACCTGCGCTCCAATCGCACCTTGGTCGAGCAATTGCGCGAGCAGGACGGCCGCTACCATGTGGCCGAGTACCGCGACCGCGAGCAGGTGACCCTGCGCGAGATCGGAGTGTTGCGCCAGGCCTTGTATGTGGGCGAGGGCGGTGATGAATTGGAGCAGTTGCTGCAGCGCATGGCTGCGCCGCAAACGCGGATCGTCACGCTCACCGTCACCGAAAAAGGCTACTGCCTGAGCCCTTCCTCCGGGCAGTTGCGCCGCGAAGATCCGACGATTGCCCATGACATCGCGCAGCCACAAACGCCGCGCTCGGCCCCCGGCATTGTCCTTGAGGCCTTGCGTCGCCGTCGCGCGGCAGGCATTCCGGCCTTCACCGTGTTGTGCTGTGACAACATGCCCGACAACGGCCAGCGCACCCGCCAGGCGGTGAGCGCCTTGGCGGCGTTGCAGGATGGGGCGCTGGCGCAGTGGGTCGAGCAACAGGTGGCGTTTCCCAGCTGCATGGTCGATCGCATCGTGCCGGCCATGGACGACGAGTCCTTCCGTCGGCTGGAGCAACAACTGGACTGCCACGACCGCGCGGCAGTGGTCTGTGAAAGTTTCAGCCAGTGGGTGATCGAGGATCACTTTCCCCTCGGCCGCCCGGACTGGGAAGTGGAAGGTGTGCAGATGGTCGACGATGTGCGTCCGTTTGAAACCATGAAACTGCGCATGCTCAATGGCAGCCATTCATTGCTGGCCTACGTAGGGCTGCTGGCCGGCCATGAGTCGGTCTTCGACGCCGTCAGCGACGTGAAGCTGGCGCGCTTCCTCGAGCGTTACATGGCCGAGGAAGCCGCACCCACCCTGGACATGCCGGCCGGCATCGATCTTTCGGTGTATGCCCACGACCTGCGGGCGCGCTTTGCCAACGACAGCCTGCAACATCGCTTGCGCCAGATCGCCATGGACGGCTCGCAGAAACTGCCGCAACGCTGGTTGCTCGGCGCGCAGCAATTGCTCGACCAAGGGCGCAGCATCGACTGTACCGCCCTGGGCATCGCGGCCTGGATTCACTACTGCACGCAGCCGTTGCCTGGTCAGTCGATGCACGTGATCGACGACCCGCTGAGCGCAACCTTTGCCGATCTTGCGGGACGCTTCGAGGGCGCATCGCGGGTGAATGCTTTCCTCGACCTGGATGAAGTCTTCCCGCTGCAGCTGGCGGCTCGCGCAGAGTTTCGCGATGCCGTGCACCGCGCCTATCGCACCCTGGTCCGCGATGGTGTGGACAGCCTGTTGCCCGCCCTTGCCGCACTCAACTGATAACAAGGAGAAGAACATGGAACAGACATGGCGTTGGTTTGGCCCCAAAGACCCGATTTCCCTGGCGGACGTTCGCCAAACCGGTGCGACCGGCATCGTCACCGCGCTGCACGAAATCCCCAATGGCCAGGTGTGGCCAGTGGAGGCCATCGCGGCGCGCAAGCAGATGATCGAAGCGGCCGGCTTGAGCTGGTCGGTGGTGGAAAGCATTCCGGTGCACGAAGACATCAAGCGCGGCTGTGGGCGGCGCGACGAATACATCGCCAACTACCAGCAAAGCGTGCGCAACCTGGCGAGCTGCGGCATCGATATCGTCTGCTACAACTTCATGCCGGTGCTGGACTGGACCCGTACCGACCTGGCCTATGAGCTGGCGGATGGTGGCTGGGCATTGCGTTTCGATCAAACCGCATTCGCCGCTTTTGACCTGTTCATCCTCCAGCGCCCGGCTGCGCAGGCCGAATACAGCGCCGAGGATATCCAGCAAGCCAAGGCCTACTTCGAACAACTGTCACCTACCCAGCGTGAAACCTTGGTCAACACCTTGATCGCGGGCTTGCCCGGCGCCGAGGAGCACTACAGCCTGGACAACTTCCGTGCCTTGCTGCGTACCTACGCCGACATCGACGAGGCCACGTTGCGCGAACACCTGGGGTATTTCCTGCGCGCGGTGATCCCCGTCGCGGAGGAGGTGGGTGTGCGCATGGCGATCCACCCGGACGACCCGCCCCGGGCGCTGCTCGGTTTGCCACGCATCTTGTCCACTGCCGAAGACGCCCAATGGCTGCTGGACGCGGCGCCTAGCCCGGCCAATGGCCTGACGTTCTGCACCGGCTCCTATGGTGTGCGTGAAGACAACGACCTGGTGGCGATGGCCAAGCACTTTGCGCCGTTCATCTACTTCACTCACCTGCGTTCAACTCGCCGGGAAACCGACCCACGCAGCTTCCATGAGGCCCATCACCTGGATGGTGACGTCGACATGGTCGGGGTCATCGCCGCCCTGGTGGCTGAAGAGCGCCGACGTGAGCGCGAAGGCGGCCCGCGCTTGCCGCTGCGGCCAGACCATGGGCATCAATTGCTTGACGATCAACAGCGCAAAAGCAATCCCGGCTACTCGCTGATCGGCCGTCTCAAGGGCTTGGCGGAAATCCGCGGCGTGGAGCTGGCTGTGCGGCAACAGCTGAGCTCTGTAGGAACTGGCGAAGCCTGCGATCTTTGATCGTTCCCACGCTCCTGCGTGGGAATGTCGCCAGGGACGCTCCGCGTTCCGCTTCCGGGGTGTGACGCAGAGCGTCACGGGATGCATTCCCACGCAGGAGCGTGGGAACGATCAAGCCCCTTCCGGTTCCAGCGCTTGCAGCCAGCGGTTCTCCGAACGGCTCAGATGCTGGCGCATCGAGGTTTGGGCGCCGAGCACATCCTTGTTGGCTACGGCGTGCAGGATCGCCTCATGCTCGACGACCGCAGCTTCCCACGTCAGGGCATTCTCCGAGTGTTTGCTCAGATGAGCCGAAATCGGGTTGTGTCGTTCATCAAAGAGCGCAGTGATGATCCGGACCAGGGCGGAGTTGCCGCTCATCTTGGCCAGGCGCTGATGGAAGCGACGGTCATCCTCCAGCGGAGGCAGGCCATTGGCGATGCTTGCGCGCATGGCATCGATACATTCCTGCAGATAGCGGTAGTCGCTTTTCTTGCCATGCAGACACGCCAGGATCACCGACTCACCTTCGATCAAGGCACGCGCCTGCATCAGTTCCGAGGGGCTTTCGCCCAAGGTCATGCTCGGGTTCTTTCCGTCCTTGGGCTTGGCGCGCACGTACACGCCGGAGCCCATCTTGATCTCGATGTCACCGTCTATTTCCAAGGCAATCAGCGCCTCGCGCAGCGACGGCCTGGAAACACCCAATAGTTGGGTCAAATCACGCTCGGGGGGAAGCCTGGAGCCTGCTTTGAAATCCCCCTGGGCGATGTAGTTGCGCAGTTGATCGGCGATTTTCTGGTACGGCTTTCGCTCGGCGGTGTTGATCGGTGAGACCATGGGGTGGCGTCCATCGGAGAATCCGCAAAGGCTACCATAGGCGCTTGATGGTGTTCATTTATGTGGGGAAGGGTTGCAGTGACTCTGCCATTCACATCACCGCGCCGATCTGCCAAGGCAGGAACTCGTTATCGCCCAAGCCGTTTTCCTCACTGCAGGTGCGATGTCCGGACGCCGTCTCCACCATCAGTCGGAACAACCGCTCTCCCGCCTGCGCCACCGACTCCACGCCATCGACAATGCCGCCGGCGTTGAAATCCATATCCAGTTCCATGCGTTGGAACAGGCGAGTATTGGTGGCGATCTTCAAGGAGGGCGTGGGTTTGCAACCGTAGGTCGAGCCGCGGCCCGTGGTGAAACAGATGAGATTCGCGCCTCCGGCCACCTGGCCGGTCGCGGACACCGGGTCATAACCGGGTGTGTCCATGAACACGAGGCCCCCGGTATCGACCGTTTCAGCGTATTGGTAGACGCCCATCAGCCCGGTCGCACCGGCTTTCGCCACGGCGCCCAGGGATTTTTCCAGAATGGTGGTGATGCCCCCGGCCTTGTTGCCCGGCGAAGGGTTGTTGTTCATATCGCCGTCGTTGTGGCGCACGTAAGCTTCCCACCAACGGATCCGCTCCATCAATTTTTCCGCGATTTCGGCAGACGCCGCGCGGGCCGTCAGCAAGTGTTCGGCCCCATAGATTTCCGGCGTTTCCGAAAGAATCGCGGTGCCGCCATGCTGCACCAACAGATCCACGGCCGCGCCGAGTGCCGGATTGGCCGTAATGCCCGAGTAACCATCCGAGCCGCCGCATTGCAAACCGACGCATAAGTGGCTGGCGGCCACGGTCGACCGTTGGTATTGGTTGATGACCGGCAGCATCGCTTCAATATGGGCGATGCCACGGCGCACGGCTTCGCGAGTACCGCCTTCTTCCTGAATGATCAGGCTGGCCTTGAGCACAGCGCGGCGATCTCCCAGTTCATTCATCAACGGGGTCAGTTGGTTGACTTCGCACCCCAGGCCGATCAACAGCACGCCGGCGAAGTTGGCGTGATCGGCATAGCCGCGCAAGGTGCGTTTGAGGATGTCGATGCCTTCACCCTTGGCGCCCATGCCGCAGCCGCTGCCGTGGGTGATCGCCACGACGCCATCGACGTTGGGAAAGTCTTTCAGGCGTTCCGGAGAAAAGGCATTGGCGATGTGTTTGCAGACGGTTGCCGAGCAGTTGACGCTGGAAATGACCCCGATGTAATTGCGTGTACCGACGCGCCCATCCTCACGAACGTAACCTTCGAACGTAGCGGGATCATTGCTCAACGAGGTGGGCACATAGACGTTCCGTACACGGTGTTCGGCATTGGAGGCGGGCATGTCCAGGTTGTGCACGTGGACGTAATCGCCGGGCTCGATGTCCCGGATTGCCTGGCCAATGGTCTGCCCGTACTTGAGCACCCGTTGGCCGGCCAACACCGTGCGCAGGGCGATCTTGTGGCCGGACGGAACCGGCTGGCTGGCGGTCAGTGTGATGCCGTCGGCACTCACGTGCTGACCTTTGGCGATATCGCCCCGGGCCACTGCGACATCATCGCCCGGTGCCAGCACAAGCAAAGAAGAAGGCGGGTTCATGTGGCGTCCTCCGATTCCTAGCACTCGATGATGGCTTTGACGACACCCTGGCTGGGGTCGAGCAATGTGGAGAATGAATCGGCCACGTCGCCCAGGGTCAGTCGGTGGGAGTTCAGGGCCGCATCCGGAATCAATCCGTCGCGCAGGCATTGCTCGACGTGGCGGAAGTCTTCCTGGGTGGCGTTACGGCTGCCCATCAGCGTGGCTTCGCGCTTGTGGAATTCAGGGTCGGAGAAGGTGATGGAGTCGCGCACCACCGAAATCATCACATAGGTGCCGCCGTGGGCGATGAACTCGAACCCGCGTTCCATGGCCCGTGCGTTACCGGTGGCATCGAACACCACGTCGAAGAAATCACCCCCTGTCAGTTCAGCCAGGGTCTGCTTGTCGCCTTCGCCGATGTGCACGGCGGCGTGGATATCCAAGTGTTGCTTGCAGAACGCAAGACGATCCTCACGGGTATCCAGGACGGTGACTTGCGCCCCACGCAGGCTGGCGAAGATCGCCGCGGCCATGCCGATCGGGCCGGTGCCGACCACCAGCGCACGTTTATCCGACTGGACATTTGAGCGCCGCACAGCGTGGGCGCCGATGGACAGGAACTCGATCATCGCCGCCTGATCGAGGGAAACACCCACAGCCTTGTGCACGAACTCGTGGGGAACGCTCAGGTACTCAGTGAACGCGCCATCGCAATGAACCCCCAGCACTTGAATGCGGGTGCAGCAGTTGGTCTTGCCCTGGCGGCAGGCGATACATGTCCCGCAGGAAAGGTAGGGCATCACATAGACAACATCACCGATGGCGAGGTCGCTGGCGCTGTCCGTCTCGTCGACAACCCCGGAAAACTCGTGGCCCATGACGCGCGGATATTCGAGGTACGGCTGATTGCCGGTGAAGATGTGCAGGTCGGTGCCGCAGACCCCGACACGCTTGACCCGGATAAGGGTCTCTCCCGGTTTCCTGAGGGGCTTTTCACGTTCGATGGCGGTTAACGAGCCGGGTTCGTTACAGATGACAGTCAGCATGTTGATGCTCCTTGGCTGGCGTACGGGCAGTGGCTGCCTGCAGGCGGGAGGAGGGTTGTGAGCGCACGGCTGCCGGGACCGGGGCTCTTTTTTTGTTGTAGGCGGGCAGTGACCTGCACCGATGACCTTGGCCCGAAACTACACGCCGTAAAAAATATTGGCAAGACCAATTAATAAAAATATTGATTGGACTGACCAAATTCAATCTGGACGTCGCCCGGCGCTGCATCTTGAGTGAACCCAGGTCCATCCCGACAGGTCACTCGTTTATCAGGAACGAAAAACAGGATGGACCCTCTGATGCGACCTATCGATCTCGCCAGCCTCTCCTTTGCCGCGCTGCTGTGCGTGGCCTGTTCAAGCCAACCGCCCGCCAAATGGAGCTACGCTGACGCCCAAGGACGGGCCAATCTCCCCCCCGATCAGGCCTATCCAGAACTCTTTGAAGCGGTGCAACGCGGGCAGGTGTTCACTGACCAGAAGCATTTCGTGGACGCACTGCCCAACCGTGATCCGGCGCAGATTCGCGCCGATTACCTGGCCCGACGTAACAGCGATGGCTTCGATATCAAGGCTTTCGTGAAAGACAACTTCATCGAGTCCGGCGAAGCCGGAAGCCCGGCTCCCAAGCCCGGTGCTCCGATCGAGGCACACATCGACAGCCTCTGGCCGGTACTGAGTCGATCCTACAGCCAGGTGCCGGCCTACAGCAGCTTGTTGCCGCTGCCGCAGTCCTATGTGGTGCCCGGTGGACGCTTTCGCGAGATGTATTACTGGGATTCGTATTTCACCATGCTGGGGCTTGAGCAGAGCGGTGATAAGGCCCAGGTCCGCCAGATGACCGACAACTTTGCCTACATGATCGACACCTACGGCCACATTCCCAACGGCAATCGCACCTACTACCTGAGCCGGTCGCAGCCGCCATTCTTTGCTTACATGGTGGAGTTGCAGGCGCGTATCGAGGGCGACCAGGCTTATGGACGATACCTGCCGCAGTTGCAGAAGGAGTATGCCTATTGGATGGAGGGCGCCCAGGCACTCAAGCCCGGCACGGCTGAGCGGCACGTGGTCAAGCTCGCCGATGGCAGTGTGCTCAACCGCTATTGGGATGCCAGCCCGACGCCTCGACAGGAATCCTGGCTGCAAGATGTCAACACCGCCGAGCAGGCGCCGGACCGGCCCAGGGAGGAGGTCTGGCGTGACCTGCGCGCTGGCGCCGAAAGTGGCTGGGACTTCAGCTCGCGCTGGTTGGACGATGGCCACAACCTGGCGAGCATTCGCACCACCGCTATCGTGCCCGTGGATCTGAATAGCCTGATCTATCATCTGGAAAACACCATCGCCAAAGCCTGCGAGACGGTGCACAACAGCCCCTGCGTCCAGGCTTACGGCCGGCGCGCCGAACTGCGCCAGCGTGCCATCGAGAAGCACTTGTGGAATGCCGACAAAGGCTTCTACGTGGACTACGACTGGCAACGCAACCAGCCACGCCAGCAGCTCACGGCCGCGACGCTTTTCCCGCTGTATACGGGGCTGTCGTCTGTCGAACATGCCAATCGCACCGCCGATGCGGTACGTGACGGCCTGTTGCGCCCCGGCGGCATCGCCACCACCCAGGTCAGTAATGGCCAGCAGTGGGACGAGCCCAATGGCTGGGCACCGTTGCAATGGGTCGCGGTGGAGGGGCTGGACCGATACCGGCAAACCGCCCTGGCGCAGCAAATTGGCAGCCGCTTCTTGCAGCAGGTCGAGAACCTTTACCGCAAGGAAAACAAACTGGTGGAGAAATACGATCTGTCCGGGCGCGGTGACGGCGGGGGAGGCGGCGAATATGAACTGCAGGACGGTTTCGGCTGGACAAACGGGGTGACGCTCAAACTGCTGGGTAAATATGGCGCGACTCCCCCAACCCTAGTGGGCAAGTGAATGCCGTACACATCCCTGTGGGAGCGAGCTTGCTCGCGATGACGGCGTGCCAGCCACCCTCAATGTTGCTGAACCACCGCTATCGCGAGCAAGCTCGCTCCCACAGGGGGATGTGCGGTGTGGTCAAGTCGCATCATCACCTTAGTAGGAAGGTGGGCTCGCTATTCATGCACCGTCACCCGATTGCGCCCGCTCTTCTTCGACGTATACAGCGCCTGGTCCGCCCTGGCGATCAGGTCGGCGTGGTCGTTCGAGGGTTGGCTCAGGTCGGCCACTCCCAGGCTGATGGTGAAGCGGATGGCCTGGTCGTTGTAGTGCACTTCCAGCGTCTCGACGGCCTTGCGCAGGCGCTCGGCGAAAATCTGCGCGCCGGCCTTGTCGGTGTCTGAGAGCACCACGCCGAACTCTTCACCGCCATAACGCCCGGCCACGTCGGCGTCGCGCACATGCTCGCGCAGTAGCCCGGCGACATGCTCGATGACCTTGTCGCCGGCCTGGTGACCGTAGGTGTCGTTGACCCGCTTGAAGTGGTCGATATCGAGCATCACCAGGCTCAATGCATGGCCGTAGCGCTGATGCCGGGCGTAGGCGGCTTTCAGGTTGGCCTCCCAGTGACCACGGTTGTACAACCCCGTCAGTCGGTCCGTGCTGGAGAGTTTTTGCAGCTGTGCATTGGCGGCCTGGAGTTGATGCCGGTTTGTGGCGACGTCGGTGACGTCATAAATCACCAGGCAAATGTGCTTGATGGTGTTGTCAGGCGAGCGCAGCGGCAACAGCGTGGTGTTCTGGTACATGAACGCTTCCTGGCCGGTGATCGGCTGGTAGCTCTTGAACCGAATCAGGTACGGGCGCTGCTCCCAGACCGTGAACGCCGGCGTGCCCAGGGTTGCGACACTTTCCACCTTGCGGCTGAACCATTGGCGATCGATTTCAGGGAACAGAGTGAAAAAATGCTGATTGTGGGCGTCCTTGGGCTGCACCCCGGAGCGGTTCTCCATGAAGGTGTTCCAGACCTGCACGCGGTACTCGCGGTCGAGCACCACGACACCGACGTCGATGCTCTGAACGATGGCCAGCAACCAGTGAAACTCGTTCAGATCGATGGAATCGTTCATGGCTCAGCTCATCAGATAGGCGAGTTTGTGGGTCAACCGTTCGATGGAGTCTTCCGTGAACAGCAGCAACAGGTCGAAGCGAATATCGTGCCCTTCCAGGCTGTAGCTGATTTCCACTGCCAGGGTCTTTTTCCAGTGCTTGCGGTTGACCTGGATCAGGTCCTCGATGGCCGCGTGCTGGCCGAGGATTTGCGGATGGCCCTGGGAAAACACCACATCGATCTGTTCGGCAATGCTGCTCAGGCACGCACCGATCAAGACGCTGGAAAGGTCCAGCAACATTTCCAGGTCCGAATAATCGGCGCTCTCGCGCTGCATCAGTTGCGCGATGTCAGCGATTTCCGAGTCATGGAATATCAGCAGGGCTTCGCCGGCGATGCCGCTGCCGATGAAACCCTGGCAGATGGCCGTGAGTTGCTGGGAGCTGCCGACGTCGTTGAGCGCCATATGCAGTTCCCCGACCTCGAGAATGTTCACGTTCGGCACCGGCAACTGCACAAAGACCCCCAATACCTTGGCGATCAGGGCCGCTGCCCGGCCGATGGCCACGTTGACCGTCTCGCGGAACACATCGTGAAAACTGATGGCCGTGTTCGTGGCCGAACGATTCTGCAGCGGCACCTGGCCGGATTGGGTCAGTAGCCCCACCCGGATGAGGGTCTGGCGCAGTTCGTTTTCGTCGAAAGGCTTTTTCAGGAACGCCAACGCGCCCAGCTCAAGCACGCGGCGCACCGCCTCGTCCTGGATGTCACCGGAAATCACGATGACTTGCGCCTGCAATCCCTCGGCGCGCAAGGCGCTCAACACCTGGTAGCCATCCATCTCCGGCATGGTCAGGTCGAGCAGCACCACTTGCCCCAGGCCTTGGCGTATGGCGTCCATGGCCTGGCGCCCGTTGACCGCCTCGGTGACCGAAACCGGCCAATCTGTCGGCAGCGCGCGCAAAACCTGTTTGCGCGCCATGTTGGAGTCGTCACACACAACCAGGGGAATCAACGGCACAGGGGCATCCATTGGCGTTCAATGGCAGGGGAGGTCCTACGTACATCATTCATAGGCTGGCAGGGGCCCTTTGATTAACGAACGGGATTTATCAGGCATTGCGTCGTGCATGAAAGACCTGCATGACACTGTTGTATTAAAAACTGGACCAATAAGTCAGGGGAGTCAACTGCACTTCGTCATTACAACCAGCGCAAAGCCACGGACGACGTGCCGATTGGCAGTGGCAGACGCAGTTTGTGGTCTATAGTTTTCTGCAGGTCCGGAATCCTTCAGTGCCGGCGATCAGGAACCACGGACGCCTCGCAGCGTTGCCGCGTCGGATACCCGCAGGCCGTCAGCAGTGAACAATGCAGGGAGCACATCATGGCGATCCAACGGGCGAGTGTACTGACGTCGGCCCAGGATGTTGCCCCTCGTGAAAACGCCTTGTCCGATGCGACGAGCGATCTGTTTCGGCGCCGCTTCGACCAGGTCAAGGAAGCCTACATTCTGTTCCCGCTGCTGGCGGTTCTCCTGCTGTCGGTCATCTGGGCGGGCACCCTGTACCTGATCAAGTTCGAACAGGCCCGCGCGCAGCAGGGCATTGCCGAGGCGAGCCTGGAAATCGGAGCCACCTACGAAGCGCAGATCCTACGGGCGGTGCGTGAAATCGATCAGACCCTCAAGCTCGTCAAGTACACCTACGAGTCCGAGCGCGAGCCAAACCCGCTGCCCAAGCTCAAGGCCCGCGCCTTGCTGCCTTCACCCTACTTGTTTGATGTCAGCGTGGTCGATGCCAGTGGCCTGGTCGTCGCCAGCACCCAGTCGAGCGAGGTCGGAAACCGGATCGCCAAGGATGAGCTGCAAACGGTGGGGCGTGACACTGCACTGTCGATCAGCCGCCCGTGGAAAAGCCCGGCGACGGGGGAGTGGAAGTTGCGTTTCAGTCGACGGCTCGACACGGGGGATGGCGCATTCGCCGGGATCGCCATGGTCGAAGTCGATGCGGCCTATTTCGTCAGCAGTTATGACACCTCCAAGCTTGGCAATCAGGGCTTGCTCGGTCTGCTGGGCATCGACGGTGTCTTTCGGGCACGGCGCAGCGGGGAAGCGATATCGGCGGGCGACGAGGTCGATTACGCCGTCGTGGTGCCAGACACTGAAAACGCTGAAGCCGTACGCTTGATCAACGGACCGGACGGTGTGCGGCGCTATATCAGCGCCCGTCAGCTCTACGATTTTCCGCTGGCGGTGATTGTCGGCTTATCCGAAGAAGAACAGCTGGCCACGGTGAAGCGGCAAGCGCGCACCTACCTCTGGCGGACCGCGGGCGGCAGCCTGTTGCTGGTGTTGTTGGCGGGGCTGCTTGCCCGGATGAGCTGGCAACTGCTGCAAAGCCGCCTGCGCGCTGGTGAAGCGAAAGTCGCCTACGCCGAAAATGTCGAGTACCTGGCCTATCACGACGGCCTTACGGCGTTGCCCAATCGCAGTCTGTTCAGCAAGCTGTTGAGCCGGAGCATTGGCGAGGCGAGTCGTTATCATCGGCAACTGGCGGTGCTGTTCCTGGATCTCGACCGCTTCAAGCAAGTCAACGATACGCTTGGGCACGATGCTGGCGATCAATTGCTCAAGGAGGTCGCGCTGCGACTCAAGGCGTGCCTGCGCACCAGCGATACGGTGGCCCGATTGGGCGGCGACGAATTCGTGATCCTGCTGCCGGAGCTGTCCGATGACAAGGACGTGGCAACCACTGCCCAGAAAATCCTGGGTGCCATTGCCCGGCCTTTCAACCTCCAGGGTCAGGAGTTCCGGGTGACCGCCAGCGTCGGCATCAGTGTTTTTCCACAGGATGGCCTGGACGAGCAGACACTCAAGAAAAACGCCGATATCGCGATGTACCAGGCCAAGCAACGTGGCAAGAACAACTTCCAGTTCTACTCCGCGAAGCTGAACGCGGACTCACTGGAACGGTTGACGCTGGAGCTGAGCTTGCGCCACGCCCTGGAGCGCCACGAGTTCCAGCTTCACTACCAGGCCAAGCGAGATATCGGCAGTGGCCGCATTACCGGCATGGAAGCGCTCCTGCGCTGGAATCATCCGGACCTGGGTATCGTGGCACCGATGCAGTTCATCCCCGTCGCGGAAGAGACCGGTTTGATCGTGCCGATCGGCAAGTGGGTACTCAAGACCGCCTGCCAGCAAAACATGGCCTGGCAGCAACAGGGATTGCCGCACCTGGGGGTCGCCGTGAACCTCACGGCACGGCAGTTTGCCGATGAGAACCTGCTTACGGACCTGGCTGAGATATTGGCCGAAACCGGTATGGATGCACGTCTGCTGGAGCTGGAGATCGCCGAGAGCCTGCTCATGCAGGACGTCAAGAGAGCGTTGAGCGTGTTGACCGGGCTCAAACACCTGAGGGTCCGCATCGCCATCGATGATTTCGGCATTGGCTATTCTTCGCTCTCTGCCCTCGAGCAGTTTCCGCTCGACGTCATCAAGATCGACCGCTCGTGTATTTGCGATACCAGCAGCGTGTCGGAGGACAAAGCCTTGACCGAGGCCATTATCGCCATGGGCCGGACCCTCAGCCTGACCGTGGTGGCCCAAGGCGTGGAAACCAAGGAGCAGGCCGATTTCCTGCGCGACAATGCCTGCGACGAATTCCAGGGGTTCTACTTCAACAAACCGGTTCCCGCCGATCAGTTCAAGGTGTTGCTGCAAGCTCAGGCGGCTGACACGGATCTCGATACGTAAAGGCCCGCGCTTATTACGGGTCAAGCGGCAGCGCCCTGACGCTGCCGTCCACCTCCCGAGCATCGATATAGCCAATGGTGCCGGGGTTCTCTGCGACACGCTTCTTGACCTCCGAACTGCTTGAAACAGCCAGGGGCGGTTGGCCTCTGCCGGTAAAGATGATTTTCGACCAGTGCGCCTTGAGCTGGGAGGCGGACTTGCTTGTGAACGTTGTGTAGAACTCATCGCGGGTCGGCGAATCTTCCGTCAGGTCAATGGGAGTAGCCTGTCCGCCGTCGGGGAAACGACTGGTCTTGCCGAGGAAAATATCCGCCACCTGATTACGCGCGAGCGCTTTCACCGGGCTGGACGTGGCGACGACCACAACCACGTCGGCCTTGACGGCAGCGCTGGCTGCGCACATGGCGAGTCCCGCTACGGCGAATCCGATGAGCCTCACAAACCACATGTCCCGCTCCATCAGAATACAAAATCGACAGCTAGGCTGATGACGTTGAATGAGCCCCCAGGCTCGAAGTCCGGTTGGGGGTTGATCAACGGACCGACCGAGTTACCCTTGAAACGTGTGTGATCGTATTGCAGCTTGGCGTCCATGTTCTTGGTGAAATCCCAGCGCACGCCCAGGGAAAGGGTCTGCTGGCCTTCGTTGGAGCCCAGGACAGAGTTGAGCGCACCATTGAGCTGCGCGGCGGCACCCGCCAGCTCCGGTGGCAAGGCCGATGTCGTCAAGCCCGGGCTGGAGACTTCTGTTTCGGTCTTGGACCGAGCGTAGGTGACATAGGGGGTGAACGCTTCAATGCGGTACCCGCCGCTGATGTACCAGGCGCTGGTCCTGCCGAGGCCAGAACGGCTATCCAGACGCCCCCATTCGCTCATGACGAACCAATCACCCGGATCATAGCTGGCGCCTACTCCAAAGAATTCGACGGGCGTGTGATCGGAGTCGTAGCGATCGGCGATGGCGATGCCTTCTGCACCAAACTCCCTGAACGTATCGAAGAGTGAGTTGAACTGCTCCAGGGTCAGGTCGGCTTTCATGAAGGTGATGCGCGTGGTCAGGACGCCGAACTCAGTGGTGTTGGTGATCCCCCAGAAATTTCTCGCCAGTGCTTTGCCGGCACCGTCAGGCAGTCGGCTGTCGGTCTGACCGTAGTGAGCCTGCACGGTATCGGTGATTTCATCGATATGAAACCGGTAGCTGCCATCGATGCCGTCGCTGCTGGAAATCGGCATCAGGCTGTAGACCTCCATGGGCGCCCGCACCCAGGGCAGGGTATAGCCCACCTTTTGAGTGTCGGAGACCAGGAAAGTCGGCAATACGGTACGGCCAATGCGTGCGTTGAAGTCCGGCGTGAACTGGTACTTGATGTTGGCCCACTCGACAAAGGGCCGGTAGCTGTTGTCGTAGCGCTGCTCTGAAATGACCTGCACCACGGCCGACAGCTGCGGGGTGAACGTAGCGGTCAGTTGGGCACCGATCAGGCTGTCGACGTCGGCGCTCCAGTTGCGTGAATGACCTGCGCCGTTGGGTTTGAAGATACTGGAGGTGAAGTCGGCTTTTTTCTCGCTGGAGTGGACGATCCCCACCGTGCCGAAGCTGCTCAGCGAGAACATCGACGTATCGGCTGTGTCGGCGCTGGCGCCGCCGGCATACAGCGTCATGACGGCCAGGGCCAGGGTATTGGGTCTTGTCGCCATAGGGTCAACGTGACCTCGTTGCATGGATCGCCATTCGTCTGTTCCTTGTAACGTTGGCTGAAGCTGCGTGAAACCACCGAAGCGTAGCCTAGATCGCCAATTTGAGCGTAAAGGTCGCCCCCGTTCCCGGGCCTTCGCTGTGGGCCTCCAGCGAACCACCCATCTCCATGGCCGCCAGGACGCAGCTGTGCAGACCAAAACCATGACCATCCTTGCGCGTGGTAAAGCCGTGGGCAAAGATCCGTGTCAGGTTCTCGGGCGCGATGCCTTCGCCATTGTCGATGACCTTGATCACCAGGGTGTCTCCTGGGTGCATCTCACTCTGAAGAATGATTTGATGGGCAAGCTCCGGCTTGTCATCCATCGCCCTGCTGGCGTTTTTTATCAAGTTGACCAGGATCAGCAGCACCCGGTGCTTGTCCAACAGCAGCAAGGGCGTTTCGGCAAAGTTTCGCACCACGGTTATCTGGCGCGCCGCGATGATGCCGGCGTTCATGCGCAGGGCATCCTCGATCAGTTCCTTAATCTGCACGGTTTCGGCAATGGTGGAGGTGCCCGCATACGATTGCTGGGCGGAAACGATTTCCTTGATATGGTCAACGCTTTTAGTCAGTTGGCCGAGTTCCTCGGTCATGCTCTGTTGCTCGACCGCCAGCGCGTCCACCAGTTGGTTCAGGTAGCCGGGCAGCAGCTTGCCTTTTTCGTCGTGGGAGATGAAGTCGCCGAGGCCCTCGGCATGCTCGTTCATCATTTGCACCGCCTTGCCGAGCCCCAAGGCCTTGCTGGTACGCAGCTTGCGGGTGACCAGGTCGGCGGAGATATTCACGCTGTTGAGCACATTGCCCACGTTGTGCAGGACGTTAGTGGCGATTTCGGCCATGCCGGCCTGGCGGGCGGCCGCGGCCAGTTGCGTCTGGGCTTCGGCGGCGCGCAAACGGCTCTGCGCCAGTTGCCAGCTCATCCGGGCGAGCAGGCCCACCAACAACACCAGCACCAGGCTGCCGCCCGCGGCGCGCCAGAGATAGGTGCGCGCTTGCTGGTTCACCGCGGCCAGTTGCTCTTGCTCGGACAAGCCGACAATCACCGCCAACGGAAAGTCGTAGAGCTGGCGGGCACTGGTGTAGCGCCGCACCCCGTCCCATCCATTGACCGAGAGTACGGCCTCGGTGTTTTCGGCGTCCGGCACCACGGCGCTGTAATCGACCGTATCGCCGGCCAGTACCGTTTCCCCGGTGCGCCGTACGCGGAAGATGCCGTCGGTGCCAAGGAGCCCGAGCGCACCCTGGTCGCCGAGTTTCGAGGCGTCGTAGCTGCTGACGAAGTAGGCGGCATCGACCTCGACCCTGGCGATCCCGGAAAGCCCGCCATCCGCGGCGTCGAGTCGCCGACTGAAGCGCAAGCGCCATTCCCCGGTGACAGGGCTTTTCCACGGGTGGCTGATGGACAGTGAGTCGCTATGGCGCAGCGTTTGTTGCTCATCCGGGTCCGCGATATTTTCCCGGTCGTTGGTCCGCGTGCTCGCCACGAGCCTGCCGTCCGGGTTGACCACACTGACGTCAAACACCAAGGCCGGCGGCAACAAGGCCCGCTCCTGGAGACGGCGCAAGGGATTGGGCTCACCCTCAGCTTCGTAGGTGTATTTGACCAACTTGAGGGTTTGATCGATTTCGTGAATGGCGCGCAACATTTGCGCTTCGTAGGTGGCGCCCATCTCCAGGCTTGCCGTCGCGGCGCTCTGCTGCGCGCGGGCGTGTTCAACCTTGATCAGGTACAGGGTCGCGGCCCAGATGGCCAGCAACAGCAGCGCGGCCAGCAATGGGAACAGAATGTAGGCTTCCTTGGCCTGGTCGAAGCCGAACCGAAACACGCCGGCCTCGGTATCGCCATCCATCGCTGGATGATGGGCAGGGCCAGGGGCCAACCTCAGTGTCTCAGGCCGCTGGATCGGCATGGTGTGCTCCCTGCATTATTCACTACCGAAGGCTGGTGGGCATCCGACATGGTTACGGCTCGAGGGGGTGTTGCTCCTATGGCCCGAGCGAAACTCTGGATCTGTCAGGAACTATAGACCACAAAACCTGCATGCCAATGTACAAAGGGGGGCGATTGACGGGGATACTGAGGACTTTGTGACGAGGGGGTTTTGTGGGAGCAAGGCTTGCCCGCGATGAAGGTGACGTGGCCCTCCTGAAGTCGAGTCGACTCCATCGCGGGCAAGCCTTGCTCCCACAACTCCGCCCGCCACAGGTTATTCAGCGTTTGCTCTATTGGGCTCACACCGCTTGTTTGACCTTGCGATGCACCCACTGCGCCTCGTCCCGCAATTCAAGGACTTGCCAATGGAAGTGCTCCAGGGAGGCGCTGTGCCCGACACTGATCAGGATCGTGTCCGGCAGCGTTTGCTTGAGCAGTTGATAGCAGCGCGCTTCGTTTGCCGCATCCAGCGCCGAGCTGCTCTCGTCGAGAAACAGCACCGTAGGGCGGGTCAGCAGGGCCCTGACGAATGCACAGCGTTGCTGTTCGCCGACGCTGAGGGTCTGCGCCCAGTCCCGTTCCTCCTCCAACTGATCGGCCAGGTGTTGCAGGCCGACTTGCTCCATGATCTGGCGCAGCGCCGCATCTTCTTCGCGACGGGGCGGTTTGGGATACCACAGCGCCTCGCGCAGGCTGCCCAACGGCAGGTAGGGTTTTTGCGAAAGTGTCAGGGCGCGCTCACGGTCATAACAACTTGAACCGCGAGCGTGATGCCAAAGCCCGGTAATCGTGCGGATCAGCGTCGATTTGCCGTAGCCGGACGGCGCGCTGATCATCAGGCTGTCGCCGGGCTTGAGGGAAAGGTTGAAGCCTTTGAACAATGGCCGGCCGTTCGGCAGCCAGATGTCCAGGTCCTTGATGTCGAGGCCGCTGGCCTGTTGCTCGTGCCTGACCTGGGACTTGACCTCGACGTTATCCAGGCGCTCCTGGAAACCGACCAGCCGGTCGATCACCGACTTCCATTCCGACAGCTCCGGGAACACGCTCACCAGGTAGGCGATGGCCGCGTGCACTTCGCCGAAGGCCGCGCTTATCTGGGTCAGGCGGCCGAGGGGAAAGGCGCCGGCAAAGAACTGTGGGGCCATGATGAACATCGGGATGACCGTCGCGCTGCGCAAGTAGAAGGTCGAGTAGCCCATGATCAACTTCTGTTTCTTCACCAGCGCCCAGAAGTTCTCCAGCGCCGCCTCCAGGCGACGGTTGAAGCGTTCGTTCTCCACGACTTCACCCCGGTATTGCGCCACCGAATCAGCATTCTCCCGCAGGCGGATGAGCGAGAAGCGAAAATCCGCCTCACGCCGCTGTTGCATGAAATTGAGGCTGGGCAGCGCGCGGCCCAGCCAAAAGGCCAGGCCGGTGCCCGCCAGCGCATACACCAGGGCGACCCACACCAGCAGCCCCGGAATGACCACCGATTGGTCGTTGAACGGCACGCTGACGAGGCTGGAGGCCTGCCAGAGGATATGCAGGAAGGAAAACAGCGACACCACCGACGTCAACAGGCCCAGGCTCAACTTCAGCGACTTGACGATAAACAAGTCGATGTCCTCGGCGATCCGCTGATCAGGATTGTCGACGTCGGTTTCGGTCAGTTTCAGCTTCTGGTAGCGCTGGCTGCCCAGCCATTGATCGAGCATGTTGCGGGTCGCCCAGCGCCGCCAGCGGATGGTCAGCTTTTGCTGGAAGTGGAATGCGCCCACGGTAAAGGCGGCCGTGCCGATCTGCAGCAGGATGAATTGCAGGCTGCCGATCAGGAAACCGTGATAGTCCAAGGCCTGCAAGGCGTTATAGAAGTGCAGGTTCCAGAAATTGGTGAGGATATTGACGCCAACCAGGCACAGGGTCATCAGCACGGTGGCCAACAGCAGCAACAGGGCCGGGTATTTTTCCTCGGAGGCCCAGAAAGGCCGTGCGAGACGCCAGAAATTGCGAAGTGTGTGCATGTGGTCTTGGTAAGCCTGGTCGCTAACGACGTTGAGTTTGCAAGGGCGGGAGGATAGGATCAGCCAATGCTAATCGTTTGCATTAATTAGGGAAAGCCACGGGAGCCCCGCTATCGAATTTCCAGAATGGCTTAACCAGGCCTGGCCGCCGATACAGCGGGTTATCCGGCAGGCACCTGGCGACCAGCCTGCCATCGCGTTGAGCCAGCTTGCCGACCCTGCCGTACTGCAACCCTTGCTGAGCCGGTTTGCCCTGCGTTACCCGGGGGTGAACCGCGCCGCCGTGGTCTCGCAGTGGTCGATGAACTACATGAGTATTGTCCTGCCGGCCACCCTGGCCTGCGTGCTGACGCGTCATTGCGCCATCGAGTTCTGGGGCGAAGACGCGCTGCTGCTGCACGACGACGGTCAACCTGCGGCGCTGGGCCTGGCCACCGGGCTGTCGGCCTTGGGTGCGGATGATCGTGCCGCGTACTGGTCGCGATTGATCCACGAGCACCTGGCGCCGCTGTTCAGCACCTTGGCCGCCGCTGGTGGCCTGGCTCCGAAGATATTGTGGGGCAACTTCGTCGCCATCTGGGATGGCGCGTTCGCCAGGCTGGACCCGGACCTGTCCAGGGACGGCTTCGCCGAGGCGCACCAGTGGCTGGAACACGTCACGGTGAACAACGGACGCTTGAAGCTGCGAGGCCTGCAACGCATGGTCGAATCACCGGCGCCGCAGATTTGCCCGTGCTTGCCCCTGCGCCGGCATTGCTGCCTGCATTACCAGCTGCATGAGCCGGTCGAAGGCCAACCGCCAGTGCTCTGCGAATCCTGCCCCAAGCTGCACCGCCTGCCGGTGGCGGAGCAGGTGAGCTACCTGCATTACATCTATGAGTAGGGGGGAGCGCGTCGTTTTCTTTTGGGTGGGTTGGACTGGGTTGGATTGGATTGGATTGGGTGCATATCCGTTGCTGCGGTAACGGCTGCTTAGGGTTCCGCCCTGACGGCGGCTCACTTTTGAAAAGCCCGGGAGCCGGCCCAGTCAAAAGTAAGCAAAACGCATGTGTCCCACCACTCGGTGCCTCGCTAGGGCTCGGCATGCCCTCACTCCGGCATTGCTCCGTGGGCCCACTCCACAATGCCTGCGTTCGGCCATCGTGGTTAACGGGGCGCCGAGATCAACGTCCACCGCGAGGCGGCCTAACAGCCGACCTGGTTCTCCCGGTCATACACCCATCAGAACTGTGGGAGCAAAGCTTGCTCGCGATGGCGGTGGCTCAGTCGCATGGATGTTGGGTTTGCTGGCCTCATCGCGAGCAAGCTTTGCTCCCACAGGTGATCTTGGGTGTTCATGAGTTCTGTGTTCACTGCGGCCCATTGTGGGAGCGAGCCTGCTCGCGATAGCCGTGGCGCAGTCACATAGATGCTGGACATGCCCCGCTTTTGCTTTGCTTTAGATCTTGATCTGAGAGCCCCGTTAAACCACGCTGGCCGGAGTGAGGGCATGCCGAGCCCTAGCGAGGCACCGAGTGGTGGGGCAAAGCGTTTTTGGTTACTTTTGGCTGGTCCGGCTCCCGGCTCTTCCAAAAGTGACCCGCCGTCAGGGCGGAACCGCCAGCCGCCGTTACCGCAGCAACGGATATACACACCATCCGTCCGGAAAAAAGGCGAGTAGCTTTATCAAAAAAACGACGCTTTCCATTTCTGAAAGAAGCGCCGTAAGTGAACAGCATTACCCACAATGTTCAGGGTTTCCTCAAGACAGCATTTCGGCCACGGGCATCGCATCAGCCTGCGGGGCGACTTCGCTGAGCTTGCCATGTTCGATGCGGATCAGCCGGTCGGCCAGGCCGAAGTAGGCGTCGTCATGGGAGATGACGATCAGTAATTTACCGCGCTTGCGCAGGTCCGGCAGGATCCGGGTGTAGAAAAAGTGCTTGAACACCGGGTCCTGGTCGGCAGCCCATTCGTCGAACAGATAGCAGGGACGATCATCCAGGTACGCGCTGAGCAGCGCCAGGCGCTTGCGTTGCCCGGTGGACAGCGCCAGCGTTGTCAGCTTGCCTTCCTCGATTTTCACCTTGTGGTCCAGTTGCAAGTGCACCAGGTAGTCCTGCGCCTGTTTCACCAGGTGCGGATCGTCGCCATCGAACAGGTTTTCGAACAGGCAGAAGTCGGTAAAGATCGCCGAGAAGTGCTGCCGGTAATGGTGGTTGTCATTGCTCGAAGACACTTGCTCGTCGAGCATGATGTCGCCGCTTTCCGGCCGGTATAGCCCGGTCAGCAACAAGGCCAGGGTGGTCTTGCCGCTGCCGTTGCCGCCGGTGATGAACACCACTTCGCCGGCATTGAGGGAGAGGTCGATGGGGCCCAGGGTGAAATGACCGTCCTCGCGCTCGCGGTAATAGGTGTGGGTGACCTGGCGGCACACCAGGCTGCGAACCTGGGTCGGCGAGATCGTGTCGAGGGCCTCGTCGGCGGTTCGCATCTCGCCTTCCAGGGCGCGGATCTTGTTCAGCGCCACGCTGGCCCGGCCGAGGGTCGGCAAGGCGTGCATCAGTTCCGACAGCGGCGTGATCATGTAGAGGATCGCCAGGATATAGCCGGTGACCAGGCTCACGCCCAGCTCGATGAAGTGCGGCGCGGCGAACAGCACCACGCCGATCAGCATGTAGAACACCGCATTGCCCCAGTTCAGGACCAGGGCGTAGATGCTCATGCCCCGGACAAAATCGCGGCGATATTGCTGGCTCACCGGTATCAGCAGGCGAGTGAAGAAGTGCTGCCGGCGCGGATGGTTGAGTTGCAGTTCCTTGCTGCCATCGGTGAGCAGGCGGTATTGATTGAACAACTGGTCCTTGAGCTCGCGAGCGCGGGAAATCGAGGTCAGTGCCCGGCGTTGCGGCCAGTGAAAGCTCAGGCTGCCGAGGGCGATCAGCAGCAGCGTCAGGCCCAGCAGCGGCATGCTGAGCCAGCCCAGGTAGCCCAGGCATGCGACGATGATCCCGACGTTGACCAGCAGGATCGGCACCAACTCCACCGCTTGGCTGATGGTTTGCGTATCGTCGGTGAGCATTGCCAGCAGGCGATGTTTGCCCAGGCGCTGCAATTGCGCGTAGGGCGTGTCGATCAGCTTGGCGCTCAGGTGCAGGCGCATGTCGTTGACCGCGGCCTGGCCCAGGCGCAGCAGGCTGATGTCGGAGACTATCCGCGACACCGCGACCAACACCACCAGGCCGGCGAAGAGCAAGCCATCCACTGGGCGCAGCTTATCGAACACCTCCAGGCTGTGGTTGATGTTGGCGATCAGGCCGGCCGCTGCGAGGCCGCAGGTCAGCCCCGTCAGGGTCGCCACCAGCAGTGCGCGCCATGAGCGTTTAGCCATGAGTAACAACAGATCCATTTCAAACCGCTCCGTGTGTAGCAATGGCCGTGAGGCGCGCCGCCAATTGTTCATGCAAGGCGCGTTGCTCAAGGATGGTGAGGTGTTGTGCGGCGATGACCTCGCGGGTCAACGGACCGCTGCTCAGGCGTTCCCACTGCGGATCGGCGAAGTCAGGCTGGGCGAGGGTGTCGCTGGCCCACCAGACATGCACCGGGCAACTTAGCCGGGCAGGCTGGAAAGTCGCCAGTAGATGCTGCGTATGCTGCTGGTAGCGCAGCCGCGTTTGCAAATGCTCCCAACTGTCGCCATCGAGTTGCAGGCCTTGTTGCCGTGCCCACTGGACCAGTTCCGGCAGGCGTGCCGCTGGAGACAGGGCGTCCAGTTGCGCCAGCAAAGCGGCCATGATCGGCGGCGGCAACTGGCGCAACACTGCCTGGCTGTCCGGTGTCAGTGCTTGGGAAGCCGATTCCAGCAGTGCTTCGACACTGTCTTCCGGCGCCTGATGCTGGTATTGCGAGTCGATGATCCCGAGAAACGCCACTTCTTCACCCTGGCTTTCCAGGCGAGCGGCCGCGGCAATCGCGAGCAGGCCGCCGAGGGAAAAGCCCAGCAGGTGATAAGGCCCCTGCGGTTGCTGCTGGCGCAGGTGTTCGACATAAAGCGCGCCGAGGCTCTTGATATCGCCGCCCAGCGCTGTGCTGTCGTCGCTCAGGTACGCCGCCTGCAAGCCCCACAGACGCCAGCCCGAAAGCGGCGCCAGCAGCGTGCGGTAATCCTGCACGTGGCCGGTGGATGGGTGGAAACAGAACAGGTTGGCGGCTTCAACGGTGTTGGGTGCCGACAGCCGGACCAGCGGCGAGAGCTTGAGCTCGGCCTGTACCAGCGCCGCAAACGCCGAGACGCTCGGGGCATTGAACACCGCATTGACCGTCACCGGTGCCGCCAGCGCGGTCTGCAAGCGGCTGGCAAGGGTCACTGCTGCCAGGGAGTGGCCGCCCAGCTCGAAGAAGTCATCGTCGATACCCACCCGCTCCAGGCCCAGCACCTGCGCCCAGACGTCGGCGAGCAGGGCTTCCAGCGGTGTGCGCGGCAAGGCGCTGCCGACCGTGTCGAGGACTTTATCGGCCCATTGCTGCAGGGTCTTGCGGTCGAGCTTGCCGTTGCCCATCAGTGGCAATGCTTCGACGATCCGCAGGGTGGGCAGCATGTAGTCTGGCAAGCAATCCTGGGCCTGGCCGTGCAGCCGGGCGACCGTGGTCGAATGCCCGGGCGCCAGGGTCATGAACGCGAACAGTTGCTGGCCGAGCTCGCCCCGAGGGATGCATTCCACGGCAGCCTGGGCTACACCGGGAAGGCCGGTCAGCTGCGCCTGGATCTCGTCGAGTTCCACACGGAAACCGCGGATTTTCACCTGGCGGTCTGCGCGTCCGGTGATTTCCAGGCTGCCGTCATGGCGATAGCGGGCCAGGTCGCCGGTGCGATAGAGGCGTTCGCCAGGCAGTTGCGCCAGTTCGATAAAACGCCCGGCGCTTTGTTGTGCGTCCAGGTAACCGCGGGCCAGTTGCGGGCCGGCGATATACAGCTCGGCGCTCTGGCCGGGGGCGGCCAGCGCTTGCTGCTCGTCGAGCAGGTACAGGCGCATGCCGTCGAGACGGTCGCTCAGCGGCAGGCGGCGATAATCCATGGCCGGCTCGGCTTTGTGCATCACCACGCCAACGGCGGTTTCGGTCGGGCCGTAATGGTTGAAGAGCGCCAGCGTCGGTGCGAGGCCGCGAATGCTTTGCAACAGGCGCCGCGAGCAGCTTTCGCCACCGAGGATCAATTGCTTGCGTGGCAACACGGCAGCGCTTTGGGCGTGAATCAGCCAGGCGTCGAGCAACGACGGCACGATCTTCAGGTGGTCGATCGGGTACTGCGCCTGCCAGGCAGCCCAGGCCTGGGCATCCATCGCCGTTTCCTTGTCCAGCAAGTGCAATTCGCCGCCGCTGAGCAGTGCCGGGAACAGCAACGTGTAGCCCAGGTCGGCCGCCAGGGAAGTCACCACCGCGCTGCGTTCGCCGGGCGCCAGCGCCAGGCGGCGGGACACGCTGGCGACATAACTGGCCAGCTGCCGATGCTCGACGATAACGCCTTTAGGCGTGCCGGTGCTGCCGGAGGTGAACAGCACGTAAGCCGCGTCCTGGGATTGGATCTCGACATCGACTGGCGTGGTGGGTGCTTGCTGCCAGGTCGCTTCATCCCGCAGGTCGAGGCTGCCGATGCCGGGCAACGCGGGGGCGCTGCCGGCCGAACCACTCAGGACCAAGACCGGCTGCGCCTGTTGCAGGATGGCCAGGGAGCGCTGTGCTGGCTGATGCACGTCCAGGGGAATGAACGCCGCGCCGCTCTTGAGCACGGCGAGCATGGCCAGGACCATCTGCGACGAGCGATCCAGGTACAACGCCACGCGGTCTTCGCGACCCACGCCTTGAGCGCGCAGGTAACGCGCCAGTTGGCTGCTGCGGGCCTGCAATTGAGCGTAGCTCAGTGGCCCGCTGTGGTCGCGCAGGGCCAAGTGCTCGGGGAACTGCGCGGCACACGCATCGAAGCGCGCCGGCACGCTGGTAAACGGCAGCGCCGCGACGTCGACTGGCGCCTGCAGGGCGGCCAGCGTCGCGGTGAAACTCGGCGACTGCAATGACAGCTCGGCCAAGGGCTTGCCCGGGTTGGCGAGGGCATCGAGCAGCAGCGATTGGAACTGCTCCAGCAAGACCAGGGCGGCTTGCTCGCTGTAGCGGCTCGGCAGGTGGCAGAGGTTCAAGCGATAGCCGCCAGCGGTGGTTTCGGCCACCAGCAGCAGCTCCATGCCCGCGGGGATGGCCTGTGCGTCCAGCACGGTGAGCGTCGATGCCAGGTTGCCCAAGGTGTCGAGCCGTTCGGGCAACTGCCCACCCCACTGAAAACCGTACTGCGGGGCGTCGCCCGGCTGTGCAGCGCTGACGCCGCAGTATTCCTGCCATTCCGTGGCTTGCTCGCAGAGCACCTGCAGGTTCGCCAGCGCCTGGGCAAAATGGCTGTCCGCCGCCGGTTGCCAGCGCAGGGGCAGGGGCTTGGCGAACAAGCCCCAGCAGTCGGCGAGTTCTTCATAGTCGTCGCGGCAATCGTGGACCCAGTTCAAGGTCAGTGCGGGGCTGTCGCCAGTACTCAGGCGCTGCAACAGCACGCCCCAGGCCGTCATCAAGACCTGCTCGGGCGATGCGTCGTGACGCTGGCAAAAGCTGTCCAGGGCCATGCTCACCGACGGGTTGGCGTCCAGGCGAGTGGTGACCGGGGCGTCGGGGCAGTCGCTGCGTACCTGGCGGTAGAGCAATTCGCTGGCGGCCAGCTCGTCCAGGGCCTGGCTGGCCCAGAAGCGTCGGCCAGGCTCGGCGTCTTCATCGGCCTGCAATTCGTAGAGCCAGGCGCTGTACTGGGTATAGGTCATGGCCTCGTCATCCACCGATGGCGCATCGGTCGAGCCCAATGCCTGCGCCAGGCGCAGCAAGGTTCCGCGATCGGCGCTCAGTGCCGGCAATTGCAGCGTCACCTGGTGGTGATCGGCGCCGATTGCTTGCACCTCGACGTTGAAGGCGTTCGCGGCCATGACGGTGGATTCGATCACTTGCAATGGCATCAGCAAGCCAGGCTCAGGCCTCACCCGCAGGCGCAAGGCCTCGTGGCAGGCGCTCAGGGCGACGAGTCGTTGCTGCAGACGTTCCAGGGCCAACGGACCTTTTATTTCCAGTTCCAGGCGCGCTGCTGGCAACCCCGCCAACCACTGGCTGCGTTGTTGGGGCGAGAGGGCGAAGGCTTCTTCACGTTTTTCGAAGGCGCTCATGCCTGCACCTCCGCAGCCGGCGACGGCTGCGCTTCGGGCAGGCAGCCGGTCAATTGTTCACGGCGCATCATCTGGCCCATGGCAACGCAGATCTTGCGCTCGCCCTCGAAGGGGTCCCGGGCATGGGCCACCAACATATTGTCCAGCATCACCATGTCACCCTTTTGCCAACTGAAACGTACTGCGCAGTCTTCATAAGCTTCGCCGATCACTTGCATCACCGCGTCTTCGATCACGCTGCCGTCGCCGTAGTACACGTTGCGGGGCAGGTGCCCGGGGCCGAACAGGCTGATCAGGTTGTTGCGCACTTCCGGCTCCAGGCAGGCGGTGTGGTGCAGTTGCACCTGGTTGAAGAACGACAGTTCACCGGTCTCGGGATGCGCGACGATGGCCGGGCAATGCTGGGCGATCCGCAGGTTGTCGGCCCCCAGCCATTCCCAGCGCATGCCCGACGCCAGGCATTGGCGCTCGACTTCCTCGCGCTGTTCGGTCTTGAAGAAGTCCTGCCAGCGTACATCCAGCTTGTCGGTGAAGTGCCGCACATAAAGCAGCCCCAGGGCCTTGAAGCGAGCGACGATGTCCTCGGGCAAGCGCGCCAACACTTGCCGGCAATCGACGATGGGCGTGCAGCCGCCGCGCGGTGCCGGCGTTTCGCAATAGAACCACTGCTTGCGTGGCCACTGCGGCAGATGGGAGCTCTCGTTGTGGAAGAGAATCATGTGCTGTTCCGGGTACGGCGTGGAGTGGTAGATGTTCTTGCCCGAGGTGTTTTTCGGCAGGTCGCCGTAGGTCCCGTAGAGGTCGGGTTCGATGGCCTGGGCGAATTGTTCGAAAGCGCCAGCGTCCGGCAGGTTGAAACCTCGGAACAGCAGGCCACCGTGGGTCAACAACTGGGCATTGATCCATTCCCGGGCTTGCAGCGCCCAGTGCACCGGGTCCAGGTCGCCGAGCAACGGCTCGATCACCAATGGCAAGGCCTGCCCGGCGTTGAGGGTGCGGGTACGGACCTGCTCGTGGGCCACCTGGCTCACGGCGGTAGCGCGCGTCTGCTTGAGCTTGCTCAGTTTCGACTGCTTGCGCGCGCTGCGGGCCGAGGCCTCGTCGAGCGACGAATCGGCCTGGGACGGCGTGCTGGCGTTGCCGCCCTCAAGGCGCCACGACCAATGCTCCAGCGCTTGGCCTGCGTCCGAGAGGATCTGCTCCAGCAGGCTCTCGAAGCCTTGTTCGAGGCGCTGGACGGTCTGCGCCTGCAGCACGCTGGTGCGATACACCCAGCGCACGTTCAGGCCTTGTTCCTCGTCCTCTTCGACGAACACAGCGAGGTCGAACTTGCTGCTTTCCTGGGGCGATACCAAGTGCTCCACCTCAAGGTCCGGCAGGCTGGCATTGCCGCTGGGTGTGTTCTGCATGACGAACAGCACCTGGACCAGTGGGTTGACCCCCGGCGTACGCGGCGGCTGCAACTCCTCGACCAGTTTGTCGAACGGCACCTGCTGGTGCTGGAACGCCGACAGGCAATCCTCGCGCAAGCGTTGCAGGCGGACGTCAAAGGTTTCGCCCTCGCTCAGGCGGGCACGGATCGGCAACACGTTGACGAAGAAGCCGATGAGATGTTCCAGGGCCGGATGTTCGCGGTTGGCCAGGTCGGTGCCGACGATGAAATCGTTGGCTCCGGTGGCCCGCTGCAACAGGCTGTTGAAGGCATTGAGCAAGACCATGAACAGCGTCGCCCGTTGCGCTTGCGCATAGGCCTTGAGCACCTGCGTCTGGGCCGCGGTGAAGCGTTGCTCCAGCGCCGCGCCCTGGTAGTCGGGGCGCGCCGGGCGTGGCTGGTCAAGTGGCAGCGGGATCAGCGTTGGCGCGCCGTCGAGCTGGCGGCGCCAGTAGTCGATGGCCCTTGCCAGCAGGCGCTGTTGCGCTTCGCTGCGTTGCCAATAGGCATAGTCGGCGAACTGGATCGGCAGCACCGGCAGCACCGGTGTCGAGCCGCTGGTGCGGGCCTGGTACCCGACGATCAGCTCCTGCATCAGGATGCCCATGGACCAGGCGTCGGTGGCGATGTGATGCAGCACCAGTTGCAGCACATGATCATCGGCACCCAGGCGCAGCAGGTTGGCGCGCAGCATTGGTGCCTGTTGCAGATCGAACGGGCGAGCGGCCTGTTCAGAGATCAGGCGTTGCAGGGTTGGCGCCTGCTGCTTGCTGTCGAGGTGACTCAGCTCGGTCGGCGTCAAGTCCACCACAGGCGCCGGGCTGATGACCTGGCAAGGCTGGTCGCCGTGGAGGTGGAACGCCGTGCGCAAGGATTCATGGCGCTCGAAGACTGCCTGCAACGCCGCTTGCAGCGCCGCGATGTCCAGCGCGCCACGCAGCCTGACGGTGGTGGTCATGTTGTAGGCGGCGCTGGGGCCTTCGAAGCGATCCAGGAACCACAACCGTTGCTGGCTGTAGGACAGCGGCAACGGCTGGTTGCGCGGCGCCAGGGTCATCTCGCTGTCGCTGTCGGCTTCGGTCTGGGCGTTGCGCTGCTGATCGACCGCTTCGGCCAATTGTTCGAGGGTGCCGCGCTCGAACAGCGTGCGCAGTGGCAGGTTCACGTTCAACCGTCGACGAATCCGCGACAACACCTGGGTGGCCAGCAGCGAGTGACCGCCGATGGCGAAGAAGTCGTCATGCACACCGACATCGTCCAGGCCAAGGATTTCCTGCCAGAGTTCGGCGAGCACTGTCTCGGTTGGCGTACGCGGTGCGATGCCTTGCGCCTGCGCTGTCTCGTCCTGGGGCACATCCAGGGCGGCGAGGGCGCGGCGGTCGACCTTGCCATTGGCGTTCAGCGGCAATTGCGCAAGGGCCAGCCAACGGGCCGGGACCATGTAGCTTGCCAGTTGCTGGCCCAGGTAAGCGCTCAAGACCTGTTGCGCGGACTCACCGCCCAGGTCGACCGCTTCGTCGAGCACATACCAGGCCACCAGTTGCAACGCACCGCGGGCGTCGGGCAGCGCCAGCACCGCCGCGCTGTCCACCGCCGGGTGTTGCATCAGGCGGTTTTCGATCTCGCCCAGTTCGATGCGGTGGCCACGGATCTTCACTTGCTGGTCGCGACGGCCGAGGTACTCGATCACGCCGTCGGCGCGCATCCGGCCGATGTCACCGCTGCGATACAGGCGCGCATCGGCCTGGAACGGGTGCGGCACAAAGGCTTCGCGGGTACGTTGCGGGTCGCGCAGGTAGCCGCGACCTACGCCGACACCGCCGATGCACAACTCGCCGGGTACGCCGATGGGGACCATGCGCAGCGCCGAGTCGAGGACGAACACCTGGTTATTGGCGGTCGGCTTGCCGATGGGCATGTGCAGGCAGTCGTCGGCCGGGGCTTGGGTGATGGGGTAGAAGGCGACGTCGTCCGAGCATTCGGCGGGTCCGTAGGCGTTCATCAACGGGATGGCCGGGAAGCGTGCGAACCAGTCCCGCGCCAGGGCCGGTGGCAATGCCTCACCGGTAGGCAGGAGCCAGCGCAGGCTCGCCAGGCTGTGGTGCGCCTGGCTTTCCTGGAGCATGCCGCGAATCAGCGCCGGTACGGTTTCCAGCAGCGTCAGCTGCTGTTCTTGAACCGCATCGAGCAAGGCTACAGGGTCGTGGGCCTGGGCATCGGGAAGAATGTGCACGGTGGCGCCGAACAGCGGTGCGGCGAGGAATTGCCACACACTAATATCGAACGCCGCCGAAGCCGTCTGGGCAATCCGTTCGTGCTCACCCAGGCCCAGGCTCGGGACCTTGCCGAACATGTTGTTGAGCATGCCGCGTTGTTCGACCATCACACCTTTGGGCGTGCCGGTGGAACCGGAGGTGAAGATCACGTAGGCCAGTTGATCCGGGTTGTGCACATAGCTGACCGGCGGCTGTTCGCGGCCTTGCCAGAGTGCCTGGGCGATCAGGCAGGTGGGTTGCTGGCGCATCTGCGGCAGGACGTTGTCCAGTGCCGAGGTCGCGTGCTCGCACACCAGCAACAGCGGCGCTTCGCCCAGGTCCAGCAGATCCGCCAGGCGGGCGTGAGGCTGTTGGATATCCAACGTCTGGAACGCGGCGCCGGCCTTGAGCGTGGCGATCATCATCGTCAGCAAGGCCAGGCCACGCTCAGCGAACAGCGCCACCAGGGTTTCCGGGCCGGCCCCGGCGGCTTGCAACGCATGGGCGATGGCGTTGGCGCCGCGATCCAGTTCGGCGTAGGTCAGCGATTGTCCCTGGCATACCGCGGCGAGGTGTTGCGGGCGGCTGCGCACTTGTTCGGCGAACAGCGCCGCATAGCCGCGCTCCAGCGGGAAGTCGACGTCGCTGCGGTAGCAGTCGATCTGCAACTGCCGGCGTTCCGACTCAGGCAGCATGTGCAGGCTGCCCAGGGGCGCCTGCGGTGTCTCCAGCATGTTCGAAAGCAGCTGCACCAGGTGCCCGAGCATGCGCTGCACGGTGTCAGTGCTGAAACGCATGCTGTCGTAGGACAAGCGAATGCCCAGGCGGTCGCCGGGGTACAACACCACCGTCATCGGGAAGTTGGTGTGCACTCGGTCTTCGTAGATGTCGATGCTGAAGGCATCCAGTTGCACGCTGCTGATATCCAGTGGCGCGTTCTCGAACACCACCAGGCTGTCGAACAATTGCTGGCCGCGCGGCACCTGACTGCAACGCTGAATGTCCACCAGCGACGCGCTTTCGTGTTCGCGCAATTGCGCGTTGTGGGACAGCAGCGCCTGCAACCAGTCGGCCACTGGCGCTTGTGGGTCGACATCGATGCGCAGTGGCAAGCTGTTGATGAACAGCCCGACCATTTCTTCTACACCGGCGAGGTCAGTCGGGCGGCCGGCGACGGTCACGCCGAACAGCACGTCGCGGTTGCCGCTGTAGCGCGACAGCAACAGCGCCCAGGCGCCCTGAATCCAGGTGTTGGGGGTCAGTTGGTATTGCTGGCATAGCTGCTGCAGACGCTGGGTCTGGGCGATGCTCAGGGTCTGGTCGAAGTCGCCGACCTGTTCCGGCGCCTGTTCCGGGCCGGCTGCGGGGCTGTCCACGTGCAGTGGCGTCGGCTCGCTGAAACCGGCCATTTCGGCTTGCCAGAACGCGTGTGCGGCGGCCATGTCATGGCGTTCCAGCCAGCTCATGTAGCCGCGGAACGAGCGCAAGCGCGGACGGGCCACAGGTTCCTGGCGCACGATGGCCTGGTAGATCGCCAGCAGGTCTTCCATCAGCAGGCCAAAGCACCAGGCGTCGGTCAGGATGTGATGGAAGCTGCGCACCACGGCGAAGCGTCGCTCGTCGAGTTGGAACACCCGCAGGTGGGTCAGTGGCGCAGCGGCCATGTCGAAACCTTGCAGGCGTTGTGCTTCGAGGGCCTGGTCCATGGCCAGGCGCTGCTGTTCTTCGTCGAGATGACGCAGGTCCTGCCAGTCGAACGCCGGGTGGGTCTGGCGGTACACGCATTGCAGCGGCTCATGGTCGTCCTGCCACCAGAAGGCGGTCCGCATCATCGGATGGCGCTCGAGGAACAACTGCCACGCAGCTTCCATCGCCGGGCGTTGCAATACCCCGTCCCAGCTGTAGCGTTGTTGCATCAGGTAGATGCCGCTGTGGGGTTGCAACAGCGTGTGCAGGAGCATGCCTTGTTGCATCGACGACAACGGGTAGACGTCTTCGATGTTCAACCAGTCCAGTGGCTCGGCCGCCAGGGTCGCCGCTTGCTTGTGGCACAGTGGAAACGCCTGGCTGGCAGGGCGCAGGTCCGGTGTGGCGACGAGTTCGGCGAGTTCGCTCAAGCGTTGAGCAAGGCGCGGTGCCCAGTCGGCGGCGAGGGTGCCCTGGCTGCGCAGGTGCAGGCAGTCATCCTGCCACCAGGCGTCCAGGGTCAGTGGGCAAGGCGAAGCCGTCGATGGGCTTGCGGCTTCGACCTGGGCCAGGATGCCGCGCTCTTCGCGATGGCTGTCGAGGTTGCCCTGCCAGCGAATGGCGACCGAGGCCGTCGGCAGGTCACGCAGCGGTTCTTGCAGGTAGGTGTTGTCCGACAGGTAGCGCAGGGCGCCATAGTCGACGCCGTGTTGCGGGTAGGCGCGCATCTGCGTGGCCAGTGCCTGCAAGCGTTGCAGCAGGCTGTCGCCTTCGGGCTGAAGGAAATAAGGCACCGCCAGTGCCAAGGGCCCGATGATGCGTGCCGGGTCGAGGTCGGCCACGGCAATCGGCCCCGCGACCGGCAAGCGCTCGACACTCGGTCGGGCGCCGTGCACGCTCAGCGCGATCAGGCCATTGCCGCACAGTTCACGGTACTGTTCGGCCACGGCTGCGGCCAACAGGCTATTCCAGTCCAGTTGCAGCACTTCGCCCAGGCGCTTGAGTTCGCCTGAGGTGGCGGCCGCCAGGGTCTGTTCGATCACGCTGACCGGCTGCTGGCTGTCAGGCAGTTGCAGCGGTTCCAGACCGGCGTATTGCAGCCAGTGCTCCCAGGCGTCGTCCAGGGCATCGCCCTGTGCGTGAGCTTGCTGGTGCCGTGTCCACTGGGTGAAGTCACCACCGGCGTAGGACAGGCGCACCGGCCGCTGATAACGCAGTTGCGCCAAGGCCAGGTTGAGGTCAGTCAGCAGCAGCGACCAGGAGGCTTCGTCCAGGCACAGCGGATGAGCGGCCAGCAGCAGGGCGTGCTTGCCGCCCACTTCCAGCAAGCTGGCGTGCAGGGTTTGGCCGGCGTCCAAGTCCAGCGCATCGACACCGGCCTGGGCCAGGGCTTGCAGTTGCGCCGGGGCGCAGGTCTCCAGTTTTTCGGTGGTGATGACCGGGGCCTTGGTCGCGACCAGCACCCGTTGCTGCCACTCGCCCTCCGGCAGGGCCTTGAGCGCCAGGCGCAAGGCCTGGTGGTGTTGCTGCAAGGCGCCGATGGCCTGGCTCAGCAGCTCGCTGTCGATCGCCTGGGTCAGCGCCACGCAACGCCAAGTCGCGTGCAACGGCCCTTGTTGCAAGCGCGCCAGTTGACCGGCGGCCAGCGGCAGTTCATAGCCATCGGCAATGTCTTGTGCCACACCCTGGCTGGCATCGGCGCCCAGCACCCGGGCGATGTCGGCGATGGTGCGGTTTTCGAAGAGCTGGCGGGGCGTGAGTTTCAGCCCTTGCTGGTTGGCGCGGGCGATGATCTGCAAGTTGATGATCGAGTCGCCGCCCAGGGCGAAGAAGTTGTCATGCACGCCGACACGCTCAAGCTTCAGCACCTCCTGCCAGATGGCGGCCAGTTGCGCTTCGACTTCATTGCGCGGGGCAACGTGGGTGGCGCTGTCGTCCGTGGGCTTTTGCGGGAGCGGCAGGCGCTGGACATCGACCTTGCCGTTACGGGTCAGGGGCAGTTCGTCGAGGGTGATGAAGTGCGCCGGCACCATGTAGTCCGGCACCCGCGCTGCGAGGTCGTTACGCAGTTTCGTGGCGGACAGCGACTGGCTGGCGACCAGGTAGGCCACCAGGCGCAGGCTGCCGTCCAGTTCCACGGCGCGGACCAGCGCCTGTTCGATCAGCGGCGACAGGCGTTTGAGCTGCGCCTCGACTTCGCCCAGCTCCAGGCGGTTGCCACGGATCTTGACCTGGCTGTCGACCCGACCGAGGAACGCCAATTGGCCGTCCACTTGCCAGCGCACGCGGTCGCCCGTGCGGTACCAGCGTTGTTGATCCGCGTCGAGGTGGAAGCGCTCGGCGGTCAGGTCCGGGCGGTGCAGGTAACCCCGGGCCAGGGCGCCGTTGATCAGCAGCTCACCGGACACCCCGGTGGGCACCAGCCGACCGTTGGCATCCACCACTTGCAATCGGCGGTTCGGCAGCGGCCGGCCGAGGGCGATGCTGTGCAGGCCTGCCGGCAGTTCGGTGGCAATCGCCCCGACTGTCGCTTCACTCGGCCCATAGTGGTTGAACACCCTGAGCCCTGGGGCCAGGCGGTTGACCTGCTCCAGCAGCGCCGGGCTGAGGGCGTCGCCACCGAAGACCAGCAGGGCGCGCGGCAACAGGCGGGCGTCGGGAAGCGCCTGCAACAGACCGGCCAGGTGGCTTGGGGTGATCTTCAGCACATCCACCGGGTGTTGCTCGAAGAGTTCGGCCAGCGCCAGGGGGCTGAAGCCGCTGTCTTCATCCACCAGCAGCAGGCTGGCGCCGCTGCACAGGGCGCCGAACAGCTGGGTGTGGCCGAGGTCGGCGGCGATGCTCGACAGCAAGCCGTAACGGGCCGCCAGCGGTGGGTTGAGTACCGCGTGCACCGCCGTCAGGTAATCGACGATGGACTGGTGCTCGACCACCACACCCTTGGGGGTGCCGGTGGAGCCCGAGGTGTAGATCACGTAGGCGGCGTCAGTCGGGCTGTGGGCCACGGTCGGTGGCATGTCTGGCTGGGAGGCGATGGTCTCGGCCTGTTCCGCCAGCCACAGCGTCGGCGTGTGCTCGGCCAGGCCCTTGAGCAGGGGCGAGGCGGCCGCGCCGATCAGCAGCGCGGCGCGGCTGTCCACCAGCACATCGGCCAGGCGTCCGGCGGGTTGTTTGAGGTCCAGCGGCAGATAGGCGGCGCCGGCCTTGAGGGTGGCCAGCAGGGCAATCACGAACTCGGCGCTGCGCTCCAGGGCCAGCGCCACGACGCTGTCGTGGCCGATGCCCTGGGCGCGCAAATACTGGCTGAGGCGATTGGCCTGCTGGTCCAGTTCACGGTAGGTCAGGGCGACCTGACGGTCGCGGACCGCCAGGTGTTCCGGGTGAGCGGCCACCTGTTGTTCGAAACGCTGGTGCAGGCACGCCTCAGGCACCGGCAGCTGCACGCCGCGACCCTGCACGAGCAGTTGCTGGCGTTCTTCAGGGCTCAGCCATTCAAGCTCGTTGACCCGGCACTGCGCTTGTGCCGTCATCGCCAACAGGATGGCGCGCAATTGTGCCGACAACACCGCGACCTCTGCGTCGCTGAAGCGACTGCGGTCGTAGCTGATCAGGTAGTGCAGTTGTTTGTCCGGCACCACGATCAGCGATAGCGGGAAGTGGTTGCGGCCTTGGGTGAGGGTAATGCCATCGACCTGCTGGTCGTTGCTCGGGGCACTGAAGCTCAAGCCACCGGTGTCCTGGTTGAGCGCGTCGGTGACCGGGAAGTTCTCGAACACCAGGATCGAGTCGAACAGCGCCTGTTCGGCAGCGATGCGCGTCATCGACTTGAGCTTGCCCAGCGGCAGGTAGGCGTGGTGACGCAGATCACTGTTGGTTTGCTGCAAGTGTTGCAGCCAGGTCACCAGCGTCGGCTCGTCAGCCCATTGCACACGCAGCGGCAATGTATTGATGAACAGCCCGACGGTGCTGTCCACCGCCGCCAGGTTCTCCGGACGTCCGGCGACGGTGACGCCATAGACCACGTCGTCACGCCCGGCGTGTTGGCCCAGCAGCAGTGCCCAGGCGCCCTGGATCAGCGTATTGATGGTCAGATCGTTCTGGCGGGCGAAGTGCGCCAGTTGCTCGGTTTCGCTGGCTGCCAGCAGACTTTCCCGTTCGGCGAACGGCGCTCCTGCCGGTGCTGCCTGGCGTACGGCGAAGGTGGGCAGCGGGGTCGGCTCGCTGACGTCCTGCAACTGCTCGCGCCAGAAGCCTTCGGTGGCGACCATGTCCTGTTCCGCCAGCCAGGCGATGTAATCGCGATAAGGGCGGGTCGGCGCCAAGTGGGCGGGGCGGCCATGGGCTTGTTCGTAGTACAGCGCCAGCCACTCCTGGACGGCGATGCCGACGCTCCAGCCGTCCATGAGGATGTGATGGAAGGTCCAGATCAGGTGCCAGCGCTCGGGGGCCAGGCGCACCAGGCACACGCGCATCAGCGGCGAGTCATTCAGCTCCAGGGGTTGCGCCCGCTGCTCCAGCGCCAACTGTTCCAGCGCGGCCTGTGGCTCGGCGCGGTCTTGCCAGTCCAGTTCGGTCAGGGGCAGGGCGACTTCCTGTTGCACCACCTGATAGGCATCGTCCAGTTCTTCCCAGAGAAACGCACTGCGCAGCACCGCGTGGCGCTGCATCAGCGCCTGCCAGGCAGCGCGAAACGCGTTCAGTTGCAGCGGGCCGTTCATGTCCAGGCTCAATTGTTGGTAATAAACCCGCGAATCCGGTTCATAGACGCTGTGGAACAACAGGCCGTGCTGGGTCGGCGAAAGGGAGTAGATGTCTTCGATGTTGTTCATGCTTGCTTGGTCCATTTCAAAGTCTTGAAAACTCAAGTGAGTCGATCAAGGCGCCGCATCGGTCTGAGACCTGCGGCGCCGCATCGCTCGCTAGCTTTGGGAATTGGGTTTGGTCTTGAGCTTGCCCAGCAGCTTGTCCAGGGATTTCTGGTTCAGCGCCTTGGCCAGCGGGAAGTCCGCGGGCATCAGCGAACCGGCCTGCGGGTCGAGGCAGTGTTCGACCAGCGCCTGCAAACGTTCCAGCAGGCGAGCGGGCAAGCGGCTGTCGGCGTTTGGCGTGACGCTGTGCCACTCGACACGCAACACGCCGTCCTCCAGCCAGGCCACCACCTCACGGGCGTGGGTCACCCGGTTAACCGAGGCCACGTCCGGCGGCGGGGTCAGGCTGCTGGCGCGCAACCAGCCCTCTGGCGTTTGCTCATGCCCCAGGTAGTTGAACAGCACATCACCGTGGCTGGCCGGCAACTCGCCGCGCTGGCGCAGCAAGCCGTAGCCGAGGCCCAGGCCAGGTACGTCACGCAAGGCTTGCTTGGCGTTGCGCACTTGATCGCCCGCGGCGCCGCTGGCATTCACGCGCAGTGGGTAGAGGGTGGTGAACCAGCCGACGGTGCGGCCGACGTCCAGCCCGGCAAACGGTGCGTCACGCCCGTGGCGCTCCAGGTCCACCACGATGTCGCTGCGCTGTTCGGCCTCGGCCAGGGTCGCGGCGAGGGCGGCGATCAGCAGTTCTTCCGGTTGCGTGCGGTAAGCCGCATGGGATTCGGTCAGCCATTGGTGCGTGCGGCTGGCGTCCCAGCGGGCCGACAGGGTCTGGCGTTCGGCGACCGTGGCCATGGGCGGCTGGTTAGCGCCGATCTGGGCACTCCAGTAGCGATGCTCGGCGGCGACCTTGGCGGCATGGGCTTGCAGGTGCTCGCTCCATTGACGATACGAGGTGGTTTTCGCCGGCAACGTCGGGCTCTCGCTACGCTCCAGTGCCGGGTACAACTGCTGGAAGTCTTCCAGCAGCGGCGTCCAGGAAACTGCGTCCACCACCAGGTGATGGGCCACCAGGTATAGGCGCTGCGGGGTGCCTTCCAGCAGCGCCGCGGCAAACAGCGGGCCGTGTTGCAGGTCCAGGCTTTGGGCAACTTGCAGCAGTTGTTCCGGGCGTTCGCAGCAGGTCAGTTGGGCCGCAGCCACTGGTGCGATGTGCGCCTGCCATTGGCCGTCGACGTCGGTGAAACGCAAGCGCAGGGCGTCGTGGTGGGCGACCAGTCGATCCAGCGTGGCTTGGACGATGGCCGGCACCAGGCGACGGTCGCTGTCGGCCAGCACCGATTGGTTCCAGTGCGCGACCTGGACCTGCTGCTGGTCGAAGAACCACTGGTGCAATGGCATCAGCGGCATCGGCCCGGTCACGTCACCTTGTTCGGCCTGGGTCAGCAACGCCGTGGTCACGTGGGCCAGGGCCGCTGGGGTTGGCGAACGGAACAAGTCCCGTGGGGTGAGCGAATAGCCCTGTTCACGCAAGCGCGAGATCAGTTTCAGGCCGAGGATCGAGTCACCGCCCAGGGCGAAGAAACTGTCCGAGGTGCCGACTTCACGGCCACCGGTCAAGGTGTCGCCGAGCAGCTCGCCGAACAACTGGCAAAGCAGGCGTTCCAGGTCGTTGCGCGGTGCCGCGTAGTCCTTCTGGGTGTTCGGCAAGGGCAGGGCGGCGAGGGCCTTGCGGTCGATCTTGCCGTTGGTGCTCAGGGGCAGGGCCGGGATCTGCACCCATACCGCCGGCACCATGTAGGCCGGCAGCTCGGCCGCGAGCTGGGTGTCGAGGTCCGATTGCGCGGCGCTACTGCTGTAGAACGCCACCAGGCGGTTGTCGATGACCAGGGTGCAGGCACCGGTGATGGCCGGCAGGTTCAGCAGGGCTGAGTCGATTTCCCCCAACTCGATGCGCTGGCCGCGCAACTTCACCTGATGGTCGAGACGCCCCAGGTACTCGATGTTGCCATCGGCCAGGAAGCGGCAACGGTCGCCGGTGCGGTACAGGCGATCACCGGCCACGAACGGGCTGGCGAGGAAGCGTTCCTCGGTCAGGTCCGGGCGTTTCAAGTAACCCCGGGCCACACCGACGCCGCCGATGTACAGCTCGCCGATGCTGCCAATCGGTAGCGGTTGCAGGGCCTCGTCGAGGATGTACAAGCGCAGGTTGGCGATGGGTTTGCCGATCGGCACGATTGCATCGTCCGCCGAGCAACGCCAGACCGAGACGTCGATGGCCGCTTCGGTCGGGCCGTACAGGTTGACCAGTGCCGCCGGGTGCTGGCCCATGAAGCGCCGGACCAGGTCCACCGGCAGGGCTTCGCCACTGGCGAACACCTGGCGCAGGCTCTGGCAGTTGACCAGGCTCGGCTCTTCGACAAAGGCCCGCAGCATCGACGGGACGAAGTGCAAGGTCGTGACCCGTTCCTGCTGGATCAACTGGCTGAGGTAGGCCGGGTCGCGATGACCGTCCGGACGGGCAACCACCAGGGTCGCGCCAGTGATCAGCGGCCAGAAGAACTCCCACACCGACACGTCGAAGCTGTACGGGGTTTTCTGCAGAACACGGTCGTTCGGGCCGATCGGGAAGGCGTCCTGCATCCAGTGCAGGCGGTTCATCAAGGCGCCGTGTTCGTTCATCACGCCTTTGGGTTGGCCGGTGGAACCGGAGGTGTAGAGCACGTAGGCCAGGTCGTGGGCTTCGACATTGATCGGTTCGAAGGCGGGTGCTTGGGGCAGGGCGTCGAGGGTCCAGGCTTGATGCCCGACCGGGAGGCGCGACAGCCACTGCGCTTGGGTCAAGGTGACCCGGGCATCGGCGTCTTCGATCAGGAACGCCAGGCGCGCGGCAGGCAACTCCGGGTCCAGCGGCAGCCACGCGGCGCCGGCATGGACGATGCCGAGCAAGGCCACGACCATCTCCACCGAACGCTCCATGCACACCGGCACGATGCTGTCGGTGCCCACGCCAGCGGCGCGCAGGGCGCGGGCGACGGTTTGCGCCCGCTGGTCCAGCTCGGCATAGCTCAGGCGCTGGCCTTCGAACACCAGCGCCGGGGCGTTGGGGCTCAGGGCCGCTTGCTGGCTCAGGGCGGTGTGCAGGTTGGTTGGGCCGCTGTAGTGGCGGTCGGTGGCGTTCCAGCGGTCCAGTTGCTGCTGGTCCTGCTGTTGCGGGAACAGTTCGACCAGGGTGCGTCCAGGGCTTGCCACCAGGGCGTCAAGCAGCGCGCACCACTGCGCGCTCCAGCGTTGCATCGTTGCTTCGTCGTACAAGGCCGATTGGTATTCCAGCGCCAGCGTCATGTCGCTGCCGTCGTCCTGGACTTCCCAGCTCTGTTCAAACTTGGCGTCGATCACCGGCAGCATCTGTTCTTCGACGTTCAGCCCCGGCCATTGGCTGCTGTCGATGCGGTCGTAGTTGAGGGAGAACAGCACTTGGAACAGCGGCGTACGGTTCAAGTCGCGGTTCTGCGCGATAGCGCCGACCAGGGTGGCGAAGGGCAGGTCAGCATGGGCTTGGGCTGCACGCAGATCGGCCTCGAGGCTGGCCAGCAGTTGCTCGGCCGGGGCCCGTTGGTCGACGTCGCTGCGGATCACCAGGGTATTGACCAGGCAGGCCAGCAACGTCTGGGTTTGCCCATGGTCACGCTGGTCCGCCGGGGTGCCGAGACGAATCTCCCGCTGACCGCTGTAGCGGGCCAGCAGCGCGCTCAGGGCCGTGGCCAGCACCACGTAGGTGGTCGTGCCGCGCTGACGGGCAAACTGCCGGATGGCTTCGGCGCGCTGGGTTCCGAGGCGCACGGTGAGTTGCCGGGCGCGGCGATCGGCTTCGGCGCCGCGTGGGTGGTCGATGGGCAGGTCGAGTTGGTAGTCGTCCTGGCCCAGGTGGTTTTTCCAGTAGTCCAGGCTGTCATTGCGCCGGGCCTGGGTGTCCGGGTGCTGTTGCCACAGGGCGAAATCGACGTAGTCGATTTCCAGCGGAGCCCAGGCGGGCGACTGCCCGTTCAGGCCGGCGGCGTAGGCCTGGGTCAGTTCGTCGATGAGCAACTGCATGGCCCAGCCGTCGGTGGCGCTGTGATGCAGGCACACCAGCAACAGGTTCTCGTCACTGCCTTGGCGTTGCAGCAGGTGCGCCCGCCAAGGCGCCGCGGCGGCCAGGTCGAACGGCGTCATCAGTGCGTTCTGGGCATTGGCACAGGTCGCTGCCCAGTCCTGGGTTGCAACGCCAGTGACCGCGAGCGCCGGGCCGTGGTCGTCGATCAGCAATTGCGGCTCGCCGTCGACTTCGACGATACGGCTGCGCAGCACCAGGTGGCGCTGGCTGACCTGCGCAAAGGCCTCGCGCAAGACCTCGACCTGCAACTCGCCGCGCAAGGTCAGGGCGAATGGCATGTGGTACTCGCGGGACTCCGGTACCAGGCGGCTGAGCATCCAGAACCGGCGTTGAGCCAGGCCCAGGGGCAATTGCGCCGGGCGCGGTTGTGCGCTGATCGACTCACCGGGCATGGCCGCGCGCAGATGCTCGGCCAGGGCCGCGACCGTCGGTTGGGCGAACACCAGCGGCAAGGGCAGGGAAACCCCCAGGCGTTCACGAACCCGGCTGACCAGGCGGGTGGCCAGCAAGGAATGGCCGCCGAGTTGGAAAAAGTTGTCTTCGATGCCGACTTCCGCACCACCCAGCACTTCGCTGAACAGTTCGCAGAGCACGCTTTCAGTGACCGTGCGCGGCGCGGTGCGCGGCTGCTCGCTTTGGCTTTGTGGCAGCGGCGTGGCGGCCAATGCCTTGCGGTCAAGCTTGCCGTTGCTGTTGAGCGGCAGGTTATCGAGCTGCACGAACAGGCTTGGCTGCATGTGCGCGGGCAGGCTGTCACTCAGGTCGGCACGCAGGGTGACCTCATCGGCGTCACCGCACCAGAAACTCACCAGACGCTGGTCCAGCAACAAGGTGGCGGCGTCGCGAACACCGGCCTGTGCCAGCAGCGCAGCGTCGATTTCCCCCAGCTCGATGCGTTGACCGCGCAGTTTCACCTGATGGTCGAGACGCCCCAGGTACTCGATGTTGCCATCGGCCAGGAAGCGGCAACGGTCGCCGGTGCGGTACAGGCGGTCACCGGCCACGAACGGGCTGGCAAGGAAGCGTTCTTCGGTCAGGTCCGGGCGTTTCAGGTAACCCCGGGCCACACCGACGCCGCCGATGTACAGCTCGCCGATGCTGCCAATCGGCAACGGTTGCAGGGCTTCGTCGAGGATGTACAAACGCAGGTTGGCGATGGGTTTGCCGATCGGCACGATTGCATCGTCCGCCGAGCAACGCCAGACCGAGACGTCGATGGCCGCTTCGGTCGGGCCGTACAGGTTGACCAGCGCTGCCGGGTGTTGGCCCATGAAGCGTCGGACCAGGTCCACCGGCAAGGCTTCGCCACTGGCGAACACCTGGCGCAGGCTCTGGCAATTGACCAGGCTCGGTTCCTCGACAAAGGCCCGCAGCATCGACGGGACGAAGTGCAACGTCGTGACCCGTTCCTGCTGGATCAACTGGCCGAGATAGGCCGGGTCGCGATGACCGTCCGGCCGGGCAACCACCAGGGTCGCGCCGGTGATCAGCGGCCAGAAGAACTCCCACACCGACACGTCGAAGCTGTACGGGGTTTTCTGCAGCACACGGTCGTTCGGGCCAATCGGGAAGGCGTCCTGCATCCAGTACAGACGGTTCATCAAGGCGCCGTGTTCGTTCATCACGCCTTTGGGTTGGCCGGTGGAACCGGAGGTGTAGAGCACGTAGGCCAGGTCGTTGGCGTCGACGCTGATCGGCTCTGCGACTTCAGCGATTGGCAACGCATCCAGCGTCCAGGCGTCATGTTCGGCGGGCAGGCGCGACAGCCACTGCGCTTGGGTCAAGGTGACCTTGGCATTGGCGTCTTCGATCAGGAACGCCAGGCGCGCGGCAGGCAGTTCCGGATCCAGCGGCAGCCACGCGGCGCCGGCATGGACGATGCCGAGCAAGGCCACGACCATTTCCACCGAACGCTCCATGCACAGCGGCACGATGCTGTCGGTGCCTATACCGGCGGCGCGCAGGGCACGGGCGACGGCTTGCGCCCGCTGGTCCAGCTCGGCATAACTCAGGCGCTGGCCTTCGAACACCAGCGCAGGTGCGTTGGGGCTCAGGGCTGCTTGTTGGCTCAGGGCGGTGTGCAGGTTGGTCGGGCCGCTGTAGTGGCGGTCGGTGGCGTTCCACTCGATCAGTTGGCGGTGACGCTCTGCCGCCGGCAGCGGTGTCCAATCGCCGAGGCGGGTCCGTGGCGCTTCGAGCATCGCCTCCAGCAGTTGTTGCCATTGTTCCAGCCAACGCCGGGCCGTGGTTTCGCTGAACAGCGCGGCGCGGTACTCCAGCAACACCGACAGCACCTCGCCGTCATGCACTTCCCAGTTCAGGTCGTACTTGGTGGCCTGGGCGGTCACGGCGCGTTCGCTGACCCGCAACTGCGGCCATGGCTGGCTCGACGAGTCGGCGTTCTGCATGGCGAACAACACTTGGAACAGCGGCGTCTGGCCGAGGCTGCGCGAAGGCTTCAAATGCTCGACAACCTGGTCGAAGGGCACGTCCTGATGCTGCTGGGCATCCAGCACACGGTTGCGCACCTGGTTGAGCAAACCTTCGAAGTCCAGCGCCGGATCAAGGTCGGCACGCATGACCACGGTGTTGACGAAGCAGCCGATCAGCGGCTGCAGCTCGGCGAATGGACGCTGGGCCACCGGGCTGCCAACCCGTACATCGCGCTGGTTGGCGTAGCGGCCCAACAGCAATTGCGCGGCGCCGAGCATGAGCATGTACAGGGTGGCGCCGCGGTGCTGGGCGAACTGTCGCAGGCGTTCCACCAGGACGGGCGGCAATTGCAGTTGGACCGCGCCGGCCGCCGGGGCGAGCTGGGTTGGCCGGCCCTGTTCGGTTGGCAGGTCCAGCAGGTAGTCGCCGTCCTCCAGTTGGTTGCGCCAGTATTCCAGTTGGCTGCTGAACGCGGTCTGTTGACCGGGTTCGCGCTGCCAGAGGGCGTAATCGGGGTATTGCAGCGCCAGCCCTGGCAGTGCTGCCGGGGCGCCCTGGCACTGGGCGGTGTAGCACTGTCGCAGTTCATCCAGCAGGTTCTGGCTGGAGGCGTCGTCGGTGGCGCAGTGGTGCACGTTGAGCAACAGCAGCGACTGGGCTGCGCCGCTGCGTTGCAATAGCGTGGCACGGACCGGCACTTCGGCGGCGAGGTCGAAGCGGCGGCCGGTTTCGGCGTGGATCACCGCGTCGGTCAGTTGCTGCCATTGCTCGTCGCTGGTCGCTTGCAGTGCCGTCACCTGCAGGCTGATATCGACCTGGGGTTCGATCACCAGCGCCAACTCGCCATCGCTATCGCGCACGATGCGGCTGCGCAGGATCTCGTGGCGCTGGACCACGCTGTTCAAGGCCGTGTGCAGGGCCTGGACGTTGAGTTCGCCGTCCAGTTGCACGGCGCTGACCACGTTGTACTCGCCACCGCCGGTGCTCAGTTGTTCAAGGAACCACAAGCGTTGCTGTTCGAACGACAGCGGCAGGCGCGCCGGACGCGCTGCCGGGACAAAGGTCGCCGCCGGGGCTTGCAGGGGATCGCCCAGCAGCGCGGCCAAGGCGTCGAGGGTCGGGTGTTCGAACACCGCCCGCAACGGCGGCACGCTGGCGAACTGTTGGCGCAGGCGGGCAAACAACGTCGCCGCCAGCAGCGAGTGGCCGCCGATGTAGAAGAAATGGCTGTCACGGCCGATCTGCGACGACGGCACCTTCAGCAACTCGGCCCACAGGGCAGCCAGTTGCTGTTCGGCGGCGCTGCACGGTGGATCGAGGGCGTCTGGCGCGGCTTGGATGTCCGGGGCCGGCAAGGCCTTGCGGTTGAGTTTGCCGTTGTCAGTCAGCGGCAGTTCATCGAGCAGTACGAATGCCGAGGGCACCATGTAGTCGGGCAGGGCGGCGCCAATGGCTTTGCGCCAGGCATGGATGTCGGCCTGCTGGTCGCACGTCACATAGGCGACCAGGCGCTTGTCGCCGGGCACGTCTTCACGGGCCAGCACCACGGCCTGGCGCACGCCCGGTTGGGCGCCGATCAAGGTTTCTATTTCCCCCAGCTCGACACGGAAACCACGGATCTTCACTTGATGATCCATGCGTCCCAGGTATTCGAGCTGGCCGTCGGGCAACCAGCGCACCAGGTCACCGGACTTGTACATCCGTGCCCCGGCCACGGTGGAGAACGGGTCTTCGATGAACACCTTCGCGGTCTGCTCGGCGCGGTTGAGGTAGCCCAGGGTCACGCCGGCACCGCCGATGTGCAGTTCCCCCGGGACGCCCACCGGCATCGGGTTGAGGAAGGCATCGAGCACGTAGGTGCGCACGTTGGCGATGGGCCGGCCGATGATTGGCCGCAGCGGGAAGTCATCCACCGCGCAACCAGTGGCATCCACCGTGCATTCGGTTGGGCCGTAGGTGTTGAAGAAGCGGCTGCCGGCAATCGACGGCAGGCGTTGCCACAGTTGTGCGTCCACCGCATCGCCACCGAACAGCACGAAGCGCGGCAGGTACACCTCGCCACGCCGAACACCGTCGCTTTCGAGCAGGGCCTTGAGCTGTGCCGGGGTACATTCGAAGGCGTCCAGGCGGGTGTCGCGGAAGAATCCAGCCAGGGCCTCAGGGTCGTAGCGCACGTCTTCCGGGGTCAGGTACAGGCTGTGGCCGTCGAGCAACAGGATCAGCTCGGCCACCGAACTGTCGAAGGCGAACGAGTAGTTGAAGCTGGTACGCATCGGCTGGTCGGTGTAGCGGCGATACAAGCCATGGATACGCGCCCAGGCCAGGTTGACCACCGAACCGTTGGTCACCAGGGTGCCCTTGGGCTTACCGGTCGAACCGGAGGTGTACATGATGTAGGCCAGGTCTTGCGGCCCGGCGAGCGGGGCAGGGTTGCTGTCCGGCTGGTTGGCGAACAGGGCTGCGTCGCTGTCCAGGCGCAAGCGCGGCAGTTCGGCGCCCAACTGTTCCAACAGGCCTTGCTGGCCGAGCAACAATGCCGGTTGCGCGTCTTCGAGCATGTACGCCAGGCGATCCACCGGGTAGGTCGGGTCCAGCGGCACATAGGCGCCACCGGACTTGAGAATGCCCAGCAGGCCGACCAGCAGTTCCAGCGAGCGCTCGACACACAGCGCCACCGGGCTGTTGGCGCCGACGCCCCGGCTGCGCAGGTAATGCGCCACCTGGTTGGCGCGCCGGTTGAGTTCGCCGTAGCTCAGGCTGCGGCCTTCGAAGCACAGGGCGTCACGCTCCGGGGTGCGTTCGGCCTGTTGTTCGAACAACTGGGCGAAGGTCAGGTGCGTTGGCACCGCCATCTCGGTGCGGTTCCACTCGACCACGGTGCGTTGCCATTCGACGTCCATCAGCAACGGCAAGGCGGCGACCGGGCGTTGGGGCTCGGCGAGCATGTGTTCGAGCAGATGTTCCAGGCGCGCCAGGGTCTGGCGGGCGCTGTCGGCGACGAACAGATCGAGGGCGAACATCAACTCCAGCTGGATCGGCGCATTGGCCGGGCACAGCACGTGCAGGTCCAAGTCGCATTCGGAATGTCGCAGCGGCGTGTCCAGCGCTTCGAATGCCAGCCCGGGGAAGCGCAACCGCGACTCCATGGCCAGTTGCTGGGCGACCATCACCTGGTACAGCGGCGCATGGCTGAGGCTGCGTGGCAGTTGCAGGCTGTCCACCAGTTGCTCGAAGGGCAGGTCCTGGTGCAGCAGGCCACTGCGCAGACGTTCGGCCACCTGTTTGACCAGGGCGCTGAAACCGACTTGCGGTTCGAAGTCCGCGCGGATCGCCAGGTTGTTCAACAGTATGCCCAGCAGGCCTTCAGTGCCCGGCTGTTCACGGTGGGTGACCGGGGTGCCGACCAGCACCGTGGCATCGCCGCTCAAACGGTGCATCAGCACGGCGAAACCGGCGAACAGGACGGTGAACGGCGTGGTGCCGAGGCGACTGGCAAAGGCCTGTACCCGGGAGCTGAGGTCGGCGCTGAGTTCACGCTGCACGATCCCGGCGCGGTAGCTTTGCACCGACGGCCGTGGATGATCGGTGGGCAAGGCCAGCAGCGGGCTGGCGTCGCTGTCGCGCCGGTCGAGGGTGGTGGTCCAGTAGTCGAGTTGGCGCTTGAGTTCGGCGCCTTGCAGGTGTTCGCGCTGCCAGAGGGCGAAGTCGGCGTATTGCAGCGGCAGGGCCGGCAGTTTGGCAGGGGCGCCGTTGCAACGGGCTTCATAACCCAGGGCCAGTTCGCGCAGGGCGATGGTGGCCGACCAGGCGTCCGAGACCAGGTGATGCAGGGCGATGCCGAGCACGTGCTCGCCCGGCGCCAGGCGTAGCAAGCGCGCACGCAGCAGCGGTGGGCAGGTCAGGTCGAACGGCAGCTCGAAGGTGTCTTGCAGGGCATTGAACTGCGCGCCGGCGCGAGCGGTGGTGGTCAGCCCCGACAAGTCTTCGAAGGGCAGCGCGATGTCCAGCGCTGGGCTGATGCGCTGGCACGGCACGCCGTCGGTGCTGTGGATGCCGGTGCGCAGGATTTCGTGGCGCAGCAGCAGGTCGTTCAGGCTGGCGTGCAGCGCCTCGACATTGAGTTCACCCTTGAGGTGCAGGGCGAACGGGATGTTGAACAGGGTGGTGCCCGGCGTCAGTTGCTCGATGAACCACAAGCGTTGTTGCGAGAACGACAGCGGTAGCAGCGCCGGACGTGGCTGGGCCTTGGGCACGCTGATCGCGCTGGCTTGCGGCGCGGCGGCCTGGGCCTGGCGGGCGGCGATGGCCACGGCCAGCAAGGCCACGGTCGGCTGTTCGAACAGCACCCGCAACGGCAGGTCGAGCTTGAACTGGGTGCGCAGGCGGGCAACGATCTGGGTTGCCAGCAGCGAGTGTCCGCCGAGGGTAAAAAAGTTGTCTTCCACGCCCACCGTATCGCGTCCCAGGACCTCGGCCCAGATCGACGCGACGGTGGTTTCCAGCGCGTTGCGCGGGGCGATGCTTTGCTGGGTGTCGGCCTGCCAGTCCAGCTCCCGGGCGGCCAGGGCCTTGCGATCGACCTTGCCGTTATTGTTCAGGGGCAGTTTGTCCAGGCAGACAAAGGCCGCCGGCACCATGTACGGCGGCAGTTGCGTGCGCAGGTGTTCGCTCAGGCCGTCGCTGCCCAGGGTTTCGTCATGGGCCGACCAGTACGCCACCAGCCAGGCTTCGCCGACGGTGTTTTCCCGCAGCAGGACGGCGGCTTCGCGTACGTTGGGGTGCTGGGCGAGACGGTGTTCGATTTCCGTCAGTTCGATCCGGTGCCCGCGCAGTTTGACCTGCTGGTCGCGGCGGCCGAGGTATTCGATCACCCCGTCTGCACGCCAGCGTCCCAGGTCACCGGTGCGGTACAGGCGACCTTCGAGTTGAGGGTGGTCGATAAAGGCTTCAACGGTGCGCTGCGGGTCGTGCAGGTAACCGCGGCCAACGCCGACGCCGCCGACACAGATTTCCCCGGCCACGCCCACCGGCACCGGGCGCAGGGATTCGTCCAGCACATACAGGCGGTTGTTGGCGGTCGGCTGGCCGATGGGCATGTGGCTGACCTCGGCCCCCGGTGCTTTGAGGATCGGCTGGAAGGCCACGTCGTCGGCGCACTCGGCCGGCCCGTAGGCGTTCATCAGGGCAATGTCGGGGAACCGTGCGAACCAGTCGCGGGCCACGGTCGGCGGCAGGGCTTCGCCGGTAGGCAACACCCAGCGCAGGTCCGGCAGTTGCAAGTCGCACGGGCACAGCGCGAGCAAGGTGCGCATCAGGCTCGGGACGATTTCCAGCACGTTCAGGCGCTCGCTGGCGAGCACCTGCAACAGGCGTTGCGGGTCGTGGGCAACTTCATCCGCAAGGATGTGCACGGTGGCACCGAGCACCGGTGCGGCAAGGAACTGCCACACCGAAATGTCGAACGCCACCGAGGCAGTCTGGGGAATCCGGTCGGCGGCGCTGAGCCCCAGGGCCGGTACTTTGCCGAAGATGTTGTTGAGCATGCCGCGCTGTTCGATCATCACACCCTTGGGCGTACCGGTCGAACCCGAGGTGAACAGCACGTAGGCCAGGCTGTCGGGGCTGGCGAGCACCGGCAGTGGCGCGTCGTTGCCGGACGTCCAGCAGGCTTCGGCGAACAGCGCCTCGGGTGCCTGGTCGAGGCCGCTGAGCAGTTGATCGAGCAGGCCGCTGCAGGCTTCGCTGGCGACCAGGAGCGGGGCGCGGGACAGCCCGAGGATTTCCCGCAGGCGCTCGGGCGGGTGATTGACTTCAAGGGGCAGCATCGCCGCACCGGCCTTGAACACCGCCAGCATCATGCTCAACAGCGCCAGGCCACGGGGGGCCACCAGCGCGACCAGTTGGTCTTCAACTGCGCCGGCCTCGCGCAGAGCGTGGGCCAGGCGCGTGGAGCGCAGGTCCAGCTCGGCGTAGGTCAGCGACTCCCCGTCGCAGGTCGCGGCGACCTGATCACCGCGCTGGGCGACCTGGGCGGCAAACAGCTCGGCGTAGCTTTGCTCCAGCGGAAAATCGTGGGGGTTGAGTGCCCATTCGCCCAGCAACTGCTGACGTTCGTCGGCGGCCAGCAGCTCAAAGCTGGCCAGCGGCGCCTCGGGTGCGGCGAGCATGTTGCGCACCAGGCTGGCGATGTGGCCCAGCAGGCGTTGCACGGTGGCGGCTTCGAAACGTTCGCGGTCATAGGAGACGCGGATGCCCAGCTGTTCGCCCGGCAGGATCACCACGGTCAAGCCGTAGTGGGTGTGCACGCTGTGGTCCATGCCTTCGAGGCTGAACTGGAAGCCGCCTTCGAGGATCTGTTCGTCGATGGGTGCGTTTTCAAATACCAGGATGCTGTCGAACAGGGTCTCGCCCCGGGGGAAATCGCTCCAGCCCTGGATGTCGGTCAAGGGCGTGTGTTCGAAGTCGCGCATGTCGACGTTGAGCTTTTGCAAGTCGCCCAGCCAACTGCCGAGCGAGGCGCTCGGGTCCACCGAAACCCGCAGCGGCAAGGTGTTGATGAACAGGCCGATCATTTCCGCGACACCGGTCAGGTCGGCCGGGCGCCCGGCCACGGTGACGCCGAAGACCACGTCCTGTTGCCCGCTGTAGCGTGATAGCAGCAGCGACCAGACGCCCTGGAAGAACGTGTTCGGGGTGATCCGGCGACTGCGGCAGAACGCCGCCAGTGCCTGGGTTTCCTGTTCGTCGAGGTGGATCAGTTGGTCGTCCACCAGCACCGCATCGGTGTAGCGGTCGCGGGTCACGCCGTTGTCCACGGTCAGCGGCGTGGGGGCATTGAGACCTTGCAGCTGGCCGCGCCAGAACTGCTCGGCCTCGCTCGCGTCCTGGTGTTGCAGCCACTGGATGTAATCGCGAAACGGCCGCGGGCTTTTCAGCTCTGGCGTGCGGTCGTTGCACAGTGCTTCGTAGACTTTGAGGAAGTCCACGGTCACCAGGGAAATGCACCAGGCGTCCATCAGGATGTGGTGGAAGCTGCGAATGAACTCGTAGGACTCATCGCCCAGGCGTACCAGCCGGAAGCGAATCAGCGGTGGCTTCGACAGGTTGAAGCCGACTTTCTGCTCGTCTTCCAGCAGCGTGCGGATTCGCGCTTCCTGCTCATGGGGGGCGAGCCCGCGCAGGTCGAGGGTGTCCAGCGGTACCTTGACCTGGCGATGGATCACCTGCACCGGTTGCTTCTGGCTTTTCCATTGGAAACTGGCGCGCAGGGAAGGGTGCAACGCCACCACCTGGCGCCACGATTCGAGGAACGCCCCTTCATCGATAGCCCCGCCGATGCGGTAGCGATCCTGCATCAGGTACACACCGGAGTCTTCGTGCAGCAGGGAGTGGAACAGCATCCCTTGTTGCAGCGGCGACAGCGGGTAAATGTCTTCGATCGGGTTACCGGTGGTTTTTTCGGTGGTCATTGAAAGCGTCCTGCGTAAAAAGGGGCAACGGTGATGGCGGGGCGACGGGACGAGCCGCTCACAGGTCGGCCTCGTCCAGTTCGGCCATCAGCGCTTGCATTTCGTCATCGGACAGGCCCGAGGCGCTGAACTCGGTGCTGTCGGCTTGCGGCTCGGCGGCGCTCGGTGCCAGCGGTTGCGCGACCTCGGCCATGGCCGCGATGGTCTGGCGTTCGAAGACTTGCTTGGCCGAAAGCGCGATGCCTTGCTCGTGGGCCTGGGCCACCACTTGCAGGCTCAGGATCGAGTCGCCGCCGATGGCGAAAAAGTTGTCGGTGACACTCACCGTCGAGAGCTTCAAGACCTTGGCGACGATGGCTTGCAGGGCGGTTTCCATGGCGTTGCGCGGCGCCACGTGGGCGCTTTCGTCGAACGAGTCGGGGGCGGGCAATTGGCGGGTGTCGAGCTTGCCGTTGGGCGTGCGCGGAAAGCTTGCCAGGGTCAGCACCAGGGCCGGCACCATGTACGACGGCAGGCGCTCGCCGAGGAAACGCTTGATCGCCTCGGAGTCCGGTGCGTAGCCGTGGGCGGCGAGGATGTAGGCCAGCAGGCACTTGCCGGCGGCGTGTTCCTGGACGATCACCGCGGCTTCGCGCACGTCGCTGTGGCTGCACAACTGGCGTTCGATTTCACCCAGCTCGATGCGGTAGCCGCGCACCTTGACCTGATGGTCCTTGCGCCCCAGGAACGCCAGGCGCCCGTCGGCCAACCAGCACGCCAGGTCGCCCGTACGGTAGGCGCGAGTGCCGTCGGCCAGGGTGACGAAGGCCTTGGCGGTTTCTTCGGGTTTGTGGCGATAGCCGCGGGCCAGGGTCGGGCCGGCGAGGACGATTTCCCCTGGCTCGCCAATGCCGCAGGCAGTGTCGAACTCGTTCAGCAGGCGCAGGTCCATGCCGGCGATGGGGCGGCCAATGCTGACGTTGCGGTTTGGCTCCAACACCTCATAGGTGGCCCAGACGGTGGCTTCGGTGGGACCGTATTCGTTCACCAGCCGGGCGTGGGGCAGGGTCTTGCTGTGTTGCGCGATCAGCGATGGCGGGCAGGCTTCACCGGCGACGATCCAGCAGGCAAGGCTGTCGGTGCCTGTGCTGCGCTGCAGTTGATCGAGCAGGGCCTGGTACAGCGACGGCAGCGACAGACCGTGGCTGACCTGATGCTGGGCAATCAGTTGCGCCAGGCGGGACATTTCCAGCTCTTCACCCGGGGCGGGCAAGACCAGGCGTCCGCCTTGGGCCAGGGTCCAGAAAATCCCGGCGACCGAACTGTCGAAGGCGAACGACGACAGCAGCAAGTAGGCGCGCACCGGAGTCTCATAGGCGGCCATGCGCACCTGGGTCGAGAAGCTCAGTGCGCCGTGGCTGATTTCCACGGCCTTCGGCGCACCGGTAGAGCCCGAGGTGTAGATCAAGTAGGCGAGGTCGATCGCGTCCGGCAACGGCAGCGCCGGCCAATCGCCGAGGTCCGGCGCTGCCAGGTCATCCAGCACGAAGCGTTGCAGGGTGGCCGGCACGCTGTCGGCCAGTTCGCTGCTGACCACGATGTGGGCAATGGCGCTGTCGGCGAGCATGTAGGCGCGGCGGTCGGCCGGGTAGGTCGGGTCGATCGGCACGTAGGCGCCGCCGGCTTTCAACACGGCGAGCATGGCGACAATGGCCGCGTTGCTGCGGGCGAACAGGATGCCGACGGGCACGCCAGGACCGATTCCGGCCGCGACCAGTCGATGGGCCAGTTGCGTGGCGCAGGCGTCGAGGTGGCTGTAGCTCAGGTCACCGTTCTGGTCGCTGAGGGCAATGGCGTCTGGCTGTTGGCGAACCTGACGGGCAATCAATTCCACCAGCGTCACCGGTTCGATGGCCGGCACGCTCGCGCCGGTGCCGATCAACTGCGATTGCAGCGTTCCACCCAGGGGCAGTTGGGCCCAGGCCCGTTGCGGTTCAGCCAGGGCGCCTTGCAGCAGTTGCAGCCATTGCTCGGCGAGGCAACCCGCGGCTTCGGCGCTGAGGGCATGGCGGTCGTAGACCAGTTGCGCGTGCAGGCTGGCGGGCAACTGGCGTACGTTCAGGCAGGCCTTCAGCGGGTTCATCACCGCGCCGGCATGACGCTCCCGGGCATCGCCCGAACGCCAGGCAAAGGCATAGCCGGCGTTGAGGTGGCCGGTGTAATAGTCTTGCCAGCCGACTGCCCGTTCCAGGGTGGCGGCCACTTGTGTGCTTTGTTCCAGCAGGGTCGCCTGGGCATCCAGTTCGATGCTCACGGGCAGGCACTGCTCGAACAGGCCCAGGGTGTTTTCCAGCTCCGCGCCGCGACTTTCATGGATCAGGGTGAGCGGCACCTGTTGCTGGCCGGCCAATCGTCCCAGCACCGCTGCCCATGCCGCCAGCAGCAGGTCCGGGGTCAGGGCCGAGTGACGGGCGAGGTCGCTCGGCAGAGTCAGGTCCAGCCGGGTCGGCGCGAACCCGCCATCGAGGGCCACTTCGAGCGGCAGCTGCAAGGTGGCCTGTTCGGTTTCGCCCGAGGGTTTCCAGAAGCTCACGCCCGGATGGTCCGGCGCGTCTTCAACCAGGCTCCAGCGCCATTCGGCGTAGTCGGCGTACTGCAAGGTGTCGGACAGGTCCGTGGGGTTGTCTTGCAGCAGTGCGCCGGCCAGCCATTTCAGGCTGGCGAGGTCGAAGTGGCTGCTGGCCGCCGCCAGGTCCAGGACCGCTTGTTCATCGGACAGGCGCACCAGGGTCACGCACAGTGGGGTTGCCCAGTCGCGGGGCTGGGTGGCGAGCCGGGCCAACGCGGCGTCCTGGTCGACGCGGCTGTGCTGGCGCAAGTCCTGGAGGTTCACCGCCAGCGAGCCGGCTTCGTCGATCACCTGCACCGGGTGGCGCAGGCCGGGCACGGGCATCAGGCGCGTGCGCAGGATTTCACTGCCGGCCACCAGGGCTTGCAAGCAGTTGTCCAGTGCAGCGACGTCCAGCGACTGTGACAGCGACCATTGCAGATGGCAGCTGAACGGGTGCTCCGCCGCGCCGTTGATGTGGGGGTAAACCGATGCCTGTTGCGGCGAAATACGAAAACCTTGAAGTCCGCTCATGTTCATCTCGACTGGAAAAGGGCTTGAGCCTGGATCACCGCACAGATGTCGGGGCTTGCTGGACACGTGTCAGGCAAGCCTCCTGCGAACGGCGGGTGGACCCGTTGAATGTCAGACGGCAACGTCGCTCGACAGCAGGGCTTCAGCCATGCCGGTCATGATTGCGCGCTTGCCGGTAAAGGGTTCGCGACCGTGCACGGCGAGCATGTTGTCGATGAACAACACGTCCCCCTGTTGCCAACTGAATCGCACCAGCGAATCGAGGTAGGCCGCACGCAGCGATTGCAGTACGTGTGGCTCGATCGGTTCGCCATCGCCATAAAAGGTGTTGGTGGGCAGGTCGAGGTCGTTGAAGTTGCTTTGCAGCGAATCGCGGATTCGCTCAGGCAGGGTGCTGATGTGGAAGAACGTGGCGTGATTGAACCAGACCTCTTCGCCGGTGCGCGGGTGGCGCACCACGGCCGGCCCGCGTTGGCGGGTGCGCAGGCGATTGTTGTCTTTCCATTCCACTTCGATGCCGACGCTGGCGCAGTAGGCCTCCACTTCGCGGCGGTCTTCGGACTGGAACACGGTCTGCCATGGCAGGCCGAAACCGTCGCCGTAGTTGCGCACGTACAGCACGCCTTTTTCCCGGAATCGCGCTTCGATCTGCGGGCTGATCCCGGCCTTCACGGCGCGGGTCGAGCCAATCGGTGTTTCACCGCCGGTCTCGGACGGCAGTTGGCAGTAGAAGAACAGCCGCAGTGGAAAGCGCGGCGAGTAGGAGTGCTCGTTGTGGGGGAAAATCATCTGGTCGGCCGGGTAGTCGGTCGAGGTGTAGATGTTGCCGCCGACCCGTGTCCGGGGCGAGGCGCGGAACATGTATTCCAGAGCGCCGGGGGAAAGGGCGGCGATCACTTGGTCGAACTGCTCGACGGACGCGACGTTGAAGCCGCGAAACAGCAGGGCGCCGTACTCCAGCAGTTTCTTTTCCAGCGACTCGCGTTCCCGGGTGGCCCAGGCGATCAGGTCGACGCCGCTGACCGCCGGCTCGATCACCAGGGGCAGGACGTGGTCCGGGCTGAGCAGGCGCTCGGTGACCAACTGTTGTTCCGAGACGTTCATGGCTTTGCGACGCACGGCGCCGAGGGCGCGTGGCGATGGGGGCACGATAGACATAACGGCATCCGACTCGGTTAAAGGGACAAGGAGCGACGTTTGGCTTGCATCATCTGGCTGCGACCGGCCAGCGCCTGTGACTGTTGTCGCTCACGGGCAAAGGCCTGGTCCCAGTTATCGATGCGCTCGGCCAATGCCGGCAGCGGCTCGTCCAACAGGGTGTGTAGCTGTTCCAGCAGGCCCGTCCACAGGTGTTGCAGGCGCAGGGCACGCTGCTGGTCGAAGTATTCGCCGCGATACTTGAGGGTCGCGGCGAGGCCTTCGCTGCCGTGCACGAGGTCGAGCACCAGGTGGAAATCTCCCGGTGCCTGGGCCACGTCCAGCGCGGACAGCTGCGCGCCGGCGATGGCGGTCGGGGTCACCCGTGACGGTTGATAGTTGAGCTTGACCTGGAACAGCGGCGAGTGACCGGGGCGGCGTTGCGGCGCGAGGGCCGAGACCACCAGGTCGAAAGGCAGGCCTTGATGGGCATAGGCCAGGCGCGCTTCATCGCGAACCCGCTCAAGGAAACCGGCCAGGGTCGGTTCGCCACGCAAGTCGCAACGCAGGGTCAACTGGTTGACGAAGAAGCCGATGACGTCGCTGTGCTCGGCCAGTGGCCGGCCATTGACGTCGGTGCCCAGCAGGAATTGCTGCTGGCCGCCCAGTTGCTTGAGCACCAGTTGGTAGCTGGCCAGCAACAGCATGAACAAGGTCATGCCTTGCTCGCGGGCCAGTGCTGCCAGCCGTTCGCAGCGGGCCTGGGGCACGCTGAAGTCCAGGCTGTGTTCGCCCGGGGCCTGGCCGCTGCCACCGAGTTCCAATGTTTGCGGCATGCCGGCCAGGTGTGTGCGCCAGAAGTCCTGCTCGGTGGCGATCTGCTGTTCGCTCCAGTACCGGGCTTCCCATTGGGCGAAATCGAGGTATTGCCCCGGCAGCCCTACGTCCGTCGAACCAGCCAGCTCCGCCAGCAGCACTTGTGCCGAACGCCCGTCGAAGGCGATGTGGTGCAGGGTCAGCAGCAGGTCATGCTGTTGGCCATGTCGGCTAAGCAACTGCGCTCGCAGCAGCGGGCCGGCTTGCAAATCGACAGGGTTGGCGTGTTCGTGGGCCAGGTGCTCGCTCAGCGCCTGCTGTTGCTGCGCTTCATTCTGCTCGCGCAAATCATGATGGATCAGCGCTACCGCCGTGGCCGGCAACACCTGTTGTTGCGGGCCATCGACACCGTCGCGGTACACCGTGCGCAACACGCCATGCCGCTCGACCAGCGTGTTCAAGCGCAGGGCCAGGGCCTCGATGTCCAACGGCCCTTGCAGGCGCAGATGCAGCACCAGGTTGTGGCGGGTGTCGTCCGGGTTCAGTTGGCGCAGGAACCACAGGCGACGCTGGGCGAACGACTGATGGCCCTGGTTGAGGTTGGCCTGCTCGGTCGAGGCTTCGGCCGTGGGCGCCGGTTCATTCAGGAAACCTTGCAGGGCCAGCGCCCATTGTTCCAGGGTGATTTCCCCGAACAAGTCCTGGGTCTCGAAATTCCAGCCCAGGTCCCGGTGCAGGCGCGCAGCGAAGTCGGCCACGCCGATGGAGTCCAGGCCCTGGCCGATCAGGCTGCGTTCGAAATGGGCGGACAGATACGGGTTGACCGCGTGCAGCGTCTGTTCCAGCCATTGGCGGCAGGCGACCTGGGCCTGTTGCGGCGTCTGGGCCACCAGGCGCTTGAACTGGGCAAGGTCAAGGGTCTCGCCGTTCGAGGCAGGCTGCCCACCGCTCTGGGCGATGATGCTCAATGTGCCGGCGGCCAGCTGCTTGCGTGCGCCTTGACGGGCGATCTTGCCGCTGGTGGTCATCGGGATGGTGCCGGCTTGCACCAGCACAATCTGGTCGATGCCACAGTCGGCGGCTTCGCGCACGGCGTTTTGCATCGACGCGAACAGCGCCGGATGATGCGCCGGGTCGACGAACTTGCGCTGCGGCTCGGCGACGATCACCAGTTTCTCGCGGCCCAGGGCCGGGTCCATTTCCGAGAAGGCGGCGATGCGTCCAGTGCGGATGCCCGGCTCGGCGTCGGTGATGGCGAATTCGATGTCGTGGGGATAGAGGTTGCGTCCGTTGAGAATCAGCAGGTCCTTGAGCCGACCGCAGATCACCACCTGACCTTCATGCATGAAGCCGAGGTCGCCGGAGCGCAGGTAATGCTCCGATGAGCCGGCAATCCGTGCTTCAAAGGCTTCGCGAGTGGCCTCGGGGTTCTTCCAATAGGACTCGGCGTTGCTCGGGCCCTTGAGCCAGACTTCGCCGATGCGGTCGGCGGCGCAGCGTTCGAAGGTGTGCGGGTCGACGATGGCGATGTTGTGCAAGGCTTGCGGGTAACCACAGGCGACGAACTCCACGGCGGCGGCATCGGCCGTCGCCAGGGCCACACGACCGGTCTCCAGCACGGTCTTGTCCAGGCGCAGCACCACTGGCAGTGCATCGGCCGGCGTGGCGCTGACGCACAGGGTCGCTTCGGCCTGGCCATACCCTGGGCTGATGGCCAACGGGTTCAGGCCACACGCGGCAAAGCGTTGGGCGAAGGCCTCCAGGGTGCCAGGGTGGATCGGTTCGGCGCCGTTGATCGCGTGTTTCCAGGCACTCAGGTCAAGCTGCGCGATCAGGTTGTCGCTGACCACGCGGTTGCACAGGGCATAGGCGAAGTTGGGGGCGAAACTGGCGGTGGCGCGGTAGCGGCTCAACGCCTGCAACCAGGTCGACGGCGCATTGACGAACGTCTGGGACGCCATCAGGTAGCAGGGCATGCCGCTGTAGAGCGGGGCCAGCATGCCGCCGATCAGGCCCATGTCGTGGTACAGCGGCAGCCAGTTGACCATGGCGCCGTGCTCGTCGAAAGCGTACGCCTGGCGCATCAGTTCGACGTTGGCGATCAGGTTGCGTTGACGCACCTCGACACCTTTTGGCGAACCGGTAGAGCCGGAGGTGTATTGCAGGAAGGCCACGGTAGAACCGTCGATGACCGGGCGTTGCCACTGGCTGGCCGGTGGCGTGCCCAGGTCCTGGACGGTCAGCACATCGACGCGTCCTTCCACCAGTTCCAGCAAGCCTTCGCAATAATCTGCCGGTGCAAGAATCAGCCCCGGTTCGGCATCCACCACCACGTTGCGGACGCGATCGAGGTGGCGCGGCTTGCGCGACGGCGGTGGGAACAACGGCACGGCAATCAGCCCCGCATACAGGCAGGCACAGAAAGTGCGGGCGTAGTCGAGGCTGCTGGGCAACATCAACAGCACCCGATCACCCGGTGCATAACGTGCTTGCAGCGCGGCCGCCAGGGATTGGGATTGCTCGTGCAGCTGGGCAAAGGTCAGGGTTTCGCCGATCTCTACGCCGTCCGGCAGAAAATGCAGGGCCGCACGATGAGGGAAGTGCTGGGCGTTGGCTTCCAGCACGTCGATCCAGTGTTCGAATGAAAACATGTGCAATTCACGCCATGGCCACGATGACTTTGCGGTCACCGGTGAAAGGATTGCGACCGTGTGCGACCAGTCGGTTATCGAGCATCAGGATATCGCCGGGCTGCCAGGGGAAACTGATGGCAGTCTCGCGGTAGACCTCGCGCACGGTGTCGAGCATGTCGTCGGCAATCGGCGAGCCGTCGCCGAAATAGACATGGCGCGGCAGGTTCTCTTCACCCACTGCCGCCAGCAGGCTGGCGCGTACGCTCGGTTCGATGGCCGAGACATGGAACAGGTGCGCCTGGTTGAACCAGACCCATTCACCGGTCTCGGGATGCTGCTGCACGGCGGTGCAACGCTGGCGGGTGCGCAGGTCGCCATCGGCTTTCCATTCCCACTCGATGTCGTTGTCCTGGCAGTAGCGTTCGACCTGGGCACGGTCCTGGGTGTTGAAGACCTTTTCCCAGGGCAGGTCCAGGGCGCCGCTGTAGTTGCGCACGTAGAGCAACTCGCGGCTGGCGAACAGCTCGCGAATCTCGGCAGGCATGCGCTGGTAGATCAGGCGGCTGTCGGCAATCGGGGTCTCGCCGCCGGTTTCACTGGCCTTGATGCAGTGGAACCAGATGCGCGAAGGCCAGGGGCGGGTGTAGGCCTGTTCGTTGTGCAGCGGGATGAATTGATGGGCCGGATACTCGGTGGAGCTATAGACCCCGGCGAAGACTTTGCTGCGCGGTGTGGAGCCGAACTCGTAACTGGCCAGCGGTGCACCAAAGCTGGCAGCGAAGCGCTTGAAATCAATGGGCGTGGCGACGGTGAAACCGCGAAGCAACACGCCGCCAACGGTGCTCAGGACATGGGCCAGGCTGTCGCGGATCGAGGTGTCCAGATCGTGGATCGACTGCCCCGATGTCCCCTGCACCAGCACGGGGAGCGATTGGGCGCTTGCATCCGTGGGCGCCATTGAAAAAAGCTCGGAACGCCCGTTCAGGTGTTCGATTGAGGTCATCCTTGTGCATCCTCTTATAGCGTCTTCGACCAGTCACAAGACCTTGAAAGCAGGGCAGCGGTCAGCGATGTAGGACTCGTCTGTAATGTATGTAAGGCGATACAAGACGACATACTAGGTACAAATGAGATGGATTATCAATACTATTTATTTAATTTTTTTTTTGGATTAGACTCCGCTCCGCTGGCGCCAAACAGCCTTCGGCCAGCTCAAAAAACCTAAAAATATCTGTCGCAGGGGAGCGGGGCGTGAATTTCAAAAAGAACACAATTGCGTTGGCTGTAGGGTCGGCCATCGGCCTGAGCAACGGCGCATGGGCGGCCGAAGAAGCCGGCAAGATGGAGATCGCTCCGATCACTGTGACGGGTGAAAAAATCGACCGCCCCCTCGATAAGACCCAGTCCAGCGTCGTGGTCGTCACCGACAAGAACCTGCGTGAACACGGCGACAAGGACCTGGTGGATGTATTTGCCCGCACGCCCGGCGTCTATAGCCAGGCCGGCAATGAGAACTGGGGTATCCGTGGCGTGCCGGTGTCCGGTTTTGACGACCAGGGCCCGGCGGCCCTCAACGGGGCAGTATCGGTGTATGTCGACGGTGCCGTGCAGCCCAACCGCGCGCTGACCCTCAGCCCGGTCCCGCTCTGGGATGCCGAGCAGGTCGAGGTTTTTCTCGGGCCGCAATCCACCACCCAGGGCCGTAACTCCCTGGCCGGTGCGGTGGTTATCCGAACCAAGAACCCAACCTTCGAACCGAGCTTCTCGGCGCAGACCAGCGTGGGCAACTACGGTGAGCACGGTGCGGCCGTGGCGGGCGGCGGGGCCATCGTCGATGACAAGATCGCCGGGCGTATCGCCGTGGATTATTCCGACGGTGACGGCTACATCCGCAACACCACGCTCGATAAAGACGCCAACCCGCATCGCACCAGCAACGCCCGCGGTAAATTGCTGATCCTGCCCAATGACGACACTGACGTCTTGCTGACTTATGCCCATAACGAACATCGCCAGGGTGACCGCTCGACGATGCGCGGCGCCGATGGCAAACCGAGCTATTACGACATCGCGTCCAATACCGAGGCCTTCGACAACCTCAAGCAAGACACCCTCAGCGCCAAGGTGGATTATCGCCTGAACGATGCCTGGTCGCTGACGAGCATGACCGCCAATACCAATACGGACTACAGCAACCGTCTGGACTTTGACCAGAATGCCGTGGACAACGAGGTCGTTCTGCGTAAGCAGGACGGCAACCTGTTCAGTCAGGAACTGCGCCTGAATTACGACTCGGACACGGTGAAGAGTTTCGTCGGTGCCTACTATGGTCACAACACCAACAACTTCCACGACCGGTTGTTGTTCGATGATGTGCTGGTTCGTACCGTCAAAGGTGATACCAAGATTGAAAACAAGGCGGTGTTCGGTGAAGTCAACTGGACGTTCGCCCCGCGCTGGACCTTGATCACCGGCCTGCGTTACGACCACGAAACGAACGATACCGACATCGAAGCAGATGGCCGCTTCGTGCCCGAGAAAATCAAGAAGTCGTTTGATGCCGTGCTGCCGAAACTCGGCATCGACTACGAACTGGCAACGGACCAGTACCTCGGTTTCACGGTGCAGAAGGGCTATCGCGGTGGCGGTGTCAACCTGCGTTCCGGTAGCGGTCACCAAGCCTACGACCCGGAATACACCACCAACTACGAGCTGTCCTATCGCGGTTCGTTCTTCGACAAGACCCTGCGTACCCGCGCCAACCTGTACTACACCGACTGGAAAGATCAGCAGGTCAGCGTGCGGCAGCCCGGTAGCACCGTCATTGATATCTACAACGCTGGTCGCAGTGAGATCAAGGGCCTGGAAGTCTTCGTCGAAAAAGACATCACCGAGCAACTGACCCTGAACGTCGGCGGCGCCATTACCGATAGCAAATACAAGGACTTCGTCGCTGACAATGGTCAGGACAGGAGCGGTGAGGCGTTCCTCTACTCGCCTAAATACAAGGCCTCGGTGGGTGGTGTCTATCGTTTCGACGATCGCCTGATATTCGGTACGGACATTGTCTATCAGAGCACTGCGCCTTCGGAGTACGAGTTCGATTCAAACGGTAAAGTCACTGGTGAGCGTAAGAGCGACGCCTATGTGCTGGTGAATTTCAACACCGAGTACAAAGTCACCAAGAACGTCGCAGTGTCCGCCTACGTGAAGAATGCGTTCGACAAGGAGTACGTCACCAACAATCGCGACGACGACATCATCGACGTCGGCGCACCGCGCACGGTGGGGATGATCCTGCGCTACGACATGTAAACCCACGGGCGCGGGGAGGCAATCTCCCCGCGTCTGTCCTGCAACGTTTCGGATGTTTGTTTCCAGGCTGTTTGTTCCCTTCCAAACCCAGCCTCCATGGAGGAAATCATGAGTGCTTTTTCGAATGTCACAGCGGGTGGCGCGCAACAGCTACGCCTGTTGCACACCGGTCTGTCGAATCCTTACTGCCTCGATTCGACACCACTGCTGGAACGTCAGCAACAGCAGGAATCCAACGCCCGCAGTTACCCGCGACGCATTCCCCTGGTGCTTGAAAGGGCCCATGGCATTTATGTGCAGGACAGCCGAGGGCAAGTGTTCGTCGATTGCCTGGCCGGTGCCGGGACCCTCGCGCTGGGCCACAACCACCCGGTGATCATCGAAGCCATCACCCAGGTCATGGCGGCCGGTGTGCCGATGCATACCCTGGACCTCATGACGCCCGTGAAGGACGCATTCGTCCAAGAGATTTTCGCTTGCCTGCCCAGCGAGTTCGCTCGCCATGCACGCATCCAGTTCTGCGGCCCGAGTGGGGCCGATGCGGTCGAGGCCGCGCTCAAGCTGACCCGTACCGCGACCGGACGGCATTCGGTCCTGGCGTTCGAAGGGGCCTATCACGGGATGACCCTGGGCACGCTGGCTATCAGCGGCAACCTGTCGCCAAAGAATGCCCTCGGCGCGTTGATGCCCGGCGTGCAGCGCCTGCCGTTCCCCCACGACTATCGTTGCCCGTTCGGGGTGGCCGGCGATCAGGCGGTCACGTTGAACGTTCGATACCTGGAACACTTGCTCAACGACCCGGAAAGCGGGGTGACAGCACCGGCGGCAATGATCCTGGAGCCGATCCAGGGCGAGGGTGGGGTGATCGCCGCGCCGGACCGCTGGCTGCAGGAGTTGCGCCGGTTGACCCAGGCCCACGGCATTCCGCTGATCGTCGACGAGATCCAGTGCGGCATTGCCCGCAGTGGACGGATGTTCGGCTTCGAGCAATCGGGCATCACGCCGGATGTCATCACCCTGTCCAAAGCCATCGGCGGCGGGTTGCCGCTATCGGTGATGGTCTACCACGAGTCGCTGGACGTCTGGCAGCCGGGTGCCCACGCCGGCACATTCCGCGGCAATCAACTGGCGATGGCGGCGGGTACCGCGACCTTGCGTTTTATCCGCGATCAAGGCCTGGTCCAGCACGCCGAAACGGTGGGCGTTCACCTGCAGAAACAATTGCAGGCGCTGCAAAACGAGTTCGCCTGGATCGGCGATGTGCGTGGACGCGGCCTGATGCTCGGCATGGAAATCGTCGACCCGCAAGGCACCCCAGACGTACAAGGCCATCCGCCGGTGGACACGGCCCGGGCCAAGGCGTTCCAGCAGGCTTGCCTGAAGCACGGCTTGATCGTTGAACTGGGCGGACGCCACGGCGCGACCGTACGCTTCCTGCCGCCGCTGATCATCACCGAACAGGAAATCGATTTCGTCGCGAAAATCCTGTTCCAGGCTGCGAGCACAATCAACGAGCACCCCGCAGGCTGATCATCCAGGTTCGACCCCGCATCCAGATACAACACCCAACCCTGTGGGAGCGAGCTTGCTCGCGAAGGCGCCGGCCCATCCAACATCACCACAAGCTGACCCACCGCTATCGCGAGCAGGCTCGCTCCCACAAGGGATTACGGGTGCCCACAGCATCCGGACCCAACACCAAACCCTGTGGGAGCGAGCTTGCTCGCGAAGGCGCCGGCCCATCCAACCTCACTACAAGCTGACCCACCGCTTTCGCGAGCAAGCCCGCTCCCACAAAAGATTGCAGATGCCCACAGCACCTGGATTCAACACCAAACCCTGTGGGAGCGGGCTTGCTCGCGAAGGCGTCAGCACATCCAACATCACCGCAAGCAGACCCACCGCTATCGCGAGCAAGCCCGCTCCCACAAAAGATTGCAGATGCCCACAGCACCTGAATTCAACACCAAACCCTGTGGGAGCGGGCTTGCTCGCGAAGGCGTCAGCACATCCAACATCACCACAAGCAGACCCACCGCTATCGCGAGCAAGCTCGCTCCCACAATGGATTGCGAGTGCCCACAGCATCCGGATTCAACACCAAACCCTGCAACAGTTGCTCAAGCACTGGCGTGAGTCAGCCCCGTCAAGGTGTCCGCGATGGCCTTCGTGCGTTGTGCGGTGCCTTCGGTGGTGCGGCTCGAGTCTTCCAGGGCATCGAGCATCTCGCGCAGGGCGCTGACGGCGACGGACTGGTCTTCGATCTGTTGGGCGACGCCTTGGATCTCCGTCGAGAGCAGGTCAATGTCCACGCCGATTTCCGCGGCATTCTTGCGGGTGATTTCCGCGAGCTTGCGGACCTCATCAGCCACCACCGCAAACCCTCTGCCCATCTCACCTGCCCGCGCTGCTTCGATGGCCGCGTTAAGGGCCAACAGGTTGGTCTGCCCGGCGATTTGCTGGATGACCTGTACGATCGACTGAATACGCAAGCTCGAACTGGCGAGCGCACGGGCGCCGACCACTGCTTCACCCGCTTGGGTGGCAAGCTGTTCGACGGTCGTGCCGGCCTGCTCGGCGACGCTGTTTTGCCGGTCGATCGTGCCCGTCAGGTCATCCATCGACAAGTGCAGTTCGCCAGAGTAGTGCTTGATTTGCGTCGCCATCAGCGCTTGTTGCTGGCTGGCCTGGGCCAATACCTGGCCCAGATCCGTCAGGCCGTCGAACACCGGCAGGATGGTGTTGTCCAGGCCGCGAGTGTCCAAGGCGCTGCTGAAGTCATTCATCTTGAACGCCATGATCTGCTTGACCACGACATGGTTCAGGCCCGCCAGCTTCTTGATCTGGCGGCGCAGGAAAAACGCCTTGAACTCGCCGTAGTGAGCAATGAAGTTATCGACGTACTCATCGACAAAACTGGCGCCCTTGGTGACTCTGAAGAAGAAAATCGCCGTGAGTGTCTGGTTGAGGTTCAAACCGAGGATTTCACCAAACGTCGAGAAGCCGGCCAGAGGCACATCCCCGAAAATACCGGCCATGCTGCCCAGGTCGCTGCTGTTGTTGAGCCGGCGCAGGATGCAGTCGTTGAGAATAGCGGCCACCGGACGGCCGCCTTTGCCCTTGAGGAATTTCTCGTAGTCGAGGCGGGTCGCCTCGCGAAGGGGCGTACGCTTGACCATCACCAGCTCTTCGCCGGGCGCCACGTCGCAGAACAGCTGGATGATCTGCTGCTGATAATCGATGCGGGCAATGGAGCGCACGAACAGCTCATCGCCCACACGGATGGCGAATGAATAATCGGCCAGCTTCTTTTCCAGTGCCTGGGCACTGCACTCGAATGCATCGCACAGCGCCTGGACCATGCTCTTGATGTTCCCACGGCTGTCGATGACCTGGTCGATGGTGCGGTCCTCGACCGACGCGGTCAGCACGCTGAACGTCAGCCCGGCTGGTTGGAAGTTCTGACTCTTGAACACCCCGAAGCGCACATCCGCCGCGGTTTTCAGGAAGACAATCTGCGCATGGTTCTGATAGCTGCGCTGCCCATCACTGATCAAGGTCTTCTTGAAATCGGCCTTGCCACCGGCCGAACCGCCGACGAACAGGCAAGGGAAACGTCCCGACTCATAGAGCGCCTCCATGAAGAACGACTCGGAAGCCGAAAGCCCATCGAACACCACGTAGGCCAAGGTATCGCGGTGGTCAATGGGCGTGCTCACTTGCGCCTGCTTGATGTTAGTCACCAACCTGGCGATTCGCTCACGCATGGCCAAGCGCTTGCCGCCACCGCGAATGTCCTCGCACTCCAGCGGCACCATCACCACCTCGGCCGACACAATCACACTGGCATCAAACAGCTGTAGCACCACCCGATCCCAGGTCTCGCCGGTCTGGCAATACAGCGTGTTCGCATCGTTGCACAACTCACCTGACGTCGTGCACAGGCTGATGGCGCAGTGGGCAAAGCGCTTCTTGACCTTGGCGGCGACCTGGTCGATGTCCAGGTGGGGGGAGATGAATCCGGTGATCAGCATTGGGGTGATACGTACGTTGGTCAGCGCCTGGTCGAGTTCACCTGAAGTGCAGGCCACGCTGACCGTCCCTTGAGTGTGGGCGCGGGCTTTGTTGAAGAGGTTCGGTAGGTTCATGGCTGGACTCGGTTGAGTGCGACGTGACGCGTACGAGGTATGCGTGCGGAGTCCATTCTCTGTAGCGGTCACGGCTGGGGGGGGCTTGTGTGGGCGTGAGCTTGTGCTATTTGCGGGGAGGGTCCATAGGGGCTTTTGGTTGGGGTTTACTACGTCTGTTGGCCAGCGACTTTCGTATGGGTGCCAGGGGAGGGCGATGAAAAAACAGTCTCTGACCTCTAGACGAAAAAATGGCAGCCGCTATGCTTCGGTGGTGGCCTCTTGCTACTTTTTATGGCCGTCATAACCAGTCCTTGGCGTGAGAGGAGGACTGGTTCGTCATCGCCCTTTTTGCAGAGACAACTCGTGAACAAACAAAAAGCTGTGCCGGGATTTGCTCGGAGTAGTTTAGATATAAAAACTGTGATGCTTTGTGTGTTGAAATGAGTGTCTCGAATATTAAAGGGGTTATTATAGTTAACGAAGCTGTATCTGGTGTCCAGTTGGCTGAGTTACAAAGAAAATTTCATATGAAACTGCCAGAGTCCTATGTGCAAATGCTTCGCTCGGCTAACGGCTTTTCATTGCAAAGTGGCGTGGTCGTCTATACTTCTGATGAACTTGTTGAGAGGAACGAGACTCTTGAAGTGAGCACTTATGCTCCAGGTTGTCTTGCGATAGGCGACGATAGTGGTGGTCGTTCCATATTAATTTCTTTCACAAGTGAATGTGTTTATTTGGTGGGGCAAGGTAGCATGGATTCAGATGATTTTGAGATGATTAGTAATTCGTTGACTTGTTGGCTTAGCAAGGGGTGTGTGCTCTAGTGCGCTGCGCTCGAAATAGCCTGTCCATTAGAGTGTGATTTAGCTCGTTTGCTTCTAATTTTGTGGTGCGCAGCGCTACATGTGAGGACGTAATGTACGAGTATGTAGAGTATGTGTTAGCTAATTATTTTAATGTGGCGATTGGTCATTCCGAAGGAGAGGCTGTTTCAATTTTGCGTGTGCACCTAGCCTCAAATCCAACCCTTTTTAATGGGGTTAGAGCACATATAGAAAATGCACTTGGGGACGAAAGTTTTTCGTGGAAAGAAGCTCTTTCTAGAAATGATGTTGTTACATTTGAAATAGAGGATGGGGCGCGCGAGTATGCGCGAGAGCTACTTGGGAGGCAAGTACTTAAGTTGTGATTGTTTATAAGATATCGGTTAAGAGGATCTGTAATAAAGGAGGGCTGTCGATGCTCAAAAAAATTGGGGAGGTTGAGATAAAAATTCATAATTCATAGTCGAAAGGGGGGCGGAGATGGGCCTCGACTTTAACTCACCTGTGATTGGCTCGTCTCATAATCGTGATCTGTTTCCGCATTACATTTGGTCGAGGGTGGAATAAATGATGACTAGTGATGAGTTATGTAAGTGCGCAAAGGCTGTTTCAACAAGAGGGTTTTGTCGATTTTGTTGAGATGTTAAGCCGGGATTATGTAAGTAATCGTGATGAGTGGCAGAACGATACTCTGGATCAGTTTCTTTTAGGGCTCTCAGGTTTCGCAAATGACATGGGTGGATATTACAAAAATATGGGGGAAGCTGTTGATGTTGACAAAATAACTTGGCGGATTGCTGCTGAAATGTTAATTGCCGCTACTGTCTACGAGTGATAGCGGATCCTCGGGGGGGCTATATTCCTTATGTTTCTGCTGTTGGGAGAGCTTGCTTGAGCATCCAGCGCCGACTTAAATCTGCTCTATTTCAATACCATGAGTCTTGTGATGGAGTGGAGTTGTTTGAAGTGCTCAGCACCCATCCAGAAATATTTTCGGGGAAGTATGGTGAGTACCCTGACGTACATCGATTGATAGATCTTAGGGTAGGGGCGCGAGGTTTTCGAGTTTGCCGTCAAATATCACAGGGTGAGTTAATAACTCTGGTTCCTATTGAAGAGGTATTTAATACGTCAGGAGTTCCCCTTTGGTTGACGGGAGAGAAATTGGTGCTGTGGGCTATAGATGAAAAGGAAAGTCCGTCAGACGAACCAACTGATTGGAGTAGGTATTGTTAGCTATGAAATATCATTTGACAGAGGGGGAGTTCAATGATCCAGCTGAATCCGAGATCCTCAATGACCTCTCGACTCACTCGGGTATGGCACTTCCAAAAAGTTATATCGACTTTCTCAAACAGCATAATGGTGGCGAGGGTTTCATAGGCGAGTATTACATTGTTTTTTGGAGTGCAGAGGAATTGGCCGACTTCAATCGGGAGTATGAAGTAGAAGTCTATGCTCCGGGCATCTTCTTGTTCGCTTCGAGCGGAGGCGGAGAGGGGTATGGCTTCGATACCAATGACGCAGCGATGCCGATAGTGCGCATCCCGTTTATAGGCATGGATCGGCGGTATGCCGAAACGCTAGCCTACGATCTCCCCGATCTATTTGCTCGGTTGGCAAACGAGGATGAATAAGCCAGGGCGCCCCAAGGGAATGGAGTTGTTCGAGATCGTACCGGTCATTTTAGGTGGCGATCCAATAAGCCCAGAAAACAAAACATGGTTGACGAGGCAACAGCATTTTGAAGCTGTGCGCTATTGGAATCAAGTTGTCAGCGGTAGGCGAAAGGAGCAGAGGTAACAATAGCGGATACTGTAGGAAATGTGAACTGCTCCAATGTTTTTTAAAGTTGACAATATGGAAGATCGGAGATTGACGCATGTATGATATTTTTCGCAGTTCTTTCTCCGAGGATTATCGTGTAGTCGATAAAGGCCTGACTGCTCTGGATATTAAAGGCGACGCTTATGGGGTGTCTGAACTGATGTCGGAGTTTGGAGGGTGTTCATTTGATAGAGCATTATATCGAGTGATGGCGCCTAGCTCGATTAGTGAGTGGAACCAAGTCATTGAATATGCGTTCCCCAATTTCGATGGGCGTGTGCAATGCTTTGGTTACGATTGGCTAGGTCGCATATTTGCGCTGGATTCAGGCCGGTTGGAAGGGGGGCATTCTGGAGTTGTTATGTTTGAGCCAGGAACCGGAGAGGCGCTAGAGATTCCCTGCAATATCGTGACTTTTCATAACGAAGAATTGATGGAGTTCCGAGAAGAGGCCTTAGCTGTTAGCTTCCATATTCAATGGCTAGCTCAAGGTGCTGCTCCTAGCTATGAAGACTGTATCGGCTATAGGGTGCCATTGTTTCTCGGTGGTAAAGATGTTGTCGAAAACCTAGAGGTTTCAGACCTTGATGTCTACTGGACATTAATAGGCCAAATAATTAGGAAAACGAAGGAGCTTCCTCTAGGTTCATTACTGGCGAATATTGTGCCCACTGATGAGGGGGAAGGAGGTTAGAGCCACATTTTTACTCTGGCGAAAATCTCTCTTTTCACTTGACGCATACTAGGGGATCTATGGTGAGTCTGATGAGGCTAACAATGCAGTCGAGAGTTTTTATGGTGTCTTCAATAGATGTTGAAGTGGCTAATAAGATAATGTCTTAAACATATTTCCAATCTATCGCGAGTGAGAGTGGTGTCGAAAATTTTATCTATATTTTTACACGTTATTAAAGTGACGGTTCTGCCACTGGCGTTGTCTAGTTGTTGTCTGATAGAGATGGAACAGGTTTTTTTTGACGAGCTTCGTATTGAAAATAAGTTAGCAATACCAATAACATATTGCAACGAATTCGATGCTACGACCTGTTCTGAGGTAGTCCAGAGCGGCGGAAGCTACAGCGTAATTTTCGTTTCGCACGTTGATAATGACGATGATGAAGAGATTTTAGAGGCATTTGATCGTCAAAACATCAGGGTCTGTGGAAAGGTCCTTGATATCAAACTTATTCGCTCAGTGTCGCCAATAGTTAAGCGTGACAAGGACCATTTTGAGATCATCATTAATAGGGCGGCAAGCGATCAATTTTGCCAATAGTATAGCCTTTGGGTTTTATCGCATCGATCAGCGCGCTAAATAATGTGAGAGCAGGTTATGAGACAGATGACGGATGAAGAAAAGACTGAGTTAAAAAAGAGAAAGGACAGGTTTGACGTGTTTCGCAAGGAATGTATGCCCGTTCTACATGATTTTGCTAATATATTAGGTTGTGAAAGTCCGCATGAAATACTGATTGTGCCTGAAAAATTTCTACCTTATATAAGTAAATATATGGCAGCGCAAGATGTGAGTGATAGCAATCGCATTTGGTTGATGACAAGGATAGGCTATTTTATTGGGGAGTGGCTTGTTGGTAAATTTGACGGGTGCTGGGTAGTTGATGAAAGCGTTGAGTCAAAAACCTTTTCGAGGTATGTGATTGGAGAGTTTGGGGGGGCTGGGGCAGGAAAAGTCATAGATCCATTTTCTTTGGCTCAAGCATATGTCGATACTCGGCCGCCTAGAAATTTGATCGAGCAGTTGGATTTGGTAGTAAATTCTTTTGAGGACTCCTGAGGTGGTATGAGGCGCGGAGACGGATAGCGGCACGCGGTCACTGTTTTCCAGTATGGGACGATTTTTTTTGCTGAGCTAGAAGTGAGAGTGGATTTCCGCTTTAATTTATCAAAGGAAAGTTAATATGGAAGTGATAGTGACGTTGTTAGATCACTTTATTGATGGGAGAGATACAAGTATTGAAGCTGCAAATCGTTTAGAAGTGTTGATTGATAACGCTTATCCAGACGATAATTTTTTACAAGCGACGGTGGAAGTTTTGGCGTGCTATCGCCCTGAAGGTGGAGATTTTATTTTTGATGTGAATCAAGTGCGAAATCGTCTTGTTGAAACTCGAATTTATTTGATGAAAGTCGCTTCCCTATGAAGACTGGTCCGAGCACATAAAAGAGCAGTGGGCAGATCACTTTGATTCTCTGCCAACGCAGCTTGAGTTTGCGAGAAACGGGGACAGACCACGTTTTCTGATGAAATTGAAGCAATGATCGTACGGGGAGCTCAGTAAGGCCGACCGGGGCGCCCGGAAAGCGATGCTGTCTTGGTTTGGATACGTAGTCTGTCTCCGTTTTTTTTTAAGTAGAGGCGTAAAGGTGGCGATGATTTTATTATTCCTTTTCATGTTCGGCCGCTTGAGTCGTCAATCATGCCGTCTGATTTTTCTGGGGCATATGTAAGTTGCTATGCGTCTGGAATTGATTATGTTGATGCTACTCAGAAAGCGCTAAAGCGGCTTTCTGATGATGGTCTGTATCCAATTGAAATTTTGGAGCCGATCCATTAGGAAACGTGGTCTGTCCCTGAGGAATTTCAGCTGTCAATTGTTGTGAAACCAATCGTTCCTAGAGGTTGAATTCAATGCAATATGTAAACCTGCTTGGTGTGCACCCTGGTTGCGTGGAACTGCGACCATTTGCGAAAAAATTCTTTGACGCCCTAGGCGTTAATGATAGGGAAAAGCGCGAGAGCAGTAATTACATTGATGGTTATTATTTTAAGGGTTCCCTTGGTGGCATGACTTTCTCCGTCGCTATTTCAGACGAAGATGCGCATGAAAACGTACCGTACTGGATTCACATTTCAGCGGACTTGGTCACACCTGACGCTCTGGAAGATGCGGTTTCCCAGTTGATTCGAGATAAGGTACTTCCAATGGGATTTCAGTTGCTCCGTATTGTTAACTTCGGCAAGCGAGGTGAGCTGCGAATTGACTACTGACATGTCAAGCGTGATAAAGATAATATTGTTATTGGTAGCGTTGTGATGACGGATTTTGCCGATGGCGAGATTTTCAGATTGGATCACGGCGACCAACGCACTTGAGAAGTCAGAAGGCAACAGAAAGATAGGGCTCTAATAAATGAAGTTTACAATGAGCGTAGTCGAAAAATTTGAGTTGTCAGATGGAGTTACGATTCTCGCTTGTAAAGGCTGTAACTCAAATGTTGATGTTATCGGAAAACGATTTTATCCGGTTTCTGGTGATAAGGTTCGACAGCCTCTGACGATAGTTTGTGAGCGTAAGCTGCTAAATCAACAGTCGAATCTTGATCAAAAGGCTTTTGAAATAAGAGATGTTGTGGATCTGACGCAAGAAGAGGCAAGAAGTGGAGGTTGGCAGTTGGTCGTAGAATAAGATCAAGAGGGCTCAACGGAGGGGCAAAATTCTGGCTCACTTAAAGTAGTGCTATTAACGCTTTGTTACGTTCTTTAAAGGCTAAATAGAATGCTAGCGATTGTCGGGTAAAAGCATTGCGCACAAGTAGATTCTGAGTTTGGCGATAAAAATTATCTGTTTTGAGGGTTGGCTGGATGAGTTCTCCAATTATTTTTGGCTTGAGCGAAGATGATAATTCAATGAGGTTGATTTATCGTCTTGAGCATGACTTGGAAAGAGATCACGAAAGAGTATCGTTGACTCAAGCTTTAACATTGGATAAAACTCGCCCGCTTATAGGGCTTAAAGGAACCTATGGGCTTTTTGGATCAGTAGATTGGTGGGGTAGCATCCGCCAAGGACAAATGCCACTGTTATTCGTTTCTGGCGTCATTTTGCGGGCTTATGTTGCGGGGCAAGATAAGCATCAAGCGAATAATATGCTTGATTTAGAGCTAGAAGACGGCTCGGTGCGAGCTGTTGGTATTTATGTCAATGACAGGGAAGACGTTCGGTTGTTTCGGCCTGGTTACAAAGCTAGTGTTGTGTATGCGTTAGATGAATTGAAACAACAGCCGGCTGCTGATGGTGTGAATTATTCGAAGGTTGCATTGGAGATGGCGGTTTCGTTGCAGTCTGTTATATAGCAAAAGCCAGTTTGTGTTGGCAGTTTTGGGGCGGTGCGGGCAGACCAAGTCTTCTAGGCGTTTTGGAGATGGTGATTAAGCGTATGAAGAAGCAGCTTGAAATAAGGAATGAGGTGACAGCGTTTTATATTCGTAGTGAGTTTGAAAGAGGAGATGCTCTATTAGCTGATTCAGTGGGTGTGCTATCTAATTATATTAAACTCGAGTGTATTGGGAATAGGCATTTTTATAAGCGGGAGCTAGCTGATGCGATTCGTTGCTATGAGGAAGGAATTAGTTTGAATTCCGAACACCAAGTGGCGAGATATCAGTACTTGGTCGGCGTGCAGCTTGAGAAAAAAATGGAGTTGGTGGAGGCCTTTAAGCGCTATCAGGCAGCTATAGAGGCTGATTCTTCATTTGTGGATGCCTACGTAGAGTTAGGGGGGTTGCTTGTTAGGGTTGGTGATTTAAAGGGAGCTTTGCATTGCTATCGTGACGCTGTTCGTATTGATAGTTCTGATCCCGGTAATCTATTTAATCTAAAAGCAGTTTTAGAGAGGTTGGTAGAGGAAGATCCTGGTGACTATGAGGACGAGCTTAAGCGCATCAACAAAACTTATGAGGGTTGTCCAAGAGGCGCTCAGTTGCAGGATAAAAGTTGGTGATAAGCGGAATTTTTTGGAGAGCCGGGGACAGACCACGCTTTCTGATGAAATTGAAGCAATGATCGGGCGGGGAGCTCAGTGAGGCCGACCGGGGCACCCGGAAAGCGATGCTGTCTTGGTTTGGAAACGTAGTCTGTCTCCGTTTTTTCCTTAAGTAGAGGCGTAAAGGTGGCGATAGTTTTTATTATTCCTTTTCATGTTCGGCCGCTTGAGTCGTCAATCATGCCGTCCGATTTTTCTGGGGCATATGTAAGTTGCTATGCGTCTGGAATTGATTATGTTGATGCTGCTCAGAAAGCGCTAAAGCGACTCTCTGATGATGGTCTGTATCCAATTGAAATTTTGGAGCCAATCCATGAGATGAACTCTGGAAACTGGTTCGAGCACATAAAGGAGCAGTGGGTAGATCACTTTGAGTCTATGCCAACGCAGCTTGAGTTTGAAGAGGCGATGCAGAACAACAAAGTGGTATATGGGCCTTTTGGTTCATATTCCTAGCAGTGGAGCTTCTGGAGGTAGTAGTTTTTTTGCTTCATCCATCTGCTGATTCATTACAAGTGAATTGATCTTGTGGGCCAGTGGTGTTACGTCAGTAATCCGCTGAATCCATTCTTCGGTATATAAACGGACGGCCTCTTGGCTGAGGCCTATCTGGATGGCGCGATACGGCAGTGGTTGCAGTAGTAGATTGCGCTCTGGGTCCCACTGAACACGTACCGGGGAGCGGCTTTTGAGTTGTTTCCATTCCTCGTGGCTCATGTTAGGTTCAGAATGGCTAGAGCAGCTATGTGCCAGTGCCCACTCGAAACCTTCGCGGGTTATGTCGATGGCAAGGATGCGTTTTTGGCCTTCGTCCTTGAATCCCCAACCGGCGCGATACATCATCCACAGAAATGATGGCTTAATCCACGTCATGCGCTCCATTTTAAAGGGAGGCGAAACAAACGTTCCGCGTGTTAACGCGCTGTCGGCAATAGCATCGGAATAGGCTTGATAAACACGAATGGTTTTATCGTCATAAACAGCGCGGATTTGTTGGAGAGCAGTTTGATTCATTGCTTTTTCTCGCTGTAACCCATCGGTTTGAAAGGTCTTTTTATGAGGGTGCCGCGAATGAAGGGAGCGATCGTGCATGATGGGGCCAAGAATACACCCTATGGGAAAAGCCTGAAGTCCCCTCGGCTGGGAATGGGGCCTCTCTACGGTAAACCAAGGAACCACCACCATTCGTCCCCGCCAGGCAGGAAAAATGGAGGTAGGCCGCATTTTCTGATGAAATTGAAGCAAAGATTGGACGGCGAGCTCAACGAGGCCGTCCGGGGCGCCTGGGAAAGCGATTGCTGTCTTAATTTAGAAAACGTGGTCTATCTCCGTTTCCCCCCGGATGCCTAACCAGAGTCCCAAAAATAGGATGGAAAAAATGTCTCCGTTCAAGATACTGATTGGGTTGGGTTTGATGTGTTGGTCGACTCTTGTTTTTGGGTTTAGAAGGGGGTGGGTAAAGAGAGAGGATATTTTTGATTACGCTCTCAATCAGCTTGTGAGTAGCAGTCATGCTAGTAATGAGAATGTCGCTATCATTGCCGGGGCGGAGGATTTAAGTGATGATGAGCTTATTGGTCTGATTTTAACGCTAGAGAGCACAAATAATGCTTCCGACTTAGATAAGTGGCGACTGGGATTCTTATTGTGGATCGAAGCATCCGATGGCTCTGACAAAGAGAAGATAAATCTCCTTCAGAAAGCTTATGCGGATTTTGACTACCCAGAGGATATGTCTTCGTGCAGCGTATATTCCCAAGATGAGATTTCTCCGCTTTTAGCAATGAGTGACGTTGCGGCTGCATTGAAAGAACGGTTTTTGCTTGGGAGAAGCGGGGCAGACCACGTTCTCTGATGAAATTGAGCAATGATCGGACGGGGAGTTCAGCGAGGTCGACCGGGAGGGGCGGGACAGCGATTGCCTCGTCATCGTCCTTGAGGAGACGAGGAGGAAAACGGGGGGGGGGGCAGATTTGAGCTTACTTGTAATCGGCCTGTCTCATAATCGTAATCTGTCCAGGTTTTCTCGTTGTTAAGCAATAGAAGGTCGAATTTTTAGCGAATGGCTGAGGTTGTTGTGTAATGAATAATGAAAAGATATTACCTGAGCCTCGAGAAATCGAAGAGGCGACGCGCAATCCAAATGGTTGGGTGTATAGAATATATGGTCGCTATGGGGTAAACGATGCAGTCCCACCTGAAGCTGTTGTGGGTGCTTGGAAAGTTAATGAGGAAGGACTCATTGTGGGTGAATTTATTTCGAATCCGAAGTTCATCCATAGATGACAGAGCAGTAAGGTAGGGTGATGAGTATCTCTATAGTGAAACCCAAAATAGCTCTATTGTTCTGTGGTATTTTTTATAGAAAACGTGGTCTTTCCCCGTTTTTGTGGTCGATATTGGCGATCAGGCTGTATGGCAGTTGCGCAGAGATAGGGGGCTTTAACTATGGAATCCGAACTGCTCAATGAAGTTTGTCAGATTGTTGAAGACTGCAAAGTGCTAAACTTTTCAGAGTCAAAACTGGCACTCGCAATAATTCGCGCCGCAGAAAAATACTCCGATAAGGAAGTCGTAAGCGTCTTTTCCAGTCTGTCAAACGGTGTGATGGCGGAGATTGGGCAGCATATCTCCAGGTACGAAACTACCGGGGAGTATTACGTCATTTCAAATGCGGGTATAAGCGACTTGTCTGGACTGATGGGGCGCATTTCGAAACTGGTTTAAGCTTCAATCAGCGCATGTAGTAAAAATGTTAAGGCCTGTAAAGGATGTTGTGAATGCTACCCAGGTGCTGGCGGAAACGCCCATCAATGGCTATTGTTGCCGGCGTTGTTTCCCCCAACCCATTAAGGTGCCTAAAAACCACCAATTGTGTAGGAAACGTGGTCTGTCCCTGAGGAATTTCAGCTGTCAATTGTTGTGAAACCAATCGTTCCTAGAGGTTGAATTCAATGCAATATGTAAACCTGCTTGGTGTGCACCCTGGTTGCGTGGAACTGCGAACTTTTGCGAAAAAATTCTTTGACGCCCTAGGCGTTAATGATAGGGAAGAGCGCGAGAGCAGTAATTACATTGATGGTTGTTATTTCAAGGGTTCCCTTGGTGGCATGACTTTCTCCGTCGCTATTTCAGACGAAGATGCGCATGAAAACGTACCGTACTGGATTCACATTTCAGCGGACTTGGTCACACCTGACGCTCTGGAAGATGCGGTTTCCCAGTTGATTCGAGATAAGGTACTTCCAATGGGATTTCAGTTGGTCCGTATTGTTAACTTCGGCAAGCGAGGTGAGCTGCGAATTGATTACTGACATGTCAAGCGTGATAAAGATAATATTGTTATTGGTAGCGTTGTGATGACGGATTTTGCCGATGGCGAGATTTTCAGATTGGATCACGGCGACCAACGCACTTGAGAAGTCAGAAGGCAACAGAAAGATAGGGCTCTAATAAATGAAGTTTACAATGAGCGTAGTCGAAAAATTTGAGTTGTCAGATGGAATTACGATCCTCGCTTGTAAAGGCTGTAACTCAAATGTTGATGTTGTCGGAAAACGATTTTATCCGGTTTCTGGTGATAAGGTTCGACAGCCTCTGACGATAGTTTGTGAGCGTAAGATGCTAAATCAACAGTCGAATCTTGATCAAAAGGCTTTTGAAATAAGAGATGTTGTGGATCTGACGCAAGAAGAGGCAAGAAGTGGAGGTTGGCAGTTGGTCGTAGAATAAGATCAAGAGGGCTTAACGGGGGGCAAAATTCTGGCTCACTTGAAGTAGTGCTATTAACGCTTTGTTACGTTCTTTAAAGGCTAAATAGAATGCTAGCGATTGTCGGGTAAAAGCATTGCGCACAAATAGATTCTGAGTTTGGCGATAAAAATTATCTGTTTTGAGGGTTGGCTGGATGAGTTCTCCAATTATTTTTGGCTTGAGCGAAGATGATAATTCAATGAGGCTGATTTATCGTCTTGAGCATGACTTGGAAAGAGATCACGAAAGAGTATCGTTGACTCAAGCTTTAACATTGGATAAAACTCGCCCGCTTATAGGGCTTAAAGGAACCTATGGGCTTTTTGGATCAGTAGATTGGTGGGATAGCATCCGCCAAGGACAAATGCCACTGTTATTCGTTTCTGGCGTCATTTTGCGGGCTTATGTTGCGGGGCAAGATAAGCATCAAGCAAATAATATGCTTGATTTAAAGCTAGAAGACGGCTCGGTGCGAGCTGTTGGTATTTATGTCAATGACAGGGAAGACGTTCGGTTGTTTCGGTCTGGTTACAAAGCTAGTGTTGTGTATGCGTTAGATGAATTGAAACAGCAGCCGGCTTCTGATGGTAGTGTGAATTATTCGAAGGTTGCATTGGAGATGGCGGTTTCGTTGCAGTCTGTTATATAGCGAAAACCAGTTGGCAGCTTTGGGGCAGTGCGCGCAGATCAAGTCTTCTGATGTATTTTGATTGACTGAAACAGTAGGGGAATAGAAAAGGGTGCTGTCTCTTCTGGAGTTGACTAAGTTTTTGGTTCGACTTGTACGAAAGGACTCTCCATATGCCACGCAGAGCATGCGTCTCGATACCTGGCGTATCCTTGCGTTCAATTCTATGGGGTAACGAGGCATATTTGTTCCGAACGGTGATAGCTTGAATGGGTGGAAGCCATGGTGATGAAGAGGTTGATGAGCTTGGATGAAATGGAGCCAATCGCTAAGGAGGCTACGCGTCTGGCGTTAAGTGAGTATCCGGAACCGTCGAAAGAGGATCAGTCCAATTGGACGCTGGGGAAATTCGAAACTGAGGGCGAGGGCGTGTTTGAAATATACATACCTTCCGAACGGCCGTTGGATGCAAAAGTGATTAGTCGAATCCGAGTCGATCGCAAGACTGGGGCGGTCAACGTCGAGGTCTTCCTGGAGAGTTAGGCTCTGTACGAAAAGGAATGTCGCAAACACCGCATAGCACAAGCTAACGAGACCACCGCAGCATAACTTTTCGCGAGCTTGTCGAGGCGTGTGACGATGCAGCGGCTTTCTTTCAGCCAGCCGAACATGCGTTCGATGATGTTTCGCGGCCGGTATTTTGGCCGATACAAAAAGCTGGGCAGGCCGGGCTTGGTTTTGCATTTCATGGGTCGCAGAGGAATTATTGGATGCATCCGGTAACGGTCACAGTAGCGGCGCAGAGCTTCAGCATCGTAGGTTCAGGGGATCCCTTAGGAACAGAACACGTTTTTCGGTAATCGTGGTTTATTCCCGGTTTCCTTTACAAAAATTTGTCTGGCGGCACAAAATCTGAACGATCTATTGCGAGTAAGAACGATGTCAAAAATCTTATTTATATCTCTAAACGTCCTTAAAACGTTGGGTCTGCCGCTGGTGCTATCTGGTTGTTTTGTGGCACAGAATCTGGAAGAGCAAGTTTTTTTATACGAGCTGCGCATTGTAAATAAACTCGCAGTGCCAATAGCTTACTGTGAAGACTTCGAGGCTACGTCTTGTCCTAACGTTGTCCAGAGCGGAGGGAGCGAGCGAGAAATTTTCAGTTCATACGTCGAAAATCGCACTGATGAAGAGAAGCTAAGGTCATTCAATCGCCAAAAGATCAAGATCTGTGGGAAGCTCGTTGAACTCAAGCTAATCAGCTCAGTTTCACCGGTAGTCAAGCATGACAAAGATCATTTCGAGATCATCATCGACACTTCGGTAAGCGATACGTTTTGCCAGTCGGAGGTATCAGGATAACGGGGGACAAATCCTGAGGGATCCCCATAAATCTACTCCAATACCTGTGCCTCTTGATGCACCCCTGCTCGCAACGCGTGCTCAAGCCTCTCAAAGGTGCTTCGAGAATTTGAGTCGCGTCCGCAAAACGTGTCTGCCGTTGAGGGACTGCGAGCATTGGCTCCACGCGTAGGAAACTTCTGAAAATCCCACCAAAAGCACTATTCTGGTCCTAAGCCTCTCGCCGGAGGTTTTCTGTCGCGTTACGCTCTGGGTGTCGCTGCACATTCAGCGATCGGGCTTGGTAACCCGGTGGAATAAGGCGTAACAGTGTACAGACAGGATTGCAGGCTTTCAGGCCTGCGATTTTGTTTTATGGCAGCTGTGCGTGGGACGTCTTCTGACGTGCCGGTTTCCTTGATTCCCCGGTTTACCAACCTGCGCACAGCTGCCACCCATTCGCTTGGTAACGGATGCGGCAGCTCTTCGGATCAAGGGAGTTGAACAATGCATATCGATAGATCAAGCAAACGGCCTCATCTGCTCCACAGCTCTGTATCGCGGTCCCGCTGCATCTCAGTCAGTGGAGATCGCAAATGACCGAACAAGCAGAAGCAAAAACCATCGGCTACACCCCATTCCATTATTGCTCCGATCGTCCGCTGTTCCGCGTTAACGGCGGTGTCCCGTTAGATGAAGCGTTGCAACAAGCGTCAGATCTCTTACATCTCGCCTACCGGCTTGCAGAGGACGCAACCTTCGAAAGGAAGACGGACCGTCATGCCTGGGCCGCTCATTATCTAATGGAGATGAGCAAAGCAGTGATTGACGATGTAGTGAAAGTCATGACGGTTAGACCCGGGGAATCAAAACACTCCAATAGCTAACGACGCACCGAGACTGCAAGTATTCGATTCGTCGGAACGAGGACAGGCCGGGGCAGACCAGGAATATGGGGGGCGATTATTGGTGAACTCAAATCGTGTTTTGCCCCCCGGTTTTCCTCGATATCCAAGCCCGCTGCTGAAGTAATGAAGATAGGACTGAAAAATATGGCCTTTTACATTGAAATGGACAAGACTGCTGATACCGAGGAGTACGTTGAATATTCTTTTGGGCGGGGTACGGATGTTGGGGTTCTTAGGCTAAACAAAGTACGGGGAACGCTAGCGGTACTTGCTGCATGCCCACTAGACCAAGACGGAGGATGGTCGCAGAGAGCAAGCATGAAGTTGGCGAGGCTATGGAAGGAAGGTGTATATCCTGAAAAAACTCAATGGGCCTCGTAAGTCAGGGGGGAGCGGGGGCAACCTCTGAGGGATGCCGATTTATTTACTGAAAATCAAGAAGTTGGAATTGCTGAAAAGGCCTGCATGAGTGGGTAGCAGTGTATCGCTGCCAAATAGATTTTTTTGCAGAGAGGGAGTTGGCGAGCCTGTTCGCGATGACGTCAGCACATTCAGCATCACTGCAAGCTGATCCAACGCTTTCGCGAGCAAACCCGCTCCCACAGGGGGGCTGTGCCAGTCGAGGAACCGAGGTTCACCACCCATCCAATGTGGGAGCGAGCTTGCTCGCGATGAGGTCGGCACATTCAGCATTGATGCCAACTGATCCACCGCCATCGCGAGCAAGCTCGCTCCCACAGGGGGCTGTGCTGGTCAAAAAAAGCCGGGGTTTACCACCGACCCGACATGCGACCTGGCCTCAGCCCAGATCCCCAGCCTCATGCCGCTCCGGCACCTGGCTCGCCTCATCCCCCCACGTACGGTTGACCCGCTGTCCGCGCAGGACGGCCGGGCGCTTGGCAATCTCTTCTGCCCAGCGCTGCACATGGGTGTATTCGTGGGCACTCAGGAATTCGGCGGCGCCGTACACGTTGTTGCGCACCAGTTGGCCATACCAGGGCCAGACCGCGATGTCGGCGATGGTGTAGTCATCGCCTGCCAGGTATTGGCTTTCGCCGAGGCGGCGATCCAGGACGTCGAGTTGACGCTTGGCCTCCATGGTGAAGCGATTGATCGGGTATTCGAGTTTCTCCGGTGCATAGGCGTAGAAATGCCCGAAGCCGCCACCCAGGTATGGGGCAGAGCCCATCTGCCAGAACAGCCAGTTCAGTGTTTCGGTGCGGCCCGCCGGGTCGGTGGGCAGGAAGGCGCCGAATTTTTCCGCCAGGTACAGCAGGATCGAACCGGACTCGAAGACACGGATGGCAGGTTCCACGCTGCGGTCCAGCAGGGCCGGGATCTTGGAGTTGGGGTTGACCTCGACAAAACCGCTGGAGAACTGGTCACCTTCGCTGATGCGGATCAGCCAGGCGTCGTATTCCGCGCCCGTATGACCCAGCGCCAGCAGTTCCTCCAGCAGGATGGTCACCTTCACGCCATTGGGCGTGGCCAGGGAATAGAGCTGCAACGGGTGCTTGCCAATCGGCAAGGTTTTTTCGTGAGTTGGCCCGGCGATAGGGCGGTTGATGCTGGCGAACTGGCCGCCAGACGGGGCGTCGTTTTTCCAGACCTTGGGCGGAACGTAGGACGCTTGGCTCATCGGGACATACCTCATCGTTTGCTTGTGGTGTGATCCCCCAGAGTCTACCGCTGTTCGTTCATGATCCGCGCCACTTCACCGGAAGCCTTGAGCTGCTCGAAAGCGCGCTGGGCCTTGGCGACGACTTCGTCAGGTGTGCTCAGGCTGAACGCCAGGTGGACCTTGTGGGGTTGCTCGTCGAGGGTATAGACCTCTTCCAGCGAAGTGAAATCCACTTGGGCATCCTTGCTCATCAGGCGCGCGGTGTTCTCCGGCAGCGGCAGCAGTTGGATCTGGTGATTCAGCAGCTTTTGAAAGTTGTCGTGGTTGTTGGCCGAGATGACCAGCCGGGTAAACCCACGCTGTTGCAGGTAAATCTGCTTGGCGTCATTTCGCACCACGCCGATGCTGTACTGCTTGGCATCCTCGAGATTGTTGACGGCGATACCTTCACTGTCTCGCATCTTGTAGAGCCGGCTCGCCACCCGGTGTATCTCACCGACCCATTTGAACAATTGCTCGCGGGCCGGGGTGCGGTCCAGGGGGAAAATCAACACGTTAGGCTCGTGCAGCGCCTTTTCGTAGGCCCGGGCCCACGGGTATAGCGACAGGCTGTAGTCGGTGAGCTGCGCGTTCTTCAGCGTTTCTTCGGCGATGCGAATACCCGGCCCGACGACCTTGTTGTCACGCTGGTAGGCATAGAGGGAATCTTCGGTCACGACTTCGATCGTCTCGGCGTGGCTTTGCAGGCTGATCGAGGTGAGAAGCAGGCACGAGCAGAGTATCAGGCGATAGTACATATACAGACCTCATGGCACGCGATGGTTTACAGGGCGACGCAATCGCGCCCCTTGTGTTTGGCCCGGTACAGCGCCTGGTCGGCGCGTTGCAGCAGTTGATCGAAATGGTCCATGGTCTCCGGGTCCAGCTCGGCGACGCCGATGCTCACGGTGACAAACGACGAGACCTTGGAACCGCTGTGGGGCAGTTCACGTTCCGCCAGGCTTGTACGGAAACGTTGGGCGGCCTCGCAGGCCTGGGCGGCATCGACGTTGGGCAGGACCACGACGAACTCTTCGCCGCCTACGCGCGCGGTCAGTTCGCCAGAGCGGCCGAACACGCTGCGCAGGGTCTCGGCGATCTCTTTCAAGCACAAGTCGCCCTGCATGTGGCCGTAGGTGTCGTTGTAGATCTTGAAGAAATCGACATCGCACATGAGCACGGCCAGCGGGGTTTTGTGGCGGATCGCCCGGCGAAACTCGATGTCCTTCAACTCGTCGAAATAGCGACGGTTGGCCAGCCCCGTCAAATCGTCGTGGCGTGACAGTGCTTCGAGGGCCTGGTTGGCCGCCTTCAATTCCGCGGTGCGGGCCTCGACCAGTTCGGCCATTTGGTCGCGGCTGGCGGCAAGGGCCAGTTCGTCCGAATGCTGGCGTTCCAAATGGGCGCGCAGGTTGTCCTGGAGTGTATTGACCTGGAATTCGAGCAGGCTCAGCTCGTCCTGGCGCTGCACCGCCCGTTGCAGCTTGAGGTGACGCTTGAGGGTTTGCGGCGCCAGTTCGCCCAGGTGCCGGGCGATGTGTACCACATGCACGGTCACCAGGCGGTTGAACACGGTCATGACCAACCCTGCCAGCAGCAAGGACTGGATGAGCTGGGTGATGACGATGCTGCGTGCTTCGCCCCAGAGGCGCTCCCACAGCAGGTTATTGTCGCCTTCGATGGTCAGCTCGCCGACTTTTTCATGGGCCCCGGCGTAGGGTTGTGCGATGAGCTGGCGATGCAGCACCGGCACCACGCCCGATTGACCGGCGGGGTATCGATTGAGTTCGATGACTTCAGGCGCTTGCCCGGGGCGCAGGATGTTCAATACCAGGCGTCCCACGGGCGCTGCCATGGCGACGCTGGCGATTTGCTGGTCGAGGGATTCACGGTCCAGTTCCCAAATGGCATGGGCCAGGGTGTTCTGGAACACCTGGTCGATCAGGGCCAGCTCCGAATTCATTTCCGCCAGATTGTTTTCCCAGGCCAACCAGGTACGCCAGGTGACCATCGCCAGGGTAAAGAGCAGGCAGAACAATAGCGTTGCCAGTACCAGGCGGCGTCCCAGGGAGCTGAACGCCCTGGTCTGTGGTTGTAAGGAGGACGCCCTGCGGAAATTGGCATCCATGTCATAACCATTTGCGCAGGATGGCATCGTAGACGCCATTGCGCCGGATGGTCTCCAGGCCCACACGGAACTTCGCCACCATATCGGCTGGCGTATTGCGGCTGAATGCCATGCTCAAGCCGTCTGCGCTGCTCAGCTCGGGCAGTGCCAGCGAGCGGATCAGCAACTTGTCCGGGTCTTCGCCGTTCTGGCGCGTCAGGTACAGCGCGTTGAGCTCATTGGAAATCCACAGCTCCACGTGATCGACCTTGAGCTTGCGGTAGTTGTGTTCGTACTTGGTGCTCGACTGCAATTCCTCGCCGATGCGAAAGCCCTTCGAGACCAGGTATTGCTCACCCACGTCCTGATTGACCGTGGCGATCTGGTGACCATGGGCATCGGCCAGCGAGTCGAGTTTCACCGGCCGGTCCGCCAGCGAGTAGAGGTACCACTGCGTCGGGCCGATGCTGCCGACCCACTGGAAAAGCGGTTCACGTGCAGGGGTGCGGACGATCGAGTAGATGAGCACGTTGCTTTCATTGAGCGCCAGTTCGTAGGCACGGGCCCATGGCATGGAATGGATAGGCGCGTCCATGCCGACCTCCTTGAGCACGGCCTGGACCACCTCGGTGCTCATGCCGGTCATTCGGCCGTTCTGCGTCATGTTGTAGGGCGGCAGTTCCTCGGTCACGATGCGCAGCGGCGCCTCTGCCGCGCCAGCGCTTGCAGCGAGGAACATCAGGACGCCCCACACCAGCAGGCGATTCAGCGGCAAACCCATTGATCATTACCCTATGCAACTGCAGAACCCGGAGGTCTGGAAGCTATTATTGATAGGGTTATCGGCTGGGCTGACGCCTGCTTGAATCCGGCCTGTCGAAACTGCCAGCCCAGCCGCAGGATCAACCGTTCAACAACGTCATCGTGTGCGCCTGGTATCGGTCGCCTGCCACGGCACCTTCGCCTGCGAAAATTCCATCCAGCTGGGCCAATTCGTCAGCGCTCAACATCACCGAAGCCGCTGCCACGTTGCTTTCCAGGTACTTGCGCTGCTTGGTGCCCGGGATCGGGATGACATGGTCACCCTGGGCCAATACCCAGGCCAAGGCCAATTGCGCAGCGCTGATGCCCTTGTCCAAGGCCAATGCCTTGACCCGCTCTACCAGCGCCAGGTTGCGATTGAAGTTGTCGGCCTGGAAGCGCGGGTTGAAGCGGCGATAGTCATCGGCGGCGAAGTCCTCCGGTGATTTCAGCTCACCGGTCAAAAAGCCCCGGCCCAAGGGGCTGTAGGCGACGAATGCAATGCCAAGGCGCCGGCAAGTATCGAGCACGTCATTGTGTTCTGGCTCACGGGACCACAGCGAATATTCGCTTTGTACCGCTGCCAGGGGATGCACGGCGTGGGCCCGCTGGATGGTCTCGGCGCTGGCTTCCGAGATCCCGATGTGGCGGACCTTGCCGGCCTTGACCAGCTCGGCCATGGCGCCGATGCTTTCTTCGACGGGCACTTCAGGATCGATGCGGTGCTGGTAGTAGAGGTCGAGGTAATCGGTATCGAGACGCTTGAGGCTGCCCTCGACAGATTGCCGGACGTAGTCGGGGCGACCATTGACGCCGCGGGCATGGGGATCGCTGCTGCGCACCAGGCCGAACTTGCTCGCCAGGTAAAGGCTGTCACGCTTGCCGCGCAGGGCCCGTCCGAGCAGTTGTTCGTTGGTATGCGGCCCGTACATGTCGGCGGTGTCGAACAGCGTCACGCCCAATTCCACGGCGCGGTGCAGCGTGGCAATCGCTTCGAGCTCGTCCACGCCCGTGGTGTAGAAATCCGACATGCCCATGCAGCCCAGGCCGATGGAGGAAACGTGAGGGCCGCGATGGCCGAGTTGGCGAGTCTTCATGCTGATAGCTCCTGGAAATGAACGACCTGTGCAGTCTCTATCAAGGGGTTTCCTGGATAAATCCATGATTATTGGTTTAACTATTCGTGATATCTAAATAATGAGGCGCGAGATTGGACCGATTACAGGCCATGCAGGTGTTCCGGCGCATCGTTGAACTGGGCGGTTTTGGCAAGGCGGCCGATGACCTTGGGCTTCCGCGGGCCACCGTCAGCCTGCTGATCCAGCAGTTGGAAGCCCATCTGGGCGTGCAACTGTTGCAGCGCACCACCCGGCAGGTGCGCGCAACGCTTGATGGGCAAGCGTATTACCAGCGCAGCGGCCAGTTGCTGGACGACCTCGATGACCTCGAAAGTTCGTTGTCGGCGCAACGCAGCCAGCCGCGCGGCACCTTGAAAGTGGACATGCCCATTGCCTTTGGTTGCACCTGGATCGTGCCACGCCTGCCGGATTTCTATCGTCGCTACCCGGCGTTGCAACTGGACATCGGTTTTCATGATCGCCAGGTCCATCTGCAGCGCGAGGGCGTGGATTGTGCAATTCGCGCCGGCAACGTCGTCGACCAGGCGCTGGTGGCGCGTCCCATCGTGCGTCTGCATCAATTGACGTGCGCCAGCCCTGACTATCTGGCCCGCGCCGGCACGCCCGGGCGGTTGGAGGATTTGGCGGCGCACCGGGCCATCGGGTTTGCGTCCGGCAATGGGCGGTTCTTTCCGTTCGAATTCGAGGTGGCGGGGCGGGTGCGCGAAATGCAATTGCCCAGTGACTTGAACGTCAACAATGCCGACGCCTACGTGACGGCCTGTGAAGCGGGATTCGGCTTGATCCAGGTGCCGCGTTATCACGTGCAACAGCAGTTGGCCGAAGGCCGGCTGGTTCAAGTGCTCGACGACTACAGCGTGCCGTCGTGGCCGATCTCAGCGGTATACCCGCCCCATCGACAGTTGTCGCCCAGGGTGAGGGTCTTTATCGACTGGGTGATCGAGCTGTTGCAGGGAGAGGCGGATGCCCAGGGGGCGCTGATGGATAGGGTGTAGAGCAGCGCCGAATCGCTGTGGGAGCGAGCTTGCTCGCGATAGGGCCCTGTCAGTCAATAGGACCTCAAGCCTTGACCCAGCGTTGGCGACTCCAGCTGCTCAACGTATCGACCGCGAAAACCAGCAACAACATCGCCAGGATCACCGTGCTGCCCTGGGCTTCCTGGAACAGGCTGAGGCTGACGTAGAGCATTTGCCCCAAGCCCCCGGCGCCGACGAAGCCGAGCACGCTGGCCATGCGGATATTGTTTTCCCAGCGGTACAAGACATAGGCCAGTAGCTGGGGCAGGAGGTTGGGCAGCGTGCCGTAGCAGAAAGCCAATACCGCATTGCCACCTTGCAGGCGGATGGCGTCGGCCGGTTCGGACGGGGTATTTTCCAGGGCTTCGGCGAACAGCCGGCCGAGCACGCCGGTGGTGTGCAGGGCCAAGGCCAGGGTGCCGGCATTGGGGCCGAGCCCGGCGGCGAGGACCATCAGCGCCGCCCACACCAATTCTGGAACCGCGCGCAAGGCATTGAGCACCAGCCGCGAAGCGCTCTGCAGGGGCCAGCCGAAGCGCCCGGCCGCAGGCAAGGCCAATAGCAGGCCGAAGACTGCCGCGAGCAAGGTGCCAATGGCCGACATGGCGAGGGTTTCCAGGGCGCCGTGGCCGATCGCCTTCAGGTGGCCCAGGCTCAGGTCCGGGCTGAGAAAATGCTGCGCATAAGCGCCCATCTGGTGCAGATTGCCGCTGTCGCCGAGCTCGCCCAGGTCGATGCCCAGGTAGATGAACGAGGCGACGACTGCCGCACCGATGCCCAGGACAATGACCGCGTTGATCAGGCGATTCATGCCAGCCTCCAGCGCAGCAGGCGGCTGAGTTGATCGGCGAGCAGTACCAGCACCAGGAACGTCAGCAGCAGGCTGGCCACTTCACCGCCGGCGAACATTCGCAGCGACAGGTCCATTTGCTGGCCCAGGCCCCCGGCACCGACGAAGCCCATCACTACCGAGGCGCGGATGGCGCACTCCCAGCGATACACCGTGTACGACAACAGTTCCGCCGCGACATTGGGCAGGATCCCGTAGCAGAAAGCGGCGAACCGGCTGCTGCCGGATTGCAAGAGCGCATGGGCCGGACGCTGGTCGACCGACTCGTAGATTTCCGCGTAGACCTTGCCCAGCATGCCGCTGTAGGTAATGGCGATCGCCAGTACACCGGCCGTGGGGCCGAGGCCGACGGCACGCACGAAGAGCAAGGCCCAGACGATTTCCGGGACGCTGCGCAGGAAGATCAGCAGGCCGCGCACCGGCCAGCGCAGCAGTTGCCCCCAATAACCCGGGTGCCCGGCACGGGAGGCCGCCGACAGCGATAGGGCGCGGCTGGCCAGCAGGCTCGCGGGCACCGCCAACAGCAACGCCAGGGCCATGCCGGCAGTGGCGATCGCCAGCGTCTGCAAGGTGGCCTGCCACAGCAGCTCGACAAATTCGTCGCCATGGGCTGGAGGCCAGAAGGCTGCTACAAACCGGCCCATTTCACTCTGGCTGTCCCTCGCCACCAGCACGCGAAGGTCCAGTTCGCTGAACTGGATGCCCGGCCACAGCAGGACGAGGGCCAGCAGAGTGAGCAGCAGGCGCGGGCGGGTGGCGGGGTCTCGGGTATCGCGTGTCAGCATCGGGGAATCTGCACGCTCAAGGAAGCGGGGGGCGTTGGCGAAGACTGTAGCTGTTCGTTGGCGTAGAGCGTGTCGAGCAACTGGCGGTCTACGGCTTCGGTTGGCAGGTCGAACAGGATCTGTCCATCACGCAGGCCAATGACCCGGGAAAAGTGTGCCAAGGCCAGTTCCACCGCATGCAGGCTGGCGACCAGGGTGACGTTGTGCTCCCGGGCATGGCGGCAAAGCACCGAAAGCGTGTGCTGGGCCAGTACCGGATCCATGGCCGAAACCGGTTCATCGGCCAGCAGCACCTCAGGCGCCTGGTACAACACCCGGGCAATGCCTACGCGTTGCAGCTGTCCGCCCGACAGCTGCTGGCATTGCGCGAACAATTTGTCGCCCAGGTCCAGTCGGGCCAACGCCGCCCTGGCGCCTGGAATATCCAGCGGATGCAGCAGGTTCAACAGGCTTTTGCCGATGCCCCACTGACCGAGCTTTCCGGCCAGGACCGCCGTGACCACGCGTTGACGCGGCGGCAGCGGCGGCGATTGGTGGATCAGGCCGATGCGCGCGCGCAGGCGTTGACGCTGGCGGGCAGACAACTGCCAGGCGCGTTCGCCGAGCAGTTGCAGCTCGCCGTTACCCGGGCGCAGGGCAGTGGCCAGCAGGTTGAGCAGGCTCGACTTGCCCGCGCCGGACGGGCCGATGATGGCGACCTGTTCACCGACGCCGATGTGCAGGTCGATGCCGCGCAGCGCCTGGACGCCATTGGCATGGGTAACGCTGACCTGGGTCAGTTGCAGGGTCATTTGAGCAGTTCGGCGGCGCGTGCGGCTTCCTCGATGCCCTTGTAGTTCTCAGGCTTGGTTTCGATGAAGCGGCTGGCGGCCTGCAGATCGAGGATTTCCTTGTCCTTCGGGTTGGCTGGATCGAGTGCCAGGAAAGCTGCCTTTATCTTGGCCGCCAACGCTGGGTCGAGGGTACCGCGCACCGTCCAGTTGTAGTCGAAATAGGCTGGGGTGGTGGCGAAAACCTTGACCTTGGTCGTGTCGACCTTGCCGGCAGCGACCAGTTTTTCCCAGACACTGGCGTTCAGCACGCCAGCGTCGACCTTGCCGGCCTGGACCCAGGCGACTGTGGCGTCATGGGCGCCCGAGTAGCCCACGCGACTGAAGTAGCTTTCCGGCTTGATGCCGTCCTTGAGCATGAAATAGCGCGGCATGAGGCTACCGGACGTCGACGACACCGAACCGAAGGCAAAGGTCTTGCCCTTGAGGTCGGCGAGGGATTTGACGGCCGGGTCGGCGGTGATGAATTTACTGGTGAACTGGGCGTCCTGTTCGCGTTGGACCAGGGGAATGGCGTTGCCGGTTTTCAGGCGTGCCTGCACGAAGGTGAAGCCGCCCAGCCAGGCCATGTCGATCCGGTCGGTGGCCAGCGCTTCGACTACGGCGGGGTAGTCGCTGACGGGTACGAACTCGACTTTCATGCCGGTTTGCTGCTCCAGATAAGCACCCAGCGGCTTGAACTTGCGTAGCAGCTCGGTCGGGGCCTCATCGGGAATCGCACTGACTTTCAAGGTGTCGGCGGCCTGGGTCAGCAGGCTGCAAAAAGACAGGGCAACGCCGACGGCCAATGCCAGGGAACGCTTGAGCATGGAGGATCTCCGGTACATGAAGGCAAGGAATGGTGAAGCATCACGCCCACGTGGAGGGCGGTACGCCGCTCTGTGAGGGTAGACGAAGGAGAGCGATATTAACCGTTTTCTGGCCTGCCAGATGAAGAAGATAGGACAGAGCAGCGATCTCAAGCTCACCCACAACCCTTGTGGGAGCGAGCAAGCTCGCTCCCACATTGGCAGGTGGCGGACAGGAGATTCAGCGCGAGGCCTCAGTCAGGTGAGGCCTCGGCGAACGAGAGGTCAGAACAGCTTGGTGAACAACCAGTAGAGGCTGCCCGAAAGGAGGATGGCAGCAGGCAGCGTCAGTACCCAGGCCATCACCAGGTTGCGGATGGTGCGCATCTGCAAGCCGGAACCGTTGGCGACCATGGTGCCGGCCACGCCGGAGGACAACACATGGGTCGTGGACACCGGCAAACCGAACATGTCGGCGGCGCCGATGGTCAGCATGGCGACGGTTTCGGCTGAGGCACCTTGGGCGTAGGTCAGGTGGGACTTGCCGATTTTCTCACCCACCGTCACCACGATGCGCTTCCAGCCGACCATGGTGCCCAGGCCGAGGGCGATGGCCACGGCGATTTTCACCCACAGTGGAATGAACCGCGTGGAATTGTCGATCTGCTGCTTGAACAGTTGCAGCTGGGCGCTGGTGTCGGCGTCGAAGTTGCCGACCTTGTTCTTGTCCATCAGGCGAATGGTTTCGCTGGTCAGGTACATGTCGTTGCGCACGTTGCCCACGGCTTCGGCGGGGACTTTGGCCAGCGAGCCGTAGCCCTTGACCTCGGCGCCGATGCTGCCGGTCATGGCGGCCAGGGCCGGAACCAATTGCGGCGTCGCCTCCTTGCTGCCCACGTAGGTGGAAAGGATCGCTCGCGGATTTGCCGGGGCCGGCAGCGGCGAGTGCTTGACCAGTGCTTGCTGGGTGACTTGCGCCACGGCGGCGAATTGCAGCGCCTGGTCGGCCGGCATGGTGCGGTTCAGCGCATACGCCATCGGCAGGGTGCCGACCAGAATCAGCATGATCAGGCCCATGCCTTTCTGGCCGTCGTTGGAGCCGTGGGCGAATGACACGCCGGTGCAGGTCAGGATCAGCATGCCGCGAATCCACCAGGGCGGCGGCGTATTGCCTTCCGGGGCCTTGTACAGCGAGCGGTTCTTGACGAAGGCCCGCAGCGCCAGCAGCAGCAATGCAGCGCAACCGAAGCCCACCAGCGGCGACAACAGCAACGCATAGCCGATCTTGGTCGCCTGGGCCCAGTCCACACCGCTGGTGCCGTCACGCCCGTGCATCAGGGCATTGGCGACGCCCACGCCGATGATCGAGCCGATCAGCGTGTGGGACGACGACGCCGGCAAACCCAGCCACCAGGTGCCCAGGTTCCACAGGATGGCGGCAATCAGCAGGGCGAAGATCATCGCGAAGCCGGCGGAGGAGCCGACTTGCAGGATCAGTTCCACCGGCAGCAGGGCGATGATGCCGAAGGCCACGGCGCCGCTGGAGAGCAGCACTCCGAGGAAGTTGAAGAAGCCCGACCAGGCCACGGCGAAGTTCGGCGCCATGGAATTGGTATAAATGACCGTGGCCACGGCGTTGGCAGTGTCGTGGAAGCCATTGACGAATTCGAAGCCAAGGGCAATCAGCAGCGCCACGCCCAACAGCAGGAACGGCGTCCAGGTGGTCACTACGGTGCCGAGTTCGTTCATGTCGTGCATCAGGCTGTAGGCGGTAAACAGCAAACCGCTGCCCAGTACGGCGAAAAACACCACCAAGGTGATCACGCTCGGTTTGCCGGTGAGCTGCGGTCTTGAGCTGGGGGCGATGGAACTCGATGAGTCCATGACCAGGGTCTGGTTTGTCATGATGAAATCCGATTCAGTGAGCTGTGGAAGTGGGAGGCGCGGTGCCGGGCGTCCCTGCCTGGCTGGCCTTAATAGACCCGAGGCACGATGAGCTCCGGTGGCGTCGGACTGCGGGAGTAGTCTTGCTGTCGTACTCGCTGCGGCAGTTCGATGGCCGGCATTTCCACCTCTTCATAGGGCATTTGCCCAAGCAGGTGATGGATGCAATTGAGCCGGGCCTTTTTCTTGTCGTCGGCGTGCACCACCCACCAGGGAGCCTCGGCGATGTGGGTGCGTTCGAGCATGATTTCCTTGGCCTTGGTGTAGGCCTCCCAACGCCGGCGGGACTCCAGGTCCATGGGGCTGAGCTTCCATTGCTTGAGTGGGTCATGAATGCGACTGAGGAAGCGCAGGTGCTGTTCCTGGTCGGAAATGGAGAACCAGTACTTGATCAACTGGATACCGGAGCGAGCGAGCATCCGTTCGAATTCCGGCACGGTACGGAAGAACTCTTCGTACTGGTCGGCGGTGCAGAACCCCATGACTTGTTCGACCCCGGCGCGGTTGTACCAGCTGCGGTCGAACAGCACGATTTCACCCGCCGCAGGCAGGTGCGAGACGTAGCGCTGGAAGTACCATTGAGTCCGTTCACGGTCGTTGGGGGCGGGCAGGGCGGCGACGCGGCATACCCGTGGATTGAGTCGCTGGGTAATACGCTTGATCACGCCACCCTTGCCAGCGGCATCGCGTCCTTCGAACAGGATCACAACCTTGTGTCCGGTCTTGACCACCCAGCTTTGCAGCTTCACCAGTTCGCCTTGAAGGCGGAACAGTTCGCTGAAATACAGTCGTCGGATTTCCTTCTCGCTGCTATCCGGGGCGTGTTCATCGAACAAGGCGTTCAGGTCATACCCGTCTTCGGATAACTCCAGCTCCAGCTCTTCGTCACTGTGGTCAAGCAGTTCGCGGTGGATGCGCTGTACCAAGGTGTCCTGGGTTGAAAGCATGATGGAAAACTCGGTCGTGGAGGCGCCATCCACGCTAGTTGCATTTTGTTACATGACGGTGACGGTCATCCGAGCTTCACGCGCTTTCCCATGGCTAAAACGTTTATCTCTGGAGGATGCCTGCACGATCGAGTTTTATCGATTACGCTCGAAGGCGCAGGGTTCGCCCGAAATTTCGTTGGTGCGCGTCTGTTTTCCATGGCCGAGCGCCAGGGGTGTCATCCAGGTGTCATCGAAGCCATGGCAGGATCTTCGCAAACCATCGTGGGAAGTCCGGCAGCGCCTGTGCCTGCTGGCTGATGAATCAAGGAACACCGCTATGAAAGGCGACGCCCCCCTGTTCGCGGCCATTGACTTGGGCTCTAACGCTTTCCGCTTGATGATCGGCCAGTCGGTCAAGCGCAATCGACAGTTGGTGATCCAGGAAGTGAAAACCCTGCGCGAGCCGGTCCGATTGGCTGAGGGCCTGCAGGCCGGGGCGTTGGACGAGCTGGCACTGGATCGGGGCTGGCAGGCGCTCGCCCGATTCGGCAAGAAACTGCGCGGCTTTGAAGCCGGACGGGTGCGGGCGGTGGCGACCAGTGCCGTGCGCGAGGCGGCGAATGCCCAGCTGTTCCTGGCCAGCGCCGAGCGCCACCTGGGGTTTCGGATCGACGTGCTCTCCGGGCACGAAGAAGCCCGACTGGTGTATGCCGGTGTTGCCCATACGGTGCCCGGTGTCGAGCGTACGCGGCTGGTGGTGGACATCGGCGGTGGCTCGACCGAACTGATTCTGGGGCAGGGTGCGCAGCCGCTGTTCACGGAAAGCATTGCCATTGGCAGCGGCACTTTTGGCGCGCGTTACTTTCCGGGCGGATGCATGACTGCTCAAGCGCTGTTGGAGGCGGAGCGAGTGGCCGTCCTGCAGTTTGAAAGAGTGGCGTCTCGTTATCGCGCGCTGGGCTGGCAGCAGGCTATCGGCTCTTCCGGTACCGCGCGGATGTTGGCCAAAGTGCTCAAGGCCAACGACCTCAACGACTTGGGTAAAGGCGGCATTACCTACAGTGGATTGTTGCGGTTGTCGTTGCGACTGTTGGAGGTCGGCCATGTCAACCAGCTCAGGTTGGCCGGCTTGCAAACCCACCGCCTGGGCATCCTGCCCGGTGGCCTGGCGATCATGCTGGCGGCATTCAAGGTCTTTGGTATCTCGCAAATGATTGCTTCCGAGCCGGGCCTGAGGTTCGGCGTTCTGCATGGTCTGATGCATCAGCACTGATCACGGACGGTTGTTACCCATTGCCGTCTATCAGCGATGGCTCAATTTCGAGCATCAGCGCCTCTTCGGTGACCCCTTCTTTACCAGATCATCCAGCATTTCATCGCCTGGGCAGTCGGTACGTCCGGTTATCGCAAAGCGTGGGCCCGGATCAGGGTGATTGCGTGAACGGGGCTTTTCGCTCTTTCGATATGCAGTCAGTGAAGGCACAATGCGCATCCTTTTTTGGCTCGCCTTGCCCGGAGGCCTCGAAAATGATCAAAACGCCGTACTACCTCATCGACAAACAAAAGCTGCTGGCGAACATGCAGAAGATCGCCTATGTGCGTGAGCAGTCCGGGGCCAAGGCCTTGTTGGCGCTCAAGTGCTTCGCCACCTGGTCGGTGTTCGACCTGATGCAGCAGTACATGGACGGCACGACTTCGTCGTCGCTCTATGAGCTCAAGCTCGGCCGGCAGAAGTTCGCTGGCGAGACCCATGCCTACAGCGTCGCCTGGGCCGACGATGAGATCGAGGAGATGCTCGCCAACTGCGACAAGATCATCTTCAACTCCATCGGCCAGTTGCAGCGCTACACCGAAGCGTCGGCCGGCAAGGTCCGCGGCCTGCGGGTCAATCCGCAAGTGAGCAGCTCCGATTACCTGCTGGCTGACCCGGCGCGCCCCTTCAGCCGCCTGGGTGAATGGGATCCGGTGAAAATCGAGCAAGTCATCGAGCATATCTCCGGCTTCATGTTCCACAACAACTGCGAGAACGGCGATTTCGGTTTGTTCGACCAGATGCTGGGCACTATCGAAGAGCGCTTTGGTCACTTGCTGCATAAGGTCGAGTGGGTCAGCCTCGGTGGCGGCATTCACTTCACCGGCGAGGGCTACGCCCTGGACGCCTTCTGCGCGCGGCTCAAGGCCTTCTCGCAAAAATATGGCGTGCAGGTCTACCTGGAGCCGGGCGAGGCCGCGATCACCCAGAGTGCGTCGCTGGAAGTCACCGTGCTCGACACGCTCTACAACGGCAAGCACCTGGCCGTGGTGGACAGTTCCATCGAGGCGCACATGCTCGATCTGCTGATCTATCGCCTGGACGCCAAAATGGCACCGAGCGAGGGCGAACACACCTACATGGTGTGCGGCAAATCCTGCCTGGCCGGAGACATTTTCGGCGAGTACCAATTCGATCGTCCGCTGTCCATCGGCGATCGGCTGTCGTTCATCGACGCAGCGGGCTACACCATGGTCAAGAAAAACTGGTTCAACGGCCTGAAAATGCCGTCCATCGTAGTGAAGCAGCTCGACGGCAGCGTCGAGGTGGTTCGCGAGTTTGTTTACGACGACTATCTGTCCAGCCTGTCTTGAGTTGGCGGAAGGAGAAATGAAGAAATTGAAGAAGAACGTACTTATCATTGGTGCAGGAGGTGTCGCCAAGGTGGTGGCCCACAAGTGCGCGCAGCACAACGACGAACTCGGTCGTATTGCTATCGCGTCGCGCAACATCTCCAAATGCCAGGCCATCATCGACAGCGTCAAGGCCAAGGGTAGCCTCAAGCAACCCGCCGACATCAAGGCTTTCGCACTGAACGCTCTGGATGTCGACGCGACCAAGGCGCTGATTCTCGAAACCGAGTCGCAGATCGTCATCAACGTCGGCTCTGCCTTTCTCAACATGTCGGTGCTGCGTGCCTGCATCGATACCGGCGTGGCCTACCTGGACACCGCCATCCACGAAGAACCGGGCAAGGTCTGCGAGACACCGCCCTGGTACGGCAACTACGAGTGGAACCACCTCCAGGAGTGCCAGGAAAAGAACATCACCGCCATTCTCGGCGTGGGCTTCGACCCGGGTGTGGTCAATGCCTATGCGGCACTGGCGCAGCAACAGCATTTCGACCGCATTGATTCGATCGATATTCTCGACGTCAATGCCGGCTCCCATGGCAAATATTTCGCCACCAATTTCGACCCGGAAATCAATTTCCGCGAATTCACCGGACAGGTGTGGAGCTGGCAGGACAGCCAGTGGACCAGCAACACCATGTTCGAGGTCAAGCGCACCGACGACCTGCCGGTCGTAGGCTCGCAGAACCTGTACCTGACCGGCCACGACGAAGTGCACTCGCTGTCGAAGAACCTCGACGTGCCCAACGTACGTTTCTGGATGAGCTTCGGTGAGCACTACATCAACGTGTTCACCGTACTGAAGAACCTCGGCCTGCTCTCCGAGCAACCGGTCAAGACCGCCGAAGGCCTGGAAGTCGTGCCGCTGAAAGTGGTCAAGGCAGTGCTGCCTGATCCGAGTTCGCTGGCGCCGGGCTACACCGGCAAGACCTGCATCGGCGACCTGGTCAAGGGCGTCAAGGATGGCCAGCCGCGCGAGATGTTCATCTACAACGTGGCCGACCACGAGGACGCCTACGCCGAAACCGACAGCCAGGGCATTTCCTATACCGCAGGCGTGCCACCCGTGGCCGCAGCCTTGCTGGTGGCCCGTGGCGAGTGGGACGTGCAGCGCATGGTCAACGTCGAGGAGCTGCCTGCCGAGGCGTTCCTCGAGGCGTTGGACGTGATGGGCTTGCCTACGCGCATCAAGGACGAGCATGGAGACCGTCCCTGGAACCAAAACGCCTAAGGATAGCGGCGGGTTGCGTTCCGGCTCCCACAATCCGCGGGAAGCCTTGAAAAAATGCTCCGTATCGAAAGGTACGGGGCATTTTTCGTTTATGACCCCATCAAACAGATAACCTGTGGCGAGGGAGTCCCCGCCACATCTTCGACGCCGCGCTGTCGCGCAGGGAACTAGAGCGACGTCCACGAGATATCTGTTTTTGATCGTTCCCGCGCTCTGCGTGGGAATGCATCCCGTGACGCTCTGCGTCACACTCCAGAAGCGGAACGCGGAGCGTCCCTGGCGACATTCCCACGCGGGAGCGTGGGAACGATCGATATGTATTTTCAGCCTTAAAAATCACATGGTTGCAATTTGTTCCATGAGAGCCTGTTCTCGCTGGGTCGAGCGTAGGAGCTGCCGAAGGCTGCGATCTCTTGATTTTTCGCTCACCACTCAATTGGCTGGAGCAACGTCCACGTTTCGTAGTCAGGCATTTCTACTCTCTTGCTCCTTAAGCAAATCCAGTGTCCTTGCGTCGACCTTCAGCCCACCCTCCAACGCTTGGGCATACACGGAATGCTCGCCCGCAGCCGCTGCAAAAAGCGTCATGCAGGACGCGAACTTCATGGCATCGATGGTCCCGAGGAGTTTCTCCAAAGCGACTCCCGAGTCCAGTACGGCACGGGTGGCGCGCTCGAGTCGCGGTCCCAGAAGCGGGTGCTGCAAATAGTCACGCGCTTCGTCAATGCCGCACAGGCCATAGTAGGTGGCGTTCTCACTGACGCCCAGGCCGCGTAATTGCGGAAAGATGAACCACATCCAATGGCCTTCCTTGCGGCCACGCCGCAGTTCCAGCAAGGCGTGCTCATAGGTAGACGCTTGCGCCTGGATAAAACGCTCCAGTGATTCGGTCATGCGAGCCTCCGTATGGTTTCAAGGCTGAAGAATGAACCAGACAAGGGCAAAGCCTATAGCACACTTGCGCTATAGCGCCGCTCGGCGCTCGTCCCTAACCTATGAGCGTTATCGGTTTTTCGATCGATCGCAACGAGCACATCGGGACAAGGATCTGTTTTTTGAAAAGTACATCTGCCAGAAAGTCCAACGTCAATCCGGCTTGGCGCAAACGCCTGGCAACGGCGTTCACCGCCTCGACCCTTGCCGTCAGTGGCTGGGGTTCTTTTATCGCCGATGCGTCGGCCTCGACCGCCAGTGCAACGTCTTCAGCCGCTTGCACCAACGAAGCGGACTTTCAGGCCGGGACAGTGGTGGAGTACGAAAGCCGCGACAACCTGTCGTCGGCCATCAGTCGCGGCAAAACCGAGACGTTGGGGCGTGAGGCATTTGCCGACGCCAATCCGGTGGCTTCGGCGCACACCTCGTTCTTGAACAATGCGCCGTTCTTCCTGACGACAACCTTCGCCGAGATCAAGGACGGTCGATTGATTCGTTACGGCGATCGCCATGGCGCCGGGGCATCGTTGGTGACCACCCTCTACCAGCCTCCCGCTTCCACACCGATTGATCTGCAACCTGGGCAGACCGTCACCGTCAGCTACAAAAACAAAGCCGTGAGCGCCGGGGCAACCATCGAGTTCGATGTCGTCGAGAAACTGACTTACAACGGTCGCGAAACGATCAAGACCGCCCTCGGCACGTTTGATACCTGCAAGTTCACCAATGAAATTTCTACCGGCTCGGCTTCGGCCACGCAGCCGAAAAACGTCGTCGTTGTCCAGAATTGGTTTCCTGCGGACGGACCCTACCGTGGGCAGTCGATCCGATCCGTCACGCCGCCGGCCAATGGCGTTGCGCAGAGAATCAGCGAAGTTATCAAGATGCAGTATGAGGCGCGATGAACGACGCGTTTCGGGCCAGAAGATTTGCCGGATCATCGTGGCAGACGAACACCCGCTGTTCCGAGAGGGGATGACGCTGTTACTGCAACGCCTGGTACCTGAGGCGATGATCGAACAAGCAGGGAGCCTGGAAGAAGTACGGACGCTCGTAACGAATGGACACGCTCTCGATACGCTGATTCTTGATATACGTCTTCCCGGCCTGGGTTCCGTCAGCGAGCTTGCGCAGTTGCGCCAGGCACTCAAGCACACTGTGATGATTGTGGTTTCGACCCTGGATGACGGCGATGTCATTGGGCGTGTCATGGAGACCGGTGTCGACGGCTTTGTCGGTAAGAGCCTTTCTCCCGAGCAGGTCGGCAAGGCTATCGGCGCTATTCGTCGTGGCGAAGTACTGGTCAAGTACGAGCCTTCGGACCCGCTGCCGCTTGGCTCCAACGATGACATGAACAAGCTCACGTCCCGGCAGCGAGAGGTCTGGCAATTGATTGCCGAAGGCAAGACCAACAAGGAGATCGCCGCAGCGCTTGAGATTTCTCCCTTCACTGTGCGCATTCATGTCTCTTCGTTGATCCGTGCGCTGAACGTCCCCAACCGGGCGGTGGCTGCGGCGCGTTTTGCCGGGCGCCAGGCGCCTGGCACTTTGCGTTAGACGAGATGAGAAATCGACGCCTGGCCAAGGCAAGGCGTCGATCCGGCTAGCGCTTACAGCCAGTACCGCAGGCCGAGCATCAAGGACTGGGCGTTGTATTCGGTTTTCACATCGGCTGGGACCAGGCCCTGGATTTTGCCGTAGTTCGCTTCGCCGGTCTTGAAGTAGCGGTAATCCAGGGACATGGACCAATGGTCGCTCAGCTCGTAAGCAACGCCTGCGCCGAGTTGCCAGGCCGAGACGGTGTCGCGATGGGTGCCGCCGAACTCGACGCCACCCGCTTCCAGGCCCTTGATGGTCAGCACCGCGTAGCCCAGGCCACCGCCTACATAAGGTGTGAAGCGGCTGAAGGGGGCCGGCAGGTTCGAGACGTCATACCAGAGGTTGGCCATGAGGCTGCTGGCTTCCTCTTCGCCTTTGCCCTCGATGCTGCTTCCGCCCTCGTAGACCCGGTTATTGAATTGGTCCATGGTGTTGCGGCGGTAGCTCAGCTCCACCTCGGGCCGCAGTCCGACCGGGAACCGCCAGCCCACTGCCAGCCCGGTGGCGTAGCCCGAGTGCAGCGGTTGATTGTATTCCATCTCGACGAAATCATTGCTGTTCTGGGTCAGGTCCTGTTTAGAGACCCAGTTCACGCCGCCCATGCCACTGACATAGGGGCCGAGGTTGTCGGCGAAACTCGATGCTGGGGCAATAGCCCCCAGGCCAACGATGGCCATGAGCAGATATTGGCTGTTTTTCTGTAGGTTCATGCTAGATCCGAAATGTGCTGTTATCGATAAGTAAGCAAAGCGAGTCCGGGAAGGTGCGTTCAGCACGCGTGCTTCCGGGAGGCATTCACACGAGGTGCAAAGGCGTCGCGGTTTTCTCGTGTCCTGGGGCGCCAATGGCCCGTTGTTCAGCCAGCCGGCACAGGTTGTCCAGTGCCGTGGTCATCGCTGCGGTCAACGCTTTGCGCAGCAGTCCGCGATACAGGAAACTCAACGGCCCGGAAATTTTCGCGCTATGGATGACATGGGTTTCATCGGGAGAAAGCCTGCGCAACTGATGATCGAACTCGAGGTCGATCCACAGCAGCCGTGCACTGTTGCGATAGCTTTCGTGCAGGCTCACGGCTTCCAGTTTCAGTGGCATGTTCAAGCCATTCTTGAGCACGCATTTGCCGCGTGTCCCCGCCTGGAAAGGGCCGTCGAGTTGACACTGGCGAACGTCGGTATCCCATAACGGCGCTTCTGCAAAATTGCTCCAGATCTTCCAGATTTCAGAAGGGGGCGATTTGACTATGACTTGCACTTTGACATCGTTCACGGCGACACCTTGGTTGTGGGGGGCACGGTCATGCTGGAGGGCAGATCCATTCAATGCTCAGGCCGCCGGCGCGGATTGACTGAGCACCTGGGCGGTAATGCTCGCTTGACCGATTTTTTCGCCCCGGTTGAACAGGTCGATATAGATGCGGTTGGTCTTGAATGCCTGGAGCGCCGCATCAAAGCCGGCTTGCGGCGCCAATGACAGCGGGCTGTTCCTGGGGATGGGGCGATCCAGGGTGAAGCTCAAGGCCAGCAGATTCATTGGCGTATTGAGTGGAATCCGCAGATGGCTGTGGGCGATCTGCATGTAGCACTGGCGAGCGACTTCGAGGAAATACACCATCGAATAGTGTTCGGGATCACCTGCCTGGAAGAAGTGTTCCTGCGGCAGTTTCACCGTGTCCACGCTCAGGCCCTGGGCGACGCCGCTCATGTCACTGACGATGACGTTCTCCTCCCTGGCCTTGTGCAACAAGGCCTTGTTACGGCAGGGCGTGGCGGTGAATTCGCCGGCTGGCGATGTCTCGAACGCCGAGCTGTAGGCCATCCCGAGGACGCAGGTGCACATCACTTTCCCGGCCTGCATGACCTTGGCATTGAACACCTGGGGATCCTGGCCTTGCTCGACGTGCAGATCGATCACGCCTTGCTTCTGTACGTATTGCTGGAACTTGATCGTCAGGCTCTTGATGTAGGCGACCCGTCCGCTCAGAGGCGGCATGGCCAGTTCGATCAGTTGCAGCACGCCCTCGAGCAGCAAAATGCCCGGGACGTGATCCAGGGGATGATCGAAGAAGTACGGGTGTGCTTCATCCACCACGAGCTGGGCGTGCAGCGACTGTGGGCTGCGCTGGGCGTTGGCGATCACGATATGTTCCGCGCTGCGCTGCCAGTGCGTCGGGCGCTGGGTTGTGTCGCCATGGTGCAGGGCGAACAGGCTTTCCATGGCGCGAACCCGCACCCGCAGCCCGGAGAGCAAGGTGCTGGTGAGCATGTCGCTGAGTTGCAGTACGTCGACGCCATCGTTCTGTGGTTCGCGGACCAGGCTGACAGGCCGGGCAGGCGTGATGACCTGCTGCAGTTCGTGGGATGACGAATGGGCAAAGCGCAACATGAAGGGATGCTTGATGGGCGAGCTGGCTTCGGCCGCCGTCGGGCTCCATTGGCGAAGCTTTTCGGTAAACAGCCACATCACCGTCTTGCCGGCGTCGCGCACCTCGATCACGGAATGGGTCGCGCCCTTCAACATCACCGCCAACAGGGTCTCGATGCCGCTGGCTTCAGCCAGGAAACCGGTCATCTCCTGCAGTGATCCGCTGGCAGGCGTCGCAGCAGGCTGCAACTCACAGACGTCAACGTTCGGATAGTCGCTCGGCGCTTTGTCCAGCCGTTGGCAAGCCTCTTCCAACGAGCCGGCAGCGTGGGCGAGGACCGCCGCGCGGATCACCAGCAAGGGTTTGTCAGCGGCATCCGGTTGGTAACGACGCAGCGCGATCAGTCCCAGTCCTTCACCTTGCGTGATTGCGCTACTCCGGGCGCGCTCGACCTCGATTTCACCGCTGACAAAACGCCCTGCGCCGAGCAGCAGCGTGGTGATGCCGTCGTTGAACCATTGCGGCGAGGCCAGCAAGGTTTGCCAGAACAGGCCCGCTGTGCCGACCAGGGTCTGATGGAAACCCTTGAAGTCAAAAATCTGCGCCGGATAGCCGGACAACATGTTCGGCAGCATGGTTGCCACGTCTGTCACTTCGACGCCCGGTGCCGCACCTTGCGCCCGGGAGTAGAAGTTGTGGGCGCTGCTGTAGGCATTGCTGAAGCGCTCGCCACCCATGTTGCAGCACATGACCATCGCTGTGCCGGGCGAACCGGCCACGCCTGGCAAACGCCGCAGCAAATGATTGACGCGATCGGTGATCAACAGCTTGAACGGATCGACATGAGCCAATGGCTTGGGCCCCATGCCATAGCCATCGATATCGATGACGTGGTCTTGTGCGAGGAATTTACCCAACAACGGTTGACCGGGCGCCGGGGTGTAATCAACGAAGCGCCCATAAGGGAACATGACGGAGGGGGCGGCGGGTTGATCGAGTTGCTGCTGGAATGACTGCAAGGAACGGTGGCTGCCCAGCGCTGCTTCAGCCTCGACAATGGCAAGGTCGAGCATGACCACGCCACTGGCGCTCGCCGGCGCGGTCAGGGGGGCGGCAGGGTGGTTGTCGGGAATGTATTCATCCACCACCAAGTGCGCGTTGGCACCGCCGAAACCAAAACTGGAGATGCCAATCCGGCGTGCAGATGGATGATCCTCCAGGGGATGTATCTGCTGGGTGGCGAGTCTCAGGCAGGTCTCGTCGACCTTGGTGCTGGGGCGGTAACCGGGCTGCGGGGGGATGCCTTTATGGCGCAGTATCATCAAGGCCTTGGCGAGCGAGGCACCGCCGGCAGCGGCCAGGGGATGGCCGATGACCGACTTGATCGAGCCGATGGTGATTTTCTTGCCGTCCGGACGATGGGGGGCAAAGAAGCTGTTCAGCGAGGCCAGCTCCGTTGCGTCCCCCAGCGGTGTCCCGGTGCCGTGGGTCTCGATGTAGTCGACATCGCGTGGATCGAGGCCGCGATAGGCTCGTTGGTAGGCCGAGTACTGGGCCTGTTTGCCTGGCGCAAACACCGAGCCTTCGGCGCCGTCGGCGGACATGCCCAAGGCGCGCAGCACGCCCAGGGGATGACGCTGCGCTGTCAGGGCCTGGGCGAGCGGTTCGACCAGAAAGGCCACGGCACATTCGCCCGGCACGATACCGTCGGCGTCCTGGCCGAACGCTTCCATCCGCGCGCGGGCGGAAAAAGCCGTCAACTGCGAGAAACCCAGGAACAGCGCGGGTGGCAGCACGGTGTTGAGGGCCATGACAATCGCGTTGTCAGCCTGGCCACTGTTGACCAGTGCCTGGGCCATATCCAGGGCATAGGGGAACGAACTGCACGCGGTGTCTACCGATAACGCCGGCCCACCCAAGGCAAAGGCCGCCGCCAGTTCTGCAACTTGTTCACCCGGTGTAAAGCCGGCCGGTGCGTCGGTTTTTCCGGACACGCCGGTGACGAAATAGCTCTCGTCACTCCAGGAGGTCGCGACCACCAGCGCGGTGCGCTCCCTGCTTAGCGCCGAGCCTTGTCCGGCGAGTTGGGTGAGCAGCGTCTGGAGCACTTTCTTGCCGATGGCGACCTGTCGTCCTTCGTGCCGTGACGGGGTTGAGACGTCATCGGTCAGGCAAAAAGCGCTGTCCAGGTACGTGCGATCCTTCTCGCCGGCCTTGGTTGAATAGATCGACGCCTTGTCCAATTCCCAGCGTGTCGGCATTGATTCGATCGGTGCGATCTGCCCTTGCGAGAGCAACTGCCAAAGCGCATCCGTGGACGGCGCCCCCGGAAACTCGCCCGCCATTGCGCTAAAGCAAAAATCGCCCTTTGTTGTGACTGCGCCACTCATACCTGTCTCCCTGATCGCCAAAATGCTGGGTGACCTGTTCGATCACCCGGATTCCATTCCTGTTGCTGCCGGGCTCAGCTCAGCCTGGCCAGCAGCGACAAGGCATCCTCAGGCGTGCGACGGGACATCAGCGCTTCACCGGCAAATTCGCTGGCAGAGCACTGTTGCGCCATGGATTGGCAGAGCGCCTCTCGGGCAAAGCCGTTGAGGCCCAGTTGTGCGAACGGCGTCTGGATGTCGATCGACTGCGCTGCGTCCGGGATCAGCGGGGACAGGGCGTTGAGCAGCAGGTTTTCTTCCTGCCCTTGAGTGTCCGTCGTGGCCGCTGAAGGTTCGTCGCCAGGCGCCGCCTGCGGCTGGGGAGCGGCCAGGGCGGTTTGAATCAGGGCGATGGTTGCCTGCGGGAACTTGGCGTTGGCCAGTTCGGAACTGTGGGCCTTGAGCTGCGGCCACATGGCGACTACCGACTCCAGGAAGTCCAGTTGCACCAGGGAATCCAGGCCCAGGCTTTCATAGCTTTGTGTCGGGTCGATCTGCTCGACCGTAAAGCCGGTGATGGTCGCGAGTTGGTCGAGTACCCACGCTTGGACATCCACCGTTGGTGCCTGCGGATCGGCTTCAAGCCGCGCCAGCAATGCGGTTGGGGTAGGGGCGTCGAAGAGCTGCGAGGTCAGGTCTTTCTTTTCCGGGAAGTGCTGGGCCAGGGATTCGAAAATATCGACCAGCCCCAGGGAGTCGATCCCCAGGCTCTCGAAGCTCTGATCGAAGTCGATCTGTTGAGCCTGGAAGCCGGTGACCGTACTGATTTCGGCACGCAACCATTGCCCGTAGCTGAGTGCATTTGTCTCTTCGACGGCTGCGGCGGCTTCGACGACAGGCGTCGGCGCCAGTATGGTCGGGTTTGAATGAACCGGCTCGAGTACGGGAACACTCGTGTTGACCGCCGCTTCGGTCCCATTGGCATAAACGCCTTCAAGGACTTGTTGATGAGCATTGAAGTAATGCGCAGTGACCGTTTCAGCCTGTTCCAAGAGTCGCAGCAATATTGATTCTTTGGCGATATTGGATTCGCAGAGTGAATCAATAATCTTTTCGGAAAGAGAGAAATAGCTATGGGCTATTCTCCCATTGGACACGATGAATTCCTGCACAACATCATTAAGTTGCAAGCGCATAAGATTCTCCTAACCAAGTCGGTCGATATTTCTATAAGTAAGAAAGATCAAAAATCATGGCCCAGGGCAGGGCCTTGTTTATATCAGTTCATCAAACTGGCAGTAGCCATGGAGCGACTTAAAGTTGGAGTTCCACTGCGTCGGTCTCGCAAGATATTGTTTTTCTGGCACCCTTGAGCAACCCGGACCTTACATTCAGATACGTCATCAGCGTTATTGCATCGGCACCGAGGAAAGCGATATAGCCGTCAGGACGAATCAGCATCATCGTGCCTTCCTTGGCGTGATAGCGCTTATGCAGTCGCCAATCGGGGTCCAGCAACGTCGAGTGCCAAGCCGGCAGGCCGGCGCTGCTCAGGGCGTCGATCACGCAGTAGGCCTTGATGCCTGGGAAGTCCTTTTCCACCGACTTGGCCAGCGCGTAGTAGCCTGGCAGCAACGGCGAAAACTGATCGGCCGCGCTGAAAATCAGCAGCGTGAATGTCCCGTGGAACAAGTCGATCAAGCGTTTTGCTGGCATCCCTTGCAGTTGCCACAGTTCGACATCGGGCGCCAGTTGCCCGGCGCGAGGCGCTGCGCTCTGGAACTCGGGTTTTTTCCCTTTCTTGCTCCAGTTCTTGCGCTGCTTCTTCGTCAGCGATTCTTGAATGTAGTCACTTTTCTCATAGTGATATTGATGACCGGAAATCATCGACGGCAGTTTGCGCTGGACCTTTTTGCGGTTGCTCAACAGCGGCAGGACATTGTCGCGCAGCCACACCAGGGCGCGACGCCGGACCGTAATCAGCCCCGTCAGCCGGTGTGCGGTGTTCTCGACTTCCAGGGCAACCGGGTAGCGCTCTTCGTTGTAACTGTCGAGCAAGGATGGATTCGCCAGGCCCTGATCGACATAGGCCATTTTCCAGGCCAGGTTGTAGGCCTCGGAAACCCCCAGGTTCATCCACTGCCCACCGATGGGGCTGCCGATATGCGCCGAGTCCCCCAGCAGAAACACGGAGCCTTGTTGCATCGATTGCACGCGGCGATGCTGGAAAGAGGCGATGGTGGTCGATGAAATGTTGGACAGCGTCATCTTTTGCCCGCGCCCTTCGCACAAGCGCTGGAAGTTCTCCAGGCTCAAGGACGGGCGCTCGCCTTCTGGCGGCAGGTTGTAGGGCATTTCGATGAACAACCGGTAACGCGATTGAGCGCTGATCGGTGCAACGGCCACATAACCGTCCTGCGCACCCAGGAAAAATGCGCCCTCGTCCTTGCTTCCGGACCACTCGATATCGGCATCGGCGAGCATGAAGAAGCGGTCGTAGGACGAGCCTTCGAAGGTCATGTCCAGGCGTTTTCTGATGTTGCTGCGAGCACCGTCGCACGCGGCCACCCAACGACTGGTGAAGTGTTCGTCGGTGCCGTCGGCATGCTTGAGCGTCATGCGCACCGAACCCGGCAGGTTTTCGATGTCCGTCAGTTCGGTATTCCACTCCACCTCGGCACCCAGCTCCCTGAGCCGCTCCAGGAGAATCTTCTCCGTTTGCGGCTGTGGCAGGCTCAGGAGCAGGGGATAGGGCGCGTCCAGGTAGGAGAAGTTGTAGTTCAGTACCCGCTTGGCATTCGACTGCACCGAAAACTGGTTGATCGTGAAGCCGTCGCTGATGGCTTGCTCGGCAACGCCCAGGTCCCGAAAGATTTCCAGGGTCCGGGAATGGATAGCCATCGCCTTGGTCGCCGTCGAGGGGCCGGCGTTCCTTTCAATGATGCGGAACGACACGCCCCATTTCTTCAACAGGATTGCCAGGGACAGGCCAACAGGACCGGCGCCGACGATCATGACCGTCGGGGCGCTGCCAGGTCGCTGGAAATGCTTGGGGGCCAACGTGCTCAGAGTGTTCATCGATCAGTACCAGTTTCTGTAGAAGGGAGAGTTGGCAATGCCGAGCAGGGCATCGTCGCCTGATGAATCGCCGTAGGCATAAATGTAAAAATCATCAAGGTTGCTCAAGCAGCCCTTGAGCCGCGTGACTTTCTCTCGCTCTACACAGTTGGTACCGGATATCCCGCCGGTCAGCTTGTTCTTTGCCGTTGCCAGGCGGGTACCGCACACATAGTCGAAACCCGCGGCCTGGCCCCAGGGGATCAGGTAGTTTTCCGGCGAATTGCTCACCAGCGCGGTGACGTGCCCCATGGACTGATGCCATTGCAGCCGTCGCAACGCCTCGGGCCTGAGCCAGAGCGGCAGCAGCTCGCTGATGAAATACTTGGCATGCTCGCGCTCTTGCTCCACCGACAGGCCGCCCAGGTAGCAGGCGATGAACGCCAGGCGCGCTTGCATCAGCGGGGTGATGCCGACGATCACGCTGAGCATCTTGGGCAGCAGGGGAATGATCCGCAGCCAGAACGAACGTGTGCCTACGATGAAGCGCATGTAGCGCCAGAACGTGTGCCGGTCGGTCAATGTGCCGTCGAAGTCGAAAACGGCCAGGACCGGTTGTGTGCTGTTAGCGTGCATGTGCCTCTTCCTTGAGAGAAGTAATCTCGATGGTCTTGGGCAGCTTGAAGCCCGATAGGTAGCGCGAAAGCAGGGTGGACAGCGCGTTCTGGGTCAGCTCGCCGGTCCCTTCGACGCACAGGTGCAGCACGTTGACTTCCTTGTGGTCCGGGACGATATAGGCCTTGGCGCGCACCACGTCGGGGTGCTTGAGGGCGACGGATTCGATTTCCACCAGGTCGACCATCTGCGCCTTGATCTTCGAGATTCGCAGGCGTTGGCAATAGAAAAACACATGCCCATCGTCGTCCTGCCAGACCAGGTCACCGCTGTGGAACCAACCATCGCGGAAGAACCGCGCATTGGTGTCCTCGGCATCGTTATAGCCGTCGATCACCATCGAGCCGCGTATCAGCAATTCGCCGATACGCCCAGGCGCTACGTCCTGGCCCTGGGCGTCGACGATGCGTAGCTGCACACCGCTGATCGGCTGGCCCATGGCGCCACGGTGGACCGTTCCAATCGAGCTCTGGACGATCACGGGCATGCTTTCGGTCAAGCCATAGCCCTGCAGCACCGGATTGCATCCCAGCAGCCTTCCCAGCTTCTCGGCCTCGTCGGCCGGCAGGTGGCTGCCGCCCGAGTAAATCATCAGTTGCGGGTGCAACGGCAGGAGCGCGCCTTTACGCTTGGCCAGGCGCGTATTGAAGTAGCGAATGACGTCGGGCACCAGGCAGGCAAAGGTGACCTGATGCTCGGACAGGACTTCAGCCAGGTCTCGATTGAGCAGGGTGTTGGTCATCAGCAGGGTGGCGCCGATGCTCAAGGGAAACACCATCATCACGGACAGGCCGAAGATGGCATACAGCGGCAGCGTCACCAGATGAACGGATCCGACGCCTTGCAGATGAAAATGCTCATGCAGCCCGTCGCTCGATTGCGTCAGGTCGAGATAACGGTGAGAAACAGCCAGGGGCCTGCCGATGCCACGATAGGTGAATTGTACCGAGACGATCGGATTGCCCTCGGGCAACAACAAGGCTTCGATCTGGCAAGGCAGTTGAGATATGGCCGTTGCGTTGGCAGGCAGGGGCGCTGACGGTTCGCTCCCGCCGTCCAGCACCAGGGAGTGCCTGACACCGTTGTCAGCCTGGAATACCTCGCTGTGTTGCACCCATAGTGTTTCGGTCGTGACCACGAGCGTCGGCCTGGCGAGGCTGACGACACTGGCCATTTCGAAGGAGGTCAACTTGTAGTTGAGGATGACCGGAATGGCACCTCGCCCGATGATCGCCAAGTAGTAAGCGATGAACGCCACGCCATTGGGCAGTACCAGCGCTACTTTGTCGCCAGGCAATACACCGAGCGCTGTAAGAGCGCCATTGCATTGTTCAGCCTTGATGCGCAACTCGCGATAAGTAACGGTATCTTCTTCCGTGTCCAGATGTCGAATAGCAACTTGCTCGGGGAACGATTCCGAAAAACCGACAAAGCGATGCAGAAAACCTTCTTTATATGAAAGGCTTTTCATTTACCAACCTCTCTCAATCCTTGGATGTATGGCTAGTCAAAAAAAGTACTACAGAGGCAGGCTATATATGAATTGTTTCAATTAAGCATCTGTGTAGTTGTTATTCCGATACCAATCCAGGGTATCGGTCAGGGTTTCAGCAACAGGGCGGAACTTGCACTCCAACTCCCGTGAACTTTTGTTGTGGCTGAAATGAGTGCGGCCTTGTTCTTGCTCCATGAGCTTGACCGTGGAGGTACTGATGAGCACCGGTTTTTTGGTGATCCGATAATAACCTTCATAGATAAGCGCGATGATTCGCAGCATGAACAGGGGCACTTTTCGCTCTGGGGCTTTTATGCCACTGACGCTGGACAGCGCCTGGAAAATGCTCTTCATGTCCATGTGATTGCCGGCGGCCAGGTAACGCTCTCCGGACCTGCCGCGGGTGATGGCCGCGATTTGATGCTCGGCCACATCCCGGGCATCGACAACGGAAAAGCTTCCGGGCAGTACACCGGGCAATTTTTGTCCGACGAAGTCGAGCAGGAACTGGCCTGAGGAAGTAGGGCCGATATCGCCGGGGCCGAACATCCACCCTGGCAGGACCATGGCGATAAACATGTCCGGGTGCTGGGTCAGGAATTGCTGGACCTTCTGTTCGGACAATATTTTGCTCAAGTAGTAATCGTCAGCCTCCAATTCACTGCGAGACATGGTTTCATCGATCACTTGATCCCGGTTGCCCTTCAATACGGCAATGGAAGAGGTGTGGACTGCACGACGGATACCGGCGTCATAAGCGGCTTGCAGCAAGCGCTCGGTGCCGGTCACATTGGTGTCATACAGCTTTTGCCAATGTTTCCCACCTTTGTAACTGTCGCGGAAATAGGCCGCCGTATGAAACAGGGCATCACACCCTTGCAGGGCATGGGCGAAGGCCTCGACATTAAGCATGTCGCCTTCGACAAACTCCACAGGCAGGCTGCCGAACTGTTTCTTGGCTTTCTCTACGGAACGAACCAGCGCTTTTACTTTGATGTTCCGCTTTAACAGCGCACGAACGACATTATTCCCGAGCAGGCCAGTAGCGCCTGTAACGAAGGCATATTCCATTAAAATCCCGCTCCTGTGAGGTGACCTGGCATTGCATCGAGAGCGGTGTCACTGACTCGATGCGCTGATCAGGCGTTGGGCTCCACCAACGGCGCAAGTAAAAACCATTCGGTATCTGAAAATCAAGTGGTATTTCGTCGGATTGACGAGCTGATGGCTCTGCACCGGGCTTCATGGGCGTTTTTTCACGATCCAGCGTGGGGTGTCGGACAGGAAAATATCCGGTTTGAGCCGCTCAAAGGGATGTCAGGGACTCATCAAACGGGGCGAAATGAAGATTTTGATTGCTTCATATTCGAGCAAAACTGTGGCGGGTAGCCCATCTAGCGTGCCTTTCCGGCTGTTCCAACTACATGGCACATACATGGCACTTCTTGAAAGTTAAAATGTAAATGATTGAACAAGGCGCGTATAAGATATGATGGCGAAAACGGGTTACGTACAGTGAGTAATCGATTCGTTGCATCCAGTTACACATAGCTATCTTGTTTGGCCAAAGGAGCCGAGGGCGTGATTAAAAAGAGACTAGGTCGAGAAGAGAGCCAGCAAGTAACAAGAGACAGATTGTTCGACACAGCCACTGAGCTGATGATCCGAAAGGGCTTTCATGCCGCCAGCGTCAACGTTATCGCCGAAGAGGCGGGCTTTTCCAAAGGCGCCTTTTTCTCAAATTTTTCAAGTAAATCGGACTTGCTGCTGCAATTGACTCAACGCTTCAAGCGAGTTGAGATCGACCGACTGAGTACGACCCTGGCATCGGGATATTCGGCGGAGCAGTTGAGTCACGGCTTGAATGCCTATATCGACACGCTGAAGAACAATACCCGCTGTGCGATCCTCGATGCCGAGTTGCAATTGATCGCCTTGCGCGATGAAGAATTCTCGCCGCATTACTACGACTTGCATGAGGAAAACAGCGAGGCCTTGGGCAAGTTGATTACCATCATATTCAATCACGCTGGCAAGAAGCCGCCGCTGGCCTACGCCGCGCTTGCCAAGACCTTCACCGCCCTGGCGGAAGGCCTGATATTGCAAGGGCATAAAGACCCAGCTGTTGAAATCAAGCTGGTATTGAACTCGCTCATCCAGACCGCAGAGCCTCTATAAGCCCTTGGTTTATCGCTGATAGGCCAGCAAGCGGCGCTCAGACCATCGGAATACACCCACCAGCATGCACGCCAGCAACATGTAGAGCAGGGCGGCAATGCCATCGGCCTGGAAGGTCTTGAAGTTATCCTAGGATTCGGGCCGCGAAGCTTGACTGAACGCATTGATGAGTATTTAGTTGTGCGGTACAACTACTCAATCATTGCGTCCGAGGTCCCCATGAACCATTGCCCACCAGATCTGATTGAGAACGTCCGTTCAGCGTCGCGCCTCATGGTGCGAGAGCTGGGGTTCATGCGCACCACGCTGGCGGCGACGGATTATCCGCCGTCGTCGGTGCACACAATAGTGGAGATCGGCAATCACGAATCCCTGACGGCGGGTGAGCTTGTCGAGTTGCTCGGCCTGGAAAAGTCCAGCGTAAGCCGGATGGTTCGCAAGCTCGTCGAGGCCGGCGAGATCGAAGAAATTCCCCATGAACAGGATGCGCGCGCCAAGCGATTGCGACTCACCGCGCAGGGGCAAAACACCCTTCGAGACATCGATGCTTTCGCCACGCAACAGGTTGTCGCGGCCATGTCTCACTTGTCCAGCGGGCAATGTCAGATCGTGAGCGAGGGGATTGCCAGCTATGCCGACGCCTTGCACGCTCATCGGCTCGGTGCAGAGCCACCTGCGCCGGCGCAGTTGGAGATTGCCCGGGGCTACCGTCCTGGCCTCATCGGTCGCATGGCGGAAATGCACGCAAACTATTACGCCAGGCGTTCAAACTTCGGTCAGCCGTTCGAAAGCCTGGTGGCATCGGACATGGCGGAACTGATGGGGCGTTTGCACAATCCGCGCAACGAGGTCTGGTCGGCCCTGGATGGCGAACGAGTGGTCGGTTCAATTGCCATCGACGGCGAAGGAGAGGACGGCAGTGCGGTGCTGCGTTGCTTCATCCTGGATGATTCGGCACGAGGCAAGGGCGCCGGTAGACGCTTGTTGGCTGAAGCGATGAAGTTCTGTGACGAGTGGGGCTTCAGTTCAACGAGTCTCTGGACGTTCCAGGGGCTCGATGCTGCCCGCAAGCTGTACGAGGATTTCGGTTTCAAGTTGGAACTGGAGCAAGAAGGGCAGCAATGGGGGCAGCGGGTCATGGAGCAGTGTTTTGTCAGGCCGGGTCCAGCCGCCTCATCACGTTGACGCGTAATCCGTCGAGATCAACTGGCCGACGTGGATTTGAAAACCCCACTGAGGATGAAGGCATAGCGTTCCGGGCGGATGAAAAACGTCGTGCGGTCGCAGCAGCGTCCGTCGGCAAAATAGGATGTGCGTTCCATGACCAGCAGCGCGGCGCCGCGTTTGACCTGCAGCGCGCTGGCCAGGCCTTTGTCGGCTTCCTGCGCACGGATGGCCAGGTCGGCACGGGTGACCGCCAGGCCGGTGATCGACTCGAGAATGGAATAGATCGGTTGATGTTCGACTTCAGCCCAGGCCACGCTGGCCAGCTCTGCCGGTAAGTGGCTGCGCCCCAACGCGATGGGTTCGTCATCGACGAAGTGCAAACGCTCCAGGAGCAGGCAGTCGTCTGCGTCCTCAAACAAACCACGCAGGATCTCTGGAACGGGCTGCAGGGCATGGCTGACCACCTGCATGCTCGGTTGCAGCCCTTGCAGCAACAACGCCTCATGAAAACTGCGCAACGCATCCAGGCCGTGGCGTACCTGCTTGGCTGCCACGAAGGTGCCTTTGCCTTGCTTGCGCTCCACCACGCCGTCGTCGCTGAGCTTGCCCACCGCCAGGCGAACCGTGACGCGGCTCACCCCGAACCGTTCGCCCAACTGTGCCTCGGACGGCAGCTTGCCGCTGGGTTCGTAGTCGCCGCGTTGGATTTCCTCCAACAGTTGATGGGCGATCTGTTCGTAGAGCGAGGTGGTGCTGTCGCGAAGAATGGGCGTGGACACAGTCAGTTTCCATGGCCTTGAGCGGGGCAGGGTGCCTTCACTTCTAAGGTTATAAAAATAGGTTATTGGGACTACTTGTATTAATACGTATTATGTCAGGTATTCCCATTGTAAACGACCTGACGACACTTGCCATGCTCAAAACCTTTCCTTACGCACAGCCGCAAGCCGATGCCCTGACGGTCGATGACATCAGCTTCAGTTACCCCAATGGGCACTCCGTATTTTCCGCTTTCAGCCTGAACGCCCAGCCTGGCGAGTTCGTCGCGATCCTGGGGCCATCCGGTTGTGGCAAGACCACGTTGCTGAACTTGTTGTCGGGGTTCATGCAACCGCAAAGCGGTCGTATCACGATCAACCAGACAGCGGTACGTCCGGAGCGTTCGGAATTGGGCTATGTGTTCCAGGCGCCGCAACTGTTTCCCTGGTTGAGCGCGTTGGAAAACGTCCGTTTCGGTCTGCGGATGAGCGCTCGAATCGACGAATCGCAGCAGCGCGCCCAGGCGTTGCAGTACCTGCGCCTGGTCGGGTTGGAGAATGCGGCGCATCGGCTGCCGCACCAGCTTTCCGGTGGCATGCAACAGCGTGTCTCCCTGGCCAGGACCCTGGCCCTCGAACCCAGCGTGTTGCTGATGGACGAGCCGTTCGCCGCGCTCGATGCCATCAGCCGCAACAGCATGAATGAAGAGACGTTGCGCATCTGGGCCGAACTGGGCCAGACGGTGTTGTTCATCACCCACGACATCGACGAAGCGGTATTCCTGGCCGATCGGGTCGTCGTGCTCAATATCGCGCCGGGCGGTATTCACAGCGAGCTGGAGATCCACCTGCCGCGCCCCCGCAGCAACCTGCAAACCCGCCGCCTGCCGGCCTTCCTGGATTACCGCAATGAACTGATGACGCGCATTGCCCAGGTGATGGACGCGCCCCAGGCCATTGCTCACTCCACTCCTCGACTTGAGCTGACAGCATGATCAAACGTTCGCTGCTTGCCCTTACATTGTCTGCTGCCACGTTGGCGGGCAGCGCATTCGCTGTGGCGGGTGAAGAGAAACCCTTGCGTGTGGGGTACGTCTTCGCCATGGCCAACGCCCCGGCGCTGATTGCTGACAAACAGGGTTACTACCGCGAGGAAGGCTTGAACGTCGACCTCAAGTCGTTGGGCGATGGCCCGGTGATCCAGCAGGCTCTGGCCGCGGGTGAACTGGATGTGGCCTACGTCGGCACGCCGCCGGTGTACCAGTGGTTTTCCCGCGGGCTGCAAAGCCGGATCCTGGCGAAGGTCAATTACGGTCAGGCTGCAGTGATTGTCGACGCCAAGAGTCCGATCACCAGCCTGGATGCGCTCAAGGGGAAGAAACTGGCCGGGGTCAAGAAGGGCAGTGGCATGGATGTGTTGCTGCGCGGTTATGTCCTGAAGGAAAAGGCCGGGCTCGACCCTGACAAGGACCTGGACATCATCGACATGCCGCCGGGCAACATGAACGCGGCCCTGGAGCGCGGCGTCGTCGATGCGGCATTTTCCTGGGAACCCTTCGTCAGCCAGTCGGTATTGCGCGGCTCGAGCCGGATCCTGCTGGACGTCAACCAGGCGTTGCCCCAGTACCCGTGGTATGTGGTGATCGCCTTGCCGAAAACCTTGCAGGAACGTCCGGATGATGTGGTGAAGCTGCTGCGTGCCCATCGCAAGGCCATCGCCTTCCTCAATGAGCATCCCGCCGAGTCGAACCGGCTCATCGCCGAGGCCTTCAAGCTTGAAGCGGTGCAAGGCACTGACGGCAAGACCATCGCCCCGGACGCCATCGTCGCCCAGGCCCGTACCCGACTGGGCTGGTCGGCGGATTTGCAGGCGTCGGACATCCAGTTCATCCAACGTCTGATGGATTATTCCCACGACCTGGGCTTTATCGAGACCACGCTCAAGACTGATCAGATCGTGGATACCTCCTACCTCGAAAAAACCGCGCACTGAGTCCGTCATGTCCTTGCCAAAACCGAACTGGGGATGGGCGTCGCTGCCATTCCTGCTGTTGATCTGGATCGCCCTGGCGAGCCGCTTTCCCACCTACATCCTGCCGCAGCCCTGGGACGTTGCCCGCGAGGCGCTGCGCTGGCTGGGCGACCGCTCGCTGTTGCAGCACCTGCAGGCCAGTGTGCTTGAAGAGGTGGGGGGCTTTTGCGCGGCGGTGATCGTTGCGATTGCGCTGGGCACTGGCGCTGGCCTGTCCTCGCGTTTTCGCGACTTTATCTCGCCACTCAACAGCCTGTTCATGGCCATCCCGCCGATTGCCTGGGCGCCGCTGATCATGATCATTTTCGGCCTGGGCTATGTGTCCATCGTGCTGGTGATTTTCATTGCCGCGATGTTCCCCATGGCGGTGACCATCCAGGAGGGCGTGCAGAGTATTCGCGGCGGTGAAGTCCGCGCGGCGCGCACCTTGGGTGCCAATGCCTGGCAACTGTTGGCCCACGTCTACCTGCCGGCCTCGTTGCCGTTCGTCACGGCCGCCTTGCGCATTGGCTTCAGCCAGGGCTGGCGGGCACTGGTCGCGGCGGAAATGATCGGCGCCTCCCAGGGCATCGGCTGGATGGTGTCCACGGGCGGCCAGATCGGCAACAGCAGCCAGGTGCTGCTGGGCATTGTCGTGATCGGCCTGATTGCCTGGCTGATGGAGAGTTTTGTATTCCGGCGCATCGAGCGTCACTACCAGAAATGGCGCGTGCAATAAGCGCTACCTGCTTGTCTTCGTCCCCCTTTCAAACCTTCAGTGGACCACTGCACGAGGTGTCATGTGAGTAACGTTTTCGATCCCCGCGAAGCCGGGCATTACATCGCCCCGCAAGGCTTGTACGAGCGCAACAAGAAACGTCCGTTCCTGGGCAGCGTCCACTGTGATCGTGACACGCTGGTCGCCGGTCAATGGGATGAAATCACCCTGGTCTACGAGGTCGGTGGCAGTGGCCTGGCCGATGGTGCCTGGCTCAAGCTGGCCTTCAAGTTCTACTCCGACTGGGCTTTGTTCCAGACTTCGAACCCGGCCGGCCCCAACTACGTCAGCGCCGAATACCAGGCCGGTGAACTGGTGCCCGGCCAGAGCCAGGCCACCGTGCAGCACTTGAAAGTGCGCTTCGACCAGAAGGGCCATGAACGGCCGTTCCAGAAAGCGATCATCATCGACATCATCGACGGTTACCTGAACCCGGGCGACAAAGTCATCATTCGTCTGGGTGACCGACGCCAGGGCGGGGCGGGGACGCGGGTGCAGAGTTTCGTCGAGAAGGACTTCCGTTTCCGTCTGTTCATCGACCCGTTGGGCAGCTCGAAATTTGCCGAGGTGCCGGGCGACCCCTTGCTGGACATCGTGCCGGGACCGGCGCGGAGCGTGCAGTTGATCGTGCCGCGACTGGTCAGCGCCGGTGAGGCGTTCGATGTCCTGTTGCGGGTGGATGATGCCTGGGGCAACACCTGCCGAAACTTGCCGCTCAACGGTGTCCTGACCCTCGTTGACCCTGAAGGTGGCGAGCGCCAACAGCCGTTCACGCTGGCCGCCGAAGGTTGGGCCACGGCCCGGCTCGAGGGGCTTGATCTCGGCGCCGTGGGCGAGTGGCGTTTGTCCGCCAAGGTGGCAGAGCCTTTTGTCGACGGCGCCCAGGCCTTTGTTACCGTCGACCCGGCCGGTACTGCGTTGCGTCCGCTCTACGCCGACCTGCATGTGCACTCCGATGACACGGTGGGCACCAACGACACCCTGTACAACCTCAGCTACGGTCGCGATGTCGCCGGGCTCGATGTACTCGGCTACACCGCCAACGACTTCAATATCACCGAGCAACGCTGGGACCAGGCGGTCAATTTGATCCACGAACTCAACGAACCGGGGCGATTTGTTTGTTATCCCGGCACCGAGTGGTGTGGCAACTCTTGTGCGGGCGGCGACCGCAACGTGGTGTTCCTGCATGACCGCAAGCCCGAGTTCCCCTTCGACAACCAGGGGCGGCTGGTGCGCTCCTTCGAGTGGAACGAGTTCACCGCCGGCACCATCAAGCCGGGGGCCTGGCCGGTGGACGAGTTGTACGCCGCCTATGCCAAGGACCCCGAAGGGCATCTGATGATGCCCCACGTCGGCGGACGTCGTTGCAACCTCGACTGGCATCACCCGGAGCTCGAGCGGCTGATCGAGGTCGGTTCGGCCTGGGGCCAGTTCCATTGGGTCTACGCCGAAGCGTTGCAGCGCGGCTATCGGGTGGGAGCCGCGGCGAACAGCGATGAACACCAGGGCCGCTGCGGTGGCGGCGTGCCGGCCACGGCGGTGTTCGGCTCCCGTGGCGGGCTGACCGGCGTTGTCGCCGAGGCTTTCGACCGCGCCAGTGTGGGCAAGGCCCTGCGCGCTCGTCGCACCTTTGCTACGACGGGGGAGCGTTCGTTCGCCAGCTTGCGTCAGGGCAGGCACTTCATGGGTGAAGTCTTCACTGCTGATTCGAATGCCACCTTGGACTATCGACTGCTGGGCGAGGCGGGCTGGGAGCAGGTCGATCTGTTCGATGGCGACAAGCTGATCTGGTCGCGCAACCTGCATCAGGAACTGGGTTTTTGCACGCAACGCATTCGCTTGCGCCTGGGGGGCGCACGGATCAAGGACCGTTATCGCGGCGCCTACTGGACCGGCGAAATCCGCATCACGGGCGCGGTCATCAATGGCTTCCGCGCGTTGGGCCTCGATCATCCCGAGCAGACCGTATGGCGCAAGGATGCGACGGTCCTGGCGTTTCGCACCGACACCAACGGCGATACCGACAGCATCGAAATCGACCTGTCGCAACTGGCCGGCGCGACGCTGCAGGTCCACAGCCGTATCGACAACTACGTCAAGGTCGGCGACCCGTCCGAGCCGCAACCTTACGTACACGCGCCGACGGTGTTGATGACGCTGTCCGGCGAACAGTTGCTGGCGCAATCGCAAGTGGTCGAAGAGTTGCCGGGCGCGGAGTTGAAGGTGTCCCTGGAACGGGTGACCGCCGCAGCGCTGCCCCGTGAGCTGCAGGGGACAATCGAACTGGCCCGGTTGGGTCTTGAGCCAGGTCGTGAACACCCGCTGTTCATCTGCGCCCGCCAGCGGGATCAATCACGGGTATGGACGTCCGCACTGTTTCTGACCCTGTAGGCGCTGTCGAGTGCAACGAGGCTGCGGTCTTTCCCCAGACACTTGAGTCTCAAGCGAGAGATCAAAAGATCGCAGGCTTCGCCAGCTCCTACAGGGCCCAGCGGGAGCCATCTCTGGCCACATTTTTCGCAAAACCCCGACAGTCCCGGCAAACCTGCGAAAGCTCGCTAGTCCCCGTTGCGAGAAAGTGAAGCCGTCGATAACGACAGCGCCCACGGGCGCCGGGCTGGCGAATGTCTCGTCGGCCCGCTCACGCAGGAGAGCGATCATGACCGATATCCAACATAGCATTCCCCACGAAGTCGAAGGCAAGGTCGCACTGGTCACCGGAGCCGCCAGTGGCATCGGCAAGGCCATCGCATTGCTGTTGCATGCCCGCGGCGCCAAGGTGGTCGCGGAAGACATCAACCCCGCCGTCCATGAGCTGGCCCGTCCCGGGTTGGTGCCGCTGGAGGCTGACATCACCGAGGATGGCGCTGCCGAGCGCGCCGTTGGCCTGGCCGTCGAACAGTTCGGCCGGTTGGACATCCTGGTCAACAACGCCGGGATCATCATCAACAAGCTGGTGATCGACATGACGCGCCAGGACTGGGAGCGCATCCAGGCAGTCAACGCCACCGCGGCCTTCCTGCATTCACGCGAAGCGATCAAGGCGATGATGCCCAACCAGTCGGGGGCCATCGTCAACATTGCCTCCTACGCGTCCTATTTTGCCTTCCCGACCATTGCCGCCTACACCGCCTCCAAGGGTGCCCTGGCTCAACTGACGCGGACCCTGGCGCTGGAAGTCATCGGGCATGGCATTCGCGTCAATGCGGTCGGAGTTGGCGATGTGGTCACCAACATCCTCAATGACGTGGTCGAGGACGGCCCGGCGTTCCTTGCCCAGCACGGTGAAGCCGCGCCTATCGGCCGAGCCGCACAGCCGGAAGAAATTGCCGAGGTGGTTGCGTTCCTGGCGTCGGACCGTGCCAGCTTTATCGTCGGTTCGGTGGTCATGGCGGACGGTGGCATGACGGTCACTGCTGGCTGAGTCAAGAAAAACGGCGCCTATCCCATGAAGGGTAAGCGCCGTTTTTTTGCCTGCGGCCTTGAGCGTTTGTTCAGAGTTGCACCCGACGAAGTCTGCCGTTTAACGGCACCACGCTTCCATCTGGCGCAGGCAGTGGCCGCCCGACCAGCCCCATGCCTTCGCTGACCAGTACCGCGTCGGGTAACAGGCATAGGTTGGAAGGGGTATCCAGGTCGCGGGCGAGAACCGTGATCTGGGCTGTCTGCAAGTCGCAGCTCAGCAGTCGCCCACTGAACCGGGTAAAGCCACCATGCAGGGGTTCGCCGTTCCAGTCGGGGAGCAGCGGTTGTTGCAGGCGCTCGCAGAGCTCCAGCACCAGCAACTGGCCGTTGGGGCGCAGCGCCAGCCCGGTGGGCAGTTGCAGGCCGCGAATCAGGATGTCGATCCTGGCGCTGGCGGGCCAGACCCGGATCACCTGGCCGGCCTTCTCGGCGAAGTCGATGCCCTTGCGGCTCGGGTCGCCGTGCAGTTCGCCCGAGAACAGGCTGATCAGCACGGCGTCTGTCGCCGGTTCGTACACCAGGGTCACGGGAACGGCCTCCTGGCCTTGATCCAGTTCGGGCAGTTGCGCCAGTACGCGCTCTTCCTGGCCTGTGACGAACTCCACCAACTGGTTGGTATCGGGCTTGACGGCCAGCCAACTGCGGCGGGTCGGGTGGTAGCACAGCGCATTCAGGTTGCCACGGCTATGAAAGACCGGTTCGGGCGGTGTGAATTGCAGGTCCAGCAGTTTGGAGCCGGCGACGTAATCGGTCTGGCTGACCAGGCAGCGTCCGTCACCACAGGCGATGTCCGACACCCCCATGATTTCATCGCGCAGCATGCGCGCCTGCATGTTCATGGCGCGAAACCCTTGCGCCAGGGTTTCGCGGGGCAGGTAGGCGTCGGGCCGCTGCGGATCCGGTCGCAGTCGGCTGATACGGCCGCTGAAGGGGTGGTCGGGCAACCCCGAGCCTGCTTCGGTCAGCAGCAGGCTGCCATCGGCTTGCAGGCAGAGGCCGCGAGGGTTCAGCAGGTCCTCGGCGACCAGGGTGCTGGGGCGCAGGTTTTCCCCGGGGTGTGCGGGGATCTGAAGGGGAACGGGCATAGGCTCTCTCCGTGAATGAGCAGGGGATACGGTCATTGCGGCGGCTGCCACGGTTCACCGGTGAGATAGGCCCGCAGCAACGCCCGTTGGCAGGGCGACATCGAGCGCACCACGGGCATGAACAGCGTGGTGCCTTTGTAGGCGTCCGAGGTACGGGCGAGGATGGGGTTCTTGGCGCCCATGATGGCGTCGGGCTGATTCAGCGGGATATAGCGCGACATGGCGGGGAAGGCCAGGTAGTGAAAGCGCAGCACGTTGGGGTACATCAGCGGCCAGGTGATGGTGGTGCCCTTGGGAATGCCGAAGTCGGTCTGGGCGTATTTGCGAAAGTTGGTGAAGTAAGCGCTGCTGTCGAGGCCATTGGCCGTGCAGGTCAGGGCGACGAAACCGGCCTGGGCGGCGCTGCCCGGTTTGACGGTGACGGGGAAGCTGACTGAAAGCTGGCCGGCGCTGACCGTCAGCGAGTCAGGGTAGTCGAGGAAGTCCCAGTACTGCGGTTCTTTGTACGTGGGAGGATCAGCTGCCGGGATTGCCTGCAGGCCGATTTCGGTGGTGCTGGGGACCGCCCCGCCCAGGTACCTGACCTGCAGGGTGACCGACAGGCCGTTGGGGTAGTCCTCCAGGTAGACGTTGCGCTGGTCGGCATAGATCCGATAGGTCGACTCGGTGGCTTGCAACGTGGTGCCGGCGACCTTGCCCGGAGCGTTGATTGCCAAGGCAGAGGTCCGTACTGCCTGTAGCTGGTCGGCGGTCAGGGGCAGGTCGACGATGCCGCCATACACGTAGTAGTCGAATAAAAAGCGGCTGGTCGGCTCCAGGGTCGTCAGGGTGGTGGTGCCGGCACTGATGGTCACGGTCCCGTAATCGGCGTTGGGGCCGATCGGGCTGGTGATGTCGTCCCTGACGGCCCGGAAGGTTTCCTTCGGAATGACGTTCACCATGTCGATGCTCAGGTAACCGGTGTCGCCCAGGTCGGCATAGCCGGCATTGCCGGTACTCTGGTTGACCAGTTGCCGGCCCGGCTGGCAGTTCAGCGGCTCGTCGGCGAAGGCCGGGGCCAAGGTGCCGATGACCCGGCCGATGCTCGGGTTGGGCGTGTATTTGCCGGCGGCGTAGTCGGCGTCCAGTTGTTCGGTGGTCATCGTCGGGCACATTTCGAACATGACGAAACGCAGGACGATGCCCGTCGCCCCTGGTGCCTGGATGATCGAGCGCAGGCCGCTGCTGTTCTGGTTCCAACTGACAATGCTGCTCAAGGGAAAGGTCAGTTGAAACGTGCCGCTGGCGTGGAAAGAACCCGGCGCGTCCATTTTTTTCGGCAGCAGCACACGTCCCGCCACGTCGAAACTGCTGCACACGGTGTTGCTGCGGATCAGCAGTTGGATGTTGTCGTTGCCACCGATTTGCAGGCCGCCGACGAAGATCTGGGTGGTCGTCGAGGAGGTGGGGTCCAGGTCCACCATCATCGGGCCGGAAACGGGGCCCTGGCCGGTCACCGGGTCCACCGAACCGAGCAAATAGACGGCCTGGCCCACCAGGTCGCCGGTGGTGTTGATGCTGCCGGGGATGCCCTGGGAGCTGATCAAGGCGTTCTGCATGTCGACGACATGCTGCCCGTAGTGATTCCAGCCACCGGCGGTGTAGTAGTTGCCGGCGGGGGCATTGATCATGTTGTTCAACTGGTCGTCGGTGTAGGGCTCGGCGCCCGGTGCCAGGGTCGAGGTGGTCAGGTCGAAGAGCGGCCAGTCATCGTTGCCATCGTAGGGAATGGTCGGGGAGTTGTTCGGCAGGCTGACGTCGGTGCGGATGCCGCCCCAGAAGTTCAGCCGTGGTCCGTTCAGGATGCTCATGAGTTATTCCTCGTCCTTGATGGTTTTGCCGACAGGTGAATTGGCGAATTTGAACAGGTAGGAGTAGTCGGATTTGTAGGGACTCTTGACCGGTGTCGCCATGGAGTGGCAATTCATGCAGCTGCTGTTGGGCTGGATGTAGCTTTCCATGGTCACGTTGGCCGAAAGGGCGGGGGGCGGCTGGCCCAGCGGGTTGCTGGGGTTGTCCGGCATCAGCGGGCGCTGGGTGGTGATGAGTTGGTAGTACTTCAATACGCTGCGTTGCAGGCCCGGGTCGCTGCGGTAACGGGCGTTGACCTCGTTGGTGATCTCGGCGATCGGGGTGTACCGGTTCAACGGGTTCGGGGTCTGGAAGGTGGTGCCAGGCTTGGGCACGCAGACCAGGTGTGCGCCCTGGGTCTGCCAATCGCAGGGCGACTGGTTGAGCGTGGCTGCCGGGGCGCTGGCGTTGAAGTAGGAATAAGCCGTGCCGGAGGTCGGCTGGTCGACCCATGCACCGTTCACCAGCGTTTTGGGCGCAACGTTGTCGATCTGTTCGAAGGTCGACCAGATCCACTGCGGATAGCCGTTCACCTTGGTGATGACGTGCAGTCCTACCAGCCCCAGGTAGGCTTCGGTGACGCCGGTGCGCTGGCCTTGGTCGTCGAACGTGGCCACGCGCGCAAGCATGGTCAGGTAGCGGCTGGCATTGTCGTTGGGGGTGAGGATGCGCCAGCTCGATTTGACCTCGATGACCCCATAGGGGAAGTAGATGTTGTTGGCTTTGGAAACCACATCGGCGTTATAGAACTGGTTGGCGACGATGTAGTTGTAGGAGGTCTCGTTGGCCGAGATGTCGTAGTAGGTCGGGTTGCCGGCCTGGTCGATCAGCCAGCCGCCGACGGCCTGGTCGACGGCATTCACCTGGGAACTGTTCTTCAGCGCGGCGATGTTGATGATGCCCAGGCTCTTGGCAAGCTGCGGGGTGTTCCAGGGGCCTGGGTCGGCCCCCCGTGGCAGGAAGGTTTCTTCCACGGTCTTGTAGGTCTGCCAGACGGTGTAGCCGGGGTCCCCCGGCTGTTTGCTGCAGTCGGGATCACCGCGCTGTCCCGCCTGGGCGGGCCAGTTCACGGCGATGAACAGTTGCCAGCTGTATTGATCGAACAGGTCCTGGCTGGCACTGGCCGCTGGCGCTGTACTGGGGGGTTGGCAATTCAGGTTCGAGGCCTGCGTCCGTGGCATGGTTTGTTCCTGGGATTGCTCCAGGCCCAGGGCCGGAAGATTGGCCAGGCCCAGCAGTACCAGGATGAAACGGAGTGAAGTGTTCATGGCGATCCTTCGTCATTGGTCAGGGTTTGCGCTGCATGAGCTTGTTCCACTGCGCCTTTTGCCCGTTGCTCTGTGAAGCCGGTGGCTCGAACAGCTGGCAGGGCGGTGGATTCGCCGGGCACATCGCGGCCACCTGCGCCCAGGTCTGGGCAGGGTCCGGTTTGGCGATGCGGAAGTTGGTGTAGTTCTGGCTGACGATGGGGGCATTGGCGACGCTGCTGTCACCGGAGAAAAAGAACGATTGGGGCTGCCGGTAGGGCGGTTGCCCCGACATTTTCTTGTAGAAGGCATAGCCGAACAGGATCGGACCCTGCGGCGATTGAAGGTCCAGCGCGTAGGCCTGCACGCTGCCATTGAGGTTCTGGCTGCGCTCGGCGCTGTAGGGCAGGTGCTGGATGAAGTCTTGCCGCGGCGGATGATTCATCGGCGAAAACATGCAGCAGGCCGGCATGTCCTTGGGGCGATCCTGCGGGTAGGTCAGGAAGTACGCCTTGTTGCCCAGGGACACGAAGGAGCAGGTGTAGTTGTTGTTCTTGATCGGGAAGATCGGCAGGCAGTACTTCTCATAGTGCTCCATCATCGCACCGAAACCGTCGCCATCGGCCGGGATATAGGCCGTGTCGTAGTAGCTGGTTCCTCGGGAGACGGTGTAGTCCGCCGGGGTCAGGGTGGAGGGCGGATTGCTGTAGGGCGGCGGGTTTTTCTCATAGTTGTGCATCACCCGGTACATGGTCCAATCGCTGATCCAGAACGCCGGGAAAAACGGATCGGAAGGCTCGCCTGGGAGGCGTTTGGCGATGCAGTTGCCGTTCTGTTCGTTGCAGCCCTCGGTGTTGTGCACGCCCATGGTGAAGTACACCGCGCCGCTGTCCTGGGCGAACAGAGGTGGGCTGAACAGCAGGATCAACAGCAACAACCGGTTCAAGATACTGGTTTTCATAGGTCATTCCTTTGAAAAGTACCGGGTGACACTGTGGGAGCCTGTGGGAGCAAAGCTTGCTCGCGATGAACGATAACGCGGTCATTCGAAAGACCGCGGTGCCTTCGTCGCGAGCAAGCTCAGCTCCCACACAAGCTCGCTCCCACAGTGGTTTATCCTCCTTGGGTGAACAGCGTCACGGTCAGAGGTTGTCGTAATCGCTCATCTTGAGTTGTTGTGGCGGATAGTTGCGCTTGACCAGCTTCTGGGCCCACAGCTCCAATACCGCGCGGCGGCTCTGGGACATGTCACGGGTGATAGGCATCGAGAGCGTGCTTTCCTCCTGGTAGGGCTTGCTGATCAGCACAATCAACTGGTCGATGGCGCCTTCGACGCGCGCCTGGGAGTTGAGCGGCATGTACTTGTTCATGATCGGGTACAGGTAATAGAAGGTCTGCAGGATGCGTGGGTAGAGGAAGCCCTCCCACAGCTGCGTCGCGGCGTTCTGATCCTTGTAGACGGTGTTCCAGTAGTTGATGAAGTCCTGTTGCAGCTGCACGTCCAAGGGCAGGACGCGGAGCGGGGCGAGGAAGTCGATGTAGGCTTGGGGCAGCGGGAAGCTGAAGGGAATGACCGGATCGCTGTCGCCTTCCTTGACGAAAAAACGCAAGGTCGGGAAGCCCGGGGCCACGGCCCTGAAGCTCACCTGGGCGATGCCGTTGGCGTCGGTGGTGGTCGCTACATAAGAGTAATCCACCGGAGTGGCGTGGACGTCGTCGCTCAGGGTTCCGGTGGCGTAGACGCCGGCATCGAATGCCAGGCAAGGGTGCAAGTCGATCGTGACCGGTTTGCCGTCGCCCTGCAGGAATTGCTGATAACCGATCGGGTTTCCACTGGACTGATCCGTACTCTGCAGCGCAGTCAGTCGGCGGCCGCTGCCTTTGGCCAGATAGTTTTGTACGGGCGGCGCGTTATTGAAATTCGGCAGATTGGCCTTGTTCTGGTTGGGGTCGTCTGGGTGGTCGAAGAACAGCGTGAAATTGGCCGCGTTGCTGGAGGCCAGGTAGTAGTCGCTGGTGGTCACCATGTAGGGGTTGCCATATTCCGCCACCCACAGCGTGGTATTGGCCGCCGGCTGACCATTTTTCTGCACCATGATGGTCAGCGTCTTGTGGTCGCCCACGTCGATGAAACTGCCGCTCTCCACCACTTCGGCGGTCCAGGTTTGCTGGGTGGCGGCGATCACGGGTGTCGGGGCGGCCGTGGCCTTGAGTCGCAGCTCCAATGGATGACCTGGTTGTAGTTTCGTCAGGTCCGCGTCGCTGAGCGGGAAGTCCTGCAGGCCGGAGCGTTTGTCGAAGGCTGCCTGGTCATACCGGTCGAAACCCAAGTCCACTACCGGCGTGAATTGATCACCCTCGCGTACACCCAGTTGATAGTCGCCGGCCTGGAATTTTTCGGCGGTCAGGATGGGCGCATTGGGCTCTACCGGATAGAACGGGAACGTGTTGGCCAGATCCAGCGACAGGGTGTTGCCGGTAATCTGCACTGAAGTCACGCCCAGTGTGGCGTTTTGGGGAGTCCCATTTGGTTGAACAACAGGTACGGCCTGCGCGGGCACCAGGCGCAGGCCGGCGGGGGCGGTCGGGTATTCGTCGGCGAACCAGAGGCCCAGGGTCGCAGCGGTGCGGCTGTAGGCGGGGTTGAAGAAAATACCGGAAACGTTGTCCAGGCCCTTCTGATACATCGCTTGCAGACGAGCCGTATCCGAGGGGGCATTGGAACGGGTGTTGACGTACGGGAAATCGTTGAAAACACCGTTCCTGTCGTAGCAGGTCAGGTAGGTGGAGAACCTGAACATCAGGCCCTTTGCCCCTTGCAGCTTCATCTGCTGCTGGAGGTTACTCAGCAGCGCCGAATCGCCGATGACCCATTCCAGGTTCTCCTGGGGAAAGCAGGTCTGCCAGGTGGTGGTGACATATACCAGGCCATGGAAGGTGCTCGCCCAATTGAAATTCAGGAAGCGATCCATCATTCGATACTGGCGATTGAGGGTCAGGCCACACGTGGCATCCCCCAGCATCAGCTTGTCGAAATACAACGCGGTGAAGGTGTTCTGCCACGGGCTGACGTCCACGAAGCGCGCGGCAGTCGGAGCGTTGCTGCCAAAGGGATTGCCGAGCAATTGGTAATCCCTGCCAACCAGCGCATCCTCGGTGATGTAGGTGTCGGCCTGCAGCTCGCCGCCAATGATCGTCGAGCGAGTACCTTTGTAGCTCACCGTGCCGCAGGCATTGTCGCCAAACAGATCCCATTCGGCGGGCATGTACGGGTAGGTTCCCGGGTTGGCATTGGTCGGTACCTGCAGCATATAGGCCGGCAGCTCCGCCATTGTCAGGGGCTTGATGGCCCAGGGCATCAGTAGGGTGGGGGCGTTCTTGGCGTTGATGTCGAAGTGGCTCATGAACGGCCAGTTTATGTCCGCGTTGACCGCGTCATACAGCGGATACACGTCGTTGTTGTTGGCCGTTGGCGGGTTCCAGAACATATGGCCGTTGAGGTAGATACGGGGGAAATTCAATACGCTCATGTCATGCTCCTTAGCGTTGCCACTGGGCGCGTTTCAGCGACCAGACAAAGTCCAGTTTTTTGTAGCCATCGAATGCCGAGGGCGGCAGCGGGGTGGTGGGATAGACAATGCCGCCCCCGTGGTTCAGAGCGAAATTGAAGTAGCCTTTGTCGTTCGAGTAGGCGGCGGTGCCGTGGCAGGCCAGGCAGGACGAGGTGTTCTGGAACGCCGATTCCAGCTGTGAGTTGGCCAGTACCTGGGTGATGGGTTGGAACTCGACCCCGATCAACTCGTACTTCGACAGGTTCCGGTTGTTGGCCTGGAAGCTGGTGTTCACCGGCTTGGCGGCCGGAGTCGGCCCCGTGGTGTTGGTCATCGGCGCAGGCGGGGCGGCATTGGTGACGGTGTACTTGCTGTTGTTGATGTTTTCGAAGGTGGTCCAGACCCAGTTGGCGTTCAGTTTGTTGACGACATGCAGACCGCTCAATGCCACATAGCCGACCTGGTAAGTACCGTCGTCCTGCTGGTAGTAGGCCTGGGCAATGTAGTAGCCGTCATTTACCAGGGTTTGTCGGTAGGTCGTGTCTGTGCCGATCCACAGCCACGCGGCTTTCAACTCCCAGGCGGTGGGGGGAAAGTTCAGGTCGTTGGCCAGGGCGGCCTGGCCATTCACGTTGTAGACCTGCTTGTTCACGATGTAATCGAACGTGTCCTTGCCCATCAGCAACTGAAAGCGTACGGGGTGGCCTTGTTGGGCATCGGGCACGGCACCCCCCATTTGCAGGATCAGGCCATCGACCTGTTGGGTGGCATTGATGTTATGGAAGGATCGGGACAGGTCCATGCCTTGTGCCTTGGCTTGCGTCACCACCGCGGCCGGGAGCGGTGCGGAGCTGTCATAGGCGCCCGGTGGTGCGCCGTTGGGCAGGTAGACCTGGTCCGAGGGCTTCATCATCTCCCACACCAGATTGCTGCTTTGCGCGGTACTGGGTTGGTTCAAGCAGACGAACCAGTTCCAGGCCATGGTCTCGGGACTCTGGGCAAACGCGGTCCGAGTCTGGTTGATGTCTGCTCCAAATTGCAGGAAGTTGCTGCAATCGAAGTTGTTGGTGTCCTGTGCCTGGGCCAAACCGGCCAGGGCACTGAGAACGGTTATGGAAATGGCTCGCCGCATGGAAGCTCCTTGGCATTCGCCGTATCGGCATGAGGGTGCCCCCGGAAGTGTTCCAGGAGCAGTTGCTTCACCGCCGTGGCCGCAAGGTGCTGTGGCAACGACAGATCACAATTGGTGATGAGCAGCGGGCCGGTCTTCTCGCTCGTGGGCAGCCGTCCGTGGCTGCCGCGGACCAGGCGGGTGTCCAGCGGAATCAGGTCCATGTAGTAGCGAAAGCCGAGCTTTTTCTGGAGCAGGCGGCGCGCCACTTTCAATTTCGGGAAGCGAATGGCCGGGTCGATGAACAGCTCGAGCGGGTCGTAACCTGGCTTGCGATGGATATCCACGGTGCGGGCAAAGTCGGGAGCCTTGCGCTCGTCGAACCAGTAGTAGTAATCGAACCAGTAACCGGGCGCGGCCACGGCCACCAGCTCGCCGCTGCGGGGATGATCCAGTTGCCAGGCCTGTTGTTCGGTTTTATCCAGTACCTGTTCGATGCCGGCCTGGCGTTGCAACAGCGCCTTGACGCGGGGGATGTCGCGCGCATGCTTCACGTAGATGTGCGCGACCTGATGATCGGCCACGGCAAACGCTGCACTGGCACCGGGATCGAGCAACTCCCAGGTCAGCGATTGGCGTACCTGCAACAAGCCCTCGGCACGTAACAACCGGTTGATGGAAACGGATTGGGTGACGGCTTCGATCCCGTATTCGGACAGCAGCATCACTGCCGCGCCTTGCGCTTGGGCAAAGTCCAGCAGACGCCCGACTTCGCTGTCGATGGCGCGTACCTCGTCGGCAATCGACGGGTGATCGGGCCCCAGGCGTTGCAGGCTGTAGTCGAGGTGGGGCAGGTAGATCAATTGCAGGTCGGGGTGGTTGAGCTGGAATTCGGCAATGGCACAATCGACGATCCAGCGACTCGAGGCGATGCCGGCCGCCGGTCCCCAGAAGCTCGGAAAGGGAAACTCGCCGATCTGCTGTTCGATACGCTCATGCAACGAGGCCGGCGCCGAATACAGGCCGAACATCTTGCGACCATCGGCCGGGTAGTGGGGCCGTGGGGTAATGGCGGCGTCCACGTCGGCATACATGTTGTACCACCAGAACAACTGGCTGCAGCGAAACCCGGGGTACTGACGCTTGAGTGTCTGCCAGACCTTTTCCCCCTGGATCAGTGCGTTGGGTTGCAGCCAGAAACGCACTTCGGCCTGGTCGCGGAAATACCAGCCGTTGCCGATGATGCCGTGTTCCGACGGTGGCTGTCCCGTGAGGATCGAGGCCTGCACGGTCGAAGTGACCGCCGGGAACACCGGTTGCAGCGTGGCCATCTTGGCCGTTTTCAACAGGGCATTGATGCAGGGCGTCGCGGCACCCAACAGCGCGGGCGTCAGGCCGACCACGTTGATCAGCAGCAGCGGCTGGCGCGCAGGATCAGAGCGCATGGGCATGGGCCTCCAGCGCTTGAGGTTGCAGCAAGCGGCGCTGCTGCAACTGGTCCTCGACCCAATGCAACTCCGCCGCGATGCCCTGGAGTTGGGCGTGCTCGGTCGTGGGCCGCAATTGGCTGGGCAGGACGCCCCAGCTGTAGGTTTCCACTTCCAGTACGGGGCGAAAATCCCCATGGTCGGCCAAAAAGTCGAACGTTTGCGACAGGGCAACCTGGCTGCCGCTGAGTTCGGGCAGCAGCAACTGCTCGCTGAACAGCGGAATGTGGAAGTGAATCCTCAGTTCGGGATGAGAGACGCGGTTTTGCTCACAATCATCCAGGGCCGCGGGGAGGTCCGCCCAGGCCGATAACCGGTCCTGTCCATTGCGGGCCTTCACTTGATGCAGGTAGGTGGGTTCGGCAAAACCGCTCAATGTCTTGAGCACCTGTTCGCGCCGGTGCTCGTCCTCAGGCAGGCGACAAATCAGTGCATTGGATAACTGGATCTTGCCGATGGGGACCCGGGCCTGACGCAATCGGTCCAGTGATTGATAGCAGTCTTCGAACATCACGGCCTGGTGGCAAACGTCAAAGCACAGCGCCAGGTGTTCATGGTGCGGGTCCGTGGCTTGCCAATGGCGGAAGAAGGCGATGGCCTGGTCGGTGTTTTCCAGCACGCAATCGGGCTCCATTTCCAGGCAGACCACGATCTTCTTGCCCGTCTCCCGTTGCAGCCGGGCCAGCCCGGCAGTGAGCTCGCGCAGTTGGTGCTCGGCATGTTGCTGTAGCGTCGGGCTCCAGTGGGCGGCATAGCCCAGCGGCAGGCTGGAGATCACCCCCTGGGCACAGTCCGCTGGCAGGGCCTGGGCGAGAAATCGAGCCAGGTCCAGGCTGTACGCCAGCCGCTGCGGATCGGCCCAGCTGGGCAGGTAGACGTCGGCTTTCACCGCGCCCTGGTGAAATTGGCCGTAGGGAAACCCATTGAGTGAGGTCAGGCGTAGCCCGCTGCGTTGCAGCAGGTCGAGGAAATCCGCACGGGTCGGCGCTTGTTGGAGTTCGGCGACGGCGAGGGCGCTGATCCACAATCCACTGTCCTGCGTGTCGAGCCCGCGCAGTGTGCGCACGGTGTGGAAATGCCGTTCGACGGATGCGCGCAGCCCGCCCAGGTCATGGGTCGGGTGCACGTTGCTGCAATAGCCGATCTGCGTGGCCGTCCAACCCGTGCGGGCGCTCATTTGATCACCGGTTCCTGGCCCCGCAGGGCGGAGTTGTCCTGCCATTGCCGCCGCTGATCGATGGGCAGGGGCGTGCTGACCAGGGCTTTGTCCAACTGGCCGCTCTGGGCAAAAAAGTCCACCGGGTTGTGGAACAGCACTTGTTCGACCTGGTCTTCACTGAAGCCTGCGGCCAACATTGCCTGGCCGGTCTTGGGCACCTTGAGCGGGTCGCTGATGCCCCAGTCGGCGGCGCTGTTGACCACCATTTTTTCCGTGCCGTACTGCTGCAGCAGCGCGACCATGCGCTGTTCCGACATCTTGGTGTTGGGGTAGATGGAGTGGCCGCGCCAGCAGTCGCTGTCCAGCACCAGGGGCAGGGTCAGTTCGTTGAGGTGGTCGATGATCACCATATGTTCGGCAATGCCGACCTCGCGAATGACCGCGAGCGTGCGTTTGGTGCCGCCGATCTTGTCGCGGTGCGGCGTGTGCACCAGCACCGGCAGATTGAATTGCTTGGCCAGCTCCAATTGCGCGGCGAGGAAGCGATCCTCTTCCGGGGTAATGTCGTCGTAGCCGATTTCACCCACCGCCACCACGCCGTCTTTCACCAGGTAGCGCGGCAGAATCTCCAGCACCTCGTTGGCCACCGACAGGTCATTGGCCTCCTTGGGGTTCAGGCCAATGGTGCAGAAGTGATGGATGCCAAACATGCTGGCGCGAAAGCGCTCCCAGCCCAACAGTGTGTCGAAGTAGTCGATGAAGCTGCCGACGCTGGTCCTGGCCTGGCCCTGCCAGAAGGCCGGCTCGATTACCCCGGTGATGCCGGCGGCCGCCATGTTCTGGTAGTCGTCAGTGGTGCGGCTGACCATATGGATATGCGGGTCGAAGTACTTGAGCATGGTGAATCCTCGTCAAAAAAAGCGGGGGACGGTGGGGCATCAGTTCGGCGAAACGCCGCCCAGGTGCTCGTGCCATTGCGCCGGCAAGCGTCGTTGCTGGCCCAGGCCGGCCAGGCGCTGACGTTGCGCCGGGCTCAGCAGGTCGAAGGCAATCACGTGGGGCAGTCCGGCGGACACCGTTCGTTCGGCGGCGAGTTGTTCGTCCAGCAGGTCGAGGGCCAACTGGTTGAGGGTGACGCTTTGTCGTTGTGCCAGGCCGATCAGGCGTCGTACGTCGAGGCCCATGCCCAGCGCTTTCAACACCAGTTGGCTGAAGGCCTGTTCGTTGTAGTGACGCGACGGGTAGGCGGTGTCCAGGGCGAGGGCGGCGAACACCTGGCTGTTGCTGGTGCGTCCGGCCTGGCGTGCAAGCTCCACGCACGTCCCGCGGCTATCGAGCCAATCGAGGGCTTTCAAGGTGGCGACCTTTTCCTGGTCGTCGCCCCACAGGAACAATTGGTGCAGCAGGGCGACTTGCCCGGCGGCGGGCTGCTGTTCCAGCACCTGGGCCAGCAGCAACGCCCGCGCCATTTGGACGTTACTCCAGCCGGCGATATCGGGCAGTGCTCGCTCCTTGAGGTTGCGCTTGCACTGGCTGCTCAAGAGTGACGAGGTATTGGAGTCCGGGCGCTGGGCAAGTTGCTCCTGTGCCTGACGCCACCATTGCCGCTCGGTTTCTTCGAGTTGACGAATGAAATTTTGCCGTTGTTCGTTCACGCAGTCGTGGCGCATGTCGAGGGCCGCCGATGCCGGTGCAGTAACGTCCGTGTTCATGTTGGTTTGATCCAGCGCTGGAAATGAGGAAGCAGGAAAAACACCAGGACACATAACAGGCTGCCCAGGGGCTGGTTAGCCACGGCCAGCACCAGGGCATCGAACAGCGGCAGGGCTGCCAGGCCAGCGCCGATAAAGACGCGGACCTGCCGTTGCCGAGGGTTGGCCAGGTTGCGCCAGTAGTGCCAGCCCAACCAGCCAAGCCATAACAGCAGCACCGGCCAGAACCAGGCGCTGCCTGCGTAGATCGCCAAGGCCAGTGGGCTCAGCATCAGCAGCAGGGGGAGGCGGCTGATCAGTTGGTTGCGATGTTCCTGGCGAGCCAGGTAGGTCAGGCCGCTGATGTAGACACCGAGCAAAATGGCGCAGAGCCAGATCGGTCCCGGCGGCACCGCCAGGCTTGCCGCTGCGGTGAGGTAGAGCGCCGAGCGGCAGGCTCCCATCAGCCAGACGCTGTGGGCGTATTTCTTGTGCAGCAGGTTGTAACCGAGGATGCAGCCCACCAACAGGGTGGCGCTGCCCAGCAGCCAGTGCGGCTGCTCGATCAACCGGCTCAGGCCCAGCAGTGAGGCCGCGGCCAGCACCAGCAACAACGCAGTGGCCAGCAGCACTTGCTGGCGGCTGACCAGGCCCAGGGTGATGGGGCGGGGGTTGTGGTGTTGTTGGTCCCAGTCGGCGTCCAACAGGTCGTTCAACAGCATGCCGGCCAGGTACAGCAGCGACAGTGCCGCCAGCAGCAGGATCCATACCAGGGAAGACGGCGGAGCCAGGGCCCCGGCGCTGCTGGCGAGCAGGGCGGCGGCCAAGGTGTTGGTCCACACCGTGGGCAGGTTGGACACACGGCCGAGGGTCAGCCAGGCCTTGAGGTTCGGCGCAGTCTGGTTCATTGCGCACAGCGCTCGTTCAGGGGTAGCGCAAGCTCGACCTGGGTGGACAGCCGCTGCAATGCCTGCTCCATTCGCGCGGTATCGATTTCATGCAAGTCCACCGACTCGCCGATCCGGCTGAGCATGGGGATGGAGAGTTGCCCACCCAGATGCTGGCGGAACTCCTCCAGCCCCAGCAAAACCTGCGAGCGCCCCAGTGCATCTTTCAAGATCAGTTCCGGCGGGTTCAGGCAGAAGCCGAGCTTGAGCAGCAGGTTCAGCACCCGTTCGGTGTCGCTGTCGTTCAACAACCCCAAGGCATTGGCATAGAGTCCATCCAGAGCCATGCCCACCGCGACGGCTTCACCATGGCGCAGTCGGTGCTGACTGAGATTTTCCAGTTTGTGAGCGGCCCAATGCCCGTAGTCCAAGGGCCGCCCGTTACCGCGTTCGAAGGGGTCGCCAGCACCGGTGATGTGCGCCAGGTGCAATTCGGCGCAGCGGCGGATCGCATAGCGGCTGGCCCCATGTTCGAAGCAGGCGAGGGCGTCGGCCTGTTGCTCCATCCACTGGAAAAACGCCTGGTCCTTGATCAGCGCCACCTTGACCGCCTCGGCCAGCCCGGCGATCTGGTCGCGCCGGGTCAGGCTGGTCAGCAATTGAAAGTCGTTGATGACTGCGGTGGCGGGATAGAAGGCCCCCAGCAGGTTTTTCTGGCCGAAGGCGTTGATGCCGTTTTTCACACCGATGCCGGCGTCGTTCTGGGCGAGCACGGTGCTGGGGATGCGAATCAGGCGAATGCCGCGGTGGAAGGTGGCGCAGGCGTAGCCCACCGCATCCAGCACCGCGCCGCCACCGACGGCCAGCACATGGCAATGCCGGTCCAAGCCATGTTTCAGCATGTCGGTGTACAGCCGCTGCAACACCTTAGAATCCTTGCTCGACTCGCCGGCCGGGACCGCGATCGGCGGCGCCTGCAGGTGCAGGTCTGGAAAGTGGCTGATGAAGTAGGCGTTGATCTGTTCCAGCAGGTGCGAGGCGCTGTGCAGCAGTTGTTCATCGGCGAATATCAACACCGTGACCGGGCCCCTGTGGCCGGCCATGAGCTGGCGGTGCAGGCAGGGATTGAGTGGATCGAATACATGATCGGTGAATACCACCGGGTAGTCGTAGCTGACCTTGAAGCGCCCGTGCAACGGTTGCTCCGCGTCGCTGCGGCGAAGGCTCTTGAACAGGCTGTACCCGGCGATGAACAGCCCGGGCAATACCATGCTGGCGAGCAGGGTCACCAACAGCGCGTTCTGCTCGACGAGAAAGGTGCCAATGGCGCTGTAGGCCAATGCCAGGCCAGCATTGGCCAGGGTGGTGACGAGGATGAACGCGCGCAGCGGGTAGCGTTGCATCCCGGCGGCGACGACCGAGGTTTCCGCCAGCACCGGGACCCCGCGCAGGCAGATCAACGACAGTGTGCCCAACCGGTACGCCAGTTGCCCCGGCTGGCGCTGATGCAGGCCCAGGCGGCCGGCCAACAAACGCAAATAGCCGGCTCCCAAGGCATAGCCCAACCCGGCGCCCAGGCACAGCCCCACGAAAATCGCCAGGTAACCCCCCACGCTGCCAAGCATCGCTACGGCCAGCAGCGCGACCATGCTCGACGGCACCGGCAGCACCACGTCCAGCGCCAGCAGGGCGATCAGCAGCAACGCCAGGTAGAGTTTCTGCGCGGGCGTCGAGGGCTGGTACAGGTTGAGATGGGTCAGGAAATCCTGGATCTGTTGTTCGAACAGCAAGAAGCTGGCGATCACCAGGGCTGAAAAGCAAACCAACGACAGCCAGAAATGTCCGGCTGCGCCTTTTTGCGAGAGCAAACGATACCCACGGCCATGCTTCATCAAGCATCCCTCTTGTTGTTATTGACTGATTCCGTGTCAGTAATTGAAAGCAACGCCAAGTGTGTGTTTTAGGCCAATAGACGCTCTCGCCCGAAGGGCTGTCAGGTGTGGTTGATGATGTGGTTGGAGACAGGTTTGAATCTAGACGGCCCGGGTGTTTTTGCAAGGTCATCTGATGGCAATTTGATTTGGGCTGCCACTGCGCGTTTCAGGTACCCCGTACCAGCGGCTTGTCCCGCTCGTTCAGGGCCTCGAATACCCGCGCAACTGCGCCGGGCTGACGCCAAGGCGTTGCTTGAACAGCGTGGTCATGTGCGCCTGGGAGTTGAAGCCACAAGTGTGGGCGATATCGGTCAGTCGGGCGGTTGAATCGCGCATCAGCGCCCGTGCCTTGGCCAGGCGCCGGTCGATCAGGTAGCTGTGTGGACTTTTGCCGGTGGCATTCTTGAATGCCCGCATGAAATACCCTTCGGACAAGCCAAGCAGGCCGGCCATTTCCTTGACCCCCAGCGGACCGTCGAGACCGGCGTCGATGAACTCGTCGAGCAGGCGCATTCGCCCGCCGGTGATGGCCCCTTGTACGGGGGCCGAAAACGTCTTGGGGTCCTTTACCCGTTCAGCCAATCCGAGCGCCCAGGCCTCCCAGTCATCCTCTGCGCTGGCACGCAGCAATGCGCTGCGCATTCTCAGCGCGAGGGTGATGGCCTGCGGGTCAATACGGTTGTTGAACGCATGCTCCCCCGGCAACGCCATACCGTCGGTGCGCACGACCCGCAGGTATTCACCGCCCCTGGGGGACTCGGAGAACACGTCGCATTCGGCGGGGACGAATGCCAGGCCGTTGGGGATCGCCTCGAAGGGCTGCACGCGGTCGCTGCCGATGGCATGCAGGCCGCGCTGGCTGTCGAAGGCGAAGCCGATCGCCGACTGTGTGGCGACATAGCGGGTGGCGTAGGCGCAGCCGGGCAGCAATTCGATCGCCCACGGTCCTGCCTCGATGCGACGGACCGGTTCGGACTGGGGCGGCTGGTGGCGGTTTCGAGGGTTCATGAACAGCATAGTAGTGAAGAGAGGGCCTGAAAGTCAGGTCAGTTTTCTGAAAGCCCGCCGGTGGTGCCCTGATTAGACTGGGCAAAAACCCGGAGGCCCATCATGCACACACTGACTCGCGACGATATCGAACAAGCTGCCCGCCACTTATACGAAGTCATGCCCGCCACCGCCCAGTACGCCTGGCCCTTGTTGGCTGAACGGCTGGGTTGCACGGTGTGGGTCAAGCACGAGAATCACACCCCGACGGGGGCCTTCAAGGTACGCGGCGGCCTGACCTTCGTGCGCTGGCTCAAGCGCGAGCACCCAGAGGCAAAAGGCATCGTCACGGCAACTCGCGGCAACCATGGCCAGAGCCTGGCGCTGGCAGCCAGCGCATTGGGTTTGAAAGCGTTGATCGTCGTGCCGCAAGGTAACTCGGTGGAGAAGAACAACGCCATGCGCGGTTTTGGCGGTGAGGTGGTCGAATATGGCCGCGATTTCGATGAGGCCCGTGAAGAGGCCGCGCGCCTGGCCCAAGCGCATGGCCTCTTCCTGGTGCCGCCGTTCCATCCCGAGTTGGTCAAGGGCGTGGCGACCTATGGGCTTGAGCTGTTCAACGCGGTGCCGGACCTGGACACCGTCTATGTGCCGATAGGCTGTGGCTCGGGGATCTGCGCGGTCATCGCCGCCCGCGATGCCTTGGGCCTGAAGACCCACGTGGTGGGCGTGGTGTCCACCGAGGCCGTCGCGGCGAAGTTGTCGTTTGAAACGGGCAGGCTATGCGAGACCGATTCGGCGAATACCTTTGCCGACGGCTTGGCCGTGCGCAGACCCATTCCCGAGGCCTTTGCCATCTACGGCGCCGGGGCGGCGCGAATCGTCGCGGTCAGCGACGCTGAAATTGCCGGGGCCATGCGGGCGTATTACACCGACACCCACAACCTCGCCGAAGGTGCCGGCGCCGCTGCCTTGGCAGCGCTGATGCAGGAGCGTGAAACGATGCGGGGGAAAAGGGTGGCGGTGATTCTGTCCGGTGGGAATATCGACCGGCCGGTGTACGCGAATCTGATTGGCTGAGGTTGGGCTTGTCGCCGTCATTGCGAGCAAGCTCGCTCCCACAGTGGTTCTTTGCCGGATATGAATTTTTTATTCAATGGAGATTGAATGTGGGAGCGAGCTTGCTCGCGATGAGGCCTGTAAGCCCAATATCCATCGTTATTGCAGGCTCTGTGTCATAGCCGGCGAAAGGGCGGTCTGCGGGCGCTGCCACAAAGTGAAAGCTTCAGGGAGATGTTGCCCAGCCAACAGTCTGTTGCGGCACTGTTGCGCCCTGGACATTGGCTGCCTGTGACTATGAGCTTATGCTTTAAAAGAATTTCTAATGTGAATTCCAAGAGCGTTATGTTCTATGAAATTCACTCAGGAATGTCTTCATGAAGTTCGCCCGATCCCTGCGCCGTCTGTTCCTCAGCACATTGTTCGCCGCCCCTTTGGTCCACGCCAGCGAGCCCTTGGTACTGCACGTCGGCGACCAGAACTATTACAACGTACGGGCATCGGTGGAGGCTTCGGGTGTGCTTGAGGGCGCACCTTACCAAGTCGACTGGAAACACTTCCAGGCCGCCGCGCCCCTGGCCGAGGCGCTGAATACCGGCGACCTGGACCTGGGTTTCCTCGGCGATTCGGGTTTTCTGTTCCTGGCTGCCAAGCAGGCACCGGTGAAATTGATCGGTGTCTCGCGGCAGAACCCGGACACTATCGCGCTGCTGGTGCCCAAGGATTCACCGGTCAAGACCATCGCCGACCTCAAGGGCAAGAAAGTCGCCTATTGGCCCGGTGCCTGGAGCCAGCAACTGACTTTGCGCGCCCTGGAGCAGGCCGGTTTGCCAGAGAACCATGTGGCATTCATCAAACTGATGCCGATCGACGCGGCGGCGGCCTTGCCCCAGGGCAGCATCGATGCGTTTCCAGTGTGGGAGCCCTACATCTCGCAACAGATCCTGTTCTCCGGCGCCCGGCCGATCCTGACGGCGAAAAACCTCATGCCCGGCCTCAGCGCCATTGCCGCTTCGACGCCGGCCATCGACAGCAAGCGCGAAGCCATCGCCGACTTCCTCGGGCGTGTGAAACAAGCCCGCGCCTGGGTCGACAACCACACCGACCAATACGCGGACCTGTGGGCGAAAAAGGCCAATCTCGACCAGAACGTCTCGCGTCATTGGTTGCGCCAGGCACACATGAGTGTCGGCCCGGTGGACCAACAGGCTGCCGCCGACCTGCAAAGCACGGCGGACTTCCTGTTCAAGGTCAAGGCGCTGCCGGCACCGCTGGCCACTGCCGGGATTATCGACACGTCCTTCAACCAGGCCTTGAGCGAATAAACCGAGCCGCTCTGGATCAGGGCACCAGTACGGCTTTTGCGCTGCTACCCTTGGCGATCAGCGCGTACTGGGCCTTGCCGTCCACCAGGGGGATTTCAATAATATCCGTGGGAGCGTCGATGACGCCTGCCTCGAAGTGCTTGCCAAATTCTTCAAGCATCCGGGCGCAATCGGTATTGTCATAGAGCAGCGAGTTCACCCCGATCAAGATGCCGCCTTTGCGATAGAGCGCCAGGGCGGGGAAGTGCACCATCCCATCCGGCGGGGCAGCAATGATCGCGATGCGACCGAAGTTGGCCAATGCCGATACCGCCTCTTGCAGCCAGAAGCCGGTGGTGTCGAAGATGACCTGCGCCCCTCCCGGAAACACCGCGTTGACCTGCTCTGCAAGGCTGCCGGGCGCGCTGGTCACGATGACGTCGTAGCCTTTGGCTTGCAACTCGGCGGCCCGCTCCGGTCGCCGTACCGCCGCAAGCACACGGGCCCCGCGGGCCTTCGCCAGGGCAAGCGCTGCGCTGCCTACCGCGCCATTGGCGCCAATCACCAAGAATGTCGTGTCGCGCTGCACGTGGGATCGTTCAACGGCATCGTAGGCGGTGGTAAAAGGCACGCCCATAGCCGCCGCCTGGACGAAGGACAAACGCTCGGGCTTCAGGGCCACGCCACTTGCCGGAACCGTGAGGTATTGCGCATGGGAGCCGTCACGCAGGAAACCTGGGCCCCTGCCGGTTCCCCAGACCGCTTTGCCGAGCAGGTGTGCCGGGCCTTGCTCAATCACCCCGGCGAAATCACGGCCGGGCACGCGGGGCAAGGTGGTATAGGGGAAGCGGCCCTCGACATTCTTGACATCACTGGGGTTGAGCCCAGCCGCCTTGACCCGGATGAGGACCTCGTCGGGGCCCGGGACGGGTGTCGGCAAGTCAACGAGGCAGAGGTGGTCCAGGCTGCCGGTGGCGGAAAACTGTAGGGCTTTCAAGCTGCAATACTCCTCGACGAAATGTGCATCGAGGATAGCGTCCGGGCCGATAGCGAGCCCGCCAGAGAGTTTCGTCTATCGGACAAATCCCCTTGATGCCATCGCGTTTTTATACGCCGACGGTGCAACGCCCAGGGAGCGGCGGAACATCTCGCTGAAACTGCTCAGCGTGTAGCCCAACCGCGCCGCTATCGTCCCCACCGAGTCACCCTCCAGGAGTGCGGCGACGGCGTGGGCCAACTGCACTTGGCGTCGCCACTCGGTGAACGTCAGGCCAAGCTCGGCATGGAACAACCGGGCCAAGGTGCGGGTGCTGGCCCCCACCGACTCGGCATGCTGCTCAAAGGACATGGCCAGGCCGGGGACGTCGAGCACCGTCTCGCACAAATTGCGCAAGCGCCTATCCCCGCCGGCAGGCATGGGCACCTTGAGCACCGCCGAGCGCTGCTCGCGAAGTTCCAGCACCAGCAGGTTGTCCAAGGCATCACGCAACGCAGGATCAGGACGGTTACCCAGCGCCACTCGCCGGATGATCAGCTCGCGCAGCAGTTTGCTGACCTCGAGCACTTCCAGCTCAAGCCCCACGCCCATGGCCAGTTCTGCGCGTAAATAGAGATTGCGCATCTCCAAGGGCGAAACCACTCGGATCCCATGTGTGACCCGCGGCGGCAGCCACACCGCGCGCTGCGGCGGGACCAGCAGCGCAGCACCGGGTGTATCGACCCACATGAGACCACTTTGCGCGTAGAGAAGCTGGCCCCATTCATGATGATGAGGCGCGATCAACGTCCCGGATGAGTAGGTGCGGGAAAGCGGTTGAACAAGATGCGTCGTGTCCGTCAGATCGGGAGGTGAAGCAAGGGCCATGACCGGAACTCAGAACGATAACGGTGCTTTTTAGCACAAGTGCGCAAGCGTTGGGGCCTGGCGTGGCTGTACCGCCGCTATCGCGAGCAAGCTCGCTCCCACAAGGGATCCGGGTGTATCTCGAATCTCACAATCACCCCGGACACCTGTGGGAGCGAGCCTGCTCGCGATAGCGGTGGGTCAGATCGCACCGAGATTGGATGCCGCCTCCGCAGCCATGGCCGCCCGGACGCTAGGGCGTGCGGCGATTCGCGCCATGAACGCCGCCAGCGCCGGCCAGTCCCTGATCTGGATATTGAATAACGGCAGCCAGTTCAGGACGGTAAACAAATAGCCGTCGGCCAGGCCAAAGGTGCCCATCAGGTAATCCTGTTGTTCAAGGGCCTGGCTGAGGTAATCCAGGCGCCTGAACAGCTTTGCCCTGAAGATGGCCTTGGTCGGCTCTGCAATATTGGCGTTGAACAGTGGCGCACATCCGCTGTGAATCTCGGAGGTAATGAAGTTCAACCATTCCTGCAGGCGAACCCGCTCCCAGGTGCCATTGACCGGCGCCAGTGTGTTTGCGGGAACCAGATCGGCCAGGTATTGGACGATGGCGGGCCCCTCGGTCAGGACATCACCGTTATCCAGCATCAAGGCTGCCACGTAGCCCTTGGGGTTGATGGTCAGGAAGTCGAGCCCATCGGCAGTTCGTTTGGTCTGGTTGTCGACCCGAATCAATTCAAAGGGCAGGCCCAATTCCCGCAGCACGATGTGCGGGGACAATGAGCAGGTCATGGGGGCGAAGTACAGTTTCATGGTTTCCTCAAGGTCGGGGAGCGTGCCGCCAGAATCCGCGAGGGCCGGAACATTTTCAAAGGACATCTTCAGTGCTAGCGTATGACAAAATCTCATGAGAAAGCCAAACCCAATGGCCACACGAATCCCATCTCTAAATGGCCTGAAAGCATTCGAATCGGCCGCTCGCCACATGAGTTTTACCAAGGCCGCGCTAGAGCTGAACGTCACTCAAACAGCCATCAGCCATCAAATTCGCCGGCTCGAAGAGGAGCTGGGCGTGCGCCTGTTCCTGCGGCTCAAGGATGGTCTGGCCCTGACAGACGAAGGACATGGCTATTTCCCAGGCGTTCGTGCGGCGTTCCATGAGTTGCGCTATTGCACGGAGACGTTGCTGGAGAGCCGCAACAACAGCGTCTTGACCATCAGTACGCTGGTGTCCTTTGCCTCCAAATGGTTGTTGCCGCGACTGGCGTCTTTCCAGCAGGCGTTTCCCAACATTGACGTACGCGTTACGGCCTCCACCGAACGGGTGGATTTTCGCAAGGGCGGCGTCGATGCGGCCATTCGTTACGGTTCCGGGGATTGGAAGGGCTTGCGGGCGGACTGGCTGATGGCTGATGAGATCTTTCCGGTGTGCAGCCCCAGGCTGCTGCAAGGTCTGACAGCCCTGGAGAATCCGGGCGATCTGGCCCGGCACACCTTGTTGCAGGTCAGTGGGGTGACCCACGACGACTGGAGTGCCTGGTTGAGTGCCGCCGGCCAACCGAAAAAACTGGCCGAAGGCAGCCGGTTGACTTTCGACCTTGCCATGATGGCTGTTCAGGCTGCGGTTGACGGCCTGGGGGTCTGCATCGGGCGTTCAACCTATGTCGAGGATGACCTGAAGGCCGGACGATTGGTTGCCCCCTTTGATCTGCGATTGAAATCTGACCTCGGCTTTTATTTCGTGAGTCCGCTTGAAACAGCCGACACCCCAAAAGTACAGGCCTTTAGAACCTGGTTGATGGATTCGGTGAGTTTTGGCGCCAAAACATAATTACAGCGTACCGTTCAGCCTCCAGCCAGCGAGCCGATATGAATAAAAGGTCCGGTTACTTTCAGGGTTCACCGAGGGTACGTCATGTTTAATAAAACACTAAAAAATGAACTGACGGCTAGGACGGCCGAATTGGCAACATACAAAGGACTGGTCGGCGCCTTGGAGCGGTCGATGGCTGTCATCGAGTTCAGCCCCGATGGCAAGGTCCTTCGGGCGAACGAGAATTTTCTTGGCACGATGGGCTACCGTGCGGATCAGTTGGCCAGCCTGTCCCATCGGGATTTTTGCACCCCAGCGCTGGTGGGCAGCGCCGAGTATCGTGAATTCTGGAACCAGCTGCGCGCCGGCCAATTTGTTTCCGGCACGTTTCAGCGCCGTAGCGCGCAAGGCCAGAACGTGTGGCTGGAAGCTAGCTATAACCCGGTAGTGGACGAGCAAGGCCGCGTCGTGAAGGTGGTCAAGTACGCACTCGATGTCACCGCCAAGGTTGCCAGCGAGGCAGAAACACGTGGCCGGCTGGCGGCACTCGACCGGGCCATGGCAGTGATCGAGTTTGACCTGGGCGGCAACATCCTGACCGCCAACGACAACTTCTTGAATGTCATGAATTACACGTTGGCAGAGCTCAAGGGCAAGCATCACCGGATGTTCTGCGAACCGAGCCTGGTGGGCAGTTCGGAGTACAGTGATTTCTGGCGTCGTCTCAACGCCGGCGAGTTTTTCAGTGGCCAGTTCAAGCGCCTCGGCAAAAGCGGCAAAGTCGTCTGGCTGGAAGCCAGCTACAACCCGGTCTACGACGCCGAAGGCAAGTTGTGCAAGGTTGTGAAGTTCGCCAGTGACATCAGCGAACGGGTGGAGAAGTTCGAAGAGGATTCGCGTGGCGCTTCCCGTGCGTACCATATCTCCGCCGAGACCGAGCGAGTGGCCGAACAGGGCGCCCAGGTGATCCACCAGACTGCCAAGGAGATGCGCGAGATCGCCGACAACATTGGCTCTTCCGCGCGTCTGGTTGGGCAGTTGGGGGCGCGTTCGGAAGAGATCACAGCCATCGTCAACACCATTCGCGGCATTGCCGACCAGACCAACCTGCTGGCCCTCAACGCGGCTATCGAGGCCGCGCGGGCCGGAGACCAGGGGAGGGGATTCGCGGTGGTGGCCGACGAGGTCCGGCAACTGGCCGGGCGCACCAGTCGCTCCACCTCGGAGATTGCCGAAATGATCGGCATGATTCTCTCCGAAACCCGCGACGCCGTCGCCAGCATGAACGTGACCCATGAAGGCGCATTGCGCGGTGTAACCCTGGCAGACCAGGCCGGCTCGGTCATCGTGCAAATCAGGAACGGGACCACGGATGCACTCGAGGCCGTGAGCATGTTTGCGTCCAAACTCGACGAGTCCGAGGTGATTCCCAAGACGGCTATCGGCTGGGTGGGCTGAGGTGAGCTGAGTCCTCGCCCCAGCGATCCATGCGCTTGACCAATTCAAGCAATACCGCTCGCAGTTCCGGCGGTCGCACGGGCTTGGCCAGCACCGAGATACTCAGGCTTTGCAGCGATTGGCGTATCCGCTCGATCTCATGCCCGGTGATGACCAGCGCCGGGACTTGCCAGCCGCGCTGCTCGCGTAGCGCGGCAATGCATTCGGCGCCCGAGACTTTTGTGCCCAGGTCGAAATCGGCGATGACGATGTCGCAATCGCTGGTCAGCCCTTCACCGTCGCTGTGGGCCTCCACCTCGCAGCCCCATTTTTCCAGCAGCGCCGAGGTCGCCATCAGCACGTTGGCGTCGTCTTCAACCAAACACACCCGCAACCCGTCCAGGCGATTCTGGACGGGCACCACCTTGGGCGCCATGACACGTGGTACCGCCGGTTTCAGGCCGCTGATCGCCACCCGGGTGCCTTGTCCGACCTTGGAACGGATGTGTATATCGACATTGAGCATCTGGCTGATGCGCTTGACGATGGACAGGCCGAGGCCGAGCCCCTCGACATCCTTGTCGCGCGCATGGCGAACGCGGTAGAACTCCTTGAACACCTCGGGCAAATGTTCGGCGGCGATGCCGCGCCCCTTGTCGTAGATCACCACGGCCAGGCGCTGGCCCTGGCGTCGCACGCCGATCAGCACGGGTTGGCCGGGTGCGTATTTGAGCGCGTTGGACAGCAGGTTCTGGACCATCGTGGTCAGCAAGCCGGGATTGACGCTGACCCAGTAAGGACAGGCGCGCAAACGCAGCTCGACGCCGGCCCAGCGGGCCGCTTCGGTGTTCTGCTTGACGACGTCCTGCAGCAATTGGCCCAGGTGTACGGTGTCGGCCTTCGGCATCGGTTGGCCGTGATCGAGGGTGTAGATATCGAGGATCGAGCGGAACAGTTGCGACACGGTGTGCAGCGAACGGTCGATGTTGTCCACCAGCCGCAATTCTTCCAGCCCCAGCCTGGCGTCACGCAGGCAGGCCGTAAACAGACCGATGGAGTGGATTGGCTGGCGCAGGTCATGACTGGCCTGGGCCAGGAATCGCGATTTCTCCTGATTGGCCAAAATGGCTTCTTCGGAGGCAATGCGTGTGCGCTTGAGCAAAATGTGCGCGTAGGCGGGCACCACAATGGTGGTGACGATCAACATCAGGAACATGTAGGGCTGCGTATGCCAGAACGGGGTCAGCCAGAAAACCAGTACCAGGGTCGACAGCGCGATAACGGTCGCCAGCGCCAGGTAGCGCGAGCCGAAGCGCATGCCATTGCCCAGCGTGACCCAGAGTAATGCAGCGTACACCGGGAGCGTGCCCTCTCCACCCACGATCATGGCAAATGCGATGCCGGCATAGTCATGCAGCATCGTGAAAAGGCGCCGCCAGAAGAAGTGTCCAGGCCAGCGCTTGATGATCATGCGCAGGAACACCGAGACGAAGATGAACGTACAGATGTAGATAATGATGGGTACGTAGCTCGCGGCCTCTTCTGGATAGAGGCCGGCGAGGATGACGATATACAACAGCGCACAGGCGCTGACGGTCAGGCGTAACGTGGCCTGGTCGAGTTCACTGTTCTTTTCCACTGGCTTTGGCACCGCATGACCTCTGATGCCTCCAAGCGTAGCGGCTAGCCTCGGTGAAGGTTGGGAACAGACGTGATGCTGTCCCCAACGGGCGATGCCATTGCGTCAGTAGACCCTGTAGTACTTCACGACATCATCGACGAAATAGATGGTCAATACCGAACCCTGGCTCTGGCTTTGGCCTGTTTTCGTGCCGGTCACGCTGCTGACGTCATTGGCTACGGTTTGCGCCTTGGACAGTTGTGCCGAGGTTTCATACATCTTCAGGCTGGTTTCGGTCGAGACGTACTTATGGGCCAGCTTCATGTACTTATCCAGGCCTTCATCAGTCTTTTCATAGGTCCAGTTCGACTCGTTGCTGGAGCTCGTCGAATTGAGTTCTTCATTGGTCGGCGCGCCGAACATTTGAGTGATCTGGCCTTTTGTCGTCTTGCCCGGAATGATTGTTTGCTTGAGGTACGAGACGTCGTATTTTTTGGCGCCCTGATTCAAGGAACCCATCAAGTTGCCCAAGTCGCCGGTGTTTGCACAACCGTTCAGTACGCCCGCCAGCACGCACAGCGCCATTCCATTTCTAAGTGTTTTTCCATATTCGAAGGACATGATGACTTACCTTGAGTTAATGTCAGGACCATTCCATTTCAACCGTGCAGACGGTGAAGTTGACCCAGCATTGCGCCGCCTATCGATTTATAAAATCCATAGGCTTCGCACGTCATAACGTTTCAATAGGTACAGTGATACTGCACGGCGCATGGCATGTTGGCTTTCTTTATGTTTGGCTGTTCGAACAGCCTTTTTATGGAGCGTCCACAGCTTAGGGGGAGAGTACTGGGCGACGCTATAGTACAAGTGTGCTATGGCCTCGGAGATGGGCAGGCAGGGAGGATGATGCTCAATTAATATTCGCGGTCGTTATACATTTAATTGTCTTGTTTTCCCGGCCATCCACCATTGCCTGGGAAGTTGGAAAACTGCGCCGCAGCCGCCGCGCGCGTGGGCACCCCCAGGGATTTGAGCAGGCTTGAGACATGGATGCGCACCGTGAACGGGGAAATGCCCAGGTCCCGGGCTATCTCCTTGTTGGTCTTGCCGGCGGCGATCAAGCCAAGCACTTGCCGTTGGCGCGCGGTCAGTTGGGAAAGTGCATCGTCCAGGATCGCGTTTTCGGCCTGATACTTCACCACCACTTCGCCTTCGCGTATTGCCATGATGGCGTCGGCAATACCGGCGGGGTCGATATTCTTGCCGATGAATCCGTCGGCACCCAGCGCCATCACTTGGGAAATAACATCGACATCATCCACCATTGAAACCACAATGATCGAGGTGCGCTTGAACTCACTGCGCAACTGGCCGATTACTTGCAACGATTTGATCCCGGGAAAGCGCAAGTCGAGTATCAGGGAGTCCACTTCCATTCCGGAACGTGCCAGCGCCAATACTTCGTCCAGATTTCCAGCCTGTTCTATGGATGCTGTCGGTATGAGTCGTTCAATGGTCCTCAGCATACCTTCGCGAAACAAAGGATGGTCATCTGCCACAATTACTCTGCACGTCATGCTTCAGATCCTTCTGATCTTCCAGTTCACGAATCGTAACCTAAACTGCCCCCTTGGGTTTCAAGTTTGAAACAACCTTTCATGTTGGAATAATCCAGTGACTATGACGGAAAAGAATAGCGAGCTTGATCAGGCTACCTTGAGATTGACGGTCGGGGCCTGTGCTTCACTCTACGTCATTGTGGTGGCCTGTCTGGCCAGTGACTTCGATACCTATGTACCGATCCTGTGGTACATGGCCTTTTTTTTCGGCGTCGCGGTCCCGCTGCGCATGGCGATCAAGCGCTGGCCCGGGCACTTTTTCCTGCGTCGTCTTTTTGCCATGAGCCTCGACTATGCAAGCCTCGCCTTCGCCTTGATCGTGGGGGGAGAAGGCACGCTACCAGTCTACGCTGCATTGCTCTGGGTCACGTTGGGCAATGGCATGCGCTTCGGCTCGCGCTACCTGGCGCTGGCAACCGTTATCGCGCTGTCGACCCTGGTGGTGATTTTCCTGCTCACGCCGTTCTGGCGTGGCCAGCCCTACCTGTTCCTGATGCTGATCGTCACCACCATCGTGGTGCCCGCCTACGCGCATATCCTGCTGACCCGAACCCGCATCGCTTCGGAAGAGGCGATTGCCGCGAACCAGGAGAAATCCCGCTTCCTGGCCCAGGCCAGCCACGACTTGCGCCAACCGATTCACTCGATCGGCTTGTTCACCGCCTGCCTGCGCGATGCCCGGTTGGGCCAGGAAGAGTTGCGACTGGTGGACAACATCGACCGCTCGTTGCACATCGTCTCGCAGCTGTTTCGTTCGATCCTCGATATCTACACCCTCGATAACGGGCAGCTTGAACCGCAGGCCGAACCTGTACACCTGGGCGCGTTGCTTCAAGATGTGGTCAAGCAGAACACCGAAGCCGCACGCTGGGCCGGTGTCGAGTTGCGCCTGCGGCCTTGCCGGCATTGGGTCAATGTCAACGCCGGCCTGTTGGCGACCATGGTGCAGAACCTGGTCTCCAACACGCTCAAATATGCCTCCGGCCAACCAGTGTTGATCGGCGTGCGGCCGAAAGGCAGCGGCCTGGCCATCGTCATCTACGACAAGGGCCGGGGCATTGCCGCCGAACACTTGCCCGAGGTGTTCAAGGAGTTCTATCGGGTGCGCCACGTTCGTGACAAGGACGTCGAGGGGCTGGGCCTGGGGTTGTCCATCGTCAAGCGAATCAGCCTCCTGATCAATCTGGACATCCAGCTGGACTCCCGGCTCGGCAAGGGCACGCGCGCCATGATCCAGGGGCTGGAAACGGTTGCGCCAAGGGCGATGGTGGACAGGCCGGTGTCCACCCATAGCCGTTTGCAAGGCTTGCGGGTGTGCCTGGTGGAGGATGACGCCAACGTGCTGATGGCGACATCCGCGCTATTGGAGAAGTGGGGGTGCGAAGTGGAAACCCACAGCGACGGGGTGGGCGTGACCAGTGACTGCGACATCATCATTGCCGACTTCGACCTGGGCACGAAGGTCTCCGGTTCCGAATGCATCGCCGCGATTCGCGAGCAACGGGGTTGGGAAGTCCCCGCCATGATCATGACCGGCCATGAAATCGAAAGAATTCGCCACGCGCTGCACCACATGAACATCTCGATCCTGGCCAAGCCTGTGCGGCCTCCGGAGTTGCGGGCGACCTTGCTCGAGCTGACCAAGAACTTTGCCAGCGTCAGGACCTGACCTCCGTTCGGGCCATGCCTCGTGCTTCCACCATTCCATTTTATGAAACGGTGGATTGCAGTTTGTGCGTATTCCTGCGCCGTCGCTTTGGGCAGAAGATGAGTCCAGCCATTTGCACAGCCGTGCAAACGATGGCGGAGAATCCCTAACCGTAGCGCACTGGCGCAGGCGTTCATGCTGCGAGCGCGAGGAGTAGCTGATGGACGAAGCCTTGCAAGCAAAAACCTCGCCCTGGCACGAAGGAGAGCTGGCCTTGCAGCGCTCCGTCGGGGCAGTCGACATGATGGCCGGTGTCGGGCAACGGCAACTGGCGCGCACGTGGATGCCGGACCAGCATCGGGAGTTCTACGCCCAACTGCCTTTCGTGGTGCTGGGGGCGGTGGATCGGCAAGGCGATGTCTGGGCGACCTTGCGCGCCGGGCAACCAGGCTTCATGAACTCGCCCGATCCGCAGACCCTGCACATCGACCTCGAGCCTGAGCCGAACGACCCGGCCCAGGAGGGCATGGGCGAGGGCGATGCCATCGGGATGCTGGGGATCGAGTTGCACACCCGCCGGCGCAACCGCATGAACGGTGTCGTGCGTCGTCAGCTCGACCCTGGGCTCGAGATTTCAGTGAGCCAGGCGTATGGCAACTGCCCTCGCTACATCAACCTGCGCCAGTACCACTTTGTCGACGCGCAGGCCGTTGCGCCGCGTCAACTGACCGTGTCCGACCCACTGGTGCGGCGCCTGGTGACGGCGGCCGATTCGTTCTATATCGCCACCTACGTGGTGCGCGACGGCGAGCGGCAGGTCGATGCTTCCCACCGTGGCGGCAAGCCGGGGTTTGTGCGCATGGACGAAGACGGATCGCTGACCATTCCGGACTTTTCCGGCAACCTGTTTTTCAACACGCTGGGCAACATCCTGCTCAATCCGCGGGCCGGGCTGGTGTTCGTCGATTTCCAGACGGGCGATCTGCTGCAAATGAGCGGCTCGGCGCAAGTCCTGCTGGACGACCCCGAGATCAGCGCGTTCCAGGGCGCCGAGCGGCTGTTGCGCTTTACCCCGCAACGCATCGTGTATCGCCCGGCGGCCATTGCCCTGCGCTGGAAGGACCAGGACGAAGGCGACTCGCCCAATTCAATGATGACCGGCAGCTGGGAGCAGGCCGCCGAGCGCTTGCAGGCCGAGGCGCTGCGTAGCCGCTGGCGTGCATTGCAGGTCGCGCGGGTGGTGGATGAAAGCCACAACATTCGCTCGTTCTACTTGCAGGCAAGCGATGGCTTGGGTTTGCCCCGGTTTGAAGCCGGGCAACATTTGCCGGTGCGGATCTTGCTGGAAGGACAGAACGCGCCATCGATCCGGACCTATAGCGTATCCAGTGCGCCGTCGGATGATTTTTTGCGCATCAGCGTCAAGCGCGATGGTTCGGTGTCGTCTCACCTGCATGATCAGGTGCAGGCGCTGCACGAGCTTGAGGCGCGGGCGCCCCAGGGCCATTTCACCGTCCAGGCCACCGAGCGACGTCCGTTGGTCTTGCTGGCAGCGGGCGTGGGCATCACACCGTTGTTGTCGATGTTGCGCGAGGTGGTTTACCAGGGCCAACGCATCAGCCGCATGCGCCCGGTCTGGCTGGTGCAAAGCGCCCGCTCGGTGGCCGACCTGGCTTTCCGTGACGAGATCGACGAACTGGCCGCCCGTGCCGGCGACAAGCTGCAGGTGCTGCGCATGGTCAGCCAACCACCCACTGATGGAGGAGGCGCTGAAGGTTATGACCTGACCGGCAGGATCGATGTGGAACTGCTCAAGAAGCTGCTGCCGCTCAACGACTACGACTTCTATTTGTGCGGGCCGGGCAGCTTTACCCAGGCGCTGTACGACGGGCTGCGCAAACTGCGCATCCCTGACGATCGCATCCACGCGGAGACCTTTGGGCCCTCAACGCTCGTGCGGGATCTCGAAGTGAGCATGCCGGCGCCAGAGCAAGTGCCGGCTGCGAGTGAAGCGGTGAAGGTCTTGTTCGCCAGTTCCGGCAAGGAGGCACGTTGGGAGCCGGGCAGCGGGACGTTGCTGGAGCTGGCCGAAGCGCGCGGCCTTAATCCGGAATTCAGTTGCCGCGGCGGTTCCTGCGGCACCTGCAAAACTCGCTTGAGCCGCGGCCAGGTGCATTACCTGAGCCAGCCGGCCGAACCGGTTGGTGAAGGTGAGGTGCTGATCTGTTGCGCGGTGCCGGCCCAGGGGAGCGAGCCGTTGGTGCTCGAGGTCTAGGCTGACCGCCTGACTGTTTCACCGGATGAAATGCTGGATTGTAGAAGCTGGTTATTCCGCTGTCCGGGGCAGGAGCAGAGGATAGCGCCATCGACGCGATCACCGCTTCGAGCCCAAAACAACATGGAGTACGTCATGTCTGAGAAAGCGATCAAACTTTATCGCCACCCGCTGTCGGGGCACGCCCATCGTGTCGAGCTGATGCTCTCGCTGCTTGGCTTGCCAACCGAGTTGATATTCGTGGACTTGATGAAAGGTGAGCACAAGACTCCGGAGTTTCTCGCCATCAACAGTTTTGGCCAGGTGCCGGTGATCGACGACAACGGCACCGTCCTGGCCGACTCGAACGCGATCCTGGTCTACCTCGCGGCCAAGTATGGCAAGGGGCAATGGCTGCCCAGCGATCCGCTTGCCCAGGCGCGGGTGCAGCGCTGGCTGTCGGTGGCGGCGGGCCAGATCAACCAGGGGCCGGCCAACGCCCGGTTGATCACCGTGTTCGGCGCCGGCTATGACGCCGAAGACGCCATCAAGCGTTCCCATGCCCTGTTGAAGGTGATGGAGACGGAGTTGGAGCAGAGCCGGTTCCTGGCCGGTGAGCAACCGACCATCGCGGACGTGGCCGCGTACACTTACGTGTCCCATGCGCCGGAAGGCAACGTCGCGCTGACCGACTACCCGAACGTCCGGGCCTGGCTGGGCAGCATCGAAGCCTTGCCGAATTTCGTCGGCATGCAACGCACCGCCAAGGGCTTGCAGCAAGCCTGATTCACACCGCAGGTGCTTGCCGGGGGGCATCTTCCGGCAAGTACATTCAAGCCACGTGCCCTCAAGGCTGGATCGCCCATGGATCGCTTTCAGGAAATGCAGGTTTTCATGGCGGTTGCCGAGGAGGAAGGGTTCGCCGCTGCCGCCCGTCGACTGCGTATATCACCGCCAAGCGTGACGCGCGCAATTGCGGCGATGGAGGAGCGGATTGGCACCCAGCTGTTGTCGCGCACCACCCGCAATGTGTACCTGACTGAAGCGGGGCAGCGCTACCTGGAGGATTGTCGACGGATCCTGAGTGAGCTCGATGAAGCCGAGGAGGCCGCTGCCGGCAGCTATTCGATCCCCTGCGGGTATCTGACGGTCACCGCCCCGGTGCTGTTTGGCGAGCTGTACATCGCGCCTTTGCTGACGGATTACCTGGATCAATTTCCCTCGGTACACCTCAACGCCTTGTTGGTCGACCGCGTGGTGAACATCGCTGACGAAGGCATCGACGTGGCGATCCGCATCGGCCATTTGCAGGAAAACAATCAGCACGTCATCAAGGTAGGTGAAGTGCGCCAGGTGATTTGTGGCGCCCCGGCCTATTTCCAGCGACACGGACGGCCAACCCATCCTGGCGAGTTGAGCAAGGCCAATATCGTGATGTCTTCGGCCAGTCATTTGCTGAGCCACTGGCAGTTCATGGACGAAGCCAATTCGCTGAGCCTGCGCTTTGATCCACGCCTGGTGGTGACCGCTAATCAGGCGGCAATCAACATCGCCTGCCAGGGTTGGGGCGTGACCCGGGTCTTGTCCTATCAAGTGGCCCGGCAGGTCGCCGACGGCGAGCTTGAGGTAGTGCTCAAGGCGTTCGAGCCACCAGCGTTGCCGATTCACGTGGTGTATCAGAAGAGCAATCGAGTGCCGGCCAAGGTGCGCACGTTCGTGGACTTCCTCGCTGATCGGTTGGGGGACGACGTCACGCTCAAGCCTGTCGTAAAAGGCATCGCCTGATGGCTCGCCACCATGAAATGCTGATGTTCCATGCGCTGTCGCAGTGCCCCAGTCTCGCCTCGGCAGCCCAGCGCCTCAACGTTTCCGGACCGACCGTGATGCGTGCCATCGCTCGGCTGGAGGCGCGATTGGGTGTGCAGTTACTGTCACGCAGCACGCGCGGGGTCGTGCTGACTGAAGCCGGGGTCGGCTTCATGGCTGATTGTTCACGGATCCTCAATGCGATTGACGAGGCCGAGGCGTCGGCCAAGGGCTGGCATGTCCAGGCCCAAGGCAACCTGACGATCCTGTTGCCCTTGCTGTTCAGCCGCTATGTCATGGCCCCGGTGCTGGCCGGCTACATGGATCAGTACCCCGAGATCAGGGTATTTGCCCACTACCACGATCGTTTTCCGAACATGCATGAGGAAGGGCTGGATGTGGCGGTGTTGGTGGGGAATCTGCCCAACTGCTCATTGATCGCACGACCGGTCGGCAGCGTTCGTTCGCTCGTCTGCGCCAGTCCTGGCTACCTGGCGATTCATGGTGAGCCGGTTGTGCCGCAGGATCTGCACAATCATCGATTGATCGCCACGCAGGCCAACCAGGATTGGGTCCAGTGGCCTTTCCAGCAGCAGGCCAGCGGCCTCAAGGCACGCACGCGGCTCAGTTGCGCCACGCTGCAGGCGGCCATCGACGCGGCGGCTCATGGGGCTGGGTTGATGCGCTGCTTGAACTATCCGCTGTACGACTATCTGAACAGCGGACGCTTGCGCCGGGTCCTGCAACCCTATGAACCGCCCTCGATACCGGTTCATGTGGTCTACCGCGAAAGACGCAAGGCGCCGATGCGCGTGCGCAGTTTCGTGGACTACATCGTCGAGCACCTGCGCGAGCACCCGGCGCTGCGAGCGGATGTTTCTTGAATATCAGCTCGCGCTTGGACCCAGGATCCCGCGGCGCACACGGCCTGGCGCCTCACCGAAGACTTCCTTGAATTTCTTGCTGAACGCGGCCTGGGATTGGTAGCCGACCTGTACGGCAATATCGCTCAGCCCCAAGTGTGAGTGACTGAGCAGGCTGAAGGCCAACTCCATGCGGACTTGCGTCAACAGTACCCACGGCGAGACACCGGCCACCTTGACAAATGCACGCATGAAGTTGGCCCGGGACATGCTCGCGATGTCCGCCAGGCCTTGGATGGTCCACTCGTGCGCAGGGTCCGCCAGCATTGCCTGCCAGGCCCGGCCCAGACGCTTGTCGCCGAGCAGGGCCAGCGAGCCGCTGTCCTGTCCCTGGCTGGCCAGATGCGCACGCAGAATCAGGGTGAACAGCGCCTGTGACAGGGCATCGAGCAAGAAGCGCGCGCCGACCTTATTCCCATCTGCTTCTGCGCGCATGACCTCCACCAGCGCCGGCAACGGCCCATTGGCCGGTAATGCGCCGCTGGGAATCACCAGGTATTCGGGCAAGGCGCCGAACAGCAACGAAGCCCGGTTGAAGTGAAAGCCTCCGCAAAGCATGTCCAGCTCCGCGCTGGCGCCGCCAATGCGATGAATCGGCAAGGTGCCCCCGGTCAGGATTCGGGGGGAGGTCGGCGTTACCGTTTTGCCAGGGCTGTGCATGACGTGAGGGGCACCGCGCGGCAACAGCAGGATGTCACCGGCACGCATGGGCAAGCGCTGCCCATCGGCAAACTCGACGCGGCATTCGCCGGCCAGCACGATGTGATAGGGCGCTGTGCCCAGGGCTTGCTGCCCGTGATCCATGGCCCAGTCGCCCTGGAACTGACAGCGCAGGTCCAGGCTGCCGCGCACGTTGGCCAGGCTGATGAGTTTATCGATCGCATTCATTTGAGCATTTCGCCAAAAAAACTGAGCGCATTGAGCAAACCCGAGTGGCGCCAGGGTGAAAAACTGAGGGCGTCAAAACAGTACACCCAACCCACTCAGGAGTTAATGCCATGTTCAATAACTGGTCCGAATTGTTGCCCACCATTCAGAAGGCCTTTGGCGCACTGGGCCGCAGCAACCCGAAAATGGTCAAGGCCTATATGGCGCTAGGGGAAGCCGCCAGCGAAAACAATGTGCTCGATGCCAAGACCCGCGAGCTGATCTCGATCGCCATCGCCGTCACTACCCGCTGCGACGGTTGCATCGCCGCCCACACGGACGCGGCGATCAAGGCCGGCGCGAGTCGCGAGGAGGTCGCGGCGGCCCTGGCAACTGCGATTTCGTTGAATGCGGGGGCGGCCTATATCTACTCGCTGCGGTCGCTTGAGGCGTATGACATGCTGAAAGCGCCGGTGTGATTTGTATGGGGGCATATCCGTTGCTGCGGTAAGGGCGGAACCATAAGCCGCCGTTACCGCAACAACGGATATACACACCAAAAAAACACCCCTCTCGGAACGAAATATCAAAACCTCGGTAAGCCTTTTTTGTTCAGTCAGCTGCGATTGTTTCAGATTACGCAATCAAGTCATGTAATTCCTGGACATTCTCTAAAAACCGTCCGCCAGTGAAACTGATCCCAGAAGCGATTGACCGTTTCGGGTCGTCGCAGCGTTCTCCATCCATCGGGAGATTCCCATGATCGACACGACTTGCACCGGCAACCTTCGGCCCGATACCTCCGTTGCGACTTACCAGGAGCACGAAAGCGGATTCCTGTTGCCCCAATTGATGGGCGCCTTGGCAAGCGAGTCCGCAGGTTTCGTCTCGAACGACCTGTGTCAGCAACGCGCGCACGGCACTTTGCTGGCGAAGGCTGGCGCCTTGGTGATGCGGGTGCTGAAGCTAACGCCGATCGGCTAACGCAGAACCCGTGGCGAGGGAGCAAACAATGAAGCGTCGCTTCGTGCGCACTTGAACATGGGGATGAAAGAGGTCGCTACTTTTCCGTTCAACGGGTTTGAGTTCGCTGTTTATTCGTACATTGGCTAGGCAGAAAACGAAAGCGGGCCATGCATTACGATCGACTAAGTCGACACCGAATCATGGCAGCAGACGCAAAGCTTGTTGCCATCGAGATCTCGAAAGTAGGCGCCGTAATAATCAGGGTGGTAGTGGGGTCTCAAGCCGGGTTCTCCCTCACACGTCCCGCCCAGTGCCAGCGCTGTCGCGTAGCTGTTCCTCACCGCTTCCCGGCTGGGGGCAAGCAGAGCCACCATTTGTCCGTTGCCGGGTTGGTGCACCTTGCCGTCAAAGGGTTTTCCAATCACGAAGATCGGGCGCGGTGAATGCTCGGCAATCCAGCCCGCCCAGCCTTTGTGGGCGTCGCTAAATTTCAATGTCAGGCCCAGCCCGGCCATGACCTTTGAATAGAACCCGAAGGCGCGATCAAAATCGGCGATACCTAGAAAAACATGCGAGATCATGATGACTACCGTTTTGCCGTGGGCGCGAGGGTTGTTTGAAATTCCAGCCTACGCTGCCACAGGAATCATCGCGCTGCCAAGTCCGGGCGGTTAGCGCTCCGGCTCAGACGCTCGGCGCCTGGCCTGCCGGGCTTCGGTGCCGACGACCAGCCAGATGCCAATCCCGGAGACCGCCATGCCCGAGACCATTTGCCATGAAAGCGGCTCGTTGAACATGGCCCACGCCCAGAGCATCGTAATGGGCGGGCTGAGGTACAGGACGCTGGCGACCCGGGTGGCGGTTGCGCGGCGCAGGCACAGCCAGTAGAGCCCATAGCCGCCCATCGTCGACAGGCCCGCGGTCCACAATACGCTCAGTGCAAAGCCTGTGCTGGGTATCGGGGCGAGGCTGCCATGGGCGGCTTCGACCAGGGCGAAGGCCAGTCCCGAAACGCAGCATTGCAGCCACAGGTTAGGCAACAGACCCAGCGATTGCGCGGGGGGGAGATATTTCTGCCACAAGGTCGCGACAGCGAGCGAGAGCATGCCAAGCAGCGGCAGGCCATAGGCCCACCAAGGCGCGTTGCCCCACGCCAGCGCGCCTTGGGTCACCAGCATGACGCCGAGCAGGCCGATGAGCAGCCCGGCCCAGATCTGCCAGGCCAGTCGTTGCCGCAGTACACCCGCAGCCAACAGCGCCAGGCCCATCGGCAGCAGGTCGGCGACAAGCGCGGCCAGGCCCGCCGGCACACCCAGGGCAATGCCTTGGGTGATACCGGCCAGGTAGCCCGCCATCGCCAGAAGGCCGATACCGGCATTTTTCAACAACACGACGGGCGAGGTTCGGCGCAGCGCTCTGGCGACGAAGGGCAACAGGACGAGCGTGACCACGACGCAACGCCAGAACACCACCAGCAATGCTGGCGCGTAATCAATGGAAAAACGCGCGCCGACGAAGCCGGAGCTCCACGTCAGCAGCAACGCCGCCTCGAGCAACGGCAACGGAATCAGCCAGTGCCAGTCGGGCTTGGGCAGGGAAGGGCAGTCCATCGATTTGGTCGGGTTCATGACCACAGGCTACGAAACCCGCGTAATCTAATAAATCAAAATGTAGTGCATCAGTTCTTCACGAAGATTGAATCATGACGGCCATACTCGATATCGACTTGATACGTACCTTTCATGCGGTGGCACGGATCGGCAAATTCAGTGCGGCGGCAGAACAGCTGCACAAAAGCCCGGCGGCGGTCAGTGTGCATATTCAGCGTCTGGAAGCGGTCGCTGGCGGGCGTTTGCTCAACAGGGACAATCAATCCGTATCCCTCACCGCCTTGGGCAAGCGTCTGCTCGTGGCGACGACGGAGCTGCTGAGCACCCATGATCGGGTGCTGGCCGATCTGCACGGAACCCGGCTGGCGGGACGCATTACGCTGGGGGTGCCGGATGAATACGCCGAACATGTCATTCGCGACATCCTCCCGACCTTCGCCGCCGGGTGGCCCAACGTGGTGCTGGAACTCAAGACCGCGCCCAGCTACGCGCTACGTGACCTGGTCCAGCGTGACAAGCTCCAGGCAGCGGTCGTTGCGCAGCCGAAGGGGCAGGTCAGTGCTGGCGGGCAAGTGCTGGTTTCCACCACGCCGGTCTGGGTCGGTCCGGTCCACACAACAGTGGCCTCGATGGAGCCGCTGCCGCTGGCGGTGCATGCGGCGCAATGCCCTTATCGGCAAGCGATGATGGAGGCCCTCAGGCAAAGCGGCCGCAGGACCCGAGTCGTCCTGGAAAGCCCCTCCAACCAGGCCGTCAAGGCGTGTGTGGAGGCAGGGTTGGCGGTCAGCCTGATAGACCGCGCGCGGGTGACGGACACCATGCAGATCCTCGAAGGCCTGCCGGTTATTCAGGAGCACGAGGTGGTGTTCCTGCGAGCTCGGGCGTCACACGGCGATGAGGCCGTGGACCTGCTTTCCCGTGCCATGCAACAGTCTTTCCGGCTGTAGAGCCGGTCCAGGGACTGCTGCGCAGCCCCAAGACCAAACCCGCCAAACGATCAAGCCGACAGCGGCGGCGTCCGCGGCGGGATCAGGCGTTTGGAGCCAATCGATTCAAACGCCGAAGCCAGTCGCAACAGCGTCGAATCGTCATAGGCGCGGCCAGCGAACGTCAGCCCGACGGGCATGCCGATGTCCGCCATGACGCCCATCGGCACCGTGACAGTCGGCACGCCCAGATGGCGGATGGCGAGGTTGCCATTGGCGACCCAGACGCCGTTGCTCCAGGCGATATCGGCAGACGCCGGGTTGATGTCCGCATCCGCCGGCCCGACGTCGGCGACGGTCGGGAAGATCACCGCGTCCAGGCCCAGCTGCGCCATCCAGTCCTCCAGATCGATTCGACGTGTCTCTTCAAGCCCCCGCAGGCCGTCAGGCAGGGTCGGGATCTGGTCCCACGGCATGATGCCGCGCTGGGCCATCTTCACGTACTCATCCATGCCGGCGGCCAGATCGTCCTCCCGGTTGGGCAGGGTGCCCGGGTCGTGGGGGAAGATCTTCGGTCCGTCGACGTCGGCCAGGCGATTCAACTTCGGATCGCCGTTGGCCCGCAGGAAATCATCGAATGCCCAGGCCGACAGGTCCCACAACTCATGGTGCAGGAACTCCTTGGAAACCAGGCCGCGGGTGAAGACCGTCGGTGCGCCAGGACGATCGCCCTCGCAGTTGGATACCAGGGGGAAATCCACCTCGACCACTTCGGCGCCACAGGCCTCAAGCGCCTTGCGCGCTTGCTCCCAGAGCTCGATCACCGAGGCGCGGGTGATGATTCGCTGCCCCGTCGGACCGCCGATGCCGGGGGCCGGGGCTGTGCCTGCTTCAGGGTCGGCGTTGATGTACATCCGAGGAACGCCGAACCGAACGCCTGCCAGCGCACTTGGGTGGCTGGCAAGGCTCGGATACGAGGCCGGGCGAACCGAGTCGACGCTCGGAATCGGCACCCAGGGTTGCAGGCGCCACAGGTCGCCACGGGTGTCCAGGTCCTCGGCGACCACCACGTCCAGCACTTCGAGCAGGTCGGCCATGGTCCTGGCGTAGGGCACGACGACGTCCATGGTCGGCGTCAACGGCCAGTTGCCACGCACCGAGATCACGCCGCGCGACGGCGTATACGCGCACAAGCCGTTGTTCGACGCCGGACCGCGTCCGCTCGACCAGGTTTCTTCGGCAAGGCCGAACGCCGCGAAACTGGCGGCAGTTGCCGTGCCCGCACCGTTCGAGGAGCCCGAGGCAAAGGGCGCGGTGAGGTAGTCGCCGTTGTACGGGCTTTCGGCACGGCCATACACCCCGCGCTGCATGCCGCCGTTGGCCATGGGCGGCATGTTGGTCTTGCCCAGGCAGATGGCGCCGGCGGCGCGAAGCCGCTCGATGGTGAACGCATCGCGATAAGCAACCAGGTCCTTGAACGCCGGGCTGCCGGAAGCGGCAGTGAGCCCCTTGACCAGGTAACTGTCCTTGGCCGTATAGGGAATGCCGTCGAGCGGCCCCAGGGTCTGGCCGCTGGCCCGACGGGCATCGGAGGCCTGGGCCTCTTTCAATGCATCGGGGTTGCGCACCACCACCGCGTTGAGGGCTGTGGGCGTATCGGGGCCGTCGTAGGCATCGATCCTGGCAAGGTAGGCCTGGACAAGCGCCACCGCCGTTGTCTGGCCCGACTCCAGCGCAGCGCGCAATTGGGCAATGGAGGCTTCGGTGATTTCGATCATGCTGTTAGCGCCGCGGCAGAGGGATGGCGGGGTGTTCGGGTCCATTGAAGTTGCTCCTGAGACTTCAGGTCATCTCAAAGTGGATATTTATCGGACTTGCGCACTGTACTACGGAATAGCGATCAGGGGCAGTTCAGGTTTGACCGAACTGCCTCTCTAACGAGCCAAAATTTTCCACCTTCAGACTTCGTTAAGAAACGACCTCGATACTTTCCCCCAATAGCCCGAGGGAGAACGTTGACCCATGCCCGATTTCGACTGGAACATCCACCTGCCGCTGGCCTTTGGCGATGCCGGCCCGCCGGTTCGCCACTTGCACCGGGCTTTGCCGGGACAACCTCGGCGAGATGAGTTCGAAGCGTTCATCCAGCAGCGTTTTCGCCAGGTCCACGGTGCCGATATTCGTCACTTCATGCCGGAGCTGTTCGGGCTCGACGATGTCCACGGCACGCTCTGCGCTGCCGCTGGCGTGCGCCGCGCCGCACAGGGGCCGCTGTTCCTCGAACGTTATCTGGACAGCCCCATCGAGCCCTTGATCAGTGCCGCCGCTGACCGTCCGGTGGACCGCGCCGGCATCGTCGAGGTTGGCAATCTGGCCGCCAGCGACACGGGCAGCGCCCGGCTGAGCATCATCGCGATCACTTATCTGTTGGCCATGGGCGGTCTGGAGTGGGTTGCGTTCACTGGCAACATCGGCTTGGTCAACAGCTTCCATCGCCTGGGTCTCAAGCCTGTGACGCTGTGCCCTGCAGACCCTCAGCGCCTCGGCGAGGACCGCCATCTCTGGGGCCGCTACTACGAAAGCCAGCCGTGGGTTCATGTCGGAAACATCCGCGCCGGTTTCATTCATCTGCGCAATACCGGCCTGTTCAATCGTCTGGGACTGCCGACGGACCTCGGGGAAACCAGCCATGTCGCCTGAAATGGAACGCTTCAAGCGCACCCTGCGTGGTCATGCCGAGCGCAGGGGCCACGCCGTGGCGCTGTGGGGCGACGGCTCGCAGCTCGACTACGCGACGCTTTATTCCGAAGTGGTATACCGCCAGCAACGCCTGCGCGATGAACACATCAGCGTGGTCGCCCTGGCCCTGGACAATGGCATCGAAGCGATGCTCTGGGACCTTGCCGCACTGTTCGAAGGGCTCACCTGCGTCATCCTGCCCGGGTTTTTCAGCCAGGCTCAACGTCGGCACTGCCTGGAACAGAGCCAGGCCGAGCGAGTGATTGCCGAGCCCGTGTTCGAAGCGGAACTGCAAGCTGCCGGATACCAGCACAGTGGTGAGTTCTGGCGGCGGCACTTCGACGGGCCGAGCCGTCTGCCGGTGGGCACCGCCAAGCTGACGTTCACCTCCGGTACCACCGGCACGCCCAAAGGCGTCTGCCTGAGCGCCGACAGCCTGTTGCGGGTGGCCCGTGAACTGGAGCAGGCCAGCCAACCGGTCGAGGCCAGGCATCACCTGGCGTTACTGCCTCTGGCGATTCTGCTGGAAAACCTTGGTTGCTACGCGGCGTTGTATGCCGGTGCCATGCTGAGCCTGCCCAGCCAGAAGACCCTCGGCATCCAGGGGGCCAGTGGGGTCGACCCGACGCGTCTGCTGGGATGCCTGGCCGAGCGTCGGGCGCAGAGCCTGATCCTGGTTCCGCAGTTGCTGTTGATGTTGGTCACGGCTGCCGAACAGAAGATGTTCAACCCGCACATCGTGCGATTCGCTGCCGTCGGCGGGGCACGGGTGTCCCACGATTTGTTGCAGCGGGCCCAGCGTGTTGGCCTGCCGGTGTTTGAAGGCTATGGGCTGTCGGAATGCGCCTCGGTGGTCTGCCTCAATCGGCCACAGGCCCACCGTGCCGGCAGTGTCGGCCAGCCGCTGCCCCATGTGGAGATCCGCTTGGCCGATGACGGCGAAGTCCTGATCAAGGGCTCGACGCTGCTCGGTTACCTGGGTGAGCCACCGCACACCAGCGAATGGTGGCCCAGCGGCGACCTGGGCGAGTTCGACGAAGAGGGTTTTCTTTACCTGCGCGGGCGCAAGAAGCACCAGTTCGTGACCAGTTTCGGGCGCAACGTGAACCCCGAATGGGTTGAAGCCGAACTCACCCAGGGCGGTGACATTGCCCAGGCCTTTGTCTATGGCGAAGCCATGCCGCACAACCATGCACTGCTCTGGCCCGCCCGGGCCGACTGCACGGATCAAGCGCTGGAGCTGGCCGTGGCCAAGGCCAACGACACGCTGCCCGATTACGCGCGGGTCCATCACTGGACGCGCCTGGACCAACCCTTCAGCGCTGCCAACGGCATGCTCACCGCTAATGGCCGGCCACGCCGGGAGGCCATCGTCGAGCATTACCGCGCGCAGCTCACTTCATCTGTCTTGTCCGAGGAATCCCCATCATGAGTTTTTTTGACACGTTGCAAGAAGCCACCCAGCAAGAACGCCAGACCCTGTTCAATCTGCCGATCATTCGTGACGCCCTCAACGGCCAGGTCAGCCTGGCCAGTTACCGGGGCTTCCTGATCCAGGCGTATTACCACGTGCGCCATACCGTACCGTTGATGATGGCGTGCGGGGCGCGGCTGCCAACGCACCTGGAATGGCTGCGCAAGGCCGTGTGCGAATACATCGACGAAGAGTACGGCCACGAGCAATGGGTGCTGGATGACATTGCCGTGTGCGGTGGCGATAAGGAAGCGGTGCGCAACGGCCAGCCCTCGTTGCCCATCGAGCTGATGGTCAGTTACCTCTACGACTTGATCGCCCGAGGCAACCCGGTAGGCCTGTTCGGCATGGTCAATGTGCTGGAGGGCACCAGTATCGCCTTGGCGACCCATGCCGCCGACAGCATCCGCGAGCGCCTGGAATTGCCGCCCACGGCGTTCAGCTACCTCAGTTCCCATGGATCGCTCGACATCGAGCATATGCAGACCTATCGCGGCCTGATGAACCGCCTGGACGATCCGGCGGACCAGGCTGCGGTGATCCATGCCTCCAAGGTTGTGTACCGGTTGTACACCGACATGTTCCGCGGCCTGCCGCGCGACGGGGAGCATGAACATGCGCTTGTGTGATGCGCGTGTCGTGCTGACCGGTGCCAGCGGCGGAATTGGCCAGGCCATCGCCGCCGCCCTGTGTGCCAGTGGCGCGCGGGTCCTGGCCGTGGCCAGGCATCGCGAAGCCTTGCAGCCGTTGCTGGAGCAGTATCCGCAGCAATTGAGCTGGGTCGAAGCCGACCTGACCTTCCTCGCCGACCGGCGCAAAGTGTTGGTCGCCGCCGAAGCCCAGGGCGGCATCAACCTGCTGATCAATGCGGCCGGCGTGAACCACTTCGCCATGCTCGAGCAACTCGACGACAGCGAGATCAACGCCATGCTGGCGCTGAACATCAGCGCGCCGATCTGCCTGACCAAACTGCTCTTGCCGCTGCTCAAGCAAGCTGACAGTGCGATGGTGGTCAACGTCGGCTCGACCTATGGATCAATCGGTTACCCGGGATACGCCAGCTACTGCGCCAGCAAGTTTGCCTTGCGCGGTTTTTCCGAAGCCTTGCGCCGGGAGTTGGCCGATACCCGTGTCGGGGTGCTCTACGTAGCGCCCCGGGCCACCCGTACCTCGATGAACAGTCCGGCGGCCGATGCGCTCAACCAAGCCCTCAAGGCCAACGTCGACGACCCGCAAACCGTGGCGGCGGCGGTGATCCACGCGATTATCGGCGACCGACGCGAGCTGTATCTGGGCTGGCCCGAACGCTTTTTCGTCGGCCTCAACAGCCTGCTGCCCAACCTGGTGGACCGTGGCCTGCGCAAGCAGTTGCCACTGGTGCGCCGTCTCAGTCATAAACCCGAAAACGAGCACCTCAAGCCATGAAAAAAATCTTCGCTTGCCTGTTGATCGGCACCCTGAGCCAAAGCGTCTGGGCGTTGGAGGCGGCCGACCAGCAACGTCTCGGCGACATCCAGCAGAGTTGGGCCCATATTCAATATGAAGTGCCTGAAGGCCAACGCGCCGATGCGTTCGAAAAACTCGCAGTCCAGGCATCGGCGTTCAAGCAGGAGCGCCAATCGGTGGCCGAAGCGTGGATCTGGTCTGGCATCGTCAACAGCAGTTGGGCCGGTGCCAAGGGTGGGATCGGCGCGCTGGGCAAGGTCAAGGATGCCAAGGGCGACCTGGAAAAAGCCCTGACCCTGGACCCCAAGGCCCTGCAAGGCTCGGCCTACACCAGCCTCGGCGCACTCTACGACCGGGTGCCGGGCTGGCCCCTGGGTTTCGGCGATTCGGACAAGGCCGAGCAATTGCTCCAGCAGGCTTTGCAACTCAACCCGAACGGCATCGACAGCCTGTACTTTTGGGGCGATCACCTCTACCGTCAGAAGCGCTATAGCGAAGCCAAGGCAGCGCTGCAAAAAGCCTTGCAGGCAGCACCGCGGCCAGGTCGAGAAACGGCCGATGCCGGGCGCCGCAAGGAGATCGACGCTTTACTGGTGGATGTGAACAAGAAACTGAACTGACAGGAGCGGATGTGCGTTTATTACTGATCGAGGATGACGTGGCCTTGGGGGAGGGCATCCATCAGGCCCTGAGTCGCGAAGGTTATACCGTCGACTGGGTGCAGGACGGCAGCAGCGCCTTGCATTCGTTGCTCAGTGAAACCTTCGACCTGGCGGTGCTCGACCTGGGCCTGCCACGCATGGACGGCCTGCAAGTGTTGCGGCGCTTGCGTGACAGTGGTTCCAACCTGCCGGTGCTGATCCTCACCGCCCGCGATGCCACCGAGGATCGCATCGCCGGGTTGGACGCCGGGGCCGATGATTATCTGGTCAAGCCCTTCGATCTGGCGGAACTCAAGGCCCGGCTACGGGCCTTGTTGCGCCGCAGCGCCGGCCGCGCCCAGGCGTTGATCGAACATGCCGGTATCAGCCTGAACCCCGGTACCCAGCAAGTCAGTTACCAGGGCAAGCCGGTGGCGCTGACACCCAAGGAATATCAGCTGCTCCATGAGCTGCTCTCGCCGCCGGGCCGAGTCATGACCCGCGATCATCTGATGCAGCTGCTCTACGGCTGGAGCGAGGAGGCCGAAAGCAACACGCTGGAAGTGCACATCCATCACCTGCGCAAGAAATTCTCCACCGACCTGATCCGCACCATCCGCGGTGTCGGTTACCTGGTGGAGGAGCGTCGATGAGTTCGATCCGGCGTCGTACCCTCACGTTGATCCTCGGCCTGCTGTTCCTTGGCCTGTTGATCATCACCGTATTCAACCTGCATGACAGCAACCACGAAATCGCCGAGGTCTACGATGCCCAGTTGGCGCAGAATGCCCGGCTCTTGCAGGGCGTGATGCGCATGCCGATGGCGAGCAAGGAACACGCCGAGCTGTATCAGGCGTTCAATTCGGCGCTGGGGCAGGCGGTTCCCAGGGTCGATGGCCATCCCTATGAAAGCAAGATTGCTTTTCAAGTCTGGAACTCACAAGGTTCGGTGCTGGTTCATACCTCCAGCGCACCCTCGTTCACCTCACCGCCGGGCGCGCCCGGTTTCAGTGAGGTCGTGGACCAGAAGAACCGTAAGTGGCGGGCGTTCGTCCTGGACGATGCGCAATACGGCTTGAAGATCTGGGTGGGCGAGCGCGACGACGTGCGTGCCGACCTGGTCGATCGCATTGTTCGTCACACTGTCGTGCCCAACCTGATCGGCAGCGTGGTGCTTGCCGCAGTGATCTGGCTGGCCATCGGCTGGGGGCTCAAACCCCTGGTCGATATGGCGGCGAAGTTGCGCGCCAGGCATCCCGGCTCACTGGAACCCCTGCAAATGATGCCGCTCCCTACGGAGCTTGAGCCCATGCAGGCGGCGCTCAACCGCGTCTTGGCGCAGATCCAGGAGGTGATGGGCCGTGAGCGGCGTTTCATTGCCGACGCCGCCCATGAAATGCGTACGCCCCTGGCCGTGCTGCGGGTGCATGCACAGAACCTGATGGAGGCGGGAAGCGAGCAAAGCCGGCGCGAGTCCCTGGAGCACCTGATCGCTGGCGTCGATCGCACTACGCGCCTGGTCAATCAACTGCTGACCATGGCGCGGCTCGAACCGCAGGCAGGTGTTCCGACGCCTGCGGTCATCGACCTGCCCGCCACGGTTCGTGCGAGCCTGGTTCAACTGACGCCCTGGTTGTTGAGCAAGGGACTCGAGCCGGTGCTGGACGTCAGCGATGACATCGGCCCGGTTCGAATCGACCCCGTGGCCATCGACATCGCCTTGAACAACCTGGTGACCAACGCGGCCAATTTTTCGCCGGCCAACGGCACGATCACCGTACGCCTGGCCAGGAAGGGCGATCACTACGAGCTGTCAGTCGAAGACCAGGGGCCGGGTATCGACGAGACCGAGCGTGAGCGGCTCTTCGAGCGGTTCTACAGCCGCGGCAATGACCAGGGGGCTGGGCTGGGCCTGACGATCGTGCGCACCATCGCGGATCGTCTGGGAGGGCGCATTCGCTTGGAAAATCGCACCGAGGGTGGGCTGTGCGCGACCTTGGAAATAGGGCGCTTCTAAGCGGTTTCTCGACGCCATGACAGGTGGCCAGCCCCTGGTGGTGGGCTCAAGCCGGCGTATCGGCCGTGGATTGTTCGGCGAGAAAGGCGACTATCTCGTCGACCGTGCTGCGTGCCGTGCGTGTAACGCCGATCAGGGTGGCGGAAGCCGACCCCGTCCACTCGCCGTAGCCGACCAGCCACAGCCTGGGCTCTTGTATCGAGCGGGTGCCCTCGACTTCCACACGGCCGTCGTTGTTGAGCACTCCCAGCGTATCAAGGTGCTGCAGGGCGGGCCTGAACCCGGTGCACCAGATCACCACGTCCACTGCTGATTCGCGGCCGTCGGCCCAGATCACGCCGTTGCGGATAAAACGCTCGAAAGGCCTGACAGACTGAAGGACGTTGCGTTCACGAGCCTCGACCACCGGCGGCACCATGACGATGTCACCCAACCCTCCCACGGGTTGGTCGATGACGCGACCTTCCTGTTGGGCCTTCCAGCGTTCGGTGGCGCGCTCGAACAACACGCGCCCATCCACTTCGTCGGGAAGGAACAGTGGCTCGACGGGAGTGACCCAAGTAGTCTCGGCGATTTTCGACACCTCGGCCAGAATCTGCGCCCCTGAATTGCCGCCGCCCACCACCAGGACTCTCTTGCCAGCGAAAGGGGACGCCTCGACATAGTCCGCCGAATGCAGTTGCTGGCCGGCGAACAAGGCCGCATCAGGGTAGCGAGGGATGTAGGGGTTGCTCCAGGTACCCGTTGCGCTGACCACGACCCGTGCGTCCCATTGCCTGTCCCGGGAATGGACGCGCAAACCCGTTTCCGTGGGTTCCACACGGGTGACCTGTACCGGCCGCACCACGGGAAATCGATAGCGCTGTTCATACTGCTTGAGGTAGTCGATCACGTGGTCTCGTGACGGATAGCCATTTTGTGTGGGGGGCATCATCCAGCCGGGGATCGAACTCCAGGTCGCCGGGGAAAAGAGTCGTAGCGAGTTCCAGCCATGCCGCCAGGCACCACCGGGTTCTTCCTGGGCGTCGAGGATGACGAACGACAGAGGCGTACGCCGCAGGAAATAGGCCACCGCCAAGGCCGCTTGGCCGCCACCGATGATGACTACGTCAAATGTATCGGGCTGTGAGCGGGGCATGACGGCGAATCCTTTGGTCGAGTGAGAGCCTGTTGCGGAGCTCCAAGGGTGACTGGCAAGGTTCAATGGCCGTTCCAAAAGAACGGCCATTGCGCCTCTCAGCTACGTTTGCAGGTCTTGATGCCCAACAACGAATAGATCGGGCAGAAGCGCATGAAACCGGTGGCCAACGGCACGAGGCCGATCCAACCCCACGCGCCGATCAAGCCCGTCAGGCTGAGGATAATGAGGACAAGCCCCACAGCGATACGTGCGCCCCGGTCAATGGTTCCAATGTTGGCTTTCATGACAATCTCCCGATCAATGGACGCGCCGGGTTTCCAGCGCGGAGAACAACAACATGCCCGCCAACATGGCCAGCATGAACACAAAGGCTTGCCAGTGTCCGGTCAGCAGGATGGCCACGGCAGGGCCAGGGCAGATGCCGGCGATGCCCCAGCCGATACCAAACACCAGGCTGCCACCGATCAGGCGTGGGTCCAGTTCTCGCTTGACCGGCAACTGCATGGGGCTGCCCAGCAGCGACTGAGTCTGTTGGCGCGCCCAGGCCAGGGGGGCGATGGCGGTGCCAATCGCTCCGATCATCACCAGCGCCAGGGACGGGTCCCAGGTGCCGGCCAGATCTAGAAATCCCAACACCTTTTTCGGGTTGGCCATGCCTGCCAGGAGCAGCCCGAAGCCAAAGAGCAGGCCAGCGATGAATGCCGTCAGTTTGCGCATGTTCAAACCCCTATCACGTGACGCAGGACAAATACCGTGGCGAAACCGCTGAGCATGAAACACGCGGTGGCGACCATCGAGCGCGGTGAAAGGCGCGATAGGCCACACACGCCATGGCCACTGGTGCAGCCCGAACCGTAACGAGTGCCGACCCCCACCAACAGGCCGGCGACGGTGAGGCCGAGCCAGCCGTTCTGGAACTCGATCGGCGGCAAGGTGGCAAACACGCCCCATAACAGCGGCGCGACAAGCAGGCCCAGGAGAAACAGGGCCTTCTCGCCCAGCCCTTCGCTGCCACGTTGCAAGAGGCTGCCGATCAGCCCGCTGATGCCGGCGATCCGGCCGTTGGCGACCACGAACAGGCTGGCCGCCAAGCCAATCAACATGCCGCCGGCCAGGGATGCCCACGGCGTAAAGTTGAGCCAGTCAATATTCATCAGCGTTCTCCGCTACACATCGTTGATATTCCATCTGGTTTCAACCCAGGACCTTTACCAGCAGGGCGACCGCTACCAGCGTCGACACCAGGGCAAAGCCTCTTTGCAGATAGGGTTCCGGCAACCTCGCGGCGACCAGGCGCCCGCCGAGCATGCCGACGATGGCCCCCATGGAAAAGGGTAGCGCTATGGGCCATTGCAGGTGGCCCATCGCCGAACTCGCCAGCACCCCTGACATGGAAACCAAAGCGATGACGGTCAGCGACGTGGCGAGCACCGACTGCGTGGTCAAATTGGTGTACCGCTGGAGCGCCGGAACCATGACGAAACCACCGCCCACGCCGAGCAGTCCGGAAAGCACCCCAGCGACCATGCCCGAAGCCGTGAGCGCCCACGCGCAAGTGCCGGTCCAGTTCAGCTTGCCGCGATTTTCGTCCAGGACACAGGGCGGCGGTTTGCGTGTTTCGGATGCCTTTGCTCTGACATGAGAGGGCAATGATTTTTGCAATGCCCGGAACGCCACGTACATCAGCAACAAGGCAAACAGGATCGTCAGCGGACGGTTGGGCGTGCGCTGCGCCAACCAAAGGCCCAGCGGCGAACAGATGACCCCCGCACTGGCCGTCACCAGTGCAGCCTTGTAGCGCACGATGCCATTGCGCAGGCCCATCACGGCGCCCAGGGTGGCGGCCAGGCCCACCGCCAGCAATCCAATGGGCCCGGCTTCGGCCATGCTCAAGCCCACGCCAAAAACCAGGAACGGGACGGCGAGTATGCCGCCGCCGGCACCGGTCAGCGCCAGGATCACGCCCACCGTAAAACCCAGTACCAGGACGGTAATCATCTCGGTCTCCTGGAGGTGAAGGTTGATTTCATAGGTCCGCCAGTTCAGGTTTCGCCAGCCATTCACGGCCCTTGAGCATGGCTTTCCAGTACAGCGGTGGAAGAATGCGCTCTTTAAGTAGCCAGGCGAGCCGCGAAGGCCTAGTACCGTCGATCAGCCAGGACGGGAAACTGGGGGCGAGCTTGCCGCCATAGGTGAATTCAGCGAGAACGACCTTGCCCCGTTCCACGGTCAGCGGGCAGGAACCGTAGCCGTCGTAATGGGCGCTGCCCTTGGCCTTGCCCATGGCCGCCAGCACGTTATGAGCGACCACGGGCGCCTGCTTGCGCGCCGCCGCTGCGGTCTTTGCGTTGCTGGTATTGGTCGCATCGCCCAATGCGTGAATATTCGCCCAGGCCTTATGCCGCAAGCTGTCGGGGTCGACATCGATCCAGCCCGCCCCATCGGCCAGAGGGCTTACGCGGATAAAATCCGGCGCCACCTGAGGGGGCACCACATGCAGCAGGTCGAAGTCGTGCGTCACCAGGTGCGTACTGCCATCGGCCTTGACGCACCTGAAGGTCGCCGTTTGTGCCGGTCCATCGACAGACGTCAGCGTACTGCCGAAATTCAGGTCGATCCCATAGGCGTGGACGTACTCCATCAAGGCTGGCACGTAGTCGGGAACGCCGAACAGGACTGTCCCGGCGCTGCAGAAGTCGATCTCGATATCGCCGAGTACCCCTTGGCGTCTCCAGTGGTCGGCGCACAGGTACATCGCTTTTTGAGGGGCCCCGGCGCATTTGATCGGCATGGGGGGCTGCGTGAAAATGGCCCGGCCACTGCGCAGTTGCTGCACCTGTTCCCAGGTGTAGGGGGCCAGGTGGTACAGATAGTTCGAGGTGACGCCGTTGCGCCCCAGTGTCTGCGGCAAACCTTCAATGGCATGCCAATCCAGTTTAAGGCCCGGGCACACGATCAACTGCTCGTAGCGGACCACGCGGCATCCATCGAGAATAATGGCGTCGTTTTCAGGTTCGAAGGCCGCGACAGCCGCTTTGATCCAATGCACGCCCCGGGGAATGGTCGCGCCCATCGTGTGGGCCGTTCTGTGCGCGTCGAAGACGCCACCGCCGACGAGGGTCCAGCCGGGCTGGTAATAATGCACATCCGCCGGGTCGATAATGGCAATGTCCAGGCCCGGCTCGCGGGCCAATAGGCTTGAAGCTGCCGCGATGCCCGCCGCACCGGCGCCGACAATGACCACGGCATGCCGGGCTTCGGCCACGCCAACGGGCGTGCGTCCCTCGTTGGCAATTCTACGGATGACGCCTTTCATGTCGAAGCCGGCTTTGCTGGCTGTTTCGACAATCCGTGGCAAGGGCTGCTGGCCGGCCTGGGACAGGGCCCACATCGTCGTCGAGCGCATGCCGGAGCGGCAATACGCCAACACTGGCTTGGGTAAGGACTCGAACAATTTACCGAAGGCAACGCCCTGTTCGTCGGTCACCTTGCCGGACTCTGCGGCAAGGTAATGCGCCTCGATGCCCATCGCTTGTGCCGCACGCTGGATGTCGGCAAACAAAGGTTGATCGCTGCCTTCACCATCAGGGCGGTTACAGATGATGGCGCGGAAGCCGCTGGTTTTGATCTCACTCATCTGGTCGGGATGAATCTGCCCTGAGATCGAGAGGCCGGACGCAAGGTGGCGGATGTCCATGACTGTCTCCGTGATGACGGTTTTTCTTATGAGAGGGGGCGGGTCTTCAGAGCCGATTGAGTGGGATTTTCAGGTAGCACGTGCCGTTCGACTCCGGCTCCGGGAAATGCCCGGCCCGCATGTTGACCTGGACCGATGGCAGGATGAGCGTCGGCATGTCCAGCGAGGCATCGCGCTGGGTGCGCATCGCCACGAATGCTTCTTCACTGATGCCGTTACGGACATGGACATTGTCGGCACGTTGCTCGGCGACGGTGCTGGAAAATTGCACCTCGCGGCCACCCGGTTGGTAATCGTGACAGGTGTAGAGGAGGGTGTTGGCCGGCAGGCTCAAGACCTTGTTGATGGATCGGAACAACGTATGCGCGTTGCCCCCGGGGAAATCACACCGTGCGGTACCGTAGTCGGGCATGAACAAGGTGTCGCCGACGAATGCCGCTGTTTCCTGGCCGTCGCTGATGACATACGTCATGCAGGCGGGCGTGTGGCCCGGTGTGTGAAGCGCACGGCATTGCAGCGTTCCGACTGTGAACGACTCGTCATTGACGAACAGATGGTCGAACTGACTGCCATCGCGGGGCATCTGCCCACCTGTATTGAACAGCGTGCCAAAGACTTCCTGCACGGCGGTAATCTGGCTGCCGATCCCTATCGTGCCACCGAGTTTTTCCTTCAGGTACGGGGCGGCGGTGAGGTGGTCGGCATGGACGTGGGTTTCAAGAATCCATTCGACCTTCGCCCCCAGCTCGATCACCCGGGCCATCAGCTTGTCGGCCGAGGTGGTCGTGGTACGGCCTGATTTGGGATCGTAATCCAGGACGCTGTCGATCAACGCGCACTGGCGGGTCACTTCGTCCAGCACCAGATAGCTGACAGTGTGGGTCTCAGGATCGAAAAATCCTTCGACGTACGGTTTTACGGTCATGAACGGTCTCCTTCGGGGCTCTCAGCCGCTTGAAGAACAGACACAGCAATAATGCTGCCATGTCGATTATGGGCTGCTTAGAAACGCTAACCGTATGATTTTATTGGTTTAAATTCATGGGTGCCGACAAGGTCTCTTCCGATGTCCAGACAATTGAACTGCCATTGGCAGCGTTTGTTGGCATAGTGGCAGTGTCAACCTTGCTGGATGAATCACTGGAGCCGCGATGACACACAGCCTGCCGCCCACCCAAGACCTGCTTCCGCATCCAGACCAGGTGCAGTCCCTGGTCTCGTTTCTGGAGCACGAGCCCCAGCCGATGATCGTCCTCGATCCCGATTACAACATCCTGGCGGCAAACACGGCTTACCTGCGTCAGTTCGGCAGCGCCGACAAGCCGTTCATTGGCCATAAGTGTTATCGGGTTTCCCACCACTACGATGTGCCTTGTGACCAGGCCGGTGAGAACTGCCCGATGAAAAAGGCCAGGGAGATGCGCAGTCCGGATCGGGTCTTGCACATTCATCACACACCGCGCGGGCCCGAACACGTCGATGTGGAATTGCGCCCGATCCTGAATGAGCAGGGTGTCATCACCGCTTATGTGGAACGTCTTACCCAAGTGCGTAGCGCATCGGCACGGCCGAGCAACGAGGGGCTGGTGGGCAGTTCGCCGGCCTTTAATCAGGCGCTGCTGGAGCTGCAGCGGGTAGCGCCCTCGATGTTACCGGTCCTGCTGCTGGGAGAGTCCGGCACAGGCAAGGAGCTGTTTGCCCGCGCCGTTCATGAAACCAGCGAGCGGGCCGCGGGGCCTTTTGTCGTGGTCGATTGCTCCGGGTTGACCGAAACCTTGTTCGAGAGCGAGCTGTTCGGCCACGAGAAGGGCGCGTTTACCGGCGCCACTGTGCGCAAGGTGGGCCTGGTGGAGACGGCCCAGGGCGGCACGCTGTTTCTCGATGAGATAGGCGACGTTCCCCTGGCCATGCAGGTGAAACTGTTGCGACTGATCGAGTCTGGAACCTATCGCCGTGTCGGCAGTGTGGAAACCCTGCACGCGGATTTCAGGCTGGTGGCCGCGACCCATAAGCCGTTGGAGAAAATGCTCGAGAAAGGCGAGTTCAGGCAGGACCTGTACTACCGCATCAGCGTGTTTCCCATCCATTTACCGCCCTTGCGGCATCGCCTTGAAGACATCGGCTTGTTGGTGGATTCATTCCTGCAACGTTCCGGGATCGGTAAGCGTCGACTGACCATCGATCCCGAGGCGCTGATGCAATTGCAGCGGTTTTCCTGGCCGGGCAATATCCGCGAGCTGCGCAATGTCCTGGAAAGAGCTGCGCTGTTTGCCGACGACGGCGTCATTCACGCCTTGCATCTGCCCGCGCCCCCCGTGGCGTTGTTCGCCCCAGCCTTGACGCCTGCGCCCGACAGCAGGGACCTGGACCAGCTCCTGGCCACTTTCAAAGGCACCCGCAGCGAACTGGCCAGACACCTGGGCGTGAGTGAACGCACGTTGTACCGGCGGTTGAAAGAACAAGGCCTGGCCTGAGCCCCATCGAGCCTTGACTGCCAATGACTGCCAGCCCCTGGCAGTCATTGGCAGGTTCTCCTCCCTCCAAACCAATCGCTGAGCTTCGGCGTTTATCGCTAAATAATTGGTTTTTAAGCATAAATAATAAATTCAGGCGTTGGCATGAGCCGTGCTAATGCTTGCCCCATGACTATTTCCGATAAACGACTGCGTCGCCATCTGCTCACAGCAGTACTGATCAAACTGGTCGTGCTGACAGTGCTGTGGTGGCTGTTCATCAAGGATTCGCGCGTCAGCGTCGACTCGAACACCATCAGCGGCAGGTTCGGCGTACCCACCTCGGCTCAAGGGGCAAGCAAGTGATCTCAGAACAACTGGTGGATCTGTCACGGCTGCAATTCGCAGCGACTGCGCTGTACCACTTTCTATTTGTGCCGCTCACCGTGGGGATGGTGTGGCTGCTGGTCATCATGGAAAGCGTCTACGTGATGACCGGCAATGTCATCTGGAAAGACATGACTCGCTTCTGGGGCAAATTGTTCGGTATCAACTTCGCGTTGGGCGTGACCACCGGCATCACCTTGGAGTTTCAGTTCGGCACCAACTGGGCGTATTACTCGCACTACGTCGGGGACATCTTCGGTGCCCCGCTGGCCATCGAGGGCCTGATGGCGTTCTTTCTTGAATCGACCATGATCGGGTTGTTCTTTTTCGGTTGGGATCGCCTGAAGAAAGAACATCATTTGCTGGTCACGCTGCTGATGGCCATTGGCACAAACCTGTCGGCGCTGTGGATTCTGATCGCCAATGGCTGGATGCAGAACCCGGTGGGTTCGGAATTCAGTTACATCACCATGCGCATGGAGATGGTGGATTTCTGGGCCGTGGTCTTCAACCCGGTGGCGCAGGCCAAGTTCGTCCACACCGTGTCTGCCGGTTACGTCACCGGTTCGATGTTTGTGTTGTCGATTTCCAGTTGGTACTTGCTCAAGGGGCGTGATGTCGAGTTCGCCAAGCGCAGTTTCCGGGTGGCGTCCGCCTTCGGCCTGGCCTCGGTGCTGAGTGTCATCGTCCTGGGGGATGAGTCGGGTTACACGGTGGGCGAGGCGCAGCAAACCAAGCTGGCGGCCATGGAGGCCATGTGGGAAACCAAACCCGCACCGGCGGGCCTGACCCTGGTGGCCAGCATCAATGAAGCCGAGTCCAGGAATAACTGGGAACTCGATGTGCCGTGGATGATGGGCTTGATCGGCACGCGCTCGGTCAGCAAGCAGATTCCGGGCATTCATGACATCAAGGCGAAAAACCGCGCACGCATTCTGCGGGGCATTACTGCGGTCAATGCGCTTGAAGCACTGCGCGCCGATCGCACCGATAAGGCCGCGTTCGATACCTTCGAAGCGTACAAGGCCGATCTTGGCTTTGGCCTGCTGCTCAAAAAGTACGTCGAGGATGTCAACCAGGCCTCGCCGGCCATCATCGACAGGGCTGTGAACGATACCGTACCGCGCGTGACCCCGATGTTCTGGGGGTTCCGGATCATGGTCGGCCTGGGCTTTGCCATGCTCGTGCTTTTCGGGCTGGCCTTCTGGAGCACCTTGAAATCGAGCGGCGCACATCATCGCGGGTTGCTGCGCTGCGCACTGTTGATGCTGCCTGCGCCATGGCTCGCCTGTGAACTGGGCTGGTTCGTGGCCGAGTACGGCCGCCAACCCTGGACCATCTACGGTGTGTTGCCGACCCACATGAGCGTTTCCACCCTCAGCGTCGATAACCTTTACGGCTCACTGGCTGGGTTCGTCGTTTTCTACACGGTGCTGCTGGCGGTGGAAATGTTCCTGATGGTCAAGTTCGCCCGCCAGGGGCCCGGCAGCCTCGGTACAGGTCGGTATGTCCACGACGCCAAGTTGAAGGAGCTTCACCATGCTTGATTACTTCACGCTCAAGATCATCTGGTGGGCGCTGGTCGGCGTCCTGCTGATAGGTTTCGCCATCATGGATGGCCACGACATGGGCGTCGGCACGCTGCTGCCGTTCGTGGGTCGCAATGACATGGAGCGCCGTGTCGTGATCAACACCGTGGGGCCGCATTGGGATGGCAATCAGGTCTGGTTCATTACGGCCGGTGGCGCGTTGTTCGCCGCATGGCCGGTGGTCTATGCCACTGCATTCAGCGGATTCTATTGGGCGATGATCCTGGTGCTCTGGGCGTTGTTCTTCCGCCCGGTGGGTTTCGACTACCGCAGCAAGATCCACCATCCGATGTGGCGCAGTACCTGGGATTGGGGGCTTTTCGTGGGTGGGGCCGTGCCGCCGCTGGTGTTCGGCATCGCATTTGGCAACCTGTTGCAGGGCGTACCGTTCCACTTCAATGAGTACCTGGTGTCAACGTACACCGGCAGCTTCTGGCAGTTGCTCAACCCTTTCGCGCTGCTGACCGGCCTGGTCAGCAGCGCCATGATTACGCTGCAGGGGGGCACGTACCTGGCCCATCGCACCGAGGGTGGGATTCAGTCCCGGGCGATCAAAGGCGCGTTAGGCGCTGCCATCGTGCTGGTGTGTTCGTTCGTCATAGCGGGTATCTGGCTGCAATGGATCGAGGGGTATCGCATCACGTCGCTCGTGGATACCGCCGGGTTGCCTGACATTCTCGGCAAGTCGGTCGTGAGGGAGGCGGGGGCCTGGATGGCCAACTATGGTCGCTATCCTTGGTTGTGGCTGCTGCCCGCGCTTGGACTGGCCGGCGCAGCCGGTGCGGCGCTGTTGCTGATGAGGCGCCGTACCCTTTGCGCGTTCGTTGCGTCTTCGCTCGCGGTGGTGGGCGTCATCAGTACGGCAGGGGTATCGATGTTCCCCTTTGTCATGCCGTCGTCATCGATGCCAGCGGCAAGCCTGACCGTGTGGGACAGTGTTTCCAGTCACCTGAGCCTGGCCATCATGTTCTGGGCCACGTTGTTCTTCATGCCATTGATCGTGATCTATACCGCTTGGGCGTATCGCGTCATGCGCGGCAAGGTCACGGCCACCCAGATCAAGGCCAACGAACATTCGGCGTACTAGTGTCGACAGAGGAGTAAAGCAATATGTGGTATTTCGCCTGGATGCTGGGAGTCGGTTTCGCACTGCTGCTGGCGATACTCAATGCAATGTGGGGTGAGAACGAGGCAGGACGAGCCATGAGTGACCGTGACGAGGCGCAGCCATGACGCCGGATGTCGCTGACGTGCAGCCCTCGTCACGGCTGCATCGGCTGAGCCTGGCCGTCGCGGTGACGATCATGTTGGCCTGTACGCTCTACCCGCCACTGATGACGGCGCCGGATGGGAAAGCCGACCATGCGCTGGCAACGGCATTGTTCATCGCCATGAGCGTGGCCTTTGTAAGAGGGGTGGGGTTCATTCCGCGCAGGCTTGTCTGGCGAAGGATGTTCTCGGGCTGGACCTGCCTGGGGGCACTTGCGCTTGCCGGCGGGTTGAAGTTCTTGCACTGAGGCCTGACGAGAAGCCCGGCGATGGCCGGACGGTGATCAAAAAACTCACCTGCCGACGCGGCAGGTGAGTGGGGGCAGTCCTGGAGGCCGGCCTAGCGAGCTGGCGGGCTCATTTGCTGTTGTTGCATCATCTGCTCCATCATCATCTGTTGCATGCCCATGTACCTGTCCATCATGTACTGGTGCTGCTTCATCTGCTCGGGCGTCATCTGGGAATAGTGGTTGCCCATTTGTTTCCAACCCATCATCGGGCCGTTTCCCTTCATGTGGCCGCCCATCATGCCACCTCCGCAACACCCCATCATCCCATTCATCATCTGCATGCTTTGCCGCATCGAGGCCTGGTGTTCTTGCATGAGTTTCTGGCGTTGCGCCGGATCGCTGGTGTTCTGGATCTGGGTCATCTGTTCCTGCATTTTTTTCAGGTTTTCCTGGGCCGTCGCCATCTGCTGATCGAATTGCTCGACGCTCATCGACGACTGGGGCGCCTTGGCGGCGTCGGTGGCTTGCTGGGCAAAGGTCAGCGTGGGGAAAAACACCGCGGTCAGAGCGAGGGCGGCGAGTCTGGGTGCGTTCATGGTTCAGTTCCTTGCAGGCTGGTGGAGCGGGGGAGCGGGATCGTCACGGTTGACGATCGGACTCGGTTAAACGCAGTCGAAGCTGTTTTTCAATTTCGATGATGGCGAACAGCGCGATGCCCACCGCGATGATCAGCAGTCCGTCCTTGAAGGGGACCGCTTGGGTCGCGAACACGGTTTGCAGCGGCGGCGCGTAGGTGATGGCGAACTGAGCGACGGTCACCACCGCGATGGTCGCCCACACAACCTTCGTACCTCGAAGGCCCTTCCAGGTCAGCGACGTGCCGTAGAGATTGCGGATAAAGAACAGATGGAAAATTTCCATCACGACCAAGGTGTTCACCGCCAGGGTGCGAGCCAGTTCGACGGAGTAGCCTCGGTCCAGGGCATAGGTAAAAATGCCGTAGACGCCGCACAGGAACAGAATGGAAACGAGCACCATATGCCAGACCAGTGCGCCGCTGATCAACGGCTCCTGTCGTGAGCGCGGAGGCCTGCGCATGGTGTTGTCTTCGGTCGGTTCGAACGCCAGCGCGATACCCAGCGTGATGGCGGTAATCAGGTTGATCCACAGGATCTGTATCGCAGTGACTGGCAATGTAAGGCCAAACAGCAGCGCGACAATCAGGGTCATTGTCTCGCCCGCATTGGTGGGTAACGTCCAGCTCAGGACTTTCTTGATGTTGTCATAGACCGTCCTGCCTTCACGCACAGCGGCCACGATGGAGGCGAAGTTATCGTCCGCCAGGACCAGGTCCGCGGCTTCCTTGGCCGCTTCACTGCCTTTGCCGCCCATGGCGATGCCGGCATCTGCGCGTTTGAGCGCTGGCGCGTCGTTGACGCCGTCGCCGGTCATGGCCACGGTCATGCCGTTGAGTTGCAGCAACGTCACCAGCCGCAGCTTATGTTCGGGGCTGGTGCGCGCGAAGATGTTCACTTGCTTGAGCGATTCCCTGAGGGTGGCATCGTTCATGGCGTCCAGGTCGTTGCCAGTCAGTACCTTGTCGGGGTTGTCCAGGCCGATCTGATCACCGATGGCGCAGGCGGTGCCGGCGTGGTCCCCTGTGATCATCTTCACGACAATGCCGGCCGCCTGGCATTGCTTGATCGCCTGGATCGTTTCCGGGCGGGGCGGGTCGATCATTCCTACCAGGCCAAGCAAGGTCAGTGTCCCTTGCACATCGGCAAATTCCAGGATGGCGTGTTCGGGTGGGACGGACCTGACGGCGAGCGCCAGCACGCGTTGGCCTTTGCGGGCGATGGCATTGGCCTGCGCGTGCCAATAGTCGGCATCGAGCGGGGCTGTTGCCCCTGTGCTGCTACGTTGGCGCGTGCACATGGTCAAAATCTGCTCCGGCGCGCCTTTGACATAAATCGCCGCTTGCCGGTCATGGTTGTGATGCAGTGTCGCCATGAAGCGGTGTTTGGCGTCGAACGGAATGGCATCGGTGCGGGCCCAGGTGCCGCGTTCCTCCTCGTCGTTGATGCCGGCCTTGGCGCAAAACACCAGCAGTGCGCCCTCCATGGGGTCCCCTTCGACTTTCCAGGTGTCTTCGTGCTGCCTCAAGCTTGCGTCATTGCAAAGGCTGGTCGCGCGCCCCAGTTCGGCCAGCACCGGGTGATGGGAGGTATCGATCAACTGATCGGCAAGGTTCATGTTGCCCGAAGGCTGGTAGCCGACACCGTCGACCGTGAAGGTCAGGTCACTGGTGACGACGGATGCCACCATCATCTCGTTACGGGTGAGGGTGCCGGTCTTGTCCGTGCAGATGACTGATACCGAGCCCAGGGTTTCGATGGCCGGCAGGCGCCGAACGATGGCGTTGCGATGGGCCATCGCCCGCACGCCCACCGCCAGGGTGATGGTGAGTACGGCGGGCAACCCCTCGGGTATGGCCGCGACCGACATGCCCACCACGACCATGAATATCTCGGTGAAGACGTAATGCCCGACAAAGTGGCCATAAGCGAGTAGCAGGCCGGCGATCAGCAAAATCAATAGCGTCAGCCAGCGGGCGAAGACATCCATTTGCTGTATCAGGGGTGTTGTCAGTGGCTCCACTGTCGACAGCAGGTTGCTGATGCGCCCGATTTCAGTCGAGGTTGCCGTGGCGACAACGACCCCTGTTGCTTGTCCGCAGGTCACCAGGGTGCCACTGAAGGCCATGCAGGCACGATCACCCAGGGCTGCTTCGATGCGTACCGGCTCGGTATTTTTTTCAGCCGGTGCGGACTCTCCGGTCAGGATGGCTTCCTGCACCTGGAGCCGGTTGGCATGCAGCAGGCGCAGATCCGCCGGGACTTTGTCGCCAGCCTCCAGCAAGACGATATCGCCGGGTACCAGTTCTTCGCCGGCGATGCCCAGGCGTTCGCCGGCACGTATCACCGTTGCACGGGGCGCCAGCATGTTGCGGATGGCATCCATGGCCTGTTCGGCCTTGCCTTCCTGGACATAGCCAATGATCGCATTGGCCACCACGACAGCGAGAATGACCACCGTGTCCCACAGGTGTTGCAGCGTTGCGGTGATTGCAGCGGAACCGAGCAGCACATAAATCAGGATGTTATGAAATTGCAGCAGAAATCGCCGCCACGCTGGCCGCCGGGTTGACGCTGACAACCGGTTGAACCCCGTACGCTCAAGCCGGGCCTGGACTTCGGCGATGTCCAGCCCGGCTTGCTCATCGACACCAAGGTGTTTGAGCGCCTGTTCGGCGGGCAACGTGTACCAGGCCAGGCCCTGCGAGGGCGTTGTCGGGTGCGCCGCTGGTATGTTGCTCGGTCGGTTCATCAGCCGCGTTCCTGTGGGTACGGAGCGGTTGTTCTACAGGCCATCTGCGCAGGTCTGCCTCAGCCAACTTGCTGCGGCGCAATCACCCACAGGCTGCAGGGCATCTTGTACAGCAGGCCTTCGACGGTGCTGCCGATCAGCTTGTCCAGGCTGCCATAGCGCACGCGCCCCATGACGATGACATCAATGTCATGGGACGCGGCGTAGCTCGCCAGCACCTTGGCCGGGTCACCCATGATCATGCGTCGCTGGTCCGGGGCGATGCCATTGCGTTCGGCCAGTGCATCGAAGGCCGCACCCTGGGACTCGTAGAGCTGGCGGGCCAGGGTCGAGGAGAAGAACATCGAACCGTTGCCAAAGCCGTATTCAGCGGCAGTGATGGACGAAAGGTCATAGGCGTAGATGACTTCCAGCGTCGCGTCGCAGCTGGTGGCCAGCTTGTTCGCTTCGCTCAGGATCCGATCATTGAGGCCTTCGTAGCGGCCGTCCTGATGGAACGGGTCGATGGCCGCCAGGATCTTGCGCGGACGGGCGTGGGTGACCTTGTTGACGAAGTGCAGTGGAACCTCGCATTCGCGCAGCAGATGCACGTCCAGCGGCGTGAACATCAGTCGGGAAAACCACGACTCGGGGTCCACCGACTTGATCAGCGCATCCATAGGCGCTTCCTTGAGGTGGACCAGGATCTCCTGCAAGGGGCGCTCGACCCACGTCACTTCTGTCGTGACCTCGATACCGAGGTTGCGCAGGGGCCTGGCCTGTTCTTCCAGCCACTGCCGATGGCGCTCGATGTAGCCCAGGCGCATCTGCTCCAGCGCCTGCTCGTTGACCAGGCCGGCCGTGGCCAGGCCTTCGAGGTAGTCAAAAGCGACGATGTGCAGCGCCGCGCCTTCGGCCTTGGCCAGTGCGGCAGCCCGGTCGAACGCCGGGCTGTGTTCCATCAGTGGCGAGACGACCAGCATCAAGCGTGATTGCGTAGACATGACAAACCTCCCGGGCAAGGACCTGTTGGCGCCGGACGAGGTTTCGCGCGGCGTGGTGTCTGTCATTGATCATGAGCGCCATGGAGCTCGCTAACTTGATTTGCATCAAACACGCTGCAAAGCGTTGAATTGAAGGCGGCAACGGCGAGGCAATCGCGCTATGTTTGAGCATGATCAGTCGCCCCAGGGCACGAGCGCAGCCGGCTCGGACCGCTGGATTGAGTGACAACCGCAGACAGTGCCAGGGAGCCGTAACCATGACTGAAACCCTGGCCTTCGCCAATGCCGCCGCCGCGCTGGGAATCGGCCTGCTGGTGGGGCTTGAGCGCGAACGACGCAAAGGCGAGGGCGACCGGCGCGACTTCGCCGGTTTGCGCACCTTCGCCATCACGTCCGTGCTCGGCTACCTGGCGGTCCAGGCGGGCGGCCCCCTGTTACTGGGGGGCATGACCCTTGCCCTGGGCGCTTTGGTGACCGTGGCCTATTGGCGAAACCTCGACAAGGACCCCGGGATTACCAGCGAGGTGGCCTTGTTCGCGGTATTGGCACTGGGCGCGCTCTGTGCGAGCGCCCCGGGCCTGGCGACCGCGATTGGGGTGGTGATGGCCGGGCTGCTCGCCAGCCGCCAGGCGTTGCACCACTTTGCCCGCAAGCAGTTGACCGCTACCGAGATGCGCGATGGCCTGGTGCTGTTGATCGCCGCGCTGGTCGTGCTCCCGCTGGCGCCGGATCGCTTCCTCGGACCTTATGACGCAATCAACCTGCGCAACCTGTGCACGCTCACCGTTATGCTGATGGCGGTGGGTGCACTGGGGCATGTCGCGGTTCGAACCCTGGGGACCCGCTATGGCTACGCTCTCAGTGCGATTGCCTCTGGATTCGCCTCCGCCACGGTGACGGTCGCGACCATGGGTGGCATCGCGGCCAAAGACCCGATCAATCTCAAGGTGGTGAGCGCCGCGGCAGTGTTATCCAACCTGGCGACGGTGGTTCAAATGGGCCTGATCCTCACGGCCGTCGACCCCGCGCTGTTGCGTTGGATGTGGGGCCCGCTGTTGTGCGGGATGCTGATGGTATTGCTCTACGCCGGCGTGCTGATGTTTCCCCGCCCAAGGGCGCGGGCCGATGAGCCCATCAAGCATGGCGGTGCCTTCAGCCTCAAGCTGGCGGTGACGATGGTCCTGGCGATGACCGCTATCACCGTCCTCTCGTCGGCAATGCTCGATGCGTTTGGCCAGGCCGGGGTGACCGTCACCGCGATTTTCAGCGGGTTGCTCGACGCCCACGCCTCGACAGCTTCCATCGCTTCCCTGGCCAAGGGCGGGTTGTTGCCCTTCGACGGCGTCGCCGTGCCGATCTTGATCGCGTTTAGCAGCAACTCCCTGAGCAAGTGCGTGGTGGCCTGGCTCAGCGGCGGACGGAGGTTTGCCGCGTATGTAATTCCCGGCCAGGTGCTGATAACGCTGGCAATGTGGGTGGGGCTGTTGCTCCCGAGTTTGTCAGCCTGAATGATGGCCGTTTGATAAAGATCAAGTCCCGTCCCTGGCATATGTTCATTCTGGAACCTTCAATCCTTTAAGTGGCTGTCGCCACGTGCCGAGGTGTTCCATGTCCCAGACTCAACGTTTATTGCTAGTGGCGCCTGACGCCATGATCCGTACGCCGGCGTTCGACCGCGCCACCGAGTTGGCCCTGGCGCTGGACCTGCCCCTGCACATCGTGGCGTTCGACTACCTGGAGTTGCTCTCGGTGGCCGGTCTGTTCGCCCCGGAGCAGGTCAAGCAAGCGCGTGAGGGTTATCTGGAAACCCACCGGCATTGGCTGTGGCAACAGGCCGAACTGGCGCGCCGGCACGGCGTCGAGGTGACCTGCGAGGTGGTTTGGAGCAAGGATGCCTTCCAAGCCTTGCAGCAATACGTCAAGGAGATGCCGATGGCGTTGATCATCAAGGATGCGCAGCCGGAACCGGCGATGAAGCGGGTGTTTTTCACGCCCCTGGACTGGCGCTTGCTGCGTGACTGCCCGGTGCCAGTGCATCTGGTCACGGATTCGCGTAACCCGCGGCCTCGGCGGATCCTGGCGATTGTCGACGTGCTGCGCAGCGAGGATCAGGACCTGGTATTCAACGACCAGATCGTCGACGCCGCGGTCAAACTGGCGGAACAATGCAACGCCCAGGTCGAGTTGCTGCACGCCTTCGATTGGACGGCTGTCTACGCCTCGGACATGGGCATTGGTGCGCTGCCCCTGGCCACCGGGCTCTATGAAGCGTTGGGCCAGGCACAGCATGAGGTGTTCGAGTCCCTGGCCGAACGGCATGGGGTTGCACCGCAGCAGCGCCACTTCATCGAAGGGGCGCCGCTGAACAGCATTTGCACGTTCGCCAGCGATCACCAGATCGATGTCATCGTCATGGGCACCACGGAGCATCGTGGCCTGGACAAGCGCCTGGGCACCACCGCCGAGCTGCTGCTGCAACGGGCGCCTTGCAGCGTGTTGGCGATCAAGCCGCAAGTGTGATTGGAGCAACGCTGCGCGAGGCCATACCAAGGCCTCGCGCGGCGTCCGGAGCTAAAGGTAGAGCCGGTGGATGACCTGCCGGGTGTCGTCGGGATCGCTGTGGGTTTCAAAACCCAGGCTATGGGCCAAGTCCCGCATCGGGGCATTGCTGGCCGCGTCCACGGAGTACATCTGGCGGTAGCCGTTTTTACGCGCGGTGTCGATCAGGTGCTCCATCAATAACGTCCCCAGCCCCAGGTGTTGCCAAGGGTCGGCGACCGTCACTGCACACTCGCATTCGTGTTCCTGGGTCGAGCAATAGCGGCTGACCCCGATCTCGATCAACTCGCCGTTGTCATGGACCAGGGCGATGTAGGCCATGTGCGTCTTGCAGTCGACATCCATCAATTGATCGAGCAGCGCCGCGCCTGGCTCATTGATCTGCGCCAGGAAGCGCATGTGCCGGGACTCCGGTGACAGGCGCATGATGAAGTCGTATTCGCGCTGGCGGTCCTGCTCCCTGAGCGGGCGGATCAAGACATGCCGGCCGTCCTTGAGTGCCTGGATCCAGTGTTTGCCACTGATGCTGGCATACAGGGCAGCGGCGCGTTCGTTGTGGTCTTTGACAGTAAGCATGGTGCGATCCTCCCTCGGATGTGCACGTGCGGTGCGATAAATAGCTACGCATTCGGTACTGTTCTACGCCCGCCACGGCGATCGATTCTGATCTGGATCAGTGCCCGCGTATCCGTCCATCGATTGCCCTGCCTTTGATTCAGATCAAACCGTCCGGGGCCTTGATGGGCGCACGCTGAAGATCGCGCCGGAAAAGGCCGGTGCAAGGTTTCGGGTCTGAGTCGATCTGCCCGATGGAGGTGTGCGATGGGGCAATACCAGCGTCTGCTATTGATCGTCGAACCGGATCTGCACCCCTCCGCAGCGATGCGCAGGGCCTGTGCCCTGGCCCGGGCCAGCGGCGCGGCGCTGCATTTGTGCGCTTTCGTCCAGCCGCCGGCGCGTACCCACTTGTGGGGTGAAAAAACCGACGAAGCGAGTGTGCAGCGCTATTTGCACCACTACCGTCGCTGGATGGTAGAAGAGGCGGAGCTGCTCAAGGAGGAAGGCCTGGATGTGACGACTCACGTGGTGTGGACGCTCCATCCGTTGCTGGACATCCTGCGCTATGTCGAGCAGTTCCAACCTGACCTGTTGATCAAGGACGTCACCCTCGAACCTTTGCTCAAGCGCGTGTTCGCCACGCCCCTTGACTGTCATTTGTTGCGCGACTGTCCGGTGCCGGTGCATCTGGTCAACCAGGCGGTACACGGCTTGCCGCGCCGGGTCGTGGCGGCGGTGGACCCCTCGGACCCCGAGGCCAATGCCTTGAACGAGCACATCGTCCAGACTGCCGACGCGCTGGCCCGGCAATGTGACGCCTCGTTGAATCTGCTGTATGCCTGCGACCTGTCGCCGGCCTTCAATGGCGAAACCTCGTTGCTGGCCGGTGCCTGGGATGACGACTTTGCCGACGCCCTGCGCGAATCGCTGCATGCGGCGTTTATCAGCCTGGCCGAGCGCTGTGGCGTACCGGCGGAACGTCGGCACTTTGTCGTTGGCCTGCCGGTGCCGGTCATCCGTGAGTTCATCGACGAATTCGAGGCCGACGTGGTGGTGATGGGCACTGTGCACCGCGCCGGTCTTGAGCGTTTGATTGGCAGCACGACAGAACGCGCCTTGTATTCGGTGCCGGGCAGTGTGCTGGCGGTCAAGGGATAAGTACGATAGCCCCGTTGACCTGTCCGCTCCTCAGGCGCTCCAGGGCCTGGTTGGCTTGGACCAATGGGTAGCAGGTCACGTTGCAATGCACGGGCGTACGCTGGATCTGCTCGAAAAACGCCACGCCGTCCGCGCGGGTCAGGTTGGCTACTGAACGCACGCTGCGCTCCTGCCACAACAGGCGATAGGGAAAGGTGGGGATATCGCTCATGTGAATGCCGGCGCACACCACGCAACCGCCTTTGGCGGTGGCTTGCAAGGCCAGCGGCACCAGTTCGCCGACGGGGGCGAAGATCAGGCTGGCGTCGAGCAGATGTGGCGGGAGCTGGTCCGATGCTCCGGCCCAGGTCGCGCCCAGCGAACGGGCATAGTCCTGGCCGCTGTCATCACCGGGGCGAGTGAAGGCATAGACTTGCTGGCCCCGGCCCACGGCGACCTGGATCGCCAGGTGCGCAGCGGCGCCGAAGCCATAAAGGCCCAAGTGAGGGGCGTTCTGCGCCATCTGCAAGGCCCGGAAACCGATCAGCCCTGCACACAGCAGGGGTGCGGCTTCGGCGGCCTCCAGTGTATCGGGCAGAGGGAAGCAGAACCGCGCGTCGGCGACGGTGTAGTCGGCATAACCACCGTCCAGTTGGCAGCCGGTGAACAGCGCCTGGTCGCAGAGGTTTTCCCGGCCCGAGCGGCAGAACTCACACACGCCACACGTCCACCCCAGCCAGGGCACGCCCACCCGTCGGCCGATCCAGTCCGAGGCAACTTGCGCGCCAACGGCGGTGACCTCACCGACAATCTCGTGGCCCGGCACCCGAGGCAACCGGGCCTGGGGCAGTTCACCGTCGAACAGATGCAAGTCGGTGCGGCACACACCGCAGGCTTGCACCTTGATCAGCATTTGCCCGGCGGCCGGCGTCGGTTGGGGACGTTCCTCCAGTTGCAAGGGTTGACCAATCGTGTGCAGGACCATGGCGCGCATGAGCATTCTCCTGTGTGAATGGGCGCTCGCCATGCCAGTGAGCGGCGCCAGGGCATCGAGCAAGCACCTTGTATGACCTTAGCGTCCCTGGTTCTGATGTAAATCAAGTCACCCTTATTCCCGCGTTCCAGAATCAGGCATGGCAACCCTGTTTTTTGTGGAGGACGTGATGAGCGATTTTCTCAGCCCCGACCAACTGGAAGGCATTGACGCCTACTGGCGTGCGTCCAATTACCTGGCCGTGGGGCAGATCTACCTCAAGGACAACCCGTTGCTGCGCAAACCGCTGCAGCGCGATCACGTCAAGCCGCGCCTGCTGGGACACTGGGGCACGACGCCGGGGCTGAATCTGATTTACGTGCACCTCAATCGCCTGATCAAGTCCCGTGACCTGAACATGATCCTGATCACCGGCCCCGGTCATGGCGGCCCGGCCATCGTCGCCCAGAGTTACCTGGAGGGCAGCTTCACCCAGTGTTATCCCTCGGTGGAGCAGAACGAAAACGGAATGCTGCGCCTGTTCCGGCAGTTTTCCTGGCCTTATGGCTTATCCAGCCATGTCTCGGCGCAGATTCCCGGCTCCATCCATGAAGGTGGAGAGTTGGGTTATTCCCTGGCCCATGCCTATGGCGCGGCGTTCGACAACCCTGACCTGATCGTGGCTTGCGTCATCGGCGATGGTGAGGCCGAAACCGGCACGTTGGCGGCAAGCTGGCACTCCAACAAATTCCTCAACCCCAGGCGTGACGGCGCCGTACTGCCCATTCTTCATCTCAACGGTTTCAAGATCGCCAACCCCACGCTGCTTTCGCGCATCAGTGAAGACGAACTGTCGGCCCTGATGTATGGCTACGGCTACGATCCTTATTTTGTCGAAGGCGACGATCCGCAAGCGGTGCACCAGCAGTTGGCCAGGACCCTGGACGGCATGTTGCTCAAGATTCGCGAAATCCAGCGCATGGCCCGTGCGGATTCGTCGGGACGTACCCTGGAACGCCAGCTCTGGCCGATGCTGGTGTTGCGTACGCCCAAGGGCTGGACCGGTCCGAAATTCGTCGATGGCCAGCAGGTTGAAGGCACCTGGCGCGCCCACCAGGTGCCGCTTAGCCACTTCGAGCTGCCCGTGCATTTGACGCAACTGGAACAATGGCTCCAGAGCTACCGTCCGCAGGAATTGTTCGACGACAACGGGGCGTTGCTCCCGGACATTGCCGCGTTGGCGCCGACGGGACATCGGCGCCTGGGCGCCAATCCCCATGCCAATGGCGGCATGCTGCTCAAACCCTTGGAACTGCCTCGGTTCACCGATTACGCCGTGCAATTCAGCGCGCCCGGCAGCCTGCAGGCAGAGGCCACCCGGGTGTTGGGTGGTTTTGTCCGTGATGTGATGAAGCACAACCTGCGGGCAGGCAATTTCCGCCTGTTCGGTCCCGACGAAACCGCCTCCAATCGCCTTGATGCGGTGTACGAGGTCAGTGGCAAGACCTGGATGGCGGCCCTGGAGGCGGGCGATACGAACCTGGCGTGCGACGGCCGGGTGATGGAAATTCTCAGCGAGCAAGTGTGCGAAGGCTGGTTGGAGGGCTATTTGCTGACTGGCCGGCATGGGCTGTTTTCCTGTTACGAGGCGTTCATCCACATCGTCGATTCGATGTTCAATCAGCATGCCAAATGGCTCAAGACCGCCGCCCAGATCCCGTGGCGCGCGTCGATTGCTTCGCTCAATTACCTGCTCACGTCCCATGTCTGGCGTCAGGACCACAACGGCTTTTCCCATCAGGACCCGGGGTTCATCGACCTGGTGGCGAACAAGAGCGCTGACGTGGTGCGTATCTACCTGCCAGCAGACGCCAATTGCCTGTTGTCCGTTGCCGATCACTGCCTCAAGAGCCGCGATTACATCAATGTGATCGTGGCCGGTAAACAGCCGGAATGGCAGTGGCTGGACATCGATTCGGCCGTTCGGCACTGCTCGGTCGGGATCGGTCGCTGGGCCTTTGCCTGCAACAACGACGAAGACCCGGACGTGGTGATGGCCTGTGCCGGTGACGTGCCAACCTTGGAAACCCTGGCCGCTGTCACGCTGCTGCGTGAATACGTGCCAGACCTGCGCGTGCGAGTGGTCAATGTTGTCGACCTGCTGGCCCTGCAACCGCCGCAACAGCATGCCCACGGATTGCCGGACGCCGAGTTCGATGGGTTGTTTACCGTGGACAAGCCAGTGATTTTCGCCTTCCACGGCTATCCGTCGCTGATCCATCGGCTGATCTACAAGCGTCACAACCACGATAACTTCCATGTCCGCGGTTTCATGGAGGAGGGCGCCACCACTACGCCGTTCGACATGGCGGTCATCAACCACCTGGATCGCTACCAACTGGCGCTCGATGTCATCCAGCGCGTGCCACGCTTGCAGCCGCTGGTGGACAGCGCTCGGGATCGCTACTGGGCAACCATGGAAAAGCATCAGCTGTACCTCATCGAGCATGGGCAGGACATGCCCGAAGTCTTGAATTGGCGCTGGGCGCCGACGCCGCAATGACGGCCAACATGCCTCATGGCATCGACGCTGCGCCGTGGCGTTCGAGCCCGACTTTGGAGACCCATCATGAGCCAGTACCAACGCCTGTTGCTGATCCTCAACCCGGCACAACGTCATTCGCCCGCCCTGCATCACGCCGCGGCCCTGGCGGCGGCCAGCGGGGCGCACTTGCATGTCATCGCCTTGATTCCCTCGCTGGACATTCTTTCGCTGCTTGAAGAGAGGCCCCGTGAGGAGGCGCGGCAGAACTATCTCCAGGATCATCGCCATTGGTTGGAGGATGAGGCGGACAAGATGCGTCGCCGTGGCCTGCGGGTCACCACTGAGGTGGAATGGGCCCAGAAGATGGGCAAGCAGATCCTGCAACACGTTACGCAGATCCAGCCGGATCTGCTGATCAAGCAGGTACAACACGAGCCCATGCTCAAGCGGGCATTTTTCACCCCGCTGGACTGGCAACTGCTGCGCAACTGCCCGGTGCCGATGTACCTGGTGGGGGCCACCGGTCATGCGCTGCCGCGCACCGTGGTCGCGGCGGTGGACCCTTCCAGTGCGTTTGCCCAGAACAGCGGGCTGAACGACCGGATCATCCGCCAGGCAATGGGGCTGGCCTTGCAGTGCGACGCCGAGCTGCATCTGGTTCACGCTTATGAGGTGTCGTCAGTCTATCTGGGGGATGTCGGCGGTGGCGGCCTGTCGCTGTCGCAGCTCAGCAAGGAACTGCGCAGGAGCCTGGAAAAAACCTTCCTGGAACTGGCGAACCTGTTTGGTGTGCCGGCCGAGCGCAGGCATTTTCTGCTTGGGCATCCGGTCTCGGCCCTGAGTGAATTTGCCCTGGAGCATGAAGTGGACGTGATCGTCATGGGGCGATTCCAGCACGACGATCTGTATGGGCTGCTGGGCAGCACGACCGAGCACATCCTCTACCAGGTGTCGTGCAGTGTTCTGGCGGTGTGATGAATCGGACTTGACCGCTGAGCTGTTGACAAAGATCAACGGCAACGAGGTCAAACAATGGGACCAATAGACCTATTATCGATTGTCCAGGAGCACCGCCATGCGCATGACATTTCTCGGGGCCGCCGGTACGGTCACCGGCAGCAAGTACCTGCTGGAACACGACGATCAGCGCATCCTGATCGATTGCGGCCTGTTCCAGGGCTACAAACAATTGCGCCTGCACAACTGGGATCCCTTCGAACTGCCGATGCGTGACCTGGATGCGATCGTACTGACCCATGCCCACCTGGACCACAGCGGTTATCTGCCGGTGCTGGTGCGTAATGGCTATCGCGGCCCTATCTATGCCTCGCCGGCGACCTGCGAGCTGGTGAAGATCCTGCTGCGCGACAGCGCCCGCCTGCAGGAAGAAGAAGCCGAATACGCCAACCGCAAGGGCTTCTCCAAGCACGCGCCGGCCTTCCCGCTGTACACCCGTGAACACGCTGAGCGAGCGCTGAAGCTGCTGCGCCCGATTGCATTCGAACATCCGGTGGAGATCGCCCGGGGGATAACCATCTTGCTGCGTCGCGCCGGGCACATTCTCGGTGCCGCGACGGTACAGGTCCAGGCCGGTGGGGTGACGCTGGTGTGTTCCGGGGACTTGGGGCGGCCCGAGGATCCGGTGATGTTCGCGCCGAAGGTCGTCGAGCAGGCAGATATCCTGCTGGTGGAGTCCACCTATGGCGACCGTCGACACCCACACGAGTCGCCGGAAGACCAATTGGCAGAGGTGATCACTCGCACCGCGCTGCGCCGTGGCATCACGTTGGTGCCCTCGTTCACGGTTGGTCGTGCCCAATTGCTGATGTACCACTTGTATCGCCTGAAGCAACGCCGGGCGATCCCCGATATCCCGATCTACCTCAACAGCCCCATGGCCATCGACGTCACCCGGTTGTACCAGCGCTTTGGCGACGAGCATCGTCTCTCCAGGGAAGAGTGCGAAGGCATGTGCCACATCGCCCATCCGGTGCGCTCGGTCAAGGACTCCATGGCCCTGGACCTGCAACGCACCCCGGCGGTGATCATCGCCGCCAGTGGCATGGCTACCGGCGGGCGCGTGCTGCACCACCTCAAGAGCCTGGCGCCCAACCCGATCAACACCTTGCTGATGCCCGGTTTCCAGGCAGGCGGTACGCGAGGTGCGAGGATTGTGGCGGGCGAGCCTGCGGTGCGCATCCATGGCAAGGATGTGCCGATCAACGCCGAAGTGGTGCCCATGCAAACGCTCTCGGCCCATGCCGATGCCGACGAAATCATGCAATGGCTGCGCGGCTTCAAGACACCACCCCGGCACACCTATGTCGTGCATGGCGAGCCCAATGCGTCCGATGTCTTGCGTCACCGCATTTGCGATGAATTGGGTTGGTCGGTGTCGGTCCCGGAGTACCGCGATAGCGTCGAACTCTGACCCACCGCCTTCGCGAGCAGGCTCGCTCCCACAGAGGATTTTCTGTGCCCGCCGGATTTGTGCCCGCCACGGCCCAGTGTGGGAGCGAGCCTGCTCGCGAAGGGGCCGGCCGCTTCAACGACGCATTCGGCCTGAAATAAGCGCAGGCATGAAAAAGCCCCTCGTCGTTGGCCGGCGAGGGGCAGGGTTCAAAACGATCAATCGGCCTTGATCGGCACGACCTTTTCCGCTTTCAGTGCTTCGGGTTTTTTTGGCAGTGTCAGCGTCAGCACGCCTTTGCTGAACTGGGCTTCGATCTTGTCGCTGTCGACGCCTTTTGGCAGGTTGAACACGCGCTCGAAGGAACCGTAATGGCGCTCGGACAGGTGATAACCCTTTTTCTTTTCTTCCCTGGTTTCTTTTTTCTCCCCCTTGATGATCAGGTTGCCGTTGGCCAGGCGGATTTCGATGTCTTTCTGATCCATGCCGGGCAGCTCGGCGGTGATTTCATAGCTCTTTTCCTTCTCGCTGATGTCAACGGCCGGCAGGCTGCTGGTGGAGAACTCGCGACGCCAGAAGGGCTCGACATCGAACAACCCGCGACTGAACGGAGAAATCCCCGTGCCCCGGTTGAAGTCATCGAACAGGCGATCCACCTGCTGGCGAAGCTTTTCAAATGGATGCCTGAGGTCAGTCTTGGAGGGATGTGGCGCGTTTTCTTCGGTTTTGACCGGCATTTTTTTCACTGAATTGGACATTTGATTTTCCTCTTTGGTGATGTCCGGGCGAGTACCTGGCCAGATGACCAGGCACCGTCGCCGAACGGGTCAATGCACGCTTGCGAACCTACAAAGACAGTTGGCCGGACCAGAGCATCCAGCCGGCGAAAATCGCCGCCGCCCAGATCACCAGCAGCAGGCCCCAGCCAAACCCATTGAAGGCCCGGCCCGTCCTGGCCCGTTGGGCGCTCAGGTAGATCAGCGAGCCGGGGGCATAGAGCAGGGCACTGAGCAGCATGTACCGGGGGCCGGCAGCGTAGAGCAGCCAGACGCAATAGCCCGTCGCGACCACAGCGATGGCCATGTCGCGCAGTTGCAGGCCGCGATGGCCGGCGTAGGTCTGGCCTTGCCAGGTCATCTTCAGTGCATACAGGCCACTGAACAGGTACGGCAGCAGGATCATCGAGGTGGCGAGTGAAATCAGCGCCAGGTAGCTGGCGCTCGAATACAGGGTCAGCAACAGGAACAGCTGAATGCAGCCGTTGGTGATCCACAGCGCGTTGGCCGGTGCGCCATGTTGGTTTTCCGTGGCCAGCAGGCGCGGCATGACCTTTTCCTTGGCCGGCGTGAACACCGATTCGGCTGCCAACAGCGTCCAGGCCAGCAACGCGCCGCCCACCGACACAATCAGGCCAATGCTGATCAGCACCGCACCCCAAGGCCCGGCCACCGCTTCCAGTACACCCGCCATGGAGGGGTTCTTCAGCGCGGCCAGTTCGGGCTGTCTGAGGACACCCAACGACAATAGGGAAACAGCGATCAGCAGCAACAATGTGAGGACGAAGCCAATCACGGTGGCGCGGCCCACATCGGCCCGTTCGGCGGCCCGGGCGGAGAATACGTTGGCGCCTTCAATACCGATGAACACCCAGACCGTCACCAACATGGTGCTCTTGACCTGGTCCAGCGTACTGCCCAGTGCCGGCGCACCCCAGAAATCCACCATGAAGGTGTCCTTGGAGAAAGCGGCAATGACCAGCCCGATGAACAACAGCAACGGCACCACCTTGGCGATCGTGGTCAGGGCGTTGGCCTTGGCGGCGGTGCGCATCCCGCGCAGGATCATCCAATGCAACGCCCACAGCACCACGGACGCGCCGAGGATCGCGGCTTTGTTATTGCCTTCGCCAAACACGGGGAAAAAGTAACTGAGCGCGGCGAACAGAATCACCAGGTAGCTGACGTTGCCGATCCAGGCGCTGATCCAATAGCCCCACGCCGAATTGAAACCGAGGAATTCACCGCCCAGGGCACGGGCGTAGGCGAACACACCGTTGTCCAGTTCCGGTTGGCGGTTGGAGAGTGTCTGGTAGACCAGGGCCAGCGAGAGCATGCCCACGCCGGTGATGAGCCAGCCGATCAGGATCGCCCCTGCACCGGCGCTGGCTGCCATGTTCTGGGGCAGGCTGAAGATGCCGCTGCCGATCATCGAACCGACGACCAGGGCGATCAGCAGGCTCAGCGACAGGCGCCGGGGCTCGACCTTTCGCAAACTGCCGGCCAAAGGGTGGGGGGTGACGGTCGGGATGACCGGTTTTGTACCTTGCAGGTGCGTTGCCATGATCAAAGCCTCCATGAGACGGGAGGTTCGGTAACCTTCGTCGATACAAAGGTTCGAACGCTAGTCTTAATGTCGACCTGTAGGCATTGGGGGGTATTGATGTAGATCAGATGTCATGCAGGGCGGGCGTTACAGCTCGGAATGACGATGGCAACCGGCGACCTTCTGCCTGAGGCCGGGCAAGTCCAGAATGGTGACATTGCGCCCATGCATGTCCACCAGTTCCTCCTGGCGTAGGTGGGCGATGCCCCGGCAGATGGTTTCCAGGCGCAGGCCCAGGTAGGAGCCGATGGCTTCGCGGCTCATGCGCAGCACGAATTCCCTGGAGGAATAGCCGCGCATGTTAAGCCGCTGGGACAGGTTCAATAGGAACGCCGCCAGGCGTTCGTCGGCGTTCATGTTGCCGAGCATCAACAGCATGCTGTGGTCGCGCACGATTTCCTGGCTCAGGAGTTTGTTCAGGTTGTGCTGCAACGACGGTAAATCGTGGGCCAGTTTTTCCAGGAGGTTGAAAGGCAGCGGGCAGACTTCGCTGTCTTCCAGGGCAATGGCATTGCAGGCGTAGTGATCGGTACTGATAGCGTCCAGGCCAAGCATTTCGCCTTGCATCTGGAAACCGGTGACCTGTTCGCGACCGTCTACCGAAAGGACGCTGGTCTTGAAGAAGCCCAACCTCACGGCATACAACGAGCGCAGCGGGTCGCCGGTGCGATACAGCGCTGCGCCTTTCTTGACCTTGACCCGCTGGGCGATCAGCGTGTCCAGGCGCTCGACTTCACCGCCCGTCAGGCCGATGGGCAGGCACAGTTCAAGCACGCTGCAGTTCGAGCAAGCGGTCTTGAGCGCATGCACGTGCAGAAGTCGCGGTTCAAGCTCGCTCATGGAAAAATTTCCTTTATCTGGTGCAAGCATAGAAGAACAACGCAGCTGCGCTTGTTTTTTGTCGGCCTAAAGTGTTACCGACTGTCGATAGACGCAGAACGGGTACAAAGGATGGGGGTGCAAACCTTCACTATGGGGCTTGCAGATGACGCTATTGCGTCGTGGGTGTGCGTACAGGGGGCGTTGGATTCGTTCACGCCGTGACAGATCGATCAACGGTCAGGCGCTGTCAAACCAGTCGCAAGGTCAGCGCAGCGTGTTTAAGCGGCAGGAGCGGGGCAAACTCTTCAGGTGTCAGGGTTTCCTTTTCCACCAGCAGATGGGCCCCGGTGTCCAGGTCTTCCCGATGGCTTTCCAGCAGTGTGCTGGCGCGTTGATAGGCTTCAGCGAGCAAGGCGCGAATAGCCAGGTCGACTTCCCTGGCGGTTTGTTCCGAATAGTCCTTGTCACCGATTTCCATGCGTTCGCCCAGGTAGCTCGCACTTTTGCGCTCCAGCACCGCCAGGCCAAGCTCTGTGCTCATGCCAAAGCGGGTGATCAACTGCCGGGCGATATCCGTGGCGTGGGCCAGGTCATCGGCGGCTCCGGTCGAGACTTGGCCATAGGCCAGGCATTCGGCGGCACGTCCCGCCATCAGGACGACCATGCGGTCCTTGAGCATCTGGTAGCTGACAAGAAAATGATCTTCCGTCGGTCGCTGCAAGGTATAGCCCAGCGAGCCAATGGCGCGCGGCACGATCGAGACCTTATGGACCGGGTCCATGTCCGGCAGGTTGCTGGCCGCCAGGGCATGGCCCATTTCGTGGTAGGCCACCACTTGGCGTTCATCGGGGTGCAGCAGGCTGCCCTTGCGTTCGATCCCGGCAACGATGCGTTCCACCGCCGCGGTGAAATCGTCGAGGCTCACCGTTTCGGCACCGCGTCGAGTGGCGATGATGGCCGCCTCGTTGACCAGGTTGGCCAGGTCTGCTCCGGTAAAACCGGTGGTGATGTCGGCGATACGCTCGCTATCGAGGTCCTGGCCGGTGACGATTTTCTGAAGGTGGACCTTGAGGATCGCCTGGCGGCCTTTACGGTCGGGGCGATCGATCAGGATCTGCCGGTCGATCCGGCCGGCTCGCAACAGCGCCGGGTCCAGTACCTCGGGGCGGTTGGTCGCCGCGAGCAGCACGACACCCTCACGCGGGTCGAACCCATCGAGCTCTGACAGCAATTGGTTGAGGGTTTGTTCTTTCTCGTCATTGCCCCCGAAGGCGCCAACGCCGCGCATTTTGCCCAGCGCATCGAGTTCATCGATAAAAATGATACACGGCGCTGCCTGCCGGGCCTGTTCGAACAAATCATGCACGCGAGCGGCACCAACACCGACGAACATCTCGACGAATTCCGACCCCGATATCGAGAAGAAGGGCACGCCAGCTTCTCCGGCGATGGCCTTGGCGACCAGGGTCTTGCCGGTGCCGGGCGGGCCGACCAGTAACGTTCCCTTGGGGATGTGTGCGCCCAGGCGCGCATATTTCGCCTTGTCCTTGAGAAAGGAGACAATTTCCACCAACTCGACCTTGGCTTCGTCGATGCCGGCGACATCGGCAAAGGTCACCCCGGTATCGCGTTCGACGAACACCTTGGCGCGGGACTTGCCAATGTTCATCAGCCCGCCCAGGCCCTGCTTCTCGGCCAACCCGCGAAACAGGAAGTGCCAGACCGCCATGATCAGCACGAAGGGCAGCAACCAGCCCAGCAAACCGTTCAAAAAAGTGTTTTCGTTGATACCTGTAAAACCGACACCTGATTGGGCGAGGTCCGTTGCCAGAGCCGGATCGACCCGTACGGTCGAGAACAGATTGTGACCCTCAATCGGTTCCTGCAATTTGCCGCTGATGTGTTCTTTTTCGACGCGTAAATCGCTGACCTTCTGATTGCTCAACAGCTGTAGGAACTGGCTATAGGGGATGACCTGCACCGCGGGGCGTTCGAAAAACAGGAACTGCACAAGGCTGAACACGGCCAGTGCAATGAAGAAGTAGGACAGGTTCCATTGGTGGGTTTTTTTCATGGCCTCGACTCAATAAAAGGCCTCGGATGAACAGGCCGTGCATAAATGGTCGGGGAGATCGCAGGCTCCCCGGTTTGCTTTTTCTACGCCTGAGGGCTGCAAAGACATTGAGCTAAATCAACTAGGTTCAAGTGAGCCACGGTGTGGATGTCGGACGAGCCATGCAGTTGACAAAGATCAGAGTGCACCGGGGGTGTTGCCCGATACTCGAGCCAGTTGTTAGCCGTTTTTCCTGCTGCGCTTAACCGAGGAAATAACCATGGCCTTGAATAGATACTTACCTGTCGTATTGATGAGCATTTTTCTGGCGACCACTGCCGGGTGCTGTAACAAGCTCGCCCAAGAAGTGGATGCCCGACTGGAGTCGGCGGAGAATAACGCCGCGACGGCAAGGCTCAGGGCGGATGAGGCCTACAGGAAGGCTGAGCAGGCCGAGATAATGTCCGAGCAGGCGCAACGTACTGCCGAGGAGGCAAGCATCCGCGCCACTCGGATGACCGATAAGGCCAAGCGCAAGTAATCAGCGGATGAAGGAGGCATTTCTATCAGGAACAGTGGACGTCAGAATGATACGAACTGCCATCATCACCCCCACCAGCACGCCAGCAAGACCGGACGCTTCTAGAAGCGTTGGCAGCCGCTGATGAAACAACAGGCCCAGTAGTGTGGCAAATAGTGATTCCAGGGATATCAACTGCCCGGAAAGCACCATGGGAAGGCGACGGGACGCCGCGTTCCACGCCCAGGCCCCGATGACTGACGACATCAGCGCAATCACAAGACCCCAGGCATACAGGTGTCCCGCCAGGGAAACACTGAAACCCAGGCTTGGCAGCTTGAGAAGATCAAACGCTTGCGCTGCTGGTAACAAGCACAAGGTGCCGATCCCTGCGCCGACCATCATGAGGCCGGTCCAGGCCCCCGAAGCGCTGGCCGACAGGTTGACCAAGGCGCCCTGGTTCAACCAACTGAATACGATCCACAAGAGCACCGCACCGATCGAGAAAAACACGCCCGTCAACCATGAACCGTCGTCGCTCAGGGGCTGCTGGATACTGCTGATGTTCGACAGCAATAGCCCTCCCGTTAAAAAAACCAGCGGTATCGCCAGCCTTCGCCATGGGAGGGTTTTGTGGGTGGCGTTGCCGAGCAGTGCCTGCAGGATCGGCACCATGCCAATAAACGCCGGGGTCAGTACCGGCCCGGCAAACATGACGCCTGCGGCAATGCAACTGCTGTAGCCGAGATACCCGATGACCCCCAGGCTGGCGCCAAGTAGCAGTTGGCTGCGACGCATACGCCGGAGCTGGGTTCGATAGCCCACCACGACAGCCACGCCCAGCGCCCCGGCGATCAGGAACCGTATGATCATCAGATCGTGGATCGTGTAGGCACCGACGACGTAAGGCGCAATGAAATTCAACGCCCAGCTCAGCGTCGCGACGACGGCAAGGCTCACGCCGGCGAGGGTGTTCGAGTAGGCATTGGGCATTCATGCATATCCTTAAGGCATTGAACTCATGTTGCACAGCGTCGCAGCTATGCTACAAACGAGTTCTCGGCCCTGGATGCATTACCTCTGATTATGAATACCCTTGGAAAATCATTGCCGCCGCTTGCCAGCTTGTTGCCCTTCGAAGCGGCTGCGCGCCTGGAGAGTTTTTCCAAGGCCGCCGAGGAACTGCACATCACCCAAGCGGCGATCAGTCGGCAGATCCGTGGGCTCGAAGAGGACTTGGGGCTGAAGCTTTTCTGCCGTCGTAACCGCGCCGTCTTCCTGACCCCCCAAGGACGTGAGTTGGGCCGTGTGGTGAGTAACGCGTTGCAAAGTATCAGTGCCAGTGCTGTCAGCCTTCGTCAATCGCCAGGTAAAAACCGCGTCGTTTTGCTGTGCCAATTATGTGAAGCGTTCTATTGGTTGATGCCGCGGCTCTCGACGTTCCACCAGCGATACCCGGAAATCGAGATACAGGTGGCCACATCCACCGGGCCGCTGACTGAGTTCAATGAGCATTTTGACGTGGCCCTGCAAAGCACGGGACGGCCCAGCGGCGTCCATGGCTTGATGTTTACCGCCGCTGATGAAGTGTTTCCCGTATGCAGTCCTCATTACCTGCGTACCCACAAAGCGTTGCAAGTCCGTGACCTGAAGTCCCACACCCTTTTGCACTATCACGCTACGCCGCCTCATTGGATGCAGTGGGGTGCCTGGTTCCAGGCGTTTGGGCAGTCGTTCGACAACTCTTCCGAGGGCTCGGTGTTCGATAGCTACCCCTTGATGCTCCAGGCGGCGGTCGAGGGGCATGGCATCGCATTGGGGTGGCGGCGCACCGCCCAAGGGCTGCTTGAGAGCGGTGCGTTGGTGAGGCCTTGCGCAGAAAGTGTCCCTTTGCCTGATGCGATATCGGTATTCAGCCGGCCGGGCGGGGAAGGTCGGGTTGAGGTAAGCGCGCTGCTCGACTGGCTTGAAGGTGAATTGGGAAGTGATCGTCAGGCCGGCTTCGGTCAGTCGCGGTTAAACCGTTGAAGCTGCCATGACGGATAAAGTATTGGTATCCATTGTGGCTGGGTCAGAACGGCCCCAGCTTGAGGGGGTACTGGATGACGATATACAGCCGGTCGATGTCATCGCCGCCCTGGCTGCTATTGGCGCGATGGGTGACATGGGACAGTTGCAGCGACAGGTCCTTGGCCGGGCCTGACTGCACGATGTAATGCAGGTCCAGGTCGCGCTCCCAATGGCGTCCGCCAGCGCCTTGTTGCGGACTGTAAGTGCCAGTGTCGCTATCGAACAGGTTGTAGGCGCCGCCTTGGGGGGCATGGCTGCCGTCTATCCCGCGTCCAGTCACATAGCGGGCCATGAAGCTCAGGCCGGGGACGCCCAAGGTGCCCAGGTCAAGGTCGTAGCGCGCTTGCCATGAGCGCTCACCCGGGCCGTTGAAGTCGGCATATTTGATCGAGTTGGCCAAGTAGATGGAGTCGCCGCCGACGAAATCGAAGGGCGTGTCGCCGTTGATTTTCTGATAGGCCAGGGTGAACGCCTGGGCATTGAGCCGGTATTTGCCACTCAGGCTATAAGCTGTGGTGTCGATGGCCCCGGCGTTGGCCTTGCCATAGTCGCGGGTGTGATACAGGTTGCCGTCAAGGAACAGTTCGCCAAGGGTGGCATGCAGGTTGGCATAGTACTGGCGCCAGGTGTCGCTCAGTTCGGAGGCGTAGAGCGCGCCGCCCAGGGCTTGGCCGGTGAACAGGTCGGCGCCGATGAAGTCGATGGCGCCGTTGCGCGTCGTCGCCCCATACCCGGAAAAGTCACCCTTGCTGGTCGAGGCGTCCTGATTCTTGAACGCACTGAAGTGGCCCGCCTGCAGATCGACCCCTTCGACCTCGCGGCTGGAGAGCAGCAGGCCGCTGGCGTATTCGGGTTGCAGGCGCTTGTCTGCGGTGTCGAATACCGGGCTCTGCACAGTCATTTCGCCGACCGCCAGGGTGGTGCGTGAGGTGTTGAACTTCAGCGCGCCACCCGCACTGGAGTAGTGGTCCTCGCTTCGTCCGTTCTCATCCAGCGGCAACAATCCCGTTCCGGAATGCCCCTTGCCGCCGTCCAGTTTCAACCCCAGGAACGCGTGGGCATCGATGCCTACGCCGATGGTGCCGGGGGTGAAGCCGGACTCGAACGAGGCGATGAAGCCCTGGGCCCATTCCTGTTCGTAGCTTTTGCCGGCCGGTGTCGGGGTGCGATAGTCATTGTTGAGGTAGAAGTTGCGGCTGAGGACTTCCAGCGTCGCGCCGTCGAGAAAGCCAGGCGTGCTTTGCGCGAGCTGCGCTGCCATCGCCGGTGCGGCGCTGCCGGTGAGCAGGGCAAGCAGCCAGAGCGGTTTCAGGGTGACGGTTGAGTGGTGTTGTGCAGGCAACATGCTTCATTTCCATGTGAAATTGGGCGGGCGAAGGGGGCGGTACTACGCGCAGCCAGGTGTGTACGGCTGAGCGCGCAGTTCCCGACACCGCCAGGCAAACGGATTGATGCCTTCGCTGTGGGTGAAGATGTGACAAAAGTGCGCCTGGTCGCAGAACCCGCATTCCAGGCTGATTTGCGTCAGGGTCAAGTCGGTCTCCCGGATCAGTTGCTTGGCCCGGGCGATGCGCTGGCTACGGATCCAGGCTTGAGGGGACTGGCCGGTGCTGCATTTGAATGCTCGGGAAAAATGACTGCGGGACAGGGCGCAGGCCTTGGCCAGTTCGGTGATTTCCAGCGTGTCGCTAAGGCCGTCGAGAATCACTTTCTTGACCAGGCTTTCGCGCCAGGGAGACAGGCCCCCGGTGCCGGTTTTGCGCGTTGGCTTGATGGCCGCCCTGACGGTGGTGTGTGATGCACGAGCCATGACAAAAACTCCGTGTCAGTGGGAAATGCCGGGCGCACCGTACGGTGGACGGCCAGCTTCCCGCTTGAGAAAACAGGTCTGGGCAGAGGGCTTCATTCTTGGGTGTGAGGCGCGAGCGTGCGAGTTAAACGTTGTTAATTGCGTTCAGGTGCAGCACCGGACGCAGTACTCACTCAGCACATGCCTGCAAGTTCTGCGGTGTGAGACGAGTGCATGATGACCTTCTCCGGCTGGTGTATGAGTGGCCGTTCTTCTGACTCGATCAAGGTGAAGGTATGAAGCATTCTCTGGCGTGCACACTGCGCGGGGCGGGCCTGGCATTGGCGCTGACATCGCTGGGCGCCCTGGCCCAGGCGCCGCTCCAGGGCACTCAAGTACCCGGTTACTACCGCTTGACGGTGGGCGACTACGAAGTGACGGCGCTGTTCGATGGCTACAACGATCTGTCGCCCAAGCTGCTCGAAGGCCTGAGCCAAAGCCAGATCCGCGCCTTGCTCGCCCGTCGCTCGATTGAAACGCCGGGGGTGCAGACCGCGTTCAACGCTTTTCTGGTCAATACCGGTAAGCAACTGATCCTGGTGGACACCGGTGCCGGCCAATGTATCGGCGCCACGGCTGGAATGCTCTCGGCGAACATGCAGGCCGCCGGTTATCGCCCGGAGCAGGTCGATGCCATCTTGCTCACTCATTTGCACCTGGATCACGTGTGCGGGCTGGTCGACGACAAGCAGCAACCGCTGTTTGCCAACGCTACAGTCTATGCCGCGAAGGCAGAAGCCGATTACTGGCTCGATCCCCAGGGACTGGCGAAGGCGCCGGCCGGTGCCCGGGAATTCTTCAAGATCGCTCAGGATTCCACCGCCCCTTATGTGGCAGCCGGCCGCTTCAAGACCTTCGCCAGCGGCCAGTCGCCGCTGCCCGATGTCGACGCCGAGCTGGAGCCAGGGCATACGCCCGGCAGTACCACGTACCGGTTTACCTCCCAAGGCCAGAGCATTCTGTTCATGGGGGACCTGGTGCATAACCTGGCGGTGCAGTTCGAGCATCCTGAAGTGTCGATTCGTTTTGATGTCGACAATCAACAGGCAATCAAGAGCCGGGCCAAGGTGTTCAATGCCGCGGCCACTACCAGGACCTGGGTGACAGCGGCGCATTTGCCGTTTCCGGGGATAGGGCATATCAGTGCAGTGGGCGGGCACTTCCAGTGGGTACCGGTCGAGTACGGGCCTTATCAACGGGCAGCCAAGGTGCCGATGATCGAGTGAAATCCAATCGCTCGCGCCGTTAGAACAGGTGTTGCCTCACGGCCGGAGACCTCGACACCCGGGCGTCGGCGTCAGCGCGTTTGAACCTGAGGCTGCAACTGTCCGCCGACTATGGATATTTCCTTGAGCTGCAAACCGTCGCGCATGACGAACAATGCGTCCATCCCGCGTTCTTGTGCCAGGCGGGGGCCTTGGGTTTCGCCCAGTACCATCAGCGCTGTGGCCCAGGCGTCGGCGAGCATGCATGAAGTCGACACCACCGTGACGGCTGCGAGTGCGTTGCACAGTGGGGTGCCGGTGGCCGGGTTCATTGTGTGGGCGAAGGATTGCCCACAGACGTCGACCCAGTGTCGATAATCCCCGGAGGTGGCGATGGCGGCGTCGCTGAGTTCCATCACACCCATGACCTCACGCACGCCCCGGCGGGGCTTTTCCAGGGCCACGACCCAGGGCTGCCCATCTGGTTTGTTGCCGCGGGCACGCATCTCGCCGTCGATGCCTACCAGGTAGCGCGCGATGCCAAACCTGTCCAGGCAGCGGGCCAGCTCATCGACACCAAAACCTTTGGCAATGCCGTTCAAGTTGAGGTTAAGCGGTGCCTGTTTGCGCACCAGGTTGCGTTGTGAATCAACGACCAGCGCTGCACTGGTCGAGCGTCGAGTTGGCGCAGGCGCCGGTTCGGTGATGGACAGCTCGCCGGGACCGAAGCCCCAGGCGTCCACCAGATCACCAACGGCGATATCGAAGGCGCCGCCCGATTGCCGGCTGACGCGCAGCGCCGCAGACAATACCGTGGTCAGTTCCTCGGGCAGCGCTATCCATTCCTGCAACGGTGCGTTGTTGAGGCGATTGAGGTCCGAATCGGCTTTCCAGGTCGACATTTGTTGGTCCACCCGGCCCACGGCGTGCGCCAGGCTGCGACTGATCGGGCGGGTGTCGAGTTCGGTTTCGGCATAGAACAGGGCGGTATAGCGCGTGCCCATGGTTTCGCCGCTCAGGCTGTAGCGTTGCAATTCAGTAGACGTCTTCACGATAGCGTCCTTGTGCCTTGAGGGTCCGCACATTCAGGTTCAGCGGTGCCAGTACTTCGTCCAGGGCCAGCATCACCCCCTTGGCCATCTCGCGACCGCCGCAAACCAGTACCTGGGCGCCTTTTTCGATCAGCCGACGCAACATCAGGGCGTCGCTGATCAGCCGGTCCTGCACGTAGGAACGGTCCATGACCTGGGAAAAGGCTGCTTGCAATGCGGTGAGACGCTGGTCCGCCAAGTAATGGTTAAGCTCGGCTTCGTAGAGGAAATCCGAGGTCGGGTTGCGCCCGCCCCAATACAAGTGCATGGGGTGGTGGGCCTTGTTGTTGCGGATAAAACCGGTCAGCGGGCCGATGCCGGTACCGGCACCGATCAGGATCACCGGATGAGCGCCCGACGCGGGACGAAATTGTGGATTCGGTTGGATAAAGGCGTCGATGGTCGCCCCGATCTCCAGGCTGTGAAGGAATGACGAGCACAGACCTCCTTTGTGTTTGCGTACGCAGATCTCCAGCACGCCGTCCTGTGAACTGCTGGCCAGCGAGTAGAACCGCGGGAGGGGGTTGCCAGGGGGCAGGATGCCGACCAGATCACCGGCTTCAAAGGCCGGTAACTTCCCTGGGGCTTTGAAACGCAGCACGTGGGTGGGCGCGCCTACCTGTTCACCATAGGCAATGCGTTCGACCAGGATCAGTTGATCGGTGCGGGGCGGCTGTGGGGTGTGGATCAGCGTCAAGTCATGCCCCAGCACTTCACCCACGGCGTGGCCCCACCGAGCGAACTCCTGGGAGGATTGGCGGTTGATGGTTTCCAGGCCAATCAAAGGCGTGCCACCGGCCTGCAACAAGGCTTCCTGTACCTGATGGGCAAACTGACAGAACTGCGCAAACTGCCGGTCGCCAAAACCCAGCACGGCAAACGGCTGGCCAGGTTTCAGGCCGGCTTCGGCCAGCCGTGCCAGGAACTGCGAAGCCGAGGCCGGGGCATTGCCGTCACCGTGGGTCGCGGTGAGGATCAACACGCGTTGAGCGTTGCCGTAGTCGTTGGCGTATTGATTCATTGCTGCGCTGTGAACGCGGTGGCCGGCTTGATGCAAGGCTTCATGCAAGGTGTTGGCAAAGCCCCAGGTGCTGTTGGTTTCGCTGCCGACCAGGATCACGGTGTCGGCGGTTTGCGCAGCGCTGTTATGGCGGATATTCGGCCCGGCCTGGCGGCGACGCCACCAGATCAGGATGCCGGTGATGCTCATCACGGGCACGCCGAGGGCACAGAGGCCCAGCAACAGGCCCAGCCACCAGAGCCCTTCACCGGTGTGCAACTGATAGATCAACTCGTAGACGTTGCGCATCGAGTCGTGAGCTTGATAGGACAACAGGGCACCGCTGACCGGGTCCACGTAGCCGTCACCCTGGGCCGTGCGCAGGGAAAACACGTCTTGCGGATTATTCGGGCTGGGATAGACGAGCTCGCGCAGGTCAGTCAGATCGGTGGCCTGCAAAGCTTGCAGGCTCGCCACGGGCGAGGCCGAGCCTGCGCTGATGTGGTCGGGGAATGCAGGCTCGCTCTGACTGCCATCGGCGATGAAGTCGAAGGTCGTGGCGCACATGTAGAGCCCGCTCAGTGCCGATAACAGCAGCCCAAGCAACGCTAAGCGACCGACCTCAGCGTGCCAGCGCTGGCTGAAGTCGCCCCGCAATGGCCGCAGCAGGTTGCGCCAGCCGCCGACCCGCCGGACCAGCAACAGCGCCCCGGACACCGACAGCATCAGCATGAACAGCGCGCCGACGCCTGACACCCCGTGGCCCGGCGTGCCGAGAAACAGCGAGCGGTGCAGGTCTTTCATCCAGCGTGAGAAAGCGGAGGGTTCGTAGGGGGCCAGGCCTCGCCCGGTCAGTGGGTCGACCTTTTCGGCCCCGACCCGGCCGTCCTGATTGAAGTAGACAATGACGGTCCCGGACGCTGTGCGCTGGATCTGCTCCACGCCCGGAAAGTGACTGGCAACGCGTCCGGCCAACTGGCCGACATTGACTTGCCCGGCCGCAGTGGACGTGTTGTTCAGGCGTTCAAGGGCCGGATCGACAGACAATGTCGCGCCGCTGATGGCCAAGAGCATGACCAACAGGGCGGCGATCAGACCGGGCAGGGAGTGGAGCTGGCGAAGCATGTTCGGCCTCCGAACAGGTAGGTGCTACAAATCGTAAGTAAAGGATTCGACGTAGGTATTACCGGCCGCCGGCTTGCCTGCGCCTTCGCGGGTCAATGGCACGCTGACGTCGGCGCGGGCATCACGCTTATCCTCGACGGCGCTATCGATACGGATCTGATACCCGGCATCGATCAGGGTGTCTGCCAGCTCGACGCTGACTTTGAGGGTGTCGCCGCTGCCAACGCTGGCGCCGCTGACGCCGTCGTACTCGCTGGGGTTCAGCTTGCTTCCACGGGCCCAGTCGGCCAGGTGCTTGTAGTACTTGGCCTTTTTGCCGGCCACCCAGAGGGTTTTCTGGTACTGGCCGCTGGCGTCGGTGACGTAGATCGCCAGGTACGCATCGTTGCCGCTGTAGCGCTTGAGCTGGGTGGTGAGGGTTACTTCACGGGCCTGAGCCAGCCCCGGCAGGATGATGGCGCCGGCGAGGCAGGTTGCAGCGATGATTTTTTTCATGGAGGTTGTCCTTTTGATCGTTGGAGCGAGAGCCTGGACCTGCTTGCTGACAGCAACCTGAACGGCAGGATCAACGCGTCGAAATGTCACGGTGCGGGGGCAGGGGCGAGGTAAGCGCTGGCATCGTCATCGTCCCGGAAGTAGATCTCGAGCTTGCGCAAGTGCAGCGACGCCGGTGCGTAGCGGGCCTCGATGACATTGCCCTGGCGGTCCAGGCCCTTGAGCTTGTAGCAGCCGTCGTCGACCTTGATGCGCTGCACCTTCCAGCCGTACCGCTGTTCCACCTGCAGGCGCAGGGTTTCCCGTGGCTGCCAGTCGTTGACCAGTTCGCCGCAGTCGTCATCGGCCAAGGCGTAACCGTTGGCCAGCACACTTATCAGCGCAGTGCTGGCGATAAAACCTGATTTCATGATCTGTCTCCTGCCGGGGGCTTCGTTGTGGGCATACCCTACGGTGCATTCCTGACAGCCAGCTGAATCTTCAGATTCACGTCAGGTAAGGCCGCTAAGGTGCGGCAAACCACGATTACAGGAGCTGCCCGATGCGGGTTTTATTGGTTGAGGACTCGCCACGGTTGGGGGATGCGGTGCGCGAGCAGATCGCCGATGACGGCCATGCCGTTGATTGGGTGCAGAACCTTGCCCAAGCACGCAGCAGCGTGAGCACCACCGCTTATGACCTGATCCTGCTTGACTTGATGTTGCCGGACGGTCGAGGGCTGGACTTCCTGCGTCAGCGGCGCAGCGCAGGTGACGCGACTGCGGTGATCATCCTGACGGCCCAGGACCAGATATCTGATCGAATCGCCGGCCTCAATGCCGGCGCCGACGATTACCTGGTCAAACCCTTCGATCTGTTTGAACTGTCGGCCCGTGTGGCTGCGGTGGCTCGTCGTTACAGCGGCAACCCCAATCCCCAGATCAGGCTTGGTGAGCTGCACGTCGATATGACGGCCCGTACGTTGCAGCGGGCCGGCGTGGCCGTGGAACTCACGGCCCGGGAATGGGCGCTGTTGGAGGCATTCATCCAGCGTCCCGGCGCGCTGCTGTCCAAGGGGCAACTCGAAGATCGGCTGTACGCCTTCGGTGCCGAAATCGAAAGCAACACGATCGAGGTCTATATCAGTCGATTGCGCAAGAAGCTCGGGCGCGACCTGATCGAGACCGTGCGGGGCATGGGTTACCGGATGGTGTCGGCATGAAGACGACCTTCAGCCTGCAAAAACGTCTGGGCCTGGGCCTGACGCTGGGCATGACGTTGCTCTGGCTGGTGGCGACAGTCGGCACCTGGCGCGGGGTACGACATGAGTTGAACGAGGCCTTTGACAGCGCACTGGAAGAGACCGCCCAACGCATCCTGCCCCTGGCCGTGCTGGAAATCAGCAACCGGGAAACCCCGGGCGAGGCGCAGCAGGTTGCCACTTTGAAGATGCACAAGGAGTACTTGAGTTATCTGGTGCGCGATGCCGAGGGCAAGGTCCTGATGCAGTCCCACGATGCCAACCCGAAGGTATTCAGCAAACATCCGATTGAAGGTTTCTCCACGACTGGAAAGTACCGTCTGTATGGCGCCAGTGCGCTGCGCGAGACGGTATTCATCGAAGTCGCCGAGCCGCTGCGCCATCGTCGTGGGGCCGCACGAGAAGCCTTGTTTGCCTTGTTGTGGCCATTATTGGCGCTGATCCCCATCAGCCTGTTGGGGACCTGGCTATTGGTGCGCATGAGCCTGGGCAGCGTGCTGGCCTATCGTCACGCCGTAGAGGCCCGCGGCGTGGGTGATCTTTCGCCGATCAAGGTGTCGCGCCTGCCGGCAGAAATCAACCCCTTGGCGGATGCGGTCAACCGCCTGCTGGAGCGCTTGCGCAAGGCCCTGGAGGCCGAACGCAGCTTCACCGCCAACAGCGCACATGAGCTGCGTACACCCTTGGCCGCGACATTGGCGCAAGTCCAGCGGCTATACCAGGAGGCCCCTGAAGGTCCGTTGCGTTTGCGTGCGAAAAAGATCGAAAGCGCCTTGCGCGAATTGGCCCGGTTATCGGAAAAGCTCATGCAACTGGCCAAGGCTGAAGGGGGCGGACTGCTCTCGCAAACGCCCCAGGACCTGGTCCCATTGTTGGCTCACGTGGTGGATGAATGGCGGCACAACAGCAGCCGGCAGATCGCGTTGCAACTTCCTGCCCAGACCCATGTGTATTCGACCGTCGACCCGGACGCCTTCGGCATCCTGTTGCGCAATCTGATCGAGAACGCATTGAAGTACGGTGCGATGGATCAACCCATCGAAGTCACCCTCACGGACCAGGCACTGCTGCGGGTGATCAATGCCGGACCGGTGGTGCCGGTGGCCGTCCTGCAGAACCTGACCGAACGTTTCGTGCGCGGCCAGAGCGAAACCAGTGGGTCGGGATTGGGCTTGGCGATCGTCAAGACGATTGTGCAGGGGATCAATGGACGAATCGAACTGTTGTCCCCGGCAAAAGACCGGCAGGAGGGGTTCGAGGTGCAGGTCCGGCTACCGCTTGCCACTGTTGCCACCGGCCATTCGTCAGCCAGCTAACCTGCGCATTCTTGACAAGCAATCGACCTTGAGCAAATACTCTCGTCCATATTCATATATATGACTAGATAACAAGGTGAATAAGGTCAATGAAATCTCTCTCCAGTGATGTCCGCCTGCCGCTGTATCAACGTTTACGCGACCAATTGGCTGAACAGATCGCCAATAACCGTTGGCGTCCGGGGGAGGCGATTCCTACTGAGGCGGTACTCTCGGCCGAATACCAGTTGTCTACCGGCACGGTGCGCAAGGCCATCGATGCGCTGGTCAGCGAGGGCGTCCTGGAGCGCCAGCAGGGGCGTGGCACCTTCATTCGCCGGCCGCAATTCCAGTCGTCGCTGTTCCGGTTTTTCCGCTTTCAAAGCGCTTCAGGCGAACGCCGGGTTCCCGAGAGCCGGATCCTGTCCGTGGAGCCGGTGGCCGCGCCTTCGGCGGTGGCCCAGGCGCTGGGGTTGCCGGCGGATGCGCCGGTGATTCGCATCGTGCGGGTGCGTCTGCTGGATGTGGCGCCGGTGCTCGCCGAAGAAATCTGGCTGCCCCGCAACCGTTTCCAACCCTTGCTCGAGATCGACCTGAGTCAAAAGGGACCGCTGCTTTATCCCATCTATGAAGAAACCTGCGGTCAGGTGGTCGCCTCTGCCGAAGAAACCCTCACCGCTGAATCGGTGAATGAGGTGTACGCGCGGCTGCTGCAGGTGCCGGTCAACAGTCCGGTGGTGGTGATCGAGCGTCTGGCGCGGGACTACGCCGGCAATCCCCTGGAGTGGCGACGCTCGCGCGGGCATGCCGAGCACTTCCGCTACAGCGTGGAAATCCGCTGAGCCTACCGGGTTAGCGGCGAGTCGGTCGCCGCAGCCCTTATCGTTTTGTTTGCCATGACTGGCCCTGTAGCGGCGCGGTTCGCTCTCGGCTGCCTTTCGTTCCACTTACAAGGATAAGAATCATGTTCAGCTGGTATCGCCAAGTCACTGCGCGAGAGCGCAAAACGTTTTGGGCCTGTTTCGGCGGATGGTCGCTCGACGCGCTGGAAGTACAGATGTTCGGCCTGGCGATACCGGCGTTGATCGCCGCGTTCGCCCTGACCAAGGGCGATGCCGGGCTGGTCAGCGGCGTGACCCTGGTCACTTCGGCCATTGGCGGCTGGGTTGGCGGGACGCTGTCGGACCGTTACGGACGGGTGCGCACGCTGCAATGGATGATCCTGTGGTTTTCGTTCTTTACCTTCCTGTCGGCGTTCGTCACCGGCTTCCACTCGTTGTTGATCGTCAAGGCGCTGCAGGGCTTCGGCATCGGCGGTGAATGGGCCGCCGGTGCGGTATTGATGGCCGAGACCATCAACCCCAAGTACCGCGGCAAGGTCATGGGCACGGTACAAAGCGCCTGGGCGGTGGGTTGGGGTCTGGCGGTCGGCGTCTTCACGCTGATCTACTCCCTTGTGCCGCAAGACATGGCCTGGCGGGTGATGTTCATCGTGGGCCTGCTGCCGTCGTTCCTGATCATCTGGGTACGGCGCAACGTTGAGGAACCCGACAGTTTCCAGCGCCTGCAAAAAGCCAATGTCATCCCGCAAAGTTTCTTCAAATCCCTGAGCGGTATCTTTCGCCCTGAGCTGATCCGCGTGACCTTGTTTGGCGGGCTGTTGGGGCTGGGGGCGCACGGCGGTTACCACGCGGTGATGACGTGGCTGCCAACCTTCCTCAAGACCGAGCGCAACCTGTCGGTGCTCAACTCCGGCGGCTACCTGGCGGTGATCATCTTCGCCTTCTGGTGCGGCTGCGTAGTCAGTGGCCTGTTGATCGATCGCATCGGGCGTCGCAAGAACATCGTGCTGTTCGCGCTGTGCTGCGTGGTGACCGTACAGTGCTATGTGTTCCTGCCGTTGAGCAACACCCAGATGCTGTTCCTGGGCTTCCCGCTCGGCTTCTTCGCGGCGGGTATTCCAGCGAGCCTCGGGGCGTTTTTCAACGAATTGTACCCGGCGGATGTACGCGGCGCCGGCGTGGGATTCTGCTACAACTTCGGCCGGGTGCTCTCGGCGGTGTTCCCGTTCCTGGTCGGTCACATGAGCGACTCCATGTCCTTGGGCTCGGCCATTGGCATCGACGCCGGGATTGCCTACGGCGTGGCGGTGATCGCGGCGCTTTGCCTGCCGGAAACCCGCGGTCGCAGCCTGGAAGCCACTGCTGCATCGGTGCCTGCGGTGGAGAGTGACGGCCAGGGCGCCCGAGCCTGATTTCCCTTATTTTCGATAGATGAAACCCATGGTTGATACCCGCACTACGCCGATCACCGGCATTGACTGTCACGCCCACGTATTCAGCAGCGAGCTGGAACTGGCGGCTGTCCGGCGCTACACACCTGACTATGACGCCACGCTCGCCCAGTACCTGGGCCATCTGCACGCTCACGGCTTGAGCCATGGCGTGTTGGTGCAGCCAAGTTTTCTCGGCACGGATAACCGCTACTTGCTGGCCGCGCTACGGCAAGCGCCAGAGCAATTGCGTGGGGTCGTGGTGGTGGCGCGAGACGTCAGTCGAGCCGAGCTGGACGACATGGCCCGGTTGGGCGTGGTCGGTGTTCGCTTGAACCTGATGGGCCAAGCTTTACCTGATTTTCGCGACCCCACCTGGAAAGGCTTTTTGGGCCACATCGCGGAGCTGGATTGGCATGTCGAGTTGCATGCCAACCTGGCGGACTTGCCGGGGCTGATGGGACAGCTGTTGCCATTGGGCATCAAACTGGTGGTCGATCACTTCGGTCGTCCGGATGCGCGTTTGGGGCTGGATCAACCTGGCTTTGCCCAATTGATGGAACTGGGGCAGGGCGGGCAGGTGTGGATGAAGGTGTCCGGCATCTATCGATTGGGCGCAACAGCCCCGCGGAATCTTGAATTCGCCCGCGCCTCGTTGACGTTGCTGGAACACCACTTCGGCCCCGAGCGCCTGGTGTGGGGCAGCGACTGGCCGCACACCCAGCATGAAGAACACGTGGGTTTCGAAACGGTGATGGAGCAGTTGTGCGCATTGGAATGTTCGGGGCCACTTATGCGGGCGTTAATGGTCCAGGCACCCCAGGTACTGTTCAAGTTTTGAGGCCCGAGGCTTGTGACATTGAGTTTTCCTGAACTCGCCCGATGAATAGGGATCTAGACTCCATTGATGCCCTGTGAAAGGTTTCAGCCAGGCGGTTTGAGGATGACTGATGTCGAACATTGAAGAGCTATCCAGGGAAACGCGTGCGCCAAGCGAGTACGAGAGCTTGATCTCGATGGGGACGAGCGCACTCGATGCCATTCCTGGTGCGGTGTACCTGTGCGATCGCCAGGGGTGGCTCGTCAGGTACAACAGTGAGGCGGCCGAGCTGTGGGGAAGGGCGCCGGCACTTGGAGAGAACGGTGACCGTTTCTGCGGCGCCCATCGACTGTTCCAGACTGACGGTACACCGCTGGCGTTCGAACACTGCCCGACAGCCTCGGCACTCAATACCGGCATTGCCTCGCGTAATCAGGAAGTGCTCATCGAGCGTCCGGACGGCTCGCGGTTCGTGGCGCTGATGAACATCCGCGCCCTCAGGGATCGGCAGGGGGGCGTCCAAGGCGTGATCAACTGCTTCCAGGACGTCTCGGCGCACCACGCCATGGCCGAAGAGCTTCGGCGCAAGAGCGACGACCTCGAAGACTTTTTCGAAAACAGCGCGGTGGGCCTGCATATCGTCAGCGGCGAAGGCATTATCCTGCGCGCGAACAAGGCGGAGCTGACGCTACTGGGCTATTCGGCCGACGAATACATCGGCCGCCACATCACCGAATTTCACCTCGACGAGCCGGTCATTGGCGACATCCTCACCAAGCTCGGCAGCGGCGACTGCCTGGAAAGCTATCCGGCGCGACTGAGGGCAAAGGACGGCTCGATCAAGCATGTCATGATCACTTCCAATGGCCGATTCGAAGACGGAAAACTCTTCAATACGCGCTGCTTCACCATCGACAGGAGCTGTGTCCATGCGGCCGAGGCGGCGCGCCAGGACAGCGATGACCGGCTTTCGGCGACCTACGAGGCGGCGACCATCGGTATTGCCGAGGCCGGCGTCGACGGTCGCTTGCTGCGCGTCAACGATGCCCTGTGCAACATGCTGGGTCGCTCGCGCGAAGAGCTCCTGTCGATGACATTCCTGGACTATACCCACCCCGATTGCATCCCGCAGGACGCGGGGTTGTACGCCCGCCAGGTGGCCGGTGAACTTGATAACTACGTGCTTCGCAAGCGCGCCGTGAAGCCCGATGGCGAGGTCGTTTACCTCGACATCCACAGTTCCTCGGTGAGGGACGTCAGCGGTACGTTTCGGTATGGCGTGCGAGTGCTGCAGGACGTCACGCTGGCGCGGCGGATGGAAAACCAGGTCCGCGAAAGCGAACGGCACATGCGCAATCTTCTCGAGGCGTTGCCTGCCGCGGTGTACACCACCGACGCCGATGGCCGCATCACCTTCTACAATCGCGCCGCTGTCGAACTGTCCGGGCGCACACCTCGGCTGGGCGACCAGTGGTGCGTGACCTGGAAACTGTTCAACACGGACGGCAGTTTCCTGCCCCACGACCAATGCCCGATGGCGGTGGCCCTGAAGGAAAACCGGCCGATTCGCGGCGTCGAGGCAATTGCAGAGCGGCCGGATGGTAGCCGCGTTCCGTTCACGCCTTTTCCCACGCCTTTGCATGATGCCGATGGAAACCTGGTGGGCGCCATCAACATGCTGGTGGATATCTCCGAGCGAAAGCAGGCGGAAAACCGGCAGAAGACGCTGATCGATGAGCTCAATCACCGGGTCAAGAACACCCTGGCCACGGTGCAATCGCTGGCAGCCCAGACGGCACGCAACGCAGAGGATGCGAAAGACGGCTACAGGCGTTTCGAGGCGAGGCTCCTGGCGTTGTCACGGGCACACGATCTTTTGACGAAACGGCATTGGGGGCAGACGCCGCTCGACACCCTGGCCCCCGAGGTGCTGATGCCGGTGTTTGGGCATGAGCCTGGTCGTATTGTGATTGAAGGCCCTTCTATGGACGTCGGCACTCGCGTGGCGCTCAACCTAACGATGACCCTCAATGAATTGGCGATCAACGCGTTGAAATATGGCTCGATGTCGGTCGAGAGCGGGACGCTTGCAGTTACCTGGCACCTGCAAACCCGGGCGGACGGAACGTTGCTGACCCTCGACTGGCGCGAACAAGGAGGGCCACCCGTGTCACCGCCGGAACGGGAAGGGCTGGGTTCGCGCTTGATGAGGCGCTGCATCGAGCGCGACCTGGCCGGCAAGTTCGACCTCACCTACGCTCCAGAAGGCGTTTGCTGCCGCTTTTCGTTCCTGATTGGGATGACCGGGGCATGACCCCATTTGTTGGCGTCAGGGTGCTGGTCGTCGAGGACGAAGGCGCGGTCGCCCTGTTAATCGAGGACATGCTGGAGGAGTTCGGATGCGAAGTGGTGGCCTCAGTCGCCCGGCTCGCTGCAGCACGTGACATGGCCGGCTCGGTGCAGGTTGATCTGGCGATCCTCGACGTCAACCTGGCTGGCGAGCGGGTTTTTCCGGTGGCCGAAATCCTTCGCGGTCGCCATATTCCCTTCCTGTTCAGCACCGGATACGGCGCCAGTGGACTTCCAGCCGAATACGCCGAGTGCCCGGTCCTGCACAAGCCGTTTTCGCAAAGTGAGTTGCAGCAGAAAATTGCCGTTACGCTGAGCGGGGCTCGCGAAAGCGGCTTGGCTGCCAGCACCGATGTCGACTGACCCGCCGCCTTCGCGAGCAAGCTCGCTCCCACCTGGGATTTGCGGTGGTCACTCAATCAAGCTCCACCGCTGATCCAATGTGGGAGCGAGCTTGCTCGCGATAACGGTGGCACAGGCAATCTCATCGCCAACGAATACAACACCGTCGCGAGCAAGCCCAGCCCTTGGCTTCAAGTAGGCCTCTGACTGTGCTAAATCTCTTACCGGTAACCAACCTCCCAAACTCCAAGGAGTGATCATGAGTCTCCACGGTCATTACGATCCGCAGAACATCTTTGCGCTGATCCTTCGCGGCGATGCGCCGTGCTACAAGATTTATGAAGACGCCGATGTGTTGGCCTTCCTGGATCTCTTCCCTCAATCGCGCGGGCATGTCCTGGTCATTCCCAAAGCCTCCCAGGCGCGAAATATCCTCGAGGTCGAGACCGCCGTCCTGGGGGCGATGATGTCTGCCGTGCAGCGCCTGACGCGGATCATCGTGGACGAATTGCAGCCGGACGGGGTTCAGGTCGCGCAGTTCAATGGTGCTGTGGCCGGGCAAACGGTCTATCACATTCACATGCACATCATTCCTCGCTGGGACGGTGAAGCACCCGGTATACATGGCAGGGGCAAGGCCGATCCCGAAGAGCTGGAAGCACTCCAGGCGCGTCTAGTCGAGCGCATTCGCTCAGAAGCCTGATGCTGGGCAGGACGCCGTAAGGGGCACAGGGCGTGCCCCACTCATCAAAATGCTCGGCGACCTTGCCACAACGTCCAAGGCTGTGCACCCCACCACAAAACCTATCAACAATGGGCTACCAAATCCCTGGCCAACCGCTACCATTGCGCGCTGATCTCCCAATACCCCGGACCTCACCTTCATGAAATTGCGCCTGCTGACCGCCGCCTTGTTTTTCACCTGCACCCTGACTCACGCCGCTGAATCGAAACCCGTTCCGAAAGCCCTGGAAGTACAGATCGGGCACTTGGTAGCGCTCATCAAGGACAGCTATGCCACCGGCTATCCCGAAGCGACGCTGGTGCAGACGCTGGACACCGGCGAGGACAGTCAGGTCACCCTTGCGGTCTTCACCATCGAGGGTTTCGGTATGGGCAACAACTACAGCCAATACCTGGCGGCCTTTACGCCCGAAGAGAACGAAGAAGGTGTGCTGCACTACAGCCTGTTGGACGTGATGCGCATCGGTGGCGACAGCTGGCGTGCCATCGACAAACTGGATGCCAAGCTGGTCAGCGACCCGACCGGGGAGCAGACCCTGATCGACATTCCCGTGATGGAGAATACCGACGAGGACGCGCCGAACTTCCCAAGCAAGGCCGCCGTGATTCACTTGTCGCTGGACGGATCACAGGCAGTGCGATTGGTCGAGATCAAGTAAAGCGGATTTATGCGATTGCGATATGAGTGCTATGTAATTGGCATGGTTTATCGATTAATGCAGCAAGGTTAATTTGTTTCTCTACGATATCAATCGAGAGGAAAGCCAAATGACTCTGCGTTCAACCGGTAGCCTTTGTTTTGCGCTATGCGCGGCGGCGCCTTTTGTCGACGCCGCCAGTACAGAAAGCACCAGCGAGTCCCGGACTTCGCAACAGATCAGTCGGGCCGGCAGCCAAGCGTCGGTCGCAGGCCCGGCGGACTCTTTCACCGGGCGCGTGCGGGTCGATCCTCTGTTCCCGGCAACCGATGAAATCGATGCTTCCGGCGCCTACGTCAGCTTCGAACCGGGCGCGCGTTCGGCCTGGCATACCCATCCTGCCGGACAGCGGTTGGTGGTGATTTCCGGTGTCGGTCTGACGCAGGAATGGGGCAAACCTGTGCAGCAGATCCTCCCGGGCGATGTGATCGTCTGCCCGCCTGGCGTCAAGCACTGGCATGGTGCCGCGCCGACGAGCGCCATGACCCACTTGGCCGTGACTGGCACGGTGGAGGGCAAAAACGTGGAGTGGCTGGAGAAGGTCAGCGAAGAACAATACAGCGCCGCTGGAGTGTCGACGCCATCGACCAAGCCGGATGCCGTGGCGGTTTCGCAAACCCTATCGGCCAAGCAGCAAGCCATACCGCTGATTGCCGCCGCCATGGCGACGAGCAACATGCCCGGCCTCAATACCGCCTTGAATCAAGGGCTGGATGCCGGCCTCTCCGTCAGTGAGGCGAAGGAAATCCTGGTGCAGCTTTACGCCTACAGTGGCTTTCCCCGCAGCCTCAACGCCCTCGGCGAATTGATGAAAGTGGTGCAGGCGCGCAAGCAACGCGGCGTCCAGGACGACCCGGGGCGCGAGCCCGTTCGCCTGATCCCTACCGGCGATGCGCTGCTGGCGGCGGGCAAGGCCAATCAGACGCGCATTGCCGGTGCGCCCGTCCAGGGACCGTTGTTCGACTTCGTCCCAGTCATCAACCAGTACTTGCAGACGCACCTGTTCGGCGACATTTTCGAGCGTGACAACCTGGACTGGCAAAGCCGTGAGCTGGCGACAGTCGCCGCGCTGGCGGTCACCCCCGGTGTGGAGTCACAACTGCGCTCGCACATGGCCGCCAGCCTGCGCGTCGGCTTGAGCGCCGCGCAACTGCGGCAACTGATCCAGCTACTGGGCGAGCAGGGCGATGCCGCCGCGGCCAAGCGCGCCGCCGAAGCATTGGACACCGTCCAGGCCAGTCAACCCTCGTAGCGCAAGGCTTCGCGCAGCAGCGTGAAGGCCGGTGAACTTTGGCGGCGACTGGGATAGTAGAGGTGGTAGCCGGAAAACGGCTCGCACCAATCTTCCAGCACCCGAATCAACCGGCCTTGCGCGACAGCATCCTGCACCAGGTCCTCCGGCATGAAGGCCAACCCCAAGCCTTGCAGCGCAGCCTCCAGGCGCATCGCGATGGTGTTGAACACCAACTGGCCTTCCACCCGGACTTTCAGTTCCTGTCCGTTTTTCTCGAACTCCCAGATGTAGAGGCCGCCATGGGTCGGCATGCGCAGGTTGATGCAATTGTGCGCCGTGAGGTCTTCGGGAATGACTGGCTTGGGGTACCGGCCGAAATACGCCGGCGAGCCCACCACCGCCATGCGCATGTCAGGGCCGATGCGCAGGGCAATCATGTCCTTGGCCACCTGCGGACCCAGCCGCACACCGGCATCGAAACCCTCCGCGACGATATCGGTAAAGCCATAGTCGACGATGATTTCGATATTGAGGTCGGGATGGTCAGGTAGCAGCCTGGCGAGAACGGATTGCAGGATGGTGATCGCGGAGTGCTCACCGGCAGTGATGCGCAGCTTACCCGCCGGCTTATCGCGAAACTCACTGAGCATCGCCATCTCGTTATCGATCTCTTCGAAGCGCGGCGCGACCACCCGCAACAGGTGTTCACCGGCTTCGGTCGGGGCGACACTTCGAGTGGTTCGCGACAACAACCTGACCCCCAGCCGCTCCTCCAACTGACGCATCGCCCGGCTCAGCGCCGGTTGCGACATGCCCAGTTTGGCGGCTGCGCGAGTGAAGCTACGCTCCTGGGCTACGGCGGCGAAGATGGCGAGTTGGTCGTAGCGTTCGGTGGTCATTGATCCGTCTCTGGTATGAGCAGGCTTGGATTATGACATCTATTGTATTAATTGGTTGAGCCATTTGAAGTTGGGATCTGCCAGGAAAATTGACTGCTATAGTCCACTGGCACCCCCTGATGAACTTGTTGTACGTGAGGCGCTAAGCGCTATAAAAAATTATTTAAGTTGGCTAATTGTTATATCGAACAAGGAGAGGGGCGATATGCGTAGGGCCATGGCATTTTTGGTACTGTTGATGAGTGCCTCGAATACACTTTTTGCGAGTCAATTTACAGGAGAGCTGAAGCTACTCCCTGAAGGCTGCCAATTTACCAAGGAGCGAAAGTGTCAGTTAGGATCGATGCTTACGTTCAAATCGCCAAATGGCTTGGTTTGGCAAACCGATATTTGGAAAGCAGGCAATCATGAGTCAGGAACCACGGATGGCGCGTCGATCCCCAAATGGGCGCAACCTATAATAGGTGATGCTTACGACGCGTCTTTCTTGAAAGCGGCAATTGTTCATGATCATTATTGCTACGAAGAAAATCGGGTCCGGTCGTGGGTTGAAACGCATCGGATGTTTTATTACGCGCTCATCGATCTTGGTATTGATAAAGTCAAGGCGAAAACAATGTATTTTGCTGTCTTTACTTTTGGACCTCACTGGAGGGATGTTGTCGAGGGAGAGAAGTGTGGTGAAAATTGCATCAAGACTTTAGCTCCTTCTGGACTGGTTTCAGAAGAAAGCCAACTCAATTGGGATAATTCAATAACGACGACACAAAATTTCAAGGCGGCTCTTGAGGCGGATCCGAGCATGAGTCTCAATGAAATCGAAGCTTATGCCGAATCGGCCAAGCCAAATGATTTTTACGTTGGTCAGGGGAGTACGTATGTTCCCGAGGGCGTGAATGATCCCAATTTATTACAGAAATATTAGTCGAGTGGAGAGGGCGATCCAAGATCGTTCATTTCCCCTCGCTCCGCAGCTTGCGCCTGCAACCGTCTCCCAATCATATCGCACCCGTCGCGCAGCGCTTCGGTGGGGGAATGGTTGAACGAGCTTGTCGTAGGAATCGACGGAGCGAATATTCCCCATTGACTTGCAGGACATTTCCTAGAAAATTCCAGCCTCTTGCGCCTGCTGATTCCGGTGCCTAGTCTTTGTCCACCGCTGCCAATTCAGCGGTCGGGTTTAGTCGCTCGGTATTTCGTTAGGCGCAAGGTCTCCTTGAAGTCAGGCTACGGTTTTCTCGCTGATTTTATGGTGGCTGTGCGCAGGGCACTTTCGGGTGCGCCGGTTTCCTAACGTCCCGGTCGACTAACCTGCGCACAGCCGCCACCCCACTTCGTTTAGTCGCGAACAGTGGCGGATCCGACTGACGTTAGGAGGTCCATATGGACAAACTCATCCCCGACCCACCCGTTCCACCGCTGCACCTGGACATCGCAGCCGACGTCAACGCCGAACGCGTTATCGATTCCTATCTGAACCCCAAGCCCGCCCAGCCTGACAAGAAGCCACCTCCGGAGCAGCTATTCACCGTCGTGGAGGATGTCGATGCTGAAAGCCTGTTGGCCAACCTCAGCGAAACCTTGGCCTCCGCCAATGCCATGGCCGGCGATTTGGCGTTCGACCTGGAGGATTCTCGACGGCATGTTGCACTAGGGTTGCAACAGTTGATCGAGCTGGGTCAGCTATTGGCAAACCGGGCGCTGGATGTCATCGACCCTAGATAGACGTTCGTAACTGGCGTGGGATAGACCCCATTTTTCCAAGATAAATCGGGTCGGAAGCAGGGCAGCTTCCGACCCAAAACACCCGCTTGCAGATCATCCCCAAGCGCTCAGCGCTCATACCTGATCCATGTCCTCCGTCACCCCCCGATCCTCACCCAGGAACCCACCACTCTGATGGTGCCACAGCCGCGCATAAATACCGTTCTTGGCGAGCAATTCAGCGTGAGTACCCTGTTCAATGATGCGTCCATCATCCATGACAATCAGTCGATCCATCGCCGCAATCGTGGACAGTCGATGAGCAATGGCGATGACAGTTTTACCCTGCATCATTTCATCGAGGCTTTCCTGGATGGCCACTTCGACTTCCGAATCCAGGGCGCTGGTCGCCTCGTCGAGGAGCAGGATCGGGGCGTTCTTGAGCATCACACGAGCAATCGCGATGCGCTGGCGCTGACCGCCCGACAGCTTGATGCCGCGCTCGCCCACCAAGGTGTCGTAGCCGCTATGACCCTGGCGGTCGCTCAGTTGGCTGATGAACTCATCGGCTTGGGCATTGGCCGCGGCACGGCGGATTTGTGCGTCGCTCGCGTCGGGTCGGCCATAGGCGATGTTGTCGCGAATGGAGCGGTGCAGCAGGGACGTATCCTGGGTGACCATGCCGATGGCGCTGCGCAGGCTGTCTTGCGTCACGTGGGCAATGTCCTGCCCGTCAATGCGAATCTGCCCGCTGTCGACATCATAGAAACGCAGCAGCAAGTTGATGAGCGTGGATTTGCCCGCGCCGGAGCGGCCTACCAGGCCGATTTTTTCGCCCGGGCGAATGTTCAGGCTCAAGCCATCGAGCACCTGGCGTTCACCGTTGTAGTTGAAGCTCACCTTGTCGAAGGTGACCGCTCCGCCAGAGGTCGCCAGCTCCCCGGCGTCCGGCGCATCCTGCACCTTGGGGCCGCGGGTCAGGGTGGCCATGCCGTCCTGCAAGGTGCCGATGCTCTCGAACAGCGAGGTCATTTGCCACATGATCCAGTGCGACATGCCGTTGATACGCAACGCCATGGCGGTAATCGCCGCCACGGCACCGGCGCCGACGTCGCCCTGGTGCCACAGCCAAAGCGCATAACCGCCTGCAGCCATGATCAACCCCACCACCAACGCTTGGTTGACGATTTCGAATTGGCTGACCAGGCGCATCTGGCGAAAGCCGGTCTGCTTGAAGTCCTCCATGGCCGCGCGCGCGAAGTGCGCTTCACGGTTGGAATGGGAGAACAGCTTCACGGTGGTGATGTTGGTGTAGGCGTCTGAGATCCGTCCGGTCATCGAGGAGCGCGCATGGGCCTGTTCCTGCCCGACTTTCCCCAAGCGGGGCACGAAGTAGAGCATGGCCAGCCCGAACAACACGATCCAGGCAAGGAACGGCAGCATCAGTTTCAGGGCGAAGCCGCCGGCCAATGCGATGATCGCAATGAAATACACGCCGATGCCGGGTGCGATCTCGATCAGAGTGAACAGCACGTCGCGCACGGCCAGCGCAGTCTGCATCACCTTGGTGGTGACCCGGCCGGAGAACTCATCGGAAAAAAACGACAGGCTTTGGCGCAGCATCAGGCGGTGAAAGTCCCAACGCAGCCGCAACGGCAGATTGATCGCCAATACCTGGTGCTGCACCATGGTCCGCAATGCCACCAGCCCGATGCTCGCCACCATGACGATGCCCATGCCCCATAGCACGCGACTTTCCTGCGCCGCCGCCTCACCACCGGCTTGCCAGGTCGAGAGCAGATCCACGACCTGACCGAGGAAGGAAAACAGCCAGGCTTCGTAGATCGACACACCGGCGCTGAGCAGCGCAAACGCAAGGATATAGCCGCGGGCGCCCCGTGTGCAGGCCCACAGAAACCGGGCCAGGCCTTCGGGGGGCGGCGGTACCTCGTCGGGTGGGAAGGGGTCGAGTCTTTGTTCAAACACGCGAAGCATGGTGGTCTCCAGAACGATCAATTAAGGAGATTCTGCCATTTAAAGGTGGCTTTGAGGGTTCTGTGGAGTGGTGGGTATGGTTCTATTGGCATGCTGCTCAAGATATTGGGTTGCCGGGAGGGGAGCTAAGCTACGTATTGACATATCGAAAAATCTCGATATTCTCGAGGCATGGAATTGATCGAAATATTCAAAGCACTCTCAAACCCTACACGCCTGCAAATCTTGAAAGGCTTGAAGGATCCCGCAAAGAACTTCCCTCCACAGGATGAAGGTGACGTTCTCACGGTGGGTGTCTGCGTCAGCAGTATTCAAGAAGGTATCGGACTGTCGCAGTCAACGGTGTCTGGTTACCTTGCAACGCTGCAACGAGTGGGCTTGGTCGAAGTCCGGCGCGTCGGTCAGTGGACCTACTACAAGCGCAATGAAGCAACCATCAGGGCGCTTGCCGAGGTCATAGGGAAAGAGCTGTAATTTTTTACCGTAGCATATCGAGATATCTCGATATTCCTTTTTGTAGATTCGAGGATTTTACGATGAAAGCAATGGTACTTAAATCATTCGGCGGGTCGGGATCGTTCGAACTCTGCGATGTGCCCAAGCCTGTGCCGCACACGGGGCAAGTCCTGGTCCGGGTACACGCAACCTCCATCAATCCGTTGGATTACCAGGTTCGACGCGGCGATTATCCCGACCTGGTGCAACTGCCGGCCATTACCGGACACGATGTATCGGGTGTCGTCGAAGAAGTTGGGCCAGGCGTGACAGCCTTCGCTCCAGGAGACGAAGTCTGGTACACCCCGCAAATATTTGACGGGCCAGGCAGTTATGCCGAGTACCACGTTGCTGCTGAAACCATCATCGGGAAGAAGCCACCCTCGCTAAGCCATCTGGAGGCGGCAAGTCTGAGTTTGGTTGGCGGGACGGTGTGGGAAGCATTGATCGTGCGTGCGGCGCTCAGAGTGGGGGAAAGCATTCTGATCCACGGCGGCGCGGGAGGCGTCGGTCATGTGGCGATCCAGATGGCAAAAGCCATGGGGGCACGGGTGTTCACGACCGTGCGCGAGGCAAACGCTGAGTTCGCACGGAGTCTGGGGGCCGATGTGGTCATCCATTACGAAAAAGAGGATTACGTCGACGCCATCATGCGGGAAACGGGGGGCCGCGGAGTTGATGTTGTGTTCGACACCATCGGCGGCAATACCTTGTCGCGCAGCCCCGACGCGCTGGCACAGCTTGGCCGCGTTGTCTCGATCGTGGACATTGCACAGCCACAAAACCTTGTCCAGGCCTGGGGCAAGAACGCGAGTTATCACTTCGTTTTCACAAGGCAGAACCGCGGCAAGCTCGATGAGTTGAGCGCATTGGTCGCGCGAGGTCAGCTGCGGCCACATGTTGGCGCTGTCTATTCGCTTGCCGACATTGCACTTGCCCATGCCCGGCTGGAGAGTCCCAACAACGGCGTTCAAGGAAAAATCGCGATAGCAGTCGAGCCATCGCTCATCGCCTAAGTGCGCACTTTTAACCGTTCAAGTCATCTTCGAGGAACGCCATGATTTATGAGGTCGCTCTGCTCCCCATTCACAAAGAACGCATTGAAATGTTCAGGCGTGCATTTGCCGAGGTCGCTCCTTTGCTCACCCGCGCAAAGGGTTACTGCGGTCACCTGCTAGCGCAAGGGATTGAGTCCCCCCAACAATTCAACCTGATCGTGCGATGGCAATCGCTCGAGGATCACACGCCGGGTTTCGAAGAGAGTGAAGACCATCGGATGTTCATGATGGGTTTGGAGGACTATTTTTCGGAAGAACCGAGGGTCTACCATATTGACGGGACAGCGTCCTGCTCACCGTTTCTGACCGAGCAGTGGTCGAATTGACCGCCCTCAGGGATTGGAGCTCATCCGGCCCCGGATCGCCATGCGCAGACAACCCCAGGCGATGAATCCGATGATCAACACCTCGGCCATGCCCACCAGCATGTTGAATGAGAAGGTGAGCGGTTGCTCGGCCCAGTAGAAAGTTGTCGTGCCCGTTCGACCGCCGACACGCAGCCGCCCGGCAAACAGAGCGGGCACCAATGCGATGACGCGACTCAGCTCCAATAGTGCCAGGAAAACACCCATTAGAAGGAGCAGGGCGCGTGCGGGCGTGCCGAGTTTTTCGGTGACCTCATGGGAAGGCGTGGGCCCCTTGGCTTTGCGCTGCCTGGCTTCCCTCACCGCCTTACCGCTGGTTGGGGCTGGAGCAGGCCTGTAGGTAACCTTCTTCACTCCCGCCGCCGAACCCACCACGACTTCGGTGGGCACTGCCACGTTCAGGTAGTCGGCCAGCTCTCGCAGCCACACGTCGGTGCGTTTACTACCCGGCACTACCGGAACGTTGTCGGTCGTCAGGCGGTGTTCGCTGCCATCGCGCATCACCAGCCACAATTGGGTGTAAGCCGGTTCGGCATCTTGGCGGCGGCGAAGCTCGAGGCATTTGGGGGTATCGATTCTGAACACTGAATGCACACGCTCGCGGCGCCCAAAAAAGTTTTGGGTGCGGCGCTTGCCTTCACCGTCGCATCGCGATAACTGCAAAGTCTCGCGGATGCCGGTGTACACCATCAGGAGTAGGCCGAGTGCGGGAATCAACAGCAACCCGAGCACGATCAGCAGTGAGGACAGTGGATCGACGTCAATCAGCGGCGTGCCCCCATCAGCGATCACAAATACGGCGAACGCCACCGGCAAGATGAAGGCAAGCGCGCCTGTCAGCAGCACGAAGGCGCTCTGCACCCGGTTGCGCGAGTGGATGTGCAGGTCATCCTGGGCGGTGCGCTCGAAGCGATGTCCAATCAACATGCAGATCTCCTGGTGCGCCGCTTTTAGATCGATCAAGGGGACGTGACAATCGGTTGCACGTCGCAGGCCTGGATCGTGTTTTACGCCGCGCAGAATACCTCATGCCCAGACATAATCACTCCGCACTCAACTCCCACAACACATCCAGCACATGTTGCGTAGGCCGTTCGATCTCCTGACTGCGGTGGGCGATACCCAGTTGACGCCACAATAAGGGCTTTAGTGGCCGCATGACGATCCTGTTATCGAGCAATGGCGTGGCCGCCTCATGGGGCAACAACGTCGCACCATATCCGGCCGCCACCAGACTTTTGATCGCGTCGTTGTAGTTCAGTTGGATACGCGGCGCAGGCTGTTGCCCATCACTGGCGAACCACTCCGCCGTCAAGCGCGAAAGGCGTGTGGTGGTGTCGTTCAAAATCAACGGCTGAGCGGCCAACCAAACGGGGGTCACAACCTCCGGGGACTCCCAGCGAGCCGGCAGGAACGCCATGACCGGGTCCCGTCGCCACGGCTCGATCCGCAAGCCCTTCACCGGCGGCTGCGGCAGCGCAACCAAGCCAACCTCCAAAGCGCCCTCGGCAAGTTTCTTCAAGGTTTCCTGGGAGGTGAGCACCGCGACTTGTACATCGATCGCGGGGTGACGTTGGCTCAACGTCTCCAACGCATGCGGCAGCAACTGTGCGATGGCACCCGTGGAGGCGCCTAGCCGCACACGCCCGGCCAACCCTTGAACCTGACGTTCAACGTCTTCAAGCGCCTGCTCTGCGTCTGCCAATAGGCGCCGCGCGCGTTCCACCAATGTGTTCCCTATCGCTGAAGGCTGAACGCGCCCGCGGGTGCGCGACAACAGCTTGCCGCCTACGCGCGCCTCCAGGTCGGCGATATGCAGACTGACGGTGGGTGGTGCAAGGTGCAGCGCACGGGCGGCCTCGGCAAACGACCCCAGGTCGGCAATCGCTACCAAGGTGCGCAGACGGTCGAGGCTGATTTCGCGCATGAGGGATTCCTTGTTCAGAAAAACTGAATTTCATCGTTTATAAATTCAACTTTTCCTATCTTAGAGCCTCGCTGAAGATTGGGCTCCTGATTTCCAATGTCCGAGAGCATTCCATGGCAAGTCCCCTTGTATTCATCGATGGCGACCAAGGCACCACCGGGCTGCAAATCCATCAACGTCTGCGCGAGCGCAGCGATCTGCGGCTTTTCACCCTCAGCCCTGAACATCGCAAGGATCCGCAACGTCGCGCCGAAGCCATCAACCACTGCGACATCGCGATTCTCTGCTTGCCCGACCAAGCCGCACGCGACGCGGTAGCGACCATCGAAAACTCCGCCGTTCGGGTGATCGATGCGAGCTCGGCGCACCGCACCCATCCAGACTGGACCTATGGATTCGCAGAGATGAACCCGCAACAGGCCCAACGCATCGCCGCTGCGCGCCGGGTCAGCAATCCCGGTTGCTACCCAACGGGGGCGATCGGGTTGCTGCGTCCATTGCTGGAGGCCGGATTAGTGCCCAGGGATTACCCGCTGAACATTCATGCCGTGTCGGGTTATTCCGGAAAAGGACGCGTCGGCGTGCAAGAGCATGAGGGCGCAGGCGCAGCACAGGCGTCGGCGTTTCAGGTCTATGGGCTGGGGCTGGCACACAAGCATATTCCGGAGATTCAGCAGCAAAGCGGGCTGACGGAGCGGCCGATGTTCGTGCCGGCCTATGGCGCTTTTCGGCAGGGGATCGTGCTGACCATTCCCTTGCAAACCCGATTGCTGGCGCCAGGCGTGAGCGCGGTGCAGTTGCATGGATGTTTGATGCAGCACTACGCCGATGCGCACCATGTACAGGTGATGTCGATGCAGGAATCCAAGGAGATGACGTCCCTTGATCCTCAAGCGCTTAACGGAACCGATGATTTGCGATTGTCGGTGTTTGAGAATGATGAGACCGGGCAGGTTTTGCTGGCTGCGGTGTTTGACAATCTTGGGAAGGGCGCCGCTGGCGCGGCGGTGCAGAATCTGGACTTGATGCTTGCAGGCGCATGACCGCGCAAATCAGCTCGCTGCCCTGACTTCAATGGGTAGCGGGAATATTCTGTTTGGGCATGAAGAATCGAGCAAAGAGCTCAGATTGTGACTTGATATTTAATTTTGCGTAAATGTTGCGGCGGTGAACTTTTATGGTCTCCGCCGAGAGGGACAGCTTTCCGGCTATCTCTTTATTGGAGAAGCCGCTGAGCAATAAACGGAGTACATCACTCTCGCGTGCTGTTATTTGGGTGCCAAGTTGATTGACCGTTTCCGGCCACAGAGGCGGTTCAGCCGGAGTTTTCTCTACGTCAACTTCAAAACCCATGCGCTGATGCATTAATGCAGTCACCCACGGTTTGATGATGTCAAGCATGGTTATTTGTTCTTGGCTAAAGCGAACTTTGCTGCCGATGGAAATGCACAACGTTCTGTCGGGGTCGAGCTGGACATTGTACTGTGCCTCATCCATGGAGATGTATTGTGCAAAATACTTGTGGTAGTACTCGGTTTCAAGAAAGTATGCCGGTGCAATATCCAATAGGTGGAAGAAACCACTCTGTGGATTTTCCCGATTGGCTATATAGAACGGATCCAGCAAGTAAAGACCCTTCACATAGCGATGAATGAACGCGTCGACTTCTTCCGCGTCTGCTATCTCAGGAAGGCTAACGACCTGCACGTGTTGATTGCTGAAAATCAATACAACCCAATTATCGATCTGTACATATTCATTTAATGTGCGAACAAGTGAACTCCAGAAATCTGGACGGTTCAGCTGCATGATCAGCTTCCCAATCGATCGATGCCAAGCCAGGCTGTGGAGGTCAAACGGCATTTTCTACCCCTTTAGGGTTAGGGATTCGCAGGTCAAAGGTAAGTATTCGTAGGTATTTACTATTCGGTAACACCCGGTATATTCGCTGCCAGGGTTAACGATGGCCATGAGGGCATATCGTCTTGACAAGGATGTTGCATGAGAAAGTCACATTTGCGAACCATTTTTTCCGCCTCGCTTCTCTGTGCAGGGATAAGCACATCAGTAGCGGCTGTAGAGCCCGGGATGTATCTGTATAACTGGTTCGGGTTGCTTGCGCCGGAGACGCCAAAAGAGTTTGAACAGGAAACTGGCACGAGCGTGCATATGGATGCGTTCGACAGCGCCGAAATCATGCAGAGCAAGGTCATGGCTGGGCGCACCGGTTATGACGTGGTTGTGGCGACCTCCAATGTGTTGCCCAGCCTGATCCAGGCGGGAGTCCTTCAGCCGTTGGATCGTAGTCAACTGAGTAACTTTTCACATATCGATCCTGATCTCTTGGCACAGCTCGCGGTCAATGACCCTGGTAACCGCTACGCCGTACCTTATCTATGGGGCACTACCGGCATTGGTTATGACGTTGACAAAGTCAGGGTGGCATTGGGTGATAGTGCTCCGGTGAATAGTTGGGACCTGATCTTCAAAGAAGAAAACATTAGCAAGCTCCAGTCATGTGGTGTGGCAATGCTTGACTCTCCAAGTGAGATCATTTCCATTGCCTTGAATTACCTTGGACTCCCTAGCAACAGCAAGAACCCGGAGGATTACCAGAAAGCTCAGGCTTTGCTGTTGAAAATCCGTCCTTATGTCCTCTATTTCGACTCGTCCAGAATCGACGCCGACCTGGCTGACGGCAATATTTGTGCAGTTGTGGGATGGGCCAATGGCGCCCTTGCGGCACAGGCCATCAACGAGAAGACCAACACAGGGCGCAAGATCGCCTACAGCCTGCCTCGCGAAGGAGCGCTGTCCTGGTCGGAGAATCTGGTTTTGCTGAAAGATGCTCCCCATCCCAAGGAAGGCATGGCGTTCATTAATTATATGATGCGACCAGAAGTTATCGCCAAGACCTCAAACCACACGCTATACCCTAACGCCAATAAGGATGCCGCCGAGTTTGTCGAGCAGAAGCTGCGAGACAATCCTTGGATTTATCCAGACAAAAAAACGGTCGCAACACTTATTCCGCTTGAGCCACTGCCATTGAAGTTGGAGCGGATCCGCACGCGGATCTGGACCAAAGTGAAGAGTGGTGTCTGATCTGACTTGATTTGCATGTCTGGAAAGTAAGACGCAAACGCCGATATACAGGGATGCTGGGCGGGTGGGTGAGTACCTGTTAATCCATCAACCCAGTATTACTCAGGGTCTTCCGGTCCATTGCGCCGCCTTATGTAAGAAGAGAACAGCGGATGTTCAGCCCAGCCAATCAAACGCACTTCAGTTTGACCATCGACGGTTTTGAGCACGATTTTCAAGTGCTCGCATTCACTGGAGAAGAGGCGATCAGCAGGCCTTACCTCTTCAACGTGGAATTTGTTAGCGAGCGGCCTGACCTGGATCTCGAAAACCTCTTCGACGTAGAGGCTTTTCTGACCTTCGACGCGAAGGGCAACGGCATTCATGGACGGGTCTACCACATCGCTCAAAGCAGTAACGGTGAGCGTTTGACGCGCTACAGGCTGGCCCTCGTACCGCACCTGTCCTACTTGCGCCATCGCATCAGCCAGAGGATCTATCAACAGTTCTCGGTGCCGAAAATCGTCGCCTTGGTACTGGAAGAGCACGGCATTCTGGGCGACGCCTATCGGTTTCATCTGGGGGCGACCTACCCCGAGCGTGACTACTGTACCCAGTACGACGAAACGGATTTGCACTTCATTCAGCGCTTGTGCGAAGAAGAGGGTATCCACTTTCACTTCCAGCACAGCGCTCATGGCCACGTGCTGGTCTTTGGCGATGATCAGGCGGTTTTTCCCAATATTGGCCAACCCACTGCTTATGGCCATGAGAGCGATAGGGTGGCCAACGAGCCATTGATCAAACGCATCAACCTGCGTCTGGGACAGCTCACCAGTCGTATCTCGCAGCGCAATCATGATTTCGAGCAATATCTGGACAATGAGAAAGATGACAGACCGGAGCGTTTCACCGGTCATGAGCACGGCAAGCAGATACGCCTTCGGACTATGGAGCGCCGCCATGTGGCCTATCGACAAGCCGAGGGGCAAAGTGACCAGACTCGGTTAGTCAGCGGCCACGTGCTGGAAATCTCAGGCCATCCGCGCCAAGAGTGGAACACTCTATGGCTACTGACCCAGGTCATCCACGAAGGTCGGCAACCACAGGTGTTGGGTGAGGACGTCGCCAGTGACAACACTGGGAACGACGATGACTTTCATCAGGGTTACCGCAACCGCTTTGTCGTTCTTCCGTGGAATGTTTCCTATCGTCCGCCGTTGGCTCACAAGAAGCCTCAGGTACCAAGCCTCCAGACCGCTGTAGTCGTCGCTTTGGAAGGCGAGGGGATCCAGAGCGATCGGCGCTTCGGGCGGATCAAGGTCAAGTTCCCCTGGGACCGCGAAGATAGATTTGACGACAAGAGTCATTGTTGGCTGAAGGGAACCGCCGATTGGAGTTGTGAGATGGGGCCGCCTCGGACGGGCATGGAAGTCGTGGTTACATTTCTTGAGAATGACCCTGATCAGCCGGTGGTCAGCGGTTGTCTGTGTTGTCGCTAAGGGGGACAGACCCTTACATTGATGTTGCTGAGCGCCAGTTTTTGGCCGATTGCTGCCAGTCACAAGTGACTGCAATCGACTTTGGTGACCTTACGAACTGCCTTCGCTACGGATCACTCTATAGGCGCACATCAAAGAGGTTGCCTATACCGCAGAGCGGTCTGCGCGGGTTAATCTACGACCACAAACGATCATATCGCAGCGTCGGTCGGGTGCCTTTACTGTCTTCCCGAGCCGACATCACACAGACATTCGTCAGGATTTACCATGGGCGAAACACAAATGATCCGCCAAGCAGTTGCAGACGATGAAGTAGCAGTGCGTGCTTGTGCCGAGAAAGCGTATGCCCAGTATGTTTCGGTAATAGGACGAAAGCCTGCACCGATGTTAGCGGATTTCGGTGCTCAGATCGCAGCCGGTTTTGTGCACCTTTCAGTCGGAGAACAAGACGAATTGCGAGGCTTCATCGTCTTCTTTCCTGTGGGTCAGCAGATGTTTCTCGAAAATGTAGCCGTGTCCAAAGAAGGTCGTGGGAAAGGGATCGGCAAAGCACTCATTCAATTTTGCGAGGCGCAGGCGACGCGCTTGGGCTTTGGTAGCGTTTGTCTCTATACGAATGTGAAGATGACCGACAATCTGTCAATTTATCCTCGACTTGGTTACGTCGAAGTCCAGCGGCGCTCGGAGGATGGATTTGATCGTGTCTACTTTGAAAAACGTTTGGGTTGACACTTTTTCAAGATCAAAGTCGTGGTAACCACTGATTGCACATGGCCGATTTCTGCCTGCCGCGATTGCCATGGATGCCCGCTTCAGCGCCCTCGCTGCCGGAGGCAAGGCAGACCTCTTTGATGCAACGAACCGGGTTGTTCGATGAGTCGAGTCACGACGAGCATTGTGGTCGCTGTCATGCCTCAGACCGGCGGCAGCGCCGCAAGGTGTGGAGAGTCGCCGAAGTACTCGATCAGGAGTTCGGTGAGGACCCGTATCTTGCGTGCGGGATGCTGGCCTGACGGGCGAATGACATAGGCACCTGCCGGGGGCGGTGGATGACGCGTCATGATCGGCACCAGTGCCCCCGAGGCCACATGTTCAAAGGTGAGGCAATCGGGCAGGTAAGCGATCCCAAGGCCTGCTGTTGCCGCAGCGACTAACGCGATGCCGTTGTCGGCTTTGAAGCGGCCCTGCGGACGAACCGTGATGATCTTGTCCCCATCCATGAATTGCCAGGCTTCTGTGCTCTGCATCAGGGCCTGATGGGCGACAATCTCCTCCGGCGTCTCAGGTGATCCGTGCGCCTTGATGTAGTCCGGACTGGCGAGGAGCTTCCCATAGATCGGGCCGATGCGCCTTGCGATCAAGTTGGAGTCCTGAAGGTAGCCAACCCGTATCGCACAATCGTAACCCTCCGTGATGAGGTCAACGAAACGATCGCTGTAGCAGGTCTGGATATGAAGCTGGGGGTGGCGTCGTGCCATTTCCGCGAGCACGGGCGCGAAATGCGTCGGGCCGAAAGAGAGTGGTACGGCGACTCGCAAACGGCCACGAAGGGCTCCGGCGGGCAGGATCGTTTCCTTGGCTATGTCGATCTCGGCGCAGACTCTGGCGGCGTAGTCGCGGAACGTAGCCCCGGCTTCTGTGAGAGCCGCCCCGCGTGTGGATCGTGCAAGCAACTGGACGCCAAGTTCCGTTTCAAGCCGAACGAGCCTGCGACTGACGATCGATTTGGACACGCCAAGCCGAAGCGCGGCAGGTGAAATGCCCCCCGCATCAGCCACTTCGACGAAGGTCTGCAGCTCTTCAATGTCCATTCCAGCGTTCCCCATTTTGCGACACAGCTCGCCTCGCAATGCTACTACTGCACCGAATAGGGGAACAGCACAATGCTGCTTCCGGGCAACGTCGCCGCTGGTGCATGTCTCCCGGAAAATCATTTCTCCCACAAGCGTGGATTACCCATAAAAGGATTTGCCAATGGCAAGCGAGAATATCCGCAACCCGCAGACCGACCAACTCCTGTCCCCCGAGAACTCGGCATTGATCATCATCGACTACCAGCCGATCCAGGTCTCCTCGATTCGCTCGATGTCCCGTGACGAGCTCGTCTTCAACATAACGAGCGTCGCCAAGGCGGCGGTCAATTACAATCTTCCGATTATTCACTCGACCGTCAACGTCGCGACCGGCCGCAACAAACCACCGATCCAGGAGCTGCAGGACGTGCTCGGCCATCTGCCAACCTATGACCGCACCTCGATCAACAGCTGGGAAGACACAGAGTTCAAGCAGGCGGTCAAAGCGATCGGCCGCAGGAAGCTCATCATGACTGCGCTCTGGACCGAAGCATGCCTGACGTTCCCGGTACTCGACGCGATTCAGGAAGGTTATGAAGTCTATGTGCCGGTCGATGCGGTCGGCGGCACGTCACTGGCCGCGCACGAGGCGGCGTTGCGCCGAATGGAACAGGCGGGCGCGAAGCTCATCAGCCGCGTGCAGATGTACTGCGAACTCCAGCGCGACTGGGCGCGAGCGTTGACCGTTCCCGGCTTCATGGGTGTCTTCGATAACTTCGATGGTTTCAACGCCGAAAAGGCCCATGGAGGCACGCGCTAAGAACGCCTGACTGATACGTGATGAAAGTGGCGTTCGCGAATGCGGCCGCTACTTTCATTTCCATAATCGGCGTTGATGGTCTTGCATTGGTGCTCAAGTAAAATAACAAGGAACCCTCAAAAATGCCCACCGCCCACGTCTTCATCGCCACCAGCCTGGATGGCTTCATCGCTCGCCCCGACGGTGACATCGACTGGCTTCTACAACGTGACGACCCATCCGAAGACCACGGCTATTCAGCCTTCATCGCCGACAAGGAGGTGATCGTGATGGGGCGCGGGAGCTATGAAAAGGTGCGGACCTTCGACACCTGGTTCTACGACCGGCCCGTGATAGTGCTGTCCGAACAGCTAGCCGATTCGCCAGTGCCCGAGGCGTTGGAGGGCAAGCTGCGTTTCTCCGATCTGGCCCCCAAGGATTTGATGGCTGAGCTGGAGAGTCAAGGCGTGCAGCGCGTCTATGTGGATGGTGGGCGGGTGGTGCAGTCGTTCCTGCGCGATGGGTTGGTCACCGATATGGTGATCACCACCGTTCCTGTATTGATCGGCTCGGGGCGGCCGTTGTTTGGCGGGCTTGAGCGGGATGTGGATTTGAAACTGGTATCCAGCCGCAGCTTTCCTTCGGGGCTGGTGCAGTCCACCTACAGACTGGTCCTATGACTGGCGATTCAATGCCACACAACCGGTGGGGCTTGACAGCCATGGGATACTGAAAGCGTAGCCACATCCATCGCGGCTTCATCCCGTCACGACGCAAAGGAAGGTGCTCTCCATGCGCAATGAAGAACTCAAGGCCTTATTCGATCAGCAGGCCGCCAGCTACGATAAGCAGTGGGCGGGAATGGCGCCCATTCGTGACGCCCTGTACACCCTGCTCGACGCGGTGTTCGCTGACTTACCGGAGAATGCCCGGATACTCTGTGTCGGTGTGGGCACTGGTGCGGAACTGACCCACCTGGTCAAGCAGAACCCCGGCTGGCATTTCACCGCCGTTGATCCCTCGGACGCCATGCTCGATATCTGCCGACAGAAATCGGTACAAGAAGGCTTCCTTTCGCGTTGCAGCTTTCACCATGGTTACCTTGACGCGCTGCCTGCCGAGCCTGACCACGACGGCGCTACCTGTTTTCTGGTGTCTCAGTTTTTGCTCGAACCACAAGCCCGTATAACTTTCTTCCACGAGATCGCCCGCCGGCTTAAGCCGGGTGGAATACTGGCAAACGCCGACCTCGCCGCTGATACCGAATCACCTGCCTATGAGGCGCTACTGCGCAACTGGATGACGCTGATGTCCTCTGCAGGCGTACAGCCGGAAATGCTGGTGAGAGCTCGTGCCGCCTACGCCCGAGACGTGGCTATCCTGCCGACACAGCAGGTCGCCGGTCTCATCGAGAGCGCTGGGTTCGAGGCTCCGGTACAGTTCTTCCAGGCGGGGCTGATGCATGGGTGGTTTTGCCCGCGCAAGGCAGACATCGTCTTGAGTTAGACGTGACCTTGACTTTCAACGCACGCGGTCGCGGCTTTGTGCGGCCAGGTCCAGGGCCTTTTGCATGTCCAGCCGCGCCGAGCGGCCGACGTCTTTGTCGTTGAGTTGGTAGCGGCGCTCCGACGGCAGAATGGGGGCGGTGAGGTCTTCGGCGTCCATCTGTTCGAAGTCGTGATTGTCGCCGATGGTCATGGCGCTGCGGCGTAGCAGCATGCGCAGTTGCTCGGGTTGCAGTTGCGGGTTGATGGACAGCATTGCCGCCAGCAGCCCCGCGACCATGGGCGTGGCGTAGGACGTGCCGCAATGCACTGCGCCTTGCTGGCCTGCGTTGGTCGTCGAGGCATGTGCGCATGCGGCGGCGGTGATGTCGACGCGCATGTCGATGTTCGAGGAGCTGCGTTTGACCGCGTAGGCCGGGTCGTCGACGGCGACGCCGGTGTGCTCGCTGCGCTGGTGCCCGCCGACCACCAGCAATTGCTCGGTGATGAAGGAGGAGGGCAGGCGGTATTCATCGCTGCCCGAGAACGAAGCGCCATTGCCGGCGGAGTTCACCACGATGACGTCGGGATGTTCCTTGCGCAGCCAGAGGAAAAACTCCTCCAGCAACTCCTCGTACCCGCCCATGGCGATGCCCGAGCGCAGCAGCGAGTCGACGTCATCGCCTTTGATGTCTTTCGCGCCGACGCGGTGGATGCCCCAGCTCCAATTGAGTACGCGTACACCGTCCTCCACGAGGTTGACCGAGGCAGCGATGTTGGCGGTGATCCCGGCATCGGAATTACGTTCGACGATGACCTCGAAGCCACCGCTGGTTTTGTCCAGCCCGCGGAGAAAACCAGTGTTGCCGCTGTCGTCCCAGCGTGCTGCGAGAATGCCGGCGACGGTTGTGCCGTGGTTGTCCGGTTTGTCTGCATCGCGGGCGTAGACGCAGGTGCGTGGTGGTGAGCAGGCGCCAAGGTAGTCTGCAAAGTCCGTCGTGTCGAAATCCACATCACGCTCGATCAGGCCGATGCGCACCGGTTGCGGCTGGATGGGCGGCTGTCGTCCGGGGATGCGTCGTTGGTAATAATTCACCGCGTCGAGAAAACGATTCGCGGCCCACTCGTCGGAGTCCAGGGCTGGCTTCTTCGGTTCTTCAGGATGGACTGCGGCTTGCTCGGTTTCTTCGGCCGAGGATTCTTCGATGACCACGGCGTCCACGCTGGTCTCGCTGCCCAGGCGCAGCACCAGGGCGTCGCGCTGCACCAAGTCCTTGGCCGGCAGGCGAAGTTGGTACAGGTTCAGCGGCGCGATGCTGCCGACCACCGTTGCCCCGTACTTGTGGGCCAGGCGCTCGGCTTCCTGGCGGCCATCACGGTCTTCTTCGATCAGCACGCTGACCAGGTCGACATAGGTGGTCAGGCCATCCATGTTCTTCGCTACTTCGTCCGTTCCGGCGGCCAGTACGTGACTGTTGCGCAAGGTCAGCCAGGCGGCATTGCTGGCGCGTGGGCCGTCCTGCAGCCAGAGCGGGCCGCTCTGGTAGTCGGCGCTGTCCAGGCGCAAGCGCAGGTTTTCCCCTTCGCGCTGGACCTTGTCTGCGGGTATCACCTTTGCGCCCAGTTTCAGTTGTGGCGTTGCGTTGCCCAGTCCGCGTACGGTCAGGCACCAGTCCTGGTGCTGGCTTTGCAGCAGGTCGCCGCAGCGTTTCAGGCTTTCCAGGCGCAGCGGTTCAGGCACTGCGGCAGCTGCGCAGGCAGACAAAGAGAACAACGTAGCGAGGGCAGCGGATCGTAGGGGCATGAGCCAGGTTTCTTTGCCGAGGGTCCTGTTGCTCCGACTGTTGCGTTGCTTGCTTCGTTCAGCGCAATAACGCTACCCAGCGATGACGCCTCTTCGTTCAGAAGCTATCGAGGCGCACACCCAACATGAACGCGATACCTGATATCCCGATCAAAACTGTCTTCCGGGTTTTCATAAGCTTCCAGTGTTTCCAAGAACCCTGTGCGCTCAAGACTCACCAGATCCTCAAGGGACCAATCAAAGGGGAAGTCGCTGGAAAAGCTTTCGCCCTGGTATTCAATCCAATGAAAAACCGGGAAGGGCAGGTAACCGAGCCACTCTGATCGATAGGTGATCTCGTCGGATTCGCTGCTCGTCACCACGGCGTGGATCTTGTTCTTGATGGTTGCTTGGCGTTCATCCATGGTGTTTCGATCCTGGGTGATGAGATGGAGAGAGCAGCAAAGTTGTTCGGCTAATGGCAATCATCGACGACAGGCCTCGTATCCTGTGTAGAATCCGTTTTTTCCAGTTTTCAAAGGATTGAGCCCGTGATTACTTGCCATGTCAGGTACGTCATTGACCCCTACCAGATCCCAGCTTTCGAGAGCTACTCGCGCCAATGGATTGAAGTGGTGACCCGAATGGGGGGCGTCCATCATGGCTACTTTCTTCCCGCCGAAGGCGCCAACAATATCGCCTACTGCCTGTTCAGCTTTTCCAGCCTGGCCGACTACGAAAACTATCGAAGGAAAGCCGAACAGGATCCAGCGTGCGTTGAATTGGTGACCCAGGCGACGGAACAACGATTCATTCTGAGTTATGAGCGTAGTTTCCTGCGGCCTGTTCTTGATTGAGCGGGTGGCTGCTTGAATCAATGTCAGATTTCAAGCCATGAGCCAACGTTCGTTAAAGTCCTACATCACACCGAAGACCTATTACTATCGCGGCACCTAGATAGACCTCTGGTTAACGCGTTTGGATAGCGCTTCGGCGCTTTCCTTGCGCTCGGAGTAGCGGTCGACCAAATAGGTTTCTCTGCCGCGCACCAGCAAGGTGAACTTCATCAGTTCCTCCATGACATCGACGACCCGGTCGTAATAGGACGAGGGCTTCATGCGCCCGGCTTCGTCGAACTCAAGGAAGGCTTTGGGGACGGAGGATTGATTGGGGATCGTGACCATGCGCATCCAGCGACCCAGCACGCGGAGTTGGTTCACTGTGTTGAAGGATTGCGAGCCGCCACATACCTGCATCACCGCCAATGTCTTGCTTTGGGAAGGACGAACCGCGCCCAGTGCGAGCGGGATCCAGTCGATCTGCGCCTTGAACACCGCCGACATCGAGCCGTGGCGTTCCGGCGAGCACCAGACCTGGCCCTCCGACCACATCACCAAGTCGCGCAGTTCCTGCACCTTGGGGTGATCGACGGGCGCATCGTCCGGCAGTGGCAACCCGGACGGGTCGAAGATAGCGGTTTCGGCGCCCATGAGCTCCAACAGACGCGCCGCTTCGCGGGTCAGCAACTGACTGAAAGAGCGTTCGCGGGTTGATCCGTACAGCAAAAGTATGCGCGGTTTATGTTCGGGTTCTGCGCTCTTTGCGAGTTTTTCCGCTGTTGGTACGTCGAAGAGTGACAGGTCAAGATTTGGGAAGTCATGCGGGGTTTCGCTGGAGAATTCAGTCATTACACAGCTCCAATCCGGTCCAGAACATATGGAAAAAAGCATATTCGTATTTCCATATGTTTATCGCAAGCCGCAATTGGCTGACCGCGCAAAATTCTGCCGATGGAAAACGATATTCCTTATGGGAATGCCGCGCATAAAATTAATGAATTTTTATTATCCATAAGCGCGGTGTAGCTTGATTTCAGCACACGGAGAACTGCGCCTTGAAATCATCCTCGTTAAGTTCAGCGGAAAAATTTGATACCTCACGGGCCAACGAGTACGGCCGGCAGAGCCGCATTGCGCTCGCTGGATACGACGCCTGCCAGGACCTGGCGGCGTGCATGCTGGCAGCGACCCTTGGAAATGTGGGCTCGGCGAAAATACTGGTGGTGGGCGCCGGCGGTACGGCGCAAGAGATCATTGCAATGGCCAAGCTGGAGCCGGGTTGGCGCTTCACTGCCGTCGATCCGTCCGAGCCTATGCTGGAGGCCGCGAAGCAGCAATTAGTCGCAAACAACGTGCTTGAAAGAACCGCCATGCATCTTGGGCATGTTGAAGACCTGGTAGCCAACGGGTCGTACGATGCTGCCACCTTGATCGGTGTGCTCCATCATCTCGATGGGGATGAAGCCAAGTCGAAAATATTACGGTCCATCCAGGCACGTCTAAAGCCGGGGGCGCCGCTGATTGTCGCCGGGAACCAATATGCGTATGCCAGTCAGCCGTTACTCCTCGCGGCCTGGGGGCAGCGCTGGCGACAGCATGGCGCCAGCCCGGAAGAAGTGACGGTCAAGCTTGGCAAGATTCTTCAAGGCGCCGACCCTCCACATTCCGAGGCAGCGGTTCAAAAACTGTTGAATGATGCAGGATTCGGCAGTGCTACCCGGTTCTTCAGCAGTCTTTTCTGGAGCGCCTGGTTAACCTGCAAAACGGCCTGAGCATGGAGCTTCAGCGACCTGGATCAGCTTTCCGGGGGCGAGATGGGGGCGTCGCTGGCTTCTGCCGCCAGCTTCAGTCGGTCGGCTTTGCTGATGTATTGAGTCTTGTTTTTGGGAGCCAGCTTGGCGCTGGCTTTTTTGGCGTTAGCCTTTAACAACTGGTTTATTTTCTTGCGGCGATTCATGTTGTTCTGCTCAGCATGTCAATTTTCCGGATGGTATCAGCTTTCCGTTTTCTCAGGATCTTTCCTCATTTTTGCAGCGGGCTTCACACGGCGCTCGATAATGATCGAGTCATTCGGGATCTCCAACCGGATCGCCGTTTCATCGGCGTGCATTTCAATGAGTGTCGAATTGCCTACGCCTCGGAAAATCACCGTTGCATTTTCAAATTTTTTGTAATTTTCCAGCGGTGAATCCTTGGGGGCTGGCAATAGATTGGCGTAAGGCGGTTTCACCAGAATCGTTGCCCTTTCTATACGTATTTGCGCGAAGCTCATGGCCACTTGCAGCAAGTCCGAAGTCACGCCGCCCATGAGAAGGGGCGTCAGGAGGATGACCCCACCGATCACTGCCCTGGTTCTCTTCAAGGGTTTCATTTCGGCGTGAGGATTCTGGTCAGGATGCTCGGAATCGACGACTTCAGGTGCCGATGGCTGCGCTGCTTTTATTTTCTTGTTCTGCTCCAGATAGGCGGAGTAAACGATGTACTGAAAAATGGGCAGAAGGATGAGCTGAATGTGTTCCAAGGGGCTTTTATGGGTAAGGAAATAAATGGTCACCGCGCCGCATATTCCAAAAAATACCGAGAGGAAGGTTATTTTTGGTCGTTTGAATTCCAGTACGGGATTTTTATCGGTGATTTTTCCATGTAGCCAGACGAAGCTTCTCAGCACGGGTATGAAGAACGGCGAAAGCAATATCCCGACAGCCGTGACGGAGACTGAAAAGTAAACACAAACCAGTCCGAAGCAAAACGCCGTGACCAGAAACAACAAACTGTCTCCAACGGATACGCCTTGTGGGTAATGACCGTTGCTCAATAAATAACTGACGATGCACGTGCCGCCAATCAGCAATCCGATTTTTGCCGACAGGGAGAGTAGTTTTGTAGCGATCTCTATCTGTTTTTCCAGTCCGGTGGTTGCTTCCCGCATCATAGAATCCTCCTTGATATTAAGCAGCAGACGGTCGCTTCCCGGACGCATCTATCCGTAGAGCATAGCGATGCTTTGGTTGTTCGTGGCGTGAGAGTGCGCGCAGAGTTGGGGCGAGGTTGGCGAATGCTTCCCATGAGTCTCTGGAGGTGATCGCGTGTTCGCACTTGGTACAACGTCTAAATGTAAAAAAAGCGTCTTGAAATGCCGGTCTTCAGACTGCCTTAAGACTTTACCCGCAGGTTGGCAGCATCGCTTCCCAGCGATCGGATCGGGGCTGCCGAATGAGTCGGCGGCTCGTCAGACTTTCACGAGGCGCGTTATGACCCGCGATATTGCCGTAAACCGTTATGGAAAACTGTCGATCACCCTGCACTGGTTGATGCTGGCGCTGTTCGTCGGCGTGTATGCCTGCATTGAGATCAAGGGTTTGTTGCCCCGTGGCAGCACCGGGCGAAGCCTGTTCCTGGGGTTGCACGGGCTCTTCGGGTTGAGCATTTTTGCACTGGTTTGGGTCCGCCTGTTCGGGCGCTTGACACCGCGCCCGCCAGTCACTCCCGCGCCGCCGGCCTGGCAGACGGGTATTTCCCACCTGATGCATGCGGCCCTGTATGGCCTGATGATCGCGACACCGGTGCTGGCCTGGCTGATGCTGGCCGCCGGAGGTAAGCCCATACCGTATTTCGGGTTCTTCTTGCCGGCCCCCGTGGCGGTGGATCCCGATTTGGCCAAACAGCTCAAGTATTGGCACGAATTGCTCGGCAGCAGTGGCTACTGGTTGATCGGCCTGCATGCGGCGGCGGGTCTGTTCCATCATTACTGGGTGGGTGACAACACCCTGGCGCGGATGCTGCCGGGGCGAAACCGCTCTTGACTACTCGGCTGACGCGATGAGTGCTGCGCTGGAAACGCCTGTCTGACTCAGCCCAATTGCGCCGGTTTTGTCAGGTATGTTTGCTCGCACGAACATATCTGACAAATCGGCGTTCCTGTTTCGGTGTTCCCCCGGAACTCCGTGAAGAACCTAGTCCCTTTGTCACTTCAGATTGCTCTGGAAGAAGCTCGTCAGCTTATCGAACGGAATGAGGTTGACCCGATCATAAAGATCGACATGGCCAGCCCCGGGAATGATGACAAGTTCCTTGGGTTGACCGGCGAGCTTGTAAGCCTCCTCGCTGAACTCCCTGGAGTGCGCATCGGCGCCAGCAATGAATAACATCGGATGAGGCGAAATGGTCTCGATGTCATTGAGCGGGTAGAAATTCATGAACTTGATGTTGCTTGTCAGCGTCGGGTGCGTGGTCAGGTCTTTGGACGAGCTCGATGGCGTGAACTCACCGCGGGGGGTGCGGTAGAAGTCATAGAACTCACGTTGGATAGGATGGGTGTTTTCATCCAACTGATGCACCGTACCGCTGGTGTAAAGCGTTTCACCGCCTGCGAACTCCACATTACGCTGCTGTGTGGCCTGCGCGATGATCGCCCGGCGCTGTTCAAGCGTTTGGGAGTGCTTCAATCCGTTGCGATTGACGGCTCCCATGTCATACATGCTCACCGTTGCAATGGCTTTCATGCGCGGGTCAATCTTGGCTGCACTGATAACAAAGCTGCCACTGCCGCAGATGCCGATTGCGCCAATCCGCTCTTTATCGACAAAAGGCTGGGCGCTGAGAAAGTCCACCGCTGCGCTGAAGTCTTCGGCATACATATCCGGCGAGACTGCATTGCGCGGCTGCCCCTCGCTTTCGCCCCAGAATGACAAATCCAGGGAAAGGGTCACGAAACCTCTTTCCGCCATTTTCGTGGCATAGAGATTGGCGCTCTGTTCCTTCACTGCGCCCATCGGGTGGCCTACGACAATTGCCGGATTCCTTGTCTTGCCATTGAGTTTTTTCGGGATGAACAGATTGCCTGCCACGTTCATCTGATATTGGTTTTTAAAATTGACCTTCTGTACGGTCACTTCGTCGCTGGAATAAAAATTGTCTGCGCCATTAGACATATCGGCCCCTATTGCTGACAGTGAACTGACAAGCAGCGTCAGTAAAACGATGATCTTTTTCATTGGAAATCCTATCGATGCGGAGTAATCAATTCTGGGAAAACATCACTTGCACACCCCGCCGGCCCAGCGCCTGAGCCAGTCTTGCGGGGTCGTCCACACGCCCCAGGCGCGTGTATGCGTAGGTTGAAACGAAGTTCGTATAGAAGATGACCAGGGTGTCCGGGCCATACAGCATGAGATCGCCGCTGTGGATCGTTCCCGGCTTGCTCGCTTGGGTAGGTAGTGCTTGGGGGAGGGCGGCGTACTTTTCATTGCGGTTGAGATCACTCATGTCCAACGTCAGTGGCAATAACGCGACGAGCGCGAGGGCAGCTGCGTTGTCGGCCAGGGTGATGGCGAAGCGTTGTTCCCCGACGGTCATCCACATGCCAGTGTTCTCCGTTAGCGAAGATGCCGATGCGGCTTCATTCATTGTCGAATAGCTGCCGAGCACGAGCATCGAAGCCAGCAAACCAAGCCAGGTCGCCCTCATCGCAGTTCTGCTTTCATTCCTGTTCATGGGGAACATGGTGAGCGACGGACAGTCACGCGACTAGCTAATGAATGCTTAACAAGGCTATAAGAATGGCTAATCAATTGGCTTAGATGCGTCTCTCCATGATCAAAAGAAATCTCAATGACCTGCTGTCTTTCGTCACGGTCGCGCGCGAAGGCAGCTTCACGCGCGCTGCCGGGGCATTGGGTGTCACACAATCTGCACTGAGCCAGGCAATCAATGGCCTGGAAGCACGCTTGCAGATCCGCTTATTGACGCGGACCACTCGCAGCGTTTCGCCGACCATCGCTGGTGAGCGGCTGCTGCAAGCGATAGGCAATCGCTTCGATGAAATAGAAGCGGAGCTGGATATGCTGACGGAGATGCGCGACAAGCCCGCGGGCACCGTACGCATCACCTGCGGTGATCATGTCTTGCGCACGACCTTGCTACCCAAACTTACCGGGTTGCTGCACGACTACCCGGATATAAACGTTGAATTTGACGTGTGTTATGGATTCCGAGACATCGTGGCGGATCGGTTTGATGCTGGTGTGCGCCTGGGGGACACCGTCGACAAAGACATGGTTGCCGTTCCGATAGGCCCTCCATTGCGGATGGCTGTCGTCGCTTCGCAAGCGTACTTCGCTGCCCACGCCATTCCCAAGGCCCCGCGCGACCTGATGAGCCATCGCTGTATCAACCAGCGCATGCAGACATCAGGCGGGCTCTATGTCTGGGACTTTGAGCGGCGAGGCAAACAGGTGAACGTGCGAGTTGACGGCCAGCTGATTTTCAACACGTCGACTCATATCGTGCAGGCGGCAGTGGCCGGGCTGGGCGTTGCCTACCTGCCAGAAGAAGAGTTTGAACCGTACCTGCAAGAAGGCCGGCTGGTGCGGGTGCTGGAAGATTGGTGTCCGCCGTTTTCAGGCTACTATTTGTACTATCCCAGCCGGCGACAGCCTTCGCCTGCATTTACATTGGTTGCTAATGCTTTGCGCAAAGACATCTAAGAAAGTAGTCGCTTTCAGAACACGTTTCGTCGTCCATGTGCAATCGCCAACCCCCGGGAGTGGCAAGCTGTGAGGATGCCCCGGACCAGATGCGCCAAAGACACCTGGCCGGAGAGCGAGAATGGCGATCGGATGTGCCACGCGACCGTGACGTGGGCCGCACGCCCAAGCCAAGACTCCGGACGGCGGCCGCTATGCGGCGGTGGCGTTCGAGATGCCGAGGTACGTTTATGCCCGATGAGACGCTTCACCTGCCTTTGATCCACAGCGTGCTTGCGCGCGAAAAGGACACCCCCGGTGCCTTGCTACCTATTCTCCATGCCATCCAGGCAGGCTGCGGGTATGTCCCCGACAGCGCCGTCCCGGAGATCGCCCACGCCCTCAACCTCAGCCAGGCTGAAGTGCGCGGGGTCATCAGTTTCTACCACGATTTCCGCACCACGCCGCCGGCGCGCCATACCCTGCGCCTGTGCCGGGCCGAGTCCTGCAAGAGCATGGGCGCCGAGACCCTGGCTGCGCAGTTGCGCGAGCAATTGGCGCTGGACGATCACGGCACCAGCGCCGATGGGAGCATCAGTCTGCGGCCAGTCTATTGCCTGGGTGCCTGCGTCTGCTCGCCGGCCCTGGAGCTGGACGGGGAGTTGCACGCGCGGATCACGCCCGAGCGTCTGCGTCAGTTGGTCAATGACTGCATGGAGGAGGGCGCATGCTGACGCTCTGTATCCCCCGCGATTCGGTAGCCCGTGCCGTGGGCGCGGACAAGGTGGCCGATGCGTTGGCCCTTGAGGCTGAGCGTCGACAGCTGCCGTTGACGGTGTTGCGCACCAGTTCCCGTGGCCTCTATTGGCTGGAACCGCTGGTGGAGCTTGAAAGCGCCGGCGTCCGGCTGGGCTTTGGCCCTGTCACACCGGCCGATGTGCCGGGCTTGCTGGATGCGCTGGCAGGCGATCCCGGCAGCCATCCGCTGGCCCTGGGGCCGGTGGAGGAGATTCCCTATCTCAAGAGCCAGCAGCGCCTGCTGTTCGCGCGCGCCGGCATCACACAACCGCTGTCCCTGGACGACTACCGTGCCCAGGGCGGTTTCCTGGGCCTGGCCCGGTCCATCCAGATGGATGGCGCAGACGTGGTCGCCAGCGTGCTGGATTCCGGCCTGCGCGGTCGGGGCGGTGCGGCGTTCCCGGCGGGCATCAAGTGGCGCACCGTGCGTGATGCCGTGGGGGCGCAGAAGTATGTGGTGTGTAACGCCGATGAGGGCGACTCCGGCACCTTCGCCGACCGCATGCTGATGGAAGGCGACCCCTTCCTGCTGATCGAAGGCATGATCATTGCCGGCATCGCCGTAGGCGCGACGATGGGCTACATCTACGTGCGTTCGGAATACCCGGCCGCCATCAGTACGCTGAACGAAGCGCTGCGCATCGCTCGCGACGCCGGCTATCTGGGCGCGAACGTGAGCGGTAGCGGCCGCGCCTTCGACATCGAGGTTCGTGTCGGGGCCGGCGCCTATATCTGCGGCGAAGAAACCGCACTGCTGGAATCCCTCGAGGGCAAGCGCGGCACGGTTCGCGCCAAACCGCCACTGCCGGCGATTCAAGGCCTGTTCGGGCTGCCGACCCTGGTGCACAACGTGGTGACCCTGGCCTCGGTGCCGATCATCCTGGAGAAGGGCGCGCAGTTCTATCGCGACTTCGGCATGGGCCGCTCCCTGGGCACGATGCCGTTCCAACTGGCCGGTAACGTCCGTCAGGGCGGTCTGGTGGAGCGCGCCTTCGGCCTGAGCCTGCGTGAACTGGTGGAAGGCTACGGCGGCGGTACTGCCAGCGGTCGGCCCCTGAAGGCCGCGCAAGTGGGTGGGCCGTTGGGTGCCTGGGTGCCGCCTGCGCAATTCGATACACCGCTGGACTACGAAGCGTTCGCCGCCATGGGCGCGATGCTTGGCCACGGTGGCGTGGTGGTCGCCGACGACAGCCTGGACATGGCCCAGATGGCCCGGTTCGCCTTGCAGTTCTGCGCCGAGGAGTCCTGCGGCAAGTGCACGCCGTGCCGGATCGGCTCCACCCGTGGGGTGGAAGTGGTGGATCGCTTGATCGCCAGCACCGAAGCCGGTGCTCGCCAGGAACAGGCCCTGCTGTTGCAGGATCTGTGCGACACCCTGCAATACGGTTCGCTCTGTGCCCTCGGCGGGATGACGTCCTACCCTGTCGCCAGTGCCCTCAAGTATTTCCCCGCCGACTTCGGTCTGGCGACCACGGAGGCCGACCAATGATCAACATCTTCGATCCCAGCAGCGATATCGACCTGGGCACCCCGGCGCGCGAAAGCGACGTGCAGGTCAGCCTGACCATCGACGGGCGCGAAATCAGCGTCACCTCCGGCACCTCGGTCATGCGTGCCGCGGCCTTGCTCGGCACCACCATTCCCAAACTCTGCGCCACCGACAGCCTGGAGGCGTTCGGCTCCTGCCGCATGTGCCTGGTGGAGATCGATGGCATGCGCGGCTACCCGGCCTCCTGCACCACCCCGGTAACCGAAGGCATGGTGGTTCGCACGCAAACCTCCAAGCTCGCCACGCTGCGACGCAACGTGATGGAGCTGTACATTTCCGATCACCCGCTGGACTGCCTGACATGCTCGGCCAACGGCAACTGCGAATTGCAGACCGTGGCGGGGCAGGTGGGCCTGCGCGAAGTGCGCTACGGCTACGAAGGCGCCAATCACCTGGATGAAGCCAAGGACGTTTCCAACCCCTATTTCGAGTACGACCCGAGCAAGTGCATCGTCTGCAACCGCTGCGTGCGTGCCTGCGAGGAAATCCAGGGCACCTTCGCCCTGACGATCACCGGACGCGGTTTTGACTCTCGAGTGGCGGCGGCCGGCGGTGACAACTTCCTCGATTCCGAATGCGTGTCCTGCGGCGCCTGCGTGCAGGCATGTCCGACGGCGACCCTGATCGACAAGAGCGTCGTGGAGATCGGCCAGCCGGAGCGCAGCGTCATCACCACTTGCGCCTACTGTGGCGTGGGTTGCTCGTTCCGCGCCGAGATGAAAGGCGAACAACTGGTGCGCATGGTCCCGGACAAGAACGGCCAGGCCAACCACGGCCACTCCTGCGTCAAGGGGCGCTTCGCCTGGGGCTACGCCACGCACCCGGACCGCATCACCAAACCGATGATCCGCAAGCACATCGACGACCCGTGGCAGGAAGTCAGTTGGGATGAGGCGGTCACTTACGCCGCCAGCGAATTGCGCCGGATCCAGCTCAAGTACGGACGCGATTCCATCGGCGGCATCACCTCCAGCCGTTGCACCAACGAAGAAACCTACCTGGTGCAGAAACTGGTGCGCACCGCGTTCGGCAACAACAACGTCGACACCTGTGCCCGCGTCTGCCATTCGCCTACCGGTTACGGCCTCAAGCAGACTTTGGGCGAATCCGCTGGTACCCAGAACTTCGACTCGGTGATGAAAGCCGACGTCATTCTGGTGATGGGCGCCAACCCCACTGACGCGCACCCGGTGTTCGGCTCCCAGCTCAAGCGCCGCCTGCGCCAGGGCGCACGGCTGATCGTCATCGATCCACGGCGCATCGACCTGGTGGATTCACCTCACGCCCGTGCCGAGCTGCACCTGCAACTGCGTCCGGGCACCAACGTGGCAATGCTCAACGCGTTGGGTCATGTGATTGCCACCGAGGGCTTGATTGACCAGCCTTTTGTCGAGGCACGCTGCGAGGCGGCGGACTTCGCTCGCTGGCGCGATTTCGTCAGCCTGCCGGAAAACTCCCCCGAGGTCCTGGGCCCGGTGTGTGGCGTGCCTGCCGAGCAGATCCGCGCCGCCGCACGGCTCTACGCCACCGGCGGCAACGCGGCCATCTACTATGGCCTCGGCGTCACCGAGCACAGCCAGGGCAGCACCTCGGTCATGGGCATCGCCAACCTGGCCATGGCCACCGGCAACATCGGTCGCGAAGGTGTCGGGGTTAACCCGCTGCGTGGACAGAACAACGTCCAGGGCTCCTGCGACATGGGCTCATTTCCCCACGAGCTGCCGGGCTATCGGCATATTTCCAACGAAGCGGTACGCGCCGAGTTCGAACAGGCGTGGAACGTCACCCTGCAACCCGACCCGGGCCTGCGCATTCCCAACATGTTCGAGGCGGCCCTGGACGGCACCTTCAAGGCGCTCTATTGCCAAGGCGAGGACATCGCCCAGAGCGACCCCAACACCCAGCATGTGACGGCCGCGTTGTCCGCTTTGGAATGCGTGATCGTCCAGGACATCTTCCTCAACGAGACGGCCAAGTTCGCCCACGTGTTCCTGCCGGGCAGCTCGTTCCTTGAGAAGGACGGCACCTTCACCAACGCCGAGCGCCGCATCTCCCGCGTTCGCAAGGTGATGGACCCGCTGGCCGGCAAGGCCGACTGGGAAGCCACCATCGCCCTGGCCGACGCCCTGGGCTACAAGATGCACTACAACCATCCTTCGGAAATCATGGATGAAATCGCCCGCCTGACGCCGACTTTCACCCGCGTCAGCTACGCCGAACTGGATCGTCACGGCAGCCTGCAATGGCCTTGCAACGATGCCGCACCGGACGGTACGCCGACCATGCACATCGATCAGTTCGTGCGCGGTAAAGGGCGCTTCATGCTCACCGGCTACGTGCCCACCGATGAGAAGGTCAACGGCCGCTACCCGCTGCTGCTGACCACCGGACGCATCCTCAGCCAGTACAACGTCGGCGCCCAGACCCGACGCACCGACAACGTGGCCTGGCACGAGGAGGATCGGCTGGAGATTCACCCAACCGACGCCGAGAACCGCGGGATCGTCGACGAAGACTGGGTGGGTATCGGCAGTCGTGCCGGGCAGACGGTGCTGCGTGCGAAGGTGACCGAGCGGGTGGCACCGGGCGTGGTCTACACCACGTTCCATTTCCCTGAGTCGGGCGCCAACGTGATCACCACCGACAACTCCGACTGGGCCACCAACTGCCCGGAATACAAGGTGACGGCGGTCGAGATCGTGCGGGTCAGCCAGCCTTCGGAATGGCAGAAGCGTTACCAGGCGTTCAGTGATGAACAGGGACGCTTGCTCAGGGAACGTCGCCATGCCGAGAAAGCCGAGGTGCGTCGATGAGTTCTGATAGCTTGATCAAGATGGCCAACCAGATCGCCCAGTACTTCGCCACCGAGCCGGATCACACATTGGCGGTGAATGGCGTGCGCCAGCACATCAAGAGCTTCTGGACGCCGGGCATGCGCCGGCAATTGCAGGATTGGCAGCAGATGCATCCGGGGGCTGTCCTGCACCCCCTGGTGCTGGAGGCGCTGACTGAGCCGGAGGGGACGACCTAGCGCGGTTTACTGGCGTCAAGTTATCTGCGTTGCGCTTATCAGGTGGCTGTCCTAATCTCCGAGACAAGGCATTGTGCCAGCAACGACTAGGGGAAAGGGATGTTCACCGAAAACGCACCGGTTCAGGTAGCGAAGGCGTTGCGCGCAGCCTTCAGCACTCGATTCGCATTGGTATGCGGATTGTCACTCTTCATCGTCGGTTGCGCCGTTCCAACAGGGACGGCGCATCTTTTCAAGGTTCAACCTGCTCGTCCCTCGAGCGTCGTCGATAAGCAGTTCGAAGAGGCGGCAGCACTAAAGCTCAAGTGGCAACAAGCCCAGCAGGCCCACGCCGCCCTGGTGAAAAAAGGGGCGACCTCCGCCGACCTCGCTGCTGCCGATGCACAAACGCAGCAAGCAAGAAAAGAATTCCAGGACGCCATCCGCAATTTGAAAGCCGAGCGCCTGCGCATCGATGGCGACATCTTCAGCGCCGATAAAGCTGGCGCTATTCGTAAACCTGACAGCGAGGGCAACGGTGGCGATGTGTTCGCTGTCTATTTGACGGATGCTTACTTTAAGTACCTCAAGGATCTCGGTGGGGTGAACGAAGTCGTGATCGTTGCCGAGTTCACCGAAGTGGGTGGCGAGAATAAAAGCGAAACGGTGACCAAAGTACTCGGGCCTTATCTCGGGGTCGCCGATAACGCCAAGCCGAACCTGCTGAATAAATTGTTGTACGGCCCCAAAAAGCTTGAGTCCGATCACCTGTCGATGAAATTGACTGTCCTGGAATATGACCAGGGCGAGAACGAAGACTCCGCTGCATTTCTCGATTTTATCGGCTCGGCCAGCAAGACATTGTCCCTGGCCAACCCGATAACAGCTGCTGAGCAAGTATTTGCCAAAGAAGTCGCCAAGAGTCTGCTGGCCCTCAACAAAGACGACATTGTGCTGCAGATCGACGTGGATCTGGTGGCTGGCCCCGACGATGAGGCAGTGGAAGATAACGGTTCGGTCTTGGCGCTCAGGCCTGGGAATTATGTGCTGATCAACCAGGAGCGCTGTGCCCCCACCAATTGCTATTTCTATTTGACGAATCGTGGCAATAAAGAGAACCCGCTGGCTTGGCTGGGGGATACGCTGATGCTGGTGCCTACCGCCATGCGGCGCGGTTGGACTGACACGCCAGACGGTACGTCGTTGGAGGACATCCAGGCTGGAGAGATCGAGTACGCCAATCACGGTCTGCAACAGCGCGGCAAGAACGAGACGTTCCTGGACAAGACCTGGGTGTCGTTTGCGGTCCGCAAGGGTGGCGATGACGTGCTCTGGGGACGGCGACGTGCGTTGATCGAGGCAGAGAAAGCCGTCCAATACATCAACAGGCAAGAGACGAGTGCGCTGTTGAAGAGTGCCGACTATGAACGTGCGCGGACGGCCCTGGATGCTGCCCAGCAGGCCGAGCAAGAGAGCCGGAGTGGGATAACGTTCGTTTCCCCCCTGGATGCCAAGGGTCGATTCGCGCCTTCAGCCAAGAACGACTCGTTTTGCCTTACCCACGCCAAGCCGGTCAGCAACCCCCAATATTCGTTCTATCAATTGAACGAGGCTGCTGAGCCTACGCCGATCAAGAGCGTGGCTATTGTTCCGGGTAAATCCACCTCCAGCGTGTCGTGCTTCAGTTATCCCGCAAACACTTTGCTTGCTGGCAAGTATCAATTGGTGGTGACCACGCCCGGGAAGATGATCCCGGTGACCCAGACTGCGGCCTTTGAGATGTTGCCATGAGTTGAAGAGGGGAGCGCAAGTGCTTCGATAGGCAACCCTGGCCGGCATCGTCATGGCGAATAGCAAGCCGGCCAGGGTTGTTTACAACTCAGCGAACAGTCAATTGACGGTGACGTACGGGTCCCAAGTGTTGGTCGGGCCAATCTGGTTCAGGTCACGATCCAGCAGAACGAAGTAGATTTTGTACCAGAGCTTTCCTGCGCTCAGCGCCGTCGATTGCCACATGGTGTACATCACATCGGTTTTGGAAATACCGCCGGGAGCAGCCTTGTTCAGATAGGGCACCACACCGGGGATGTTGAAAGAGTTAGGTTTCGAAATGGTGCCCTTGTAATCACCGCCCTGGTGGGGGTCGCCGATCTCGATGTCCTTGATCAATGCGATGCGGTCGAAGTTGCGCGACAGCGTGGTGGCGCGCCAGCGAATGTTGTCACCAGGGTTTACGTCGAACCACAACTCGTTGCCGCCTTCGCCTTCGCCGGCATTGGTGTTGGCATGGCTGTCGACGGCACCGCGGGTCACCAGCATGGCAATCGCGCCGCCTACGTCTTTGGGGTGGGCGAGCAGGTAATCGGCGTCAACGTTGACGAGCACATCAATGGTTTGGGTCGCTCCAGACATGTTGTTGCTCCTTGAGAGTAATGACATTGACGACCGCCCTTGCAAAGGGGTGTCCGGGCCACCCGGTCCCTGGGTGCGGTCTCGAGAGGAACGATAGGTGATGGCCTTGTAGTGTCAAATTTCCAATTCTTGACGCTGGCGAAACGGAGCGAAGCGCAGCACAACCAAGGCTTTGATTTACCTTTGTCGTGGTCGATCTCTTAATGGGTTTTTGGTTGTTTTCTGAGGGCATCAGTGGACAAAGGCGCACAACCGTTGTCGGTGACTGCTTCTGATCCTGCGGAAGATGGGAGCCATTACCGACCGCGGTTCAGTTGTGGGACTGATTCGCCGTCCAGCGCTTCATCTCTTCGGCAATGAAGTGATGCACCAGGTCGCTGTACATCTTCTCGATGGCGTCCGGGCTCAAACCTTCGGCCTCGGCCCACTTGCGTCGTGTCGCCAGCATGGCCTTGAGACGCTCCGGTGCCTGCACCGAAGTTGCCGATGTCTTGAATTTCGAGGCCGCGAGCACGTATTGATAGCGCTTGCCCAGCAGCGTGATGACCGCCTGGTCGAGGGCATCGATTTCGCGTCGGATGTCCTCCATGTTTGCGCATTGCGAGGGTTGCAACGGGTCCATGCAGTGAGCTCCGCTTGTTGAACAAGACCGGCCCGACGCGAGCCGATCTTCTGATGGAGTTTAGAAGCACCAGTCTTCAGCGCGAACGACACGACAGAAGGCGCCTGCCAGGGTTGCGTTGTGATGGGCGACGATCATTTCTGCCTTCAATTCAGGCGTGTCGGAACAGGTATGACCGTCGGCGATCAGGACCGCGTCGAACCCCAGGTCCCGAGCGGCTCGGCAGGTGCTGTCGATACAATACTGGGTTTTCATACCGGTGATGACCAGGCCTTCAGCAGCGCAAGCCTTTAGCCGCTCTGCCAGGCCTGTCTGGGTGAAGGCGTTGGGGCGATTTTTTTCGAAGATGACTTCATCACCCTCCAACTGCAGTTCCTGCACCAGTTGCGTCAACGGGCTTCCAGGCTCGATGGGCGAGCCAGGCGGGCCTACGTGGCGAACCAGGAAAATCGGTGCGCCAGCCCTCCGGGCCTTGAGCAGCAAGCCATTCAATGTGTCCAGCAACGCTTCGCCGGCCCAGGGTTTATCCGGGCCGTGAAACAACCCAACTTGCATATCGAGAATCAACAGAGCGTGCATGGTGCTTTCCTTGCGTTTGGGCCAGCGACGCAAGGGCAAAAGAAAAGGCCCTTACCATCACTGGCGGGCCTTTGAGATACGTGTGTTATTGGCTCACGACACCTCACGACCCGCCTTGGCGGTCGTGGTTGTGGTGGTCGAGGCAATCTGTGGCAGGTTCATGGTGCTGACAGTAGCTTGCGGCCGTCAGGTTTGGCAAGCGGGTATGTCACCTGCTTGCGAAAGCCGTCGATCGTTCCCACGCTCCTGCGTGGGTACGATCAGGTTGCGGGGCCTGTGGAAGATCGTTCCTCACGCTCCGCGTGGGAATGCCGCCAGGGACGCTCCGCGTTCCGCTTCTGGAGGGTGACGCAGAGCGTCACAGGATGCATGCCCACGCGGAGCGTGGGAACGATCAATTGTGCCGTCGCCGTCTCAACGGTTTAGCCTTCGAGCCCGCGCTGTTCGATCACGCCAAACACATCCGCCACATCCTGCACCAGGATCCGGGCGACGTTGGTGATGGTGTTGATGTCGCTCGATGCCGAATCACGCAGGCTGCTGCACGCCACCAAGGTCAGGTAATCGAGCGTGGCGTGCAGGCGTTCGCTGGCACAGGCGTGGAGTTCGGGGAGTGGGGCGTAGGTGTCGATCAGCAGGACGGGGTGGGTGGTGGCGGTTTGGGTGAGAGGGGTGAAGCGGCTGGATGGTTGATTCGTTGTCATAAGGTTGCACTCATTCGATAGAAAGAATCGCCACCTTTTTGCTGCGAACCAAATGGGTGGCAGTTGCGCGAGGGTTCGCAGACCGAGGAACCAATCCAAAAACTCGGCAGACCCGAAAGTCTCCCGCGCACAACCGCCATAAAATGAACGCAGGCAAGTTTGCCTGAATTTCATTTGACGGTATTCAGATTTGTTCACGCGGGCTGCGAAACCCAGCCACCGGCCAAAGCCAGCGACGCCCCAACTATAGAAGTCGATCCCGGCACCCACAACCGACCTGTAGGACGCACGCTTCCCCTGTGGCGAGGGAGCTTGCTCCCGCTCGGCTGCGCAGCAGTCGCAAAACCGGTGCCTGCGGTATACCTGGCGAAATAAGGTGTCTGGTTTGTGGCCGCTTCGCAGCCCAGCGGGGATAAATCCCCTCGCCACAGAGGTAAATTCCTACGAGATTTTCGGACCGATTTTTGCCGCTACCACTGGAGTGCACGACTTTCTGTGGGAGCAAAGCTTGCTCCCACAGGAACAGTGCTCCCACAGGAGGCTTGCGGCGAGTATCTTCAGATTTTTCTAGCGACAGCCGCGAAAAAAAGCCCTGACATCCTCCGCCAACAACTCCGGCTGTTCCAACGCGGCAAAGTGACCACCGCGAGGCATGACGGTCCAGCGATCCACTTTAAAGCAGCGCTCCACCCAGCTCCTCGGCGGCATAGGCAGTTCGTTGGGAAACAGCGCAACCCCAACAGGCGGTTTCAGCCGTTCACCGTCGTTGAACAGCAACGGCCGCTTGCCACCTTCCACATACTGGCGAAACGACGAGCCGATGCAGTTCGTCAGCCAATACAGCGTGACATTGGTCAGCAACCACTCTCGGTCGATAGCGGGGCTGTCATCGCACCAGGACAGGATCTTTTCCCCCATCCACGCCAACAGTCCCGCCGGTGAATCATTCAGGCCCACCGCCAGGCTCTGCGGCTTGGTTCGCTGAATGTGCCCATAGGCGCCTTCGGCATCGGCAAAGGCAGCAGCGCGTTGCAGGAAGGCCGTTTCTGCCTCGGTCAGCGCAGGCTCGGTTTCGCCAAGGGGAGGGCGATAGGACCCGGGGATGTAATTGAGATGAATGCCCGTCACCCGCTCGGGAAAGCGCACGCCCAGCCACGTCGACACGCCTGCACCAATGTCCCCGCCCTGGCAGCCAAACCGGTCATAGCCCAACCCGCTCATCAACTCACCCCACAAACCCGCCACTTCATACGGCCCCATGCCGGATTGCTGGAACGGTGCGGAAAAGGTGTAGCCGGGCAGCGACGGCACCACCACATCGAAGGCGTCCGCAGGATCACCGCCATGGCGGGCCGGGTCCGTCAGCAATGGGATGATGCGCTGCATCTCGATGAACGAGCCGGGCCAGCCATGGGTGAGGATCAACGGCATCGGCTTCGGCCCGACGCCACGTTGATGAATGAAATGGACCCTTTGCCCATCGATGTGGGTGACAAATTGCGGCAAGCGATTGAGCACCGTTTCCTGGGCACGCCAATCGAACGTGTTCGACCAATAGGCGAGAAGCTCCCGAAGCACATCCATGTCGATGCCTTCGCTCCAGCCTTGGCCGGCCAGGGGTTCTGGCAGCCTTGCGTTCAGCAGGCGGTGGCGAAGGTCCTCAAGGGCGCTGTCGGGGATGTCGATGGAGAAAGGCTCGATGAGCATGCGTGTTTTCGTCCTGATTACCTAACATCTGAAAATGATATGACATGGGTCGCAAAATCATCTTCTACCGGCCGAAATCCGCAGCGCAGGTAAAAGGCTGCGCCCTCCGGCGTGTCTGTAGACAGGCGCACCGCTTGGAACCGTGACGCTGCGTGTTCCAAGAGATGTTCCACCAAAAACCTGCCCACCTTCAGCCCCCTTGAGGTTCGCGTGACATATACCCTTCGTAACCTACCGACACTCGGGGCGGCATAGGGATCACATGAAAGTCCGCCAACAGCAATCAGTTGCCCGTTGTCGAAGACTCCTAGAAAGCACTCCCCAGGTTGATCGAATCGATTGGACCCGTTTCTCCAATCGATGATCAAGCGAGTAAGAAACCTAAAACCCTCTGTAACAGATTCTGCCTCCAGTTGCAGAATCGCTGGAGGAAGTTCTAGCAGTTGCCGTACCGTCAGTGCTCGTACTGATTCAATCACTGGACATTCCTGTGTTGCTTTTAGTTGCCGGCACGACTTGGGCGCAGCTAGTGTAGCCACGATGGCCGTGCTTGATGCTGGACGAGTGCAGCAGATTAAAAATGGAAATATCTAACGAAGGAGTGGTACATGGCACGCTATTTCAAGAGCCCGGACAGTGATCAAGTTGAAGAAGTGGACGCGTTCCAGGTGTTGGCGATCCTGTTCTTGGGCGTGATCTATCTGTTTTTCGCAGGGCTCTGGCGACACTTGTTGATCTGGCTCGGCATCCTGGCGATCGGGCTTGTGGCGGGGCCGTCATGGATGGCAGGGGCAACGGCGCTACTGCATGTCGTCTACTGTTTCATGATCCGCAAGATTGTTGCGCAGGATTATTTGCGCAAGGGTTGGATTGAAGTCGTTGATCCAAAAGTTGTTGCTGGAAATTGAAGGCAAGCGGCTTTGCAGCTCTACGAGCTCTTTACTGGACCCTGTCCATCCCAATCCTGCTGGACCTGAGAAAACAACCAATCAACAAAAACCTGCGTCTCAGCCACCGCATCCCCGGACACCCCGTAGTAATAGCGGGCTAACGGCAGGCGCAACGACGGCAGTGGACAGGTCAGGCGCCCGTTGGACAAATCCCTGCCCAGCAGCGAAGCCGGACACAGCGCCACGCCCAGCCCATCGACGGCGGCCTGCAGCACGAGGTGCATGTGATCGAATTGCAGGGTCGGCGAGTTGTTTAATGACTCGATCCCAGCGTGTTCCGCCCAGTCTTGCCAATCGCTGCTGCGCGTCCTGCCCGACAACAAGGTGTGTCGGGCCAGGTCGTGGATGGTTTCCAATGGCACGCTGTGCAGCAACGACGGGGCGGCGACCAGCAGCAGGTCGTCTTCCAGCAGTACCGTGGGCTGTACATGGGGCGACCAGCCGGCGTGCCCGCGGCGGATGACCACGTCGAACGTTTCCCGTGATGGATCGGGAGGTAGGGTGCTGGTGACGATGTCGGGCTTGATGTCCGGGTGAAGCGCCATGAAGTCGGGCAGTCGCGGGATCAGCCAACGCACCGCGAAGGAGGGGCGTACGTTGATGGTCACTTTGCGCTGGGCAGCGTTGCGCGTCAGTGCGGTGGCGGCGTTGGCGATCTGGGTCAGGGCCTCGCTGACCTGTTCGTAGAAAGCCCGGCCGGCCGGTGTGAGCAAGGACTGGCGGGTTCGACGTTCGAACAGCAGCACGCCCAAGCGCTCTTCGAGCAACTTTACGTGGCGGCTGACGGCACTGTGGCTCACGTGCAGTTCTTCGGCGGCGCGGCTGAAACTCTGGTGGCGAGCGGCAGCGGCGAAGGCGCGGACGGCGTTCAACGGGGGGAGGTTGGCGATCATGTGTCTAATTTAGTCACATATGTAGTGCAATTAAAGCGTTTGTCAGCGTCCCGGTGCCACGCCACCCTGAAGTCCACAGCAATTCGCTTTCAATGTGGAGTGATGCATGGCCGGTTACGGACTTTTTCTGATCCTGGCGACCCTGACGGTGCTCAGCCCGGGCCCCGGTGTGGTGCTGACGATTTCCAATGCCTTACGCCATGGCTGGCGAGGTGCGTTGCCGGGGATCTTCGGGATCGCGTCGGGCGCGTTTATCGTGGCGGGTATCTGCGCCAGCAGCTTGGGGTTGATCCTGGCCGCCTCGGCGACGGCCTTCACGCTTTTGAAATACATCGGCGCGCTGTACTTGTTGTACCTGGGCATCAAGATGTGGCGAACCCAACGCTTCGTGCCCGAACTCACGGCCACGTCCACGCGCCCATGGCGGCGATTCGGCGAGGCGCTGTCGATCCAGTTGCTCAACCCCAAGGCCGGTTTTTTCTTCCTCGCCGTGTTCCCCCAGTTCATCAAGCCGGCGGGTGACTACTACAGCCAGTTCTTCTTGCTGGTGTCGTCCTACAGCGTGCTTGTGGTGCTGGTGCATTCCGGTTATGCGCTGATGGCCAATGGCGCCAGGGGCTGGCTCTCCTCAAGCCAGGGCGCCAGGGTTGTCGGCAAATTCTCGGGCATCACCTTCCTGGGCTTTGGTGTGTTGATGGCGTCTGCCAGCAAATGATGAGTTTCCTCAACGTCGCCCTGTCCGCGTACTGACATCCACCCACACCGCCAGCACCAGAATGCTGCCTTTGACGATCATCTGCCAGTAGCTGTCGACATCGAGCATGGACATGCCGTTGTCCAGGCTGGTGATCACCAGCGCGCCGAGGAGGGCGCCGTAGACCGTGCCGGAGCCGCCGCGCATGGAGGTGCCGCCGATGAAGCAGGCGGCGATGGCGTCGAGTTCACCCATGTTGCCGGCAGAGGGTGAGCCGGCGGCCAGGCGTGCGGTATTGACCACGCCGGCGAGGGCGCACATCACGCCCATGATGCCGAAGATCCACAGCTTCACCGCCTGTACGTTGATGCCGGACAGGCGCGTGGCTTCCATGTTGCTGCCTACCGAATAGACGCGGCGGCCGAACACGGTCTGGCTGGTGACGTAGCTGAACACCCCCAGCAGGATCAGCAGGAGCAGCACCGGCACCGGGATGCCATCGTAGCTGTTGAGGGTATAGACGAACCCGGCCAGCACCGCGCCGATCACCACCACGCGCAACACGTCACGTACCAGGGAGTGGGCCGCGAGGCCATGGAGCGCGCGGTTGCGTCGCTGTTTCCAGGTCAGGAACAGAGTCAGGGCGAACAGCAGGATGCCGAGCCCGGTCCCGACCGTGTGCGGCAAATAACCCTGGCCAACGTAGACCAGTTCCGGTGACACCGGGGCAATGGTGGTGCCGCCGGTCACCCCCAGCAGGACGCCGCGAAACGCGAGCATGCCACCCAGGCCAACGATGAACGACGGGATACGCAGGTAGGCGGTCATGTAGCCGTTGCCCAAGCCAATCACCAAGCCGCACAGGGCTACCAGGCTCAGGTTCGCCAGCAGCGGAATGTGATAGACCACGTCGAGAATCGCCGCCAGGCCACCGAGCAGCCCAAGCAATGAACCCACCGACAAATCGATCTCGCCGCTGATGATCACCAGCACCATGCCGCAGGCAAGGATCCCGGTGATGGACATCTGCCGCAGCAGGTTGGAGAGGTTGCGCGGGGTCACGAACCCACCCTCGGTCTGCCAACTGAAGAACAGCCAGATCAGCGCCACGGCGATCACCAGCGCGAGCATTTTGTAGCGGGAAAACAGCTGTTTGACCTGATTCATCTACGCGGACTTCCGATCATTATTGTTATGGCCATCGGGATGGCTGAGCGCGGCGGCGAGCACCTGTTCCTGGGTCAGTTCGTGGTTGATGAAGTCGCCGCGCAACTGAGCTTCGCCGATCACCAGGACGCGGTCGGAAACCCCCAATACCTCGGCCAGTTCCGAGGACACCATGATGATCGACACGCCTTCGGCCGCCAGCGCGCCCATCAGCTTGTAGATCTCGTACTTGGCGCCGACGTCCACACCCCGGGTCGGTTCATCGAGAATCAGCACGCGGGGTTTGGTCAGGAGCATTTTCGCCAGCACGGCTTTTTGCTGGTTGCCGCCGGAGAGACTGGTGATCGGCAAGAACGGGCTCGCGGTCTTGAGGTGCATGCGCGCGATCTCCTTGTCGATGCTGCCCAGTTCGGCTTCGGCGTCGATGCGCGTCAGTTTCGAATAATTGTCCAGCACCGCCAGGGTGATGTTCTGGCCCACCCCCAGGTCCGGAATGATGCCTTGGCGCTTGCGGTCTTCGGGGACCATGCACAGGCCGGCACGGATCGACTTGAGCGGCGTGCGCGTGTCGATTTGTTGGCCGCCCAGCCAGACTTCACCTTCGTAGCGGCCGGGGTAGGCGCCGAACAGCGCTGACACCAGTTCCGTGCGGCCGGCGCCGACCAGCCCGGCGATGCCGAGGATTTCCCCGCGCTTGAGAACGAATGAAATGTCGTCGACCCGTTTGCGCCTGGGGTTGTCGACGTCGTAGCAGGTGAAGTGGCGCGCCTCGAAAATCACTTCGCCGACGTCATGGGGTTCAGTGGGGTAGAGGTTGCTCATTTCCCGTCCGACCATCTGGGTGATGATCTTCGGGATGCTCATGTCCGCCATGGCGGTGGTGGCGATGTGTTTGCCATCGCGGATCACCGAGATGGTGTCGCAGACGGCGGCCACTTCATCGAGCTTGTGGGAGATGTAGACGCAGGCGACGCCTTTGGCCTTGAGGTCGCGGATGATGTCCAGCAGCACCTCGATTTCCGAACGAGTCAGGGCCGAGGAGGGCTCATCGAGGATCAACAGCCGCGCCTGCTTGTTCAGCGCCTTGGCGATTTCCACCAATTGCTGGTAGCCACCGCCGTACTGCGAAACCGGCAGCGAGACGTTCATGTCCGGCACTTTGAGTTCACGCATCAGGGCTTCGGCGCGGTGGATCATCGCCGGGTAGTTCATGCGCCCGCCGGGCAGCGTGAGTTCGTGGCCCATGAAGATGTTTTCAGCCACCGACAAGTCGGGGACCAGGGTCAGCTCCTGGTGAATGATGACGATCCCGGCGGCTTCGGTTTCGCTGATGGACTGCGCCTTGAGCGGCTGGCCGTCCCAAACAATTTCACCCTCCCAAGTGCCGTAGGGATAGACCGCCGACAGCACCTTCATCAGCGTGGATTTGCCGGCGCCGTTTTCACCGCACAGGCCTACACACTCACCCGGCTTGACCTTGATGTCGATGCCGTTCAGGGCTTTGACACCGCCAAAGGTTTTGACGATGCCGTTCATTTGCAGCAGGTAGTCGGACATGGCAAGGACTCATGAAAAAGGGCTCACACATCAGCAGTGGGGCAGGCAGCCAAGCCATGTGACCTGTGGGAGCGAGCTTGCTCGCGATAGCGGCGGTTCAGCTTGCATCAATGTTGGATGTGCTGCCGTCATCGCGAGCACGCTCGCTCCCACAGGGGGGCTTGATTGCCTGGTCAGATCACTGCCCGGCGATCTGCGCCTTGGTGTAGAACCCGTCCTTTTCCAGCAGGTCGATGTTGTCCTTGGTCAACGGCGTGGGGGTAAGCAGGATGGTGTCGACTTTCTTGCTGCCATTGTCGTATTGCGAGCTGAAGGTCGGCCTCTCGTTGCGCGCCAGTTGCACCGAGAGCTTGGCGGCTTCGGAGGCGATCAGTTTCAGCGGCTTGTAGACGGTCATGGTCTGGGTGCCATCGATCACCCGCTTGACCGCTGCCAGGTCAGCGTCCTGGCCGGAGATCGGCACCTTGCCGGCCATTTTCTGGGCGGCCAGGGCTTGGATGGCGCCGCCGGCGGTGGCGTCGTTGGAGGCGACGATGCCATCGATCTTGTTGTTGTTCCGGGTCAGGGCGTTTTCCACGATGCTCAGGGCTTCGGTGGGGTTCCATTCCTTCACCCACTGCTGGCCGACGATCTTGATGTCGCCCTTGTCGATGGCCGGTTGCAGCACCTTCATCTGGCCTTCGCGCAGGACCTTGGCGTTGTTGTCCGTAGGGGCGCCACCGAGCAGGAAGTAATTGCCCTTGGGCGCTGCCTTCAGCACGCCGCTGGCCTGCATCTCGCCGACCTTTTCGTTATCGAAGGAAATGTAGGCGTCGATATCGGCGTTTAGGATCAGTCGGTCGTAGGACACGACCTTGATCCCGGCCTTCTTGGCTTCGGCGACGGCGTTGGTCAGCACGGTGGCGTTGAATGGCACGATGACGATCACATCGACGCCGCGGGAGATCAGGTTTTCGATCTGCGAGATCTGCTTCTGCTCGTTGGCATCGGCCGACTGGACGAAGACCTTGGCGTCGAGTTTTTCCGCCGCCGCGACAAAGTAGTCACGGTCCCGTGACCAGCGTTCCAGGCGCAGGTCATCGATGGAAAAACCGATTTTCGGATGGGCCGCATCGGCCATGACCGGAAGCGAGAGCAGGGCGAGGGCGCCGGCGAGCAGGGTACGTTTGAATGTATTCATGTGGTGCGTCCTTTTATTGTTGTTTGAAAGACACTGCCTGACGATGAGCGTGATACCGGGTAGAACTGTAGAGCGTTGCAGCGCGCCGTGGGCACAGATTTGTCGCGCGAATGTAACAGCCCCTGTGCCCCGACCATTGCCCGTTGTCAGGGGTAGATGAACCGATTGACCACGTTTTCGAGCATCTCTTGTCGACCGCTGACGGCTTGGGGATTCAGCTCGTTGGTGAAGGCATGCTCGGCCAGTGATTCAAGGCTGAAGTCACCGGCCAGTACCGCTTTGCCAAATGGTTGCTGCCAGCCGGCGTAGCGCTGGTCCTTGAACTGTTGCAACTGATCGTTCTGCACCATGGCCGCCGCGCGTTCCAGGGCGAGGGCGAGGACGTCCATGGCGGCGACATGGCCGTGGAACAGATCGATCTCGTCCAGGCTCTGGCGCCGGACCTTGGAATCGAAGTTGAACCCACCATTGCGAAAGCCCCCGGCCTTGAGGATTTCATAGGTGGCCAGGGTCATTTCCTCGACGCTGTTGGGGAACTGGTCGGTGTCCCAGCCGTTCTGCGGGTCGCCACGGTTGGCGTCGATGCTGCCGAAGATGCCCAGGGAGACGGCCGTGGCGATCTCGTGATGGAAGCTGTGCCCGGCCAGGGTCGCGTGGTTGGCTTCGATGTTGACCTTGATCTCGTTTTCCAGGCCGAACTGTTGCAGGAAGCCGAACACCGTGGCGCTGTCGTAATCGTACTGGTGCTTGGTCGGTTCCTGGGGCTTGGGCTCGATCAGCAGGTCGCCCTTGAAGCCGATCTTGTGCTTGTGCTCGACCACCATGCGCATGAAGCGGCCCAACTGTTCGCGCTCGCGCTTCAAGTCGGTGTTGAGCAGGGTTTCGTAACCTTCACGGCCGCCCCACAACACGTAGTTGGAGCCTTTGAGGCGCTGGGTGGCGTTCATGGCGCTGAACACTTGCGCGGCGGCGCAGGCGAATACTTGCGGGTCCGGGTTACTGGCGGCGCCGGCGGCAAAACGCGGGTTGCTGAAGCAGTTGGCGGTGCCCCACAACAGTTTGATCCCGGTCTCTTCCTGATGGCGCTCCAGATGATCGACCATCAGGGCGAAGTGTTCGCGGTACTCTTTGAGCGAACTGCCTTCGGGGGCGACATCGGTGTCGTGGAAGCAGTAGTAGTCGATGCCCAGCTTGGAGAAGAACTCGAAGGCCGCTTCGGCTTTGCCGATGGCCAGTTCCATGGGGTCCCCGGCGTGCTGCCACGGGCGCTTGAACGTGCCGGCGCCGAACACGTCCGATCCCGGCCAGACGAAGGTATGCCAGTAGCAGACCGCCATGCGCAGGTGCTCGCGCATGGGCTTGCCGAGCACCAGTTTGTTGGCGTCATAGTGACGGAAGGCAAGCGGCGAGTCGCTGGCGGGACCCTCGTAGCGAATCTTGTCGACAGCAGGGAAGTACGACATGGGCGAGTTCCTTTTTATTCTTGGCGGTGTCTCGATACTAACGCCGGCCCCGTGGCTGCTGATTATGAAAATCACCAACAGGGCGTTCGATTTTGAGTATTGAGGTTCGTCGCTTGCACGCCTAGTCTGTGTGCATCGGCCCAGGGTTAAACCAATGAAAACCGTCCCGCCCGTTCACCGCATTGCACTGTTGTTCAACGGCAGCAAGATCTACGACCGCGGCATCATCAGCGGCATCGGCAACTACCTGAGCAGCACGCGCGCGTCCTGGGACTTGTTCCTCGAGGAAGATTTTCTCTGTCGCTTGAAAGGGATCGAGCGCTGGCAGGGCGACGGGATCATCGCCGACTTCGACGACCCGCTGATCGGCGAGGCGCTGGCCGGGATCAAGCTGCCGGTGGTGGCGGTGGGCGGCTCTTATCAGGATGAACGCGCCTACCCCAAGGGCATTCCCTATGTCGCCACCGACAATGATGCGTTGATGACGTTGGCCTACGAGCACCTGATCGAGGCCGGGCTAACCCGTTTTGCCTGTTTCAGCCTGCCTGAAGCACAAGCCAATCGCTGGGCCCAGGAACGGGAAAAAGCCTTTCGCCGGCTGGTGCAGCGCGATGGCCTGCACGCCGAGGTCTATCGCGGCATGGGCACCAGCGCACCGCTGTGGGACAGCGCCGTCGAACAACAGATCGCCTGGCTGCAAAGCCTGCCCAAACCCATCGGCATCATCGCCGTCAGCGACGCCCGCGCCCGGCAGTTGCTGCAAGCCTGCCTGACCGCCGGGATCGCCGTGCCCGAGCAGGTGGCGTTGATCGGCATCGACAACGACCCCCTGACCCGCAGCCTGACGCGGGTGCCGCTGAGCTCGGTGATCCAGGGCACCGAAACCATGGGCCGCACCGCCGCACGCCTGCTCCATCAAATGCTGCACGGCATGCCGTCCACCGGCACACAGATTCTGATACCGCCGGATGCGATCAATGTGCAGGTGTCGAGCCTGCATCAACCGTTGGGCAACCCTTATGTCATGCAGGCACTGCTCTTCATCCGCCAATACGCCTGCCAGGGCATCAAGACGGCCCAGGTGGCGGCCTATGTGGGAGTGTCGCGCTCATCGCTGGAATCGCACTTTCGCAAGGAGCGCGGTTGTAGCGTCCACGACGAAATCCTGCGCTTCAAACTGGCCGCCGCCGCCAACGGATTGGAAAACACCAATTCGCCGATTGCTGACATCGCCCAGAATTGCGGCTTCAAATCGGCGCAATACCTGCACACCGTGTTTCGCCGCGAGTTCGGCTGCACCCCTCGGGAGTATCAACAGGGAACTAATGCGGCCACTCACTGACCTCCTGCCGAACCGCTCTTGTGGCGAGGGGGTACACCACCGAGTCGTCCTTGTGGCAAGGTTGCTGGCTTTATCGAATATTTAGGGAAGGATGGAATGACGCTCAGGGTGATGGTGGTCGGCGGGTATGGAAACTTCGGCAGTATCGTTTCCAGGCACCTGGTGGTGATGCCAGGTGTACAGCTAGTGATTTCGGGGCGTGACGCCCAAAAACTGCAGCTCAAAGTCGAGGAGTTGAACGCTCAATCGGGCACGGTGTGTGAAAGTTGGTGCGGCGACGCCATGGGAGCGGGCTTCAAATCCATCCTTGGATTGATGAACATCCAATGGGTCATCCATACCGGTGGCCCATTCCAAGGGCAATCCTATGCCGTGGCCGAAAGTTGCATCGACGCGGGTGTGAACTACTGTGACCTGTCCGATTCCAGAGACTTCGTCACCGGCATTGGCGCACTCGACGCCCGGGCAAAACAAGCAGGCGTGGCGATCCTCAGTGGTTGCAGCTCAGTGCCGACGCTCTCGGCCGCACTCATTGATCAGCAGCGGCATCGCTTTAAACGTATCGACACGATCGAACATGGTATTTCCTCTTCGGCCAAGATGCCGGGGTTGTCCACCGTCGAAGGCGTTCTGGCCTATGCAGGCAAGCCGATCAAGCAACTCAGGAATGGCCGAGTGCATGAGGTCCTGGGATGGCAGGATCTGACACTTCGCAGAATGCGCCATATGGGAACCCGGGTATTGGCCAATGTCGACGTGCCGGACATGGATATCTTCGCCAGCCGCTACGGTGCCCAGACCCTGACCTTCAAGGCCGGCTCAGGCTTGAAGCTCGGCGGCATTGCCAATTATCTGCTGGCCCAGGCAATGAGGATGGGGGTGGTGCGTGACCATGTTACTTGGGCCGCCAGGCTTCATCGGTGGGGGCTCTGGTTCGAACGATTTGGCGATGGCAAAAGCGCAATGTACATCGACGTCCATGGCATGGGGGCCAATGGCGAACCGTTGTCGATGAACGTGCAGCTCACCGCCATGAACGACAAGGGCCCGGAGATTCCCAGCTGTGCAGCCGTTGCCTTGGCGGCAAAAGTCGCCCAAGGGTATCTCCCCGAATCCGGTGCTCGGGCCTGCGTGGGTGAAATCACCGTTGACGAATACATGGCTGCCATCAACGACCCCGAAAACTTGAGCCTGTCCGTTCACTTCTCTGACGAGCAGGGCTGACAGATGCTCTATCTTTGCCTGAAGTACCTCCACATCATTGCTGCCATTTTCCTGTTCGGCTTCGGCATGGGGTCCTACCTCTACCTGATCGCGGCCAGCCGCACCGCCAACCCTCAGATCATTGCCCACGTGGCCAGGACGGTCGTCCAGTTCGACACTTGGATTACCACGCCGGCGGGCTTTATTCAGATTGGGACGGGCTATCTGTTAATGAGACTGGCCGGACTTCCCCTGACCACGGAATGGATAATGACGTCGTTGATCATTTTCTTTTGCGTGGGGGCGCTGTGGCTTCCTGTGCTGGTGCTCCAGAAGCGTTTATACGTGATGGCTTCGAGCGCGCTTGGGGACGGGCGGGTGCTCGGTGATCGATACTCATCCGTGTATCAAAAGTGGTTCTGGATGGGGGTTTTTGGCTTTTTGGGGATGTTTGTCATTGTGCTGATCATGGTGACGAAGATGACGCCACCTCAGTGGATCGAGCTACTGAAGGGCTAAGTACCGATCCGTTCCACCGGATGGCTCCCAGGCGTTGGAGCCGTCAAGAAACGCCGCTCATGATCCGGGCTCGGTAAAAGGCACACGTCGTATTTGCCAAACAGCCGATAACGATTCAGGGCAATGCGATCATAAGCCCAATCCCGAAGCTTGCGGGGGACGTAGCGCAGCAGTTTCACCGGGCGCCAGGGCCAGGGCAGCAGGGCTACGACTTCAAAAATTGCATCCGAACGCACCCAGTAATGCTGATCGCGAACCACGGCCATGGTGTCGAACTGCTGCAAGGGCAGGCCCGCCCAGGCAAGCAAGGCTTGTCCTTCGGGCGACTGTACGGAGGCCAACCGCACGCGGCGGGCGTGGTCATGGCGGATCAGGAACTTCGCCCAGCCATTGCACAGTTTGCAAACGCCGTCGAACAGGACCACTGTCTCGCCTGGCTTGAGCAAGGGCGCGGGTGAGGGACGAGTTTGGGAGATCGGCATGAATGGGTGTCTACATGGCGCCTGGTTATCCGGATAATACGCCTGTTCCAGCGTCAAGGGGCGACCCGGAGGGTTGCTCGACCATGATGACTTCAAGGGCATGATCCGATCCATGAGTGATGACACCTACAGCCTGTATATACGCTTCCAGACCCCCGATCCTGACATCGGCCCACGGGAGCGGGTGCCGATGCTGGAGCAGGAGCTGGCCTGGGCGCGGGAGCACGCAACCATGCATCGCTTCAGCTGGATCATGGTGCTGGTGCCGCCGTTGGGCCTGGGTCCGGTGTTGCCAGGCATCGCGTTTTCGCTGGGGCTGCTGGTCTATCAAGGGTTATCCGCCCCAGGCGTCAACCTTGACCGGATCGTCGAGGCCTCCCTTGACTGGCTTGTACTCGCCACCTTGCTGTTCATGGCTGCCTGGGTCCTGCATAACTACTTGCGCGATAAGCGCGACCCGACCAAGCGATATTGGCAATCGATGCCCGATCAAGGGCTGGTCGAGCTCGAACACCATACCCTGGTCTGCGGCGTCAACCTGTGGTCCAACGACTATGATCCGGACTGCAACACCCTCATGCAATGGACCGACGGCAAGTTGAAGTGCGTGCAAGACAGCGGTGTATCGCAATGGATTCTGGCCAAGACCGCGGCGGGGCACTGGCTGGTGCTCAAAGAGCAATTTTCGGGCGACTTCAGCTACGGACGGGAAGGGCAAATGCCTGCACCGGACAAGCTGTTGCAACCTCGCCAGCAACTGGCGATCGCTTTCGCCCCTGGCACAAACCTGCAACTGGGCCGGCGTTTCGATGGGCCGCCGATGCCATTGGTGGATACGCCGTACTGGCTGTCTGCCGATGAGCTCAAGCGCCTTGTCGAGGCCGCCCATCACTGGAATTTTCTACCGCCGAACCGCTATGGGGTGATCAATGACCAGGATGCCGCGTGGGTGCAACGGTTGCTGAACAGGGCGCAAGCGAGCGTTGGGCCTGTAGGAGCTGTCGAGCGAAGCGAGGCTGCGATCTTTCCCAGACATTTGAGCCACAAGTGAAAGATCAAGAGATTGTCCGAACGCGGCCTGAGCCTTCGGCAGCTCCTACAGCGCAGTCCAGCGGGAGCAAGCTCCCTCGCCACAATGAGTCGAACACATTCCTGGAAGTCCGGCCTGTCCTTGGCCGGGCGCTAAAGCCACGTATTCACCACCCGCCGATCCAGCTCTTCCCAATCCGCCATGCCCAGTACCCGAGTGGTGTTCAACCCGCGCAAATAACCGCGCAGTTGATTGGCCGTGGCGCGCCTGAGCTCCGGGTCGGGTTCGGTGCTGCTCAACAGCACGCTTTCGTACTGGATCAGGTAATCAGCCACCCGCTCACGGAAGTCGGGCAATACCGCGTCGCGAATCAGATCAAACGTTCTCATGGCTATACCTCATCAATCTTTCTCGGCTTGCAACTATTGCTAGGAGTAATAGTGACCATTACGAAATGCAAGTTCTGCTTTGCCGACAATCATTGGAAAATCAGCGCCATCGAACACGCAACCGATTATTTTATTTTCAGGACCCCCACTCATGCGCCCTTTATTTTTGCTTCCCCTGGCGTTTTCCCCGTTGTTGCTGGCCGGTTGTGCCTCGGCGCCGAACGATCCGACCCTGACCTTGCAGACCAGCAAGACACCGGCCCAGTACGCTGAATGCGTCATACCGAAATTGCAGGGCAATGCCTTGAACCCGATGGTCTCGCAGACCCAGCGCAGCTACCGCATCGTGGTGCCGAGCAAAGTCTCGGCAGACAACGTGCTGGAAGCCTACAAGGCTGGCAGCGGCGGCAAGGTATTCATCTACGAGCGACATTTGCTGGCTTCCAACCTCCTGCCTTCGAGTTTTGAACGCGCCGCGCAGGAATGCATCTGACCGGCCCGTAAACGTTTTTCACTGTGCTCCTTTGGTTGGCCGCAACCAACCAATTTCCTTGCCCCGCACCGTATTCGGTCGCGGGGCTTTTTTTGTCTGCCGGTTTCAGGTTGGTCAATCATCTGCCCGGATGAACTCGATGAACGCTTTCAGGGCCGGTGGTACGTGACGCCGGCTGGGGTAGTAGAGAAAAAACCGGCTTGGCGGCGCTTTCCATTGCGCGAGCAGTTCCGTGAGCTGCCCATTGCGGATGTCATCGCGCACCAGCTCCTCGTAGACGTAGGCAATTCCGGCGCCATCTTTTGCTGCCTGAATCATCAGCGCATCGTCTTCAAGAATGAGCGGTCCGGTGACGGACAGGCGGATCGGTTGCCCTTGTGCCTGATACTCCCAGGCATAGAGTTTGCCGCTGGGAAAACGTCGGGCGATGCAGGCATGGTCGAGCAAGTCGCGTGGAGCCTGGGCGATTCCCTTCGCGGCCAGATAGGTTGGCGAGGCCACGGTCACGAACGATTGAGGGGGGCCGACAGGGACGGCGATCATGTCGCCGGCCAGGCTTTCGCCAAAGCGCACACCCGCGTCAAACCCGCCGTTCACGATATCGGTCAAGCCATCATCGGTGACCAGGTCCAGTTGAATACGTGGATACCTGGCCACGAATGGCGCGAGCACTTTCGCAAATACCGCACGCGCCGCCGGACGCGCCACGTTGAGACGAAGCTTGCCGGCAGGCACTTCCTGCATCGAGGTCAGTTGCGCCAGTGCATCGGCAACCTGCTGCAGGGTCGGGGCCAGCGTTGCCAATAGCTGGTGGCCGGCCTCGGTCGGGGTAACGCTGCGCGTGGTTCGATTGAGCAGCCTGACACCCAGGCGTGCTTCCAGTGCACGCATCGCGTGACTCAAGGCAGACGCCGAAACGCCACGCTCGTCGGCGGCCTTGCGAAAGCTGCGATGGCGAGCGACGGCCGCAAAGGCATCCAGTTCGGAAAGATCGGGGTGCTGACTCATGAATTCTGTTCAGTAGTTCAAATAAGATTACCTATCTTATCGTCATGAGATTGCTCCCGGATACTGGCCCACATCATCTGTGGAGTACTCGCTATGCAAAAGAATCGTCTTGGATCATCGGATTTTCTGATTTCGCCCATTGGCCTGGGAACCTGGGCCATTGCTGGCACCGGCTGGGAATACAGTTGGGGCGCGCAGGACGACGAGGACAGCCTGGGCGCCCTTGAATATGCCGTCGAGCGTGGTGTGAACTGGATCGATACCGCGGCGGTTTATGGCTTGGGCCACGCCGAACAACTGGTTGGGCAACTGTTGCGCCGGGTGCCGGCTTCACGGCGTCCGTTGGTGTTCACCAAGGGCAGTCTGGTCTGGGACCCGGTCACCAAAGCGATCTCGCACTCGCTGGCGCCTCAATCGCTGCTTGCCGAGGTCGAGGCAAGCTTGCGCCGGCTGCAAGTCGAAACCATCGATCTTTATCAGATCCACTGGCCGGCCTTTCCTGCCGACGGCAGCAGTGAAGGAATCGAAAGTGCGCTTTCGGCGTTGGACACCGCCCGCGAACAGGGAAAAGTTCGCGCTATCGGCGTCTCCAATTTCGATGTCGCGCAACTCAAGCGCGCCCAGGCGGTAACCGAGATCGTCTCACTCCAGCCGCCTTATTCCGCCCTGATGCGAGATATCGAGGAAGACGTCCTGCCATTCTGCGAGAAGGCGGGGATGGGTGTCCTGGCCTATTCCACCCTTCAATCGGGCCTGCTTTCGGGGAGCATGACGCGCGAGCGCATCGCCCAATTGCCCGATGACGATTGGCGCAAGGCCCGCAGCGCGGACTTCCAGGAGCCGCGCTTGAGTGCGAACCTGGCGCTGGTCGAGGTTTTGGCCGGTATCGGTGAACGGCATGGGGTGAGCGCGGTGGCAGTCGCCATCGCCTGGGTACTGCGCAAGCCGGTGGTGACCGGCGCCATCGTCGGTGCCCGCCGTTCCGCGCAGGTCGATGGGCTGATTGCCGGCGCACAGCTGCGCCTCAGTGCCGAGGAAATCGATGAGATTCAACCTTTCCTGCCCTTGAGTATGGGCACGAATGTCCCTGGGGCCGCTTGATCTTTAACGTTTGACAGCCCGCTTGACGAGCGGGTTTGACGCCTCGCTGCATAAGCGGCACTATTTGCTCGTTTGTGATCATTAGTGCTCGTTTATGCAGGTTGTACTGTCATGACTTCTCCTCACGAAGCGTTCCCCGGCGAACGCCAGCAATTGATCAGCCAGCGTCTTGCCCGGTATGGCCGGGTGATCGCGGCCGACTTGGCCAGCGAATTCAATGTGTCCGAGCATTCGATACGGCGTGACCTGGGCGCGTTGGCAGCGGCGGGAGTGTGCAAGCGCGTTTATGGCGGCGCGATACTCTTGCCCGCTCCCGAAGGGCCGATGGAGGTACGCGTGCGCAAAGACCCGGCGCGCAAGGGCAGTCTCGGCCAAGCGGCCGCTGCACTGCTGCGCGCGGGCCAGCACGTCTTCATCGACGCCGGGTCGACCAATCTGGCCGTGGCCTGCGCCATCGATCCGCAACTGCAGCTGACCCTCACCACCAATTCGCCGCTGATTGCGGTTCAGTTGATGAAGCTGCCCCGCGCTGAGGTCATCCTGCTGGGTGGCCGCTTGAGTCCTAACGCGGGTGGTGTGATCGGGCTGACGGCTGTCCAGCAATTGCGTCAGTTCAGTTTTGACGTGTGCTTCCTCGGTGCCTGCGCCATCGATCCGGACAATGGCGTCACGGCGTTCGGCCTGGATGACGCGGAGTTCAAGCGCGCGGTGGTCGCGGCAAGCGGGCAGGTGATCGCGGCGGTGACCAATGAGAAACTCTCCAGCGTTGCCCACTATCAGGTGGCCGCCTGCGAAGAGGTCGCCACCCTGGTGGTGGAGCACGATGCGCCGCGTGAGCGACTCGAACCCTTCTTCGGCCGGGTGACCAACGTCGTGACTGCAGCCAGTGAGCTACGGCACAGCTGAGGTCTTTGCGGCACTGCTGTTACCCAATTGCGCAGGACCATCGTATAGATACTGCACGGCCCCCATTGTCCGCCGGGCGATTTGCGTCTAGTTTGCTGGCCGATCACAAGTACAAAAATCAGGAGTCATCGATGCAACCGATTCGTCTCGGGCTGGTGGGCTACGGCAAGATTGCCCAGGATCAACACGTTCCAGCCATCCACGCCAACCCCGCGTTTCAACTGGTGGCTGTCGCCACGCAAGGGCTGCCTTGCGCCGGGGTGGATAACTTCCGGTCCCTGGGCGAACTGCTCGAAAACGGTCCGCAGGTCGATGCCATTGCGTTTTGCACACCGCCACAAGGTCGATTTGCCCTGGTGCAACAGGCGCTGGCGGCTGGCAAACACGTGCTGGTGGAAAAACCGCCGTGCGCCACGCTGGGAGAAGCCATGGCGTTGGTGGAGCAGGTCCGCGAGCAAGGCGTCAGCGGCCTGTTCGCCTGGCATTCGCGTTACGCGCCGGGCATCGCAGCCGCCCGTGACTGGCTGGCGAGTCGCACCTTGCAGAGCGTGCAGATCGACTGGAAGGAAGACGTGCGCAAGTGGCACCCCGGCCAGGCGTGGATCTGGCAACCCGGTGGCCTGGGCGTCTTCGATCCGGGTATCAATGCCTTGTCGATTGTGACCCATCTGCTGGCGTTGCCGCTGTTCGTGGAGTCCGCCGAGTTGCGCGTGCCGGACAACTGCCAGTCGCCGATTGCCGCCAGCATCAAGATGGCCGACGCGCGCCACCTCGATGTTCGTGCGGAGTTCGATTTCGACCATGGGCATGACGAGCTCTGGAGCATCGAGATTCGCTGCGCCGAAGGCGTCCTGCGTCTGGACAATGGCGGTGCGCTGTTGAGCATCGACGGCGTGGGCCAGGCTGTTTCCGAGGAAGGCGAGTACGCGGCGGTGTATCGACATTTTCAACAACTGATTGCCGACAAAACCAGCGACATGGACCTGCAGCCGCTGCGGTTGGTCGCGGACAGCTTTTTTGTCGGCAGTCGGACGGCGGTTGAGCCGTTCTACGATTAATCCAGGGAACTGCAGTTGAACGAACAGACCTTGTCCATGCGCCTGGAGCGCGTGGCGGCGCATATGCCGGCAGGTGCGCGCCTGGCCGACATCGGCTCGGATCACGCTTACCTGCCGGTGGCCTTGCTGCGCCGTGGCGCCATCGCGATGGCGGTGGCTGGCGAGGTGGCGCTGACGCCGTTTCGCGCCGCCGAACGCACCGTTGGGGAGAATGGCCTGGAACAGCAGATCAGCGTGCGCCTGGCCAATGGCCTGGCGGCGATCGAGCCGGAAGACGGGATCACGGCGATCAGCCTCTGTGGCATGGGCGGCGAGACGATCCGCGACATCCTGGACAGCGGCAAAGCGCGGTTGAGCGGCCAGGAGCGCCTGATCCTGCAACCCAACGGCGGCGAGCAACCGCTGCGTCAATGGCTGATGGAGAACGACTACCGCATCCTCTGCGAGGAAGTGCTGCGGGAAAACCGTTTCTACTACGAGATCATCGTCGCCGAGCGCGCCGGGCCGGTGACGTACACCGCCGAGGAGCTGTACTTCGGCCCGCTGCAGCTGCAAGCCCGTAACCCGATCTTCCTGGCCAAGTGGCAGCGCCTGCTGTGCCAGAAGCAAAAGACCCTCACCAGCTTCGCCAAGGCGCGGCAAGCCGTGCCGGAAGAGAAGCTGCAAGACATAGCCCGGCAGGCCCGTTGGATCACTGAGCTGTTGGCTTGAGTTGCATTGAGGTCATCAGCTAAATGCCACGGTCCCCAGGTGACTGATTATCGACCCACCACCGGGTAGTGCTTGATACGACACGCATAGGAGTTGCCGTCGCCTTTACAAACGCCATCGAGGTAGCGGTAGTCCACCCGTACCGACTGCCCTTTGCCGGGCCATTGTCGGCGGGGCAGCGTGGCTTGGTAGTCCGGGGTTTCCGGGGTGAAGGTGAGCGATGAGCCTTGCGCGGGGCACTCCACCGAGGCGGATTTCGGCCTGGCTTTCACGATCTGCGCCTGAAGCTGTGGGTAGGGTTGTTTCAAGACCTCGACGATACGCAGCTCCAGGTGGCAGATCTGCCACGTAGAGGCCTGGACGGGCCCACTCAGGAAGGCGAGCGTCAAGGCAGACAGTCCGAGGCACGCTGCGTGAGAGTTCATGGTTGCCCTTGTTTGAGGTACTGACGTTTGCGAAATCATAGTGTGGCATTGTAGCCAGCGGGAGGGTGATGGCACTATGCCAAAAATCTTCAGGCCGATACAAGGAAGTGACCCATGCCCGGAATCCCTGACGTCGCATCCGCGTTTCGCGACTTCATGCAATCGTGGAAGGAGGACCGCAAATACCTGCCGTCATCCATCAGTGCCCTGGCCAACGGTTTCGAGGGCTGGCTGAAATTCGAGTTCTATTTCTGGTTGATCCACGCCCGTGGGCTTCGTGGCCCCGACCGCGAGCTGGCCGATGTGGGTGTCGAGTACAAGGTGGCGCTTGATCAGCGTTGGTCGCAGATGGATATCGTCTCCAAGCAATGCGACCTGTGGATCCGCGACCAGGATGAAAAGCGCTTTCACTTCATTGAACTCAAGACCCCCTTCGCCAATGCCAACCAGGGCAAGATGTTCGACAGTGCGGCCAGAGACTATTGGTACATGACCCGCTTGAAAGCCCAGGCGGAAAAGGTGGCGACGGGCAGCGTCATTATCTTTGGCGTGAACTTTGATCAGGCGCGCTGGGAAAAGCATCTCCAGTACGTCGAGGAATATGCCGGCTACGTCGAGCATTCATCCAAGGCCTCCGACACCGTGCCAGGCGTGGAGGGACTGAGGTGGGCGGTCCTGACCATGCATTACTCACCGCTGGGCGAGCTTCCTCTGCCGCAAGTCGAGGTTCAGGCGCCATAAAGGGCTCTGGCCTGGCACCGCTGGCTTAACCGTAAAGCCCCATCAGCGAGAAAGACTTATCAGTGGTCAGTGCAACCATTTCGGCCAGCGAATGCAGGAGCACCGGAACCAGCAGGCCACCGCTGACCACTCTTGCGATAGCGAATATGCCCCCACAGGCGAAGATCAGCACGACGGTGATCCAGTTCCCGTATTGGATGTGCATGGCGGCGAAGATGGCCGACGTAACGATGACCGCGATCCATGTCCAGGCACGGCTGTTCTCGTAGGGGAACAGTCGGAGCATGTAATGGCGGAAAAACAACTCTTCGGCGATGGGTGGCAGCACGATCAGCGAGGCGATCTTGATCGTGGCCTGCCAGCTGTTGAGCCCGTCCAGAAGCTCGGCCATGAACACTTCTCGTGGCAACCCCAGCACGAGGGTGGCCACCCCGAAAAACAGGTAGGCGCCAACGATGCCAAGCGCACCCCACCGCAGGGGGGGGCCTATGTAATGACCACGCCATTGAGTGCGCGCATCGGCGCGGTACTGCAGGGCGAAGAGAGCGAGGAGAACGAGCGCGGTGATACCCGAGGTGGTCGTGAACGTCAGGTAGGCCTGCATGTCTGCGGGTATGAACAGGACTTCGGGCACTGCTGCCAGGAAGACTATCAGGGTCGCAAGTACAAGCATCCCGAGCCGGGGAAAGAGGCGGTAGGGCGGTAAAGTGGCGGCGGGAGCAAACTCAGGGGCGGCACAAAGATTCGTCACAGTCACTCCATGAGTGCAAGGAAAAAGGCATGATGCCAGTGTTTTGGGGGCGTCAGGTACGAGTTCCTGCCGGGTTGATGGCGTCGTGATTCAATCCAGGCGGCGACATGAATAAGCGTGGGTCTGATAAGGGAACTCAATGTGCTTGCGCCCGCGCAGCGCCGGATGGGTCTGAATCAAGGCCCGTAGTTGATCCGCTACCTGTTTTTTCTCTGCGTCAGGCAGCGCTGCGATGAAGCTCACGGACAGAAAGCGATCCAGGATGACCGTCTCGGGGCTGCCTGCGTGGCTGTAACTAAAACAGGTCAGTTCGGGCTCCGAGAAGTAACGTCCGTTGAAGGGGCGTCGCCAGTTTCCGGTATGAAAGCGTGGGGTATCGCCTTCGAAGGGGGTGATGATTTTGGTGATGTCGGCCACCCAGTCCACTGACTCATCACGCACGTTCCAGATCAGACCGAGCCGGCCGCCCGGTTTGAGTACTCGGTGAATCTCTTGGAGCGCGGTTTCATTCGCGAACCAGTGGAAGGCTTGAGCACATACGAGCGCCTGCGCCGCCCCTGCCTCGAGGGGAATGGATTCGGCCGTTCCCTCCAGAATCCTGGTGTTCGGCAGATGCTTGGCAAACTCGATTCGCATCGCCTCGACCGGTTCGATGGCGATGGTATTGATCGTCATTGAGTCCAGCAGGCGAGTGAACTTACCGGTACCGGCTCCTAATTCAATGACTGTCGATCCTGGGCTGATTTCCAGTGCACTGCTGAGCCAGGCCTGTATTTCGCTTGGGTAGTCTGGGCGCCCTTGGGTATAGGTGCGGGCTTCTGCTGAGTATCCTATCTGAGCGGCCTTATGGATAACTGTCATCTTCAGCGACCCTTCGGGTGGATGGGGGTAGATCGATTATGCGGTGTGTTTGGGTCGTCAGCTAGTTGATCCTTTTTGTGCTTGGTCTTGTCTGTTTGTATTGGGGTAAGTCGCTTGTTGGGTTTTTTTGGGGGGAGGGGGTGTATATCCGTTCCTGCGGTAACGGATATACACACCAACCCACCTACTCAACGCTGCTTGGACCCCCCGCCAATCTGCCAGACATACGGCGGTTCCGTACCATTGATTTCCCAATCACCAATAATGCGCTCCTTGTAGATCAACGGATTGTGCGAAGCGGCGGTTCGGGCATTGCGCCAGTGACGGTCGAGGGCCTTGCTGGTGCTGGTGGCCGAGGCACCAAGGGCATTGAACAGGTCGCTGGTGGTGCGTAGCACCAGGTCGGAGATGACCACCTGGGCCTGGGCCGATTCCAGTTCAGCGGCGATGTTGGCGGTGTGTTCGGTCTCGGTGTTCTGACTGAAGCGGCTTTCGTAGGCGCGTTGGGAGGCGCTCGCGGCTCGCAGGGCAGTGGCTTCGGCGGCATAGACCTGGGCCGAGGCCCTGCCGACCACTTGCTGCACCTGCACGTCCTGGCTCACTTCGCTGGCATTGCCGGTGCTGAAGACCCGCGTGCGTTTGCGCACTTGCTCGGTAATGTCATGAACCGCAGCGCGGCCGGCACCGATCAGCACGGCCAGCAAGACCAGTTGATAAAACGCGGTCTGGTATTTGAAGCGGGTGGAGAAGTCGATGAGGTTCTGCGCCTCGACCAACGCATTCTCGAACAGCGACGTGCCGCTGCCGGTAGTGCGTTGGCCAAAACCGTCCCAGTCATCGCTTTGCTTGACGCCCGACTGGTGCACGCGCACGGCGGCAATCACGTCGGCGCCGTTGTCGTCGCGTTGGGCATACACGTCGATCCAGTCGGCGAAGATACTGCCGGTGCTGTAGTACTTGGTGCCGTTGACGACCCATTGATCACCCAGGCGGGAAACCCGGGTGCCGACGTCGCCGATTTTCACGGCGCCGACTTCCGTCCAGGCATTGCCCACCAGTTCACCCTCGACGAAGCGCTTGAACCAGATGTCTTGTGGGCTGCTGGCGTGGGCGTTGAGGCGGTCCTCGACAAATGCAAAGTGCCCGCGAAGCGCCTGGGGCAGGTTGGAATCGGCTTCAGCCAGTTCGATCAGCAGTTGCAACAGTTGCGGCAACGACGCCCCGGCGCCGCCATATTCGACCGGTACGCGAATGGCACCAAAGCCTGTTTCCTTCAGCCATTTCACCTGTTCAAAGGGCAAGCTGCGCGTCTGCTCACGCTCCAGGGCGCCGGCCTGGATGCGTGTAAAGATCGGCCGAAAACGTTCGGCCAAGGGCTCATAGTCGGTGCCGGTGGAAAGGATCGGCGGCAGGTGTTGTTGCTGTGCGGTCATGGTGATGTTCCTTCTTATGACGAATAGGTGGGCAGGGGGAGAAACCTGCCGGTGCCAGTGGCTATTGCACAGTCCATGCCCGAGGCCCAACGCCTGTAAATACGGGGCTTGTACAGCGTTCATCAGGGAAAGGGCTGCCCTCGCTGCGAACAATCTGTTGCGCAAGTGTGTGCCCGGCAACAGTTGCTGCCACAAACATCGACGCAGCGAATGTTCGTCAGGCAACAGTGGATCAACAGCTTGTCCGTCAAGCGACAGTGACATGATCCGGCTAAGATCCTAAGCAGTTGATTAATAAATGAATATTCAACTGGCACGGTTGCTGCTCTACACCTTGTGCAGACGCTGAGGTGGCGTCTCCAGGCATGGGGTAAGCGATGAGCAAGCAATTCAAAGTGGTGGCGGTGTCAGGCAGCGTGCAGCACCCGTCACGCACGCTGGTCCTGCTCCAGGCATTGGTGGACAGGCTCGGGCAGCAACTGCCGATCGAGCTGCGTTTGATCGAACTGGCCAAGGTCGGTCCACAGTTCGCCGGGGTCTTGCGTCGCGAGGCGTTGCCGGCTGCCGTGCAGGATGACCTGCTGGCCATTGAGTCGGCTGATCTGTTGATCGCCGCCAGCCCGGTGTATCGGGCCTCGTACACCGGTCTGTTCAAGCATCTGTTCGATTTCGTTCATCACGAAGCCCTCAAGAATTTACCGGTACTGCTGGCCGCGACGGGGGGCTCGGATCGCCATGCCTTGATCATCGATCACCAACTGCGACCCCTGTTCGGCTTCTTCCAGGCCCTGAGCCTGCCGGTGGGGGTCTATGCCAGCGAAACCGATTTCACCCAATACCGGATCTCCAGCGCACAGGTATTGGAGCGTATCGAACGCGCCGTCGAGTCGGCGTTGCTGAGCCTGGTACCGAGCGTTCGACGCGACGCCAGTGCCGCTTGATCAATTTCTTCCTTTCAAAACGAGCCGTGGAGTACATGCAATGAGCCAGGACACGATCAAATTTGCCTACTGGGTGCCCAACGTCAGTGGCGGGCTGGTGGTCAGCAAAATCGAGCAACGCACCGACTGGGGCATCGACTACAACCGCAAGCTGGCCCAGATCGCTGAAGCGGCCGGCTTCGACTACGCCCTGTCCCAAGTGCGCTTTACCGCCGGTTACGGCGCCGAATACCAGCATGAGTCCGTGGCGTTCAGTCATGCCTTGCTGGCCGCCACCACGCGCCTGAAAGTCATTGCAGCGGTTCTGCCGGGGCCGTGGACGCCGTCGGTGTTGGCCAAGCAGGTCGCAACCATCGATCACCTGACAGGCGGCCGGGTGGCGGTCAACATCGTGTCGGGCTGGTTCAAGGGCGAGTTCACCGCCATTGGCGAGCCATGGTTGGAGCACGATGAGCGCTATCGCCGTTCCGAAGAATTTATCACCGCGCTGAAGGGCATCTGGACCACCGACAACTTCACCTTGCGCGGTGACTTCTACCGCTTCCACGACTACACCCTCAAGCCAAAACCACTGCAGCAGCACCCGGAGATTTTCCAGGGCGGCAGCTCGCGGGCGGCACGGGACATGGCCGCCCGGGTATCGGACTGGTACTTCACCAATGGCAATACCGTGGAAGGCGTCAAGGCGCAGATCGATGACCTCCAGGCAAAAGCCGCGGCCAACAATCACAAGGTCAAGGTCGGTGTAAACGCCTTTGTCATTGCTCGAGACACCGAAGAAGAGGCGCGGGCGGTCCTTGCCCAGATCATCGACCAGGCCGACCCCGAGGCCGTCAATGCCTTCGGCGATGCGGCGAAACAGGCCGGCAAATCAAGCCCGGAAGGCGAGGGCAACTGGGCCAAGTCCAGCTTCGAGGACCTGGTGCAGTACAACGATGGCTTCAAGACCAACCTGATCGGCACACCGCAGCAGATCGCCGAACGCATCGTCGCGCTCAAGGCCGTGGGTGTGGATCTGGTGCTCGCCGGCTTTCTGCACTTCCAGGAAGAAGTCGAGTATTTCGGCCGCAAGGTGCTGCCGCTGGTGCGTGAGCTGGAGCAACGCAAAGTGGCAGCCAAAACGGCGGCAGTCGCTTAGGCGCGGGAGGCAGTATGGGCACGTTCACCGACACTCTCGACACGGCACCGGCCAGCTTGCCCCAGTGGTTGCGGCAACAGGCGCATTGGCATGGCGCGGATGTCGCGTTGCGCCATAAGCACCTGGGTGTCTGGCAGGAGCGGAGCTGGGCGCAAGTGGCCGATGAGGTGCGCCGTTTGGCGAGTGCCCTGCAAGCCCGCGGTTTTTCAGCGGGCGCGACCCTGACGATCATCAGCCGACCCAGACCACAGGCGCTGCTTGCAGCCTTGGCCGCGCAGTGGCTGGGGGGCGTGGCGAGTCTGTTCGATCCACTGGAGGTGGCGGCCGAACAGGTGCAACTGCTCGGCACGCTGCAGCCGGATTTCGTCCTGGTGGAAGGGTTGGAAGAGATGCTGCGTCTGCGTGCGGCGCAGGTGGCTGCGCGTGTGCTGGTTTATCTCGACAAGCGTGGCCTGGCGGATTCGACGCCATTTGTTCAAGCGCTGGATTACGCCGCGCTGGTTGCCGAGCAGCCAATCAATGAACGGGCACCGCAAGGGCGAGTGCTGCAAACGGCCTTTGTGTTTTATCGCGGGGCTGGGCAGGCGATTGAAGAGCAACGCGTCAGCCACGCCGAGCTGCTGCAGGAGGGCCAGCGGTTGGTGACGCGCGAAGGTCTGGGACGGCAGGAAGAGGCATTGGCCGCGCGGGCGTTCGCCTCGGGCGGACAAGCCCGCTATCTGCTGGCGCCCTGGTTGATAGCCGGTTTTCGCCTGAATTTTCCGGAGAATCTGGCGACCCGTGATCGCGACCGCCGCGAGCTGGGCCCGACGCTGGTGGCCGGGACGCGGGAAACTTATGAGCGTTTGTACCGTTATGTGCTGGAGCGTTTGCCGGCGCCGGGCAGTTGGTCGCGTGGGCTGGTGGACTGGGCGTTGGCGGCCCATCCCGACGTCCTGCAACGGCATCTGGGGGATTGGCTGGTGCGCCGGCCTCTGCGCGATGTGCTGGGGTTTTCCCGGACCCGCGCACCGCTGCTGGTGGGCGATGCGTTACCGCCCGAAACCCAGGCGTTTTTCCAGGCATTGGGTATCCGGGTTCGCCAGTGGAGCGATGCGGCCCACTGGGAAGCGTCGACGCATCTTGTGCAGCAAACCACCGATGACTGGAGCGGGCTCCAGTCGCAACTGGCCTGAGAGGAGACGCCTCATGACCCAGACGGCCGCCACGCATTTGCTGGAGCTGGACCATATTTCACTGTCATTCAAAGGCGTCAAAGCGGTCACGGACATCAGCTTTCGCGTCGCCACCGGAGAGATCTGCGCCTTGATCGGCCCCAACGGCGCCGGCAAGAGTTCGCTGCTGAATGTCATCAGCGGCGTGTATCAGGCCCAGGAGGGGCGTATCCGTTTTGATCGACAGGAGCGGCGCCGGATGCGCCCCCACGACGTGGCGGTACGCGGCATCGCCCGCACGTTCCAGAACATCGCGCTGTTCAAGGGCATGAGCGTGCTCGACAACGTGCTCACCGGACGCAACCTCAAGCGGCGCAGCACTTGGATCGAGCAGGCGCTGCGCATCGGTCGCGCCCGGGCCGAGGATGACCGCCAGCGCGAATCGGCCGAGCGCGTTATCGCGTTCCTGCATTTGCAGCCCTGGCGCGACACCCTGGTGGGCACGTTGCCCTATGGCTTGCAGAAGCGGGTGGAGCTGGCCCGGGCGCTGGCGGCGGAGCCTCGGCTATTGCTGCTGGACGAACCCATGGCCGGGATGAACGCCGACGAGAAGCAGCAGATGAGTCGCTTCATCGTCGACATCAATCGTGAGCTGGGCACCACCGTGGTGTTGATCGAGCACGATATCGGCGTGGTCATGGACATCAGTGATCACGTGGTGGTGCTCGATTACGGTCGCAAGATCGGCGATGGCTCGCCTGAAGACGTACGGCAGAACCCCGAGGTCATTTCGGCCTACCTGGGCACTCGCCACTGACACTGGATATTCGACGCCTTCCCGCCTGGGAGGGCAGGCTAGTTGCGCCCGCAGAACAGGAACAGCGATGGAATTTTTCTTTGAAGTATTGATTGGCGGGTTGTTGGCGGGGGTGATGTACGCCTTGGTGGCCATCGGTTTTGTGCTGATCTACAAGGCCTCCGGGGTATTCAATTTCGCCCAGGGCGCGATGGTGCTGTTCTCGGCGCTGACCTTCGTCAGCCTGCTGGAACGCGGTGTGCCGTTCTGGCTGGCGTTCCTCATCAGCCTGGCGGCGATGCTGCTGATCGCCGTGGCCGTGGAGCGTGTGGTACTGCGCCCTTTGGTCAACCGTTCGCCGATCACGTTGTTCATGGCCACCCTTGGCCTGTCCTACGTCATCGAAGGCTTCGCCCAGGCGCTGTGGGGCGCCCAGGTGCATGGCCTGGAGCTGGGCATCAGTGACGAACCGCTGGAGCTGGGCGGGATGTTGTTGTCGCAGTTCGACATTTTTGCCGCGTTGACGGCAGCGCTCCTGGTGCTGCTGCTGTCCTGGCTGTTCAACAAGACCCGGCTCGGATTGTCGTTGCGGGCGGTGGCCGATGACCCGCTGGCGGCACTGGCCGTGGGCATCCGCTTGCAGCGAGTGTGGGTGGTGGTGTGGGCGGTGGCGGGGTTTGTCGGGTTGGTCGCCGGGCTGCTCTGGGGCGCTCGCCTCGGTGTGCAGTTCTCGCTCTCGCTGGTGGTACTCAAGGCCTTGCCGGTGCTGATCATCGGCGGCTTCACCTCCATCAGCGGCGCGATTGTCGGCGGCTTGATCATCGGCGCCTCGGAGAAGCTGGCGGAGGTTTACCTCGGGCCCTTCATCGGCAGCGGCATCGAGAACTGGTTTCCCTACGTGCTGGCGCTGCTGTTTCTGCTGGTGCGTCCGGCGGGGTTGTTTGGCGAACGGGCCATTGAACGGGTTTAGGGGAACGCATGATGTTTTATCGAGAAGCAGGCCAGTTCAACACCCGCTATGCCCAGGACCGCCGGGTCTTCGCGCTGCGCCAGGACCGTCACGGACTCGTCGCGTTGCTGCTGTTTGCCTTTGTCGTGGTGCCCTGGTTGGGCAATGACTATTGGTTCAGCGCGATCCTGATTCCGTTCCTGGTGCTGTCCCTGGCCGGGTTGGGGCTCAATTTGCTCACCGGCTATGCCGGGCAACTGTCCCTTGGTTCAGCGGCGTTCATGGCGGTGGGCGCCTTTGCCACTTACAACCTCGAAGTACGGGTCGCCGGTTTGCCGTTGCTGGTCAGTATCGCCTTGGGCGGATTGGCGGCGGCGTTGGTGGCGGTGCTGTTCGGCCTGCCGAGTTTGCGCATCAAGGGCTTCTATCTGCTGGTCTCGACCCTGGCGGCGCAGTTCTTCGTGACCTGGGCGCTGACCCGGTTCAGTTGGTTTTCCAATAACAGCGCCTCTGGCGTGATCAGCGCGCCGCGCCTGGATGTATTGGGGGTGAACCTCGACGCGCCGGCCGGCCGCTATCTGCTGACCCTGAGCGTGGTGGTAGCGCTGTTCTGGCTGGGCAAGAACCTGGTGCGCAGCGAGTTGGGGCGCAACTGGATGGCGGTGCGCGACATGGACACCGCCGCCGCGGTCATCGGCATTGCGTTGGCAAAAACCAAGTTGCTGGCGTTCGCCATCAGCGGTTTTTTCCTCGGGGTGGCCGGCGCGCTCTGGGCTTTCGCTTACCTGGGCACGGTGGAGCCCCACGGTTTCGACCTCAATCGGTCGTTCCAGATCCTGTTCATCATCATTATCGGCGGCCTCGGCAGCCTGCTGGGCAACTTCCTCGGCGCGGCCTTCATCGTGCTGTTTCCGGTGTTGCTCTCGAACCTGGTGTCGCTGCTGCCCGGCGGGCTGGTTGACGCCGGCCAGGTGGAGAACCTGCAGAAGATGATATTCGGCGCCCTGATCATTCTGTTCCTGATCAAGGAGCCAGAGGGCCTTGCGCGCCTCTGGCAGAGATTTCGCCAGCGCGCACGGCTGTGGCCATTGCGCTACTGAGCGATGCGCACGGCGCGGGTTTGCAGTTCCATTTTGTTGGCTTACCTATGGCTTCATAACAAGGAAAATCCGATGTTCAAACGATCACTCGCCAGCAGCCTGGCACTGTCCCTGAGCCTCACCGCCGCGGCCTTCACCGTCCAGGCGGACAACGAACAATATTTCCCGCTGCAAAGCTATCGCGTCGGCCCTTATGCGGCCGGCGGCACCGGTTTTTTCGGCGGCTTCATCGACTACCTCAAGTACGTCAACGCCAACGGCGGCGTGAACGGCGTCAAGTTGACCTGGAGCGAGTGCGAGACCGAATACGTGGTCGAAAAAGGCGTCGAGTGCTACGAGCGCCTGAAGAAAGGCTTGAACGGCGCACCGGCGGCGGCCACCAACCCGCTGTCGGTGGGCATCGCCTACGCCACGCTGGAGCGTTCGACGGCCGACAAACTGCCGCTGATCACCATCAACCACGGTCGCACGGACTCCACCGATGGCAGCGTGTTTCCCTACGTCTTCCCGTTGCAGTTGAACCCGTATTCTGAAGTGTCGGCGATCATCAACTACATCGGCCAAAGGGCCGGGGGGCTGGACAAACTCAAGGGCCTGAAGATCGTCACCCTGTATCACGGCTCGCCCTATGGCAAGGAAACCAACGAGGTGCTGCAGACCCTGGCCGACAAGTACGGTTTTGCGCTGACCTTGCTGGAGGTGCCGCACCCGGGCAACGAACAACAATCGCAATGGCTGAATATCCGTCGGGAAAAACCCGACTGGGTGATCCTGCGCGGATGGGGCGTGATGAACCCGGTGGCATTGAAAACCGCGCAGAAAGTCGGTTTCCCGGCCGACCACATCATCGGCAACATCTGGAGCAATTCCGAGGATGACGCCGCGCCGGCCGGTGCCGCGGCCAAGGGCTTCATCGCTATCACCACGCACCCTTCGGGCACCGATTTCCCGGTGTTGCAGGGCATCAAGAAACAAGTGGTCGACGCCGGTCATGGCGACCTGGCCGACCCCAAGCGTTTCGGTACGGTGTATTACAACCTCGGTGTGGTCAACGGCATTCTCAACGTAGAAGCGCTGCGCATTGCCCAGCAGAAATTCGGCAAGCAACCCCTGACGGGTGAGCAGGTGCGTTGGGGCTTTGAGAACCTCAAGCTCGACGACGCCCGGCTCAAGGAACTGGGGGCGTTGGGCCTGGTGCAGCCGTTGCAGTTGTCGTGCTCGGACCATGAAGGCGGTGGTGCGGTGCGCTTCCAGCAATGGGACGGTACGCAGTGGAAGCTGATCAGTGACTGGGTACAGGCCGACCGCGCCCTGCTACGGCCGATCATCGAAGCATCTTCGCATCAGTACGCCCGGGAAAAAGGCATTACGCCGCGTGATTGCAGCAAGGAATCCTGAGGCATCGCGGCGGCCGGGCGCATGCGTCCGGCCGCTGCCTGAAAAGGCGAAACTAGCATGACGACGAACGTGCCGATCCTGCAGGTCGACGATATTGAAGTCCTCTACGAACAGACCATCCTGGCCGTGCGCAGCGTGTCGCTGGAGGTCGCAAAAGGGCAGGTCGTGGTGCTGCTGGGCGCCAACGGCGCGGGTAAAAGCACCACGTTGAAAGCGGCCTCCAACCTGGTGCGCGCAGAACGGGGCGAAGTGGTGCGGGGGCGGATCGTCTACCAGGGACGGGAGGTGACCCACTGCGCGCCTCACACCTTGGCTGCGAACGGTTTGGTGCAAGTACTCGAAGGTCGGCATTGTTTCGCCCAGTTGACCGTGGAGGAAAATCTTCTGGCCGGCGCCCTGGCGCGCCAGGTGCCGCGGCGCCAGTTGCTGGCTGACCTGGAGTTGGTCTATGGCCATTTTCCGCGGCTGAAACTGCGGCGCAAAAGCCTGGCCGGCTACACCTCGGGCGGTGAGCAACAGATGATCGCGATAGGCCGTGCGCTGATGGCCAAGCCGCAACTGGTCTTGCTTGACGAACCGTCGATGGGCCTGGCGCCGCAAATCGTCGAGGAAATCTTCGAGATCGTGCGCCAACTCAATCAGCACGACGGCGTCAGTTTCCTGATTGCCGAACAGAATATAAACATCGCCCTGGGCTACGCCCACTATGGTTACGTGTTGGAAAGCGGTCGCGTGGTCAGTGAAGGCAGCGCCGAACAACTGGCGGCTCGCGGTGATCTGCAGGATTTCTACCTGGGAACGCGGAGGAGAGGCCAGGAAGCATGATCATTCCCACGCTCCAGCGTGGGAACGATCAAAGATCCCAGGGCCCTGCAGGAGCCTTGGACTCAGGTCGACAGGTTGACCACCCGGCCATCCTGGGTGTCCAGTGCCGGGCGGCGTCGGTTGACCACCAGTTCGCCGATCCTGATCAGCAACGTGCGGGTGACATTGCGGCTCAGGCCCAGCAGGCTGGCGGTGTGAACCTGATTGCAATTGGCGTAGCGGTAGGCGGCGCGCAACAACTCGGCCTCGACCTTTTCATACAAGTCGCCATGCTCTTGCTCGAGCAGTTTCTCGAAGGCTTTTTGTAAAAGCGCCTCTGCGCTTTGAGGGGGCGCCTGCGGCGGGTTGTCCTGGCGTTCGATACGCAAGTTAGACAGGTGCAGGTCCTGCACGCCGATCACGTTGTTGCGGCAAATCAACAGGGTGTGGTGGATGACATTTTCCAGCTCGCGAATGTTCCCCGGCCAGGAATAGTCGAGCAATTTGCGCTGCGCCTGGGCATCCAGCGTCACCTCGCCGTGACCGAGCCTGCGGCTGTACTCGGCAATGAAGTGGCGGATCAGCGGCAGGATGTCACCGGGGCGTTCGCGCAGCGGTTTGAGCACCAGGCTGACCACGTTCAGACGGTAATAGAGATCTTCGCGAAAGTGCCCGGCATTGATGGCTTTTTCCAACTGTACGTTGGTGGCCGCCAACACGCGCACATTGATCTTGATGCTCTTGCGCGAACCCAGCCGGACCACCTCGCGCTCCTGTAGCACCCGGAGCAACTTGACCTGGATCGGCAACGGCAAATCACCGATTTCATCCAGGAACAACGTCCCGCCGTCAGCTTCCTCGAACCAGCCGGCCTTGGCCGTCAGTGCGCCGGTGAACGCGCCTTTTTCATGGCCGAACAGCTCGGCCTCCACCAGGGTTTCGGAAAACGCCCCGCAGTTGACCGCAACAAACGGTTTGTGGCGACGGGCGCTGAGGTTGTGTACGTGGCGCGCCACCAGTTCCTTGCCGGTCCCGGTCTGGCCGATGATCAGCACGCTGGCGTCACTGGGCGCGACTTGTTGCAGATGCGCCAGCAAAGCGCGGGAGGTGGGGTCTTCGAAGACCTGGGCCGTGGCACGAATCGAGGTGGCCAGGCCGGGGGAGGGAGGAAGCGTTAGAAGCTGCATGACGGTGGCCCGTTAATGAGATTGCCGTGACTGAAAATGGGTAAATGCCAACGTTCTTGAGGCAGTACCGCGAAGCCATTGGGCTTAAGGCTTAATCTAAATGATCTAAAAAACATACAACAAATAACCTTTAGTTATTTGCTTAGGGCTTCACCTGCGCATGCAAGGGGATTTGTCCTGCCGGGTTCTGTAGGAGCTGGCGAAGCCTGCGATCTTTTGATCTTTCGCTCGCGATTCAAATGTCTGGGGAAAGATCGCAGCCTCGTTGCACTCGTCAGCTCCTACAGAACCCAGCTCGTCACAAAAACCCTGATGGATTTATTCACCAATGCGGATATGCGGCGTGACGGACATCCCCACGCGCAGTTTCGCCGCCCCGGGCTGGTCGGGGTCGATGCGGATGCGTACGGGCAAGCGCTGGACGATCTTGGTGAAATTGCCTGTGGCATTGTGCGGGGCAATGGCGGAGTAGCTGACGCCGCTGGCCGGCCCCAGGCTTTGCACCGTGCCTTCCAGCGCCTGGCCGGGCAAGGCATCCACTTCGATATCCACGGTTTGTCCGGTCTCTACGCGCGCCAGTTGTGTCTCGCGAAAGTTGGCGGTGATGTAGACGGCGTCCAGCGGCACGATCGCCAGCAAGGGTTTTCCGGCATTGACGAAAGCACCGACACGTATCGATTTCTCCCCGACGGTGCCGCTGATCGGTGCGGTGATGCGGGTATAGGAAAGTTGCAGTTGCGCGATGGCTTGCGCCGCCTCGGCATGGGCGAGGGCCGCCTTGGCCTTTTCCAGATCGGCCTTGAGGATATCCACGTATTGCCGGGCAGCCTGCAACCCCGCCTGGCTCTTGTCCCGGCTGGCCAGTTGAACGCTCAACTGCGCTTCGGCCTGCTGCTGGGCCTGTACGGTGCCCGACCCATCGGTGGCCAGGTTGCGATAACGGGCCTGATTGACGCTGGCCAGCTTGAGCGCCGCCGCGTCTGCCGCTACCACTGCTTGTGCCTGGCGTATGGTGGTTTCCTGTTGGATCAAGTGCGCTTGCAGGCTGGCGATGCCGGCCCTGGCGCTGGCGACCTGTGCTTGCGCCGCGTTCACGGCAGCGACGAAATCGCGGTCGTCGATGGTTGCCAAGAGGTCGCCTTTTTTCACCGGTTGGTTGTCTTCGACCAATACTGTCTCAACCGTGCCCGATACCTGCGGTGCTACCGTAGTGAAGTCGGCATGGACGTAGGCATCGTCCGTAGACTGTATCGATGCACTGGATTCAGGACGATTGAAATAGAACACAGCGCCGATGGCCACCGCGAGCAGTGTGGCGCTGATGATCTGGGCTTTCTTCGGTAATGCCATGATGAGTCACCCGTGTGAGGAGGAAGGTGCTGAGGCTGCGTGCATGACAGGGGCGGGGATGTAGGTCAGTCGCAACACCAGAGGAATCAACAGCAGCGCGAGCAGGCCCAACACGCGATAGGCATCAGCAATCGACAGCACCAGCGATTGCTGGCCGATGAGACTCATCAGTTGCGCTGGCTCAGGCACAAACGCCAGGCTGTTACCTGCCAGTGCTCCCTGGTCCAGCAACATTTCTCCATGGAAGCGACCGCGCACGGTGATGAGCTGGGCAACTGCCGCTGCACCGGCCAGCGATCCGAAGGCGCGCAACGTGTTGATCGTGCCGGACACATAAGGCCCTTCAGCAGGCTGCACCACGCTGGTGATCAGGAACAACATCGAGACCACCGCCATCGGTTGTCCGAGGGCCTGCAGGGTTTGCGCCATGACGAACTGGTCGCGGTTCCATTCGCTGGTCAGTTGTGAGCCGGCCAGGCACGCCAGCGCGATCAAGCACAACCCCAGGGCGAACACGACACGGGCATCGACCCACTTCTGATACAGCAGTAGCGCAACCACGGGCCCCAGGACCAGTTGCGGCAGCGCGACAATCAGGCCGACCGACGCCATCTGGAAGGGGCGATAGTCCTGAAGCGCGCCGAGATAGTTGGCCGGTAACAACGCGCTGGACATCAACACCACCAGCAGTGCGAAGAACAGCGTGCAGCCCAGTCCCAGGTTGCGGCGCCCGAGAATCTGCAACTTGATAAACGGTGACGGGTGATACCACTCGGTCAACAGATAGATCGCCAGCAAGGCCAGGCCTACCAGCAGCGAAGACGTGATCAGCGGTGAATTAAACCAGTCCAGCCGCACGCCTTGATCCAGTGCGACAGTGATCAAACCGAACGCCGGCACACCGCAGGCCATGCCAAACCAATTGGCCTGCCGGAAGCGTGGGACCTGGATGGGTTCCTTCGCCAGTCCCCAGGCGATCAGGCCTGCGGCGATGAGGGCGAGGGGAATGATCTGCCAGTACACCCAGCGCCAGTCCTGCAATCCGTCCGTCCAGTGCCCGGCCAACCAGATGGACAGGTTAGGCGCAAAGGTCGCGGTCATGGCATACAGCGCCAGGCCATACAACCGTATGGGGGGCGGCAGGAATTTGAGCGCCGCCATCATCAGCAGCGGGATGGTGGTGCCGCTGGCAATGCCTTGCACAAAGCGCAAGGTCAGCAAAAGGTCCAGGTCGTGGATGAAGGGCAGGATCAAGGCGAGTAGCGTACAACCGCCGAGCATCCACAACTCCAAGCGACGGACCGAGAGTGTGATGGCGAACCACGCCGAAAAGGGCATGGCAATCAGCTCGCCGGCGCTGTACGCAGTGGTGAGCCAGGAGCCATCGTCGAAGCCCAAGGCCATTGCGCCTCGCACATCTGCCAGGGCCAATGCACCGACCCGGGTATTCAACCCCGCCATCATGGCGGCGAGAAAAATGCCGACCAGGCCGACCATCGAGCGTTTCGAGGACGAGGCCTGAGGCCCTGCGCTGGCCACCACGTGCGCTGGCGACAGTGCGACGCTGTTCATTGGGCAACCTCCGGATTCCAGCCGCCACCCAGGGACTTGTAGAGATTGACCACGGTCAGCGTGGCGTCAGTCGCGTTGGCATTGAGGCGGGTTTGGCTGGCCAGCAGGTTGGACTGGGCCGTCAGTACACTCAAATAGTCGGCGGCGCCTTGCTGATAACCTCGCTCGGCGGCATGCAGCGCCTGCTTGTTCTGTTCATAGGACATCAGCAGTTCATCGTGTTGACGCTGTTGGGCCCCCCAGGCATCCAGGGCGTTGTCCACTTCATGCCAGGCTCGCAAGACGGTTTGGCGATAAGCGAGTGCCGCGGTTTTTTGCCGTGATTCGTTCAGGGCCAGGCGTTGCATCAAACGTCCGCCCTGGAAGATCGGCAGATAAACCGTGGGACCGATGGAGAAGAACCGGGAATCCCAACTGGCGAGATCGCCACTGTCGAAGGCTTCCACGCCGATTTGCCCTTTCAGGCCAATGCGCGGATAGAAGTCAGCTTTGGCCACGCCGATGGCAGCCGTGGCGGCATGTAGCTGGGCTTCGGCGCGCAGGATGTCGGGGCGCCTATGGGCCAGTTCAGAGGGGACACCAACCGGAACCCCGGAGGGCAGGGCAGGCAAGGGCAGTGCCTTGCCCAGTTGCCCATCGAGGGCACGGGGTTGTTCGCCCATCAGCAACGCCAGCGCGTTCATCTGGGCGTTGCGACGTTGGTCCAGCTCAGGAACCATGGCCTTGATCGTGGCCAACTGCGCCCGGGCAGAGGAGGTTTCGAAGCGCGTCCCGACGCCGTTACGCTCGCGGCTTTCAGCCAGGCCGAGGGTGCGCTCCGCGACCGTCAGGTTTTGCCGGGTGATGTCCAGTTGCGCCTGGGTTCCGCGCAATTGCAGGTAGGTCCGTGCCACTTCGGCGGCCAGGGCCACCTGTGCGGCTTCGCGATCGTAAACCGTGGCTTCCAGCGTCGCGGCAGCGCCTTCGCGGGCCCGTTGTGCGCGGCCCCACAGATCGATCTCCCAACTGGCATCGAAGCCCAGTTGCCAGAAATTGTTAGGGCCGGTCGGAGCCCCCAACGCAGCGAACTTGCCATTTTCACTGAGGGCCTCACGGGTGTAGCTGGCATTGGCGCCTACGCTGGGCAGTAATTGCGAAGCAGCGATGCCCAGCTGGGCGCGGCTTTGCTCGATGCGCTCGGCGGCCATCTGCAGATCAAGGTTGCCCGCCAGTGCACGCGCTTGCAGCCCGGTGAGCACGGCGTCATTGAACAGTGTCCACCATTGGGACGGCACCGCGGCAGCGGACGTCGGGATGACGCTTGCGTGCTCTTGTCGGGGTGACAAGAGCACAGCGTCAAGCCCGCTCTCAGGTTTCACGAAGTCTGGGCCTACCGTGCAAGCGGTCAGGAAGCTCGTGCCGATGAGCGTCAAAATGCGTCGAGGTAACCCGAAGATAGCCGACATAGCCAGTTCCCCGTAAGGTTGCTGCGTGGCCCGACGAGCGCACGCCTGGGGTCAATGAGTCAGCGATTGGCTCGCTGTGAACTCATGGTATCGGGGGGCTCTTCCAGGCGCACTTCTACATCGGGTCAGCGAAACCATACGTCAGTGGCGGGAGATCTATACGAAGGTGTGGGGTCAGTGGCGTGATGGAAGCATCGTGGCGAGGTGCTGCTCCCGTTCGACGGCTGTAGGCGCTGGCGAAGCCTGCGATCTTTTGATCTTTTGATCTTTCGATCTTTAGCTTGAGATTCAGGTGTGTTTGGAAAGATCGCAGCCTCGTTGCACTCGACAGCTCCTACACAGCTCCTACACAGCTCCTACTGGCGCAGGGCAGTGTCGATACAGGACAGCAGTTTGTCGGCATCACAGGGTTTGGGCAGGCAGGCGATCAGCCTCGGTATGTGTGCCCCAAGGTCTGGGTAAGCGGTAATGAAGATGGTCGGGATCTGGAAACCCATGGCACCGAGCTGTTCATGCAGTTCCAGGCCGCTCATCCCCGGCATCTGGATATCGGAAATCAGGCAGCGGGTAGCCGCCGGGGCGTTTGCGTCGAGGAAATCCATGGCGCTGCAATAGGTTCGAACGTCATAACCGCTGGACCGTAACAGGCTTTTGAGGGCGGCCCGAACGGATTCGTCATCATCGACAACGGCAATCGTCGTTGTATTGCGTATCGGGGTGTCATGCATATCGGGTCGCTCGCACAAGCGCCTGTCGTCATTACAAGATACGCGGTCTCCTCGGGTGCAAAAGTATACCTAGGTATAGCGCGCTAAGACCAAAGGGTTGACTTTGGATCCAGCAGTTTGCCCCAGGGCTGCTTTCGCTGTACGCAGGTACAACTGACCGGTGCTGGCGTCTCGCCTAGACTGGCACGCATCGTTTGCCTGGGGCTCGACACAAAAAATCCAAGGCGAGTCAATTCGTTGTTCCCAATGAAATCACTTGAAGGGCTTTCATGAGGGGTTAATCTAGATATCGGCAACACGACCCGTTCTGGATCCCGACAGAGCCCCATCCTCATCGGGCGCCCAGCGCAGCCACGGACGTCGCCCCAGCGCGACGGCATCGGCCATGCGACGTGACACCGGATGCCAGCCCGACGGCAACGTGCGGCGGATAACCCACTACAAAATGCTCGCGTGCCGACGGATAACTACATGCAAATTTTATGGGACGATGGTGAACGTATCTTCTGCCGGGAACTGCGTCCGGGTGTCGAGGGCGATTGCAGCGTACTGGTGGCGCGGCCCGCTGCCGAACAACCGCGTCCCGGCTGCCTTGGCCGTCTGGCCCACGAGTTTGGCCTGAAAGACGAGCTCGATGGCACCTGGTCGGTGCGACCGCTGGAGATGGTGCGCGAAGGCGCCCAGACGCAGCTGGTGCTTGAGGATCCAGGCGGCACGCCACTTGTGCAGTTGCTGATTGCGCCCATGGAAACGGCCACGTTCTTGCGTCTGGCGGTGAGCATCGCCGTGGCACTGGGCAAGCTCCACCGGAGTGGCCTCGTCCATAAAGACATCAAGCCCAGTCATATCCTGGTGAACTGCTTCGACGGACAGGCCAGGCTCACCGGGTTCGGCCTCGCCTCACGGTTGCCACGGGAGCGGCAGGCGCCCGAGACCCTCGCAGGGACGCTCGCCTATATGGCACCCGAGCAGACCGGCAAGATGAATCGCTCGATCGATTCACGCAGTGATCTCTATTCCTTCGGCGTCACGCTGTACCAGATGCTGACCGGCTCGCTGCCATTCCTGGCATCGGACCCGATCGAGTGGGTGCACTACCATATCGCCAAGAAACCCTTGCCGCCTCGCGAGCGGGTTGGAACCATTCCCGAGGTGCTGTCCGACATTGTCATGAAGCTGCTCGCCAAGACGGCCGAGGAACGTTATCAGACCGCAACGAGTCTGGAATATGATCTGCGGCGCTGCCTCGCCGAGTGGCAGCAACAGCACCACATCAATGCCTTTGCGCTGGGCGAGCATGGCACATCCGATCGGTTGTTGATTCCCGAGAAACTCTATGGTCGCGAGCATGAAGTCGACACCCTGATCGCGGCGTTCGCGCGTGTCGTTGAAAGCAGCGCGCCGGAGCTTGTCCTGGTCACCGGTTATTCCGGTATCGGCAAATCCTCGGTGGTCAACGAGTTGCACAAGGTGCTGGTTCCGCCGAGGGGATTGTTCGCCAGCGGCAAGTTCGATCAATACCACCGCGACATCCCTTATGCGACGCTGGTGCAGGCCTCCCAGAGCCTGGTGCGCACCCTGCTTGGCAAGAGTGACACGGAACTGGCCAGTTGGCGTGACGCGCTGCAGGAAGCGCTGGATGTCAATGCGCGGCTCATGACCGATCTCATTCCCGAGCTGAAGCTCATCATCGGCGAACCACCACCGGTTTCGGCACTTGATCCGCAACAGGAGCAACGCCGCTTCCTGCTGGTGTTCCGGCGTTTTATCGGCGTGTTCGCCCGCGAAGATCATCCGCTGGCGCTGTTTCTCGATGATTTGCAGTGGCTCGATGCGGCCACGCTCGATTTGCTGGAGGATCTGCTGACCAGCGCTGATGTGCGGCACCTGTTGCTGGTGGGCGCCTACCGCAGCAACGAAGTGGACGTCACCCACCCGCTGACAGGCAAGCTCCAGACTATTCGGAGCGCGGGAGGCAACGTCGTCGAGATCATGCTGGCGCCACTCGCCAAGGTGCATATCGAGCAGTTGATCGTCGAGGCGCTGCATGACGAGCGGGCCCGCATCGAGCCCCTGGCGCAGTTGGTGCTGGAAAAAACCGCCGGCAATCCGTTCTTCGTGATTCAGTTCCTGCAAACGCTCGCCGACGGGCAACTGCTGACCTTCGATCATGACGCCCCGCAGTGGTGGTGGGACCCGGACCGCATTCATGCCGAGGGCTACACCGACAATGTCGTGGACCTGATGGTCGGTAAGCTGGTGCGCCTGCCGGGCGAGACGCAGCAGGCGCTGCAGCAGCTGGCTTGCCTGGGTAACGTCGCCGGGATCGAGGCGCTTTCGACCGTGCTGGGCATTCCCGGGGCGCAGGTCCGCGGGGTGCTCTGGGAGGCGATTCGCCTGGAACTGGTCGAGCGGCTGGACGACGCTTATGGTTTTGTCCACGACCGTATTCATGAAGCCGCTTATTCGCTGATCCCCCAGGATTCGCGCGCCGAGACGCACCTGCGAATCGGACGATTGCTCGCCGCGCAGACATCCGCGCAAGGGCAGGAAGAGGCGATCTTCGAGATCGTCGGCCAGCTCAATCGCGGCGCCGTATTGATCACCGACCCGGCTGAGCGGGAGCAGTTGGCTGCATTCAACCTGATTGCCGGCCAACGCGCCAAGGCGTCGACGGCTTATGCGTCGGCGCTCAACTATTTCACCACCGGGACGCAGTTGTTGGGCGAGGACTGCTGGGCGCGTCGTCATGGGCTGATTTTCGCGCTGGAGTTGAATTGCGCCGAATGCGAGCTCTTGACCGGGCAGCTGTCTGCCGCCGATGAGCGTCTCACGGCGTTGTCGGATCACGCCATGACCGTGATCGAGCGGGCCAATGTCGCGTGCCTGCTAATGGATGTCTACTTGCTCCTGGATCGCAGTGACGGTGCGGTTGCGGTCTGCCTGGCCTACCTGCGGCATGTGGGGATCGAGTGGTCGGCCCATCCGAGCGACGATGACGTGCGCAGCGAGTACGACCGTATCGGAGCGCTACTGGGGGACCGGGCAATCGAGGACCTTATCGACTTGCCGTTGATGGAGGATGCGACGTCCCTGGTGACCGTCAATGCGTTGGGGAAACTCTTCGCGCCAGCCCTGCAGAGTGAAGCGAACCTGGCGGACCTGTTGATCTGCAAAGCGGTCAATCTGAGCCTTGAGCATGGCAACTGCGATGCTTCATGTTTGCTCTACGCCAATTTATTCAGGGTCGCCGGTCGCCGGTTCGGTGATTACCAAGTGGGCTTCCGATTCGGTCAGCTTGGCTGCGAGCTCGTTGAGAAACGTGGTTTGGCTCGATTCGAGGCGAGCACCTATCTTTGCTTCTCGTGCTTTGCCGTACGCTGGATGAAGCCTGTGGGGCAATGCCGCGACCTGTTGCGTCGTTCGTTTACGGCGGCGAATCGAATCGGCGATCTACCGTATGGCGCCTACGCGGGCAACAACCTCACTGCCGATCTGCTCTTCGCCGGCGAGCTGTTGTCCGATATACAAGGCGAAGCCGAGCGGGGTCTTGTTTACGCCAGGAAAGTACGCTTCGGGTTGGTGACTGATTTCATCATCACGCAACTGGCGCTGATCCGGATGCTCCGAGGCTCGACGCTAACCTTTGGTCGCCTGGACGACGGCGAGCTAACCGAGTCAGGCATCGAAACCCACTTGGCCAGCAATCCGGATCTGGTACTGGCTGAGTGTTTGTACTGGGTACGAAAATTACAGGTTCGCTACATGGCCGACGATGCTGAGGCGGCATTGGAGGCCGCTGCAAAGGCGCAGCGTTTACTCTGGGTTTGCCAGTCGTTCTTCGAGGAAGCCGAGTTTCATTTCTATGGCGCCCTGGCCCGGGCCGCCCGCTGCGATAGCCTCCCGGTGGACGAGCATGGGCAGCACTTGCTGGCGATAGTTGCCGATCAGCAGTGGCTCCAGACCTGGGCGCAGCAGTGTCCGGAAAATTTCGCCAGCCGCGCCGCGCTGGTGGGTGCCGAAATCGCCCGCGTTGAAGGGCGCATGATCGACGCCGAGTTGCTTTACGAGCAGGCTATTGATTCCGCGCAAGAGAGTGGCTTCGTGCACATCGAGGCGCTTGCCAATGAACTCGCGTCGCGCTTCTACGCGGCGCGGGGCTTCGGGAAAATCGCTCGGGTCTATTTGCAGGATGCCCGTTACGGTTACCAGCGTTGGGGTGCCGATGGCAAGGTGCGGCAACTGGAGAACAAGTACCCATCGTTGAGGGCCGAAGCGCCTGAACTCGGCCCGACGACAACGATGGCGACACCGGTCGAACATCTTGACCTTGCCACGGTACTCAAGGTCTCCCAAGCCGTATCGGGCGAAATCGTCCTGGAAAAGCTGATCGATATGATCCTGTGCACGGCCATTGAACAGGCCGGCGCCGAACGCGGGCTGTTGATCCTGTCCGATGGCGGCGAGCATCGGGTCGCGGCGCAAGTGACTACTGGCGGCAACGCAACGCAGTTACGCGATGAGCGGGTGAGTGCGACGCTGCTGCCCGAGTCGATTCTCTATCATGTGCTGCGCACCCGAGAGAGCGTTTTCCTTGACGATGCCGTGGCCGAGGCGCCGTTCGCCGCAGACCCCTATATCCGGCAGCAGCGGGCCCGTTCGATTCTCTGCCTGCCGTTGATGAACCAGGCCAGGCTCGTCGGCGCGCTCTATCTCGAAAACAATCTGGCGGCCCGTGTGTTCAGTCCGACCCGGATCGCCGTGTTGAAGCTGGTGGCTTCACAGGCTGCCATTTCGCTGGAAAATGCTCGCTTGTACCGTGAGGTCGCGGAACGCGAAGCGAAGATCCGGCGCCTCGTGGACGCCAACATCATTGGGATCCTCGTCTGGAACGCCGACGGCGAGATCATCGAAGCCAACGATGCCTTTCTGCGTATGTTGGGATACGAACGAGCAGACCTTGCCTCGGGCCATCTGCGCTGGGCAGACCTGACGGTCCCTGAGTTTCGAGAACTCAGCGAACGTAGATTGGCCCACGCTTTGCTGACCGGGCATGCCCGACCCTATGAGAAGGAATATTTGCGCAAGGACGGCAGCCGACTGCCGGTCATCGTCGGCCTGGCGAAGTTCGAAGTCGGTAGCAGGGAAGGGGTCGCCTTTGTGCTGGATCTGACCGAGCGCAGGCAGGCGGAAGAAAAAATCCGCGAAAGCGAGCGGCGTTATCGCGAGGTTCAGACCGAGCTGGCCCACGCCAACCGTGTCGCGACCATGGGGCAGTTGGTGGCTTCGATCGCCCATGAAGTCAATCAACCAATTGCCGCGGCCATCCTCAACGCCAATGCCGCATTGCGCTGGTTGAACGTGCAACCGCCGGAAATCGGGGAGGTCCGGCAGGTGCTGGAGCGCCTCATCTTCGATGCCAACCGAGCGGCGGACGTGCTGGGTCGCATCCGTGGGCATATCCGCAAGGCGCCACCGCAAAAGGGACCGGTAGACATCAACGCGGCGATCAGCGAGATGATCGACTTCACCCGTGGCCAGATCGGCAAGAGTGGCGCCTCGATACAGACGCAACTCATGGACGGTTTACCCGCCATCGAAGGCGATCGTGTAGAGCTGCAACAGGTGTTGCTCAACCTGATCATGAATGCGCTCGAGGCCATGAGCGGTGTCAGCGAAGGCGAGCGGCAGTTGCTTATCTGCACGGTGCGCGATGATGCCGGATGCATCGTGGTGAGTGTCAGTGACACCGGGCCGGGGTTCGCCTCGGACAGTACCGACCTGGTCTTCACTTCCTTCTACACCACCAAGCCTACGGGCTTGGGGTTGGGGTTATCGATCTGTCGTTCGATCATTGAATCCCATGGCGGCAGTTTGAGGGCAAGCGTCAACCCACCCCGCGGTGCCACTGTTCAATTCACGCTGCCCATCGCAGCCTTCAGCTCAACGACAATGTCTTGATTAATACTTAGGTTTAAGACCTGTATATCAACCGGTCATTGAAATCAGTCCCATGTACAAATGAAACTCCGCAACCCCGGCGATACAGTGTTTTCAAGGGTTGCGGAGTCTCTTCTCATGAATAATCTAACTGCCCATGCCGTGGATGAGTTTTCATCACTGCGTTCCATTGTGCTTATTTGCCTGGCACTCATGACAACGAATGTTTTCTATCGCTTGAGTGCGCCCACGTCCCAAGGTCAACTGCCGAAAGACATGTCGGATGTTTCGTTGGAACCGGTCAATATCGAGCAGGCCCCGGGCAGCGTGCCCATAGGTGCACACCTGGTCAGCCCTCGCCGGTTCTACCTGCATCACGGCATATACCTTGGCGGCGCAGAAGTTGCCCATTACTCGGGGTTCAGCGGCTCCCTCAAGTCGGGGCCTATCGAAGTGACCGATCTTGAACATTTCGCCAAAGGCAAGCCCGTGTGGATAGTTGAAGAGCACTGTGAATATTGCGCCGAAGAAGTTGCCCATCGGGCGCGTTCGCGACTAGGCGAAGACCAATACAGGGTCTTATCCAATAACTGCGAGCACTTTTGCAGTTGGTGCACCACCGGGGAAAGTTACAGCAGCCAGATCAATGCGTACCTGCATCGACCTCGTCATCTTTTTGCACTGATATCAGCGTTGCACCCCCAGCTCATTGCATAGCGTCTACATCACGGTTCGGGCCATTCCTACCGTACTTTTCGGCCCAAGGCGCTGTGCTACAATTTTTTTCCGCCCACTCCCCAAGAGGATCGTGCATGAACGGCAATTCCCCATCCAATGACCCGAGCAGCAAGGATTCAATTGTGTTCGTGGTGGATGACGATGCCTCAATGCGCGATGCATTAAGCAACCTCTTGCGCTCGGTCGGCATACGCGTCGAGACGTTCGCCTCCACGGCGGACTTTCTCCAACAACCCAAGACCGAAGGTGCCAGTTGCCTGGTGCTCGATGTACGGCTTCAAGGTAGTAGCGGCCTGGACTTTCAACGTCAGTTGGCGGGGTCGAACGTCACTATCCCCATCATTTTCATCACCGGCCATGGCGACATCGAAATGTCGGTCAAGGCAATGAAAGCAGGGGCCGTGGATTTCCTGGCCAAACCCTTTCGTGAACAGGATTTGTTGGACGCGGTGTCAGCCGCACTCCAGGCCGACGTCAAGCGCCGAGCCGTCGAGCGTCAGCTTGCGGACCTGCATGCCCGCTACGAAACGCTGACGGCCCGTGAAAAAGAGGTGATGACGTTCGCTGCCAAGGGCCTGATGAACAAACAGATTGCCGGGCAGATGAACCTGAGCGAAATCACCGTGAAAATCCACCGCGGCCACGCGATGAAAAAAATGCACGCCAAGTCCTTCGCTGACCTGGTTCGAATGGCGGAGTCATTAGGTGCCGGGCAAGACTATTGAACAGAGTGACAGGCCTGCATGAACGCCAGTTCCCGGATTCGCGACACCGCTCAGGCGGCGGTGGATAGCTAATTGCTGATAAAAAGATTTATTGACTAAAAAATTACATCGGGTAATTATTTCTCTGCATCTGCTTTCACGCAGAGTCATTTTGCAGGGGCAACCCGATGAATCAGAACACCGTGCCTTCACTGGCCAGTCTTTACGTCGAGACTCACGAATCGCCATTTGACGCACGCCTGGCGCCTTCACTCATGCAAGGCTTTCCCGCCGAACCCCAGCGCCGCGTCACCTGGCACAACTGGATGAGCCCACCGTTCAACCAATGGGGTTTCCGCAACCTGGCGCGCTTGCGTCCTTCCATCGATGTGCAGGCCGGCAGCGGTCCGGTCAGCGCGTTCAGGCAGGCGCTCCAGGCGCTGGATGAGCTGCACTTCGACAGCGAGTGTGGCTTGAGCATCAGCGTGATCGATCACCTGGTCGCCAGCCAGACCGATGCTTTCCTGGTCTTGCAGGGCGACACCGTACTGTTTGAGCGCTACTTCAACGGCCAGCGTCCCCAGGACCGACACATCATGTTTTCGGTGACCAAGTCGCTGATCGGTGCCTTGGGCGAGCAACTGGTCTGCGAAGGCTTGCTGGACCCTACGTTGACGGCCACCCATTACGTACCGGAACTGGCGGGCAGCGCGTTTGCCGATGCCACCGTGCGCCAGTTGTTCGACATGGCGGTGGCCGTCGATTACAGCGAGGTCTATGAGGACCCGGATTCAGAGAGTTCCCAATACGGTTACGCCTGCGGTTTCCAGCCGGCGCCAGCGCAGTACGCGACCTTCGAATCCCTGTATCAGTACTTGCCCTCACTGAGGAAACGCGGCAGTCACGGCGGCTTTTTCCATTACGTGACGGCCACCACCGAGGTGTTGGCCTGGGTCATGGAGCGGGCATCAGGCAAGGCCTGCCATCAGTTGCTCCAAGAGATCTGGAGCCAGTTGGGCTGTGAACGTGACGGCTACTTCCTGGCGGACCCCTGGGGCCGCAGCGTCGCCGGTGCCGGTTTCAGTGCGACCTTGCGTGACATGGCGCGCTTCGGCCGTCTGCTGGCCAACGATGGCCGCCAGGGTGGGACACAACTGCTCTCGGCCGAGGCGCTGGCCGGTATCGCCGCCGGAGCCGACCCCGCGATCTACGCTGCATCCCCTGACTTTTCGAGCTGGACCCCAGGCGCGTCCTACCGCAGCCAATGGTATGTCTTCAACGACCACAGCCAGGCGCTCATGGCCGGTGGCATCCATGGTCAATACCTGTTCATCGACAAACCGTCCGGCGTGGTGATCGTCAAGCAGTCGTCCCTGGGCGAGGCCGTCAGCCCATTCGACGGCGACAGCGTGCGCATGCTGCGTGCCATCGCGGCGCACCTGACGCCCTGACTTCATCCGATAAACACAAGAATTTTGCGTTCCGCTCACCTGGCCCCACCAGGTGTTGGCGCGGGTTTGCGCCGCCATTTACTGCCCTGTAACAACAATAATCACACAGGAGCTCCATATGGTTTCCATGATGCGTTTGTCCCGAACGTTCCTCGTGCTCGGGTTACCCTTGACCGCCCAGGTTGCCTGGGCGGGCTACACCTTCGAGGAGGGCAACCTCAAGGGCGAGGTCAACTTCAGTGCCGGTGGCGCAGTCCTTTCTACCCGCAACGTCAACTTTGGCGGCGGCGTGGTGGACATGCGCAGCGGCAAGAATCGCGGCACGAAAATCGACTGGCAGGAGTTCTACGTCAAGCCGGGCGTCAAGTTGGAGTACACCGTGCAGCCGGATTTCAGCCTGTTGGCTGGCGGCTCCCTGGTGGGCGCGACCACCTTCGGTGATGGTGATGCCGGTGGCTTCACCCGTAGCTCCGACGGCAAGCTGTCGACCGAAGAGTTTTATGGCGGTTTCCGGGCCGGGGAGTGGACGGTCACCGGCGGTCGCCAGAACTACATGATCGGCAACGGTTTCATCGTGATGGATGGCAACCTCGACCAGTTGAACGACGGCGCCTACTGGCTCGCCCCACGCACTGCCTTCAAGGATTCGGCGGTGGTCGCCTGGGATCATGGCGCGTTGAAGGTCCAGGGCTTCAGCCTGGGCACCGACAGCGACCTGGGTGACTTTCGCATGAGCGGCGCGAACCTGGACTACAACCTCGACGACCAGGTGACGCTGGGCGCCACCGCGTTGAAGGTCAAGGCCATGGGCCCCAAGGGCAGCACGTTGCCGCGTCGCCGCGATGGCATGCTGGTGTACAACGTCAGGGCGTTGAACGCCAGGCTCCCGGGCATCGCGGACCTGACCCTCAATGCCGAATATGCCCTTGAGCGAGGCAGCGGCGAAGGCGTGGATTACGACGCCAAGGCCTGGTACGGCCAGGCGGATTACACTTTCAGCACGCTGCCGTTGACCCCGGTGATTGGCTACCGCTACGCGAGCTTTTCCGGCGACGACAACCTCACGGACAACCGACAGAAAGCCTGGGATCCGTTGAGCAAGGGCTTCGTCGACTGGAGCACCTGGCTGATCGGCGATGTCGTCGGCAACTACCTGCTGTTCAACAGCAACGAAAACGTCCAGCAGTTCTCACTCAAGACCCACCTCAACGAAACCCTTACGCTCGGCGCGATCCACTACCAGTTCTGGCTCGACGAAAAAAACTACATGGGCACCGCCGTCAGCGACAAACGGTTTGCCGACGAGAGTGTAGTCTTCCTGGATTGGGCGCCTTCGAAGTCGCTGTCCACCTCGCTGTCCTATAACTGGGTCAAGCCCATGGCAGCGGCCAAGCAAGTATTCGGCGACGACCGGAAATTCAGCGCGCTGGAACTCTACTTCACCTACCGCTATTAAGTGCCGCGAGCCTTCGCGGCCGCGCTGGAGTGTTTGATCATGAGCATGTTTTTGCGCAACACCTTGCTGGGCGCTGTCGTTTCGATGCTGGTTAGTGGCGCAAGCCTGGCCGAAGAGCGGACGGTGCGAATCTACAATTGGATCGAATACCTGCCGCCTGAAATCCTCAAGAGTTTCGAGGAGGAAACCGGCATCCGTCCCATCTACGACGTCTTCGACAGCGTCGAGACCTTGGAGTCCAAACTCCTGACCGGCAACTCCGGGTATGACGTGGTCTACCCGAGCAGTTCCAACGTCAGCCACCTGATTGCCGCCGGTGCCGTCCAACCCCTGGACCGCAGCCAATTACCGAACTGGCAGCATCTGGACCCCGAGTTCATGAAGTCCCTGGAGGCGGTGGGTGATCCGGGTAACCGCTATGCGGCGCCGTACCTGTGGGGCACGACGCTGATCGGTTACAACGTCGACAAGGTGCGCCAGGTGCTGGGCGCCGATGTGCAAATGAACACCTGGGACATCCTTTTCAAGGAAGAGAACATGGCCAAGCTGGCCAGTTGCGGCGTGGGATTGCTCGACGCCGCCAACGAGATCGTGCCCATCGCCTTGCACTACGAAGGGCTCGACCCCAACAGCCAGAAACGTGAGGACTACGCAAAGGCGCAGGCGGCCATGCTCAAGGTTCGTCCCTACATCACCTACTTCAATTCGTCACGCTATGGCATGGACCTGGCCAACGGCGAGATCTGCGTAGGGGTAGGTTGGTCCGGTGGGGTGGCCCTGGCCAAACGACTGGCCCAGGACGCAGGGAAGGGGGTCAAGGTGGAAATGGCGCTGCCCAAGGAGGGCGCGCCGATGTGGTCGGACGTCATGATGGTGCCCACCAACGCCCCTCATACCCAAGAGGCCTACGCGTTCATCAACTACATCTTGCGTCCCGATGTCATTGCCCGGATCAGCAACAAGATCGGTTACCCCAACCCGAACAAGGACTCCACGACGCTGGTCAACGCCGATATCCGCAACAACCCCGCCATGTATGTGCCGGACGAGGCGCGCAAGACTCTGTTCGCGTTGGAGCCGGTGCCGGCGGCGGTGGAGCGGATCCGCACTCGCACCTGGACCAGCATCAAGACGCATCGCTGATCAGCGTGACCCGGTGTTGCGGCGCCGGGTCCGTATCGGTGGGGTGTTCGCTCAGGCGCGCATGCCCAGGAAGAGCAATTCGGTGATACGCCGGACCTGGGTGGAGTGTGCCTCGATGTCCGGCTGTTCCTGGTTGACCAACCGGAACAGCTGCAAGTGCGAATAGTCGTTCAACAGGAAGGCGGCGAGGTCGACGTCGAGGTCGGCGCGCAGCTTTCCGGCCTGTTGCAATTCCCTGATCAGCCCACTGATTTCGGCCCTGAGCGCATCGTTCATGGCGCGATAACCCTCCGGCAGCCCGTTGTCGCCACCAAACAGAATCAGCGGCAGCAACTCGCGCCAAAGGCTCGGATGCATGACCTCCAGCGCGTAACCGGTCAACAGCCGTTCCAGATAACACAGTGCTTCGACCGGGTCTTCGATTTCAGGGATCTGGTTGCGGGTGTCCGTGAGTGCGCGCTGGTCGGCGTCGTGCAGGATCTCCAGGATGATCTCCTGCTTGTTGCCGAAGTACTTGAAGACGGTAGGCGCCGATACGCCGGCCTGGCTGGCGATCTGTTCGATGGTGGTGTTCTGGAAACCCTGGCGCTCGAACAGTTCGACCGCCGCCTTGCTGATGGCTTGGCGGCGTTCGGCTTTTTGACGTTCACGCAGTCCGCTCACGGGAGGTCCTTGTTGGAAAGAAAGCAGCGGTTAAAGGCCTTGGCGCACCAGCCCTGTGGGAGCGAGCTTGCTCGCGATAGCGTTGGATCAGCTGCATTGAAGTCGACTGAAATACCGCCATCGCGAGCAAGCTCGCTCCCACAGGGTTCCTGGTTAACAACAGGCCGGGTATAGGCATGCAAAATACTTAACCCAGTAAAGTTTTTAAAGGGTTTATTTCATGGCTCCCCTCAAGGACGCGGCTGAATACCGCGATCCAGACACCTGGCAAGCGGCAAAACGCCATGCCCCACTTGGCGAAATCAGGCACGGGGATGGCGCGTTCAGGTAACTAACTTGGGAGGGAAGGCAGGTAACGTGGCGCGACTTTTCACCGCAAGTGCGCACGTTCGCCCAGGGTGGATCAACCCGACCAAGAGGTACCGCTTCCAGGAGGGGCGGGAATACCAGAAGCACCGACTGTCCCTGCGCGCGTCTCAATGTTCGATCACAAGAGAATAAAAAAATGACCAGCCCCAGCTTCAAGGATTCGAACGGCCATTTGGCACAGGGCTTCAAGCCTCGTCACGTCACCATGCTGTCCATCGCCGGAATCATCGGTGCGGGTCTGTTCGTGGGATCGGGCCATGCCATTGCCGCCGCCGGCCCGGCCGTCATGCTGGCCTACCTGTTTTCCGGGCTGTTGGTGGTCCTGGTCATGCGCATGCTGGGCGAGATGGCGGTCTCCAATCCGGACACCGGCTCCTTCTCCACCTATGCCGACCAGGCCATCGGACGCTGGGCAGGCTTCACCATCGGTTGGCTCTACTGGTGGTTCTGGGTGTTGGTGATTCCCATCGAAGCGTTGGCCGCCGGTCATGTGTTGAACCAGTGGTTTCCCGCCGTCGATGCCTGGTTGTTCGCCTCGGTGTCGATCGTGCTGCTGGCGGTGACGAATCTGTTCAGTGTGTCCAAATACGGCGAGTTCGAGTTCTGGTTTGCCATGGCCAAGGTGGTGGCGATCATCGGTTTCATCTCCCTGGGTTTCGCGGTGCTGATGGGGTGGATTCCCGAGCGCGAAGCCAGCGGCCTGAGTCGCTTGATGGAGGAGCATGGCGGGTTCGCCCCCAACGGTCTGTCGGCGGTGGTGGGCGCGTTCATTACCATCATGTTCAGTTTCATCGGTACGGAGGCGGTGACCATCGCAGCCGCCGAATCCGACAACCCTGCGCAGAACATTGCCAAGGCCACCCGTTCGGTGATCTGGCGCATCGGTGTGTTTTACCTGCTGTCGATCTTCGTGGTCATTTCCGTCGTGCCTTGGAACGATCCACTCCTGGCTTCAGTGGGTTCCTACCAGCGAGCGCTGGAGCTGATGAACATTCCCCACGCCAAATTCCTGGTGGATGTGGTGGTGCTGATCGCCGTGGCCAGTTGCATGAACTCCTCGATCTATATCGCCTCGCGAATGTTGTACTCCCTGGGGCGTCGCGGCGATGCGCCAAAGGCCTTGAAGGTCACGTCTTCGGCCGGTGTCCCAAGGTCTGCGGTGATTGCCAGTACCGTGCTCGGCGCGGGCGTCACCTTGTTCAGTTACTTCATGCCCGCCGGCCTGTTCCAGTTCCTGCTCGCCAGCTCCGGCGCCATCGCGTTGCTGGTGTATCTGGTGATCGCCATCTCGCAGCTGCGCATGCGCCGGATGTTGCAACGGCAGAATATCGAGCTGCCTTTTCGCATGTGGCTGTTCCCCTGGCTGACCTGGTTGGTCATCGTGTTCATCTCGGCGGCGCTGGCGGTCATGATGATCACGCCCGAGCACCGCAGCGAGGTCAGTACCACCCTGGGCCTGGCGCTGGTCATTTCCTTTGTCGGCCTGGTGACGTCGCGGCATTCGCCCCAGCCTGAACGGGTCGTTTCCCTCGGCTAGCCGTGCTGTTTTCATCCTGTTGACGCCACGTTACTGGCGTCAACAAAACCGCTTTTTTGGCCCATTCGAGAGGCAATAAGCTTCGTCTCGAAGCGCGGCCCGTCCGCCTGTCACCCACTTGCAAGCACACCCCTGCAAACCGGCACTAACCCGCGGCTGCGTTGTCAGTAATTGGCGCCTGTAGGGATGAGGATCGCCCCTGATAACAGCGCGCCAGCTGGATAGTTTTTTCTCGATCACTCTCGGGAAAAAGAGCCTTGCGATGGATTGCGTCCTGGACCGACCATTTCTCTTGCAGGCGATTTCCCATGGGGTTTCTACTCGATCCGCGTCATGACATTGATGCTGCCTTATTGAGCTACCGCCGGGTGTTCTGGGCGCTGGCATTGTTCAGTGGCGTGATCAATCTGTTGGTGCTGGTGCCGTCGCTCTACATGATGCAGGTCTACGACCGGGTCCTGACCAGCCGCAACGAAACCACCTTGTTCATGCTCACCTTGATGGCCCTGGGACTGTTCATGTTCAGTGCCCTGATCGAGTGGGTCCGTGGCGAGGTGATGATTCGCATGAGCGCAGGGCTGGACGAAGCCCTGGGCGAGCGGATTTTCGACGCCGCTTTTGCCCGCAGCCTGCGCGAGCACAACGCCAACCCGGCGCAGGTGCTCACCGACCTGGCGACGCTACGCCAGTTGATTACCGGGCAGGGCCTGATCGCCTTGCTCGATGCACCCTGGCTGCCGATCTTCCTGCTGGTGGCGTTCATCTTTCACCCCTGGTTCGGTGTGCTGACACTGGTGTTGGCCTTGGTGCTGATCGGCCTGGCGTTGTGGGGAGAACTGGCGACGCGAGCGCGCCTGGGGGAGGCCAATCGGCTGGGGGTGCAGTCGTCGATCTATGTGAACAGCACACTGCACAATGCCGAAGTCATCCAGGCCCTGGGCATGCTCGGGCCGCTGCGTCAGCGCTGGAGCCTGTTGCAGCAACGGATCATTGCCGCCCAGGCCCATGCCAGCGACCGCAGCGCGCGTATCACCTCGACGACCCGTTTCGTACGTATCTCCGGGCAGTCCCTGGCGTTGGGGCTGGGCGCTTTGCTGGTGCTTGAAGGCCAACTGTCGGCGGGCATGATGATTGCGATGTCGCTGTTGCTGGGGCGAGCCCTGGCGCCCGTGGAAATCGCCATCGGCTCGTGGAAGCAATTCAACGCCGGACGCCAGAGCTACCAGCGCCTGAGCCAATTGCTGGCCCAACATCCGCGCGAGCGTCTGCGCATGCCGTTGCCGCCACCCACCGGCGCGGTGCGCCTGGAACAGCTGTATGTCGGTCCGCCAGGTGCTTCGCAGCCGATCCTGCGCGGGATCAATTTCAGCCTCGCCAAGGGCGATGTGCTTGCCGTGGTCGGGCCCAGCGCCAGTGGTAAGTCGACACTGGCGCGCGCCTTGGTTGGGGTCTGGCCGGCCATGGGCGGGTCGGTGCGCCTGGACGATGCCGAGATCAGCCAATGGTCCCACGACGCCTTGGGGCCGTACCTTGGATACCTGCCACAGGACATCGAGTTGTTCGATGGCACGGTTGCCGACAACATCGCCCGCTTCGGTGAGCAGGACGCCGACAAGATCATCGCCGCCGGGCGTCATGCCGGCATCCACGAAATGATCCTGCGCTTTCCCAAGGGCTACGACACGCCGTTGGGCCCTGGTGGGCTTGGCTTGTCCGGTGGGCAAAAACAACGCCTGGGCCTGGCTCGCGCGCTCTACGGACGGCCATCGCTGATCGTGCTCGATGAGCCCAACTCCAATCTCGATGACGCCGGTGAGCTGGCGCTGGTGCAGGCTATCAGTGCGCTCAAGGCGGCCGGCAGCACCGTGGTGTTGATTACTCACCGCCCCAGTGTGCTGGCGGTGGTCGATCACATCCTGGTGCTCAAGGACGGTACTCAACAAGCGTTCGGCCCACGGGACCGGGTGCTCAAGGCATTGATGCCGGGGCCCAGGCCGGCCGCGGTCAGGGAGGCGGGCGGCGATGCGTGATCTGACTCCAGGGGCACAAGCGTACAGCGAGCAAGGGTTGAGCGTGCGCAGCACCACGACGCTGCCCAGCGCCAGTACCGACGCCGGAAGCGCGGCTCGTTATGGCGTGGGATTCCTGGTCCTGACGCTGGGCGGTTTCCTGCTCTGGGCCTGCCTGGCGCCGCTCGACCAAGGGGTGGTAGGCAGCGGCACCGTGGTGGTGGCAGGGGAGCGCAAGGCCGTGCAGTCGCTGGTCGGCGGGGTGGTGGAAAAGCTGCTGGTCAGCGATGGCGACCGCGTCACCCAAGGGCAATTGCTCGTGCAGCTCAATACGGTGCAGGCGCAATCGCAACTGGACGTGACCCTGGGCAAGCTCCTCAATGATCGCAGCATCGAGGCGCGCTTGATTGCCGAGCGTCTGGGCAATGCCGAGATCCAATGGCCCGCGGAACTGCTGGCCCACGCCGACGAACCGCGAGTCAAGGCGGCCATGGCCTTGCAGAGCCAGTTGTTCATCACCCGCCGCGCGGAGCTGGGCAGCCGCTTGCAGATCATCGAGCACGAAGCCGCGGCCTTGCAGCAGCAATTGCTTGGCTACGAAGGCGTCAAGCGCAACTACGATGCGCAGATGCGCTTCCAGCAGCAGGAGCTTGAAGGCCTGCGCGATTTGGCCCGGGAAGGCTACGTTCCGCGCAACAAACTCTTCGAGGCCGAGCGCAACGCGGCCCAGTTGGCGGGGCAGATCGCCTCTGGGGTGGGTGATGTCGGCAGGACTCGCCAGGCGATCAATGAAAGCCGGCTCAAGGCCTTGCAGGCGCAGCAGGAGTTCCGCCGTGATGCCGAAACCCAGCTCAGCGAAGTCTCGGCCGAGGCCGCCGGTTATGCCGACCAGATTCGCGCCTTGCAGTTTGAAGTCGACAACGGTGCGATCCGTGCGCCAGTGGCCGGGCAGGTCATGGACGTGAGCATTCATACCGTCGGCGGCGTTGCGCAGGCCGGCCAGACCCTGATGCAGGTCGTGCCGCTGGATGCACCGATGGCGATCACCGCGCGTTTCGAGCCGCTGATGGCCAACAAGCTGCGTCCGGGCCTGCCGGTGCATGTGCATTTCACGGCGCTGCAACGGGTGGATACGCCGACGGTCACCGGCACGGTGACGACGGTGTCGGCGGACCAGTTGATCAATGAGCAGACACATCAACCGTACTTCTCCGCCAAGGTCGAGATTCCCGCCGACACCGTGGTTGCGTTGCAGAGCGCCGGCCTGCTGGTGCGCCCGGGCATGCTCGCCGATGTCACGGTGGTGACGGGCGAGCGCACCTTGATGAATTACCTGATGAAGCCTTTGCGTGAACGCTTGCTTGCAGCCTTCAAGGAGGAATGAGCATGGTCGATCGTTGCCGCTACCGTTTGCGTGTATTGCTGAGCCTGTGTGCGGGTTGGGTGGCGCTCAATCCGGTGTGGGCCGCCGAGGGGGGCCTGAGCCTGACCGCCGCTTATGATGCCTCGCGCCTCAACGATCCGACCGTTCAGTCGGCTGCCCACGCTTTTGAAGCTTCGCGGCATGAAGAGGACATCGGGCGTGGCGGCCTTTACCCGCAAGTGTCGCTGACCTCGCGCTACGGCTACGGCGGGCGGACCGACGGCGGTGACGACAGCACCTACGTCAACAGCAATGATTACCAGGCGAACAACGTGACCCTGGCGGCGCAACAGCCGCTCTACGACAAGGCACGCTGGGCGGCCTATCAGGAGGGCAAGGCGCGCGGTCAACTGGGCACCCAGGTGTTCGATGTGGCCGGCCAGACCCTGTATGACCGGGTGGCGAAGGGGTATTTCGACGTCGCCCGGGCCGAGAACGAGATCAAGTTGATCGTCCAGCAGAAGAGCGCGATCCAAAGCTTGGTCGTTCAAAGTAAAAAGCTTTATGAAGGCGGCCAAGGTGCGATCACCGATATCGACGAAGCCCAGGCACGGCTCGATCTGGTGCAAGCCCAAGAGGCTGAAGCCCAGGCGCGCCGCGTGGCGGCGTTGCGGGCCTTGTCCGGGCGCGCCAGCGTGCCCATCGATGACATTCAGCCGATGCGCGAAGAATTGGCCGCCGGTAGCCCGATCCCGCCTGAGCAGGACTTGCCTTACTGGACGGCGATTGCCCGTGAAGCCAGCCCCGAGCTGGCCGCTCGGCTGGCGGCGGTGAAAGTGGCCGAGGCCCAGGCCGACAGCCAGCGTGCCGGGCATTATCCAACCTTGTCGCTGACCACCCAGTTGACCCGCCGGGAAACCCGTCAATACCAGGAACTCGACCCGCGCCAGGACACCTATTACGTGGGGGTGCAATTGGATATTCCGTTGTATCGCGGCGGGGCGGTACGGGCCTCGGTGGCCAAGGCCGAAGCGCAACTGGCCGGCGCCCAGTCCGACTACGACGTGCAACGCCAGCAACTGGCCGAAGATATCGAGACCGATTACCTGGGCGTCGTGGCCGGGTTTGCCAAGAGCAAGGCGATGCAGCGGGCGGTGGAGTCCAATCAGCGTGCGCTGACCTCGACGGAAAAAGGCTTCCAGGGCGGCGTGCGTTCCACGGTGGATATTCTTGACGCCCAGCAGCGGCTGTTCCAGGCCCGCCGAGACCTGCTTAATACCAAGCTCGACATGCTGCAAAGCTATGTGAGCCTGCACACCCACACCGGCCAGATGAACCGCGCGGTACTGGAGCAGGTGCAGAGTTTGTTCTAGACAATCCAGGGTTCAAGTTTGCAACTTATCCCTGTGTGCGGGCTTGCTCGCGATAGCGGTGGGTCAGTCTGCCTTGATGTTGGATGTGCCGCCGTCATCGCGAGCAAGCTTTGCTCCCACAGTTTGGATCGGTGCCAGCCTGCGATTTCCCTGCCAACAAAAATCCCAGTGGGAGCAAAGCTTGCTCGCGATAGCAGCGTGTCAGTCTGCCTTGATGTTGGATGTCCGCCGTCATCGCGAGCAAGCTTTGCTCCCACGGTTTGGATCGGTGCCAGCCTGCGATTTCCCTGCCAACAAAAATCCCCAGTGGGAGCAAAGCTTGCTCGCGATAGCAGCGTGTCAGTCTGCCTTGATGTTGGATGTCCGCCGTCATCGCAAGCAAGCT